>NZ_QJRG01000021.1 GCF_004025535.1 Pseudomonas alkylphenolica
GATACCAGTATCGCCAAACAGAACCTGGTGGGTCGCGCCCTGACCCGCAACCAGGCCGACATCGAAGCAGAAACCCGCATCGCTTTCGCCAAGGCCCAGGCTGCGCAGGCGCTGACGGCAGAGAACATGGTCGAGGTGCTCGACAGCACCAGCGTCTGGTTCGAGAAGGTTGCCGACCTGTTCACCAAGGCGGATGCCACCGTCGAGGCGGCCATTGCTGCGGGCAGCTGTCG
>NZ_QJRG01000022.1 GCF_004025535.1 Pseudomonas alkylphenolica
TGCCGAGGCCGGCATGGACAAAGCCGAGCATTGGCGCCAACAGGCGCCGGTCCAGGGCATTGCCGGGCATCGCGGTCATCAGGTACTGGTGCAGGGACGAAAACAGTGAAAGCACCAGCTTGAGCCGCTGCGAATCGAACCAACGACAGCTGCCCGCAGCAATGGCCGCCTCGACGGTGGCATCCGCCTTGGTGAACAGGTCGGCAACCTTCTCGAACCAGACGCTGGTGCTGTCGAGCACCTCGACCATGTTCTCTGCCGTCAGCGC
>NZ_QJRG01000023.1 GCF_004025535.1 Pseudomonas alkylphenolica
AGTTCACCGAAACCACCAGCAAGGCCATCGAAGTGATTGGTGGGGCTGCGAAGGGCAAGGCGATCATCATCATGAACCCGGCCGAGCCGCCGCTGATCATGCGCGACACGGTGTTTGTATTGTCTGAGGCTGCTGATCAGGCGCAGATCGAAGCCTCCATCGAGGAAATGGCCGCCGCCGTGCAGGCCTACGTGCCGGGCTACCGCCTCAAGCAAAAGGTGCAGTTCGACGTGATCCCCGAGGATGCGCCGCTGAATATCCCCGGCCACGGCCGCTTCTCGGGCCTGAAGACCTCGGTGTTCCTCGAGGTCGAAGGCGCCGCCCACTACCTGCCAGCGTATGCCGGCAACCTCGACATCATGACCTCCGCTGCCTTGGCCACGGCCGAGCGCATGGCGCAGTCGATGCTCAACGCCTGAGGAAATCGCCATGACGTTCAATCCCGGCAAGAAAATCTACATATCCGACGTCACCCTGCGCGACGGCAGCCATGCCGTGCGCCACCAGTACTCGCTGCAGAACGTACAGGACATCGCCCGCGCGCTGGACAAGGCCAAGGTGGATTCGATCGAAGTCGCCCACGGCGACGGCCTGCAAGGCTCAAGCTTCAACTATGGCTTCGCCACGCACACTGACCTGGAGTGGATCGAAGCGGCCGCCGATGTGATCAGCCACGCCAGGATCACCACCTTGCTGCTGCCCGGCATCGGCACGGTGCATGACCTCAAGGCGGCCTACAACGCCGGCGCGCGGGTAGTGCGCGTGGCCACGCACTGCACCGAAGCCGACGTGTCGAAGCAGCACATCGAGTACGCCCGCGAGCTGGGCATGGACACCGTCGGCTTTTTGATGATGAGCC
>NZ_QJRG01000024.1 GCF_004025535.1 Pseudomonas alkylphenolica
TGAAATATTTGATGCCAAGGACGATGCCCTCGATCAACGCCATGACCACGCCACCGCGGATCTGATAAAACTTGCCGCCGCCACCGTTCTGGAACTCTGCCGCGAGGTTGTCGCGTACCTTCCCGATCTGCGAGTTCACTTGCCCTGCCACCCGGTTGGGGTTGGCTGTCAGGCCTGCCGCCGCCAGGTCCTTCATCCGCAGGC
>NZ_QJRG01000025.1 GCF_004025535.1 Pseudomonas alkylphenolica
CACCGGTGATCGTGGCGGTCAACGAGCTGCCGTCAACGTAGACGTCCTCACCGTTGCCCGCAGCAATTTCCAGGGTGCCAGTGGTCTGGCCGTCAGCAATGGTGATCACGCCCTTATCGGTGGTGATTGTGGTCACACCTTTGGACGCATGGCTCAGGGTGGCGGTGAAGATGTATTGCGCCGACGGGCCTTCGTTTTGTACCGAACCGGACAGGCTAACAGTCGACGGAGTAAGGGTATCCACCACCGTCGAAGTGGCAGAGCCGCTGCCCGCTTTAATACCCAGGCTTTCAAAGCCAGGACCGTTTACACCGGTGATCGTGGCGGTCAACGAGCTGCCGTCAACGTAGACGTCCTCACCGTTGCCCGCAGCAATTTCCAGGGTGCCAGTGGTCTGGCCGTCAGCAATGGTGATCACGCCCTTGTCGGTGGTGATCGTAGTCACGCCTTGGGAGGCATGGCTCAGGGTGGCGGTGAAGACGTACTGCGCCGACGGGCCTTCGTTTTGTACCGAACCGGACAGGCTAACAGTCGACGGAGTAAGGGTATCCACAACCGTCGAAGTGGCAGAGCCGCTGCCCGCTTTAATACCCAGGCTTTCAAAGCCAGGACCGTTTACACCGGTGATCGTGGCGGTCAACGAGCTGCCGTCGGTGTAGACGTCTTCGCCGTTACTCGCATCAATTTTCAGGGTGCCGGTGGT
>NZ_QJRG01000026.1 GCF_004025535.1 Pseudomonas alkylphenolica
GTACCGAACCGGTCAGGCTCACAGTCGAGGCAGTTTCAGTGTCGACTACTTTAGCCGTCGCCGAACCGTCTTTGATTTCCAGCTTTTCAAAGCCCGGGCCGTCTACGCCGGTGATAGTGGCAACCAGTTCGGAGCCGTCTTTGTAGACATCTTCGCCGTTGGCAGCATCGATCTTCAGGGTGCCGGTGGTTTCACCGTCAGCGATCGTGATCACACCCTTGTCGGTGGTGATCGTCGTCACGCCCTGGGAGGCGTGGCTGAGGGTGGCGGTGAAGACGTATTGCGCCGTCGAACCTTCGTTCTGTACCGAGCCGGACAGGCTTACGGTCGAGGCAGTTTCGGTGTCCACGACCTTCGCAGTAGCGGAGCCACTGCCGTCTTTGATTTCCAGCTTTTCAAAGCCAGGGCCGTTCACGCCGGTGATAGTGGCAACCAGCTCGGAACCGTCTTTGTAGACGTCTTCGCCATTGGCCGCATCGATCTTCAGGGTGCCGGTGGTTTCACCGTCGGCAATGGTGATCACACCTTTGTCGGTGGTGATCGTCGTCACGCCCTGGGAGGCGTGGCTGAGGGTGGCGGTGAAGACGTATTGCGCCGTCGAGCCTTCGTTCTGTACCGAGCCGGACAAGCTGACAGTCGAGGCGGTTTCAGTGTCGACTACTTTAGCCGTCGCCGAACCGTCTTTGACTTCGAGTTTCTCAAAGCCAGGGCCGTCTACGCCGGTGATAGTGGCAACCAGTTCGGAGCCGTCTTTG
>NZ_QJRG01000027.1 GCF_004025535.1 Pseudomonas alkylphenolica
ACTTGCATGTGTTAGGCCTGCCGCCAGCGTTCAATCTGAGCCATGATCAAACTCTTCAGTTCAATACTGCTTGGGTTTTGAGAAAACCCTAAACTTGGCTCAGCAATCTCAAATGACTAATTCGAAGCCTTTCGACTTCTCGTGCAGTCACTTGTGATGCTGATAATCTTTCTGACTATCAGTCTGAGTCACAAGCACCCACACGAATTGCTTGATTCGATTGTTAAAGAGCGGTGGTTGAAGCCTTTCGCTTCAACCGAGGCGCGCATTCTACGC
>NZ_QJRG01000028.1 GCF_004025535.1 Pseudomonas alkylphenolica
ACGGTTCGGCGACGGCTAAAGTAGTCGACACTGAAACCGCCTCGACTGTCAGCCTGTCCGGCTCGGTACAAAACGAAGGCCCATCGGCGCAATACGTCTTCACCGCCACCCTCAGCCACGCCTCCCAGGGCGTGACCACGATCACCACCGACAAGGGTGTGATCACCATCGCTGACGGTGAAACCACCGGCACCCTGAAGATCGATGCTGCCAACGGCGAAGATGTCTACAAAGACGGCTCCGAACTGGTTGCCA
>NZ_QJRG01000029.1 GCF_004025535.1 Pseudomonas alkylphenolica
TGGTGATCACGCCCTTATCGGTGGTGATCGTAGTCACGCCTTTGGAGGCATGGCTCAGGGTGGCGGTGAAGACGTACTGCGCCGACGGGCCTTCGAATTGCTGCGAGCCGGACAGGCTCACAGTCGATGGGGTTAGGGTATCCACCACCGTCGAAGTGGCAGAGCCGTTGCCCGCTTTAATACCCAGGCTTTCAAAGCCAGGACCGTTTACACCGGTGATCGTGGCGGTCAACGAGCTGCCGTCGGTGTAGACGTCTTCGCCGTTACTCGCATCAATTTTCAGGGTGCCGGTGGT
>NZ_QJRG01000030.1 GCF_004025535.1 Pseudomonas alkylphenolica
GGGCCTTGGCGAAAGCGATGCGGGTTTCTGCTTCGATGTCGGCCTGGTTGCGGGTCAGGGCGCGACCCACCAGGTTCTGTTTGGCGATACTGGTATCCGCCCACCAGGCGGCCAACCTTGCCGCGCCTTGGGGGCAGCCATTCATGCCCAGCACGCACTGGGCGATCTGCGCCGCGAAGGCCTGGCCCCACACCGGCTGCTGGCGGTCGTAGAAGTCGAGCGCGCGCTCGAGCAGCTCGCTGTCCAGCCAGGCGAGGTGATCCGCCGCGCGCTTGTCCATTTCTTCCTGGGCTTTGCGTTCCAACGCGCAGAAGTCGGCCTGGATCTTGGTTTCCCCACTTAGGCGCACCAGCTCGCGCAACGAAAACGATGGCGGTTCGGTGGGCATGGCAATTCCTTGCGTAGTCGGGCGCTAGGTTTGTTGTG
>NZ_QJRG01000002.1 GCF_004025535.1 Pseudomonas alkylphenolica
TGGCTCTGTTCCGTACCTTTCGGCGCTTGCTCGGCCGGATCCGCATCGACTTTCCGTGGTTTGCGTGCGCGCTGTGGCTTCTTCTTTGCGGGCTCCACCGTGGGCAGCGGCGGCCAGTCGGCAGCGGTGGACAGTGGCGGAACAGGCTTTCCGGGCCGGCCGGCCTCGCGGATGATGCGCGGCCAGCGCGGTTCCCAGCACAGCAGCAGCGAGATCCAGTGCCCGGTGGCGTGCACCGCAAGGCCCGGAGAGGCCAGCGCCACCCAGCAGGCGACCTGCCAGCGCAGCCCGGCGCGCCACAGCGGCCTGAAAAAATTCAAGGAGACCATGGCCGACTGCCACGGCCACGGCACTTTGCCGAGCAGCTTCTTCGGTGCCGGCACTGACTGCGGGC
>NZ_QJRG01000031.1 GCF_004025535.1 Pseudomonas alkylphenolica
CTGCCGACTGCCGTTAACGACACCAACCCGGTCACCGCCAGCGAAGCGCAGCTGACCCTGACCGGCAACGTGCTGAGCAACGACATCCAGGGTGCCGACCGCATTACCACGGGGCCAATCACTGCGGGCACCTTCACCGGTACCTACGGCACCCTGGTACTGGCCGCCGACGGCACCTACACCTACACGCTGAACACCAGTGATCCGGACTTCATCAACCTGCACGGTGGTGGCAGCGGCGTCGAAACCTTTACCTACACCCTGAAGGATGCCGACGGCGACAGCAGCACTGCGACCCTGACCCTGAACGTCAACAACCTGAACGATCCGGTAACCCTCAACGGCCTGGATGTCGAAGGCGGCGAACTGACCGTCTTCGAGAAAAACCTCAGCGACGGCAGCAACCCGAATGCCTCGGCGCTGACCCAGGGCGGCAGTTTCACCGTTACGGCCCCGGATGGCCTGCAGACCCTGACCGTCGGCGGCATCACCGTGGTCAGTGGCGGCAGCGCGGTCGGCTTCCCGCAATCGGCCGTCACCCCGGAAGGCAACACCCTGA
>NZ_QJRG01000032.1 GCF_004025535.1 Pseudomonas alkylphenolica
GGTATCACCATCAACACCGCGCACGTCGAGTACAACTCGAACATTCGTCACTACGCTCACGTTGACTGCCCAGGTCACGCTGACTACGTGAAGAACATGATCACCGGTGCTGCCCAGATGGACGGCGCGATCCTGGTTTGCTCGGCCGCCGATGGTCCGATGCCACAAACCCGTGAGCACATCCTGCTGTCCCGTCAGGTAGGCGTTCCGTACATCGTGGTCTTCCTGAACAAGGCTGACCTGGTAGACGACGCTGAGCTGTTGGAACTGGTCGAGATGGAAGTTCGCGACCTGCTGTCCACCTATGACTTCCCAGGCGACGACACCCCGATCATCATCGGTTCGGCTCGTATGGCGCTGGAAGGCAAAGACGACAACGAAATGGGCACCACCGCTGTCAAGAAGCTGGTTGAGACTCTGGACAGCTACATCCCAGAGCCTGAGCGTGCTATCGACAAGCCGTTCCTGATGCCAATCGAAGACGTATTCTCGATCTCGGGTCGTGGTACCGTTGTTACCGGTCGTATCGAGCGTGGTATCGTCCGCGTTCAGGACGCCCTGGAAATCGTTGGTCTGCGTGACACCACCACCACCACCTGCACCGGTGTTGAGATGTTCCGCAAGCTGCTGGACGAAGGTCGTGCTGGCGAGAACTGCGGCGTTCTGCTGCGTGGCACCAAGCGTGACGACGTTGAGCGTGGTCAGGTTCTGGTCAAGCCAGGTTCGGTTAAGCCGCACACCAAGTTCACCGCAGAAGTTTACGTTCTGAGCAAGGAAGAAGGCGGCCGTCATACTCCGTTCTTCAAAGGCTACCGTCCACAGTTCTACTTCCGTACTACTGACGTGACCGGTAACTGCGAGCTGCCAGAAGGCGTTGAAATGGTAATGCCAGGTGACAACATCCAGATGACTGTCACTCTGATCAAAACCATCGCAATGGAAGATGGTCTGCGTTTCGCTATCCGTGAAGGCGGTCGTACCGTCGGCGCCGGTGTAGTAGCAAAGATTATCGAATAAGTAGTTGATTTCTCTCGATCAGGCCGGCATAATGGCCGGCCTGATAAGCTTTTAGGTCAGTAGCTCAATTGGCAGAGCGACGGTCTCCAAAACCGTAGGTTGGGGGTTCGATTCCCTCCTGACCTGCCAGATTCACCTCGTGTGTCTGGCTTTCTTTTCACAGGATTTTCCTAGATGACTCCCAAGGCTGAAGCCCAAGACTCTCGTTTTGATCTGCTCAAGTGGCTGGCTGTTGTCGCTTTGGTGGTTGTTGGTGTTGTGGGTAACCTCTATTACTCCGCCTCGCCGATTCTGTATCGCGTACTCGCACTGCTTGCTCTCGCTGCTGTTGCTGGCTTCATTGCCCTGCAGACAGCCAAGGGCAAGTCGTTCTTTACGCTGGTGAAGGAAGCTCGCACCGAGATTCGTAAAGTCGTATGGCCAACCCGTCAAGAAACCATGCAAACCACGCTCATCGTAGTGGCGGTTGTTCTGGTTATGGCGTTGCTGCTGTGGGGTCTCGACTCCCTGCTGGGTTGGTTGATTTCCTTGATTGTTGGCTAAGGGTGTCCCGTGGCTAAGCGTTGGTACGTTGTGCATGCTTACTCGGGTTACGAGAAGCATGTAATGCGCTCGCTGATCGAGCGCGTAAAGCTGGCTGGCATGGAAGACGGTTTCGGCGAAATTCTGGTCCCGACTGAAGAAGTAGTCGAGATGCGCAATGGCCAGAAGCGCAAGAGCGAGCGTAAGTTCTTCCCAGGTTATGTGCTGGTTCAGATGGACATGAACGAAGGTACTTGGCACTTGGTCAAGGATACCCCTCGCGTCATGGGCTTCATCGGTGGTACTGCAGACAAGCCTGCGCCTATCACTGATAAAGAAGCCGAGGCCATTCTGCGTCGCGTTGCCGACGGCAGCGACAAGCCGAAGCCGAAGACGCTGTTCGAGCCAGGTGAAGTGGTCCGCGTTATCGACGGTCCGTTCGCTGATTTCAACGGTACCGTTGAAGAAGTTAACTACGAGAAGAGCCGGATCCAAGTGGCCGTGCTTATTTTCGGTCGCTCTACTCCGGTAGAGCTTGAGTTCAGCCAGGTCGAAAAGGTCTAGCAGAACACAGCATCCCATACCCCGCAGCCCTATGTGCTGCGGGGTTTTGTCGTCACTGGGATAAAACGCAAGTAATCCGGGGAGCCTTATGGCGTTCGTACCCGATATTGGAGTAGCTCATGGCTAAGAAGATTCAGGCTTACATCAAGCTGCAAGTAAAGGCCGGCCAGGCCAACCCTAGCCCACCCGTTGGTCCAGCACTGGGTCAACACGGTGTGAACATCATGGAATTCTGCAAGGCCTTCAACGCCCGTACTCAGGGTCAAGAAGCCGGCCTGCCGACTCCAGTGATCATCACTGTTTACAGTGACCGTAGCTTCACCTTCGAAACCAAAAGCACCCCTGCTTCGGTTCTGCTGAAGAAAGCAGCTGGCCTGACCAGCGGTTCTGCGCGTCCGAACACCGTTAAAGTCGGTACTGTGACCCGTGCTCAGCTGGAAGAGATCGCAAAAATCAAAAATGCTGATCTGACTGCCGCTGACATGGAAGCAGCCGTGCGTACTATCGCCGGTTCTGCTCGCAGCATGGGCCTCAACGTGGAGGGTGTGTAATGGCTAAGCTGACCAAGCGCCAAAAGGCCATTGCTTCGAAGCTCGAAGCTGGCAAAGTCTACAACTTCGAAGACGCAGCAGTGCTGCTGGCCGAACTGTCCACCGTGAAGTTCAGCGAATCCTTCGACGTTGCTGTCAACCTCGGTGTTGACCCACGTAAATCCGACCAGGTCGTTCGTAGCGCTACTGTGCTGCCGCACGGCACTGGCAAGACCGTACGTGTTGCTGTCTTCACCCAGGGTCCAGCTGCCGAGGCCGCTCTGGCTGCCGGCGCTGACCGTGTAGGTATGGACGATCTGGCTGCCGAAATGAAAGGCGGCGACCTGAACTATGACGTCGTTATTGCTTCCCCGGACGCAATGCGTGTTGTAGGTCAGCTGGGTCAGGTTCTGGGTCCTCGCGGCCTGATGCCTAACCCTAAAGTTGGTACTGTAACTCCAGACGTTGCCACCGCGGTTAAAAACGCCAAGGCCGGTCAGGTTCGTTATCGCACCGACAAAAACGGTATCATCCACACCTCCGTTGGCAAAGTTGGCTTTGAAGCTGGCAAGCTGAAGGAAAACGTTGAAGCCCTGATCGCTGATCTGAAGCGTATCAAGCCTGCTTCTTCGAAAGGTATCTACGTCAAGCGCGTTACCCTGAGCACCACTATGGGCCCAGGTCTGGTCATCGACCAGAGCTCGCTGAACGCGTAAGACAAAAGCCGACGCGAGCGATCGCGTCCGCTTGAAAAAATTGGGGTCCCTGCCTGGCGGGGGCTATCCAAGACCGTAGGCGGCGCAAGCCTTAAACCTCAAGCCTACGCAGATGGTGCTCCCGGTTCCTTACCGAATCAGACACCAAAACGACATCCGGCTTCGGCCAGATGAAACGGTAACAAGCAGGAGTTTTACCCGTGGCAATTAAACTCGAAGACAAGAAGGCCATCGTCGCTGAAGTCAACGAGGCTGCCAAAGTCGCTCTGTCCGCTGTCGTGGCTGATGCCCGTGGTGTGACTGTAGGCGCAATGACCGGACTCCGTAAAGAGGCTCGTGAAGCTGGCGTATACGTACGTGTTGTACGTAACACCCTGCTCAAGCGCGCTGTTGCTGACACTGAATTCAGTGTCCTCAACGACGCCTTCACCGGCCCGACCCTGATCGCATTCTCCAACGAGCACCCGGGCGCCGCTGCCCGTCTGTTCAAAGAGTTCGCCAAGGGTCAGGACAAGTTCGAGATCAAGGCAGCTGCGTTTGACGGCAAGTTCCTTGCCGCTAACGAAATCGACGTGTTGGCTACCCTGCCGACCCGCGACGAGGCTATCGCGAAGCTGATGAGCGTGATCCAAGGCGCTACCAGCAAGCTGGCTCGTACCCTGGCAGCTATTCGCGACCAGAAAGAAGCTACTGCTGCCTAAGGCACAGAAAGCACTTTCGAAATCATACGTTTAATTTGATAGCTGCGTAGGCTGTCACCCCAATACAGGATTTAAGTCATGTCTCTGACTAACGAGCAAATCATCGAAGCAATCGGCCAGAAAACCGTTCTGGAAGTTGTTGAGCTGATCAAAGCAATGGAAGAAACCTTCGGCGTTACCGCTGCTGTTGCCGCTGCCGGCCCAGCTGCTGCCGCTGCCGTTGTTGAAGAACAAACCGAATTCAACGTTGTTCTGGTTGAAGCCGGCGAGAAGAAAGTCAACGTGATCAAGGCCGTTCGTGAACTGACCGGTCTGGGCCTGAAAGAAGCCAAAGAGAAAGTTGACGGCGCTCCTCAGGTTGTCGCTGAAGGCGTTTCGAAAGAAGCCGCTGAAGACGCCAAGAAGAAGCTGGAAGAAGCAGGCGCTAAAGTCGAACTCAAGTAATTTCGACTTTGCGACGCCAGCCCGAGCGTTAAGCGTAAGGCTGATGGCTGGTGGCTCATGCCACCGGCCTTTTTCCGTTATTGGCGGCTGACCAGGTCGGCGCCAGTAACGTGCTTCAACCACCGATGACGGTGGCGCAAACCAAGGGGTTTGCACGATTTTCTGGCTGCTCCCGTCGGGAGAAGCCAAACAAGCAGGTGACCAAGCTGGGGAACGCTGATGGCTTACTCATACACTGAGAAAAAACGTATCCGCAAGGACTTTAGCAAGTTGCCGGACGTCATGGATGTGCCTTACCTCCTGGCCATCCAGCTGGATTCGTATCGTGAATTCTTGCAAGCGGGAGCGACTAAAGATCAGTTCCGCGACGTGGGCCTGCATGCGGCCTTCAAATCGGTTTTCCCGATCATCAGCTACTCCGGCAATGCTGCCCTGGAGTACGTTGGCTATCGTCTGGGCGAACCGGCTTTTGATGTCAAAGAATGCGTTCTGCGCGGCGTGACCTACGCGGTACCGCTGCGGGTAAAAGTGCGCCTGATCATTTTCGACAAAGAATCGTCGAACAAAGCGATCAAGGACATCAAAGAGCAAGAAGTCTACATGGGTGAAATCCCCCTGATGACTGAAAACGGTACCTTCGTTATCAACGGTACCGAGCGTGTTATCGTTTCCCAGCTGCACCGTTCGCCAGGTGTGTTCTTCGACCACGACCGTGGCAAGACGCACAGCTCGGGCAAGCTGCTGTATTCGGCGCGTATCATTCCTTACCGCGGTTCGTGGCTGGACTTCGAGTTCGATCCGAAAGACTGTGTATTCGTCCGTATCGACCGTCGTCGCAAACTGCCTGCGTCGGTACTGCTGCGCGCGCTGGGCTACAGCACTGAAGAAGTGCTGGACGCTTTCTACACCACCAACGTATTCCACATCTCCGGCGAGAGCCTGAGCCTGGAGCTGGTGCCTCAGCGCCTGCGTGGTGAAGTTGCGGTCATGGATATCCATGACGAAACCGGCAAGGTGATTGTCGAGCAGGGTCGTCGTATTACCGCTCGTCACATCAACCAGCTGGAAAAAGCCGGCGTCAAGCAACTGGACGTTCCGATGGAATACGTCCTGGGCCGCACGACCGCCAAAGCGATCGTTCACCCGGCTACCGGCGAAATCCTGGCTGAGTGCAACACCGAGCTGAACACCGAGCTGCTGATCAAGATCGCCAAGGCTCAGGTTGTCCGTTTCGAAACGTTGTATACCAACGACATCGATTGCGGTCCGTTCATCTCCGACACCCTGAAGATCGACTCCACCAGCAATCAGCTGGAAGCGCTGGTCGAAATCTACCGGATGATGCGTCCTGGCGAGCCGCCAACCAAGGATGCTGCCGAGACCCTGTTCAACAACCTGTTCTTCAGCGCCGAGCGTTACGACCTGTCGGCCGTTGGTCGCATGAAGTTCAACCGTCGTATCGGTCGTACCGAGATCGAAGGTTCGGGCGTGCTGAGCAAGGAAGACATCGTCGAGGTCCTCAAGACCCTGGTCGATATCCGTAACGGTAAAGGCATCGTCGACGACATCGACCACTTGGGTAACCGTCGCGTTCGTTGCGTCGGCGAGATGGCCGAGAACCAGTTCCGCGTTGGCCTGGTGCGTGTAGAGCGCGCGGTCAAAGAGCGTCTGTCGATGGCCGAAAGCGAAGGCCTGATGCCGCAAGACCTGATCAACGCCAAGCCGGTTGCGGCGGCGGTGAAAGAGTTCTTCGGTTCCAGCCAGCTCTCGCAGTTCATGGACCAGAACAACCCGCTGTCCGAGATCACCCACAAGCGTCGTGTCTCTGCACTCGGCCCTGGTGGTCTGACCCGTGAGCGCGCAGGCTTCGAAGTCCGTGACGTACACCCGACCCACTACGGCCGTGTGTGCCCGATCGAGACCCCTGAAGGTCCGAACATCGGTCTGATCAACTCCCTGGCGGCCTACGCCCGCACCAACCAGTACGGCTTCCTGGAAAGCCCGTACCGCGTGGTGAAAGAGGGTGTTGTCACCGACGATATCGTGTTCCTGTCGGCGATCGAAGAAGCTGATCACGTCATCGCCCAGGCTTCGGCTGCGATGAACGACAAGAAACAACTGATCGACGAGCTGGTAGCTGTTCGTCACCTGAACGAATTCACCGTCAAGGCGCCGGAAGACGTCACCTTGATGGACGTATCGCCGAAGCAGGTAGTTTCGGTTGCTGCGTCGCTGATTCCGTTCCTCGAGCACGACGACGCCAACCGTGCGTTGATGGGTTCGAACATGCAGCGTCAGGCTGTACCAACCCTGCGTGCCGACAAGCCGCTGGTCGGTACCGGTATGGAGCGTAACGTTGCCCGTGACTCCGGCGTTTGCGTCGTGGCTCGTCGTGGTGGCGTGATCGACTCCGTCGACGCCAGCCGTATCGTGGTTCGTGTTGCCGATGACGAAGTTGAAACCGGCGAAGCTGGTGTCGACATCTACAACCTGACCAAGTACACCCGCTCGAACCAGAACACCTGCATCAACCAGCGTCCGCTGGTGAGCAAGGGTGATGTGGTTCAGCGTAGCGACATCATGGCCGACGGTCCGTCCACCGATATGGGTGAGCTGGCACTGGGTCAGAACATGCGCATCGCGTTCATGGCGTGGAACGGCTTCAACTTCGAAGACTCCATCTGCCTGTCCGAGCGTGTGGTTCAGGAAGACCGCTTCACCACGATCCACATCCAGGAACTGACCTGTGTGGCCCGTGACACCAAGCTTGGCCCAGAGGAAATCACCGCAGACATCCCGAACGTCGGTGAAGCTGCGCTGAACAAGCTGGACGAAGCCGGTATCGTTTACGTGGGTGCTGAAGTTGGCGCTGGCGACATTCTGGTTGGCAAGGTCACGCCGAAAGGCGAAACCCAGCTGACGCCAGAAGAGAAGCTGCTGCGCGCAATCTTCGGTGAGAAGGCCAGCGACGTTAAAGACACCTCCCTGCGCGTGCCTACCGGCACCAAAGGTACTGTCATCGACGTACAGGTCTTCACCCGTGACGGCGTTGAGCGCGACAGCCGTGCGCTGTCCATCGAGAAGATGCAGCTCGACGAGATCCGCAAGGACCTGAACGAAGAGTTCCGTATCGTTGAAGGTGCAACCTTCGAGCGTCTGCGTTCTGCCCTGAACGGCCAGATCGTCGATGGTGGTGCAGGCCTGAAGAAGGGCACTGAGATCACCAACGAAGTCCTGGACGGTCTGGAGCACGGCCAGTGGTTCAAACTGCGCATGGCCGAAGACGCGCTGAACGAGCAGCTCGAGAAGGCTCAGGCCTACATCGTTGATCGTCGCCGTCTGCTGGACGACAAGTTCGAAGACAAGAAGCGCAAGCTGCAGCAGGGCGATGACCTGGCTCCGGGCGTACTGAAGATCGTCAAGGTCTACTTGGCAATCCGTCGTCGCATCCAGCCGGGCGACAAGATGGCCGGTCGTCACGGTAACAAAGGTGTGGTCTCGGTGATCATGCCGGTCGAAGACATGCCGCATGACGCCAACGGTACGCCAGTTGACGTGGTACTCAACCCGCTGGGTGTACCATCGCGTATGAACGTTGGTCAGATCCTCGAAACCCACCTGGGCCTGGCGGCCAAAGGTCTGGGCGAGAAGATCAACCGCATGCTCGAAGAGCAGCGCAAGGTCATCGAGCTGCGCAAGTTCCTCACCGAGATCTACAACGAGATCGGTGGTCGTCAGGAGAGCCTGGAAGACTTCACCGACCAGGAAATCCTGGACCTGGCGAAGAACCTCAAAGGCGGTGTGCCAATGGCCACTCCAGTCTTCGACGGTGCCAAGGAGCGCGAGATCAAGGCCATGCTGAAACTGGCAGACATGCCAGAAAGCGGTCAGATGCAGCTGTTCGACGGCCGTACCGGTAACAAGTTCGAGCGTCCAGTGACCGTTGGTTACATGTACATGCTCAAGCTGAACCACTTGGTGGACGACAAGATGCACGCGCGTTCCACTGGTTCTTACAGCCTGGTTACCCAGCAGCCGCTGGGTGGTAAGGCGCAGTTCGGTGGTCAGCGTTTCGGGGAGATGGAAGTGTGGGCGCTGGAAGCATACGGCGCGGCATACACCCTGCAAGAAATGCTCACAGTGAAGTCGGACGACGTGAACGGTCGGACCAAGATGTACAAGAACATCGTGGACGGCGATCACCGTATGGAGCCGGGCATGCCCGAGTCCTTCAACGTGTTGATCAAAGAGATCCGTTCGCTCGGTATCGATATCGATCTGGAAACCGAATAACACGTGACGCGAATCGGGAGCGTGGCTGAAAAGCCCGCTCCCTGCTCCGCCAGGAGGAAAGGCCTTGAAAGACCTACTGAATTTGCTGAAAAACCAGGGTCAAGTCGAAGAGTTCGACGCCATCCGTATCGGATTGGCCTCGCCTGAGATGATCCGTTCGTGGTCGTTCGGTGAAGTTAAAAAGCCGGAAACCATCAACTACCGTACGTTCAAGCCTGAGCGTGACGGCCTGTTCTGCGCCAAGATCTTTGGCCCAGTCAAGGACTACGAGTGCCTGTGCGGTAAGTACAAGCGCCTGAAGCACCGTGGCGTCATCTGTGAGAAGTGCGGCGTTGAAGTCGCTCTGGCCAAGGTTCGTCGTGAGCGCATGGCGCACATCGAACTGGCCTCTCCGGTTGCCCACATCTGGTTCCTGAAATCGCTGCCGTCCCGTATCGGCCTGCTGATGGACATGACCCTGCGTGATATCGAACGCGTTCTCTACTTCGAGAGCTATGTCGTTATCGATCCGGGCATGACCACTCTGGAAAAAGGTCAGCTGCTGAACGACGAGCAGTACTTCGAAGCGCTGGAAGAGTTCGGTGACGACTTCGACGCCCGCATGGGTGCCGAGGCTGTGCGCGAGCTGCTGCACGCTATCGACCTGGAGCACGAGATCGGTCGCCTGCGCGAAGAAATTCCGCAGACCAACTCGGAAACCAAGATCAAGAAGCTGTCCAAGCGTCTGAAACTGATGGAAGCCTTCCAGGGCTCGGGCAACCTGCCTGAGTGGATGGTTCTGACCGTTCTGCCGGTTCTGCCGCCAGACCTGCGTCCTTTGGTTCCGCTGGATGGCGGTCGCTTCGCGACTTCCGACCTGAACGATCTGTATCGTCGGGTGATCAACCGTAACAACCGTCTGAAGCGCCTGCTCGACCTGTCCGCGCCGGACATCATCGTGCGCAACGAAAAGCGCATGCTGCAGGAAGCGGTCGACGCCTTGCTGGATAACGGCCGTCGTGGTCGTGCCATCACCGGTTCGAACAAGCGTCCTCTGAAATCCCTGGCCGACATGATCAAGGGTAAGCAAGGTCGTTTCCGTCAGAACTTGCTCGGTAAGCGTGTTGACTACTCTGGCCGTTCGGTAATTACCGTAGGTCCGACCCTGCGTCTGCACCAGTGCGGTCTGCCGAAGAAGATGGCCCTCGAGCTGTTCAAGCCGTTCATTTTCGGCAAGCTGGAAATGCGTGGTCTGGCGACCACCATCAAGGCCGCCAAGAAGATGGTCGAGCGCGAGCTGCCAGAGGTGTGGGACGTTCTCGCCGAAGTGATTCGCGAACACCCCGTGCTGCTCAACCGTGCGCCGACCCTTCACCGTCTGGGTATCCAGGCGTTTGAACCGGTACTGATCGAAGGTAAGGCTATTCAGCTGCACCCGCTGGTCTGTGCTGCGTACAACGCCGACTTCGACGGTGACCAGATGGCCGTGCACGTGCCGCTGACGCTGGAAGCCCAGCTCGAAGCGCGCGCGCTGATGATGTCGACCAACAACATTCTGTCGCCAGCCAACGGTGAGCCAATCATCGTTCCGTCGCAGGACGTTGTACTGGGTCTGTACTACATGACCCGTGAAGCCATCAACGCCAAGGGCGAAGGTCGCGTATTCGCTGACCTGCAGGAAGTCGACCGCGTATTCCGCGCCGGCGAAGCAGCCCTGCACGCGAAGATCAAGGTTCGTATCAACGAAACCGTGAACGACCGTGATGGCGGCAGCGTCAAGAACACCCGTATCGTCGACACTACCGTCGGCCGTGCGCTGTTGTTCCAGGTTGTACCACCAGGTCTGTCGTACGACGTGGTCAACCAGCCGATGAAGAAGAAGGCGATCTCCAAGCTGATCAACCAGTGCTACCGCGTGGTTGGTCTGAAAGAGACCGTGATCTTCGCTGACCAGCTGATGTACACCGGTTTTGCTTACTCGACCATTTCCGGCGTCTCGATCGGTGTTAACGACTTCGTTATCCCGGACGAAAAGGCGCGCATCATCGGTACCGCTACCGACGAAGTGAAAGAGATCGAAAGCCAGTACGCCTCCGGCCTGGTAACCCAGGGCGAGAAGTACAACAAAGTCATCGACTTGTGGTCGAAGGCGAACGATGAAGTTTCCAAGGCGATGATGGCCAACCTCTCGAAAGAGAAGGTCATCGACCGCAACGGCGACGAAGTCGAGCAAGAGTCGTTCAACTCGATGTACATGATGGCTGACTCCGGTGCCCGGGGTTCGGCAGCCCAGATTCGTCAGCTGGCCGGTATGCGTGGTCTGATGGCCAAGCCGGACGGCTCGATCATCGAGACGCCGATCACCGCGAACTTCCGTGAAGGTCTGAGCGTACTCCAGTACTTCATCTCGACTCACGGTGCTCGTAAAGGTCTGGCGGATACCGCGTTGAAAACCGCGAACTCCGGTTACCTGACTCGCCGTCTGGTAGACGTTGCGCAAGACCTGGTCGTTACCGAGATCGATTGCGGTACCGAGCAAGGCCTGCTGATGACGCCGCACATTGAAGGCGGTGACGTAGTAGAGCCGCTGGGTGAGCGTGTACTGGGCCGTGTAATTGCCCGTGACGTGTTCAAGCCAGGCACCGACGACGTGATCGTCCCTGCTGGCACCCTGGTCGACGAGAAGTGGGTTGAGTTCATCGAGCTGAACAGCATCGACGAAGTGATCGTGCGTTCGCCGATCAGCTGCGAAACCCGCTACGGCATCTGCGCCAAGTGCTACGGCCGTGACCTGGCTCGCGGTCACCAGGTGAACATCGGTGAAGCTGTCGGCGTTATCGCTGCCCAGTCGATCGGTGAGCCGGGTACCCAGCTGACCATGCGTACGTTCCACATCGGTGGTGCTGCAAGCCGGACCTCGGCTGCCGACAGCGTCCAGGTGAAAAACGGCGGTATGGTTCGTCTGCACAACCTGAAGCAGGTTGAGCGCGCCGACGGTAACCTGGTTGCCGTATCGCGTTCCGGTGAGTTGGCAATCGCCGACGAATTCGGTCGTGAGCGTGAGCGTTACAAGCTGCCGTACGGTGCTGTGATTTCCGTCAAGGAAGGCGACAAGGTCGACGCTGGCGCCATCGTCGCCAAGTGGGACCCGCACACCCACCCGATCGTTACCGAAATGAAAGGTACCGTGACCTTCGTGGGCATGGAAGAAAACATCACCATCAAGCGTCAGACTGACGAATTGACTGGTTTGACCAACATTGAAGTTCTGGACGTCAAAGACCGTCCGGCTGCAGGTAAGGAAATCCGTCCTGCAATCAAGATGGTCGACGCCAATGGCAAGGATCTGCTGCTGCCAGGTACCGACGTACCTGCTCAGTACTTCCTGCCGGCGAACGCCCTGGTTGGTGTGGCTGACGGTGCCCAGATCGGCGTCGGTGACGTTATCGCGCGTATCCCGCAAGAAACGTCGAAGACCCGTGACATCACCGGTGGTCTGCCACGCGTAGCCGACCTGTTCGAAGCGCGTCGTCCGAAAGAAGCCTCGATTCTGGCTGAAGTCAGCGGCACCATCGCCTTCGGTAAAGAGACCAAGGGCAAGCGCCGTCTGGTCATTACCCCGAACGACGGTAGCGATCCGTACGAAGAGCTGATTCCGAAGTGGCGTCACCTGAACGTCTTCGAAGGCGAACAAGTGAACCGCGGCGAAGTTATCTCCGACGGTCCAAGCGATCCGCACGACATCCTGCGTCTGCTGGGTGTCAGCGCGCTGGCCAAGTACATCGTCAACGAGATTCAGGACGTTTACCGTCTGCAAGGCGTGAAGATCAACGACAAGCACATCGAGACCATCCTGCGTCAGATGCTGCGTAAAGTTGAGATCACCGAGTCGGGTGACTCCAGCTTCATCAAGGGCGACCAGATGGAACTGACTCAGGTACTGGTAGAGAACGAGCGTCTGGGTGGTGAAGACAAATTCATCTCCAAGTTCTCCCGTGTACTGCTGGGTATCACCAAGGCCTCGCTGTCCACCGAATCGTTCATCTCGGCGGCTTCCTTCCAGGAAACCACCCGCGTACTGACCGAAGCGGCGGTAACCGGCAAGCGCGACTACCTGCGCGGCCTGAAAGAAAACGTGGTTGTGGGTCGTCTGATCCCGGCCGGTACCGGTCTGGCCTACCACAGCGAGCGCAAGCGTCGCCGTGATGCCGACAAGCCGCTGCGCGTAAGTGCCAGTGAGGTGGAAGCCGCACTGACTGAAGCGCTGAACTCCAGCGGTAACTGAAAGTAGGGCAGGGCCCCGGCTGACCCGATCCGGTCATTGACAACATAAATTGTTGCCGATGACTGGAGGAGGGAGGCTGGGGCCTCGTCTTGACTGGGGGCAAGATCCTCTTTAGACTCTTGTACCCCTAAATTTGGTGGGACTCCGTCCTGCCAATTTTTGCTTTTCTTGCAAGACAATAGCGTCGCAAGACAACAGTGGAGCTAGTAGATGGCAACTATCAACCAGCTGGTACGTCAGCCGCGTAAGCGTATCGTCGAGAAATCCGACGTTCCTGCGCTGCAGAACTGCCCGCAACGTCGTGGCGTGTGCACCCGTGTGTACACCACTACGCCGAAAAAACCTAACTCGGCACTGCGTAAAGTATGCCGTGTGCGTCTGACCAACGGTTTCGAGGTTTCCTCGTACATCGGTGGTGAAGGCCACAACCTGCAAGAGCACAGCGTGGTACTGATCCGTGGCGGTCGTGTAAAAGACTTGCCAGGTGTTCGTTACCACACCGTTCGCGGTTCCCTGGATACTTCCGGTGTTAAAGGTCGTAACCAAGGCCGTTCGAAGTACGGTACCAAGCGTCCGAAGTAATCGGCCGTTTGCAGCAATTTGCAGTTATTCATTTTATTGAGTCGATAAGAGTAAGGTCGGGCACGCACCCCTTAGGGGTCACCTGTCCCGGGCTAACCTGAAGACCGTTTGAGGGCTTATCAATGCCAAGACGTCGTGTAGCAGCCAAGCGTGAGATTCTGGACGATCCAAAATACGGAAGCCAGATCCTCGCCAAGTTCATGAACCACGTGATGGAAAGCGGTAAAAAAGCCGTTGCCGAGCGTATCGTTTACGGTGCACTGGACAAGGTCAAAGAACGCAAGAACAGCGATCCCCTGGAAATCTTCGAGAAAGCTCTCGACGCCATCGCTCCGCTGGTCGAAGTTAAGTCGCGCCGTGTAGGCGGTGCTACTTACCAGGTTCCTGTTGAAGTTCGTCCTTCCCGTCGTAACGCTCTGGCAATGCGCTGGTTGGTAGACTACGCCCGCAAGCGTGGCGAGAAGTCCATGGCCCTGCGCCTGGCTGGCGAGCTGCTGGATGCTGCTGAAGGCAAAGGTGCTGCAGTCAAGAAGCGTGAAGACGTACACCGTATGGCCGAAGCCAACAAAGCGTTCTCGCACTACCGCTTCTAATTCAGGCATCACTATTTTTGCGAGGGCTCTATGGCTCGTACTACACCAATCAACCGCTACCGTAACATTGGTATTTGCGCGCACGTTGACGCGGGCAAAACTACCACTACCGAGCGGATCCTGTTCTACACAGGTCTGAGCCACAAAATGGGCGAGGTGCACGACGGCGCCGCGACCACCGACTGGATGGTGCAGGAGCAGGAGCGGGGTATTACCATTACCTCCGCTGCTGTTACCACTTTCTGGGAAGGTTCCCGTGGCCAGTACGGCAAATACCGCGTAAACGTCATCGATACCCCCGGCCACGTTGACTTCACCATTGAAGTAGAGCGTTCGCTGCGCGTACTCGACGGCGCTGTCGTTGTATTCTGCGGTACTTCCGGCGTTGAGCCGCAGTCCGAAACCGTATGGCGTCAAGCCAACAAGTACGGTGTTCCACGTGTTGTTTACGTGAACAAGATGGACCGTGCAGGTGCAAACTTCCTGCGCGTCGTGGGTCAGATCAAAAACCGTCTGGGTCACACCCCGGTTCCTGTTCAGCTGGCTATCGGCTCGGAAGACAACTTCCAGGGCCAGGTCGACCTGATCAAGATGAAGGCGATCTACTGGAACGACGACGACAAGGGCACCACCTATCGCGAGGAAGAAATTCCTGCCGATATGCTGGACCTGGCTAACGAGTGGCGCGCCAATATGGTCGAAGCCGCTGCAGAAGCCAACGAAGAGCTGATGAACAAGTACCTTGAAGAAGGTGAGCTGACCGTCGAAGAAATCAAAGCCGGTCTGCGCGCGCGCACCCTGGCCAGCGAGATCGTTCCGGCTGTCTGCGGTTCTTCGTTCAAGAACAAGGGCGTTCCTCTGGTTCTCGATGCTGTTATCGACTTCCTGCCCGCTCCTACCGAGATTCCTGCGATCAAGGGTATCCACCCTGACCTGATCGAGAAGCCGAAGGAAGAGCTGACCGAAGCTGACTACGACGAGCGTCACGCAGACGATAGCGAGCCGTTCTCGGCGCTGGCGTTCAAGATTGCTACCGACCCGTTCGTGGGTACCCTGACCTTCGTGCGCGTTTACTCGGGCATGCTGCTGTCTGGCGACTCCGTGATCAACTCGGTCAAAGGCAAGAAAGAGCGCGTTGGTCGTATGGTGCAGATGCACGCCAACCAGCGTGAAGAGATCAAGGAAGTACTGGCAGGCGACATCGCCGCTCTGATCGGCATGAAGGACGTCACCACCGGTGACACCCTGTGCAACGCCGACAAGCCAATCATCCTTGAGCGTATGGACTTCCCGGAGCCTGTGATCTCGGTAGCTGTTGAGCCGAAGACCAAGCAGGACCAGGAGAAGATGGGTATCGCACTGGGCAAGCTGGCTCAGGAAGATCCGTCGTTCCGCGTCAAGACCGATGAAGAAACCGGCCAGACCATCATTTCCGGTATGGGCGAGCTTCACCTGGATATCCTCGTTGACCGCATGAAGCGCGAGTTCAACGTCGAAGCCAACATCGGTAAGCCTCAGGTTTCCTACCGCGAGCAGATCACCAAGGACAACGTCGAGATCGAAGGTAAATTCGTTCGTCAGTCCGGTGGTCGTGGTCAGTTCGGTCACTGCTGGATTCGCTTCTCGCAGCCATCGGTAGACGCCCAAGGCAACATCACCGAAGGCCTGGAATTCACCAACGAAGTTGTAGGTGGTGTGGTTCCTAAGGAATACATCCCGGCGATCCAGAAGGGTATCGAAGAGCAGATGAAGAACGGCATCGTTGCCGGCTATCCGCTGATCGGCCTGAAGGCAACCGTGTTTGATGGTTCCTACCACGACGTCGACTCGAACGAGATGGCGTTCAAGGTGGCCGCTTCCATGGCGACCAAGCAACTCGCAGCCAAAGGCGGCGGTAAGGTGCTTGAGCCGATCATGAAGGTAGAAGTTGTGACCCCTGAGGACTACATGGGTGACGTGATGGGTGACCTGAACCGTCGTCGTGGTCTGATCCAGGGTATGGAAGATTCGGTGTCCGGCAAGGTTGTCCGTGCTGAAGTTCCGCTCGGAGAGATGTTCGGTTATGCGACCGACGTTCGTTCCATGTCTCAGGGTCGCGCGAGCTACTCCATGGAATTCTCCAAATACGCCGAAGCTCCGTCGAATATCGTCGAAGCACTCGTTAAAAAACAAGGCTAATCCAGCCCTTTAGGCAAGAGGTTCACTGTCGTGGCTAAAGAAAAATTTGATCGTTCCCTTCCGCACGTCAACGTTGGCACCATCGGTCACGTTGACCACGGTAAAACCACTCTGACCGCAGCTCTGACTCGCGTCTGCTCCGAAGTTTTCGGTTCGGCCGTTGTTGAGTTCGACAAAATCGACTCGGCTCCAGAAGAAAAAGCTCGTGGTATCACCATCAACACCGCGCACGTCGAGTACAACTCGAACATTCGTCACTACGCTCACGTTGACTGCCCAGGTCACGCTGACTACGTGAAGAACATGATCACCGGTGCTGCCCAGATGGACGGCGCGATCCTGGTTTGCTCGGCCGCCGATGGTCCGATGCCACAAACCCGTGAGCACATCCTGCTGTCCCGTCAGGTAGGCGTTCCGTACATCGTGGTCTTCCTGAACAAGGCTGACCTGGTAGACGACGCTGAGCTGTTGGAACTGGTCGAGATGGAAGTTCGCGACCTGCTGTCCACCTATGACTTCCCAGGCGACGACACCCCGATCATCATCGGTTCGGCTCGTATGGCGCTGGAAGGCAAAGACGACAACGAAATGGGCACCACCGCTGTCAAGAAGCTGGTTGAGACTCTGGACAGCTACATCCCAGAGCCTGAGCGTGCTATCGACAAGCCGTTCCTGATGCCAATCGAAGACGTATTCTCGATCTCGGGTCGTGGTACCGTTGTTACCGGTCGTATCGAGCGTGGTATCGTCCGCGTTCAGGACGCCCTGGAAATCGTTGGTCTGCGTGACACCACCACCACCACCTGCACCGGTGTTGAGATGTTCCGCAAGCTGCTGGACGAAGGTCGTGCTGGCGAGAACTGCGGCGTTCTGCTGCGTGGCACCAAGCGTGACGACGTTGAGCGTGGTCAGGTTCTGGTCAAGCCAGGTTCGGTTAAGCCGCACACCAAGTTCACCGCAGAAGTTTACGTTCTGAGCAAGGAAGAAGGCGGCCGTCATACTCCGTTCTTCAAAGGCTACCGTCCACAGTTCTACTTCCGTACTACTGACGTGACCGGTAACTGCGAGCTGCCAGAAGGCGTTGAAATGGTAATGCCAGGTGACAACATCCAGATGACTGTCACTCTGATCAAAACCATCGCAATGGAAGATGGTCTGCGTTTCGCTATCCGTGAAGGCGGTCGTACCGTCGGCGC
>NZ_QJRG01000033.1 GCF_004025535.1 Pseudomonas alkylphenolica
ACTTGTGATGCTGATAATCTTTCTGACTATCAGTCTGAGTCACAAGCACCCACACGAATTGCTTGATTCGATTGTTAAAGAGCGGTGGTTGAAGCCTTTCGCTTCAACCGAGGCGCGCATTCTACGCCTTCCTCAGTGTCTGTCAAGCGTTTATTTTGAAGTTTTTCAGAATTTCTCTTTCAACTTCAACCGCTTAACTCGCTGCGATCTCTCGTCAGCGGGAGGCGAATTCTACAGCGTTTCAATCCGCTGTCAACCACCTTTTTCACCGCTGCCGATCTTTCGATCGAAGCCCCTCCGGTACTACCTGGAACATCTAACTCGTTGAATCTCAAGGAGTTTTCCGTTCCGACTACGCCGGAAGTGGGGCGAATTATAGAGAGATAAAACGGTGCGTCAAGGCTTAATTGCAATAAATCTGTCGCAAAGGTCAAAAACCCCAAAAACAAAGGGGGAGGCCTGTCGGCCTCCCCCTTTGTTCACCCGCCTTAAAGGCTAGGGAACGCGAACTGCGACGCTTCATGGCTGGCACGCTGCGGCCAACGCTGGGTAATCGCCTTGCGACGGGTGTAGAAACGCACACCGTCCGGGCCATAAGCATGGAGGTCGCCAAACAGTGAACGCTTCCAGCCACCGAAGCTGTGGTAAGCCACCGGCACAGGCAGCGGTACGTTGACGCCGACCATGCCCACTTCGATCTCGTCACAGAACAGGCGCGCTGCTTCACCGTCGCGGGTGAAGATGCAGGTGCCGTTGCCGTATTCGTGTTCGTTGATCAGGCGCATTGCCTCTTCCAGGCTGTTGACCCGAACCACGCACAGAACCGGCCCGAAGATTTCTTCTTTATAGATGCGCATCTCCGGGGTCACGCGGTCGAACAGCGTGCCACCTACAAAGTAACCATCTTCGTTACCGGCAACACGGAAGCCACGACCATCCACAACCAACTGCGCTCCGGCGGCAACGCCGTCGTCGATGTAGCCAACCACTTTGTCACGCGCTGCTGCTGTAACCAGCGGCCCCATGTCCAGGCCGCAGGACGTGCCGGCACCGATTTTCAGCGCCTTGATTTGCGGCTCCAGCTTGGCGATCAGTGCATCGGCTACCTGGTCACCAACGCAAACAGCCACGGAGATGGCCATGCAACGCTCGCCGCAAGATCCGTAGGCAGCGCCCATCAGAGCACTGACCGCGTTGTCCAGGTCGGCATCCGGCATCAGCACCGCGTGGTTCTTCGCACCACCCAGGGCCTGAACGCGCTTGCCGCGCTTGGTGCCTTCGCTATAGATGTACTCGGCAATCGGCGTCGAGCCCACAAACGACAGAGCCTTTACCTCTGGCGCCTCGATCAGCGCATCGACCGCCTCTTTGTCACCATGCACCACGTTCAGCACGCCATTAGGCAGACCGGCTTCGTGCAGCAGTTGGGCAATCAGCAGCGTCGAGCTTGGGTCACGCTCAGACGGTTTGAGAATGAAGCAGTTGCCACAGGCAATGGCCAGCGGGTACATCCACAGCGGTACCATGGCCGGGAAGTTGAACGGCGTGATACCGGCAACCACACCCAGCGGCTGGAAGTCGGACCAGGCATCAATGTTCGGGCCAACGTTGCGGCTGTACTCGCCCTTGAGCACTTCCGGGGCCGCGCAGGCGAACTCGACGTTCTCGATACCGCGCTTGAGCTCGCCAGCGGCGTCTTCAAGGGTCTTGCCGTGTTCTTCGCTGATCAGCTGCGAGATACGCGCTTCATTCTGTTCCAGCAGTTGTTTGAAGCGGAACATCACTTGAGCGCGCTTGGCCGGTGGCGTGTTGCGCCAGGCCGGGAACGCAGACTTGGCCGAGTCGATTGCCTGCTGGACGGTTTGCTTGCTGGCCAGCGCGACTTTGTGGATAGCCTGGCCAGTCGACGGGTTGAAAACATCCGCGGTGCGCTCATCAGCAGCAACCAGCTCGCCATGGATCAAATGTTGAACAGTGCTCATGCAGAACTCCAGAAAGGGGCTGTAGCTGGACGCGAGCGAACTCGCGTCCTCTTCTTATATAGAAAGGGGTAAGGATCAGGAGACCTGGTTGATCGCTTCGCCGACGGCGTCGAACAGACGATCCAGTTCCTGCGGCTGGCTGTTGAAGGTCGGGCCAAACTGCAGGGTGTCACCACCAAAGCGCACATAGAAGCCGGCTTGCCACAGTTTCATGGCGATCTCGTACGGACGCACGATGGCATCACCGTCACGAGCGGCAATCTGGATGGCACCCGCCAGGCCATAGTTACGGATGTCGATGACGTTCTTCGCACCCTTGACGCCGTGCAGCACTTTCTCGAAGTGCGGCGCCAGTTCGGCGGCGGCCTGCACCAGGTTTTCCTTCTCCAGCAGTTCCAGCGCGGCGAGACCTGCGGCGCAGGCAACCGGGTGAGCCGAGTAGGTGTAGCCGTGAGGGAACTCCACGGCGTATTCCGGCGTTGGCTGGTTCATGAAGGTCTGATAGATCTCGCTGCTGGCAATCACTGCACCCATCGGAATCGCGCCGTTGGTGACTTGTTTGGCGATGCACATCAGGTCCGGGGTCACACCGAAGGCTTCAGCACCGGTCATTGCCCCCATACGGCCGAAGCCGGTGATCACTTCGTCGAAGATCAACAGGATGTTGTGCTGGTCGCAGATTTCGCGCAGACGCTTCAGGTAGCCCTTGGGTGGCGGCAGTACACCGGCCGAACCGGCCAGCGGCTCGACGATCAGCGCGGCGATGTTCGAGGCGTCGTGCAGCTCGATCACTTTGAGCATTTCGTCAGCCAGGGCGATACCGCCCTCTTCCGGCATGCCCTTGGTGAACGCGTTGCTGGCCAGCAAGGTGTGCGGGATGTGGTCAACATCGAGCAGTTGGCCGAACAGTTTACGGTTGCCGTTGACGCCGCCGAGGCTGGTGCCGGCAATGTTCACACCGTGGTAGCCACGGGCACGGCCGATCATCTTGGTCTTGGTGGCCTGGCCTTTGAGGCGCCAGTAGGCACGGACCATCTTCAACGCGGTGTCACAGCACTCGGAACCGGAGTTGGTATAGAAGACGTGATTGAGATTGCCTGGGGTCAGGTCGGTGATCTTCTCGGCCAACTGGAACGACAGCGGGTGACCGAACTGGAACGCCGGCGAGTAGTCGAGCACGCCCAGCTGGCGCGATACCGCTTCCTGGATCTGCTTGCGGGTGTGCCCGGCGCCGCAGGTCCACAGGCCCGACAGCGAGTCGAATACCTTGCGGCCTTTGTCGTCGGTCAGGTAGCTGCCTTCGGCAGCGACGATCAACCGTGGATCGCGCTGAAAATTGCGGTTGGCGGTGTAGGGCATCCAGTGGGCGTCCAGCTTCAGCTGGCTGGCCAGACCGACAGGAGCGTTTTCAGGCAGATTCATCGGGCAAGTCCTCGCAAGGAAATTGAGCAGCGAAAGTGTTGTTGCGACTAAGTTGTCACGCGGATAAAGTCTGGAAAAGCCAACTTTTCTAATCTTCAGGTTGATGATCACTAAACTATGAGCCGCCGCCCTGATCCACTCGCTCAAGTCAGCGATTTCGATATTCGCCTGCTCAAGATCTACCGCAGCGTGGTGGAGTGCGGCGGTTTTTCCGCGGCAGAGAACGTGCTGGGTATCGGCCGCTCCGCGATCAGCCAGCAGATGAGCGACCTAGAGCAACGCCTGGGGCTGCGCCTTTGCCAACGCGGGCGCGCCGGCTTTTCCCTGACAGAGGAAGGCCGCGAGGTCTATCAGTCGGCGCTGCAACTGCTCAGCGCCCTGGAGAGTTTTCGCACCGAGGTCAACGGCCTGCACCAACACTTGCGCGGTGAGCTGAACATCGGCCTGACCGACAACCTGGTGACCTTGCCGCACATGCGGATCACCCATGCCCTGGCCCAGCTCAAAGACCGCGGCCCGGATGTGCGCATTCAGATTCGCATGATTGCCCCCAGCCAAGTTGAACAAGGGGTGCTCGACGGCAGCCTGCATGTCGGCGTGGTACCGCAGACCAGCCCGCTGTCGGGGTTGGAATATCAGCCGCTGTACAGCGAACGCTCGCTGCTTTATTGCGCCGTGGGCCACCCCCTGTTTTATGCCGATGACCGTCAGCTGGATGACGACCGGCTCAATACACAGGACGCCATTGCCCCGACATTCCGGCTGCCAGCCGATATCCAGGCGCACTATCAGGCGCTGAACTGCACCGCCAGCGCCTCGGACCGTGAAGGCATGGCATTCCTGATTCTCACCGGGCGCTACATCGGCTATCTGCCGGATCACTACGCCAGCTTCTGGGTGCAACAGGGGCGGTTGCGCGCACTCAAACCGACCCAGCGCTTCTACGACCTGAGCCTGTGCTGGGTAACGCGCAAAGGACGGCGTCCGCATCTGGTGCTGGAAAGCTTTCTGGAAAGCCTGGCGGCTACTCGCTGAGGGCTAATGCTGGTAGGTTAGCCCTTTGGAAGTGATACCCATTGCCTTGACTGGAACCGCCCATGTCCTT
Organism: Pseudomonas alkylphenolica; assembly: GCF_004025535.1. Classification (GTDB taxonomy): domain Bacteria; phylum Pseudomonadota; class Gammaproteobacteria; order Pseudomonadales; family Pseudomonadaceae; genus Aquipseudomonas; species Aquipseudomonas alkylphenolica_A. The sequence continues at coordinate 4,510 of NZ_QJRG01000033.1, forward strand.
TGAAGTCCCTGCGCATCGTGTCACCGCCCCGGGCAAGCCCGCCGGGCGCATTCGTCAGAAGAACGAACAAGCCATCATCCAGGCGGCCGAAGATGAGTTCGCCCGACACGGTTTCAAGGGCACCAGCATGAACACGATTGCCCTCAAGGCCGGCTTGCCCAAAGCGAACCTGCACTACTACTTCACCAACAAGCTCAGCCTATATGTGGCGGTGCTTAGCAACATCCTCGAACTGTGGGACAGCACCTTCAACACCTTGAGCGTCGAGGACGATCCGGCAACCGCGCTGAGCACCTACATCCGCACCAAAATGGAATTCTCCCGGCGCAATCCTCAGGCCTCGCGAATCTTCGCCATGGAGATCATCAGCGGTGGTCAATGCCTGAGCGATTACTTCAGCCAGGATTACCGCGACTGGTTCAAAGGCCGGGCGGCGGTGTTTCAAGCCTGGATCGATGCCGGAAAAATGGACCCGGTCGACCCGGTTCACCTGATATTCCTGCTCTGGGGCAGTACTCAGCACTATGCCGACTTCGCCACCCAGATCTGCCAGGTCACCGGCCGCAGCCGCCTGACCAAGCAAGACATGGAAGATGCCAGCAACAATCTTATCCACATTATTCTCAAAGGCTGTGGCCTGAAACCCTGAGACCGAATCTGCGTTTATGCCTTTTACCCTGCTCGACACCTGCGAGTTTCGCGAAGAGATTCGCAAGAGCCGCTTTATTACCCTGGCGGCGCCGATCAACAGTGCCGCCGAGGCCATGAGCTTCATTGAACGGCACAGCGACCTGGCTGCCACCCACAACTGCTGGGCCTGGAAGCTGGGCGCGCAGTATCGCAGCAGTGACGATGGCGAACCCGGCGGCACGGCCGGCCGGCCCATCCTCGCCGCCATCGAAGCCCAGGACTGTGATCAGGTCGTGGTCCTGGTGATCCGTTGGTATGGCGGCATTCAACTGGGCACCGGCGGCCTGGCCCGGGCCTACGGCGGCGGCGCCAACAAGTGCTTGCAGCAAGCCGAGAAACGCTTGCTGGTGAGCCGCAGCGAAGTCAGTTGCAGTTGCAGCTTCAGCGAACTGGCTCTGCTCAAACTCCGCGTGAGCGAGGCCGATGGCCTGGTCTTGAACGAAACATTCACCGCCAATGGCGTCGACCTGCTGCTCGCGCTTGGCGAAGAGCAGATCGAACCGTTGCAGCGTTACCTGGCCGACCTTAGCCGCGGGCGGATCCTGCTCGAACGTCGCTGAACAATTGCCCACATTCACTGTGGGCCCGGCTGTGGATAAGCTCTGAGCATTCCCCTGCGCCCCTTGATTTACGTGGCTTTCACGCAAACGATCATATTTTGATCAAGATTTGATGACAGCCTCCCAACCGCCTAAAAATCAGTCAGTTATCCCCATTTATTGCCGCCTGGAAGAAGCCGATAGGCACTTATATCCACATGCTGTGATTGCTCACAGATACTGTGGAGCAAGCTGTGGATAAGCCGTGTAACCCTTCTTCAATGGCCTGTTCGGCCACGGTTTGACTAGACTGGTTATTCTTTGATCAACGACTCACCCCTAGAAAGGAGTTCCTTCATGCCTTCGAACAAAACCGCCCTGATCATCGGCGCTTCACGCGGCCTCGGGCTCGGTCTGGTGCAGCGTCTCAAGGAAGACGGGTGGGACGTCGACGCCACGGTCCGCAACCCAGAGAACGCCCCCGCATTGTCGGCAATTACTGGCGTCCGGGTGCATACCCTGGAGATGAACAGCACCGAGCAACTCGATGCACTGCAAAAAAAACTGCAAGGTCAGACTTTCGACCTGCTGTTCGTGAACGCCGGGATCATGGGCCCAGGCGACCAGAATGCCGAGCGCGCAAAACTGGCCGATGTCGGCGACCTGTTCATGACCAATGCCGTATCGCCCATCCGCGTCGCCCAGCGCTTCAACCCGCAACTGCGCAGCGATGGCGTGCTGGCCTTCATGAGCTCGATCCTCGGCAGCATTGCCATTCCCGACGGCAGCGAGATGTGCCTGTACAAAGCCAGCAAAGCGGCACTGAACTCGATGATCAACAGTTTTGTGACCCTGAATCAGCCCACGCAGACCGTACTGGCCATGCACCCGGGTTGGGTCAAGACCGACATGGGCGGCGAAAATGCCGAGATCGATGTGCTGACCAGCACCCGTGGCATGGTTGAACAGATAAATGCCAACACTGGCAAAGGCGGCCTGCACTTTATCAACTACAAGGGCGATAGCCTGATCTGGTGAGTCAATCAGTCAGAGCCCAAGCGTGGCCAGCAGGATAAAGGTGGCGAACAGCACAAAGTGAGTCATGCCCTCGATGGCGTTGGTTTCGCCATCGTTGAGGTTGATTGCACTGACAATCAGGGTGATGGAAATCATCACGGTCTGCACCGGCGTCATGGCCATCTGAAACGGCTGACCGGTGTAGAGCGCCATCGCCTCCATCAGCGGGACCGTCAGTATCACCGTGGACAGCGATGCGCCCATGGCAATATTGACTACCGACTGCATACGGTTGGCCAACGCTGCTCGCAAGGCGGTGAGAATCTCCGGCGCTGCCGAGATGGTAGCCACCACAATGGCCATCAACACCGGCGGTGCACCGCTGCCCTCCAGGCCATACTCCAGTGGATGAGACATGGTTTCCGCCAACACGCCGATGATCACCACGCCGGCCACCAGGATCACCATCGAACGCACTTTGCTGGTCGGTATCGGCGAAGGGTTCCGGCGTTTTTTCTGCGGATAGCTGTAGCTGAAGAAATAGCTGTGCGGCCCGACCTGCATACGCAGGAACAACGCGTACAGCAACAGCATGGCGGCAATGGTGAAGGCCGAATACAGCTTCCAGTCACCTCGGGGAATGAACTCGGGCACCACCATCGAGACCCCCATGGCAGTCATGATCATTACGCTGTAAGTACGTGCCGAATCATCGTTGTACGACTGTTCCCCATGCTTGAGACCGCCCATGAGGGCCGCCAGGCCAAGAATGCCGTTGATGTCGAGCATCACCGCCGAGTAGATGGTGTCACGCACAAGGGTGGGCGATGACTGGTTGCTCATCATGATCGCCAGCACCAGCACTTCGACCATCACCGCCGACAAGGTCAGGATCATCGTGCCGTAAGGATCGCCAACCTTCTCGGCCAGCACTTCTGCGTGCTGGGCAACGCGCATTGACGCGCAAATGATCGCCATCACCAGCACCAGCCCGCTCAGTAGCGCGACCGTGTGGCCATGCCCAAGCAACTGGCCTTGCAGCGGCCAGGCCAGCACTGCCAGCAACACAGCCAGCAGCAACGGCTTTTCCTGATTCAAAAGGGTGAGCATCGGCAACAGGGCTCAAGTGAAGGCAGGCAACATGACTGTAGCCACTGAAGCGGGATTGCGACATGTAGCGCCCGGTCAGCTTTCTCCTCCAGTACTGCACAACCCCTGTAGAATGCCGCCAACCGCACCTGATGAGAAACCGAGTTTATGTACGACTGGCTTAACGCGCTGCCCAAGGCAGAATTGCACCTGCACCTGGAAGGATCGCTGGAGCCCGAGCTGCTGTTCGCCCTGGCTGAACGCAACAAGATTGCCCTGCCGTGGAACGATGTCGAAGCCTTGCGCTCGGCCTATGCCTTCAACAACCTGCAGGAATTTCTCGACCTCTATTACCAGGGCGCCGATGTGCTGCGCACCGAGCAGGATTTCTACGACCTGACCTGGGCCTACCTGCTGCGCTGCAAAGCACAGAACGTGATTCACACCGAACCGTTCTTCGACCCGCAAACCCACACTGATCGGGGCATTGCCTTCGAAGTGGTACTCAACGGCATCAGCCGTGCACTCAAAGACGGTCAGCAGCAGCTGGGCATCACCAGTGGCCTGATCCTCAGTTTCCTGCGTCACTTGAGCGAAGAGGAAGCACACAAGACCCTCGATCAGGCCATGCCATTTCGCGATGCCTTTATCGCCGTCGGCCTGGACAGCTCGGAAATGGGTCACCCGCCCAGCAAGTTCCAGCGTGTCTTCGACCGTGCCCGTAGTGAAGGTTTCCTGACCGTGGCCCACGCTGGCGAAGAAGGTCCTCCCGAGTACATCTGGGAAGCCATCGACCTGCTCAAGATCCAGCGTATCGACCACGGCGTGCGTGCCATCGAAGACGAACGACTGATGCAGCGCATCATCGATGAGCAGATCCCCCTGACCGTTTGCCCGTTGTCCAATACCAAACTGTGCGTATTTGACCACATGAGCCAGCACAACATCCTCGACATGCTCGAGCGTGGCGTGAAAGTAACGGTCAACTCGGATGACCCGGCGTATTTCGGTGGCTATGTGACCGAAAACTTCCATGCGCTGCATACCCATCTGGGCATGACCCAGGACCAGGCTCAACGCCTGGCGCAAAACAGTCTGGATGCACGTCTGATCAAGCCATAACACCCCTCAGCCACATCGCGGGAACTGCTGCACAAGCCAGCAGATCCCGCGATGCCCGGCGAATGCCGCCTAGCTCACCGACTGCAACACCCTGGGTTGTGCCATCTGGTTGATCTGGCGGATACCGGTCGCACTGATTTGCAGCAGGCGCGAAGTCTCGTTTTCGCGAATCCACCCGGACTGCATGAACAGCTTCATCAAACCGCTGCCCAAAGCGCCGCCCAGGTGCGGACGATGATCGTTCCATTCGCTGCCGCACCGACAACTACTTAGGCCTTTGCATTGATAACGGGCAAACGCGTCGATAAAAATGCCGTGGCGAGCAAACTGCCGACGCCCTTCCGACGTCACTTCAGCCTGCTGCTCCACGCCCTCAAGCCAGCCGGCATCGTACAAACGCTGATAGAGATCAGCCGCCAATTCGCCGCCCAGGTGATCACCACACAACCGGGCCCGGCGCATGGACAAGGGCACTTCGACACACGCCTGGGCCGCCCCTTGATCCCGGCCGGTAACCTGAACACTGGCGAGCGCCTCCACGGCTGCGCCAACTTCAGGCCCGGCCAGCCTGAAGTATCGCTTTCGCCCTCGGGGCTCAAGTTTTAGCAAGCCGCTGGCGGACAGTTTTGCCAGGTGCGCACTGGCCGAAGATGGCGTCAGGCCGGTCATGACTGCCAGTTCATCAGAGGGCCGTGCCATGCCATCGATCAATGCCCAGAGCATCGCGCTACGTTTTGGGTCGGCAAGCAGGCTGGCAATCTGGCTAATACTTGTTACAGGTTTCATATCTCAACTCCCTGCGAGATCACATCTGATATCGATTGAATAACCATGTCAGCAGCATTTACTGCGAGGTTCCCGATGCCAGAGCGGTTGGAAGTTGTAATATTGGCTCAGCTATAACCCGTACTTAAAAAATAAAAGTCAGAGTGAGAGCAATACGTGCTGGCCGTTGGCATGGAAGTTCCTCACGCTGGAAACGACTGCTGGATCCATTATAAGCCGCCACGGGGAAACAATTTCCTTCGTCATCGGCACGCAAGGAGTAAATCCGTCCTGTTCTTGCAAACCAGAACAATAATCCATGCCGGATAATAGTTGACAAGTCCGGTAATGATTGTTGCAAAACCGCAGCCCACACCTCTTTATTACAACAACCAAATAGCTGGCCATAAAAAAAGTTGAAATTAAACCTACAAACAACGCACACAAAAGCTACAAACTTTTAAGCAAGCTCTGCAATAATACCGAGCACACTACAGGCTCACCTGTTTCAACTGTTCAAACAGGAGCTGACAACGCGCCCTGAGCAGATTACGCAGTAGCTGCACCGGCTTGCCTACTTGCGCCCGATGTGTGCAGATCAGGTTCAACGGTGCAGGTTCTCCCCGCAGGTGCCCCAACAGCACCTTCAAGCGCCCTGAACGCACATCAGAGGCCACATCCAGCCAGGATTTGTAGGCGATCCCGTGGCCAGCCAGTGCCCACCGGCGAACCACATCGGCATCATCACAAAAGCGGTCACCGCTCACGCTGACCCCCACGGCTCCCGCCCCCTGCCCAAACTGCCAATAATCGTGCACACGACTGCCCAACTGGTAGAGCAGGCAATTGTGCTGAGCCAGGTCGCCCAACGCCTTCGGTTCACCGTAGCACTCAAGATAGGCGGGCGACGCGCACAATACCCGTCGATTGTCCGGGCACAGGGGTAACGCCACCAGGCTTGAATCTTCCGGCGTGCCGTAGCGCAAGGCGATGTCCGCAGCCTGACGAAACAAGTCGGCATTGCGGTCGCCCAACAGCAAGCGCACGGACAGTTTCGGGTGGTCGCGCTGCAGTTCATCCAGCCAGGGCAACAGCACATTGCGACCGAAGTCAGAAGGCGCAGAAAGCTGCAAGACGCCACTGACTTCATCTTGCCCCCGCACCAGTTGGCGCCGCCCTTCCTCAAGGCTCGCCAGCGCGCTGCGCGCATGCTGCAAAAAAACCTCGCCTTCCGCCGTCAGGCGCAAGTTGCGGGTAGAACGGGCTAGCAAACGCGTACCGAGTTGCTGTTCAAGACGTTTAAGCGCGGCACTGGCCACCGCCGGAGAGAGATCGAGCAGGCGCGCCGCGGCTGACAGGCTACCCAGCTCGGCGGTGCGCACAAACAATTGCAGGTCATCGAATCGCATGGGGCGGCGCCATTATCAAAAAAATATTGAAAGTATCTCTTGTTCTAGCGACTTTTAACTAAAAGTAAAAGCGCCAATCATGGCGCCCTCACTCCTGTTCAAAGAACGACCCCCATGAAAGCCATTGCCTACTACCACTCGTTGCCCATCACCGATCCGGCCTCGCTGCAGGACATTGAACTGCCGACCCCGGCACCCGGCCCACGCGATCTGCTAGTGGAGGTGCGCGCCATCTCGGTCAACCCGGTCGATACCAAAGTGCGCAACAACGTGCAGCCCGAAGCCGGGGTGGCCAAAGTGCTGGGTTGGGATGTGGCGGGTGTGGTCAAGGCCGTGGGCAGCGACGTCAGCCTGTTCCAACCCGGCGACAAGGTTTACTACGCAGGCTCCATCGCCCGCGCCGGGGCAAACAGTGAACTGCATGTCGTCGACGAGCGCATCGTCGGCCATATGCCCAAGACCCTGAGTTTTGCCGAAGCGGCAGCCCTGCCGTTGACCGCCATCACCGCCTGGGAGCTTCTGTTCGAGCGCCTTCAGGTAGCTGAAGGCCAGGCTGATCTTGGCCAGCGCCTGTTGATCGTCGGCGCGGCGGGCGGTGTCGGCTCGATCCTGACCCAGCTGGCCCGTCAGTTGACCGGACTCACTGTGATCGGTACCGCTTCGCGTCCACAGACCCGTGAATGGGTCGAGCAGTTAGGCGCCAACCTGGTGGTCGATCACAGCCAGCCACTGGCTGAGGCACTGAAGGCGCAAGGCATCGATCACGTGACCCATGTGGCCAGCCTGACCCAGACAGACCAGCACCTGGCGCAACTGGTCGAGGCGCTGGCACCGCAAGGCAAGCTGGCATTGATCGATGACCCAAAACAGCTGGATGTCGGCCTGCTCAAGCGCAAGAGCCTGTCGCTGCATTGGGAGTTCATGTACACCCGCTCGCTGTTCGAGACTGCTGACATGATCGAGCAGCATCACCTGCTCAACCGGGTCGCCGAGCTGATCGATGCCGGCACCCTCAAAACTACCCTCGGCGAGCACTACGGCACCATCAATGCGGCCAACCTGCGCCGCGCCCACGCTTTACTGGAAAGCGGCGCAGCCAAAGGCAAGATCGTTCTCGAAGGCTTCTGAAACCTTCTGAAACAACACGCCCACCTCGATTTCGGGGTGGGCGTGACCGTCAGTCCGACAACTGACCCAGATCATTTCCCGGCCAGCAGGCAGCGCTACAATTCTTCAGCCAACGCTAACCGCAGGTGTGCAACGATGATCATTCAAGTCAGTGCATCAAGCCAGAAACCCGGCTGCCCGTGGCAAGTTCGACTGGACCAGCACGTGGTGAGCTTTCGCAGCGAAGCCGAAGCCCGGACCTTCGTCAATACCTTGCAGACCCGTCTACAGGCGCCCCATCCGCTCAAACAGCTCGGCTGAACTGCAAGCGCCGGGTGGCCATTGCTATCGCCACCGCCACCAGGCCACACACGCTGATGACCAAGGCCATCGGCACCGCCGTACCGTCGTGCAGCAGACTGACCATTGCCGCAGCCCCTGCGGCGACACTGAACTGCACACTGCCAAGCAATGCTGAAGCACTCCCGGCACGTGCTCCCTGCCCGTTCATGGCGCAGGCCGACGCGTTGGGGATGATGCACCCCAGGCTGGCAATACAGACGAACAGCGGAATGAGCAGAGGCCACAGCCGCACCGGTTGCAACGCGCTGACAGCCAGCAAAGCCAAGCCCGCCAACAGGTACACCCACACGGTACGCGCCAGCAAAAATGCCGGCCCGCGCTTGGCCAGCAGCCGGGCGTTAACCTGAGCGACCAGAATGAACCCCGCCGCGTTGCTGCCGAACAACCAGCCATAGTGCTCGGCAGGCACGCCATAGAGCTTGATAAACACAAACGGCGAGCCCGCGATGTAGGCGAACATGCCCGCCAGGGCGATGCCTCCGGTCAGGGCATGCCCGAGAAAAATGCGGTCCTTGAGCAAACTGCCGTATTGGCGCAGCGCACCCGAGAGCGGCTGACGCGGCTGAGTCGCCGGCAAGCTCTCGGGCAGCCCGAGCGTAACGGCCAGGCTGCACAAGGCGCTGAACAGGGTCAGGGCGATGAAGATCGACTGCCAGCCAAACGCATTGACCAGCACGCCGCCCAGCATCGGCGCCAGGATAGGCGCCAGGCCCATCACCAGCATCAGCTGGGAAAACACTTTGGCCGACGCCACCGCATCGCATTTGTCACTGACAATCGCCCGCGACAGCACCATGCCGGCACACCCGCCCAGCGCCTGGACAAAGCGCGCCAGGATCAGCGCGTCCAGGGTGGGGGCAAACGCACAGGCCAGCGAGGCCAGGGTAAACAGGCTGACGCCGATCAGCAGCGGAACCCGGCGACCAAAACGGTCAGCCATTGGGCCATAGACCAGTTGACCGATGGACAAACCGAGGAAGTACACCGCCAGGGTGGTCTGAATGTGTTTTTCGTCGGTAGCGAATGCCAGCGCCATGGCCGGGAAACCTGGCAGGTAGAAATCAATCGCCAGGGGGCCGAACGCACTCAAGGCGCCCAGAATCAAAATGGTTCGCAGGTTCATCGGAAATCCATAGCAGGCTAAGCAAGTCCGCTAGTCTAACCGCCCCGCCGGGGTTTGGCTGTGAAGAGTTGTGCCCGCGCCGCGAATCTTTTCGTGCCCGGCGCGGGCAAATGGGCTCAGACCGCTTCGGCTTGGTAGCCCTCTTCACGGATCAGTTGAAGAATTTCCGGGGTTGGCAACGCGCTCTGCACCTTGACCTGCTTCTGGCCCAGGTCGACTTCGACAATGGCCTCAGCATCCTGAGCCTGAACAGCGCGAGTCACGGCCTTGACGCAATGGCCGCAGGTCATTCCTTGAACGTTGAACACTTGCATGGGGATTGCCTCCTGTGGATTTGAAACAAGTTTCAAGCTTGCCACCGGGGCAAGGTCAAGATCCTAGACAACCTGCCGGGCTGGAAATCGTCGCCCGGGTCGGCCAAGCTGCGAACCTGACGATTGACGATGCAGGAGTTTCAATTCATGCGCAGGGCAGCTTTCGGCTTTTTCGGCTTGCTGGGTATTTTCGGTCTGTTTACTCAGGCCCACGCCGCCGGGCCAAGCGACTACAGCATTCTGATCATTTCCCGCGAGCGCCTGGAAGTGGCCACCTCGTGCGAGATTGGCGTGTACATCAACGACCAACTGGCCGGCCGGGTGTTCCAGGAGCAATCGACTTCGTTCAACCTGCCGCCGGGCAGACTGGATGTACGCTTGCGCTACCTCCCGGGCCATGTACCGGGCTGCCAGCCCGGCATCGAGAATCAGCGCAGTACGCCACTGACGTTGCAGGCGGGCCAGATCAATAAATACCGGATCGCCGTCGATCAAGATGGACTCAAACTGATCAAGGCCGGCTTGGGCTATTGACCTTCCCCGCATGGCAAGGTTGATGCTGGAGGCCTGTCCAAGGAGGAGTGCCCATGTCTGCATCTACCACTTTCGATCTGCCCATTGCCGGTATGACCTGCGCCAGTTGCGCTGGCCGGGTCGAGCGCGCCCTGCGCAAAGTCAGCGGCGCCGAACAGGTCAGTGTCAACCTCGCCACCGAACAGGCGCGGATTCAAGCCCCCGCCGATAGCTTGCCGGCGCTGGTCGAGGCCGTCGAACAGGCCGGCTACCATGTTCCCAGCCAGACCCTGGAACTGCAGATCCAGGGCATGACCTGCGCCTCCTGTGCTGGCCGGGTCGAACGCGCACTCAGTAAGGTTGCCGGGGTTCAACAGGTCAGCGTCAACCTGGCCAACGAACGTGCCCACCTGCAACTGCTCGGCCACCTCGACAGCAGCGTGCTGATCGATGCGGTCACCCGCGCGGGCTATTCAGCCAGTTTGCCCCAGAGCACCCAGACCAATCAGGTCGATGCCGAGCGACGCCTGCGTAAGGAGCGCTGGTCGGTGGCGCTTGCCGTATTACTGGCTTTGCCGCTGGTGTTGCCGATGCTCCTGCAACCGTTCGGCGTGCACTGGATGTTACCGGCCTGGGCGCAGTTCGTTCTGGCCACACCGGTGCAGTTCATTCTCGGCGCACGTTTCTATGTCGCAGCCTGGAAAGCTGTTCGCGCCGGTGCCGGCAACATGGACCTTCTGGTCGCCATCGGGACCAGCGCTGGCTACGGCCTGAGCCTGTATGAATGGGCACAGGCAAGCCCCGGGGTGATGCCCCACTTGTACTTTGAAGCCTCCGCCGTGGTGATCGCGCTGGTGTTGCTCGGCAAGTACCTGGAAAGCCGCGCCAAACGCCAGACTGCCAGTGCCATCCGAGCCCTGGAAGCCCTCCGCCCGGAACGAGCCCTGTTGCTGGTCGATGGCCAGGAACGCGATGTGGCGATCAGCGAGCTGCGCCTGCAGGATCTGGTGGTGGTCAAACCTGGCGAACGCTTTGCCGTTGACGGCGAGGTGGTCGAAGGCCAGAGCCACGCCGATGAAGCACTGATCAGCGGCGAAAGCCTGCCGGTGCCAAAGCAGCCCGGCGACAAGGTCACCGGTGGGGCGATCAACGGCGAAGGGCGGCTGATTGTCCGTACTCTGGCGCTGGGGACGGAAACCGTATTGGCGCGAATCATCCGCCTGGTCGAAGACGCACAGGCGGCCAAGGCACCGATCCAGAAGCTGGTCGACCGGGTCAGCCAGGTGTTCGTGCCCGCCGTGCTCGTACTGGCGCTGATCACCCTGGTTGGCTGGTGGCTCAGCGGCGCCCCGATTGAAACCGCAGTTATCAATGCGGTGGCCGTGCTGGTGATCGCCTGTCCTTGCGCACTGGGCCTGGCCACGCCGACAGCAATCATGGCCGGTACCGGGGTTGCGGCCCGTCACGGCATTCTGATCAAAGATGCCGAAGCGCTGGAGCGCGCCCACGCGGTCAACCGGGTGGTGTTCGACAAGACCGGCACCCTGACCTCCGGCAGTCCACGCATTGTTCACAGCCAGGCTGTCGTCGGCGCACCCGCGCAGTTGCTACAACTGGCCGGCGCCCTGCAACGTGGTAGCGAACACCCGCTGGCCAAGGCAGTACTCGATGCCTGTGCAGAACAGGGCCTGACGGTGGCTGATATCAGCAATAGCCAGTCACTTACCGGTCGCGGTATCGCCGGCAGCCTCGACGGCCGCGAACTGGCTTTGGGCAACCGACGTCTGCTTGAGGAGTGCGGCCTGCAACCCGGGGCGCTCGCTGCCAGCGCGCAGGCCTGGGAAGCCGAAGGCAGAACGTTGTCCTGGTTGATCGAGCGCGGTCCGCAGGCACAGGTGCTGGGGCTGCTGGCGTTTGGCGACAGCCTCAAGCCCGGTGCCGGGCAAGCCGTTCAGCAACTGGCCGACCAGGGCATCAGCAGCCATCTGCTGACTGGCGATAACCGTGGCAGTGCCAAGGTTGTTGCCCTGGCGTTGGGGATCGACGATGTGCACGCCGAGGTGCTGCCGGCCGACAAGGCGGCCACGGTGACGGCACTCAAGCAATCGGGTGTGGTGGCGATGGTCGGCGACGGTATCAACGATGCGCCGGCCCTGGCGGCTGCCGACATCGGTATCGCTATGGGCGGTGGCACCGACGTGGCCATGCAGGCTGCCGGTATTACCCTTATGCGGGGTGACCCGCGCCTGGTGCCTGCGGCGCTGGAGATCAGCCGCAAGACTTATGCGAAGATTCGCCAGAACCTGTTCTGGGCCTTTATCTACAACCTGATCGGCATTCCCCTGGCCGCCTTCGGTATGCTCAATCCGGTACTGGCCGGTGCGGCGATGGCGCTGTCGAGCGTCAGCGTGGTCAGCAATGCGCTGTTGCTCAAGACCTGGAAACCCGAAACCCCGCCGCAGGACAATGCCTCATGAATATCGGTCAAGCCGCCCGGCGCTCCGGATTGAGCGCCAAGATGATTCGCTACTACGAGTCCATCGGCCTGCTCAAGCCGGCCCTGCGCAGCGACAGTGGCTATCGCCTGTACCAGCAGGAGGACCTGCACCAACTGGCGTTTATCAAACGCTCGCGGGACCTGGGATTTTCCCTTGAGGAAGTCGCGCGCCTGCTGACCCTGTGGCAGGACCGCCAGCGCGCCAGCGCCGATGTCAAAGCCCTCGCCAGCCAGCACATCGACGACCTCAACCGGCGCATCGAGGAACTTGTGAGCCTGCGCGATACCTTGAGTGAACTGGTCGCCCACTGCCAGGGCGACGACCGCCCGGACTGCCCGATCCTCAAGGACCTGGCAGCCGGCGGCAGCTGTTGTCACTGACGGCTCATTGCAGCCACGGCGGCGCGGGCTCTTCGTCTTTGCTCGCGCCGTGCTCGGCGGCCTCCCTGACGGCCCGTCGGCGGGCTTCATCCAGACGTGCGGCGTCGATTTCGCGCATCACTCCGGCAACGTCGGCACTGTGCAGCTCTTCTTTGAACTGTCCCGTCAGTTCGCTATCTGGCAGCAGTTCGCCAGCCTGATACAGGGCCCACATTTCACGGGCATAGCGGGTCTGTTTGAGTTCCGGGGCAAAACGTCCGAAATAAGCCGCCATGTTGCCGACATCACGCTCGAGCATGCTGAACGCGTGGTTGTTGCCTGCGGCATCCACTGCCTGTGGCAAGTCGATGATCACCGGCCCCTCGGGGCCGAGCAGGACGTTGAACTCCGACAGGTCGCCATGTACCAGGCCGGCACACAGCATCAGCACGATCTGGCGCACCACGAAGGTGTGGTATTCACGCGCCTGCTCCGGCTCCAGGTGCACGTCATTGAGCCGCGGCGCCGCATCGCCAAATTCATCCGCGACCAGCTCCATCAGCAGCACACCGTCGAGAAAGTCGTACGGCCGTGGCACCCGCACCCCGGCATTGGCCAGACGGAACAGGGCCGCCACCTCAGCGTTCTGCCACGCGTCTTCAGCCTCCTTGCGCCCATACTTGGAGCCCTTGGCCATGGCCCGGGCCTGACGGCTGTTACGGACCTTGCGTCCCTCCTGGTACTCGGCAGCCTGGCGAAAGCTGCGTTTGTTGGCTTCCTTGTAGACTTTGGCGCAACGCAGTTCGCGGCCGCAGCGCACCACGTACACAGCGGCTTCTTTGCCGCTCATCAGCGGTCGCAATACTTCATCGACCAGTCCGTCTTCAACCAGGGGTTCAATGCGTTTTGGAGTCTTCATCGGCTTTTGTCGGGGGTCCTGTTCTGCCAGACACGAGATTTTTTGTTGATCACCAGTACGGCACCGGCTTGTCGCTGTAGCAAGACCGCACTGCGTTGTAACGGCAAACCGGCCGACTTGCCATAGTTTTTGTAACTCTGTCGGCACAATCGTTCACAAAAACCGTTAGCACCCTTTTCCAGCTACAGGCGCAGCTCGCCCGGGGTGAAGCCGAACAAGCCCTTGAACGCCGCAATGTAGGCCGATGTGGAGTCATATCCACAGCCCAATGCCGCTTCCGTCACACTCTGCCCGGCCTCAAGCGCAGTCAGCGACGACAGCAAGCGCATGCGCTGGCGCCAACCGCGAAAACTCAAGCCTGTTTCACGCTGGAACAGGCGCATCAGGGTTTTCTCCGAGGTGTTCAAGCGTTGCGCCCACTGCCCCAGGGTTTGCCCCTGCTCCGGGTTGGCGAGCAGTTCGTTGCACAGTTCCAGCAAACGTGGATGCTGGGGCAACGGCAAGGAGAACGCCACCTCCGGCAAGGCCTGCAATTGATCGAGCAAAACCCCCGCCAGCCGCGCTTCAGGGCTTTCACCTTCGGGATAGTCCACCGGTAACAGGCAGAACTGCTTGATCAACTCCCGGGCCAGCGGCGTGACCTCCAGCACACGGCACTGCCCCGGCGCCCACTGGGTGTCCTCACGACGCACATAAAGGCTGCGCATTTCGGCCTGCATCGACGTCACCACTTCGTGCTCCACCCCGGCCGGTATCCATACCCCCCACTGCGGTGGTGCGAAGTAACTCCCTTCGGCGGTGTACACGCCGAGCACGCCACTGATCGCGTAGGAAAACTGCACCCAATCATGCTGATGACGCGGCGTCCAGGAGCCGGCCCCAAGGCTTTCCGCCCGCGCGTACAGCGGCCGTGGCAAACGTTCCAGCATGGGAATCGAACGGGGGGACGGTTGTTGTCCGTTAGACGGCATCAGTTGGCCTTATGTCGCAAGACGGTATCCATGAGCCGAGCGTAGCCTGTGCAGCCAACGAATACAAAATGATTCGAAGGTACGCCTATGCCCGTGCTCAAACACCTCAAACGCGTGGTAACCGACTGGTTCCTCTGCGGTATGTTCCTAGCCACGTTTCTGGCCTGGCTGTTTCCCGGCTTTGGCCGCAGCGGGGGTGCCATGCATGCTGAATACGTGATCAATATCGGCGTGTTTCTGGTGTTCTTTCTGCACGGCATCAACCTCTCCAGCGAGCAGATTCGCCATGGCCTGCGCAACGGCCGCCTGCACCTGATGGTGCAGGGCTTCACCTTCGTGGTCTTCCCGCTGCTCTGGTGGCTGGCCGACACATTCCTGGGCAGCCAGGTTCCGGCGCTGCTGATGCTGGGTTTTTTCTACCTGTGCGCCCTGCCCTCGACCATTTCGTCTTCGGTGGCCCTGACCGGCAGCGCCGGTGGCAACGTGCCGGCGGCGATTCTCAATGCCAGCCTGTCCAGTGTCCTGGGGATTTTCCTGACGCCTTGGCTGGTCAGCCTGGTGGTGGGTACCGGCAGCAACGGCATCGACCTTGGCGCCACCTTGCTCGACCTCTGCACCCTTCTGTTGCTGCCACTGGTGATGGGCCAGGCGATGCGCCCCTGGCTGGGGCGCTTCTTTGCCCGGTACAAGCGCTACACCAGCGTCGCCGACAAACTGGTGATTTTGCTGCTGGTATACGCTGCGTTCTGCAACTCGATGGTGTCGGGCATGTGGCAGGAACAAGGTAGCGCGGTGTTGCTCAGCGCACTGCTGGGCAGCGCAGCGCTGCTGGCTCTGATTCTCTGGCTGACCACCCGTACCGCCCGCGCCCTGCGCTTCAGCCAGGCTGACGAGGTGGCTGCAGTATTTTGCGCCAGCAAGAAATCCCTGGCCGCCGGTGCACCGATGGCGGCACTGATTTTCGGTGCACACCCGGGCCTGGGCTTGATCTTGCTGCCGATCATGATCTACCACCCGTTGCAACTGATCGTCTGCTCGATCATGGCCGAGCATTACGCCAACCGCCCGGCGCCGGCAACCGACGCCGCGTTGCTCAGCGCTCGATAATCGCCGTCACGCCCTGGCCGCCAGCCGCACAAATCGAGATCAGGCCGCGGCCCTTGCCGGCCTTGGCCAACAACTTGGCCATGTGGGCCAGGATACGACCGCCAGTGGCCGCGAACGGATGCCCTGCCGCCAATGAACTGCCCTTGACGTTGAGCTTGCTGCGGTCGATGGCGCCCAAGGGCGCGCTCAAGCCTAATCGCGCCTGGCAGTACTCAGGGTCTTCCCAGGCCTTGAGGGTGCAAAGCACCTGGGCGGCGAAGGCTTCATGGATTTCGTAATAGTCAAAGTCCTGCAGGCTCAGGCCATTGCGCGCCAGTAACCGTGGTACGGCATAGGCCGGCGCCATCAGCAGCCCTTCCTGACCTTTGACGAAGTCCACGGCAGCGGTTTCGCCATCGACCAGGTAGGCCAATACATCCAGGTTGTGCTCACGGGCCCAGTCTTCACTGCCCAGCAATACCACGGAGGCGCCGTCGGTCAGCGGCGTGGAGTTGCCGGCAGTCAGCGTGCCCTTGTCGCTGCGTTCAAATACCGGCTTCAGGCTGGCGAGCGTTTCCAGGGTCAGGTCGGCGCGCAGGTTGTTATCGCGGGTCAACCCCTGAAACGGCGTGAGCAAATCGTCGTGCCAGCCCTCGGCGAAGGAAGCGGCCAGGTGCTGGTGGCTGAGCAGGGCCAACTCATCCTGGGCCTGGCGGGGAATGCCCCAGGTCTGCGCCATCAGTTCACAATGCTGCCCCATGGAAAGCCCGGTACGCGGCTCACCGTTACGGGGCAGCTCCGGCTTCAGGTGGTGCGGGCGCAGCGCAAGAAAAGCTTTGAGCTTATCTGCCAGGGTCTTGCCGCGATTGGCCTGCAGCAAAATGCGCCGCAACCCCTCGCTGACGGCAATCGGTGCATCCGAAGTGGTGTCGACGCCGCCGGCGATCGCACTGTCGATTTGCCCAAGGGCGATCTTGTTCGCCACCAGCAATGCTGTCTCAAGCCCGGTGCCGCAGGCTTGCTGCACATCGTAGGCAGGCGTTTGTGCCGAAAGCCTTGAACCGAGCACGCACTCTCGGGTCAGGCTCATGTCCCAGGAATGCTTGAGTACCGCACCCGCTGCCACTTCACCCAAACGCAAACCGTGCAGGCCAAAGCGCTCGATCAGCCCTTCAAGGGCCGCCGTAAGCATCACCTGATTGCTGGCCGTGGCATAGGCACCGTTGGAGCGGGCGAAAGGAATTCGGTTGCCGCCAATGATCGCGACCCGGCGCAAAGAGCCCATGGGTAATGTCCTTTTTCTACGAAACAGTGCGCTACAGCGTAGGTGTTTTTTCTGCATTCGAACGACCAACGGCCAAAGATGGTCCACACTTTGAGGCTAATTTCCGGGAGAGCCGCACATGAGCGATCGCTATATCAACTTCGCCAACTCCGACCTCGGCCGCCGCCTGGTGGGCGCCGTCGGCTTGCCCAGCCCGGCACGTCTGGAGCGCTGGGAGGCCGGCCGCATGCGCCCGGTGGAAGGTGCCCTGCTGCTCGGTGGCGGGCCGCTGGCGAACAAGGTCGAAGCCTTCGCCAAGCGCCTGACCGACGATGTCTACAGTTTTGCCAGCCCCGACTTGAGCGCGACCGAATGGGTGGCGGGCCTTGGCCCCAAACTCAAGGCGGTGGTCTTCGACGCCAGCGAACTGGACGACAGCGACCAGCTCAAGCAACTGCGTGAGTTCTTCCAGCCCCTGCTGCGCAGCCTTTCGACGTGTGCCCATATCGTCATTCTTGGGCGCGCCCCGGAGCAACTCGATGACCCGCTGGCCCAGGTCACGCAGCGCGCGCTGGAAGGGTTCAGCCGTTCGCTGGCCAAGGAGCTGCGCGCCGGCGGCACCCTGCAGTTGCTGTATGTCAGCGAGGATGCCGAAGACCAGCTTGAAGGCGCGCTGCGCTTTTTCCTTTCGCCCAAGAGCGCGTTTGTTTCCGGCCAGGTGCTACGCCTGACGGCCTGCAACGGTCAGGTCCAGGACTGGACACGGCCGCTGGCCGGGCGCAAAGCGCTGGTTACCGGAGCTGCCCGTGGCATCGGCGCGGCCATTGCCGAAACCTTGGCCCGTGACGGCGCCGAGGTGGTGCTTCTGGATGTACCGCAAGCCCGAAACGACCTCGACGCCTTGGCCGCCCGCCTCGGTGGACGCTGTCTGGCTCTGGACATCTGCGCCGCCGACGCTCCCGCGCAACTGATCGAAGGCCTGCCGGACGGTATCGATATCGTCGTGCATAACGCCGGTATCACCCGCGACAAAACCCTGGCCAACATGACACCGGAATATTGGGATTCGGTGCTCGCCGTCAACCTCAAGGCGCCGCAGTTGCTGACCCAGGCCCTGTTCGACAGCAGCGCCCTGCACGACAACGCGCGCATCGTGCTGCTGGCCTCCATCAGCGGCATTGCCGGCAACCGTGGGCAGTCCAACTATGCAGCAAGCAAGGCCGGCCTGATTGGCCTCGCCCAGGCCTGGGCGCCAAAACTGGCCGCCCGTGGTGGCAGCATCAACGCTGTGGCGCCCGGATTCATCGAAACCCGCATGACCGCGGCCATCCCCTTCGCCCTGCGTGAGGCCGGGCGACGCATGAGTTCCCTGGGCCAGGGCGGGCTGCCGCAAGATGTCGCCGAAGCCATCGCCTGGCTGGCGCAGCCGGGCAGCGGTGCGGTCAATGGCCAGGTGCTGCGCGTGTGCGGCCAGGCCGTAATGGGAGCCTGAGCATGACTCGACTGTGGCATGACCTGAGCACTACCGATGCGCTGGCTGGCCTCTACGCACGCGCCACCCGCAAGCGCAAAATCAGCGGCGACACATTACCCGACATCGGGCTGCGCTGTGATCTGGAAGTCCAGCCCGCGCAATTGGAGCAGTATCGCAAGCTTTGCCATTTCAGTGATGACGGGCGTCTGCCGCCGACGTTTCCTCATGTCATGGCGTTCGCGCTGCAGCTGCAACTGCTGACCGACAAAACCTTCCCGTTCCCCCTGCTCGGCCTGGTTCACCTGGAAAATCGCATCCGTGTGCTGCGACCGCTTGGCGGTATCAGCCGGCTGCGTTTCAGCGTGCAGGTGGATAACCTGCAGCCCCACGAAAAAGGCGCCACCTTTGACCTGATCACCGACGCCAAAGATGGCCTGGGCCTGCTCTGGTCCGAGAGCAGCCGCATGCTCTGTCGCGGCCTCAAGCTCGACGGTGAAGCCGCCGTCGCGCCAACACCGGCCCCCATCGAGCTGACCGAACTGACCCGCTGGTACGCCGACAGTGACATCGGTCGGCGATACGCAAAGATTTGCGGCGACTACAACCCGATTCACCTGAGTGCCGCCAGTGCCAGGCTGTTCGGCTTCCCCGCCGCCATCGCGCATGGCATGTGGAGCAAAGCCATGACCCTGGCGGCCCTGCGTAGCCATTTGCCGGTCAGCAATTACGAAATCGACGTCAGTTTTCTCAAACCCGTGCGCCTGCCCAGCGAAGTGATCCTCAACGCCAGCCCCGGCGCCGACACCGGGCAGTTGCGGCTGGATGGCCACGGCGAGCTGGTGCACATGCGCGGCACCTGGCGTCCACTGGACTGAAACCGCCACTTGCGTTGCAACGGCCCGCGCCTGAAGCTATGCAGCTTGAGGAGAGCCTTGATGAACCTGCACGAACTGACCCAACGCCTGCACCGCATCCGTGACACCAATGACTGGCGCGGCTTTCACAGCCCGAAGAACCTGGCAATGGCCGCCAGTGTGGAAATGGCCGAACTGGTCGAGATCTTCCAGTGGCTCAGCGAGGACCAGTCACGCCAGCTATCTGCCGAGCAGCTGGAACATGCCGGTCAGGAAGTCGGCGACGTCGTGCTCTACCTATTGCTGCTGTGCAGCGAACTGGGGTTGGACATGGAGCAGGTAGTGCGCGCCAAACTGGCCGACAGTGAAAGGCGCTTTGCCCGATGAAAGACCGTCATTTCGATGCGCTGGCCACCCGCTTTGCCGAAAAAATCTACGGTGGCGCCAAAGGCGCGATCCGCCTCGCGGTCCTTCAGGCCGACCTCGCAGAAGCCCTGCCCGACCGGCCATTGCGCGTGCTGGATATTGGCGCGGGCCTGGGCCACATGGCCCTGTGGCTGGCCGAGCGCGGCCATCAGGTGACCCTCGCGGAACCGGCAGCGCCGATGCTCGAAGGCGCCTGCGAACGATTTGCCGAGGCCGGGCAACAAGCCACATTCATCCAGGCTCCCTGGCAAGACCTGCTGGGGCAACTGACCGAACCCTACGACCTGGTGGTGTGTCACGCCGTGCTGGAATGGCTGGCAGAGCCTGAAACCATCCTGCCGGTGCTGCACCAGTTGACCCGTCGCGACGGCCTGCTGTCACTGGCCTTCTACAACCGTGACGCACTGGTCTACCGCAACCTGCTCAAGGGCCATTTCCGCAAATTGCGCCGCGACGACATGGCCGGCGAAAAGCAGAGCCTGACCCCGCAAAAACCGCTTGATCCGCGCACACTCAAGGTGCAACTTGAAGACCTGTGGCAGGTCGAAACAGAAAGCGGCGTACGGGTTTTCCACGACTACATGCCCAGTGAATTCCAGACCAGGGCCGAGTTGATCGACCTGCTGGAAATGGAGCTGGCCCATCGACGTCACCCCGCCTTTGCCGGCCTGGGGCGTTACCTGCACTGGATCTGTCGACCACGCTGAATCACACCGGGAGGGTGACATGCCGTACCGTTTGAGCGCAGCCCTGCTGTGCGTGGCACTGGCAGGCTGCCAGGGCAGCAATCCCTATGTCGCCAGCTCCCGTCCCCTGCCGCCGGCACCGCCCGGGGCAGCCACCACCTTTGATGCCAGCGCCTACCCGCCAGCACCGCGCGACTACGGACGCTACCGCAGCTGGACCTGGCGCGACGGACAACTGCCGACGGGGACTGCATTGACCGAGCCCGCACAGCTGGCCGATGCCGTCAGCAATGCCCTCGACCAGCGCGGCCTGCGCCCGGCACGCAACGGCCAGGGCGATTTGCTGGTCAGTGCCAACATGAGTCTGGAGCGTCGCCTGCGTCAGGTACGGGAAGACTATTACCCCTACGATGCCTATCCCTACGGTGGTTACGGCTACGGCGGCTACGGCAGCGTGGGGCGCTACCACAATGGCTACGGTGTCTACGGCAGCGTGCCGCTGGTGCGCACCTACGAAGTGGAAGTGATGGTGGTGCACCTGGAGCTGTATGACGCCCGCGACGGGCAGGCGGTGTGGAGCACCAGCGCCGAGACTGCCAGCCAGGGTTCCCAGGGTGAGCGCGAGGACGCCCTGCGTGAATCCGTCAAAAAAGCCCTCAACGGCTATCCTCCTAGCTAAATGCAATTGGAGATCCATCATGTTGCGCCGTCTCGCTTTACTCCCATTGGTGATGTTGCTGGCTGCTTGCCAGAGTGGCAATGTCACTCAGGACTACGATGCCAGCCGCGATTTTGCCGCCTACCGCAGCTGGGTCTGGCAAGAACCCGCATTGCAGTACCGCCCCGATGATCCACGCATCAAGAGCGACCTGACCGAGCAGCGTATTCGCCAGGCCGTCACCGGCCAGCTGGACCAACGCGGCCTGCGTCCGGCCCAAAGCGGTGCTCACGGTGACCTCAAAGTGCAGACCTACCTCATCGTCGAGGACCGCCAGCAGCAGATCACCACCAACTACGGCGGTGCCTGGGGCGGCTATTGGGGCAACTACTGGGGCGGGCCGATGTACAACGAAACCCGCAGCGTCGACTACAAGGTGGCGACCATCCAGGTCGACATGTTCGACGGCAAGGACGGCAAGCTGGTCTGGCGCGGCAGTGCCGAACAGATCATGAACAATTATCCGCCCAGCCCCGAAGAGCGGGCCAACGCGATCCAGAAAACCGTGACCAACGCCCTCTCCAACTACCCACCGCACTGATTGTTGCCGGGCCGGTCGCCATGCAGGCGACTGGCCATCTCCTTGACTACACTCCTCACACAGTTGTTGCGCCGCGC
The DNA here is from genome assembly GCF_004025535.1 of Pseudomonas alkylphenolica. Classification (GTDB taxonomy): domain Bacteria; phylum Pseudomonadota; class Gammaproteobacteria; order Pseudomonadales; family Pseudomonadaceae; genus Aquipseudomonas; species Aquipseudomonas alkylphenolica_A. The sequence goes on from NZ_QJRG01000033.1 coordinate 26,434, forward strand.
GGCCAAGGGCCGGCAAAGGAGTGCTCGTGTCTTGTCGCTTTCCCGCACGGCAGCGCGGCGCTATTGGCCTGATGGCCGCCTTGACCCTGGCGATGGGGCTGCTGTTCATGTTGATGGTGATCGACAGCAGCCGGTTGTACCTGGAGCAACGGCGCCTGCAGCGCGTGGTCGACATGGCTGCACTGGAAGCTGCGGGGCAATACGCCGTCTGCAGCGGCAGCGGGCCGCAAGCTGATGCCCTGGCGCGTGCCAGCGCTTTGCGCAACGGCTATCAAGCAGCGGCTGACAACACACTGAGCACCGCCTGCGGCACGCTGAAGACCGAAACCAACAGCTTGCGCCACTTCAGCGTCGATGCTTTGCACAATGACGCCATCCGCGTAACCGCCACGCAGGCGGTGGCCACCAGTGTCGCTGCCGGGGTAATGGCCCTGGCCAGTGGCAATGCGCTGCCCACCACCACCCTGTTGAGCGCACGCGCAATTGCCGCAACACCAAAACCGCCGCAGGCCATGCTGCGTATTCGCAGCACACTGGCCACGGTCAATACGCAGCAATCGATACTGCTCAATGCCATCCTCGGTGCACTGGGCGGTAATGTGCAACTCGACCTGCTGGGCTGGCAGGGCATCGCCAATACCCAGATTAACCTGCTCAGTTATCTCGACCAACTGGCCATTATTGCCAACGTCAGCGCAGGCAATTACCAGCAGTTGCTCAGCGTTGGCGCTACCGCGAGCCAGATGGTTCAGGCCGCAGTCAAAGTGCTGCAAAAAGGCGGCGCCACCGTCGAGGTGGTGACCAACCTGGGGAAAATCGCCGCAGGGTCGGACAACACCCGGCTGCTGCAACTGGGCAAGATTCTTGACCTGCAAAGTGGCACGACCCAGGCCGGGCTCGATGCCAGCGTACAAGTGCTGGACCTGGTGCAAAGCGTCATTTTGCTCTCGACCAAAGAAAGCGCGGCCACCGTCGAGATGCCAGTTGACGTACTGGGGCTGGCCAAAGGCAAAGTCCGCCTGAAGGTCATTGAACCCCAGCAGATATCGGCCATCGGCAACCCTAAAAGCGATTTGATCAAGGTGCACACCGCCCAGGTCCGCGCCTTGATATCGCTTGATCTGCCGGTGCTGACGTCGGTGATCGGCTTGGTCAATGCGGTGCTGGACCTGGCTGCACCACTGACCAACGTGCTCAACAACCTGCTCCACCTCGATCTGCTGGGCACCGTAGAGTCGCTGACCTGCGCGCTCGGCATACCCTGCAAGGTCAGCGACATCATCCTGCTGCCGGGCACCGTGCACATCGACATCGGTGTCCAGGTGGCGAAAGCCACCAGCGAGATCAGCGACTACAGTTGCGCCCCCGAAAAAACCCTGACCGCGCCGACCCAAAGCGCCGCCGTCGACCTGGCGATCGGACAATTCAAGGACCCCAACGACTTCTTCAGCAAAGGCACCACCGCCGTCACCCCGCTGCCGCTGATCGACATCGGCACCAATTACTGCAGTCGCCTGCTGTTCCTGCCACCGCTGTGCGGCACCCGTACGCCCTTTGCCGGAGGAGGCATCGGGGTGATGGTCAACGCGCCCCTGCTTGGCAGCAACTCCACCGACCCGGTCAACACCTTGAGGTTCGCCCCCGCGGACCACACGCCACCGGACATCAACCAGGCACCGGCGTACATGAGCACCACCGCAAGCAACATCGTCGACAGCCTGAATACCACCATTGCCGGGGTCAAAGTACAGGCTTACAAACCTCTCGATGGCAACATCCTCGGTGGGTTGCTGACCGTCACCGCCGGGATACTCGATGACGTGAAAGCCATCCTTCAGCCGTTGATCAAGGGCCTGCTCAGCCCACTGGTCAATCCGTTGGTCAACACGCTGCTGAAAACCCTGGGGATTGATCTGGTGAAAGTCGAAGTAGGCGCCAACCTGACCTGCTCCAGCACGCGTGCTCAGCTGGTGCTGTGAACCGGTAGCTCGATACGGAAACACGCACCCTCGGCGGCGTTCTCGGCACTCAGGCAGCCGCCCATGGCATCGATGATCCCGTAGCTCACCGAAAGCCCCAGGCCGGTACCGACGCCCACGGGCTTGGTGGTGAAGAAGGGTTCGAAGATACGTTCAAGCAGGCGCGGTTCGATACCCCCTCCATTATCCTCGACCAACAGTTGCACCTGACGCTCGCTGGCCTGCATGCGCACGGCGATCCAGGGGTTAAGCTCACGCTGCTGTTCTCGCCGCGCCAGCAAGGCATCGCGGGCATTGACCATCAGGTTGATCAGCACCTGTTCCAGCTGGTCCTGGTGACCGCTGACCATCAGGGCCTGCGCCGGGGTTTCGACCCGCAGTTCCACGCCTTTTCCGCGCAAGCCCTCGGCAAGTAGCGACAGCGCGCCTTCCACGGCCTGCCACGGTGCGAACAGCTGCTGCTCGACTTCCGAGCGACGCCCGAATACACGCATGTGATCCACCACCCGCGAAGCGCGCTGGACCTGGGCGTCGATACGTTTGAGTTTGTCCTGCAGGTAATCCGCCTGCACATCACCGTTTTCCAGGCGTTTTAGTGCGTTGACCACCGCCATGCGCATCACGTTCAGCGGCTGGTTGATCTCATGCGCAAGCCCGGTGGCCATCTCGCCAAGCGTGGCCATTTTCGCGCTTTGCAACAGCTGTTGCTGGGTGCGCCGCACCTGGGTGTTGTCACGCCCCACCGCCTGGATTTCGAGCAGCCGCCCCTGCTCATCGAACAGGCCACGATCTGCCCAGACCCACCAGGCATGCTCGCGACCGGGTAGCGTCAGGCAGATTTCCGCCGTACTCACCGGCTGTTCCACCGACAAACCGGCGAGTCGTTCGACAAAGGCTTCGCGTTGCGCGGCCGACATCCATTGCCCCAGGTTGATCCCGGGTAACTGCGCCGTGCTGCACTCCAGGTAATCGGCCAGGGGCTGGTTGCCAAACACCAGGTTCAGTTCCGGCGTGTAACGACAGATCATCGCCGGCGAATCCTCCACCAGTACGCGGTAGCGTTCTTCGCTCAACCGCGTGCGCTCGGCCGCCTCAGTGGCCTCGGTGACGTCCAGCCAGATACCCACCACCTCCACCGGCAAGCCAAGGTCATCGCGCAGCAGGCGGGCCTCATCGAGCACCCAGTGATAACCGCCTAGATGATCCCGCAAGCGATAGCGGCTACGCACCTGGCCTTCGCGCAACAGCGTGCGCGTGCGCGCCAGCCAGATGGGCTGATCTTCCGGGTGCACCCATTGCGCGGGTTGCAGCACCTCTTCGCCGACCGCCCCCCAACCGAGCATAGGTTGCAGGCTGGCACTGAAGAACTCCGCCTGCAGCGCACCTTCGGCGTAGCGCTGGATGTAGATCACCGCCGGCGAACTGGCGATCAGGTTTTCCAGGCGAGCCTGAGCCGCGCTGGCCTGAACCTGCTGAAACTTGATGTCGCTGATATCGAGCATGAAGCCTTGCAGCCGGCGCTGCTGACCGCTGCCACGCACCTGCCCGCACAAGCGATACCAGCGTGGATTGGCTTGCACATTGTTGTCCAGCAGACGCACGTTCAGGTGCAACGCACAGCCGTCGCGCTGCAACTCGGCAAGCGCCAGTTGCGCCGCTTCGCGATCCGCCGGGTGCACGCGACTGAGGCACTGGCTGACGGTCAATCGGGCGGGAACCCCCAAAGTTGCGGCCAACCCGGGATCAAGTTGCAGGCTGGCCTCGCTCAAACGCCATTGCCACCAGCCGGCGCCCAGCTGCAGTTGCAAGCTGTCCAGCCGTTCGCTTTGCTGTTGCAGGTCGAACGCGGCCAAACGGCTTACCAGGGGTTCCGCATAGGCCGCGCAGGCATTCAAGGCATCCGCAGCGACCATCGCCTCATGCGCCCCCACACAGATCAACCAGGCCTGCACACAGTGTCCCTGAGCATAAGGCAGCAGATACGCCCCCGCCTGCGGCAGCAATTCGCGTAACTCCGCATCGTCGGCACTTGAAGTCATTTGCCCGGGTGCCAACCTGCCCAGCAACGGCCCGAGCACCTCATCGCTGGGCCAGGGCAGTGGATCACTGCTGGTAGCGTAGGTCTGCCATCCTGCTTCGCCTCGCAGCAGTATTCGCCCGCCGCTGGCTCGCCAATGGTGGACCAGCCACTGCAACTGTTCCTGGGCAACCCGGCCAAGGCATTCGATGCTGCAATCGCGCAACGCTGCCGCCAGGTGGCTGGTCAAGTGTCGCTGGCGCTCGGCACGCACGGATTGCTGGCGGTGTTGCAACAGGTCGCCAATGTCGAAAAGTTGCAGCAGCCAACCGTCAGGCTGCGCCTGCAACCAGCCGCGGGTATGCAGGGTGCCACCGCTGGGGGTCTTGAAATCAAGGTCGAGGGCCTGTGCCTGCCAGTCTGCCGGTTCGCCTTCAAGTACCAGCAGGCTGTAGGGCTGAACGCAGTCCTGCAGACGTGTGCTGCTGTGTGTCGGCAGGGCCAGTGCCGAACGCAACGGGCCGGCCAGGCGCTGGACAATGGCCTGGTCGTCAATCCACACCTGCAGGCCCACAACCGACACACTGGCCGCCGGCTCCGCTGCGGTTGTTGCGGCCTGCGCAAAGCGCCCACGCCAGCGCCCGAACAGGCGTTGCCCGCCACTCAAAGTTGCAGGCTCGCTGCGGCTGTCAGGTGCGTCGGTAATCGCGGGACTTCGCCAATGCCCGGCAGAATCAGTACCGGCAGCACGGCAGACAGTTTCTCTTTGGCGTAATCGATTTTCACCGTCAGCAGGTTGCCCGCTGTCAGGGTGACACTGGCATCACTGGAAAGCTGGAAGTTCAACGACTTGGGCATCCAGGCCAGTTGCTCGCCCAGCACGCCCTTGGCCAAGGCGTCGACATCGTCGCGGTAGGTTTTGCTCGACGGGTCCAGTGCCACACAACGGCGTACCGCTTCACTGCTGGCCTGGTTGAATGATTGCAGCATGAGCATGGGCAGTCCGTAACTGACCACCCCGTAGAAGACTGCGAAAAAGATCACGAATACCGCCGCGAACTCTAGCGCGACTGCGCCTTTTTGTTGTTTGACCGAGCCTGCTTTCATGATCGCGTCTACCCTGACAGTGACACCTGAAAGACAGCATAGAATCATTCAACACAAAGGGATGCATTTCGCCAATGCAAAGCATTGTTCTGCTGCTGTGGCTTGCCTTGTGCGTTGAACAAGACGTGCGTGAGCGCCAGATTGCCAACACCTTGACGCTCGGTGCCGCTACCTGCGCACTGGGTTACCTGTTCATCACCGGACACACCTGGATTGGTGCCGATGCCAGCGAAGGCGGCTGGGCGCTGGCCATCGTCATGCTCCTGACCCTCCCCGGCTACATGCTCGGGCGTTTCGGTGCCGGCGACGTGAAGCTGCTCGCAGCCCTCGCTCTGGCCACCGATCGCATGTATATCCTCGGCACTTTCATTGGCGCCGGTGTTGCGGTGCTGATCTGGCTGTCCAGCCGCCGCTGGCTGTGGTCGCTGTTAAGTCAAAAAGTTAAGAACCGTATCAAGCAACTGAGCGAGCAAGCGTCAACAAAACAGCCGTTCGCACCGTTCATATTGGCCGGTTTCATCCTCGCCAGCGTCTGGACCCATTAGTCGCCTGACTACCTGATCTGCGCCTGCACTCCTTGTACAGAGTCGTAAGGAACGACTACTTTCTAGGGAGTCAGCCACCCGATGCGTAACCCCAGGCTCCGGGAGAGAGGGGCTTATAAACAGGGAGTAGCGTGTGAACAAGACCGTCAAAACCGTGAAGGTGCTGGTCGTCGATGACCAGCCCTTGATCGTCGAGGAACTGTGCGAGTTTCTCGAAAGCCATGATTACTGCTGTATCCCTTGCCACTCCAGCGCCCAGGCCATCGAGACCTTTGCCGCCGATCCCGCCATCAACCTGGTGTTATGTGACCTGCACATGCCGCAGTACGATGGCGTCGAGCTGGTCAGGGCACTCAAGGTGATTGCCGGGCATCAGCGAATGTTCGAAGCCATCATGCTCACCGGGCGCGCCGACAAGCAGGATGTGATCCGGGCCTTGCGCGAAGGCTTTGCCGACTACTACCAGAAACCGGTAGACCTGAACGAACTGCTCGAAGGCGTCCAGCGTCAGGAGGCGACGTTGCAGGAGCGCCAGCAGAGTTTCCAGCACCTGGGCGACCTGAACCAGAAACTGCAGTTTCTCGCCGACTCGATCGACGACCTTTACCAGGACCTCGACAAGGCCCGTGGCCTGGGGCCGCATCGCCGCGCTACCGACGTTGAAAGCGAGCCAGACAGCGAAAGCCTTCCGGCGCTCTTCGAGCAGCTGTCACCGCGCCAACTGGACGTGGCGCGCCTGGTCAGCAAAGGCAAGACCAACTACCAGATCGCCTGCGAGCTGGGCATTACCGAAAACACCGTCAAACTCTATGTGTCGCAGGTGCTGCGCCTGACCCACATGCACAACCGCACCCAGCTGGCGCTGGCACTGTCGCCCGGCAATTCGCCGCTGCACCTGCGGGTGACAGCGCACTGACGCGCCGCCACCCGCCCCTTACTTGCTGGACGAGTTGCCCTGCTCCCAACGGTAGAAGTCCGGGATTTCATAGCGGTAGCTGTCCAGCCAGCGCTGCATGCTCTGGTCCCGCTCCCGGGGCGTTGCTGTCTGCGGAATCTTCGAGGCCTGCTCATTGCGGGCCTGCACCTGTAGCCAGTTCTCGGTGGCCTGTTGCTCTTTGGAGGAAGGCCCCGGCTCAATGGCGAAAGCAGCCCACGGCAGTGCACTCAACGACAACATCAGTAGCAATGTAGGTTTCATGGCGGCCTCACAGTTGCCTGGTGGGTGGGAAATTACTGCACCGCCGCGACCTGATCGCTGCGCACGGGTCGCGATGTACCCGGTTTCTTCAATTGCTCGGCACGCGACTTCGCCTCGCTGAACTGAGCGGAACTGAGGTTGAAACGTGACACCAGATCAGCCGCTTGCTGCCACTTGTCCTGGTACAGCAGCAGGCTGACCAGATTGACCGCAGCCAGGGTGTTGTTGTCTTTGAGCTCGATTGCCGTCAAAAACTCGAAACGTGCCTGTTCGCTGTTGCCCTGGTTGAGGTAAACCACCCCCAGGTCGTTGCGCACTTTCTCGTCGGTGGGCGCCAGGCGCACCGCCCGCAACAGGTGCAACTGCGCCTGAACGTTATCACCACGCGCCGCAGACAATTGCCCCAGGCCATGTTCGGCCTCGGCCGCAAGACACCCGCCAAGCAGGCTGCGGTACAACGGCTCGGCCTCGCTGCGTCCCAACAACCGCGATACCTTGGCCTTGCGCAGGCGCACCTGGGCCATATCGGCTGGCAGTGCCTCCAGGTGCGCCAGGCTGGCATGCGGACGGCCTTCGCTGAGCATCTCGTCGGCCATGCTCAACGCCAGTGCCTGGCTCGAATCAGGTTTCGTGCAACCGGAGTCGCCGCCATTCAATGCCAACCACGGCGCCTTGCCGTCGGCAGCACACCCCCCCAGCAACATCAGGCTCATGACTACTGTGACTGCTTTCATCCACACTTCTCCCTACGAGCCCATGGCCTTTGCCAATGCCGTGAAACCGGGACCGGCCAGCACGATCAGCAAGGCAGGAAACAGAAACACCATCATCACCATCGACATCTTTCCGGACATCTTCGATACCCGTTCCTGCATCCGCGTCAGGCGCCGGTCATCGAGCAGTTGCTTGAGCGCCAACAGCGATTTCATCGCCGCGCCGCCCTGGGCAAGCAGCTGCTGAAGAATCACGCAGGTGTCGCTGAACTCGTCTACTGCCAGCAACTGCGCGGTTTTTTCAAGTTCCGGTGCCAGCGCCAGGCCGGAATCGACCCGCGTCAGAATCGTGCGCAATTCCTGGCTGAGTACCGGCAGCAGTTGCCGCGCTTCCTGGCTGACCACACGCAGCCCCTGCTCCACCGCAAGGCCGGACTCAAACAGCACACGCAGCAAGGGAATGAAGGTCGATACTTCACGCACGATTTGCTGCTGGCGCCGCGCTGCTGCCAGCGCCAGCAGGCGCTTGGGCAGCAAATAACCGAGCCCCATGGCGCATAGCGGCATCACCAGCCAGGTGGTCGGGCTGTCGCTGGTGGAGGTCTGTTCGACCACGATGCCAGCGCCCAGAGCCAACAGCGGCGTGGCGAACTGGCAGGCGGCAAACAATGCCCGCTGACGCTGGCGACGCCAGCCAACGCGGTCGAGCAGCAGCCGCGATTCGCTGTCCAGGTTCAGCAAGCGCTGCGCCAGGCGGCTGCTACCCAGCTGGTGCAGCCAGGTGTCCAGGCGCTTGTCGCGAGAAAGCTTGCCCTGCAGGCGCAGGGCAACCTGTTTTTGCCTGCGCTGTTGACGAACGAACTGACTTAGCAACAACCCGAACGCCGCAAAAAACAGCACCGCACTGAGCATCAAGGCCATTTCAGAGACTCCGCAACATGCGCCACAGCGCCAGGCACCCAAGGGCCTGCATGGCAAATGCGCCCAACAGCAAAAGCTGGCCGTGGCTGTCGTGCCACATGCTCAGCAAGTACGTAGGGTTACTGAGCAAAAAGTAACCAGCTACGCCCACCGGCAACAATGCCAACACCATCGCTGTGACACGCGTTTCACCGGTCATCGCGCGCAACTGGCGAGCACCCTGTTCGCGCTCGCGAATCAGCTTGATCAGGTTCTCCAGCAACTCACTGGCGTTACCGCCGTAGCGGTGGTTGATGCGCAGCCCCAAGGCAAACAAACGCAACTCGTCCTGATCGTAAAGCTCGGCCAGCTCCTGCATCGCATCGTCCAGGGCAATGCCCATCTGCACATTGCGCCGCACCCGTTGCATGGCGCCATGCAACGGCTCGCGCGAGGCGTCGATGGCCCCTAGTACGGCATCACTCAAGGTTCGACCGGCCTTGAGACTGCGCACACTGTGATCAAGCAACACCGGCAATTGCTCGATCATGCGTTGCAGGCGCCGGTGGTAACGCCAGCCCAGGTACACCCGGAACAACAGCGGCCCGGCCAGCAACAGGAGCACCGCCAACCACCCGTGCAGCGCCAGCCCGACCAGCAACGACAACAGGGTCCAGACCACCATCCACAACACCAGGCGGTCATTGCGCCGCTCAAGGCCGGCGCGCTGAAACAGCCGGTCCAGCCTGTGGCGGCCGCCAGGCACGGGCGCCGAGCGTTCCTGCACCCGGCCGAGCCGCTCAAGAATGCGTTCCGTGCCGGACTTGCGCATGCCGCTGTAGAACAGCCGGACCGAGACGCCCAGCAACCCCAGGCACATCAGCCCGAGCAACAGGGCGATCAAGGCCGTGGCTCAACGTAGTCGCGGCGCAGCTTGTCGCCGGCCGGGTTCATCGCCTCGCGCATGAAGCCTTCGCCGCCGCGCCGGTCGAGACGAAACAGGGTGTTGGTGACATACACATCATCGCGAACGCCAACCACCTCCAGCACTTCACTGACGCAGCGACGGCCATCGGCCAGGCGCGTCAGCTGGATCACCACATCGAGCGCGGCGCAGATCATCTGGCGCAGGGTCTTTTCCGCTACCAACCGCCCGGTCAGACCCACCAGGGTTTCCAGGCGCAACAAGGCATCCTGGGCAGTGTTGGCGTGCACGGTGCTCATCGATCCGTCGTGCCCGGTGTTCATCGCCGTCAGTACATCGAGGACTTCCACACCGCGAATTTCGCCGAGCAGGATGCGGTCAGGGCGCATCCGCAGAGCGTTGCGAATCAGCTCGCTGGACTTGATTTCACCATGCCCCTCGGCGTTCGGCGGCCGGGTTTCCAGGCGCACCACATGCGGGTGGTCCAGCTGCAGTTCAGCCACATCCTCGATGGTCACCAAACGCTCTTGCGCGCTGATCAACTGGCTGAGGATGTTGAGCAGGGTCGTCTTGCCGGTACCGGTACCACCGCTGACCAGAATATTGCAGCGACGCGCCACCGCCAGTTGCAGAAAGTCGAGTATGTTCTGATCGACCGTACGCGTGGCCAGCAGGTCGGCACTCTTGAGCATGTCCTTGCGAAACTTGCGGATCGACAGGCACGGCCCGTCCAGCGCAACCGGGGGAATGATTGCGTTGACCCGGCTGCCATCGGGCATGCGCGCATCGACCATGGGCGAAGACTCATCCAGGCGCCTGCCCAAGGGTGCAAGGATGCGCTGCATGACCCGCTCGACGTGGTGGGCGTCGATGAAGCGCAGGTCGGTTTGCTGCAATACACCGGCACGCTCGACGAACACCCGGTGCGGGCCGTTGACCAGAATCTCGGTGACGCTGGTGTCTCGCAACAGCACTTCCAGCGGGCCGTAACCGGTCAGCTCATCGACCAGCTCTTCAGCCAGCCGCTCCATTTCGTAGCGCGACAACGCCAGGTGCAGGCGGGCGATGTAGTCGCCCACCTGCTCCATGACGAACTGCGCCAGGGCCGGGCGGGCGCCTTCGAGCAGGTTGCGCCCGCTGTCTTCGATGGCATCGATGAGGTAACGGTGCAGGGCCCGCTTGAGTACATGAGGATCGTTGTCCTGATTGTGCCGAGGCCCGCCAAACAGTTCGTCGACGCTGCTCATTTGTGCCCCCAGAGCCGGTTGAGCCAGTTGCCACCGGAAGGTTTGTTGTGTTCCGAACGCCGGGCCAGCCGTTCACCCAAGGCTTTTAGCTGCTGCGTCAAATTTTCCCGCGGTGCGAGTTCGAACAGCGGCAGGCCCTGGTTCTTGCTGTTCAGGCGCACCTCCGGGCTGTACGGCAGCACCATCAGCAAGGGCAGTTCAAAGCGCTTGGCCAGGGCGTCGGAATCGGGCGCCACACCCTTGAGGTAACGGTCGACCAGCAGGCTCGCATGCTCGAGCTTCATGCCCTTTTCCCGCCACAGGGTCAGCACATCCAGGTTGCGCCGACAGTCGAGCACGTTCTGGTCGGTGTACCAGATCAGCTTGTCGCAATGGCTGACGAAGGTACGTAGCGCTTCACAATCAGTCTGTCCCGTGAGGTTGACGACGATGTGCTGGAAATGCTGACGCAGGGCACTGAGCAGCATGTACAGCTCGGCGGCGCTGGTGCGTTCCAGCGGTTCGTCACCTTCGGCATAGGCCAACAGGCGCAAGCCCGACTGTTCACGGGTGAACGCGCTGTCGATCAGGGTGTTGTCCAGGCGACGAAGGTGACGCAGGGCATCGCCAAAATGAAAGGAAGCTTCGAGCCCCAGCAAGGCCAGGCTGTCGCCGCGCGGCAACCCCAGATCGAGCAGCAGGGTTTGCTGGCCGCTGACCTGTACTACTCGCGCCAGGTGCGTGGTCAGCAACGCGCCATCGGCTGCGCACTGGGTGCCGTAAAGCACGGTCAGACCGCCCAGGCTGGGGTTGCTGGCGACCTGTGGCAGGCGCTTGCTCAAGCGCCGCACCAGCCCCGCCACTTCACTGGAGCGTGAGCCGTAGGCGACAAAATCTCGCGCCCCTGCGCGCATGGCATTGAGCACCAGCTGGTTATCCATGCCGTCGCCCAGGGCAACGATCGCCAGCATCGGTTTGGCTTCCAGTACCCCTTCGATCAGCGCGCACTGGTTGACCACCTGATCACGGTCCAGGCCAACGAAGATCAGGTTGGCAAAGGTCACGTCGATCAAGGCCAGCAGCTGGTCAAGGCTGCCGCTGCCGGCGCCGACCACCTGGCCCAGCGGCGCCAGCGCCCCTTGCAGCCATTGCAGGTCGGCCTCGTTGCGGGTGATGGCAAGAAAGGTCTGGCTCAGGCTTTCGCTCATTGGGATAACCCGCTGCGACTCTCGAAGTCGCCGTTTTCCAGAAAGAACAGCCGGCCCCAGCTCGGGTCGTAGTTGCGCAACTTTTCGCCCGGCAAGGATGGCAACTGTGCGTTGGCGGCGATGGGCTGGACCAGGTGCGGGGTAACAATCATCAGCAGTTCGGTTTCATCGCGCTTGAGTTGCGACTGGCGGAAGAACGCCCCGAGGATCGGGATGTTGCCCAGCCCCGGAAACTTGTCCACCGCCGAGCGCGTGCTGCTGCTGATCAAGCCACTGATGACAAAGCTTTCGCCATCGGCCAGGGAGATGCTGGTGTCGGTGCGCCGCACCGTCAGCCCTGGTACCAGGGTCCCGGCGATGTTCACGGCGTTGGTGTAGTCCAGTTCACTGACTTCCGGGGCAACCTTGAGCGTGATGCGGTCGCGGCTGACCACCGTCGGCGACAGGGCCAGGCGGATGCCGAACTCCTTGTACTCGATCGAGACGTTGTCGCTGCCGCTGCTGGGCACCGGAATCGGGATCTCGCCGCCGGCCAGAAAGCTCGCGGACAGGCCACTGAGCACTACCAGGCTCGGACGCGCCAGGGTGTAGGCAAAGCCACTGTTCTCCAGGGCATTGATCGCCGCCAGGAAGCGGCTGCTGCCACCCCCCCAGACAATGTTGAACACGTCATTGTCGAGCGGAATCCCGCGCACCACATCCGGCACGCTGCCCGGGCTGACCGTGGTAATCGGCGTAGCCCCCGGCGAACCGATCAGGGTGTTGTTCGAGCCTTTGAAAAACAGCCGCGCACCGGCTTCCTTGTACTTGGTCCGGTTGACTTCGACAAAACGGATATCGGCCTGCACCTGACTGGGTAATGTCGGGTCCTGCGAGGGCGAAACCGCCGCCTCGGCCATCGCCGCCGTCGCCGCACCCTTGATGAACAGCATGGTCTGCAGTGGCGCCTTGGCACAGGCGGTCCAGACCATCAGGCTGGTCGCACCGGGGCTCAACGCCGTGAGCAGGACGGCATCTTCACCACTGGCCTGCACATCGGCTATTTTCGAGTCACCGACCGCTACCCGGGTGATGGCAACCGACGCCCGCACCTCCTGCTGCAAACCTTGGTCCATCTCGATCACCGCCGGCAACTGGGACAGTGCTGAGCAGCCGCCGCTGGCCTGGGCCAGGGGCGCGAGCGGTGCGGTCCAGAATACAGCCCACAGCAAATGTTTGACGACGCGCAGGGAACGACTGCTCATTGAAGGGCATCCTAGCTGGATCAGGGAGTGGGCTGGCCGGATTGATTACCGCGGATGATTTCCATGCCTTGGCGTGGTGCTGCCGAGGCCACGGTGTGGGCAACCGGCGTCTGCGCCAGCTGGCTGAAGCGATAGAGTTCGCGGTTGGCGTTATCTGCCACCTGCGTGCGGTTCTGTGGGTCGGACCAGTACCGTGCCAGCAGCTTTTCTTCGGCACTGCGCACTGCCAGGCGCAAACTGCCCGCCTGGGCAGCCAGCAACAGGCGATTCACCAGGACCGCCGGCACCGCCAGAACCACCGTGCGGGCGGGTGTGCGCTGCTGTTCCAGGCGCGCCTTTTCATCCAGCGCCAGCTCCACCGGCTGGCCATCGCTGCCAAGCCCCAGTTGCCTGCCGACACTGAGCAGGCGCAGCGCCGGCAAAACCACCTGGGCTGATGCTTGCGGGTTGTTGTTTTCCTCACGCAGGTAGAGCAACACGTCGACGTAGTCGCCCGGGGTCAACTGCCCGGCAACGCCCACCACCTCGTCAACGGCCAATGCCAGGGCGCGTTCGTCGGGGCGGATCATGCGCGCCAGCGGGCCGCCGGACTCGAAACTGCTCTCTTGCAGCCAGGTGCCAGCAGGCAGCGCCCGCCAGCTACTGCGGCCGAGCACTTGCTCCTGGGTCTGGAAGCTACCGGTGGGGGCGACCTGCAGGCGCTCTACCAGCAGGTCTTCCGCCGTGAGCGGGGTAAACGGCGCCACATCGCGGCGCAGCACCACCACCGGCTGACGTGCTTGATCCAGCGCCTTGTCAACGACAGGAGCTGCGACAGGCGTGGCGGCAGGGGGAACAGGAGCGGCAACAGGCTCGGCGACCGGAGCGCTCAACTTCAGGCCCCAGTAGCCCGCCACCAAGGCACCGAACAAAAAGAGGCCCGCAAGGATGATGGTAAAACGACTGCTCATGCCGGCGCTCCCTTCTAACTACTTTGTACGTCCATTGCACACGACGTGAACCGGCACACACCGACGACACAGGAAGTAACTATTTCGCTATTTGAAGGTAGCGCAACTGAGCCAAAGTGCCATTACCCGTCAGAAAATTTTCCATCCCAAAGTCGACACCCCCCTAAAACAACAGCTTATTGGCGTCAGTCTTTCACTATAACTTTCGTATTAATGCCTTCTTACATTTGCTGGAATATCAGCCGTTGACGATGCTGTGGTGGCAAAGGGGAATCACCGAATAAGCCCCGCCATCTGCGCCTCGTGCGCCAGGAGAAGTGCCATGCGTCTTTCCAAAGTACTCAAGAGCTGCAAAGAATTCTTCTACCGCAAGGATGGCGCGTCCGGCATTGAGTACGCGATTGCGGCAGCGATGGTGGCGGCGGTGCTGACGACGTTCATGTCGCCTATTTCCGACGGATTGAAGACCGTGTTTACCACTGTGCAAACGTCGTTGACCAGTACGGCAAATGCGGGCAAACCTGCAGGAGGGGGAACCAATTAACATCACTTGAGTAGGCGCATATCGCACTATCGAACTGCCATTGTGATCATTTTTTAAACGGAAACTCTCCATGCTGACCTCTTCCCAGCGACAACAGATTCTCCTGGTGGATGATGAAGAGGACGCCTTGCTGGAACTTGCCGAGCTGCTTGAGGGCGAAGGTTTTTGCTGTTACACCGCCACGTCGGTGAAACTTGCCCTGCAACAGCTCACCCGCCACCCGGACGTGGCGCTGGTGATCACCGACCTGCGCATGCCGGAGGAAAGCGGCATTTCACTGATCAGGCGCCTGCGCGAGCACACTGCCCGCCAGCACTTGCCAGTGATTGTCACCTCCGGGCATGCCGACATGGACGACATCAGTGACTTGCTGCGCCTGCAAGTGCTGGACCTGTTCCGCAAGCCGATCTATCACACCCGCCTGCTGGAAACCCTGGACAACCTCTTTCCCTTACCTCGCCTGCACCTTGTGAATTGAGTGCAGAAGCTACAACTGGTACCTGAAGCTCAAGGTATAACGCGGCCGCCGATCGAAGCTGTCCAGGGCAATGTCCGACATCGGTTTGGCCGCTTCCAGTGAAAGACTGTAATTGCGCGCATCCCCCATACGCACCCCAAGCGCAACGGACGACAGGCGTGAATCGCGTACGTCGAGCTGGTTGAACCAGCTACGCGCTGCATCCACTACGCCATAGGGCTGTACGAGTCTCAACAGGTCACCCGTGCCCTGGATGCTGTAGTTGAGCTCATAGGCCGCGCCCCAGCCTTTATCGCCCGAGGCCTGGTCACCGGGGTAACCACGGCCGAAACTCTGCCCGCCGAACACAGCGCGCTCACTGTCGGGCAAGCTGTCATTGCTCCAGTACAACGCCGCCGAGGCGACGCCTTGCCAATGGTCGAAAAAACCATCGCTCTGCACCCCGGCAACGCGCACACGCAAAAAATCCAGATCGATTTCACTGTCGGTATTCGCCCCCAGGTAATCCAGGCCCTGATAGGCGCCGACACTGAGAATTCGTAGCTGCCGGGCAGTGGTGGTACGCCAGTCACCCTCGAACCCCAGGGCGCGCAGGTCGGTGCGACTGTTGTACCTGAGCGGCACATCAACACCTTCATAGTCGGTGTCATCGTTGACGGTGTAAAAGCGTCCGGCAACGCTGAGCCACTCGTGGGAAGACGCCGTCAGTGTCTGGCTCAGGCCAATCGAGTAGCGGTCAAGATCGCGGTGCTGCCTGAGGTCGATGCCAGTGTTCAGCCGCACCCACGCATTGGGGTCACTGCGCAGCTGCGTAGCAGACAGGTTCAACTGACTGCCTTCGCTGTCCAGGTACTGCGAATAGTCCAGGCGGTAGTAGTGTTCGTGTGCATTGCCCGGAGGGAACAGGGCGCTGAAGCTGACCTGCTCGGCCAACGAGGTCTGGGCGTTGCTGCTGACGCCCAACAATGCCTGCAGGCTCTCGCGGTTGCTGTCGCCAAGGTCCAGTGTTGCGGTAAACGGTTGGCGTGAGGCGTGAACGTTCAAGGTCGTTGCCCCATCGCTTGTGCCCGCCGAAGTGACCTCGGCCGCCAGGCTCACACCCGGCACCCGGCTCATCAGCGATGTGTAGCGCTCAAGGGTCTTGCGCATGATCGGGCGCTCCGCCTTGAGCTTGCTCGCCAACTGCTTGAGGTAGGTCGCTGCGGGGCCGATGTCACCGTGCAGTTCAACATCACGGATGTAGCCCTCGACCAGCACTACCTGGACCCGGCCATCTGCAAAATCCTGCGGCGGCAGGTAGGCATAGGACAGCACATAGTCGTCCTGCTGGTAGCGCTGGGTCAGGCGTTCGGTAGCTTCGGTCAGTTCCGCCAGGGTGACGTCGCGGTTGATCAGCCGCTGGTAGTTGTCGCGCAGATCGCTCAGGGCATACAGACTACCGCCTTCAAAGCGCACCTTGCGGACCTTTATCCGGGTGTTTGCCGGCAGCGCCTGCGGCTGGACTGCTGGCAGTGGCAAGCGCAATACGGGCAGGTGTGGACGGTAGGCATCGATCGGCAGGTTAGGCGCAGGCAGGCTGCGTTCTACTTCATTGCTGTTGAGGTAGCTCGGCAAGGGCTCGGCGCATGGCACAGAAGCCCAGGACAGCCCCAGAATGGCAACGGCCAACGATCGCATAGGACGCTCCGTGATCCTCAACGGTAAGCGGGGGCCAAGACTGCTCTGTGGTCAGACTCAAGCGTAGGTGGTAGCCGTCCCCCCGTCTAATGCGTCCTGCCGGCGAACGGATAGCGCGGCACGTCAATCGTTGACCTGAAACTCGACCCGCGCGGTCTGGCCGCTTTCATCCAGCGCGCTCAGCTCGACCCGCCCAACCTGCTCAAGGTTCACCGTCAGCCCTTGCTGGCCGTTGGACTCACCCAGGGGCGCGCCATTGAGGAACCACCAGTGCCGACCACTGCCCCCCAACGCCGACACATCCAGGCGCAAGGGCTCACGGCTGCTGGCCGGGCGACGCAACTGATCACCCTGACGTACCCCGACGATCGACAACGGCGGTGCGCTGGGCGGCACCTGTGGCGGACAATGCGGGTCCACCGCCGGCAGGCGCGTCTCACGGCGTTCCACGCGCGGCAACCAGGGCTCCAGCGGCGCTGGCCACAAAGCTATCTGCGTGGCCCTGGCCCCCGGGCAACTGGCATCAACGCGTTGCCCGTGTTCATTCACCCAGACGGCTTCATCGAGGCCGACGCTTAGCGGCTGGTCGGCGGCCTGCAACGTCGGCGGAGTAGTGCCATCCAAGGTCCAGGCAAAGCGCTGGCGCCGGCAATTGGCATCCTGGCGCGCCAGCGGTTGGCCCAACGGCCAGCAGATGGCAGCCACACCGACATTGGCGGGCACCGCCACGGCAGGCACGGCGATGCCCCGCTGGCTGTCACGATTGCTCAGTACATCGTGAACCTGCAGCATCAAGGGCGCAGCCGACGCCAGCCCAAACTGGCCGGGCACCGGTGTGCCATCGGGCCGGCCGATCCAGATACCGATCAGGTAACGCGGCCCGACACCAATCGACCAGGCATCGCGAAAGCCATAGCTGGTACCGGTCTTCCAGGCCAACAGCGGGCGCTGCACCAGTTCGGCATGCGGGTCACGATCCGGTCGCGCCTGGCCACTGAGAATGCGCCGGATGATCCACGCGCTGCCCGGCGACAACAGCCGGCGCTCAAGCAACGGTGCATCCGGCTGCAAGCGAATCGGTGCACTAAGGCCGCCGCGCGACAGAGCGCCGTAGCCCGCCACCAGGTCTTCCAGCCGGCTGCCGGCACCGCCCAGGATCAGTGACAGGTTCGGCTCCGCCAGCGGCGGCAGCGTCAATGGTACTCCGCCGTTGCGCATGTGCGCGGCGAAGCGCTTCGGGCCATACGCTTCGAGCAACTGTACCGCCGGCAGGTTCAGCGACAGCGCCAGGGCAGAACTGGCCGCGACCGGGCCGCTGAAACCCAGGGAGAAGTTCCCCGGCCGATAGTCGCCGTAACGCCGAGGCACATCCTGCAGCAAAGACTCGGAGTGGATCAGGCCGTCATCCATGGCCATGCCGTACAGAAACGGCTTGAGGGTTGAACCCGGCGAACGCAACGCGGTGATCATGTCGACATGGCCGAAGCGGCGCTCGTCATTCAGGTCGACCGAGCCCAGGTAAGCACGCACCGCCATGTTCTGCGCCTCGACCACAAGAATGGCCGCCGAAGTGCGCTCGGGCAGGCGCGCGCGCCAGCCCAGCAGCAAGTCCTCCAGGCGCCGCTGCAACGAAGCATCCAGGGTGGTACGGATCAACGGCGGGCTGTGCGGGCGGTTCAGCCGTCGCGCCAGCAACGGTGCCAGCGCAGGCTCCTGGCGTGGCGCCAGCAATAGCGGTTCTTCCATGGCCTCGACGACCCGCTGGGCTGGCCAGACGTCATACTCGGCCAGGCGTTGCAGGACTTTGTCGCGCGCTTTCTGAGCCCGTGCCGGGTGCCGGTCCGGACGCAAGCGGCTCGGCGCCTGGGGCAGCACTGCCAGCAATGCTGCCTCGGCGGGGGTCAGGTGCAGGGGCGATTTCCCCAGGTACGCCCAACTGGCCGCCGCGACGCCCTGCAAGGTGCCGCCAAACGGGGCACGGTTGAGGTACAGCTCGAGAATCTGCGCCTTGGACAGGTGCCATTCCAGCTGCGCCGTACGCCACAGTTGGCGCAGCTTGCCCGACAGTGTGCGTGAGTGCGGATCAAGCAAACGTGCGACCTGCATCGTCAGGGTGCTGCCCCCCGACACCACACGCCCGCCCCGCAGGTTCTGCCAGGCCGCACGGCCCAAGGCCAGGGGGTTGACCCCGGGGTGCCGGTAAAACCAGCGATCCTCATAACTGAGCAACGCCTGCAGATAATAGGGCGAGACCTGCTCGACACTGACCGGATAACGCCATACGCCTTCGGAATCGGCGAAGCGCCACAAGGGCGTGCCGTCTTCTGCCAGCACCACCCGCGCCAGATCGTCGGTTGGCAGCGGCAACGGCCACAGGCGGTCAGCCGCCCACAACAGCGCGCCCAGCAACACCATCACGCCCAGCACAATGCCCAGGCATTTCGCCATTGGCCTGAACGGGCGCGCTAAGATGTGCATCAGGCCCCCTTGTCGCTGGTAACAGCCAGGGAACCGAGCAGGCCAGGGCATGGCCAAACACAGGGTAACGGCAGACTCGCCGGTTCGATCATCAGGAAGCAACTATGCATGTAGAAGGTTTTTTCGAGTGGCTCGGCCAGGCCTTGGGCGCACTGATCCGCTTTGTCGTCGATGGCCTGAGCGGGCTGTTCAACCTGCTGGCCAACGCCGGTGGCAATTTCATCGATGGCCTGGCACGCACCTTGGGCATGGACACCTCACTGATCAGCATCGTTGCCCTGATCATCGGCCTGATGCTGCTGTACTCGGCTATCCGTGCGTTCATGCGCGCGTCGATCATCGTCGGCATCATCTGGTTGCTGCTGGGCCTGTGGGTGCTGAGCTGGATTATCCACTAGCCCTGCACCCACTGCCGTCTCAACGTCCCTTCACCACCAGTTCAGGCACCGACTCTCCCACTGCCTGCAGGTTTGGCCGGTACATCGACTCAACCTGCGGCGGCGGCACCCGATAGCTGCCCGGCGTCACTGCCCGCGCCAGGTACAGCAGGTGGGTGGTGCCGTAGCCTTCCAGATTCAGCGCGGCCACGTAGCGGTCATCACGAAACTCCTGATGGACCACATTGGCGTTCTGCATCGATTCACGCCACTCTTTGACCGCACTGCTGGCGTTCTCCAGGCTCGCCGCGCTCTGCGCCAGGTTCTGGTTCTCCAGTTCCAGGCCCGCCGGCAACAGGTCGACCACCAGCGCATCCGGCACCCGCGACGCGGACGTCAGCGCCAGGTGCACCAGCACCAGGTCACCGCTGTGCAGAGCACGCACATCCAGGGCCTGGCCGTTCATGCCAAGGTACTCGCGGCGAATGCTCATGCCATTGCTGCTGGCCGCCGGCGCCTGACGTGGGTAGCCGGAGAGGGTCAATTGCTGGAACAGGGTGTCGCCCCCTTGGTTGTGCACCGTCAACGGTGTAGCCAGAAGCGGGCCTTCGAGCTTCAGGCCTGACTGCGCCGCATTGAGCTCACGCACTTCACCGGCACTGTCCAGACGCGCCGCCCATTGCCCTTCCGGCTTGGTCAGCAAGCCGCGCCCGGCGAGGAACAAGGCGTTGCGTTCCTGGGTCGACAACCAGCGGTTGGCCGCGAGTTGATCGGACAGTTCAAACAAGCGGGCATCGAGGCTGTCGCTGGCCAGGTTGTTCTCTTCGAGCAAGGCCAGGATCAAGGCCTGATCGCGCACCGGGCTACCATAGTCTCCCAGCCAGTCGTCACTGCTGCGGCTGACTGCCAGGCCGGCCTGCAGGGCTTGTTGGGCGCGGGGCTTGTCACCCATTTTGTCCAGCGCGATGGCCAACTGCACCAGCGGCAGGCCGGAGCGAGCGTCGCTGCGACGCTCGAACAGGCTGCGCAATGCACCCAATGGCGCCTGCTGCGTGCGCGCAAGCACCAGGCCCGCATAAGCCTGTACGGCAAAGCGGCTGTGCTCGGCATTCTTGCTGTAGTTCACCTCGATCAGGTTGCGCTCCTGCAGATAACGCAGCAGCCGCTCACTGGCCTTTTTCAAGGCATCGGCCGGCACGGCATAGCCCTGCTCGCGAGCACGCAACAAGAAGTCGGTGACATAGGCGGTCAGCCAGTACTCCTCCTCGCTATCGGCACTCCACAGGCCGAAGCTGCCGTTGTAGCGCTGCATGCCCAGCAGGTGTTCGATGCCCATTTCGATCTTGCGCTTGCGCACCTCGGCCGGCTCACCGCTGATACCCAGACGCTTGAGCGTTGCAGCGTCGGCATAGAGCGAGGGGTACAGGCCGCTGGTGGTCTGTTCCAGGCAACCATAGGGGTAGGCTTCCAGGGCACGGATCTGTTCGGCCAGGTTCAGCGGCGGACGACTCGACAAGGCCAGCGTCGCTTCAAGCCCCGCTGCTTCGAACTCGGCCAGGTCTCCGGCCGGCAGGCTCCACGGCTGGTCCTTCAGGGCCACCCGGTAGTGCTTGAGCATGGCCGGGTAAGCCGGGCGGATGCCCAGCGTCCATTCACGGCTGAAGGCGGTCGCCGATTCGCCGGGCAGCTGCAGGCCGCTGACTTGTACCGTGACCTTGCCCTGGCCCAAGCCACCGCTCGCCTCGACCGGCACCAGCAAGGTCACGCGCTTGCCCTGGGCAAGATCCAGGTGCTGCTCGGCAGCGCCGATCAGGTTCAGTTGACCCTCGGTGCTCAGGCGCACGTCGAGCTTTTGTGCCAACCCGGAGAGGTTCGACACATCCAGCGCCAGGGTGGTGCGGTCACCGCCAGCAAGAAAGCGCGGCGCCGACAGTTCGGCAATCAACGGCGCTGCGACAACGGTCTTGCCCTCGGCCACACCGTAGTGCTCGTCGGTCCACGCCTGGGCCATCAGCCGCAACTCACCATTGAAATCGGGAATGTCGACGGTGGCCTGGCCTTCGCCGTTTTCATTCAAGGTCACCGGCATGCTTTGCTGGGCGACGATAGTCACGCTAGTGCTTGGACGCTTGCCACCCTTGGCCATGGCCGCGTCACCGCCGAAGGCGAGGCTGGCCAGACGGCCCTGCCCGGCTTCGATCAGTTGACCGTAGATATCCAGCTGGTCGGCGCCATAGGCCTTGCGCCCGAACATGCCGGTAAATGGATCCGGCGTCGGGTAGTCGGTGATGTTGAGGATGCCCACGTCCACCGCAGCCAGCAGCACATGCACCTGTTTCGGCACACTGCCGTCGGCGTTGCGCGCCTGCACGTTGACCGTTAACGGCTGCTTGGGCCGCATCTTTTCCGGGGCGCTGAGGCTTACCGCCAGTTTGCGTTCGGCGCGGTCCAGCGGCAGGTGCAAGACCCCGACTGCACGCTTGGGCGTGGCATTGACCTTGCGTTCTCCCGGGCGGATGACCAGGGCACTGACATACAGGTCATGACGGGCCCACTTCGGATCGAGCTTGACCGCGAAGGTCTTGCCTTCGAGCGGCACATCGATTTCCTGCCACCACAGCGGGCCATCGCTGGACTCAACCATCAGGTAACCCGTACCGGCGGCGGGTGGCGTAACGGTGATGTTGGCCGTGGCGCCATCGGCATAAGACGGTTTATCCAGGGCGAGCTTGACCTGGTCCGGACGTACCGCACCACCGTCGGCATTGTCCTGGGCGCGATAACCCGCCCAGAAACGCTCGCTGGACACCAGGCCGGTCTGCGGGTCTTCGACTTCGACGCGATAAGGTCCCCACTCAACCTGGAAATTCAGGCGGGCGGTGGAGCCCGCCTTGATGCTCAGCGTTTCCTCGCTCTGGGTCAGGAACTTCTCGTTGAAGTTGTAGCTCCAGCCATCGCTCTGCGAGTAGTTCCAGTAGTAGTCGCGGCGCTCGCGGATCAGGCGCACCTTGAGGTTGTCGGCGGCCAGCTTGTTGCCGTCACGGTCGGCGACCAGCACCTCGAATTCCACCGGACCGTCGCTGTCGGTTTCTTCTCCGTCGAACAGGCCGCGCAATCCGGGTAAACGCTCGGCTGGCCAGATCGGTTGCTCCAGGCGTCGGGTGATCGGCCGGCCGCCCGACTCCTGCAGGCTCGCCTGCACAGTCAGCTGCAAGGGCGAGCGCGCTTCAGACCACTTGCTCTCGATGCTCAGGGTGGCTTTGCCATCAGCATCCAGGCTGACTTCGTCCAGCTCCAGGTCCTGGCTCAGCTCCGGTTCGGTGATCGAGCCAAACTGGTACCCCGGCAATGCCGGCACCGCCTCGCGCAGCGGGCGCACATAGGCCTGGCCACTGAGGCGGTTGCCCGAAGCCGGGGCACCGTAGAGGTAACGGCCATTCACGTCGATTTCGGCGCTCTGCTCCGGGCTCAGCGGGGTATCGCTGCCCTTGAGCTCCAGGGCCAGGCGCTCGGGCAGGAAGTCTTCGACAAGGAACTCGTAGAGCTGCTTCTTGCCGCCACCCAGGTCAAACAGCAACTGCCAGCGTCCGGTCGGGGCTTCGCTGGCCAGCTGCAACTGATACTGATAGAGCCCCGTAGTGCCTGGTTCCCAGACAAACTTGCGGCTGATCTGCTCGTCGGGGCGACGCACCTCCACCGTCACCGGTTGCGGCGTCACCGGACGGCCGTCCTGATCACGCAGCAGGCCGTTGAGCAACACCGTCTCGCCCGGCCGGTACAGGTCGCGCGGGCCGAACACGAAAAACTGCAGCGGGTTGGCCTGGGCGCCGGTGATATCGAATTCAGCCAGGTCCAGCGCGGCACTGTTCAGGCGCAGCATGGTGGTGTGCACACCCTGATGGGCCAGCAAGGTTTCAGCCTTGGGCGGCATAGGCAGCTGGGCATGACCATCACTGCCGGTCGTGCCCTGGGCCAGCACACGTCCTTCGCCATCGAGCAATTCGAGGTTGACGCTGTTCATGGCCTTGCCGCCTTCCAGCCCTTGGGCGAAGACGTCCAGGCGGTTCTGGTAGCGGTGTGCCGAGAGGCCGATGTCACTGAGAGTAAACAGGGTGGCCGGCTGCGAATAATCATAGGTGCCTGAAGCGCGCATCACTGCCAGGTACACGCCTGGCTGTTGCAGCGGCTTGATCCCGGCAATCGGCAACAACAGGGTTTCGCGAGTGTTGCGCGCCGGGTTGAGGTCGAAGCGGCCGCTGTAGACCAGCTCGGCCATGTCCAGGGTTTCCTTGGACTGGTAGTAATACAGGCTGCTGTTGCGACCCCAGGCACTGAGGAACGGCGAGAGCGATTCGGGTTTGATCCGGAAGAACTCGACATCGACCTTGTTGACGTTCAGGGCGATCACCGGCAGCCCTTCAGCCAGCCGCGTCGGCAGTAGCGAACCGCGGCTGGCGAAGCCGATCGTGGCCTGCATGTCGCGGGTTTCCAGGCGGCTCACCGACTCGGCGGCCAGACGCTTGCCGTTGACGGCCTGCAACCCTGCATCGACAGTCAGCACCAGTTTGCGCTGCGGCTCCAGATGGCGCAGGCGCAGCTCCATGCCGTTATCGGACAACTCCCAGGCGCCGTCGACCTTGCCTTTGACGGTATCGACCAGGTGCACCCGTTCGGCGAAGTTCTGCTCGGCATCCAGTGGCACCGAAAACGTCAGGGACAGGGCACTGGCTCCATCCACCTGCACTTCCGAGACATCCACCACGCTTAGCTCGCGACCGGCATAACGCTTGGCCAGGGTCGCGGCATCTTCCCGCGCAGGTTTTGCTGCGGGTACAGCCTGTTCGGCCTGGACCGGCGCTGAAGTCGTCGCCGGCTTATCCGGTGCAGACGAGTCGCAGGCACTGAGCAAAGCCAGCACGCAGGCCAGCAACAATCCTTTGTTGAGCATGGGAGTAACTCTTTGGCAGCAGGTTCTAAGGGTGAACTATATCCCAAGGTCAGCAGGGGTGCTGGACACAGATCAGTACACAACTGCATCAAGCGCCGCCGCAACGGCTACAATGCCCGGCCTGCCTGGAGCCGACATGTCCCGATTGCTGACCGACTGGCGCGACCGCCCTACCCACCGCAAGGTCTGGGCATTGGCGGCGCCGATGATTCTCTCCAACATTTCCGTGCCGCTGGTGGCGCTGGTCGACAGTGCCGTGATCGGCCACCTGCCCCATGCCCATCAACTGGGTGCCGTGGCGGTGGGGGCCAGCCTGTATACCTTCCTGGCCTTTCTGATGGGCTTTTTGCGCATGGGCTCCACCGGCTTTGCCGCCCAGGCGGCCGGGCGTGCCGACGGCGCAGCGTTGCGTCAGGTGCTGGTGCAGGGCTTGCTGTTGGCGTTGCTGTTCGCCCTGTTGCTGGGGCTGCTGGCCCTGCCCTTCAGCCAGTTGGCCCTGCAATTGATGCAGCCGTCGGCAGCGCTGGAGCAGTCCACCCGGGAGTTCTTCCATACCCGCTTGCTGGGCCTGCCAGCGGCGCTGGCCAGTTTTGCCCTGGTCGGCTGGTTTCTCGGCACCCAGAACGCCCGGGCACCGCTGGCGATTCTGCTGACCACCAACCTGCTCAACATTGTCTTGAACCTGTGGTTCGTGCTCGGTCTGGACTGGGGTGTGCTGGGGTCGGCGCGGGCGTCGGTGATTGCCGAGTGGAGTGCCGCCCTGCTCGGCCTGGCGCTGACTCGTCCGGCCTTGCGGGCCTACCCGGGGCAGATCGTCTGGGCACTGCTGGCCCGCTGGCAAAGCTGGCGCCCCTTGCTGGCCGTCAACCGCGACATCTTCATTCGCAGCCTGGCCCTGCAGGGGGTGTTCTTCCTGATCACCGTGCAAGGCGCACGCCTGGGTGAAGACACCGTCGCCGCCAACGCGCTGTTGCTCAATGGCCTGCTGCTCACCGCCTACGCCCTGGACGGCCTGGCCCATGCGGTCGAGGCCCTGTGCGGCCATGCCATCGGTGCTGGCGACCGACCAGCGCTGCGTCGTTCGCTGACCGTGGCCTGTGGTTGGTCATTGCTGGCCAGTGCCGGCTTTGCCGTGCTGTTTCTGTTCGGCGGGCACCTGTTCATCAACCTGCAAACCGACATTGCCAGTGTGCGCGACACGGCCTACCAGTACCTGCCCTACCTGGCGTTACTGCCGCTGGTGGCAGTGTGGAGTTACTTGCTCGATGGGTTGTTCATTGGCGCAACGCGCGCGCGCGAGATGCGCAACGGCATGTTGATCAGCGTCGTCGTGGCCTTGCCGATTGCCTTTGCCGCCACAGGGCTGGGCAACCACGGGCTGTGGCTGGCGTTTTTGCTGTTCATGGCATTGCGCGGGGTGACGCTGGGGGTGATGGGCTGGCGGCTGCAGCGGCGGGATGGGTGGTTTGGCCGGTAATATTGCCGCTCAATCGCAGGCTATCGCCAGCTCCCACAGGATCGATGGGGTTCCTCAAGAACCCTGTGGGAGCGGGTTTACCCGCGAAGGGATCAGCTCGACAGGTAGGACGAGCGCGTCAGCCCCAGACGCAAGGCGTCGAGGAACTGGGTCTTCTCGCGCGCCGTGATCTTGGCGCTGGCGCACTTGTCACGGTAGTGAGTCATCAACTCCTCCGGCGACAGGTGCACATAACGCAGCATGTCCTCGATGGTGTCATGGGTCTCGATACCGGCGTGGTAAACGCTGCCGTTGGGGTTCTGGTAGATGTTCACCGAGTCGGTGTCACCGAACAGGTTGTGCATGTCACCAAGAATTTCCTGGTAGGCACCGACCAGGAATACGCCGAGCAGATAATCCTCTCCTTCCTTGACCGTATGCACCGGCATGCTGGTCTCAATACTCTGCTCGTCAACGTACTGGTTGATCTTGCCGTCGGAGTCGCAGGTCAGGTCCTGCAGCACCGCGCGGCGCATGGGCTCCTCGTCCAGACGGTGAAGCGGAATGATCGGCAGCACCTGACCGATGGCCCAGGTGTCCGGCAAGCTCTGGAACACAGAGAAGTTGCAGATGTATTTGTCGGCGAGCTTGTCGTTGAGCTCGTCGAGTACCTGGCGGTGCGAGCGCTGGCGGGCCTTGAGCGAGTTGTGCAGGCGCCGGCAGACGGCGAAATAGCACTGCTCCGCCAGGGCCTTTTCGGCCAGGCTGATCTTGCCATCGGCATACTGCGCGGCCACGTCACCCATGTAGTGGGTAGCGCGCCAGTAGGTCTCGGTGACCATCTCGATATCGGTCGGGCCCAGCAGGTCGGCGAGCCACTGCACGGTCTCGGGCAGGCTTTCCTTGTTCTCGATCACCGGCACTTCATCGTTGTGGCTCTCGACGTCGGTCACCTGGATCACCAGCATGGCATGGTGCGCGGTGAGCGAACGGCCGCTTTCGGAGAAGATGTGCGGGTGTGGCAAGCCCTGCGCGTCGCAGAACTCTTTCAGCATACCGACGACGACACCGGCGTAGTCGTCCATGTCGTAGTTGATCGAGCTGGCATTGCGCGAATGGGTACCATCGTAGTCCACGCCCAGGCCACCGCCGACGTCGATATGGTCGACCGGCAGGCCCAACGCACGCAGTTCGCCGTAGTAACGGATCGCTTCCTTGAAGCCATGCTGGTAGTCCGCCAGGTTGGCAATCTGCGAGCCCATGTGGAAGTGCAGCAGGCGGATGCCCTGGTCCAGGCCGGCATCGCGAAAGCGCTGCACCACCGAGATCAGTTGCGCCGCCGACAGGCCGAACTTGGACTTTTCGCCACCGGTATCGGCCCACTTGCTCGATGCCAACGACGACAGGCGTACTCGCAGGCCGACCTGTGGCTTGACCTTGAGCTCGGCCGCTTCTTCGATCACCAGGGCCACTTCCGACTCTTTCTCGATGACGATGAAGACGTTGTGACCAAGCTTCTGGCCCATTAGCGCCAGGCGAATGAACTCACGGTCCTTGTAGCCGTTGCAGACGATGGTGCCTCCTTTCGGCGCCAGCGCCAGCACGGCCAGCAGCTCGGGCTTGGAGCCGGCTTCAAGGCCGATGGAGACGTTCTGGGTGGCAATGATGTTCTCGACCACTGCTTCCTGCTGGTTGACCTTGATCGGGTACAGCGCGGTGTACTGGCTCTGGTACTCCAGGCGCGCGATGTTGGCATCGAAGGCACCCGTCAGCTGACGCACGCGGTCTTGCAGGATGTCCGGGAAGCGGACCAGCAGTGGCAGCGACAGGCCGCTCTTGCGCAGCTCGTCGACTTGTTCGTACAGGTCGATCGGCGCGCTGCCAGGCCCGTTCGGGCGAACTTCGACGCGCCCGGCCTCGTTGATTGCGAAGTAACCGGCCCCCCAATGGCGAATACCGTAAACACTGCGGCTGTCCGCAACTGTCCATTGGCTGCCATCGTCTTTGCGTGTGCGTCGTACGGACATTGAAGTCCCCTATATAAAAAGTCGAATAACACCGCCCCGCAGGTGGCGGGCTCAGTGTAAAGCCTGGAAATGACGATTTTCCGTGTTCAGGGATAGACCCTTCCTACGGGAACGAGTTTAGAAAGCGAACTGCAAAAAATCGCGATGCGGTCTTCAGCCGCCGGACTTTTTCGCTTTGAAGCCTTGCTTGATCAGCTCCGCCAACAACAGCTCGACGTGATCGCCCTGGATTTCGATGACCCCGTCTTTCAACGCGCCTCCGGTTCCGCAGCGGCGCTTGAGCGTGCTGGCGAGATCCTTGAGCTGTTCCAGGGGCAGCGGTACACCGCTGATGGTCGTCACCGTCTTGCCGCCACGGCCCTTGCTTTCGCGGCGCACGCGAGCAATGCCATCGCCTTCGGGGATGAGCGTCTGTTTGCAGATGCAGGCATCTATGGGTTTGCTGCAGTCCGGACAATGCCGACCTGCATCAGTGGAGAACACCAGGCCACCCAGGGCGGCGAATGATGCGGCTTTCTTGGCCACTTTTGATCCTCGTAACGTGAGGACAAAAACTGGTCGGCGCCCCGGGCAGGGTACCGACCGCGAAGCCCCACTCTGGCAGGGGCAGCGCAACTGCCGACACAGGGTACGGCAGCCTTAAAAGGCCGCGCAGTGTAACGATAAATGCCGCCGCTGCTAAGTACAAAACTGCGCCATTTTGCATGTGATTCGCGACGTCAGGCCCGGCGGTCGATGTAGCGTTGCAAGGCGGCGAGCGAATCGGGGCAGTAAGGCTGTTGCCGACTGTCGGCCAGGGCCTGCTCGAGCGGCAGGAAACGGGCTTCGCTGACCTCCTCGGGCTGCAGGCGCAATGGCCCGTCCCAGACAGCCGAGAACACCGCACACCAGAGGCGGTTGCCAGGCTGATCGAAGAAGAAGCGCTCGTGCGCTGTCAGCTCGACCCCGGCCACACCCAGCTCTTCTTCCAGCTCCCGCGCGGCCGACTCGGCAAAACTCTCGTCCGCCTGGACCATGCCACCGGCAGCCACATCCCAATAGCCGGGGTAGATGGCCTTGCTCTCGGTGCGCCGGTGTACGCACAGTTCACCGGCCGAGTTGAACAGCAGAATGTAGGTGCCGCGCCCGATCAGGCCCTTCTCGCGCAACTCGGCGCGAGGCAAGGCGCCCAGCGGTTGGTCGTGCTCGTCGACCCAGGCGATCAACTCGGCGTCGGAGGCCGCGCGGTGCGCCGCCTCCTGCTTGGAAATGCTCACCGCTTAGCCCTGCGACAGCAGCTGACGCAGGTCGATCACGGCGGCATTGGCGCGGGAAATGTAATTGGCCATGACCAGCGAGTGGTTGGCCCACATGCCGAAGCCGCTGCCATTCAGCACCATCGGGCTCCACAGCGGCTCCTGGGAAGCCTCCAGCTCACGGATGATCTGGCGCACGCTGACAGTAGCGTTCTTCTTCGCCAGTACGTCGGCAAAGTCCACTTCGATGGCGCGCAGCAGGTGCGACAAGGCCCACGCCTGACCACGGGCTTCATAGAAGACGTTGTCGATCTGCAGCCACGGCGTCTCGACCACCTCCTCATCCAGTTGCGGCGCTTGCCCGGCGACCACGCTTTCGGTCTTCAGGGTGCTGTTGAGCTTGACCCGGCCAACGCTGGCCGACAGCCGCTGCGACAGTGAGCCCAGGCGGGTGGCAACGTCGCCCAGCCAGTTGTTGAGGTTGTCGGCACGGGTGTAGAACAGCGCGCCCGCCTGATCCGGTGCAGACAGACGCTTCTGGTAGCGGCTCAGGGAGTTGATGCCTTCCTGGAACTCCGACTCGCTCGACGGCAGGATCCAGCTCTTGTTGTCGAAGTTGAAGCGCGGTTCGGCCTTGGCCAGGTCAGCGTCCTCAGTGGACTGCGACTGCGAACGCGCGAAGTCCTTGCGCAGCGCCCGGCTCAGGTCGCGAACCTGGACCAGCACGCCATATTCCCAGCTGGGCATGTTGTCCATCCACAGGCCCGGTGGAAAACGGTCGTTGGAAATGTAACCGCCCGGCTTGTTCAGCAAGGTACCGGCAACAGTCTTGAGGGTTTCGACCGTGGTGTAGCCAACCACCATCTGATGGCCGCTTTTCTCGGCTGCCGCCTGGGCATTCTGCTGCACCGGAAACAGGTCGGGTTCAGCGCTCCAGTACCAGCCCAGGCCAATGCACACCAAGAGGTACAGGCCAATCAGCGTGCCCAGTGCACGGCTGAAAAACAACCCGCCAAAGTAACTGCGGGTGGCAGCACCGCGCGGTTCGACACGCTCGCGCGCCTCGGCTTTGCCTGTACGGTTTTTCCAGTCCAGCATGGCGTTGTCCTTTCTGTCACGTCGGTTCAAGGGGTTCGACCGCAACCCCCGGGCTTCGTGCCGGCGCAGTGCGTTTTTTACCGCCGCGCCGCTTGCCGGGGTCAGCAAGTATCGCAGCACTATAAATCAAGCACGCCCGTTCGCATAAGTGACTATAGAGTCAGTTAATGAATGAGCGGAGTTGTACAGTAAATTGATACAAGGCACTCGATTGTCCAGAAAGTGGTGCTAGCATAGAGCCATTACTCGAACTGCCTCACCCTTAATAAGTAGTCAGGACATGACCGAGCCAGAAGACCCCAATCGTGAGCGCCTCAAGCAACACTTTGCCCAGCGGGTCATTCACCAGGCTCGGCAGATACTCGAGATCTGGCAGCGCCTGCAGCGCAGCGAATGGTCGACCGCCGACCTCGGAGAACTGCGCGAGGCCACGCTGCGCCTGCAACGCTATGCAGAACGCTTCGAACAGCCTGAACACTGCGAACTGGCTGAGGCTATCGGTCAAACGCTGAGCGCCATCGAGGCCAACAGTGCGCGCCTGAGCAGCCCGCTGATCAGCGAACTCAACCGCCTGATGCAGCGCCTGTCGCGCACCGGCTTGCGCCAGGGCGACCAGCTTGAACATGTGCCCTTGCCGCCATTGCGCAAACCGGTCTACATCATGCTCCAGGACCATGACCGGGCCGAGCGTCTGGCGCAGCAACTGGAGTTCTTCGGCCTGGGTGTACAAGCCTTGTACAGTGCTGAAGCGTTTCGCGCGTCCATGAGCGAGCGTCTGCCCTCGGCCATCGTCATGGATGTCGACTTCACCGGCAGCGGCATCGGCCTGCAACTGGCCGCCCAAGCGCAGCAAGGCCTCGAGCAACCGGTACCGCTGCTGTTTTTCAGCCTGCATGAAACCGACACACCCACACGCCTGGCTGCGGTACGCGCCGGCGGCCTGGAGTTCCTCACCGGCACACTGGAAGCGTCAAGCCTGCTGGAAAAAGTCGAACTGTTGACCAGTGTTACCCAATACGAGCCCTTCAAGGTGCTGATTATTGACGACTCCCGGGCCCAGGCCCTGCACACCGAGCGCCTGCTCAACAGTGCCGGTATCGTCACACGGGCGCTCACCGATCCGATCCGCACCATGGCCGAGCTGGCCGACTTTCAGCCCGACCTGATCATCCTCGACATGTACATGCCCGCCTGCACGGGCGTAGAGCTGGCCAAAGTGATTCGGCACAATGACCGCTATGTCAGCGTGCCGATCATCTACCTGTCAGCTGAAGACGACCTCGACAAACAACTGGACGCCATGAGTGAAGGCGGCGATGACTTCCTGACCAAGCCGATCCGCTCGCGCCAGCTGGTTACCACGGTACGCAACCGCGCAGCCCGGGCGCGCAACCTCAAGGCGCGGATGGTGCGCGACAGCCTGACTGGCCTGTACAACCACACCCATATCCTGCAACTGCTCGAAGACTGCAGCTTTCGCGCCCGCCGCGAAGACAAGCCGTTGAGCTTCGCCATGCTCGACATCGACCACTTCAAGAAGGTCAACGACAGCCACGGCCACCCCATGGGCGACCGCGTGATCAAGAGCCTGGCGCTGTTTCTCAAGCAGCGGCTGCGCAAGACCGACTTCATTGGCCGCTACGGCGGTGAAGAGTTTGCCATTGTCATGCCCAACACCGATCTGGCCGCCGCTCACCAGGTGCTGGATGAAATTCGCTGCCGCTTCGCCGAAATTCATTACCCGGCGCAACCACGGGACCTGTCCTGCACCTTCAGCGCCGGCGTCGTGCAACTGAGCGACGGGCTGGACGCCCTGAGAATGGCGACCCTCGCCGACGAGGCGCTGTACCGGGCCAAAGGCGCCGGGCGCAACCGGGTGCAATGCGTCGATTAACTCAAGGCAAAGTGCCACTTTTTTTAATCGAGCGCCCAGCTTCGTCATAACCCGGTCATAAAACCGCAATATCTTCAGGGGCTTACCATTCGGCCGTTGGTAGATCCCGGACATGCGCCTGAAGCTGCTCACCAATTTCAACACCCTGTTGCTGGTCACCGTGTGTATCGCCCTTGGCGCCACGTTGTGGTGGTCGCAACGCGCTCTGGAGCGTCCCTACCAGATCATGGAGCGCTACCTGTCGCTGTCGCAGCAATTCCAGAACCAGGCAGCGCGCAACATCGAAGAGTACCTGAGCAGCGGCGATGCCCTGCGCCACGCCACGGCCGTTCAGGCAACTGCCGCCCTGCAGGAATCGCTCCAGCAACTGCCCGACGCGCTGTCGGCCACCTTGACGCCGAGCCTGGACAGCCTGCAGCGCTTTACCGCCAATGAACTGCTGTCAGCCGGCAAACTGGCCGGTGACCCGCAGGCGCTGCTATTGCAGGCCGAACGCGAACTGGGAGCAAACCTCGAGCAACTGGCCAGTTACACCCAGGGCAGCAACAGCACCGAAGCAGCAAGTTATGCGCCGCTGCTGCTACGCGCCACATTGCACCTGTCGCGTCTGACGCTGGCCCGCGAAAAGCTGGTCAGCAGTGGCCGTAGCGAACTGGCCGCTGAAGTAGAGCGAGAGCTTGCGCAGATCAGTGCTCAGGCCGAGGCACTGGAGGCGCTGCCGCTGCTCGGCGTTACCGCCGCCCGCGAGTCCGGCGCCGACGACTTTGCCGCGCTCATGGGGCTGGAGGCGCAGGGGAGCGGTGAGGCCGAAGACACCGGCATCGCCCTCAAGCGTGAGCTGAACAGCCTGCTTAAACGCTACCCGGGCGAGCTGCTACGCACCCGCGAACAAATCCAGCGCCGCAGCGAACTGGCCACCAGCACCCATCAACAGATTGCTGCTGTGCAACAGGCCATTGCGGCCCTGGAGCCCCTGGTGCGTAGCCAGCACGCCGCCATCCAGAACGAAGTACGGCTGATTCAGGGTTTGATGATCGGCCTGATTCTGTTGATTGCCCTGCTTATCGATACCTTGCAGCGACGCCTGGCCAGGGTGCTGACCAACCTTGCACCCGCCTTGTCGCGCTGGACCGAAGGCGATTTCAGCCAGCCAATTGCGTTGGGCAAGAGCAACCGCGAAATTCACGATATTCAGGACTCCCTCAACCGCCTGCGTCTGTACCTGGTGGAGCTGGTCGGCACCATCCGCAACAACGCCGAACAAGTGGCGGGCAGCAGCCACGCCCTGGCCGGCATGAGCAGCGCCCTGCACGAAGGCGCCGAGCGTCAGGCCGGTGACACCGCGCAGATACGCGACGCCCTGGGTGAACTGGAAGCCACCATCGTTCAGGTAGCCGGTGACGCCAGCCAGGCAGCCGATGCCAGCCGTGATGCCGGACGTGCCGTGGAGCAAGGCCAGGCGGTAATCGGCCAGAGCCTTGCCGGGCTGCGCGCACTGGTGGATGAAGTGCAGGGCAATGCACAGATGATCGAGCAACTGGCGGAGGAGTCCGGGACCATCGGCGGCGTGCTCACCGTGATTCGCTCGATTGCCGAGCAAACCAACCTGCTGGCGCTGAACGCTGCCATTGAAGCGGCACGCGCCGGAGAAATGGGTCGCGGCTTTGCCGTGGTTGCCGAAGAAGTACGTTCCCTGGCCCAGCGCACCACCGGCGCCACCGGCGAAATTCAGACCTTGATCGGTCGCCTGCAGCAGGCTGCCCGCGAATCGGTCGAGGGCATGCGTGCCCAGCTTGAACACGCCGAGGCGACTGCAAACCAGGCGCAGGCGGCTGACGGAGCGCTGGACGAAATCGTCGCGGCGATCCAGACCATCGCCGATACCGCCGTGCGTATTGCTGACGTTACAGCTCAGCAGAGTGGCGCAGTCAGTGAAATTCGCGATCACAGCGAGCGCATCCATGACCTGGGCGAAGACAACCTGCAGCGTATCGGTGAAGGGCGGGAACAAGGCGAACAGCTGCTCAGGCTGGGCGGCGAGCTGAACACTGCAGTACGGACCTTCCGGGTCTGATCCGAACCTGAATTTTGCAGGCGCTGGCGAAGCCTGCGATCGAGCGCGCAGCGGTCGCCGTTGTTTACCGCCAGCAAGGGCCCGGAGCTGCTGCGCAGCCCATCGCGGATAAATCCGCTCCTACAGGGTTGCGGCGGGGCGGGACGCAGTCCGTTATCATGCAGGCACTTTTGTACTGCGAGACCGCCATGCGCCGCCTGCTTTTACTCCTGACTCTGCTCCTGGCCTTGCCCGCCGTCGGCGCCGGCCTGCTCGACAACCGGCCCAGCGCCACCCTGGGTGCGTCATCGCTGAACAACAGCGCCGATTTCCTGCCGGTACACGAAGCCTTCAAGCTCAGCCTGGTGCAAAGCGATGCCCACAGCATCAAGCTGCGCTTCGTCGCAACCGAAGGTTATTACCTGTATCGG
This sequence comes from Pseudomonas alkylphenolica, assembly GCF_004025535.1. Lineage (GTDB taxonomy): Bacteria > Pseudomonadota > Gammaproteobacteria > Pseudomonadales > Pseudomonadaceae > Aquipseudomonas > Aquipseudomonas alkylphenolica_A. The sequence goes on from NZ_QJRG01000033.1 coordinate 61,142, forward strand.
CATCGCTTCCAGTTCCACACCGAACCCGCCGATATCGCCCTGGGCACGGCGCAGATCCCCGCGGGCGAGGCCAAGCATGACGAGTTTTTTGGCAACGTCGAGGTCTACCACGGCATTGTCGATATCGACATCCCCCGCCCTGCCAGCGACAACCGCGCCTTTACCCTGCTGGTTGGCTACCAGGGCTGCGCCGACAAAGGCCTGTGCTATCCACCGGAAACCGCACGCCTGAGCATCGACGGCAGCGGCACCGTGCAGCCGGCCAGCGCCGGTACCAGCGTCAAGGCGTGGACCTGGAAAGAACTGCTGCTGTTCTTCCTCGCCGGTGTCGGCCTGACCTTCACCCCGTGCGTCCTGCCGATGCTGCCGATCCTGTCTGGCGTAGTGCTGCGCGGCCAGGTCGGGGGCCTGCGCGGTTTCAGCCTGTCGCTGGCCTACGTGCTGCCTATGGCCGCGTGCTTTGCCCTGCTCGGCGCCCTGATGGGCCTGTTTGGCGCCAGCATGAACCTGCAGGCGCGACTGCAATCGGCCTGGGTGCTGGTGCCGTTCTCGCTGTTCTTTGTACTGTTTGCGCTGGCCATGTTCGGCCTGTTCGAACTGAAGCTGCCGCATGCCATCAGCCATCGCCTGGAGCGCCTGGTGGGCCAGACCAAAGGCGGATCGCTGCTCGGTGCGGCCATTCTCGGGATATTTTCCAGCCTGCTGGTATCGCCCTGCGTGTCGGCCCCCCTGGCCGGCGCGCTGCTGTATATCAGTGCCAGCGGTGATGCGCTGGGCGGCGCCCTGAAGCTGTTTGCCCTCGGGCTGGGCATGGGCGCCCCGCTACTGCTGGTGGCCACTGGCGGTGCCGCCTGGTTGCCGAAAAGCGGGCCTTGGCTGGTCACAGTAAAAAATGCCATTGGCGTGCTGTTGCTGGGCCTGGCCATCGCCCTTCTGAGCCGGGTATTGCCAGGGCAGATCACCTTGCTGCTGGTGGGCCTGTTGAGTGCCGGTGTTGCCCTGTTCCTCGGCACCCTGGAGTTCACGGTGAAAACCACGCTGCAGCGTCTGGCGCAATTGCTTGGCCTGGTACTTCTGGCCTATGCCCTGGCGTGCTGGTACGGCGCCCTGAGTGGCCAGACCGATCCACTGCGTCCGCTGCCCCAAGCCGCTGCAATGCGAGTTGAAAGCAACGCGCCGGTGGCGACGCAGGCCGACTGGAGGACCATTACCACCCCCGCCGCCCTCGACAGTGCCCTGGCCCAGGCCAAGGCTGACGGAAAACCGGTGGTGCTGGACTGGTACGCCGACTGGTGCATCAGCTGCAAAGTCATCGAGCATGAGGTACTCACCGCTCCGGCTGTCAAACAGCAGCTCCAGGGCTACACGCTGTTGCGCTTCGACATCACCGAAAGCAACGCCGAACAGCGCGCCCTGCTCGACCGCTACCAGCTGTTCGGACCGCCAGCGCTGCTGTTCTTTGCTGCGAACGGCAGCGAAAAAATCGCTGATCGGGTAGTAGGTGAGACAAACGCCGTCGAATTTGCTGAGCATCTGACGCGCATTCGCAGCGATCTGGGTCTATAACTTCTTCTGGCCGTACAAACGCCGCCATCGATGACCGAAATTAATAAGTTAGTCACATATTTGCCGTGAATCTCGGTCATCGTGCTGGCTATTGCCGGTAACTGGACACTGCCCGGCGGTTTACGGCATAGTCGCCGCGCAACGTTTGTGCCTAACGACAAAAGGAAACACAGATGGCAACGCTACTGGTGCTGCACGGCCCCAACCTGAACCTGCTCGGTACCCGTGAACCGGGTGTCTACGGCGCCGTTACCCTGGCCCAGATCAACCAGGACCTGGAGCAGCGCGCCCGCGCCGCCGGCCATCACCTGCAGTACCTGCAAAGCAATGCCGAGTACGAACTGATCGACCGCATCCATGCTGCGCGCAGCGAAGGCGTCGACTTTATCCTGATCAATCCGGCGGCTTTCACACATACAAGTGTCGCATTACGTGACGCGTTGCTGGCGGTGAGCATCCCATTCATCGAAGTGCATCTGTCCAACGTGCACAAACGCGAACCTTTTCGCCATCACTCCTACTTTTCCGATGTCGCCGTAGGGGTGATTTGCGGCCTGGGCGCCAGCGGTTACCGGCTGGCCCTGGAGTCTGCCCTGGAACACCTGGCTGCTAACGCGAAGCCCTGATGACGAGAACCTGGCCACCAGGCCAGGGCTCACAAGAAACGTTTACTTACACGTTTTTGTATTTACGCCCCTGACCGAACCTTGGGAGTTGATGATTAATGGATATCCGTAAAGTCAAGAAACTGATCGAACTGCTGGAAGAGTCTGGCATCGACGAGCTGGAGATCAAGGAAGGCGAGGAATCCGTACGGATCAGCCGTCACAGCAAGACCCCGGCCCAACAGTACTACGCACCTGCGCCAGTTGCTGCTGCCCCGGTTGCCGCGCCTGCCGCCGCCGCACCAGCCGCCGCCGAAGCCCCGGCCGCACCAAAACTGAACGGCACCGTTGCCCGTTCGCCAATGGTCGGTACCTTCTACCGCAAGGCCTCGCCTACCTCGCCAGCCTTCGTTGAAGTCGGCCAGACCGTGAAGAAAGGCGACACCCTGTGCATCGTCGAAGCCATGAAGATGATGAACCACATCGAAGCTGAAACCAGCGGTGTGATCGAATCCATCCTGGTAGAAGACGGTCAGCCGGTTGAGTTCGACCAGCCGCTGTTCACCATCGTTTGAACCGCGGAGAGCCAACGATGTCTGCGAAGCTGGAAAAAGTCCTGATTGCCAACCGTGGGGAAATTGCCCTGCGGATCCTGCGTGCCTGTAAAGAGCTGGGCATCAAGACCGTCGCCGTACACTCCACGGCTGACCGTGAACTGATGCACCTGGGCCTGGCCGACGAGTCGGTGTGCATTGGCCCCGCCTCCTCCAAGGACTCCTACCTGCACATTCCGGCGATCATCGCCGCCGCAGAAGTGACCGGCGCCACCGCTATCCACCCAGGCTACGGCTTCCTCGCCGAAAACGCCGATTTCGCCGAACAGGTGGAGAACTCCGGCTTCGCCTTCATCGGCCCGAAAGCCGACACCATTCGCCTGATGGGCGACAAGGTTTCGGCCAAGGACGCGATGATCAAGACCGGCGTTCCGACCGTTCCGGGTTCCGACGGCCCGCTGCCGGAAGACGAAGAAACCGCGCTGGCCATTGCCCGCGAGGTTGGCTACCCGGTGATCATCAAGGCCGCCGGTGGCGGTGGTGGTCGCGGCATGCGCGTCGTGCACAAGGAAGAAGACCTGATCGCCTCGGCCAAGCTGACCCGCACCGAAGCCGGTGCTGCGTTCGGCAACCCGATGGTGTACCTGGAAAAGTTCCTGACCAACCCACGCCACGTGGAAGTCCAGGTACTGTCCGACGGTCAAGGCAACGCCGTACACCTGGGTGACCGCGATTGCTCGCTGCAGCGCCGCCACCAGAAGGTCCTGGAAGAAGCGCCAGCACCGGGTATCGACGAAAAAGCCCGCCAGGAAGTGTTCAAGCGCTGTGTCGATGCCTGCATCGAGATCGGCTACCGTGGCGCTGGCACCTTCGAGTTCCTCTACGAGAACGGCCGTTTCTACTTCATCGAAATGAACACCCGTGTTCAGGTGGAGCACCCGGTTTCGGAGATGGTCACCGGTATCGACATCGTCAAGGAGATGCTCAGCATCGCCGCTGGCAACAAGCTGTCGTTCCGCCAGGAAGACGTCGTAATCCGTGGTCACTCCCTGGAGTGCCGGATCAACGCCGAAGACCCGCGCAAGTTCATCCCGAGCCCAGGCACGGTCAAGCACTTCCACGCCCCGGGTGGCAACGGCGTTCGCGTCGACTCGCACCTGTACAGCGGTTATTCGGTTCCGCCGAACTACGACTCGCTGATCGGCAAGCTGATCACCTACGGCAAAGACCGTGACGAAGCCATGGCACGCATGCGCAATGCCCTGGACGAAATCGTCGTCGACGGCATCAAGACCAACATCCCGCTGCACCGCGACCTGGTGCGCGATGAAGGTTTCTGCAAAGGTGGCGTCAACATTCACTATCTGGAACACAAACTGGCTAACCAGGACTGATCTTGAAGTGAAGTGAAAAAGACCCCGGCCCATTGGCCGGGGTCTTTTTTTTATCCGCAGGCCTTGTCGCCATCCCCCGTCATGCTCTTCATTACAAACCCCTCGTACTCAAGTAAACTGGCGGGCTTCTCGCAGCCTCGGGCTGCCCCGTAGATTTTTTCAAAGGTGCCCGCCATGCCTTGGCTGCAAGTACGTCTGGCCATCAGCCCGGAACAAGCCGAAACCTATGAAGATGCCCTGCTCGAAGTAGGCGCGGTTTCGGTCACCTTCATGGACGCCGAAGACCAGCCCATCTTCGAACCGGACCTCAACACCACCCCGCTGTGGTCGCACACCCACCTGCTCGCCCTGTTCGAAGCCGATACCGATGCCAAAGCGGTGTTCGCACACCTGCAGCTGCTGACCGGCACCGAACTGCCGGAACACCAGGCCGAAGTGATCGAAGACCAGGACTGGGAGCGCAGCTGGATGGACAACTTCCAGCCCATGCGCTTCGGCCAGCGGCTGTGGATCGTGCCAAGCTGGCACGCCGCACCAGAGCCGGAGGCTGTCAATCTGCTGCTCGATCCGGGCCTGGCGTTCGGCACCGGCACTCACCCGACCACCGCGCTGTGCCTGGAGTGGCTCGATGGCCAGGACCTGAATGGCACCCAGGTGCTCGACTTCGGTTGCGGTTCCGGGATTCTGGCCATCGCTGCCCTGCTACTGGGTGCCCGCGAAGCCGTCGGCACCGACATCGACGTCCAGGCCCTGGAAGCCTCGCGCGACAACGCCGGGCGCAACGGTATCGCCGACGAGAAATTCGCCCTGTACCTGCCCGAGCACATGCCAGCAATGCAGGCCGACGTACTGGTCGCCAACATTCTCGCCGGCCCGCTGGTTGCCCTCGCGCCCCAGCTCTCTGGCCTGGTACGCCCGGGTGGCCTGCTGGCCTTGTCCGGCATCCTCGCCGAGCAGGGCGAAGAGGTGGCTGCCGCCTACGCCAAGGACTTCGAGCTGGACCCGATCACTGTTCGCGACGGCTGGGTACGCATCAGTGGTCGCCGCCGCTAAGTGCGCCTAGAATAAACTTCTGCATAACCCGGACCGCCGCATGACCGACAGTTTCGTCACCCAGTGCCCGCATTGCCAGACCAGCTTTCGCGTCAGCCACAATCAGTTGAGTGTGGCCCGCGGCGTGGTGCGCTGCGGCGCCTGCATGCAGGTGTTCAACGCGGCCAAGCAGCTGCTGGAGCAAAGCGCGGCGCAACAGCCCGCTGCCGCGCCCGCGCCTGCCGAAGTGGAAGCCCCGACGCCGGCGCCTTCACCCGAGCGGCACGACTGGAGCGCTGCCGAACTTGATCTGGACCAACTTGATCTGGATGAGGAGCTGGCGCGCCTGGAGCAACGGGAAATCCAGCCGATTACCGAGCTTAAGGGCACCGGCCCTCGCGAGGAGAGCCTCAGTGCCCATCGCGACGAGCCGGAAAGCGATGATCAGGTCTGGCCCGACAGCTTGTTCAGCACCCCCAGCGATGAGCGTGAAGAACAGCATGAGGCGCTCGATGAGCCGCAGCCGCCACTGATCGAGCAGGAGCCCCTGGACCTGGCCCCAGCGCCCGGAGAACGCACCGAACCCTCGCTGTCACTTGACCCGGACATCCTCGATGACGACCTGGAGGAGGCGCCCAGCCATCCTCACGGGTTCGCGGTCGAGCATGACGAACCACCGATCGAACGCCTGTCGGCGAACGAGCCGGATGACGACCTGGATTCACCCCAGGTCGACCCGCACGAGCGTCACGAGCCCGGCCTGGGTCCGATTAGCAGCCGCCCTGCACGCAAGGAGCCTCTGCTCGACCTGGTCGACGACCCGCTGCAGCTGGACTGGCAGAAACCCAAGGCCCACTGGGGCAAGCGTCTGCTGTGGATCTTGTTGATTCTGCTGGCCGCTGCAGCCCTCGCAGGCCAGTACATCTGGTACCACTTCGACGAGCTGGCCCGCCAGGACCAGTACCGCCCCTGGTTCCAGCAGATCTGCCCACAGGTCGGCTGCCAGGTCCCTTCGCGGGTCGATATCGCCCGAATAAAAAGCAGCAACCTGGTGGTGCGTAGCCACCCCGATTTCAATGGCGCACTGATCGTCGATGCGATCATCTACAACCGCGCCCCTTTCACCCAGCCGTTTCCGCTGCTGGAGCTGCGTTTTGCCGATCTCAACGGTCAGTTGATCGCCAGCCGGCGCTTCAAACCTACCGAGTACCTCAGTGGTGAATTGGCCGGCAAGGGTGAAATGCCCAGCCAGGTGCCGATTCATATCGCCCTGGACATCCTCGACCCGGGTCCGAAAGCGGTCAATTACAGCCTGAGCTTCCGTTCGCCGGAATAGGTGCAAAGCCGCAGACAGCAAGGTTCAAGCCACAGTAATCAGCAGGCCGTGCGTCGGTCTGCTTTTACTTATGGCCTGAACCTTGCCACTCGCGCCGGCACGCCAGTTGTTCAGATTTTATCCAAATCTATCTTTATCCGGTCACCGAGAGCGGGTATCATGCCAACCCTTTTTCGAACTCTAATGATCCGGCCCCACAACAGGGAACTCCTATGTCGGCGGTACGCATCGGCCCATACACACTGCAGAACAATCTGATTCTTGCCCCGATGGCCGGGGTCACGGACCAGCCATTCCGTCAGCTATGCCGACGAATGGGTGCAGGCCTGGTGGTGTCGGAGATGGTCAGCAGCGACATGAGCCTGTGGAACAGCCGCAAGTCGCGCCTGCGCATGATTCACGATGGTGATCCCGAGCCACGCTCGGTACAGATCGCCGGTGGTGACGCGCAGATGCTCGCAGCTGCCGCCGTGGCCAACGTCGAGGCCGGCGCACAGATCATCGACATCAACATGGGCTGTCCTGCAAAAAAAGTCTGCAACAAGGCTGCAGGCTCTGCTTTATTGAAAGATGAAGCCTTGGTCAGCGAGATCCTCCATGCGGTTGTTGCCGCCGTGGATGTACCGGTCACGCTGAAAATCCGCACGGGTTGGGACAGGGAGAACAAAAACGGGCTGACGGTAGCAAGAATTGCCGAGCAGGCCGGTATCCAGGCATTGGCGGTACACGGGCGAACCCGTGCCGACCTTTACACTGGCGACGCCGAGTACGACACCATCGCAGCCATCAAGCAGGCGGTGTCGATCCCGGTGTTTGCCAACGGCGACATCACCTCGCCAGAAAAAGCCCAGGCCGTGCTACAGGCGACCGGGGCCGATGGTCTGCTGATCGGCAGGGCTGCCCAGGGGCGGCCATGGATCTTTCGCGAGATCGAGCATTACCTGCGCACCGGCGAGCAATTGCCAGCGCCGCAGCTGGAAGAAGTGGAACGTATTCTGCTGGAACACCTGGCCGCGCTACACGCCTTTTATGGCGATGTGATGGGCGTACGCATCGCCCGCAAGCATGTCGGCTGGTACCTGGCAACACTTCCGGGCGCAAAGGAGTTTCGCGCCCAGTTCAATCGTTTGGAAGATACGCAAGCGCAGTGCGCCGACGTTCGCGGTTTTTTCCGCGATCGTGAACAGAGCCTTGAGACAGAGGACGGACAAGGGGTGGCCGCATGACGATGATGACCGAGACTTTAGTGAGTGGAACAACGCCCGTGAGCGACAACGTCAACCTGAAACAGCACCTGAATACACCGAGCGAAGAAGGTCAGACCCTTCGCGGCAGTGTGGAAAAGGCGCTGCACAACTATTTCGCCCATCTCGAGGGCGCGGCCGTCACGGACGTGTACAACCTGGTGCTCTCGGAAGTCGAAGCGCCCTTGCTCGAAAGCGTGATGAACTACGTCAAGGGCAACCAGACCAAAGCCAGCGAGCTGCTCGGGCTCAACCGCGGCACCTTGCGCAAAAAGCTCAAACAGTACGATTTGTTGTAAGCAAGCATCCAAACCAGAAAAGGCGGCTCCCATTCGATGAGGTCGCCTTTTTTGCTGACTCCACCGCGTTATGGAATCTGAAATGACCGACCAGACTACCCGCCTGCCGATCCGCCGCGCCTTGATCAGTGTTTCCGACAAGACCGGGATCCTTGAATTCGCCCGTGAGCTGCAACAGCTTGGCGTCGAGATCCTGTCCACCGGCGGCACCTTCAAGCTGCTCCAGGACAACGGCGTTGCCGCGGTGGAAGTTGCCGACTACACCGGTTTTGCCGAAATGATGGACGGCCGGGTCAAGACCCTGCACCCGAAAATCCACGGTGGCATCCTGGGCCGTCGCGGCACCGACGACGCCATCATGGCCGAGCACGGCATCAAGCCGATCGACCTGGTTGCCGTCAACCTGTACCCGTTCGAAGCCACCATCTCCAAGCCGGGTTGCGACCTGCCGACCGCGATCGAAAACATCGACATCGGCGGCCCGACCATGGTCCGCTCCGCGGCCAAGAACCACAAAGACGTCGCTATCGTGGTCAATGCCAGCGACTACGGTCAGGTTCTGGAAAGCCTCAAGGCTGGCGGCCTGACCTACGCCCAGCGCTTCGACCTGATGCTCAAGGCCTTTGAGCACACCGCCGCCTACGACGGCATGATCGCCAACTACATGGGCACTGTGAACCAGGCCGCCGAGACCCTGTCGACCTCCGGTCGCAGCGAGTTCCCGCGCACCTTCAACAGCCAGTTCGTCAAAGCCCAGGAAATGCGTTACGGCGAGAACCCGCACCAGAGCGCGGCGTTCTATGTCGAAGCCAAGCCTGCCGAGGCCGGTATCGCTACCGCGGTACAGTTGCAGGGCAAAGAGCTGTCCTACAACAACGTGGCTGACACCGACGCTGCCCTGGAGTGCGTGAAGAGCTTCGTCAAGCCGGCCTGCGTCATCGTCAAGCACGCCAACCCGTGCGGCGTGGCAGTGAGCCCGGACGCCGAAGGCGGCATCCGCCAGGCGTATGAGCTGGCCTACGCCACCGACACCGAGTCGGCATTCGGCGGCATCATCGCCTTCAACCGCGAACTGGACGCAGAAACCGCCAAAGCCATCGTCGAGCGTCAGTTCGTCGAAGTGATCATCGCCCCGAGCGTCAGCGAAGAAGCCCGCGCCGTGGTTGCAGCCAAAGCCAACGTTCGTCTGCTGGCCTGCGGCCAGTGGTCGGCTGAACGTGCCGCTGCCTGGGATTACAAGCGCGTCACCGGTGGCCTGCTGGTGCAGAGCCGTGACATCGGCATGATCACCGAAGGCGACCTGAAGGTCGTTACCCAACGTGCGCCGACCGAGCAAGAGATCCACGACCTGATCTTTGCCTGGAAAGTGGCCAAGTACGTCAAATCCAACGCCATCGTCTACGCCAAGAACCGTCAGACCATCGGTGTCGGCGCCGGCCAGATGAGCCGTGTGAACTCGGCACGCATTGCCGCGATCAAGGCCGAACACGCCGGCCTGCAGGTGCAGGGCGCCGTCATGGCCTCGGATGCGTTCTTCCCGTTCCGTGACGGCATCGATAACGCAGCTAAAGTGGGTATCACGGCAGTGATCCAGCCAGGTGGCTCGATGCGTGATGCCGAAGTGATTGCGGCCGCCGACGAAGCAGGCATTGCCATGGTCTTCACCGGCATGCGCCACTTCCGTCACTAATCGTCAAACGGCCGCACTGAAGCAGACACCTGCTTCAGTGCGGCCTCGCAATGCATACACAGCAGAAGCGCAGAAAGCGTTGCTTTCTGATTGAAGAATTAGCGTCATCGAGGTTTTGACATGAATGTTTTGATTATCGGTAGCGGCGGTCGTGAACACGCCCTGGCCTGGAAAGTCGCTCAAGACCCACGGGTCGAGAAAGTCTTCGTTGCCCCGGGCAACGCCGGCACCGCCACCGAAGCCAAGTGCGAGAACGTCAACATTGACGTCACCGCCCTGGAGCAACTGGCCGACTTTGCCGAAAAGAACGTCGCCCTGACCATCGTCGGTCCTGAAGGCCCGCTGGTTGCCGGTGTGGTTGATCTGTTCCGCAGCCGCGGCCTGGATTGCTTCGGCCCAACCAAAGGCGCCGCCCAACTGGAAGGCTCCAAGGCCTTTACCAAGGACTTCCTGGCGCGCCACAAGATCCCGACTGCCGACTACCAGAACTTCACCGAGATCGAACCGGCCCTGGCCTACCTACGCAAAAAAGGCGCACCGATAGTGATCAAGGCCGACGGTCTGGCCGCCGGTAAAGGCGTGATCGTCGCCATGACCCTGGCCGAAGCCGAAGACGCCGTACGCGACATGCTCGCCGGCAACGCCTTCGGTGAAGCCGGTTCCCGTGTGGTAATCGAGGAGTTCCTCGATGGCGAAGAAGCCAGCTTCATCGTCATGGTCGATGGCCACAACGTACTGCCGATGGCCACCAGTCAGGACCACAAACGTGTCGGCGACGGCGATACCGGCCCGAACACCGGCGGCATGGGGGCCTACTCGCCAGCACCGGTGGTGACTGCCGACGTCCACCAGCGCGTCATGGACCAGGTGATCTGGCCGACCGTGCGTGGCATGGCCGAAGAAGGCAATGTCTACACCGGTTTCCTGTACGCCGGCCTGATGATCGACAAAGCTGGCAACCCGAAAGTCATCGAGTTCAACTGCCGCTTCGGCGACCCGGAAACCCAGCCGGTCATGCTGCGCCTGGAGTCGAGCCTGGTGCTGCTGATCGAAGCCGCCTTCGCCAAAGCCCTGGACAAGGTCGAGGCCCAATGGGACCCGCGTCCTAGCCTGGGCGTGGTACTGGCCGCTGGCGGCTACCCGGGTGATTACACCAAGGGTGCTGCCATCAACGGTCTGGACGCTGCCGCTAAAATCGAAGGCAAGGTGTTCCACGCCGGTACTGCACTCAAAGACGGCCAGGTTGTCTCGGCTGGCGGTCGTGTGCTCTGCGCCACCGCCCTGGGCAACACCGTCGAGTCCGCTCAGCAGCAGGCCTACCGCCTCGCCGCCGAGATCAATTGGGACGGCAGTTTCTATCGCAAGGACATTGGCTACCGCGCCATCGCCCGCGAACGTGGTGAGCATCAGGAATAACGTAGCGCCCGCCAGCAGAAGCGCCCCGGGCGTCCTGCTGACGGCTTGGCGGCGAGGCCCTCCGAGGGCCTTGCCTTCGCCTTGCTGCGCCGCGCATAGTTATCATCTGGCACGTTGCTAAAAAGGGATTTCATTGTGCGCTGGCTCAGGATCGCCATTAGCTTCACCGTCAGCTTGCTGACCCTGCTCTGCCTGACGCCGGCGTTTGCCGAGCAAGGCAGTGGGTGGTCAGTGTTGCTCGACGAACAGGCCAGCCTGCAGCTCAGCGACGTTCGCTCCGAACGCTACCGCAACCAATTCAGCCCCATCCAGCTGAACCAACTCGATGCTGCAACGCCCGACCAGGCGCTGTGGCTGCATTACCGCCTGGAACCCGGACAGCACGAACACCTGCTGCGGGTCTTCGCTCCCGATCTCTCTCGCCTTGACCTGTATGTGCTCGACGGCGACCAGCTGATCAAACAGCTGCACAACGGCCAGTCGAACGAAGACGGCGAACTGACTGTACGCAGCAGTGACCACCAACTGGCCCTGCCCAACAGTCAGCACACCCTGGACATCTACCTGCGGTTGGTCTCCGAGCATCAACTGCGCCCGAGCATCAGCCTGGAACCTACGGCCAAAGTGGCCGCCGACCAACGCCAGTCACTGCTGTTCGGCCTGCTGTTCGGCTGCCTGCTGATGCTGATGCTGCACAACCTGATCCGTTTTGCCTATTCGCGCTCCAGCACCAGCCTGAGCCTGGCGTTTTATCACGGCCTCATGCTCCTCAGCGCATTGATCCTGCTCAACTACAGCGGCCCCTGGTGGAGCCTCTGGCATTCGGCACAAACCCCAGCGGCGTACCTGACCGGGCTGCTCGCCAGCCTCGCTGGCCTGACCTTCACCCTGCGCTTTTTTGGCCCACGGGCACAGCTCCAGCTCAACCGGCTGCTGCAAGCCGAAATGATCCTGATCGGGCTGACTGGCCTGCTGCTGCTGTTCGTCGACACCCTGCCGCTCAACCTGATGACCTATGTGCTGTTCGCCCTGGGCAGCCTGAGCATGCTGCTGGTGGCCAGCTACCACTGGTACAAAGGCTATGCGCCGGCCCGCCTGTTCAGCGTGGCGATGCTGATTTTCAACATCGGCTGCCTGCTGGTCTTGCCCGCCTTGCTCGGTCTGACCCGCACGCCGACCCAATGGTTGCTGTTCATTCTTCTGGGTCTGGCCAGCCTCAGTGGCCTGCTGCTCAACCTGTCGGTCAGCGAGCGCCTGCGCAGCATCAGTGAAGAGCGTTTCAGCGCCAGCCGCGCGCTGGCTGCCAGCAACGCCGAAATCAATGCCAAGGCCGAGTTCCTGGCCAAGATCAGTCACGAAATCCGCACCCCCATGAACGGGGTACTGGGGATGACCGAGCTTCTACTGGGCACGCCGCTGTCGGTCAAGCAGCGCGACTACGTGCAAACAATCCACAGTGCCGGTAACGAACTGCTCACCTTGATCAACGAGATTCTCGATATTTCCAAGCTCGAGTCAGGGCAAATCGAGCTGGATGACGTGCAGTTTGACCTCAACGCCCTGATCGAAGATTGCCTGAGTATTTTCCGCGCCAAGGCCGAACAGCAAAATATCGAGTTGATCAGCTTTACCCAGCCGCAAGTGCCACGGGTCATTAGCGGTGATCCGACCCGCCTGCGCCAGGCCTTGTTGAGCCTGCTGGAAAACGCCCTGAAGAAAACCGAGCAAGGCGAGATCCTCCTGGTAGTGGCCCTCGACCAACGCGGCGACACACCACGCCTGCGCATTGCCGTACAGGACAGTGGCGAGGCCATGGCCCCGAGTGAGCGCGATGCGTTGCTGCAGGCCGAATTGCACAGCAAGCACTTCCTGTCCAGCAACAAGCTGGGCGGGCACCTTGGGCTGGTGATTGCCAAACAGCTGATCAACCTGATGCAGGGCGAATTCGGTATCAAGACCAGCCATGGACTGGGCAACACCCTGTGGCTGACCTTGCCACTGGACCCTCAGCGCCTTGAACAACCGGCGGCCGACCTCGACGGCCCGTTGCGCGGCGCCCGCGTTCTGGTGGTGGACGATAACGACACCTGCCGCAAGGTGCTGGTACAGCAGTGCAGCGCCTGGGGCATGAACGTCAGTGCGGTGCCTTCGGGCAAGGAAGCCCTGGCCTTGCTGCGCACCAAGGCGCACCTGCGCGATTATTTCGATGCGGTTCTGCTTGATCAGAACATGCCAGGCATGACCGGCATGCAACTGGCGGCCAAGATCAAGGAAGATCCAAGCCTGAACCACGACATTCTGCTGATCATGCTCACAGGGATCAGTAATGCCCCGAGCAAAGTCATTGCCCGCAATGCCGGGGTCAAGCGGATCCTGGCCAAACCGGTGGCGGGGTATACCCTCAAGACCACCCTGGCCGAAGAACTGGCCCAGCGTAGCAAGGAACAACCGGTCTTTGCGGCCCCAGCCAACCTGGGAGCCCCACTCAACCTGCCCAGCGACTTTCGTATTCTGGTTGCCGAAGACAACAGCATCTCGACCAAAGTGATTCGCGGCATGCTCGGCAAGCTCAGCCTGGAGCCGGATACCGCCAGCAACGGCGAAGAAGCCCTGCAGGCAATGAAAGCGCAGCGTTACGACCTGGTCCTGATGGACTGCGAAATGCCCGTTCTTGATGGCTTCTCGGCCACTCAGCAACTGCGTATATGGGAAGTCAGCAACCAGCGCAAGCGTACTCCCGTGGTTGCCCTGACCGCGCACATCCTCGCCGAACATAAAGAACGCGCACGCCTGGCAGGCATGGACGGCCACATGGCCAAGCCGGTCGAGCTGTCGCAACTGCGTGAGTTGATAGAACACTGGGTGGCGCGCCGTGAAGCCGAATCCAACCAGGTATCCACCTCGTAAGCGCCGCAAGCGCTGATACACTTCTCTGACGCCTCCCTGCCGCGAGCTCCGATCATGCTCTATGCGTTGTTCAGCGTTTACCTGAAAATGCTCGTGCTCTACAGCCCGTTCTTCGTGCTCTCCTGCTTCATCAGCCTGACCCGCGGCCACTCCAGCAAAGAGCGCAAACAACTGGCCTGGCGCGTGGCCTTTGCCGCGTTCATCGCCAGTATCATCCTGTACCTGTTCGGCAAGCTGATTTTCGGCGTGTTCGGTATCACCGCCGACGCCTTTCGCATCGGCGCGGGCAGCGTGCTGTTCATCTCGGCGCTGAACATGGCCCAAGGCAAGTCGGCAGTGCAGACCGACAGCGTCCAGCAGGACGTGACCATCGTGCCGCTAACCATCCCCCTGACAGTCGGCCCGGGCACCATCGGCGCCTTGTTGGTCATGGGCGTCAGCCAGCCCGAATGGGACGACAAACTGATGGTCATGGTCAGTATCGCGCTGGCCAGCTTCACCGTCGGCCTGGTGCTGTACCTGTCGCACCGGATTGAACGGATCCTAGGCGATCAGGGCCTGGAGATCGTCAGCCGGTTGATGGGACTGTTCGTCTGCGCGCTGGCGGCACAGATCATCTTCACCGGGATCAAGGGTTACCTGACCTTGTAAGCGGAACATGGAGAACATCGTTCAGATGTTGCCGGGCCGTACTGTTCAAGACTTTGCTACGCCACTCCTGCCTGAACAGACGAATGTTGAAGCGAACCCGTTCCAGCGCTTGAACCTCCACCTGCAGGTGACTCTCGCGCTGGGCGAACAAAAAATGCGGGGCAAAGTGCCTGGCGTTGAGTTGTTGATGGTAGAGCACGATATCGATGTGACTACCCACTCTGTTGCAGAGCAACAATTGATAGATGGCGGTATCCCGTTCCCGGCTCACCGCATTGGCGTCGAAGCAATCAAGGGCTTCACCATTCTCCGACAGGCCCTGCAATGCCTGCTGGCCAACCTGAGTCATTTGCTGCGTCGCCAGCTGTGCAATATGTGCGACCGCCTCCTCCGCCAATGGCCCAGGCTGCGGGCCCGGCACATAAGTGTCGGGGGCTGGTGTCGCATCCCACCCGAGGAACTGCAAGCGCCGCTTGTAGTTGGATAACCAGTCCATGTTCAAGCGGCTATCTCGCTCGGAGCGGGCAATGCGCTGAGCAAAAAGGTTGGCCAGGATTACATCCTGCTGATCCTCAGCGCTCAGCGTCGGCAAGAATGCCGTCAAACTGCCAGACACTACCGATGCACGTGCAACCAACGGTTCGTTCATAGCGAATCCTCCCTGACATTCAAAGGCATGACATACATGGCGCGAAGAGGCTCAAGTCGGGTTTCCAGCAATGTCCTGATACCTGCAAACACGTCTGGGAACAGTTCTCCGGTAAAGTTTCTCGTCACCTGACGGCTTACTTCCTCAATCTCCAGCGGTTGCGTTAGCCATTGCCGCTCCAGGCACTGGTGGGTTTCCAGAAAAACGCTACTGGCCAACACTTTCAAGCCAGGCAGCACCACCCTGAGCTCAAGGGCAATACGCGTAACGGGTTTAACGCCTGGCGCCTGAGTTCGCTCCAGCGCTTCTGCACCCAGCGCCTGCAATGCCGGATGAGTTTCCGGCAATGCCTGGATCATCGTCAGTGCGGCATTCAGCGTCGGTAGCAGCGATGCAGGCAAAGAACCTAACCCATGCCAGGCAATTGCCAAGGGCGTGAAGGGCACTGTAGCCGTCTCGACGTTGATCCTTTCGCCGGTTGCGCTGACAACCCACCCCAAACCGGTATGCCTGTCCATATAGGTGCCATGCCACTGCTGGTTTTCACTCAACAGCAAGAACTCGGCCGAGGCGTTGAGCCAGCAAAACAGGTGTGCGTCGATGGCATCCTGTCGTTGCTGGTCATCAAGATCCGCTGACAACAACAGCAGACAGTTTCCCGACAGTACTAATGAAAAGCGCTTTGTGTGCACCTCAAACCTCCCTGTGCAAATCAGGTTCGCCGGCGACCTGCGTCGCCGGTGAACAACATCAAGGTCGTTTTTTCGGTTCGATGGGTTTGGTGAGCACGTCGTTTTTGCTCTTGTCGCCTACACGCTGAATCAACGTGCTCTTGACTGTGTCATAAAGACCACGATGGAAGGTCAAGGCAGCAGCACCGGTGTAGCTGTCGGAATGGCTGGAGCTCCACTCAAAGACCAGAAAGCTGGATTTATCAGGCGGGGATTCGCTGCTCTGAATGCACCCGACGCTGAGCATGACCTCACCGTTAGCCTGTTGGGTGCATACCGCAATGCTCAACGAAGTACCCTCTTTTTCTGCGTTCAAACGATCCAGCAGGGCAACGGCCTCCGGGCTTTGCGCCACGGTATCAACCGCATCACTGGCAACACTGACCAGTGAAGACACCATCGAAGCACCACCGGTGGCGTACCCCAGGCCAGCCTTGACCGCTTTGACCAGCAGGTTTTTTACCGAAAAATTCTGCGCGCTGGCAGCTTCCTTGACGTACGAAAATTTGACAGGCAGCCAACCACAACTCTCCATGGTCTTCAGGTAAGCCTGGAACCATTGTTGGCCTTCGGTGGTGGGAAAGTACTCCGCCGAAGCGGCAAGCGAACTGAACAGATGACTGTACTTGAGTGCGTCGCTGTTTTCTTCAGACAGACCGACAAACACCAGCAAGTCACCGTTGTTAACCTGGACATTGTTTCCAGCGTTCTGAATTTCACTCATGGGTGCTCTTCCTTGATCATTGAGAGGGTGACCTGTTACCAGGCCGCCCCGCTACAGTGATCGGTCAGCGCCACGATAGGCACCGAGAAAAAAGCCCTCTGCAATTCAGGGTTTGTGACCGTACCAGCGCGGTGTATAGACCCACGGCTGCAGGCCTGGGCGATCAAACGTCACCGTGGTTGAAGAGCCGACCAGCACCATGGTGCGCATGTCCACATCCTCCGGTTTCAATGCCTGCAACTGAACAACGCGCAGCGTCTGTCCCGGCCGACCGATGTCCCGCCCGAGCACTACCGGCGTCGTCCCGATACGATGCTGACGCACGATCTCCAGCGCCCGCCCCAGCTGCCACGGACGCGATCGCGAAATCGGGTTGTAGAACGCTAGCGCCAGATCGGCCTGGCATGCCAGGTCCAGGCGCGTTTCGATGATCGACCAGGGCTTGAGATTGTCCGACAGCGACAGCACGCAGAAGTCATGCCCCAGGGGCGCGCCTGCCTGAGCCGCTGTCGCCAGAGATGCCGAAACACCGGGCAGTATTTCAAGGTCAACGGCATGCCAGCACGGATCACTCGACTCGTGCAAAGCCTCCAGCACCGCCGCAGCCATGGCAAACACGCCCGGGTCACCGGAAGACACCACTACTACTGAACGGCCTTGCGCCGCCAGCTCGAAGGCATGCCGGGCACGCTGCATTTCTTCACGGTTGTCAGTGCAATGCAGGACCTGGTCGGGGCGAAACGGGCCGGCCATCCTCACATAGGTTTCATAACCCAGCACATCATTGGCCCGCGCCAGCTCGGCCTTGACGGCGGGCACCATCAAGTCGGCAGCGCCAGGCCCCAGGCCAATCACCGCCAGGCGGCCGCGTGCCCGGCCAACGCCGTGCGGATCGATGGGCTGGTTCGACACCACCAGCGCCAGGCCGTCGACCAGCGGCTGCGCTGGCAACAATTGCGGTAGCACCGAGGCGGCCAATGCACTGGCATCTGCAGCGCCGGGAGCGAAGCGCAAGGTTACACCCAGATCGTCTGCCGCCTCGCGCAAGGCCGGGTCGGCCATGAGTTCGTCGGCCGCCACCAGGCAAGCCAGTGCTGGCTCGGCGATACCGGCGCTGCGCAGCCCATCGCGGATAACCTGAGCCAACTGCGGCAGCACCTGGCTGACTGCGACCATGACGCACCGCGGGTAGATCACCAGCTCGTTGGCCGACGCCTCGCGGGCATCGCAGCCCACATGAATGGCCAGTTGCGCCTGTTCGCTCTGTGGCAGCTGCGCCTGCTCCAGCCAGGGGGCAGTGCCATTGATGCGTACACTTTCACCGGCCAGCAGATCGGAGACGAAGCGCTTGCCCAGCTCAAGATCCGCCAGGGCATAGCCGCTGGGTGGATTGAGCAGGCAGGTACCGAAGCGCAACTCGCCACTGGTGGTGATGGCCGGCGCCACACCCAGCCCCGCAGCGATTTCACGGGCCATGACGTTGACCCCGCCCAAGCCGCCAAGCAGCGGCACGACGGCGCTGCCGTCCTCGGCCACGGCCAGCACTGGCGGCTCGGCGCCCTTCTCCAGCAGCTCGCTGGCCAGGGTGCGGATGACAATGCCGGCGGCGCACAGGGCAATGATCGGCGTGTCCTGCTGGTAGAGCTGCCGCAAGGTACTACCAAACGACTGGTACAGGCTGTCGACATCCTCGACCCGGCCCTCCAGGCCATGGATCAAGGCATCCGGATACAGCTGCTGGATCTTGCGGGCAGTGGCCAGGCTGCCTTTACCGAGAACGATGATGGCCGGGGCTTTGCGCATCATCAACCCTGCCACCTTTCACCCGGAACGATGATCAACGAAAAATACGGTGACGACTGGGGATCAACTTCATCCAGCGCAACGATCTTCTGGTTGGCCATGGTCGCCCGTTCCACATACAGGGCACGCTCGGCCAGACCGAGTTCAGCCAGCACCTCGCGCACCTTGGGGAAGTTGCGACCCAGTTTCATGATCACCGCCGCATCGGCATCGGCCAGGCGCCGCTTGAGCTCATCGTGCGGCAACACGCCGGAAAGCACCGACAGGCTCTGGTTGCGATAGACCAACGGCGCACCCAGTACCGACGCACCACCCAGCATCGAGCAGACACCCGGAATCACCTCGGCGTCATAGCGATCGGCCAGGCGGTCATGCAGGTACATGTAGGAGCCGTAGAAGAACGGATCGCCTTCGCAGATCACCGCCACATCACGCCCGGCGTCCAGATGGGTGGCGACTTCCAGCGCGGCCTCATCGTAAAAGTCGCTGATAACCTGCTCGTACGACAGCGGTGCGGGCAGCGCCTCGGTGGTCACCGGATACACCAGCGGCAACAGCGTCTGGGCTTGCTGCAGGTGACCTTCGATGATGCCGAAGGCGTTGCCGCGCTTGCCCTTGGCGACGAAGTAAGCCACCACGGGCGACTCGCGCAGCAGGCGCAGGGCCTTGACGGTAATCAGTTCCGGATCGCCAGGGCCCACGCCCAGGCCAAGCAAACGTCCACGAGCCTGCATCATTCGACCTCCGTGGCCAGGGCATTGACCGCCGCCGCCGCCATGGCGCTACCGCCCAGGCGGCCCTGCATGATGACGAAAGGCACACCGCGACTGTCCGCGGCAAGCATCGCCTTGGATTCAGCGGCGCCGACGAAGCCCACCGGAAAACCGAGGATCAACGCTGGTTTCGGCGCGCCGGCATCAAGCATCTCCAGCAGGTAGAACAAGGCGGTCGGCGCGTTGCCAATCACCACCACACTGCCTTCCAGGTGCGGGCGCCACAGTTCCAGGGCCACCGCCGAACGGGTGTTGCCCAGTTCACGGGCAAGCTCTGGCACTTGCTCGTCACGCAGCGTGCAGATCACCGGGTTGTTCGCTGGCAGGCGGGCACGGGTGATGCCCTCGGAGACCATGCGCGCATCGCAAAGGATCGGCGCACCGGCGGCCAAGGCATCGCGCCCGGCCTTGCCGGCGCCCGGCGAGAATTGCAGGCCATCAATGGCATCGACCATACCGCAGGCGTGGATCACCCGAACCGCGAGTTTTTCCAGATCGGCAGGAATACGATCAAGCCGCGCTTCCTCTCGAATGATCGCGAAGGAATTGCGATAGATCTCCTGACCATCGCGGATGTAATCAATCATCAAGGGTGCTCCGTGAGCGGGCGTCTAACAGTGCGCCGGCTTCTTTCAGTGTGAGGTTGCGTGCGCGCAGGCTGCCGAAACCCGGTTGGGCTGCGTCACGCAGATACAAGTCATAGTGGCCCGGGCTTTGCGCCAGCAGGGTTGCCGGGGCGACGTGGGCCATGGCGCACGAGCGCGGGCAGCCGCTCAGGTGCACGCTGGCCGGAGCGCCGCGGGTGAGCAATGTGGCCAGTACCCGGGCGTCGCCCTTGGTCTCGGCCTGGGCCTTGGCGCAACCGGCCGAGCCCGTGCAAGCCACCAGGCGGGTCAGCGATTCATCGGCCGAACACAGCAAGCCCAGTTGCGCCAGGCCGCTAGTCACGGCCGACGCATCGTGCCGGGCAATATTCGGCAATAGCAGGCTCTGCCACGGGGTAACGCGCAGGCTGCCATCGCCCAGTTCGCGGGCCAGCCGCGCAGCGCCACGCAGCATCGAAGGGTTCAGACGGCCCAACGGCGCTGCGGCACCGACAGCGCTCAAGCCCGATTGCAGCTGTGGATAAGTCCCCAGGTAGCCGCTACCTGCCGTTGCCTGGCGGCGCCATTGCTGTACGGCGTGGTCGCAACGGATCTTCAGGCCTAAGCCGGCGATGAAATCTTCCGGCGAACACTCCGTCAGCAACTGACGCATGCGCGTTTGCTCAGGCCGGGCCAGTTCAAGAAACCGATTGAGCACTGCCAGCACCAAAGCATGCCCCTGCACCAAGGGCACGGCGCCCAACGGCGCATCGTGTGCAGGGCAACCCGCCAGGCCAAACGCCAGCCATGGCTCACCATCCAGCTGCAGGGCACCGAGCCATAGGTCGTGGGGGTGTTCGAGCATCGCCAGGCCTTCACCACCGTCTACTTGCACGGCGAACTTGGCCGAGAGCTGATGCAGGCGTGGCGTGGTCTCAAGCGTCTGCAACAGTTGCTCCGCCAGAGGGCGGGTGTCGAACAGCATCTGCGGATCAACACCTGCCATTGGGCTGAGCATCAGGTTTCGGACATCGTCAGCCGCAGCATCGCGCGGCCCCAGCCCTGCTGCCAGCAACTGCTCGATCAACCCGGCCTGCTCGCTGCCAATGCCGCGGATCTGCAAGTTGCCCCGGTTGGTGGCCTCGATCTCGCCGCCGGCAAAACGCTCGGCAGCAGTGGCGACGGCGTCAGCCTGGTCAGCCGTGAGCGCACCACCGGCCAGCTTGATCCGGCAGATGCCGCCGTCTTTGGCCTGGACAATACGCAGCAACCCCGGGCAAGCCGAGGGGCGTAGCGAAACCTGGGGCTGGCGGGCCGAAAAAGGCTCGTTCAAAAGGTCACCCGACAATCGTGAAAAGGCACTTCAGTGTAGAAGGCGCGGTATTATGCCTGCTTTGTCCGAAGGCATGAAAAGCCTGCCGGTCGGATTGCCGGGTATTGAGGAAAACGCATGTCGCCGTGGCTGACGGTAGTAGGTATCGGTGAAGACGGTTTTAGTGGCCTGGGCAAGCAGGCCCGGCGCGCACTGCTGGGCGCATCGAAAGTATTTGGCGGCCAGCGTCAGCTGGATCTGCTACCGCATTGCATGCGTGGCGAACGCCTGTTGTGGCCCAGCCCGTTCTCCCTCGCGCCCGTGCTGGCCCTGCGCGGTGAGCCGGTGTGTGTACTGGCCAGCGGTGACCCGATGTTCTTCGGCGTGGGCGCCAGCCTTGCCCGCCAGCTCAACGTAGACGAGATGAGCGTGTTGCCGATGCCGTCCTCCTGCACGCTGGCTGCCGCCCGCCTGGGTTGGCCGCTGCAGGAGGTGACGATTGTGTCGGTGGTGGCTCGTCCCCTCGCCGCGCTCAACGCCCATCTGTACAGCGGCGTGCGTTTGCTGGTGCTGAGTAACGATGGCAGCAGCCCGGCCGCCATTGCCGCCCAGTTGCGTGAGCGCGGCTTTGGCCCGAGCCGGGTGCAGGTCTTCGAGCACCTTGGCGCAGCGGCCGAACGCCGCCTTGAGGGCACGGCCGAGCACTGGCCACACGAACACGTTGCCGACTTGAACCTGGTGGCCGTCGAGTGCCGGGCGGCCACCGATGCGCCGCGCCTATCGCCGCTGGCAGGCTTGCCGGACACCGCCTTCCGGCACGACGGTCAGCTGACCAAACGTGACGTTCGCGCCATCACCCTCGCCCGCCTCGCACCACAACCGGGCGAGCTGCTCTGGGATGTCGGCGCCGGCAGCGGCTCGATCGGCATCGAGTGGATGCGCGCTCACCCCAGTTGCCGCGCGCTGGCTATCGAGTCCGATGAAGGTCGCCAACAGCTCATCGAACATAACCGCGACGCCCTTGGCGTCCCCGGCCTGCAACTGGTCCGCGGCCGCGCACCGCTGGCGCTGGCCGGCCTGGAGCGCCCCGATGCAGTGTTCATCGGCGGTGGCGTCACCCGTGAAGGTGTCCTGCAACACTGCTGGCAGCAACTGCGTCCGGGCGGGCGACTGGTGGCCAATGCCGTGACCCTGCAGAGCGAGCTGGCGCTGGTCAGCTGGCGCGAGCAGCATGGTGGTGAGCTGACCCGTATCCACATCGCCCACGCCCAACCGCTGGGCGATTTCGATACCTGGCGTCAGGCCTTGCCGATCACCCTGTTAGAAGCGGTCAAACCCCTTGATGCGTGACGAGACCCAGGAACAACCGGCGCCACTGCGCAGCGGCCTGACCACCGGCAGCTGCGCTACGGCCACCAGCCTTGCTGCGGCGCGCCTGCTGCTGAGCGGTGTTGCCCATGACGCCGTGCAGATCACCCTGCCCAAGGGCAAGCAGGTGCAGATGCGCCTCGAATTCTGCCGCCTACATGAAAGCGGCGCCGAAGCGGGCACCCTCAAGGATGCGGGTGACGATCCGGATGTCACCCACGGCGCACTGATCTACAGCCGCGTGCGCCTGTTCCCCGAGCCCGGTGTGCGCTTTGTCGCAGGCCACGGTGTTGGCACCGTGACACGTCCCGGCCTGGTCCTCGCCGTCGGCGAGCCGGCAATTAACCCCGTGCCGCGGCGGATGATGAACGAACACCTGCAGCGGCTGGCCGATGAGTGCGGCTACACGGGCGGCTTTGAGGTGACGGTAAATGTGCAGGATGGCGAACAGCTCGCACTGAAAACCATGAACCCGCGCCTGGGCATTCTTGGCGGCCTGTCGATTCTCGGCACCAGCGGTATCGTCCGACCCTTTTCCTGCTCGGCCTACATTGCCTCGATCCATCAGGGCATCGATGTCGCCAAAACCAACGGCTACCTGCACATAGCAGCGTGCACCGGCAACGCCAGCGAAGACACCATGCGCCGGGTATACAACCTGCCGGAGATTGCCCTGATCGAGATGGGCGACTTTGTCGGCGCGGTACTCAAGCACCTGCGCAAAGTCCCGGTGGATAAACTCAGCCTGTGCGGGGGCTTCGGCAAGATCAGCAAGCTCGCGGCCGGGCACATGGACCTGCACAGCCGACACTCCAGCATCGACCTGCCACAGTTGGCCGTATGGGCCGCGGCCATCGGTGCCGACAGTAACTTGCAAAGCGCGATCCGTCAGGCCAATACCAGCCAGCAAGCCCTGGCCCTGGCCAGTGCGGCAGGCATCGCCTTGGGTGATGCAGTGTGCGGCCATGCCCTGGCGTTCGCCCGCAGTGTGGTGCCGCCGCAGGTTCAGGTAGAGGTCTTCGCCATCGACCGTCAGGGCGGCATCGTGGGCCACGCAGGAACCTTTGAATGAAGCGTATTTTGTTGCTCGGTGGTATCACCGAGGCGTTGGCCATTGCCCGTACCCTGGGCCCTGAGCATGTCTACAGCCTGGCGGGCATCGGCCGGGTACCAGGCGATCTTGGCTGCCAGGTGCGGGTCGGCGGTTTTGGTGGCGCCGAGGGGTTGGCGACTTATCTGCATACCGAAAAAATCGACTTGCTGATCGACGCCACCCACCCCTATGCCGCCCAGATCAGCGCCAATGCTGCCCGCGCGGCACAGCTCAGCGGCGTTCCCTGCTGGGCCTTGCGGCGTCCGGCCTGGCAGGCACAAGCCGGCGACGACTGGCGTGAAGTGGCCGGCTGGGCCGAGCTGATCGAAGCCCTGCGCCCATTCAGGCGCCCGCTGTTCACCCTGGGTCGCGAACCCTTGCAACACCTGGATGAAATCCCGCCCGAGCAGTTCTGGACCCTGCGCGCCCTGGAGGCCTGCCCCGGCAATGAGCGCTGCGAAGTGATTGGTGCGCGCGGGCCGTTTCATCTCGAAGACGAGCGCGCCCTGTTCGAGCGTCGGCAGATCGACGTGTTGATCAGCAAGAACAGTGGCAGCACGGCGACCGAGCCCAAGCTCGACGTTGCGCGAGAGCGAGGGGTACCGGTACTGGTGTTGAAACGGCCTGAGCTGCCAGGGGTGGACCGGGAGTTCTTTGCGGTTGATGAGCTGGTTTCGGCACTCAACCTGTAACTTCAGGCCCTGTTTCAGAATATTCTGATTAGCCCAGCCGCCACGCATTGACATAGACTGCCCGCTTCTCCCCCTGGAAGAATTCGCCCATATGGACATGCAATGGTGGATCTGGCTGGTGTTCGGGTTCGGCCTGATTGCGCTCGAGCTCGTGCTGCCGACCTTCTTCATTCTCTGGTTCGGCATTGGCGCCGTGCTTGTGTCGCTCATCGCCTTCCTGGCCCCGAGCCTGCAGCTCGACATGCAGGTGCTGCTGTGGGTGGCGCTCTCGTCTGTCACCACGTTCCTGTGGTTCAAGGTGTTTCGCAAGAAGAAGCCGGAAACCCGCTGGACCGCCGATGACGTCATCGGCGAAGTCGGTCTGTTGACCGCCTCGGTCTCCGAATTCCAGAAAGGCCGCGTGCGCTTTCAAAAGCCCATCCTCGGCAACGAGGAGTGGGTCTGTATAGCCGACAGCGCAATACCCTCCGGCGAGCGCGTGCGCATCGCTGCCATCGAAGGCAATACCGCCCGGGTAACCCGGGCCTGATCAGCAAAGGAAGCACTGCCCCATGACCAGCCTCATCGTCGCCGGCACGATCGCCGCATTCGTCATCATCACCCTGTTCAAGGGGGTGCGCATCGTGCCCCAGGGCGAAGAGTGGATCGTCGAGCGTCTCGGCCGTTATCACAACACCCTCAAGCCCGGCTTGAACATCGTCATTCCGTACATGGACGTGGTGTCCTACCGCCTGCCCACCAAGGACATCATCCTCGACGTGCAGCAACAGGAAATCATCACCCGCGACAACGCCGTCATCGTCGCCAACGCCCTGTGCTTTGCCAAGGTGGTCGACCCGCAGAAAGCCGCCTACGGCGTACAGGACTTTTCGTTTGCGGTGACCAGCCTGACCATGACCTCGCTGCGCGCCATCGTCGGTGCCATGGACCTCGACGAAGCACTCTCCAGCCGCGAGCAGATCAAGGCCCGCCTGCGTGAAGCGATGTCCGAACAAACCGAAGACTGGGGCGTGACAGTACGTTCGGTAGAGATCCAGGACATCAAGCCTTCGGAAAACATGCAGCGCGCCATGGAACGCCAGGCTGCCGCCGAGCGCGAACGAAAAGCCGACGTCACCCGTGCCGAAGGCAACAAGCAGGCGGCGATTCTCGAAGCTGAAGCACGCCTGCAATCGGCCCGGCTCGATGCCGAAGCACAAATCAGCCTGGCCGAGGCCTCGGCGCGCTCGATCACCCTGGTACGCGATGCCGTAGGCAGCGAAATCACCCCGGCGATGTATCTGCTGGGCGAGCGCTACATCGGCGCCATGGAAAATCTGGCCGGCAGCGACAACGCCAAGGTCGTGGTGCTTCCGGCCGACCTGCAGGAAACCGTGCGCGGGTTGATGGGCCGCAACAAGGCGAGCTGATGAGTCCCCGTCGGGGTGTGGCACTTCACCGCACCCCTGATAATTTGTCCTACACTCAGCGTTACAATAGCCACCACTTGATGCCTGACCGGATCCTCCATGCCCTCACATCGGCCCGCCATTGCCTGGATTGCCTGCTTCGCAGTGCTGTTCAACCTGCTGGCAATGCCATTGGCATCTGCGACGGGAAAAGGGCCGGCCGAACAACTGTTGTGGGGCGCTTTCTGTTCGAGTGTCAGCGCCAAGGCATCACCCGCGGTCATGGCCTTGGGCAAGATCGATATTGGCCAGCAGGGTGACGACCACGCCAGCATGCAGCACTGCTGGTGCTGCTCCGGTACGGCGCCGCTGCTGGCACTGCCCGGGCACCCGCCGCAACTGCTCCCGACCCTGGCGTGGATGAGTGCACAGGCGCCACCGCTCACGGCCTACCAGCCTACGCCGCGCCAGCAATGGCCGTCGCTCAACCCGCGCGCCTCCCCTCTGGTCTGAGTTCACTCCGCTTACCGCTGCGAACTCAATCGACTGGAGTACACCCATGTTCAAGAACGCCCTGCTGCTGGCTACCCTGCTGCTGCCCGCAACCTTTGCCATCGCCCACGAGTACACCAAGGGCGACTTGCATATCGCCCACCCGTGGTCGCAAGAGCTGCCGCCCAACGCCCCTAACGTGGCGGCCTATTTCATCATCCACAACAACGGCAGCAGCGACGACACACTGACAGGTGTCGACAGCCCGATCAGCGCCGAGGCCCAGTTGCATGAACATGTGCACAAGGACGGTTTGATGAAAATGCAGCAGGTGCAGCGCGTTGACATACCTGCCGGCAAAGACCTGGTGTTCGCCCCCAGCGCCTACCATGTCATGCTCTTGAACCCCACTGATCGCAGCCTGCTGACGGACGGCAAGCGTTTCCCGCTGACCCTGCACTTCGCCAAAGCCGGTGACGTCACTGTCGAAGTGCTGGTGCAGAAGCAGGCGCCCGAAAACAACGATCACACCGAACACAGCCACTGATCGCTGAGCGCTGCTCATCATGAGCCTCGTGCAGAACCGCCTCACCCGCCCCGCCCGCCCTGACCTGAAACGGGCGCGCGGCAGCTGGTTGAGCCTGTTCGCCATGTTGATGATCTTTATCGGCCCGCTGGTTTCCCAGTCGATGCCGATGGATCACCGTGCCATGCCGGCAGGCATGGGCATGGGCATGTCCATGGAAAGCAGCGCTGATTGCCACAGCGACGGTCACCACAGCAGCAGCCCTTCACTGCAGGTGATCTGGGAGAAGTGTGGCTATTGCAGCCTGTTCTTCCACTGCCCTGCACTGCCCCAGGCCCTGAGCCTGCTCAATACCGAAGCCGCGCCAGCTACCACCACACTGGCGGTACAGCCCCGTCACGGCTACGCCCGGCAGACGGTTTTCCCCGGCGCTCGCACCCGCGCACCGCCCGCCCTCATCGTCGTCTGAATTCACCTGTCGCGTTTTCCGGTCCGGCCTGTTGCCGACGACCGTGTGCGCCTTCATGACTGATCGATGTTGGAATCACTATGTCCAGCTGTACTGCTGTCTTTCGTCCCTCCGTGCGTGGGACCTTTGTCGCGATTTGCGGCACCTTGCTCAGCCCCTTGGCCCTGGCCGCAAGCCAGGCCGCCGACGAGCAGGCGCACGAGCATGCCGAACTGAGTCCGACGGTGATAACCGCCGTGGCCCCCAGCTCGCCATTGACCATCGTTACCAACCCCAAAGACCCGCGCCAACCGGTACCGGCCAGCGACGGTGCCGACTATCTGAAGACCATCCCTGGTTTTTCCGCAATTCGCGCCGGTGGCACCAACGGTGACCCGGTGCTGCGCGGCATGTTCGGCTCGCGCCTGAACATCCTCACCAACGGCGGCGTAATGCTGGGTGCCTGCCCGAACCGTATGGACGTCCCCACTTCCTACATTTCACCGGAAACCTATGACCGCCTGACCGTGATCAAAGGCCCGCAAAGCGTGATCTGGGGCCCGGGTGCCTCCGCCGGCACCATTTTGTTTGATCGGGAACCCGAGCAATTCGGCGCGCTGGGCAGCCGGGTCAATGCCAGCCTGCTCGCCGGCTCCAACGGCCGCTTCGACAAGGTGCTCGACACAGCCGCAGGCAATCAGTCGGGCTACGCACGCTTTGTCGGCAACCAGTCGCATTCGGACGACTACGAAGACGGCAACGGCGATACCGTGCCGTCGCGCTGGGACAAGTGGAACGGAGATGTCGCCCTCGGCTGGACCCCGGATGCCGACACGCTGGTGGAGCTCACCGCGGGCAAGGGCGACGGCGAAGCCCGTTATGCCGGGCGCGGCATGGACGGCTCGCAGTTCAAGCGCGAAAGCCTCGGGTTGCGCTTCGAAAAGTCCAACATTGGCGAAGTCTGGGACAAGCTTGAAGCGCAGGTCTACTACAACTACGCCGACCATGTGATGGACAACTACAGTCTGCGCACGCCTTCAGGCATGGGCATGATGGGCATGCCCATGGTCAGCAATGTCGACCGCCGTACACTGGGTGGCCGGATCAAAGGCACCTGGCGCTGGGACGAGCTGCAACTGATCGCCGGTGTCGACGCGCAATCCAATGAGCATCGCCAGCGCGGCGGCATGGGCATCGATGTGCACAAGCACATGCCGTGGACCAAGGACGCCGACTTCCACAACTACGGCGTGTTCGGCGAGCTGACTTGGTACGCCGCCGATCAGGACCGCCTGATCACCGGCGCACGCCTGGACCGCGCCTCGGCCAAGGACTACCGGGACACCAGTGCCACCCGCAATGATACCCGTGCAGACACCCTGCCCAGCGGCTTCGTGCGCTACGAACACGACCTGCTGGAAATCCCCGCCACCACCTACATAGGCCTGGGCCACGCCGAGCGTTTCCCCGACTACTGGGAACTGTTCTCGCCCAAGTCGGGGCCGGCCGGTTCGGTTAATGCCTTCGACAGCATCAAGCCGGAAAAAACCACCCAGCTCGACTTCGGCATCCAGTACCAGACCGACGACCTGCAAGCCTGGGCTTCGGGCTATGTCGGGCAGATCCGCGACTACATCCTGTTCGACTACCGCACCGACATGATGGGCATGAGCAGCAGCCGGGCGCAGAACGTGGATGCGCGGATCATGGGCGGCGAACTCGGCGCCGCGTACAGGCTGACGTCCAACTGGAAAGCCGATGCAACCCTGGCCTACGCCTGGGGCAAGAACAGCAGCGACGGCAAGGCACTGCCGCAAATGCCGCCGCTGGAGAGCCGCCTGGGCCTGACCTACAGCCGTGACGACTGGAGCGCCGGTGCCCTGTGGCGCGTCGTCGCCGCACAAAATCGCATTGCCGAGAACTACGGCAACGTGGTCGGCAAGGACTACGAGAAGAGCGCAGGTTTCGGCGTGTTCTCGTTCAACGGCAGCTACCGGGTCAGTAAAAACCTCAAGCTCAGTGCCGGCGTCGACAACCTGTTCGACAAGGCCTACGCCGAGCACCTGAACCTGGCAGGCAATGCCGGGTTCGGCTACCCGGCCACTGATCCACAGGCAATCAACGAACCAGGGCGCACGCTCTGGACCAAGGTCGACCTGAGTTTCTGATTCACCACCAAAGGCGCGATCAATGATCGCGCTTACCCCAGGCAACATGGGAGCGCTTCACATGAACAAACCGTCGATGACCTTCTACAACCTGGCCTGGCGCTGGCATTTCTATGCCGGGCTGTTCGTTGCGCCATTCATGATCCTGCTGGCGGTTACCGGGATCATCTACCTGTTCAAGCCGCAGCTTGATCCCTTGCTGTACCGCGACTTGATGGTGGTCGAAGCCGGCCACCACACACAAAATGCCGATGCCTTGCTGCAACGTGTGCACGACACCTACCCCAAAGGCCAGGTCAGCCAGTACCTGCCTGCCATTGCCAGCGACCGCAGTGCCCAGTTCGTGGTGAAGGACGGTGGTCGTGAACTGAATGTGTTCATCAACCCGTATGACGGCACGCTGCTCGGTGAACAGGACGCCAAAAGCAACCTGCAGGCCGTGGCCCGCGCGCTGCACGGCGAACTGATGATCGGCACCGTCGGTGACCGCTTGATCGAACTGGCCGCCGGCTGGGGCGTGGTGCTGGTGGTGTCCGGCCTGTACCTCTGGTGGCCGAGGGGCAAACGCAGCGCCGGTGTACTGTGGCCGCGCCTGAATGCGCGCGGGCGCGTGCTCTGGCGCGATCTGCACGCCGTGACCGGGTTCTGGGGATCGGCGCTGTTGCTGCTGATGCTGCTCAGCGGCATGACCTGGACCGGCTTCTGGGGCGCGAAATACGCCGATGTCTGGAACCGCTTTCCGGCCGCGATGTGGAACGAAGTGCCAAAGTCCGATCAACAGGCCCGCGACCTCAATACTGCCTCGCGCCAGACCGTGCCGTGGGCGGTGGAAAATACGCCGATGCCGCAGTCCGGCGCTCACGCCGAGCATCAGGGTCACGACATGGGTGCCATGACACCGGCCGCTCCCCAGGTCAGCCTGCAGTACATCCAGGACCTGGCCACTGCGCAGGCGGTTGCCCCCGGCTACAGCATCACCCTGCCGACCTCGGCCCAGGGTGTGTACACCATTGCCGTGTTCGCCGACGACCCACGCAACGACGCCACACTGCATATCGACCAGTACACCGGCAAGGTACTGGTGGATGTGCGCTGGCAAGACTACAACGGCGTTGCCCGTGCCACCGAGCTCGGGGTGATGCTGCATGAAGGCAAGATGTTCGGCCCGCTCAACCAGATAATCATCCTGCTGGTGTGCCTGATGATCCTGCTGGGCTCGGTCAGTGGCCTGGTGATGTGGTGGAAGCGGCGTCCCGAAGGCGGCCTGGGCGTACCGCCGATTCGCCACGACCTGCCGCGCTGGAAAACCGCGACGGTGATCATGCTGCTGTTGGGCGCTGCCTTTCCGCTGGTGGGCGGCTCGATGCTGCTGGTGTGGCTGCTTGACCGCTATGCACCGCCGCTGCTGCGCACAAATCCGCTAACATAAGCGCCCGTTTTCGACACGGACCTGCCAGCAATGGCCCTGGCAGGTCTGCAGGACCTTCATGACTACCCTGAGTATCAGCGACCTGCACTGGTCGCCCCTGGGCCACGGCCATTGTCATCATCAGTTCCAGCTGCGCGAGATCAACCTGCAGGTCAGGGCCGGTGAATTCGTCGGCCTGATCGGCCCCAACGGCAGCGGCAAGACCAGCCTGCTGCGCTGCGCCTACCGGTTCAACAAGCCCGAGCGTGGCGTGGTACGCCTGGATGAACAGGACCTGTGGCGCCAGTCACCGCGCTGGTGCGCACAGCGAATTGCTGTGGTCTTGCAGGAGTTTCCCGATGCCTTCGGCCTGAATGTCGAGGAAGTGGTGGCGATGGGGCGCACGCCGCACAAAAGCCTGTTCGAGGGTGACACCGACGAAGACCGTCAACGGGTGGCTGCGGCACTGCAGACCGTCGGCCTCGCCGGCTTCGACGACCATGCGTTCGCCAGCCTGTCAGGCGGCGAGAAGCAACGGGTGATCCTGGCCAGGGCGCTGGTGCAGCAACCGCACCTGCTGATTCTCGATGAGCCGACCAACCACCTTGACCCGCGCTACCAGCTGGAGCTGTTGCATCAGGTACGCCGCCTAGGGGTTGGCACCCTGGCCAGCATTCATGACCTGAACCTGGCGGCGGCATTCTGCGATCGTCTGTATGTGCTGGATCACGGACGCATCGTTGCCAGCGGCACACCGACCGAGGTACTCACCACCGACCTGCTGCACGACGTCTTCGGCGTGCAGGCACTGGTCGACCGCCATCCACTCGCCGACCACCCACGCCTTACCTGGATAACCCAGCGATGATCCGAACCACTCTGTTTGTGCTGCTGGGCCTGCTCGCCAGCAGCAGTGCGTTTGCCCAGGCAACCCAGTACCCGTTGAGCGTGCAGAGCTGCAACCGCCAGGTGACATTCAACAAGGCGCCCGAGCATGCCCTGAGCCATGACATCAACATGACCCAGATGATGCTCGCCCTCGGCTTGCGCCCGCGCATGGTCGGCTACAGCGGTGTCAGCGGCTGGAAGGCCGTCACACCGGCGCTGCGCAAGGAGCTGGATGGCCTGCCGGAGCTGGCGGCCAAGTACCCTTCGGTCGAGACCCTGCTCAACGCCAACGTCGACTTTTTCTTTGCCGGCTGGGATTACGGCATGCGCGTCGGAGGCGACCTCACCCCGCAGACCCTGGCCCCGCTGGGCATCGCGGTCTACGAGCTGACCGAGTCGTGCGCCTTCGTCATGAAGCGCCCAGCTGCCAGCCTCGACGACACCTACACCGACCTGCGCAACCTGGGCAGGATCTTCGATGTGCAGGACCGAGCCGCAGCGTTGATCGGCCAGATGCAGCAGCGCGTGGCCGACGTGCAGCAGCAACTGCCGGCCAAACGCCCACGGGTATTTCTCTATGACAGCGGTGAAGACCGGGCCATGACCTCTGGCCGCCTGGGCATGCCGCAGGCCCTGATCGAGGCTGCCGGTGGACGCAATGTACTCGACGACATCGAGGCGAGCTGGACCCGGGTGAACTGGGAGAGCGTGGTCGAGCGCAACCCCGAAGTGATTGTCATCGTCGACTACGGCGAAGTCAGCGCCGCGCAGAAGCAAGCGTTCCTCGAACAGCACCCGGCGCTGCAATCGGTGCAGGCTATCCGCGACAAACGCTTCGTGGTGATTCCCTATGTGGCCGCCACGCCGAGCCTGGAAAACGTCGACGCCATCGAAACCATCGCCGCGAGCCTGCACGGCGTATGAGTCGCTATCGCCTGTTGTTGCTCGGTTTGATCGGCCTGCTGTTGGTGTCTTGCGTGGTGTCCCTGGGCTTTGGCGCTGCGCCGGTGCCCGTCGAGGTAGTCTGGCGCGTGCTGCTGTTCAAGGTCGCCGGCATAGCCCCCGAGACACCCGCCTGGAGCACAGGCCAGGAACACATCGTCTGGCTCATCCGGGTGCCGCGCATGCTGCTGGCCGCGCTGGTCGGAGGCGGCCTGGCGATGATCGGGGCGGTGCTGCAGGCCGTGACCCGCAACCCGCTGGCCGACCCGCATCTGCTCGGCGTCACCTCTGGCGCTACCCTCGGCGCCGTGCTGGTGGTGCTGCACATCGGTGAGTTGCTCGGGGTGCTGACCCTGCCGCTCGCCGCCTTTATCGGCGCGCTGTGCAGCATGTTGCTGGTGCTGGCCATTGCCAGTCGCCATGGCCGCCTGGACAGTGATCGCCTGCTGCTGTGCGGGGTGGCGGTGGCCTTTGTGATGATGGCGATCGCCAATCTGTTGCTGTTTCTTGGCGATCACCGTGCCAGTTCGGCGGTGATGTTCTGGATGCTCGGCGGCCTGGGCCTGGCGCGTTGGGAGTTACTGCCGATTCCGGCCATCAGCGTCCTGCTCGGGCTCGCCCTGTTGCTGGGCATGGCCCGCGCGCTGAATGCGCTGATGGCCGGCGAGCAGACGGCAGTCACCCTCGGCTTGAATGTGCGCTCGGTGCGCCTGCTGGCATTTCTGCTGTGTTCGCTGCTGACCGGCGTGCTGGTGGCCATCAGCGGTTCGATCGGCTTCGTCGGCCTGATGGTGCCGCACATCGCCCGGCGCCTGGTCGGCGCCGAACACACCCGGCTGCTGCCGGTTTGCCTGCTGCTGGGCAGCCTGTTTCTGATCTGGGTCGACGTTGCCGCACGGACCCTGATCTCCCCCGAGGACTTACCTATCGGAATTGCTACCGCCGCCATCGGTGGCTTGTTTTTTATCGGACTGATGCGCAAACGCTGACGATGATCACGCCAGCTTCGGACTTGAGACGTATTGTCACGTCTGCGCCGGGAACGCGCGTGTTAGCCTAGCCGCGCACTTGCGAACAGCACTAAACGGAATGCCACTCACATGACCGCGAATTCATCCCCGCAACACCCCTCGACGGACGAACACGATCACCTGCAACGCAGCCTGTCCAACCGTCATATCCAGCTGATTGCCATCGGTGGCGCCATCGGCACCGGCCTGTTCATGGGCTCGGGCAAAACCATCAGCCTGGCTGGCCCTTCGATCATCTTCGTCTACATGATCATCGGCTTCATGCTGTTCTTCGTCATGCGTGCCATGGGCGAACTGCTGCTGTCGAACCTCAACTACAAGTCGTTCATCGATTTCTCCGCCGACCTGCTCGGCCCTTGGGCCGGCTACTTCACCGGCTGGACCTACTGGTTCTGCTGGGTGGTCACCGGTATTGCCGACGTCGTCGCCATCGCTGCCTACACACAGTTCTGGTTCCCCGACCTGCCGCAGTGGATACCGGCGCTGACCTGCGTCGGTGTGCTGCTGTCGCTGAACCTGATCACCGTGAAGATGTTCGGCGAAGTGGAGTTCTGGTTCGCCATGATCAAGATCGTCGCCATCCTCGGCCTGGTCGTTACCGGCCTGTACATGGTCATCACCGGATTCCAGTCACCGTCCGGACGCACTGCGGACCTGGCCAACCTGTGGAACGACGGCGGCATGTTCCCCAACGGGGTGCTGGGCTTTTTCGCCGGTTTCCAGATAGCCGTGTTCGCCTTCGTCGGCATCGAGCTGGTGGGTACTACCGCCGCTGAAGCGAAGAACCCGGAGCGCACCTTGCCCCGGGCGATCAACTCGATCCCGATCCGCATCATCGTGTTCTATGTGCTCGCCCTGATCGCGATCATGGCCGTGACCCCGTGGCGCGACGTGGTACCGGGCAAGAGCCCGTTCGTCGAGCTGTTCGTGCTGGCCGGCCTGCCGGCCGCGGCGAGCATTATCAACTTCGTGGTCCTCACCTCGGCAGCCTCTTCGGCGAACAGCGGGGTGTTTTCCACCAGCCGCATGCTGTTTGGCCTGTCGCAGGAAGGCGATGCGCCCAAGGCGTTCGAGAAACTCTCGTCGCGCAGCGTGCCGGCCAACGGCCTGTACTTCTCCTGCACCTGCCTGCTGCTGGGCGCCGTGCTGATCTACCTGATACCCGACGTGGTCGAGGCGTTCACCCTGGTCACCACGGTCTCGGCGGTGCTGTTCATGTTCGTCTGGACGCTGATCCTGCTGTCGTACCTGAGCTACCGCAAACAACGCGCAGCACTGCACCAGGCATCGAACTACAAAATGCCGGGCGGGCGCTTCATGTGCTACGTGTGCCTGGTGTTTTTTGCCGGCATCCTGGTGCTGCTGAGCCTGGAAGACGACACCCGTGCGGCGCTGCTGGTCACCCCGATCTGGTTCGTGATCCTGGCCGTCACCTATCAGTTCGTGCGCAGCAAGCGGCACCCGCGCACGGCAGTGCGCAACACCAACAGCAACTGACCCTCCTGTGGGAGCGGGCTTGCCCGCGAATGGGCCGCACTGCGGCCCCAATGCTGTGCACGCACCTTCGCCAAGCACCAAGCTGGCCCCGCCCTGCGCCCCGATTCATCGCACAACCCCTCTATTGCGCCAATTCCCGCCTCTCGGCACACCCCTTGCAATCTCCGTCTGGCCAACACCAAAACCATCTCATCGGAGAGAGCACAATGAATCGTCGCAGTCTGATCAAGGCCTTCACCCTCAGCGCATCGATCGCCGCGATGGGCCTGAGCTGGAGCATCCAGGCCGCCGAGACCATCAAGGTCGGCATCCTGCATTCGCTGTCGGGCACCATGGCGATCTCCGAGACGTCGCTCAAGGACATGGCCTTGATGACCATCGAGCAAATCAACGCCAAGGGCGGCGTGAACGGCAAGCTGCTCGAGCCGGTGGTGGTCGACCCGGCCTCGAACTGGCCGCTGTTCGCCGAGAAGGGCCGCCAGTTGCTGACCCAGGACAAGGTTGCCGTGGTCTTCGGCTGCTGGACTTCGGTGTCACGCAAGTCGGTCCTGCCGGTGTTCGAAGAGCTCAACGGCCTGCTGTTCTACCCCGTGCAGTATGAAGGCGAAGAAATGTCGCCCAACGTCTTCTACACCGGCGCCGCTCCCAACCAGCAAGCGATCCCCGCGGTGGAATACCTGATGAGCGAAGAAGGCGGCGGTGCCAAGCGCTACTTCCTGCTTGGCACCGACTACGTCTACCCGCGTACCACCAACAAGATCCTGCGCGCATTCCTGCACAGCAAAGGCGTCGCCGACAAGGACATCGAAGAGGTCTACACACCGTTCGGGCATGCCGATTACCAGACCATTGTCGCCAACATCAAGAAGTTCGCTGCCGGCGGCAAGACGGCGGTGATCTCCACCGTCAACGGCGATTCCAACGTGCCGTTCTACAAAGAGCTGGCCAACCAGGGCCTGAAGGCCACCGACGTGCCCGTAGTGGCCTTCTCGGTGGGTGAAGAAGAACTGCGCGGGATCGACACCAAACCCCTGGTCGGCCACCTGGCTGCGTGGAACTACTTCGAGTCGGTGCAGAATCCGGTGAACACCCAGTTCGTCAACGACTGGAAGGCCTACGCCAAAGCCAAGAACCTGCCAGGCGCCGACAAGGCCGTGACCAACGACCCGATGGAGGCTACCTACGTCGGTATTCACATGTGGGCCCAGGCAGTGGAAAAAGCCGGTACCACCGATGTCGACAAGGTCCGTGAAGCGCTGGCCGGGCAATCCTTCAAGGCACCGTCTGGTTACACCCTGACCATGGACAAGACCAACCACCACCTGCACAAGCCGGTAATGATCGGCGAGATCCAGGATGACGGTCAGTTCAACGTGGTCTGGGAAACCGAGCAGCCACTGCGGGCACAGCCGTGGAGCCCGTTCATTCCGGGCAATGACAAGCGGCCGGATTATGCGGTGAAGGGTAACTGAGCCACTGGGGCCGCTGTGCGGCCCATTCGCGGGTGAACGCGCTCCCACAAAGAACCACACCGAATCTGTGGGAGCGGGTTCACCCGCGAAGCATCCACCGCCGACTTTCAGGATTGCCCGCATGCTCAGACTCCTGCTCACCCTCCTCCTGCTGTTGCCCTTGGCAACCCAGGCCAGCGAAGGCGAATATTTCATCACCGCCAAGCCCGCCGAACAGGTCAGCCTGCTCGAAGGCTGGGCCGCACAACCCGACGCCGCCCGCCTGCCGTTGCTGGACAACCTGCATCAAGGGCGCATTGCCGAGGGAGACACGCGCAAACTACGCCTGAACAACCGTCTGCGCGGGTTGCTGGAGAACACTTTAGCCAGCCATCAACTGCTCAGCGATGTGGCCAAGGTGCGCCTGGCCGCCGCTCAACAGCTGCAAAAAAGCGCGCAACCGGCCCAAGTCGCATTTCTCGACCGACGCTATGCCATCGAGGCGGATGCCGCCGTGCGCGCGGCGCTCGGCCTGGTGCTGGCCAACCTGCAACTGGCCGCCCCAGAGCCATCGGTACGCCTGGCAGCCGTGCGTTTGCTTGGCGAAACTGGCGATCCCATGGCCCGTACGCGCCTCGAAGCCCTGCTCGAACCGGGCGTGGAAACCGACACCAATGTGCGCACCGCCGCCGAAACCAGCCTGGCGCAGGTCAAACGCAAGCTGCTGTTCGGCGAGTTGCTCGGCCAGGCTTTCAGCGGCCTGTCACTGGGCTCGATCCTGCTGCTCGCCGCCCTCGGCCTGGCGATTACCTTTGGCTTGCTCGGGGTCATCAATATGGCCCACGGCGAGATGCTGATGCTCGGGGCGTACGCCACCTATGTCGTGCAGGTGCTGATAGCACGCTACGCGCCGGGCGCTATCGAGTTCTATCCGCTCATCGCCTTGCCGGTGGCGTTCGCCGTCAGCGCCGGGGTCGGCATGCTGCTGGAGCGCACGGTGATTCGTCACCTGTACGGACGTCCGCTGGAAACCCTGCTGGCGACCTGGGGCATCAGCCTGATCCTGATCCAGGCCATCCGCCTGTTGTTCGGCGCTCAGAACGTTGAAGTGGCCAACCCGGCCTGGCTCTCTGGCGGCCTGCAGGTACTGCCCAACCTGGTGCTGCCTTACAGCCGCCTGGTGATCATTGGCTTTGCCCTGTTTGTGGTGCTGCTGACCTGGCTGCTGTTGAACCGCACCCGCCTGGGCCTGAACGTACGGGCGGTCACCCAGAACCGCAACATGGCTGCCTGCTGCGGCGTGCCTACCGGGCGTGTGGACATGCTTGCCTTCGGCCTCGGTTCCGGTATCGCCGGGCTCGGTGGCGTGGCCTTGAGCCAGATCGGCAACGTCGGCCCGGACCTAGGCCAGAGCTACATCATCGATTCCTTCCTGGTGGTGGTACTGGGCGGCGTCGGCCAGCTCGCCGGCAGCCTGTGGGCAGCGTTCGGCCTGGGCATCGCCAACAAGTTGCTGGAGCCGCAGATCGGTGCGGTGCTCGGCAAGATCCTCATCCTTGCACTGATCATTCTGTTCATCCAGAAGCGCCCGCAAGGCCTCTTCGCACTCAAGGGACGGGTAATCGACTGATGAACCAGCCTCTGCTTGTTACTGCCAGCCAGAAAGCCGGCCCGCGCTGGACTCTGGCCACCGGCGCAGTCGTCCTGCTGGTGCTGCTGGCCCTGCCACTGCTGTCGTTGCTGCCTGAGGGCCACAGCCTGCACGTCTCGGCCTACACCCTGACGCTGGTCGGCAAGATCCTCTGCTATGCCATCGTCGCCCTGGCTCTGGACCTGGTCTGGGGCTATGCCGGGCTACTGTCGCTGGGCCACGGGCTGTTCTTTGCGCTGGGCGGCTATGCCATGGGCATGTACCTGATGCGTGAGGCCGCCGGTGATGGCCTGCCCGCGTTCATGACTTTCCTGTCGTGGACCGAGCTGCCCTGGTACTGGGCCGGCACGCAGCATTTCGCCTGGGCCCTGTGCCTGGTGGTGCTGGCGCCGGGCCTGCTGGCCCTGGTGTTCGGCTTCTTCGCCTTCCGCTCGCGGATCAAGGGCGTGTATTTCTCGATCATGACCCAGGCGCTGACCTTCGCCGGCATGCTGCTGTTTTTTCGCAACGAGACCGGCTTTGGCGGCAACAACGGCTTCACCAACTTTCGCAGCATCCTCGGCTATGAGATCACTGCGCAAAGCACCCGGGCCGTACTGTTCCTGCTTACGGTCAGCTTGCTGGTAGCCAGCCTGTACCTGGGCTGGCGCCTGGCCCGGAGCAAGTTCGGGCGGGTGCTGACCGCGCTGCGCGATGCCGAAAACCGCCTGATGTTCTGCGGCTACGACCCACGGGGGTTCAAGCTCTTCGTCTGGGTGTTGAGCGCAGTGCTGTGTGGCCTGGCAGGGGCGCTGTATGTGCCGCAGGTGGGCATCATCAACCCCAGCGAAATGTCACCGACCAACTCGATCGAAGCCGCCGTGTGGGTCGCCCTGGGTGGGCGCGGCACCCTGATCGGCCCGTTGCTTGGCGCCGGCCTGGTCAACGGCATGAAGAGCTGGTTCACCGTCGCCTTTCCCGAGTACTGGCTGTTCTGCCTGGGCGCGCTGTTCATCCTGGTGACCTTGTACCTGCCCAAGGGCGTGGTCGGACTGCTGAAGAAGAGGGGCGAACAATGAGAGCCATTCCACTGCCACCGGCCCACCCCGAGTTCATGCTCGAGCCGGTCCTCGACGCCGGCAGCGGCCGCGATGCCATCGGCCTCGGCCAGGCCCGCAGCCAGGGCCTGGATGCCCGCCACGGCACGGTACTGACCCTGGAAGACATCAGTGTCAGCTTCGACGGTTTCAAAGCCCTCAATGCCCTGAACCTGTACATCGGTGTTGGCGAGTTGCGCTGCATCATCGGCCCCAACGGCGCCGGCAAAACCACCCTGATGGATGTAATCACCGGCAAGACCCGCCCGACTACAGGCAAGGCCTGGTTCGGCGACACCCTGGACCTGACCCGCATGAGCGAAGTGCAAATCGCCCAGGCCGGTATCGGTCGCAAGTTCCAGAAGCCAACCGTGTTCGAGGCCTTGAGTGTGTTCGAAAACCTGGAACTTGCGCAAAAGGCCGACAAATCGGTGCTGGCCAGCCTGATTGCGCGGCTGAGCGGCGAACAGCGCGACCGCATTGACGAGGTGCTGCAGACCATTCGTCTGAGCGCTTCGGCCCAGCGTCCGGCCGGGCTGCTGTCCCACGGCCAGAAGCAGTTCCTGGAGATCGGCATGCTGTTGATGCAAGACCCGCAACTGCTGCTGCTCGATGAGCCAGTGGCGGGTATGACCGATGCCGAAACCGAGTTCACCGCCGAGTTGTTCAAGGGTCTGGCCGGCAAGCATTCGCTGATGGTGGTCGAGCATGACATGGGCTTTGTCGGCAGCATTGCCGACCACGTGACGGTGTTACACCAGGGCAGTGTGCTGGCCGAAGGGTCGCTTGAGCAGGTGCAGGCCGACGATCGGGTGATCGAGGTTTACCTGGGGCGATGAGGCCGGAACAGACAAACGACGGGTATCAGACATGCTGAAAATCGATGCACTTCATCAGTACTACGGCGGCAGTCACATTCTGCGCGGCCTGTCATTCGAGGCAAAGGTCGGCGAAGTGACTTGCCTGCTGGGCCGCAACGGGGTTGGCAAAACCACCTTGCTGCGCTGTTTGATGGGCCTGCTGCCCACCCGCGAAGGCAGCGTGCAATGGGAAGGCCAGACCATCACCGGCTTCAAGCCCCACCAGAGGGTGCAGGCGGGTATCGCCTACGTCCCCCAGGGCCGTGAAATCTTCCCGCGCCTGACGGTCGAGGAAAACCTGCTGATGGGCCTTTCACGGTTTAGTGCCAGCCAGGCGAAAAGTGTCCCACCGTTCATCTACGAACTGTTTCCGGTCCTGTTGCAAATGAAGCACCGCCGCGGCGGCGACCTCTCAGGGGGGCAGCAACAGCAACTGGCCATCGGCCGCGCCCTGGCCAGCCAGCCGCGCCTGCTGATCCTCGATGAACCCACCGAAGGCATACAGCCCTCGGTCATCAAGGAAATCGGCGCCGTGATCAGCAAGCTGGCCGCCCGCGGCGACATGGCCATCCTTCTGGTCGAACAGTTCTACGACTTTGCCGCCGAACTGGCCGACCAGTACCTGGTGATGTCACGGGGGGAGATTGTCCAGGCCGGGCGTGGCGAAAACATGGAGGCCGAAGGTGTGCGCGGCCTGGTAACCATTTAATCTGGGCGACAGTTCGTACACCTTCGAGAAAACGTCATGACTTACCTGATTCGTGATGCCGTACCCGCCGATCTGCCGGGTATTCGCGACATCTACAACGACGCCGTGCTCAACACCACGGCGATCTGGAACGAGCAACCCGTTGATCTGGCCAACCGCCAGGCCTGGTTCGACGCCCGCCAGGCCCAGCGCTACCCGATTCTGGTGGCCGTGGCGGCCACGGACCCGGCGCAGGTGCTCGGCTATGCTTCATTTGGCGACTGGCGCCCCTTCGAAGGCTTTCGCCACACCGTCGAACACTCGGTGTATATCCGCAGCGATCAGCGTGGCAACGGCCTGGGGCCACTGCTGATGCAGGCGCTCATCGAACGCGCCCGCAACAGTGACAAGCACGTCATGGTTGCCGCCATTGAAAGCGGCAACGCCGCCTCGATCCGCCTGCATGAACGCCTGGGCTTTACCCTCAACGGGCAAATGCCGCAGGTGGGGGTGAAGTTTGGCCGCTGGCTGGACCTGACCTTCATGCAGTTGATCCTCAACCCCGGCGCGGCCCCAAGCGCCAAGGAGTAATGCCGAATGAATGCTGCGCACCTTCATCGTGTCACGCATGAAAGCCTTGCCCACTTTCGCGACGGCCTGGTGACGTTGTTGCTGGATGCGGTTCGCCACGGTGCCTCGGTGGGATTTCTGGACGATATCGACGCGCAGCAGGCCAACAGCTACTTCGATGAAGTGAAACAGCGCCTGAGCAGCGGCGAATTGCTGCTGTGGGTGGTCAGCAAGGATCAGGAAGTGATTGGCAGCGTGCAGTTGGGGTTGTGCCAGAAGCCCAATGGCCTGAATCGCGCCGAAGTGCAAAAGCTGTTGGTGCACAGCCAGGCGCAGCGCCACGGCCTGGGCCAACAGCTGATGCAGGTGCTGGAAGCGACAGCCCGGCAGAAACAGCGCGGCATGCTGTACCTGGACACCGAGGCCGGGTCCGGGGCCGAGGCGTTCTACCGGGCGCTGGGGTACACCAAGGCCGGTGAGATCCCGCAGTATGCCTGCAGCCCCGACGGCACCTACCGGGCGACGGCGTTGTACTACAAGCTGCTATAGGGTCAGCGTCACCCCTGCACAAACCTGCCCAGGCGCTGCTTGAGCATGCTGTTCTCGCTGCGTAGTTGCTGAACCTCCTCCAGCAACTCCAGCGCGAGCGCCACCCCCTCCCACTCCAGTTCAAGTTCGCGCTGCAGCTTCGCCGCGCGCTTGGCCAGGACCGGAGCCTGATCGTCAAACAGCCACTCTTCCGGCGTTCGCCCGGAAGGTTCGACAATGCCGTGTTCGACGATTTCGATCACGTAGGCAGCCGGCAAATCGGCTTCCTGACAGAGGGTCTGCATGTCCAGTTGAACGACCAGGGTACTGCTCATGCTCAGTTACTCCATTGTGTCCTCGGATTGAACGCCGCTTTTTCTGCCAGCTTGCCCCACAGTTCGCGGGTTGCGTCGTCGCTCTGGCTCGGCATCACCACTTTCAGTTGCGCATACAGATCACCGCGCTGGCCCTGTTTGTTGGCCAGCCCCATGCCCTTGACCCGCAGACGCTGACCGCTCTGGCTATCCGGACGAATGGTCAGGTTGATCTTGCCGGTGAGGGTCGGCACCGCCACCTTGGTACCCAGTGCCGCTTCCCACGGGGCCAGCGGTACGGTAATGATCAGGTCATGACCTTCGACATCGAACAGCGGATGCGGTGCCATGCGAATGGTCAGGAACAGGTCGCCGTTGGCGCCTCCGCCGATGCCTGCCGCGCCCTGGCCCTTGAGGCGAATTTTCTCGCCGTCGGTGACGCCGGCCGGAATCTTCACGTTCAGGGTCTTGGTGGTGAAGCCGGTACGCTGGCCCGCGGCATTGTGTTGCGGCACCTGGAAGCTGATCTGCTTCGACTCGGCAGACAGGGTCTCTTCGAGGAAAATCGCCAGTTCCATTTCCACGTCCTGCCCTCGCCGACCGGCGCTGCGTTGTTGTTGGCCACGGCCGAAAGGATTGCCGTTGCCACCGCGTGAGCCGAAGATCGAGCTGAAAAAGTCGGAGAAGTCACCACCTTCAAATCCGCCGGTGTTGCGACTCTCCCAACCCGGAGGTCCCTGGAACGGGCGGCCATGCTGGCCGTATTTGCGCAACTCGTCGTATTCAGCGCGCTTTTCGGCGCTGCTGAGGACGTCGTGGGCCTCGTTCACCTCTTTGAATTTTTCCTCGGCGTCACGCTCTTTGCTGACGTCAGGGTGATACTTGCGCGCGAGCTTGCGGTAGGCGGTCTTGATCGCCTTCTCGTCCGCAGTCGGCTCAACGCCAAGAATCTTGTAATAGTCTTTGAAGTCCATCTAAGGAATCACCATAAAGTTGTTCAATGCTTCTGAAGATTGGGGTCAAGCATAGCCTTTCAAGGTCGTCTTGGGTTTGCTGTAAAGCAGATAATCGGTCTTGATTCTGCTGGCCACTGGCATAAACTGCGCGGCCGTTTTTCCCCGGAAGTACATCCCATGAGTGACGCATCCCCGGCCCGTGCCTGTGGCATCGACTTCGGCACCTCCAACTCCACCGTAGGCTGGCATCGCCCGGGCGTGGAGTCGTTGATCGCCCTGGAGGACGGCAAGATCACCTTGCCGTCGGTCGTGTTCTTCAATATCGAAGAACGCCGCCCGGTCTACGGCCGCCTGGCCCTGCACGAATACCTCGAAGGGTACGAAGGCCGGCTGATGCGCTCGCTCAAGAGCCTGCTGGGCTCCAAGCTGATCAAGCACGACACCAGCGTGCTGGGCACCGCCCTGCCGTTCAAGGACCTGCTGGGCATGTTCATCGGCGAGCTCAAGGGCCGCGCCGAAGCCAATGCCGGACGCGCGTTCGATGAAGTGGTGCTGGGCCGCCCGGTGCACTTTGTCGATGACGACCAGGCCGCCGACCAGGAAGCCCAGGACACCCTGGAAGAAGTCGCGAAGAAAATCGGCTTCAAGGAAGTCTCCTTCCAGTTCGAACCGATCGCTGCCGCCTTCGACTACGAGTCGAACATCCAGCACGAGGAGCTTGTGCTGATCGTCGACATCGGCGGGGGTACCTCGGACTTCTCCCTGGTGCGCCTGGCACCCGAGCGCCACATGCTCGACGACCGCCATGAAGACATCCTCGCCACCGGCGGTGTGCACATCGGCGGTACCGACTTCGACAAACAATTGAGCCTGCAGGGCGTCATGCCGCTGTTCGGTTACGGCAGCCGGATGAAAAGCGGTGCCTTCATGCCGACCAGCCACCACATGAACCTCGCCACCTGGCACACCATCAACACGGTGTACTCGCAAAAATCCCAGCTGGCCCTGGGCAGCATGCGTTATGACATCGAAGACACCAATGGCATCGACCGCCTGTTCAAGCT
This sequence comes from Pseudomonas alkylphenolica, assembly GCF_004025535.1. Classification (GTDB taxonomy): domain Bacteria; phylum Pseudomonadota; class Gammaproteobacteria; order Pseudomonadales; family Pseudomonadaceae; genus Aquipseudomonas; species Aquipseudomonas alkylphenolica_A. The sequence goes on from NZ_QJRG01000033.1 coordinate 105,511, forward strand.
GATCGAACAGCGCGCCGGTCACTGGCTGGCGATGGAAGTGGAAGAAACCAAGATCGAACTGACCCACGCCGACAGCCGCCTGGTCGACCTCAAGCGCGTCGAGCCGGGACTCAATGTCGAGCTGAGCCGCGCCCTGTTCGAAGAATCCATCGACAACCTGCTCGAGCGCGTGCGTGGCAGCGTCAGCGAGCTGCTAGCCAAGGCGGGTGTGGGCGTCGAACAGGTTGATACCGTGTTCTTTACCGGCGGTTCCAGCGGTATCCCGGCCTTGCGCCAGAGTGTCGCGGCCATGCTGCCCAAGGCCCGCCATGTCGAAGGCAACATTTTCGGCAGCATCGGCAGCGGCCTGGCGATCGAGGCGCGCAAGCGTTACGGCTGATTGCCAAGGGGGCGCTCCGCGCCCCTATCGCAGGCTTCACCTGCTCCCACAGGATTTGTTGTGCTCTTGTGGGAGCATGCGAAGCATGCGATTGCCTCACACCAATTCGGCCTGACGCAACTCGCTCTTCAGGTACGCGTAATAAATCGGCCCTGCCACCACCCCCGGCAAACCAAACGCCGCCTCGCACACCAGCATCGCCAGCAGCAGCTCCCAGGACTTGGCGCTGATCTGCCCACCGACAATCCGCGCGTTGAGGAAGTACTCGACCTTGTGGATAACAATCAGATAGCCCAGCGCCGCCATGGCCACCCAGATCGACAGCGACAGGCCGACGATGGTGATCAGGGTGTTGGACATCAGGTTGCCGATCACCGGCAGCAGGCCGAGCAGGAAGGTCAGCACGATCAGGGTCTTGGTCAGCGGCAGGTGCACCCCGAACATCGGCAACACCACTGCCAGGAAGATCCCGGTGAAGAAGGTGTTGAGCAGTGAAATCTTGATCTGCGCAAACACGATATTGCGAAACGCCTGCACCAGCAGCGCCAGGCGGTTGAACAGCGCCGCAGCCAGCGGCTTGCGCCGGGAAATGTCCGGGATGCGCTGCAAGGCGACAATCGCTCCGAGGATCATGCCGATCAACAGGGTGACAAACATGTGCGCCGCGCCCTTGCCCACCAGCTGCAACTCGCCCAGGTGCGTCTTCAACCATTCACCGATGGCTACCTTGAACTCTGCGGCGCTGGCCGGCAGGTAGGCATCGACGAAGGGGGGCAATTGCCCACGTGCCTGATCCACCAGCAGCATGAACTTGTCCAGCGAGGCGCCGGGGTTCTCTGCCTCATGCAGCAGGAAGCTGATGGCGCCGGCAAACAGCAGCGTCAGGGTGCTGACCACCAGGGTGCCAAGCAATGCCACCGCCAACCAGCGCGCGCGCTGTCCGGAAATCAGGTGCTGCAGCTTCGGGGTCAGCATGTTGACCAGCTCGAACACCAGGAGGCCCGCCAGCAGGCTCGGCAACAGCTTGAGCGGCAACGCCAGCAACAGGCCGGCGAAGACAATGATCCAACTGGCCAGCTTGATCTGGCGCGGAGTAAAGGTCATACAACCTCAAAGGGGCAACTGCAGGAAAAGGCGCAGTCTGCCAGCCTTCGCCGGGCAGGCATAGAGGCTCGGCCGCTGCATCGGTAGCGGCTACGCCAGGTCAGGTTCGGCGGGTCATTTTTTCTTCAGGCAATTGCTCATGAACGCGTTGCGCTCATCGCCCTTCAGCGCCTTGGTCGCGGCGTCGGCATTGCAGGTTTTCATTTTTTCCTGCTGGGGTGTCAACGGCTTGGCCTTCAGGCAATTGCTCATGAACGCATTGCGTTCATCGCCCTTTAGGGCTTTGGCAGAGGCATCGGCATTGCAGGTTTTCATTTTTTCCTGCTGCGGTGTATCTGCAAAGCTGTACGAACACATCAGCAACCCCACCATCAGCAGCGGCAAACGCAGGTGCGTCATGGCCTTCTCTCCTCGTCGCCGCACCCAGTGCGCAGCTTCGACAAAAGTGTAGACAAGATTTCCTGTAGGTCGTTGGCCGGGTCAAACCTCACCTATAGCCCTGAAACCTGCGCGAAAAGTCGAATTATCGCTGTACGGTACAACCAACACGGAAAACCAATGGATAATGGCCGGCTGTACCTATAGAGCTTGTGTTTAATGAATTATACGTTCCCCTTGCTGGCCATCCTGATCTGGGCCGGCAACACAGTCATCACCAAGATGTCGGCCGGTGCGATCTTTCCGGCCGAAATCGGCTTCTATCGCTGGCTGCTGGCCGGCGTGCTGTTCACGCCGTTCCTGTTACGCCCGATGTTGCGCCGCTGGAGCGATATCCGCCCCAACCTGGGCAAGATTTTCATCCTCGGCGTACTGGGCATGGCGGTGTACCAGAGCCTGGCCTACTTTGCCGCTGCAATCACCAGCGCCACCAACATGGGCATCATTCTGTCGCTGATGCCGTTGATGTCGCTGGCCATGGCCATCATCAGCCTGGGACTGCGCCTGACCTACGGCGCGCTGATCGGCGCGCTAGTGTCGTTCTTCGGCGTAATGGTGGTGGTATCGGCCGGCGATCCGGCGATGTTGTTGCAACACGGCGTCAACGGTGGCGACGCGCTGATGCTGATTGCCACCCTCGCCTACGCGCTCTACAGCACCTTGCTGAAGAAATGGCAGCTGCGCCTGCCGCCCCTGCTGCTGCTTTACCTGCAAGTGCTGGTGGCGATCATTGTGTTGTTCCCACTGTTCGTGTTTTCAGAGAAAACCGGCCTGGGTAGCGGCAATATCGGCCTGGTGCTGTATGCCTGCGTGCTGGCCTCGATGGTTGCGCCACTGGTGTGGATGCAGGCGGTCAGCCGCTTGGGGCCAAGCCGCACCACGCTGTTCTTCAACCTGTTGCCGGCAGTCACCGCAGTTATTGCCGCAGTGGTACTCGACGAGCAACTGGCCCTGTACCACCTGGGTGGCGGCCTGCTGACCCTCGCCGGGGTGATTCTCGCCGAACGCTGGAAAACACCGGTTCGCCCTGCCGGTGCTACAGCCCCGCAGCCTTGAGGCGGGCAGCATGCTCGGTGAACAGGCGCACCGGCTCGGCCCCCTTGCCTACCGCGCCCAGTGACTGATTGACGATGTCCAGGTGATCGAGCGGATAGTCATCGCCGATCACCTGGCCCAGATGCGAGCTGTAACGCCCGACCATGCCGTCGCAATGACCGGCTTCATGCACGAAGGTTTTGGCAAACAACCGGCAAAAGCGGTTGCTGCCATCCAGGCGGTTCAGGCCTTGGTCGGTCAAGCCCGGCTGCAAGGTACCGGACCATGAGTAGTAGCGCACGCCCCCCACTTCAGCCGGCCCCTCGCCGCCCCAGGTGCTAGGCAGCCCCTGCGGATACGCTTGATTGAACAGGGCAACTCCGGAGCGGGTCAGCGAATGGTGCGAGGCATGCACGTCGATCGGCAGCCTGGGCCCACGCCACCCCGTCTCCAGCCAGCCCAGCAGCACCCCCAGGCCATGTAGCAGGGCCTTGAGCAGACGCCCACGGGCAGAGTCGGCCGGGTACTTTTCGTGCAGGTAATCCGCCAGCTCAGAGCCATGATTCGGCCCGGCAATCGAGGTGACCGAGGCAACCCAATCCGGCCGCTTGCCGGCCGCATAGCGCGCTGTCAGCGCGCCCTGGCTATGCCCCAGCAGGTTGACCTTGTCAGCACCGGTCTGCTGGCGAATGTCCGCGATGATCTGCAGCAACTGTTCGCCACGCACTTCGGTGGAGTTGATCGGCGACACCTGAATCGCAAACACCCTGGCCCCGCCCCGGCGCAATGCCGAAACGATGCCGAACCAGTAGGGGTAAAGCACCAGGCGAACGAAGCCGAGCATACCGGGCACCAGCACCAGTGGATAACGCGTGGCAAGTTCTTGAGCCATGGCTGCATTTCCCGTTCCGTGGACTGTCGGCCCCACCCTACAGGCAGTTTGATTGCAATCGCAATCGAACTCCCGGCGCCTGCTGCGGTTCCAACCCTGTAGACCCTCAGCAAGGAGCGGGACCATGTACAAGCAGACCCTGGCAATCCTCCTGACCACCACCGCCCTGGCGGCTTGCGGCAGCCGTCCGGAAAACCCGGTCGACTACGTCACCTACCGTGACCAACCGCTGGTCAAGCAGGTGGAAAACGGCATGACCATGCAACGGGTGATCGCCATCGGCGGCAGCCCGTCCAGCGTGATCGACCTGCCGCATGGCGGTACCTGCAACAACTACATCCTCAATCAGGAAGGCCATCAACAAGCCTACTACGTGCGTTTCGACGCCACCGGGCATGTGGATGCCAAGGGTTTCAAGACCTGTGAACAACGCCAGACCGATGACCAAGCGGTAGAGAAAGCCAAAGCCGAGATCTAGCCCTGGAGAACACCATGAGCACCGTTGAACTGACCGATGTGAAAACCCTGCGCCAACGTGCCCGCCAGCACGTCGAGCAAGGCGCCGTGACCGAAGGCTACAACGCCGACCGCGAGCAGATCCTGCGGCTGCTCAACGAATCGCTGGCAACCGAATGGGTCTGCGCCCTGCGCTACAAACGTCACTACTTCATGGCCAGCGGTATCAAGGCCAGCGGTATCAAGGCCAGCGTGGCGGCCGAGGAGTTTCTCGAACATGCCACCCAGGAACTGGAGCATGCCGACAAGCTGGCCGAGCGCATCGTGCAACTCGGGGGCGAGCCGGACCTGAACCCGGATAACCTGAGCAAGCATTCCCATGCGCAGTACGTGGAAGGCAAGAACCTTGAGGAAATGGTCCTCGAAGACCTGGTTGCCGAGCGCATTGCCATCGACAGTTACCGCGAGATCATCCAGTACATCGGTGAATCCGACCCCACCACCCGGCGCATCTTCGAAGAGATCCTGGCTCAGGAAGAAGAGCATGCCGATGACATGGCGGACCTGCTCAAAGGTCTCTGAGAAACTTCGCGGCGGCCTGCTTCCTGTAAACACACTCCCACAGGTTAATTGCACAGCCCCTGTGGGAGCGGGTTTACCCGCGAATAGCCGCGCCGCATTTATCCCGCCTTCACCGTCCGCGGTGCCTTCCCGGATTTCATCTGCTCAAGCAACGGCGTGCACTGATTGGGCACATCGCCGCCCGGAGCCACCAGCGCCAGCAGTCCTGCCGCCGGGCCGACCAGCACTCCCAGTGCGACCATTCCCGCGCCCCGCAATGCAAGCGGCACGGCCTGCACACCGGCACTGGGCTTGGCAAACGGGCCGCGTACATACAACGGCGAGCGCAGCGAGAACAGGCGCACGCCCTTGGACTCGGGATTGATCTTCAGGTCCAGCTGCTCGCTGGCGAAGTTGGCGGTGCCATTGATGTAGATGATCGCGTTCTCGGTGTCGAAGACAAACAGGCGCGTGGTTGCCAGGCCATCCTTGATGCCGAAGTCGGCAGCCGCGCAGTTGATCTTCACTTCCTTGTCGCCAAACAGCTGGCCGATGACGTAGTTACCCACGTTCAGCCCGGCAATCTCCATGAGCCCACGGCTGATGGCGCCATCGTTGATCAGCATTTTCAGGTCGCCATTGGCGGTGCCCAGCAGGGCGGCCACCGAATTACCCCGGCCCTTGAGGTCAGCGTCGCCATTGAGCTCGCCAAAGCTGGTTTTCATCGGTTCGAAGGTGGGGAACAGCTGCTTCAGCTTGAAGCCCCGCGCACTGAGCTGAGCCTGTCCTTGCAGCGGTACCGCGCGCCCGTCGAGGCGAATCTGCGCATCCAGTTTGCCGCCGGCAATGCCAAAGCGCAGCGGTTCAAGGCGCAACACCCCATCATCGAGGACAACGTGGCTGGACAGGTCGGTGAACGGCAGCGACTCGCTGTGCACGATGCGCTTGCCACTGAAGGTCACGTCGGCATCCATGGCACGCCAGCGCTCGGTACGAAATTCCTCGACCGGCAGCACCTTGCCTGCCGGTTGCTTGCTGGCGCCGCCACGGGCTTTCTGTTCGGCATTGGAGTCGGCGCCAATCAACGGCGCCAGGTCCTTGAACAGCAGCTGATTGGACACCAGGTTGCCGCTGAGTTTGGGTCGCGGCTGGCTGGCGGCAAACGTCAGGTCGCCATGGATGTCACTGTTGCCGATCTTGCCGTTGAAGCCTTCGTAGCGAAACTGCGCGCCTCCCGGCTCATGCAGCTTGGCCACCAGATGACCGTCGGTGGCGTATGGCGGGGAGTCCGGCAGCGTTACACCGGTCAACGGGTAGAGGTTGCCCAGGCTTGCACCCGACAATCGCAGGCGCAGGTCGAGGGCGCCCAGGTTACGCGGGTCGGTCAGGGTCCCTGCGAGGACAATGCGCGTATCGGCGATCTGCAGGTCAGCCTGCAGCGGAAAGGGCTGGCTCGCATCCTGAAGTGCCAGCAAGCCGCCAATCTTGCCTTCGCCGGCAAGCGCCTGGCCCTTGTAGCGCCCTTTGACCTTCAGGCCAAAGGCATAGTCCTGAGCCCCACCCGCCTTTGCTGCCGAAGCCTTGCCAACGATATCGCCGAACGGCACCGGTTTACCCAGCGGGTCGATCAGCAGGTCCAGGCGGGTTTTCAGGGTCTGGTCATCCAGGCTCACCTGGCCTTTGTCGAAGCCAATGGCGCCGATGTCGATTACCCAGGGCGAAGGCTCGGCGTGCTCATCCTTGGGGCCGAAGTCGAACGTCCAGTTGGCGCGACCGTCGGCCAGGCGCTTGAGGCTGGCAGTAGGCTGGTTCAGGTCGATACGCGGGATGACAATCTGTTGAAACAGCAGCGGCAAGGGCGCAAGGCGGAACTCGACCTGCTTGAGGCTGACCATCTGCGGCTCTTTGAGCCAGTCGGGATTGCCCAGGGTCAGGTCCTGGGCGATAAAACGCGGCCAGGGTACCCACGCTCGCCAGCCACCCTGCTCCAGTTCACGCTGCCAGCGGACCTGCAGATTGCCGTTGATGGCGAAGGGACGGTGCAACGCCTCGGAGACTTTGGCGTTGAGCATCGGCTTGACCCGGTTCCAGTCAAAGGTAGCAATCACCACGGCCAGTATCGCCAGCAGCAACAGCAGGCTGGAAAAGGTCCAGGTGAGGATTCTGGCGGGACGCGTCATTGCGGATTCTCCTTGCGATCACCGGGCCAAGGTGGGCGATTTGATAGCACGTATTCTTCGGACTGATGAAACGCCCAAGGGTTTAACCGGCGTTGCATGATAGCGGCTGATAGCGCGGTTTTTCCTTGATTTTTCCTCGATACGACCTTGGTCTACACGCCCCCAAGACGGCTTTGAGGCTGCCTGGAACACCCGGTCTAGAGCACCTGCGGCAAAACATCAATTCCGTTGATTGTTACCATTATCTTTATGAACTTTTATCTCCCGCCCCCCAGCGTAGCATTGGCTCCGTACCCACTTTCCAGCACCACCACGGAGCACCGAACAATGAAACGCCAATTACTCCTGAGCTTGTCCCTGTCGATCCTGGCCGCCAATGCCTTCGCCATTCCTGCCGCCGACCAAAGCCTGACGGCTGAATCGCGCTCCAGCTCGGCGGTGATCTCGCAGCCACTGAACACCCTGGCCGAAGGCGGTTCTGATCGCCTGCAAGAGCGCAACGTCCGCGTTGCCGAGGGCGGTTCCGATCGTCTGCTGGAACGCACCAACCGTGTTGCCGAAGGCGGTTCCGATCGCCTGCTGGAACGCACTAACCGTGTTGCCGAAGGCGGTTCCGATCGCTTGCTCGAGCGCACCAACCGCGTCGCCGAAGGTGGTTCCGATCGCCTCAACGCACGCTTTCAGGTTGCCGAAGGTGGCGCTGACCGCCTGATCGAACAGAACCATCGTGTGAGCTGACGTCTATGCCACACAATAAGAGATCCCAGCCTTGCAACGGTTCCCCTCCAAGCCCGGTCAATTGACCGGGCTTTGTTTTTCCCGGCGCAGGCTATTAGAGTGCAGGGCTGATTGACTGCCAACCGATACTCGCCATGCTGCCGCGCGCCGAACAAAAACAACAGACCCGCCAAGCTTTGCTGGATGCCGCCCGCCACCTGATGGAAAGTGGCCGGGGCTTTGGCAGCATCAGCCTGCGCGAAGTGAGTAAATTCGCGGGTATTGTGCCCACCGGTTTTTACCGGCATTTCTCCGACATGGACCAGCTGGGCCTGGCCCTGGTCAATGAAGTTGGCGAAACCTTCCGCCAGACCATTCGCCTGGTTCGCCACAACGAGCTCGAACTCGGTGGCATTACCGACGCCTCGGTGCGCATCTTCCTAGACGTGGTTGCCGCCAATCGCCCACAGTTCCTGTTTCTCGCCCGCGAGCAGTACGGTGGCTCGCAACCGGTGCGCCAGGCGATCGCCACCCTGCGCCAGGGCATCAGCTCAGACCTGGCGACCGACCTTGAGCGCATGCCGCGCTGGCAGCACCTGGACAGCACCGCCCTCTCGGTCATCGCCGACCTGGTAGTAAAAACCGTGTTTGCCACCTTGCCGGAACTGATCGATGAGCCGGATGACGATGGCGCAAATACCCTGAGCGCGCAGGACAAGATCACCCAGCAATTGCGCTTCATCTTCGTTGGCGCCAAGCACTGGCAGGGCCTGAGCAGTCTCTAGGTGTCGGCACAGCGCCGTTCCCGTGGGGTTTCCTGCTACCATGCGCGCAAACGCACCAATCGCGACGACTCTTCTCCATGCCCGACCTTCGTACTGCCCAGCCTGAACTGCCTGCCCTGCTCGAGCAGGTCAAGACGCACTTTACCCAGCGCATCGTGCCGCTCTGGCAAGGTCCGGGCTGGAATGCGGAACTGGCCCTGCCTTTCGAAGCGCTTGATCCGCAGCATCAGCCGCTGCCCGTACAGCGTTATCGAGCCATGGCCTGTGCCCGCCAGCTGTACCTGTTCAGCAGCCGCATCGACGAACCCGGGGCCCGCGAGCGTGCAGCGGCGCTGTTTCGATCGCTGCAGCGGCATTTCCACGATGCCGAACACGGTGGCTGGTTCTACAGTATCGACGCTCAGGGCAAGCCGCTGGACCGCCGTAAAGACCTCTACACCCACGCGTTCATCATATTTGCCTGCGCCCATTACTGGGGCCAGGTGCGCGAATCTTTGGTCGAGTCCACGCTCAATGCCGCCTTGAGCGTGGTAGCCGAGCGTTTCGCCCGCGATGACGGACTGTATGAGGCAAGTCTTGATGAAGACTGGTCGGACGTGGGTAGCGGCCCCTTGCAGAACCCGTTGATGCACCTCGCCGAAGCGTTCCTTGCCACCCTCGCGGTGCGTGACGATCAAGCAGTGCAACAGGCCCTGCTGGCGCTGGCCGACGCCATGCAACAGCACTTCATCGATGCCGAGCACGGGGTGATGCTGGAAAAACCACAGGGGGCTGTGGATAACTGGTTCGAGCCAGGCCACCAGTTCGAATGGTTCTACCTGCTGGCGTCTTCACCGCTGCTGCGCGGCAGCGCGCTGCACGCCTCCCTCGACCGGGCGTTTGCCTATGCCGAGCAGTGCGGGGTGAAAGATACTGCGGCATTGGCCATGCTCAGCGCTGACGGCGAAGTGCGCGATGCCACCCAGCGCATCTGGGCCCAGGCCGAATACCTGCGCGCCCTGGCCTTGCGCCCGGACAGCGCCGCCAAGGTGCTCGTCCAGCTACAGGCACTGCAGCAGCGCTTCCTGCATGCCGGTGGCTGGTACGAGTGCCGTGACGCCGACGGCGCGGTCAGCCGCAGCGATATGCCGTCGACCACGCCCTATCACCTGGCGACCTGCCTGGAAGGGCTGCAGCGTCAGATCTGACGCAATCGCCAGCGAGCCGGCGAGGCCTCATGCCTTGCCGGAACGGTCGATCGAGAAACCCGCCCATGCCTGGCTCACCGGCATCAGCTCAAGGCTGTTGATGTTGATGTGCGCCGGCTGGTTCATGATCCAGAAGATTGTCTCGGCAATGTCCTGCGGCTGGATCGGCTCGGCACCGGCATAAGTGGCGTCGTAGCGCGCCTGATCGCCGCCGAAACGCACCAGCGAAAACTCGCTTTCGCACAAGCCCGGCTCAATGTTGCTCACTCGCACGCCCGTGCCTTGCAGGTCGCAGCGCAGGCTCAGGGAGAACTGGCCGACGAAGGCCTTGGTACCGCCATACACGTGGCTGCCCGGATAGGGATAGTTACCCGCCACCGAGCCCACGTTGAGAATGGTCGCACCACGGCCATGGGCGATCAGACGTGGCAACAACAGACGGGTGCTGTACATCAGGCCCTTGATGTTGGTGTCGACCATGGTTTCCCAGTCGTCCAGGTCACACTTGGGCGCCGGGTCGGCCCCCAGCGCCAGGCCGGCGTTGTTGATCAGGCCGCGCAGTTTGGCGAACGACGGCGGCAGGCTGGCTACCGCCGCCTCCATGGCCTTGCGGTCACGCACATCGAGCACCAGGCCATGTACTTCAGTCTTTTTCGACAGTTCTTCACAGAGCGCGTCCAGGCGCTCCTGACGGCGACCGGTCAGCACCAGGGACCAGCCGGCCTCGGCAAATCGACGGGCACAGGCTTCGCCGAAGCCTGAGGTCGCGCCAGTGATGAAAACGGTGGAAGTCATCGGGTACTCCTTGCAAGGTCGAAATCACAGATCAGCAGCATGCCCGCCAGCAACCGTGCCAGCAAGTACACATGCGCTGTACAAAAAACATCCAATTCCGCCAAAGCCTTGATCCATAAGGGCTGGAGCAAGCTTTGCTCACCTTATCCACAGGCTCTTGCACACACTCTGGGGGCAACTTGAAACCCGCTGAACCGACGTTAAACCCCGGATCGACAAGTATTTTTCTTGACCATCGGGCTGTCGGTTGACCTCAGTCTCCGCTGGGCGGCCAGGGGCAGTCATTCCGGTGATGGCCCAAGGCCCGTGCAGACGGCACTTGCAGCGTTCTTTCCAGTGCTTGCCCACAGACTTATCCACAGCCTTTGCACCTGCTTTGGCGCCCGGTTGCACTGGGTATAAAAGACTTGACAACGGCGCTTTAGATTTCTTTCCGGACAGTTGATCAAAAAACAATCACGAGCCTGAAAGCCTTGTAAACAAAGGCTTTCAGCAAGGTGCCACCAAGTTACCCACAGCCGCTTCCACACCAATGGTGGACAACTTGAACACTCGGGAAATCATCGACTTGCAGCGACTTTGTGTCGCGCCTGAAAGGAAGTGCGCGCAAGGTTGTCCACAAAAAACCCGGACAAAAAAACGCCCTGCTGTGCAGGGCGCTTTCACACAGCCGGATCAGTGCCCGCCCAGATACGCGTTGCGCACCTCATCGTTGACCAGCAGCTCCTGCCCGGTACCGGTCAGGCGGATCTGGCCGTTGACCATCACATAGGCACGATCCGACAGCTTGAGCGCATGGTTGGCGTTCTGCTCCACCAGAAAGATGGTCATGCCGGTCTGCGCCAGTTCACGCAAGGTGGCGAAGATCTGCTTGACCACAATCGGTGCCAGGCCCAGTGATGGCTCGTCGAGCAGCAACAGTTTGGGCCGGCTCATCAACGCCCGGGCAATCGCCAGCATCTGCTGCTCGCCCCCCGACATGGTCATCGCTCGCTGATTACGCCGCTCCTTGAGCCGCGGGAACAGGTCAAACATGCGCTGCATGTCTTCGCTGGCAAACTTGTCGCCGATGGGGATGGTGCCCATCATCAGGTTCTCTTCCACCGACATGTCCGGGAACACCCGACGTCCTTCAGGCGACTGGGCGATGCCGTTGGAGGCGATGTAATGGGACGACTTGTGGGTAATGTCGGTACCGCGATAGACAATCTGCCCGCTGGCCGCCCGCGGCTGACCGAAGATAGACATCAGCAGGGTCGATTTGCCGGCGCCATTGGAGCCGATCAGGCTCACCGTTTCACCTTCATCGATGTGCAGCGAGACCTTTTTCAACGCCTGGATCGGTCCGTAGAACACGTCGATTTCTTTCATTTCGAGGATGGGTGCACTCATACCAGCTCCTCTTCGTCAGCACCCAGGTAGGCGGCAATCACTGTGGGGTTGTGGCGGATGTCCTGCGGGGCGCCTTCGGCGATCACGTTGCCGTGGTCGAGCACCACAATATGGTCGGAAATACTCATCACCATGCCCATGTCATGTTCGATCAGCACGACGGTAATGTCGTGCTCGTCGCGAAGTACCCGGATCATCTTGCTCAGGGCTTCGGTTTCCTGCGGGTTGAGGCCGGCTGCCGGCTCGTCCAGGCAGATGATTTTCGGCCGTGTGCACATGGCCCGGGCAATCTCCAGACGACGCTGCTGGCCGTAGGACAGCTCGCCGGCCAGGCGGTTGGCGCAGTCCACCAGGTCGACCACTTCCAGCCAGTAGAAGGCATGGTCGAGGGCATCGCTTTCGGCCTTGCGGTAGGCCTTAGTGTTGAGCACGCCGGCCAGCAGGTTGCGGTTGACCCACATGTGCTGAGCCACCAGCAGGTTCTCCACCACCGACATTTCCCTGAACAGGCGAATGTTCTGGAACGTGCGCGCCAGGCCGGCACGGTTGACCAGGTGGGTACCACCGAACATTTTGTAGTGCATACGGTTGATAAAGCGCTTGGGTGAAACGAAGTCACCCAGGCGGAAACGCTCACCCAGCAACTGGATCACGTTGGTACGGGTACCGCGCATGTTCAGTTCGATCTTGCCGCCACTGGCTTTGTAGAAACCGGTCAGGCAGTTGAACACCGTGGTCTTGCCGGCGCCGTTAGGGCCGATCAGGGCGAAGATGGAATTGCGTTTGACCTTGAGGCTGACATCGCTGAGCGCCTTGATCCCGCCAAAATGCATCATCAGGTTATCGACTGAAAGAATCACGTCATCGCTCATGGCGCCACTCCTTTACGCGGAACTACACCGGTACGGCTGATGCGAATCAGGCCGCGCGGTCTCCAGATCATCATCAACACCATCAACACCCCGAACAGCAGCACCCGGTATTCGGAGAAGCTGCGCAACAGCTCCGGGGCCACGGTCAGCACGAACGCGGCGATCACCACCCCGACAGTCGATCCCATCCCGCCCAGCACCACGATCGCAAGGATCAGCGCCGATTCGAAGAAGGTGAACGAGGACGGGTTGACGAACCCCTGGTAGCTGGCGAAAAACACCCCGGCAAGGCCCGCAGTGGAAGCCCCGAGGGTGAACGCCGAGAGCTTCACCAGCACGTGGTTGAGGCCCATCGAGCGGCAGGCAATCTCGTCTTCGCGCAGCGCTTCCCAGGCACGGCCGACCGGCATACGGGTCAACCGGTGCTTGATGTAGAGCACGGCCAGCACCACCAGGAACAGCACAATGTAGATAAACAGGAATTTCACGTTGGGGTTGTAATCGATGCCGAAGAACTCATGGAACGGTACACCCCCGTCCTTGGCCCGGCGCCCGAACTCCAGGCCCATGAAGGTCGGCGAAGGTACCGGCATGCCGTTCGGGCCGCCGGTGAACGACAGCCAGTTGTTGAGCACCAGGCGGATGATTTCACCAAAGCCCAGGGTCACGATCGCCAGGTAGTCACCGTGCATCCTCAGCACCGGGAAGCCCAGTATGCAGCCGGCCAGCGCCGCGGCGATGGCCGCCAGCGGCAACACCGTCCAGAACCCCAGCCCCAGGTACTGGTAACCCAGCGCCAGGCCATAGGCACCAATGGCATAGAACGCCACGTAGCCAAGGTCGAGCAAGCCGGCCAGGCCGACCACAATGTTCAGGCCCAGCCCCAGCAACACGTAGATCAGGCCGAGGATGACCACGGTCAGCAGGTACTTGTTGGCGAAGAACGGGAAGACAATGGCGATGACGATCAGCGCCGGGATGATCCAGCGCAGCCGCGACTTGTAGTCTGGCGCCAGCACATGCACGCCGGAACCGCTGCCCTCGAAGCCCTGGAGGATCGACTGGCCCTTGGGTGTCTGCAGGAACAGGCTGAGCAAAAAGCGCCCGGCCATGACCCCGGCGACCAGCCAGGCCACGCGGGTCGGCTCCATGTTGAAGCTGTAGCCGTCGAGCACCACGCCGACAATAGGCCCGAAGACAATCAGGGAAATCAGCCCGGCGAGAATCGTGTCGATCAGGCTGCGTTTGAGATCGAATGAAGTGGATTTGGCAGCAGACATACTTACACCTTCGCCACGAGTGGGCGACCCAGCAGGCCTTGGGGACGGAAGATCAGAATCAGCACCAGCAGGGAGAAACTGAACACGTCTTTGTAGTCGGAGTTGATCAACCCGGAGAACAGCGATTCGGAGATGCCGAGGATGATCCCGCCGAGCATGGCGCCCGGCAACGAGCCGATGCCACCCAGTACCGCTGCGGTGAAGGCCTTGATGCCGATGATGAAACCGGCGTAGAAGTCGAACGTGCCGTAGTTCATGGTGATCAATACGCCCGCCAGCGCGGCCATGACGGCACCGATGACGAATACATAGGAAATCACCCGGTCGGTGTTGATGCCGAGGATCGAGGCCATCTTGCGATCCTGCTGGGTGGCGCGGCACATACGCCCCAGCTTGGTGAACTTGATGATGTAGGTCAGCGCGGCCATGCCGACGAACGCGGCGACCAGAATGAAGATCTTGGTGTAGGTCAGCTGGACGAAACCGCTACCCACTTCGACGCGCCAGGCGCCTTCAAGCAGGGTCGGAATGCCTTGCTGGCGTGCACCCTGGCTGATCTGCGCATAGTTCTGCAGGATCAGCGAAATACCGATGGCACTGATCAGCGGTGCCAGGCGGGTGGAGTTACGCAGGGGTTTATAGGCGATACGTTCGATGGTCCAGCCATACACGCCTGTCACCACCACCGTGAAGATCAGCGTCCCGAGCATCAGCAGCGGGAAGGATTCGATACCGAAGTAAGCCAGCAATGCCAGACTGATCGCCGCCAGGTAAGCGGAAATCATATACACCTCGCCGTGCGCGAAGTTGATCATGCCGATAATGCCATAGACCATTGTGTAGCCGATGGCGATCAGGCCATAGACAGACCCCAGGGTCAGCCCATTGACCAGTTGCTGCAGAAAAATACCATCCATAACGCAATCTCACGTATTTGAGATTGCACAAGCGCCGACTACGTTGAGCCCCGGATGAAGCGGCCCTCGCAGCGCAGGGTTGTGCAGATCTACGAGAAAAGACAGGTACGGCGCAAAACCGGGTAGCGACCCGGGCTAAGGCCCGGGTCGGGTACCGTTGTTATTTTTGTTTTTCCAGTTGGTGGTACTTGCCGTCCTTGTCCCACTGGTAGACCACGTAGTCGGAGACTGTCAGGTCGCCTTTGCTGTCCCACTTCTTCTCGCCCATCACGGTTTTCACCGGATTGGCCTTGAGCCACTTGGCAGCGTCTTCGCCCTTGTTCGACTTGGAGCCATTGAAGGCCGCAGCCAGGGCCTCGACCGAAGCGTAGGCATACAAGGTGTAGCCTTCAGGCTCGGTGCCTGCTTTGCGGAACTCTTCTACCACTGCCTTGCTGTCCGGCAGCAGGCGCGGGTCGGCGCCGAAAGTCATGTACACGCCATCAACGTACTGCGCGCCACCGGCGGTGGTGACCAGTTCGTCGGTGACAACGCCGTCATCGGACATGAATTTGACGTCTTTCAGGCCCGCTTCACGCAACTGCCGGACCAGCGGACCGGCTTCCGGGTGCAAACCACCGAAGTAGACGACGTCGGCACCGGCACCGCGAATCTTGGTGACCACGGCGCTGAAGTCCTTCTCGCCACGGGTCAGGCCTTCGTACAGCACCGGCGTCACGCCACGCTTGGCCAGTTGTGCTTTGGTGGCATCGGCCAGGCCTTGGCCGTAGGTGTCCTTGTCGTGCAGCACGACCACTTTTTTGCCTTTGAGCACGTCGACGATGTAGTCGCCGGCAACGATGCCCTGCTGGTCGTCACGCCCGCACATACGGAACATGGCGCTCAGGCCGCGCTCGGTAACCTGAGGGTTGGTCGAACCCGGGGTGATGGCAATGACGCCCGCCTCGTCATACACCTCTGAGGCCGGGATGGTGTTGGACGAGCAGAAATGTCCGACCACACCGGCGACCTTGTCCTGGTCAACCAGACGGTTGGCCACGGCTACGGCCTGCTTGGGCTCGCACGCGTCGTCACCTTTGACCAGGACGATCTTCTCGCCGTTGACCCCGCCTGCGGCGTTGATCTTGTCTGCCGCCGCCTGGGCACCTTTCATGTACTGCTCGCCAAACGCTGCGTTGGCACCGGTCATCGGGCCTGCTACACCGATCTTGATGTCGGCCTGAACATACGAAGAAACACCCAGCGCCGTAGCTACGGCAAGGGCCAGAAAGCCTTTCTTGTAAAACGTCTGCGACATGAGGTGGTGCTCCTTGGTGTTTTTTTGGTTGGCACTACAACTTTCAGCAATAGCTCTGAGCAAGGGCCGTGCCATTGGATTTTTATTCTTGAAAAACACCTGAAGAAGTTGCCAAGGCCTTGGCCGCGTCCTTTTTTTACTGGCTGTGCAACCGTCTGCCGCAAGGCAAGCGCCACCCAACCGACCAAAAAGAGCAACCATAAAGTGCCATCATTGCAACCTCGCCAAGTGGTTACGTGCAACCCGCCTGTAACAGGATGCGTAACCGAACTGCACATCGTTGGTGCGCGACTGCTACAGCGGGCACCAATACAGGCTAGCCGCTGACCGGCGAAAGCGCCGCCCCCGAAACGCTGCTACGGATGTACCCGCAGCGCGCCCGCCCACCTGCGGGAAAAGGCTGGCACAATGGCAATGTCTGTGCGTCGTTGCTGGCAGTTAATGGCGCGCGCCCCCTACGGAGCCCCTTATGAGCGAGAGCGCCTTCGCCGATCGCATCGTGCAAAACCTGCTCGACACTGACTTCTACAAACTGAGCATGATGCAGGCGGTGCTGCACAACTACCCCAACGTCGACGTCGAATGGGAGTTTCGCTGCCGCAATGGCGAAGACCTGCGCCCCTATCTGGCGCAGATTCGCGAACAGATCGACAAGCTCTGTGAACTGAGCCTGGCTAATGGCCAATTGGGCTTTCTGGAACAGATCAGCTTCATCAAGCCGGACTTTCTGCGTTTTCTCGGCCTGTTCCGCTTCAACCTGCGCTACCTGCACCTGGGCATCGAAAACGATCAACTGTACCTGCGCATACGCGGCCCCTGGCTGCACGTGATCCTCTTTGAAGTGCCGTTGCTGGCAATCATCAGCGAAGTACGCAACCGCCATCGCTATCCGCAGGTCAAGCTCAGCGAAGCCCGCGACCAGCTGTACCGCAAGTTCGACTGGCTCAAGGCCCATGCCAGCAGCGAAGAACTGGCAGAGTTGCAGGTGGCCGACTTCGGCACACGCCGACGCTTTTCCTACAAAGTGCAGGAAGAAGTGGTACGGGTGCTCAAGGACGATTTCCCGGCGCGCTTCGTCGGTACCAGCAACGTGCATCTGGCACGAAAACTGGATATCAAGCCCTTGGGTACCATGGCTCATGAATGGATCATGGCCCACCAGCAACTTGGCCCGCGGCTGATCGACAGCCAGATTGCCGCGCTCGACTGCTGGGTGCGTGAATACCGTGGGCTGCTCGGCATCGCCTTGACCGACTGCATCACCATGGATGCGTTTCTCGGCGACTTCGATCTGTTCTTCGCCAAGCTGTTCGATGGCTTGCGCCACGACTCGGGCGACCCGGTGCAGTGGGCAGAAAAGGCCATCGCCCATTACCGCAAGCTGGGAATCGACCCGATGACCAAGACACTGGTGTTCTCTGATGGCCTGAACCTGACCAAGTCACTGGAGATCTTCCGTGCCTTGCGCGGACGCATCAACGTCAGCTTCGGCATCGGCACCAACCTGACCTGCGACATACCCGGGGTGGCGCCGATGAGCATCGTGCTTAAAATGACCGACTGCAACGGCCAGCCTGTCGCCAAGATTTCCGACGAGGCGGCCAAGACCCAATGCCGTGACGAAAACTTCGTTGCTTACCTGCGCCACGTCTTCAAAGTGTCCAAGGAGTAATTCATGCAAGCCGCCCAGCGAGAGATTGCGCAAGCACTCAAGGTCCAGCCCCCGTTCGCCGACCGTGCCGCGCTCGATGCCGAAGTGAACCGGCGCGTGGCATTCATCAAGCAGTGCCTGAACAACGCCCGGCTAAAAACCCTGGTGCTGGGAATCAGCGGTGGCGTCGACTCGTTGACCGCAGCGCTGCTGGCGCAGCGGGCGATCAACGAGCTGCGCAGCGAGACCGGTGATCCTGCTTACTGCTTTATCGCCGTGCGCCTGCCCTACCAGGTTCAACAGGATGAGCACGATGCCCAGGCCTGCCTGGAAGTGATCAAGGCTGACGAAGTTCACACGGTGGATATCGCCCCGGCCGTACGCGCCCTGGCCGCCGAGGTCAAGGCGCTGGAAGGCGGCACGCCGACGATGGTCGACTTCGTGGTGGGCAACACCAAGGCGCGCATGCGTATGGTCGCGCAGTACACCATCGCTGGCGCCCGTCAGGGCCTGGTGATTGGCACCGACCATGCCGCCGAGGCGGTGATGGGCTTCTTTACCAAATTTGGTGACGGTTCCTGCGACCTCGCGCCCCTGAGCGGGCTGGTGAAAAACCAGGTACGCGCCATCGCGCGCAGCTTTGGCGCGCCGGAATCATTGGTAGAGAAAGTACCGACCGCAGACCTGGAAGACCTGGCGCCGGGCAAGCCGGACGAAGCATCCCATGGCGTGACCTACGCGCAGATCGATGCCTTCCTGCACGGCGAGCCGGTCAGCGAAGAGGCGTTCGAGATTATCAAGCGGACTTACGAGAAGACCCAGCACAAACGCGAGATGCCGTTCGCACCTTGAAGCCGAAATCGCCGGTAAGCCGGCTCCTACTGTAGGAGCCGGCTTACCGGCGATGGCCAGCTACACCATTACTTCAGCGTAACGGTGCCTTTCATCATCGAGATGTGGCCAGGGAACGAGCAGAAGAAGCCGTATTTCTCGTTGGCATCCAGCTTGGAAACATCGAAAGTCACCGAGGCGGTTTCCTTGGCACCGATCACTTTGGTGTGAGCAATCACGCGCGCGTCACCTTCCTTCAGGTAATCCTTCTCGATACCAGCGCTCAGGCCATCGGTCGCGATCGGCTGCATGTCCGCTTCCTTGCTGATCACCAGGTTGTGGCCCATGACGTTCTTCGGCAACGAGCCGGAGTGGGTCAGCTCAACAGTGAAAGTCTTGCAGCTCTTGTCGATTTCGATGGCCTTGGTGTTGAAGGACATCTGGTCGGTGGAATCGACGGTAACCTTACACTCGGCAGCAAATACCTGAGTGGTGGCGAGAGTCAGCAAGGATACTGCTACAACTTTGGCAAACATCGTGAATCTCCATGACAGGGTTTTTATCAGTTTGCAGACTGCCTGAAACCGTGGAGCACGCCCATGATGTGGGTCAAACGCCGGATACGAGGCCAGGCAGTAAATTTGTTCTATGGATTGTATACACAAATCCTAAGTGAACATCATGCGCCATTGTTAGACGATGAGACAACCTCTCATTCAGGAGTCATTGATCATGTCCTTCAGTAGCTTGATGAACAGCTTGCTCGCCGCCTACGCCTGCGGTGCCAGCGGCGCGATCTGCGAATTCGCCCGACCAGAATAGTAGTGTTTACAAAACATTGCCGACTTGGAAGTGACTGGCCAGCACCTTACTCTGTGGACGCTTGTAACCGGAGAGAAGTGATGCCAGTACGTTCAGTATGTGTATTTTGCGGCGCCAGCACCGGCGTCAACCCGGCCTACCGCGAGGCGGCCATCGCCCTCGGCCAGGCCATCGCCCAACGCGGCCTGACCCTGGTCTATGGCGGCGGCGCAGTCGGCCTGATGGGCATCGTTGCCGACGCCGCCATGGCGGCCGGTGGTGAAGTGATCGGGATCATCCCCGAAGCGCTGAAAAATGCCGAAATCGGCCACACCGGCCTGACTCGCCTGGAAGTCGTTGACGGCATGCACGCGCGCAAGGCACGCATGGCGGAACTGAGCGACGCCTTCGTCGCCCTGCCTGGCGGCCTGGGTACCCTGGAAGAGCTGTTCGAAGTCTGGACCTGGGGCCAGCTCGGCTATCACGCCAAGCCGTTGGGCCTGCTCGACGTCAATGGTTTCTACAGCAAGCTCGGCGACTTCCTCGACCATGTGGTGGAAGAAGGCTTCGTGCGCCCGCAGCATCGCGCCATGCTGGCGCTAGCGACCACCCCCGACGAACTGCTCGACGCCATGGACAGCTTCGAAGCCCCGGTACTGCCCAAGTGGGTCGACAAGAAACCTGACTAAACCTGGTACTCATCCAGCGGCATCACTGTGACCTGCACCTCAGGGTCATGGTTGCCGCCGCCGAGGATTACCCCGCGCAGCGGCGATACATCGGAGAAGTCCCGGCCCCAGGCCAGGGTAATGTGCTCCAGTGCCGGGCGCAGGTTGTTGGTGGGGTCGAAATCGACCCAGCCCTGGGTCGGGCAAAACACCGAAATCCAGGCGTGCGAGGCATCAGCCCCCACCAACCGGGGCTGTCCCGGTGGCGGCCGGGTCAGCAAATAGCCACTGACGTAGCGCGCCGCCAGCCCACGTGAGCGCAGGCAGGCAAGCATCAGGTGGGCAAAGTCCTGGCAAACGCCACGGCGGCGCTCCAGCACCTCCACCAAGGGCGTTGCGACCTGGGTCGCCGTGGCATCGAAAGTGAATTCGCTGAAGATCTTTTCCATCAGTGCCTGCACCCCGAGCAGCATCGGCTGCCCCGCTGCAAAGCACGACTCGCTGAAGGCCACGAAGCGCTGTTTCAGGTGCACATAGGGCGATTCGAAACGGTAGCGACAAGCCTGTAACAGCTCACCGCTCAGGGGCTGACTGGCATACGTCAGGGCGTCGCGTACCTGCTCCCAGGCGGGAGACGCACTGAACTGCGGTTCGGCGCGGGGCAGCACCTCAATCTGCAAACGCGCCACCACCTGCAATTGTTCATGCTGACGCTCGAAGGCAAGACGCGTCAGCGGATTGCCGAACACATCCCACTCATCCCTCCGCTGGGTGGGTGTCGGGCTGATCTGCAGAACCTGTTCAGTGCAGCGCTGCCAGGCACAGGGCCGCGGCCACAGGTGCGCCAGTTGCTGGGCCAGGGACACCGGGCTGTCGTAGCGATAGTGGGTATCGTGAATGACCTGGTAACGCGCGCTCATCACACCGACACCGTTTGTTGGCTGACATCATCGACGTGAGCGAAATGGCGCAGCGCCAGACGTTCGGAAATCTCGCCACTGGCCGTGGCGATGGACTGCAACAGATCCGCCAGCCCGGTCAGTACCGCGCGAACACTGGCGGCGCCGAACAACGAGTCTTCGAGGCTGCGCAAGTCGAAGTGCTTGAGCTGGTCGGCCAATAGCGCCAGCGCTGGCTCCGGGCTGCTGGCAAACTCCTTGCTGAGACGCCCGTAAGCGCGCACCAGCAGATTGAGCTGAAACAGCACGGCATGCGGGTTCTGTTCATCGAGCAGGAGCAAATCCAGTACCGGTATCAGCTGCGCAACCGCCAGGTAGCGCGAGCGGTAGGTGATGCTGCTGTTGCCCAGTTCCAACAACCATTCCAGCCCGGCCTGATCGAACACCGTTGGCCCCCTCAGGTAAACCGCCAGGCTGCTGCACAAGGACTGCAAACGCTCGATACGGCGGCCGATCATCAAGAAGCGCCAGCCTTCATCGCGGGTCATGTCGTCCAGGGCAAAGCCGGACAGTGCTGCCATGGACATCACCAGGCGATTGAGCACATCTACCTGCTCGCCAAAGTCCGCCGTTTGGTTTTCCAGGCTCCGCGACTCGTTCTGCAACTCCACCAGCGCCTGCCAGTTTTCTCGCGAAAGCTTGCCACGAACCTGTGATGCAGCCCATTGCAGTCGCTGCAGGTTGGCCCGCAGGCTGAAGGCCCAGTCGCTGTCGGCCAGCGCCGCGCGCACGCGCTCGGGCAACGTCCCCTCCTCTGGCAGCAACGACAGTTCATCGGCCAGGGTCACTGCCGCCTGCAAGGCCAAGGGGTCATCACCATCAAGGTAACGGGTGAGGATGATCCGCAGCAAACGCGCGCTGGCATCACAGCGTTCGCAATAGCGCCCGAACCAGAACAGGTTTTCCACCACCCGCGACGGCAGGTAAGGGTCCTTGCGGATCAGGTCCGCCACCCCGAGGGTATGCTGGGTGCGCCATTGCTCACCACTGGGCGCCGTGTCGGCCACTACCCAGGTGTCTTTGCTGGCACCACCGCGCTGCATCGACACCACCTCGGCATCGGCCAGCGCCGCCACTCGCGTCAGGCCCCCCGGGAGCACCCGGTAGCCCTCGGCCGAGGCCACGGCATACACACGCATGCCGATGGCCCGCGATTGCAGCTGGCCCGGCTCCTGCTGCCATACCGGCGCCTGGGACAGTTGCGCCAGTTCCTGCGCAACGTAGGCGTAGGGTCGTGCCTGTATCCGCTCGGCCAGGGCCTGGCGCCCGGCCTTGTCCAGATCGCGGCCGAACACTGCGTTGAAGCTCTGCGAAGGAAACGCCGGCTTGACCAGAAGCTGTGGCAACTGCTCCAGCGCCCGCGCCATGACCGCTGGTTCACCGCACCACCAAGTGGCAATCGACGGCAGGCACAGGTCTTCAGCAAACAGGCGCTGGTTGATGGCCGGCAAAAAGCCCAGCAAACCGGGCGACTCCAGCACCCCACTGCCCAAGGCGTTGGCCACCAGTACCCGGCCCTGACGCACGGCATCCAGCAGGCCAGGCACCCCCAGGGCCGAATCGGTACGCAGCTCCAGCGGGTCGCAAAAGTCGTCATCCAGGCGCCGCATGATCGCGTGGACACGACGCAAACCACTGAGTGTCTTGAGGTACACCGTGGCATCGCGCACCGTCAGGTCGCAGCCCTCCACCAGCGGATAGCCCAGCTGGCGTGCCAGGTACAGGTGCTCGAAATAGCTTTCATTGAAACGCCCCGGGGTCAGCACCACCACCAGCGGCGAATCGCTTTCACCGGGCGCCAGGTGCACCAGCGTCTGCTGCAAGGTACGAAAAAAACCTGCCAGGTGTTGCACCTTAAGGTCGCGGTACAACTCGGGCAACGCCCGCGAAACAATGGTGCGGTTCTCCAGTGCATAGCCCGCGCCGGAAGGCGCCTGGGTACGATCTGCCGTCACCCACCAGCGCCCGTCTGGCGCGCGCGCCAGGTCCACTGCATACACATGCAGAAAGGTGCCATCGGGCGGGCTGATGCCCTGGCACGGCCACAGGAAGTTGTTATGCCCATAGACCAGCTCGGCAGGCAGCAGCCCCTCGCTGATCAATTGTTGTGGCCCGTAGATGTCCGCCAGCACAGCATTGAGCAAGCGCGCCCGCTGGGCAACGCCAGCGGCGAGTTGCTGCCATTCGCAGGCAGGCAACAGGTGCGGCAACAGGTCCAGTTCCCAGGGCCGATCAGCCCCCTTGGGGTCGGCGTAGACGTTGTATGTCACGCCGTTTTCCTGCAGTTGGCGGGTAAGCGACGCCTGTCGTTGTGCCAACTGCGCCCGGCCGCTGCGCTGCAGGTAAGCACACACCCGCTGCCAATGCTCGCGTACCTGCCCCTGGCCCTCGAGCATTTCATGATAGGTCCCCGGGCTCACCGGGCAAGCATCAAACAGGTCGGGCATGGCAAGGCTCAAGGGCTGCAAGTGATTTCAGCGTAGCGTTCAATGGCGGCGCAAATCCAGAGTAAAGGGCATGTCCGGATTGATCTGCAGCGCGGGTACCGGCAACGCGCCCGGGCTGTGTCCGAGGCGGAAGAACCGCGCCTGGCGCCGGCTCTGGGCTTCATTGGCGTTCACCGGCTGGGTCTCATAGTTGCGCCCTCCGGGGTGCGCCACGTGATACTGGCAACCGCCGAGCGAACGCCCCATCCAGGTGTCGAGCACATCAAAGACCAGCGGCGCATGCACTGGAATCGTCGGTTGCAGGCAGTTGGCCGGCTGCCAGGCGCGATAGCGCACGGCAGCCACGAATTCGCCAACCCGCCCGGTGGCCTGCAGCGGCACCGCGACACCGTTGCAGGTCAACCGGTAGCGCTCGGCACTCATGCCGCTGACCTTGACCTGCAATCTTTCGAGTGACGAATCCACATAACGGACATTGCCGCCGGCACTGCCCTCCTCGCCCAGCACATGCCAGGGCTCAAGGGCCTGGCGCAGCTCCAGCTCGATGCCGTTGACCGCGTAATCGCCGACCTTGGGAAAGCGGAATTCCAGGTGCGCGGCAAACCATTCGGCACGCAGTGGGTACCCCGCCGCATTGAGCTCGACCAACACGTCGGCAAAGTCCTGCTCGATGAAATGCGGCAGCATGAAACGGTCATGCAACTCGGTGCCCCAGCGCACCAGGCGGTCGGGGGCATAGGGCTCACGCCAGAAGCGCGCCACCAGGGCACGCAGCAACAGTTGTTGAACCAGGCTCATGCGCGCATGCGGGGGCATTTCAAAGGCGCGCAACTCAAGCAGGCCAAGGCGCCCGGCCGGGCCATCAGGTGAATAGAGTTTATCGATGCAGAATTCTGCGCGATGGGTATTGCCGGTGACATCGATCAACAGGTTGCGCAACAACCGGTCCACCAGCCACGGTGCGCAGGCCTCGCCCGGTGCGGGCATCTGTGCAAAGGCAATTTCCAGCTCGTAGAGTGAATCGTTACGCGCTTCATCGACCCGCGGGGCCTGGGACGTCGGCCCGATAAACAGCCCGGAAAACAGGTAGGATAACGACGGGTGGTTGTGCCAGTAACTGATCAGGCTGCGCAACAGGTCCGGGCGGCGCAAGAACGGCGAGTCCGCAGGTGTCGCCCCACCGAGCACAAAGTGATTGCCGCCACCGGTACCGGTGTGGCGCCCGTCGATCATGAACTTTTCGCTGATCAGGCGCGTCTGGCGGGCCTGTTCGTAGAGAAACTCGGTACGTTCGACCAGCTCGTCCCAGGTGCTCGATGGCTGCACATTGACCTCAATGACACCGGGGTCCGGCGTCACCTTGAAATTGACCAGCCGCGGATCGGCAGGCGGTTCATAACCTTCAAGCACGACCGGGCAGTGCAGCTCTGCGGCCGTTGCTTCGATCACTGCGACCAGCTCAAGGTAGTCTTCCAGCCGTGACAGCGGCGGCATGAACAGGTACAGCCGTCCATCACGGGGCTCGGCGCACAGTGCCGTGCGGGTCAGCCAGTCGGCCGACGCGTCGACCGCCGGTGCAGGCCGATCCTCCTGCTCGTCCGGTGCATTGCCGATACTGGCAGCCGCCAGGGCTTCGTGCCCGGGCAGATCGCCCAGAGGCTGGTTGGGGTCCGTAGGATGGACATAGGGATACTCCGCCGCACTGACCCAGGGCTGCGCCGCCAGCGGCAGGCGATACCCCAGCGGTGAGTCGCCCGGCACCAACCGGCAGTGCTGGTCGCGTAGGTACCAGCGCCCGCTTTGCCAGCGTTGTTCATCGGCGCTACGGGCCAAGGGCAGCACCTGACCAATGACCTGGTCCAGCCCGCGGGTGAACACCCGGCGCAAACGCGCACGCTCCAGCTCGTCATCCAGCCGCGCCTCCTCGGCGCGCACGTTCGCAGGGAGCCCACCTTCGCGCCACAGGTAGTACAGGGCATCCTCGTAGGCTGGAAACACGTAGCGTGGTGGCAACTTCAACCGCTCGGCCACGCTGGCCAGAAAGCGCGCGCCCAGCTCGCTGTGGGCGCCATAGTCGTGCTGCTCATCGGCAACCAGGGCCGGATTTCGCCACACCGGCTCACCGTCACGACGCCAGAAGCAGTTCAGCGACCAACGCGGCAGTTGCTCGCCCGGGTACCACTTGCCCTGGCCAAAGTGCACCAGCCCTTTGGGGGCATAGTGAGTACGCAGGCGCTGGAACAGTTCGCCGGCCAGGCGGCGTTTGTTCGGGCCCAGGGCAGTGGTGTTCCATTCGGCACCATCAGGATCGTCGATGGCCACGAACGTCGGCTCACCACCCATGGTCAGACGTACATCAGCGGCCTTGAGGTCGCTGTCGACCTGACGGCCCAGTGCGACAATCGCCTGCCATTGCTCATCGCTGTAAGGCAGGGTTACTCGCGGTGCCTCCCACAGCCGCTCGACACGCATCTCGTGCTCGAAGGTACAGTCGCAAGGCTCGACCAGGCCACTGATCGGTGCCGCCGAAGTCGGATCCGGGCTGCACGCCAGGGGAATGTGGCCTTCACCGGCAAACAGCCCGGAGGTGGCGTCCAGGCCGATCCAGCCGGCCCCCGGCAAGTACACTTCGCACCAGGCATGCAGGTCGGTGAAGTCCACCTCGGTGCCGCTGGGCCCGTCGAGTGCTTTGATGTCGGCGCTCAACTGAATCAGATAGCCGGAAACGAAGCGTGCGGCCAGGCCCAGGTGGCGGAGCAGCTGCACCAGCAACCAGGCTGAGTCGCGGCACGAGCCGGACGCCAGTTCCAGCGTCTGCTCCGGCGTTTGCACACCCGGCTCCAGGCGAATCAGGTAGCTGATGTCCTGGCTCAGGCGCTGGTTCAGCGCGACGAGAAAATCGACACTGGGCCTGGGGGTGCGCTCGATACCCTGCAGGTAAGCGGCGAATGCCGGTGTCAGGGGCAATTGCTCCAGGTAAGGCATCAGCTCATGGCGTTCATCCTTGGCGTAGCTGAACGGAATCTGCTCGGCATAAGGTTCAAGAAAGAAATCAAACGGATTGAACACCGCCATCTCGGCGACCAGGTCCACTTCCACACGCAAGTGGTCGGTCTTCTCCGGGAACACCAGGCGCGCCAGATAATTGCCTTGGGGATCCTGCTGCCAATTGATGAAATGCCCGTCCGGCTGCACTTTCAATGCATAGGAAAGAATCCGCGTGCGGCTGTATGGCGCCGGGCGCAACCGCACGATCTGTGGCCCCAGTTCGACGGCACGGTCGTAGCGGTAGTCAGTGACATGGTGCAAGGCGACATGAATCGACACGGCGGGCCTCCTGCGAGCCTGGACGGTACTAGAACCGCGCAAGACTTGTGCCATGGGGCCAGAGCCGCGATTCCCTGCGCACAGCCGCTACCCGCGCACCAAAAGCGCACCGGCACAAGGCTGCCGTGCAAGCCTTGCACAGATTTGAGGCTTTGCCAGGAAACCCGAGCGTGTCGCCCGAAAATAGGCACGAACAAAAACGCCAGCCCGAGGGCTGGCGTTTGTTTTAGCGCGGCAGAACCGGCTGGCGGGCAGGCTTCTTCTTGCCCTTGCCGCCCTTGGCCGCTTCTTTGCGGTCCTTGGCAGCCTGCTGGTTGCGGGCAAATGCCGCCGCCTTGGCCTGCTCGCGTTTGTCCCAAGGGTTGGAACCATCGCTGCCCCGTGGCGGCAAACCGGTGTGCTGGGTGAGGATCTTCTGTTCCTTGGCCACCTTGTGGCTGCCCGCCGGCGTGGAATTCTTGCGTCGGGCACTCTGGTAGCTGTCCGTGGCGGGCTGGTGCAGCGGGATCAACTGATGCTTGCCCGGGCCGATCAGGTCGGCACGGCCCATGCGCTCGAGGGCTTCACGCAGCATCGGCCAGCCCTTCGGATCGTGGTAGCGCAGGAACGCCTTGTGCAGGCGACGCTGTTGCTCGCTCTTGACGATGGTCACCGGGTCGCTCTTGTAGGTGACCTTGCGCAGCGGGTTCTTGCCCGAGTGGTACATGGCCGTGGCCGAGGCCATCGGCGACGGGTAGAACGCCTGCACCTGGTCGGCGCGGAAGCCGTTGCCCTTGAGCCACAGGGCCAGGTTCATCATGTCTTCGTCGGTGGTGCCCGGGTGCGCGGCGATGAAGTACGGGATCAGGTACTGTTCCTTGCCCGCCTCTTTCGAGTACTTCTCGAACATGCGCTTGAAGCGGTCATAGCTGCCGATGCCCGGCTTCATCATCTGGTTCAGCGGGCCTTCTTCGGTGTGCTCCGGGGCAATCTTCAGGTAGCCGCCGACGTGGTGCGTCACCAGTTCCTTGACGTACTCCGGCGACTCCACCGCCAGGTCATAGCGCAGACCCGAGGCGATCAGGATCTTCTTCACCCCCGGCAAGGCGCGGGCACTGCGATACAGCTTGATCAGCGACGAGTGATCGGTGTTCAGGTTCGGGCAGATGCCCGGGAACACGCAGGACGGCTTGCGGCACGCCGACTCGATCTCCGGGCTCTTGCAGGCAATCCGGTACATGTTCGCGGTCGGGCCACCGAGGTCAGAGATGACACCGGTAAACCCAGGAACTTTGTCGCGAATTTCTTCGATTTCGCGAATGATCGACTCGTGGGAACGGTTCTGGATGATGCGCCCCTCGTGCTCGGTGATCGAGCAGAAGGTGCAACCGCCAAAACAGCCACGCATGATGTTCACCGAGAAACGGATCATGTCGTAGGCCGGGATTTTCTCCTTGCCGTACGCCGGGTGCGGGATGCGCGCATAGGGCATGCCGAACACGTAGTCCATTTCTTCGGTGGTCATCGGGATGGGCGGCGGATTGAACCATACGTCGACGTCGGCGTGCTTTTGCACCAGCGCACGGGCGTTGCCCGGGTTGGTCTCCAGGTGCAGCACGCGGTTGGCGTGAGCGTAAAGCACGGGGTCGTTACGGACTTTCTCGAACGATGGCAGGCGGATGACCGTCTTGTCGCGGGTCATGCGCGGGCTGGCCAGGATCTGCACGACCTTGGCTTCGTTCGGATCTTCGACCGGCCCCTTCTCCTGCTCGATGGCGCAGGCCTGAGTATCCTGGGTGTTCACGTACGGGTTGATGATCTTGTCGACCTTGCCCGGACGGTCGATACGCGTGGAGTCGACTTCGTACCAGCCTTGCGGGGTGTCACGACGCACGAAGGCGGTGCCGCGGATATCGGTGATGTTCTCGATCTTTTCACCAAACGCCAGGCGCTGGGCCACTTCGACGATGGCCCGCTCGGCGTTGCCGTACAGCAGGATATCGGCGCAGGCGTCGATCAGGATCGAATGACGGACTTTGTCCTGCCAGTAATCGTAGTGCGCAATCCGGCGCAGCGAGGCCTCGATGCCGCCGAGCACGATCGGCACATGCTTGTAGGCTTCCTTGCAACGCTGGCTGTAGACCAGGCTGGCGCGATCCGGGCGCTTGCCGGCCAGACCGCCCGGGGTATAGGCGTCGTCGGAGCGGATCTTCTTGTCGGCGGTGTAGCGGTTGATCATCGAGTCCATGTTGCCGGCCGCGACGCCGAAGAACAGGTTCGGCTCGCCGAGCTTCATGAAGTCGTCTTTGGACTGCCAGTTAGGCTGGGCAATGATGCCGACACGGAAGCCCTGGGCTTCCAGCAGACGGCCAATGATCGCCATGCCGAACGACGGGTGGTCGACGTAGGCGTCACCGGTCACGATGATGATGTCGCAGGAATCCCAGCCGAGCTGATCCATCTCCTCCCTGCTCATTGGCAGGAAAGGCGCTGGTCCGAAGCATTCGGCCCAGTACTTGGGATAGTCGAAAAGTGGTTTGGCTGCTTGCATGTCAGTGACCGGTGGCTAATCGATGAAAAATCGCGGGCGCGGAATATAGCACAAAAATTGACCAATTCCGACGTTAAAGGTCGGAATAGGTTGAATTGGCTTTATTCGTCGTCGTCGAAGTTGTAACTACCCGGCGCAAGGTTCTCGAAGCGCGTGTACTTGCCGATGAAGGCCAGGCGGATAAAGCCGATCGGGCCGTTCCGCTGCTTGCCGATGATGATTTCGGCAATGCCTTTGTGCTCGGTCTCCGGGTGATACACCTCGTCCCGGTACACGAACATGATCACGTCGGCGTCCTGCTCGATTGCACCGGATTCACGCAAGTCGGAGTTCACCGGGCGCTTGTTCGGTCGCTGTTCGAGGGAGCGGTTGAGCTGCGACAACGCGACCACCGGGCAGTTGAATTCTTTGGCCAGGGCTTTGAGCGAGCGGGAGATCTCGGAAATCTCGTTGGTACGGTTGTCACCGCTGGAACCCGGGATCTGCATCAACTGCAGGTAGTCGATCATGATCAGGCCGATTTCGCCATGCTCACGCACCAGGCGGCGGGTTCGCGCGCGCATTTCCGACGGACTGATACCGGCCGTATCGTCAATGAACAGCTTGCGGTCGTTGAGCAGGTTGACCGCCGAGGTCAGGCGTGGCCAGTCGTCGTCTTCGAGCTGACCGGAACGCACTTTGGTCTGGTCGATGCGGCCCAGCGACGAAAGCATACGCATGATCAACGACTCACCTGGCATCTCCAGGGAGTAGACCAATACCGCCTTGTCGCTACGCAACACGGCGTTCTCCACCAGGTTCATGGCAAAAGTAGTCTTACCCATGGACGGACGACCGGCGACGATGATCAGGTCGGCCGGTTGCAGGCCACTGGTCTTCTCGTCGAGGTCGGTGTAGCCGGTGGACAGGCCGGTAATTGCACTGTCGGTGTTGAACAAGGTGTCGATTCGGTCGATAGCCTTGGTCAGCAGGTCGTTGACGCCCACCGGGCCGCCGGTTTTTGGCCGCGCTTCGGCGATCTGGAAGATCTGCCGTTCGGCTTCATCGAGAATCTCGGCGGCGTTGCGGCCCTGGGGATTGAAGGCACTGTCGGCAATCTCGTTGCTGATGCTGATCAGCTGACGCAGGGTCGCCCGCTCGCGAATGATCGCGGCGTAAGCCTTGATGTTGGCCACCGACGGGGTGTTCTTGGCCAGCTCACCCAGGTAACCCAGGCCGCCGACTTGCGAACTCAAGCCTTCCTTGTCCAGCTGCTCGTGCAGGGTTACCACGTCGAACGGGGCGTTCTGGTCAGCGAGCTTGTGAATGGCGCGGAAGATCAGGCGGTGGTCATGACGATAGAAGTCGCCATCGGAGACTTGATCGAGCACACGCTCCCAGGCGTTGTTGTCCAGCATCAAACCACCGAGCACGGCCTGTTCGGCCTCGATGGAATGCGGCGGCACCTTCAGGGCAGAGGTTTGCAGATCATATTGCTCGGGAGCGGTTATCTCGTTCATGGCCACGCAGGAATCAGGGTGATGAAAAAGACAAAGGGCACGACCTGCAAAGCAGGATCGTGCCCGATGTTAACCGGCTGGCACCCAGGGTGCCAGTCGATTGGTACAGCTTAGGCTGCGACAACAACCACGCGAACGGTGGCTTCAACGTCGCTGTGCAGGTGCACGGCAACGTCGTATTCGCCGACGTTACGGATGGTGCCGTTTGGCAGACGAACTTCAGCTTTGGCCACTTCAACGCCAGAGGCGGTCAGGGCGTCAGCGATGTCGTGGGTGCCGATCGAACCGAACAGCTTGCCTTCGTCACCGGCGGTGGCAGTGATGGTCACTTCCAGCTCAGCCAGTTGGGCAGCGCGAGTTTCAGCCGAAGCTTTTTTCTCTGCAGCCAGTTTTTCCAGCTCAGCACGACGCTCTTCGAACGCAGCCAGGTTGGCAGCGGTAGCAGCGGTGGCTTTGCCGAATGGCAGCAGGTAGTTACGGCCGTAACCAGCCTTAACATTTACCTTATCGCCCAGGTTGCCCAGGTTGGCGATTTTTTCCAGCAGGATCAGTTCCATTTGGTAATAACCTCTTAACTTTTAACCTTCACCGTTCGCGGAATCGTTGTCGGCACCTTTTGGGGGCGCCTTGCGACCGCGAAAATCAATCAGGCTGTCGACAATGGCCAAAACCACGAGCAACGGATAAGTCAGCTGCATGAACAGCAGCAGCGTCACGTACATCCCGACCAACCAGAACTTGCCCAGTCGGCCTTGTGCCACCAACCCATGCATCAGGGCGAGCCCCGCAAACATGAGTGGAACGCTGCACAGGGGCGTCAACATCGCCAGATCAGGGCCGAAATTCGGCCCCACCAGCATGAGCACCACCAGCACCAGCGTCGGCACCAGAGGCAGCCTGACCGCTTGAAACTCACGGCCAAAACCACCCGGGTTATACAACACTGCCTGCCAGTAACGGCCCAACATCAGGGCCAGCACACTGACGGCTTGCAACAATGCCGCAATCAGGCCGTTGAGCACAGGTACGATCAGGCTCCCCAGGCGGGCCCGCTCCTCTACCGATAACTGTTGGTAGAGACCGTCGAGCATCTGCGGCAGGGCTTTTTCAAGCGCTCCAGCCAGAGCTTCGATCGGTTCGCGGAACACCGAACCCAGAATGACGCCATACACCAGGCCCATGGCGATGCTGAACAACAGCACCCGACTCCAGGATTGTCCGGCACGCAATAACGCAGCCAGACCCAGCGTCCCCAGCAACACCATCAAGGTGCGCGGCTCGCCGAAGAACCACCAGGCCAACGCCGGCAATAACGCCCAGGCGAGGACCCCGGAGGCATCCTTGAAACCGCGCCGCAGGAACACCAGGCTCCCGGCGGCGGCACTCAACCAGAACAACAGCGGCAACGCCGCACAACCCACCACCACGAGGGTGGCTTGCACACGACCACGCATGATGAAATCAGCCAAGGCGCGCATGCATTTTATCCTTTGCTACTTGTCGACGACCCGGTCTCAGCGGCCGTGGCTGTCGGTGTAGGGCAGCAGGGCCAGGAAGCGGGCGCGCTTGATAGCGGTAGCCAGCTGACGCTGATAACGAGCTTTGGTACCGGTGATACGGCTTGGAACGATCTTGCCGGTTTCGGATACGTAAGCTTTCAGGGTGTTGAGATCTTTGTAATCGATCTCTTTCACGTCTTCAGCAGTGAAGCGGCAGAATTTACGACGACGGAAGAAACGTGCCATGTAATAGGCTCCTCAAAAGGTCCGTGGATTACTCGTCAGCGTTATCGCTGTTGTCGCTGTCATTGCTGTCGTCGCCATCGGCGCTGTCAGCATGCTCAGGACGGTCGCGACGCTCACGGCGCTCACTGCGGTTTTCTTCAGCCTTGAGCATCTCGGACTGGCCGGTAACGGCTTCGTCGCGACGGATGACCAGGTTACGGATCACGGCATCGTTGTAGCGGAAGTTGTCTTCCAGCTCGGCCAGGGCCTTGCCGGTGCACTCAACGTTCAGCATCACGTAGTGAGCCTTGTGAACATTGTTGATTGCGTAGGCCAGTTGACGACGGCCCCAGTCTTCCAGACGGTGGATTTTGCCGCCGTCTTCTTCGATCAGCT
Organism: Pseudomonas alkylphenolica; assembly: GCF_004025535.1. GTDB lineage: Bacteria > Pseudomonadota > Gammaproteobacteria > Pseudomonadales > Pseudomonadaceae > Aquipseudomonas > Aquipseudomonas alkylphenolica_A. The sequence continues at coordinate 138,631 of NZ_QJRG01000033.1, forward strand.
TGGTGTAACGCTCAACCATGCCGCCGACTTGCTCGCTCTGGTCAGGGTGGACCAGAAAGATGATTTCGTAATGACGCATGAATGCTCCTTACGGGTTGTAGTCTGCCACCAGAGTGGTCAGACAAGGAGTGAATGACACTTATAGGTCTTGCCCTGGGAAAAGGCGCGTGAGCGCCTGCCAACATGGCAAGGGGCGCAATTGTAGAGAAGCGCAGATGCACAAGCAAGGGAATTGGTGAATTATTGAACAGTGGCGATGGGCCGCACAGCGGCCCCAAAAGCATCAAGCCTTGGCGTTGAGCTGCCGCTGACGAACGGCCTCAAACAGGCAGATACCCGTCGCCACCGACACGTTCAGGCTGCTGACGCTGCCTGCCATCGGCAGCTTGACCAGAAAATCACAGTGCTCGCGGGTCAGGCGGCGCATGCCCTTGCCTTCGGCGCCCATGATCAGGATCGTCGGCCCGGTCAGGTCTTGCTGGTAAAGTTCCTGCTCGGCTTCACCGGCAGTACCGACCACCCACAAGCCGCGCTGCTGGAGTTTCTCCAGCGTACGCGCCAGGTTGGTCACGGCCACCAGCGGGATCACCTCGGCAGCACCACAGGCCACCTTGCGTACCGCCGGGGTCAGGGTTGCCGACTTGTCCTTGGGTACGACCACGGCCAGGGCACCGGCCGCATCGGCAGTGCGCAGGCAGGCGCCGAGGTTGTGCGGATCGGTCACACCGTCGAGCACCAGGATCAACGGCGCGCCTTCAGTACGATCAAGCAGCTCTTCGAGCATCGCTTCGCCCCAGACCTGGCTCGGGCTGACTTCAGCCACCACGCCCTGGTGCACACCTTCAACCCAGGCGTCCATCTCACGGCGCTCGGCCTGGCCGACCGCCACGCGATTCTGCGCAGCCAGTTCAAGCAGCGCTTGCAAGCGCGGCTCGCTGCGCCCTTCGGACAACCAGATCTGCTTGACCCGCTTGGGGTGATGCCGCAACAGGGCTTCTACGGCGTGAACGCCGTAGATCTTTTCCAACTGACTCATGACTTGGCCTTGGGTTTACGTGACGCAGAGCCGGCTTTGGGCGGCCCCTTACGATGCTTGCTGGGTTTTTCCGACTTGCCCGACTTCGATGCAGGCTTGCCACCGGCATGCTTGGCATCGGACATCAGCGCCTTTTTCATTTCCCGGCTCTTGCGCACCTCGGCGTTTTTCGCCGCGGCATGCGAAGGGAAATAGGCTTCGGCGGTTTCGTTCTTTTTGCTGCGGCGCGCAGGCTCAGCCTTGGTTACCTCAGTCTTGTCGAGCACCGGAACGGCCTTGCCGTCTTGCGGACGCACGCCCTCGGAACGCTGCTTGCGACCAATCGGCGCTTTCAGGGTGTTCTCGGCCATCTCGAAATCGATCTTGCGCTGCTCGAGGTCGACGCGCATCACCCGCACTTCGACGGTGTCGCCCAGACGGAAGCTGCGCCCGGTGCGCTCGCCCGCCAGGCGGTGGTGCACAGGATCGAAATGGTAGTAGTCACCCGGCAAGGCACTGACATGCACCATGCCTTCGACATAGATGTCGGTCAGCTCGACGAACAGGCCAAAACCGGTCACCGCAGTGATCACACCCGGGAAGCTCTCGCCGACGCGGTCTTTCATGTACTCGCACTTGAGCCAGTTGACCACGTCGCGGGTGGCCTCGTCGGCACGCCGCTCGCTCATCGAGCACTGCTCGCCCAACTGCTCCAGGGTCGCTTCGTCGTACGGGTAGATGCGCGCCTTGGGAATGCTCATGGCGCCGGCACGTTTGACGTGCGGTGTTTCCTGACGCGAACGGATCACGCTGCGAATGGCCCGGTGGGTCAGCAGGTCGGGGTAACGACGGATCGGCGAGGTGAAGTGGGTGTATGCCTCGTAGTTCAGACCGAAGTGACCGTTGTTGTCGGCGCTGTATACCGCCTGGCTCAGCGAGCGCAGCATCACGGTCTGGATCAGGTGGAAATCCGGACGGTCGGCGATACTCGCCAGCAGCGCCTGGTAATCCTTGGGCGATGGACCGTCCTTGCCCTTGTGCAGCGACAATCCCAGCTCGCCGAGGAAGGCGCGCAGTTTTTCCAGACGCTCCGGTGGCGGGCCGTCATGGACACGGTACAGCGCCGGAATTTCATGCTTCTTGAGGAACTCGGCGGTGGCAACGTTAGCCGCCAGCATGCATTCCTCGATCAGCTTGTGAGCATCGTTGCGCACAGTCGGGCGAATTTCCGCGATCTTGCGCTCGGAGCCGAAGATGATCCGGGTTTCCTGGGTTTCGAAATCAATCGCACCCCGGGTATGGCGGGCCGCCAACAGCACCTTGTACAGCGCATAAAGCTGCTTGAGGTCCGGCAGCACTTCGCTGTACTGCTCGCGCAAGGCCTTGCCTTCACGCGTGCGGGCGTGCTCGAGCATGCTGCTAACCTTGTTGTAGGTCAGGCGTGCATGGGAGTGGATCACCGCTTCATAGAACTGGTAATCGACCATCTGCCCGGATTTGTTGATGGTCATCTCGCAGACCATCGCCAGGCGGTCGACGTGCGGGTTCAGCGAGCACAGACCGTTGGACAGTTCCTCAGGCAGCATCGGCACGACGCGCTCAGGGAAATACACCGAGTTGCCCCGTACCTGCGCTTCGGCATCCAGGGCAGAGCCCAGGCGCACGTAGCTGGATACATCGGCAATGGCGACATACAAACGCCAGCCGCCAGAGAACACGCGCAACTTGCCCAGGCTCTCGCAGTACACAGCATCGTCGAAGTCGCGGGCGTCTTCGCCGTCAATGGTGACAAACGGCAGATGGCGCAGGTCGATGCGGTGCTCTTTGTCTTTCTCTTCGACTTCCGGCTTGAGCTTGCGCGCCTCCTTGATCACGGCCTCGGGCCAGACGTGGGGAATGTCGTAGCTGCGCAGGGCCACGTCGATTTCCATGCCCGGCGCCATGTAGTTACCAATCACTTCGGTAACATCGCCCTGGGGCTGGAAACGCGGGGTCGGCCAGTGGGTGATCTTCACCTCGACGAACTGACCGATCCGGGCACCGCCATTGCGCCCCGGGGTTACCAGCACTTCTTGCTGGACCTTGGGATTGTCCGGGGTAACGAAGCCGATGCCGCCTTCTTCGAAGTAACGGCCGACGATGCTTTCGTGGGCACGGGAGATGACTTCGACAATTACGCCCTCGCGACGACCGCGACGGTCAAGGCCCGACACCCGCGCCAGAGCGCGGTCACCATCGAACACCAGGCGCATTTGCGCCGGGCTCAGGAACAGGTCGTCGCTGCCGTCATCGGGAATAAGGAAACCGAAACCGTCGCGGTGGCCGGCAATACGACCGAGGATCAGGTCCAGCTTGTCTACCGGGGCATAGGTGCCGCGCCGGGTATAGATCAACTGGCCGTCACGCTCCATCGCACGCAGGCGGCGGCGCAGGGCTTCGATCTGGTCTTCTGTGGTCAGGCCGAACTCTTCGACCAGCTGCTCGCGAGCAGCCGGCGAGCCGCGCTCGTCCAGACGCTGCAGGATCAGCTCACGACTAGGAATAGGGTTTTCGTATTTTTCCGCTTCACGAGCGGCCTCGGGATCGAGGGACTGCCAATCGGCCATTAGGAGGGGTTCACCTTGTCTATATAAGGGTTAGTTTGGCATAGGCGTATTGAAACCGGAAATTTCAGGCTTGGACAGCCCTCTAAAAGCCCCCTGGCGACCGCCAAAACCATCATAAGGAACAACAACTTGAAAAATTTAAGATTTTTTCTGAACGGGGCTTTACAGCTCTCAGAGGCATCCGTATAGTGCGCACCACAACGACGGACAGCGTCGTTTATAGTTGAGATGCCGCTTGATGTGAAGCATCATGTGACCTCAGCGAAATGCCCAGATGGTGAAATTGGTAGACACGCCAGCTTCAGGTGCTGGTGACCTTACGGTCGTGGAAGTTCGAGTCTTCTTCTGGGCACCAATTTCAAATCTTAGAACCGCCAAGCGACTCTGAGATTTACTGCAACACGCTACACTGTTTTCGTTACAAGCTACACCGCTTCATTTTGCCCAGATGGTGAAATTGGTAGACACGCCAGCTTCAGGTGCTGGTGACCTTACGGTCGTGGAAGTTCGAGTCTTCTTCTGGGCACCAATTCAGATCAAACCCGCGAAAGCGGGTTTTTTCGTTTCTACCCCTCCTCCGCATCCCTCCTTGCCGCATCAGACTAACGGATAGCCTGCTCATGAAATTCCCCTCATGAGGCCATTTGAGAAGCTATATCGTTTATCATTGTTTCCAGATATGTAGCCGCAAGCGAGGAAGTACCCGCATGACGTTTCGCAATAACCCCCTGTTGCGCGGCCTGGCCGTTTCCCTGTTCACCATGGTCCTGGGTACTCCCGCCGCCATGGCCGCCGACCCTGTTTCGCTGACCCTGTACAACGGCCAGCACAAGGAAATCGGTGAAGCCATCGCCAAAGCCTACGAGGCCAAGACCGGCATTCACATCAATATCCGTAAAGGTAGCAGCAATCAGCTGGCCAGCCAGATCATTGAAGAAGGCGAGCGCTCGCCAGCCGACGTTATCTATACCGAAGAATCGCCGCCCCTGAACAACCTGGGTGAGCTGGGCCTGCTGGCCAAGATCGACGATGCGACCCTGCAAGTGCTGCCCAAGGAATACGTGGCCGCCAACGGAACCTGGATGGGCGTGACCGCGCGCACCCGCGTTGTAGCCTTCAACCCCAAGGTGATCGACGAAAAAGACCTGCCGCCTTCGGTCATGGACTTTGCCAACCCCGAGTGGGAAGGCAAAGTTGGCTTCGTCCCGACCAGCGGCGCATTCCAGGAACAGGCCGTGGCAATCCTCAAGCTTCACGGCCGTGATGCCGCCGAAGAATGGCTGACCGGCCTGAAAGCGTTCGGCAAAACCTACACCAACAACATGGTTGCACTCAAAGCCGTGGAAAACGGTGAAGTGGCTGCCGTGCTGGTCAACAACTACTACTGGTATGCCCTGAAAAAAGAGCGCGGCCAGCTGGATTCGAAACTCTACTACCTGGCCGATGGCGATGCCGGTGGCCTGGTGACGATTTCCAGTGCCGCCGCCGTCAAGGCCAGCAAACACCCCAAGGAAGCCCAGGCGCTGCTGGCCTGGATGGCCAGCGAAGAAGGCCAGCGCGTGATTACCCAGACCACTGCCGAGTACCCGCTGCACAAAGGCATGGTCTCGGATCAGGGCCTGAAGCCGTTCGAGGACCTGCGCCCACCGAAAATCACCCCTGCAGACCTGGGTAACGCCGAGGAAGCGCTGGAGCTTGAACGCGAAGTCGGCCTGCTCTGATGAGTGCAGCCGCCTCCGCCCCCGCTTTGGCCAGCCGCTATGTACCACGGCGCAAACGCCCTTCTGTCTGGGTCGTGGTGCCGGTCCTGCTGCTGGTCGGCCTGAGCCTGCTGCCACTGCTGTACGTCGCCCTGAAAACCTGGGAGGCGGGCTGGCGAGAGGCGCTGCACCTGTTGTGGCGCCCCTTTGTCTGGGGCCTGATGCGCAATACGCTGATGCTGATGGCCGGCGTCACCCTCGCCTGTATGGCCCTGGGTGTATCCCTGGCCTGGCTGCTGGAGCGCAGCGACCTCCCGGGGCGACGCCTGTGGGGGGTGATTTTGTGCCTGCCCTTTGCCGTACCTGCATTCGTCAGCGGCTTTACCTGGGTATCCCTGAGCCCGCGCTTCGAAGGGCTGGGCGGCGCCATCCTGGTCATGACCCTGTCCAAGTACCCGCTGGTGTTTCTGCCAGTGGCCGCCACCTTGCGCAACCTCGACACCTCGCTTGAGGAGTCGGCGCGCACGCTTGGGCAAACGCGCTGGGGCGTATTTTTCAGAATCACCCTGCCACTGCTCTGGCCCTCGATCCTGGGCGGCAGCCTGCTGATTGCCCTGCACATGCTGGTGGAGTTCGGCGCCCTGTCGATCCTCGGCCTGCAGACGTTCACCACGGCGATCTACCAGCAGTTCGAACTCGAGTTCAGCAACGCCAACGCGGCGATGCTCTCTGCCGTGCTGCTGTTCATGTGCCTGCTGATGCTCTGGTTCGAGTTGCGGGTACGCGGCAAAGCCCGCCACGTGAGGATCGGCCAGGGAGTGGCACGGCGCGGCGCACCGGTTCGCCTGCGCGCCTGGATGCCACTGGGACAGCTGTACTGCCTGGCCCTGGCACTGCTGGGTAGCGGCATTCCGCTGGGCATGCTCGGCTACTGGCTGAGTGTCGGCTCTTCTGCGGCCTTCCCGGTCGCCGATATCAGTCGGGCCTTGTTCTCATCGCTGTCGCTGTCACTGGGCGGTGCCGGGCTGAGCCTGCTGCTGGCGCTGCCGGTCAGTTTCCTGGTGGTACGCTACAAGGGACGCCTGGCGATCTGGGCCGAGCGCTTGCCGTACCTGCTGCACGCCCTGCCCGGCCTGGTCATAGCCCTGACACTGGTGTATTTCGCCCTTCACTATGTGCCGGTGATGTACCAGACTACCGGCCTGTTGCTGCTGGCCTATGCCCTGCTGTTTCTGCCACTGGCCCAAGCGCCGGTACGCACTGCATTGAACAAGGCCGCACCGCAACTGGAAGAGGCGGCACGGACACTGGGCGCAACCCAGTTCACTGCGTTCTGCCGGGTTACCCTGCCGATCATCTTCCCGGCCTTGGCGGCCGCCTTCGCCCTGGTGTTCCTGGATGCCATGAAGGAACTGACCGCCACCCTGCTGCTCAGCCCGACCGGCATGACTACATTGGCTACCGAGGTCTGGGCACACACCGCCAACGTCGAGTTTGCGGCGGCAGCACCCTACGCAGCGCTGCTGATTCTGGTTTCTGGTTTACCGGTCTATCTGCTGACCACCCGGATGTACCTGAACCGCGCCTGAGCGGCGCACCCAATCGCTGGCAAGCCAGCTCCCACATGTGCAGGAGCCGGCTTGCTGGCGATGGCATTAGAAGATCAAGCCCGGAACTGCCCCAGACTGGCCTTGAGCTGGCCAGCCAGATCATCCAGTACCTTGCTGCTGGCGGTGGTCTGCAACACGACTTCAGCCGCACGCTCGGCCTGAGCATGAATCGTCTGCACCCGCCCGCGCACCGCCTGTGCACCTTGCGCCTGCTGCTCGGCCGCGCGCGTAGCCAGACCGATCGCCGCGTGTACCTGCTCAACCGAAGCCTGCACCGACTGCTGCAGGCGGGCATTGTCACGCAGCACCAGCAGCCCCTCGCTGGCCTGGCGCCCGGCCTGACTGATCGCGGCCACTGCTTCCTTAGCGCCCTGCTGCAACGCACCGATATGCGCCTGGATATCACCCGTCGAGCTCTGCGTCTTGCTTGCCAGCGCCCTGACTTCATCGGCAACCACCGCAAAACCACGCCCCGTCTCGCCTGCGCGCGCCGCCTCGATGGCCGCGTTCAGCGCCAGCAGGTTGGTCTGCTCGGCAATGCCATGAATGACCGTCAGCACCACTTCGATCTGCTCGCTCTGCTGAGCCAGGCGCTCGATGACTTTCGAACCCGTCTGTACCTGCCCGGCCAGGTCTTCGATCAACTTGGCCACCTGGCTCGATGTACGACTGTTTTCATCTGTAGCCTGGCGAATGTCCACCACTTGCTGCAACGCCGACTGCATCGCCTGACTCTCGGCCTGGGCTTCATCCGCCATTGTCGACAGGTCGCGTAAACTCGCCGCCACCGCATCACGCTGCAGCTCAGCGGCGGCATCGGCACCGGCATTGCGCTGGGCCATCACGCCAATTTCCACCCCGGTGCGCTGGGCCACTTCACCGGCCTCGCGGACAATGGGCTGAAGCTTGTCGACAAACTGATTGACCGCCGCCGCCATGTCACCGATCTCATCACGACTGTCGATCGGCACCCGCTTGGTCAGATCGCCCTCGCCCGCCGCCAGGTCATTGAGGGCAGCAATCAGCAGGCGCAACTTGTTGACTACTCGCCGCCCCAACACCACGGCGACCACCAACAGCACACCAAGCCCTACAACGGCCAGACCCACGCCAATGTTCCAGCGCAGCGTCGCTGCAGCCTCCTGAACGCTTTGCGAGGTATTGGCCTGCATGGCGGAGGCACTGCTTTGCGCCGCCTGCAAGCGTGCGCGCAAGGCCTTGTTACTGTCTGCCGCAGCGCCCACCAGGCTTTCGCCCACCAACTGATCACCGCTGGCAATCAACGCCGAGAAGCGCTGGTCGAGCGCAACCAGTTCATGATCCACCGCCGCCGTGGAAACGCCCATCAGCACCTTGCCGATCTCGACTCCGTTCGGGCTGATCGAGGCCTCGACGAAGTACACCGAAGGATCGTTGCGCGCAGCATCCAGCACCTTGTCCAGCGCCCGCTCGCCCTGGCCCTTTTCCAACAGGGTCTGGTTGATCGGGTTCTGCCGGTTCAGGTAGCGCGTAAGGTGTTGCCCTTGAGCGTCGTCATACACCACGAACAGCACGTTGGGGTTGCGCTGGGCGCGCCGGGAAAACTCGGACAATGCCGGTATGTCGTTGTCCCACATCGCCTTGGGTGCAACAGAGGCAAGCAGCTCGGCCATGTCGTTGGCCGAGTCCTTGAGGTTCTTCTCAAGCGTCGCACGCAACTGCACCTGCTCGCCCTGCAGGCGCGACGACAATCCAGCGGTCAGGCGCTGACGAGTACTCGCAGACAGGCTGTCGAGCCCGGCACTGACTTCCTGGCCGGCCTGTTCAAGCTCGGCAGACAACTTCTGGCTGTCAGCACCCAATCGTTTGCCCAGATCCGCTTCAAGGGTTGTCACCGTGCTTCGGGTCAGCGCGACCGCAACCAGCACTTGCACCAAAAGAGCGATACCAAGCGCAACAAAAACAGGCCGCAGCAGGCGGCTTCGTAACAGTGAGAGAACGGCAGACACGTAAGAACCCTCTACAACTGGGGCCATTAAAGTGATGGCAACCCTGAAGCGATTCTTACAGCAAAGGTTGTGCCGAACAGCGGGCAGAAACGACAAAGGCCCCTATAAAGGGGCCTTTGTATTTACATCAATCGCGGATCAGGCGAACGGGTGACGCAGAACGATGGTCTCGTTGCGGTCCGGGCCGGTGGAGATGATGTCGATCGGCGCGCCGATCAGCGCTTCAATGCGCTTGATGTAATCACGAGCGTTAGCTGGCAGCTCTTCCAGGGTCTTGGCACCCACGGTCGACTCGCTCCAACCTGGCACTTCTTCGTACACAGGCTGCAGACCCACGTAGCTGTCAGCGTCAGTCGGGGCAACGTCGTTACCCTCTGCATCTTTGTAGCCGACGCAGATGTTGATGGTTTCCAGACCGTCGAGCACGTCCAGCTTGGTCAGGCAGATGCCCGAGATGCTGTTCACATCGATAGCACGACGCAGGATAACAGCATCGAACCAGCCACAACGACGGGCACGGCCGGTAGTAGCACCAAACTCGTGACCCTGTTTGGCCAGGTGTGCGCCTACTTCGTCGAACAGCTCGGTCGGGAATGGACCCGAGCCTACGCGCGTGGTGTAAGCCTTGGTGATGCCCAGGATGTAGTCCAGGAACATAGGACCCACACCCGAACCGGTAGCGACGCCACCCGCGGTGGTGTTCGAACTGGTCACATAGGGGTAGGTACCGTGGTCGATGTCCAGCAGCGAACCTTGGGCGCCTTCGAACATGATGTCTTTGCCAGCGCGACGCAGGTCATGCAGCTCGGCGGTAACATCCAGCATGAGCGGCTTGAGCAGCTCAGCGTATTCTTTGCACTCGGCCAGGGTTTTGTCGAAATCAATGGCTGGCTCTTTGTAATAACCAACCAGCATGAAGTTGTGGTAATCCACCAGCTCACGCAGCTTGTCTTCAAAGCGCGGCATGTTGAGCAGGTCGCCAACACGCAGGCCACGACGCGCAACCTTGTCTTCGTAAGCCGGGCCGATGCCGCGACCGGTAGTACCGATCTTCAGCTCGCCACGCGCCTTTTCACGAGCCTGGTCCAGCGCAACGTGGAAGGACAGGATCAGCGGGCAAGACGGGCTGATGCGCAGACGCTCACGCACCGGCACACCTTTCTCTTCCAGCTTGGTGATCTCACGCAGCAGCGCGTCCGGTGCAACCACCACGCCGTTGCCGATCAGGCACTGTACGCCTTCACGCAGCACGCCAGACGGGATCAGGTGCAGCACGGTCTTTTCACCGTCGATCACCAGGGTGTGGCCCGCATTGTGGCCGCCTTGGTAGCGCACTACGGCGGCAGCATGTTCGGTCAGCAGATCAACGATCTTGCCTTTGCCCTCATCACCCCACTGGGTGCCCAGGACTACGACATTCTTACCCATAACACTTGTCCTCATTCGCGCAAACTTGGCGCCGGCTCGTACCGGCGGGGAATCTCAAATGGCCAGCGGCAGTACCTGCCAAAGCCCGTTTTGCTGAATCAATTGCCGATCGCAATCCGCCTCGACGGCGGCAGTCAAAGGCTGCCCAGGCAAGGCTTGAACCACCCGCTGACCTTCGCTGCGCAATTGGCAGACCAACTGCCAGAGTGCTGCATCTCCGTTGTCGGGCATCCAGATCCCGCCAGACGGCAACACAACCTCGGCTCGCCCCAGTGTGACCAGGGTCTTCAAATCCGTGGAGAAACCTGTGGCAGGGCGCGCCCGGCCAAAGTCCGCTCCGATGTCGTCATAACGACCGCCCTGGGCGATCGACTGACCGACTCCCGGGACAAACACGGCAAACACCACACCGGTGTGGTAGTGGTAGCCACGCAGTTCACCCAGGTCGAAATACAGCGGCAGCTCCGGGTAACGCGCTGCCAACCGCTCGGCGATCGACATCAGGTCATCCAGCGCCGCCAGCACTGCAGCCGGTGCACGCCCCAGGCGCACACGCGCCTCGGCCAGCACTTCACGGCCACCGCACAGCTCGGTCAGCGAGCGCAGCATGCCGGCCAGGTCGGCAGGCAGGTTGGCGGTCAGCTCGATGACTTCGTCGATGGCCTTGCGTTGCAGGGCATCGAACAATTGTTGTTCAACCGCACCGGACAGACCGGCCGCACGGGCCAGACCGCGGTAGATACCGACATGACCGAGGTCCATGTGCACGTCCGGCACCTCGGCCAGTTGCAGCATGGCCAGCATCAGGCTGATGACCTCTACGTCACTGACCGGGCTGGCGTCGCCGTACAGCTCGGCACCGAGCTGGATCGGGCTACGCGAGGTCGACAGCGCACGCGGCAAGGCATGCAGCACGCTACCGGCATAGCACAGGCGGCTCGGGCCTTCACGGCGCAAGGTGTGCGCATCAATGCGCGCGACCTGCGGCGTGATGTCGGCGCGAAAGCCCATCAGCCGGCCCGATTGCGGGTCGATGACCTTGAAGGTGCGCAGATCCAGGTCCTGACCGGCACCGGTGAGCAGCGATTCCAGGTACTCGATATGCGGGGTCACGACGAACTCGTAACCCCAGCTCTGGAACAGATCCAACACCTGACGACGCGCGATCTCGATACGCGTCGCCTCAGGTGGCAGTACTTCTTCGATGCCATCTGGCAGCAGCCAGCGGTCTACCGTTGCCATTACGCCATTTCCCCTTTGGTCCGGGCGGCCTGCCCGCGGGCTAGCCTTGAGTGAAGCAGGTACCGGCAAACACTTACGCGCAGCACTGATTCCAGCGCAACCGCCGTGCCGATACCCTCAAATACCTTGGGCTGCTCTGTAGACCGATGCCGGGTTAGGGCCGTTCGATCTCGCAGACGCAAAAAAGCCGGGAATTTCCCGGCTGCCGCATCATACACCCGTTTTCTCGCAGGATCACCCCGCCAGGCGTTTTAGCCGCCCGGCGGGGTGCAACCTGATTACTTCGCCTTATCCATGAAGCGGAAGAACTCGTTGCTCGGATCGAGCACCAGTACATCGCTCTTGTTGGCAAAGCTCTCGCGGTAGGCCTTGAGACTACGGTAGAACGCGTAGAAGTCCTGGTCCTGACCATAAGCCTTGGCGTAGATCGACGCCGCCTGGGCATCACCGTCACCGCGGGTCTCTTCAGACTCACGATAGGCTTCTGCGAGCAGAACACGGCGCTGACGGTCGGCGTCGGCGCGAATACCTTCGGCCAACTCGTTACCCTTGGCGCGGTGCTCGCGGGCTTCACGTTCACGCTCGGTGCTCATACGTTCGAACACGCTGCGGTTTACTTCCTTGGGCAGGTCGATGGCCTTGACGCGAACGTCGACCACTTCAATGCCCAGCTCTTTGCTGGCCATGCGGTTCAGCGACGCAGTGATGTCTGCCATCAGCGCATCGCGCTCACCGGAGACCACTTCGTGCAGGGTACGCTTACCAAACTGGTCACGCAGGCCGCTTTCCAGACGGCGCGACAGACGTTCGTCGGCAATCTGCTTGAGGCCCGAGGTCGCCGTGTAGAAACGCTCGGCATCCTTGACCCGCCATTTGGCGTAGGCGTCAACCATCACCGCTTTCTTTTCCAGGGTCAGGAAGCGCTGGGTCGGGGCATCCAGGGTCATCAGGCGGGCGTCGAACTTGCGCACCTGGTTGACGTAAGGAACCTTCACATGCAGGCCAGGCTGAACATCGGCCTGAACCACACGACCAAATTGCAGCAGTACCGCACGCTCGGTCTGGGCCACGATATAGAAGCTGTTCCAGGCCACGATCGCCAGCACGACGCCAACGATCAGGGCGATCAGCGATTTATTGCTCATCAGCGGCTCTCCCTAGAACGCAACTGTGATTGCTGCTGTTGCAGCTCCGCCGCCGCGCGATTGGCCGCATCGTTGGCCGAAGCCGGGACGCTGACAGGAGCACTGCTGGTACGACTGCCTTCAACCATCTTGTCCAACGGCAGGTACAGCAGGTTGCTCTGGCCATCCTTGCCGGAAACCAGGACCTTGCTGGTGTTGCTGTAGACTTCCTGCATGGTGTCCAGGTACAGACGCTGACGGGTAACCTCCGGCGCCTTGCGGTACTCGGCAACCAGCTTGGTAAAGCGGTCAGCCTCACCCTTGGCGCGCGAGACGACTTCGTCGCGGTAACCGTTGGCGTCTTCGATGATCCGCTGGGCCTGACCGCGGGCTTCAGGTACCACGCCATTGGCGTAGGACTCGGCCTGGTTACGGGCACGCTGCTCGTCTTCACGGGCACGGATCACGTCGTCGAAGGCTTCCTGCACTTCACGCGGGGCTGCCGCGCTCTGTACGTTGACCTGGGTGACGGTGATACCGGTACGGTAGGTATCGAGGAAACGCTGCAGGCGCTCCTTGATGTCGACGGCCATTTGCTCACGACCTTCAGTCAGCACCTTGTCCATCGCGGTGGAACCCACCACATGGCGCAGCGCACTGTCGGTCGCATGCTGCAGGCTGACTTCAGGCTGATCCACGTTCAGCACGAAGTCCTGCAGGTTGCTGATCTTGTACTGCACGGTCAGCGGCACTTCGACGATGTTCTCGTCTTCGGTGAGCATCTGGCCCTGCTTGGTGTAGGCACGCTCACGCGTGACGTTTTCCATGTACTTGCGATCGATCGGCGGGAAGTAGATGTTCAGGCCCGGCCCTACGGTTTCGTAGTATTTACCGAAACGCAGCACGACTGCCTGCTCCTGCTCGTCGACCACATACACGGCGCTGTACAGCCAAATGGCCGCAAGCACGGCGAGACCGACACCGAGCAGGCCGAAACCACCGCCCTTGCTGATGCCGCTGTCACCGCCGCGTTTCTTGCCACTGCCAAACATGCCGTTCAGGCTGTCCTGCAGCTTGCGGAAGGCCTCGTCGAGATCTGGCGGTCCTTTTTTGTCGCCGCCACCGCGGCGCCCGCCCCAAGGATCCTGATTGTTCGAGTTGCCACCCGGCTCATTCCAAGCCATAGCGCTCTCCATCTGATAAAGCAAAGACGCACCCACGGCGCGCCGTCCAATGCTACAGAATGCCTGTCACGGCTGCCCGGCCGCGTCGCCGGGCTTTTATTGCAAAGTGTGTTGCTCAATGAACTCGGCGGGCTTCAAACCTTCACGACTGACCAGGCGATTGAACTCGACCCTGGACACTCGCACAGCCAAAAGACTGCTGCCTTCATCGTCGTGCTCTTCGCCCTGCACCGCACCCAACGCAAAAAATTGCGCGCGCAACCGGGCAAAACGCTGCCCAAGGCGCAAGGTTCCGATAAACAGGTCATCCCCCAGTAGCTCGGCGATCGCCTGCCCCACCAGTTCCAGGCCACGCCCATCACGCGCCGAGACCCAGACCCGCTGCGGCTTGCCATCGGCATCGCGCTGAATCTGCGGCTCGACAGCCTCAAGCAGGTCGAGTTTGTTATAGACCTCAAGGATCGGCAAGCCTTCTGCGCCAATCTCCCCCAGCACCGCCATGACCTGCTCGATCTGTTCCATCCGATCAGGCTCGTGCGCATCGATCACATGCAGCAGCAAGTCAGAGTTGCTCGACTCTTCGAGCGTAGCTCGAAAAGCTTCGACCAGCTTGTGCGGCAGATGACGAATGAAGCCCACGGTATCTGCCAGCACGATCGGCCCGACATCGTCGAGCTCAAGGCGGCGCAAGGTCGGGTCGAGGGTAGCGAACAGCTGGTCTGCCGCGTAGACCTCGGACTGGGTCAGGGCATTGAACAGGGTGGACTTGCCGGCGTTGGTGTAACCGACCAGGGAAACGGACGGAATATCAGCCCGTTTGCGGCCACGGCGAGCCTGCTCACGCTGGCTGCGGACCTTTTCCAGGCGCGACTTGATCTGGCGCAGGCGTACCCGCAACAGGCGCCGGTCGGTTTCCAGCTGGGTTTCACCCGGACCACGCAGGCCGATACCACCTTTTTGCCGCTCAAGGTGCGTCCAGCCGCGTACCAGCCGCGTACTCATGTATTCGAGCTGGGCCAGTTCGACCTGCAGCTTGCCTTCATGGGTTCGCGCCCGCTGGGCGAAGATGTCGAGAATCAAACCGGTGCGGTCAAGCACGCGACACTCGAAAACGCGCTCGAGGTTACGTTCCTGACTGGGCGTGAGGGTGTGATTGAAAATCACCAAATCTACCTGTTCGGCTTTGACCAGGTCGCGTAATTCTTCGACCTTGCCGCTGCCAATCAGGTATTTGGCGGTGGGTTGATGCCGCGCCACATTGGCGAACGCGACAATATCGGCCCCAGCCGACAGTGCCAGCTCCCGAAACTCCTGCGGATCTTCGCGCGCCTCAGGGTTCTGACCTTCCAAGTGAACAAGGACCGCTCGTTCACCACCACCGTGGCGCTCAAAGAACAAAGCAGACTCCTATCAGGCGTTACCTGGCTCAGCGTCGCCATGCTCGGATTCGGATGCGCTTGGCAGGCGGATCGGACGCACAGGAACAACTGTCGAGATAGCGTGCTTGTAAACCATCTGGCTGACGGTGTTTTTCAGCAGAATCACGAATTGGTCGAAGGATTCGATCGTGCCCTGCAGCTTGATGCCGTTAACCAGATAGATCGAAACCCCAACTTTTTCTTTTCTCAAAGTATTCAAGTAAGGGTCTTGTAGCGAATGCCCTTTTGACATATGCCGCACTCCTGTAAGGATCAATAGTAAAAAAATCAAAAAACTGATGGCTCAAGCCGCCCCACCCCCAAGGATAGACGGCAATTGCAAGGACTCAGCCCAATATGGAGACCGATCCCAGGTATTTCAAGGTGCGAGACAGATTGTCGCAGTCCAGGCTGTCCAGCCAGTGCAGGTCAGCCCAACTACGCAACCAGGTGAATTGCCGTTTCGCCAATTGGCGAGTGGCAATAATGCCGCGCTCCCGCATTTCAACCGATGTTAACTTGCCATCAAGATGATCCCAGACCTGGCGATAACCAACCGCCCGTATAGACGGCAGTCCCGCGTGCAAGTCACTTCTGGCTCGCAGCAATCGGACCTCGTCAACGAAGCCCTGTTCCAACATTTGCCCAAATCGTAGCGCTATCCGTTCGTGCAACAGCTGACGATCGTTAGGCGCAATGGCCAGGCTGGCGACAGTATAGGGCAAATGCCCCGCACCCGAGGGGCCTGCCGCGCTACTTTCCGCGGATTGACGCAGACGGTGCGCTGTCATAGTCATGCCGCTGACGCGGTAGACTTCCAGCGCACGGATCAGGCGCTGGGGGTCATTGGGGTGAATTCTCGCCGCCGACTCGGGGTCGACCGCCGCCAATTGCTGGTGCAACCCCTGCAATCCCAGGCGTGAGACCTCCTCTTCGAGTTCCGCACGCACCTGTGGGTCAGCCGCCGGCATGTCAGCCAGGCCTTCGAGCAACGCCTTGTAATACAACATGGTGCCGCCGACCAGCAGCGGAATCTTGCCGCGCGCGGTGATCTCGGCCATCGCCTGCAGCGCATCACGACGAAAATCGGCCGCAGAGTAGCTTTCAGCAGGATCGAGGATATCGATCAGGCGGTGCGGGTGGGCCGCCAATACCTCTTTGGAGGGCTTGGCAGTGCCGATGTCCATGCCCCGATAAACCAGCGCCGAATCGACGCTGATCAGCTCGCAGGGCAGCACCTTGGTCAGTTCAATGGCCAGGTCGGTCTTGCCCGCCGCGGTCGGGCCCATGAGAAATATCGCGGGTGGTTTGCCACTCATTTTATCGACCGCGCAGGAACAGTTTGTCCAGATCGTCCAGACCCAGTTGGGTCCAGGTCGGTCGGCCATGGTTGCATTGACCGCTGCGCTCGGTGTTTTCCATATCGCGCAGCAGGCCGTTCATTTCTGCCACCGCAAGGCGCCGGTTGGCACGGATCGCGCCATGGCAGGCCATGGTACCAAGCAGTTCGTTCAAGTGCGCCTGAATGCGGTCACTGGTGCCGTATTCCATCAGGTCGGCCAGCACATCCTGAACCAGACGGTTGGCCTCGGCCTGCTTGAGCAGTGCCGGAATCTGCCGGATCGCCAGGCTTTCCGGGCCCAGACGCTGAAGCTCGAAGCCCAGGCGCTGGAACCATTCGGCATGCTCTTCAGCGCAATCGGCTTCACGCTGGCTCAATGCCAGGGACTCGGGCACCAGCAGCGGCTGGCCGCTGAGCCCTTCGCTGGCCATGGCGACTTTCAAGCGCTCGTACATGATGCGCTCATGGGCGGCGTGCATGTCCACCAGCACCAGACCCACGGCATTCTCGGCAAGGATATAGATGCCCTTGAGTTGGGCCAGGGCATAGCCCAGCGGCGGGATATCGCCCTGGGACTCGGGCAGCGTCGTCGGCGCGGCGTCGTTCAGTGGCGCAAAGAACTCACGATAAACGCTCTGGGCCTCGGCCGCAGGCACGGCCTGAGCCGGGCGCGGGGAGTACTGGTACTGGAATCCACCGCCCGCACCACTACCGCTGCTGGCACCGGCAGGACGCATGCCCGGCTCGGCCATCGGCTGCTCAAGCAGGTTGGCTGCCAGGCGCATTTCGCCCTGCGGGCCAAACTCGCCCGCCTGGATGCCGCTGGGCCGGATGATCTCGCTGGTCGCGGCAGGCGCAGCCAGCTGATCTTCCGGGCGCACATCGGCCAGGGCCCGGTGCAGCGTGCCATACAGAAAGTCGTGAACCATGCGGCCATCACGAAAACGTACTTCATGCTTGGTCGGGTGCACGTTGACGTCGACCCCCGTGGGATCGACCTCAAAGAACAGCACGAACGTCGGGTGCCGGCCATTGAACAGCACATCGCGATACGCCTGGCGCACCGCGTGGGCCACCAGCTTGTCGCGCACCGCACGACCGTTGACGAAGAAATACTGCAAGTCGGCCTGGCTGCGCGAGAACGTCGGCAAGCCGACCCAACCCCACAGGTGCAAGCCATTGCGCTCGATTTCAATCGGCAACGCCTGCTCCAGAAAACCTGGCCCGCAGATCGCCGCCACGCGCCGGGCTCGTGCAGTATCGTCGTGGGCTTCGTGCAGGCTGAGAATGCTCTTGCCGTTGTGGCGCAGGTGAAAACCGACATCGAAGCGTGCCAGCGCCAGGCGTCGGATCACTTCCTGCAGGTGATCGAATTCGGTTTTTTCGGTCTTTAGGAACTTGCGACGCGCTGGCGTATTGAAAAACAGGTCGCGCACTTCCACCGAGGTACCCACCGGGTGTGCCGCAGGCTGAACCCGCGGGGCCATGTCCCGGCCTTCGGTTTCCACTTGCCAGGCCTGCTCGGCATCACGCGTGCGCGAGGTCAGGGTCAACCGGGCGACAGAGCTGATCGACGCCAGCGCTTCACCGCGAAAACCCAGGCTCATCACCCGTTCCAGGTCTTCGAGATCGCGGATCTTGCTGGTGGCGTGACGGGCCAGGGCCAAGGGCAGGTCGTCGGCGGCGATACCGCTGCCGTCATCACGCACCCGCAACAGCTTGACGCCACCCTGTTCGACCTCCACATCAATGCGCCGCGCACCGGAGTCCAGGCTGTTCTCCAGCAACTCCTTGATGACCGACGCCGGGCGTTCGACCACTTCGCCGGCGGCGATCTGGTTCGCCAGCCGCGGGCTGAGCAGTTCGATCCGTGCGCTGTCGGTCATTGCTGGGATGCCAGGGCAGTGGTGGGGATGTTAAGGCTCTGCCCGACCTTGAGCTCATCAGTCTTGAGGCTGTTGGCACTGCGCAGGTTGGCCACGCTGACCTGGTAGCGCACCGCGATCATGGCCAGGGTTTCACCCGGGCGAACGCTGTGTTCCCGAGGCCCCTGGGCGATCTTGCCGCTGTCACGCAGGAACGCAATGTAGGTGCCAGGTGGCGGGTTCTGCTGGAAGAACTGACGTACGCCGCTGTGGATCGAGCGGGCCAGCGACTGCTGATGGCTCGGCGTGGCCAGCTTCGCCGCTTCGTTGGCGTTGGAAATGAACCCGGTTTCAACGAGGATCGACGGGATATCCGGCGACTTGAGTACCATGAAGCCGGCTTGCTCGACGCGACGCTTATGCAACGGCGTAACCCGGCCCATGTTGCCCAGCACTTTCTGCCCGACATTCAGGCTCGAACTCAGCGAGGCGGTCATCGACAGATCGAGCAGTACACCAGCGAGCATGCGGTCCTTGTCATCGAGGCTGACGTTGCCGGCCCCACCGATCAGGTCGGAACGGTTTTCACTGTCTGCCAGCCAGCGAGCAGTTTCCGAAGTGGCGCCGCGATCGGACAAGGCAAACACCGACGCACCGAATGCCGCTTTGGACGGCGCGGCGTCGGCGTGAATCGAGATAAACAGGTCAGCGCCCTTCTTGCGGGCGATTTCGGTACGTTTGCGCAACGGAATGAAGTAGTCACCGGTTCGCGTCAGCTCGGCGCGAAAGCCCTTCTCGCTGTTGATCTGGCGCTGCAACTCTTTGGCAATCGACAGCACGATGTCTTTTTCATGTTGCCCCTTGGAACCCGAAGCGCCCGGGTCTTCACCACCATGACCGGCGTCGATGGCGATCACGATGTCGCGCTTGCCATTGGGCACCGGGGTCAGCTTGATTGCCGGTTGCGCAGGCGTAACCGGCACGGCCGGCGTGGTGGCGACCGGCGGTGTGGGCGGTGGGGCAACGGCATCGGACGCCTGGTCATAGAGGTCGACCACCAGGCGATTGCCGTACTGGGCATTCGGCGCCAGAGTAAAACTCTTGGGCGTTACGGACTTGCTCAGGTCGACCACGACACGCAGGTCGGTCGGCGTGCGCTGGGCCGAACGCACGCTGGTAATGGGGGTATTGGCGGTCGACACCGACAACGGCGCGGCCAGGGTCGCACCATTGATATCGATAACCAGGCGATCCGGGGCGGTCAGGGTAAACACGCTGTGCTGCACGGGCCCGGAAAGGTCGAACACCAGCCGTGTGTTATCCGGTGCTCGCCATAAACGCACACTCTTGACTTGCGTGACGGCCAGAGCATCAACAGTTACCGCCGTAAGCAGCAATCCTACGACTGCAACCAGCGCGCGAAAGCGCATACCTATCCCCATTTTCTATTTGAATTCCAAGGCCAGAGCGGCACACCAGGCTTCGCCACGTGCCCCCTGCGGCGACAGGTTGAGCGAACGACCGCTCGCCTGGGGGCTTATGGTAATGGTCAGGTCGGGCTTTGGCAAAACACCCGCCCCCTTTTGGGGCCATTCGAATAAACACAGGGCGTCATCTTCGAAGTAGTCGCGAATACCGAGGAACTCCAGCTCCTCCGGATCGACGAGGCGATAGAGGTCAAAGTGAAAAGCGCGGATGTCGCCGATCTCGTAGGGCTCGACCACGGTAAATGTAGGACTCTTAACCGCGCCAGCATGCCCCAGGCCGCGAATAATGCCACGCGACAAGGTTGTTTTACCTGCGCCCAGGTCGCCTTCAAGAAAAATCACGCCGTGACCTTTGGTCACCTCGGCGATTCGGTTGCCGAAACGGACCATGGCCTCTTCGTCGGCCAAAAACAGGGTTACACCTGACACGCTGAATGCTCCTCCAATAGTTGACGAATCACCGGGACCAGATCGCTGGCCGCCAGTCCCCGGCCCTCCAGCCCCAGTCGCTCGCCAGCGCAGGCATGCAGCCACACACCCAGGCAGGCGGCGTCCCAGTTCGACATGCCCTGGGCCAGCAGCGCCCCAAGCACCCCACTGAGTACATCGCCCAGACCGGCACCGGCCATCGCCGGATGCCCACGCGTGCAGCGCGCCAGTTGTCCCGACGGGTCTGCCACCAGGGTTCCAGCGCCCTTGAGCACACATACGACCGCATATTTGCGCGCCAGTTTACGCGCAGCGCCAGGACGATCGGCCTGCACGGCTTCGGTGGACATTCCCAGCAGCCGGGCAGCCTCGCCCGGATGCGGGGTCAGAATACTGGTTGCCGGCAGTGCCAGCGGCTCACGCGCCAGCAGGTTCAATGCGTCGGCGTCCCACACCTGCGGCACCTGGGCACTGGCCACCGCCGATAGCAGGCTGCGCCCCCAAGCGGCCTGGCCCAGGCCCGGTCCGACCACGATCACCGAGGCGCGCTCGATCGGTGTCATCAATTGGTTGGCGGAGTGCACGCCCAGGGCCATGACTTCCGGCAAGCGCGCCAGGCTTGCCGGGACATGCTCACTGCGGGTGGCCAACGACACCAGACCGGCACCACAACGCAACGCCGCCTGCGCACTGAGCAGCACAGCACCGCCAGTGCCACGGTCACCACCGACCACCAGCACATGGCCGAAATCACCTTTCTGGGCGGCAAATGCGCGGGGCGCCAGCGTTGCCAGATTGATACTGGAGAGCGTAATCGCTGGGTTTAGCGGGTGTTTGGTCTGCGGCATGGGTCAAAGGCTCCGATGTCTGGCAGAATTATACGCACCTGAGTCTGTGTTGCCTTAATTCCCATGCCTGCCATTCCCGATCTTCCCGCACTGGCCCACTCCATCAAGGAGTGGGGCAATGAACTCGGCTTTGCCCATGTCGGCATCGCCGGGGTGGATCTGGCTGAGCATGAACAGCACCTCGAGCGCTGGCTACAAGCCGGTTACCACGGTGAAATGGACTATATGGGGGCGCATGGCAGCAAACGCTCGCACCCCGAACAGCTGGTACCCGGCACCCTGCGCGTGGTGTCGCTGCGCATGGACTACCTGCCGGGTGACACACGCATGGCCCAGCAACTGGCCCAGCCAGAAAAAGCCTACATCTCCCGTTATGCACTGGGTCGCGACTACCACAAGCTGGTGCGCAAACGCGTACAGCACCTGGCCGAGCGCATTCAGAAAGAAATCGGTCCCTTCGGCTTTCGCGCCTTCGTGGACAGCGCTCCGGTGCTGGAAAAAGCCATCGCCGAACAGGCAGGGCTCGGCTGGATCGGCAAAAACACCCTGCTGCTCAACCGCAAGGCAGGCAGCTACTTCTTTCTGGCCGAACTGTTCGTCGACCTGCCGCTACCGGTCGACCCTCCTCAGGTCAGCGAACACTGCGGCCGCTGCAGCGCCTGCCTGGACATCTGCCCGACCCAGGCCTTTGTCGGCCCTTATGTGCTCGACGCCCGGCGCTGCATTTCGTACCTGACGATCGAGCTTAAAAGCGCGATTCCCGAAGAGCTCCGCGCCCTGATCGGCAACCGGGTGTTCGGCTGCGACGATTGCCAGATCGTCTGTCCGTGGAACCGGTTCGCCAAACCCACGGCCGAGAACGACTTCAAGCCTCGCCATGCGCTGGACAGCGCGGGCCTGGCGGAGTTGTTCATGTGGGACGAGAAGACCTTTCTCGACAGTACCGAAGGCTCACCACTGCGCCGTGCGGGGTATGAACGCTGGCTGCGCAACCTGGCGGTCGGTCTGGGCAATGCGCCTTCGACCATCCCGGTGCTCGAGGCCCTCAAAGCGCGCGTGGACTATCCGTCGGAGCTGGTACGCGAGCATGTGGAATGGGCGCTGAAGCAACATGCCCAGCGAGATAGTCACTGATGGCAGACTATTACCGCTCCTACAGAGGGTGCAACAACCTCAATCAGTGCTCATCGTTGTAATGAAATTTCGGCATTTCCCAGTGAAAGCGAATGGCCAACAAACGCAGCAGAAACCCGCCAAACAAGGTCAGCAAGATGGCCTGCTCACCCGGTACATTGAAGTACACACAACCCAGGTAGAACCAGGCGGCCGCAAAGGAAACGCTGGCATACAACTCGCGGCGGAAGATCAGCGGAATATCGTTACAGAAAATGTCCCGCAAGATACCGCCGAACACCCCGGTGATCACCCCACTGATTGAAGCCACCAACATGCCTTGGCCCATTTCCAGCGCGGTCATGCAGCCAATCAGGGTAAAGGCGACAAGACCCAACGCATCGAGCACCAGAAACAGTGAGCGCAGGTGGCGCATCAACGGTGCAATGAAGATGGTCATCAACGCGGCAAAGCTGGTCAACACCAGGTATTCCGGGTGCTTGACCCAGGTCAGCGGGTAGTGGCCCAGCAGCACGTCACGCACCGACCCGCCCCCCAGTGCGGTGATGCAGGCAATCAGCACCACGCCAAACCAGTCCATGCCGCGTCGGCCAGCCGACAACGCACCCGTCATGGCTTCAGCAGTGATTGCAATCAGGTAGAGCATCAACAACATGGCGCAGATCCGTGCAAAAGGGCGCGCAGTCTACCCAGTTGCCAAAGGCACCAAAAGGGGGCGCCGCACGGCGTGTTGCACTTACCGTGCGGTAGCATCATCAGAACTTGATGAAATGCTCGCGATAGTGACGCAGTTCGTTGATCGACTCACGAATGTCGTCCAGCGCCAGGTGGGTACCGCCCTTCTTGAAACTGTCGCGCACTTCGGGTGCCCAGCGTGCCGCCAGTTCTTTCAGGGTCGAGACATCCAGGTTGCGGTAGTGGAAATAGTTTTCCAGGCCACGCATGTGGCGGTAGAGGAACCGGCGGTCCTGACAGATGCTGTTGCCACAGATCGGCGACTTGCCTTTGGGTACCCACTGCTCAAGGAAGGCGATGGTCTGGGCCTCGGCTTCAGCCATGCTGACGGTACTGTCCTTGACCCGCTGGGTCAGGCCGGAGGCGCCGTGGGTGCGGGTGTTCCACTCATCCATGCGCGCCAGCACCTCGTCACTGTGATGGATAGCGATCACCGGACCTTCGGCCAGGGTATTGAGGTCGCTGTCGGTGACAATGGTGGCCATTTCGATGATGACGTCGTGGTCCGGATCCAGACCGGTCATTTCCAGGTCGATCCAGATCAGGTTGTGTGGGTTCTGCATGATTCTGCTCCTCGGTAGGTGCGCAGTTTAGCCTAGTGGAGCGTGCTAAACTCCTCGCCGTTTAATAATGCATGCCGCACACGGAACTTTCATGGCCAAACGCCAGCTCAATCGCCGCCAAAACTGGCGGATCGAAAAAATCCAGGGTGAACGCGCTGCCCGCGCCGCCAAACGCGAACAACAGACCCTGAAGGAGCTCGAAGGCGGTGACCTCGGCCCGGAACAACTCGGCCTGGTGATCGCCCACTTTGGCGTGCAGGTCGAAGTCGAAGCCCAGGACGGCGATGTAGCCGGCCAGGTGTTCCGCTGCCACCTGCGCGCCAACCTGCCCGCACTGGTCACTGGCGACAAGGTGGTCTGGCGCGCTGGCAACCAGGGCATCGGCGTGATCGTTGCGCAAATGCCGCGCAGCACCGAGCTGTGCCGCCCGGACAGCCGCGGCCAGCTCAAGCCGGTGGCCGCTAACGTCGACCTGATCGTGATTGTCTTCGCGCCGGCTCCCGAGCCCCATGCCAACCTGATCGACCGCTACCTGGTCGCCGCCGAGCACGCCGGTATTCGCCCCCTGCTGCTGTTGAACAAGGCCGACCTGATCAACGAACAGAACGCCCCGGCGCTCAACGCCCTGCTGGCGGTTTACCGGCAGCTGGGTTACCCGTTGCTGGAAGTCTCGGCGCACCATGGTGACGGCATGCAGCAACTGCAGGCACGCCTGGATGGCCATATCAGTGTGTTTGTCGGCCAGTCCGGCGTGGGTAAATCGTCGCTGGTCAACAGCCTGCTGCCCGAGGTTCAGACGCGGGTTGGCGACCTGTCGGAATGGTCTGGCCAAGGCACCCACACCACCACGACCGCACGGCTGTACCATTTTCCCGGCGGTGGTGAACTGATCGACTCACCTGGCATTCGTGAGTTTGGCCTCGGCCATGTCAGCCGTGCCGATGTCGAGGCGGGTTTCATCGAGTTCAGCGACCTGCTCGGCACTTGCCGCTTCCGCGACTGCAAACATGACCGCGAACCAGGCTGCGCCCTGCTCAAGGCCCTGGAAGACGGTCGCGTTCAACAACAGCGGATGAACAGCTACCGCTCGATCATCGCCAGCTTGCCCCAGGACAGTTACTGAAGGTTGTCAGTGAGGCCTGCATGGGCCTCACGCAATCGCCATGCAGGACCTGTCTGTAAGGAAATTTACCCCGCCATGCAGGGTTATTCCTTATTTTAAGTGGTCCCTTGTTACCCCTACAGGTTTGACGGATTGTCACCTTTCAGGTTCGCCATTACGGAAACGAACCGCCTCAATGCCCTGAGTATGAAAGGAATCAACAATGACAATGCAAACCTTACGTACCAATCGCATAAACGCTGGCGCAACGGGTGCACGCGCGATGCCGGTGGTGATCAGCTACCGTCACCAGGACCGCCTGGAGGCCTTTATCATCAACGAGCGCCTCAAGCTCGAAGGCATCAACACCTGCCTGGACCTGTTCGATGGCAACACCGAGCACACAACCGACACGATCAGTGAACTGCTCTGTCACAGCATCAGCAACTGCACGCACCTGATCGCTGTCCTTTCCCAGGAAAATGCCGACAACTGGTGGATACCTTTTCAGATAGGCGCCGCTACCCAGCACAACCGCCGTGTATCGCTACTGCAATGCGGGGAAAGCCCACTCCCTGACTACCTGGAGAAGTGGCCGATCATGCGCGCCCGCGAACATATCGACCTGTTCGTGCTCGCCTACCACGATGAACAGACCTTCAAACGCTCGATCACCCTCTCCGGTTCTGACGCCGACGCTACCAACCGCATCAATGCCAACTTCTTCCATGCCGACCTGAAAGCAAAAATCCGTCGCGGTTTCTGAGGCGCCGCACGACCACGCAATAAAGCACAACGCCCGCCGGGATCGCTCCGGGCGGGCGTTGCTTTTGCTGCCGCATTTACTGTTTGGGCTCGTCCATCTTCAACACACCGTCTTCGAAGATGTTCAGTTTCTGACGCAACTCTCGCGGTTGCATCGGCTCTGGCTCACTCGGCGGCGCTGTCGTAGCCGGTGCCGGTGCCGGTGCAGCGTCACCGGCCGGAGCCCCCTCAGGCGCAGCCGGCTGCGGTTGCTCGCCTTCGATGCTGCGCTGGGCTTTTTTGGTCAACACGATGATATCGATACGCCGGTTGACCGGGTTTAGCGGGTTGGCCCGATCGAACAGCGACGATGAGGCATAACCCACTACCCGTGCCACCTGAGAGTCCGGATAGCCACCGGCAACCAGCGCCCGTCGCGCGGCGTTGGCGCGGTTGGCCGACAACTCCCAGTTACCGAACTCACCGGTGCCGGCGTAAGGCTTGGCATCGGTATGACCGCTGATACTGATCTTGTTCGGTACCGCCTTGATGGTATCGGCCATGGCCAGCAGGATGTCTTCGAAGTACGGCTGCAGCCGCGCACTGCCCAGGTCGAACATTGGCCGGTTCTCGGCATCCATGATTTGGATACGCAGGCCATCCTGGGTAATTTCGAAGAGGATCTGGTCCTTGAATTTCTGCAGCTGCGGGTTTTCTTCGACCTTGTTCTGCAGCTCTTGCAGGAGCAGTTCGAGGCGCTCGCGCTCGACTTGCTCGGCCATGCTTTCCACCTTGTCCTGGTCCAGCTGGATACTGGTATCCGGCGTCGGCTCGGACTTTACTTCCGGGTTGATGGTCTTTTCCGGCGCCAGCTGCGGTGAACCGCCCAGGTCAATAATGTAGGGCGTGCCGCTCTCGGAAAAGCCGATCGGGTCTTTGAAGTAACCGGCAATGGCGATCTTCTGCTCAGGCGTTGCCGTCGACAGCAACCACAGCACCAGAAAGAACGCCATCATCGCCGTAGCAAAGTCGGCGAAGGCGATCTTCCAGGCACCACCGTGGTGGCCGTCGCCAAAGCGCTTGACGCGTTTGACGATAATGGGCTGATTGTTTTCCATGACTCAGCGTCCGCGAACTGCTTGTTCCAGCTCGGCGAAGCTTGGACGGTGGGCCGGGAACAGCACCTTGCGCCCAAACTCCACGGCCAGCGACGGCGGCATGCCGGAAGCCGAAGCCACCAACGAAGCCTTGATGGCTTCATAAACGTTGAGTTCTTCCCTCGCATCCTGACGCAAGGCCGTGGCCAGCGGGCCAAAGAAGCCGTAGGCGGCAAGAATACCGAAGAAGGTACCGACCAGCGCCGCACCCACGTGCAGGCCAATGGATTTCTGGTCACCGTCGCCCAGCGACGCCATGGTCACCACGATACCCAATACCGCCGCGACGATACCAAAGCCTGGCATGCCGTCGGCAATACCGGTGACAGCATGGGAAGGGTGCTCGAGCTCTTCTTTCATGCTCAGCAGCTCCATGTCGAACAGCCCTTCGAGCTCATGCGGCGCCATGTTGCCGGTGGACATGATGCGCAGGTAGTCGCAGATAAACGCGGTCATGCGCTCATCGCCCAGCACGGCGGGGTATTTGGCAAAGATCGGACTGGCAGCGGCGTCTTCGATATCGGCTTCGATCGCCATCATGCCTTCGCGCCGGCTCTTGTTGAGGATCTCGTAGACCAGCCCCAGCACCTCGATATAGAAGGTGTGGGTAAAGCGCGTGCCAAACATCTTCAGCGACTTCTTGATTACATGCATGGTCATGTAACCAGGGTTCGCCTGCAGGAACGCACCGAAGGCCGCACCACCGATAATCAGCACCTCAAAGGGCTGGATCAGTGCTGCAATTTTACCGTGGGACAAAACATATCCGCCGAGCACACTCGCGAATACGACGATGATGCCGATAATTTTAGCCATAGATAGAAAGCACTTACTGTCGTGGTCAGGGTCGTGAGCGGAAGTTAAAAAAACTCTTCTTCTACTTATCGGCAGAACTGCGCCAGACTATAGTCAGTCAAGGCGAAAAGCCAGTTCGGCCCCTCCAGCATGCCTATTGAAACCATCGTGCCAGATAAAACTCCGAAAACACTCGATGCCTGGGTCAAGCTGCTCGATAGCGCGCGCCTGCCCGTTCCGCTGGCCAGTTACGAACGCGTCAAAGCCGCCATTGGCGACAGCCGCCGTTCGTTGCGCGACATCGCCGAAATGATGCAAGGCAGCCCGGCACTGGTGCTCAGCGTGATCCGCGAAGCCAACCATCACACCTCGAGTACCCTCAGCGAACCTGCCGAGAGCCTGGAAATTGCCCTGAACCGACTGGGACTGGCGCGAACGGCCGAGTTGCTGGAGCGCCTGCCGACGCTGCCCGAGGGCGAGATTCCAGCCACCCTGCGCCAGTTGCAGCTGGTCAGCCAGCATGCCAGCCAGCAGGCCAACGGACTGTTCGCCAGCCGACTGGCGCGGCTCTGGCAGGAGATTCACTGGGGCAGCCTGTTGTTCCTGTCACCGTTGTGGCCCCTCGCCCTGACCCATCCCAAACTGCTCGAAGACTGGGAGCTGCGGGTCGTGCACAAAGGTGAATCGGCACAGAAGGTGGAAAGCGAGCTATTTGGTGTGCGCGTGCTGAGTCTGTGCAAGGCAATGGCCGAGCATTGGCGCCTGCCCGAATGGGTCACCCGCGGTTATCACCTGTTGCAGGACGAGCGCCGCCTGCTCGCCCAGGCACTGCACATTGCCCGCGAGCAAAACAGCCTGCGCCAACAACAGCACCTGGATGAACGCCCTGAGCTTCGCCGCTGGTTCAACCAGCCGGCCAATACCGTATTACTGGCCAACGGCCTGGCCCTGGCCGCACAGGTCGGCTGGACCACCGCGCACGTGCGCCGCTGGCAGTTGCTAACAAGCCTGTACCTGCAAGCGCCTCTGGACGATGTGCAGCAACTGGTGCACCAACAAGCAGTCACCAGCGCCCGGCACCACGCGGCCCGCGACCTGTTCCACCCGGCCCAGGCACTGCTCTGGCCCTGGCATCAGCAGCGCTTGCACCCCGGGCTGATCGCCCCGCCGCCGCCCTCGGCCCAGGCCTTGAGCACCTGGCGTGCGCGTTGCGCCGAACTGTTGGTCGAGCCCAGTCCGTTCAGTAACGCCATCCACCTGACCAGCCAGGCCAAAGACGCCCTGGTCGCCTGCGGCATGCAGCGGGTGATGCTGCTGATGACCGACAAGGCTCAAAGCCAGTTGCGGGTGCATCAGCTGGCCGGTGTGCCAGCAGAGGCCGCCGGGCTTGTGCTGTCCATTGAGCAAAACAGCCTGCTTCAGCGTTTGATGAGCAAGTCCGCACAACTGCGCCTGACACCAGAAAATCATGCACAGTTCTCCGCCCTGCTGCCTGCCAGCCTGCGCGCGCTGTTTCGCAGTGAGCATGTGTTATTGCGCTCGCTCTCGAGCAATGGTCGCGTGATCATGCTGTTGATTGCCGACCAGGGCGGTAAACCACTGGCCGACGTCAGCGTGCAGGCGTTTGGCAAAACCGCGCAATGCATCGAACGCGCACTCACCGCCTTCAGCAACCGCAGCGCCTGAACCTTGCGCTACAATCGCCGCCTCTGCCCCGATCTGGAGACTCTGGATGACTGACTTTTCTGGCTTGCCCCTGGTAATCGAGCCGGCTGACCTGCAAGTACGGCTGGATGTGCCAGAGTTGATCCTGGTAGACCTGACCAGCGCCAACCGCTACGCCAGCGGGCATGTTCCAGGCGCACGCTTTGTCGATCCGAAGCGCACCCAACTGGGCCAGCCACCGGCACCTGGGCTGCTACCGGCCAAGGCCGACCTGGAAAAACTGTTTGCCGAGCTCGGGCACAACCCCGAAGCGGTCTACGTGGTCTATGACGACGAAGGTGGCGGCTGGGCTGGCCGCTTCATCTGGCTGCTGGATGTGATCGGCCACAGCCGCTATCACTACCTCAATGGCGGCGCACATGCCTGGCCGGCGAGCAACCTCAGCACCGACGTCCCGCCCGCGGCTACCGGTACGGTCAATCTGGTCCTGCACGAAGGGCCAACGGCCACGCGTGAGTACCTGCAAAGCCGCCTCGGCTCCGACGATCTGGCAATCTGGGACGCACGCAGCCCTGCCGAATACCGTGGCGAGAAAGTGCTGGCCGCCAAGGGCGGGCACATTCCTGGTGCAGTCAACTTCGAGTGGACCGCCGGCATGGACCTGAACAATCAGCAGCGCATCCGCAAAGACATGCCCGAAATCCTCGAGCAACTGGGTATCAGCAAGGACAAGGAAGTGGTCACCCACTGCCAGACCCACCACCGCTCAGGCTTTACCTACCTGGTCGCCAAGGCCCTGGGTTACCCGCGGGTCAAGGCCTACGCCGGCTCCTGGGGTGAATGGGGCAACCACCCGGACACGCCTGTAGAAATTTGAAGAATCAAGGAAACTCAATGAAATCCCGCTTGTTCATCATCAGTCAGTACCTGCTGCCTCACCACCTGCTGTCGCGCCTGGCCGGCTGTGTCGCCGAATGCCGCGTACGCTGGTTCAAGAATGCCTTCACCAGCTGGTTCGCCAAGCGTTACCAGGTCGACATGTCCCAGGCCCTGGTCGAAGACCTCAGCGCTTACGAACACTTCAATGCCTTCTTCACCCGTGCCTTGAAGCCTGGTGCCCGCCCGCTCGATGAAACCCCGGGCGCGATCCTCTGCCCGGCCGATGGCGCAGTCAGCCAGCTGGGCCCGATCGAACACGGGCGCATCTTCCAGGCCAAGGGCCACAGCTTCAGCGCCCTGGAATTGCTCGGCGGTGACCCGGCCAACGCTGCGCCGTTCATGGGCGGTGAGTTTGCCACTATCTACCTGTCGCCCAAGGACTATCACCGCGTGCACATGCCCCTGGCAGGCACGCTGCGCGAGATGATCTATGTGCCGGGTCGCCTGTTCTCGGTCAACCAGACAACTGCCGAAAACGTACCGGAGCTGTTTGCCCGCAACGAGCGCGTCGTGTGCATCTTCGATACCGAGCGCGGGCCGATGGCCGTTGTACTGGTCGGCGCGATGATCGTGGCCTCGATCGAAACGGTCTGGGCCGGGCTGGTAACGCCACCCAAGCGTGAGCTCAAGACCTTCCGTTACGATGAAGCCAGCCGCGCGCCTATCCACCTGGAAAAAGGTGCAGAACTGGGCCGCTTCAAGCTGGGCTCGACCGCTGTCGTGCTGTTCGGGCCCGACCAGGTCAAGTGGGCTGAAGAACTCGGTGCCGGCTCAACCGTCAGCATGGGTCAACGCCTGGCGCAGCCTGCCAACGCCTGACCGACACTGCCATAAACAAAAACGCCGCCTGTCAGGGCGGCGTTTTTGTTTGGGTACCGATCAGCTACGGCCGTCGCGATCACGGAAGCCCAGCAGGTACAGCACACCATCCAGACCCAGGGTCGAAATGGCCTGCTTGGCCGACTGTTTCACCAGCGGCTTGGCCCGGAAGGCCACACCCAGGCCGGCGATGGCCAGCATCGGCAGGTCGTTGGCACCATCGCCCACGGCAATGGTCTGTTCCATCTGCAAACCTTCCTTGCGCGCCAGCTCGCCGAGCAGATCGGCCTTGCGCTGGGCATCGACGATCGGCTCCACGGCAACACCGGTGACTTTGCCGTCGACCACTTCCAGCTCGTTGGCAAAGACATAGTCGATGCCCAGCTTGGCTTGCAGTTGCTTGGCGAAGTAGGTGAAGCCGCCAGACAGGATTGCGGTCTTGTAGCCAAGGCGCTTGAGCTCGGCGAACAGGGTCTCGGCACCTTCGGTCAGGCGCAGCGAAGCACCGATTTCATCCAGTACATTGACGTCCAGCCCCTTGAGCAAGGCCAGACGCTCCTTGAAGCTGGCGCGAAAATCCAGCTCGCCACGCATGGCCCGCTCGGTAATTTCCGAAACCTGCTCACCGACGCCGGCAGCCTTGGCCAGTTCGTCGATCACCTCGGCCTCGATAAGGGTCGAATCCATATCGAATACGGCCAGGCGGCGATTGCGACGGAACAGCGAGTCCTGCTGGAAGGCGATATCAACGTTCAGTTCCTGCGCGACGCTGAGGAACTCGGCGCGCAAGGCCTGCGGATCGGCCGGTTCACCGCGCACAGAGAACTCGATGCAGCCTTTGCCCTGCTCGGCCGGAGTATCCAGCGCCACACGGCCGGACAGACGATCGATATGGTCGATGTTCAGGCCGTACTGGGCTGTGATCGAGCTGACCCGCTGCAGTTGCTCGGCAGTGACCTTGCGCGTCAGCAAAGTAACGATGTGGCGAGCCTTGCCCTGACCTTCGACCCAGTTCTGGTAGTCGGCTTCGGAAACCGGGGTGAATCGTACCTGTTGATCGAGCTCATAGCCCGCAAACAGAATATTCTTGAGCACCGATGAGGCCTTCTCGGTATCCGGAATTTCTACCAGGATGCCAAAGGACAGGGTGTCGTGAATCACAGCCTGACCGATGTCGAGGATGTTCACACCACCCTGGGCCAGAACGCCGGTGATGGCCGCAGTAAGACCCGGACGGTCTTCACCAGTGATGTTAATCAGAACGATTTCGCGCAAGACGGGCTCCGACTCGTAGAAAAAAGCCCATTCTACCGATTTTCGCTGACCATCGGGCGCAGCCGATACTTTGCCGGTCCTTGAGCGCTCGCTATACTGCGCAGCAACTTCTCCGACATAAAGAGCCGCGCTCTGTGAACCGGCCCACGCCCGTTAAAACCGATAACTTCTTCCTGCTGATTTTTCGTGCTCTGCGCCATCGTCGTGTGCCGCTTGCGCTGCGGATCGCCTGCCACAACGTGCTGCTGGTAGCACTGGCCCTGGTGATCTACGCCTGCGTGATGGGGCTGCAGTTCAAGCAGGCCATGCATGAACAGGCCGACGCCCTGGGGCAGAGCCTGACCACGCAGACAGCGACTTCAGCCACCGAGCTGCTGGTGTCCAACGACATCCTCAGCCTCAACGTACTGCTAGGCAACCTGGTGAAGAACCCGCTGGTCGCCCATGCGGCCATCTACAGCGTCGATAACCGGATCCTCGCCGAAGCCGGCCAGCGCCCGAAAAACGGCCTGCTGGGTGAAGCAGAAGGCCTGTACCAGACCAAAATCACCTTCCAGGACGTCACCGCTGGCCAGCTGCGCATCAGCCTCGACATGAGCCAGTTCCAGCAGCCGCTGACCCTCAGCCTGCAGAGTATGGGCATCCTTGCCGGCATCCTGCTGGCACTGGCCTTGGCCATGAGTCTGCGCCTGGGGCGTTTCATCTCTACCCCGCTGCTGCAACTGCGGGTATGGCTGCGTGACATCAATGAGTTCACCCCGGCCACCGAGCGCCAGGATGAGATCGGTGATCTGGCGCGTCAGCTGCACACACGTTTCGCACCGCCACCGCGGGAACCGGAGCCGGAGGCGGTTGAAGACGACGAAGACGAGCCTGAATTCGAAGTACGCAACCTGCGCGACCCGAGTTTTGACGAAGCCCCCGCCGTACCCAAGGTCAGCAAACCGGTTACCGCGGATGACGAGCACGATGACGCCTTCGCCGACCTGATGGACGACGAAGCCGACAGCGCTCCGCGTCCTGCACCGGTGCCGCTCAATCGCGAACCGCAAGCCAGTGCGGTACTGGCCGTGCAGCTGGGCTCCCAGGAACAACTTCGGCGGCTGCCCCGCACCCGCCTGACGGAACTGCTGGAGCGCTATCGCGACTGCCTCGATCAAGCAGCTTCCCTGTATGAAAGCGAAGTGCATACCCTCAATGACGGCAGCACGCTGATGCTGTTCCATAGCCAGGACAGCGGCGAAGACTACCTCACCAACGCCATTTGTTGTGGTGAGCTGCTGCGCGCACTGGGTCATGCCCTGCAGATCGAAGTGGCGGACAGCGGTATTACCTTGCAGCTGCAACTGGGCCTGGTGCTGGGCGAAGGATTGGACGGCATGAGCCAGATCGACCTGCTGCTGACCGAAAAGGCCCAGGACGCCCTGGCGCTGTCGCAACACAGCCGCAATCTGCTGCTGGTGGAGCGCAAGATCAGCGACGATACCCTGATTCGCCAACGGGCTCGTATCCGCCCGATTGCCAGCCCCGAGGGTGCGTGCTGCGTAGAACGCCTGATGGAACCGTACCCGTCGATGCTGGAACGCCAGCTGGCACGCATGCACGAGCGCCGGGTCAAGAGTTGAGCACTCACGACCGTCTGTAGGAGACCCACAAAAAAGCCCGCATCACTGCGGGCTTTTTTGTGGGCACTTACTTTAGAAGCGGAACACTTCCAGATCAGTACGAATTGGCGTCGCCAATGGAATCTTCGGCTTCTCCGGCTCTTTGCGAACCTGCACCGGCGCGGCCTTCTTCGGCGCTTCCTCAGCAATCGGAGGCTGATTGGCCAAGGGCTTGAGGGCAATGCTCAACTGCTCGGCGAGCTTCTGCAACAACTGGCCTTGGGCCTGAACCTGTGCCGCTTCACTGCCCTGGTGCTGTTGTTCGAGGTGCACGATGCGGTTATCACGGACCTGACCACGGCGGTCCAGCAGGCGCCACTGGGCATCCAGAATGGCCGGCTGGTTGGTACCGGAGTCAAGCCGGGTGATGGACAGTAATACCTGCACATCCGGCGTGAAGCCGGTAGTTGCCGGCGCCAGGACGACGCGCTGGCTGTCCAGGCGCCACGCCAGCTGACGCACCAGCAATTGATCGATATCGGCCGACAGACTGCCCGCCCAGCGGCCATCAGTCGCCGCCGTCAGACTGCCGTCGGACTGACGCTGAAGCAGGGTCTCGCGCTGCAGGTAGTCGGCAACCGAGACCGGGCCGAGTACGACAGCCATACCCGAGCTTTGCTTGGGTTGGCCAGGCTCACCGCTGTCGAGCTGGTACAGGGAAACCGGCTGGTGCATGCTGCAACCGGCCAGCCCGAGTATGCCACTCATCAGCAACACAAACGGAAGGCGCAGAAATTTCATCATCCCATCCAGGCGGTCGCCACAAGGCAAACCGCAATGATACGTATATAGATTCATTCGGGCACGCAGCTACGCTGGCACCGCAAGGGCCCTATCATCCGCGAAATAGCGGCACGACTCCAGTGTTTCAGCCTCGAACGGCAGCTTAATTAACCATTCGAGGCTACTACCGCGGTTATCCGGGAATTTCCACCAGCAATGCATCGACACGCTGGAAGCCGCGCGGCAGCTTGTTACCGCGACGCCCCCGCTCGCCTTTGTAATGCTCCAGATCATCCGCCTTCAACGATAGGGTACGCTTGCCAGCTTGCAGCACAAGCGTGGCACCATCGGGAATCACGGCAAGATCGGTGACAAACTCTTCACGACTGGCCACCCGATCACCCGGGATGCCGATAATCTTGTTGCCTTTGCCTTTACCCAACTGGGGCAGGTCGCTGACCTTGAAGATCAACAAGCGGCCTTCGGTGGTAACGGCAGCCAGCCAGTTCTGCTCGCGATCAGCCACGGCGCGCGGGGCAATCACCTTGGCGCCGTTGGGCAGGCTGAGCAAGGCCTTGCCGGCCTTGTTCTTGGCCTGCAGGTCTTCACCCTTGACCACAAAGCCATAGCCAGCGTCCGAGGCAATCACATACAGCGCATCGTCTTCAGGCAGCAGCACGCATTCGAAGCCTGCGCCCGGTGGCGGTGTCAGGCGCCCGGTCAACGGTTCGCCCTGCCCCCGGGCTGAAGGCAGGGTATGCGCTGCAACCGAATAGCTGCGACCGGTAGAGTCAATGAACACGGCAAATTGGTTGGAGCGCCCTGCAGCCGCGGTCTTGAACCCATCACCGGCTTTATAGGAAAGGCCGGTAGCGTCGATGTCATGCCCCTTGGCGCAGCGCACCCAGCCTTTTTCCGACAGCACGACGGTGACCGGCTCGGTCGGCATCAGCTCGTTTTCCGACAGCGCTTTGGCCTCGGCACGCTCGATGATCGGCGACCGACGGTCGTCGCCGTAGGTTTCGGCATCCTTGATCAGCTCGGCACGCACCAGCTTGCGCAGTTTGCTCTCACTGCCCAGCAGGGCAACCAGCTTGGCTTGTTCCTTGGCCAGTTCATCCTGCTCGTTGCGGATTTTCATCTCTTCCAGTCGCGCCAACTGACGCAGACGGGTTTCAAGGATGTACTCGGCTTGTGTTTCGGTCAGGTCAAACCGGGCAATCAGTGCTGCCTTGGGCTGGTCCTCGGTGCGGATGATGTGGATCACTTCATCCAGATTGAGGAAGGCAACCAGCAAGCCTTCGAGCAAGTGCAGGCGGCGCTCGACCTTGTCCAGACGGTGCTGAAGACGTCGGCGCACGGTCTGCACACGAAACTCCAGCCATTCCAGCAACAGCGCCCGCAGGTTTTTCAACTGCGGACGGCCATCCAGGCCGATGATGTTGACGTTGACCCGGTAGCTGGACTCCAGATCAGTGGTGGCAAACAGGTGCTGCATCAGCTCGTCGAGGTCGACCCGGTTGGAACGGGCAATGATCACGATGCGGCACGGGTTCTCGTGGTCCGATTCGTCGCGCAGGTCCGCCACCATCGGCAGCTTCTTGGCCTGCATCTGTGCGGCGATCTGCTCCAGCACCTTGGCCCCGGAGACCTGGTGCGGCAGCGCGGTCACCACGATGTCGCCATCTTCAATACGGTAGACCGCACGCATGCGCACCGATCCACGGCCGCTTTCGTAGATCTTCAGCAGCTCCGAGCGCGGCGTGATGATCTCGGCTTCAGTCGGGTAGTCCGGGCCCTGGATATGCTCACACAGCTGCTCCACCGTGGCCTTGGGTTCATCCAGCAGACGCACGCAGGCACTGGCGACTTCACGCAGGTTGTGCGGCGGCACGTCGGTGGCCATGCCCACGGCGATGCCGGTGGTGCCATTGAGCAGGATGTTCGGCAGGCGCGCCGGAAGCACCGCGGGTTCGTCCAGGGTGCCATCGAAGTTCGGCACCCAGTCGGCTGTCCCCTGCCCCAGCTCGCTGAGCAGAACTTCGGAATAACGCGACAGGCGCGCTTCGGTGTAACGCATGGCCGCGAACGACTTCGGATCGTCCGGTGCACCCCAGTTGCCCTGGCCGTCAACCAGGGTGTAGCGGTAGCTGAAGGGCTGCGCCATGAGCACCATGGCTTCATAGCAGGCCGAATCGCCGTGAGGGTGGAACTTGCCGAGTACATCACCCACCGTACGCGCCGATTTCTTGTGCTTGGAGTCAGCGTCCAGGCCCAGCTCGCTCATGGCATAGACAATGCGCCGCTGCACGGGCTTCAGACCGTCACCGATGTGCGGCAAGGCACGGTCCATGATCACGTACATGGAGTAGTTGAGGTAGGCCTGTTCGGTGAAGTCAGCCAGTGACCGGCGCTCTACGCCATCAAGGCTGAGATCAAGGGAGTCGCTCATGCGGGCCTCATCATTTCAGGTTCTGGCGCAGCAGCAAGGTGCCACCACGCTGGGTAAATTCGAGTTGTTTAAGGGCGCTCATGCCCAGTAATACTTGCTCGCCATCCAGGCCTGGCACCACCAGGGCACGCACATTACGCAACAGGATATCGCCCAATTGCAGGGTTTCCAGTTGCGTACGGTAGCCCTGGGTCCGGCCGTTGGCGGTACTCAGCATCACCGGCGCGCCACGTTCAAGGTCAAGCGTTTCGGCCAGACCTACAGGAATCGCAACATCGGTAGCACCGGTATCCAGCAAAAAATGCACGGGACGGCCGTTCATCTGGCCATCGGCGACGAAATGCCCCTGGCCGTTGCTGACCAGTCGCACTTCAATAAAACCGTCGCCATGTTGCGAACTGACCTGGGCGTTGGGGTTAGCCTGACGCTGCTCCCAATCACCAAAGAAGCGCGTGGCCAGGAACAACCCGGCCGCCCAGGCCAGGACCAACAGCACCCGACCGGCACGCTTGCCTGGTGGTTGACTCAAGATTTGGCACTCCAGCCACCTTCAGGTGCGGCAAAACGCCAGACAATGGGCCGCGACTCGCCGTCCTGGCGGGTCGCGCCATTGTTGTCCACACCAATCCAGGCCCCCTTGGCATCGATCACCAATGCTTCGGCCAGGCCAAAGGGCTGAGCATAGCGGCGCGATTCCGTCAGGGCATCGGCTGCAAACGACCAACAGCGCTCGATCTCGGCGTTCGCCGCATCGCGGCGGCAGATCCGGTGGGCGTTGCGCTCGAGGGTAAAGAGTTTGTCGTTGAACAGCGCAAGGTCGGCAAAGTCGCGTGGCAGTGCCTGCGGCTCAAGCATCTGCGCGGGCTGCATTTCGACCCCGGCTTCGCTGAGCAACACGCAGCCGTTACCGCAATTCCATACCGTTTGCTGACGATTGATCAACAACAGGCCGCGGCGCTCACGTTCGGCCGCCAGCCAGATGCGATCACCCGCCGGGCTCACCGCCAGGCCTTCGAACAACGCATTGAAATGCAACAGCATGCCGCTGGCGCGCGCCTGACGAACCATGCTCGGATCGATTTTCAGCCAGTTCGGCTCACCTTCGACCGGCACCTGCAGGACGGCGGCATGCGCTTCACTGACGACGTAACGGTTGCCAGCGGCATCGCAACTGATGCCTTCGAAGTCCAGGTCGCCGCCACGCACCATGCCTGCTGCCCATGTACGCGAACGTATGCCCCAGGGCAAGCCACTTTCCGGCACCGGCGGCAGGACCATAGGCACCGCCTGGGCCTGCCACACCGGCGCCTGGGTATCGAGCCGGTAGAGCTGATCGTCATCACGGTCAGACACCGACCACAGTTCGCCTTTGCACAGCGCCAGGCCAGACAGGTTGCCACCGCGCATGCCTTCGACCGGGTGCTCGGCGACCAGCTTCAGCTCCGGCCATGGCGCCGCGTGCGCTGTCAGGGCAAACACACTCAGCAGTGTGGCCAACAGCGAACGGATCAAACCAGTACCTCAGCCAGGTTGCCTTTGGACTCCAGCCAGTTCTTGCGGTCCGGGGCGCGCTTCTTGGCCAGCAGCATGTCCATGATTTCACGGGTGCCGTCCAGGTCGTCCAGGGTCAACTGCACCAGGCGACGGGTGTTCGGGTCCATGGTGGTTTCACGCAGCTGTGGCGGGTTCATCTCACCCAGCCCCTTGAATCGCGTGACCTGGGGCTTGCCGCGTTTTTTCTCGGCAACCAGGCGATCAAGAATGCCATCACGCTCGGCCTCGTCCAGGGCGTAGTAGATCTCTTTGCCCAGGTCGATACGGTACAGCGGCGGCATGGCCACATACACATGGCCGGCTTCAACCAGTGGCCTGAAGTGCTGGACGAACAGGGCACAGAGCAAAGTCGCGATGTGCAGACCATCGGAGTCGGCGTCGGCAAGGATGCAGATCTTGCCGTACCGCAGCTGGCTCATGTCGGCCGCACCTGGGTCGACGCCGATCGCCACGGCAATGTTGTGCACCTCCTGGCTGGCCAGGACTTCGCCGCCGTCCACTTCCCAGGTGTTGAGGATCTTGCCGCGCAACGGCAGGATGGCCTGGAACTCCTTGTCGCGTGCTTGCTTGGCGGAACCACCGGCCGAGTCACCCTCAACCAGAAACAATTCGGCGCGCATCGGGTCCTGGCCGGCACAGTCGGCCAGTTTGCCGGGCAGGGCCGGCCCCTGGGTGACGCGTTTGCGTTCGACCTTCTTGCTGGCCTTGAGGCGACGCCCGGCGTTGCTGATGGCCAGCTCCGCCAGTTGCATGCCCAGTTCCGGATGGGCGTTCAGCCACAGGCTGAAGGCGTCCTTGACCACACCAGAGACAAACGCCGCCGCTTCGCGCGACGACAGGCGTTCTTTGGTCTGCCCGGAGAATTGCGGTTCCTGCATTTTCATCGAGAGCACAAAGGTGATGCGCTCCCAGACGTCCTCTGGCGCCAGCTTGACGCCGCGCGGCAGCAGGTTGCGGAATTCGCAGAATTCGCGCATGGCATCGAGCAGGCCCTGGCGCAGGCCGTTGACATGCGTACCGCCCTGGGCCGTAGGGATCAGGTTGACGTAGCTCTCCTGGACGCTGTCGCCGCCTTCGGGCAACCACAGCAGGGCCCAGTCGACGGCCTCCTTGTTGCCAGCCAGGCTGCCGCAGAACGGCTCGTCGGGCAGACGCAGGTAATCACTGACCGAATCGACCAGGTAAGAGCGCAAGCCGTCTTCGTAATGCCACTCGACCTTTTCGCCGCTGGCTTTGTCTTCAAAGCTGACCAGCAGCCCCGGGCACAGTACGGCCTTGGCCTTGAGCACATGCTTGAGGCGGCTGATGGAGAACTTCGGTGAATCGAAATACTTCGGGTCCGGCGCGAAATACACGCTGGTGCCGGTGTTGCGCTTGCCGACCGTACCGACCACTTCCAGCTCGCTGGCCTTGTAGCCGTCGGCGAAGGTCATCTGGTACTCGTTGCCGTCGCGCTTAACCTTGACCCGCACCTGGCTGGACAAAGCGTTTACCACGGAAATACCAACCCCGTGCAGACCACCGGAGAACTGGTAGTTCTTGTTGGAGAACTTACCGCCGGCGTGCAGCTTGGTCAGGATCAGCTCGACCCCGGATACGCCCTCTTCGGGGTGGATATCCACCGGCATGCCGCGTCCGTCGTCGGAAACTTCCAGCGAATGGTCGGCATGCAGGATTACCTGAACCGACTTGGCATGCCCGGCCAGGGCTTCGTCGACACTGTTGTCGATGACTTCCTGGGCGAGGTGGTTCGGCCGGCTGGTGTCGGTGTACATGCCCGGGCGCTTGCGCACCGGGTCAAGGCCCGAGAGGACTTCGATGGCGTCTGCGTTATAGGCACTAGCGCTGGGAATGGCCATGGGTTCTCGTCGTCAGTCGTGGGTAAAAATAAGTCATCAAAATACAGAAAAATCGAGCGATTGGTACTGCTGCGGGGCAATACCGGCAAAGCTCAACAGGGCGGGCAAGCGTTCGGCGAAGCCCTGGAAGCTGTGATCGCCTCCGGCCTGTATGCGCAAGGCGCACGCCCGGTAGAACTGCTCGGCCTGGCGGTAGTCCAGGGTCTCATCGGCGGTTTGCAGCCAGACTTGATAGCGTTCGGCATCTTGCGGCGGCGCCACCTCAAGCTCGGCCAGGGCGT
Source organism: Pseudomonas alkylphenolica (assembly GCF_004025535.1). GTDB lineage: Bacteria > Pseudomonadota > Gammaproteobacteria > Pseudomonadales > Pseudomonadaceae > Aquipseudomonas > Aquipseudomonas alkylphenolica_A. The sequence goes on from NZ_QJRG01000033.1 coordinate 179,378, forward strand.
TGACATGATCCAGGGTCAGTTCCCAGGCTTCACCGGTGTAGTGGTTCTGCTGGGTACCCAGATAACCATCGAACATGCGGTGCGGGTTGACCGCCGGGTTGATCAGCAGCGCCTTGAGCCCGTGGCGCTCGGCCAGGTGGGTGGCATAGTAGCCGCCGAGCGAGCTGCCGACCAGTAATGGCGATTCGAGCTCGGCAATGGCGGCTTCGAGCTGAGCCATGGCCTGGCGTGGGTGGTGGTGCAAGGCCGGTACCCGCAAGCGCTCGGCCAGACCGATCTGCTGCATCACCGCGACCAACTGGCAGGCCTTGGTGGATGACGGCGCGCTATTGAACCCGTGAATATAGAGAATCGACCCTGACATACCGCCCCCTGCGCCTGGGCTACCCGGCGCTGCCACGTAGAAAAACGCGCATTTTAGCCTGTTCGTCGACAGTTGGAGCGGTTTCACCCATTCAGCAACACTTAATAGCCATCACCGGCGTAATCAACGGTGAATTCAAAGTCGGTTACCCGTGAGACACCGGTCTCGATCGCGCCATCCGCATGCAAACGCAGCCAACGATAGCCGGGGGCCTGTTCACCCACCTTGAAATCCTCGCTGTGCGGCTCGAACTGGATACAGGTCGAGGGCGAAGCCAGCAAGCGCACACCATCGCGCACTTGATCCCACTCCTGGTGAATGTGCCCCCACAGCAACGCTCGTACCTGTGGATAACCTTTGAGCCGGTCAAACAGCTCGTCGGCGTTGCGCAAGCCGATTGGGGCCATCCAGGCGCAGCCAATGGCGACAGGCTGGTGGTGGAAGCAAATCAGGTGATGGCGCTCCGGCGCCTCGTCCAGTGAACGCGTGAGCAGCTCGAGCTGCCCTTCATCCAGCACCCCGGGCACGGCGCCCGGCACCGCCGAATTGAGCATCAGGATACGCCAGTTGCCGATATCGACCTGCGGATCGAGCAGCTCACTTCCCTGCGCCACCTGTTCCATCGGCAGCGGCTCGTCGTGGTTACCAGCCAGCCAGCGGGCCGGCGCCCCCAAACGTGCAGTGAGATCACGGAAGCAGCGATAGGAATGCTCGGCGCCGTCCTGAGACAGGTCTCCGGTGGCCAGCAACAGGTCAATGCGCGGCTGTTCCTCGACCACCTTGTCAATGACCCGTTGCAGACTGTCACGGGTGTTCATGCCGAGCAGTGTGCCTTGCGGGTCGGCAAACAGGTGGCTGTCGGTCAGTTGCACCAGGTACACCGGTGCATCAGCGGGAGTGATCGATTGTTGCGGCAAGGGCCGACTCCTTGTACGGATTCAGCACGATTATGGCGGCTGGCGGTGTTGGAGCAAATACTCGACAACGACTGGCGTCACATTTCAGCGAACTGCCGCCAACTCGTGGCCACAGGCCAGGCAATGGCTGAGCCATTCTCCCAGGAACAAATTGAGCTGGGCTTTCTCGTCGGGCTGGTGCATGGCGGCGTTCGGGTACGGATAGATGCTGCGAAACCGCCGGGCGTGCTCGGCACTGACCACCTCGGCCATGCGCGCATCGTGATACACCTGCACTTCCAGCTGCGGCACCGGCAACCAGGGCAGGCTGTGTTCCTGGCGCACACGCAAGGTAGTGGTGTAGGGACACGCGAGTACTACATCAAGCACCAGTACGCCGAGCATCTGGTCGCCCTGGGTCATGCCGATGCGACGCGAACTCATGGTGCTGCGCATGTCTGGCAACAAACGCATCAAGCGCGCGTAGTTCGCCTCACAGGCTGCCTGCAACCCGACCAGATCAACCCGGTAGCGTTCGCGCAACAGATTCACGACCATAGCCCCCTGACTTCATCCCGATTCAAGGCCAACCACTGCAAGGCAATAATGGTTGCCGCATTGGCAATAACACCGTCGCGCACGGCCTGCAGCGCATCCTCGAATGCCCAGACCCTGACGCGAATATCCTCGCCCTCTTCCTCCAGACCATGCAGGCCGCCCGCCCCGATGCTGCTGCAACGCCCCAGATAGAGATGCACCAGTTCATCGCTGCCGCCAGGCGACGGGAAGTACCGGGTCATGGGCCACAGCGCACTGAACGTAAGCCCAGCTTCCTCCACGGCTTCACGGTGCGCAACTTCTTCCGGCTGTTCGTCCTTGTCGATCAGACCGGCGACCAGCTCGATCAGCCACGGGTTGTCGACCTTCCCCAGGGCGCCGACGCGAAACTGCTCGATCAGTACCACTTCGTCGCGCTGCGGGTCATAGGGCAGCACGCACACGGCATCGTGGCGCACGAACAGTTCGCGACTGATTTCACGACCCATGCCGCCGGCGAACAGTTCATGGCGCAAGCGCACCCTGTCGAGCTGGTAAAAGCCCTTGAAGCAGTTCACCCGTTCGACGATCTCGACGTCCTTGGGCACAGTGTTCAGCGTGTCTGACATGGGAATCCTCATTACCTCGTGTTGCGCATCGCGCCATCCTAACCTGCGTACCGCCGTGTTTCACCCCTTTAAAGTTGCCGGCCGGGCTGCGAGGATAGGCAGCCTGCTGATATTCAGCTTAGTGGCGAACTGAAGGCCTTGCCGACGGTCCAAGCCCGATTACCTTAGCCTTACAAGGATCATCATGACGCTTGTGAAACTGACTACCGTGGCCGTGCTGGCCCTGGCCCTGGGCGCCTGTCAAAGCCTGTTCCAGCCCAACATGCGCACGCCACTGGAGGTCAAGCGCGATCGTTGGGAGCACATCAAGCCCGGATGCAATACGGCTGATTGCCCGCTGGTCAATATCGACACCATCCACTTCCCGGCCAACCCGAAACTGGACGCAATCGTCGAGAAACGTCTGCTGCAGATGACCCAGGATAACGAGCGCACGCCGCTGCCTGGTTCGCTGAAGGCCTATGAAGACCAGTTCATGGCCTCGGCGCAAGCGCGCAACAGCAGCTACCTGCAAGCGAAAGTACGCGAGCAGCATGACGGACTGGTGATCATCGAGCTGTCCAGTTACCTGGACACCGGTGGCGCCCACGGCATGCCCGGTCGCGGCTTCATCAACTACTCGCGCCAGCAGGACAAGGTGCTGACGCTGCAGGACATGCTGGTGCCGGGCCAGGAAGCGACCTTCTGGAAGACCGCCGAAGAGGCCCACAAGGGCTGGCTGATCAGCACCGGCATGGACAAGGACGCCGAGTTCGTCAAAACCTGGCCGTTCCGCCAGACGCCACACATTGCCCTGACCTATGGCGCGGTGATCCTCAAGTACGAAGTGTATGCCATCGCCCCTTACTCCATGGGCCACATCGAATTGAAGATCCCCTACCCGCGCCTGAACGGTGTGATCAAGCCGGAGTTGTTTCCCGGCCGCGGCTGACAGCGGGCGCTGCCGCCCAGTACACGCACCCTGCCAGTAGCAATGCTGGCAGAGTCGAACCGACATCGGCAGCGTAGTGGGCCAGCAGGTGGTAGGTGGCCACCCCGCAGGCCCAGGCTACCAATGCCCGCCAGTGCAAACTGTGGATCGGGCTGGCATCGCTGCGGCGGCGACGCACGACAAAGTGGTCAACCAGCACCACACCGAACAGCGGGGCAAACACCGAGCCGATCAGCAACAGGAAATTCTGGTACTGGGCCAACGGCGCAAAGCAGGCGATCAAGGTGCACAGCACGCCAATGGCCAAGGCCAGGTGCTCGACCTTCAGGCGTACCAGCAGCCCGGTGGAAACCGCCGCCGAATGGATATCGGCAAAGGCCTTTTCCGACTCATCGAGCAGAATCAGCAACAGCGGAATGCCCAGGCCCGCGCCCGCCAGCGCCAGTAGCAAGGTATTGACCTCACCGGCCGGTGCAAAGGCCAGGGTATAGGCCACGCCCAGGCTCATCATCCACACGTTGCCAACGAAATAGCCCAGTGCCGTGCCGACGAATACCCGGCTGGCATGACGACTGAACCGCGAGTAGTCGGCAATCAGCGGCAGCCACGACAATGGCATGGCAATGGCAATATCGATGCCCACAGCCAGCGACATCGAGCCGTCACCGGCGCGCGCCCACAGGGCTGCGAGGTCGGCTTTGGCAAACAGGTTCCAGGTCAGCCACAGGCAGGCACCCAGCAATAGCCAGATACCCCACTTGCGCAGGATTTTGCGCACGAACGTCAGCGGCCCGCTGACCGCCAATGCCGTTGCCAGGGCACCAAAGCACAGGGTCCAGAGCAAAGGGTTGGTCAGCGCACTGCCTTCGCCAAAGGCGCGCGCACCCAGCAGGCTCGCGGCATCACGCATGACGATGATTTCGAACGAACCCCAGCCGATCAGTTGCAACAGGTTGAGCAGCGCCGGCAGGCGTGCACCATCGCGGCCAAGGCTGCGACGCAGGGCGGCCATGGACGACAGGCCGGTGTCGCTGCCGATGACGCCGACGGCCGCAAGCAGCAGCACGCCGACACTGGTGCCGACGATGATCGCCAGTACCGCATTGGCCAGGCCCAGGCCCGGGCCAAGCAAGGCACCGGTTTGCAGGACCATCAGGCCAATGCCGAGGGAGAACCACAGGGAGCAAAGGTCACGACCGCTGAGGACGCGCTGCTGGCTGGTGACCGGATGGTCGGGGGAAAACTGACTGGGTGTACTCACGAGCAATGTCTCGACAGGAGGATATTTTTGTTCTTCAAGGCGCTATCGCCGGCAAGCCGGCACCTGCAGTTTTGCAGGCGCCGGCCCGGCCCGATCAGACCTTCTTGTACAACTGGCTGCCTTCCTGGCGGAACCGCTCGGCCTGCTCGCGCATGCCATCCTCGACCGCCACGTCCACCGCATCGATGCGCTGGTTGGCGGCGTACTCCCGCACTTCCTGGGTGATTTTCATCGAGCAGAACTTCGGCCCGCACATAGAGCAGAAGTGTGCGACCTTGGCGGAGTCCTTGGGTAGCGTCTCGTCATGGAACGAACGGGCAGTGTCCGGATCCAGGCCGAGGTTGAACTGGTCTTCCCAGCGGAACTCGAACCGCGCCTTGGACAACGCATTATCACGGATCTGCGCCCCCGGATGCCCCTTGGCAAGGTCTGCCGCATGGGCGGCGATCTTGTAGGTAATGATGCCGGTTTTTACATCGTCCTTGTTCGGCAGGCCCAGGTGCTCCTTGGGCGTCACGTAGCAGAGCATGGCGCAACCGAACCAGCCGATCATCGCCGCACCGATGCCGGAGGTGATGTGATCGTAACCCGGGGCAATGTCGGTGGTCAGCGGACCAAGGGTGTAGAACGGCGCTTCGTCGCAGCACTCGAGCTGCTTGTCCATGTTCTCCTTGATCAGTTGCATCGGCACGTGGCCAGGGCCTTCGATCATGCACTGGACATCGTGCTTCCAGGCAATCTTGGTCAGCTCGCCAAGGGTCTCCAGTTCACCGAACTGGGCGGCGTCGTTGGCATCGGCAATCGAGCCCGGACGCAGGCCATCGCCCAGCGAGAAGCTGACGTCGTAGGCCTTCATGATTTCGCAAATTTCGTCGAAGTGGGTGTAGAGGAAGTTCTCTTTGTGGTGCGCCAGGCACCACTTGGCCATGATCGAACCACCACGGCTGACAATGCCGGTGACACGCTTGGCGGTCAGCGGCACATAGCGCAGCAACACCCCGGCGTGAATGGTGAAGTAGTCCACGCCCTGCTCGGCCTGCTCGATCAGGGTGTCGCGAAACAGCTCCCAGGTCAGGTCTTCGGCGACGCCATTGACCTTCTCCAGTGCCTGGTAGATCGGCACGGTACCGATCGGTACGGGCGAGTTGCGAATGATCCATTCGCGGGTTTCATGAATATGCTTGCCGGTCGACAGGTCCATGACCGTGTCGGAGCCCCAGCGAATACCCCAGGTCAGCTTGGCCACTTCTTCTTCGATGGACGAGCCCAGGGCACTGTTGCCGATGTTGCCGTTGATCTTCACCAGGAAGTTGCGGCCGATGATCATCGGCTCCAACTCAACGTGGTTGATGTTGGCCGGAATGATCGCGCGGCCGCGGGCAATTTCCTCACGCACGAATTCGGCGGTGATTTCCTTGGGAATACTGGCGCCGAAACTGTGGCCCGGGTGCTGCTGATTGAGCAAGCCCGCTGCACGTGCTTCCTGCAGCTTCATGTTCTCGCGGATGGCAACGTATTCCATCTCGGCGGTGATGATGCCCTGGCGGGCGTAGTGCATCTGGCTGACGTTGGCACCAGCCTTGGCCCGGCGCGGATTGCGCACATGGGCAAAGCGCAGCTTGGTCAGCTCGGCATCGGCCAGGCGCTGCTGGCCGAAGTGCGACGACAGCCCGGCCAGGCGCTCGGTATCGCCACGCGCGTCGATCCAGGCAGAGCGAACATCGCCCAGGCCTTTGCGCACGTCGATAACCACTGCAGGATCGGTATAGGGACCGGACGTGTCATAAACCAGCACAGGCGCGTTGGCCTCGCCGCCGAAATCGGTGGGGGTGTCGTCCAGGCTGATTTCACGCATCGGCACGCGGATGTCCGGGCGCGAGCCTTCGACATAAATCTTGCGCGAACGGGTAAACGGCTGAACGGACTGCTGATCGACCCGGGCCGACTCACTCAGATTGGTATATTTTTCTTGTTTACTCATCACAGGCTCTCCAGACGGCTTCCTAGCAGTGGAATGTCGGGGAGAACCTGAAAGGCACGGACGCACCAGGAGCGGTGCTGTGCCACATACGCGGTGATGCCTGCAGCTTTGATGGCTGACTCGACAATCCCGGACATGGCACAAGAGACTCGCCGGGAAAGCGAGAAATCTTGTTCCCTACGCAGGCGCTAACCTGATCAGGTTCAACGGGATCCGGATTATCCGATCTCAGCCTCAACGCAAGGCACCCCGACAAGAACGCAGCCAGTCTAGACTGGACTCACCTGCAATGCCAATAGTACAAACACAAGCACGATAAATGGCGCAAATGGCAGATTGTTGCAAAGTGTCTGCGCATCTACACTCACCGGCTCAGAGAGACTCAATTGTTCAAGGATCGCCCTATGCTGCGCAAACTTTCACTGGCGCTTGCCGTGTCTTGTGCTACCAACGGAATGGCCTGGGCAGCAGAAACGCCCCTGTCGGCGAAGACCGACCTGGTCAGCGTCTACCAGGAGGCGGTGAACAACAACGCCGACCTGGCTGCGGCTCGTGCCAACTACGGCGCCCAGAAGGAAGTGGTGCCTCAGGCACGTGCGGGCCTGCTGCCAAATTTGTCGGCCGGGGCCGAAATGCAAAACACCCGCACCAAGATCGATGACCCGTCGATCACCTCCAGCCGCAGCGGCAACTCGTGGAGCGCTACCCTGGCCCAGCCAGTGTTCCGTGCAGACCGCTGGTTCCAGCTGCAAGCGGCTGAAGCGGTCAACGAGCAGGCTGCGCTGGAACTGTCTGCCACTGAGCAGAACCTGATCCTGCAAAGTGCCGAAAACTATTTTGCGGTGCTGCGCGCCCAGGACAACCTGGCGTCAACCAAAGCGGAAGAGGCAGCCTTCAAGCGCCAACTGGACCAATCCAACGAGCGCTTCGATGTCGGTCTTTCGGACAAGACCGACGTGCTGCAGTCCCAAGCCAGCTACGACACGGCACGGGCCAACCGGATCGTGGCGCAGCGCCAGGTCGACGATGCCTTCGAGGCCTTGATCACTTTCACCAACCGCAACTACAACGCAATCCAGGGTATGCGCCACACCCTGCCAGTGCAGGTGCCGGTGCCCAACGATGCCCAGGCCTGGGTTGAAACAGCAGGTAAGCAGAACCTGAATCTGCTGGCGACCAACTATGCCGTCGACGCCGCCGAAGAAACCCTGCGTCAACGCAAGGCCGGCCACGCGCCGACTCTGGACGCGGTAGCGCAGTACCAGAAAGGTGACAACGACAACCTCGGCTTCACCAACCCGAACCTGACCGGGCGCAACTACAGTGGCGACGTCGAGCAGACCTCGGTCGGCTTGCAACTGAACATTCCGATCTACAGCGGTGGTCTCACCAGCTCGCAAGTGCGCGAGGCCTATCAGCGTCTGAACCAGACCGAGCAGCAACGCGAAAGCCTGCGGCGCCAGGTGGTGGAAAACACTCGCAACCTGCACCGTGCGGTCAATACCGACGTAGAACAGGTGTCCGCCCGCAAGCAGTCGATCATCTCCAACCAGAGCGCCCTGGAAGCCACCGAAATCGGCTACCAGGTCGGTACCCGCAACATCGTCGACGTGCTCGACGCGCAGCGCCAGCTGTACACCTCGGTGCGCGACTACAACAACACCCGCTACGACTACATCCTCGACAACCTGCGCCTGAAGCAGGCAGCCGGCACCTTGAGTCCTCAGGACCTGACCGACCTCAGCCGCTACCTGAAGCCGGACTACAACCCGGACAAGGACTTCCTGCCTCCGGACCTGGCGGCAGCAGCCAAGGCCAACTTCGACGCCCGTCCTTAAGCAGGAGCCAGCGGGCGGCGCTCCGACTTGCCGGCGAACCCTGCGCCGCGGTGTACCTGGTACACCGCGCCATCGCTCTTCGCGGGCAAGCCCCGCTCCTACAGGACCAACCGGCCGAGGCCCTCCAGCAATCGCTGCAGAGCGCCCTGATTGGCTTTCATCACTGCCCGTCCCGCCTCGCCCATGCGCCGCGCATCCTGCGGCAACTCGATCAACCGGCGAATTTCCGCCGCCAGCCCCTGGGCATCGTCAACCTCCTGCAACGCCCCGGCATCGCGCAGCATCGCCGCGATCTCAAGGAAGTTGAACAGGTGCGGGCCACTGATCACCGGCAACGACAAGGCTGCAGGCTCCAGCAAGTTGTGCCCGCCATTGGGCACCAGGCTGCCGCCGACAAAGGCGATATCCGCCAAGGCATACAGGAACAGCAATTCGCCCATGGTGTCGCCGAGCAGCACCGCTGTCTCCGGTCCCACCGGCGCGGCGCTGGAGCGTCGAATGGTCGGAAACTGCGACGAACACAACTCGAACACCGAATTGAAGCGCTCCGGGTGCCGCGGCACCAGGATCAGCAAGGCGTCGGCATGATGCTCCAGCAACTGACGGTGCGCCGCCAGAATTACTTCGTCTTCGCCCTCGTGGGTGCTGGCGGCGATCCATACCGGTCGTTGTCCGGCCTGCCACTGCTCACGCAGGGCCCGAGCGCGCGGTAACAGTTGCTCATCAATGCGCAGGTCGAACTTGATCGAACCGGTGACCTGCACGCATTCAGGCCGCGCGCCCAGTTGCCGGAAGCGCTCCGCCTCGGTTTCGGTCTGCACCGCGATCAGGCTCATCTCGGCCAGCATCGGCCGGGTCAACCCGGCAAAACGCGCATAACCACGTGCCGAGCGCTCGGACAGCCGCGCATTGGCCAACGCCACGGCAATACCGCGCTTGGCGCACTGGTGGATATGGTTCGGCCACAGCTCGGTTTCCATGATCACCGCCAGTTTAGGCTGCACATGATCGAGAAAACGCCCGGCCGCCCACGGCAAGTCATAGGGCAAGTAGCAGTGCTGGATGCGTGGCTCATCGGCGAACATCGCCCGCACTCGTTCTGAACCCGTCGGGGTCATGCAGGTGATGGTGATCGGCAGCTGCGGATAAGCCTGCAACAGCGCGCGGATCATCGGCGCGGCAGCAATGCTCTCGCCCACCGACACTGCATGCACCCAAATACCGCCCTTGCGCATGGCCGGCAGGTTCATGGCGAAGCGTTCGCCGATGCGCTGGGCATAGGCTGGCGCCTTGCGCGAACGCAGGAACAGGCGCAGCGCAACCAGCGGCAGGCCCAGGTGAAACAGCAAGGTATAAAGTGTTCTGTTCATGGCGCCGAAGTGTACTAGCCAATGGCGCGCAAGTGCACTGCGAAGCGTTCAGCCAACCACTGCGCGGCAGGCCCCAAGGGCTCGTCGCGACGCCAGACCAGCTCCACCACCAGTGCCGGTGGCGTCCATTCGCTGCTCAGCTCGACCATTTGCGCGTGGTAGGTCGGGTACTGCACTACGTGCCGGGGTAACCAGGCCCAACCCAACCCCCGCATCAGCAGTTCGGCCATGGCATAGAAGCTGTCGGCGCGCCAGATCTGCGGGCTGATCGGCTCACCGCCGGGGTAGCCACTTTCCTGGGGGGCGATCAGTAACTGCCGATGCCGGGCCAGCTGCTGACGATTGACCCGGGCCAACTGCGCCAACGGGTGGTTGACCGCACACACCGTGACCATCTCCACATGCCCCAGGGCCCGGCGCTCAAGTGCTGGCGGCATGCGCTCGTGGTGAAACAGCAACCCCAGGTCGGCACGTCGTTCGACCAGCTTGCGGGCCACATCCCCTTGGGCACCACTGGCCAGCTGGACCTCAAGCAAGGGGAACTGCTGGGCGAGCTCGTCAAGGCTGTCGATGACCGGCTGATAAGGCATGGCTTCATCCTGCGCTACACGCAGTTGCGCTTCCTGGCCACGCATCAACGCCAGCGCCCGACCGTCCAGGCGCTCGCACTGGCGCAACAGCTCACGGGCATCTTCAAGCAACGCTGAGCCGGCCTCGGTCAAACGCGGCTGTCGTCCACTGCTACGCTCGAACAGGGTTACGCCCAAGTCGGTCTCAAGCAGTGCGATGGCGTTGCTTACAGCTGACTGGGCCTTGCGCTGAGCACGGGCTACGGCGGAAAACGAGCGCTGCTCGGCGACCGCTACAAACATGCGCAGTTGCTCAAGATTCCATTGTTCGGCCATGCAACCTATCTCCAATAAAGATAGGTAATGACTTTACCCCATCCAGGCTTGCTCTAAAATGCCCAGCCAGAACAGAGGAACGCCCCTATGAATGCCTACACCTACCTGGCTATCGCCATCTGCGCCGAAGTCATTGCCACCGCCTCGATGAAGGCCGTCAAAGGCTTGAGCACGCCGCTGCCTTTGCTGCTGATGATTTGTGGCTATGCCGTAGCGTTCTGGATGCTGACGCTGGTGGTGCGCAGCATTCCGGTGGGCATTGCCTACGCCATCTGGTCCGGGCTGGGCATCGTGCTGATCAGCGTCGCTGCCCTGGTGATCTACGGGCAGAAACTCGACACTCCGGCGATACTCGGCATGGCCATGATTGTCGGTGGCGTGGTGGTGATCCAGGTGTTCTCGAAAACCGCCGGCCATTGATCCTGCTCACAGGCTGTATACTGGGCGTCTGTCCAAGCTTGTGAGGTGCACGCATGCCATCCGTTATTTCCACCGACGTCCTGATTGTCGGCGCAGGGGTCGCAGGCCTCTGGCTCAATGCTCGCCTGCGTCGTCTGGGGTATTCGACGGTCGTGGTGGAACGCGCCAGTCTCGGCGGCGAGCAAACCCTCAAATCTCAAGGGATCATTCATGGCGGCGCCAAGTACGCCCTGCACGGCGCCCTGACCGGTGCCTCCGAAGCCATCGCCGACATGCCACGACGCTGGAGCGAAGCCCTGGCGGGTAATGGTGAGCTGGATCTGCGCGGCGTGCGCCTGTTGTCCGACGCCCATTACCTGTGGTCGCCTGGCACCCTGGCCGGCAACCTGACCAGTTTCTTCGCCAGCAAGGCCGTGCGCGGGCGCGTGGATCAGGTCAAAGGCGATCAATTGCCGCCTGCCCTGCAGGACCGCGGCTTCAAGGGCAAGGTCTACCGTCTGGCCGAACTGGTCGTCGACGTGCCGAGCCTGCTGTCCCGTCTCGCCGAACTCGCCGGCGACAGCCTGCTGGCGGGCGAGCAGATCGAACCTCTGCAAGAAGCCGGTGAACTACTGGGTTTGCGCGTCGACGGTCGCGAGATCCGCGCCCAGCGCGTCGTACTCAGCGCCGGCGCCGGCAATGCTGCATTGCTCGCCGCCATCGGCCTGAGCCAACCGGCCATGCAGCGTCGGCCACTGCATATGGTCATGGCCAAGGGTGCCAGCCTCAAGCCCCTGTATGCCCATTGCCTGGGCGGTGGCCCGAAACCGCGCATCACTGTCACCAGCCACCCCGCTGCCGACGGCCAGTGGGTCTGGTACATGGGCGGCGACCTGGCCGAAGCGGATGGCGTGGCGCGTGAGCCCGAAGCGCAAATTGCAGCGGCGAAAAAAGAAGTCGCCAGCCTGCTGCCCTGGATCGACCTGAGCCAGGTGCGTTGGGCCACGGTGCGCGTTGACCGTGCCGAACCTGCGCAATCCGGCCTAGTGCGCCCGGACAATGCCTTTGTCGCCGAGCATGACCGCCTGCTGATCGGCTGGCCGACCAAACTGGCTCTGGCGCCCGACTTTGCCGACCGGGTACTGAAAAACCTTGAGCGCGACGGTATCAAACCCTCGGTTCAACCTGCCCCGCTCGATCTACCCAAGCCGCCCCTGGCTGTGCCGGTGTGGGAGCAGTTGCTGCCATGACCTTGCCGACCCTGCACGATCTGCACCGCCCTCTGGGCAGCACCGGCCTGCATGTCTCGCCGCTGGGCCTCGGTACGGTGAAGCTGGGCCGCGATCAAGGCGTAAAATACCCCAATGGCTTCACCATCCCGGATGACGAGCAGGCCCGCCTGCTGCTTGCCCAGGCCCGTGAGTTAGGCATCAACCTGATCGACACGGCCCCCGCCTACGGCCGCAGCGAAGAGCGCCTTGGCCCGCTGCTGCGCGGCCAGCGCGACCACTGGGTGATCGTCAGCAAGGTGGGTGAAGAGTTCGACAACGGCCAGTCGCACTTCGATTTCAGTGCTGCACACACGCGGCTTTCCATCGAGCGCAGCCTCAAACGCCTGGAAACCGAGCACATCGACCTGGTGCTGGTGCATTCCGACGGCAATGACCTGCATATCCTCGAACACGAAGAGGTTTACCAGACGCTGGAGGCCCTCAAGCAGGAAGGCAAAATTGCCGGCTTCGGCTTTTCCGGCAAAACCGCAGCCGGTGGATTGAAGGCACTGGAGCGCGGCGATTGCGCCATGGTCACCTACAATCTGAACGAGCAGGCCGAACGCCCGGTGATCGATTATGCCGCCGACCATGGCAAGGCGATCCTGGTGAAAAAGGCATTGGCCAGCGGCCATGTCTGCCTGAGCCCGGGCGTGGACCCGGTGCGGGCCAGCTTCGAGCTGCTGTTCGCTCACCCCGGTGTAAGCAGTGCTATCGTCGGTACCATCAACCCGGTACATCTGGCCCATAATGTGGCCATCGTTGCCGAAGTATTGAGTAGCTGACGCCAACGCCGCCGTTGCGGCCGACCCCAACGCAAGAAGGAGCCGACATGCCGCGAACGCTTATCCGCAAGAATCCGAGCAACTTCAAAACCCTGCCATTGCATGTTGAGGCCAGCCCCGAGGGGCTGTGCTATCAGAGCATTGGCATGCCGTTGAACTTTGCCCAGACCCAACAGCGCCGCAAGCAGATTCACCTGGCCGACAGTCAGCGCTTTGCCGTCGAACTGGCGAACCTGGGCGTGTCTGTGCGCCTGACCCTGCATTGGCAAAACCGCGACTACTGGGTGCTGGTACGCCAGCGCCGGCAAGACCGTGGTGATGTCGTGTTGAAGCTGATTTCCGGCTATGTCCCTGCTCAGGAACTCAACCTGCCACTGCACACCGCCATTCAGGAGGTCGCCGAAGAGTGCCTGCTGGAAACCCCCGAAGGCTGGCTGGGCGGGCGCTTCAATGAAACCTGGCTGCCAGCGCCCTATGCCGACGCACTGCACTATCGTGAATCACTTCCCTTCGTCCTCACCCCACAGTCTGGCGCGGCAAGGCCGGTGCACTGTGCCAATCTGCAGTTGCTGGAGCGCCCACGGGCCTATGTGCACCTGCCGACAGCGTCGCTGCAACTGATTTATGACCTGCGTTTGCAGGTGCCGCGCGAAGCCAAGTCCCTGAGCCTGTTTCATGTCGACGAGCGCCTTGAAGGGCAGCAACTGGTCGCCCGGCTCAATCGCAGCCGCCCCGACCTCTACCTGATGCCCTTGGTAGACGGCCATCCAAAAGCCGAGTTGTACACCCTGAAAAAGGATCAACTGGTTCCCGCGAGCACACGCGGCCTGTACCTGGCGGAAAGCTTTGCCCGGCAAGAAGGCTGGCTGGTCAGGGACGAGCGGATTCGCTGGAAGGATTGGGTCAATCAGCAGGGATTGGCAGCGCCGAAAGCGGACAACCGGTTACGGCAACTGACGGGCAAGGCCCGGGCGTTGTTACAGATGGCCCGGGGCAGTGTGCACAAGTAAGCCACGACAGGGGCAAGTCGCCTTGCCCCTCGATCGCTTCAGTTTTTCCGGATTTTTTCGACGATGGCGGTGGTCGAGCTGTTCTCAACCAGGCCAAGCACTTTCACCGTGCCGCCGTAAGCCCTGACGATATCGGCACCGACTACCTGATCGATGCCATAGTCCCCGCCCTTGACCAGGACATCCGGCTTGACGTGGCTGAGCAGGTTTTCCGGCGTGCCTTCAGGGAAGCTGATGACCCAGTCCACTGCCCCCAGGCCTGCGAGCACGGCCATACGCCGGTCGACACTGTTGATCGGGCGCCCCGGGCCTTTCAGGCGGCTGACCGAAGCGTCGTCGTTGACGGCAACGATCAGACGATCACCCTGCGCACGCGCCTGTTCCAGATAAGTCACGTGACCGGCATGGAGGATGTCGAAACAACCGTTGGTGAAGACGATTTTCTCGTTGTGGGCACGGGCGTCATCGATAGCCAGCAGCAATTGGTCAAGGCTGAGCACTCCGCGCTCGGAACCTTCCTCGCGCTGGATGGCCCGGCGCAATTCCGGCGCGCTGATGGCCGCAGTCCCCAGCTTGCCGACGACGATGCCGGCGGCCAGGTTGGCCAGACCTACCGCGTGAGGTAGTTCTTCACCGGCCGCAATGGCAGCGGCCAGGGTCGAAATGACCGTATCACCGGCACCGGTGACGTCGAAGACTTCACGGGCACGGGCCGGCAAGTGCAGTGCAGCATGATCCGGGCGCAGCAGGGTCATGCCGTGCTCACCACGCGTAACCAGCAAGGCACCCAGCTCAAGCTCGCCCATCAACTGGGCACCCTTGGCCACCAGCTCCGCCTCGTCGACGCAGCGGCCGACAATGGCTTCGAACTCGCTGAGGTTTGGGGTGATCAGGCTCGCCCCGCGGTAGATCGAAAAGTCCTTGCCCTTGGGGTCGGCCAGTACCGGAATCCCTTTGGAGCGCGCGGCCTGAATCAGGCTTTGATGGTTTTTCAGGGCGCCTTTGCCGTAGTCAGAAAGTACCAACACCTTGACGCCATCGAGCAACGCGTCGACTTCTGCGCCCAGCGACAGCGGATCGGTGGCAAAAGGCTCCTCGAAATCGATGCGCAACAGTTGCTGGTGCCGGCTCATGACCCGCAGCTTGACGATGGTCGGCTGGTGCGCGATGCGCTGGAAGATCGAGCGCACGCCGGCTGCCTGCAAACTGTTGGCAAGGCTGTCGGCAGCCTCATCCTGACCGGTAACCCCGATCAGCGCAGCCGGCGCCCCCAGGGCGGCAATGTTCAAGGCGACGTTGGCCGCTCCGCCCGGACGGTCCTCGATCTGTTCGACCTTGACCACCGGTACCGGGGCCTCAGGCGAAATTCGAGAGGTACCACCATGCCAGTAGCGGTCGAGCATGACATCGCCCACCACCAGTACCGGGGCTTGATCGAAACGCGGCATGGACAACTTCATGGGCAACCCATTTATACAAAATTAACAGGGGCAGGATATTAGCACAGGCAAGGTGAACGCTTGATTATCGCCTTGCCTACAAGCTGTTGCAGGATTGCTGCCGGAGCCCAGGGCGGGCTCCGACGACAGGTCAGGTAATGTCAGCCTTGGCCGGCTCATCCAGGCCCATGGCGTGGAGCCTGGCGTAGTAACCATTGGCAGCCAGCAGTTCGGCATGGGTCCCACGCTCGACCAGCTTGCCCTGATCCATTACCAGGATCATGTCGGCCTTCTCGATGGTCGACAGTCGATGGGCGATGACCAGCGTGGTACGCCCCTTCATCACATGATCGAGTGCTGCCTGGATATGCCGCTCGGACTCGGTATCCAGTGCCGAGGTGGCCTCATCGAGGATCAACAGCGGTGCGTTCTTGAGCAAGGCGCGGGCAATCGCCAGGCGCTGGCGCTGACCACCCGAGAGCAGGACGCCATTCTCCCCGACCTGGGTATCGAAGCCTTTCGGCAATTGCTCGACAAACTCCTTGGCAAAGGCGTCTGCCGCCGCCGCCTCGATATCGGCACGTGGCGCGCCGGCCAGATCGCCATAGGCAATGTTGTTGGCCACGGTATCGTTGAACAGGGTGACATGCTGGGTCACCTGGGCCACATGGCGACGCAGGTTGCGCAGGCGATAATTCTCGATTTCCACACCGTCGAGGAAAATCTGGCCCTGATCGTGGTGGTAAAAGCGCGGAATCAGCGCGGCCAGTGTCGACTTGCCACTGCCCGAACGCCCCACCAGTGCAATCATCTGCCCAGGCTCGGCGGTGAAGGAAATGTCGGACAAGACCTGGCGTTCAGTACCGGGGTAGGTGAAATTCAGGTTGCGGACTTCCAGGCGTCCCTCGACACGCTCCAGCTCCACCGTGCCGTTATCGACCTCAGGCATTTCGTCCAGCTGTTCGAAAATGCTTTCGGCGCCCGCCAAACCTTTCTGGATGGTCGAGCTGACTTCCGACAGCTGACGGATTGGCTTGGGCAACAAGCCGGCAGCGGTGATGTACGCCACCAGATCGCCCGCGGTGGCGTCACCACGCAGGAACAAAACCAGAAACATCAATGCCGCCATGGCGGTGTAAATCACCAGTTGCAACATCGGGGTATAGATAGCCCCGGTCTTGGTCATGTGCAGTTGCTTGTCCGTGTTGCTCTGGCTGGCATCGGCAAACCGCTGTTGCTCGTAGTGCTCGCCGCCAAAGCTGCGCACCACGCGATAGCCCTGGATGGTTTCAGAAGCGACATGGGTTACATCGCCCATGGCCACCTGAATTTTCTTGCTCTGCTTGCGAAACTTTTTGCTGGCCGTGCCGACCATGACTGCAATGACAGGCAGAATCGCCAGCATTACCAAGGTCAGTTTCCAGTTCATCCACAGCAGGTAGGCAAAAAGGAACACCACGGTCAGACCTTCACGAATCACCACCTTGATGGCATCCGTGGCGGCGCCGGTAACCATGGTCACGTTGAAGGTGATGCGCGAAATCAGGTGGCCGGAGTTATGGTTGTCGAAGTAGCGGTTGGGCAGCACCAGCAACTTGTTGAACAACTCGACCCTCAGGTCATGAACCAGTCCCAGCGACACCTTGGCCAGGAAGTAGTTACCCAAAAATGACCCCAACCCTTGCCAGGCCGCGATCAGCACGATGAGCAACGGTACGGCCTGCAGCAGTTGCAGGTCCTTCAGGTAGGGGACATTGGGGAACAATACCGCCTGGGGGTTGCTCAGACCGTCGACGAAATACTTGAGGATCCCCGCCAGCATCGGCTGGGTTGAGGCAAAGATCACGAAACCGACAATGCTCAGCAAGAAAATGCCAATGTACGGTTTCACATAGCTCAGCAGCCGGAAGTAGATTTTCAGGCTGGAGCTGCTCTGCTGCTCCGCCTTTAGCGGTGTTTCGGCCATCGTCGAGCTCGCTGTTCAGATAGAACCGGAAATTTTATCACAGCCCGGGCGGCGAGCATGCATCCAGACCAGCGTCAGCGCCAGCCCAACCGGCAACCAGCTGATGAACCACTCGGCCCGCGGAGTAGCGGTCAGACTCGCCGCATCGAATTGCATGGCCAGGGTGGCGAACAACCATAGCCCCATCAACCCCTTGCCGTAGTGTGTAGCGCGCGCGCGCCAGATCTCGCGCAACGCACATAGCCAGACGCCAATCCACAGTAGCATCCCGGGAATACCCAGTTCGAGTGCAATATGGGTGAACATGTTGTGGGTGTGCTCAAACACCTGCCCCACCGCCGTGACCCGGTAAAAGCTGCCAATCCCGAGCCCCGTCCACGGATGCTCGGCAATCATCTGCAGGCTGGCCTGAAAAATTTCCGGCCGGTACGAGGTGCCACGAAGCATGATCAACGAGTGCACCATCCAGAAGGCCAATGCGGCCATTGCGATGGCTGCCGCTGCGAACCAGCAGCTTCGGCGGTCACGGCACCATAGCGGCATGGCCACGATGGATATCAGCAAGCCCAGCGCCGCCCCCCGGCTCTGGCACAGCACGATAAACGCGCCGAGGCACAGCAACGATACAGCCCAAACCGCTTGAAACCAGCGCTGTTGCGGTTGCCAATGGAGCATCCAGACAATGGCCGCAGCGATGACATACGCGCCGAGGATAGGGTGCGAAATCTGGCCGATGCCGTACAGGCGAGTAGTCCATGAATTTCCTTGCACGCCATAGAACTGGACAATAGAGAGCAACGCCGCAGCACCCAAGCCGACTGCCCCCCACTGGAGCAGTTGAATCAGGCGAGAGAAACCGATACTGGCAAGGATCGGAAAAAACAGCAGAAAGGTCGCAATGTACAAGACTCGCTTGAGTTCGCGACCCAAATCGTCCGCACCGGTCCACGACAGACTCATTACCGACCAGGCAAGCAGCAACAGAATGGCAACGCTCAAGGCTCGCTGGGTATTCCAGATGTCTGCAACTACAGTGCGCGCAGACCACGCCAGGATCAATGTCGGCACCCAGAGAAAGAGCACCAGACCTTGCTGATACAACTTGTTACTCGGCGCCAGGGCAATCGCCACCAGAAACCATACAAAACCAATCGCTAGCCAGGTCTGCGCCCAGCGTTTCGCGTACATCATCTGTGTCCCCAACGATTAACCAACACCAGTATGGTGCATCCTTGAACTTTTCGGCATCATGGCCGGTCCTTTCGCTGTCAGTTGACAAGGCCCTAACCCATGCAATGCTCCCGGCTACCCCAGGTCGACTTCAACCAGCTGACGCTTGATGCCCAGGTCCTTGAGGCCGACAGCTTCGGCGCCAAAGTGTACCGGCTAAAGGACGGCAATATCCTTAAGTTATTCCGGCGCAAGCGGTTGATTTCATCTGCGCTGCTGCGACCATACTCCCAACGCTTCATCGATAACGCACTGCAGCTAGAGAAAAAGGGAATTCCTACACTAAAAGTGCTAAAGCACTACAAGCTAGACGCGCCCGGAATGACCGCAGTGCTGTATAAGCCCCTCCCCGGCGATACGCTCAGTTACCTTTCTCGACAGCCAGGTTTCCACTGGGACCAGCGCCTGCCGCAACTGGTGGCCCTGGTGCGTACGCTGCACAAGACCGGCGTCTACTTTCGCTCGCTGCACCTGGGCAACATCGTTGTCACACCCGAGCAGACGATGGGACTGATTGATGTGGCCGACATGCGCTTCATGCGCGCGCCGCTGTCCAAGCGCATGGTCCGACGTAACGTGCAACACTTTGCCCGCTACATCGCCCGCGAGAAGCTTGAAGCGCAGTTCCCGCTCGCCGAACTGGAACAGGCTTTACTGGGCTGAATGCCTCAAGGCCGACGCAGCAGCTCGATTGAGGTCTGGTTGAGACGCTGCCAGGCCTGCTCGGGCGCCAAGGCCCGATACTGGGCTTGAGCCACTTGGCAACCGTCCCCCGTAACCCGGTCGACGATTGCCTGCGCCCAGGCCGCAACCTCGCCAACCGGGGCATAACAGCCGGCATCACCCAGCTGCTCACGGAACACCGCCAGGTCGCTGCACAGGACAGGCACATCTGCCAGGACTGCCTCCTGCACCACCAGCCCCAGGCCTTCGGCCCTGGAAGGGATCACCACCCAGTCGAACGCCCGATAAAGCTGGTGCAGGTCTTCAGCATGCCCCAACAGGGACACGACCGCCTCCAGGCCCAGAGCCTTGATACGCGACTCAAGCTGCGCACGCTGCCGGCCTTCCCCGAGAATCACCAGGCGCAGGGCAGGTTGTTGCTTGCGCGCCGAGGCAAAGGCGTCGAGCAAATAATCGAAACCCTTGCTCTCAACCAGGCGCCCCACTGCCCCCAAAATCGGCCCGCCGTCCTGAGGCAGTCCCAGACGATGGCGCGCCTGCTCGCAAGTCAGCAGTTGCTGGCGAAACACCTCGGGTTCAAGCGCTGAACGCAGCACCGTTACCGGCATATTCAGGTCACGCCCAACGGCTTCAGCCAGGGCGCAGGAGACCGCCACCAAGGTCAGCTGAGCAGGTTTAAAGCTGCGCAACAGGGCGATTTCGGCTGAGTTGAGACGGGTGGCGCCATGGAACAGGATGACCGCGCGCACATCAGGCAAGCGTCGCAGCAGCGGCAGCACAAATTTGGAAACGCCAATGCCATCCAGTAACAGCACCTGGCTGTTGGCCTGCTCCAGCGCCTGGCGAAAACGGCGCTGAACCCAAGGGCGCACCAGTTTCCACACACCACGCCCCTTCAGCAGGCGCGTCGACAGCTGCCATTCACGCGTCGTCCCGATACTGCCGCACGGCCCTTGCCCCTGCAGCAGCCAGTTACTGATCACAGCACCCGGCTCGGCTCTTGCGAGAACCTGCTGATGCACCCTGTGCACCGAAACGTAGGGCGCGCCGCCCGACCACATGATATTGACGATGTTTACTGGCGCGCGGCCATCGGCCAGGCTCATAGCCCCACTCTCAAACGCAAACGCTGCCACGTGGTCAGTGCAGGACGGGGGCGCAGGGCGGGCTGCATTTTTTCAACGATGCTGCGGCCCACTTGAGCGAAGCTGAACTGTGAAACCGCAAGGTCGCGTCCGTTGTTGCCAATACGCTCGACCAGTTCAGGATCGGCGCGCAGCACCTGAAGCTTGGCCTGCAACTGGGCGATGCTGTTGTACAGCACCACGTTATGCATATCCTCAAGACCCAAGGCACGGTTTTCCGCTTCCCCCTGGTCATAGGCCAGCAGCACACAGCCACAGGCCATGGCCTCGAAATTCTTGATCATGTACTCGCCCATACCCACATCGGCACTGACAAAGAACCGGATGCGGTTGAGCGTGTCGCAGTATTCTTCCCCGGACTTGGTCCGGGTCACCAGCAGGTTTTCGACCTGCGCCAGTTCATCGAGCAATGCCTTGCGACCGCTGTAGGCCACGCTATTGGTGCTGCCGACAAAGGCCAGTTCGATGTCCCGTGCGCGCCCCTGGTCGGCCAGCAGGTGCTGGTCGTAGCCCTTGGGCACGAACTCGGCGTCGAAACCTTCCTGGCGCAAACGCTCGCTGACCATGTACCCGGAGCTGATCACCCGCGCCCACGGCAACTGGCGATAATGCGCACTGAACTTGCCGGTGTACTTGCACGGGATGTAATTCTGATAGGCATCGTGCTCAAGGATCACCAGGTTGGGCACCGTACGGATGAATCCGACCTGACGAATCTCTTGCTTGAAGCGCAGGAAGAACACAATCCGGTCATATTTTTCAACGTCGACTTCACGACGGAAATAGCTGCGCAGGTTGCGCTGATCGGCGCTGCTGAGCCAGCGCAAATCGCACTCGCAATGGGCCGCAACACCGTCGTAGAGCCGATCCAGAATTGCCCGTTGTTCTTTCTGCACCAGAAATAGAACTTTCATTGTTTTCCTTGCAGGGCTTATTGCCCGCTAACAGTCATACGCCCGGATCAGAGATCACGGCGCCAGAACAATTCATGTCGGCGCACAGCCTTGCGGAAAAATTCGTTTTCACCGTACACAGACGCGCGTCGACCGGCCAGCCAGCGCTGCAACAGGCGACGAACGCGGCGCTTGAACGGCGGCCGCGGCTGCAGGTCATGCATCATGCCCAGGGCCATGGCCTTGTCTCGCTGGGTCGACAGGTCGAGTGTCAGGCTGTACGGCGCCCACCCTGGCACGGCTTCCATCTGCGGCGGCAAGGCGACACCCGCACCGCTGTCGCCCATGGGCCAGCGATCGTTGTCATGCAGGTGATTGGCGTATCCCAACAGGGTTTCCGGCTGCCACGCCAGCCCCTGCAGCGCTTCAAGCACTGCAGCCTGGGCACAGATGTGGTCGGGGTGCGGGTCAAGCGTTGGATGCGGCATCACCAGCACCTGCGGTCGCGCAGTGAGCAACAACTCACGCAGGTCGGCCAGTAGGTTGTTCCAGGTCGGCGCCCCATTCAGGTCGCCCGGTAGCGCCATGGTATTGAACTGCCGGAACAGGCGGGTATCGTCCAGCTGCGCCTCTCGCGAGGCGATCGGCTGATCTGCCGCCGCCTGCATGGCTGGCAACTGCAGGCAAAAATAACCCAACTGTACGCAACGTGATTCAGGAACGCCGGCCCAACGCGGCACGGCAATACTGTCCCAAGCACGCAGGCGCCCCTTCAGACGAGCAGCTTCGGCTTTTTCCAGACCCATTTGCTGATAGTGCTCAGCCTCGATTTCACCTGCCGTCAGGGTCACTATCCAGGCTTCCTGAGCCTGGCTGTACAGCCCGAACGCGGCAAGCTCGGCGTCGTCGGCGTGGGGCGCAATGACCATTACCCGCTTTTGACGCAAGTCGCTTCCCGACACCACCCATAGCTGACCCTCGGCAGGCAGGCGGCAGTATTGTCCTCGCAAGCGCAACTGCCCTGCTGCCAACGACGTAGCCAGTCCTGTAAGGTTCAGGTAACGAAGGCCAGCAACCCCCCGCTCGAAGACCTGACAGTCGTCGCTGTTGAGGATGACGGCCGGATCAAGAAAACGCCCCAGCCAACGACTTTTCAGGCGTAGCTGCAGAACCAGCGTTTCATCGCCGTTGAGCTGCAAGGGCGACTGCACCTTCACGACACCATCAACCAGCTTGACCGGGTGCGCGGCGCACACTGGCGGCTGCTCATACTGGTAGTCTTCGCCAGGCGAATAGAACAGGTGATCGGCGAACCAGGCCTCATGGGCCACCCACAGCAGCGGTAACAGCAGCAGTGGCAACCACCACTGGACAAAAATGCCCAGGGCCAGCAGCACGACCAGGCCGGTCAGCACTGCCAGCCGCTTGTTACGCCGATGCTGCCTGAGCAGCTGCTGCTTGCGGCTCACACCTGAAACACCGGTACAGGGTTGCACCAACGGTCCTTGTACTCGCGATCGGCGCGCCCGAAGGAAAATCGCAGCGACTTGTTGCGCGCCCGGGCATCTTCCCAGGCCGCCTGGGTATTGAGAAAGCTCAAAACGCTACCCGGACTGAACGCCTTGGTTTGCGGATCAACGCCGCCGTTGATGTATTCAACGCTGATCCATTCTGGCGCTTCCACCCGATACACCAGCTGAATGGCGATCGGTGCATCGTCGAGAAACAGCACCGAACCGATCAACAGCTCGCGCAGACGCTCAATCACTTCGGCCATGTGCGCGGCACCGGTCGCCGGGAATTCCCAGCGCCGCTGAAACAGGTCGCAGTACATGGCCGCCAGCTCGGCACTGGTGAAATCCGTGACCGGACGCACCTGGCCACCCGCCTCTTCAAGCAGGCGCAGCTCGCGGCGCTGGTTGTAGCGAAACTTTTTCGACAGGTCTTCAGGCGTACGCGCCATCGCCAGCGACTCGGTCTGCACCTTGAGGTTGGCAAACCGCCCCTGGTTGAGCTCGGACAAATAACGCCCGGCATGGCGCAACGGCGCCTGGGCATCTGCTGCCGCTGGCAGGATCAGCTCGGCATTGCCCAGGTCATACAAGCCTTTTTTGCCTTGACGCTTGAGTACGTCCTTGGACAAAGCCAGGTGACGCCCCCAGGTCGGAATGGCCGCCTTGAGTTCACCGTTTTGCTCCCAGCCCAGATAGCGCACCGGAATCTGCGCCAGGTCGGCAAGCTGTTCGATGACCAATGGATGGGTGGCGACACTACCACCAAAACGCTGCCAGGCCTGGGCGTAGGCTGTCGCATCGATCACCTGCCAGCCACGCTCGCGCCAGCCTTGAATATGATTGAGCATCAAACCTCCGAAGCCAGCGCACGAACGCTCGGCAACTGCCAGAAGGTGTTGCGCACAGCACGGTCGGAAAAACGCTCCTGCAGACGCGCAAGCATGCGCTCGGCGCACTCCTGGCGCTGCCCTTCATCGAGCACTGCCAGATGCTGCAACCCTTGCGCCAGGCGCTCGGCATCGGCCAGCGGAAACAGAATGCCGACACCTTCGACCACCTCGACGGCGCCGCCGCAGGCGGTGGCGAGCACGGGCACACCGGCGACCATGGCTTCCAGCAGTACCATGCCGAACGGCTCATGGTCTGAACTCAGCGCAAAGGCATCGAACGCCTTGAAGTAACGGCGTGCGTCGGGCACCTGACCGAGGAAGTCCACCTGCGCGGCGATCCCCAGTTCGGCGGCCAGGGCCTTCAACGATTGCTCCAGACGACCCCTGCCAAGAATGGCCAGGCGAGCGCCTTCCGGCAGGTTAGGCAGGGCCTGGGCGAAGCCCCGCAGCAGGGTCGCCTGATCCTTGTCCGGGTGCAGGCGACCGACATTGCCTGCAATCCAGGCCTGCGGGTCAAGCCCCAACGCCTGGCGCGCCTCGCGTGCCGGCACCAGCGCACGTTGCAGCGCTTCGATGTCGATTCGGTTATAGAGGGTCTGAATGCGCTCGGCCGGCCACTGGGGCAAGCATTTGCGCATGTCGTCACGCACGGCATCAGAGACGCCGAGCAAGCTCAAGCGCTGACGGAACAGGTTGGCAAACAGCTGGCGGCTGCCACGCTTGTAGTCACCAAAGGCATGGTGCACGCCGATAACCGGCAAGCGACTGCCCAACAAGGCGATGTAAATCGGCTTGAAGCGGTGAGCAATACAGAAACTGAAATCGCGCGCGGCAACGATCCGCCGTAACGCACGGATCGCTCCCAGCTTGAGGCCACGGACAGCCCTGGAGCTGAACTCCAGGAATATCACTTCGTCAGAGGCGCAACCGGCCGCTACTTGCGGATCGGCAGCGCCGGTCAGGAACACCGTGGTGACCTTGTACTCGCTGCCGTCAAACAGGCTCGCATATTGCCGCGCACAATCCAGAAACGGACCGTCATAGCCGTGGCAAAACTGCAGGACGCGCTTTTCAGCCCTGGGCTTCATAAGTGTCCGCGCCGTCCTTGACCACCAGAATGTCTTCCATGATCAGGTACTGCAGGTCCGACCCGAAGAACATATTCAAGGCATCGGTCGGCGAGCAGATCATCGGCTCACCGCGACGGTTGAGCGAGGTGTTCAGCGAAACACCGTTGCCGGTCAGGTTTTCCAGCGCCTTCATCATGTCGTAGTAGCGCGGGTTGTACTCGCGCTTGAGCACCTGGGCCCGCGACGTACCGTCTTCGTGTACGACTTCCGGTACGCGGGTCTTCCACTCTTCGGCCACTTCGAAGGTAAAGGTCATGAACGGCGCCGGGTGATCGATCTTGATCATCTGTGGCGCAACGGTGTCGAGCATCGACGGGCAGAAAGGCCTCCAGCGCTCGCGGAACTTGATCTGGTGGTTGATACGGTCAGCAACACCGGCCACGCTTGGGCAACCGATGATGGAACGACCGCCCAGCGCACGCGGGCCGAACTCCATGCGCCCCTGGAACCAGGCCACCGGGTTGCCGTCGACCATGATCTTGGCGATCTGCTCCGGCATGTTCTCGAGCTTGCGCCATTTCGGCTGGCTCGGGTGACGGGCACAGGCGGCAATCACGTCTTCGTTGGAATACGAAGGGCCGAGGTAGACGTGCTCCATCTTCTCGACCGGTACGCCGCGTGCATGCGACACGTAGGCCGCAGCGCCAACCGCGGTACCGGCGTCGCCGGAAGCCGGCTGCACGAACAGCTCCTTGAGGTCGGGACGGGCAATGATCTTCTGGTTGAGCTTGACGTTCAGCGCGCAGCCACCGGCATAAGCCAGTTTGCCGGTTTCCTTGAGGATGTCGCCCAGGTAGTGGTCGATCATCTGCAGCGCGATCTTCTCGAACAACGCCTGCATGCTGGCGGCGTAGTGGATGTACGGCTCGTCGGCGATGTCGCCTTCACGCTTCGGACCCAGCCACTCGATCAGCTTCGGCGAGAAATAGAAACCCTTGCCCTTCTCTTTGTAGCGGCGCAGGCCGATCACGTTGGCGTAGTCGGTGTTGATCACCAGCTCGCCGTTCTCGAAGCTGGCCAGACGCGAGAAGTCATATTTGCTGGCATCGCCGTACGGCGCCATGCCCATGACCTTGAACTCGCCGTCGAGCATCTCGAAACCGAGGAACTCGGTGATCGCGCCGTACAGGCCGCCCAGGGAGTCCGGATCGAAAAATTCCTTGATCTTGTGGATCTTGCCGTTTTCGCCGTAGCCGAAGAACGTGGTGGCGTACTCGCCCTTGCCGTCGATACCGAGGATCGCGGTTTTTTCTTTGAAACCCGAGCAGTGGTAGGCACTGGAGGCGTGGGCCAGGTGATGCTCTACCGGCTCGATCTTGACCTTCTTCGGGTCAAAGCCCAGTTGCTCCAGGCACCAGACGATCTTCTTGCGGTAGCGCTTGTAGCGACGGTTGCCCATCAGGATCGCGTCAAGGGCACGGTCCGGGGCATACCAGTAACGCTTGGCGTAGTGCCAGCGGGCTTTGCCGAACAGGCTGATCGGGGCGAACGGAATGGCCACCACGTCAACGTCGGACGGCTTGATACCTGCCTGCTCCAGGCAGAACTTCGCCGACTCGTAGGGCATGCGGTTCTTTGCATGTTTGTCGCGTACGAAGCGCTCTTCTTCAGCGGCCGCAATCAGCTTGCCGTCGATGTACAGGGCCGCGGAAGGATCATGGCTAAGGGCGCCGGACAGGCCAAGAATCGTCAATGCCAAGGGTCTAGCCTCTTCAATCTGTAAAAATGCGCCCTGGCCCCTTGGGGCGAGCGGCAACGAAAGAGCGGGATTATAACGTAAAGCGCGGGCGCTTGTAGGCGCGTCCCACCTACTCGGCGATCAGCCAGTCCATCCGCCAGCTGCCGTGAGTCTGCGCCAGCACCTGGGACAGCCATGGCAGCAGCGCACGCAGCTCTTCCTCCAGCCCCCATGGCGGGTTGGCGATTGCCAGGCCGGAGCCATTGAGACCCTGCGGGCTGTCCTGGGGATGTACGTACAGCTCGACGCGCAGCAACTTTGGCGCACCAGTGCTGGTCAGGTCCTGGTAGAAGCGCACCAGCTGGCGCTGGTCTTTGATCGGGTACCAGATCGCTACGACCGTCTGGCGCATGCGACTGATTGCCTCTTTCAGGGCCACCGTGCAGCGCTTGAGCTCGTCAGCCTGCTCGAAAGGCGGGTCGATCAGCATCACCGCGCGCTTTTCCTGTACCGGCAGCAGCGCGCGTGGCACATGCCAGCCTTCACCCAGGTGCACGGCGACGCGCGGGTCCTTTTTCATGTTGTCCTTGAGCATGCGTCCGTCCTCAGGATGCTTCTCGTTGAGCAACACGCGGTCTTGCTGGCGCGCCAGGCGCCGGGCCAGCTCAGGCGAGCCCGGGTAGTAGCGCAGCTCGCCGTCGGGATTCATCTTGCGCAGGATGCGCAGGTAGTCGGCGGTAATTTCCGGCAGATCGTCACGCCCCCACAGGCGGGCAATGCCTTCCAGGTACTCACCGGTCCGCGTCGCCTGATCACCCTGCAAGTCATAGAGACCGAGGCCCGCATGGGTATCGAGATAGGCGAACGGTTGCTCCTTGCGCGACATCAGCGCAATAAGACGAGTCAACACAAGGTGTTTGAAGACGTCGGCGTGGTTGCCGGCGTGAAAGGCGTGACGATAGTTCATGGCAACTCCTGCAAGACCCGGCAGTTTACCTTGTCACGGGGGCGGCGTCAGGCGCAGCCGCTGAAAACGACAACGGCCCGGACTCTTGCGAGGCCGGGCCGTTGTCAGGCAGCAATCTGACCGCGATTACTTGCCGGCGTGGTACGCCGCATCTGCAGTTTCGAAACGCGCAACCATTGCCTTGCTCGGGCTGCCGAGCTTGCTGAAGACGAAAATTGCCAGGCTGGCCAGAATGAAGCCCGGAATGATTTCGTACAGGCCCATGGTGTCGAATTTCTTCCACAGGATCACGGTGACGGCACCGACGATGATGCCGGCCAGCGCGCCATTGCGGGTCATGCCTTTCCACAGTACCGAAATCAGTACCACAGGGCCGAACGCAGCACCGAAGCCTGCCCAGGCGTAAGCCACCAGGCCCAGCACGCGGTTTTCAGGATTGGCAGCCAGGGCGATGGCGATCAGCGCAACAGCCAGCACCATCAGACGACCGACCCAGACCAGCTCGACCTGGGAAGCGTTTTTGCGCAGGAAGGTCTTATAGAAGTCTTCAGTCAGGGCGCTCGAGCACACCAGCAGCTGGCAGCTCAGGGTGCTCATGACCGCCGCCAGAATGGCCGACAGCAACACACCGGCGATCCATGGGTTGAACAGAATCTTGGCCAGCTCGATGAACACACGTTCGTGGTTCTCGGTTACCGGACCGGCAACATCCGGATGCGCCGAGAAGTAGGCGATGCCGAAGAAGCCGACAGCACAGGTACCAGCCAGACACAGAATCATCCAGGTCATGGAGATGCGACGGGCATTGGCAATGGATTTAACCGAATCGGCTGCCATGAAACGCGCCAGGATGTGCGGTTGGCCAAAGTAGCCCAAGCCCCAGCCCATCAGCGAGATGATGCCGATGAAGGTTGCACCCTTAAACATGTCAAAGTTGCCAGCGCCCTGGGCTTCGATGGCCAGGAAAGTGGTATCGACGCCGCCAGTGGCGATCAGCACGATCACCGGAGTAAGGATCAGAGCGAAAATCATCAGCGTCGCCTGGACGGTATCGGTCCAGCTTACCGCCAGGAAGCCACCAACGAAGGTGTAGGCGATAGTAGCGGCAGCACCGGCCCACAGCGCGGTCTCATAGGACATGCCGAAGGTGCTCTCGAACAGGCGAGCGCCAGCAACGATGCCGGAAGCGCAGTAGATGGTGAAGAACACCAGGATCACAATGGCAGAGATGATCCGCAGCAGGCCGCTGTTGTCTTCGAAGCGACTGGCGAAGTAATCCGGCAGGGTTAGCGCATCGCCGTTGTGCTCGGTCTGCACACGCAGACGGCCGGCAACGAACAACCAGTTCAGGTAGGCACCGACCGTCAGGCCGATGGCAATCCAGGCTTCCGACAGGCCCGACATGTAGATGGCACCCGGCAGGCCCATCAGCAACCAGCCGCTCATGTCCGAGGCGCCAGCTGAAAGCGCGGTCACCACGCTGCCGAGGCTGCGACCACCGAGAATGTAGTCGGAGAGGTTATTGGTGGAGCGATAGGCCATAAAGCCGATCATCACCATTGCTGCGATGTAGATCACAAAAGTGATCGTGATTGGGTTGCTAAAACTCATTGTTGCGCCCTGGCGTTTGTTTTTATGTAGTGACAGCCTCGAAGAGGTTGCACCCAGGCAGCGAATGCTATGCAACAACGCAAAGTGGGTGCAACCTGTTTTTGCAATACAGTTGCACCTCGTCGGAAATCCATCCGTTTTGGCCGCTTTTGCGCTCCTTCAGCGCAATATCCTTCAATGAATAAGGTAAATCGCACCAGAATCATGCATTTTTAATGTGGGAATTTTCTTACCGGACGAACTGCGCATTATTCCTACAGAAATTGGGTTGCACTAGGTTGCACCCGAATTCGCGCGCAGCTAATCTTGGCGCCAGCTTAAGCCACAGCCTGTGGCAATAATGAGGATAAAAAATGGCGACGACCACCCTTGGGGTCAAACTTGACGACCCGACCCGTGAGCGACTCAAAGCAGCTGCGCAGTCCATTGACCGCACGCCGCACTGGTTGATCAAACAGGCAATCTTCAATTACCTGGAAAAGCTCGAGGGTGGCGCCACGCTGACCGAACTCAATGGTCACGCCAGCATTAACGGAGACGAAGCCGGTGAGGTCGCGCATGACCACGCCCACCAGTGCTTCCTTGAGTTTGCCGAAAGCATCCTGCCGCAATCGGTGCTGCGCTCGGCAATCACTGCCGCCTACCGCCGCCCTGAGCCGGAAGTGGTACCGATGCTGCTGGAACAGGCACGCCTGCCTGCCGCCATGGCCGAGGCCACCAACAAACTGGCCGCCGGCATCGCCGAAAAACTGCGTAACCAGAAGAGCGCCGGTGGCCGTGCCGGCATCGTTCAGGGCCTGCTGCAGGAATTTTCCCTGTCGTCGCAGGAAGGCGTGGCACTTATGTGCCTGGCCGAAGCCCTGCTGCGCATTCCTGACAAAGGCACCCGCGACGCCCTGATCCGCGACAAGATCAGCACCGGCAACTGGCAACCGCACCTGGGCAACAGCCCGTCGCTGTTCGTCAACGCCGCGACCTGGGGCCTGTTGCTGACCGGCAAACTGGTCTCGACCCACAACGAGTCCGGCCTGACCTCTTCGCTGAGCCGCATCATCGGCAAGAGCGGCGAGCCGATGATCCGCAAGGGCGTCGACATGGCCATGCGCCTGATGGGCGAGCAGTTCGTGACCGGCGAAACCATCGCCGAGGCCCTCGCCAACGCCAGCAAGTTCGAAGCCAAGGGCTTCCGCTATTCCTACGACATGCTCGGTGAAGCCGCACTGACCGAGCACGACGCGCAGAAGTACCTGGCGTCCTACGAGCAGGCGATCCACTCGATCGGCAAAGCCTCCCACGGCCGCGGCATCTATGAAGGCCCGGGCATCTCGATCAAGCTCTCGGCCCTGCACCCGCGCTACAGCCGCGCCCAGTACGAGCGCGTGATGGACGAGTTGTACCCGCGCCTGCTGTCGCTGACCCTGCTGGCCAAGCAATACGATATCGGCCTGAACATCGACGCCGAAGAAGCTGACCGCCTGGAGCTGTCGCTGGACCTGCTCGAGCGCCTGTGCTTCGAGCCGCAGCTGACCGGCTGGAACGGTATCGGCTTCGTGATCCAGGCCTACCAGAAGCGCTGCCCGTACGTGATCGACTACGTCATTGACCTGGCACGCCGCAGCCGCCATCGCCTGATGATTCGCCTGGTGAAGGGCGCCTACTGGGACAGCGAGATCAAGCGCGCCCAGGTCGACGGCCTGGAAGGCTACCCGGTCTACACCCGCAAGGTGTACACCGACGTCTCCTACATCGCCTGCGCCCGCAAGCTGCTGTCGGTTCCGGAAGTCATCTACCCGCAGTTCGCCACCCACAACGCCCACACCCTGTCGGCCATCTACCATATCGCCGGCCAGAACTATTACCCGGGTCAGTACGAGTTCCAGTGCCTGCACGGCATGGGCGAACCTCTGTACGAACAGGTTGTAGGTAAAGTGGCTGATGGCAAACTGAACCGCCCGTGCCGTGTGTACGCGCCGGTTGGCACCCACGAAACCCTGCTGGCCTACCTGGTGCGTCGCCTGCTGGAAAACGGTGCGAACACCTCGTTCGTCAACCGTATTGCCGATCAGTCGATCTCGATCCAGGAACTGGTCGCCGACCCGGTCGCCACCATCGAGCAGATGGCTACCCAGGAAGGCAGTGCTGGCCTGCCGCACCCACGCATCCCGCTGCCACGCGACCTGTACGGTACCGAACGCGCCAACTCTGCGGGCATCGACATGGCCAACGAACATCGCCTGGCGTCGCTGTCCTGCGCCTTGCTGGCCACTGCACACAACGACTGGAAAGCCGCACCGATGCTGGGCTGCGCCGCCAGCAATGAAGCCGCGGTTGCAGTCTTGAACCCTGCTGATCACCGCGACGTGGTCGGTCATGTACAGGAAGCTACCGTTACCGACGTCGACAACGCCATTCAGTGTGCGCTTAACGCCGCACCGATCTGGCAGGCCACGCCGCCCGCCGAACGTGCTGCGATCCTGGAGCGCGCCGCCGACCTGATGGAAGCCGAGATCCAGCCGCTGATGGGCCTGCTGGCCCGCGAAGCCGGCAAGACCTTTGCCAACGCCATCGCCGAAGTGCGCGAAGCCGTCGACTTCCTGCGTTACTACGCGGTACAGGCACGCAACGACTTCAGCAACGATGCCCACCGCCCGCTGGGCCCTGTGGTGTGCATCAGCCCGTGGAACTTCCCGCTGGCAATCTTCAGCGGCCAGGTTGCCGCCGCGCTTGCCGCCGGTAACCCGGTGCTGGCCAAGCCGGCTGAACAAACCCCGCTGGTCGCCGCCCAAGCCGTGCGCCTGCTGCTCGAAGCCGGCATCCCTGCCGGTGTAGTGCAACTGCTGCCTGGCCGCGGCGAAACCGTCGGCGCCCGCCTGGTCGGCGACGATCGGGTCAAAGGCGTGATGTTCACCGGCTCCACCGAAGTCGCCCGCCTGCTGCAACGCAACATCGCCGGTCGCCTGGATGCCCAGGGTCGCCCGATCCCGTTGATCGCCGAAACCGGCGGCCAGAACGCGATGATCGTCGACTCCTCGGCACTCACCGAACAGGTCGTCATTGACGTGGTGTCCTCGGCCTTTGACAGCGCCGGTCAGCGTTGCTCGGCACTGCGCGTGCTGTGCCTGCAGGAAGACTCGGCTGACCGCGTTATCGAAATGCTCAAGGGCGCCATGGCCGAAAGCCGTCTGGGCAACCCTGAGCGCCTGTCCGTGGACATCGGTCCGGTGATCGACGCCGAAGCCAAAGCCGGTATCGACAAGCACATCCAGGGCATGCGCGACAAAGGTCGCAGCGTGTACCAGGTGGCTATCGCCGACGGTGAGGAGATCAAGCGCGGCACCTTCGTGATGCCGACCCTGATCGAACTGGAAAGCTTCGACGAACTGCAGCGCGAGATCTTCGGCCCGGTACTGCACGTGGTGCGCTACAACCGCAAGAACCTCGACCAGCTGATCGAGCAGATCAACGCCTCCGGTTACGGCCTGACCCTGGGTGTACACACCCGGATCGACGAAACCATCGCCAAGGTCATCGACAACGTCAACGCCGGTAACGTCTACGTCAACCGCAACATCGTCGGCGCCGTGGTCGGCGTCCAGCCGTTCGGCGGGGAAGGCCTGTCCGGTACCGGCCCGAAAGCCGGTGGCCCGCTGTACCTGTACCGCCTGCTGTCGACCCGTCCGGCCGACGCCATCGAGCAATCGTTCCAGCGTACCGACGGCGCCACGACCCCGGACACCCGTCTGCGCGACGAGCTGACCAAGCCGCTGCAAGCGTTCAAAGCCTGGGCTGCAAGCAACAAGCTGAACGACCTGGACAGCCTGTGCGAGCAATTCGCCAAGCAGTCGCAAAGCGGTATCAGCCGCCTGCTGGCTGGCCCGACCGGCGAGCGTAACAGCTACACCATCCTGCCTCGCGAGCACGTGCTGTGCCTGGCTGAGGTCGAAGCCGACCTGTTGACCCAACTGGCCGCGGTGCTGGCTGTGGGTAGCTCGGCAGTGTGGCCGGAAGGCGAACTGACCAAGACCCTGCGTAGCCGCCTGCCGAAAGACGTACAGACACGCATCAAGCTGGTCGGCGACTGGACCAAGGACGACGTGGTGTTTGACGCCGTCCTGCACCACGGTCATTCCGATCAGCTACGTGCAGTGTGCGAGCAGGTTGCCAAGCGTGCCGGTGCGATTGTCGGCGTACACGGCCTGTCTTCGGGCGACACCTCGATTGCCCTGGAGCGTCTGGTGATCGAACGTGCGTTGAGCGTCAACACCGCTGCGGCGGGGGGTAACGCGAGCTTGATGACTATCGGCTGATAGCTGACGGTTGTTGAAGAAGAAGGAGAGCTCAGGCTCTCCTTTTTCTTTTCAGCCCCAACGTAACGTCAGTGTTTCATCGCCAGCTCGACATCATCGAGCAATGCTTTGGCCAGTGCGCTCAAGTAGTGAGAGGCCCAGATCAGTTGCGGGTCACCGTCTATCGCGCCGGCCAGGGTCATGTCTCGCACGCAGCCCATCAGTTCCGCGGCGCGCTCCCGGGCGTAGTGGCAAGGAATGCCGGGGGCGATGCAGAACAGCGGCTGGCCTTGCCCCTGAACAAACAGGGTCTTGCCCACGGTGGTGCAGGTTTTGGCGTCGTCTGTGCTCATTGTTCAACCTCCCTGAATCTTCGGTGCCTGGTCTGGCCTCTTCGCGGGTAAACCCGCTCCCACACGCCCTGTGAATGGCCTGACCAGACAACACACATCTACCAGCCTTAATGCCGCGCCTGCGGCTCCGCTGACATTTGCACCTGAATCAGCGCCGATTCGAGCAGCACACGAAGCGATTCGATCTCATGCATCGATGCCGTCATCAGGATCGCAGCCGGCGACCTGGGCTGCAGCAACATCGCCTGATGAACCACGGTTTGTGCGCACAGGGCGTACTCAGTGGCCTGGATGATGGTGTCTTCAAGGGAGTGGTGATTGTGGGGTGGATCTGGAACGATCTTCAGCATCGGTATTTTTCTCGAGAAGGGCCACCACCATCTGCTGTCAAACAAAGGGTGGCAGCTGTGCATGGGTTGACAGACCGGTAGAAAAATCCAAAAAACCCGGCGCACGCGAAGTGCCCCATACACAACCGCCATATAGGCAGAGCCATGAGAATTTTCTGGACGGCCTGTCAAAGCCGGTCGTTGAAAGTGCAACGACCGCCCGAGACTAGGACGCAGCCCAGATCAGCGCAATGGCTTGGAGAGGCTGGGAGTATGTTTGGGAAATGAACTACAAGGAATAGGCAAAATCTTCATTTTTTTGTAGGAAATCATTTGGGGTGGCGAACGCTGTCACGCGCTATCACCTCAATCAATCATGGTGGCCTCCTCCATCACTCGCCCCTAGACTCGCCGCATCCCGTTCAAGGAATGCCGTCATGTCCGAGACCCTGCTCAGCGCCCGCAACCTGGCCTTCGAACTCTACGAAGTACTCGATGCCGAGGCCCTTACTCAGCGCCCACGCTTTGCCGACCACACGCGTGAAACCTTCGATGCCGCGCTGACCACAGCCCGGACCATCGCCGAGAAATACTTCGCCCCGCACAACCGCAAGGGCGATGAGCAAGAGCCGCGTTTTGAGAACGGTGAAGCGGTGCTGATCCCCGAAGTGAAGCCGGCAGTTGATGCCTTTCTGGAGGCGGGCTTTCTCAATGCCGCCCGCGACTTCGAAGCCGGTGGCATGCAGTTGCCAACGCTGCTCTCACAAGCCTGCTTCGCGCACTTCCAGGCGGCCAACGCCGGCACCACTGCCTACCCGTTTCTGACCATGGGCGCCGCCAACCTGATCGAGAGCTTCGGCAGCGACGAGCAGAAACGCCTGTTCCTGCAGCCAATGATCGATGGGCGCTTTTTCGGCACCATGGCCCTGACCGAGCCGCATGCCGGCTCGTCGCTGGCAGACATCCGCACCCGCGCCGAACCCGCAGACGACGGCAGTTACCGGCTGCGCGGCAACAAGATCTTCATCTCCGGCGGCGACCACCCGCTGTCGGAAAACATCGTGCACATGGTGCTGGCCAAGCTGCCGGATGCGCCCCCGGGCGTGAAGGGAATTTCGCTGTTTATCGTTCCCAAGTTCCTGGTCAATGCCGATGGCAGCCTGGGCCCGCGCAACGATGTGCTGTTGGCCGGGTTGTTCCACAAGATGGGCTGGCGTGGCACCACCTCCACAGCGCTGAACTTTGGCGACAACGACGCCTGCGTCGGCTATCTGGTGGGCAAGCCGCACCAGGGCCTGGCCTGTATGTTCCAGATGATGAACGAGGCGCGGATCGGCGTTGGCATGGGCGCGGTGATGCTCGGCTATTCCGGTTACCTGTACTCGCTGGAGTACGCCCGCCAGCGACCGCAAGGCCGCCTGGCGGACAACAAAGACCCGGCCACCGCCGCCGTGCCGATCATCAGCCACACCGATGTGAAGCGCATGCTGCTGACCCAGAAAGCCTATGTCGAAGGAGCCTTCGACCTGGGCCTGTATGCGGCGCGGCTGTTCGATGACACCCAGACCGGCGAAACCGACACCCAACGCCAACAGGCCCATGAACTGCTCGATCTGCTGACGCCGATCGTCAAATCCTGGCCGTCTGAGTTCTGCCTCAAGGCCAACGAGCTGGCTATCCAGATTCTCGGCGGTCACGGCTACACCCGCGAGTACCCGGTCGAGCAGTACTATCGCGACAATCGCCTGAACCCGATCCACGAAGGCACCCATGGTATCCAGTCACTGGACCTGCTCGGGCGCAAACTGGCGCAGAACAACGGTGCCGGGCTCAAGCAACTGGTGCGTTTGATCGCCGGTACCTGCGAACAAGCGCGCCCGTACGCCGGCCTCGATGCCCTGCGCGCCCCGCTGGAGCAGCTGCTGGTTCGTTTGCAGAACGTGACCCTGGGCCTGCTCGGCGACCTGGCCCAGGGCAAGGTCAACCTCGCTCTGGCCAACTCGGCACTGTACCTCAAGGCCTTTGGGCATTGCGTGATTGGCTGGCGCTGGCTGGAACAGGCGATCCGTGCCGAACAGGGTTTGGCCCGGGGCAATTCGGCAGACCAGGCGTTCTACCAGGGCAAGCTACAGGCCGCGCGTTATTTCCTGACCTGGGAAGTGCCGGGCTGCCATAATGAGCTGGCATTGCTTGAGGCCCGCGACGACACCTGCCTGAGCATGCGCGACGAGTGGTTCTGAGGGGGAACCGCCGTATCACGGAGGTTCCTGCATGTTCGAGATCACCGCATTGCTGCGCCAGCGCTTTGCCGCCTTGCGCAGCGATGCCGAATTTTTTTCCCTGCGCTATGTGCAGCAGTCCCAGCAGTACCTGTCGGTGCGCAAGAACATCGCCGAGCCACCGTTTTTCAGCCGCGACGAAGGGGCAATGCTGACGGTCCGGGTCAAGGGCGTGGAAGCCTATGCAGCCACCGCCGATCTGTCCCAGGCCGGCTTGCAGCAGGCCTTGGCGCACGCCGAAGCGCTCGCCCGGCAGATTGGCGCACTGGCCTTGCTCAACCTCAGCGATCAAGCGGTGGCCAGCGAGCGCCGGGACTACTGCTCACCCAACCTTGAACAGCCCTTCCCGTCCCTGGCCGACTGCTTTGACCTGCTCGCCCGCGAGTCCGCCAGCGTGCCTGACGACAGCCGCCTGGTGAACTGGCAGGCAAGCCTTGGCGTCAGCAACCTCGAGCAGATCTACCTGAACAGCGCTGGCGCCGAACTCCGTCAGGCGCAACGTTTCGTCTACCCGGGTTTCAGCGTCACCGCCTTCGACGGCCAGGACAGCCAGACCCGCAGCCTGGGGCGCGACAACTTCGGCCAGCAGGGCGGTGAGGACGTGATCGTACGCTGCGGCCTGGTGAATGCCGGCGCCAAGGTGGCCGACCAGGCGTTGCAATTGCTATTGGCACCCAATACGCCGAGTGGTGTGCGCGACCTGCTGCTGATGCCTGACCAGATGATGCTGCAGATTCATGAATCCATCGGTCACCCGCTGGAAATGGACCGCATCCTCGGCGATGAACGCAATTACGCCGGCACCAGCTTCGTCAACGCCAGTGACTTCGGCACCCTGCAATACGGCTCGAAGCTGCTTAACGTGACCTTCGACCCGACCCTGGGCGAAGAGCTGGCCAGTTACAGCCATGACGACGACGGCACCCCGGCCAGTAAACAGTTCCTGATCCGTGACGGCGTACTGCTGCGCCCGCTGGGTGGTGCGCTGTCGCAGTTCCGCTCAGGGCTCGACGGCGTTGCCAACAGCCGCGCCTGTGGCTGGAACCGCGCCCCGATCGACCGCATGGCCAACCTCAACATCGAGCCTGGCGAACAGCGCCTCGACCAACTGATTGGCGGCATCGAGCACGGCATCCTGATGAGCACCAACCGTTCCTGGTCCATTGACGATGCGCGCAATAAATTCCAGTTCGGCTGTGAATGGGGGCAACTGATCGAAAACGGCGAACTCAAGGGCGTGGTCAAGAACCCCAACTACCGCGGTATCTCCGCGCAGTTCTGGGGCAACCTCAGTGCCGTTGGCGACGCCAGTACCTTCGAAGTCCTCGGCACACCGAACTGCGGCAAGGGCGAACCCAATCAAGTGGTGCGGGTCGGTCACGCTTCGCCCGCCTGTGTCTTCAGCCAGATCGACGTATTCGGAGGAGACGCCTGATGACCGCCACCCCACTGCACAGTTTCCAGCGCCTGGCGGCCTACCTGCAGGATCAGGTGCGCGCCCCGGAACACTACACCCTCGGCTACAGCGCCGAGCATTCGCAGTTCATTCGTTTCAATCACGCCAAGGTGCGCCAGGCCGGCGAGGTGCAGCAGGCCAGCTGCACCCTCAAGCTGGTCAACGACGGCCGCCAGGCCGAGCTGCAGTTCACCCTCTGCCACGACCCCGAGGTTGACCAGCAGCGCCTGGTCCAGGCCATCGAACAACTGCGCCAGACCTTGCCGTTGCTGGCCGCCGACCCGTACCTGCAACTCAACGACGAGGCCTGGCACAGCCACAGCGTGCAGGAGCAGGCGCTGCCGGAAACCGACCAGGTACTGGCGCAAATCAAGCAGGGCGCCGCCGAACTGGACCTGGTCGGCATCTATGCCGCCGGCCCCATCTACCGTGGCTTTGCCAACTCGCTCGGCGCCTTCGGCTGGCACCAGGCCAACAGCTTCAACTTTGACTGGAGCCTGTTTCACCGCAATGGCCAGGCGGTCAAAGCCAACTATGCCGGCCAGGCCTGGGACAGCGATGCCTTCGCCCTGCGCCTGCGCCAGGCCCGTGAGCAACTGGAATACCTCGGCCGCCCGCTCAAAACCCTCTTTCCCGGCGAATACCGCGCCTACCTGGCACCTGCGGCCATGGATGAGATCATGGGGATGCTCTGCTGGGGCGGGTTTTCGGCTCAGGCCCTGGCGACCAAAAGCAGCCCCTTGCAGCGTTTGTTTGCCGATGATGCCCGGCTGAGCTCCATGGTCAGCATCGGCGAGCAGATCAGCGGCTCGCTCAGCCCGGCGTTTTCCGATGAAGGCACGGTGCGCCACGACCTGCGCCTGATCGAACAAGGGCGCGGGCTGGATCGCCTGGTCTGCGCCCGCAGCGCGGCAGAGTTTGCCTTGGCCGCCAACGGCGCCGACGGTCACGAGTCGCCGTGCGCATTGAGCATGGCCGCTGGCGAGCTCGCTCAGCAAAGCATCCTCGAGCGGCTGGGCACCGGCCTGTATATCAGCAACCTCTGGTACCTGAACTTTTCCGACCTGCCCGCAGCGCGCATGACCGGCCTGACCCGCTTCGCCACGTTCTGGGTAGAAGGCGGTCAGATTCAGGCGCCCGTCAGCACCATGCGTTTCGATGACAGCGTCTACAGTTTGTTGGGTTCCCAGCTGGAGGCATTGACCGCAGAGCGCGAGCTGATCCTGTCGACCAGCACCTACGGCCAGCGACAGACCAGTTCAAGCCATTTGCCTGGAGCACTGGTCAAGCGCCTGACTTTGACATTGTGATGTCCCCCATTGCCGGCATGGCCGGCAATGGGGCCCAAAAGGACTTTCGAATACACCATGCCCACCCACGCCCCGCTGGACCCTGTCACCGCCCGCTGGATCCCATGGGTGGTGGCCATCGCTTTTTTCATGCAGTCACTCGACGGCACGATTCTCAACACTGCCCTGCCGGCTATGGCCAAGGACCTGGCCGAAGACCCGTTGCGCATGCAGTCGGTGATCATTGCCTACATGCTCACCGTGGCGCTGTTGATCCCGGCCTCGGGCTGGATTGCCGACCGCTTCGGCACCAAGCGGATCTTCTTCGGCGCCATCTTGCTGTTCAGCCTCGGCTCGCTGCTCTGCGCCCTGGCCAACAGCCTCGGCATGCTGGTCGGCGCGCGGATCATCCAGGGCCTGGGCGGCGCACTGATGCTGCCAGTCGGTCGCCTGGTGGTGCTGCGCGCCTACCCGCGCTCGGAGCTGGTGCGGATCATGAGCTTCATCACCATCCCCGGCCTGCTTGGCCCACTGCTGGGCCCGACGATGGGCGGCTGGCTGGTGGAAATCTTCAGCTGGCACTGGATTTTCCTGCTCAACCTGCCGGTCGGC
Organism: Pseudomonas alkylphenolica; assembly: GCF_004025535.1. Lineage (GTDB taxonomy): Bacteria > Pseudomonadota > Gammaproteobacteria > Pseudomonadales > Pseudomonadaceae > Aquipseudomonas > Aquipseudomonas alkylphenolica_A. The sequence continues at coordinate 219,306 of NZ_QJRG01000033.1, forward strand.
GTGCTCGGCTGCTACGCGGTGTGGCGCTTTATCCCCGACCTTCGCGGCAGCGAGCGCACGCGTTTCGACGGCATTGGCTTCGTGCTGTTCGGCGCGGCGATGGTGCTGATCACCATCGCCATGGAGGGATTGGGCGAGCTGCACCTGCCGCACCTGCGGGTCATGTTGCTGCTATTCGCCGGTATGGCGTGCCTGGCCGCCTACTGGGTGCGCGCCGGTAGCGTCGACAACCCGCTGTTCTCGCCCAAGCTGTTTCGCACCCGGACATTCTCGGTCGGCATCCTCGGCAACCTGTTTGCGCGCCTGGGCAGCGGCGCGTTACCGTTTCTGGTGCCGCTGTTGCTTCAGGTAGCCTTGGGCTACTCGCCCGCCCAGGCAGGCATGAGCATGATTCCCCTGGCAGCTGCAGCCATGGTGGCTAAATCCATCGCCCGGCCGCTGATCGAGCGCTTCGGCTACCGGACGATCCTCACTGGCAACACCCTGTTGCTCGGTGCACTGCTGGCCAGCCTGGGGCTGGTTGATGAACACACGCCCTACGCCTTGCTGCTGTTCCAGCTGGGCCTGCTCGGCGCGGTCAACTCCATGCAGTTCACAGCGATGAACACCGTCACCCTGATCGACCTCGACGATGCCAGCGCCAGCAGCGGCAACAGCCTGCTGTCGGTGGTGGCGCAGCTGTCGCTGAGCCTCGGAGTTGCCTGCGCGGGCGCCCTGCTCGGCGGTTTCAGCGCCGCCGGCAGTGCCGAAGGCGTCGAGAGCACCCTGGGCGCCTTCCAGCTGACCTTCCTGACCATCGGCCTGATGGCCATGCTGGCGGCGGCGATCTTCGTCCAGCTGTCCAAGACGGACGGAAGGCGCGCCCCTCGTCTGGAACCGGAGATCGAGCCTTAGGGCTAAAGGCCACGAGGCTGGTACACTGCGCGACATTTTGTTTTGCAGGCCAGTCTCGTGACCACCATTGCCACCGCCTTTGCCACCTTGCCGCTGTCCGCCGCCATGCTGGCCAACCTGGACGCCCTCGGCTACGCCCAGATGACCCCGATCCAGGCCCAGAGCCTGCCGGTAATCCTCAAGGGCATGGACCTGATCGCCCAGGCCAAGACCGGTAGCGGCAAGACCGCCGCCTTTGGTATCGGCCTGCTCAACCCGATCAACCCGCGTTACTTCGGCTGCCAGGCCCTGGTGCTGTGCCCGACGCGCGAACTGGCTGACCAGGTGGCCAAAGAACTCCGCCGCCTGGCCCGCGCCGAAGACAACATCAAGATCCTGACCCTGTGTGGCGGCGTTTCCCTCGGCCCGCAGATCGCCTCGCTGGAGCACGGTGCGCACATCATCGTCGGCACCCCTGGCCGCGTGCAGCAGCACCTGAGCAAGGGCACGCTGGTGCTCGACGGGCTGAACACCCTGATCCTCGATGAAGCCGACCGCATGCTCGACATGGGTTTCTACGACGCCATCGCCGACATCATCGGGCAGACCCCGAAACGCCGTCAGACCCTGCTGTTTTCGGCCACCTACCCCGCCGGTATCAAGCAGCTGGCCGCCGCGTTCATGCGCGACCCGCAAACCGTGAAGGTCGAAGCGCTGCACGCCGACAGCCAGATCGAACAGCGCTTTTATGAAATCTCGCCAGATCAGCGCATGGATGCCGTGAGCAAACTGCTCGGGCACTTCCGTCCGCAATCCTGCGTAGCCTTCTGCTTCACCAAGCAGCAATGCCAGGAACTGGTCGAGCACCTGCAGGCCAAAGGCATTTCCGCCCAGGCCCTGCATGGCGACCTGGAACAGCGCGACCGCGATCAGGTCCTGACCCTGTTCGCCAACCGCAGCCTCTCGGTGCTGGTGGCCACTGACGTCGCCGCACGCGGCCTGGACATCGATGCCCTGGACATGGTCATCAACGTCGAGCTTGCCCGTGATGCCGAGATTCACGTGCACCGCGTCGGCCGTACTGGCCGCGCCGGCGAGAAAGGCCTGGCGGTCAGCCTGGTCGCACCGGCCGAAGGCCATCGCGCCAAGGCCATCGAAGAGATGCAAAAGGCCGACCTGCGCTGGGAACAGCTGGACAGCCTCAAGGCCCAGAATGGCGCGCCGCTGCTGCCGACCATGAGTACCCTGTGCATCGCCGCAGGCCGCAAGGACAAGCTGCGCCCTGGCGATATCCTCGGTGCCCTGACCGGTGATGCCGGGTTGCCGGGCACCCAGGTCGGCAAGATCGCCATTTTCGACTTCCAGGCGTTCGTCGCCGTGGAGCGCGCAGTTGCCAAGCAGGCGTTGCAGCGCCTCAACAGTGGCAAGATCAAGGGCCGATCGTTGCGGGTACGCATCGTCTGAGTGCGTTGTTGATCGTGCGGGGGCTCATCGCCGGCAAGCCGGCGCTTACCATTGTTGTTTGAGGATTTTGCAGTGCGTTCCACCGAAGTGATCATCATTGGCGCAGGCGCCGCCGGCCTGATGTGTGCCCTGACTGCCGCCGGCCGTGGCCGCCAGGTGCTGCTGCTTGACCATGCCAACAAGCCGGGCAAGAAAATCCTGATGTCGGGCGGTGGCCGCTGCAACTTCACCAACATGTACACCGAGCCTGCCAACTTCCTCTCGCAGAACCCGCACTTCTGCAAATCAGCCCTGGCCCGCTACACCCAATGGGACTTCATCGAGATGGTCGGCAAGCACGCCGTGCCCTATCACGAGAAGAAACTGGGCCAGCTGTTCTGCGATAACAAGTCCAGCGACATCCTCGACATGCTCCTCAGCGAGTGCGCCAACGCCAGCGTCGAGCTGCGCATGGACACCCGTATCGAGCAAATCGAAAAAGTCGAAGGCGGTTACCTTCTGGAAACCAGTGCCGGCCAGTTCCAGTGCCAGTCGCTGGTGATTGCCACCGGCGGCCTGTCGATTCCGACCCTGGGTGCCACAGGCTTCGGTTATCAGGTTGCCCGCCAGTTTGGCCACAACCTGCTGCCCACCCGCGCCGCCCTGGTACCGTTCACGATCACCGAACCGGTGCTCAAAGGTATCTGCACCGAGCTTTCCGGCAGCTCCGTGGATTGCATCGCCAGCTGCAACGGCACCAGTTTTCGCGAGAATTTGCTGTTTACCCATCGCGGCCTGAGCGGGCCGGCGATCCTGCAGATTTCATCGTTCTGGGAGCCGGGCGACACCGTCGAAATCAACCTGCTGCCCGACCACGACGCCCTGGGCTGGTTGCAACAGCAGCAGGCCGAGCGCCCCAACAGCGAGCTGAAAACCCTCCTGGCCGAGGTCTTCACCAAGAAAATGGCCAACCTGCTGGCCGAACACTGGTTCGTCTCCAAGCCGATGAAGCAGTACACCCCGGCGGAGCTGGCCCAGGTCAGCGACAAGCTGGCGGCCTGGCAGGTGGTGCCTGCGGGCACCGAGGGCTACCGCACGGCCGAGGTGACCCTGGGCGGGGTCGACACCCGTGAAGTGTCGTCCAAGACCATGGAGTCGCTGAAAAGCCCGGGCCTGTACTTTATCGGCGAAGTGCTCGACGTCAGCGGCCACCTCGGTGGCTTCAACTTCCAGTGGGCCTGGGCTTCGGCGTACGCGGCCGCGCAGTTCGTCTAACCTTCGCGGTAGAATCAGCGTATCAAGGAACAAATTTTGCTGGTCAGAGGCGGCATTAACACTGCTGTCACCTGACTGGCTCAATTTCGATCATCGCCCAAGGTCTGCCGAACCCTCATGTCTTCCTCCTCGTTCAGCCAATCGCTACGCCGTCTCTGGGCCCTGGACAAATTCAGCTATGCCATCCGCGTACTCATCGCACTGACCGGCAGCATGCTGCTGTGCTGGTACAAGGACGAGATGAGTCTGCTGATTCCCTTGTTCCTCGGCATTATCGCCAGCGCCCTGGCAGAAACCGATGACAGCTGGCAAGGCCGCCTGAACGCCCTGGCGGTGACGCTGGTGTGCTTTACCGTTGCGGCGCTGTCGGTGGAACTGCTGTTCCCCTATCCGATCATTTTTGCCGTCGCACTGGCCCTGGCCAGTTTCGCCCTGACCATGCTCGGCGCCCTGGGTGAGCGCTACGGCGCTATTGCTTCGGCCACCCTGATTCTCTCGGTCTACACCATGATCGGCGTGGACCAGCGCGGTGGCGAGGTCACTGACTTCTGGCACGAACCCTTGCTGCTGGTGGCAGGTGCCGCCTGGTACGGGCTGCTTTCGGTGCTGTGGCAGGTGCTGTTCTCCAACCAGCCGGTGCAGCAAAGCCTGGCGCGGCTGTTTCGCGAACTGGGGCGCTACCTGAAGCTCAAGGCGACCTTGTTCGAACCCATCCGTCAGCTGGATGTGGAAGCCCGGCGGCTGGAGCTCGCCCAGCAAAACGGGCGCGTGGTGGCAGCGCTCAATGCGGCAAAGGAAATCATCCTGCACCGGGTCGGCAACGGCCGGCCGGGCTCGAAGGTCAGCCGTTACCTGAAGCTGTACTTCCTCGCCCAGGACATCCACGAACGCGCCAGCTCTTCGCACTACCCGTACAACGCCCTGACCGAAGCCTTCTTCCACAGCGACGTACTGTTTCGCTGCCAGCGTCTGCTACGCCAACAGGGCGTGGCCTGCCAACAGCTGTCCGAGTCGATCCAGCTGCGCCAGCCGTTCATCTACGACACCGGTTTCGCCCAGGCCCTGGAAGACCTCAACGCCTCGCTGGAGCACCTGCGCATCCAGAGCAATCCGGCCTGGCGCGGGTTGCTACGTTCGCTACGCGCGCTGGCGGCGAACCTGGCCACCCTCGACCACCTGCTCAGCGATGCCAGTAACCCCGACAACCTGGCCGACGCCAGCGACAGCAGCCTGCTCGACCGTTCACCGCGCAACCTGGCGGATGTCTGGAGCCGCTTGCGCCAGCAATTGACGCCAACCTCGCTGCTGTTCCGCCACGCCTTGCGCCTGCCGCTGGCGCTGTCCATTGGCTATGGCATGGTGCACCTGATCCACCCGACCCAGGGCTACTGGATCATCCTCACCACCCTGTTCGTGTGCCAGCCCAACTACGGTGCAACCCGACGCAAGCTGGTGCAGCGGATCATCGGCACCGGCATCGGCCTCACCGTTGGCTGGGCGCTGTTCGACCTGTTTCCAAGCCCGATCATCCAGTCGCTGTTCGCGGTGGCGGCCGGGGTGGTGTTCTTCGTCAACCGAACCACCCGCTATACCCTGGCCACTGCCGCAATCACCCTGATGGTGCTGTTTTGCTTCAATCAGGTCGGCGATGGTTACGGGCTGTTCCTGCCACGCCTGTTCGATACCCTGGTCGGCAGCCTGATCGCCATTCTGGCAGTATTCCTGTTCCTGCCCGACTGGCAGGGGCGGCGCCTGAACAAGGTGCTGGCCAACACCCTGACCTGCAACAGCAATTACCTGCGCCAGATCATGCAGCAGTACGCCCAGGGCAAACAGGATGACCTGGCCTATCGCCTGGCCCGGCGCAACGCCCACAACGCCGATGCAGCGCTGTCGACGACGCTGGCAAACATGCTTATGGAGCCCGGCCATTTTCGAAAGGAGGCGGATGTCGGCTTTCGCTTCCTGGTGCTCTCGCACACCTTGCTCAGTTACCTGTCAGGCCTGGGCGCACACCGGGAAACAACCCTGCCTGCCGATGTTCACGAACAACTGATCGATGGCGCCGGGGCCAGCCTGGCCAACAGCCTGGATGAGATCGCCGAAGGGCTGGCCAGCAAGGCACCGGTGGCTATCCACAGCGATGCCGAGGAGGCCCTGGCCAACACGCTTGAACAGATGCCGGAAGAACTTGAAGAGAACCAGCGCCTGGTGCAGACCCAATTGGCACTGATTTGCCGTCAACTGGGGCCGTTGCGCACCCTGGCTGCGCACCTGATCAAGGAAGAGCCGGCCTGATCAAAGGCCATGGTGCTTGAGCAAACGCTCATAGGTGCCGTCGGCTTTCATCTCGAGGATGGCCTGGTTGAAGGCAGTGACGATCTGCTGATGCTGCGGGCTCTTGAGACTGACCAGGATATGCAAGGTGTTTTCACCCAGGGGCTTGTCGACGAACTCGACTGCCTCGCGCACTGAACGCGATTCGCGCTGCATGAAGTAACGCGCGACATACTCGTCTTCCAGCGTCAGGCCGACCCTGCCGGCAGCCAGCATACGCACCGCTACCGAAAAGTTGCGTACCGGGATTTTCTGCAAGCGCTCATCGGCATCAAACGCCGGCGAGTAGGCGTAGTCCCTGACCACTGCAACCGGATAGGGATACAGGTCACTCAGCGACTTGAACCGCAGTGGGTCGCCCTTGCGCTTGAGCAGGCGGATGCGGTTGCTCAGATAGCCCGCCGAGAACTGCCCGATATGGGTTCGACTCTCATTGCGCCAGGCGTTGATCAGGACGTCATAGCGCCCTTCCTCTATGCCCAGCAGTGCCCGCGCCCAGGGCACCTGCTCGAACTCGCTGTCGAAACCGGCGCGGTGCAAGGCAGTGGCGACAATCATCGTCGCCAGCCCGCCGCCGGGCATGCTCGCGTCGGTAAAGGGTGGCCAGCTGTCAGCCACCAGGCGCAGTTTTTGCGCTTGCGCGGTACCGAGCACCAACATCAATCCAAACAGAGCCAAGACTCGAAGCAGTGCCAGCATGCTCAAATCCTTCAGTAGGCGTGTCGTTTGCACGCCGTTGATATCAACTGCTTGAGAGTTTCCGCTATCCGCGCCTTTGCGAAGGTTACACAAAGATGAAGGCTCAAGGCAGCTTCAATGATATCAATTTGCCTTTATTTTGCGCGATGTCACACCTGGTGTTACTTGTGACCGATACGCCCTCGTCCTGAAGCCTGGCATCTGCCATGATCAGACGGGTCAACTGCTTGAGAGCCCACTATGTCCATCGACTGGATCTGCAAACATCACAGCGACCTTGGCAAAGAACAACTCTATGCCATTCTGCAACTGCGCACCGAAGTCTTCGTCGTCGAGCAAAAATGCGCCTATCAGGAAGTTGATGGCCAGGACCTGGCCGGCGATACCTGCCACCTGATGGCATGGCAGGATGACCAGCTACAGGCCTATTTACGCTTGCTTGATCCGGAGTCTCAGGGTGGCGATGTCGTGATAGGGCGCGTGGTCACCGCGCCGTCGGCCCGGGGGCAGGGCCTGGGTCACGCATTGATCGAAAAGGCCCTCGAAGTGGCCGAAAAAAACTGGCCCGGCGTGCCGGTTTATCTGTCTGCACAGGCGCACCTGCAGGGCTACTACGGGCGCTACGGCTTTGTCGTGGTGGGCGAGGAATACCTCGAGGATGATATCCCGCACATTGGCATGCGCCGCGGCTAACGGCGGCGAGTCCATTGCAGGCGTCAGGCCCTCAGGGATAACCCAGCACCTCACGAATACGGCGCAAATGCTGGATGATCCACTCCTTGTCGATCGCCCCCCAGTCGCGAATTCGATAGTGCCCGGCATGGTTGCGCGCCCCCGCCTGCTGCTCGAACTCACAGACGATGTCTAGGTCGGCCAAGGCGGCAATGGTGTCCTGGGCCGTGCGCCGCGGCATGCCGGTGGCCTCCATCAGGGCCGGTACACTGGCGGCGGTCTGGCTGTCGATCAGCCAGGCAACATAGAGGCGACGGTAAAAGCTGGTCTTGGTCTTGCTCACATCCATTGGCAGGTCCTTATGGCTCACCCGATAGCAGGCAGCTCGCGGTACGTCAGGTAAACACGCAAGTCGAACTCCAGTTGATGGTAGCCCGGCTGCATGTGTTCGCAGAGCTGGTAAAACGCTTTGTTGTGGTCACTTTCTTTCAAGTGCGCCAACTCGTGCACGACGATCATCTTCAAAAACTCGGGTGCGGCCTCCTTGAACAGCGAGGCAATGCGAATTTCCTTTTTCGCCTTCAGCTTGCCGCCCTGCACCCGTGAAACGGCGGTGTGCAAGCCCAGGGCCCGATGGGTCAGGTCCAGGCGGTTATCGAACAGTACTTTGTCCAGGTTCGGCGCGTTGCGCAGGTACTCCTGCTTGAGGCCCTGCGCGTAGCCGTACAGCGCCTTGTCACTCTGAATCCCGTGCCGCTGCGGGTATCGCTGCTGCAGGTAGTCGCCCAGGCGATTGCTGGCAATCAATTGCCGGACCTGGTCTTGCAGGGCAGCAGGATAAGCTTGAAGGTATTTGAGCGGTGTCATGGTCGTGCAGCAGGCAAGTAAAGATGCAGTGTACCCAACTAAACCTGATGCCAGTCAAAAAAGCCCGGGAATGCGTCGGCATCGCCAGGCGTCAGCGGGTGGGCCAGTAGAAAGCCTTGAACATAGTCGCAACCATTGGCCTGCAACCAGTCTGCCTGCTGACGGGTTTCGACGCCTTCGGCAATGACACTGATTCCGTAGGATCGACAGGCCGCAATCACGCAACGGACCAAGGTGGCATCGAGGTTCGACTCCGGTAATCGCTGCACCAGGTGACGGTCGAGCTTCAAGGTGTCGATCGGAAGATCGCGGATCATGCGCAGCGAACAGTCACCGGCGCCAAAATCATCCAGTGCGATGCGCACGCCCAACGCCCGCAACCGGTGCAGTTGTTTCATGGCATCGTCAATGTCGTAACGCAAGGATGTTTCGGCGACTTCGACTTCCAGTTGGGCCGGCTCAATGCCCTGATTGAAGATGACCCGTTCCAGCTCTTCCGCCAGGTTCGGCATGGCGAACTGCACACGGCTCAAACTGATGCTCAACACCAGGCTGGCATCGTAGCGCTCATACCAGGCCCGCCGCTGCGCCGCCCCCTTTTGGTAGATCCAGCTGGCCAGCCGCGTGATCAGGCGCGCCTCCTCCAGCAAGGGCAGGAACAATCCGGGCGGCACGTCACCGACACTGGGGTGATTCCAGCGCAACAACGCCTCGAAGCCCCGCAGCCGGCCATCAGCCAACGCCACTTGCGGTTGGTAGACCAGACGGAACTCGTTGTGCTCGATGGCACCGCGCACACTGTCTTCAAGCATCAGCCGCGAACGCGCGCGACCATTGAGGTCCTTGTCGTAATACCGGTACTGCTGGCGTCCCGACTGTTTGGCAGCATACATCGCGGCATCCGCAGCGCGCAGCAAGCCGTCGAGACTGGCGCCGCACTCTGGGTAGGTGGCGATGCCGATGCTGACCCCAAGCGTAACCTCCGAGCCGTCGATCTCGCGGTAGATCGACATGCGCTCGATCAGCTTTTCAGCGCAGCGTGCGGCCTGTTCGGGGTACTCCAGCGAGTCGAGCAGGGCGGTGAACTCGTCGCCGCCCATACGCGCAAGAATCGCACAGGAACCCAGGCAATCCTTGAGCTGCTCGGCGACCCAATGCAACACCCGGTCACCGACCTCATGCCCCAACGAGTCGTTGATGCGCTTGAACCCGTCCAGGTCCAGATATAGCAGCGCTTGCGGCCGGTCGGCACGCTCGTTGCGCAACAGCGCACTTTCTGCGGCCTGGTAGAAGCCGCGGCGATTGAGCAGCCCGGTCAGCGGGTCGGTAATCGCCTGGTACTCGAGTTGCTGGTGCAGATTGCGCACCACCGACATATCCAGCACGGTGACCACCATTGCCCGCTGCTCACCCGGCAGCGGCGCACACGACAGCGCTACCGGTATCGGGTGACCACCTGCCGTACGCAAGACGGCATCGTGGATACGCAAGGTGCTGCGGTCATGGTAAGCCTGGTGAAAGAGCGAACCCTGCCACGCGCCAGCACCCGGCGATTGCACGAAATCCAGCAGCCCAGTGCCCGGCAGGTGCTCGAAGGCTACATCGAGCAAATTGGAGATCGCCGGGTTGGCATAACGGATCAAGCCATCCTCAGCCACCACCAGAATGCCTTCGGCGGCATTCTCAAGGACCGAGGCGTTGAACGCCCTCGCCGCCTCCAGATCGTGACTCAAGCGTTGCAATGATCGCCGGTTTCGCTGCTGCTCCAGCAACGCCTGCACCTTGGGCTTGAGAATCTGGGGGTCGAAAGGTTTGAACAGGTAATCCACTGCGCCGCTGGCGTAGCCTTTGAGCACGGCCGCCTGGGACTGTTCGTTGGCCGTGAGGAATATGATCGGTGTCAGGCGGGTGCGCTGGCTGCCGCGCATCAGCCGCGCCACTTCAAAACCGTCCATGCCGGGCATCTGCACATCCAGCAGGACCAGGTCGACATCGTGTTCAAGCAATGCACTGAGGGCTTCTGTACCGGAACTTGCAGTCAATACCTGCCAGTCCTGACGAGCCAGCAGGGCACGCATGCTGATCAGGTTCTCGGGATAATCATCGACGACCAGTAGTACCGAACTGCCATCGTTTGACGGAGGTTGCGCGCAATCCATGCTGCTTCTCTTGTAAAACTGACTTCAAACTTCGAGTGAAATTCGAAATTAACTCTAGACCCGGCCGTAACAAATCTGAAGTCATCAGATTGCCATCACCACGGTAAAGTTCCTTTAGCCGACTAACGGCCTGTCCGCTCGGGCCATAACTACCCTGTACATGGCGCGAGAGGTACAAAAAAGCCCGCATTGCTGCGGGCTTTCGGGCTACCCGGGGCTTAGTTGACCTTGGCAGCCAACTCGCCCTTCAGGTAACGCTGGAACATGCCTTCCAGGGAGATCGGCTTGATCTTCGAGGCATTGCCAGCGGTGCCGAAGGCTTCGTAACGGGCGATGCACACGTCACGCATCGCGGTAACGGTGGCGCCGAAGAACTTGCGTGGGTCGAACTCGCTCGGGTTCTGTGCCATCAGGCGACGCATGGCACCGGTAGAGGCCAGGCGCAGGTCGGTGTCGATGTTGACTTTGCGCACGCCGTACTTGATGCCTTCGACGATTTCTTCAACCGGCACGCCGTAGGTCTCTTTGATGTCGCCGCCGTACTGGTTGATGATTGCCAGCCACTCTTGCGGAACCGAAGAGGAACCGTGCATTACCAGGTGGGTGTTGGGAATGCGCTTGTGGATTTCCTTGATACGGTCGATCGCCAGAACGTCACCGGTAGGTGGCTTGGTGAACTTGTAGGCGCCGTGGCTGGTGCCGATGGCGATGGCCAGGGCATCGACCTGGGTTTTCTTGACGAAGTCAGCGGCTTCTTCCGGGTCGGTCAGCATCTGGCTGTGATCCAGAACGCCTTCGGCGCCGATGCCGTCTTCTTCGCCAGCCATACCGGTTTCCAGCGAACCCAGGCAGCCCAGCTCGCCTTCAACCGAAACACCGCAGGCGTGCGCCATGGCGACGGTTTGCTGGGTGACGCGAACGTTGTACTCGTAATCGGTCGGGGTCTTGCCGTCTTCGCCGAGCGAGCCGTCCATCATGACCGAGCTGAAGCCCAGCTGGATCGAGCGCTGGCACACGTCAGGGCTGGTGCCGTGGTCCTGGTGCATGCACACCGGAATGTGCGGAAATTCTTCGATCGCAGCCAGGATCAGGTGGCGCAGGAATGGGGCGCCAGCGTATTTGCGAGCACCGGCCGAAGCCTGGACAATCACCGGAGAGTCGGTCTTGTCGGCGGCTTCCATGATGGCGCGCATCTGCTCGAGGTTGTTGACGTTGAAAGCTGGAACGCCGTAGCCGAATTCGGCAGCGTGGTCCAGCATCTGGCGCATGCTAATGAGTGCCATTGTGTATCTCTCTCCCGACAAGCGTCGTTTTAATCGTGCAAGCCTGCCGCAGTGGCGGTTGCTATTCAAGTAGTGTGGGCCGCCATCAGGCGGCCCGGCCAGTCACGGCGCCTTGCAGCCCCGCCCTATCAAATCGTTGGTGGCGACCCAGTACACCAGGCCTTCCTCACCCTTGCTGTGGAACGCCAGCACACCATCGCTGTACAAGCTGCCCGAGGCACCGGGTTCGGCTTTCAGGCGGTAAACCTGGTCGCCGCCGCCCAGGCGCACATCCACCTGCTGCTGACTGCTGTCGGCAAAACGCCAAAGCACTTCCGCCTGGCTGTCACACACCCAGCGCGTCCAGTTGTCCGACGGCGCCGGTGCAGGCGAGAAGCTTGCGCATCCACCCAGTACCGCCAGGGCCAGCACGGCCATGACTCCTTTCATTGAATATCCTCTAGCAGACCACAAACTGGCCGGTAGGTTGCCATCAACCGATCAAGGGCAACCCTGAGCCCGGCGCTGGTGTTCATCGTCGTATTTTTCCAGGCCATCCGGGCCGAGCCGCTTGTTGATCACCGGGACGGTTTCCGCCTGCCATTCGGACTGATAGCAGCCGCCTTTCGGCGCGCCCGGCTTATCAGCCGAAGGCTCCGGGGTGCTGGAGCAAGCGCCCAGCATCCCGACCAGGACAAACACAGGCAATCGCTTGACCATCAGGTCGCTCCCTTTGCCAGGCGCTGAGCGAATCAGGCCTTGGCCCGTTGTTCCAGTACTTCCACCGCTGGCAGGACCTTGCCCTCGACGAACTCGAGGAACGCGCCGCCACCGGTAGAAATGTAGGAGATTTGCTCGGCAACGCCATACTTGTCGATGGCAGCCAGGGTGTCGCCACCACCGGCGATGGAGAACGCCGCGCTCTCAGCGATAGCCTTGGCCAGCACCTTGGTGCCGTTGCCGAACTGGTCGAACTCGAACACGCCTACCGGGCCGTTCCACAGGATGGTCTTGGACGACTTCAGCAGCTCGGCGAAGTTGGCCGCAGTCTGCGGGCCGATGTCCAGGATCATGTCGTCTTCAGCCACGTCAGCCACCAACTTGACGGTAGCTGCGGCGCTTTCTGCAAATTCCTTGGCAACCACCACGTCGACAGGCAGCGGCACATTGACCTTGGCGGCAATGGCTTTGGCGGTGTCGATCAGGTCGGGCTCGTACAGCGACTTGCCAACCGGGTGACCGGCAGCGGCCAGGAAGGTGTTGGCGATACCGCCACCGACGATCAGCAGGTCGCAGATCTGGCTCAGGCTGTTGAGCACATCGAGCTTGGTCGACACCTTGGAGCCGGCAACGATGGCAGCCATCGGCTTGGCCGGGGCTTTCAGGGCCTTGCCCAACGCATCCAGTTCAGCGGCCAGCAGCGGGCCAGCAGCAGCGACGCTGGCGAACTTGGCCACGCCGTGGGTAGAACCCTCGGCGCGGTGGGCGGTACCGAACGCGTCCATCACGAACACATCGCACAGCGCAGCGTACTTCTGCGCCAGCTCGTCAGCGTTCTTCTTTTCGCCCTTGTTGAAGCGCACGTTCTCGAACAGCACGATGTCGCCGGCCTTGACGTCAACACCGTCCAGGTAGTCGGCAACCAGTGGCACTTCGCGGCCCAGGGCCTTGCTCAGGTAGTCGGCAACCGGCTTGAGGCTGTTCTCGGCAGAGAATTCGCCTTCGCGCGGGCGACCCAGGTGCGAGCACACCATTACGGCCGCGCCCTTTTCCAGCGCCAGCTTGATGGTCGGCAGCGAAGCCAGGATACGCGCATCGCTGGCAACCACACCGTCCTTTACAGGGACGTTGAGGTCTTCGCGAATCAGTACGCGCTTACCTTGCAGGTCGAGGTCGGTCATCTTCAACACGGTCATGAATGCAGTCCTTCAGGGCTGTTTACAAGTGGAGCGGGTTTGATTGACGACGTGCAGATAATGTTCGGCAACGTCGAGCATACGGTTGGCAAAACCCCATTCGTTGTCGAACCAGGCCAGCAGGTTGACCAGCCGGGGGCCGGAAACACGGGTCTGACTGGCATCGACGATCGCCGAATGTGGGTCATGGTTGAAATCACAACTGGCATGCGGCAGTTCAGTGTAGGCCAGCAAGCCCTTGAGCGGCCCGCTCAGGGCTGCATCACGCAACACCTGGTTGACCTCGGCCGCCGTGGTGTCGCGGGACGTCTGCAGGGTGATGTCCAGGCACGACACGTTAACCGTCGGCACACGTACGGCTTTGGCCTGAATTCGCCCGGCAAGTTCCGGCAACAGGCGTTCAATGCCACGTGCAAGGCCGGTGGACACCGGAATCACCGACTGGAACGCCGAACGGGTGCGACGCAGGTCTTCATGGTGGTAGGCGTCGATTACCGGCTGATCGTTCATTGCCGAGTGGATCGTGGTGATCGACACATACTCCAGGCCAAAGGCCTGGTCCAGCACACGCAGCAACGGAACACCGCAGTTGGTGGTGCAAGAGGCGTTGGAGACCAGCAGCTCACTGCCGTCCAGACAATCCTGGTTGATGCCATAGACAATCGTTGCGTCGACGTCTACTTCACTGGCCATGGGCTGGGAAAACAGCACTCGCGGGGCACCGGCATCAAGAAAACGCTGGCCATCGGCACGGGTGTTGTAGGCGCCGGAACACTCAAGCACCAGGTCGACACCCAGTGCGGCCCAGTCGATTTCTTCCGGCGTGGCACTGCGCAAGACTTTCACGCAGTCGCCGTTGATATGCAGACAATCGCCATCGACCTTCACCTCGCCGGGAAAACGCCCGTGGGTGGAGTCGAAGCGTGTCAGGTATTCGATGCTGGCCTGGTCGGCCAGGTCGTTCAGCGCAACGATCTCGAAGCCGGCCTTTGCCCCTCGCTCAAAGAGTGCGCGCAAAACGCAACGACCGATACGGCCGTAGCCGTTGAGTGCAACTTTGTAGGGACGCGGTTGGGGCATGGGATGCTCACGGAACAGAAGCGTTATCTGCAACCTATGGGATTTGAGGCGAGGCCATCGCGGATAAATCCGCTCCCACAGCGTTTTGTAGGAGCGGATTCATCCGCAATCAATCCAGCACCGCTCCCACAGAACAGCGGGATCAGTCTTCCAGCAGCTCTTCAGCGGTACCCAGGATGTTTTCCAGGGTGAAGCCGAACTCTTCGAACAAAGCAGCCGCCGGGGCCGATTCGCCGTAGGTGGTCATGCCGATGACACGACCTTCAAGGCCGACGTACTTGTACCAGAAGTCGGCATGGGCCGCTTCGATAGCGATACGCGCGCCAACCTGCAGCGGCAGTACCGATTGCTTGTACGCAGCATCCTGGGCATCGAACACGCTGGTGCACGGCATCGACACGACGCGGGCCTTGCGGCCTTGCTCGGTCAGTTTGTCGAAGGCCTGAACGGCCAGGCCGACTTCGGAGCCGGTGGCGATCAGGATCAGCTCAGGCTCGCCTGCGCAGTCTTTCAACACATAGCCACCACGGCTGATGTCGGCGATCTGGCCGGCATCACGGGTTTGGTGCTGCAGGTTCTGACGCGAGAAGATCAGTGCCGAAGGGCCGTCCTTACGCTCCAGCGCGTGCTTCCAGGACACCGCCGATTCAACGGCGTCGGCTGGGCGCCAGGTGTCCAGGTTAGGCGTGCTGCGCAGGCTGGTCAGTTGCTCGATCGGCTGGTGAGTCGGGCCGTCTTCGCCCAGGCCAATCGAGTCGTGGGTGTAGACGTGGATTACGCGCTGCTTCATCAGTGCCGACATGCGTACTGCGTTACGTGCGTATTCCATGAACATCAGGAAGGTTGCGCCGTAAGGCACCAGGCCGCCGTGCAGGGCAACGCCGTTCATGATGGCGGTCATGCCGAACTCGCGCACGCCGTAGAACATGTAGTTGCCGCTGGCATCTTCAGCGCTGACGCCCTTGCAACCTTTCCACAGGGTCAGGTTGGAGCCGGCCAGGTCAGCCGAGCCGCCGAGGAACTCTGGCAGCAGAGGACCGAAGGCGTTCAGGGTGTTCTGGCTGGCCTTGCGGCTGGCGATGGTCTCGCCTTTGGCCGCCACTTCAGCAATGTAGGCCGAGGCTTTTTCCGAGAAGTCAGCAGGCAGCTCACCGCTCAGGCGACGCTTGAGCTCGCTGGCCAGTTCAGGGAAGGCAGCGGCGTAGGCGGCAAAGCGCTTGTCCCAGGCCGCTTCGGCAGCCTTGCCGGCTTCTTTGGCGTCCCACTCGGTGTAGATGTCAGCCGGCACTTCGAACGGCGCATGGTCCCACTTCAGTTCTTTACGGGCCAAGGCGATTTCATCGTTGCCCAGCGGAGCACCGTGGCAGTCTTCCTTGCCCTGCTTGTTCGGCGAACCGAAACCGATGATGGTCTTGCAGCAGATCAGCGTTGGCTGCTCGCTTTTGCGTGCGGTGTCGATGGCGGTCTTGATCTCGTCGGCGTCATGGCCGTCGACATTGCGGATCACCTGCCAGCCATAGGCTTCGAAGCGCTTTGGCGTGTCATCGGTGAACCAGCCTTCGACTTCACCGTCGATGGAGATACCGTTGTCATCGTAGAAGGCAATCAGCTTGCCCAGGCCCAAAGTGCCGGCCAGAGAAGCGACTTCGTGGGAAATGCCTTCCATCATGCAGCCGTCACCCAGGAACACATAGGTGTGGTGATCGACGATGTTGTGGCCTTCACGATTGAACTGCGCACCCAGCACTTTTTCTGCCAGGGCAAAGCCCACAGCGTTGGCCAGGCCCTGACCGAGCGGGCCGGTGGTGGTCTCTACGCCCGGGGTGTAACCGAACTCCGGGTGGCCCGGGGTACGGCTGTGCAACTGGCGGAAGGCCTTGAGGTCGTCGATGGTGACGTCATAGCCGGTCAGGTGCAGCAGCGAGTAGATCAACATCGAGCCATGGCCGTTCGACAGCACGAAGCGGTCACGATCGGCGAAATTCGGGTTGGTCGGGTTGTGCTTCAGATAGTCGCGCCAAAGAACCTCGGCGATATCCGCCATGCCCATAGGGGCACCGGGATGGCCGCTGTTGGCCTTTTGCACGGCATCCATGCTGAGGGCACGAATGGCGTTGGCACGCTCACGACGGCTGGGCATCGCTTATCTCCTGGGCTTGAATTAGTTACGGTACGAAAAAAGGCGGCCATTTTCGCCCAGGCACGTGTCCGGGGGCAATGACGGATGGTCGATGCAGCGTGATTTTCCTGTGTTTAAGCGCAGATTCAGGGGTTAGCCCGGCCAAACAGCAGGATCGGTCGCGTGTGCTGCGACGATTTGCCCCGCTTATCGCGCAATATCAAAACTTTTTGATATTGCTCTTGCGAGGTGAGGGGTGCCCTGTCTAGACTGCCGCCCCATGAATGTACGTGCGCCCGCAATCCGCCCAGAGCAAAGCGAGGAGCTGGCCGCCTTATGCAAGGCGGGCGGCGACCCACTGCGCCTGAGTGTTCTGCGGGCACTGGCCAGCGATTCGTTCGGCGTGCTGGAACTGGCGCAGATCTTCGCCATTGGCCAGTCGGGCATGAGCCACCACCTCAAGGTACTGGCGCAGGCTTCCCTGGTGGCAACCCGGCGCGAAGGCAATGCGGTGTTCTATCGCCGCGCCTTGCCGGACGACCAGCGTTTGGGTGGCAAGCTGCACGCAGCCTTGCTGGAAGAGGTTGATGCACTGATCCTGGCTGATGACGTCCAGGCGCGCATCCATCAGGTACAGCAGCGCCGAGCCGCCACTAGCCAGGATTTTTTCCTGCGAGTAGAAGAGAAGTTTCGCGCCCAACAAGACCTGATTGCCGGCCTGCCCCAATACGGCGAAAGCCTGCTGGCGTTGCTCGACAAGCTCAGCTTTGCCCCCCACGCCAGCGCCCTTGAAGTCGGCCCTGGCGATGGCGAATTTCTGCCCGAGTTGGCCCGGCGCTTTGCCCGGGTCACCGCACTGGACAACAGCCCGACCATGCTCGAGCTGGCACGCCAGGTCTGTCAGCGTGAAGGCCTGGCTAATGTGAACCTGCAGTTGGCCGATGCACTCAGTGCAACGGATGTGGAAGCCGACTGCGTAGTGCTGAACATGGTCCTGCACCATTTCAGCGCCCCGGCCCAAGCCCTGCGGCAACTGGCCAACCGCGTAAAAGCAGGCGGCAGCCTGTTGGTGACAGAGTTGTGCAGCCATGACCAAAGCTGGGCCAGAGAGGCCTGCGGTGATATCTGGCTGGGTTTTGAACAGGACGACCTGGCCCGCTGGGCCAGCGCTGCGGGACTGGCTCCCGGGGACAGCCTTTATGTGGGCTTACGTAATGGTTTCCAGATTCAGGTCCGCCATTTTCAGCGACCGGCTGGCGACACTAACATCGGTAAATTTTAGGAACCCGTCGAGATGAGCGAATACTCCCTTTTCACCTCCGAGTCCGTGTCTGAAGGGCATCCGGACAAAATCGCCGACCAGATTTCAGATGCTGTGCTGGACGCCATCATCACCCAGGACAAATACGCACGCGTGGCCTGCGAAACCCTGGTGAAAACCGGCGTAGCGATCATCGCGGGTGAAGTCACCACCTCGGCCTGGGTAGACCTGGAAGAGATCGTCCGTAACGTCATCGTCGACATCGGTTACAACAGTTCCGACGTCGGCTTCGACGGCGCCACCTGCGCCGTGATGAACATTATCGGCAAGCAGTCGGTAGATATCGCCCAGGGCGTTGACCGCAGCAAACCGGAAGACCAGGGCGCCGGTGACCAGGGCCTGATGTTCGGCTATGCCAGCAACGAAACCGACGTGCTGATGCCTGCACCGATCTGCTTCTCTCACCGTCTGGTCGAGCGTCAGGCCGAAGCGCGCAAATCCGGCCTGCTGCCATGGCTGCGCCCGGATGCCAAGTCGCAAGTGACCTGCCGTTACGAAGGCGGCAAGGTTGTCGGCATCGACGCCGTGGTGCTGTCCACCCAGCACAACCCTGAAGTCTCGCAAAAAGACCTGCAGGAAGCGGTGATGGAGCTGATCGTCAAGCACACCCTGCCTGCCGAGCTGCTGCACAAGGACACCCAGTTCCACATCAACCCGACCGGCCAGTTCATCATTGGCGGCCCGGTGGGTGACTGTGGCCTGACCGGCCGCAAGATCATCGTTGACAGCTACGGCGGCATGGCCCGTCACGGCGGTGGCGCATTCTCCGGTAAAGACCCTTCCAAGGTTGACCGTTCGGCTGCCTACGCCGGTCGCTACGTGGCCAAGAACATTGTTGCCGCCGGCCTGGCCGAGCGCTGCGAGATCCAGGTGTCCTACGCCATCGGTGTAGCCCAGCCTACCTCCATCTCGCTCAACACCTTCGGCACCGGCAAGATCTCCGACGACAAGATCGTCCAGCTGGTTCGCGAGTGTTTCGACCTGCGTCCATACGCCATCACCACCATGCTCGACCTGCTGCACCCGATGTACCAGGAAACCGCTGCCTACGGTCACTTCGGCCGTATCCCGCAGCAGAAGACTGTCGGCGACGATACCTTCACCACCTTCACCTGGGAACGTACCGACCGCGTCGACGCCCTGCGTGCAGCTGCTGGTCTGTAAGCGTCAGCTACAAGCACCAATGCACAAGAGAAGCCCCAGCCGAGCGATCGGCTGGGGCTTTTTTGTGACATATCGGCTGACAACTCCAAGCGCTGTCCTGGGCAGCCATTGCCTAGGCTGAGGACTCCCTACCGCCAAGCAAGGATGCTGGCCATGTTGCTCAAGTTGCTCGCCTCGCTGCTCGCCACCGCCTACTTATCCACAGCACAGGCCGAGACGTGCCCCGCCTGGTCCGTCGAACGTGCGCAGCGCGAAATAAAGCAGCTGGGTGAAACCGTGAGCCGCTGGGATGCGCATTACCACGGCCAGGGCATTTCACTGGTGCCTGATGAACTTTATGACCAGAGCCGGCAACGCCTGACACACCTTCAGGCATGCTTCGATCACAAGCGTATCGACACGCCGTTAGCCAGCGCCCGCGGACCTGTCGCCCATCCCGTCCCGCATACAGGCGTGCTCAAACTGGCCGACGAACACGCCGTCGCTCGCTGGATGCAAGGCAAACAGCACATTTGGGTACAACCCAAAGTGGACGGCGTTGCTGTCTCACTGGTGTACCGTGAGGGCCGACTGCAGCAATTGCTCAGCCGCGGCGACGGAACACACGGGCATGACTGGAGCCGGCATATTCCATCCCTTGGCGGCATCACCCGAGAACTGCCGCAGCCACTCGACCTCACGTTGCAGGGCGAGCTTTACTGGCGCCTGGACGCGCATGTGCAATCCACTGCAGGAGGGCTCGGCGCACGCGGCACCGTGGCGGGTCTGATGGCACGCAATCAGTTGAGCAGCGCGCAGGGCGCAGGGATCGGCCTGTTCGTCTGGGACTGGCCAGCAGGGCCGAACACCCAGGCCGAACGACTGGCCAAGCTGAGTGCGCTGGGTTTCGCCGACAGTGAACGCTACAGCGTCGCTATCAACAGCCCGGCAGAGGCCGCGCATTGGCGCCAGCACTGGTACGGTACGGCCCTGCCCTTTGCCACCGACGGGGTGATCCTGCGTCAGGACAGCCGCCCACCCGCCGAGCGCTGGCGTGCAAACGCGCCGTACTGGATCGCCGCCTGGAAACACCCGCTCTCCCAAGTACTGGCCGAAGTACGCCAGGTGCATTTCAAGGTCGGGCGCACCGGCAAAATTACACCCGTTGTGCAATTGCAGCCCGTCGCCCTCGATGACCGGCGCATTACCCACGTCAGCCTGGGATCAGTCGCGCGCTGGCAAGCGCTGGACATACGCCCGGGCGATCACGTGACGATAAGCCTGGCTGGCCTTACCATCCCCCGCCTGGAAAACGTCGTGCACCGCAGTACTGTGCGCCAGCAGGTGCAGACGCCGAAACAAGGACAGTTCCATGCCCTGAGCTGCTGGCAGCCCAGCCCCGGCTGCGAAGAACAGTTCATTGCCCGCCTCACCTGGCTCAGCGGCAAGCAAGGGCTCGACCTACCGCGCATGGGGGCTGCCGTCTGGCGCAACCTGATGCAGGCTGGCCTGGTCAACAGCCTGAGTGACTGGCTGGCGCTCACGAGCGAACAGCTGCAGCCGCTACCGGGCTTCAACACCGCTAGCGCCGAGCAACTGATGCAGCGCGTCGACCTCGCACGAACACGCTCTTTCCAGCAATGGCTGCGCGCCTTGGGAGTACCAGCACCGCGCAACCTTGATCTGCGGTCGAACTGGCCAACGCTGGCAGCCATGACAGCAGCCCAGTGGTCCGGTGAGCCCGGTATCGGCGCTAACCGCGCCAAACAACTCGAAGCCTTTTTCACCCACCCGCAACTGGCCGCTGTGGCTGAGCAACTAGGGGTTCAAGGCATTGAAGGTTTCCACAACGCAGGTTAAAGAAGCCACCTGGCGAATCAGGATTTTTCTGACAATGCAGCCGAAAAGTCCACCTAGGGTTCCTTAATTCGCGAAATAAGGGCAGGATTTCCCCCAACCTTTACTGCTATGCCCCGAATGGAGGCGCCCATGAAAGTCTTTTCTTCGCTCATTCTCATGACTGCACTTGGCCTGGCTGCCAGTGCGCTGCAGGCAGCCCCGGAAGCAACGCCCCTGACCGGCTGTGCAGCCAAGAAAGCGGACATTCAACAACAGATTGACAAGTCCGTTAACCCTTTCGAAAAAGCCGGTCTTGAGAAAGCGCTGAGCGAAGTCAACGAGCACTGCACCGATGCCGGCCTGAAGAAAGAGCGCGAACAGAAAGTGCTCGACGCCCGTCACGAAGTGACGCAGCGCACCAAGGACCTGGACAAAGCCATGAAAAAGGGCGATGCAGAGAAGATCAACAAGCGCAAAGACAAGCTGGCCGAGTCCAAGAAAGAACTGCAGGAAGCACTGGACGCACTTGATAAGTAAGCCAACGGTTTAACGCTGTAGTTATCGCAGGGCCTGACTCCACCTGAGCGTGGAGCAAGCAGGCCCTGCGACCTTGTATTCAATGGTTACGAAATTCGGTATGACAGGCTTTGCAGGCTGCTTCAACCTTGTCGGTCGGCGCAGCCAGATCGGCCGCCTTCAGCGGTTGATTACGGGTAACGGCGACCAGTTCGCCGGTCGCTACCTCAAGCTGACGCGCCAACTCCTGGAAACGTGCCTGCTTTTCCCAGACGTCAGGGCGCGCACTGGTTTCGTCTTCCTCGCGAACCTGTGGAAAATGCTTCCACGGCTCACGGGACAAGGTGTCGAGCTGCACGGCGCCGTCGGCGAACTTCTGTCCGTTGAACGCCAACCGACCGCGCAGCATTCCGCCGAGGTCTTCACTGGTCTTGAGCATCTGTTTGAAAATGGTCTTGCGCTGGCCCAGCGGCGAATTGGGATCAACGCCACCACAGGCGGTCAGGGTCAGGCAGGCCAGCAGTACAACGGAGAGTCGCTTGAGCATCATGGTAACGTCGGCTTACGGGAAAAAGGCGGCCAGTATCCTCGCCTCACCGCCAAAGACCAATACCCTTATTAAATCTACGGATTGTTGCCCACGCCTCAACCCCCGGACAATCCGCTACGGAAACCCCTTCATGAAATTTCCTTTACGCCATCTGGGCTGGACACTCTCGGTACTGGCCCTGCTCACCGGTTGCAACGGCGGCGCCCCGGAAAAACCCAAGCCCCATGCGGTCGCCACCTACGTCAGCAGCACCTGGAAAGACCTGCCCCAGGTCAGCGATAGCGACCTGCTGGCCGGATTCGAAGCCTGGCGCAGTGCTTGCGAGCGCCTCAAGCGTGACGCCATCTGGGCGGGTACCTGTACTGCCGCCGCCAGTGTCCCCGCCGACAGTAATCAGGTGCGCAGCTTTCTTCAGGCACAACTGGATGTCTACAGCATGCGCTCGGGCGACAACAGTGCGAACGGGTTGATCACCGGCTACTACGAACCGGTTTACCCCGGCAGCCTGACCCAGACCGCCAGCGCGCATGTGCCGGTGTACGGCGTGCCGAACGACATGATCGTGGTGGCACTGGACAGCGTTTACCCCGAACTCAAGGGCAAGCGTCTTCGCGGCCGCCTGGAGGGTCGCGTGCTCAAGCCTTACGACACTGCTGAAGTGATCAACCAGCACGGTGTACCAGCCCCGGTACTGGCCTGGCTTACCGACCCGATGGACCTGCAGTTTCTGCAGATCCAGGGTTCCGGTCGGATTCAACTCGAGAGCGGCCGCCAGTTGCGTGTTGGTTATGCCGACCAGAATGGCCACCCTTATCGTCCGGTTGGGCGCTGGCTGGTCGAGCAGGGTCAATTGAAAAAAGAAGAAGTGTCCATGGGTGCCATTCACGCCTGGGCCGAGGCGAACCCGGCGCGCGTGCCCGAACTCCTGGCGAGCAACCCCAGCTATGTATTCTTCAGTACGCGTCCGGACAGTAACGAAGGGCCACGCGGTTCGCTCAACGTACCCTTGACCGCAGGCTACAGCGTGGCGATCGACCGCAAGGTAATTCCGCTGGGCAGCCTGCTGTGGCTCTCCACCACTCGCCCCGATGGTGCACCGGTAGTACGGCCGGTTGCTGCCCAGGACACGGGCGGGGCGATCACCGGAGAAGTGCGTGCAGACCTGTTCTGGGGCACCGGCGCCGAAGCAGGAGAACTGGCTGGCAACATGAAGCAGCAAGGGCAGATCTGGTTGCTATGGCCCAAAGGTGCAGCGCTGCCTGAAGTGCCGAAGGTGCTGTGATTCGATCGCGGGACGACCGCTCCTACCGTCATAGGGGGAGCGGACTTGCTCCGCGCTTGCGTCAGGCCGATACAACAAAAAACGAAACGATCAACCCCACGCCAACAAACCAGACCAGCGAGCGCAACGCCGCCCAGTCAGCCAGGTAGCAGATGATGTAGAGCAGGCGACTGGTGATGTACAGCACTGCCAGTACGTCCTGGGTCACCTGTTCGGCGTTACCGACAATGTCGGCGATAATCACTGCTGCGGCAAAAGCCGGAAACGCTTCAAAACTGTTCAGCTGTGCCGCATGAGCACGCCGCGGCAAGCCTTCGAGTTTGTCGAGAAACGCTCGCGGGTCGTGATTTTGCCGCAAGTTGAAACGTCCGCTCCCGAACTTGGCGATGCTGGTACACAGTACCGGCAGAAACATCGCAATCAATACACACCAAAGCGCAACGGTCATGGCTATTTCCTTATCGGTCGGGAAGTCAGAGTTTCATGATCAGCATGCCAATCAGCACCAGGGCACAAGCTAAGAGCCTGGGCCCACCAAAAGGTTCTTTGAGGTAGCGCATTCCGAACAGCACCACCAGAATCACGCTCACCTCACGCAACGCCGCCGCTTCTGCCACTGACCCCAACTGCATGGCCCAAAGCACCAGCGCATAACTGAGCAGCACGCACACACCGACGGCCAACCCAAGCCGCCACTGCAAGCGCCAGAACAGCACGAACGGCGCGCGTCGGGCAACACCGGCCAACAACGGAAAGGGCCATGCACTGAGCAGCGTCAACCACACAAGATAGTCCAGCGGCTGCGACCACAGCCGGATGGCCTGACCATCGAACCAGGTGTAACAACCGATGCACAGCCCGATCAGCGCCACCACCGGCAGCATCGACCAGGGCAGACGATCCCCGCCTCCGCCCTGCCAGAGCAAGCAGGCCATGCCACAGGGAATCAGCAGGATGCCAATGATCTGCTGGTTGCTCAGGGCTTCTCCGGCAAAGGTCAAAGTGAGAGCCAGCACCACCAACGGCGACAGCCCACGCATTAACGGATAAACCAGGCCCAGGTCGCCAACCCGATAGGCCTGGATCAACAAAAACCGGTAGAACTGCTCGAACAGTGCCGAGGCCAGCAACCAAGGCCAGACTTCTGCAGGCGGGAACTGCACGAAGGCAACCATCACCAGCGCAAACACCAATGCCACGGCGTCCATGCTGGCGATAACCAGCAGGCGCTCGCCGCTGAACTTGATCAGAGTGTTCCAGGTTGCATGCAGCAGGGCGGCAACCAGCACAAGGGAAGTGGCTAACACGCGAAGGTCCTTGGCAAGGCAGAAGGGTCATCATTGGCCAGCCACTATCTAAGCATTTACCCCGGCACTGCGTCGCGCACATTTGCCAACAACGGAAACCAAATCGTACAGGCGCGGTCAACGCATGCACTGAAAAACTGTGTCCCCGCACCCACGACAGGCCATCCAAGCACTGCCCGACGGAGTCGGGCGTCAAATCGGAAGCCATTACAGGACCTGGAATGCTTGAGCTTGTTGCTGCGTTTATCTGCCTCACCACCCTCCTCACCTACTTGAACTACCGCTTCATCGGCCTGCCGCCCACCATCGGCGTGATGGTCACCGCCCTGTTGTTTTCCCTGCTGCTGCAAGGCTTGAGTGTCATTGGCTTCCCGGGGCTTGAAGAGCGGGTGCAAAGCCTGATGAGCCAGATCGACTTCAACGACCTGCTGATGCACTGGATGCTGTCGTTCCTGCTGTTTGCCGGCGCCCTGCACGTGAATCTTGCCGACCTGCGCAGCTACCGCTGGCCCATCGGCCTGCTGGCCACCGTCGGGGTATTGATAGCCACCGTGGTCATCGGCTTCCTGGCGCACTGGATCTTTGCTTTGTTCGGCTGGCATGTCAGCTTGCTCTACTGCCTGCTGTTCGGCGCGCTGATTTCGCCGACCGACCCGATTGCGGTTCTGGGCGCCCTGCGTACCGCCAACGCCTCCAAACCGCTGAAAACCACGATTGTCGGTGAGAGCCTGTTCAATGATGGCACCGCCGTGGTGGTGTTCACCGTGCTGCTGGGTATTGCGCAACTGGGGGAAACCCCGAGCGTTGGCGAAACCACCCTGCTGTTCGCCCGTGAAGCTATCGGCGGAGCGTTGTTCGGCGGCCTGATCGGTTACATCACCTATCGCATGATCAAGAGCATCGAGCAGTATCAGGTCGAAGTCATGCTGACCCTCGCGCTGGTCATCGGCGGCTCGGCCATGGCCTATGAACTGCATGTCTCGGCGCCGATCGCGATGGTCGTGGCCGGCCTGATCATTGGCAACCTGGGGCGTAACCTGGCGATGAACGACATGACCCGTCGCTACATGGACGGTTTCTGGGAACTGATCGACGACATGCTCAACGCCCTGCTGTTTGCCCTGATCGGCCTGGAGCTGTTGCTGCTGCCGTTTTCCTGGATGCACCTCGCAGCGGCCGGGGTGCTGGCCGTGGCGATCCTGCTTTCGCGTCTGCTGACCGTCGCCCCGGCGATCCTGATGCTGCGCCGCTGGCGCAGCGTGCCCCGCGGAACCGTGCGCGTACTGACCTGGGGTGGCCTGCGCGGCGGCGTGTCGGTTGCCCTGGCCCTGTCGCTGCCTTCGGGTACCGAGCGTGATCTGCTGCTGAGCATCACCTATATCGTGGTGCTGTCGTCGATCCTGCTGCAGGGACTGACGATCGGGCGGGTCGTGCGCGGGGTCACCGAACAGCCTTGAGCGACGCAGCCATCGCCTGCAAGCCTGCTCCTGCCCGTGCGACAGGAGGAGACTTGCAGGTGAAGCGCTTGCTTACTCGACCGGAGTGTCGAACTGATCCTTGATGTATTTGATCTCGGTGCGCCCGTGCGCTGCCGGCAAACCATCCTCACCCAGGTTGACGAAGACCATCTTGTCCACAGTCAGGATGCTCTTGCGGGTGATCTTGTTGCGCACTTCACATTTGAGGGTGATGGACGTGCGCCCGAATTCGGTAGCGGTGATACCCAGCTCGATAATGTCGCCCTGGCGCGAAGCGCTGACGAAGTTGATTTCCGAAATGTACTTGGTGACCACACGCTGGTTGCCCAGCTGGACGATGGCATAAATCGCCGCTTCCTCGTCGATCCAGCGCAACAAACTGCCGCCGAACAAGGTGCCATTGGGGTTGAGGTCTTCAGGTTTTACCCATTTGCGGGTGTGAAAATTCATAACTGCTCCTGACCGTCTTGCCAATTGATGACGGTAATGATGGCAGAGCTCGCCCCCGGCCTCCATTTAACATCGACTATGGTCTCGATTAATCGACAGAAAGCCTTGGGCAGATACGCAGGCACGGCTATAATCGCGATCGCTTCAAAAACGGTCATCTGTACTTGATACCGTTCCCGCCACCTGTCCGAGGGGCGCTGCAGCAGGTTCCACCTGTCAGGCTCGGATGGGGCGTTGTCTGGCCAGGAATACCTGCCGACTCTAAACGCACAACGGCGCCCATTCGCACATTACGAATGGAGGCTCTTCATGAGCGCTGTAAACACGCCTGCCGGTTTTACCGATTTCAAAGTCGCTGACATCTCCCTGGCTGCATGGGGCCGTCGCGAAACCATCATCGCCGAATCGGAAATGCCTGCACTGATGGGCCTGCGCCGCAAGTACCTGCAAGAGCAACCGCTCAAGGGTGCGAAGATTCTCGGCTGCATCCACATGACCATTCAGACCGCCGTGCTGATCGAAACCCTGGTTGCCCTGGGTGCCGAAGTACGCTGGTCGTCCTGCAACATCTTCTCCACTCAAGACCAGGCCGCTGCCTCCATCGCCGCTGCCGGCATCCCGGTATTCGCCTGGAAAGGTGAAACCGAGGAAGAGTACGAGTGGTGCCTGGAACAAACCATCCTCAAGGACGGCGCCCCATGGGATGCCAACATGATCCTCGACGATGGCGGCGACCTGACCGAACTGCTGCACAAGAAATACCCGGCTGTTCTGGATCGCGTCCACGGTGTGACCGAAGAAACCACCACCGGCGTTCACCGTCTGCTGGACATGCTGGCCAAGGGCGAGCTGAAAATCCCGGCCATCAACGTCAACGACTCGGTCACCAAGAGCAAGAACGACAACAAATACGGCTGCCGCCACAGCCTGAACGATGCCATCAAGCGTGGTACCGACCACCTGCTGTCCGGCAAGCAAGCGCTGGTCATCGGTTACGGTGACGTGGGCAAGGGTTCTGCCCAGTCGCTGCGTCAGGAAGGCATGATCGTCAAGGTCACCGAAGTCGACCCGATCTGCGCCATGCAAGCCTGCATGGACGGTTTCGAGCTGGTTTCTCCGTTCATCGACGGTATCAACACCGGCACCGAAGCAAGCATCGACAAAGCCCTGCTGGGCAAGATCGACCTGATCGTGACCACCACTGGCAACGTCAATGTTTGCGACGCGAACATGCTCAAAGCCCTGAAGAAGCGCGCTGTGGTGTGCAACATCGGCCACTTCGACAATGAAATCGACACCGCTTTCATGCGCAAAAACTGGGCATGGGAAGAAGTCAAACCGCAAGTACACAAGATCCACCGTACCGGCGCTGGCGAATTCGACCCGCAAAACGACGACTACCTGATCCTGCTGGCCGAAGGCCGCCTGGTCAACCTGGGCAACGCCACCGGCCACCCAAGTCGCATCATGGACGGCTCGTTCGCCAACCAGGTACTGGCGCAGATCTTCCTGTTCGGCCAGAAGTACGCCGACCTGTCGCCTGCGCAGAAGGCCGAGCGCCTGACCGTTGAAGTGCTGCCGAAAAAACTCGACGAAGAAGTGGCCCTGGAAATGGTCCGCGGCTTCGGCGGCGTAGTGACCCAGCTGACTCAGCAGCAAGCCGACTACATCGGCGTGACTGTTGAAGGGCCGTTCAAGCCGCACGCCTACCGCTACTGATGGGCCAAAGCCGGTGACGCCGCAAGCGTTACCGGCTTTTTTCTGTAAGCCAGCCACCGGGCTGGCCTGCTTGATCGGTTTACCAGGATTTCGCCATGTCTCAGGAACGTCGTTACAGCTTCGAGTTCTTCCCGACCAAGACCGATGCTGGACATGAAAAACTGCTTGCCACTGCCCGCCAGCTGGCCAGCTACAACCCGGATTTCTTCTCCTGCACCTACGGTGCCGGTGGCTCGACCCGTGACCGCACGCTGAACACCGTGCTGCAGCTGGAAAGCGAAGTGAAGATCCCGGCCGCACCGCACCTGTCGTGTGTCGGCGACAGCAAAGAAGACCTGCGCAGCCTGCTGGCCCAGTACAAGGCCGCCGGCATCAAGCGTATCGTTGCCCTGCGTGGTGACCTGCCTTCGGGCATGGGCATGGCCAGTGGTGAACTGCGCTACGCCAATGAACTGGTCGAGTTCATCCGCCAGGAAAGCGGCGACCACTTTCATATCGAAATTGCCGCCTACCCGGAGATGCACCCGCAGGCGCGCAACTTCGAAGATGACCTGAACAACTTCGTGCGCAAGGCCAAGGCCGGTGCCGACAGCGCCATCACCCAGTACTTCTTCAACGCCGACAGCTACTTCTACTTCGTCGAGCGCGTGCGCAAGCTGGGCGTGGACATTCCGGTCGTACCGGGGATCATGCCGATCACCAACTACAGCAAGCTGGCGCGCTTCTCCGACGCCTGCGGCGCCGAAATCCCGCGCTGGATCCGCAAGCAGCTGGAAGCCTACGGCGACGACGTCCAGAGCATCCAGGCCTTTGGCGAGGACGTCATTACCCGCATGAGTGAACAACTGCTGCAAGGCGGTGCGCCAGGGCTGCATTTCTACACCCTGAACCAGGCAGACCCGAGCCTGGCGATCTGGAACAACCTCAAGTTGCCCCGCTGATCGGCACAATTTACCGTTAGTAACAATTGATGCAGATTTTGGACGGGCCTTGGCTTACGCTAAGGCCTTTCTGCAATTTACAACTAACGGATTATTGCGCTCCATGCCCCAAGGACATACCTCTACTCACCCGCAACTTGTTTACCTGGTATTCGGGGCCAAAACCTATCATCAAGAAGCACAGTTCAGCATCGTCAGCGCGCTGGCCAATCTGCGCAAGACACCTGGCGAAGCCTTGGACATCCAGGTCTACAGCGACGATCCCGCGCCTTACCAGCAGCTTCCGGTAACCGTCCACCCGCTCGATGCCGCCACGCGTGAAGCCTGGAACCAGCCCTACGGCTATCATTTTCGCAGCAAGCATGTCGTCCTGCGCCAGGTCCTGGCCAAGGCACCGATGGCTGTACTGATTGATACCGACACGTTCTTCCACCAGTCGCCCATCGAACTGTTCCGTCGCGTCGCTCCCGGCACATTGCTGTGCAATGCCATCGGCAGCACCTATGGCGCAGACAAACAATGCCCGCTGTTCCAACGCCTGGCGCCCATGCTTGAAGCACGCGGCCTGGCCGATCAGCAGATGCCGCTGCTCAATTCCGGCGTAATCGGGCTGACGCAACAGGACGCACCCTTGCTTGATCGCTCCATCGCTCTGATGGACGAGTACTACCCCCACGCCAATGGCGCCTACACCCTGGAAGAGTTCTGCCTGTCCGTGGCGGCCTACCGCAACCTGCAGGTCAATCAGTGCACCGACTTGATCCATCACTACTGGAGCCGCAAACAGTTGTTCCGCGCCAAGGTCCAGGCCTGGCTGGCCAAGCACCAGCAAGCCCCATTGAGCAGCGAGGCGCTGGAAGATGTCGCCCTGGTCAACGCCCAACTTCCCAAACCCCCTGCGCTGCAGCGCCTGGGCTACAAAGCGTTGAGCCTGACCCTGCCGGCCGAACAGCGCCAGTTCCTGCGCGAACTGATGTATGGCTGCTACCCGTACCCCAACGAATTCGACCGCGCCAGTGCCCCCGCGTGGTGGGACAAGGCGCTGGCAAACCTGAATGCCCGCCACCCACAACCGCTGTGCCCCAATAAGTTGAAGCAGTGGTTCGATCAACCCGGCATGCGCCTGAGCCTTGGCAGCAAACGCCGGGCCGTGCGTGATTCCCTGTTGAAGCGCGCACACCACTGAACGCCTTCTCAACGCTGCGCGCACGTCTACTAGCCATAGCCGTGCGCACGTCGTAATCTCCGGACATGCGTTATTTCCCCCGCCTGTTTGCCACCCTGTTGCTCACTTGCCTGAGCACGTTTGCCTGTGCCGAAAAATTGCTCATCGTCACCGAACCCTGGGCACCTTACGTGTACCTGGAAGACGGTCAGGCCAAAGGCATCGACTACGAGGTCACCGTCGAGGTGTTCAAGCGCCTGGGCGTGGAGGTGGACTGGCAGTTCCTGCCGTGGAAGCGCTGCCTGGCGATGATCGACCAAGGCCTGGCAGATGGCATCCTGGATATCTTCCAGACCGAAGAGCGCGACCGCTACCTGTACTACCCCGACGAACCCTTGTCGGAGGTGGCGTTTGTGCTGTTCTATGCCAACGCCCGCCCTCACCCGGTAGAGCGCCTGGAGGACCTGGCCGGGCTGACCATTGGCACCTCGCCCGGCTATACCTATTCGACAGCGTTCAATGAATCGTCTCGATTCAAGCGCGAACCGGCGCCAACCCATGAAGCCAATTTCGGCAAACTGCAACGCGGCCGTATCGATCTGCTCATTACTGACCGCCGCGTCGGGCGTTTTCTTGCCAGCGAACTGGGCCTGGCGCAGGACGTCAGCGAGCTACCACTGGTCGTCAACAGCCAGCACCAGTACCTGGCAATACGCCGCAACGCCGGAAAGGACTCACTGGCGCAACGTTTTGCCGAAGAGTTGCGCCGGTTCAAACGCGAGCCCGCTTATGCAGCCCTGAATGCCCGCTATGCCAGCATGGGGGATAAATTTCCAACCACCGTTGAGCAGCAGGAAAGCGGCACGCCGTGATTGCTCTGTTATACTCGGGCCTTCCCGCCAGGCTTACGCCCGGACGCTTGGCCTTGCAAAAGGCATCCCGACCGGCAGGACAGCGCGGCCAAGAGCCCGCCCGCCACATTCCGGATGCGCATTGAAGGCCCTGCTGGACCGGACGCGATAGCATCACCCGATGCCCGTCGCGCCAGGCAAGATTATCCCATCGGGCTTAGCCCCCACTAAGAACAGGATTGCTCATGTCCTTTGCTTCCCTCGGTCTCTCCGAGGCTCTAGTCCGCGCCATCGAGGCTGCAGGCTATACCCAGCCCACTCCGGTGCAACAGCGGGCCATCCCCGCCGTGTTGCAAGGTCGCGACCTGATGGTCGCCGCCCAGACAGGTACTGGTAAAACTGGCGGTTTCGCCCTGCCGATCCTTGAACGCCTGTTCCCGGGCGGTCACCCTGACAAATCCCAGCGCCATGGCCCCCGCCAGCCGCGGGTTCTGGTGCTGACCCCCACACGTGAACTGGCTGCACAGGTTCACGACAGCTTCAAGGTCTATGCCCGCGACCTCAAATTCGTCAGCGCCTGCATCTTCGGTGGCGTCGGCATGAACCCGCAGGTTCAGGCCATGGCCCGTGGCGTCGATGTGCTGGTGGCCTGCCCTGGCCGTCTGCTCGACCTGGCCGGCCAGGGCAGCGTCGATCTTTCCCACGTTGAAACCCTGGTGCTGGACGAAGCCGACCGCATGCTCGACATGGGCTTTATCCATGACGTGAAGAAGGTCCTTGCGCGCTTGCCTGCCAAGCGTCAGAACCTGCTGTTCTCGGCGACCTTCTCCAAAGACATCACCGAGCTTGCCGACAAGTTGCTGCACAACCCCGAGCGCATCGAGGTGACGCCGCCCAACACCACGGTTGAGCGCATCGAGCAACGCGTCTACCGCCTGCCGGCCAGCCACAAGCGCGCCCTGCTGGCTCACCTGATTACCACCGGGGCCTGGGAGCAAGTGCTGGTGTTCACCCGGACCAAGCACGGCGCCAACCGCCTGGCCGAGTACCTGGAAAAGCACGGCCTGACCGCTGCTGCGATCCACGGCAACAAGAGCCAGAACGCCCGCACCAAAGCTCTGGCCGACTTCAAGGCCGGCACCGTGCGCATCATGGTTGCCACCGATATCGCCGCCCGCGGCCTGGATATCGACCAACTGCCACACGTCGTCAACTTCGAGCTGCCAAACGTTGAAGAAGACTACGTGCACCGTATCGGCCGTACCGGCCGCGCCGGTCGCTCGGGTGAAGCCATCTCGCTGGTTGCACCCGACGAAGAGAAGCTGCTCAAGAGCATCGAACGCGTTACCCGGCAGAAGATCCCGGATGGCGACCTGATGGGCTTTGATGCCTCCAAGGTAGAAGCCGAGAAGCCCGAGACCCGTGAACGGCCTCAAAACAATCCTCGCGGTGGCCGCGGCCAGCGTGCTGACGGCACCAACAGCAGCAACGGTGGCCGCAAGGATAAAGGCAAGGATCAGGGCAAGGAAAAAGGTCGCGACAAGGACAAGGAAAAAACCGCAGAGAAGTCTGCTGGTAGCGGTGGTCGTCAGGAGCGCAAGCCACGCGACAACAAAAAGCCTCGTCAGGCGCAGTCAACCCAGGCAGGCGCACCTTCGATCCCGGCGGACCGCGATCCGGAAGAGTTCCTGGATGATGAAGTAGATAACTTCGGCAACCGTGCCGACTACGTCAGCCCTTACCAGAACAAAGGCAATCAGGGCCGCAACCGTCGCCCGGGTGCACCGGCGCAAACTGGTGCCGGTACCGGTGGCCAGCCACGCAGCGGCGCTGGTGGTGGTGCAAACCAGGGCCGCAACAATGGCCCGCGTAGCGGTGCAGGTAGCTCAGCCAACGGCGAGAAGCGCGGTGGTTCGCGTAACAGTGGCGGTGGCCAGCAGCGCCGTGATGGCGGTGGCGCCCGCAATCGCCGTCCAGCCAGCGACAATCAATCGGGCGAGCCGGCCGTGCGCAACCCGCGTGAAGGTCAGCCGCAACCGAAGATCATGCACAAAGAGTCGAAGATCGACCGCTTCCCCACGGCCGAACAGCTTGAGCAACTGCCAAGCCGTCCGCGTGGCGAGAAGCCGGCACTGCTGACGCGTAACCGCTGATTCAGTGACCCGCCAACAAAAACGCCGCCCCTAGGGGCGGCGTTTTTGTTGGTGCGTGTTGCAATGTTACTTTTTGACGCCTTCGACCGAGATGTCCAGGTCCAGGGTCTGCGACGTGGCACCTGGGCCTTTGATGCCAAAGTCGTTCAGGTTCAGGGTGGTGGTGGCGTTGAAGCCAGCACGCTCGCCGCCCCATGGGTCCTTGCCTTCACCGACGAAGGTGGCTTTGAAGACTACCGGCTTGGTGACACCGTGCAGGGTCAGGTCACCAGTCACGTCAGCAGTTTTCTCGCCGGTCGATTTGACTGCAGTGGAGACGAACTTGGCCTCTGGGTATTTCTTCACATCGAGGAAGTCTTTGCTGGCGATGTGTTTGTCACGCTCAGCGTGGTTGGACCAGACGCTGGCGGTTTTCAGGTCAACGGCAATCTTGCTCGCTTCAGGCTTGGCGGCATCCCACGAGAAGGAGCCGTCGAAATCGGTGAAAGTACCGTGAATGAAGCTGTAGCCCAGGTGACTGATTTTCCAGTCAACAAAGGCGTGCTGACCCTTCTTGTCGATCGCGTAATCAGCAGCCATGGCCTGACCAGCCGACAGCAGAGCAGTACCGAGCGCCAGTGCGGCAAAAGTCTTTTTCAACATGCGTCTATATCCCTTTGGAGTTGAGGTTGAACATCAAGCTTTGCGGCCCAGCATGCGCTTGAGGGTCGCGTCACGGTCGATAAAGTGGTGCTTCAGGGCTGCCAGGCCATGTAAGCCGGCAAAAATCACCAGGCCCCACGCCAGATACAAATGGACTTCACCGGCGATATCCGCTTGATCAGGCAGGTTGCTGACCAGCGCCGGCACGTCAAAAAGACCGAACACCGGAATGCCTACACCGTCGGCAGTGGAAATCAGGTAACCCGCGACCATCACCGCAAACAGACCGACATAGAGCAGAGCGTGGCCGAACGTGGCGCCCACGCGGGTAAGCTTGCTGTAGCTCGGCAGTGCCGGCGGTGGCGGGCTGATGAAACGCCAGAGCACCCGCAGCAGCATCACGCCCAGCAGTACCAGGCCGATGCTTTTGTGCAGGTCCGGGGCGTCTTGGCGCCATGCGCTGTAGTAGTCCAGACCCACCATCCACAAGCCCAATCCGAACAGCCCGAAAACTACCAGCGCCACACCCCAGTGGATGACGATGCTGACAAGGCCGTAACGAGAGGATGAATTGCGCAGTTGCATTGCCGTGCTTCCCTGAAAGAACTGTGCCCAAGACTAACGAGTTATCTATCGAATTAAAGCCGAAAATTTTGCTTTGAAATATCGAGAAAGACGATTGTTAGTGTTTTACAGCGCCATTAAGGAAACATTAACTATGGGGGAAGGAATGCATCAAGGGACAAGCCCGCTCACCCTCTCGGTGACAGCGGGGACGGGCTTGTCCGGGGTTTCAGCGCATTACTGCGCCTTGGCCTGAATGTTGGCCACCGGCTTTTTGGCCGGCTCAGCCTTGACCGTGGCTTTCTTCACTGGCGCGGTCGCCTTGGCTGCAGTTTTCTTCGCCTGGTCGGCCTTGGCCACAGGCTTTTTCACCGGTGCCTGTTTGGCTGGCGCTTTGGCAGGTGCAGGCTTGACTGTTTCTTCCTTTGCGACCGGGGCCACGGCTGGCGTGGATACCGGCGCTGACGCGGCTACGGGTGCCGGAGCGGCGTCGGCAGCTTTCGCCTCCGGTTGCGCGGCTGGCTTGTCATCGCTGCCAAACATCCGCTTGAACAAGCCCGGCTTGCTTTCTTCCTGCTTCGAAGTGTCCACCGCTTTCGCCGGTTTATCGGACGATCCACCGAACATGTTGGAGAAGAAATTGCCCTTGCTGGCAGCTGCCGCGGTGGCGGCTGCACCGGCAACAGTGGCTGCCTTGGCCGGATCGAAGGACTTGCCTGCGGCGAGGTCTTGCACCTGGCCGGCGGCACGCTGACCGCTGCGCAGCGCACCTTCCAGGGTACCCGGGTACAGGGCATCGGTATGCTCACCGGCAAAAATGACGCGCTGCACCGGACGCTCCCACAGGCGCCAGAATTTGCTGATCTGCCCCGGGCCGTAGGCCAGGTAGGCGCCACCCATGTTGGCATCGGTGCTGTAACGGCGTACTTCATAACCGGTGAACGCACCACGCGCCTGCGGGTAGAACGCATGCAGGCGGATCAGCACCTGGTCGACCATCTGCTTGTCGCCAAAGGCCTGCAGCAGGCGGGCATTGTCACCCGACAGGTTGATGACGACGTTGGCGCCACCCTTGAGCGCCGGCTCGATCCAGAGCATGCCCAGGCCGGTGTTGCTGTAGATCTCGCCGGACATGCGCGCACGGCTTTCCCACACCGGGTTCTTGAACTTGAGCAGCAACTGGTCGCGCCAACCGTAGTTGGTGCCTTTGAGGGCTGCCAGGTGCTGGTTGTCCAGCCCCGGGATCATCTGGATCTTGGCCAGTGCACGCAGCGGTACGGCCAGCACTACGTAGTCGGCCTGGTAACCCACGCTACCGACTTTGACGGTTACGCCGTCCTTGTCCTGGGTGATGGCGCTGACGGGCGAGCTGGTCTTGATGGTCTTCAGTTCTTTGACGAAGGCCTGGGCCAGTACCGGGCTGCCACCAGGCAGGCGGGCTGCACGCAGGTCACGGTCGCTGACACCACGGTAGACGCGAGTCTGCTGGGCGAAATACAGCAGCGACAGGCGCGATGGCTCGTCGTAGCGGGTACGAATCTGCTGGTTGACCAACTGACGAGCGGTGGTCGGCAGTTGCAGCTTGTCCAGCCAGGTGGACACGTTCAGCTGGTCGAGGGCGAACAAGGTGCTGTTGGCCGCCGGGTTCTGCGGGTCGTCGATCGAACGCGCCAGGTCGTCGAGGGTCTTTTCGTAGCGCTTGAGCGCCTCGGCGGTGGCCGGCTGCTTGGTGGCCAGGTCCGTCGAGCTGAAGTACTCGCCGTCGATCAGGTAGCCCGGCGTCCGCACGAACTCCGGTGCCGGCTGGGTGCTGATCTTGAAGGTATCGAGGTACTGGTTGAGGGTCGGCTGCGCCTTGCTGTTGCCGATCCACTCGCTGGTGGCCAGGCCCGAACGCCCGCCCATGCCGGACTTGGCCTCCAGCAGGGTGACCTGCCAGCCCTTGCCCTGCAGTTCATATGCAGCGGTCAGGCCCGCCAGGCCACCACCCACGACGATTGCCGTCGGGGTCTTGGCCAGCGCAGCACCGCTGAACAGTCCTATCATTACGAGCGCACAGGCGCGCAGCCAAGCAGCAGACATTTTGGCGAACTCCGGATCAAAGCAGAATGTGGGGGAAGCCCCCGGAAAGAATAGCCGAAGGATACGTCACGCCAAGCCCGCTCGCCAGCAATGCCAGGCAGCTGATTGCATGCCACGGGTTGTCCTTCGTCGACGCATTGCATAGGCTTGCGCCGCACGTGCGCGCTGTCGTCGCCAGGAGAATCGAAATGGGCCTCAACCAACAGTGGATGGAACGCGACCTCAAGGTCTTGTGGCACCCCTGCACCCAGATGAAAGACCACGAACATCTGCCGCTGATCCCGATCAAACGCGGTGAAGGCGTGTGGCTGGAGGACTTCGAGGGCAAGCGCTATCTCGATGCGGTCAGCTCCTGGTGGGTCAATGTTTTCGGCCACGCCAATCCACAGATCAACCAGCGCATCAAGGACCAGGTCGATCAGCTCGAACACGTGATCCTCGCCGGTTTCAGCCACCAGCCGGTCATCGAGTTGTCCGAGCGTCTGGTCAAGCTCACTCCCG
The DNA here is from genome assembly GCF_004025535.1 of Pseudomonas alkylphenolica. Lineage (GTDB taxonomy): Bacteria > Pseudomonadota > Gammaproteobacteria > Pseudomonadales > Pseudomonadaceae > Aquipseudomonas > Aquipseudomonas alkylphenolica_A. Next base: position 256,512 of record NZ_QJRG01000033.1, read on the forward strand.
AGGGCCTGGATCGGTGTTTCTATGCCGATAACGGCTCGTCGTGCATTGAAGTTGCGCTGAAGATGAGTTTTCACTACTGGCTGAACAAAGGTCAGCCAGAGAAAAAGCGTTTCATCACCCTGACCAACAGCTACCACGGCGAAACCATCGCCGCGATGTCGGTCGGCGATGTGCCGCTGTTCACCGAAACCTACAAGGCCCTGCTGCTCGACACCCTCAAGGTGCCAAGCCCGGACTGTTACCTGCGTCCTGAGGGCATGAGCTGGGAAGAGCACTCGCGCAACATGTTCGCGGCCATGGAACACACCCTGGCAGAACACCATGCCAGCGTCGCCGCGGTCATTGTCGAGCCGCTGATCCAGGGTGCTGGCGGCATGCGCATGTACCACCCGGTCTACCTCAAACTGCTGCGCGAAGCGTGCGACCGCTACGGCGTGCACCTGATTCATGACGAGATCGCCGTGGGCTTCGGCCGCACCGGCACGATGTTCGCCTGCGAACAGGCCGGCATCCGCCCGGACTTCCTATGTCTGTCCAAGGCCCTGACCGGTGGCTACCTGCCACTGGCCGCGTGCCTGACCACCAACGAGGTGTACAGCGCCTTCTACGACGACTACCCGACCCTGCGCGCCTTCCTCCACTCGCACAGCTACACCGGCAACCCGCTGGCCTGTGCCGCGGCGCTGGCGACCCTGGACATCTTCGAGCAAGACAACGTCATTGAACGAAACAAGGCCTTGTCTGCACGCATGGCGAGCGCCACGGCGCACCTGGTCGATCACCCGCATGTCGCCGAAGTGCGCCAGACCGGCATGGCCCTGGCCATTGAGATGGTTCAGGACAAGGCCAGCAAGACCGCCTACCCCTGGCAGGAGCGGCGCGGCCTGAAAGTCTTCGAGCATGCACTGACCCGTGGCGCCCTGCTGCGCCCATTGGGCAGCGTGGTGTACTTCCTGCCACCGTACGTCATTACCCCGGAACAGATCGACTTCCTTGCCGAGGTGGCCAGCGAAGGCATCGATATCGCCACCCGCGACAGCGTCAGCGTGGCCGTTCCGGCTGATTTCCACCCTGACTTCCGCGACCCGGGCTAACAGCATTGCTGGCAACACCAGCAATGACGTCCGCACAGCCAACACCTACCCAGAGTTTTGAGATGAGACTGTCCCGCTTCTTCATTGACGCCCCCCTGAGCCTTGGTGAGCATGACTTGCCTGAGGCCCAGGCCCATTACATCGGTCGGGTGCTGCGCATGGCCGTTGGCGACGCCGTGCAACTGTTCGACGGCAGCGGCGTGGAATTCCTCGGCCAGTTGCTTGAAGTCGGCAAGAAAACCGTGCGGGTACAACTGAACGAATCGTTCGCCGGCCAAGCCGACTCCGGCCTCAAGGTTCACCTTGGCCAGGGCCTGTCCCGTGGCGAGCGCATGGATTGGGCCATTCAGAAAGCCACTGAACTGGGGGCCACGGTCATCACCCCGATCGTCAGCGAACGCTGTGAAGTGCGCCTCAAAGATGAGCGCGCCGACAAACGGCTGGCCCACTGGCGCCAGGTGGCTATCAGCGCCTGTGAACAGTGTGGCCGCTCCAGCGTACCGCTGATCAACTCGCCGGTGTTGCTCGCCGATTGGCTCAAGGCCTGTGACGAACAGCTCAAGCTGGTCCTGCACCCGGTCGCCGAGCCGCTCACCAGCCACCAGCAACCCGCCAGCCTGGCCTTTCTGATCGGCCCGGAAGGTGGCTTGAGCGAAGCTGAAGTCGAGCAGGCCAAGGCCGCCGGTTTCCACGCCGCCCGCCTCGGCCCACGCGTGCTGCGCACCGAAACCGCACCGGTGGTGGCCCTGGCCGTGGCTCAGCAGTTGTGGGGCGATTTTTAAAGCACGTAGAAAAATACCGCGATGAAGTGCAGCAAGCTGCCGGCGATGACGAACAGGTGCCAGATGCCATGCCAGTGGCGAAAGCGGCTGTCGTAGGCGAAGAAAATGATGCCGATGGTGTAGAACGCACCACCGGCAGCCAGCCAGGCAAAACCCGCCGCGCCGAGACTGGCGAGCAAAGGCTTGACTGCCACCAGCACGATCCAGCCCATCACTGCATAAATGATGATCGACAGCACCCGTGCTTCGGAGCGCGGCTTGATCTCCTGCAACATGCCGATCAGCGCCAGCCCCCACACCACGCCGAACAGGCTCCAGCCCCAGGGGCCGCGCAAACTGACCAGACAGAACGGCGTGTAGCTGCCGGCGATCAGCAGGTAGATGGATAGGTGATCGAGCTTGCGCATCACCACCTTGGCCTTGCCGCGCACGCTGTGATAGACCGTTGAAATGCTGTAGAGCAACAACAGGGTAAAGCCGTATATAGCCAGGCTGACGATTTTCCAGGGGTCGCCCTGCAGGCTTGCCACCACCAGCAGCCAGATGGCGCCGATACAGGCAAGCACTGCGCCGACCAGATGCGTCCAGGCGTTGAAACGTTCACCGTGATACATGCGACAGGGTCCTCCGGACAACGGACAGGGTTCCCATCCTACACAGGCAAATGTTTCAAACCAGCCCTGCCTCCTCAAGCAACTGCTCAAGCGCCGGCAGATCCGGCACCCTGGCAACCTGATCACCCACCTGCACTGCCGCCAGCTCCAGTGCCGCCAACGGCACATCCACGTAGTTGAGCTGGCTGTCGAGCTTGCACGAACGGGGGATGCCCTGCACCAGCAAGGCAATGAAGCGCAGGCGGCTGCCACCCAGGGCATTGAGCACGACGATCCGCGCCCGCTCCCCGATCCGCACCTGGCCACCACAGGCCGCCTCGAAGCTGAGCAGCGGCAGGCGCTGGTTGCGCCAGTCGATCCAGCCCAGCATCCACGGCGGCTGGTCGGTTGCCGGCGTCCCCACCTGGTAGCCGATCAACTCGGCCACAGCGACATTGGGCAGTACCAGGCAACGATCGGCCATTGCCAGCAACAACCCGGTCAGGCTGCTGCGACGCCCATTGCGGGCAGATTGCTCAAGCATGACGGGGACTCCAGCGAGCAATGCTCTGCAGCAACACCGACTCCTGATAGGGTTTGCCCAGGTAATCGTTGACGCCGATGGACATCGCCCGGTCGCGGTGCTTCTGTCCGGTTCGCGAGGTGATCATGATAATCGGCAAATCCTTGAGGTCGGGGTCGTTGCGTACCTGCGTCGCCACTTCGAAACCGTCCATGCGCGGCATCTCGATGTCCACCAAGAGGATATCCGGGCGGTGTTCCAGCAGCAGGGCCATGGCATCGACTCCATCTTTGGCCGTCAGTACGTTCATGCCATGGCGTTCGAGCAAGCGGCTGGTGACCTTGCGCACCGTCACCGAATCATCGACCACCATCACCAGCAACGGTCGCGTCGGGGCCTGCTCGATAGCCTGCAGCTGAACACCCGCAAGGGCGCCAATGCGCTGTGCATGGCGATGGTGCAAGCCGCGCAGCTGCCCCAGCAGATCCAGGATCAGCACCACGCGACCGTCACCCAGCAGGGTCGCCCCGGACAATCCCTGAACACTGGCGAACTGCGGCCCCAGACTCTTGACCACGATCTCGCGGCTGGCCGCCAGGCTATCGACCTGAATCGCAAACTGCTGCTCGTGCGAGTGCACCAGCAGTACCGGCAACGGCAGGTTCTGGCCGAGCAGGCGCGGCTGCACTGCACCTTGCAGCAGCTCACCCAGGTAGTGCAGCGCGTAGCGATGCCCGGCGTACTCGTAATGCGGTGATTCAAGCTGGTAACAGGCTTCCAGTTCGACCGGCGGCACCCGCACGATCCCTTCGATGGTATTGAGCGGTACGGCGTATTGCTCTTCGCCGTACTGCACCATCAACGCCCGGTTGACCGAGACGGTGAACGGCAAGCGAATCAGGAAGCGCGCACCCTTGCCCGCCCGGGACTCGATCACCATCGAACCGCCCAGTTGTTTGACCTCTTCATGGACCACGTCCATGCCCAGGCCGCGCCCGGAAATCTGGGTGATTTTTTCCGCCGTAGAAAAGCCCGGCTGCAGAATGAACTGCATGATCTCGTGGTCGCTCAGCACCGCCGCCGGGTCCAGCAGGCCACGCTTGATAGCCTTGTTGCGGACCGCCTGCAACGGCACACCCGCGCCGTCGTCGCTCATCTCGATGACGATATCGGCGCCTTCATGCAGCAGGTTCAACGAGATCAGCCCCTGCGCAGGCTTACCGGCGGCCTGGCGAATTTCACTGGACTCCAGGCCGTGGTCGACGGCGTTGCGCAGCATGTGCTCCAGCGGCGCCACCATGCGCTCCAGCACGCTGCGGTCCATCTCGCCTTCGGCATTGCCGACGACCAGTTCGACCTGCTTGCCCAGTTCGCTGGCCACTTGCCGAACCACCCGCTGCAAACGCGGCACCAGTCGTTCGAACGGCACCATCCGCGTACGCATCAGGCCTTCCTGCAGGTCGGTGTTCACCCGCCCCTGCTGTTGCAACAGGCTCTGTGCATCCTGGGCGCGTACGGCGAGGGTTTCCTTGAGATCCAGCAGGTCGGAAGCGGACTCGAACAAGGCCCGGGAGAGTTGCTGCAGCTGCGAATGGCGGTCCATTTCCAGCGGGTCAAAATCATCGTAGAGCTGACCACCGGCGTCGGCCTGCTGACGGCTGAGAATCCGCCCCTGGGTTTCGGTGTCCAGCCTGCGCAGCTGATCGCGCATACGCTCCAGCGTGGTTTCCATCTCGTTGAGTGCCACCTGGGCATCGTTGACCTGCTGTTCGATGCGCCCGCGCAGGATTGAATGCTCACCCGCGAGATTGCCCAGGTCATCGAGCAGCTCCGAGGCTACCTTGACCATGTCCACCGGGCCACGCTCCGGTGCTGCGGCTGGCGCGTCCACAGGCGCCGCTTCAGGTTGGGACTGCTGGGCCGCGGTATCGGCCAGTGCCGCACTGCTGAAGTTGCGGATGTAGTCGATCAGTGCCGTGGCGGCATGCAGTGGCTGCTGCAGGCGTACTGCGTCGAGCATGTGTGCCAGCCGGTCATGGCAGTTCTGCAGCAGGCTGAACAACGCGGCACTGGGCTGCAACTGCCCGGCAGCCAGCAGTTCATAGAGAAATTCCAGCTCATGGGCGAGGTCGCCGATCGGCGCAATCTGCACCATGCGCGCGCCCCCCTTGAGGGTGTGCAGGTCGCGCAACAGGTTTTCGATCTCGACGCTGTTGCGCGGCTCGGCCTGCCAGCGCAGCAAGGCAGCGCCTGAGCTTTCGACGATATCGAAGCTCTCTTCGAGGAAGATCTCCAGCAGCTCTTTGTCGCCGGCGTCTTCTACCGGGTCCGCCGCCTTCTCCAACGCAACGGCAGGCGGTGCGTTGTGACGATGTTCACGCAGTGCAGCCAGCAATTCCACCATCGACACGGGCGCAGCACCGGCCTGCAGTTGCTCAAGTACCTGGGCCAGCTGGGCATGGCTGCGCTTGAGCAACGTGATCAGTTCAGGGGTCGGCGCAAAACGCCGATCGACCAGGCCTTCGTATACCAGCTCAAGCTCCTGGGCCAGCACTTCGACCGTACCAAATTCGGCCATCTGCGCCCCACCCTTGAGGGTCTGCAGATCACGTTGCAACGACGACAGCGCCGAGCCGTTGTCCGGGTCGGCCAGCCAACGCTCCAGCGTCTGGTCGGCGCTTTGCAGCACATCGTTTGCTTCTTCGAGGAACAGCTCCACTACCGCCGGGTCGACTGCCAGAGCTGCCGTCGCAGCGCCCAGATCGGCGATTCGGGCCTGGCCATCCTGATGGCTGATCAGCCCCGTGGCGTCTGGCGCCAGCGCTTCGTCGAGCAGTTTACGCAAGGCCTCAAGGCGTTCCGGACGCGGGCTCACCTCCTGGCCTGCCGCCAACTGGTCGAGCATGTCGATCAGCGACTCATGGGCCAGCTGGGCCTGTTCGAAAAAGTGCGCACTGACCGCCAGGCTGCTTTCTTCGACGGCCCCGTAGAGGTCCAGCAAGGCCTCACACAGTTCATCAACCTGCCACAAGTCAGCCAGGTGCGCGCTCTGGCCCAAGGTGGTCAGCTCATCGAGCAACGCATTGAGTTCCTGGCGCTCGCCCGGGTGCTCTTGCCAGCGCAGCAACAGCGATTCGGCATCGAGCAGAATATCCATGCCCTGGGCAAGAAAGCTGGCGATCAATTGCGGATCACGTTTGATCCGGCCGCCTTGGCGCGGCGCCTGCTGCAAGGCCTGCAGGCGGGCATCGACCACCTGCTGAATATCTTCGATCAGCGTCGAGGCGCCATTGATCGGCGCCTGAGGCGAACTGGCCAGTTGTTCCAGGCCTCGGCGCAACAGCGGCTCGGCGCTCTCCAGCAGGTAAATCTCTTCAATGTCGAACGCCAGCTGGTGGGCCTTGAACTCTCTTGCCAGCAGGTCGAGTGCCGTGGCCAGCTCGGCGATGGGCTTCACACCGGCCATGGCCGCACTGCCCTTGAGGGTATGAAAGGCTCGCTGCAAATTGTCGCTGACCGGTTGCGGCAAATGCTGGTCGGCCGCTGCCAGGAAACGTTCGAGGCTGGCCAGGTGCCCCAGCGCCTCGTTACGGAAAATCTCCACCAACCGGGGGTCGATGGCTTCATGGCTATCGGCTTCATGAGGCGCGTCGTTCATGGCCTGGGCGTGCAGGCGCAGCGACAACTGCTCGAGGTCCTTGCCGATCTGCAGGTTCCCGTTGGCAAACGCCACCAGCAACCCGGGAAACATGTCCAACGCCTGCTGCAGGCTGGCCAGCGGCGCTGCGCCGATTTCCACGCGTCCTTCAAGCACGCGGTTGAGCAGGTGCTCGGCGGACCATGCCAGCTCCGCCAGCCCTTGTGCCCGCACCATGCGCCCGCTGCCCTTTAGGGTGTGCAGGCCACGGCGCAGCTCGATAAGTGCATCACGGTCGCCGGTATTGGCCTGCCAACGTGCCCACTGGCGATTGAGTTCGGGCAGCAGTTCCTGGGCTTCCTCGAGAAACACTTCACGCAGTTCTTCATCGACAGCGGGCTCTTCGACCACCGCCGCCTTGATCTCCAGCGCAGGCTCAGGCGCCGGGGCAAAGCCCAGGGCCGCCAGGCTGGCCTGGGCCAGATCCAGAAACGACCAGGGGTTTGCCTGAGGGTCGGCGTTCAGCCACTGCAAATAGCACTCACAGGCGCTCAGTGCGTCCGCCAGGTGCGCCAGCGCAGCGTCATCCGGCGGGGTGCTGCCGAGCATGCTGGACTGGACGTAGTCACCGCACTGGCCGATCAAGGTCGCCGCCCTTGGAAGCATGAGCATGGCCAGGGCCCCGCGAATCTGCTGCAGCAAACCCGGCAGCGACTGCATCCGGTGCGACTGCCAGCCGGCTTCAAGGCAATCGCCTATCTGGTCCTTGACCTGCTGCAACACCGCATGGGCTTCCTCAAGCACCAGCTGGCGGATCTCGGCCAGGTCGGTACCCGGCAGCGAGCTCTGAGTGGGGTGCTGCTCCAGCGGGCCGACCATGCCGGCCAGGGTCGCCTCGACATACAGCAGTGCACCCGCAACATCCATCAACACCGCGTCGTCCACCGCGCGCTGGCCTTGAGCCAGGCTCTGCAGCACCCATACCTGGTCGATGATCACCCGCCTGGGCTGACCGAAGCCAAGCACCGCCAAGGTATCGGCGATCTGCCGCAAGGGCGAAAGCAACGGCTGCAAGTCATCAAGTCGCTGACGGTCACCGCGTACGAACAGGTCAAGACGCTCCTTGACCCGCATCAAGTCGTCACACAGCGCCGCCACCACCGAGCGCAAGGCGTCGCGATCGGTACCGGCGTGCAGGCGCTCGCGCAACGACCCCAGCGACAGGTCGAGGTTGGCCAGTTCGTCGGCGGCCACGGGCGCGGCGCCCGACACACTGCTCTGCCCCAGCGGCTCGACACCACGTTCGGCACGCAGCTGATTGAGCACCGGCAGCACCACCAGCGGCAGGTCGCGTCGGGCGCTGCGCAGCCGCTCCAGGTACAGCGGCAACTGCTCAAGGCCGCGAAACAGCGCGCCCAGGGCTTCGCCACGCTGGGCGACACGTTTTTCGCGCAAGGCCAGGCCCAGTTGCTCCAGCTCTTCGGCCAGCAGGGCCGCGCCACTAAGCTCGAGCATCACCAGGCAACCGCGAACCTGGTGGAGGTTCTCGATAAACCCACCCAGCACCTGTTCGTCACCAGGTTCAGCGGAGAATTGCTCCAGCGCCAGACGCGCCTGGCCAAGACACTCGCTGATAGCGCCCTTGACCCAGACCAGAGCCACCGTATCGTGCCGCTCAGCCATATCTGCTCCCGATGCCATGCTCACGACTGTGCGCTCATCGCGGCGATGTCGGTGGCAAAGTAAAACCGGACACCGAGCGGCGCATTTCACTCGCCATGCGCGCCAGGTTGCCAATGCTGTCAGCCGTTGCGCTGGAGCCCGCCGAGGTTTGCGAGGTGATCTGCTGGATCACCGCCATGGTATGCGAGATCTGCCCGGCCGAAGAGGTCTGCAGCTGAGCGGCATCGGAGATGCTGTGGATCAGTTCGGCGAGGGTTTGCGACACGCCTTCGATTTCTTCCAGGGCGACGCCGGCATCCTGGGCCAGGCGCGCACCGCGCACCACTTCTGCGGTGGTCTGTTCCATGGAGATCACCGCCTCGTTGGTATCGGCCTGAATGGTGCGTACCAGGGCCTCGATCTGCCGGGTGGCAGACGATGAACGCTCCGCCAGGCGCTGGACTTCGTCGGCGACCACCGCGAAGCCCCGCCCCGCCTCGCCAGCCAGCGACGCCTGGATCGCCGCATTGAGTGCCAGAATGTTGGTCTGGTCAGCAATGTCGTCGATCAGGCTGACGATATCGCCGATTTCCTGGGAAGACTCCCCCAGGCGCTTGATGCGCTTGGCGGTGTCCTGGATCTGTTCGCGAATGTTGTCCATGCCATGGATGGTGTTGTGCACCACCTCGTTGCCCTTGTTGGCAATGGCCACCGAGCGTTCGGCCACCTTGGCCGACTCGTAGGCATGGGTGGACACCCGGTCGATGGACTCGACCATGTCGCCCACCGCCACCGAGGCTTCGGTGATCTGCTCGGCCTGGTGTTCAGATGCTTTGGCCAACTGACGGGCCGTGGTCTGCGTGTCCTGCACAGCGCTGGCCACCTCCTCGGCACTGAGGTTGATGGTGGCCACCAGGTCGCGCAGCTGGTCAATGGAGTAGTTGATCGAGTCGGCAATGGCACCGGTGAAGTCTTCCGTCACCGAGACCATCACCGTCAGGTCACCGTCAGCCAGGTCTTCTATTTCGTCGAGCAGGCGCATGATCGCCTGCTGGTTGCGCTCGTTCTTTTCCGCCGTTTCACGCAGCCGCCGGTTGGACTCACGCACCATCACCAGGCCGATGAGGATGATCGACGCCAGGGCCAGCAGGCCCAGTACATAGCCACCCACGGTATCGAGGGTGCGGCCACTGGCCAGGTTCTCGAAGCCGTTGGCCAGACGCGAGGCTTCGTCGAGCAGGGTCTGCGACTGGTTGAAAATGTTCCCGGCCGCCTCGCGCACGCGGAACAGTTCCGGCGAGGTTTCAAGAATCTCATCCACCGAGCCGGCAACGAACTGGAACAGTTCGGCGATCTCACCCAGCCGCGCCCGGGCATCCGGGTCCTGGACCCGTGTAACCTGGATACTCGGGTTACCGGCGAGCATGCCCTCGAGCACCTGACCGAAACGGCTGGCGTCACGGCCGAAGGCATCCGCCGCCTGCACCGAGGTGTCGTCACCGGCGAGCACGGTATTCACCGAACCGAGGATGCGCTCGGCCAACAGCGACTGGCGCTGGGCCACAGCCACCTGATTGGCCGGTGCGCCGCTCTTGAGCAGAATCTCGACAACCTGCTCGTATTCAACCTGCAGCTGCGGCACGGTCTCGGCCAGGGTGGCCGCGACCTGATGCAACGACAGCACCGTCTGTTCGCTGGCCAGGATCGTATCGGTGTTCTTGCGCAGGCCTTCCCAGTCGCGCAGCACGGCATCCATTTCGTTGCGCACCGCCGGTGGCGCGGCAGGCAGGCCAGTGCTTGCATCACCCTTTTTCAGGTAATCCCAGCGCTGCTCGAAATCGTTGCGCGCTTCACTGAGCAAGCGGAACGCCCGCGCCTTGCCCGCTGCCGCCTCGGTGGCGTTCTTGGCAATGCGCTGGGACAGCACCCGCAGCTCGCCGGCGTGACCGATGTACTGCTTGTCGTAGTTGGCCTGGGTGTTCAGGTAAGCGAAGTTGGCGAACAACAGCACGATCGACAGGATCAACACGACAAACAACGCCGCAATCCGGGCGCTGCTGCGCGAGCCTTGGGTCAAAGTAGCCGTCTTGGTATTGGTCACGACTCTGGCATTCCTTTACAACGCCACATCAAGAAAACCCGGCGCCTGGGCCAGGGCCAGCGGGCTGAAGATGGCCCAGCAGCGTTGCTGCTGGAAATGGCCCTGAACGAACGGTGCTGCGCCACCCAGCAAAGGCTTGGGCGGCGACAGTTCAAGGCTGTGCAGCGGAAAATGCTGCAAACCTACGACTTCGTCGACCAGCAACCCGGCAAACAGCTCTTCGTGATCGAGCACCAGTACCCGCCGCTGCTTGCGCGCCGCCGACAGGCCCAGGCCGAAAAACCCGCACAGGTCCATCACCGGCAGCAAACGCCCGCGCAGGTTCGCCACGCCACTGACCCAGGGCTTTACCCCCGGGATACGACTCAAACGCGGCTCGTGCAGGACTTCAGCCACCTCGCCCATGGGCGCGACGAACCACTGGTCGGCAATACGAAAGCCGATACCGCTCCAGCTCTGCAGTCGCGTCTCCTGCAGCGGCAGGTCCGCCGCGAGCAGGCGGCAGCGCCGGTCGATGTCGAGCAACAGCTCGAACGCCGTCAGTGACTCGCCCACAGGCTGCTTGATCAACCTTTGAGAACGCCGTTGAGCACCTTGATCAGGGTGTCTTCATCCACAGGTTTGGTCAGGTAGTCGCTGGCGCCCTGGCGCTTGCCCCAGACCTTGTCGGTTTCCTGATCTTTGGTGGTGACGATAATCACGGGAATGGATGCAGTTTCCGGGTTTTTGCTCAACTGGCGGGTGGCCTGGAAACCGTTTACGCCGGGCATGACGATATCCATCAGCACCGCGTCGGGCTTCTCCTGAGTAGCCAGGGCCACGCCATCGGCGCCGTTTTCGGCCTTGAGTACCTGATGCCCGTGTTTTTCGAGCATTCCGGTCAGTTTGTACATTTCGGTCGGCGAATCGTCGACGATCAGAACTCGGGCCATGCTGTTCCCCATCAAAGGAATGAACGCCGCGGCGCTGGCGCGGCGTCAGGGTGCGTGTTGTTCTTCTGCGGCGAACCCGGGCACATGCGCCCTGATTGCGTCCAGCAGTTCTTCCTTGCTGAAAGGTTTGGTCAAAAACTGATCAGAGCCGACCACGCGGCCCCGGGCTTTGTCGAACAGACCATCGCGGGACGACAGGAGAATCACCGGCGTGTCCTTGAAAGCGCTGTTGTGCTTGATCAGGGCGCAGGTCTGGTAGCCATCCAGACGTGGCATCAGCACGTCGACAAATATGATCTGCGGGTGCTGGTCGACAATCTTGGCCAGGGCATCAAAGCCGTCGGTGGCCGTGATGACCTCGCAGCCTGCTTCACTGAGCAACATTTGTGCGGTTCTACGGATCGTTTTGGAGTCATCGATCACCATCACTTTCAGTGCCGTGCCGGGCTGTTCCATAATCGCTCTACCATCGCTGCTCAGGCGTCGCCTGGAAGGGCCGTGCAGGCCACGTGCCAGGCCTTTTTAGCACACTCTGGGGGTGCATTCCATCGGCCCGCGCCACGGCCCGCCCAGGATGCGTTTTTCCCTTGACCGCCGACGCTGCGGGCGCCACCCTGATGCCACTTTTCATTTGAGCTACTGCGGCATAGCGCCGCCGAGAGGAACTACCCCATGAGCGTTCGCCTCGGGATTGTCATGGACCCCATCGCGTCCATCTCCTACAAAAAGGACAGCTCGCTGGCCATGCTTCTCGCCGCTCAGGAGCGCGGCTGGTCGCTGTTCTACATGGAGCAGCAGGATCTGTACCAAGGCCAGGGCCAGGCCCGTGCGCGGATGCGCCCGCTGAAAGTATTTGCCGACCCGCAGCACTGGTTCGAGCTGGATGCCGAGCAGGACAACGCCCTGAGCGACCTCGACGTGATCCTGATGCGCAAGGATCCGCCGTTCGACATGGAGTTCGTCTACAGCACCTACCTGCTGGAACAGGCCGAAACCGCCGGCGTGCTGGTGGTCAACCGTCCGCAGAGCCTGCGTGACTGTAACGAGAAGCTGTTCGCCACCCTGTTCCCGCAGTGCACGCCACCCACCCTGGTAAGCCGTCGCGCCGACATCATCCGCCAGTTCGCCGCCGAGCATGGCGACGTGATCCTCAAGCCGCTGGACGGCATGGGCGGTACCGGGATCTTCCGCCACCGCGCGGGCGACCCGAACCTTTCGGTGATCCTCGAGACCCTGACCCTCAACGGCGCCTCGCAGATCATGGCCCAGGCCTATCTGCCGGCGATCGTCGAGGGTGACAAGCGCATCCTGATGATCGATGGCGAGCCTGTGCCGTACTGCCTGGCGCGCATTCCCGCCAGCGGTGAAACCCGTGGCAACCTGGCCGCCGGTGGCCGCGGCGAAGCCCGTCCACTGACCGACCGCGACCGCTGGATCGCTGCACAGGTCGGCCCGACCCTGCGCGAAAAAGGCCTGCTGTTCGTCGGCCTGGATGTGATCGGTGAGCACCTGACCGAAATCAACGTGACCAGCCCGACCTGCATTCGCGAGATCGACAATGCCTTTGGCACCGCTATCGGCGCACAGTTGATGGATGCCATTGATCGCAAGCTCAAGGCGCGCTGACCGCCGACGCGAAGCTATTGCGCAGAGTGGGGTATCATGCGGGTCGTTTTTTTGACCTGCGCACTCGCTCTGCCGGTTTTTCGCCGGCCTTGTGGTTGCTGGATACCCGATGACGCTGCCTGCTGACATCCCCGCCGACTTCTCTCCGCCCCGCGTTCGCCCGGCGGACCGGCTCGGCTTTACCCTGTTTCTGGCCGCCCTGCTGCACCTGGCGCTGATTCTCGGCGTGGGCTTTACCTTCGCCAAGCCCGAAGAAATTCGCCGCACGATGGAAATCACCCTGTCCACCTTCAAGAGCGAAAAAGCGCCGGAAAAGGCTGATTACCTTGCTCAGGACAACCAGCAGGGCAGCGGTACGCTGGACAAGAAAGCGGTGCCTAAAACCACCGAAATCGCGCCATTCCAGGACAGCAAGATCAACAAGGTGACGCCACCGCCGGCGGCCAAGCCCGAGGTGCAACCGCAACCGGCACCGCCCAAGGCCGTGGTGACCACCCAGGCACCCAAGCCGCAAAAGGTCGAAACCCGGCCCAAAGAAGCCAAGCCGCAGCCAAAACCCAAGGCCGCCACCCCCGAATTCGACAGCTCGCAGCTGTCCAGCCAGATAGCCAGCCTCGAAGCCGAGCTGTCCCACGAACAGCAGCTGTACGCCAAACGCCCGCGCATCCACCGCCTCAATGCGGCCTCGACCATGCGCGACAAGGGCGCCTGGTACAAAGACGAATGGCGCAAAAAGGTCGAGCGTATCGGCAACCTCAACTACCCCGATGAGGCACGCCGCCAGCAGATCTATGGCAGCCTGCGGCTAATGGTCTCGATCAACCGCGACGGCTCGCTCTACGAAGTGCTGGTACTGGAATCCTCCGGCCAGCCGCTGCTCGACCAGGCGGCCCAGCGTATCGTGCGCCTGGCCGCGCCCTTTGCCCCGTTCACCGGTGATCTGGCTGAATTCGACCGGTTGGAGATCATCCGTACCTGGCGCTTTGCCCGCGGCGACCGATTGTCCAGCAACTGACGCTGGCGCCCCCACATCAGGCTTGTCAGTGAGGCGTCCCAACGCCACACTATCAACCATGAAAAACCTCAGCCCGAGTTACCTCAAGCACCAGTTCCTGATTGCCATGCCGCACATGGCCGACCCGAACTTCGCGCATACCTTGACCTACATCGTCGAGCACAACGCCAATGGCGCCATGGGGCTGGTGGTCAACCGCCCACAAGAGCTGAACCTGGCCGATATCCTCGAGCAATTGCGGCCTGAGGTCGAAGCGCCAGCCAGCTGCATCCAGGTGCCAATCTACCTGGGCGGCCCGGTACAGACTGACCGCGGGTTTGTCTTGCACACCAATGACAAGACCTTCCAGGCCACCGTCCAGCTCGACGGCCTGTCGCTGTCCACCTCCCAGGACATCCTGTTTGCCATCGCCGATGGCGCCGGGCCAAAGCAAAGCCTGATCACCCTCGGCTACGCCGGCTGGGAAGCGGGCCAGCTGGAAGCGGAATTGGCTGACAATGCCTGGCTGAATTGTCCGTTCGACCCCGAAATCATCTTTGGCATGGCCTGCGAACAGCGTCTTGAGGCCGCAGCGGCGAGCCTGGGCATCAACCTCAGCCTGCTCACCAGTCAGGCGGGGCACGCCTGATGGCTGAATTGCGCCTGCTGCTGGGCTTTGACTACGGCACTAAACAGATCGGCGTCGCGGTTGGTCAGGTCGTTACCGGCCAGGCCCGCGAGCTGTGCACCCTGAAAGCCCAGAACGGTGCGCCGGACTGGGCCCAGGTGGAAAAACTGATAAAGGAATGGCAACCCGATGCCATCGTCGTTGGCCTGCCGCTGAACATGGACGGCACGCCCAGCGAAATGAGTGCCCGCGCCGAGAAGTTCGCCCGGCGCCTGAACGGCCGCTTCAACCTGCCTGTGCATACTCACGACGAACGCCTGACCACCTTCGAAGCCAAGGGCGAACGCATGGCCCGCGGCGGCCAGCGTGGCAGTTACCGCGACAACCCGGTGGATGCCATCGCTGCGGCCCTGCTGCTGCAAGGCTGGCTGGAGGCCAATACCGGGCAATCCTGATCATCGGATTCAAGCCGGGGCAGCGCTACGCCCCCGGTCTATTGAGGAGCAAGCATGAGCCTACCCAATCCCGCCGAACTGATCCGGCAGATGGCTGTCGACCTTCGTGCCCATCTGGCCCGGCGCAACATCACCGAACCCCGTTTCATCGGCATCCGCACCGGGGGCATCTGGGTTGCCCAGGCCCTGCTCGAAGAACTCGGGGACGACAGTGCGCTGGGCACCCTCGACGTCTCGTTCTACCGCGATGACTTCAGCCAGAACGGCCTGCACCCGCAAGTACGCCCTTCCGACCTGCCGTTCGAGATTGAAGGCCAGCACCTGATCCTGGTGGACGACGTGCTGATGAGCGGCCGCACCATCCGTGCCGCCCTCAACGAACTGTTCGACTATGGCCGCCCGGCCAGCGTGACCCTGGTCTGCCTGCTCGACCTGGATGCCGGCGAGTTGCCGATCCGCCCGAATGTGGTCGGTGCGACGCTGTCGCTGGCCGCCCATGAACGGGTAAAATTGACCGGACCCGCGCCGCTCGCTCTCGAGCGCCAGGACCTCGCATCCGCTTCCGCCCTTTAAGAGTCCCTCGCGATGACGCCAATCGACGCCAAGCGCCCGCTGCAGCTCAATGATCAGGGCCAGCTGCGCCACTTTCTTTCGCTCGACGGTTTGCCCCGCGAACTGCTGACCGAAATCCTCGACACCGCCGACTCTTTCCTCGAAGTCGGTGCCCGGGCCGTTAAAAAGGTCCCCTTGCTGCGCGGCAAAACCGTGTGCAACGTGTTCTTCGAGAACTCCACGCGTACCCGCACTACCTTCGAACTGGCCGCCCAGCGGCTGTCGGCGGACGTGATCACCCTGAACGTGTCGACCTCCTCGACCAGCAAGGGCGAAACCCTCTTCGACACCCTGCGCAACCTTGAAGCGATGGCCGCCGACATGTTTGTCGTGCGCCATGCCGACTCGGGTGCCGCACACTTCATCGCCGAGCATGTGTGCCCGGACGTGGCGATCATCAATGGCGGTGACGGCCGTCACGCCCACCCGACCCAGGGCATGCTCGACATGCTCACCATTCGTCGGCACAAAGGCAGCTTCGAGAACCTCTCGGTGGCCATCGTCGGCGATATCCTGCATTCGCGGGTGGCCCGTTCGAACATGCTCGCGCTGAAAACCCTGGGTTGCCAGGACATCCGTGTGATCGGCCCGAAAACCTTGCTGCCGATCGGTATCGAACAGTATGGCGTGAAGGTCTACACCGACCTTGAACAGGGCCTGAAGGATGTCGACGTGGTGATCATGCTGCGCCTGCAGCGTGAGCGCATGGCCGGCGGCCTGCTGCCCAGCGAGGGTGAGTTCTACCGGCTGTTCGGCCTGACCACCGCACGCCTGGCCGGGGCCAAGCCCGATGCCATCGTCATGCACCCGGGGCCGATCAACCGCGGCGTGGAAATCGAATCCGCCGTAGCCGACGGTGCCCACTCGGTGATTCTCAACCAGGTCACCTACGGCATCGCGGTGCGTATGGCCGTGCTGTCCATGGCCATGAGCGGGCAGAACGCCCAACGTCAATTCGAGCAGGAGAACGCCCAGTGACCCTCAGTATTCTTGGCGCCCGGGTCATCGATCCCACCAGCGGCCTGGACCAGATCACCGACCTGCATATCGATGCCGGCAAGATCGTCGCCATGGGCGCGGCACCTGCCGGTTTCAACCCGGCGCGCAGCATCGACGCTCAAGGCCTGGTCGCTGCCCCTGGTCTGGTCGACCTCAACGTAGCGCTGCGCGAACCCGGCTACAGCCGCAAGGGCAGCATCGCCAGCGAAACCCGCGCAGCAGCAGCCGGCGGCGTCACCAGCCTGTGCTGCCCTCCGCAGACCAAGCCGGTGCTCGACACCTCCGCAGTGGCGGAGCTGATCCTCGACCGCGCCCGCGAAGCCGGGCACAGCAAAGTGTTCCCCATCGGCGCCTTGAGCAAGGGCCTGGAAGGCGAACAGCTGGCAGAACTCATCGCCCTGCGTGATGCCGGGTGCGTGGCCTTCGGCAACGGTTTGAACGCCTTCGCCAACAACCGCACCCTGGCCCGCGCCCTGGAGTATGCGGCCACTTTCGACCTGACCGTGGTGTTCCATTCGCAAGATCGCGACCTGGCGCAGGGTGGTCTCGCCCACGAAGGCGCGATGGCCAGCTTCCTTGGTCTGCCGGGCATTCCGGAAACCGCTGAAACCGTGGCCCTGGCGCGCAACCTGCTGCTGGTCGAACAGACCGGCGTGCGCGCGCACTTCAGCCAGCTGACTAGCGCCCGCGGGGCACGCCTGATCGCCCAAGCGCAGGAACTGGGGCTGCCGGTCACCGCCGATGTTGCCCTGTACCAGCTGATCCTTACCGACGAAGCGCTGCGCGACTTCTCCAGCCTCTATCACGTGCAACCTCCGCTGCGCACCCGCGCCGACCGTGACGGCCTGCGTGAGGCAGTGAAGTCCGGTGTGATCCAGGCGATCTCCAGCCATCACCAACCACACGAGCGCGATGCCAAGCTGGCACCGTTCGGCGCCACCGAGCCGGGTATCAGCAGTGTCGAACTGCTGCTGCCGCTGGCCATGACACTGGTGGAGGACGGCCTGCTCGACCTGCCAACTTTGTTGCAACGTTTGTCAGCCGGTCCGGCCGATGCCCTGCGCCTGCCGGCCGGCCAGCTGAAAGTCGGCGGCGCTGCCGACCTGGTGCTGTTCGACGTCAAGGCCTCGACTGTTGCCGGTGAACAGTGGCGTTCCAAGGGCGACAACTGCCCGTTTATCGGCCACTGCCTGCCGGGCGCGGTGCGTTATACCTTGGTCGATGGGCATATCAGCCACGAAGCGTGATCGAGTGTGCTGTAGGAGCGGATTCACCGGGACGCCGGACCGCCGCGATGAGCTGTGTAGCAGCCCCCTTTTGGGGCCGCGCTGCGGCCATTGCGGATAAATCCGCTCCTACAGAGATTCCCCTACCGCTCGTCCTTGCAGGTTGAAATCCTTCCCTGCACCCCCATATGAGTCTGCATCAGGCATTTTCGCCCCGCTGCGTGGAGACTCTCCCTTGACCACCATCGTTTCAGTTCGTCGCCACGGCAAAGTCGTCATGGGCGGCGACGGCCAGGTTTCTCTCGGTAATACCGTGATGAAAGGCAACGCCAAGAAAGTCCGCCGCCTGTACCACGGTCAGGTCATCGCCGGCTTCGCTGGCGCCACCGCCGACGCATTCACCCTGTTCGAACGCTTTGAAGGCCAGCTGGAAAAGCATCAGGGCCACCTGATCCGCGCCGCCGTCGAGCTGGCCAAGGAATGGCGTACCGACCGTTCCCTGAGCCGTCTGGAGGCCATGCTGGCCGTCGCCAACAAAGACGCCTCGCTGATCATCACCGGCAACGGTGACGTCGTCGAACCCGAGGACGGCCTGATCGCCATGGGCTCCGGTGGCGCCTACGCCCAGGCCGCTGCCCGCGCCCTGCTGCAAAAGACCGACCTCTCGGCCCGTGAAATCGCCGAGACCGCCCTGAATATCGCCGGTGACATCTGTGTGTTCACCAACCACAACCTGACCATCGAGGAGCAGGACCTGGCCGAGTAATTCAGCTGTTCTGGCGCCCGGCCCCGACGGCCGGGCTTTTCCACGCTGACTTATCGAGCCCAAGGACCATCATTACCATGTCCATGACCCCCCGCGAGATCGTCCACGAACTCAACCGCCACATCATCGGCCAGGACGACGCCAAGCGCGCCGTCGCCATCGCCCTGCGCAACCGCTGGCGGCGCATGCAACTGCCGGCCGAGTTGCGCGTTGAAGTGACCCCGAAGAACATCCTGATGATCGGCCCGACCGGCGTCGGCAAGACCGAAATCGCCCGGCGCCTGGCCAAACTGGCCAATGCCCCGTTCATCAAGGTCGAAGCGACCAAGTTCACTGAAGTCGGCTATGTGGGCCGTGACGTCGAGTCGATCATTCGTGACCTGGCCGATGCCGCGATCAAGATGCTCCGCGAGCAGGAAATCGTCCGCGTCGGCCACCGTGCCGAAGACGCTGCCGAAGAGCGCATCCTTGATGCCCTGCTGCCACCGGCACGCACCGGCTTCAACGAAGACCAGACCACCAGCACCGACTCCAACACCCGCCAACTGTTCCGCAAGCGCCTGCGTGAAGGCCAGCTGGACGACAAGGAAATCGAGATCGAAGTTGCCGAAGCCATGGGTGTCGACATTTCCGCGCCACCGGGCATGGAAGAGATGACCAACCAGCTGCAGAACCTGTTCGCCAACATGGGCAAGGGCAAGCGCAAGAGCCGCAAGCTCAAGGTCAAGGAAGCGCTCAAGCTGGTACGCGACGAAGAAGCCAGCCGCCTGGTCAACGAAGACGAGCTCAAGGCCAAGGCCCTGGAAGCTGTCGAGCAGCACGGCATCGTGTTCATCGATGAGATCGACAAGGTTGCCAAGCGCGGCAACGTCGGCGGTGCCGATGTCTCACGTGAAGGTGTACAGCGCGACCTGCTGCCGCTGATCGAAGGCTGCACGGTGAACACCAAGCTGGGCATGGTCAAGACCGACCACATCCTGTTCATTGCCTCCGGCGCCTTCCACCTGAGCAAACCGAGCGACCTGGTGCCCGAACTGCAAGGCCGTCTGCCGATTCGCGTTGAACTCAAGGCGCTGAGCCCGGAAGACTTCGAGCGCATCCTCAGCGAACCGCACGCCTCGCTCACCGAGCAGTACCGCGAGCTGCTGAAAACCGAAGGCCTGAACATCGAGTTCGCCGCCGAGGGCATCAAACGCCTGGCCGAGATCGCCTGGCAGGTTAACGAGAAGACCGAGAACATCGGTGCCCGCCGCCTGCACACACTGCTTGAGCGCCTGCTTGAAGAAGTGTCGTTCAGCGCCGGTGACCTGGCCAGCGCCCACGACGAAGCGCCGATCCGCATCGACGCCGAATACGTCAACAGCCATCTGGGCGAATTGGCGCAGAACGAAGACCTTTCTCGTTATATTCTGTAAGCCTCACTCTCTTACAGGCAGGGCCGCTTGCGGCCCTGAACCATATGGCCAGACTCCCTACCGGCATCAACCTGCACAAAGCCTCCAAGACCCTGAGCCTGACTTACGGGCCTGACGAGGTGTACCACCTGCCAGCCGAGTTCCTGCGCGTGCATTCTCCCTCCGCCGAGGTTCAAGGCCACGGCAATCCCATCCTCCAGTTCGGCAAACTGGGCGTCGGTCTCAAGCAGATCGAACCGGCCGGCCAGTACGCACTGAAACTGACCTTCGACGACGGCCATGACAGCGGCCTGTTCACCTGGGAGTACCTGGAGCAACTGTGCCTGCGTCAGGAACAACTCTGGGCCGAGTACCTCGATGACCTGGCAAAAGCCGGAAAATCGCGCGACCCTTCCGAGTCGATCGTCAAGCTGATGCTCTAGTTCAGGCCTCCCAGGATTTAGAGCGCATTTTCTAATTCTATTTGCTTGAATGCCTGCACAACGGCCAATGAATGGCCGTATTGCGAAACACTCGAAAGTCGGGTAACCAATGGATCTGGCAAGTTCCCTGCATTGATTTTTTACGCAGGGTCAGGCCGGGATGTAGAGGTCGCGAGCGAAAGCAGGCTGTCTTCACACGCAGAAAAACCCGCATGGCTCATCGTCGTTTGCATCCGGCCGCAGGACCGCAGTTCGTTATCACTGGTCACCCGAGCAGCAGTACCGGGCACTCGTCTGTGTAGGTGCACAACAGGCCGGTACTCGTCTCAGGACAACGGAGCGTCGTAGATGAGTAACAAGAACAACGATGACCTGCAGCGCCAAGCCTCGGAAAACACACTGGGCCTGAACCCGGTGATCGGCTTGCGCCGCAAGGATTTGCTGAGTTCTGCTCGAATGGTGCTGGGCCAGGCCATTCGCCAACCGCTGCACAGTGCCAAGCATGTCGCTCATTTCGGCTTGGAACTGAAAAATGTGATTTTCGGAAAATCGGGCCTGCAACCGGAGAGCGACGACCGTCGTTTCAACGACCCGGCCTGGAGCCAGAACCCGCTTTACCGCCGCTACCTGCAAACCTACCTGGCGTGGCGCAAAGAACTGCACGACTGGATCGACGCCAGTAACCTCTCGGAACAGGATGCCAGCCGTGGCCACTTCGTCATCAACCTGATGACCGAAGCCATGGCCCCGACCAACTCGGCGGCCAACCCGGCGGCGGTCAAACGCTTCTTCGAAACCGGTGGCAAAAGCCTGCTCGACGGCCTGTCGAACCTGGCCAAAGACGTGGTCAACAACGGCGGCATGCCCAGCCAGGTGAACATGGAGGCCTTCGAGGTCGGCAAGAACCTGGGCACCAGCGAAGGCGCCGTGGTGTTTCGCAACGACGTCCTGGAGCTGATCCAGTACCAGCCGATCACCGAACAGGTGCATGCCCGCCCGTTGCTGGTGGTACCACCGCAAATCAACAAGTTCTACGTCTTCGACCTCAGCCCGGAAAAGAGCCTGGCGCGCTTTTGCCTGCGCTCCAACGTGCAAACCTTCATCGTCAGCTGGCGCAACCCGACCAAGGCCCAGCGCGAATGGGGGCTGTCGACCTACATCGATGCGCTCAAGGAAGCCGTCGACGTCGTCCTGGCGATTACCGGCAGCAAAGATCTGAACATGCTCGGCGCCTGCTCGGGCGGTATCACCTGCACCGCGCTGCTGGGTCACTACGCAGCACTGGGTGAAAACAAAGTCAACGCCCTGACCCTGCTGGTCAGCGTGCTGGACACCGCCCTCGACACCCAGGTCGCGCTGTTCGTCGACGAACAGACCCTTGAATCGGCCAAGCGCCAGTCCTATCAGGCCGGTGTACTCGAAGGCCGTGACATGGCCAAGGTGTTTGCCTGGATGCGCCCCAACGACCTGATCTGGAATTACTGGGTCAACAACTACCTGTTGGGTAACGAACCGCCGGTGTTCGACATCCTGTTCTGGAACAACGACACCACCCGTCTGCCGGCCGCCTTCCACGGCGACCTGATCGAAATGTTCAAAACCAACCCACTGACCCGTGCCGATGCACTGGAAGTGTGCGGAACACCGATCGACCTGAAGAAAGTCACCACCGACATCTACAGCCTGGCAGGCACCACCGACCACATCACGCCGTGGCAGGCCTGCTACCGCTCGGCGCAGCTGTTTGGTGGCAACGTCGAATTCGTGCTGTCCAACAGCGGCCACATCCAGAGCATCCTCAACCCGCCCGGCAACCCCAAGGCACGCTACATGACCAGCAGCGAGCTACCGGCACAGGCCAGCGATTGGCAAGACAATGCCAGCAAGCACACCGACTCCTGGTGGCTGCACTGGCAAAACTGGCTCAGCCAGCGCTCGGGCGAACTGAAAAAGGCACCGACCCGACTGGGCAACAAAGCCCATGCCGCTGCCGAGGCCGCACCGGGGACGTACGTACACGAGCGTTGATTGCAGTGTCCGCCGTGGCCACTGAAGGCCACGGCGCCTTATCCAGCACAGGGCTTCGCGCATGCCGCAACCGTATATTTTCAGAACCGTTGACCTGGATGGCCAGACCATCCGTACGGCGGTTCGCCCCGGCAAGCCCCACTTGACGCCCTTGCTGATTTTCAACGGCATCGGCGCCAACCTGGAATTGGTGTTCCCTTTCATCCAGGCACTGGACCCGGACCTTGAGGTCATCGCCTTCGACGTGCCCGGGGTCGGCGGCTCGTCGACCCCCAGACACCCTTATCGCTTTCCGGGCCTGGCCAGGCTCACCGCGCGCATGCTCGATTACCTCGATTACGGCCAGGTCAATGTCATCGGCGTGTCATGGGGTGGTGCCCTGGCCCAGCAGTTCGCCCATGACTACCCGGAACGCTGCAAAAAGCTCGTGCTTGCAGCGACTGCTGCCGGTGCGGTGATGGTGCCGGGCAAGCCCAAGGTGCTGTGGCTGATGGCCAGCCCGCGGCGCTATATCCAGCCTTCCCATGTGATCCGCATTGCCCCGCAGATCTACGGGGGCGCCTTTCGCCGCGACCCGGACCTGGCCATGAACCACGCCGCGAAGGTGCGTTCCTCGGGCAAGCTCGGCTACTACTGGCAACTGTTCGCAGGGTTTGGCTGGACCAGCATTCACTGGCTGCACAAGATCCAGCAGCCGACGCTGGTGCTGGCGGGCGACGATGACCCCTTGATTCCATTGATCAATATGCGCCTGCTGGCCTGGCGGATTCCCAATGCCCAGCTACACATAATCGACGACGGTCACTTGTTCCTGATCACCCGGGCCGAAGCCGTCGCCCCGATCATCATGAAGTTCCTCCAGCAAGAGCGCCAGCGCGCTGTCATGCACCCCCGGCCTGCGGCCAGTTGAGATAAAGCGCGATCACGCGCGGGGCAGGACGCCTTGTAGCTCGATCGACAGCAAGAGGTTGGTGTCGCTCTTGCATTGAATTGTTTGTTGATGGCCTGACGACGGAGTGTTGCCTGATGAAAGACAAGCCCGCGAAGGGGTCGGTACCGGTCCCCGCCTCCTACATGAACGTGCAGAGTGCAATCACTGGCCTGCGCGGCCGCGACCTGCTGTCCACCTTGCGCAATGTCAGTCGCCACAGCCTGCGCCATCCGCTGCACACAGCCAAACACATGCTCTCGCTGGGCAACCAGCTGGGTCGTGTATTGCTCGGCGATACGCCGCACCAGCCACACCCTCGGGACAATCGCTTCAAGGATCCGGCCTGGAGCCTCAACCCCTTCTACAGTCGCGGCCTGCAGGCGTATCTGGCCTGGCAGAAGCAGACCCGCCAGTGGATCGATGAAAGCCAACTGGATGCCGATGACCGGGCTCGGGCGCACTTCCTCTTCGCCCTGTTGAACGATGCCATGGCACCAAGCAACTCTTTGCTCAACCCTGCCGCCGTCAAGGAGCTGTTCAACTCCGGGGGATTAAGCCTGGTGCGTGGCGTCAGCCACCTGCTCGATGACCTGCGTCATAACGATGGCTTGCCACGCCAGGTCAACCCGCAAGCATTCGAAGTGGGTCGCAACCTGGCGACCACGCCGGGCTCGGTGGTGTTTCGCAACGAACTGCTGGAGCTGATCCAGTACAAGCCGATGAGCGAAAAACAGTACGCCCGGCCCATGCTGGTGGTGCCGCCGCAGATCAACAAGTTCTACATTTTCGACCTGAGCCCGAGCAACAGCTTCGTCCAGTACATGCTCAAGAACGGCCTGCAGACCTTCATGGTCAGTTGGCGCAATCCCGACCCACGGCATCGCGAGTGGGGCCTGACGAGCTACGTCGAGGCGCTCGAAGAAGCCATGAATGTCTGCCGGGCGATAACCGGCAGTCGCGAAGTCAACCTGATGGGCGCATGTGCCGGCGGCCTGACCATGGCCGCGTTGCAGGGCCATTTGCAGGCCAAGCGGCAACTGCGCAGGGTCGGCAGCGCCACTTACCTGGTAAGCCTGCTCGACAGCGAAATTGACAGCCCCGCCAGCCTGTTCGCCGATGAGCAGACGCTGGAAGCGGCCAAGCGCCGCTCCTACCAACAGGGTGTGCTCGACGGCAAGGAAATCGCCAAGGTCTTCGCCTGGATGCGCCCCAATGACCTGATCTGGAATTACTTCGTCAACAATTACCTGCTGGGCAAGGCACCACCGGCTTTCGACATCCTTTACTGGAACAACGACAACACCCGCCTGCCCGCAGCCCTGCACGGCGATCTGCTGGATTTCTTCAAGCACAATCCGCTGGCCCATGCTGCCGGCCTCGAAGTCTGCGGTACGCCGATCGACTTGCAGAAGGTCAACGTCGACAGCTTCAGTGTGGCCGGCAGCAACGACCACATCACCCCCTGGGATGCGGTCTACCGTTCGACCTTGCTGCTGGGCGGCGACAAACGTTTCATCCTGGCCAACAGCGGCCACGTGCAAAGCATCCTCAACCCGCCCGGCAATCCCAAGGCGCACTATGTCGACAACCCGCGCCTGAGCAGCGATCCGCGGGCCTGGTTCTATGACGCCAAACAGGTAGACGGCAGTTGGTGGCCGCAGTGGCTGGAATGGATTCAGGCACGCTCCGGCGAGCAGCGTGAAACCCTGATGACCCTGGGCAACCAGAATTACCCTCCCATGGACCCCGCACCCGGCACTTACGTCCTGGCGCGCTGAACAAGTAGAACGGATGAAAACCCGCGACCGTATTCTTGAGTGTGCCCTGCAGCTGTTCAACCAGCAGGGCGAGCCCAATGTCTCGACCCTGGAGATTGCCAATGAAATGGGGATCAGCCCGGGCAACCTCTACTACCACTTCCATGGCAAGGAGCCGTTGGTGCTGGGCCTGTTCGAACGCTTCGAAGAGGAACTGACGCCGCTGCTCGACCCACCCCTGGAAGTGCGCCTGGATGCAGAGGACTACTGGCTGTTCCTGCACCTGATCGTCGAGCGCATGGCCCAGTACCGCTTCCTCTTCCAGGACCTGTCGAACCTCACCGGGCGGTTACCCAAACTGGCCCGCGGCATGCGCAACCTGCTCAACGCCCTCAAGCGCACCCTGGCCGCCTTGCTCGCCAGCCTCAAGGCCCAGGGCCAGGTGGTCAGCGACACGCGGGCACTGGGGCAACTGGTGGAGCAGATCACCCTGACGTTGCTGTTCTCGCTGGATTACCAGCGGGTACTGGCGCGCGAGGGCGAAGTCGGGGTGGTGGTGTATCAGGTGATGATGCTGGTAGCGCCGCACCTGGAGGCAGGTTCCCGGCATGCCGCCGAGCAGATCGCGCTGAGGTACCTGAGCGGCTGATGCCGGCAGCCCAAGGCGGCAAATGAAAACGCCCGGCACTGAGGCCGGGCGTTCGCTGACAACCGCCTGGAATCAGGACTGGCTGATCGCGTTCAGCGGTGCCGATGGTGTCGGCGTTGCCGGTGCTACGGTTGCGGTTGCTGCTGGCGCCGCACTCGGTGCCGGTGCAGCACTGGCCGCAGGTGCCGCGGGCTTGGCAGCAGGTTTGGCCGGGGCTTTCTTCACCGCAGGCTTTTTCGCCGCTGCAGGCTTGGCAGCTGCCTTGACTGCAGGTTTTGCTGCAGGTTTTGCTGCCGGCTTGGCCGCAGCAGTTTTTGCCGCTGCAGGCTTGGCCGCCGCGGTTTTCGCCGCAGGCTTGGCAGCAGCTTTCGGTGCTGCCTTGGCCAATGGCTTGGCCGCCGCCTTGCTGGCTGCCGGCTTGCTGGCTGCCGGCTTGCTGGCAACCGGCTTGACCGATGCCCCGGTCAGTTTCTCGATCTGCTTGGTCAAGGTGTCGACCTGCTGGTGCAGTGCCTTGACTTCATTACGGCTAGGGACGCCCAGACGCGAGATAGCGCTGTTCAGGCGCTTGTCGAAAGCTTCTTCGAGCTCGCTCCATTTGCCCAGTGCACGGTCTTTCACATCGCCCACTCGCGAAGTGGCCGACTTGGCCGAAGCCTTGGCAGCACCTACCGATTCCTTGGCCTGTTTCTCGGCCTTCTCGCCATCCTTGACCAAGGACTCGAACAGCTTGTTGCCGTCCTGATCGATCTTGGAGTAGATACCCAAACCAGCCAGCCAGATCTTGCGGGAATATTTCTCGATCCCCCCGACCCAGGAGCTGCCTTCTTTCTCGCTATTCTTCTTGCCAGCCATCCTGCTCTCCTTATTGTTTGCGCGCGACACGTTCGAGCAATGCCGTCAGCTCTTCGAGCTTGGCAGAGAGTGCCTCCACGTCATGTTTAGACGGAATGCCGATGCGATTCAAGGCGCTGGCGACCCGTGTGTCGAAAGCCTTTTCAATTTTGTCGAGTTGAACTTCGACCTTGCCCTTGACGCTGGTGATCTCGCCTTTGACCGAATCGATCTGGGTATTGGCTGCATCAAGCTCTTTGTCGATGCGTTTCTTTCCACGTTTCTCGACGGTTTCGCCGGCCTTGACCAGCTCTTTCAGGTAGTCGGCACCTTCCTGGCCAACCCGGGCATAAGCCCCAAGGCCTGCCAGCCAGATCTTGCGCGCATAGCCGCGCACTTCGCCCAGCGTGTGCTGGTCGTCATCTTTTTTCTTCAGGGTCACTTTAACCATGCTCTGCACCTCACGCTCGAATAGATATGGAGGAACTGCCCATGGATACTGGGCTTGAGCATAAGGTAGGGTGAAAAATTAGAATCCTCACCCTAAGCTGCAGAATCCGGATTCAAGCCAGCGCTTTGTCCAGCGCCCGCTCGATCTCGCTCTTGATGGTCGCGCTCATCATCGACAGCATCATGCCCAGTTTCAGCTCGACCCTGATGGTGTCTTCACCGATCTGCACACTGCCCGTGGCACCGCTGCGCTTGACCTCGACCCGGTCGCCATTCCAGCGGGCGCTGAGGTCGTACTCGCGGGCCAGCTTGTCGACCAGGGTTTGGGCCTTTTCCCGAGCCGCTTCGCGGCCCAGGCTGTGTTTGCGCTCAACGCTGATCTGGGTCATTCATTCAATCCTGGGTTCAAAGGCATACTTCTATTATGCCCGCACCCCGACCTGCGACACACCCCGCCAAGACAAATCCGACCGTACGCCCTAGAATGGCCAGTAATTTTTTTCGGTGAAGCGATATGAACGACCAGCGCAAAGGCGACCACGCCGAACCCACCACCCATTTCGGCTACCAAAACGTACCGGAAAGCCAGAAAGCAGAGAAAGTCGCTGAGGTTTTCCATTCGGTAGCTGCCAAATACGACTTGATGAACGACGTGCTGTCCGGCGGTATGCACCGCTTGTGGAAGCGCTTCACCATCGAACTGTCCGGTGTGCGCAGCGGCAACCGGGTACTGGACATCGCCGGCGGTACCGGTGACCTGGCCGCCAAGTTCTCGCAACTGGTCGGGCCGACCGGTCAGGTAGTACTGGCCGACATCAACGCCTCGATGCTCAAGGTAGGCCGTGACCGCCTGCTCGACCGCGGTGTGGCCGGAAACATCGAGTTCGTCCAGGCCGACGCTGAAAAGCTGCCGTTTCCGGACAACCACTTCGATTGCGTGACGATCGCCTTCGGCCTGCGCAACGTCACCCACAAAGAAGATGCCATCCGCTCGATGCTGCGCGTGCTCAAGCCCGGCGGCCGCCTGCTGGTACTGGAGTTCTCCAAGCCTACCAACAAGCTGATGTCCAAGGTCTACGACGCGTACTCGTTTGCCTTCATGCCACTGGCCGGCAAGCTGATCACCAACGACTCGGAAAGCTACCGTTACCTGGCCGAATCGATCCGCATGCACCCCGACCAGGAAACCCTCAAGTCGATGATGGTCGAAGCCGGCTTTGATCGCGTGACCTATCACAACATGACCAGCGGCATCGTTGCCCTGCACCGGGGCATCAAGCCCTGATGCTCCTGGCCGGCCTACTTGCCAGTGTCGAACACGGCCTGAACCGTGTTCTGCGCCTGGACAGCACGGCATTGCCGCGGTTGCGTCCCCTCGATGGCAAAGTCATTGCCATCGACTGTCGTCAGCCGGCGCTGCAGCTGTTCATTTTGCCCAGCGACGAGGGCCTGATGCTGGCCAGCCACTGGGCCAATGATGCCGACTGCACCCTGCGCGCCCCGGCCAGCAGCCTGGTACGCCTGGCCCTGAGCCAGGACAAGACGGCCGTGCTGCACAGCCCGCAGGTCGAGCTCGAAGGTGACAGCGCGGTACTGCTCGACCTGGTCAAGGTACTGCAGGACCTGGAGCTGGACTGGGAATACGAAGTCTCGCGCTGGCTTGGCCCTGTCGCTACCCAACTGCTCAGTGGCCACCTGCGCAGCCGCGCCAACTGGACCCGCCAGGGCTTTGCCGCACTTAACCAGAACCTCTCCGAGTACCTGGCCGAAGAAGCCCGCACCCTGGTTGGCCAACGCGAAGCTGAAGCCCGCTTCAGTGAGCTAGACACCCTCAAAGTCGACATCGAACGCCTTGAGGCGCGCATTGAGCGCCTTGCCCGATCCCTTGATACCAGCGATAACGCATGAAGCTGCTTGCCGTCCGCCGTCTGTTGCGCATCCAGCGCGTAGTCATTCGCTACCGCCTCGATGACCTGCTGTTTGACCTGCCGCTCCCGTGGTGGCTGATGGCCCTGCGGCACGTGATGCCCTGGCGCTGGCTGCCCCGCAAGCCCCTGGACCTCAGCCGCGGAGCGCGCCTGCGCCTCGCCCTGCAGGACCTCGGGCCGATTTTCATCAAGTTTGGCCAGCTGCTGTCAACGCGCCGCGATCTGCTGCCCGAAGACATCGCCGATGAACTGATGAAGCTGCAGGACCGGGTACCACCCTTCGACCCGCAAAAGGCCGTGGCCCTGATCGAAGAGCAACTGGGCGCGAAGATCAGCGAAGTGTTCAGCCGCTTTGATGTCGAGCCACTGGCGTCGGCCTCGGTGGCCCAGGTACATGCGGCCAAGCTCAAGAGCGGCGAAGAGGTCGTGGTCAAGGTGGTGCGCCCGGGCCTCAAGCCGATCATCGCCCAGGACCTGGCCTGGCTGTTCCTGATCGCCCGCGGTGCTGAACGGGTGTCTGCCGATGCCCGTCTGTTGCACCCGGTGGAAGTGGTCAGCGACTACGAAAAAACCATTTATGACGAGCTCGACCTGTTGCGCGAGGCGGCCAACGCCAGCCAGCTCAAGCGCAACTTCGAAGGCTCGGAAATGATGTACGTGCCCCAGGTGTACTGGGACTGGTGCCGCCCCAAGGTCCTGGTGATGGAGCGCATCTACGGCATCCAGGTCACCGACCTGGCGACCCTGGCCGACCAGCGTACCGACATGAAAATGCTCGCCGAGCGCGGCGTGGAGATCTTCTTCACCCAGGTATTTCGTGACAGCTTCTTTCATGCCGACATGCACCCGGGCAACATCTTCGTCAGCACCATCAAACCGTGGAGCCCGCAGTACATTGCGATCGACTGCGGCATCGTCGGCAGCCTGACACCTGAAGACCAGGACTACCTGGCGCGCAACCTGTTTGCCTTCTTCAAGCGCGACTACCGCCGCGTGGCCCAGTTGCACATCGATTCTGGCTGGGTCCCGGCACACACCAAGCTCAACGAGTTCGAAGCGGCGATCCGTACCGTGTGCGAGCCGATCTTCGAAAAGCCGTTGAAAGACATCTCCTTCGGCCAGGTCCTGATGCGCCTGTTCCAGACTGCCCGGCGCTTCAACATGGAAGTCCAGCCGCAGCTCGTGTTGCTGCAGAAGACCTTGCTCAACATCGAAGGCCTGGGCCGCCAGCTGTACCCCGAGCTGGACCTGTGGAGCACCGCCCAGCCGTTTCTCGAGCGCTGGATGCGTGAGCGGGTCAGCCCCAAAACACTGCTGCAGAACCTGCACGGCCAGGTCGAACAGATTCCGCACCTGGCCGGCATGACCCGCGACCTGCTCGAACGCATGTCGCAGCCGCACCTGTCTGACCCTCCCGCGCCGTGGCAGCAAAAAGGTGATGGCTGGGCCCTGCGCCTGCTCGGCGCCGGCCTGCTGGGCGGCGGGGCGACGCTGGCCGCCGGTGCTGTCAGCCTTAGCGCTCCGGCCGCCTGGCCGGCCTGGCTGATGCTCGCCGCCGGCCTTTACCTGATCGTGCGTCGATAGCCAGCAGCGCCGCGCGCTGGCACACTAGCGCCATGGGTCGGCAGAGGATCGGGCCACGAGTTTTGGAGTTGTGCATGAAAGACTGGCTGGACGAGATCAACTGGAACAGCGATGGCCTGGTACCGGCCATCGCCCAGGACCACAAGACCGGGCGTGTGCTGATGATGGCCTGGATGAACCGCGAAGCGCTGGCGCTGACCGCCGCCGAGCAGCGGGCCATCTACTGGTCGCGTTCGCGTGGCAAACTGTGGCGTAAAGGTGAGGAATCCGGGCACGTGCAGAAACTGCATGAAATGCGCCTGGACTGCGATGCCGACGTGATCATCCTGATGGTCGAGCAACTGGGCCATATCGCCTGCCATACCGGTCGCGAGAGCTGCTTCTACCGCGTTTACGAAAACGCCGAGTGGAAAACCGTCGACCCGGTTCTCAAAGACCCCAATGCCATCTACAACGCAGGACACTGACATGAGCGACACCCTGACCCGCCTGGCCGAAGTGCTGGAAGCGCGCAAAGGCGCCGAGCCTGACAGTTCCTATGTAGCTAGTCTGTATCACAAGGGCCTGAACAAGATTCTGGAAAAGCTCGGCGAAGAGTCGATCGAGACCATCATCGCAGCCAAAGACGCTGCCAACAGCGGCGATTACAGCGATGTAATCTACGAAACCGCCGATCTGTGGTTCCATAGTCTGGTCATGCTTGCCCAACTGGGTCAGCATCCGCAGGCTGTACTCGATGAGCTGGACCGCCGGTTCGGCCTGTCTGGACATGCCGAGAAAGCAGCGCGTCAACCGTCGGCCTAACTGAATTATTTCGAGGGATTGCACCATGGGTATTTTTGACTGGAAACACTGGATCGTCCTGCTGGTCGTGGTGGTACTGGTGTTCGGTACCAAGAAGTTGAAAAACTTCGGCAGCGATCTGGGCGAATCGATCAAGGGCTTTCGCAAGGCCATGAACGAAGAAGAATCCAAGCCTGCCGAACAGACCCCACCGCCGGTGCAAACTGCCCAACCGCAGGCTTCTTCGCCGCTGAACCAGCCACAGACCATCGACGGCCAGGCGCACAAGGTCGAAGAGCCCATCAGGAAAGATTGATCAATGTTCGGGATCAGCTTCAGCGAACTGTTGCTTGTGGGCCTGGTGGCCCTGCTGGTGCTCGGCCCCGAGCGTTTGCCGGGGGCTGCGCGCACGGCCGGGTTGTGGATCGGCCGCCTCAAACGCAGCTTCAATGCGATCAAGCAGGAAGTCGAGCGCGAGATTGGCGCTGATGACATCCGCCGCCAGTTGCACAACGAGCACATCCTCTCGATGGAGCAGGAAGCGCGCAAGATCCTCAACCCGCAGAGCGTGACGCCTGAGCCACCTGCCACGCCGGTTGCCAGCCAAGACGCCGTGGTAGCACCGCCAGCAGCCAGCACCGACTCCTCACCGGTCGCCAGCGCCACCCCCGAACCGACACAGCCGCCGCGAGCCCCATGAGCGATATTCCGGAAAACGACCAGCCGATGCCGCTGGTTTCGCACCTCACCGAGTTGCGCACTCGCCTGCTGCGCTGTGTCGCGGCCATCTTTCTGATCTTTGCCGGGCTGTTTTCATTCGCACAGCAGATCTACACCCTGGTCTCGGCGCCGTTGCGTGCGCACTTGCCGGCCAACGCAACGATGATTGCCACCGACGTGGCCTCGCCGTTCCTGACGCCGTTCAAGCTGACCATGATCGTCTCGCTGTTCCTGGCCATTCCGCTGATCCTCCAGCAGATCTGGGGCTTCATTGCCCCGGGCCTGTACCGCCACGAAAAGCGCATTGCGATTCCGCTGCTGATCTCCAGCATCATCCTGTTCTATGCCGGGATGGCGTTTGCCTACTTCCTGGTGTTTCCGCTGATTTTCGGGTTTTTCGCCAGTGCCACCCCTGAAGGGGTGTCGATGATGACGGACATTGCCAGTTACCTGGACTTCGTCATGACCCTGTTCTTCGCCTTCGGCGTGGCCTTCGAGATCCCGGTGGCGGTGGTCCTGCTGGTATGGATTGGCGTCGTTGACGTCAAATACCTGAAGAAGATCCGTCCTTACGTGATCATCGGCTGCTTTGTGGTCGGCATGGTCCTGACCCCCCCGGATATCTTCTCGCAGACCTTGCTGGCCGTGCCCATGTGGCTGCTGTTCGAGATAGGCGTGCTGTTTGGCGGGCTGATCCGCAAACGCAGCGAACATCGCGACGACACTGCCGACGATCATAACGACCAGCCGCCAGCGACCCAGCCGTGAACCTGCTGTTACTCGAAGAAGCCGACTTCATCGCGGCCGATCGCGTCATTCTCGCCGATCGGCGCTTTACCCACATGCAGGAGATCCACCGCGTTGCGGTAGGCGACAGCCTGCGCGTCGGCCGCATCGGCGGGCTGATGGGTGAAGCCCGCGTCGAACGCCTGGAAGGCCATGAAGCAGAGCTCTCGGTCAGCTTCGACCGCGAGCCGCCGGCCAAACTGCCGCTGACCCTGGTACTGGCCCTGCCACGCCCGAAAATGCTGCGCCGGGTCTTCCAGACGGTTGCCACCATGGGCGTACCGAAGCTGATTCTGGTCAACAGCTACCGGGTCGAGAAAAGCTTCTGGCAAACCCCCTTTCTTGAGCCTGAAGCAATCCGCGAACAGTTGATCCTGGGCCTGGAACAAACTCGCGACACCCGCCTGCCCGAGGTCATCATCGAGAAGCGCTTCAAGCCGTTCGTCGAAGACCGCCTGCCGGCCATCACCCACGGCACGCTTGGCCTGGTGGGCCACCCGGGTCCTTTCCCGCCCTGTCCGCGTGGACTCGACGAACCGGTCACCCTGGCCATTGGCCCGGAAGGCGGCTGGATTCCCTATGAGATTGATTTGCTGGGTAAGGCTGGCTTGGCTCCGGTGCAACTGGGCGAGCGCATCCTGCGTGTAGAAACGGCGGTCACAGCCCTGCTCGCTCGCCTGTTCTGACTTCAGTTTCGCCGCGCAAGGCCGATGCATTGGTATCAAAACAATTCATCGCCTCTGCTGATCGCACTGGAGTTCCACCATGTATCAATGGTTAGCCCTGCACCTGGGTCACGTGAGCGTCAATCGTAAACTCGGTATCGGCTTCGGCCTGGTCCTGCTGCTGACCCTGAGCATCACCCTGACCGGCTGGCAGGGGGTCAACGGTGTAACGTCCCGCGGCGACACCCTAGGCGGCGTCTCTCAGGTGCTGCAGGCGACGCTTGAGCTGCGCGTCGCCCGGCAGAACTTCCAGATCAAGGGTGACGAAAGCGCGCAGCAGACCCTCAACAACGCCCTGACAGGGCTGGATCGCCAACTGCAGCAGGTCCAACAGCGCATCACCCGCCCTGAAGATCATCGGCGTATCGAGCAACAGATTGATGCGTTACGTCAGTACCGTCAGGCCCTCGACACTGCCGAAAAAGCGAGCCAGCAGCGCGAAGCAAGCCGGGCTGTACTTGGCAGCAGTGCTGACGAAGCCGTAGCGCTGATTACCGAGGTCGAGCAACAGCTGCTGAACGGCAGCGATCTGAACCTGTTCAACAGCGTGATCGGCGCCAGCAAACTGCTGCAGCAGGCGCGCTTCCAGGTGCGCGGTTACACCTACAGCGGCAAGCCGGAATTCCACTCGTCTGCCCTGCAAGCGATCGATCTGGCGTCATCGCAACTGAAAACACTCGCCGAGGTGCTGCCAGCGAATTACAGCGGCAACTTCCACCAGGCCACACGTGCCCTCGACAACTACCGCGGGGCCGTCGAGCAATTCGCCGCCGCACAATCGATCATCGAGCAGGCAACCCAATTGATGGCGGCCCAGGGGCAGATCCTCATTGACCAGAGCCAGCAACTGACGCTCACCCTGACCCAACTGCGTGACGAAGAATCGCAGCACGCCAAATCGATGCTCACCCTGGCCACGGCCCTGGCCCTGCTGTTCGGCCTGCTGTCCGCCTGGGCCATTACCCGCCAGATCGTCATCCCCCTGCGCCAGACCCTCAGCGCTGCAGACCGGGTTGCCAGTGGCGACCTGCGCCAGGACCTGAACGCCGAGCGGCGCGACGAACTGGGCCAACTGCAGCGCAGCATGCAGTGCATGACCGTCAGCCTGCGCGAGTTGATCGGCGGCATTGGCGATGGCGTCACACAGATTGCCAGCGCCGCAGAAGAGCTGTCAGCCGTGACCGAGCAGACCAGCGCCGGGGTCAACAATCAGAAGGTCGAGACCGATCAGGTGGCCACCGCCATGAACGAGATGGCCGCCACGGTGCAGGAAGTCGCGCGCAACGCTGAGGAAGCCTCTGAAGCGGCGCTGGCGGCGGATCAGCAGGCCCGCGAAGGCGATCGGGTGGTGGGCGAAGCCATCGCCCAGATCGAGCGTCTGGCCAACGAAATGAATCATTCCAGCGCAGCCATGGGTCACCTCAAGAGCGAGAGCGACAAGATTGGCAGCGTGCTGGATGTGATCAAGTCGGTCGCCCAACAAACCAACCTGCTGGCCTTGAACGCGGCCATCGAGGCTGCGCGCGCTGGCGAGGCTGGCCGCGGTTTTGCCGTGGTTGCCGACGAAGTGCGCAGCCTGGCGCAGCGCACCCAGCAGTCAACCGAAGAAATCGAGGCGCTGATTGCCGGTTTGCAAAGTGGCACCCAGCAGGTTGCCAGTACCCTGGATGCCAGCCGCAACCTGACCGACAACAGCGTCGAGCTGACCCGTCGCGCTGGCGCATCGCTGGAGACCATCACCCGCACGGTGTCCTCGATTCAGGCGATGAACCAGCAAATTGCTGCTGCGGCAGAACAACAAAGCGCCGTGGCCGAAGAGATCAACCGGAGCGTGATGAACGTGCGCGACGTTTCGGACCAAACCTCCGCTGCCAGCGAAGAAACCGCAGCCTCCAGCGTCGAGCTGGCACGCCTGGGTACCCATCTTCAGGGCCTGGTTGGCAAATTCCAGCTTTAAGGCCATCGCGATCTTTGTAGGAGCCTGTGATCGAGCGCGCAGCGCTCGCAAACTCTGTCAGCCAATACGGCCCTCAGGGCTGCGGCGCAGCCCATCGCAGGCTACGCCAGCTCCTACAGGCGCTCTAGAGCACCTGGCGCAGGAACGCCTGGGCGCGCAGGTCCTTGGGCGAGGTGAAGAACGCCTCGGGCGGCGAGTCTTCCAGCAGCTTGCCATGGTCGAAAAACAACACACGGTCCGCCACTTCCCGGGCAAAGCCCATTTCATGCGTGACACACACCATGGTCATGCCTTCCAGCGCCAGGGTCTTCATGACGTCAAGCACTTCACCGACCATTTCCGGGTCAAGCGCCGAAGTCGGCTCATCGAACAGCATGACCTTCGGGTCCATCGCCAGCGCACGGGCAATGGCCACCCGTTGCTGCTGGCCACCGGACAGGCGCGACGGGTACTCGTTGGCTTTCTGGCCGATGCCGACCTTTTCCAGCAACGCCCGCGCCTTGGCCTCACGCTCAGCCTTGCCACGCTTGCGCACGACCTTCTGTGCCAGGCACAGGTTCTCGAGCACGGTCATGTGCGGGAACAGGTTGAAATGCTGGAACACCATACCGACTTCACGGCGATAGGCATTGACGTCGGTCTTCGGGTCAGCCAGTTGCAGGCCGTCGATGGCCACGGTGCCCTCATCGAAGGACTCCAGGCCGTTGAGGCAGCGCAGGAAGGTCGACTTCCCCGATCCCGAAGGGCCGAGCACTACCAATACCTCACCCTTGGCTACGTTGGTGCTGACGTGATCGACGGCACGCACCACCTGGCCGCGGGTGTCGAAGACTTTTACCAGGTCACGGACTTCAATCACTTTGCGCAAGCCTCCGCTCAAGCCGGCTGGCCATGTGCGACAGCGGCAGGTTGATCAACAGGTACAGGCCGGCGACACAGAACCAGATCTCGAACGTCGAGAACGACGTGGTGATTGCTTCGCGCCCGCTTTTGGTCA
Organism: Pseudomonas alkylphenolica; assembly: GCF_004025535.1. Taxonomy (GTDB): domain Bacteria; phylum Pseudomonadota; class Gammaproteobacteria; order Pseudomonadales; family Pseudomonadaceae; genus Aquipseudomonas; species Aquipseudomonas alkylphenolica_A. The sequence goes on from NZ_QJRG01000033.1 coordinate 293,108, forward strand.
GTTCGGTAATGGCGATTACCGAGACCAGCGAGGTGTCCTTGACCAGGCTGATGAACTGCCCGGCCAGCGGTGGCAGTACACGCTTGAACGCTTGCGGCAGGACCACATGGCGCATCGACTGGCCGGCACTCAAACCCAGCGAGCGGGCCGCTTCGCCCTGCCCTTTGGCAATCGACTGGACACCGGCACGCACAATTTCAGCCACGTAGGCACCGGTAAACAGCGCCAGCGCCGCAACACCGGCGAATTCACGGGACAGGTTGAGCACCGTGCCAATGAAGAAATAGAAGATGAAGATCTGTACCAGCAGCGGCGTGCCGCGCACCAGTTCGACATACACGGTGGACAGATCGCGCAGTGTGGGGTTGTTCGACAGCCGGCATAGCCCGGCAAACAGCCCGATCACCAGGCCCAGTACACCAGAGGCCACCGAAATCCAGACGGTGGTCCACAAACCCCAGGCCAAGGGTCCCGCAGCCCAGTGATGCGTGACACCGATCAGGTCGCCTTCGGCCACGTCGTCGCCACGCGACAGCTGCACACTGCCCTGCTCGACTTCGAACACCTGTTCAGCGCCGCTTTCATCACGGACGGTGACATTCGCCATCGCACCGTTGGCGGTGATCGATTCGACAGTACCGTTATCGGCGGCGCGCTGAGCGACTTCTGCCTGATAGGCAAAGTACTGCGGTACCCGATTCCAGCTCCATTCGTAGGAGATCAGCGAGGTTGCGTAGTACAGGCTCAACGCCAGGCCCACCAGGACCAGCGCGGTAAGCCCGTGCCAGGGCCACTGGGCTTTCTTGTGTTTGATCACTTGAGGGTACTTCCGTAAAAGCGAACGCGCAGGGCCAGCCTGCGCGTCGGGTTTCAAACCAGGGTAGGCCCTGGCCTTATTCCATGTCCTTCAGCCAGGCGGTGTCCTTGAACCACTTGTCGTGGATTCGATCGTAGGTACCGTCGTGCTTGATCTGGTGCAGGAAGTTGTTGATGAAGTTCAGGCTGTCGTAGTCGCCTTTCTTCAGGCCGAAGGCCAGCGGTTCGAAGGTGAACGGCTTGTCGAGGAACAGCAGCTTGCCGGCACCGGCCTTGTTCACCGCAACCACGTTGTACGGGGCGTCGTAGACGAAGGCGTCCGCCTTGCCGTTGACCACGTCCATGACCGCTTCCTGTTCGTTGTCGTAGCCATGGTACTTGGCTTTGCCGATCAGCTTCTTGGCAACCAGCTCGCCGGTGGTGCCGAGCTTGGAAGTCAGGCGGTATTTTTCGTTGTTCAGGTCTTTATAGGACTTGATCTCGCCCGCCAGCTCCTTGCGGATCAACAGGGTCTGGCCGACAACAATGAAGGGTTCGCTGAAGTTGAGCTTCAGGTTGCGTTCCTGGGTCAGGGTCATGCCGCTGCTGATGATGTCGAACTTGTCAGTCATCAGGGCCGGGATGATGCCGTCATAGGAGGTGGAGACCATCTCCAGCTTGACGCCCATGGACTTGGACATGGCCTTGAGGATATCGACTTCGAAACCGACGATCTCGCCGCGCTTGTTGGTCATCTGAAATGGCATGTAGGTAGGGTCCATGCCCGCACGCAGGGTGCCACGCTTGACCGCGTCGTCGATAGCGCCGGCCGCCTGGGCGGCATTGACCGCAACCAATGCAGTGACGCCGACCAGCAACATCGACAGGTATTTTTTGAACATCACCAGATCCCCCAGCAAGAAGACTCGAATTTTATTGTTGGCACCAACCGTCCTACAGACGGGTGCGAAATATTCGGAAGGGATGCTAACGCATGGGCGGCGTTGTTGGTATCAGAAAAAGGCAGGGGGAAGCCATTGCGGGGCGAGTCGACTCGCCCCGCAATCAGTCAGGCACTGGCCAACGAAGGCTGCGCCACGGGCTCCGGGTGCAGTGGCAACAACGGCGAGTGCGGGTCATTGGCGATCGAGCGCCGCCAGACACCCAGCCAGGCATCGTTCTGCTCGCTCCAGACACGGCTGTGCAGACGCGCCAGGGCCACCGGATCACTCAGCAGGGCCAGGCGTGTAGCACCGTCCAGGCCCGCCGGACCGACTTCAAGCGCCTTGCCGATACGCTCGGCACGCAGCGACTCGATTGGCGCTGCAACACCATGACGGGCCGTTGCCAGGGCACAGGCCAGCGCGTTCTGCTGCGGATCGACCACGGCCCGGACGAAACCGTCATGCAGGGCATGCCAGCGGTTTTCGTGGGTGTAGCGATCGGTTGCCAGCAGTTCTTGTGGCGTGGCGTATTCTTCGGGGATCAGGAACAGGCTCTCGTCCCGGGCACGCAAGCCCAGGTGCACGCGACTGGAGATCACCGACACCGGGATCGACAGCATCAGCGAGCCAACGATCGGCACCAGCCACCACAGGAAGCTTGGGTTCAACCAGGCCACCAGCAACGCCCAGGCCACACCCAGCAAGGTCTGAGGACCATGACGGCGCACCGCTTCGCTCCACGGCGTGGAGTCGTCGTCACGCTGCGGCGAGTTCCAGGTTGCCGCCCAGCCAAGGAACGCAGCCAGCACAAAACGGGTGTGGAAGATCATCCGCACCGGCGCCAGGAGCATGGAGAACAGCATCTCCAGCAACATCGACAGGGTCACTTTGAAGCGCCCGCCGAACTCTTTCGCGCCCTTGGCCCAGATCAGGATGACACTGAGCAGCTTGGGCAGGAACAGCAGCACGATGGTGGTGGAGAACAGCGCGATGGCTTTTTCCGGATGCCACTGCGGCCACAACGGGTACAGCTGGCGTGGCTCGAGGAAGTACTGCGGCTCCATCAAGGTGTTGGTCGCCAGCAACGCGGTCGACAGCACCAGGAAGAAGAACCACAACGGCGCCGACAGGTACGACATCACCCCGGTGAGGAACACCGCACGGTGCACCGGGTGCATGCCTTTGACCAGGAACAGGCGGAAGTTCATCAGGTTGCCGTGGCACCAACGCCGGTCGCGCTTGAGCTCGTCCAGCAGGTTCGGCGGCAGTTCTTCGTAACTGCCCGGCAGGTCGTAGGCAATCCACACGCCCCAACCGGCACGACGCATCAGCGCCGCTTCAACGAAGTCATGCGAGAGGATTGCACCGGCGAACGCGCCCTTGCCCGGCAACGGCGCCAGGGCACAGTGCTCGATAAAGGGTTTCATGCGGATGATTGCGTTGTGCCCCCAGTAGTGCGACTCGCCCAGCTGCCAGAAGTGCAGGCCGGCGGTGAACAGCGGACCGTAGACGCGGGTCGCAAACTGCTGCATGCGCGCATACAGGGTATCCATGCCCGACGCTTTAGGCGCGGTCTGGATGATCCCGGCATCAGGGTTGGCTTCCATCAGCCGCACCAGGCTGGTCAGGCATTCGCCGCTCATCACGCTGTCGGCGTCGAGGACCACCATGTAGCGGTACTCGCTGCCCCAGCGACGGCAGAAGTCGTCGAGGTTACCGCTCTTGCGCTTCACACGGCGACGGCGGCGACGGTAGAAGATCCGCCCGAAGCCTTTGGCCTCGCGGCAGACTTCCAGCCAGGCCTGTTGTTCGGCCACGGCAATGTCGGTGTCATTGGTGTCGCTGAGCACGAAGAAGTCGAAGCGGTCCAGGTCGCCAGTGGCGGCCACCGACTCGAAAGTCGCTCGCAAGCCCGCGAACACCCGCGGCACATCTTCGTTGCAGATCGGCATGACCAGCGCAGTACGGGCACCCGGCTCGATCGGTTCGTTACCGGCACTGCTGCCGGAAATGCGGTATTTGTCGCGGCCGGTCAACAGCTCGAGAAAGCCCATCAACGCGGTCCAGAAACCCGCCGAGACCCAACAGAAGAGGATGCCGAACAGAATCAGGATGCTGGTCTGCAACGCATACGGCCAGACCTGCGTAGCGGTCTGCCACAGCGATTGCTGCATGATTTCGTCGAGTTCGACGAACGACCAGCCCTGATACGGCAGGATGCCTTTCATGTACCAGCCGGCAACGATGGTTTGCCCCAGCATCAAGGCCAGCAGAATGTAGCGGCGCATCGAGCCGACCCAGCGCCAGCGCGCCTTCGGCAGTTCACGCTTGGCCGGTGCCGGCGCGTTGGTACGCCCGGTCAGCCGGCGCCAGGCGCGAATCAGGATATTGGTGCGCCATGGCTCGGGGATCACCCGGGTACGCTGGATCGGCGGCGTGGCCTTGAGGCACAGCCGACCGCTGGCATCGACACCGAGCATCTCGGCGTCTTCCATGTCTGCAGCACCGCCCAGCGTCAGGCGCTCGCCTACCGAAGCCTGGACGGCCTCGGCATCGAATACACTCGGTTTGCTGGACAAGCGTTGGTGCAATTCACTGAACGAGTTGCAACTGGCAAGTTCTGCCCGCTGCTCATCGCTCAGTGGTAGGTGGGCCAGGTACTCGCCAAGCGATTCTGGCCGTAGTTGAGAGTTACTCATCGGCAGGCAACTGATAGCTCCAGGTCTCGGTCAGCACCTGTTCGGTGGTGGCCGGTGCCCCGGTGGTGGACGCCGCATCGGCGGCAGGTTGCTCGGCAGGCTTCTCGGCCTTGGCTGCTTTGGCGGCTGCCTTGTCCTGTTTGGCCGGTTTTGCTGGCTTGGCAGGTTCGACCGGAACATCACGCAGCAGTGCTGCACGCATTTCCACGTTCTTGCTCGGGTCTTTGACCTTCAACCGCAGGGTCAGGCGCCAGCCTTTGATTTCCGGGTTGTAGCGCAGGTTATTCTCGACCAGTTCAGCGTTGTCGTCGACGCTCACCTGACTACGGACCGCCGTGTCTTCTGGCAGTTTAGCCAGCGCCGGGCCTTCGAAATCGACCAGAAAGGCCAGGCTGCCGTCTGGCTGACGGATCAGGTTGGACTGTTTGACGTCACCGGTCGAACGCAGGGTCTGCTTGACCCAGCCCAGGTTCGGCGAATGGAAGTCGGATTCATCGATGGTCCAGTGCAGGCGGTACGCGTACTCGAACGGCGTGCCAGGCTCCGGCAGCTTTTCCGGGCTCCAGAACGCAACGATGTTGTCGTTGGTTTCGTCGGCCGTCGGAATTTCGACCAGGTCGACCGTGCCCTTGCCCCAGTCGCCGACAGGTTCAATCCAGGCACTTGGGCGTTTCTGATAGTTGTCATCGAGGTCTTCGAACTGGCTGAACTCGCGCTGACGCTGCAGCAAACCAAAACCACGCGGGTTCTCGACGCTGAAGTTGCTCACGGCCAGGTGTTTCGGGTTGTTCAGTGGGCGCCACAGCCACTCGCCATTGCCGGCATGGATCGACAGGCCTTCGGAGTCGTGCAGTGCCGGACGATAGTTGAGCACTTTCGATGGCTGGTTGCCGCCGAACAGGAACATGCTGGTCAGCGGGGCAATGCCAAGGCGGCTGACGTGATCACGCAGGAACACCTTGGACTTGACGTCGACAATGGTGTCGCTGCCAGGGCGCAGGGTCAGCTTGTAGGCACCGGTGGAGCGCGGCGAGTCGAGCAGCGCATAGATCACCAGGTGCTTGTCGGCCGGCTTGGGCTTCTCGATCCAGAACTCGGTAAACCGCGGGAACTCTTCGCCGGACGGCAGTGCGGTGTCGATGGCCAGGCCGCGGGCGGACAGGCCGTACACATGCCCCTTGCCCACTACACGGAAGTAGCTGGCGCCCAGCAGGGTCATGATTTCATCCTGCTTGTCGGCCTTGTTGATCGGGTACAGGACGCGGAACCCGGCGTAGCCGAGGTTCTCGGTGGCCTTGGGATCAAACTGCACGCTGCCGAAATCAAAGCGGTTCGGGTCGTACTTGATTTCTTCAACCGAGGTAGCGGTGACCTCGTTGATTTTCACCGGGGTGTCGAAATGCATGCCCTGATGATAGAAGGACAGCTTGAACGGGGTCTTGTCGTTGGCCCATTCGGCTTTTTCCGTCAAGAAGCGAATCTGCTGGTAGTCCCCGTATTTCATGTCACGGAAGACGGCCGGCAAGTTGCTTTTCGGCGCTTCGTATTTCTGCCCGGCAAGATCCTTTGCCTTGGCGGCAACATCGTCAAGGTTGAACGCCCAGAGCTGGCCTGCAGCGAGCAGGCTGACCAGTGTTGCGCCTGCCAACAAGGCCGAGCGCAGCCGATTGCCGGGAGTTCTTGGTGCATTACAGGGACTTACAATCACGAGCAACCCTCGCCGAAAACAGATCAAAAAACCAACGGCCAGCGACAAATGCCAGGTTGGCGAGCACTGTTCGGACTCCGAAAGGGCGCAATGATTCCCCAAACGGTTCCAGACAGGCTCAAGTCAGAGTGAAACGAACCCACGAACGCAGGTCCACATAGCGCGCGATTATCCAGCAGGGCGCGTTACAACGCATCAGGGCAAATGAACTATTTCTGCTCCAAACCCCCTTGTTTTCCTACAAACAGGGGTTTTTTGCCCTCATATTTGTAACATAAATGTTACGGGGCCATCATTGACCAGGTGCACTTGCATGTCAGCACCAAACTGACCGCTGGCAACGGTAGCGTGCAGTTCCTCTGCCCGCCCTAATAGATAGTCGAAAAGCTCCGCCCCGAGGGCCGGTGGCGCCGCCGTGGAAAAGCTTGGGCGCAGGCCGCTCTGGGTGTCGGCAGCCAGGGTGAACTGCGACACCAGCAGCAAGCCACCGCCAATATCCTTGAGCGACAGGTTCATTTTCCCTTGAGGATCGCTGAACACCCGATAATTGAGCAGTTTGTGCAGCAATTTGTCGGCATGGGCGCGGGTGTCGTCGGGTTCGACCGCCACCAGCACCAGCAGCCCCTGGTCGATGGCGCCGACGGTCTGACCGTCGACATCCACCCGTGCACCGCGCACGCGTTGAAGCAGCCCCTTCATGCTTCTTCCAGCGGCAAGTCGAGCAGGCGACGGGCCATCTGGTCGGCGGCACGCACCAGGGCGTCAGTGATACCGGGCTCGGAAGCGGCATGGCCGGCATCGCGAATCACCTTCAGTTCACTGTTCGGCCAGGCCTGGTGCAGTTCCCAGGCGTTGTCCAGCGGGCAGATCACGTCGTAGCGGCCATGCACAATGACTGCAGGCAGGTGGGCGATCTTCGGCATGTCACGGATCAGCTGATCCGGCTCAAGGAAGGCATTGTTGGTGAAGTAATGGCATTCGATACGGGCGATCGACAAGGCGCGTTGAGGCTCGGAGAAGCGATCCACCACCAGCGGGTTTGGCCGCAACGTGGCGGTGCGCCCTTCCCAGGTTGACCAGGCCTTGGCGGCATGCATCTGGGCAATCTGGTCGGTACCGGTCAAACGTTTGTGGAAGGCTTTGACCAGGTCACCACGCTCTTCTGCCGGAATCGGCGCAATGTAGTCCTGCCAGTAGTCAGGGAACAGGCGGCTGGCGCCGGCCTGGTAGAACCACTCGATTTCTTGCGGGCGGCAGAGAAAAATACCGCGCAGGATCAGCCCGTGGACACGCTCGGGATGGGTCTGGGCATAGGCCAGCGCCAGGGTCGAACCCCAGGAGCCGCCGAACAGCACCCATTTTTCGATGCCCAGGTGCTTGCGGATTCGTTCCAGGTCTTCGACCAGGTGCCAGGTGGTGTTGTTCTCCAGGCTCGCGTGGGGCGTGGAGCGACCGCAGCCGCGCTGGTCGAAAGTGATGATGCGGTACAGGTTGGGATCGAAGTAGCAACGGCTCTGGGCATCGCAGCCCGCGCCCGGACCACCGTGGATGAACACCACCGGCAGACCTTCCGGCGAACCGCTCTCATCGACATACAGCACATGCGGCGCTTCGACGGCCAGATCGTGCCGGGCGTAGGGTTTGATCTGCGGGTACAGGGTCTGCATTGCGCACTCCGTGTGGGAATTATTCTGCCGTTGGGCATCATAAACCTGAATTGTGCTTTGAGCATGTTCTCGTAGCTTCGAACGTCAACGATCGACGGTCCACCGAGCGTAAATATCTACCACATGCGCCCTGCTCGCTTGAACATAGTCGTTGAGCCTCTCACTCAGCATAGGGCTCATCATGACCTTGGAAAAAAACACCAACATCCCGTATGCACTGATTAACGGGAAAATCCCCAACTGGTTAAAAAGCGCGCCTTCATCGACTCATGACCTGTTGAAACAGGTCATGAGCACTCGTGCAGCGACGCTGGGACAGGCTTGCCTGGCTCAACCCGCCATTGCCAAGGCACTGGCAACCGAGCACGCGCACCTGCAGGCAGCCATGGCCGAGGTACAGGCCCTGTATCACGCCTTGCCAAACCTGGAGGCATTCGCAAGAGAACAGTTGAACACTGCCATCAAGGAAACCTTCGGCGTCGAAGTGGACATCAACAACAACTACCTGCTGGATGTCAGGCAACTCGACAATCAGCCAGGACAGGATGTTGAGGCCTACAAGCACGCCCCCCGTTCGCTACTGGAAAGTGCGTTGCGAAATTTCGAAGCCGGGGCAGCCAAGCCCGGTGGAATGGACAATGACAATGCCCTGCTCAAGAAATCGGTGATTCTCGACCACAAAGGGTTCATGGGCACAGTACCCATCTCCAATACCCTCGACATGGCACCCGAACGGTTTGCCCGCATGTGCCGTGAACTGGATATCGGTGGCCAATACCAGGCAAAACTACACGCCATTTACTACAGCGACATCAAGACCGGCGCGAGCAACCAGGCGACCTTCGGGAAAATTGCCGAACTCGAACGCTGCACGTTCACGCAAAGCCTGCACCTTGCCCGGCTCCAGAATGACATCAGCCAGAGCTTCTACGTGGCTGCCCTGGCGCTACCTCTGGAAGTGCCGACACAATCCTCCACCCTGACATTCAGTGTTATCTCGCTATGGGATGTGCCACTGACCCGCATGCGCCTGTTCGACTACAGAGCAACCAATGGGGAACACTCGGTGGCGCTCTACATTCCCGGCGACCCCGAGACACCACTCCGGGAGTTCACATCGCTGACGGAAAGCGAACAATGGCTACGTGACCGCTTGCTCGGTGACATCAGATACCTCGACAACTGCATGAAGGAGCGCGACAAGGCCCATCTGCAGGCCAAGTTGCTGGACCGGCTGATGCCGTTGACGCTGACGCTGAAGGGCACGCATGAACGCGCCGCAGATCCACACGCAAAGTTGCACCTGCAAACACACCAGTTGAGTGGCTCGCTGTTGCAGGGGCTGGTCACGGAAAAAGTCTTCCGCCATGAAGAAGACGCCGCGTTCCACGCCATACCTACAACCCTCATCGATACCATCACTGCGGTTAATTACCGCGAGCACTTGCTGCAAAAGGCCCTGACCACACTCAATATCGCCGGCTTTTTCATACCGGCGGTCGGCGAGGTCATGCTGGGTATATGTGCACTGCAACTGGCTTACGAGGTCTATGAGGGCATTGAAAGCTGGGCCCACGACGATCAGCAACAGGCTTACCAGTACATGCTGGACGTGGTGAAAAACGTCGCGGAGATGGCCGCCTTCACTCTGGCCATCAAAGCGGTCGGGGGCGGCCTGGGTGCTGCAGCCGATGGATCGAACAAGCCAGTGCCTTTACCTGAACCCATGCCAGTGGAGACGCCGTCATTCATCGAGGAGCTCGAAGATGTGGAACTGCCGGATGGCCAGGCCAGGCTCTGGCGAGCTGACCTCGAGCCCTATGCCCAGTCCATCGACATTCCCGACACGCTGCCGCAAGACAACCGCGGGCTGCGTCATCACCAGGGCAAAATCTGGCTGAAACTGGACGGCCAGGTTTACTCGATCGTGCGCTCAGCGCAGGCCGATAGTTACCACATCGAACACCCTACCCGGGTGAAGGCCTACCAACCTCCGCTGCGCCACAATGGCGCCGACACCTGGTTGCACCCGCTGGATCGCCCCGAGCAATGGCAGGAGGTCGAACTGTTGCGTCGTTCGGGTGCTCGCAACGCAGAGCTCGACGAACACACCGTGCGCAACATTCTGCGGGTCAGCAATATAGAAGAGGATGTACTACGCCAAGTGCTCTGCGACAACCAGCGCCTGCCCGGCCAACTACAAGACACGCTTGCCCGCTTCGACCTGTATCGCAAGATCGAACAGGCAAGCCCGATGGCAGAGCCGGGGTCGGTCCACACCGACTTCCAGCAGCAATACCGAAGCCTGCCCGCAAGTCAGTCACCGGGCGCCGAGATGATCTACAGGCGCTATCCGCAGCTCCCTACCCCGGTGACAGAAGAACTGCTCCAGCATACGACCGCTAACGAGCTGGACGAACTGAGTAACGGCAAGGTTCCCAGGCGCCTGGCCGCTGAGGTACGCCTGCTCCAGCAGCAAATCAGGCTCAACCGGGCTTATGAAGGGTTGTACCTGAACCAGTTGCGCAGCTGGGACACCGATCGACTGGTGCTCCACACCCTTGACCAATTACCCGGCTGGCCAGCGGAGCTTGGCATCACCGTGGAACAGCGCATGTATTCGCCCCAGCAAAGTGCCCGCATCGGCCCCGATGCTCCGGGGGGGCCAACAATCATCAGTGCTCAAGCCGGCTATATACTGATGCGTAGCGAAACCTCCGATGCACCACTGAACGCCCACGCCTCGTTGCACGGTGCCCTGTTCGAAGCACTCAGCGAATCACAACGTATGGCGCTGGGGGTCGACGATGAGCTGGCACTCAAAGCATTGATTCTGCAAACCGACCTGCTGCCACGCCCAGCGCTTAGGCAGATACTGGGCATGCAGCCGGTGGAACCCGATTTCCGCTCGCCCATGCGCCTGGCCGACGGGCGTATCGGCTATCCCTTGGGCGGCATTCGCCCGCGCGTCACCAGCATCTCACGGCAAACGCTGCTCGCCAGGATCAGGCAGGTCGGTCTGTACGCCCCCACGCCACGTCCTGCCGAGCAGACCCTGGCAGCACTGGAAAGCCGCAACCTCGATCGCAACGCAATAAACGAACTGCTCGACAATCTTCTGGAGCAACGCAGCCAATTGCTGTCTAGCCTGAGCAGTTGGCGGCAGATGGCGGCTGTGCTGCCTAGCTACAGCGCCAACGGCTTCGAACAAATGGCGAACACCATCACGCAGCATTGGTATGATCGCGCCTTTGCAGTAAACGGCAACGTGGCTACACCCTTGCGCCTGGAGCGATTGTCCCTGCTGGACTTTCCCCTTGAGTTGCCGACTTTCTTCACCGCAAACGTCACCGACTTGCAACTGCTCGAGACCCAGCCTGAGCGTTATGAAAACGTGCGCGAGCACACACCACGCCTGAACAGCCTGCTGCGGCAATTCGCCAACCTGAGAACGCTGGAAATCAGCCGCGCCTACCAGCAAGACGCATCACCTTCGCCGTTCCAGTTCAGTTTGCCGTTGATCGCAGAGCGCTTGCCCTCGCTGCAATCGCTCAGCCTGACGCACCAGAACATTCAGATTTCCACGTCGGATATCGACAGCCTCGCCAGCCTGCCCGACCTGCGCCACCTGGACCTCAGCGGAAATCGCTTATCTGAAGACTACCCGCCCAACTTCAGTGACTTGAGGCTGACATATCTGGGCCTGGACAACATGCAACTGCAACACTGGCCGGACGGGCTCGGCTACAGCACCGCATTGCGCATGCAACAGATTTCCCTGCGCAACAACCAGATCACGCTACTGCCCCACTTCTTGCTGGAGAGCAGCTTCGGCGTCACCGAACATCCTCAGCTCTTCCTGCAAGGCAACGCCATCAGCCATGAACACATGCTCTCGGTGATGCTCAACCAGGACGGCTTTGGATCGCGGTTCGAATGGGACCAGCCCGATGCTTTCCGTGAGCGCCTGCGTCAGCAACTGGGACTGCGCCAACAGCTGCACGATCTGCTCGACAACTACGTCAATGCTTCTTCCTCGACTGCGGTAGTCAGCCAGGCGGTGCTGGCTGGCAGGATGCGCATCGCTACGGCGTTGCGGCAGTTCTGGAGTGGCCAGGAGTCCAGCCAGCTCAGCCTTCCACTGCGTCTCACAGGCGTTACCCTGGACTTATTTCCGACTCGACTACCCACGTTCTTCACTGAACGCGTACTCAACCTCAGCCTCGACAACATCGGCGGCACCACTGCACAACTGCAAGATCTGCTCAGTCGTTTCCCTCGCCTGACCCGCCTGACCCTGGATACTTTTGTACGGGCGCAACAAGACCTGCCGATGGCGCTGCAGCAATCTTCGCAACTTAGCTATCTGGCACTGCGCAATGTAGGGCTGGAGATCGATCAAAACTTCATGGAGGCTCTGGCGCCACTGCATAGGCTCGAAGTACTGGACCTCAGCAACAACCGCGCCGGCACCATCGTCAATGCCCCGCGCATGCTGTCGCTGCGACGCCTGGACCTCAACGGGATGGGCCTCGAGCATTGGCCGGCCTGGGTCGACCGCCTGTTACCGCTGGAGATGCTGGACCTCAGCGATAATCAACTAAGGGAGCTACCGCCCCACATCCTGGGAAACCTCGATAACAATGTGCTCATCAGCACGATTGGCCTGCACGGTAATCCATTGGCGGAGAATGTGGTTCACCGTGCACGTGCGACATCGGAGAGCCAGAGCAGCTTCATACTGAGGTTCGATGCCCCTGACGAATGGGACGAAAACCTGCTTAACGAGTTTCTCAACGACCCTGCTAGTCTGCTCATCAACGATGAACCCATGGTCACAGACTGGCTCCTGGCTTCGGAGGCAGAGAACGAAGCCATGCGCGACATCTGGGAGCAGCTTCAAGCATCGGGCGACGCCCAGGACCTGCTTGCCCTGGTGGGCCGGTTGAAAAATACATCCACCTACCGGAACAGCGACACCCGCGTGGAAATCTGCAAGCGGGTGCGCATCGTGCTAGTCAGGGCATTGCTCGCCCCGGACGAACGGGCGCTATTCAATGTCCAAGCCCGCGAAGCCTTGACCCAGGAAGACGGCAGCCATACTTGCCATGACGGCGCGATGTTGACCTTCAAGAATATCGAGTTCTACATTGCCAGCGAACACTTGCAATTCGACGGTGCGGACAACGAAGCCAACCTGTACCGTGAACTGCGCCGCCTGTATCGCGTGCACACGGTAGATGAGCTGGCCACGCGGGAAGCCGGCGGCCGGGATGTAGCCGAGGTGCGCCTGACCTACCTGCGTGAACTGAATGGACCACTGCAACTTGGCCAACCCGTGGACAGGCTGCTCTATGCGATCAACCCCAGTATCGAGGAACTGATAGATGCAGAGCTGCAGGTTCAGCGTGGCGAGCTCGGCGAGGATTTCGTGCGTTTTGCCGCCGCCAACGAAGTGTGGGTCCAGCATTTGCGCCAGGCCCACGCTGAGCGCTTCGCGCAGATTGAAAGCAGCTACCGGGACCAGGTGAATGATCTGACCGAGCGCTATCCGGGACGATCTCTCGATGAACTGACTGAAGAGTTCAACGCCCTGAAGCGAAGCCAGCAGGCCCGCGAATCACACCTGATCCGCGAACTCACCGCCTTTGCCGACCCTGATCGCAGGCCACGCTCTTCGAGCGAATAATCCAGCTTAACGCCCGTAGTGCTCACGGCCCCATGCCAAGGTCGTTTCAAGCAGCTTGCGCAGCACCTTCTGGGTGTTCTGCGCAAGTTGCTCGCGATAGGCAAAGGGCTCGAGTTCTTCCATATAGGTACTTTGCGCAAGCTCCAGTTGCACAGCGTGGATATTCTGCCCCGGTTGGCCATAGTGGCGGGTGATGTGCCCGCCCTTGAAACGCCCGTTCAGCACGTGGCTGAAACCCGCCGCCGCGGCGCAAACGCCCTGCAGTTGCTCAGCCAGTTGTGCATCACAGCTGGCGCCATTGAAGGTGCCAAGGTTGAAATCCGGCAGCTTTCCGTCAAACAAATGCGGAATCTGCGAACGGATCGAATGGGCATCCCACAGCAACGCATAGCCGAACTGCTCGCGCAGGCGCTGCAGTTCGTTGCGCAGAGTGTCGTGATAAGGTCGCCAGATCTGTTCCAGGTAGGTGGCGCGGTCATCTGCCGAAGGCACTTGCCCCTCCTTGAACAGGGCCTCGCCTTCGAACAGGGTGGCCGGGTACAGGCCCGTCGTCGCCCCGGCGTACAATGGCTTGTCGTCCTCCGGCCGGTTCAGGTCGATGACAAACCGCGAGTACTCGGCGGCGACGATACTGGCCCCCAGTTCACGGGCAAAATCGTACAACCGGGGAATGTGCCAGTCGGTGTCCGGCAGGCTTTCCGCCTGCGCCACCAGGCCATGCCTGACCGCCGGGGTCAATCGTAGGCCGGCATGCGGCATGCTGATCAGCAACGGCACGCTGCCTTGATGAAAACTCAGTACCTTGTCCATTTGCCCTCCTTCAATTGAACAGTTCGCGGCCAAGGCGCACGACCCGTTTGGGCAGGTCGCCGCCGAGCCAGTAGCACAGGTCTGCCGGGCGTTCGATCTGCCAGGCGACGAAGTCTGCGACCTTGCCCACTTCCAGCGAGCCATGGCTGCTACCCAGTCCCAGCGCCGTAGCGGCATGCTGGGTGACGCCCGCCAGCGCCTCTTCCGGGGTCATGCGGAACAGCGTGCACGCCATATTGAGCATCAGTCGCAGCGAAAGCGCCGGCGAGGTGCCGGGGTTAAGGTCACTGGCAATGGCGATCTTCACCCCGTGCTTGCGCAGGGCGTCCATGGGTGGCAATTGGGTTTCACGCAGAAAATAGAAAGCGCCCGGCAACAGCACCGCAACGGTGCCCGCCGCCGCCATGGCAATGGCGTCTTCTTCAGTCATGAATTCCAGATGATCGGCCGACAACGCCTGGTACCGTGCCGCCAGGCTTGACCCGCCCAGCGACGACAGCTGCTCGGCATGCAGCTTGACCGGCAACCGCAGTTCGCGAGCCTTGATGAACACCCGCTCGACCTGAGCCGGGGAAAATGCCAGGTACTCGCAGAAGGCGTCGACGGCGTCGACCAGGCCTTCGGCCGCCAGCGCCGGCAGCATCTCATCACAGATGTGGCTGATGTAGTCGTCGGCGCGGTCCTTGTATTCGGGTGGCAAGGCATGCGCCGCCAGGCAGGTACTGCGTACCGTCAGCGGTAGCTCTTCACCCAGACGGCGGATCACTTTGAGCAGTTTGCGCTCACTGGCAAGGTCCAGGCCGTAGCCTGATTTGATCTCCATGCTGGTGACGCCATCGCGCATCAGTGCCTGCACGCGTTGGCGAGCACTGGCGAACAGTTCATCTTCACTGGCCGCACGCGTCGCCCGCACCGTGCTGGCAATGCCACCGCCCTGGGCGGCAATCTCGGCATAGCTGACCCCTTGCAGGCGCTGCTCGAACTCGCCACTGCGATTGCCACCGAACACCGCATGAGTATGGCAGTCGATCAGTCCCGGCGTGACCCAGGCACCGCCCAGGTCGACGGTTCGGTCCGCGCTAAGGGGCGGCAGCTCCTGACGTGGTCCGATCCACTCGATATGGCCGGCGCTGGTGATCATCGCGGCATCCTCGATGATCGAGTAAGTACCGTGCGCCATGCTCGCCACATGGCAATGCTGCCAGAGGGTTTTCATGAAATATCTCCGTTTGTAGTCCGTTACAGGCTCGGCAGAATGCCCGCCAACAACAGTCCGCTCAGCTTGCCCTCAGCCAGCAGCGCACTGGCCACTTCGATGTCTGGCGAGAAGAACCGGTCGCGGTCGTAATGCGCGACTTCCTTGCGCAAGATCTGACGTGCCTGTTCCAGCTTGACCGAGGTCTTCAGGCCCTCGCGCAGGTCCAGGCCCTGGCACGCCCCCAGCCATTCGATGGCCAGCACGCCACGGGTGTTCTCGGCCATCTCCCACAGCCGTTTGCCAGCAGCCGGTGCCATCGACACATGGTCTTCCTGGTTGGCCGAGGTCGGCAGGCTGTCCACGCTGTGCGGATGTGACAGCGCCTTGTTCTCGCTGGCCAGCGCCGCTGCGGTGACTTGGGCAATCATGAAGCCCGAGTTGACTCCGCCATTTTCCACAAGGAATGGCGGCAGTTGGGACATGTGCTTGTCCATCATCAACGAGATGCGGCGCTCGCTCAGCGAACCGATTTCAGCGATGGCCAAGGCCATGTTGTCAGCGGCCATGGCCACGGGTTCTGCGTGAAAGTTGCCACCGGAAATCACGTCGCCTTCGCTGGCAAACACCAACGGGTTGTCGGATACCGCGTTGGCTTCGACCGCCAGCACTTCGGCAGCCTGGCGCAATTGGGTCAGGCAAGCGCCCATGACCTGTGGTTGGCAGCGTAGCGAATACGGATCTTGAACTTTGCCGCAGTTTTCGTGGGAGGCCGAAATTTCACTGCCTTCGCCGAGCAGGTCGCGGTAACAGGCAGCCGAATCGATCTGCCCACGCTGGCCGCGCGCCGCATGAATGCGGGCGTCAAACGGCGAGCGCGACCCGAGCACGGCTTCGACCGTCAGCGCACCGATCGAGGTAGCCGCGGCGAACAGGTCCTCGCCCTCAAACAGGCCGCGCAGCGCATAGGCGGTGGACGCCTGGGTACCATTGAGCAGGGCCAGGCCTTCTTTGGCCGCCAGGGTCAGCGGCTCAAGGCCTGCAGCCGCCAGGGCTTCAGGAGCCGACAGCCACTGCCCCTGGTACCGCGCCTTGCCCTCGCCGAGCAGAACCAGCGACATGTGCGCCAGCGGTGCCAGGTCGCCGGATGCACCCACCGAGCCTTTCAGCGGAATGTGCGGGTATACCTCGGCGTTGACCAGGGCGATCAGGGCATCAATGACCTTGCGGCGGATGCCGGAGAAACCACGGCTGAGACTGTTGATCTTCAGCACCATGATCAGCCGCACCATGGCATCGTCCAGCGGTGCACCGATACCGGCGGCGTGTGACAGCACCAGTGAGCGCTGCAGGTTTTCCAGGTCGTGGCTGGCAATGCGGGTCGAGGCCAGCAGACCAAAACCGGTGTTGATGCCGTAGGCGGTGCGGTTTTCTGCGAGGATCTGCTCGACGCAGGCGACACTGGCGTCAATCGCCGCGCCCGCACTGGAGTCCAGGGTCAGCTGCACCGGTTGGCGATAGATCTCGCGCAGCTGTGCCAGGGTCAACTGCCCAGGCACCAGATTGAATGTATTCATGACCTTACTCCTTGTAGTTGTTCAATGCAGGGCCGGCAGCACGCGCTGCAGCAACCGGGGTTGTCTGAGCAGCTCGGCGGCACGGGCAATATCCGGCGCCAGCCAGCGGTCTTCGAGGTAGGCCGGCACGTGCTCGCGCAGCAGGTGCCAGGCGGCGCCGGTGCCCGAACCGAAACCCTGTTCCTTGAGGAATTCGAAGGCCTGGGCGGCCAGCAGGTACTCGATCGCCAGAATCTGTGTGCAATTTTCCAGCACCTTGTGCAGTTTCAGCGCCGCGTTGGTGCCCAGGCTCAGGTGGTCTTCCTGCAGGCCGGAGGTCACATAGTTGTCGAGCACCGCAGGTTGTGCCAGCTGACGGTTTTCCGCGCACAGCGAGGCGGCGACGTACTGGGTGATCATCATTCCCGAGTTGACCCCGGGGTTGCTCACCAGGAAGGCAGGCAAACCACTGACATGCGGATTGACCAGGCGGTCCAGGCGACGCTCGGCAATCGAGCCGATTTCTGCCATGGCAATGGCCAGCAGGTCGGCAGCCAGGGCCACGGACTGGCCGTGAGGGTTGGCCTGGGACATCACCCGGAAGTTATCCACAGTGCCCAGCAGCAGCGGGTTGTCGTTGGCGCCATTGAGCTCGCACTCGATCTGGCGGGCGGCATGCACCAGCTGATCGCGGGACGCGCCGTGCACCTGCGGAATCGAACGGATGCTCAACGCATCCTGAGTGCGAATGCCTTTGCTCGAAGCAATCACTTCACTGCCGTCGAGCAAAGCACGCAGATTCGCACCGACCCGTTGCATACCTGGGTGCGGCTTGAGCGCAATGATCTCGGCATCGAATGCATCGATCTGGCCGCGCTGAGCTTCAAAACTCATGGCCGAAATCACGTCGGCCCATTGCAACAGGCGCGTGGCGTCATCCAGGGCCAGGCAGCCGAGGCCGGTCATGCAAGGCGTACCGTTGACCAGGCAGAGCCCGTCCTTGGCGCCCAGCTTCACTGGTGACAGGCCTTCTTCGGCCAAGGCTTGCGCCGCCTCGACGATCTGCCCGCGGTAGCTGACCTTGCCGATGCCCAGCAGGCAGATGCCGACATGGGCCATGTGGGTCAGATAACCCACCGAGCCCTGAGCCGGAACCTGCGGGGTGATACCGCGTTCGAGCAGCGCCAGCAGCGCCTCGACCACACTGCGTTGCAGGCCTGACTTGCCGTGGCTGTAGTTGACGATGGCCGCGCAGATGATCGCCCGGGTCTGCTCGTCCGCCAGCGCCGGGCCGACCCCGCAGGCATGGCTGAGCAAGGTATTGCGCGACAGCTGGCTCAGCTGTTCGCCTTCCAGCGACACATTGCACAGCGCGCCAAGACCGGTGTTGACCCCATAGGCACGCTCGCGGCTCTGCACAATGCGTTGCACGATGGCCTGGGCGTTTTCGATACGCGCCCAGGCTTGCGCCGACAGCTCCAGGTGTGCGCCATGGTGCGCTACCGCGACGACGTCCTGCCAACGCACCGGGGCGTCCGTGATGACGACAGTTTCAGCTTTCAACAGGTTGGCCCTCACACAGTTGCCGCACGGCGTTGGACAAACCGGTCGACGTACTCGTCGGCCGGCGAATGGAGAATCTCTTTCGGTGTGCCCACCTGGATCAGACGGCCGTCCTTGAGGATCGCAATGCGATTACCGATACGCACCGCCTCATCGAGGTCATGGGTGATGAACACAATGGTCTTGTGCAGGGTTTTCTGCAGCTCCAGCAACTGGTCCTGCATCTCGGCGCGGATCAGCGGATCCAGGGCACTGAAGGCTTCGTCCATGAGGATGATGTCGGTGTCTGCCGCCAGCGCCCGCGCCAGGCCGACACGCTGGCGCATGCCGCCGGAGAGCTGATGCGGATAAGACTTTTCGTAGCCCTTCAGGCCCACGGTGTTGATCCAGTGCAACGCGCGCTCGTTGCACAGCTGCTTGCTCTCGCCACGCACTTTCAGGCCATAGGCAACGTTGTCCAGCACGGTCTTGTGCGGCAGCAGGCCGAAGCTCTGGAACACCATGCTGATCTTGCGGCGACGGAATTGGCGCAAGGCCTCCATGTCGTACTTCAGAATGTCTTCGCCATCGACCAGGATCGCCCCGCTGGTAGGGTCGATCAGGCGGTTGAAGTGCCGGACCAGCGTCGACTTGCCTGATCCGGACAGGCCCATGATGACGAAAATCTCGCCGCTGCCGATCGACAGCGACAGGTCATTGACCCCCACCACACAGCCGGTCTCGGCCAGCACCTGCTCTTTGCTGCGCTGCTGACGAATCAATTGCAGGGCGTCCTCGGCGCGCGCGCCGAAGATCTTGAAGACATTCTTCACTTCGATCTTGTTCATCGCCTGCGTGCTCATTTGCTCACCTCATGCCGTGGACGGCCATAGGCTTGAGTAATACGGTCGATCACCACCGCCAGAATCACGATCGCCAGGCCCGCTTCCAGACCGCGACCGACGTTGAGCGTCTGGATTCCCACCAGCACATCTTCACCCAGGCCACGGGCACCGATCATCGAGGCGATCACTACCATCGACAACGCCATCATGGTGGTCTGGTTGATGCCGGCCATGATGCTCGGCAGGGCCAGCGGCAATTGCACGCCGAACAGTTGCTGCCAGCGGTTGGCACCGAAGGCATTGATCGCTTCCATGACCTCGCCGTCGACCTGACGGATACCCAGGTCGGTGAGACGGATCAGCGGCGGCGCAGCGTAGATCACAGTGGCGAAGATCGCCGGTACCTTGCCCAGGCCGAACAGCATCAGCACCGGTATCAGGTACACAAAACTGGGCATGGTCTGCATGATGTCCAGTAGCGGCATCAGCACCGCGCGCAGGCGGTTGCTGCGCGCCGACAGTATCCCCAGGGGAATGCCGACCAGTACCGATATCAGCGTGGCCACCAGCATCAGCGCCAGGGTTTGCATCAGCTTGTCCCACAACCCGACGGCGCCCACCAGAAACAGCAGGCCGACAATCACCACTGTCGGCAGCACACGCCGCGTGGCGTGCCAGGCAATCGCCCCGACCACGGCCAGCATCAACCACCAGGGCGTGGCACGCAGCAGACCTTCAAGGTTGACGATCGCCCACAGCAGGGTGTCGGAAATGTGCCGGAACACATCGCCGTAGTTTGTCACCAGCGCATCGACCCAGCCATTGACCCAGTCGGCGATGGAGAAGGTAAAGTTTTCGGGAAACATAGGGTTCACTCGTCAGGTCGAAGTGAGCGCTCAAAGCGCCGCATTGATCTTCTTGGCCGCGTCTTCACTGACCCATGCCTGCCAGACTTCAGGATGTTCCTTGAGGAACAGCTTGGCCAGCTTCGGCGACTCGATCCGCTCTCTGGTCATGCGGGCCAGGTTCTGGTTGAGCAGGTCGATCGGCAGATTGACCTTTTCCAGTACCGCGACCAGCTCGGGGGCCTGCTCGTGGAATGCCTTGGAGAGCCCGACCTTGATCGATACGCTCTTGTCCACGCCCGGTTTTTCTTCCAGCTTGACCAGGTCGACCTGGCCCATCAGCGGGGTTGGCGTCCAGTAGTAGAACAGGATCGGCTCGCCGCGCTTGTAGCTCGACAGCACCGCCGCATCCAGGGCCGGGCCGGTGCCAGGGCGGAAGTTGGTGTAGCTCGACTCCAGGCCGTACTCCTTGAGCATCTGGCTGTTGTCCAGCTCGCAGGTCCAACCGGCCGGGCAGTTGTAGAAACGGCCTTTGCCAGGCTCTTCCGGGTCCCTGAATACAGCGGCGTACTTGCTCAGGTCGGCAATGCTCTTGAGGTCCGGAGCCTTGGCCTCGAGCTTGCGCTTGGCGTCGCCTTCAATCACGTAGCGTGGCACGTACCAACCTTCAACCGCGCCCACCACTGGCGCACCGACACCGACCACTTTGCCGGCCGCTTCGGCCTTCTTCCAGACCTCGCTGCGCCCTACCCACTCTTCGGCAAACACCTGGATGTCATTGGTGCCCAGGGCATTCTCCATGGTGATGGAGTTGCCCGGCAGGCTGTCGGTTTCGCAGCCGTAGCCGTTTTTGAGCACAAACTGCATCACGTCGGTCAGCAGCATGCCGCTTTCCCAGTTCAGCCCGGCGAATTTCACCGGTTTGCCGGATTCGCACCAGCTGGCCGCCTGGCTGGCACCGGCAATGCCGAGCAGGCCAAGGGCAAACAGCGACGCGAGCAGGGTCTTGGTGGTTTTCATTGCGTGACGCTCCCAAACATGAAAGTGGATATCGGCAGTCCAGTGGCAAACGCAGCCATGCGTGCGGTCGTCCCTTTCCCTGAAACGACGTCAGCGGGGGTACGCTCTGCGGCCCACCCCCGCAACGCAGGATCAGCCGGTAATCATCGGCAGGTTCAGCCCCTGCTCTTTGGCGCAATCAATGGCGATCTGGTAGCCGGCATCCGCGTGGCGCATAACGCCGGTACCCGGATCGTTGGTCAGCACGCGAGCGATACGCTCGGCAGCCTCGTCGGTGCCATCACAGACGATGACCATGCCCGAATGCTGGGAGAAGCCCATGCCGACGCCACCACCGTGGTGCAGCGACACCCAGGTAGCCCCGCTGGCGGTATTGAGCAGGGCGTTGAGCAGCGGCCAGTCGGACACAGCGTCGGAGCCGTCCTGCATCGACTCGGTTTCGCGGTTCGGGCTCGACACCGAACCGGAATCCAGGTGATCACGGCCGATCACGATCGGCGCCGACAGCTCACCGCGGCGGACCATCTCGTTGAACGCCAGCCCCAGCTTGGCGCGCTGGCCCAGGCCGACCCAGCAGATACGGGCCGGCAAGCCCTGGAAGCTGATGCGCTCGCGGGCCATGTCCAGCCAGTTGTGCAGGTGGGCATCGTCCGGGATCAGCTCCTTGACCTTGGCGTCGGTCTTGTAGATGTCTTCGGCATTGCCCGACAACGCCGCCCAGCGGAACGGACCGATACCGCGGCAGAACAGCGGGCGGATGTAGGCCGGCACGAAACCCGGGAAGTCGAACGCATTGCTCACGCCCTCCTCCTTGGCCATCTGACGGATATTGTTACCGTAGTCGAAAGTCGGCACGCCCTGCTTCTGGAACTCGAGCATGGCTTTGACGTGCACGGCCATCGATTGCTTGGCGGCCTTGACCACTGCAGCAGGCTCGGTCTGCGCGCGATCGCGGTACTGCTCCCAGGTCCAGCCGGCGGGCAGGTAACCGTTGAGCGGGTCGTGGGCGCTGGTCTGGTCAGTGACCATGTCCGGACGTACACCGCGCTTGATCAGTTCCGGCAGGATTTCCGCGGCGTTACCCAGCAGGGCGATGGAGATGGCCTTGCCTTCGCCGGTGTACTTGGCGATGCGTGCCAGGGCGTCGTCCAGGTCCTTGGCTTGCTCGTCGACGTAACGGCTGCTCAGGCGGAAGTCGATGCGGCTCTGCTGGCATTCGATGTTCAGCGAGCAGGCACCGGCCAGGGTCGCTGCCAGCGGTTGTGCGCCGCCCATGCCGCCCAGGCCTGCGGTCAGTACCCACTTGCCCTTGAGGCTGCCGTTGTAGTGCTGACGGCCGGCTTCCACGAAGGTTTCGTAAGTGCCCTGGACGATGCCCTGGCTGCCGATGTAGATCCAGCTGCCTGCGGTCATCTGGCCGTACATGGCGAGGCCCTTGGCGTCCAGTTCGTTGAAGTGTTCCCAGTTGGCCCAGTGCGGTACCAGGTTGGAGTTGGCGATCAGTACACGGGGGGCGTTGCTGTGGGTCTTGAACACGCCGACCGGCTTGCCCGACTGAACCAGCAGGGTTTCGTCGTCATTGAGGTGGGTCAGGCTTTCAACGATCTTGTCGTAGCAGGCCCAGTTGCGCGCCGCGCGGCCGATGCCACCGTATACCACCAGCTCCTTCGGGTTTTCCGCCACTTCCGGGTCGAGGTTGTTCATCAGCATGCGCAGCGGCGCTTCGGTCAGCCAGCTTTTCGCCGTCAGCTTGTTACCGCGCGGGGCACGAATCTCGACATCACGGAATTTGTTCAGGTTGTTGTCAGTCACGAAAAGGGCTCCTAAAGCGATCTATCCAGACCCGACCCGGCAGCGGGTCAGTGGGCGGTTTCAACAGCGCAGACGGGACGGCCTATCCACTCTTACGCACACATCTTTACTTGTACATACAAGCATATGCAATTGAGCGGCCAAGTCAGTAAAGGCCTTGCTGAAAAAACCGTGAGCGATGGCGAACCCCTTGAATTACAAGGCGCGGCGAGAAAGGGGACTTGCCAGGGAGATGGCTAGAAAACAGGCTGCTGCCAAGGCGGCATTGCGCCACCTTGAGGCAATCGGTAACAGCCTGGGTAAAAAAGGTGCGTTACCGAGATACGTCCGACAGCTCGACGACGCAGCAACGGCCGTCAACTTCCAGTTCGAACAACTGCGCGTTACCGCTCAGTTGTACACAGTCATACAACCCCATCACCTGCTGTGGATGCCCGGCGATACGAAGGTTCAAGGTGTCTTGCGCACAGAACAGCAACAAGGTGCTGGCCGCGCTGAACAAGCGGGTCGGCTCTGCGAACCACTGCAACCGCGCACGGTAACGCTGCGGCGCATAGATCAGGTTGAAATCGCGAATGGCGCCTCCCAGCAACCGGCAGTTGGCCTGGCTCTCACCGCTGAACGCAAAGGCATCGAATGGCAACAGGTCACGGCTGGGCTGGCCATCCACCTGCAGGACCATGCCGTCGCCCTGCAGCACGCTGATGATTCGTTGGTAACCGCTGAAGCTGGAGAAACCACCGGACTCGGCGATATCCGCTATCGACAGTCGCCAGCCAAAGCCCTCAAGGCCTGCACCACCGTCACGGGTGATTTCTTCGGTACTGCCGCCGCCGTTCTTCCACGGCATGCGGGGGTAATCCCTGGCGCGTAATACCTGCATCTGACTCATTTGCTGAAGCGTCCTTCAAGGCGATGGCGGGAACCCGGGTGAATCAGACGCGCAGCCGTCACCGGCTGGCGACCCGACCAGGTGCGCCGGCGAATCAGCAGGCACGGCTCACCCGGTTCGATCTGCAACAGGCTGCATTCTTCCGGCTCGGCCAGGATCGCTTCGACGACATGCTCGCCTTCGGTCAAGGGAGCCACCTGGGACAGGTAGGCATACGGCGTCTGCCGGGTGAAGTCCTGCTTGAGGTAATCCGGGGCAATCTGTGCGTTGACGAAACGGTCTTCGATCTGCACCGGCACACCGTTCTCGTAATGCACGATCAGCGAATGAAAGACCCGCTGCCCTTCACGCATGTCCAGCGCCAGAGCCCGCTCGGAACCGGCCGCCTCTTCGGCGAGTGTCACCACCCGACAACTATGCTGATGGCCACGGGCGGCGATCTCATCAGCGATGTTGTGGACCTCGAACAGCGCCGAACGGGTCTTGGGCTCGGCGACAAACGTGCCGACGCCCTGCATGCGCACCAGCAGGCCTTCGGCGGTGAGTTCACGCAGGGCACGGTTGATGGTCATGCGACTGAAACCCAGCTGGCTGACCAGTTCGCTTTCCGAGGGCACCCGGTGGTGCGGCGGCCAGCTGCCATTCTGGATCTGCTGGACGATCATCTGTTTGACCCGGGCGTACAGTGGCGCCGGCCCCTCGCCCATCTGGGCAACCAGCGCGGAGACAGGAGGTGTCGGCACGGCGCATATCCTTTTCTGTGGGAGTGAACGGTAGCTTGCCGGAGTTTACCCAGCAGGCAAACGTCTGTATATGTATATACAAATAATCACAACGAGGTGCCGCGTCGATGTCCGTCTTCTTT
The DNA here is from genome assembly GCF_004025535.1 of Pseudomonas alkylphenolica. Taxonomy (GTDB): domain Bacteria; phylum Pseudomonadota; class Gammaproteobacteria; order Pseudomonadales; family Pseudomonadaceae; genus Aquipseudomonas; species Aquipseudomonas alkylphenolica_A. The sequence continues at coordinate 317,992 of NZ_QJRG01000033.1, forward strand.
GCCGAACGCGCTTTGCTCTCCACGGGCTGGGCCGAAAACGTCCGAATCGAGGTCGGCGCCGATGGCATGCTGACCCACATTCAAGCCGGTGGCTCGGCCGACGGTGCCGAACGCCTCGCCGGCCCACTGCTGCCCGGCATGCCCAACTTGCACTCCCACGCGTTCCAGCGCGCCATGGCCGGGCTGGCGGAAGTGGCCGGTAACCCCAACGACAGCTTCTGGACCTGGCGTGAGTTGATGTACCGCCTGGTCGGCAAAATCAGCCCCGAGCAACTGCAGGTTATCGCACGCCAGCTGTACATCGAAATGCTCAAGGCCGGTTACACCTCGGTCGCTGAATTCCACTATGTGCACCACGATATCCAGGGCCAGGCCTATGCCGACCCCGCCGAACTCTCCTTGCGTATCAGCCAGGCAGCCAGTGCCAGCGGCATCGGCCTGACCTTGCTGCCGGTGCTCTACAGCCACTCGGGCTTTGGCGGGCAGGCGCCCAACGAAGGCCAGCGGCGCTTCATCAACAGCACCGAGCAGTACCTGAACCTGCAAGCGCGCCTGGCGCCACAGCTGGCAGCGCAACCGGCGCAAGCGCTGGGCCTGTGCTTCCACTCCCTGCGTGCGGTGACCCCGGAACAGATCACCCAGGTGCTGGCGGCCAGCGACAAGGCCTGTCCGGTGCATATCCATATCGCCGAGCAACAGAAGGAAGTCGACGACTGCCTGGCCTGGAGCGGGCGTCGGCCGCTGCAATGGCTGTATGAAAACACCGAGGTCGATCAGCGCTGGTGCCTGGTGCATGCCACCCATGCGGAGCCGGACGAAGTTCAGCTGATGGCCCGCAGCGGTGCTATTGCCGGCCTGTGCCTGACCACTGAAGCCAACCTCGGTGACGGCATCTTCCCGGCGGTGGACTACCTGGCCCAGGGCGGGCGCCTGGGTATCGGCTCCGATAGCCATGTGTCGCTGAGCGTGGTGGAGGAGCTGCGCTGGCTGGAATACGGCCAGCGCCTGCGCGACCAACGACGCAACCGCCTCTATCGCGGTGACCAGCCAATGGTTGGGAGGACCTTGTATGACGCAGCCTTGAGCGGCGGCGCCCAGGCGCTGGGGCAGCCGATCGGGGCACTGGCGGTTGGCAAGCGAGCCGACTGGCTGGTGCTTGAAGGCAGCGATCCGTATCTGGCCACTGCCAGCGAGGACGGCATTCTCAATCGCTGGCTGTTCGCCGGCGGCGATCGCCAGGTGCGCGATGTAATGGTCAACGGACAGTGGGTGGTACGCCAGGGCCGCCATGCCCAGGAAGAAGACAGCGCACGGGAATTCGCCGGGGTGTTACGCAACGTGTTGGGCTGACCAGATTCGGCGGTGTACCTGCTACACCGCCGCATCATCTTTGCGATCACCTCACGGCGTGTGCGCAGCAATGTCCCTGTCGGCTACCCGCCAGATCAGGCGATTCGTGTCGTAGCCTTGCTGACGTGCCTTGGCCAGCAGGGTTTCACGCTGCCAGGCCGGAACGGTGGCCTTGCGCGACAATATCCACAGGTACTTGCGGTCCGGATTGCCGACCAGCGCGGTCTGGTAGTCGTCACTCACGTAAAGCACCCAGTACTCGCCCTTGGCGACGCCTGGCAGCACTTTCGAGAACCAGTTGTCGAACACTACCCAGAGCTTGTCGGTTTTGCCCGGCACTTGCGGCGTGGCCGTGCCACTGGCTTCCTGCCACTCACCCTCAAGGGTCTGGCAACGGTTGAGGACACCGACCGTGCCATCAGGCTTGAGGTTGTAATGGGCCTCGGACTGGGCGCAATCGCGCTGGAAGAACATCGGCAGGCGCGCCAGTTCGAACCACTTGCCCTGGTAGCGCTTGAGGTCGACGCTGGCGGCGGTTTTCGGCGGTATCGGGCCTGCACCCGTATTGGCGCAGCCACCCAGGATCAGGCCGGCACACAGAACGAGCAGCAGGTGTAACGCTTTCATTTGAGTCCCTGCCCCGAGTACATCAGCACCTTGTCGGCGGCGTACTGCACGCTGATAAAGCTCTTGTCGTCACCCCAGGTGCAACTGGACATGCCCAGTGCGCCGGAGCATTCCTTGGGGGTACCGAGCAGCTTCTCAACCTCGGCCTTGGCCATACCGGCCTTGAGCTGTGAATAGTTTTCCTGATTGATCTTGTTGCACGCAGTCAGAAACACGCACAAGGACAGCAGGGCGAGGGAACGCAACGACATGAAAGGTCACTCCTGGACATGAGGGTGCAGGCGCGATGGCCTACAGACAGCTTAGAAGGGAAAAAGCGCTGTCGGTTCCCCAGCCTTATGGCTTTCCTGCGGCCATTTGCATGCCTTCGGTCGCTTAGTGCGCTCGTCGATTAATCTTTTCCCGTTGGCGGACGACACAGAGTCGCGCTGCGACGTATTGCCGCGCCCCTCCCGTAGACCTGCCGTGTGCAAACAGATCCCCGCGATGACAAAAAACCTCAAGTTCAGCCATAAAATTCTGCTCGCCGCCGCCCTGGTGGTTGCTGTTGCCTTCACCTGCTTTGTCTTGTTCAACGATTACCGCCAGCGCCAGACCCTGCGCAGCAACACCGAGTCGTCCATGCAGGAGCTCGGCAACCTGACCAGCAGCAACATCCAGACCTGGCTGCAAAGCCGCATGCAGATCCTGCAGTCGCTGTCCCAGCAAGTGGCCATCGACGGCACCAGCAAAGACAGCCTGACCCGCAGCCTCAATCTGCCGGTGTATGGCAGCAACTTTCTGCTGACCTACTTCGGCGGCCAGGACGGCTACATGCAGTCCGTACCGCTGGGCAGCCGCCCCGCCGACTACGACCCGCGGGTACGCGGCTGGTACAAGGCGGCCAGCAGTGCCGGCCAGACCATCGTCACCGAGCCCTACATTTCGGCCTCTGCCAACAAGCTGGTGATTACTCTGGCGACCCCGGTGCTGCAACAAGGCCGGCTGATCGGCGTCAACGGTGCCGACACCGACCTGGACAGCATCAGCGCGATCATCAACGCACTGAACTTCAATGGTCACGGCCAGGCCTTCATTGTCAACGGCGACGGCAAGATCCTCGTGCACCCCGACGCCAGGCTGGTACTGAAAAACCTCAGCGAGGCCTACCCGCAGCACACCCCCACCATCGGTAGCGGCCTGAAAGAAGCCGAGCAAGGCGGTGAGCAAAAATTCATCACCTTCACCAAGGTCAACGGCGTACCGTCTGCCGACTGGTATGTGGCCCTGGTACTTGACCAGGACTATGCCTTCACCATGCTCAGCGAGCTGCGCTCCTCGGCGCTGGTGGCCACGGTGATTGCCGTGCTGATCATCATCGTCCTGCTGGGCCTGCTGATCCGCGTGCTCATGGAGCCGCTGCACGTCATGGGTCGGGCCATGCACGATATTGCCGAAGGTGAAGGCGACCTCACCCGCCGCCTGCGCATTCACGCCCAGGACGAGTTCGGCAGCCTCGGTCTTTCCTTCAACCGTTTTGTCGAGCGCATCCACGAATCGATCCGCGAAGTAGCCTCTGCCACGGGCCAGGTCAACGAAGTCGCCCTGCGGGTGGTCAGCGCATCCAATGCCTCGATTCACAACGCCGACCAGCAGTCGAGCCGTACCAGCAGTGTTGCCGCGGCCATCAACGAGCTGGGCGCGGCCGCCCAGGAAATTGCCCAGAACGCCGCCCTCGCCTCGCAGCATTCAAGCGATGCCCGCAACCTGGCTGCGGAAGGTCAGCAGGTGGTTGAGCAGACCATTGAGGTGATGAACCAGCTGTCGAGCAAGATCAGTGATTCGTGCGACAACATCGAGACCCTCAATGCCAACACGGTGAACATTGGCCAGATCCTCGAAGTGATCAGCGGCATCTCGCAACAGACCAACCTGCTGGCGCTCAACGCCGCCATTGAAGCCGCCCGGGCAGGCGAAGCCGGACGCGGGTTCGCGGTGGTCGCCGATGAGGTGCGCAACCTGGCCCACCGTACCCAGGACTCGGCGCAACAGGTTCAACGGATCATCGAAGAGCTGCAAGCCGGCGCCCAGGTGGCCGTTTCGACCATGACCGAAAGCCAGAGCCACAGCCAGCACAGTGTCGGCATCGCCAACCAGGCCGGTGAGCGCCTGAGCAGCGTAACCCAGCGCATCGGCGAGATCGACGGCATGAACCAGTCGGTCGCCACCGCCACGGAAGAACAGACCGCGGTGGTCGAGTCGATCAATGTCGACATCACCGAGATCAATACGTTGAATCAGGAAGGTGTGGAAAACCTGCAAGCGACTTTGCGTGCCTGCAATGACCTGGAGAATCAGGCCAGCCGGTTGAAGCAGTTGGTAGGCAGTTTCAGGATCTGACCTGCAGGAGCGGATTTATCCGCTCCTACACGGCCCGCTCAGAACCTGGAACCGGGCTCCAACAGAAAATCCATCTCTTCATCGGTACTGGGGCGATTGAGCACCAGATTACGATGCGGAAAGCGGCCAAAGCGGGCTATCACCCGCTGATGCTGCTCGGCATAGTCGAGAAAGCCTTCAAACAGGCGTCGGTCCGAGTCCGGTTGAGCGTCCAGCAACAGCTGATAGCGCTCGACACTGACATTCTGCCAGTCAAGAACCTCGGCGTGTTCCAGCACCAGCAGGATGAACACCCGCTGGATCGGCAACAGCTGATAGTCCCAGGCCTTGTCCAGCCCCTGCATCACCAGCACCTGGGCACGCCGGTCGCCATCGAAGGCGCGCGGCGTGTCGCGGTGGATCATTCGCGGCAGCTGGTCCAGCAGCAGTACCAGGCCCAGCCAGCCTTGCGGGCTTTGCAGCCACTCGTCAAGACCACCGGCCAGGGCCTGCTCGACCAGGTCGCCGAAACGCTCATGCGCCTCGACGTCATGGTGCTTGCCGAACCACAGCGTGCTCTTCTCGTCAGCGACGTCCTGGGGACTGGCGCCCCATCCGAACCACCACTCCAGTAACGGCTGCCAAGGTGCGAGCATGATTTACTCCTGGTGATAACCGGTAACGCGCTCGACTTCCTGCTTGGAGCCAAGGAACACCGCTACACGCTGGTGCAGGCTGTCTGGCTGGATGTCGAGAATGCGCTGGTTGCCGTCGGTGGAAGCACCGCCAGCCTGTTCGATGATGAACGACATCGGGTTGGCTTCGTACATCAGACGCAGCTTGCCCGGCTTGGACGGTTCACGCGCGTCACGCGGGTACATGAACAGGCCGCCACGGGTCAGGATGCGGTGCACGTCGGCAACCATAGAGGCGATCCAGCGCATGTTGTAGTTCTTTTTCAGCGGACCGGTCTCACCGGCCAGCAGCTCGCCCACATAGCGGGTAACCGGGGCTTCCCAGTGACGCTGGTTGGACATGTTGATGGCGAATTCAGCGGTGGTTTCCGGCACCTGGATGTTCTCGTGGGTCAGTACGAAGCTGCCCAGCTCACGGTCCAGGGTGAAGCCTTTGACGCCGTTGCCCAGGGTCAGGATCAGCATGGTCTGCGGACCATAGATCGCGTAACCGGCGGCAACCTGCTTGGTACCCGGCTGCAGGAACGCCTGCTCGTTGAGGCTTTCGTTCTGGCTCAGGTACTCGTTAGGGCAACGCAGTACCGAGAAAATGGTACCGACCGACACGTTGACGTCGATGTTCGACGAACCGTCCAGCGGGTCGAACACCAGCAGGTAGGCACCTTTCGGGTATTTGCCCGGGATCTGGTAGGCATTGTCCATTTCTTCGGACGCCATGCCGGCCAGGTGACCGCCCCACTCGTTGGCCTCGAGCAGGATGTCGTTGGAGATCACGTCCAGTTTCTTCTGGACTTCGCCCTGCACGTTTTCGGTGCCCATGCTACCCAGAACACCGCCCAGGGCGCCCTTGGAAACGTTGTGGCTGATCTCCTTGCACGCACGCGCCACCACTTCGATCAGGAAGCGCAGATCGGCAGGAGTACTGTTGCTGCGGGTCTGCTCAATCAAATAGCGACTCAGGGTAACGCGGGACATGTAAGGCTCCGAAGGATGGGGGTAATAAAAACCCCCGCAGTTTACAGGGAGAGTGCGGCGCTAGCGAGCTATCCGACGCGCTTGCCCGATCAGACGGCTGTTTGGCCCGAGAGTTCATCGCTCCCGGGCCGTTATGCACAGCTTAGTCGAGGGCTTTCCAGATTTGCGTGGCGTACTCGCGAATGGTCCGGTCCGAGGAGAACCAGCCCATGCGCGCGGTGTTGAGCACGGCGATGCGCCACCATTTCTGCGGGTCGCTCCAGAGCGCTTCGACCCGCATCTGCGCTTCCCAGTAGGCGTCGAAGTCGGCGCAGACCAGAAAGCGGTCATGCGCCACCAGACCATCCACCAAGCCCACATAACGGGCCGGATCATCGTGCGAGAACACCCCGCTGCGAATGGCCTGAAGTACGTCATTGAGCCGGTAGGAGGCGCCGATCGCGGCATTGGCGCCAAAGTCGCCGCTGCGTTTGCGCGCCTCCACCTGCTGGGCGGTCAATCCGAAGATGAACATGTTCTCGGCGCCCACCTGCTCGCACATCTCCACGTTGGCACCGTCCAGGGTGCCGATGGTGAGGGCGCCGTTGAGGCCGAATTTCATATTGCTGGTACCGGATGCCTCGTAACCTGCAGTGGAAATCTGTTCGGACAGGTCAGCCGCCGGAATGATGCTCTCGGCCAGGCTCACGTTGTAGTTGGGCAGGAATACCACTTTGAGCAGCCCGCGCACGGTCGGGTCGTTGTTCACCACTCTGGCAATGTCATTGGACAGCTTGATGATCAGCTTGGCCTGGTGATAACTGGCAGCAGCCTTGCCGGCAAAGATTTTCACCCGCGGCGCCCAGCCAGCCCCCGGCTCGGCACGAATGGCCTGATACAAAGCCACGGTGTGCAACAGGTTGAGCAACTGCCGTTTGTATTCGTGGATGCGCTTTACCTGCACGTCGAACATCGCCTGCGGGTTCACCGTAATCCCCAGGCGCTCCTGGATCAGGCTGGCCAGCGCCCGCTTGCTGTGCAGCCGTTGCTCGGCAAACTGCTTGCGAAACGAGGCCTTGTCGGCAAAGGGATCAAGGTCTCGCAAGCGGCCTTCGGGGTTATCCAGCACATCCTCACCCAGCGCCTCGACCAGCATGGCCGTCAACTGGGGGTTGGCCTGGTACAGCCAGCGCCGGAAGGTGATGCCATTGGTCTTGTTGTTGATTCGCTCGGGGTACAGCTTGTGCAGCTCGGCAAACACCGTGCTGCGCATCAGCTTGCTGTGCAACGCCGACACGCCGTTGACACTGTGCGAGCCGAGAAACGCCAGGTTGCCCATGCGCACCCGCCGGCCGTTGTCTTCCTCGATCAACGACACCGCACGCAGCACATCGAAATCGTGGATGCCCTTGGCGCGCAGGTCGTCGATGTGAAAGGCATTGATCAGGTAGATAATCTGCATGTGCCGCGGCAGCATGCGCTCCATCAGGCTGACCGGCCAGGTTTCCAGCGCCTCGGGCAACAGGGTGTGGTTGGTGTAGGCCAGCGTGCCGACCGTCAGTTGCCAGGCGGTGTCCCAAGGCACTTCATGCTGGTCGACCAGCAGGCGCATGAGCTCGGCCACGGCAATCGAGGGGTGGGTATCGTTGAGCTGGATGGCTGCCTGCTCCGGCAGGTTGAGCAGGCTGTCGTGCATGTTCAGGTGTCGGCGCAGCAAGTCCTGCAACGAGGCGCAGACAAAGAAGTATTCCTGCCGCAGGCGCAGCTCCTGGCCCGCTTCGGTGCTGTCGGCCGGGTACAGCACCCGCGAAATGCTTTCGGCGCGCGCCACTTCCGCCACGGCGCCGAGGTGGTCACCGGCGTTGAAACGCTCCAGGTGCAGCTCTTCCAGTGCCCGCGCACGCCACAGACGCAAGGTATTGACGCTGGCACCCCGCCAGCCAACCACCGGCGTGTCGTAGGCTACCGCCCTGACGGTCTCGGCCGGCCACCAGACCTGGCGCGGCTCGCCGTTGCTGTCATGCACTGTTTCAACGCTGCCGCCGAAGCTGATCGGATAGATCACCTCGGCGCGCTCGAACTCCCACGGGTTGCCGAAATCCAGCCAGTTCTCGGTTTGCTCTTGCTGCCAGCCATCCACCAGCGCCTGGCGAAACAGGCCGTGCTCATAGCGGATGCCATAACCGTGGGCAGCAATCCCCAGGGTCGACATGCTCTCCATGAAACAGGCAGCCAGCCGACCCAGACCACCATTACCCAAGGCCGCATCGGGCTCCAGCAGGCGGATGCGCTCAAGATCGACATCCAGGCCACTCAGCGCCTCCCGGGCGATATCCAGCAGGCCCAGATTGCTCAAGCTGTCGTACAGCAAGCGACCGATGAGGAACTCGAGGGACAAGTAGTACACGCGCTTCTGGCTGCTGCGGTAGATCTGCCGGGTGTGGTCCATCCAGTGATCAACCATGTGATCACGGGCCGCCAGGGCGATGGCCTCGAACCAGTCATGTTCAAAGGCATGCTCGGGGTCCTTGCCGACGGCGTAGGTCAGTTTTTCCAGCACAGCGGTGCGAAAGGCAGCCACCTCTGCGTCACGTGCGAGCGGTTCCTGAGACATGTGACGTCCTCGGGCAAGTTGACGAAAGCGGATGGAGACTTCTCAGCCTAGACGGTTCGACACAGAGCGAAAGCGCAGGTTCTGCAGCTTTCTGTGAATACTGCCTGCAAAAGCAGTACCCGTTGCTGCACCGGCGGGCAAATGGTTGTTCACATTTTGATCAACTCCGGTATGATCGCGCGCCCAGTAAAAAACATCTGAAACGAGCCTGATGAAACCGACCCTGATTGCCGCCGCCGAAGTCGACCGCCTGGAGACCTGGCAGAAGTACCAAAGCCACATGTGCGGGGGCTGCAAATCGACCTGCTGCACCTTGCCCACGGAGGTGAAAATCAAAGACCTCATCCGCATGGGCGTGGTGGACGAGTTCGAAGTGGGCGAGCCGCCGAAGAACATTGCCAAGCGCTTGCAAAAAGACGGGATCATCCAGCGCTTCAACCAGAAGTCCGGCATCTTCACTCTGGCGCAGATGAGCAACGACGATTGCCTCTATCTGGATCGTAAAAGCCGCCTGTGCACCATTTATGACAAGCGCCCGGACACTTGCCGCAACCATCCGCGGATCGGGCCGCGCCCGGGCTATTGTGCCTACATGCCAAAATCCGTCAGGTAAGCCTCTCAGCCTGGAAAGGTCTTGCAGGCTTCGCCGATCGCCTTCGGCGGGTGTGCAGGGAAGGTCTCGGGCAATACGCTGACCGGGCTGGTGGCGACAAAACCATCGGCAAACCGCGCCTCTACAAACCAGGCCTGCCAGCCTCCAGGAACACTGGGCAGACTCAGGCTGAAAGCCTGGTTGGCCACCTGCAGTGTTTGAGAGCTGAAGCGAACACCGCAGGCATAACGAAAGTCCCGGTCGTCGGGATTGGCGGCCGTCCATAGCCGAACAGCCACGGGACGTTCAGAAGCGCGAACCTCAACCAGCCCTCCTTCACCCGCAGCGGCAATCTGCAGGGCTGGCAATTCACGATCTGCCTGGATACGTTGAACCAGAGGCACCAGGGTGGTGGCGACATGGGCGCGCACGCCGTAATGATCCGAATTGGGCAACACCCTCAGGCTCGTCTGTCCTGGCAGCCGCGCCAGGTAATTCGTGACAGGGTCGGGCGAAAAAAAATCATCTCCGCTGGCGGACACCAGGTATTTGGGAATTTCCAGACGTCGCCCGGGTTCCTGCAGGTACTGCATGGGGTCCATCAGCTGCATCAGCCTGTCGAAGGCTGGCGTACCCAGTTGCGGCAATACCCCGGCAGCCTGGTAGCGCCACAGGGCGAGCGGCCATTCTCCACCGTAGCGTTTACGCAGTCCGCTCAGCATTGACGACGTATCGGCCACATCGATGACCGCTGGCACGATGGCCACAACCCGGTCGTCCGACAGCGCCGTGAGCCAGGCACTCCAACCTCGCTTGGAGGCACCGGTGACGATAAAGCGCTCAATCCGCAAATCAGATAGCTCTTGCGTTGCCAGATCCATTGCCCGACTCGCTGCCACGGCCATCGGTACATGCAGGGGCAACTCGGCAGGGGCCGCTTCATCGCGCATCCAATGGGCCCAGGTATGGGCGACGGCCTCATCCTCTTTCACCGGCACGTCCAGATCACTGAAAGACAGGGACTGGTTGGGTACATCGGTGATCATCACCACAACCGTACGCGTCACCAGGGAAATTTCTCGCAAGACCTCGCGAGAATAGTCAGGCGACTGTTGGGGCCCGAAGCGCACGCCATTGTTGACCACCAGCAGGGCTTTTTCCGGCAGGGCGCCGGGCGGAATGTGCATTTCGACGCTATGCCGCCAGCGTGTGGGTTTGACCACCGGGGCGGGCTGCCAGGTTTGTGAGCTCATGCGATAGTGGCGCCACTCATAACCCGCATCGGATTTCTGGGCTCGCAATACATGATCGAGCGGTTCCTGCTGAGCCGCCTTCACGTAGCAACCCACTACCTCCTGTGCCCGAACCGCTGAGCACGACTCACTGGCATTGACGTGCAGACTCGTCAAAAAACATGGGATTAGCCATCCTGTTATTCGCTTCATGATCCAGCTTCCTTGGGAAAGCCGGTCAAGCTAGTCCCCGAATTTGCTGGCGACAATAGGCTGCAGGCGACTAACGAAGAACCCGTCAACAGTTCGGGCCCTTTCTGACGCAAACTGTTTTTGGCGGCCCCAAAAAAAAGCCCCCGGCCTTTCGACCGGGGGCGTTTTTTATTCAGCCAGGCTTAGTTGGCTTTGGCTTTCTTGGCAGCGCGGGTACGCTCGCCTTCGTCCAGGATCTTCTTACGCAGACGGATCGACTTAGGCGTTACTTCGCACAGCTCGTCGTCCTGGATGAATTCCAGAGCCTGTTCCAGGGTGAAGCGAACAGGTGGAACCAGGGCGATGGTTTCGTCTTTACCCGAAGCACGCATGTTGTCGAGCTTCTTGCCCTTGGTAGGGTTGACGCCGAGGTCGTTGTCACGGCTGTTCAGACCAACGATCTGACCGTTGTAGATCTCCTGGCCGTGTTCTACGAACAGCTTGCCGCGAGCCTGCAGGGTTTCCAGCGAGTAGGTCAGTGCCTTGCCGGTTTCAACCGAAACCAGTACGCCGTTCTGACGACCGGACATGTGGCCGGACTTCATCGGAGCGTAACGATCGAAGATCGAGGTCAGGATGCCTGCACCGTTGGTCAGGGTCAGGAACTGGTTACGGAAACCGATCAGACCACGGGCCGGGATGTTGTACTCAAGGCGCACACGGCCCTTGCCATCCGGAACCATGTTGGTCAGGTCGCCTTTACGCAGACCCATTTCTTCCATGACCTTGCCCTGCGAATCTTCAGGGATGTCGATGGTGACGTTTTCGAACGGCTCGTTCTTCACGCCGTCGACTTCACGGATGATTACTTCCGGACGACCAACACCCATTTCGAAGCCTTCGCGACGCATGGTTTCGATCAGTACCGACAGGTGCAGTTCACCACGGCCAGAGACCTTGAACTTGTCAGCCGAGTCGCCTTCTTCAACGCGCAGTGCAACGTTGTACAGCAGCTCTTTGTCCAGACGCTCTTTGATGTTACGGCTGGTGACGAACTTGCCTTCTTTACCGCAGAACGGCGAGTCGTTGACCTGGAAGGTCATCGAAACGGTTGGCTCGTCAACGGTCAGCGGCTTCATTGCTTCGACTGCGTCCGGGGAGCACAGGGTGTCGGAGATGAACAGCTCGTCGAAACCGCTGATGCAGACGATGTCGCCAGCCTGGGCTTCTTCAACGTCAACGCGGTGCAGACCGTGGTGACCCATCAGCTTCAGGATACGGCCGTTGCGCTTCTTGCCGTCGACGTCGATGGCAACAACCGGGGTGTTCGGCTTGACGCGACCACGGGCGATGCGGCCAACGCCGATAACACCGAGGAAGCTGTTGTAGTCCAGGGCAGAGATCTGCATCTGGAACGGGCCGTCACGGTCAACAGCAGGCGCTGGAACGTTGTCGACGATCGACTGGTACAGCGGGGTCATGTCTTCGGCCATTTCGGTGTGGTCCAGACCGGCAATGCCGTTCAGGGCCGAGGCGTAGACGACTTTGAAGTCCAGCTGTTCTTCGGTGGCACCGAGGTTGTCGAACAGGTCGAAGATCTGGTCCAGAACCCAGTCAGGACGCGCGCCCGGACGGTCAACCTTGTTGATCACGACGATCGGACGCAGGCCGGCTTCGAACGCCTTCTTGGTCACGAAACGGGTTTGCGGCATAGGGCCGTCCTGGGCGTCGACCAGCAGCAGCACGGAGTCGACCATCGACATTACACGCTCAACCTCGCCACCGAAGTCGGCGTGGCCGGGGGTGTCGACGATGTTGATGTGGTAGCCGTTCCAGTTGATGGCGGTGTTTTTCGCCAGAATGGTAATACCGCGCTCTTTTTCCTGGTCGTTGGAGTCCATGACGCGCTCGTCGTTGAGCTCGTTACGCTCCAGAGTGCCGGACTGACGCAGGAGTTTGTCGACCAGGGTGGTTTTACCATGGTCAACGTGGGCGATGATGGCGATGTTACGCAGATTTTCGATCACGTGTGTATCTCGATCAGAGGATTCGGGTTGCCGCCCAGTCTAGGCGGCGAATATGAATGAATGGCGCTCAACGGGCCCGCAGGTCGGGAGGGCGATGGCGGATGCTCCCGCCATATAGCCCCGGCGTTTTATGTCGGACGATAAACGCGCACATTGGCATGTCCCTCACTGAGCAAATGATGGGCATGCAGGCGACTCATCACACCCTTGTCGCAATACAGCAGGTACTGGCGCGTGGCATCCAGCTCCTTGAAGCGACTGTTCAGGGCGTAGAACGGCAAGGCCTTGACCTCGATACCGTCCAGTTCCAGAGGCTGGTCTTCCTGGGCATCAGGGTGGCGAATGTCAATGACCACCTGCCCGGCCAGCGCCTGGCTGACTTCTTCGATCTGAATATCCTGGCCGAGTTCATCGATCACATTGTCGATGGACACCAGGCGCGCGCGCTCCAGCGCACGCTCGAGCACGGCCATGTCGAACTGCTTCTCTTCATGGTCGACGCGATGACGCTTGGCACAGGTGGTCGGGTTCACCGAAATCACGCCGCAGTATTCCGGCATGTGCTTGGCGAACTCGGCGGTACCGATCTGGTTGGCCTGGTCGATGATGTCCTGCTTGTGGCTGGCCAGCAGCGGACGCAGCACCAGTTTCTCGGTGGCCGAGTCGATCACTGCCAGGTTGGGCAGGGTCTGGCTCGACACCTGGGAGATGGCTTCACCGGTGACCAGGGCATCGATTTCCAGACGGTCGGCAATGTTGGTCGCCGCCCGCAGCATCATGCGCTTGAGGGTCACGCCCATGTAGCTGTTGTCGACCTTGCCGAGAATCTCGCCGATCACTTCTTCGAACGGCACGCTGACGAACAGCACGCGCTGGCTGCTGCCGTATTTCTTCCACAGGAAGTGGGCAACTTCCATCACCCCCAGCTCGTGGGCGCGGCCGCCGAGGTTGAAGAAGCAGAAGTGGGTCATCAGGCCGCGGCGCATCATCTGGTAGGCCGCCACGGTGGAGTCGAAACCACCGGACATCAGTACCAGGGTCTGCTCCAGCGTGCCCAGCGGGTAACCGCCGATGCCCTTGTGCTGGTTGTGGATCACGTACAGGAGCTTGTCGCGCACCTCGATGCGCACCTCGACTTCAGGGGTGCGCAGGTCGATACCGGCGGCGCCGCACTGCTGGCGCAACTGGCTGCCGACATAACGGTCGACGTCCATCGAGGTGAAGCTGTGGTGACCGCCACGCTTGCAGCGCACGGCAAAGCGCTTGCCGGGCAGCAGGTGGCCGAAGTGGGTCTTGCACTTGGCGACGATGTCGTCAAAATCGCCCAGCGGATACTCGTCGACCTGCAGGAAATGGGCGATGCCCGGCATGCAGGTCAGGCGCTCGATCATCTCGCGCAGTACTTTCTCGTCCTCGACGCGGGTGACCACCTCGAGGTTGTCCCAGACACCGTCAACCGCGAGCGCAGGATCGAGGTCCTTGAGCACGGTACGGATGTTGCGGCCCAGTTGACGGATGAAGCGTTTGCGAACCGGGCGGCTCTTGATGGTGATCTCTGGGAAGACTTTTACGATTAGTTTCATTGAAAACAGCGCGCGCGATGCCGACTAAAAAAGTGGGGCGCGGATTATAGCGGAAATTGCTCAAGGTTTAACCAATTAATCTACAGAAGGTTTGTGCCGCACCAAAATAGGGCGCCGCACTACAAATGCGCCACTTAAGGGTGCATAAAACCACCTTCATTTTGGTTAAACACCCTCGCAACGCTCAGGAATCGGGCAAAAACTCCAAACCGGGGCACTGGCATGCAATTTGCTCCCTTGTGAGGCAGGTTGCCTTGGCCGACTATTCGCGCCCGGCATCACCCAAATTAAAGGGCTGCAAAGGCAAGCTCTACCCCACCCGGAGGACACTATGTCGAAGTCGGTTCAACTCATCAAAGATCATGACGTTAAATGGATTGATCTGCGCTTCACGGACACCAAAGGCACCCAGCACCACGTGACCATGCCGGCCCGCGATGCGCTGGAAGACGACTTCTTCGAAGTCGGCAAAATGTTCGACGGTTCCTCCATCGCTGGCTGGAAAGGCATCGAAGCCTCCGACATGATCCTGATGCCGGTTGACGATACCGCCGTTCTCGATCCGTTCACCGAAGAGCCGACCCTGATTCTGACCTGCGACATCGTCGACCCTTCGAGCATGCAGGGTTACGACCGCGACCCGCGCGCGATCGCCAAGCGTGCCGAAGAGTACCTCAAGAGCACCGGCATCGGTGACACCGTGTTCGCCGGTCCGGAGCCTGAGTTCTTCATCTTCGACGAAGTGAAGTTCAAGTCGGACATTTCCGGCTCGATGTTCAAGATCTACTCCGAGCAAGGCTCGTGGATGTCGGACCAGGACGTCGAAGGCGGCAACAAAGGCCACCGTCCAGGCGTGAAGGGTGGCTACTTCCCGGTTCCGCCGTTCGACCACGACCACGAAATCCGTACTGCCATGTGCAACGCACTGGAAGAAATGGGTCAGACCGTCGAAGTTCACCACCACGAAGTGGCGACTGCCGGCCAGAACGAAATCGGCGTCAAGTTCAACACCCTGGTGAAGAAAGCTGACGAAGTAATGGCGCTGAAGTACGTCGTGCACAACGTTGCCGATGCCTACGGCCGCACCGCTACCTTCATGCCGAAGCCGCTGTACGGCGACAACGGTTCGGGCATGCACGTTCACATGTCCATCTGGAAAGAAGGCAAGAACACCTTCGCAGGCGAAGGCTATGCCGGCCTGTCCGACACTGCCCTGTACTTCATCGGCGGTATCATCAAGCACGGTAAGGCCCTGAACGGTTTCACCAACCCTTCGACCAACTCCTACAAGCGTCTGGTACCAGGCTTCGAAGCGCCAGTCATGCTGGCTTACTCGGCCCGTAACCGTTCCGCTTCGATCCGCATTCCTTACGTGTCGAGCCCGAAAGCCCGCCGTATCGAAGCACGCTTCCCGGATCCGGCCGCCAACCCGTACCTGGCCTTCGCAGCACTGCTGATGGCCGGCCTGGACGGTATCCAGAACAAGATCCACCCTGGCGATGCCGCTGACAAAAACCTGTACGACCTGCCGCCTGAAGAGGCGAAAGACATCCCACAAGTTTGCGGCAGCCTGAAAGAAGCTCTGGAAGAGCTGGACAAAGGCCGTGCCTTCCTGACCAAGGGCGGCGTGTTCTCCGACGACTTCATCGATGCCTTCATCGAGCTGAAGAGCGAAGAAGAAATCAAGGTTCGCACCTTCGTACACCCACTGGAATACGAGCTGTACTACAGCTGCTAATCCAGTAGCGCTTGCGCAAGCGGCGTAACGAAAGGCCTCCCTCGGGAGGCCTTTTCTTTTTCTGACGACGTTATAGGCCTCAGCTGACAGGTAAGACAGCCAGAACACCGCACACTGAGGTTTTCCCGCTAGGACTCCCGTCATGCACTCACCGCTTACCCCGCTGCTTGCCTCGCTCTTGCTGATCCAGGGCTGCGCAACCACACCCCCGCCGGACACGGCTTTGCAGCGCTTGCTCGCCAGCGTTGAACAACGCCTGGACATCGCCGAAGCGGTTGCCCTGAACAAATGGGATTCAGGCCAGCCGGTGCAGGCCACCGAGCGTGAGCAACAGGTCATTGCCAATGCCCAGACCCAGGCCCTGCGCTTTGGCGTCGACAGCCAACGGGCCGGCCTGTTCTTAAGCGATCAGATCGAGGCCAATAAACTGCTCCAGTACAGCGCCCTGTCGCGCTGGCACGCAGCCGGCAGCGCCCCGACGACAAGGCGCATCGACCTGGCCACGCAACTACGCCCGCAACTGGACCGCCTGCAGAGCAACCTGCTCAGCGAGCTGGCCGAATTCGACCGTAATCCGCCTGCCCGCTGCAATTCTGCGCTGGCGCAGGCCATCGCCCAGCGCGCAACCGACCCGCAACGCAATCTGGCCCTTATCCGCGCCACCGCCCATTTGTGCGCCAGCCACTGAGCAATCCTCTATGCTCTATATTGGTGCACGCAACAGCGTGCACTTGAGCAAAACAGCCCATTTTGGTTCAAGCTCACGGCAACTTCAGGGCTTTACAGCCATATTTAGCGCAATTACAGGTCTTTATCCGGCAAATCCGCTTCTTTTCGGAGCCTTGGTTTGTTTTTTGCATTTTCTTGTTACCAGCAGACAACCAGCGCCCGCGACCCTGGCACCACCGGGGTCGTCATGAGCCAAAAGAGGTCACCGACGCCCCATGACCATCAGCGATGCCCTGCACCGACTGCTACTGGACAACCTGACCACGGCCACCATCCTGCTCAATGCCGAACTGCGCCTTGAGTACATGAACCCGGCCGCTGAAATGCTCCTGGCCATCAGCGGCCAGCGCAGCCATGGGCAATTCATCAGCGAGCTGTTTACGGAGTCCCCCGAAGCGCTCAACTCTTTGCGCCAGGCCGTAGAGCACGCTCATCCCTTTACCAAGCGCGAAGCGCAGCTGACCTCGTTGACCGGGCAGACTCAGACTGTCGACTATGCCGTGACACCAATCCTCAGTAGCGGGCGCACCTTGCTGCTGCTGGAAGTGCATCCGCGCGACCGGCTGTTGCGCATCACCAAGGAAGAGGCCCAGCTGTCCAAGCAGGAAACCACCAAGTTGCTGGTGCGCGGCCTGGCTCACGAAATCAAGAATCCGCTTGGCGGCATTCGCGGCGCTGCACAGCTGCTGTCCCGGGAGCTGCCCGAGGAAAGCCTCAAGGATTACACCAATGTGATCATTGAAGAGGCCGACCGCCTGCGCAACCTGGTCGACCGTATGCTCGGCTCGAACAAGCTGCCATCACTGGCAATGACCAACATCCACGAAGTACTGGAAAGGGTCTGCAGCCTGGTCGAGGCAGAAAGCCAGGGCGGCATTACCCTGGTGCGTGACTACGACCCCAGCCTGCCGGACGTGCTGATCGACCGTGAGCAGATGATTCAGGCGGTGCTCAACATCGTGCGCAACGCCATGCAGGCCATCAGCGGCCAGAACGAATTGCGCCTGGGGCGCATCAGCCTGCGCACCCGGGCCATGCGCCAGTTCACCATCGGCCACACTCGCCATCGCCTGGTGGCCAAGGTCGAAATCATCGACAACGGCCCGGGCATCCCGGCCGAGCTGCAGGAAACCATCTTCTACCCCATGGTCAGCGGCCGCCCGGACGGTACCGGGCTCGGCCTGGCCATTACCCAGAACATCATCAGCCAGCACCAGGGCCTGATCGAGTGTGACAGCCATCCTGGCCACACCACGTTCTCGATCTTTCTGCCGCTGGAACAAGGAGCCTCCGCCTCATGAGCCGTAGTGAAACCGTCTGGATCGTCGATGATGATCGCTCCATCCGCTGGGTACTGGAAAAAGCCCTGCAACAAGAAGGCATGACCACGCAGAGCTTCGACAGCGCCGACGGCGTCATGAGCCGCCTGGCCCGCCAGCAGCCCGACGTGATCATTTCCGACATCCGCATGCCCGGGGCCAGTGGCCTGGACCTGCTCGCGCAGATCCGCGACCAGCATCCGCGCCTGCCGGTGATCATCATGACTGCGCACTCCGACCTCGACAGTGCGGTGGCGTCCTACCAAGGCGGCGCATTCGAGTACCTGCCCAAACCCTTCGATGTCGATGAAGCGGTATCGCTGGTCAAGCGCGCCAATCAGCATGCACAGGAACAGCAAGGTCTGGACGTCGCTCCGACCCTGACTCGCACTCCGGAAATCATTGGCGAAGCCCCGGCGATGCAGGAGGTGTTCCGCGCCATCGGCCGTTTGAGCCACTCCAATATCACCGTGCTGATCAACGGCGAGTCGGGCACCGGCAAAGAGCTGGTCGCTCACGCCTTGCACCGCCATAGCCCGCGCGCCGCCTCACCATTTATTGCCCTGAACATGGCGGCGATCCCCAAGGACCTGATGGAGTCCGAGCTGTTCGGCCACGAAAAAGGTGCGTTCACCGGTGCGGCCAACTTGCGCCGGGGGCGTTTCGAGCAAGCCGATGGCGGTACGCTGTTTCTCGATGAGATCGGTGACATGCCAGCCGACACCCAGACCCGCCTGCTGCGCGTGCTGGCCGACGGCGAGTTCTATCGGGTGGGCGGGCATGTGCCGGTCAAGGTCGACGTGCGCATCATCGCCGCCACCCACCAGAACCTGGAAACCCTGGTGCAGGCCGGCAAGTTCCGCGAGGACTTGTTCCATCGCCTGAACGTGATCCGCATCCACATCCCGCGCCTGGCCGACCGTCGTGAAGACATTCCGACCCTGGCCCGCCACTTCCTCGGCCGCGCGGCCCAGGAACTTGCCGTAGAGCCCAAGCTGCTCAAGGCCGAGACCGAAGAATACATGCGCAACCTGCCGTGGCCCGGCAACGTCCGCCAGCTGGAAAACACCTGCCGCTGGATCACCGTGATGGCTTCGGGTCGTGAAGTGCATGTCGGTGACCTGCCGCCCGAACTGCTCAACCTGCCCCAGGACGCCGCACCGGTGACCAACTGGGAACAGGCTCTGCGCCAATGGGCTGACCAGGCATTGGCCCGCGGTCAATCAAGCTTGCTCGACAGTGCCGTGCCGAGTTTCGAGCGCATCATGATCGAAACAGCCCTCAAGCACACCGCCGGCCGCCGTCGCGATGCTGCGGTATTGCTCGGTTGGGGACGCAATACCCTGACCCGCAAGATCAAGGAACTGGGCATGAAGGTCGATGGCGCCGATGACGAAGGCGACGACGAGGCCTGAGCCACTGCAGAAGCACCGGCCTCTTCGCGGGCAAGCCCGCTCCCACAGGTTCGGCAGGGATTCGAAAACCCTTGTGGGAGCGGGCTTGCCAGCGAAGAGGCCAGTAAAGGCAACACATCACCTATGGCCTGGTGCACATTCCGCAGTTCCGCCGCGACATGCACCGAACCTGTGCCGGACGCACCACCGCAAAGCACAGACCTCCGTCAAAAACCCGTGCTAGACAGCAAAACCCTTTGTTTTTCAGGCTGCAACAAAACTGGCACACACCCTGCATTAGTATCAGTACTTCCAGTTTTGGGGGCCTTGGTACAGGCAGGCCGGGGATTCCCCTCTTTTATTCGTGCAGTCTCACCTGCACACGCCAGCGCCCATCGTCCTCTGCACCGGCCCACTCGCCGTGCAGGGGACGGGCCGCCACCAGGGTGACCAGCAACCCGCCATCGCTCTTCTGCACCCGCCAGCTCACAGGTTTGCCCTGCAACTGCAACTGACCGCGCGCGGCCTTGCCTTCAGCCTCGAACAGCAATGCTACCGTCCCCTCGACCGTTTCCCCGTGCAGCTTGGGCGCCTCATTGAACCAAAGGTCCAGACCGCCCTCCACTACCTGCACCTGCTCCAGCTCCCGCGGTTCAGGCGTGGTCAGTCGGCCGATCATCAAGCCCACCAACATGCCGAACAGTGCCAAAGAAAACAGCACACGCGGCCATGCTTTCGAACGCGGGTCCGGTTCAGGAGTAGAATGCTCGCCATCTTTATATTCGGAGCCGTGCATGTTTCACGTCATCCTCTTCCAACCAGAGATTCCGCCGAATACCGGCAACATAATCAGGCTCTGCGCCAACAGTGGCTGTGCCTTGCACCTGATCGAGCCCATCGGCTTCGAGCTGGACGACAAGCGCCTGCGCCGCGCCGGGCTCGACTACCATGAGTATGCCACCCTCAAGCGCCACGCGGACCTTGCCAGCTGCCTGGAAAGCCTCGGCCAGCCACGCCTGTTTGCCTTCACCACCAAGGCCTCGCACCCCTACCACGAAACCGCCTTCCAGCCCGGCGACGCCTTCCTGTTTGGTCCGGAAAGCCGTGGGCTACCCGCCGAGGTACTGGACAGCCTGCCGACCGAGCAGCGCCTGCGCCTGCCGATGCGCGAGGGTTGCCGCAGCCTGAACCTGTCCAATACCGTCGCGGTGACGGTCTACGAGGCCTGGCGCCAGCAGGGCTTTGCCTGAGCCAAGAAAAAAGCGCCCCTCAGGGCGCTTTTTCGGCACATCGCAACAGTTATTGCAGCGAAGGCGCTTCGCCGGCTTCCTGCATGCGCTGCATTTCCTGCGCGTACAGGGCGTCGAAGTTGACTGGCGAGAGCATCAGCGCCGGGAACGAACCACGGGTCACCAGGCTGTCCAGCGCTTCACGGGCGTACGGGAACAGGATGTTAGGGCAGAACGCACCCAGGGTGTGGCTCATTGATGCCGCATCCAGATTCTTGATCAGGAAGATACCGGCTTGCTGGACTTCAGCAATGAATGCCACCTCGTCACCGTTTTTCACGGTTACCGACAGGGTCAGGACGACTTCGTGGAAATCGCCTTCCAGGCCTTTCTGCTTGGTGTTCAGGTCCAGGGCAACGCTCGGCTCCCACTGCTGACGGAAGATCGCCGGGCTTTTCGGTGCTTCGAACGACAGGTCGCGAACATAGATGCGCTGCATCGAGAACTGAGGTGCGCCATCGTCTTCTGCAGCTGCGCCGTTGTTCAGTTGGTCAGTCATGACAGATCCTTCTTTCCAGGGTCTTTAATAGGGGTTCTGATTCAAGCCTTGAGCAGGCCGTCGAGTTTACCGGCGCGCTCAAGGGCATACAGGTCGTCGCAACCGCCGACGTGGGTGTTACCGATCCAGATCTGCGGCACCGAAGTACGGCCGGCCTTCTGGCTCATTTCGGCGCGCACCTGCGGTTTGCCATCGACCTTGATCTCTTCGAACGCCACACCTTTGCTCTGCAGCAGGTGCTTGGCCCGCGAGCAGTAGGGGCAGTAGTCGCTGGAATAGACGATGACGTCGCTCATATCACTTCACCAACGGCAGGTTGTCGGCTTTCCAGCTCGACACGCCGCCAGACAGCTTGGCCGCGTTGAAGCCGGCCTTGAGCAGTTCGCGAGCGGTGGTGCCAGCGTGCTGGCCCATGGCGTCAACGACGATCAGGGTTTTGCCGGCCTTGTGTTTTTCCAGCTCGCCGATACGCGCGGCGAACTTGTCCTGCGGAATGTTCAGGGCGCCAACGATATGACCCGCCGCGTAGTCCTTGGCCGAACGAATGTCGATCACCAGGCCTTTCTCGCTGTTAACCAGTGCAGTCAGTTCACCGGTGCTCAGGCTACGTCCGCCTTTGCGTGCTTCGGTGATGATCAGCAGCACCAGCAGAACGACGAAGATACCAACCAGCAGATAGTGATTTGTTGCGAATTCAATCAGGTGAGCAACCATCGGAGGGTGTTTCCAGGCCATTAAAAATGTTGGCCAGTATACACAGCCCCCAAGGTCGGCCAAAGCCCGCCCGACCGGCTTGTTGCCAGCAATTCTCCTTTACCCCGTGCAGCCCGTCGGACGGCGCACGCTGCCAGGTGAGGTAAATTCGTCTTTCATGGCCAACTTGCCCTAAAATGCGTGCCTTTATCATCTGAACAACCGAGAGTGGGATTGATGACGAGCACGCCAAAACCTTTGGTCCTGATCATCCTGGATGGCTTTGGTCACAGCGAAAGCCACGAATACAACGCCATCTACTCGGCCAACACGCCGGTTTACGATCGCCTGCGCGCTACCCAGCCGCACGGCTTGATCTCCGGCTCCGGCATGGACGTCGGCTTGCCTGACGGACAGATGGGCAACTCCGAGGTTGGCCACATGAACCTCGGCGCTGGCCGCGTGGTGTACCAGGACTTCACCCGGGTCACCAAGGCCATCAAGGATGGCGAGTTCTTCGAGAACCCCGTGCTCTGCGGCGCAGTAGACAAGGCGGCCGGTGCCGGCAAGGCCGTGCATATCCTCGGCCTGCTGTCCGATGGCGGCGTGCACAGCCACCAGGACCACCTGGTTGCCATGGTCGAACTGGCCGCCCAGCGTGGCGCCGAGAAGATCTACCTGCACGCCTTCCTCGACGGCCGCGACACGCCGCCGAAAAGCGCGCAATCGTCCATCGAACTGCTCGACGCTACCTTCGCCAAACTGGGCAAGGGCCGCATCGCCAGCCTGATCGGTCGCTACTTCGCCATGGACCGCGACAACCGCTGGGATCGTGTATCGACGGCCTACAACCTGATCGTCGACAGCACGGCCGAGTACACCGCCGACAACGCCCAGGCCGGCCTCGAAGCTGCCTACGCACGCGGCGAGAGCGACGAGTTCGTCAAAGCCACGCGTATCGGTGATGCCGTCAGGGTGGAAGACGGCGACGCGGTGATTTTCATGAACTTCCGCGCTGACCGTGCCCGCGAACTGTCGCGGGTATTCGTCGAAGCCGACTTCAATGAATTCCCTCGCGCCCGCCTGCCAAAACTGGCCGCTTATATCGGCCTGACCCAGTACTCGGCGAAAATCCCGGCCCCGGCCGCGTTCGCACCGGGCAGCCTGGACAACGTCCTGGGCGAATACCTGGCGAAAAACGGCAAGACCCAGCTGCGCATTGCCGAAACCGAGAAATACGCCCACGTCACCTTCTTCTTCTCCGGTGGCCGCGAAGAGCCGTTCGAAGGCGAAGAGCGCATCCTGATCCCGTCGCCAAAGGTCGCCACCTACGACCTGCAGCCGGAGATGAGCGCCCCGGAAGTCACCGACCGCATTGTCGAAGCCATTGAGCAGCAGCGCTACGACGTAATCGTGGTCAACTATGCCAACGGCGACATGGTCGGCCACAGCGGCGTCTTCGAAGCGGCGGTCAAGGCCGTCGAGGCACTGGACCTGTGTGTCGGGCGCATCGTCGAGGCGCTGGACAAGGTCGGTGGCGAAGCCCTGATCACCGCCGACCACGGCAACGTCGAGCAGATGGAAGACGCCTGCACCGGCCAGGCGCATACCGCGCACACCACCGAGCCGGTGCCGTTCATCTATGTCGGCAAGCGCAACGTGCAGGTCCGTGAAGGCGGTGTGCTGGCTGACGTGGCGCCGACCATGCTGAAACTGCTGGGCCTGGAAAAGCCGGCAGAAATGACCGGCACCTCGATTCTGATCGACGCCTGAAGCCCGTAAACCGGCCGCAACGACCGGTTTTCCGGACCAACGCCTCAACGCAGTTGCCTTGAGGCGTTTTTTTTGCCGCCTGCGGCGGGCATACTAGGCCAGTCTCCATCCCTGGTGTCGCCCACTCCATGTTTCGCGCCCTGATATTACTTGCCTTGACTTGCCTGCTCAGCCCGGCGTTTGCCGATGAGCGCGCGCAAACCCAGCAGCAACTGGACGCCACGCGTCAGGACATTGCCGAGCTGAAAAAAATGCTCGGCCAGTTGCAGCAGGAAAAATCCGGTGTGCAGAAAGACCTGCGCAGCACTGAAACCGACATCGGCAAGCTGGAGAAGCAGGTGGAGGCCCTGCAACAGGAACTAAAAAAGACCGAGGGCGAGCTGGAGCGCCTTGATCAAGAGAAAAAAAAACTCCAGAGCGCCCGCGTTGAACAGCAACGCCTGATTGCCATCCAGGCCCGTTCGGCCTACCAGAACGGCCGCGAGGAATACCTCAAGCTGCTGCTCAACCAGCAGAACCCGGAAAAATTCGCGCGCACCCTGACCTATTACGACTACCTGAGCCAGGCGCGCCTGGAGCAGTTGCGCAACTTCAATGAAACCTTGCGCCAGCTGGCCAACGTCGAGCAGGACATCAGCCTGCAGCAGGCGCAACTGCTGACCCAACAAGGCACCCTCGACACCCAGCGCCAGGAGCTGGAGAAAGTCCGCGCCGAGCGCCAGCAGGTGCTGGCCAAGCTGAACACCGACGTCAAGGCGCGCGACCAGAAGCTCCAGGCCCGCGAGCAGGATCAAGCCGACCTGACCCGCGTACTCAAGACCATCGAGGAAACCCTCGCGCGTCAGGCCCGAGAAGCGGAAGAAGCCCGGCAAAAAGCCCTGCTCGCAGCCCAGGAAGCTGAAAAGCAGCGCCAGCGCGAGGCCCTGGCCGCCAGCAGTGATGCGCCGAAAAAGCCCAGAGTCATCCCCGGTCCACTGGTTTCAAGCAGCGGCGAAACCTTCGGCGGCGCTTTTTCTGCAGCCCGCGGAAAACTTCCATGGCCGGTCAATGGTCGATTGCTGGCGCGTTTTGGCGAAACCCGGGGTGACGACTCACGGGCAAAGTGGGATGGTGTGATGATCAGCGCCTCGCCAGGCAGCCAGGTGCATGCCGTACACGGCGGCCGGGTGGTGTTTGCCGACTGGTTGCGCGGTGCTGGACTTCTGGTCATTCTCGACCATGGTAATGGTTACCTGAGCCTGTACGGCCACAACCAGAGCCTGCTCAAGAGCGCCGGGGATGTCGTCAAGGCCGGTGAGGCGATTTCCACCGTCGGCAACAGCGGCGGCCAGGACAACTCAGGGCTGTACTTCGCCATCCGCCAGCAAGGTCGCCCAAGCGACCCCGCACAATGGTGCCGTGCCCAGGGATAGGTACCCGCCACTCTCTATTTGACGGCGTAGCGCGATATCGGGCTATGCCGAGGCTCCAGCCGGAGCGCTACCAGGATCAGGAGTTCGTTCGACATGCTGCATTCGCCTCGCCTCACCTCGCTGGCCCTGACCATTGCCATGGTCCTCGGCGCGCCCCTGGCCCGTGCGGCCGAGCCTGCCAAGCCAACCGCGGTGCCGGCCACGACGGTTTCTGCGCCAGCAAAGGCGCCGCTACCGCTGGATGAGCTGCGCACCTTCGCCGAGGTCATGGACCGGATCAAGGCAGCCTATGTCGAGCCCGTGGACGACAAGACCCTGCTGGAGAATGCCATCAAGGGCATGCTCAGCAACCTCGACCCGCATTCCGCGTATCTGGGCCCGGAAGACTTCCAGGAACTGCAGGAAAGTACCAGCGGCGAGTTCGGCGGCCTGGGAATCGAAGTAGGCATGGAGGATGGCTTCGTCAAAGTCGTCTCGCCAATCGATGACACCCCTGCCACCCGCGCCGGTATCGAGGCCGGCGACCTGATCGTCAAGATCAACGGCCAGCCGACCCGCGGCCAGACCATGACCGAAGCCGTCGACAAGATGCGCGGCAAGATCGGCGAGAAGATCACCCTGACCCTGGTGCGCGACGGCGGCACGCCCTTCGACGTGACCCTGGCCCGTGCGGTCATCCAGGTCAAGAGCGTCAAGAGCCAGCTGCTCGAAGACGGCTACGGCTATATCCGCATCACCCAGTTCCAGGTCAAATCCGGCGAAGAAGTCGGCAAGGCCCTGGCCAAGCTGCGCAAGGACAACGGCAAGAAATTGCGCGGTCTGGTCCTGGACCTGCGCAACAACCCTGGTGGCGTATTGCAGTCGGCAGTTGAAGTGGCCGACCACTTCCTGACCAAGGGCCTGATCGTCTACACCAAGGGCCGTATCGCCAACTCCGAGCTGCGTTTCTCTGCCGACCCGGCCGACGCCAGCGAAGGCGTGCCACTGGTGGTGCTGATCAACGGCGGCAGTGCCTCGGCCTCGGAGATTGTCGCGGGCGCCCTGCAGGATCAGAAGCGCGGCGTGTTGATGGGTACCGACAGTTTCGGCAAAGGCTCGGTGCAAACCGTGCTGCCGCTGAACAACGACCGTGCGCTCAAGCTCACCACTGCGCTGTATTACACCCCGAACGGCCGTTCAATCCAGGCCCAAGGCATTGTCCCGGACATCGAGGTGCGCCAGGCCAAGCTGACTGCCGAAGCAGACAGCGAAAACTTCAAGGAAGCCGACCTGCAAGGGCACCTGGGCAACGGCAACGGCGGCGCCGACCGTCCGACCAGCAGCACTGCCAAGCGCAAAGAACGCCCACAGGACAATGACTTCCAGCTCAGCCAGGCCATCAGCCTGCTCAAGGGCCTGAGCATTACCCACAGCAAGTGACGCGCTACCTGCTGTGCCTGCTTGTGTACCTGGTGAGCGGTGCCGCGCTGGCGGCGCCCGCTCATCAGGGCAAGGCGTACATGAGCCTGATCATCGACGACCTGGGCCAGAGCACCGCTCGCGACGACCGTACCCTGGCCCTGCCCGGCCCGGTGACGATGGCGATCATGCCCGACACCCCGCACGCCAGCGACTTCGCCCGCCAGGCGCACAAGGCGGGCAAGACGGTGATCCTGCACATGCCCATGGACCCGGCCACCGGGCCCTACGCCTGGCATCCGGGCACACCGTTACCGGAGCTGGCCCAACGCCTGGACGCCGCCCTGGCCAAGGTGCCCTATGCGGCGGGCATCAACAATCACATGGGCAGCCGCATGACCTCGCAAGCCGAGCCCATGACATGGCTGATGGGCGAATTGCAGCGCCGCCACCTGTTCTTCGTCGACAGCCGTACCAGCGCCGCTACCGTGGCAGCTGCCAAGGCCCAGGCGATCAATCTCGCGCATGTATCACGAGATGTATTCCTCGATGACGTGCGTACACCCGAAGCCATTGCCGGGCAATTGCAGCAAGGCATCGACCTGGCGCGCAAACAGGGATCAGCCGTACTGATCGGCCACCCCTACCCGCAGACGCTTGAGGTGCTGGAGCGCGAAATGCCCCGGCTGAAAAGCCAGGGCATTGAGCTGATCACACTCAGGCAGATGATTGCCGAACGCAGTAACCAGGCCATGCCGGCGCATGGCAGCCACGGCGTCTACCGCAACCGCTGAGTCCGTCAGTCGAAGGGGATGATGCCTTCGACTTCGCTCAGCACCAGATTGCCCCGATAGACCGCCAGCAACTCACGCGAGTTACCCCGCACGGCCTCCATCTGCGCTTTCTGGCCAATTTTTCGCTGCGACCAGATCTTCAGGTGGCCTTTGGCAAACCGGCGCGCCGGAACCGTGGCATCCGGATAGTGGAAATGTGCCTCCCAAATGCCTGTTCCTTTGGCATTCCCCCGGGATGGCAAACGGTGGACCTCATAGATATCCAGGTAGTCGTTGGCCGAGAGCATTTTTCGGCGCGTGGTGGGGCGAATGGATATTTGTTTTTCCCTGAACAGGAAACGCAGGCCGGTTGCCGTTGGGTGGCTGGTCGTCAGGTAATAGCTGGTCAGCAGATCATGCTGTGTATTTTCAAGGCGTTCGATGGCATCCGACAACTTCGCACCAAACTCCGCAGCGATGCCTGTGCTTTCCAGCGCCTCACCGGCTTCCTTGAGCCGCTCGACAAGCCCCTCCACGATTGACTGCATGCCAATCGGCTCAGACTTCCCGATGTAGCGCTGGGCCAGTTCGAGCGTGGGTTCAAGCTGCCCCAGAGCCTTGCGCGCCATCGACCTGGCAACACCTACGTCATGACTGTTGTCGCTTGGCTGAAGTTCATCGACAGGCTCCTCGACGTCCTCAACCCAGACGCCTTGCTGTTTGCGGAAAGTCTTGAGGACTTTAGTGCCTGATGGGTCCTTTTGCTGCACGACATCATGACCGTCGACCTGCACTTCTTCACCGATGACACTACGCCCGTTGTGTGTCTTGACCACGCGGTGTTTGCCCGTTCGACGCCGGTACACCCGTGTTGTGGGCTGCACCGGATCAAAAAGCTCAGACTCGCGAATGGCCATGGCCATTTCTTCCTGCGCCGAGTCAATCAAGGTATCCAGCACCTTCAAGTACTCATTGAGGGTGTCCGTCTTGATCACCTCATCACCCGACTCAGCGAGCAACACTGCATGCCCCTGGGCAACCTTGTAACTGTCCAGCACTCCGCCTAACAACTCAAGCCGCTGCGCCGCTGGCACCTCGATCACCTCCAATTTCCCATGCTCGATTCCCGCGCTCTTCAGCGCGTCACTCCACAACTGTGCGTGGTAACGGATGAGCGCTTCTTCATCGTCTCCAGCTCCGCGATTCAGGCATAACTCTGCCAGATGCTCGAGCAACTCCAACTGCAGATCGGTAAACGTAAGGCGTCGCTTCTCGATCAGCCCATCCAGCTCTACCTGCTTGTTCTGGCGCTCACCGCTCTCGTCCTTGAAGACAATTTCGACGTCTTTGAGTGTTTCTATCAGCAGCCCATCCAGAAGCTTGGATATCCATACCAGATCGAGTTGCTTGGCAACGACGCTTTCAAGCATTGACCTGACATAGTCATAGTGCTCAAGCTCAGTCTTACTGATTGGCCGTGCCACCATGTTGTCGATGAGCTCCTGCACGTCGATATCATTGATGGTGATTCGCGTATCGTTGTATAGCGCCACTAAGTTCTCGATGACCTGCTGACGCACAATGCTTCGATGAAGTTTTATCGCTGGCATCAATTTCTGCCGGGCAAACTTGGGCTGAACCAATTGGGTCAAGACCTTATCCAGCTTCAGGTCCGCCTCGATCATGGCTTTCAAATCCGCCATCACCTGGTATTTGGCTCTGAGTACATCGCGGCGGGCCAACTTGATTTTCTGTTCAAACGCCAGCTTCAAAGGACGGCCGGCAGGATTGTCGGGCACTTTGTCCCGCTGAGCTTCGAGCTTCTCCGCATGTCTTTCTCGATTGAACCATTCGGATTTGCTCAAGCCAAAGCTTTCCGCGACGCGGTTACGCTCGTCACTAAAGTCCGCCTGTTGCGTGTAGAGTGCATCGTATTCTTTCTGGTTATCCTCTCGGAGCAGATCTGCCCGACGTCTCGGACCTCCTCCGAGCAACCGCAAACCCGCGTCGATACGCCATTGCCCATGGCGGTAATTCAGCCAGGGACCTTTTTTCCCATCAGCACCTAGAACCTGCACACCTTTATCAGACACCTCCACAAGGTA
Organism: Pseudomonas alkylphenolica; assembly: GCF_004025535.1. Taxonomy (GTDB): domain Bacteria; phylum Pseudomonadota; class Gammaproteobacteria; order Pseudomonadales; family Pseudomonadaceae; genus Aquipseudomonas; species Aquipseudomonas alkylphenolica_A. The sequence goes on from NZ_QJRG01000033.1 coordinate 347,338, forward strand.
AGTGTCGCCCACCAGGCTGGTGTAATAATTCTCACCGATCCGGTACAAACCGCGTTCAGGCCCGGACTCAAGTGCCTCAACGCCATTAAGAGAGACGCCAGAGCGCAGCCCTTGCAGAGCCTTGCGTTGCTCGGTCGGGAGCGCGTTGAACCCTTGCCTGCCACGCCAGGTAAAATCCAGCTGCACACCGGGGCGCTCGGCGAGTGAGCCAGGCAAGCCTTGTTTGCCCATTGCAGGCTCCTGGGCGGCGCTTGCCAGACCAGGCCCAGGCGGCAGACCGTCAAATACAACCGGATCGGGAAAACGTCGTGTCGGCGCCGCGTCTCCTTTCGGCAAACGGGCATGGAACATGGCCATGCCAAGGTTCAGGATCAAATCAACCACAGCCGCCGATCGCTCAAAATCACTGCCTTGATTGAGCGCTGCCACATCAGATTCCAAGCCTTTGATGACCTGCACCAACCAGGCCACGCTGGCCACAGGCCCGCGCAACAACAAAGTGACGACGTCAAACAGTAACCAGGCGCCTTGCACAAGCAATGCCCAATGGCTTTCGGCGCTGGAAACCGACTGACGATCAGCCAGCTCAACCAGCAGATCTCGGTTAGCCAGGTAAAGCTTGGCATCGACATCAAACTGCCAGAACTGCGCAAAGAAACTTGCCGGCTTCACCGGCTCAGGCAACAACTGGGTATCCAGAATCGGCCGCCCCAGGTGCGGCTCACTGAATCCGCCGTGATCGTAGATGCGTCGTGCTTGGGGTTTCAGCCACTCAAGGATGCTGTCCTGCAGTGTGCCGGGCTGACGAATCGCCGCCATCATCGCCTCAAGGCTGGCGAATTCCTTCAATGCTGCAGCGCTGTACAGCGGGCGATACAGCAGCACGGTCGCGGGCTCTGTCGAAAACAGCACATACATGCCACTGACCAGATCAGGTTCACGGCTTGCCGGCTCACAACTGAACGCCAGCGGCATCAACATGATGCCCGGCAAATCCCGGTCGACATGATCGCCACAGTAGTCGACCACACACTGCAGACCTGCCTCGCTGAGGGTGCCGCCCAATTTAGCGGTCAGTGCGCTGAACAGCAGCGAACAGCGCCATTCCCGGGCAAAGCAGCTCACCCGCTGCTCGCGGGTGGCCGAGTCGTCCAGTTGCTGTGCGACATACCCAGGATAGTGGCCGCCGATATCGACCTTCTCGACCAGCGAGCGGACATAATCAACGTTCAGCCAGTCCATGATCAGCTGTCCGTTGCGGTGCTCGATCGTAGTCAAGGTTGCGCCTTGCAGTGAGCTCAGATTGCCTATAGCGAACTGAGTCAGGGTCATGCTCCGGGTTTCCACCACGCCATCGCCAACACCCACGCCCGCTCCACCCGGTACGCCTCTGGTGAGCGTAAGCGTCAGGTTCAGATCGTCGGGAAAGTAATTGGCATCGTCCGGATGGTCGATCAGCAGTTGCGAGCGCAAACGCGCGCTGGCATAGCTGTGCAGGTCCTGCACATCGTCGAGCGCGGCTCTGCCCTTCGATTGCGCCTGGGCCAGAGCAAGCTCGAACAGTCCACACTGGTATGCAAAGCTGTCTGCCGCCGAAGCTCCGATTAAACCCGGCGCTACCGCGACACTCGCATCACCGCTAGCCACATAACCTTCGATGAACCATTGCGCGGGGTCAGTCAATGCGGCATGCAACGCCTCCATTTCAGCAACGTCTGTGTGCCGCGCGCCATGCAGCCGCTGCAGATTCTCCAGCATGATATTGAGCAGCAGCGCCGCTTGCTGGGAGAAGGGATCGCCTTCCAGTTCATAACGGTTCCAGCTCATCGACTCGAATGCGTAGCGGCTCGCCATTTCGTCCTGCAGCGCTGAGGCAAAGTCATCCAGCGAGTCAAAAGCCCTCACCACACTCGAGGGCGCGCACCACAACACCACCTCGCGCTCATCCCACTCGCCAACCACCAGCAGGTTCGGCAGCATGCGCAGGAATCTCTGCCCGTTGGCGGCGAGCTGTACTTCCACGGTGAAAACGCCGGGCTGCTCGTGCGCACCTTTCAATAGTCCATAGATACAGGCTTCCTGTGGGTCGCCAAGCCCTTGAAGTGGCAGGTTGCGCAGCAGCGCCAACTTCAGTGTCTGCTGCAGCCAACGATCCCGGCTGACGCCGGCACTTGATACGTCAGACCAGTAATCGATCTGGGCTTGCTGAACGTGGTACGGCAACTCCAGCAGCAGATCATTGATCGAATCGGTGATGCCTTTCAGCTCGATGTACTCAAAACCATCGCTGCCCTCGAAGCGATAAGGCTCGACAAAGTACAGTCCATGCGCTTCCTCATAGAGCATCTCCAGATTCAGCGCTGTGCCATCCATTAAGGCCTGCAACAAAACTTGAATCAGCGGCACTGACAACCGAGCGTTTCCTGGCCCAGACTGGGGAATCAGCAGACGCAGCGGCTCAGCGTCGGTCAGCAACGGCCGGACAGTGGAGAGCTTGGGATGGCGCTCGACCAGAAGCTGCAAGACCTTGCGCCCGACCACTTGACGCAGGGTCGGGCGACTGGCGAACTGCAAGGCCACAGCGCGTTTGAAATCCTGCGCCGACAGACGGGTTGTTTGGCTACTCATAAGCGTGACGCTCCATACAGACGGTAAGCCTCCACGCTATCCACCCATCTGCTTGCAGCGGCGTTACATATTGCTGGCTAATGGAAAGGGATGATGTCTTTCACGTCGGCATACGTGAGATTGCCACGATAGATACTCAGCGTTTCACCGGCCTGGGCAGCCATCAGCTGTTCACGGTACCCCCATTTTCGTTGGCTCCAGAGTTTTAGATGGCCTTTATCGAATGCCGTGGCATTGGCTGCGACATCATTGAAGTGAAAATGAGCAGCCCAGAGGTTTCTACCCTTGGTATCACTCGCTGACTTCAACCTGATGATTCTGTACTCGTCCAGCCCACCGCCATCGGCGGTTTGCTGACGTGGCCCGACGTACTCGATCTTCAGCAGTCGCTGCGCATGCAAGTAGCGCAATCCCTCAGCGCTGGGGTACTGGCTGTTGCTATAAAGGTCGCTCAGTATCCGCACTTTGCTCGCGCGCAACGCCTCGAGCGCTTCATTCAAGCGGCCGACCAACTGATCGTCTTCGTCCACTTTGCGCAGGCCGGCGCTGACTCTGCGAACATCTTCGATCTGCGCATCAAGCAACGACGAAATACCGTCCGCATTCTTGTCTCGCGCCACGAGTGCTTCGGCGTCACTGATCACCTGCGCGTTATGCTCAAGCAAACCTTCGGCCAGCAATTTGGCGTCCTCTTCCGGCTCCGACTCCGGTAGCTCGGGTTGTGATACGCCTGATTCTTCACTCCAGGCGCCATTTAGACGATGAAACGTGTGCAGTACTTTCCCGCTGTAGGGGCTGCGAACCTCAAGCACCTGCTTGTCATCAATACTGATCTCAGTGCCGATAACAAGGCGCCCGTTAGCCGTGTGAGCAATACGCTGCTGCGACTCGCCGACCGGATAGGCGGGCGGGCGCGAAGGGGCCATCTCGCCCAGATCCTGCTCGCGAATCGCCTGCACCAGTTCGGAACCCGCAGCGTCCTTGAGAAACTGCATTTGCTGCGTGTAACGGGCGAGCATGGCGGCATCCACCAGGCGTCCGCCTACCCGGGCAATTCGCTGGCTGTTGAGCAGGGCAGACAAGTATTCGTCCCACGCAGTGCGCAGCACTGTTATCCGGTCTGCAGCAGTAAGATTGCTCAGCGCCAGCTGGCCATGGGCACTCGCCGCGCTACTCAATGCAGTGTTGTCCAAGTCGTCGAGGAAGGTGATCAAACGCTTTTTGCCTGAGACCTTATCCATATGCAGCCCCAGATCAGCAAGGTTCATCGCCTGTTGATAAGCCAGATCAATAGTGGTCACCTGGCGTGCGTCAATCACATCCTGCACCGTCCGGGCAGTAGGCCCCGGGTTCAGCTGCGATTGCGCATCAACCATGGGCAGGAAGCGGTCGAGGTTGCCGCTCGCGACCAGCATCCTGTCCTGCAGGCCGACCGTCTCCACAATCCTCGCCCTGAAACGCCGGAACATCTCAGGTCGCGCCTCGGCCGGCAACTGCATGATCTGGCGAGCCATCGCGTTTGTCTCACGGTATCCCGCCAACTGGAACAGCTCGCTCAGGATGTAATCGGTGCTTCTGATCAAATCCAGCTTCAATCGCAGGTGCCGGTCCCTCAAGTCGAGGGCCTCCCCGGGGTCGCTGCGATCCCGGTATTTCTCCTCGCCCAGCGTAGCCAGCACCGCTTCCATCTCAACATCATGCTTGACCAGTGACTCGTGCGCTTCGACAGCCTTCATCCGTGCCAGACGTAGTGGCTCGTCCATGCCCTGAAGCCGCCCTTGATACAAGCTGACAAGCCTAAGCACCTCCTCCTCGGACATTTTGCGTCCTTCGTTGTCTTGCGCTTTCTTTATCAGCGCCTTCATTTTTTTGATGTCCAAAAGCAGTGACCGGACTTGGCCGCCTTTTTCCTGAGACAGCTCCCACGCGGTTCGGGTCTGCGTAGACAGCTCATTCAACCGGGTAACCAGGCGCTTGTGGTCTTGTTCGACTTTCAGCTTTCTGGGACCTCCCCCTCTCAATCGGGTATCCAGACGCCAGCCCCCTTCCTGCTTGTTGATATACGGCCCTGGCGTACCTGAAGGCCCGACAATTCGTGCACCACCCTCTTCCAGCAGCACCTGGTAGACCTCACCTGCCAGCCGGACGTAATACAGGTGATTGACGGAATAGAGCCCCTGGGCGGGACCGCTGGAAAGCGGCACCAGGCCATCAATGCGGACGGGCGAAACCAGTGCATGAAGGCGCCTGCGTTGTTGCGCAGTTAAACGGTCCAGGCCTTGAGTGCCCAGCCAGGAAAAATCCAGATGTTGCCAAGCGCTCTCTTGCAGCGCGCCAGCGACGTAGGCCTGGCCTTCACTGACCTGCACGTGCGATGCAGCCAAGACGTATGCCGGGGGCGGGCCGTCCAGGCGCACAGCAGGCCAAAACCCGCGGTTGGCACGCAACGCAGGGTATGGCATCGGCACATGGAGCATCGCGATGGCGAGACTACTGAGTACGTCGGCTATGGCGAGCGACTTTTCAGCATCGCTACCCTTGCGCAAGGTCTCCAGATCATCATGCAGACTGCCCAGTTCCAGGAGCAGCCAGGTGGCGGAGCACAATGGCCCCGGCAACAAAGGGGCCACCAGGTTGAACATGAGCCATCCGAACTGCTTGAGTACCGCCCATCGATGCTCGGCATTGGATACCGAGTTACGGTCGGCCAGCTCGATCATCACCTCGCGCTGGGCCTGAAAAATGCGGGCATCAATCTCCGATTCCCAGAATCGCACGGCCAAACTGGCAGGTGCCGGACGCTCGGGCATCGTGAAAGGATCAAGCGGCAGTATCGACAAATGCGGTTCCTTGAAACCACCCTCGTCGTAAATGCTGCGCACACTCTGGTCGAGCCACTGCAAAATGCTCAGTTGCAACTCCCCGGGCTCGCTGACCGCCGCCATCAAGGCGTGTGGGTCATTGAATTGGCAGAGTGGATCATCGGCATACAGTGGGCGATAGATCAACCAGCTGTTTGGCTCGTCAATCTGGATCACGAACATGCAGTCGACTTCGTCACTATGCTGCGAAGCCGGCGAGCGCTTGAACGCCAGCGGGCCTATCTTCAGGGCTTCGTGTGGCAGTTCAGCATTACGGCAAAATGCCGCGAGCGTCCGCCACGCCGGTTCACTCAATTTACCCGTGATTTTCGCCTTCAACGCATCGAACAGCAGGCGGCAGCGCCACTCGCGGCCGAATCGCGTGACCCGCCAATCCAAGCTGGCGGCATCATTCAGTTTTTCTTGGAGGTACAGGGGATAGGTACCACCGATATCGACGCGTTCTATAAGGTCGGTGACATAGAGCGGAGTCATCCACGCCATGATCAGTTGCTCATGGCGGTGAGTTATGCCGGTAACAATGCCACCCTTCAGGGCATCCAGATGACCAATGGCCAGTTGGGTCAGCGTCAACCTACGAGCATCGCGAAGCGTTTCAATACCGACGCCTTTCGGGTCACCTACAGGTACGGATACCGCCAAAAGCAGATCGTCGGCAAAATAATTCGCCTCCACCGGATGGTCTTCCAGCATTTGCGCACGCAGGCAACGGGCGGTGTAGCTATTGAGGTCGTCTATGTCCTGCAACGCGGTCACTCCAGCAGAAGCAACCTGCAGGATTGCCAGGTCCAGCACCGCCGCGTGGTACTCGAACTGATCGGCAGAGCCCACCCGAGCCAACCAGTCCGGCAGTTTGACCGCAGGAAGATCATTATCGAAAAAACCTGAAGCAGGGAAAAATCGCGCAGGATCAGAGAGCTCAGCGAACGCTTGCTCAAGGCACTCAACGGTATTCAGCGACGCTACTTGCGCTCTATCCACCTGATCCAGTACAGCGTTGAGCAATAGACCGACCTGAAGCGCGAATACTTCGCCACTCAACGCGAAGCGCTGCCAACTCAGCGACTCGAACTGATAGCGGGCAGCCGTTTCGGCGCACAATGCCTCGCCAAAGGCATCGTAGGATTCGTAGCAGCGCACCTTGCCAGCCGGTGTACACCAGATTACTAACTGGCCCTCATCTCGCTCGGCACAAATCAGTAGATCGGGCAACAGGTCGCTGTTCACATAACTGTCGACCTGGACTTCCACCGCGAACAAACCCAAATGCTCAACTGAGCCCTGCAACACGTCCAGGACACAGATGCTTGCGTCTTCAGTCAAGCCCCCCGTGCGCACACCCTGCAACAAGGCGGCGCGAAGCATCTGTTGCAAACAGCGGCTTCGGCTCACCCCTTCCAGCGTGTCCTCGGCGCCATTCCAGTATTCAATCTGCGCTTGCTTGAAACGCTGGAACAACGAGCCCCGCAATTCGTCAAAGGCACCGTTCAGCTCGTCGAGTCTGATCTGAGCGAGTTTGTTAAGGTTGCTTGAATCGCTGTCCGTGAGAGCGCCAGGTGCCAATCGGTCCTGATGATTGAAGGCCACCGGTTGGGGCTGAAGCAGCGAGTGAAGGACATGGGAGACGAGCAACTCGGTATTGCGCGTGCCGTCATCGGCCAGGCGGACCACCGTGAACGATTCGGCGGTATTGATTCCGGGCAGATCACTGATGAGTTGCGGGTGATGTGTTGCGAGAAGTTTGAAGACGGCTCTGCCGAGCACCTCACGCAGACTTGGACGGCTGGCAAACTGGTGGGCAACTACAGTGCGCAGATCAGGTACTGACACATTCAAAGTTATCGACATCGGCTTAGGGCCCCTGTATGTGGAGCCCTAGAATTGCTGACTCGATACTCGTGCAAACCATACATATTGCTGGCCCGATCCGGGCATGAGATGTACCAGTGCAGCACCGGAAAGTCATCCTGGTAAAGCTGACATGGCTTGAGCGTTATGTACCACAAGCCCTATGCGCAACAATGGAAATTGACGTCGGCAACCCACATAGGAGCTTTCCAATGCCGACCGTAACCCCACACCTTCTCGGTGCAGTATTGATATGGACGTCCTTCCAGGCACTTGCGGAGCAAACCGAGACCACCACGTCACCTGGCGCCGTGACGCTAACCAATGCGCAAGAGGAAAACAGCAAGTGGAGCGGAATCGGGCGCCTGTCCCTTCCGAACAACACGCAATGCATCGCCACACTGATGGACAGCCGCGACTCACCGACTTCATCGAGTGGCCCTGCCTACGTCGTAACCAGTGGCCATTGCATCGACAAGCGCAATGGCATCATCGTCCAGGATCAATTACTGGAAGGTACTGTCAGCTTCAACTTCTTCGTCGATACACAAGAGACACGTAAAACCTTCCCCCTCAAACGCATCGTGTGGAGCAGTATGCAAGGCATCGATCTGGCATTGCTGGAGCTGGAAAGCAGCCTGGATGACGTCATCGCCCAGGCAGTTACACCACTTTCCCTGGGCGCTAGCCCTGCTGCCGGCAGTCCGGTCAAGGTGATTGGTGAACCCAGCCGGCCTGACCAGGGACTGCGCCTGGCAACCTGCTCGGAAGACACCGCAGACGTGGTCATCGAAACACCCTGGGTCTGGCGCAATGTTCGACGCAATCACTGCCCAGGGGTGGCCGAAGGGGCTTCAGGCAGCCCGGTTGTCACAGCGGGTGACAACCTTGTCGTCAGCGTGGTCAACAGCGTCGCCAGCGAGACGAGCAAGCTGCCCCGCTGCGGCCTGAACAATCCATGTCTTCAACAGGAAGGCCAAGTGCAGAACCACGGCACGACCAATTACGCCGCACCGGTTCAACGTATCAAAGGCTGCTTCAAGGACGGTCGGGTCGATTTGAACCTGGAGGGTTGCGACCTGCTCCCCGGCTTTCAATTCAAGGCGTTGGAGCCCATTAACCGCTTGCAGAAAATTGCTACCAGCGCGGAGGGCGAACCGGTTCTTCCGTCCTGGAATTTGCGGTTCCAGATCGATACCCCAAACTATCGCTACAAAACCACCTTGGATCCACTGACCTGTGAGGACCCCATCGGCTACAGCGGTACCATTGCCGCCAGCGAAAACCTGATCGATGTGCCCATCGGGCCGCAGCCGGGCTGGAACTTCCTTTGCGTAATCGGTGTTCAGGCCCCGGACGAGCGGCCGTCCTACGCATTGATGGGCAATGCCCTGAGCCTGCCGGTCAAACTCCTTCCCGCTGGTCCGCCCGCTATCAACTTCACCAGCGTGCGGCGGCCTGATGGCGGTGTTGATATCGCCTGGCATCGAGACTCCCCCGACCTGCTGCTGTACACCATCAAACGCGGTGCCCCGGACGCCGTCGACTGCGATGACCCCACAGGCTATCGTGCGCTGGCGCGCGACCGGCATACCCTCGCGGCGGCGAAGCTACCCATCAAGTTCTGCACCAAGGCTGTGGATATCCTCAAACAGGAGTCCGCGCCACAGGCCGACATCATCAACGCCAGTGACGACTGAACTCTCTGAAACGACAAAGGCCCTGTTCTCGCGAACAGGGCCTTTGAGGTCATGCATCGAATGGGTTAGCTATAAACCCGCCCCAGCAGCTGCCGATGGCTCTCGAACTGATCGAGTACATCGCGGGTAATCTGGTCAGGCGTGAAGCCCATCAGATCGTATTCCTGGCTGCCGTTCTGCAGGTACACCTCGGCACGGTAGAAACGCTGGCGCACTTCGCTTTCGCCTTCGACCGGCGCTTCGCTTGGCGCGGCCAGATAGCCGTCCAGGCTTACTTCGTAAACGAACGGGTTACCCTCTTCCATCATCACCCGCAGGCCCATGGTCGAACGCGACTGACCGACACGGGTTTCCACCTCGACACCAAGGTTCTGCAACTGCTGCGCCGCATCCTTGAGTGCTGGGCTGACCTGCTTGTCCATGAAGCGCTGGACCATGGCCTGGGTCGGTTGCAGGTCGAGCTGGCTCAGGCGCTCGCTGAAACCGCGGCGACCGCGAGCGGCCAGCTCGGCTTGTTCCTGTTCGATCTGGCTGTCCTGCTTCATGGCCTTGTACAAACCGAACATGAACAGTACCAGCACCACCGAGAACGGCAGCCCGGCCAGTACCACCATGGTCTGCATGGCGGCGAAGTTGCCGGCGAACAGCAGACCGATGGTTACCAGGGTGATCACCACCGACCAGAACACCACCATCCAGTGCGGCGCATCCTCGTCGACCTGGCCGCCTTTGCACGAAAGGTTAGCCATCATCACCGCGCCAGAGTCGGCCGGGGTGAGGAACAGCACGAAGCCGACGAACACCGCCACACCAATGACAATCTTGGCCGCCGGGAAAAATTCCAGCAGTTGGTAGATCGACATCGACGGCTGCTCGAGCGCGGTCTTGCCCAGCTCCACGGCGCCATGGTTCATCACCAGGTCCAGCGCGGTGTTGCCGAAGATCGACAGCCAGGCCAGGGTGAAGCCCAGCGGGATCAGCAGCACCCCGGCCACCAGCTCACGCACGGTGCGGCCTTTGGAGATACGGGCGATGAACATGCCGACGAACGGGCCCCAGGAAATCCACCAGGCCCAGTAGAACACGGTCCACAGCCCCAGCCAGCGCTCGGACTTGCCCGCCTCGCTTTCGTAGACGTAGAGGTCGAAGGTCTTCAGCACGATGCCGTTGAGGTAGTCGCCGATGTTCTGCACGAAACCGTTGAGCAGGTGCAGGGTGTCACCCGCCAGCAGGACGAAGATCAGCAGGCCGCTGAACAACATGATGTTCAGGTTCGACAGGCGACGAATGCCGTTCTCTACGCCAGACACTGCAGCCACAGTGGCGACGGTGGCCATGACCAGGATCACGATCAGCAGATTGGTCTTGCTGTGGTCCATGCCGAACAGGTATTCCAGGCCCGAGGCCACCTGCATCGAACCGATGCCCAGGTTGGTCACCAGACCCAGCAGCGTCACGAACATACCGAAGATGTCCACCGCATGACCGGCGCCACCCTTGACCCAACGCTCGCCCATCAGTGGGTACAGCGCAGAGCGCAGAGCCAGCGGCTGGTTGTGACGGTAGGCAAAGTAGCCCACGGCCAGGCCGACCAGGGCGTAGATAGCCCAGCCGTGCAGGCCCCAGTGGAGGAAGGTCAGCTGCAGACCCTGGCGCGCGGCTTCGGCGCTGGCCGAGGTGCCTTCCGGCGGGTTGAAGTAGTGATCCAGCGGCTCCGAAGCGCCGAAGTACAGCAGCGAAATGCCGATGCCCGAGGAGAACAGCATGCCGGCCCACGCGCCGTAGCTGAAGTCGGGTTTGTCGTCCTTGCCGCCCAGCTTGAGCTTGCCGAAGCTGGAGAAGGCCAGAACGATGACGAATACCAGGTAGCCGCCGATCACCAGCATGTAATACCAGCCGAAGCTGCGCGTCAGCCATGTCTGGGCGACGTTGAGCACTTCGCCGGCTTTTTCCGGTACAGCGATAAGCAAGGCAGTCAGTACAAGGATCAGCAACGCGGAGGTGATGAACACCACGCTATTGACCCGGACCCTCTCGGTAGGGGTCTTGATAAGGGAGGCAGAACTCATTGCACGTAGGCTCCGGGCAGTGCGAGAGAAACGAAAACAACCTTTCCCTGAGCAAATGGTGCAATAGCCCCACAGCAGCAGGTGTTATAAAAGCACTCTGAAAAACCGTGATCCCGAATCGATTGCATTGAAAAAATCAGATCAAAAGTCCCTCTTCGAGGATTGACCGCGCAGTCAGCGACCGCCCGGCAGATCTGTTCAACGCACCGTTTGCACCCGTAAACACCTTGTGTTTCGGGGGTTCCACGTCTTTTTGGGGTGCCAATTTGGGCCAATCGACTGTAGGAAAAAGCTGTCAATGGCACAGATTGTCGCAGAGCTTATTCTTTGTTGATTGAACGTTCAATCAAAACAAAATAGACTGGCCTTCGCCGAGGCAGCCGCTCGTCGACTGCTCGCAGGCCTGAGGAGATTTGCAAAATGCCCAAGGTCGGTATGCAACCCATTCGCCGCCAACAGTTGATCGAAGCCACATTGCTGGCGGTCGACCAGGTCGGCATGGGAGATGCCAGCATTGCGCTGATCGCCCGTTTGGCCGGTGTGTCGAATGGCATCATCAGTCACTACTTTCAGGACAAGAACGGCCTGATCGCAGCGACCATGCGGTACTTGATGAGCGTGCTGAACGAGAACGTCGCCGCCCGCCGGCAGGCGCTCAAGGACAACAGCCCGCGTGCCCACCTGCAGGTGATCATCGAAGGCAACTTCGACGCCAGTCAGGTCAACGGCCCGGCAATGAAAACCTGGTTGGCGTTCTGGTCCACCAGCATGCACCAGCCGTCATTGCACAGGTTGCAGCGGATCAACGATCACCGCTTGTATTCCAACCTGTGCTGTCAGTTCCGCCGTGTGCTGCCGCTCGCCGAAGCGCGCAGTGCGGCCCGTGGACTGGCAGCGTTGATCGACGGTCTGTGGCTGCGCGGTGCCTTGTCCGGAGACGCTTTCGACACCGACCAGGCGCAGCAAATCGCTTACGAATACATGGATCTACAACTGGCGAAGCAGACGAGCCCGAACACACAAACCCGGGCCTCTGAACCATCACGCGCCGCAAATGCCCAACGGGCAGGAGCGCCGCTCGGATAGCCAAAAACACAATGCACTTGCGAGGACACTATGGCCCGTTTCGAACTGCAAAAACTCTACATTGATGGTGGTTATGTCGACGCTTCCAGCGACGCTACCTTTGACGCCATCAACCCGGCCAACGGCGAAGTCCTCGCTCAGGTACAACGTGCTACCCAAGCCGACGTCGAGCGTGCTGTAGAAAGCGCCGAGCGCGGCCAGAAAGTCTGGGCGGCGATGACTGCCATGCAGCGTTCGCGCATCCTGCGTCGTGCCGTCGACATCCTGCGTGAGCGCAATGACGAGCTCGCCGCGCTGGAAACCCTGGATACCGGCAAGTCCTACTCCGAAACCCGCTACGTCGACATCGTCACCGGTGCAGACGTACTGGAGTACTACGCAGGCCTGGTGCCAGCCATTGAAGGCGAGCAGATCCCGCTGCGCGACAGCTCGTTCGTCTACACCCGCCGCGAGCCACTGGGCGTAACCGTCGGCATCGGTGCCTGGAACTACCCGATCCAGATCGCCCTGTGGAAATCCGCACCTGCCCTGGCGGCCGGTAACGCGATGATCTTCAAACCGTCGGAAGTCACCTCGCTGACCACCCTGAAGCTGGCCGAGATCTACACCGAAGCCGGCCTGCCGGACGGCGTGTTCAACGTCCTGACCGGCAGCGGCCGCGAAGTCGGCACCTGGCTGACCGAGCACCCGCGCATCGAAAAAATTTCCTTCACCGGCGGTACCACCACCGGCAAGAAAGTCATGGCCAGCGCTTCGAGCTCGACGCTCAAGGAAGTCACCATGGAACTGGGTGGCAAGTCGCCGCTGATCATCTGCGAAGACGCCGACCTCGATCGCGCCGCCGACATCGCCATGATGGCCAACTTCTACAGCTCGGGTCAGGTCTGCACCAACGGTACCCGTGTCTTCATCCCGGCCTCGATGAAAGCGGCTTTCGAAGCCAAGATCGCCGAGCGCGTTGCGCGCATCCGCGTTGGCAACCCTGAAGACGAGAACACCAACTTCGGCCCGCTGGTCAGCTTCGCCCACATGGAAAGCGTGCTCGGCTACATCGCCAAGGGCAAGGAAGAAGGCGCACGTGTACTGTGCGGCGGCGAGCGCCTGACCGACGGCGAATTCGCCAAGGGCGCGTTCGTTGCACCGACCGTATTCACCGACTGCCGTGACGACATGACCATCGTCAAGGAAGAGATCTTCGGCCCGGTAATGAGCATCCTCTCCTACGAAACCGAAGAAGAAGTCATCCGTCGCGCCAACGACACCGAGTACGGCCTGGCCGCCGGCGTCTGCACCAACGACATCAGCCGTGCGCACCGCATCATCCACCAGCTGGAAGCCGGTATCTGCTGGATCAACGCCTGGGGCGAGTCGCCTGCGGAAATGCCGGTTGGCGGCTACAAGCAGTCCGGTGTCGGCCGTGAAAACGGCGTGAGCTCGCTGGCGCAGTACACCCGCATCAAATCGGTACAGGTAGAGCTGGGCAACTACAACTCGGTGTTCTGAGCACCCCTGTAGCCGCGCCCGGTCCGCAAGGCCCGGGCGCTATCCCGCTTTCCTGCCTACTGCCAACATGAGGGAACAGCAATGTCCCATGAATTCGATTACATCATCGTCGGTGCCGGTTCTGCCGGTAACACCCTGGCGACCCGCCTGACCGAAGACGAAGGCGTCACTGTTTTGCTGCTCGAAGCCGGCGGCCCGGACTACCGCGCCGACTTCCGCACCCAGATGCCGGCCGCCCTGGCTTTTCCGCTGCAGGGCCGCCGCTACAACTGGGCCTACGAGACCGATCCGGAGCCGCACATGGACGGCCGCCGCATGGAGTGCGGTCGCGGCAAGGGCCTGGGTGGCTCGTCGTTGATCAACGGCATGTGCTACATCCGTGGTAACGCCATGGACTTCGACGGCTGGGCTGAACTGCCAGGCCTGGAAGACTGGACCTACCTGGACTGCCTGCCGTACTTCCGCAAGGCGGAAACCCGCGACATCGGCGCGAACGACTACCACGGCGGCGAAGGCCCGGTCAGCGTGACCACGCCGAAAGCCGGCAACAACCCGCTGTTTCACGCCATGGTCGAAGCCGGCGTGCAGGCCGGTTACCCGCGTACCGAAGACCTCAACGGCTACCAGCAGGAAGGTTTCGGTCCGATGGACCGTACCGTGACGCCCAAAGGCCGTCGCTCCAGCACCGCCCGCGGTTACCTGGACACCGCCAAGAAGCGTTCGACCCTGACCATCGTCACCCACGCCCTGACCGATCGCGTGCTGTTCGACGGCAAGCGCGCCGTTGGCGTGACCTACCTGGTCGGCGCCAGCGAAGAGCGCGTGGAAGCCCGTGCGCGCAAGGAAGTCATCGTCTGCAGCGGCGCCATCGCTTCGCCGCAACTGCTGCAACGCTCCGGTGTCGGCCCGGCCGAATTGCTGAAAAGCCTGGACATTCCGGTGGTCCACGACCTGCCGGGCGTTGGTGAAAACCTGCAGGACCACCTCGAGCTGTACCTGCAATACGCCTGTACCCAACCGGTGTCCCTGTATCCGTCGCTGCTCTGGTACAACCAGCCGGCCATTGGTGCCGAGTGGCTGTTCAACGGTACCGGTATCGGCGCCAGCAACCAGTTCGAGGCCGGTGGTTTCATCCGCACCCGCCCTGAATTCAAGTGGCCGAACATCCAGTACCACTTCCTCCCGGTGGCGATTAACTACAACGGCAGCAATGGCGTACAGGAACACGGTTTCCAGGCGCACATGGGTTCGATGCGTTCGCCAAGCCGCGGCCGTATCCAGGCCAAGTCGAAAGACCCACGCCAGCACCCGAGCATCCTGTTCAACTACATGGCCACCGAGCAGGACTGGCAGGAGTTCCGTGACGGTATCCGCCTGACCCGTGAAATCATGGCCCAGCCGGCGCTGGACGCCTACCGTGGCCGTGAAATCAGCCCGGGTGCCGACGTGCAGACGGACGAGGAACTGGACACGTTCATCCGTGAACACGCCGAAACCGCGTTTCACCCGTCCTGCTCGTGCAAGATGGGCACCGACGACATGGCCGTGGTCGATGGCCAGGGTCGCGTGCATGGCATGCAGGGTCTGCGCGTGGTCGATGCCTCGATCATGCCGATCATCATCACCGGTAACCTCAACGCCACCACGATCATGATCGCCGAGAAAATCTCCGACAAGATCCGTGGCCGCCAGTCGTTGCCGCGTAGCACTGCCAAGTACTACGTTGCCAAGGATGCACCGGTAAAAGGCAAAGCGATGCGTGAGCTCAAGCAGGCGTAGTAACCCTGCACCGGCCTCTTCGCGGCTAAAGCCGCTCCTTGTAGGAGCGGCTTTAGCCGCGATAGGGCCATTCCAGGCAACACAAAAAAAGGCACCCATCGCGGTGCTTTTTTTTCATCTGCAGAAACGCTTTACATGCTGCCAATTCATCAGGTTAGAATCGATTGGCACGCGAACTGCTTATCCACAGCTGATCGCCCCCTTCCTGCTTTTCCCCGGAGTACTGCCTTTGGATGCGTCCACCATCAATAGCCTGTTCTTGATCGGCGCATTGCTGGTAGGTGCAAGTATTCTGGTCAGCTCGCTGTCATCACGCCTGGGCATCCCGATCCTGGTCATCATTCTTGCCGTCGGCATGCTCGCTGGCGTCGATGGCGGCGGCATCATTTTCAATAACTACCCGACCGCTTACCTGGTGGGCAACCTGGCACTGGCGGTGATCCTCCTCGATGGCGGCTTGCGCACGCGCGTGGCGAGTTTTCGCGTCGCCCTCTGGCCCGCACTGTCGCTGGCCACGGTAGGCGTACTGATCACCACCGGCCTGACCGGCATGGTCGCCGCCTGGCTGTTCAACCTGAGCCTGATACAGGGCCTGCTAATCGGCGCAATCGTTGGCTCTACGGATGCTGCGGCGGTGTTTTCCCTGCTCGGCGGCAAAGGCCTGAACGAACGGGTAACCGCGACGCTGGAAATCGAGTCGGGCAGTAACGACCCGATGGCCGTGTTTCTCACCGTGACCCTGATCGACATGATTGCCAGCGGCCAGACCGGCCTGCACTGGAGCCTGTTGACCCACCTGCTGCGCGAATTCGGTATCGGCGGCCTGCTGGGCCTGGGTGGCGGCTGGCTGATGCTGCAACTGGTCAACCGCATCAACCTGGCCGGTGGCCTGTACCCGATCCTGGTAGTGGCTGGCGGACTGGTAGTGTTCTCCCTCACCAACGCCTTGCACGGCAGCGGCTTCCTCGCGGTGTACCTGTGCGGCCTGGTGCTGGGCAACCGGCCGATCCGCAGCCGCCATGGCATTTTGCACATGCTCGACGGCATGGCCTGGCTGGCCCAGATCGGCATGTTCCTGGTGCTGGGGCTGCTGGTTACCCCGCACGACCTGCTACCCATCGCCCTGCCCGCCCTGGGCCTGGCGTTGTGGATGATCATCTTCGCCCGGCCGTTGTCGGTGGTGGCCAGCCTGCTGCCGTTCAAGGCCTTCCACGGCCGCGAGAAAGCCTTCATTTCCTGGGTCGGATTGCGCGGTGCGGTACCGATCATTCTGGCAGTGTTCCCGTTGATGGCCGGGTTACCCGATGCCCAGCTGTTCTTCAACCTGGCGTTCTTTATCGTGCTGGTTTCGCTGCTGGTGCAGGGCACCAGCCTGCCGTGGGTGGCCAAGCTGCTCAAGGTCACGGTACCACCAGACCCGGCGCCCATCTCCCGCTCGGCCCTCGAAGTGCACATCACCAGCGAGTGGGAACTGTTCGTTTATCGCCTGGGTGCGGAAAAATGGTGCATCGGCGCAGCACTGCGCGAACTGAAAATGCCCGAAGGCACCCGTATTGCTGCCCTGTTTCGTGGCCAGCAACTGCTCCATCCGTCGGGAAGTACCACCCTGGAAGTCGATGACCTGCTCTGCGTGATCGGCCACGAACACAACCTTCCAGCCCTCGGCAAGCTGTTCAGTCAGGCGCCACAGCGTGGTCTCGATCTGCGTTTCTTCGGCGACTTTGTGCTCGAAGGTGACGCAGAACTGGGGGCTGTAGCGGCGTTGTACGGTTTGCCGCTCGCCGGCCAGGACCCGCACATGCCCCTGAGCCGCTTCATTGCACAGAAGGTTGGCGGTGCACCGGTCGTCGGCGACCAGATCGAATGGAACAACACGCTCTGGACAGTGGCGGTGATGGAAGGGAACAAGATCAGCAAAGTGGGCGTCAAATTCCCCGAAGGAACTCGACCCGGCCCCGGGTTGTTCCTTTAAACTCATTACTTCGCCCCTGCTTGCTAGAACATTCTGCCTATGTCCCTGCGCACCACTGTATGCGCAGCCCTGCTCGGGCTGTGCCTGTCACTCTCCTCCGTCTGGGCGGCAGAACCGCCGACCAGTGCGTCCATACAAAACAGCCTGGACAAGATTGCCGAGCGCAAGCTGCCCGAGGCCGAGCAGAAAGCCCTGCAACAGGTACTCGAGCAAACCCTGGCCTTCCTCTCCAGCAAGGAAGATGCCGAGAAAAAGCTGGTTGCACTCAAGCAACAGCTTGCCGATGCACCGCACAAAACCAGCGAAAACCAGCGCGAACTGCGCAAGCTCAACGACAGCAAAGTGGTGCCGGTCGCCCAGCGCTACGCCGCGCTGAACGTGCCGCAGCTGGAACAGATACTCTCCGAACGCAACACCGAGCAGGGTGAACTGCAAAAGGCGCTGTCTGAAGCCAACAGCCTGACCATCACCGCTCAGACCCGTCCCGAGCGTGCGCAGGCCGAAATCAGCGCCAACCAGACCCGCGCACAGCAGATCAACAACAGCCTGAAGATTGGCAAGGACGGCGGCAAAACGTTGTCCGCCGATCAGCGCAACCAGCTCAACGCCGAACTGGCCGCGATCAATGCCGTCACCGTGCTGCGCCGCCAGGAGCTGGCAGGCAACAGCCTGCTGCAAGACCTGGGCAACAGCCAGCATGACCTGCTGATCGAGCGCGTCGCCCGCCTGGAACAGGAAATCCAGGACCTGCAGACCCTGATCAACCAGAAGCGCCTGGCGCAGTCCCAGCAGACGGTTACCGAGCAGTCGATCGAAGCCCAGAAAGCCGGCGGCAGCACCTTGCTGGCCACCGAAAGCGCGGCCAACCTCAAGCTCTCCGACTACCTGCTGCGCAGCACCGACCGCCTCAACGAACTCACCCAGCAGAACCTCAAGACCAAGCAGCAACTGGACAGCCTGACCCAGGCCGACCAGGCCCTGGATGAGCAGATCAACGTCCTGCGCGGCAGCCTGTTGCTGTCGAAGATTCTCTACAAGCAGAAGCAGTCGCTGCCCCACCTGAAGGTCGATCGCGACCTCGCCGACCAGATCGCCGATATCCGCCTGTATCAATTCGAGATCAACCAGCAGCGTGAGCAGATCACCAGCCCGAGCGCCTACGTCGACAAACTGCTGGCCAACCAGCCCGAAGAAAACGTCACTCCGCAACTGCGCAAGGCCTTGCTCGAGGTAGCGTTCACCCGCAACGACCTGCTCGAACGGCTGAACCGCGAACTGAGTGCACTGCTGAACGAGTCCATCACCCTGCAGTTGAACCAGAAGCAACTGCTGAGTACCTCGCAGAGCCTGCGCAAGACGCTCGACGAGCAGATGTTCTGGATTCCGAGCAACAAGCCGCTGGACCTGGAGTGGCTGAGCACGGTGCCCGAACGCCTGAAAAAGCAGCTGATCAGCCTGCCGTGGGGTGCCGGAATCAAGGAACTTGGCGACGGTTTGCTACAGCGCCCGTTGTTGTTCCTGCCGCTGCTGCTGTTGATCGGCGCACTGCTGTGGCGCCGAAAATACCTGTATGGCCGCCTGAACAAGGTCCACAAGGACGTCGGTCACTTCAAGCGTGACAGCCAGTGGCATACGCCGCAGGCGATCCTGATCAACATTCTCCTCGCCCTGCCGGTCAGCCTGGGCCTGGCGTTGTGCGGTTTTGCCCTGCAGATCGACGCCCGCGGGCAGAACGCCAACCTCGGCGCCGCGCTCTGGCAAGTCGCCCAGGCCTGGATGGTGTTCTACACCGCCTACCGCATCCTGGCCCCGGGCGGCGTGGCCGAACTGCATTTTCGTTGGGAAAAGGCCCAGGTCGAATTCCTGCGCCGATGGATCCGCCGCCTCGGCGCCGTGGTCCTGGCACTGGTCGGTGTCGTCGCCGTGGCCGAGCACCAGCCGTCGGCGCTGGCAGATGATGTGCTCGGCATCGGCGTGGTGCTGACCTGCTACGCCTTGATGACCTGGTTGCTCAGCCGCCTGCTGATCAGCAGCCCGGCCCACCGCAACACCTCACTGTTTCGCCAGGCCGTAGGGGTGGCCTTCACCGCCCTGCCGATCGCCTTGTTCATCGCCGTGTGTTTCGGCTACTACTACACCGCGCTGAAACTCACCGATCGCCTGATCGACACCCTCTACCTGCTGATGTTCTGGCTGGTCATCGAGGCGGCGTTTGTGCGCGGCCTGGCAGTGGCTGCCCGCCGCCTGGCTTACCAGCGCGCACTGAGCAAGCGCCAGGCCACCAAGGAGGGCCTGGATGGCGAAGTGATCGTCGAAGAGCCGACCCTGGACATTGAACAGGTCAACCAGCAGTCGCTGCGCCTGATCCGCCTGGCCCTGCTCGGCGGCTTCATCGGGGCACTCTACTGGGTCTGGTCCGACCTGATCAGCGTGGTCGCCTACCTCGACAACATCACCCTGTACGAATACACCAGCGGCACCGGCGCGACCATGAGCATGGTGCCAATCAGCCTCAGCGACCTGCTCGGTGCGCTGGTAATCATCGGCATCACCATCGCCCTGGCCGGCAACTTGCCGGGCTTGCTGGAAGTGTTGGTGCTGTCCCGTCTGAACCTGGCCCAGGGCAGCGCCTACGCCACGACCACCCTGCTCTCCTACGTGATTGCCGGGGTCGGTTTTGTCTCGACGCTCTCGGCACTGGGCGTGAGCTGGGACAAGCTGCAGTGGCTGGTCGCCGCCCTGTCGGTGGGCCTGGGCTTCGGCATGCAGGAGATCTTCGCCAACTTCATCTCCGGCATCATGATCCTGTTCGAACGCCCGGTGCGTATCGGTGACACCATCACCATCGGCAACCTGTCCGGCACGGTCAGCAAGATCCGGATCCGCGCCACCACCATCACCGACTTCGACCGCAAGGACATCATTGTCCCGAACAAGACCTTCATCACCGGGCAACTGATCAACTGGTCGCTGACCGACACCGTCACCCGCGTCACCCTCAAGCTGGGGGTCGACTACGGCTCGGACCTGGACCTGGTGCGCGAGCTGCTACTCAAAGCGGCCAAGGACAACCCGCGGGTGCTCAAGGAACCGGAGCCGATCGTCTACTTCCTCAACTTCGGTGAAAGCACCCTCGACCACGAACTGCGCATGCACGTGCGTGACCTGGGCGACCGTAACCCGGTACTGGACGAGATCAACCGCTTCATCAACAAGGAGTTCAAGAAGCAGAAGATCAACATCTCGTTCCGGCAGATGGAGGTCTACCTGAAGAACATGCAGGGTCAGGAATACAAGATGGTGCCCGTGGAGCAGCACGACAAGACGGTGATCGTGAAACCGTCAGACAGTGACGACAAACCGGACGACACCGCGCCAGGCAAACTGGCCTGACTGGACGCAGACGGCCATACCCTTGCAGAATACTCAGGTTTTCTTCAGGAGATGGCCGTTGAAAGCCCTCGACGAACTGACCTTCGACAACCGTTTCGCCCGCCTGGGCGATGCCTTCTCAACCTCGGTGCTGCCCGAGCCGATTGCCGAGCCGCGCCTGGTGGTTGCCAGCGACGCCGCCATGGCGCTGCTCGACCTGGAGCCGACCGAGGCGCACTCACCGGTATTTGCCGAACTGTTTGGCGGCCACAAGCTCTGGAGCGAGGCCGAGCCTCGGGCGATGGTCTATTCCGGGCACCAGTTCGGTGGCTACAGCCCACGTCTGGGCGATGGTCGCGGCTTGCTCCTCGGTGAGGTCTACAACGACGCTGGCGAACACTGGGACCTGCACCTCAAGGGTGCCGGGCAAACCCCCTACTCGCGCATGGGCGACGGCCGTGCCGTGCTGCGCTCGTCGATCCGTGAGTTTCTTGCCAGTGAAGCCCTGCATGCCCTGGGCATCCCGAGCAGCCGAGCCTTGTGCGTCATCGGTTCGAGCACGCCGGTCTGGCGTGAAACCCAGGAGCGCGCGGCAATGGTGCTGCGCCTGGCGCCGAGCCATGTGCGCTTCGGTCACTTCGAGTATTTCTACTACACCCGTCAGCCCGAGCAACAGCGCATTCTCGCCGAGCACGTGCTGAGCCAGCATTTCCCTGAGTGCCAGACCGAGCCCGAGCCTTACCTGGCAATGTTTCGCAGCATCGTCGAGCGCAATGCCGAGCTGATTGCCCTCTGGCAGGCTTACGGCTTCTGCCATGGCGTGATGAACACCGACAACATGTCGATCCTGGGCATCACCTTCGACTTCGGCCCGTTTGCCTTCCTCGATGACTTCGACGCCAACTTCATCTGCAACCATTCCGACGACCAGGGCCGCTACAGCTACAGCAATCAGGTGCCAGTCGCCCACTGGAACCTCAGTGCCCTGGCCCAGGCCCTGACGCCGTTCATCAGCGTCGAGGCGTTGCAACAGACCCTGGCCTTGTTCCTGCCATTGTACGAGGCGCACTACCTGCACCTGATGCGTCGTCGCCTGGGGCTGACCGAAGCGCACGAAGGCGACAAGGCCCTGATCGAACGCCTGCTGCAACTGATGCAGCCCGGCGCAGTGGATTACACCCTGTTCTTCCGTACGCTCGGCGACCAGCCTGCCGACGAGGCGGTGCGCGTGGTCCGTGATGACTTCATCGACCTGGCCGGGTTCGACCGCTGGGCAGACGACTATCTGGCGCGCATCGCCCGCGAGCCTGGTAACGCCGAAGGGCGTCGCGAGCGCATGCACGCCGTTAATCCGCTCTACATCCTGCGCAATTATCTGGCGCAACGGGCCATCGAAGCCGCTGAAGGCGGTGACTATGAGGAAGTGCGGCGGCTGCATCAGGTGCTGTGCAAGCCGTTCGACGAGCAGCCGGACATGCAGGCCTATGCCGAACGACCGCCGGAGTGGGGCAAACACCTGGAAATCAGCTGCTCGTCCTGACCGCCATAGCGAAACCCTGGAGCCCCCATGACCGATTCACTGGTAATACCCTGTCCGCACTGCAACGGCCTGAACCGCATTCCTGCCGGGCGCCTCGGCGACACGCCCAAATGCGGCCGCTGCAAAAGCCCGGTGTTGCTGAGCAAACCTTTCGACCTCAAGCAAGGCGACTACGCCAGCCAGATCAAAGGCGACCTGCCGTTGCTGATCGACGTCTGGGCTGACTGGTGCGGGCCGTGCAAATCCTTTGCACCGACCTTCGAGCAGGCTGCCAGCCAGTTGAGCGGGCGCTGCCGCCTGGCCAAGCTGGACAGCGAGGCCAACCAGCAACTGGCGGGGCAATTGGCGATTCGTTCGATTCCCAGCCTGATCCTGTTCAAAAATGGCCGGGAAGTGGCGCGCCAGAGTGGTGCTTTCCCACTCCAGCAACTCCTGGAGTGGTTGCGTAGCCAAGGGGTTTAGGCGTTTTCTTCAAGCAGTGCGTGCAGCTCGACAAACTGCTGGGTCAGCTTGTGTCGCGGTTCCAGATGAATCAACGGCAGGCTGGCCTGGTGCGACTCACGCATCTTCACTGAGCTGTTGAGGTACACCGGCAACACCGGCAGACCTTCGGCCAGCAGCTCGTCGAGCATCTGCTGAGGCAGGCTGGCCCTGGCCTGGAACTGGTTGACCACGATGCCTTCGACTTGCAGGTCTTCGTTGTGGTCGTCCTTGAGCTCTTCGATTTCAGCCAGCAGGCCGTACAGTGCCTGGCGGGAGAAGCTGTCACAGTCAAAGGGAATCAGCACACGATCAGCGGCGATCAGCGCAGAAACCGCATAGAAGTTCAACGCAGGCGGCGTGTCCAGATAGATCCGGTCATAGTCTTCATCCAGATCATCGAGCAGTTTGCGCAGCTTGTTGATCTTGTGTTTGGCCTCAAGCTTGGGCTGCAGGTCGGCCAGCTCGGCCGTGGCGGTAACCACATGCAGGTTGTCGAAGGGCGTTTCGTAAATATCGACCTTGTTCTTCTTGGCAAACGGCCCCGACGACAGGGTTTGCTTGAAGAAGTCGGCAATACCCATGGGAATGTCCTCACCGGTCAGGCCGGTCAGGTACTGGGTCGAGTTGGCCTGGGCATCCAGGTCGATCAGCAAGGTTCGATAGCCTTCACTGGCACTCACCGCCGCCAGGTTACAAGCGATACTCGATTTACCCACACCACCTTTCTGATTGAACACCACGCGCCGCATGGAAAGACCTCCGTGTATCTGGGAATGACCGAGTATGTGGTGCCGGCGCTGGCTTGACCAGTACCACCTGCCTCAACTTGTTGAGGAATCGACCGACAACCGATTGCCGCCGCCTGTCGGGAAAAAAACGACCGTTCTGACAAACTTGATTGTTCGAGGTCTTTTACAGGCAGACGCAGTTACAACCAGCATTTGCTCCGCGCCAGCGTCACCGGGATAATGCGCGCCACTCGGCGATAGCACCACACCCTGCCAATTCGCTAGCCGCGAGCCACACCCTCGGCAAGGAAGTCCCTCAGGGCGGGAAACAAGCATTGTGATCACATTCGACATCAGCCAGTGGCGAGCCTGGGCGCCAGGCGTGCAGACGACTGCCGACTGGCAGCGCTGGAGCCAGGCAACACAGGCTTTCCCGCCCTCTGACCAAGCGCCGGATGTATCATTTCTGCCTGCCATGCACCGCCGCCGTCTGAGCCGTCTGGCCCGCATGGCCTTTGCCGTCGGCTGGCCGTTGGCCGATGGCTTGCGCGATGTGCCTCTAGTGTTTGTCTCGCGGCATGGAGAAACTCCGCGCACTTTCGCCATTCTCAGTGATCTGGCTGAAGAGCAACCGCTATCACCTACCCAATTCAGCCTTTCGGTGCACAATGCGGTGATCGGCCTGTGGTCGATCATGCGCGGTGAAACCTGTGAGATGAGCGCCATTGCCGCCAGCGCTGACGGTTTTGAGCAAGGGTTGCTGGAGGCTGCCGGGCTGCTGCACGATGGCGCCCCGGCGGTACTGCTGATCATCGTTGAGGAGCAACCGCCCGCAGCGTATCGCGACTGGGTTGATGACGTGCCGTTCGACTATGCCCTGGGATTGCTGCTGACTCCAGGAAATAGCTGGTCTCTGGCACTCGGCAAGCAAGATGCCACGAATCCGGTCGTTGTCAGCGAGCCGCACGCCCTGAGCTGGCTGCGTAACCTGCTGACCGGCCAGGCTGGCTGGACCCACGCCGGGAAACGCCGCACATGGCACTGGCAACACAAGCCGTGAGCCGGCCACAAGACCATTTCTACTGGCGCCTGCTGGCTACCGCTGGCAGCTTCTGCCTGTTCGGCGTCGGCTGCCTGTGCCTGCGCATACTGGGGCTGCCGTTGCTGGCCTGCCTGCCTGGCGACCGTACCCGCCATCGTCAGCGGGTGCGGCACACCATAAGCTGGCTGTTCTGGCGTTTCATTCGCTTCATGGCGGTCGCTCGCGTATTGACCTACGAAGTGCGTGGCGCAGAAAAGCTTGGCCGCCCCGGGCAAATGATCCTCGCCAACCACCCCTCGCTGATCGATGTCGTGTTTCTCATCGGCCTGGTACGCCAGGCTAACTGCGTGGTCAAGCAGAGCCTGTGGCGCAACCTGTTCACCCGTGGCCCGGTGCGCGCGGCCGAATACATCAGCAACGACGGCAGCATGGACATGCTCGACAACGCAGTGAACGCCCTGCACGATGGCCAGACCCTGATCATTTTCCCCGAAGGCACGCGCACACTGCCCGGGCAGATGCCCGCCTTTCATCGTGGCGCCGCCGCAATCGCCCTGCGCGGTGCGAAGATCATCACACCGGTGACCATCAAGGTCAGCCCCACGACCTTGACCAAGGCCGAACCCTGGTACCGCATTCCGCTACGCCGCGTGCACTTCAGCCTGCAAATCGGCGACGATATCGACCCGCAGGCGTTCGCTGACCTGGGGCCCGCACCCCAGGCATCGCGTAAACTCAATGATTACCTGCACCAGTATTTCATCAAGGAGCTCGCCAAAGATGAGCGTTCCACAGCAAGACCTTAACCGTGACATCAAGCTGTTGATCATCGAGGCGCTAGGCCTTGAAGACATCAGCTCTCAAGATATCGACGACGATCAGCCCCTGTTCGGCGAAGGCCTTGGCCTGGACTCTGTGGACGCACTGGAACTCGGCCTGGCCATCCAGAAGAAGTACGGCATCAAGATCGACGCCGATGCCAAAGACACCCGCAATCATTTCACCAGCGTGACCAGCCTTGCCGCTTTCGTCACTGCCAAACAGGCCGCCTGAGACCGCACCATGCAAACCCGCGAAGACATCTTCAACACCCTGCGCGATGCGCTGGTCGAATTGTTCGAACTGGAGCCTGCGCGCATCAGCCTGGAATCGAACCTGTACCAGGACCTGGAAATTGACAGCATCGATGCGGTCGACCTGCTCGATCACATCAAACGTCAGACCGGCAAGAAAATCACCGCCGAAGACTTCAAGTCGGTACGCACCGTCAACGACGTGGTCGAAGCGGTGTATCGCCTGATCAGCCCGGCGGCATGAAAAACCTGATCGGCCTCGGCCTGGTCCTGGCCGGTCTGCTGTACCCGTTTGCGGTGTATTTCGGCATCAGCCATTTTGCCCCCTGGCAATTCGGGCTGCTGCTCGGCGGGCTGTGGCTGGCCCGCGCCCTGAACCAACCGCGCCGGCCGGGCGGACACTGGATAGCACTGGTAGCCATTGCCTTCTGCGTGTTGCTGGCGCTACTCGACAGCCCGGTGCTGCTTCGCTGGTATCCGGTGCTGATCAATACGTGCCTACTCGCACTGTTTGGCGTGAGCCTGAAGTTCGGGCCGCCGGTTGTCGAGCGCCTCGCACGCCTGCGTGAGCCGCAACTGCCGGACGCTGCGATTCATTACACCCGTCAGGTGACTCAGGTCTGGTGCCTGTTCTTCCTGGGCAACGGCTTGATCGCCGCTGCACTGACACTGTGGGCTCCTTTGAGCTGGTGGACCCTGTACAACGGCCTGATCGCCTACGGCTTGATGGGCCTGCTGTTCGCTGGCGAATGGCTGATAAGACAACGTGTGCGAGGACGCTCATGAAATGGCTGAACCTTGAGCAGCTCCTGTACCCGCTGCAGACGCTACGCCCGGTTGCTCTGGACCCGGCACTGGATCACGCAGCACTCTGCACACAAGCCCTGCAGCTGGCTGCGGGCCTTGAGCAGCGAGGGGTTCGACGTCTGGCCGTGTACCTGGAAGATGCCGCGCTGCTGGCGGTAACCCTGCTTGGCGCCTGGCGCGCCGGTGTGCAGGTGCTGCTGCCCGCCGACCTGCAACCTCATACCCGCCTGCGCTGGCAAAACGAAGTCGACCTGTGGATAAGCGAGCACTCCCAGGACCATCAACTTGAAGGTTTGTACGAAGCCCCCCTGGCGGCCGCCGACCTTGATCTGGACAGTTGTTGCCTGAGCCTGTGCACCTCCGGATCCAGCGGCGAACCCAAACGCATCGACAAAACCCTGCGCCAGCTGGCCAACGAAGTCGTGGCCCTGGAACAACAATGGGGCGCCGAACTGGGCGATGCCTGCATCATCAGCAGCGTGGCCGCCCAGCACATTTACGGTTTGCTGTTTCGCATACTCTGGCCGCTGTGCGCCGGACGCCCGTTCCTGCGCCGTCAACTGCCCTTTCCCGAAGACCTGCAGTGCGCCAGCCGCCAGCACCCGAGTTTTGCCTGGGTCGCCAGCCCGGCCCTACTCAAACGCATGGGGGAGAACCTCGACTGGCCCGCCTTGAGGCGGGTGCGCCGGGTGTTTTCATCCGGGGGAGAATTGCCCGCCAGTGCGGCACAAACCCTACAGCAGCACCTGCAGCAATGGCCCACGGAAATTCTCGGCAGCTCCGAGACCGGGGGCATTGCCTGGCGCCAGGGCGAAAACCTGTGGCAACCCTTCGCCAACGTGCGCCTGAGCCAGAGCGCTGAGGGCGCTTTACGCATCGATTCCCCCTATTTACCGGAAGGCCACATCGAACAAAGTGCCGATGCCGTTGAATTCATGGCTGACGGACGTTTCCGGCTGCTCGGACGCCTGGACCGCATCGTCAAGCTCGAAGAAAAGCGCATTGCCCTGCCGCTGCTGGAAAATGCCCTGCTCGAGCACCCCTGGGTGGCAGACACCCGGCTGGCACTGATTCAGACCAACCGCGCCTCTCTCGGCGCCTTGCTGGTACTGACAGCGGCCGGGCTGCATGCCCTGCGCAATCAGGGCCGACGGGCAATTACCGAGGGTTTGCGCACGCATTTGCACCAGCACTGCGAAGCCCTGGCCTTGCCCCGACGCTGGCGCCTGTTGCATCAGCTGCCGTTCAACAGCCAGGGCAAATTGCCACAAGCCGAGGTCGAAGCGCTGCTACTCGCACCGCGAGGCACCGGCCCGGAAATTCTCAGCCAGGCGCAGCAAGGCAACGAACTGCACCTGCAACTAGCCGTTTCGGTGGATCTGGCCTGCTTCAGCGGCCATTTTCCCCAGACACCGGTACTGCCTGGGGTGGTCCAGATCGACTGGGCCATCAGCCTGGGCCAGGCCCTGCTCGACGGTCCGCGGCATTTTGCCGGAATGGAAGTGGTGAAATTCCAGCGCGTTGTGCGTCCGGGCGATCTGCTGACGCTGAACCTGCGTTTCGATCGCGAACGCGGCAAGCTTTATTTCAGCTACAGCAATGATGGCGAACCCTGTTCCAGCGGCCGTATCGTGCTGGAGGCCGACGGTGAATAAACCCTGTGCGGTGATCCCGGTTTACAACCACGAACGGGCAGTGCCGGCAGTGGTCGCCGCACTGCTCGCGACCGGATTGCCCTGCGTGCTGGTCGACGACGCCAGCAGCCCGGCCTGCGCTGCAGTGCTACATCAGCTGGCGGCACAGGAACACGTGTATCTACTGCAACTGGCGATCAACCAGGGCAAAGGCGGAGCGGTCATGGCCGGCTTGCGCGAAGCCGCGCGCCTGGGCTTCAGCCATGCCCTGCAGGTCGATGCCGATGGCCAGCATGACCTGGCCGATGTCAGCCAGTTTCTCGAACACTCACGGGCGCACCCGCAGGCACTGATCTGTGGTTATCCGCAGTTCGACGCCAGCGTGCCCAAGGGCCGTCTGTATGCCCGATACCTGACTCACGTGTGGGTGTGGATCAACTGCCTGTCCCTGCAGATTCCCGACTCAATGTGCGGCTTCCGGGTCTATCCCCTGGCGCCGACCCTGGCCCTGATCGACCAGGTGAAGCTGGGCAAACGCATGGACTTCGACACCGAAATCCTCGTGCGCCTGGCCTGGCGCAACCAGCCAATGCGCTGGCTGCCAACCCGCGTACATTACCCGGCGGACGGTGTGTCGCACTTTCGTCTGCTCCACGACAACCTGTTGATCTCGAGAATGCACGCCAAGCTGTTCTTCGGCATGTTGCTGCGCGCCCCCATAATCCTCTGGCGACGGTGGCAGGCATGAGCCGCGGCGAGCAACACTGGGCCGAGCAACAGGAACGCGGCAGCTTCTGGTTGATGAAACTGACCGCTGCAGGCGTCAGGCTGCTCGGGCGCCGCCTGCTGAGCCCGATCCTGTATGGCGTAGTGGTGTATTTCTTCCTGTTTGGCCGCACAGCCCGGCGCAGTGCCTGGCAATACCAGCAGCGTCTGGCCGCCTGGAGCGCCCAACCCGCCTTGCGCCCCAGCCATTGGCGGGTGTTTGGCCAGTTCATGGCGTTCGCTGATGCCCTGCTCGACAAGCTCGATGTGTGGAACGGCAAGCTGCGCCTGGAACAGATCGAAATCATCGACCCGGCCCTGCTACGCCCACAGTTGCGTGGCGAGCGCGGGCAGATGCTGGTAGGTGCCCACCTGGGCAATCTGGAAGTCTGTCGCGCCCTGGCGGAACTGGGCGAACAAGTGACCATGAATGTACTGGTGCACACCCGCCATGCCGAACGCTTCAATCGCCTGCTCGGCGAAGCCGGGGCAAGCAATCTGCGCCTGATTCAGGTCAGTGAGCTGGACCCGGCGATCATGCTGCAACTGAGCCAGCGCCTGGAGCGTGGCGAGTGGCTGGCAATTGCCGGTGATCGCGTACCACTGCACGGTGCGCGCACGGTCGAGGTAGACTTTCTCGGCCACCCGGCGGCTTTTCCGCAAGGCCCCTGGCTGCTTGCCGGGCTGCTCAAGTGTCCACTCAACCTGCTGTTCTGTCTCAAGCAACAAGGCCGTTACCAGGTGACGCTCGAACCCTTCGCCGCGGCCATCGAATGGCGCCGCAACCAGCGCGATCAGATCATTGCCGAGTGGGCTCAACGCTACGCCGAACGCCTGGGGCATTACTGCCTGCAAGCGCCGCAGCAATGGTTCAATTTCTACCCTTTCTGGAAGACCGATGACGATGCCTGTGCATGAGCCTGTAACCTTCGGTGAGTCACCGCTTGCGATCGAAGACGTCCTGGCCCTGGCCAACCGCCAGGCCGCGAGCCGCCTGCAGGACGATGCCGGGTATCGTGCACGCATCGCCCGCGGTGCGCAGTTCCTCGACACCCTGCTGGACAAGGAAGGCGTCATTTACGGCGTCACCACCGGCTATGGCGACTCGTGCGTGGTAGCCGTGCCGCTGGAACACGTCGAAGCCTTGCCACGCCATCTGTACACCTTCCATGGCTGTGGCCTGGGACGCCTGCTCGATGCGCCGGCGACCCGTGCGGTGCTGGCTGCACGCTTGCAGTCACTGTGCCAGGGCGTGTCCGGCGTGCGCGTGGAACTGCTGCAGCGTCTGCAGGATTTTCTGGCCCACGACATCCTGCCGCTGATCCCGGAAGAAGGCTCGGTCGGCGCCAGCGGCGACCTGACACCGCTCTCCTATGTCGCCGCCACCCTCGCCGGCGAGCGTGAGGTCATGTACCACGGCGAGCGCCGCAGTGCCGCCGAGGTCCACCAGGAATTGGCTTGGCAGCCGCTGGTGCTGCGCCCCAAAGAAGCCCTCGCGCTGATGAATGGCACCGCCGTCATGACCGGCCTCGCCTGCCTGGCGTTCGCCCGTGCCGACTACCTGCTTAAACTGGCCACGCGCATCACGGCACTGAACGTGGTCGCCCTGCAAGGCAACCCGGAACACTTCGACGAGCGCTTGTTCGCGGCCAAGCCCCACCCGGGGCAGATGCAGGTGGCTGCCTGGTTGCGCCAGGACCTTGCCATCGACGCACCGACGGCGCCTTTGCACCGTTTGCAGGATCGCTACTCGCTGCGCTGCGCGCCCCATGTGCTGGGTGTACTGGCCGACAGCCTGGGTTGGTTGCGCGGTTTCATCGAGACTGAACTCAACAGTGCCAACGACAACCCGATCATCGACGCCGAAGCCGAGCGGGTGCTGCACGGCGGGCATTTCTACGGCGGCCACATCGCCTTCGCCATGGACAGCCTGAAGACACTCGTAGCCAACGTCGCCGACCTGCTCGACCGTCAGCTCGCCCTGTTGGTGGACGTGCGCTACAACCATGGTTTGCCCAGCAACCTGTCCGGCGCCAGTGCCGAACGGGCGATGCTCAATCATGGGTTCAAGGCGGTACAGATCGGCGCCAGCGCCTGGACTGCCGAAGCCCTCAAGCTGACCATGCCAGCCAGCGTGTTTTCACGCTCCACCGAATGCCACAACCAGGACAAAGTCAGCATGGGCACCATCGCCGCCCGCGATGCCCTGCGCGTGCTGGAGCTGACCGAGCAGGTTGCCGCCGCGACCCTGCTGGCGGCCAATCAGGGTGTCTGGCTACGCAACCGCGAAGACGATGCTCGAGACTTGCCACCGGCCCTGGCCACGATGCACCGCGAACTGCGCGCCGATTTCGCCCCGGTCATCGAGGACCGCGCCCTGGATAGCGAGCTGCGCCTGTGCCTGAGCCGTATTGCCGGACAACACTGGAGGCTGCATGCGCAGTAAAGGCGTGTTGCACGTCGACACCGAAGTCCAGGTGCCGTTCTTCGATGTCGACAGCATGCTGGTGGTCTGGCACGGCCACTACGTCAAGTACCTGGAAGTGGCACGCTGTGCGCTGCTCGACCGGCTCGGCTACAACTACCTGCAGATGCGCGACTCGGGCTACGCCTGGCCGGTGATCGACCTGCAGCTACGCTATGTGCGCGGTGCCACCTTCGGCCAGCGCCTGACGGTGCGCGCCAGCTTGGTGGAGTGGGAGAACCGCCTGAAGATCAATTACCTGATCAGCGACGCCATCAGCGGTGAACGCATGACACGCGCCAGCTCCGTGCAGGTAGCGGTAGACATCGCCAGCGGCGAGATGCAGCTGGCCTCGCCACACGAAATACTCGATGCCGTGGCCAGGGTGTTGAAATGAAAACCCCGATGCGCAGCCTGCTGTGCGCCACCCTGATGCTTGCCAGTGCGCTGGCCCAGGCCTTTGGCCTGGACGATCTGCGTAAACAATTGGCTGAGCCGGCGGTGGTCAAGGGCCCGTTCATCCAGGAGAAGCACTTGCGTGCCCTGCCTCAGCCATTGCTGAGCAAAGGGCAGTTCGTCCTGGCCCGCGATCTGGGCTTGCTCTGGTTGCTGCAAACACCGATCAAGCAGGACTACCGCCTGGACGCCCAAGGCATTGCCCGCCGTGACGGCGGAGGCTGGCAGAGGCTGCCGGGCAAGAGTGCCGGCGCCGAGCAGAACCGCCTGTTCTTCGCGGTGCTGCAAGGTGACAGTAGCGGCCTGCAGCGCGACTTCGAACTCAACCTGCAAGGCGATGCCCGGCACTGGCAACTGCGCCTGACCCCGCGCTCGCTGCTGCTCAAGCAAGTGTTCCAGCACATCGACATCGACGGCGGGCGCTTTGTCGAACGGATCCAGATGCTCGAAACCCAGGGCGACCGCACCGTGCTGCGCATGCCTGCAAGCAACAGCGCCAGCCAGCTGAACGACACGGAGCGCCGCGACTTTGCCCAGTGAGCGCGTGTTGCCACGGCTGTTCCTGTTGCTCCTGATAGCGGCCCTGGCCCTGACCGGCTGGCAGTGGCATCGGGGGGCGCCGCTGTCGGCCGACCTGATGACGCTGGTGCCCGGCGCCACTCAGGACCCACTGGTGCAACGCGCCGAACAACGTATGCAAGAGCCGCTTAATCGCCAGATGCTGGTGCTGGTCGGCCATCCCCGGCGCACGCAGGCCATCGCCCTCGCTCAGCGCCTGGGTGAACAGTGGCAGGCGAGCGGCCTGTTCGAGCAGGTCCAGTGGAGTGTGCAAAGCGATTTGCAGGCGGTGCGAGAGCAGTTGCTGCAAGGCCGACTGGCGATGCTCTCGCGTACCGATCGTACTGCATTGATCGACGATCCCCAGGCCTTTGTCGAGCAGCGCGTACACAGTCTCTATGACCCTTTCAGCGGCTTCAGCCTGGTGCCCAGCCAGGACGACTGGCTGGGCCTGACCGGGCGCATCCAGGACAGTCAGCCACGCCCCGCCTCAGTGCAGCTCGACACGGCCAGCGGCGCGCTGCTGGCCGAGGCTGACGGCCAGTTCTGGGTGTTGCTGCGGGCCCGAACCCTGGGCAACGCCTTCGATATGCAGCTACCGCTGCAAGTCGCCGCCTTGCTCGACGACAGTCGCCAGCAAGCCCGCCACGATGGCGCACAACTGCTGGCCGCCAGCGGCCTGCTGTACGCCGCCAACGGCCAGCGCCAGGCCAGCCAGGAAATCACCTGGGTCGGCGGCGGCGCGACGCTGGGTATTCTGCTGTTGCTGCTCCTGGCATTTCGACGCCTGCGTGTGCTGCTGGCGTTCGTCCCGGTGCTGATCGGCATGCTGTTCGGTGCCGCCGCCTGCGTGGCCCTGTTCGGGCAGATGCATGTGATGACCCTGGTGTTGGGCTCCAGCCTGATTGGTGTGGCGGTGGACTATCCGCTGCACTACCTGTCAAAAAGCTGGAGCTTGCGCCCCTGGCACGCCTGGCCCGCCCTGCGCCTGACCCTGCCGGGGTTGAGCCTGAGCCTGGTGACCAGTTGCATCGGTTACCTGGCCCTGGCCTTCACGCCCTTCCCGGCATTGACCCAGATCGCCGTATTCTCTGCTGCCGGCCTGCTTGGTGCGTACCTCAGCGCAGTGTGCCTGCTACCCGCGCTGCTCAAGGGCACCTCGTTGCAACCGGCGCAGTGGCCGCTGACGGTCGCCCAGTGGCTGATGGCGCTGCGTAGCAGGTTGTTGGCCAGGGTTCCCAGCCCCGCGCTGCTCGGCCTGCTGATCCTGTTTTGCATTGCAGGCCTGTCGCAACTGGACAGCCGTAACGACATCCGTCAGTGGATCAACAGCTCCCCACAATTGCTTGAGGAGGCCCAGGCTGTTGCGCGCATCACCGGCTACCAGCCCACCAGCCAGTTTTACCTGGTGCGCGCCGCAGACCAGACCCAGTTGCTCAAGCGCCTGCAATCCCTGGGCACGCGCCTCGACAAACTGGTCGAGACTGAAAAGCTCAAAGGCTACATGGCCCTCAGCCAACTGGTCGCCAGCCCGGTCGAACAACAACAGCTGCGCGAGGCGCTGGCCAGACTGCCCGGGTATTGGCAGCCCCTGCTGGCCCTGGGCATCCCCGCCAGCGCACTGCAAACCGAACTGGCCCAGTTGCAGGCACTGCCACCCCTGGACATCGATAACGCCCTCAGCGGCCCTTTGGGCGAGCCTTGGCGCCCTCTCTGGCTGGGCAATGACAGTCAAGGTGTGGCTGCCATCGTCAGCCTGCAGGGCTTGAGCGATCCGGCCTTGCTGCAGCAGCAGGCAATTGACCTGGAAGGCGTCGAACTGGTGGACCGCCTTGGCGACTTGAACCGGGTGTTCGCTGCCACCCAGATCAGCGCCGCCGAGTTAAAGTTGCTGTCGTGTGCGTTGATCGTGGTGCTGCTGATCCTGCCCTTCGGCGTGGGTGGGGCATTGCGTATCGTCGCCTTGCCTCTGCTCGCCGCCGTGTGCAGCCTGGCCAGTCTCGGCTGGCTGGGGCAGCCGCTGACCCTGTTCAGCCTCTTCGGCCTGCTACTGGTCACGGCCATCAGCGTCGACTACGCCATCCTCATGCACGAACAGATCGGCGGCGCTGCCGTCAGCCTGCTGGGAACCTTGCTGGCAGCCACCACCACCTGGCTGTCGTTCGGCCTGCTGGCGGTGTCGAGCACGCCAGCGGTGAGCAATTTCGGCCTGGCCGTGAGCCTGGGGCTGGTGTTCAGCTTCATGCTCGCCCCCTGGGCCGCCACCCGCGACAAGGAACACGCATGAAACGCCTGCTGTTGATAGTGGCCATGTCCCTGCTCAGCGCCTGTGCCAGCCAGCCGCCGCTGCCTGAACAGATGCCGACGCTGGCACTGCCAATGCAGCTGCACATCCAGAGCGAGCAGGCCGACCAGCGTCAGGATTTGCTCCTGGTAATTCAGCGGGAGGGCCTCAGCCTGCGTTGGTCGCTACTGGACTTACTGGGCATTCCCCAGGCCCGGCAAGTGTTCGACCAGGGGCAGTGGCAGGCCGATGGTTTTCTGCCGCCCAATCCAGCGGCCCGCGAGTTGTTCGCTGCGTTGTTGTTTGCCCTGACACCTGGCGGGCAGCTTGAACAAAGTTACCCGGATGCCCGTGAGCACGATCAGCAGCGCTGGCTGGACGAGCGCTGGCGCGTCGATTACCGGCACGCTGATGACTTCACCTTGAACCTCAAGCAGGGCCTGCGTTATCGAGTGAGCCCACTGCCCAGCGAGACCACGCCATGAGCGCTTATTTGAATGCCCTGGGCCTGGTCTGCGCCCTGGGCCGCAACCAGGCCGAGGTTGCCCGCCATCTGTTTGCCGGTGATTGCTCAGGGATGCGCGAAGAGCACGGCTGGGTGCCGGAACGCCGTGTACCGGTTGCTGCCGTGCCCGGTACGTTGCTCGACCTGCCGCCAGCGCTGCAGTCGCGGCACAGCCGCAACAACCAGTTGCTGTATGAGGCCTGCCTGCAGATCACCCCGCAAATCGAAGCGGCGATTGCCCGCCATGGCCGCGAGCGCGTAGCCATTGTGCTGGGCACCAGTACGTCGGGCATTGCCGAAGCCGGCGAAGGTATTGCTCACTACCTGCGCGAGCAACAGTTTCCGCCACGCTATGACTACACCGAGCAGGAACTCAGTGCGCCGGCCAACTTTCTCGCCGACTGGCTGCAACTGAGCGGCCCGGCCTACGTCATCTCTACCGCCTGTACCTCCAGTGCGCGGGCCTTGATGAGCGCCCGCCGCCTGCTCGATCTGGGTGTCTGCGATGCGGTGATCTGTGGTGGCGTGGACAGCCTGTGCAAGCTGACGCTCAATGGCTTCAGCGCGCTGGAGGCGGTCAGTGCACAACGCTGCAACCCCTTTTCGGTCAATCGCAACGGCATCAACATCGGCGAAGCGGCGGCGCTGTTTCTGATGACCCGCGAGGCAAATTGCCCAGGTACCAGCGTCGCGCTGCTGGGTGCCGGGGCCAGCTCCGATGCGCACCACATCTCCGCGCCCCAGCCCGAGGGAAAAGGCGCCTTGCAGGCCATGGCCAAGGCGCTGGACAATGCAGGTCTACAGCCCGCGCAGATCAATTACCTGAACCTGCACGGTACTGCCACCCAACATAACGATGCCATGGAGAGCCAGGCTGTGCATGCCCTGTTCGGCAGCCAGCTGGCCTGTTCGTCGAGCAAGCCCATGACCGGTCACACCCTGGGTGCGGCCGGCGCGCTGGAAGCAGCGTTCTGCTGGCTGAGCCTGTCGGCGCACAACCGGCATGGGCAGTTGCCGCCGCACATCTGGGACGGTGCGTACGACCCGCAGTTGCCAAGGCTCAACCTGGTCGAAGCCGGCCAGCGCCTGCCAACTGCGGGCCCACGGCGCTTGATGAGCAACTCGTTCGCCTTTGGTGGCAACAATGTCAGCCTGATTCTCGGAGACACCCCATGATCACCTGGCCCCTGGCCGAATTGCTGCCCCATGCCGGCGACATGATCCTGATCGATCAGGTCGAGTCTTTCGACGAGGACCAGGTGCATACCCGACTGACCGTTCGCCCGGGCGGCCTGTTCAATCGCGCCGACGGTAGCCTGCCCGCCTGGATCGGCATCGAGTTGATGGCCCAGAGCGCTGCAGCGTTCGCCGGATGCCGCGCGCGCGCCCAAGGTAAACCTGCAGCGCTGGGCTTGCTGCTCGGTACACGCAAGTTCGCCTGTAATGTCGAGTGTTTTCCCGTGGGTGCCGAACTGCATATCCATGCCCGCCCCTCGCTGGAAGACGATAACGGCATGGCCGTGTTCGAATGTGAACTGCACGGCCCTGGCATTCAGGCCACGGCCCGCTTGAACGTATTTAGCCCGCCCCAGGATGCCAGTTACCTGACTGAAGCGGGCCCGGAGGATTCCCCCCATGACTGACACAATCCTGGTCACCGGCTCCAGCCGCGGTATTGGCCGGGCCATTGCCCTGCGCCTGGCACGCTCCGGCTTCGACCTGGTCCTGCATTGCCGTAGCGGCCGTACCGAAGCCGACGCCGTTGCAGAGGAGATCCGCGGGTTGGGCCGGCAGGTTCGGGTGCTGCAATTCGATGTTGCCGATCGAGCAGCGTGTGCGGCCATTCTCGGTGCTGACGTCGAAACCCATGGCGCCTATTACGGTGTTGTGTGCAATGCCGGCCTGACCCGCGACGGCGCCTTTCCGGCCTTGAGCGAAGAAGATTGGGACCAGGTGCTGCGCACCAACCTCGACGGCTTCTACAACGTCCTGCACCCGTTGATGATGCCAATGATCCGCCGTCGCGCGCCGGGCCGGATCGTGTGTATCACCTCGGTATCGGGGATGATCGGCAACCGGGGCCAGGTCAACTACAGCGCCTCCAAGGCCGGTGTGATTGGCGCCGCCAAGGCGCTGGCGATTGAACTGGCCAAGCGCAGGATCACCGTCAACTGCGTCGCCCCCGGCCTGATCGACACGGCCATGCTCGATGAGCATGTGCCCGTTGAAGAGCTGCTGAAAATGATCCCGGCGCAACGCATGGGCACCCCGGATGAAGTCGCCAGTGCCGTAAACTTTCTGGTGTCGACTGAAGCGGCGTACATCACCCGTCAGGTGCTGGCGGTCAACGGAGGGTTGTGCTGATGAAGCGCGTGGTGGTCACCGGCATGGCCGGCATCACATCCCTGGGCAATGACTGGGCGACCATTGCCGGGCACTTTACCAGGCATCACAGCGGCATCCGCCGGATGCACGAATGGGATCGGTTCGAGGAACTCAACACACGCCTGGCCGGCCCGGTCGATGATTTCAAAGCCCCCGATTACTGGACCCGCAAACAGTTGCGCAGCATGGGCCGGGTGTCACGCCTGGCCGTGGCCGCGGCCGAGAACGCCCTGCGCGATGCCGGCCTGCTCGACGACCCGGCGATTCGCGATGGTCGCATAGGTGTGGCTTGTGGCTCGTCCACCGGCAGCACCGACGAAATGAAAACCTTCGGCAACATGCTGCTCAACTCGGTTGCCGAAGGCCTCAACGCCAATTCCTACGTGCGGATGATGCCGCACACCACCGCCGCCAATATCAGCATTTTCTTCGGCCTGACCGGGCGCCTGATCCCCACTTCCAGTGCCTGCACCAGTGGTAGCCAGGGCATCGGCTATGCCTATGAGGCAATCAAGTTCGGCCGTCTGCCGCTGATGCTCGCCGGAGGTGCCGAAGAACTCTGCCCGACCGAGGCCATGGTGTTCGACGCACTGTACGCCACCAGCCTGAAAAACGATGCCCCACAGAGCACTCCCAGCCCTTATGACAGTGGTCGTGACGGCCTGGTCATCGGTGAAGGCGGCGGCATGCTGGTGCTTGAAGAACTCGAGCACGCGCTGGCCCGTGGTGCACACATCTACGCCGAGATTGTCGGTTACGGTACTAACGCCGACGGCCAGCACACCACCCGCCCGGAGCAGGTAACCATGCGCCGCGCCATGGAACTGGCCCTGGAAGACGCCAGCCTCGCGCCCGAAGCCATCGGTTACGTCAATGGCCACGGTACCGCCACCGAACAAGGCGATATCGCCGAAACCCTGGCCACCAGCAGCCTGTTCGGGCCACGCATGCCGATCAGTTCGCAAAAGAGCTTTCTCGGCCATACCCTGGGCGCCTGCGGTGCGCTGGAGTCCTGGTTCAGCATCGAGATGTTGAACAGCGATCGTTACGTGCACACCCTCAACCTGGTCAACGTCGACCCGCAGTGCGGGGAGCTGGACTACCTGTGCGGCGACTGGCGGCCAATGAGCAACGAGTACGTGATGAACAACAATTTTGCCTTTGGCGGGGTCAATACGTCGTTGATTTTCCGGCGCTGGCCTTGACCTTGCCCGCAATCGTCGAAGCCGCCCGTCAAACGGGCGGAATCAGCGCGCGTCCCCCCAGCAATGAAGCAAATGCGCTGGCCATTGCCGAGGTCGACTCACGGCGCTGTACCAGCCATACAGCCGTCATCGCCTCGCTGTCGAGCAAGGTCCGGTAAACCACGCCATCGATACGCATGCGCTGGAACGACGCCGGCAGCACCGATACCCCAAGCCCCGCCGAGACCAGGCCGATAATGGTCATCGCCTCGCTCGCCTCCTGGGCAAAATGCGGGCTGAAGCCCGCCTGCCGGGCAAGGCTCAGTAGCTGCGCGTACAAGCCGCTGCCATAGCTGCGAGGAAAGAACACAAATGGCTCGTCGGCCAGCGCGGCCATGTGCAGCCCACCTTCACTGCCTTCGGCCAATGGATGGGCAGCATTGATGACAGCCACCAGCGGTTCGCGGAACAGCTCGGTTGCCACCAGGCTGTCGGGCAACGACAACGGGCGTATCAAGCCGATTTCGATGGATTCGTCGAGCAAGGCGTCGGCGACCGCCTGGCTGCTCATTTCCTCAAGGTTCAGGTGCACGGCCGGAAAACGCTGGCGAAACGCGTAAATGGCCTTGGGAATACTGGAATTGAACGGTGCCGACGAGGTGAAGCCGATCTTCATTTCGCCCAGTTCACCTAGCTGCGCGCGGCGGGCCACATCGGCGGCCTTATCCACCTGAGCCAGCACCAGGCGCGCCTCCTCAAGGAACAGCCGCCCCGCCTCGCTGAGCGCGACCCGACGATTGGTACGCTCGAACAGCCGCGCGCCCAGCTCCTGCTCCAGCGCCTGGATCTGCTGGCTCAGGGGCGGTTGAGAGATGCCCAACAGCTCGGCAGCCCGGCCAAAATGCAGCTCTTGAGCCACCGCAATGAAATAACGCAGGTGACGCAATTCCATAATCGCTCCAATAGGTCGTAAAACATCTCAAACAGGTCGAACAATATATTGGAAATGATCATTAGCCAGCTATATGCTTTTTTCACTGCCTGTCTGGTTGTGACGCCCGAGGTCACCCGTGAAAACTGCTGTTGCTCCACTCGTCCACGATGTTCCCCCGCTCCCTGTCGACGCCCCCGCCGCCCTTGCTGAACGCTGGATAGAAAAAGGTACACCGGCCTTTCTGCGCACGGTGCTGGCCTTGTTCTGCGGCGGCTTCGCCACCTTTGCACTGCTCTACTGCGTGCAGCCGATGATGCCGATGCTGTCCCATGAGTATTCGATCAATGCTGCACAAAGCAGCCTGATCCTCTCGGTGTCGACGGGCATGCTGGCCTTCGGCCTGTTGATCACCGGCCCCATTTCCGATCGCATCGGCCGCAAGCCGGTGATGGTCTTCGCGTTGTTTTGCGCCGCCTTGTGCACCATCGTCAGCGCACTGATGCCCAGCTGGCACGGCGTGCTGCTGACCCGGGCGCTGCTGGGGCTGTCGTTGAGCGGCCTGGCCGCGGTGGCCATGACCTACCTCAGCGAAGAGATCCACCCGCAACACATCGGCTTGGCCATGGGCCTGTACATCGGCGGCAATGCGATCGGCGGCATGAGCGGCCGGCTGATCACCGGCGTGCTGATCGATTTCGTCAGCTGGCACACAGCCCTGCTGGTAATCGGCTGCCTGGCGCTGATCGCCGCCGTGGTGTTCTGGAAAGTGCTCCCCGAATCACGCAACTTCCGCCCCCGTTCAATGCATCCGCGCAGCCTGCTTGAAGGCTTTACCCTGCATTTTCGCGATGCCGGCCTGCCGTGGCTGTTCCTTGAGGCATTCCTGCTGATGGGGGCGTTCGTCACCCTGTTCAACTACATCGGCTACCGCCTGCTGGCCGAGCCCTACCACATGAGCCAGGCGCTCGTCGGCCTGCTGTCGGTGGTGTACCTGTCGGGTATCTACAGTTCGGCACAAATCGGCGCCCTGGCCGACAAGCTGGGGCGGCGCAGGGTGTTCTGGGGCACCATCGTACTGATGTTCGGCGGCCTGTTGATGACGCTGTTCAGCCCCTTGCTGCTGGTAATCGTCGGCATGCTGGTGTTTACCTTCGGCTTTTTTGGCGCACATTCGGTGGCCAGCAGCTGGATCGGGCGGCGCGCGACCAAAGCCAAGGGGCAGGCCTCGTCGCTGTACCTGTTCAGCTATTACGCGGGGTCGAGTGTGGCCGGGACGGCCGGTGGCATTTTCTGGCATGAGGCCGGCTGGAACGGCATCGGTCTGTTTATCGGCAGCTTGCTGGCGGTGGCCTTGCTGGTGGCATTGCACCTGAGCCGATTGCCGGCCAAGGCGTGAAGATCGCCGGCAGCCCGGCTCCACACAGGGTGGAACCGGGCTGCCGGTGGAACAGTCTTTTAATTGATCACTTCAACCAGATCCACATCCACTTCACGGCTCATCAGGTGCTTCTCGACTTCACCGGTCAGCTTGACCTTGGTCTTGTCGTCGAAGGCCACCGGCGGCATGTCTTCCTTGTCGATCTCGACCGTGATGGTGCCGGTGGTGTCCTTGAATTCGAACTTGTCATCGTTGTTCAGCTTCTTCACCACAAAACCCTGCAACACCACCGGAGTGTCGTCAGCGGCGTCGTTGGCGGCGGCAACCGTGGTCACCGGTTGTGCACCCGGGCCGGTGTAACCGGCGGCCAGGGCAGCGGTACTGAACAACGGGGCGAGCAGCAAAGCGAGATAGCGGGTTTTCATGATGAAGGTCCTGTTCGGGTTTCGATGAAGACAGGTTATCCGGGCAGGCTGAACTGAAGCTTAAAAGCAAAACGCCCGGCATTGGCCGGGCGTTTCATACCGCTAAAAAGCTTACTGATGATACTGCGCGGACAGCTCATGCACGGCGTTGATGAACGCACCGGCATGCTCAGGATCGACTTCCGGGGTGATGCCATGGCCGAGGTTGAACACGTGGCCGCTGCCGTTGCCATAGCTGGCCAGGATGCGCCCGACTTCAGCACGGATGGCTTCCGGCTTGGCGTACAGCACAGTTGGGTCCATGTTGCCTTGCAGGGCAACCTTGTTGCCAACCCGCTGGCGGGCTTCACCGATATCGCAAGTCCAGTCCAGGCCCAGGGCATCGGCGCCGGCGTCAGCGATGCTTTCAAGCCACAGGCCGCCGTTCTTGGTGAAGAGGATCACTGGCACCTTGCGGCCTTCGTGTTCGCGGATCAGGCCGCTGACGATCTTGCGCATGTAGGCCAGGGAGAACTCCTGATATGCCGCCGCCGACAGGTTACCGCCCCAGGTATCAAAAATCTGCACAGCCTGCGCACCGGCCAGAATCTGGCCGTTGAGGTAGCTGGTGACCGACTGCGCGAGCTTGTCGAGCAGCAGGTGCATGGCTTGCGGGTTGTCGTAGAGCATGGCCTTGGTTTTGCGGAAGTCTTTCGACGAGCCGCCTTCGACCATGTAAGTGGCCAGCGTCCACGGGCTGCCGGAGAAGCCGATCAACGGCACACGGCCATTGAGCTCGCGGCGGATGGTGCTGACCGCGTCCATGACATAGCCGAGGTCTTTCTGCGGATCAGGGATCGGCAGCGCCTCGATATCGGCCAGGGTACTGACGACTTTCTTGAAACGCGGACCTTCGCCGGTCTCGAAATACAGGCCCTGGCCCATGGCGTCGGGAATGGTGAGGATGTCGGAGAACAGGATCGCGGCGTCCAGCGGGTAGCGGTCCAGCGGCTGCAGGGTCACTTCACAGGCGAACTGCGGGTTCATGCACAGGCTCATGAAATCACCAGCCTTGGCGCGGCTGGCGCGGTACTCCGGCAGGTAGCGGCCGGCTTGGCGCATCATCCAGACAGGCGTGACGTCTACGGGTTGCTTGAGCAGTGCACGCAGGAAACGATCGTTCTTCAGGGCAGTCATGTCGGCATCCGGAAAAAAAGTGCGGGCATTTTCTCAGACACCAACGGAAAAGGCACGGTAAGTACCGTGCCTTTTGTCTATCGACTTGTGACAGGTCAATAGATTTCTTGATTGCAGGAGCGGATTTATCCGCTCCTACAGGCCTCAATCAGACGCCGAGGTAGTCCAGAATCCCTTCGGCGGCGTTGCGCCCTTCGAAGATCGCCGTCACCACCAGGTCAGAACCGCGGACCATGTCGCCACCGGCGAAGATCTTCGGGTTGCTGGTCTGGTGCTTGTAGGTGTTCTTCTCCGGCGCCACAACGCGGCCCTGGCTGTCGGTCTGGATGCTGAACTGCTCGAACCATGGCGCCGGGCTCGGACGGAAACCGAAAGCAATGACCACGGCGTCGGCCGGGATGATCTCTTCGGAGCCCGGGATCGGCTCGGGGCTGCGACGGCCACGGGCGTCCGGCTCGCCGAGACGGGTCTCGACCACCTTCACACCTTCGACCTTGTCTTCACCAACAATGGCGATTGGCTGGCGGTTGTAGAGGAACTTCACGCCTTCTTCCTTGGCGTTCTTCACCTCTTTGCGCGAGCCCGGCATGTTCGCTTCGTCACGGCGGTAGGCACAGGTAACGGCCTTGGCGCCCTGGCGGATGGAGGTGCGGTTGCAGTCCATCGCCGTATCGCCGCCACCGAGCACTACGACCTTCTTGCCTTTCATGTCGACGAAATCTTCCGGCGACTTTTCAAAGCCCAGGTTGCGGTTGACGTTGGCCACCAGGAAGTCCAGGGCATCGTGCACGCCAGGCAGGTCTTCACCGGGGAAACCGCCCTTCATGTAGGTGTAGGTGCCCATGCCCATGAATACTGCATCGAACTCTTCGAGCAGTTGTTCCATGCTGATGTCCTTGCCCACCTCGGTATTGAGGCGGAACTCGATACCCATGCCGGTGAAGACTTCGCGACGATTGCTCAGCACGGTCTTTTCCAGCTTGAACTCGGGGATGCCGAAGGTCAGCAGGCCACCGATTTCCGGGTTGCGGTCGAACACCACCGGGGCCACGCCGCCGCGCACCAGTACGTCGGCACAACCCAGACCAGCCGGGCCGGCACCGATGATGGCGACACGCTTGCCGGTCGGCTTGACCTTGGACATGTCCGGACGCCAGCCCATGGCGAAGGCGGTATCGGTGATGTACTTCTCCACCGAACCGATGGTGACCGCGCCGAAGCCGTCGTTGAGGGTGCAGGCACCCTCGCACAGACGATCCTGCGGGCACACCCGGCCGCACACTTCCGGCAGGGTGTTGGTCTGGTGCGACAGCTCGGCGGCGGCGAGGATGTTGCCTTCGGATACCAGCTTCAACCAGTTGGGGATGAAGTTGTGTACCGGGCACTTCCACTCGCAGTACGGGTTGCCACAGCCCAGGCAGCGGTGGGCCTGTTCGGCCGACTGCTGGGGTTTGAAGGGCTCGTAGATTTCCACGAACTCTTTCTTGCGTTGACGCAACAGTTTCTTCTTCGGATCCTTGCGCCCGACCTCGATGAAC
Organism: Pseudomonas alkylphenolica; assembly: GCF_004025535.1. Lineage (GTDB taxonomy): Bacteria > Pseudomonadota > Gammaproteobacteria > Pseudomonadales > Pseudomonadaceae > Aquipseudomonas > Aquipseudomonas alkylphenolica_A. Next base: position 391,536 of record NZ_QJRG01000033.1, read on the forward strand.
TGGAAGTCATTACTCAGACGTTCAGCCATGTTCAAAACCTCATCAAACTCTTCAGGCGCATATCACTGCGGGTTGGCACGGGTGCTGGACAGCAGGTTCTTCAGGTTGGCCGCCTTTGGCTTGACCAGCCAGAAGCGACGCACGTAGTCGTCCAGGTTTTCCCAGAGCTCGCGTCCCCATTCGCTGCCGGTTTCTTCAACGTACTCAGTCAGCACGCGGTGCAGGTGGCTGCGATACGCCTCCATGGCCTCACCGGTGATGCGCTGGATTTCCACCAGCTCGTGGTTGAGCTTGTCGACGAAGCTGTTGTCCATGTCCAGCACGTAGGCGAAACCGCCAGTCATGCCAGAGCCGAAGTTGTAGCCCGTCTTGCCCAGTACGCAGACAAAACCACCGGTCATATATTCACAGCAGTGATCGCCTGTGCCTTCGACAATCGCGTGGGCACCGGAGTTACGCACCGCAAAGCGCTCGCCCGCGGTACCGGCGGCGAACAGCTTGCCGCCAGTGGCACCGTACAGGCAGGTGTTGCCGACAATGGCGCTGTGCTGGGTGGCGAACGGACTGCCCGCAGGCGGCACGATGACCAACTTGCCGCCAGTCATGCCTTTACCGACGTAGTCGTTGGCATCACCCTCGAGGTACATGTTCAGACCACCGGCGTTCCACACCCCGAAGCTCTGACCGGCAGTGCCCTTGAAGCGGAAGGTGATCGGCGCCTTGGCCATGCCCTGGTTGCCGTGCAGGCGGGCAACCTCACCGGAAATGCGCGCGCCGATGGAGCGATCGCAGTTGCAGATATCCAGTTCGAATTCGCCACCGGACAGGTCGCGGATCGCCGGCAAGGCCATCTGCACCATCTTCTCGGCCAGCACGCCCTTGTCGAACGGCGGGTTGCGGTCGACTTCACAAAACTGCGGTTTGTCGGCCGGCACGTGCGGGCTGCCCAGCAGCGGGCTGAGGTCCAGGTGCTTCTGCTTCTCGGTTTCACCCGGCAGCATTTCCAGCAGGTCGGTACGCCCGATCAGGTCGCCGAGGCTGCGAACGCCCAGCTTGGCCAGCCATTCGCGGGTTTCTTCGGCCACGTAGGTGAAGAAGTTCACCACCATGTCGACGGTACCGATGTAGTGGTCCTTGCGCAGCTTGTCGTTCTGGGTCGCAACGCCGGTGGCGCAGTTGTTCAGGTGGCAGATGCGCAGGTATTTGCAGCCCAGGGCGATCATCGGTGCAGTGCCGAAGCCGAAGCTTTCAGCGCCAAGGATGGCCGCCTTGATCACGTCGAGGCCGGTTTTCAGGCCACCGTCGGTCTGCACCCGGACCTTGCCACGCAGGTCGTTGCCGCGCAGGGTCTGGTGGGTTTCAGCCAGACCCAGCTCCCACGGCGCGCCAGCGTACTTGATCGAGGTCAGCGGCGAGGCGCCGGTGCCACCGTCGTAGCCGGAAATGGTGATCAGGTCGGCGTAGGCCTTGGCCACACCGGCGGCGATGGTGCCGACACCGGCTTCTGCCACCAGCTTGACCGAAACCAGCGCCTGCGGATTGACCTGCTTGAGGTCGAAAATCAGCTGCGACAAGTCTTCGATCGAGTAGATATCGTGGTGCGGCGGAGGCGAAATCAGGGTCACGCCAGGCACGGCGTAGCGCAGCTTGGCAATCAGGCCGTTGACCTTGCCGCCCGGCAGCTGGCCGCCTTCGCCCGGCTTGGCGCCTTGAGCGACCTTGATCTGCAGCACCTCGGCGTTCACCAGGTACTCCGGCGTGACACCGAAACGGCCGGTGGCCACTTGTTTGATCTTGGAGCTACGGATGGTGCCGTAGCGGGCCGGGTCTTCACCGCCCTCACCGGAGTTAGAGCGGGCACCGAGGCGGTTCATTGCTTCGGCCAGGGCTTCGTGTGCCTCCGGCGACAGTGCGCCGAGGGAAATACCGGCGGAGTCGAAACGCTTGAGGATGTCCTGCAACGGCTCGACTTCTTCCAGTGCCAGGGCCTGGTCGGCGACCTTGACCTTGAGCAGGTCGCGGATCATCGACACCGGGCGCGAATCGACCAGCGCCGTGTATTCCTTGAACTTGGCATAGTCGCCCTGCTGCACGGCAGCCTGCAGCGTGTTGACCACATCCGGGTTGTAGGCGTGGTACTCACCACCGTGGACGAACTTCAGCAGACCACCTTGCTGGATCGGCTTGCGCGGGCTCCAGGCTTCAGCAGCAAGCAGCTTCTGCTCATTCTCGATGTCGACAAAGCGCGCGCCTTTGAGGCGGCTGGCAACACCACGGAAGCTCAGCTCGACAACTTCCTCGGACAGGCCTACGGCCTCGAACAGCTGCGCACCACGGTAGGAACCGATGGTCGAGATGCCCATCTTCGACAGGATCTTCAGCAGGCCCTTGGAGATACCCTTGCGGTAGTACTTGAACACTTCGTCCAGGTCACCGAGCACTTCGCCAGTGCGGATCAGGTCGGCCAGCACTTCGTAGGCCAGGTACGGGTACACGGCCGAAGCACCGAAACCAATCAGTACGGCAAAGTGATGCGGGTCACGCGCGGTGGCGGTTTCAACCAGGATGTTGCTGTCGCAACGCAGGCCCAGTTCGGTCAGGCGGTGATGCACCGCGCCGACGGCCAGCGAGGCATGCACCGGCAGTTTGCCCGGGGCGATATGACGGTCGCTCAGTACCAGTTGGGTCTTGCCGCTGCGCACGGCTTCTTCGGCCTGGTCGGCGATGTTGCGTACCGCGGCTTCCAGACCCAGGCTTTCTTCGTAGTTGAGGTCGATCAGCTGACGCTCGAAGCCGGGGCGGTCGAGGTTCATCAGCGAACGCCACTTGGCTGGCGAAATCACCGGCGAGCTGAGAATGACCCGCGAAGCGTGCTCGGGAGACTCCTGGAAGATGTTGCGCTCGGCACCCAGGCAGATCTCCAGCGACATGACGATTGCTTCACGCAACGGGTCGATCGGCGGGTTGGTGACCTGGGCGAACTGCTGACGGAAGTAGTCGTAGGTCGAACGCACGCGCTGGGAGAGGATCGCCATCGGCGTATCGTCACCCATCGAGCCGACCGCTTCCTGGCCTTGTTCGCCGAGCGGGCGCAGCACCTGGTCACGCTCTTCGAAGGTGACCTGGAACATCTTCATGTATTGCTTGAGCTGGTCGGCGTCGTAGCTGGCCACGCCCTGGTCGTCGCTGAGGTCGGCCTGGATGCGCAGGGCATTCTGGCGCAACCAGCGCTTGTACGGGTGGCGCGACTTCAGGCGGTTGTCGATGGCGTCGGTGTCGAGGATCTGGCCGGTCTCGGTGTCCACGGCAAAGATCTGACCCGGGCCGACACGCCCCTTGGCGATAACGTCTTCAGGCTTGTAGTCCCACACGCCGATTTCCGACGCCAGGGTGATGTAGCCGTTCTTGGTGGTGACCCAGCGCGCCGGGCGCAAGCCGTTGCGGTCAAGCAGGCAGACCGCGTGGCGACCTTCGGTCAGTACCACGCCGGCCGGGCCGTCCCACGCCTCCATGTGCATGGAGTTGTATTCGTAGAAGGCGCGCAGGTCGGCGTCCATGGTCTCGACGTTCTGCCACGCCGGCGGAATGATCATCCGCACGCCACGGAACAGGTCGATGCCGCCGGTCACCATCAGCTCGAGCATGTTGTCCATGCTCGAAGAGTCGGAGCCGACACGGTTGACCAGCGGGCCGAGCTCTTCCAGGTCCGGGATCAGGTCGTTTTCGAACTTGGTCCGACGGGCCTGGGCCCAGTTGCGGTTACCGGTAATGGTGTTGATCTCGCCGTTATGGGCGAGGAAGCGGAACGGCTGCGCCAGCGGCCATTTCGGCAGGGTGTTGGTCGAGAAGCGCTGGTGGAACACGCAAATTGCGGTTTGCAGGCGCTCGTCATCCAGGTCCGGATAGAAGGCGGCGAGGTCCGCCGGCATCATCAGGCCTTTATAGATGATGGTCTTGTGCGAAAAGCTGCAGATGTAGTGGTCGGTGTCGGCAGCATTGGCTACGGACGAGCGACGACGGGCGCTGAACAGCTTGATGGCGAATTCCTGGTCGCTCAGGCCGTCACCGCCGACGAACACCTGTTCGATCTGCGGCAGGCGTTCCAGTGCCAGGCGGCCGAGCACGCTGGTGTCGATCGGCACTTTGCGCCAGCCCACCAGGGTCAAGCCCGCAGCGAGAATCTCGCGGTTCATGTTTTCGCGTGCCGCTTCTGCCTTGCCGGCGTCCTGGTTGAAGAACACCATGCCGACCGCGTACTGCTTGGGCAGCTCAACGCCAAACTGTTCCTGGGCGACCGCGCGCAGGAACTGATCAGGCTTTTGCATCAACAGGCCACAACCGTCACCGGTCTTGCCGTCGGCGTTGATACCACCGCGGTGGGTCATGCAGGTCAGTGCCTGCATAGCTGTTTGCAGAAGGTGGTGGCTGGGTTCGCCCGTCATATGGGCGATCAGGCCAAAACCACAGTTATCCTTGAATTCTTCGGGATGGTACAGACCTGTTTTCATAGACACTTTCTCACCAGGTTCGCCTCTCACCAAGGCAAATCTCTTTTTAGTACAACCACTTACCATCCACGCCGAACGAATGCCAGCTTTGCGGGGGCAATAGGGGAGCCATTGTTGCACAGCGACAGGGAAGCCCACAAATTTACGACGAAATGTCGCAAGTCCATGTCGCATTTTTGAATGTTTTTAAGCGCGCGCCGTGGTAACAGCATGGCTTGAGTCTGAAGCGTTTCAGCCTGGACTGCAAGATGGGCTTGTGGCCGGCAGTCTGGGACAGAAAAGCCTGCCGCGTATTCACGCAGCAGGCTTGACCGTAATTCAGGAGTCGCTCAGCAGGTGGCGGGGGTAGTGCCACCCAGCTTTATCAGCGGGTCGCAGCCAGTTCTTGTTGGACGCTGGCGACGGTACGTGGCCAAGGTTTACCAGCCTGGACCTTGGCTGGCAAGGCTTTGATTGCAGCCAGCGCTGCATCACGGCTGGCGAAGTTGCCATAAGTGATGACATACAGGGGTTTGCCCTGCAGGGTTTTCTTGAAGTAGCGATAGTCGCCACCCTGAGCATTCACGTAGGCCTGGGCCGTGGACTCGGAGCTGGTGCCGAGAATTTGCACGACGTAGTTGCCCGGCTTCTGTCCGGCATACCAGCTACCGCCGGCGGCCGGCTTGGCTGCAGCTTTCTCGGCAGGCTTCGGCGCAGGCTTGGCAGTCGCAACCTGGGTCGGGGCAGGTTTGGCAGCTGGCGCAACCGGTTTGCTGGCTGCCGGAGCAACCGGCTTCGCCGCTGGCGCCACTGGCTGAGCCTGGGCAACAACGGGCTGTGCCGGCGTAGGCGCAGGGCCTGGCTGCACGCCAGCAGGCGGGGCAATGGTAGTGACGGTAGGCGGCTGCAGCGCGGTATCGCCGGCCGGGCCACCCTCCTCACCCTCATTCATGCCAGCCGCTTCGGCCAATGGACCACGCATCACCGGTTGAGACTGGCCTACCAGCGGCAGCGGCATCGGTTGCGAGTTGCCGGCGAACTCGATGGCTGGGCCGCCATTGTTCGACTGCGCAGCACCCGGCTGACCTTCTCCCAGTGGCAGCTGAGCCTGCTCTGCCGGTGCGGTGGGCGCCTGGTCGCTTTTTTTCGGCATCAGCACGGCCGCCGCTACAGCAACGACAACCACAGCAGAGAGTGCCAGCACGTGTTTCTTAGGCATATTGAACCCCATTGATGGTCGCTTGGCCGTTGTCCGGCTGGCGATCATGGCTTCGATCAAGGTATCGCGAGCGACCTGGTTGATAGCTCCAGGCCAGCCGTCCGAATGTTGGTGAATATCGACAATCTGTTCACTGGTGAACACCTCGATGCCTCGCCCCGCACCCTCAAGGCGCTGCTCAAGGTATTCCCGCGTTTCTTCTTCGCTGTAGGGCGCCAGCTCAATGACATGGAAACGCTCCAGGTCTTCACTCAGCTCTTCCAGCCCGGCGATCAGTGACGGCTCACCGAACAGGAATACATGCGGACGCCCTTCGGGCGTACCCGCCGCCAGTTCCAGCAAGGCTTGGAGTGCCGACGCGTCGAGTTGTTCCGCATCGTCCACCAACAGATAGACTTCCTGGCCGGTCAGTGCCAGCTGCACCACCTGAGCCAGCAGCTCAGGGACCTCGGGCTGAGCAACGCCCAGGGCCTGGGCCACCTGACCGAGCACGCTGGCAGCATCGCTGGCGCCCCGCGCGGACACCACTACGCTCTGCACCGACTGCTTGTTGGTGCTGGCCACCAGTGCCTGGCGCAGCAAGGTCTTGCCACTGCCCTGCGGGCCGGTGACCACCAGCAACAGCTGGCTGTAGCGCGCCAGGTGATGCAGTTGCCCCAGCACAGGCTTACGTTGCGCCGGGAAAAACTTGAAGCCGGGCACCCGTGCAGCAAAGGGGTCGTGGTTCAACTGGTAATGGCCGAGAAAGGCCTCGTCAGCATGCAAACTAGTCATCGGACGCTCATCAACCTCAAAGCTGGGCCACGATCGCGCGGTAATCCGCGGCTAACGTGGCCTGAAGAATCTCTTTCGGATAGTCGTCGGTGACCACCGCTTCGCCCATTTGGCGCAGCAGAACCAGACGCAGACGACCGTCGAGTACTTTTTTATCGACCGCCATGTGTTCCATGAACTGGGCGGGCGTCATCGCTTCGGGCGGTACTACCGGCAAACCGGCACGCTGGAATAGGCGAATGCCACGGTCACGCGCTTGCTGACTGATCCAGCCCAGACGCATGGACATCTCCAGTGCCATGACCGTACCCGCCGCCACGGCTTCGCCATGTAGCCAGACACCATACCCCATGTGGGTCTCGATCGCGTGACCGAAGGTGTGCCCAAGGTTGAGTGTGGCGCGCACGCCCGACTCTCGCTCATCCGCACCGACCACTGCCGCCTTGGCTGCACAGGAGCGACGAATCGCCTCGGTCAGGGCCGTTTGCTCCAGGCCGCGCAGCGCATCCATGTTGGCTTCGAGCCAGCCCAGGAACGGTTCGTCACAAATCAGGCCGTACTTGATCACTTCGGCAAGGCCGGCAGACAGCTCACGCGGTGGCAGGGAGTTGAGGCTGGCGGTGTCGATCAGCACGGCATTGGGCTGATAGAAGGCGCCAACCATGTTCTTGCCCAGCGGGTGGTTGATGCCGGTCTTGCCACCCACGGAGGAGTCGACCTGGGACAGCAGAGTGGTCGGCACCTGGATGAAATCCACACCGCGCTGGTAACAGGCAGCGGCAAAACCGGCCATGTCGCCGATCACCCCGCCCCCCAGGGCGACCACGGTGGTACGGCGGTCGTGACGTGCGGTGAGCAGTGCATCGAAAATCAGCTGCAGGGTTTCCCAGTTCTTGAAGGCTTCGCCGTCAGGCAACACCACCGGCAGCACCGAGTAGGCACCCAGGGTCTTGCTCAGACGTTCGAGATAGAGGGGAGCTACCGTCTCATTGGAGACAATGGCGACCTGCCGACCGGCAATATGCGGTGCCAGCAACTCAGGCTGGTCCAGCAGGCCTTCGCCAATGTAGATCGGGTAGCTGCGCTCGCCCAATTCGACCTTTAGTGTCTGCATGTGTCCCCACAATGAACAAGGCGCGGTATCGATGCGTCGACCCGCGCGATAACGGTGTGCCCTGTCACGGCATGACTGGTCGCCGAGGATAGTCCTGGCTTAACGGGGCGGCAACTTCTGCAACCGCTCGAGAATGTCGAGCACGACCATTCGCGGTGGCCGTTCGTCGGTTTCCACCACCAGGTCGGCGATCTCGCGGTAGAGCGGATCACGGACTTCCAGCAGTGCCCGCAGCGTTGCTTCCGGGTTGGCCGTGCGCAGCAACGGTCGGTTGCGATCACGCGCCGTACGCCCGACCTGCTGCTCGACCGAGGCATGCAGATACACCACACGCCCCCCGGCGTGCAGGGCCTGACGGTTGGCATCGCGCATCACGGCGCCGCCACCGGTGGCCAGGACCACGCCGTCGAACGCGCACAGCTCGGCGATCATCGCCTGCTCACGATCACGAAAGCCCGGTTCGCCTTCCTTGTCGAAGATCCACGGGATATTGGCGCCCGTGCGCAATTCAATTTCCTTGTCGGAATCTTTGAACGGCAGGCGCAGCTCTTTAGCCAGCAGGCGGCCGATGGTGCTTTTACCAGCACCCATGGGCCCCACAAGTATCAAATTTCGCACAGAATCAACGACTCACAGCAATCGCCTGGTCACTCATGATACGCGGAGTCAGGAAGACCAGCAGCTCGGATTTTTTCTCTTGTAGAACATCGCGACGAAACAGCCGCCCAACATACGGCAGATCACCAAAAAATGGCACCTTGTCGACAACTTTACTTTGCATTGTCGAGTACACACCGCCGATCACGATGGTCTCGCCATCGCGGATGTGCACGTTGGCATTCACCTCGTTTTTGCGGATGGCAGGCACCTGGTCCAGGGCATTGAGGTAATCGGGCTCATCCTTGGTCACCTTCACCGCCATGATTACCCGGTTGTCAGGGGTGATCTGCGGCGTTACCTCCAAAGACAGCGAGGCCTCGCGGAAGGTCACAGACGTGGCACCGCTGCCGCTGGTTTCCTGATAGGGGACATCGGCGCCCTTGAGAATCCGTGCGGTTTGCTTGTCGGCGGTGACCACCTTGGGCTGCGAGATGATCTCGCCGTTGCCGGACTTTTCCATGGCGCTGAGTTCAAGATCGAGAAGCACATTATCCCGGACCAGCCCCAAACCGACGGCTGAGCCAGCCTGTTCCACCCCCAGATCGACAAAAGTACCCTCGCCACCCAGAACCAGACCGCTCCCCACGCTTGCCTGCGCCCCCCAGCGCACACCGAGGCTCCTTTCGTAACCGACATTGGCCTCGACGATCCGCGCCTCGATCATTACCTGGCGCACCGGAACATCCAGGCGCGCGACCAGCTGGCGTAATACGTCCAGCCGCGCCGGCGTCTGGCTGACCACCAGGGTATTGGTCCTGTCATCGACACTCAGAGTGCCCTGACCTGGCGTTGACGGGTCGTCTACCATCAGCGCCTGGAACACGGTGGCGATGTCCGCGGCCTTGGCATAGTGAATGGACAGCAGCTCGCGCTGTACTTGCGCCAGCCCGGCCACCTGCTGTCGCCCCTCCAGCAACTGCCGCTCATGCCCGCTCAATTCGCCAATGGGGGCCACCAGCAACACGTTGCCCTCGTCCCGTTTTTCCAGCCCCTTGCTGCGCAGCACCAGGTCCAGTGCCTGCTCCCAGGGCACCTCCTGCAATCGCAGGGTGATCTTGCCCTGTACCGAGTCACTGGCAACCAGGTTGACCCCGGAGAAGTCCGCCAGCACCTGCAACACTGCGCGCACCTCGACGTCCTGGAAGTTCAGCGACAACTCCTCGCCAGCCGGCTTGCCATTGGCCGACTGAGCGACGACAGCCTGAACCGCAAGCACACCTGCAATTATCCCCCTGCACCACCTTGCCCCCATCTGCGACCTCCCTGGTCCGTCCCGCTAGCCCGCCAGCGCGGACGATTTCAAACTCAACGTGCGCTGCCGCTCAACCCATCCCAGGTCCGGCACGAAGACCTTCTCGGCAATCTCCACCCTATGCTCATCAATACGTGTCACCCGGCCATTGTCCCGGCCCAGACGGTCACCCACCTGCAGACGATGCACCACCCCGCCGACGCGCAGCAACGCATGGCGGACCTGGCGCCGGGCAAGGCTGCCAATCAGTTCGAACTGGTCGAGCGGCAAGGTTTCCAGGTACTGGCGCTGCTGCGTCGCTGACGCCGGCTCGAACGGACTGCGTACGACACCTGGGACTGGGCGTGCCAGCGCCGGCTCAAACTCAGGCAAGGCTGTCGCTGTCCGCTGTTCGCGACTGCGGTAGGCACTGACGCGAACCTGTAGCTGCAGGCTTGCCGGCCCCTGTCCTTCAGTCGGTAGCAGGTCAAATTCCTGCGGGATAATGAGCCGTGGCAGTTGTGCCAGCCCCTGAGAAAACCCGGACAATGCGGCATAAGTGCCACGCACGCGAAGCTGTATTGGCATTTCTATATGGTGGTCGTGAAGCACCTCCTGTATCGGCTCCATCTGTTCGACAAACACACCATGGGACTGGCCCTGATAGGCAATGTCCTCAACCAGACCAGCCAATTCGCCTCCCGCTGCAAGCCGCCAGTGCGCCGCCTCGAGGCTTAGCTGTGCCGCCATCAAGCGGGCGTGACCGACTGCGAGCTGCTGGGCTTCAGGTGCCTTTTCTGCCAGTTCCAGACGCAGGCGCTGGGTCTGTTCGCCTTGTATCTCGATTGCCAGGAACAGCGCACGCAGATGGAAGACAAACGCCAGCGCCAGCATCAACACCAGGCAAACGCCCAGCAGCGCAGCTTTCCTGGGGCCGGAGACAACCGCCAAGCGTTGCCAGCTAAACCGTGGCACCCTGCTCAAGGCAATCCTCTCAACGCCACGTTCAGCTCAAACGCCTCGCCTTCGTCGACTGCCTTGAGCTGCTGCATATCAGCTACACCGACTTCATCGGCCAGTTTGCGCATCAGCTGTGCAACCAGAGCACCCGAGCGAGCCACCCCGTGAAGATTGAGGCGCTCGCCGTGTTGAGTGAGTGCCGTGAGGTACACGTCCTGCGGTACTGCACGCTGAACACGCTCAAACAGGTCAACCAGCGCCCAGCGCCTGCCCTGCAGGACGGTCAGCCCGCCAAGCTGCTGCTCTACCTGGCTGAGCTCGATCTGCTGCCGGGCCAGCCGCGCCAGCTGGCCGTCGAGCACATCAAGTGCCTGCTGAACCGAGGCCTTGTCGAGTCGCTGGCGATGTTCGGCCTGCCTCGCCTGGACATCGATGAGCCAGACCATCAGCACGGCTGCCAGACCTACCCCCAGCAACTGTGCCTGCAGACGACGGGTAGTAACTTGACGCTGGCGCTCACGCCAAGGCAGCAGATTCAGCCCCTGCATTGCGGCCCCTCACTCATGGCAACGCCACAGGCAACGGCCAGCAACGAGGCCTGCGCCAACTGCGTAAAGGGTTTGACCAGGCGTACATCGATACCCAGGCGACACTGCAACTGCTCGGACACGTGCCCGTCCGACAACCCTGCCCCGCAGAGCAGCACTTGAGCCGGCAACACGCGGCCTGGATAGGACAACACGTAGTCATCCACAGCCGCCACCAATGAGCGCACCATGTTTTCATGCCGCGGCAATTGGCATTCGTGGCGCTGCAGCGCCCCCTCTCCCGACTCATGAAAGACCAGAGCATCCCCTTCAATTTGCAGAATCAGGGCCTCAGGCTCGCCGGCGACCTGCGCAGCACGACGCAGCGCGTGTCCGTCCGGCTCGACGATGCAAACCTGCAACCCTGCACACTCGAGGCAAGCATCAAGCACTTCCAGCAACCCTTGATGGCAGGCTGCAACACTGATGCGCTGAAGCTGCGCATCGTCAGGGTCCGGGCCGACGACCTGAAAGTCCATTGCCACATCTTCGAGCGCGTAGGGAATGAACGGCCCGGCGTCTGCGGGCAAACGCCCGGCAATGGCGTGCTCGTCAATTCCGATCGGCACCGTCAGCACTTTCTCGATGACCAACCCACCGGGCAGCGCCACAGCCACCTGTCGCGTCGTGCAGGCGCTACGCCGAACTGCCTGCTGCAGCAGCGCACCGACCTGTTCGGGATCGCCAATCCAGCCGTTATGCATGAGCGCCTCAGGCAAGGGCTCAAGGGCCCATGTCACCAAGCTGCAACGGCCTCGCTGGCGTTGCAGCTGCACCAGCCTGATGAACGGAGGGGTGATTTCTACCCCGAGAAGTGAACCGGCATCCCTGCCAAAGCGTCCAAGCATCGGTTTTTCCCTGATCGCTGCAGGTGAACAGGGGGCATACCCCCGGCAAACCTGGCTGATTCCCTGACGGCGGCGCCGATAACGCGGCCGCGCGAAAAATGCTTATAATGCCCAGCGTTTTTCCTTGTCCGCTGGCCCTGCGCGCAACCCACTCTTTAATCTGGACGCCCAAAAGCCTTGATACGTCTGCTGAAGTTCTTCTGGTGGTCTTTCGTCGCAGTCATTTGCGCCATCGTGCTCGGTCTGAGCGGCGCGTTTCTGTATCTTAGCCCCAGCTTGCCCTCGGTAGAGGCACTCAGAAGCATCCAGTTGCAGATCCCTTTGCGGGTCTACAGCAGCGATGGAAAGCTGATCGCAGAGTTCGGCGAGATGCGCCGTTCTCCCATCCGTTTCGCCGACATTCCGCCTCATTTCATTCAGGCTTTGCTCTCGGCAGAAGACGACAATTTCGCCAATCACTATGGGGTCGACCCCAGCAGCTTGATGCGCGCTGCAACACAATTGCTAAAGTCCGGGCACATCCAAACCGGCGGCAGCACCATCACCATGCAGGTGGCGAAAAACTTCTTCCTCAGCAGTGAACGCAGCTTCTCGCGCAAAACCAACGAAATCTTGCTGGCGTTGCAGATCGAGCGCGAACTGACCAAAGACGAAATTCTCGAGCTGTACGTCAACAAGATCTACCTGGGCAACCGTGCCTACGGCATCGAAGCCGCTGCCCAGGTGTACTACGGCAAGTCCATCCGTGACATCAGCCTGGCCCAGATGGCAATGATTGCCGGCCTACCCAAGGCGCCGTCGCGCTTCAACCCGCTGGCCAACCCGGTGCGCGCCAAGGAGCGTCGTGACTGGATCCTGGGGCGCATGTACAAGCTCGGCAAAATTGACGAAGCCAGCTACCAGGCCGCACTGGCCGAGCCGATCAACGCCAGCTACCACGTACCCACGCCGGAAGTCAGCGCCCCGTACATTGCCGAAATGGCCCGCGCAGAAATGGTTGGCCGCTATGGCAGCGACGCCTACACCGAAGGTTTCCGCGTCACCACCACCGTGCCGAGCAACCTCCAGGAAATCGCCAACAAGGCCGTGCTCGACGGCTTGAGCGCTTACGATGAACGCCATGGCTATCGCGGCCCTGAAGCCCGCTTTCCGGGCAAGACCGAAGCGGCCTGGCTACAGGAACTGGGCAAGCAACGCCCACTTGGCGGCCTTGAGCCGGTAATTGTCACCCACGTCGACAAGACCGGGCTGCGCGTACTGACCCGCAGCGGCGAACAGGAAGCCGTGGCCTGGGAAACGATGAAGTGGGCCCGCCCGTTCCTCAATACCAACAGCCAGGGCCGCGCCCCGCAACAACCTGCCGATGTGGCCAAGGTCGGCGACCTGGTCCGTGTACAGCGCCTGGATGACGGCAGCCTGAAGTTCAGCCAGGTCCCCGGTGCGCAAAGCGCACTGGTTTCGCTGGACCCGAACACCGGCGCCATCCGCGCCCTGGTTGGCGGATTCTCCTTCGAGCAGAGCAACTACAACCGCGCCATGCAGGCCAAGCGCCAGCCTGGCTCCAGCTTCAAGCCATTCGTCTACAGCGCAGCACTGGACAGTGGCTACACCGCCGCCAGCCTGGTCAACGATGCGCCGATCGTGTTCGTCGACGAGTACCTGGACAAGGTCTGGCGCCCGAAGAACGACACCAATACCTTCCTCGGCCCGATCCGCATGCGTGAAGCGCTGTACAAGTCGCGCAACCTGGTGTCGATCCGCCTCTTGCAAGCCATGGGTGTCGGCCGGACCATCGACTACATCACCAAGTTCGGTTTCAACAAGCAGGACCTGCCGCCCAACCTGTCGCTGGCCCTGGGCACCGCGACCCTGACGCCGATGGAAATCGCCACAGGCTGGAGCACCTTTGCCAACGGTGGCTACAAGATCACCCCGTACCTGATCGAGCGCATCGAAAGCCGCAACGGCGAAACCCTGTTTACCGCCAACCCGCCCCGCGTACCGCAGACAGGCGAGCAGGTCGAGGCAGGCATTGCCGCGCCCGAGGCGCCGATCAGCGTGCAGTTCCCCGGTGAAGCCGCCGCAAACACAGGCAACGCTGCCGCCCAGCCTCCGGCAATTGCCGAGCGCATCATTGACGGGCGCACCACCTATATTCTCACCAGCATGCTGCAGGACGTGATCAAGCGCGGTACCGGGCGACGCGCCCTGGCACTGGGCCGTACGGACCTGGCAGGCAAGACCGGTACCACCAACGAGTCCAAAGATGCCTGGTTCTCCGGTTACAACGCCGACCTGGTGACCACCGTCTGGAGCGGCTTCGATCAGCCTGAAACCCTGGGGCGCCGCGAGTACGGCGGCACCGTGGCACTGCCAATCTGGATGAACTTCATGGGCCCGGCCCTCAAGGACAAGCCTAATCACACCCCGGCAGAGCCTGAGGGCATTCTGAGCCTGCGCATCGACCCGGTCAGCGGCCGGGCGGCAACGCCGGATACGCCTAATGCCTATTTCGAGCTGTTCAAGGCAGAAGACACGCCGCCGTCGGTGAACGAACTGGGTAACGGCACTGCTCCAGGCAGCCCGCTGCCAGCGGATGAGGCAGCACCGATCGACCTGTTCTGAACAGTCTTTGTAGGAGCGGATTTACCGGGACGCCGGACCGCCGCAATGGACTGCGCAGCAGGCCCATTTACGGGGCCGCTGCGCCCATCGCGGATAAATCCGCTCCTACAGGTTTAAGCAAGCCAACAAAAAGCCCCGACTCTCACGAGCCGGGGCTTTTTGTTGAACGCTACAACGGCTTAGCCGTTGAACACGTCATCCACGCTTTTCAGCGGGTAGTTCTTCGGATACGGCAGGGTCGCTACGCCGGTCTCGATGGCGGCCTTGGCCACAGCGTCGGAAACCAAGGTGATCAGACGGGCATCCATTGGCTTCGGAATGATGTACTCACGGCCGAATTCCAGCGCGTCGACGCCGTAAGCTGCGCAAACTTCCTTCGGCACTGGCAGCTTGGCCAGGTCTTTCAGGGCGTTGGCGGCAGCGATCTTCATTTCTTCGTTGATGCGCTTGGCGCGAACGTCCAGGGCACCGCGGAAGATGAACGGGAAGCCCAGTACGTTGTTGACCTGGTTAGGGTAGTCGGAGCGACCGGTAGCCATGATCACGTCGCTACGGGTAGCGTGCGCCAGTTCCGGGGAGATTTCCGGATCAGGGTTGGAGCAGGCGAACACGATCGGGTTCGGCGCCATCGACTTCAGGCCTTCAGGGCTCAGCAGGTTCGGACCGGACAGGCCAACGAACACGTCAGCGCCATCCAGGGCGTCTGCCAGGGTGCGCTTGTCGGTCGCGTGAGCGAAGACAGCCTTGTACTGGTTCAGGTCGTCACGACCAGCGTGGATCACGCCAGTACGGTCAACCATGAAGATGTTTTCGATCTGTGCGCCCATGCTCACCAGCAGCTTCATGCAGGAGATGGCGGCAGCACCGGCACCCAGGCAGACGATCTTGGCGTCGGAGAGGGTCTTGCCGGCGATTTCCAGGGCGTTGATCATGCCTGCAGCGGTCACGATTGCAGTACCGTGCTGGTCATCGTGGAAAACCGGGATGTCGCACTGCTCGATCAGGGTGCGCTCGATCTCAAAGCACTCAGGTGCCTTGATGTCTTCCAGGTTGATGCCACCGAAGGTGATGGAAATGCGGCGGACAGTGTCGATGAAAGCCTGCGGGCTCTCCGATTCGACTTCGATGTCGAATACGTCGATGCCAGCGAAACGCTTGAACAGAACACCCTTGCCTTCCATGACAGGCTTGGACGCCAGTGGGCCGAGGTTACCCAGGCCGAGAATGGCGGTGCCGTCGGAAATGACTGCTACCAGATTGCCCTTGCCGGTGTACTTGTAGGCCAGCTCCGGATCGCGACCAATTTCACGTACCGGCTCAGCCACGCCTGGGCTGTAGGCCAGCGACAGGTCGCGAGCAGTCGCGGTAGGTTTGGAGAGCTCGACGCTCAGTTTCCCCGGACGAGGCTGAGCATGGTATTCGAGAGCGGCGGTTTTCAAATCTGACATGGTGGGCATTCCGCTATTTACTGTTCTGACGGACCGCCGAGGATACGCAAAGAGCAAAGGGCCGACAAGACTGGCCGGTCACTTGTGTCAAGGCCTTTAACCTACGACTTTCCGCCAAGACCCGCAGCCTGCAAGGGTTTCAATGTGTACAATCGAATAAAAAAATGTTCACAATTTTTTAACGATTGGCCCGCTCCAGCATCGACGGATCGGTCAATGGCAGCAACCAGCGTCTCTGCCCGGCTTTCAGGCCGCCCTTGCGGGAACGATCCAGCACCCAACCACGCGCTTCGATGGTCTGCCCTTTGAGGTCGCTGAAGAAGGACGCGGGGAAATTGCGCTGCAATCGTGCAGGCACCTGAAGGACCAGCGAATCGTCAATTTCGATCCAGGTTCCGCCGCGATTGCGCTCGATACCCACGACTTTCCCGCCGATCAGCGCAAAACCGGATTGCTGTACCTGATCCGCTGCTACCACGGGAGGTGTGCGCCACACGCCCAGTCGCTGCTGACGAGCGGTACGCTCTGCCTGGCCCTGGCAGTCCGTCAGCGCCACGTTGGGCGCGACTGCCACACGGTAGCCGAGGCCCTCACTCAACAGCTGTGCTTCGAAATTGTCGCCAGCACGACCATAAATATGTGCCAGGGTGCGCCCGTACTTGTCTCTGGACTCGATGCCCGGAACCAACCCGACCTCGCCGCCGCTGGCCTTCACCAAGGCTTGCAGACGCCGGCGGGCCGCCTCAGCGTAGGGTTCGCTGGTACGGCCCTTGCGGCCAATCTCCGGGGCATTGATGCCGATAAGGCGAACACTGCGCCCATCATTCAGACGCAAGGTATCACCGTCGACCACCTGACGCACGGTGACAACCTGCGGGTCAGCCGGTGCAGCGCAGAAGGCCAGCGCCGGCAGTTGCCAAATCGCGCCCACAAAAAAGGCGCCCACGAGGGACGCCTTTTTCAGCAGCATTGCCAAGCCCACAGGGCCAGCTACGCGCAATCTTACTTCTTGGCACCGAACATGCCGAAGCGATCTGCGAACTTCTGTACGCGGCCGCCAGTGTCCAGCACCTTTTGCTTACCGGTGTAGAACGGGTGGCATTCGTTGCAAACGTCGGTGCCCAGTGGAGCGCACAGGGTCGAACGGGTTTCGAACGAGTTGCCGCAGCTGCAGGTGACTGCGACTACTTCATAATTCGGATGAATTTCTGGTTTCATGGTCACTTCCTCGACTGCGTGCCGCCACCCAACACCATTGTTGAATACCGCACGTAATTAGGCGGCGAATAATACCAGAGCATGCTCTCAACGCAAGTTGTCGCTTGCACCGGCTGTCGTCTGCTAGGCTCGCCGGGTCTTGGAAATTCCCTTCAGAGAACTCTTCGCGTGTCCGACGTCATTTTGCGCCTCGCCCTGCCCTCGCCTTTACGGCGGCTGTTCGACTACAGGGCCCCGGCGAACATGGCGCGCCAGGCACTCACCCCGGGCATGCGCATCCGCGTGCCGTTCGGGCGCCGGGAGATGATCGGCATCCTGATCGAGATCGCCGACAAAAGCGAAGTGCCCGCCGACAAGCTCAAGCCGGCCATTGCCCTGCTCGATCCCGTTTCACCGCTGCCTCCGGCCCTGTTCAAGCTCTGCCTGTGGACGGCGCAGTACTACCAGCACAGCCTCGGCGACACATTGAGCTGGGCGCTGCCCGTGTTGCTGCGCCAGGGCGAGCCGGCCGAAGCGCGCCAGGAGCGCTTCTGGCAGGTCGCGCCAGGCGCCCGCCTGGATGACCCGCGCATCGCCCGCGCACCGCGTCAGCGCGAGGCCCTGGCCACGCTGGCGCAGCACCCGCATGGCGTCGCGCACACCTTGCTGGGCAAGCTGATGCTGAGCAAGGACAGCCTTGATCTGCTGCTGGCCAAGGAGTTGGTACAGGTCGAGGTGCGGCGCCATCTGCCCCTGGCCCGCCATGAACACTGGCTGGCCCAGCCTGAACTGCCACTGAACGAGGAACAACGCGCAGCCTTCAATGCGGTGCGCTCAGGCTTCGACAGCTTTCATGCCTTCCTGCTGGCCGGGGTGACCGGTAGCGGCAAGACCGAAGTCTACCTGCAACTGATCCGCGAAACCCTGGAGGCCGGCAAGCAGGCACTGATCCTGATCCCGGAAATCAACCTCGGGCCGCAGACCCTGGCGCGTTTCGAACAGCGCTTCAACGCCCGCATCGCCTTGTTGCACTCGGCGGTCAATGACCGTGAACGCCTCGATGCCTGGCTGGCAGCCCGTGACGGCGAGGCCGACATCATCATCGGCACCCGCTCGGCGCTGTTCACGCCGATGAAGCACCCGGGCCTGATCATCATCGACGAAGAGCACGACGGCTCGTATAAACAGCAGGAAGGCCTGCGTTATCACGCCCGCGACCTGGCACTGGTGCGCGCTCGCCAGGAAAACATCCCGATCCTGCTAGGCTCGGCAACGCCATCGCTGGAAAGCCTACACAACGCCCACAGCGGCCGTTACGGGATGCTGCGCCTCAACCAGCGGGCCGGCGGCGCCCAGCAACCGCGCTTCCTGCGCCTGGATGTGAAGAGCCGCCCTCTGGACAGCGGCATCAGCGGGCCGATGCAGCAAGCCATCGGCCAGACCCTGGCTGCCGGCCAGCAGGTGCTGGTGTTTCTCAATCGCCGTGGCTTTGCCCCGACACTGCTCTGCCATGACTGCGGCTGGATGTCCGAATGCCCGCGCTGCGATGCGCGCATGACCGTGCATCAGCGCTCGAACGAGTTGCGCTGTCATCATTGCGGCTATGACGAGCGCGTCCCCCGCCAGTGCCCGCAGTGCAACAAGGTCGACCTGCGCCCGGTAGGCGCCGGCACCGAACGCGCCGAAGAGCGCCTGAATACCCTGTTCCCGGATTTCCCGGTGTTGCGCGTCGACCGCGACAGCACTTCGCGCAAGGACGCGATGAACCAGCTGTTCAACACCATTCAGCGGGGCCAGCCGTGCATCCTGGTCGGCACGCAGATGCTTGCCAAGGGTCACCACTTTCCGCGGGTGACCCTGGTGGCCATCCTCGATGCCGATGGCGGCCTGTTCTCCGGCGATTTTCGCGCCAGCGAACGCATGGCCCAGCTCATCGTGCAGGTCGCTGGCCGGGCCGGGCGCGCCGAGGAACCGGGCAAAGTCATCATCCAGACGCACCTGGCCGACCATCCACTGCTGGTACAACTGACCGAACAAGGCTACTTCGCCTTCGCCGAGCAAGCGTTGAGCGAGCGTCGTGCCGCAGGGCTACCACCCTTTGCCCACCTGGCCCTGCTGCGCGCCGAGGCGCACAAACCGGGTCAGGCGGAAAGCTTTCTGGACGAAGCCTGCAGTGCGGCCGAGCAGTTGCTGGCGGAGCACAACCTGCACGGTATCGAGCTGCTCGGCCCGGTACCCGCGCCGATGGAGCGACGTGCGGGGCGTTTTCGTGCGCAACTATTGCTCCAGGCCAATGCACGGGCGCCTTTGCATCGACTGATCAGTGCCTGGTTGCTACTGTTGGAAAACATGCCGTCAGGCCGCCAGGTGCGCTGGTCTTTGGATGTGGACCCCGTCGATCTGTATTGACTCTGCAGGAGCGGATTTATCCGCAAAGACCTTTCGCGGATAAATCCGCGCCTGCAGGTACGCGGTGTTCCTGCGACACCAAAGGTTGGCAACCTCGCCCCGGCAACGGATAATGTCCAGTTTTTCCACCTGCGCATCGAGCGCCACCGCGCTTGCGGTCGAAAGAGAAGCCCATGAAAGACACCATTCGCCAGCTTATCCAGCAAGCCCTCACCCAACTCGTCGCCGACGGTGTGCTGCCTGAAGGGCTGACGCCGGCGATCCAGGTGGAAAACGCCCGGGACAAAACCCACGGCGATTTCGCCAGCAACATCGCGATGATGCTGGCCAAGCCGGCCGGCATGAAGCCGCGCGACCTGGCCGAGAAAATCATCGCCGCACTGCCTGCCGACGAGCAGGTCAGCAAGGTCGAGATCGCCGGCCCTGGCTTCCTCAACTTCTTCCAGAACACCCAGGCACTGGCTGCCCGCCTGGATGCGGCACTGGCCGACGCCAAACTGGGCGTGCGCAAGGCCGGCCCGCAGCAGAAAGTCGTAGTCGACCTGTCGGCACCGAACCTTGCCAAAGAGATGCACGTCGGCCACCTGCGCTCGACCATCATCGGCGACGCCGTTTCCCGCGTGCTTGAGTTCCTCGGCGACACCGTGGTGCGTCAGAACCATGTAGGCGACTGGGGCACCCAGTTCGGCATGCTGATGGCCTACCTGCAGGAAAACCCGATCACCAGCGACGAACTGTCTGACCTGGAAAATTTCTACCGTGCGGCGAAAAAACGCTTCGATGAATCCGAAGAATTCGCCGACCGCGCCCGTGGCCTGGTGGTCAAGCTGCAAGCCGGCGACGAGGAATGCCTGAAGCTGTGGACCCGCTTCAAGGATATTTCCCTGGCGCACTGCCAGAAAACCTACGAACTGCTCAACGTCAACCTGACCATGGCCGACGTGATGGGCGAAAGCGCCTATAACGACGACCTGGCCAATGTTGTCAGCGACCTCAAGGCCAAAGGCTTGCTGGTCGAAAGCAAGGGGGCACAGTGCGTGTTCCTGGACGAGTTCAAAACTGCCGAAGGCGAGCCACTGCCGGTGATCGTGCAAAAGGCCGATGGCGGCTATCTGTACGCCACCACCGACCTGGCCGCGGTACGCTACCGCAGCAATGTGCTCAAAGCCGACCGCGCCCTGTACTTCGTCGACCAGCGCCAGGCCCTGCACTTCAACCAGGTGTTCGAAGTGGCCCGCAAAGCCGGTTTCGTCGGCCACCCGATGGACATGGAACACATGGGCTTCGGCACCATGAACGGTGCTGATGGCCGTCCGTTCAAGACCCGTGATGGCGGCACCGTCAAGCTCATCGACCTGCTGACCGAAGCCAAGGACCGCGCCTACGCGCTGGTCAAAGAGAAAAACCCGGAGCTGCCGGACGAAGAACTGCGCGCCATCGGCCAGGTCGTCGGCATCGACGCGGTCAAATACGCCGACCTGTCCAAGCACCGCACCAGCGACTACAGCTTCAACTTCGAGCTGATGCTCAACTTCGAAGGCAACACCGCACCGTACCTGCTCTACGCCTACACCCGTGTGGCGGGCGTGTTCCGTAAACTGGGCAAAGGTTTCGACGAAGTCGACGGCCACATCGTGCTGCAAGCCGCCCAGGAACAGGACCTGGCTGCGCGCCTGGCCCAATTTGGCGAAATTTTGAACAACGTCGCTGAAAAAGGGACTCCACACGTTCTCTGCGCCTACCTGTACGACGTCGCCGGCCTGTTCTCCAGCTTCTACGAGAACTGCCCGATCCTCGGCGCCGAAACGCCTGAACAACAGCAAAGCCGCCTGCGCCTGGCCGCCCTGACCGGTCGCACCCTCAAGCAAGGTCTGGAGCTGCTCGGCCTGGAAACCCTGGAGCGTATGTAAGTTGGCTGCCAAGAAAAAACCTGCTCCCAAGCGCGGCGCCAGTCGTAACCAAGCACCTGCCAAACAACCGATCCCAGGCTGGCTCTGGCTGGCGATCGGCCTGACGGTGGGTGCCTTCGTGGTTTTCCTGATGAAGCTCGAGCCGGGTGGCGATGAGGTCAAACGCGCCAAGCCTGAGCAACAAAAGGCCGAAAAAGCCGCCGAAGCCAACAAGACCGCGCCAAGCCCGCAGCAACCGGTCAAGCCCAAGTACGACTTCTACACCCTGCTGCCCGAGTCTGAAGTGATCGTGCCGCCGGAAGCCGTACCGGAGAAAACCCCACCGGTACCGGCACAACCACCGGTCACCCCGGCGGAAGCAGCGAAAATCGACACCGCGCGCGCCCAGGCCGCCTTGATGGGGCAGACGCCGCCACCGGCACCGGAAGTGATCAAGCCGGCAGCAACCACGCAGTTCTTCCTGCAGGCCGGATCGTTCCGCAAGCAGGCTGACGCCGACAAGGTGCGCGCCCAGATCATCCTGCTCGGGCAGGCGGTCAAGGTCGAGTCCGGCACAGTCAAAGAGGAAACCTGGTACCGGGTACTGGTCGGCCCGTTCAGCAATCGCGAACAGCTCACCGTGGCCCAGAAACAACTGGCAGGTGCAGGTTTCAGCAACCTGCTGCTGCAGCAGCGCCAGACCCGCCAGTAGTCACGCCAGCGGCCTTGTCGCCTTCGACAAGGCCGCTGCACTCAACGCCGCTGGGCGTTCGCCAGCGACACCTGGGTGTTCAGCGTCCAGAAGTCATACAAGATACCCACCAGAAACAGGCCACCCGTGCACAGGTAGATGATCCCGGTGATCCATTTGCCCTGGTACATGCGGTGTACGCCAAACAAGCCGAGAAAGGTCAGCAGAATCCAGGCCAGGCTGTAGTCCAGCGGGCCCGCGTGGAAACGCAGGTCGGCTTCGCGATCCATGGCCGGAATCAGGAACAGGTCGATCAGCCAGCCGATACCCAGCAGGCCCAGGGTGCAGAACCAGATGGTCCCGGTGACCGGCTTGCCGTAATAAAAGCGGTGAGCGCCGGTGAAGCCGAAAATCCACAGCAGATAGCCGATGACCTTGCTGTGCGTGTCGTGCAGTTGCCCATCCTGTTGATAACTGTTCATTCATAGCCTCTTCAGGTTATCGATAAATTTTCTAAGCAAAAATGTGACTTTTTCGTGTCAGGGCGACGTATGGCACCCTGCCAGTCGACCAACGGATCAGAAATTGATCAAAAAGCTGTTATAAAGTTTCGCGCTAACCAACTAGAGCCCTGCCTATGCGTCCTCTTTTCAAGACATGGCTGACCCTTTGCCTATTATTGCCACTGGCCGCCCACGCCACCAACCGTGAGCAACGTCTACCTAACGGCTTCTCCGGGTACACCACAAATTCCACGTCTGTACGTTCCACCAAGAACGTCAGCACCAAGACCCAGCACCGCACCCGCTCCAACCCACAGAGCTATCCGGTTGCCGCCATGTCGCCCGAGCAGAGCAGCGACGTGCTCAGCCGTGCCGTCAATGTACTCGGCACCCCTTACCGCTGGGGCGGCAGCAGCCCAAGCAAGGGCTTCGATTGCAGTGGCCTGGTCAAGTACGCCTTCAACGATATCGATGAAATCGACTTGCCCCGCACCTCGAATGCCATGGCCCAGGGTCACGGCATCAAGGTAGACCGTGACGACCTCAAGCCAGGCGACCTGATCTTCTTCAACATCAAGAGCCGCCGGGTCAACCACGTTGCCATCTACCTGGGCAATGACCGCTTCATCCACGCCCCGCGTACCGGTAAGCGCGTCAGTATCGACACGCTGAACAAACCCTACTGGCGCAGCCGCTATGTGGTTGCCAAGCGCGTCCTGCCGAAAAGCCAGCAACTGGCCCTGGCCAAGCGCTAACGCCTTATAACCTATATGCGGGCACTTTCGAGGCTGATCAAGCCTCGCCGCAACAGACCCTGAAGGCAGCTGTCCAGGGTCTGCATACCCAGCGCCCCGCCCGTTTGCATCGTCGAATACAACTGCGCCACCTTGCCCTCGCGTACCAGGTTACGCACCGCAGGTGTGGCCAGCAGTATTTCATGCGCGGCCACCCGACCGCCCTCCACCTTTGCGACCAGCACCTGCGACACCACTGCCTGTAACGCATCGGCCAGCATCGCCCGCACCAGTTGCTTTTCCTCGGCAGCAAAAACGTCCACCAGACGATCAATGGTTTTCGCCGCCGATGCTGCATGCACCGTTGCCAGCACCAGATGCCCGGTTTCAGCCGCCGTCAGGGCCAGGCGGATGGTCTGCGCGTCACGCAGTTCACCCAGCATGATCACATCCGGGTCCTGCCTGAGCGCGCCGTGCAGGGCCTGGACAAAGCCATGGCTATGCCGGCCGATCTCGCGCTGGCTGACCAGGCTGCGACGGGGGCTGTGGATAAATTCGACCGGATCCTCAAGGGTGATGATGTGCAGCGGCCGCTCTCGATTGAGGTGGTCCAGCAGTGCAGCCAGGGTTGTCGACTTGCCCGAGCCGGTCGGCCCGGTGACCAGCACCAGGCCGGCAGGCAGCTCGGCAATCCGGCGAAACACATCGCCTAGCCCTAATTCGGCCAGGCTGCTCACCTGCGCCGGAATCACCCGCAGCACGGCCGCCGGCCCGCGCAGCTGGGTGAAGGCATTCACCCGAAAACGCGCCAGACCAGGCACATCGATGGCGAAGTCGGTCTCCAGATGGCTTTCGAAGGCCTTCTGTTGAGCGTCCGACATCAACTGCCCGAGCACTTCACTCACCTCCTGCGCACTCAATAGCGGCACGTCCAGGCGGCACATCTTCCCGTCTACACGAATGGCCGGCACCTCGGCCGCTGCCAGGTGCAGGTCCGAGGCCCCGGCCCTTGTCGCCAGGGCCAAGAGTTCAGTCACATCCATGAGACTCCCCAAAGGCTGCCAAGCAGGTAGAATGCCGCAGACCCAAAGAGCCGCTGGCATCGATCAATGTCCACCATAGCAGACAACCTTTCCACGCTCGGCGCACGCATCAACGCTGCTGCCCAGGCGTCAGGACGCGCGCCGTCCACCATCCGCTTGCTGGCCGTCAGCAAGACCAAACCCGCCGCCGCCGTGCGTGAAGCCTTTGCCGCCGGGGTTCGCGATGTGGGCGAGAACTATCTGCAGGAAGCCCTGAACAAACAGGCCGAATTGACCGACCTGCCCTTGACCTGGCACTTCATCGGCCCCATTCAGTCGAACAAGACTCGTGCGATTGCCGAGCATTTTGACTGGGTACATTCCGTGGATCGCCTGAAAATCGCCCAACGCCTGTCGGAACAACGCCCTGACAGCCTTGAACCACTGAACATCTGCCTGCAGGTGAATGTCAGCGGCGAAGCCAGCAAGTCCGGCTGCACGCCGGAGGAACTGCCCGCCCTGGCCCTGGCCATTGCGGCACTTCCGCGCCTGCGCCTGCGCGGATTGATGGCCATTCCGGAGCCCACCGACGACCGTGCCGCCCAAGAGGCCGCGTTCGCCAGGGTTCAGCAGTTGCAAGCCAGCCTGAACCTCGGTCTGGATACCCTTTCCATGGGCATGAGCCACGACCTGGAGGCCGCCATTGCCCAGGGCGCGACCTGGGTCCGCATCGGCACCGCGCTGTTTGGTGCACGCGATTACGGCCAGCCCTGACCCATGCCTTATTCAACCTTCACCCTCAAGGACCTGACATGAGCAAGACTCGTATTGCCTTTATCGGCGCCGGCAACATGGCCGCCAGCCTGATCGGCGGCCTGCGCGCCCAGGGCCTGGACGCCTCGCAGATCCGCGCCAGCGATCCGGGTGCCGAGCAGCGGGCGAAAGTCCACGCCGAACACGGCATTGAAATGTTTGCCAACAATGCCGATGCCGTCGAAGGCGCCGACGTTGTGGTCTTGGCGGTCAAACCCCAGGCCATGAAAGCTGTGTGTGAAGCACTCAAACCCAGCCTCAAGCCCGAGCAACTGGTGGTGTCGATTGCCGCCGGAATCACCTGCGCCAGCATGAACAACTGGCTCGGCGCCCAGCCCATCGTGCGCTGCATGCCCAATACCCCGGCACTGCTGCGCCAAGGCGTGAGCGGCCTGTACGCCACCGCCGAAGTCTCGGCAGCACAACGCCAGCAAGCCGAACAGCTGTTGTCGGCGGTGGGCATCGCCTTGTGGCTGGACTCCGAGCAACAGCTCGATGCCGTCACTGCAGTCTCCGGCAGCGGCCCGGCGTACTTTTTCCTGCTGATCGAAGCCATGACGGCCGCTGGCGAAAAACTCGGCCTGCCACGCGAAACCGCCGCGAAGCTGACCCTGCAAACCGCACTGGGCGCAGCGCACATGGCTGTCAGCAGCGACGTTGATGCCGCCGAACTGCGCCGCCGCGTCACCTCGCCTGCCGGCACCACGGAAGCGGCGATCAAGTCGTTCCAGGCCGACGGGTTCGAAGCCCTGGTCGAAAAAGCGCTAGGCGCTGCGGCACACCGCTCGGCCGAGATGGCCGAACAACTGGGCAACTAAGGAGCCGAACATGATCGGATTGAACACCGCTGCCATTTACATCCTGCAAACCCTGGGCAGTCTCTACCTGCTGATCATCATGCTGCGCTTCATCCTGCAACTGGTTCGCGCCGACTTCTACAACCCGCTGAGCCAGTTCGCCGTACGCGCCACCCAGCCGCTGCTTAAACCTATGCGCCGGATCATTCCCAGCCTGTTTGGCCTGGACATGTCCTCGCTGCTGCTGGCGATCCTCGTGCAGATGCTGTTCATGGCCCTGACCCTGCTACTGGCCTACGGCACCACCGGTAACCCGCTGCAGCTGCTGATCTGGTCGATCATCGGCGTTACCGCGCTGTTCCTGAAGATCTTCTTCTTCGCCCTGATCATCAGCGTGATCCTCTCCTGGGTCGCACCGGGCAGCCACAACCCGGGCGCCGAACTGGTCAACCAGATCTGTGAACCGTTCCTGGCACCGTTCCGCCGCATCCTGCCGAACCTGGGTGGCCTGGATATCTCGCCGATCCTCGCGTTCATGGCCCTGAAGCTGATCGACATGCTGGTGATCAACAACCTCGCGGCCATGACGGCGATGCCGGAAATCCTGCGGCTTCTGGTTTAACCGCTCCGTAGGAGCCGATCTTGCCAACGCCAGGGCGCCTGGCAGCTCTACAACCAAGGTCGGCTCCAACAGGTTCATTGCAGCGGGTTCATTGCTTGCTGCATACCCCCGTGGTCTTTAGACTTACGCCTCATTTAAGCGTGAGCAGGGTCGATGTCCACTGTCTTTCCCGAAGATTCGGTCGGTCTGGTAACACCGCAACTGGCACAGTTCGACGAGCCGTTGGCCCTGGCCTGCGGTCGGTCGCTGGCCTCCTACGAACTGATCTACGAAACCTACGGCACGCTGAACAGCTCGGCCAGCAACGCCGTGCTGATCTGCCATGCGCTGTCCGGTCACCACCACGCCGCGGGCTTTCACAGCCCCAATGACCGCAAGCCGGGGTGGTGGGACAGCTGCATTGGCCCCGGCAAGCCAATCGACACCAACCGCTTCTTCGTGGTCAGCCTGAACAACCTCGGCGGCTGTAATGGCAGCACCGGCCCGAGCAGCATCAACCCGGCCACCGGCAAGCCCTACGGTGCCGACTTCCCGGTGTTGACCGTGGAAGACTGGGTGCACAGCCAGGCACGCCTGGCCGACCGCCTGGGTATCGGTCAGTGGGCTGCAGTCATCGGCGGCAGCCTGGGCGGCATGCAGGCGCTGCAATGGACCATCACCTACCCGGATCGGGTTCGCCACTGCCTCGACATCGCCTCGGCACCCAAGCTGTCGGCGCAGAACATCGCCTTCAACGAAGTGGCTCGCCAGGCCATCCTCACCGACCCCGAGTTCCACGGTGGCTCGTTCCAGGACCAGGGCGTCATCCCCAAGCGTGGCCTGATGCTGGCACGGATGGTCGGGCATATCACTTACCTGTCCGATGACTCCATGGGTGAAAAATTCGGCCGCGAACTGAAAAGCGACAAGCTCAACTACGACTTCCACAGCGTTGAATTCCAGGTGGAAAGCTACCTGCGCTATCAGGGTGAGGAGTTCTCCGGTCGTTTCGACGCCAACACCTACCTACTGATGACCAAGGCCCTGGACTATTTCGACCCGGCAGCCGCCCACGGCGGTGACCTGGCCGCAACGCTGGCCCATGTCAAAGCGGACTACTGCGTGATGTCGTTCACCACCGACTGGCGCTTCTCGCCAGCACGTTCGCGTGAAATCGTCGACGCGCTGATCGCCGCCCGCAAGAACGTCTGCTACCTGGATATCGACTCGCCGTATGGCCACGATGCCTTCCTGATCCCGACCCCGCGCTACATCACGGGCTTCACGAACTACATGAACCGCATCGTCTGCTGAGGAAGCCATGAGAGCCGACCTGGAAATCATCCAAGACTGGATCCCCGCCGGTAGCCGCGTACTCGACCTCGGTTGTGGTACAGGCGAGCTGTTGGCATCGCTGCGTGACCACAAGCAGGTCAGCGGCTACGGCCTGGAAATCGACCCTGACAACATTGCCCAATGCGTGGCCAAGGGCGTCAACGTCATCGAGCAAGACCTCGACAAGGGCCTGGGCAATTTCGCCAGCAACAGCTTCGACGTGGTGGTCATGACCCAGGCCCTGCAGGCCGTGGAGTACCCGGACCGCATCCTCGACGAAATGCTGCGCGTGGGCCGCCAGTGCATCATCACCTTTCCCAACTTCGGTCACTGGCGCTGCCGCTGGTACCTGGCGACGAAGGGTCGCATGCCGGTTTCCGACTTCATGCCGTATACCTGGTACAACACGCCGAACATCCACTTCTGCACCTTTGAAGACTTCGAGGCGCTGTGCAGCGAACGCCGCGCCCAGGTACTGGACCGTCTGGCCGTCGACCATTTGCACCGTCACGGGTGGGCGAGCAAGCTATGGCCTAATCTTCTAGGGGAGATCGGCATTTACCGTGTCAACAGCCCCGGCCTTACAGATCACAAGGTCGCGGTTTAATCCGCACACTGGAGGAGAACGATCATGGGTCGCTTGTTGAGCTTTTTACTGGTTGCCTGCCTGAGCGCGACAGCCGTAGCTGCCGACGCCATCAAAGGCGAGCGCCAGGAAGTCTTCGGTGATACGACGGTGCACTACAGCACCTTCATCTCCACGTTCCTGCAACCGGACATCGCCAAAGCCGCCGAACTGGTTCGCAGCAAGAATCAGGGCGTGATCAACGTCTCGGTGATCAAGGCCGGCAAGCCGCTGGTCACCCAGGTCAGCGGCACGGTCAAAGACCTGACCAGTAACTCGGTGCCGCTGAAGTTCAAGCAGATCAACGAACAAGGCGCGATTTACTACATCGCCCAGTTCCCTGTCGAACAACAGGAAACCCGTACCTTCACCATCAACGTTGATACCGGTGGCAAAACCGAAACCATCAGTTTCAACCAAGAGCTTTTCCCAGGCGAATAATGACTTTTCAGCACATCGTATTGGCCAGCCACAACGCCGGCAAACTCAAGGAACTGCAGGCCATGCTCGGCGAGTCCGTGCAACTGCGCTCCATTGGTGAGTTCAGCAGCGTCGAGCCGGAAGAAACCGGCCTGTCGTTCGTTGAGAACGCCATTCTCAAAGCGCGCAATGCCGCACGCATTTCCGGCATGCCGGCGCTGGCTGACGACTCCGGCCTGGCGGTCGACTTTCTCGGCGGCGCGCCGGGCATCTATTCCGCGCGCTATGCCGACGGTCAGGGCGATGCGGCCAACAACGCCAAATTGCTCGATGTCCTCAAGGATGTCCCCGAGGCACAACGTGGCGCGCAGTTCGTCTGTGTCCTGGCCCTGGTACGCCACGCCGACGACCCGCTGCCGATCCTCTGTGAAGGGCTGTGGCACGGGCGCATCCTGACCCAGGCCAGCGGTGAACATGGCTTTGGCTACGACCCGCTGTTCTGGGTGCCGGAGCGCAATTGCTCCAGCGCCGAACTCAGCCCTGCCGACAAGAACCAGATCAGCCACCGAGCCCGTGCCATGAGCCTGCTGCGTCAACGTCTGGGCCTGGCATGACCGATCATTCGCCGGCACAGCCACTGCATCTGGGCGAGGCTGGCTTTACATCCCAGGCACCACGGGCGGCCCTGACGCAGCTGCCGCCCCTGGCGCTGTACATCCATATCCCCTGGTGCGTGCGCAAATGCCCGTACTGCGACTTCAATTCCCACGCCGCAACGCCCGAACTGCCCGAAGAGGCCTATGTCGATGCCCTGCTGGCAGACCTCGACCAGGAACTGGGTGCGGTCTACGGCCGCCCGATCAGTTCGATCTTCTTCGGTGGCGGCACCCCGAGCCTGTTCAGTGCCAAGGCGCTGGGCCGGCTGCTCACGGGCGTTGAGCAACGCATTCCGTTCGCCAGCGATATCGAGATCACCCTGGAAGCCAACCCCGGGACCTTCGAGCAAGAGAAGTTCAAGGCATACCGGCAGCTGGGCATCAATCGCCTGTCGATCGGCATCCAGAGCTTCCAGCAAGCAAAGCTTGAGGCGCTGGGGCGCATCCACAATGGTGACGAAGCCATTCGCGCCGCCGACATGGCGCGCAGCGCCGGCTTCGACAACTTCAACCTGGACCTGATGCACGGGCTGCCTGACCAGTCTCTGGACGACGCACTCGGCGATCTGCGCCAGGCTATTGCCCTTAGCCCTACGCACCTGTCCTGGTACCAGCTGACGCTCGAACCCAATACGGTGTTCTGGAACCAGCCACCGCTGCTGCCCGAAGACGATATCCTCTGGGACATCCAGGAAGCCGGCCAGGCACTGCTGGCCAGCCACGGCTACAGCCAGTATGAAGTCTCGGCCTATGCCCAGCCCGGTCGCGCCGCACGGCACAACCTCAACTACTGGAGCTTCGGCGACTTCATCGGCATCGGCGCCGGCGCCCACGGCAAGCTCAGCCACCCTGACGGGCGCATCCTGCGCACCTGGAAGACGCGCCTGCCCAAGGACTACCTGAACCCGGCCAAAGCCTTCAAAGCGGGTGAAAAGCTGCTGCCGGTCGACGAGCTGCCGTTCGAGTTCCTGATGAACGCCTTGCGCCTGACCCAGGGCGTGGACGCCGAGTTGTTCAGCCAGCGCACTGGACTGGCCCTGGAACAGCTCACCGAGGCTCGCCGCGAAGCCGAACAAAAGGGCCTTTTGCAGGTCGAAACGACGCGACTGGTCGCCACCCCACGGGGCCAGTTGTTCCTCAACGACCTGCTGCAGTATTTCTTGACCTAAGGATTGCGAATGGACTTGGTACTCGATCTGCTTTCGACAGTTTCCCGCTGGAGCCGCGGCAACCTGTCGGAGATCTCACTGGCACTCGTGGGATGCTTGCTGGTGCTGTTTGGCACCGACATCAAGGGCTGGGTAGAGCAGCGCCTGGGCGGCCTGGCAGGCGCCTTGCGCGTGCCCTTCATGGCATTGCTGGTGATGATCGGTAGCGGTGCGGCGCTGATCTATGCCACGCCGTGGGTGGTGAAGGGGCTGTCGCAGTTCAACAACTACGCGCTGGCGCCGGTGTTGCTGATTGTGCTGGTACTGATCGGCGTGGTCGCAGACCGCCGCTGACAACAACGCCAGCTTCCACAGATTTATCACACACCCTGTGGGAGCCGGCATTGCCGGCGATCGAGCGCAAAACGCGCGCAGATTTACGCCAGTTTCTCGAACTTCAGGTCCCACACCCCGTGCCCAAGTCGTTCGCCACGGCGTTCGAACTTGGTGATCGGGCGCTCGGCCGGGCGCTCTACGCACTTGCCGTCAGCCGCCAGGTTGCGATAACCCGGCGCGACATTCATGACTTCCAGCATGTATTCGGCATAAGGTTCCCAGTCGGTAGCCATATGGAATACGCCACCGACCTTGAGCTTGCTGCGCACCAGCGCGGCGAATTCAGGCTGAACGATACGGCGCTTGTGGTGACGGCTCTTGTGCCACGGGTCGGGGAAGAACAGCATCAGCCGGTCAAGGCTGTTGTCGGCGACACACTTGTTCAGTACTTCAATGGCATCGCAGTCGTATACCCGCAGATTTTTCAGGCCCTGGGTAAGCACGCCGTTGAGCAGCGCGCCAACCCCGGGGCGGTGTACTTCGACGCCGATGAAGTCTTGGTCCGGCGCTGCCGCAGCCATTTCCAGCAGGGAATGGCCCATGCCGAAACCGATCTCCAGGGTGCGCGGCGCCGAACGGCCGAACACCTGGTCGTAGTCTACCGGGCTATCAGCCAGCGGCAGGATGAACAGCGGCCCACCCTGCTCCAGGCCACGTTGCTGACCTTCGGTCATACGCCCGGCGCGCATCACGAAACTCTTGATGCGGCGGTGTTGGCGCTCTTCGCCTTCGGCGGAGATCGGCGTTTCTTGCGATTCAGTCATCAGGAGCTCTTACTTGATCAGACCATCCAGCGGCGACGAGGCGCTGGCATAGAGTTTTTTCGGCATACGGCCGGCGAGGTACGCCAGACGGCCGGCGACAATGGCGTGTTTCATCGCTTCGGCCATCATGATCGGCTGTTGGGCATTGGCAATGGCCGAGTTCATCAGCACGGCCTCGCAGCCCATTTCCATGGCGATGGTGGCATCTGAAGCGGTACCGACACCGGCATCCACCAGCACAGGTACTTTCGATTCTTCGAGAATGATCTGCAGGTTGTAGGGGTTGCAGATACCCAGGCCGGTACCGATCAGGCCAGCCAGCGGCATGACTGCGATGCAACCCGCCTCGGCCAGCTGACGCGCGATGATCGGGTCATCACTGGTGTAGACCATCACGTCAAAACCGTCCTTGACCAGCACTTCGGCGGCCTTGAGGGTTTCGATGACGTTGGGGAACAGGGTTTTCTGGTCGGCCAGTACTTCCAGCTTCACCAGGTTGTGGCCATCGAGCAGTTCGCGCGCCAGGCGGCAGGTGCGCACGGCTTCGACGGCGTCGTAGCACCCGGCGGTGTTCGGCAGAATGGTGTAGCGGTCCGGCGGCAGCACATCGAGCAGGTTCGGTTCGCCCGGGTTCTGGCCGATGTTGGTACGACGTACGGCTACGGTGACGATCTCGGCGCCCGAGGCTTCGATGGCCAGGCGGGTTTCTTCAAGGTCACGGTATTTGCCGGTACCAACCAGCAGGCGCGACTGGAAAGTACGGCCGGCCAGCGTGAAGGGCTTGTCGCTGCGAAGGTTGCTCATCGGAAATCCTCTGAAAGGTTGAGGGACTTGCAAGGTAATCCTGGGGGCTTAGCCGCCGCCGATGGCATGCACGACTTCGACCTGATCGCCTTCACGCAGCGCAGTGGCTGCGTGCTGGCTGCGTGGCACGATGTCCAGGTTGAGTTCTACTGCGACGCGACGCCCGACAAGGTCCAGGCGGGTCAGCAGGGCCTCGACGCTCTCGCCATCGGGCAACTCGAAGGATTCACCGTTCAATTGAATGCGCATGCGCACGGCCACCATTATTTTTAGGGGCCCGCATTCTAGCCCTGATCACGCCCTGCGACCAAGGCCAAGCATCGCCATTCGTCTCGATTTGGACCGCTGGGTCAACCCAGGCGCCAGGCGGCGAGCCCCAGGCACAGCCAGCCCCCGAGGAAGGCCAGGCCACCAATCGGGGTAATCATGCCGAGTTTGCCGATGCCGCTCAGGGTCAACAGGTAGAGGCTGCCGGAAAACAGCACGATACCCAGCGCGAACAGGCCGCCAGCCCAGCCCACCAGCCTGCCGGGCAATTGCGCAGCCAGTACCGCCACCGCCAGCAGCGCCAGGGCATGGACAAGCTGGTACGTCACCCCGGTGTGAAAAATCGCCAGGTACTCGCTGCTCAGGCGCCCCTTCAGGCCATGGGCTGCAAAGGCGCCCAAGGCAACCCCGGTGAAGCCGAAAAAGGCGGCGAGCATTAGAAAACTACGCAACATGAGGCGACTCCTAGTCATCACAGGGTCTGTATAATGGCCCGCTCATTCGGTTCGGCCAAGCCATGTCTATGTTGTCGTCCATTATCCGTCGTCTCGCCCGCGCCCTGCTCTGGTTTGCTGCCGGTAGCGCCCTGTTGGTGCTGGTGCTGCGCTGGGTACCCCCACCGGGCACAGCGCTGATGGTCGAACGCAAGGTCGAGTCCTGGTTCAATGGCCAGCCCATCGACCTGCAACGCGACTGGGAACCCTGGGAGCGCATCTCAGACGAGCTCAAAGTCGCAGTGATTGCTGGCGAAGACCAGAAATTTGCCAATCACTGGGGCTTCGACTTCATCGCCATTCAGGCCGCTCTCGCCCACAACGAACGCGGCGGCAGCATTCGCGGCGCCAGTACCCTGAGCCAGCAGGTGGCCAAGAACCAATTCCTCTGGTCGGGCCGCAGCTGGTTGCGCAAAGGCCTGGAAGCCTGGTTCACCGCCCTGATTGAACTGCTGTGGTCCAAGGAACGGATTCTTGAGGTGTACCTCAACAGTGCCGAATGGGGTGAAGGCGTGTTTGGCGCGCAAGCGGCAGCGCAGCATCATTTTGGTGTAGATGCCAACCGCCTCAGCCGTCAGCAGGCCAGCCTGCTTGCCGCCGTGCTGCCGAGCCCACTCAACTGGAGCGCCAGCCGCCCCAGCAGTTATGTCGCACGGCGTGCCGGCTGGATACGCCAGCAGATGCGCCAGCTGGGCGGCAGCGATTACCTCAGCCAGCTGGACAGCCCGCGCCGGGCACCCTGGAACCCATAAAAACACCCGGCGAAGCGCAAACTTTGCCGGGTTTTCAGTGTGTGCCGATTACCGGGTTAGCGCTTAGAACGCACCCATGTAGTCACGCTTGCCCACTTCCACACCATTGTGACGCAGGATCGCGTACGTGGTGGTGACGTGGAAGAAGAACTGCGGCAGGCCGTAAGTCAGCAGGTAAGCCTGACCCGTGAAGCGCTTCTCTTTCGGCGTGCCCGGACGGGTAACGATTTCGATGCCTTCCTTGCCGTCGATCTGCGCTGGCGCAAAACCGTCGAGGAAAGCCAGAACCTTGGTGATCAGCGCTTGCAGCTCGGCAAAGGTGGTTTCGTTGTCGTCGTATTTCGGCAACTCGACCTCGGCCAGACGCGCCGATACGCCCTTGGCGAAATCAACCGCGATCTGCACCTGGCGAACCAGCGGAAACATGTCCGGGTACAGGCGCGCCTGCAGGAACACGCTCGGGTCGATGTTTTTTGCCGTAGCGTGCGCTTCGGCCTTGTTCAGGACATCACTCAAGGCGTTGAGCATTTGCTTGAAAACAGGAACGGAAGCGGCATACAAGGAAATGGTCATAACAGTCTCGATGTGGGTGGCGAAAGAAGTGACAGTGCCAATGTGGCGCGATTATAGACCTGCGCTGCCGCCTGAAAGACCTGGCACCATAAAAAAGCCCCGACACGTCGGGGCTTTTTGTTTATTGCCGTATCGCGGCTCAGATTGCGATCAAGGCTTTCACCTTGTTCATCGCGTTCTTTTCCAGCTGGCGAATCCGCTCGGCGGACACGCTGTATTTCTCGGCCAGGTCGTGAAGGGTGGCCTTCTCCTCGGCCAGCCAGCGCTGGTAGAGGATGTCACGGCTACGGTCGTCCAGACCCTGCAAGGCTTCGTGCAGGTTGCTGGTGGAGTTGTCGCTCCAGTCGGCATCTTCCAATTGCAGCGCCGGGTCGTAGCGATGGTCTTCCAGGTAGTTGGCCGGCGACTGGAACGCACTGTCGTCGTCGGCTTCGGACGCAGGATCAAACGCCATGTCCTGACCGGTCAGGCGGCTTTCCATCTCACGGACTTCACGCGGCTCCACACCCAGGCTTTCGGCCACACGATGAACTTCATCGTTGTTCAGCCAGGCCAGGCGCTTTTTCTGGCTGCGCAGGTTGAAGAACAGCTTGCGCTGGGCCTTGGTGGTGGCGACTTTGACGATCCGCCAGTTACGCAGGATGAACTCGTGAATTTCGGCTTTGATCCAGTGCACTGCAAAGGACACCAGGCGCACACCCATTTCCGGGTTGAAACGTTTGACCGCCTTCATCAGGCCAACGTTACCTTCCTGGATCAGGTCAGCCTGAGCCAGCCCGTAGCCGGAATAGCTACGCGCGATATGTACGACAAAACGCAGGTGGGCGAGCACCATTTGCCGAGCCGCCTCAAGATTCTGCTCATAGTAGAGACTCTCGGCCAGTTCACGCTCCTGCTCCGGCGTCAGCAATGGAATGCTGTTGACCGTGTGCACGTAGGCTTCCAGGTTTGCGCCGGGAACCAGGGCATAGGCAGGTTGCAACGAAGTGGTCATACGAAAAAACCTCCGACTCACTAAACTCGTGCCCGAAGACACTGCCAACATTGACCGGGAACCGCGAAACAAGTTCCCTAAAAATGAAAAGAGTCAATACAAGCAAAAAGACACTATCGCGGTGCCAGCTCACTCAGGTGGCGGGCCACCGCAATCCAAGCACCGATATACCCTAACAACACCGCACCAAGCAAGAGCGACAGACCATCGGCAGACGGGACGCCCGCCAACGCAAAGTCGCTGCCATACAGCCCGGAAAGCCCGATTACCGCATCGTTCAGCCAGTTCAGGCCAAATGCCAGCACCCCCCAGGCCAATACCCCTGCGCCCAGACCATACAACGCGCCCATGTACAGGAAAGGCCGGCGCACATAGCTGTCGGTGCCGCCTACCAGCTTGATCACCTCGATCTCGGTACGGCGGTTCTCGATGTGCAGGCGAATTGTGTTACCAATTACCAAAAGCAGCGCCGAAATCAGCAACACCGTCAGGCCGAACACAAACCGGTCGCCCAGCTTGAGAATCGCCGCCAGGCGCTCGACCCACAACAGGTCAAGTTGCGCCACGTCCACTTTGGGCAGCTCTGCAAGGCGTTGGCGCAGGGCTTCAAGGGCGGGTTTGTCGACTTCTGCCGGAGTGACCACAATCACACCCGGCAGGGGATTCTCAGGCAGTTCGCGCAGCGCATCGCCAAGGCCGGATTGCTGCTGGAATTCCTCCAGGGCCTTTTCGCGGCTGACGTACTCGGCTTCGGCTACCCCGGGGAGCGCCTTGATCTGCTCACGCAAGGCCTCACCGTCACGGCTGTTGGCATCGAGCTTGAGGTACAGGGAAATCTGCGCCGCACGCTGCCAGGAGCCTCCCAGACGCTCGACGTTGCTCAGCAGCAGCGAGAGGCCCATGGGCAAGCTCAGGGCCACTGCCATCACCAGGCAAGTGAAAAAGCTGCCAATCGGCTGCTTGCCCAGGCGGCGCAAGCTGTCGACCAGGCTCGAGCGGTGACTTTCCAGCCAGGCGTGCAACAGGGTACGGAAGTCCGGCCCGTCGTCGTCATGGCTGCTGCGTTTGTTCTTTTCCGGTTGTGGATCGGCGGCTTTCGGTGCGACGCGC
Organism: Pseudomonas alkylphenolica; assembly: GCF_004025535.1. Taxonomy (GTDB): domain Bacteria; phylum Pseudomonadota; class Gammaproteobacteria; order Pseudomonadales; family Pseudomonadaceae; genus Aquipseudomonas; species Aquipseudomonas alkylphenolica_A. Next base: position 428,483 of record NZ_QJRG01000033.1, read on the forward strand.
TCGGACACTTTGGGACTGCGTGTTGCACTCATTGGCCGGCCTCCCCGTCACCGATCAAACGGCCACGCTGCAGGGTCAGCATGCGATGGCGCATGCGCGCGATCAGCGCCAGGTCGTGACTGGCGATGAGCACGCTGGTACCCAGGCGGTTGATGTCTTCGAATACACCCATGATTTCCGCCGCAAGGCGTGGGTCGAGGTTACCAGTCGGCTCGTCCGCCAGCAGCAGGGCCGGACGGTGGACGATCGCGCGGGCAATACCGACACGCTGTTGCTGACCGGTCGACAGGTCGCCGGGGAACAGTTCGGCCTTGTCCGACAGGGCCACGCGCTCAAGCGCCGAGTCGACCCGCTTGGCCACTTCGGCCTTGGACAGGCCAAGGATCTGCAGCGGCAGGGCGACGTTGTTGAACACAGTGCGGTCGAACAGCAGCTGGTGGTTCTGGAACACCACGCCAATCTGCCGACGCAGGAACGGAATCTGCGCGTTGCTGATCTGCCCGAGGTCCTGGCCCGCCAGCAGCAGTTTGCCGCTGGTCGGTCGCTCCATGGCCAGCAGCAGGCGCAGCAAGGTGCTTTTACCTGCGCCGGAGTGGCCGGTGACGAACAGGAATTCGCCCCGACGCACCCGAAAACTCAACTCATGCAGGCCTACGTGGCCATTGGGGTAGCGTTTGGCGACCTGTTCGAATCGAATCATGGATGCTCCCGCTCGGCAAACAGTGCTTTCACGAAGGGTTCGGCTTCGAAGGTGCGCAGATCGTCGATACCTTCGCCCACGCCAATATAGCGGATCGGCAGGCCGAACTGCTTGGCCAGGGCGAAGATCACCCCGCCTTTGGCCGTGCCATCGAGCTTGGTCAGGGCGAGACCGGTGAGCTCGACGCTCTGGTTGAAGTGCTTGGCCTGGTTGATCGCGTTCTGACCGGTGCCGGCATCTAGCACCAGCAGGACTTCGTGCGGCGCGTCGGCATCGAGCTTGCCGATGACCCGACGGACCTTCTTCAGCTCTTCCATCAGGTTGTCTTTGGTGTGCAGGCGACCGGCGGTATCGGCGATCAGTACGTCGATGCCGCGGGCCTTGGCGGCCTGGACAGCGTCGAAGATGACCGAGGCAGAGTCGGCACCGGTGTGCTGGGCGATCACCGGGATCTGGTTGCGCTCGCCCCAGACCTGCAGTTGCTCGACCGCTGCGGCACGGAAGGTGTCACCGGCGGCGAGCATGACTTTCTTGCCTTCAAGCTGCAGTTTTTTCGCCAGCTTGCCGATGGTGGTGGTTTTACCGGCACCGTTGACGCCGACTACCAGGATCACGAACGGCTTGTTCTGCGCCTGGATGCGCAGCGGTTGTTCAACCGGCTTGAGCAGGTCGGCCAGCTCGCCTTGCAGCGACTTGTACAGGGCGTCGCTGTCGGCCAGCTGCTTGCGCGCGACCTTCTGCGTCAGGCTCTGAACGATCACCGAGGTGGCCTCGACGCCGACGTCAGCGGTCAGCAGGCGGGTTTCAATCTCGTCGAGCAGGTCATCGTCAATGGCCTTCTTGCCCAGGAACAGGCTGGCCATGCCTTCGCCAATGCTGGCGCTGGTTTTCGACAGGCCCTGCTTGAGACGGGCGAAGAATCCGCCTTTGTTCTCTTCGACACGGGCCGCAGCAGGTGCTTCGACGGGGGCGGGTTCAACTACCGGCGCGGGAACGGGAGCTGGGGCTGCTACAGGCGCTACAGGCGCTACAGGCGCTACAGGCGCTACAGGCGCTACAGGCGCTACAGGCGCTACAGGCGCTACAGGCGCTACAGGCGCTACAGGCTCGGGCGTCTGGATTGCTGCCGCAACAGGCTCTGGTGCAGGTGCAGGTGCAGGCTCTGCAATGACCGGCGCAGGCTCTACCTGAGTTTCAGCAACAGGTACCGGGCGCTCTGGAATCGGCGGCGGCGCGTGCGGCTCCAGATCAGCCACCAGCGCTACCGGCTCCTCCGGAACGGGCAGCACAAGGCCGACAAACGGCGCTTGCGGCGCCTCAACGGGCACAGGCTGAGCAGGCTCGGCGACCACGACCGCTGTAGGTTGGTCGTTGATCGGCGCAACTGTAACCTGCGCTTCGACGGCCGGCACTGCAGGCTGCTCCGGTTCGATCGGTGCAGGGGTTTGTGGCTGTTCGGCAACAGGTTGCTGCGGCTTTTTGCGCAGCCAGCCGAACAGGCCCTTCTTTTCACCAGCCGCAGCCGGCGTCTTTTTGTCGTCGTTGGAACCAAACATGGAAGACGGCTATCTCAGGGTAGCGATGCGCCACTGTGGCGCTTCGAAAATTCTTTTAACGCAGAACAGACTACTTTTATTCCGGCACGTTCATGCGCAACATTTTGTCGTGTGGCCTGCGGGTCAGATCCACGACAGGCATGGTCGTCAGGCAACCGGATCAGTATCCTAGCACCTCCTAGCCCGCTGACGCTAAGACCACGCGGGCAGTCCTACAGGTTAAACAACGTATGAATGCTCTAGCCCGCCGCGCCGCTGGCCTGTTGCTCAGCACAGTTTGTCTGCCGTTCGCCGCCTTCGCCGCCGCTCCGCAGCCCACCCACGAGTTCATTCTCGACAACGGCCTGAAAGTGGTCGTGCGCGAGGACCATCGCGCGCCGGTGGTGGTCTCGCAGATCTGGTACAAAGTGGGCTCTACCTACGAGTCCCCGGGCCAGACCGGCCTTTCCCATGCCCTTGAGCACATGATGTTCAAAGGCAGCGAGAAACTTGGCCCCGGCGAGGCCTCGCGCATCCTGCGTGACCTGGGTGCCGAAGAAAATGCGTTCACCAGCGACGACTACACCGCCTATTACCAGGTGCTGGCGCGCGACCGCCTGCCGGTCGCCCTGGAGCTTGAAGCCGACCGCATGGCCACCCTGCGCTTGCCGGCCGACGAGTTCAGCCGCGAAATCGAAGTGATCAAGGAAGAGCGCCGCCTGCGCACCGACGACCAGCCCAACGCCAAGGCGTTCGAACTGTTCAGCGCCATGGCCTTCCCGGCCAGCAGCTACCGCACGCCGACCATCGGCTGGATGGCTGACCTCGATCGCATGAAGGTCGAAGAACTGCGTCACTGGTACGAATCCTGGTACACCCCCAACAATGCCACCCTGGTGGTGGTCGGCGACGTCACCGTCGACGAAGTCAAAGGCCTGGCCCAGCGCTTCTTCGGCGCGATCCCCAAGCGTGCCACGCCGCCGAGCAAACTGCCGCTTGAACTGGCTGAACCGGGCCTGCGGGAAACCACCCTGCATGTTCGTACCCAACTGCCCAGCCTGATCTACGGCTTCAACGTGCCCGGCCTGGCCACCGCCAAGGACCCGCGCACGGTGCACGCACTGCGCCTGATCACTGCGTTGCTCGACGGCGGCTACAGCGCCCGCCTGCCAAGTCGCCTGGAGCGGGGTGAGGAACTGGTTTCAAGCGCTTCCTCCAGCTACAACCCGTTCACCCGCGGCGACAGCCTGTTCATGATCTCGGCAACGCCGAACCTGCAGAAGAACAAGACCCTGGCGCAAGTCGAAAGCGGTATCTGGAAGCAGCTCGACGAACTCAAGACCACCCCGCCCTCGGCTGAAGAGCTGGAACGCGTCCGCGCCCAGGTGATTGCCGGCCTGGTTTACGACCGCGACTCCATCAGCAGCCAGGCCTCGGCCATCGGCATGCTGGAAACAGTCGGCCTGTCGTGGAAGCTGATCGACAGTGAGCTCGACGAGCTGAAAAGCGTTACCCCGGCCGACATCCAGAACGCGGCGCGCACCTATTTCACCCGCGAACGCCTGAGCGTTGCCCATGTATTGCCCGAGGAGAACGCTCATGAGTGATCGCAGCGCACCCCGCTACACCCTGATCGGACTCGTCATCCTGCTGATGGTTGGCGTGCTGGCGTTCTTCCTGGCCAAACCGGCCCAGTCGGACAATGCCGCGCAACCTGCCACCAGCACTGCCGCCAAGCCGGCCAACAAACTTCAGACCCTGGCCGAGCTCGATGGCAAGGCGCCCAGCCGCCGGCAACTGAACATCCAGACCTGGAACACCGCCGAAGGCGCCAAGGTCCTGTTCGTAGAGGCCCGCGAGCTGCCAATGTTCGACCTGCGCCTGACCTTCGCCGCCGGCAGCAGCCAGGATGGCAACGCCCCGGGCCTGGCCACCCTGACCAATGCCATGCTCAACGAAGGGGTAGCCGGCAAGGACGTCACCGCGATCGCCGAAGGCTTTGAGGGCCTCGGCGCAGACTTTGGCAACGGTGCCTACCGCGACATGGCCGTGGCCACCCTGCGCAGCCTGAGCGCCACGGACAAGCGCGAACCGGCGCTGAAGCTGTTCGCTGAAGTGGTCGGCAAGCCGACCTTCCCGCAAGAGGCGCTGACCCGCATCAAGAACCAGATGCAGGCCGGTTTCGAGTACCAGAAGCAGAACCCGGGCAAACTGGCCGGTATCGCCCTGTTCGAGCACCTGTACGGCACCCACCCCTACGCACACCCGAGCGATGGCGATGCCAAAAGCATCCCGCCGATCACCCTCGAGCAACTGCGTGACTTCCACGCCAAGGCCTACACCGCCGGCAATGCTGTCATCGCCCTGGTCGGCGACCTGAGCCGCAGCGAAGCCGAAGCCATTGCCAACCAGGTCTCGGCCGCTCTGCCAAAAGGCCCGGCACTGGCCAAACTGCCGCAGCCGAGTGAACCGAAGGCGGGCGCCAGCCACATCGAGTTTCCGTCCAAGCAAACCCACCTGATGCTCGCTCAACTGGGTATCGACCGCCAGGACCCGGACTACGCCGCACTGTCGCTGGGCAACCAGATTCTCGGTGGCGGTACCTTTGGCACCCGCCTGATGAGCGAGGTGCGCGAGAAGCGTGGCCTGACCTATGGCGTGTATTCGGTGTTCAGCCCCATGCAGGTGCGTGGGCCGTTCATGATCAACCTGCAGACCCGTGCCGAGCTCAGCGAAGGGACACTCAAGCTGGTTCAGGACATCCTCGCCGATTACCTCAAGACCGGCCCGACCCAGCAGGAACTGGATGACGCCAAGCGTGAACTGGCCGGCAGTTTCCCGCTATCGAACGCCAGTAACGCCAGCATCGTCGGCCAGCTTGGCGCCATCGGCTTCTACGACCTGCCACTGACCTGGCTGGAAGACTACATGCAGCAGTCCCAATCCTTGACCACCGAGCAGGTCAAAGCTGCACTGAACAAACACTTGGCGGCAGACAAGATGGTTATCGTCACTGCCGGCCCCAGCGTGCCGCAGAAACCCCTGCCGCCGCCCACTGACAAACCCGCCGAGCAGCCGCTTGGCGTACCGGAGCATTAATGGCCAGTCCCTCTGCAAAATCGGCCAAGCCACATAACGGCCAGGGCCACCTGCGCATCATTGCCGGCGAATGGCGCAGCCGCCGCTTGAGCTTCCCTGAGGCCCCAGGTCTGCGCCCGACGCCTGACCGGGTGCGCGAAACCCTGTTCAACTGGCTCGCCCCGCACATCGAAGGCGCCAAAGTGCTCGATGCCTATACCGGCAGCGGCGCGCTTTACCTGGAGGCGCTTTCGCGGGGTGCCGGCGACGCCGTGGCCCTGGACAGCAATCCGGCCGCCATCGCCAGCCTGCGACAGAACCTCGAGATCCTGCGCTGCCCACGCGGCCAGGTGATCCAGAGCGATGCCCAGCGTTACCTGCAGGGTGAGCCGAAGTTCGCCTTCGACCTGGTGTTCCTCGATCCGCCGTTTCACCAGAACCTGCTGACAACTACCTGCGCCCTTCTCGAAGAACGCCAGTGGCTGGCAGCTAACGCCTGGATCTACACCGAAAGCGAGACCCCGCCGTCGACCCTGCAGTTACCCGCCAACTGGCGCCTGCACCGGGAGAAAAAGGCCGGTCAGGTGTACTACGCACTCTGGCAGCGCGGTTAAATACCGCCACGACCCGGCTACGGCCGGGTCGTCGGCCTGTGCAATAGATAGTTAATCCCCTTTCCCCGACGCCCTGGCTGATCGTGTTCCTGGTTATTCACCAGAAGGAACACCCTTATGCACGGACGCATGTTTACCTGTTGCAGCTTGCTTGGCCTGCTAGGGCTGACCGCCCAGGCGGCGGCCGACACGCCCACCCGCCACGAATTCACCCTGGACAATGGCCTGCAGGTGGTCGTTGCCGAGGATCGTCGTGCGCCGGTGGTTACCACCCATCTGCTGGTCAAGGTGGGCTCGAGCCACGAACACCCGGGCCAGTCAGGCCTTTCTCACGCACTTGAACACTTGCTCTTTCGCGGCAGCTCGAAAGCTGCGCCCGGCGAGTTCTCACAGATCATCGAGCGCCTGGGCGGCAGTGACAACGCCTACACCACCCGCGATTACACGGTGTACCACCAGACCTTGCCCAACGACCGCCTGGCTGTCGCCATAGAGCTCAACGCCGACCTGCTCGACGGCGCTCTCCTCGATGAGGCCGAGTTTCTCCGTGAGATAGAAAGCGTGAAAGCCGAGCGCCGACAGCATGTCGAAGGCGATGCGCGGGCTCTGCTGTATGAACAGCTGCAAGCCATCGCTTATCCGGCCAGCAGCTATCACACCCCGGTGATCGGCTGGATGAGTGACCTCGAGCGCATGAGCAACGACGAGTTGAAGGCCTGGTACCGGTCAAGGTACGTGCCGAACAATGCCACGCTGATCATTGTCGGCGATGTTCGGCGAGACGAGGTGAAAAACCAGGTAGAACACTACTTTGCCCGCATTATCCGGCGCGACCTGCCTGACGCGAAACGCCCGTTGCAGTCTGCTGCCGCAGGGTTGCGACAGGTCACGGTCTACAACGAGTTCAGCACGCCCAAGCTGTTCATGGCCTTCAACGTACCCAGCTATGCAACTACTGCGCACACCGCCAATGTCGATGCATTGCGCCTGATTCAGGCAATGCTCGGGCGAGGCATGAGTGCCCGTCTTAATACGCGCCTGGTACGCGAGCAAGGTCTGCTCGCCAACCCGTCGGCCAATTATGACCCCATGGCCAGAGGCGACACGCTGTTCGAAATTGAAGCGTCGGTGAGCGCCGCCAACCCTCAACCGTTGGCGGTGTTGCAAAAAGCCGTCTGGGCCGAGCTGCATGCGCTCATACAGACCCCGCCCACACCGGCGGAGCTTGCCAGAGCCAAGGCCCTGCTACTGGCCAATAAAACCTACGCTCAGGACAGCCTGTCGGGTCGTGCCGACGAGATCGCCGCCACGCTGGGCAGCGGCCTACCACTCGCACAACCGGACAGCGACGCCAGTCGCCTGGCCCGCGTGACACCTGAACAGATCCAGTATGTCGCCCACACCTACTTCAGTGCAGAACGCCTGGCAGTTGCCTACATGCAGGCCAAGGAGGCCCATGATGACTGACACTATCCAGATACTGCTGCTCGCCGTCCTCACACTGGCAGGCACTGCCCACAGTCAGGGCCTCCCCGCCCCTGCAGCGCTAGAGTCGCTGACCTCCCTCTCGCCGCCATCCACCCAGTTGCAGGTGCCCATCGAGTCCTGGCAAACCCCGCAAGGCAGCCGGGTACTGTTTGTTCACAGGCCAGAGCTGCCGATGTTCGACCTGCAGGTGCTGTTCGACGCGGGCAGCGCCCGCGACGATGGCGCCTCGGGGCTGGCACAACTGACCTTGGGCATGCTGAAGGAGGGTACGCAGCACAGGGGCGCAATGCAGATCGCCGAGGGATTTGATGAAATCGGCGCCCGTTTTTACACCTCCGCATCACGCACCAAGGCGACTATCCGCTTACGCAGCCTGAGTACGGAGCAACACCGAAGCCAAGCGGTTGCGTTGCTGGCTGAAGTACTCGGGCAGCCGTTGTTTGCCAACGAAAAGCGTCAAGAGGTCAAAGACCAGCTGATCAATGCCTCGACACAGCGACAAAGCCTGGCGTATGTCAAAGCGGTCGATCGGTTGTTTGAACATGCTTATGCCAATCATCCTTTCGCCGCAAACGACACAGGCACCGCGCAGAGCATCAACAACCTGCAGATAGCGGATATAACCGCCTTTCATCAGCAAGCCCTGAGCGCCGGCAATGCCTTGATCACGCTGGTAGGCGATCTCTCACCAGAACAGGCGCGCGAAACAGCGCTGCAAATCTCTGCGGCTCTACCTGCGGGCCCACGCCTGCCTTCGCTGCAGCCTCCGGCAGGGTTCGAAGCGGAGATCTATCACCTGGATCACCCCGGCACGCAGTCGTTCCTGTTGTTTGCCTTGCCCGGAATCGATATCCAGCATACAGACGCACCGGCACTGACACTGGCCAACCTGATGCTAGGCGGCCCTGGTACCACCTCCCGGCTGTTCAAGGTGCTGCGCACCGAGCGAGGACTGACCTACAGTGCAGGCGCACACCTGGTCCAGTCGACCGACAGCGGGCTCTGGATTTTCACCACCGAAGTCCAGGCCAAATACCAGGATGGCGCCATGACCTTGCTGGAAAACCTGCTTCAGGACTATGCCGACACGGGGCCGACCCCTCAACAGTTCGAGGACGCCAAAGAGCAACTGCGCGGCAGCTACCTGCTGGGTGCGGTCAGTAACGGGCAATTAAGCGACCTGCTGGCGGAAATGGGTTTTCATCAACTCCCGCTGGACAGCAGGCAAACCTTCCTCGAACAGATCGAGGCACTCACCCTGGATCAGCTGAAAGTCGCCTTGAAAAAACACCTGAAGCTCGACAAGCTGGTGCAGATCAGCGTCGGCCCCAGTGTCGATCAGCACGACCTGCCCGAACCTGCATCCGGCTGACCGGCACATGCAGGCCGTGGTCAGCGTGCATACACTTGTGTGAAAGAAATGTGTGAGTACGCCACGATGCACCTGCCCCCTTCCAGCCCCTTCAAACCAGCCTTGGGGCTGAGTAACCCGCACTTGCAAACACTCTGGGGGCCGTTGTGGCGTAAACCGGCAAGCCTGAGCCGACAGCGCGAGCGAATGTGGCTAGCGGACGGCGACTTTCTCGATCTGGACTGGCACGGCCCCCATGAAGCCACTACACCCTTGGTGTTGGTGCTTCATGGGTTGACCGGCTCGTCCAATTCCCCCTATGTCATTGGTTTGCAGCACGCACTGGCACGCCGTGGCTGGAGCAGCGTCGCCCTGAACTGGCGTGGTTGCTCTGGGGAACCCAACCTGCTCCCGCGCAGTTACCATTCAGGTGCCAGCGAAGACCTCGCTGAAACCATCGAACACCTGCGCGCGCAACGACCGCAGGCACCGTTGTATGCCGTTGGCTATTCGCTGGGGGGCAATGTACTGCTCAAACACCTCGGTGAAGTCGGTTCAGCCAGCCACCTGCAAGGCGCCGTCGCGGTCTCGGTACCCTTTCGCCTGGATCAATGCGCCGACCGCATTGGCCTGGGGTTCTCGCGGGTGTACCAGGCGCACTTCATGCGCGCCATGCTGGCCTATGTGAAGGACAAGCAGCGTCACTTTCAGCACCGTGGGCACTATGACGGCCTGGCCGCACTGGAGCGCCTCGGGCCGCTGGAAAACCTGCGCACGTTCTGGGACTTCGACGGGCGGGTCACGGCGCCGCTCAATGGCTTTACCGATGCCAAGGATTACTACCGCCGGGCATCCAGCCGCTATTTTCTCGGTGAGAACCGCACACCTACCCTGATCATTCACTCCAGTGACGATCCGTTCGTGTTCAGCCACAGTTTGCCTGCCGCCAACGAGCTGTCGGCAGGCACCACCTTCGAACTGCACTCCCGCGGTGGGCATGTCGGCTTCGTCGATGGCAGCCTGCATAGCCCTGGTTACTATCTCGAGCGGCGAATTCCTCAGTGGCTGGAAACTGTGCCGGCGTAGGCGTTACACAAACGCCGCGTCAGTCGCCTGTGGCCACCTGGCGCTGCGGGTCGGTGATCCATTCGCTCCAGGACCCCGCATACAACGTGCCCAACGGATAACCCGCCAACGCCAGGGCAAAGAGGTTGTGGCAGGCCGTGACGCCTGAGCCGCAATACGCCACCAGTTGATCGGGCGAACGTTTGCCCAGCTTTTGCGCAAAACGCTTTTTCAGCAGCTCTGGCTCAAGAAAACGGCCATCTGCATCCAGGTTGTCGGTAAATGCCGCGCACTGCGCGCCGGGAATGTGCCCGGCCACCGGGTCGATGGGCTCTACCTCACCGCGAAAACGCGGTAAACCACGGGCGTCGATCAAGGTCAGGCCCGGCTGGTTCAGGCGCTCGCCCAGCTGTTCGGCACTGATCAACAGGCTTTCATCGGGAGCGCCGCTGAAACTGCCTTCGCGCTTGCTCGGCGGGTCGAGGCTCAATGGCAATCCGGCTGCATGCCAGGCCTTCAAGCCGCCATCAAGAATAAAAACCCCACTGCGTTTGCCCAGCCAGGCCAGCAGCCACCAGGCCCGCGCGGCAAACGCACCGGGACCGTCGTCGTACAGCACCACGTCGCTGTCATTGTCGATGCCCCAGGCACGCAGCTTTTCCACCAGCCGCTGTGGGTCAGGCAACGGGTGGCGACCGGTCACTCCCTTGATCACAGGCCCACTCAGATCACGCTCCAGATCGGCAAAATGCGCACCGGCAATATGCCCCTCGGCATAGCTGCGCTGGCCGTAATCGACATCTTCCAGGGCAAAACGACAATCGAGAATCACCAGCGCCGGCGCCTCCAGGCGGTCGGCCAATTGCTGGGCGGTGATCAGTTGCGCGAGGGGCATGACAGTCTCCTGAACGATTGAACGAATAAGGCCTGGGCGCTACTGCTCCAGTGCCTGATTAAGCGAAACGTAGAATTCCTCGCACAGGGCGTCCACTTCCGGACGCGCCTGGGCGGTAACAAAACCGAGTTCCAGCACCAGCACCTGATAGATACCGCGTTTGATCGCATCCTCACTCAGGTGCGCCGAGTTTTCGCGGGTGGTGCAGAGAAAGCGCACCCAGGAAGTCAGCACGATCCAGGCGTTGAGGGTCAGTGATTCGATCTGAATGGCGTCCATCTCCACCAGGCCTGCGCTGACAAAACCGCGGTAGATACCCTGGGCCTGAATCAGGCAGCGCTGCGAGAAACGCCGGTAGCGCGCAGCAAGCTCCTTGTCACTGTCGAGCAGGTGCTCAAGGTCACGGTGCAAAAAGCGGAAGTCCCACATCGCCGCCAACAGTTCCTTGAGATAGAAACGCTTGTCGGCAACCGTGGCGACTCGGCCCTGCGGCGGACGCAGAAAACTTTCGACGCGCTCTTCGTACTGGGTGAAGAGAACCGCGATGATTTCCTGCTTGTTGGCGAAGTGGTAGTACAGGTTCCCCGGAGAAATCTCCATGTGGGCTGCGATGTGGTTGGTGCTGACACTGCGCTCGCCTTGCTGGTTGAACAGCTCCAGGCTGTTCTGCACGATGCGTTCGCGGGTCTTGATGCGCGGAGCCATGATCAGATCCAGATGCCGGCTTTGAGTGAATAGGTCCATCTTACGGTTTATCCAGACCCTGATGTACCTGCTCGTCGTCAAAAACTAGTCGCATTATGCTGATATTAGAGTTTATGCTCTAGAAAAAACACGCTGCCGTGGAGTTCCGCATGACCGCCGATGCCGCACGTCTTTTGCACCCTACCGCCTTTGACCACCTCGCCGAGCAGTTCAGCGCCCAGCGTCAGGCCTTTGCGGGTAACCCCATGCCCCCCAGAGCCCAGCGCCTGCAATGGCTCAAGAGCCTGCGCGAGCTGTTGCTGACACACCAGGAAGCACTGATCGCCGCCATCAGCGAAGACTTCAGCGGTCGCAGCGCCGACGAAACCCGACTGGCCGAACTGATGCCCAGTGTTCAGGGCCTGCGCCACGCCGAGCGCCATCTCAAGCAATGGATGAAAGCCTCGCCACGCAACGTCGGCCTGGCCTTTCAGCCGGCCAGCGCCAAGGTGCTGTATCAACCGCTGGGGGTGGTCGGCATCATCGTGCCCTGGAACTACCCGTTGTTCCTGGCTATCGGCCCGATGACCTGCGCCCTGGCTGCCGGCAACCGGGTCATGCTCAAACTCAGCGAGGCCACGCCGGCGACAGGCCTGCTGCTCAAGCAACTGTTCGAAGCTGTTTTTCCCGAGGATCTGGTTTGCGTGGTGCTGGGTGAGTCGGACGTTGGCGAGGCTTTCTCACGCCTGCCCTTCGATCATTTGCTGTTCACCGGTGCCACCAGTGTCGGACGCCATGTGATGGCTGCGGCGGCGCAAAACCTGACGCCAGTGACCCTGGAGCTCGGCGGCAAGTCGCCCGCCATTGTCTCCGCAAGTGTGCCGTTGAACGATGCGGCAGAGCGCATCGCCTTCGGCAAGACGCTCAATGCCGGACAGACCTGCGTGGCTCCTGACTATGTGCTGGTGCCCAGAGCACGCCTGGACGAATTTGCGCAAACCTACCGTTCGGTCGTGCACCGTTTCTACCCGACCCTGGCCGACAACCCCGACTACACCGCGATCATCAATGCACGGCATCTGGCGCGCCTGGAGGGCTACCTGGAAGATGCCCGCAGCAAAGGCGCGCACGTTGTCGACCTGTACCCCCAGGAACCACGACAGGGCCGTCGCCTGCCCCCGCATTTGCTGCAGCAGGTCAACGACGACATGCGCGTGATGCAGGACGAAATCTTCGGCCCGCTGCTGCCGCTGGTGCCCTACGACAGCCTTGACGAGGCGCTAGCCTACATCAACCAGCGCCCTCGTCCGCTGGCGCTGTACTACTTCGGCTACGACCGTGCCGAGCAGCAAAAGGTGCTGGAGCACACCCATTCCGGTGGCGTCTGCCTCAACGACACCTTGCTGCATGTCGCCCAGGACGACCTGCCCTTCGGCGGTGTCGGGCCGTCGGGGATGGGGCATTACCACGGTCACGAAGGTTTCCTGACCTTCAGCAAAGCCAAGGCGGTGTTCGCCAAGCAACGCTTCAACGCCGCTCGCCTGATCTACCCGCCTTATGGCAAGTCGGTGATGAAGCTGGTGTTCAAGCTGTTCATCCGCTAACCCGCTACCAGGCCCGATAACAATGACTACAAGCCTGCCTGTATCCCCCGCCCTGAGCCGTCGTGGGCTGCTCCGGTTCAGCCTCGGCGCCAGCGTTTTTCTGGCTACTGCGGGGCTGACTGCCAGCCTCAGCGGTTGCTCGGCGTCGACACCGGCCAACGGTTTCATCACCCTGCGCTCAGGTGACCTGCCGATTTTGCAGGCACTGATACCGGTGCTGCTCGACGGTACCCAGGCACCTGAAAACACCGAAGCCGTGCTGCGCCAACTGGACGGCAAGCTCGCCAGCCTGTCCCCGGCCATGCTCAAGCTGACTCAACAGCTGTTCGACGTGCTGGCCCTGCCAGTCACCCGCGGGCCGCTGACCGGTATCTGGGGTGCCTGGGAAAATGCCAGCCAGGCGCAGATTCAGGCTTTTTTGCAACGATGGGAGGACAGCTCGCTGAATCTGCTGCGCATGGGCCACAGTTCGTTGCTGCAATTGCTGCACATGGCCTGGTATGAGATGCCCGCATCCTGGGCAAATTGTGGTTACCTCGGCCCGCCAAAGATCTGAACCAAACAATAACGACAAGAGGCTGTAGATGCCCGTACCCGACCTGTTTCGCGAAGGCCTCGCCCGCGGCTGGAAAGCCCGTGACGCCTCGCGCCTGGACCAGGACCTGACCCTGGAAGCCGATATCGCCATCATCGGCAGCGGTGCCGGTGGCGCCACCACGGCCGAGCTGCTCAGCGCCGCCGGCTTCAAGGTGCTGTTGATTGAGGAGGGCCCGCTGAAGACCAGCAGCGATTTCCATTTGCTCGAAGACCAGGCCTACGCCAGCCTCTACCAGGAAGGCATCGGGCGCATGAGCAAGGACGGCGCCATCACCATTCTCCAGGGCCGTGCCGTGGGCGGCACCACCCTGATCAACTGGACGTCGAGCTTTCGCACTCCGGCGCCCACCTTGCAGCACTGGGCCCGCGAGCACGGTGTGGTTGGCCTGAGCGAGACCGAGCTGGCGCCCTGGTTCGAGCGCATGGAGCAGCGCCTGGGCATCGCGCCGTGGATCATGCCGCCCAACGCCAACAACGATGTACTCAAGCGTGGCTGCGAAGCACTGAAACTCAACTGGAAGGTCATCCCGCGCAATGTGCGCGGCTGCTGGAACCTGGGCTATTGCGGCATGGGCTGCCCGACCAACGCCAAGCAATCGATGCTGGTCACCACCATTCCTGCCACCCTCGACATGGGCGGCGAGCTGATTTACCTGGCCCGCGCCGAGCGCCTGCTGCACGACGGTGAACGAATCAGCGCCCTGCAGTGCCAGGCCATGGATTCACGCTGCGTGAGTCCGACAGGCCGCACGCTCCTGGTCAAGGCACGACACTACGTGCTCGCCGGCGGCGGTATCAACAGCCCGGCCCTGCTGCTGCGCTCGGACGCGCCCGACCCGCATCAACGCCTGGGCAAGCGGACCTTTCTGCATCTGGTCAACTTCAGTGCCGCCCTGTTCAAGGACAAGGTCAACCCGTTCTACGGCGCTCCGCAATCGATTTACTCCGATCACTTCCAGTGGCGTGACGGTGTCGCCGGCCCGATCGGCTACAAGCTGGAGGTGCCGCCGCTACATCCGGCACTGGCCAGTACCCTGCTCGGCAGCTTTGGCCGCGATAACGCCATGCGCATGGAGCAGTTGCCCAACACCCACGTGATGCTCGCGCTGCTACGCGACGGCTTCCACCCGGAAAGCAGTGGCGGTGACGTACAGCTACGCGACGACGGTTCGCCGGTGCTGGACTACCCGGTGTCGGCCTACACCTGGGACGGCATCCGCCGTGCCTTCCACAGCATGGCCGAGATCCAGTTCGCCGCCGGTGCTGACGCCGTGTTGCCCCTGCACAGCGCGGGCCGCTACGTAAAAAGCCTGGCCGAGGCAAGGCAGATGATCGACGGGCTGAACCTGGAGCTGTTCCGCACCCGCCTGGGCAGTGCCCATGTCATGGGCGGCTGCAGCATGGGGGAAAACCCGCAACAGGCAGTGTGCGACAGCCTGGGACGCCATCATCAACTGGCCAATCTGTCGATTCACGACGGCTCGTTGTTCCCGACCAGCATCGGTGCCAACCCTCAACTGTCGGTGTATGCGCTGGCTGCTCGGCTCAGTGACAACCTGATTCAGCGACTGGCGAGCAACACATGACAACAAATGCCCTCACTGTCTATAGTGCCTTGAGCGTGCGCAGCCGACTTGGCCGACCGCCACTGCTGCGATACCATCCGACTCCCCAACGCACTCCTGCCAGGACGACGCGATGAACCGAGTGTTGTACCCAGGTACTTTCGACCCTATTACCAAGGGCCATGGCGATCTGGTTGAACGTGCCTCGCGGCTGTTCGACCAAGTGATCATTGCGGTAGCTGCCAGCCCGAAGAAAAACCCGCTGTTTCCACTGGATCAACGGGTAGAACTGGCTCGCGAGGTCACCAAGCACCTGCCCAACGTCGAAGTCATCGGCTTCTCTACGTTGCTGGCGCATTTCGCCAAGGAACAGCAGGCCAATGTGTTCCTGCGTGGTCTGCGGGCGGTGTCCGACTTCGAATACGAGTTCCAGCTGGCCAACATGAACCGCCAACTGGCCCCCGATGTGGAAAGCCTGTTCCTGACCCCGTCAGAGCGCTATTCCTTCATTTCCTCGACTCTGGTCCGGGAAATCGCGGCATTGGGTGGAGACATCGCCAAATTCGTCCATCCAGTGGTGGCCGACGCCCTGACGGAACGCTTCAGGAAGTGACATCCGCGATTTGACAGCCGCGCCCGCGTGCACTGCGGGCGCTAATGCGGCACAATTGTGTCCATTGGTTTTCAAATGCCAGGGCGACGTGCCTTGGCCGGAGTCCCCATGTCCCTGATCATCACCGACGATTGCATCAACTGCGACGTCTGCGAACCCGAGTGCCCGAACGCTGCGATCTCTCAAGGCGAAGAGATCTACGTGATCGACCCTAACCTGTGCACCCAGTGCGTAGGCCACTATGACGAGCCTCAATGCCAACAGGTCTGCCCGGTTGACTGCATCCCGCTGGATGAAGCCCACCCCGAGACCGAAGAGCAGTTGATGGAGAAATACCGCCGCATCACCGGCAAGGCCTGATGCCGGTCGCTGGCCGCCTTGCCGCACTGGCCCTGGGTGCACTGTTTGTACTCGGGGCAGCCGGTGTTCAGGCCCAGGGGCCTGGGCGTGCAGCGATTGCCAGCCCGCACCCCGAAGCGACAGCAGCAGCGCAGCAAATCCTCGAACAAGGCGGTAACGCCTTTGACGCGGCAATCGCCGTCAGTGCCGCATTGGCGGTGGTCGAACCCTATGGTTCGGGGCTGGGTGGTGGTGGTTTCTTCCTGCTGCGCGAAGCCGACAGCCCTGCGCGTTATGCCTTCCTCGATGCCCGCGAACGCGCACCTGGCAAAGCCACCGAGGCCATGTACCTCAAGGATGGCAAGGTCCAGCCCGGATTGTCGATCAATGGCCCGCTGGCAGCGGCAATACCCGGCTTGCCGGCGGCGCTTGCCGACCTCGCTGCGCACTACGGCAAACTGCCACTGAAAAACACCCTGGCGCCAGCCATTCGCCTGGCCAACCAGGGCTTTGCCGTGGATCGCATGTATCGTGACCGGGCAACCATGCGCCTGAGCGCGTTACGCGACGATGCGGAAAGTGCCCGGCTGTTCCTCACCCAGGGTGAAGTCCCGGCACTGGGTGCGAACATTCGCCAGCCGGAGCTGGCAATCACCCTTGAACGCCTGGCCAACCAAGGCCGCGATGGCTTCTACACAGGCCCGACGGCACAGGCGATGGTGCAGGGTGTTCAAGCTGCAGGCGGTATCTGGAGCCTGGAAGACCTGGCCAACTACCGCACCGCCAAGCGCGAGCCGTTGCGCTACCAACTGGCCGATCAACGCGAACTGATCAGCGCCCCGCCGCCCTCCGCCGGTGGCGTGGCCCTGGCCCAGAGCCTGGCAATGCTTCAGCGCCTGCCCTGGCAGAGCGCCGAGCCGGTACAGCGCAGCCATTACGTGGTGGAAGTGTTGCGCCGCGCCTACCGCGACCGCGGCCTGCTTGGCGATCCGGACTATGTGGCCAACCCCGTGCCGCAACTGCTGGCGCGCACCTACCTGAGTCGCCTTGCCGACGGCATCGATGCATACCAGGCTACACCGAGCAGCAGCCTGCCGCCCGCCCCGGCCTGGCGTGAAGGCGACCACACCACCCACTTCGCGGTGATTGATGCCGACGGTAACGCCGTGGCGGCGACGCTGTCGGTCAACCTGCCCTTCGGCGCAGCCTTCAGCGCGCCAGGCACCGGTGTAGTACTGAACAACGAGATGGACGACTTCGCCGCAGACCCGCGCGGCAGCAACAACTACGGCCTGGCCGGCAGCCAGGCCAATGCGGTTGCCGCCGGCAAGCGGCCGTTGTCGAGCATGAGCCCGAGCTTCATCGAGAGCCCGACGCAGTTCGCCGCCTTTGGCACCCCCGGAGGCAGCCGCATTCCGAGCATGGTACTGCTGTCGATGCTGGGGTTCCTTGAAGGCAAGCCGGTCGCCAGCTGGCCGGCGGTGCCGCGCTACCACCACCAGTACCTGCCGGATGTGGTCGAGCACGAGCCGGGAGCATTCACCGCCGAGCAGCAGCGCGACTTGCAGGCACGCGGCTACCAGCTAAAAGACCTGCGCCGCACCTATGGCAATCAGCAAGTGTTGTACTGGGACAAATCCAGGCACACCCTGGAAGCCGCCAGCGACCCGCGTGGTGTAGGCCGCGCTGAAGTGCTCAGCCCGCGCTGAGCACGCTCACGTCTGGCAGCGCGGGCAGAAAACGCTGGCGCGCTGCCCCAGTTTGACCTCGCGCAGAATGCTGCCGCAGACCTTGCATGGTTCTTCCCGGCGTCCGTACACGAACAGCTCCTGCTGGAAATAGCCCGGCTGGCCATCACCGCCGATAAAGTCGCGCAGGGTGGTGCCGCCGCGCTCGATGGCGCAGGCGAGGATGCGCTTGATCTCGATCGCCAGCTTCAGGTAG
Organism: Pseudomonas alkylphenolica; assembly: GCF_004025535.1. Taxonomy (GTDB): domain Bacteria; phylum Pseudomonadota; class Gammaproteobacteria; order Pseudomonadales; family Pseudomonadaceae; genus Aquipseudomonas; species Aquipseudomonas alkylphenolica_A. The sequence goes on from NZ_QJRG01000033.1 coordinate 446,555, forward strand.
CGCGCTCGGGAAATGCCCCCGGCTTCGCGGCGCGGATCGATCCCGGCAGCAAACAGGGCTTCGGTCGCATAGATATTGCCGACCCCGACCACCACTGCGTTGTCCATGATGAACGGCTTGACCGCCATGGACTTGCCACGCGACAGCTGAAACAGGCGCTCGCCGTCAAACAGGTCGGTCAGCGGCTCAGGGCCAAGCCTGATCAGCAGTTCGTGGTTGAGCGGGTCGAGGCTCCAGAGCATGGCGCCAAAGCGTCGCGGGTCGGTGTAGCGCAGGGCCAGGCCCGACTCCAGTTCGATGTCGACATGCTCATGCTTGGCGGCCGGCAAACCGATCTCGACCAGGCGCAGGTTGCCCGACATGCCCAGGTGGCTGATCAGCGTGCCGACTTCGGCATTGAGCAACAGGTACTTGGCCCGCCGCTCGACCTTGACGAAGCGTTGCCCCGACAAGCGTACATCGAGGTCTTCGGGGATCGGCCAACGCAGGCGGCGGTCACGTACGATCACCCGGCTGACCCGCTGGCCTTCGAGAAACGGCGCGATGCCGCGCCGGGTGGTTTCGACTTCTGGTAGTTCCGGCATGAATCAGTGGCCGCCCAATTCGCGAATGGTTTGCTTGAGGTTCTCGAAGTCGTACTCGGAAAGCCCCACATAGTCGAGCACCAGGTGCCCAACGGCGTTCCATTCGTGATCCACGCTCTGATTGCCCAGTACCCGGTAGGAAGCGCAGATGTGCTCGGCCATCTTCAGCACCGCCAGCAGGTTCTTCAACTGTGTCTGGGCATTGCCCGACGACTCGTCGCGGAACACGGCCAACGCATTGTGGTGGTTGGCAATGGCGGCGCTGATGTGCTCGGGCAGGCGCCAGGACTTGGCGGTGAAGTAGCCGACCACCGAATGGTTGGTGTTGAAGATGCGATTCTCGGTATCGACTACCCGGGTTTCGGCATCGGCCTTGGCATAAGACTCTTCCAGCACATCCATGTAGTCGGGAAAGCGCTTGAGCATCAGCGGCACGCCGCAGTCATGGAACAGCCCGAGGGTATAGGCTTCGTCTGCCGACTGGATGCCGGTGCGCTTGGCCAGCGTCAGACAGGTCATGGCCACGTCCTGGGCGGTGTCCCAGAAACGGTTGAGGGTGACGATGGTCTCGTCGCTCATTTCGCCCTTGATCGACTGGGCGTTGATCAGGTTGATGATCGAGCGGCTGCCCATCAGGTTAACTGCGCGCTGGATCGAACCGATCTTGTTCGACAGGCCGAAATGCGGCGAGTTGACCAGTTTGAGCAAGGCGCCGGAAAGCCCCGGGTCCTGGGAAATCAGCTTGGCGATGGTTTCCAGATCCGGGTCGGGCATGTACTGCTCGAACTGCAGATCGACCATGATCTGCGGTTGCGGCGGAATGGTGATGCCTTGCAGGGCTTGCTGGATCTGTTCGGCGCTGAGTTCTTGGGACATGCGTACTCACTCGTGAAGGACGGCGAATTCTAACCCTGTAGCCCTGTTGCGTACCAACGATGCAGAGGATACCCACACATCCTGCTATGGAAGACCTGCAGGAGCGGATAAATCCGCGCCTACCGTCGCGCCCTGCACCGATAAAAAGGCCTACAGGTTATACTCCCGCTCTTTTTTCCCGGAGCGACGTCATGTCCCTGCCCAGCCTTCGTCTCAAAGCCAATGCCGACCGCCGCTTGCGCGCCGGCCACCTGTGGGTCTACAGCAACGAAATCGACGTCGCCGCGACCCCGCTGCATGGCTTCAAGGCCGGTGACCAGGCGCTGCTTGAAACCGCTGGCGGCAAGCCGCTGGGCATCGTTGCCATGAGCCCGAACAACCTGATCTGCGCCCGCCTGCTGTCGCGCGACATCAAGCTGCCGCTGGACAAGTCGCTGCTGGTACACCGCCTCAATGTGGCCCTGTCGCTGCGTGATCGCCTGTTCGACAAGCCGTTCTACCGTCTGGTTTATGGCGATTCCGACCTGCTGCCGGGCCTGGTGGTGGACCGTTTCGGCGACATCCTCGTCGTTCAGCTGGCGTCGGCGACCATGGAGCAGCACAAGGACGACGTCATCGCCGCCCTGGTACAGGTGCTCAAGCCAAGCGGCATCCTGTTCAAGAATGACTCGGCAGCCCGTGATGCCGAAGGCCTGGGTCGCTACGTCGAGACCGTGTTCGGTGTCGTGCCGGAGTGGGTCGCGCTGGAAGAGAACGGCGTGAAGTTCGAAGCCCCGGTGATGGAAGGCCAGAAGACCGGCTGGTTCTACGACCACCGCATGAACCGCGCACGCCTGGCCCCTTATGTTCAGGGCAAGCGCGTTCTCGATCTGTTTAGCTACATCGGCGGCTGGGGTGTGCAGGCAGGCGTGTTCGGCGCCAGCGAAGTGTTCTGTGTGGATGCTTCGAGCTTCGCCCTCGATGGCGTCGAGCGCAACGCCGCGCTCAACGGAATTGCCGAGAAGCTGACCTGCATCGAAGGTGACGTATTCGAAGCCCTGAAGGAACTCAAGGCTGCCGAAGAGCGCTTCGACGTGATCGTTGCCGACCCACCCGCGTTCATCAAGCGCAAGAAAGACCTGAAGAACGGCGAAGGCGCCTACCGCCGCCTGAACGAGCAAGCCATGCGCCTGCTGAGCAAGGACGGCATTCTGGTCAGTGCCTCGTGCTCGATGCACCTGCCCGAGGATGACCTGCAGAACATCCTGCTGACCAGTGCCCGTCACCTGGACCGCAACATCCAGCTGCTTGAGCGCGGCGGCCAGGGTCCGGATCACCCGGTTCATCCAGCTATCCCGGAAACCCGTTACATCAAGAGCATTACCTGCCGTTTGTTGCCTAACAGCTAATCTGTTTGACGAAAAATCCCGGCCAAGTGCCGGGATTTTTGTAAACAGAGCAGGCAGTCGTCAGATATCCAACACCTGCGAAGCAATCCCGAAGTACACCAGTACACCGGCGGCATCGGCAATCGACGTCACCAATGGCCCACTGGCGGTGGCCGGGTCGAGGTTCATGCGGCTGAGCAGGAACGGCAGGCTCATGCCGATGAGGCTGCCTAGCAGGACGATGACCAACATGCTGCTGGCCACGATCAACGCGATATCCGGGCCGCCGCGCAACACCCCCAGCGACGCAACCGCGACGGCCATGGTGCCACCCAGGGCCAGCGCCACCCCACACTCACGCCCGAGCAAGCTCAACCAGTCCCGCATGACCACCTCCCCCGTGGCCAGGGCACGGACCATCAAGGTCGCCGACTGGGCGCCGGCATTACCGCCGCTGTCGACCAGCAATGGAAGGAAGAACACCAGGGCGATATGGGCGGCAATGGTGTCTTCGAAGGCGGCGATGCCCGCCCCGGAAAACAGGTTGCCGAACACCAGCAACACCAGCCAGAGCACGCGCTTGCGGTAGAGCAGGCCCACCGTGGCGGTCTTCAGGTTGCCCAGCTGGGTGCCGATCAGCGCGCCCTTGTGGAAGTCTTCGGTGGCCTCCTCGACCACCACATCCATGGCGTCGTCACAGGTGATGATGCCGACCAGCCGGCCGTCGTTGTCCAGTACGGGCAAGGCCAGCAAATCGTGTTCACTGATCAGCCTGGCAACTTTTTCCTGGGAGGTAAACGTGCTCACACTGAGCACCGGACGAACCATCAACTGCTCTACCGGTAACTCCGGGCTGGCCAGGATCAATTCGCGCAGGGACAGGGTGCCGAGCAGGTTGCCCTGCTCATCCAGCACATAGGACTGATAGATGGTCTCGGCATCGGCGGCTTCACGCCGCAGCATGTCGATGGCCTGGCTCGCGCTGAGGCCGCTGCAGATACAGGAGTAGTGGCTGCTCATCAGCGCCCCGGCGGTGCCCGCCGGATAACGTCCAGCCTGCAGCAGGTCGTCACGGCGGGCCTGAGCCTGCTTGCGGGGCAAGGCCAGACTGGCCAGGTTTGCATCATGGATTGGGGTCATATCGATCTCCAGGCAGCGGCACAGGTGCCTGGAGGCCGACCGGCAAGGCTGACGGTCAGCTAACGGGCAGCCCTGGCGCCACGGCGTTCAGTGCCAGAATGTAGGTTCGCGATGAACTGAAACTGGGAAGGTCCATTAAGGGTGTCGTCTCGTTAGCCGCACATGCGGCGCGGGGATAGTAGGCAAGTAGCGCCTGGCCGTCTGTAGCAAAACCCACCCTGGGGGCCAAATCAGATAAGCACTACGACAAACCAGCAAAATCGCGACCGGTATGTCGCCAAGCTCAATGCCCAAGCTCATGGGCAGGGTGGTGATTGTTGGCGATGATGTTGGCAATCAGGGACTCTCCCGGGAAGTCGGCCATGATGATGCCCACGGTTCTTTGGGTCGGGCCCGGGCCGTTCATGTCGTTGATGTCGTCACGCGCCAGGGTGTTGGTGCCTTCGAATGAGATCGTGCAAACACGCAGCACGCAGGTGGTTCGGGGGAAAAACGGGTACCAGTCGACCTCCCCCAGGGCCAGAAGGCCCGTCGACAGTCGGGGTGCATCCGTGCCCGACGAGGAATGCCCGCTCGCCACGAAGTAAGGGAACGACCCGAAGCTGCCCGACAGGTAATTCACATAAAACATGTTCTTGTCCCCCGCCGCAGCACGGTGTAGCTGGCGCCTGATCTTCAGGTACTTCTCGTGCAGGTCCCAGTTGGTTTTGAGCGTAAAATCATCCTGGATGTCGAAGTTGCTATAGTTGAGCCCGTAAGGGTTGAGGTTGGAAATGTTGGAAAGCACCACAAACTTCCCCCGCGCCTCGCCCAGCGTTACGGTGTTGCGCGGTGCTTTCAGGTACGTACTGGAAAACTGTTTCATGTAGTGATCGAAGACATCCGCCAGGCTGACCGTCACGTTACTGTTCGCCGTGTGCTCTTCCTTGATCCGAAACAACACAGTTTCGCTGGGGTTGGCCTTGAGAAAACGCTCGATGGAGCGCAAGGCGGAGCCGAACATCTTGTCGAGAAAAACCGGGCCATGGTGCAAGGCGAAGACATCACTGGTTCGCCGGATACGCAAATCAAGGACGCGAATGCCATACCTCAGTTGCTCGTCGAAATTGAGCGTCTGAGTAACGACGATGTCGTCAACGATCGGAAACAGGCTGACATCGAAGGTGGCCGAATCATGGGTGCCGGGAAGCGCCAGTTCACTCAACTGCACGTCATCGCGGATTGATTTCATCCAGCTGCTTTTGTCGGTGAAAGAGTCATGGACATCGTGCGAATAGGCACCGTCCAGGTGCGGATTGGCAGTGGCCGCCTGGCTCAGGCAAAGGAACAGGCAGCCGAGGCTGATCAGGTGGTGAATGGTTGGCATGTTCGGGCCCTCCTTGGCGCGATTGATCCACCGCCACGCTAAATGCCCGGGTGCCAAAACAGGCCCTAAATAGATACCGGCACTACCCTGTTGCAGGCGTGTACATGACCGAACCTCGGGTTACATGCGCTTGTTCATTCCCTATACGCGCCAGCGGTGTAGAATCGGCTTATTCATCGCCAGTCATCCCCGGCGGGTTTATGAGCTCTGGTCGAGCACGCGGCGATCCCGCGCTGTCTTCGGCCCCATCCGTACCAGCGGCCACATGCCTTCGGTGCAAAGGACTAGAGAAGCTCACTCCCCTTTTTGTTACCTGATTAGCCGCCAGGAGTGCTTCATGCCTGATTACCGTTCGAAAACGTCCACCCACGGCCGCAATATGGCCGGCGCACGCGCTTTGTGGCGTGCCACCGGGATGAAAGATGAGGACTTCAAAAAGCCGATCATCGCCATCGCCAACTCGTTCACCCAGTTCGTCCCGGGGCACGTGCACCTGAAGGACCTGGGCCAGCTGGTCGCCCGCGAGATTGAGCGCGCCGGTGGCGTAGCCAAAGAGTTCAACACCATTGCGGTCGACGATGGCATCGCCATGGGCCACGACGGCATGCTCTATTCGCTGCCTAGCCGCGAGATCATTGCCGACTCGGTCGAGTACATGGTCAACGCCCACTGCGCCGACGCCATTGTCTGTATCTCCAACTGCGACAAGATCACCCCCGGCATGCTGATGGCCGCCCTGCGCCTGAACATACCGGTGATCTTCGTTTCCGGCGGCCCGATGGAAGCCGGCAAGACCAAACTGGCCAGCCACGGCCTGGACCTGGTCGATGCCATGGTGATTGCCGCCGACTCTACCGCCTCCGACGAGAAGGTTGCCGAGTACGAGCGTAGCGCCTGCCCGACGTGCGGTTCGTGCTCGGGCATGTTCACCGCCAACTCGATGAACTGCCTGACCGAAGCCCTGGGCCTGGCCCTGCCGGGCAACGGTTCGACCCTGGCCACCCACAGCGACCGCGAGCAGCTGTTCCTGCAGGCCGGCCGCACCATCGTCGAGCTGTGCAAGCGCTACTACGGCGAGAACGACCAGAGCGTCCTGCCGCGCAACATCGCCAACTTCAAGGCGTTTGAAAACGCCATGATGCTCGACATCGCCATGGGCGGTTCGACCAACACCATCCTGCACCTGCTGGCGGCCGCACAAGAAGCGGAAATCGACTTCGACCTGCGCGACATCGATCGCCTGTCACGCAAAGTGCCGCAGCTGTGCAAAGTGGCGCCGAACATCCAGAAGTACCACATGGAAGACGTCCACCGCGCCGGCGGCATCTTCAGCATCCTCGGCTCGCTGGCCCGTGGTGGCCTGCTGCACACCGACCTGCCGACCGTGCACAGCCCGAGCATGGAAGAAGCCATCGCCAAGTGGGACATCACCCAGACCGACGACGCAGCGGTTCACCACTTCTTCAAGGCCGGTCCGGCCGGTATCCCGACCCAGACGGCCTTCAGCCAGTCGACCCGCTGGGAAACCCTGGACGACGACCGTGAGAACGGTTGCATCCGTAGCGTCGAGCACGCCTACTCGCAAGAAGGCGGCCTGGCCGTGCTCTACGGCAACATCGCACTGGACGGCTGTGTGGTGAAAACCGCCGGTGTCGACGAGTCGATTCACGTGTTCGAAGGCAATGCGAAGATCTTCGAAAGCCAGGACAGCGCCGTGCGCGGCATCCTCGCCGACGAAGTGAAGGCCGGCGACATCGTCATCATTCGCTACGAAGGCCCGAAAGGCGGCCCGGGCATGCAGGAGATGCTCTACCCGACGTCTTACCTGAAGTCCAAAGGCCTGGGCAAAGCCTGCGCCCTGCTCACCGACGGTCGCTTCTCCGGCGGCACCTCGGGCCTGTCCATCGGCCACGCTTCGCCTGAAGCAGCTGCTGGCGGTGCCATCGGCCTGGTCCAGGACGGCGACAAAGTGCTGATCGACATCCCCAACCGTTCGATCAACCTGCTGGTCAGCGATGAAGAGCTGGCAGCACGTCGCGTCGAGCAGGACAAGAAAGGCTGGAAGCCGGTGGAAGTGCGCCCGCGCAAAGTGACCACCGCCCTGAAGGCCTACGCCCTGCTGGCCACCAGTGCCGACAAGGGTGCCGTACGCAACAAGGCGTTGCTCGACGGGCTGTAAGTCGTCTGCAACAAAAATAACCGGCGCCCTGTGCGCCGGTTTTTTTATTCACGCAGGCCGCCGGGCAGGTCAGTACTTGGCGCGCAGGGTCAGGGTCAGGTTGCGCGGCTCACCGTAGAAGTTCGAGCCCCAGGAGCTGTCGACACGCTCGTAATAGGTACGGTCGAACAGGTTGTTGGCGGTCAGCGTCGCAGACAGGTTGCGGTTGAACTTGTAACCTACCTGGGCGGTGGTGATGGCGTAGCCACCCTGGACGAAGTCCACGTCACGCTTGTAGTAGGTGGCGCTCACAGCCCGCACGCCGCCACCGACACTGAAATCCTTCAGCGGCCCGTCACTGAATTCGTAGCGCGTCCACGCGTTGAAGTTGTGCTTGGGGGTGATGGTGGTGCCCTGGTTGGTGTCTTCGCCACTGAGCGACTTGAGCATGGTGAACGCGTAACCGGTGCTGATGCTCCAGTTATCGGTCAGGTTGCCACTGAGTTCGGTTTCCCAGCCCTGGCTGCGGATCTTGCCTTGCGCTTCATAGTATTGGTTGTTGGCGACCAGCTCTGCCCGGTTTTCGTCGTAGATGCGGAACACGGCCACACTGCCGTTCAGACGACCATCGAAGAACTCCCGTTTGAGACCCAGCTCATATTGCTTACCCTTGCGTGGCTCGATGATCTCATTGTCGCTGCCGACTTCGGTCTGCGGCTTGAACACGCTGGTGTAGCTGGCGTAGGCCGACAGCTCGGGAGTCAGCTTGGCCACCAGCGCCCCGTAAGGGATGAACTTGCGGTCGATATTGGTATCGGTGGTGCTGAAGTTGTTGAAGAACGCGTTGGCGTTGTGTGCCTCGCTTTCAAACCAGGTCACCCGGCTGCCGAGGATCACGTCCAGCCAGTCGGTAGCGCTGATCTTGGTTCGGGCATAGAGGCCGTACTGATGGGATTTCGACCAGTTGCCGTTGTCCATCTCGTACTTTTGCTTGGGGATGTTGATGCTGCCCGGATCGAACACGTTGGTATCGAAGTATTCCCCACCTCCGTAGGTGAAATCCTTGTCCAGGTGCTGGTATTCAGCGCCCGCCGTGAACTCATGGGTACGCCCGAAAGCTTCCACCGGCAAGGTGACAAAGCTGTCCACACCCAGGGTCTTGATATGGGTGTAGTAGGAGTAGGCCACGGCCGAACTGGCACCGGTATCCGGATCGACAGCACCGTCGCTCCAGGTGAAGTTGCGGGTCGGGGTCTCGGCATCGCGGTAGGTCAGCGAGGTCTTGAACTGGCCACCGTTTTCCAGGGCATGGTCGACTTCGAAGAAACTCTCCCAGACGTGTTCGTCCAGTTCGTTCCACTTGGCGTCGACGAAGGTCGAGCGGCTGACGTCCAGCAGCTTGCCATTGGCGTACGCCGGCAGGCCGAAGGCCGGAGTGGAATGGTTGTGCTGGTAGGCGCCGCCCAGCGACAGGGTGGTGTCCGGCGTGACGTCGTATTCCAGCCGGCCATACACCATCGGTCGCTCATTCTGGGCATAGTCGACGAAGGACTTGTTGTCTTCATAGGCAGTGACAAAGCGCCCACGCAGGCTGCCGTCACTGTTCAGCGGCCCGGTGATATCCACCGTCGAGTGGTAGTGATCGTAAGAGCCTGCAGACAGCTCGCCGCTCAGGGCGAACTCACCCAGTGCACGTTTACGCACCAGGTTGATGGTACCGCCCGGCTCGCCGGCCCCTTGATACAGGCCTGAAGGCCCGCGTAGCACTTCGACCCTGTCGAACATCGCCAGGTCGAAGCTGGTCATCAGGTCGCCTTGACCGGTGATCTGGGAAACACCGTCGACCTGCACCTGATCGACCAGAAAGCCACGCATGTAGACGTCATTGAGACTGGAACCGGAGTTGTAGCTCTTGATCGTCGCCCCGGTTACCTGGCGCATGGCGTCCTGCAGGCTGTTCATGTTCTGGTCGTCGAGACGCTGGCGGGTAACCACCGACACCGACTGCGGGATGTCCTTGAGTTTCTGCTCGCCTTTACCGATGGTCAGGGCGCCAGTGGTGTAGGAACCACTGCCTTCGGTGGTGGCGCCCAGGGCCTTGCCACCGACCATGGTCGCGCCCAGTTGCAGGGCGGCATCGCCATCACTGGACAGGCGCTTTTCCAGCGTGACACTGTCGCTGTCGATGTAGCTGGCGTTCAGCCCGGTGCCTGCCAGCAGGCGTGCCAGGGCCTGCTCCTGTGGATAACTGCCTTTGAGTCCGGAAGAGCGCAAACCTTGGGTCATTTCGGCGTTCACCAGTACCTGCACCCGGGTCACGGCGCTGAAGGCAGCCAGCGCGCCGTCCAGCGATTGTGCCGGTATGTCGAACTGATAAGCCTGAGCCTGCACCGCAGTTGCTGCCAGCACTGGCATGGCCAAGGTACTGCCCCCCAGGGCAATGGCCAGGCTCAGTAGCGTCGGCAGACCGGACTGGCGCCGGGTGGCGGTAGTGGTATCCATCAGTGGTGCTCCCCAAATCGTCGAAATCGTTTAGCTGCGCCGCACTGTCTGAGAGTGCTTATTATTTGCGCCTACGAGATCAAGGACGACCGCTGCCAGGGAAACCCTGAAACTTTTTTTCAAATTTTTTCATCAGCCTTCGCGCAGCACCCGCAGGTAGGGGGTGTACTGCTCGGCGCGCAGGCCCAGGGTGTGCGTCAAGGCTTTGAGGACGGCATCCGGCTTGTCGATTTCGAACACCCCGGAGACCTTGCGTTGACGCAAGGTCTCGCCGAGCACCAGTGTCTGTCCTGGCCAATAGCGGTTGAGCGCATCCACTACCTCGGCCAGTGGTTGTTGCCGGAATACCAGTTGGCGCTGGCGCCAGGCAAACTCGGCGGCAACGTCGAAACCGTGCTCCGCGCCCAATTGCGTGCCGCGGTATTCGACACCCCGGCCAGGCTCGAGCAGCACCGACTGGCTGTTGTCGGCGCTGACCTGGACCTTGCCCTGGGCAACGCGCACACGGGTCTGATCGCCCTGCTGGGCAACGCTGAAGCGCGTCCCCACTACCTTGACCCAGCCGTCACCGGAGCGAATCAGGAACGGGCGCGATGCATCATGGCTGACGTCGAACCACGCTTCGCCACGCAGCAGACGCACCCGGCGCTCACCCTCGCGCAACTCGACCTGCACCGCAGTGTCGGTATTGAGTTGCAACTGTGAGCCATCGGCCAGGGCAATCGCGCGCGACTCCCCTGTAGCCGTCGCGTAGTCCGCGCGCCAGCGGTCCGGCCACGGGCTGGCCGCCAGCACGCCAAGCATCAACAGCACAGCGGCAGCGTTCGCCCAGACCCGCACCGACGGTCTACGCCAACGCGCACGCTGGGCCTGGCGTATGCGCTGAGCGGGCTCACGCAAGGCGCCCAGCAAATCGAGCATTTCGTTCCAGGCCTTGAGCTGGGCAGGCCCGCGCGCCAACCAGGCAGCGAATGCTTCCCGCTCGGTGTCGTCGAGGTCTTCAGCCTGTAGGCGGTAGTACCAGCCACTGGCCTCGGCGAACAGCTCGTCATCGGCATCCATGGCATTCGGGTCAATCATCAGTGTGTCCGTAGCTGCAAGTGGCCGGCTCATCCGCGCGGCTCCGACGCGCCGCTGAGCAGCCGCGCCTTGATAAAGGCCCGGCAATCGATCAGCGCGCGACGCAATTGGTATTCAACGCTACGTGGGGAAACGTTGAGACGCTCAGCAATTTCCCGGTAGGAACATTCATCGACATGGTAAAGCAGGAAGATGTGCCGAGTCGCCTCGGGCAAGGCCTGAATGGCATCATGCATCAGCGCATGCTCCTGCTGGGCCGAGAGTTGCTCTTCTGCGCCCGGTGCATGGCAGGGCAGGTCATCGCTGGGTTCACCGCCATCCAGGCGCTCGCGGCGGATCATCTGACGCTGATGGTCGCGCACCAGATTGCTGGCAATTGTGAAGAGGAACGCCGGCAGGTTGTCGATCTTTTTGTCGCCAGGCAGTCGCGCCAGACGCAGGAACGACTCCTGCGTCAGGTCGGCGGCAACCTGGGCATTGCCAATGCGCCGGGCAACAAAGGCTTCCAGCGCTTTTTTGTGCTCGGCAAACAACCGGGCAATCTGCATATTCCACGAAGACACGGCACGTCCTGGCAGCGAATCTCAAGGTGAGCGCACGCTAGCAGAAGATGAGATGTATTCGCAATTGATATGTATTTTTATGCACGTTGCTCCTCGGGCTCCCTGATCTTGTACCAGGCCACATACAGCGCCGGCAGGAACAGCAAGGTCAGCAGGGTGGCGATAATGATCCCGCCAATCATCGCGTAAGCCATCGGCCCCCAGAACACTTCACGGGCGATGGGAATCATGCCCAGGCTCGCGGCAGCTGCCGTCAGCAGGATCGGGCGACGACGATGGTTGGTCGCTTCCAGCACCGCTGCCCATGCAGACAATCCCTGCTCCTCATACTCGTGGATCTGGGTCACCAGAATGACCGAGTTGCGGATGATGATACCGATCAACGCGAGAATCCCCAGAATCGCCACGAAGCCCATGGGCGTGCCCGTCGGTACCAGCGCAAGCACCACACCGATCAAGCCCAGCGGTGCCACGCTGGCCACCAGGAACAACTTCTGCACGCTGTGCAGCTGGATCATCAGGAAGGTGCCCATCAGGAACAGCATCAGTGGTATGACTTTGGCGATCGGCCCCTGGGCCTTGCCGCTGGCCTCCACGGTACCGCCGGTCTCTACCTTGTAACCCACCGGCAGTTTGCTGGCGAATTCATCGATACGCGGCTTGAGTTCAGCAACAAGGTCCGTCGGCTGGATATCGCCACGCACTGCAGCCTTGATGGTAATGGTCGGCTTGCGGTCACGCCGCCAGACCAGCGGCTGCTCCATCTCGTAGCGCACGGTAGCGAACGCCAGCAACGGAATCGAGGTGCCATTGGGAGTGACGATCTGCAGGTTCTGCAGGGTCTGTGGCGAACTGCGCTCGCTGTCTTCGGCACGGGCGATGACGTTGATCAGGTAGATACTGTCATTCACCTGGGTGATCGGCGTGCCGCTGACAATGCTGTTCATGACGTTGGCCACGTCCTCGGACGACAGGCCGAGCTGACGCGCTTTGTCCTGGGCGATCTCGACCCGCAACACTTTACCCGGCTCGTTCCAGTCATAAATCATCTGGCCGATGTGGTCATTGCTGTCGAGCAAACTGGCCAGGGCGATGGCGTGTTTGCGCACCTCGTCGATGTCTTTGCCCATGACCCGGTACTGGATCGGCAACCCTACTGGCGGCCCCATTTCAAGTGACTGGACGTTGCTGCCGATACCGACGAAATCTTCACGCAAGCGCTCCTTCAATCGCTTGATCAACGCGTCGCGCGCCTCGAAGCCCTTACTGACGATGACCAGCTGGGCGTAGTAGGGGTTCTGCAACTGTTGGTCCAGTGGCAGGTAAAAGCGAATGGCGCCCTGACCAATGTAGGTGCTCCAGTGCACGATGTCCGGGTCGCCTTTGAGACTTGCCTCAAGCTTGTCCACCGCTTTGCGGGTTTCCTCGATCGAAGCGTTCTGCGGCAAGTTGAGGTCGACAAGAATTTCCGGGCGGTCCGATGAGGGGAAGAACTGATTCTGCACAAAGCGCATGCAGAACAGCGCCAGCACAAACAGCAAGATGGTCCCGGCAATGGTCAGCCAGCGATGGCGCATGCACCACACCAGGCTGTGCTCGAACGCCTTGCCGACGCGGCCGGTCTCTTCGTTATGCGCTTTGACCTTGGCGTTGAGGATATGCACGCCCAGCACCGGAGCAAATACCACCGCCACCACCCAGGACACCAACAAAGCGACAGCAATCACCGCGAACAGTGTGAAGGTGTACTCCCCCGCCGAACTGGCATTGAGACCGATCGGCATGAAGCCGGCCACTGTCACCAAGGTTCCGGTCAGCATCGGAAACGCCGTCGACGTGTAGGCAAAAGTCGCGGCCTGCTCTTTGGTTTCGCCCATTTCCAGGCGCGTCACCATCACCTCTACGGTGATCATCGCATCGTCCACCAGCAAACCCAGGGCAATAATCAACGCGCCCAGAGAGATCCGCTGCATGGTGATGCCGCTGTACTCCATGAAAATGAACACCATCGCCAGCACTAGCGGAATCGAACAGGCCACTACCAGACCCGCCCTGATACCCAGGCTGATGAAGCTCACCACCAGAACGATGACTACAGCTTCGAACAATGCGCTAGTGAAGCCACCTACGGCTTCTTCCACTACCACCGCCTGATCAGAGACCGTGTGCACCCCGACACCAACCGGCAGTTCGCTGACCACACGGTCCATCATTTTGTGCAGATCGGCGCCGAACACCTGAATGTTACCGCCGGCCTTCATGCCGATGCCCAGGCCGATGGCTGGCTGCCCGTTGAAACGAAACAGTGGCGCAGGCGGATCAACGTAGCCCCGCTCGATATCGGCAATATCTGCCAGGCGGAAAAATCGGTCGTTGATGCGCAGGTTGATCGCCTCCAGGTCCTTCTCCGAGGCGAACTGGCCAGACGTACGTACCGACACACGCTCCGGCCCGGCTTCGATAACCCCGGCCGGGGTGACCGCGTTCTGAGCCTGCAAGGCTTGCAGCACTTGTCGCTGATCGATGCCGAACGACGCCAGTTTGCGTGTAGAGAAGTTCAGGTACAGCACTTCGTCCTGGGTGCCGATCATCTCGACCTTGCCCAGGCCGGGCACCTCACGGATCTCGGCGCGCACCTGCTCGACATAGTCGCGCAGCTGGCGCAGAGTCAGGCCGTCGGCGGTAAACGCATAGATCGATCCGTAGACGTCACCGAACTCATCGTTGAACCCCGGGCCTTGGATACCCTGGGGAAACTGACCTCGAATGTCCTGGATCTTCTTGCGCACCTGGTACCAGATTTCGGGAATATCCTTGGCAGGCGTGGTGTCCAGCAAGTTGACATACACCGTCGACTCGCCCGGCCGGGTGTAGCTCTTCACATAGTCGAGCGAATCCAGCTCCTCGAGTTTTTTCTCGATGCGGTCGGTCACCTGATTCAGGGTTTCATCCTGGGTTGCGCCTGGCCAGCGGGTCTGGATGACCATCGTTTTGATTGCGAATGAAGGGTCTTCCTCACGCCCCAGGTTCATGTAGGAGAACACGCCCATCAGCAAGCTGACGAACATCAGGTACCAGACGAAGGATTGGTGCTTCAGCGCCCATTCCGAGAGGTTGAAGCTTCCTTTCATCGTGCATCTTCCTCATCGACTATGACCTTCTGGCCCGGTTTCAGACTGTTCACACCAGCTGTCACTACACGCTCTCCTGCTTGAACACCCGAACTCAACACCACGCTGTTGGGCGTGCGCTCAAGCAATTTCACCTCACGGGTGGCCACCGTGTGCTGCTGCGGATCGACCACCCAGACGCGGGTCTGCCCGTCAGTTTCCAGCAATGCCGTCGCGGGCAGTTCGTTGCGCGGTGATACTGACGAGGTCAGCGTGACGCTGATCGCCGTACCCAGGTAAAAAGTCCTTGGGGTATCGGCCAGAGTCAAACGCGCACGACGGGTTCGCGTCGCGGCGTCGGCCTGGGGTTCGAGCTCACGCAAGGTGGCGGTGGTGTTGATGCCCGCATCAAGTTGCGAAGCCACCACGAATTTCATGTCACCGGTCAATTGCTCGGCAAGGTAGGTCGGCAAGTCGATAACCGCTTCCTTCACGTCCGGACGGGCCACGGTCACCACCGCCTGCCCGGCACTGACGGTCTGCCCCGCCTCGGCCTGCCAGTCGGTAACCACGGCATCGTGATCAACATGCAATTCGCTGTAGCCGAGCTGGTCACGCGCCTGGCTGACGGCTGCGCGGGCCTGCTCCAGAGACGCCCCGGTGGTTTTCAGGTTGGTCGTGGCAACGTCCAGTTGTGCCTGGGCGCCCACGCCACGGTCAAACAACTGCTGCTGCCGACGGGCGTCTGCCTGGGCGTTGATCCACTGCGCCTGGACCTTTGCCAGGTCGCCCTCGGCGGCGCGCAACTGGTTGCGCTGATCGGCCGGATCTAGGCTGGCCAATACATCACCCGCTTTTACCGCGCTGCCGACATCGACCCAACGCCGGGCAATGCGGCCTGCCACACGAAAGCCCAAGGTGCTTTCGAAGCGCGCCTGAATAGTACCGGCGAAGCGGCCAAGATTGGCTTGTACCTGCGGCTGCACGATCACCGAAAGCACTGGCCGCACCGGCTCCGAATCCACAGACTCCTTTCCGCACCCCGCCAGAAGCAGGGCGCTGCACAGCAGTGTGACTGCTCTCATTGCGCTACCCCGATGTCCTTGAACGGTGCGATTTCTACCTGCATGCCGGGGGTGAGCAGCTGCCCGCCGGCTACCACCACGGTTTGCCCGGCTTTGAGGCCTTCACCAATGACCACCTTGCCAGTGAGGTACTGACTGATTTTGACCGGCTGCAAACTGACCTTGTCGCCGTCGCCTACCAACCACACGGCGGGGTCATGCAAGTCCTTGGTCAACGCCGACCAGGGCAGCACGACACTTGATGTGCCCTGGGCGTGACCGGTGGCAGTGACCGGTGAGCCCAACTCCATCCTGGCCGGCACATCGCGCAACGCCACTTTTACCTGCACGGTGCCGCTCTGTGCCGAAACGGTCGGGGTTATTTCACGCACGTGGCCCTGGGCCTGGACCTTCGGATCGTCCACCAGGCTGACGGTAATCGTCTCGCTGCTGGGCGGTGCGACCAACAGCGCCGGGTAAACATTGAACACCGCGTCGCGGTCACCATCGCTGGCCAGGGTGAAAATCGGTGCCGTGGCCTGCACAACCTGCCCGACTTCGGCCTGGCGTTCGGTGATGACGCCGGCAGCATCGGCCACCAGGGCGGTGTAGCTCAGTTGGTCCTGGGCATTGGCCAACTGCGCCTTGGCGGCGGTCAGTGCGCTCTGGCTGCTGCGCAGCGCAGCCTGGGCCGAGTCGTATTCACTCTGGCTGGTATAACCCTTGGGCAGTAATTTCTGCTGACGAACAAACGCTGCGCTGGTCTGGGTAACCCGCGCCTGCTCGGCGAATACTTCGGCCTTGGCCGAGTCGACATTGGCTTGCAGGTCCTTGGGGTCGAGACGGGCCAGCACCTGATTGGCCTTTACATGGTCACCGACATCAACGCTGCGGGAAATGATCTTGCCACCGACGCGGAACGACTGGTCCGCCTGTACCCGCGCCTGGACATCCCCCGTCAGTGTCACCAATGCGGCAAAATCGCTGGGTTGAACCTTTTGCACGGCCACCCGGGGTAACTCGATTTCGTCCGCTTCCTTCTTTTTGCAGCCAGCAAGCATGAGCACCGAGCCCAGACTGACGACTAATACCGTACGCAACACCGTCATGCAGGCTCCTTCCACGCGTAAGATCGATACAGGTATGCGAGTGTTAGCGTAGATCAGGGTTCTGAAAACGGCACTGGGGAGGGAATGTTTTACCCGCGAAAAGCCAGGGTGCAGTCTGTTGTTCCCACAGGGTTGGCATGTGATCCCTTGGCATAGCCGGAAACCATCGGCCATGTCGTGCCAACGCCTCAGTCACTACCTTTGAGAAGGTATCCACCTCTCAAGGAGCACGCTGATGCCCAAAGCCCAATCTCACCTGCTCCGCCGTGGCCGGTGCTCGAAACCCGGCAGGCTCTACTTGCTGACCACGACCACACATCAACGCAAACCGTTGTTTCACGACTTCGAGCACGCGCGCCTGGTCGTTCGGCGCCGGATCATCTGCACTAGTTGATTGAATTGAAAGCGGTCACGCTGGGCACACTGATGCGCAGGTTCAAGTCACGGTGCAGTCTCGCCTTGCACAAGGCGGGCGTTAAACATGAACCGATCTGGCAGAACGGCTATCAGGATCGGGCGCTGCGGCGGGAGGAGCATGTCGTGCGGGTCGCCAGGTACATCGTTGCCAATCCGCTACGGGCGGGGTTGGTAAATCGAGTCGGCGACTACCCGCATTGGGATGCGGTCTGGCTATGAATCGGCGGTGGGATCTTCGCGGGTGAACCCGCTCCCACAGGTACGGTGCAGGTCTCAGCCATTGCACTTTTCCTGTGGGAGCGGGTTTACCCGCGAAGCAACATCAGGCGGACGCTGTAACCGGCGCCTGACGCTTGGGTTGCGGCTGCGACACGTTGGCCGCTGCACCTTCTTCGATAGCCTGCTGGATCGCCTTGCGACGACGCTCTTCGGACTGACGGCTGAAGTACCAGACCATGAAGGTCACGATCGATACGCTCAGCAGGATCAGGCTGGCAACGGCGTTGATTTCCGGTTTCACGCCCAGACGCACGGCGGAGAACACTTCCATCGGCAGCGTGGTCGAACCCGGACCGGACACGAAACTGGCCAACACCAGGTCATCCAGCGACAAGGCGAAGGACATCATGCCGCCCGCCGCCAGCGAAGGCGCAATCATCGGGATGGTGATCAGGAAGAACACTTTCCACGGCTTGGCGCCCAGGTCCATGGCTGCTTCCTCGATCGACAGGTCCAGCTCGCGCAGGCGCGCCGACACCACCACCGCCACATAGGCCGCACAGAACGTGGTGTGGGCGATCCAGATGGTGACGATGCCACGCTCCTGTGGCCAGCCAATCAGCTGGGCCATGGCCACGAACAGCAGCAACAGCGACAGACCGGTGATCACCTCAGGCATTACCAGCGGCGCGGTGACCAGGCCACCGAACAGGGTACGGCCCTTGAAGCGCGTGACCCGGGTCAGCACGAAGGCCGCCAGGGTGCCCAGCGCCACCGCGGCGATCGCGGTGTAGCAAGCGATCTCCAGCGAGCGCATCACCGAGCCCATCAGTTGCGTGTTGTCGAGCAGGCCGACGTACCACTTCACCGACCAGCCGCCCCACACGGTTACCAGCTTCGAGGCGTTGAACGAGTAGATCACCAGGATCAGCATGGGCAGGTAGATGAACAGCAAACCCACGATCAACATCAGCTTGGAGAAACTGAAACGCTTCATGCCCTGCCCTCCATCTCTTTGGCCTGACTACGGTTGAAGAGCAGAATCGGCACGATCAGGATCGCCAGCATTACTACCGCCAGGGCAGACGCCACCGGCCAGTCACGGTTGTTGAAGAACTCTTGCCAGAGCACTTTACCGATCATCAGGGTTTCCGGACCGCCAAGCAGTTCCGGGATGACGAACTCACCGACCACCGGAATGAACACCAGCATGCAACCGGCAATGATGCCGTTCTTCGACAGCGGTATGGTGATCTTCCAGAAGCTGTTGAAGGTACTCGAACCCAGGTCGGATGCGGCTTCAAGCAAACTCTGATCATGCTTCACGAGATTGGCGTACAGCGGCAGGATCATGAACGGCAGGTAGGAATAGACCACACCGATGTACACCGCAAGGTTGGTGTTGAGGATCTGCAGCGGTTGGTCGATCAGGCCCAGCCACATCAGGAAGGCATTGAGCAAACCGTTGTTGCTGAGGATCCCCATCCAGGCGTACACGCGGATCAGGATCGCCGTCCAGGTCGGCATCATGATCAGCAGCAACAGCACCGTCTGCGTTTCCTTGCGCGCATTGGCGATGGCATAGGCCATCGGATAGCCGATCAGCAAGCACAGCAGCGTGCTGAAAAAGGCCATCTTCAACGAACCCAGGTACGCCGAGATGTACAGCTCATCCTGGGTCAACAGGCCGTAGTTGGCCATGTTGAGCACCACCTGCACTTTGTCTTCGACATAGCTGTAGATTTCGGTGTAAGGCGGGATCGCTACGTCCGCTTCAGCGAAACTGATCTTCAGGACGATGAAGAACGGCAGCATGAAGAACAGGAACAGCCAGATGAAGGGCACGCCGATCACGACATGACGGCCTTCAGGCTTTATTCGGTTGAATGCTCGCGTGAGCTTGCGCATGTTCATGACCGCAGTACCACGCCGCTGTCATCCTCCCACCAGACGTAGACCTGGTCGTCCCAGGTAGGTCGGGTGCCCTGGCGCTCGGCGTTGGCGACAAACGACTGGACTATCTTGCCGCCAGGCAGCTCGACGTAGAACACCGAGTGGCCGCCCAGGTAGGCAATGTCGTGCACTTTGCCGCGCGACCAGTTGTGCTCGCAGGTTGGCTGCTCGGTGGTCACCAGCAGCTTCTCCGGACGCAGCGCGTAGGTGATGCGTTTGTCTTCCACGGAAGTAGTGACACCGTGGCCGACGTAGATCTTGCGCTCAAGCTCAGGGGTGGCGATCACCGCGTGGCCTTCGGCGTCTTCGACCACTTCACCGTCGAACAGGTTGACGTTACCGATGAACTCGCAGACCAGGCGGCTGGTCGGGGTTTCATAGATGTCGATCGGGCTGCCGATCTGGGCGATCCAGCCCAGGTGCATGATCGCGATGCGCTGGGCCATGGTCATGGCCTCTTCCTGGTCGTGGGTCACCATCACGCAGGTTACACCGACCCGCTCGATGATCTCGACCAGCTCCAGTTGCATCTGCGAACGCAGCTTCTTGTCCAGCGCACCCATCGGCTCATCGAGCAACAGCAGCTTCGGACGCTTGGCCAGGGAGCGGGCCAGAGCCACACGCTGACGTTGGCCACCAGAGAGCTGATGTGGCTTGCGCTTTGCGTACTGGGTCATGTGCACCAGCTTGAGCATCTCGCCGACACGCGCGTCGATCTCGGCCTTGGGCATGCGGTCCTGCTGCAGGCCGAAGGCGATGTTC
This sequence comes from Pseudomonas alkylphenolica, assembly GCF_004025535.1. Classification (GTDB taxonomy): domain Bacteria; phylum Pseudomonadota; class Gammaproteobacteria; order Pseudomonadales; family Pseudomonadaceae; genus Aquipseudomonas; species Aquipseudomonas alkylphenolica_A. The sequence goes on from NZ_QJRG01000033.1 coordinate 466,825, forward strand.
TGCGCCACGGTCATGTGCGGAAACAGTGCATAGGACTGGAACATCATGTTGATCGGCCGCTCGTAGGGCGGCATATCGGTGATGTCTACGCCATCGAGGAAGATACGCCCCTCGGTTGGCCGTTCGAAGCCGGCCAGCATCCGCAGCAAGGTGGATTTACCCGAACCGGAGCCACCCAGCAGGGCGAAGATCTCACCCTTTTTGATTTCGAGGGAGACGTCCTCCACCGCGATGGTTTCGTCGAATTTTTTCGTGACCCGGTCGATTTTGACCAGCACCTGTTTAGGTTGCTGGTCGCCCTCGAGGGCTTTCTTATAGGCACCGGAGGCAACTGCCATTTGTGAAACTCCCAACAAGATTTTTTGCGCTCGCCCCTGCCGTGACGAACCCTGGATTGTTACTTGCCCGACTTGACCTTGGTCCAGATGCGGGTCATCAAACGTTGCACTTTGGGGGGTAGCTCAGAGTTGACGTACAACTTGTCCAGCACTTCTTGCGGTGGATATACCGCTGCGTCGGTTCGCACGCTCTGGTCCATGAGTTCGCCAGCCTTTGGGTTAGGGTTGGCGTAACCGACGTAATCGCTCACCTGGGCAATCACCGCAGGTTCAAGCAAATAGTTGATGAAGGCATGGGCCTCTTTGACGTTGGCGGAGTCTTTCGGAATCGCCAGCATGTCGAACCAGAGGTTGCCGCCTTCCTTGGGAATGACATAGGCCACGTCAATGCCCTTGCCAGCCTCTTCGGCACGGGACTTGGCCTGGAACACGTCGCCGGAGAAGCCTGCAGCCACACAGATGTCACCGTTGGCCAGGTCCGAGATGTACTTGGAGGAGTGAAAGTAGGTCACGTAGGGACGTACTGCCAGCAGCTTTTTCTCGGCGTCGGCATAGTCTTTGGGATCGGTGCTGTTGGGGTCGCGCCCCATGTAGTTGAGCACCGCCGGAAGCATCTCGTCGGCAGAGTCGAGGAACGCCACGCCGCACTTGGAGAGTTTCTTGATGTTTTCCGGCTCGAACAGCATGGCCCAGGAATCGATCTTGTCGGTGCCCAGCGCCGCCTTCACCTTCTCGACGTTATAGCCGATGCCGTTGGTGCCCCACAGATAGGGGACTGCGTACTGGTTACCCGGATCGTTTTTCTCCAGACGCTTCATCAGCGCCGGGTCCAGGTTCGAATAATTCGGCAGCAGCGACTTGTCGAGCTTCTGGAACGCGCCCGCCTTGATCTGCTTGCCGAGGAAATGGTTGGACGGCACGACTACGTCATAGCCGGTACGACCGGCCAGCAGTTTGCCTTCCAGGGTTTCGTTGGAGTCGAAAACGTCCTGCACAGGCTTGATGCCCGTGGCTTTTTCAAAATCCGCGAGTGTGGTCTGGCCGATGTAGTCCGACCAGTTGTAAATGTGCACCGTGGGCGCCGCTTGGACGCTGATCGCCAGCGTCAGACCCGCTCCAGCCAGCATGGCCTTGCGAAATACAGAAATAGACAAGTGAGAGGTCCTCTACAAAAGTGCCCATGTCTTGCGGCAGTAATCCCTGCCGGACAAGCAAACCGGCGCGCAACTTACCTTCGATACACCCACTCGGCAAAAAAAAATTTGCCCTTCAAGCCCTCTCGGACGCCGCTTTCGCAGCATCCGGGAGGAAAACCGGGGAATTATTTGCCCGATTTGATTTTGGTCCAGCTACGCGTGATATCACGCTGGGCAGCTTTTTCCGGCGCTTTGATGGCGTACAGCTTGGCCTTCACTTCATCGGACGGGTAGATGGCAGGATCGCTGGTGATCTCTTTGTCCACCAGCGGGGTGGCCGCCAGGTTGCCGTTCGGGAAGCGCACGGCATTGGTGATGCCGGCCATTACTTCCGGTTGCAGCAGGAAGTCCATGAACTTGTAAGCGGCCTCGACGTTCTCGGCGTCTTTCGGAATGGCGACCATGTCGTAGAAGGTACCTGCACCTTCCTTCGGAATGGTGTAGCTCAGCTTGACCTTGTCGCCGGCCTCATGCGCACGGGCCTTGGACTGCTCCAGGTCACCCGAGTAACCCACGGCGACGCAAATGTTGCCGTTGGCCAGGTCCGAGATGTACTTGGACGAGTGGAAGTAGGTGATCGAAGGACGGATCTGGAGGAACAGCTCTTCAGCCTTCTTCAGGTCTTCCTTCTTGGTGCTGTCGCTCGGCAGGCCCAGGTAGTGCAGCGCAGCCGGAATCATCTCGGTCGGTGCATCGAGGAAGCTCACACCGCAGCTCTTGAGCTTGGCAATGTTCTCAGGCTTGAACACGGCGTCCCACGAATCGATCTTGTCCACGCCCAGCGCGGCCTTGACCTTCTCCGGGTTGTAGCCGATGCCGATCGAACCCCACATGTACGGGAAGGCGTACTTGTTGCCTGGGTCGCTGGCATCGCCAACGGCCTTGAGCAGTGCAGGATCGAGGTTCTTCCAGTTAGGAAGCTTGGACTTGTCCAGCTCCTGGTAAACACCGGCGTGGATCTGTTTGGCCAGGAAGTTGTTCGACGGGATGACCACGTCGTAACCGGACTTGCCGGCCAGCAGTTTGGCTTCCAGGGTTTCGTTACTGTCGAAGACGTCGTAAACGACCTTGATGCCGGTTTGCTTCTCGAAGTTGGCGACGGTGTCTGGCGCGATGTAGTCCGACCAGTTGTACACATGCAGCACTTTGTCATCCGCCTGAACAGCACTGGCCATGGCGCCCATCAGGGACATAGCCAACAACGTCTTGCCCAATTTCTTCATGCGTAATGCTCCAGAATTTTTTATTTAGCCATCTGTTCAGTGGCCGGCTGTCGGGCGACTGAAACAGTCGCTAGTCTGGCAAGTTACAAGGCGCACTTTCAACCAACGCGCGCCTCGAAACACGATGATGCCATTAGGCTAGCCTAGCACTTGGCTATTTCAGCGCCTCAAGCGTCAAGTCCAGGCATTTGCGTGCCTTTTCAACCAGCTCGTCGATCTCTTCACGGCTGATGACCAGCGGTGGTGCAATGATCATGGTGTCGCCCACGGCGCGCATGATCAGGCCATTGTCGAAGCAGTGCTGCCGGCAGATCATGCCTGCGCCCTGACCTTCGTAACGCGCCCGCGTTGCCTTGTCCTTGACCAGCTCGATTGCACCGAGCATGCCCAGGCCACGCACTTCGCCAACCAGCGGGTGATCGTTCAACTCGCGCAAACGTTTTTGCAAATACGGTGCCGTTTCTTCCTCGACCTGCTCGATAATTTTTTCATCGCGCAGAATCCGCAGGTTTTCCAGGCCCACAGCGGCCGCCACCGGGTGACCCGAGTAAGTGAAGCCGTGGTTGAAGTCACCGCCTTCACTGACCACACGCGCCACTTCGTCACGTACGATCACACCGCCCATGGGGATGTAACCGGAGGTGAGACCTTTGGCGATGGTCATCAGGTCGGGTTTGAGATCGTAGTAATTGGAGCCAAACCACTTGCCGGTACGACCGAAACCGCAGATCACTTCATCGGCGATGAACAGGATGTCGTACTTGGCCAGAATCTCCTTGATCTTCGGCCAGTAGGTATCTGGCGGAATGATCACCCCGCCAGCGCCCTGGATAGGCTCGGCAATAAAGGCAGCGACATTGTCTTCGCCGACTTCGAGGATTTTCTTCTCCAGCTGTTCGGCGGCCCAGACCCCGAACTCATCCGGAGTCATGTCGCCACCTTCACCGAACCAGTACGGTTGCGGGATGTGCACGATGCCCGGCAATGTGCCGCTCTGGGCGTGCATGCCGCTCATGCCACCCAGGGCAGCGCCGGCCACGGTGGAGCCGTGGTAGCCGTTGATGCGGCCGATGATCACTTGTTTGTTCGGCTTGCCCTTGACCGCCCAGTAGTGGCGAACCATGCGCAAGATGGTGTCATTGCCTTCAGAGCCGGAGCCGGTGAAGAACACATGGGTCATACCTTCCGGCGCTACGTCGGAAACGGCCTTGGCCAGTTCCAGTGCCGGTGGGTGAGCCGTCTGGAAGAACAGGTTGTAGTACGGCAGTTCACGCATCTGCTTGGAAGCGGCCTCAACCAGCTCCTCACGGCCATAGCCAACGGCAACGCACCACAAGCCAGCCATGCCGTCGAGGATCTTGTTGCCCTCGCTGTCCCACAGGTGCACGCCTTGAGCTTTTGTGATGATTCGCGGCCCCTTCTCTTTCAACTGTTTGTAATCGCTGAAAGGCGCCAGGTGATGCTCGCCGCTCAAAGCTTGCCACTCACGGGTTTGCGGGTTGTTGACGCTCATGTGCTTCTCCGTTTTCTGACGGCCGCACTCCTGCGGCTCCGGGTTGATCAGACCGCAAACAGCAGGAACTCACGTTCCCAGGAGCTGATTACGCGTTTGAAGTTTTCATGCTCGGCGCGTTTGGTCGCGACGTAGCCGGTGATGAATTTCTTGCCCAGGTACGGTTCCAGTGCCTGGCAGTTCTCCATGCGCTCCAGCGCGTCCTCGATGGTCAGCGGCAGGCGCAGGTTGCGTCGCTCATAGCCACGGCCCTGTACCGGTGCGCTGGGCTTGATGCCTTCGACCATGCCGATATAGCCGCACAGCAGGCTGGCGGCGATCGCCAGGTACGGGTTGGCATCGGCGCCCGGCAAACGGTTCTCGACGCGGCGGTTCTGCGGGCCGGCATCCGGAACGCGCAGGCCAACGGTGCGGTTTTCTTCGCCCCACTCCACGTTTACCGGCGCCGAGGTGTCGGGCAGGAAGCGGCGGAACGAGTTGACGTTCGGTGCGAACAGCGGCAACACCACCGGGATGAACTTCTGCAGACCGCCCACATGGTTGAGGAACAACTCACTCATGCGCCCGTCTTCATCAGAGAAGATGTTCTTGCCGGTGTGCACGTCGATGATGCTCTGGTGCAGGTGCATGGCGCTGCCAGGCTCACCGGTCATCGGCTTGGCCATGAAGGTGGCCGCGACGTTGTGCTTGAGCGCCGCTTCACGCATGGTCCGCTTGAACACCAGGATCTGGTCGGCCAGGGCCAGGGCATTGCCGTGACGGAAGTTGATTTCCATCTGCGCAGTGCCGTCTTCGTGGATCAGCGTGTCCAGGTCGAGGTTCTGCAGTTCGCACCAGTCATAGACGTCTTCGAACAGCGGATCGAATTCGTTGGCGGCTTCAATAGAGAACGACTGACGACCGGTCTCCGGGCGCCCCGATCGGCCGATCGGCGGCTGCAGCGGGAAGTCCGGGTCTTCGCAACGCTTGGTCAGGTAAAACTCCATTTCTGGCGCCACGATGGGCTGCCAGCCTTTGTCGGCATAGAGTTTCAGCACCTTCTTGAGCACGTTGCGCGGCGACAGCTCAACCGGATTGCCCTGCTTGTCGTAGGTATCGTGGATCACCTGGGCGGTCGGCTCGATCGCCCACGGTACGAGAAACACCGCGTTCTCGTCTGGCCGGCAGATCATGTCGATGTCGGCCGGGTCCAGCAGTTCGTAATAGATGTCGTCATCGACGTAGTCGCCAGTAACGGTTTGCAGCAGGACGCTCTCGGGCAAGCGCATGCCTTTTTCGGCAATGAACTTGTTGGTTGGAGAAATCTTGCCACGCGTGATCCCGGTGAGGTCGCTGATCAAGCACTCCACTTCAGTGATCTTGTGTTCTTTCAACCAATCGGTGAGCTGGTCGAGGTTGTTACTCATAAATACCTCAGGAGGTAAATGTCTGGACTGTCGTCAGGACACCCGGAGTGGGCCGTCCCAGACATTCTGGATGCCGGGCAACGCTAAAGCAAAAGCCACGCGAGGGCATACCGCGGCGAGGGCCGCTATAGTGAAGGCATAAGGTATTCAAAGAGGTGGCGACAACGGGCAGGCTGCCCGGGCCGTCAATTATTTCAGCCGGGGTGCAGGATGCTGGCGCGCGGCGAAAGCCGCCCGCGTAGAATGCGTGCAGACCGATCTGCGAGCGGCAGACGGTGATGCCGGTTGTCGGCAAGCGTGACATGTAACCCCCGGTATTATTGATGTTATGGGTTGCCACCGAGCTTAGCCTTGTTCATTTTTTTACACAACACCCCCGTAAAAAATAGAACACGGCATGCTCAAAACCGCTCGTATCGTACGAAAGCAGCGATTGTCTGCGCCCTTAATTGCAGCAAAAATGCCGCTCGAGGGCCATTTTAGGGCATCATGGGGTTGGCTTGACTTCAGTAGGGCTTTCCGATTGACTGGAGCTGCAAGCCCCCATTGATTGATATTTTTAACAACAAAGGTGTTGCATCATGTCGGTACCCCCGCGTGCCGTTCAGCTTAACGAAGCGAACGCGTTCCTTAAGGAACATCCTGAGGTTCTCTACGTTGACCTTCTGATTGCAGATATGAATGGTGTGGTGCGTGGCAAGCGCATTGAGCGCACCAGCCTCCACAAGGTTTACGAGAAAGGCATCAACCTGCCGGCCTCCCTCTTCGCATTGGATATCAACGGTTCGACCGTCGAAAGTACCGGCCTGGGCCTGGACATCGGCGATGCCGACCGCATCTGCTATCCGATCCCCGATACCCTGTCCAACGAGCCTTGGCAGAAGCGCCCGACCGCTCAGTTGCTGATGACCATGCACGAACTCGAAGGCGAGCCGTTCTTTGCCGACCCGCGGGAAGTCCTGCGTCAGGTCGTGACCAAGTTCGACGAGCTGGGCCTGACTATCTGCGCCGCCTTTGAACTTGAGTTCTACCTGATCGACCAGGAGAACGTGAACGGCCGTCCACAGCCACCGCGCTCGCCAATTTCCGGCAAACGCCCGATTTCGACCCAGGTTTACCTGATCGACGACCTCGACGAGTATGTCGACTGCCTGCAGGACATCCTCGAAGGCGCCAAGGAGCAAGGCATTCCTGCCGACGCCATCGTCAAGGAAAGCGCCCCTGCACAGTTCGAAGTCAACCTGCACCACGTTGCCGACCCGATGAAGGCCTGCGACTACGCGGTACTGCTCAAGCGCCTGATCAAGAACATTGCCTACGACCATGAGATGGACACCACCTTCATGGCCAAGCCCTATCCGGGCCAGGCGGGTAATGGTCTGCACGTCCATATCTCGGTGCTGGACAAAGATGGCAAGAACATCTTCACCAGCGAGGATCCCGAGCAGAACGCCGCACTGCGTCACGCGATCGGCGGTGTGCTCGAGACCCTACCGGCGTCGATGGCGTTCCTGTGCCCGAACGTCAACTCGTACCGCCGTTTCGGTGCCCAGTTCTACGTCCCCAACTCGCCGAGCTGGGGCCTGGACAACCGTACCGTGGCCCTGCGTGTGCCGACCGGCTCACCGGATGCCGTGCGCATCGAACACCGTGTAGCCGGTGCCGACGCCAACCCGTACCTGCTGATGGCTGCCGTGCTGGCCGGCGTTCACCATGGTTTGACCAACAAGGTCGAGCCGGGCGAGCCGACCGAAGGCAACTCCTACGAGCAGAACGAGCAGAGCCTGCCGAACAACTTGCGTGATGCACTGCGCGAGCTGGATGACAGCGAGATCCTGGCCAAGTACATCGACCCGAAATACATCGATATCTTCGTGGCCTGTAAAGAGAGCGAGCTGGAGGAGTTCGAACACTCCATCTCCGACCTCGAGTACAACTGGTACCTGCATACCGTGTAACAACCGCTTCGCGGCGGTCCGGTAAACCCGCCCCCACAGGGACATACTCCTGTGGGAGCGGGTTTACCCGCGAAGGGATTTATCCGTTCCTACGGGCGTTACAACGTCTTCTCAAAAATCTTCGAATTGCGCTGATAGTTGTACAGCGAAGCCCTGGCCGCCGGCAGCCGCTCGACCCCGCTGGGTACGAAGCCCCGCTCGCGGAACCAGTGCGCCGTCCGGGTCGTCAGTACAAACAGAGTGTTGAGGCCCATCTCCCGCGCCCGCGTCTCGATACGCTCAAGCAACTCATCACCGCGCCCGCCGTGACGATACTCGGGATTGACCGCCAGGCACGCCAGCTCGCCGGCTTCGGAGTCTGCAATCGGGTACAGCGCCGCACAGGCGATAATCATGCCTTCCCGCTCGACCACACTGAACTGCTCGATCTCGCGCTCCAGCACCTCACGCGAGCGACGTACCAGGATGCCCTGCTCTTCCAGCGGGCTGATCAGGTCAAGCAGACCACCGACATCTTCAATTTCCGCTTCACGCACCTTCTCGAACTGCTCCTGGGCCACGAGGGTGCCACCGCCATTGCGGGTGAACAGCTCGGTGAGCAAGGCGCCGTCTTCGGCGTAACTGACGATATGGCTACGCGCCACGCCACCACGGCAGGCCTCGGCGGCGGCATCGAGCAGTTCACCCTGATAATCGCTGCCCAAGCGCGCCAGGTGCGCGGGAACCTGCTGCGGACGCAGTTCACGCACCAGCCGCCCTTGCTCATCGAGCAAGCCGCGCTCAGCGCCGAACAGCAGCAACTTGTCGGCTTCCAGCTCGATGGCGGCGCGGGTTGCGACGTCTTCGCAGGCGAGGTTGAAAATTTCCCCGGTGGGCGAATAGCCCAGAGGCGACAACAGCACGATCGAACGCTCGTCGAGCAGGCGATTGATGCCTTTGCGGTCAACCCGGCGCACTTCACCGGTATGGTGATAGTCGACCCCTTCGAGCACACCGATCGGCCGCGCCGTCACCAGGTTGCCGGAGGCCACGCGCAGCCGCGAGCCCTGCATCGGCGAGGCGGCCATGTCCATCGACAGGCGCGCTTCAATGGCGATGCGCAACTGCCCCACCGCATCGATCACGCACTCCAGCGTGGCGGCATCGGTGATGCGCATGCCGCGATGGTAGTGCGGGGTCAGGCCGCGACTGCTCAGGCGGGTTTCGATCTGCGGGCGCGAACCGTGCACCAGCACCAGCCGAACCCCAAGGCTGTGCAGCAGCACCAGGTCGTGGACGATGTTGCCGAAGTTGGGATGTTCGACGCCGTCGCCGGGCAACATGACCACAAAGGTGCATTCCCGGTGAGCGTTGATGTAAGGCGAAGCATGACGCAGCCAGTTGACGTAATCGGGCATAACCAAAGAGCCTGTAAAAAATTGGACAAAAACGGGAAAGCACACAGCGCTCGAAGGGTTATCGTCGGAACAGGCTTGGCGTCACGCGCAATCTCCTTGGGGAAAACGGCTGAACTCAGCGGGCAATTACCGGGCTCAGGCAATAATGTTCAATCAGTTCACGCAATAGACGCACAGTAGGCTGCAAGCGTGACATTTCAAGGTACTCGCCCGGCTGATGGGCACAGGCGATGTCGCCGGGGCCCAACACCAGGGTTTCGCAGCCCAGTCGCTGAAGATAAGGCGCTTCAGTGCCAAAGGCTACCGCTTCGGCGCGATGACCGGTAAGACGTTCGGCTACCTTGACCAGTTCCGCATCGGCGGCCTGCTCGAAGGGCGGCACTTCGGGGAACAACGGCGCGTATTCGATCTGCACCTGATGCTGCTCGGCCAGCGGCACCAGCTTCTGGCGAATCGCCGCTCGCAGGGCCTGCGGGTCCATCCCCGGCAGCGGCCGCAGGTCGAACTCAAGTGCACATTGCCCGCATATCCGGTTGGGGTTGTCGCCGCCATGGATGCAGCCGAAGTTCAGGGTCGGTTGCGGCACGCTGAACTGGGCATTGTTGAATTCCTTCTGCCATTGCCGGCGCAAGCCCATCAGCTCACCCATCACCTGATGCATGGCTTCCAGCGCGCTATGGCCAAGACTGGGATCCGACGAATGGCCACTGCGCCCGAGGATGTCGATGCGCTCCATCATCACCCCCTTGTGCAGGCGGATCGGCTTGAGCCCGGTCGGCTCACCGATCACTGCCGCCCGCCCCAACGGCCGGCCAGCCTCGGCCAATGCGCGGGCACCCGACATCGAACTCTCTTCGTCGCAGGTGGCAAGGATCAGCAAAGGCTGTTTGAAATCATGGGCCAGCAGCGGCTGCACGGCCTCGATGATCAGGGCGAAGAAGCCTTTCATGTCGCAGCTGCCAAGGCCCACCCAACGACCATCGACTTCGGTCAGCTTGAGCGGGTCGGTGCTCCACAACTGAGGATCGTATGGCACCGTATCGCTGTGCCCGGCCAGCACCAGACCGCCCGGGCCACTGCCATAAGACGCCAGCAGGTTGAACTTGCCCGGGTTCACCTGCTGGATGTCGCAGTCAAAACCGAGGTCGCCCAGCCACCCGGCCAGCAGGTCGATCACCGCACGGTTGGACTGGTCCAGCGCAGGTTGGGTACAGCTGACCGAGGGTGCGGCAATCAGCGCGGCAAACTGGTCTTTGAGCGATGGCAACGGCATGCGCGTTCTCCTCGGGACGAAACCCATCATAGGGCCATCGGGCACCTGGAATAAACCGTCGACGGCCGAGTCCTGTACACTGCACGGCCAAGACGCTCCCTGTCATCCGAGCCTGGATTACCCAGCAATGCACAAAGAAACCGAAATCAAACTGCGGGTCAGCCGCGAGACGCTCGCCGCCCTGCGCGAGCACCCATTGCTGAAGAAGCGCAACAAGTCCGGCTGGCAGCAGCGCGAGCTGCTTAACCAGTACTTCGACACCCCCGAGCGTGACCTGGCTGCAGCCAAGGTCGCCCTGCGCCTGCGCCGCGACGGCGATGTGGTCATTCAGACCCTCAAGACCCGCGGCCAGAGCGTCGCCGGCCTGTCGCAGCGCAACGAACACGAATGGGAGCTGCCCAAGGCCAAACTGGACCTGAAGAAGCTCGACGACACCTGCTGGCCGGCCGAACTGGCCGAGCTGGACAAAAAGACCATCAAGGCGCTGTTCACCACCGACTTCACCCGCGAATACGCGGAAATTGCCTGGGGCCGCGGCAAGTCCAAAGTAGTGATCGAGGCAGCCCTGGACCTGGGCACAGTGGTCGCGGGCAAGCAGAAAGAAGAAATCTGCGAGCTGGAACTGGAGCTGCGCGAAGGTGAGCCCGAGGCGCTGCTGGAACTGGCTGCCGAGCTGTCCGCCAGCCTGCCGCTGTTCCCTTGCGACATCAGCAAGGCCGAACGCGGCTATCGCCTGCTCGACCCGGCCAGCTACGCCTTGAGCCTGACCGCAAGCGAGCTCAGCGCCGAAATGTCGGTAGATGACGCCTTTGCCGCGCTCGCCCTGCAATTGCTCGGCGCCAGCCAGCGCCTGGCTGAGCAGTATCGCTTCAACGGCCACTGGCGCCTGCTGCAAGACTGGGTGCAGGCCCTCGCCGAACTGCGCGCCCTGGCCAGCAGCCTTGGCCAGGCGGCGCCGCGTACCACCACGGCGGCCCTGCGCAGCAGCCTCGATGCCCTGCTCGAAGACTGGCGCCCACTGGTATTGGCCGGAAACGACGACGAAGACGTACGCCGCGCCGCGCCGGAACAGTTCGCCGAAGAGCTGCTCGACACCCGCTGGGGTCAGTTCTCCCTGGAAACCTCGCGCTGGCTGCTGGCCCGCGGCTGGACCGTCGAGCGCAACAAGCGCGGCGACCGCCAGGGCGCTGCCCAGTTGGCCAACTGGCTGAACGTACTGCTGGCTGACGAAGCCAAGGCGCTGAACCTGCCGCTGTACCATCGCCAGCCGGAAGACCTGGCCGAGCAACTGCCGCGTATCGAGCGCCTGTTGGCCTGGTTGCACCATGCCCGTCAGGTACTGGAAAGCCCGGACCTGGACCGCCTGTTCGGTGAACTGAACAAACTGCACGAACTGGCCAACTTGCCGATCAGCGACGAAGTGGAAGCAGACGTGCGCACCGAAGTGCTGGACGCCCGTGCCCAACAGGTCATGGCCGTGTTCCAGAGCCGTGGCTGGAAACACCTGCTGCGCAAGTAAGCCCTAGCGCAGCACAGGTAGACTCGTCGTGGACTTGATTTCAGACAAGGCCACGATCGAGTTGACCTCCTGGATCCCCGGCACCATCGACAGCTTTTCGAAGAAGAACCGTTCGTAGGCTTCGATGTCCGGGGTGACGATCCTCAGCAAGAAATCCACCGCCCCCATCAGCACATAGCATTCCAGCACTTCTTCAAAACCGCGGATCGCCTCGGTGAATTCGGTGAAGTTGGAGCGACCGTGGGCGTTGAGTTTTACCTCGGCGAAAATCTGCGTATTCAGGCCGATCTTCTTGCGGTCAAGCAGGGTCACCTGCCCGCGAATCACCCCCTCCTCCTTCAGGCGCTGAATCCGCCGCCAGCACGGTGACTGCGACAGCCCTACGCGTTCGGCAATCTGCGCACTGGAAAGCGAAGCATCCTCTTGCAACAGGGCCAGGATACGTCGGTCATAAGCGTCCAATTCGCTTTGCATAATAATTTCCTTTCTATGCACCAAGACGAATTATTCAATTCAATAACTCGCCATACTCGCTGATCTTAGAGAAAAAATTCCCGCGTGCGCATGTAAAAATCTCTCGCACTGATACCGGAGAATCTCATGAGCGCACTTGAACGCTTCGACAGCCCTGTCACCCCGTTGCGTGACGACGTCTGGGCGGCCAGCAGCGCCCTTAGCTACGTGCGCTACCAGCTGCAGGTCGAAGCCGAGCCAGACAGCCTCTGCCGGGTGCTGAACCTGTTTGCCCTGCAGTTTCTGACGCCACACAAGGTGGTGATGAACCAGTGCGACGATGTGCTGGAGGTAGAGCTCGAGATTGGCGGCCTGAGCTGGCACCGGGCCGAGTTGATTGCACAAAAAATGCGCAACCTGATTTGTGTCGACGAGGTGGTCCTGGCGCTGGCCCATCGCCCGGACTGAACCGGGACACGCCTGGAAATGCATCCGGGCCTTGCTATTCCCCACAGCCAGCTAAGCTTGTGATTGCCACCCCTTCAGGCAGCAAGGCAAGGACGCCACATGACTGTCAGCCAAAAGGACCGCAGGCTGACGCTCGAGTGCCTGCTGGGCGACCTGCTTGATGCCCGGCTCATCAGCCATGACGCCGTCCAGGCACTGCGCGCTCAAGCTACCGCCAGCGATACCCACCCACTCGAACACGTCGCCCACCAGGCTTTGCCTGACCCTCGCCAACCGGGTCAGCGCCTGAATCTGGAAACCCTGTGTCAATGGCTGGGCAGGCGCAGCGGGCTGCCCTACCTGCACATCGATCCGCTGCAACTCGACCTGGTGGCAACCACTGGCCTGATGTCTGCCACCTTTGCTCAACGTCACGGCATCCTGGTGATTGCCGATGACGCCCAGGGCGTCACGGTGGCCAGCGCCGAACCCTATGTCAGATCATGGGAAGCCGACCTGGCCCAGGTATTGCGCCGCCCGATCAGGCATGTGCTGGCCAGCCCGGTACAGATTCGCCAGTTCAGCCAGGCGTTCTTTCACCTGGCTCATTCGGTCAATGGTGCCAGCCGCCAACAGAGAGGGGCCGCCTCGCCAGGCAACCTCGAGCACCTGCTTGAGCTGGGCGCGCAAGGTCAGCGATCAGAAGACGATGATGCCCATATCGTCACCATCGTCGACTGGCTGCTGCAATACGCGTTCGATCAACGGGCCAGTGATATCCATCTGGAACCCAGGCGGGACCAGGGGCAATTGCGCTTTCGCATTGATGGGGTGCTGCACCCGGTCTATCAGTTTCCGGCGGAAGTCACCCTGGCCGTGGTCAGTCGCCTGAAAACCCTCGGGCGTATGAACGTGGCTGAAAAACGCCGGCCTCAGGATGGCCGGATCAAGACGCGCCTGCCGGCCGGCAACGATGTTGAGCTACGCCTGTCGACCCTGCCAACCACCTTCGGCGAGAAGCTGGTGATGCGCATTTTCGACCCGCACCTGATGCAGCACGACTTCCACCAGTTGGGCCTTGCAGGCGACACCCTGGCATGCTGGCAGGCCATGATCGGCCAGCGCCACGGCCTGATCCTGGTCACAGGGCCGACCGGGTCCGGCAAGACCAGTACCCTTTACGCCACCCTGAAGTACCTGGCAACGCCTCAGGTGAATGTGTGCACGGTTGAAGACCCGATCGAAATGGTTGAACCCCGGTTCAATCAACTGCAGGTCCACCCGGCCATCGACCTGGGCTTTGCCGAAGGCGCCCGGGCCCTGCTGCGCCAAGACCCGGACATCATCATGATTGGCGAGATCCGTGACCTGGAAACGGCCCAGGTGGCCTTCCAGGCAGCATTGACCGGCCATCTGGTCCTGTCGACCTTGCACACTAACGATGCTTGCAGTGCGATCAGCCGCTTGATTGAGCTGGGGGTAGCGCCGCACCTGATCAACGCCGGGCTGATCGGTGTGTTGGCTCAGCGCCTGGTGCGCACCCTCTGCGCGGTGTGCAAAGTACCGAACGAAAGGAGTGGCTACAGCGCCGCCGGCTGCAACGCGTGTCGGCAGACCGGTTATCACGGCCGCAGCGCCATTCATGAACTACTGAGGATAAGCACTGCCCTCAAAGCCGGTATTTGCCACGATACCGACCTCGCCCTGCTGCGCCGGAAAGCCGCAGAAGAAGGTCTGCTCAGCTTGCTGCAGAGCGGTGAACAGAAAGTGGCTGCCGGCCTGACCACGCGGGCAGAAGTATTGAGCGTGGCGCCAGGGAACTAGATTCGGGCGAACCAATCCAATCGGCCAGTTCACCTCAGTTGGAGTCACCCTCGATGCGTCTCAACGTTGCAGTCGCAACCCTTGCCCTGCTTTCCCTGCCTGTCGGTTCGGCCATGGCCGATACATTCTGGCGCAATGTAATTACCTCCGGCGCAACCACCGGCTCCACCTACCTGACGTCCAAGGACCACAAGCTGGTCGCAGCCGCGCAGGATGATGCCAGCAGCTTTGTCGCCAGCGAAGGCGCCATTCGCGGCCCCTACCTGGAAGCGGCCATGCGCACTGCCCGCGCTGAAAACCCGGATCTCAACGTCAGCGACATGGACCTGGCCAACGCGATCCTGGCCAAAAATGCTGTAGTGGACTGACCCCAAAACCTGGACAGTTAACTAGAAGCCTTCGCGGGTAAACCCGCTCCCACAGGGGAAGTGCAATGGACCTGTGGGAGCGGGTTCACCCGCGAAGAAGCAGCGCTACGCCCGGTACTCATCCACCGGTACACAAGCACAGAACAGGTTGCGGTCACCGAACACGTTGTCTACCCGGTTCACTGCCGGCCAGTACTTGTGCATACGCACATGGTCGCTGGGCGCAACACCCTGGGCAATGCTGTAGGGACGCTCCCAGATGCCCAGCACATCCGCCAGGGTATGTGGCGCATGCTTGAGCGGGTTGTCTTCTGCGGGCCAGTTACCGTCCTGCACTTGCTGGATTTCCGCACGGATACTCAGCATCGCCTCGATAAAGCGATCCAGCTCGGCCTTGGACTCGCTCTCGGTCGGCTCGACCATCAAGGTACCCGGCACCGGAAACGACATGGTCGGTGCATGGAACCCGTAATCCATCAGGCGCTTGGCCACATCCTCCTCGCTGATTCCGGTCAAGGCCTTCAATGGCCGCAGATCGAGAATGCACTCGTGCGCCACGCGCTCATTACGCCCGCGATACAGCACCGGGAATGCGCCACCCAACCGCTCGGCAAGGTAATTGGCCGAGAGAATCGCCACTTCGCTGGCATCGGCCAGTTGCGGCCCCATCATGGCGATGTACATCCAGCTGATTGGCAGGATGCTCGCACTGCCCCAAGGGGCTGCACTCACCGCAGTATTTTTCGGGTCCGGCCCTGGCACCGGGACAACCGGGTGACTGGCGACAAACGGCGCCAGGTGGGCACGCACACCAATCGGCCCCATCCCGGGGCCACCACCACCGTGGGGGATGCAAAAGGTCTTGTGCAGGTTCATATGCGACACATCGGCACCGATATCGGCCGGCCGCGCCAGGCCCACCTGCGCATTGAGGTTGGCGCCATCCATGTAAACCTGGCCACCCTGCTTGTGGATAACTTCACAGATCTCGCTGATACCCTCTTCGTAGACGCCGTGGGTCGAAGGGTAAGTCGCCATCAGGCAGGACAGCCGTTCGCCCGCCGCGAGCGCCTTTGCCTTGAGGTCCCCGAGGTCGACGTTGCCGGCCTCGTCGCACTCGACAATCATCACCTGCATGCCGGCCATCTGCGCCGATGCCGGATTGGTGCCATGCGCAGATGAAGGGATCAGACAGATGTTCCGCTGATGCTGATGGCGGCTACGGTGGTACTTGGCAATCGCCATCAACCCGGCGTACTCGCCCTGGGCGCCCGAGTTGGGTTGCATGCAGATGGCATCGAAACCGGTGATCGCGCAGAGCCAGGCCTCCAGCTCATCGATCATTGCCTTGTAGCCCTGCACCTGCCCGGCGGGTGCAAAGGGGTGCAGCAAGGCAAAACCTGGCCAGGTGATCGGGATCATCTCGCTGCTGGCGTTGAGTTTCATGGTGCAGGAGCCCAGCGGAATCATCGACTGGTTCAACGCCAGGTCTTTGTTCTCCAGCTGCTTGAGATAACGCAGCATCTCGGTTTCGCTGTGGTGCAGGTTGAACACCGGATGCGCGAGAAACGTGGTGCGCCGGACCAGTGCTGCCGGAATACCTTCCGGCAAGGCTTGTGCATCGAGGGTGGCGATATCCAGGCCGTGGTCGGCGCCCAGGAAGATATCGAACAGCCGCAGCACGGTAGCTTCGTCACAGGTCTCGTCGAGGCTTACGCCCAACTGGCCGCGCCCGAGGATACGCAGGTTGATCTGCGCGGCTTCGGCACTTTCGATGATCGCCGTCTGGCTGCCGCCAACTTCAAGGGTCAGGGTGTCGAAGAAGTGCTCATTGAGGCGCTTGATGCCTTTACTCTCCAGCCCGGCTGCCAGCACGAAGGTCAGCGCGTGCACGCGCTGGGCGATACGCTGCAAGCCTTCCGGACCGTGATACACCGCATAGAAGGCGGCAATGTTGGCCAGCAGCACCTGCGCCGTGCAGATATTGGAGTTGGCCTTCTCGCGGCGGATATGCTGCTCGCGGGTCTGCAGGGCCATGCGCAACGCGACATTGCCGCGCGCATCCTTGGACACGCCGATGATGCGCCCGGGCATGGCTCGCTTGAAGGCATCGCGGCAGGCAAAGTAGGCTGCGTGGGGACCGCCATAGCCCATCGGCACGCCAAAGCGCTGTGTCGTGCCCAGTACCACGTCGGCGCCCTGCTCACCTGGTGGCGTCAGCATCAGCAGGCTGAGCAAATCGGCGGCGACACAGGCCAATGCCTGTTGTTTGTGCAGTTGCTCGATCAAGGGCCGCAGGTCGCGGATTTCTCCATGGGTATCGGGATACTGCAATAACGCTCCGAACACCTGGTAATTGCCAAGGTTATCCACCGCATCGACGACCAGCTCAAAACCAAAGCCCTCGGCGCGGGTATGCAGCACTGACAGGGTCTGTGGATGGCAGTGCTCATCGGCAAAGAACACATTGCTTTTCGACTTGGCCATGCGTTTGGCCAGGGCCATGGCTTCAGCCGCCGCCGTGGCTTCATCGAGTAACGAGGCGTTAGCCAGATCGAGCCCGGTGAGGTCGATGATCATCTGCTGAAAGTTCAGCAAAGCTTCAAGGCGCCCCTGGGCAATTTCCGGCTGATAGGGGGTATAGGCGGTATACCAGCCCGGGTTCTCAAGGACGTTGCGCAGTATGACGGTGGGCGTGACAGTACCGTGGTAGCCCATGCCGATCAGGCTGGTCCACACCTGATTCTGTTCGGCATACCCCCTGAGTTTGGCGAGGGCGGCCTGCTCATCCAGCGCGGCAGGCAGCTCCAGTGGCCCACTCAGGCGAATGCCCGGTGGCACAGTCTGCTCGATCAGTTCGCTGCGACTGGCCAGGCCAAGGGCCTGGAGCATCGCCTGCTGCTCCGAGGCATCAGGCCCCAGGTGGCGACGCAAAAACGGATTAGGGTCGTGCAGTTGGCTCAGGGACGGCGACTGGGACATAGCGGCTCTCTCTTCCTAGACCAAGCCTCGACCAGTCGAGGCATATTGAGTCTAGGAAGAGATTGCCGCTTTGTGTGAAAACTATTCGCCGATGGCAGCAGCGTAGCCGCCAGCATCGAGCAGTTTGTCCAGCTCGGCGGTGTTGCTTGGCTTGAGTTTGAAGATCCAGCTGCCGTAAGGATCGCTGTTCAGCGACTCAGGGCTGTCTCCCAGGTCCTCGTTCACAGCGATGACTTCACCACTGACCGGCGCATAGATGTCCGAAGCAGCTTTTACCGACTCGACCACACCGGCAGCATCGCCAGCAGCGAATACCTTGCCGACTTCCGCCAGCTCGACGAACACCACGTCGCCCAGGGCTTCCTGGGCGTGATCGCTGATGCCCACGGTTACTGTGCCGTCGGCTTCCAGTTTGGCCCACTCGTGACTTTCGGCAAAACGCAGGTCGGCGGGGATATTGCTCATCTTGTTTTCCTCAATAGGGTCAGCGGTAGGCCCGCCAGAATAGGTTCAGATCAAAATCTTGCCATGGCGCACGAAAGTCGGTTTGACCACTCGCACCGGGTACCACTTGCCACGAATCTCCACCTCGGCACGATCGGCGGTTGCCATTGGCACCCGCGCCAGGGCGATGGATTTGCTCAGCGTAGGTGAGAAGCTACCACTAGTGATCTCCCCCTCGCCAATACCAGCGACACGCACGACCTGATGAGCACGCAGTACGCCGCGCTCCTCCAGCACCAGGCCGACCATTTTTTGCTCAACGCCGTGCTCGATTTCCGCCAGCAAGCCGCTACGACCGATGAAGTCTCGCTCGGCTGGCTCCCAGGCGACACTCCAGCCCAGGTTCGAGGTCAGCGGGGTGTGGGCCTGGTCGATGTCCTGGCCATACAGGTTCATCCCGGCCTCGAGGCGCAGGGTATCGCGTGCACCGAGGCCACTCGGGGCAATCCCGGCACCCACCAGGTCGTTGAAAAACGCCGGAGCCTGTACCGCCGGAAAAATCATCTCCAGGCCGTCTTCGCCGGTGTACCCGGTACGGGCGATAAACCAGTCGCCTTCGGCGCGGCCTTCAAAAGGCTTGAGGTCGCGGATCAGCGCTGCCCTGGGGGCAGAGACCAGCTCGGCAACCTTGGCGCGTGCCTCGGGCCCCTGGATCGCCAGGATGGCCAGTTCCGGTCGTTCGTTGAGCGTCACATTGAAATCGCCTGCGCAGGCGTTCAACCAGGCAAGGTCCTTGTCCCGGGTGGCTGCGTTGACCACCAGGCGGTAGCCGTTCTCGCACCGGTAGACAATCATGTCGTCGATAACCCGGCCCTGCTCATCGAGCATGGTGCTGTACAGGGCCTTGCCCACTTCGTCCAGTCGTGCAACATCGTTAGCCAGCAGGCGCTGTAACCAGACGGGGGCGTCATCGCCCGTTACATCGATAACGGTCATGTGGGAAACATCGAATACCCCGCAGTCACGGCGCACCTGATGGTGCTCTTCGACCTGCGAGCCATAGTGCAACGGCATGTCCCAACCGCCAAAATCGACCATCTTGGCGCCTAGCGCCAGGTGCAGGTCATAAAGAGGCGTGCGCAGTCCCATGGGTTTCTCCTTCCGGGCGTGGCGAGGCTTCGGCTTTAGGCAGCGTTTGCGCTACCCGGTCTGTAAGACCGACCACAGAATGCCGCGCATTGTAGCTGCAAGCTTGGACGCTGGCACCCTCAGCGCGTTTGACCGAGGTGTCGGGACGAACGTCGAATCAACCCGATAACCGGTAGCAGGCCGACCAGAATAAGCGTTAGCGCGGGTAACGACGCCCGTGCCCACTCGCCTTCGCTGGTCATTTCAAAGATGCGCACGGCCAGCGTGTCCCAGCCAAACGGACGCATCAGCAAGGTGGCCGGCATTTCCTTGAGCACATCGACAAACACCAGCAAAGCGGCGCTCAAGGCACCAGGAACCAGCAAAGGCAGATACACCTTGATAAACAATCGTGGCCCACCGACCCCAAGGCTACGGGAGGCCTCGGGCAGCGACGGACGAATCCGCTCAAGGCTGTTTTCCAGCGGGCCGTAGGCCACGGCGATGAAGCGCACCAGGTACGCCAGCAGCAAGGCAAACAGGCTACCCAGCAACAGCGGCCTGCCCGCCCCACCCAACCAGCTAGACAGCGGCACCACCAACTGATTGTCCAGGTAGCTGAAGGCCAACATGATCGACACTGCCAATACCGAGCCCGGCAAGGCATACCCCAGGTTAGCCAGGCCGACGCCGGCGCGAATGCCTTGCGTCGGCGCCTGCCTGCGGGCAAACGCCAGTACCAGCGCCACACACACGGTAATCAGCGCGGCCATCGCCCCCAGGTAGAGGGTGTGCAGGATCAGGTTGGTGTAGCGCTCATCGAGGTCGAAGCGGCCACGCTGCCAGAACCACACCAGCAATTGCAGCACGGGAATGACGAAGGCGCAGGCAAACACCAACAGGCACCAGCTTGAAGCAGCCAACGCCTTGACCCCACGCAGGTGATACAGCGCATTGGCTCGGGGTCGTTCATTGCTGCCACGCACGGCACCCCGGGCCCGGCGTTCACCGTAGAGCACCAGCATCACCGCCAGCAGCAGCAGGCTGGCCAGTTGCGCGGCACTCGACAGGCTGAAGAAGCCATACCAGGTCTTGTAGATCGCAGTGGTGAAAGTATCGAAGTTGAACACCGATACCGCACCGAAATCGGCCAGGGTTTCCATCAACGCCAAGGCAACACCGGCGCCGATGGCCGGTCGCGCCATCGGTATTGCCACCCGCCAGAATGCTTGCAGCGGCGAATGCCCCAATACCCTCGCCGCCTCCATCAGGCCCTTGCCCTGAGCGAGGAACGCGGTACGCGCCAGCAGGTAGACATAGGGGTAAAACACCAGCACCAGCACGATGATCACCCCGCCGGTGGAGCGTACCCGCGGCAAACGCATCGGCCCGAACGCCTCACGCAGCAGGGTTTGCACCGGCCCGGCAAAGTCCAGCAGGCCGACGAAGACAAACGCCAGGACGTAAGCCGGAATGGCAAACGGCAGCATCAGCGCCCAGTCCAGCCAGCGCCGACCGGGGAACTCGCACAGGCTGGTCAGCCAGGCCAGGCTCACACCCAACACGGTGACGCCCACGCCGACACCGGCAATCAGGGTCAGGGTATTGCCCAGCAAACGGCTCATCTGGGTATCGAGCAGGTGCGACCAGATCTGCATGTCGACCGACTGCCAGGACAACAGCAGTACACTCAGCGGCAGCAGCACCAGGGCGGCAATGGCGAAAACCAGGGGATACCAGCGGCGTTGGGCGGGGTGAGCCAAAAGGAACTCTCTGTGCAGTAATGACGACCGCGTGGCGGTCGATCGCAAACAAGGCCGGGCCCCCAGGTGTTGAAACGCGGGCGCCGGCCTTGTCAGCGAATGGGGCCTGACCAGGCCCCGAAAGGATAAAGCCTTGCGCTTAGTTCCAGCCAGCCCGATCCATTAGGCGAATGGCTTCTGCCTGACGCTTGCCGGCGATTTCGACCGGGATGGTGTCAGCCTTGAAGCTACCCCAGGCCGCGACTTCTTCAGAGGGAGCGACTTTCGGGTTGGCCGGGAATTCCTGGTTCACACCGGCGAAAATCTTCTGTGCCTCTTCACCGGTCATCCACTCGACCAGTTTTTTGGCGGCCTCAGGATGCGGTGCGTACTTGGTCAGGCCAATGCCCGAGAGGTTGACGTGCACGCCACGGTCAGCCTGGTTAGGCCAGAACAGCTTGACCGCCAGCTTCGGGTTTTCCTTGTGCAGGCGACCGTAGTAGTAGGTGTTGACGATACCGACGTCGCACTGGCCGGCATTGATGGCCTGCAGCAAGGCGGTGTCGTCGGAGAACACATCGGTGGACAGGTTGTTGACCCAGCCCTTGATGATTTCTTCGGTTTTCTGCTCGCCGTGGGTTTCGATCAGGGTGGCGGTCAGCGACTGGTTGTAGACCTTCTTCGCCGTACGCAGGCACAGGCGACCTTCCCAGTTCTTGTCCGCCAGGGCTTCGTAGGTGCTCAGCTCTTCGGGTTTGACCCGGTCGGTGGAGTAGGCAATGGTCCGGGCACGCAGGCTCAGGCCAGTCCAGTCGTGGGACGAGGCGCGATATTGCGGGGGAATGTTGGCGTCGATCACTTCGGACTTGATCGGCTGCAGAATGCCCATCTGCTCTGCCTGCCAAAGGTTGCCAGCATCGACGGTCAGCAGCAGGTCGGCAGTGGCATTCTGCCCCTCGGCCTTGATCCGCTGCATCAGCGGCGCCTCTTTGTCGGTGATGAACTTGATCTTGACCCCGGTCTTGGCGGTGTAGGCATCAAACACCGGCTTGATCAGCTCGTCGATGCGCGAGGAATACACCACCACCTCGTCTGCCGCCTGGGCGGTTCCGCCCAACAGAGTCAGAGCCAGGGCGGCCAATACGTGCTTGCGTGGCAACATGGTGCAGTCCTCGGAATTCAATTAAGGCGCAAATGGTAGTTAATCCCATTTGCCTTCTCAACCGAACTCACAAGGGAGGAGTTACCAGATGTTGCTGCCCATTCAGACGCGCGCCAGCTCCGGCAAATCGCCGCTCAGGCCCAAGGCCTGACGCACGAACAAGGCCTTGGCTTCGGGCAATTGCTCAACCCACTTCAAACCGGTGTTGCGCAGCCAACGCAGCGGCAAGGGGTCGGCCTGGAACAAGCGCTCGAAACCTTCCATCGCCGCCATCAGCGCCAGGTTATGCGGCATGCGCCGGCGTTCGTACCGGCTCAATACGCGCACATCGGCCAGTTGCTCACCACGCTCGTAGGCATGCAAAAGCTCTTCGGCCAGTACTGCCGCATCGAGAAAACCCAGGTTGACCCCCTGCCCGGCCAGCGGGTGAATGGTGTGCGCGGCATCTCCAATCAGGGCCAGGCCTTCGGCCACATAACGTTTGGCATGACGCTGGCGCAGTGGCACACAGACGCGGGGATCGGTCTGCAGCACAGCACCCAGGCGTCCTTCGAAGGCGCGTTCAAGTTGGGCGCAGAACGCGGCATCATCCAGCTTCATCAGGTGCTCGGCCTGCTCCGGTGTGGTCGACCAGACAATCGAGCACCAGTCCTGCCGACCGTCACGCAGCAATGGCAGGAAGGCCAGCGGGCCGTCATCGGTAAAACGCTGCCAGGCGGTGGCCTGGTGGGGTTCAGCGCAGCGTACGCTGGTGACGATGGCGTGGTGCAGGTAGTCCCATTCGCGGGTTTCACAGCCGGTCAGGCGGCGTACCGCCGAGTTCGCGCCGTCGGCAGCAATCACCAGCGGCGCGCGCAGGGTACGGCCATCGGCAAGGGTCAGCAGCCAGTCGTCACCGGAGCGGCGCATCTGCTCCAGGCGCGCATTGGCCAGCAAGCCGATCTCGCTGTCGTGCAGTCGCTCCAGCAGACCGTCCTGCACCACCCGGTTCTCGACGATGTGCCCGAGCACCTCGGCGTGCACACTGGCGGCCGAGAAGTGGATCTGCCCGGTACCGCTGCCATCCCATACGCGCATGTCCGAATACGGGCTCAGGCGTCGTGCGCTGACACCTTGCCAAGCGCCCAGACGTTCAAGGATGCGCTGACTGGCCATCGACAAGGCACTGACCCGCGGCTCGAAGGCCGACTGCGCGTCAAACGGCGGGACAGACATCGGGCTGCCATCAAGCAGGAGAATTTCCAGGCCGCTGTGCTGCAACGCCAGGGCCAGGGCGCTGCCGACCATACCGGCACCGACAATCAACAGATCTGCGCGCATTTCCATGCCTTAAGCCTGTCTCGCTTGCGGCTTGAGCCGCACATAAAGGGTTTTGTCGACCCGTGCCACCAGTTCACCAGCAGCGTCACGGATATCGACCTGAAGTCGTGGCAGGTATTTCTTGCCGCCTGCGGTGTGCTCACGAATCTCGGTCAGCAAGCCCTCGTCAATGCGCAGATCGGCAAACACCGGGCCTTTGCCCGGTGCGATGAAGTCGATGCTGGCGGCCTTGTCCCAGACGATGTATTCGCGTCCCAACAGCTGCATCAGCATCAACATGTAGAACGGATCGACCATCGAGTAGAGGCTGCCGCCAAACTGGGTGCCGACATAATTGCGGTTGAACCGCGACAGGCCCATGCGCACCTTCACCTGGCAAAAATCCGCGCTGATGCTCTGCACGCGAATGCCGGCCCCGATGTAGGGTGGATAGCAGTTCAGCAGCCAGCGCAGCATACGCGCACGCCGTGCCAGTTTCCTTGCGTCGGCCATGCTCAGCTCCGTAGGTCCGGACGGGTTCCCAGGCCCATGGCCTGTCGTGCGAACCAACGTTTGGCAGGGGGCAACAGGTCCAGCCCGAGCAGCCCCAGGTTACGCCCGGTGGCGATCAGCGGCTGAGCGCTGCCGAACAGGCGGGTGACCCGGTCGGAGAAGCCCACGGTCAGGTCCTGGTCCAGGCGCTGGCGTTCGCGATAGGCCTGCAGGGTAGCAAAGTCACCCGGCACGGCAGGGCCTGCCAACAGGCCTTCAGCCAGCGACTGCACATCACGCAGCGACAGGTTGAAACCTTGCCCGGCAATCGGGTGCAGGCTGTGCGCGGCGTTACCCAGCACCACCAGGTGCGGGCGCACCTGCTCCTGCGCCTCGACCAGCGACAGCGGGTACAGGTGCCGGGCACCGACTTGGCGCAAGGTGCCCAGACGGTAGCCGAACACCCCCTGCAATTCACTCAGGAAGCTGCGCTCGTCCAGTTCGGCAAGGCGCTTGGCATCCATGCCGACGCGGGTCCAGACCAGCGCGCAGCGGTTTTCCGGCAATGGCAACAGTGCCATCGGCCCTTCGTCGGTGAAACGCTCGAAGGCCTGGCCGCAATGGGCTTCGCTCGGGGTGATGTTGGCGATCAGCGCACTCTGGTTGTAAGGCCGCTGGCTGACATGGATACCCAACTGCTCGCGCAAGCCGGAACGCCCACCATCGGCCAGTACGGCCAGGTCGCACTCGACCATCGTGTCGTCGTTGAGCGTCAACCTGTAGCCATCTTCCAGCGCCTGCAGGGTCGTCACTTCAGCCGGACAGCGCCAGCTCACCACGTCGGCATCCAGGCCTTTCCACAGGCATTGACCCAGCCAGGCGTTTTCCACCACGTAACCCAGGGCGGGAACGCCCTCCTCCAGCGCATCCAGGCGAGTGGCGCCAAAACGGCCGCGGTCGGATACCTGGATCTGGCGGATCGGCTCGGCGCGGCGGCTGATGGCCTGCCACAGGCCCAGACGCTCGTAGATCTGCCGGGTACCGAACGACAACGCCGAAGAGCGCGCATCATAGCTGGGTTGAAAGGTATCGCCCGGCGCAAAGGGTTCGATCAGCAGGATCTTCCACCCACGGGCCTTGGCCCCGGCCTGCAAGGCCAGCGCCAGGCTGGCTCCGACCAGACCGCCGCCAATGATTGCCAGATTGACCCGGCTCATGCCGCCACACTGCGCGCGGCAGCCATCAGCGCTTCGATTTCAGCGACCGTCTTCGGCACACCTGAGGTCAGGATTTCACAGCCCTGTCTGGTTACCACTACGTCATCCTCGATACGTACACCAATGCCGCGCCATTTCTTCGCAACATCCTGATTGTCGGCACCGATGTAGATTCCAGGCTCCACGGTCAGGGCCATGCCGGGTTCAAGCACGCGCCACTGCCCACCCACCTTGTACTCACCGACGTCATGCACATCCATGCCCAGCCAGTGACCGGCGCGGTGCATGTAAAACGCCCGGTAGGCTTCGCTGTCGATCAGCTCCTGCACCTTGCCCTTGAGCAGGCCCAGTTCCACCAGCCCTTCGGTGATCACCTGCACCGTCGCCTCGTGGGCATGGTTCCAGTGCTTGCCCGGTGCAATCACCGCAAAGGCGGCCTCCTGCGCTCTGAGCACCAGTTCATAGATCGCCTTTTGCTCCGGCGAGAACCGGCCGCTGACCGGGAAGGTACGGGTGATGTCGCTGGCATAGCAGTCGATCTCGCAACCGGCGTCGATCAACACCAGGTCACCGTCCTTGAGCGGCGCATCGTTTTCCTGATAGTGCAGGATGCAGCTGTTGCGCCCGGCCGCGACAATCGAGCCGTACGCCGGCATCTTTGCCCCGCCCTTGCGAAATTCGTAATCCAGCTCGGCTTCCAGGCTGTACTCATGCAAGCCTGCGCGGCAGGCCTGCATGGCGCGTATATGGGCACGAGCGGAAATGGCCGCGGCCTCACGCATCACTTTGACCTCTGCCGCCGATTTATACAGGCGCATGTCGTGCAGCAGATGATCCAGGGCAACGAATTCGTTCGGCGGCTGGGCACCAAGACGGGCCTTGGAACGGATCACGTTGATCCACTCCATCAGGTGACGGTCGAATTCCGGGTTGCTGCCCATGGCCGAATACACCCGGTCACGGCCTTCGATCAGACCGGGCAGGATGTCGTCGATATCGGTGATGGGAAAGGCGTCATCCGCACCATAGTTGCGCACCGCCCCTTCCTGGCCCGCACGCAGCCCGTCCCACAGCTCGCGCTCCGGATTGCGCTCGCGGCAGAACAGCACATATTCGCCGTGCTCGCGGCCGGGGATCAGGGCAATTACCGCCTCCGGCTCGGGGAAGCCGCTGAGGTACTGGAAGTCGCTGTCCTGTCGGTACACGTGCTCGACGTCGCGGTTGCGAATGGCAACGGCAGCGGCCGGCAGGATGGCAATACTGTTGGGCACCATCTGCGCCATCAGCGCCTTGCGTCGACGGGCGTATTCCGACTTGGGGATATGGCTCATGGGCAGTGGTGCTTCCTGATTGATCAGTGCAACGAAGGTTTGGCCGCAGGCTCGGCCGGCTTGGCCAGCTCCGTGTACAGCAGCAGCGGTGCGACGCGCAGGTACTCCATGACTTCCATATAGTCGCTTTCGCCGTCTTCGGACTCTTCCAGGGCATCCTGAACCTGGGAAATCGCATCCAGGTCACCGAGCACTTCCTTGGCTTCGGTGCTCAGCACCAAACCGCCGGAGTTCAGGCCAAAACCGGTCAGAAAGCCCTGGCACCACTGGCCCAGCGCTTGAGCGCGCTCAGCCAACGGCAACTCGTCGCCCGGCAGCAACAGGACGATGGTGATATCTTCACCGGTGAGTTCGCCCTTGACCATTTCCTGCAGGCCGATCAAGGCGTTACGAACGTTGTCGGCCGGCTCCGACTCCAGCAGCTGGGCGGCATCCGCCAACCAGGCTTCGGCGTCGAAGCCGGCACCGGCGCAGCTGCGGCCGAGCAACAGGCCGTGCAGTTCGGCAGGCGAGACAGGATGCCCATTGCTGCTGAGCAAGGTGGCGAAAGCGGTGTACGGCGAATTGGTATTAGGCATGGGCAACTAGGCGCCAGACGGCGCAATGACTAGAATGAAGACCTTGTATCCTAGCACCGGCAGGCGCGCCAAGACTATCGACGTGGCCAACTCGGAGCTGACCTGGGCATAAACCAGGCAATCACCCGCCAGAGCGAATCGAGTGCGACCAATGCAAGAGAACGATCTGCAAACGCTGATGGGCCGGTTCGAACAGCTGATTGAGCGAGTCGAGCAACTAAAACGGCAAAATGCACTCCTACAAGCTCAGGAAAAGTCCTGGCGCGAGGAGCGCGCCCACCTCATCGAAAAAAATGAAATCGCCCGGCGTAAGGTCGAATCGATGATTTTGCGACTCAAGGCCCTGGAGCAAGACTCATGAGTTCAAGCAATAGCGTCACCGTTCAGATCCTCGACAAAGAATATTCGATCATCTGTCCGCCTGAAGAGCGCAGCAACCTGGTCAGCGCCGCGCGCTACCTGGATGGCAAAATGCGTGAAATCCGCAGCAGCGGCAAAGTGATCGGTGCCGACCGTATCGCGGTAATGGCTGCGCTGAACATCACCCATGACCTGCTGCACAACCAGGAACGCCCCGAAACACCTGCCGGTGGTGCCACCCGCGAGCAGGTTCGCGACCTGCTCGAACGTGTCGATCAGGCACTGGCCGACGATCCGAATACAAAAACCAGTTGAGATTCAGTATACTGGCGCCACTCCCTGGAGTGCTTGCCAGTCGGTCATGTCCCTGAGCCGATACGCACAACCACGGGGGTTGCACGTGGGGCCGGTGTGCATGTCCGCTTGACGGAAAGCCTTAACGCCTCCTGCAATCTCCACCTTGAACTTTCGGGTTCAAGGGCTACACCGACAGCGGTTCGTCGGGGAGCCTGAATCACCTTTGCTCGTGTATTCACGCGAGCAAATCGAGCTGTCGCCCAACGCGCGGCAGCCCTCTCTGGGAACGCCCGTGCCATGACCGACACCGCGCCGCTCACCCGCCCCCAACTTCGCCGCCTGCTACGTGATGCCCGCCGCGCCCTGAGCCCGGCCCAGCAACGTCAGGCCGCGCGTGGCCTGTACCGGCAACTGGCGCAGCATCCACTGTTCCGCCGCGCCCGGCACATTGCCCTGTACCTGCCCAATGATTGCGAGATTGATCCGCGCTTGTTGCTGCGCGAAGCGCAGCGGCGCGGCAAGCGCACCTATCTTCCGGTGCTGCACGCCTGGCCGAAAACCAAAATGGCCTTCCAGCGCATCGAACACGGCGAAAAGCTGCGCCCCAACCGCTTTCGCATTGCCGAACCGCACATCAGCCTGGCCCGCCAACGGCCGGTCTGGGCGCTGGACCTGATCCTGCTGCCGCTGGTTGGGTTTGACGAAACAGGTGGGCGACTGGGCATGGGCGGTGGCTTCTATGATCGAAGCCTGGCGTATCAGGCCCGCCGCAAGGCCTGGAAAAAGCCGTTGCTGCTGGGCCTGGCGCATGAATGCCAGAAAGTCGAGAAACTGGCGCAGGCCAGCTGGGATGTACCGCTACAGGGAACGGTCTCTGACCGTGCGTGGTACCTGGCGCCTGCCTGGCAGACACCAGCAGGGTAATCAGCGTTGTTGCGGATTTACCGGCGCTTCATACGGGGCGTCAAGATTACGCTCCCAGAGGCTTTGCGCATAACCGGTAGTGACCACACCCAGACCGAACAGAAATACCAAAATCCAGAGCAGGTCCGGTTTGCGGTTCATTGATTGCCCCCCTCAGGCAAACTGATCACGTTGTCGGCAACGTTTTATAGTTGGTTGCAACAGCGTCTAGCTTAAAATTGCCGCATTCTCCGACAACACGCGTCGACACGCAAACGTTGACGCCAACCGACTGTCGGTTTCATGCAACAGGTTATTTCAAATTTTGTCAGGAGCAGCACCCATGGCCTATTGGCTGATGAAGTCCGAGCCGGACGAACTTTCGATCAAGGATCTGGCCCGCTTGAAAGAAGCGCGCTGGGACGGGGTTCGCAACTATCAGGCCCGTAATTTCCTGCGCGACATGGCCGTGGGCGACGAGTTTTTCTTCTACCACTCCAGCTGCCCCGAGCCTGGCATAGCGGGGATCGCGCGCATCAGCGCCGCAGCCTACCCGGACCCGACGGCACTCGACCCGCAAAGCCACTACTTCGACGCAAAGGCCAACGAAGTAAAGAATCCCTGGAGCGCCGTGGATGTCGCCCATGTCGAAACGTTCAGCAAGGTCCTCAGCCTCGGCTACCTGAAACAGCAGGCCAACCTGGCTGAATTGCCGCTGGTACAAAAAGGCAGTCGCCTCTCGGTAATGCCGGTTACGGCGGAACAATGGGCGGCAATCCTCGCCTTGCGTTAAAGCAAGCTACGATTACCCCTCGTTTGACCAGAATCAAAGCACCAGGGTCGGTGACACGTCACACTTTGACGCGAATGCAGCAGGATGCAGAGAGATGAGCCAACATACCCCGAAAATATTCGCCAGCGCCTTGATCGCTTTACTCCTGGCTGCCGGCGGCCTGGGCTACTGGAAGTCCCTGCACGATCGTTTGCCTGAAGGCCTGAGCATGGGCAACGGGCGACTCGAGTCCACCGAAGTGCAGATTGCCAGCAAGGTTCCCGGGCGCCTCGCCGAAGTATTGGTCGATGAAGGTGACAAGGTCCGGCAGGGCCAGTTACTTGCGCGTATCGATACCCGCACCCTTGAAGCCCAGCGCAGCCAGGCCGAAGCTGAAGTACTGCGCGCGCAGGAAAACTACGCAGCCGCCGAGGCCAACGTGCAACTGCGCCAGAGCGAACTGCTGCTGGCCAGCCAGGAGCTCAAGCGCGTACGCGAGATCTTCCAGCGCAAATACGCCAGCCAGCAGCTGCTCGACCAGCAGCAGGCGCGATTCGACACCGCCAACGCCGCCGTGACTGCATCGCGCGCGCAGCTGGCAGCGATCAAGGCCGCCATCGGTGCCGCCGAGGCCCAGGTGGCGCAACTGACCAGCGAAATCGACGACAGCAGCTTGCGGGCGCCCATCGACGGCATCATCCAGCTGCGCCTTGCCGAACCGGGCGAGGTGCTGGGCGCCGGAGGGCGGGTACTGACGCTGATTGACCCGAATGATCAGTACATGAACCTGTACCTGCCCGCCTCGACCACCGGCCGCCTGACCGTTGGTGACCAGGCACGGATAGTGCTCGACGCCCTGCCGGAAAAAGCCCTGCCGGCGAAAATCGCTTTCGTTGCCGCCAAGGCGCAATTCACCCCGAAACAGGTCGAGACCCGTGACGAGCGGCAAAAACTGGTGTTCCGCGTCAAGCTGCGCCTGACCGAGCCCAGTGCCGTGCCACAAGCCAAGCCCGGCATGCCCGGCGCCGGTTATGTCAGGACGGCTGAAGTGGACTGGCCGGCCAATCTGCAATGAACACGCTGGCGCTGCAGGCCGAGGCCCTCAGCCATCGCTATGGTGACTTGACGGCCCTGCACGACATTGCCTTCAGCCTGCCTGCCGGAACCCGCTGCGGCCTGATCGGCCCGGACGGCGCCGGCAAGTCCAGCCTGCTCGGCCTGATTGCCGGGGTGAAGAAACTGCAGGCCGGCGAACTTCAGGTGCTCGGTGGCTCGATCCGGAAACGTCGCCATCGCAACAGCCTGTACCCGCGCATCGCGTTCATGCCCCAGGGCCTGGGCAACAATCTCTATCCGGAACTGTCGATCAGCGAAAACATCCGCTTTTTCGCCACCCTGTTCGGGCTGGGTTCGGCCGAGTGCGAGCAGCGCATGCATAACCTGTTGCTGGCCACCGACCTGGCGCGCTTCGCCGAACGGCCGGCCGGCAAGCTGTCGGGCGGCATGAAGCAGAAGCTCGGGTTGTGCTGTGCACTGATCCACGAACCCGACCTGCTGATTCTCGACGAGCCGACGACAGGCGTAGACCCGCTGTCGCGCCGGCGCTTCTGGGAGCTGGTCGAGCAGGTTCGCCAGGAGCGACCGCAACTGACCCTGCTGGTGGCCACCGCCTACATGGAGGAAGCCGAGCAGTTCGAACACTGCCTGATGCTTGATCGCGGCAAGCTGATTGCCTCGGGCCTGAGCCAGACGCTGGCCAGCGCCACGCCTAGCGGCAAACTTGACGATGCCTTCACCCACTTTCAAGGTGACAGCGGCCACGACCCGCAGCCGCTGCTGATTCCACCGCGCCCGGCCGGCGACACCACAATTGCCATCGAAGCCCATAAACTAACCTTGCGCTTCGGTGATTTCACCGCCGTGAACAAGGTCAGCTTTGCCATCGGTCGTGGCGAGATTTTCGGCTTCCTCGGCTCCAACGGCTGCGGCAAGACCACCACCATGAAAGTGCTCACCGGCCTGATGCCGGCCAGCGAAGGCAGCGCCACCCTGCTCGGCCGCCCGGTGGATGCCAAGGACCTGGCCACGCGCAAGCGGGTCGGCTTCATGTCACAGAGCTTCTCGCTGTATGGCGAGCTCAGCGTGCGCCAGAACCTTGAACTGCATGCACGCCTGTTCGACCTGCCGAAGGCCGAGAGTGCGCCGCGTATCGCCGAACTGATCGAACGTTTCGACCTCGGCGAAATTGCCGACCAGCAGTCTGGCGCCCTGCCCCTGGGCCTGCGCCAGCGTCTGTCGCTGGCGGTCGCGGTCCTGCACCGGCCCGAAGTGCTGATTCTCGACGAACCCACCTCTGGGGTCGATCCAGCGGCACGGGATGATTTCTGGCGCTTGCTGATCGAGTTGTCGCGGGAACAGGGCGTGACCATCTTCTTGTCCACCCACTTCATGAACGAAGCCCTGCGCTGCGACCGTATTTCCCTGATGCATGCGGGCAAGGTATTGGCTTGCGACACGCCCGCAGCCCTGCAGCAACAGTTCGCTGGTGACACGCTCGAGGACGCTTTCGTTTCCTGTCTGGAGCAGGCCCAGGGCGCGAGTGACGCCCCGCAAGCCAGCGCCCAGCTGGGCTCCCCGGCTGATACAACGCCTCACGCAATGCGGCACGGCTTCAGCCTCAAGCGCCTGTTCGCCGTGGCCACCCGTGAAGGCAAAGAGCTTATGCGCGACAAGGTTCGAATGGCCTTCGCGTTGCTGGGCGCGATGTTCATGATGGTGATCTTCGGCTTCGGTATCTCGCTGGATGTGGAGAACCTCGCATTCGCCGTCTACGACCAGGACCAGAGCCCGCAAAGCCGCGCCTACCTGGAAGCGTTTCGCGGCTCACGCTACTTTGCCGAACAGCCCCCCATTAAAGATGCAGCGCAATTGCACAAGCGCCTGCAACGCTCGGAAATCAAACTCGCCCTGGAAATCCCTCCGGGCTTTGGCCGCGACCTGCACGCAGGGCGCCAGCCGGTGGTGGCGGCCTGGCTGGACGGCGGCATGCCGTTTCGCGCCGAAACCAGCCGCAACTACGTAGAAGCGGTGCACCAGGCCAACCTTGAGCAACTGGCCGCACTGAGCAGCAGGGCATTGGCCGGGCAGTCCCCGGTGCGCCTGGAAACACGCTTTCGCTACAACCAGGACGTGGTCAGCGTCAACGCCATAGGCCCCGGCGTCATGGCGCTGATCCTCGCGTTCATCCCGGCCATGCTCACTGCCCTGGGGATTGTTCGCGAGAAAGAACTGGGCTCGATCACCAACTTCTATGCGACGCCGCTGACCCGCCTTGAGTTTTTGCTCGGCAAGCAGGCGCCGTACCTGGCGATCAGCCTGGTCAACCTGGCGTTGCTGGTAGCCATGAACCGCTGGCTGTTCGGCGTACCGTTCAAGGGCAGCGCCCTGGCGCTGGCCTGCGGTGGCCTGCTGTACCTGCTGGCAACCACCAGCCTGGGCCTGCTGATATCCGCGTTCACCCGCACCCAGATCGCCGCCATCCTTGGCACCATGATCATCACCAGCCTGCCCACCATCCAGTTTTCCGGGCTGATCGTGCCGCGCTCGTCGCTCGACGGTTCGGCAGCGCTGATGGGCCAGTTGTTCCCTGCCGGCTATTTTCTCGACATCGCCGTCGGCACCTTCACCAAGGCGTTGAGCCTGCGTGAACTGTGGCCGCAATGCCTGGCGCTGCTGGGCTTTTTCGTCGGTTTCACCGGCCTGAGCCTGGCCATGCTGAAGAAGCAGGAGGTCTGATGCATCGCTTGGCACACACCCTGCGCCTGGGCCTGAAAGAGCTGACCAGCCTGCGCCACGACAGCGTCCTGCTGCTGTTTTTGCTCTACGCATTCAGCGTGGCGATCTACATGCCGGCGGCCGGCTCGATCATTGGCGTACACAACGCCAGTGTTGCTGTGATCGACGAAGACCATAGCCAACTGTCGCGCAAAATGACCGAGGCCCTGCAGCCCCCCGAATTCCAGGCGGCGGCGCCGCTGGCCTATGACCAGCTGGACACGGCCATGGACAGCGGCCTGTACACTTTCGTGATCAACGTACCGGTCAACTTCCAGAGTGACCTGCTGGCGGGCCGCTCACCGGAACTGCAGATCAATGTCGATGCCACGGCCATGAGCCAGGCATTCATGGGCGCCGGCTACATTGGCCGGATCTTCGAACGGGAACTGCTCGAGTACGCCAACCAGGGTTCGGCGGCAGCCAGCAGCCCGGCGCTGATCAGCCCAAGGGCACTGTTCAACCCGAACCTTGAGGGTGGCTGGTTCCTGGCGGTGATCCAGATCGTCAACAACATCACCATCCTCGCCATTGTGCTCACCGGCACCGCGCTGTTGCGCGAGCGCGAGCACGGCACCCTGGATCACTTGCTGGTGCTGCCGCTGACAGCCCTGGAGATCATGCTGGCCAAGATCGGCAGCAACGCGCTGGTGGTCGTGCTGTGCACCTGGGTGTCGCTGGAGGTGGTGGTCAAGGGGGCACTGGGCGTGCCGCTGGCGGGTTCGCTGGGGCTGTTCCTGGCGGTGACTGCGCTCTACCTGTTTGCCAGCACGGCGCTGGGGATCTTCCTCGCCACCTTGGCGCGCTCGACCCCGCAATTCGGGCTGCTGGCGATTCCGGTGATCATCCCGATGCTCCTGCTGTCGGGCGGCAGTACCCCGCTGGACAGCATGCCGCAGTGGCTGCAGTGGGTGATGCAGCTTTCACCTTCCACTCACTTCGTCAGCCTCAGTGCCGCGATCCTGTTTCGCGATGCCGGCCTGACGGTGGTCTGGCCCGATGTACTGGCGCTGGCCACCATCGGCCTGGTGTTTTTCGGCATTGCCCTGGGCCGCTTCCGCCGCAGCCTGACGTCCTGACGCGTTACTGAACGATCAGGTTATTGAAGAGCAGGTCATCCACCAGCGGCTTGCCTTCTTCGTGCTCAAGCACCTGCTGCACCTGCTTCAGGGCTTCCTGGCGCAGCTTTTCCTTGGCCTCGACGTTGCTCATGTTGTCCACACCTTGCTGGGTGAACAACGCCACCAGTTGGTTGCGGATCAACGGCTCGTGATGCTTGACCGCCGCCGCAGCCGCATCGCTGTTGACCCGAAGGGCCACATCGGCCTTGTACACACGCAGTTTCGGACCACTGTCCAGAGCATAGTTGCCCACAAACGGCGGGCTCAGGGAAACGTAAGATACCTTCGGCTCCCCTTCCTTGGCTTCTTCGGCGATCGCCGCCATCGGCAGCATCAGGGCCAGTACCATCAAGATCCACGCTTTCACGAATTCGCTCCTCAAACTGTTGGCGCCAGCATACCCAGCGCACCGGTCAAACCCAAGCCCAGGCTTATGCCGGCCTATCAGGGCGGGCCATGCTCGTTGACCCGACGTGTGCCCCACCTACACTTATCGGCCACTACGCGCAAAGGAATAGCCCCGATGAAAGCTGTGTTGTGCAAAGCACTGGGCCCGGCCCGGAATCTGGTACTGGAAGAGGTCGATAGCCCGGTACCGAAGAAAAACGAGATTCTCCTCGAGGTGCATGCGGCCGGGGTGAATTTCCCCGACACCCTGATCATCGAAGGCAAATACCAGTTCCAGCCGCCACTGCCGTTCTCGCCCGGTGGCGAAGCTGCCGGCATCGTGCGCGCGGTGGGCGAAAAGGTCACCACACTCAAGGTCGGCGACCGCGTCATGGCCCTCACCGGCTGGGGCAGCTTTGCCGAACAAGTGGCCGTACCGGCCTATAACGCTATACCGATTCCACCACAGATGGACTTTTCCAGTGCTGCGGCCTTCGGCATGACCTACGGCACCTCGATGCACGCCCTGCAGCAACGTGGGCAGCTCAAGGCCGGTGAAACCCTGTTGGTGCTCGGCGCCTCGGGCGGCGTCGGCCTGGCTGCCGTAGAAATCGGCAAGGCCATGGGTGCACGGGTGATTGCCGCAGCCAGCAGCGCCGAGAAACTCGCCGTAGCCAAGGCCGCCGGTGCCGACGAACTGATCAACTACAGCGAGCACAGCCTCAAGGACGAGATCAAACGCCTGACGGGGGGCAACGGCGCCGACGTTATCTACGACCCGGTGGGCGGCGACCTGTTCGATCAGGCGGTACGCGGCATTGCCTGGAACGGCCGTCTGCTGGTAGTCGGTTTTGCCAGTGGGCGCATCCCCGAGCTGCCGGTCAACCTGGCGCTGCTCAAAGGCGCGGCGGTACTCGGGGTGTTCTGGGGGGCTTTTGCCCAGCGCCAGCCCGCCGACAACGCGGCGAACTTCCAGCAGCTGTTTACCTGGTACGCCGAAGGCAAGCTCAAACCACTGGTATCGCAGACCTTTGAACTGGCGCAAGCCGGCGCTGCCATCGACGTACTAGGGCAGCGCAAGGCCGTGGGCAAGCTGGTGGTGACGATGCGCTGAGCAACCGGCTCAGCGCTTCTGAACCAGGCGCTCGCGCAGGGACGCGGGCCAGATGTCGACAAAGTCCAGGCCCGGGTAGGCCTGGCAGCGCTCGATGATGTTTGGCAACGCGTCCATGAAGGCGGTGGAACTGGCCCGCGACTGCTTGTAGCTGGTGACGCCGTCTTCGGAAGCAGGCGAGATCATTCGTACCGACAGTAACGTGGTCTTCATGTCGTCCAGCGAACGGGCAGGATCGTCTTTGCGGTACAGCGCCACTTCATCGTTGAACTGGCTGCAGGTCATGACAATCAACCCGGCCCGTTCATAGATATCCCACCAGGCTTTCTTGTCGTTGAGGCGGAACTTGAGTTCGTTGACTACCTCGACTTTCGCCGGGTTCTCGTCCGACACCGTCCAGGGCTTGAAACGCCATTGCCGTACGGCCTGCAGTGCGGCATCGGCAAACGCTGGCTCACTGCCTTGGATCACGTGAATGTCACTCACCGAACCGTCGGCGTTCACCTCAAAACGGACTCTGACCGAGCCGGTGATGGCCGACTTGCGCAGCGCTTCCGGGTAAACGGGAATGGTCTTTTCGACCCACTCCAGCTTGATATCGGCCTGGGCAGTACTTGCCCCCAACAACAACAGCGCAGCGAACCACTTCATCCTTGATCCTTGCCAAACCTGCCATCTAGAGCGCGCGATGATAGCGCTCCGGAGCGACGCCTACCAAATAACAATTATCATTATTGTTACAGCGTCAGACCTTCCCCTGGAAATGGCAACGGCGAAAGCGCGCTTCGAGGTTTCGATCAGGCATGGCATGACTGCGCAGGGCATTGAGTGTCTGCTCGACGTAATCACGGGTACTGCCGTAGCGCCCCTTGGCATTGGCGAATATCTGGCTGAGCAGATCATCCGGCAGGTTACCGGCATAACACGGCAGGTGCCGTTCCAGTACGAAGCCCAGTGCCTGAACCTTGCTGCCATCGTCGAGGCGACAGGTCAGCCAGTGCGGCCGATAGGCCGGATACGGCATCTCACGCTGCCACAGAGCCAACAACGAGTCTTCCAGGGATTCGTCCGGCAGGCGATAGGCAAAGCCGCCGCACGAGCCGCCGCGGTCGAGGCCGAATACCAGGCCCGGGCATTCCGGCGTACCACGGTGCTCATGGGACCAGAGGTACAGACCACGATGATAACCATGCACTTTGGCGCGCTGACGCTCGGCGGCATTGCACTCTGGCCGCCAGATCAGCGAGCCGTAGGCAAACAACCAGACCGGCCCGCCCTGATGCAGGGACATGGTGTGTTGAACCGAAAGTTTAAGTTGCTCATGGGACAGTTGTTGTCCGAAGTCGAGCAACGGAGGATATGCCACATTCAAAGATGCAGATTCAATCGCCGACATAGCTGCCGCCAGAATTCCTCGTGAACTACTGAAGTGAGTCACTGTAAACGAATACGTTATCCGTGTACTTACCGTACGGCAGATAGCATATTGAACACAAGCCTCACCTCACCCGGAAGCGCCATGCAACAAGGGCTGGCGCTAACCACCGGTGTTATTTCAAGTGTAGCGAAAGTTATTTGCGCTGCTCGCAATAATAATTGCCTTATGCCCGGCAAGAACAACAGTGGTTATTTAACCCGGCACGCTATTGCAGCGTGCCTTATTCCGTCATTCAACCGCGAGGGGCATAAGCGAAGACATCGGCGCGCATCTGGTGAGCATCCATTCCGGCTTCAACCAGTGCATCAAGCGTGGCGTAGATCATGTTCGGAGAACCACTGGCATAAACGTGCACGCCTGCAAGATCCTTCAAATCCTCACAGACCGCCTCATGCAGCATCCCGCAGCGCCCTTCCCAACCACACAGGTCACTGACCACCTTGTGCAGGAACAGGTTCGGCAACTGCTCCCATTCAGCCCAGTGTTCGATCTGATAAAAGTCTTCCGGAAGACGCACGCCCCAGTACAGGTGTACCGGATGCTTGAAGCCCTGGGCCCGGCAATGCTCGATCAGGCTGTGCATCTGCGCCATACCGGTACCGGCGGCGATCAATACCAGCGGCCCCTCGGGCAGCTCGGCCAGGTGCGTATCGCCAAAGGGCATCTCCAGCCGGGCCATGCCGTTGCGCTGCAACTGCGTAATCAGTTCGACCGCACTGTTCTCGCGGGCCAGCACGTGCAGTTCGAGGTCGCGGCCACCATGCGGCGCCGAGGCCAGGGAGAAGGCGGCCTTGTCGCCCGTGTCGCGCTCGATCATCAGGTACTGCCCGGCGTGGTAACGCGGCGGTTTCCCTGCGGGTGCGCGCAGGCGTACCCGCCAGACGTCGCCACCGACCTCAACGCACTCACTCAACTGACAGGCCAGCGTCCGTACCGGCAACTCGCCCAGGGCGAGCACGCCATCCCACAACAAGACACAGTCCTCCAGTGGCTCGGCGATACAGGTGAACAGCTCGCCATGATCTCGCTCCTGCCCGTCCTGACGCACCCGGCCTTCGACCAGCAAGGCTGCACAGACGTGGCAGTTGCCATTGCGACAGCTCTGCGGGCAGTCGTAGCCCAGACGTCGCGCCCCATCCAGAATCCTTTCACCGGGGTTGAGCGTCAACACGGCCCCGGACGGCTGCAAGGTTACCTGCATTTAGTCTATTCCCAACTGCTGCCACAGCTCATCGATCCGCCGGGTGACCGCTTCATCCTTGACGATGACACGTCCCCATTCACGGGTGGTTTCTCCGGGCCACTTGTTCGTCGCGTCCAGGCCCATCTTCGAGCCCAGGCCGGACACCGGCGAAGCAAAGTCCAGGTAGTCGATCGGGGTGTTGTCGATCATCACCGTGTCGCGCTTGGGGTCCATGCGCGTGGTGATCGCCCAGATCACATCGTTCCAGTCACGGGCATTGATGTCGTCGTCGGTGACGATAACGAACTTGGTGTACATGAACTGTCGCAAAAACGACCAGACTCCGAGCATCACGCGCTTGGCGTGCCCCGGGTACTGCTTCTTCATGGTCACCACCGCCATGCGGTAGGAACAGCCCTCCGGTGGCAGGTAGAAGTCGGTGATCTCCGGGAACTGCTTCTGCAGGATCGGCACGAACACTTCGTTGAGCGCCACGCCGAGAATGGCCGGCTCATCCGGCGGACGGCCAGTGTAGGTGCTGTGGTAGATCGGGTTCTTGCGGTGGGTGATGCGCTCCACGGTAAACACCGGGAAGCTGTCGACCTCGTTGTAGTAACCGGTGTGGTCACCGTACGGGCCTTCCGGGGCCATTTCACCCGGATGAATCACACCCTCAAGGATGATCTCGGCCGTGGCCGGCACCTGCAGGTCATTGCCCCGGCACTTGACCAGCTCGGTGCGGTTGCCGCGCAACAGGCCGGCAAAGGCGTACTCCGAGAGGGTGTCGGGCACCGGCGTCACGGCACCGAGAATGGTCGCAGGATCAGCGCCCAGCGCCACGGAGACCGGGAACGGCTGGCCTGGGTGCTTCTCGCACCACTCACGGTAGTCCAGGGCGCCGCCACGGTGGCTCAGCCAGCGCATGATGACCTTGTTGCGGCCAATCACTTGCTGACGGTAGATCCCGAGGTTCTGGCGCTCCTTGTTCGGACCGCGGGTCACGGTCAGGCCCCAGGTAATCAGCGGCGCGACATCGCCCGGCCAGCAATGCTGAACGGGGAGCATGCCGAGGTCGACGTCGTCGCCTTCGATGACCACCTCGTGGCAGGCCGCGTCCTTGACCACTTTCGGCGCCATGGACACGACCTTCTTGAAGATCGGCAGCTTCGACCAGGCATCCTTCAGGCCCTTGGGTGGCTCGGGCTCCTTGAGGAAGGCCAGCAGCTTGCCGATCTCGCGCAGCTCGCTGACCGACTCGGCGCCCATGCCCATGGCCACCCGTTCCGGGGTGCCAAACAGGTTGCCAAGCACCGGGATGTCGAAGCCTGTCGGCTTTTCGAACAACAGCGCCGGGCCTTTGGCGCGCAGGGTGCGGTCGCAGACTTCAGTCATTTCCAGGACTGGAGAAATCGGAACCTGGATGCGCTTGAGTTCGCCACGCTGTTCCAGGCCACGGATAAAGTCGCGCAAATCGCGATACTGCATGCAAAAGCCTCGTATTCGCCGTACCGGTCGGGGTGCAAAGTGTATCGCCTAACCCGGCCAGCCAGAATAGCCAAAGTACAGATAGCAAAAAGCCGGGTTGCCCCGGCTCTTGCACAACGCAACAGTTTACTTGCGTTTCATCGACAAGAAGAACTCGTCGTTGGTCTTGGTCTGCTTGAGCTTGTCGACCAGGAACTCGATGGCAGCTACTTCGTCCATCGGGTGCAGCAGCTTGCGCAGGATCCACATGCGCTGCAGCTCGTCGTCGGCGGTCAGCAGCTCTTCGCGACGGGTACCCGAACGGTTGATGTTGATGGCCGGGAACACACGCTTCTCGGCAATCTTGCGGTCCAGTGGCAGCTCCATGTTGCCGGTGCCCTTGAACTCTTCGTAGATCACTTCGTCCATCTTCGAGCCGGTTTCAACCAGCGCGGTGGCGATGATGGTCAGCGAGCCGCCTTCTTCGATGTTACGGGCAGCACCGAAGAAACGCTTTGGCTTCTCCAGGGCATGCGCATCGACACCACCGGTGAGGACCTTGCCGGAACTCGGGATCACGGTGTTGTAGGCACGGGCCAGACGGGTGATCGAGTCGAGCAGGATGACGACGTCTTTTTTGTGCTCTACCAGGCGCTTGGCCTTCTCGATGACCATTTCGGCAACCTGCACGTGGCGGGTTGGTGGCTCGTCGAAAGTCGAGGCAACCACTTCGCCGCGTACGGTACGCTGCATTTCGGTTACTTCTTCCGGACGCTCGTCGATCAGCAGAACGATCAGGTGGCACTCGGGGTTGTTGCGGGTAATGTTGGCCGCGATGTTCTGCAGCATGATGGTCTTGCCCGCTTTGGGCGGTGCGACGATCAAACCACGCTGACCTTTACCGATCGGGGCGCAGAGGTCGATCACCCGGCCAGTGAGGTCTTCGGTGGAGCCGTTACCGGCTTCCATCTTCAGGCGCTCGTTAGGGAACAGCGGCGTCAGGTTTTCGAACAGGATCTTGTTCTTCGCGTTTTCCGGCCGGTCGAAATTGATGGTGTCGACTTTCAGCAGGGCGAAGTAACGCTCGCCTTCTTTTGGCGGGCGGATCTTGCCGACGATGGTGTCGCCGGTACGCAGGTTGAAGCGACGGATCTGGCTTGGCGACACGTAGATGTCGTCCGGGCCGGCCAGGTAAGAGGCATCAGCCGAGCGCAGGAAGCCGAAGCCGTCCTGGAGAATCTCCAGCACGCCGTCACCGGAGATTTCCTCGCCGCTTTTCGCATGCTTTTTCAACAGGGAGAAAATCACATCTTGCTTGCGCGAACGGGCCATATTTTCTATGCCCATCTGTTCGGCCATTTCGAGCAGATCGGTAATCGGCTTTTGCTTGAGTTCAGTCAGGTTCATAAGGGGGATGACGTAATCATGTAAGAAGGGGGAATTAAGCTTCTGGCTTAATGAAGCCGCGCCGCAAAGAAGGCGACAGGATCGCGTACTGATTCGAATTAGGGATGCGTCGGCGACGGCGTGCAGAGGGCACCAAAAAAACAGTGCGAGGCCGAATGTAACACCTGCTTTTTCTGGCGTCTAGTCACCAGATAAAGAAAAGCCCCGGCGAATGCGGGGCTTTTTTGACTCAGATATTGGCGTCCAGGAAGGCTGCCAGCTGAGACTTGGACAGTGCGCCGACCTTGGTGGCCTCGACATTGCCGTTCTTGAACAGCATCAGGGTCGGGATGCCACGAACGCCGTGCTTGGCAGGGGTTTCCTGGTTGTCGTCGATGTTCAGCTTGGCGACAGTCAGTTTGCCCTGGTAGGTAGCGGCGATGTCGTCCAGAACCGGAGCGATCATTTTGCAAGGGCCGCACCATTCAGCCCAGTAGTCGACCAGCACCGGGCCTTCTGCTTTGAGCACTTCGGCTTCGAAGGTGGCGTCGGTGACGTGTTTGATAAGATCGCTGCTCATGGAAGTCTCCAAGGTCGTAAGCAAAAAAACGTGGCCCATCATAGCTGCACCGACGCCCTACAGGAAGTCGCAGGCGATTGAGTGTAACTATAGTTGTGCATGACCGCGCATATCGGTGCTGTCACGGGAAAGTCATATTTCCTCAATCAACCTGCCCCATATCAAGCCTTGATACGCTGCGCGTTGGCGTCAGCGGTGGATCATGGCAGGATTGCCGGGTTATCGAACGAGAAATCACGACCATGCCGCAAACCACAGCCAAGAATCTGTCCTTGATCGCTGCCATCGACCTGGGCTCCAACAGTTTCCATATGGTTGTGGCCAAGGCCCACCATACCGAGATCCGCATCCTTGAGCGCCTTGGAGAGAAGGTTCAGCTGGCCGCCGGCATCAACGAAGAGCGCCAACTCAATGAAGAGTCCATGCAGCGCGGCCTGGACTGCCTCAAGCGTTTCGCCCAGCTGATCAACGGCATGCCGGCCGGCGCCGTGCGCATCGTCGGCACCAACGCTCTGCGCGAAGCGCGCAACCGCGGCGAATTCATCCGCCGCGCCGAAGAGATTCTTGGGCAC
Organism: Pseudomonas alkylphenolica; assembly: GCF_004025535.1. Taxonomy (GTDB): domain Bacteria; phylum Pseudomonadota; class Gammaproteobacteria; order Pseudomonadales; family Pseudomonadaceae; genus Aquipseudomonas; species Aquipseudomonas alkylphenolica_A. The sequence continues at coordinate 509,526 of NZ_QJRG01000033.1, forward strand.
CCCGTCGAAGTGATTTCCGGCCGTGAAGAAGCCCGCTTGATCTACCTTGGCGTCTCCCACACGTTGGCCGATACTCCCGGCAAACGCCTGGTCGCCGACATTGGCGGTGGCAGTACCGAATTCATCATCGGCCAGCGTTTCGAACCGCTGCTGCGCGAAAGCCTGCAGATGGGCTGCGTAAGCTTTACCCAGCGTTATTTCCGTGATGGCAAGATCACCCCGGCACGCTACGCCCAGGCCTACACCGCCGCGCGCCTGGAACTGATGAGCATCGAAAACGCCCTGCATCGCCTGACCTGGGACGAGGCCATCGGCTCCTCGGGCACCATCCGTGCCATAGGCGCGGCCCTCAAGGACGGCGGTATGGGCAACGGCGAGGTCAACGCCGACGGCCTGGCCTGGCTCAAACGCAAGCTATTCAAGCTCGGTGATGTTGAGAAAATCGACTTTGACGGCGTCAAACCGGACCGCCGGGCAATCTTCCCGGCGGGCCTGGCGATCCTCGAAGCCATTTTCGATGCACTGGAACTGCAGCGCATGGACCACTGCGACGGCGCGCTGCGCGAAGGCGTGCTGTTCGACCTGCTGGGCCGCCATCACCATGAAGACGTGCGTGAACGCACTCTGAGCTCATTGATGGAACGCTACCACGTAGACCAGGGCCAGGCCGCCCGGGTAGAACGCAAGGCCTTGCACGCCTTTGACCAGGTGGCCAAAGCCTGGGACCTGGAAGACGGAATCTGGCGCGAGCTGCTCGGTTGGGCGGCCAAAGTGCACGAAGTGGGCCTGGACATCGCCCACTACCACTACCACAAGCACGGCGCTTACCTGATCGAGCACTCGGACCTCGCCGGTTTTTCCCGCGAAGACCAGCAGATGCTTGCTCTGCTGGTGCGCGGCCACCGCCGTAATATTCCAAAGGACAAATTTGCCGAGTTCGGCGAAGACGGCGCCAAGCTGATCCGCCTGTGCGTGCTGCTGCGCTTTGCGATCCTGTTCCATCACATCCGCGGCACCCAGCAGATGCCGACAGTCACCCTGCATGCGGCAGGCGACAGCCTCGATGTGGAATTCCCGGCCGGCTGGCTGGAGCAGAACCAGCTGACCCAGGCCGACTTCGGCCTGGAGGCCGAGTGGCTGACCCGGGTCGGCTTCGTCCTCAGCGTACGCTGAGGACCGGGTTGCTCAAGCGCTCAAGCAGTGTCGCCTGGGCACTGCGGGCGTTCTGGTTGCCGGTTGGCGTGCTGCGCACGTAGCGACCATCCGGCTGCAGGATCCAGGCGTGAGTGTTGTCGGTCAGGTACCCCTCCAACTCCTTCTTCACCCGCAGGATCAGCTTCTTGCCCTCGACCGGGAAGCAGGTCTCGACGCGCTTGTCGAGGTTGCGTTCCATCCAGTCGGCGCTGGAGAGGAACATCTGCTCTTCACCGCCATTGAGGAAGTAGAACACCCGCGTGTGCTCAAGGAAGCGACCGATGATCGAGCGCACCTGGATGTTGTGCGACACCCCGGCAATCCCTGGCCGCAGGCAGCACATGCCGCGCACTACCAGATCGATACGCACTCCGGACTGGCTGGCCTTGTACAAGGCGCGAATGATCTTCGGATCAGTCAGCGAGTTGAACTTGGCGATGATGTGCGCCGGCTTGCCATCAAGGGCAAACTGGGTCTCGCGCGCGATCATGTCGAGCATGCCCTTCTTCAGGGTGAACGGCGCGTGCAGCAGCTTTTTCATGCGCAGGGTCTTGCCCATGCCGATCAACTGACTGAACAGCTTGCCGACGTCTTCGCACAAAGCGTCATCCGAGGTCAGCAGGCTGTAGTCGGTGTACAGGCGCGCGTTACCGGCGTGGTAGTTACCGGTACCCAGGTGGGCATAACGCACGATCTCGCCGGCTTCGCGGCGCAAGATCAGCATCATCTTGGCGTGGGTCTTGAAGCCGACCACACCGTAGATCACTACCGCACCGGCAGCCTGCAGGCGGCTGGCCAGTTGCAGGTTGGACTCTTCATCGAAGCGCGCGCGCAATTCGATCACCGCGGTGACCTCCTTGCCGTTACGCGCCGCATCGACCAGCGCGTCGACGATCTCCGAGTTGGCACCACTGCGGTACAGGGTCTGGCGCACGGCCAGGACATGCGGGTCCTTGGCGGCCTGACGCAGCAGATCCACCACCGGGGTGAACGACTCGAACGGGTGCATGAGCAGGATGTCCTGCTTGCCGACCACACTGAAAATGTTCTCGGCGTTCTGCAGCAGTTTTGGAATCGCTGGCGTGAACGGGGTGTATTGCAATTCCGGATGGCTATCCAGACCGGTAATGCTGAACAGACGGGTCAGGTTGACCGGACCATTGACCTGGTACAGCTCGCTTTCGCTCAGGCTGAACTGCTTGAGCAGGTAGTCCGAAAGATGTTTGGGGCAAGTGTCAGCCACCTCCAGGCGCACCGCATCGCCATAGCGACGCGAGAACAGCTCGCCACGCAGTGCCCGGGCAAGGTCTTCGACATCTTCGGAGTCCAGCGCCAGGTCGGCGTTACGGGTCAGGCGGAACTGATAGCAACCCTTGACCTTCATGCCCTGGAACAAGTCGTCGGCATGGGCATGGATCATCGAGGAGAGGAACACGTAGTTGTCCCCCGGCCCACCGACGTCTTCCGGCACCTTGATTACCCGTGGCAACAGGCGCGGCGCCGGAATGATCGCCAGACCCGAATCTCGGCCGAACGCGTCGACACCTTCCAGCTCGACGATGAAGTTCAGGCTCTTGTTCACCAGCAACGGGAACGGGTGCGTCGGGTCGAGGCCGATCGGGGTGATGATCGGCGCGATCTCGTCACGGAAGAAGCGCCGCACCCAGGTCTTGAGCTTGGTGTTCCAGTGCCGGCGACGGATAAAGCGAATCTGGTGTTTTTCCAGCTCCGGCAGCAGCACATCGTTGAGGATCGCATACTGGCGATGAACCTCGCTGTGCACCACCTCGCTGATCCGCGCCAGCGCCTGATGCGGCTGCAGACCATCAGCGCCGGCCTGTTCACGGGCAAAGGTAATCTGCTTTTTCAGGCCCGCCACACGAATTTCGAAGAACTCATCCAGGTTGCTGGAGAAGATCAGCAGAAACTTCAGCCGCTCCAGCAACGGGTAGCTCTCATCCAGCGCCTGCTCGAGCACGCGGATGTTGAACTGCAGCTGGGACAGCTCGCGGTGAATGTACAGGCTGCTGTCATCCAGACCGGGGATAGCGATAGCCGGTGCCGCCGGTGCCGGAGTGGGCGCAGGCGCCTCGACCTCGTTGACCGGCACAGGCACCGCAGCAGGCTCCGGCGGCGTTTCGAGCATCTGCTCCGGCACAGGCTGGGCTTGCTTCATATCGACATCACTGAGTACTTCGTTATTCATCTGGCGTTCCTGAAGGGCCTTACTGCCCTCTCATCAATTGTGCAGCGCGAACAGCGAAATAGGTCAGGATGCCATCGGCACCTGCCCGTTTGAAGGCGGTGAGGGATTCCAGGATCACCCCTTCACTGAGCCAGCCATTCTGAATCGCCGCCATGTGCATGGCATATTCGCCACTGACCTGATAGACAAAGGTCGGGACTTTGAATTCATCCTTGACCCGATAAAGAATATCCAGATACGGCATGCCTGGCTTGACCATGACCATGTCGGCGCCTTCGGCCAGGTCCGCCGCCACTTCATGCAGGGCTTCGTGGCTGTTGGCCGGGTCCATCTGGTAGGACGCCTTGTTGGCCTTGCCCAGGTTGAGCGCCGAGCCGACCGCATCGCGGAACGGGCCGTAATAGGCGCTGGCGTACTTGGCCGAGTAGGCCATGATACGCACGTTGACGTGACCGGCCAGCTCCAGGGCCTCACGGATGGCCTGGATACGGCCGTCCATCATGTCTGAAGGGGCGACTACCTGGGCACCGGCTTCGGCGTGCGACAAGGCCTGACGCACCAGCGCATCGACGGTAATGTCGTTCTGCACGTAGCCTTCTTCGTCGAGGATGCCGTCCTGACCATGGGTAGTGAACGGGTCCAGGGCAACGTCGGTGATCACCCCAAGCTCCGGGAAACGCTCACGCAGGGCGCGAGTAGCACGCTGGGCAATACCCTCCGGGTTCCACGCTTCGGCGCCATCCAGCGATTTTTTCTCTGTCGGGGTCACCGGGAACAGGGCCAGTGCCGGAATGCCCAGGTTTACCCACTCTTGCGCAGCTTCCAGCAACAGGTCGATGCTCAGACGCTCGACACCCGGCATCGACGCGACTTCTTCGCGGCGGTTCTCGCCGTCCAGAACAAACACCGGCAGGATCAGGTCATCGACGGTCAGTACGTTTTCGCGAACCAGGCGACGGGAAAAGTCGTCACGACGGTTGCGACGCAGACGAGTGGCAGGAAACAAACGGTTAGCGGGGGTAAAGCTCACGGCAGACTCCTGAGCCCGCGCAGGCGGGCGAGCGCGACAGTTATAAGCGGCCATTATGACGCTTGTATGACAGCCAGGGGCAACCCTGCGACTGGAGGACGCAGCCATTGTCCTTGCAGGACATGATCACGTCGAGACACATTTAGACACTTTCCCCAAAGCCCACGAAGGGTTAGGCTGCGCGTTCATTTCGCCAGCACCCAGAAAATGCTCGAGCAATTCCTTCAAGATTTTGGCTACTTTGCCCTTTTTCTTGGCACGTTTTTCGAAGGTGAGACCATCCTGGTTCTCGCCGGCTTCCTTGCGTTCCGCGGATACATGGACATCAACCTGGTGGTCCTGGTGGCCTTCTTCGGCAGCTATGCCGGTGACCAGCTGTGGTACTTCATGGGCCGCAAGCACGGGCGCAAATTGCTCGCACGCAAACCACGCTGGCAATTGATGGGCGACCGCGCGCTGGAGCACATCCGCCGCCACCCGGACATCTGGGTGCTGAGCTTTCGCTTCGTTTACGGCTTGCGTACGGTCATGCCGGTTGCCATCGGCCTGTCCGGCTACCCGCCGCGTCGCTACCTGCTGCTCAACGGCATCGGTGCTGCGGTATGGGCGTTGGCACTTGGCGCCGCCGCGTATCACTTTGGCGCCATTCTCGAAGGCCTGCTGGGTAACGTGAAGAAGTACGAGCTATGGGTGCTCGGTGGCCTGCTGGGCCTTGGTGGCTGCCTGTGGCTGCGCCGCCGCATCAAGGCCGCGCGCATCGCCCGCAAGGAAGCGGCTGCCATACAGGCCGATCACGCTGAGCAGGCTGTAGACAAACAGCGCGACCCAGGCCAGGGCAGTGACCGGCCATAAACCGCTCATCCCGGCCAGCGCCATGGCCGGGACATTCAGCGCCAACCGCAGCAGCTCGCACTTGAATGCCCACGGGCGGTTTTCCAGCTGAGTGCCCAGCGCAAACAACCCCAACGCCATCACCCCCCACCCGAGCAGCAAGGCGGCAGCCGACAAGCGTTCGGCGTGCTCCATCAAGTAGCTGCCCAGTGCAACGTAAAGCGCAAACTGCAGCACCACGTACAGCTGCTGCGGCCAGCCCAGCGCCACCTCGAATTTGCTGAAGCGGCTCAAGTCCTGCTTGGCCTGCGGGAAGCGCTGCGCCACATCCGCCGGGCGCCAGCCCGTGGGCATGAACCAGATTCGCACCTTGTCCCACCAGCGCTCGGCATGGCGCGCGTCATGCCACAACTGGGCATAGAACTGCACGTTGGCCCACAGCGGGTTCCAGCTGGCCAGGGGGGTGGTCACGCCAAAGATCACCGGCTCGTTATCGTCCTCTTCCTGAAAGGTGCCAAACAGCCGGTCCCAGATAATGAACACTCCGCCGTAGTTGCGATCCAAGTACAAAGGATTCTGCGCATGGTGCACGCGATGATTGGACGGCGTAATGAACAGCCATTCGAACCAGCCCAGCTTGGGAATGTGACGGGTGTGCACCCAGAACTGATAAAGCAGGTTCAACGCAGCGACGGTGATGAACACCAGCGGCGGTACGCCCAGCACCGCCAGCGGCAGGTAGAAGATCCACGACAGCAAAAAACCGCTGCTGGTCTGGCGCAAGGCCGTGGAGAGGTTGTAATCCTCGCTCTGGTGGTGCACCGAATGCGCCGCCCAGAGAATATTGCGCTCGTGCCCGAAACGGTGCAGCCAGTAGTAACACAGGTCATAGAGCACGAACGCCAGTACCCACACCCACACCGCGTCGCCTGGCAGCTTGAACAGTGCCAGGTGCTCCCAGGCCAGCGCGTAGGTGACCAGGCCGACGCCTTTGGTCAGCAGGCCCGTGGTGGTCGACAGCACCCCGGTGCTGAGGCTGTTGATCGCGTCAGCCAGACGGTAGGTGCGCATACCGCGCAGGCGGTCGGCGAGCAACTCGACCACAATCAGGACAAAGAAGAACGGTACCGCCAACAGAATCAGATCCATGGGTCATCCATCTCCAGGCTATTGCACAAGATTAGGCCTGGAATGCGGCAAACCCTATGGCGACATCTGCCAATTTAGAGGACATTTAGCGCCTCGACTCGGGAGTAGTGAGCATGACCAAAAAAAAAGTTGCTGTGATTCTTTCCGGCTGTGGTGTCTATGACGGCGCCGAAATCCACGAGAGCGTGATCACCCTGCTGCGCCTGGACCAGCGCGGCGCCGAGGTACAGTGCTTTGCGCCGAACATCGCACAGATGCATGTGCTCAATCACCTGACCGGCGAAGAGATGCCTGAATCGCGAAACGTCCTGGTGGAGTCGGCGCGCATCGCCCGCGGCAACATCAAGGACCTGCGTGAAGCAGACGCCAAGGACTTTGACGCGCTGATCGTACCGGGTGGTTTTGGCGCGGCGAAAAACCTCTCCAACTTTGCCGTTGAAGGGACCGCCTGCACCGTCAATCCGGACGTACTGAGCCTGGCAGAAGCCTTTGCCGAAGCTGGCAAGCCGGTCGGCCTGATCTGCATCTCCCCTGCCCTGGCCGCGAAGATCTACGGCCCGGGCGTGGTCTGCACCATTGGCAACGATGCCGACACCAGCGCCGCCATCGTCAAGATGGGCGGCACCCATGAAGAATGCGATGTGCACGACATTGTCGAAGACACCCAGCGCAAACTGGTCAGCACCCCGGCCTACATGCTGGCGCAGTCGATTGGCGAAGCGGCGGGCGGTATCTACAAGCTGGTCGACCGGGTGCTGGAACTGACTCACGAAAAAGACTGAGTCTGTAGGAGCGGATTCACCGGGACGCCGGATCGCCGCGATGGACTGCACAGCAGTCCCGATTTTTGGGGCCGCGCTGCGGCCCACCGCGGATAAATCCGCTCATACAAGCCAGCGATCAGTTGGGAATCTGGCGCGCCAGCCGCGTCAGGATGCGGTCCAGGGAATTGGCAAATGCCTGCTTCTCGCGATCGCCATAAGGCGCCTGACCACCACCGACCTGCCCCTGCTCGCGCAGGTCGGTGAACAGGTTACGTACCGCCAGGCGCTCACCCATGTTGCGTTCATCGAACTCGCGACCGCGCGGATCAAGGCAGGCAACGCCCTTCTTGACCAGCCTGTCGGCCAGCGGTACATCACTGCAGATCACCAGCTCACCCGGCACGGCGTGCTCGACCAGGTAATCGTCGGCTGCATCCGGCCCGCTGGGTACGACGATCAACCTGACACAGGCGAACGCCGGCTTGATCTGGCTCTGCCCGGCGACCAGCACCACCTCGATCTGGCGCTTGAGGGCAAATTTGACGACCTGATCCTTGGCCGCCTTGGGGCAGGCATCGGCATCGATCCAGACACGCATAACTAACACTTCCAACGTAAACGGGCGACCAGTATCCCTGCTCGCCCGCCTGGCTTCAAATCAACCCGCCGGCACCCGACGCCTGGACGCCAGGTAACTGCGGCCGTACAGGAAAGCGATCGCCAACAAGGCCACCACTTGCGCCGCCAATGAGTAAGCGTCGGCGTGGATCCCTAGCCAGTCAAAGTCGAAGAACGCCACTGGACGCGTACCGAACACGCCAGCCTCCTGCAACGCTTTGACACCATGACCGGCAAACACCACCGACAAGGCGCACAGCAGCGCCGCGTTGATGCTGAAGAACAGCGACAGCGGCAGCTTCGCCGAGCCACGCAGAATCACCCAGGCCAGGCCCACCAACAGCACCAGCGCAGTTGCGCCACCGGCCAGTACCGCCTGATGGCCAGCAGGCCCGGCCTGCAGCCATAGGGTTTCGTAGAACAGAATCACTTCGAACAATTCGCGGTACACCGAGAAGAAGGCGAGCAAGGCAAAGCCGAATCGCCCGCCGCCACTCACCAGGCTGCTCTTGATGTAGTTCTGCCAGGCGGCCGCATGCCGGCGGTCATGCATCCACACGCCCAGCCAAAGCACCATGACGCTGGCGAACAGGGCCGTACAGCCCTCAAGCAATTCGCGCTGGGCGCCACCGACGTCGATGACATAGGCCGCCAGGGCCCAGGTGCCAAAGCCGGCCAGCAGGGCCAGGGCCCAGCCGATGTTGACGCTGCGCACCGCCGACTGCTGCCCGGTATTGCGCAGGAAAGCGAGAATCGCCGCCAGCACAAGAATCGCTTCGAGGCCTTCGCGCAGCAGGATCAGCAGGCCGGAGATGAAGCTCAGCGACCAGCTCAAACCATCGCCGCCAAGCAGATCGGCAGCTTCCTTGAGTTTGCCCTTGGCAACGTCCAGACGCTGTTTCACCTGCTCCAGCGGCAAGCCGTCCTGCAGCGCCTGGCGGTAAGCCATCAGCGACTTCTCGGTGTCCTTGCGCACGTTGGCGTCGACGTTGTCCAGCGAGCTTTCGACCAGCTCGAATCCTTCCAGGTAAGCAGCCACCGACAGGTCATAGGCCTGGTCGTGATCACCGTTCTGGAAGGCCGCCAGGCTCTTGTCCAGGGTGCTGGCGGTGTAGTCGAGCAATTGCGCAGGGCCCCTTTGTACCTGCGGTGGCTGGGCGCGCTGGGCGCGGAATTGCGCAGCGGCGTCCGGGCCCAGCGCCGCTTCAACCTCCAATGGCGTCTGGCGTGCCAGATCCGCAAGGTTGTAGGGGGTATCGTCTTTGGCCTTGGCAGGGTCGGCGGTGAAGCTGGCGACGTAGGTGGCCAGGTCCCAGCGCTGGCGTTCGTCGAGCTGGTCGGCAAACGACGGCATGTCGGTGCCTTCGATCCCTTGCCCCAGGGTGTTGTAAAGGTCGAACAGGCTAAGGCGTGCCAGGCGTTCGCTGCTGCGCAGATTCGCCGGTGGCGGCTCCAGGCCGACCCCCGCCGGGCCGTCACCGGCACCGCTGTCGCCATGACAGACCGAGCAGTGCTGCGCGTAAAGCGGCGCACCGCGAGTTGGGTCCGGGGTGATCAGCGGTGCCTGACTGACTTCATAGGCCACCGCCAGCTGGGCACCGAGCTGGCGTGCCATGCGCGCGACGCTGGCACCGTCCTGATGCTGGCTGATCGCCTGGCGCAGGTTGACCACGCCCTGCTCCAGCGCCTGACGCTCGGCACGCGCCGGCAACCCGCCGATCAGCCCGTGCAGGACGTCGGTGAACTCCAGCTGCTCACGGTACTCGCCATCATCCACCACCTTGCCCGCTTCCACCGTTGCCGGATAATCGGCGCCGATGTAGTCGAGCAGATGCAACGCTTTGGCGGCATCATCGGCCGTATCGGCCAGCAACACAGTGCTGCTCAGCGCCATCAGTGGCCACAGCAGCCAGGCGAGCAAGCGGGAACGGGAAGTCATGAGCCAATCTCAAATAACAATGCGAGGTATTGCATTGTTCACTTCCATTGGCCATCGCTCAAGGTGTGCACGACAAACTACGTAAAATTTAGTGACAATTTTTCCGCGCAAAAGAAAAGCGACCCTGAGGTCGCTTTTCCCTACTGGCAGCAGCCTGATTTCAGACCGGTGCGCGGCGGATTGTCGCCAGCAGTGTCGCCGCCCCCAGGAACAGGCCGGCGAAAGTACGGTTCATGCGCCGCTGCTGCTTGGGCGTACGCAGCAAACGCAACACCCGCGCGGCCAGCCCGGTATAACCGGCCATCACCAGCAGGTCGACGGTGACCATGGTCGCAGTGATGATCAGGTACTGAGGCAGCAACGGTGCATGCGGGTTGATGAACTGGGGCAGCACCGCGAGCATGAAGACCAGCGCCTTGGGGTTGCTTACGTTGACCAGAAAGCCGCGGAACACCAGGCTCAGGGGCTTGCCGATCGGCCGCACGGTCGACTCGTCGCTAAGGTCGCTCGGCAGCGCACGCCATTGTTTGACCGCCAGGTACACCAGGTAGGCAACACCGAACCACTTGATCACATGGAAGGCAGTGGCCGAGGTGGCGAGGATGGCGCCGACGCCTGCGGCAATGATCGCAATCTGTAGCACCAGGCCCAGCTGCAGGCCCAGGGCGTTCCAGTAACCGCGCCAGAAGCCGTACTGCAGGCCACAGGACATCGAGGCAATGGCCCCGGCACCCGGCGACAGACTGATCACCCAACAAGCGGCAAAAAACGCCAACCACGTTTCCAACGACATCACACACCTCGCCAAGACTTGTTACAAAACTCTAAGCTAGTGCGCAGGCGAAAAAATAACCACGCTTTTTTTCAGATACCGATCACTTGCCGACGGATTTCTCGTCGCCCACCAGCGGCACAATCTCGGCACCGCGCCAGCGCCGCACCGACTTCTGGAAAAACTGGCTGTTGGGTACCTGCACGGTCGCTCCCCCCGCTTCCGGCATTTCGATCAGGGTCGTGAACAGCAGGTTGATCGCGACCACCCGCCCCTTCACCCCGGGCTTGTCGATGGTCTCGACCAGTTCCACCACGTCGCCGATACGAAACGGGCCAACGGTGAAAATCAGCACTGCGCACAACAGGTTCGACAGCACACTCCACATGGCAAAGAACGCCACCGCGGCCACCGCGACGAAGCCTGACAAGGCCGTCCACAGCACCGTGGCAGAGACGCCCAGGCGCTCTAGCACAAACACCAGTGCGCTGCCCATGATCAGCCAGCGCAAGCCGCCGCGCACCGGCATCATCAGCTCCGGCGGTAACGGGTAACGCTCACCGAGACGTCGCAGGCAGCGCCCGACCAGGCGCTGCAGTACAAACGCAGCGCACAGGATCAGGAGAATCTGCAAACCCATCCAGAACGGCGCAATCCACTCTGGCGGCACCGGCAATTGCAACGACGCCATCAAGACAACGCCTCCAGCTCCGCCTGCATGGTCTCCAGCTGCTCGAGGGCGGCCATCCAGGCTTCTTCCAGTTCGGCTTCTCGAACCTTGAGCTTGGCCTGTTGGGCCAGCATGTCGCGCAGCTCATCCTTGCGTGCGGCTTCGTAAATGGCGCTGTCGCCGAGGCTGGCATCGACTTTCGCCAGTTGCTCGTGCAGGGCACCCAGCTCGCGCTCCAGCTTGTCGGCTTCACGCTTGTGCGGCGCCAACTGCTGACGCAGCGCGGCGGCGGCCTGGCGCTGGGCTTTTTTATCGGTCTTGTCGGCGTTGACCGGCGCGGTGCTGACCGGCGCGTTGCGCTGACGGTACTCGACCAGCCAGCGGGTGTAGTCGTCAAGGTCGCCATCAAAGGTCTCGACCTTGCCGTCAGCCACCAGCAGGAAGTCGTCGGTGGTGCTCTTGAGCAGGTGCCGATCGTGGGAAACCACCAGCACCGCACCGCTGAATTCCTGCAGGGCCATGGTCAGCGCCAGGCGCATTTCCAGGTCCAGGTGGTTGGTCGGTTCGTCGAGCAGCAACAGGTTCGGACGCTCCCAGGCGATCAACGCCAGGGCCAGCCGCGCCTTCTCGCCGCCAGAGAAATTCAGCACCGGCTCGTCGATGCGCCCGCCACGGAAGTCGAAGCCCCCGAGGAAGTCGCGCAGTGTCTGTTCACGCTCGGTCGGTGCCAGGCGTTGCAGGTGCAGCAAAGGGCTGGCCTTGTTGTCCAGCGAGTCGAGCTGGTGCTGGGCAAAGTAACCCACCGACAGGTTCTCACCGCGCACCAGGCGCCCGCTCAGGGGCTCGAGCTCACCGGCGAGGTTCTTGATCAAGGTCGACTTGCCCGCGCCGTTAGGGCCCAGCAAACCGATCCGCGCGCCCGGCGTGAGCTGAAGCTTGACCTTCTCGAGGATGGTCTTGTCGCCATAGCCCAGACGCCCTTCGGACAGGTCGAGCAACGGGCTGGAGATTTTCTCCGACTCGCGGAAGACAAAATCGAACGGCGAGTCCACATGCGCAGCCGACAGCTCCTCCATGCGTTCCAGGGCCTTGATCCGGCTCTGCGCCTGACGGGCCTTGGTGGCCTGAGCCTTGAACCGGGCGATGTATTTTTCCATGTGCGCGCGCTGGGCCTGCTGCTTCTCATAGGCCTGTTGCTGCTGCGCCAGGCGCTCGGCACGGGTGCGCTCGAAGGCGGTGTAACCACCCCGGTAGAGGGTCAGCTTGCATTGTTCGACGTGGGCCACATGATCGACCACCGCATCGAGGAAATCGCGGTCGTGGGAAATCAGCAGCAGCGTGCCCGGGTAACCCTTGAGCCAGTCCTCCAGCCAGAGGATCGCATCGAGGTCCAGGTGGTTGGTGGGCTCATCGAGCAGCAACAGGTCGGAGGGGCACATCAGTGCCTGGGCCAGGTTCAGGCGCATCCGCCAGCCACCGGAAAAGTCTCCGACGCGCCGATCCATCTGGTCATTGGTGAAGCCCAGACCGGCCAGCAGTTTGCGTGCCCGGGCATCGGCGGTGTAGCCATCAGCGCTATCGAGCTCGATGTGCAGGCGTGCCAGGGCGGTGCCGTCGTGCGCAGCCTCGGCCGCGGCCAGGTCAGCCTGGACCTTGCGCAGACGCGCGTCACCATCGAGCACATAGTCGACCGCCAGCCGGTCGAGGGTGTCGACCTCCTGGCGCATGTGCGCAATACGCCAGTCGGCCGGGAGCTGACAGTCGCCTGAGTCGGGCGTCAGCTCACCACGCAACATAGCGAACAGGCTGGATTTACCGGCGCCATTGGCACCGATGAGGCCGGCCTTCTGACCGGCATGCAGGGTCATTTCAGCGCCTTCTAGCAGGCGCTGGGGACCACGCTGTAAAGTGAGGTTCGATAGTCTGATCATAATGGCCGCGGAGTCTACCAGCTTCGTCGGCAACTGGCGCGAGTGGGACCATGCACACCGACCTGTGGAATTTTGCCCTGAATCTGTACGCCCGCCCAGGGGTGGAGGTGGCCTGCCTGCAATGGCAGGATCACGGCGGCGATGTTTGCCTGCTGTTATGCGTGGCCTGGCTCGGTGAGCGCGGTGTCACGCCTGACGAGTCGCGCCTGCAGGCGCTACGTTCCCTGGCCGATGTCTGGCAGGACGAGGTGGTAAAACCACTGCGTAGCCTGCGCCGGCAATGGCGCACGGCAGCCTTGCAGGACCTGCCATTGGCAAGCTTGCGTGATCAGGTCAAGGGACTGGAATTGGCGGCAGAACGAATGCTGCTGGAGCGGCTGCAAGCACTAAGCGAAGGTTGGGCAACGAATGCCGAAGAGGGTACGGACTGGCTGCCGTTGCTGACCTCGCCAGACACCCGCTTGCATCACGACGCGCGGCATGTGCTGCGCGCCGCAATGCAAATGACTCAGGACGCCGACGACGGTGTCTGAGGGTTGGTAACCGACGTAACGGGTGCGCTCGACGGTGTAGCGGCGGGTGCGACAGGTGCCGAGGCCGGGGTTGCCGAAGCTGGCGCTGTGGTTGGAGCCGCTGGCGTTGGTGCGGCGGCTGGTTTTACTGCTGGCTTGGCAGCAGCGGGTTTGGCTGCAGACCTGGCCGCTGGTTTGGCAGCAGCTGGCTTGGCTGCGGGTTTTGCAGCAGGCTTCGCCGCAGCAGGTTTGGCCGCGGGTTTAGCGGCGGGTTTCGCCGCAGCCGGCTTGGCCGCAGGTTTAGCGGCAGGCTTGGCTGCAACCGGTTTTGCTGCAGGTTTGGCAGCGGCAGTTTTAGCCGCTGGTTTGGCCGGCGCTTTCGCTGCAGCTGGTTTGGCCGCAGGTTTTGCAGCAGCCGTTTTAGCCGCAGGTTTTGCAGCTGGTTTTGCAGCAGCAGTTTTAGCCGCTGGCTTGGCAGGTGCTTTGGCAGCAACCGGCTTGGCTGCAGGTTTTGCAGCAGCGGTTTTAGCCGCTGGCTTGGCAGGTGCCTTGGCTGCAACAGGTTTGGCGGCTGGCTTGGCCGCAGGTTTTGCAGCAGCGGTTTTAGCCGCTGGCTTGGCAGGCGCCTTGGCTGCAGCTGGTTTGGCCGCAGGCTTGGCGGCAGGTTTCGCAGCTGCTGTACGTGCTGCAGGTTTGCTCGCAGGCTTGGCCGCTGCAACCGGTGCAGGTTTGGCTGCACGCTGGGTCAGCGCCTTGGCTGCTGCTTCCTTGACCTTGCCAACACCCTGGGCCAGTTTCAGGCTTTCCTGGGCATCGCGCTTGAGCTGCTGAATGTAGGTGCGGGTCTGCGACTGGCGCTCTTTGAGCGAGTCGAGCAGTTCTTCAAGTTCAGCGGCTGCAGACTTTGCCTTGGCCTGCGCCTTGGCTTTTCCGGCGTGGGCAGCGTCCTGCAGTTTGAGACGGGATTTGTGCAATTTCTCTTGTGCCTTGCCGCGTTGTTTTTCCAACTTGGCGAGCAGTTTTTCAGCATCAGCCAGCGCTTGCGAGCAGGCATTTTCCAAATGATCGAGCAGGCTGCCCGAGAGTTGCTGGAGCAGATGTAACGGCGTACTTACTGGCTTCTTATTGGCCGACATGGCTTACCTCCTGGCTGACGAGAGTGCGGCTCATACTATGCTTCTGCTGCTACCGCCGCTAGGGCATGTTGACAGTATTAAATTCGCCGCGTTGCATGCCTGGGCAAAGTTGTTATTGCTGCAGCTGGAAATCAGTGTAGATGCTTCACAAAGTGCTGCTGATATTTAGCCAAAGTTCCCAGCGAAGGCTGGCATACTTTGCGCTCGTTGAAGCAGGAGTGAGCCCGTGTCACGCCATCTCGTACTAGCTCTTTTTCTATGGCCTGCAGCGCTCATTGCAGCGCCTGCCCAGCCCACCACAGATGATCACGATCTGGCCTACAGCCTGGGCGCAAGCCTGGGCGAACGCTTGCGTACGCAGGTACCTGACCTGCAACTGGACGCCTTGCTCGAAGGGCTGCGCCAGGCCTATCAAAACAAGCCTTTGGCGCTTAGCGAAGCACGCATGGCGGCACTGCTCAGCGAACACGAAGCCCGAGCCAATGAAGCAGCACTGCATGCACAAAGCGAACAGATGCTGAGTGCTGAAAAACGCTTCATGGCCACCGAACGTTCCCGCGCAGGCGTGCGCGAATTAGCCGCAGGCATTCTGGTCAGTGAACTGAGCAAAGGCAGCGGCGCGAAGCCCAACGCCAAGGGCAAAGTCCAGGTTCGCTATGTCGGAATGTTGCCCGATGGCACCGTGTTCGATCAGAGCCAGCAACCGCAATGGTTCAATCTGGACAGTGTGATCGAGGGCTGGCAAGTGGCGCTGCCGGAAATGGCAACGGGATCGAAGTGGCGACTGGTGATTCCTTCAGCACAGGCCTATGGCGCCGAAGGCGCGGGCGACTTGATTGCGCCCTATACGCCACTGGTATTCGAGATTGAACTGCTCGGAGTGGCCGACTGAGCAGCCGGCACGCCGATCAGGCCTGCACGGCGCCTTCTTCGCTATGGGCGTTGTGCAACACTTCGATCAGGCAATCTTCAAGTTCAAAACGCTCATGCAGCAAGCTGCCGAGTTCGTTCAACTTTTTCGCGAAGCGCTCAGGGTCGTTGCAGTCCCCCTTGTCGCAGTGATCGTTGAAGGCCGAGGCGATTTCGGTGGTTGCATCGATACGCGGGCTGATCTGTTTTGCCAGCTCCAGGCCACGTGTATCACCGAAGGCCTTCGCCTCGCTGACCAACTGTTCGCTTACCTCGAAGTGCCAGGCCGACACATAGTCGATCAGCACCGCACAGAAATCCCGGCTTTTGTCCTTGTCGGCGAAAGCCGGCTTGGCATCGCGCAACTCGCGGAAGGCTGTCACCAACTCTGCGCGCTCATCCAACCAACGGTCAATGAGCTTGTGAACTCCGCCCCAGCGTTCCTGAGCATTCTGACAACTATCTAGCATGGCGATCTCTTCCCTTCTGGGTAATGCGCCTGCCCCCGCTCGCAAGTGTGCGCAGCAATGGTGAAATCAGCAGGCCGCATCGAGCAGCTGTGTTTTCGGTATGCGTGCAGGGAGATTATTCCCGTGCGCCCTTGGCTTCAAGGTACTCAGCCTACAAAGTTCATACAAGTGTTTAATCCCGTTCCTACTTGCCATCGGTCGTTTACAACATCGACGGAGGGCTTTATTTTTCGGCCCGATGACGGAAATTCGAACGCCAGCGCCCAAACACCTGATTCAGGGACAACGCGGCCAGTAACAAGAACGACAACAGACTCCACTCTGGAATCGTCAGATCGAGAAAGCTCCAGTTGATCCGTACGCAATCAGGGTTGCCGACCACCATGGTCTTGAGCAGCTCACTCAGTGGCATGTTCTCGACGCTATAACCAAATGGCGCCGGGCAACTATTGCCCGGCACCAGCGACGTACTCTGCAAATAGACCTGTCGAGCCGCCAGCAACGCTCCGGCAAAAGCCAGAAGTAGCGTCAATGCGGCATAGACCCGTGTACCCCGGTGCCCGGGCGCCTGCACCACCGCGCACAAGCACACCCCTGCGAACACAGCCAGCACCAGCCGCTGGCTGTAGCACAAGGCGCAAGGCACCTGTGCCATCCCCCACTCCAGATAGAACGCGGCAGCCAACATCAGTACCGAGGCGAATAGCGCCGGCAGGAACAACAGGCGGATGCGGGCCAACGGCATGGCAGTTCCGGAATCAAGTGGATAAGCACCAACGGTAGAGGAAAGACGCGTATTGTTTCAAGGCGCAAGAATTGGGACAAATCATTGTCTGATAAGGGAAATTTCGCGAAATACTTCAGAAACGCACTTAGTGCATTGCAGGGCAATTACGTAGGAAGGCGTAGTCATTTTCTATGAAGCCTTGAGCCCGCGGCATGCCACGAGCCCAAGGGGTGTTCAAGCGCGAACGGCTTCCGGCAATGGCAATGCCAACAGACGCTCGTCCAGCAGACCCAGGCCTTCCTGGAACAACTGGTTGCTGCGCTCGTTATCCCCCAGCCCCGCCAGCAGGCGCGCAAGTTCGGCACAGGCCTCGGGGTTGCGTTGCAAACGCAAGCTGCTTTCCAGGTAGTCGCGCGCCTTGCCCCAGAGACGGTTCTGCAGGCTCAGCCGGCCCAGGGTGAGCAACAGTCCCGGATCATCGCCATGGTCCTTCAACCAGCCTTCCGCTGTTTGCAGTTGACGCGCCACATCAGACCCGCGCACCAGGCCATAGAGCCTTGCCAGGTGGCTCTCGTACTGACGCTTGAGCGCGGCACGCAGCACCTCCTCAGCCTCGCCTTGCGCACCCAGTTGGCGCAGTTGCTCGGCATAGGCCGAGACCAGTTGCGGCTCCTGTCGCTGCGCCGCCGTAAGCTGCTGCCAGGCGCGCTCCAGTGACTGGCGCGCACTCTGGTCCTCGCCCTCACGGCTGACAGCCAGGCTCAGGTTTTCGCCCCAGGCGCGGCGCTCCAGATCCGCCAACTCGGCGGCCGGCAAGACTTTGTCTTTGCGCAGCTCAGGCAACAGGCGGATCAGCGCCGACCAGTCGCCACGCTCGCGGTACAGCCGCTGCAACAGGCGCAGCACCTGCGCGTTATGCGGATGACGCTCCTGCATGGCCTGCAGGGTTGTCAGGGCCGCATCACTCTCGCCGCGATCCATCTGCAACTGGGCATGACTCAAGGCAATGGCCAGCTCGGCTTGCGGCTGACGCTCCAGCGCCCGCTCCAGCAAGTTATCGCGGTCTTCCACGCGGCCCAGTTCATTGGCGGCGCGAGCGGCGCCGAGGTAGTACAGCAGTGGCTGCCGCTCGGCTTCGGCGGCGCGTTGCAGGTGACGCTGGGCACTGGCCCAACGCCCCTCGGCAAGGTCCAGCTGGCCCTGCTCGATGGCCAGCCGGGTACGACGGCTGCGGTTGCGCCGTGACCAGGGATTGACCACGCCGCTGGAGGTCAGCACCAGCCCCACCAGAAAACGCACCAGCAACACACCCAGAATGAGACAGGCCAATACCGCGAGCGCTGTCCAGAGGCCGGATTGATAGCGAAAGCTGCCGTAGGAAATCAACACATAACCACTGTGTTTGGCGATCGCGATCCCGAGCGCGGCAGCGGCCGCAATGGCCACGACTGCCAGCAGGTATACGCGTTTCATGGCTTGACCTCCTCGGCCGGCAGGTGCCGACGCTCAAGGTACGCCTGCACAGCACTGAGGCTGTCCGCCAGGTCTGGAACCACAACCGACACCGGCTCTTCTGCCAGGGCATTGAGGCTGTCGAGCATGGCTTTGCTCTGCGGGTTGTCCGCATTGAAGTTGGCCAGCAGGATACTGCGCGCATCGTCCAGGGCCTGGGTATAGACCTTTGCTTCACCATTGAGCGCGGCCCACTGGGCCTGTTCGATCGTCAGGCTCAGGGCCAGGCGCAGCTGGTTGAGGGATTGCCCAGCCAGCAACGGACGAATGTTTTCGTCGGCATTGAAATCGATCTGGAAGTACTTGGATATTTCCGCCCACCACTGCGACCAGCGACTGGCGCCATCGCCATCGGCGGTCAGTGCACCCAAGGCGTCGGCATTACTGTTGAACTCTGGCGACACCGCGCTCAATTGCTGCACCAGTTCACGCTGCGCCGCCAGTTTCAGGAACAACCCGGTACGGTCCGGTTGCTGAACGCTGTTGAGTGTGGCCAGGCTTTTGGTCAGTTGCTCGCGCGCGGCAAAGGCGCCCGGGTCACTCTGCTCACGCAGAATCTCGTCAGCCCCCTGAACCAGCGCGCGCGCACTGACGATATCCTGCAGGGCAGACAAGCGCAGGCTGGCCAGGCGTAGCAAATGCTCGGCCTCCGCCAGGCGCCAGTCCTTGCGGCTAGCGCCAAGAATGGTTTCCAGACGCTGGCTCAACCGTTGCTGATCACCCTGCAGTTGCGCAACCAGGCGGCGACGGTCTTCGAGCTCGTCTGCTGCCGGCAACGCCGCCAACTGCGCCGACATCTGCTGCTCACGCAGCTGCAGCGCCTGGGTCTTTTCGCTCAAGGATTGCAGGTACTGGCCCTGGCCTTGTTCGGCACCCTGGAGCTGACGCACCTGCCACACGCCCCACCCGCCTACTGCAACGCCCGCAGCTCCGAGCAGCAAAGCCAGGATTGCCAGGCCATTGGCCGAGCGCTTGCTCGGCGTGGCGGCAGTGGGTTCAGACGCTTCTGGCGTCGCTTGCAGGTCATCGTTGGGCAAGACAGTTTCGCTCACGTATCCATCCTTTGCATTGGGCTCGACGCCAATCAGCTTAGCGCCTCAAGGGCAGGTGCGGGGGTTTGCCGCAACGCTGCCAATAACGCCGCGGCACTGGCACCGCGACAGTCCACTACATTCTGTGCACCGGCTTCCCGGGCTTGTGCCGCTACGCGCGGGCTGGGCACAAACAATGTCAGCTGCGCCAACCTTGGCCAATCATTCGCAGCCAACTGGCGAAGGTGTTCAAACCCCTGCCCACTGCTGACCACCAGGCCGTTCAGGCGTTCACTGCAAACGCGCCCGGCCAGGGTGCCATCCGGGTAGGCTGGCAAACAACGGCGGTAGAGTTCCAGATAATCGACACTAGCACCTTGCTCAGCGAGACGCTCGGCGAGCCATTCGCGCCCGCCCTCGCCGCGCATGATCAACACACGGGGTGCCGGGCCGGCAATGGCCTGACACAGCGCCGGCAACTGCAGCAGCGCCTCGCTGTCGTCACCCACGGGCGGGTAACTGACCTGACAGCCCTGCGCCTGCAGAATCTGAGCAGAAGCGGCGCCCACGGTGAACCAGGCCAGCGGCGGCAGTTGTGGCCACAATCGCGACAGTTCGGCCAGACCAAGGCGGGCCGCCGGCTTGCTTACCACGATAATCGCCGCGTAGCGATCGACAGCGCGCAACACGCCCAGCGCCTGCTCATCCAGCCCCACGGGCTCAATCTCCAGCAGCGGCAGGCTACTGCTCGCGACGCCGTGTTCAAGCAGGCTCTGCGCCAGGGCCGTGCATTCTTCCGCCGGCCGGGTCAGGAGCAGGCGCCAGCGGTTCACGGGTGGCCAGCCTCGCCATAAACCGCCTTGAGGATCTCTTCAGCGCCTTGCTGCAGCAGGGCTTCGGCCACCTGCACACCCAATGCCTGCGCGTCACTGCGCGGCGCCCGGGCCTGTGCGGTCAGCAGCTTGCCGCCACTCGGCTCGCCCACCAGCCCCCGCAACCACAGCTGCTCGCCTTCAAGCACGGCGTAGCAGGCAATCGGAACCTGGCAACCGCCATTGAGGTGCTTGTTCAGGGCGCGCTCGGCAACCACACGGTCAGCGGTGTCCTGATGGTGCAGCGGTGCCAGCAATGCATGGATCTCGCTGTCGACGCTGCGGCATTCGATGCCCACCGCGCCCTGGCCACCGGCAGGCAGGCTGTCTTCTACGCTGATGCTGGAGCTTATCCGCGCTTCAAAACCGAGGCGAATCAGGCCGGCAGCCGCAAGGATGATTGCGTCGTACTCGCCGGCATCCAGTTTGGCCAGGCGAGTATTGACGTTGCCGCGCAAAAAGCGGATTTCAAGGTCAGGTCGGCGGGCCAGAAGCTGGGCCTGTCGACGCAGGCTGGAGGTACCCACGATGCTCCCGGCAGGCAGTTCATCGAGGTTCTTGAAGGTGTTGGAAACGAAGGCGTCACGCGGGTCTTCGCGCTCGCAGATGCAGTACAGCCCCAGGCCTTCGGGGAAGTCCATCGGTACGTCTTTCATCGAATGTACGGCGATGTCAGCCTGGTTTTCCAGCAACGCGGTCTCAAGCTCTTTGACGAACAGGCCTTTGCCGCCAATCTTCGACAATGGCGAGTCGAGCAGCTTGTCGCCCCTGCTGACCATCGGGACCAGTGTTACCAACAGGCCAGGGTGAGCCTGCTCCAGACGGGCTTTGACGTATTCGGCCTGCCACAGGGCAAGGGCACTTTTGCGCGTGGCAATGCGGATTTCACGAGTGGACATGGATCGATCCGTACAAGATAGATGCTACGGATGATAACAGCTCAATCCGGCTCGCCTGCAGATCTATGTCACAGGAAAAACCACCATCCCTGGTGGAATCATCGAACCGCTGCGGGCTAAAGCTGCTGCATCATCTTGCGTACGCCCGCGACATGCCGGCGGCTGACAATCAGCGCGTCACCATTGAGCCCCTTGAGAAACAGCTGGAAATGCCCAAGCGGCGTGCGCTGCATTCGCTCGATGCGATTGCGCGCTACCAGCGCATTGCGGTGAATACGCACAAAACGCTCGCCGAACTCGTCTTCCAGGGCCTTGAGCGGCTCGTCGAGCAGCACTTCCCCGCCGTCATGACGCAAAGTCACGTACTTGTGATCGGCAATAAAGTAGATCACATGGTCCAGGGGGATCAGCTCGATGCCTTTGCGGGTTCGCGCACTGATATGGCTGCGCGGCCCGTTGCCGCTTTCGGCGGCCGGCCGGGTCAGTGCCGAGAGCTGTACCCGATTTGGCCGCTCGGCCTTGCGCAAGGCTTCGCGCAGCCCTGCAGCATCGGTGCTCTTGAGCACGTAGCTCAACGTACTGCCCTTGAAGGCCTGCACGCCAAACTCGTCTTCGTGGGTGGTAAACAGCACAGCCGGTGGCGCTTCGCGCTCGCATAACCGGGCGGCGACCTGAAGGCCGTCCATGCCGGGCATGCGAATGTCGAGCAGCACCACCTCGGGCTTGAGGCTGTCGATCAGGGCCAGAGCTTCATCGCCATTGGTGGCGCTGGGCTCCAGCACTGTATAACCCTCCAGTTCGCCAAGCAGTCGGCTCAGGCGTTCCCGGGCTTGGGGTTCGTCATCAACGATCAGGACATTCATATTGCGCTGGATTCCTGCGTGAGTCTCGCACAAGGGTAGCGTAGACAAGTGAGGTACGACCGTCACGGCGATCCACGCTCTGACTCGCACGAAGGCTAAAGATTCACTGGATCGGCAGGAAACATGCAGATCCTCTGTCCAACTGTAGACGGTTGCCGGAACGCTGCCGTTCAATCGATAAATATCCTGTTGTTCGAGCGCTGTCGCGTACCCCTGCCGCGACATATTCACGCATCTGCCCCGACCGCCGCCCTGCGGCTTGGCGCTCAACCCTGCTATTATCGACGCCACTTTTCCGTTCACGCCTTCAACGAGTGAATCCATGAGCACCGACAAGACCAATCAGTCCTGGGGCGGCCGCTTCAGTGAGCCCGTCGACGCCTTCGTCGCCCGTTTCACCGCCTCCGTCAATTTCGACCAGCGCCTGTACCGCCACGACATCATGGGTTCGATCGCCCACGCCACCATGCTGGCGAAGGTCGGCGTACTGACCGATGCCGAGCGCGACACCATCATCGATGGCCTGAAAACCATCCAGGGCGAAATCGAAGCCGGTAACTTCGACTGGCGCGTCGACCTTGAAGACGTGCACATGAACATCGAAGCACGCCTGACCGACCGCATCGGCATCACCGGTAAAAAGCTGCACACCGGCCGTAGCCGCAACGATCAGGTCGCCACCGACATCCGCCTGTGGCTGCGCGATGAAATCGACCTGATCCTGGCCGAGATCACCCGCCTGCAGCAGGGCCTGCTGGAGCAGGCCGAGCGCGAAGCCGAGACCATCATGCCCGGCTTCACCCACCTGCAAACCGCCCAGCCAGTGACCTTTGGTCACCACCTGCTGGCCTGGTTCGAAATGCTCAGCCGCGACTACGAGCGCCTGGTCGACTGCCGCAAGCGCACCAATCGCATGCCACTGGGCAGCGCGGCGCTGGCCGGCACCACTTACCCGATCGATCGTGAACTGACCTGCCAGCTGCTGGGCTTTGAAGCGGTAGGTGGCAACTCGCTGGACGGCGTGTCCGACCGTGACTTCGCCATTGAATTCTGCGCAGCCGCCAGCGTGGCGATGATGCACCTGTCGCGCTTCTCCGAAGAGCTGGTGCTGTGGACCAGCGCCCAGTTCCAGTTCATCGACCTGCCCGACCGCTTCTGCACCGGCAGCTCGATCATGCCGCAAAAGAAAAACCCGGACGTCCCGGAGCTGGTACGTGGCAAGACCGGTCGTGTGTTTGGCGCGCTCACCGGCCTGCTGACCCTGATGAAAGGCCAGCCACTGGCCTACAACAAGGACAACCAGGAAGACAAAGAGCCGCTGTTCGACGCCGCGGACACCCTGCGTGACTCCCTGCGCGCCTTTGCCGACATGATTCCGGCGATCAAACCGCGCCATGCGATCATGCGCGAAGCGGCCCTGCGCGGCTTCTCCACCGCGACAGACCTGGCCGACTACCTGGTACGCCGTGGCCTGCCGTTCCGTGATTGCCACGAAATTGTCGGCCATGCGGTGAAATATGGTGTCGACACCGGTAAAGA
Source organism: Pseudomonas alkylphenolica (assembly GCF_004025535.1). GTDB lineage: Bacteria > Pseudomonadota > Gammaproteobacteria > Pseudomonadales > Pseudomonadaceae > Aquipseudomonas > Aquipseudomonas alkylphenolica_A. The sequence continues at coordinate 533,100 of NZ_QJRG01000033.1, forward strand.
CCTGGCCGAAATGAGCCTGGACGAGCTGCGTCAGTTCAGCGACCAGATTGAACAGGATGTGTTCGCCGTGCTCACCCTGGAAGGCTCGGTTAACGCCCGTAACCACATTGGCGGTACGGCGCCAGCTCAAGTCCGGGCCGCTGTAGCCCGCGGCAAAGCGCTGCTGGCCAGCCGCTAAGCCCTGCGCACAGGCTCGTCGGCGCAATGCCGCGAGCCTGCTCGGCGGACGGCTTAACGCTTGCCGCTACGCACCATGTCGAGGAATGCGGGCATCTGCGCTTCCTTGTCAGCGGTGATTTTCTGTACGTTGGGATTCTGCTTGAAGTGTTTGAGCAGCGCCTTTGCCTGCGGAAAGTCCGCCAACAGGTCGATATCAAAGACTTCCTTGCCCACTGCACTGGCCAGATCGAGACTGAAGCAGAACTTCATGTCGGCAAGGGTCATCTGGTTGCCCGCAACATAGGGTGAGAAGCTGCCGTTACGCTTGAGCGTCTCCACACCCGCCAGCAGCTCGGCCTTTGCCTTGTCCTTGATGGCCGGATCGACCTTGGCTCCAAAGAAGGCTTCCGGGTAGCAGGCGCGGGCCGGCAACTCGATGTAGAGCTCGATCTCTTTGGCCAGCTCACGCACCTTGGCCTGAGCAAAGGCGTCGGTCGGCAGCAGTGGCTTGTCCCCGGCGTGGGTGTATTCGATGTACTCGAGAATCAGGCTGGTCTCGCTCAGAAAGCCATGCTCGGTTTCCAGCACTGGCACCTTGCCGCGCGGGCTCTTCTTCAGCGCATCCGGGCTCTGACCACCGAAAAACAGCACCTCTTCGAACGGCAGGCCTTTTTCCAGCAGCGCCAGCTTGACCATGTTGTAGTAGTTACTGACAGCAAATCCATGAAGCTTGAGCATGAATACAGCCTCCAGGCCGGAAAGGGGTTGGCCGAGGAGTTATAGACCCAAGGCCGGGTACTGACCAGCATCATGGAGTTTGTCGATAGCAAGGCATTGGCTGCGGGCTCATGGCAAACTGGACGCCCCTTCAGAGGAGATCGCCCATGAGCGAGCCAACCGATATCGACAACGACGAAGAAGAGTTCGCCGAGTCGACCCTGATCGAAGCGATCGAAAACCAGATTGAAAGCGACAACCCACCGGCGGCCAAAGCCACGTTCAACAAGCTCACCCTGGTGGGTTACGAGCGCGACGACATCCTCAACCTCATGGCCCATGTGCTGGCCTACGAGATTGACGCAATGCTCGAAGAAGACCGCGCCTTCAACACCGAATGGTACGAAACCGCCTTGCGCGCCCTGCCCGAGCTGCCGCCGGAAAAGGACTGAAGCAAAGCAGGATTTCCCTGACTACACTGCAAAACCAGGCACCGGCGACGGTGCTGCCCTCCTTGTCTGGAAGTCGGAGTCTCTATGTCGTTTACCCCCGAACTGATTGCCGAGCTGGAAGTCCTTGCCCTGTTCAACCTGGATAGCAGCCAGGAAGGCATCAAGGTCCATAACACTGCGTCGAAAGAGCTCATCGCTGCAGCCCAACGCCTGTACGACAAAGGACTGACCGACCAGCCGGACGGCGGCTACCTGACCAGTCTGGGGCATGATGCTGCCGAACACGCACAGCAGTTGCTGACCATCCTGAACGTCGCCCAGCCAGCCTGAACCTGATTTGCGCAAGCAACTATCCGCTCCCACAGAACCCTGTAGGAGCGGATTTATCCGCGATTCTCTGCGCTGACAAATTGGCGTCAAAATTCAAATAACGCTTAAACTCGCCACAGCGTCCCTCCACATGGCCGGTTTTAGCTTGCGATGAATCACCCCCACGAAATCCGCCCCGACCTTGACGAGGGCATCGACCGCAAGGTGCTCAGCCAGCTGCGCACGCGCTTTTTGACGCTCAATCATGGGCGCCTGGAGCGGGCCATGGAGGGGTTGTCCAGCCGCCAGCAACTGGTGCTGAGCCTGCTGCCACTGTTCTTTCACGTCAATCACCCGCTGTTACCCGGCTATGTGTCCGGCACCACGCCCGCAGGTATCTCGCATTTCGAGCCGGACCCCCGACTGTTGCTCGAAGCCCAGCGCCTGACCCGCTCGTTCGCCTACAAGGCCCGCCACGGCAACCCGCCGCGCCCCATTCATGGCCTGTACCTGATGGGCAGCCTGGGCACCCTGGCGCAGGCCGAACAAAGCGACATGGATGTCTGGGTCTGCCATGCCGCCGACTTGAGCGAAGGCGAGCAGGCTGAACTGCGCAAAAAGTGCCAGCTGCTGGAAGCCTGGGCTGCCAGCCAGGGCGCCGAGGCCCACCTGTTTCTGATCGAGCCGCACAGTTTTGTGCAGGGCGAACGCGATAACCAGCTGAGCTCCGACGATTGCGGCACCACCCAGCATTACCTGCTGCTCGACGAGTTCTACCGCACCGCGATCTGGCTGGCCGGCCGTACACCGCTGTGGTGGTTGGTACCGGTGTACGAGGAGCTTCGCTATCAGCGCTACACCCAGACCCTGCTGAGCAAACGTTTCATCCGTGCCGATGACTGCCTGGACCTGGGCCACCTGGCGCACATCCCGCCGGGGGAGTTTGTCGGTGCCGGGTTGTGGCAGCTCTACAAAGGTATCGACTCGCCTTACAAGTCGGTGCTCAAGCTGCTGCTGACCGAGGTGTATGCCAGCGAACACCCGCAGGTACAGTGCCTGAGCCTGCAGTTCAAGCAGGCGGTGTTCGCCAACCGCCTCGACCTGGATGAGCTGGACCCTTACATGATGGTCTACCGCCGTATCGAGCAGTACCTGCAGGCCCGCGGTGAGCACGAACGCCTGGAGCTGGTGCGGCGCAGCCTGTACCTGAAGGTCAACAAGAAGCTCAGCGGCCTGGCGCGTCAGCGCGCCAACAGCTGGCAGCGCAACCTGTTGCGCCGCTTGAGCCAGGAATGGGGCTGGGACGAACGCCAACTGGCCCTGCTCGACAGCCGCAGCCAGTGGAAAGTGCGCCAGGTCGCGGTCGAACGGCGCACGCTGGTGGCCGAACTCAACCATAGCTATCGCTTTCTGTGCCAATTCGCCCGTTCCCAGAATACGAGCAACCGCATCGACCAACGCGACCTCAATGTCCTTGGTCGTCGTCTGTATGCTGCCTTCGAGCGCCGGGCCGGCAAGATCGAATTCATCAACCCCGGCATCGCCCCGGACCTTGCCGAAGACACCCTGACCCTGGTCCAGTCCGCCAACCGCAAAGAGCCCGGGCAATACCTCTGGGGCCTGTACAACGGTAATCTGGGCGTCCATGAGTGGGAGCACTTCGCGCCGATCAAACGCTGCCGCGAGCTACTCGACCTGCTGGCCTGGGCCCACCGCAACGGAGTCATCGATAGCAGCACCCGCCTGGCTTTGCACCCCGGCAGCAGCGACCTCAGCGAATTCGAGCTGTTCAACCTGCTGGGCAGCCTGCAGCACAGCGTGCCCCTGCCCTTGCCGGGCGTCAGTGATGAGCGCCTGCTGCAACCGAGCGTTGTCGACGAAATGCTGTTGCTGGTCAACGTCGGCGTCGACCCCTTGCAACACCACCGCGACCTCAACATCGTAATGACCACCGAACGCACCGATTCGCTCAGTTACGCCGGCGTACGCGAGAACCTGGTGCTGACCCTGGACCAGATCACGCTCAACAGCTGGAACGAAGTCCAGGTAAAGCGTTACGACAGCGAGCATGCCTTGCTGAACTGCCTGCGCGATTACCTCAACAGCCTGGGCAGCGCCGAGCACCGGCCCCGGCTGCAGGTCCGCTGTTTTTGCCACAACCGCGCGCAGGCCATTGCGCAACGGGTCGAAGCGGTGTTCGACACCGCCCAGGCGCTGCTCGGCCAGGGCCTGAATCATCGTTACCTGCTGCAGGTCCAGCAGCATGCCCATGTACTGGAGTTGCACCCGGCAGCGGTCGAGCTGATCACCCTCGACAGCACCGAAGCACTGGTGAACTACCTGTGCGAAGAGCGGCTCGACTACAGCCCGCTGCACCTGGACGGTAACGCCCTGGAGGATCACGACCTGGCGCACGTACTGCCGTTGGGCCAACCCGCGTGTATCCAGGTGTTCTACCGGGTTCAGGATGTCTGGGCCGATGTTTACGTGCTGGATGAGCACAATGCCCTGTGGCAACAACGCCTGGCGTACCATGACGAAAGCAGCCTGCTGCTGCCCCTGCAGCGCTTTCTGGAGTCGATTGTGTTCCGCCGCGATGCGCAGTTGCCGCTGGACAAACTGCACGCCCAGGGGTCGCTGGACATTCTCTACTATCAACTGATGCCCGCAGGGCCTGGCAAGGCCCGCAGCGTGGAAGCGCGGCAGGCACCGACACGCACCATCGGCACGCCTTACTACGATGTCCAGGCCATCGTGCAGCCGGGCAGCGGCAGCAACGTGCAGGTCACGCTGTATTGCAACGAACAGGAGTTTTCCGGGTTGGAGCATGGCGACCAGCTCTACGCAGAGGTCGCCCGCCAGATCATCGGGCAGCGCCGGGATGCCGAGCGCTACCGATGCTACATCACCGACCTTGACCTGTCGGGCTTGCTCGCCGACGGCCAGGGCTCAAGCAATCTTTACCTGCGCTACAAGGGCGAGCTGGAGCTGGCGCTCAACGAGGCCCTGGCACACATGTGAATTCAGAGGTCGAAATCGCCTGCGGCTTCAGGCTGGTACTCGACTTCCAGCAGCTTGAGCTTGAGGGTCTTGCCGCCCGGGGCCGGCCAGTCGATCTGCTCGCCCACCGACAGGCCCAGCAGTGCGCTGCCGATCGGCGCGAGGATGGAGATCTTGCCTTCATCGGCGTTGGCGTCCTTCGGGTACACCAACGTCAGGTGATAGTCCTTGCCGCTGGCTTCTTCGCGGCAATGAACCCGGGAGTTCATGGTCACGACACCGGCCGGAACTTCCTCGTGACCGACCTGCTCGGCACGGTCCAGCTCGTCCTGCAAGGCGAGCACACCCGGAGAATCCTGCGTCTTCTCGTCGAGGCTGTCGATCAGACGCTCGAGACGCTGAACGTCCAATCGGGTGACGATAATGGAAGGCTTGGTGCTCATGATCCAGTCAGACTCCTTTTTTTGAGCGATATAAAGCAAAACCCCGCCCAAGGGCGGGGTTTGCAGGAATTCGGCATCGCCGAAGCACCATCGACACTAACACAGCCAAGTAAATACACAATACCCGCAGGGTTTAAGGCGTTTCTGCCTGTTGTCGGCGCGCCTGGGCCTGCTGGCAGATCACCCGGCGCTGCTCGTCATCGGCCGAGCGCCACTGGCGAATATCCTCGACATGGCGGAAACAGCCAATGCAGACCTTGTGTTCATCCAGTCGACACGTGCTGATACACGGTGACGGCACCGCCGGACTGACATTGCTGTAGAGCGGCTTGGCCGGCTTGGCTGCAGTACTCATCTCAGATTTCGTCGAAGTCCAGCTTTTCGCCAGCCCGCTCCCAGACAATGCGCTCGAGCATCTCGCCGAGCAACTCTTCGGTCTTTTCGCAAGTCCACTTCTTCGACTCTTCGTCGAAGTCGAAGTGGAAGCCGCCGGACTTGTCGGCCAGCCACAGCTGGCGCAACGGTTCCTGGCGACTGAAGATCAGCTGGCTGCCGTTTTCAAACTTGATGGTCAGCACGCCGGCCGAGTTTTCCATGTCCAGATCCATACCGCTCTCGTCGAACAGGTCTTCCAGTGCCTGTTGGGTCGCGTCGACCAGGTCGTGAAAACGCGCTTCAGTCAAACTCATTGCAAGAACCTCAAAATTGTCTGCACACACGCAAGCCGGGCAAGATACGAGTGCAGCGCGCCGAATGCAAAGGATACCGCCCTGCGCACCTGCCGACAGCCACCCCCCGCCCGACGGCTGGCCACCCGCATAGGCAAGGCGGCAGGTGCTCGGTATACTCGGGCGCAATACTGCTTATTTCAAAGGATTACGCCATGAAGCGCCTGATCTCCTCCCTCGCGGCGCTCGTCGCGATTGCCTGCCTTGTTTCCGCCTGCGGCCAGAAGGGCCCGCTGTACCTGCCAGACGACAGCAAAGACGGTCAAAAGTCGCAATCGCACAAGCATCAGTAAGGGTACCCCATGGACGCTTTCAACTACCGCGACGGTGAACTGTTCGCGGAAGGCGTGGCCCTGTCGGCCATTGCCCAACGTTTCGGCACACCTACCTACGTCTACTCGCGCGCTCACATCGAGGCCCAGTACCGTAGCTATGCCGATGCCCTGCAGGGTGTCTCGCACCTGGTCTGCTTTGCCGTCAAGGCCAACTCCAACCTCGGCGTGCTGAACCTGCTGGCCCGCCTGGGCGCAGGCTTCGATATCGTTTCCGGTGGCGAGCTTGAGCGTGTACTGGCCGCTGGCGGCCGCGCCGATCGCGTGGTGTTCTCCGGGGTTGGCAAAACCCGCGAAGACATGCGCCGTGCCCTGGAAGTCGGTGTGCACTGCTTCAACGTCGAGTCCACCGACGAGCTGGAGCGCCTGCAAGTGGTGGCCGCCGAAATGGGTCTGCGCGCGCCGATCTCGCTGCGGGTCAACCCGGACGTCGATGCCGGCACCCACCCGTACATCTCCACCGGGCTTAAAGAAAACAAATTCGGCATCGCCATTGCCGATGCTGAAGAGGTCTACATCCGCGCGGCCCAGTTGCCGAACCTGGAAGTGGTGGGTGTCGACTGCCACATCGGCTCGCAACTGACCACCCTGGAACCCTTCCTCGATGCCCTCGACCGCCTGCTGGCGCTGATCGACCGCCTCGGCGACTGCGGTATCCACCTGCGTCACCTGGACCTGGGTGGCGGTGTCGGCGTGCGTTACCGTGATGAAGAGCCGCCGCTGGCGGGCGACTACATCAAGGCCATCCGCGAGCGCCTCGGCGAGCGCGACCTGGCCCTGGTGTTCGAGCCAGGCCGCTACATCGTGGCCAACGCCGGCGTCTTGCTGACCCGCGTCGAATACCTCAAGCACACCGAACACAAAGACTTCGCCATCGTCGATGCGGCGATGAACGACCTGATCCGCCCTGCCCTGTACCAGGCCTGGATGAACGTCACCGCCGTGCAACCGCGTGCGGGCGAAGGCCGTACCTACGATGTGGTCGGACCGATCTGCGAAACCGGCGACTTCCTGGCCAAAGAGCGCACGCTCAACCTGGCCGAAGGCGATCTGCTGGCGGTGCACTCGGCAGGCGCCTATGGTTTTGTCATGAGCTCGAACTACAACACCCGTGGCCGCTGCGCCGAAATCCTGGTCGACGGTGACCAGGCCTTCGAAGTGCGTCGCCGCGAAACCGTAGCCGAGTTGTTCGCTGGCGAAAGCCTGCTGCCGGAGTAAACCCATGCTGCTGCGTTTTACCAAAATGCATGGGCTGGGCAATGACTTCATGGTCCTCGACCTGGTCAGCCAGCATGCGCACATCCTGCCCAAGCACGCCAAGCAATGGGGTGATCGCCACACCGGCATCGGCTTTGACCAATTGCTGATCGTCGAAGCGCCAAGCAATCCGGAAGTGGACTTTCGCTACCGGATCTTCAACGCTGACGGCTCTGAGGTCGAGCAGTGCGGGAACGGTGCGCGCTGCTTCGCACGCTTCGTGCTGGACAAGCGCCTGACCACGAAAAAGCTCATCCGCGTCGAAACCAAAGGCGGCATCATTGAGCTGGACGTGCGCAACGACGGTCAGATTTGCGTCGACATGGGTCCGCCGCGCCTGACGCCGGCCGAAGTGCCGTTCGATGCGCCGGCCCAGGCCTTGAGCTACCCGCTGGACGTGGCCGGGCGCCAGGTCGAGCTGGCCGCGGTGTCGATGGGCAACCCCCACGCCGTGATCCGGGTCGACGACATCAACAGCGCCCCGGTTCACGAACTGGGCCCGCAGATCGAACACCACCCGCGCTTCCCGCAGCGGGTGAATGTCGGTTTCATCCAGGTCATCGATCGCCACCGCGCCCAGTTGCGCGTATGGGAACGCGGCGCCGGGGAAACCCAGGCCTGCGGTACGGGCGCCTGCGCTGCCGCTGTCGCCGCCATCAGCCAGGGCTGGATGGATTCGCCACTGCTGATCGACCTTCCTGGTGGGCGCCTGTCCATTGAATGGGAAGGCCCGGGCAAGCCGGTGCTGATGACCGGCCCTGCCGTACGCGTTTTCGAAGGACAGGTTCGTCTATGAGTGAGTGCCAACCATGACCGATCAGCCCCAGGCTCCTGCCGAGCAGCCCACCGACCATTGTGCCGAGGGCTCGACGCCCGCCTTCGGGGCTGACGCCGTGGTGGCCTACCTGCGCGACAACCCGACGTTTTTCGCCGAGCACGATGAGCTGCTCAGCGAGTTGCACATCCCTCACCAGCGCGGCGACAGCGTGTCGCTGGTGGAGCGTCAACTCAAGCTGCTGCGCGACCGCAACATCGAGATGCGTCACCGCCTCTCGCAGTTGATGGACGTGGCCCGCGACAACGACCGGCTGTTCGACAAGACCCGCCGGCTGATCCTCGACCTGCTCGATGCCGACAGCCTCGAAAGCGTGGTCATGGCTGTCGAAGACAGCTTGCGCCAGGAGTTCAAGGTGCCCTTCGTCAGCCTGATCCTGTTCGGCGAGGCCGCCGCGCCGGTCGGTCGCTGGGTCAACAGTGCCGATGCCCAGCAAGCCATCGGTGGCCTGCTGTGCAGCGGCAAGACCGTCAGCGGCAACCTGCGCGACCACGAACTGGACTTTCTGTTTGGTGAAGAGCAGCGCAAGGAGGTCGGCTCCACCGCCGTCGCCACCTTGAACCACCAGGGCCTGCATGGCGTGCTGGCCATCGCCAGCCGTGACCCGCAGCACTACAAAAGCAGCGTCGGCACCCTGTTCCTCAGCTACATCGCCGAAGTGCTTGGCCGCGTGGTACCACGCTTTACCCAGACCCTGCGCCCGGTGCGCTGATGGAGCGCCAGCTCCAGGCCTTCAGTGCGCACCTGCGCACTGAGCGCCAAGTATCCGAGCACACCCAGCTGGCCTACCGCCGCGACCTCGAGACGGTCCTGGCGTTCTGCGCCAAGCAGCACATCGACAGCTGGAATGCCCTGCAGATCCAGCACCTGCGCCAGCTCATTGCCCGCCAGCACCATCAGGGGCAATCGTCGCGCAGCCTGGCGCGCCTGCTCTCGGCCGTTCGGGGTTTTTACCGATACCTCAATCGCGAAGGCCTGTGCAGCCACGATCCGGCCAACGGCCTGTCGGCGCCCAAAGGTGAGCGGCGCCTGCCCAAGACCCTGGACACTGACCGCGCCCTGCAACTGCTCGAAGGCGCGGTGGAAGACGACTTTCTCGCGCGCCGCGACCAGGCCATGCTCGAGCTGTTCTACTCCTCGGGCCTGCGCCTGTCTGAACTGACCAGCCTCGACACCGACCAACTCGACCTCGCCGCAGGCCTGGTAGAAGTACGTGGTAAAGGCAGCAAAACCCGGGTGTTACCGGTCGGTCGCAAGGCCCGCGAAGCGCTTGAGCAATGGCTCGCGCTACGCGGTATCAGCGCCCCTCAGGACAACGCCGTGTTCGTCAGCCGCCAGGGACGCCGCCTCGGCCCACGGGCGATTCAATTGCGCGTGCAGGCAGCTGGCGAGCGCGAGCTGGGCCAGAACCTGCACCCGCACATGTTGCGTCACTCGTTCGCCAGTCACTTGCTGGAGTCGTCCCAGGATCTGCGCGCCGTGCAAGAAATGCTCGGCCATGCCGACATCGCCACCACCCAGATCTACACTCACCTTGATTTCCAGCATCTGGCCGCTGTCTATGACAGCGCCCATCCTCGGGCAAAACGCAGCAAGGGCAGCGATTCATGAGTATCAAGCTGATTACGTTCGACCTCGACGACACCCTGTGGGATACCGCCCCGGTCATCGTCAGCGCCGAGGCCGTGTTGCGCGACTGGCTCGCGGCGAATGCCCCTGACCTCGGTGCGGTGCCCGTCGAGCACCTGTACGCCATCCGTGAGCGCCTGGTGAGCGCCGAGCCCGGGCTGCGCCACCGCATCAGTGCCTTGCGCCGCCGCGTGCTGTTCCACGCCCTCGAAGATGTCGGCTACAGCGAAAACAAGGCTCGCGAGCTGGCCAATGAAGGCTTTGAAGTCTTCCTGCATGCCCGCCATCAGGTCGATATCTTCCCTGAGGTCCAGCCGGTGCTGGAGATCCTGCGCCACACCTACACCCTGGGGGTGGTCACCAACGGCAATGCCGACGTGCGCCGCCTGGGGCTGGCCGACTACTTCAAGTTCGCCCTGTGTGCCGAAGACATCGGGATCGGCAAACCCGACCCGCAACCTTTCCTCGAAGCGTTGCGCCAGGGCCAGGTCGAGGCCCAGGCAGCGGTGCATATCGGTGACCACCCGGGCGATGACATTGCCGGGGCCCAGCGCGCCGGTCTGCGTGCGGTGTGGTTCAACCCGCAGGGTAAGGCCTGGGACGCCGACTACCGACCTGACGCCGAGATCCAGCGGCTGTCGCAACTGCCCGAACTGCTCAACAGCTGGCGCAGCTGAACACCGACCCTACGCCCACAAAAAAGCCCGCAGCGACGGCGGGCTTTTTCTTTTCCGCAAATGTCCACAGCACTCCACAAGACCTAGTTAAACCGGGGCTTACCGGGTATTATCCTGTCTACAGCATCCCACCCATATCTACCTGATCCCACGAAAATGTGTGGGGCTGTATGTGGGGTTGGAACAGTCGACGAGGAAATAGAATGAGCCGATTGAACCCCAAGCAAGTCGAACACCTGAGTGAACCAGGCCGGTATCTGGACAGCGATGGGCTTTACCTTGTAATCAGCACCACCGGTAGTAAGTCCTGGCTGCTGCGATTTCAGCTCAGCGGCAAACGTCGTGATATGGGATTGGGGCCATTTCCTACCGTCACGCTTAAGGCAGCACGACTGGCCGCTACAGAGGCTCGGTCGCTGATCATGCAGGGCCGCGACCCCCTGGACGAACGTAAAGCAGAACAGCAGCGGCAAAAAGAACAGCGGTTGGCGGAAAAAGCAAAATCTGTCACGTTCAAGTCGCTGGCGTCCGACTACCACCGGTCACACTGTCAGCACGTGACCGATGGCTGGCGCAAAGGCTGGCTTTCCAAATTGGAGCGCTATGTCTATCCAGTCATAGGGGAGCTGCCGCCCGGACAGGTTCAAACCGAGCATGTATTGCGTGTTTTGCAGCCGATCTGGAGCGAGAAGCCCCGGACAGCGAGCGAGGTTAGGAGCCAGATAGAAAGCGTGTTGGACTCCGCCAAGGCGCTAAGCCTTCGATCCGGCGAGAACCCCGCGCGCTGGCGCGGCCATCTGGACAACCTGTTAAGCCGGGCAGACAAGAAACGAGCTACGCAATCGACTAACCATCCAGCCATGCCATGGCGTGATCTGCCGGCGTTTATGGGAAGGCTGGCCGCCGCCAATGACCGTGACTCTCAAGCGCTACAACTGGTGATCCTGACTGCCGCGCGAGCTGGCATGGCTCGCTTGGCGACGTGGGACGAATTCGATCTAGAGTCCGCTATCTGGAATCTGCCAGCCGAGCGCATGAAAACCCGGCAGGCGTTCGCCATCCCATTGCCACAGCAGGCGGTTGAGCTGCTACGAGCGATTCCGCGCACTGTTGGAAGTCCCTATCTGTTTCCTGGTACCGGTAAATCTGGCGTGATGGGCCGTGTTGCATTCTTGTCACTACTGCGGGCGATGGATCTACCAGACATAACAACACACGGGTTCCGGGCCACCTTTCGCACCTGGGCGAGTGAGTGCACGCACTATCCGCGTGAAGTCTGTGAGCTGGCGCTTGCCCATGATGAGCGTGACAAAATCGAGGCCGCTTACAGTCGCAGCAACCTATTGGACAAACGCCGCGAGCTGATGCAGGCCTGGGCAAAGTTCGCCACCACTCCGCCAGCGGTGAATGTTATTCATGGCACGTTTGGGCGAGCAGAAGCATGACCCGTAAATACAGCGACGACTTGGCCAAACCCATTAAGTTAGCTCCGCTGGGGCTCCTCCATACACCTGAGCACTGTGACGCCCGAAGTAAGGCGCACATAGCTGAGGTAGAGCGCCGGATGGGCCTGTTATTTGAGGCCCATGGTGTTATCGCTGGCGACTGGAAGAACCTTTGCTGGAGCTTGGCACTCGACTTGCCGGGCTTCCAGGTGACCAGCTCCCAGCCTGTGGGCCGACGTAAATGCTGGGATGAGTTAACCCGTGCATTGTTGGTACTGAGTATCGATGAACTCCGAGCAGTGGAGCCATCAGTTACTGCCGCAACTCAACGACTCGCTGAACAGGAGCCATGGTTGCAAATGGTCCGTCATGCTAAAGGCGATGAACGGCTGAGAAGCGAATCCACACGCCCGACCGACCCGCGCCTGCTTTCAATGCTCCGTGATAGTCGTGATCTGATGATTGCATCGGGTCAAATAACTGATGAGCCTGGCGCATTTGCGCGTAAATACCTTGCCGTTAATTACGCGCAACACGAGCCCCGAAACGAGCAATAGTATTGGAATCCATGGCGCCCACTGATTCAGGCGCTCTTAATTCGCGAGGAGCGAACATGGACTTCATACACACCGACAGCCCCCCTATCTTCTTACTGCGCCTGCGCGACGTTATGGATCGTGTTGGGCTGCGCTCAAGTGCAATCTATCAATCCGTGCAAAGGGGCACTTTTCCAAAGCCCATCAGGCTCGGGGACAGTGCTTCTGTGGCCTGGCTTGACCAGGAGGTTGACGCGTGGCTCAGGACGCGACTCATGTCCCGCCCCCCCAATCCCCCCCCGCGCAAGCGCCGCCTGAAGGGAGGCCATGAAGGAGGCCAGATCAATGACTGACAACCTGCGAGTCATGCGAATCGAGGAGGTCATGAAGCGAACCGGCCTGGCCCGAGCCTCGATCTACAAATACGCCCTGAACCAAACATTTCCGCAACAGGTGCAGCTTGGCCGTGGTGGCGCAGTGGGGTGGTTAGAGCAGGAGATTAACGCGTGGGTGCAAGAGCAAATCGACAGGAGCCGAGGCAAAACTGCCAACACATAAAAATGCCGGACGTATGCGCGTCCGGCTGTGCTGACCACTGGTTTGCCTCAGTGGTGGGCGCGCCCATCGTCGCATCTAGTACGGCTTTCGACAAACTGTTCTGGGGCGATACTCATGAGTATAAAAAATGAGCATCAGGGCCATTGCTTGCCGATCACTGGTGAACTGGTTCCTGACGGCAAGATTCATCGATTCCATGCTCATAATGATGAGCAAGTACGCGATACCGGCTGGTACTTACTCCATCGTACCGGCGAAGGCTTTTGCACTTCGTGGCACCCGAACAGCACTGTCATTTGGCATGGCTCCAGCCATCGCAGTGGGAAGGGCTGAGCTATGGCGCGCGCGCGCAACATCAAGCCCGGTTTCTTCAAGAACGAGATGCTGGCCGAACTCGCCGCCTTTGACCGTCTGCTTTTCATCGGCCTTTGGTGCCTTGCCGACCGAGAGGGGCGCATCGAGGACCGTCCGAAGCGAATAAAGATGGAGCTGTTTCCCTGTGATGACTACCAGGTAGAGCAGGGACTTACAGCGCTGGAAAAGGCAGGATTTATAGAGCGATTTGCCGTCGCCGGTTGGGCAGTCATTGAGGTGTTGAACTTCACCAAGCACCAGAATCCCCACGGCACTGAAAAAGACGGCGCGCTACCGGACAGGCATGGTGAATTAACTGTTCATGAACGCAAAAAGAACGGTTACGTCACGGGGAGCAAACGCAAGGTCCACGTTAATCCACTGGTAGATAAGGTTAACCCACCGATGGAGAACGCCCTGATTCACCGATTCACCGATTCACCGATTCCTGATTCCTGATTCCTGATTCCTGATTCAGCCCTCGCCCCCGCTTTGCTTCTGATCTGCCTAATGATCGAAAGATCATTGACTTTGATCTTTAGCCCGAGTGGGGCCCCGCTCGCGGGGTCGAGGGCTTTGGGAAAAGCCACAAACCGCGCCATACCAGGGGAATCTGCTACCAACGATGACTGGGGGCCGTGAACTATGGAGGTGTTTATGAACACTGGCTATGAGTGGGCTATGACGGTAGTTGGTGACCTTCTGGATGGGTTCGGCATTGATCCTTTGGCAACGGTGCTCGGCCTGCTGGCACTCGGTTACGGCCAGCCAGTACAGGTACTACTGCAAGCACAATGGTCCGATTTCGACTTACAGGCCGGTGTCTGGTGGGTCGGTAGCGAGGCGTTGCCGCTGACAGCGCCTTTCGTGGTGCTGCTGGAGCGCTATTGGCGTTGGTGTGCTGGCCGAAGTGATCGCCTATTCGTGGGGCGTAGTGGCGGATCACTAGGCAAGGCTGAGGCTAACGCCAGGGTACGCGAGCTGCTGCGCGAATTCTTCAACCTGAGTGACCTGATCACAATGACCGCGCGCGTGTGTCCGGACCTCTGCGCGGCAGAGTGGCGCGCTGAGCGCTTGCGTGAGTACGCCGAGAAAGGTGCGACTGCTGAGCAGGTAGAGGCGTTGGAACGTGAGTTTAACGGTCGACTGCGCTCTCTGGTGGAAGGTTTACACAGCGCCCTGTGTGTGGCGGCTGTGATGGTGGAGCGTGGCTTTACTCGCTGAACAATATCGATTAGCTGGCAATTCTTTGCGGAGGTGCGCGATGGGTGAGACGCGTTACATCGATTTCAGTGATGCGGCAATTCGAGCCGAGGCGAAAGATGAATACGTTCGCGACCTACGCGACCATCATTACCCGGATTTACGGTTTCGTTATCTCAAAGATCGTCGGCGCGGTGCTTGGTACACGGTGCACGACGGAAAATGGCAGAAAGCGGCGGATTGGCCGCGCTGCGGCTGCAAGGAAATGGATGCGAGGTTGTCATCCATCCAGTTGCTGCGCACTGCAAGTGATCGACCTGACGCCGTGCTGCGTGTTCTGTACACGGTGGGCGACGTGGTGTCGTGGTATCTGGAGCGGCACTTGAACGCGGCCACGATTTCCAAGTCGCGCAAGGCTAGTTGCCGATCACTTGCCAAGAACTGGCTTCTCCCACGTTTAGTGGGCATGCCAGTGGATCACTTGAACACAGTTACGCTTGATCGGCTGTTGGTTCAACCAATGCAGGCTCAAGTGGCCCCAGCGACGGTGTGCAATGCCTATCGGATGTTGAGCGCGGCGTTTCGCACAGCAAGGCGCCTGGGGCTGCTGAACGTCAATCCACTGGCTGATGTTCGGTTCACGGATTTCGGGCTGGGCCGCTTAAGGCCGAAGGGGGCGCGGTTATTTCCGCGTGATGTTGGCTGGCTGATGGATCTGCTGACACAGCGTCTTTTGAAGTCACCAGGGCCATGTATGTTGGCGCTGCTGATGCTCGGTCACGGCACACGGATCGGAGAGACGCGACAGGCACGCTGGGATCACTTCGACCTGAACGCTGGGTGGTGGGTAATTCCAGCGGAGCTGACCAAGACGCGAACACGGCTTGAGCTGCCGTTGACGCCTGCGATGATGGCTCTGATCCGTTGGTACAAAGCGCAGCAAAACAAGCCGAGCGTATACCTGTTTCCAGGTGGCCATGGTCACGCATTGACGGGGCCGGGGGCATCGTTGGCGATTGCCAGCCTGAGCACTGGTGCCTGGTCGAGCCACGACTTGCGCAAGCTGGCACGGGCCGGATGGCAGCATCTGAACGTCAACTATGTGATTGCCGAGCAACTGCTGAACCATGCGATGCCGGGGCTGACCGAAACGTATGTCCAGGGTGACCTTTCGGCACTCAAGCGGCAGGCGCTGGAGGTCTGGCACGGTGTCGGCACGAGTTGCGTGGATGGGTTGGATTTAGCGCGGCGCTTCGACTTTATAGTTAATTCGCAATAATTTTCCTGAGTCTGCAAAGGCGCGTGCTAGAGCAGCTGCGTGCCTAGAGCTGTATTCACTCGGGAAAAATTCGGTTTTTTGGTGGCTAATACGGTGTGTTTGAAAAATGGAATAGCTGTGATGTGATTTTGAGTTAAAGGCTGAGAAGTCCGGTTTAGAGGGACTGGAGCTGGATGGCCGGTTTTAGCTTGTCAGTCTGAGGCGTTCAAATGTCCTACCCACAGTGACGCGCTCTAGTGCGGGACCTTGCGGACTGTGTACGGGGCTGGCAGATATGGGATCGGTAAAAGCGGCCACTAGCAGAACATGCGGGAAAAGTTTTCGTGCTCGAATAACTTCTTGTAAATCAGTGGGCTGCAAACTGATTAGCGAGGGGAAACCGGGAGGGTGGAGCCTGTAAGTTTCTGGCGCATCGACGCGGCAAGGCACAGTCGACCGGGTGTTGGAGCCGGGTCTCATCGGCACTTTCCAGTTGGATCTGGCAGTGGCGTCATGATGGTGAATGGCGACTTCGACATGGAAGTTGATGGCGGCTTCGCCGTGATCGCCCAGGTGCTGGAGATGAATCTGCTCGGCACCGTCGAAATGGATCTGACAGCGAAGTCGAAGTGGATCTGGCAACGCCTTCGAGGGCGGCATCGCCAATGCGGTTTCTAGAGGCAATCGTGGAAGTTCAGATGATGACCCAGGTCAATCAGGTCGTCGAGGCGGCTGTCAAAATGTAGAGGCTGAGTCCATCGATAAAAAGCCGATACGCGACATGGTGCAGAAATGAAAAAAGTTATGCCGTTCCTGTTAGCGCTGGCATTGATATCCACGACAGGCTGCGCCGAAATTATCGATGCTCGTCGCGACTACTTGCAATGGCAAGACTCTCTCGGCTTGCCGAGTGCTCCAAGGAGCCAGGGGCGGGTCCAAACAGAACAAGGTAATGCGGTCTACGACGCAGATGATTGCATTGGTGCCGTGGTCAACGGTGTGTGTCACGGCACCATTAATCCTTCAATCCAGCCCGTAGCGCACTGCTACGGAACCATGATCAATGACCAGTGTACCGGCCCTATGTACTGAAGTACCACGCACAGGATGGCATCGGCGCTGTGGTAATTGGTGTTTGTCATGATGCCAGGTCCGGCCTAGCTTACTCCTCCGTTGAGCTAGGTGATTGCTGCTCAAAACCCTTGAAAAGCTCCAAGGCTTCATCGTCAGATACCCCCCTCATGAAAAGGTCATAGCTTTTCACCTCTTCAGGCGTGGGCACCGTGTAATCAGGAATAGCCCTAATTCCATCAGCGATGTCCCTACGGCTGATGTTGCCCTGTATGACCATGCCTGAGTTCATCTGGTATTCCAGAGACCCGCATTCGCTATTCATGTAGCCCACGATGCCACCGGCCATCATCGCATTGGGGCGTTTCCTGACCTCATGCTTAGCGAGTGCAACACGGATCGTTTCGAGCCTAATGAATAGAAAAGTGATACGGGCCAAATCGTCTTCAAGCTGATGTGCCAGCGATGGATCGTCAATCAGTGATTGAACCTCTTTAGCCTTCTGGAGCGCCGTATAATTCACGTATCCACGGTCACGCTTCAGGTCCTTCAGCTTCAACTCAAGCCCTGAATTTTTGACAGTCCTGACGTAGCCCTTCGCTTTCTCAATCCACGTCCTGAGCAATTCATAGGCACTGAAAATCCACATCTGGGACTGGGCAGCCAGAAAAAATGAATCGTATGCAGATGACGTTTCATTGAATTTTGAACGCAGGTAGTCGTATTCAATACCCATGATGAATTCGTCAATGAGGGCCAGGTTCATCGCCTGACTCCTGAGATTCATATCTGTGGAAAACAATGTCAGGGAACACAGCGCATCAGCCAATGCCTGCTGTGGAATCTCGTCCTTGCTCACATAGGTTGGTACATAGTCGTCGTAGCAATCATCTTCGTCATAGTCAGTCATGGGTGCATTTTCCTCTAGAGGTGACACTGTCCTAGGTGACCTGAACGCCAAACTTATGGGCAAGGAATTTAATCGCAAGGTGATGAGGCTAGAAGAGCTTGGCGGCTAGTACTCTTGCGTGCCTTACCTAGCTGCACGCAGACAATAAGTGTGGGGCTAGGTGTGGGGCTAGACGGGCCGCTAACAAGTGGGCCTTGTATTTTGGGGCCTACATAACAAAAAAGCCCGCAGCGACGGCGGGCTTTTTTGTGGGCGGGACACTCAGATAGGGCGGCTGCCGTACTTGTTGTCCGGCTTCTTGGGCGGATCGGCGACCACGTTGGCCTCCACTTCCTGCACCTTGCCACCACGGGACAGGAACTCTTCCATGGCCTTGGCCAGCGCATCGCGCTCTTTTTGCTTGGCTTCCATGCTGGGCATTTCGTCAACCGAAACCGCCGCCTTGGACTTGCCTTTGGCTACCGGTGCCGGGCTGTCGTCGCCGCTGTCGTCAGAGACGTCATCAGCTGCCGCTTCCAGGCCTTCGTCGCCTTCGTCATCATCGCCTACTTCGAGGTCGTCATTTTCCAGATCGTCGTCGCTCATGTTCTACCTCATGACTTGCGAAAAGCAGATTAGTTATAGACCAGCAGCGCCGGGAATCGACAGCCACCGGAAGAAATTCAAAGGGTCGCGGGTTTGCCGCCACCTCGGGTGCCCGCCAGGTACCTGGTGAGCACCGTGCAGACCCCGCTCTTGGCAAGGCCTGACGAAATTAAAGAGCTGCCGACAGAAGTCGTCGGCCTACCCTGGCATGATCGGCCCGCTCATTGGCAAGCCTAGCAAAGGGTAACGAAATTTGCGGACAGCTTGTCAGCTCCCTTCGGCGCGCATTCTAGCGCGCTCAGAGAAAAAGCAAAGTGCCTAACTATCACTCTGAGCTGTAAGTTTTCTGCCTACATGAGCCGCGTCGGAAAAGTAACGCCAAAAGCGCCGCGGTAAACCGTTTGCGCTGGCTGAAAGCGACAAACTGCAGGCAAAAAAATGCCCGGCAAGCCGGGCAAATTTTTTCCGAGGCCGTTACAGGTTGTAGCCGCGCTCGTTGTGTTGCGCCAGGTCGAGACCAACCGACTCTTCTTCTTCGTTAACCCGCAAGCCCATCACCAGATCCAGGACCTTGAGGATCACGTAGGTGACGATCGCGGTGTAGATCACGGTAAAGCCGACACCCTTGGCCTGAATCCAGACTTGCGCGCCGATATCTTCCACGGTGCCGAAGCCGCCGAGTGCAGGGGCTGCGAACACACCGGTGAGGATCGCGCCGACGATACCGCCGATACCATGCACGCCAAAGGCATCCAGAGAGTCGTCATAGCCGAGCTTGCGCTTGAGGCTGGTGGCGCAGAAGTAGCAGATCACACCGGCCACCAGGCCGATCACCAGGGCGCCCATCGGGCCGACCGTACCAGCCGCCGGGGTGATGGCGACAAGGCCTGCGACCACACCCGAAGCGATACCCAGTGCGCTTGGCTTGCCGTGGGTCAGCCACTCGGCAAACATCCAGCCCAGGGCGGCGGCAGCGGTGGCGATCTGGGTCACCAGCATGGCCATGCCGGCGGTGCCGTTAGCCGCTGCAGCGGAGCCTGCGTTGAAGCCGAACCAGCCGATCCACAGCATGGCCGCGCCCATCAAGGTGTAACCCAGGTTGTGCGGCGCCATCGGCGTGGTCGGGAAACCTTTGCGCTTGCCCAGCACCAGGCAGGCTACAAGCCCGGCAATACCGGCGTTGATGTGCACCACGGTGCCGCCCGCGAAGTCGAGCACGCCCCAGTCCCACATCAGGCCACCGTTGCCGCTCCACACCATGTGGGCTATCGGCGCGTAGACCAGAGTGAACCAGATAGCCATGAAGATCAGCATGGCCGAGAACTTCATGCGCTCGGCAAAGGCACCCACGATCAGCGCCGGGGTGATGATCGCGAAGGTCATCTGGAAGGTAATGAAGACCGCCTCGGGGAACAATGCCGTCGAAGAGGTGAGGCTCGCTGGGGTCACGCCGGCAAGAAACGCCTTGGACAAACCGCCAACGAAGGAATTGAAGTTGACCACGCCCTGCTCCATACCGGTGGTATCGAACGCCAGGCTGTAGCCGTACACCACCCACAGAACGCTGATCAGGCCGGTGATCGCAAAGCACTGCATCATCACCGACAGTACGTTTTTGGAACGCACCATACCGCCGTAGAACAGCGCCAGACCGGGAATGGTCATGAACAGCACCAAGGCTGTGGCGGTCAACATCCAGGCGGTGTCGCCGGAGTTGAGGACCGGGGCTGCCTCCTCTGCCAGGGCCATGCCGGGCATTACGAGGGACAAAAGGGCTCCTAGCCCTGCGAATTGACGCAGAGTCATATTGTTATCTCCTGGGGCGTTGGGGTTTGGTGAGGCTTTTTTAGATCGCGTCGGTATCGGTTTCGCCGGTACGGATGCGAATCGCCTGCTCCAGATTGACCACGAAAATCTTCCCGTCACCGATCTTGCCGGTGTTGGCTGCCTTGGTAATCGCTTCGATGACCCGGTCCAGATCCTTGTCGTCGATGGCGACGTCGATCTTCACCTTGGGCAGGAAATCGACCACATACTCTGCGCCGCGATACAGCTCGGTGTGACCCTTCTGACGACCGAAGCCTTTGACTTCAGTGACAGTAATACCCTGCACGCCGATTTCGGACAGCGACTCGCGCACGTCGTCCAGCTTGAACGGCTTGATGATGGCAGTGACTAGCTTCATGAAACTCTCTCCCGAATTGGTGGACTTGCCCCAGGAAAACAAACCCGACTCAAGTCTAAGCGCAGCGCCTGGCTTTGTAACGCACCGTCGACCTCTTCTCCCCGGCCGACACCAGAAACCGCTCCTGACGAAACAGCGTGATGCTCCGCCTGCACCCTGCCTCGTCACGGTGACTGCATCAGTGCATGGGTCGCCAAGGTCTTTGCAGAAACCTTGCCAGATCTACTAAATCTCCCAATTACAGGCACTTGCGATCACACCCGTCGCTTGGCCAGTCGCCAGTACCGCTTGCCTGCACAACAACGGTGCGTCGCGTTTCACTGCCATGCGCAAAAAGCGTGCAGCGCAAGCTAGCCAATACTGCGTGCTACACTGGCGCCCCTCTTGGATACAGCGGATAGCCGAACATGCTCGCGCCCAAAGCCTTTCTCGACGCCCTGAGCGACCAAGCCTCGCGCCTGTTCAGCGGTGACACCTCGCAACCACGCGCCGAACTCGAAAGCCAGTTCAAAGCCCTGCTGCAAAGCGGCTTCAGCAAACTGGAACTGGTGAGCCGGGAAGAATTCGACAGCCAGATGGTGGTGTTGGCCCGTACCCGCGCCCGCCTTGAGGCGCTGGAAGCCAAAGTTGCAGAAATGGAAGCACGCCTGAGCCCTCCGCCAGCCGAGTAAAACCTGCGTTCAAGGAGGACACGCAATGCCAGATGAAGGCAGCCTTCTGCAAACCGCGGTAATTTTCCTCCTGGCTGCGGTCATCACCGTACCGCTGGCCAAGCGCCTGCAACTGGGGGCAGTGATCGGCTATCTGTTAGCCGGCGTGGTGATCGGGCCACAAACCCTGGGGCTGATTCGCGACACCCAGAGCGTCGCGCACATCTCCGAACTGGGCGTGGTCCTGCTGCTGTTCATCATTGGCCTGGAACTCTCGCCCCGGCGCCTGTGGCTGATGCGCAAGTCGGTGTTCGGCGCTGGTCTGGCGCAGGTACTGCTGTGCGGCGCGGCGATCGGCGCCATTGCCTTTTTCGGCTTTGCCCAATCGCTATCGGCTGCAGTCGTGGTCGGACTGGGCCTGGCGCTGTGATCCACGGCCCTGGGCCTGCAGAGCCTGGCCGAGCGCAAGCAGCTCAATGCCCCGCATGGACGCCTGGCCTTTGCCATCCTGCTGTTCCAGGACATCGCCGCAATTCCGCTGATTGCCCTGGTACCGCTGCTCGCCGCCAACGGCCCGGACACCGGCCAGGGCGACAGCCTCCAGCACGCCCTGAAAGTGTTTGCCAGTATCGCCATCGTTATCGTTGGCGGTCGCTACCTGTTGCGCCCGGTGTTCCGCACCGTGACCCGCACTGGCCTGCCGGAAGTCTCTACCGCCACCGCGCTGCTGGTGGTGATCGGCACCGCCTGGCTGATGGAACAGGCAGGCGTCTCAATGGCGCTTGGCGCGTTCCTGGCCGGCATGCTCCTGGCAGACTCGGAATACCGCCACGAACTGGAGTCGCAGATCGAGCCGTTCAAGGGCCTGTTACTGGGGCTGTTTTTTATCAGCGTCGGCATGGGTGCCAACCTGAGCATCCTGTTCGAGACACCCGGCCTGCTGCTTGGCCTGACCCTGATGCTGCTGGCGGTAAAGCTGCCGCTGCTGGTTGTTGTCGGGCGTACCATCGGCGGCCTGGGCGCTGCCAGTGCCATACGCCTGGGCGTGGTGTTGGCGGCCGGCGGCGAGTTCGCCTTCGTGGTGTTCAAGCTGGGCAAGGACCAAGGCCTGTTCGACGCTCATACCTATGACCTGCTGCTGATGACCATCACCCTGTCGATGGCCCTCACACCGTTGTTGATGCTGGCCTGCACACGCCTGCTCAAGCGACCGCCAGTGCCTCGCGAAGTGCCTGAGCAGTACAAGACCATCCAGACCGATGCGCCGCGGGTGGTGATCGTCGGCATGGGCCGCATGGGCCAGATCGTTTCACGCATCTTGCGTGCGCAAAAGATCCCGTTCATTGCCCTCGACACTTCGGTGGATGCCATCGAGATGACCCGCACTTTCGAGCAAGCCCCGGTGTTTTACGGCGACCCGCTGCGCGCCGAGGTACTGCATGCCGCCAAGGTCGGCGAGGCCGAGTACGTGGTGATCACCACCGATGACCCGGAGATCACCACCCGCACCGCAGAACACATCAAGCGCCTGTACCCGCAGATGAAAGTGCTCGCCCGCGCACGTAACCGCCAGCATGTACACAAGCTCACCGATGTCGGCGCCGAACCGATCCGCGAAACCTTCTACTCCAGCCTGGAAATGACCCGTCGTGCCCTGGTTGGCCTGGGCCTCACCCGTGAACAGGCGGCAGACCGCATCCAGCGTTTTAGCGAACATGACGAGCAGCTTCTGGAAACCCAGGGCCGCGTACGCGATGACCGCGCCAAGGTCATGCAGAACGCCAAGGAAGCCCGGGTGGAGCTGGCACGGTTATTTGAGTCCGATTCAAACTGATCGCGCGCAGCAGATGAAGAGCCTCCTGGCGTCTTAATGGAGAACGACCGTTGGAAGACCTCAACTCCCTCTACTTCTTCACCCAGGTGGTGGAGCACGGCGGTTTTGCCCCGGCGGGCCGGGCGCTGGACATGCCCAAGTCAAAACTCAGCCGGCGCATCGCTGATCTCGAAGACCGGCTTGGCGTGCGCCTGCTGCACCGCACCAGCCGCCACTGTTCGTTGACCGAGATCGGCCAGGAGTACTACCGCAGTTGCCTGGCGATGCGGGTAGAAGCCGAAGGCGCCTCCG
Organism: Pseudomonas alkylphenolica; assembly: GCF_004025535.1. Lineage (GTDB taxonomy): Bacteria > Pseudomonadota > Gammaproteobacteria > Pseudomonadales > Pseudomonadaceae > Aquipseudomonas > Aquipseudomonas alkylphenolica_A. Next base: position 556,518 of record NZ_QJRG01000033.1, read on the forward strand.
AAGTGATCGAGCGCAATCGCAGTGAGCCCAGAGGCCTGGTTCGCATCAGTTGCCCGACCACCCTGCTCAACTCCTGGGTCGGCCCGATGCTGACCCGCTACATGCACAAATACCCACTGGTCGAGCTGTTCATCGAAAGCACCAACCGCCGCGTCGACCTGCTGCACGAAGGTTTCGACGTCGCACTGCGGGTACGCTTTCCGCCACTGGAAAACACCGACATGGTGATGAAAGTGCTGTGCAACAGTACCCAGTGCCTGGTCGGCCAACCGGCATTTCTTGAACAATTGCCCGAAGGCTTTGATCCCTTGTTGCTTGGCGAACTGCCCAGTTTGCACTGGGGCGGCAACCAGCGTGAATACCAGTGGACGCTGTTTCAGGGCGAAGACATGAGCCGCAGCCTGGTGATCCCCCACAGGCCACGGATCGTCACCGACGACCTGTTTGCCCTGCGTCATTTCGTGGTGGCCGGAGTTGGCATCGCTCACCTGCCACGGGTGGCCGTACGTGAGGAACTGGCCGCAGGCAAGCTGGTGGAACTGCTGCCGGGATGGCACCCGCGCTGCGGCATCGTTCATGCGATCTTCCCGTCGCGGCGTGGCTTGCTGCCGTCGGTGCGCTCATTGATCGATCACCTGGCAGAAGAATTTGCCGTCAGCGACATGGCTTGAGATCAGCGGCTGTAATTGGGGCGCATAGCGCCCCTTTTCTGCATCAGAAAGCGAAGCAGGAACAACCCAGCGCCCCCCAGAACCCCTGGTAGTCATTGACCGGCACACTGGAATGTCGCGCCTTCTCATGGCTGTGCGCATGCACGCCACACGGCCCTACACACTGGTGCAAGGCGGCCGCCAACGGCGCCCCTGCACGCCAGTGCCCGGGCACCTTGGTAACGGGCGACCACTCTGGCAACACCGGCAGTACTGACGGGCCGTACTTGTCGAACTCTTCGGCGCCATACACCACCTTGCCATCGACCACCGTCAGCACCGACTCGATCGACTTGATCGAGTCTTCATCGACACTGAAGTAGTCCAGCGACAACGCCGCCAGGTCGGCAAACTGGCCCACCTTGATCTGGCCCTTCTTGCCCTGCTCGCTGGAAAACCAGGCACTGCCCTGGGTAAACAGTTGCAATGCGGTGTCACGGCTCAGACCCTCCTCGTGCAGCGCCAGACCGCCAACGGTTCTGCCGCTGACCATCCAGTACAGCGCCGTCCAAGGGTTGTAGCTGGACACCCGCGTTGCATCGGTGCCAGCGCCCACCGGGACGCCTTCGGCGAGCATGCGCTGGATCGGCGGGGTCTTCTCTGCGGCCTTGGCACCGTAACGGTCGACGAAGTACTCGCCCTGAAAGGCCATACGGTCCTGAATGGCAATGCCGCCACCGAGGGCACGCACGCGCTCGATGTTTTTCGGGGTGATGGTCTCGGCGTGGTCGAAGAACCACGGCAGGCCGTTGAACGGTATATCGTGGTTAACCTTCTCGAACACGTCGAGCATGCGCGAGATGGACTCGTCATAGGTCGCATGCAGACGGAACGGCCAACGCTGCTCGACCAGATGGCGGACCACCGGCTCCAGCTCCGCCTCCATGGTTTGCGGCAGGTCCGGGCGCGGCTCGAGAAAGTCCTCGAAGTCGGCGGCAGAGAACACCAGCATCTCGCCCGCACCGTTGTGCCGGAAGAAATTGCTGCCATCGCCTGGCTTGACCTTCTGGGTCCAGTTCTTGAAATCGGCGAGCTCTTCCTTGGGCTTCTGGGTGAACAGGTTGTAGGCGATGCGCACCGTCAGCTGGCCGTTATCGGCAAGCTCCTGAATCACCTGGTAGTCGTCCGGGTAGTTCTGGTAGCCACCGCCGGCATCGATGGCGCTGGTCAGTCCGAGGCGGTTGAGCTCGCGCATGAACTGGCGGGTCGAGTTGACCTGGTACTCCAGCGGCAGCTTCGGCCCCTTGGCCAGGGTGGCATAGAGGATCGTGGCGTTGGGCCGGGCGATGAGCATGCCGGTCGGCTCGCCACGGCTGTTGCGCTGGATTTCGCCACCGGGCGGGTTGGGCGTGTCCTTGGTGTAGCCCACCGCCTTGAGCGCCGCACGGTTGAGCAAGGCGCGGTCGTACAGGTGCAGCAGGAACACTGGAGTATCGGGCGCTGCCTGGTTGATTTCCTCCAGGGTCGGCATGCGCTTTTCGGCGAACTGGAATTCATTCCAGCCACCCACCACCCGTACCCATTGCGGGCTCGGCGTGCGATCGGCCTGGTCCTTGAGCATGCGCAAGGCATCGGCCAGCGATGGCACGCCTTCCCAGCGCAGCTCCAGGTTGTAGTTGAGACCACCGCGGATCAGGTGCAGGTGCGAGTCGTTCAGGCCCGGGATGACCGTGCGCTGCTTGAGGTCGATCATCTGCGTGGCATCGCCACGATGCGTCATGGCCTCGGCATCGGTGCCCACGGCGAGAAACCGGCCATCCTTGATGGCCACTGCGCTGGCTGTTGGCTTGTCACGGTCGACCGTGTGCAGCTTGCCGTTGAACAGGATGAGATCGGCGGTCATGGGAGCTCCTTGCGTGGATGCGTGGGCGGAACCGGCCGAGCCGGCAAACGGCAATGCGGACCAAAGCGCGCCAGCGGCGCCGAGCACGGTACTGGTGGCGAGGAACTGGCGACGACTCTTGTCGTTGGGGTCCTGGGTCATGGTGGTCTCCATGTGAAAACGGCATCGACCGGTTGAGGTTAGCAACGCTGTGTTGCACTTGCCGCTGCGTCGATGCTTCAGCGACGCAACCAGCCGGCGCAGCGACGGCTCACCCAGGGCATGATGTAGAACACCACCGGCACAATGATGAACAGGTTGATGATCAGGTTGCTGGTCAACCCGTGCCCCAGCAGCGGGAAGCGCGCAAACAGCGGTGCCAGCAGCTGGGGCACAATCAAGGTCATCGGGCAGATCACCAGGTAGGTGAGCACCGCCTGCTTCCAGCGTGGCGGGGGTGGCGTGGTACTGCTGGGCGGGGTGAACCAGAATTCCGGGTCATTGTGAACCTGGGTCTGGTCGCCCTCTTCGAGCAACGGCAGCACCTCCTCGACCAGCGCCTGACGCTCGGCAGAATTGACCCAGGCGTGCAGCAGGTCAGCCTCGGCAAAGCGCACCACCGTGGTGAAATGGCGACCGCCGTCATCCGGGCGAATCACGTTCACGTCCAGATGGCCCGGTTGCTGGCGGGCGGTGGCCACTGCACGCCGCAGCCATGCCTCGTAGCGCGGCAAGGCATCGGCACGCGCCTTGTGCTGGATCACCAGGGTTACCACGTTGCGGTTGTCTGGGGTTGCAATGTTCATCGGCATTGCCTCGGCATGAGCGGCTGGCCGGTGCCCACTGAGTGCCAGTGGGCAGGCCCTGGTCTGTAGCGTTCGGGCTTACTTGCCAGCCGTCAGCGCGTTGTAGCTGGTCATCAGGTTGCGGTAGTCCGGAATGTGGTTCGAGCACAGGGCGGCCAGGCCTTCGATGTCGTTGCGCCAGTCGCGGTGCAGCTCACAGGCCACGCCGAACCAGTTCATCAATTGCGCGCCGGCTGCGCTCATGCGGTTCCAGGCCGCATCACGGGTCATCGCATTGAAGGTGCCGGAGGCATCGGTGACCACAAACACCTCGAACTCTTCTTCAAGGGCCGACAGCGCCGGGAACGCCACACACACCTCAGTCACGACACCGGCAATGATCAGTTGCTTCTTGCCCGTCGCCTTCACCGCCTTGACGAAGTCTTCGTTGTCCCAGGCATTGATCTGACCGGGGCGGGCAATGTAGGGGGCATCCGGGAACAGCGCTTTGAGCTCTGGCATCAGCGGGCCGTTGGGGCCTTGCTCGAAACTGGTGGTAAGAATGGTAGGCAAGTTGAAGAACTTGGCCAGGTCGGCCACGGCCAGCACATTGTTCTTGAACTTGTCCGGCTCGATGTCACGAACCAGCGACAGCAGGCCAGCCTGGTGGTCGACCAGCAGCACAGCGGCGTCATCTTTGTTCAGGCGGTTGTATTTGAACGAGGTCATGGTCGTGCTCCTAAAGGTGGGTGATTCAGTGTGTGTTAGGTGTTTCGCGTTGATGGACACACATTAAATTCATCACCTTTGGAGCGGTAGACGGTGAAATTTGGCTCTAGCGTTCTATTTTATGAACGATTGCTGAATGCAGACTGGGTTAGGTCGGTGGACGCGCCAACCACCGCTCGCCACGAATCGAATAGGTGGCAGCTGTGCGCGGGTTCGCAGACCGGGCATAGGAACCGGCGCACCCAAAGGTGCCCCACGCACAGCCACCATTGCTCGACGATATAGCGAGGAAGTTAGCATCTGGAATTAAGGAGGCAGCTGTCCGTGGGTTAGCAGACCAGGCATAGGAACCGGCGCACTCTAAAGTGCCCCACGCACAGACACCATTGGCCAGCAACACAGATCGAGTCTGATAAGAGTTGTGCAGGGTAAGTGCGTACGGCGGCAAGTTCAATGGCGCAGTGGCATCGATGGTATTTATTCAGAAACTTCTGACACAAACTAGCACAAAGCACACAAACCGCCCTTGAAGAACAGAGCTATTTCCACCTAAAAATTCGAGACCATCTATATAGAAAGCACAACAAAAATTAAACTCGCAAAACACCAACGCGGTACCGACGAAATCGAGACAACCTGCTTGCCCCTGACAAGTCATCTCGGCTTTCGTCATCTCCCTACCACGCAGCCACCCGTTGGCTGGCAGCTATCCTCTGGAGCACGCTTGCGCGGCGTCCAGCAGCCGGCCTTTGTCGTACCAGGCGTCGCGCTGGTAGGCAGTGTACAGGCTATGGCCGTTTGCGCTGGATACCTCGACCAGGCCGTCGGTAGTGCCAGGGTTGGTCGAGCCGATGAACAGGTCGGTTTTACCGCCGTTTTCCACCGTGTACGTTGAGGTGTAGCTCTGCACTTCGTCCTTGACGCAATCAATGTAGGCTTTATCACTCTTTGAAGTAATACCGTCAACGTTATCGCCGCTGGTTCTTATATCAGGATTGTGCGCACAACCCGCCAGCAGCAACAAGGTGCACATGAAATAAAATTTACTACGCTTTATAGACATCGGATGTTTGCCAAGTATCGTGCTTTTCATGGTAATAACTCCAAGCTCGAACTGTGGGGCGCATGAAAGTATAGCCAAAAGCTAACTAAGGCGATCGAATTTAATCTGCATAGACCCACCCGCTGCCAAGCCGGCAATTGGGGAATATCTAAGGAAATCACTCCTGCTGCCGATAACCTGAAAACTGAGCGCTACGGCCTCTCCCCTTTCGGACAGCAGGTATCCCATGAAAGTCTGCATCACCCATCGAGAGATCTTCTATCACCTGATCCACGCCGTATTCCAGGCGTGTGACAAGCAACCTGTCATCGCTGAACTCGGTGTGCTGCGCGGTGAGAACGCGCTCAAGCTGTACGACGCCCTGGCGCCACAACAGATGGTGTTGATCGATAGCTGGAGCCCGGTCGCGAACGAGCAGTACAGCCCGTTCGACTCGCTGCCGCCGTGGGTCGAGCCTGTGGACTCGTACGCTTACTACTACGGTGGCTCGATGCACGATCCGGCCACCTGGGACCGCCTCTATCAGGAATGCCTGAGCAAGTTCCTCGACAAAGACAATGTCACCACGATCCGTGCCGATACCATCAGCGCCATTGAACAGATCAAACCGAAGACAGGTATCGACAAGTTCGACCTGGTGTACATCGATGCCAATCACCAGTACGAGTACATCCTGCGCGACTTGATGTATTACCAGGACCTGGTGGCCGACGATGGCTTCATGCTCCTCAACGACTGCTGCCACAGCCTGATGGGCACCAAGCAGAACCTTGGCGTTCTCGAAGCCCTGAGCAGCTTCCTCAAGCGCTCCGACTTCATTCCGCTGGCCATGACCAACACCGACTGGTCCGACGTGATCCTGGTGCGCAAGAACTCGCCGATGGTGCAACTGGTGGACATGGCGCTGAGCAATTCCGATATTCCGTTCGTGGAAATTCCGTACCAGCTGATTTCTGCCGCCAAGGTGCGGTCCGGTCAGCAACGCATGAACCTCAGTTTTGCCTGAGCCGTTCCTGTCCTGACGCCTGGCCCCGGGTGCTGTTCAGCGCCTGCGGCCAGGCCGGTTTGCTCCTGTACCCTTGAGTCACGCCGGTAAAACCCGGACGTACTCTTCTCCCGCCTCCCCCCGTTCGCCCCACTATCCTTGCAAAGCCGCAGGACGCGGCCCCGTCTAGATCATGGAGCGTTCATGTCACTCGCCCTTGTCCACAGCCGCGCTCAGGTGGGTGTGTCCGCACCTGCAGTCAGCGTTGAAGCCCATCTGGCCAACGGCCTGCCTGCATTGACACTGGTAGGCCTGCCTGAAGCCACGGTCAAGGAAAGCAAGGACCGGGTGCGTAGCGCGATCCTCAATTCAGGCCTGGAATTTCCCGCGCGGCGCATTACCCTCAACCTCGCCCCGGCCGACTTGCCCAAAGACGGCGGACGCTTTGACCTGGCGATTGCCTTGGGCATTCTGGCGGCCAATGCACAGTTCCCCCTTCAGTGGCTGGACGACGTTGAATGCCTGGGGGAATTGGCGCTGTCCGGGGCGATCCGGCCGGTGCAAGGTGTACTGCCGGCCGCCCTGGCAGCACGGGACGCTGGCCGGGCGCTGGTGGTGCCACGGGAAAACGCTGAAGAAGCGTGCCTGGCCACCGGGTTGGTGGTGTTCGCCGTCGGCCACCTGCTGGAGTTGATCGGCCACTTCAACGGCCAGGCGCCGATCACGCCCTATGCCGCCAATGGCCTGTTGCTGCAAATCCGGCCTTACCCCGATCTGAATGAGGTGCAAGGTCAGGTAGCGGCCAAACGCGCCCTGCTGGTGGCAGCGGCGGGGGCTCACAACCTGCTGTTCAGTGGACCGCCCGGTACCGGCAAGACCCTGCTCGCCAGCCGCCTTCCCGGCCTGTTGCCACCGCTGGATGAACGCGAAGCACTTGAGGTGGCGGCGATTCAGTCGGTGGCCAGCCACGTGCCGCTGAGCAGTTGGCCGCAACGACCGTTCAGGCACCCGCACCACTCGGCGTCAGGGGCGGCCCTGGTGGGGGGTGGCAGCCGCCCGCAACCCGGCGAGATCACCCTCGCCCATCACGGCGTGCTGTTTCTTGATGAATTGCCGGAATTTGAGCGAAGGGTGCTGGAAGTACTGCGCGAGCCGCTGGAGTCCGGGGAAATTGTCATCGCTCGGGCCAAGGACAAAATCCGCTTCCCGGCGCGCTTTCAACTGGTCGCGGCCATGAATCCCTGCCCCTGTGGATATCTTGGCGACCCCACAGGCCGCTGTCGCTGTGGGAGCGATCAGATCCAGCGTTACCGCAACAAGCTCTCCGGGCCGCTGCTCGACCGAATCGACTTGCATTTGACCGTTGCCCGCGAAGCCACGGCCTTGGCGCCTGTGGGTAACAATGGCCAAAGCAGCGCCACGGTCGCCGCGCAGGTAGCCGACGCACGGGCTGTTCAACAACAACGCCAAGGCTGCGCCAACGCCTTTCTCGACCTGCCAGGCCTGCGCCAGCATTGCGAGTTATCCACAGCCGACCAGCATTGGCTGGAAAGTGCCTGCGAACGCCTCACCCTGTCGTTGCGTGCGGCACACCGACTGCTAAAGGTTGCCCGCACGCTGGCAGACCTCGAACAGGCTTCGCACATTCGCCGCGAGCACCTGGCGGAGGCACTGCAGTATCGACCGACAACCCACTGAGACCTGCCAGACAATTATTTCAACGCTGTAATTATTTCAACATTGAAATAATTAAACGCCTATAGCTTATTAATTCATCACTGTGAATACAAGCGCGCCCTGTCGACTTGCGTCGTTAATTATGATCCCTATAATGGCCCGCACTTTTCACAACGCGCGATGTGTTTCATGAGCTACTATTTTCGATTAAAAAATAGCGCCCTTGTGGAGTTTGATCCTGATCGCTACACGCTATTAATCAACACATTACAAAACCCGCCAGAGGAAATAACCCTGGCCCGCGCAGATGCGCGGATTCTCGAGCTGCTACTGCTTGAACCCGGGGCCATTTGCTCGCGCGAGGCCATCATGGCGTTCGCCTGGGATGATCGCGTCGTCTCGGCAGGCAGCCTCAACCAGTCCATCTTCATGCTCAGGAACATCCTCGGCGACAGCAAGGATCACGACCTGCTGATCACCGTTCCGCGACGCGGCTACCGCTTCAACAGCGATCAGCTGGTGTCTCCCGCCAGCAACATAGAGCAACCTGCCGGGCAATCGATCGTCGAACCTCCCTCCATTACCCGCGTTCACCTCGCACCGGCAATTGAGAAACAACGCCTGGGTATCGCGATCAGGCTTGGCTATCTGGCAGTGTCGGTATTTGCACTGTTTACCCTGTGGCAACTGTACACCGGGTACGAACTGCCGCATGACCTGCAAGTTGCAGAGATCAAACAAGGCGCATTATCAATTACCGCTGTCGGCAAAAGCAAACAAGAAGTAGATGCACTCAAAGCCGATGTTTTAAGTTCAGGTATTGTCACAGATCACTTGCGCGGCGAAGTGTTTATCAGCCGTACCGGTTCACGCACCAATCTTTCCTGCGTCCAGAAAACCGGAGATGCCTACAACCTGGAGTTTTCCTTTCGCGAAGAGCGGCTTATCAGCATGTTTGAAAAGTGTTTAGGGAGTTGATGATGAACAATCATCGCGCGGCATGGCGACATGCGCTGATTATCACGGTGATCTTCTCGGCCTGCCTGGCTGCGTTATTCATGACCCGCTCCGTGCCCTACGAAAACAGCCAGCCTTATCGCTCCGAAGGGCATCACTTCATGGGTGGCGATACGCTGGACTTCAAGGAACGGCTGACGATCAGTGAACCCAGCGCGGTCATCAGCATGCTTGAACGCCTGGGCGACAAAGAACGCCATACCGCCGTGGGCGCCTCACTGGTAGAAGCCTCGCGCTGGCGAATAAAGATCAAGGTCGAGGATATCCAGGCCAGCAGCGAGGAACAGCTGTTCGACGTCAGTCGCCATTCGGAGCTGCTGTTTTCCCGCCAGTATTTCCGACTGGGTTCCATTTTGAACCTGGCGGTCATCCCCACCCACGGTGACGCGCTGTGCTACTACATCCTTGAGCTGGACCGCCTGCGCTGCATGAACGACTGATGATCTGCAGCACCCGCGGGCCACAAATGACAATTTTTGATTCCTGTTTTCTTCACCAACGGCCCAGATTGGGGAGAGGCCAGTCACCTCGATGTGACGTCAACAGGAATCAACATGCCGCTCAAACAACTCTCTGTCTTTTTGCTCTCGCTGACTTTGTTTGGCTGCTCGATGGCCCCCAGCATCGACACCGAACTAACCACCACAGAACAAGCCAGCAGCCCATTGCAGGTCATCGAACACGATGACAAAACAGTCGCCTGGAAACGCTCCACGGCGCCGTTCTCTGCAGAACATGAAAAGGTTGTGTTCATCAACTTGCCGAAAACCTTCGCACTCGAGGGCGACGATCCTCGATTTGCCAAGTTTGCCGGTGATGCAGACAAACTGCGTCAACACTTCCGTCGTCAGCTGGAACAACAACTGACCGGCGCCGGTTACCGCCTGGTAGACAAACCTGCGCCAAAGGCACTCTCGCTCAATGTGTCGATTGCCAATATCGAACGCGCACCGCGTGATCCCAATGTCACCGAATACATCCCTATCGGCATGCTGGTTGGCCTCTCCCTGCATGCCACCGGGGTGCGCGATGAAACCCTGTATCTGTTCTTCCAGAGTGAAGTCAGCGACAGCGTGACAGGCGAGATGCTTGGCCGGGCCCTGGACCGCATCAGCGGCAGGAACATCGACCAGTCCGCGGCCCCGGTCGTGGAAGACATCTATCCCGCGCTCGACAGCGCTGCGCAACAGATCCGGGAACGTCTGGACCGCGAGTTCCAGCCGAAGAAACCGGCCTGATCCGGCCATCCTCCCCCACCACTCAAGTACATTGGACGACTGATGAAATTCGCAAAACCGCTTGTAGCTGCCCTGTTTATGTTCAGCACTTTCAACGCCCTGGCCGATGACCGTGGCCTTTACGTCGGCGGCGGTCTTACCCGGGTTGAAATCGATGAGCACCAGATCAGCGACGACGACAATGCCTATAAAGCCTTCGTCGGCTACCGCCTGAACCCTTACCTGGCGTTTGAAGGCGCCTGGGTCGACCTGGGCCAGTTCGATGGCGACCACGGTAACTTCGAGGGCCACTCGGTTCAGGCCGCCGCTCACCTCGGCATGCCGATCGGGCAACGTATACGCCTGTTCGGCAGCCTGGGCGTACATGCCTGGGATGCAGACCACGATATCGCTGGCGACAGTAATGACCTGGACATGACCTACGGTCTGGGTGTCGAGGTGGACGTGCTGCGCAACCTTGGCGTGCGCCTGGAGCAGGAAGTGCTGAAGGTCGGCGACATCGATCTGGACCAGACCAGCGCCAGCGTTTACTTCATGTTCTGATGACATTGCGGCTCCTGCCTCCACAGCGAGCCGCTTTCCCCGCTTCACCCCATGCGTCTCGTCGGGCACGCCAGTAGTAATTGCAGCCAACCTGCTCTTTACTAGCAGCAGCCCATTGCGCCGAGACCCGCATGTTCGCATTCCTCCAGCATTACCCCTTGCTGATCGGCATTGTCCTGATCGCACTCGATGTGCTGCTCTGGCACCTGATCCCGGTCGAGCGGCGCGCCTGGCGTATCGGCCTTCGGGTTGGCATGTTCCTGCTGTTCACCTGGGTGCTGATCAGTGCCGGCGTCAGCCCGTTGCAGCCGGCGCCCTGGCCCGAGGATGTGTCACGCAACCTGCTGGCAACGGTGCTGGGCATCGCCTGGTGGTTGTTCGCCGCACGTGCGGTGACTGTCGTGACGGGTGTATTCCTGGTGGCACGCAGCAGCCATACTGGGCGGCTGCTGCAGGATGTACTGGGGGCGGTGATTTTCCTGGTCGCCATCGTCGCCGCGGCCGCCTATGTGCTGAGCCTGCCGGTCAAGGGCCTGCTGGCCACTTCGGGTGTCATGGCGATTGTCATCGGCCTGGCGCTGCAGAGCACCCTCAGCGATGTGTTTTCCGGGATTGTGCTCAACACCACACGCCCCTATCAGATTGGCGACTCGATCAGTATCGATGGCACCGAAGGCAAGGTCATCGACATCGACTGGCGCGCCACCCGCCTGCTGACCGGCAGCGGCAGCCTGGCAGTGATCCCCAACTCGGTGGCGGCCAAAGCCAAGTTGCTCAATTTCAGCCAGCCCAACGATGTGCACGGCGTATCGATCAGCGTAGTGGTGCCTGCCAAGGTGCGACCGCGCCGTGTCATCGATGCCCTGGAGAAAACCCTGCAGGGCACCCGCAGCCTGTTGAGCAGCCCCGCGCCGAAGGTGACGATCAAGAGTACCAGCCTGGAATCGGTCGAATACGAGGCCAGTGGCTTCGTGGCCAGCATGGGCCAGAAAGGCGAAGTACGTAATCACATGTTCGACCTCGCCCACCGCCACCTCGAGGCCAGCGGTGTGATCTGGAACGCCGACACCCAGCCCGCTCAGCCCTGGAACCGCCAACGCGCCCTGCTCGAAGACGTTCGGATCTTCCGTTCACTGAGCAGTGACGAGAAGGACAGCCTTAGTCAGCGTATGACCTCGGTGGAGTACCTGGCTGACCAGGTGATTCTCGGCGTAGGCGACAACTCGGACTTCCTCTTGGTAATCGGCACGGGGGTCGTCTCTGCGGCCATTCGCGACGGCGACAAGCTGATCGAGGCCGGGCGCATGGGGCCCGGTGAAGTGCTGGGCGTCGAGGGCTTGCTCGATGGCGACAACTCCAGCGCCGAGTTCCGCAGCCTGACCAGCTGTTTGCTGTTTCGCATCAACAAGGAAGAAGTGCGCAGCTGCCTGGAGGAACGCCAGGAGATAAAAACCGCACTGACCAAACTGCAGCGCACCCGCCAGCAATCCAGCCAGTCACTGCTGGAACAGAAACCGGCAGCCATCAAGAAAGGCGGCTTTCTCAGCTGGCTGCACAAGTAACGATTACAACTGTCGGCTACAACACCACGCGCAAGCATTGCCCGGCGTGATACAGCGAGAACCCGGTTTCGTAGAAGCCGGTGCGCAGCGCCGGTGCCGAGACCGGTTTCATGGCCGAAAACGGAATCGGCAGTGCATCGGGGTTGTCCTCCAGCAGGAACTGGGCAAAGGCTTTGCCGATCACTGTGCCGGTGGTGTTGCCACGGCCGTTGTAGCCGGTCACGGCCACCAGCCCCGGTGCCGGTTCGAACAGTCGCATCAGGTGGTCCGGGGTGAAGTCGATGCAGCCGGTCCAGTGCATTTCCCATTCGATCTTTCCCAGCTGCGGAAAGTAGTGGTTCTGGATACGGTCGGCCCAACTGCGAATAAACCAGGCCGGTTTGTTGTCGACACGCCCCAGGCTGCCAAGCAGCAGACGGCCCTGATCGTCACGGCGAATGCTACTGAGCACCGTACGCGTATCCCAGGAGCCCTGGCCGTGCTTGAGCACATTGTCGGCGGCAGCGCCTTGCAGAGGCACCGATGCGACCTGGTAGTAGTAACCACGGAAAAAGTGCTTCTGCAGCGTGGTCCAGTCGCCTTCGGTGTAGGCGCCGGTGGAGATCACGACCTTCTCGGCACTCACCGAACCGTTGCCGGTTTTTACCCGCCAGCCACGCCCTTCACGCTCCAGCCCCTCGACAGCTGACTGCTGAAAGATCTGCCCGCCCAGGCGCGTGACCGCTGCGGCCAGGCCCTGGGTGTAGGCCATGGGGTTGATGGTGCCCGCGCGGTGATCGAGCAGCGCGGCGGAAATCTGGTCAGTACCGCAATACTCTTCACAACGTGCCCCGGTGAGCAGCTCGACGTCGGCACCGCGACGGCGCCACTGTTCATGACGTGCTTCAAGGTCGGCCACACCCGTGGTGTTGTGGGCCATGTGCAAGGTACCGCTGTTGTTGGCCTGGCAATCGATGCCCAGACGCTTGATGGTGGCGAACACTTCAGCCGGTGCTTCACCCAGCACCTTGTTCAGGCGGCTGCCTTGCTGTTGTCCCAGCGTGGCTTCGACGTCGTCGGGGCGAATCCATGTACCGGCGTTGACCAGGCCAACATTACGCCCGGAACCGCCGTGACCGATTTTCCAGGCCTCCAGCAGGATGACCGACTTGCCCTGCTCCAGCAGGTGGATGGCCGCCGACAGCCCGGTGATGCCGCCCCCGATGACACACACATCGGCCTTTTGCTCACCGGCCAGAACCTGGGCGGCGACGGTCGGTTGGCTGACGTGTTCCCACAAGCATTGTTGACGCAGTTCGGACATGACCGGCTCCAGCTATTTATTCTTGTTTGGGGCTGCTTTGCAGCCCATTCGCGGGCAATGGAGATCCTGTGGGAGCGGGCTTGCCTGCGAACCGGGGACTATGCCCCCGGCCATGCTGCATCAAACCATCAGTCGAACACGATACCCTGTGCCAGCGGCAGCTCACGCGAGTAGTTCACTGTGTTGGTCTGCCGACGCATGTAGGCTTTCCAGGAGTCAGAACCCGACTCGCGGCCACCACCGGTCTCTTTCTCGCCACCGAACGCGCCACCGATTTCCGCACCGCTGGTGCCGATGTTGACGTTGGCGATGCCGCAGTCGCTGCCCGACGCACTCTGGAAGCGCTCGGCTTCACGCAGGTCGGTGGTGAAAATGCACGAGGACAGGCCTTGCGGTACGTCGTTGTTCAGGCGCAGGGCCTCTTCGAAGTCGTCGTAGGCCAGCACGTAGAGGATCGGTGCGAAGGTTTCGTAACGCACGACAGCGCTCTGGGCCGGCATTTCGGCAATGGCAGGCGACACGTAGTAGGCGTTCGGGTACTGGTCGGCCAGCTGACGCTCACCACCGAATACCTGACCGCCTTCGTCGCGGGCTTTGGCCAGCGCGCCTTGCATGGCGTCGAACGACTGCTTGTCGATCAACGGACCGACCAGGTTGTCCTTGCGAGGATCGCCGATACGCACCTTGGCGTAAGCAGCCTTGACCCGTGCTACCACCTCATCCTTGATCGAGCGGTGGACGATCAGGCGGCGCAGCGTAGTGCAACGCTGACCGGCGGTGCCGACGGCGCTGAACAGGATGCCGCGTACGGCCAGGTCCAGGTCGGCGCTTGGCGCGAGGATCATGGCGTTGTTGCCACCCAGCTCGAGAATGCTGCGGCCAAAACGAGCGGCCACCCGCGGGCCGACTTCGCGTCCCATGCGGGTGCTGCCGGTGGCGCTGACCAGCGGCACACGCGGGTCATCCACCAAGGCTTCACCGGCGTCACGATCGCCGATGATCAGCTGGCTCAGGCCTTCAGGCGCATCGCCAAAGGCTTTCAGGGCTTTCTCGAACAGCGCCTGGCACGCCAGGGCGGTGAGTGGCGTTTTCTCGGATGGCTTCCAGACCACGGCATTGCCGCACACCAGCGCCAGCGAGGTGTTCCAGGCCCAGACCGCGACCGGGAAGTTGAAAGCGCTGATGACCCCGACCACACCCAGCGGGTGCCAGGTTTCACGCATGTGGTGGCCTGGGCGCTCGGAAGCGATGGTCAGGCCGTACAGCTGGCGCGACAGGCCCACGGCGAAGTCGCAGATATCGATCATTTCCTGCACTTCACCCAGGCCTTCCTGGGTGATCTTGCCGGCCTCGATGGACACCAGTTCGCCGAGGTCGGCCTTGTATTCACGCAGCACTTCGCCAAACAGACGAATCAGCTCACCGCGACGTGGCGCTGGCACGTTGCGCCAGGCCTGGAAAGCCTGCTCGGCCTTATCGATCTTGGCCACGACCTGGGCTTTGCTTTCCAGGTGCACCGAGGCGATCGCGCTGCCATCGATAGGGGTGTGAACGGGATGGTTGCCGTGGGTGTAGGCACTGGCCGGGACACCAAGGCGGTCAAGCAGTCCATCAACCATTTTCTTCTCCTGCATGCGATGAGTGGTTGAATTAGTGATCCGGATCAGTATTAATCCGATCACTCTGGCGCAACAAACGACCTTTATTCTGCATATCATTCCGCCAGGTAATGATCTACCCACTCAGAGACCACTATGTCCAAACGCCTGGTGCCATCGATGGCCGCCCTGCAGTGTTTCGAGGCAGCCGCCCGTCACCTGAGTTTCACCCGCGCCGCCGAAGAACTGCACCTGACCCAGAGCGCGGTGAGCAAACAGGTCGCGCAACTGGAGGAAATGCTCCGTCATCACCTGTTCCTGCGCATTCGCCGGCGCCTGCAGCTGACACCCGCCGGCGCGCTTTACCTGGCCGAGGTCAACAAGATCCTCACCCAGGTCGACATGTCCAGCCGCTACATCCTTTCCTACGGCGAGCAGACCGAAGTATTGAAGGTAGCCACTCAGCCGAGTTTTGGCGTGCGCTGGTTGATCCCGCACCTCAAGGGCTTCGGCAAGCGCTACCCCAATATCCACTTGGACATCCGCAACGAGATGGAGCCCTTTGCCTTGCTGCAAGGCAGCGCCGACGTGGTGTTTTTTTACGGCCAGGGCACCTGGCCCGGTGCAACCTGCGTGGAGCTGTTCGGTGAAGAGGTAGTGCCGGTCTGCGCCCCCGAACTGCTGCAAGACCGTACCTTGAAAGACGCCAGTGAACTGTCCGAGCTGGTGCTGCTGCAAAGCACCTCGCGCCCGGAAGCCTGGCATGAGTGGTTCCTTGAACAGGGCCTGCATTCGGCTCACAGCTATCACGGCCCGCGCTTCGACACCTTCTATATGAGCCTGAGCGCCGCCCAGTCGGGCTGCGGCGTGGCCCTAGTGCCGCGCTATCTGGTGGCCCAGGAGCTGGCTGAAGGCAAGCTGGTGGTGCCGTGGCAGCACAGCATGCGCAGCTCCGGTGCGCACTTTCTGGCCTTTGCCGAGCACGCCGCAGAAGTGCCCAAGGTACGCGCGCTGGTCGACTGGATCACTGACGAGCTTGCACGCTGACGTCGCGAATTCATGGAATGACTGATCGACTTTTTTTCGCTTGCGGGAGTACTGCATTCCTCGCTTTCATGTAGGGGTGCCCACTTCACCAGGAAGCTTTCGATGCCCGCTCAAGATTTCGTCAGCCCGGACAGCATTCGCGCGCAGTTCTCCGCCGCCATGTCGCTCATGTACAAGCAGGAAGTGCCGCTGTACGGCACGCTGCTGTCGCTGGTGAGCGAAATCAACCAGCAGGTCATGGCCGGGCAACCCGAAGTCGCCCAGGCGCTGCGCTGGACCGGTGAGATCGAGCGCCTCGACCAGGAACGCCACGGCGCCATTCGCGTCGGCACTGCCGAAGAGCTGGCCACCATTGCCCGGCTGTTCACGGTCATGGGCATGGAGGCGGTGGGCTATTACGACCTGAGCTCGGCGGGTGTACCGGTGCACTCCACTGCCTTCCGCGCCGTTCACGAACAATCGCTGCACATCAGCCCGTTCCGGGTATTCACCTCGCTGTTGCGCCTGGAGCTGATCGACAACCCGGCCTTGCGCGAGCTGTCACGGCAGATCCTCGCCAAGCGGCAGATCTTCACCCCGCGCGCGCTGGAACTGATCCAGCAGTTCGAGCGTGAGGGCGGCCTGAACGCCGACGATGCCAACACCTTCGTTGCCGAGGCCCTGCACACTTTCCGCTGGCACCACGACGCTACAGTGACGGCCGAGCAGTATCAGCAATTGCATGACCAGCACCGCCTGATCGCCGATGTAGTGGCGTTCAAGGGTCCACACATCAACCACCTGACCCCGCGCACCCTGGACATCGATGCGATCCAGGTGGGCATGCCGGCCAAGGGTATTCCGCCAAAAGCCGTGATCGAAGGCCCGCCGCCGCGTCGCTGCCCCATCCTGCTGCGTCAGACCAGCTTCAAGGCATTACAGGAAAAGGTCGCGTTCAGTGACCAGCACGGCGCTGCGGGTGGTAGTCATACGGCGCGCTTCGGCGAGATTGAACAGCGTGGTGCAGCGCTGACGCCCAAGGGGCGCCAGCTCTATGACCAACTGCTGGATGCCGCCCGCGAGGCGCTGGGCGGAGTGCCGGCAGATGCCAATGCCGAGCGCTACATGGCGCTGCTCAAAGACAGCTTCCAGGTGTTTCCGGATGATCTTGCACAGATGCGCGAGCAAGAACTGGCCTACTTCCGCTACTTCCCGACCGAACGTGGCCTGGCATCCCGCAGCGATACCGGGCGGCCAACCTCACTGCAGGGCCTGATCGACGCCGGTCATGTGCATTTCGAGGCACTGGTGTATGAGGACTTTCTACCAGTCAGCGCGGCGGGGATTTTCCAGTCCAACCTCGGTGATGAGGCGCAGAGCAACTATGGCAGCAATGCCAACCGTGATGCCTTTGAACAGGCATTGGGCAAGTCGGTGCAGGATGAGCTGGCGCTGTATGCGCAGAGCCAGCAGCGTTCGTTGCAGGCGTGTGCTAAGGCGCTGGATCTGACGGGGCTGTAACACGCCGGGGCTGCGCGGCAGCCCCCAGTATTTCTACTTTGGGCAGGTCCATCGCGTCGGCCTCGCCCTGCAGAAAATCACTCAGCCGGCGCAAGCGTTCACCGCCGGGCCGGGTTTTCGGCCACACCAGGTAATAGTCCAGACCGCTGGCTACCGCAACCGGCCACGGCAGGCTCAAACGCCCCTGGGCCACATCTTCAGCCACCATCAGCAGGTCGCCCATCGACACGCCGTAACCCCGCGCAGCCGCGATCATCCCCAGCTCCAGCGTGTCGAACACCTGGCCGCCCCTGAGCGACACCTTGTCGGTCAGGCCCATGCGCGCCAGCCAGCTGCGCCAGTCGCGTTTGTCCGGTGTCGGGTGCAGCAGCTCGATCCCGGCCAGGCGCTTGGCGTCCCAAGGCCCTTCATCAAGCAGCTCGGGCGCGCCAACCGGGATCAGTAGTTCGGAAAACAGCCGCGACACTTCCCAGTCCGGCGGAAAGTGCCCATCGCCAAGCAATACCGCGCAATCAAAAGGCTCATGGTTGAAATCGACATGGTCGACATCCATCCAGGCACTGGTCAGCTGCACCTCATTGCCTGGCTGCAGGTGACGAAAACGGCTGAGCCGCGCCAGCAGCCAGCGCATGGTCAGGGTCGAGGGGGCTTTCATCCGCAGGATGTCATCCTCGCTGCGCAGCGTATTGCAGGCGCGCTCCAGTGCCGCAAAGCCTTCACGCACGCCCGGCAGCAACAGCCGGGCGGCTTCGCTCAGTTGCAGGCTGCGGCCGTTGCGCACGAACAAACGGCAGGCGAAATGCTCTTCCAGGGTGCGGATATGGCGGCTGACAGCACTCTGGGTAATCGATAACTCATCCCCGGCGCGCGTGAAGGAACTGTGCCGTGCGGCAGCCTCAAAGGCACGCAATGCATACAACGGCGGCAAACGACGGGACATGGACGAATCCTCCAGGCGGACTCAAGCGCAAACCACCGCATCATACTGGCATGAGTTTTAATCATGCCACTGATCGTTTTTATCCTTTTGCGAATAACCGCATAAAGGATGAGAATTTCACGCTTTCCTCAAAGCAGTGCCAGAAAAGGACGATCCAATGCAGGCCGCACCCACTCATGAACTCAAGGCTCTGTTGCGCCTGGCCGGTCCTCTGATCGCCTCGCAACTGGCACACATGCTGATGGTGCTGACCGACACCCTGATGATGGCCCGTATCAGCCCTCAAGCCCTGGCCGGTGGCGGCCTGGGGGCGGCGAGCTATTCCTTCGTGTCGATTTTCTGCCTGGGGGTGATTGCTGCGGTCGGCACGCTGGTGGCCATTCGCAAGGGCGCTGGCGACACCGTCGGCGCCACGCGCCTGACCCAGGCCGGGCTGTGGCTGGCCTGGGTCATGGCCCTGGTGGCGGCGCTGGCGCTGTGGAACCTGGAGCCGGTGCTGTTACTGCTTGGCCAAAGCCCTGAAAACGTTACGGCGGCAGCCCAGTTCCTGCTGTTGCTGCCCTTCGCCCTGCCCGGTTACCTGAGCTTCATGGCCCTGCGCGGGTTTACCAGTGCCATCGGCCGTTCAACCCCGGTGATGGTTATCAGCCTGGTCGGCACCGTGGCCAACTTCCTGCTCAACTATGCGCTGATCGAAGGCATGTTCGGCCTGCCGAAACTGGGCCTGGTCGGTATCGGCCTGGTCACCGCCGTGGTCGCCAACTGCATGGCGGTGGCCATGGCCCTGTACATTCGCTGGCACCCGGCGTATGCGCCCTACCCGATCCGCAAGGGCCTGAGCCGGCCGTCGTGGCCAGCCCTGCGCGAGCTCTGGCGCCTGGGCCTGCCGATTGGCGGGACCTACACCGTGGAAGTCGGCCTGTTCGCCTTCGCCGCCCTGTGCATGGGCGTACTCGGCAGCACTGAACTGGCAGCGCACCAGATCGCCCTGCAGATTGTTTCCACCGCATTCATGATCCCCGCCGGGCTGTCCTACGCGGTGACCATGCGTGTCGGGCTCTATTACGGCGCGGGCAACCTGCTGGGTGCGCGGCATGCCGGGCGGGTCGGGATCGGCTTCGGCGCAGCGATGATGCTGATGTTCGCGATTCTGTTCTGGCTGTTGCCAGACCCGCTGGTAGGGCTGTTCCTCGATCACGGTGACCCGGCCTTTGCCGACATCATCCAGCTGGCCGTGAGCCTGTTGATGGTTGCGGCCTGGTTCGAGCTGTTCGACGGCGTGCAAACCATTGCCATGGGCTCGATCCGCGGCCTCAAGGATGCCAAGACCACGTTCCTGGTGGGCCTGTTCTGCTATTGGGTGATCGGCGCACCGGCCGCCTGGTTGCTGGCATTCACCCTGGGCCTGGGCGCGGTAGGCGTGTGGTGGGGCCTGGCGTTGGGCCTGGCCTGTGCGGCGGTGAGCCTGACGCTGGCGTTCGAATGGCGGATGAAGCGGATGCTGGAGCGGGCCAACGGTGCGAAGAAGGCCACAGCGACAATGGCCTGAGCAATGTGTAGGCGCGGTTTTGTCCGCGCCCGCATGCCTTACATCGCTACCGACTGCGGCGCCGATCCGGTCAGCAAAAATGCCATCAGCTCATCAATCGGCAACGGCCGACTGATCAGAAAGCCCTGCACCTGATCACAGTTGAAACTGCGCAACAGATCCATCTGCTCCAGCGACTCGACGCCTTCGGCGACCACCTCAAGGTTGAGGTTGTGCGCCAGGTTGATCATGGCATGCACCAGTTTGCGGTTTTCTTCACGCTGCTCCATGCCGCCGACAAAGCTGCGATCCACTTTGAGCAAGGTGATCGGCAAGCTGTTGAGATGGACGAACGATGAAAAGCCGGTGCCAAAATCGTCGAGGGAAAAACGCACGCCCAGGCGCCCGAGGGCGTCCATGGTCTGCTGAACCAGGTCGTTGCGACGCATCACCGCGGTTTCCGTGAGCTCAAATTCCAGCCAGCGGGCATCGACTCCGTGCTCGATGATCAGCCGGCTCAGGGTGGCAAGCAGCTGGCTGTCCTGAAACTGGCGAAACGACAGGTTCACCGCCATGTGCAACGGTGCCAAGCCCCGCTCGCGAAGTGCCTGCATGTCACGCAGTGCGCGCGAAATCACCCAGTAGCCCAACGGCACGATCAGCCCGCTCTGCTCGGCCAGGGGCACGAACTCGCTGGGCGGCAACAAGCCTCGCTCGGCGTGGCGCCAGCGCACCAGCGCCTCCAGGCCGACGATGCGCCCATCGGACATGTTCAACCGCGGCTGGTAATGCAGTTCCAGTTCGTCGCGGCGCAGGGCCCGGCGCAATTCGCTTTCCAGGTCGGCCAGGCTGCGTGCGTTGCGGTTGATCCGCTCGTTGAAGATGTGAAAGGTACAGCCCTGGGTGCCCTTGGCCTGTTGCATGGCGATGTGCGCATGCCACATCAACGGGTCTGCCCCGCCTTGGGCGCGGGCATGGGCAATACCCAGGCTGCAGCCGATCAGCAGGCTCTCGCCGTCGACCCAGTAGGGTTCGGCCAGGGCTTCGGTAATGCGCTCGGCCATCCACTCGGCACGCTGCGGCTCGCGGCGGGTGTCGATCAGCAAGGCAAATTCATCGCTGCCCAGGCGGGCAACCTGGTCGCCGGCTTCCAGCTGGCTTTTCAGCCGCCCGACCACCTGCAGGATCAGGCGGTCGCCAGCCTGATGGCCGAGGGCGTCGTTGGCATGACGAAAATTGTCCAGGTCCAGGTGCCCAAGGGCCACACCCCGGCCCTCGTTGTCGGCCAGGCGTGCTGCCAGCAGGGTCTGAAAGCCCTGGCGGTTGGCAATGCCGGTCAACGGGTCCTGTTCGGCCAGGCGCTGCAGGGTGGCTTCCAGCACGCCGCGCTCACGCACATGGCGCAGGCTACGGCGCAAGGTATCGACATTCAGATGGTCACGTACCAGCCAGTCGCTGACACCCGGTGGCGGCACCTGGGGCTCGTGCTCAAGCAGTAGCACCATCGGCAGAATGCACCGCCCGGGCGCGGGCTGCAGCGCAGGCGTCGACAACACCAATGCGTTGCGGTCATTGGCAAACAGGCTGTCGACAGCTTCCCAGTGTGGCGCGGTCAACAGCACCACACTGCCCGCCAGCGGTGCCAGACAATCGCGCAATGCTGCGGCCCATTCAGGCTCATCGGCCAGCAACAGCAAACGCAAGGGTTCGACAGGCGTAAACAAGCTGGCTCCTTAGTACGTGGACACACGTCAAATGAGAGTGGGCAGCGGAGAGGTTCATCCTAAACCAGGGTGAAAATGATTTTCACTTAAAGTCATGCCATTCCATTTGCCGACATCCCGCAGTTTTCGCCACGCATCCTGCGGGAAAGTAACAAAACCGGCAAATTTAGATCGCGTGGTACGTCACACCGTCAGACGGTCGCGGCAGAAATTGTTCACCCCTGCTAAAATGCGCGGCTATTTTCTGGCGACCCCCGGTTTCTGTCATGTCCCGACTCAACCCCCGGCAACAAGAAGCCGTGAACTACGTCGGCGGCCCTCTTTTGGTGCTCGCCGGTGCAGGTTCCGGCAAAACCAGCGTTATCACCCGTAAAATCGCACATCTGGTGCAGAACTGCGGCATTCGTGCGCAGTACATCGTGGCCATGACCTTTACCAACAAGGCCGCACGGGAGATGAAAGAGCGGGTCGGCACCCTGCTGCGCAAAGGCGAGGGGCGCGGCCTGACCGTGTCGACCTTCCATAACCTGGGCCTGAACATCATCCGCAAGGAGCATGAGCGACTGGGCTACAAGCCTGGGTTCTCGATCTTTGACGAGACCGACGTCAAAGCCCTGATGACCGACATCATGCAGAAAGAATACTCGGGCGACGACGGTGTCGACGAGATCAAGAACATGATCGGCGCCTGGAAGAACGACCTGGTGCTGCCGCCGGAGGCGCTGGAAAAGGCGCGCAACCCCAAGGAACAAACCGCCGCGATCGTCTACTCGCATTATCAGCGCACGCTCAAGGCGTTCAATGCGGTGGACTTCGACGACCTGATTCTGCAGCCGGTCAAGCTGTTCGAGGAACACGCGGACATCCTCGAAAAATGGCAGAACCGCGTACGCTACCTGCTGGTGGACGAATACCAGGACACCAACGCCAGCCAGTACCTGCTGGTGAAGATGCTGATCGGCACGCGCAACCAGTTCACCGTGGTGGGCGACGACGACCAGTCGATCTATGCCTGGCGGGGCGCACGTCCGGAAAACCTGATGCTGCTCAAGGACGACTACCCGTCGTTGAAAGTGGTGATGCTGGAGCAGAACTACCGCTCCACCAGCCGCATCCTGCGTTGTGCCAACGTACTGATCGCCAATAACCCGCACGCGTTCGAGAAACAGTTGTGGAGCGAGATGGGCCACGGCGACGAGATCCGCGTGATCCGCTGCAAGAACGAGGATGCCGAGTGCGAGCGGGTGGCCATGGAGATCCTCAGCCTGCACCTGCGCACCGACCGCCCGTACAGCGACTTCGCGATCCTCTACCGTGGCAACTACCAGGCCAAGCTGATGGAGCTCAAGCTGCAGCACCATCAGGTGCCGTACCGCATGAACGGCGGCAACAGCTTCTTCGGCCGCCAGGAAGTAAAGGACCTGATGGCCTACTTCCGCCTGCTGGTGAACCCGGATGACGACAACGCCTACCTGCGGGTAATCAACGTGCCACGCCGGGAAATCGGCTCCACCACCCTGGAGAAGCTGGGCAACTACGCCACCGAGCGCAAGGTCTCGATGTACGCGGCCAGCGAGGAAATGGGCCTTCGCGAGCACCTCGACAGCCGCTTCACCGACCGCCTGGAGCGCTTCAAGCGCTGGATGGACAAGGTCCGCGAGCAGGTGGCCACCGAAGACCCGATCGCCGCGCTGCGCAGCATGATCATGGACATCGACTACGAGACCTGGATCCGCACCAACAGCTCCAGCGACAAGGCTGCGGATTTTCGCATGAGCAACGTCTGGTTCCTGATCGACGCGTTGAAAAACACGCTGGAAAAGGACGAAGACGGCGACATGACCATCGAGGACGCCATCGGCAAGCTGGTGTTGCGCGACATGCTCGAGCGCCAGCAGGAAGAAGAGGACGGTGCCGAAGGCGTGCAGATGATGACCCTGCACGCCTCCAAGGGCCTGGAATTCCCGTATGTGTTCATCATCGGCATGGAAGAAGAGATTCTTCCACACCGTTCCAGCATCGAGGCCGACACCATCGAGGAAGAACGGCGTCTTGCCTATGTAGGCATCACCCGTGCACGCCAGACCCTGGCGTTCACTTACGCCGCAAAGCGCAAGCAGTACGGCGAGATCATCGATTGTGCGCCGAGCCGCTTCCTCGACGAACTGCCCGACGATGACCTGGCCTGGGAAGGCCTGGACGACGCGCCAACCGAAGTGAAGGCCGCTCGCGGCAATAATGCACTGGCCGATATCCGCGCCATGCTTAAACGTTAGATAATCAACCTTTGCTGCGGCGTACTGCCGTGGCCACGCTTGCTACATCGAGGAAATACCACAGTGGAAGCACTGCACCAGAAGATTCGCGAAGAAGGCATCGTGCTTTCCGATCAGGTTCTCAAAGTCGATGCGTTTCTTAACCATCAGATCGACCCTGCGCTGATGCAACTGATTGGCGACGAGTTCGCCCGTCGGTTCGCCGACTCCGGCATCACCAAGATTGTCACCATCGAAGCCTCGGGCATTGCCCCGGCTGTGATGACTGGCCTGAAACTGGGTGTCCCGGTGATTTTCGCGCGCAAGCACCAGTCGCTGACCCTGACTGAGAACCTGCTGACCGCCTCGGTGTACTCCTTCACCAAACAGACCGAGAACACCGTGGCGATCTCGCCGCGCCACCTCAACAGCAGCGACCGCGTGCTGGTGATCGACGACTTCCTGGCCAACGGCAAAGCCTCCCAGGCACTGATCTCGATCATCAAGCAGGCCGGCGCCACCGTCGCCGGCCTGGGTATCGTCATCGAGAAGTCATTCCAGGGCGGCCGTGCCGAACTGGACAGCCAGGGCTACCGCGTTGAATCGCTGGCTCGGGTGCAATCGCTGAAGGATGGCGTGGTTACTTTCATCGAGTAAGCCGCATCGCCAGCAAGCCGGCGCCTACAGCCCATGTAGGCGCCGGCTTGCTGGCGGTTGACTCTCAAGCGACCATCGTAGCCTGCAAGCCTGCCAGCAACAGCCGCTGATACAGCTCTTCTTTGAATCCCTGCGGCTGCGCCAGGCCCATGCGCGCCAACTGCTGTGGGTAAGCCTCGGGCGCCGGTGCGTCCAGCGTCGCCTTGCCCAGTTCCAGCACCTCGCTTAGCTTGAATTTGCTCTTGAGCCAGTTCAACGCCCGCAACAAATCACGCTCCTCGGCGGTAAAGTCACTGCCCAGTGGATACTCCGGAAACAACCGTGCATGCCGGCTGCGCAGGCTTTGCAAGCGCTGGGGAGTGTTCTCGCTAAAGCGTGGTTCAAGCACAAACCCGCCCGGCAGCTTGTCGGCTTGCTGGGCACGCTCGATCAGTTCGGGCTGAAAGCGTGAATCGCTGATCGCCAGCAGGCGCCGAATGCACTCGGCATCGGTCTGCCCCCGCAAGTCGGCAATGCCGTACTCGGTGACCACCACATCACGCAAGTGTCGGGGAATGGTGCAGTGAGCGTAGTTCCACACCAGGTTGGAGCTGACTTCACCGCCCGACTCGCGCCAGCTGCGCAGCAGCAAAATCGAACGCGCGCCCTCCAGTGCATGGCCCTGGGCAACAAAGTTGTATTGCCCGCCTACACCACTGAGCACCCGCCCGTCTTCCAGCTGATCGGCAACACCGGCGCCCATCAGGGTCATGGTGAACACCGTGTTGATAAAGCGCGCATCGACACGCTGCCGGCGCTTGAGCGATTCCTCGCCGTACAGTTCGTTGATGTAACTGATCGCGCGCATGTCTATGCATTGTCGGGTTGCCAGCGGCATGTCGCGCAAGCGCTGGTAAAACGCCTGCGGGCCCAGGAAGAAGCCACCATGCACCAACACACCGCCCTCGACCGGACGCCGGATAATGCCGGCTTCGAGCAGCGCCAACAGACCGTTGACGAACATTTCGCTGCAGCCATACAGCCCGTCGACGAAGGGATCGATGCCGCCTTCACGGGCAATCAGCTGCTCCCATGGCTGCAGATCCATGTCGGCCAGCAACGCCTGGTACGCCTCGCTTTCAGTTTCTCGGGCCAGTAGCGCAGCGGTCAGGGCATCGCCCATGGCGCCAATGCCGATCTGCAAGGTGCCGCCATCGCGCACCAATGTGCTGGCGTGCAGGCCAATGAAGTGGTCCTGGGTGGTAACCGGCATGTTTGGCGTCGAGAACAGGCGCCGCTGCTCTGCGCTATCAATCAACAGGTCGAATGCGTGCCGGGGCAATTCGGACGTGCCCGGCATGTAGGGCAATTCGGCGTGCACCTGGCCCAACAGCAGGATGGTTTCGCCGGCTGCGCGCCGCCGCTCGATCATCGGCAGCAGGTCGAGGGTGATGTCCGGGTTGCAACTGAGGCTCAACTGATCCGGGTGCTGCGGATCTTCAGCCAGCAACTGCGCCACCAGGTTCAGGCCTTTGGCGTTGATGTCCCGCGCAGCGTGGCTGTAGTTGCTGCTGACGTAGTCTTGCTGGGCCATGGCACTGTGCAACAGACTGCCCGGCTGCATGAAGAACTGCTGCACACGGATGTTGGCCGGCAAGCGATCCTGGCGCAGGTCGCTGAGGTACTGGAGCTCTTCGTAATCGGCAAACACGCGCTCGATAAACGGCGCCAGGAAGCGCCGCTGCAAGCCACTGCCAAGTTCCGGCCGGCCGAGGCTGAGCGCGGTGTAGATCGTCAGTTGCCGCTCCGGTAACGCCCTGACCCGCTCGTACAGCGCATTGACGAAGGCATTGGGCTTGCCCAGCCCCAGCGGCAGACCCAGGTGGATATGCGCCGGTAAGCGTGCCAGCACTTCATCTACGGCCTTCTCGATCGAGCAATGCTGCGTCATGGGCGTCTCCTGGTCATCCTTGCAGGTTCGACCGAGCTTGCTCCGGGTTTGCTCCCCTGGCCAGCGCCAAAAACGACAAAGCCCGCACAAGGCGGGCTTTGCTGGAAGCGGGCAGGCTTACAGGCCGGACATTTTCTTGATGGCGCCCTTGAGGTCGTCATCCGAGCAGTCGGCACAGGTGCCTTTCGGTGGCATGGCGTTGATGCCGGTGATGGCTTTGGCCAGGATACCGTCCAGACCACCCTGGTGGTCGGCACGTTCTTTCCAGGCGGCAGCGTCGCCGATTTTTGGTGCGCCGAGCAAACCGCTGCCGTGGCAGGCGTTACAGTGCTTGGCGATGATTTCGTCCGGGGTCTTGGCGCCACCGCCACCTGCGGAGGCTGCGACTTCCATGCCCTTGCATTCCTGACCTTGAACACACACCTGACCCACCGGCTCCAGCCGCTTGGCGATGTCGTCGTTGGTTGCAGCTTGTGCGTTGACTGCCCAAAGGGCCAATACGGCTGCTGGTACGGCCAGCATTTTCTTGATTAGATTCACGCGTACACCCTCATGGTGGCTAGTCACGCCTGCGGCCACGGTTTCGCAGGCGGCGCAAGTATAACGGGAACCCTGTCGTACCGAAACAACCCTAGTGTCTAAAGGGTCTTAGCCGCGACAATCCGCCGCGCGCCAGATTCTTCAGAAGTTTGCCGGGGTTGCCGCGCTGATCAGCCGAGCCGGCTCATCGTACGGATTGCGGAAACGGTGCGGCTTGGTACTTTCAAAATAGTAGCTGTCGCCCGCTTCGAGGATAAAAGTTTCGAGACCTACCACCAGTTCCAGGCGACCTTCGAGGAGGATGCCGGTCTCTTCACCATCATGGGTGAGCATCTCTTCGCCGGTATCGGCGCCGGGTGGATACACCTCGTTGAGAAAGGCAATGGCCCGGCTCGGGTGCGCCTTGCCCACCAGCTTCATGGTCACCGCACCGTCGGAGATATCGATCAGTTCGTTGGCCTTGTAGACGATCTGCGTGGGGTTTTCCGGTTGCAGCTCTTCGGAAAAGAACTCGACCATGGACATCGGAATTCCGCCCAGCACTTTACGCAGCGAGCTGATTGAAGGGCTGACGCTGTTCTTCTCGATCATCGAGATAGTGCTATTGGTGACGCCCGCACGTTTGGCGAGTTCACGCTGGGACAGGCCCTTGAGCTTGCGTATGGCTTGCAGTCGTTCACCGACGTCCAATGCTGGAGCCCTCCTAAAACGAACGAGTGGGGTCGAAATTGAACGTTATCATCGCAACAGCGTTCAGTATTTACAACACTTCGACCCGCAGCCTGTCCGCTTTAGCGCCTCAATCGCCGCTGTAGTCCAGCGGAACGCGTTTGAGGTTGCAGAAAATCTGGTACGGGATCATTCCCGCCTGCATTGCCACATCGCTCGCCAGCACCTGTTTGCCCCACAGTTCGACCGGGCTGCCAACGCCTGCCTCGGGCACATCGGTAAGGTCGATGCAGAGCATGTCCATCGATACCCGACCGATGATCTGGCTGCGTTTTCCGGCCACCATCACTGGCGTTCCGGTCGGTGCCTGGCGCGGGTAACCGTCGGCATAACCCATGGCAACCACACCGACCCGCGTCGGACGCGGGCTGATGAACTTGGCGCCATAGCCTACCGGCTCTCCACTCGGCAACTCACGCACGCTGATTACCCGCGATTGCAAGGTCATCACCGGCTGCAGGCGCGCCGCTTCTGCTTGCGGCACCTCAAACGGGGTGGCGCCGTACAGCATGATGCCGGGGCGCACCCAGTCACTGGGTACCTGCGGCCAGCCCAGCACAGCAGGCGAGTTGCGCAGGCTGACCTCAGCGCTAAGGCCCTGGCGGGCAGCCTGGAACACCGCGACTTGCTCGTTGCTGGCGCTGCTGTCGAGTTCGTCGGCACGGGCGAAGTGGCTCATGAGCACAATTTTCGACACCTTGCCGGTGGCCAACAGGCGCTGGTAGGCGTTCTGGTAATCCTTGGGATGCAGGCCGACCCGATGCATGCCCGAGTCGAGTTTGAGCCAGACGTTGATCGGCTTGGCCATCGCGGTCTGTTCGATTGCTTCCAGTTGCCACAGCGAATGCACCACACACCACAGGTCGTGCTCGACGATCAGCGCCAGTTCGCTGGCCTCGAAAAAGCCTTCGAGCAGCAACACCGGGGCCTTGATCCCGGCCGCGCGCAACTCCAGGGCTTCCTCGATGCAGGCCACGGCAAAACCATCGGCCTGTTGTTCGAGCGCCAGTGCGCAACGTACGGCGCCATGACCATAGGCATCCGCCTTGATCACCGCGAGGGCCTTGGCACCGGACAATTCGCGGGCCAGTTGATAGTTGTGACGCAGTGCTTGCAGATCGATGAGGGCACGGGCAGGACGCATGACGGCAGCCTTCTGGGCAGTCTGGTTAGAATAAAAAACCCGGCGCCCGAATGCGGCATGTAGGCCGCAAGCGGCACCGGGTGAGGGATTGCGGGTTACGGCAGCGCAGCCACCACCGACAGTTCGACGAGGATTTCCGGCTCGCACAGCTTGGCCTCGACGGTGGCACGGGCCGGTGCGACGCCCTTGGGCAGCCACTGGTCCCAGACACTGTTCATGCCCTGGAAGTGCGCATCGATGTCCTTGAGGTAGATGGTCACCGAGAGCAAACGGCTCTTGTCGGTGCCCGCCAGGTCCAATAGACGCTCGATGTTGGCCAGCGTTTCGCGGGTTTGCTGCTCAATGCCGGCATTCATGTCGTCGCCCACCTGGCCCGCCAGGTAAACGGTGCCATTGTGGGTAACGATCTGGCTCATGCGCTCATTGGTGAGCTGGCGCTGGACTGACATGTTTTGCAGGCTCCTGGTGTTTTCCGTAACGAGAGATATCGAGACCTTCGGCGCTGATCTGCGGCTTTTTGCGCGCGATCAGATCGGCCAGCAAACGCCCCGAACCGCATGCCATGGTCCAGCCCAAAGTACCGTGACCGGTATTGAGGAACAGGTTGCGGAATGGCGTTGCCCCTACGATCGGCGTGCCGTCCGGGGTGGTCGGACGCAGGCCGGTCCAGAAACTGGCCTGGCTCAGGTCACCGCCGCGAGGATAAAGATCGTTGACGATCATCTCCAGCGTTTCGCGTCGACGCGGATTGAGCGACAGGTCAAAACCGGCGATTTCAGCCATGCCGCCAACCCGGATACGGTTGTCGAAACGGGTAATCGCGACCTTGTAGGTCTCGTCCAGAATGGTCGAGGTCGGGGCCATGGCCGGGTCGGTGATCGGCACGGTCAGCGAGTAACCTTTGAGCGGATAGACCGGAGCCTTGATGCCCAGCGGTTTGAGCAGCTGTGGCGAATAGCTGCCCAGGGCCAGCACGTAACGGTCGGCGGTTTCCAGCTTGCCGTCGATCCATACGCCGTTGATGCGGTCACCGGCGTAGTCCAGGCGCTGAATGTCCTGACCGAAGCGGAACTCGACACCGAGTTTGATCGCCATCTCCGCCAGGCGTGTCGTGAACATCTGGCAGTCACCGGTCTGGTCGTTGGGCAGACGCAGGGCGCCGGCGAGGATGTCGGTGACGTTGGCCAGGGCCGGTTCGACGCGGGCAATGCCTTCACGGTCGAGCACTTCGTACGGCACACCGGACTGTTCCAGTACCGCGATGTCCTTGGCGGCACTGTCCAGTTGCGCCTGGGTGCGGAACAGCTGGGTGGTCCCCAGGGTCCGGCCTTCGTAGGCGATACCGGTTTCGGCGCGCAGTTCGTCGAGGCAGTCACGGCTGTACTCGGACAGACGGACCATGCGCTCCTTGTTCACCGCATAACGGTTCGCGGTGCAGTTGCGCAGCATTTGCGCCATCCACAGGTACTGGTCGATGTCGGCGGTGGCTTTGATGGCCAACGGCGCGTGGCGCTCGAGCAGCCACTTGATGGCCTTGAGCGGCACACCAGGGGCAGCCCAGGGCGAAGCGTAACCCGGCGAGACCTGGCCGGCGTTGGCAAAACTGGTTTCCATGGCAACGGCCGGTTGGCGGTCGACCACGACGACTTCAAAACCCTGCCGTGCCAGATAGTAGGCACTGGCGGTTCCGATCACACCGCTACCAAGTACCAGAACTCGCATGTTGATTACCCTCGACGCAGCGTACCGCTGACATTTGTTGTTAATGGCATAGATGCGCGCAGTATAGGAATGTATGACCAGTGCATTTCACTATATAAAAGCCTATATTTGGCGACAATTCTCGGCAAAGCAGGCTTTTACGGAGGGGCATCCACTATGAGAACCCAGCATCAAAGCAAACGCGAACTGGACAAGATCGACCGCAATATCCTGCGGATCCTGCAGGCAGATGGGCGTATCTCGTTTACCGAGCTGGGCGAGAAAGTCGGGTTGTCGACCACGCCCTGCACCGAGCGGGTGCGGCGCCTGGAGCGCGAGGGCATCATCATGGGCTACAACGCCCGGCTCAACCCGCAGCACCTCAAGGGCAGCCTGCTGGTGTTCGTCGAGATCAGCCTGGACTACAAGTCGGGGGACACCTTCGAGGAGTTTCGCCGCGCGGTGCTGAAGCTGCCCCACGTATTGGAATGCCACCTGGTGTCGGGCGATTTCGACTATCTGGTGAAGGCGCGGATTTCGGAGATGGCCTCCTACCGCAAGCTGCTGGGCGACATCCTGCTCAAGCTGCCGCACGTGCGTGAATCGAAGAGTTACATCGTTATGGAAGAGGTCAAGGAAAGCCTTAACCTGCCGATTCCGGACTGAGCTTCAGACCAGCACCTGGCGGGAGCTGGCGATGTACGCGTGCACCAGCTTCTCGGCCTGCGGGTCGATCATCTCGGCCGGGCCGCGACCATTGGGGCATGGCAGGCGCGGCGTGGTGCCGAACAACCGGCAGATCAGCGGCCGCTCCTCGTACACGGTGCAACCATTGGGGCCCAGGTGCACGCAGTTGAGCTCGGCCAGGGCCGCCTCTTGCTCGGCCGCGCTCTTGCGCGGCAGGCGCGCCATCTCTTGCGACGAGGTGGTCACCGGCCCGCAGCAATCGTGACAGCCGGGCACGCATTCGAAGGACGGGATCTGCTCACGCAGGAAGCGGATCTTGTGCTGGTTGCAACTCATGGCGGCCTTGGCTGAAACAGGGAAAGACCAATTTTGCCTCATGGTTGCCCCACCGTGAAAGCACGGCTTATCCTGCGTCAATTTTTCCAAACACCCGAATCAGGATGACCCCATGACCGCCGGTGCCCCGCTGCCTGCTTCGCACACTGCCTCCTACTACGCCGCCAGCAGTGCTCCGCAGCCGGACTACGCACCCTTGGCTGGCGAGCAGCAGTGCGACGTCTGCGTGGTGGGTGGCGGCTACTCCGGGCTGAACACCGCCATCGAGCTGGCCGAGCGCGGCCTCAGCGTGGTGCTGCTGGAGGCCCGGCGCATCGGCTGGGGCGCCAGCGGCCGTAATGGCGGCCAGTTGATTCGCGGGGTCGGTCATGGTCTGGAGCAGTTCCGTCCACAGCTGGGTGAGAGCGGTGTGCGGGCGCTGAAACTGATGGGGCTCGAGGCGGTAGAGATCGTCCGCGAGCGCATCGAACGTCATGCCATCGAATGCGACCTGACCTGGGGTTACTGCGACCTGGCCAACAAACCGCGGGACTACCAGGGCTTCATCGAAGATGCCGAAGAACTGCAGAGCCTGGGCTACCGCCACGAATTACGCCTGGTAGAGCCGGGGCAGATGCACACGGTGATTGGCTCGCAGCGTTACCTCGGCGGCATGATTGACATGGGCTCGGGCCACTTGCACCCGTTGAACCTGGCCATCGGGGAAGCGGCAGTGGCGGCGCGGCTGGGGGTAAGGCTGTATGAACAGTCGCCGGTCACCCGCATCGACTACGGTCCGCAAGTTCGGGTCCACACTGCCCAAGGCTCGGTACGCGCCAACACTTTGGTGCTCGCCTGCAATGCCTACCTGAACAACCTGAACCCGCAGCTGGGTGGCAAGATCCTGCCCGCCGGCAGCTACATCATCGCCACCGAGCCATTGAGCGAAACCCAGGCCCGGCAGCTGCTACCGCAGAACATGGCGGTGTGCGACCAACGCGTGACGGTCGACTACTTCCGCCTGTCGGCCGACCGCCGGTTGCTGTTCGGTGGTGCCTGCCACTACTCCGGCCGGGATCCGCAGGACATCGCCGGTTACATGCGGCCGAAGATGCTCAAAGTATTCCCGCAACTGGCAGATACGCGCATCGACTATCAGTGGGGCGGCATGATCGGCATCGGCGCCAACCGCCTGCCACAGATCGGCCGCCTGCGCGAACAACCCAACGTGTATTACGCCCAGGCCTACGCTGGTCACGGCCTGAACGCCACGCACCTGGCCGGCCGCCTGCTGGGCGAGGCGATCAGCGGCGAACAGGCTGGACGCTTCGACCTGTTCGCCCAGGTCCCACACATGACCTTCCCTGGCGGCAAACACCTGCGCTCGCCGCTGCTGGCCCTGGGCATGCTCTGGCATCGCCTCAAGGAACTGCTCTAGGAACGCCAGAAAGGCTTGAGCCCCTCTTCACGGGCCTGCGCCGGCGTCAGGCCGATATCGCGCAGCTGCTCGGGCGTCAGCTCCAGCAGGGCGCGGCGGCTGTGCCAACGGTGCGCCATCAGCCCCCAGCGGCCCAGCCCGGCCGGCACATCAACCAGCTGAACACGCCGTTCCCGGCTCAGTTCTTCCGCGTGCAATTTAAGGCGCACATCGCTCATACCGCTCATTGCCTGATTCCTCCGGGGTGGGCTAACCGTAGGAAAAGCATGCGCGAATGAGAGAAACCATTACAGATTCAAAAGCGGTGTATTATTTCCATACAGAATTGCTGATTTTCTGACTGAATGCGGTATTTTTTCAGCATCTGTACTGGTTTGCTACTGAAAGTCTGCGCTGGAGTATGCCATGAGCCTTTACGTCAACCTTGCCGAGTTGCTGGGAGCCCGCATCGAGCAGGGCCTGTACCGACCGGGCGACCGTTTGCCCTCGGTGCGCGCCCTGAGCGTGGAGCACGGGGTGAGCCTGAGCACCGTGCAACAGGCCTATCGCCTGCTCGAAGACAATGGCCTAGCCGCACCGCGCCCGAAGTCCGGCTACTTCGTGCCCATCGATCGCAGCCTCCCCGCCCTGCCCGCCATCAGCCGGCCAGCGCAGCGCCCGGTTGAAATCTCGCAGTGGGAGCAGGTCATCGAGCTGGTGCGCAGCGTGCCGAACAAGGACGTCGTGCAACTGGGCCGCGGTATGCCGGATGTCGACAGCCCGACACTCAAGCCGCTGTTGCGCAGCCTGGCGCAATTGAGCCGGCGCCAGGACATGCCGGGGCTCTATTACGACACCATTTCCGGCACCCTGGCGCTGCGCGAACAAATCGCCCGGCTGATGCTCGACTCCGGCTGCAGTATCGATCCGGCCGACCTGGTGGTGACCACCGGTTGCCACGAAGCACTGTCTGCGAGCATCCGCGCGGTCTGCCAGCCCGGTGATATCGTCGCGGTCGACTCGCCGAGCTTTCATGGCGCCATGCAAACCCTCAAGGGGCTGGGCATGAAGGCCCTGGAGATCCCCACCGACCCGCTCACCGGTATCAGCCTGGAAGCCCTCGAGCTGGCGCTGGAACAGTGGCCGATCAAACTCATCCAGATCACCCCGAGCTGCAACAACCCCCTTGGCTATATCATGCCCGAGGCGCGCAAGAGGGCCCTGCTGACCCTGGCCCAGCGCTTCGACGTGGCCATCCTCGAGGATGATGTGTACGGCGACCTGGCCTACACCTACCCTCGCCCGCGCACCATCAAGTCGTTCGACGAAGACGGCCGCGTGCTGCTCTGCAGTTCGTTCTCCAAGACCCTCGCCCCTGGCCTGCGCATCGGCTGGGTCGCGCCGGGGCGCTACCTGGAGCGGGTGCTGCACATGAAGTACATCAGCACCGGCTGCACCGCCACCCAGCCGCAACTGGCGATTGCCGACTTCATCGAGGGCGGCCACTACCAGCCGCACTTGCGGCGCATGCGGAGCCAGTACCAGCGTAGCCGCGATCAGATGAGCGACTGGGTGACCCGCTACTTCCCGCCAGGCACCCGCGCCAGCCGCCCCCAGGGTGGCTTCATGCTGTGGGTGGAATTGCCGGAAAGTTTCGACACCCTCCGCCTGAACCGGGCTTTACTTGGGCAGGGTGTGCAAATCGCCGTGGGCAGCATTTTTTCCGCCTCGGGCAAGTACCGTAACTGCTTGCGGATGAATTTTGCCGCGCGCCCGACACAGGAAATCGAAGCCGCCGTGCGCAAGGTGGGTGAAACCGCCATTCGTCTACTGGCCGAGGCCGCCAGTGACGCGTAACGTGCCGCCGCCGCTTGTGGTCGATGCCCTTCCACCTCTGTCGTAAAGGACCCTGCACCTTGAGAAACCCGTGCACGCTGCCCCTGCTACTGTCGCTGCTGTTCGTGCTCAGCGGCTGCGCCAGTATCAGCCAGCCCCGGGAAGTCACCCAGGCCTTGCCTGCCGGCGACTCGGCCTTTGGCCGCTCGGTGCAACGCCAGGCCGCCAGTTACGAGGGGCGCTCCGGCTTTCGCTTGCTGCCCAACAGCAATGAAGCGTTTCGCGCCCGCGCCGAGCTTATCCGCAATGCCCAGTCGAGCATCGACCTGCAGTACTACATCGTCCATGACGGTTTGAGCACCCGCGCACTGGTTCATGAACTGTTGCAGGCGGCTGACCGCGGCGTGCGCATCCGCATCCTGCTCGATGACACCAACAGCGATGATCTTGAAGACAAGATGGGCGCGCTCAACGCGCACCCCAACATCCACATCCGCGTGTTCAACCCGCTGCAGCTTGGCCGCAGCACCGGGGTAACCCGGGCGGTCGGCCGCTTGTTCAACCTCAGGCTGCAACACCGACGCATGCACAACAAGTTGTGGCTGGTGGACAACAGTATGGCCATCGTCGGCGGCCGCAACCTGGGTGACGAATACTTTGATGCCAAGCCCAACCTGAACTTCACCGACATCGACCTCCTCGGTGTCGGCCCGGTCGCCGAACAGCTGGGCCACAGCTTTGACCAGTACTGGAACAGTGCTTTGAGCCAGCCGATCGAAGACTTCCTCTGGCGCAAGCCCGATGCCGACGACCTGCAGGCCAGCCGCCAGCGCCTGGAGGCGTCACTGGCCGAGGCGCGGATCAAGCACAAGGACCTCTATGATCGCCTGATGGCGTACCAGACCAACCCACGCCTGGGCGTCTGGCGCAACGAGCTGATCTGGGCGCACAACCAGGCCGTCTGGGATGCGCCCAGCAAGGTCCTGGCCCGTGACGAACCCGACCCGCAACTGCTGCTGACCCGCCAGCTGCTCCCGGACCTGAATGCGGTGCAGCACGAACTGATCCTGATATCGGCGTATTTCGTCCCCGGCGAGACCGGATTGCTCTACCTGACCAGCCAGGCCGATGCCGGTGTCTCGGTCAAGTTGCTGACCAACTCGCTGGAAGCCACCGATGTACCCGCCGTCCATGGTGGCTATGCGCCCTACCGCAAGGCCCTGCTGGAGCATGGCGTACAGCTTTACGAGCTGCGCCGTCAGCCGGGCGCGCCGCGCCCCCGGACGCTGAGCCTGCACGGCAGCTCGGATTCCAGCCTGCACAGCAAGGCGATCATCCTCGACCGACGCAAGACGTTTATCGGCTCGTTCAACTTCGACCCGCGTTCGGTGCTGTGGAATACCGAAGTGGGCGTGCTGGTGGACAGCCCGGAGCTGGCCGAGTACACCCGTTACCTGGCCGCCCAGGGCATGGCCCCGGCGTTGAGCTATCAGCCCCAGCTGAGCGACGGCAAGCTGGTGTGGATCACCGAGGACAACCACCGCCTGCATACCCTCACCACCGAGCCAGGCGGCCTCTGGCGCCGCTTCAATGCCTGGATCAGCAAGGCCGTTGGCCTGGAGCGGATGCTCTAGGCCGCAGCGGGCTCGAAGGCATTGGGCCGTCGTGCCAGCAGCACCAGCCCGGCTGCGCCGGCCGCCATCAGCAACGGCAAGGCATGCCCGCTGATCCATTGGCTGCCAGCCCCCGCCACCAGCGGCCCGATCAGGCAGCCAATGCCCCAGAGCTGAGCGACATGGGCGTTGGCGCGCACCAGCGCGTCGTCCCGGTAGCGTTCACCGATCAGTACCAGCGACAAGGTGAACAACCCACCGGCACTGGCCCCGAACAACACCCACAACGGCCAGATTGTCCAGTTTTGCAGCATCAGAGGAATCGCCAGGCTCGACACCAGCAAAGTCAGTGCACAAGCGGTAAACAGCGTGCGCCGTGACATGCGGTCGGCCAATGCACCGATAGGCAGCTGCAACAACGCATCCCCCACCACCACGGTGCTGACCATGAACAAGGCGATCTCGGTGGTGAATCCTTGCTGCAGGCAATACACCGGCAGCAAGGTCAGAATCATCGCCTCGAAGGCGGCGAACAGGGCAATTGCCCAGGCAATGACCGGCAAGCGCCGGCAAAAGCCGATCAGGTCGAACAGGGTAACGCTGCACGATTCTGCACTGGGCGCGCCGTCACGTCCCAGCAGCACCAGCGGTGCCAGCAACAGCAAGCCCGCCCCCACCCAGAAGCCGAAGTCATCCTCCGAACCCAGTACACCCAGCAGCAACGGGCCCGCCAGCTGGCTCAAGGCATAACTGCTGCCATACAACGCCACCAGCCGACCCCGCCATTGCTCGACCACCAACTGGTTGATCCAGCTTTCGCCGAGGATGAACACAATGGTCAGGATCATGCCGATCAGCAGGCGCAACACCAGCCACAGCGGGTAACTGGGCAACAACGCCAGCAGCCCGATGGACAGTGCGCCGGCCCACAGGCACAGGCGCATCAGCCCCGGCGTGCCGAAGCGGGCGGCAAGCCGACTGGACAGGCTGGCCCCGAGCAATACGCCGATGGCCGGCATCGCTGCCATTACGCCAATGGCGAAGCTGCCGTAGCCCCAGCTTTCCAGGCGCAGGGACACCAGCGGCATGCTCACACCCAGCGCCAGGCCGACACTGAGCACCGCGGTCAATACGGCGAAATAGGTACCCCAACGCATTGCAGCCTCCCAGGCTGATGTGACTCGGCACAAACGACACAGCCGGACCTTGCGTCGAGCAAGGTCCGGCTGTGAATGGATCGCGCGGTTGCGGTTACAGCTTGATCCAGGTCGCCTTCAGCTCGGTGTACTTGTCCAGCGCGTGCAAGGACTTGTCACGGCCGTTGCCCGACTGCTTGAAGCCGCCAAACGGTGCGGTCATGTCGCCACCGTCGTACTGGTTGACCCAGACGCTACCGGCGCGCAGGGCTTTGGCGGTCAGGTGGGCCTTGGAAATGTCCGCGGTCCACACACCGGCAGCCAGGCCGTACGGGGTGTCGTTGGCAATGTTGATCGCTTCTTCGACGGTATCGAAGGTAATTACCGACAGCACTGGGCCGAAGATCTCTTCCTGGGCGATGCGCAT
The DNA here is from genome assembly GCF_004025535.1 of Pseudomonas alkylphenolica. GTDB lineage: Bacteria > Pseudomonadota > Gammaproteobacteria > Pseudomonadales > Pseudomonadaceae > Aquipseudomonas > Aquipseudomonas alkylphenolica_A. The sequence continues at coordinate 594,676 of NZ_QJRG01000033.1, forward strand.
GGCATTGCTGACGCCGTCGAAAATGGTCGGTTCGACGTAGGTACCACCGGTTTCTTCGAGGATACGCTTGCCGCCAACCAGCAGCTTGGCGCCGTCACTGTGACCGGCCTCGATGTACGACAGCACGGTGTTCATCTGCTGGGTGTCGACCAGTGCACCGACGGTGGTGGCCGGGTCCAGCGGATTACCTGGCTTCCAGGCCTTGAGGGCCTCGAGAACCAGCGGCAGGAACTTGTCCTTGATCGAGCGCTCGACCAGCAGGCGCGAGCCGGCGGTGCAGACTTCGCCCTGGTTGAAGGCGATGGCGCTGGCGGCCGCTTCAGCAGCGGCGCTCAAGTCCGGAGCGTCAGCGAAGACGATGTTCGGGCTCTTGCCACCGGCTTCCAGCCAGACACGCTTCATGTTCGACTCGCCCGCATAGATCATCAACTGCTTGGCGATCTTGGTCGAACCGGTGAACACCAGGGTGTCGACGTCCATGTGCAGGGCCAGGGCCTTGCCGACAGTGTGGCCGTAACCTGGCAGTACGTTGAGAACGCCTGCAGGAATACCGGCTTCGATGGCCAGTTGGGCGATACGGATGGCGGTCAGCGGCGACTTTTCCGAAGGCTTGAGCACCACCGAGTTGCCGGTGGCCAGGGCCGGGCCGAGTTTCCAGCAAGCCATCAGCAGCGGGAAGTTCCACGGTACGATAGCGGCCACTACGCCCACAGGCTCGCGAGTCACCAGGCCCAGCTGATCGTGCGGAGTCGCTGCAACTTCGTCGTAGATCTTGTCGATCGCTTCACCGTTCCAGCTCAGGGCCTGGGCGGCACCCGGCACGTCGATGTTCAGCGAGTCATTGATCGGCTTGCCCATGTCCAGGGTTTCCAGCAGCGCCAGCTCCTCGACGTTCTGCTTGAGCAGTGCGGCAAAGCGGATCATGGTGGCTTTGCGCTTCGCCGGGGCCAGACGCGACCAGACGCCGGAGGCGAAGGTGGCGCGGGCATTGTCCACGGCACGCTGGGCATCGGCTTCATCGCAGCTGGCGATCTGTGCCAGCAGGCGGCCGTCGACCGGGCTGAGGCATTCGAACGTCGCGCCGGAAACGGCGGCGGTGTATTCACCATTGATGAAAGCGCGGCCTTCGATCTTTAATTGTTGGGCACGCTGTTCCCAATCCGCACGAGTCAGGGTGGTCATACGAAACTCCTCCTCTTGTTAAGGTGCAGTGCCGTACGAGGGGTCAGGGCACTGTCAAAAATTCTGGCTGGGCGAGCTACGCGCACAGGCACCTGCCACCCTAAACCACAGGGGACCCAATTATCAATATATTTGACATAATCAGGCCAAAAGCCTACTGATGTTCATTTTATTAAACAAACAAGAGAAAACGCCATGCGCATTGATCAGATAATCGACTTCGCCCAGGTGCTGACCGAAGCTGAACGCTACCGCCCTGCCGCGGAAAAGATCCTCAAGGGTGAGCCGGATCAGGCCGTATACAACCATTATTCCAGCCCTTGCGGGCAGTTTGCCGCCGGCGTCTGGGAAGGCGAAATCGGCCAATGGACCGTCAATTACACTGAACACGAGTACTGCGAAATCGTCCTGGGCGTTTCTGTGCTACGTGATGCCGAGGGTGGCGCGAAAACCCTGCGCGCTGGCGACCGCTTCGTGATCCCGGCGGGCTTCAAGGGCTCCTGGGAAGTGCTGGAGCCATGCCGCAAGATCTATGTGATGTTCGAACAGAAATAACTGTAGGAGCGGATTCATCCGCGATTCTTCTGGGCCGCGGTGAGCCCTATCGCGGATGAATCCGCTCCTACAGGGGTTTTCACCCCGAATAAAAAAGGGCCCGTATCGTGAGATACGGGCCCTTTTTTCGTCAGCCGGATCAATTACTTGATCTTGGCTTCCTTGTAGATCACGTGCTTGCGAACAACCGGATCGAATTTTTTGATTTCGATTTTGTCCGGAGTGGTGCGCTTGTTCTTGTCGGTGGTGTAGAAGTGGCCGGTATTAGCGGTCGACACCAGACGGATCAATTCACGCATGATTCTCTCCCTTAGACCTTAGCGCCGTTACGGCGAATGTCGACCAGAACGGCATCGATGCCGCGCTTGTCGATGATGCGCATGCCTTTGGCAGATACGCGCAGACGCACGAAACGCTTCTCGGACTCGACCCAGAAGCGATGATGCTGCAGGTTCGGCAGGAAACGACGACGGGTTTTGTTGTTTGCGTGGGAAATGTTATTCCCGGTTACCGGACCCTTACCGGTAACTTGACAGACTCTCGACATGCCTCAGCCCTCTAAAACCACATGCCCAACCCGGCATGGGTTGGCCGCTTAATCTCTCAGTCTTTGGCGCTAGGCGCCGTGTTTCTTCAGGGTCTTATCGACTCAATCAGCAGATGCGACAAGCCGAGCCCCTAGAAAAGAGCGCTGCTTTATACCAGAAAGACCAAAGCACAACAACAGAAGATGCACTTTGAATTGCTGAGCGACACGCCGGAGCAGCATAACGACTGGCTCGGCACACTGTCGACCGCTCGTCGCACGAATGGCAAAAAAGGAGATGGCCATTTCCGGCCCGGCGCACTAGGGTAAGACTTTTCCAGACTGCACTGGCAGATGGGCCATCGATCAGCCAAGGATTCCTCATGCGTGCCGCCGCTCTACCCCTGTTGTTCGCCACCTTGCTCGGCCCTGCCTTCGCGCAGGCGGCCGCGTTGAGTGTCTGCACTGAAGCCAGCCCCGAAGGCTTCGATGTGGTTCAGTACAACTCGCTGACCACCACCAATGCCTCGGCCGACGTGCTGATGAACCGCCTGGTCGAGTTCGATGCCGCCAACGGCAAGGTAGTGCCCAGCCTGGCCGAGAGCTGGACGGTTTCGCCTGATGGCCTGGTCTATGAATTCAAGCTGCGCCCCGAGGTAAAGTTCCACAGCACCGGCTACTTCAAACCGTCTCGCACGATGAACGCCGATGACGTACTGTTCAGCTTCCAGCGGATGCTTTACCCCGCCCATTCCTGGCACAAGATCGCCCAGAGTGGCTACCCGCACGCCCAGTCGCTGCAGCTGCCGAGCCTGATCAAGCAGATCGAGGCGCCCGAGCCGCTCACCGTACGTTTTACCCTCGATCACCCGGACGCCACCTTCCTGGCGACCCTGAGCATGGGCTTTGCCTCGATCTACTCCGCCGAGTACGCCGACCAGTTGCTCAAGGCGGGCACACCGGAAAAACTCAACAGTCAGCCGATCGGCACCGGGCCTTTCGTCTTCAACCGCTTCCAGAAGGACGCCGTGATCCGTTACCGGGCCAACCCGGACTACTTTGACGGCAAGCCGAGCGTCGACCCGCTGATCTTCGCCATCACCCCGGACGCCAACGTGCGCCTGCAGAAACTCAAGCGCAATGAGTGCCAGATCGCGCTGTCACCCAAGCCGCTGGATATTGCCGCCGCCAGCGAGGACCCGGCGCTGAAGGTGGAAAAAACCGAAGCCTTCATGACTGCGTTCGTCGCGATCAACAGCCAGCATGCCCCGCTGGACAGGCCTGAAGTCCGCCAGGCCATCAACCTGGCGTTCGACAAGGCCAGCTACCTCAAAGCCGTGTTCGAGGACACCGCGGTGGCCGCCAACGGCCCCTACCCGCCCAACACCTGGAGCTTTGCCAAAGACCTGCCGGGCTACGCCAGTGACCCGGACAAAGCTCGTGCGCTGCTGGCCAAGGCGGGCCTCGCGGATGGCTTCAGCACCACCATCTGGACCCGCCCCCAAGGCAGCTTGCTCAACCCCAATCCGAGCCTGGGCGCGCAGCTGCTGCAGGCGGACCTGGCCAAGGTCGGAATCAAGGCCGAGATCCGCGTGATTGAGTGGGGCGAGCTGATTCGGCGCGCCAAGGCGGGCGAGCATGACTTGCTGTTCATGGGCTGGGCAGGCGACAACGGCGATCCGGACAACTTCCTCAGCCCGCAGTTTTCCTGTGCGGCAGTGAAGTCCGGTACCAACTTTGCGCGCTATTGCGACCAGCGCCTGGACCAACTGATCAGCGCCGGCAAAACCACCACCGATCAGAGCGTGCGCAGCCGCCTGTACCAGCAGGCCCAGGCGTTGATCCAGCAGCAGGCGCTGTGGCTGCCGCTGGCGCACCCGACGGCCGCTGCACTGGTGCGCAAGACGGTAGACGGCTATCAGGTCAGCCCGTTTGGTCGTCAGGACTTCGCCAAGGTCAACTCGACGCGCTGAACCAGCCGTGCTCGACCATCGACAGGGGCTCGCCATCGCCAACGATGAGGTGGTCGAGCACCCTGACATCAACCAGCCCTAACGCCGTCTTCAGGCGCTGTGTCAGCACCAGGTCGGCGTGACTGGGCTCGCTCACGCCCGACGGATGGTTGTGGCAAAGGATCAAGGCCGCCGCGTTGTTGGCCAGGGCGCGCTTGATGACCTCCCTCGGGTAGACACTGGCGCTGTCAATCGAGCCGCGAAACAGCACTTCGAAACCCAATGGACGGTGCTTGGTATCCAGAAACAGGCAGCCGAATACTTCGCTCCGTTCGTGACGCAGCTTGGCCTTCAGGTAGCGACGCACCGCACTCGGGCTTTGCAGTGCCGAGTCGCGTTGCATGGTTTGCTCAAGGTGCCGCCGGCCGATCTCCATCACCGCCTGTAGCTGGGTGTATTTCGCCGGCCCCAGCCCGATTTCCAGCTGAAACGTGGCTTGATCGGCCTCCAGCAAGTGACGTAGGCCGCCAAATTTCTTCAACAAATGCCGGGCCAGGTCAACGGCGCTCATGCCCGCAACACCCGTGCGCAGAAACACCGCAAGCAACTCGGCGTCCGACAGGCTGCCCGCCCCTCGCTCCAAAAGTTTCTCCCGTGGCCGCTCCGCCACTGGCCATTCCCGAATACTCATCCTCACCTCCCTGTCCATCGGTACTGCTCCTGAGTTTCAGCCCTGTGCTACATTAGCCGCACTTTTTTACGCGACGATTCGGCCTGGGGAGGCGTCGTCGCCGCGTGCAATCACTGAGCAAAAGGCAAGCCTATGCAGCGGCTGTATCGTAAGCGCATCGTTCTCGGCGTCGGCGGCGGCATCGCCGCCTACAAGAGTGCCGAACTGGTTCGCCGACTCCTGGAACACGGTGCGCAGGTGCGTGTCGTCATGACCCGCGGCGGTGCTGAATTCATCACCCCGCTGACCCTGCAGGCACTGTCCGGTCATCCGGTGCACATGGACCTATTGGACCCTGCTGCCGAAGCGGCGATGGGCCATATCGAACTGGCCAAATGGGCCGATCTGGTATTGATCGCTCCTGCCACCGCCGACCTGTTGGCACGCATGGCCCAGGGTGTTGCCGACGACCTGTTGACCACCCTGGTGCTGGCCACCGACGCCACCGTGGCCGTCGCCCCCGCGATGAACCAGGCAATGTGGCGGGATCCTGCAACCCAGGCCAACCTCGACCTGCTGCAAAGCCGCAACATCAAGGTCTTCGGTCCGGCATCCGGCAGCCAGGCCTGTGGCGATGTCGGCCTCGGCCGCATGCTTGAGGCCACCGATCTGGCCTGGTGCGCCGCCGAAAGCTTCACGCGTGAATCGCTGACCGGCAAACACGTCGTGATCACCGCCGGCCCCACCCAGGAAAACATCGACCCGGTTCGCTATATCACCAACCACAGCTCCGGGAAAATGGGCTTTGCACTGGCTGAAGCCGCTGTGGAAGCGGGCGCCAAGGTCACCCTGATCAGCGGCCCGGTGCACCTGCCAACGCCTGATCGGGTCAACCGTATCGACGTGGTAAGCGCCCGCGACATGCTCGCCGCCTGTGAAGCCGCGATGCCCTGCGACATTTTCATCGCCTCGGCAGCGGTTGCAGACTACCGCCCTGAGGTGGTCGCGCCACAGAAACTCAAGAAAGACCCTACGACAGGTGACGGCCTGCTGCTGCAGATGGTCCGTAACCCGGACATTCTCGCCAGCATCGCCACGCGCCCTGACCGCCCGTTCAGCGTCGGCTTTGCCGCCGAGACCGAACACCTGCTCGACTACGCTGCGCGCAAGCTCAAGGACAAGAACCTCGACCTGATTGTCGCCAACGATGTGGCCAACCCCAGCATCGGCTTCAACAGCGAGGAAAACGCCTGCAGCGTGATCGATCGCCAGCTTCACGAAACACTCTTCGCACAGACCAGCAAGGGCAAGATCGCCCGCCAGCTGGTCGCCTTCATCGCTGAACGTCTCAACCAGGTTTAATTCTGCATGCACGCTCTACAAGCCAAGATTCTCGATCCACGCATCGGCAGCGAATTCCCGCTGCCACAGTACGCCACACCGGGTTCGGCCGGTCTCGACCTGCGCGCCATGCTCAAGGAAGACACCGTACTGGAACCAGGCCAGACCCTGCTGATTCCTACCGGTCTTTCCGTGTACATCGGCGACCCGGGCCTGGCGGCGCTGATCCTTCCGCGTTCGGGCCTGGGCCACAAGCACGGTATCGTTCTGGGTAACCTGGTCGGCCTGATCGACTCCGATTACCAGGGCGAACTGATGGTCTCCTGCTGGAACCGCGGCCAGACGCCGTTCACCATCACCATCGGCGAGCGCATCGCGCAACTGGTGCTGGTCCCTGTCGTACAGGCGCATTTCGACGTTGTCGAAGCCTTCGACGAGAGCCAGCGTGGCGCTGGCGGCTTTGGTCATTCCGGCACCAATTGATCCCCCGACTGCCTGCTGTGCGCCAAGGATGGCGAACTCTCTGGCGAAAAGACCGTCAAAGCGTTCAGTTTGAGCCTGCCCTGCACGCCCTCGAAAATGGAGCTCCCCAGAGATGAACGACATGGCACACCTGGTACCTGTACTTCCAGAAAGCATCTTCCGCGCCTACGACATCCGTGGCGTGGTGGGTGACACCCTGACGGCCGAAACCGCTTATTGGATCGGTCGCGCCATCGGTGCACAAACCCTGGCCCAGGGCGAACCGAACATTTCCGTCGGCCGAGATGGCCGCCTGTCCGGCCCGATGCTGGTCGAGCAACTGATCAAAGGTCTGGTCGAAGCCGGTTGCCAGGTCAGTGATGTCGGCCTGGTGCCGACGCCTGCCCTGTATTACGCCGCCAACGTCCTGGCCGGCAAGTCCGGTGTCATGCTCACCGGCAGCCACAACCCGCCCAACTACAACGGTTTCAAGATTGTCATCGCCGGCGACACCCTGGCCAATGAGCAGATCCAGGCCCTGTTGACCCGCCTGAAAACCAGCGACCTGAGCCGTGGCGAAGGCCGTGTGGAAAAAGTCGAGATTCTCGACCGCTACTTCACGCAGATCATCGGCGACATCAAGCTGGCGAAAAAACTCAAGGTCGTGGTCGACTGCGGCAACGGCGCCGCCGGCGTGATTGCGCCCCAGCTGATCGAAGCCCTGGGCTGCGAAATGATCCCGTTGTTCTGCGAAGTTGACGGTAACTTCCCCAATCATCACCCGGATCCAGGCAAACCGGAAAACCTCGTCGACCTGATTGCCAAGGTCAAGGAAACCGGTGCCGACCTGGGCCTGGCCTTCGACGGCGATGGCGACCGCGTGGGTGTGGTGACCAACACCGGCAGCATCGTCTACCCGGATCGCTTGCTGATGCTGTTCGCCCAGGATGTGCTGGAGCGCAACCCGGGCGCCGAGATCATCTTCGACGTCAAATGCACCCGCCGCCTGACCCCGCTGATCGAGCAATACGGTGGTCGCGCGCTGATGTGGAAGACTGGTCACTCGTTGATCAAGAAGAAGATGAAGCAAACCGGCGCACTGCTGGCCGGCGAGATGAGCGGACACATCTTCATCAAGGAACGTTGGTATGGTTTTGACGACGGCATCTACAGTGCCGCGCGCCTGCTGGAGATCCTCAGCAAGGCAAAAACCGATGCCGAACAGCTGTTCGCCGCATTCCCGAACGATATTTGCACGCCGGAAATCAACATTGATGTGACCGACGAAGGTAAATTCAGCATCATTGATGCACTGCAACGCGAAGCCGACTGGGGCAACGATGCCAACCTGACCACCATCGATGGTGTGCGGGTGGATTATCCCCACGGCTGGGGCCTGGTTCGCGCTTCCAACACTACACCGGTGCTGGTACTGCGCTTCGAGGCCGACAATGACGCCGAACTGCAGCGTATCCAGGAAGTCTTCCGCGCTCAGCTAAAGCGCGTTGCTCCTGATCTGCAACCCAAGTTCTGACTGACTATCTGTTCCAACTGGAGCCCTGCATGACCCTCGATCGCGATGCCGCCACCCATGTCGCCCAGGTTTTGTCCGAAGCGCTGCCTTACATTCGCCGCTTTGTCGGCAAAACCCTGGTGATCAAATACGGCGGCAACGCGATGGAGAGCGAGGAGCTCAAAACCGGTTTTGCCCGCGACATCGTCCTGATGAAAGCCGTCGGCATCAACCCGGTGGTAGTACACGGCGGCGGCCCGCAGATCGGTGATCTGCTCAAGCGCCTGTCGATCGAAAGCCACTTTATCGATGGCATGCGCGTTACCGATGCGCAGACCATGGACGTGGTCGAGATGGTCCTCGGCGGCCAGGTAAACAAAGACATCGTCAACCTGATCAACCGTCATGGCGGCAGCGCCATCGGCCTGACCGGCAAAGACGCCGAGCTGATTCGTGCGAAGAAGCTCACCGTTACCCGCCAGACCCCGGAGATGACCACGCCGGAAATCATCGACATCGGCCATGTCGGCGAAGTCACCAGCGTCAACACCGACCTGCTGAACATGCTGGTCAAAGGTGATTTCATCCCGGTCATCGCGCCGATCGGCGTGGGTGCCAACGGCGAGTCGTACAACATCAACGCCGACCTGGTGGCCGGCAAGGTCGCTGAAGCACTGAAAGCTGAAAAGCTGATGCTGCTGACCAACATTGCCGGCCTGATGGACAAGCAAGGTACCGTGCTCACCGGCCTGACCACCGAGCAGGTCAACGAACTGATTGCTGACGGCACCATCTACGGCGGCATGCTGCCGAAGATTCGCTGCGCACTGGAAGCGGTGCAAGGCGGCGTCAACAGCTCGCACATCATCGACGGACGCGTGCCGAACGCGGTACTGCTGGAGATCTTCACCGACAGCGGTGTCGGTACCCTGATCACCAACAGCAAGCAGCGCTAAGACACAAAAAAGGCGACCCGAAGGTCGCCTTTTTTATTGGCTTCAGATCCCGTACTGGGCCCGATACGCCTCGACGGCCGGCAAATGCTGCTTGAGCGCCGGGTCGTCGGCGAGGAACTCCAGCACCTGGGTCAGCGAAACGATGCTGACCACAGGAATGCCGAAATCGCGCTCCACTTCCTGGATCGCCGACAGCTCACCGTTGCCACGCTCCTGACGGTTCAGCGCGATCAGTACGCCAGCGGCCTTGGCCTGCTGACCCTGGATGATCTGCATGACTTCGCGGATCGCGGTGCCCGCGGTGATCACGTCGTCGATGATCAGCACATCGCCGGTCAACGGTGCGCCAACCAGGCTGCCACCTTCGCCGTGGGCCTTGGCTTCCTTGCGGTTGAAGCACCAGGGCAGGTCGAGGTCATGGTGCTCGGCCAGGGCCACTGCAGTGGCCGCCGCCAGGGGGATACCCTTGTAGGCTGGGCCAAACAGCACGTCGAACGGAATCTTGCTGTCGACAATTGCCGCGGCATAGAAACGCCCGAGCTGAGCCAGGGCCGAACCACTGTTGAACAGGCCGGCATTGAAGAAATACGGGCTGGTGCGCCCGGATTTGAGGGTGAATTCACCGAAGCGCAGAACCCCGCGGTCGATGGCAAAACGAATGAAGTCGCGCTGATACGGCTGCATGAAGAGTCCCGGATACCACGGATTTAGCTAAATGAGTACAGCTCGGGTATCATACACGCACGAGATTTTTGGGGCCATTTATGCGGATCATCAGTGTGAACGTAAATGGCATTCAGGCTGCAGTCGAGCGTGGTTTGCTCAGCTGGCTGCAAGCCCAGAATGCCGACGTCATCTGCCTACAGGATACCCGCGCCTCGGCCTTTGAACTCGACGACCCAGCTTTCCAGCTTGATGGCTACTTCCTTTATGCCTGCGACGCAGAAGTTCCCGCCCAAGGCGGCGTGGCGCTTTATTCGCGGTTGCAGCCCAAGGCAGTCATCAGCGGCCTGGGCTTCGAGACAGCCGACCGCTACGGACGTTACCTGCAGGCCGATTTCGACAAGGTCAGCATTGCAACATTGCTGCTGCCTTCGGGAATGAACGGCGACGAAGACTTGAACCAGAAATTCAAGTTGATGGACGACTTCGCCAAGTACCTGGACAAACAGCGCCGCAAGCGCCGCGAGTACATCTATTGCGGCTCGTTGTACGTGGCGCAGCAGAAGCTCGACGTCAAGAACTGGCGCGATGGCCAGCAGTCGCCGGGCTTCCTCGCACCGGAACGTGCGTGGATGGACACCGTCGTCGGTGACATGGGGTATGTCGACGCCCTGCGTGAAGTCAGCCGTGAAGGCGACCAGTACAGCTGGTGGCCGGACAACGAACAGGCCGAGATGCTCAACCTGGGCTGGCGTTTCGACTACCAGCTGCTGACCCCGGGCCTGCGTCGCTTCGTGCGTAGCGCGCGCCTGCCGCGTCAGCCACGCTTCTCCCAGCACGCGCCACTGATCGTGGACTACGACTGGACGCTGACGATCTGATTCGCTCAGCTACAAAAAAACCGACGTGATGTCGGTTTTTTTGTGTCTGGCGTTTCAGCGGGGTGGGGAAAGTTTGATCGAGGCCAGGCCTACGATTAGCCACGTCCAGGCATGAAAAAGGCTCGCCTTTTACTTGAAACGTTCAACTGATCATTATTTGATCGGCCGCCAGGTCAGCGGGTAGCGATAGGGCTGGCCTTCGTTGGCCTTGACCCCGGCGATGATGGTCAGCACCAGCACCGCCACCATGAGCCCGGCGAACAGCACCAGGCCGATCAGCACGAACATCAGCGCAAAGCAGATGATCGAGGCGAGGAACACGGTGATCTGAAAGTTCAGCGCTTCCTTGCCCTGGGCATCGATGAAGGGATCGAGGTCTTTTTTCCAGATCCACACCACCAGCGGCCCCAGCAGGTTGCCAAGCGGGAACAGCAACCCCGCCAGGGCCGCCAGGTGACAGAACATGGCCCACTGCCGAATCTCGGCATTGGGGGTTGGCAACGGTAACGGCTGCTGGTCCATGCTCTGCTCCTTGCCTTGTCGAAATCAGTCAGCCAGCGAGGCTTGCTGCAGCTCGAACAGGTCGACCATGCCCTTCTGCGCCAAGGCCAGCATGGCATTGAGCTCTTCAGGCTGGAACGGCGCGCCTTCGGCAGTGCCCTGAACTTCGATGAAACCACCCTGGCTGGTCATGACCACGTTCAGGTCGGTCTCGGCAGCCGAGTCTTCCAGGTAGTCGAGGTCAAGCACCGCTTCGCCTTGGTACATGCCGACCGAAACGGCGGCAATCATGTGCTTGAGCGGGTCACCGCCCTTCAGGCCGCCACGCTTCTTGACTACGCGCAGGGCATCAACCAGGGCAACCATGGCACCGGTGATCGACGCGGTACGGGTACCGCCATCGGCCTGGATCACGTCGCAGTCGACGTACAGGGTGATGTCGCCAAGCTTGCTCATATCCAGTGCGGCGCGCAGCGAGCGGCCGATCAGGCGCTGGATTTCCAGAGTGCGACCACCCTGCTTGCCACGGGCGGCTTCGCGCTGGTTACGCTCGCCGGTGGAGCGTGGCAGCATGCCGTACTCGGCAGTCAGCCAGCCTTGGCCCTGACCTTTGAGGAACCGCGGTACACCGTTCTCGACACTGACGGTGCAGACGACTTTGGTGTCACCGAATTCGACCAGTACTGATCCCTCGGCGTGTTTGGTGTAGTTGCGGGTGATGCGGATCGAGCGGAGCTGATCGGCAGCGCGACCACTTGGACGTTTCATTTGGGATACCTGTACTGGGTTTGAATCTGCCCAGCATTATAGAGCGCGCCGGGGCTTGAGGACACGTCTATTGTCGCAGCCCCCGGAACAGGCGGCACAGAGGCGTTGGTCGGGATTTTCCGGACGCCGTCCGGGTGTTTGTAACATCAGTGGATTGGGAGCCAGCGCCGCACTGCGCTACAATCTTGCGCCTTTGCAGCCGCTTGGCTTTTCCTTGATCCTTTTTTGCGAGGTACTTCCCATGGTGCACAGCATGACCGCTTTTGCTCGTGTCGAGCGCGCCGGTAGCCAGGGCACCCTGATCTGGGAACTACGCTCGGTCAATCATCGCTACCTGGAGCCGCACCTGCGCCTGCCTGAAGCCCTGCGCGACCTCGAAGGCGCCGTGCGTGAAGCGCTGCGCCAAGGGCTGTCGCGTGGCAAGGTGGAATGCACGCTGCGCTTCAACGAAGAGAACGCCGGTAAGCCCTTGCAGGTCGACCGCGAGCGTGCCGCGCAGCTGGTGGCCGCCGCCGAGACCGTGGCCAGCCTGATCAAGCAGCCAGCACCGCTGAACCCGCTTGAAGTGCTGGCCTGGCCAGGCGTGCTGGTCGCTGACGCCAGCGATCCGCAGGCGCTGAACAACGAAGCAATGAGCCTGTTCGAAGACGCCCTCAAGGAACTCAAGAACGGCCGCAACCGTGAAGGCGCCGAGCTGGCCCGCCTGATCAACGAGCGCCTGGACAACATGACCAGCGAGGTCACCACCCTGCGCGCTCTGGTGCCGCAGATGCTCGCTGCCCAACGGCAGAAGATTCTCGACCGCTTCACTGACATGCAGGCCGAGCTCGACCCGCAGCGCCTGGAACAGGAAATGGTCCTGCTCGCGCAAAAAAGCGACGTCGCGGAAGAGCTCGACCGCCTGAGCACCCACATCAACGAAGTACGCCGGGTACTCAAATCCGGGGGCGCCGCCGGCCGGCGCCTGGACTTCCTGATGCAGGAGCTCAATCGCGAAGCCAACACCCTGGGCTCCAAAGCCTTCGACCCACGCAGCACCCAGTCCGCGGTCAACCTCAAGGTACTGATCGAGCAGATGCGTGAACAAGTACAGAACATTGAGTAAGGCCACACCCACCATGAATCAAAGCAGCGGCACCCTCTATATCGTTTCTGCCCCGTCCGGCGCCGGCAAGACCAGCCTGGTCAAAGCCCTGATCGACGCCGACAACAGCATCCAGGTGTCGGTATCGCACACCACCCGGGCCATGCGTCCGGGCGAAGTGCACGGGGTGAACTACCACTTTGTCGAGCACACCGAATTCAAATCGATGATCGCGCAAGGCGACTTCCTCGAGCAGGCAGAGGTGTTCGGCAACTTCTACGGGACCTCGCGCAGCGCGCTGCAGCAAGCCCTCGACCAGGGTCACGACCTGATTCTGGAAATCGACTGGCAGGGTGCGCAGCAGGTACGCAAGCTGATGCCCGAAGCGCGCTCGATCTTCATCCTGCCGCCGACCCAGGAGGCACTGCGCCACCGCCTGAACAACCGTGGCCAGGACAGTGACGAGATTATCGAAGGACGGATGCGTGAAGCCGTCAGCGAGATGAGTCACTACGATGAATATGAGTTCGTCATCATCAACGATGACTTCGCCACGGCCCTGGAAGACCTCAAGGCAGTGTTCCGCGCCAACCGCTTGCTGCAGGCCAACCAGCAGCAGCGTCACGGTGAGCTGCTCAAGCAATTGCTTGCCTGAGCAGTCGCCATCTCCAGCCGCTTAACGGCGGCTGGATACCGTCGCGTGGCGTTGCAGGGTCATGCCCAGGAAGAACGCCGGCGCCCGCAAGCGCGACAGCAGCATCAGCCCCAACCCCAGCAATGTGATGATCATTGCGATCACGAACACCAGGCCCAGCCCACCCACGTGCGAGCCGCTGCCGAATGACGGTGAAGCGCTGTCGATGGCTGTCTGCACGAAAATCACCGAGAGAATGCCGCCGCCCAGCAGCGGGCAGACGCCACGCATCAGGAAATGACGCAGGCTGTCGGTCAGGCTGTGGCGGAAGTACCAGACACAGGCAAATGCGGTCAGCGAGTAATAGAAGCAGATCATCATGCCCAGGGCAGTGATGGTGTCGGCCAGTACGTTCTCGCTGAGGGTGCGCATGGTGACGTAAAACACGGCGGCTGCCACACCGGCGCAAATCGTCGCGTAACGCGGGGTCTTCGAGCGCGGGCAGATGTTGGCAAAGCGCTCTGGCACTGCACCGTAGTACCCCATGGCCAGCAGCGTGCGCGCTGGCGACACGAAGGTGGACTGCAAGGACGCTGCGGTACTGGCCAGCACTGCGATCGACATCAGGATCGCCAGCGGCCCCATCACCGGTCCTGCCAGGTGGGCAAAGACGTTTTCCTGGATACGCGGATTGTTCAGGCCCAGGCCGATGTCGCCAATGCCGGCAAATTGCAGGGTGGCGATCGCCGTCACCAGGTACAGGCCAAGAATCAGCAGCACGGTCAGGGTCGCCGCACGGCCAGGGGTATCACCGCTGCCTACCGACTCTTCGCTGATGCTCAGGCATACGTCCCAGCCCCAGAAAATGAAGATCGACAGCGACAGGCCGGCGGTAAAGGCTGAAAACGACTCAACGCCAAAGGGGTTGAACCAGTCCAGGTCGAACTCCAGTGGCGGCGTCTCGGCCGAACCACCGAAGGCTGCCATGGCAAAGCCCACCAGCACCAGCACCTGCAATGCCACCAGGCCGTACTGCACGGTCATGGTGGTGGCGATGCCGCGACAGCAAATCCACACCGCCATGGCGATGAACACGCAGCAGGTGACAACGTTGATCAACAGGTTATCGGCCAGCGCCGCCACCTCGTGACTGCCAAGTATCTGCCCGATGAACAGGTAGAAAAAGTCCACCGCCACACCGGCGAGGTTGGACAACACGATGGTGGTGGCTGTCACCAGCCCCCAGCCGCCGATCCAGCCGATCATCGGGCCAAACGCCCGCGCCGACCAGGTAAAGGAGGTGCCGCTGTCCGGTTCCGCCGCGTTCAGCTCACGGTAACCCAGCGCGACCAGCAGCATCGGCAGGAAACCCACGATGAACACTGCCGGCAGATGGGCGCCGACTTCGCGTACGGTGGGGCCAAGCGCGCCAGTGAGGGTATAGACCGGGGCAATGGTGGAGATGCCCAGCACGATGCTCGCCAGCAGTCCGAGCCGGCCCTTGGCCAGCCCTTTGGATGCTCCCGATGCACCAGTTGCCTGGGCGCGAGCCTGTCCCGAACCCGGGGAAAGGCCTGCTTCGTATTCGCTCATGAGTAGTTGTCGCCGCTTTTACTATTGTTTTTCAGGACGCCCCGCAGCGCGCCCACTTGCACTCAATGAATCCTGTTGCCTGTTACGTCTGCTCCGGGTCAGCCGGATGACTTCATAGGCCGCTCTCCTGCTGACGCACGCCCCTGGCACGGGCCAGGCAGGCTTCACGGAACGCCTGGAACAAACGCAGTGAAACCGGGTTGTCCGCCAGGCGGTACTCGGGGTGCCACTGCACACCGACTACAAAGCCCGGCGCCGTCTTCAACGACACCGCCTCGATCAGGCCATCCGGCGCCAGTGCCTCGGCACGCAGGCTGTCGGCCAGGCGATCGATGCCCTGACCGTGCAGCGAATTGACCATGAAGCTCGGTTCCAGGCCAAGCCGCTCGAACAGCCCGCCGGGCTGTACCGTAACGCTATGGCGGGGGCCGTACTGCACTTCCACCGGGGCATCCTGCGGCTCACGGTGATCAAGGAACCCCGGCAGCTCATGCACCCGCTGGTGCAGCGTGCCGCCCAAGGCAACGTTCAACTCCTGAAAGCCGCGGCAAATGCAGAACACCGGCACGCCGGTGGCAATGGCGGCCTGCAACAAAGGCAGGGTCAACCGGTCACGAAACACGTCGTGCTTCGTGCCTTCGGCACTGGGGGCGCCATTGTAATGATGCGGCTCGATATTTGAAGGCGAACCGGTAAAAAGAATGCCATCGAGGCGCTCTAGCACGCGCTGCGGGTCGACCGGCTCGTCACGCGCCGGAAGGATCAGCGGAATGCCGGCAACGCCCGCCGCTTCGACATACTTGTCGCCCACGGTGTGCGACGAGTTGTGCCCCAACTGCTGGCGGCACGCCGAGACGCCAATCAAAGGCGGCAGATCATTGGTAGTTTGCATGGGTTCACCCTCCCTTACAGCTTGATCCAGGTCGCCTTGAGTTCGGTGTACTTGTCAAAAGCATGCAGCGATTTGTCACGACCGTTGCCCGACTGCTTGAACCCGCCAAATGGCGCGGTCATGTCGCCGCCGTCGTACTGGTTGATCCAGACGCTGCCGGCACGCAGGGCGCGCGCCGTGTTGTGGGCACGGGAAATGTCGCTGGTCCAGACCGCCGCGGCCAGACCGAAGGGCGAGTCGTTGGCAATGGCCACTGCCTCTTCAGCGCTGTCGAAGGTGATCACCGACAGCACCGGCCCAAAGATTTCTTCACGCGCAATGCGCATGGCGTTGGTCACGCCATCGAAAATCGCCGGCTGCACATACACGCCGCAGGTGTCTTCCAGTACGCGCTCACCACCGGTCAGCAGCGTCGCACCATCGGCCTTGCCGGCGGCAACGTAGCCCAGCACGGTGTCGAGCTGGGTGCTGTCCACCAAGGCGCCAACGCGGGTTTGCGGGTCCAGCGCGTGGCCAGGTTTCCAGGCTTTGAGGGCCTCTACTACCATCGGTAGGAATCGCTCCTTGATGCTGCGCTCGACCAGCAGACGCGAACCGGCAATGCACACTTCGCCCTGGTTGAAGGCGATAGCCGCGGCGGCCGCATCGGCCGCCGCCTGCAGGTCCGGGGCGTCGGCAAAAACGATGTTCGGGCTCTTGCCACCGGCCTCCAGCCAGACACGCTTCATGTTCGACTCACCGGCATAGACCATCAATTGCTTGGCAATGCGGGTTGAACCGGTGAACACCAGGGTATCGACATCCATGTGCAGGGCCAGGGCCTTGCCAACGGTGTGACCGTAACCCGGCAGTACGTTCAGGACGCCAGCCGGAATCCCGGCTTCAATGGCGAGCTGGGCGATGCGGATCGCGGTCAGTGGTGATTTTTCGGACGGCTTGAGGATTACCGAGTTACCGGTAGCCAGGGCCGGGCCGAGTTTCCAGCAGGCCATCATCAGTGGAAAGTTCCACGGAACAATGGCCGCGACCACGCCAACCGGCGAGCGGGTGACCAAACCCAGCTGGTCGGACGGGGTCGCAGCAACTTCGTCATAAATCTTGTCGATGGCTTCGGCGTGCCAGCGAATGGCATTGGCCGCCGCCGGGATATCGATGCTCAGCGAGTCGGCAATGGGCTTGCCCATGTCCAGCGTTTCCAGCAGCGCCAGCTCCTGGGCATTGGCCAGCAGCAGGTCGGCGAAGGCGATCAGTACACGCTTGCGCTCGGCCGGCGCTTGCGCCGCCCAGACACCACTGTCAAAGCTGCGCCGGGCTGCAGCCACGGCACGCTCGGCGTCGGCGTCGTCGCAACTGGCGATCTGCGCCAGTGCACGGCCATCGACCGGGCTTGAACAGTCGAACGTTGCACCAGAGACACTGGCGCAGTACTGCCCGTCGACAAAGGCGCGGCCTTCGATCGTCAGGGTCTGGAACAGCTGTTCCCAGTGTTCACGTGGTGCAATTGTCATTGTTATATACTCCGGGCATCACACGGTATGCAGGTACCAGTTGTATTCGAGGTCGGAAATCGACACCTCGAACTCGGCCATTTCGCTTTCCTTGCAGGCAACAAAAATGTCGATGTAGTCCGGGCTGATGTACTTGTTCAGCACTTCGCTGTCATCGAGTTCACGCAGCGCATCGCGCAGGTTGTTTGGCAGGCTCTGTTCCAGTTGCTCATAGGAGTTGCCTTCAATGGGCGCTCCTGGCTCGATCTGGTTGGTCAGGCCGTGATGGATGCCGGCGAGGATCGCCGCCATCATCAGGTACGGGTTGGCATCGGCACCGGCAACCCGGTGCTCGATACGCACGGCATCGCTGCTGCCGGTCGGCACGCGCACGGCTACCGTACGGTTGTCCAGGCCCCAGCTTGGCGCGTTCGGGACGTAGAACTGGGCACCGAAGCGGCGATACGAGTTGATGTTCGGGCAGAGGAACGCCATCGATGCCGGCATGGTTTCCAGTACGCCGCCGATGGCGTGACGCAGCGTCTCGCTCTGCTCGGGGTCATCACTGGTAAAGATGTTCTTGCCGGTTTTTTTGTCGAGCAACGAAATATGCACGTGCAGGCCGTTACCCGCCTGGCCCGGATAGGGCTTGGCCATGAAGGTGGAATCCATCTCATGGTCGTAGGCAATGTTCTTGATCAGACGCTTGAGCAGCACCGCGTAGTCGCAGGCCTTGATCGCATCGGCGACGTGGTGCAGGTTGACTTCGAACTGCGCCGGGGCGCTTTCCTTGACGATGGCGTCGGCCGGGATGCCTTGCTCTTTTGCGGCTTCGAGCATGTCCTGCAGGCAGTCGACGTACTCGTCCAGGTCATCGATCAGGTACACCTGGGTCGACTGCGGACGCTTGCCGGAAATTGGTGAACGCGGCGGCTGTGGGCGGCCGTTGAGGTTGTCCTGATCGATCAGGTAGAACTCGAGCTCGAAGGCCGCGCAGATATCCAGGCCCAGCGCGTCGAATTTCTCCACGACACTGCGCAGCACTTCACGCGGATCGGCGAAGAACGGCGCACCATCCAGTTCGTGCATGGTCATCAGCAACTGGGCGGTGGGGCGTTTCTGCCACGGCTCGTAGCTCAGGGTGCCGGGAATCGGGAAGCAGATGCGGTCGGCATCGCCGATGTCCAGGCCCAGGCCGGTGCTTTCAACGGTCGAACCGTTGATGTCCAGGGCGAAGAGGGAGGCCGGCAGGTTGATGCCTTTTTCGTAGACCTTGACCAGGCTCGCCCGTTCGATGCGCTTGCCACGCACCACGCCGTTCATGTCTGCAATCAGCAGATCGACAAATTGCACCTCGGGGTAGGCCTTGAGAAATTCACCCATCTCGTCGAGAGGGATGGCGCGCGGGGAGACCGACGTCATGGCTTGGCACCTTTGATTTTTTATCGTACGACTATGGAGGAGGCACTGCGGCGCTGCGAAGAGCGGCGATGGCTACGTTTGTTCTTTTAAGTAGTCCCATCGTGGGGAACTGCAGAACGTTGTCATATAGGACTTTCGTTCCACATTTTGACAACGTCGCGAGTTGATTCACGACTGCTGCCTCACTATAGAATGGCCCCAGCGCAACAGACATTGGCATTTAGGCAAGTAAAGAGTGCACCCATGCAATATCAGATCAGTCACGCCGACCTCTCCCTCGTACTCGCCCTGGTACGCGGACGCTCGCTGGCCAAGGCCGCCGAGCTGCTGAAAGTGGATGTTTCGACGGTGTTTCGCTCGATTCGGCGCATGGAAGCCGCCCTTGGTACCGCGTTATTCGTAAAAAGCCGCAAAGGCTACATTCCGACAGGCACCGCCCAGGCCCTGGCCGAGCAGGCCGAACGTGCCGAACAGGCGCTCGATGCCGCCCGGGTGGCACTCGAGCACGGCGAACAGGTGGTCAGCGGCACGGTGCGCCTGACTTGCACCGACGCCGTGCTGCACAGCCTGTTGCTGCCGGCACTGGCCGAGTTCATGCCGGCCTACCCGGCCCTGTCGCTCGAACTGGCCACTTCCAACACCTTCGCCAACCTCAGCCGTCGCGACGCCGACCTCGCCTTGCGCCTGACCAACTCGCCGCCTGAGCATCTCGTGGGCCGCTGCCTGGGTTCGGCCTCCTATGTGGTCTGCGGCCGCGAGGAGTACCGAACCAAGCTCAAGGAGGCACCGGCCAGCCTGCCCTGGATTGCACCGGACGACACCATGCAGGACCACTCCACGGTGGTCTGGCGCAGCGAACACCTGCCAGGCGTGATGCCACGCTACCGCTGCAGCAGCATTTCCTCCATTGCCCAACTGGTGACTGCAGGCCTTGGCGTAGCCGCCTTGCCCGACTACATGGCGCATACGCTGCCGGACGTAGAGGCCTTGAGCGACCCGCTGCCCGGCTGCGACACCGAGCTGTGGCTGCTGACGCGCCCGGATTGCCGCGCCTTGCGTTCGGTGCAGACCCTGTTTGACGAGCTGACCCCGCGCCTGCGCGATGCCCTCGGTCGCCAGTGAAACCGTTACTGGCATTCCGACAACTGCACAAACAGTTGTGCCAGAGCCCCGGAAGTGGTTATCGTCAGCGGTATCACGGGCTCGAATTGAAATCAGCGCTTCCCTAAAGGCTGGTGATTTTTTAAACTATTGAGTCCGCTCGCCCATTCGGGCTGAACACCGCATTTGCTACTTGAGGAAGACCATGGCCCGCGTAACCGTTGAAGACTGCCTAGAACACGTGGATAACCGTTTTGAGCTGGTCATGCTCTCTACCAAGCGTGCCCGTCAGCTGGCCACCGGCGGCAAAGAGCCAAAAGTGGCATGGGAAAACGACAAGCCTACCGTCGTTGCCCTGCGTGAAATCGCTGAAGGCATCTGCACCCCTGAATTCATCGCTGCCGAATCCATTGTCGAAGTCGAGCCTGCCTTTGCATTCGGTAGCGAGGAAGAGGCCAACGAGGCCGTCTAAGCCTATGCCTGGTCGACGCAGTACGGCGCAGGTCCCCTTTCCTCGGCAGGAGGTAATCCTGTGCCGAGCATAGACGCCCTCGCCGATCGCCTGTCGACCTACCTCGGCGCTGACCAGGTCAACCTGGTGCGCCGAGCGTACTTCTACGCCGAACAAGCCCACGACGGCCAACGCCGTCGCAGCGGCGAAGCCTACGTCACGCATCCGCTGGCGGTGGCGAGCATCCTTGCCGACATGCACATGGACCATCAGAGCCTGATGGCCGCCATGCTCCATGACGTGATCGAAGATACCGGCATCGCCAAAGAAGCCCTCTGCTCGCAATTTGGCGAAACCGTCGCCGAACTGGTCGACGGGGTCAGCAAGCTGACCCAGATGAACTTCGAAACCAAGGCCGAAGCCCAGGCGGAAAACTTCCAGAAAATGGCCATGGCCATGGCCCGGGACATCCGCGTGATCCTGGTCAAGCTGGCCGACCGTCTGCACAACATGCGCACCCTCGAGGTGCTGTCCGGCGAAAAACGTCGGCGCATCGCCAAGGAAACCCTGGAAATCTACGCCCCCATTGCCAATCGCCTGGGGATGCACAGTGTTCGCGTGGAATTCGAAGACCTGGGTTTCAAGGCCATGCACCCGATGCGCTCGGCACGCATCTACCAGGCCGTCAAACGCGCCCGCGGCAACCGCAAGGAAATCGTCAACAAGATCGAAGAGTCGCTGGCCCACTGCCTGGCCGTGGACGGTATCGAAGGCGAAGTCAGCGGCCGCCAGAAGCACCTCTATGGCATCTACAAGAAGATGCGCGGCAAACGCCGGGCCTTCAACGAAATCATGGATGTCTACGCGTTCCGCATCATCGTCGACAAGGTAGACACCTGCTACCGCGTGCTCGGCGCCGTGCACAACCTGTACAAGCCGCTGCCTGGCCGCTTCAAGGATTACATCGCGATCCCCAAGGCCAACGGCTACCAGTCGCTGCACACCACTTTGTTCGGTATGCACGGTGTGCCCATCGAGATCCAGATTCGCACCCGCGAAATGGAAGAAATGGCCAACAACGGCATCGCCGCGCATTGGCTGTACAAATCCAGTGACGACGAGCAGCCCAAAGGCACCCATGCCCGTGCCCGCCAATGGGTCAAAGGCGTGCTGGAAATGCAGCAGCGTGCCGGCAACTCGCTGGAATTCATTGAAAGCGTGAAGATCGACCTGTTCCCGGACGAGGTCTACGTGTTCACGCCCAAGGGCCGCATCATGGAGCTGCCCAAAGGCTCCACCGCGGTCGACTTTGCCTATGCAGTGCACACCGACGTTGGCAACAGCTGCATTGCCTGCCGGATCAATCGCCGCCTGGCCCCGCTGTCCGAACCCCTGCAAAGTGGTTCGACGGTCGAGATCGTCAGCGCGCCAGGTGCCCGGCCGAATCCGGCCTGGCTCAATTTCGTGGTCACCGGCAAGGCCCGCACGCACATCCGCCATGCGCTCAAGCTGCAACGCCGCTCCGAGTCCATCAGCCTGGGCGAACGCCTGCTGAACAAGGTCCTCAACGGCTTCGACAGTGCACTCGACCGGATTCCCCAGGAACGCATTCAGGCCATGCTCAGCGAGTACCGCCTGGAGCAGATCGAGGACATGCTCGAAGACATCGGCCTGGGCAACCGTATGGCCTATGTCGTCGCCCGCCGCTTGCTGTCCAGCGAAGGCGAACAACTGCCCACACCGGAAGGCCCGCTGGCGATTCGCGGTACCGAAGGCCTGGTGCTCAGCTATGCCAAATGCTGTACGCCGATCCCGGGCGACCCGATTGTCGGCCACCTGTCGGCCGGTAAAGGCATGGTCGTGCACCTGGAAAACTGCCGCAACATCAGTGAAATCCGCCACAACCCGGAAAAATGCGTGCAGCTGTCCTGGGCCAAGGATGTCACCGGCGAATTCAACGTCGAACTGCGCGTCGAGCTGGAACACCAACGCGGCCTGATCGCCTTGCTGGCCAGCAGCGTCAATGCCGCCGACGGCAACATCGAGAAAATCAGCATGGACGAGCGCGATGGTCGCATCAGCGTGGTCCAACTGGTGGTCAGCGTGCACGATCGTGTGCACCTGGCCCGCGTGATCAAGAAACTGCGTGCACTGACAGGCGTGATCCGCATCACCCGCATGCGCACGTAGCCCTAAAACAGCAAGGAGTCATCATGTCCAAGACCGTCATCACCAGTGACAAGGCCCCAGCCGCCATCGGTACCTACTCCCAGGCGATCAAGGCCGGTAACACGGTGTACATGTCCGGCCAGATCCCGCTGGACCCGAAAACCATGGAACTGGTTGAAGGCTTCGAAGCCCAGACCGTTCAGGTGTTCGAAAACCTCAAGGCCGTTGCTGAAGCTGCCGGCGGTTCGTTCAAAGACATCGTCAAACTGAACATCTTCCTGACCGACCTGAGCCACTTCGCCAAGGTCAACGAGATCATGGGCAAGTACTTCGAGCAGCCGTACCCAGCGCGCGCCGCTATCGGTGTAGCCGCCCTGCCACGTGGTTCGCAAGTTGAAATGGACGCGATCCTGGTCCTCGAGTAATACCCCGCGCGGCGAGCCGACCGGCTCGCCCTGCTTTGCCCCGGAAAGGACCCCGCCATGCGCCACGCGCTCGCCCTGACCCTGGCTGCCGCACTGCTGAGCGGATGCGCCAGCCACAAACCTGAAGACTACAACGGCATCTGGATCAACCAGAAAGCCATCGATACCGCCGCCAAAGGCGTCAGCCTGCGCCAGGCCCTGCAGGACAACGGCCCCAATTTCGAATGGAAGGTCAACGTCGCTGCCGGACAGGCCAGCTTCGACAACGGTTTCGAAATCGCCGAAGGACAGCTCAAGCCCGGTGAAAAGCAATACCAGGTGGACTTCGGTGACAACCACGACGAAATACTGACCCTGGATGGCGACGAACTGGTGCAGAACACCAGTGAGTGGGCACCGCAACAGAAGTTCGAGAAGGCCCGCACACCTGCGCCGATGGGTGCACGCACCGGCACCACGTTTGAGCAGGCGCTCTACAGTGCGTATCTGGGCGGAGAGTGGAAAATCATCGAAGGCCCGGGCCAGGGCGGCCAGGTGCATTTCCGTGACAACGGCAGCGTTGACGGCCTGCCCAACCTGGACCGCTATGCGCTGTGCCTGGCAGGTGACTGCGCCGACATGAGCGGCGGCAACGACAGCCTCTGGCTGGAGCGCAACAAGCAAGGTGCGCCGTGGATATTCAAGCGCGACGGTGACCAGCTGGAAATCCTGCGCGCCACCAACAGCGCGCAACCGGATGAAAAGCCGCAGCTGCAGCCTGGCGCTCGCCAGTGGTTGCTCGAGCGCGACTGATCCGCTGCGGTATCAGGTACGCCCCTCCAGGATTGCCGCATAGCCTTCCTGGTAGCTCGGGAACTGTGGCGCCCAGCCCAGTGCCCGCGCCCGGGCGTTGCTGCAGCGCTTGCTACCGGTACGACGCACCCGTTCCTGCTCCGACCACTCTGTGACGCCCATGTGCTGACGCAACCAGGCTACTACTTCGGCCAACGGCGCCGGCGCGTCGTCCACACCGATGTAACAGTCCTCCAACGCCTGGCCCTGGTCATCGGCCTTGATCAGAAAGGCGAGCAGGCCGGCAGCGTCCTCGGCATGGATCCGATTGGCATACAGCGGTGGCTCTTCGGT
Source organism: Pseudomonas alkylphenolica (assembly GCF_004025535.1). GTDB lineage: Bacteria > Pseudomonadota > Gammaproteobacteria > Pseudomonadales > Pseudomonadaceae > Aquipseudomonas > Aquipseudomonas alkylphenolica_A. The sequence continues at coordinate 619,029 of NZ_QJRG01000033.1, forward strand.
AACCCGGTAGCCCTGACGGACCTGTTCAATGGTCGACACGCGCCCTGGGCCGTAAATACCCGTCAGCCGTACGATGGTTGTTGGCAAATCACTGGCCAAGGCTAGCTTTTCAGCATCAAGCATCACCCTACCCCGATAATTTTCCGGTTTAGCTTCCGACGCTTCATCAATCCATTCACCATCTTGCTGGGCATAGACACCACTGCTGGATACGAACAGCAAGCGCCGCGGCTTCTGACCACGCTCGACCAACCAGCTAAGGACATGTCTTAGGCCCTCGACGTAGGCTGCCTTATAGCCCGCCTCGTCACGTTGGCTGGCCGCCGAGCAGTAGACTACGTAGTCCGGTGTATCGACTGGCCAGGTGACTGGGCACTGCGCTTCAAGCAGGTCTGCAGCCACGGGCGTCACCCCGGCAGGCAATTTGTCGACGCTGCGTCGCAAACCGCTCACCTGCCAGTTGCAGGCCAGCATTTGCTTGGCAAGGCGACTACCGACATCACCACATCCGACGATCAAAACAGAAGGCGCAGACATCCCGAAACTCCGCAAATCAAAGACCCAGCCTATCCAAATAAATCGATAGGCGGCTAGCTATGATGGAAAAAAAGTAACTTTATTACTTCTGCTAACAAGAATTACTTGCAATAATGGCTGCCGAATTTTTGTTCTCGGCCTGTATCGAGGCCTGGAAGGACAACCCCCTCTTTCTTCTTCATCAGGTCCGGCCAGCATGACACGTATCCAACCTTCCGCTTCGCCAACCACGCCGCGCGCATGGCGCGCCATTGCCGCGCTGATGTTCAGCCTGGTGCTGGCCCCGGCTGCGATGGCTGATGAGCCGACAGCGCCCGTCGCCGCCCCTGCTGCTGCCGTTGCCCCTGCGGCACCGGGCACCGAAGCTGCCGCTACCCCGGCTGACCCGGCTGCCATCCCGGCGCCTGCAGTAGAAGGCCAGGTACCAGATACCGGTGAAGAAGGCCTGGTTGAAGAAACCAGCCTGGGCATGGCCCACGACCTGTCGCCATGGGGCATGTACAAAAACGCCGACATCGTGGTCAAGATCGTCATGATCGGCCTGGCGATCGCCTCGATCATCACCTGGACCATCTGGATCGCCAAGGGCTTCGAGCTGCTGGGTGCCAAACGCCGCCTGCGTGGCGAAATCGCCGCACTGAAAAAGGCCACCACCCTCAAGGAAGCCAGCGATGGCGCCAGCAAGGAAGGCACCCTGGCCCACCTGCTGGTTCACGACGCCCTGGACGAAATGCGCCTGTCCACCAATGCCCGCGAAAAAGAAGGCATCAAGGAGCGTGTCAGCTTCCGCCTCGAGCGCCTGGTAGCGGCCAGCGGTCGTAACATGAGCAGCGGCACCGGCGTGCTGGCCACCATCGGTTCCACCGCGCCCTTCGTCGGTCTGTTCGGTACCGTATGGGGCATCATGAACAGCTTCATCGGCATCGCCAAAACCCAGACCACCAACCTCGCCGTCGTAGCCCCAGGCATCGCCGAGGCCCTGCTGGCTACCGCTCTGGGCCTGGTTGCAGCGATTCCGGCCGTAGTCATCTACAACGTTTTCGCCCGCTCCATCGCCGGTTACAAGGCTCAGGTGTCCGACGCCTCGGCCGAAGTCCTGCTGCTGGTCAGCCGTGACCTGGACCACCAGCCAGGTGACCGCGCCACTGCACCTCACATGGTGAAAGTGGGGTAATCCATGGGCCTGCATCTTAACGAAGGTGGCGACGACCTCGCCGAGAACCACGAAATCAACGTCACGCCGTTCATCGACGTGATGTTGGTCCTGCTGATTATCTTCATGGTGGCAGCCCCTCTGGCAACCGTCGATATCAAAGTCGACCTGCCGGCATCGACTGCCAAACCGGCACCGAGGCCGGAAAAGCCGATCTTCCTCAGCGTCAAGGCCGACCAGAACGTTTACGTCGGCGATGATCAGGTTCAACGCGACCAGCTCGGTGCCGTGCTCGACGCCAAGACCAAGGGCGACAAGGACACCACGATCTTCTTCCAGGCCGATAAAGGCGTGGATTACGGCGATCTGATGGAAGTGATGAACACGCTGCGCGCGGCCGGTTACCTGAAAGTCGGTCTGGTCGGGCTTGAGACGGCAGCCAAGAAATGATCAAGACGCGGCATAAGCTGGCGCGTTACAGCGGTAGTCTGGCGATTGTGCTGGGTATCCATGCCATCGCCGTCCTGTTGACGCTCAATTGGTCGGTGCCCCAGGCGATCGAATTGCCGCCTGCGGCGATGATGATCCAGATGGCGCCGATACCGGAACCGGCACCTCCACCGCCGCCCAAGGTGGTGACCCCACCACAGCCGCCAGCACCGGTCGAAGAACCGCCGCTGCCGAAACTGGTCGAGGCCCCGAAGCCGAAAATCGCCATTGCCAAACCGGTAAAGCCAAAGGCCAAACCGCAGCCGCCCAAGCCAGAGAAAAAGCCTGAGCCGCCGCAGGAAAAGCCTGCTGACGAAGATGTGGTCGATACACCGCCTAGTAATGCGCCTGCGCAGAAATCTGCGGCACCGGCCCCAAGCATTGCCAGTAACAGCAACGCCCTGCCGACCTGGCAGAGCGACCTGTTGCGCCACCTGGCCAAGTACAAGCGCTACCCGGAAAACGCCCGGCGCATGCGTATGGAAGGCATTAACCGGCTGCGTTTCGTGGTTGATGGTGAAGGCAAGATTCTGTCGTACGCATTGGCTGGAGGTTCGGGTAGTGCAGCACTGGATCGGGCGACCCTGGAGATGATCCGTCGCGCCCAACCGGTACCACCACCGCCCAAGGAATTGCTTAACAACGGCAGCATCGAAGTGATCGCACCATTCGTCTACTCGCTGGACAAGCGCTGACGCTTTGTTTCTGTCACAAACAAGCAACTCTGATAACGTGCGTCTATCGATTGCAGCCGCTATGCTGGGGCCGCAACTTCATGGACGCACGTTATGACCCTCACAGAATTGCGCTACATCGTCACCCTCGCCCAAGAGCAACACTTTGGCCATGCCGCCGAGCGCTGCCATGTCAGCCAGCCGACCCTGTCGGTGGGCGTGAAAAAGCTTGAGGATGAGCTGGGTGTACTGATCTTCGAGCGCAGCAAAAGCGCCGTACGCCTGACCCCGGTGGGTGAAGGCATTGTCGCCCAGGCCCAGAAGGTGCTCGAGCAGGCCCAAGGCATTCGCGAGCTGGCCCAGGCCGGTAAAAACCAGCTGACTGCACCGCTGAAAGTCGGTGCAATCTATACCGTCGGCCCCTACCTGTTCCCGCACCTGATCCCGCAACTGCACCGGGTCGCACCGCAGATGCCGTTGTACATCGAAGAAAATTTCACGCACATCCTGCGCGACAAGCTGCGCAACGGTGAGCTGGACGCGGTGATCATTGCCCTGCCGTTCAATGAAGCCGATGTACTGACCTTGCCGCTGTACGATGAGCCCTTCTATGTACTGATGCCCAGCGAACACCCTTGGACCAAGAAGGAAACCATCGACGCCAGCCTGCTCAACGACAAGAGCCTGCTGTTGCTCGGTGAGGGCCACTGCTTCCGTGACCAGGTGCTTGAAGCGTGCCCGACCCTGACCAAGGGCAGCGACGGCGCCAAGCACACCACGGTCGAGTCCAGTTCGCTGGAAACCATCCGCCACATGGTCGCCTCCGGCCTCGGTGTATCGATCCTGCCGCTGTCCGCAGTGCACAGCCACCACTATGCGCCCGGCGTTATCGAAGTTCGCCCGCTGAGCCCTCCGGCGCCGTTCCGTACCGTGGCCATCGCCTGGCGCGCCAGCTTCCCGCGGCCCAAGGCAATCGAGATCCTCGCCGACTCCATCCGGCTGTGTTCGGTGGCCAAGCCACCTGTGAGCGCGTAAGGAACCGTCATGCCGGAGTTGTCCCAGGTATCGGTGACTGCATTGAAGGGCGTGGGCGAGGCCATGGCCGAGAAGCTCGCCAAGGTCGGCCTGGAAAACCTTCAGGACGTACTCTTCCACCTGCCCCTGCGCTATCAGGACCGCACCCGCGTGGTCCCGATCGGGGCCCTGCGCCCTGGCCAGGATGCAGTGATCGAAGGCGTCGTCAGTGGTACCGACGTGGTCATGGGCAAGCGCCGCAGCCTGCTGGTGCGGCTGGGTGACGGCACCGGTGTGTTGAGCCTGCGCTTTTACCACTTCAGCAATGCGCAAAAAGAGGGCCTCAAGCGCGGCACTCACCTGCGTTGCTATGGCGAAGCCCGCCCCGGGGCCTCGGGCCTGGAAATCTACCATCCGGAATACCGCGCCCTGACCGGCGACGAACCTGCACCGGTGGAGCAAACCCTGACGCCTATCTACCCGACCACCGAAGGCCTCACTCAGCAGCGCCTACGCCAACTGAGCCAGCAGAGTCTGGCCATGCTTGGTCCGCGCAGCCTGCCCGACTGGCTGCCGCTGGAATTGGCCCGGGATTACCAGCTGGCGCCACTAGATGATGCCATCCGTTACCTGCACCACCCACCCGCCGATGCCGACGTCGATGAGCTCGCTGAAGGCCAGCACTGGGCCCAGCACCGCCTGGCGTTCGAAGAGCTGCTGACGCATCAACTTTCCCAGCAACGCCTGCGCGAAAGCCTGCGCGCACAACGGGCGCCGGCGTTGCCCAAGGCAACCCGCCTGCCGCAACAGTACCTGGCCAACCTCGGCTTTGCCCCAACGGGCGCACAACAGCGGGTGGGCAACGAGATTGCCTATGACCTCAGCCAGTCGGAGCCGATGCTGCGTCTGGTGCAGGGTGATGTCGGCGCCGGTAAGACGGTGGTCGCCGCGCTGGCCGCCCTGCAGGCACTGGAAGCCGGTTATCAGGTCGCCCTGATGGCGCCCACCGAGATTCTTGCCGAGCAGCACTTTGCGACCTTCAAGCGCTGGCTGGAACCCCTGGGTATCGAAGTCGCCTGGCTGGCCGGCAAGCTCAAGGGCAAGGCCAGGGCCAGTGCCCTGGAGCAAATTGCCCAAGGCGCGCCAATGGTGGTGGGCACCCACGCGCTGTTCCAGGACGAGGTGAAGTTCAAGAACCTGGCCCTGGCGATCATCGACGAGCAACACCGTTTCGGTGTGCAGCAGCGCCTGGCGCTACGGCAGAAAGGTGTCGGCGGGCAACTCTGCCCGCATCAGCTGATCATGACCGCAACCCCGATCCCTCGCACACTGGCGATGAGCGCCTACGCCGACCTGGACACTTCGATCCTCGATGAACTGCCGCCCGGACGTACGCCGGTCAACACGGTGTTGGTGGCTGACAGCCGACGCTTTGAAGTGGTCGAGCGGGTGCGCGCCGCGTGCGCCGAAGGCCGCCAGGCTTATTGGGTATGCACTCTGATCGAAGAGTCCGAAGAGCTGACCTGCCAAGCGGCAGAAACCACCTTCGAAGAATTGGGCAGCGCCTTGGGCGAGCTGCGTGTCGGTCTGATCCATGGGCGCATGAAGCCCGCTGAAAAGGCCGCCGTCATGGCGCAATTCAAGCAGGGCGAACTGCAACTGCTAGTGGCCACCACGGTGATCGAGGTTGGCGTCGATGTGCCTAACGCCAGCCTGATGATCATCGAGAACCCCGAGCGCCTGGGCCTGGCCCAACTGCACCAGTTGCGCGGTCGGGTCGGTCGCGGCAGTGCGGCGAGCCACTGTGTGCTGCTGTACCACCCGCCGCTGTCACAGATCGGCCGTGAACGCCTGGGGATCATGCGCGAAACCAACGATGGCTTCATCATCGCCGAAAAAGACCTGGAACTGCGCGGCCCCGGCGAAATGCTCGGCACCCGCCAGACCGGCCTGTTGCAGTTCAAGGTGGCCGACCTGATGCGCGACGCCGACCTGCTGCCAGCGGTGCGTGATGCCGCCCAGGCCCTGCTGGCACGCTGGCCGGATCATGTCAGTCCGTTGCTCGATCGGTGGCTACGCCATGGTCAGCAATATGGACAGGTGTGACGCCCGTCCCAGAATGGATCCAGCTTGTCGCTGAAGCTGGTTATACTCTTGCGATTATAAAATTTCTGGATACAGACCATGACTGAAGTTGCTCTGGACACCGCAACCCCCCACGCTCCGTCTGTTATCCGGCTGCTGCTGGAAAAGCTCGGCATCGCTTATCGCGAAGTGCTGGACCACCCTCACCTGTTGCCCGAGCGCAAGGCCCAGGTGGTGTTGCTCGATGATGAAGTCGGCGCTCTGATGGTGCTGTTCCCGCAGAATCAACTGCTCGACCTTAACCGCCTGACCGAACTGACCGGGCGCAAGCTTGCCGCCGTACCGCTGGAGCGTCTCAAGCAGATGCTCGACAAACATGGGCTCAAGCAGCTGCCAGGCATCCCGGCGCTGACCAGTTCGCCCTGCCTCTATGAAGAGAGCCTGCTCAAGCCTGAAAAGCTGCTGATCCACTCCGGCGAAGCCGGCTTGCTGCTGGAAATCGAACGCGACGATTTCAAGAAGATGCTGAGCAAGGCCAGCGCCGGCAACTTTGGCGAGCCGTTGAGCCATATTCGCCCGAACCTCGACCGCCCTACCGATGACCGCGAAGAGATCTCCCAGGCCGTCCAGGCCTTCACGGCGCGGCGTATCCAGCAGCGCCTGGAAAACACCATCGAGATCCCGCCACTGGCCGAAACCGCACAAAAGATCATCAAGCTGCGCGTCGATCCCAACGCAACCATCGATGACATCACCGGCGTGGTCGAGACCGATCCGGCGCTGGCCGCCCAGGTTGTCAGCTGGGCCGCATCCCCCTATTACGCCTCACCGGGCAAAATTCGCTCGGTGGAAGATGCCATCGTGCGTGTGCTGGGTTTCGACCTGGTGATCAACCTCGCACTGGGCCTGGCCCTGGGCAAGACCCTGAGCCTGCCCAAGGACCACCCGCAGCAAGCCACGCCCTACTGGCAGCAATCGATCTACACCGCCGCCGTGATCGAGGGCCTGACCCGCGCCATGCCGCGTGCAGAACGCCCGGAAGCGGGCCTGACTTACCTGGCCGGGCTGCTGCACAACTTTGGCTACCTGCTGCTGGCGCATGTCTTCCCGCCACACTTCTCGTTGATCTGCCGCCACCTGGAGGTCAACCCGCACCTGTGCCACAGCTACGTCGAGCAACACCTGCTGGGTATCAGCCGTGAGCAGATCGGTGCCTGGTTGATGCGTTTCTGGGACATGCCGGAGGAGTTGGCGACCGCACTGCGCTTTCAGCACGATCCCTATTACGACGGCGACCATGCGGCATTCCCGAACCTGGCCTGCCTCGCGGTACGCTTGCTGCGCGCCCGTGGTATCGGCTCCGGGCCTGACGAGCCGATTCCCGATGAGCTGCTGGAACGCCTGAGCATCTCCCGCGAAAAAGCGGAAGATGTCGTGAGCAAAGTGCTTGAAGCGGAAGCGCTACTGCGCGAGCTGGCCTCACAATTCGGCCAGCATTGAACAACAGGCCTGCCCCGCCGGGTCAGGCCTTTTTCTTGGGCTTGAGGTACTTCATCAAGCCCTGGAACCAGATCACCAGCGCCGGGTTGCCCTTGATCTGGATGCTTTTGTCCTGAATCCCCTGCATGAATGCCAACTGCTTGTTCTTCGCTTGCAGAGTGGCAAAACCGAAAGCTGCATCCTTGAACGCGATGGCAAACGCCGGTTGCGCGTGGGTGCCTGAGTGGCTGCTGATGCGCAGGTCCTTGACCACGAAGTGGCGCGCCACCTTGCCATCCAGGGTTTGCAACTGGAACACCAGGTCCTTGTCGGTCAGCTGCTGCTGGAAGGCCGGGTTGTTGCGGCTGGCTTTGGCCATCAACAACCCCATGGCCCAAAGGAGAAAGCGAAACTTCATGTGCACGCCTCGGCTAAAAAGTGACTGGCGGAGCAGTTTATAGTCTCGCTACAAAAACACCATACTTAACCACTCTTTTCGCGAAGATCAGTGCTGTTTGCTCTGTAACCGGGTTATTCGGCACCCAAGACAGTGCACGACGCAATAAAAAACGGGCACCGTATCGGGTGCCCGTTTTTTGTAATACGTTCAAGCGCGGCGTGGCATCACTCAGTTGACGCTTTCCTTCAGGGCCTTGCCCGGTTTGAACGCAACGGTATTGCTCGCCTTGATTTTCACCGGCTCACCGGTTTGTGGGTTCTTGCCAGTGCGTGCGCCACGATGACGTTGTTCGAAGGTACCGAAACCGACCAGGGTCACGCTGTCTTTTTTGTGCAGCGCCGCGGTGATCGACTCCAGCACGGCATTGAGTACACGGTTGGCTTGTTCTTTGGTGAGATCAGCCTTTTCAGCGATGGCTGCGGCGAGTTCTGGTTTGCGCATAGTGAAGCCTCTTTGACGGGATTTTTGTTGTTATGCCGTGCTGCTCTTCGAGAACAGCGCCCAAGGCACCGCAGGCTCTAAACTGCGGCAGACGGGTGTGAGAATGGCATGCCGTCAGGGGCCGCGCCAGTCTAAGGGCGGCCATTGTTGGGGCAATTACATGGCAAATACGACAGAACACCAGCCATTCATGCCATGAGCGCTGGAAGTTGCCGATTTAGAGCCAGTTTCTCCATGACAGCGGTGCCGGTCAGGGCGTAGCCCAACAGGTTGCCCTCGGCATCATGACACAGCACTTTGAGGTCGCTGCCCTGGCCTTCAACCTGCCATTTGCCCTCACGACCATACGGTGGTGGCGAGACCACCAAGGGGCAAGCAGGGGTCTTGACCGTTACCGGCATCGGCCCGTAGGTAACAACCGTCGGGTTGCCCGCCAGGGTTTGCGCCAACGCGCGGGCGCAGCTCATCAGCGGCATGACGTAAAGCAGGTTGAGCCCATCGACTTCGGCACAATCGCCCAGTGCGTAGATATTGGCGTGAGAGGTACGCAGTTGCCGGTCGACCACAACGCCGCGATTGGTCTGCAAGCCTGCGGCGGCCGCCAGGTCGATACGCGGGCGCAATCCCACCGCCGACACCACCAGGTCGCAACGGATCAGCGTGCCATCAGACAGATGCGCCTCAAGCCCCTCAGCAACCCGCTGCAGGCGGGTCAGTACCGGCCCCAGGTGAAAGCGCACCCCGAGCCCTTCCAGGCCAGCCTGCACGGCGCCTGCCGCCGCGGGGTGCAGCAAGGTCGGCATGACCTGCTCACAGGGTGCGACCAGCTCGACCTGGTAACCGCCCAGGCTCATGTCGTTGGCGAACTCGCAGCCAATCAGCCCGGCCCCCAGGATCAACACCCGCTGTTTGCCGGCTGCAGCTGCGCGGAACCGGGCGTAATCTTCCAGGTCGTTGATCGGATAGATCGCCGCACCGGCATCCCCTTCAACCGGCACCTGCACGGTTTGCGCACCCCAGGCCAGGATCAGGTCGCGGTAAGCCACCTGCTCCTCGCCAATCCACAGGCGCTTGTGGCCTGGATCGATGCCACTGATACGGGTGTGCGTGCGCACTTCGGCCTTGAGCTGCTCGGCCATGGCGCCGGGCTCGGCCATGCTCAGGCCATCGGCATCCTTGTTCTTGGCAAAACCCGTGGAAAGCATCGGCTTGGAATACGAACGGCCATCGTCGGCAGTGATCAGCAACAGCGGCGTATCGCCGTCCAGTTTGCGAAACTCACGGGCCAGGTTGTAGCCCGCCAATCCTGTACCGACAATTACTACGGGTGCCGTCATGCCGCGCCTTCCTTCCATCAGGTTAAAAATTGATCAGCCGATAGCGATCATTTCGAAATCGATCTTGCCCACGCCACAGTCGGGGCACAGCCAGTCTTCCGGCACATCTTCCCAACGGGTGCCCGGGGCAATGCCGTCATCCGGCCAGCCTTCGGCTTCGTCGTAGATCAGGCCGCAAACAATGCACTGCCACTTCTTCATCACACTAGTCCTCAACTCACACAGGCTTTGGAGTGGCCGCTCTCGGAATCGTTACAGTGGCGGCCATCAGGGAGGGGCTTTGTACTGGAGCCAGGTGCCAGCATGCAAGCCGGATTGGGCAATCATGCTAAGCTCGCGGTCTCTTTGGCCTGTTAATCCATACCATCGTGCCGTACGAAACATCGCAAGCGCCGGCTGCAGAATGGCTGCAGCACTCACAGGTAGCAGACTGCACCGCACCGGCCCTCCTTGACTGGTTGTTCGATGAAGGCTCGCTTACCCGTCGCCTGACTCGATTATCCGCCGATCATTTTTCTGTAACACCCCTTTGCGAAGGCTGGCAGCCTCTACGTGATGACGAATGCCGAGCCCTTGACCTACCAGCAGGTAGTGAAGGCTGGGTGCGCGAAGTGTATCTGCGCGGCCACGGCCAACCCTGGGTCTTCGCCCGCAGCGTTGCCGCGCGAAGTGCCCTGGAAAGCGGCGGGCTGGACATGGAAGCACTGGGCAGCCGCTCTCTGGGCGAGCTGTTGTTTTGCGACCAGGCCTTTACCCGCCGGGCCATCGAAGTCTGCCATTACCCGCAAGCCTGGTTGCCAGCGCTAAATGCCAGTGAAGCCCTGTGGGGCCGCCGCTCGCGCTTTGACCGCGATGCGCTGAGCATATTGGTTGCCGAAGTTTTCCTGCCATCACTGTGGCAAGTCGCCGAGATTTCCGGGGAGATCCGCTGATGTACCTGCAGCTGCTCAAGTCGCTCAATCGCCTGCACCCGCGGGCCTGGGACTTCATTCAGCTAAGCCGCATGGACCGCCCCATCGGCATCTACCTGCTGCTGTGGCCCACCCTGTCAGCGGTATGGATCGCGGCCAAGGGCACGCCAACGCTTGCCAACGTGCTGATTTTCACCCTGGGCGTGGTGCTGATGCGTGCGGCCGGATGTGCCATCAACGACTTCGCCGATCGCAAAGTCGATGGCCACGTCAAACGCACCGCCGACCGCCCCCTGGCCGCTGGCCGGATCAACGCCCGTGAAGCACTGGTGCTGTTCGCCGTGCTGGTTGGCGTGAGTTTTCTGCTGGTGCTATGTACCAACGCCCAAACCGTGTGGTTTTCGTTCGGTGCCGTAGCCCTGGCAGCCTGCTACCCCTTTATGAAGCGCTACACCTACTACCCACAGGTAGTGCTGGGCGCGGCGTATTCCTGGGGCATTCCGATGGCCTTCACCGCCGCCACAGGCGAGCTGCCGGCGATTGCCTGGCTGCTGTACATCGCCAACCTGTTGTGGACAGTGGGCTATGACACTTACTACGCCATGGTCGACCGCGACGACGACCTGAAGATCGGGGTCAAATCGACCGCCATCCTGTTCGGCGAAGCCGACCGGGTCATCATCCTGACCTTGCAGGTGCTGTCGCTGGGCTGCCTGCTGATGGCCGGTAACCGTTTCGAGCTGGGCGGCTGGTTCCACCTGGGGTTGGTGGCGGCGTTGCTGTGCTTCGTCTGGGAGTTCTGGTCAACCCGCAAGCTGGACCGCGAGTCATGTTTCAAAGCCTTTTTGCACAACCATTGGGCAGGGCTGCTGATCTTCATCAGCATCGTGCTGGACTACGCACTGCGCTGACGCCTCGAGGGCAGTCAGCGCAATGGCGGGGACGCTACTTGATCACGTGCCAGACGTCTTTCATGCCGTCTCCGGTCATGTCACCGGCTTTCTTGTCTTTGATGAAGGTGTACACCGGCTTGCCTTTGTACGCCCACTGCATGGAACCGTCGTCTCGCTTGATCTGGGTCCAGCCCTCTTCGGCCGTATCGCCGGATTTGACCATCAGCGGCGGCCAGTTCTTGGCACACTCATCGTTGCACATGGACTTGCCACCCGAGTCCTTGTCGAAGGTGTACAGCGTCATCCCTGCATGGTCGACCATCACACCGTCTTTCATCATGGCATGATGCGCCGAGGCAATCCCCGGCAAGGCCAGCGCCACTGCAGTGAAAAGCGCCATCCAGTTCAGCGTATGTCGTGTCATTGGATCCACCATGTTTCTCGGGATTGGGAATTTAAGCCTAGCCCAGTAACCGAATGTTGCTGAAACCCCCACGACCTGTCACACGACTGCAATAATTCCGTTATCTAATGCGGGCCAAGACACCTGAATGGGAAGAGGTTTGAGCATGGTTGGCAGAAACATTCTGATCGTTGACGACGAAGCGCCAATTCGCGAGATGATCGCCGTTGCGTTGGAAATGGCCGGCTATGACTGCCTGGAGGCAGAGAACTCGCAGCAGGCCCATGCCATCATCGTTGATCGCAAACCGGACCTGATCCTGCTGGACTGGATGCTGCCGGGCACCTCGGGCATCGAGCTGGCCCGACGCCTGAAGCGCGATGAGCTGACCGGTGACATTCCGATCATCATGCTCACCGCCAAGGGCGAGGAAGACAACAAGATCCAGGGTCTTGAGGTGGGTGCGGACGACTACATCACCAAACCGTTCTCGCCCCGCGAACTGGTAGCCCGCCTCAAGGCGGTCCTGCGCCGGGCCGGGCCCAACGATGGCGAAGCACCGATCGAAGTCGGCGGCCTGCTGCTTGACCCCATCAGCCACCGGGTGACCATTGACGGCAAACCGGCCGAGATGGGGCCTACCGAATACCGACTGCTGCAGTTCTTCATGACCCACCAGGAGCGTGCCTACACCCGCGGCCAGCTGCTTGACCAGGTCTGGGGCGGCAACGTCTACGTCGAAGAGCGCACGGTCGACGTGCACATCCGCCGCCTGCGCAAAGCGCTGGGTGATGCCTACGAGAATCTGGTACAAACCGTACGCGGCACCGGGTACCGCTTTTCGACCAAGAGCTGAACCGGTCATCAGGCCAAGGTATTTGAAAGGACGCGTCGTTAATTGAACCAGAACTGGCATGGCACCCTGATTCGCCACATGCTGCTGCTGATCACCGCCTGCCTGCTGGTCGGCCTGATCAGCGGCTATTACGGCTGGAGCCTGGCCCTGGGCCTGGCGCTTTACCTGGGCTGGACACTCAAGCAGTTGCTGCGCCTGCATGAATGGCTGCGCCTGCACAAACCCGACGAAGCACCTCCCGATGGCTATGGCCTGTGGGGCGAGGTATTCGACAGCATTTATCACCTGCAACGTCGCGACCAGCGTGTGCGGGGCCGCCTGCAGGCGGTGATCGACCGGGTCCAGGAGTCTACCGCCGCCCTCAAGGATGCGGTGATCATGCTCGACAGCGACGGCAACCTGGAATGGTGGAACCGCGCCGCCGAAACCCTGCTGGGCCTGAAGACCCCACAGGACAGCGGCCAGCCGGTAACCAACCTGGTGCGCCATCCACGCTTCAAGGAGTACTTCGAACTGGAGAACTACCTCGAGCCGCTGGAAATTCCGTCGCCGATCAACGACCGCCTGCGCATCCAGCTGCATATCACCCGCTACGGCAACAACGAACACCTGATGCTGGTACGCGACGTCACCCGTATCCATCAGCTGGAACAGATGCGCAAGGATTTCGTGGCCAACGTATCCCATGAGCTGCGCACGCCGCTGACGGTAATCGCTGGCTACCTGGAAACCCTGCTCGACAATGTCGAAGAGGTGAATCCGCGTTGGGTCCGTGCGCTGCAGCAAATGCAGCAACAGGGCGGGCGCATGCAAACGTTGCTCAATGACCTGCTGCTGCTGGCCAAACTTGAAGCCACCGATTACCCCTCGGACAATCAGCCGGTTGCCATCGACAGCTTGCTGCAATCGATCAAGAGCGATGCCCAGGCGCTGTCCGGCCAGCGAAACCAGCGCATCAACCTGGAAACCACCCCGGGGATCTACCTCAAGGGCAGCGAAGCCGAGTTGCGCAGTGCGTTTTCCAACCTGATATTCAATGCCGTCAAATACACCCAGGACGAAGGCCAGATCCGCATCCGCTGGTGGGTGGACGAGCAAGGTGCGCACCTGAGCGTTCAGGACTCGGGAATCGGCATCGACGCCAAGCACCTGCCGCGCCTGACCGAACGCTTCTACCGGGTCGACTCCAGCCGCGCCTCCAATACCGGTGGCACCGGCCTGGGCTTGGCGATCGTCAAGCACGTGCTGTTGCGTCACCGTGCGCGCCTGGAAATCAGCAGCGTGCCCGGACACGGCAGCACCTTTACCTGTCATTTCGCTCCCGTGCAGATAGCCCAACGCGTGGCCTCCTGAAGGCCCGCCCCTAGGCAATCGCGCCCTCACCCGCTACATTGGCGGACTTGTGCCAGTTCGTACTGGCAGGCCTTTCTCTTTTTTTCAAATGACGGACCCCGTAAAACCCCATCATGGACCCTTCCCCTGGTATTAGCCTCGCCTCACTGTTCGCCGACTTCGGCATGATTCTTTTTGCTCTGCTGCTGGTGCTGCTCAACGGCTTTTTCGTTGCCGCCGAGTTCGCCATGGTGAAGTTGCGTTCGACAAAAGTTGAGTCAATCGCCGAGCAACATGGCTGGCGCGGCCAAATCCTGCGTACCGTACACAACCAGCTGGATGCCTACCTGTCGGCCTGCCAGCTGGGCATCACCCTCGCCTCCCTGGGCCTGGGCTGGGTGGGTGAGCCGGCGTTCGCGCATTTGCTGGAGCCGCTACTGGCCGCAGTCGGCGTAGAGTCGCCGGAAGTCATCAAGGCCGTGTCGTTCTTCAGTGCCTTCTTTGTGATTTCGTATCTGCACATCGTCGTCGGTGAGCTGGCGCCCAAATCGTGGGCCATCCGTAAACCCGAACTGCTGTCGCTGTGGACGGCGGTGCCGTTGTACCTGTTCTACTGGCTGATGTACCCGGCAATTTACCTGCTCAACGCCAGCGCCAATGCCATTTTGCGCATTGCCGGCCAGGGTGAACCCGGCCCGCACCACGAGCACCATTACAGCCGTGACGAACTGAAACTGATCCTGCACTCCAGCCGCGGCCAGGACCCTAGTGACCAAGGCATGCGGGTACTGGCGTCGGCGGTGGAAATGGGCGAACTGGAGGTGGTCGACTGGGCCAACTCCCGTGAAGACATGGTCTACCTCGATGCCGACGCGCCGCTCAAGGAAATCCTGGCGATGTTCCGCCGGCACAAGTTCAGCCGTTACCCGGTACTCGATGCCGCACGCGGTGAGTTCATCGGCCTGCTGCACATCAAGGACCTGTTGCTGGAGCTGGCCGACCTCGACCACCTCCCCGAATCGTTCAACCTCGCCGAGCTGACCCGCCCGCTGGAGCGCGTGTCCCGCCACATGCCCCTGTCGCAGTTGCTCGAGCAGTTCCGCAAGGGCGGTGCGCACTTTGCCCTGGTCGAAGAAGCCGACGGCAAAGTCATTGGCTACCTGACCATGGAAGACGTGCTTGAAGTGCTGGTTGGCGACATCCAGGACGAGCACCGCAAAGCTGAACGCGGCATCCTCGCCTACCAGCCAGGCAAGCTGCTGGTACGTGGCGACACGCCGTTGTTCAAGGTTGAGCGCCTGCTGGGCGTCGACCTGGACCACATTGAGGCGGAAACCCTCGCCGGCCTGGTGTACGAAACCCTCAAGCGCGTACCTGAAGAAGAAGAGGTGCTGGAGGTCGAAGGCCTGCGCATCATCATCAAGAAGATGAAAGGCCCGAAGATTGTCCTGGCCAAGGTGCTCAAGCTCGATTGAGCACCCTTCAGGGGTTACCGGCAGTAAAGTTTGGCAATCCGCCGACGGGCTGGTTGAACTGGTAAGGAATCGACACCAGCTCCAGCCCGACGTTGCGCTGCACGACAAAGTGCAAGTGCGGGCCGGTGCTGTTGCCGGTGTTGCCAGACTTCGCCAGCGGCGTGCCGTACACCACCGACTGCCCTTCGCGGACGACCACCGAACCGCGCATCAGATGCAGGTAGACGCCCATGGTGCCGTCGTCATGCAGGATCCTCACGAAATTCCCCGCCGGGTGCGTGCCGCGCCCACTCTGGTTGTTCTCCACCTTGATGACCATGCCTGCCCTAGAGGCGATGATCGGTGTGCCTTCAGGCATGGCGATGTCCATTGCGTAACGCCCTTTGGGACCAAAATGACTGTAACCGCCATTCGGTCCCTGGGTCACACGAAACGGCCCACCCCGCCATGGCAACGGGTAACGGAATGCCTGTGAACGCTGGTCCGGGTTGCCCAGCGCGTACTGGAATTTCTCCTGATAACGCACAGGCTTGCCTGGTTGCTGGGCGTTGACGATCGTCAGCAACACGGCGGCGCGCGCAGGCACCACGCGGCGAACCAGCCGCGACGTCCCGCCCTTGGCGTTGCTCAGGCCATCCAGACGCAACTCCACCTCTACAGGCGCGTAAGTGTCGTTCCGGGCACTGAAGCTCACGCCGGCGGCAGACGTGACGGCGTGCAGCTTCACCTGGTCCTGTAAATGCTCGACCATGCTGTCGCGAAACACAAACGTGTCGGCGCCGGGTATGGGCTTGTCGGAATACGAGACCACACCATAGGCATCAGTGCTTTTGTACAGGGTCATGGCCGTAGTCGGGCCAGCGGCCAGCAACGCGGCGCAGAACAGCAGCAAGCGAGCGGACATGAGTAATGGCTTTTTGACAGTTGAGATCTGTCGAAGACTAGCAGCAGATTTTGCCGAAGGTAGGAGGGGAATGTTTCAGCGGTGTTCGAGGAGACGGGCGGTGTAGGCGCGGATTCATCCGCGCCTACCTACCCTACGGGTCAGGCCCCAGGCACGAAATGCTTCTGCGCCGTACCGCGCGCAATCAACCGCGACAGGTAATCCAGCTTCTGGGCATCCTGGTCGACAAACTTGAAGGTCAGTTGCAACCAGTCACTGTCCGGCTTGGGCTCCAGCGCCGCTACGGCGTGCAGGTAACCGTTGAGCCGGGCAACCTCTGCACTCTCGCCCTGCTCCAGATCGAGCACAGCGCCCTCCAGCACCTGTGGCAGGGACTCACCACGCCGCACGACCAGCAGCGCCTCCTTGAGGCTCAGGGCCTTGATCACACAGGGTTGCACACCACTTGGCAAACGCAGTTGACCCTGGCCACGGCCAGCAGGTGCTGCAGGCGGTTTTGGCGCATTGATCAGCGGCTTGGCAGGTGCAGCTGCGGCGGCTGGCGCACCGCTCGGCTTCACTGTTTCGGCACGCCCGCCGGTCAGGGCGCTCAACGAGTCGTTGGCAAAGGCTGAGTTGGCGCGCGTCGGCGCACTGGCCAGCAGCGTGTCGAGCTTGCCGACCTTGGTCAGGGCCTTTTTCACTTTGGTCAGCAGCTGTTCATTGGTGAAGGGTTTGCCGACAAAGTCGGAGACACCGGCCTGGATTGCCTGAACCACGTTTTCCTTGTCGCCACGGCTGGTCACCATGATGAAAGGCAGGGCTTTCATCGACTCCTGCTGGCGGCACCAGGTCAGCAGCTCCAGGCCTGACATTTCCGGCATTTCCCAGTCGCACAGGACCAGGTCAAAGGCTTCACGGGCCAGCAGTGCCTGGGCCTTTCGACCATTGACCGCGTCTTCGATGACGATGCCCGGAAAATGGTTGCGCAGGCACTTCTTCACCAGGTCGCGGATGAACGGCGCATCATCCACAACCAACACACTGACTTTACTCATCGCCACTCCTATTGAATCCCGACTAGCATAACGCTGACTAATGGCCATTTGCCAAACATTGGCTCACGCCGGGACTCGTCGATTCGTTCGCGGCTGCCTTGAGGTGTTCGACCGCAAACGAAAACGCCCGGCCAAGGCCGGGCGTTCGTTCTCGGGGCAGTCTTACTTATCGTCAGCTTCAGCCGGAACATTAGCCTTTTCGCTGCCACCCTCGACCTCTTCTTTCATGCGTTTGAGGCCCAGGTGACGCACGTCGGTACCGCGCACCAGATAGATCACCAGCTCCGAGATGTTGCGCGCGTGGTCGCCGATCCTCTCAAGCGAACGCAGGGCCCAGATCACGCTGAGTACCCGCGAGATCGAGCGCGGGTCTTCCATCATGTAGGTGACCAGTTCACGCAGCGCGGTCTTGTACTCGCGGTCGATGGTTTTGTCGTACTGGGCGACCGACAGCGCCAGGTCGGCGTCGAAACGGGCAAAGGCATCCAGCGCATCACGGACCATGTTGCGCACCTGATCACCAATGTGCCGGACCTCGACATAACCTCGCGGCGACTCACCCTCTTCACACAGCTGGATAGCCCGGCGGGCGATCTTGGTCGACTCGTCACCAATGCGCTCCAGGTCGATCACCGACTTGGAAATGCTGATGATCAGACGCAGGTCGGAAGCGGCCGGCTGACGACGAGCGAGAATGCGCACGCATTCTTCGTCAATGTTGCGCTCCATCTGGTTGATCTGCTCGTCGACTTCTCGTACTTGCTGGGCCAGGCCCGAGTCGGCCTCGATCAGCGCAGTAACGGCGTCATTGACCTGCTTCTCAACCAGACCGCCCATCGCCAGGAGGTGGCTGCGGACCTCCTCGAGTTCGGCGTTGAATTGCTGGGAGATGTGGTGGGTAAGGCTGTCTTTATTGATCATGAGAAATCCTTGGAGCGTCCGGTAAGTGCTGTCAGGCGGCGTTCAGTCGTTGAATCCTAGCCATACCGACCGGTGATGTAGTCTTCGGTCTGCTTCTTCGCCGGATTGGTGAACAGCGTGTCAGTGTCACCGAACTCGACCAGCTTGCCCATGTACATGAAGGCGGTGTAGTCGGAAACCCGCGCCGCCTGCTGCATGTTGTGGGTCACGATGACGATGGTGTACTTGGACTTCAGCTCGTAGATCAGTTCTTCGACCTTAAGGGTCG
Organism: Pseudomonas alkylphenolica; assembly: GCF_004025535.1. Taxonomy (GTDB): domain Bacteria; phylum Pseudomonadota; class Gammaproteobacteria; order Pseudomonadales; family Pseudomonadaceae; genus Aquipseudomonas; species Aquipseudomonas alkylphenolica_A. The sequence goes on from NZ_QJRG01000033.1 coordinate 637,698, forward strand.
AGATCGGGTCGAGTGCCGAGCACGGTTCGTCGAGCAGCAGTACCTCAGGCTCCACCGCGATGGTGCGGGCAATCACCAGACGTTGCTGCTGGCCACCGGACAGGCCCAGCGCCGACTCGTGCAGACGGTCCTTGACCTCATCCCACAGGGCGGCACCCTTGAGTGCCCACTCTACAGCTTCATCGAGCACGCGTTTCTTGTTGATGCCCTGGATGCGCAAACCGTAGACCACGTTTTCGTAGATGGTCTTGGGGAACGGGTTGGGCTTCTGGAACACCATGCCGACCCGACGACGCAGTTCGGCGACATCTTCGCCCTTGCGGTAGATGTTGTTGCCGTACAGGTTGATCGCGCCGTCGACACGGCAGCCATCAACCAGGTCGTTCATGCGGTTGAAGGTCCGCAGCAAGGTCGACTTACCGCAACCGGACGGACCGATGAAGGCGGTCACGCGCTGTTTCGGGATGTTCATGCTGACGTCGAACAGGGCTTGTTTTTCGCCGTAATACAGGCTCAGGCCAGGCACTTCGATGGCCACGGTTTCATCGGCCAGTTGCAGGCTCTGCTTGGTACGACCCAGGGCCGACATATCGATGCCGTGGGCGTGGGATTCTTGCTGCATGGTCAGACTCCATACGCTATCAATTTCGTTTCATCGAACCGCCCGGTACAACACACGGGCGGCACTTGCAAAAAGGATGTATCGATCAGCTGTCCAGCGCCTTGTACTTCTCGCGCAGGTGGTTACGAATCCACACTGCCGACAGGTTGAGCGTGGCGATCACCAGCACCAGCAGCAACGCAGTGGCGTACACCAGCGGCCGCGCGGCCTCGACGTTCGGGCTCTGGAAGCCGACGTCGTAGATGTGGAAGCCCAGGTGCATGATCTTCTGGTCCAGGTGCAGGTACGGGTAGTTGCCGTCCACCGGCAGCGACGGCGCCAGCTTCACCACACCCACCAGCATCAACGGCGCCACTTCGCCAGCGGCGCGGGCCACGGCGAGGATCATGCCGGTCATCATCGCCGGGCTGGCCATGGGCAGGACGATCTTCCACAGGGTCTCGGCCTTGGTTGCACCGAGTGCCAGCGACCCTTCACGCACCGTACGCGGAATCCGCGCCAGGCCTTCTTCAGTGGCGACGATTACCACCGGCACCGCCAGCAGCGCCAGGGTCAGCGAAGCCCACAGCAAGCCCGGGGTACCCAGGGTTGGCGCAGGCAGCGCTTCAGGGAAGAACAGGCGGTCGAGCGAGCCACCCAGCACATAGACGAAGAAGCCCAGGCCGAACACGCCGTAAACGATGGCCGGAACACCGGCGAGGTTGTTCACCGCGATACGGATCAGGCGGGTCACCGGGCCCTGGCGCGCATATTCGCGCAGGTACACCGCCGCCAGCACGCCGAACGGGGTAACGATCACGGCCATGATCAGGGTCATCATCACGGTGCCGAAGATTGCAGGAAAAATCCCGCCTTCGGTGTTGGCTTCACGCGGGTCGTCGCTAAGAAACTCCCAGACCTTGGCGAAATACACGCCCATCTTGGTGAAGAAGCCCATGCCGTTCGGCTGGTAGGCGTGAACCACCTTGCTCAGGTTGATCTCGACTTCACGGCCGTTGCCATCCTTGGCCACCAGGCTATCGCGACCGAAGTCCTGGTGCAGGTTGCCCAGGCGCTCCTCGATAGCCTTGTAACGGTTGTTCAACTCGGCGCGCTCAGCGTCCATGTCAGCCTGGGCGGCGGCATCCAGCTTACCGTCGAGCTCCAGCTTGCGAGCATGCAGGCGCAGACGCTCCAGGCCGTAGTTGATGGCGCCGATGTCCTTCTTCTCAAGCTTTTGCAGCTCACCCGCCAACTGGTCGGCACGCTTGAGGCGCGCCTGCAGCTCGGTCCAGGCTGCCTGACCTTCGGCGACAACCTTGCCGTTTTCCTTGACGCTGACCAGGTAGCCGTAGAAGTTGCCCCACTCGCGGCGTTCCAGGGCGATCAGGTCGACCGGCGTCTGCATGTCGGTCAGCCAGTCGCCGACCACCCAGGTGAAGTCGCTGCCGTTGAGGTCGCGGTTACCGACCTTGATCAGCTCGCGGGTCATGAACTCCGGACCGTTCTCGGGCACCGGCAGGCCGGCCCCTTTCAAGCGCGCCAGCGGCACTTCTTCTTTCTGTACCACTTCGCCAACAACGACGTGGTCGGCCTGGCCAGGCACCTTGTAGGTGGCCTGGACCAGGTCGGCCGGCCAGAAGTGGCCGAGGCCGCGCACAGCGATCACAGAGAGCAGACCGATGGTCATGATCACCGCGATGGCGACCGCGCCACCGCTGATCCAGACGCCGGGGGCGCCGCTCTTGAACCAGCTTTTGAGGGAATCCTTTTTCACGGATCTCTACCTTTCTATCAAAGCGACGAGTATTTCTTGCGCAGACGCTGGCGAATCAGCTCGGCCAAGGTGTTCATCACGAAGGTGAACATCAGCAACACCAGCGCGGCGAGGAACAGGACGCGGTAGTGACTGCCACCGACTTCCGATTCAGGCATCTCCACGGCCACGTTGGCGGCCAGGGTACGCATGCCTTCGAACAGGTTCAGCTCCATGACCGGGGTGTTGCCGGTGGCCATCAGCACGATCATGGTTTCGCCCACAGCACGGCCCATACCGATCATCAGCGCCGAGAAAATCCCCGGGCTGGCGGTCAGGATGACCACGCGGGTCAGGGTCTGCCACGGCGTTGCACCCAGGGCCAGGGAGCCCAGGGTCAGGCTGCGCGGCACGCTGAACACGGCGTCTTCGGCAATCGAGTAGATGTTTGGAATCACCGCGAAGCCCATGGCGATACCGACCACCAGAGCGTTGCGCTGGTCGTAGGTGATGCCCAGGTCATTGGTGATCCACAGGCGCATGTCACCGCCGAAGAACCAGGTTTCCAGCAACGGGCTCATGTACAGCGCGAACCAGCCGGTCAACAGGATCACCGGGATCAGGATCGCCGCCTCCCAGCCATCCGGAACCCGCAGGCGAATCGACTCCGGCAGGCGGCTCCAGGTGAAACCGGCGACCAGGATGCCGATCGGCATCAGCAGGAACAGGCTGAAAACACCCGGCAGGTGACCTTCCAGGTAAGGCGCCAGGAACAGGCCGGCGAAGAAACCCAGGATTACCGTCGGCATCGCCTCCATCAGCTCGATCACCGGCTTGACCTTGCGGCGCATGCCAGGGGCCATGAAGTAGGCGGTGTAAATAGCAGCGGCAATTGCCAGTGGCGCGGCCAGGATCATCGCGTAGAACGCCGCCTTCAGGGTACCGAAGGTCAGTGGCGACAGGCTCAGCTTGGGTTCGAAGTCGGTGTTCGATGCGGTGGACTGCCAGACATACTTCGGCTCGTCATAGTTCTCGTACCAGACCTTGCTCCACAACGCGCTCCAGGACACTTCCGGGTGCGGGTTCTTCAGCGTCAACGGCAGCAGCTTGCCGCCTTCTTCGACGATGATGCGGTTGGCCCGCGGCGACAGCGCCAGGATGCCTGCGCCTTCGGCGACCGGCTCGACCAGCAGGGTACGGTGTGCGGTACTGTGGAACACGCCAAGCTTGCCGCTGGCATCCAGGGCTACGAAGCCCTTGCGGCGTTCTTCGGCATCGATCTGCACGATCGGCGCAGTGCCCATCTGGAATTCGCGAATGCGCTTGAAGCGCTGCTCGCCATCCGGGTCACGGGCCATGAACCACTGCGCCAGGCCACCTTTGGAGTCGCCGATGATCAGCGAGATACCACCGACCAGCTGGGTGCTGGCAGTGACTTCGGCATCGCCGTTGTCGAGCAGCTTGTAACGGCCATTGAGGCTCTTCTCGCGCAGGCTGAAGACATCCGCCTGGGCCCGACCGTTGATCACGTACAGCCACTGCTGGCGCGGGTCGATGAAGATCGCTTTGACCGGCTCGGTCATTTGCGGCAGGTCGATGCGGTTCTGCTCACTGGTGACCTCACCGGTCATCATGTTTTCTTCGCGGCTCAGCGAAACGACCTGCAGGTGCGCACCGGTGGAACCGGCAACCACCAGCGTGTCACCGTTGACGTTGAGGCTGACGTGCTCCAGCGCACGGCCTTCTTCATCCAGGGTGAACGGTTCCTGGCCGTACGGGTAGTCGACAGCCGGGGTGATGGTCTTCTTGTTGTCCGGATAGGTGATCTTGTAGCTGTGGCTGAACGCCAGTGCCTTGCCGTTGGACAGGCCCAGCACCACCAGCGGGTTACCCGGCTGGTCGTTGCCGATGGACGTCACCTGGGTGCCTGCCGGTACGGGCAGGTCGACGCGCTTGAGTTCGGCACCGGTCTTGGTGTCGAAAAACAGTGCCTGGCCCTTGTCGGAAACCCGCATGCCCACCAGGTTCTGCTCTTCCAGGGCAATCATCAGTGGCTTGCCGGCATCCTGGCTCAGCCAGGTCGGCTCCAGCGCTTTCTTGCTGGTCAGGGTGGCGCCCTGGAACAGCGGTACGACCACATAGGCCAGGTAGAAAAAGATCAAGGTGATCGCTGCCAGCACGGCAAGCCCGCCCACCAGTACATACCAGCGGGTCAGGCGATCCTTGAACGCGCGCATACGGCGCTTGCGTTGCAGTTCGGGCGTATTGAAATCAATCCGCACGGGGGGAGAATTTTGGGTCATGGTGGAGTTGGCCAGATCATTCATGCGCACACCCTAGCGGTCCCGTATTACAAAAACATGACAGTGCAGTGACGCGACAAAGCCCACCGCTCAGTGGACCTGGCGGCGGACTCGCAATTTGCGGTGAGATCTGGTCATTTCCAGACCCCACCAGGCTCACACTTAGTTCTTCGCTACGCCTTTGGCGTGGTCCAGGCCCAGATCAGCCAGGGCCTTGGCCGCTACTTTCGCAGGCAGCGGGATGTAACCGTCTTTCACGACAACTTGCTGGCCAGCTTGCGACAGCACCAGCTTGACGAACTCGGCTTCCAGCGGAGCCAGCGGCTTGTTCGGCGCTTTGTTGACGTAGACGTAGAGGAAACGCGACAGCGGGTAGGTACCGTTCAGGGCGTTGGCTTCGTTGTCTTCAACGAACTCGCCGCCTTCTTTCTTGGCCAGGGCCACGGTCTTCACGCTAGCGGTTTTGTAACCGATGCCCGAGTAACCGATGCCGTTCAGCGAGCTGCTGATCGACTGCACGACCGAAGCCGAGCCTGGTTGTTCGTTGACGTTAGGCTTGAAGTCGCCTTTGCACAGGGCTTCTTCCTTGAAGTAGCCGTAGGTACCGGATACCGAGTTACGGCCGAACAGCTGGACCGGCTTGTTGGCCAGGTCGCCGGTCACACCCAGGTCACCCCAGGTTTTCACGTCGGCTTTGCCGCCGCACAGGCGGGTGGACGAGAAAATCGCGTCAACCTGAGCCATGGTCAGGCCCTTGATCGGGTTGTCCTTGTGCACGAATACGGCCAGGGCGTCGACCGCTACCGGGATGGCGGTTGGCTTGTAGCCGTACTTCTGCTCGAAGGCCTGCAGTTCAACGTCCTTCATTTTGCGGCTCATCGGGCCAAGGTTGGCGGTGCCTTCAGTCAGCGCGGGTGGCGCGGTGGAGGAACCAGCAGCCTGAATCTGGATGTTTACGTTCGGATATTCCTTCTTGTAGGCCTCAGCCCACAGAGTCATCAGGTTCGCCAGGGTATCGGAACCGACGCTGGAGAGGTTGCCCGACACGCCAGTGGTTTTGACGTAGGTCGGAATAGCAGGGTCAACAGCGGCAACCGCATTGGCGGTGGCAACGCCAGCGGCGACGAAAGTCAGGGCCGCCATCAAACGCTTCAGTTTCATGCCTTGCTCCTAGCAGGAATTGGGGTGAGATGGATCGGGCCCAAGTATCTGCAGGCCGTATGACTACTCTATGAACCCAATGTGACAATTAGATGAAAGGCCATCACCGGATTACCGGGATGGCCTTTTCAAAATGTTGCGAGGACAGGGCTAGCGCGGCTTCAGCGTTTTTTCGCCAGCAGATAAAGGCCGACCAGCAGACCAATGGTGCAGATCCCGGCCACATAGTAGGCCGGTGCCATCGGGCTGAACTTGAGCAGTGCGGTCACCACCATCGGCGTCAGGCCACCAAAAATCGCGTAGGCCATGTTGTAGGAGAATGACAGGCCACTGAAGCGCACCACTGGCGGGAAGGCGTGCACCATTACATACGGCACGGCACCGACGATCCCCACGCACAGGCCGGTCAGGGCGTACATCGGGAACAGCCATTCAGGGTGGGTCGGCAAGGTGTGGTAGAAGGTCCAGGAGCTGGCCAGCAACATCAGGCTGCCCACTACGAACACCCGGCCAGCACCAAAGCGGTCAGCCAGCGAGCCGGCCACGATGCAGCCGAAGCTGAGCAGGACGATGGCCAGGCTGTTGGCCATCAGCGAGTCGGTCGGGCTGACCTTGTAGAGGCTTTGCAGCAGCGCCGGGGTCATCAGGATGACCACGACAATGCCAGCCGACAGCAGCCAAGTCAGCAGCATCGACAGAACGATGGAACCGCGGTGCTCACGCAGCACCGCTTTGAGCGGTACTTCTTCAGCCAGCGCCTTGCGCGCCTGCATCTCGGCGAACACCGGCGTTTCGTGCAGCCAGCGCCGCAGGTACACCGCAAACAGGCCGAATACGCCACCGAGCAGGAATGGGATACGCCACGCGTAGTCGGCGACCTCTTCGGCGCTGTAGATACTGTTGATCACTGTCGCCACCAGCGAACCGAGCAGAATCCCCGAGGTCAGCCCCGCCGTCAGCGTGCCGCAGGCATAGCCGATATTGCGCGAAGGGACATGCTCGGAGACGAACACCCAGGCACCGGGCACTTCACCGCCAATGGCCGCCCCCTGGATCACGCGCATCAGCAGCAACAGGATCGGCGCCCACATGCCGATCTGCGCATAGGTAGGCAGCAAGCCCATGATCAGGGTTGGCACAGCCATCATGAAGATGCTCAGGGTGAACATCTTCTTGCGCCCCAGCAGGTCGCCGAAGTGGGCCATGATGATCCCGCCCAGGGGCCGCGCCAGGTAGCCCGCCGCAAAGATCCCGAAAGTCTGCATCAAGCGCAGCCACTCCGGCATGTCGGCAGGGAAGAACAGCTTGCCGACCACGGTGGCGAAAAACACGAAAATGATGAAATCGTAGAACTCCAGCGCACCGCCCAGGGCGGACAGCGAGAGCGTTTTGTAGTCACTGCGGGTCAGCGGCCTCGAAGGCTGCGCGATACTGCCGGGCACGGAGGTCATAGTTATCTCTTATTGGGTAGCGCTTGTTTGAACGGCAGGCCGCCTGTGGCGCATGTTTGGCCACATAAGTCGGTGACGATATCAAATTGCCGGAAAAAGCACATAGCAGTACACATTCAATACAAGTATTCATGACTACATGGTCGTCGCTGCGCATTCGGCTCTATATACTGGCCGCCTGTAGGAGGTTGTTGGAATCTTCTGAAGGATGTTGTGCGAAGACGTTGCTAGACAGGCTTAGTCGGTTTCGCAGAGTTTCCCTTCGCCGCCTGGCAAAGCGAAAGCAGCGTAGAATAGTTGTGCTGAATCGTTTTTCGAGGCGTCTGTCATAGCGCCAACCAACGAAGCGTCACGGGTCAGAGGCACCCCCGGCATGATTGAACTCGAACAAGAAGATCCTATCCCGCAAGGCGACCTTGCCCTGCAGATCACCGCATTACCGCGTGAAACCAACGGTTTCGGCGATATTTTTGGCGGCTGGCTGGTCGCACAGATGGACCTTGCCGGTACGGCCATGGCCAGTCGTGTTGCAGGTGGCCGCGTGGCTACCGTGGCCATCGACCGCATGGCCTTTCTGGTCCCTGTCGCGGTTGGCGCGCAACTTTCCTTCTATACCCAGACCCTGGAAATTGGCCGCAGCTCGATCCAGATGATGGTCGAGGTATGGAGTGACGATCCGCTGTCCAGCGAATGGCGCAAAGTCACCGAGGCGGTGTTCGTGTTCGTTGCCATCGATGGCAGCGGCCGCACCCGTTCGGTTCCTCCTCGTCGCTGACACGGCTGCGCGGTAAACTCAACGGTATGCAAGCGGTCGAAAACCGTACGGCACATCAATGAGATAACGCGCATGTCCACACCCAAGGTTGAATCCGAAAAGCACGGCGAGCTCAATTGCTGGCGCATCACCAGCGCCAGCGCTGAATTGCTGGTTGCCCAGCAGGGCGCTCAGGTATTGAGCTATCAGCGGCTCGGCGAGCCGCCGTTGCTGTGGCTCAGCGAGCAGGCCATTTTCAAGCAGGGCAAATCGGTACGCGCCGGGGTTCCGGTGTGCTGGCCCTGGTTTGGCAACCTCAAGCGTAATCCCGCACCTGTTCAGGCTATGTACCTGGAACAGGAAGGGCCTGCCCATGGCCTTGTGCGCGGTCGCGACTGGCAATTGCTGTGTATCGACAGCACTGGCGACAGTGTCCGGGTCGAATTCACCTTGCCCGAATCCCAGGGCGATCTCCCAGGCTGGCCACACAATGTCGAGCTCAAGCTGAGCATCGTCATGGGCGAACAGCTGGGTATCACCCTCTCCAGCTATAACCTCGACAACGTTCCGGTCACGATCAGCCAGGCGCTGCACAGCTACTTCGCGGTCAGCGACGTGCGTGACGTACAGGTAGAAGGGGTCGATGGCCTGGGCTATATCGAAACCCTGGCTGACTGGGAGCAACGCACGCAACAGGGCCATCTGGGATTTGCCGGAGAAACCGATCGCATCTATCTGCAGGCCCCGGCGCAGTTGAGCATTGTCGATCAGGGCTGGAACCGACGCATTCGCCTGACCAGCAGTGGCTCGCGCTCGGCCGTTATCTGGAACCCATGGACCGATCGCGCTGCAGAGCTGCCAGACATGGCTGATGATGGCTGGCAGCGCATGCTGTGCATCGAGACGGCCAATGTGTGGGATGACGTAGTGACCTTGGCACCTGGGGCCAGTCACTCATTGAGTCTGACCCTAGTTAGCGAACCGCTCTAACCCTACAGATCGGCGTCTTCCACAACCCGCACCTTGGCCGCATCCATTGCATAAGCGGCATCGGCCAGGTCATTGCTGACCTTCTCGATCTTCAAGGCGCCGCTGACCCACAGCGGCGTGTAAATATCATCGAGCTTCAGGCCCTTGGGGTAGCGCACCAGCACCAGCTGGTTTGGCGGCGGTGGCGGAACGTGGATACAGGCGCCCGGATAGGGGACGAGGAAGAACAGCGTACTGTTACCCTTGGCATCGGTTTCCAGTGGCACCGGATAGCCACCCAAGCGGATCTGTTTGCCATTCATGGCAGCCACGGTCTTGGTCGAATACATCACCGCAGGCAGGCCCCTGGCCTGCTTCATGCCACCTTTTTCGGTAAAGGTACCATTGGCTTCCGGCGAGTCGTGGTCGATTTCAGGCATCTGTTCGAGCGCTTTCTGGTCCGACTTGGGCATGAGCTCCAGCCAGTCGGTTTCCGGTAGCTCGGCGCGCGCCAGGCTACTGATGAGCAACAGTGAAAGCAGTAATACACGGCGCATGGCATTGCTCGGCAATGAAAATTGCCGAGCATTCTAGCCTGCCACTAGTTCTTTTTGACCATGCCGTAGATCACCAGCAGCACGACCGCGCCCACCAGTGCGCCAAGGAAGCCCGCGCCCTCTCCGGCCTGGTAGATGCCCAGCGCCTGGCCGCCATAGGTCGCCGCAAGCGACCCGGCAATGCCGAGGAGAATGGTCATGATCCAGCCCATGCTGTCGTCGCCAGGCTTGATGAAGCGTGCCAGCAAACCGACGATCAGGCCGATGAAGATGGTTCCGATGATGCCCATGGCAATCCCTCTGAGTGAGTTGGCGCATGCCAAAGCCTAGTCAGCGCTTTGGCATCCCGCCATCAGAGGGACATCGAAGAGAGAAGGTTCCCTTCAGCCCTGGATCAGGGCTTCGACCTGCTGGATCTTCTGTTCCAGGCTCGCCATGTCGTCACAACGCAGGGTGGCGTGACCCACTTTGCGCCCGACCTTGAAGGCCTTGCCGTAGTGATGCAGGTGGCACTCGTCGATGGCAATCACCTTGTCGACTGCCGGCACTTCACCAATGAAGTTGAGCATGGCGCTTTCGCCGACCTTGGCGGTCGAACCCAGCGGCAGGCCGGCAACGGCGCGCAGGTGGTTTTCGAACTGGCTGCACTCGGCGCCTTCGATGGTCCAGTGCCCGGAGTTGTGCACGCGCGGAGCGATTTCGTTGGCTTTGAGGCCACCGTCGACTTCGAAGAACTCGAACGCCAGCACACCGACGTAGTCGAGCTGCTTGAGCACGCGACCGGCGTAGTCTTCAGCCAGACCCTGCAGCAGGTGGTCTTCACTGGCGACCGACAGGCGCAGGATGCCGTTCTCGTGGGTGTTGTGCACCAACGGATAGAAACGGGTTTCACCATCGCGGGCACGCACGGCGATCAACGACACTTCGCCGGTGAATGGCACGAAGCCTTCGAGCAGGCACGGCACACTGCCCAGTTCGGCGAACGTACCGACAACATCTTCGGCAGTTCGCAGCACTTTCTGACCTTTTCCGTCATAACCCAAGGTACGGGTCTTGAGCACGGCAGGCAGTCCGATGCTGGCGACGGCGGTATCCAGGTCGGCTTGCGACTGGATATCGGCGAACGACGGGGTTGGAATGCCCAGGTCCTTGAACATGCTCTTTTCGAACCAGCGATCGCGAGCGATACGCAGCGATTCGGCACTCGGGTAGACCGGTACGAACTGCGACAGGAACGCTACGGTTTCAGCTGGTACGCTTTCGAACTCGAAAGTGACCAGGTCAACTTCGTCAGCCAGCTGGCGCAGATGGTCCTGGTCGCCGTAATCGGCACGCAGGTGCTCGCCCAGTGGCGCGGCGCAGGCATCCGGCGCCGGATCGAGGAAAGCGAAGTTCATGCCCAGCGGCGTTCCTGCCAAGGCCAACATGCGACCCAGCTGGCCGCCACCGATTACACCGATTTTCATGCTTTTGACCTCAGGCCTGGCGCGGATCTGGATTGTCCAGAACGTTGTCTGTCTGCTCAGCGCGGAACTGCTTCAGCACGCTGTGGAACTGCGGGTGCTTGGCGCCGAGGATGCTCGCCGAGAGCAGCGCGGCGTTGATGGCACCGGCCTTGCCGATGGCCAGGGTGGCGACCGGGATACCGGCGGGCATCTGCACGATCGACAGCAGCGAGTCGACTCCGGAGAGCATCGACGACTGCACAGGCACGCCCAGCACCGGCAGGTGGGTCTTGGCCGCACACATGCCAGGCAGGTGGGCAGCGCCGCCGGCGCCGGCGATGATCACCTCGATGCCACGGCCTTCGGCCTCTTCGGCATACTGGAACAGCAGGTCCGGGGTACGGTGGGCAGAAACCACCTTGACCTCGTAGGGAATGCCGAGTTTTTCCAGCATATCGGCGGTGTGGCTAAGGGTGGACCAATCGGACTTGGAGCCCATGATCACGCCAACCAGTGCACTCATCGTCGAGCCTCTTCTCTTGGGCGCCCGCAGGCGCGTCAAAAAACAACAAGCCACGCGGGACAACCGGCGTGGCTTGTTATGCGAATTAGGGCCGGGGGAGACCGACCGAAGGCCGCGCAGTATATCGCAAAGGCGCAGCTTTGATGCACTTGGCAGACCAACTGCCGCCCTTATTTTTCGGGGGTCAGGCTGACTCTCGAGTCAAAACAGGGGGGATCGCCGGATCACTCCAGCCAGCTTTTCCTGCTGCCACTCCTGTAATAGCGACTTTAACTTGAGACCTCCCAGCGCTACAGCGTCAATGGAGGACGCCACTATGACTGCATTAAGACCTTTGGGCATTCTGCTCGCACTACTCTTTACCCTGTACCTGCCTTCGGCGACGGCTGCCAGATCCCTGGTGGTCTGGGTCTATGCCCACGACGATCTCGCCGATATCAGCGACGCACAGCTGAACAAGGATTATTTTCAGCACTGGATCGACGAGATGCGCTTGATAACCAACCACCCGATAGAGGTCATCTTTGAACGCAACGTGCCCGGCATCACCGATATCACTTATTCAAGCATGAGTGCTGCATCGCTCCTCGCAATGTTCTCGAATCAATCATCAGATATAGATCATCAACGAGAACGCTCCCCCTCGTACCTGAACAAGTCCATCCTGCTCACCAAGGAGCCCTATGATAAAAGTGAATCGGGCTTACTGGCCGGCCTGGCCTATGTTAAACAAACTACCGCCATAGCCTCGCTCGCAACCTTTGTAGCGCCAGCCCATGAGCTGGGGCACTTGTTTTCAGCCACCCATAATGACGCCGAGGTCAACTTCAACGGCTGGTTTTGCGAAACCTACACCTTTGAAACGCGCCTCTCACTGCGCTCCAATTGCTATCGCTACAGCGACAAGAACCGCCAGAATATAGCGGACTACATAAACTATTATTCCAGTTGAACTTCAGACCGGTTCTTGACCGCCTGCCGACTCCAGCTTGCGCCAAAGCAATCGCACATTGGCCTTGCGCACCAGTGCACAGCGATACAGGCGGATCTCCAGTGGCACATGCCACTGGGGGCCGCCACAGATAACCAGCTCACCCCGCTCCAATTCCGCCCGCGCCGATAGCCTCGGCACCCATGCGATCCCCAAACCCTCCAAGGCCATACTTTTAAGACTGTCCGCCATCGCCGTCTCGTAAACCGTGGTGAATCGCAGGTTACGCTGGCGCAATAACAGATTGACCGAACGCCCGAGGAACGCCCCGGCACTGTATGCCAGTAGCGGCACGCTACCCTCGCCTTCAAGGTCAAACAACGGCGTTCCGTCTTTGTCAGCAGCGCACACCGGCAGCATCTCGGTATGTCCCATATGCAGTGACGGGAATATCTCGGGGTCCATCTGCAATGCAGCATCCGGATCGTAGAACGCCAACATCAGGTCACACCCGCCCTCACGCAAGGCATGCACCGCATCGCCGACGTTGGTGGCCACCAGCCGGGTTGCGATGTTCAAACCTTCGTTGCGAAGCTGAGCAATCCACCGCGGGAAGAAGCCCAAGGCCAGGGAGTGAGCGGCAGACACCTGAATCACCTCGCCCTGCCCGCCTTCCAGGTGATGCAAATGGCGCAACACTTCACCCAGTTGATCAACAACAGTACGTGCCGTAACCAGGAACAACTGCCCGGCAGCCGTCAGCTCGATCGGCGTTCGCGAGCGGTTGACCAAGGTCAACCCCAATGCGGCCTCAAGGCTGCGTATACGGCGGCTGAAGGCCGGCTGGGTCACAAAACGGCGCTCGGCCGCCTGAGAAAAGCTACGGGTCGCCGCCAGGGCACTGAAGTCTTCCAGCCATTTGCTTTCGAGGTTCATCTGTCTCTCCAGGCATGCACCAAAATGGCACACGCTCGAATGTCGGTTGGCGTCACATCAACCATTATGCCGTTTGTGCATAGGTTAGCGTGCAACAGCATTGGCCGCAAAATCGGCGCAGGCCTAGGATTAGCGCCATTCCGGCATGTGCCGGGTCAAACTCGAGATGATATTTATCATGTCCGCTGCTGCATCGTTCCGCGTCGAAAAAGATCTGCTTGGCACCCTTGAAGTCCCGGCTGATGCCTACTACGGCATCCAGACCCTGCGCGCTGCCAACAACTTCCACCTCTCCGGTGTTCCACTGTCGCACTACCCTAAACTGGTTGTAGCGCTGGCCATGGTCAAGCAGGCCGCTGCTGACGCCAACCGCGAGCTGGGTCACCTGAGCGATGCGAAACACGCCGCCATCAGCGAGGCTTGCGCCCGCCTGATCCGCGGTGACTACCACGAGCAGTTCGTGGTCGACATGATTCAAGGCGGTGCTGGTACTTCTACCAACATGAACGCCAACGAAGTAATCGCCAACATCGCGCTGGAGGCCATGGGCCACCAGAAAGGCGAGTACAAATACCTGCACCCGAACAACGACGTGAACATGGCGCAGTCGACCAACGACGCCTATCCGACCGCGATCCGTCTGGGTCTGCTGCTCGGTCACGACGCCCTGCTGGCCAGCCTCGACAGCCTGATCCAGGCCTTCGCTGCCAAAGGTGAAGAGTTCAGCCACGTACTGAAAATGGGCCGTACCCAGCTGCAGGATGCTGTGCCGATGACCCTCGGCCAGGAATTCCGCGCCTTCGCCACCACCATGACCGAAGACCTGCAGCGCCTGCGCTCGCTGGCTCCGGAACTGCTGACCGAAATCAACCTGGGCGGTACCGCCATCGGCACCGGCATCAACGCCGACCCTGGCTACCAGGCCCTGGCCGTACAGCGCCTGGCGACCATCAGCGGCCAGCCGCTGGTACCGGCTGCCGACCTGATCGAAGCCACCTCCGACATGGGCGCCTTCGTCCTGTTCTCCGGCATGCTCAAGCGTACCGCAGTCAAACTGTCGAAGATCTGCAACGACCTGCGCCTGCTGTCTAGCGGCCCACGTACCGGCATCAATGAAATCAACCTGCCAGCGCGTCAGCCAGGCAGCTCGATCATGCCAGGCAAGGTCAACCCGGTAATCCCGGAAGCCGTTAACCAGGTGGCCTTCGCCATCATGGGCAACGACCTGGCCCTGACTGTCGCTGCCGAAGGCGGCCAACTGCAGCTGAACGTCATGGAACCGCTGATCGCCTACAAGATCTTCGATTCGATCCGCCTGTTGCAGCGCGCCATGGACATGTTGCGCGAGCACTGCATCGTCGGCATCACTGCCAACGAACAGCGCTGCCGTGAACTGGTCGAACACTCTATCGGCCTGGTCACCGCCCTGAACCCGTACATCGGCTACGAAAACGCCACCCGTATCGCTGCCATCGCCCTGGAAAGCGGCCGTGGTGTGCTGGAACTGGTCCGCGAGGAAGGCCTGCTGGACGAAGAGATGCTCACCGACATCCTGCGTCCGGAAAACATGATTGCTCCGCGTCTGGTGCCGCTCAAAGCGTAACCGATGCTGTAACACCGCTCACCAGGTCGAGGGACTAGACACCTCTCACCTTTTGAGGGCCCTGGGATCAGTCCCCGGGCCCTTTTTTTATGCCCGCAACAACGACGGATGGCGTAGTGTAACCAGCTCATTTCAAGCTGCCCCCGGAGACCGTGCCATGGCAACCGTACACCCCGCCCGCAAGATCATGGTGCTGTATACCGGCGGTACCATCGGTATGCAGGCAGGCGCCAACGGGCTTGCTCCAGCCTCGGGCTTCGAGCAGCGGATGCGCGAACAACTGGCCGGCCTTACGGGAATCCCGCTGTGGCATTTTCGCGAAATGCAGCCGCTGATCGACAGCGCCAACATGACACCGCACTACTGGCAACGCCTGCGCGAAGCCGTCATTGATGCCGTCGATGTTCAAGGCTGCGATGCGGCGCTGATCCTGCACGGCACCGACACCCTGGCCTACAGCGCTGCAGCCATGAGCTTCCAATTGTTGGGGCTTGACGCCCCCGTGCTGTTCACCGGCTCCATGCTGCCGGCCGGTGTGGCCGACAGTGATGCCGGGGAGAATCTTCTCGGTGCCCTGCAGGCGCTGGCCGGCGGCCTGCCATCGGGCGTGCAGCTTTACTTCCATGGTGAACTGCTCGACCCGCTGCGCACGGCCAAAGTACGCAGTTTTGGTCGACACCCTTTCGTCCAGCTCAAGCGCTTTGGCGGTGCCATGCCTGCAGATCATTTGCCAGCGAAACTCGACTGCCGACAGCCAAAACAGCCGGCCAGCGTAGCGGTGTTACCGCTGGTGCCGGGTTTCAACTCCAACCTGCTGCACACGGTGCTCGACAGTGGCGCCCAAGGCCTGATTCTGGAGTGCTTCGGCAGCGGTACCGGCCCTGCCGACAATCCGGATTTTCTCGCTGCCCTCGCCCAGGCCCAGGCAAAGGGCGTGGTGGTCGTGGCAATCACCCAGTGCCATGAAGGCGGTGTAGAGCTGGATGTCTATGAAGCCGGCAGCCGCTTGCGCCAGGTCGGGGTGCTCTCCGGGGGCGGCATGACCCGGGAAGCTGTCTTCGGCAAATTGCAATTGCTGCTCGGCGCGGGCTTGCCAACCGAAGACGTTCGACACCTGATCGAGCAGGACCTCTGTGGGGAACTGCGCTAAAAGCGGCAAGGCACGCATATTGCTCGCTTGCCGGTAGCCCTTCAGCAGGAAACAACCATGCTCCACTCACACCTCACGACCCTCAACGCCGTTTCTCTGGTGCTTCAAGCTTTCCAGAACGACGGCGTAGACCCGGCGGCGCTGCTCGACGGTAGCGGCATCAGCCCCGCAGATCTGGGCCGTGCAGATTCGCGCATCACCACGCGCCAAGAGATGCTGGTATGCGCCAATGCCGTGGCCCAGCGCCGTGAAGTGGGCCTGGAGCTGGGGCGGCGCATGCATGTTTCCTGCTACGGCATGCTCGGTTACGCCCTGCTCTCCAGTGCCACCTTAGGTGACGCGTTACGCCTGGCCATGCAGTACCCGGCGCTTCTGGGAACACTTTTCCAATTGCGCCTGATCGAAGACGGCGAACGTATCTGGTTCAGCGCCAGCAATTATCGGGAAGAGCCGCACCTGGCCGCGTTCAACGCCGAGTTCTGCCTGACCTCGCTGAAGGTCATCTGCGATGACCTGCTCGGGCAACCACTGCCCTTGCTGGCCGCCCGCTTTGTGCACGCCGCCCCGGATTACCAGGCGCTGTATGCGCAGACGTTTGCTTGCCCACTGCAATTCGATGCCAGTGACAACGCCTTCGCCTTCGAACGCCGCTGGCTGGATAAACCGCTGCCACTGGCCGACCAGATCACCCACCGGGCCATGAGTGAACGCTGCCGCCGCCAGAACCTGGAGTTCACCGGCCGCCAGGCCTGGCTCGGGCGCATCCGGCAGTTGCTGCTCGAACAGTTGAATGCAGCACCCGGGCTCGAAGGTCTGGCGCGGCAAATGAACTGCTCGTCGCGCACCCTGCGCCGCCACCTGCAGGAGTTGGGCAGCAGCTATCAACAATTGCTTGATGAGCTACGCTTCGAACGGGCCAAACAGTTGCTCGCCGAGGACCAGTTGCCGATCTACCAGATTGCCGAAGCGCTGGGCTTTAGTGAAACCGCCAGTTTCCGCCACGCTTTTTTACGCTGGAGTGGTGTAGCCCCCAGCCATTTCCGCGCCTGATCAGCGCACGTCGCACCGTCAAAGGGCGAAATCCGGACACGCAGGTTGGCCATATTGATCCCCTTTTGGCCGTTTGCGTCGTTCTGAACCGAAGCGGCTCCATGAACAATGGCGCCACGCCAGTGACTTCGGAGAACAACAAATGCTGACTATCTATTCGGATGACCATCACCTTCACCACGGCCGTTGCGAGCTGATCGACGGGCAATTGATGCCTTGCTTCGAAATGCCTTCGCGCGCTGACCATGTGCTGGAACGCGTCAAAACCCGTGAGCTGGGCCCGGTGCAAGGTCCTGCAGACTTTGGCCGCGCCCCACTGCTGCGGGTGCACAGTGCCGATTACCTGAACTTCTTTGAAGGTGCCTGGCAACGCTGGGCCGAACTCGGTCACGACGGCGACCTTCTGCCGTTCACCTGGCCCGCACGCACCCTGCGCAGCATCAAACCCAAAGGCCTGCACGGTGAACTGGGTTATTACAGCTTCGATGCCGGTGCACCGATCACCGCCGGCACCTGGCAGGCCGCCTACAGCGCAGCGCAAGTCGCCCTGACTGCTCAAGCGGCCATCCAGGCCGGCGCACACAGCGCGTTTGCCCTGTGCCGGCCGCCAGGACACCACGCTGCCAGCGATGTGATGGGTGGCTACTGCTACTTGAACAACGCCGCCATTGCCGCGCAGGCCTTTCTCGACCAGGGCCATCGCAAAGTGGCCATCCTCGATGTGGATTACCACCACGGCAACGGCACCCAGGAGATCTTCTACCAGCGCAGCGATGTGCTCTTCGCTTCGATTCATGGTGACCCGCAAGCCGAATTCCCGTTCTTCCTGGGTTATGCCGATGAAGAAGGCGAAGGTGCAGGCCAGGGCTACAACGTCAACTACCCACTGCCAGCCGGCAGCGACTGGGCGGCCTGGGGCAATGCCCTGGATCAGGCCTGCGAGCGGATTGCCGCGTATGCCCCCGACGTCGTCGTGGTGTCGCTCGGCGTCGATACCTTCAAGGACGATCCGATTTCCCAGTTCAAACTCGACAGCCCCGATTATCTGAAGATGGGCGAACGCATTGCCCGCCTTGGCAAACCGACCCTGTTCGTCATGGAAGGCGGTTATGCCGTCGAAGAAATCGGTATCAACGCGGTTAACGTGCTCGAAGGCTTTGAGCGCGGCCAGCAAGGCACTCGGCCATGAACCGCGTCAAGCGTCTACTTGCACCCCTGCTCTGCAGCGCCCTGCTGGTCGGCAGCCTCGAGGCCGCCGAGCAGCGCACGCTGCGGGTCTACAACTGGTTCGACTACATTACCCCGCAAACGCTGGTGGACTTCCAGAAAGACAGCCAGGTCAAGCTGATCTATGACATCTTCGACACCAACGAAGCCCTCGAAGCCAAGTTGCTGACCGGCAACTCCGGATATGACGTAGTGGTGCCGTCCAACGTGTTCCTGGCCAAGCAGATCGAGGCCGGGGTGTTCCAGCCTCTGGACCGCAGCAAGCTGCCAAACTGGCAACACCTCGACCCCAAGCTTATGAAGCTGATCGAGGCCAATGATCCCGGCAACAAATACGCCGTGCCCTACATGTACGGCACGGTGTTGATTGGCTTCAACCCGGCCAAGGTCAAGGCCGTGCTCGGTGACCACGCGCCGGTGGACAGCTGGGACCTGATATTCAAGGAAGAGAACATCGCCAAGCTCAAGCAATGTGGCGTAGCGCTGCTCGACTCCCCGTCCGAGATCCTGCCGCTTGCATTGCAGTACCTGGGCCTGGATCCGAACAGCGGCAAGCCGGATGACTACAAGAAAGCCGAAGCGTTGCTGCTGAAGATCCGCCCGCACGTTACTTACTTCCACTCGTCCAAATACATGGCGGATATCGCCAACGGCGACATCTGCGTGGCGGTGGGGTATTCGGGGAGCTTCTCGCAGGCGGCCAATCGCGCGCTTGAGGCCAAAAACGGTGTGGTCGTGGACATGCGCCTGCCCAAGGAAGGCGCGCCGATCTGGTTCGATATGCTGGCCATTCCGAAGGGCGCCGCCAACCCGGAGGATGCCTACACCTTCATCAACTACCTGTTGCAGCCCAAGGTGATTGCCCCGATCAGCGATTTTGTCGGTTACCCGAACCCGAACAAGGACGCCACTGAACTGGTAACGCCGGCCATACGCAACAACCCGAACCTCTATCCCACTGAAGAGGCCATGGCCAAGTTGTACACCCTGAAGCCCCTGGCCCGTGATGCGGAACGTGCGCGTACGCGAGCCTGGACCAAGATAAAGGCTGGTACCTGATAAAAGCATCAGCCCGCCCCTGTCGAAAAACAGGGGCGGGCGCTCTGACTTTAATTCAAAATTCCCTTACCCAGAACTTTGCACTGGTTATCGATTCAAAGGCATCGTTGTTTTCCAGCCTAAACGTAAAGCTGCCAGAAAAGCTACCATCATCCCTATAAAGTATTTCAGCCCCACCCAGATCGGCCACATAATTAAGAAACGGCGCACCCTCAGTGTCAATACTGTAGCCGGCGGTTACCTTCCCGCCGAGATCGTATGGCTGGATCAAGTGCCTGCCACTTTCAATATCCGTATCTACAGCAAAATCGATAATATGATTGCTGCTGCCTTTTTTCATGAAGGCTATCACAACTTTCGTACCAGGATATTTAACCACAGTCACAGAACCCTGAAATAATTTACCATCAATGAGCGCTACCAGATGGTCTTCGCATTGAGCCGTCGCAACCCCGCACCTGACCTTCTCAATGGCATCTTTAACACATTCCCGACTATTCATGATCGTATCTTTCCGACTACATTAAAATTAGATGTAATACCCAAACGATCACGAATATATAGGCGAGAACTACAACACGTCCCCCATCAGATATATCAGTTGATATTTAACGATTACCTCGATAGTTTCTGAGGTTTCAACCAGGCATTCACAAGGCGCTCTGCCGCCTCTTTTATATGAGCTTCTGGCACCGCAGCAAATCCAATCACCAACCCTGCCTGCTGTTCTACTGGGCCGCAGCTATTCGGCAACCAGTAACTGCTCAAGGCATTGAGTTCGACGCCAACGGCTTCTGCCTCAGTTACCAATTCACGCTCACGCTCGAGCCCTTCTACTGACAGGGTCAGGTGTAATCCAGCCGAAACTACCGGCATCGCACCCACACCCGGTATATCCTGCGGCCATGCCTTGAGTAATGCATCGCGGCGCGCCAGGGCCGCACGGCGCATTCGCCGGATGTGTCGCTGGAAGTGGCCCTGAATCATGAACTGTGCCATGACGCTTTGCGTGGCCACTTCGGAATGGCGCACATTCAATGCGCGCGCCCAGGAAAACGCGTGCATGAGCGACTCGGGCAGTACCAGATAACCCAGGCGCAATGCCGGAAACGCGATCTTGCCGAACGTACCCACATAGATAACCCGTTCATTTCGGTCAAGCACAGCCAGGGGCGCGAGTGGGGCGCCGTCATACCGGTATTCACCGTCGTAGTCATCCTCGATGATCCAGCTGTCGTTGCGTTGCGCCCAGTCAAGCAGAGCGAGGCGCCTGGGCAGGCTCATGGTTACACCCGTAGGGTACTGATGAGCCGGTGTGACATAGGCCAGCTTGCAGTTATCGAACGACTCCAACACCGAGCAGTCCAGCCCTTCACTATCAACAGGCACACCCACGACGTGAGCACCAGCCGCCGCAAATGCGTGCCCAGCAGCTCGATAGCCCGGGTTTTCCACAGCCACCCTATCCCCCACTTCCATCAACAGCTGTGCACAAAGGCTGATGGCTTGCTGCGCACCACTGGTGATCACAATTTGTTCAGCAACGCAGGAAAGCCCACGTGATCGACGCAGATAGGTGGCAATCAGCTCCCTAAGTTGCGGCTCACCCGCAGGATCACCGTAGCCCAGCGTCGCTGGATCCGGATTGCGCCAGAATCCCGCCTGCAGCTTGGCCCAGACGTCGAAAGGAAAGAGATCAAGCGCCGGTAAACCGACGCGAAATGCCCTGGGCGGGCCGCTTTTAGGTGCGGGCAAATGGTTGTTTTCCAACCGGCCAAGCGGACCGCTGTGGATAACTTTACTGGACAAATACTCAGTATTTCCGAGCGATTTTGTGGATAACCCTGTGGAAAAACCCAGGGATAACCCTGTGGATACTTTTGTGGATAGTTTTGGCAGCTGGCTGACGTAGGTGCCGTCACCCACCCGGCTTTCGATAAAACCCTCGGCGTACAACTGGTCGTAGGCGCGCACCACGCTGTTACGCGAAAGCGCCAACGCGTTCGCCATGTCTCGCGTGGCCGGCAGGCGCGTGCCGCTGCTAAGGCGGCCATCCAGCACGCGCAGGCGCAACGCCTGATACAGCTGACGGCTCAACCCCTGGCGCCGGTCAAGCACAATGCCCGTAGGGTCGAACGGAAGGCTGAATGGACGCTCACTCATGACAATGGACCTATGAAATTAGCTGGAAATGGCTCTTACCATAGACCAATAGCCTGCCTAGGATTGAACCATTCGCCAAGGACAATCCGCATGTACACAGCTTCGAGCTTCAAGGAAACCGACCTCGATCAACTGCAGCAGCAGATCGAACAGACGCGCCTGGCCGTACTCGTCACCCACGGCGAACAGGGCCTGCAGGCCAGCCACCTGCCCTTGCTGCTCGATCGCAGCCAAGGCAGTAATGGCACGCTGTACGGTCACTTCGCCCGCGCCAACCGACAGTGGCAGGAGCTGGAGAATGGCGCCGAAGCCCTGGTGGTGTTTGCCGGGGCGGATGCGTATGTCAGCGCCGGCTACTACCCCAGTAAGGCTCAGGACCCACGCACCGTGCCCACCTGGAATTACGTCAGCGTGCACGCCTGGGGCAAGGCCGAGGTCTACCACGACGCCAAGTCCCTGCTGGATATCGTAAGGCGCCTGAGCGATCGCCATGAACAATCCCAGGCCAAGCCCTGGTCGGTGGATGAAGCGCCCGCTGACTACATGGCCGGCATGCTCAAGGCCATCGTCGGCTTCGCCCTGCCCATCGAACGCTTGCAAGGCACCCGCAAACTCAGCCAGAACCGTTCTGCCATCGATATCGAAGGTGTGCGTACGCGCCTGGCCAGCAGCACCGACCCTCTGGACAACCAACTGGCCGCAGTGATGCGCCAATCGTGAAGGAATCTCCCATGCCCAGCGTTACGATCCGCCCGGTTTCTGCCGATGACCACAGCGCCTGGCTGCCACTGTGGCAAGCCTATCAACGCTTCTATGAGACCCGCATCGCCGATGAGGTGACCGCGGTCGCCTGGCAACGCATGCTCGACCCTACCGAACCAACCAATGCCGCGCTGGCCTGGGTAGATGGCAAGGCGGTGGGCATGGTCCACTGGATCTATCACCGCTCCAACTGGAGCATCGAGAACTCCTGTTACCTTCAGGATCTGTATGTCCAGAGCGAACTGCGCGGCCTCGGCGTCGGCCGCCAGCTGATCGAATACGTCTACGCTACGGCCAAGGCGGCAGGTTGCGCCAAGGTGCACTGGTTGACTCACGAAACCAACGCCACTGCGATCAGCCTTTATGAACAAGTCGCCGAGCGGCCTGGCTTTATCCAGTTTCGCAAACCACTGTAAGCCCAGGAGCCATTACATGAGTGCACCGTTGAACTGGCACCCGGCCAAGCGCCCACACCCCACAACCCTGGTCGGGCGCTTCATTCGCCTGGAAAAACTCGATCCCCGCCGCGATCGGGAAGACCTCTGGCAGGTATTCCAGGGGCCCGACGCTGACCCGAAACTCTGGGATTACCTGGCCTACGGGCCTTTCACCGAACGCGAAGACTTCGACCATTGGCTCGACAGCAACGCCGCCAGCAGTGACCCGCTGTTCTACAGCGTCATCGATAGCGCCAGCGGCCAGACCCAGGGGATTCTCAGTCTGATGTCGATCGTGCCCGATCAGGGTCGCATAGAGGTCGGCCACATCGCCTTTGGCGCCGCCATGCAACGCACGCCCAGGGGCACCGAAGCGGTCTACCTGCTGAGCAAGCTGGCGTTCGAACTGGGTAACCGTCGCCTGGAATGGAAGTGCAACAACGACAACGCCCGTTCGAAAAGAGCGGCGGAGCGCTTCGGCTTCAGCTTTGAAGGGGTGTTTCGCAAGCACATGGTGATCAAGGACCGTAACCGCGACACCGCCTGGTTCTCGATTACCGACGATGAATGGCCGGCGATCGCGGCGGGGTTCGAGCGCTGGTTGGGGGAAGACAATCAGCGCCCGACTGGACAGGTGCAAACACTGGAAGCCTGTCGCGCAGCTCGCTGACAATTGAGCGTGTAGCGCTCACTTGAGGAAAAAAGCGCAAAAAAAAGGGAGGCATATGCCCCCCAGAGGTTAACCGCTTGTAGATGAAGGCCTGAAAATCAGCCTTCGATCTCGATCAGGATCTCGCCCGGGTTGACCCGGTCACCCTTGGCCACGTGGATGGCAACCACCTTGCCGGCGATGTCGGCCTGGACTTCGGTTTCCATCTTCATGGCTTCGGTGATCAGCACCGGCTGGCCGGCCTTGACCATGTCACCTTCCTTGACCAGCACATCGACGATGTTGCCTGGCATGGTGGTGCTGACATGGCCCGGTGCGCTGGCCTGCTTGCGCTTGCTGCTGCCACCGCCGACGAATTCGTTGAGCGGCTCGAACACCACTTCTTCCGGCATGCCGTCGATGGACAGGTAGAAGTGACGCTTGCCTTCGGCCTTGACGCCCACACCCGTGATGTCTACGCGATAGGTTTCGCCGTGGACGTCGATGACGAACTCGGTCGGTACACCTTCGCCACCAGCCGAGGCCACCTTGCCTGCTTCCGGAATCGGCAGCAGCACTTCTGGCGTCAGGGTGCCGGCTTCGCGCTCTTCGAGGAACTTGCGCCCGATGTCCGGGAACATGGCGAAGGTCAGCACGTCTTCTTCGGACTTGGCCAGGTTGCCGATATCGGCACGCAGCTTGGTCATTTCCGGCTTGAGCAGGTCGGCCGGACGCACGTCGATTACTTCTTCGCTGCCGATGGCCTGACGACGCAGGGTCTCGTCGACCACACCCGGGGCCTTGCCGTAACCGCCTTGCAGGTACAGCTTCACCTCGTTGGTGATGGTCTTGTAGCGCTCGCCAGCCAGCACGTTGAAGAACGCCTGGGTACCGACGATCTGCGACGTCGGAGTCACCAGCGGCGGGAAGCCGAGGTCTTCACGAACGCGCGGGATCTCTGCCAGCACTTCGTTCATGCGGTTGAGCGCGCCCTGCTCCTTGAGCTGGTTGGCGAGGTTGGAAATCATCCCGCCTGGCACCTGGTTCACTTGCACGCGGGTATCTACCGAGGTGAACTCGCTTTCGAACTGGTGGTACTTCTTGCGCACAGCATAGAAGTACAGGCCGATTTCCTGCAGCAGTTCCAGGTCCAGACCGGTGTCGAATTCGCTGCCCTTGAGCGCCGCGACCATCGACTCGGTACCCGGATGGCTGGTGCCCCAGGCAAAGCTGGAGATCGCGGTGTCGATGTGGTCGGCACCGTTCTCGATCGCCTTGAGCTGGCACATGGCAGCCAGGCCGGCGGTGTCGTGGGAGTGGATGAACACTGGCAGCGACTGTTCGGCTTTCAGAGCCTTGACCAATTCGCCCGTGGCATAAGGGGTCAGCAGGCCGGCCATGTCCTTGATCGCGATCGAGTCGCAACCCATGGCTTCCATCTGCTTGGCCTGGGCCACGAACGCGTCGATGGTGTGCACCGGGCTGGTGGTGTAGGCAATGGTGCCCTGGGCATGTTTGCCAGCGGCTTTCACGGCTTCGATGGCCACACGCAGGTTACGCACATCGTTCATGGCGTCGAAGATACGGAACACGTCGATGCCATTGACAGCAGCCTTGGCCACGAACGCTTTGACCACATCGTCGCTGTAGTGACGGTAGCCGAGCAGGTTCTGACCACGCAGCAGCATCTGCAGGCGGGTGTTAGGCAGGGCCGCGCGCAGCTTGCGCAGACGCTCCCACGGGTCTTCCTTGAGGAAGCGCACGCAGGCGTCGAAGGTCGCGCCGCCCCAGACTTCCAGCGACCAGTAGCCGACTTTGTCGAGCTTGTCGCAGATCGGCAGCATGTCTTCGGTGCGCATGCGGGTGGCCAGCAGGGACTGGTGGGCATCGCGCAGGATTGTGTCGGTTACAAAGATTTTCTTGGACATTATGGGATTCCTCACAGGCCTGCGTGGGCGGCGATGGCGGCAGCGATGGCCAGGGCCAGCTCTTCGGGTTTGCGCTTGATCGAGTAGTTGGTCAATTCCGGATGGCTTTCAACGAAGCTGGTATTGAACTGGCCACTACGGAATTCCGGATTGCGCAGGATTTCCTGGTAATACGCGGCGGTGGTCTTCACCCCTTGTACGCGCATGTCGTCCAGGGCGCGCAGGCCACGGTCCATGGCTTCTTCCCAGGTCAACGCCCAGACCACCAGTTTCAGGCACATGGAGTCGTAGAACGGTGGAATGGTGTAGCCGGTGTAGATCGCCGTATCGGTACGAACGCCGGGGCCGCCGGGTGCGTAATAACGGGTGATCTTGCCGAAGCTGGGCAAAAAGTTGTTCTTCGGGTCTTCAGCGTTGATCCGGAACTGCAGGGCAAAGCCGCGATGCTGGATGTCTTCCTGCTTGACCGACAGCGGCAGGCCCGAGGCAATCCGGATCTGCTCACGAACGATGTCGATACCGGTGATTTCTTCGGTGATGGTGTGTTCCACCTGCACCCGGGTGTTCATTTCCATGAAGTACACCTCGCCATCGGCGAGCAGGAACTCCACGGTACCGGCGTTCTCATAGCCCACGGCCTTGGCTGCGCGCACCGACAGGTCGCCGATGTAGGCGCGCTGTTCAGGAGTCAGCTGCGGGCTTGGGGCAATCTCGATGAGCTTCTGGTTGCGGCGCTGGATCGAGCAGTCGCGCTCGAACAGGTGCACAACGTTGCCGAAGCTGTCACCGAGGATCTGCGCCTCGATGTGTTTCGGGTTGACGATGCATTTTTCCAGGAAGACTTCCGCCGAACCAAATGCCTTGGTCGCTTCGGAAATCACCCGCGGGAATGCCTGCTCCAGCTCCTCGCGGCTGTTGCAGCGACGAATACCGCGGCCGCCACCACCCGAAGTAGCCTTGAGCATCACCGGATAACCGATGCGCTCGCCTTCGGAAAGGGCTTCGTGGATGTCGGCAACGTTGCCTTCGGTGCCCGGCGTTACCGGTACACCAGCCTTGATCATGCTGCGACGGGCTTCGGTCTTGTCGCCCATGCGGCGAATGACTTCGGCTGCCGGACCGATGAACTTGATACCGCGCTCGGCACAAATGTCTGCAAGCTCAGCGTTCTCTGACAGAAAACCGTAACCGGGATGCAGGGCATCACAACCGGTTTCCACTGCAAGGTTCACCAGCTTGCGCGGGTTCAGGTAACCGGCCAGGGGCTCGGCACCAATGCTGTGAGCCTCGTCGGCACGTTTGACGTGCAAGGCGTGGCGGTCGGCGTCGGAGTAGATCGCCACGGAGCGAATGCCCATCTCGGCGCAGGCACGCACGATTCGAACAGCAATTTCACCGCGGTTGGCGATCAGGATCTTTTTTATCACTGGAGTATTCCCAAGGCCGCTAGAACAAACGAGTCGGCAAAGCCGGTCGGCGCGTGACCAATCGTCGCTGGCCAGTCGCATCCTTACCCTAGCGCTGTCTCTGGATAAACAAAAATCAATATTTATTAGGGTGTGCATTAGCAAAAGCTTATAGTGCTGTTACAAGGTTTTGCCGGGACAATAAAAAAATGCGTAAGTCATTGATGCGTATGACATTGCGTCAATTGCAGATCTTCAATGAGGTCTGTGATTTGCGCTCTTACAGCCGTGCAGCCGACGAGATGAGCCTGACGCAACCCGCCGTAAGTCTACAAATCCGCCAGCTCGAAGAGTTGGTCGGCCAACCGCTGTTCGAGTACGTCGGTAAAAAACTCTACCTGACGGAAGCCGCCGAGGCCTTGCAACGCGCCAGCCGCGACATTTTCGGCCGCCTGGAAAGCCTCGACATGCAGCTGTCCGACATGCAGGGCTCGCTGCAAGGCCAGCTGAAACTGGCTGTGGAATCCAGTGCCAAGTACTTCGTCCCGCACCTGTTCGCCGCCTTCAAGCGCCAGCACCCTGAAGTCAATCTTACCCTTACCGTGGTCAATCGGGCCCAGGCCATCCGCCGCCTGTCGGACAACCGCGACGACCTGATCATCATGTCCATGGTGCCCCAGGACATGGGACTGGAGTTTTTACCGTTCCTGAACAACCCGATTGTCGCCGTGGCGCCGCCTGACCACCCGCTGTGCAAGCTGGAGAAGCTGCGCCTGCAGGACCTGGAGCCGCATACCCTGCTGGTTCGCGAGCAAGGTTCGGGCACCCGCAAGGCTTGCGAAGAGTACTTCAAGGACAAGCGCGTGCACTTCACCCAGACCCTTGAGGTCGCTTCGGCCGATGCCCAGCGCGAATGCGTGATTGCCGGCCTGGGCATTGCCCTGCTGACCCGTCACGCACTGAACCTTGAACTGGCCACGGGCATCCTGCGCGAGTTACCGATTGAAGAGCTGCCGCTGTACCGCAGCTGGTGCGTGGTGCAGTCCAAGGCCAAGCGGCAATCGCCGGTGGCCTTGGCGTTTCTTGCATTCATTCGCAGCGAACGTGCGCAAATCAGCGAGCTTGTTGAGCGGTTTTCGGGGAATCTGCCGCCGATACTTGCCACACGTTGATGGCCTGCAATTCCGGAAAGTCGGCTATTTCCTGAAGCAGCCGCCGTTGCTCGGAGTAGCTTTCGATCGCGCGGCGAAACTCCATGCGGCGCTGATCTTTCTCCTGCTGCTTGCGGGACTTGGCATTGGGTTGATACGAGCCATCGAATTCACGAGCCATTGCATATCTCCCTGATCGAGTGCGGGGAGTTTCAGAGTGGCCCTCAGGTTTTACGGTTTGGTGCCACCTCGATTACAAAACGGTGAATTTCCCTGCAATAACTGCGAGAAACCTGTCCAGATGCCTTCGTTTCGGTGGCGGATGAATAATTTTGTGGCGGCAAAACAGCCGCGCCCAAAAGCCAACGGAGAACCCCATGAAAATCGAAACCGGTACGTGGAATGCCCTGCGCATCAACATAGACGGTAAAACCAGAATAATGGTAACCGGCTCTGTAATTTCGGCACTCGAAAGCACACCGTCCCTGATCCATGAAGGCCAAAGAAAAGCTGCCGATTTTCCCGAATGTTTCAGACTCGAAGCTCAGCCGGCCCCCGACCTGACAGTGCAGCTTCCAATTCATGCGGTTTCTTGCACGATAAACAATCGAACCGGGCGTACGCCGATAGAAATCACACACCAGGGACACGAATTGGTCAGCTTGGTCCTCGATGCCGAAGATGCCTGATAGCTGGACGACCGCTTGGGTCAACGCAAACTCAGTCGTCGAAGGCCTTCACCGACTTCGGCGACAGGCGCAAGCTGCGCAGGCTGCGTTTAACGCTCTTGAGGTGGTTGACCAGGCTCGGGCCACGGGCCATCGCCACACCCATGGCCAGCACGTCGATCACCACCAGGTGGGCGATACGCGAAGTCAGGGGTGTGTAGATCTCGGTGTCTTCGTGCACATCGATCGCCAGGTTTACAGTCGACAGTTCGGCCAGCGGGGTCTGACTCGGGCACAAAGTAATCAGCGTTGCACCGCTTTCACGCACCAGGTTGGCGGTGATCAGCAGGTCTTTGGAGCGCCCTGACTGGGAGATGCAGATAGCCACATCGCCGGGCTTGAGCGTGACCGCCGACATTGCCTGCATGTGCGGATCGGAATACGCAGCAGCCGTCAGCAGCAAGCGGAAGAACTTGTGCTGGGCATCCGCCGCCACCGCGCCGGAAGCACCAAAACCATAGAACTCTACGCGCTGGGCCTGGGCCATGGCAGACACCGCACGTTGCAGCGCCTGAGGGTCGAGATGCTCGCGCACCTCCATCAGCGTATGCAGGGTGGTGTCGAAAATTTTCAGGCTGTAGTCAGCGACCGAGTCGTCTTCATGAATCGCGAACTGGCCGAAGCTGGCGCCGGCGGCCAGGCTCTGGGCCAATTTCAGCTTGAGGTCCTGAAAGCCTGAACAGCCAATAGCTCGGCAAAAGCGCACGATGGTCGGCTCGCTGATACCAACGCTATGGGCAAGATCGGCCATCGAGCTATGCATGACGGCTGCAGGATCAAGCAGCACGTGATCGGCAACCTTCAGTTCCGATTTGCGTAGCAGATGGCGCGACTGGGCGATGTGTTGCAACAGATTCAAGGGCAGGACTCGGTTATGATCGACTGACCGGGTTGTAGCTTTCTTGTAGTTATACTACATGACCGGCGACCCGCCCAGCTAAACGAACTAGGAGAGTGGTGGTATTGACTATCCCTTGCGACATCATGGTGTTCGGCGGCACCGGTGATCTGGCCCTGCACAAACTGCTTCCGGCGCTCTATCACCTGTATCGCGAGGGGCGTCTGCACATCGCCGTACGCATTATCGCCCTGGCCCGACGCCCCCTCCCGCGTAATGACTATCTCAAACTTGCCGAACGCCGTTGCCGCGCCCAGATTGCCCGCAATGACTTCGACGAGGATGTCTGGGCGCGTTTCTCCGCGCGTCTGGACTACTTCGCCATGGACGCCTCGCAAAGCGCCGACTTCGGCCGCCTGTCGCGTTTTCTCGGTGAGCCCGGCGGCCTGACCCGGATTTACTACCTGGCCACCGCGCCCAATCTGTTCGTACCCATCGCCAACCACCTGAAAGTGGCCGGGCTGGCCGAAAGCGAAGCGCGCATCGTCCTGGAGAAGCCCATCGGCCACTCACTGGAGTCGGCCACTTCGATCAACCAGGCCATCGGCGCGGTATTTGACGAGTCGCAGGTGTTTCGCATCGATCACTACCTGGGCAAGGAAACGGTGCAGAACCTGATGGCCCTGCGCTTTGCCAATGCCTTGCTGGAGCCGGTGTGGCGCAACAGCCAGATCGATCATGTGCAGATCAGCGTCTGTGAAACCCTGGGCGTCGAAAACCGCGGGGCCTACTACGACCGCGCCGGCGCCACCCGCGACATGCTGCAGAATCACCTGCTGCAACTGTTGTGTCTGGTAGCAATGGAGCCTCCCGCACAGTTTGAAGCAGAAGCGGTACGTGACGAAAAGGTGAAGATCCTCAAGGCCCTCAAGCCCATCAACGGCCAGGATGTGCAGGACAAGACCGTGCGCGGTCAGTACAGCGCCGGCAAGATCGGTGGCCAGGAAGTACCGGCCTACTATTTCGAGAAAGATGTCGACAACGACAGCGATACCGAGACATTCGTTGCCGTTGAAGCCCATATCGACACCTGGCGCTGGGCCGGCGTGCCCTTTTACCTGCGTACCGGCAAACGCCTGGGCAAACGCTCTTCGCAAATCGTCATTCAGTTCAAGCCTGTACCCCATCGTCTGTTCGAGGGCGACCAGGCCAACCAGCTGCTGATCCAGTTGCAGCCTGATGAACGCATCAGCCTGCAGATGATGACCAAGACACCTGGCAAAGGGATGCGCCTGGAACCCGTGGAGCTGAACCTCAACCTCGCTCAGGTGTTTGGCCAGACCCGGCGCTGGGACGCTTACGAGCGCCTGTTGCTGGATGTGCTCGACGGCGACTCGACCCTGTTCATGCGCCGCGATGAAGTCGAGGCCGCCTGGGCCTGGGTCGACCCGATCCTCAATGGCTGGCAGGAACACTTTCAGGCGCCTCGGCCCTACCCGGCCGGCTCCAACGGGCCGGACCAGGCCCATAGCCTGTTGGCCCGCAAGGGCAGCGCCTGGCACGATTGAAGGTTTTCCAGCTCCATTGAACGCTATGGTTACCGGAAGATGAGCCTGCAACAGACGTTGCAGACCATCTTTCAGGAGTCACACCATGATCATTGAAACCAAGGACTGGACCCTTCAAAACGACCTGATGCCGGGCCCGGACGGCGGCTGCTTCCGCGTGCGTGGCACGGTCACTGTTGCTCACCCAGGGATCAATCCGGTACTGGAACAAGCCCGTATTCAAGACAGATCCTTTGCATTGAACCTGGAGCTCAAGGTGGAAGAAGAAGCAGGTTCATTCATTCAGGTAGTGACCGATAAAGAGGTGTGCTTCGAACTGCCTGGCGATCACAGCGAAATCCCGTGGGTGAACATCCTGCACGACGGCAAGCAACTGACCACGGTTAAAAAAATCCTCACCACCAGCTGACGCTTTAGCCGGCAGCACGACCCGCTAGCCGAGGAAGCGGGCCGTGCTGCTGCCGAGCAGCTCACTGAACGACGTGGCATCCACCGGCTTGCTGATCAGGTAACCCTGCACTTCGTCGCACCCCTGCTCGCGCAGCAAGGCCAGTTGTTCGCGGGTTTCCACGCCCTCAGCTACCACTTTCAGGTCCAGACTCTTGGCCATGGCAATGATCGCCCGGGTGATCGCCGCGTCTTCGCTGCCTTCATGCAGGCCACGGATAAACGCCTGATCGATTTTGACGTAATCCACGGGAAAGCGCTTGAGGTAGCTGAGCGATGAATAACCGGTTCCAAAGTCATCGATCGCCAGTTTGACCCCCAGCTCATGCAGTTGCGCAAAGGTGGTGATGATGTGCTCGACACTGTCTAGCAACTGGCTCTCGGTCAGCTCCAGTTCCAGCAGGTGCGGCGCCAGGCCGCTCTCCTTGAGTACCTGGCGCACCAGGCTGACCAGCTTGCCCTGCCGCAACTGGTAAACCGACAGGTTCACCGACACCCGGATCGGCGCCAGCCCCTGGCGCTGCCATTCACACGCCTGCCAGCAAGCCTGACGCAGGACGAACTCACCAATTGGCGCAATCAGTCCGGTTTCTTCGGCCAGGCCGATGAACTCGCTCGGTGGTACCATGCCCCATTCTGGATGCTGCCAGCGCACCAGCGCTTCGGCGGCCAGCAACTGTCCTTTACGCAAGCACAGCTTGGGCTGGTAGTAGACCAGCAGCTGACGCTCCTCGATGGCCTTGCGCAAGTGGTTCTCCAACTGCAGGCGTTCGAGGGTGCTGGCACGCAGGCTCTCGGTGTAGAACTGGAAGCTGTCGCCGCCCAGGTGCTTGGCATGCTGCTTGGCCATGTCGGCCTGACTGACCAGGGCGCCCAGGTCGAAGGTGGCATCCGACAACACACTGATGCCGACCGACGCACTGATCACCACCTCATGGCCGTCCAGGCGCTGTGGTACGCGCAGCTTGTCCAGCAGCCGGGTGGTTACCCGCACCAGGCTGGACAAGTTGTTGTAGCCATCAAACAGTACGGCAAACTCGTCACCGGACAAGCGCGCCACGGTGTCGGCCTCCGGTACCGCGTTAGCAATGCGCCGCGCCATTTTCTTCAGCAACTGGTCAGCCAGTTCATGGCCCAGGCTCTCGTTGAGCAACTTGAAGCGGTCCAGGTCGATGTGCAGCAACGCCAGGCTACGCCCGTTCAGGCGCACCCGCTGGCTGGCATCGTGCAGACGCAGGCGGAACAGCGCCCGGTTGGCCAGCCCGGTCAGTTCATCGTAATGGGCCAGATAGCGCAGGCGCTCCTCGGATTCACGACGGGCCGAGAGGTCGGTATAGAAACCAACGATATGACTGATCACGCCGCGGGCATCACGCACACCGTTGAGCTGCAGCCATTGCGGGTACAACTCGCCATTCTTGCGCGCTTCAACCAGTTCGCCCTGCCAGCGCCCCTGCTGGTCCAGCGCCTGGTCGATGGCCAGGCTGTGTCGCCGGGCATCATGACTGCAAGGCAGCTCAAGCGCATTACGTGCAAGCAACTCTTCACGGCTAAAGCCGGTGACGTCGCAGTAGGCCTGATTGACCGCCAGCAGCACAAAGTCCGGATCGAGGATGGCAATCCCTTCGCTAGCGGCCTCAAACACGGTCGCCGCCAGCCGCTGTTGTTCTTCCTGCGCCCGCTGTACCGAGACATCACGACGAGTCCCCAACATGCGCACCACCGTGCCATTGGCGCCGTGCTCCACTGCCCGCCCCCGGTCTTCGATCCAGCACCAGTGCCCCTGACTGTGGCGTATCCGGTATTCGACACGATAATCCTCGGTGCGCCCTTTCAGGTGATCGACCAGGGTACGTCTGAGCAGCGGCACATCTTCGGGGTGCAGGCGCGGTTTGAGGTCGTTGCGCACACTACGCACCTGTGCCGGATCAAGGCCGAACAGTTCACGCAGCTGGGTGTGATGAACCTCGTCGGTCTCCAGGTTCCAGTCCCATAGCCCCAGCTCACTGGCCTCAAGGGCCAGGGCAAGGCGTTGTTCGCTCTTGCTCAGGGCATGATTGGCCTGGTCCAGTTCCTGACCCCGTTGGGCCACACGTGATTCCAGACCGGCCTGGGCTTCACGCAATTGCTCTTCGACCTGACGCCGTTGCTCCACTTCGCCGGCCAGCGCCTGATTAAGACGTTCGCTACAACGCTGCGCCTCCTGCAGGTGCTCGATCAGGGCCTGATTCTGGAAACGCCTGAGCAGCCCACGCTCAATCAGGCGATTGACCTGCCAGGCAACCACCAACAATGCCACCAGCAGAATCAGCCCCAACCAGCCCCAACCTTGATGCAGTTCGTCGCCCTTCCAGAACAGAAAGGCAATGGGTGGCAACAGGCAGGGCAAGGTAAAGCTGAGGAAGGCTGGCAGGCTGACGGCGTAGGCGATACTGGCGGACAGGGTCGCCGCCCCCAGCAGGCCGAACACCCAGGCCTGCTGCACAAAATTATCCACAGGCACCAGAGCGATCGCCGCGCTGGCCAGGGTCAGGCCACTGAACGCCGAACCCAGCAGAAACATCCGCCGCCACGTCGGCTGAGCCTGACGCTCGGGCATCGCCGCGTCAAAAGCCGCCACCTGGATGACTCTTAGTGCTACCAGCGCCATCAGCCAGACAACCCAGACGCTGACCAGCAGGTAGCGGGCCGGGTTCCACAGCAACCAGGCACAGACCAGGCCATTGACCAGCATGAGCAAAGTGGGCAGCAACGAGCCCTGGTAGAGCAGTCGGGTACGCTCCACCGAGAGTTGCGTGGCAAATTGCTTGCGAATATGCCTGCGAGCCGCTTGAGGCACGCCGACGGCGCCGGAACCGAGTGTCATAGGCAGTGTTCTTGTAATGGTTAGCCCTAAACGAGCACGGAGCATACACAAGCAAGCGCGTGGACCAAACTGCTCTGGATCATAATTCTGTTGTGCATTTTTCGACGCAAAGCGCTCAAACCTGCAGGCCTTGGGCTGCAAGCCAATGACCGTCGGGCGCAGGCGGGCAAGTTTTTCTACTGTATGTTTGCCCAAGGGTTGCCTGCGCCCCTAAAATGCCCGGATGCGCGATGATCTCTCTCTCCTGTTGAACTCTCTCAACGACGCCCAACGCCAGGCCGTAGCGGCCCCCGTCGGTCGTCAGTTGGTCCTGGCCGGTGCCGGCTCCGGCAAGACCCGTGTGCTGGTGCACCGCATCGCCTGGTTAATCCAGGTTGAGCAGGCCTCGCCTCACTCGATCCTGTCGGTGACGTTTACCAACAAGGCCGCGGCGGAAATGCGCCAGCGTATCGAGCAGCTGATGGGCATCAACCCGGCCGGTATGTGGGTGGGTACCTTCCACGGCCTGGCCCACCGGCTGTTGCGTGCCCACTGGCAAGAAGCCGGGCTTAACCAGAATTTCCAGATCCTCGACAGTGACGACCAGCAACGCTTGGTCAAACGCGTGATCCGCGAACTTGGTCTCGACGAACAGCGCTGGCCGGCACGCCAGGCCCAGTGGTTCATCAACGGGCAGAAAGACGAAGGCCTGCGCCCTCAGCACATTCAGGCCAGTGGCGACCTGTACCTGGGTACCATGCGCAGCATTTATGAAGCCTACGAAGCCGCCTGCCAACGGGCCGGCGTAATCGACTTCTCCGAATTGCTGTTGCGCGCCCTGGACCTGTGGCGTGACCACCCGGGCCTGCTCGAGCACTACCAGCGGCGCTTCCGCCATGTGCTGGTGGACGAGTTCCAGGATACCAACGCCGTGCAGTACGCCTGGCTGCGCCTGCTCTGCAAAGGTGGCGACAGCCTGATGGTGGTAGGCGACGATGATCAGTCGATTTACGGCTGGCGCGGCGCCAAGATCGAGAACATCCACCAGTACAGCGCCGATTTCCCCGACGCCGAGATGATCCGTCTGGAGCAGAACTACCGCTCCACCGCCGGCATCCTCAAGGCCGCCAACGCCCTGATCGCCAACAACAGCGACCGTCTGGGCAAAGAGCTGTGGACTGATGGCGGCGATGGCGAGCCGCTGAGCCTGTACGCCGCCTTCAATGAACACGATGAAGCACGCTACGTGGTCGAAACCATCGAAAGCGTGCTCAAGACCGGTCTGGCGCGCAGCGACATTGCCATTCTGTATCGCTCCAACGCCCAATCGCGCGTGCTTGAAGAAGCCTTGCTGCGCGAACGTATCCCCTACCGCATCTATGGTGGCCAACGCTTCTTCGAGCGTGCCGAAATCAAAAATGCCATGGCTTACCTGCGTCTGCTGGAAGGCCGTGGCAACGATGCGGCGCTGGAGCGGGTAATCAACGTACCGCCACGCGGTATCGGCGAGAAAACCGTCGAAGCGATCCGCGACCATGCGCGCCACGCCGAAGTGTCGATGTGGGAATCGATGCGCCTGCTGATCGCCAACAAGGCCCTCAAAGGCCGTGCCGCAAGTGCGCTGGCTGCCTTCATCGAGCTGATCGAGAACCTCGCCGCCAAAGTCATGGAGATGCCCCTGCACCTCATGACCCAGACCGTCATCGAACAGTCGGGGCTGATCATCTATCACCAGGAAGAAAAGGGTGAAAAGGGCCAGGCGCGGGTAGAAAACCTTGAGGAACTGGTCAGCGCTGCACGCAACTTCGAAACCAGTGAAGAAGACGCCGAGCTTTCGCCCCTGGCGGCTTTCCTTGGCCACGCATCGCTGGAAGCCGGCGATGCCCAGGCGGACGAGCACGAAGACAGCATTCAGCTGATGACCCTGCACAGCGCCAAAGGCCTGGAATTCCCTCATGTGTTCCTGGTCGGCATGGAGGAAGGCCTGTTCCCGCACAAGATGAGCCTGGAAGAGCCCGGCCGTCTGGCGGAAGAACGTCGGCTGGCCTACGTCGGCATTACCCGGGCGATGCAGCAACTGGTGATGACCTACGCCGAAACCCGACGTCTTTACGGCAGCGAAACCTACAACAAGGTGTCCCGTTTCGTTCGTGAGATTCCGGCCGGTCTGATCCAGGAAGTCCGTCTGTCCAACAGCGTCAGCCGCCCTTTCGGCTCCGGCCAGCAGCAAAACACCAGCAGCCTGTTCGCCAACGCGAACATCCCGCAAACCGCGTTCAACCTCGGCCAGCGGGTGCAACACGCCGTGTTCGGCGAAGGTGTGATCCTCAACTTCGAAGGCTCCGGTGCCCAGGCCCGGGTGCAGGTCAACTTCGCCGAAGGCAGCAAGTGGCTGATGCTCGGCTACGCCAAACTCGAAGCCTTGTAGGAACAATCAGGCCCTGCGATCCGCGGGGCCTGACTAACGGCAATCGCCGGGCGGGGCCTGCCCCGCAGCGCCAGCCCCGGCTTTTTGCGCAAAAGATGGAAACATCTTGGCGCTGGTCATGTGTCCTGCAACCTGTGCACCATGACGCGCGTGCAATCCACAAAACGGGAATACCCTTCTATGCAACGTTTTCTCAGCATCGCCCTGGCGTTGTGCATCGGCCTGACAATGAGCCTCGACGCCAGCGCCGCCAAACGCATGGGCGGCGGTAAAAGCTCCGGCGCCGCGCCAATGCACCAGACTCGCCAGGCAACCCCGACCACCCCGGGTGCCTCGCCAACCGCGCCAGGTCGCGCCCCTGCGGCTGCCAGCGGCGCATCGAAATGGCTCGGCCCGCTGGCCGGCCTCGCCGCCGGTGGCCTGCTGGCCTCGATGTTCATGGGCGATGGCTTCGACGGCATGCAGATCTTCGATATCCTGATCATGGCCGTGATCGCCTTCCTGGTGTTCCGCTTCATCGCCGCCCGTCGCCGCAAGCAGCAGCCACAAATGGCCGCCGCCGGTCACGCGCCTTTCCAGCGTGAAGCCCATCAGCCGGCTGCCCAACCGTCGATCTTCGGTGGCTCCGCTGCGCCTGCCGCTGCTGCCCGTCCGGTCATCAACGCGCCGGCCTGGTTCAACGAGCAAAGCTTCCTGGCCGCTGCCCGTAACCACTTCCAGACGCTGCAGCAGCACTGGGATGCCAACGAAATGGACAAGATCGCCGAGTTCGTCACCCCGCAAATGCTGCAGTTCCTCAAGCAGGAGCGCGCCGAACTGGGTGATGGCTTCCAGTCCACCTACATCGACAACCTGAACGTGCAGCTTGACGGTGTCGACGACCGCGCCGACAAGACCATCGCCACCCTGACCTTCAGTGGTGTGTCGAAAAACTCGCGCTTCGACCAGGGCGAAGTGTTCAGCGAAAGCTGGAACATGGAGCGCGCCCAGGGCGAAAACCAGCCTTGGCTGGTCGCCGGGATCCGCCAGAACGGCTGATCTTGAGGCATTGCACAAAAAAACCCCGGGCCTGTCCCGGGGTTTTGCTTTTAGCGCACCGGGCTACTAGGGTATAACGCGCAGCGTGTCGTGAAGGTTAGAGGATAGAACCGTGGAAGAAGTCATCGAGCAGCTCCGAGAAGCCAACGAGCCCGTACCCGTGCCGCTTGAGCTACCGGACGAAGACCAACTGGTCGAGATCGAGGAAGAGTTGTTCATCAACATTCCATTCGTCTTCAAAGAGTTTCTGCTGACGGTCAGCGATGTGGTGTACGGCAGCCTCGAGCCGGTCACCGTCACCGACCCGCAATCGCATACCTACCTGCCAGAGGTTGCCGCAAACGCCTGGGACGCCGGCGTACCACGCGACCTGATCCCGATCTGCCAGGACGGTGATGATTATTACTGTGTCGAAGAAGACGGCACCGTGGTGCTGTGGTCCGGCGAAGAAGAGATCGTCACCGAAGACAGCTGGGAATCGGTCTGGCACTGGGCCCGGGATGTCTGGCTGGAAAGCTGAATGAGAAATATCCGCATAAATTAATGGCCCCTTGCCATTAATGTTCGTAGAATCGCCATGCATTCCTGTGCGTGGCGATTCGCTACCGCTCCATCCCCTCGGACATACGAATCGTCCCGTACAGGAAGCGCCCCGCCCATCCCCCTAGGGATGATTGTCCTGATGGTTATCCAGCGTCTCCAGCAACGCAATCTGCATGCGCGTGTGCACGCGGATGAACCAGCGCCAGAGCAACGCCGCTACCACCGCCGCCACCACCACGATCAGCACCAGCAACTCGCTGGTAGGCAGAATGCTGGCTGACAGTGCCGACAACAGCAGGAAAATCACTAGGAGCGACAACAACGGGATGACCTCGGCTATCACCCGCCGCACGCGCTGGGTATGGCGCCCAGCCATTTCCGGCTTGACCCCCATCTCAGCCAGGAGCATCGACAGGGCCTTGAGCTTTCGGTAAGCGGCAATAAGGAACGGCAACGACAGCAGCAACGCCGCGCCCCAGATCAGCGCCTTTTGCTGACCAGCATCGCTGATCCATTCGCTCAGGTACTCGCCGATCCGTGCCGCGAAGTAGCCGCCGCTGAAAAAGATCGCAATCACCAATGCCAGGTTCACACCCACCTGGAGCAAGATGCGTCGGATCATCGAGGCCAGCAGCGCACCTTCGCCGTGGGGCTGGATACTGCGCAGCCACTCACCGTACAGCGACAGCACCCGTGCCAGGCGCCGAGGAACGATCGTGGCCAGCTTGAGTGACAAAGGATCGGCACCGCGAATCAGATACGGCGTGAGCAGCGTGGTAATGGCCGAGACGGCCACTGCCACCGGGTAGAGGAAGTCGCTGGTGACCTGCAGCGTCATGCCAAGCGCGGCGATGATGAATGAGAATTCGCCAATCTGCGACAGCCCCATTCCCACCCGCAGCGACGTGCGACCATCGTTGCCCGCGATAAACGCGCCCATACCGCACGACAGCATCTTGCCCAAGACGACGGCGATGGTGATCACCACGATCGGCCAGGCATATTCAACCAGAACGCTCGGATCGATCATCATGCCGATGGCGACAAAGAAAATGGCACTGAACAGATCGCGGACCGGTTCGATCAGTCGTTCGATCTTAATCAACTGCCGGGATTCAGCCATGATTGCGCCAATCAGGAACGCCCCCAGCACCATGCTGTACTCGAGCTTGACCACCAGCAGGCAAAAGCCGAAACACAGCCCGAGCACGGTGATCAGCAGCATCTCGTTGCTTTCAAAGCGCGCCACATAGGCCAGCAAACGCGGTACCAGCAATATCCCCACAACCAAGGCCACGATCATGAACAGCGACAGCTTGCCGACCGTGGAGAACACCTCGCCGGAACTCACCGACCCGCTCACCGCAATCCCCGAAAGCAAGGCAATGATACCGATGCCAAGGATGTCCTCGACAATCAGCACGCCAAAGATCAGTTGGGCAAACCGCTCGTTTTTCATCTTCAGGTCGTTGAGCGCCTTGACGATGATGGTGGTCGAGGAAATCGCCAGGATCGCGCCGAGAAATAGCGAGTCCATGGTGCTCCAGCCGAACCAGCGGCCGATCTCGAAACCGATCCAGATCATCAGGACGATTTCCAGGAACGCGGCGATAAACGCCGTTGCACCGACCTTGAACAGCTTGCGCAGGCTGAACTCCAGGCCCAGGCAGAACATCAGGAAGATCACCCCAAGCTCGGCCAGGGTCTTGATCGTGTCTTCGTCGTGGATCAGTCCGAACGGCGGCGTGTGCGGGCCGATAATGAAGCCGGCAACGATATAGCCCAGCACCACCGGCTGCTTGAAGCGATGAAACAGGATAGTGACCACACCGGCGATCAGCATGATCACTGCCAAATCCTGGATGAAACTGATGGCATGCACGGCGCGGTACTCCTTACCTTGTCACGAAGGAAAAAACCGCGACTCTCCCGAAAACAGACCGATTGAGTTGCGGGTACTTAATGTTTTTAATGTAGGGAACCCACTTTGCGTGGGTCTGTTCAGGTTAACACTGGCGCCTGTCACGAAAAGCCGATGCAATAAGTGGAAACAGATCGACCAAATCAACGCCATAAATGGCAAAAC
The DNA here is from genome assembly GCF_004025535.1 of Pseudomonas alkylphenolica. Lineage (GTDB taxonomy): Bacteria > Pseudomonadota > Gammaproteobacteria > Pseudomonadales > Pseudomonadaceae > Aquipseudomonas > Aquipseudomonas alkylphenolica_A. The sequence continues at coordinate 678,191 of NZ_QJRG01000033.1, forward strand.
CAGCGTGACGGCAAGGCCGCTGTCAGCGTCCCGTCTTTTAGATGGGAATCGTATTAGGGGAAAGAAGCGTGAATACCAGTCGCCACCCCGCCTCAGCGCAACCTAACCGTGAGCACACTATGGAACCTGGAAACGCCCAGCTGTCGATGACCGTCCTGATGACCCCGGACAAAGCCAACTTTTCTGGCAATGTGCATGGCGGCACCCTGCTGAAGTACCTTGATGAAGTCGCTTATGCCTGTGCCAGCCGCTATGCCGGTCGCTATGTCGTAACCCTTTCGGTGGATCAGGTGGTCTTCCGCGAGCCGGTGCATGTCGGCGAACTGGTCACCTTTCTCGCCTCGGTGAACTACACCGGCAACACCTCGATGGAGGTAGGCATCAAGGTCGTCACCGAGAATATTCGCGAGCGCTCGGTACGCCACAGCAATAGCTGCTTTTTCACCATGGTGGCCGTTGATGACGACCGCAAACCGGTCGCGGTGCCACCGCGCCAACCGGAAACCAGCGAGGAGAAGCGCCGCTTCCTGCAAGGCAAGCAGCGCCGACTGATTCGCCAGGAGCTGGAAAAGCGCTACCAGGAACTCAAGGGCGACGCGCTTTAAGCCTTGACCGGCTGCGCCTCGAAGCGCACCCGCGGATGCACGATGCGATCCTGGGCCCGCACCAGTTCAAGTTCGTAACTGGCGCAGGCCTGGGTTTCAAGCAGCACCTCGTGCACGGCAGCAGCGGTGAATTCGAACGCTGTCAGCCAGTCATCGCCCAGCAGCACGCGGGCGAGGAACAGGCCCGAGGTCAGGTCACCGACGCCCACCGGCTGACGCGGAAACGCCAATAGCGGGCGGCGGATGTGCCAACTGCCTGCTGCCGTCACCAGCAGCATCTCGAAATCCTGTGCGCCGCGCCCCGGATACGCCAGGTGCTTGACCAGCACTGCTTTCGGTCCGCGCGCCAGCAGGCTGCGCGCCATGGCAACGCAGTCTTCCAGCGATTCCGGACGACGCCCGCAGAAACTGTCGAGCTCCAGTTGGTTGGGACACAGCACATCGGCCACCGCCACCGCTTCGTCGAGCAGGAAACTGCTGACTTCGGCTGGCACGATGCAGCCCTTTTCCGGGTGGCCCATGACCGGGTCGCACAAATACAAGGCTTTCGGGTTTACCGCCTTGATGCGTGCAACGCCACTGAGAATCGCCCGTCCTTGCTCGGCGCTTCCCAAGTAGCCCGACAGCACCGCATCGCAGTTGCCCAGCTCGCCGATCGCTGCAATACCTTCAACCAGTGCAGGGATTTGCGCAGGCGCAAGCACTTCCCCGGTCCACTGGCCATACTGAGTGTGGTTGGAAAACTGCACCGTGTTGAGCGGCCACACGTTGACGCCAACTCGCTGCATCGGAAACACCGCCGCGCCGTTACCGGCATGGCCGAAAACTACATGGGACTGGATAGCAAGCAAGTGTGGCGTACGTTTCATGCAAAACTTCCGAAACAATTAGATGAAAAACACGGCACGCAGTATGGCGCTAAATGCCACCTGTACGACAGACCGCACAGGCAGTTAAGCTGAACGTACATCGCTGGAGCAAATGTAAATGTTGACCCTGGGTAATCTCTTCGTGCTGATGTTGCTGGCCACCGCCGGCGCCTGGCTGTGGCACAACCATGGATTGCGGGAAAAAGCCCTGGAACGGGTCAAGCAGCACTGCGCCAAGCTAGACCTGGAGCTGCTGGACGGCAACGTTGCGCTCAAGCGCATTGGTTTTGTCCGCGATGCCAGCGGCCGTAAACGCCTGGCACGGGTGTACAACTTCGAATTCACCGTCACCGGTGAGCAGCGCCACCCCGGTACCGTCACTCAGTTCGGCGCGCACACGATGCAGATCGAGCTGGCGCCCTACCCGTTCGAGATCAAGCCTGCACCACAGGCCGATAACGTCATCGAAATGAACCAGTGGCGTCAGGATCACAACCGCTGGCGTAACTAGCTTACACAGGCCTGCATGGCCGCGTGCAAGGCATCGCGGTCCTGCCTGGACGCAAATATGAGCTCGATGCGTGAGTCGCGGCGCCATTCGCTGGGCTGCCAGTTCAGCGCCTTCTGACCAGCCAGGGCGTTGATCGATTGCCAACCTTGCGCGCTGTGGATAACCAGCTTGGCCCGGCGCCAGTCAGTGCTGTGCAAAAACTGCTCGATACGCCCCCGGTCAAATACCTGCTGCGGATGCCAGCGCCAACCGATACTCCAGCCATCTGCAGCGTCCTGAACGCTACAGATTGCCTCGTGTGGATTTGTCCACAGGGTCGCTACAGGCCCGTCTGCCGGGGGCAATGTCAGCTTATCCACAGCCTCGATGCGCGTCGGTTCCGACGCCTGACAGGGGAGCAGCGTCAAAGGTAGATAACCCTGCTCGGTCCAATACAGCGCCTGATCGGGTAGCTGTGAACTTATCCACAGGCGACGTTCGTCGTTCACATCGGTTGACTTGTTCAACACCAACAGGCCAGCACCGGCCAAGGCCTGCTGCTGCGCTTCGGGCAGCGCCTGACCGGTTGCGAGTTGTTCGGCGTCCAGTACCATCACGCTGGGTTGTACCGCCAGCACCCCGCGCCACGGCGGCTGTCGCAATTGCTCGACGAGCTGCAACGGATGCCCAAGGCCCGACGGCTCGATGAATAGTCGATGCGGTCGGGCCTTACGCAGCAAGCGCCCCAGCCCGACCTGAAAAGGTGCGCCATTGACACAGCACAGGCAGCCACCAGCCACTTCCCCCATGGAAATGCCCTGATCGTCGGTACTCAACAGTGCCGCGTCGAGGCCAACCTGGCCGAACTCATTGATCAGCACAGCCCAGCGTTCATCGGCAGGCCGTTGAGACAGCAACTGGCGAATCAGGCTGGTCTTGCCGGCGCCCAAGGGCCCGGCAATCACATGAGTAGGAATGTTCTGCAGCATAGGACGGTAGAGGCTCCGAATTTTCGTCACTATGCCTCGATATCAGGCCAACCAGTCAAGGCTGAGAATCAAGCGACGCTCACCACGGGCCAGCGACGGTGAACGGTGGACCAGCCCTGCGCCCTGATTGCCCAGCCACTTTTCCCCTTTCAGCAGGGCAACATCTCCTGCGGTTAGTTGCTGGATTTCGCACAGGCCGGGTTGCTCATCAGCCAACTGCGAGCGCTTGATCGCACTTTCCTTGAGCCATTCGCTACCGGGGCCGGCATAAGTGGTGAGCAGACGCACCGGCACATGATCAACATGAAAGCGCGGGCACATGGCGCGATCCAGCGCAGTGACACGCAGGCCAACGCGGCGGGCATCGAGCAGGCACCCAAACGCGGCCACCAGCCAGGCAACATCGGCGATGAAGGCCTCATGGCCCTGCACGTCGGCGTAACCGGCCAACAACCCGCCAAGGTCAGGCGGTTGATGACTGGCATCCAGTTCCAGCTCTCGGCGCTCGCCAACCGGTTGGTTCAACGACAACAACGCACAGGCAAAGTCCTTGATCTGCACCGGCAAGCGCCGTTGCCAGACCGCCATATTGACGGTGTCCTGCAACACTTCGGTCAACACCTGCGGCGTGTCGCCCTCGGCCTGCCGAATGGGCAGTTGTAGCCTGCTCGCCAGCATCAGGCCACCTCCTCGTCATACCAGCCGTCAAAAGGGTCCGGCAGTTGCCGCCAGCCTTCGACGCCCTCGGCCATTTCTGCCTCGCTCAGCAGGCAGGCTTCGAGGTCCGCCCCCAGACGCTTGAAGTCGATGTGCTGACCGATGAACACGAGTTCCTGGCGGCAATCACCTTCTTGGGCCGTCCAGTGCTTGAGAATCGCAGCCGTGCTTTGTTCATCCTGCGGCCAGTCCGGACGCGGTACAAAGCGCCACCAACGCCCGGCAAAGCCGTAACGCATCATGCCGCCGGCCTGCGACCAGCTGCCGGCATCCTGGTGCTTGCTGGCCAACCAGAAGAAACCTTTGGAGCGCAGCAACCGCCCGTTCACCCAGGGCCTGTTGATAAAGTCGAAGAAGCGCTGTGGATGAAGCGGTCGGCGCGCCCGCCAGACGCTGGCGGCGATACCGTATTCCTCGGTTTCCGGCACATGTTCGCCGCGCAGTTCCTGCAGCCACCCCGGGGCCTGGGCGGCACGCTCGAAATCGAACAACCCGGTGTTGAGGATCGACGTCAGAGGCACCTGCCCCATCAGCATCGGCACGATCCGCGCCTGGGCGTTGAGGCTGCGCAAAATGGCCGTGAGCTCTTCACGCTCATCGCGGCTGATCATGTCGATCTTGCTGAGCAGGATCACATCGGCGAACTCAACCTGTTCGATCAGCAGGTCACTGATCGAGCGCTGATCGTCCTCGCCCAATGTTTCACCCTGACTCGCCAGGCTCTGCGCACCTTGGTAATCGTGCAGGAAGTTCAGCCCATCGACGACCGTCACCATGGTATCCAGGCGCGCCTGGTCGGCGAGGCTAGCGCCCCGTTCATCACGAAAGGTAAAGGTCTCGGCAACCGGCAGCGGTTCGGAAATGCCGGTGGACTCAATCAGTAAGTAATCAAAACGGCCTTCACGCGCCAAACGGCCAACTTCCTCCAACAGGTCCTCGCGCAGGGTGCAGCAGATGCAGCCATTGCTCATTTCCACCAGTTTTTCTTCCGCACGATTGAGGCTGACATGGCGTTGCACCTCGCTGGCGTCAATGTTGATTTCACTCATGTCGTTGACGATCACCGCCACCCGCAAGTTCTCGCGGTTGCGCAGCACATGATTCAGCAGCGTACTTTTGCCAGCCCCGAGGAAGCCGGAAAGCACAGTGACAGGAAGGCGGTTGGGCATGGACAGATCCTCATCGGGCAGGTGCATTCAAACGATGCATTGCACAATGTTATAATATAACAATACAATCTCGCCAAGCTGCTTTACCTAACCTCGATTAAAGGCCTTCGCCAAGGACGCCAAATTGAACAGCTTTTGCTCGTCTGTCGCTGTCGTGTTACTGCTGTTCCTGCCCGTTGCCGCGCAGGCGCTGCCACTGAGCCAAGGTCTGGCGCTGTGTACCCGAAGCGCCACGTTGCTGGCCTGTGGTGATGTTCAAGGCAACTACTACAGCGTACGCATCGACGGCGGCACGACATACCTGCGCGGCTATGAAGTGGAGGGACGGCGGCTCTGGACACAAACCAACAGCCGCTACGGCCAGCTGACGTTCTACACCGGTCTGGCCAGTGACGGTGAAACCTGGGTGGGCTACAGCCGTAAAGTCGGCTGGACCACCTTCAACCGAGTATCCAGTTCCAGCGGGCAGCGCTTCAAGGTGCGCTGCGAACGGCTGAGCGGCTGCCAGTAAACATCACACCCTCCCGCCCTGGAATTCGAGCTGCCCATGACCGCCCTGACGCTTCCTGATATTGCCGCGCAAGCCACTCAAAGTTCGTTGCCACTAAACTGGGTCGGTATGTGCAACATTGCCCTACCCGTACAGTTCGACGGCAGCAGGTTGCGTGCAAGCGCCGACGCGGGCGTCGACCTGGACGATGGCAACTCACGCGGAATCCACATGTCGCGCCTGTACCTGGCACTGGAGGTTTTCGAACAGCAGCCCCTAACACCGCAGCTCATTCACCAGGTGTTGGGTACCTTTCTTGAAAGTCATGCCGGGCTATCCACGGGCGCCTATTTGCAATTGCGCTTTGAGCTGATGCTTAAACGCCCCGCATTGATCAGCCCATTGGCGGGCTGGAAAGCGTATCCCGTCACTCTATCTGCACAGCTAAAAGATGAAGTGTTCCACGTGGAACTAAATGTGCAGCTGGATTATTCCTCCACCTGCCCTTGCTCCGCTGCCTTGGCCAGGCAATTGATTCAACAGCAATTTCTTGCCGACTTCAGCGACCGCGGTCTCAACCATGAGGCAGTATTCAACTGGTTGGGTAGCGCTGAGGGTGTGGTGGCCACCCCGCACAGCCAGCGCAGTTCCGCACAGCTGCAGGTACGTTTAAAGGAGGGAATGAACGAGCTGCCGATCAAAGCCCTGATCGATCAGGCGGAAGCCGCTCTAGGCACCGCTGTGCAAACCGCAGTGAAGCGCACAGACGAACAGGCGTTCGCCTTGGCCAATGGTCAGAACCTGATGTTCTGCGAAGACGCCGCGCGACGCTTGCACCGGGCGCTGCAGCAACTTCCCTGGTTGACCGGCTTCACCCTGCGTGTGGAACATGCTGAAAGTCTGCATGCCCACGACGCAGTCGCTCATAGTCAGTGGTACTGGTAACGCGCTTCAGGTTCGCGGCTTGACGGTACCGCAGTCTTCACCCAGCCAAACGGCACGGGTGTTCATGCTGCCTTGCTGCTGGACGCCTGAGGCGTTGAACGTACCGTTCACCGTGGTGGTGAACTCCTTATCACTCTGGAAGGTTGCCACACCGTTGCCCTGTGCTTTCGGGCAGCTGAAAGTGAACTTCCAGATGTTACCCGTGCGTTCGGTAATCTTCTGAGTGCACCCGGACTTCGGGTCCTGCAATGGAATGTCGTTGGTCTTGACCTGTTCCGGCGTAAGGCACGAACGCACCCCCTGACCGGCGACACTGATGCCCTGCTTGGCCAGGCCGCCTTCAATCATCGCCCGCTGTTCGGGTGGCAGGTTCTTCAACTGGCCAAGCATGAAGCCCATGTCCGGCAGCGCCTTGCCATCGACCTGCATATTGCTGGTGGTCAGTTCCCACAACCCCGGTTGCAACATCTGCGCATGCACCAACGGGCTCGCCAGCCCCAGAACCAGTGCCAGCATTGGCAGACGACTTTTCATGTAATGACTCCTCGAAACTCCAGCCCCAAGCTGGAACAAAGCTTAGACGTCAATTTGCCCTTTCGGTTGCAACTGCGGTGTGGAACATGCTCTGTTAGTAGGCAGTACCTTTGGACAGCAGGATGCGTATGGATTACCACAGCCCCTACTTCTTCGGTTACCTGATCGGTGCCTTGCATTTGCTCGGTGCAATCGCTGCCATGCATGCGGTGTTGACGGTACGCACCGCTCAGGGTGCAATTGCCTGGGCCTTGTCGCTACTGTTCATTCCCTACTTCACCCTGATCCCCTACCTGATCTTTGGCAGCCGGACCTTCGACGCCTACATCCAGGCCCGGCGTCAGGCCAACCGGGAAATGCATGTCGCCATGGCCGACCTGAACTGGCGGCCATGGGTAGACGAAGCGTTGGCGGCACGAAACTCTGAATCCTACGGGGCACTGCGGGCGATGCCCAAACTGGGCCGAATGCCTTGTCTGGCGAACAACCAGGTGCGTCTGCTAATCGACGGCAAGGCCACTTTCGATGCGATCTTTGCCGCCATTGAACAAGCCAGCACCACCGTGCTGGTGCAGTTCTTCATCATCCATGACGACAAACTGGGACGGGTCCTGCAAGCGTTATTACTGAAAAAAGCCGCTCAAGGCGTGAAGGTGTATGTGCTGTACGACGGAGTCGGTAGCCATGCCCTGCCGGCCAGCTACAGCCAGACCCTGCGCGATGGCGGGGTAAATGTTCGCGCATTCGCCACACGCCGGGGTTTGTTCAACCGCTTCCAGGTCAACTTCCGCAACCATCGCAAGATTGTGGTAATCGATGGTGTGCAAGGGTTCCTCGGCGGCCACAACGTCGGTGACGAATACCTGGGGGAAAAGCCACCGCTGTCGCCCTGGCGCGACACCCATGTTCAGGTCACGGGCCCGGTGCTGGCCTGCCTTCAGGAGTCGTTCGCCGAAGACTGGTTCTGGGCCGCTCGGGAGCTGCCGCCGCTGATCCTGCCCGACGCCTATCCGGAAGACGGCGTGCTCTGCCAGGTGTTGGCCAGCGGACCAGCCGACCCGCAGGAAACCTGCTCGCTGTTTTTTGTCGAAGCGATTCATTCGGCGCAACAACGCCTGTGGATCACCAGCCCCTACTTCATCCCGGACGAGGCCGTGTTCGCTGCCCTGCGGCTGGCCGTGCTGCGTGGGGTCGATGTACGTATCCTGCTGCCGTCACGCGCGGACCACCGCATCGTGTATGCCGCCTCCAGCCTGTTCGCATTCGAAGCAGTACGGGCTGGCGTTCGCATGTACCGCTACGGTCCGGGGTTCCTGCACCAGAAGGTCGTGCTGATCGACAACGAGGTCAGCGCCATTGGCAGCGCCAACCTGGACAACCGCTCGTTCCGCCTTAACTTCGAAGTGATGCTACTGACAGTAGACCGCGACTTCGCCGACCAGGTCGAAACCATGCTTATCCATGACTTCGACCTGTCCCGAGAAATCAGCGCTGAAGACAGCCAGGACACGCACCGCCTGCAACAACTGGGGATGCGAATCGCCCGGCTGATTTCGCCGATCCTCTGAGCGTTTAGCGGTAGAGGTCTTCGCGGGTCAGCGGCAGGTCATGGTGGCCATCGGCGAAGGGTTTCACCGCAAGAATCTGGTGCAGGTTGATCCAGCCCTTGGCGAAGGCATAGGAGCAACCAGCAAGATAGAGGCGCCAGATACGCAGAGCTTTCTCCGGCACCAGCGTCGAGGCTAATTGCAGCTGGCTTTCCAGGCGATCACTCCAGTGCTTGAGAGTGCGCGCATAGTGCAGGCGCAGGCTTTCGACATCGACAACCTCAAGGCCAGCCTGGCTGATGCTGGCGGCGATCATCGACAGGTGCGGCAACTCGCCGTGAGGGAACACATAGCGCTCGATGAAACTCCCGGCCCCCCGCCCTACCGGACGCCCGTCCACATGCTTGGCAGTGATGCCATGGTTCATCACCAGACCACCCTCGCGCACGGCACCGAACAGCCGCTCACAGTACAGCGCCAGGTTGGCATGGCCGACATGCTCGAACATGCCGACACTGACCACCTTGTCGAAGCGACCATCTTGAGGGAGGTCGCGATAGTCGAGGATCTGCAGGTCCACCTGATCCTGCAGGCCTTCGGCCTTGACCCGCTCGCGGCCCAACTTGAGTTGCTCCTTGCTCAAGGTAATGCCGAGCACTTTGGCGCCAAACTCCCGTGCGGCGAACCGCGACAGGCCACCCCAACCGCACCCGACATCGAGAAGGTAGTCGCCCTTCTGCAAACGCAGCTTGCGGCACAGGTGTTCGAACTTGTTCTGCTGGGCTTGCTCCAGGGTGTCCTGTTCCGTTTTGAAATAGGCACAGGAGTAGGCCATGTCCTGATCCAGCCACAACTGATAGAAGTCGTTGGACAGGTCGTAGTGATAGGAAATGGCTGCTGCATCGGTGGCCTTGTCGTGTTCACGGCGCACCGGTTGTTCATCGACTTCATGCTTGAGCAGCGCTTCACTAAGCTCATCGCAAACCCGAATCACCTCACTGATGGTGCCCTCCAGCTCCAGCTTGCCTTCGACGAAGGCAGCGCCCAGTTCGTCCAGGCTTGGATGGGTCAGTTGGCTGATCAGCTGCGGATCCTTGACCAGGATGGTGACCTGCGGCTTGGGCCCCAGATCGATCTCATGACCATCCCACAGCTTCAAGCGCAGTGGCAGTCGCAGGCTTTGCAGAACAGGCGGAAGTTGCGCAAGCATGAATTGAGCCTCCCTTTCTTCATCGGACGTCACCGCAAAAGGGTAGTTCATCTGTTGGAAGTTTCAGCCTATCGCGACCATAGTCTGAAGCGCTCGGCCCCATCCCAGACCCTTCTGGCGTAATCGAGCCGCGCGATAAATTGTATACAATCAATCGCCGGGCAGACTAATCTTGGCGCCATTGTCGATTCTTCATCCTGGAGTACAACAATGAAAACCTATGATGTGGTGATCATCGGCGGCGGCCCGGGCGGCTATAACGCCGCCATTCGCGCCGGTCAGCTGGGCATGAGCGTCGCCTGTGTGGAAGGCCGCTCGACGCTGGGCGGCACGTGCCTGAATGTCGGTTGCATGCCGTCCAAGGCCCTGCTGCATGCCTCGGAGCTGTATGAATCGGCGGTAGGCAGCGAGTTCGCCAACCTGGGGATCGAGGTCAAACCCACCCTCAACCTCGCCCAGATGATGAAACAGAAAGACGAAAGCGTGACGGGCCTGACCAAGGGCATCGAGTTCCTGTTCCGCAAGAACAAAGTCGACTGGATCAAGGGCTGGGGCCAGATCGCAGGCACGGGTCGGGTCAATGTCACCGCCGAAGATGGCAGCGTCACCGAACTGCAGGCCAAGGACATCGTCATCGCCACCGGCTCCGAGCCCACGCCGCTTCCCGGTGTGACCATCGACAACCAGCGCATCATCGATTCCACCGGCGCCCTGTCGCTGCCCGCTGTACCCAAGCACCTGGTCGTGATCGGTGCCGGTGTCATCGGCCTGGAACTGGGCTCGGTGTGGCGCCGCCTGGGCAGCCAGGTCACGGTTATCGAATACCTCGACCGCATCTGCCCGGGTACCGACGAAGAAACTGCCAAGACCCTGCAACGCTCACTGGCCAAACAGGGCATCAGCTTCAAGCTGGGCAGCAAGGTCACTCAGGCCACTGCCTCGGCAGATGGCGTCAGCCTGAGCCTGGAGCCTGCCGCAGGCGGTGCCAGTGAAAACCTGCAAGCCGATTACGTGCTGGTCGCCATTGGCCGTCGTCCTTATACCAAGGGGCTGGGCCTGGAAAACGTCGGCCTCGAAACCGACAAGCGCGGCATGCTCGCCAATGAGCATCATCGCTCGGCTGTACCCGGCATCTGGGTGATCGGCGACGTCACTTCCGGCCCAATGCTCGCGCACAAGGCCGAAGACGAAGCAGTCGCCTGCATCGAGCGTATCGCCGGCAAGGCCCATGAGGTGAACTACAACCTCATCCCCGGTGTTATCTACACCCGCCCGGAACTGGCCAGCGTCGGCAAGACCGAGGAGCAACTGAAGGCCGAAGGGCGCGCCTACAAGGTCGGCAAGTTTCCCTTCACCGCCAACAGCCGGGCGAAGATCAACCACGAGACCGAAGGCTTCGCCAAGGTCTTGGCGGACGCCAACACCGACGAGGTGCTGGGTGTGCACCTGGTCGGTCCGAGCGTCAGCGAAATGATTGGCGAGTTCTGCGTGGCCATGGAATTTTCGGCCTCGGCCGAAGACATCGCCCTGACCTGCCACCCGCACCCGACCCGTTCCGAAGCCTTGCGCCAGGCCGCGATGAACGTCGAAGGCATGGCCATGCAGAACTGACTTCAGTCAGCCTGCACCCCTACCCTGCTCACCTGTGGCGCTGGCCGCCGCAGGTGCAGCAGCAGGTGCGCGAACACACCGAAGATCAACCCCCAGAAAGCAGCCGACAGCCCCAGAAATGACATCCCCGAGGCCGTCACCAGAAAAGTGATCAACGCTGCCTCGCGATCATTCGGCACGCTCATTGCGCCAGCCAGTGCGCCACCGATGGCCCCGAACAAGGCCAGCCCGGCCAGCGCCGCGATCAAGGCCGCCGGAAACGCTGTGAACAGCGATACCAGCGTCGCCCCGAACACGCCCAGCATCAGGTACAACACACCGCCGCTGACCCCCGCCCAGTAGCGCTTGCGCGGATCGTCATGTGCTTCGCGGCCGGTACAGATCGCCGCAGTGATTGCCGCAAGGTTGAGACCATGGCAACCGAACGGCGCCAGTATCAGGCTGGTGAACGCATTACTGGCGATGATCGGGCTTGCCGGGGTTTGATAGCCGTCGTTGCGCAACACGGCGATACCCGGCACAAACTGTCCGGTCAGTGCCACCATCACCAACGGCAAGCTGATGCTCAGCAAGGCATGCCAGCTGAACACCGGCGTAGTCCACACCGGCGTCGCCAAACCCACCACCAGCGCCGAACTGTTCATTTCGCAGCTAAACACGGCAATGCTCACGCCGCACACCAGCACCCCCAGCACCGCATAGCGTGGTGCGATGCGCTTGAACAGCAGGTAAGTGACGAACATCGCCAGCACCAACAGCGGTTGCGACTTCAACGAGGTGAACAGCCCGGTACCGAAGCTGAACAGGATACCGGCCAGCATCGCCGCAGAGATGGCCGGTGGCAGCTTGCCGACGATGCGGTCAAAGGCACCCGACAACCCCACCAGCAGGATCACCAGGTTGGCGACGATGTAAGCGCCGACCGCCTCGGCAAACGCGATATCCGGTAGTAGTGCCACCAACAGCGCCGACCCCGGTGCCGACCAGGCAATCACCAGCGGGACCTTGAAACGCAGGCTGAGCACGATGCCCAACACACCGCTGCCGATGGAAATGGCCCACACCCAGGAAGACAGTTCGGCCGCCGACAACTGTGCACTGTGGGCGGCCTGGAAGATGATCACCAAGGGTCCTGCATAAGAAATCAGCGTGGCGATGAAGCCCGCAACCAAAGCAGAGAGGGAGAAGTCCTGGAGTATTGTTTTCATTGGATCATCCAGTAAATGGCTTCTGAAAAGCAGCGCGGGGCAAGCGCGCTTCCACAAACACTGTGGGAGCGCGCTTGCCCCGCGCCGGATTCAACCCGGTTCTCAGGCGTCCTGCAACGCCCGCGGCCGCTTGCTGCGCGCTTCGCTGGCAGGCTTGGGTGCCGCAAGCAACTGGAAGTCGAAGTCCATTTCGGCGAAACGCCCTTCAACACCGCGGGCATCGGCTGCAGCTGCATCTTCGACAAAGCGCAGCTCGCCGATCAGGCCATCACGGGTGGCATAGGCAAAGTCGTCCCACAGGTACTGGTCACCGGCAAGGTTGATCTGGGTGGTCAGGTGACGATAACCCGGTGCCGAAATGAAGAAGTGGATATGCGCCGGACGATTGCCGTGACGACCGAGCTGATCGAGCAGCTCCTGGGTCGGGCCGTCTGCCGGGCAGCCATAGCCCGACGGCACGATGCTGCGCGCGCGGTAGCGCCCTTCGGCATCGGTCACGATGCGGCGACGCAGGTTGTAGTCCGACTGGGTGCTGTCGAAGTACGAATAGGTACCCTGGGTGTTCGCATGCCACAGGTCGACCACGGCGCCAGCCACCGGCTGACCTTGCTCGTCGAGGACACGACCCTGAAGGAACATCACAGTCCCTGGGTCCAGGCCGTCGTCCATGCGTACTTCGCCTTCGGCCAGCGGTGCGCCGGCAACATACAGCGGGCCTTCGATGGTGCGCGGCGTACCGCCGCTGATGCCGGCTTCAGCATCCTGGGCATCCAGTTGCAGGTCCAGGTAGTGTTCAACACCCAGGCCGGCAACCAGCAGGCCGGCTTCCTGGCGCGAACCCAGGCGGTTGAGGTAATCCACCGCCTTCCAGAACTCATCAGGGGTCACTTGCAGGTCTTCGATGATGCGCGCCACATCGTTGACGATGCGGTTGGTCACCAGCTTCATGCGCGGGCTGCCCAGGTCGTTGTTCAGGCCACTGACTTCTTCGAAGAATTTCTGGACATCGGCAGTGTGAGCGATCTTCACGGTCATGGTTTGTACCTCGAATTGTTGTTATCGGCGTTTCGCGTTCAACGGTCGTCGCTGTGGATCGATGACGGGTGGCGGCACAGGCCATCAATCTCGATGTCCATATAGGGGAACAGCGGCAGCTGCATCAGGGTGTCGTGCAGCGCCTCGACACTGGCTAGGTCGAACACGCTGTAGTTGGCGTAGTGCCCGGCAATGCGCCACAGGTGACGCCAGCTGCCTTCACGCTGCAGGCGCTGGGCCAGTTCCTTTTCGTCGGCCTTTAGCTGCGCAGCTTTGGCCGGGTCCATGTCCAGGGGCAGGTTCACGGTCATTTTCACGTGGAACAACATGGCATCTCTCCTTACTTGCGGCTGAAGAACGCCAGGCGTTCTTCGTCCAGGGTCAGGCCCAGGCCCGGGGTACGGGGTACGTGCAGGGCGAAGTCGCGGTACACCGGCGCCTCGTTAACGATCTCTTCGGTCAGCAGCAGCGGGCCGAACAGTTCGGTGTGCCAGGTCAGTTTGTTCAGGGTGACAAAGGCATGGGCAGCGGCCAGGGTGCCGATCGAACCTTCGAGCATGGTCCCGCCGTACAGGGCGATACCGGCGGCTTCGGCGATCTGCGCGGTGCGCAGTACGGCACGCGGACCGCCGTTCTTGGCGATCTTCAGGGCGAAGATGCTCGCTGCGCCATCGGCCGCCAGACTGAAGGCATCCTCAACGCTCTCGATGGATTCATCGGCCATGATCGGTGCCGGGCTGCGCTGGTTCAGGCGCACTTGACCGGCACGATTGATACGCGAAATAGGCTGTTCGACCAGGTCGATACCGTTGTCGCCCAGCACTTGGCAGGCGCGGATGGCCTGGGACTCGTCCCAGTACTGGTTGACGTCCACCCGCACACTGGCGCGTTCGCCCAGTGCGCGCTTGATGGCAATTACATGGTTGAGGTCATGGGCGACTTCGCTGGAACCGATCTTCAGTTTGAAGATGCGGTGGCGGCGTAAATCGAGCATCTGCTCGGCCTCGGCAATGTCGCGCGCAGTGTCACCGCTGGCCAGGGTCCAGGCCACTTCCAGGCTGTCGCGCACACGCCCGCCAAGCAGTTCGCTGACGGCCAGGCCCTGACGCTTGCCCTGGGCATCGAGCAACGCGCTCTCGATCCCGGAGCGGGCGAAGGTGTTGCCCTTGATCACCTTGTCCAGGCGTTGCATGGCGGCATTGATGTTGCTCGCATCCTGGCCGATCAGCAGCGGCGCGAAGTAGCTGTCGATGTTCTGCTTGATGCTTTCCGGGCTTTCGTTGCCATAGGCCAGGCCGCCAATCGTGGTGGACTCACCGAGGCCTTCGATGCCATCCGAACACTGCAGGCGGATGATCACCAGCGTCTGTTTCTGCATGGTGTGCATCGCCAGCTTGTGCGGGCGAATGGTGGGCAGGTCGACGATCAGCGTCGAGATGCGTTCAATCAGGGGATGACTCATCGAGATCTCCAGGGGGCGCTCAGCCGAGGTCGCCGCCGCCGACCGGCAATACCGTGCCGGTAATGTAGGAAGCCTCGTCGGAGGCCAGGAAGAGGATCGCGCCAACCTGCTCATCAAGGTTGCCGTAGCGTTTCATCAGGCTGCTGTCGAGCGTCTGGTCGACGATTTGCTGGTACCAGACTTTCTCGTCGCCGCTCTGTTCGGCACTGTTACGCGGCACCCGACGTGGCGGTGCTTCGGTGCCACCGGGGGCCGTAGCGTTGACCCGCACACCGCGGCCGGCAGTTTCAAAGGCCAGGCACGCAGTCAGAGCATTCACGCCACCTTTGGCGGCGCCGTACGGCACACGGTTGACGCTACGCGTGGCGATCGAGGAAACGTTGACGATGGCGCCATGGCCCTGCTCAAGCATGTAGGGCAAGGCGGCATGACAGCACCACAAGGTCGGGAACAACGAGCGACGGACTTCGGCTTCGATCTGCGCCGCTTCGTAATGCTCGAACGGCTTGGCCCAGATGGTGCCGCCAACGTTGTTGACCAGCACATCAAGGCGGCCGAAGTGCTCCACCGCAGCGGCCATGACCCGGTTGCAGTCGTCGTACTGCTCCAGGTCCGCTGTCAAGGTCAGTACGCCCTCGCCTTGCAGCTCGTGGACCAGCTCCGAGCGATCCACGGCTACCAGGGTCGCGCCCTCTTCGAGCAAGCGCTCGCACAGACGGCGGCCGATGCCCTGCGCCGCGCCGGTAACCAGCGCGACCTTGTTGTCGAATCTGTTGTTCATGACAACCTCGAGTAAAAAGGGACCGAACGTACCCGCACGATGCGCCCGGCCCCGTAAACAGGTTCAGGCAGCGGCAGCGGCGAATTTTTCGTAGTAGAAGTTCGCTGGGGTGATGCCCTGTTCGCGGATGTACTGGCTGACCGCCTCGACCATCGGCGGCGGGCCGCACAGGTACACATCGACGTCGCCCTCGTTAAGGTGCTGCGGCTCGATGTGCTGGGTGACATAACCCTTGAGCGGGTGCTGGCTGTCGGGGTTGGCCACGCAGGCGCTGTAGCTGAAATTGGGGATGCGTGCAGCCAGCGCTTGCAGGCGGTCCAGCTCAACCAGGTCGAAGTCGTTGGTCACGCCGTAGATCAGGTGCAGCGGATGTTCACTGCCCTCCTCGGCAATTTTCTCCAGCATCGCGGTGAACGGAGCGAGCCCGGTCCCCCCCGCCAACAGCAGCAACGGCCGGCGGATTTCGCGCAGGTAGAAACTGCCCAGCGGTCCGGCCAGGGTCATGCTGTCGCCGGCCTTGGCCAGGCCAGTGAGGAAGCTGCTCATCAGGCCGCCCGGCACGTTGCGGATCAGGAAGCTGACTTCGCCATCCTTCTGCAGCGAGCTGAAGGAATAGGCGCGGGTCTGTTCACTGCCGGGCACGCCGAGGTTGACGTACTGCCCGGGCAGAAAGGCCAGGCGGCTCAAAGCATCGCCCTTGATCGACAGCGCAATGGTGCTGTCGGAGAGCTGACGCACCGCACTGATGCTGGCCTGGTAGCTGGACTGCTCGGTCTTGCACACCTGGGACGAAGCCGGAATGCGTACCACGCAATCGCTCTCGGCACGCATCTGGCAGGTCAGCACATAACCCTGGGCGGCTTCTTCTTCGCTCAAGGCATCTTCGATGTATTCCTGACCGAGGTCGTAACGACCGGCCTCGGCAAAGCACTTGCAGGTACCGCAGGCGCCATCACGGCAATCCAGCGGAATGTTGATGCCCTGGCGGTAGGCGGCATCCGCCACGGTTTCGTCAGCAGCGGCGTCAATGAAACGGGTAACCCCGTCCTCGAAATTCAAGGCGATCTTGTGCATGGCGCACCTCGCAGAAAAACTGGATTCAGATGTGGTAAACGTCGATGACCTGACGCACGTAGTCGTTCTTGAGCACGACTTTCTTGGCCTTGATCAGCGGCCGCTCGCCGCGCACATCAAGGGTGTAGAAACTGGTGCCGAAGTGACTGTCCACTGTCTTGTAGCGAAAGCTTAAGGTGTGCCAGTTGAAACGCACCTTGCAGACGCCATCGCCCTGTTCCAGCAGTTCGATGTTGCTGATGTTGTGCGAGGTACGGGTGTCGGGCATGGTCGCACTGGAGCGTTCGGTCTTGATCCGGAACACCCGGTCTTCCAGGCCGCCACGGTTGCCGTACCAGATCAGCGAGATTTCCCGTTGCGGGTCTTCGGTGAGCTGGTCGTTGTCGTCCCAGGCCGGCATCCAGAAGGTTGCGTCGGCGGCGTAGCACTCCAGCCAGTTGTCCCACTGGCTGTCGTCCAGATAACGCGCTTCTTCGTAGAGAAAGTCGCGTACTTGCTCGAAGGAAATGCTCATTGCACGGCCTCCACAGGGATCAGTTGCTGCTCGTCAGCGAGGGCCTTGAGCATGGTTTCCTGCCAGTACTTGTGCTGGAGCACGAACAGGCCTTCGTCTTCGGTGCGCACACCGCTCATTTGCGGATGCAGGTCGATTTCCTGCGCAGCAGCATCGGCGCCGTCAACCCAGTGGGTTGCCCCGCGAGACATGTCGTTCCAGCCACGCCCGCCCTGGTAACCCATCTGACACGAGCGGAACTCTTCGAGGTCATCCGGAGTGGCCATGCCACTGACGTTGAAGAAGTCTTCGTACTGACGGATACGCTGGGCCCGGGCCTCATCGCTCTCGCCCTTGGGGGCGATGCAATAGATGGTGATCTCTGTCTTGTCCACGGCGATCGGCCGGGCGATACGGATCTGCGAGCTGAACTGGTCCATCAGGTACACGTTGGGGTACAGGCACAGGTTGCGCGAGTTCTCGATCATCCAGTTGGCACGGGCCTGACCGAAGTCAGCGGCCAGTTCGTCACGGCGCTCGAACAGCGGACGGTCCTCGGGGTTGGCCCAACGGGTCCAGAGCAACAGGTGGCCCTTATCGAAGGAGTAGAAGCCGCCACCGCTCTTGGCCCAGCCACCCGCACTCATGGTTTTCACTTCACCGCCCGCTTCGCGCTGCTTGCGCTGGTTCTGGGTGGCGGCATAGTTCCAGTGCACGGCACTGACGTGATAGCCGTCGGCGCCGTTCTCGGCGGTCAGCTTCCAGTTGCCTTCATAGATGTAGGAAGACGAACCGCGCAGCACTTCCAGACCTTCCGGCGACTGATCGACGATCATGTCGATGATCTTCGCCGACTCGCCCAGGTGCTCGACCAGCGGCACTACGTCCGGGTTCAGGCTGCCGAACAAGAAGCCGCGATAGGACTCGAAGCGGGCGACCTTGGTCAGGTCATGGGAGCCTTCACAGTTGAAGCTCGCCGGGTAGCCGGCATCGACCGGATCCTTGACCTTGAGCAGCTTGCCGGAGTTGTTGAACGTCCAGCCGTGGAATGGGCAGGTGTAGGAGGAGCGGTTACCGCTCTTGTGCCGGCAGAGCATTGCACCGCGGTGGCTGCAGGCATTGAGGAAGGCATTGAGCACCCCCTCCTTGTTGCGCGCGATGAAAATCGGCTGGCGCCCCATGGTGGTGGTGAGGAAGTCGTTCTTTTCAGGAATCTGGCTTTCGTGGGCAAGGTACAGCCAGTTGCCCTCGAAGATGTGTTTCATTTCAAGATCGAACAGACGGGGGTCGGTGAACATCTCGCGCTTGCAGCGAAAGACGCCCTTCTCCTGATCTTCTTCAAGCAGGGAATTAAGGTAATCGAATCCCAGGGACATGGCCGGGGCCTCCGTTGTTATTGTGTTCAGGCCATGTCAGGTTAAGGAGCGAGGGGGACGGCAAATATCCGCTTTGTGCAGACCTTTATCCGTTTTCTGCAAAGTGTCAGGAACGACGCTTGAGGGTGTCGGAGGGCAGTTCGCCGAACAGCGATTTGTAGTTTTCCGAAAAGCGGCCGAGGTGTACGAAGCCGTAATCCATGGCCAGTTCAGTAATGCTGCGCACCGGGCAAGTGGCATCGGCCAGGTTGGCGTGGATGCGTTCGAGTTTTTTCTGGCGGATGTACATTTTCGGCGTGGTACCAGCGTTTCGCTCGAACAGCGCATACAGCGAGCGCAGGCTCATGCTGGCCTGGCGCGCCAATTGTTCGCTGCTGATATCCAGCTTGAGGTTGCCCTCGATGTAACCGGCAATCCGGTCGAAGGTGACGCCCTGGCTGTTGATCGCCTCACGGCTGACGTTGGTCGGCATCAGGGTCAGCAGCTTGCTGGCGATTATCTGGCTGTAGTGTTCCTGCACGCGCAGCAACGGTTCGCTGGCTTCGGCCTCATGGCAGACCATGGCCAACAGCCCGGCGAACCCTTCCAGCGCCAGCAACTGGTAATGGCTGTGGATAAACCGCACACCCTCGCTGGGGCGCTGCCAGCGTTGTTCATCGCAGACACTTTCAAGCAAGCGGTTGGGCAGTTTGAGAATGAATTTTTCGCAGTCGGCGGAATAGGCCAGGTCGACCGGTTCGTCCGGGTTGATCAGCAGCAACTCGCCCGGCCCCAGCAAACGCTCGGCACGACCGCGCCGCCACAGGCAATGGCCACGCAGCAGGATTTGCAGGTGAAAGACGTTTTCCAACGCCGGCGACATCACCCGTACTTCGCCGCCGTAGCTGATCCGGCACAGATCCAGGCTGGCGAACTTGCGATGGTCGAGGCACGCCTCGGGGTGACCGTGATGCGGCAGACGGATGTGGTGCACGCCCACATGCTGATTGACGTAGGTCGACACGGCATAAGGATCGGCACGATCGAAAACCCGGCTGCGCTCACTGAGCAGGGGACTCTCCATACCAGGACACTCGTTGTAGTTATCCTGGCAGTCTAAGCGAAAGCACGCGTCTTCGACCAATCGCGGGATGGACGGTGTGTTGCCAAACGCATCGCACGGTTGCCCGCGATGCGCTTTACAACAAGCTCCAGGTGTACGTCAGCACCACCCGGTTCTCATCGATGTCCGAACGGTAGTTGGAGCGCGCCATGGCATTGCGCAAGCGCACCCCAAGCCCCTTGAGCACGCCGCTCTGCACCGCATAGCCGATATCCAGGTCACGCTCATGCTCCTTGCCTTCAAAGCCGAGCCCGGTGTCGACATTGTTGCCTTTCAGGTAGCGAACCGTTGCCGTCAGCCCCGGCACTCCCATGGCGACGAAGTCGTAGTCGTAGCGCACCTGCCAGGAGCGCTCATCGGCATAGGAGAATTCATAGGTCGGCACTTCGTTACCCAAGGGTGAAATATTCGGAAACACACGGGGAAACGCGTTCTCGCCAAAGATGCCCTGGTAGCCGACGGTGAAGGTGTGCCCACCACGCTTGGCCGACAGCAGCGAATAAAAAGCCTGGTTGTCGATATCGCCAATACGGCTTTCGCCCTGCTCTTTGGCGCTGAAGTAGCCAAGGTTGGCGCCCAGTACCCAATCGCCCACCGGCTCGCTGTGCTTGAGACCGACAAAGCCCTGTTGATAAATGTCTTCGAGGCGGCCGTACCACAGGCTCAAGGTGCTGCGGTTGGCGTTGAAGCTGTAATCGCCACCGGCAAAATTGAAGGCATCGCTGTTGGCCTGGCGCTGCGGCAAGTGGCCGAGCATGGCGATCAGTTTTTCATCACCCGCTTCGTTGCGCAGGCTGGTGGAACTCAGGTGACCTGCCTGTAAAGTAAGACCGCTGATCTCGGCCGAGCTGATGCTGGCGCCCTGATAAGTCGGCGGTAGCAGGCGCGAATCGTTGTACTGGAGGATGGGCAAGTTGGTTTGCAGCTCACCGACTTTCACTTCGGTCTTCGAATAGCGCAGCTTCAAAGTCGCCCCTGCCCGGCTGTATTCGTCTGCCGCGCGGCCGTCGTCCTGAACCGGCAGCAAGCCGGTACCGGTACGGTCCGGGCTGCTGTCGAGCTTGATCCCGAGCAGGCCGATTGCATCGACGCCTACACCAATGATCCCCGGGGTATAGCCCGACTTGACGTTGAGGATAAAGCCCTGCCCCCACTCCTCGGCCTTCGATTGCGGGTTGGCACCGACGATGCCGGAAAAATCGCGGCTGAAGTAATAGTTGCGCGCTTGCAGGGTCGCGGTGGTGTCCTTGAAGAAATCCGGCTCGGCGGCCTGGGTAGTGAAACTCAGGGCGAGCAAAGACAGCAACCCGGTTGGACGGAGGTTGTTCATGATGGCGTGCTCTTTTTATTGTTGTTTTTGACGTGAGGACTGCGGGGTCCGCATCGCAGGCTGCGCCAGCTCCTACAGGTTTTGCGGGAGCTGGTTTAGTGGTTGGCTAGGCCGCTGATTGCAGGGTCGCGGTTTGCTTGGCCGTACTGCGGCTGGCAAACACCATCATCGCCACCGCCGCCACGGCGCCCGGTACGGCAAAGGCCATGAAATTCAGCGCCAGCGGCAGCTGGATCCCCAGCAACAAGCCGCCGAGGATCGGGCCAACGATTGCCCCGCTACGCCCGATACCCGACGCCCAACCCAGCCCTGTGGAACGAATCCCCATCGGGTAGAACTGCGCGACACAGGCATAGGCCAGGATCTGTGTACCGATCGTGGTCGCCCCGGCAATGGCGATCAGCAGGTACAGCACCGGAGTCGGGCTTTTGAAGCCCAGCAGACTGATCGACAGTGCCGCCAGCGCGAAGAACACCACCAGCACGCGGTCGAGCTTGAATCGATCTCCAATCCAGCCGCCACCGACCGCGCCAAAAATCGCCCCGAAGTTAAGTACCAGGAGAAAGGCCAGGCTCGATCCCAGACCATAACCGGCATTGCTCATCAGCTTTGGCAACCAGGAGTTGAGCGCGTAAACCATCAGCAGGCAGCAGAAGAAGGCAACCCATAGCATCAAGGTGCTCAGCGCCCGGCCTTCACGAAACAGCTGCGGCACAGAACCACCGGCTTCGACGCCCGTGACCACTTCCAGACGATCACCTGCCTGTGGCTGGTAACCGGGTTCGACCCGTTGCAGCAGCTGGCTGGCCTGCTCGGTACGTCCCTGGCGCACCAGAAAGCCCAGCGACTCTGGCAAGAAGCGCAGGATCAACGGCAACAGCAGCAACGGAATGACGGCGACATAGAACACCGACTGCCAACCGAAGGCCGGCAGCAACACGATCCCCAGGCCCGCCGAGAGCATGCCGCCTACCGAATAGCCGCTGAACATGATGGCGACCAGCGTGCTGCGCATGCGTCTGGGAGCGTACTCATTCATCAACGCCACCACGTTGGGCATCACCCCGCCGATGCCCAACCCCGCCAGAAAGCGGCAGATGCCGAATTCGGTGGGGTTGCGGGCAAAGCCATTGAGCACGGTAAAACCGCTGAACAGGATCACGCAGATCATGATGGCTTTCTTGCGCCCGATGCGGTCGGACAGCGGCCCGAACACCAGGGCACCGAACATCATGCCGAACAGGGCGTAGCTGCCCAGGGCGCCAGCCTGCAGCGGGGTCATGCCCCACTCCTGCATCAACGCCGGCAACACTACGCCATAGATGACCAGGTCATAGCCGTCGAAGATGATGATCAGCGCGCACCAGAACAGTACACGCCAGTGAAAGGTATTGAACTTC
Organism: Pseudomonas alkylphenolica; assembly: GCF_004025535.1. GTDB lineage: Bacteria > Pseudomonadota > Gammaproteobacteria > Pseudomonadales > Pseudomonadaceae > Aquipseudomonas > Aquipseudomonas alkylphenolica_A. The sequence continues at coordinate 700,628 of NZ_QJRG01000033.1, forward strand.
GCCTGATCGATCAGGCTGTTGATATCGATCGCTCGCATGTGGCGTGTCTCTTTTGTTGTTGTTATCGAAACCCGAAAGCGAACCTGCCGAGCAGTGTTCGCGATCTCAGGTTAGGAGCAGCACAAAAGCGCCAATAGCCGTTTCCTGCGAATTGCTATCCAGTTTGCGCAGGGACTGACCAGGTGTCAGCGATGACGTTTGAAAGTAACCGAAGGCAGTTCACCGAAGCGCTGGCGATAGCTTTCGGCAAAACGACCCAAGTGCAGAAAACCGTAGTCCAGGGCGATCTCGGTGACATTACGCACCGTGCTGGCCGGGTCCTGAAGCGCGGCATGAATGCGGTCAAGCTTGCGCTGGCGCACATAGCCCTTGGGCGACAACCCGGCATGCCGTTCGAACAGCGAATACAACGAGCGCTCACTGACCCGCGCCACATTCATCAGTTGTACGACACTGATGTCCTGATCCAGGTGAGCGTCGATATACGCGGCCAGTTGCTCAAACGAGTGCGGCTGTTGCGAAGGCTCCCCGCGCTGAACGTTATTGCCCAGCAAGCTCAGCAGTTTGCTGGCAACGATGCGCCCGTAATGCTCCTGTACCTGCAGCAACGAATTCGCTGACTCCGCTTCTTCGCACACCAGGCCAAGCAACCCGATAAAACCTTCCAGCTCGCCGGTGACATGGCGTGCGCTGTTGAAACGGATTCCACCATCCGGCACCTGCCAGCGCTGCTCCTGGCAAGCCTGTTCGAGCAGAGCGACCGGCAATTTGAGGATGAATTTTTCGCAGTCGGCCGAGTAGGTCAGGTCTACCGGATCGTCCGGGTTGATCAGCAGCAGCTCACCGGGGACGTAGTAATGCTCATTGCCGCGACAGTTCGACTGGCAATGCCCCTTGAGCAGTATCTGCAGGTGATACAGGGTACCCAGTGCGGGCGAGGTAATCCGCGCCTTGCCGCCGTAGCTCAAGCGGCACAGGTCAAGGCTGGCAAACTTGCGGTGGTTGATGCTCGCCTGCAGGTCGCCGGTTCTGGGCAGGCGCAGGCTGTGGCCACCGACATGCTGATTTACGTATTCGGACACGGCATAAGGATCGGCGCGCTGAAACACACGGCTGCGCTCGCTTAACAGGTGGCTGCTCATGGGCTGCCCTCTTTTTGTTCTTGCTGGACGATATCCACAGGGTCTGGTTATCCACAGGGAAGCAGCTTGCGTCACGTGTAGTAGGCAGTCCAATATCTGTTGGGTAGGCAACAATACCCTGGAGGTATCATGGAACTGCGCCATCTGCGTTATTTCCGGGTGCTCGCGCAGACCCTGAACTTCACTCGCGCCGCCGAGCAGCTGCATATCGCCCAACCGCCCCTGAGCCGGCAGATCCGTCAGCTGGAAGAAACCCTCGGCGTCGAATTGCTGGAGCGCAACCGGCCACTGCGCCTGACAGAAGCAGGTCGCTACTTTTATGAACAGAGCGCGATGCTGCTCGATCAACTCGAACAGATCGCCGAAGGCGCCAAGCGCATCGCCAACAGCGAGCGGCAATGGTTGCGCATAGGTTTCGCACCTTCGACCCTCTACGACCTGCTGCCCGAGCTGATCCGCCAATTACGCCGTAATGCCGAACTTGAGCTGGGTCTGCAGGAGATGATCACCCTGCAACAGGTCGAAGCCCTGAAAGCCGGGCGCATCGATATCGGCTTCGGGCGCATCCATATCAAGGACCCGGCCATCGAGCAGCAGGTACTGCGCGAAGACCCGCTGGTAGTCGCCCTGCCCTGCGGTCATCCACTGATCGGCCAACCCATTGACCTGGTGCGCCTGGCGTTTGAGCCTTTCATCCTCTACCCCGCCACACCTCGCCCAAGCTATGCCGACCACATCATGGGGCTGTTCGCCAGCCAAGGCCTGAGCGTGCAGGTGATTCAGTGGACCAATGAACTGCAGACAGCGCTGGGTCTGGTAGCGGCCGGCCTGGGGATAACGCTGGTGCCCGCCTCGGTGCAACGCCAGCACCGCGACGATATCGTTTATGCACCGCTGAGCGAGTCGGCTGCGGTTTCGCCGATCATTCTCAGTCGACGGGTTGGGGATAACTCTCCACAGGTCCGCCATTGCCTTGGCCTGGTGGATCGCTTAATTTTATCCACAGGGCCTGCATGAAAGCGCACGCGCCCTGCCAGGGTGAGATATCCACAGGCGCTCACTGCTCCGTGAGTCATTGCCCGATGGCGAACGCTCCGTCTAAGCTGGCAGCAGGTTATCAAAGGATGGATTCGATGATGCATCTACCGCTCGCACTGGGTTTGTTACTCGCCGCGGCCGTGGTCGAAGCGGCGCCCTTGCAGGTGCCCACCCCGGCCGAACTCAGGACCCAGCTCGACAGTCTCAAGCCCGGCCAGTTTCTCTGGTACCCGCAGGTTTCGCCGGTGGGACCGGTGACCGTGGTCGTCAGCCTTACCGAGCAACGTGCCTACGTCTACCGCAATGGCATCGCCATTGGCGTCAGTACCGTGAGCAGCGGCAAGCCTGGCCGGGAAACCCCTACCGGGGTGTTCAGCATTCTGCAGAAGAAGGTCGAGCATAAATCCAGCCTCTACAACAGCGCGCCGATGCCCTACATGGAGCGGCTGACGTGGGACGGCATCGCCCTGCACGCCGGCCATCTACCGGGCTACCCCGCCTCTCACGGTTGCGTGCGCCTGCCAATGGCCTTTGCCAAGAAGCTGTATGAAGTCACCGGCTTCAGCTCCACCACCGTGATCGTTTCCGATACCCACAGTGCTCCGGTGGAGGTAAACCACCCCGGCGTGCTGGCGCCTACAGTCACCGAGGGCAAAGCCCAGGGCCCGCTGGTACTGAACAATCAACAGTTCTGGAACGATCCGGACCCGACGGCGGGGCCGCTGTCGATCCTGATCAGTCGCGCCGACCTGCGCGCCTATGTTTACCGCGGTGGCCAACTGATCGGTTCAGCGCCAGCACTGTCGCCAGAGAACGGCAAGCGTCGCAGCGGCATGGCGGTGTATTCCCTGCTGCAAAAACCCTCCGCCCTGGCACTCGACGCCACGCAGCCATTGCGCTGGTCAGTGGTGGGTATGAGCAACCCGGAGTACGGCGATACGCCTTATGAACAACTGGGCCAACTGAACATGAACGCGGAATTCCGCGGCCATTTGCGCGCGGCGATGGACGTCGGCACGATGCTGGTGATCACCGATTGGGCCTCCACCCGGGATACCCGCAGCAATGGAAAATTCACCGTGATCAGCACCGAAGACAGTGAAGAAACTAAACCATTGGTCAAGAAATGATCGGCAATCCTGTAGAAATAAAGCAAAGTAGCGGGCTTTGGCTCTGAACAAGCCGATTTTTCGCTTAGAAGACGTGCCATAACAACGCATAGCAAAACCGACCATTAGGACTTAGCACCTGTTGACGATTTAGCGAGCTGGCGCCCTGCAAGACAAGGCGCACAGCGCAGTATGCAAGGGACGAATGCCGCCCGGTTTAACGCCGAGCGGCTGACACACCCTCGATCGCAGACAGGTTTTTTACAGGATACTCCATGTCGATGTTCGAACCCTTGCGGGGAGCCCTCCGGCTCTCAGCGGCCAGTATTGGCCTGTTTTTCCTGAGCGCCTGGCAGACTGCCTACGCCCAGCCCCTGCCTACCGCTGCCGAACTGCAGCAATTGGCGCCAAGCGCCAGCCTCTCGACCCTGACCCTGGCGCTCACCGCCTATGAGTGCGCCAGTGACAGCGATGAGGACAAGCTGCTGACAGTGATCGACTACTCCAAGGCCTCACGTGACAAACGCCTGTGGGTGTTCGATTTGCGCGCCCGGAAACTCTTGTTCGAGGAATGGGTTGCCCACGGCAAGAACAGTGGTGCCGATGTACCGACCGCGTTTTCCAACACGCCGAACAGCTACCAGTCTTCGATCGGTATGTATGAAACCGGCCAGACCTACAACGGCAAGCATGGCCGTTCGTTGCGCTTGCAGGGGCTGGAGCCGGGGTTCAACGACAACAGCATGTCGCGTGCGATTGTCATGCATGCCGCCGCCTACGCCGATCCCAAGGTCGTTCCTGGTCTCGGCCGCCTGGGCCGCAGCCAGGGCTGCCCTGCCGTACGGCCGGCCATTGCCGGCAAGCTGATCGATACGCTGCAACGCGGCAGCTATGTCTTCGCCTACTACCCGCAACAGGACTGGCTGAAAAAGTCGCGCTACCTCAGCGCCCAGAGCTGCCCGCTGGCCCATCAGTCGCTGGCCAGCAAATAACTTGCTGGACCGGCAGAACCACAAAAAACCCCGATAAACGGGGTTTTTGTGGTTAGGGATTGCAGCCCTAGTCCTCAAACTCGCTGAAGTCTGCCTTGCGGATCATTGAATTGATGCCCTTGGTTCTATCGACCACCTGAGAGACCTGAAAGTCAGTTGCGGCACTCAGGTAGGCGAACGCAACCGCTTCATCGATGCCATATTTCGCCTTGAGGAAGTGGATCGCTTCACGCGTGGACTTCTTCATTGCCTCATCCAGATCCTCATCCAGCCCAAGAGTGATCCAGAACTCATCTGTTTCGCCCATCGGCTGGGATATCGATTTTCCAGGAATCTGCTTGGCGCCGCTTTTCAGCAGTGTGAGGCGAAAGGTTGCCCGTGCCGATCCTTCCAGCGCAGTCAGCGCAACCTCGCCATCCCCTTGAACAAAGTGGCTATCACCGGTGTAAAACAGGGCACCGGGGACCATTACCGGGTAGTAGGCAGTGGCGCCTGCTCCCAGATCATTCACGTCCAGATTGCCGCCATAATGGGCCGGGGGAACGGAATGTACGGGCTGGTCGGTGTTAGCCGCGACGCCCATGATGCCCATGAACGGGTGCAGAGGAAATCGGATCTTCTTGCCCGCGCCGCCATCCAGCGTGCCGACATATCCTGCCTCGCCCCGCTCGATGGGTGTGAAAATCGATAGATTGCCGTAGCGCTCCGGGTGCTCGGCGCTGGCATTGGGCTGGGCTGGGGTTTTGGGATATTCCCCCGGAAGCGCACCAAAGCCGTGTCGACTTGAAATAACGCCATAAGGAACCCGTGGCTCAACTGCCAGGATTTCAACCTTGAGCACATCGCCCGGTTGCGCCCCTTCCACGGCAACGGGCCCCGTAACCACGTGGGGACCATCCTTGGCGAAATCATGGGCACGATCGGAGGCTGTCAAGGCAATGGCTTCCTTCAACACCTGCCCTGGCTTTACTCCGTGCGTACCAAAATAGGCGACCGGATCCCGCCCCTGATCTTCCATGAGGCCTTCATGGGACAATGTGTCAAAGGTCACCACGCTACCCGAAGGGATGCTCAAAACCGGCTTCGCAGTGCGATTCGGCAAGTATCCCCAACTGACATTCTCCAGCGAGGAAGGTACATAGTAGTTCCCCGCATATTGACCTTGTTCCAACTTGGTCGGTATAGCGGAGAGCTGTTCGAGAATGGCGAACGGTGGCTGTGTCTCTGCCTGAACAACTTCGACCAGCGGGAGAAAGGCAAATGGAAGAAAACAAGAAATGAAGCGGCTGTTGGCAAGCATGAATCGTCCTCGTTGATTTAGCTCAGCGAAGTCATCGCAAAATCCACGCCAACGTACAAAATGGCTGTTTACAGCCTCAACACCGCTAAAACGAAGCAGAAACTGCCTCTAAACGGTGCAACCGCTTGCCTCAATGCATTGGGCCCGTCCCGGCCAGGCACTTGCAAGCACGACCAAGTGGAATCGGCACGTTGATCTATTGCCAGACATAAAAAAGGGAGCCGAAAAGTGGCTCCCTTGTTGTTGCGACAGTTATGTTGCTAACCGCAGCGATAGTTACTCTACAGTGACCGACTTGGCCAAATTACGCGGCTGGTCGACGTCGGTACCTTTGAGCACCGCCACGTAGTACGACAGCAGTTGCAGCGGAATGGTGTAGAGGATCGGTGCCAGGGCATCGATGATGTGCGGCACGGCAATTACGTGAGTGCCTTCACCGTTGCTCATGCCGGCGGCCTGGTCGGCGAAGACGATCAGTTGCCCGCCACGGGCGCGCACTTCCTGCAGGTTGGACTTGAGCTTCTCCAGCAGTTCATTGTTTGGCGCCACGGTGACCACCGGCATGTCGCTGTCGACCAGAGCCAGCGGACCATGTTTGAGTTCACCCGCCGGGTAGGCTTCGGCGTGAATATAGGAGATTTCCTTGAGCTTGAGCGCGCCTTCCATCGCCACCGGGAACTGGGCACCGCGGCCCAGGAACAGGGTGTGGTGCTTGTCGGCGAACAACTCGGCGGTTTTTTCGACTACCGCGTCCATGGCCAGGGCTTCGCCCAGGCGAGTCGGCAGGCGACGCAGCTCTTCGACCAGCTCGGCCTCCACACCCGCTGCCAGAGTGCTACGCACCTGACCCAACGACAGGGTCAGCAGCATCAGCGATACCAGTTGCGTGGTGAACGCCTTGGTCGACGCCACGCCGATTTCCGGACCGGCCTGAGTCAGCAGGGTCAGGTCCGACTCGCGAACCAGCGAGCTGATGCCGACGTTGCAGATCGCCAGGCTGCCGAGGAAGCCCAGCTGTTTGGCGTTGCGCAGTGCTGCCAGGGTGTCGGCGGTTTCACCGGATTGGGAGATCGACACGAACAGGGTGTCTGGCTGTACCACAACTTTGCGGTAACGGAACTCGCTAGCCACTTCCACCTGGCATGGAATGCCGGCCAGCTCTTCGAGCCAGTAACGCGCAACCATACCGGCGTGATAGCTGGTGCCACAGGCGACAATCTGCACATTGCGCACTTTTGCAAACAAGTCGGCAGCCTGCGGACCGAAGGCCTGAACCAGTACATGGTCCTTGCCCAGACGGCCTTCCAGGGTGCGCTGAACCACGGTTGGTTGCTCGTGGATTTCCTTGAGCATGAAGTGGCGGTACTCGCCCTTGTCAGCGGCTTCGGCACCTTCGTGGTACTGCACGGTCTCGCGCTGAACCTTGGCTCCGGTTACATCCCAGATTGATACCTGATCGCGGCGAATCTCGGCGATATCACCCTCTTCCAGGTACATGAAGCGGTCGGTCACCTGACGCAGCGCCAGTTGATCCGAGGCCAGGAAGTTCTCGCCATGGCCCAGACCAATCACCAGCGGGCTGCCGCTGCGGGCCGCCAGCAGACGGTCAGGCTGGTGCACACTGATCACCGCCAGGCCATAGGCACCGTGCAGTTGCTTGACAGCAGCCTTCAGGGCGTCGGCGAGGTCCGGAACAGTTTTCAGGGTGTGGTGCAGCAGGTGGACGATGACTTCGGTGTCGGTCTCGGAACTGAACAGGTAGCCCAGGCCCTTAAGCTGTTCACGCAGTTCTTCGTGGTTCTCGATGATGCCGTTATGCACCACCGCCAGTTCCTGGCCGGAAAAATGCGGGTGGGCATTGTGCTCGGTTGGCGCGCCATGGGTAGCCCAACGGGTGTGGGCAATACCCAACTGGCCGACCAGCGGATCGGCGGCAACCGCTGCTTCCAGTTCGCTCACCTTACCAATTCGACGACGACGCTCCAGGTTGCCTTGCTGGGTGTATACCGCAAGACCTGCGCTGTCATAGCCGCGGTATTCCAGACGCTTGAGGCCTTCGATCAGGATGGTCGTGATGTTACGTTCGGCGACGGCGCCAACGATTCCACACATTAGATATGCTCCTTGGAGAGTGCGGCACAGATCACATGGACGCCGCGGGCTTCAATTTGTTCACGCGCCGCTGTGGGCAAGCGCTCATCGGTAATCAGGGTGTTTACGTTGCCCCAGGGCAGTTCAAGGTTGGGGATCTTGCGCCCGACCTTGTCTGACTCGACCATCACAACTACTTCACGCGCCACTTCGGCCATCACCCGGCTCAACCCCAGCAGCTCATTGAAGGTGGTGGTGCCGCGGGTCAGGTCGATGCCATCGGCACCAATGAACAACTGGTCGAAATCGTAGGAGCGCAATACCTGCTCGGCGACCTGTCCCTGGAAGGATTCGGAATGCGGGTCCCAGGTGCCGCCGGTCATCAACAGCACCGGCTCGTGCTCCAGTTCACTCAGGGCGCGGGCTACATTCAGCGAGTTGGTCATCACCACCAGGCCCGGCTGGTGACCCAGTTCGGGAATCATCGCTGCCGTGGTGCTACCACTGTCGATGATGATGCGCGCGTGTTCTCGGATGCGCCCTACCGCTGCCCTGGCAATGGCCTGCTTGTATAAGGAGACTGGTTGCGCCTGCTCTGCGATCAGTTCTTGCGGCATGGTCACCGCACCACCGTAACGTCGCAGCAGCAAGCCGTTGGCTTCGAGGGCGGCGAGGTCCTTGCGGATGGTCACCTCTGAGGTTTCGAAACGCTTGGCCAGCGCATCAACGCTCACTTCCCCCTGCTCATTCAGCAAGGCGAGGATGTTGTGGCGGCGTTGTGGGGTGTTACGTTTCGACATGGCGTCTTTAAGTTTCGTTTCGAAAGTTAGTGATGCCAATCAAAACCTAAAGCGTTAACTGCGTCAAGCAGATCCGACAAAAACCCATCTGTGCATAACTTGTTCGACAAAGCCAATTTATCCACAGAATGATAAAAGGCCGACTTATACACTGTACAGTCGGCCTTTTTTACATTTGTGGATAACTCAGCTCTTCTTGATTTTCTCCGGCCGCTTCCAGCCGTCGATGTTGCGCTGACGCGCACGACCTACAGCGAGCTGGCCCGCTTCGACATTCTGGGTGATGGTCGAACCGGCGGCAGTGGTGGCGCCATCCAAGATATCCACAGGCGCAACCAGTGAGTTATTGGAGCCGATGAACACGTCCTCACCAAGGGTAGTCTTGAACTTGTTCGCGCCATCGTAGTTGCAGGTGATGGTACCGGCACCGATGTTGGTACGTGCACCGATCTCGGCGTCGCCGAGGTACGCCAGATGGCCGGCTTTGGCGCCTTCACCCAGGCGGGCGTTCTTCAGTTCGACAAAGTTACCCACATGGGCACGGGCGCCCAGTTCGCTGCCTGGACGCAGACGTGCGAACGGGCCGGCATCGCTGCCTTCGCCCATGATCGCGCCTTCAAGATGGCTGTTGGCCTTGATCACCGCACCTTTGCGCAGGGTGCTGTTCTTGATCACGCAGTTCGGGCCGATGACCACATCGTCTTCGATGATCACCCGGCCTTCAAGAATGACGTTGATGTCGATCAGCACGTCGCGGCCCACGGTAACTTCACCACGCACGTCGAAACGCGCCGGGTCACGCAGGGTTACGCCCTGGGCCATCAGACGGCGGCCTTCGCGCAACTGATAGTGCCGCTCAAGCTCAGCCAGTTGGCGACGGTCGTTGGCGCCCTGCACTTCCATCGGGTCGTGCGGCTGTTCGGTGGCAACCACCAGGCCATCGGCAACAGCCATGGCGATGACGTCGGTCAGGTAGTACTCACCTTGGGCATTGTTGTTCGACAGACGCCCCAGCCACTGCGCCAGGCGTGCACCCGGGACAGCGAGAATGCCGGTGTTGCCTTCGTTGATAGCTTTTTGCGCGTCGCTGGCATCCTTGTGCTCAACGATCGCCGCCACCTGCCCCTGGGCATCACGGACGATACGCCCGTAACCCGTTGGGTCGGCGAGGTTGACCGTCAACAGCCCCAACTGCTCGGCGCTGACCTTGGCCAGCAGGCGCTTGAGGGTGTCGACTTCGATCAGCGGCACATCGCCGTAGAGGATCAGCACGGTGTCGGCTGTCAGCGCTGGCAAGGCTTGCGCTACTGCGTGACCGGTGCCCAGCTGCTTGTCTTGCAATACAAAACTCAGGTCGTCAGCCGCCAGACGCTCACGCACCAGTTCAGCCCCGTGCCCGATCACTACGTGGATGCCTTGCGGCTGTAGCTGACGGGCGCTGTGGATAACATGGCCAAGCATGGAATCGCCGGCGACCGGGTGCAGCACCTTGGGCAGCGCGGAGCGCATGCGGGTACCTTGGCCTGCGGCGAGAATAACGATATCGAGAGACATTGACGGGCTACCAATCCTGGAAGGTCAGTGAGGTGACCAGAATATAAAACGCAGAAAAAGAAAAAGGGTAGCCGAGGCTACCCTTTAACTCAATCACACCAGAAGTGACCGGTTCGAAAACCGATTTACTTCTTGCGCATTTGCTGGACGGTACGCAGCTGAGCTGCGGCCTCGGCCAGACGTGCAGCGGCGGCACTGTAGTCGAAATCCGCGCTCTTTTCGTGCAGGGCTTGCTCAGCTGCCTTGACGGCATCCTGAGCCTGGGCCTCGTCCAGGTCGGCAGCACGTTGCACGGTATCGGCAAGCACCTTGACCATGTTCGGCTGGACCTCGAGGAAACCACCAGAGATGTAGAACACCTCTTGGGCGCCACCCTGCTTGGTCAGCGTGATCGGACCTGGCTTCAGATTAGTGATCAGCGGCGCGTGGCCTGGAGCGATACCAAGATCACCCAGGTTACCGTGCGCAACCACCATCTCGACCAGACCGGAGAAAATCTCTCCTTCCGCGCTGACGATATCGCAATGGACTGTCATAGCCATCTGCTTGCCTCAACCTGATTAGCGCCCCTTTCGGGGCGCCGGGATTACAGTTTCTTGGCTTTCTCGACCGCTTCTTCGATGCCGCCGACCATGTAGAACGCTTGTTCTGGCAGGTGGTCGTAGTCACCTTTGAGGATGCCGCTGAAGCCAGCAATGGTGTCTTTCAGGGAAACGTATTTACCTGGGGAACCAGTGAAGACTTCTGCCACGAAGAACGGCTGGGACAGGAAGCGCTGGATCTTACGAGCACGGGATACCAGTTGCTTGTCGGCTTCGGACAGTTCGTCCATACCCAGAATCGCAATGATGTCCTTCAGCTCTTTGTAGCGCTGCAGCACGTACTGAACGCCGCGGGCGGTGTCGTAGTGCTCGTTGCCGATGACGTTCGGGTCCAGCTGGCGCGAAGTCGAGTCCAGTGGATCGACCGCTGGGTAGATACCCAGGGAGGCGATGTCACGGGACAGTACGACGGTGGCGTCCAAGTGGGCGAAGGTGGTCGCTGGCGACGGGTCGGTCAGGTCGTCCGCAGGTACGTATACGGCCTGGATCGAGGTGATCGAACCTTCTTTGGTCGAAGTGATACGCTCTTGCAGAACGCCCATCTCTTCGGCCAGAGTCGGCTGGTAACCTACTGCCGAAGGCATACGGCCCAGCAGTGCGGATACTTCGGTACCGGCCAGGGTGTAACGATAGATGTTGTCGACGAACAGCAGAACGTCGTTACCTTCGTCACGGAACTTCTCAGCCATGGTCAGGCCGGTCAGCGCTACGCGCAGACGGTTTCCTGGTGGCTCGTTCATTTGGCCGTATACCAGAGCAACCTTGTCCAGTACGTTGGAATCCTTCATCTCGTGGTAGAAGTCGTTACCCTCACGAGTACGCTCACCCACACCGGCGAACACGGAATAACCGCTGTGCTCGATGGCGATGTTACGGATCAGTTCCATCATGTTTACGGTTTTGCCTACACCGGCACCACCGAACAGACCGACTTTACCACCCTTGGCAAACGGGCAAACCAGGTCGATAACCTTGATGCCGGTTTCCAGCAGGTCGTTGCCGCCTGCCTGGTCAGCGAACGAAGGTGCATCACGGTGAATGCCCCAGCGCTCTTCTTCACCGATCGGGCCGGCTTCGTCGATTGGGTTACCCAGGACGTCCATGATACGGCCCAGGGTCGCTTTACCGACCGGTACCGAGATCGCTGCGCCAGTGTCGTTTACGTCCAGGCCACGTTTCAGGCCTTCGGTGGAACCCATCGCAATGGTACGAACCACGCCGTCGCCCAGCTGCTGCTGAACTTCCAGGGTGGTTTCCGCGCCAACTACTTTCAGCGCGTTATAGACACTCGGTACGCTGTCACGTGGAAATTCCACGTCGATGACGGCGCCGATGATTTGAACGATACGTCCGCTACTCATAGCTGGATCCTCTGAATATTTGAACCGTTAAACCGCGGCAGCGCCGCCGACGATTTCCGAGATCTCTTGGGTGATCGCAGCCTGACGCGCCTTGTTATAGATCAGCTGCAATTCGCTGATCAAATCACCGGCGTTGTCGGTGGCGTTCTTCATCGCGATCATCCGGGCAGCTTGTTCAGCTGCGTTGTTCTCGACCACCGCCTGGTAGACCTGCGACTCCACGTAACGCACCATCAGGCCGTCCAGCAGCTCTTTGGCGTCAGGTTCGTAGAGGTAGTCCCAGTGGTGCTTGAGTTCTTGATCCGGGGTTGCCACCAACGGAATCAACTGCTCGACCGTTGGAGTTTGAGTCATGGTATTGATGAACTTGTTCGATACCACGGACAGACGATCGATACGACCGTCCAGGTAAGCATCCAGCATGACCTTGACGCTGCCGATCAGATCATTGATCGACGGCTCTTCGCCCAGGTGGCTGATTGCTGCAACGACGTTGCCGCCGAAGCTGCGGAAAAACGCCGCACCCTTGCTACCAACTACGCAGAGATCGATCTCGATCCCTTGCTCGCGGTTGGCCGCCATGTCCTTGACCAGGGCCTTGAACAGGTTGGTGTTCAAGCCACCACACAGACCACGGTCACTGCTCACCACAACATAACCGACGCGCTTTACAGGGCGATCGATCATGAACGGGTGGCGGTATTCCGGGTTGGCGTTGGCCAGATGACCAATAACCTGGCGGATACGCTCCGCATAAGGACGGCTAGCAGCCATGCGCATTTGAGCCTTGCGCATTTTGCTGACCGCCACTTTTTCCATGGCGCTGGTAATTTTTTGCGTGCTTTTGATGCTCGCAATCTTACTGCGAATCTCTTTTGCGCCTGCCATGTAACACCTATCAGGTTAGCAAGCGGGGGCTGCAAAGCCCCCGCTGCGGCTTACCAGGTTTGGGTGGCCTTGAACTTCTCGATACCGGCTTTGATGCCAGCGTCGATTTCGTCGTTGAAGTCACCCTTCACGTTGATCTTCGCCATCAGTTCGGCGTGATCACGGTTGAAGTAGGAAATCAGCGCTTGTTCAAAGCTGCCGACTTTGGCGATTTCAACGTCGGTCAGGAACCCACGCTCAGCGGCATACAGCGACAGCGCCATGTCCGCGATGGACATTGGAGCGTATTGCTTCTGCTTCATCAGCTCGGTTACACGTTGACCGTGTTCGAGTTGCTTACGGGTGGCTTCGTCCAGGTCAGAAGCGAACTGGGCGAATGCTGCCAGTTCACGGTACTGAGCCAGAGCGGTACGGATACCACCGGAGAGCTTCTTGATGATCTTGGTCTGAGCGGCACCACCCACACGGGATACCGAAACACCGGCGTTAACTGCAGGGCGGATGCCCGAGTTGAACATGGCCGATTCCAGGAAGATCTGACCGTCGGTGATGGAAATCACGTTGGTCGGAACGAACGCGGAAACGTCGCCAGCCTGGGTTTCGATGATCGGCAGTGCGGTCAGGGAACCGGTCTTGCCAGTTACAGCACCGTTGGTGAACTTCTCGACGTACTCTTCGGAAACGCGCGATGCACGCTCCAGCAGACGGGAGTGGAGATAGAACACGTCACCTGGGTACGCTTCACGTCCTGGTGGACGGCGCAGCAGCAGGGAGATCTGACGGTAGGCAACGGCCTGCTTGGACAGGTCATCGTAAACGATCAGCGCGTCTTCACCGCGGTCACGGAAGAACTCGCCCATGGTGCAACCGGCGTATGGCGCCAGGAATTGCAGTGCGGCGGATTCCGAAGCACTGGCAACAACCACGATGGTGTTGGCCAGGGCGCCGTTTTCTTCCAGCTTGCGAACGATGTTGGCAACGGTGGAACGCTTTTGGCCGACAGCAACATAAACACAGAAAATACCGGAGTCTTTCTGGTTGATGATGGCGTCGATCGCCATGGCGGTCTTACCGATCTGACGGTCACCGATGATCAGCTCACGCTGACCACGGCCGACTGGGATCATGGCGTCGACGGATTTGTAGCCAGTCTGTACAGGCTGGTCTACCGACTTACGCCAGATCACGCCCGGAGCAACTTTCTCGACCGCGTCGGTCTCGGTGTTGCCCAGCGGGCCTTTGCCGTCGATTGGGTTACCCAGTGCGTCGACAACGCGACCCAGCAGTTCCTTACCAACTGGAACTTCGAGGATGCGGCCGGTGCACTTGGCGCTCATGCCTTCAGCGAGGGTGTCGTAAGCGCCCAGTACTACCGCACCAACGGAGTCTTGCTCCAGGTTGAGGGCCATACCGTAGACGCCGCCTGGAAATTCGATCATTTCGCCGTACATGACGTCGGCCAGACCGTAAATCCGCACGATGCCGTCAGAAACGCTGACGACAGTACCTTCGTTGCGAGCTTGAGAGGCTACATCGAGATTCTCGATGCGGCCCTTGATGATTTCACTAATTTCGGAAGGATTGAGTTGCTGCATTGCTCTGCTGCCCCTTCAAACTCAAGATTTCAATGCTTCGGCCAGTTTCGCGATTTTGCCGCGGACTGAGCCATCGATAACCAGGTCGCCGGCGCGGATTACGACGCCACCGATCAGGCTGGCATCCTCCGACACTTGCAGGCGCACTTCCCGGTCGAGCCGTGCACTGAGAACCTTGGCGAGTTTGTCTTGCTGTTCTTGGTTCAACGCAAAAGCACTGGTGACTTCCACGTCCACGGATTTCTCTTGTTCGGCCTTGTACAGCTCGAACAACGCCGAAATCTCCGGCAACAGCAGGAGACGTTCGTTTTCCGCGGCAACTTGGATGAAACTCTTTGCCTGTGCATCAAACTTGTCACCGCACACTTCAACAAAAGTGGCGGCCTTTTCTGCGCTCGTCAGTCGCGGGGCCTTGAGCAGGCGCTGCATGGTGTCGTCTTGCGACACCGCAGCAGCCAGGCCGAGCATGGCTGACCAATTGGCCAGTTGCTGATGGGCCTGGGCATGCTCAAAGGCAGCCTTAGCGTAAGGTCGGGCCAACGTGGTCAGTTCTGCCATGATCGCCCTCGCTTAAATTTCAGCGGCCAGTTTGTTAACCAGCTCCGCATGCGCGTTTTGATCGATTGTGGCGCCAAGGATCTTTTCAGCACCGTCAACGGCCAGGCTACCCACTTGGGCGCGCAGCGCGTCTTTGACACCGTTAATTTCCTGTTCGATCTCGGCCTGAGCCTGAGCCTTCACACGGTCAGCTTCGACGCGGGCCTGATCACGGGCTTCCTCGACGATCTGAGCACCGCGTTTCTTGGCTTGCTCAATGATTTCAGCTGCCTGAGCCTTCGCTTCGCGCAGTTGCTGACCCACTTTATCTTGGGCCAACTCCAGGTCGCGAGCTGCTCGGTTGGCAGCGTCCAGTCCATCCGCGATCTTCTTCTGACGTTCTTGCAATGCCGCGATGACCGGAGGCCACACGAACTTCATGCAGAACAGTACAAAGATGAAGAACGCAACGGACTGGCCAATCAGGGTTGCATTAATGTTCACGCCAACACCTCGCTCGTTCTTTGTCCAACACACCAAACCACTCGGAAATCCGAGTGATTAGCCAGCGAGTTGACCAACGAAAGGATTAGCGAAGGTGAAGAACAGAGCGATACCAACACCGATCATGGTTACGGCGTCGAGCAGACCGGCAACGATGAACATTTTAACTTGCAGCATTGGAACCATCTCTGGCTGGCGAGCAGCGCCTTCCAGGAACTTGCCGCCCAGCAGGCCGAAACCAATGGCGGTACCCAGGGCACCCAGGCCGATCAGCAGAGCAACAGCGATAGCGGTAAGACCAACTACAGTTTCCATCTTTCCTCCCGACTTTTACGTCGTATTGGTTAGGTTTTTTAGTTTGAAGCGGTAAAACAAAATCGTTTGGTACAACTGCCCTTGCGGACTTTTTCGACCCTCCCCAGTACCTGCGAAAGGGTCATCAGACACGCCAGGCGGTCTTAATGGTTATCTTCGTGAGCCATCGACAGGTAGACGATGGTAAGCATCATGAAGATGAACGCTTGCAGGGTGATGATCAGGATGTGGAACACAGCCCACGCCCATTGCAGCACCACACCCAGGCCGCTCAGCCACAGCAGGCCGCTGCCGAACATCACGGCAATCAGGATGAACACCAGTTCGCCGGCATACATGTTGCCGAACAGACGCAGTGCCAGCGAGATTGGTTTGGCGATCAGGGTGACGAACTCAAGCAGGAAGTTGACCGGAATCAGCAGGATCTGAACGAAAATGTTCTTGCTGCCGAACGGGTGCAGGGTCAGTTCGCCGATGAAACCGCCGATACCCTTGACCTTGATGCTGTAGAAAATGATCAGGGCGAACACGCTGAAGGCCATGGCCAGGGTCGCGTTCGGGTCGGTGGTCGAGACCGCGCGGAACGGAATGTGCGGATCACCGGAGATCAGGATGGCCAGCTGAGGAATCCAGTCGACCGGGATCAGGTCGACGGCGTTCATCAGGAAGACCCAGACGAAAATGGTCAGCGCCAGTGGGGCGATCACCGGGCTGCGACCGTGGAAGCTGTCCTTGACGCTGCCGTCAACGAACTCAACCAGCACTTCAACGAAGTTCTGCAGGCCGCCAGGCTGACCGGAGGTCGCCTTTTTTGCTGCCATACGGAACAGGAATACGAAAAGCAGACCCAATGCGACCGACCAACCCAGGGTATCCAGGTGGAAAGCCCAGAAGCCCATTGCTTTGGCTTCTGCTGCGGAATGGGCAAAGCCCCAACCGCCGTCTGGTAGTTGACCGAAGGTCAAGTTCTGCAAGTGGTGCTGGATATAGCCCGAAGCGGTTTCTGCTGCCATGGTTGCCTCAAACGCCCTAAGGTCTCGAAAGTCTTATATTCATCAGCAGGGGCGCGAACCAGCTGACCAACTGGGTCAGCAGAAAGACGCCGAATACTGCTAACGGCGCCAATGGCTTCACTCCTGCAAACGTCAGTGCAAACAGCACTGCCGTCAAAATCAATTTGCCTGCTTCGCCAGCGTAAAACGACTTGACGATAGCCTGCGCTGCCCTGGCCCCCGTGTAACGGAACGCCTTCCAGGCGAAATACACATTAGGCAGCCAGGCAATCAACCCTCCACAGAGTGCTGAGTATCCACTGACCGCCCCGTGCCACTGCCACACCACCAAAGTTGCGAGCAAAAACACAACACATTGAGCCAACAGTACCGGGAAAACCGCCCAGCGATGGAAAGGCAGGCGGTTTGGCGTGCGGGTTTCCATCAAAACTGCTCCTCGAAAGTCGACCAACCAGTCAGCAATGACTTGGCATAATTTGTGCCGACAAAATGCGCGCAGAGTATAGGGGCGGATTAACCCCTATTCAACTGCCGGGTAGTGATTTCCGACTGCGCGCTACAAAAGGAATTGTTTCAGCGGATGTGAGCAAGCACGCCTTGCAACTCATCTAACGAGTTGTAGCGGATAACTAACTGACCCTTGCCCTTGTTGCCGTGACGTATCTGTACTGACGAGCCCAAACGCTCTGCAAGCCGCTGTTCAAGGCGGGTGATGTCCGGATCGGGTTTGGCCGGTTCGACCGGTTCCGGCTTGCCATTGAGCCACTGGCGGACCAGTGCTTCGGTTTGGCGCACGGTGAGACCACGTGCGACAACATGACGCGCCCCTTCCACCTGTTGCTCATCCGGCAACCCCAGCAGCGCCCGGGCGTGGCCCATCTCCAGGTCACCATGCGACAGCATGGTCTTGATCACTTCCGGCAGCGAAATCAGACGCAGCAGGTTGGCCACGGTTACCCGCGACTTACCCACAGCATCGGCAACCTGCTGTTGCGTCAGCTGGAACTCCTGCTGCAAGCGCTGCAGGGCGATCGCCTCTTCAACCGGGTTGAGGTCTTCGCGCTGGATGTTCTCGATCAGGGCCATGGCGATGGCGGCCTCATCGGGGACATCGCGGACCATGGCCGGGATGGTTTCCATGCCTGCCTGCTGGCTGGCGCGCCAGCGGCGTTCGCCGGCGATGATCTCAAAGCGGTTGTCGCCAACCGGACGGACCACGATCGGCTGCATCACACCCTGATTCTTGATCGAGTGAGCCAGCTCTTCCAGCGCTTGCGGGTCCATATCCCGCCGTGGCTGATACTTGCCGCGCTCGATCAGGTCGAGCGGGAGGTGTTGCAGTTCTTTCTGGTCGACCTTTACAGCCTGCTCTTCGAGCGCGCTGACGGTAGGACCACTGAGCAGTGCATCCAACCCACGTCCGAGACCCCGTTTCTTAACGGCCATACGGATTCCTTAAGTTGTTTGTGCAGTGCGTGATGGACGGCGCTGACGGCGTACGAGTTCCCCGGCCAGAGCCAGATAAGCCAGAGCGCCACGCGATTGCTTGTCATACGCCAACGCCGGCATGCCGAAACTCGGCGCCTCGGCCAGGCGAATGTTGCGTGGGATCACGGTGTCGTACAGCTGGTCGCCGAAGTGTTCCTTGAGTTGCGCGGAAACATCGTTGATCAGGCTCAAGCGCGGGTCGTACATGGTCCGCAACAAGCCTTCGACCTTCAGCTGAGGGTTCAGGCGTTCGCCGATGCGCTTGATGTTATCCACAAGGTCGCTCAAGCCTTCCAGTGCAAAGTACTCGCACTGCATCGGAATGATGACGCCATCGGCAGCTACCAGGGCGTTGAGGGTCAGCATCGACAGCGACGGCGGGCAGTCGATCAGGATGTAGTCGTAACTTTCCCGGATCGGCGCCAGTGCCGTGCGCAGACGGCTCTCCTTCATCTGCATTTCCAGCAGCACCACTTCAGCCGCCGTCAGGTCGCGGTTGGCCGGCAGCAGTTGATAACCACCGTGCTCAGAGACGTGCATGGCCTGGGTCAGATCGCATTCACCGATCAGCAGGTCGTAGACCGAATGCTCCAGGACGTGTTTATCCACACCGCTACCCATGGTGGCGTTGCCCTGTGGATCGAGATCGATCAGCAGCACGCGTCGCTTGGTCGCGACCAGCGATGCTGCGAGGTTGATACAGGTGGTGGTCTTGCCCACACCACCTTTCTGGTTCGCGATAGCGAATACCTTAGCCATTCTTGCTTGTGTTCCCAATCATGCCGTGCGGCGCAGTATCAGCAGATGGCGCTGGCCTTGGCAACCCGGAACGGTCAAGGCCTGCTCGCTATCTACTCTGAAATCTGCCGGCAATGCTACCAGCTCGTCGGCAGGATGCAGCCCTTTCATTGCCAGCCACTGCGTCTGCTCGTCGCCAAGATGGCGCGTCCAGTTGGTGAAGTTCTCCATGCTGCTGAAAGCCCGGGAAACAATTCCGGTAAACGGCAGCTCAGGCTGGAACTCTTCGACCCGCTTGTGGATAACTGTCAGGTTGTCCAGTTTCAGCTCAAGTTTTACCTGCGTGAGGAACCGGGTTTTCTTGCCATTGCTGTCAAGCACCGTGACTTGCTTGTCCGGATGCAGGATGGCCAAGGGAATACCCGGCATGCCGCCACCGCTGCCGACATCGAGCCAGCGCGCGCTGTGGATAAACGGCATCACGCTCAAACTGTCGAGCAGATGGCGGGAGACCATTTCGTCCGGATTACGCACCGCAGTCAGGTTGTAAGCCTTGTTCCACTTTATCAACAGGGCAAGGTAAGCCAGCAATTGCGCGTGCTGCGCCTCGCTCAGCTCAACACCCAGCTGGCGGGCACCTGTGGACAACTCTTCGGCGTGTTGAGGGGTGACCATAGAACTCAAGCGCTTTGCTCCAACTCGCGGCCAGCGCCGCGTTTTTTCAGATGAATCAGCAACAGGGAAATCGCTGCCGGCGTGACGCCGGGAATACGCGATGCCTGGCCCAGCGTCTCGGGCCGGGTCTGACCCAGTTTGCTCTGGATTTCCTTGGACAGACCGGAAATACCGCTGTAATCGATATCTTCAGGCAGGCGGGTGTCTTCGCTGGCACGCAGGCGGGCGATTTCTTCCTGTTGCCGGTCGATGTAGCCGGCATATTTGGTCTTGATCTCGACCTGCTCGGCTACCTGTGGATTAATTTCGGCACCGCCGGTCACTTCCATCAGCCCAGCGTAGTCGATTTCCGGACGGGTCAGCAGGTTGAGCAGATTGTATTCATGACTCAACGGCGTGCCGAATTTCTCGGCAATGGCCTGACCTTGCGCGGTGTCCGGGCGAACCCAGGTGGACTTCAACCGTTGCTCTTCCAGGGCAATGCCTTCGCGTTTGGCGCTGAACGCCGCCCAACGCTCGTCGTCGATCAGGCCCAGCTCGCGACCTTTTTCGGTCAAGCGCAGATCGGCGTTGTCTTCACGCAGGATCAGCCGGTATTCGGCGCGCGAAGTGAACATGCGGTATGGCTCCTGGGTACCCAGGGTAATCAGGTCGTCGACCAGCACGCCGATGTACGCCTCATCCCGACGCGGGCACCAGCTTTCACGACCCTGCGCGCGCAGCGCGGCGTTGGTACCGGCGAGCAAGCCTTGCGCACCGGCCTCTTCGTAGCCGGTTGTGCCGTTGATCTGGCCGGCGAAGAACAGGCCGCCGATCACTTTGGTTTCCAGGCTGTACTTGAGGTCACGCGGATCGAAGTAGTCGTACTCGATGGCGTAGCCCGGACGCACGATATGCGCGTTTTCCATGCCGCGGATCGAACGGACGATCTGCAGTTGCACATCGAACGGCAAGGATGTGGATATCCCGTTCGGGTACAGCTCGTGCGTGTTCAGGCCTTCCGGTTCGATGAATACCTGATGGCTTTCCTTGTCGGCAAAGCGATGAATCTTGTCTTCGATCGACGGGCAATAGCGCGGGCCGATGCCTTCGATTACCCCCGAGTACATCGGCGAACGATCAAGGTTCGAGGCGATGATCTCGTGGGTCCGCGCGTTGGTGTGGGTAATCCAGCAACTGACCTGGCGTGGATGCATCGATTTGTCGCCCATGAACGACATCACCGGAATCGGGGTATCGCCTGGCTGCTCGGTCATGACCGAGAAATCCACAGAGCGCCCATCGATACGCGGAGGCGTGCCGGTTTTCAGTCGACCGACGCGCAGCGGCAACTCCCGCAGGCGATGCGCCAAAGCAATCGCAGGCGGATCACCGGCGCGACCGCCGGAGTAATTCTGCAAACCAATGTGGATAAGTCCAGCGAGGAAGGTCCCGGTGGTCAGTACCACGGAGTCGGCGAAGAAACGCAGACCCATTTGAGTCACCACGCCGCGTACCTGGTCCTGCTCGACGATCAGGTCATCGCAGGACTGCTGGAATATCCACAGGTTGGGCTGGTTCTCGAGAATTTCACGCACAACCGCCTTGTAGATGGCGCGGTCGGCCTGGGCGCGGGTTGCGCGCACTGCCGGGCCTTTGCGGTTGTTCAATACACGGAATTGGATACCGCTCTTGTCAGTAGCCAGCGCCATGGCGCCGCCGAGCGCATCGATCTCCTTGACCAGATGGCTCTTGCCGATGCCACCGATAGCCGGGTTGCAACTCATATGACCGAGGGTTTCCACGTTATGGGTCAGCAGCAGGGTTTTTACGCCCATGCGAGCAGACGCAAGCGCAGCCTCGGTACCGGCATGGCCGCCGCCGATGACGATCACTTCAAAACGGGAAGGGAAATCCACCACGCACCTCGTGCCTGTTTCGGGAATAGATAGGGATAACGCACCAGTATAGGGACTTCCCCCCCTCTATAGGAACCTTTTGCACAAAATTTAACCAGCCTGTGGATGAGTGGCGAGCAATAGAAATTAAAAGAGAGAAATTTATTAAAGCTTTGTTTTTATGTTTATTCTTATGCACCTACCTTTCTGTGGATAAATCTCTACAGGCCTTTAACTACGGTATGTACAGAGGTTCAAAACCCTGTGGTCTACCGGCCATGAGCGTTCTGGATAAGCGCTTTAAGCCTGTGGATGAAATGCCTACTTACCCACAAGCGGATTTATCTTCAGGGTTGAGGGCTAGTTATCAACGGAGCTGAAGCCGGGTTTTCCACAGGGCTTATTTAACAAAATTGTGGATAGACGCGCAGACGAGTACGCAGGATCAACGCATGGGTTGTCCTGGCAGGGGGAGAAAAATTAAGGAGAGAAGGCAGCAGCCAGGTCCATTGCGGACCCGGCTGTGGATAAGGACGCTTACTTGCCGATGCAGAAGCTGGAGAAGATTCGACCCAGCAAGTCGTCGGAGCTGAAAGCGCCGGTAATTTCGCCCAAGGCTTGCTGAGCCTGACGCAGGTCTTCAGCAAGCAGCTCACCGGCACCCGCCAGGGTCAATTGCGCACGACCGTGCTCCAGGTGCGTACTGGCCTGGCGCAACGCCTCCAGGTGGCGCCTGCGCGCGCTGAAGCTACTCTCGGCCGTCTGTTCGTAACCCATGCAGGCCTTCAGGTGTTCGCGCAACAGCTCAAGCCCCATGTCAGTATCCCTGGCACTGAGGGTGATGGTGACGTGGCCATCCGCGCTTTGCTCCATGGCGACCGTCTCGCCACTGAGGTCGGCCTTGTTACGAATCAGCGTGACTTTGGCCGGGTCCGGGCGCAGATCGAGAAACTCCGGCCACAGTGCAAAGGGATCGCTGGCTTCCGGCGCCGTCGAATCAACCACCAGCAACACCCGATCAGCTTCGTTGATGGCTTTGAGTGCACGCTGCACACCGATCTTTTCCACATGGTCATCGGTGTCGCGCAGTCCGGCAGTGTCCACGACATGCAGCGGCATGCCATCGATGTGGATATGTTCGCGCAGGATATCTCGGGTGGTGCCGGCAATATCGGTCACGATTGCAGCTTCACGCCCGGCCAGTACATTGAGCAGGCTGGATTTGCCGGCATTCGGACGACCGGCGATCACAACCGTCATGCCATCGCGCAGTAACGCGCCCTGCCCGGCTTCACGCTGCACTGTGGACAGATTCGTGCGGACATCATCGAGCATGCTCAACACATGGCCATCGGCGAGAAAGTCGATTTCTTCCTCCGGGAAGTCGATTGCGGCTTCCACGTAGATCCGCAAGCTGATCAATTTCTCGGTGAGGTTATCCACACGGCGGGAAAATTCGCCCTGGAGCGAGCGCAAGGCATTGCGCGCCGCTTGGGCCGAACTGGCTTCAATCAGGTCGGCGATCGCCTCGGCCTGCGCCAGGTCGAGCTTGTCATTGAGGAATGCGCGTTCGCTGAATTCACCTGGGCGCGCCAGTCGGCAACCCAGTTGTACACAGCGCTGCAGGAGCATATCCAGCACCACCGGCCCACCATGGCCCTGCAACTCGAGTACATCCTCGCCGGTGAAGGAATTTGGCCCAGGGAAAAAAAGCGCGATACCTTCATCGAGTACCAGACCATCGTCAGCACGGAACGGCCCGTAATGGGCATGCCGCGGCGTCAGCGCTTTTCCACAGATGGCCAGCCCGGCCTGTTGGGCCAAGGGACCGGAAAGCCGCACGATCCCCACCCCCCCACGTCCCTGGGCGGTAGCGATGGCGGCAATGGTTTCACGCACAGTGTTCATGCTCGAAGGCCTCACGACAAAAACGACAGATAGCAAAACGCCCCACGAGGGGGCGTTTATCCACAGGTTAGCTGGCTAACCCGTTATGCAGCGGCTTTCTTGGCAGCCTTTTCGATGCTGCTGGTGATGTACCACTGCTGTGCGATCGACAGGCAGTTGTTCACAACCCAGTACAGCACCAGACCTGCCGGGAACCACAGGAAGAAGAAGGTGAAGATGATTGGCATCAGCTTCATCACCTTGGCCTGCATCGGATCCGGCGGCGTCGGGTTCAGGCGCTGCTGAATGAACATGGTCGCACCCATGATGATCGGCAGGATGAAGAACGGATCCTTGATCGACAGGTCGGTGATCCAGAACATCCAGGGTGCCTGACGCATCTCGACGCTTTCCAGCAACACCCAGTACAGCGAGAGGAAGACCGGCATCTGCACCAGTATCGGCAGGCAGCCGCCCAGCGGGTTGATCTTCTCTTTCTTGTACAGCTCCATCATGGCCTGCGACATTTTCTGCCGGTCATCACCATGTTGTTCTTTCAGTGCAGCCAGTTTTGGCGCCACGGCACGCATGCGCGCCATCGACTTGTAGCTGGCGGCGGACAGCGGGAAGAACAGCAGCTTGATCAGCATGGTCAGGACGATGATCGACCAGCCCCAGTTGCCGAGCAGGCTGTGGATATGTTGCAGCAGCCAGAAAATCGGCTGAGCGATGAACCACAGAATGCCGTAGTCGACAGTCAGTTCCAGACCTGGGGACAACTCTTTGAGCTTGTCCTGGATCTTCGGACCGGCATACAGCATGGCACTGGTTTCGCCTTTGGCACCGGCGGCTACGTTCAGGGCCGGGCCAGTGAAACCGATGATGTAGTTACCCTGGCTGTCCTTGCGGGTCTGGACAATGTTGTTGTCAGACTTGTTTGGAATCCAGGCGGTAACGAAGTAGTGCTGCAGCCAGGCTACCCAGCCACCGGAAACATTTTCTTTCAGATTTCCCTTGTCGATGTCTTTCATCGACACTTTTTTGTAGGGTTCCGAACTTGTCCACAGGGCAGCACCCAGGTACGTCGCGGTACCCGTTGCAGTGCTCGAAGAAGGATCGGAGCTTGCATCGCGCTTGAGTTGCGCGAACAGGTTACCGGTCCACGGCTGTGCACTCTGGTTGTCGATCAGGTAGGTAACGGTCAGGTCGTACTCACCGCGCTTGAAGCTGAAGCGCTTGATGTAGTTGACGCCGTTATCGCTGAACTTGAGGTCGACGACCAGTTGGTCCTGGCCATCAGCCAGTTGATAACTTTTCTGATCGGCGGCGTACAGCGGACGGCCGGCAGAACGTGCATCAGGACCATTGGTACCGGTCAGGCCGCTTTGCGCCAGATAAGTACGCTCGTTTCCGTTGTCGAACAGCTGGAACGGAATGTCCGGATGATCCTGACGACGGGGGTACTTGGGCAGCATCAGCTGGGCGATGTCACCACCGTTTGGATCGATAGCCAGGTCGAGAACGTCAGTTTTGACCCGAATCAGGTCCTTGCTGACGGCAACCGGAGCCAGTTCGGCTGGGCTGGATTCAGCGTTGGCGCTCGGCACATCGGCGCTGGCGCCAGTGTTGCCGGCCTGCGCGGTGTCCGGCAATGCCGGGGCAGCGTTGCTGGCAGCAGTATTCTGAGTCGGCAGGGCAGCCTGGCCGTAGTCCTGGTTCCAGTTAAGGACCATGACGTAGGACACGATTGCCAGGGCGACGATCAGGATCGTGCGTTTAATATCCATGATTACTCGGCTATCGAAGAAGAACGGGAAGAGGGAGCTGGCGGAACCGGGTCAAAACCGCCGGCATTCCACGGATGACAACGCCCCAGGCGACGAACGGTTAGCCACCCACCACGCAGTAGGCCATGGTTTTCGATGGCTTCCAATGCGTAACAGGAGCAACTGGGGTAGAAACGACAGTGATTGGCCATCAGTGGACTAATGGCATAACGGTAAAACTGGATCGGAACGAGCGCCAGTTTACGCATCTTGACTGTCTACCCCCACAGAGTCGGTGTTCACCACTGGAGCGGGCCGACTGCGTGCGAGGCGCTTCCAGAGCTTGCCAAAATGTTGGTGCAATTCTGGGTTTTCAATCTCGCCCAACCCTTTGCGCGCGACGATCACGATATCCCAACCTGCAAGCAAGTGCTGGTTCAGGCGAAACGAATCGCGCATCAGGCGTTTCAGGCGATTGCGTTGAACGGAGAGCTTGACGCTCTTTTTCCCGATCACAAGCCCCAGGCGGGGGTGATCAAGACCGTTCTCGCGGGCAAGGAGCAGCAGGTTTTTCCCTGGGACCTTGCCGGTTGGGGAGTCGAAGACCGCTTTGAAATGTCGGGGAACAAGCAGACGCTTTTCCCGACTGAAGTCCTGACTCACCACCAGTGCCGAAAAATCAAACTGCCAGACGCTTACGGCCTTTGGCACGGCGACGCGACAGAACGGCACGACCGTTCTTGGTGGCCATACGGGCACGGAAACCGTGAGTGCGAGCGCGCTTGATGGTGCTTGGTTGGAAAGTACGTTTCATGGCGTGTTACCTGGTTC
Organism: Pseudomonas alkylphenolica; assembly: GCF_004025535.1. Lineage (GTDB taxonomy): Bacteria > Pseudomonadota > Gammaproteobacteria > Pseudomonadales > Pseudomonadaceae > Aquipseudomonas > Aquipseudomonas alkylphenolica_A. The sequence continues at coordinate 726,731 of NZ_QJRG01000033.1, forward strand.
GTCGACAACGGGCCGGAATGGCCCCCGTTTTAAGAGACCGGCGATTCTAGAGAAAGCGCAGCCGTAGGTCAATTTCCAACCAGCTTTTCCTTATAGACGGGAAATCCGCTGTTTCGGGTTGGGGTGTCACGCTGGAGAACCATCACACGCTTAAACATAAAAAAAGAGAGAGGAATTATTTAAAGCTTTTCTGTAAAACTTATAGAACTTAAGCAGCCGATATCTGTGGATAAAACGCTACAGGCCTTTATTCACGCCATGTACAGAGAACTGAAAGGTTGTCGAGAAGAGGTGCTCTGACTGTGCTGAAGGTTCGGAAAAGCTGTGGATCAAATCGATGGTTATCCACAGGACGGTTATCCACCGATTTCGACCCCCAGTTGTGCAAAGACCTCAGGTGCGGTTATCCACAGAGCTTATTCACAGCGCATAAAGGTCATTTTGGTCACTAAGCTGCTGATTTATCGCCACCCTCATCGCACCTGCATGTGGATAACTGTGAGGTTGCTCGGTACAATGGGGGCTTGTTTTTGCCTCACCGGCTTTCAACTCAGGGGATATCCGTGTCAGTGGAACTTTGGCAGCAGTGCGTGGAGCTTCTGCGCGATGAACTGCCTGCCCAGCAATTCAACACCTGGATCCGTCCGCTACAGGTCGAAGCCGAAGGCGACGAGTTGCGCGTTTACGCGCCCAACCGTTTCGTTCTCGATTGGGTCAATGAAAAATACCTCAGCCGTCTGCTCGAGCTGCTCGGGGAACATGGCAACGGCATCGCGCCTGCCCTTTCCTTATTAATAGGCAGCCGACGCAGTTCTGCACCCAGAGCCGCTCCCAACGCCCCGCTGGCTGCCGCTGTTGCTGCATCCCAGGCGCAGGCGGCACAGACGGCCGTGGTCAATGAGCCGGTTGCCGCCCCCGTTGCTGCGCCCGCTGCGGCTGAAGTCGAGCAAGCGCCTTCGCGGGACAGCTTCGATTCGATGGGCGAGTCTGCTGCTGCGCCGGCGCCCACCGGCCGTACTGAACAACGTACCGTGCAGGTCGAAGGTGCGCTCAAGCACACCAGCTACCTGAACCGTACTTTTACCTTCGAGAATTTCGTCGAAGGTAAATCCAACCAGTTGGCGCGCGCGGCCGCCTGGCAGGTCGCCGACAATCCCAAGCATGGCTACAACCCGCTGTTCCTTTATGGCGGTGTCGGCTTGGGTAAAACGCACTTGATGCACGCTGTGGGTAACCACCTGCTCAAGAAGAACCCGAATGCAAAAGTGGTTTACCTGCATTCAGAGCGTTTCGTTGCCGACATGGTCAAGGCGCTGCAGCTGAACGCGATCAACGAGTTCAAGCGTTTCTACCGATCGGTGGATGCGTTGCTCATCGATGACATTCAGTTCTTCGCCCGGAAAGAGCGTTCGCAGGAAGAGTTTTTCCACACCTTCAACGCCTTGCTCGAAGGCGGTCAGCAAGTAATTCTTACCAGTGACCGTTACCCGAAAGAGATCGAAGGCCTGGAAGAGCGTCTGAAGTCGCGTTTCGGTTGGGGCCTGACCGTAGCGGTCGAGCCCCCCGAGCTGGAAACCCGCGTTGCGATCCTGATGAAGAAAGCCGACCAGGCAAAGGTAGACCTGCCTCACGACGCCGCGTTCTTTATTGCCCAGCGCATTCGCTCCAACGTCCGCGAACTTGAAGGCGCATTGAAACGTGTCATCGCGCACTCGCACTTCATGGGACGCGACATCACCATTGAGCTGATTCGGGAATCGCTCAAGGATCTTCTGGCACTCCAGGACAAGCTGGTAAGTGTGGATAACATCCAGCGCACCGTTGCCGAGTACTACAAGATCAAGATTTCCGACTTGCTGTCCAAGCGTCGCTCGCGTTCAGTGGCACGGCCTCGACAAGTGGCCATGGCACTGTCCAAAGAGCTGACCAACCATAGCCTGCCGGAAATTGGTGATGTCTTTGGCGGCCGCGACCACACTACCGTGTTGCATGCGTGCCGTAAGATCAACGAACTCAAGGAATCCGACGCGGATATCCGCGAGGACTACAAGAACCTGCTGCGGACGCTGACGACGTGATTAACGTCAGCGCAGCTTATTAAGGCAAGGGACTAGACCATGCATTTCACCATTCAACGCGAAGCCTTGTTGAAACCCCTGCAACTGGTCGCAGGCGTCGTTGAGCGCCGCCAGACCTTGCCGGTACTTTCCAACGTACTGTTGGTCGTTCAGGGCCAGCAACTGTCGCTTACCGGTACTGACCTGGAAGTGGAACTGGTTGGCCGTGTTCAACTGGAAGAGCCTGCCGAGCCAGGCGAGATCACCGTGCCTGCACGCAAGCTGATGGACATCTGCAAGAGCTTGCCGAACGACGCGCTGATCGACATCAAGCTCGACGAACAGAAGATCGTGGTGAAGGCCGGTCGTAGCCGTTTCACCCTGTCTACGTTGCCAGCCAATGACTTCCCGACGGTTGAAGAAGGCCCTGGCTCGCTGACCTGCAACCTTGAGCAAAGCCGCCTGCGTCGCCTGATCGAACGCACCAGCTTCGCCATGGCCCAGCAGGACGTGCGCTACTACCTCAACGGCATGCTGCTGGAAGTGTCGACCAACACCCTGCGTGCTGTGGCCACCGACGGTCACCGTCTGGCGATGTGCTCGATGAGCGCCGACATTGGCCAGGCCGATCGCCACCAGGTCATTGTGCCGCGCAAAGGTATCCTGGAGCTGGCGCGCCTGCTCACCGAGCCGGATGGCATGGTCAGCATCGTTCTGGGTCAGAATCACATTCGCGCGACCACTGGTGAGTTCACCTTCACCTCCAAGCTGGTCGACGGCAAGTTCCCGGACTACGAGCGCGTGCTGCCTAAAGGCGGTGACAAGTTGGTGGTGGGTGATCGCCAGGCGCTGCGTGAGGCATTCAGCCGTACCGCCATTCTGTCGAACGAGAAGTACCGCGGTATTCGTTTGCAGTTGGCCAATGCTCAGCTGAAGATCCAGGCGAACAACCCTGAGCAGGAAGAGGCAGAAGAAGAAATCAGCGTTGACTACAACGGTAGTTCGCTGGAGATCGGCTTCAACGTCAGCTACCTGCTGGACGTTCTGGGCGTCATGACTACCGAGCAAGTTCGCCTGATCCTGTCGGATTCCAACAGCAGTGCACTGCTGCAGGAAGCTGGCAATGACGACTCCGCTTACGTTGTCATGCCGATGCGCCTGTAAATTGTCCAGCAGACTCTAGATGTCCCTCAGTCGCGTTTCAGTCACCGCGGTGCGTAATCTGCACCCGGTGACCTTCTCTCCCTCCCCCCGCATCAATATCCTGTACGGCGCCAACGGCAGCGGCAAAACCAGTGTGCTGGAAGCTGTTCATTTGCTGGGCCTGGCCCGTTCCTTTCGCAGTACTCGGCTCACCCCCGTAATCCAATACGAGCAGTTGGCCTGTACCGTGTTCGGTCAGGTCGAACTCAGCGAAGGTGGTTCAAGCAACTTGGGAATTTCGCGGGATCGGCAAGGTGAATTCACCATTCGCATCGACGGGCAGAATGCCCGTAGCGCTGCACAACTGGCAGAGATTCTGCCGCTGCAATTGATCAACCCGGACAGCTTTCGACTGCTCGAAGGTGCGCCGAAAATTCGCCGACAGTTCCTTGATTGGGGTGTGTTCCACGTGGAACCACGCTTCATGGCCACATGGCAACGCCTGCAGAAGGCTTTGCGGCAGCGGAACTCATGGTTGCGGCATGGTACACTTGACGCTGTTTCACAAGCGGCCTGGGACCGGGAACTCTGCCTGGCCAGTGCTGAAATAGATGAATACCGCCGAAATTACATCAAGGCCTTGAAGCCAGTCTTCGAGCAAACCCTGAGCGATTTGGTCGAACTCGAAGGGCTGACCCTGAGTTACTACCGTGGCTGGGACAAGGATCGAGAACTCAGTGAAGTACTCGCCTCCTCCTTGCAACGTGATCAGCACATGGGCCATACCCAGGCCGGACCTCAACGCGCTGATTTGCGTCTGAGACTCGGCGCTCACAATGCCGCCGATATTCTGTCTCGGGGCCAACAGAAGCTTGTGGTCTGTGCGTTGCGCATTGCCCAGGGGCATTTGGTTAGCCAGGCTCGACGCGGCCAATGTATTTATCTGGTGGATGACTTGCCGTCCGAGCTGGACGAGCAGCACCGTCTCGCACTATGTCGCTTGTTGGAAGACTTACGCTGCCAGGTTTTTATCACCTGTGTAGATCAAGAATTATTGAGGGAAGGCTGGCAGACGGAAACGCCAGTTGCTTTGTTCCACGTGGAACAGGGCCGTATCACCCAGACCCACGACCATCGGGAGTGAAGGCATGAGCGAAAATCAAACGTACGACTCCTCCAGCATCAAGGTGCTGAAAGGGCTAGATGCCGTGCGCAAGCGTCCCGGTATGTACATTGGCGACACCGATGATGGTAGCGGCCTGCACCACATGGTGTTCGAGGTGGTCGATAACTCGATCGACGAGGCACTCGCCGGCCACTGTGATGACATCACCGTAATCATTCACCCGGACGAATCCATCAGTGTTCGCGACAACGGTCGCGGCATTCCAGTCGACGTGCACAAAGAGGAAGGCGTCTCCGCCGCCGAGGTCATCATGACCGTCTTGCACGCCGGCGGTAAGTTTGACGACAACTCCTATAAAGTTTCCGGCGGTCTGCACGGTGTAGGTGTGTCGGTGGTAAACGCCCTCTCCGAGCAGTTGATTCTGACGGTGCGTCGTAGCGGCAAGATCTGGGAACAGACTTACGTTCATGGTGTTCCACAAGCTCCGATGAAAATCGTTGGCGAGAGTGAGACCACCGGTACTCATATCCACTTCAAACCGTCGGCCGAAACCTTCAAGAACATCCATTTCAGCTGGGACATCCTGGCCAAGCGGATTCGTGAACTTTCGTTCCTCAACTCCGGTGTTGGCATCCTCCTCAAGGATGAGCGCTCGGGTAAAGAGGAGTACTTCAAGTACGAAGGCGGCCTGCGTGCCTTCGTTGAGTACCTGAACACCAACAAGACGCCGGTCAACCAGGTGTTCCACTTCAATGTTCAGCGTGAAGACGGTGTGGGCGTAGAGATCGCCCTGCAGTGGAACGACAGCTTCAACGAGAACCTGTTGTGCTTTACCAACAACATTCCGCAGCGCGACGGTGGTACCCACCTGGTCGGCTTCCGCTCGGCGTTGACCCGTAACCTGAACAACTACATCGAGCAGGAAGGCCTGGCCAAGAAGAACAAGGTTTCGACCACCGGCGATGACGCCCGTGAAGGTCTGACTGCAATCATCTCGGTTAAGGTTCCAGATCCAAAGTTCAGCTCGCAGACCAAAGACAAGCTGGTGTCCTCGGAAGTCAAAACAGCCGTAGAACAGGAGATGGGCAAGTACTTCTCCGACTTCCTGCTGGAAAACCCGAACGAAGCCAAGGCTGTTGTTGGAAAAATGATCGACGCGGCGCGTGCCCGTGAAGCAGCGCGCAAAGCGCGGGAAATGACCCGCCGCAAAGGTGCACTGGATATCGCCGGCCTGCCAGGCAAACTGGCTGACTGCCAAGAGAAGGACCCTGCCCTCTCTGAACTCTACCTGGTGGAGGGTGACTCCGCAGGTGGTTCGGCCAAGCAAGGTCGTAACCGTAAGACCCAGGCCATCCTTCCGCTCAAGGGTAAGATCCTCAACGTCGAGAAAGCACGTTTCGACAAGATGATCTCGTCCCAGGAAGTCGGCACCCTGATTACTGCACTGGGCTGTGGTATCGGTCGCGAAGAGTACAACATCGACAAACTGCGCTATCACAACATCATCATCATGACCGATGCTGACGTGGACGGTTCGCACATTCGTACCTTGCTGCTGACCTTCTTCTTCCGTCAGCTGCCAGAGCTGGTCGAGCGCGGCTACATCTACATCGCTCAGCCACCGCTGTACAAGGTGAAGAAAGGCAAGCAGGAGCAGTACATCAAAGACGACGAGGCCATGGAAGAGTACATGACCCAGTCGGCCCTGGAAGACGCCAGCTTGCACCTGGACGAATCGGCGCCACCGGTTTCCGGTGTCGAGCTGGAGCGCCTGGTCAACGAATTCCGTACTGTGATGAAGACCCTCAAGCGTCTGTCGCGCCTGTACCCTCAGGAGTTGACCGAGCACTTCGTCTACCTGCCTGCCGTTCCTCTGGAGCAGTTGGGCGACCACGCTGCCATGCAGGCGTGGTTGGCCAAGTTCGAAGAGCGTCTGCGTAGCGTCGAGAAGTCCGGCTTGCTGTACAAGGCCAGCCTGCGTGAAGACAAGGAGCGTAACGTCTGGCTGCCGGAAGTGGAAATCACCTCCCATGGCCTGGCCAGCTACGTCACCTTCAACCGTGACTTCTTCGGCAGTAACGACTACCGCACCGTCACCGCTCTTGGCGCACAACTGAGCACCCTGCTCGGCGAAGGTGCTTACGTGCAACGTGGCGAGCGCAAGAAGGCGGTCACCGAGTTCAAGGAAGCACTCGACTGGCTGATGACCGAAAGCACCAAGCGTCACACCATCCAGCGCTACAAAGGGCTGGGTGAGATGAACCCGGACCAGCTGTGGGAAACCACCATGGACCCGACCGTGCGCCGCATGCTCAAGGTGACCATCGAAGACGCGATCGCTGCCGATCAGATCTTCAACACCCTGATGGGCGATGCCGTTGAACCACGTCGTGAGTTCATCGAAAGCAACGCGTTGGCGGTATCTAACCTGGACTTCTGATCCGGTGTAGCCACCCGCATGAAAAACCCAGTGCCGAAAGGCCCTGGGTTTTTTTTTGCGTTCATTATTGAGGTGCGGCTGATTACAGCGCGACGCTCAAGCCATTGATTGCCTGCAGAGCGACTTCGCGACCCTGACGCAACACATCATCCTTCCACTGCGGTTCGTCGACATAGAATGCATCGCGCAATTGCTGCTTGATCTGCTGGCGCTGGTGCTCACCGGTACCAGGGTTGTTGTGCAGCCACTGTTCAGCGCGTAAAGCATCAAGCACTTGTGTGCCTGGCAAGGTGCCGAACTCCAAGGTCAGTGCGGTGAACGCCGCCGGGGAGCACTCATCCAGTGCGCCGTATACCATCAGCCCGCTAAGCGGCACCGATACGGACTGACCTTCTTGCGAGGAACGTACGCCCTCCCCCCACCAGCGTCTGGCCCGTTCCAGCATGGGTGAATTACCGGGCCCGGAGTAAATGCGTTCACCATGGCCCTTGGGTCCGAGACCGGTGTGGATATCTATCCACACCAGGTGTTTGCAGTGGCTGGCGTGCTGGCGGACGATTTTGCGCACCGCGCTATTGCTCCATGTGGGCGAGACGCCGGTGTAGAACAGACCTTCGGGATGACTGTGCTGCCCACCCGAGACTGCTTTCTGCAAGCGCCTGCGGCCGAACTTCACCAGGTGTGAAAGCAGGTGAAGGCGATTACCTAAGGTCGCCGGCCAGCGTTTGGGGATCATCACTGCGTGAAGCGCCTTATAGTCGTCGTTGTGCGTGCGGGCCTGGCTGAAATCTCGGAAGTTGCGATTCAGGTCGACGTTCTCATGAGTCCAGCGGCGCAGCCAGGAGAAGCCATAGGGGTTGGCTGCATGCAGGTACACCACCGCACAGCGAGCGTCGCTTGCCTGACGCTGAAAGACCTCATCCCGTAACAATGCGATCTGCACCGCTGACCCGCAAAAGCCCTCAACGCCATGGCAACCACTGCTGATCAACACCACGTGCTCGGCGTCGAGCGGGCCACTGCGTGCTACATCAACGGCCAGCTCCTCTGCTTCGGCACCCGGTAAGGGGTGCCGGTGGGATTCCACGGGTAAACCGAGATCGGCGCAGGCACTCAAGAACTTCTGGCGTGCTTGGGCATATGTCTGTGAGAAACAGGCAGCGGAGGTCATAGCAGCTCCTGGATTTTTCCATGGGTTGACCCGGCTGGCGGGCAGCCGCATGCCGGCCGGCCCTAAGCCAGGAAAAGTTGAATGGGGAAAAGGCCGCAAGACAGCGGCCTGATGATTAGCTGGTGTGCAGCACCGGTTGCAGGGACGACTCGCCGGCCTGCAGCTGCTCGCGGGTGTGCTCTGGTCGTACCAGCCAGAAGGCGATCAGGGTGAAGACAATGATGGCTGCGCCGATCAGCGCCAGCGCCGACTCGAAGCCATGCGCAATGTCACCGCCGCGAACTGCGACCAATTGCCCGACTAACCAGGGCGCCAGCATGCCGGCGCTGGTAACTCCGCCGATATGGATCGACAGCATCGAACCGCGGCGCACGCTGGGCGCAATGAACGCAACGATGGTGTTGGCGAAGGTCGGCAACACATTGATCAATACCGCGCCAATCGCGTACAGCGCCAGTGTCGCAAGCGTGTGGCCGTGGGCCTGGGTTATCAGCAGGAAGGCCAGGCCTGCGATCAGACAGCAGGCCAGCGGGAGTACCACCATTGCTCGTTGCGGGCTGATGCCTCGCTTGAGTGCCCGTTGGGAAAATGCCGAGACGCCGAGGTTACAGAGGATGACCGCCAGGGTTACGCCCATGACCACGTAACCTGACTGCATCGCGGTCATGTTCAGGCCTTTCTGCAGGTACACCGGCACCCAGCTGTAGACCAGCGCATTGGGTAAAAAGCCCATGAAGCCAATCAAGGTGATGCCGAGGAAAGTCCGGTTTAGCAACAACCGCCGATAGCCTGGCAAGGGTTGCCCGGCATTGTCGATTACTTCATCCACCTGCGTGCCCTCGCGACCGAAGGCCAGCCACAGCAGCATCCAGAGTAGCCCGATCAGCGCCAGCGCAAGGTAAGCCATGCGCCAACCGACCTGTGCTATCAGAAAAGGCAGACAGATCGCGGCGAGCACGGCACCGAGCATGATCGACACCTGGATCAGCGATGCGGGCATCACCCGTTCAGTGGGGCCGAACCATTTGAAGCAGGCATGCTGAGTCACGGCAGTGCCAGGGCCGGTACCGGCACCCAGCATCAAGCGGCTGAGTACCAGTGCAGCGAAGCTGCTGCTGACGCTCACCAGCAGTTGCGAGACCATCCACACCACGGACATGCCCACCAGGATCCAGCGGCTGGGAAAGCGGTTGGCGAGAAAGCCCACCGCCACCCCGGAGATTGAATAGAGGAAAAAGAACGCACTGCCGATGAAGCCGAATTCAGCGGGTGTGAGTTTCAGCTCATCAATGATCTGGGCGCCGGCGAAGGCAAAGATGCTCTTGTCCAGCACGCTGATGATCATTACTGCCATCAGCATCACCAACACGAGGTTACGTCGGGAGAACGGCATACAGGGCTACTCCATGGGTCAGGCAGGCAGGATGCCGCAGCCGCTGGTCGCTGAATAATGATCTATCGGCATGCTTATCAGGGTTGGTTATGGAGCGGTGAACGCAAAGATGGCGGGTTTTTGAAGGCGTAGATGATGTCGTCGACAAGCATCTGTGTTTCCCGGGTCATCAGTTCTGCAGGCCGGCACACCAGGGAGATGTCGGTGCCGGGCACGCGCTCTGCGATCGACAGCATGTCCAGATTGCCAGACACGATGGGCAAGTCGAACACCCGACGCGACCAGCTACTCACGGCATCGGTTGTGGCGGCGAGCTCTGCGTAAAGCACTACCGACGCGCAGACGATGGTGCGTTCTGGCGGCTTGACCCCGTACTCCTCGAACATGCGGCCGGCCAGTGCACTGTCCAGCGCGTCAGGCAGCAGCCATTCCTGGTCGAGCAATTCGCTCAATGAGCGCGCCTTCGACAGTGGATGGCCTTTGCGCACCGCCAGCGTGGTGGGTTGCGCGTAAAGCTCGTGCCACTCAAAGCCTTCAACACTACGCACCGGCGGATGGGAAGTCAGGGCCAGATCCAGCTGACCTTCACGCAAACCTTCCAGTAGTTTGGCCGGGCGCAGTTCAAGGATCTGCAGTTGCACCTTTGGAAAGCGCTTGCGGTAGCTGAGGATGCAACTGACGAACTGTTGGCTGGGCGTTACAGGCGACACGCCGATGGTCACCCGACCGTCCATGGTGCCCTTGAGTGTTTCGATTTCGTCCCGCGCCCGGCGTACTTCCTCTACTACCAGGCGCGCGCGGCGCACCAGATGCTCACCATAAGGGGTGGCGGTGATGCCACGATTCGATCGCACCAACAGGGGCACGCCCAGTTCCGACTCCAGTTCCTTGATGCTCTTTGACAGGGCCGGCTGGGAAATATGCAGTAACCGTGAGGCCTCCTGAATACTGCCACTTTCGCAGATCGCGACGATGGCGCGCAGTTGATGCAACTTCATGGACACACACCTGAACTGAGGGGATGCGAACTAGAGCATAAAAAGCAGCGTCGGACGAGTCCGCGCCCACGGGTAGCATTACCATCCCGTGGGTGCTGCGGGCTGTCAGCGAATCCCGGTAGCGCGCAAGGCGTTCGGGGTGAAATCTTTGCTCGATGCATTCAGCGAGAAGTCGTAGCTGTTCTTCTTCTCTTCGTTGCGCAGGCCCGAGACCGTGTAGCGACCGTTGGACACGTCGTAGTGAGTCTCGGCCGTCAGCCAGGGGAACTGCTGGTCGTAGAAGAACCGTGCATGCCCCTCGGAAACCCGCCACAGGTTGCCACGGCCGTCGTAGGCATCGACTTCGGCAACCTGCCAGCTGTCTTCGTCGATGTACAGGTCACGCTTGCTGTAGACATGGCGCTGCCCCGGCTTCAGGGTGGCGACCACATGCCAGACCCGGTGCAGTTCGTAGCGGGTGTGGTCGGGATTCAGGTGGCCCGGACGAATGATGTCGTCGTACTTGAGCTTCGGTGAGTCCAGGGCATAGCTGTTGTAGGGGATGTAGACCTCTTTCTTGCCCACCAGCTTCCAGTCATAGCGATCGGGTGCACCGTTGAACATGTCGAAGTCGTCGTAAGTACGCATGCCTTCGGCGCCGGGGCTGTCGTATCCCACCTGTGGCGCACGGCGCACCCGGCGCTGGCCGGCGTTGTATACCCAGGCCATTCGCGGCTCGGCGACCTGATCGAGGGTTTCCAGCACCAGCATCACGCTGCCGGCCCGACGGGGTGGCGAGAGGATTTCCTGGCGGAAGTAGAAGAGGATATTCGCCATCTTCTGCGGGTCGTAATCCTTCAGCCCGAACGGAAAGGCGAACTGCTCTTTCATCATGCTGACGGTGTAGGTGCCGTTATCTTGCGGGTTCATTTGGGCGGTGTTGCGCAGGATAGAATCGCCCCGGTAACGGGTGATGTGGTTCCAGATCACTTCCAGGCCAGTCTGAGGAATCGGGAATGGAATCGACATCGTGAAGTTCTGTAGCCCGTTACCGCCTTCGGCAAGGGTGGTGCGCGTGGCGTTTTCCTTCACGGCGGCAAACACCTTCGGCGGCAGAGTGACGCTGCGATGGGTGGTGTACACCGGAATGCGGTAGGTGTCCGGAAACCGTTTGAACATCGCCAACTGACCGGGGGTCAGACGCGCCTTGTACTGTTCGGCGTTTTGCGCGGTGATGACGAACAGGGGCTTTTCGTCGGCATAAGGGTTGGGGATAAAGCCGCCGGCGTCCACTGCACCGGTGCTCGCCGGCAGGCCGCCGGTCCAGGCCGGGATGCTGCCGTCGGCGTTAGCGGCTTTCTCGGCGCCGATAGGCGTCAGGTCACGTCCCAGGCGTGCGGCTTCCTGTTCGGACACCGCGGCCATCACCTGGCCGGTCAACAGGCTCAAGGCCAGGCAGCTGCTGCGGATCAAGGATTTGCGAAACATGGTCTACCTCCAGGAACAAAGGGACGTTAGAAACTCACGCCCATGCTGACGGCGAGGAAGTCGCGGTCGGTGTTGGTGTTGAAGTCACCGCCGAAGTAATCGGTGTAACTGACGGCCAGGTTGTAGCGGGTCATGTATTCGGCATCCAGACCAATGCTCACTGACTTGTCGCCTTCGTTGAAGGTCGGGCCAAAACCTTCGACGTCGTGGGCGAAGGACAGACTCGGGCGTAGTACTACACCACCGATCAGGTCGGCGTATTCCAGCCCGGCACGCAGCCGGTAACCCCAGGAGTCGGCGGTGTAGAAGCCTTTGCTGCTGCACTGGTCCGGGTTGGCGGAGTTGGCTACCTGGCGACACAGGTTGTTGCCAGAAATGCCACCGAGCAAAGGCGCGCTACCAGCTTCGGACAATTCACCGTTGCCATAGATACTGCTGCGGCCAAAGCGCAGATCTGAACCATCGGTCGCGCCCAGGTCGGCGATGTGGCTGTAGCCGAGCTCACCCACCAGCGTCAGCCGGTCGGCACCGATGAAGGTCAACTGGTCGATGGTGCGGGTCAGGGTGACTTGTGCCTGGGTGAACGGCTTGCGTACATAGCCATTGATCAGCGAGCCGTAGGCGGAACTGGCGAAACCGGTCTGGAAGATCGGCAGGCCGGCATTGACCCGCGGGTTGGTGGCAGCAGCACCAAGGGTGGCGGCTGCCGATACATCGCTGGCGTTTAGCGACAGCGGCATGTTTGGCCGGTAGCTGAGTTCGCCGGCCACGGCGGTGGCGCCGACAGTGGTGCTGAAGCTCAGGCCGAACAGACGAATGTCTTCCGGATACTCCAGGTAATAGCGTGCCGTACTGACACCGCCCCGCCCTGCCAGCCCGCCCACCGGGTCGACCAGGGCGCCGCGGCCTACGGCCCAGGTGCTGGTCGGGGTTCGGCTGTGATAGTTCATGGCGTAGAAGCCGAACTCGGTGTCATTGAGTTCGGGCACCATCCAGCGCAGGGCCACGCCGAACTGGCCGCTGTCGCGCGGTTCTTTGTCCGAGAGCCGAGGTACATAACCGTAACCCCCAAGCACACCGGTGCCGTCGATATCGCGGTCAAAGTCGCTGCCGTTGATTGCCATGTTGATGTCGCAGCCCTTGGCGGCTACATCGCTGCTGAAGAAGGTGCCGCAGTTGTCGGCGACGGTCTTTTCCCACTGCAATTGGTAGAAAGTCTCGACCGACAGGTTGTCGGTCAGGCCCTGGTTGAAATAGAGCATGCTGACCGGAATCAGCGCTTCCTTGACCTCGGAGCCTGGGCGGCGCAAGGCCGAGACATCGACCGGGTTGATGCTGTTGATGCCGTTCTGGATAAAGGTGCTTTCACCCCAGCTGACTACCTGACGGCCGGCGCGCACAGTGCCGGGCAGGTCGTTGACGGTGTAGTTGTGGTAGACGAAGGCATCCAGCAGCTCGACGCCCGAGGCTTTGGCGGCATTGTCGCGGTGGTTGTCGTCGATGTCGTAGAGCGGGCGGCTTTCGTCTTTGAGCTCAAAGTCGTACCAGTACTTGCCACGTACGAACACGCCGGTGTCGCCGTACTTGAGTTCAAGGTCGTGCACGCCCTTGAAGATCTTCGAAAAGGTCTCGCCTTTCTTGAAGTTCAGGCGTCCGTCATCGGAGGTCTGGGTGGAGGCTGTGCCGCCGTTGCGACTGCCAATGAACGCACGGTCCGGGCTGTCCATGGCCCAGCTTGCCCCAATGGACAGGCTGGAGTCTAAACGCCCTTCTATTTCCCCGATGTTGAAGGTAACGGCCTGCGCGCCTGTTGCCGCGAGTGTCAGGCTGACTGCCAGCGGCAGTGCGCGAAGCCGAAGGCCCGCGACGCCGGTTATTGTTTTTTTCATAGTGCTCTGCGCCTTGAACCTGCTGTTCATGAGAAAGCCTCCCCGTCGGCGGGGCGGTTGCATGGTAAGCAGCGAGTCACAGCGACGGCTTCTGAAAAAAAGTGATGCCCATAGCCAAATGAGAGGGTGGCAGGTGTGAGTGCTCTTGCCGCACAAGGGGTTGATAACTTGTGGCTATCGGGATGAACCGTATTCAATCTGCTGTCGTGCAGGCTTGCCCTATAGTCCGGTCGGATTTCACCCCTTGCGAGGTAGACCATGAAGATTGCCCTGACCGGCGACAGTATCCTGCAGCGTCGTCTGCACAGCCGTGACGATCAGACGCTGAGTCCGCTGTTTGACCTGATCCGCGCAGCGGACGTGAGCTTCACCAATCTTGAGGTGTTGCCCAACGACTTTGCCGGTGACCCGGCACTGGAAAGCGGTGGCTCCCATTTCGGTGCCCCGGCCTGGGTGCTCGACGAACTGGTCGAGGGTGGCTTTGACGTGTTCTCCACCGCCAACAACCACAGCCTGGATTACGGCATCAGCGGCCTTCACGCCGCCCATGAACAGCTACGCAAGCGTGAATTGCTGTTCGCCGGCACCGGGCGAAACCTCGAAGAAGCTCGTCGCCCGGTGTACTGCAGCAAACCGGCGGGTACCGTCGCAATGCTGGCTTGCAGCTCGACCTACGGCAAGGGCCAGGAAGCCAGTGACCAGAGCCGCGACATGCCTGGCCGCCCGGGCCTCAACCCGTTGGGCTACGACACCCTGCATGAAGTCAGTACCGAACAGATGACACAGGTGCGCCAGTTGATTGCCGACCTTGGTCTGGATCGTCTGTACCAAGGCGCGGTCGATCTGGGCTTCGCTCATCCCCTGCCCGACCCTTCGCTGCAGGTGTTTGGCCCGTTCACACCGCTGCTGTTTCGTGAAGGTGCGCGCACCCGGCTGCGTACTCTTGTGCGCAAGAAAGACCTGGATGGCATTTTGCGTTGGGTCGAGGAAGCACGGCTGACTTCGGACATCGTGATGGTCAGCCTGCATGCCCACGAACTGGGCTATAACGAAGCGGGTGAATGGGACCTCGAAGTACCCGCCGAATTCATCCAGCCAGTGGCGCGCAAGCTGATCGACGCGGGCGTCGATATCGTGGTGGGTCATGGCCCGCATTTGCTGCGTGGCATGGAAATCTACCAAGGCAAACCGATCTTCTACAGCCTGGGTAACTTCATCGGTCAGAATGAACTGGTTGAACGTCTACCGGTGGACAGCTACGACCAGTTCCGCGTCGACCGCCAGCAGACACCGTCCAAGGTGTTCTTGCAGCGCACCCGCAACGACACGCGCAGCTTCCCGTCCGATGCGCGTTTCTGGGAGAGCATTGTGCCGATCTGCACCTTCGACGGTCGCACCCTGACGGGCATCGAACTACACCCGGTGCATTTGGGGCTCGGCGAAGCCATCCACCGACGCGGCCGACCACGGCTGGCCGCAGGTGATCAGGCCTGGGCAATCCTGCAACGCTTTGCAGCGCTGTGCGCTGGCTATGAAACCCGTCTGGAAATCAACGCGGACACGGCGCGCGTTGTGCTCTGATCCTGCTTGTGAAATTCCAATGTCAGCCCCCCAACGTGCTGACATTGGTAGCGCATGGATGATGCTAGTGTTTTTCCAACGCCTTCAACCGCCGATACAGGGTGCGCTCGCTCATCCGCAAGTGCTTTGCCAGTTCGGCGCGTGACCCTGCGAAGTTATCCACTGCCTGCGCCAGGTGCCCAAGGCTGTTTGCTGGTTGCCTTCTGTGTTGGCCGTCGGTGGCAGGTTCCTTGAACTCGGCGGGCAAATGTTCAAGGCGGATGACTCCGTCATCGGCAAACAACCGCGCCCGTTCAAGGATGTTGCGCAGCTCACGGATATTGCCGGGATAGGCATACAGGCTCAGGACGTTCATCGCCTCCCGATCAACCCGGGGTGCCGCACTCCCTGCGATGCGCTGTAACAAACTCTCGATCAGCAACGGCAAGTCATCGACCCGCTCTCTGAGCGCCGGCAATCGAATGGGAAAACCGCTGATCCGGTAATACAGGTCTTCGCGAAAGCTGCCCGCCGCCACCATCTCCTTGAGCGGCTTATGCGTGGCCGACACCAGCCTGAAGTCCGAATGAACAGTGCGCAGGCTACCGACCGGGCGAAAGCTGCCGGATTCGATCAGGCGCAGCAGTTTGACTTGCATGGCCAGCGGTACTTCGCCGATCTCATCGAGAAACAAGGTGCCGCCATGGGCCGCTTCGGCCAGGCCGATCTTGCGTTGCAGCGCACCGGTGAATGCACCTTTCTCGTAACCGAACAGCTCACTCTCGAACAATGACTCGTTCAGCCCGGTGCAGTCGACGACGACCAACGGGCCGTTGGCGCGGGGGCTGCCCAGGTGCAAGGCGCGGGCAAAGAGCTCCTTGCCGGTGCCTGACTCACCCTGCAGCAGCACCGGGATCTGTGCCGGCGCGGCGCGCTGCAGGCTGGACAAGGCGTCGGTAAACGCGCTCGAGCGCCCGACCAGACCTTGCTGTTGAGGTTGTGCCGACGCCACGGCAATGCTGCTGAGGCGTTCGACAAAGGCTACCACCTCGCCGTCCGCGTTCAGGATCGGCCGCAACTCGACATCCACGTGCTCCGGCCCCCGCGGAGTGTGGTGCACATGCAGCACCCTTTCCGGGGCGCGGCTGTCCCAGGCTTTGCGCATCGGGCACAACTCGCCAGCCTGATCGCAGGGCACGGCATAGTGATGGGACACCCGGTGGCATTTACCTCCGACGGGCGATTGGCCTCCAGCGGTGAACTGGCGCTGATAGGCCGCGTTGGCAGCCAGGATGTTGTAGTCAGTGTCCAGCACGATGCTCGGTTGTGGGTCGTGTTCGAGGTAGGACACCAGCGATTGAACGGCAGGATCAGGAATTTCTTGCGAAGAATAAGCCATAAGACACCAGGGAAATCTCCCGAGCAGCTTAACTGAAGGCGAGAGGGACTGCCAAAAACTGCCAGGGACTGCCATGACCTGGCAGAAACAACGGCAGTCTGCCAGCTGCCAGGCGACTGCCAGTCAATGAAACCGGCGCTTTAGCCTGAAAACAGGCTGCTACAAGGGGTGGCACGCATCTTGATAACAGGCTGATCAATGCGCACACGGCTTTACGCCATGGCACACGAAAAATTCTGGAGAGCGGTAATGATCATCGGCGGCAATATGTATGTGGAGGCGCTGTTCGACAGTGCGACCTCGACCATCAGTTATCTGGTGATGGATCGTGCTAGCGGTCAATGTGCATTGATCGACAGCGTGCTCGACTACGATCCCAAGGCCGGGCGTACCAGCACGGCCTCGGCCGACGCCCTGATTGCCCGGGTTCAGGAGCTGGGTGCCAAGGTCCAGTGGATTCTGGAAACCCATGTGCATGCCGATCACCTGTCGGCAGCGGCGTATCTCAAGCAGGCACTGGGTGGCCAGGTGGCCATTGGCAGCCAGATTACCCAGGTACAGAAAGTCTTCGGTGCCCTGTTCAATGCCGACCCGACGTTCGCCCGCGATGGCAGCCAGTTCGATGCGCTGTTCGAGGATGAGCAGGTGTTTGCCATCGGTAGCTTGCGCGCCAAGGCACTGCATACGCCAGGCCATACGCCAGCGTGCATGACCTACGTGGTGGAGAGTGAAGGGCAAAGCATCGCCTTTGTCGGTGACACCCTGTTCATGCCGGACTACGGCACGGCCCGTTGCGACTTCCCAGGTGCCAGTGCGCGCACGCTGTACCGCTCGATCCAGCGCATTCTCGCCCTCCCCGCTGAAACCCGATTATTCATGTGCCATGACTACCTGCCGGGTGGCCGTGAGCTTCGTTACATGACCACGGTGGCAGAGCAACGCACCAGCAATATCCACGTGCGTGAGGGCATCAGCGAAGACGCATTTGTCGCCATGCGCGAAGCCCGCGATGCAACCCTCGACATGCCGGTGCTGATCCTGCCGTCGGTGCAGATCAACATGCGCAGTGGGCAACTGCCAGAACCCGAAGAAAACGGCGTGCGCTACCTGAAGATTCCGCTGAACGCACTCTGAGCACTACCCAGAATTATTATTAAAGGAACACCTTGCCATGCCTGCCCATTCCCCATCGCTGAGAAGCGATCATCACAAAGTCCTGATTGTTGGCGCTGGAGCTGCCGGCATCGCTGTGGCTTCCAGCCTGATCCGTCGCGATCCGTCGCTGGACATTGCCCTCGTTGATCCGGCCGACACTCACTACTATCAGCCCGGCTGGACGATGGTAGGTGCGGGTGTCTTCTCGCCTGCCAGTACCGCCAAGCCGATGGCCGCCGCGCTGCCGAAGGGTGTGCGCTGGATCAAGGCACGGGTCGAGCAGTTTGACCCCAACGCCCAGACGGTGACCCTGGATGACACCAGTGTGCTGAGCTACGAGCAGTTGATCCTGTGCCCTGGACTCAAGCTCGATTGGCAGGCGATTGAAGGCTTGAGCGACACCCTGGGTCGCAACGGCGTGACCTCCAACTACCGCTACGACCTGGCACCCTACACCTGGCAGCTGGTGCAGAACCTGCGTGAAGGTCGCGCCGTGTTCAGCCAGCCGCCGATGCCGATCAAGTGCGCGGGGGCACCGCAAAAAGCGCTGTACCTGTCCTGCGACCATTGGCTTCGCAGCGGCCGCCTGGGCAACATCCAGGCGCAGTTCTTCAATGCCGGCGCGGTGTTGTTCGGTGTGGCCGATTATGTGCCTGCGTTGATGAAGTACATCGACAAGTACGCCGTCGACCTTCAGTACAACCATCGCCTGGTTGCCGTCGATGGTCCCGCCCGGCAAGCCACCTTTGTACGCACCCTGCCCGATGGCAGCAGCGAAACCCGGGTACAGCCTTTCGAAATGCTACACGTGGTCCCGCCGCAGGTCGCTCCGGACTTTATCCGCAGCAGTCCATTTGCCGACGCTGCCGGCTGGGTCGACGTCGACCCGGCGACCTTGCGCCACCGGCAGTTCGCCAACGTTCACGGCTTGGGCGATGTGATCAATACCAGTAATGCCAAGACCGCTGCCGCCGCGCGCAAACAGGCACCTGTGGTCGCCAATAACGTGTTGGTGGCCTTGGGACGTTTGCCGAGGCTGGCGCAGTACGATGGCTACGGTTCCTGCCCATTGACCGTTGAGCGCGGCAAGATTGTCCTGGCCGAGTTCACCTACGGCGGCAAACTGGCGCCGAGCTTCCCGCGCTGGCTGCTGGATGGTCGCAGGCCCACCCGCCTGGCGTGGTTGCTCAAGGCGCAGATCCTGCCGCCACTGTACTG
This sequence comes from Pseudomonas alkylphenolica, assembly GCF_004025535.1. GTDB lineage: Bacteria > Pseudomonadota > Gammaproteobacteria > Pseudomonadales > Pseudomonadaceae > Aquipseudomonas > Aquipseudomonas alkylphenolica_A. The sequence continues at coordinate 745,747 of NZ_QJRG01000033.1, forward strand.
GCGCTGCATGCTCAAAGGCCGCGAATGGCTGGCCAAACCGCAAACGCTTGTCGAGGTCGGGCAGTGATCGAACACGAACTACTGGCCGCAGGGCTCGGCGCGATCATCGGTGCCGTGCTGGCGCTCACCGGTGCAGGAGGCGGCATCCTGGCAGTGCCGCTGTTGGTGTTCGGCCTTGGCCTGTCGATGGTGGAAGCCGCTCCCGTCGGCCTGCTGGCTGTCGGCATGGCCGCCGCCGTCGGCGCCTTGCTGGGGTTGCGTCAGGGCGTGGTGCGCTACCGGGCTGCTGCTTTTGTGGCGGCAATCGGTATTGTTGCTGCGCCTTTCGGTTTGATGCTGGCTCACCGGCTGCCCAACGCGCCGCTCGCCCTCACCTTCTCCGTGGTGTTGGTATACGCCTGCGGGCGCATGCTGCTCAAAGCGCGCCGAGAGCTGCGCGGCGAACCGCCCCTGGGCAAGCGCACGCTCATGCCCTGTGTGCTCAACCCCTTACAGGGTCGCCTGCGCTGGACCCTGCCCTGCGCCCGGGCACTGGCCTTTACCGGTGTGCTGTCCGGGTTGCTCTCAGGATTGCTTGGGGTCGGTGGCGGCTTTGTGATCATCCCGGCGTTGAGCCGCTACACCAACCTGGACATGAAAAGCATCGTCGCCACTTCGCTGGCGGTGATTGCCCTGGTGTCCACCGGGAGCGTCATCAGTGCCAGTGTCGGCGGAGTGATGCACTGGAGCGTAGGCGCGCCCTTTGCTGCAGGTGCGGTGCTCGGGCTGTTGATCGCCCGGCAGTTTGCCAGTCGCCTGGCCGGGCCGCGCCTGCAGCAACTGTTCGCCACCGTTGGCATCTGCGCGGCGCTGCTGCTGGTGGTGAAAACCCTGGGAGGATGAGCCCTACTCCGCCAGTAGCGCGTCTTGCTCTTGCGCGCACAGTTCCAGGAGGAAATCCCAGACCACCCGCAGTCGCACTGATTTGTGCAGTTCGCGGCGGGTGCAGATCCAGTAGCTGCGCTGAATGGTCTCGCTGGGCAGCACCCGCACCAGTGCCGGGTCGTGTCGGGCCATGTAGTTGGGCAGTACGGCGATGCCCAAACCGGCCCTGGCGGCCTGCTGCTGGGCAATCACGCTGGTGCTGCGAAACACGACATTCGGTGCCCGGCAGAAGCTGTTGAGAAACAGCAGTTCCTGGCTGAACAACAGATCGTCGACATAGCCAATCCAGCTGTGCCTGGCCAGGTCCTCGCGATGTTCGAGGGCGGGCGCGTTGGCCAGGTATTCGGGGCTGGCGTACAACGCCAGGCGATAGTCCGTGAGTTTGCGGGTTATCAACAGGTCGGCATTGGGCCGTTCCAGATGAATGCTGATTTCCGCTTCGCGGTTGAGAATGCTGACGAACCTGGGCACGGCCACAAGCTCCACCTCCAGCCCCGGATAGCGTTCAAACAGGCTGCCCATGCGCGGTGTGAAGAACATGATGCCGATGCCTTCGGTGACCCCCAGGCGGATCTTGCCCAGCGGGGTGATGGCCTGGGTGATTTCCTCCTGGGCCAGCAGCGCGACGTTTTCCATGGCTTCGGCATGCTTGAGCAACGCCTGGCCGGAAGGCGTCAGTTCGTAGCCCTGGGCGTGCTGGACGAACAAGGCGGTGCCCAGGCTCTGCTCGATATTCTCGATGTGCCGGGCGACAGTGCTGTGGGTGGTGTTCAGGCGTTTGGCGGCAGTCAGTAAACGCCCACTACGCTGCAACTCGAGAAAAAACCGCAGATCATTCCAGTCGAACATGCTTTTCCTTGTGAATCAGGTGTTCACGAACGTTGTGTTAAAACGCACAGCACTTGAGTGAAATCTAACGTTTTCATCTCGAAATTAATCAATAACATGGACTGCGACAAGAATAATAATCAGGCGCGAGGTTGCCATGCCATCAGCCGATCCTGTCTACGACTATGTGGTCGTGGGTGCCGGCCCTGCCGGATGCCTGCTGGCCAACCGATTGTCTGCCGACCCGGGCTGCCGGGTGTTGTTGCTCGAGGCGGGCGGTCGCGACAACTATCCCTGGATTCACATCCCGGTGGGCTACCTCTATTGCATCGGTAACCCGCGTACCGACTGGTGCTTCAAGACCGAAGCGCAACCCGGCCTCGCCGGGCGCGCCCTGGGTTATCCACGGGGCAAGGTGCTGGGTGGCTGCTCCTCCATCAACGGCATGATCTACATGCGCGGCCAGGCCGGCGACTACGATCGCTGGGCCGAGCAGGGCAATGCCGGCTGGGCCTGGAAAGACGTATTGCCGCTGTTCAAGGCCAGCGAACACCATTTCGCCGGTGCCAGTGAGGCGCACGGTGATCAGGGCGAATGGCGGGTCGAGCAGCAACGCTATGCCTGGCCGATCCTCGATGCGTTTCGCGAAGCCGCAGCGCAGAGCGGAATTCAAAGCGTCGCCGACTTCAACACCGGGGATAACCAGGGCTGTGGATATTTTCAGGTCAACCAGCGTTCCGGGGTTCGCTGGAACTCTGCCAAGGCCTTTCTTCGCCCGGTGCGCCACCGTCCCAACCTGACTGTGCTGACCGACGTGCTGGTCGATCAGGTCATTCTTGATGCTGGTCGTGCTTCAGCAGTGAGGGCGCGCTGGCAAGGCAACTGGCAAAACTTCAGTGCCCGCCGCGAGATCATCCTCTGTGCCGGTGCGGTGGGGTCGCCTGGAATTTTGCAACGTTCTGGCATCGGCCCACGAAGCTTGCTGGAGAGCCTGGGGATAACTGTCCGGCATGAATTACCGGGAGTGGGTGGCAACCTGCAGGATCACCTGCAGCTACGTCTGATCTACGAGGTGAACGGGGCGCGAACCCTCAATCAGGTGGCCAACAGTGCCTGGGGCAAGCTGGGTATGGGCCTGCGCTATCTCTACGACCGCAGCGGCCCCCTGGCCATGGCACCGAGCCAATTGGGGGCCTTTGTTCGCTCCGGGCCGGAACAGGCGTCAGCCAACCTGCAATACCATGTTCAACCGCTGTCGCTCGAACGCTTCGGCGAGCCGCTGCACCGTTTCCCGGCGTTTACCGCCTCGGTGTGCAACTTGCGTCCGGCGAGCCGCGGGCGTATCGACATTCGCTCGGCCAACCCGGACGACGCCCCGCTGATCGACCCCAACTACCTGAGCGACCCGCAAGACCTGAAGGTCGCCGCGCAAGCCATCCGTCTCACCCGCACAATCGTCCAGGCCCCTGCCCTGGCGGCATTCAGCCCGCGTGAATACCTGCCCGGTCCCGAGTTGCAGAGCGAAGAGCAACTGCACGAAGCCGCCGGCCAGATCGGCACGACCATTTTCCACCCTGTCGGTACCTGCCGAATGGGCCATGGGCCGCTGGATGTGGTGGATGACCAGTTACGCGTGCATGGCATACCGGGGCTGCGTATCGCCGATGCTTCGATCATGCCGCAGATTGTTTCCGGCAATACCTGCTCACCGACCTTGATGATTGCCGAAAAGGCGGCACAACTGATTACCCGGGGGACGTTATCCACAGCCCGAAGCGATGAAGAAAATGCCGTACCGACGCCCTGATCAGGGTGCGTAGCAACAACGACGTCGGACGCAGTCTGCCGACGTCGGCAGTGGAACAACAAGAATAATCACTGTGGCCTAAAGGCCGAGGACAGCAACGATGTCGGATTATATTCAGGAGCAGGGCGCGGTTGCGGCCAGCAACAGCCGCCGTGAAGAGCGCAAGATCATTTTCGCGTCATCCCTCGGGACGGTGTTCGAGTGGTATGACTTTTTCTTGTACGGGGCACTGGCCGCGGTCATCAGCAAGCAGTTCTTTGCCGGGGTGAACGACACCACTGCCTTCATTTTTGCCTTGATGGCCTTCGCCGCCGGCTTTCTGGTGCGGCCGTTCGGTGCACTGGTGTTCGGTCGCCTGGGGGACATGATCGGACGCAAGTACACCTTCCTGGTGACCATCGTGCTGATGGGCTTGTCGACCTTTGCCGTTGGCCTGCTCCCTACCTACGCCAGCATCGGCATTGCGGCACCGATCATTCTGGTGATCCTGCGGATGCTTCAGGGCCTTGCGCTGGGCGGTGAGTATGGCGGCGCAGCGACTTATGTGGCCGAACACGCGCCACCGGGCAAGCGGGGTTTCCATACCGGCTTTATCCAGTCCACGGCGACCCTGGGCTTGTTGCTGTCGCTGCTGGTTGTGCTGGGCAGCCGCTACATCAGTGGGGATCAGTTCGAAGTCTGGGGCTGGCGCCTTCCGTTCCTGTTGTCGATCGTGTTGCTCGCCATCTCAACCTGGATTCGCATGAGCATGCACGAATCACCGGCTTTCGTGAAAATGAAAGCCCAGGGCAAGACCAGCAAGGCGCCGATCCGTGAGTCATTCGGGTCCTGGGCCAACCTCAAGATCGTGCTCACGGCGCTGTTCAGCATCAACGCAGGGCAAGCCGTCACTTTCTACACCGCGCAGTTCTACGTGCTGTTCTTCCTCACACAGATGCTCAAGATGGACCCGGCCCAGGCCAATACCTTGCTGATTATCAGCGTGATCATCGGCGCGCCGTTCTTTGTGTTCTTCGGCTGGCTGTCGGACCGCATCGGCCGTAAACCCATTCTGATGCTCGGCCTGCTGTTGGCTACCCTGCTCTACTTCCCACTGTTCAAGGCGCTGAGCCATTACGCCAACCCGCAAATCGACGCTGCCAGCCGCCAGGCGCCGATTGTGGTCATGGCCGATCCGCAAGGCTGCACCTTCCAGTTCGACCCGGTCGGCAAGGCACGTTTTGACAGCCCATGCGACAAGGTCAAAACCTTCCTGGTCAAGCAAGGCCTGCCGTACAGCTCTGAATCCGTGGCGCCAGGCAGTGAAGTGGTAGTGACCGTAGGCGAGCAGCGTATCAACGGCTTTGATGAAGCGGCGCTGCGTGCCGCGATCGAAAAAGCCGGCTACCCGGCCAAGGCAGACCCTGCCAGTGTCAACGAAACCATGGTGGTGGTGCTGATCGTGGCCATGATCCTGATCGCCACCATGACCTATGGCCCGTTGGCGGCAGTGATGGTCGAGCTGTTCCCGACCCGCATCCGCTACACCTCGATGTCGCTGCCGTATCACATTGGCAACGGCTGGTTCGGCGGCTTCCTGCCCACGGTGTCGTTTGCCCTGGTGGTGTACACCGGCGACATCTTCTACGGGCTTTGGTACCCGGTACTGGTGACCGGTGTGAGCCTGGTGGTCGGGTTGTTCTGTCTGAAGGAAACCCGCGATGTAGACCTCGACAAGGTCTGAGTGATCAGCGGGCAAAAAAACCGGCGTAAGCGCCGGTTTTTTTATGCCGAGGAAAAACTTATGCACGATTGTCAGAACATTGTCACGCAGAGAAATAAGTATAAAAATTAATAACTTAGATCATTCTGCAGAAAATTTTCAAAATACTGTACACAAGTTATCCACAGATCGTCAGGCAACACCCTTGGCGGCGTTGGGTGCCGCTGCAGGCAATGAACCCATGTCGCGCTGGGTCTGCTCGTTCCAGGCTGCTGCGCGGTCGTTGAGCTCGGCGATGGCTCGAGGGCCCGTGCCTTCGGCGTACATCGGTGCACCGATGACCACTTCGATAGTACCGGCGCGCTTACCCCAGCCTTGCTTGGGCCAGAATTTGCCGGCGTTGTGTGCAATCGGCAGCACCGGCAGGCCTGCGTTGACCGCCAGTGCGGTACCGCCGCGGGAGAATTTGCCGATCTGACCGAAAGGCACGCGTGTGCCTTCCGGGAAGATCAGTACCCAAACGCCATCTTTAAGCAGCTTGTCGCCTTCACTGGCCACCTGCTTGAGGGCTGCCTTGGGGTTGTCGCGGTCAATGGCAATCGGGCGCAGCATGGCCATTGCCCAGCCGAAGAACGGCACGTACAGCAATTCACGCTTGAGCACCTGGCTCAAGGGCGAAAAATAGGCTGAAAGGAAGAAGGTTTCCCAGGTGCTCTGGTGGTTGGAGAGGATCACACAGGGTTGTTTGGGAATGTTTTCAGCCCCGCTGACCTTGACCTTGATGTTCAGGAACACCCGCACCAACACCAGTGCGAAGCGGCACCAGTAAACGTTGATGAAGCGATAACGGGCACTGAACGGCAGAAACGGCGCGATAAAAAAGCTCAGGGTGCACCACAGCAACGAGCTGGTACCCAGTAGCAGGTAAAAAAGAAAGATTCTGATCGCCTGCAGGATCGACATAGCGGCATGTACCGTTGCGGGCTTGCCCGCCTAGTAAAAGTGCGCCTGGTTCGCAGACGCGCTATTTGTGGATAAGTTCTCTGGCGATGGCTGCCAGATCATCGAAAATCAATGTTCCTTGCGGAATGCCCTTGCTCAGGGTCTTCTCGCCTTTTCCGGTTTTTACCAGAATCGGTTGAGCATCGACGGTCAATGCGGCTTCCAGGTCACCCTTACTATCACCGACAAACCATACGCCGGCCAGATCAGACTGGTAATGACGGGCAATGGTTCGCAACATGCCCGGCTTCGGCTTGCGGCAATCGCAGCCTTCATCTGGGCCATGCGGGCAATAGACGATCAGGCCAACCTGGCCACCCTGCTCGGCCACCAGCCTGCGCAGGCGCGCATGCATGGCCTCGAGGGTGGCCAGGTCGTAGTAACCACGGGCGATGCCGGACTGGTTGGTGGCAACCGCCACCGTCCAGCCGGCCTTGCTCAACTGCGCGATGGCCTCGATCGATCCAGGGATCGGTATCCACTCGTCCAGCGACTTGATGTAGGCGTCGGAGTCCTGGTTGATCACCCCGTCACGATCGAGAATCAGCAGTTTCAAGACTTACCCCAGCAGCGAGATGTCGGCTACGCCCAGGAACAGACCGCGCAGGCGGCTGAGCAAGGCGTAACGGTTGGCCCGTACATTGGCGTCCTCGGCGTTGACCATCACCGCCTCGAAGAAGGCGTCGACCGGTTCACGCAGGGCTGCCAGACGTGCCAGCGACTCACTGTACTGACGCGCAGCAGCCATGGGCTGCACGGCCTGGTCGGCTTGCTGGATGGCCGAGTACAGCGAGAACTCGTTGGCATTGTCGAAGTACTTCGGCTCGACGGTGGCCGCGATGGCGCCTTCGGCCTTGCTCAACAGGTTCGACACGCGCTTGTTCACTGCGGCCAGGGCGGCGGCTTCAGGCAGCTGACGGAAGGCCTGTACGGCCTGCACGCGCTGGTCGAAGTCCAGTGCCGAGCCTGGCTTCAAGGCACGTACCGACAGGTAAGTGGCAACATCGATGCCTTCGTCTTCGTAACGGGCGCGCAGGCGGTCGAAGATGAACTCCTGTACCTGATCGGCCAGGCCAGCAGCTTTTACGCTGCCGCCGAACTGGGCAACGGCGAACTCCACTGCTTCGTTCAGGTTCAGGTCCAGCTGCTTCTCGATCAGGATACGCAGCACGCCCAGCGCTGCGCGGCGCAGGGCGTAAGGGTCTTTGCTGCCGGTTGGCAGCATGCCGATACCGAAGATACCGACCAGGGTGTCGAGCTTGTCGGCAATCGCCACGGCCGCACCGGTCAGGGTCGACGGCAGTTCGGCACCGGCACCGCGCGGCATGTACTGCTCGTTCAGGGCCAGGGCGACATCTTCCGGCTCGCCGTCGTTGAGGGCGTAGTAGTAGCCGGCCACACCCTGCATTTCCGGGAACTCGCCGACCATCTCGGTGGCCAGGTCGCACTTCGACAGCAGGCCTGCGCGGGCTGCACGCTGGGCGTCGCCGCCAATGCGCTGGGCAATGAAAGCGGCCAGTTTGCCGACGCGTACGGCCTTGTCGTAGACGCTGCCCAGCTGTGCCTGGAACACCACGTTCTTGAGGCGTTCGTTGAAGCTTTCCAGCGGCTGCTTCTTGTCTTGCTTGAAGAAGAACTCGGCGTCGGTCAGGCGCGGGCGCACAACCTTCTCGTTACCTTCGACGATCTGCTTCGGATCGCGGCTCTCGACGTTGGCGACGGTGATGAAGCGCGGCAGCAGCTTGCCGTCGACGTCCAGCAGGCAGAAGTACTTCTGGTTGTCCTGCATGGTGGTGATCAGAGCTTCTTGCGGCACTTCAAGGAAACGTTCCTCGAACGAGCACACCAGCGGTACCGGCCATTCAACCAGCGCGGTCACTTCATCGAGCAGCGCAGGTGGCACGATGGCAGTGCCTTCCTGCTGCATCGCCAGTTCGGCGGTGCGCTTGCTGATAATCTCGCGACGCTCGGCGAAGTCGGCCAGCACGTAGGCTTTGCGCAGGTCGTCCAGGTAGTTGGCCGGGGCGCTGATGCGAACGTCTTCCGGGTGGTGGAAGCGGTGGCCACGGGAGTGGCGGCCGGCGGTCTGGGCAAGGATGGTGCAGTCGACGACGTCGTCACCGAGCAGCATGACCAGCCATTGGGTCGGACGCACGAACTCTTCCTTGCGCGCACCCCAACGCATGCGCTTCGGGATCGGCAGGTCGTTCAGCGAGTCTTCGACGATGGTTGGCAGCAGGCTGGCAGTGGCTTTGCCCGGGATGTGCTGGGAGAAGCGCAGCTTCGGCCCGCTTTGGTCGATATCCGATAGCTCTACGCCGCACTTCTTGGCGAAGCCAAGGGCTGCTTGGGTCGGGTTGCCTTCGGCGTCGAACGCCGCCTGACGGGGTGGGCCGTCAACGTTGATGCTGCGATCTGGCTGCTGGGTGTCGAGCTGACTAATCAGCACGGCCAGGCGACGCGGTGCGGCGTAGACCTGCTTGCCTGTGTAGTTCAGGCCGGCAGCCTGCAGGCCTTTTTCGATACCGGCGAGGAACGCGTCGGCCAGGGCGCCGAGGGCTTTTGGCGGCAGTTCTTCGGTGCCCAGTTCAACCAGAAAATCTTGAGCACTCATTGTGCAGCCTCCAGCTTGGCCAATGCTTCATCACGCAATTCAGGGGTCGCCATCGGGAAGCCCAGCTTGGCGCGGGCTTGCAGGTAGCTTTGCGCCACGGCCCGGGCCAGGGTACGTACGCGCAGGATGTACTGCTGGCGCGCGGTGACCGAAATGGCACGGCGAGCATCGAGCAGGTTGAAAGTATGCGACGCCTTGAGGACCATTTCGTAGGTCGGCAGCGGCAGCTCCAGCTCGATCAGGCGGTTGGCTTCGCTTTCGTAGAAGTCGAACAGCTCGAACAGTTTCTCGACGTTGGCGTGTTCGAAGTTGTAGGTCGACTGCTCCACTTCGTTCTGGTGGAACACGTCGCCGTAGGTCACCTTGCCGAACGGACCGTCGGCCCAGACCAGGTCGTAGACCGAGTCGACGCCTTGCAGGTACATGGCCAGACGCTCAAGGCCATAGGTGATTTCACCGGTGACCGGCATGCACTCGATGCCGCCCACTTGCTGGAAGTAGGTGAACTGGGTGACTTCCATGCCGTTGAGCCAGATTTCCCAACCCAGACCCCAGGCGCCGAGGGTTGGCGATTCCCAGTTGTCTTCGACGAAACGGATGTCGTGGACCAGCGGGTCGAGACCGATGGCTTTGAGCGAACCCAGGTACAGTTCCTGGAAGTTCGCCGGGTTCGGCTTCAGTACTACCTGGAACTGGTAGTAGTGCTGCAAACGGTTGGGGTTTTCGCCGTAACGACCGTCAGCCGGGCGACGGCTCGGCTGTACGTAGGCGGCGTTCCAGGTTTCCGGGCCGACGGCGCGCAGGAACGTGGCGGTATGGAAAGTGCCGGCGCCTACTTCCATATCGTAGGGCTGAAGCACCACACAACCTTGCTCCGCCCAGTAGTTTTGCAGGGCGAGGATCAAGTCTTGGAAGGTACGCACGGCTGGCGTAGGCTGGCTCACGAAATTCACCTGTTTCTAGGGCTGCGAATATAAAGAGCGGGAGTATAACCCGATTCGCTCGAGCCTCTACCCTTGGAGCCTTATGCCACGTTGCTTTTGGTGTACCGACGATCCGCTTTACCAGGCGTATCACGATCAGGAGTGGGGAACGCCACAGCGCGACCCGGCGCAGCTGTTCGAGATGCTGTTGCTCGAGGGCTTCCAGGCCGGGTTGTCGTGGATCACCGTGCTGAAAAAGCGCGAACGCTATCGCGAGGTGCTGTTCGGCTTCGATCCCGAGCGCCTGGCACAGATGAGCGACGGTGAAATCGAGGAGCGGATGCTCGACCCCGGCATCATCCGTAACCGCCTCAAGCTCAATGCCGCCCGGCGCAATGCGCGGGCCTGGCTGGCGCTGGAGAGCCCGGGGGAATGGCTCTGGTCGTTTGTCGGCGGTGCGCCGAAGATCAACCATTTCAGCCAGCGCAGCGATGTGCCGGCGGTCACCGATGAGGCCAAGGCCATGAGCAAGGCGCTGCAAAAAGCCGGCTTCACCTTCGTCGGCCCGACGATCTGCTACGCCTTCATGCAGGCCACCGGCATGGTGATGGACCACACCACCGATTGTGATCGCTACGCCGCTTTGCTGCGCTGAGGGGTACAATGGCCGGCTTGCAAAGAGAGGAACCAGCCTGTGGATAAATTCAAAGGCGCCTTGATGGTCGGGGCGTTGCGGTTGTTTGCCAAGCTCCCCTGGGGCGCGGTGCAGCGGGTCGGCGCAGCCATCGGCTGGATCATGTGGAAGGTGCCCAACAGCTCACGCAACGTGGTGCGCATCAACCTGGCCAAGTGTTTTCCCGAGATGGACCCGGCTGCACGCGAGCAACTGGTCGGCCGTACCCTGATGGACATCGGCAAATCCTTTACCGAAAGCGCCTGTGCCTGGATCTGGCCAGCCCAGCGCTCGATTGCCCTGGTTCGTGAAGTCGAAGGCCTGGAAGTGCTGCAGGCGGCCCTGGCTTCAGGCAAGGGTGTGGTCGGCATCACCAGCCACCTGGGTAACTGGGAAGTGCTCAACCACTTCTATTGCAACCAGTGCAAACCGATCATTTTCTACCGCCCGCCCAAGCTCAAGGCGGTCGATGACTTGTTGCGCGAGCAACGCGTACAGCTGGGCAACCGCGTGGCGGCGTCGACCAAAGAAGGCATCCTGAGCATCATCAAGGAAGTGCGCAAAGGTGGCCAGGTGGGCATTCCAGCGGATCCGGAGCCAGCTGAATCGGCAGGTATCTTCGTGCCGTTCTTCGCCACCAAGGCCCTGACCAGCAAATTCGTTCCCAACATGCTGGCGGGCGGCAAGGCGGTCGGGGTGTTCCTGCATGCTCTGCGTCTGCCCGACGGCTCCGGCTTCAAGGTGATTCTGGAAGCGGCCCCCGAGGCCATGTACAGCGAAGACACCGAGACCTCGGCGGCGGCCATGAGCCAAGTGGTCGAGCGTTATGTCCGCGCGTACCCGAGCCAGTACATGTGGAGCATGAAGCGCTTCAAGAAGCGTCCGCCAGGCGAGGCGCGCTGGTACTGAAGGCGCACTGCTCGTGTAGGAGCTGGTTTACCTGCGATCGGCGGCGAAGCCGTCGTAAATCCTGAGTCCCGGTTGCATCTGTCAAACCGGGGACTCAGGTGTTGCGGCCGCTGCGCGCCCGATCGCAGGTAAACCAGCTTCTACAGGGTTTTATCCAGCTTTTTGAGAAACACCGTCATCTCTTTCTCGGCCTGCTTGTCACCGTGGGCCGTGGCCGCTTCCAGGCCCTGTTCCCAGGCCTGGCGCGCTGCCGCTTTATCGCCCTGCAACTGATACGCCTTGCCCAGCAGCTTCCACGCGGCCGAATACTTCGGGTCGAGCTCGACGCAGCGTTGCAGGTGCACTGCCGCCTCGGCGCCGTTGCCTTCATCGAGCCAGGCCTTGCCGAGGCCAAAGCGCAGCAGGGCGTTATCCACACCCTTGGCCAGCATCTTTTCCAGTGATTCGCGCATGTGCTGCTCCTTCAGAAGAAGCTCAACCCTACATGGAACAGCTTCTCGACGTCACGGATGTACTTTTTATCCACAACGAAGAGGATCACATGGTCGCCGGCTTCGATCACCGTGTCGTCGTGGGCAATCAGCACTTCTTCGTCACGGATGATCGCACCAATGGTGGTGCCCGGTGGCAGGGCGATATCTTCGATGGCCTTGCCGATGACCTTGCTCGATTTCGAGTCGCCGTGGGCAATGGCTTCGATGGCCTCGGCGGCGCCACGGCGCAGGGAGTGCACGCTGACGATATCGCCGCGGCGCACGTGGGCTAGCAAAGTGCCGATGGTGGCCAGCTGGGGGCTGATGGCGATATCGATGTCGCCGCCCTGAACCAGGTCGACATAGGCCGGGTTGTTGATGATGGTCATGACCTTGCGCGCGCCCAGGCGTTTGGCCAGCAGCGAGGACATGATGTTGGCTTCGTCGTCGTTGGTCAGCGCCAGGAAGATATCGGCCTCGGCAATATTCTCTTCGAGCATCAGGTCGCGGTCCGAGGCACTGCCTTGCAACACCACGGTGCTGTCCAGAGTATCGGAGAGGTAGCGGCAGCGTGCCGGGTTCATCTCGATGATCTTGACCTGGTAACGGCTTTCGATGGCTTCGGCCAGGCGCTCGCCGATCTGCCCGCCACCGGCGATGACCACTCGCTTGTTGGTCTCGTCGATGCGCCGCAACTCACCCATTACCGCGCGGATGTGGGCTTTGGCAGCAATGAAGAACACCTCGTCGTCAGCCTCGATCACGGTATCGCCCTGGGGCAGGATCGGCCGGTCGCGGCGGAAAATGGCCGCCACGCGAGTGTCGACGTTGGGCATGTGCTCGCGGATCTGGCGCAGTTGCTGACCGACCAGCGGGCCACCGTAGTAGGCCTTGACCGCCACCAGCTGTGCCTTGCCTTCGGCGAAGTCGATCACCTGCAGGGCACCCGGGTGCTCAATCAGGCGCTTGATGTAATGGGTTACCACCTGTTCGGGGCTGATCAGCACGTCCACCGGAATGGCATCGTTGTCGAACAGCCCGGCGCGGGTCAGGTAGGCCGACTCACGCACGCGCGCGATCTTGGTCGGGGTGTGGAACAGGGTGTAGGCAACCTGGCAGGCGACCATGTTGGTCTCGTCGCTGTTGGTCACCGCCACCAGCATGTCGGCGTCGTCGGCGCCGGCCTGGCGCAATACAGTCGGGAACGAGGCGCGACCCTGGACGGTACGGATGTCCAGTCGGTCGCCGAGGTCGCGCAGGCGGTCACCATCGGTGTCGACCACGGTGATATCGTTGGCTTCGCTGGCCAGGTGCTCGGCCAGCGTACCGCCGACCTGCCCTGCGCCGAGGATGATGATCTTCATCCACTCTTCCCTTCTGTGGTTATCCGCGCGCGGCGGCGATTTTGATCAGCTTGGCATAGTAGAAGCCATCGTGTCCGCCTTCCTGGGCCAGCAGCTGGCGGCCATGGGGCTGGCGCAGGCCGGCCTGGGTCGCCAGGTCCAGCTCACGGGCACCCGGGGTGCGCGCGAGGAAGGCCTCGATGACTTCGGTGTTTTCCGTTGGCAGCGTCGAGCAGGTGGCATACAGGAGGATGCCGCCGACTTCGAGGGTTGGCCACAGGGCATCGAGCAACTCTCCCTGCAAGCTGGCCAGAGCCGGAATGTCTTCGGCCTGGCGGGTCATCTTGATGTCCGGATGGCGGCGAATCACGCCGGTTGCCGAGCACGGTGCATCCAGCAGGATGCGCTGGAAACCCTTGCCGTCCCACCAACTGGCGGTGTCGCGGGCATCGCAGGCGATCAGTTGGGCATCCAGGCCAAGACGGTCGAGGTTTTCGCGCACGCGGGTCAGGCGCTTGGCTTCGAGGTCGATGGCGACCACGGCGTCGAGACCGGCCTGGGCTTCGAGCAGGTGGCAGGTCTTGCCGCCTGGGGCACAGCAGGCATCGAGCACGCGCTGGCCGGGGGCGAGGTCAAGCAGGTCGGCAGCCAGTTGCGCGGCTTCGTCCTGTACGCTGATCCAGCCTTGATCAAAGCCGGGCAGGCTGCGCACATCGCAGGCTTGCGCCAGCACAATGCCGTCGATGCTGTACTGGCACGGGTCCGCTTCGGTACCGGCTTCGCGCAGCAGTGCCAGGTAGGCGTCACGGCTGTGATGACGGCGATTGACCCGCAGGATCATCGGCGGATGGGCATTGTTGGCGGCGCAGATGGCTTCCCATTGTTCTGGCCAGAACGCCTTGAGCGACTTCTGCAACCAGCGCGGGTGGGCGGTACGCACCACCGGATCACGCTCAAGTTCGGCGAGGATCTCGCTGCTCTCGCGCTGGGCGCGGCGCAGTACGGCATTGAGCAAGGCCTTGGCCCAGGGCTTTTTCAGCTTGTCGGCACAGCCTACGGTTTCACCCAGGGCGGCATGGGCCGGGATGCGGGTGTACAGCAGCTGATAAAGACCGACCAGCAACAGCGCTTCGACGTCGGCGTCGGCTTTCTTGAACGGCTTTTGCAGCAGGCGCTCGGCCAGGGCCGACAGCCGTGGCTGCCAGCGTGCGGTGCCAAATGCCAGGTCCTGGGTCAGGCCACGGTCACGTAGCTCGACCTTGTCCAGTTGCGCGGGCAACGAACTGTTCAGCGAAGCCTTGCCGCTGAGTACTGCCGCCAGGGCGCGGGCGGCTGCCAGACGAGGATTCATTGACCCAGCACCATACCGGCGGCGAATTTCTCGCGGCGGCTGTTGAACAGGTCACTGAAGTTCAGCGCCTTGCCACCGGGCAATTGCAGCCGGGTCAGGCAAAGGGCTTGCTCACCGCAGGCGATGACCAGGCCGTCTTTGCTGGCACCGAGGATTTCACCGGGTGCGCCGCTGCCTGTGGATAAGTGGGCTGCCAGCACTTTCACGGCTTCGCCATTGAGGGTGCTGTGGCAGATCGGCCAGGGATTGAAGGCGCGAACCAGGCGCTCCAGCTCGACAGCCGGGCGGCTCCAGTCGATGCGTGCTTCGTCCTTGTTCAGCTTGTGTGCATAAGTGGCCAGGCTGTCGTCCTGGACCTCACCTTGCAGCGTACCGTCAGCCAGACCTGCCACGGCTTGCAGCACGGCAGGCGGGCCCATTTCGGCGAGGCGATCGTGCAGGCTGCCTCCAGTATCGCTGGCGCTGATCGGGGTGGTGACCTTGAGCAGCATCGGACCGGTATCGAGGCCGGCCTCCATGCGCATCACGGTCACGCCGCTTTCGCTGTCACCGGCCTCGACTGCACGCTGGATCGGCGCAGCACCGCGCCAGCGTGGCAGCAGCGAGGCGTGGCTGTTGATGCAGCCCAGGCGCGGGATGTCCAACACTGCTTGTGGCAGGATCAGGCCATAGGCGACCACCACCATCAGATCGGGCTTGAGGGCGGCGAGCTCCGCTTGAGCCTCGGCATTGCGCAGGGTTGGCGGTTGCAGGACCTGGATGCCGTTATCCACAGCCAGCTGCTTCACGGCACTGGGCATCAGTTTCTGCCCACGTCCGGCCGGACGGTCCGGTTGGGTGTAAACGGCAACCACGTCATAGGGGCTGTCGATTAAGGCCTTGAGGTGTTCGGCGGCAAACTCTGGGGTGCCTGCGAAGACAATGCGCATGGAGTTCTCGCTTAAAAAGAAAAAGGCTTGCCGGAGCAAGCCTTCTGAAAGAAGGGATCAAGCTTGCTGGCGGTGCTGCTTTTCCAGCTTTTTCTTGATCCGGTCGCGTTTGAGCGTCGACAGGTAGTCGACGAACAACTTGCCGTTGAGGTGATCACATTCGTGCTGGATGCACACGGCCAACAGGCCTTCGGCGATTTCTTCGAAGGGCTTGCCGTCACGGTCAAGCGCTTTGATCTTGACCCGTACCGGACGATCGACGTTTTCGTAGAAACCGGGCACCGACAGGCAGCCTTCCTGATACTGATCCATTTCGTCGGTCAGCATCTCGAGTTCAGGGTTGATGAACACCCGTGGCTCGCTGCGATCTTCGCTCAGGTCCATGACCACGACGCGCTTGTGCACGTTGATCTGGGTCGCGGCCAGGCCGATGCCAGGGGCTTCGTACATGGTTTCAAACATGTCGTCGACCAACTGGCGGATGCTGTCGTCGACTTCCGTCACCGGTTTGGCGATGGTGCGAAGGCGCGGGTCCGGGAATTCGAGAATGTTCAGAATGGCCATAAGCGTATGAGCTGCACTGTGCGATGAATTACAAACATGAATACACATAATAAAGGGAATCGGCGCATTCGGCACCTGGCAAAGGTCAGCTAAGGTTTCAGGCAGCGTTTCCCACTCTGCCTCAGCACGCCAGGATGGCAGCTACTGGCAGAAATCTTTCAACCGGTTGTCAAAGTATTATCAACAGAGTTATCCACAGCTTGTGCAGGCCGTGGCCGGCTCGCCCGATCAAGGATGATCGCCATGTCACAGCTAGCTTCGCACGCGTGTTCGCCGGCCGAACTTGAGGCGCGATTGCGCCTGCACCGTCTACCGTCTCTGGGGCCACAGCGTTTTCACGCACTCCTTCAAGCCTTCGGCAGTGCCTCGGCGGCGCTAAGCGCGCCGGCCAGTGCCTGGCGTTCTCTGAAGCTCCCCTGCGAGAGTGCCGAAGCCCGGCGCAGCCGTGAAGTGCGCGAGGGTGCAGCGGCTGCTTTGGCCTGGCTAGAGCGCCGCGACCGGCATGTACTGATGTGGGACGAGCCCGGCTATCCGGCCTTGCTGGCGGAAGTGGACGCCGCCCCGCCCCTGTTGTTTGTGGCCGGCAACCCTGCCCTGCTGGAAAAACCTCAGCTGGCAATAGTAGGTAGTCGCCGCGCCTCACGCCCGGCGCTGGACACGGCGGCGGCCTTTTCCCGTTACCTTGCGCAGGCCGGGTTCGTGATTACCAGCGGCCTGGCCCTGGGCGTCGACGGTGCGGCTCACCAGGGCGCACTGGACGTTGGCGGGCAGACCGTCGGGGTGTTGGGTACCGGGCTGCAGAAATTTTATCCACAACAGCATCGGTCGCTGGCGGCGGCGATGATCGAGCAAGGCAGCGCCGTGGTTTCCGAGTTTCCCCTCGATGCCGGGCCGGTGGCGGGCAACTTTCCCCGACGAAATCGCATCATCAGTGGCTTGTCGCTGGGTGTGCTGGTGGTCGAAGCGAGCCTGGCCAGCGGTTCGTTGATTACTGCACGGCTGGCGGCTGAACAGGGGCGCGAGGTGTATGCCATCCCGGGCTCGATTCACCATCCGGGGGCCAAGGGCTGTCATCAGCTGATTCGCGATGGCGCATTGCTGGTGGAAAACGTCGAGCAGATAGTCGAGACACTGCAGGGATGGCAACGCCTGCCGCCCCAGCAAGGCGCTGAACCGGCTGGCAGTCGACACCTGCTTGAAGATTTGTTGCTGGCCGCGCCACTCACCAGTGAAGCGCTGGCCAGCAGCAGCGGTTGGCCGCTGCCCCAGGTGCTGGCGGCGTTGACCGAACTGGAAATGGCGGGACGCGTGTGTAATGAAGCTGGGCGTTGGTTTGCCCGGCCGGGCTAAGTACACTGCTCATCAGCCTTTATGCGGAGAGATAGCAATGGTGAGCAGTTGGCGTGTGCAACAAGCCGCGCGTGAAATTCGGGCCGGTGCGGTGATTGCCTATCCAACCGAGGCCGTCTGGGGGCTGGGCTGTGATCCCTGGAACGAGGAAGCGGTGGATCGCCTGCTGGCGATCAAGTCGCGCTCGGTCGACAAGGGCTTGATCCTGATCGCCGACAATATCCGCCAGTTCGACTTCCTGTTTGAAGATTTTCCCGAGGTCTGGCTGGACCGCATGGGCAGTACCTGGCCGGGCCCCAATACCTGGCTGGTGCCGCACCAGAACCTGTTGCCGGAATGGATCACCGGGCAGCACGACACGGTTGCCCTGCGTGTCAGTGATCATCCGGTGGTGCGTGAGCTGTGTTCGCTGGTTGGCCCGTTGGTCTCGACCTCGGCCAACCCGCAGGGGCGCCCAGCGGCGAAATCGCGCTTGCGCGTAGAGCAGTACTTCCGTGGGCAGCTGGACCTGGTCCTTGGCGGCGCATTGGGTGGTCGGCGCAATCCGAGCGTGATTCGTGACCTGGCCACCGGGGATGTTGTCCGGGCGGGTTGACGCAGCCTCGCCCGCCCGCTGGTTCCTACAGGTTTTTACGGCAACAGAATGGTGGACCCCACGGTCCGTCTTGCTGACAGCTCAGCTTGAGCCTTGGCCGCTTCGCTCAGTGGGTAACGCTGGTGGATATCCACCACCAGCTTGCCACTGGCGATCATTGCGAACAGGTCATCGGCCATCGCCTGAGTGTTCTCGGCCGTGTTGGCGTAGCTGGCCAGGGTCGGTCGGGTGACGTACAGCGAGCCCTTCTGCGCCAGGATCCCCAGGTTGACCCCGCTGACGGCACCCGACGCATTGCCGAAGCTGACCAGCAGTCCGCGCGGTGCCAGGCAATCAAGCGATGTCAGCCAGGTGTCCTGGCCAACTCCGTCATACACCACCGGGCATTTTTTGCCATCGGTCAGCGCCAGCACTCGCTGCACCACGTCTTCACGGCTGTAATCGATGGTTGCCCAGGCGCCCAGTGCTTTGGCGCGCTCGGCTTTTTCAGCCGAGCTGACGGTGCCGATCAGGTTTGCTCCCAGGGCTTTGGCCCATTGGCAGGCCAGCGAGCCGACACCGCCGGCAGCGGCGTGGAACAGCAGGGTGTCGCCTAGTTGTACGGCGTAGGTCTGTTTGAACAGGTACTGCACCGTCAGGCCTTTGAGCATGACGGCGGCCGCCTGTTCGAAACTTATGGTGTCGGGGAGTTTGACCAGATTGGCTTCGGGTAACACGTGCACTTCGCTGTAGGCGCCCAACGGGCCACTGCCATAAGCAACTCGATCACCGACCTTGAACCGGGTGACCTGTCCGCCGACCGCTTCAACCACCCCGGCGCCTTCGGTTCCCAAGCCTGAGGGCAGTGCCGGTGGGTGATATAAGCCGCTGCGAAAGTAGGTGTCGATGAAGTTCAGACCAACGGCCTGGTTGCGTACGCGGACCTGCTGCGGGCCTGGCTCGGCGGGTTCGAAATCGACCAGTTGCAGGACCTCCGGGCCCCCATGCTGGCTGAACTGGATACGCTTGGCCATCTGCACTCTCCCTTCAGGCTCGAAAACCCTTATCGGACGCTTTTGCTTGATCGCCGTCAACTGCGACCGGCCTGCAGCCGGTGGTATGCTACGCGCCGAATTTGCTCAAGCCCGCTTCCAGGTGACCTGATGACTAGCCGCACCGAGGCCGTGAAAGCCTACCTGCTCGACCTGCAAGACCGTATTTGTGCCGCCCTCGAAGCTGAAGACGGTGGCGCCCGCTTTGTCGAAGATGCCTGGACGCGTGAGGCTGGCGGCGGTGGACGGACCCGGGTGATCGGAAATGGCAATGTCGTCGAAAAGGGCGGCGTGAACTTCTCCCACGTGTTCGGCAGCGGCCTGCCACCGTCGGCCAGTGCCCATCGGCCGGAACTGGCCGGGCGTGGTTTCGAGGCCCTGGGCGTATCGCTGGTGATCCACCCGCACAACCCGCATGTGCCAACCTCGCATGCCAATGTGCGGTTCTTCATCGCCGAGAAAGAAGGTGAGGAAGCGGTCTGGTGGTTCGGCGGTGGTTTCGACCTGACGCCTTATTACGGCAACGAAGAAGACTGCCTGCACTGGCACCAGGTCGCCGAGCGCGCCTGTGCGCCGTTCGGCGCTGACGTCTACCCGCGCTACAAGGCCTGGTGCGACCGCTACTTCCACCTCAAGCACCGTGGAGAGCCACGCGGCATCGGCGGCCTGTTCTTCGATGACCTCAACGAGTGGGACTTCGATACCTGCTTTGCCTTCATCCGTGCCATTGGCGACGCCTACATCGAGGCTTACCTGCCGATCGTCCAGCGCCGCAAGGCCATGGCCTACACCGCCGAGCAGCGTGAATTCCAGGAATTCCGTCGCGGCCGCTACGTCGAGTTCAACCTGGTCTACGACCGCGGCACCCTGTTCGGCCTGCAGTCTGGCGGTCGTACCGAATCGATCCTCATGTCGCTGCCACCGCAGGTGCGTTGGGGGTACGATTGGAAGGCCGCACCTGGCAGTGAAGAAGCCCGCCTGACCGAGTACTTCCTGCAGGACCGCGACTGGCTTGGCGAGGCCAAAGCCGCTCACTGATGCCTTGTGGATAACTTCCGGCCCGCTTGAATTTGACTCAGGAACTGCGTGAATGGACCAGTACGTTGTATTTGGCAACCCGATCGGCCACAGCAAGTCGCCGTTGATTCACCGGCTGTTTGCCGACCAGACCGGCCAGCAGCTGGAATACAGCACCTTGCTGGCGCCACTGGACGATTTCAGCATGTGCGCCCAGGGCTTTTTCAAGCAGGGCCTGGGGGCCAACGTCACGGTGCCCTTCAAGGAAGAAGCCTATCGCCTGGTCGACAGCCTGACGCCACGCGCGCAGCGGGCGGGTGCGGTCAATACCCTGAGCAAGCTGGCTGATGGCACCCTGCAGGGTGATAACACCGACGGCGCCGGGCTTGTGCGAGATCTGACGGTCAATGCCGGTGTGCAACTGACGGGCAAACGCATCCTCTTGCTTGGCGCTGGCGGTGCCGTGCGTGGCGTACTGGAGCCCTTGCTGGCACACAACCCGGCGTCCCTGATCATCGCCAACCGTACGGTGGAAAAGGCCGAGCAGCTGGCTCGCGAGTTCGCCGACCTCGGCCCGGTGGCGGCCAGTGGCTTCAGCTGGCTGCAAGAGCCTGTCGACCTGATCATCAATGCCACCTCCGCCAGCCTTGCCGGCGAGCTGCCGCCGATCTCTGCGGACCTGATCGCGCCGGGTAAAACCGTGTGCTACGACATGATGTATGGCAAAGAGCCGACGCCGTTTTGTCGTTGGGCCACGGAACACAAGGCTGCCAAGGTCCTGGATGGGCTGGGCATGCTTGCCGAACAGGCCGCCGAAGCGTTCTTCATCTGGCGCGGCGTGCGTCCGGACACTGCTCCGGTACTGGACGAGCTGCGCCGTCAATTGGCGCGGGCTTGAGCTAGCCTCACTCTTCGAAGCGGATCGGGCAGTGCGCTGCCCCTTCCAGCTTGTGCAATTCTTCGATTACCTGCGGGCGTGCGCGATGCAACGTCAGGCTGCCACCTGCCCGGGCCAGACGACGGGCTTCACGGTGGAGCATGTCGACGCCGGAATAGTCGATGAAGTTGATCTGCCGGGCATCGATAACCACATCAGGACCCTGGCAGCGTTGCAGGCGCACTTGCAGGTAATGGCTGGCGCCAAAGAAAATCGAACCGCCCACACGTAGCACGTCGGCATCGCCCTCGCGCGTTTGCTGCACCCGAGGGCGTGAAGTGCGCTTGAGGTAGAAAAACAGCGAGGCCAGGACCCCGGCATAGATCGCCGTTTGCAGCTCCAGCAGCAAAGTGGCAGTCGCAGTCAGGGCCATGACCAGGAACTCGGCACGGCTGACCCGGAACAACGCGCGGATCGCTTGCAGGTCAACCAGCCCCCAGCAGATCAGCAGGATGCTGCCAGCCATTGCCGGGATTGGGATATGCGCGATCAGTCGCGCGCCGGCCACGGCGAACAGCGCCACCCAGAGCGCCGAGAACACCCCGGCCAAGGGCGAGCGCGCACCGGCTTCGTAACTGAGCCCTGAACGGGTAAAGGAGCCTGAAGACAGGTAACCGGAGAACCAGCTGCCGACCATGTTTGACAGGCCCTGGCCGCGGATTTCCTGATTGGCGTCGATCAATTGCTCCGAACGCGACGACAGCGAACGGGCAATCGACAGGCTGGTGACCAGCCCCAGCATGCCCACCGCCACGGCACTGGGCAGCAGGCGCAGGATCAGCTCGACATCCAGCAGCGGCAACGGGCTCAGGGGCGGCAACTGGCCAACAAAGCCGGGTACCAATTGCACATGCGCGAATACGTCAGGTAGCAGCCAGACCAGCAGGCTGGCAACACTCAGGGTTATCAACAGGCCGGGCCAGCGCGGCCTTAGCAATTTCAGGGCGATGCCGAGTATCAGGGTGCCCAACCCAAGGCTTACAGAAGGCCAATCTACATCGCCTGCGTGCTCCAGGAGGCCTCCCAGGGTTTTCAATGCCGTGGCCTTGCTGGGCAGGTCCATGCCCATCAGGTTCGGCAGTTGCCCCAGGGCGATGACCACGGCGGCACCGAGGGTGAAGCCGAGCACCACGGCGTGTGAAACGAAGTTGACCAGTGCGCCGAAACGCAACATCCCCAGCAACCACTGAAACACCCCGGCGAGGAATGTCAGTAAGAGGATCAGGGTGATGTAGTCGTCGCTGCCGTTGACCGCCAAGGGGCTGACGCTGGCATAGAGGACGATGGAAATCGCAGCGGTCGGCCCGCAGATCAGGTGCCAGGAAGACCCCCACAGGCACGCAATCAGCACTGGCACGATGGCCGCGTAGAGCCCGTATTCGGCTGGCAGGCCGGCGATCAGGGCGTAGGCGATCGATTGTGGCAAAGCCAGAATGGCGCCGCTCAGCCCCACCAGCAGATCACGACGGACGCTGCCACGGGTCTGCAGGGGCAGCCAGCGCAGAAAAGGCAGCAGACGGTAGCGGTCAAGCCGGAGCATGGACAGTCTCTATCGCAAGCAGAAGCTGCTCAGGGTGCGATGTCTGGCGTGCCGGTGCAAGTCTAAGCGGCTTTCCTGCGCACGAAACCGCATCAGCAGACGAAGTTTACGTGTTCGCCGATGTGAAGTTTCAGCTCGAGGCTATCGACCATGCCGGCGGCCACCCGGGCCAGGCGCTGCAGCGGTTCGGCGAGACCGGGTTCGAGGGTGCCGTGGGTGTGGTGGAAGTGTTCGATGCCCAGGCCGGCGACTTGCTGCGGCATGTTTACCAGGGTCCACTGCAGCTGGCTGCGCTGTAGCGCGTCGACGATCTGCTCGGCACAGTCATGTTGCTGCTTGCTGTGCCCTTCGTTAGTGTCGAGCACGCTGAAATCGCCCACCAGTAGCAGCCGGCGTATAGTGGTGAGCGACATTCCAGCAATCAGTGCCTGGCTCATGCGCAATTGGGCGGCGAAGTCGTCGGGGGCCAGCGCAGTCAGCAGGCAGACCACCGCCGAACCGCCGGCCACGCTTTGTTCGGCTTGCGCTGCGCTGTTCAGGCCGCCGATCTTGAAGTGCAGGCCCGGGCGCGGCGCCAGGGTATTGAGGTCATCGACCACGGCGATCACTTCATGCTGGCGCTTGAGCAGTTCGGCCATCAGGGCGCTGCCCAGGCTGCTCAAACCGCCGATCAGAATCAGTTTGAACACTGGGGTTTCGGCATTTTTCACCAGATCACTCCCTTTGATGCGGGTGATCATTTGACCCCGGGGCGGCCTTGGGGTTCTTGTGAATCAGGAGTATTCGTGCAAAGGATCAAGGGCTATCACGCCCACGTTTACTACGACGCCAGCACTATGGAGCAGGCACGGCAGCTATGTGAAGAAGCCGCCACGCTGTTTGGTGTGACGATGGGGCGGATGCATCAGAAGCCGGTCGGGCCGCATCCGGACTGGAGCTGCCAGTTGGCGTTCGGGCCGGAGCTGGTGGGGGTGGTGTTGCCTTGGCTGGCGCTGTATCGCCATGGGCTGGTGGTGTTCCTGCATCCGCTGACCGGAGACGAGTTGGCGGATCATCGCGATCATGCGATCTGGATGGGAGCGGTCCGGCCGCTGGATCTGTCGATCTTCCTGCCTTCCTGATTCGGGCGGAGCTGCTATCGGCGGCAAGGACGGCTCCCACAACAGCCCGGTGTATAAAGGCTTGTATGGGAGCCGGCCTTGCCGGCGATGAGCGCGTTAGGTAATCAGGCCTTGCGTGCGGTCCGTACGCCTTGGGCCAGCGCCGAGCACAGCTCCAGCACATCGCCCACGGCCTGATCAGCCGATTTGGCCTGGGCAATCTTGTCGACCAGCGCCGAACCGACCACTACGCCATCCGACAGCCTGGCAATGGCCGCTGCCTGCTCCGGGGTACGGATACCGAAGCCGACGCTGATTGGCAGGTCGGTATGCCGGCGCAGGCGTTCGATGGCGTTGCTGACCTGTTCGGAAGTGGCCGAACCGGCACCGGTGACACCCGCCACCGAGACGTAGTAGACGAAGCCGGAGCTGCGCTCCAGTACCCGCGGCAGACGCACGTCGTCAGTGGTCGGTGTGGTCAGGCGGATGAAGTCGATACCGGCCGCCTGGGCCGGGGTAGCCAGTTCGGCGTCATGCTCAGGTGGCAGGTCGACAATGATCAGGCCATCGACACCGGCTTCCTTGGCCTGGGCGACGAAAGCTTCGACGCCAAAGCGGTGAATCGGGTTGTAGTAGCCCATCAGCACGATCGGCGTGGTCTGGTTGTCCACACGGAACTCGCGCACCATCTGCAAAGTTTTCGCCAGGGTCTGGCCGGCTTCCAGGGCGCGCAGGGTAGCGAGCTGGATGGACACACCGTCAGCCATCGGGTCGGTGAACGGCATACCCAGTTCGATGACATCGGCGCCAGCAGCCGGCAGGCCTTTGAGAATGGCCAGCGAGGCATCGTAGCCGGGGTCGCCTGCAGTGATGAAGGTGACCAGTGCCGAGCGGCCTTCGGCCTTCAGTTCGGCGAAGCGTTGTTCAATACGGCTCATGCCTGTTTCTCCTGGGCAGCCATATGGCTCATCACGGTTTGCATGTCTTTGTCGCCACGCCCGGACAGGCACACCACCATCAGGTGATCCTTCGGCAAGGTCGGGGCGCGTTTGATCGCTTCGGCCAGGGCATGCGAGGTTTCCAGGGCCGGAATGATGCCTTCCAGACGGCAGGTGGTGTGGAACGCAGCCAGGGCTTCTTCGTCGTTGATGCTGACGTACTCGACGCGTTTCACTTCGTGCAACCAGGCGTGTTCAGGGCCGATGCCGGGATAGTCGAGGCCGGCGGAAATCGAGTGGGCGTCGGTGATCTGGCCGTCGGCGTCCTGCAGCAGGTACGTGCGGTTGCCGTGCAGAACGCCCGGAATACCGCCGGTGAGGCTGGCCGCATGCTTGTCGGTTTCGACACCATGGCCACCGGCTTCGACGCCGATGATCTGCACGCTGCTGTCATCGAGGAAGTCGTGGAACAGGCCCATGGCGTTGGAGCCGCCGCCGACGCAGGCGATCAGGCTGTCCGGCAGGCGCCCTTCCTTTTCCTGCAACTGGGCGCGGGTTTCCTTGCCAATGATCGACTGGAAGTCGCGAACCATCGCCGGGTACGGGTGCGGGCCGGCCACGGTACCGATCAGGTAGAAGGTGTCCTCGACGTTGGTAACCCAGTCGCGCAGGGCTTCGTTCATGGCATCTTTGAGGGTGCCGGTACCGGAGGTCACCGGGACGATTTCGGCGCCCAGCAGCTTCATGCGGAACACGTTGGCCTGTTGGCGTTCGATGTCGGTTGCGCCCATGTAGATGACGCAAGGCAGGCCAAAACGCGCGGCAACCGTGGCCGTGGCAACACCGTGCATACCGGCGCCGGTTTCAGCGATCAGGCGCTTTTTGCCCATGCGCTTGGCCAACAGTACCTGGCCGATGCAGTTGTTCACTTTGTGTGCGCCGGTGTGGTTGAGTTCTTCACGTTTGAAGAAAATCTTCGCACCGCCGCAGTGTTCGGTCAGACGTTCGGCGAAGTACAGCGGATTCGGGCGGCCAATGTAGTCGCGCTGGAAGTACGCCAGTTGCTCGAGGAACTCCGGATCGGCTTTGGCCGCTTCGTATTCGCGTGCAAGGTCGAGTACCAGCGGCATCAGGGTTTCGGCCACGTAACGGCCGCCGAATGCGCCAAACAGGCCATTGGCATCAGGGCCGGCGCGGAAGTTGGTCTGGGTCATGGGTCGCTCCAGGGCGTAATGAAATCTGGGAATGGCTTTACTCTACCCACGACAGGCCCGGCTGAAAACCGATAAGATTGCTATAACATGTCAGGAAATCTCACACGTCATGCGCCAGGACCTGCCTCCCCTCAATGCCCTGCGGGCGTTCGAAGCCACTGCCAGGCTCAACAGCGTCAGCCAGGCCGCCGAGCAACTGCATGTGACCCATGGCGCTGTTAGCCGCCAGTTGAAAGTACTGGAGGAGTTTCTCGCGGTTAGCCTGTTCGTCAAGGACGGACGTGGCATTAAACTCACAGATGCCGGCGTGCGCCTGCGCGATGCCAGTGCCGACGCATTTGATCGCTTGCGCAGCGTGTGCGCCGAGTTGAGCCAGAGCGGTGACGACGCACCGTTTGTTCTGGGCTGCTCGGGCAGTTTGCTCGCGCGCTGGTTCATTCCGCGCCTGGGCAGGCTCAAGGCAGACCTGCCGGAGCTGCGCCTGCACCTGTCGGCCGGTGAAGGTGACCTGGACCCGCGTCGCCCCGGGCTGGATGCGTTGCTGGTGTTTGCCGAGCCGCCGTGGCCGGCGGACATGCAGGTGCATGTGCTGGCGCAGGAGCGTATCGGTCCGGTACTGAGCCCGCATTTTCCCGGGTTCGCCCGCTTGTGCCAGGCACCGGCGCCGGCCTTGCTCGAAGAAGCCCTGCTGCACACCACGTCACGGCCTCAAGCCTGGCCCAACTGGGCTGTGCAACAGCACATCGATCCCGAGGCGCTGCGTTACGGCCAGGATTTCGAACACCTGTATTATTTGCTCGAAGCTGCCGTTGCCGGTCTGGGGGTGGCCATTGCCCCGCAACCGCTGGTCGCCGACGACCTGCGGGCCGGGCGTCTGGCTGCGCCGTGGGGATTCTGCGAAACCGAGGCGGTGCTGGCGTTGTGGGTGCCCCGGCGCGCCGCAGATGGACGCGCGGAGCAGTTGGCCGGCTGGCTACGCGCCGAGTTGGCGAGTCAGGCCGATTAACGGCGGCTGCACATCAGGTAAGCAGCGAGCAGTCCCAGGGCACCGACGGCCACACCCGCCGTCGTCCACGGGTGCTCCTGGGCATAGTCGCGGGTGGCCAGGCCGGTCTCGCGGGTTTTGCTTTTCACCTCCGCATAGGCGTCGCCCAGCAGGCTGCGGGAGTGGCGTAGCGCACTTTCGGCGTTGCTCTTGAGTGTTTTCAAGGTCTTGCGCGACTCGTCCGAGGCGTCGTCCTTGAGGGTTTCCAATGTCTTCAGAAGGCTTTCGATCTCCGCTTCCATACTTTGCAGCGACGCCTGACGCAGCGAGTGGTTGGTCATGGTGACTCTCCTCCTTCGAGGTGTGATTGAGTTGTTATGGTTCCGACTTCAGCCAGGCAAGAAAGTGCAGTGCGGTGTGTTCGAGTGGCGGGTGCGCGGGTAAATCAGCCTGGCACTGCTAGGCTGAAAGTTCACATCTGCGCAGGAGACGGGTCATGTCTGATCATCACACCTACAAGAAAATCGAACTGGTGGGCTCATCGCCCACCAGCATCGAGGAGGCCATCAACAATGCCCTGGCCGAAGCGGGCAAAAGCATCAAACACCTCGAATGGTTCGAAGTGCTCGAAACCCGTGGGCACATCAAGGACAACAAGGCGGCGCACTTCCAGGTAACCCTCAAGGTCGGGTTCCGTATCGCCAATAGCTGAAAGCATTGCGCTGGCATGTCCGGGTCAATTGAGTTACACAGTTCTGAGGCGCCTGGACCGGCTCCGGCGCCACCCTCCACTTTGATCTGAACAAGGAAAGCGATCGATGAAGAAGTTGGTAGTTGCACTGGGTTTGATGACGCTGGCCGGCACTGCGCTGGCCGCGGGCAAGCCCTGTGAAGAATTGAAGGGCGAAATAGCAGCCAAGCTGGATGCCAAAGGCGTCAGCGGCTATTCGCTGGAGATCGTCGACAAGGGCGCGGCGTCAGGCGGCAAGGTCGTAGGTACCTGCGAAGGCGGCACCAAGGAAATCGTCTACAAGCGCTAATCAAGGCATCCACTCAGCGATGCAATGACTTCGTTGCCGGTCATGCTGGCTCCCCCATGTGGGAGCCAGCATGGCTAGCGATGTGTCCCCTCAGTTCCCGCGCATCACCTGCGACAGCAACTCATAGGAGCGGATCCGGTCCGCATGTTCGTACAGGTCGCAGGTGAAGATCAGCTCGTCGGCCTGCGTCTGCTCGAGCAGCACCTCGAGTTTGGCGCGAATTTTCTCCGGGCCGCCGACCATCGCCAGTCCGAGGAAACTGCCCACTGCCTCGCGCTCATGAGGCAGCCACAAGCCATCCATGCTTTCTACCGGAGGGCGCTGCATCAGGCTCTGGCCCCGCATCAGGGCGAGGATGCGTTGATACACCGAGGTCGCCAGGTAGTCGGCCTTCTCGTCGCTGTCGGCCGCCACCAGCGGTACGCCGAGCATCACGTAGGGCTTATCGAGTTCGGCGGAGGGCTGGAAGTGGTTGCGATACACCCGAATGGCCTCGTGCATGTAACGCGGGGCGAAATGCGAGGCAAAGGCATACGGCAGGCCGCGCATACCGGCCAGCTGGGCGCTGAACAGGCTTGAGCCGAGCAGCCAGATGGGAACCTCAGTACCGTAGCCGGGCACGGCGATGACTTTCTGGTCTGGTGTGCGCGGCCCCAGGTAGCGCACCAGTTCTTCCACGTCGTCGGGAAAATCGTCGGCACTCCCGGAGCGCTCGCGGCGCAGGGCTCGTGCGGTCATCTGGTCAGACCCCGGCGCGCGTCCCAGGCCAAGGTCGATACGGCCGGGATACAGGCTGGCAAGGGTGCCGAACTGTTCGGCAATTACCAGTGGTGCGTGGTTAGGCAGCATGACCCCGCCCGCCCCCACCCGGATTGTGGAAGTACCGCCGGCCAGGTAGCTGAGCAATACAGAGGTCGCCGAACTGGCAATGCCGTCCATGTTGTGGTGTTCAGCAACCCAGAAGCGGTTGTAGCCGAACTTCTCTACATGCTGTGCCAGGTCCAGGGAATTGCGCAGGGACTGCGCCGGGCCGCCGTCTTCGCGAACCGGCACCAGGTCGAGGGTGGAGAATTTGATATCCGCAAGTCGCTTCATGGGCTGATGAGCCTCCAGGGCATTCGTTTGCCCGGCATAAGACCGGAACCTACTGAACGTTGTATGGGCACATCCTGAGGAATCAATGCCTGGCGTGCAATCAAGCTGAACTTGCCAGGGCGGGTGGCCTCTGAATTTTAGGCTGCGCAAACCTGCGCCCTTGGTTACTCAGGAGGCATTATGAAAAAGACAGCATCGGCAATCTGGCAAGGTGGCCTGAAGGACGGCAAGGGTCTGCTATCTACCGAAAGTGGTGCGCTCAAAGACAATCCTTATGGTTTCAACACGCGCTTCGAGGGTCAACCTGGCACCAACCCGGAAGAGCTGATTGGCGCGGCCCACGCGGGGTGCTTCTCCATGGCCCTGTCGATGCTGCTGGGTGAGGCAGGTTTCACTGCCGAGCGCATCGATACCACTGCGGAAGTGACCCTGGAAAAACAGGCTGACGGCTTTGCCATTACCGCCGTTCACCTGATCCTCAAAGCCAAGGTACCCGGCGCCAGCGAAGCCCAGTTCCTGGAGGTGGCGAACAAGGCAAAGGCAGGCTGCCCGGTGTCAAAAGTGCTCAACGCAACCATCAGCCTGGACGCTACGCTGGCGGGTTGAAGTAGAACCGCGACGCGCTTCTTGTGGTCAAATGGGAGTCGGCAAACTCTCTGCCGCCACAAGGAGCTGTCCCATGACCCGTGTTGCAATCGCTGTGCTGGCTTCGCTGCTGGCGACCTCTGCGCTGGCTGCGCCGAAGAATTGCGAAGCGCTCAAGGCCGAGATCGAAGCCAAGATCCAGGCCAACAATGTGAGTTCCTACACGCTGGAAATCGTGCGCAACGACGAAGTCCACGACCAGAACATGGTGGTGGGCAGCTGTGAAGGCGGCACCAAGAAAATCATCTACCAGAAGAATGACCGCTAGGCCTTCTCAAGGTATGCAGAAGATGTCGTTCTTCTCTTCTGCCAGCAGCTTGCGCTGGGCGTCATAGAGATAGGCACTGGGCTGCATGGCCGGTGCCCGCGCTTCCAGGCGATAGCGCTTGCCGGCCTCGAAGTGGTCGTAGTTCACCTTGAGGTAGCAGGTCCGTTCCACGGGGTTGAGCGAGAAGCCACCGCCGTACACCTCGAAGTCGAAACGCACGGTCAGTTCGTGGCTACCAGGCGTTACCTGGAAAAAGCGCCCGTCCTTGAGGCGTTCGCCATCAAGCCGGTCGGCCATGACCAGCTTGCCAGGAGTCATGGTGTACAAGTCGATCCAGGCCTGTTTGCTATCGACTGGGGGCAAGGGGCTAGCGCAAGCCCCCAGGGCACTGAGGGCGATCAGCATCATTGGCTGGCGCATGGCAAACTCCCGTTTGCAAACTACAAAGCACAAGCATAGCGCCATTCACGCTATCAGGTACGTTGGCAGCCCGCCGGTAGCCCTTTGCTGACCAGGTTTCGCTGTTCATCGTACAGATTGGCCCAAGGGCGGAAGCCGATACTTCCGGCTTCGATCTGATAGCGTTGCCCGGCACTGAAATCCTTGAATTTCACATTCAGCTGGCAATCGCGCCATAGCGGTTCGCTGCTTGGGCCGATGTTGCTTGGCGTCACCAGGAACTGGTAACGCACGGTCAATTCGTGGCTGCCCGGCTGGACTTCGAAATAGCGCTTGTCTGCCCAGTCGCGATCATCCACCTGCAGGGCATGCAGGGATTCGTCCGGATTGGGTGCAAGGTCAATCCAGGCCTGGTTGGGATCGGCAGGGGGCAAGACGGCGCAGCCGGTCAACAGCACCATACCGCCAAGGACGAGCAGTGTACGCATGGTAAAACTCCAGCTGGGCAGGATAGTCTGGAAGCGGATGAGCACTTGAGCGAGACAACGGGACGGATGCTTCGACTATTTCTTTTATTGCGCTCAAGTCTTGGGGCACTCGACCATTTTTTTCGCTACTTGGTTCCCCTGTTGGTGTTCGGGCTGCTGAACGGTTGTTCCAGCATCGATTACTACGGGCAACTGGCTAGCGGGCAGTTGCAGCTGTTACAGGCGCGAAAACCCGTGGCCGAACTGATAGCCGACCCCGCGACCCCGGCGAAGCTGCGTCAGCATCTGATGCAGGCCGAGCAGGCCCGGGCCTTCGCCAGTGCGCAGCTTCGACTGCCGGATAACCGCAGTTACCGGGTGTATGCCGACATAGGCCGACCCTTCGTGGTCTGGAATGTGTTCGCCACGCCGGAGTTCTCTCTCGAGCCGCAAACCCATTGCTTCCCGATTGCCGGTTGCGTCGCCTACCGCGGTTACTACAGCCAGGGCGCGGCACGGGGCGCCGCAGCACTACAGAAGCAGCAGGGGCTGGATGTGTATGTCGGCGGCGTCGAGGCCTATTCGACCCTGGGCTGGTTCGATGACCCGATCCTCAGTTCCATGCTCGGTTGGGGCGACGAGCGCTTGGCGACCGTGATCTTTCATGAGCTGGCGCACCAGCGCGTGTATGTGCGCGACGACACGGCGTTCAACGAATCTTTTGCCACCTTCGTGGAGCAGGAAGGCACCCGCCAGTGGCGTGCGGCACGTGGCCTGCAGGCGCAATCCGAGGATGATGGAGGGCAACGCGACCAGTTCGTCACGTTGGTGCTGGCCAGCCGGGAGCGGCTGAAGACGTTGTATGCCTCGCCGCTGACCGCGCCTGCCAAGCGAGCCGGCAAGCAGGCTGAGTTTGAACGGCTACGCCGTGATTACCGGGCGCTGCGTGACAGCCAGTGGCAGGGTAAAGGGCGGTATGACGCCTGGATCAATGCGCCGATGAACAATGCCAAGCTATTGCCCTTCGGCTTGTATGACCAGTGGGTACCTGCTTTTGCGCAGCTTTTTGTTCAGGCCGGCAAGGACTGGGACGTGTTTTATCGGCAGGTTGAAGCCTTGGGCAAGTTGCCGCGTGAGCAGCGCCGGCAGGTATTGAAAGGTTTCGACCTTTCGCCAGCCAACCGGCGATAGCGCCTTCAAGTCCGCAGAAAGGCCTGGTGCAGTTCCTGTAACGTGGCGAAGTGATACGCAGGCTGTTCGGCCGTCAGCTCTTCATGACTACCAAAGCCATAGCCCACCGCCACGGCTTCCAGACCATTGCTGCGGGCACCGATCAGGTCGTGTTTGCGGTCGCCGATCATCAGCGTCTGCGCAGGGTCCAGCTGTTCTTCGGCCAGCAGGTGAGCGATCAGCTCGACCTTGTTGGTACGGGTGCCGTCGAGTTCGCTGCCGTAGATCACCTTGAAGTGATGATCGAATTCGAAGTGGCGGGCAATTTCGCGGGCGAACTCCCAGGGTTTCGACGTGGCGATGTACAGCGTCCTGCCCTGCCCGTTCAAGGCTTCAAGCAATGGCTGGACACCATCGAACACCAGGTTCTCGTACAAGCCGGTGACCTTGAAACGTTCACGGTAGAAATTAACGGCCTGCCAGGCCTTGGCCTCGTCGAAGCTGTAGAACTGCATGAATGCCTGCAGCAGCGGCGGGCCGATGAAGTGCTCAAGGCGCGCCAGGTCCGGCTCGTCGATGCCAAGCTTGGCCAGGGCGTACTGGATCGAGCGGGTGATGCCCAGGCGCGGGTCGGTCAGGGTGCCGTCGAGGTCGAACAGAATGTTTTGCTGGTGCATGGTGGTCTCGCTAATGGCTGTCGGCAGGGTCACTCAGGCAGGTGGTAGCCTTCGGCCAGGTGCTGGTCTTTGAGTTTCACGTAGTTGCTGGCGCTGTAGGGGAAGAAGGCGCGCTCCTTCTCGGTCAGGGCGCGGGCCTGTTTGACCGGGCTGCCGACATACAGAAAGCCGCTTTGCAGGCGTTTGCCCGGTGGCACCAGGCTGCCTGCGCCGATGATCACCTCGTCTTCGACCACTGCACCGTCCATGATGGTGCTGCCCATGCCGACCAGAATCCGGTTGCCCAGGGTACAACCATGCAGCATCACTTTGTGACCGATGGTCACTTCGTCGCCGATCAGCAACGGAAAGCCGTCAGGGTTGAAGGGCCCAGCGTGGGTAATGTGCAACACGCTGCCGTCCTGCACACTGGTGCGCGCGCCGATGCGGATACGGTGCATGTCGCCGCGGATCACGGTCAGCGGCCATACCGAGCTGTCCGCACCGATCTCGACATCCCCCAGCACCACTGCACTGCGGTCCACGAAGGCGCGTTCGCCCAGGCGGGGTGAATGGTTCTGGAAGCTGCGGATGGCCATGATAGGGACTCTCTTTAGTGTTGATAGGGCTGCGGTCGGCGTCGATTGTAATTAAGATGGTCGCGTGTTTCTTCTGCCAAGGTGTTTAACCGTGAGTGCGAACAACCCGCTACTGCAGCCTTATGACTTGCCGCCCTTCTCGGCAATCCGCGCCGAGCATGTGCAGCCGGCGATTGAACAGATCCTGGCCGACAACCGTACCGCCATTGCCACCATTCTCAAGTCCCAGGGCCAGCAGCCAAGCTGGGCCGGCCTGGTGCTGGCCATGGACGAACTCAATGACCGCCTGGGCGCAGCCTGGAGCCCGGTCAGCCACCTCAATGCCGTATGCAACAGCGCCGAACTGCGCGAAGCCTACGAAGGCTGCCTGCCGGCATTGAGTGCCTATGCCACTGAACTGGGGCAGAACCGCGAGCTGTTCAAGGCGTATGAGGCGCTGATTGCCAGCCCTGAAGCCGCCGGTTTCGATGTCGCCCAGAAGACTATTCTGGAACACGCCCTGCGTGACTTCCGCCTGTCGGGTATCGACCTGCCGGCAGATAAACAAAAGCGTTATGCCGAAGTGCAGAGCAAGCTCAGCGAACTGGGCAGTCGTTTCTCCAACCAGCTGCTCGACGCTACCCAGGCCTGGACCAAGCACGTGGCCGATGAAGCCGCGCTGGCCGGCCTGACCGATTCGGCCAAGGCACAGATGGCCGCCGCCGCCCAGGCGAAAGGCCTGGATGGCTGGCTGATCAGCCTGGAATTCCCCAGCTACTACGCGGTAATGACTTACGCCGAAGACCGCGCCCTGCGTGAGGAGCTTTACGCGGCCTACTGCACCCGTGCCTCCGACCAGGGCCCCAATGCCGGTCAGTTCGACAACGGCCCGGTAATGCGTGAAATCCTCGACCTGCGTCAGGAACTGGCCGAGCTGCTGGGCTATGCCAACTACGCCGAGCTGAGCCTGGCGACGAAGATGGCCGAGTCCAGTGACCAGGTGCTGAGCTTCCTGCGCGACCTGGCCAAGCGCAGCAAACCATTTGCCGCCCAGGACCTGGTCCAGCTCAAGGCTTATGCCGCCGAGCAAGGCTGCCCAGACCTGCAGAGTTGGGACAGCGGCTTCTACGGGGAAAAACTGCGTGAACAGCGTTACAGCGTTTCCCAGGAAACCCTGCGCGCCTACTTCCCGATCGACAAGGTGCTGTCCGGCCTGTTTGCCATTGTTCAGCGCCTGTACGGTATCGAAATTGCTGAACTCAAAGGCTTTGACACCTGGCATCCGGATGTCCGCCTGTTCGAAATCAAGGAGCACGGCCAGCACGTCGGGCGTTTCTTCTTCGACCTGTATGCCCGTGCCAACAAGCGTGGCGGTGCCTGGATGGATGGTGCGCGCGATCGTCGCCGTACTGAAGCAGGCGAGCTGCAAAGCCCGGTGGCCAACCTGGTGTGCAACTTCACCCCGGCAGCACCTGGCAAGCCTGCGCTGCTGACCCACGATGAAGTCACTACGCTGTTCCACGAGTTCGGTCACGGCTTGCACCACCTGCTGACGCGTATCGATCACGCCGGTGTGTCCGGGATCAATGGCGTGGCCTGGGACGCCGTGGAGCTGCCAAGCCAGTTCATGGAAAACTGGTGCTGGGAGCCCGAAGGCCTGGCGCTGATTTCCGCTCACTACGAAAGCGGCGATGCCCTGCCCCAGGACCTGCTGGAAAAAATGCTGGCGGCGAAGAACTTCCAGTCCGGCCTGATGATGGTCCGCCAGCTGGAGTTCTCGCTGTTCGACTTCGAACTGCATGCCAGCCATGGCGACGGCCGCAGTGTGCTTGAGGTGCTTGAAGGCGTGCGCGACGAGGTCTCGGTCATGCGTCCACCGGCGTACAACCGCTTCCCCAACAGCTTTGCGCATATCTTTGCCGGCGGTTACGCCGCGGGTTACTACAGCTACAAGTGGGCTGAAGTGCTTTCTGCTGATGCCTTCTCGCGTTTCGAGGAAGAAGGTGTGCTCAACGCGCAGACCGGTCGCGCTTTCCGTGAAGCCATCCTGGCCCGCGGTGGTTCCCAGGAGCCGATGCTGCTGTTCGTCGACTTCCGTGGCCGTGAGCCGTCAATCGATGCACTCTTGCGTCACAGTGGCCTGAGTGAGGAAGTGGCGGCATGAGTGATGCGCCCGTGATCAAGACGAAAAAGCGCTTTATCGCCGGGGCGGTTTGCCCGGCGTGCAGCGAGCCGGACAAATTGATGATGTGGAGCGAAGACAGCGTTCCGCACCGTGAATGCGTGGCGTGCGGGTTCTCCGACACCCTCAACGAGCAGGGTTTGTCGGTGCCCAAGGAGCTGGGTACCCGGGTCAACAAGGTCGAAGTGAAAGCGGCCGAGGCCAAGGTGCAGACGGTACAGTTCTTCCCCAATCCCAAGCTGAAGAAGCCGGCTGAATAAGCGCGATCGGCGGTACTGGAACCTGTAACTCACCTCGGGTACTGTATATAAAAACAGTATCCGGGGTGTCGTTCAATGTTCCCTCCTCAAGGGCCGCAACGGGGGCGTGGCACGACCAGTAACCCCCACAATCGATTCGCCCCACGCCAATCGGTCGCCGAGGATGACGGCTGGTACCAGGAAGTGCCGCTAACCCAGGGTACCGAGGTGCGCATTGAAACGGCCAAGAGCATCATCACCCGCAACAGCTCTCCCGACCTGCCCTTCGACCGCTCGATCAATCCTTACCGTGGCTGTGAACATGGCTGCATCTACTGTTATGCGCGGCCCAGCCATGCCTATTGGGATTTGTCCCCGGGGCTGGATTTTGAAACCAAGCTGATCGCCAAGACCAACGCCGCCACCGTACTTGAGCAGCAACTGAGCAAGCCAGGCTATGTCTGTGCGCCCATCAACCTGGGCTCCAACACCGACCCGTACCAACCCATCGAACGCGAGCAACAACTGACCCGGCGATTGCTGGAGGTGCTGCTGCGCTACCGGCACCCGGTCACCATCGTCACCAAAGGCTCGCTGGTTCTGCGCGACCTCGATCTGCTCACCGAGCTGGCGCAACAGCGCCTGGTAAGCGTGATGATCAGCCTCACCACGCTGGACGACGAACTCAAACGCACTCTTGAGCCTCGCGCAGCGGCGCCCAAAGCCCGCTTGCGGGCGATTCGCGTGCTCAGTGAGGCCGGCGTTCCCGTCGGTGTGTTGTG
Source organism: Pseudomonas alkylphenolica (assembly GCF_004025535.1). Lineage (GTDB taxonomy): Bacteria > Pseudomonadota > Gammaproteobacteria > Pseudomonadales > Pseudomonadaceae > Aquipseudomonas > Aquipseudomonas alkylphenolica_A. Next base: position 782,017 of record NZ_QJRG01000033.1, read on the forward strand.
CTCGCCGATGATCCCGATGATCAACGACAGCGAACTGGAGCACTTGCTGGAGGCTGCCAGGGACGCTGGTGCACGCAGTGCCGCTTACATGATGTTGCGCCTGCCGCTGGAGGTCGCGCCATTGTTCGAGCAGTGGTTGCAGGATCATTATCCGCAACGGGCCGAGCACGTCCTGAGCCTTATTCGCCAGAGCCGCGGCGGTGAGTTGTACGACAGCCGATTCGGTGCACGCATGCGCGGTGAGGGGATATTTGCCGAGCTGCTGGCGCAGCGTTTCAGCAAGACGATTCGCCGTTTGGGTTTGAATCAGCGTGAAGGCTATGCCCTTGATTGCAGTGTCTTTTGCCCGCCTGGCAGGCAGATGTCGTTGCTCTGATCTGGGTAGTGGGTATTGGCCATTGATGGTTTTTTGATATTATTTATGGCAGTCTTTTCCGGTCTGGAACGCCCGTTCTAGAGCCTCTGCATTCAGTTTGAGTTAAGTTTCGCCGAGTAGCGTAGGAATTCAGCCAGCAACTGATGTGATTGTTGGTGCGCATGTGTCATCCAAATGACATACGCCGTTTGAATCATCAACCCGGTAAAATGGATTTAACCCAAACCGTCAAAGAGGATGAATCATGCCCGTCAAGGACCCATCCAAGGTTGTTCCGGACGTACCTGCCGAGAGCGCCGATGCAGCGCTGAAGCATATTGTCGACGGCTTTCTGCGCTTTCATCACGATGTCTTCCCTGAACAGCAGGAGCTTTTCAAGAAGCTCGCTACCGCGCAAAAGCCCCGTGCGATGTTCATCACCTGTGCCGACTCACGCATCGTCCCCGAGCTGATCACCCAGAGTTCCCCTGGCGACCTGTTCGTCACCCGTAACGTCGGTAACGTCGTTCCTCCCTACGGACAGATGAACGGTGGTGTATCTACCGCCATCGAATATGCCGTGCTGGCGCTGGGCGTACACCACATCATCATTTGCGGTCACTCCGATTGCGGTGCCATGCGCGCGGTACTCAACCCGCAGTCGCTGGAGAAGATGCCGACGGTAAAGGCCTGGCTGCGCCATGCCGAAGTGGCGCGCACCGTGGTTGAAGACAACTGCTCGTGCGGCACCGAACACGAAAGCATGCAGGTGCTGACCAAAGAAAACGTCATCGCCCAGTTGCACCACCTGCGCACGCACCCTTCGGTCGCATCGCGTCTGGCTGCCGGTCAGTTGTACATCCATGGCTGGATCTATGACATCGAGTCCAGCCAGATCGAAGCGTACGACGCTGAAAGCGATCGTTTCCTGCCCCTGGCTGCGGGTCAGCCAATCCCCTGCGCATCGCCGAGAGGACGCTACTAAGCGTCCCTGACACCCCCGCAATAAGCTGATTGACGGCTGCACCTGACCGGTGCGGCCTGGTCATCGGCTGCCTTGAATTTCCCTGACTGCCCTGCCGGCTTGCTGGCGGTTTGCACCTGCGCGCACGTCAGGGGTGTGCATTCGGCCCCAGGAATGGCCTTGAACGTGAAAGAAGGAGTGACACGGTGAACAAAACACAGATCAAAGCGGCATTGCCGCGTGAATTGCTGGCCTCGGTAGTGGTGTTTCTGGTCGCCCTGCCGCTGTGCATGGGGATCGCCATTGCTTCCGGCATGCCGCCGGCCAAGGGCCTGATCACCGGAATTATCGGCGGCATTGTGGTCGGCTGGCTGGCCGGTTCGCCGCTTCAGGTCAGTGGCCCGGCTGCAGGCCTGGCGGTATTGGTGTTCGAGCTGGTGCGCCAGCATGGCGTGGCGATGCTCGGGCCGATACTGCTGCTGGCCGGTTTGCTGCAGCTGCTGGCCGGACGCTTGCGCCTGGGCTGCTGGTTTCGGGTCACGGCCCCGGCCGTGGTCTACGGCATGCTGGCTGGTATCGGCGTGCTGATCGTGCTGTCGCAAGTGCATGTGATGTTCGACAGCGCGCCGCAACCTTCAGGCCTTGCCAACCTGCTGGGTTTTCCCGCCACGGTCAGTCAGGCCTTGCCGCTGGAGGCCCGGGGTAATGGCTGGAAAGCTGCTGCATTGGGCCTTGGCACAATCGCAGTGATGTGGGGGTGGGAACGCTTTCGGCCACAGTCACTGCGTTTTGTACCGGGGGCCTTGCTCGGTGTGGCGTCGATGACCGCCATCAGTCTCTGGCTGGCGCTGCCGGTAAACCGCGTCCAGGTGCCTGCTGATCTGAGTGAGGCAATCGACTGGCTGAACCCGGCCGACCTGCTCAATCTTGCCAACCCGGACCTGCTGGTTGCGGCCTTCGCCCTGGCCTTCATCGCCAGTGCCGAAACCTTGCTTTCGGCGGCTGCCGTTGACCGTATGCACAACGGCCAACGCTCGGACTTCGACCGCGAACTGTCTGCCCAAGGGCTGGGCAACATGCTCTGCGGTGTGCTCGGTGCGTTGCCGATGACGGGGGTGATCGTGCGCAGCTCGGCGAATGTCCAGGCCGGTGCCCGGACGCGCTTGTCGGCCATCCTGCACGGCTGCTGGCTACTGGCGTTTGTGGTCGCACTCAGTGCGGTGCTGCAACAGATACCGGTTGCCAGCCTGGCAGGTGTGCTGGTGTATACCGGCATCAAGCTGGTCGACTTCAAAGCCTTTCGTGGCCTGGGCCGCTATGGCCGGATGCCGATGTTCACCTATGCCGCGACGGCACTGGCGATCATCTTCACCGACTTGTTGACCGGGGTGCTGCTTGGTTTTGCCTTGACCCTGCTCAAGCTGGCGCTCAAGGCGGCGCGCTTGAAGATCAGTGTTGCCAGCCTGGATGCGCCGGGGCACATGGAACTGCGGTTAAGCGGCGCGGCAACCTTTCTCAAGGTACCGGCGCTGGCGCAGGTGCTCGAAGGCATTGCGCCCGGCACCACGCTGCATGTGCCGCTGGCCAACCTCAGCTATATCGACCACTCCTGCCTGGAACTGCTCGAAGATTGGGGGCGCGCCAATGCTGGCAACGGCTCACGCCTGGTGATCGAGCAGCGCAGACTCAAGCGTCGGGTCGAAGGTCGGGCGCGTACAACGGTCGGGTTGGGCGCCTGATTCTGACCCGGTGAGCGTGCTTCAAGCCGGCTGATCCAGCTCCAGTCCAACCCCCAACTGCCGCGACAGGCAAGGCCAGCGTTTCCACGCGGCGCCGGTGTCCGGGCTGCTGAGTTTGTCGCGGTATTGCTCCACCGATTCCAGGGCGAAGCTCTCTTCATTGAGCATTTCGTCCACTGAGTGGTGAACCACTTCATCCAGCTGGTTGGCGAACTCTTCGCCGATCAGCTGGTGAGCGATCAGGTTGGCCACGGTGGTGTCCAGCGGGATCAGCGGCTGCTGAAAGTGCTTGATGTACAAATCGTTTACTTCTTCCACCAGACGGTGTGCCAGGTAGGCTTCATCCAGCAGGCAATCAAGGCCGACATGGCCATTCATGATTTGCGGTGGCTGCAGAAAATACTCTTCGGCGATTTTCAGCACCGGCTTGATCTGCGATTCGATACCGGCTTCGCGGGCCACTTCATTGGCGGCCTCAAGGAGTTCCGGAACCTGCTCGATGTAGGCAGTGACGAAGCGTACCAATGCACCCTTGGCATCGTTTTCAGGAAGCTGGATCGACGGGTGCAAGTGTGGCAATTGAGTGTCGAGCTGCTGTTTCAGTTGGCCGGTTTCGGTCTCATGTTGATGGGCACGGGTGATCTGCTCGCGCAAAGCGGCGATGTTCATGACAACTCCAGGGTAAAGGCGTGACAAACGGAAGACATAAGGTAGCTCGGTTCTGCAGATGCTTAAGACGCATTTTGCATAACCGAAAGCCATTTAATGCTCGGCAATTATATCAATGTGCCATCATTGTGCCCCAGCCCGCGTAATTCGCGGCCTGAGACGCAAACGATCAACTTGGGCAGGTTGAATTTTCCTGTCGCGTTGCGTGGTCGAGGTCGCTGTCTATACTCCGGTTGAAAGTGATGTGCTGATGAGGCCCGACTGCAGTTCGCAGGGGGGTGGTTGTCGAAGTTAGCAGTCTTGGCCGCCGTACCCTTAGCCGTAGGTCCATGCCTCCGGGATAACAAGAACGATAAGGGGAACCCGCAATGATGCGACATCCACACGTATGGATGGGCCTTCTGTTGTGGTCGATAATCGGTCAGGCCAATGCGGCCTGGACGGTGAACATGGCGCCAGGGGCGACGGAAGTCAGCAACGCCGTATTCGACCTGCACATGACCATTTTCTGGATCTGCGTGATCATCGGCCTGGTGGTCTTTGGCGCAATGTTCTGGTCGATGATCATCCACCGTCGTTCCACCGGGCAGCAGCCTGCGCATTTTCATGAGCACACCTGGGTCGAGATCATGTGGACGGTGGTGCCGTTCCTGATCCTGGTGGCCATGGCCATTCCGGCAACCAAGACCCTGATCGAAATCTACGATGCCAGCGAGTCGGATGTCGATATCCAGGTTACTGGCTACCAGTGGAAATGGCACTACAAATACCTGGGCCAGGATGTCGAATTCTTCAGCAACCTGGCCACCCCCGCCGATCAGATCCACAACAAAGCGCCCAAAGACGAACATTACCTGCTCGAAGTCGACCAACCGCTGGTGCTGCCGGTGGGTACCAAGGTGCGCTTTCTGGTGACTGCCGCCGATGTCATCCACTCCTGGTGGGTGCCGGCGTTCGCGGTCAAGCGCGACGCCATTCCCGGCTTCGTCAACGAGGCCTGGACCCGTGTCGAGAAGCCCGGCATTTATCGCGGTCAATGCACCGAGCTGTGCGGCAAGGATCACGGCTTCATGCCGGTGGTGGTCGAGGTCAAGTCCAAGGCCGATTACGACACGTGGCTCGCCGAACGCAAGGCCGAGGCTGCCAAGCTCAAGGAGCTGACCAGCAAGGAATGGACCCTGCAGGAGTTGGTCGAGCGCGGTGACAAGGTCTACCACACCACCTGCGTGGCCTGTCACCAGGCCGAAGGACAGGGCCTGCCGCCGATGTTCCCGGCGCTCAAGGGCTCGAAGATCGCCACCGGTCCCAAGGAAGATCACCTGAGCATTGTCTTCCACGGCAAACCGGGCACGGCCATGGCTGCGTTCGGCAAGCAGCTGTCGGAAGTGGATATCGCTGCCGTGGTGACCTACGAGCGCAACGCCTGGGGCAACAACAAGGGTGACATGGTCACACCCAAAGACGTGTTGGCGATCAAACAGGCAGAAAGCAAATGAGCCGGCCTGAGAGCTTTTCCCGCACCAGCCACCGGATTGCAGGAGACAGGACATGAGCGCAGTGATCGACGACCACAGCCAGGGTCATGAGCACGCCCACGGACCGGCCAAGGGCCTGATGCGCTGGGTGCTGACCACCAACCACAAAGACATCGGCACCATGTACCTGTGGTTCAGTTTCATCGCCTTCCTGTTGGGTGGCTCCTTCGCCATGGTGATCCGCGCCGAGCTGTTCCAGCCCGGCCTGCAGATCGTCCAGCCGGAATTCTTCAACCAGATGACCACCATGCACGGCCTGGTCATGGTCTTCGGTGCGGTGATGCCGGCCTTCGTCGGCCTGGCCAACTGGATGATCCCGCTGATGATCGGTGCGCCGGACATGGCTCTGCCGCGGATGAACAACTTCAGTTTCTGGCTGCTGCCGGCGGCTTTCCTGCTGCTGGTATCGACCTTGTTCATGCCCGGTGGCGGGCCGAACTTCGGCTGGACCTTCTATGCTCCGCTCTCCACCACCTACGCGCCGGAAAGCGTGACCTTCTTCATCTTTGCCATTCACCTGATGGGCATCAGCTCGATCATGGGCGCGATCAACGTCATCGCCACCATCCTCAACCTGCGTGCCCCGGGCATGACCCTGATGAAAATGCCGCTGTTCGTCTGGACCTGGCTGATCACCGCGTTCCTGTTGATTGCAGTGATGCCGGTGCTGGCGGGAGTGGTGACCATGATGCTGATGGACATCCACTTCGGCACCAGCTTCTTCAGTGCTGCCGGTGGCGGTGACCCGGTGTTGTTCCAGCATGTGTTCTGGTTCTTCGGTCACCCCGAGGTGTACATCATGATCCTGCCGGCGTTCGGCGCGGTCAGTTCAATCATTCCGGCGTTTTCGCGCAAACCGCTGTTCGGTTACACCTCGATGGTCTATGCCACCGGCGCGATTGCCTTCCTGTCCTTTATTGTCTGGGCCCACCACATGTTCGTGGTCGGCATTCCGGTGGTCGGCGAGCTGTTCTTCATGTACGCCACCATGCTCATTGCCGTGCCCACCGGGGTGAAGGTGTTCAACTGGGTCAGCACCATGTGGGAAGGCTCGCTGACGTTCGAAACGCCGATGCTATTCGCCATCGCCTTCGTCATCCTGTTCACCATCGGTGGTTTCTCGGGATTGATGCTCGCCATCGCCCCGGCGGACTTCCAGTACCACGACACCTACTTCGTGGTGGCGCACTTCCATTACGTGCTGGTGCCCGGGGCGATCTTCGGCATCTTTGCCTCGGCCTACTACTGGCTGCCGAAATGGACCGGGCACATGTATGACGAAACCCTGGGCAAGCTGCATTTCTGGCTTTCGTTCATTGGCATGAACATGGCGTTCTTCCCGATGCACTTTGTCGGTCTGGCCGGTATGCCGCGGCGAATTCCGGACTACAACCTGCAGTTCGCCGACTTCAACATGGTCTCATCGATCGGTGCGTTCACCTTCGGTGCCACACAGATCTTCTTCCTGTTCATTGTCATCAAGTGCATTCGTGGCGGTGAACCTGCACCGGCCAAACCCTGGGATGGCGCCGAGGGACTGGAGTGGTCAGTGCCGTCTCCAGCGCCCTATCACACGTTCCAGACCCCACCGGAAGTGAAGTGAGCGGCGTGGGCCCAAGGAGGCTGCCATGAGTGAAGGGACATCGCTTAAACGCCTGGTCGCGCGGTTATTGCTGCTGACCGTGGTGATGTTCGCCTTTGGGTTTGCCCTGGTGCCGATCTATGACGTGATGTGCAAGGCCTTCGGTATCAACGGCAAGACTGGCGGGCAATACGAAGGGACGCAGGTCAGCGACCCGAACAGAAGCGTGAAAGTGCAGTTCATGTCGACCAATGCCAGCGACATGGTATGGGACTTCTATTCAACTGCTGACCAGATCGACGTCAATCCGGGGGCGGTCAACCAGATGATCTTCGTTGCCCGCAACCCGACCGACAAGCCCATGAGTGCCCAGGCGATCCCCAGCATCACCCCGGCCGAAGCCGCCGCGTACTTTCACAAGACCGAATGCTTCTGCTTTACCCAGCAGGTACTGCAGCCGGGAGAGCGCATCGAGATGCCGGTGCGTTTCATCGTCGACCGTGACCTGCCCAACGATGTGAAACACCTGACACTGGCTTACACGCTGTTCGATATCACCGCTCGCCATCCGCCGGTTGCACAGTTGGCGGGCCCGGCCGCACAGGGCGCCCGATAAGGAGAACGCACCATGGCTTCGCATCAGCACTATTACGTACCGGCGCAAAGCAAGTGGCCGATCATTGCCACGATCGGCATGTTCATCACCGTGTTTGGCCTGGGGACCTGGTTCAACGACCTCAAGGCGGGCCGTCCGGAGTCCCATGGGCCGTGGATTTTCATCTTCGGCATGCTGTGCCTGGTGTATATGTTCTTCGGCTGGTTTGGCGCGGTGGTCAAGGAAAGCCGCGCCGGGCTGTACAGCCCGCAACTGGACCGCTCGTTTCGCTGGGGTATGTCCTGGTTCATTTTTTCCGAGGTGATGTTCTTCATCGCCTTTTTCGGCGCGCTGTTCTATGTGCGCAACCTGGCCGGGCCCTGGCTGGGCGGTGAAGGCGCGAAAGGCGTGGCGCACATGCTCTGGCCGAATTTCGAGTTCGCCTGGCCGTTGCTCAATACGCCGGATCCGAAACTGTTTCCCCCAGCGAGAGAAGTCATCGATCCCTGGCACCTGCCGCTGATCAACACCATTCTGCTGGTCAGCTCCAGTGTCACCGTGACCATCGCTCACCACGCATTGCGCAAGGATCACCGCGGCGCCCTGAAGTTCTGGCTGGCGCTGACCATTCTCCTGGGCATCAGCTTCCTGATTCTGCAGGCCTACGAATACCACGAAGCCTACACCGAGTTGGGCCTGACCTTGGGCTCAGGCATCTATGGCGCGACCTTCTTCATGCTCACGGGCTTTCACGGTGCCCACGTGACCATGGGCACCCTGATCCTGATCGTGATGCTGGTGCGGATCATGCGCGGGCACTTCAACGCCGACAAACACTTTGGTTTCGAGGCTGCCAGTTGGTATTGGCACTTTGTCGATGTGGTCTGGGTGGGGTTGTTTATCTTCGTTTATGTGCTGTAGCGCTGCTCAGAACGGCGCGTGGGAGACCAACTGGCCGCTGTAGAAGCCCCAGGTAATCAGCGCAAGGGTCAGTGCAGCGAGGCTGACCCGCACGGTGAGTGCTTTGAGCAGACGCGTGGAGTGCCCATCGTCCTTGACCAGAAAGAACAGGCCACTGAACAGACTGGCGATGGTTGCCAGCAGCATCAGGACAATCGCGGCTTTAAGCATGGCGAAACTCCGGGGGGATGCATCGATGACTTTAAGTATAGCGACTGACTTTGTGGTGATCAGGTGAAGCACTTTCGCCCAGGCTGGGTGCCTACCCTGGTCGTGCTGATGCTGTTGCCCGGGCTGATTGCACTGGGCTGCTGGCAGCTTGGGCGTGCCCAGGAAAAGCGCGTGCTGCTGGCCAGTTATGCCGAACGGCAGGCCGGTGAGCCGGTGCGCGCTGGCGAACTGTCCGCGATGGACGATCCCGCCTTTCGCCGGGTACAGCTGTTTGGCCATTTCGACGCCGAGCACAGCCTGTTGCTGGATAACCGCGTGCGCAATGGCCAGGTGGGCGTCGAGCTGTTGCAACCCTTTCTCGACCAGGCCAGCGGGCTCTGGCTGCTGGTCAATCGCGGCTGGCTGCCCTGGCCTGATCGGCGAAACCCGGTGCAGTTTTCCACACCCGACCAGGCGTTGAGCCTGGATGCCTGGGTTTATGTCGCCCCCGGGGCGACGTTCCAGCTGCATGCCGATCCCGAAGGCGGCAGCTGGCCGCATCTGCTGACCGCCATCGATGCCAGTCACCTGTGGCCACAGCTGGCCCGTGAAGGCTTTGCTCATGAATTGCGCCTCGAAGCGGGCCCGGCCAGCTATCGCCTGGACTGGCCGGTGGTCGCCATGGGGCCGGAAAAACACCTTGGCTACGCCGTGCAATGGTTTGCCCTGGCGCTGGCGTTGGTCCTGCTTTACCTCTACTTCGGCTGGTATAAAAACAAGGAGAAACAGCATGGGAGTCGTCACGAGTCCTCTCAACATGTCTGAAGGCAAGGTGCCGCCAGGGCGGGCGCGGGGGCGTCTGCAATTGATCCTGATCCTGCTGGTGGTCATCGGGCCGATGATGCTGGCGACCGGTATGTACAAGTTTCAGTTCTGGGTACCGGACAGCCGCAATTACCACGGCGAAATGATTGGCGACGGCCAGAGCCGCGCCGACCTTGGGGTGAGTGCAGATGAACAGCGCTGGCAGCTGCTGGTCAGCGCGCCCAGGGAGTGCGGGCTGGACTGCCAGCAACTGGTGTACCTGGCCCGGCAGATCCAGATCGGCCTGGGGCGCGATGCCAGTCGCGCCAGCCACGCCCTGGCGACGGCGCAGCCAGTCAATGGTGACTTTCAAGCCCGGCTTGAGCGTGAATACCCGCAGCTGCAGCGCTATGCGCTGGACCTGAACAAGTACGGCGCCGCGAGCAACGGCAAAGCGGATGCGCAGCTGTGGATCGTCGACCCCCATGGCAACCTGGTGCTGCGCTACGACGCCCGGGTTAAAGGCAAGGATTTGCTCAATGACCTCCGTCATTTGTTGAAACTGTCCAATATCGGGTAGGACATCATCATGGCCAGACCTGGATTTCGCCTTGCCGTGTTTGCCACCGCGCTGGCACTGGTGGTGGTACTGCTCGGTGCCTATACCCGCCTCACCCATGCCGGCCTGGGCTGTCCGGATTGGCCGGGGTGCTACGGGTTCATCAGCGTGCCCAAGACCGAAGCCCAGCTGGCGCATGCCGAGCTCCACTTCCCCGACACCCCGGTGGAGGCGCACAAGGGCCGTAACGAAATGGTCCATCGCTACTTCGCCGGTACCCTGGCGCTGGTGATCACCCTGCTCGCCTGGCAGGCCTGGCGCCGCCATGGCCGGGACGGTCAGCCCTATCGTCTGCCGGTGTTGCTGCTGGCGGTGGTGTTCGCCCAGGCAGCTTTCGGCATGTGGACCGTTACCCTCAAGCTGTGGCCGCAGGTGGTCACTGCCCACTTGTTGGGCGGCTTCACGACCTTGAGCCTGTTGTTCTTGCTCAGCCTGCGCCTGTCACGGGCGTTTGCGCCGTTGCCCAAGCTGCCGTTGAGCGTAAGGCGCGTGGCGGCCCTGGGCTTGCTGGTGGTCATCGGCCAGATCGCCCTGGGCGGCTGGGTCAGCGCCAACTATGCGGCGGTTGCCTGCATCGACCTGCCGACCTGCCACGGCCAGTGGTGGCCACAGGCGGATTTCGCCAATGGCTTTCACCTCACCCAGCATATCGGCCCCAACTACCTTGGCGGGCAACTGGACAGCGATGCGCGTACGGCCATTCATATCAGCCACCGGTTAGGGGCGCTGATGGTGACCGGCGTGCTGTTGCTGTTGAGCTGGAAGTTGCACCGCCACGGGCTTGGCCGGCTGGCCCGGCTGGTGCTCCTGGCCCTGGCGGTTCAGGTTGGGCTGGGCATCAGCAATGTGCTGTTCCACCTGCCGCTGCCCGTTGCGGTGGCACACAACGCCGGGGGCGCCATGCTGTTGTTGTGCATGGTCCTGGTCAATTACCGCATTCGCCTGGTGGCCAAGGCGAAGGTGCGCCGGGTCAGCCAGGGTTGGCGCCTGACACCGCTGAGCAGTGGCGGTGTCGTCCATTATCTGGGAGATAACTCATGGCGACGCTTTTAAGCGGACGCAGGCTGCAGGCAGGTTGGGCCGATTACCTGGAGCTGACCAAGCCCAAGGTCGTAGTGTTGATGTTGATCACCTCGCTGGTCGGCATGTTTCTCGCGACCCGTGCCGGCGTGCCCTGGACGATTCTGTTGTTCGGCAACCTGGGTATTGCCTGCTGTGCGGGTGGCGCCGCAGTCGTCAACCATGTGGTCGACCGGCGAATCGATGCACTGATGGCCCGTACCCACAAGCGCCCACTGGCAGAGGGCCGGGTGGCGCCAGCCGCTGCCCTGACCTTCGCCCTGCTGTTGTGCGTGCTGGGCATGGTGTTGCTGCTGGTCTTCACCAACGCCCTCACCGCCTGGCTGACGCTGGCCTCGTTGCTCGGGTATGCAGTGATCTACACCGGCTTTCTCAAGCGCGCGACGCCGCAGAACATCGTCATTGGCGGGTTGGCTGGCGCGGCCCCACCGTTGCTGGGATGGGTAGCCGTCAGTGGTCACATCAGTGCCGAGCCATTGTTGCTGGTGCTGATAATCTTTGCCTGGACCCCACCGCATTTCTGGGCGCTGGCCATTCATCGCAAGGAAGAGTATGCAAAGGCTGACATCCCGATGCTGCCGGTGACCCACGGCGAGACCTACACCAAGCTGCACATTCTGCTTTATACCCTGGTGCTGCTGGCCGTCAGCCTGCTGCCTTACGCCATTCACATGAGCGGGCCGCTGTACCTGGTGTGTGCCGTGTTACTGGGCGCACGCTTCCTGCATTGGGCCTGGGTGTTGTACCGTGGCAGCCGGCCGCACGCGGCGATCAAGACCTTCAAGTACTCTATCGGGTACCTGTTTTTGCTGTTCATCGCGCTGCTTGTAGACCACTACTTATTGTTGAACCTATGACTCGAACCCAGAAAACCGTCTTCATTCTCGTTGCCCTGGTCGCCGTGATCCTTGGGCTTACTGTCAATAAGGTGCTCAGCGGTCGCAGCCAGGGCAACCCGGCCGAGCTGATCGATGCGGGTATTATCCTGCTGCCGCAAAGCCGCACGGTACCGGGCCTGGAAATGACTGATGAGAACGGTCAGCCGGTGCTGATGGATGAACTCAAGGGCAAATGGTCGCTGCTGTTCTTCGGCTACACCTTCTGCCCGGACATTTGCCCGACGACGCTGGCGCAGTTGCGTCAGGTGAAGAGCGAGTTGCCCAAAGAGGCGGTGGAGCGCTTGCAGGTGGTGCTGGTCAGCGTCGACCCGAATCGGGATACGCCGGCTCAGCTCAAGCAGTACCTGGGGTATTTCGACAAGGATTTTCGCGGCGTGACCGGCTCGCTGGATAACCTGCAGAAGCTGGCTAACGCGGTGAGCATTCCGTTTATTCCGGCCGATACCAGCAAGCCGAATTACACGGTCGATCACAGTGGCAACCTGGCGCTGCTGGGGCCGGATGGAAAGCAGCGTGGGTTCATTCGTGCGCCATTCAACAACCAGAAGCTGGTGGCGCAACTGCCGGGATTGGTCAAGCGCGATTGAAACCATCGCGGGGCAAGTCGCCCCGCGAAAAGCTGTCAGATCAGAACGCCGGCTTGACCGCGCCCTTGTACTTCTCTTCGATGAACTTCTTCACTTCCGGGGTGTGCAGGGCTGCAACCAGCTTCTTCACCGCCTCGGCATCCTTGTTGTCTTCACGGGTGACCAGGATGTTCACGTACGGCGAATCAGCGCCCTCGATGACCAGGGCATCCTTGCTCGGGTCGAGCTTGGCTTCCAGCGCGTAGTTGGTGTTGATCAGCGCCAGGTCGACCTGGGTCAGCACACGCGGGATGGTGGCCGCTTCCAGCTCACGGAACTTGAGGTTCTTGGGGTTCTCTGCGATGTCTTTGACGGACGAGAGGATGTTGGTGTTGTCCTTGAGCTTGATCACACCGGCCTTGTCCAGCAGCAGCAAGGCACGACCGCCGTTGGTGGCGTCGTTGGGGATAACCACGGCGGCAGTCGATGGCAGTTCGGCCAGGGTCTTGAACTTGCTGGAATAAGCGCCCAGCGGCTCCAGGTGCACACCGGCAACGCTGACCAGGTGCGTGCCCTTGGCCTTGTTGAACTCATCCAGGTACGGCTGGTGCTGGAAGAAGTTGGCGTCCAGGCGTTTCTCGGCCACCTGCACATTGGGCTGGATGTAATCGGTGAATACCTTCACCTTCATGTCCACGCCTTCTTTGGCCAGCACCGGTTTGACGAACTCGAGGATCTCGGCGTGCGGTACCGGGGTGGCGGCAACGGTCAGGGTTTCGGCCTGAGCCGAGAAGGCCGCAACGGCGGCGACAACAGCAAGCAGCTTTTTCATCAAATCACTCCTTGTGAGGGCCGGTCCGGCCCCCGGTGCGTCGGCATTGCCGACCCATGGGGTTATTTACGGGAGAAATGTACAACCAGTTTGTCGCCCACGCTCTGCAGCACTTGAACCAGAATCAGCAGAAGCACCACGGTGACGACCATGACATCGGTTTGGAAACGCTGGTAGCCAAAGCGGATCGCCAGGTCACCCAGGCCTCCCGCGCCAACCACACCGGCCATTGCGGTGTAGGACACCAGGGTAATGGCCGTCACCGTGATGGCGGCGAAGATGCCCGGGCGCGCCTCGGGCAGCAATGCATTCATGATGATCTGGCGGGTGGTTGCGCCCATCGACTGGGTTGCTTCGATAATGCCGCGATCAACCTCGCGCAGCGCGGTTTCCACCAGGCGCGCAAAGAACGGCGTGGCCCCCACCACCAGCGGCGGGATGGCACCGGCGACGCCCAGCGAGGTACCGGTAATCAGCACGGTGAACGGAATCATCACGATCAGCAGGATGATGAACGGCAGCGAGCGCAGCACGTTGACCACAAACGACAGCAGGGCATACACGCCCTTCTGCTCAAACAGCTGGCGTGGGCCGCAAAGGAACAGCAGCACGCCCAGGGGCAGGCCCAGCAGTACGGTGAACAGCAGCGAGCCGAACAGCATGATCATGGTGTCGATCGTTGCCAGCCAGATTTCGGCCCAGTCGACATTGGCAAAGAAACTCAAGGCGTCCATTAACGCAGTACCTCCATATGAACATCAGCCGCCGTGAAGCGTGCGAACGCCGCTTCCATGTCGCCGCCAGTGACGGCCAGGGTCAGCTGCCCATACGGGGTGTCTTTGATGCGGTCGATGCGGCCGGCGAGGATGCTGTAGTCCACGCCGGTTTCGCGGGCGACGGTGCCCAGCAGCGGCGCGTACGTGGAGTCGCCCTGGAACGTCAGGCGCACGATGCGACCCGGCACATGGGCGAAGTCGTCGCGCTGCTCGTTTTCGTCGATTTGCTCGTCTTCCTGGACAAAGCGCTTGGTGGTCGGGTGCTGCGGATGCAGGAAAACATCGGCCACCGGCCCTTCTTCGACAATTTTCCCGGCGTCCATGACGGCTACCCGGTCGCAGACCCGGCGGATCACGTCCATTTCATGGGTGATCAGCACGATGGTGAGCTTGAGCTCGCGGTTGATCTCCGCCAGCAGTTGCAGCACCGAGGCGGTGGTTTGCGGGTCCAGCGCACTGGTGGCTTCGTCGCACAGGAGGATTTTCGGCTTGGTCGCCAGGGCCCGGGCAATACCGACGCGTTGCTTCTGGCCACCGGACAACTGCGCCGGGTATTTCTTCGCGTGCTCCGACAGGCCTACGCGGGCCAGCAGCTCGCTGACGCGGGCGTCGATCTCTTTGCGCGACAGCTCACCCGCCAGGGTCAGTGGCAGCGCGACGTTGTCGGCGACAGTCTTGGAGGCCAGCAGGTTGAAGTGCTGGAAAATCATCCCGACCTGTTGGCGGAAGCGCCGCAGGTGATTGGCGTTGAATGCGGTGACATCTTCACCGTCAACGATGATCTTGCCGCCGCTTGGGGCCTCAAGGCGGTTGATCAGGCGCAGCAGGGTACTTTTACCGGCACCGGAATGGCCGATCAGTCCGAACACCTGGCCGTCTTCGACACTCAGGTTGGTCGGGTGCAGCGCGGGGATGTCCCTACCGGCGACGCGGTAGGTTTTATGCACATTTTGGAACTCGATCACGTAGCGAACCTTGTGGGGCGCATGGAATAAGGGTCAGCGGTTAGCCGGGGCCGGCATTTTAGCCTGTTCATATAGAGGTTCTTAGCATTTATTTCGCAATTGACCAATGCTGCAGGAATAACGCGATCAGTGGTCAATCCAAATGAACGCTCGCCGTCAACGCCCGGTCACTACTGCAAGGGCCCTGCCTGGGGCCGAACCGCGACTGATCGAGGAGAGTGTTCCAATGCCCAGCACGAAGAAACCGTCCAAGGAAAGTCAACTGGCCGGCACCCAGACCCCCGACCGGGCCAATACCAACGCCAAGCTACAAAGCCTGGAAGCCTTTCGCAGCGATGCCACCGACCAGGCGTTGCGTACCAATCAGGGCGTCAAGATCGCCGACAACCAGAATAGCCTGCGGGTCGGTGCGCGTGGCCCGTCGTTGCTGGAAGACTTCATCATGCGTGAAAAAATCACGCACTTTGATCATGAACGCATTCCCGAGCGTATCGTGCATGCCCGGGGCAGCGGCGCCCATGGCTATTTTCAGGCGTACAAATCCCATGCCGCGCTGACCAAGGCCGGATTTCTTCAGGACCCGGAGAAGATCACCCCGGTGTTCGTGCGCTTTTCCACGGTGCAAGGGCCGCGCGGTTCGGGTGACACGGTGCGGGATGTGCGTGGCTTTGCGGTCAAATTTTTCACCGATGAAGGCAACTTCGACCTGGTTGGCAACAACATGCCGGTGTTTTTCATCCAGGACGCCATCAAATTTCCCGACTTCGTCCATGCGGTAAAACCCGAACCGCACAACGAGATGCCAACCGGTGGCTCGGCGCACGACACCTTCTGGGACTTTGTTTCGCTGGTGCCGGAGTCGGCGCACATGGTGATCTGGGCAATGTCTGACCGGGCCATCCCCAAGAGCCTGCGCACCATGCAGGGCTTTGGTGTGCATACCTTCAGGCTGATAAACGCCGAAGGCAGGTCCAGTTTCGTCAAATTCCACTGGAAGCCCAAGGCCGGCGTTTGTTCGCTGCTCTGGGACGAAGCGCAGAAGCTCGCCGGTAAAGACACCGATTACCACCGTCGCGACCTCTGGGAAGCGATCGAGACCGGCAATTATCCGGAGTGGGAGTTCGGGGTGCAGATCGTCGCTGAAGAAGATGAGCACAAATTCGACTTCGACCTGCTCGACCCGACCAAGCTCATCCCCGAAGAGCTGGTGCCGGTGACCCCTTTGGGCAAGATGGTGCTCAACCGTAACCCGGACAATTTTTTCGCCGAAACCGAGCAGGTCGCCTTCTGCCCCGGGCATATCGTCCCCGGTATCGACTTTTCCAATGACCCGTTGCTGCAGGGGCGGCTGTTTTCCTACACCGATACCCAGATCAGCCGCCTTGGTGGCCCTAACTTCCACGAAATCCCGATCAATCGTCCGCTGGCGCCCAACCACAATGGCCAGCGCGATGCCCAGCATCGCGTCACGCTGGACAAGGGCCGCGCATCCTACGAACCCAACTCGATCGATGGTGGTTGGCCGAAGGAAACTCCGGCAGCGGCCAGCGATGGGGGCTTCGAGTCCTACCCTGAGCGGATCGAGGCGCACAAAGTGCGTCAGCGCAGCCCCTCGTTTGCCGATCACTTTTCCCAGGCGCGGCTGTTCTTCCACAGCATGAGCGCGACCGAGCAGGCGCACATTGTCAGTGCCTACAGCTTTGAGCTGGGCAAAGTTGAGCGAGTGCCCATCCGCACGCGGGTGGTGAATGAGATTCTGGCCAATATCGACCTGAAGCTGGCGGCGCGGGTAGCGGCGAATCTCGGGTTGCCGGCGCCGAAAAAGGCTACGGTCGAAGTGCCTGCGCCGGGCTTGAAGCAGTCGCCGGCCTTGAGCCAGATGAATCTGCTGGGGGAAGGCATCAAGGGCCGCAAGGTAGCGATGCTGGTTGCGGATGGCGTGGATGGCGACCAGGTCGACGCCGTGCTCAAGGCACTTCAGGCAGAGAGTGCGCAGATCAAGTTGCTGGGACCGACATCGGCAGCGGTGAAGACGGCACAGGGCAAATCGCTGGAGGTCGATGCGTCAATCGAAGGCATGCCATCCGTGGTGTTCGATGCATTGTGGGTGCCAGCCGGCAAGGCGTCATTGCAAACGTTACTGAACAGCGGTGCGGCCCTGCACTTTGTCCTGGAAGCTTACAAGCATCTGAAACCCATGGGGCTGGCCAGCGAAGCGCAGCCTTTGCTCGACAAGCTGGGCCTGAAGGCTGACAGCGGCTTGTCGCTTGGCAGCGACGCAAAAGCTTACAAGGCCTTCATCAAGGCCATCGGCAAGCATCGGATATGGGCACGGGAGGCGGCGGCTCAGGCGATTCCCGCCTGAGCGCAGGATCAGGGTGCCCGCTGGGGCACCCGGTCGCTCAAGGACGGCGTGGAATCAACACCGCCTGGGCAGGCTGGTTGCGGTGGATCTCATGGGATTGCTGCAGGGCGAATTCGCGGTCGAGCTTGTGCACGCGCTTGCCCAGCAGGGTCTTGAGCCACGGCGCGTCGTCCTTGCGCGGTACCTGGAACACCACGTCGCATTGGTAATTCACCACATCGGCGGCGATGTCATCGAGTTGTCGACGCATTGCGCGAATATTGGTGGTTTTCAATGCCACGACGGTGCTTGGCGCAGTCGGGTCGATCAGCTTGGCCTTGGGTCGTGCTTCGGCGGCCTTGAGGGCCGCTTCGGCTTGTTCCAGCTCAGCCTTGCGGGCCTGGGCGATAGCGCCGTTGACACCACCGGTCAAGGCTGGCGCCTTGGGCATCAGGGCACGGGCCCGGCTCAAGGCGGTAGCAGCGGCATTGACATCACCTTTTTGCAAGACGATCTGGCTGCGTTGCAGATAGGCTTCGGCCAATTGGCGCTGGTGCTGTTCGACCCGGCTGTCGTTGGGGTCTTGGGCTTGCAAGGCGGCAAGCTGGTCTTCAGCGGTTGCCAGCTCACTGCTGGCGATGCTTTGCTCCAGTTGCTGCCAGGCATCGGGCTGGGCAGGTGCGGCGTTGTCGGCCGGCGTGCTGGAACACGCGGTCAGGATCAGCGAGAACGCGGCAAGGAGTAGATAACGGGAGGCGAACGGCTTCATTCCTGCGACTCTCTATTTGCGCAAAAAGCGAGCAAGTCTACACCCTGTCCGCAGACTCGAAAATAAATCTTCAGGGCCCCGCATGATTTAACTGATGCAGGGTGCAACCGCCAGGGCCGCACCCTGGCTTTCAGCGCCGGGGTAACGCCAGGCTCAGCAAGAATAGCACTGCTGCGCAGACCACGATCGAGGGCCCGGCCGGGGTGTCCTTGAACCAGGACAACGCCAGGCCGCCACACACAGCGGTAACCCCGAGCAAACTGGCGCCGAGGGCCATTTGCTCCGGGGAGCGGGCGTGACGTTGCGCCGCAGCGGCCGGGATGATCAGCAGCGAGGTGATCAGCAGCACACCGACGATTTTCATCGCCACGGCAATCACCACCGCGATCAACAGCATCAGTGCCAGGCGCAGGGCGCCGACAGGCAGGCCTTCAACCATGGCCAGCTCTTCGTGCACGGTTACCGCCAACAAGGGGCGCCAGAGTGCAACCAGCAACAGCAGGACTGCAGCACTGCCACCGAGGATCCACGCCAGGTCGCCAGGGCTGATCGCCAGCAGGTCGCCGAACAGGTAGGCCATCAGGTCGATGCGCACATCGTGCATGAAGCTCAGCACCACAAGGCCCAGTGACAAGGTGCTGGGCGCCAGAATCCCCAACAGCGTATCGGACGCCAGCGGTTGGCGCTGTTGCAGGGTAACCAGCAGCAGCGCCAGTAACAGGCAACCGACTGTGACCGCCAGGGCCGGGCTGATATCCAGCACGAAACCCAGGGCTACGCCGAGCAGTGCGGCATGGGACAGGGTGTCGCCAAAGTACGCCATGCGCCGCCAGACCACGAAGGAGCCGAGGGGGCCTGCGACCACCGCCAGGGCCAGGCCTGCAAGCAGGGCGTAAAGCAGAAAATCAGCCATGCTTGCAGTGTTCTCCGTGTACGTGGCCACCTGCGGCCGGGGTAACCACCGAACCATGCAGGTCGTGGGCGTGGTCGTGATGGTGGTGGTAGATCGCCAGGCTTGGCGCATTGTTGCCGAACAACTCGACGAAAGCCGGGTCGCCGCTGACCTGTTCCGGGTGACCGGAGCAGCACACATGGCGGTTCAGGCAGACCACCTGATCGGTGGTGCTCATGACCAGGTGCAGGTCGTGAGAGACCATCAGCACGCCGCAGCCATGGCGGTCGCGCAGGCGGGTTATCAGGCTGTACAGCTCGGCCTGACCGGCTACGTCGACGCCTTGTACCGGCTCGTCGAGCACCAGCAGTTCGGGTTCGCGCAGCAAGGCACGGGCAAGCAGTACTCGCTGCATCTCACCGCCGGAGATCGTCTGGATCGGGCTGTCGATGACCTGTTCGGCACCCACTTCCTGAAGCGCGCTCAACGCGGCGGCACGGTCGACGCCCGGCACCAGGCGCAAAAATCGCAACACCGACAACGGTAACGTGGCATCCACCTGCAGTTTTTGCGGCATGTAGCCAATGCGCAGGCGCGGTTTGCGCCAGACGCTGCCGGTGTGTGGCTTGAGCAGCCCGAGCACCGCACGCACGAGGGTGGTCTTGCCGGCGCCGTTGGGGCCGATCAGGGTAACGATCTGTCCCGGTTCGACGGCCAGGTCAATGCTGTCGAGCACCGCTTGACCCGAGAACGCTACGCCGACCTGTTCGAGGCGAATCAGCGCGTTGCTCATCAGGCGCTCCGGCAAGTGCTGCACAGGCCGACGACTTCGACGGTTTGCGCTTCAACGCTGAAACCGACGTCCTTGGCGCTGGCGATAATGGCATTGCTGATGCTGGTCTGCTCCAGTTCGATAGCAATGTGGCACTCGCGGCAGATCAGAAATTGCCCTTGGTGGGCATGTTCCGGATGGCTGCAGCCAATGAAGGCGTTCAGCGAAGCGATGCGGTGTACCAGGCTGTTCTCCAGCAGGAAATCCAGGGCCCGGTATACGGTAGGCGGCGCCGCCCGACGACCGTCCTGCTCGCTCAGCACGGCGAGAATGTCGTAGGCGCCCAATGGCTTGTGGCTCTGCCAGACCAGTTCCAGCACACGCCGGCGCAAGGCGGTCAGGCGCAAGCCCTTGCGTGCGCACAGGGCATCGGCCTCGGCCAGCGCGCTGTGGACGCAGTGGGAGTGGTCGTGGGGGCGGTTGGCCAGCGGAGTATTGGGCATGGGCGGCGACGGTTCTGATTAGAGACGTTATTATGTTACCTGTTCCTGCCCCTGTGAGTGGTCATCGTGTCCCGATTTTTTGCCCTTTTTGTCGCTTTTATCGCCACCTTGATGATGGCTCAGGTACAGGCCGAGGTGCGTGTCCTGACCAGCATCAAGCCGTTGCAGCAGATCGCCGCGGCGGTCCAGGACGGTGTTGGCAGCCCTGACGTGCTGCTGCCGCCGGGCGCCTCACCGCATCACTATGCCCTGCGTCCGTCCGACGTACGGAAGGTGAACGATGTCGAGCTGTTGTACTGGATCGGGCCGGACATGGAAGGGTTCCTGCCCCGGGTGCTCAAGGGGCGCAGCAAGACCACGGTGGCGGTGCAGGAACTGCCTGGCTTGCAGTTGCGCCATTTTGGCGAAGACAGCCATTCCCACGACCATGAGGGCGATGGTGACGAGCACGATCACGACCATCGTCCCGGTAGCCTCGATGCGCACCTGTGGCTGTCGTCCGCCAATGCCCGGGTGATCGCGGCAAAAATGGCCGCCGACCTCAGCGCCGCCGATCCGGCCAACGCCGCCCGCTACCAGAGCAACCTGAAGGCCTTCGACGAACGTCTGGACGCCCTCGATGCACGCCTGAAAAAGCGCCTGGCCGGCATCAGCGGCAAGCCGTTCTTTGTGTTCCATGAAGCGTTCGACTACTTCGAGTCGGCCTATGGCCTCAAGCACACCGGAGTGTTCAGCGTTGCGGCCGAGGTACAGCCGGGGGCCCAGCATGTGGCCGCGATGCGCAAGCGCCTGCAGGCAGTCGGCAAGACCTGTGTGTTCAGCGAGCCGCCGATGCGTCCACGCTTGGCCGAAACCCTGACTGCGGGCCTGCCGGTGACACTGGCCGAACTGGATGCGCTGGGCGGCACTGCGCCGGCCAGTGCTCAGGGGTATGAGCAGCTGCTGGAGAAGTTGGGGAATGATCTGGCGGGGTGTTTGGAGAAGCTCTGATGCCAACCATCGCCGGTGGTTAGCCGGCGATGTGCTTCAAAGCTGGTTTACAAGGCGAACGGCAAAGCGATGCTCACCTGCTGGCGGGCCGCCAGGCGTACTTCGAAATCTGCCGGATCGTGGATCAACACGTCCATACCGGCAAACGACTCTGCGGCGATCAGGCGCGACAGCCAGAAGCGCACGCAGGCAATGCGCAGCATCACCGGCCACACCTGCGCCTCTGCCGAGGTGAACGGCCGCAGCGCCGCATAGGCACCCAGCAGTGCACGCGCTCGCGGTGCATCGATGTGCCCGACGTCGTCACAGCACCAGTCATTCAGGGTGATCGCCAGGTCATAGAGCATCGGGCCCGAACAGGCGTTGTAGAAGTCGATGAGGCCGGTCAGGTGTGTGCCTTCGAACAGCACGTTGTCGCGGAACAGGTCGGCATGCAGGTTGGCCCGTGGCAGCGCCATGATCTGCGTCTTGTGCTCGGCGATCTCGTCCAGGCAGCCCTGTAACAATGCTTGTTGCACCGGGGTCAGGCGCGGCATGAGTTCGGCGCCGGTCTCCAGCATCCAGTCCAGGCCGCGGTCAGTCTTGCGCTCCAGAACCTTGTTGCGCGTAGCCAGGTGCAAATGGCCGAGCAGCTCGCCGATCTGCACGCAGTGCTGGTTGTTGACGTCCTTGATGTGTTTGCCCGGAAGGCGTGGCTGCAGCAACGCCGGTTTGCCAGCCAGCTCGCGCAGGGCCACGCCATCGTTGCCGCGCAGGGCGTAAGGCACCGGCAGGTCGGCCTCGTGCAGCACGTCGAGCAACTCGATGAAGAACGGCAGGTCCTGGATCGGGCCACGTTCGACCAGCGTCAGCACGTACTCCCCCTGTTCCAGGCTGACAAAGAAGTTGCTGTTCTCGGTACCGGCGGCGATGCCCTGGAAGTCCCGCAGGCGACCCAGGCCATACGGCGCCAGAAAGGTTTCCAGCTCAGGCCGGGTCAGGGGGGTGAAGACTGACATGATCAAAAATTGCCCATACGGGCACTTCTACTGGGAAGTGCCGGGTTGATAGGAAAGGTACGGCTTATTTCCACTCGAAGATTTTCCACGACGGAATCAGCATGTTCGGCTGGTCGGAGCGAATATAGTTTTCCTCCGTACCATCGGCGCGCACCAGGAAATAAGGCTTGCCCCCTTTCGGGGTGACCTTGATTGCGTACAAAAAGCCATTCTGGCGGTATTCCTGAATGGTTTTATCGCCTTCCTGGCGAATGGTTACATCAGGTTCGGCCGTTGGTGCGTCATCCGCTGCCAGCGCGACGACCGGCGTGACTGCCAACAGGCTGAGCAGCAACAGGCGATTTAGTGTACGCATGATAACCTTGTCCCTTTGTCGTCAATGTTCCGGACATTCTAGCGCCGGGCCCGTCGAAAAGGTTGATTCTGCTCATGAGCCAAGCTCCCCTCGTCCTGGTGGACGGTTCCTCATACCTCTATCGCGCCTTTCATGCGCTGCCGCCGCTGACTACGTCCAAGGGCATGCCGACCGGTGCCGTCAAAGGCGTGCTGAACATGCTCAAGAGCCTGCGCAAGCAGTACCCGGACAGTTTGTTCGCGGTTGTCTTCGATGCCAAGGGCGGCACGTTCCGCGACGAAATGTTTGCCGAGTACAAGGCCAACCGCCCGAGCATGCCGGACGATCTGCGGGTGCAGATCGAGCCGTTGCACGCCAGTGTCCGTGCGCTGGGGTACCCGCTTCTGTGTGTCGAAGGCGTGGAAGCGGACGATGTGATTGGCACCCTCGCCCGCAGCAGCGCCGCTGCCGGGCGTCCGGTGGTGATTTCCACCGGCGACAAGGACATGGCACAGCTGGTGGATGGCCACATTACGCTGGTCAATACCATGACCGGTACCGTGCTGGATGTGCCGGGCGTGCATGAGAAATTCGGCGTCGGTCCTGAACACATCATCGATTTTCTCGCCCTGATGGGCGACAAGGTCGACAACATCCCGGGCGTACCCGGTGTCGGCGAAAAAACCGCCGTGGGCCTGCTCACCGGCATCGGCGGTGGCCTGCGTGAATTGTACGAGAACCTCGACAAGGTTCCCGGCCTGGCTATCCGTGGCGCCAAGACCCTGCCGGCAAAGCTTGAGGAACACCGCGATGCAGCGTTCCTCTCCTACGAACTGGCGACCATCAAGATTGATGTGCCGCTGGACGTGCAAGTCGATGAGCTGGTCTGCGGCGAGCCGGACCGTGAGGCGCTGCTGGAACTGTACACCGAGATGGAATTCAAGAGCTGGATCGATGAGGTTCAGCGCGAGGCCAAGCGGGCCGGGCAGGAGATCATCGCTGACGAACCTGAGGCGGTCGTCGAAGCCAAGTACGAAACCATCCTTGACCAGGCCCGCTTCGACGTCTGGCTGGAAAAGCTGCGTAACGCGCCGCTGTTCGCCTTCGATACCGAGACCACCGGCCTGGATGCGCAACAAGCGCAGCTGGTGGGCCTGTCGTTCGCCGTGCAGGCCCATGAGGCCGCCTATGTGCCGTTGACCCACACGTACATGGGCGTGCCTGAGCAACTGGATCGCGACACGGTACTGCTGGCGCTGAAACCGCTGCTCGAAGACCCGAAAAAGCTCAAGGTCGGGCAGAACGCCAAGTACGACATGAACATCCTCGCCAACTGCGCCATCGCCGGCGATATCACCAACGGCATTCAGATGCAGGGCGTGGCGTACGACACCATGCTTGAATCCTATGTGCTCGATTCGACGGCTACCCGTCATGACATGGACAGCCTGGCGCTCAAGTACCTGAACCACACCACCATCGGTTTTACCGACATCGCCGGCAAAGGTGCCAAGCAACTGACCTTCGACCAGATCAACCTGGAACAGGCTGGCCCCTATGCCGCCGAAGACGCCGACGTCACCCTGCGCCTGCACCAGGCGCTGCAACAGAAACTGGCGAAGACGCCGAGCGTGCTGCCGGTACTGAACGATATCGAGATGCCGCTGGTGCCCGTACTGGCGAAGATCGAACGTCAGGGCGCCTTGGTGGATGCCAACCTGCTCGGCATCCAGAGTGTCGAGCTGGGCGAGAAACTGGTGCAGCTGGAACGCGAAGCCTTCGACATCGCGGGAGAAGAGTTCAACCTCGGTTCGCCCAAGCAGCTGGGGGTGATCCTCTACGACAAACTCGGCATGCCGGTGCTTAACAAGACCGCCAAGGGCCAGGCGTCCACGGCTGAAGCGGTGCTGGCCGAACTGGCCGAGATGGAGTTCCCGCTGCCCAAGGTGCTCATGCAGTACCGCTCGCTGAGCAAGCTCAAAAGCACCTACACCGACCGGCTGCCGGAGCAGATCAATCCGCGTACCGGGCGTATCCACACCTCCTACCAACAGGCAGTGGCGGCGACTGGCCGTTTGTCGTCCAGTGACCCGAATCTGCAGAACATTCCGATCCGTACCGCCGAAGGCCGCAGGATCCGCCAGGCGTTCATTGCCGCGCCTGGCTACAAGCTGCTGGCGGCGGACTACTCGCAGATCGAGTTGCGCATCATGGCCCACCTGGCCAAGGACGAGGGGCTACTGCATGCCTTCCGCAATGATCTGGACGTGCACCGGGCCACGGCGGCCGAGGTCTTTGGGGTGGACCTGGCGGATGTCACTACCGACCAGCGGCGCAGTGCCAAGGCGATCAACTTTGGCTTGATCTACGGCATGAGCGCCTTTGGTCTGGCAAAACAGATCGGTGTCGACCGTAAACAGTCACAGGCTTATATCGATCGCTATTTCGCCCGTTACCCAGGGGTACTGGCCTACATGGAGCGCACTCGAGCGCAAGCCGCCGAGCAAGGCTTTGTCGAGACCCTGTTCGGTCGTCGCCTGTACCTGCCGGAGATCAATGCAAAGAACCCGGCCTTGCGTAAAGGCGCAGAACGCACGGCGATCAACGCGCCGATGCAGGGGACGGCGGCAGACATCATCAAGCGCGCCATGGTGGCGGTGGATAACTGGCTGACCGATTCGGGCCTGGATGCCCGCGTGATCCTGCAGGTACACGACGAATTGGTGCTGGAGGTTCGCGAGGATCTGCTTGAGCAGGTGAAGGAACAAATTCGTCCGCACATGAGCAATGCCGCCCAACTCGATGTGCCGCTGCTGGTTGAGGTGGGAACAGGGGCGAACTGGGACGAAGCTCACTAAAAAATCGGTTAAATGCAGGGAAACGTTGCGGCATATCGTCGCGGCTTTCTCTGCGTTTATAAGCGGGTTGGGCGAAGTTTTTTTGCGTTATCGCAAATAGTTTCTAAACCTTCGGAACTAAACCGGTGAACCACGACTCAGAGTAACTGAATGGCTGGTGAAGCCTTTCGATGCTCCTATGTTGTGTTAAGTGTTGGCAGATATCTGGACCCCGCCCTAGCGGTCCGGAACTTGGACCCCGAACTTCCCCCTCCCCATACGAAGTCCGGGGTTTTTTTTGCCCGGCGTTTGCCGGGCAGCCCTTATTCTGCGGGCTTGTCAGGCAGTTCCATCCAGTTCGCCAACACCCCGTAGGCCTCTTCCAGGCCTTGGCGTTTTGGCGCCGAGAATAGCTGGATGGTCACCGCATCACCCCAGCCTTTGCGGATTTCCGACTGCACCTTGAGCAAGGTGTTCTTGGCCGCACCGAAGGTCAGCTTGTCGGCCTTGGTCAGCAGAATGTGCATCGGCATGCCGGCGGCCTGCGACCAATCGAGCATCATTTTGTCGAAGTCGGTCATCGGATGGCGCACGTCCATCATCAGGATCAGGCCCTTGAGGCACTCGCGGCTACCCAGGTAGGCCTCCAGGTGCTTTTGCCAGTGTTGCTTGAGCGGAATAGGAACTTTTGCATATCCGTAGCCCGGCAAGTCGACCAAACGCCGTTCATCGTCCAGACTGAAGAAATTCAACAGCTGGGTGCGTCCCGGAGTTTTCGAGGTACGGGCCAGGCTGGCGTGGGTCAAGGTATTCAGCGCGCTGGACTTGCCGGCGTTGGAGCGGCCGGCGAAGGCTACTTCATAACCCTGGTCTTCCGGGCACTGGTCGACCTTGGCAGCGCTGAGAGCGAATTTGGCCTGTTGGCAGAGACCGAGGATGGGGTTTTTGACTTGCATGGTTTATCCGGTTGGGCGTTGCGCGAGGGCGTCTCGGCAAGCGGTGTCGTTTCCGTTTCAGTAACGGGAGTATATAATGCCCCAGTTTTTGTGTGCGCATTATCCCAGCGTAGGAGGATGTGCACGAGGGCGGTTGAATCAAGCTTGCGCGGTAGAACGCAGTGCAACCGCCAACCCTGAAAGGTCGTTCGTATGACGAAATGGCTGCTTGCTGTAGGTGTCTTGATACCGTTTTTCAGCGCTCAGGCTACACAGGATCCCCAGGCAGTGTACAAGCGAGCGTGTGTCGCTTGCCATGCCGGACAGCTACCGCAGGCGCCGCAACCGGGCGACCAGGCGGCGTGGGAGCCACGGCTGGCGCAGGGGATGGAGACGCTGGTGAAGCATGTCACACAGGGTTTCAAGGCTATGCCGCCGCGTGGATTGTGCATGGACTGCAGTGCCGAGGACTATCAGGCGATCATCCAGTGGATGAGCCGGAGTCCCGATACATAACTCTTTCACCCTTAGCCGTAGTTGGATTAGCTGATGAACAAACTACTCGTGAGTCTGCTGTTGACCTTGGGCGTCACCGGTGTAGCCAATGCCGCAGGCAATCTTACAGGCGATGCCGCGGCTGGTCAGGCCAAAACTGCTGTATGTGGCGCGTGTCATAATCCGGACGGCAACAGCATGGCGCCGAACTTCCCGAAACTTGCCGGCCAGGGTGAGCGGTACCTGGAGAAACAGCTTCACGACATCAAGTCGGGCAAGCGTACCGTGCTGGAAATGACCGGTATGCTCGCTGCCTTCAACGATCAGGACCTGGCGGACATCGCCGCGTACTTCTCCAGTCAGAAAGGCAGCGTGGGTGCTGCTGATCCGAAGCTGGTCGAGCGCGGGCGTGCATTGTTCAACGGTGGCGATATCGAGAAAGGCCTGCCGGCCTGCACCGGTTGCCACTCGCCAAACGGCGCCGGCATCGCCCTGGCGGGCTTCCCTCACCTGGGCGGCCAGCATGCAACCTACGTGGCCAAGCAGTTGACCGACTTCCGTGAAGGCAACCGTACCAATGATGGTGATGCCACCACCATGCGGACCATTGCCGCCAAGCTGAGCAACAAGGACATCGACGCACTGTCCAGCTACATCCAGGGTCTGCATTGATCCCGGTAGCAACGTTAACGCTGGGTTAATACTGCGGCGTAATGATGAAAAGGGTGGCTTTGGCCACCCTTTTTTATGCCCGCTGCCGTTACACTAACGAACTCGGGCCCGCTTCGACCTGTCTCAGGGCAGGTCAAGTAGAGGCGACCAAATTGACTGCTCAGGAGTGAAGCATGCGTAATCTGATTCTCAGCGCTGCGCTGGTGGCTGCCAGCGTATTCGGTATGACCGCCCAGGCCGCGGAGCCGATCGAAGCCGGCAAGCAGTATATCGAGCTGAGCAACCCGGTTCCGGTGTCGGTGCCTGGCAAAATCGAAGTGGTTGAGCTGTTCTGGTATGGCTGCCCACACTGCTATCACTTCGAACCGACCATCAATCCATGGGCTGAAAAACTGCCGGCTGACGTTAACTTCAAGCGCGTCCCGGCCATGTTCGGCGGCCCATGGGATGCCCACGGCCAGATGTTCCTGACCCTCGAAGCCATGGGTGTGGAGCACAAGGTTCATGCAGCGGTATTCGACGCCATCCAGAACCAGCGCAAGCAATTGACCAAGCCTGAAGACATGGCCAACTTCCTGGCGACCCAGGGCGTCGACAAGGACAAGTTCCTCTCCACCTTCAACTCCTTCGCCATCAAGGGTCAGGTAGAGCAAGCCAAAAAACTCGCCAAGCAGTATGAAATCACCGGCGTTCCAAGCCTTGTGGTAAACGGCAGGTATCGCTTCGACCTGGGCAGTGCCGGTGGTCCGGAGGCCGTCCTGGACGTTGCCGACCAGCTGATCGACAAGGAGCGCGCCGCCAAGTAAGCGGCGCCTACCATGCGCCGCTGGAAAGCTGAGCGAGGCGTTGGCCTGCACGATCCGCGGGTCAACGAACATCACCTGCAGGCTAACGGCCTGCCAGAGGATGGCCGACTGCGCCTGCTCAGTTTCAACATCCAGGTGGGCATCAGTACTGAGCGTTACCGGCACTACCTGACCAAGAGCTGGCAGCACCTGCTGCCGCACAACGGTCGTGCCGGCAACCTGCAGAAGATCGGCTCGTTGCTGGGCGACTTCGATCTGGTGGCCCTGCAGGAGGCCGATGGCGGCAGCCTGCGTTCAGGCTACGTCAACCAGGTCGAACACCTGGCCCAGTTGGGAGCCTTTCCTTATTGGTACCAGCAACTGAACCGCAACCTGGGACGTTTTGCCCAGCACAGCAACGGTGTACTCAGCCGCCTCAAGCCGCAACTGCTTGAAGATCACCCACTGCCCGGGCCAGCCGGCCGTGGGGCAATCCTGGTACGTTTTGGCGAAGGTGAAGATGCCCTGGTGGTGGTGATGATGCAC
Organism: Pseudomonas alkylphenolica; assembly: GCF_004025535.1. GTDB lineage: Bacteria > Pseudomonadota > Gammaproteobacteria > Pseudomonadales > Pseudomonadaceae > Aquipseudomonas > Aquipseudomonas alkylphenolica_A. Next base: position 810,979 of record NZ_QJRG01000033.1, read on the forward strand.
CTGGCGCTAGGTTCCAAGACCCGCGCCCTGCAACTGGCCTACATCCGCGAACTGATCGGCGGCTATCGGCATCAGGTGTTGATGGGTGACATGAATACGCATGCCACCGACCTGCTCGAGCATTCGCCCTTGCGTGACCTGGGGTTGATTGCGCCTCAAGTTCAGGCCACCTTCCCCAGCTGGCGACCACAACGTTGCCTTGATCATATTTTGCTCAGTCCGAGCCTCACCCTTGAGCGGGTCGAGGTACTCGCCCAGCCCATTTCCGATCATCTTCCGGTCGCAGTTGAGATTCGTTTGCCTGATGCCCTCGCTGTGGATACGCTGCCCGCTTTGAGCTAATTGCCATCACCCCTCTGCGGACCCAGGCATGACCGACGAAGCCCAGCGCTGGAAAGAAAAATACCTCAAGAGTATCGAACAGCAAGAGAAGCTCGAGCGCCGTTGGGACGCGCGACTCGACTTGTTGCGCCGTGGCCTGGTGCGTAGCACCCTGGCGGCTGAAGGCAGCGACCGTGCCGTGGACCAGTGCATGAAGGAAATGCGCGAGGTCATTCGTACCGACAACATGGACGCGGCACTGGCGGGTCTTATTCCGCGTCTGGAAAAGGCAGTACTGGATTCCGAGCAACGGCGGGAAACCCGTATTGCTCAGGTCAGCACCGCGCTCAATGCACTGGTGAGTCAATTGCAAAGCCTGCCATTGCCCAGCGATGTCAGTCGCCCGTTGAAGAAGTTTGCCAAGCAACTGGACTCGCGGGCCACCCAGTCACGGGAAATGCCGTTGTTGCTGGGCGAACTCAGTGGCTTGCAGGGCCAGGCGCTGTCGGCGCTGGAGCGGCCAGAAGCGGCACAGCGCCCTGGTCTGCTGCAGCGCCTGTTTGGTGGCCGGGAGCTGGAAGCCGAAGGGCTACAGCCAGTGTTGGCCGGTGAGGCGCAGGTGCTGTCGAGCGCTGTTGCAACTGCGCAACCTGTGGCCACGACCGAACAGGCGGTTACGCACGATGAGCCTGAGCCTGTTGATATCGACGAACTGCGGCCACTGCCGGAAGACGAGCCCGTCTCTCTCGGGTTCGAAGCCGAAGCCGAAGCCGAACCGATTAGCCCCGAGCCAGTGGCGAGCACGCCGATGCCTGAGGCCATGGCTGAACCGCAAGAGCCTGAGCCGCTGTCACCGCTAGAAGGCGCTCCGCCCGAGGCACCGGAAGTGCCCGCCGAGCTACTGGAAGAGTCAATCCACTACGCCCTGCCCGATGGTACTGAGCCAAGTTACAGTTCAGTGGCCGCGCACATCGAAGAAACCCTGCTGGGGCTGCTCGATGACCTGAATTTTCCAGAACGACACAAAGCTCAGGCGCAGCACGTACGTGAACGCCTGGAGCATGGCCTGAACTGGTATGAGCTGTTGCCGGTACTCGACGATCTGGCCGTCCTCATGTTGGCCATCAACGACAGCGGCCAGCACGAATTCGAAGAATATTTGCAGCAACTCAATGAACGCTTGGAATCGTTCCAGAGCCACCTGCAGGAAGCCAGTGAAGGGCATGCGGACAACAGCACGGCCGCCCGCCACCTGGACAGCCAGTTGCGTGAGCAGGTCGATGGCTTGCAAAGCAGCGTGCAGGGTGCTGCCGACCTGGGCAGCCTCAAGCATATTCTGGAGAACCGTCTGGAAGGCCTGCTGGGCACGATGGACGAGCATCAGCACCAGCGCGATCAGCGCGAACAGGAAATGGCCAGCCGTCTTCAAGGCCTGGCCGAACGGGTAGCCAGCATGGAGCAGGAAGCCATGGGCTATCGTGAACATCTGGAAGAGCAACGGCAAAAAGCCTTGATCGACCCGCTAACCGGTTTGCCCAATCGAGCCGCCTGGTCAGAGCGTGTGGACCAGGAAGTGCAGCAGTGGCAGGAACAGGGTGGGCATTTGCTGATGGCCATCCTCGACCTTGACCATTTCAAGCGGATCAACGACAGCTATGGCCACCAGGCAGGCGATAAAGTGCTGAAAATTGTCGCCAGCGTGTTGAGAAAGCGCCTGCGAGCGCGGGATTTCATTGCCCGTTTCGGCGGTGAGGAATTTGTTTTGCTCATCCCGCAGACCGGAATGGCCGCCGGTTGTCAGTTGGCTGAAGCCTTGCGGGCGGCCATTGAAGCTTGCCCGTTCCATTTCAAAGGCGAGCGGGTGACCATCACACTGTCGATCGGCATCAGCGCATTCCGTTCCGGGGAGCGCAGTGAAGGGGTGCTCAAGCGCGCTGATGAGGCCCTGTACCGCGCGAAACATCTGGGTAGAAATCGGATCGAACAGGGCTGAGTGGCAACAAGGAGGATACGTTATGCTATTGCATTACAGATCACCACATGTGCCCTACCCGATGAAAGCCTTTTTCACTGCGCTGCTGCTACTGACCCTTGCAGGCTGCAGCAGTGGCCTGCGGATAGACCGCAGCCACCCTTCGGTCAACCAGGACAGCCGTATCCAGTTCGTTGTCCTGCATTACACCAATGCATCCCTTGAGCGCTCGTTGTCGTTGCTGACGCATGGCGAAGTGAGTGCCCACTACCTGATCGGTGATTCGCCGGCCACCGTCTATCAACTGGTCGACGAAAGCCGTCGCGCCTGGCATGCCGGCGACAGCCAGTGGGATGGCCGCACCTGGCTCAACTCCAGCTCCATCGGTATTGAGATCGTTAACCCGGGCTTTACCGATACCCCCAACGGCCGCGTCTGGCATCCCTATACCGAGGAACAGATCCAGGCGCTGATCGTGCTGCTCAAGGACATCGTCAAACGCAACAATATTGCGCCTCGCTACATCATTGGCCACAGCGACATTGCACCGTTGCGCAAGCTCGATCCGGGCCCGTTGTTCCCCTGGAAGCGGCTGGCGGATGCCGGCCTGGGTGTCTGGCCGGATGCACGGGCGGTGGCCCAGCAGCAGGCGCGATTCAGCGTCAACCCGCCGAGCATCACCTGGTATCAGCAGCAGCTGGCGCGATTTGGCTATGCCATCGAGCAGACCGGTGTCTATGACGTGAGCACCAAACATGTGCTGGCGGCCTTCCAGATGCGCTTCCGCCCCCAACGTTTTGACGGTGTAGCCGACGCGCAAACGGCGGCGATGTTGCAGGTGCTCAACAGTCGCTGATCAACGGCGCCGCCAAACGGCCAGGCTGACTTGACCGACAGTTGCTATACCTCTTGGTATTCAACTGGATGCTACTTGATGTCAGCTGCCTTATCTGTGCTGCGCCACTTGCTCTATCGTCCCTGGTTATTGGCCACACTCGCGGCTTCGGCCAGCGCAATCCTATTGCTGCTGGCCAGTATCGGTGTGGCCATGCATCAGGTGCAAGTAAGTGAAAGCGAGCAGATGAACGCCAAAGGCGAGCGTTTTCTCCAACGCCTTGAGCAAATTTTCGGGCAGTTGCGCGAAGGTGTCGATGAACTCCAGGCCCAACCCCTGCGCGGCTGTAGCACCGAAATGCTCAAGGTGTTGCAGTATGTGGGGTTCAGCTATCGCTTTGTGTATGAGGCCGCCTACGTCGATGGCACGCTGGCCTGTTCCAATCGCATCGGCCAACGTACCATCAACCCGTTGCGGGCCCCGGACATTCAGGGGCCGACCTACAGTTACTGGCTCAACACTACCACCGAGCCGGATGACAACCTTGCCGCCCTCATGCTGGGGCGTGGCAAGTTTCTGGTGTCGACGTCCCGTGGGCATTTGACCGATGTCGTCGACCTTCCGCCCAATGGCAGCCTGCTGGTTGTGCTGGACAACGGCGCACGTGCGGTACCGGTGCTTGGGCCGCCCCAGGCCTGGCCGCCCTCCACCCATTGGCCGCCCAAATCACTGGATGCGTTGCTGGAGTTGCCTGACCGCCTGATCTACCGCATGCCGACCATGTCGCCAGATTATCAGCTGGTATTGATTGCTCCGCGTGCCAGCCTGCCGTTGAAGATGAACGGTGTGCTTTGGCTATTGTTTCCCGGCAGCCTGGTACTGGCGTGGTGCATTGGCTGGCTGGTGCTGCAACTGGTCCGCCAGCACCGCTCGATGAGTTCTGAGCTGCAAGGTGCGTTGCGTCGGGGGGAGCTGCAGGTGTTGTATCAGCCCATCTTCGAGCTTAACAGCCGCCGCTGCGTGGGGGCCGAGGCCCTGGTGCGCTGGCGACGACCCGATGGCACTTTGACCAGTCCGGACCTGTTTATCCCGTTGGCAGAAAATACCGGCCAGATCAGGCAGATCACCGATTTTGTCCTGCAACGCGTGCTTGAGCAGTTGGGCCAGGTGCTACGTGCCAACCGGCAACTCTATATCTCTGTCAACCTGGCAGCGTGCGATGTCATGGTGCCGAGGATAGGCCCGGTAGCGGCGCGACTGCTGGCGTTGCACCATGTGGCCGCCAGCCAGATCGCCTTCGAAGTCACCGAGCGTGGCCTGATCGACGTGGTGGTTGCCCGCGATAACCTGCAAGCGTTGCGCGCAGTCGGCCATCAGGTGCTGATAGACGATTTTGGCACGGGCTACTGCAGTTTGGCTTACCTGCAGACGCTGCCTGTGGATTGCCTGAAAATCGACAAGGCCTTCATCGATGCGCTAGGCCATGATGCGGCCAGCAGTGGCGTGGCGCCGCACATCATCCGCATGGCGCATGCCCTGCAGTTGCGGGTAATTGCCGAAGGCATCGAGTTTGAGAACCAGGCGATGCTGCTTAACAGTGAAGGGGTGAACTACGGTCAGGGCTGGCTGTTCGCCCACCCGCTGAGTGCCCGTCAATTCGTCGAGCTGATCACCCGGGGCCGACGCATGACACCACGGCGCCTCGATGATGAGGCGTGATGTTGGGTGTCAGACAGGCAAGGCCATGTAGAACTGGGTGCCTTGGCCGGGGCGAGAATACACGCCCATGCGCCCGCCATGCAGCAGAACGATTTCCTTGCACAGCGCGAGCCCGAGACCTGCCCCGCCTTTCTTGCGTCCGACCTGGACGAACGGTTCAAAGATTCTTCCCTGCTGGCTGTAGGCAATGCCCTCACCGTTGTCTTCGATGCTGATGATCACCCGCTCGGCATTGCGCCTGGCGTGAAGGCGGATACAACCGGCCACGGGGGTATGGCGTAATGCATTGTCCAGCAGATTGTCCATTACCCGGTCCAGCTGCGCGGCGTCGGCCTGGATGTGTGGAAGGGGGGCTACCAGTTCCACCTGGATGTCTATCTGCTTGTCGCCCGCTACGGCGGCGAAGCGGTCGCAAGCGCGGGACAATAGTTGGTCCACGGCACAGGGTGTGAGTTCGAGCTTTTGCTGGCCACTCTGGTAGCGGGAGAAGTTCAGCAGGTCGTTGATCAATTGGGTCAGGCGCTGCATTTCATCGCTGATGGTGTCGACCAGGTCGGCTTCGCGCGCCTGTGGCGCAAACGTCAAACGCTCGCGCAGCAAGCCGAAGGCCATGTGCATGCCTGTAATCGGCGTGCGCAGCTCGTGCGAGGCGCGCAGGACAAACTCGCTGCGTACCCGTTCGAAGGCTCGCTGTTCGGTCACGTCATGAAGCACCATGACGGCACCGAGAATCTGGCCGTCAGGGCGGCAGACCGGTGTCAGGCTATAGGCCAACAGGCGCGGTTCTTCTTCTATATCCAGGCTCAGGTCTTCGGGTACGCGATCAAGGCTGGCGCCACGCAGTACCAGACGCACCTGCTCATCCAGCGCCGGGCGCTGCAGTGCTTGGCCCAGTCCGACGCCGAGGCGGCTGTCGTCCCAGCTCAATTGCCGTTGAGCGACCGGATTGATGTGCTCGATGTGACCCTGGCGGTCGATAATCAACAAGCCATCATCGATACTATCGAGTACGGCTTGCAGGCGTTGCTGGCCGGCGAGCAGTTCGTCGACATTGGTTGCCTGGTGCTTGCGCAAGGCTTGCGCCATCAGGCCGAAGCGCCGAGTCAACAGGTTCATTTCCTGCGACTGGGACACGGGCAGGGTAACGTCGAAGTCACCCTGGCCTATCTGGTCTGCCGCCTTCGCCAAGGCTTCAATGGGGTGCCCAAAACGCCGGGCGATGCCGTGGGCGGTCACGAACCCCAGAATCAAGACTGCCAGGCCTACCAGACCCAGTACTCCAGCAATCAACAAGGCGCGGTCATAGGTCTGTTGCTGGCTTTGACTGATGTGCTGCAGGGCGCGCTTGTGTGCGTCGAGCAAGTCACTGCGCAGCGCACTGAAGGCCTTGCCCAGCGGTTGGTCTGCGCCCAGGTTGCGCGGTGTAGGTGTATCGCGAAGTACTTGGAGATAGTGCTGGTAGTGATTGTTGGTGGTGGCAAAGCCTTTGTCGGTGCCCTGCTCACGCTCCAGTCTGATCCCTTCATCCAGCGATGCCTGAAAGCGTGCCTGCAGGCTCTCCAGCAAGGCGGGGTCGGGGGATGCATTGAGTATCAGGGTCAGTTGCTCTCCGAGATTGCGCCGCAGCTCCAGGCCAAGGTCAAGAACCATGGCATTCTCCCGGATCAGCACCTGCTGCGAGCTGGCCATTTGCACGACGCTGACCAGGCCAAGCAACAAACCGAGCAAGGCCACGGTAATCAGTGCGGAGATGCTGAGGAAAAGCCGCGTACGCAGCTTCATCGCCCATTTCATAAGTTGTACTGCTTGCGCTTGCGGTACAGGGTCGAAGCATCGATGCCCAGGGTCTTGGCAGCCTGATCAAGGGTTTCGCTGGTGGCCAGCACGGCTTCGATGTGGGCGCGCTCCAGCTCATCGAGACTTAGCGCCGCGCCGATGCGCGGTGTGTTGCTTGCGGGTTGCTCCGCCATGCCCAGGTGGCTGATCTCGACCCGTTCCTGCGGGCAAATGATGCTGGCGCGTTCAACCACGTTACGCAGCTCACGAATGTTGCCCGGCCAGCGGTAGTTGAGCAGTGCCGCCCGTGCCTCGTCGCTGAAGCCGCGTGCTGGGCGTGAGTACTCTTTGACGAACCTGGCAAGAAAGCGATCGGCCAGGGTCAGGATGTCCTCGCTGCGTTCGCGCAAGGGCGGCAGGTGCAAGGTAATGACGTTCAGGCGATAGAGCAGGTCTTCGCGAAAGCGCCCATCACGAACCATGTCTTCAAGGTTGAGGTTGGTGGCGGCCAGGATGCGTACATCGGCGCGGCGGGTTACCGGGTCGCCGACCCGTTCATATTCCTTATCCTGGATAAAGCGCAGCAGCTTGGGCTGGAGGGGCAGCGGAAAGTCGCCGATTTCGTCGAGAAACAGCGTACCACCATCGGCCTGGTTGACGCGGCCCAAGGTGCTTTCACTGGCGCCGGTAAAGGCCCCGCGGCTGTGGCCGAACAGTTCGCTTTCCATCAATTCCGTTGTCAGTGACGGGCAGTTGATGGTCACGCAGGCTTTACGCGCGCGCTTGCTCCAGCCGTGAATGGCCCTGGCCAACTCGCCCTTGCCGGTACCCGACTCGCCCAGGATCAGGATGTTGGCGTCGGTAGACGCGACCTGGCGGGCGGTCTCCAGCACCACCATCATCGCCGGGCTGTGTGAGTCCAGGCCGTCCTTGGGTTTGTTGACTTCGCCTTCGAGCGCCTCAAGACGTGCCGACAACTGACGCACTTCCAGCTGTTTGGCGGCGGCCAGGCGCAGTTGATCAGGGCTGCAGGGTTTTACCAGGTAGTCGGCCGCGCCTGCCTGGATAGCGTCGACAGCGGTATCGACCGCCGAGTGGGCTGTGACGATGACGATGCGCATCCAGGGGGCTTGAATACGCATCTGCGCCAGCACATCCAGGCCGTTGTCTTCACCCAGGCGCAGGTCGAGAAAGCACAGGTCGAAGACCTGGCGCTGCAGCAGGCTCTCGGCCTGGGCCGCGTTGTTGGCGGTGGCCACGCTATAGCCTTCATCTTCCAGGCAGTAGCGAAAAGTGCGAAGGATGGCGGATTCGTCGTCGACCAACAGGATACGACCTTGATGTTCCTGGGGTGCATCCATTTCCTACGCTCCTTTTAAGAATGATCTCTATTAGTGCCGGAGAAATCTGGCAAGTTGCATGCCTGGTTCCGATTTACTTCGATGTTTGCATGGTAGTCGCTGGTTCCGGACAAATCATGCAAAACGCCCGACCTCACAAGGTGCATCGTGCAGGATACGTTCTGGTGAAATCTTGAGAATAAAGCAACCTGCTGATTAATAAGGGAAATTAAAATTTCCTGAGGCTGGCATGCACGCTGCAACTACTCCTGCAAGACAACGAATAAACGCAGCAGGAGGAGCCCGGTAATGAATCACGTACCCGCCACCCGATTGCAGGTTTCCCCGATTCTGGTTCGCCAAGGGTTGTTCTTGAGCCTGGCGCTGCTGCTGACCCTGATTGCTGGCCACCTCTATTGCAGCTTGCAGGTTACCGAGGAAGCCCGTAGTGCGGTCGGTACGGTAGAGGCTGTCATAGTGCCGATGCCGACCTCCATAGCAGTGATGCAGTCGCGGTCCGCCGTGGCAACCACCGCTCCAGTTGAAACCAGCGTGGTACCTGAGCGCTGGGTGTTCTGAGACTGCGGCGACTTTTTTCTAGAACGGTAAGGAGAATCACCATGTTGAGCTGGGCTATCACCTTCCTGATCATCGCCATTATCGCAGCCGTACTGGGCTTTGGTGGTATCGCAGGCGCCGCTACCGGTATCGCGAAGATTCTCTTCATTGTCTTCCTGGTGCTGTTCGTGGCTTCTTTCTTCTTTGGTCGCGGCAGAGGTTGAACATGAAAAGGACGCTGTACAACGCCCTGGCTGCCGCCCTGTTGGTGGGTGGCAGCAGTGGGGCGATGGCGGCCAGTGATGGCCAGGTACGGGTCAACCAACTGTTGGCTTCGGACCCCGAATACCAGAGCACCTGGAAAAAAGTGGTCGAGAAGGAAGAGCGTCTGCCCGATTGGGTGCTCAACCTCTCTGGCGTCTCTGAGCAGCAAATGTCTGGCGTAGAGGAAGATGGCGACAAGTTCCTCGTAGGGCCACTGTGTGAAGTCGCTCAGAAGTGCCTGAACAAGCGCCTGATCGTTGCCTTCAGCTGGGACAAGGAAGACGCCTACGCCATGCTGGTCGAAGTCCCGGAGGGCCTGCCCGGTGAAAAGTCCCCGACCCGCCACGCCGATTACCGATGGCTGGGCAAGCCGGACCCGGGCATGCAGACGCTGTTGAAGGAGCAACTCAAACGTGATCCCAACTGGTACTGAATGCGCACCGGCATTGAGTACATATATAGAAGCTGAACCTTTTTCCATTTCAGGCTTCTATGTTGCGCCCGCCTGAGGAAGGCCGGCGTACGACCAAGGGGCTGGGCTGCTCTGATTGTTTCAGGATCGGAGGGGCCTAGGGGTACATGGAGTACCCCCGATGAGGGCCGGGTCGGGTTGAGCGGTAGCGGAAGTTACAGGTCGAGCGTCACTCTACTGGGGAGATTCTCGATCTGACTTCCGTAACGCTTTGTTCCTCATCCTTCGCCCTACTCCCCTTATCCACTTTTCCTACCTGGTGTGTCGACGCATATTTTCTGGCGACCGTACATCGATATTTTTTCGCTCCGCCCGGGTGTGTCGGCACAGGTGATTTCACGCATTCGGATTGTCGAACAGCGAGTGATTCCACTCAGGTGGATACGTCCAAATCGGCCGAAATGTGGCGCTTTGGCCATCGTCGGAATTCCGAACGCGGTTCGGAAAACGCTCTGGGACGCTCGTTTCGTTCCAAAAGCGTCATGCCGATTCGGCATAGGGTAGTCGTTTACGGCATTAGACGCCCCCCCTTCACGTGGGAATAGTTGCGCCTTTTTTCGCTGGCCTGAGCGTTCCTACGCTCGCTTGCGGTGACCTTCTACGGAGTCGCCTGTCGATACCATCAACGATCAATTGACGCTGGCAACAGCTCTGGATCGCGGTTATCAGCCAGGTGCCCGTGTCCACTTGAAGAAAAGGTAATGACATGAAGAAGGCAAAGCTAAGCCTCGCCTGGCAGATCCTCATCGGTCTGGTATTGGGGATTGCAATTGGCGCTTTACTGAATCATTTCAGTGCAGAAAAGGCATGGTGGATCAGTAACGTCCTGCAACCTGCCGGTGACATCTTCATTCGCCTGATCAAGATGATCGTCATCCCGATCGTGATTTCGTCGCTGATCGTGGGTATCGCCGGGGTAGGCGACGCGAAAAAACTGGGCAGTATCGGCCTGAAAACCATCATCTACTTCGAGGTGGTGACCACCATCGCCATCGTCGTCGGTCTGGTGCTGGCCAACCTGTTCCATCCGGGTGCCGGTATCGACATGAGTACCCTGGGTACTGTCGATATCTCCAAGTACCAGGCGACTGCGGCTGAGGTTCAGCATGAACACGCGTTCATCGAGACCATCCTCAACCTGATCCCGTCGAACATCTTCGCAGCGCTGATGCGTGGCGAGATGCTGCCGATCATTTTCTTCTCGGTATTGTTCGGCCTGGGCCTGTCGAGCCTTCAGGCAGACATCCGCGACCCGCTGGTGAAAACCTTCCAGGGCGTTTCCGAAGCCATGTTCAAGGTCACCCACATGATCATGAACTACGCGCCAATCGGTGTGTTCGCATTGATCGCGGTGACGGTCGCCAACTTCGGCTTCGCCTCGTTGCTGCCATTGGCCAAGCTGGTGTTGCTGGTGTACTTCGCCATCGCCTTCTTCGCCTTTATGGTGCTAGGCCTGGTTGCCCGTCTGTTCGGCTTCTCGATCCTGAAGCTGATGCGCATCTTCAAGGATGAGCTGGTGCTGGCCTACTCCACCGCCAGTTCCGAGACCGTGCTGCCGCGTGTGATCGAGAAGATGGAAGCTTACGGTGCGCCAAAAGCCATCTGCAGCTTCGTGGTCCCGACCGGCTACTCGTTCAACCTTGACGGCTCGACCCTGTACCAGAGCATCGCGGCAATCTTCATTGCCCAGCTGTACGGCATCGACCTGTCGATCAGCCAGCAGCTACTGCTGGTGCTGACCCTGATGGTTACCTCCAAAGGTATTGCCGGTGTTCCGGGCGTATCCTTCGTGGTACTGCTGGCGACCCTGGGCAGCGTGGGTATCCCGCTGGAAGGCCTGGCCTTCATCGCCGGTGTCGACCGCATCATGGACATGGCCCGTACCGCACTGAACGTGATTGGTAACGCCCTGGCGGTACTGGTTATCGCTCGCTGGGAAGGCATGTACGACGATGCCAAAGGCCAGCGCTACTGGAACTCGCTGCCGCACTGGCGCAGCAAAGAAGCTGCAACTGCCGGCAAGACTGCCAACCACTAAGGTGCAGTCCGGCTGAACGAAGAGCCCCGACCTGGTCGGGGCTTTTTCGTTTCTGCAGTCGATTGGCCGCAGCGGTGCATTGCTCGACCGCTACCGCTATCATGCGTCGCAACTGTGTGGGGGAATAACGGATGCTCAACGGCCTTTGGCTTGGTTTCTTCTTGGTCGCGGCCGTCTCCGCGCTGGCGCAATGGCTGGTAGGCGGTAATGCCGGGATTTTTGCCGCAATGGTCGAGAGCATCTTTGCCATGGCCAAGTTGTCGGTCGAGGTGATGGTCCTGCTGTTCGGCACCCTGACCCTGTGGCTGGGCTTTCTGAAGATTGCTGAAAAGGCCGGTATCGTTGACTGGCTAGCGAAAATCCTCGGCCCGCTGTTCGCCCGGCTGATGCCGGAAGTACCGCCCGGCCACCCCGCTCTGGGCCTGATCACCCTGAACTTTGCCGCCAACGGCCTGGGCCTGGACAACGCGGCTACGCCAATTGGCCTCAAGGCCATGCGCTCGCTGCAGGAGCTTAACCCCAGCTCAACGACCGCCAGCAACGCGCAGATCCTGTTTCTGGTGCTCAACGCCTCCTCCCTGACCCTGCTGCCGGTGACCATTTTCATGTACCGTGCACAGCAAGGTGCCATGGACCCGACGCTGGTGTTCCTGCCCATCTTATTGGCAACCAGTGCCTCGACGCTGGTCGGCCTGCTCTCGGTGGCGGTGATGCAACGGTTGCGGCTGTGGGACCCGGTGGTGCTGGCATATCTAATACCCGGCGCCCTGCTGCTGGGGGGCTTCATGGCCTTTCTCGGCACCTTGTCGGCTTCGGCGCTGGCCGGGCTGTCGTCGATCCTGGGCAACCTGACCCTGTTCGGCCTGATCATCCTGTTCCTGGTGATTGGCGCCTTCAAGCGCGTGAAGGTCTATGAAACCTTCGTAGAGGGCGCCAAGGAGGGCTTTGACGTCGCCAAGAGCCTGCTGCCGTATCTGGTGGCCATGCTCTGCGCTGTCGGCGTGCTGCGCGCCTCAGGGGCCCTGGAGCTAAGCCTGGACGGCATCCGTCACGTGGTGGAATGGCTGGGGATGGATACGCGCTTTGTCGAGGGCCTGCCCACGGCGCTGGTCAAGCCGTTTTCGGGCAGTGCGGCACGGGCGATGCTGATCGAAACCATGCAGACACACGGTGTCGACAGCTTCCCGGCCCTGGTGGCGGCAACTATCCAAGGCAGTACTGAAACCACCTTCTATGTCCTGGCGGTGTATTTCGGCGCCGTTGGTATCCAGCGTGCCCGCCACGCAGTGGGTTGCGCCCTGCTCGCCGAGCTGTCCGGGGTGATTGCCGCCATCTGTGTCTGCTACTGGTTCTTTGCCTGACGTTGCGCCTGGTTGGCCTGGGCATAGGTCCAGTCCACCAGTTGCGCCATCAGGCGGTCGCTGGCGACGCCAAAACCGCTGACTACCGCCGGGACCTGGGTATCGCTCAGTGGCTGACGCACTTCAAAGCGCCGGCTGGCGAGGATGCGTTGGTTGCGCCCTTCTACCAGCCGCGCGTCATAGCGGATCACCACCGCCAGGCCATCATTGCTGTACTCGCTCTGGAAGGCCTGTAGTTCGCCTGCCAACTCGTAGTCGGCCTGCAGGTTGCTGTCATCGGCACTCAGGCGCGGCACCCGGCCGTCGCGCTGGAAGGCGTCGAGCAGGCGGTTGCGCACCAGCAACGGGGCCGGATCACTCCAGCGGGCGCCCTTGTAGTTACTGATCAGGTCACCCTGAGGCACGACGGCAATCTTTGGATTGTCGAGGGCGTGGCTGGCCAGGGGCTTGTTCAGCCGTAACGACCAGTCGGCCACAGGGCCCTGTGTTGCCCGGCTGGTTGCAGCCGAAGGCAGGCGATAGACGTCGGAAGGCTCCGCCTTGGGCAGGATCGAGCAGGCACTGGCCAGGCTCAGCGCCACGGCCAGGGCCAGGTAACGGCAAGGACGACTCATGGCTCGAACTCCTTGTTGGTTTCACGGCCAAGCAGGTAGCCGCTGGGGTTGGCTTCCAGACGCTGGGAAATCGCCTTGAGTGCGGTCAGGGTCTGGCGCAGCTCGCGAATCGCCGGCGCCAGCTGGTTCAGGCCCTGTGCGCCGCCGCTCAGTGCTTCGCGATTGTCGTTGAGCAAGCTGTTGAGGGTGGCCGTGCTCTGGGCCAGTGACTGCATCGCCTGTTCGGCGCTGCCGAAGGTCTGCTTGCCCTGGGTGCTGAGCAGGCCATTGGCGTTGCGCACCAGGTCGTTGGTCTGCTTGAGCATGGCGCTGGCCTGGTTGCCCAGTTGCGACAGCTGCTGGATGGCAGTTCGGATGTCGTCGCGCTGATCACTGAATACGGCGGTGGTCTGTTCCAGGTTGGTGAGGGTCTTGCTCAGGTGCGCGGCATTGTCTTCAGAGAACAGTTCGTTGGCGTTGTGCACCAGCACGTTGATGTTGGTCAGCAGGTCGCTGCTGTTGTCGAGCAGACGCGCGATTGGCGAAGGCGAGGCCACTATCACTGGCAGCTTGCCGCTCTTACCCTTGAGCTCGGGGCTTTGCGGGGTGCCGCCGCTGAGCTGGATGAACGAAGTGCCGGTAATACCGGTGAGGGTCAATTTGGCACGCGTGTCTTCTTTTACCGGAGTGTCGGCACTCAGGCGTATGCGTGCCAATACCCGGCGCGGGTCCGCAGGGTCCAGGCGCAGGCTGGTGACGTCACCGACCTTGATCCCGCTGTACTGCACCGAGCTGCCCTTGGACAAACCGGAAACGGCTTCGTTGAACACCACCTCGTAGTCCTTGAAGGTGCTGTCGACGCTGGACTTGGTCAGCCACAGGCCGAACAGCATGGCGCCGACGACCACAATGACCGAGACCAGGCCGATCAGCACGTGATGTGCGCGGGTTTCCATCTCAGTTCTCCTTTGCCGCTGTGGCGGCCTGATACGCCGCGCGGCCACGCGGGCCATGAAAGTAGTCGTGAATCCAGGGGTCGTCGGTGTCTTCGACCTGGGTTATCGGGCCTGCCACCAGCACCTTCTTCTGCGAAAGCACGGCCACCCGGTCGGTAATGGTGTAGAGGGTGTCCAGGTCGTGTGTGATCAGGAATACGCTCAGGCCCAGCGCATCGCGCAGGGTCAGGATCAACTGGTCAAACGCGGCGGCACCGATGGGGTCCAGGCCGGCGGTGGGTTCATCGAGAAAGAGGATGTCCGGGTCCAGGGCCAGGGCCCGAGCGAGCGCGGCGCGCTTGATCATGCCGCCCGACAGCGATGAGGGGTACTTGTCGGCTGCAGAAATCGGCAAGCCAGCCAACGCCAGCTTGACCCCGGCCAGGTGTTCGGCATCGCCGCGCGACAGGCCGGCATGTTCAATCAGGGGCAAGGCGACGTTTTCGGTCACTGTCAGTGACGAAAACAGTGCGCCTTTCTGAAACAGTACGCCAAAGCGCCGCTCGACCTTCGAGCGTTGCTCGTCGTTGAGGGTGACAAGGTCTTCGCCGAAGACCTTCACCTGCCCTTCGTTGGGCCTGCGCAAGCCGATGATGCTGCGCAGTAGTACCGACTTGCCGCTGCCGGAGCCACCAACCACGGCGAGAATCTCTCCGCGGTAAAGGTCCAGGTCCAGTTGCTCGTGCACGCTCTGGGTGCCGAAGCGGTTGCAGATGCCGCGCGCTTCGATCACGGTCTCGCGTGTCGCGGGGGGTGTAGGGATCGTCGGGTTCACCAGCCCATCTCCATGTAGAACAGCGCGGCTATGGCATCGAGGACGATCACCACAAAGATCGACTGGACGACGCTGGAGGTGGTGTGGGCGCCAACCGATTCGGCACTGCCGCTGACCTTGAAACCTTCGAGGCAACCAATGGCAGCGATCAGGAAGGCAAAGAACGGAGCCTTGGCCAGGCCGACGAGGAAATGCTGCACGCCGATATCGCTTTGCAGCAGCGATAGAAACATCGCCGGCGAGATGCCCAGTGACAGCGCACAGACCACTGCGCCACCGACAATGCCGCAGATCATCGCAATGAACGTCAGCAGCGGCAGCGCGATCAGCAGCGCCACGACCCGCGGCACGACCAACAACTCGACAGGGTCCAGCCCCAGGGTACGAATGGCGTCGATCTCTTCGTTGGCCTTCATCGAGCCGATCTGTGCAGTGAAGGCACTGGCGGTGCGCCCCGCCATCAGGATGGCGGTCAGCAGCACACCGAACTCACGCAGGAAGGAAAAAGCGACCAGATCAACGGTGAAAATGCTGGCGCCGAAGCTGGCCAGCACGGTCGCGCCAAGGAAGGCGACGACGGCACCTACCAGAAAGGTCAGCAAGGCGATGATCGGGGCGGCATCCAGGCCGGTCTGTTCGATGTGGGCGACCACCGAGGTGATACGCCAGCGATGCGGTTGGAACAGCCGTAGAAACAAGGTTTGCAGGATCAGGCCGACAAATCCCAGTAATTGCAGTGTGTCTTGCCAGGCGGTATCGACCGCGCAGCCAATGCGGCTGAGCAGCTGGATGAAGACTGACTGTTCCGGTTGCTTCTGGGGGATACAGAAGTCCTGCACCGAGCAATGGACGGTTTGCAGCAGCGCACGGCTGGCTTCTGGCAACTGGCTGCCCTTGATCAACTCGGCCAGCCGTTCGGGGCCCAGGAGTTCCACCAGCAGGGCTGCGCCAGCGGTATCCAGTTGGCCGAGTTGCTCGAGGTCGACCTCGGTGCTGGGGTCGTATTGGCCGACCAAGCCCTCATTGCCACGCTTGAGGCTTGTGTAGTTGGCCAGCGTCCAGTCACCAACAATCCGCAGGCATGCGGGGCTGCTTGTGGTATCCAGGGTTGCGCCGGCTTGTGTAGTCATAGGCTCCATGCAGTCAGACCAACGGTTCGCAGCCCCTGAGCATAGCGTTACTCGGGCTTTGGCGCTTGACCGTCGTCAACCACACGGAAGCGCAGCACGCCAATGACCTGGCCATCTTCGGTCAGCACCCTCACCTGCCAGCGCCCTACCGGGTTGCCAGGAAAGTTCTGCTTGTGGGTCCAGGCGCGGTAGCCTTCCTTGCGCCCGCCATGAATGTCCAGGGCAATCCGGTCGACTTCTTTGCCGTTGAATTGCCAGACGTGGTAAATGCGCTCGTTCAGCCCACGCGGGGCGTTGATTGCGGTAAAGGCATAAAGCCCGGCACGGATTTCACTGGCCTTCAGTTCTGTCAGGCTCTTGCCGGGCGTGCGGTTCTCCACCTGGGTGCTGACCGCCACCTCGGTCATCCACAGCGTGGCTGGCGGCACCCAGGAGCGCAGCATCCAGCCACTGGCGCCCACGGCCAGGGTCACCACGACCAGCATTACCGCCCGGCGCCAGTGATTGATCGGGAAGCTGCTGGCCAGGCTTGGGAACGACAGGACCATGGCGGCTATCAGGGCCAGCTTGAAGCTTTGCGAGGTGGTCAGGTGCAGGATGATGGGTAGCGCGGTGAGCAATGCCGCGAACAGGGTCAGGGTGTGAAGTGCGAGAAACAGCCAGCGGCGAGGGGCCAGCCATTTGTAGTACAGCGGGTCGATGATCGCGATCAGACCGGCTGCAGCGAGCAGGCCGGTAAACACCAGCTGGCCACTGTTCCAGGTGGTGGTGACAAAAAAGAACGGCAGGACGAAGAACAGACTTTCCTGGTGAATCATCTGTGTCGCGTAGCGCAGTAGCGGCTGCGGAATCTCGCGCTTGAACACTTTGGCGAACAACTGGGTGAAGGTATTTTCCAGCATCAGCCAGACCCAGCTGATCAGCATCACGACAGCGATCCAGCTGGCCAGGCTCTCCTGGCGGTCAACCAGGATGAAACTGGCGATACCGGAGATAAAGCCACCGAGGGCAATGACGCCGGGATAGCGCTTGATCAATTCGATCAGGCGCTGAAGGTAAAGAGGCATGAAGGTGTTCGCAGGTCAGGTAAAAACCGCTTAAGGATACTCCGGTTTGAGTCGCCAGGCAGGCGTCAGTGACGGCGCCGCCTGCTCCAGATAAGGCCACCGGCAAGCAATACACCAAACCCTAGCGCCACCCCGCCATACAGTTCGTCGTAACTGATCAGCGGCTGCTCGATCCGCACGTACCCAGGTTCCGTCAGCAACTGCTGCAGCGCCCGGTTGGCATCGTGGAGGCTGACGCGCCGCAGTGCGCGCACCGGGTCTGCAAAACGACCATCGAGGTAGTCGTTCAGCGAACCCCAGTAATAGTCCGCCAACGCCGCGTTGCCCTGGGTGCTCCAGGCCTCGCGATCGATGGTTGCCTGTTTGACCCGGGCAAAGGTGGCGGGGTCCAGGCCGTGTTTGCGCAACTGGTCGAGCATGGCGCCCAGCACCTGCTCGGCCTCCTTGACATCGGCGCGATCGAGGTCGGCGTCGAGGCTCATCATACCGGTATCGCCGAAGCTTTCCCGTTGGCTGGAGGGGCCGTAGGACAGCCCGTGCTTGAGCCGCAGCTCTTCGTACAGAGCCCAGTCCAGGTAGCGTTGCAGCAGATCGAAGGTCTGCCCGTGATCGTTGTCGAGTACCGGCTCCAGGAACAACCAGTGCAAACGGGCGCTGTCGCCCAGCCAGCCGCGGACCAGTTCACGGCGCAATTCGGCTTTGCCGGTGATTCCGTCCAGCGCCCGGCGTTCGCCAGGCTCGGCTGGGGGAAGCTCGCCATAGGAGCGTTCCAGGTAGGCCGGCAACAGACGGTCCAGGCCACCGACGACGATCAGGCTCATGTTGTTGGCGGCGTACCAGTGCTGGCGCAGGTCGTTGACCTGCTCCAGGGTCATGTCGGCCACGGATGAGCGTTCCGGGCACTTCAGGCCCAGCTCGATAGCCAGCTGATCGCTGGCACGGTGGCCAATGTCCTGGCGATCCAGCCAGCGTTGCAGGCGGGAATAATGACCGCCGTCTTCGCGCTCGAGGATCTTCTTCGACAGCGCCAGGGCCTTTTCGTCGAAGCGGGTGTCTTTGATCACCGTCAGCAGCAGGTCCAGCACTTTGCGCTGATTGCGCGCGGGTGCCTCGATGACAAAGGTGGTATCGGCACTGCTGGTGTAGGCGTTCCATTCACCGCCCAACGCCTGCATGCGTTTTTCCAGCCCGCCTTCACCGCCTTCGTCGATGCCACTGAACAGCAGGTGTTCCAGCAAGTGAGGCAACTCTTGCTGCTCGCAAGGAAAGTCATCGAAGCCGACGCCGACCACCAGGCGAATCGACACATGGTTGCGTTCATAGCCTGACTTGAGCAGCACCTGCAGGCCGTTGGGCAGCAGGTAGCCTTCGACCTGCGAACGGTCGAGGGCAAAGCCGGGCATCGCGCCCAGCAGCAGGCACAGGAACATCAGGCAACGCATGTCGAGCTTCCTTGCGGGAGTTCTGGGTGGCAACAGTCAGGGTGAATGGGCATCGTCCGGGACACTGTCGAGCAACAGACCGCCCGTATCGGCGCTACCCAACACTACATAGGCACTGCTGCAAAACAAGGAGTTCAATCGTTTCATATCGGCAATCAGCTCCAGGTGCAAGGCGCTGGTTTCGATACTTTGTACCACTTTACGTTGCAACCGACTGACATGGGCATGGGCAAGGCGCCGCTCCTGGGCGCGAAAGCGTCGTTTTTCCCGCAACAGCTGCCGGGCACTTTCCGGGTCGGCACTAAGGAATACCGACAGGCCCAAGCGCAGGTTGGACAGCAATTGGCTTTGCAGCCCGGTCAGTTCCTCAAGGCCCACGTCGGAGAACTCCCGGCGTTGTGAGGTCTTTTGCTGCTGTACCTTGCGCAGCATGCGCTCGATGAGGTCGGCCGCCAGCTTGAGGTTGATCGCCAGCTCAATGATCTCCGCCCAGCGTTTGCTGTCCTGCGCGCTGAGGTCCTCGCGGGGCATCTGTGCCAGGTACAGTTTGATCGCGTTGTTAAGGGCCTCGACGTCCTCACCCAGGCTGCGCATCTGCTGGGTCATCGCCGTCTGCTTACCCTTCAGAACGTCCTGCATGGCATCGAGCATGGTGTCGATCAGGTCGCCCATGCGCAGTGTTTCGCGCACTGCGTTGGCCAGGGCCAGGCTCGGCGTGCCCAGTGCCGCCGGGTCCAGATGACGGGGGCGGGCCCGGCCATTGGTTTCTGCCCGTTCAGGCAGTAGCCAGGCGCACAGGCGCGACATCGGCGTGACGGTTGGCAGCATGATCAGGCAGCGCAGGCTGTTGTAGAGCAGGTGAAAGCCGATCACCAGCTCCTGGGGGCTGAAGCTCAGGCTGTCCATCCAGCTCACCAGCGGCTTGAGCACCGGAATGATCAGGATCAGGCCGATCAGCTTGTACATCAGGCTGCCCAAGGCTACCTGGCGGCCCGCCGCGTTCTGCATGCTGGTGCTGAGAAACGCCAGCAGACCGCTACCGATGTTGGCACCGATGACCAGGCCAATGGCCACTGGAAGGCTGATCAGCCCGGCACCGGCCAGGGTCGCAGTCAGCAGCACGGCGGCGAGGCTCGAATAGGAAATCAGCGCAAACAGCGCACCCACCAGGGCATCAAGGAGGATGTCGCCGGTAAGCGAGGCGAACAGCACTCGCACACCCTGGGCATGGGTGATCGGCGCGGCCGCTTCGACAATCAGTTGCAAGGCCAGGATGATCAGACCCAAACCGATCCCGACGCGGCCCAATTGCCCGGCACGGGTCTGCTTGCGCGACAGGAAGAAGATCACGCCGAGGAAGATCAGCAGCGGCGACAGCCACGACAGGTCGAATGTCAGTACCCGCGCCATCAGCGCCGTACCGACATCGGCGCCGAGCATGATTGCCAGGGCCGGGGTCAGCGACATCAGGCCCTGACCGACAAAGGACGTCACCAGCATGGCGGTGGCGTTGCTGCTCTGTACCAGGGCGGTCACCAGAATGCCGGCGACAAACGCCAGCGGCCGCTTGGACATGTTCTGGCTCAGCACACGCCGTAGGTTGGAGCCGTACACGCGCAGGATGCCGGTACGCACAATGTGCGTCCCCCAGATCAGCAGTGCCACAGCGGAGAGCAGATTGAGCAGGGTCAGCATTGGTCGGGCCCCCTGTTGGCGTGCCCCAGTGGGGGCAAATGGATAAAGCGGTGAGCCTGGCCTGGTGACAGGCGGTTTTTCCCAGTGCTCACTTAAGCTGTAGTCGGCCCAAGGCCTGGGCGCCAGCATGGCATAGGCAATGTGGCCTTTGAAACAAAACCGTCATGAACGCCCATGAAAAAAGGCCCCGCAGGGCCCTTTTTTGTTGCCAAACCAGGTTTATTGACCCGGAATGTCCTTGCGAAGTTTCACCGGCTCGGTTTGCTCCTGGTTTTTCTTCCGGGCCATGGCCGTGCGCATCTTGATGTTGATGGCTTCGACCGCCAGGGAGAACGCCATGGCGAAGTAGACGTAGCCCTTCGGCACGTGCACATCAAAGGCTTCGGCGATCAGCACGGTACCGACCACGATCAGAAATGACAGGGCGAGCATTTTCAGCGACGGGTGCTTGTCGATGAAGTTACTGATGGCACCGGCGCACAGCATCATCACCAGCACGGCGACAACGATGGCTGCAATCATCACCGGCACGTGAGAAACCATGCCGACGGCGGTGATCACCGAGTCCAGGGAGAACACGATGTCGATAATCGCGATCTGAATGATGGTGTAGAAGAACTTGCCGCCTTTGCCGGTCGGCTCATCGGGCGATTCATCTTCGCCTTCCAGTCCGTGGTAGATCTCCTGCGAGCTTTTCCACAGCAGGAACAGGCCACCGAAGAACAGGATCAGGTCACGTCCGGAAATGCCATGCTCGAACACCACGAACAGGTCGGTGGTCAGGCGCATGACCCAGGTGATCGACAGCAGCAGCAAAATGCGGGTGACCATGGCCAGGGCCAGGCCGAAGATCCGGGTGCGTGGCTGCATGTGCTTGGGCATGCGGCTGACCAGGATCGAGATCATGATGATGTTGTCGATGCCGAGAACGATCTCAAGTGCAGTCAGTGTGAAAAAGGCAACCCAGATCTCTGGGCTGGTCAGCCATTCCATGTGTATTCCTTCAAGCGATAAATGCAGGGCGCCCGGGCAAGGAGCACCGCTGCGGTTGGATGAATCTGTAGCCTTATAGGCTGCTGAACAGCGGGAAAATTCCCATGAGCAGCGCGGCGAACATTATGCACAGGCAGACCAGCACTGCCCACTTCAGGGTAAAGCGCTGATGATCGCCGAACTCGATGCCGGCCAGGGCAACCAACAGGTAAGTAGAGGGTACCAGTGGGCTGAGCAGGTGAACCGGCTGGCCGACGATCGACGCACGGGCCATTTCCACCGGCGAGATGCCATAGTGGCTGGCGGCTTCTGCAAGCACAGGCAGAACCCCGTAGTAGAAGGCGTCGTTGGACATGAAGAAGGTGAACGGCATGCTTACGATCGCGGTGATCACCGCCAGGTAAGGGCCCAGCGCGTCAGGAATCACCGCCAGCAGGCTCTTGGACATGGCCTCGACCATGCCGGTACCCGAGAGGATGCCGGTGAAGATACCGGCGGCGAAGATCAGGCCGACAACGGCCAGCACGCTACCGGAGTGGGCCGCCACACGGTCTTTTTGCTGCTGCAGGCATGGGTAGTTGGCAATCATGGCGATACTGAAGGCCACCATGAACAGCACGGGCAATGGCAGCAGGCCAAGGATCAGGGTCACCATCAGCGCTGCGGTCAGTGCGCCGTTGAACCAGATCATCTTCGGGCGACGGGCGTCAGGAAACTGCGAAACGCTGATTTCACTGTGATCGATTTCGTCGCCTGGCAGGTGCAGCTCGCCCAGACGGGCACGCTCGCGCTTGCCGTACATATAGGCAATGGCAAGGATTGCCACCACGCCGGCAAGCATCGCCGGGATCATCGGTACGAAAATATCTGAAGGGTCGACATGCAAGGCGCTGGCGGCACGTGCGGTCGGGCCGCCCCATGGGGTCATGTTCATCACACCGCCGGCGAGGATGATCAGGCCGGCCATGATCCGTGGGCTCATGCCCAGGCGGCTGTAGAGCGGCAGCATTGCCGCCACGCAGATCATGTAGGTGGTGGCACCGTCGCCGTCCAGCGAAACGATCAGGGCCAGTGCGGCCGTGCCGACCGAGACTTTCAGCGGGTCACCTTTGACCAGCTTGAGAATCTTGCGCACCGCCGGGTCGAACAGCCCTGAGTCGATCATCAGGCCGAAATACAGGATGGCGAACATCAGCATCACCCCGGTGGGGGCCAGTTTAGTGATGCCTTGCAGCATCATCGGGCCGATGTCGCCCGAGAAGCCGCCAAACAGGGCAAACAGGATCGGTACCAGAATCAGGGCGATCAAGGCCGACAGGCGCTTGGTCATGATCAGGTACATGAAAGTAAGGACCATGGCAAAGCCGAGGAAGGTCAGCATGGGAGTACTCCAGGCGTTTCGCGTCGAAAGAGGAACGAGTCGGGCGGGATCAGCGCGTGAGGCGCGGCGCAGGGAGTAACGGCGGGCGTGCAGCAAGAAGGCGGGCGTAGAAGGACATCAGTATCACCATTGTTGTTGTTAATTGGGCCGGGCGAGTCGGGTGCCCTGGCTGACCGGTCTGTGCCGGTGGTGATCGCAATCCTAAGGCGGGAAGCTTTCAGCCAGCTTTCGCTGGCTCAAAGGCGACGAGAGGTGCATTGTTGAGTATCAATCAACTGCATTGACGGGAAGCGGAGGAAACGATGCGCGAGACGTATGAAGGTGGATGTCATTGCGGCGCCCTGCGCTATCGGGTTCAAGGGCCGCTGGCAGACGTCGCTCATTGTCACTGTTCGGTGTGCCGCCGGGTCAGTGGCGGGCTGCTGGTGACCTGGGCCACCCTGCCCTGCACCGACTTTCAGTGGCTCAGCGGTACGCCGCAATGCTACGACTCTTCACCGAGTTGTGTACGGTACTTCTGCAGCCGCTGTGGTGCCCACCTGGCATTGAGCACCGACCTGAGTCCGGAAACCATCGACATCACCGTTACCTCCCTGGATGAGCCAGAGCGGGTAGTGCCGAAAAAACACATCTGGACCAGCAACCGTCTACCCTGGCTGCACCTGGATGAGCATCTCCCCGGTGAGGCCGAAGAAACGCTCTAGGTCATGGGCTCAGGGCAGTTGCAAGCCGCCGGCGGCCTTGTGCAGGGCACGCAGATGCTCGCCAACCTGCTTGATGTTGGCTTCGACGGCTGCGATTTCGGCTGCCCGTTCCGGGCCAAGCAGTGCGCGCACTTCCTTGTCCAGTTCGGCGGTAAGCGTCTGAAGTTGCTTCTGCCGCAGGTTGGTCTCTTGACGTAACAGCGCTTGCTCACTGGCCTGTGGCAGTCCGTAGCCACTGGTTCCCAACAGTTCTGCCGGTCGGCTGAGAAAGCCGCTATTGGCGAGAATCTGCTGCAGGGTGCCGTTGGCCTTGGCGACGCTGGCGTCGTTCGCTTCACGACCGCTCAGGTAGCGTTGCTTGACCTCTTCCTGCGCCAGCAGCAGTTGCTGGCGCAAACTGGCCTGCTCCAGCAGCAACAGGGCAGCACTGGTACGCAGGTCAGCCTTCTCGAACCATGGTTGACGCTGCCTGGCAGATTGCTCCAGCCAGGCTTCGACTGTGTCCTGAGGCACCGGCAGTTGCTGTTTTAGCACCAGGAACATGGCCTGGTAGCGGTCACGGTAGGAGTCGAAGCGATAACCCAGGCGCAGCGCCTCATGAGGATCATCAAGGACGCTGGTGTCGGCCAGGCCGCGCCCTTGCAGCACCTCGAGCAAACCATTGGGCATGATGTTGTCCAGGTCTGTCAGGCGCGGGTTGGCAGTGCCGCTGCGCAGCAGCTTGAGGGTTTCCACTGCACAGTTGTTGGACAGGAAGTAGTAGTTGCCGTCATAACTCCAGTGCATCTCGGCGGCTTGGCGTACCAGGTTTTCCAGCTCGGTGCGATCAAGCTTGAGCGGGATGGAGGCGAGGCTACGCAGCTCGGTCTTGGTGTACTCGTCGATAACCTGCCCCAGGGGCAGGACAAACAGCCGCGATGGGTAGGCGCCGGTCAGGCCGCCCCAGCTCGATAGCTGCACATCGTTGACGAAGGCCCGATACGACAACACGAGGTGCTGGTCGAGATCGAGTCGGCAGTCAGGACCGCGTGGCCGCCCCGGGGCGCAGATCACCAGGCGCAGCATGCTGTGCCCCCAGCGACTGACCAGGTTCTGGTTTGCCTCGGCCAACAGATAGTCCACGGAGTAGACCCGTTCAGGGTCGATCTCTCCCAATGGGGCTTTCTCGAAGTCGTTGCCGGCATTGAGAAAAGGCAGCTGCTGCGGGCAGGCCGGGTGCTCCGGAGCCCAGTCGAAATGTGCTTTCAGGTAGCTGTGAAGCGCTGGCCGCCGGCAGGCGAAGCCAGGGTCAAGGAGGAAGTACTCCATGTTGACTGCGATGAATTCCTTGGGGCTGCTCAGCTCGTAGCTGTCAGGGCTGCGCGCGACTTGGCGGTTGTACTGCTCGCGCTCCCCTCGCCTGCCCACATACTGCGGCCATCCGGCCAGGTCGAGCAGGCGCGGGTCATCGCTGAGGGTGAAGCGCCGTTCGGTTTGCCCACGGCATGGCTCGGGCAGGCCGACCTTGCCCTGGCTGTTCAGTTGCCGCGTGCAGCGACTGATCAACTGGCGTTCGGCACCCTGCCACAGGCGGGCGCGATCATAGATATGGGTCAGCTCGTGCAGTACGGTAGCCAACAGCTCCTGGCGCACGGTGCCGTGGGGGCGCCCCGTCTTGCGGGTGGCAGCGCTGCCATCGACAAGGCCAGGCAGAAGCCGGCTATTGAGCGTCAGGGTTGATACCAGCGAGGCCTGTCCATAGGCATCTTCAGGCATGTTTGCGCTCCAGCTGACCTGGACGCGACGGTCCAGGCGCGCCTTTAAACTGGGCGGCAGTGCCTGCATGGCTTCATCGAGCAATGCCTGGCTGGCACGTTGTTGCGCGGGCCCAAGCCCGTCGGTTTGCAACTGCAGCTGCAAATCGGCCAGCGCTGGGCCTGCCAGTAGCGTCAGCAGGCCACCGAGCAGCCAGGCGCGCAGGTTTCTCACAGAGCGAGAATGGCTTCAGCCAGGTCTTGATCGCTGGCCTGGCGCGCCTCGGGTACACGCTGGCGCAGCGTGTCGAAGGCGGCTTCCAGCTGTGCACCACGGATTTCACCGCGGCTGGCGACGTAGCTGGCGGCATCGTCACGGGCCTCACGCACGACCTTGGAGTCACGGATCGAGGTGGTGGTATCGGACGTGAAGTCGATTGAACGGCCAAACGCGCGCACGATGATGTTGCTGGTGGCCACCAGGGTTTGTGCCTGGGCCACATCGGCCAGCAACAGAAAGCCAAGAGTGGCGGCAATCAGCGGGTTACGCATGGAACATCTCCGGAAAAGCAGGGGTAATCATTGGACGAGAATTGCCTGTGCCAGTTCAAGGTCGCCGACATGAAGTTTGGGGTAGTCCTGGCGTAACCGATTCAAGGCAGCCTGCAGTTGAGCACCACGTACCGCACCGTCGCTCGCGACAAACATGGCCGCGTCATCCTGGGCATGCAGTATCAATTTGCGATCGAAGGGTGCCGAGGACACCTTGCTGGTGACGTAGCCACTGACGACCAGGTTGTTGGTAGTCAGGTCAAACGCCTGGGCGGTACTGCTCCAGCAGCATACAAGCAACAGCAATGACAGATAGCGCATGGGTCTCGCAAGGCCGGTGAAACTGGCCGCAAAGGCTATCCCAATGCGCCGGCAAGGACCAGCACAGGGGGCCCGGCTTCATTGCATGTTGTTACATGGCTGAAGCCGGTGTCAGACGACCTTAGAGCGCCAGGATAGCCTGGGCCAGTTGGGCGTCGCTCGCCTGCAGGGTTGGGGCCTGCTGACGAATGTGGGCGAATGCGCTTTCGAGTTTTACGCCGCGGATATCACCGTGGCTGGCCACGAAGCTGGCAGCATCGTCACGGGCGGCGCGCACGATCTTGTCGTCCTTGAACGACGAAGACACATCGGAGGTGGCGTCGGTGGAAGCGGCAACACCGCGTACCACGGTGTCAGTTGTTACGACGAAGCTGGTTGCATTGGCAGTGGAAGCCACGGCCAGCACCAGCGCGGCGCCAAACAAGCGTGAACGGAACATGGTCGATCTCCTGATTAAGCGGGTTCGTTTGTGTCAGACGCACGCTCAGCTGGTTGCGCTACTTTTCACCAAGCTGGGTGCTTTAAGGTTATCACGCCAAAAGCGACTGCGAGGTAAGACAGTGTCGCAGGCGAAAGTATCAACTGTACCTATGAAAAATAACTATTTGTAAACTGTACCTGTTCTGCGTGCGGCCGCTCTATTATGCGGCTTCAGAACGACAAAACCCGTCAGCAGTCACCTGTGACGGGTTTCGGGAATTCAAGGTGTCGGCAAGCGCCGACCAGCCTTGCATCAACGCCAGAACGGCTTGCTCAGTTCTTCGTAACGCTGTGCTTCGCTGATACCTGCATCGGCCAGCAGGCGGGAATCCAGGCGAGCCAGCTGGTGGCGGCTGGCGATGCGGCGTTGCCACAGCATCAGGTTGGCCAGCAGGCGCAGCGGCAGTGCAGCCTTGGATTGTTGGGCGGTGTTTTCGAAAACCAGATCGGAACTGAGGGTACGTTCCATGATGTCATCCTTCCGCTTGTGGCGGCATTAGGTAGTGATTTAACTGATGCCAATGATCCTCCTCTGTCGTCCAGAACAGTAGATACAGTTCATCTACATTGTGATGGGCCAGTTAACTGTTTTAGAGCACTGTTGCACTCAAAATAGACGTAACTGTACTGGTTCGCACTAGTGTGGTGCGTTTTTGAGTGAGAGGGAGATCGGGGGTCGGAGAATCGAGGCTAAAACACCGGTACAGTAGAACAGTTTTTTGCTGATTGTGGGTGGCAACTGTTTTCAGCCGGTGAGCATTGCACCCAACCGGCTGAAACAGTGAGGCTTAGCTGGCCAGCATGCGCCCGGTTTCTTCCAGGTTTTCATGCCATGCCAGCGCTTCGCGCAGGATGTGCGGGGTATGACCACCACGCTCGCAGGCGCGGGTGAAGTAGTCGTTGAGCGCTTCGCGATAATCCGGATGCACGCAGTTGTCGATGATCACCCGGGCACGTTCGCGAGGCGCCAGGCCACGCAGGTCGGCCAGGCCTTGTTCGGTGACGAGGATGTCGACGTCATGCTCGGTATGGTCGACATGACTGACCATTGGCACCACGCTGGAGATCGCACCGCCCTTGGCAATGGATTTGGTGACGAAGATGGCCAGGTGCGCGTTGCGGGCGAAATCGCCGGAGCCGCCGATACCGTTCATCATCCGCGTGCCGCAGACGTGGGTGGAGTTGACGTTGCCATACAGGTCGAACTCAAGGGCGGTGTTGATGCCGATGATACCTAGGCGACGGACCACTTCCGGATGGTTGGAGATTTCCTGTGGGCGCAGGACCAGCTTGTCCTTGTAGCGCTCCAGGTTGCCGAACACGTCCGCGTTGCGACGGGTCGACAGGGTAATCGAGCTGCCCGAGGCGAAGCTCAGCTTGCCGGCATCGATCAGGTCAAACGTCGAGTCCTGCAGTACTTCGGAGTACATGGTCAGGTCTTCGAATGGCGAGTCGATCAGGCCGCACATCACCGCGTTGGCAATGCTGCCGATACCGGCTTGCAGCGGGCCGAGCTTGTTGGTCATGCGACCGGCGTCGACTTCTTGCTTCAAGAAGTTGATCAGGTGATTGGCGATGCCCTGGGTTTCATCATCCGGTGGCAGCACGGTAGAGGGCGAATCCGGTTGCTCGGTGATGACGATACCAACGATTTTCGCCGGGTCGATCGGGATCGCGGTGCTGCCGATGCGGTCATCGACTTTTACCAGCGGGATCGGCGTGCGGGTCGGCCGGTAGGTCGGAATGTAGATGTCGTGCAGGCCTTCCAGGTTGGCGTTGTGGGCCATGTTGATCTCGACGATCACCTGTTTGGCGAAAATGGCGAAGCTGGCCGAGTTGCCTACCGAGGTAGTCGGCACGATGTGGCCTTGCTCGGTGATGGCGACGGCTTCAATTACAGCGATATCTGGCAGTTTCAGTTGCTGGTTGCGCAACTGTTCCACGGTTTCCGACAGGTGCTGGTCGATGAACATGACCTTGCCATCGTTGATGGCCTTGCGCAGGGTACTGTCGACCTGGAAAGGCATGCGGCGCGCCAGAACACCGGCCTCGGTCAGTTGTTTGTCCAGGTCGTTACCCAGACTGGCACCGGTCATCAGGCTGATTTGCAGCGGCGATTGCTTGGCGCGTTCGGCCAGTGCATGCGGCACGGCCTTGGCTTCGCCGGCGCGGGTAAAGCCGCTCATGCCGACGGTCATGCCGTCCTCGATCAGGCCAGCGGCTTCAGCCGCACTCATTACCTTGCTGTGCAGGGAGGACAAGCGGATACGATCACGGTACATGGATTGTTATCTCAGGCTACTAAAGCTAGATGCGCAGTCTAGTGATTTAGCAGCCCGGCGTCCCGCGACCAAGGTCGAATGCGAAGCCATGAAATAGAGCCTTCTGTCGGCGGGCCGGGCACTAAAAAGCCCCAGCCGGTACCGCGCTGGGGCTAATTGTCACAGGCATTCAAAGGCTTAGTCGACAGCTTTGACCATGTCTTCAATAACCTTCTTGGCGTCGCCGAACACCATCATGGTTTTGTCCAGATAGAACAGTTCGTTATCAAGGCCGGCGTAACCACTGGCCATCGAGCGCTTGTTGACGATGATGGTCTTGGCTTTGAAGGCCTCAAGGATCGGCATGCCGGCGATAGGCGACTTCGGATCGTTCTTGGCGGCCGGGTTGACCACGTCGTTGGCACCCAGCACCAGCACCACGTCGGCCTGGCCAAACTCGGAGTTGATGTCTTCCATCTCGAACACCTGGTCGTACGGCACTTCGGCTTCCGCCAGCAGTACGTTCATGTGCCCTGGCATACGGCCTGCCACCGGGTGGATCGCATACTTCACGGTCACACCATTGTGGGTCAGCTTCTCGGTCAATTCCTTGAGCGCGTGCTGGGCACGGGCTACCGCCAGGCCATAGCCTGGAACGATGATCACGGTGTCGGCGTTGCTCAGCAGGAAGGTGGCATCGTCGGCCGAACCGGATTTCACCGGGCGGGCCTCCTGCGCACCGGCTGGGCCGCCGGCGTCGGTTGCGCCACCGAAGCCACCGAGGATCACGTTGAAGAACGAACGGTTCATCGCCTTGCACATGATGTACGAGAGGATCGCACCGGACGAACCGACCAGGGAGCCGGCAATGATCAGCATCGAGTTGTTCAGCGAGAAGCCGATACCCGCAGCTGCCCAACCCGAGTAGCTGTTGAGCATCGACACCACCACCGGCATGTCGGCACCACCAATCGGGATGATGATCAGCACGCCCATGACGAACGCCAGGATCAGCATCAGTGCGAAGGCGCTGTAGCTACCGGTGAAGGTGAACACCAGGCCCAGACCGATGGTTGCCAGGCCCAGCACCAGATTCAACTGATGCTGGCCGCTGAACTGCACAGGCGCGCCCTGGAACAGGCGGAACTTGTACTTGCCAGAGAGCTTGCCGAAGGCAATGACCGAACCGGAGAAGGTGATTGCACCAATCGCAGCACCGAGGAACAGTTCCAGACGGTTACCCGTCGGGATCGGGTCGCTGATACTGGAGACGATGCCCAGCGACTGTGGCTCGATGACGGCAGCAATGGCGATGAACACCGCAGCCAGGCCGATCATGCTGTGCATGAACGCCACCAGCTCTGGCATCTTGGTCATTTCAACGCGCTTGGCCATGATCGAACCGGCGGTGCCGCCGATCAGCAGGCCGACGATCACATAGCCGATACCGGCAGTGGCCAGTTCAGCTCCGAGCTTGTAGATCAGGCCGATAGTGGTGATGACCGCCAGTGCCATGCCCAGCATGCCGAAGAAGTTGCCGCGGCGTGAGGTGGTCGGGTGCGACAGGCCCTTGAGCGCCTGGATGAAGCATATCGAGGCGACAAGGTAGAGAAGTGTTACCAGGTTCATGCTCATGTTTACTGCTTCCCCTCAGCCTTTGCGGCTTTCTTCTTGAACATCTCCAGCATGCGCCGGGTGACCAGAAAACCACCGAATACGTTGACCGCTGCCAGGGCCACCGCGAGGGTGCCCATGATCTTGCCCAGCGGGGTCACGGTCAGCGCGGCAGCCAGCATGGCGCCGACGATGACGATGGCGGAAATGGCGTTGGTAACCGCCATCAGGGGGGTATGCAGTGCAGGGGTGACGTTCCACACCACGTGATAACCGACATAGATCGCCAGCACGAAGATGATCAGGTTATAGACGCCGTGAGAGATCAGCATGTCTTCCATTGTCTGGCTCCTTATCCGTTCTTGCGGATGATCTGGCCGTCGCGGCACATCAGGCACGCGGCGACGATATCGTCTTCGAGGTTGATCACCAGCTGACTGTCTTTGTCGAACAGCAGCTTCATGAAGTCGAGCAGGTTACGCGCATACAGCGCCGAGGCATCCGCGCCGACCTGCGCCGGCAGGTTGGTCGGGCCGACGATGGTCACGCCGTTCTCGATCACTACCTGGTCGGCAACGGTCAATGGGCAGTTGCCACCCTGAGCGGCGGCAAGGTCAATGACCACCGAACCTGGCTTCATTTGCGCAACGGTCTCGGCGCTGAGCAGCGTCGGTGCCTTACGGCCGGGGATCAGCGCTGTGGTGATGACGATGTCGGCCTGTTTCGCACGTTCGTGCACCGCCTGAGCCTGGCGCTGCATCCAGCTGGCCGGCATCGGCCGGGCGTAACCGCCGACCCCTACCGCGCACTCACGCTCTTCTTCAGTCTCGTACGGCACATCGATGAACTTGGCGCCCAGCGACTCGATCTGCTCCTTCACCGCCGGACGCACGTCCGAGGCTTCAATGACGGCGCCCAGGCGCTTGGCCGTGGCGATCGCCTGAAGCCCGGCCACACCGGCGCCGAGAATCAGTACGCGAGCGGCTTTCACGGTACCGGCGGCGGTCATCAGCATCGGCATGAAGCGCGGATAGTGATGCGCTGCCAGCAGCACCGCCTTGTAACCGGCAATGTTGGCCTGCGACGACAGGACATCGAGACTCTGCGCCCGTGAAGTGCGGGGGGCAGCCTCAAGCGCGAAAGCGGTTATGCCGCGTTCGGCCATCTTGGCGATGATGTCGTTATTGAACGGATTGAGCATGCCCACCAGTACGGTGCCGCTCTTGATCTGGGTCAGTTCGCTATCGTCAGGTGCCACAACTTTAAGAACAAGTTGCGCACCAAACGCATCGGCAGCGCTGCCAATAGTGGCGCCTGCTGCTTCATAGGCACTGTCCGGAACGCTGGCGTTAATGCCGGCGCCGCTCTGAACGGTGACCTGATGCCCTTGGCCAATCAATTTCTTGATGGTTTCGGGGGTTGCAGCAACCCGTGTTTCGCCCGTCTGCGTTTCGAGAGGAACACCAATGTGCACGTCAAATCTCCTGCGTGATCTTTTTTTGGAAAACCAGCGCACTACGGATGGTGCGTCTGGGGCGGCCGATCAGCACGATCCCGCCGAATTCAGGCGGGGCGCGGCATTTTGCAGGTGATTCTCGAATCGCTTCAACCAGTTTTGAAGGGTGACGCCAAGTAAACTACAAGTCACCCTGTGACCGAATGTCGCAAGAATAGGCTGCGGGCCCGTCAACGACGGGCTTTAGGGAGATTACGATGATTTTTTAAATAAATCCGTCGAAATCGCTGATTGCCCGAAACAAAACGCGATTTATACGGTGAAACCCGCATGGCCAGAAGGGTTAAGGGCTGTTGGAGGGGCTGTTATAACAGTTGTATCAATTGCGACATTTCCGTACATCTGTAGGGTTCCATTTTATTTGACTACGGAGTCAGGTTATAGCTGTCATCCTTGTGTGCCGCGGCGTAGCGGTGAGCTTCGGCCACCAGCCAATCGCGAAAAGCACGCAGCGAAGCGGATTCAACCTTGCGCTCAGGGATCATCAAGTAATACGCCTTGATGCTCGACAGCGCATGCCGGTTGGCCACAACCAGGCGCCCTTCAGCCAGTTCGCGCTGGATAAGGAAGGGTGGAATCAGCGCCACGCCCATCTCGTGCATGGCTGCCTGCGCCAGCATCGAGAATAGCTCATAGCGTGGCCCCGTCATGTCGCGTGCAACATTCATCTCCAGGCTGTTGAACCACTGGCGCCAGGCATAGGGACGTGTGGTCTGCTGCAGTAAAGGCAGCTGCGCGATCTGCTGAGCGTCCAGGCGCCCTGCTCCCCCCAGCAATCTCGGGCTGCATACCGGGACGGGGTTCTCGCCCATCAGCCGATGCGAGTGGGTGCCGGGCCAATCGGCGTCACCGAAGTAAATGGCCGCATCGAAGCTTGTATCGGCAAACAGGAACGGCCGGGTGCGGTTGGTTAGGTTGACGGTCACTTCCGGGTGGCGTTGCTGAAAGTCTTTAAGCCTGGGCAGTAGCCATTGAGTGCCGAAGGTCGGCACCACGGCCAATTCGATGACGCTGGCGCCCTGCTGGCCCATCACCGACAAGGTGTCGCGCTCCACTGCATCGAGTTGCGTAGCCACCCGGCGGCTGTACGAAAGCCCTGCTTCGGTCAGCTTTACGCCTCGTCGTGAACGGCGAAACAGTTCTACGTTAAGAAACTCCTCCAGCCCGGCGATTTGCCGACATACGGCGCCCTGGGTCAGCGACAGCTCCTGAGAGGCCTTGGTAAAGCTCTCGTGGCGGGCAGCGGCCTCGAAGCAGACAAGGGCCGTTGTGCTGGGGATTTTTCGGCGCATGTACGTCAACCTCACTAATAAGGCCTGAAGATGGCCGTTGCAGTCATTACGAAGTGAGAAATTATCACAAGACTATGCGTATTCCTCGTTTGTCTCGCGTGCTGAACAGGCCTAGGATCAATGGCACAGCAACTCTGCTCCCATCATTCGAGGATTCACTCATGGCCGGTAAAGCAAGCTTCAACTGGATCGACCCGCTGTTGCTCGACCAACAGCTCACTGAAGAAGAGCGCATGGTGCGTGACAGCGCTTATCAGTTCGCCCAGGACAAGCTGGCCCCGCGCGTGCTGGAGGCCTTCCGTCATGAGCAGACCGACCCGGCTATCTTCCGCGAGATGGGTGAAGTGGGCCTGCTTGGCGCCACCATTCCTGAGCAATACGGCGGCAGTGGCCTGAACTACGTGTGCTACGGCCTGATTGCCCGTGAGGTCGAGCGTGTCGACTCTGGCTACCGTTCGATGATGAGTGTGCAGTCCTCTCTGGTAATGGTGCCCATCAACGAATTCGGTAACGAAGCCACCAAGCAGAAGTACTTGCCCAAGCTGGCCAGCGGCGAGTGGATCGGTTGCTTCGGCCTGACCGAGCCCGATCACGGTTCTGACCCGGGTTCGATGATCACCCGGGCCAAGAAGGTCGAAGGTGGCTATCGCCTGACCGGCAACAAGATGTGGATCACCAACAGCCCGATTGCCGATGTGTTTGTGGTCTGGGCCAAGGATGATGCCGGCGATATCCGCGGGTTCGTGTTGGAGAAAGGCTGGCAGGGTCTGAGTGCCCCGGCTATTCACGGCAAGGTTGGCCTGCGCGCCTCGATCACTGGTGAAATCGTCATGGACAATGTGTTCGTGCCGGAAGAAAACATGTTCCCTGAAGTGCGTGGCTTGAAAGGTCCGTTCACTTGCCTGAACTCGGCTCGCTACGGCATCTCCTGGGGTGCACTGGGCGCTGCGGAAGCTTGCTGGCACACTGCCCGCCAATACACCCTGGATCGTAAGCAGTTCGGTCGTCCTCTGGCAGCCAACCAGCTGATCCAGAAGAAGCTGGCCGACATGCAGACCGAGATCACCTTGGCCCTGCAAGGCTGCCTGCGCCTTGGTCGCATGAAGGATGAAGGCACGGCCGCCGTCGAAATCACCTCGATCATGAAGCGCAACTCGTGCGGCAAGGCGCTGGACATTGCCCGTATGGCGCGCGACATGCTCGGCGGCAATGGCATCTCCGACGAATTCGGCGTCGCCCGTCACCTGGTTAACCTGGAAGTGGTCAATACCTACGAAGGTACCCATGACGTTCATGCCCTGATCCTCGGGCGTGCACAAACCGGCATCCAGTCCTTCTACTAATAAGGAGCCAGCCCATGGGCGCGCTATCTCATCTGCGGGTGCTGGACCTGTCGCGTGTACTGGCCGGGCCGTGGTCCGGTCAGATCCTCGCTGACCTCGGAGCCGAAGTGATCAAGGTCGAGCGCCCGGGAACCGGTGATGACACGCGCGCCTGGGGGCCACCCTTCCTCAAGGACGCCTACGGCGAGAACACCAGCGAGGCGGCTTACTACCTGTCGGCCAACCGCAACAAGCGCTCGGTGACCATCGACTTCACCCAGCCCGAGGGGCAACGCCTGGTGCGGGAGCTGGCAGCGAAGTCCGATGTGGTTATCGAGAACTTCAAGGTGGGTGGCCTGGCGGCTTACGGCCTGGACTACGAGAGCTTGAAGGCGCTCAACCCGCGGCTGGTCTACTGCTCGATCACCGGCTTCGGCCAGACCGGGCCGTACGCCAAGCGTGCCGGCTATGACTTCATGATCCAGGGGCTGGGCGGGCTGATGAGCCTGACCGGACGTCCTGAAGGTGAAGACGGTGCCGGTCCGGTAAAGGTCGGTGTAGCGCTGACAGATATCCTCACTGGTCTGTATTCGACCGTGGCGATCCTGGCCGCCCTCGCCCACCGCGACCATGGCGGTGGTGGTCAGCACATTGATATGGCATTGCTGGATGTGCAGGTGGCATGCCTGGCCAACCAGGCCATGAACTACCTGACCACAGGTACGCCACCGCGGCGCCTGGGCAATGCGCATCCCAACATTGTGCCGTACCAGGATTTCCCTACGGCCGACGGTGACTTCATCCTTACCGTTGGGAACGACGGGCAGTTCCGCAAGTTTGCTGAAGTGGCCGGGCAACCGCAGTGGGCAGATGATCCGCGCTTCGCTACTAATAAGCAGCGGGTCGCCAACCGTGCGGAGCTGATTCCGCTGATTCGTCAGGCTACGGTGTTCAAGACTACTGCCGAGTGGGTGGCACAGCTGGAGACGGCAGGTGTGCCCTGTGGGCCGATCAACGATCTGGCGCAGATGTTTGCCGACCCTCAGGTCAAGGCGCGCGGGTTGGCCATCGAGATTCCGCATCCGCTGGCCGGGCACGTACCGCAGGTGGCAAGCCCTATCCGGCTTTCCGAAACGCCTGTGGAGTACCGTAATGCGCCACCGCTGCTGGGTGAACATACCCAGCAGGTACTGGGCGAGGTACTTGGCCTGGCGGCAGCAGAGATCGAGCGGCTGCAGCTGGCCAAGGTGGTCTGAAGTAACAGGCTATATAGCGGGCGCGCCGCGCCCGCTTTGCTTATATATAGCTAAAACACCCCTTCTGAAACAAATATGAAATAAGTCCTTGACGCCCCTGCAGATCTCTCTATAATTCGCCCCACTTCCGGCGCAGTCGGAACGGAAAACTCCTTGACATTCAACGAGTTAGATGTTCCAGGTAGTACCGGAGGGGCTTCGATCGAAAGATCGACAGCGGTGAAAAAGGTGGTTGACAGCGGATTGAAACGCTGTAGAATTCGCCTCCCGCTGACGAGAGATCGCAGCGAGTTAAGCGGTTGAAGTTGAAAGAGAAATTCTGAAAAACTTCAAAATAAACGCTTGACAGACACTGAGGAAAGCGTAGAATGCGCGCCTCGGTTGAAGCGAAAGACTTCAACCACCGCTCTTTAACAATCGAATCAAGCAATTCGTGTGGGTGCTTGTGATTCAGACTGATAGTCAGAAAGATTATCAGCATCACAAGTGACTGCACGAGAAGTCGAAAGACTTCGAATTAGTCATTTGAGATTGCTGAGCCAAGTTTAGGGTTTTCTCAAAACCCAAGCAGTATTGA
>NZ_QJRG01000034.1 GCF_004025535.1 Pseudomonas alkylphenolica
CCGCAGTGATTGGCCCCGTGGTAATGCGGTCGGCACCCTGGATGTCGTTGCTCAGCACGTTGCCGGTCAGGGTCAGCTGCGCTTCGCTGGCGGTGACCGGGTTGGTGTCGTTAACGGCAGTCGGCAGATCGTCGACGATGTTCACGTCAATGCTGCCACTGGCCGTGCTGCCGTCGGTGTCGGTCGCCACCACGGCGAACTGCTCACCCAGGCTGTTGGCACCTGCGCCGCTGGCGTGCGCCTCGTTATCCACCAGGGTGTAGGTGTAACTCACCACGCCGGTGCTGGCGTTGTAGCCAGTGATGGTCAGGGTGTTGCCTTCCGGGGTGACGGCCGATTGCGGGAAGCCGACCGCGCTGCCGCCACTGACCACGGTGATGCCGCCGACGGTCAGGGTCTGCAGGCCATCCGGGGCCGTAACGGTGAAACTGCCACCCTGGGTCAGCGCCGAGGCATTCGGGTTGCTGCCGTCGCTGAGGTTTTTCTCGAAGACGGTCAGTTCGCCGCCTTCGACATTCAGGCCGTTGAGGGTTACCGGATCATTCAGGTTGTTGACGTTCAGGGTCAGGGTCGCGGTACTGGTATCGCCATCAGCATCGCTGAGGGTGTAAGTGAAGGTTTCTACGCCACTGCCACCACCATGCAGGTTGATGAAGTCCGGATCACTGGTGTTCAGCGTGTAGGTGTAAGTGCCGTCGGCGGCCAGTACCAGGGTGCCATAGGTACCGGTGAAGGTGCCGGCGGTGATGGGCCCTGAGGTAATGCGGTCGGCCCCTTGTACATCGTTGGTCAGTACGTTGCCGGTCAGGGTCAACTGCGCTTCGGTGGCGGTGACCGCATTGGTGTCGTTAACGGCGGTCGGCAGGTCGTCGACGATGTTCACATCAATGCTGCCGCTGGCTGTGCTGCCATCGGTGTCAGTTGCCACCACCGCGAACTGCTCACCCAGGCTGTTGGCACCTGCGCCGCTGGCATGCGCCTCGTTATCCACCAGGGTGTAGGTGTAACTCACCACGCCGGTGCTGGCGTTGTAGCCGGTGATGGTCAGGGTGTTGCCTTCCGGGGTAACGGCCGATTGCGGGAAGCCGACCGCGCTGCCGCCACTGACCACGTTGATGCCGCCCACAGTCAGGGTCTGCAGGCCGTCCGGGGCCGTCACGGTGAAACTGCCGCCCTGGGTCAGCGCCGAGGCATTCGGGTTGCTGCCGTCGCTGAGGTTTTTCTCGAAGACGGTTAGCCCCCCTCCCTCAACATTCAGGTTGCCAAGGGTTACCGGGTCATTCAGGTTGTTGACGTTCAGCGTCAGGGTCGCGGTACTGGTATCGCCATCAGCATCGCTGAGGGTGTAAGTGAAGGTTTCTACGCCACTGCCACCACCATGCAGGTTGATGAAGTCCGGATCACTGGTGTTCAGCGTGTAGGTGTAGGTGCCATCGGCGGCCAGTACCAGGGTGCCATAGGTGCCGGTGAAAGTACCTGCGGTGATTGGACCTGTCGGGATACGGTCGGCGCCCTGGATGTCGTTGCTCAGCACATTGCCAGTCAGGGTCAGCTGGTTCTCGCTGGCCGTCAGCGGGTTGCTGTCTGCAATCGCCTGGGGCACATCATCGATAACCGTGATGTCCAGCGAACCACTGGCTACATCGCCATCGCTATCACTGACCAGAACGGTGATGCTTTCATTCAGCCCATTGGCACCACCACCTGCCGGGTGCGTATCAGCGCCCGTCAAGGTGTAGCTGTAACTGACCACGCCCGTAGCGGGATCGTAGCCAGTAATGGTCAGGGTATTACCCAGCCCGGTGGTGATGGACTGACCGACACCGGTCACCACCCCCGCCGTCACGATATTGATGCCACCGACGTTGAGGTGGAACACCCCATCCGGTGCTACCACGGTAAAACTGCCGGATTGCGTCAATGCCGCCGGATCACTGGCCGAGCCTGCCGCCAGATGAGATTCGTTGAGCGAGAGTTCGCCGCCGTCCACCGACAAACCCGCAAGGCTCACCGGATTGTCCTGCGGTGGTACCAGTGACACCGGCGGTGCAACGTTATTGTTGTCCACGCCGACGTCTATCGAGCGCAGCTCCAAAAATCCGTTGA
Source organism: Pseudomonas alkylphenolica (assembly GCF_004025535.1). Taxonomy (GTDB): domain Bacteria; phylum Pseudomonadota; class Gammaproteobacteria; order Pseudomonadales; family Pseudomonadaceae; genus Aquipseudomonas; species Aquipseudomonas alkylphenolica_A. The sequence continues at coordinate 2,107 of NZ_QJRG01000034.1, forward strand.
AGCCCGCCGTCGGAAATCCAATGACCGGATCAACCCGACCAGCCACTTCGCTGAGCATTACGAAGGAGTGACCTCCACCAACGCCACCCGCGGCACTACTGCCGCCAGGGCCTGCCGCTGTCGGGTCAGCCGCCTGGCTCGGGTCAACACCGGAAGCAATCGCTTGCTGGAGTTTTTCGACGTCGGTCAGTTGCGCTTCACTCGGGGTCAGCGACTCTGGTGCATCGACATGCGGCGCTTGGTTGGCCAGCAACTGGGGCGACAGCGCCATGCTGCTGTCACGCCCCAGGGTTAATTCGCCACCGTTTTGTAGATGAACCGCAACAGCACCAGCGGCGCCAGTCTGCAGTTGCTCACCCGCAAACAGCCGGTCACCTTCAACCAGCACCCGGCGGGTGCCGTCCTCGGCCACCGCGAAAACCTGCCCGACGACTTTGCTGACGATACCGATTAATTTGGCCATGAGCGCTGCTCTCCACTGCGGAACGGTTTCGCAGGAAAGCGCGTTGAATCTCGCGTGGTCGCCCGTGATGACTGCTGCGGGCTGACACCTGGAAGGCCTAGGTAAATTTCAACGAAATCATAACCTTGGTGAGGCCGATACCCAGTGAACGCGAAGAAGCTAGCTGGCCATTTGGCATGTGCCAAAAAAATGTCGCCAGTTACCACTCCTTCTCCATCCCCTCCGCTACATCCATGCCCTTTGCTGCAACGACTTGTTGAACTTACTCCCAGGCCCGAAAAATGCACCCTAGCGCAGAATCGACGGACCGCCTGATATGAACAATGTCTTGGTTTCCTTAGACCGCATAAGTTTTTTTTCGCATAACCGTTATGAAAAAATCTTCTTAGCTCTCCTTATAAATGTTCTTAGCTCTGTTGTTACAAGCCTGAAACGGTTTATATGCATAAAATCGTCAAAAATATGGCGACAGCAACACCTAATTAGAAATCAGGGAGAAGTACCCCATGCGCGTTTTGACCCCCATCTCCAGTGCAATTCTTTTGGCCATGGCATGTGCCAATGCTCAGGCGATGTCGATTACGGAGGCTGTACAAAGCGCCGTGGACCAACATCCTGAAATCAACGCCAGCCGCAACAGCAGGCTCTCGGCTGATGAAGACGTTAACGTTGCCAAGGGCGGCTGGTACCCTCGAGTGGATCTGGTCGCCGGTTACGGCCGGCAGAAATCGGACAACACCAACACCCGCACTTTCGACCCCGACGGCACCAGAAACCACAACAAGGAAACACTGAACTACACCCAGTCGGATTTGCGCCTGCGGCAGATGCTGTTTGATGGTTTCAATACACCAAACGAAGTGGGTCGCACCGAGGCCGTCGTGAACTCGCGCGCGTACTTCACCCAGGCAACTGCGCAGACCGTTGCCCTGCGTGCGATCGAGGTTTATCTGGAAGTGCTCAAGCGTCGCGAATTGGTCACCCTGGCGAAAAACAACCTCCAGGCCCACCTGCGCGTCAACGATCAGATCGGCCTGCGTAGCGAACGCGGCGTGGGCAGTACCGCGGACCTTGATCAATCCACCGCCCGTCGCGCATTGGCAGAAAACAACCTGTACACCGCTGAAGTCGACCTGGCTGATGCCGAAGCCAATTTCTACAGCGTCATCGGCCGCGTACCGGATGAGCTGGAAACCCCGAGCACGATCAAAGGCGAGATGCCCGCCAGCCTGCTCGACGCCCGCCAGGACATGCTCGAACACAACCCCTACCTGAAGTCGGCCCAGGCCGATGTGCAGGCGGCAGAGCAACAGTACGAAGTCGCCAAGTCACCGTTCTACCCACGCCTGGATGCGGTGCTGGCCACAGGCGCCAACAACAACACCGCAGGCCAGGTGGGTCACGACAACAACGACTGGCAAGCCGGGGTGGAGCTGAGCTACAACCTGTTCCGCGGCGGCAGCGACAAGGCCCGCCTGCAGTCGGATGCACACAAGATCAATCAGGCCATGGACATTCGCAACAACGCCCTGCGCACCCTCAACGAAGACCTGGCGTTGTCGTGGAACGCCATGACCAACGCCCGCAAGCAAACCCCCACCGCTCGCGAGTACGCCGACACTACCACCCGTGTGCGCGCGGCTTACCAGGATCAGTTTGGTCTGGGCCAACGCACCCTGCTCGACCTGCTCGACAGTGAAAACGAGCTGTACAACGCCAACCGTCGCTACACCGAAGTGCGGTACGTCGAGGAATTCTCCATGTACCGGGTGCTGGCCAACATGGGTGAGTTGCTGAACAAGCAGCGGATTTCGCTGCCACCTGAAGCCATCGCGCAAAGTGAAGTGAGGACCGACGCACGCTTGCCCGATATGCGTTAACCCCCCGTCTCGCTGCAGGAGTAGGCCATTGTGACCAGCATGCAACCTGCGAGCTCGGCGGCGGATCCGCGCCTGAGTTTCGATGACCCGTTACTCGATGGCTTGCTGATTCTGTGCAAGCTGCACGGTTGTACTGTCAGCCGTGCCGGCCTCAGCGCCGGCCTGCCGCTGGCCCTGCAGCGGCTGAGCCCGGACTTGCTCCCCAGGGCTGCAGCCCGGGCCGGCTTGCAAGCACGGGTGTTGCGCAGGGACCTCGGCGCGATATCCACCCTCAACCTACCGGTGCTGTTGCTGCTCAAGGAAGGCCGCTGCGCCGTTTTGCGCCGTTGGGGCGAAGACGGTCGCGCGCTGATTCTGCCCAGCGAAGCCGAAGGTGGCGAGCAATGGGTCAGCCGTGAGGAACTGGTCGAAGCGTACAGCGGTGAAGCCCTGTTCGCCCGCCCCCGACATGAACTGGAAGACTTGCGCACGCCATTGATGCCGCGGGTCAATGCCTGGTTTCGAGACACCCTGAAACTGTCACGCTGGCTCTACAGCGATGCGGTGCTGGCCAGCCTGCTGATCAACCTGCTCGGCCTGATGGTGCCGCTGTTCGTCATGCAGACCTATGACCGCGTGGTCCCCAACCAGGCCATCTCGACCCTCTGGGTACTGGTGATCGGCCTGCTGATCGGCACCCTGTTCGAATTGATACTGCGCGTGGTACGCGCCCACCTGCTGGACCAGGCGGGGAAAAAAACCGACCTGATTCTTTCGGCCACATTGTTCGAGCGCATTACCGGCATGTCGATGAAAGCCCGGCCGGCGACCATCGGCGGCTTTGCGCAAAGCATCCATGACTTCCAGGGCTTGCGTGAATTCCTCACGGCGGTCACCCTCACCAGCGTGATCGACCTGCCCTTTGTGGTGTTGATGCTGCTGGTGATCGGCTTGCTCGGGGGCTGGCTGGTGGTGATCCCGCTGATCGCCTTCCCGCTCACCATTGTCTTTGCCATGCTCATCCAGATACGCCTGCGCGATACTGTGCAAAAAAGCCTGGCCCTGGGCGCTGTGCGTCAGGCCTTGCTGATCGAAACCCTCAGCGGGCTGGAAACCCTCAAGGCCTGCAGTGCCGAGAGCGAGCGCCAGTACCAGTGGGAAAGTACCCACGGCGCGCTGACGCGTCTCGACGCCCATGCACGTAACCTGTCGGCCCTGGCCACCAACGGCACCTTGTTCATTCAACAGTTCTGCGGCATGGCCACCATCGTCGCCGGCGTCTACAGCATCATCGCCGGCAACCTCAGCGTCGGTGCCCTGGTGGCCAGCTACATGCTCGGCAGCCGCGTGCTTGCGCCTTTGGGGCAAATTGCCGGGCTGATTACCCGCTACCAGCAGGCACAGCTAACCATGCGCAGCACCGACGCGCTGATGGCCTTGCCCCAGGAACGCCAGGCCGGCCAGCAACCGCTGGAGCGCACCCAGTTGCGGGGCGGGCTTGAAGTCAGCCACGTCACGTTCCGCTATGCCGGGCAGAATGCCGCGGCGCTCAACAGCGTGAGTTTCAGCGTCAAACCCGGTGAGCGCATTGGCATCATTGGTCGCAGCGGCTCGGGCAAAAGTACCCTGGCGCGCCTGCTGATGGGCTTTTATGCCCCGGATGAAGGGCAGATCCTGCTCGACAACCTCGACCTGCGCCAACTCGACATAGCCGACCTGCGCCATCAGATCGGCTATGTCGCCCACGACCTGCCGCTACTGGCCGGCAGCCTGCGTGACAACCTCACCCTCGGTGCACGTTATGTCAGTGATGCACGCATGCTCGAGGTCGCCGAACTGACCGGTGTCAGCGAACTGGCGCGCCAGCACCCGCAAGGTTTCGACCGCCCGGTGGGCGAGCGCGGCCAGTTGCTCTCCGGCGGCCAGCGGCAAACCGTGCTGCTGGCCCGGGCCATGCTGCTGGAGCCACCGATCATGGTCCTCGACGAACCCACCAGCCATATGGACAACGCCAGCGAAGACCAACTGCGCCAGCGTCTGCATGGCTGGGTGCAGGGCAAGACACTGTTGCTGGTCACCCACCGCACCTCCATGCTCAGCCTGGTTGACCGTCTGCTGGTGCTCGACAACGGCAAGGTCGTGGCCGACGGGCCCAAGGAAGCGGTTATCGACGCGCTACGCAAAGGCCGGGTTGGTTCAGCCATCTAAGGGGTCCCTGTATGTCAGTCAGCCAAGGCTTGCGCAGCTACTTCCAGAGTTTCGGCAAAACCGCCGAACGCGACTACATGCCGGACCTGGCCGGTGCGACCCTGCAGGACTCGCCGCGCCTGTCACGCATCACCGTATGGCTGGCAGCGGCTTTACTGCTGGTGGCATTGCTCTGGGCCTGGTTTGCCGTGCTCGATGAAGTGACCATGGGCGAAGGCAAGGCCATCCCCTCGAGCAAGGTGCAGGTGATCCAGAACCTTGAGGGCGGGATTGTCACCGAGATCTTTGTCCGCGAAGGGCAAATGGTGAACAAGGGCGACACGCTGCTGCGCCTGGACGACACCCGCTTCAAGTCCAACAAGGGTGAAAGCGAGGCCGATCGTTACGCCCTTACCGCGCAGGTAGAACGCCTGTCGGCCGAGGCCGAAGGCCGTCCCTTCGAGGTGTCGGAGGAAGTTCGCAGCAAGGCGCCGCAAGTGGCCGAAGATGAACTGTCCCTTTACCAGTCGCGCCAGCGGCGCCTGACCAGCGAAAAGCAGACGCTCAACGAACAACTGCGGCAAAAAACCCAGGAGCTGGCCGAGTTCCGCTCCAAGGCAGAGCAGTATCGCTCTGCGCTCGCCCTGCTCCAGCAAGAACTGAATATGTCGACACCGTTGGTTGGCACCGGCGCGATCTCACCGGTTGAGATCCTGCGTCTCAAACGCAGCACGGTGGAGGCACGCGGCTCGTTGAACGCTACTACGCTGGCCATACCCAGGGCCGAAGCGGCGGTGGCAGAGATCAAGAGCAAGATCGAAGAGTCCGATGCCGGCTTTCGCTCGGAAGCGGCCAAGGAGCTCAACGAGAAACGCACCGACCTGTCAAAGATCACCGCCTCCAGCATTGCCATCGATGACCGGGTGACCCGCACCACGGTGGTCTCGCCGGTGCACGGCATCATCAAGCTGCTCAAGGTCAATACCATCGGCGGCGTGGTGCAGCCTGGCAGCGACCTGGTGGAGATCGTGCCGCTGGAGGACAACCTGCTGATCGAAGCCAAGGTGCGCCCGCAGGACGTTGCCTTCCTGCACCCTGGGCAGGCAGCGATGGTCAAATTCAGCGCCTACGACTACACCATCTACGGCGGCCTGAAAGCCAAACTGGAACTGATCAGCGCCGACACCGTGACCGACGACAAAGGCAACGCCTTCTACCTGATCCAGGTGCGCACCGACAAAAACCACCTGGGGGGCGACAACAAGCCATTGCTGATCATCCCCGGCATGACAGCCACCGTGGATATCATCACCGGCCACAAGAGCGTGCTCGATTACCTGCTCAAGCCGGTGCTCAAGGCACGTACCGAAGCCATGCGGGAACGCTAGCGCAACGAATCAGCGCACATGATTACGCGTATACGTCTCTTGCCCCATGGCGCTGATCTGCCCTTCGATCAGCGCATCGAACGGCTTTAGCAGCGCATCAAAGCAAGCGGGTGCCTCCAGCACATTCAACGCCTGCACCACTGCCTCCAGGGTCGACAGCGCGCCCTCGGCCGGGGCCTTGCGCAAGCGGTAGCGTGAAGGCTGAACCTGTGCCAGGGTGACCCGTGGCAACGCTGCCAACGCCGGGTTCAGGTGCAGCAACTTGCTTGCCTTGCGCCAGGTGCCATCGGGTACCACCAACTGCCACGGATGCTCATTGCTTTCCTCGGCATAGGCCGTCAACGGCTGTGCGCCCTCGCCCGGGAACAGCAATGCGCTGCGATACCCCGGCACCACCAGCAGTTCTTCCAGATCTTCAAACACTTCGCCAACCCGCAACTGTGCGTTACTCAAGCCCAGGGCGGCCAGTTTCGCGGTGTTGAGGGCGTGGCGGACTTCAGAGGGATGCTGCAGCAGCAACACCCGGGTGCGGCTGTTCAACAGCGGGATAAGCGGGCATAGACAATGAGCTTGTGGGCGCAGGCAGCGCTCGCACTGGATTCTGGACATCGGGTTCTCCTGAGCGCGCAAAGTGTGCCACACCCGCCCCGAAAAAAGCCCACTTCCCTGTGGGAGAAGACCAAAGGATTCAACGGTTGAAACGTTCAGCCAGGCTGTACAGGTAATCGGCCATGCGCTCCAGGTCCTGGCTGATTTCAGCGCCCTGTTTGGCCTGCCCGGCGCTGTGATCGCACAGCTGGGCGATGCGGGTGATCTGCTGGTTGATGTCTTCGGCGACATGACTCTGTTGCTCGGACGCCGTAGCCATCTGCTGACTCATGCCGGTGATGCGGCTGACCGCCTGGGTGATTCCCACCAGTGCCGACTGTACGGCCTCGACCCGTTGCACGCTGTCCCGGGAAATCTGTTCGCCTTTGCTGGCCGTCGACACTGCCCGCTGTGCACCGTCACGCAACGAGGCGATGATCTGGTGAATCTCTTCAGTGGAAGTGCGTGTGCGCTGGGCCAGTGAACGCACCTCGTCGGCGACCACCGCAAATCCGCGTCCCTGCTCGCCTGCACGTGCCGCCTCGATCGCGGCATTGAGCGCCAGCAGGTTGGTTTGCTCGGCAATCGAGGTGATCACATCGACCACGCTGCCAATCGACTGGGTCTGTTCCGCCAGGGCGTTGACCGCCTGCCCGATGTCGTTGACCGCCTCGCTCATGCTGCCCATCGCGCGCAAGCTTTGCTGGGCCAGATCGCTGCCCTGCTGGGCCAGTTGGTCGGCATCGGCAGCGGCTGTGGCGGTGCTTTGCACGTTGTGGGTAACCTCCTGAATGGTCGCCGCCATTTGCGCAATCGCCGTGGCCGATTGATCGGTTTCACTGCGCTGGCGGTCGAGCATCTGCGCCTGGGCGCCGGACAGGTCCGACGATTGCGCCGCGCGCGCCTTCACTCCGACGCCAGCATCCACCAGCCGGGTCAGCGCCGTCTGCAAACGCGCTTCCTCGCTGATGATGGCCAGGTCAAGCTGCCCCTGCAGGCCCTTGTTGGCACTGTATGTCAGGGCCACCAGCGCACTGGTAAAGGCTTTCGGGTGGTCGGCCAGGGTGCGTTTGATCACCCGGTTTTGCCGCGACTCGATCAGGTACCAGGCGCTGAGCAGGCTGGCCATGAGCACGCCAAGCGCCGCGTATTGCGGCAGCCACAGGTAAGCCGCTGCCGACAGCAATCCCGCACCGAGCAACGGCCAGCCATGCTCAAGCACTTCGCCCAGACGTGCCGCCCAGGGCACTGCTGCCCGGCCCTGGCGTAACCGCGCGTACAGCGCCGAGGCGCGGCGGATCTGCTCGCGGGTCGGCACCGAGCGTACCGACTCGTAACCGCTGACCTGGCCGTTTTCATAAATGGCCGTGACATAGGCGCTGACCCAGTAGCAGTCACCGTTCTTCGCCCGGTTCTTGACTACACCCATCCACGGTTTGCCTTGCTTGATGGTCTCCCACATATGCGCAAACACCACCGCAGGCATGTCGGGATGGCGCACCAGGTTGTGCGGTTGGCCCAGCAGTTCGTCGTAGGTAAAGCCGCTGATCGCCACGAAGGCATCGTTGCAGTAGGTGATGCGGCTGTTGAGGTCGGTGGTGGAAATCAGGCGTTGTTCATTGGGAAAGGTTCTTTCGTGCTCAGTGACGGGCAAATTCATGCGCATCTGGGCGATCCCTGCTTGGAAGATGAGGGGGAATTTCATCAAAGCAAATACAGGTTTAGCAGAGCATTTACGGGGAGGTGCCCGAGTTTTCAGGAATTTTCAGCGCGTTGCGTAAAAATTTCAGACCACCCTCTTTCAGGCAGGCGTCAGTTGCGCCTTGAGCAGATCGCGGAACGTCTGGATCAGGGGTTCGCGGCTGCGCCCGCGGCGGATGATCATGGAAAACGGCGCCTGGTAACCGAAGGTTGCCGGCGACAGCACCCGCAAGTCGCCCTTGTCGGCCCACGCCTGGGCATAGTGTTCCGGCAGGTAGCCGATGTAGGCGCCAGACAACACCAGGATCAGCTGTGCCTCCATACTTTCCACGGTTGCCGCACTGTGCTTGAAGCCATGCCGGGCCAGCTCCGCCTGGCTCCAGTAGCCGCGCCCGACCATGCGCTGCTGGGTGATGACCTGCTCGGGAATGCGCCGCTCGTGGTACAGCGGGTGACGGTTACTGCAATACAGCCAGTGCTGTTCACGGTACAGCGGCTGATACACCAGGCCGCTCATGCGCGTCGAGAACGCGCCGATAGCCAGGTCCAGGCGGTTGTCCTGGACCCCCAGCTGCAATTCATAGGGGCTGGATACCGACAGGTGCAGGTGCACTGCCGGGTGCTCCTGGCTGTAGGCACCAATGGCCTCGGCCAGCGGCAACGCCCGATCACCGACGGTCGAGTCGATCACGCCCAGGTTCAACGTGCCGCGCAATTCCCCCTTGAGGGCCGCAGCGTACTGTTCAAAACCATCCATCTCTGCCAACAGGCGCAACGTCTCCTGATGGAAAAGCTCGCCTTTGCTGGTCAGGCTGAAACCGCCCCGGCCACGGTGGCACAGCACGATACCCAGAGCGGCCTCAAGCTGGCTCATGTAGGTGCTGATCGCTGAAGTCGACAGGTTCAGTTCGCGCTGGGCGTTGGCAAAGCCCTGGTGGCGCACGACGCTGACGAAGATGCGCAGGAGTTTCAGGTCGGGCAGTGCAGAGGCCATGAAAGTGAAGGTCCGGAAGGCAGCAGATGGGAAAAGTCTAACCAGATTCCACGCATTAGTTTAGAAAAAACTGAACTAAGTATTTGCGTGTAGCGATTCCTCTCCACCACTACCTTTTGCAAACTCTGCCGCAATGCACCTGCTCGCCAGCGTTTCGGGAGTGATCCCCGCCCGGCCTGACAGGTTCAAACAACTAAAACAATCGAATCGATGAGGCCCGACCGTGGACAAGATTCTGCACCAACCACTGGGCGGCAACGAAATGCCGCGTTTCGGCGGCATCGCCACCATGCTTCGCCTGCCTCACCTGCAAAGCGCCGAAGGCCTTGATGCCGCATTCATCGGCATCCCCCTGGACATCGGCACCTCCCTGCGTTCCGGCACCCGTTTTGGTCCGCGCCAGATCCGCGCCGAGTCGGTGATGATCCGCCCGTACAACATGGCCACCGGCGCTGCGCCCTTCGATTCGCTGTCGGTCGCCGATATCGGTGACGTGGCGATCAACACCTTCAACCTGCTTGATGCTGTGCGGATCATCGAAGAAGCCTACGACGAAATCCTTGAACACAACGTCATCCCGATGACCATGGGCGGTGACCACACCATCACCCTGCCGATCCTGCGTGCAATCCACAAAAAGCACGGCAAGGTAGGCCTGGTACACATCGACGCCCACGCTGACGTCAACGATCACATGTTCGGCGAGAAAATCGCCCACGGCACAACCTTCCGCCGCGCCGTGGAAGAAGGCCTGCTGGACTGCGACCGCGTGGTACAGATCGGTCTGCGCGCCCAGGGCTACACCGCCGAAGACTTCAACTGGAGCCGCAAGCAGGGCTTCCGTGTGGTCCAGGCCGAAGAGTGCTGGCACAAATCCCTGGAGCCACTGATGGCCGAAGTCCGCGAAAAAGTCGGCGGCGGCCCGGTGTACCTGAGCTTCGACATCGACGGCATCGACCCTGCCTGGGCGCCAGGTACCGGCACCCCGGAAATCGGTGGCCTGACCACCATCCAGGCGATGGAAATCATTCGTGGCTGCCAGGGCCTGGACCTGATCGGCTGCGACCTGGTGGAAGTCTCCCCACCTTACGACACCACCGGCAACACCTCGTTGCTGGGTGCCAACCTGCTTTACGAAATGCTCTGTGCCCTGCCCGGCGTCGTACGCCGCTGACAGGCAACACCAGGAGCTGCAACGGGCAGGAGCCATGACAGCGGGGTCGTACCAGCGACCCGCTTAGTAGACGAATGACCGGCGCCGGGCTTGCCTGGCGTCAGGATCGCTCTCACCATAAAAAAGATAATCGGAGACACCCATGGCCTTAGACTTGTTCGTTGTTCTGATCTATGCGGCCGGCATGCTCGCGCTTGGTTATTACGGCATGCGCCGGGCGAAAACCCACGAAGATTACCTGGTGGCGGGACGCAACCTGGGCCCAAGCCTGTACATGGGCACCATGGCAGCCACGGTACTGGGCGGTGCTTCGACCGTGGGTACGGTAAAACTGGGCTACGTTCACGGTATCTCGGGCTTCTGGCTGTGCGCGGCCCTGGGCCTGGGCATCATCGCCCTGAACCTGTTCCTGGCCAAGCCGCTGTTGCGCCTGAAGATCTTCACCGTGACGCAAGTGCTGGAACAGCGTTACAACCCCATGGCCCGTCAGGCCAGCGCCGTGATCATGCTCGCCTATGCGCTGATGATCGCCGTGACCTCGACCCTGGCAATGGGTACCGTCCTGCAAGTGCTGTTCGAAATTCCGTTCTGGGCTGCGATCCTGCTCGGTGGCGGTGTTGTCGTGGTGTATTCCACCGTCGGCGGCATGTGGTCGCTGACCCTGACCGACATCGTCCAGTTCGTGATCAAGACCGTCGGTCTGATGTTTGTCCTGCTGCCCATCTGCCTGTACCGCGTGGGCGGCTGGGACGAGCTGGTGGCCAAGCTGCCAGCGTCCAGCTTCAGCTTCACCACCATAGGCTGGGACACCATCATCACCTACTTCCTGATCTACTTCTTCGGCATCCTGATCGGTCAGGATATCTGGCAGCGGGTGTTTACTGCGCGTGACGAAAAAGTCGCTCAGCGTGCCGGTACCACTGCCGGTATCTACTGCGTGATCTACGGTCTGGTGTGTGCGGTGATCGGTATGGCGGCCCACGTGCTGCTGCCGGATCTGGGCAACGCCAACAACGCCTTTGCCGCCATCGTCAAATCCGCCCTGCCTGATGGCATTCGCGGCTTGGTGATTGCTGCTGCACTGGCAGCGATGATGTCGACGGCCAGTGCTGGCCTGCTGGCAGCGTCCACTGTACTGACCGAAGACCTGCTGCCCAAGCTGCGTGGCGGCAAGCAGTCGAGCCTGGGCATCAACCGCCTGTTCACCCTGCTGACCGGTATTGCCGTACTGGGTATCGCCCTTGTGGTTGAGGACGTGATCAGCGCCCTGACCCTGGCCTACAACCTGTTGGTTGGCGGCATGCTGGTACCGCTGATCGGTGCGATCTACTGGAAGCGTGCGACCACTGCCGGTGCTATCACCAGCATGACCCTGGGCTTTATCACTGCCCTGGCGTTCATGATCAAGGACGGGATGGATGCCAACACGCCGATCTACTACAGCCTGGCGATCGCGCTGGTGAGTTTCGTAGTGGTGAGCTTGATGTCCCGCCGTCCGGCGGCTGCAACGAACCTGGCCTGATTCAAGCCAGTGGTGGCCGTCGCATCAACCTGATGCGGCGGCCCGGGCCGGGCGCCTAGCGACGTGGCTGGCGCTTGCGCTGCTCCTCATCGGTAGGGATTGGCACCGGCTGCAATGGCGGTGGAATCAAGCCCAGGGCCGCAGCCAGGTCGTGAAGCCAGTTGAACAGATTGTTTCTCATAACACCCCCTTACGGGTCAGCCTGCACGGCGATTCAATCCTGCGATGCTTCATACAGATCATAGCCCTATGTCCTGCGTTGCGCATGCTCTAGGACTACAAGTTGGGTCAAGTTTGATCTTAATCAAGCCCTGACCGCCACTTGCGCCGCCTCGGCAACTGTTTCCCCTTGTTGCAGATCGATCCAGGCACTCAGGTTCGCGCCACGCATGCCTTTGCGCCACATCAGCCAGGTCGTCGCCAGATCGAACGGTGACTGTAGACGGTGTGCCGCCACCCGCTCTCGTCCGGGCAAGCTGTCGAGCATCGACTGGGCCATCAGCGCTACCCCCGATCCGGCAATCACGCAAGCCAGCATGCTCGGATAGGACTCGATCTCCATGACCCGCCCCATCGCGGCATGGTCCTGCGCATACCAGGCTTCCAGGCGCATGCGGTAGGCACATCCCTGACGGAAGGTGAACACCGCACGCCCCGCCACATCCCGGGCGCTGTGCACCGGGGGATGATCGGGCTCGGTAATCAGTACCAGCGTTTCTTCGCACAACGGCACGCCGTCCAGCCCGGCCAATGCCAGCGGGCCATCCACCAGGGCGGCGTCCAGACGACCGCTGAGCAGGCCTTCAAGTAGTTCGCCACTGGGCGCCGGCAGTACCTGCAGGTTCACTGCGGGGTAAGTCTTGTGATAGCGCGCCAGCAGCGCCGGCAGGTGGATCGCCGCCGTGCTGTACATGGTGCCCAGGGCGAAATCACCCGCCGGTTGCCCGCCTTGCACAGCGGCCACGGCTTCATCGCGTAGCGCCAGCATGCGCCCCGCGTAATCGAGCAAGACCTTGCCCGCCGGCGACAATTGCAAGCGCTGGCGCTCACGACGAAACAGTTCCACACCCAGTTGCTCTTCAAGCTGGCGCAGGCGAGTGGACAGGTTCGAGGGCACCCGGTGCATGCGTTCAGCTGCCCGGGTTATCGACCCTGCCTCGGCGACCGCCTGAAAAATGCGCAATTGGCTGAGCTCCACAAGACATTCTCCAGAACAGAACAAGTTACTCATAATTATTCAATTTTACTGAAAGTCAATCCTCCGTAGCCTGACGGTCATCGATCCTGCTTGAGGAACCTGACCATGTCACCGTTCATTCGCCTGCTCGCCTGTGCTGTGGCCTTGATGATGGCCATGGGCATCGGCCGCTTCGCCCTCACCCCCCAGTTGCCGCACCTGATCGGCGAAGGCCAGGTCAGCCTGACCGCCGCCGGCCTGATCGCCGCCGCCAATTACCTGGGTTACCTGCTCGGCGCGCTGGACGCCATGTTCGCCCGCCGTCCAGGCCAGGTCAGCGCCCGGCTGCACGGCGGCTTGTGGTTGTGTGTACTGCTCACCCTGGCCTCTGTCTGGGCCAGCGGTTTCTGGAGCCACCTGCTGCTGCGCTTCGGTACCGGCGTGGCCAGCGCCTGGGTGCTGGTCATGCTCACCAGCCTCAGTCAGCAGGTGGCGGCCTCAAGCAACCTGCCAAAGCCGGGGGCCCTGGTGTTTGCCGGGCCTGGCGTCGGCATCATGCTGACGGGACTGCTGGCGCTGTTCGCCAACCTTTATGGCCTGGGCTCCGCCTCACTCTGGCTGGTCTATGCCGGTACAGCATTGTTCATGTTGCTGGCTGTGCTGCCCTTTCTTCCGCGCCCGCACACCGCAGCGCCTGCCACGGCCGCGCTGACCGCACAGCCGCCAACCCGGGGGATCGCCCGCCTCGGCCTGATCTATGCGCTGTACGGTATCGGTTACATCATCCCGGCCACATTCATGTCGCAGATGGCCAGCGCACGCTTCCACGGACACTGGCTGGCGGACCTGTTCTGGCCGGGGTTTGGCCTGGCCGCAGCACTGGGGGTGGTCGTGGCCAGCTATCGCCGCCCGCACTGGGGCACTACGGCGCGCTGGTTGATGGTGACGTTGTGGTTACAAGCCGCCGGCGTGTTCGCCTGCTTGCTGGGCAACGGCCCGGGCCTGGCGCTGGGGGTGTTACTGTGCGGCACACCGTTCCTGGCGTGCATGCAGTTGGTGATGCAACGCCTGCGCGAGCTGTCGCCCCACGGCTATCAGCGCAACGCAGGCTTGCTCACCGCGTGTTTTGCCGCAGGCCAGCTCAGCGGCCCGCTGCTGGCAGCGCTGAGCAATCACTTTGCCGCCAGTTTGCAACCGGCGCTGGTCTTCGCTGGCAGCGGCTTACTGCTGGCCGGAACGCTGCTGTGGCGGCCGCAGATTAACCCAGCAGGCTGCGCAAACGTCGGCGCACCCACTGTTCAGCGCTGACCAGGGTCACCCCGAGCAACACCATCACCGCGCCGAGGACGAAGTTCAGGCTCAGCGGCTCACCCAGCAGCAGCACACCAAAGGTCACGCCGAACAACGGGGTGATGAAGGAAAACACCGCCAGGTTCGATGCCAGATAACGGCGCAGCAGCCAGAACCACGTCAGGTAGCTGAAGAACGATACGATCAGGCCTTGAAACAGCAGGCTGCCAATAGACAAGGGGGTGAAGTGGACCTGGGTCAGCTGGCCACTGAGGGTGGCGATGCACAACAAGCCGACGAAGCCGACGGCCAGCTGATAGAACAACGTCAGGGTCGCCGGAGCCTCCGAGAGCCGGGACGTGCGCACCACCACCGTAGTCGCGCCCCAGGCCAGACCCGCCAACACACCGAAGGCATCGCCCAGCAGCATCCGCCCGTCCATTTCTGACAACGACACGCCACCGGCAAACGCGTAGGCAATCCCGGCAAAGGCCAGGACGATGCCCAGCCATTGCAGGGGGCGCAGGCGTTCGCTCGGCAGCAGCCAGTGCAGGCCCAGCGCGGTAAATACCGGCGCCGTGTAGAGGAACACCGACATGTGCGCCGCCGAGGTCAGCTTCAAGCCTTCGGCGATGAACAGAAACTCCACGCCAAACAGCGCGCCAGCCAGCAAACCGCCCCGCCAGGTTTGCGCCACCTGATCCCAACCGCCGCGAAAACAGATCAACAGGCCGACCAGCACGGCTGCCATGCCCGAACGCAAGGCCTGCTGCATCACCGGGGCAATGTCCGGCGCGGCCATCTTGATCATCACCTGCTGAATGCCCCAGATCAGGCACAGCACCAGCATCACTTGCAGGGCAAAGGCATCGGTATTGCGGCGGGTGGCGCTCATTGCGGGCACCCGTTATCGGCGAACGGCATGGCAGAGTCTCGGCAGCTGTGGATCCAACGTTGATTATCAGTGGCTGCAGGCGTTGATTGCCAGCCTTGTGTTGCGCTTCGAGTGAACTTTGCGCACGGCTTGCGGCTCAACCGCAAGACCAAGCCAAGGGAGTCCTGCCGATGAAAACCCTGTTGAACATTGCTGCTGCCGCCAGCCTGCTGCTGGCCCTGCCCAGCTGGGCATGCACACTTGAAGAAGCCACGGAGAAACGCGAGGAACTGGCCAAGGAGGTCACGCGACTGACGGAGCAGAATCCGCAGAAGGCCAAGGAGATCAACGACGAGTTGAAAGGGATGAAGCTTGAGAGTGCCAGCAAGGACCTGCCGGACAAGTGTCAGCTGATCGACAAACGGTTGCAGGAGCTGAAAACGGCGGAGAAGAAAGTCTGAAGCGTCGTGGAGTGATACCCACGTCTACAACGGGTCGACCGTGTAGACGTGGGATGACCTGAGCCTTACTCGGCAGCAGGCGCCGGCTTGCGACGCTTGAGCGGCGCCAGGCCGTCGGCACTGGCCAGCGGAGCATTAGGCTTTGGCTTGGCGGTTGGCTTGCGCTTGGCCGCTACTTTCTTGTCGCCCTTCTTCGGATCAGCTTTTTTCTTCTTCACCCCGGCGGCCTTGCCCGAGGCCTTGACCTTCTTCGGACCGCTGTAGGTGCCTTTGACTTCCTTGATGACGCGGCGCTCGAAGCTTTGCTTCAGGTAGCGCTCGATGCTCGACATCAGGTTCCAGTCGCCGTGGCAGATCAGCGAAACGGCCAGGCCTTCGTTGCCGGCACGGCCGGTACGACCGATACGGTGTACATATTCGTCGCCGCTGCGCGGCATATCGAAGTTGATCACCAGGTCGAGGCCGTCGACGTCCAGGCCACGGGCCGCGACATCGGTCGCCACCAGCACCTTGGCACCGCCCTGCTTCAGGCGCTCGATGGCCAGCTTGCGGTCTTTCTGGTCTTTGTCGCCGTGCAGGACGAAGGCTTTGAAGTCTTTGGCAACCAGGTGACCGTAGATGCGGTCGGCCATGACCCGGGTGTTGGTGAAGATGATTGCCTTCTGGTAGGTCTCGTTGGCCAGCAGCCACTGCACAATCTGCTCTTTGTGCTGATTGTGGTCCGCGGTGATGATCTGCTGACGGGTACCGTCGTTGAGCTGGCTGACGGTGTTGAGCATCAGGTGCTCAGGGTCTTTCAGCACTTTGGCGATCATGTCGCGCAGGCCGGCACCGCCGGTGGTGGCGGAGAACAGCAGGGTCTGCTCGCGGTTCGGGCACTCGCCACACAGGCGCTCGACGTCTTCGGAGAAGCCCATGTCGAGCATGCGGTCGGCTTCGTCGAGGACGATGACCTGCACGTGCTCGAGCTTGAGGTTGCCGGCGTTGAGGTGCTCGAGCATGCGGCCCGGGGTACCGACGAGGATATCCGGCACCTTGCGCAGCATGGCAGCCTGTTCCTTGAAGTCTTCACCGCCGGTGATGATGCCCGACTTGATGAAGGTGAACTGAGCGAAACGCTCGATTTCCTTCAGGGTTTGCTGAGCCAGTTCACGGGTCGGCAGCAGTACCAGCGCGCGGATCTCGACACGCTTCTGCTTCAGGTCAACCAGGCGATTGAGCACCGGCAGCATGAACGCGGCGGTTTTGCCGCTGCCGGTTTTTGCCGTCACCCGCAGGTCCCGCCCTTGCAACGCCAGCGGAATGGCCGCTGCCTGCACCGGCGTCGGCTCGACAAAGTTCAGCTCGGCCACGGCTTTGAGCAGGCGTTCGTGCAGGGCGAATTGGGAAAACACGGGTGTACCTCGGGCATGTGCAAAAAATTCAGTTGCATAGGGTAACGTTTTCCGGCGTCGACGCCGAATTCTTTTGCCAACTTGTCGTCAATACACGCTCTAATACCCCTCCTTTTCACTTATCGGAAGATCTTCAGCACGGCAATGGATATTCAATCGATGTGGCAAAACTCCCTGGATCTCTGGGGCACGCTGGACGAACACCCCTTATTGCACGCCAGTCTTGGCCTGGCTGTGCTTCTACTGATCGCCTTGGTACTGGGCCGCGTTGCACGCTTTCTGATCCTGCACGCCGCTCGTCTGCTTGGTCGCCAACCGGCCCTGCACTGGGTCAACGACCTGCGCGAAAACAAGGTCTTTCACCGCCTGGCGCAAACCACCCCCTCACTGTTTGTGCAGTTCGGCCTGAAACTGGTGCCGGAACTGAACGCCGCCAGCCAGCATTTCCTCGGCAACGTGGCCCTGGCCTTCACCATCCTGTTCCTGACCCTGGCGATCTCCGCCCTGCTCGATGCCCTGCTGGACATCTACGCCCGCACCGAGCATGCGCGTACCCGTTCGATCAAAGGCTACGTACAGCTGGCCAAGATGGTCCTGTTCGTGTTTGCCGCGATTGTCATCGTCGCCACCCTGATCGACCGCTCGCCGTTGCTGCTGCTGTCGGGCCTGGGTGCCATGTCGGCGGTCATTCTGCTGGTGTACAAGGATACCCTGCTGTCGTTCGTGGCCAGTGTGCAGCTCACCAGCAACGACATGCTGCGGGTGGGTGACTGGATCGAAATGCCGCAGGTCGGTGCTGATGGCGACGTGGTCGATATCACCCTGCATACGGTCAAGGTACAGAACCACCCGTGAGTTATGAAAAACTGACTACGACCCGTAGATAATCTCAAAAATGGACAACCCATTTCATGATCTCCTCCTCCCCCGCGCCAAGCTCTCACCCCTCCACCCAGACTGTCAGCAGTGGCTTCGGTGTGGCTAACACCTACTCAACACTTCCCTCGCCATTCAGTAGGTAACCCCAATAGGTGACTCTGTTAGCCAAAGAGACGGTAGCGAAGCAGCTTCAGCCTCTTAATGGCCTCAATCAATTTGCTTAGTGGTAGTTTGGATTAGGCAGGTGCAATAGTGCTGCAGATGACTCACATTCCATGAGTGCGCCTCTCTCTAGATCCTCCTTCGCCTACCCCGAGCCCATTCTCCAGCATCTGAATAGTTGGAGCTGACAATGTCATCCCCAATGAATAGGTACGCTGCCGTAGCACGCTTGAAAAATAGCTACTGCTTCAGGAGGTGGATGTGAGCAATACCTATTCATGCTGCATCATTCAAGGTAGGCACCCTAGTGCGTGCTGACAGGTGAAAAACTGAGCTTGTCAGCCGGCCACACAACTCTTCTGCAGGGAGGATTCCTGCACTTGCCAATGCAGCAGGAGCCAGCTAAGGAAAACCTCCAACCAGCCATCCTTGTGGAGCGATGCTGTCCTAAAGGGCCGCAGACACAGAGTGAGCCGCACTTAGCCGGTTAGCAGCTTTGATCACGAGTTGACAAGAAATTTGAAGCAGGCGTGAGTCGTTCCAGAAACCTGCGAGTACCAAGGCAGTAACGTCCAAAGCTAGGTGATTTAGCGACCGCTGGTCAATTGGCGTCGGTAAGTTTTCGGTGCGAATATGCAATAAATAACATTGGCTTAATAACCACTAAACACCACAATTTCGCACTGATATTTTTTTACATGAACACTGACCTTGCCTCCGTGAGCGGCAGAGCTCAAGGCTTTGCGAGTAGCGCAACAAGAGCAGCGGCCAAAATTTTGCAAGAAGCCAAACTTGACAATTCATCAATAAACAATAAGAGATAACATAATGCGCAAATAAGAGTGTACTTTCCGCATACTCTAAATACCTCTTGACAGAGCCATTGAAGGAAAACTTAAATCGCTATCCCTAGTCCATAATCGCGCCTTCGAGCATGCCAGCACTCGTAAATAAAACCCCTCGAAAAGTACCTGTTAAAAAATACCGGTACGTGACGTTGCCGCTCGTGTCTTTGTTCAGAAAGTCGAGTCACTCTAATGACGAGGATGGCTCTGAGCTAGAAGCTAGTTTGGCGGGAAACTACTTCATCAGACCGTTCGACAGCGATGCCGGAGACAAGGTAGTCCGGAACGTACCGGTAATCCTTAATCCAGATGGTTCCATATGGAAACATGGGGCGCTTTACATTCTAGCGAGAGCCATAGATTTTGACGCGCCGTCAGACCAGACATTGAAAGGATTCGCCAAGAGTCTTGTAGACTACATGAATACGCTAGCGCAGGACGGCGTTGATTACCTTGCCACACCCAAACGAGAAGGTTCACGCCCGACATTTCATTACAAGGCCGAGTTAAAACTAAAGGTTAATCTGAATGAAATTGCAGCTAGCACTGCAAATGGGCGAATTTCAGCAGTCGTAAACTTTTATCGCTGGATGCAGGGTCGGCACGACTATCATCCCACCGAAGCGCTATGGACAGAAAAAGTTTGTAGAATTCCATATCATGACAAGAGAGGCTTCTATCGAAACAAGAAAGTAATTACCACCAACCTCCGAATCGTGGCAACAGGTGAAGACTCTACAGGCGATTACATTATCGATGAAGGTAAGCTCTATCCGTACAGCCAGGAGCAACAGATCTCTCTAGTCCAAACCCTGGTTGCAAGTGGTAATACCGAAATGTTTTTGGCGTTCCTTCTATCCATATTCACAGGATCACGAATCAGCACTACCTTTACCATTCGCCAGTCCAACATCGTCAATCCCGAACTCGTTAAAACAAATGAAATTGCAGTCAAAATAGGACGCGGGACTCTGATCGATAATAAATTCAACAAAACCATGCTCTTATATATTCCCGCTTGGTTAAATGCTCTTCTTTACGTCTACATAAATTCGGATCGGCATAAAAGACGAGCTACCAAGGCTTCGGCTAGAAACGGTGGAGAGCAATATGTATTTCTCACTCAGCACGGCAACCCCTACTACATCTCAAAAAATGATATGGAAAGGGGTCAAGACAAACCGATTCAAGAAGGCTACTCAGTTCGTCAGTTCGCCTCTAAAAAATTCCAAGCTCTGCTAAACCAATCTGACACACCATTCAAATTTAGATTCCATAATCTTAGGGCTTGCTTCTGCATGAATCTTATTGATCAAAAATTGAAAGGAATACCTAACTCTGATACCAACCGCATTTACGCAGTACTAACTGAAGTGCAGCGAAGAATGGGACACAGCGACATTTCAACAACGCAGCGATACTCCCGCTTCCGGGAAACGAGAAATATCGGGCTGCAGGCGCAGAGTGACTTCGAACTTCACCTTCAGACCTTGGCGGAAAACTATGTTTACGCCTAAAGTTCGCTCGATAATGCGCAACAATCCAAACATCACAGTCATTGACGTCGATAAGACCTCCATGATGGAAATTCACAGAATAATAGATAAATCAGGAATTCAAAACCTTGCCTTCCTGGTAGTTGACGAAGAACTTTTTCATGTGGGGTCACTTTGCTTTACTCATAGGCACCGGATAGCTGGGAGCTCTCTTTACAAGTGCACCGAGCACGATTACTGCCCCGATAGAGCCACGGCAATTGATGGATGGGCCAGATCGCTCATTGACAATCTCAAAACCGGCGAAATTAGGCCTATTACATTCATGGCTAAGTGTCGGCTATTGAATCAGCAGTTCGAGTGGGCCTATAAGAATGGTTATTTAAACCTCTTGAAAAGCGATAAAAATTATTATGAATGCTATTCATCATACTCTAACGCTGTTTACAATCAATGGGTATGCAAAAAAAACGCAGACTCAACGGCTTCCGGAAAACAAATCTATGCTTTCAGTATCATCAAGTCTCTTTTTCCCGAATCAGATACACACTTCAAACAGGCTCTACCAAGAGTTTACGTTAACACTAAGGCACCTCCTAAAAACGAGACAAAAGTCCCTAAAGAAGATGAATTGTCGCACGCTCTCGCGATCTCGTCAGACATCTTTAGCGGGCTAACCAAATCGCTAATTAACCTTGAGAAATATCCGTTTCAAATTTCCTTATTTGGCAAGATGAAGTGGATCGTTCCTCACGAAAACTTCTGCTATCCAAGAAATTTTGCCCCCCTCCAAGGCGCAAGTGAGATCTGGGACTATAGCACTGGTACGTTGATCCCCAACCAGCCCCGAAATCGCAAAAAGCGGTATAGGGAAGGCCTTCTGTCGCTCGAGAGGGAAAATTCGAATCCTGCTATTTTGACCCAACATAGGCATCGACTCGCCAAATGGGCGCACGACTGTTTTCTACTTTTATTTGCGGCAAACACCGCAATTAATGAAAAGCAGATTTCTGTCCTGGAGTGGCATACGGGTACCTACGAAGTAGTGCCAGCCCAGCAAGGTTTTCGTACTGTGAAATGGCGAGCAGGGAACAAGCGTCAGAGCTTTACCATAGCTGCGCAATTCGTCAAGAGATTTGAAGAATATCTTGAATTAAGAAAACTCATCACCAGCAACTATGCTTCGAATTATCTTTTTCTGCATGTCCCTGTGATGCCAGAAGATCGAGTAAGACCTTTACAGAAGGGCTGCTTGCTCAAGCTTATATCTGCGATGCGTTCATTTATAGACAAAGATTTCCCCAAGGTCGGCTACCGCCAACTGCGACTATATAAGTCAAACTACCTTCTCAAAGAGTACGGACTTATTGTAGCAAGCCAGCTTTTACAAAGCCGTATCGGCACTATAGCCAAGGCCTATTCATCAGCTGAAGATGATGTAGCCGCCAAAGAAATCAGTGCATTCTACAATCTGCTGTCAGATGCTATTAAGGCTGCAGCCCGAAAACGCCAGCAGAGCATCCCTGCTGGACACTGCATCAAACCCGGCAATGCCATAGCTGTGGTGGAGATCGTGTCGGAGGTGAGCCAACCAGCTTGCGAAAACTTCATCACATGCCTGTTTTGCTCAAACTTCGTTGTGCATGCTACGGACAATGACCTTAAAAAACTTCTGAGCCTCAAATATTTTCTCAACGAAATTCGCCATCAGTCTACTTCAGCTGAAGAATTCAATAAGTTGAACGGCCCTACTGTAGCGCGAATTGAATCAATCCTAACAAGCATTAGCAAAATTTCACCGGAACTGGCCGACAGAGTTTCGACCATCCAGGCCTCGGTATTCGACCATGAAGAACTTTCTGAATACTGGGCAACCGTACTTAATCAATTAGTTTATTTAGGAGCGATTCAATGAAATTATCATCCACTGCATCACTCCAGCACGGCATCGATGCCTACATGGGCATTCCCTCCGACCTAATCACACCAGCGACCGTGATTAGCAGGGACATACACGGGAATATTTTAAGCGTTGTCGGAGACATTGAATGGCAGACGCCGTTGCTAAGAAGCCACCAGAATCGAAAGGCTTATATCAGCTTCAGCAAGTTCAGGACAAGCACCGAGCTTGAGGTTAAAAACCTCGAACAAACACAGAAGATTGTTGCAATCTGGATCCATCGGCCCTCACAGAGAACCGGTTCCTACCCAAGTATTGACACGGTACGATCCTTCTTAACTGATCTCCGCAGGCTCTGCAATCAGGCCACGAAAAAGGGCGTCACATTGGCAGAACTTCTTAAACATCCTGTCCACTTTAAGTCGCACATCGACAAAATAAAATCTTACACGACCCTCAGAACCCTGCAGATGATCATTAACAAGGTGATTGAAGAACATATATTCTCTGTATCTACAACCATTACCAAGATACTCGACCGTGCAATTCGAGAATCGGCGGACGAGTCCGAGCAGCACCCTGTTATTCCAGGGCGTATTTTGTTCGAAAAGATTTCTCATTACACATCTTTACTTCAGGAATATCAAGAAAACGAAATACAAATTTCTGAATTGAACCGAAGAGCAGGGTTGAATCGATTCTATGGCCGATTCAAAAGAAAATCCACTGATCCGCACAACCCCAACGTTGAGTTTGAGGTCGCAATGGAAGAATGTGGGCTCTCAGTGATTCGTGAAAAGTATAAGATGAGGCAACTCTCCAATGTGAGCAACTTCATCAGCAGGTGCAACTACGCTGCAAAAATGCTTATCCATATTTTTACTGCCATGCGAGAGCGTGAAGCCTATCTACTAAAAGATGGGTGCGTTGAAAAGATAGGGCCTAAAACCTATGTCGTGGACGGACTAACAGTTAAGCTAACCAAAGAGCCACGACCAGCCAAATGGATTACGTCTGAGTCAATCCTGCTTCCATATGATTGTGCTTGCAGCATCGCTCGACTGATCAAAGTATATATGCCAGCTTGCATAGACACTGAAAACCGCCTTTTCCTATCAGTATCATACCTTCCGGTAGCTAATGAATACGAAAAAAAACAAAAAGATACAGAGTTGTACCAAGGAGCTCTGAACCCCACCAGATGGGAGGAAACTTTTCCACCGACAGCAATTACAGATGAGGACTACGAGGAATTGGTAATGATTGACCCACTTCGAAACTGGGCTGCCAATCTGAAGTTTCAAATAGGACAAAACTGGAACCTAACTACCCACCAGTTCCGGCGATCAATGGCCGTTTACGCAGCTCAGAGTGGCTTGGTATCCCTACCCTCTTTGAAAAGAATGCTTCATCACACGCTTTTACAGATGTCCATCTATTACACCAGAGGATTTGCATCCGCCAAATTCCTTTTCTCCGAACAGAATCCTGACTTGGCTGAGTTTTTCCAGGCACAGACAGTAAACGCCGAAGCAAGCCTTTTTCTCAAGGAGGTGATTATGGAAAAAGCGAATTTGCACGGCGCTGCAGGAATTTGGTATGAGCGTAACCTTAAGAAGGAATACGCCACCAATATTGTTACCAACTTCCAAGAAACCCTGAAAAAAATCAAACAGGGACTACTTTCCTATAAAGAGACGATCCTTGGTGGATGTTTTAAGGTTGGGGAGTGCAAGGAGCGAGTGCACCATAATTACGTCGCCTGCGTAGACTGCAGCAGCGCCTGCATCAAAGAAAAAAAGCTTGACCAATCAATTCTCATTCAAACCAAAATCATCGACAGTATTCCTGAAGGAACGTTTGCCCACAACACAGAGCAAACGAAACTCAGCATGCTGCAATTCTTCAAAGACAAAATCTCTAAGGTGATCGCATGACTTCCAAAGTTATCAACTTGTACGAAGCTGATCTGCAACGGCTGGCTAGAGAACAACCCGTGTCGCCAGACTTTAAAGTAACTTTCAATAAAGTATATAAAGCACACTGGCGTGAAAAGAGCTCAACCTCAGAGAAGGATAATTCCTCCCAAGCACACGCCCAAGAAAACCGGGCACAGGGCGCTCTGACCCAGCAAACTTTTTTGGCTAAGGTAACTTCATGATTTCCGACGTCATTCTCCAATATGAAACAGCGCTTCAACGACTGGTTGAAAACAAGCCTAACATCTTACCGCCGGGCAGCAAGATCACCATCAACAACGTGGCCTTGGAAGCTGGGCGCGGTAAAGGCTCCATCAGAAAAGATCGGGAGTGCTTTGATCAGCTTCGCGATAAAACCAAGGCTGCCGCAGCCAAACAAAAAAAGGAAAACAGTGCGAAGCCCAACAAGGGCGCTGAAAAGCTGTTCAAAGATCTTTATCACGAAAGCTTGGCCAGGGAATTGTTGCTCATATCTCAGATTGATGAATTGGAGAAAGATCTCTCGATTTTGAGTAACGTGACCAACATCGCTAAACAGAAGGGAAAGAACAGGAAGGCTACGGAACTATGATTATCTTGAATCGGAGATTCACTCTCATGAACTTGAATCCTGAGGAGCGCAGTAATGGGTGGTAAACGCAAGCCATTCATCACCACCAAGGCGATTAACGAGGCTATCTATAAGTCCCTCATTGCCTCTAATTGGCAGCAGTCACTTATTCTGGAATTGTGGGAACTGGCATCTCTCCATCTGACGGAGGAGGTCTGTCGGCGAGCATTTAAAGACGTTATCGCAAGGCGAGGAGTATCAGCTTTGTTTGAGCGGAATGCCTACAAAGTCACGGGTAGAGAAGTCCTCCGCTTCGATTGCCCACCAGGTTCACTCTCAAATCCATGCTACATCCTGAGCGAAATGTTGCGTGAGTTGATCAAGAGGGACTGGCCGTTGCTTAGAGAAACGGGCCCACGCTGCGACTGGTATGACTTTAGTGACGCTCTACATGAGATACTGCTCCGGCAAGGATTTGCTTCACTTCGCTTGAAAATCAAAAAACTTGAGGATGATTTGGGAATGTAAGGGCGTATCGGTGGCATTCAAGATAGGGAGAGGGTTATCATTAGGTGGGATTACCTGGACTCCTGCGGTCAGCTTGCAAAGCCAGTGCGCACCAGGCCAGAACAACTTACTCCGCCCACCTGTCCTAAAGGCTTGTCGTGAAGCTGACAACGATAAAAGGCCTGATGGTTAAACAGGTGGGGGAGTATGCCCCCTCTCTTAGCGGTAGCACACTCCCCTCCTCCCCAATTCATCGGCCTCGTAATCTAGGCGCATGCGCCAGGGTGTCGTGCCCCGGACATTCGATCAACGCACGTTTCGGTAGTCATCGACGCTGTAGTTGCCGTGGCATGCCCTCACAGGGACGGCTGTCGTGAACCATGCCCGGCGATGCTCGCCGTTGTCATGGCCCTATCGGGCTTCCATCCTCATGCCCTGCGCGCTCCGCTTGCTATTTCAGTCTTACCCTAGGCAATAACCCCCCCCTATCAATTCAGTGGACACACTGCTCGAGTATGCTAACGTGACTGCCTCGGCTCCCTAGTCGAGTTCGGGCGGTCGGTTCGCCAAGGCGGTATAGCCACAGGGTGCTTAACCTCTTCTGCGTTATGTGCATTCCGACAATGGTCAGAGGGCAGCCGACACCGCTGACGAATTGGAGGATGCTATGCGCGTACCAATCACTCTCGCCGACCTTCGTGCCAAATACGGCTTCAATCGTATCTCCAAGAAACTCCAGCGCAATTGGCCTGGCACTGTTTCCGTTTCCCTTGCGTCGTCACAAGACATCCTCTCACGCGGTCTCGGCTACCGGGATCTTCATGATCTGCAGAATTCGACTGATAAGCAGCTCCAAAGTGGCTCCAGGCCCTCTCAGGATGAAGTGAGGGACTGGATCAGCACGTCGATCATCACTTTCTGCCAGTCCAAGAAAGTTATTGATATCGGCAACCCGGACGTCGCGCGATTGGTAGCTTTGCTGCCCCTTCACGAGCTCACCGCGTTCCAGACATCGCGCGCCCAGCAGCGCGGCACATTACTGCCCATGAGTTTGGTGGAAGTGCTTATGTCGCCAACCCAAGACTTGGACGGGGCTTCCGGGGAGGAACAACTGGGCGATGCCTCAGTGCTACATGAAGAGCTAAACGCAGAGCTCATGAGGCAACCGGCTGACGCGATCAACGAGGAAGATTTGCAGAGCTTCTGGGAGGTTGTTCAACGTAAAGGCAGTCTTCGAGACCAATGTTTTTGTCTAGGTTTGCTGGAAGGTCTACGCCTGAATGATCTGCTTGGCATTAAAGTCGGTGACGTGTCGTTAACCCTAGACTCCGTGGTTAGTCTGCATATCGAAATCACGAAATCTAAACCTCGGAAAGCAAGGCTCCGCATGCCGCCTAGTTTCGGCAAGCTGGTTGGCGAGTACATTCGCCAAACTGGCCTTTCTCACAGTGACTATCTTTTCCCTTCCACAAATAACGCTAGCATTTCCATGCCTCCGGAAACCATGCGCCGAGTTGTCGATGCCTATCTTCTAGAGGCCATGCCTGAAAAGACTAAGCGTCGAGTTTCTTTGATTCGCCAAGCAGCACGTGATCGGGTGTCAGAGAATTTGTCGGAACGGCTTTATCAATGGATGGGGCACACCAACATTAACTCGACCCTTGCATACCTGAGCCTGTCTCACCTGCCCTCCCGAAAATAATGCAAGAAACTGCGGGGGGGGGGACGGCTTTCACGAGTATTCTGCTGCTTCCCCCCAACACGCTCCTCCTCGGGCAATTCATGGCAGATTGAACGATCATGTAAATAGGACAAGCTAGATGAATCGGCTAATTCGCTCCCTGTTAACGTTAGGGACGTGGCTTTTTGGCGATAAGCGATCAGAGTATGAAAACAGCGAGAAAAATCCTTCATAGATGCTGCCAACAAGCTTCAGAATTACTATGTAACCGACAGAGGAGCCGTTTTCATGGATCCCTCAGTTGTCCATGAGATGGTCATGTCCCAAATCACTGAGCAGCAGAAACCACTAGATGTCTCCACCAGTGAGCCAATCCAGCCCCTCTCCTGCTCATTCACTGACTGCATTCAGGTCATAGCCTGGCGCCGCTTGAGGTCTCAAGCTGCAATAAGATATGTGTGCCTGCAAAGCCTTGATGTGTCTAAAGAGTCCGGGGCGATTCATTATCTTCATGAGATGAAAATGCGCGCTCGGCCCTGAATCTAATAATTTCCGCAAAATTATGCTCTCTCATCATTTCCCACACAGCGCTTTTCCGTGAAATACAAACTTACACGGATTATTTCGAGCAAGACTTTAGCGCTGCGCAAAGTATTTTTCAGGCAGATTTATTTTTTAACCCACCACTCAAGTTTCGAATTTCGCCTCCGTTTAAATAGTCATGCGACTTATTTTCTGAGGAATATCGAGACCATGAGTACAAAGCTGCCCCCGAACAGATTCTTCACGCTCAAGTATGATTCCCTGAAGAGTGACTCGCGCGAGTTCAGGCTTGCCATCTTCACTTGGCCAGGCACTTCAGAGGGGGCGGTCATAGACGATGACAACAGTTACGCAGTTCTCCTGGATACAGAATCCAACGGCGAAATTTCAATCAAAATCGATGAATGGCGCTTTAGGTTCACGCCTCAGCAGGTGACGGCGCTAGCCTCAGTACTCACCGAGCTATCAAGAGATGAAGGATGAATTCCGCTTTCTCTTGGCGGGAATGGCACCGTGAGGCAACAGATCTTCATCCCAGACAGGTGAGCTTCTGAAAAAATTTCCGATCGGGCTCAAGGTTTCTCAAAATGAACCGTTTGTCATACCTATGACATCTTGAGAAACCAGTTTTGAACCTACCAACGATCGCATTTGCACGCGGCCTGAAAGGCGCCGTCTCGTTTGCCGAGACCATCCAGGGTCATCGTCAACGCAGGGCGTGGGAGCGTTTAGTCAGCTACATCGAGTCCTCTGACTCCCTTTCGGGCTTTGACAGGGATGCGGCCTTCGCTGAGGGCTATGCGCAAGCGCTCGTCGACGGGGAGCAGATCGAAATTTCCACAGAGCGTGACTTACTGATCATTTCAATCGTTGACGAGTGGCGGCGGCATTTCATCCGCTCAGATGTTTCGTCTCCACTTTTAGCACTCCCCTCCTCCAAGGACATTCATGACTTCCAAATTTCAGCGCTACGCGGATGACGAAATTTCAGATCCAAGCCTGCGAATGCCTCGTCAAATTTTGGCAACCAGCACCAACCAATATCCGATTGATATCTTGGTTTCTAGTTGGGAAAAACACCTGGTCGAGCCATCTGCTGCTCAAGAGAAGTATCCTTGGGCTTCGGGGTTTGCAATGGGCATTCCTATTCCGTCTTGGCATCGGTCAGTGGTGTGGAATGTAGGTCAGAAGTCTCGGTTCATTGTTTCGGTGTGGTCGGGGGCGGATCTCGGGAGCTATATGACGAATGAGTGGTGCGGCTCGGGTGGGGGGCGAGCAACTGCGGAGAACAGCGATATTTTGATCGATGGCTTGCAGCGGTTGCATAGCCTAGAGGAGTACCTTCTTGATCGCTTGGCAGTCCCAGATGCTCAAGGGCAACCTAGGGTTTGGTCTGAGATTGGCAACGGCGAACGCAAGCGGTTCTTGTCGACAGTCTTTACGCACGCACATGTATCGTCTGATGACGAAGTGTTGTTGCGAAAAACTTATGATCTTTACGCCATGGGTGTAGCTTCTCGTACGAACGATCAGCGCGCGGTTCGATAACCGTTAGATCCTATTTTTGGGGCATGCCCCTCTGGGGATGGCTGTCGTAAACCAAGCCCCGTTTATCGACGGGTCTTGGCCCTGCGGGCTTCCATCCTCAAGCCTTCGACCTTCCTGGTCTGCGCGCTCCGCTTGCATAATGACAGGGCTCGCTTCCCAGCTTGGACATTGGCGGCTGCTCCCACATACTGATCCCATCCAGTCAAAGATGAGGCTAGGTCATGGCGTGGTCATTTTGGAAGGACAAACGTCCTGAATGGGTTCAGGCGGAAGAGCGAGCGTTCATCAAAGCTGCGAACCGCCTGAAGACACTGCAAGTGACACCACGAGGCGGCATGCGGATTGATCCCGAGGAGATCAGGGATCAGATCCTTGAAGCCCGAGAGTTATACAAAGACCTGGTTCAAAAATAACGGTAGCGAGCACCCAACCTGCTTGCAGCCCCAGCCCTTTAGCATCCTTTCAGAACTACAAAATAAAGGTGTCCTACGAAGCTCGACTTACTGGCACCACGGGCCCCATGTCGGTGGGTTTTCAACGATATCAATTGATGTGCTGAGCTCATCCTGCATGCGCTCGAAGACCCTGCTCAGAGTCGGATGGGCATTTGACTCTCTCAATGTCTTCACCAATTGCAGTAGTTCCCTCCCCTGCGCCAAGGGCATTTGGATGTCGCAATAGACTGTGTCGTCATCGTCTGTCTTACCCATCTGCCTCTCCACGTAAATTGTGGTTGTTGCGTGCCCTTCGGGAGCGGCTGTCGTGAACCGTGTCAAAGTTTCGGCCCTACGCGGTTTCATCCTCGTGCCTGGGCGCTCCGTTTGCATGCGAGCGCATAAAGCAACGGGTGAACTTAGCTTTGTCATGGATGAGGAAGCGACGCTAGATGCTTCCCTCCTCCCCCACTGACTCGTGAATCGATATTCAGGTGGTAAAGCCGTACCACTGATTGCGCAACGTGTAACGCAGCCAGGTGTTTTCCTTAGCATGCACCCAATACCCGACCCACTGGTTATCGAGGTCAAACTGATTCCAATGGTTCGCCTTTGCCGAGATCAGCACCCCATTGAACTCGGCATTGACGTCGTACATCAGCACAACACGGTCGTTTGCTCGGGCGGTGAACCCATCTTGCACAAGGTCGAGACTCCATAGATACAATCCTTCAATGTTGGACGATACGTTCGGGTTCAACGAACTGCTGACCTTGGGATTAAGACGTGACGACACCCTAGGATTGAGGCTTGAGGCAACCTTGTAGTTAAGACTCGTAGCGATCAGCGGGTTGTTGCTAGTAGCAACATGAGGATTCAGGCTGGTGGCCACGAACGGGTTTTTGCTCGTCGCTACGTTGGGATTCAGCGACGTAGCCACCGTAGGGTTCAGCGAGGTTGATATGAACGGATTTTTCGAAGTGGAGATGGATGGATTTCGACTTGATGGAACCTTCACTGGTTGCTCCTTTCGCTCTAATTGGCCGCAGACTGCATTTAGTCCGCCTCCTTGCTTCTTAGAAAATAGACGGCCTGACGTTGTCTATCCAGCCGTCTAGATACGGGCATAACACCCCGGTACCACGCACGAAAATTAATAGATGACTAACTTTATCGCCAGGCCATCCGCATTGACGTGACGAATATTGCTGCCGGTGCTCCCCAGCTCAAGCGCTCCTGAACGAAGCATTATCTATCACCTATAAAAAAGGGCCCCGCAGGGCCCTCCATTTGTACTCAACAGATTTTACTGGGCCAGCCAGCTCTCGACTGTGTCGGAACCGTACTCGGCTTTCCATTCTTTCAGGATTTTATGGTTGCCGCCTTTCGTCTCGACGACTTCACCTGAGTGAGGGTTCTTGTAAACCTTGACGGCGCGAGCCTTGCGAACGCCCTTGGTCTCAGTGTCCGGAGGAGCACGGCGACTAGAAGACTGTGGGTCTAGAATCGCCACGATGTTGCGCAGGCTGTAGCCATACTCGCCCAAGAGATCGCGGAGCTTCTTTTCGAACTCGATCTCGCGCTTCAGCCCATCATCGTTTTTCAGTGTTTCAAGCTCTGCCAATTGGGCAGCAAGCTGCTGTTCAAGCGCGCGGAATTCAGCGAGACGGGACATGTAAGACCTCAGATAGTTAGTTATAGCAGTATAGTCAGGGCCATCTAAGGTACACAATCGAAGGTGCGCCCGATGCTTAACGCTGACGCGCTCGCCTAGCAGCCCTGTGTGCATCGAGGTGCTGCATTTCAGCCTGCCATTCAGTCAGGAATTTTTCCCAGTCGTGGGCATATGGGCCATCGATCACGCGCGTCGAGCCGATGCTCGCTTGTAGAAAACGCTCACGCCACGGCTGTGGAATACTGGCCTCGTCAACAATGTTGATACTGGAACTGTGGCGCTCAATCAGGACTGCTTTGCGGGCAGCATCGATATCGAGGCCTGGATGACTTCGGTTTAAGTCGACGCGCTCTTGGTCTTCAATGTTGTCTAGGACATCCAGAATCGCAGCAGCCTTCGGATCGCCAGGCATCAGGTGCGACAGTGTCCAGAGCGCTTTGCGCCTGACAGACTCACGCGTACGAAGATCATCAGCCATGTTCAGTGACTCGATTTGAACCGGCAGTTAGTCGACGATAAAGGTCGGTTAAGAGGCGAGCATCCAGCAGCGCGTGATGTGGAAGTTCGGGGAGAGTCACGTTGCCGATATCATCCGCTTCGAGATGCCTGAATAGCAGGATCAGGTTGGTTGGACGATTGGCAACGTTAGCTGGCCAACGATGATTTACGTAGGCCAATTGGCAGAAGAGATCCCAGTCCCAATCCGGAGCATCCGAGCAAATCTCGAGCGGGCCTTCAAGGTTGCTTAGGAAGGCGAGCAGGGATACTTGAGCTTCGGCCAAGGGCTGCCCACATGCAGGCATGTCGAGCTGAGGCAGCACGTTCTGGATCACGAAATCGCTGCAGTCTGCCACTAGGTAGGTGTCTGTGAGTTCAACGTAGTATTCATGGCCGGCTTCGGACACCAGTGCCAGCGAGATCAGCTTCGTATCTCGGTTGAGCTGGGTGAACTCACAGTCCAGAAATAGCTTCATTCTCTCCTCCGTTGCCTTTACCCTTATTCACTTAGTTTAGAGATCGACATCGTCAAAGATATTTCGCACTCCACCTGTTACAGAGGGGCGAATGAAATCGCTGCGTCCGACTGCAGGTTCTTCGCCCCGCTCCTGCGACACCTCACTCACCCAATCGTCAACTCGACGCCGTTGGGTATCAACCACATCCTCGATACCAGGCCATTCCGGAAAGACCGCGTAAATACCCTCTAGCTCATAAATAAAATCAGAAAAGTGGTTATCAGGATCGTTTTCGTAGCAATACGATTCCTGCAGGGATTTGCGAACTCTATCCAGGACAGGCAGCACATGTTTCTGTACATCGCTGTAGAAGTCTTCACGCTCGTGGCTAGTGAAGAACTCATGCATCTCGTTATCGTAGATGTGCCCGAGCTCATCATGAACAAAGACAAAGTTCCGGATCTTGGTGGAAATCGCTTCTCTCGCTGACTCAGGTAAAAGCCCTTGCCGTAGCAGACGGAGAGCTAGATCAGACGACCTCGTGAACAGATTTATCGCGAAGTCACGAACCAAGCTGGAGTGCAGCTTTCCATCAGTTTTCGAGTAGATGTCTAAGAACACGTCATTTGTCCTGCGCTGCAGAAAAGAATACAGCCTTCCCCGCCTCGTGAGCTCCATGTCGCCCTCGCCAGCAACGTATTCGCAGCACCGGTTCGCGATTTCTGCGAACATGCTTGAAGGCAAAATCGTAGCGTTCTGAACGCCTGCGTAGCCGCATGTCACCAGCTCCATCAACCGCTCAATCGGTGTTCCATTCACAAAAATCTGCAGATGCTCAGGACTCTGGGCGAGTATCAACGCAAAAGCATCCCCAATCGTAGGATGCTTATATCGCCAGAAACGTCCATCAGCCGTATCTGCCATCTGAAGAAAACTACCCCGGAGGCTCTCCAGTGCTCGGATACACCCGGCCTGGCTACCGCCCAACCTTTCAATTGTCTGGATCTCGCCGCTAGACAGACTCACCGGGCTTTCGATTGCTCCATGCTTCATGTAGAGAAGAGCAAGTGCGGCCTGGCTCTCGTCATCCATGCCCTGCATCGTCTCGACGAGCCATCGCTCCTGCTTCGAGACAAATTCGTCGATATTTTTCTGGTCAATCTTTAGCGCTTTGGTGAATTCAACGCTCCCCAAGCGCCGAGCAGTCTCGGGAGCGAACCGACTGTGAGCTGCCACTGCAGGAAGAAACTCCTTCAAGACCGTCCGAACCCGCTGTGGTTGGTTTCCAAGCTTCACATGGTTGTAGAGGATTTCTGACTTTTCCTGGGAGGTCAGCTCTTTCACGTCGATGACAACCTGGCTCTCTTCCATCAGAGGAAATGCTGTTTTCTTGAGGTCACGCCGTGCGCTGTTGTAAATGTAGTCACGGCTGGTCAGAACTATCCGATGCCCACCTCGGATCATAGTCGTGAGAGCGGGAAGAATCCGGTTCCACTCCATCACCAAGTCTGCTTCGTACTGCATCGCCCCGAAGGCGTCATCAACCCATACGAACTGCGATGCTTCTTCAGTATTCCAGTGATCTCTTATCTGCTCAGGCCTCTCCAGCTTCAATACCAGGCTTCCCCATTTGTCCATCGCACACATGGCCATGAGTGAGGCAATCGTTGTCTTACCTGCTGCGGGTTCTCCAACTAAAAGAACAAAGCCATGCTGCTGAAGGGCTTGAAGCGCTTTGCGATAGGTGCCCGTCACCACGAGCTTTGAAAGGTCGGGAAGCTCCGTCAGCAACGCCTTCGTCTGCTTGTACCGTCTCTCATCCAGAATCTGGCTAAGGTCGCCAAGACCGTAGAGTCGGGGCACGTTCATACGCAGATCACTGTTCAGCTGGATCTTCTCGCAGATCCAGGTAGAGCCCAGCAAAAGCACGTGCTTGGCCCCAGCATCCTCAAACGCCAACCGTATTTTCAGATTGCTATCTCCTGTCCAGCTTGCGTTTGTCATCAGGACATAGGCATCACACTTTCCTTTGGCGACGAGTCGGCGCACCTTTTCAAGCTCACCGGTCACATCAGATAGAGTGAGATTGTGATCACGGCGCGATGTGAACTTGCACTGGATGACGAATTCGCCTGCATACACTTCGTTTGGCTGAGGAGACCACGTTCCCTTGAATCCACCATCGCGGCCTCCGTCATTTCCTTCAAGGAACGTCTCGACTGTTTGGCCCAAAACTGTTGAGGTTACCGCCATGCACAGTTGCTGAAAACTATGCCAACCTAAGAGATGAAGGTCGTATTTTGGGGGCGTCATGGGCATTCGATCCTTGCAGCAAAATCTAGAGGTCGGACAGAAAGCCATCATAGCGGAACTGCAATAATGCCGGGGCTGCGGTAGCAGAAACGCACTCACTCACCTACGGGCGAGATTGAATTGGAGGATATTTGGTTTATTAGACAGGTCAGGCTGATCCGCCATGGAGAAATCGCTGCCAACGCCGGCGAATCCAGCCTGAATCACGTGACAATTCCTCTTACGCCAAAAGGGGTTGAGCAACGACACGCTGGCAAAAGAGCTGAGTGAATTCGCAATGGAAGAAACCACCAAGGTGACCCATCCCCGGCCTAGGACTTGCGACTACGTGGTTTTGAAAGGGCTCAAACATGGCGCCGAGTTTATTGGCATCCTCGAGGCGAAACACTCCGAGACCTCCCCGAAAAGACTCGACCTGCAGTGCTTTCTCAATGAGCGTGGGCTGCCCACTGGGATGCCCTTCCCCCTCAATTTCTTCTCTGATTTCGAAGGCAACATGATCGAAGAAGCCTTGACGGCTGTCGGCAAGAACCATGTTGCCCTCATCGAGGAAGTCACTGACCTCGAGGCAGTCGAGCTTTCGTCCATCTCGGACAAGACTGATCTCCTTCACTTCGCCCTGCAGTACAGCGAATGCTTCAAGCTTAAAGAGGATCTGATTACGCTCCTAAAGGTGTAACCTCTCAGCGCAAGGTGAGCCACCCAGATCCAACCGTGGTGGCTTACCTTTCTATGGTCAGAAATCCGCGCCCTTAGCTTCTATGATTACCTTCCGATGGTGCTTTCGACGACCCTGGCGACGATTGTAGAAGAAAATTCACCTCAGTAAGGCTGTGGACAGGGTTTAGCCGAACAGTGTTCGCCTGCAAACTGTCGCCAATCGTTACAGCATGGTGAGTGGAAGAATTTGCTGTTCAATCACTCGATTCAGCCTATCCAGCAGTTCGCCTATACCAAAGGTAAGAACGCTACTGACAGATTGCTGATCATTGACACGATGGATTTGTTGTCCACCGGGCGTTTCGACGCGTTCTGTCTGGTTTCCAGTGACAGCGACTTCACCCGCCTTACCTCCCGCCTGCGCGAAGAGCGCCAGACGGTTTACGGTTCGGCAAAAAAAACACCAAAGTCATTTGTAGATAGGACTATGGAAGGAGATCCCTCCCAAACTGCCTAGCCACACAAACACGAGCCTTCCCATAAGGGACACCTTTATATTCGTCAGGCTTGAACTCCAAGTGTTCCTCAAGCTCAATTTTAAAATCAAGCTCATCATCATGAAACCGACGCCTTGAAGCTAGTCCTCTAACACGCTTGGCAAGGTAATAGGCACGTTCAGAATAAGTTCCGTACCGATGCCTCAGTTGAAAGGTTTTGATGGAGGCACTTGAACTGTTAAGATTTTTGACAGCGGAAACTTCCAATTTATACTGATCTTTAGGCAAGGTCAGACTAGCGAACTCCGCCAACTTATCAGCAGCTGCTGCTATAGGCCCAAGTGAGAAGTCGATTGACTCTTCATCTAATAGAGGATTTAGGTGAGGCGTTACAGAGAAATCGATCTGCCCTTTCATCTGAGGGCCATTACACTTCTCGCAGCACGGAATAAAATTGTACAAGGATAGGGCTAAAAACGGATAATCTGCCTTCCCGTAATAATGATCAATAGGAGGTCGATAGCCTTTGATTTCTTCGTCGGGCAAGCAAGTTCCGGTCTCAATCATATGACAATAACAGCAGACTTTATACCGAGCCCGCGAACACAAATCATAAGCAGTCCAGGCTCTAGCGGATTTCTCAGAAAATGAACTGTAATCAAATACCAACTTCATTTTCTCAACCGCACAGGCCCGAAGCAAAGGCCCACTAAAGGCTGTTAGAAAACTCTGAATGCAATCCGCCAACTCCGCCGACTGCCCATAGACTATGATCCGTCTATTTTCAGCAATAAACTTAGCGACCTGCCCCTCAACGATGGAACTCCCCAGTTTGGCCAGACCATCTTCAATGGCTTGCTCCAGGAATGTAGCATGATCATTAACAGCTGCAGCCCAAACATCCGATATATTGATGATCACGACCGCCCGCCTCTCTGCAGGAAAGCGCGAATTGCCTCATCGCCAATTTCGCCTATTAATGCCAGATCTGACTTTGTAAGCTTATTAAGTTTGGCCCGAGCATACATTTCATTGATTTTGCTAGCTGCGAAAACCCCAAGAGAGTTTGACTCGAATGATCCAGATATTACGTCCTCGATTGGCGCTCCGAAAGTCTTTACCTTCACACTGGAGTCTAAGCTTGTTACATATATTCCAGGTATATCAGCTGCGATAAGTGGTGAATGAGACGCCAAGATAACCTGCAGACTTCTCAGACTGTATTTTCTTTTAAGTCCACCAAGGTACTTATTCACAAGCGTAATATACTTTCTCTGCCAATCAAGATGGAGATACGCATCCCCCTCATCGATCATTAGCAATACAGAACCTCGCCCACTCTGAGCCGCTGTGGCTACCGCATCACCTATATGGGCGAATTGATCAATCAGAGCCTGAAGTCCAGAGCTGAGCAACGACCATTGGATACTTATTGGAGTATTATACTGACGCACAGCATCAAACTGGGCTACGCCATCGATCAAGAAGGAAATAGAACGGTCAGTGAATTTTACGTTACAACCATAATTTCTAAGCACCTCGGAACAACGAGACACCAAGTCCTGGATATGATCAATTCCTACCTGAAAATCATAACGGCGTATGATACCTAGATAAGATAACAATGAGAGAGCGTAGTCGACATCCTCCTCTCCCCTCTTGCCCTGCAAATATTCTACGACCGCAAGATGATGAATGCGCTCGCCACAAGGAAAATGACTCAGCACGTAATCATCCAATAGAGCAACGATGGACTTAAGACAATTTTCTAGCTCATCATCGAGACTTCTGAAATCACTCGACTCCTTGATGCGAGTTGACTCGTAGCTTTTAAGCTTGGTAACTAGATTTTTAAGTTGAGAATGCGTTATATGATGCACGCGCTGCTTGAGAGCAGGTATAAAAATTGCTCGGTAGACATTTTTCGAGTATGAGAGAGTCGCAGTAAGCTGGGTATTTTCACCTAGGGCGGTGGCAATCTCTCCAAGCTGGGCCATTCGCCCATGCTCCTCTCCGAGTTTTTCAGTATTCCTATTCTGAGGAGATGCATCAATCAACCCAGCCCTACGACTCATTTTGCGTTTATAGGGCAAGCCGGAATAATAGATAGCACAGAAATCATTATCGTGATTAGACAGGGTATAAACATCACCACGCCTATCTTTGACATAGACTTTGGTATCCCCTCGCCCAGGCGCAGACACCGCTTCAGCAATCAAATTGAGCAGGTGTGTCTTACCCGACCCGTTCTTTCCCAGGATCAAGCTGACTGAGTCAACATCAAAAATCCTACCGACCTGCTCAGTGACCGGAGTAATTAGTTCCAGCAGTCTTTCTTCAATGCGGAGCCCAACGATAGTAGGCATATAAAATCCCTTAATAATACGCCAAAAAGCAAGTCAACTAAAAAATCACGAGTCTCAGGCGCACATATCACACTTTAGTTGCTTATTTATATACAACCCAAACGGGGTATGGAAATCTTTTACCCTACCAGGATGATAATGAGCCTTTATCGACGATGGCGGGAGATTGCAGCTCAGCCTGTAACCAGGTGACGACGAACTACCCAAGAGCCTCCTGGCTCGCCGTTGCCCCCAATGGGAGAGTATTACCCTTGCTCCAGCCAGACGCTCCCTGGCGGGGATCAGATCAACGGGGATGTCAACTTCAAGGATGGTTGGAATGCCCACGTCCCGAAGCCTGAGTCGGTAGTCATCCTCCCATGTGTCCTCGACATGGATATTCGCAGCAAGTGCTAGTAAATACTCGCTTCCACTAATGATGTAGTGGCCGTGATCCCGAATCATTTGGTGGTCGTCAGTGGAGAGCCAGATGGAGCCACGTTCGTCACCCCGCCGCTCGCCCATCAAACGGATCGCTTTGTTTAGAGCAGACGTAGGGACATCGGCATACAGCCGACGAAAGGTTTGCAAGATCCGATCTGGCTCCTGCCCTCGAAGGCCTTCCTCGAAATACGTGGCCAGGCTTTCAGGCCGACATCCATGAAATGCCTTGGCGTGGGTGTAGTAGCTCCACAGCTTTTCGCTGAAAGCTGGCAACACCTCCTCTTGGTTCGGCAGCCAACGGAAGTCATCCGACCAACACTCAGGCCGAGTGGTCTCGATGTGCTGGCGTATCGGAGGCGTGAGCACCTGGCTCGCATACCTAGGGAGGGCGTTGAGCCAAGCTCGACGATTACGCCAGTCGAGGACACGTTCAATCATGCAGCGTTCCTGTTGCATTGATGGTGGGGAGCCTCGCTTGCTTGCGGGCCAAGCCACTATTGTGCTGAATATCGGGGCACAAGGCCATCACAGTGCGGCTGAAACTGAGGTTTGGAACCCATTACTATTTTCATTCCCGTTTAGAGTTGACTTTTCCTACTGAATCGATTCATCAGACCATTTTCTGACGACAAAACTATATCATTCCCTAGATCACAACCTGACATTAAATCGGATCTACAAGGGCCCCGAATGGCCGTGATATTATTCTGCCACCCAGCACTTCGGCATTCTTTTGAAAGGAGTTCATGTGAGTCAAGAAGATGATGAGAAATACCCAGCTAGCGCGGTGTCCTCTTGGAGTGGCTTCGTCTATCAGGGGAAGATCGCATTGTATCACTCCCTCAGGCTCATCCACGATGGCGACCTGGACTTTGAGCTTCAGCTAGACAGTAGCGACGATTTCGCTATTTATAAAAATGGGACACTGCACACGGCCCATCAAGTAAAAGCGAAAATAAGCA
Organism: Pseudomonas alkylphenolica; assembly: GCF_004025535.1. GTDB lineage: Bacteria > Pseudomonadota > Gammaproteobacteria > Pseudomonadales > Pseudomonadaceae > Aquipseudomonas > Aquipseudomonas alkylphenolica_A. Next base: position 41,555 of record NZ_QJRG01000034.1, read on the forward strand.
AATATCGTAGCGGCTACAGCAACGCGCTCGAGCAATCTACACTCATCGAACATGACAAGATAAAAGGCACGACTCGTTACTTCCACGTATCTGTACCGCTAAACAATATCGAAGACCACACTGGCGCTAGCGGAGAGACAGTAAAATTCTATCGCTATGGTGACAATCATTACTGCGGTCTTGGCGAAATTGAAGGACTAACCAAAGAGCTTATAGGAAAAATATGTGAGCAGCAGTCTATAGCCGCAGGTGAGAATCTCTTAAATTTTAACTATTGCTTACTTTCAGAAAAGATCAGCACTAAAGCTATACACAACCACAAGCTAAACCAAGTAGATGGAATTTCGGAAGACAAAGCGGCATACGAGGGTCGAATAAAGGCCAGTAGCATTTTAGAAGAGGTACTGACTGAAAACCCCTACCAGAATCGGGACTACTATGCAGTTCAATTGAAGGCCAGGCTACAAACCCACCTGGAAGAGCGACTGGATCAGGCTCTCCCAACAATGAATGACGCCAACTATCAGAGGGCACTACGCCTGTGTGAGCACATTCGAGAAACACACATCAATGAACTAAAAACTTTATGCCAGATGATGAAGCCCTCCGAGCGGTTTCAAGATGTTCAAACGAACGACATCAGGCGCTACACCAAGCTCATCCAAGCAATTTCGGCAGAACCCATTTTTTGTCATCTTCCTCATTATCTTGACAGCGAAAACAGATTCTACGTACCTACCGCTCTTGACATCGATGAAAGCGAAGAGTGTGAGTCTGACATGATCCGTGAGATGAAGAACAATGGGGATCTGCTCAGGCTGCTCTTTGAATACAACCATCTAATTGCAAGCAAGTCAGAAACCTCATTCACATTCAATACTAAATTTACAAACTCCGACGACCTAGACGACAAACAGGTCACGAAAAAAATTGAAAGCAACATCACCAAGTCGCTGTGCATTAGCGTGATAACTAAAGACGACGCGGAGGGTCGATTGAATGATAAAGCAACTAATTGATGAAGCACTTGTTGCGCATGGCTTTGTAAGCGAGCACAAAGTAGACACCACAAATTTTTATGTTCGCGAAACAGAATCAGCCATCAGGTTTGCAGTTCTCCATACTCTGGACGACCTCATAGATCCAGCCGAACTCAATACCAGAATCAACCACCTTGCTCCTGAATCATTTACCAAAAATCCGAGTTTCAAGAAGAACTGCGACTTGATTTGCATTCATCGCCTTGACGTCCTCCCAGAATTCAAGGATCACGAAGAAGAAATCTTCGCCATTGAGGAGGATCCGCATTTTTATAAAAAGTATGTCCTCTACTACAGCATTGCAGAGGAAAGCGCCCTTGCCAACTTCACTTACGACAAACTTGTAACAGTAATCACTGATAAGAAAGAGTTTCTCGATTATAAGGAAAACCCTCTAGCTGCTACACAGTACAGCTTCGCCGCCAAGACCTTTATCAAACTCCCGTTCTTAGAGCTACCTAGCCACGAAGGAAATCTTGTGTCCTTACGTTTACAAGCCGTTGAGGCCGTTGCAGAAGCTGGCCTAAACGATACGTATGCGACAATCCAACAAGTAACCGACAAGAACGCCGACGAATTTATCAAGGAAATGATTCGCAATGAAATGGAAAATATCCAAGATTGAAGTCTCTAGTTTCAAAGCATTCAAGCACATTTCCTTGGATCTTGGTGATTCATACTTGCTAACCCTGGATGGCCCGAATGGCTATGGTAAAACCAGCATATTTGACGCAATCGAATTGCTACTTACAGGCCAGATTAATCGCATACAGAATCTATTTTCTACGTTGTTAACGAGAAATAAGAGAGACTATGCAGACAACCTTTTCTGGAACAATCGCTCGGGCGAGAATGATCTCTACATCAAAATTGAATTTTCTACCAGTAACCGGAAGCTTGTTTTAGCCCGGCATTGTCCGGTAGCAATATTCAAAAAACCGGCGAACAACCGGGCTGACAAGTATGAAAACTTCAAACTCTACGAACTTCCTGAATTCGAATCACTAGACTTCACAAAGATCAACCAACGAGACAACAACTTCCTCGACGAGATTTTCGGAAAGAATTTCAGGGAAAACTTTTCTTTCCTCAACTATCTAGAACAGGGTCAAAATCGACTACTACATACCAGGGTAGACGAACGAAAGGATAAGCTTGGAAATCTCTTCAACATTAGCGACATCGAATCCGAGATCGATAACTGCACAAACATATACAACAAACTAACAAAGCGTATCAATGACCCTGAGCGCAAGGCACAGGCTGAATCGCTAACAGAAGAAATTAACACCCTGCGAGGAGCGCTGCAGGCACAGACTGGAGTTATTGAATATAAAAAGCTCTCAACGACTGATATCCAACCAGCTTGGGATAAGGAAATACTATTTTCAACCTATTCGGCAGTAGACCATACCACCTATCAAGAATCAGTTCGCAAGATAATTGATCTTTTACCACTCAAAGCCACAATCAGAACTAGAGTCCACAACGAAGCTATCGATACCGACATTGATCGCAACGAAGAATCCTTGAAAAGTCTGGCTCAATTTGGCAAAGACCTTGGCAAGCTCGATACGCTTGAAGCTATCAAGAAAAAGATAGATGAACTGGAACGTGCCGCAGGCATCATCAAACGCGGCGCTACAGTCATCAAGCTCAAAGAAGCCCAATCGCTGCCAAACTGGGCTGAGGGACGCCTTGAGTGGTTTGAGTCACAAATTGAAGCCCGAAACAATCTGCAAGAGAAAAGCAGTACCAATGCTAACGTCGCAGCAGAATTGGAAAGACTGAAGCGGCAGCTCCTTGAGGAACACAAAAAGTCTTATCCAGATGATCAGCTATGCCCTCTGTGCGGTGCTGACTGGGAAGACCATAAATCAATGGTGGATGCCATTGCAGAGCGGGCCAAGCAAATATCTGACTCACTGGGCCAAGATGGTAAGGACTTAATAAAACTCATCGCAACAATGCATGCCGAACTCGGTCTCATCGATACCGACATCCAATCCGACCTAAAAAATCTTTCGCCCACGTTTGATCAAAAACTTCATGCAGAACTCACAAAAATTAAACTTCGCCTACCGGCCATCACTCAGCTCCTGGAAAACCTGCAACGCGAAAACATTCAACCAACCGACTCGTTCACGGACGTTGATGACATCATAAATGAACGCCTTGATAAGCTGAAAGAAGCCCTAAGAAGCAAAAAACAGGTCGAAGCAGACGCCTTAGCGCTGCCTGAAGACTGGAGAGAAACAACAAAAAGCGCCTTCAAAGACCTCCAGGATTTTTACATTATCACGGCAGAAGACTTGAACGGTAAGGAGCAGTACATATCGATCAAAGCTAACGAGGCTCAAAGCTCTAGACTTCAAACCTGTATTGGCGACCTTAAGCTTATACAGAAAGAAACCCTTGCAGCCCAAAAGGTTCAGGCCAAAGTTGAAAAACTCCGCACCACATTGAAGAAGACAGAGCAGAATTATACCGACCATACAATTTCGGCAATTGAGCTCATATTCCACATCTACAGTGGCCGGTTAATCCAGAACTACCAGCGTGGTCTGGGCCTGTTCATCGAGAGCCGTGAAGGTACGCAGTTGAGATTCCTAACCGCTGAGAAGTCTGAACACGACGCAGTCATGTCCATGAGTTCCGGCCAGGTTTCGGCACTGAGCCTCGCCTTCTTCCTTTCTCTCAACAAGGTTTACGCTCGGGTACCGCTCATTCTCATTGATGACCCGTCGCAATCCTTGGACGAAGTGAACGTCGCCTCCCTGACCGACCTACTCCGTTGCGAGCTCAAGCATTGCCAGCTAGTCGTATCCTCGCATGAAGAGGATATTTCAGCCTACATGCGCTACCGGTTCGACAGGGCGGGTTTGAGCACGAGCTCGCTCAACATGCAGCTTTTGGCGAAAGAGGCCTCGTAAGACCCACCTGTGGCCACCTGGTAGAGCTAGGTGGCCACAGCGCGGAAGCATCGTGTCTGTTACCGACGTTGGCTGGGGGCTGAACTGAACCGAGCCGTGACAAGCCACGTCTCGGGCCTACGGGCTTCCATCCTCACGCCTGCGCGCTCCGCTTGCTTGGTACTCGCCTGGAAAGGGCAGTCTGGCGCAGCGAACCTGAATTCTGGCGGCGCTTTCCAGCGGGCGAGGCAAGCATTGCACTCAGCTCGCAGGAAACCCACTTTTGCTACAACCTGAGGGGTTAGATCCAGTCTTCTTCACGTAAGTGACACATGTGCTCTCTCCAATGGACGTAGTCGTTGCCACTAACCTAGCGCAGGTATGTGTCCCAATCCAGCCCTGGAAGGCCTGCCAACACCATATCTGACGTAGTGTCGTCCGACGAGATGCGGTTGACGATCCCTGGAATCATTCTGACGCATTCGACCAGAGCGCGAAGGTATACTCGCTTTACGTGTGATGGCCACTGGGCAGGTATCTGGTTAATGAAGCATGTCAGGCTGATCCGTCATGGCGAAAGTGCCGCCAACGCAGGCGAAGCCACTCTGGATCACGCGAGCATTCCCCTCACAATGACGGGTGTCGAACAAGCGCACTTGGTGGCCCGGTCGTTCAACCATGCTCCTGATCTCATAGTTACCTCTCCGTTCTCTCGAGCGCAGGCAACCGCGATGGCGACCGTCGCTGCCTTCCCTACTACCCCGTTTGAGATCTGGCCCATCCACGAATTCACCTACCTTGAACCAGCGCGGTGTGCCAACACTACAGTTGCCCAGAGGCGAGATTGGGTGGAGGCATATTGGGCCAAGTCAGACCCCGCGTTTTCGGATGGTGCAGGCGCCGAGCCGTTCTTGGACTTCATATGCAGAGCTCAGTCCTTCCTAGATCAGCTTGCAAAGCATCCCGCCCAAAACATCGCGGTATTTTCGCACGGGCAGTTCATCAACGCCGTAGCTTGGCTGATCGACCGTAAGCCGCTGGTCATTGATTTGCGAGCCATGGCGGACTGGCGTGAGTATGAAATTACCAACCACGTGCCTAACTGTTGCGGCTACATGTTATCGATGCATTCAGACGATCCAGCTTGGAGAGTCAGCCCGTCAGCCCCTGAGGAGCCGCGATTGGAAGTAACTCGACGCGTACCAGGCAGAGCTTACCAAGCGGTTCGTGATCCGAAGCGGCTGCTCGTTGAGGCGCGCGCCGAGGCTCTGTCAGTTGCAGGCTATCCGCACCTAGATGATGATTCGGCTATGTACGCTGAGCAAAGACTGAAAGCTGCGAGAGAAGTTGCTAGTTCGTCCGAGGGTGGTAGCGCTGAAGAAAATACCTCCTCTCAGGGAGAGAGCTAAGCCAGGCACTTAGAGAGGACATCGCGGGGGCAAGTCATGACCAAGGTGGGTCAAAAATCGTGGGATGAGGTTTATGGGCTATTCGGATTTCTGTGTGTAGTGGCAGCCTATCCCTAATGTAGTATTTCGAGTGGGGAGGTGCAGTATGGCAAATCCACGATATTGCGTAGGTTCTCCGGAACCATTTGATTGGAATTCCGGGGTTGAGGTGGGTTAGATGAACTCGTCGATGAACAAAACGCTGAAGACCCACGCTGACACGGGAAAAGCGTCTTAAATGAACTTGCTACCCTGCATCAGGCTCCAGGTAACCTGAGCTCACTCTCAAGGACGTGCTATGAACTACAACGAGTTCACCAGTTATCTCGAAGAGAAGATCCTGGCTGTTCGCCTTTTTGAAAATCGAAAGGCTCTTCCTATGAGACCCCAGCGGTACTTCGATGCTGCTCATCAGGCTGTGTTGGAGTGCCGGGCATTTTTCGACCGGTTTCAGCTCGATGAAGGCCCTCATAACGACCACAACCCCAATAGCAAAGTTTCGGTCGATGCCTATCGTGCAGCAATGTATGAGCAAATAGCCGCTGCAATTGGTAGAAGGGCCGCCGAAGTTGGCTGTATGCAGAACCAGCAATTTCTGGAGTCTGTACTCGTAAACCCCGTGAGGTACGGTGAGACGGTGTCAGACCAGAGGTTTGCCCGAGTAGCCTCGGAGCACCTGGCCAATATTGCTTTTGAGCGCACCTGTGCCGGGTGTGGTGCAAAGTACAAGGTAGCGGTTAAGGCCCAGACCTACCGGATGGTTTCAAATCATCACCCGGAAACTTGCGCTGCCCTGCGAGTAGCCCCTGTGCAGGCAGCTCCAGCTCAAACAGCTCCAGTTCAGGCAGCTCCTGTGCAGGCAGCTAAGCCTGAGGTCAACGTGGTTGAAAAGCCAAAAGACCCTCTCAAACGCATGTTCGTCGATCAGAATCGCCCTCTGATACCAGAGGAGATGCTCAAGCCAGCACAAAAGCCAGCCTATAATTCCCCTGCGTACCGGGCCAATGCCAAAGCTGCATTGCAGTTGTATGCTGAATTTCTCAAGTTCTATGAGAACAACCCGTTTACGGCGGATACCCCAGAGGAAAACCAGCGCCAGATGGAGCGCATGTATAACGTCGTTGTGCGCACGGTGTTTAACTTCGATCCAAACGCAGGCAAGAACAATCAATGATCCGGGCGTGAGAAATACCTGCGCCGGTTACAAGCACCCGATAGAAACGCACGACCGGATTACACAAAGTAATCTGGTTTTCTCACCTTGTGCCCTATGCGAGTTTCCACACCTAAATCCGAATAACCGGTTTATGCCAGGATGGATCCCATTGCCCTTATCTACATGGAGTATCAGAACCTTCATCGAATGTTGAAATCCCTCTAGTCAGACAGGGCGTTCTTGGGCGTGCCCCACCAGGGGCGGCTGTCGCGCACCGAGCCACGTCGTGTCTTGGCCCCGCCGGGCGTCCCTCCTTCACGCCTGCGCGCTCCGCTTGCATTGGTCATGCTGTTTCCTTGAACAGTCAGTACGAGCTCGGCTGCAGCGAGTACATGTTGTATTCCTCCAACCCAACAACCTGCCACAGCTCGCAACGCCTGGCCTAACAAAGCTGATGTGTGGAGGGAAGCTTACCCATGACAGTCACCGCCGACGGCGATTTGACCCATCGGCCGAGGTTTCACAGGCTGCTGTATCGCGAATCTGCACCAATGAGGCATTTAGGGAACAATGGCGCAGAGTGGCGTCAGCAGATGGGGCATTCCGCATCAGCGGCCACAGTTAATGGCCAATGTCAGGGGGGCGGCCCGTACCATTTCCGCCCAACTAAGCTCACCGCAGGTTTAAAACCGGGCACCCTGGTTCAAGCAGGCGTGCTCTAGGATATGAGATAGAATCCTGCTGGCTGGCTTCCAGCAGTTTTCCCTGGAGCCATGCGGCATCAACTGGGGAGAACGAGTAGCCCATCCATTCAAACTCAAGTTCAAAACCACCCTCCTCAATCGTTCGAACCGTGACCCGTGTGTCTCCGCAACAGCCTTCATCCAGAAGCCCATCACTCGCGTTACTAACATGAACCACTCCGGTCGCACTGAACAACCAGCGACCGTGAGCTAAGCGGTACTTTCTAGGAAGTAGGCACTCTTCGCGGCGCGCTCCCGTCATTGTCTCAATGTCAGTGTTCTTAACAACTGTCGCTGCTTCTGACAGCGAAAAAGCGATTGCCTCAGCCACATCGGCGCTGACTTCAAACCCAATGGAGTCGAGTTCGATCCTGACTGCTCCTCCATCAATACCCGTCACGCTGCACTGATAGAACTCATCGAACTCTCGGCCGCGCCAGCAAGTAAAATCGCGTTCGAACTTCAACTCTGCAACAGCATTTCCAAGGGGACTACTCATAAAATACTCACAAAAAATTTATACCTGTAATTATAAACGGTGCGCTTTTTAGAAACTTTAGCTCCGGGCGCATTTTTTCCGAAACTATTGATGGCTGACAAAAAAACTTCACCCCTCCTCACGCTCCCAGTATTTGCACCGTTTAATCTGGTAACCATGCGATTTCGCGAGGAGTCAACTCGTATGACTCAGAAAATGCCGCCAAGCAAATTCTTAACGTCGCCTGCTGAATCGGACTTTCAGCTTGGAATATCGTTTTTCACTAAGCCGCATTTACGAGAGAGGGAGTTCGTGAATATGAGGCGCCCACAGCACTACAACACTGTTTTTGTGAGCGTAACGAGCGATTTCATGACATCGATATCGGTGGACGATAAAACATTAGATCTCACTGGCAGCCAGGCCAGATCCTTGGCCGTGCAGATTCTGAAATTTGTAGGAAATGAGGAGTAGCAGATTTAATGACAAATCCTGCACATGCGGCGGGCTACCTTTCAATGTTCATGGGGGGGTGCCCTTTGGAGCGCGGCTGTCGTGAGCCACGTCCACCATAGCGGAAAATGACGACCAGCAGATATTGAAGCCGTCAGTCATCCAGATGCTCCGCTAAAAACTCCACTAGCGCGAGTGGGCTTTGTGCCTCGATCACCTTGTAAATGAGATCGCGCTTACCTCGTGGCAGTTTCTTTACCACGCTTTTTGCAGAGGCTCTGACAGCTTCGTCTGTGCCATGTATGCGTGCGGCCAGGAGCAGCACAATCGTTGCGTCGGTGAGGTTCATCGCAAGTCCCCAAAAAAGTATCCTCAGTTTACTTTACTGGGCATCTTCCTTCTCCCACAAAACTCTTCACTACTCTGAGCCTACGCCCAGCAAGGTGATTGCAACACTTTGCTCGAATCTATTAAGAAGGTTGGGAAAAAGGTACGAGCGTTCATTGCACTTTCCCTCGACGCGGCCTGGGCATCATGGGGAGACTACGATGCAAGACAGCTTGAGCGCGATGCCGGCTTAGCTAGGTGCCCTTCCCTGCTCGAAGGCTTGCCGCATTTCAATGCCAGGAAATGGCATGCAGGCTTATATGACGATCGGCCTAAATCACTTAAGCAAACCGTAGAGTCGTTGGGCCTGATTTGGCGGGGTACCTATCACCGAGGAATCGACGATGCTAGGAACGTTGCGTCCATCATCAAGGAGATGCTCGGCTGACAGCGTGAGCCGGGCCCATTGGCCCGAAGGAGCGATCCCTCCATTTACATCACCCCGCAGCTTGGCTATGGGTAGGCCGAAGGGATTCACTGGCCCATACGCGCAAATTAACCGGGAGTAGCGTGCTCAACTGGCCAGGCATTGGAACAATGATTCTTAGATTTCCTTTTCGATGGCACAGCGCCATAGTAGGCAACTGAGCGTCAATGATCAGCACACCAAGGAGCGGGCGAAATGAAGGTAAAGATCCTTCCGGCTATATTCCTATTCCTAGGCTCCTACTTCCCGCTGAGCGTGATTTTGCTGCTCCAAGATGTCTCTGATGCTACTTGGAAGCAATCAATCTGCTGGTCGCTTCACGATTGCACCCTGCCCGTCCTGATGAACCCAGGTCGCTCGCTGACCCTATTCATCATTTGCCTGATCAGCCTCGCTTTCTTCACTTGGGTGCTCAAAAGCTTGCCAGCCGACCATGAGTTAATGGTCAAGGAAGCTAAAACTGTTCCCAATGACCTCATCAATTACGTCTTTCCCTACGTTGTCTCGTTCATGGGCCTTGACCTAGGCAGCGATGGCAAGTTCTACGGCTTTCTTGTGTTCCTGATTTGGATGTTTCTCATCACTTATAGATCTGGACAGATCCTCATGAATCCACTGCTATTGGCAATCGGCTGGCAGCTACATGAGCTGGAGGTGATTACGTCCGGCAAAGAGCGCAGCGTGATTGCGCTCGCGAAGACAAAGGTTTACCCAGGGGACAAATTAAGCTCCTGTGTCATCCATGGAATCTACGTTCTCACAAAAAAGGAGTAAGTGATGGCTGCAGTTGATGCGTTGCACAGGCTACGAGGCCTAGATCTGGTAAACGCTGCAGTGAGCGTTTGGGCGTTCAAAAAGAGCTCCAGCAAAACGGCCAAATTTCGAGCATCCTCGGTTGTTGCAACGCCAGAACTGGAGATTGAACTCAAGCGAATTGCCCGACAATGGATCGATCGGTGCACTGAGGTTGATGATTACAGCCTCATAGCAACGATTAACGAGAGTTCCTGCCTGTATCTTGAATCCGATGAGACGATTTTCCCGCAGTTGGAAGATCTCGTCAGCAATCCGCCCGAGGAGCACCTTATTGAGGCCATATCGGATCTGGAAGGTAGCCTAGGCTATCTAGTTCGCCTGACTATCGGCATGGACACACTCCATTGCATATGCCGTCTCGGAAACGACTGGAAGGTAAAAAAACGCGCACATGTTCTCAACCTGGTGCTCAACCGCAACCAGCTCGACCTAGCAGGTGATGAGGCGTTCGTCATTCCCAAACGGTTTGATTTCTTCGTTCTCAATACCGACATTTTGGTCACCAACAAAGGCAACTTCGAATCAATCCTGGAGTACAAGCAAACCTATGTCACATCGTTCACTGAGCTACGGGCTGACGCAGGATTTCAGGCCATCTTCTCTGACATGGCTGTCTTGGTTGACCATGTAGGCAGCAACACCATGCACTTGCGCAGGATGGCGGTGGTACAGGAGCGTGCGTACTACAACGACGCCGCCTTCATGGAAAAACTGCGTCTAGTTAACCATGAGCGGCAGTGGAATATCGTATTCGACGACAATGGCAAGATTGTCCCATCCGTCGAGTCGGTGCGTGCAATCATTCAAGTGCTGTTGAATCACCGACTTCATTCTGAGCTGACCGGGCACGACTTTGACGTACCCTCGGCTAATCCAATCGCATGAGAAGTTGCGACCGGGAAGTAAAAACAAAGCCCCGGAGGTTCGCGGCTCCAGGGCTTCTATTTTCGCCTCCATCCCTTAATGGTTTGGCGAACGTGGCCAGGACATTACCAGCGTCGTTTTGATATTTCACTACGACTTTGGATAAATGTGTTCGATCAGCGAGCCGGGCCCATTGGCCCGAAGGAGCGACCTCAAAGGAGGCTCAGTGAATCGATTGGAAGTCAGCGAACGTTTTCACGATTGCCTTCGTTACAGGGCTCGACTCAACATCGCGAAACCGCTTCCAGTGGCTCCACTTGCACGCGGCAATCTCATTTTTCGGAGACGGCTTCTCACCACGCTGGAGTGCGGTCATGAAAACGAAGTGGGTGGTGTCGTCCTTCTCAAAGCGTGCGAGATAGATTAGGTCGTCAGCAACCAGTCCTGTTTCCTCTTCAAGCTCACGCACGGCGGCCTCAGCAGGTGTTTCGCCTAACTCTATCTTGCCGCCAGGTAGTACCCATTTGGATTTCGGCTTGCGCACATAGAGGACATGATCATTCTTGCGGCATATCACTGTGGCTCTGGCCTTCATGTTCACCTCCATTACCGTGCACTTAAGTCTTGGTAGGCGTCATGGAACTACCTAGTGATAAGACTGCGCTGACATCAAATAGTCACAATTAGAAACGCATTTTTGATGCCAACACTTGACGGCTAACCTGTTAGCTGAAAAGTAGTTCGCGCTGCCGGAGGTGTGTGCGTGTGCGTGCCTAGCAACGACGTCCATCCTCCGAAGCGATGAGGCAGGAAGGTGTGTTCGTCGGCCACTTACATTTGAACACACCCAAACCTCTCTCCTCCCGCGAAGTCTCTGTCCTCGCGCAGAGAATCATTGCGCCCTGTCATAAATTGTCTCAGCTCAGTCCCGCACAATGAGTTGAAATCATGGAGTGATACCGCTACTCCTAAAGCACCAGTTTCAGCAGGGAACGCACCATGCATTCAAGATTCAGGGTCATAGAAACAACCAGGATGGATGATGGCATCAAGCAGTATCGGGTTGTGGATCTAGTCGAGGGAGGCTCTGTTAGCAAACACGGTGTGTTCCAGGCCAGGGTCGAGGCAGAGGCTGTTTGTTCGCACCTGAATGCCGAGCATCCACGTCAGAGTGGTACAGGTCGCATGCCCTTGAGTTTCTGATCCAGTCGTTGCGGAAGACCAGGCACCGGATGCCTTTTTGAGGGTGATGAATGCCCAAAGCGCAGTCGTGGATTCTCGTTTGGAAGTGCGTTTAAAGGCGCGCCAGATTCAATCGCTGACACTCCTCCTCCGCTACTTCTCGGGCTTGATAGGTAGTCACTAGCCGTTGTTTCTCTTCGTTGTCGTAGATGTCGAACCCTATGGGCGCATTCTTGCAGAAGCTCATTCCGATGCGCATTGATCCCGTTTCTTACGGGATTGCTGGGACAACAACAAATCTCGAAATCATCTGTACACCCTCTCCTCACACCTCATCACTATTAGCGGCCATATGCCACTGCAGCAAATAATCTTCATCAGTTTATGATTAAAAGTAAAACGGCCTAGGAATGATTCGTAGTTTTGTAACAAGCTGATGTGAGATGGAACTCCTCAGCGGGAAGTCATCCAGTCCTAGAAACAGCCATCTGGGTCGCCTATGCTGTCTCTTCGATGAGGCAAAACCTGACCTTCAAGGACAAGGCGCGTGAATGTGAACTGGGAAGGAATGCTGCCAATCGAAGGTATCGTGATCATTATTGAGGATGATCCCACCCTTCGAGCACTGATGACGGACATCCTATCCGAGATTGGCGCCCAGTCTCTGGCTTTTGAGGCTGCAGACGACGCGCTGACGTACTTTTTGCAAAACACTTTCTACTGCCCGCTTGTGATCGTGGATCATGCGCTACCAGGGCAGATACAAGGGATGGAGTTTATTGAGATGATCCAGAGTCGTCTCCCGTGGATCGCCTCCATACTCACGTCCGGTTATTTGATCGATCCAAGCGACTTACCCGTCCATACGATCTATCTGCACAAGCCCTGGTCACTGGACGATCTGGTGATGGCGGTGGCGTCCCTCCTGCAGCCTGATCACCCCATCCGTAAGACTTGAGTCTGGGCCAGATTGTGAGGCGATTGATTACGCTTTGGATGATGCTCTGCCTCCGTATTCCCGAATCGGCTATGTGCTGAAGCTCTGCTTTAGAATCCACCATTACGCTGAAGCCTCGCTGATTGCGGCGCGTTCGGCCACATGCCGTAAAGAGTCAAAATTGATATTGGCACCCGAGTCGATGGCGATCATGGTCTGATCCTGCACACCTGTTTGCGCAACGTATCTCTTGATGCCGGCGACGGCCAGAGCGCCAGAAGGCTCAGTCGTAGATATTCTTCATCGCAATGCAAAGCTCATCTTTACTTACAGTCAGTACCTCATCGACGCAAAACCTACACACCTCCAATCCGTGCGCGCCGATCTGTGCGACCGCCACTCCATCGGCAAAGGTGCCCACGCTTGGCAGCACCACTCGATCATCAGCCTGTAGGGCTGCGTACAAACAGGCTGAAGGTTCCGACTCGACGTCAATGATGCGCACCTCTGGCCGCAAGTATTTGACGTAAGCCGCGATGCCGGCGATCAAACCGCCACCGCCTACCAAAAGATAGCGTGCTAAGGCCGTCATCAGCGTGATCATTGGAGCCAGAATCGTCTGTCTGTCCCCGTGTAAGACTGATTCTCCTAACGAGCACGCCGCCCCAAAACTGGAGCGGCGCGTGGCTACGGCGAAAGCGTTTCTGAGATGAGCAGAAACTAGGGAGTCAATATCTGTAGCTAGCGGCTATATACCCACCAGGGCGGATAAGTTAGCTACTAACAGCAGCAGCTTGCGCTGCACGACGGTTCTGTTTGCCGATTAGGAACACCAGTAACGAACCGGTAGCGGTCAGCGCGCAGAGCGGCATGAGTGCCATAGGGAAGCTACCGGTCTGGTCGCGCAACACACCAATGACGGAACTCATGGCACCAGTGCCGAGGTGGGCAAAGGTATTGATCGCCGCGATCCCGGTGGCCAAGGTCGCCGGTGGCAGGGTTTCGGAGCACAGTGCCCAGAACGGCCCCTTGATCGCATAATTGCCCATCAGTACGAGCGTCAGAAGTACCAGCGTAATGGTCAGGGAGTCAGTGAACAGCGTGGCGGCGAAACTCACTGCAGTGATGGCAAGAGGAATGGCTGTGGCTTTAATCCGCTCTCCGCTTTTGTCCGCACGCATGCCCCAGAAAATCATGAAGGCGGCGGCGATGCCGAAAGGGATCATGTTCAACAGGCCGGTTTGCATGTTGGACAGGTGGAAGGATTTCAGAATCTGTGGCATCCACAACGAGAGGGTGTTGCTGGTTGCCGAACTGCCCATATAGATCACCGACAGCACCCATATGTACTTGTTGGTGAACACCGCTTTGAGCATCCCGCTCACGCTATGAGGGTGTTTTTGGGTACCGGTTTCGCGTGCAGCCCGCTCTTTAGTCAACTGTCCACTCAGCCAATCCTGCTCCGTTTGAGTCAGCCATTTGGCTTCGCTCGGCCGATTAGGCAGTACCTTCAATGCCAACAATCCCAGGAGAACTGCAGGAATTGCTTCCAGCATCAACAGCCACTGCCAACCGGCGAAGTCTGCCAGACCATCCAACTTCAACAGCAGTGCCGACAATGGCGAGCCGATGAAGTTAGACAGAGGAATAGCCACCATGAAAATCGCAATGATGCGAGCCATGTACGCTTTGGGGATGCATTGCGAGAGGTAGAGGATGACGCCTGGAAAGAAGCCGGCTTCCGCCGCGCCCAGGAGGAAGCGGGAAACAGAGTAGGAGATTGGCCCGACCGCGAATGCCGAGCAAAAACCGACGATACCCCAGGTAATCATGATCCGCGCGATCCAGCGACGGGCGCCAAAACGTTCCATGGCCATGTTGCTGGGCATTTCGCAGAGGACATACGCGACGAAGAACAGTGTTGCGCCGAATCCGAAGGCACTGGCCGTCAAGCCAATGTCCTGGTTCATGGTGAGGGCGGCGAAGCCGATGTTTACACGATCAATGTAGGCGATGAAATAACAGAGCACGAGGAAGGGAATCAGGCGAAACCCCAGCTTGCGCATTGTCGACTTTTCAATCTCATCATTCGATTGCTTGTTCATGGAAGCCGCTCTCTTGTAATTGGAATTGGCTGCTCTTCGGCAGAACCTCTCGATGCGGTTCGAGAGACATGTCGGCAGAATTTCATTACAAGCTTTCAGCAAGCTTTCGTTACAAAAAAATAGGATGAATGGTTACCCGGCTCATTCGGCAGCTATCATTACGACCCGGCTTGGAGCATGGGGTTAAAAATCCGGTTAGTCTCAGACGAGAGCTTCAACCCTGCATGGACTCGGACTTTGTCGAGCTTGCCCGTTCGGTAAAGTACTTGGACTCCCTAACTCGCAGTGAAGCTGAAAGGCAGGTGCTCGCCCCTGACTTTATCTGGATTCAGCCGCTTCACCATCGTCGGCGCGAACTCGAATTATGGCGACATCCAACCAACTCTATCCTACCGAGATTTGCGAAAGCCTCTCAGCACGCTGACACTCGAATACGCAAGAGCGTTTCAATTAGTCAGTTTTTCGACCAGCGTGCCGCTGCACCACAAAACAAGATTTTAGCCGGGCCTCATTGACCCGAAGCAGCGACAACTCAATCACGGTAGCGCAGCAAGTGTTTATGTGTAGCCATGTCTAACCGACGCCTTTGGGGCACGAATTTTCGGTCAAAAGGATGACTGTGGTGCTGCTCCTATCCTCTCGAGAAACATTTCCCATCACGCAAAAGCCCACGTGAACCTATGCATCACACCTCATTTCGATCAAGATAACTTGAGCCGTTATTCAGCATGCTGAGCGCGCCTTCGCCCCCCCCGGTGGGGCCAGGCAAGCGAAGAGGTCGTATGGGCTGCGCATACTGTGGATTCGAGAATCCGTCCGGGGCTAGCTTCTGTGAAGCGTGCGGCTCCAGGCTGTCTCGCAGTTGTCCGCGCTGTGGCTACGAGGCAAGCCTTTCTGCCAAATTCTGCAGTGAATGCGGCGCGCCACTGACCGATGCGCCTTCTGCTCCATCACCTCGCCCCTGGCCTGTTTCAGAGCCCTCTCCAGCGCCCATTCATTACACGCCCCACCACCTTGCCGAGCGCATCCGCACCGAACAGGCAGCCATGGAAGCCCGGGGTGAGACCGCCGGTGAGCGTAAAACCGTCACGGCACTGTTTGCCGACATGGCCGGTTCCACGGCGTTGATCCACGACCTCGATCCGGAAGAGGCTCACCGCCTGATCGAACCCGTTGTCACGCTGATGATGGAAGCCGTCCACCACTACGAAGGCTATGTGGCCAAGACGCTGGGCGATGGCATACTCGCGCTGTTCGGAGCCCCCATCGCCCATGAGGATCATCCGCAACGGGCGCTGTATGCGGCACTGCGCATGCAGCAGGCGATACGCCGACATGGCGACCGCATTCGCTTGGAGAAAGGCGTTTCGCTGCAAATTCGCGTCGGCATCCATACCGGAGAGGTTGTCGTGCGCTCAATCCGCACGGACGATTTGCACACCGATTACGACCCGGTCGGGAACACAATCCACATTGCATCCCGGATGGAGGGAATCGCCGCACCCTCTTCGATCCTGGTGAGCGAGCCGACCTACAAGCTGGCGGAGGGTTATTTCGAATTCAAGGCTCTGGGAGCCGCCCAGGTCAAAGGCATTCCCGAGCCCCTCTTTGTGTACGAAGTGCAGGGTCTCGGCGCGCTGCGCTCGCGCCTGCAACTGTCGGCACATCGCGGGCTTGCCAGGTTCGTCGGCCGCCAAGTCGAGCTCGACCATCTGCATCGGGCGCTCGAGCAGTCCAAAGCGGGCCACGGAAAGGTCTTAGCGGTAGTAGGCGAGGCCGGAGTCGGGAAGTCCCGACTGTTTCATGAATTCAAGGAGCGCTCGCGTCGCGGCTGTTTGGTGCTGGAGACTTTCTCGGTGTCGCACGGCAAGGCCTTTACCTATTTCCCGCTCATCGAGCTGCTGAACAACTATTTCCAGATCACCGCCCAGGACGACGAGCGGCGGTGCCGGGAAAAGGTCATGGGCAAAACCCTTACGCTCGAGCGAAGCTTCGAGGATCTCGTCCCCTACCTGCTCTATCTGTTGGGTATCGGCGAACGCAGTTCTGTGCTCGCGGAAATGGATCCTCAGATCCGGCGCGATCGCACCTTCGAGGCGATCACTCAACTGCTCGCGCGCGAGAGCCGCAATCAACCGATCGAGCTGTTGTTCGAGGACTTGCAATGGCTGGACTGCGAAACTGATGCCTTCCTTGCCTACTTAATCGACAACTTGGCGAGCTCACCGATCCTACTCCTCGTGAACTACCGGCCCGAGTATCAGCCTGTGTGGGCGCGCGCAGAGCATTGCAGCCAACTGCGGCTCGATCCGCTGGGCCCGGCCGAAGCACAGGCACTGCTCGCGACCTTGCTTGGGGACGATCCCACCCTCGCCCCCCTCAAACAGCTCATCTTGGATAAAACGGAGGGCAACGCGTTCTTCATGGAGGAGGTGGTGCAAACGCTGGTCGAGGAGAACTTGCTGCTCGGTAAACCCGGTCAATATCGAATCGAGCAAACTCCAACTGCGTTGCATATTCCCACAACTGTGCAAGGCGTACTCGCCGCCCGCATCGACCGCCTCCCTGTTGCGGAGAAGGAGTTGCTGCAGTCCCTCGCCGTTATCGGCAAAGAGTTTCCATTCAGTTTGATCCAGTGCATCTGTGATGGGCAGGACGCTCGGATGAACGACGATTTGTGTGATCTGCTCGCCCGACTGGAGGCAGCGGAGTTCATCTACCAGCGGCCCGCCTTTCCGGAGGTGGAGTATTCATTCAAGCATGCGCTGACCCAGGAAGTCGCGGGGCACTCGCTACTCACAGAGCGGCGTAGCGCGCTACACGAGCGCACGGCGCAGGCCATCGAGGCGCTGTTCCCCACTCGCATCGCGGATTACTGCGGCGAACTGGCGCACCACTACAAGCTAAGCGGCAATGTCCCAAAAGCCGTGGAATATCTGCACCGTACCGGACAACAAGCTCTCCAGCACTCCGCCAATCTCGATGCCATGCGTCACCTCAGCGCGGCACTGGAACTGCTCGAGCATTTGCCTGACACGCCCTCGCGTGCTCATAAGGAACTGACATTGCTACTCACCCTGGGGCCGGCGTTGATGGCCGGGCGCGGCTATGCTGCACCCGAGGTTGCGACCACCTACACCCGCGCACTGGCGCTGTGCGCGCAAGTAGGAGACGACTCACAGCTTTTCCCTGCGCTGCTGGGGCTGCGCACTTATTACACTTTGCGTGCCCAATACTCAACTGCATGCGAACTGGCTGAACGGATGCTCAATATTGCGCAAATTGCGCAAGATCCAGACTTGCTCGTGGAAGCCCATGCTGCACTCGGTTCGACATTGCTTTTCCAGGGGAATCTCAAAAATGCCCATGAACAGCAAGAGCGGGCGTGCGCCCTCTACAACTCAGACCGGCATAACACACATGCCATTACCTACGGCATGGATCCGGGCTACACCCTGACATTTTCAGCCTGGAGTCTTTGGTTCTTAGGGTTCCCCGATCAGGCAAGCACGCGCAGCCTGGATGCCCTGGTTCTGGCCAAGAAGATTTTCCACCCGTTCAGCTTGGCCTTCACTTTAACTGCAACGTCAGCAATAGGGCAGTTTCGGCACGACGTAAAACTCGCCGAAGAGTGTGCTGATGCCGTCATCGAGCTTTCCCTTGAGCGTGGGTTTCCGTTCTATTTGGCTTGGGGGACTATTCTCCAAGGTTGGGCTCGCGCCGAGCAGGGAAATGTTGACGAAGGAATCGCTCAAATAACCAAAGGTATCGCCACTTACCAAGCAGCCGGAGCAGAGCTTGGATGTTCTTATTTTCTGGCCCTGCTGGCCACAACGCACAAGCGTGTCGGACAACCGCAGGCAGGATTGGATGCCGTGACCGAGGCTCTGGCTATGGTGAACAGAACAGGCGAGCACTTTTACGAAGCAGAGCTGTATCGCCTCAAGGGAGCTCTTACCCTGCAATGTTCGAGAGAAGACCGACAGGATTCTTCCGTGCGGCAAGAAGCGGAAGCTTGCTTTCACAAGGCGATTTCAATCGCTCGACAACAAGGGGCAAAGTCACTTGAGCTACGCGCCACAGTGAGCCTTTCTCAGCTATGGGCAGCACGAGACAAGGAGACGGCCAGGCAAATGCTGGCCGAGATTTACAGCTTTTTCACCGAAGGCTTCGACAGCGTTGATTTGCTACAAGCCAAGGCGTTGCTCGATGCATGGCATCAAACGGGGGACGAAAAATAGATGACGCATGGTGCTGAATGGAGCATCGGCGTGTCGTCGACGGGCACGTTACATGTCGAAGCGTCACAGTAAGTTTCAGTGCGGCTCAGCACCAACGAGGAAACCCAGAATGACCACGACGAACGCAAAGCCTAAAGGCAGTGACGAGCGTAAGCCGGTCGCGCTAGCTTTGCAGGGCGGCGGGATGCACGGTGCATTCACCTGGGGCGTGCTCGATCGGTTGCTCGAGGACGGCAGGCTTGCCATTGAAGGGGTGAGCGCAACCAGTGCCGGCGCGATGAATGCCGCTGTGCTGGCTTACGGCATGCTGCAAGATGGTGACGCCGGCGCACGCCAGGCGCTGCACGATTTCTGGTTCGCCGTGGCGCAATCCGCCGAGCGTTATAACCCGTTGCGCTGGATGCCATGGCTGAAAGGGACGCACAGCTTTGGGCTGGACTATTCGCCCATGTATACATTCGCGGACATGACGCTTCGTATCTTCTCGCCTTACCAATTCAATCGCCGCAACTTGAGTCCGCTGCGGGAAGTGCTGGAAAGGCAGGTCGATTTCGCCGCCTTGCGAAGCCAATGCCCGTTCCACCTCTATCTGTGTGCGACCAATGTCGAGACGGGGAAGATACGCATTTTTACGGGCGAGGACATCTGCGCAGAAGCGGTGCTTGCTTCGGCCTGTGTACCGA
The DNA here is from genome assembly GCF_004025535.1 of Pseudomonas alkylphenolica. Classification (GTDB taxonomy): domain Bacteria; phylum Pseudomonadota; class Gammaproteobacteria; order Pseudomonadales; family Pseudomonadaceae; genus Aquipseudomonas; species Aquipseudomonas alkylphenolica_A. The sequence goes on from NZ_QJRG01000034.1 coordinate 61,427, forward strand.
CGCTGTTCCAGGCGGTGACGATCGACGGGCAGAACTACTGGGATGGTGGCTATATGGGGAACCCGGCCATTTTCCCGCTGATCTATCACTGCAATACACGCGATGTGGTGATCGTCCACATCAACCCACTCGTCCGTCCAGGCGTGCCCATTACCGCTGCCGATATTCTCAACCGCATCAGTGAAATTAGCTTCAACTCCTCGCTGATGCGTGAGCTGCGTACCATCGCTTTTGTCACCGACCTCATTCAGCAAGGCAAGGTCGATCGCAACGATATGAAGGAGATGCTGATCCACTCCATTAAGTCTGACGAGGCGATGTGCGCGCTTAGCGTGTCCAGCAAGTACAACGCGGACTGGGACTTTCTTTGCGGGCTACGCGACAACGGACGACACGAGGCTGACGCGTGGCTAACGGAGAACTACCGGAATATTGGCGAACGCTCGAGCATCGACATTCGAAAAGAATTTCTTTGAACGCCACCTAGCGAGCTCACTTACTCGCCTTGTGACTGCCAGCGCCCTTATAGGCACTTGTTCTATAAGAAAAAAAGAGCAATGATGCACCCAACATCATTGCTCAAAGCGCACCAAAAGAGTTTAGGCTCAGCCTTTACAATCTTACTAACCCAGCAAGTTATGCCCCTACTCACCAAGTAACGAGAGCTAGATATCCAAGACTAAACGAGCACTCTTGGCACGCGAACAGCACGGTGTAAACTGATTATTCGCCTGCTGTTCATCCTCGGTCAAATACATATCCCGATGATCTGGAATACCCTCCAGAACCCGAGTTACACAAGTTCCACAGATTCCCTGCTCGCAAGACATCTGGATCTCTACACCAGCGGCAATAAGTGCCTCCGCAACTGTAGATTCTGATGCAACGGTAATCAACTGGCCGGTACTAGCAATCTGTACTTCAAAAGAACCATTTTCAGCATCAGATTTCGGTTCAGCGCTGAAGTATTCACGGTGCAACTGGTCTTTGGCCCAGCCTTGGGCCTCTGCTGTTTTTAGCACAAAGTCCATGAAGCCTGATGGCCCGCAGACATACAGATGATCATCAGCTTGAGGAGAGCTCAGCAACCCGGCAATGTCGGCTGACTTTTGATCATCCCAATGGAAATTGGCATTAGATGCGAACGGGCTGTCTTGGATTCGGCCAACAAACGCCGCTTGCTCTCTCGAGCGTGAGCAATAGTGGAGCTCAAAATTAGCACCAGAGTTTTGCAGGCTTTCCGCCATGCAGAGAATCGGGGTGATCCCAATACCGCCCGCAAAGAGTAACGATTTTCCTTTAGACTCGACCAAGGGGAACAAATTGCGAGGTTCACCGATATTAATTTCGGAACCTTCAAGCAACTCATGTACAGCCTTGGAGCCTCCGCGAGAGTTTGGATCAAGCAAAACACCGACTAGGTAACGATCACGCTCGTGTGGAGCATTACAAAGCGAATACTGCCGAATTAGCCCGTTTGGAAGGTGAACATCGATATGAGATCCAGCTTCGAACTGCGGAAGCTCTGAACCATCTGCCGCAACAAACTCCAGACTTACAACATCGCGGGCTTCACGGCTAATCGATTTAATCTGAACGGCAAGCATAATACACCTCCGACTTCAGGGGTAGTTAATACTCCCCCTGAAGCAATCTCACTTTTATTATTCGGTAGCTTTTGATTAAGCGACTGAGCTTTCTTTAGCAATCAACTGGTGCTCATCAGCAAGTAGGCGCTCAAGCACACGACGAGACTGCACACCACCGGAGTCGATATTCAACTTGAGAAGACCGCGCTCAGGGTAGGTCAACAGGTTGCTCTGTTGTTGTTCGAGCATGTCGAGGTCTTCACCAAAGATTTTCCCTTGCCCTTCTCGGATTGTATCCGTCAAAGCCAGGTCATTAGGTTTGAATTTCCGCGCCATACCCCAGAAGTACCAATGGGATGTCTCCGTCTCGGGTGTGATGAAGTCGACCACAATGCTTGAAGCCTTGAGATGATCTGGAGCGTCGTAGCCGCCATTACCAGCGTGAGCCACACCAACTTCGATCATCACATGACTTGGTGGCGTGAAGCGGCAGATCTGCCAACGGTCAACAGGTACGTCATCTGCGAGATCGTTACCCCGCAATGCCATTTGCCAGAACGGCGGGGCCATGATGTTTTCCATGTGCCGGGCGGTGACTACCTCCTCACCATCGACGGTAGTAATTGGCAGCGCCTCATCGATCTCCTTCTGACCGATACTCGATGAGTGAACATACGTTTCATGGGTCAAGTCCATGAGGTTGTCGATCATCAAGCGGTAGTCGCATTTGATGTGGAACAAGCCACCACCATAAGCCCAATCAGGACTCACGGCCCATTCAAGGTGGTGGATCAACGCAGGATCGGCAAGAGCTTTGTCGCCAGGCCATACCCAAATGAATCCATACCGTTCAACGACTGCATAGGATTTTATGCATGGGAAGCCGCGAACTCGCTGCCCTGGCATGGACACGGTTTTACCATCACAACCCATCACGAGGCCGTGATACCCACATACCAAATTACCGTCTTCGACGTAGCCCAAAGAAAGGGGAGCACCACGGTGAGGGCAGAAGTTTTCCACCGCTGCTACTTCCCCCTCCTTGCCACGATAGAAGGCAATATTTTCACCGCAGATTTTCCTGCCCAGTGGCTTAGATTCAATTTCATCAGGCGTACAAGCGACATACCACGAGTTTTTAAGAAACATGACATTCTCCAGCTGATTATACTTATTGCCGGTATCTAATTAGAGGCTCAGCTAATGGATTTGAGCTTTTCAATAATTTTGCGAGCGCGATTTGGGCCGACATCAACATGAATATCGATCATTGGCCTATCTCCGAATCGAAGCATGTTTTTGTATTGCGATTCGATGACGACCTTGTCTTCATCAAACGTCATCTTCGACTGCTCGATCACTTTCTGCTTCGTTTCTTCTGGGTCACGGACTGGGTTCGTCGCAACTGACCAGAAATAATGGCATGTAGTTTCTGTCTCAGGGGTAACTCCATGGAAACCCTTCATGTGGAAACCGCCTCGATTTGGGTCATTTAAATCGCAGGTTCCTGCGTCCGCCGCCCCAGACCAGATTCGCAGGTGATTGACGTGAAACTCAATTTCCTGCCAACGGTCGACTTCGCCTTTAAAGGGGAAGGCGGCAGTGTAGGTTGGCGGAGGGGTTGATCCAGGCATATGGCGAACTACACGCACCCATTCATCACCTGCTTCAACCTTCATTTCGGCATTCATGTGAACTTTGGCGTTCCCGCCGATAGTCTTCAGGTGCACGTACCCTAGATGGCTTAAGTCCATCAAATTGTCGTGAACTAACTGCCAAGGCGCGTCATAGTGATAGACATCACCATCGAACAAGTAGCGACCGCTACTGTGAACATCATATTGTGGAGGCTCGAAACTTGGCTCGCTATCGCTAGTGCTGCCAAACCAAATCCACAAAATTTGATCCTGCTCACGAATATGGTAAGCGGGAACTATCGCCTTACCCGGAATTTTTGTTTGCCCTGGGATATCAATACACCGGCCAGCACCATCAAAAAGAAGACCATGGTAGCCGCAGCGAATCCCGCCCTCCTCCACTGTGCCGTCTGACAAAGGCAAAGCGCGATGGCAGCAACGGTTTTCAAGTGCACATATCTCACCCTCCGTTGTCCTGAACAGCACGACTGGCTTGTTGAGAAAAGTCCGGCCAATCGGCTTATCTTTCAGTTCCCATGAAAAACCGGCCACGTACCATTGATCCAGAGGGAACTGCGGTACTGCAGCAGGCAGGGCTACCCCCGGTTCGACGATCTGTACTGACATTTTATTCTCCTTATGCAGTAGTCGTAGTTAACGCAAGCAGGGGACGGCTCAGTCGATCCCTACTATGAAAATACCCACGGCTAGAGGGCGATCGAGGATGGCTTAGCCCAGCAGACGACTGATGGGTCTACCTGAGAAAGAAAGGGGCTTCGATGTCACGGTCATGTTTTCCACCATTCTTTTTTTATGAGGTGCCGCCCAAGCTCGGTGTGGGCATGAGCTGAGAATAATCAATGTAGTTGAGATGTCAACCAGTTTTCTTTCTCCGTGGATGATCGGTACGCTTTCCTAATGCCAGCTGTTACGTTGGCCACAGCGCAAGGAACCGAGCAGAAAGGTCAACCAAGCAACCCAGAAAACAATGAGGTATGGTAAAAGCGCCTTCCGTCATTTCTGAGCTATGGCCTTCATATGCACACCCCCCGTCTCGATTTGAACCGCTACGTGCCTGGTCTGCTGGGCTTTATCTACAACAAAATGTCCGCTGGAGCGTCTGCCTGCTACCGCAAGGAATTCGGTGTCGGGATCATCGAATGGCGGATGCTCTCGATGCTCGCAGTTGAGGAGAACATCACAGCAAATCGTATTGCCCAAGTAATTGGGCTGGACAAAGCGGCTGTGAGCCGAGCAGTGCAACAGCTCATCAAATCCGAGGATATCTCGACCAAGGTCAATCCTAACGACGGTCGAAGCGTCACACTGAGCCTCACACCCAAAGGCTTTGAGCTACACGACAAAATCATTGCTGTAGCGCTGGAGAGAGAGAAACGGCTCTTGGCAGGTTTGTCAGCAAAAGAGGTTGAGACACTGCTCGACCTGCTCCGTCGCATGCATGGAAACGTCTCTAGCGCGAATCTTGTCGGTCAGAGCCCCCTGGAGTGAACCCGTTGGTTTGCGCCCCCTCTAGCGCCGACTTCCCCGTCTAACCGGCCAAATACCACTCACCTGATAGCAATGGATTAACAGGGATGAGAGGTGATTTCCCAGCTCAACATGGTTGACACCTCAACCAGATTGGGTATATCACTATACGCATTGGTGATCGTGATTAGCGGACATCGATGCGGACAGATGCCACCTCCAGAGGTTGCCGACAGCCTCTGTCTCCGCAAGTGACTTGCTGCAACCTGTGATGCCTACAAAAAACATAAGAGGCCAAAATCATGAACTCTGCATTGCCATACGCCGACCATCCCATGCTCCAAGAAAACTATCGCCCGGTTGATCAGGAGCTCTACAACCAGGACTTGGAGGTGATCGGCGAGATTCCTGCTGGACTGCAGGGAACCCTCTACCGCAATGGGCCTAATCCCCAGTTCCCCCCTCTCGGTGCCGAACACCACTGGTTCTTCTCTGAAGGGATGATCCACGCGGTTCAGGTCAAAGATGGCAAGGTCAGCTACAGAAACCGGTGGGTCAGAACCGAACAGTTTAATGCTCAGGAGAAGGCTGGTGAGCGACTCATCTCGACCGCGTCTCCTGCCCCCGCTAACGGGCTGAATCCTCACTTCGCCAACACCAATGCAATTGTGCTTGGCGGGAAGCTCTTCGCTTTCGAAGAGTTCAATCTACCAATGCTCTTGGATCGAGGCACCCTGCAAACAGAGAAGCTCTGGGATGCGGATGGTAAATACCAAGGGCCATTTACCGCTCACCCGAAGATCGATCCCCATACAGGGCATTTGCTCGGCTTTGGATACCAGGCTTCCGGATTCGGCACTCCGACCATCCAGTACAATGAACTCGACACCAACGGTGTTCTGATCCGTAACGAACGCTTCGAGGCCCCCTTCCCTAGCGTTGTTCACGACTTTGCTATCACTGCCAAGCACCTCATCTTCCCGATTTACCCTGCCACGATTAGCATCGAGCGCGCCATGGCGGGAGGTTCCGCTCTGGCTTGGGAGCCGGAAAAAGGTACTTTCATCGGCATCGTGGAGCGCAATGAGTCGGTAAATAAAATCCGCTGGTTTAAAGGTGATCCCTGCTACTCGTACCACGTCCAGAATGCATTCACTGTCGAAGAGAATGGCCAAGAAAAAGTCATCCTCGACCTGTTCAAGTTCCATGCGATCCCCCTATTCCCGGACTGGAAAGGCGAAAATTTCGTTCCTTGGCTAAGCGATGACGTGCGTGGCGGTCAGCTCGTGCGATTCGAATTCGACTTGTCTGAAGGGAACGAATCCTACACCGAGGAAGTGCTCAGCGATTTCTTGGGCGAGTTCCCTGTGGTTGATGGACGCTACATTGGCGAACACTATCGCCATGGTTACTACGTCTCGCAGCAAGGCGCTTTTTATCCTGGCAGCTTCTTCGACACTCTGGTTCATATCAATGTCGAAACCGGTGAGAAGAAATTCTTTACGCCGGAGAGTCGCTCCTATTTCCACGAACCACTCTTTGTCCCCCGCTCGCCCGAGTCTGCTGAAGGCGACGGTTGGCTGGTTACCGTGATGTATGTGAAGTCGGAAGCAGCTAGCTACTTTGCCGTATTCGACGCTGAAGACGTGGCTAAAGGCCCAATTGCGAAGGTTAAACTTCCGCAACGAGTGCCATACGGGTTTCACGGCAGCTGGCATCCAGAAGTCTAAAACCTGCCCCTAAACTTGTACTGTAGAACGACAAATTTGTATTCATTGTTCTGCAGAATCGCATCCTGACATCGGTACACTCCAATGAAGAATAAGAAAGTAATCGGCCTTGTCGTTGCAGTAGCTGCCTGTTCCTCAAATGCTTGGGCTACACAAGGAACACACTTAGCGGGTTACGGAGCTAAGGCCCAATCAATGGGCGGTGCTTCGGTCGCATATCCTCAGGATGCAATAGCGGCTGCCAACAACCCAGCGGGGATGGCTGAAGTTGGCAACCGCGTCGATGCTGACATACAGATCATTTACGCATCAGCTGATCTTGAACTTGGCTCTCCGGAAAATAAACACGAAGGGTCAATAGTCGTGCCTATCCCAGAGTTTGGTGTCAACTATCAGCTGACACCACACATAACAATAGGCTTATCCACATATGCCAGCGGTGTCGGATTTAAATACGATGACCCAGTCGCTCCGATTCCTGGTCTACGACGTGCTCGTGGCGCCTTGAGCCAGGTTGATATTCTACCCACCATCACCTATAAATTCGATAACGGCTTAGCACTTGGCCTATCGTATGTATATGGCATCCAAAAATTTTATGTGCAAGGTCTGCCTGGGCCATTTCCTGGTGGTCAAAACGAGGACTTTGGTACCGAGAAAGCATATGGCCACAGCTGGAAGGCGGGCGCCTTGTGGAACTTTGATAATGGATTCGCAATTGGTGCTAGCTACAAACCTAAAATGGAGATGAGTAAACTCTCCGGCTATAAAGACGAATTACTAGCTGGCTCCGGTGGTTCCATCGATAGCCCCGAGAGTTATAGCTTGGGCATCAAGCAAAAATTCAATGACAAGTGGACGGCCGCGCTCGATTATGAACACGTAAGCTGGTCGAATGTTGATGCTTTCTCGGAAAACTTTGGCTGGCGCGACCAAGATATCGTCAAGCTAGGTGCCGAATACAACTTCAACCGTGACTGGCAGTTCAGGGCTGGCGTAAGCCATGGCCGTCTCCATACAACAGGAAAGTATGCTACTCCTAACTTCCTGTTGGTCGGCATTAACAGTACGGCATTTACAGCTGGTGCTACTAGAAAAGTCAGCGAAAACGGTGAGATCAACATTACCGCAGAGTATGACTACGGAAAGACCCTCGATGGAACTGGGCCTAGCGAAGGCACGAAGCTGGACGTTGACATGTACACGCTCACAGTTGGTTACGGCTGGAAATTTTAACTGACCAATTGTTATTGACTGAGGAGCAGCCATAAAGATGAATATTAGCGAGCATAACGCAGCCACAATCGCCAAGATGACACAGGTTCTAGAGCGGATGCGGAAGAGCCAAGGGGCTGATGGCTTGCCCTCCGCCCAAGTCCGAATTGAACGACTTGATCGTCTGATAGAAATGGTCGTTAAAAATAGCCACGCCCTGGCCGAGGTCATTAGTGAGGACTTCGGCCATCGAAGCAAGCACCAAAGCCTGCTCGGGGATATCGGCGTTACCGTCCATGCCATCAAGCATAATCGGGATAATCTCACGTCCTGGATGCAGCCCGAGCATCTCGCCGATCCCTTCCCAGGTGTAAAAACCACCATCGAGTATCAACCGCTCGGTGTCGTGGGTGTTATAAGCCCATGGAACTTCCCGATCATCCTTTCGCTCAGCCCAGTTGCTGCCGCCTTCGCAGCCGGAAACCGGGCAATGCTCAAACCCTCCGAGTTAACGCCCCGGACATCTGACCTGCTGGCCTCGCTTGTACAAGAGTATTTCGACGAGTCTGAATTCGCCGTTTTTTGCGGTGATTCCAGCGTTGGCGCAGCATTTAGTGCACTGCCGTTCGACCACCTTATGTTCACGGGCAGTACGGCAGTTGCTAAGCATATTTCGAGGGCAGCGGCGGAGCATCTGGTGCCGGTGACATTGGAGCTTGGTGGTAAGTCCCCTGTCGTGATATCCAAGACCGCTGACCTCAAGGTAGCCGCCAAACGCATCATGGCTATCAAAGCGTTTAACGCCGGTCAGATCTGCTTGGCTCCGGATTACATTCTTGTCGAGCAGTCCCAAGTCGATGAACTCCTAACGGAGCTAGTGGCCAGCACGACAGAGATGTACCCAAGCCTCCTTGGAAATCCAGACTACACGTCCATGATTTCTCATGCAGCTTACGCTCGCCAAGCAAGCCTGGTAGCAGATGCCCTTGCCAAAGGGGCAACTGCTTTCCCGATAAATCCTGCTCTAGAGATCTTCGACGGAGAACGGAGCAAGAAGTACCCCCCTACATTGATTCTTGATGTCGATGACAGCATGAAAGTAATGCAAGAGGAAATTTTCGGCCCACTGCTCCCTATTCATGTCATCGAAAATTTCTCGGCAGCCGTTGAAGTAATCAACAACAAAGAACGACCACTCGCACTTTACTATTTTGGAAACAATGAACAAGAGGTTGTCGAGCTTACGCAGCGAACTACTTCTGGTGCCATTGTTGTAAATGATGTGATGACCCATGCCTTTTCCGAAGACATACCTGTTGGCGGAGTAGGCGCGTCCGGAATTGGGCAATACCACGGTATATATGGATTCCGTCGCTTCAGCCACCTCAAGCCTGTCGTCCACCAGAGTGAGGCCGGAGAGTCGAATATAGCACTTCGAGCCCCATTTGGTGAACTGCAAGATCAAATCATCGACCTGTTGCTTGTCGATGATACCCCTGGGTCAAAAGTTTAATACTTGACCCTCTTGAAGGCATCACCTGTATTAAATGCTGCCTTTACTGTAAATATAGCTTAATCAACCGGAGACTGTTTATGAGCGGTAATCGTGGTGTCGTTTATCTCGGCGCGGGTCAGGTCGAAGTACAAAAGATTGACTACCCGAAAATGCAAGATCCTCGCGGGAAGAAGATTGAGCACGGTGTCATTCTGAAGGTAGTGTCTACCAATATCTGCGGCTCGGATCAGCACATGGTGCGCGGGCGCACTACAGCCCAAGTAGGGTTGGTACTGGGTCATGAAATCACCGGCCAGGTTATCGAAAAGGGGCAAGGCGTTGAGCACCTCCAGATTGGTGATCTTGTTTCTGTACCTTTTAACGTAGCCTGCGGACGCTGCCGATCCTGCAAGGAACAACATACAGGTGTCTGCCTGACCGTGAACCCAGCCAGGCCCGGTGGTGCATACGGTTATGTGGATATGGGTGATTGGACGGGCGGCCAAGCTGAGTATGTCTTCGTCCCTTACGCCGACTTCAACCTGCTGAAGCTTCCCGATCGCGATAAAGCAATGGAGAAAATCCGCGACCTGACATGTCTCTCCGACATCCTCCCCACTGGTTACCATGGTGCAGTGACTGCGGGTGTAGGCCCAGGCAGCACTGTTTACGTCGCAGGGGCTGGGCCAGTTGGCTTGGCTGCTGCTGCATCGGCTAGGCTGCTCGGCGCTTCCGTAGTCATCGTTGGTGACGTTAACCCTGTCCGCCTTGCGCACGCAAAAGCAGTTGGTTTCGAGGTCGCCGACCTCTCTACCGATACCCCGTTGCACGAGCAGATTGCAGCCATACTCGGTGAGCCCGAAGTCGATTGCGCTGTCGATGCGGTTGGATTTGAAGCGCGCGGGCACGGCCATGCAGGGGTGAAGCAGGAAGCTCCAGCGATTGTCCTCAACTCCTTGATGCAGATCACCCGAGTCGCGGGCAAGATTGGCATCCCAGGGCTGTACGTCACCGAAGATCCAGGAGCGGTAGATGCCGCCGCTAAGTCAGGTAGCCTGAGCGTGCGCTTTGGTTTGGGCTGGGCGAAGTCCCACAGTTTCCACACCGGCCAGACTCCAGTGATGAAGTACAACCGCCAATTGATGCAGGCAATCATGTGGGATCGTATCAACATCGCCGAGGTCGTCGGGGTGCAGGTGATCAGCCTGGACGATGCACCTAAAGGATACGGAGAGTTTGATGCAGGTGTTCCTAAGAAGTTCGTTATTGACCCACACAACACTTTCAGCAAAGCCTCATAAATAATCGGCGCCACTAAGAACAGCATTATGATCTGGACATCCAGATCATAATGTTACTGCACGCTACAGACCGCGCTACACTTGAAATAAATCCGTAGCGGCCCTCTAACCTCACGGTAGACCTTAGCCCTTCGACCAGAAGCAGTAGAGGCAACCAAACTCATAAAAATAAGACAAATGAATAAATTCAACCAACCGCACCAAAGCTTACTTTCAAACTTAAAAGTCCAAAAAAAACTAGCATTAACTTTCTCGTGCGTTTTATTCGTAGGCATGGGAGTTACGACCACAGGCTTTATAGGAAATTATCTTCTCAACAACATCTACACTCAATCAACCTTAATAAATCAAACTTACAGATCAATACAATTACAACATAGCGACACCCATTTAAGCTCACTAACACACCAGAGCACTTTCAATACAGATTTCAAAAGTATCACCGAAAAACTTTCAGCTCTAAAAACTGCCGGATTGCCGAGCGAATACGTAAATCAGATTGATATCGAAATCCAGAATCTAACAACAACCTCCCCCGACCATTCTGAACAACCCAAAATCACGCATCAAAATTCCAGACCCATCTTAGAGCTTCTTGATACCATATCAAACAAACTTGAGGCAAAGCACGCCGCCGTAACAAACAACATATATCTGCTCCTAAGTATCGCTACAGCTTTAGCGATGCTTGGCAGCGGAATTTCAGTTTGGATGATTTCCAAGCTGCTGGTTCCTCCACTTCAGGGTCTGGTCACAATTGCCAGTCAAATTTCCAACGGAAATCTGATTGAAACTCAACCGTCCATAAGACAAGACGAAATCGGCGAGTTGCAGCGCGCAACATTCAGTATGTCTAATGGCCTTCGAAGCTTAGTAGGCAACATCCAGGTCTATGCAGCCCAGCTCAGCACAGCTTCAGAACAACTGCACAGTGAGAGTACCTGCGCTCAGAAAGATACATCCAAGCAAAAAACTGAAGTGGATCACCTGAGCCACTCAATAGACGAACTGGTTTTAACCGTCCAAGATATTGCGAAGAACACTAGCCAAGCTGCCCTGGCTGCTGGTATAGCAGACACCAAGGCCGGCGATGGTGAGAAAACAGTAGTGAATACAGTTACTCAGATAGAGAGCCTCGCTGTCGAAATACAACAACTGGGCTCCACAATGGATCTTTTACAAAAAGATGGTGATCGCATTGGCCAGATAGTCGATGTCATCAATTCAGTTGCACAACAAACCAACTTACTGGCTTTGAATGCTGCGATTGAGGCGGCCAGGGCTGGTGAACAAGGCCGTGGATTCGCAGTTGTAGCTGATGAGGTAAGGGCTCTTGCAATGCGAACACAGCAGTCGACTACCGAAATCGAGCACTTGGTGACTACACTGCAAAAAAGAAGTGAATATGCGACAGCCTTGGTTAATCAGGGCAACAATCGATCCATGGAAGTTGTCAGCAATGCTCGGGCAGTACGAGAGTTTCTGATTGAAATTAGGACTTCTGTAGCTAACATTCAGTCTATGAACCAACAGATCGCAGCCGCAGCTGAGGAGCAAGGTGCAGCGGTGGGGGAAATTCATCAGAATATCCTCAATGTGCGGCAATTGGCTGACACTTCGGCAAGTGCATCCTCCAAAGCGCTTCACGCAATCGAAGACCTTTCCCGGCTAGGTACTGACTTGCGGGCATCCGTCGAAAGATTTTCTCTTTAAGGCGCTCTATAGACTGGACTGTATTAGCGCCAGTCTACTTCATAAAGCCCTTTCAGAATTGCCAACAAAAGCGCCCCACTGTAGGCCCCGTATTTATCAATCCATCCCCACCTTCTCAAGCAGCTGAATCAATTGAGCTCGCTCGGCTCCAGTGAGATTAGCTGCAAGCCGATCTTCGTACGTCTGGATCTGCTGGGCAAGCAGGTTCAATTCCTGACGGCCTTGAGCCGTGAGATTCAGTGAGTAGCTTCGGCGATTACCTTCTACCGCTCGCCTCTCGATCAAGCCACGAGTCTCGAGGGCGTCGATTACCTTGCCCATCGCAGGCCGACTTATTGCCAGCTTCTCAGCCACTGCCGATTGAGTCACGCCTGGCTCCATTCCGATTAAAGAAAGTGCTGCCATACGGCCTGGCGATATCGCGTTTTCTCCTATCACTGCAAAGAACATTTCATAGGAGCGCACCTGGGCGCGCTTTAGCGAATACCCCAGCGTACCAGTGAACACATCCAGCTCATGCCCTCCCGATTTTTCAACGGAAAAACTTCCTTTAGCACTACGCGCAGGCTTTCCGCCTCGTCCTCGCGCCGTTACCTCAGAGGCTGGTTCAGCCTCACCAGCAGTCACAGTTGTCTGCAATTTTTTTCTCCAGCCCAGTTGAAAGGTCAATACTAGCATGGTTAACTGTTAACCGGGTTTACAGTTAACCACGATTACAGTAAGCCTAGCTTAGAATTTTCATTGGCAGCCCTCTCCCAGGGTGAACACATGTCAGCACGGAGATCGCCATGAGTCAGAAGGTCAGCGATGATCAGCTCGTAACGCTTGAGATCGATGAAGCAGTAGCCACCATCACTCTCAATCGTCCCCAAAAACGTAATGCTCTCAGCTTGGGCCTGATCGACCAATTGCAGTCGATCTTCGCTTCCCTCCCTGCTTCCGTGAAGGTAGCGATCTTGACTGGAGCGGGTGATCACTTTTGTGCAGGACTTGATCTGTCCGAGCTCACTGAATCGACATCTGCAGAAGGTATTCAAGCGTCAATGGTTTGGTACGAGGCCTTCCGCAGGATCCAGTTCGGACGTGTCCCTGTAATCGCGGTGATGCATGGCGCAGTTGTCGGTGGAGGCCTTGAGCTGGCCTCTACCCTTCACATCCGCATTGCCGAGGACGACGCGTATTTCGCGCTACCAGAAGGTCAGCGTGGAATTTTCCTAGGTGGAAGTGGCTCCGTCCGGATTACGAAGCTGATCGGTTTCTCTCGAGTGACTGACATGATGCTTACTGGGCGAGTCGTCTCTGCCGAAGAAGGGGAACGGATAGGTTTGGCTCATTACGTCACGCCTAAAGGTCAAGGTATGGCCCTCGCCCGAGAGCTCGCCGAACGCGTAGCCAGCAATGCCCCCCTCTCCAACTTCGCAATCCTCAACGCCCTGCCCTTGATCGCAGAGCAGCCTATGTCACACGGGCTGTTCACCGAATCATTGATGGCCGCAGTGACCCAGGGAGATCCCGAAGCCAAAGAGCGAGTCAACGCCTTTCTTCAAAAGCGGGCCAGCAAGGTTGCACCGGTATAGCCCCTAGCGAACAAACGCTACCCTCATGCAGAGCAGAAGATAAAAACAAGAGGTTTGCCATGGAAAATAATTCAGTCAGCAACGCAAATAACCAGCTCGATATCAACCCGATACTGCGACCCAACTCTGTCGCGATTATCGGGATGTCGACCAAGCCAGGTTCAGCCAGCCAAGTAGTTTTGAACAACCTGTTGGCTGGTGGTTACACCGGCACAGTGCATCTTGTTGGGAGAAGTGGTGGAAGCTTCGAAGGCCGCACGATCCTGAGTTCGGTGTCGGAGCTCCCAGAAGACGTAGGTCTGGCAATTTTGATGGTGCCGTCATCCGCAGTCCTGGAAACCGTCACTGATTGCGTATCACGCAAAGTTCGAGGAGCGGTTTGCTTTGCTTCGGGCTTCGCGGAGATGGGTGAAGAAGGTCGAAATCAGCAACAGGAAATCGCAAGCATCGCTCGCGCCGGAAACCTGACCTTGCTCGGGCCTAACACCGTCGGCTACTTCAACTATGTTGACGCGTTTTACGTGATGATGGTGCAACTGGTACTCCCTCCGAAGCTTGATCCAAGCCAAGGGCCTGCCATTGCCGTAGTCGCCCAAAGTGGGGGTGTGGGAGCCCACATCGCGGCGTCCCTTTTGGCTCGTGGCGTCCCCCTGTCCTACATGATGACGACAGGCAATGAGGCCCAGACTGGCCTGGCTGACTTGATTCGTTTCTTCGCGACCGATGAGCACACCGGGGCCGTCGTTGTTTACGCAGAGCAGATCAAGTCCGCTCCTGAATTTGTCGCTGCCGTACGCGTTGCCCGCGAGCATGGAAAAGCCGTAGTTCTACTTCACCCAGGCCGAAGTGAACTCTCGCAGGAAGCAGCCAAATCGCACACGGGTGCACTGGCAGGCAATCATGCCGCAATGCAACTCATGGCCGAGTATGCCGGCGCTACGGTAGTCGACAGCTTGGAGGAAGCGATTGACGTGGGCCAACTGCTGTTGCGCTACCCATCATCGCCAGTAGGTGGCCTTGGTCTAGTAACGGCCTCGGGTGCCATTTGCGGTCTAGTCCAGGACTATGTGGAGCCGCTAGGCCTGGAGTTACCAGATCTGGCACCAGCTCAAGCCGATGCACTGCGCGTGCACCTTCCAGAGTTCCTTCCCCCACGCAACCCGCTCGACCTCGGGACACTGTTCACCTACAAGCCCGAGCTGATTGAAATCGGCGTCTCCAATGTCCTTGCTGATCCCTCCGTTGGCAGCCTGCTGGTATCGATGGCCATGCCAGGCCCAGAAGCTTCGTTGATCTGGTTAGGCCACTACCTTAACGGCACAGCCTCCCAAAGCCAGAAACCAGCCATTTTCGTAATGCAGAACGAAGATGTGCCCTTGGCACCAGAATTTGTCGATGAAGCTCGACGAAAACGAGCCATCATCATGCGCTCACCTGAGCGAGCCATTCGGGCACTTGCACGGATAACGAAGTTTGGTCGGCGGCAAGCCGAACTGAAAAACCATTCCACGACCACACCGGTTTCTACTAGCCAGGATTTGGAACTGGGCAGTGGCACGCAAACCGAATGGATTGGAAAGCGCGCCCTCAAAAAGCTTGGGATCAACGTCCCTAAAGGCGGGCTGGCGACAACCACTGACGAAGCAGTCCGCATCGCGAACGCGATTGGCTATCCGGTGGTGATCAAGGCCCAGGCGTCAACGCTGGCTCACAAAAGTGAGGTAGGCGGAGTGCTGTTGAACATTTCGGACGACTCCGCGCTCAGGGACTCTTGGACTCAGCTTCATGAAAACGTTCGCCGTGCGGCGCCGGAACTTGAGCTTGAAGGCGTTCTCGTCGAAGCCATGGGAGAACGAGGCCTCGAACTCGTAGTCGGAGCCACCCGAGACCCTCAGTGGGGGCCCGTCTTGATGGTCGGTCTGGGGGGCGTCTGGGTAGAGGCGCTCGGCGATATTCAGCTACTACCTCCTCAGCTTCCGCAGCCTGCGATCATTGATCGGCTGCTTAGCCTCAAGGCTCGCAAGCTACTAACAGGCTTCCGAGGCACTCATGCCGTAGATCTGAAAGCCGTGGCAGAAGCGGTAGCGACTGTCGGCCAACTAATGCTCGACCACCCGGAGATCTCAGAGATCGATATCAACCCACTTGTCGCGTACCCCGAAGGACGCGGCGTAGTGGCCTTGGATGCGCTGATCGTTTGCGATTGAGCTCGATGAAATCTGAAATCTGATCATAGAGGTAATTATGGATCTCAAAAACACAGCAGTTTTGGTTACGGGTGGTGCTTCAGGTCTGGGCGAAGCATCGGCAAGGTTTCTGGCTTCGCGAGGCGCTCGCGTTGCGATCTTGGATATCCAGCGTGAACGCGCAGAAATCCTCGCGTCCGAACTTGGCGGCATAGCAGTTCACTGTGATGTTACCGACTCTGCTAGCGCGACTGCGGCGATAGCCCAAGCTCGTGCGGCACACGGAGTTGCGCGCTTGCTCGTGAATTGTGCTGGGGGTGGTGCCGCACGCCGCGTGGTAGGTAAAGAAGGCCCGATGGCTTTGGAGGAGTTCACCAAGGTTATCAACCTGAACCTGATAGGCACCTTCAACATGATCCGGCTTGCAGCTGCGGACATGATTGCATCAGAACCTGATGCCCAAGGCGAGCGTGGGGTCATCCTCATCACTACATCTGTCGCAGCATTCGAAGGACAGATAGGTCAGGCAGCTTATACCGCAGCGAAAGGTGGACTTGCCTCTCTCACCATTCAACTGGCGCGTGAGTTTGCTCAATTCGGTGTCCGTGCGATGGCCATCGCGCCGGGAATCTTTGAAACCCCATTGATGGACAACGCATCGCCCGAGCTTCGTAAAGCCCTGAACGATGCCATTCCGTTCCCAAGCCGGCTGGGTGATCCAAAGGAGTTCGCAGAGCTGATTGGCCACATCGCCGAAAACCGATACCTGAATGGAGATGTAATACGCCTGGACGGTGCTGTTCGGTTGGCACCTCGGTAACAAGGGGATTGACATGCTGAGTTATAACCCCCCCCACCGAGATCTCGAGTTTCTCCTTTGTGACGTTCTCAACGTCGAAGAGGAACTACGGGGAATCCCACGTTATGCCCCCTTCGACAGCATGACATTGAAAACGGTCATCAGAGAGTCAGGTCGATTTGCTGCTGATCAACTGATAGCCGTCAATTGCGCGGCTGATCATGAGGGATGCAAATGGTCGGCTGGCAACGTAGCCACTAGCCCAGGCTTTTCGGATGCGTGGGGCGCGTTTCGTGAGCTTGGTTGGCCAACGATTTGCGCTGATCAAGAAATGGGGGGGTTAGAACTTCCGCGTCTGGCCTGGAGCATGGTTCATGAACAAATTGCTTCTGGCAGCCACGCGTTCGTGATGACCGCAACAATTAATCACTGCGTTTCAAGCTGCCTCAGAAAGCATGGCTGCGAAGAGCTTCAGGCCTTTTGGTTGCCCCGCTTAACCAGTGGAGAGGTGCTGTCATCAATGTGTATGACTGAGCCGCAAGCTGGTTCAGATGTAGGCCTTGTAAAAACGAAGGCGGTACCAGATGACTCCGATGGTACCTACCTGGTTTCGGGCACCAAGATTTTTGTCAGCGGAGCCGAACACGACTTGACAGCAAACATCTTGCATCTTGTGCTCGCAAGGCTTCCAGGGTCACCTGCTGGGGTGCGCGGCTTGACCCTTTTCTTGATTCCCAAGCTCTTGGAAAGTGGAATACAGAACGGTGTGTACTGCGACGGCATCGAGAAAAAAATGGGGTTACATGGGAGCCCCACCTGCACCATGCGATTTGATCAAGCTCGAGGTTGGTTGGTTGGTGAAATCGGAGGAGGGCTGGAAGCGATATTTCCAGTCATGAAGGAGGCGAGGCTCTTGTCGGGACTGCAAGCTGTCGGCATTAGTGAGATCGCAATGCAGCAGGCGTTCTCGTACGCCCAGACCCGTCGGCAAGGTAAATCAGGATACGGCCCCTCCCCTAGCCTGCTAATCGAACATGATGACGTCCAGCGAATGTTGCTTACCCAGAAGGCTTGGACTGAGGGTGGCCGTGCATTGGCGCATTGGATTGCCATAATGTTCGACCTCTCGGAATACCACCCAGATGCGTACCGCAACAAACACGCATTAGACACACTTGATTTAGTTACACCGATAGTTAAGGGTTTTCTGACTGAGAACGCGCAGCAGTCAATCTATCTTGCCATTCAAGTCTTGGGCGGCCACGGCTATATACGCGAATCCGGCCTCGAACAGTTAGCAAGAGATGTTAGGGTCACCACCCTATATGAAGGAACTTCGGGAATCCAGGCCAAAGACCTTTTGATGCGTAATGTGATAGCAGATAACGGCCGCAGGTTGGGGCAACTCTTGATGGCTATCCGCGAATGGACAGAGGGCGTCGGGCTAGATCAGAAATTTGATGAGTTTCGTACTACATTAATTCGCCTGCTTACCTCCGTCAGTAATATCTCGAGATTTTTGATCGATCTCGAGCTGACTAAGCTAGGGCGCGCAGTCAGCAAATGTTCTGCATACCTGAGGCTACTTGGCCACTTGCTGTTCGCATGGTTCTGGGCACGAATGGCAGGAGCTGCAAAGTCAGCTTTGGAAGAGATGCCCGACCCATGGTACGAACTCAAAATCTCAACGGCGAAGTTTTATTACACCCAACTGTTGCCTGAGTCCTTCTCTCTGGAGGCCGTACTGATTTCTGAAATGGAAAATGTTTCCTCCCTACTAGCGCAACAAGAACAATGAGGACAGTCGCCATGAGCCTTAAAGGGCAGGCTTACATTGTAGGCGCCTACGAACACCCGACGCGCCATGCTATAGATAAATCACTTAGTCAACTGCATGCTGAGGTCGCACTTGGTGCCTTAGCTGACGCTGGCTTAAGTATTGCAGACGTGGACGGCTACTTCTGTGCAGGTGACGTCGCGGGTTGGGATGCGCCTGGCGTGGGCCCTACATCGGTCGTGGAATACCTTGGTCTGAAGCTTCGGCACTTGGACACCACGGAGTCATGGGGATCGGCTTATATCAACCATATCGAGCATGCCGCCCGTGCAATTGCTGCCGGGAAATGCCGTGTTGCCTTGATTACGCAAGCTGGTCGGCCCCGAGCGGAGAAAATGTCTCCTGAGCTGGAACATCGACTCCAGGCCCAGTCTGCCCCGGAGTCGCAATTCGAGCTTCCATACGGCCCTATCGTAACCAACATGTATGGCATGTGCGCGATGAGGCATATGTATGAGCATGGCACGACCTCGGAACAGCTGGCATGGATCAAAGTGGCTGCCTCCCATCATGCTCAACACAATCCGAATGCTGTGCTCCAAAAAGTAGTCACGGTGGAGGACGTGTTGAGCTCCCCTATTGTGGCCACCCCCCTTCACAGGCTGGACTGCTGCGTGATCAGTGATGGCGGAGGAGCAGTCGTTCTCGCTCACCCTGATGTGGCAAGGAGCCTCAAGCGCCCCCTGGTTACTCCTATTGGTGCCGGCTTCTCGGTAAAACACCTAAACGGCGGCTACTTCGACATTCTGGCGTCGGGCGGTGTGCAAACAGGTGCCGAAGCCTTTGCACAAGCAGAGGTACAGCCTGCTGACATCCAATATGCCTCGCTTTACGACAGCTTCACCATCACGGTTCTCATCCAACTTGAAAACCTTGGCTTCTGTCCACCCGGCCAAGGTGGGCGCTTCGTCGCAGATGGAGGTCTCATTTCAGGTGTAGGGAAGCTCCCCTTCAACACTGATGGAGGAGGACTGTGTAATAGCCATCCAGGCAACCGGGGAGGTATGACAAAAATTATCGAAGCCGTCCGGCAGCTCCGAAATGAGGCTCATCCTGCTGTGCAAGTGCCTTCTTGCGGACTCGCTTTGGTGCACGGCACAGGTGGCCAGCTTGGAGCTCGTCACGGAAGCGCGACATTGATTCTTGAGCGGGAGGAGTAAGCATGACGAACAGAATCCCAACGGCCCCACAGCCATGGCCGGAGACAGAGGCCTTCTGGAATGCAGCAAACGAGCACAAGCTCCTGCTGCAGCGCTGCCCTGATACTGGAAAAGCATTCTTCTATCCTCGCACCTACAGCCCGTTCACCGGAGCCAGCCCTTGCGAGTGGTTCCAGGCAACAGGCCGTGGAGAGATCTACTCCTTCAGCATTTTGCCCCGCGCTCAGCCTCCGTATTGCATTGCCTATGTG
Organism: Pseudomonas alkylphenolica; assembly: GCF_004025535.1. GTDB lineage: Bacteria > Pseudomonadota > Gammaproteobacteria > Pseudomonadales > Pseudomonadaceae > Aquipseudomonas > Aquipseudomonas alkylphenolica_A. The sequence goes on from NZ_QJRG01000034.1 coordinate 81,405, forward strand.
ACCCTCGAGGAAGGCCCGAGAATCCTCACGAACATAGTGACGCCTGACTATGAGTCCCTAAAGATCGGCCAGCCTGTGCAGGTCATTTTTGTGGAGAGCACAGACGGGCAAAATGTACCCATGTTTGAGCCTTGTTGAGCGACCGATAATCGAACAAATTCAGGCTGGCAGGGGTGACGAAGCTTAAAATCTAGTTGACCTGTCAACCTGTTTCATGAACTATAGGTACTCATAACTACAAAACTCTACATCCGCTTTAAGCTGGAGCCTGATGGAGGTAATGCACAATGCAACATTCATTCATCACCAATGACACTGCCCGCTCCTCTTCTAAATACCACCTCCCCGGTAGCTGACCACTTAGCTCTAGCATTCAACAAGATAACCTTCCTTCCAAGAAAACCTTGAAAGGTGAGGCCTTGCGCGAAAAATAAATAGGCACAGCACACCATCAAGTTTTACTTGCATCGTACTCGCTCGCCTTGAAAAAAATAATGCTGCATCTGCAACATCTATTTCTAATACGAAAAATAATAAGAAAGGCAATCTATGAAGAACAACAACCATAATAGCTATTGCGTTTTGTTGGTGGGCATGGCGACCAGCGTTTCCGCCAGCGCGTCAGGTTTTATTAGTGATAGCGAGGCAACCCTTACCGCACGAAACTACTATTTCGAACGCGAATACAAGGGAACATCTCCACAGAATCACGCTAGAGAATGGGCGCAGGGGTTCATCCTCAAGATGAACTCAGGATATACCGACGGCCCAATAGGATTTGGACTAAATACTATTGGGCTTTTGGGAATAAAGCTGGATTCGTCTCCTGACCGCAGGGGCACAGACTTACTCCCATACAACTCCCAAGGCGAAGCGGCTGACGAATACTCAGAGTTAGGGTTAACTGCGAAAATGCGATTGGCTAAAACTGTCGTGCAAGCAGGAACACTAACGAACACTACCTTCCCTATGGCCTACCCGAGTGTTTCACGCCTTCTCCCTCAAACTTTTCGCGGCGTACACGTATCCTCTACAGACCTGGATAATTTCACGCTAATTGGTAGCTCCATCGACCGAATCAACAAACGCAACTCTACGGACTATGAAAAGTTCACAATGGGGTCGCCTAATCGCCGGTTCAACCCAACTGCCGAGTCAGATAGGGCTAATTTCCTTGGCATCGAGTACCGACCTGATAAAGCATGGACTCTTCGATATTACAACGGCACCGTAGAAAATCTGTACAGCACAAATTACTTTAACTTTGAGAATCTTCACAACTTTGAAAATTCAAAACTAAAGTCAGAGTTCAGCTGGTACTCATCCAGAGACGAGGGGAGCGCACGCGCAGGAAAGGTTGATAATGACACCTACCTAGCGGAATTCACTTACTCGATTGGAGGGCACAGCTTTATCGGTGGCTACCAGATACTAAGCGGCGATACTGCCACTCCCTATATCTCCGGCACCGAAATGTTAACTCTCGGCAAGTACATGCTCGCATCGGACTTTCTTAACCCCAAAGAGCGTACTTGGGAGGCCATGTATATCTACGACTTCGCTGCTTCCGGCATTCCTGGTTTAAAAGCCACGCTTCGCTACTTGAAAGGAGATGAAATCGAACTACCTACAGCACTTGGAGGCAAAGGCCTTACAGAAAGTGAGCGGTACGCTGAGCTGTCTTATGTCATTCAAAGCGGGCCATTCCGAGATGTCGCGCTCAGAGTGAGAAATTCAAAATACAGAAACGACTTCGCTAGCACCGCAAGTTTCCGTGACGAAGACCAAACCCGGATCAACATTGACTACACAGTGAAGCTCTGGTGACGACACGGCCAGTGCAAACCAACATAAATAATAATACTTAAAGTGAGGCAACCATGAGTATCGACTTACGTGCATCAATCGATCTACGCCCTATGAGTGGATTTCAGTGGATCGCTGTCTCCATTTGTGCGTTCCTGAATCTTATCGATGGGTTCGATGTCCTGGTTATGGCCTTTACTGCACCTGCCGTTTCTAATTTCTGGCAGCTGTCCGGGGCTCAATTAGGTTATCTGCTTGGAGCGGGACTTTTGGGTATGTCGGTAGGTTCCCTGTTTATAGCCCCTTGGGCCGACAAACTCGGACGACGTCCGTTGATTCTTTTATGCCTGACCATAAGCGGCGTAGGCATGGTGCTTTCGGCAATGAGTGCCACACCAATACAACTCGGTATCACTCGAGTCATCACTGGTATCGGCATCGGCGGAATTCTAGCCTGCAGCAACGTGATAGCCAGCGAATACGCCTCTTCTCGCTGGAGAAGCTTGGCTTTGAGCCTGCAATCGACTGGGTACGCAATTGGTGCTTTGTTTGGCGGTTTGTTCGCCATATTTTTGATTGAGCATTACGGCTGGAGGTCAGTATTTTTGGTAGGCGGCACCGCTACTCTGACCATGATTCCTGTAGTTTACTTCCTCCTGCCTGAGTCCATGGACTTCTTGATCGCAAAACAACCAACCAACGCACTGATTAAAATTAACAAGCTAGCAGCAAAACTTAACCTTCCAGTGCTCAAACAATTGCCTGAGAAATCTGATGCTCTCCAAAAAAACAGGAGCAGCATTGCTAGGTTGGTCAGCGGCGAGTATCTATTAAAAACAGTTTGGTTATGGCTTGCGTTCTTCCTTGTTCTTTTCGGATTTTATTTCGTGATGAGCTGGACGCCTAAGCTGCTGGCGAGCGCGGGACAGACAGCTCAACAAGGCATAACAGGGGGAATGCTGCTCAGCGCAGGCGGTATCGTTGGGAGTGCACTGCTTGGGTTGCTGAGTTCAAAATTCAAAACAACTCACGTCCAAGCAGCATTTTTGATCATCACGGCTATCACTATGGTCTTCTTCGTCAAGACTTCGGGTCTACCTGGATATGGGATAGCTGTAGGCCTTCTCCTAGGAGTTACCGTCAACGGGTGCGTTGCAGGCCTGTACGCGATTGCTCCTACCGTCTACGATCCAAGCGTAAGGACAACCGGGGTAGGTTTCGCCATCGGTGTTGGCCGCGCTGGCGGCATACTCTCTCCAGTGGTAGCTGGGTTCATGATTGACGAAGGCTGGCAGCCAGCATCGCTGTTCACTGCATATGCTATAGCCTTTACCTTAGCAGCGCTGGTGATGCTAAAAATGTCTTATGCCAAACGCTCCGCTCCTGACACGATGGAGGCTACCGCTGATCACTGAAACGGTGGTCATTTTCTAGGTTTTGGCCTGTTGCTCCGGTTGATGGAGCAACAGCTTTTGATTCCGACGAGCTGAGCTGTGCGTATGCCCGAATCCATATCATCGCTTTCCAGGGATACAGACTGGCATTGGACATCCCAGGGGATTCCCACCAGTCAAGCCATTGAGGAAACCGAAGAATTGTGCGCGCGTATGATTGCGCATAGTCAAGTTAGTAACGAGTCCTGCCGGTACGAATTGACTTGGCAACATTATGGGATGGGGCCTCTCGATTTAAATATATTCCAAGGAACTCCACATCGAGTTACCTGTTCGCCGCACGCTATCTTAAATGAGCGAAACGCTGGTTTCGATATCGTGCTGATGCAAAGCGGAAGTGCCCGGGCAATTCATGGCGCCAAGAGCTGTGATCTATCACCAGGATCAATAATACTGCTAGATTCGTCAGCCAAATGGGATTTAATGTTCCCATCGGATCAATTCTGTATTTCCGCCCATATGGAATTGAGTTGGTTGCGAAAATGGCTCCCTGATCCGTCCATGCTTGCCGGACACGTGGTGGATAGTAACTCTCAGTGGGCAGCACCATTGATTAGCCTGATGAACACCATAGCTACGATTGGACTCGATAACGCACCGATGCCTCGCTCACTACTGGCTGAGCAAATGGCAAGTCTTCTCGCCATCGCGCTGGCTCGACCGGCTGAGGATAGCGTTATCCATGGTAGTGAATTGCTTAAGCGCATCCGAGCAACTGTCTATAAGAGTTTCGACAAAGCTGATCTTTCCGCTCAACACGTCGCCGACAACCTAGGTATATCTCGCCGCCACCTGGATAAAGTTTTGGCCTCAGCCAATACTACGTTTTTGACATTGCTTGAAAATCAGCGGTTCGAAGCAGCTCGTAGGCGACTCGCTGACCAGCACAATTCGCTCCAGATTGCGGAGATTGCGTGGTCGTGCGGCTTTAGTGATCCTGGGTATTTCGCTCGGCGCTTCAAACGGGTCTTTGGCACGAGCCCCACATACTTCCGCGACCAGGGGAAGGAAAGACCCGCAACGCACTGAAATCTAGGCTACTGATCCGTCAGTACGCTGATAGTAAATCCCTTCTCCCGCCTCCCGTTATGTCACGTAATTGGGCACTCCTCTGAGTGAGGAGTGGCCTTGCCTGCTCGAAATTATTCCGTCCATCCGATCTTGAACGATTGTGCTCAATCGTCCCATTCGAAGTGCTCAATCGTCCTCACCAAGTGACGAGCTCTTGGCTCAACATCGAGACGCATATCCAAGCAAGCGTGTCAAACACACAATCACAACATCCGCAGGTTGAAGGCATCTTCACCTCAAAGGAGTTAAGCACCATGTCCGAAGTCTTTGATGTAATTGTTGTCGGTGGCGGTCACAACGGGCTCACCACAGCCGGATATATCGCCAAAGCCGGAAAATCTGTCTTGGTACTGGAAAGCAAAGCCTACCTTGGGGGCGGCGTAGCCACTAAAGAGATCACCCTGCCTGGCTTCAAGCATGATCTTCATTCGTCCGCTCATCTTGGCATCCTCCTCAATCCATTGATCGCTAATGACGAGCTGCAGCTGAAGAGCAAGTACGGTTTGGAATACATCCGACCTAATGCTGCCTACTCCACAACGTTTACCGATGGTAGTTGCCTGATTGGCTATAACGACCTCGAACGCACCATCGACAATATTGCTGAAGTCGCTTCTAAAAAAGACGCGGACGCGTACTACCAGCTGTACAAAGAGAGCATGGAATTCGTTCCAATGGCGATGCACGGATTGTTCTCGCCACCGCCGCCCTATGGCGCGTTCATCGCGATGCTCGATCAAAGCCCTATGGGCCGAAATGCGCTGCATGAAATTCAGAATAGCCCGCTGGGCATTCTCACCGAGCGTTTCGAAAGCGACAAACTGAAGATCCACATGCTGCGTCTGCTGACCGAACACTTCGTTGACCCTGAGGCCAGGGGAGAAGGCGGGGCGTTGTTCATGTATCCGGCTTTCTTCGAAAAATACGGTTTCCAAACTCCTCGAGGCGGCAGTGGCGGCTTGGTTGACGCCATGGTACGACAGCTTGAAGACCATGGTGCAGAACTGCGTTGTAATTCGACCGTGACGAAGATCTTGACCTCTGGAGGCAAGGCTGTAGGCGTACGACTTGCAGACGGCACCGAGATTCGTGCCAAAGAAGCGGTAGTTGGGCAAATTCACCCCTTCAACCTTCCGAAAATGGTCGATGATGTCTTGGATGAGCAGGTGGTGCGCGAAATCAAGCGCGCCGAAACGTCCTCCTTCTCATGCGTTACAGCCCATTACGCCCTGGACACTCCACCGAGTTATGTTCACCCAGACATCAACGATTCTTGGCTGAATGGACTGTGCCCAACATCGCTTGATGACTTCAAAAATGTTGTCTATGACGTGCGCAATGGCCGTATCCCCAAGACACCGTCGATGGGCACTATCGCAACTCACCACGTTGACCCTTCTCGTGCGCCTGAAGGCAAGTCGACCTTCCTGGTATGGCGAATCATGCCTTACAAACTGGCCGACGGCTCAACCTGGGCCGACCGCAAGGCTGAGGTAGAAGAAGAAACCTTGAACATGGTCGACTCTTTCCTGCCCGGTTTGAAGTCCAGCGTTCTCGCTAAAGCCTTCGACACCCCAGAAGACATCGCCGCGTACTCCCCTACGTTCCAGCGTGGAGACGTGTCGGGTCTTGCCGCTCCATTGTTCCAGAGCCAAGGCCACCGTCCGACTCCATCGTTGTCCCAGTACACGGTTCCTGGGGTACAGGGTCTCTATCTGTCAGGCGTATTCATGCACCCAACCGCAGGTGGCGTCTGCGGCGGCGGCAGGGTAACAGCGCTCAAACTGTTTGAAGACAAAGGCTGGGACTTTGACAAAGTTATTTCCTGACTTGAATTATAAAAACAAGGTGTACTATGAAACTCTTTACCCTTGATAAGACCATTCTCATGGACTTGTCGACTGTCACTCCACATGATCAAGGTATCTTGATAGAAGGCAAGATCATGGGGACAATGCCAATGAAAGTTGTCCTTCGTCCCGAAGAACTTCGCACCGGATTAAAGCTAATTTCACCCCGCTTGATCTTTGCGCTGTTGGCCATGCTTTTTCGCAAGTCTTCTCAGCAAAAAAAATAATTAAGCGGGAGATCGATCATGAAAGCTGCTGTAATTAATGCGACCGGTGACAAGTTCGAGATCGAAGAAGTTCATATAGCCGCCCCGGTGGGACGCGAAGTTTTGGTACAGGTGAAAGCATCGGGCTTGTGCCATAGCGACTTGCACCTCGCGCAGAATGACTTCGGCATTCCCCTGCCTGCTGTTTTTGGCCACGAGTTGGCTGGCGTGGTGATGGAGATCGGGCCAGACGTGCGCGAGTTCACCGTAGGTGATCACGTAGTAGCCTGTCTCATCCAATACTGCGGTCATTGCAAGCCTTGCCTCGCTGGCCGGACTTATCAGTGCAAGCATCCTCATGAAACCTTGCGCGACCCAGCTCTGGGCCAGCGGCTGAGCCGCGATGGGAAGCCGTTGACGCCTGCATTTGGCACAGCGGCCTTTGCCGAGCGCGCTTTGGTTCATGAGAATCAACTCGTCAAGGTACCTGACGCTTTACCTTTCCCTCAAGCTTGCTTGCTTGGCTGCGGCACTGTTACCGGGGCCGGGGCTGTGATCAACACTGCCGAGGTTCGTCCAGGCGACACTGTGGCAGTCGTTGGCGTTGGTGGAGTCGGCCTGAACGTTATCTCAGGCGCTAAGCTGGCTGGAGCAATCCGGATCATCGCCATTGACCTCCAGCCTAGCAAGTTGGAACTGGCGAAGACTTTCGGCGCAACCGATGTCATCGACGCGTCAAAGGTCGATCCAGTTGCGACGGTGGTGGAACTCACTGACGGCGGCGTCGATCACGCTTTTGAGGTTGTGGGCTTGAAGCAAACAACCGAGCAAGCGGTTCGCATGACACGCGTCGGCGGAGGGACTTACGTCATTGGAGTGCATAAGCCTGGTTCGACCATTGAGCTGAAGGTGAGCGAAGAAATCCTGGCAACCCAGCGTAAGTTGCAAGGTGTGAACATGGGATCAAGCAACATTAAGCATGACATTCCTATGTACGCAGAGCTTTACCTGCAGGGCAAGCTGAACCTGGACGATCTGGTTTCTAAGGAAATAAACCTATCGGAAATCAACGAGGCTTACGCCGAATTGCAGGACGGAAAAATAGCGCGGAGCGTGATCACCTCTTTCTAGGGTGATTTTCTGAAATCGCTTAAACCGAGTCAGGATGTTTACTTCGTCCTGGCTCGGCCTTGCGTTTAATTTGACTCTACAGGCCTCGACTATGAACAATAATGAATCTAGAGCGGATTTAGATACGATTGCCGATTTACCCCGCTTACTCCGTTTACAGAAGGGTGCGGTCATCCGCGAAGGAACGCCGAACCTTTCTCTACGCCATGACCGGCTGGCTCGACTCTCTTCAATGTTGCACACCAATCGTCAAGAGCTTGCCGATGCCATCAGCCAAGACTTTGGTAACCGAGCTCAGGCGACCAGTTTGCTCTATGACGTACTTGCTCTGATCGCTTCCATTGCTCAAACGCGAGAGCACTTTCCCAACTGGAGTCAGCCTGAGATCAACCCTTCTCCAGCGCCTGGGGTCATTTCACGCGTCGAATACCAGCCTAAAGGCGTAATCGGTGTTATCAGCCCGTGGAACTTCCCGGTTCAGCTGGCCCTGGGGCCGATCATTGGTATCCTCGCAGCTGGTAATCGAGCAATACTCAAGCCGTCCGAATTAACCCCCTTCACTTCCGAGCTACTGAAGAGCTTGGTTGGCTCTGCCTTCGATGAGGCGGAAATAGCGGTTGTAACAGGAGGCCAGGCGGTAGGTGCAGCATTCACAGAGCTAGCCTTTGATCACTTAGTGTTCACTGGAGGCACGGCTGTCGGAAAGCATGTAGCTCGAGCCGCCGCGAACAACCTAGTGCCACTGACCCTAGAGCTAGGCGGTAAGTCACCGGCTATCGTGAGTAACACCGTCGATCTGGAACAAGCGGTAAGCCGGATTATAAGCGCAAAGGTTCTTAACTCCGGCCAACTGTGTGTCTCCCCAGACTATGTTCTGGTGCCTTACGACAAACAGGATGCCTTCGTTCAGATTGCTAAGACTGTTACTTCTCAACTGTTCCCGTCTCTGATCGGCAACCCCGACTACACCTCGATAGTGAATAACCACCACTTCAATCGCATCAACGATCTCATTGAAGACGCCCGGGACAAGGACGCCAATATCGTACCTTTATCGCCAGTGGGTGAGCCCTCAGTCAACCCTGAAACCCGCCAGATTGCGCCAACACTGGTGCTCAACGTCCAGGAAGGTCAGAAAATTCTTGAAGAAGAAATATTCGGCCCCCTCCTTCCGGTGGTTACGTACTCAAACATTGACGAAGCTATCAACTACGTCAACAGCCGTCCGCGCCCACTTGCGTTGTATTACTTCGGAACGGATGCTGATGAAGAACGCCTGGTTTTGGACAAGACTGTCTCGGGCGGTGTGACCATCAATGACTGCGTTAGTCATCTTTCTGATGAGAATTTGCCGTTCGGTGGTGTAGGCCCCTCTGGCTACGGGCACTACCATGGAATTTACGGATTCCGTACCTTTAGCCATGCGAAGGCCGTGTATCGACAAGCTGACGTAACACCGGTTGCAGCACTGTTGAACCCACCTTTCGGCGTGCAAAATCAAAGCTTTCTTGAACAGGCTTTTGCGGCCTTCCAAGCGAAGTGAGTCAGGCAGGTTGAGTCCTATTGGCTGTCGGATTTTGTGAAGCTTGCGAAGCCTGCTAAGTGGATCCTCTGAAGGTCGCGAATGGGAACGTGACACCGATGTTGGTCACACCATCCAGAGCAAGCCGTTGAAAAACGCCGCCGTACTCTGGCGCAACGCCACGCTGTGCTCGAACTACCTGCGCGACATCGACGAAAACAGGATGATCGTAAGCTACACCTTGCCACTCTTTTGATTGGCGAACTTATGGAGGCATAGCAACGATCAAGCAAGATGACTTTCACTAAAAAGGGCCCAAATAGGGCCCTTCTCTTAGTACTCCATCCAAAATCACTTGGCTAACCATGACTCAACGGTCGCAGGGCCATACCAAGCCTTCCAGGACTGTTCCTACGCTGACACCTTTGATGTCTTAACCCTTCAATGCGATCCTCACTGACTCTGCGATAGATGTTGTAGGACGGCCAATCAGTTGGCTAAGTTGATGCCTGTCGTCAAACAGGGCCCCTTGAGCCGCTGCGGCATCAGAGTCCGCAAGTAGAGAAGCGAACCCCTCTGGCAGTCCCACACTCAATAATGCAGCCTTAAATTCATGCTGAGGCAGATCGCTGTAGACGATTGGCTTACCTGATTGAATGGCCACCTCCTGTGCTAACTCTGTCAGAGAATAGGATTCATCACCCGCAAGCTCATATGTTTGACCCGCATGTCCCTCAGTCGTCAGCACCACTGCAGCAGCCAGTGCATAGTCACCTCGAGCAGCGGAAGAAATGCGGCCATTGGAAGCACAACCCAGTATCGACCCATGCTCCAATGCGGACGGTAAGCTGGCGGTATAGTTTTCGTTATACCAACCGTTGCGAAGCAAAACGTATTTCAGTTTCGACGCACTCAATGCTTGCTCAGTATCCCGATGCTCGACAGCTAACTCCAAAGATGACTTTCCAGCATTCAGCACGCTTGTATAGGCGATGAGTTTGACCCCTGAGGTTTGAGCAGCATCAATGATCGCCCGATGCTGAGAAGCACGTTGACCGATTTCGCTGGATGAGATCAGCAACAAACGGTCGACCCCTTCGAGTGCCACCGCCAACGTTTTAGGCTTGCTGTAATCCGCCAAGCGAACGTTAACGCCTTTATCAGCCAAGTCCCGCGCTTTAATCGGATCACGAACCAGGGCGATCAAAGACTCCGGTCTGACTCGCGTCAATAGCTCAGCAATGACCAAGCGACCCAACTGCCCCGTTGCACCAGTGATAGCGATCATGAAAGCCCCTTGAGTATTGAATAAACAGAGTCCATCCTAGACCCCATACATACTTTTAGTAAGTACGCACAAAAAGGTAAGTGTGATGAGCAACGCTGAGCAATCTCCCACTCCTCTGTCAGTGAAAGCCCGCCGTGGCGATCTCCTTGACTCGGACTGCCCCTCCAGAGAAGTGCTGAAGCACATGACCAGTCGGTGGGGGGTTTTAGTATTGGTGATACTTCTAGGTGGAACACATCGCTTCAGCGAGCTGCGCCGTAAGATAGGGGGAGTCAGCGAGAAAATGCTTGCACAGACTCTTCAAGGGCTTGATGGGGATGGGCTCGTTAGTCGCGTTTCGCTGCCGGTGGTACCGCCACATGTGGAGTACAGCCTCACACCATTAGGGCAACAGGCAGCGCAACGAATGGAATCATTGGTGGACTGGATTGAAGAAACGCTGCCAGTGATCATGCAGCATAGACGCACTCATGCGGAGCCCTACTCATAACACCGGAATGATGTTCATCTCTTTACCGCTATTCAGTCCTTTTAGTCCCGCGCTGCACCTATTGCCCCCATAAGAATCACGATCTCTAAAGATGAAAGCGTTGAACAGAATCCTTCAACCCGGCGCCAAGACGCGCAAGATCGCGAATGGCGACTAAAGCACGAGATGCTTTGATACTGGATCGATCAGCCATCCCCCGAACTCTGGCAATATTGTCGTGAACAACATTAACTGCAGCACCTTGCTCCTCGGCTGCTGAAGCAATCTGCTGATTCATCGCCTGGATATCTGCCACGGAGGTATTTATTCCATCAAGTGCCTGACGGGCACTTTCTGCTTGTACAACGGCATCTGAGGTACGTTGATAACTTCTACTCATCAGACGTGCAGCACTTTCACTACCATCCTGAATAGCCACTACCAGCTCTGCGATTTCACTTGTGGATTGCTGTGTGCGTCTCGCTAAGGCGCGGACTTCATCCGCCACCACTGCAAACCCTCGTCCTTGCTCTCCTGCCCGTGCGGCCTCTATGGCTGCGTTCAATGCTAAAAGGTTCGTCTGATCAGCAACTGCTTTGATAACGTCGACCACTTGCCCGATACGCCCACTGCCCTGCTGTAGATATTTCATCGCCTGCCCCAATTCGCCCATATCCTGTGAGATGAGCTCAATTTGGCTTAAGACAATGCTGACCACTTGATTACCGTCACGGGCTTTGGTATCTGCGAGGGACGCTGTCACAGCAGCTAGCTCCGTACTTCGTGCGATTTCTTGAATCGTGACCACCATTTGGTTGATAGCCGTTGAAACTTGCTCCACCTCTGCCGTTTGAAGTTCAAGCTCGGACTGACCTTCAGCACTGTCTTGGGCTAACTGCAAAGACGCCTGAGCCAATTCCGCAGCGCCTTGGTTAATCTGACTTACCAGAGCCCGTAGCCCTCCCGACATCGCCTGTGTTGCACGCTGAAGCTGGCCAATTTCATCCCCTCGGGATGAATGAGAGATTTCGCAAAGATTACCTGCCTCGATTTGTTGGGCTTGATTGACCACTTCCTTGAGCCCGGATACAAGCTGACGAGAGATCAACCAGACAGCAATAACACTGACCAACATGGCTAATGATGACGTCACAGTTAGTAGAATATAAATTAGAGAAACGCTCGATACGCCAGCGTTCCTCAAACGTTCTTTAACTTCAATAATAGCTGTAGCTAACGCCTTGCTTCGCTCTGTAATGACTTGCTCCGCCTCAACCCATTTTTTTGCGCTTAATGCACTTTCGGGTAAAGCTGGCGGGACAACAGTCCGATCTAACTCTTTCAAAACAGATTTGTGCGCCTGCCATGCCTCGTTTATCTCGTTGAATTCACCACTATAGCCTTGACTGAGTTTATTTTTAACCACCCCTATTTCTTCATTCATTTCTTTGACTTGAGCATGCAAAAGATCCCGAGATTCTTTATCGCCGAACATAAAAAATCTGATCTCAGCACTACGAAGGTCAAGAGTTAGCTTTTCGATGCTCGTAGCGGCAAAATTCCCTTCAATCAAGCGTGAAAGCAAATAAGTCCCAAAGTAACCAGATGCAGTGCAGGTGAGACCTGTCAAAATCACCATCGAAAAACCAATAGCCAACTTCGACTGAACATTCAAGCCAGATAAAAAACTGCCGTGCTTACTCATCGGATACTCTTCTAATTATTTTATTATCGAGGCGCTTAGACAACTGACCCAATAGAAGTCTTAGCTATAGGAGCTGCAGTTGATCGTTGTAATTATTGAGGTTGGGCATAGGTAATATTTCGCGTTCTGCGATCAACTCCAAATTTTGTTTCCACTTCTCCATCACTCCTGCCCGCGCATCAGCATCGAGGTAAGGGATGTGAAACCCCAAGTATGGTTTCAAAACGTCAAAACCCACATAACCAAGCGACCCTTTCAGCAATGGCATGAGTAGCGTTTCGATATCATCGTGTACGCCTCGATTTCCAAACATAGCCTCTCGCCCACCTAAGGTTGCACAAACCAGCGCGCGTTTGCCGGACATCCCGCCTTGATTGAAAATTCTGCGACCGCCGTAAAAATGTCCCGATACGAAAACTCTATCCACCCACCCTTTTAAAATCGCGGGCATGGAAAACCAGTAGACGGGAAATGTCAGGATGAGCAGATCGCAACGGGTGACTTTATCCACCTCCGCCGCGATGTCTGCAGTGAGCTTTTCATTTTTGAACGCGCTGCGCTGCTCGAGTGCGTAAACCAGGTAGTCCGAATTAGCGCGTTCCTCGAAGTCCCTGCTACTGGCTACAGGGTTGAAGCTCATGGCGTAAAGGTCGGATGTCTCAACCTGATGCCCTGCTTGCTTGAAATGCTCTACCGCCGTGGCGTAAAGAGCCGAGGTGAAGGATTTTTGCTCGGGGTGAGCATGCACAATCAGCACATTCATGGTCATTTGCTCGACAGGAAAATCAGAGCATACGGCGACCGACGCCATCTCACCCAGTGGCGAAAATGACGCTGAATATGCAGAAACCGACAGTAGATTAAGGCGGTGTGGTGAGACGGAATTTTTTTCGATACGCGCCAGGAGTGAGCCCTAAACGCTCCCTGAACAGTCGGACGAATGAACTGTTGTCCAAGTACCCAACTGCCTCTGCAATGCTTTCGACCTGCAGCTCACTCGACTCCAGTAGTGACCTGGCAGCCTCTATCCTAAGGTTCTGAAGGTAATACAGAGGAGACTGACCCAGCACATTGTTGAATCGACGAATCAATGTGCGCTCACTCACCGCTAGCCTATCTGCCAGATCGGTAAGACGTACTCGGCCAGCGAAGTTTTCTTGCATGTATGTTTGGGCGCGCAGGACTAAGGCGTCTGAGTGTGTTTTGTGCGCTAGCAGCGGCACGTATGGAGTCTGTAACGTTTGGCTAACATCGATCAGCATGCTTTTCGCGCATAGCGCGGCGAGCGATGCACCAGAAAATTTCTCTATGAGCTTTATGGATTGCAGGTGATACGAAGAAAGTGCGCCTGCGCAAAGCAAACCGTCCACCTCTGTAAGAATGGTTTTCATTTGCAAATTAACACCTGGAAACCATGACCGAAATTGCTCCTCCAGCCACCAGGTCGTTGTGGCGACCCTACCTTCAAGAAGGCCGGTTTTGGCGAGGATAAAGGTACCAGTACATGTAGCAACCAGTAATGCACCGCTTTCCCACTGCGCTATCAACCAATCGTAGGTCTCCCCAAGAGTCTCCAACATTTCCATAAAAACTTTGTACCCTCGATAGTGATTGGCGGGGATGTATACAAAGTCAAAATGTTCATTGGCGTAAGGCTTGCGGGTACTCAAGGCAAGCCCGTTGCTGGCCATCACATCTCCGCCTTGGAGTGAAATAAAATCCCAGCTGTATCGAAAGCTGGCAGCTGCCGTGTGGGGTAAATGTGCGTTGGCTACCTGCAGAATGTCCACGACCCCGCCGAGGCTGGACATATAGCAGCCGTCGTAAAGCAAAATGGCAGCATGAGGCATATTGTCGTAATTCGCATAGAGAGTGGCTTTTTTTACACTACAGCGCTCTAGATCCGATTCATAGACTCATTGGGCGATCTTGCACCTTCACACTACCAGTGAGTCCCTCAATGCAAACTATCCCCTTGTCGTCTTTGCCTGCCCTCCTCCATGGCCACATCGGTCTGATTGATCACCAAGACGGTGTCCAGCCTGTAAGGTTTCCCCCTGCAATAGGCTTCATGCTAGATCCCCTAAACGCGCTTACTGCGACCATGACCTCTGGTATCCGATTACGATTGGTCACTAACAGCTCAAGCCTTGAACTGGTCACTCAGCAGACGCAGCTTTTCCTCACCGAGCCCGAGCAGTGGGCGAGAAATTTCGAGATCTACGTAGACGGAAATCTTTACCAGCAGACACCTGCGATCGGAGGTTCTTTTCTGACGCCAGGAGCCGCGCCCGAGGGAGAGTCACGAGCAGTGCTGGCATTCACAGGGCTAGGGAACCATCTCAAGCAAATAGAGATATGGTTTCCGCAATCGTCACTGCAAGTCATCGAACGCGTCCAAATTGACTCACATGCCACCTGGGAAACCTGGAAGGACGACAGACGTCACATACTGTTCCACGGCAGTTCGATTACGCATGGGATGGAAGCGCTTGGCGGTTCCGGCACATGGCCTGCGGTGGCCGGAAAACTCGCGGGGGTCAACGTTACAAACATGGGGTGGGCAGGTTCCTGCTTGCTTAGTGCGCTTGCGTCGAAAGTCATCGCACAGCAAACGATCGATGCTGCGGTGCTCGAGCTGGGCATCAACATCTGGGACGGAGGGGCACTCAATCAGAGAACTCTTAACGATTCTGTCCATGGAATGATCTCTATCATTCGAGACCGCTATCCGACCCTACCTATCGTCATCGTGTCTCCAATCTGCTCTCCTACACGAGAGACTGTAGGTGAAAATGGCGGGCTTTCCCTAGAGCAAATCCGGGCAGGATTGAAGAGCGCAGTCGATGCTCACGTCCTGCAAGGCGATCACCAAATCCAATACCAAGACGGCCTAGCCCTATTCGGGCTCGAAGATGCCAATTTACTCGTCGATGGTCTGCATCCAAACGCAGACGGCTATTGCTTGATTGGAGAGCGCTTTGCCGAGCTGCATCGAAATTTTCTGACCGTTGACTAATCGCCCGCCCTTGATCCGTTTGATAAAAATATTTACGCCTCGCCCTCCCAAAAGGTTGGTGCGTCACCGCCAACCTGATCGGTATCGTTATTTCCAGATGCCCTAAACGGCATAGCTCCAAAAGTTCGACCAACAACAATAAAGCTGGAAGACAGCACACCTGATTGGAGGAAGCATGTTTATCAAGAATGCTTGGTATTGCGCTGGTTGGGACTATCAAGTCTCACAAGGCAAGACTGCCCTTATTGCACGTAAAATCGCTGGCGAACGCGTGGTGCTTTATCGCAAGCTCAATGGTGATGTCGTGGCAATGGAAGACCGCTGCCCTCACCGACAAGCCGCTCTATCCATGGGATCGAAGGAAGGAGATGAACTTCGTTGCATGTATCACGGCCTGAAATTCGGAAGTGATGGCAAATGCACTGAAATCCCTGGTCAATCCAACATTCCAGAACGCGCCTGTGTGCGGGTATTTCCGGTAGTCGAAAAGGACAACTGGATCTGGGTATGGATGGGGGATCCCCTCAAAGCTGATCCAAGTCTGATCACGGATGCGGTCGGGCCAAGCCATCCGGATTACAACACTCGCCCTTGCTACATCCAAATTGACGCTGACTATCGCCTCGAGAATGCCAACCTGGCAGACCTTTCGCATAGCTCCTTCACTCACGACGCCACCATCGCAATGGGTTGGGCGCAGGCATTGGCCAAACCTCAGCACAAAGTCCTGCCTCGTGGCGTCAAGACTGATTACTGGGTACGGAATGTCCCTGTTCCAAAATTCGTCGAGCATATGTTCCCACCGGGATTCATGTGTGATGCGCATTTCGACATCACACAAACTGTGCCATGCAACTGGATTCTGCATTTCCGCGTATTCATGGCAGGCACAGCTACTGAAGGCGAGTCGGATGGCATGCTTGTTCTCGATTCTTGGAGCTGCCAAGCCATTACTCCGCGGGATGAGAGGTCTGTGGATTACTACTACTCCTGGGGTGTGAGCAAAGCCACTGACCGTCCTGGCTTGAGTGATCTCTTAAAAGAAGGACTGGATGAAGCCTTCCGAGAAGACAAAGCCATGCTTGAGGGACAGCAGAAGCGCATGGAAGAAAAGCCCAACTTCAAAACATTTGATATCGCAGCAGATGCTGGGCCAGGAAAAATGCTTTGGGTGTTGGACAAATTGATTAAAGAAGAAGCCTCTCAATCGGAGTCACTGATAGCGTCAATGGCTTGAGGTAACAACGTCACGAACCCGATTCAAGGGTTCGTGACCATTTACGATTTGAGAGATCGCCGTGATGACAGACAAACTCACTTTAAAGGTCACTGACATCCGCTGTGAAGCTAAAGATGTCATGGTTTTGGAACTCAAACACCCCGATGGTAAGGATCTGCCGCCCTTCACTGCCGGCGCGCATCTCGAGATCTACCTCCAGGGAAATCTGATCCGTCACTACTCGCTATGCAACGACCCGGCCGAGAGGGGCCGCTACTGCATTGGTGTGGGCTTGGCAAAGGAAAGTCGAGGTGGATCCGAGTACATCCACCGCTCAGTGCGTGTTGGAATGTCAATCCAATGCAGTGCCCCACGCAACAACTTCCCAATGGACTCATCAGCTATCGAGCATGTATTCATTGCCGGCGGAATAGGTGTAACGCCAATTATGGCGATGATCAAAACCTGTATCCGCGAGGGGAAGAAATGGCGTCTGTTGTACTGTACTCGCAATCGTCAGCGAACCGCGTTTTACGAAGAGCTCAAAGCTCTGGCCCCTGACAGTTGTCACTTTCATTTTGACGACGAACAGACCGACTTCTTTCAACCAACTGAAGCTTTGATTGATATCGACCCTCAAGCTCATATCTATTGCTGCGGCCCAATGCCGTTGATGAAAGCGGTTGAGGCTGCCGAATCGAAAAGAGATCCTTCTCACGTACATTTCGAGTGGTTCACAGCCGCTGCGGTAGACACAGCTCAAGACAAACCCTTCAAAGTCATCCTGCGCTCAGGTGCGGAGTTCGAAGTGCCTACAGGCAAAAGCATCCTGGATGTCCTTGAGGAGCGCGATGAAGGCGTGCCTTATTCCTGCCGGGAAGGGCTTTGCGCGACCTGTAGGACAGGAGTGATCTCAGGTGTGCCTGATCATCGAGACAGCGTGCTGTCCAAAGCCGAGCGCGACTCCAACTCATGCATGATGATCTGCGTATCCCGAGCTTTAACCGAAACGCTACAACTGGATTTGTGACTAAACGAGCAGGCCGCGCTCTTTCGCGGCCCTCACTGCGAGCTTGCGTCGCCTGACACCCAATTTTTCGAAGATTCTCTGCCAATACCACTTCACTGTACTTTCTGTCAGCCCAAGTGCTTGAGCCACCTCTTGGGCTGCGAGGCTATGAGCGGTGAGCCTGATAATTTCCAGCTCGCGTTCTGATAGGCTTTCCAAACGAATGCTCGGCACGGCAGCAGGTACTACCCGAGGGATTTCCATGCCTGAACCGAAGGCTTTAAGTACAGCTTTCAAACGGGACAACCAAGGGACATCAATAGCTGGATTAGATTGAAGGAGGTCTTGCAGCACGGCGCAGATCTCCTCTCCTTCATCGAGAAAAATTCGATCGAAGCTCCCATCAGCGTGAACCAACGCTTCAATAAGAACCCTTCTCGCCGCAGGCACATCACCTGATCGCCAAAACAACCTGGTCAGAAGCACGGAAACTCGTAAAAAAGATAGAACGCAGTGCCGCTCCAAAGTCCAGGCAGCCCATCGACGGAGCAATTTTATGGCTTCCGTACCCCTCCCCGTTTCCAACGCGACCCTTGAGAAGGCAATTGCAATCAACTCCCGACGACTGTCCACACACCCCTCGGGGTTCAGAGAGCGTAAGGTTCGATACTCTGGATGGCTTTCAAGCAGATGTTGCGCCTGATGGATGTGACCTTGCTCGATGTACAAATGGGTGCGCAAGGCCAACACATTAACTTGTAATCTGGGCAGCTCAAAACGCTCCGCCAAATCATCAGCAGCGTCTAATGCTTCGTGGGCATCCGTGAAGTTTTGGTTCGTTCTGGCAAGCCTTGCGACCGTGAGCTGACGGGCGATGATGGAGTCTAATAGACCGAACTCTAATGGCTGTGCAATCACGCCACGAAGCAAAATAGCAGCCTCGTCCAACCGATTCTCGCAATAGAGAAGCATGGCCAGCTGAGCGCAAGCCATGGCGGCAAGCGCAGAAGTCTCACCCTGAATTCGTATAGCCGTATCGAGTGCACCTCGGAAAAAACGCTCAGCCGCTGTAACGTCCCCCCTCTCCAAGAAAATACTGCCAGCTACAGCGTCCAGAAACACGATGCCAAATTTCGCACCTGCGTCATTGAAAAGCTTGCGAAGTACCTCGGTCTCAGCGGGAGAAGCATCACAAATAAATCGATCCCTGCGACACATCCACAACGCCACTCTGCATGATGCCTCCATATAGGGGTCTTGATGAGAGTAGGAATCGAGCCACTCAAGCGAAGTACGCTCCGCATCCTTAAGCTTATCCGTGAACGCTTGAAGCATGCCTTGGCGGTGCAATGACTTCATTTGCAACTGGTGTGTCTCAAGATCCTTAGGGCTTTCAGTGGAGAGTTCCGATGCTGACAACGACAGGCGTCGCTGCGCCTCATGCAATAGTTCACGTGCTTCGTGGAACCGCCATCGGATGACACTATCCCATACCAATTCCAGCTGAAGCCGGGGCAGTTTTTGTAGTTCAGCTTCGTCCAGCTGGTCTGCCAGAGATTGCAGCATTGCCGTTTGCCCACTGGCAAACAACTCTGAGCATGCCGACTCGAGCAAGGAACCTGCCCAAGACTGATCATTGATAGCAAAGGCCTGCTCAATCGCCTCGACAATACGGCCATGAGCCGCTAGCCAAGTACCAGCCCTTCTGCGGTATCCCTCAACGGACTCAGGTGAACGCTCCACCAAAACGCGGCGAAGCAAGTCGCCAAATAGATGATGATATCGATACCAGGTGCGCTCCCTATCCAGTCTCAGCAGAAACAGATTTTTTGCCTCGGCTTGCTCTATTAAATGCACAGCGTCAGTGGAAGGAAGCACCGCATTGACCAACTCAGCACTCATTGATTTCAGCACAGAAGTGCCCAGCAAAAAGCGCTGCATTTGCGTAGATTGTTTTGCCAAAACCTCCTCAACCAGGAAATCGGCAATGTCTTTATCCGCACCGGAAAACCGAGAAATAAAGACATCGGGGTCACGCGCGGACTCCATAGCGATCGAGACCATCTGCAAGCTGGCTGGCCACCCTTCTGTCTTTTTATAGAGCAAAGTAATCTGCTCGTCGGAAAGCCCCAACGATGCGGATTGCCTCATGAAGTCCCTGACTTCGTCGGCTGAAAATGCCACCGCATCAGCCTCCAATTCGCAGAGTCGACCGCGCGCGCGCAAACGGGCCAATGGCAGTTGCGGCACCTCACGTGAGGCAATTACAAACTTAAGATTTGGATGTTCGCAGATAATTACCGCACTGAGGAATTCTAGGGCCGGGCCTTCGGAAAGCAGATGAAGGTCATCAAGAAATACATGGACGACACTCTGCTGAGATGACAACCACTCAAGCAACTCCTCTGCCAGGAATTGAACATCGACACCTACCCCCATTCCCTGATGACTACCTGGTGAGGTAGCCGGTTCACCGCCCTCAACGCGAAAGCCGGATTGACCGATAGCGGCAGTCAAATGAGTGGCAAATCTGACAATGTCGTTATCGTAGGTGTCCAGGCTAAGCCAGCAAGCGCTTTTCCCAGCGCCGATCAGCCGATGATATACGGATGTCATCAGACTACTTTTTCCGTAACCTGCCGGCGCGGAGATTAGGGTCACCTGCTTGTCGATTTGCTCAAGCAGTCTACGTTGCAAGCTATCGCGCCCGATAAGGCCAGCTCGCTGAGAGGGAGGATCAATCTTGTTTCGTATCACACGCCCGATAGCGAGAGATTTGCTCATGGCAGACTGCCCAAAACCTGATGTGCTCTCTCAGATTGGTCAATCCGCGCGCTTAGCTTGCGGCTGCAAGCACGATGAGAGCCATCCATGTATGCGCCCTTTTCTTTTTTGTAGTTTGTTGGCAATGGGATGTAACCAGTCTACACAGGGTGCCCACTGCTAACCACCTGCTGCGTGAGCTTGTGAGCACCACCGCCAATGCTCTAAAGGACGCAGCAGCACATATACGTTCGAATATCAGGTCAGCACGGTCAGGAAGCTCTCGCGTGGGGTATTGTCGTGAGCGAACGTTGCCTGGCCCAGCTCGGACGTGTCCCAAACAAGCGTAGGAACATCGGGATAGTAGACATAACCGCCCGTGAAAACCTCGTTCCGATTACCGGACGGATCAAAAAAGTACACCGTGGCACCGCGAGTCACTCCATGACGTGTTGGGCCTACGTCGATAGGAATACGATTGCGCCCCATCCAGTCTGCTGCGTGATATACGTCGCTGACTGACTCCAATAAAAAGGACACATGGTGGAGCATGTTTGGCTCGGGCTGCAGAACGAAAGCAACGTCGTGCGGTTTTGTGGAGCAAGAGAAGAAAACCGCCATCACCGCGTTGGTTTCGTGATGGATCAGTTTTTCGCTGATCCCCATTTCGAAAACCTTGTGGAACAGCTCAATGTTTTTATCGAGATCAGTACCACCTAACAGACAATGGTCTAGTCGAACTGGGCGCATGCCCCGAATGACGCCTTCCTCAGGTATAACGCCTGGGTTCCTATAACCCAGTGTGTTACCCAACTGTTCTTTTTCGGCGTACAACTGCATCGTATGCCCACTTGGCAAAACGAACTGAATACGTCGGCCGCTTTTCGGATATACACCGGCCTCGATACGCTCAATCGACAGGCCGAAATTACGCACCTTGTCTTCAAGATCTACTAGCGCAGCCTCATCCGAAACCTTGAATGCAAAATAATCAATGCCTGGAGAGTCAGCCTGCCGCAGAATCAGGCTGTGATGATCGTGTTCATCCCAAGCCTTGTAATAAACCTGCCCCAGGTCATCCTCCATGACCTCAATCAGACCAATGCAGCGCCCATAGTGATCACGTGCAGCGTCCATATCCATGACACGCAGCGCGACCTCTCCTACTCTAAGCAAACCCTTCATGGCCATTGCAACCTTCCTCTTTTTATATTTGGATTCGTCGGTAACAAGCTTTGGAAAGCCTCTGGTATGAATGCCGTTCCCGAAAGCGCGCAATGCGGCTTTCGGAGATGGCAAAAGATGCTCAGAGCTTCACGCAGATGTTCCTTAACTCAGTGTAAAACTCGAGCGAGTGCACACCACCTTCGCGACCAATCCCTGACTGCTTGGAGCCACCGAATGGCGTTCTCAGATCGCGCAAGAACCAGGAATTGACCCAGGTGATGCCAACATCGACTTTCGAAGCAACACGATGAGCCCGTGATAGGTCTTTAGTCCAAATAGTGGTGGAAAGCCCGTAGTCGGTAGCGTTCGCGAGTCGGATAACTTCATCCTCCGAATCGAACGGAGCGATGTGACAGCAAGGGCCAAAGATCTCCTCGGTGACCACCGAAGCAGTTTCTGGAAGGCCAGTCCAAATGGTGGGCTGCACCCAGGAACCCTCGGCCAACTCGCCTTCCAGATTTGGCACGCCTCCGCCAGTCACTACTGTGGCACCTTCATTGCGTGCCTTCTCGTAGTAGGAAAGCACTTTATTGCGATGCTCCTGGCTAATGAGCGGCCCCAGGGTAGTGGTCTTCTCCTGTGGATGTCCCGGTCGTAGCGCTTCAGCGCGAATTTTCAAAGCAGCCACGAATCGATCAAAGATTGGACGCTCCACATAAAGACGCTCAGTCCCCAGACAGACTTGACCGCAGTTGAGGAAGACCGATCGAACGGCGCTGTCGACCGCTGCGTCGAAGTCACAATCTGCGAAAATCAGGCCCGCATTCTTACCGCCCAGTTCGAAGGAAACATCACGAATCAGGTCGGCGCCAGCTCGCATGATCGCAGCACCTGTACGCGTTTCCCCTGTGAAAGTAATTGCATCGACACCTGGGTGCTGGGTCAGTAACTCTCCAGCTGAATCTTTCCCGAAACCATGCACGACGTTGTACACACCTTTGGGTATGCCGACAGCGTTCATGACTTCACCTAGCAGTGTCGCAGTGCCTGGGGTTTCCTCTGACGGTTTTACAATTACCGTGTTGCCACACGCCAGTGCTGGGGCCACCTTCCAAGTCATCAAAAGCAGCGGAGCGTTCCAAGGGCAGATTACACCTACCACCCCTTTAGGAACGCGAATCGCATAGTTGAGTGCGCCCGCACCGTCGGGTGTAGGTGTCTGGAAGCTCTCATTGGGTACGTTTTTCACCACATCCGCAAAAATCTTGAAATTCGCAGCACCTCGGGGGATGAAGGCGTGTTCCATCATCGATTTCGGTTGGCCCGTATCAGCCATCTCGGCTGCAACAAAATCGTCGAAACGCCGAGTAATTTCATCAGCCACTTTATAGAGCAGCGCCGATCGCTCCTCTACGGACATTTTACCCCATGGGCCTTCCAGTGCCGCGCGTGAAGCTTCCACAGCACGGTCTATTTCACTAAGACCACCTTCGGATACAGAACCCACAACGGAGTTGTCTGTAGGGTTGCGTTTTTCAAAGGTGCGCTGGTCTGTGGACTCAACAAAGCTACCGTCGATGAAATGTCGGAATTTCACTGAAGATTCGAGATTAGAAGACTGGAGGTTGGTTGCAGTGTTATTACTCATTTTCATTGGTTCCTTGTAGATTCAGAACAGCGGCGAGTGCCGCCTTAACGCAGGCATCGTCTTGTGCTTCGGTGCCACCAGAAACTCCCACAGCGCCAATCAACTCACCTTGGACATAGACAGGTAGACCGCCTCTGACAAGCGTAAAATCAGGATGAAGGAGCATTGCCTCACGAACCCTCGCATTCTCCAATTCCAGTATGCTTTCGGCAGTCTCAGCATCGAATCCTAAGCCTGCTGCGCTGCGAGCTTTACGGCAGGCCATTTCACTGGAAACGGAAAATGAGCCGGGCACACGAAGGAAGCCAACTAATGTGCCTGTACTATCAACCACTGCGACGTTGATTTTGATACCCAGTTGCTCAGCATGGCGTATGGCTGCTTGCATCAAACACATGCTTGCGCTGTGAGTAATGATGGCCTGGGAAACAAACAACTTTTGCGGGGCTATTGCTCGTAAATTATTCATGCGCGACGCCTCAAAGGCGGGCTAAGCGCCATAGGTTTCTGAGCGCTGGAGGGCTTAGGAAGGACAGCGACGAGTCGACCAATGGTTCGAATTTTCAGGTCAGATTCAGGGTACAGCTGGCACGCTAATGCGATTCCTTGACTTCGCTCATCAAGATCAACTTGCGACAAGCTCATCGTGCCAGTCCTATAGCTCCCAGCAAGCACCTGTACCCGACAAACACCGCAGCCTCCGCTACGGCATCCAACCTGGATGCAGCGTCCACTTCGCCCAGTCATGGCAAGCAGCACGCTTTGTCCTTCCCGACAGATGATCGAATCATCTGCGTTATCGACTTCGACTTTGAAAGCCATTCTATGCCCTCTCTCTCAGCTAAAATGACCGCTGAGACCAAGCGTTATTGTTGTGATTGGCTTAACCGTAACCCAGCTCCTCTGATACCGTCTAATACCTTTAATCTAGTCAACCCATACCCGATCAGCATGCGTCTGGGGAATTGCATTGCAGCTAACCACCCATTTGCATCATCACTGACCAGTCATTTGTTTTCGACCTCGCCAGCATCGTTTCCAGTCCGTCCAACGACTTGATGGCCAACACCAGGGAAATGATGCCTCCTTGCGGCGTTCCGGCGTGGCTGGGAAACGGTTGGAATTGGTAGAAATAACCAGCCTTGAGCCATTTCAATAAATCGCCTTGTCCATAGAGATGTTGGCGGTCAACCAGTCGTGGCTGATATTGTCGAAACAGCCTTCAATACCAGGCGGTTACGTTCCTGTTAAGGGAAACGAACACCACTCAAGGGCCTAGTGGAGAAAGTTATAATTACCCTGCAAAGCATAAGCCCGAACAATTTCACAGTTTGGCTGATCGGCTTGGTTGACTTCTGGCCGAGCCACCAATATAAGATAAAGTTATGAGAGGTTCCGTTTGGCGGCATTGAGGATAATGATATGAATAAAAAACTTCAGATATTGCAAAGCATCCTCAGTCTAGTTCGACCTATGAAAGTTATGTAAATCCCCCAGTTGACTGGTCGCGCCTCGCTGTGTAAAGGTAATTCCGCTTTTCACAACGAACATTGAGCAAAGTACAGTTTCCGCCCTCTACTTTCGGCTTGTGAGAGCTGGCGAATCTGAGTAATAATTTAACTTGGTTAGTCAACTGACCCTTTATGGCAAAAACTTATCGTAAGTTTCCTTCATCAGTTGCCTGAGCCAACGGTTAGCTTCGTCATGGTGAAAGCGTGGATGCCAATACTGGCAGATGGGGAATGGAGCGAGGTCAACAGGGGGCTTAAGCTGCCTAATCCAACCATAGCCCTCGAACACCCGACCGAGCTCCCCCGGCACAGTAGCAATCAGCTCAGGATCACTTTGGATCAGCGTCGGAATGACCAAGTAATGGGGAGTCAGGAGAAAAACATCGCGTTTGATTCCGTGATCGTCCAAAGCTTGATCATAGTGCGTGGTCTTACCGCCTAGATTGATCACGATATGTTTCATGCTGGTGAACTGCTCGAGCGTTATCGAGCTTTTTACTCGTTTGTTTTCGCGGCTGACGATGGTTACGAATTTATGGACAAACAGATTTTGCTGGTAGAGTTCATCATTCATAGCAAGTTGCGAGCCTAGAGCCAAGTCCGCTTCACCTGATTCCAGCGTTGCAGCGATGTCCTCAGGACGTACTTGCAGGGTTTGAATCCTGCAGCCGGGAGCCCTGCGCTTGAACTCCTGGATCATTCTGGGGAGGAAAACAAGCTCGCCCATGTCAGTCATACAAAACTTGAACGTTCTGATAGCTGTACCCGGATCGAATCGGGTTTGCGTCATCAACGAGTTTTGTATCGTACCCATAACCGACAGAATCGAAACTGCCAATTGTTCTGCCTTCGGGGTAGGCCTCATGCCATCCCCAACTTTTACAAACAGTGGGTCATTGAAAAAGTCCCGCAGCCGCTTTAGCGAATGACTCACGGCGCTCTGTGACACGTCAAGGCTTTCCGCTGCTCGTGTGACGCTGAGCTCACGTATCAAGGCATCGAAAACAGTCAACAAATTTAGATCGAGCTTTTTATCGTTATGAATGCTGCTCATGACCTCGATCATCCTCGTGATTATGGTTCAACAGGATACTCCAATAGGATCCGGACTTGAACACCGAACCGGGCGCATGGATTACCCAGTGCTCGCTCAATAAAATAAAAATAAGAGCCCGCAATGACCAATAGAACCTATGGCGCGCTCGCGCTAACGGCCCTTTTTGCTCCTAAAGTTTTTGCACTTGGTCTGATCGATGAGAGCCAGGCCACGCTGACGACGCGCAACTTTTATCTGGAGCGCGATTACCGTAGCGACGTTGGGCAAGATAAAGCTCAAGAATGGGCGCAAGGATTCATCTTCCGATTCAAATCTGGATATTCCCAAGGCAACCAGGGCTATGGGCTGGATGTCCTTGGTCTATCTGGTTTCAAGCTCGACTCCTCTCCCTCCCGAACCGGTACCGATTTGTTGCCGGTATCGAGGACGGATGGTCGGGCTGCCGATGAATACTCAGAACTCGGGCTGACAGGAAAACTGAGGTATTCAAAAACAGATCTGAAAGCAGGAACGCTTGATGACGTGTTCATCCCATTTGTGTTCGCCAGCCAATCCCGTCTGTTGCCGCAGACCTTTAGAGGGGCTGCGCTCGTGTCTAACGAGTGGGAAAACCTGACGCTACGGGGAACCTGGTTCGATCGGACTAACAAGCGAAACTCTACAGATTACGAGCCCTTGAGTCTCGCAGCGCCTAACCAGCGCTTCAATGCAAAGGCCCAATCGGATCAAGCTACGTTTCTAGCCGTCGAATACCACCCGAAAAATCTTTATCAGGCTCGCTTTTATCATGGCGACATCCAAGACCTTTATCGGATGGAGTACGCGGATTTCAAGCGCTCCTGGCCCATTGGCTCTGACGTTTTCACAACGGATTTTCGCGGCTTTTACGCCTACGAGGACGGCAGCGCCAAAGCGGGTGACGTCGACTATCAGAACCTCACATCAACCTTCACTTACCAGACGGGCGCTCATCTATTCAATCTGGGGTACCAACATGCTGGCGGAGACACGGCAATGCCTTACCTCGCCGGCACCGAAATTCTCGTCTTAAGCGAATATCTAATGAGTTCCGACTTCGTTAGCGCCAACGAAAAAGCGTGGCAGGCAAAGTACGTCTATGACTTCGCCGGGCTCGGGACACCTGGCCTGAAGACGACCCTCAGATACATGAAAGGCTACGACATCAAACTGCCTGAGCGACTAGGTGGCAGCGGGCTAAGCGAAAGCGAGAAGCACATTGAAGTTTCCTACGTCATTCAGTCGGGTAGCCCGCTTGCCGGGCTTAATTTCAGGGCCCGCTATTCAATCTACCGAAATGACTTTGCCTCGACGGCATCGATGCGTGATGAGAACCAACTTCGCTTGAACGTCGACTACAGCTGGAAGCTGTGGTGATCCCTCCTAACAATAATTCGCAAGAGGTAATGACCCATGTCGAGAAATGATCCGCGTGACCACATCAAGCACGCCGCCATGAACAGGTTTCGCATCAGCTTGGTGATGTTCTGCGTCATCCTTGCTGCCCTTGATGGATTTGATGTCCTGGTAATGGCATTTGTCGCGCCATCGCTCGCAGCAAGTTGGCAATTGAGTAGCTCGGCACTCGGAGCGCTCTTCAGTGCCGGCATGATCGGAACGGCAATCGGCGCTTTCATTCTCGCGCCTCAGGGGGATCGCTTTGGGCGAAGACCGCTGACTCTTTTCTGCTTGATGCTGCTCGCGCTCTCGATGCTCGTATCCGTGTTTACACGGGATTTTCTTGAAATGTTTATTGCGCGCTTGTTTACAGGCGTTGGTGTGGGCGCAATGTTGGCGACCATCAACATCATGATTACCGAGTACGCCAACGACCGACGCCGCAGTCTGTGCAACGCCGGCATGTCAGTAGGTGTACCCCTTGGCGCAACGCTTGGCGGGTTAATGTCAGTGCTGCTCATACATCAATACGGTTGGCAGGCTCCCTTTGTTTTTGGTGCAGTGGCGGCAATCGTACTCATTCCAGTTGCTTGGTGGTTGTTCCCGGAATCGCTGGAATACCTGATAGAGAAGCGGCCCTCACGGGCACTTGAGCGCGTCAATGCCATTTTACCGCGCCTCGGGCTCTCGACACTTTCAGAACTCCCAGAGCCTCGTGCTGCGCACGTTACCGCCGATCGTTTGAGCGACCTTCTCCGGCCAGCATTGCGGAGCCGATTCATAGCCAGTTGCATCATGTACTTCTGCATCATGATGACGTTTTATTTTGTCTCCAGCTGGACGCCAAAGATATTGACCGATGCAGGCCTGAGCATCACGGGCGGAATTTCAGGCGCAATGCTATTGAGCCTTGGTGGGATGATCGGCTGTCTGAGCTATGGCCTGCTGGCCTCCAAGATCGGCGCACATCGCCTGGCAGGCATCACCATGATCTGTTTGTTCTCGATGATGTTGGTGTTCAGCAATATGGGTTACCAACCTAACCTGCTGGTTGGCGTCGCATTGACGCTCGGATTTTTTCTCTACTCGGCAGTTACAACTCTATATGTCGTAGTGCCTATTGTGTTTCCCGCCACATTGAGAGGGACAGGAACCGGCATCGCAATGGGTGTGGGTCGCATTGGCGCAGTCTTTGGGCCTTACCTGGCTGGCGTTTTGATCGATCTGGGGTGGTCTCGCGAGCAGTATTTCCTGATCTTGGCGACTCCTACGCTATTGGCCGCAATGCTGCTGTTAGTACTTCGCCCTTCGAAGGTTGAGCTTGCCAGTCGCCAAGTGTCTTCTGCGTTATGAATATCACTCATTACTTTCATAAATGTGATTCGTGGCGCTCATCGACATGTGTTCGTATAGTCGTATCCAGTCTTTTGCGTCACACGCAGAAGATCTCGAACAAGAACGACAATTGGAGACCCCACAGTGTCTAGCGCTAACCATATTCTTCTGTTGTCCTGTGCCAATACGGCCGGGATCGTTAAGGCCGTTTCCAGCTTCCTGTATGACCAGGGATGCAACATCCTAGATGCCCAGCAATTCGACGATCTCGATACCCAACGTTTCTTCATGCGCGTGGTGTTCGATGCGATCGACACCACTCGCGCCTTGGCAATTGAGGACATCAAGGCAGGCTTCGCCGACATCGCTAAAAAATACGCCATGGAGTGGTCACTGCGTGCCAAGCACGAGCGCAAACGAGTGATGCTCTTGGTGTCTGGGTATGATCACTGCTTACGCGACCTTCTGTACCGCAGCCGTATTGGCGAACTTCCGATGGAAGTCTCGGCGATTGTTGCCAATCACCCCCAAGAGCGATATGCAACCGTCGACCTGCAGGGTATTCCGTTTCATTACCTGCCAGTCACCCCTGAAACCAAAAGCCGACAAGAGCAGCATTTACTTGATCTGGTCGAGTCTACTCAAACCGATTTGGTAGTACTGGCGCGATACATGCAGATCCTTTCCGACGAGCTTTCGCGAAAGCTTGAAGGCCGCTGCATCAACATCCATCACAGCTTCCTGCCAGGTTTCAAAGGTGCGCGTCCTTATCACCAAGCGCATGAGCGTGGAGTGAAGCTCATCGGTGCGACATCGCACTTTGTGACTTCTGATCTGGACGAAGGCCCAATTATCGAACAGGACGTCGAACGCATTTCCCACCGCGATAGTGCCGAAGATCTGGTACGCAAGGGTCGCGACATTGAACGCCGGGTATTGGCCAGGGCGGTGCTCGCGTTTCTGGATGACCGCGTCCTGCCCAATGGGCGCAAGGCCGTCGTATTCGAAGGCTGATACACCGTTCAACAAAACCTAACAATGAGACGTGAGGGATAGACCGTGCTGCCCAACAATTTCCGTAAAACTCCAGAAGGCTATTTTACTTCGCGCTGGGGTATGCCCGAATACACGGACTGGCTTGACGAGAGCATGTCCTGGAAAAACAATTGCTATATCGGAGACTGGTCGTTTCTCTGGCAACGCCGCTATCGCGGGCCTGATGTTCTGAAGTTGTTCTCGGACACTTCAATCAACAGCTTCGCCAAATTCGACATCATGCAGTCCAAACACGTCACCCACTGCAATCGGGATGGCAAGGTCATCCACGAGGGCATCCTCAGCCGCTGGGGCGAAGATGACTACATGCTGTTTGGGCGAGGTGGATTCCTTGTAGATTTTTATCTGCGCAAGGGTGGCTACGACGTCACTTCTGAAACGGTGGAGGGTTTCAACTTCCAAGTGGCGGGGCCTCACGCTGCCGCAGTGCTAGAAAAACTCACGGGTGCCAATCTCCACAACATCAAGTTCATGCATTCCCAGATCGTGCAAATCGCAGGGCATGATGTCTACGCTCTGCGCCAGGGGATGTCCGGTGAACCGGGAGTGGAATTGCAAGGCCCAGCGGAACATGCTGCCGAGGTTTACGACGCCGTGCTCCAAGCAGGCCAGGAGTTCGGAATTCGCAAGCTGGGCGGGCGGGCAGCCTTCATTAACCATCTTGAAGCCTGTTTTCCGACCATTGTGACCGACTATCTGCCGGCTATCTTCAGTGAAGATATGAAGGAGTACCGAGCGGAATTCGAAGCAGCGCTGCCTGCATTCGCATCTACCTTCAATGTCGCTGGCAGCTTTGAGGCCGACGACATCAGTGCTTGGTATAGAAGCCCCGTGGAGCTCGGTTGGGGTCGTAACATCAAATTCGACCATGACTTCATTGGCCGTGAGGCTTTGGAAGAAGAGGTCTCCAATCCACGTCGAGTTATTCGCACGCTGGTGTGGAATCCGGATGATGTGATGAAAGTTTTCGCTTCACTGTTCCAGAAGGGCGAACACTATGCATTCATGGAAATGCCTCGTGACCAACGCGGCTTCATGTATGCCGACAAGGTCATCGTGGACGGTCGCGAGGTAGGTGTTTCAACCTCAAGAGGTTATAGCTACTTCTTCCGCGAGATGCTGTCCCTTTGCACATTGGACATCAGTGAAGCTGAAATTGGCTCGCAGGTAACAGTTGTTTGGGGTAACCCAGGCGAGCCGCAACTTCCGATCCGTGCCACCGTGCAAGCGGCACCCTACAAGAACGATAACCGTCGCACTTGAATTTGTGTGGGCCCGAACAGCTCGGGCCCTATGCAATTGATATCTGGAGATAAGATGCCAGCACTATTGATCGACGGAAAAGCCGAGGCCAAACGCGTGTGCGAGCAAGTCGCGCAAGGTGTCAAGGCTTTCGCCGAACAACATGGCAACGCACCCGGTCTTGGTGTGATCCTCGTAGGTAGCGATGCTGCCAGCGATGTTTACGTACGCAACAAGGTTCGTGAAACGCAATCCGTCGGTATGCACTCATTTGAATACCGTTTGCCAACCCAGACCAGCGAAAGCGAACTGCTGACGCTCATCGAGTCGTTAAATGCTGATAATAAAATTCATGGAATTTTGGTACAGCTACCGCTGCCACCCGGGATTGATGTCAATCGAGTGATCGAAAGCATCAAACCGGAAAAGGATGTTGACGGTTTCACCATTACCAATACGGGTCGCCTTGCCGCTGGGCTGAACGGGCTAGTGCCTTGTACTCCTGCGGGAGTAATGATTCTTCTCAAGCAGGTACACTCTGAGCTGGCAGGTCTCAATGCCGTAGTGGTTGGTGCCTCCAACATTGTGGGTAAACCGATGGCCCGCTTATTGCTCAGTGAGGGATGCACGGTAACGATTGCGCACAAAAAAACGGTCGACCTGAAATCACTTTGCAAGCAGGCAGATATTCTTGTTGTCGCGACTGGGGTAGCGCAGCTGATCAAAGGCGACTGGATTAAACCAGGGGCGACCATTATTGATGTCGGGATTAGTCGTGTTGACCAGGATGATGGATCTACCCGATTAGTCGGCGACGTCCACTTCGAAAGTGCTTGGGAATATGCCGGGGCGATAACGCCCGTTCCTGGCGGAGTAGGCCCCATGACCATTGCGTGCTTACTAGCCAATACATTGATTGCTGCTGAGCGCCTAGCGAGTTCGTCAGTACAAGTCTGAAACAACCTATCCACATGTGGGCAGCCGGCCATGCGCAGGCTGCTTGTTGTGATGGTTACTGATTTCAAGAGTCAGATGACAATGCATGGCACCTGCATTTTCCTTGGTTTGGGTACTAATTTCGACCGCGAGGCCAACTTGGTAGCCGCCCTCCAGATCCTAGACTCCAACCTACAGGATCTGCATTGTTCGAACGTATACGAAAGCTTAGCCATAGGTGACGGTGGGGAGCCATTCTTAAATCTCGTGGTGTACGCCCGTACCTCTATGGAGCTTCAGGAGCTAAATGCGTGGTTGAAACTCGTAGAGACCGCATGTGGACGCCAGATTAAAGACCCACGTAATCAGATAAGCATCGACATCGACCTGCTTCTTTATGGTGATCTGAACGGCAATTTCGATGGTATTGAGCTTCCCCGAGCTGACGTCGTAAATTATGCGTTCGTACTCAGGCCGCTTTCGGAAATCGCTCCTGACCATGTCCATCCGCAGTCAGGTTTCAGTTACGCTGAACTATGGTGCGCGATGCAAAGGGACACTGCAATAGGGAAAACCTCAGGTGCTTGCGCATTGTTTACGTCATCTGAACGAGCATAAGTCCGACTTAGAATATGTGTCTGTGCAGATTGGATGAGCAATCTCGGCGATCATTGGTAAGCGTCCAACACAGCCCCCCTTTACTCCCGCCCTACTCTCCACGCCGTGCTCTCCAACATAGGAGCACACCTGAATAGCCGTCTACCTTTACGACGACCCGACTCATACAGGTAAACACAGCAACAAACTCAGGGAGTACCTGCTTGCCCCGTCAGGCTTCAGTTGCCTATAGCAACGTGGATTTTGACGAGTCCGGAGATTATTTCCCCTGCGGACTTCTAGCTCAAAATGACAAGTCGAGAGAGCCCTTTCAGATATAAAAAAGCCGCCCCTTCCTTGATGGCAAGAGGCAGCTAAAGGAGTAGAACGTGCCGATGCGAGCTATCGTTCTGGAGTGAGAGCGTTGGGTGAATCGAGGTCAATTAACCTGGCAAAATTAAGGCGCCTTGGCTATCAAAATGCCCTTGGGTTTTCGCCATGGTCATGGCCGTGTCATCGATCATGTCCTCTTGGCCTCCAATCATTTTTTGACGTCCCAGTTCGACAAGGATGTCTCGAGCAGAAAGGCCCAGTCGCGCAGCCGCTCGTTTGGCTGGAAGAAGGAATGTCGAGTACACCCCTGCGTAACCTAATGTCAGTGACTCACGATCTACACGAACCAAGTGATCCATCATTGGCACAATAATGTCTTCCGCAACATCCATGAGTTTGAATAGGTCGACACCTGTTTCAATACCCATGCGATCACAGACTGCCGTGAACACCTCTAGCGGAGTGTTCCCTGCCCCAGCGCCAAGGCCTGCTACCGATCCGTCAATGCGTGAAGCGCCTGCTTCAATAGCCGCGATTGAGTTGGCGATTCCCATCCCTAAATTGTGATGGCCATGAAAGCCGATCTCAGTTTCAGGATTCAGCACATCGCGCAATGCAGATATCCGGGCGCGCACATCCTCCGGAAGCATGTAGCCCGCAGAGTCGGTGATATAAACGGTCTGCGCTCCGTAGGACTCCATTAGCTTGCCTTGTTTGGCGAGCCCTTCGGGATCATTGAGGTGCGCCATCATCAGGAAGCCGGATGTATCCATACCCAGGTTGCGAGCGAAGGCAATGTGCTGCGGCGAGGTATCTGCCTCGGTGCAGTGTGTTGCGACGTGAACGCTGCGTGCACCGCAATCAAACGCAGACTGCAGTTCCTTCATCGTGCCCAGACCAGGAATCAGCAAGACAGACACTTTCGCTTGAGTCATCTTCGGGACTACTGCACGGATGTATTCCTCGTTGCTTGCCAAAGCAAATCCATGCTGAAGGGAATTCCCTCCTAATCCACCGCCATGCGTAACCTGAATGTACGGAACACCGGCGGCATCCAAGGCTGTCGCTACACGAACCATCTGCTCAACTGAAATTTGTTCACGCTTCGCATGCATCCCGTCACGCAAACACATGTCGTGAAGAATGACTTTGCGGCCTTTCAAGTTCTGTTCAATAGTCATCACGCCACCTCTTCAGCATTTAGCTTGATTTGCCCGGACAGGATCTGCTCTGCAAACATTTCAGCGGTGCGCGCTGCTGCTGCAGTCATGATGTCGAGATTGCCTGCATACTTGGGCAGATAATCTCCCAACCCAGCTACTTCCATGAAAACCGTAACCCGATTTCCATCAAATACAGGCCCATTCACGAGTCGATAACCAGGCACATACTTCTGCACTTGCTCGATCATCTGGTGCACCGATTCGATGATCGCTGGCATGTCCGGCTTGGCTTCTGTCAGGCAGCTGATGGTGTTGCGCATGATCACAGGCGGGTCTGCCGGGTTAATCACCGCTAACGCTTTTCCGCGTTTGGCCCCACCTACTCGAACCAATGCATCGGAGGTAGTGAAGGTGAACTCATCCAGGTTAGCTCGGGTACCCGCACCCACCGAACGAGATGAAAGGCTGGCAACGATTTCCGCGTAATCGACTGGTTGCACTCGAGACACGGATTGAATGATCGGGATTGTGGCTTGGCCCGCGCAGGAAATCATATTGACGTTCATGACGCCTTTACTAGCCAACGATTCCAGGTTCACAGGTGGCACGCACAGGGGGCCGATGGCTGCAGGCGTGAGGTCAATCATAAGTACACCCAAAGCATTCAGCTTTCGCGAATTCTCCGCATGCACGTACGCTGAGGTTGCATCGAAAGCAATTTGAATCTCATCAGCCAAGACATGGGGAAGTAATCCATCGATACCTTCATGAGTAACTTTGAGACCGAGGTTGTATGCCCGCTCCAATCCCTCAGAGGCCGGATCAATACCAACCATCCAAACCGGATCGAGCAATTCGCTACGCTTCAGTTTGTAGATGAGGTCGGTACCGATATTGCCGGAACCGATGATTGCGCATTTTATTTTTTTACTCATTGCGGATCACCTTTCTCTGCGGCTTTCAGACTTGCAGGGCCAGATAGGCCTGAACTTGGAGTGCTGGCCATTCTTTCTGCTGCGGTTATGCCGGCCATCGAAAAATGTTCCGGCGTGACGTTGTGAATCAAGATACGTACCTGCTCCGGACGGACGCCTAGAACATCAACGACCGTGTCCGTAACTGCGCTTAGCAACAGGCGCTTCTGTTCGGCGGTACGCCCTTCCATCAAGTGAAATTCGATAATCGGCATGGCTTAACCTGTGATCTCTTTTCCGAAGATATTGCGGGCAACAACCCACATCTGAACCTCATTGGCACCTTCATAGATCTCGGCGATCTTGCAGTCGCGATAGACCTCTTCGACGTGATAATGAGAACCGTCGTAAGCCAGCTCTTTGGTAAAGCCATAGCCGCCGAAAATTTGAATACCTTCGCGTGCGAATTCACTGGCGAGGTTCGTCGCATACCACTTGGCCATTGCGGCTTCCGGCTCAGGAAACATCACACCGTCGTCCATCCGCAACGCCGCCTTGAGGTACAGATTGCGTGCGTTTTCGATACCCATCGCACGCTCAGCCAGCCGAAATTGCCAATGCTGCTGAGTGGCCAGGGGCTTACCAAACACACGGCGGGTTTTAAGACGTTCGACGGAATGATCGAAAACGCTTTGGGCCATACCGACCCCGCTTGCAGCGATCCCAATCCGACCGTAAGTGAGAACTTGCAATGCGATCTTCAGTCCCTCACCACGTTGCCCAACGACATTTCCTAGTGGCACTCGCACTCGGTCAAAAAGGATATCTGCGGTCAATTGCCCGTGATTACCCAGTTTTTTGTCAGGTGGGCCGACGGTGACACCAGGCGCATCGAGATCGACAACAACCTCTGTCATCCGCTCACCGTCGCGGCATAGAAGGACTACAAACGATGCAACCGGAGAGTTGGTAATCCACCTTTTATGACCGTTAATCTCGATGTAGTTGTCGTAAAAGGTCGCATCGGTAACCAACGATTCCACAGAAAGATCTGTACTCGCCAGGGGTTCGCTGGTCGCAAAACTACCGATTTTCTCGCCGGCCAAAAGCGGTGCAAGGTACTGTTTTTGGAGTTCCGGACTGGCCCATTCCAACGCGTGCCCCGCTAATATGCAGTGCACATCGTAAATGGCTGCAACGCTGTTGCTGAAGTAGCTCAACTCTTCAATAACGATCGCGGTGGCTGTGGCCCTATGCTTTAGCCCGCGACCACCCACTTCTGCAGCAAATGGGATTCTAAATAAGCCAGCATCAGCCATCTGCTTCAATAGCTGAAATGGAAACGCTTCAACTGACTCTTCGCGATGACCAATATCCCAAGCAACTGGTGCGAGATACTCTTCGCAAAAATTCCTCACCTCTTCGCGGATCCCGATAACCTCTTCGGGAGTCATCAGGTCGTGGTACAACCGGGGCTGCTGTCGTGGCGGCTGGTTCGCATTTTTATTGGATTTGTTTTCGTTGGTGGCCATGATTGGCTCCTCCACTGACACGGTGTTCACACAAAGCGAAAAGAGACACTGCCCATTTCTTGGAATCGCGCTAACACGTTGTCGCCTTTTTCAACAGGAATGGCTTCAGTGATGCCGCCTGTCATGACGAAGCTTCCCGCAGGCAAAACCTGGTCACGCGAAGCTAAGTGCTGCACCAACATCACGATGGCGTTGGCGGGATGATCTAGAACTGCTGCGCTCGCTCCTACAGCCTGTATCTCACCGTTCTTTTCGATCACTACACCGATTGTTCTGAGGTCGAGATCGTTCACATCACGTGGACGGCCACCGACAACGAAACGCGAAGAGGAGCCGTTGTCTGCGATTACGCTGGTGAGGTCGAATTTGAATTTCTCGTATCTAGAGTCAATAACTTCGACTGCCGGAATAATGAAATCCGTAGCCTCGATCACTTGCTCAATGGTGCAGTCAGGCCCGCGTAATTCGCTGCGTAAAACAAACGCTATCTCAGCCTCGACACGTGGATGCACCAGTTCTCCGATGTTGATGACCCCATTCTCCGGCCGCGACATCGCATTGGTCAGAATTCCAAAACTCGGAACATGGACACCCATCTGTTGCATTTTTGCCTTGGAAGTAAGCCCGGCCTTGTAGCCCATGACGCGATCGCCACGTTCAACCCAGCGCCGTTGCAATTCGTCTTGAACGGCATAGGCGTCGGCAATGGACATCTGCGGGTACTGATCGGTTAGTTTGGGAATCGTGTGCGCGCGATCCTGTGCATGAATGACTATGTCAGCGAGCGCAGAGATGACTTGGGATGTCATTTTCATGCTTCACCTCCAGAAAAGCGGACAGAACACGATCCCAGTCCCGCAACTTCGCATGTCAGTGTCTGCCCCGCGACGCAAGGTACCAATGACGACTGGGAACCAGACAAGATGACCTCACCTGCTCGAAACGGGATACCTAAGGCGCCTAAGGTATTGGCAAGCCAAACGACCGCATTCACCGGGCCGCCTTGAACGGCTGCTCCCGCAGCGGTGCTGAACAACTCACCGTCTCTTCTGAGCACCATTCCTGCCAAATTCAAGTCAATCTTTTTTGGGGAAATACGGTTCTGGCCAAGGAGAAAGACTCCGCATGAGGCGTTGTCCGCAACAGTATCGAGAATTTTGATGTTCCAATCTGATATGCGGGAATCCACGATTTCAAAGCACGGCACTACGTAATCCGTTGCCCGCAAGACGTCGATTGCAGTGATACCTGGGCCGTTTAGATCATGTTTGAGCACAAACGCAATTTCAGCTTCAGCCCGAGGCTGAATCAGTCCACCTAAAGGAATGTCCTGGCCTTCTAGAAACTCCATACCTGAAGTCAACTGACCAAAATCAGGCTGGTAAACGCCCAGCAAATCCTGGATAGGTTTACTGGTCACACCTATTTTTTTTCCAACGATCCTTTCGCCTGCCTCGAGACGACGACCTACCATTTGACATTGGATTAGGTACGCATCCTCCAAGGTCATATGGGGCTCTCGATCACGGAGCGGTGCCACTGTGACCCGGTTAATAAGTGCCGAATACAGCTCTTCACCGTAGGTTTTTATGCTGTGGGTATTCATAGCCATTTTAAATGACGCCCCTCTTGTTATTGAGTTCACGCATCCCAAAGTCGGGGCGCTTAAGCCTCTAGGCGGTCGAAGACGACCTGAATCGTTGAATTGAGCCCAACCACTGGTCTTATCAATTCGTCGTTCAATTCGAGAGTAAATACTCAATCCCATACCGTCTAATACCTTTGAAGCCGCAACCCCATACCTATACGGAATGCATACGCCACTGCAATGCATACTGAATCGGTATGGGAATTGACCCGTAAAGGCATTGGACGCTATAGATCGGGGTGACTAGGATTTCCCGTGAAGCAGATCGCTGCGGGACAGCCACTCAATTCTGGACAGCAACGACCTGGTGTATGTGAGTCCTCTAAGCCGAGAACCGAAGATGCCAATTATCACAATCAATATTGTCGAAGGAGAAACTAGCATCGAGGAGAAAAGGCTAATGATGCTAGCTGTAACCGAAGCAATATCTGCCACAACTTCGTATAGACCACAGGACGTTCGAATAATTATTCATGAGCTCGAGGCATCCAATTACTCAGTGGCAGGCAAAGCAACCGGAGCTCATTAAAATTGTGACTTCAATCCACTATAACTAGCCGAAATGAAGCACTGACTGTGAGCAATTAAGCGGCTACCATAATCAAATGAGCCGTGAGTCCAATAAAAATAAAAATAGGTATCGCAATGAATACGAAATTGATCCGCGCACTCTCTATCGCTCCAGTAATTTTGCTTTCCAGCCAGCTCTCACAAGCCAACGTTGGTACACACCTAGTCGGCTATGGTGCTAAAGCTCAGTCAATGGGTGGCGCATCCGTTGCTTTTCCACAAGACGCTATCGCCGCCGCAAACAATCCAGCCGGCATGGCTCTAGTTGGCAACCGTTTCGATGCTGACGTCCAGATGCTATACGCCACATCAGAAACTGAATTTGGCTCAAGCGCCAATAAGCATAACAGCTCAATATTTATGGCGATCCCTGAGTTTGGTGTAAACTTTCAAATCACCCCCAAAGTAACCCTTGGTGTATCCACCTATGCCAGCGGTGTTGGATTCAAGTATGACGACCCTCTCGTTCCAGTCCCCGGCTTTCGCCGGGCTAGAGGAACACTAAAACAGTTTGAAGTGCTGCCTACAGCGACCTACACCTTCGACAATGGATTATCACTGGGGCTCTCTTTTGTTTACGCGATTCAGCAATTCGAAGCTCAAGGCTTACCAGGGCCTTTCCCTGGCGGTCAGAACCCCTACCATGGAAAAGAGAATTCCTACGGAACGAGCTGGAGAATTGGAGGGCTTTGGAAGATCAATGATCAATGGGCTGTAGGTGCCAGCTACAACCCAAAAATCAAAATGAGCAAACTGTCAGGCTACAAAGACGATTTACTATCTCAATCGGGGGGATCAGCTGACAGTCCAGAGCAATATTCAATTGGAGCATCTTATAAACCAACCGATCGCTGGACGATGGCACTCGACCTTCAATACATTGGTTGGGATAAAACGGATGCTTTCAGCGAAGGATTCGGATGGCGTTCCCAGACTGTAGTAAAGGCGGGGGCGGCCTATGAGCTTAATAAGGACTGGACTGTCAGGGGCGGTGTAAGCCATGCACGGCTTCATACGACCGAAGATTATACCGCACAGAACTCAATTCTAGGTGGATTGAATACCACCGCGTTGACAACTGGCGTGACCCGAAAACTCACAGAAGACTCGGAGTTGAATCTCACCTTTGAGTATGATTTCGGCCCAACTCTAAATGGCACAGGCCCAAGCGAAGGCTTTAAAACCGAGTCTGACTTCTACACCGTTACGGTGGGATACGGCTGGAAATTCTAGCTCTCGTCTAAATTCTGGTCAGTCACTAACCGCCTGCGTCTGCTGAGCGTGATGTCTGACCAGAAGCAGGAACCCCTGTTTTCCTAGCCTCTACGCCAAATTGTGACCTCGTTCGACTTGGCGTATAACGTCTCCACGGATGAGCGAGGTGAACATGAATGTAAACGCGATAGAGCTACGTCATTTACGCTATTTTGTGGCGGTTGCACAGAATGGTGGTCTGACTTCAGCCGCAGAAAGCCTAAATATTACGCAGCCTCCGCTAACGCGACAGATCCGCCAGCTTGAAGACCTACTTGAAACTCAACTATTCGTTCGTCAATCCCGTGGCATGGAGCTCACCGATGCCGGGAAGTCTCTCCTAGAGGACGCTCGGAACATCCTGATGCTGACTGAGCAAGCGCTGGTGCGAAGCCGACTAGCCGGCCTAGGCAAGCTAGGACAACTCGATGTCGGTGTATTTGGCTCCGTAATGCTCGACATCGTGCCCAGGATTATCCAACAGTTCAGAAAACTACATCCAGAGGTTGAGGTAGTTCTGCACAACTTAGATCGCGCAGGCCAGATCAAGGCATTGAACGAACGACGCCTCACTGTTGGCTTCAATCGATTCTTCAAAGAAGAACCCGGTCTTTCCTGGGAAGTACTTTTGACAGAAAACCTCCACCTTGCAGTACATGAGTCTCACCCGTTTGCTAGTCGAGAATCCGTCAATTTCTCAGAAGTGGATGGCCAACAACTAATAATGTACCCTCGAAAGCCTCGCCCTGGGTTTATCGATCATTTACTTAGCATGTTCCACGAGCAAAGCGTTCATCCCAATATATTGCAAGAAGTTGATGACGTCGTCACTGCCGTGGCTCTCGTATCCGCAGGGGTGGGCCTGAGTTTCGTTGTAGACTCCTCCTGCAACCTTCACTTGCCCGGCGTTGTGTACGTCCCCATCAAAGATCAAGATCGTGCAACTTTCGATTTATGCATGATTAGACGTACCTTCGATGATTCGAGATTACTGGAAGGTTTCTTGACTGTTGCGCGCGAGTACGCCGCTATCTCACGAAAAAAAGTCAGATAGTACAAACACTTCATACTGCAGTTGAAAATCCCAGCGCCCGCACCTGAGGGTACTGGGATAATCTTAAGTAGTCATATTTGCATCAGAAACCATAAGCCATTTCTATAAAAACTTTAGTTTGGCACTCGCTTGCCTGTATCAATGCGTTACTCGTTTAACTTATTGGCACCCTGATAGAAATCCTTCGGTGAATAAAACCACAGCAAAAAGGCCCTCGAAGGGCCCTTTTGTACTCAAACCAAGATCACTTGGTCAGCCAGGACTCGACGGTGTCAGAGCCGTATTCGCCCATCCACTCTTTCAGAGTTCGGTGATTGCCACCTTTGGTTTCTACGACTTCGCCAGTGTGAGGATTTTTGTAGGCCGCCACCTGGCGTGGCTTACGGGTAGCTGTTTTGGACTCAACAGCCGAAGCAAGACGGCGGCCAACTTCTGGATCAGTAGATTGATCACGTACTTGATATGGCGACCACAACACTACCACTCTGCAACCATAGGTCTACGCAACATGCTTTTCAGCAGGCTTGAGTCCAATCGCAAGTCGCCTTGCACACCCAACGCCCCATGCTAGAGCACGAGTCATTGATTCACCTGGCCTGGAATCAAGCGCCTGTTCATGCAAAGCCACGCCGCTTTCTGAATACACTCCAATGAACATCTGCGTGTTTCCCGAGGGCGACAGCCTCACTTGGACATCAATGAAGGTTCCGTCGTCTAACGTTTCATCGTGTGTTCGATGGTGAAGCGCCGGATCAGCCCACTGCCAGAACACGTCCCCACGAATTCGCATGCCCCGCCCTCCTACGACTTTAGTCTTATACGTCGGAAAACTTACCATAGCGCAGAGATGCACGGAGGCCACGGTTTGCTTCTCGATTGACTGCTAAATCGGATAACTGGCCACGATTCCTATACACAGCTAGAAATCCTGCATAGGTTTGTGGGTGCACATTTCTTCTTAGTTGGGACATGAGTGTTTTATGACGGTTTGCTTCGAGACACGGGTTCAGCAGTGCACTCGTAAACTTACAAATATCCGTCTTTTTTCTGGGCCAACGTAACCGACGAAAACGCCTGTGAAGCATTGCGCGCGACGTGCTCGCAGCGTTAGACGCCTGGATGGAACTGCCGGTGGCAATCGATTTCCCCCGAGCGGAAGTAAGATTCCAGCTGAACGGAAGCCTTATCGCGGCGGGCCATGTCTACAATGAGTAACCTCCATCAAGGAGCATTACCATCATGAACGCAACGAGGAACTCGAATGCGGATTGGCCACTGCGCCACGTAATGTTCGTGGCTTTGCGCGACGGCGGGGGCAGTCCAGCGAATCTTGCCGCGAGCCTCGCCGCAATGCAGGGTATCAGCGTCGAGGAGTTGAAAGTGCAGTGCCGCCGTACTGGTGAGGTATGGATCGCCCGTGACGGTGGCCTGAGTGAAATTAATCAGCACGTGTACAATTGGGCTAAGGGCTAAGTCGAGCGCACCCACGACGCCATTTGTATCATATGTCCCCAAACTTGCGATGAGTGCGGGGGGCCATTTGACCGGACAAAGACGCCGGAGGCGCTTATCATGACCCACACGTTACTCGATGAACTACGCCGATCGCGTCGGTACTGGCTCTAGCACCTCCCGATCATCGCAGTCGATTTCTGAGCATGGCTTAGCCATGGGATGGCCTTACAGACTTCGATACGGATAACGAGACTGACCGGTCTCTCTAACAAAAAGGGCCCTCGAAGGCCCTTTTCGTACTCAAACCAAGATCACTTGGCCAGCCAGGACTCAACCGTGTCTGAGCCGTATTCGCCCTTCCACTCTTTCAGAGTCCGGTGATTGCCACCTTTGGTTTCTACGACTTCGCCAGTGTGAGGATTTTTGTAGACCTTCACTTGACGAGGTTTGCGGGTGCCTGCTTTGGATTCGACAACTGGAGCACGACGGCCAGC
Source organism: Pseudomonas alkylphenolica (assembly GCF_004025535.1). Taxonomy (GTDB): domain Bacteria; phylum Pseudomonadota; class Gammaproteobacteria; order Pseudomonadales; family Pseudomonadaceae; genus Aquipseudomonas; species Aquipseudomonas alkylphenolica_A. The sequence goes on from NZ_QJRG01000034.1 coordinate 124,299, forward strand.
TTGAGGATCAAGCAGAGCGATCACTTTCGGCAGGCTGTAACTGTATTCGGCAAGCAAGGCGCGCAGTTTGGTCTCAAATTCAATTTCTTGCTTCAAGCCAGCATCACCCTTCAGGGCTTCCAAGGCCTGGATTTGCTCGGCAAGGTGTTTTTCGAGTTGGCGAAATTCGGCGAGCTTAGACATGACGGATCTCTTTTAGGTAGTTGCCTAACAGTATATTGCAAATCGATCATCGCTACAGGCGCTGCTTGCGATAACTGAACTGGCACGGAGAAGGCAAAAATTATGGCTCAGCAAAAATTATGGCTGATCCATAATTTTGGATAATTCGGTTACGCCGGTTACCCAAGCCGTGCGCGCCCCAATATTTACAGTACACAGTCCATAGCTGATCAATTCGTGTCGTGAAGCTCTGGCTCATCACCTCCCGGTGCATCCCCTAATCTGGATTGGATGGCACACTCGCCAAGCAAAGTGTTCTCCTGCCCCCCCCCGGTGTCAGGATAGTTGTCGCCTCTCCGGTTTTTCCTAAAAAAGTATATCGGGGGCGGAAAGAGACTGGTCGTGCCGTACTATTCACCTGAACGCAGAGCCGCATTACTTAAGATGCTGCTTCCCCCGCTGAACCTGTCGATGGCCGAGGTTTCCCGGCGCGAAGGGGTCAGCGAAATGTCTTTGTCCAACTGGCGCAAGCAGCTCAGTTCTGAAGGAAATGCAGTGTCCGAAAACAAGCCGTTGACCGAGAACTGGTCAGCCGAAACCAAGTTTGCTGTTGTCCTTGAAGCGGCCGGCTTGTCCGAGATCGACTTCGGCGAGTATTGCCGCCGCAAAGGCCTTTACCCCGAGCAGATCACGGCGTGGCGACAAGCGTTTATCGCTGGCCAGAAGTCGGAAAAAGCCCAGCAAAAAGAAGACCGAGAGCAGTCTCGCAAAGATAAGAAACGCATTCAGGAACTTGAGCGCGAACTGCGCCGCAAAGACAAGGCGCTGGCTGAAACCGCCGCGTTGCTGGTGCTGCGAAAAAAGCTCAACGATTACTGGGGGATCGACAACGAGGACAACTGACCGCGTTGCCGGAACGGCAGTTACTCGTGACCTGGTTGAGTGAGGCCCGGGTGGCAGGAGCCCGAAAGATCAGGGCCTGCCAGGAAGTCGGTCTCTCGCTCAGAACCTTGCAGCGCTGGAGCGAAACCGAGGCTGTTCAGGCCGATGCCCGAACGACCACGGTACGGCCCACGCCACGCAATGCGTTGAGCGAGGTCGAACGACAAGCGATCATGAGCCTGTGCAACAGCCCGGCGTACGCCCATTTGCCGCCCAGCCAGATCGTGCCGAGGTTGGCCGACCAACAGCGCTATCTGGCGTCGGAAGCGACGTTTTATCGAGTGCTGCGTGCAGCGGGTCAACAACAGCATCGTGGTCGTAGCCAGCACCCCAGGCGCCACGCCGCACCGACGACTCACGCGGCCAAAGGCCCTAACCAGGTGTGGTCATGGGACATTACGTACCTTCCCTCGCCAGTGCGTGGCAAGTATTACTACCTGTACTTGATCGAGGATATTTACAGCCGCAAGGCCGTGGGCTGGGAGGTTTACGAAGAAGAAAGCGGCGAGAAGGCGGCTGCGCTACTGCAACGTAGCGTGATCGGCGAGCAGTGTTTGCACGAGTCACTGGTGTTGCACTCGGACAATGGTGCACCGATGAAATCGCTGACGCTGTTGAGCAAAATGCATGATCTGGGCATCACGCCGTCCCGTGGCCGACCGCGAGTAAGCAATGACAACCCGTACTCGGAATCACTGTTCCGGACGTTGAAGTACTGCCCGCAATGGCCGACAAATGGCTTTGCCAGCCTGGACGCCGCCCGAGCCTGGGTAAGGGATTTTATGCGCTGGTATAACCACGAGCACCGGCACAGCCGAATCCGCTTCGTGACACCGGCCGAACGGCACCGTGGCCAGGATCAGCAGATCCTGGCTCGGCGTCATGAGCTGTATGAGCAAGCGCGGGAGAAATGCCCGGAGCGCTGGTCTGGACAGACACGAAACTGGGAGCCGATCGGCACGGTGCTGCTGAACCCGGATCGGGAACAGCAGGTCGAGAAAAGAGCGGCATAGTTAGACGGTTGACGCGACAACTACCTTGAAAAACGCCGCCCCATCGTTCGTTGCCTGGCCGGAAAACTCGATCAACTTCTTCCGCTGACGTTTTTGTCATCAAGGGAAGAAAGCTTCCCTGAGGCAGAACAGTGAACCTCTAAGCCAAGGCGCACCTACCCAAGCCGGAGGAAAGTCGATCTAAAACGAGCGTAAGTGCCTCAACACCCAATTACACACCCGATTACACCCATTTAATCTCTCTGTGGAGGTCTGGCTACGCGCTCATGACGCGCTCTGTGTCTTGAGGTCGAGTAATCAAGATGCAGCTTAGGAGCAGTCGAGGCTGGTTTAGCTGTCGAATGCACACCTGACAACACACAATGATCACTTGCAATACACTGTCCACAATTGATCAACCCGAGTCGTAAAGCGCTGGCTCATCATTTCCCTTAGCATGCCCCAATCCGGATCTGTTGGTACGCTCGCTAGCCGCATCGTCCCCCTGCCTCACCTTCCATTGATGGCATCCAATACACCCATTACCTTTTCAGTTGAAGCCGGTTGGGAGACCGCGAAGAGGTCTTCTGTGTACTCGCCTTCCCTCGATGCGCACCAGGTAGATATGCGGCGCACGGATGTCCAGCAGTTCATCGATAGAGATGTGCTGATCGAGATGATGATGCCGGCGAAGGAAAGCCCGCAGGGACTTTGAAGGAGTAGAAAGGAAGCTGAACTCCACCTTCTGCCAATGGGCCGAGGATGGTGACGCTCATGATGGATGCCTTGACCAATTTTGTACATGCATACAGTAAACGTCGAAGACGGTTAACGGTCAGGAGTATTTGGAAGTTGGCCAGGTACTGATATGTCGGCCTCAGGTGGTTGTTAAAGACCCGGCAGGATTTCCTGTAAGAACCATCCTGGCAATCTCGGTTCACTGCCTCGGTCGCAGCCTTGGTCACGAGCGTGACGTCATTGATTGTATATGCGGTAAACTGCATCGCCGTTCGCGAAACGCAAGCGGAGCACGCAGGCCATAGGCCGAAGGCGTGCGGAGGGAAGCCCGCAAGGGCCGAGACCCGGAACGGGGCTTGGTTCACGACAGCCAGCCCGCAGGGCACGCCAATAAACGCTGATGAAAGAAAAACTCGACCCGAGAGAACCACGAGTACGAGAGGCGAGCGTTCAAAGAGGAAGTGTTTTCAAGTGCTGTACTCCTCTACCCTACTTCCGATTTCGCCCATAGATCCGAGGTAGTTCCCGTGACAAGGCAGCTCGGCGATAAAATCTAACTTGATGAGCATTTCAGGGATGCCATCAAGTAGGTCAGCCACCTCCAACCTTTTCATGCTAGCAAAGGCCCTCTCGGCAACGAATCCCTCAAGATCGAAATCCTGGAGGGCAACAAACCACCCTTCACGGCTGTACGAATCAAAGATTCCAGAGGCCAAAGTAATAACCCCCCTTTCTTGAAGATCATGGCCAGCCCCAAGAATCAGGTTGTACAGGGAAAGCGCCGTTGATGATGACCCTCCCGACAATCACTGCAGTATCGGAGGTGTCTGATGAACTGTTTGAGAAAGACGAAGGTAGTCGCGCAAGCTGGCACGTCCATTTTCCCGCTGGAAAGTAGCGAGCACATACCGCGAATTCACGGTTGTCATCACCCAAAATCTTCCCTCGCGCTCGACCTTCAGCACATCAGAAGTCCGGATCAGATGGCCGTCGCCAAACCGCCCATACTGGTCTTTACGCTTGTGGCCGAAAACTACGCCGATGCCTGCGCGCGCTTTAATGGAAACCCCGCAAAGGTAAGCGGTCACCGGCAAATCGAAGCCTTGAGCTTCGGCTTTTATGATGCGGATGAGATCAAAGTCTGTATGGCGTTTTCCATGGAAATTTACATCTAAGGTGTCCAGCATAATTGCGCTCCATTGGGCAGTCCGTATGGCGTTATCAGGAATTGCGCACGGAACCAAGGGCGCAGATACCGTGCAGGATATTTGTTAATCTCACTTCCCTTGGATCATGCTCGAGAGAAAGATGAGCGTCAGATTCGTCAGCGCTTCGACTTTGAAATCTGAGTGATGCGAGGTGTGGTAAACCGCCCCCTCAGCCACTTCCAGTAGGCAAACCTCGGAGCCAGTCTTGTCCTCGCCTACTGTTACTCTGGTTAACCTCTCCATTTGCCAACCTGCAGTCTTATTCATCCAAGAAGGCGTTACAGCCATTATCTCGGTGATCGCTAAATCAGCTCCCTGACTCACCAACATCTCTTGAAGCTTGCGCGTGTCATCAACCATCAACGCACACTCGGTGAATCGCCCCTCGTTTTCGACCCTCAGGGTGAGGTGATACCAAGGCGTTCGCAGCAACCTCGACACTCCACGCCAATGGGATACGCCCTCCCCGAACATACCTGGGATGCCTATAAGGTCATTATCTATGGTTCTGAACATGTGTCGCCTCAAGCTGCTGGAGCACATCAGATGCCCAGCAGAAACCGGTTGGTATCAGAAGATGGAAAATATCGCTTCGATGGACGAAGACTTACGATGGCCCGGCCCGAGCAAAACGTAGACAGAGTTCCGCGTGGCGAACAGGAAGCCTTCTTTGAAAGTAGTGCCCATACTCGAGCGCACCCAATGACCGGGCTCAAAACGACGCTGCTCGTCATGCACAACTTTGTGGGCAAACAGGAACATTGGCTGGCAACCGGCAGCGATTACTTTGGCTCGCTCGGCGTCGGTGACTATGGCGTCTAGGACGATCCATTCTTCGACGGCGCAGAGAGGGAGGTGTTTGTAGTGCTTTCTGGCCGACGCGACGGCTTCGTCGAGGGAAAGCTCGGAGCCCATTAAACGGATACAAGAATCACCCAACAGACCACCCTCGATGCGACTAACCATGCACACCTTCCATTCAGATGAATTGACACCGCTCCCAGCGATAAACATCACCGCCATTGCTGACTGAGTGACGTACCAGCCCCATATCGCCACAAATATCAATATATAGATTTGTGTGGCGGCAGGCAAACACGGCATACCGTCTCCTTTTATGGATGTGGAAAATGTCGCTGCGCAAACCCTATGCAGCAGTGCTTAAGCTGCTTCGAACGAAACGTGGCTTGTCTCAGGTCGGCATAGCAAAGGCAGTCGCTCAATCTCACGTGAGTCAGCTCGAAGCAGCAATAACTACTGCAACGCTCGACGTGAGCTGTGAGCTCGCTGCTGCCCTGAAAATTCATCCCTCGTCGCTCTTCACGCTGACGCTCGCAGCGCATGAAAAGCGCACTGCACGAGAAGTCCTCCTAACTTGTTTGGCTGAACTTGAGGACTTGGATTTGGCGGACACTCTTTTGCCGAGTGAACCGCAACAGGGGATGACGCCCGCCATGATCGAAGCAAGAGACAAGTGGTTAGCAGTACAGGAGTTGAAAGCTAAGGGCTTTAGCCAAGCGGAAGCTCGTAAGCAGCTTGAACTTCCGGAAGCGACCATACGACGGCTCTGGCACAAAGATGCATCATCAATCCCACCAACTGAATAAAGCTCTCGCGGATCCTAAAGCCTAGTGATTAAGGCAATCGGCTAGATCTAAATTCGGGATAAATAGAGATGTAAAACCCGAAGAGAGGCAACGCCACCGGGGGGACAGGGTGAGGTTCGATATTGGCTTGATGCGCAGGCATGGTTGGCAACGACTGAGCGCGGGGGAATTAGATTAGCGAAGGAATGTGGAGGCTTAGAAAGCTACATCGAGATCTGAGTATTACTGATGCGACCCCAAGTGCGTTGGAGGTACTTTTGGCGATTTTTTGCGTGTTATGCGCGCTCTAGCAAAACCCGGATGCAGGTGATGCCATTGTTTTCGCATTACCGCTGAGCTCGTCGGGGTAGTAATGCAAGACTGATCCTGCCCTTGACCCACGCCACTGCAACGCTTCCCCCAATCATCGCTCTAGCAACGTCCATTTTTGCTGAAAAAAATGGACAAAGATCATCTTCAATAACCTTTTGATTTCACTAGATTAATTGTGTCCATTTTACAGTCTTCTCACGGGTGTCGATCTTCGACAAGACCATCGTCTCCATTCCCACCTGGCGCCTGATGTCCGAATCGTTCAAGAACTGGCGCGGCATGCAGCAGTCGGGCGGTCGGCGGATCAAGCGCAGCCTGTTCATCGATGCCGGTGGTGTGCGCTTTTTGACCAGCGAAGAGGAGCAGCGCCTGAGCCAGGTGCGCCTGCTGACCGACTACATGACGCGCAAGCGCAACGAGCTCGACGCCTGGAACGAAGCCCAGGGCAACGTTGCCGAGCTGTCCGCCAACCGTCGGCGCATGACCAACATCGGCACCTTCCGGGCCTATGCCCTGGCTTACCTGCAGAGCCACCCGCAGATCCAGCCGAACATGACCTGCATGGTCCGCCAGATGCAAACCACGGCACAGGGCGTACCGCTGGAAATCTACTGCTTCACGCGCACCACGGCCTGGGCCGACTATGAACGCATTCAGGGCGACATCTTCGACTACCTGCTGGCGGTCATGCCGGAGTTCGGCCTGGGCCTGTACCAGCAGCCTAGCGGCAACGACCTGCGTGCCGGCCTGCTACCGGCGAGCCTGCCCAAACTGCAGCGAACGCTGAGCGCCGAGACGACCGAGCCATAGCGAGGCCAGAATCACCGCCCCGCCGATGAACAACCTGCCCAGCGGTTCGTGCTGATTCCAGATCAGCAAGTTGAGCAGCAACCCGACCGGCACGTGCAGGTTGTTCATCACCGCCAGGGTCGCGCCAGAGACCAGGCACGCGCCCTTGTTCCACCAGTACAACCCCAACGCCGTGGGGCACAACCCCAAAAACAGCAGCACCAGCCACTGTACTTCGGTGCTGGGCAGGTGCTGACTGTTGCCGAACGCCAGGAATGCGGGCAACACCACCAGCAACGCGCCCAGGTAGAAATAGCCGAAACGCCGGTAATGCGGCAGGTCGCTGGGGTTGCGCGCGATCAGGTGCCGGTAAAGCACTTGCCCGGCAGCGTAGGTGAAGTTGGCCAGTTGCAGCAGCAGGAAGCCCATGAAGAAATCCGGGCTGATGCTGTCAAAGCGGATCACCGCCGCGCCGGCCACCGCCACCAGGGCAGCCAGCAGCGCCCAGGGGTTGAAGCGCCGGTTCAGGGCGTCCTCGATCAAGGTCACATGCAGGGGGGTGAGAATGGTGAACAGCAGCACCTCGGGCACCGTCAGCACCCTGAAGCTCAGGTACAGGCACACGTAAGTGATGCCGTATTGCAGCGCACCAATCAGCAGCATCGAGCGCATGAAGCGAGGCTCGACCTGACGCCAGCGGGTCAGCGGCAAAAACACCAGGCCGGCCAGCAGCACCCGCGCCAGCACGGCAAAGTAGCTGTCGACATGACCGGCCAGGTATTCGCCGATCAGGCTGAAGGAAAACGCCTGGATCAGCGCGACGATGAATAGATAGCCCATGATTGCCCCTTGCTGTGGAGGCCGCGACCTTAGCGGTTCACGGTATCTCCGGCAACTGCTGTTGGCTGCTGGACATTCTTGTCTTGGGAAATGTCCTTCAAGGCTTCCGGAAGGGTCCTCTATCACAGATGCCTGACTCGCCCCTCTACTGGCTTTTTTCCCAGGGAGGACCAGGCATGTCACTCGTCACGGCAATCTGCAAAGGCGACCGCACCAGTACCGGTGGCGAGGTGCTGGATGGCTGCGCGTTCTACCAGATCAACGGCCGCCAGGCCGCATTAATGGGCGACCGGGTGTTCTGCCCGGCCTGCAACCTGACCGGGCGGATCGCCGAAGGCAACCCGCACTTCAAGGTCAACGGCCAGCCCGTCGCCATGGAAGGGTGCCGGGTTGACTGTGGTTGCCCGCCCGGCAGCCATGTACTGGGACGCAGCGACAGCCATGTGTTCATCGACGGCCCGCGCTCCGCAACCCCGTCAACAGGCCAGGCTCCACAGCCTGCCGTGACCGGCAGTGTTGCGCGTCACGGCCCGGCGCAGCAACGCCCGGCCATTGAGTGGCTGACGCTTGATGAAGGTCATCAACCCGAACCGGCCCCCGAAACCCGCCAGACGATCACTCTGCGCATCGGCGTGTTCTTCGATGGTACCGGCAACAACATGGGCAACAGCCAGCAGGCGGCGACTTGTCAGGCGCAGGCGCTGGGGATTGAGCCCGAGGTGGCGCGGGAGCTTGTCGAGTACTGCAAGAAGCAGGGGTTTGATGGGGCCGGTGGGGTGCCGGATAGCAGTTATGGGAATGCGGTTTCGAATATTGGGTTGTTGCATGAGCTGTATCGGGATCAGGCTTACGAATTCAATGAATCGCCGCACAATAACGTGACACTGAAGATTTATGTAGAAGGCATTGGCACGACAACTGGTGCTGAGGATTCAATCTATGCGCAAATCACTGGAGGCCTAGGTACAGGTGTGTTAGCCCGGGTGCGCCAGATACCACAGCTTCTACTAAACAAACTCGACGCCTTTTTTACCATTAACCCAAACATACGGATCGAGCAGCTGCAGTTCGATATCTTCGGTTTCAGCCGCGGTGCTGCCGCTGCACGCCACTTTGCCAACGACCTGCAAAACGGCCCATCAAGCCTCCTGGGGCGAGCCCTGTCTGCCGATGCGGCAGTATTTACTGAAGCCTTCGCCTGGCAGCCAGGCCGTGACGTGAAGATCAACTTCATTGGTCTGTATGACACGGTGGCTGCAATTGTCTCGCCTCTGGACGGCAACTTTGCTCCGGGCAACAACCAATACGGCGACCTGCAACTGGGCTTGGCGCCAGGCATTGCCGACAAGGTCGTGCAATTGGTCGCGGGCGACGAGTACCGCGAAAACTTCGCCCTGACCGCGACCGACAACGATATTGTCCTGCCCGGCGCGCATTCCGATCTCGGCGGGGGCTACCTGCCGCAGATGCGCGAACGCGTACTACTGAGCAAGCCGGATAACAGTGTTGTTCCGTTCAATACCCCCTCAGAACAAACCCAAGCGTACGTACGCACCCTTCGCTTGCTGGAAAACTGGGGACATAAGCCACAGCAACAGGGCCCCCGCCCACAGATCAGTAGCTGGCGGATAAACCATGCGTTCGATCCCCGCGCACGGATGTACATGGCCGTGCGGGTGGTTGCTGCGCTCTACAGCGAACGTATCGTGCACGGGCAATTGTCGCTGGTGTATATTCAAATCATGCGTGAACTGGGGGTACGTCACGGCGTGCCGTTCGACCCGCTGGAAGTGAACATGCAACTGCCGGAGGATTTACACGCCATCGCTGCAAAATTGCAGGCTTATGCACTGGGAGAGCAGCGAAGCCCTAAGCTGGACAAACTGGAGAATGAACGCCTTGACCAGCGCTACATTCATCGTTCCGGCCACTGGAACCCCCTGACCGACCTGCCCGTCAGCCCGGACCTCATCTTTCTCAACCGCCCTGTCGACGGTGCACGCGTAGTGCATCCGAATGAATAGCTGCACCCGCTTCGGCGTGCTGGCCCTTGCACTCATCAGTGCAAGGGCGTGGGCACAACTTCCCTACGATGCCTGGCATCTGAGTTTCGGTGCTCCCGACTATATGGAGGCATGGATCGAGACGGCAAATGTTGTCGATGTGCGGAACCGGGTATTTCTGCGCGCAATGAGTGGAAATGTCTCGATCCATACTCCTGAAAACAGCAAGGGAGACCCTCGAGGCTGGCCCAGTGTTGTTAGTTGGGGAGGCGGAAAATACGTCTCTGGTGCCCAGCTGCCGCAATCGATTTACGTACGCTGGGAGTCCTACGCCGACTCCCGAACTTACGAAGTACTCGTCACGCTAAACGACGAACAGCGCCAGGCCATGGTCAAGGGCGAAAAAGCCTACTGTGCCTGGCGCGACACCTGGATCACCGGTTTTCGAAAGGGGGTGGTTGTAGAACTGGCCCCCGGTGGCATCGCCAAGGCCTGGCTCGCCGGCCCCTGTGTAACCAATATCGAAATAGGCCGTTTCGTAGGAAAGGTGGTCAAGGCCGGCCCTGACGCCGGGCAACCCTCGCCCCGGTTAAGACCGGAGTCCCGCACCTACATCGAGCGATACGGAATCCCCTATGACTCCTGGTGAACCCGCCAAAAGGCCCTTGAACACAAGCGCACGACTCATGGTGCTGACGATCATCCTGATCAGTGGTAGCGCCTGTAGCGAGCTGCCCTACGACTCCTGGTACCTGGGCTTTGGCTCGCCAAACTACATGGAAGCCTGGATTGAAACCGCTGACGTGGTCGATGTACGCGGTCAAACATTCTACCGGGCCATGAGCGGCACTACGTCCATCAATACACCACCGAACAACCTGGGCAGACCCCATGGCTGGCCTAGCAACCCTGGCTGGGGAGCGGGCAAGAATGTCACAGGCGCGGATTTACCCAAAATAATCTACGTACGCTGGAAATCCTACGCCGACTCCCGAACCTACGAAGTATTCATCACGCTGAACGACGAGCAACGCCAGGCCATGCTCAAGGGTGAAAAGGCCTACTGTGCCTGGCGCAACACCTGGATCATCAGCTACTTGAAGGGCGTGGTCATTGGCCTGGCCCCCGGTGGCATCGCCAAGGCCTGGCTGGCTGGCCCCTGCATTGAATCGATGGAGATCGGGCGCTTCACCGGGCGCGTAGTCAAGGCTGGCCCTGACGCCGGACAGCCCTCGCCCCGGTTAAGACCGGAATCCCGCACCTACATCGAGCAATACGGAATCCCCTATGACTCCTGGTGAACCCGCCAAAAGCCCGTAAGCGGATTTATCCGCGAAGGAATGCGCCCCCCATAAAAAAGCCCGGTCACGCACAAGGCAGTGACCGGGCAGCTACACCCAAAGGAGCACAGGTGTCAGGCGGGAAAATTCAGGGGTTCAAACCACCGCAGCGAGCTGGGCCTTGGCCTGGTTAAGGCCCTTCTCATGGAAGTCGCCGCCCATGTTCAGGCCTTCGGCGTGGATGAAGGTCACATCGTGGATACCGATGAATGCCATCACCTGACGCAGGTAGGGTTCCTGGTGATCGCTCGATGCACCGGCATGAATGCCGCCACGCGCCGTCAGGATGTAGGCACGCTTGCCGGTCAGCAGGCCTTGCGGGCCGGTGTCGGTGTACTTGAAGGTGATGCCGGCACGCAGCACATGGTCGAGCCAGGCTTTGAGGGTGCTGGGAATGGCGAAGTTGTACATCGGCGCTGCCAGCACCAGCACATCGGCGGCCAGTACTTCGTCGGTCAATTCATTGGAGCGGGCCAGTGCCTGCAGCTCGTCGCTGTTGCGCTGGGCTTCAGGCTTCATCCAGCCACCGAGCAGGTTGGCATCCAGGTGCGGCACCGGGTTGACGGCCAGGTCGCGCAGTGTGACCTGGTCTGCAGGATGGGCAGACAACCACTGGCTGACGAAGTCACGGGTCAGTTGCCGGGAGATCGAATCCTGCTGGCGGGCGCTGCTTTCGATAACGAGTACACGGGACATGGGGGTTGCCTCCATCGGCGAAGGTGCTAAGTCGATGGAGACAAGAGTAATCAGCGAACGATCGATTAAAAAGCGTAAATTCTAGGTGCAATCTATCAGTTAATTTGTTTTATTTGGCAGATGCCCTAGCCTTATACCCGACAAGCCCCGGTCACTTCGGCTTGCAATCCAGGCTAATACGCAACTTGATGATTTCGCGATTGAACTTGGCCGTGCTGTCCACGCTCTGCTTGGCCGGAATGCTCACACGGCGCACCCGTGGCGATTCCGGGCCGTTGCGGAAGGTCACCTTGCACTGGGCGGCGACCTCACCATAGTTGTTCAGGGTGATCGAGCCGATATCGCGGTCGGTGTCGTAGGTGGTGTAGTCGACTTTGACGCCCTCGATGTTCTTTTCCACATCGATGGGATAGGCCAGGGCCGTGAGCGGAATCAGGGCCAGCAATACAGCACAACATTTCTTCATACGACGCGCTCCATGAAAGAGCGCCAGCTTAGGACAACAGGAGCCGAAGATGAAAGCGCCGCGCGTTACCCTGGATCAGTGGCGGACCTTACAGGCGGTGGTCGATCACGGCGGCTTTGCGCAAGCCGCCGAAGCGCTGCACCGCTCGCAATCCTCGGTAAGCTATACCGTCGCGCGCATGCAGGACCAGCTGGGCGTGCCGCTGCTGCGCATCGATGGCCGCAAGGCCGTCCTGACCGAAGCCGGTAACGTGCTGCTGCGTCGCTCGCGGCAACTGGTCAAGCAGGCCAGCCAGCTGGAGGACCTGGCCCACCACATGGAACAGGGCTGGGAAGCCGAAGTCCGCGTGGTGGTCGATGCCGCCTACCCCAGCGCCCGCCTGGTACGCGCCCTGAGTGCGTTCATGCCGCAAAGCCGTGGTTGCCGGGTGCGTCTGCGTGAAGAGGTGTTGTCGGGCGTTGAAGAGGTGCTGCACGAAGGCATCGCCGACCTTGCCATCAGTGGCTTCAACATTTCCGGCTACCTGGGTACCGAACTCAGCGCAGTGGAATTCGTCGCCGTCGCCCACCCGGAGCACAGCCTGCACCGGCTGGGCCGCGAGTTGAGTTTTCAGGACCTGGAAAGCCAGCTGCAGGTGGTTATCCGTGACTCGGGCCGCTCACAGCCCAAGGATGTCGGCTGGCTCGGCGCCGAGCAGCGCTGGACGGTCGGCAGCCTGGCCACCGCCGCCACGTTCGTCAGCAGCGGCCTGGGCTTTGCCTGGCTGCCGCGCCACCTGATCGAGCGGGAGCTGCGCGAAGGCGTGCTCAAGCCCTTGCCACTCGATCAGGGTGGCAGTCGCCATCCACTGTTCTACCTTTATTCCAACAAGGACAAACCCTTGGGCCCGGCCACGCAGATTCTCATCGAGTTGCTGCGCAATTTCGATACCGCGCCACTGGACGTCCCCTTCGCCGCGCCCGCCCAAGCCTGACAGGAATCGAGCCCATGGCCTATTTCGAACACGAAGGTTGCTCACTGCACTACGAGGAATATGGCCAGGGCGATCCGCTGGTGCTGTTGCACGGCCTGGGCTCCAGTACCCGCGACTGGGAAAAGCAGGTGCCGGAGCTTGCTCGCCACTACCGGGTGATCGTCATGGACATTCGTGGCCACGGGCGCTCCGACAAACCCCGCGAGCGCTACAGCATCCCGGGTTTCAGCGCCGACCTGCTGGCTTTATTGGAAAAACTGCAGACTGGCCCGGTGCACCTGGTCGGTCTGTCGATGGGCGGCATGATCGGCTTTCAGTTCGCGGTCGATCACCCCGAATGGCTGCGCAGCCTGTGCATCGTCAACAGCGCCCCGGAGGTCAAGCGCCGCACCCGCCAGGACTGGATCTGGTGGGCCAAGCGCTGGGCGATGGCCCGTGCCTTGAGCCTGGAAACCATTGGCAAAGGCCTGGCCGCACGGCTGTTCCCAAAGCCGGAGCAGGCAGACCTGCGCCGCACGATGGCCCGGCGCTGGGCCGAAAATGACAAACGCGCCTACCTCGCCAGTTTCGATGCCATTGTCGGCTGGGGCGTCAGCGAACGCCTGGGGCAGATACGTTGTCCTACGCTGGTCATCAGCGCCGATCAGGATTACACCCCGATACAACTCAAGGAGCGCTATGTCCGTCTGATTCCCCAGGCACGGCTGGCGGTCATCGACGATTCGCGGCACGCTACGCCGCTTGATCAACCCCAGGTTTTCAATCAGACGCTGCTGCAGTTTCTGGCGGCGTCCACCCCCCCTCAAGGAACATTGAGCCCATGCTGAAAAAACTCCTGCTCGCCACCTGCTCGGTCGTCTTCGCCACCAGCCTGATGGCCGCCGACAAGGCGCCTCACGTCCTGCTCGACACCAGCTTCGGTCAGATCGAAGTCGAACTGGATCCGGTCAAGGCGCCGATCAGCAGCAAGAACTTTCTCGAGTACGTCGACAGCGGCTTCTACAACAACACCATCTTTCACCGCGTAATCCCGGGTTTCATGGCACAGGGCGGTGGCTTCACCGAACAGATGACGCAGAAACAGACCCGCGACCCGATCCGCAACGAAGCCAGCAACGGCCTGCACAACACCCGTGGCACCCTGTCGATGGCGCGCACCTCGAACCCCAACTCGGCCACCAGCCAGTTCTTCATCAACGTCGCCGACAACGCCTTCCTCGATCCGGGCCGCGATGCCGGTTATGCGGTGTTTGCCAAAGTGGTCAAAGGCATGGACGTGGTTGATCAGATCGTAAATTCGCCGACCACCGTCAAGCGCGGCATGCGCGATGTACCGGTAGACCCGGTGTTCATCAAGTCGGCCACACGCATCGACTGAACTGAGGCCTCACAAGGACGTGAGCTTTGGACCTGAGGGTCGAGCCAGACAGGAGTTTTATTTTCATGGTGTTTCGCCGCTTCGAAAGACTCATCGATATCTTCCGTGAGGCGCCCACGGCGGCGCCACCCAGCACGGTATGGCCGTTCTACCTGTACTACCTGCGTCAGGTCTGGCCGAGTTTTGCCGCGCTGCTGGTGATCGGGTTTATCGGTGCGTTGATCGAAGTGGCACTGTTCAGCTACCTGAGCCGGATCATCGACCTGGCTCAGGGCACGCCGTCAGCGAGTTTCTTCAGCGACCATGCCGGCGAACTGTTGTGGATGCTGGTGGTGGCGCTGATTTTGCGCCCGGTGTTTCTTGGCCTGCACGACCTGCTGGTGCACCAGACCATCAGCCCGGGGATGACCAGCATGATTCGCTGGCAGAACCACACCTTTGTGCTCAAGCAGAGCCTGAACTTCTTCCAGAGCGATTTTGCCGGACGCATTGCCCAGCGCATCATGCAGACCGGCAACTCGCTGCGCGACTCGGCCGTGCAGGCAGTGGATGCGCTGTGGCACGTGCTGATCTATGCCATCAGTTCGCTGGTGCTGTTCTTTGAGGCCGACTGGCGCCTGATGCTGCCACTGATCACCTGGATCGCCTGTTACATCGGGGCGCTCTATTACTTTGTGCCGCGGGTCAAGGAACGCTCGGTGGTCTCCTCTGACGCCCGCTCCAAGCTCATGGGGCGGATTGTCGACGGCTACACCAACATCGCCACCCTGAAACTATTCGCCCACACCGACTTCGAACAGCAGTACGCCCGCGAAGCCATCCGCGAGCAGACGGAAAAAACCCAATTGGCGTCGCGTGTCGTCACCAGCATGGACGTGGTCATCACCAGCCTCAACGGTCTGTTGATCGTTACCACCACGGGCCTGGCCCTGTGGCTGTGGACCCAGTCATTGATCAGCGTCGGGGCCATCGCCCTGGCCACTGGCCTGGTGATCCGCATCGTCAACATGTCGGGCTGGATCATGTGGGTGGTCAACGGCATCTTTGAAAATATCGGCATGGTGCAGGATGGCCTGCAGACCATCGCCCAGCCGGTGACCGTCACCGACGTCGACAACGCACCTGAGCTCAAGGTCGATCGTGGCGCGGTGAGATTCGAGAATGTCGGTTTCCGCTATGGCAAAGGCAGCCGGATCATCGACGACCTGAACCTGGATATTCGTCCCGGCGAAAAAATCGGCCTGATCGGCCCATCGGGCGCCGGCAAGTCGACTCTGGTGAATTTGCTGTTGCGCCTGTATGACATCGAAAGTGGACGCATCCTGATCGACGGCCAGGACATTGCCCTGGTGTCCCAGGCCAGCCTGCGCGCGCAGATCGGCATGATCACCCAGGACACCTCACTGCTGCATCGCTCGATCCGCGAAAACCTGTTGTACGGCCGCCCGCAAGCCAGCGAAGCCGAGTTGTGGGAAGCGGTACGCCGGGCCCGCGCCGACGAGTTCATTCCGCAGCTATCGGACGCGCAGGGGCGCACCGGTTTCGATGCGCATGTGGGCGAGCGTGGCGTGAAGCTTTCCGGTGGCCAGCGTCAGCGTATCGCCATCGCCCGGGTGCTGCTCAAGAACGCGCCGATCCTGATCATGGACGAAGCCACCTCGGCACTGGACTCGGAAGTCGAAGCCGCGATCCAGGAAAGCCTCGAAACGCTGATGCAGGGCAAGACCGTGATAGCCATCGCCCACCGGCTCTCGACCATTGCCCGTATGGACCGCCTGGTAGTACTGGAAAAAGGCCGGATTGCCGAGATGGGCAGCCATGCCGAATTGCTCGCGCATCAAGGGTTGTATGCCCGGCTGTGGCATCACCAGACCGGTGGGTTTGTCGGGATCGACTGAGTGTAGCGATGAGGCCATCAGCCCTGCCGATAAGGCAGGGCCGTGCGCGCCTCTTCTGCATAGGCCAGTACCCCGGCTCGCTCCTGCTGCAAGAAGTCCTCCACGGCGCGGCGCAAGCCCGGATGCAGCAAGTAATGCCAGGACCGGGTAATCACCGGCTCAAAGCCGCGAATCAGTTTGTGCTCACCCTGGGCACCGGCATCAAAGCGTTGAAAACCCTCGGCGATGGCAACGTCCATGCCCTGGTAGAAACAGGTCTCGAAATGCAGCCGGTCGAACTCATCCAGGCAGCCCCAGTAGCGGCCATACAAGCTGTCACCGCCGACCAGGCTGAAGGCCATGGCCACGTCACGCCCCCCCTGGCGCGCCATGACCACGCGAATGGCATTGGGCATACGCTCGGCCAGCAGGCTGAAAAACGAGCGGGTCAGATAGGGCGCACGGCGGCGCACCGCATAAGTGTTGGCGTAGCAGGCAAAGACAAAATCCCACTGTGCCTCGCTCAACTCGCCCCCCCGGTACCAGCGGAACTCGATGCCCTGCCCCGCCACCTGCTCACGTTCCTTGCGCATCTGTTTGCGCTTGCGCGAACTGAGGCTGTCGAGAAAATCCTGAAAGTCCCGATAGCCCCGGTTTTGCCAATGAAACTGGCAGCCCAGGCGCTCCATCCAGCCTTCTCGACCGCGCATGATCGAATCAGCGTCGGCGTCGGTGAAATTGATATGGCCCCCCGAGAAGCCTTGCTCTAACAGCTCTTCAGTGAGCTGATCAACCAATGCACCAGCAGCCACAGGATCGCCAAGCAGCCGCGGACCGGTCACCGGCGAAAACGGCACTGCACACAGCAGCTTCGGGTAATAGGCGATGCCGGCCCGCTCGCAGGCATCGGCCCAGCCGTGATCGAACACGTACTCGCCAAAGGAATGCTGCTTCACATAGGCAGGCAAGGCCGCACGCAAGGTGCCGTCGGCATCGGTCAGCAATCGGTGCGCCGGCGCCCAGCCGGTGCGCGCACTGACACTGCCGCTGTCTTCCAGACTGCTCAGGAAGGCATGGCAAACAAAGGGCTGTTGCGGCGGCACCAGGGCATCCCAGGCGGCGGCATCGAGGTCGGCGAGTTGTTGCAGGATCAGGTTCGGCATGGGCGCAGTCTGCCCCGTCGCGCGGACAAAAAAAAGCCCCGCAACACGGGGCTGAAGATCTAACGGATGAAGGAGCAGCGTTGCTTAGAACACGTACTGGGCGCGCATCACGAAGCCGTCGCCATCGTCGTCGCCATTGGCGTTCTGTGCGTTGTCGACTTTGGTTTTCACGTACACGCCACTGATCTTGATCGATTCGTTGGCGTACCAGTTCAGACCCACGTTGTGCACTTTGCCTTCGATATCGTCGATGTTGGCGAAGGCGCCGTTGTCATCGTCGGTGCTCAGGTGGTCATAGCGATAGAACACTTCCCAGGCGCCGATCTGCTTGTTCGAAGGCTTGATGCCATCGAACTTGCCAAGCTTGTAGCCACGGGCTTCGCCGGTGAGGGTGTAAGCCAGTTGACCGTAGTAACCTTCAGACTTGATGTCGGAGAAGGCGTCGTCGTCAGCCTGGGTCTTGCGCTTGATGTATTCACCCTGTGCCGAGAACGGGCCCATGGCCCAGGCCGCTTCCAGACCCCAGGCAGAGTCGGTGTCGAATGCGCCGGCCGGGGTGTTGTTGGCACCACCCAGGGTCAGGCGGTTACCGTTGGTACCGGCATCCTGACCACCATCGGTGCTCACACCGCGCATGCCCAGACGGCTGCGGATACGGCCGTCAAAGGCGGTGTCGGAAAGGTCACGCTGAGCGTAGTTGACGCCAAAGTGCAGTACGTTGCCCGCTTCGTGCATAGGGGCAAAAACGCCGCGCAGGTTGAACTGCTTGGTGCTGTCTCCATCTTTGTCCTGGTTGGTCGCGTCCTTGGCAAAGGCACCGATCGAACCGTACAGCGAGTCACCCGCGTTGCCCGAAACCTGGATACCCATGCCGCCGTTGTGGGCGTTGGTCCAGTCGACCAGGTCGTAGGCGGCGGTACGCTCTTGAGCGGTAACCCACTTGGAGCTGGTGGCTTTCTCCAGACCGAATTCAGGGTCGAAACGACCGACTTTGATCTGCACCGGCTTGAAGCCGTTGTAGGCCAGGGACGCTTCGTCGAAGTAGCCGTCTTCGGAGCGGTTGTCACCGCCGGAGTTGTGCGAGAAGTCGTAGTTGATCTGGTAAGCCCAGTCGGTGTACATCACACCGCCCAGTTCCAGGTAAGCACGGCGGAAGTAACCGGCGTCGGCGTTGTTGCCATTGACGGTGTAGAAACCGTCGAAGGTGCTGTAGTCAGCCTGAACACGACCGCCCAGCTTGAAGCTGAATTCCTTGTCGGTGGTAGCGACCTCGAGGCCACCTTTGGTCTTGACTACGATATCGGCGCCGTCGGTAGTCACGGTACCCGCGAAAGCCTGGGCGGTAACGGCCATTGCCAAGGCGCTGGCTGCGAAACCTGCGAAGTGCTTACGGATCATCGAAGAAGCTCCCCTACTTTATGGTCTTGATAATGTTGGAAAAACACGCGGCTTGGGCCACTTGTGCTGGGGAGCGATCTTGGCGGGGGGGTATTTCAGATCAGTGGCTTTTATATAAATCTTTTATGACAAGGGAACTTTTTACTTCGAACGCGCATAAGCAGAAAAGCCCCGTTGCAGGGCCTTTCCAAGGTGATTTCAGGGTGTGTCGTCGCTGCGTTGGGCGGCCGTCATGCGCTGGACGATTTTCTCGACATCGTCTACCGGGGCTTCCGGTAACGCCTTGATCGTCGCCTGGGTCAGGCGCATCTGCTTGATGAAGCACCGGCAGTTTTTGCAGAACAACAGGTGCTGGCGCGCCAGCAGGTTTTCCCCGAGGGTGAGCTGCCCATCCAGGTAATCGCTGGACCGCGCGACCAGTTCCTTGCATCTCAGCATTGGCCTGTTTCCTCAAAGTGTTCCAGGGTGGCAAAAACCTTCAGGCGCGCCCGGTGCAACAGCACGCGAACATTGGAGAGCGAAATGCCCAGAAGATTACAGATCTCCTCCAGTTCCAGGCCTTGGCGCTCACGCAGCACCAGCACACTGCTTTGCAATTGCGACAGGCTGAGCAAGGTGTGTTCCAGGCACTCGCGCAGTTCGTCCTGGCTGAGCAAGGCCTCCGGCGAGTCTTCATGCCAGGCCGATGGCGCCAACAGCCAATGGCCGTCACCGGCAAAGCGCTCATCACCGACCGTGCCATGCGGCGACGGCAAGTCATCGAGCAGCACTTCGCGACGATTCTGCTTGTAGCGGTTTTTTGCCGCATTGGCGGTAATGGTCAGCAGCCAGGTCTTGAGGCTGGAACGCCTCTGGAATCCCGGCAGGCCGCGTACCACGGCCAACCAGGCATCCTGTACCGCTTCGTCAGCCTGACGGCTGCCGAGGATCGCGTACGCCACGGCGCGCATGGCGCCCTGGTACGTGGTTACCAGCTCGCTGAATGCCTGTTGATCGCTGCGCAACAGGCGTTCGAGCAGGTGTGTTTCATCATCGACCGACATTGCCACCTCATCCTGAACGTATGCAATGGACGCCGAGGCATGCGCGTTGTTACAGGCTGATCAGCTACACGGCCGGATCAACGCTTGCGCAAGATCACGCTACCGATCGAATAGCCGGCACCGAACGAACTGAGTACCCCCAGCGAACCCGAAGCCAGGTCATCCTGGTGTTTGTGCAGGGCGATCACCGAGCCTGCCGAACTGGTGTTGGCGTAGCTGTCGAGAATCACCGGTGCTTCGTCTTCAAGCGCATCGCGACCCAGCAGCTTCTTGACGATCAGGTGGTTCATGCTCAGGTTGGCCTGGTGCAGCCAGAAGCGTTTTACATCGCTGACACTGATGTTGTTCTCGGCCAGGTGCTGGCCGATCAGCTCGGCGACCATCGGGCAGACTTCACGGAACACCTTGCGGCCTTCCTGCACGAAGAGTTTGTCGGGGGCACCGATCCCCTCCTCGGCGGCACGGTTGAGGAAGCCGAAATTGTTGCGGATATTGTTGGAGAACTGGGTCAGCAGCTTGGTGCTGACAATGTCGAACTGATGGGCCGACGTCGCCAGGTCAGCGCGTTCGACCAGTACGGCAGTGGCGGCGTCACCAAAAATGAAGTGGCTGTCGCGGTCACGGAAGTTCAAGTGGCCGGTGCACACCTCGGGGCTGATCACCAGCACCGCACGGGCCTGGCCCAGTTGCACGCTGTTGCAAGCAGTCTGGATGCCGAAGGTCGCCGAAGAGCAGGCCACGTTCATGTCAAAGCCAAAACCGTTGATGCCCAGGGCCTGTTGTACTTCGATGGAAATGGCCGGATAGGCGCGCTGCAGGTTGGAACAGGCGACGATCACCGCGTCAACATCGGCAGCGGTACGACCGGCGCGTTGCAGCGCCTGCTCGGCAGCCGCCACGGCCATCTGGCAGAGGATCGACGGTTCGTCGTTGCTGCGCTCAGGCAGGCGCGGGGCCATGCGCTTTGGGTCGAGGATGCCGTCTTTGTCCATGACAAAGCGGCTCTTGATTCCCGAAGCCTTCTCGATGAATGCAGCACTGGACTCGGCCAGGGCCTGCACTTCGCCGCGCTCGATGGCCTGGGCATTGTCAGCGTTGAACTGCTGCACATAAGCGTTGAAGGATTCCACCAGCTCTTCGTTGGAGATGCTGTTGGCCGGGGTGTACAGGCCGGTGCCGCTGATGACGACGTTGTGCACGGTCGTTCCTCTGTTCGGGGCCACTGCCCGTTCGGCAATGGCCTGTCTGATCACGTTATTGGCACCAAGGTACCAAGTTGACCTGGCAATGGCCCCTGCTGAACAGGCTCACTGCACAGTGCTGCATGCTGGCGCTGCGCCCGCCAGGTGAAAACCTGCGAACGCAGCGAATATCGGCCAAGTGTGCCACAACTACAGGGGTTTAGGCTTCCACCAGACTCCATTGCTTGCTCAGTCGCTTGTCGGAAACCGGCACCTTGGTGCCCAGTTGCTGTGCGAACAGCGACACCCGATATTCTTCCAGCCACCAGCGGTAGAGTGTCAGTTGCTCGTCGCGCTTGCCTTCCTGGGCGTGCTTGTCGGCGCGGGCCTTGTACTGGCTCCACAAATTGCCCAGTTCACTGCTCCAGACCCGGTCTTTCTGAACCTGGGAACCCAGCTTCTCCAGGCGCAACTCAACGGCCTTCAGGTAGCGTGGCAACTCCTTTAGCCACAACCCTGGCGTTTCGCGGACGAAGCCCGGGTACACCAGGTTGCTCAGTTGCAGCTTGATGTCGTTGAGGGCCACGGCCTGGGCCAGGTCGATCTTGCCCTTGAAGCGCTTTTGCAGGCCATGCCAGAGCTTGAGGATGTCCAGGGTCAGTCGTGCCAGACGCTCGGCGTGCTCGGCCCATCTGCCACGTTTGCGCTCAGCCAGCGAAGCCAGCCCCGCACCATCACGCGGCAAGGTGCTTTCACCCTCGAGGATGCAGCTGTCGAGACTGGCCAGCAGGATGTCTTCCACCAGCGCTTCGATACGCCCCAGCTCGCGGTACAACAGGCCCAGTTCGGTCAATCCCGGCAGTTTGCCGCGCAGGAACTTCGCCGGCTCGGCCAACTGCTGCAACAGCAGGCGCTGCAAGGCGCGGCGGTGCTGGAACTCGGCTTCGGCCTGGGTCGAGAAGCGCCCTTCCTTGACGGTACCGTTGTCTTCGACCAGTGCCGGATACACCGTCATCGACAGGCCGGCAATCTTCTGCTGGGCTGTCTGCGCCACCTGGGCGAAGGCCTTGGCCTGTACCGGCTGCTGGCTCTTTTCGGTCTGCGGCACCGCCAGTGCGGCCTGGCTGGCGGCAACAAAGCGCGCGGTCAATTCGGTCAGATCACGGCCTTCGCCAAGGAACTTGCCCTCGCCGTCGACGACTTCCAGGTTCATCTTCAGGTGGCTGTCCACCTGCGCAGCAGCTTCGGCCCAGGCCTCATCGCTGACCCGCGCGCCGGTCATGCGCAACAGTTCACGCCCCAGCGCCTGGGGCAACGAGCCTTCGGCAAAGGTCATGCGTTGCAGGGCAGCCTTGACGAAATCCGGCACGGGTACGAAGTTCTTGCGCAGCGCCTTGGGCAGGTTGCGCACCAGGGCAATGCACTTGGCTTCCAGCAGCCCCGGCACCAGCCACTCCAGACGCTCGCCCGGCAAGCTGGGCAGCAACGGCGCAGGTACCCGCACGGTAACGCCGTCGCGCGGATGGTTGGGCTCAAAGTGGTAGCTCAATGCCAGGCTCAGGTCGCCCAGGCGCAAGGTATCGGGGTACTGTGCGGCAGTGACTTCGCTGGCCTCGCGTGCAAGGACATCCTCCTCACGCATGATCAGCAGCTGAGGATCTTTCTGGCTGTTGACCCGGTACCAGCTGTCGAAGGTGGCGGTCTGATGGATTTCTGCCGGCAAGCGCGCTTCGTAGAAGCCGTAAAGGGTCTCTTCATCGGCAAGAATATCGCGGCGTCGCGCTTTGGCTTCGAGCTCGTCCAGCTGTTCGAGCAGGCGCCGGTTGGCAGTCAGGCATTTGGCTCTGGACTGGATCTCACCACCCACCAGCGCTTCGCGAATGAACAGCTCCCGCGACATCACCGGATCGATGGGCCCGAAGTGCACCGGGCGGCGCCCCACCACAATCATGCCGTACAGGGTGACCTGTTCGAACGCCACCACCTGGCCACGCTTCTTCTCCCAGTGCGGTTCAAAGTGATTTTTCTTGATCAGGTGCGTCGCCAGCGGCTCGATCCAGTCCGGTTCGATCTTGGCCACCATGCGCGCGTACAGCTTGGTGGTTTCTACCAGCTCGGCGCTCATGATCCACTGTGGTCGCTTCTTGCCCAGCCCCGAAGACGGATGTACCCAGAAGCGGCGCTGACGGGCCCCCAGGTAGTCACCATCTTCGGTTTTCTGACCGATCTGGCTGAGCAAGCCGGAGAGGATTGCCTTGTGCAGTTTCGGATAGTCCGCCGGCTCTTTGTTGATGCTCAACTGCAGGTCGCGGCAGATCAGGCTCAACTGGCGATGGGCATCGCGCCATTCACGCAGGCGCAGGTAGTTGAGGAAGTTCTTGCGGCACCAGTTGCGCAGCGGGCTGGCGGTCAGGGCCTGACGTTGCTCTTCAAACCCGCGCCATACATTGACCAGCGCGGCGAAGTCCGAGTCGGCATCTTTCCACTGCGCGTGCGCCTGGTCGGCCGCCTGCTGACGCTCGGGCGGCCGCTCGCGCGGGTCTTGTACCGACAAGGCGCTGGCCACGATCAGCAGTTCGCTGAGGCTGCCCTGCTTGGCCCCCTCCAGCAGCATGCGCCCCAGGCGTGGGTCCACTGGCAGGCGGGCCAGTTGGCGACCAAGCGGGGTGAGCTGGTTCTCGCGGTTGACCGCCGAGAGCTCTTGCAACAGGTTGAAACCGTCGCTGATGGCCTTGCCGTCCGGCGGCTCGATGAACGGGAAGGCATCGATCTCGCCCAGGCGCAGGTGGAGCATCTGCAGGATGACCGCCGCGAGGTTGGTCCGGAGGATTTCGGGGTCGGTAAAGGCCGGCCGCGCATTGAAGTCTTCTTCGCTGTACAGGCGCACGCAAATGCCTGGCTCGACCCGGCCACAGCGACCTTTACGCTGGTTGGCACTGGCCTGCGACACCGCCTCGATGGGCAGACGCTGCACCTTGGCGCGGTAGCTGTAGCGACTGATCCGCGCGGTACCGCTGTCGATCACGTAGCGAATGCCCGGCACGGTCAAAGAGGTTTCCGCAACGTTGGTCGCCAACACCACGCGACGCCCCGGATGGGACTGAAAAATCTTCTGTTGCTCGGCCGGCGACAGCCGCGCATACAGCGGCAGAATTTCGGTATGGCGCAGCTGGGCCTTGCGCAGCATTTCAGCGGCGTCACGAATCTCGCGCTCGCCCGGCAGGAACACCAGCACATCACCCGGCCCCTTGCCCTGACTACGTTCGTGCGCGGCAATTTCATCGAGGGTGGCCAGAATCGCCTGATCTACGGTCAGGTCATCCTCGATGCGGTTCCCCTCTTCGTCCTGCTCGCTGGTCAACGGCCGGTACCAGGTTTCCACCGGGTAGGTACGGCCGGACACTTCGATGATCGGCGCATCGTTGAAGTGCTTGGAGAATCGCTCAAGGTCGATGGTCGCCGAGGTAATGATGACCTTCAGGTCCGGACGACGGGGCAGCAGGGTTTTCAGGTAGCCGAGCAGGAAGTCGATGTTCAGGCTGCGTTCATGGGCTTCGTCGACAATGATGGTGTCGTAGCGCTCAAGAAAGCGGTCATGCTGGGTTTCGGCCAGGAGAATACCGTCGGTCATCAGTTTGACCAGGGTATTGGCATCGCTCTGGTCTTCGAACCGCACCTGGTAGCCCACCAGCGCACCCAGCGGTGTCCCCAGTTCTTCGGCGACGCGGGTGGCGACGCTGCGTGCAGCGATACGACGCGGCTGGGTATGCGCGATCAGGCCATGCTGCCCGCGCCCCAGCTCCAGGCAGATCTTCGGCAACTGAGTGGTTTTACCCGAGCCGGTTTCACCCGCGATGATCAGCACCTGGTGCGCGGCCAGTACCTTCTTGATCTCGTCACGCTTGGCCGCAATCGGCAGGCTGTCGTCGTAACGAATGCTCGGCACGCTGGCCTTGCGCGCAGTGACCTGGGCACAGGACGCCTGAACCTTCTCGACCCACTGTGCCAGCTTGGCCTCGTCCGGGCGCTTGCGCAGTTCATGCAGCTGCCGGCGCAAGCGATGGCGCTCGGCGATCATGGCGTGGTCGAGGTTTTTCAGCAGTTGATCGATAGCGTGGTCAGTCATGGGGGCTTATTAGTCGTGCAGGTGAGCCTGCTTTTTCATGATCGGCATAGGAAGGGCTGCGATTGTCGCAGATTTGCCCCCGCTCGGCACGGCCAAGGCTAAGCCGCTGATTGTTTAGCCGCGAACAACCTGAAGGTATACAAAGGCTGATTTAATGAACCTTCACCGGCGTGGGAGTATCCCGCCATGACTTCGCCCTTGCGTATGCCCCGCCCGCTGTTGCGCCCTTCGTTCCCGAAGGTACGGGCTCGCTCTGGCGAAAACCCGCTGGTTCATATCATCCTCGCCTTCTGGGCCTTGTGGCACTGCCGCCATGCCCGCCCACCAGACGCACCGCTCGCTCTGCACTGATCCGTGCGGCCCACCTGGCCGACCCTCATTGTCGATGACTGTCACCTCAAGGTGAACGCAGTCCTGTGCGCCTGATGGCGCGAGCGAGTACAGCATGCAATTTGCCCCCATTGAGCAGGCCCGAACGTTCCTGACCAACAATCCCGATATCGAGATGATCGAACTGTTCATTCTCGACGCCAACGGCGTGCCGCGCGGCAAGCTGTTGCACCGCGAAGAACTGCTGGCGGTGTATGAAAGCGGTCGGCCATTGCCCAGTACCATCCTCGGCCTGACCCTCAATGGCGACGACGTGGAGAACTCGGGCCTGGTCTGGGACGTCGGCGACATCGACTGCCGTGCCTACCCACTGGAAAACAGCCTGGTGCGCTTGCCCTGGCGGCAGATCCCGACCGCTGCGGTGCAGGTCAGCATGCACCCGAGTGAAGGCATGCCGGCGACCATCGCCGATCCACGCCACTTGCTGGTCAACGTGATCGATGCGCTCAAGGCCGAGGGTTACCACCCGGTGATGGCGTGCGAGCTTGAGTTCTACCTGCTTGACCAGAAGCGCGACAGCCATGGCCATCCGCAACCGGCGCTGGACAGTGACGGCGGCCGCCCGCGTGGCACCCAGGTGTACGGCTTGCGCGAACTGGAGCAGATCGAGCCCTTCCTCGCCGACCTTTACGCCGCCTGCAAGGCGCAGGGCATCCCGGCGCGCACAGCCATCTCCGAATACGCCCCGGGCCAGGTTGAAATCACCCTGGAGCATGGCGATGCCCTGCTGGCCATGGACCAGGCGGTGCGCTACAAGCGCCTGGTCAAAGGCGTCGCCCACAAGCACGGGATGCAGGCCTGCTTCATGGCCAAGCCCTTCGATCACCTCGCCGGCACCGGCATGCACATGCATGTCAGCCTGGCTGATGCCGACGGCAACAACCTCTATGCCAGCGAAGACAAAGCTGGCACGCCGCTGCTGCGCCAGTCCGTGGCCGGCATGCTCAAGCACCTGCTCGATTCGTTGCTGCTGTTCTGCCCGAACGCCAACTCCTATCGGCGCTTCCAGGCCAACAGCTATGCCCCGCTGGCACCGACCTGGGGTGTCGACAACCGCACGGTGAGCCTGCGCGTGCCTGGAGGCCCGGCCAATAGCCGACATATTGAACACCGTATCTGTGGCGCCGACGCCAACCCGTACCTGGCAGCTGCGGCCATCCTCGCCGGCCTGCACCACGGTATTCGCCAGCAGCTCGACCCGGGCGCCCCGGTCGAAGGCAACGGCTATGCCCAGGCCAAGGAACTGCTGCCCACCGACTGGCTGACCTCGCTCAAGGCACTGGAAACCTCGGAGTGGGCGCGCGAAGCATTCGGTGAGGCCTTCCTCGGCGTCTACCTGGCGGTCAAGCGTGCCGAGTATCGACAGTTCATGGCCGAAGTCGGCGAACAGGACTGGCGCTGGTACCTGACCCAGGCCTGATCCCTTTTATTTTTGCGCCAAGGATTTTTTATGAACGCAGCCGTAACCACCGGCACAGCCCAGCGCAGTGCCTCCTACTACACCGCCAGCCTCAACGACACCACTCAATACCCGACCCTCAAAGGTACGGTGAAAGTCGATGTGGCAATCATCGGCGGTGGCTTTACTGGCGTAGCCAGTGCCGTCGAACTGGCCGAGCGCGGCCTCAAGGTCGCCATTGTCGAGACCAACCGCATCGGCTGGGGCGCCAGTGGCCGCAACGGTGGCCAGGTCACCGGCAGCCTCTCGGGCGACGAAGCCATGCGCAAGCAGATGCGCGAAAAACTCGGCGAGGACGTCGATGACTTTATCTGGCACCTGCGCTGGCGCGGACACCAGATCATCGAGCAACGCGTGGAGCGCTACGGCATTGATTGCGACCTCAAGCGCGGCCACCTGCATGCCGCGATGAAGCCTTCGCACATCAAGGAGCTGCAGGCCTTCGAAGCAGAAGCACAGCGTCGCGGGATGGGCGACCAGGTGCAAATGCTCGGCCAGAAAGCCATCGCCGAACACCTGCAAAGCCCACTGTACCTGGGCGCCCTGAAGAACCGCCGCAACCTGCACCTGCACCCGCTCAACCTGTGCCTGGGCGAAGCCCGCGCAGCCCACAGCCTGGGTGCATTGATCTTTGAAAATTCCGAGGTGCTGGATATTGTCCATGGCGATAATCCCGCCATCGTCACCGCCCAGGGCCGGGTCGAAGCCAAGCAGATCCTGCTGGCCGGCGACGTGTACCACAAGCTCGAAAAGCGCCAGCTCAAGGGCAAGATCTTCCCGGCCATGGGCGGCATCGTCACCACCGCTCCGCTGGGCGACCTGGCAGCGCAGATCAACCCGCAGGACCTGGCGGTGTATGACTGCCGTTTTGTTCTCGACTATTACCGCCTGACTGCCGACGGCCGCCTGCTGTTTGGCGGCGGTGCCAACTATTCTGGGCGTGATTCGCGGGACATCGCCGGTGAGCTGCGCCCCTGCATCGAGCGAACCTTTCCGGCGCTCAAGGGCGTGCCGATCGAGTTCCAGTGGAGTTGCGCGATGGGCATCGTGGTCAACCGCATTCCGCAGTTGGGCAAGCTCTCGGACAATGTCTGGTACTGCCAGGGCTACTCCGGGCACGGCATCGCCACCAGCCACATCATGGGCGAAATCATGGCCGAGGCATTGACCGGTACCTTGCAGAAGTTCGATACGTTTGCAGGCTGCAAGCACATCAAGGTGCCCATGGGCGATGTACTGGGCAACCCGCTGCTGGCGGCGGGGATGTGGTACTACCAGATGCTTGAGAAACTGCGCTAACGCAATCGCCGGCAGCCGGCTCCTACTCATCCGGGTAGGAGTCGGCTGCCGGCGATATTGCAGGTCAGGCGATCTTTTTCAGACCGAGCTTTTTCAGCTCTTCATCGCGCAGTTCACGACGCAGGATCTTGCCAACGTTGGTGGTCGGCAGGGCATCGCGGAACTCGACGTAGCGTGGCACCTTGTAGCCGGTGACGTTGGCGCGCATGTGCTCCATCACCTGCTCTTTGGTCAGGGTCACACCTGGCTTGGCCACGATGAACACCTTGATCACTTCACCGGACTTCTCGTCCGGCACGCCAATGGCCGCGCATTGCAGCACGCCCGGCAGGGTTACCAGCACATCCTCGAGCTCGTTCGGGTAGACGTTGAAACCGGAAACCAGAATCATGTCTTTCTTGCGGTCGACAATGCGCATGTAGCCGTCAGGCTGGATCAGGGCAATGTCACCGGTCTTCAACCAGCCATCGCTGTCGAGGATTTCGGTGGTGGCTTCCTGGCGCTGCCAGTAGCCCTTCATCACTTGCGGACCTTTCACACACAGTTCACCAACTTCACCCAATGGCAACTCGGCCCCGGCGTCATCGATAATCTTGCACAGGGTCGACGGCACAGGAATACCGATGGTGCCGACCTGATTCTGCTCTGCCGGGTTGACGGTCGCTACCGGGCTGGTTTCGGTCATGCCGTAACCTTCACAGATGGCGCAGCCGGTTACCGCTTTCCAGCGCTCGGCAACACTCATCTGCAGGGCCATGCCCCCTGACAAGGTAATCTTCAATGCCGAGAAATCCAGATTGCGGAACGCTTCGTTGTTGCACAGGGCCACAAACAGGGTGTTCAAACCGACAAAGCCGCTGAACTTCCACTTCGACAGCTCCTTGACCATCGCCGGCAAATCGCGCGGGTTGCTGATCAGGATGTTGTGGTTGCCGATCAGCATCATTGCCATGCAATGGAAGGTAAAGGCATAGATATGGTAAAGCGGCAGCGGGGTGATCAGGATCTCGCAACCTTCATTGAGGTTGGCGCCCATCAACGCCCGGCATTGCAGCATGTTGGCCACCAGGTTGCGGTGGGTCAGCATGGCGCCCTTGGCGACACCCGTGGTGCCACCGGTGTACTGCAGCACGGCAACATCATTGCGGTCGGGGCTGGCTTCTTTTACCGGCTTGCCTGCACCTTTGCTCAATACATCATTGAACTTCAGCGCGTTGGGCAGGTTATAGTCCGGGACCATCTTCTTCACGTACTTGATCACGCTGTTGATCAACAGGCGCTTGACCGGTGGCAGCATATCGGCCACTTCGGTGACAATGACGTGCTTGATCTGGGTCTTGGGCACCACTTTCTCGGCGAGGTGCGCCATGTTGGCCAGGCACACCAGCGCCTTGGCACCGGCGTCGTTGAACTGGTGCTCCATTTCCCGTGCGGTATACAACGGGTTGGTGTTCACCACGATCAGGCCCGCGCGCAAAGCCCCAAAAACTGCAACTGGATATTGCAGGACATTCGGCAGTTGCACCGCGATGCGGTCGCCCGGCTGCAGGTCGGTATGCTGCTGCAGGTAGGCGGCAAACGCCCCCGACAGCTCATACAGCTCGCCGTAGGTAATGGTTTTGCCCAGGTTGCTAAAGGCGGGTTTGTCAGCAAAGCGTTGGCAGGACTGTTTCAATACTGCCTGGATATTCGGGTACTCGTCAGGATTGATTTGTGCCGCAATCCCGGCTGGGTACTTATCCTTCCAAAAATTTTCGATCATGGAAGCCCACTCCTTCAGCAACAGCGAATTCTTCACCGCAGTCGATGCGATTATTATTGATATAAGATTACGGTTTATTGCAAACCAGAAAATCAGAAGCGGGCCGAGAGTAGCAGCTTTAACTAGGGTCGCCTAGAGCTAAAGCAGCCCAAACAGTCACAAAAATGACTCTTGATCGTACCGTAGTCACTTTTAGAGTAAATAGACTAAAGCGGCCAGTTTCAAGCTGCAAGCTACCAGCTGAACGCGCTTCCACGCGTTCGTTTCTTGCAGCTTGCAGCCAGTCGCTTGCGCCAGCCGTCAGGCTATATCCCTGAGCTCCCGGCGCAGGATCTTGCCCACGGCGGTCATCGGCAGCGACTCGCGCAGCACGATGTGCTTGGGCACCTTGTAGCCGGTGAAGTTGGCCTTGCAGTAAGACTTCAGCTCTTCAAGGCTGACCCCTCCTTCGCGCGGCACAACGAACAGTTTTACTGCTTCGCCGGAGCGCTCGTCGGGGATGCCGATGACGGCACAGTTGGCCACTTGCGGATGGCTCATCACCACTTCTTCAATTTCGTTCGGGTACACGTTGAAGCCCGAGACAATGATCATGTCTTTTTTGCGGTCGACAATCCGGGTAAAGCCATCCGGGTCGATCACTGCGATATCCCCGGTCTTGAACCAGCCTTCACTGTCCAGCGACTCGGCCGTTGCCTGCGGGTGCTGCCAATAACCTTTCATCACCTGCGGGCCCTTGATGCACAACTCGCCGCGCTCGCCCATCGGCAGTTCGTTGCCGTCATCATCGATCACCTTGAACGCCGTACCCGGCACCGGGATGCCGACAGTGCCCAGGCGCGCCAGCTGGCCGTAGGGGTTGGTACTGGCCACCGGCGAGGTTTCGGTCAGGCCATAGCCTTCGACGATCCGGCAGCCGGTCAGGCTTTCCCA
Organism: Pseudomonas alkylphenolica; assembly: GCF_004025535.1. Taxonomy (GTDB): domain Bacteria; phylum Pseudomonadota; class Gammaproteobacteria; order Pseudomonadales; family Pseudomonadaceae; genus Aquipseudomonas; species Aquipseudomonas alkylphenolica_A. The sequence continues at coordinate 155,376 of NZ_QJRG01000034.1, forward strand.
ACGCTCTGCCGTGGCCGTGACCAATGCAGTACCGCCAGAGTTGGTGACTTTCAGGGCAGAGAAATCGAGCTGCTTGAATTCCGGGTGGTTCATCAGTGCCACGAACAAGGTGTTGAGCCCCAGCAACGCGGAAAACTTCCACTTCTTCAGCTCTTTGATGAAACCCGGAATATCCCGCGGGTTGGTGATCAGCACGTTGTGGTTACCGGTCACCATCATGCACATGCAATTCGCGGTGAATGCATAGATATGGTAGAGCGGCAGCGGCGCAATCATCACCTCCTGGCCTTCCTTGATCAGCCGCTGACCATCGGGACCGTGCTGGGAGAAACAGGCCAGCACCTGGAGCATGTTGGCAACCAGGTTGCCGTGGGTCAGCATCGCGCCCTTGGCCAAGCCCGTGGTGCCACCGGTGTATTGCAACACAGCGATGGTGTCCAGGCTCAGCGCAACCGGCTTCGGCACCTGGCCACGACCCTGGCCCAGCGCGCTCTTGAACGGCACTGCCTGAGGCAAGTGATAGTCAGGCACCATTTTCTTGACCTTGGCGACGATGATGTTGACCAGCCAGCCCTTGGCTGCCGGCAACATGTCGCCCATCTTTGCCTCGATAAGAAACTCGATGTCGGTATCGGGCAGTACTTCCTGCACCAGCTTGCCAAACATGTTCAGGTAGACCAGCGCCCGGGCGCCGGAATCCTTGAACTGATGGCGCATTTCACGGGCGGTGTACAACGGATTGGTGTTGACCACGATCAGGCCGGCGCGCAACGCACCAAACACGGCTATCGGATACTGCAACACGTTGGGCATCTGCACCGCGATGCGGTCGCCCGGCACCAGATCGGTGTGTTGCTGCAGGTAGGCGGCAAAGGCTGCCGAATGGCGGTCCAGTTCGGCGTAGGTCAGAGTCACGCCCAGGTTGCTGAAGGCCGGTCGGTCAGCGAACTTTTTGCAGGAGCGTTCGAACACTTCGACCACTGACTTGTAAGCATTCATGTCAATGTGCGAAGGAACACCTGCGGGGCGTTTGTCATTCCAGAAATCAGCTTGCATTTATTCTTGTCCTCATACCTGAGCCGTTCCTGCCTTCTTGCCGATGTGGCGAAAAAGGGTGCTGTGCCGACGTTAGCAGGTATGTCGCAGGTGGCAAATACGCCAAGCGCTGTCATCAGCATTGTGAATCTTGTTTATCGCTGCCCTTCAATTACACGCTTGAGTTATACACTGAGCTGACTCATCAACCGTGCGCACAAGGACCTGCCATGCAACACGACGCGTTCTGGCTTGCCGCCAGCGATCACTGCAGCCTGTATGTCTATCAATGGCTGCCCAGCACGCCAATCAAGGCGGTGGTGCTCCTGGCCCACGGCATGGCCGAGCATGCCGGCCGCTATCAGCGCCTTGGCGAGGCCTTGAGCGCGGCCGGGTACGCCCTGTTCGCCCATGACCAGCGTGGCCATGGGCGAACAGCTGAACTGGGTACCCTGGGGCTGTTCGCGCGGCACAATGGCTGGAGTGCTGTAGTCAACGACCTGGGCCTGCTCAACCAGCACATCGGCCAGCAGTTTCCCGGCACCCCGGTGTTTCTCTTTGGTCACAGCATGGGCAGTTACATCGCCCAGGCGTACCTGATGCATCACGGCGCCAGCCTGCAGGGCGCGATCTTGAGCGGCTCGAACTTCCAGCCACCGGCGCTGTACCGCGCCGCCTGCGTGATTGCCCGACTCGAAGCCTGGCGTCAGGGCCCGCTAGGCCACAGTGCGCTGATCGAGTGGCTGTCGTTCGGCTCGTTCAACAAGGCATTTAAACCCACGCGCACGGCCTTCGACTGGCTCAGTCGTGACGCCGCCGAGGTCGATCGCTATGTCGCCGACCCGTTGTGCGGCTTTCGCTGCACCAACCGGTTGTGGATCGATCTGTTGATGGGCCTTGAGCAAATCAGCCTGCCAGCCAACCTCAAGCAGATCGATCCGAACCTGCCGATCCTGGTGATGGGCGGTGAATGTGATCCGGTCAGTACCGGCAAGCGTCTCAAGGATCTGGCCGGAGCTTTGCGCCTGGCTGGCAACCAGCACGTGCAGTTGCAGCTGTACCCGAAAGCGCGACATGAACTGCTTAATGAAACCAACCGTGACGAGGTCACGGCCGCGATCATCGACTGGCTGGAGCAGACGTTGGCCCTTTGCCGCCCTGCCCGCAGCGAATGACGGCCGACCCCGTGCCCCTTGCAGGATTGAACCAATGACCCAGGTCACCAACACGCCTTACGAAGCCCTTGAAGTCGGCCAGACCGCCAGTTTCAGCAAGACCGTCGAAGAACGTGACATCCAGCTGTTCGCAGCAATGTCCGGTGACCACAACCCGGTGCACCTGGATGCCGAGTTTGCCGCCAAGAGCATGTTCAAGGAGCGTATCGCCCATGGCATGTTCAGCGGTGCGCTGATCAGCGCCGCCGTGGCCTGCGAGCTGCCTGGCCCGGGCACCATCTACCTGGGGCAGACCATGAGCTTCCAGAAACCGGTGAAGTTCGGCGACACCCTGACCGTGCGCCTGGAAATCCTCGAGAAGCTGCCAAAATTCAAGGTGCGCATCGCCACCCGTGTGTTCAACCAGAATGACGAACTGGTCGTCGACGGCGTAGCTGAAATCCTCGCGCCACGTAAACAGCAGACTGTCGACCTGGTCAGCCCGCCACCGATCACAATCGGCTAAGGTTCACAACTCGCTCAGGCGGCGCTCGATAAAGCGCCGCTCGGCACCTTGCGCGGTCAGGCCCAGCGCGGTCTGGTAGGCATCGCGGGCCTGATCCAGGCGCCCCAGTTGCCGACACAGTTCGGCGCGGGCGCTATGGGCCAGGTGGTAATCCTGTAGCTGCCCGCGTGCCAGTATCGCCTCCACCGCCAGCAGGCCTGCCTGCGGTCCGTCACGACGGGCCAGGGCTGCGGCGCGATTGAGCTCCACTACCGGCGATGGCCAGCCGCGCAGCAACACATCGTACAAGCCGACGATTTCTTCCCAGTCGGTCTGTTCGGCACTGGCCGCTTCTGCATGTACCGCGGCGATTGCCGCCTGCACGCTGTACACACCGAATTGTTGGGTGCGCAGCGCCTGCTGCACCAACTGGCTACCCTCGGCAATCAACGCGCGATTCCACAAACTGCGGTCCTGTTCGTCCAGCAGGATCAGATCGCCATGCTCATCGCTGCGCGCGGCCTGTCGTGACGCCTGCAGCAGCATCAGTGCCAGCAGACCGAGTACTTCCGGATCAGGCAATAACTGCTGCAACAATCGCCCCAGGCGGATCGCCTCATCACTGAGGTCATTGCGCATCAGCTGGTCGCCCGATGACGCCGAATACCCCTCGTTGAACACCAGATAGATAACGCGCAGGACACTGTCCAGGCGCTCGGGTAGTTCCGCCAGCGACGGTACCTGATAAGGAATCTGTGCATCGCGGATCTTGGCCTTGGCCCGCACGATCCGCTGGGCAATGGTTGCCGGGTTCTGCAGGAAAGCCCGGGCGATTTCCTCGGTGGTCAGGTCGCACACCTCCCGCAGGGTCAGCGGCACCTGGGCATCGGCCGCCAACGCCGGGTGACAACAGGTGAAGATCAGGCGCAGGCGATCGTCTTCCAGCTCCTCATCGTTCACGTCATCCTCCTGCCGGGCTTCCAGCGCCAGGATCAATTGCGCCTGCGAACGGTCGAAGCGGGCACGACGACGCAGCCCGTCAATGGCCTTAAAGCGTCCGGTAGACACTAGCCACGCCCGCGGATTGGCTGGAATGCCATCTCGTTGCCAGCGTTCAACGGCAACGAAAAATGCTTCATGCATGGCTTCTTCGGCCAGGTCGAAATCGCCCAGCAAGCGAATCAGCGTCGCCAGTATCCGTCGCGACTCGGCTTGATAAACCGACTCGACTGCAGCACGCACCTGCTGTGGCGTGACCATCAGCCCGGCATCTGGGTGGTCACCAACGCCACCAGACGATCCAGGCTTTCACCCCAGCCACGGTGAAAGCCCATTTCTTCATGCGCCAGACAATCGGCTGCACTCCAGTGCCAGGCGCGAGCGGTGTACTGCGTCTTGCCTTGAACATCCTCGAACGTCACCACTGCGGTCATGAATGCTTTGTTCGACGGCACCCAGCCTGGACCAAAGGCATCAGTGAAGACAATCCGCTCCGGTACGACGATCTCCAGAAACACCCCTTGGTTCGGGTACTCGGCGCCGTCGGGCGCCTGCATCACCGTACGAAACAACCCACCTACCCACAACTGCATTTCACACAAGGGCGTGGTCATGCCGTTCGGCCCCCACCACTGCGCGAGCAACTCAGGTTCGGTCCAGGCCCGGAACACCTTGGTCCGTGGCGCGTCGATCAGGCGGGTAAGCGACAGCTCAAAGGGTGCAACTGCCGGGGGATGAAGGCTCATATTGTTGTTCTCCTTCGTTTCAGGTCTGTAGCTCGCGGATCGGCCGCACTTCAACACTGCCGACCCTGGCGGCAGGTATGCCCTTGGCTATGTTCAGCGCTTCATTGAGGTCACGGGCATCGACCAGGTAGAAGCCGGCCAGTTGCTCTTTGGTCTCGGCGAATGGCCCGTCGGTGAGGCTCATGTGCCCCCCGCGCACACGCACGGTGGTTGCCGTCTGCACCGGCTTGAGTGCCTCGGCGGCGAGCATACGCCCGCTGCCCGCAATCGACTCGAAGTACGCCATGCACTCGGCATCGGCGGGGCTGTCGGGCTGGCTGTGCAACAGCCCTTCCTCACAATAGACCAGGCATAGGTATTTCATGTTCATCTCCAGCGCAGATGCTCACTATGACTGCAGATTGCGCGACCAGCGAAAGCGCAATTCGGAATAAACCCGGGCGCTTTCAGCTCAAGGCCTGAGCGAAAACAGGGCGGCACCCGATTCCATGTCGAACGGCGCCGACCAGTGCTCATGAATGACCTTCCATTGCCCGTCGATGCGCCGATAACCGACGCTCGCGCGCATGTAACAGGTTTTATCCTCCGCCCCTTCCCCTTCGGCCGGACCACAACGATTGAGCCAGTGGGCGAGCGCCAGCTCTGGCGTGGCATGGATCTGCAGTTGCTCCACTTCGAACACCATTTCACCGGGGCAATGCTCCATGCAGACCTGCCAATGGGCACGGTAGGCGGCTTTGCCCTTGAACTGCAGGGCCTGAACGGCATCGAAGGCAAGAATGTCATCGGCATAGATCGCCGTGATGGTGTCCACATCGCGAGCACGCACAGCGGGAATCCAGCGCTCGATCAATTGGCGGATTTCGTTTTCGGCGGTACTGGTCATGGTCTTGTCCCCTCGGGTTCGACAACGGTCAGTGCACCGAACAATTCGGTGCGTTCACACATGGTCGAATGGCGGCGCGGGGAATCGACAGGACGTGGAGAAATTATTCAGCGCCACTCCAGGGGTAACCAGATTTCCATCACGCAGCGCTTGTGAAAGGGATCGAAGCCCTTGCCATAGCGCTCGAACTCAGGCGCCTGCGCTGCACGCTCACCGGAGCCGGGCAGCCACTCGCGCCAGATTGCCTGAAAGGTGTCTTTAAGGCTGTCGAGACTGCCATGGTGCTCGAACACCGCGTAGCGCTGGGGCTTGAGTTCGACGTGGCTGAACCCGGCCGGCAGAATCTCGACGCTGTTCACCTGGACCCCGGCGAGGTAGTCAAAGTTGCCCTTGCCGTCCCCCTGGTAACACACGCCATAGGTGAAATCCCCCACTTGCCCCGGCAGCGTGCCGATATACGGCCCGAAGCGTTGCCAGAGCGCAGGAATCCCCGCGATGCTGGACTGATTGAAGCGCGCACCCAGGCCGGCGATGATGAGTGCCTGTGCCTGCTCGAAGCGCACAGGCTGAACGACAACAGGTTTCGCGGTAGACATGTCCTTTGCCTCTTTGAAGGGAATGGTGGGCTTATTACGCCGAGCACAATGACATTGCAGGGTAGTAGACGAGTCCGCTAGCGTAGTGGCAATTATTGCCTGGTAAACGACTCCATGCCCCTGATCGCGGAACCCCTGCACGCCTGCGGACTGGTCGAGTCGTCCTGGGTACGCGCCTGTGCGGCCAGCTTCCCCAGGCACACCCATGACGAACTGGTGCTGGGGGCCAACCTGTCCGGCTGCGAGCACATCTGGCTCGATGGCCAAACGATTGAGGTACCGGCCGGCGCGGTGACCTTGTACAACCCGCTGGCCATCCAGGGCTCTACATTCGGCCCAGGCGGCGTCGAATACATCAGTCTGCATCTGGATATAGACGCCTTGCAGCAGTTGATGCGGGACAACAACCTGGGCCGTGGGCACGGTTGCCCGACCTTCGAACAGGGCGTGTTGCAACGCCCCGCACTGTACCGGTCAATCCTCGACTTTGCCGCGGCGCCAACAGCGGTCGAGCAGGAGCCTGCCCTGCTGCTGGTGCTGACCGAATTGTTCGAACAGACCCAGGTGCGCAGCGGCGAACAGGCACCGGCAATCGAGCGCAGTGTGAGTTTGATGCGTTCGCATCTGCACGAGCGCCTGACACTCGATCAATTGGCGCAGGCAGCACAGTTGAGCAAATTCCACTTCGTGCGCTGTTTCAAAAAGGCCATCGGCGTGGGGCCTTTGCAGTACCACATGCAATTGCGCCTGATCGAGGCACGCAGGCGGCTGCGCGCCGGCTTGCACGCCAATGACGTGGCACTGAGCCTGGGTTTTTATGACCAGAGCCATTTCATCAATGCCTTTGGCCGGGTGATGGGCGTTACGCCTCAGGCGTACTCGACCGCTTCGCGGCGGCGCTAGTCGCTAAAAGAAAGAGCCCCTGACGGGGCTCTTGTTCAATGTCACGACAATGAATGTCATGGCAGGAAACCGCTGGCAGCCGAACGTTTGGCGCGTTTGGCGGCACGTTTTTCATCAGCGGTTTTCAGAGGCTTTTTCTTGGTCATTTTCTTCGCTTCAAGACCTTTCATTTCGAATGATCCTCCAGCCGACGGCACCTGCGCGCGGGCGCCCCGATTGATTATAGACCCGCTGCGGGCGCCGGTATGGCCAGGATGAATTCACGGTAGCCGGAGACAATCACGTAGACCGCGAAGTAGCAAAAGATCGCTGCCGAAAGCAGGTAGGACCAGGTCAACAAACGGTTGCCCAACAGTCGCCCGCCATGGCTGGCAATAAAACACAGCGACAAGCACCAAAACAGCCCGGCGGCAAAAAAGCCCGAGAGGAACAACCCGGCCTCCATCAAGCCACCACCGCCGGATCGGGAGATCAGCACGCCGCCTACGGCTGCAAACCAGAGGATGGCGCTGGGTGACGACATGGCCAGGAAGATGCCGCGGACAAACTCGCGCCAGGCCGACTCGACGACAACCGTTGCCGCCTGCACCTGCCCTTCACCGCGCCAGGCTGCCAACAACATCTTCAGCGCAAACCACACCAGCAACAGCGAACCGCCCAGCCACAACACCCAGCGCACGGTTTCAAACTGTAGCAGCACGGTCATCCCGGCCAGAGCCGCTACCGCATAGACAAGATCACCAACACAGGTGCCCAGTCCCAACCACATGCCCTGCAAGAAACCCCGCTGCATGGCCAGGGTGATCATGGCGATATTGGCAATGCCGATATCCAGGCACAGGGAAAGACTCAGGAGAAATCCATTGGAGAACGGCATCGGGCATTCCATCGACAGCATTGAAGGCAGGCGCTATTAAAGCGGGAATTGCCCTGGCTGTATTGGAAGAAATTGCCCTGTGCGTGGCGCGCCCTGTCAGGACAGGGCGCGCCACGCGCTAATGACCTGTCACCCCTCCCCCAATACCTGCGCATACCGCTCGCGGTCGATGTTCGCTCCACTGAGAATCACCGCCACTTTGCGCCCTTGCTGCCGCTCACGCTCCTGCAGCAGTGCTGCCAGCCCGGCCGCGCCAGCGCCTTCGGCGGTGTTGTGGGTGTCTTCGTGATAGATGCGCATGGCCTGAGCGATTTCGGCATCGGTAACCCGAACGATCCGTGCCGCATGCTGGTGAATGATGTCGAACGCCTGCGGGACGGGCATGCGACAGGCCATGCCATCGGCAAAGGTGTCGGCCGTCTCGGTGGTCACAATGCGGCCTTGCTCGATACTCAAGGCAAAGGCATCCGCGGCGCTGGACACCACGCCAACGATCTCGGTCCGCAGCCCCAGCAGGTTACGGGCCTGAATCAGGCCGCAGATACCCGAGCCCATGCCGATGGGTACGTAGACGCAATCCAGTTCCTCGACCGCGTCAAACAGTTCCAGGGCGTAGGTCGCGACACCGCGCACCAATTGCGCATGAAAGGACGGCACACTGTCGTAGCCATGCAGCTCGGCCTGGCGTGCCGCCTCCTCGCGGGCCTGGTCGAAGTCAGCGCCGAATTCGATCAGTTGCGCACCCAGCGCGCGCATCGCTGCGTTTTTCTCCCGGGAATTGCCCAGCGGTACCACGATGATGATCGGCAGCCCGGCGTTGCGCGCCGCCAGGGCCATGCTCTGCCCATGATTGCCGCGAGTGGCCGTGACCAGCCCCCGCACCTGTGGCTTCTGCGCCAGCAGCCATTGCACGTAGAGCAAACCGCCACGCACTTTGAAAGCCCCGGTCGGCGCGTGATTCTCATGCTTGACCCAGACCTCGCACCCCAGCCGCTCGGCCAGTCGCGGCCAGGCATACTGGGCGGTGGCTGGCACGCTGGCATGCACCAGGTGCGCCGCTTCACGTAATTCGGTCAGGGTAAACATGCAACACCTCGGCAGCAGTGGGTTTGACCTGATCCTAGCGCCGGGGCATTGTATGGGAGAAACTTTATATTGCATGGCCGACAATAAATGTGGACCCCTACCCTCCCCACCAGCGAACAACCGCGCTACCTGGCGCTGGTCGACGCCATTGCTGCCGCCATCGAATGCGGCGAGCTGCAGGTCGGCGAGCGCCTACCGCCGCAGCGACGCCTGGCCTGGGCCCTCGGGCTCAACCCCAGCACCACACAACAAGCCTATCGGGAAGCCGCCGCGCGTCACCTGGTCAGCGGTGAAGTGGGGCGCGGCACTTATGTGCTGGCCGGGAGCAAAGAGGCCACGCTGTTCCACCTGAAGCAGAAAAGTCTGCAGCCCAGCCTGATCGACCTGTCGACCAATGTGCCGGTGATCGATCCCGACAACCACGACGTCGAAAACAGCCTGCGGGCCCTGATGCAGGAAGACCAGGTACGCAGCCTCGAACACTACCTCAATGCCGATGCGCTGCTGCGCGCCCGGGCTCACGGCGCGGCCTGGTTCAGCCACCGCGGCCTGCACCTGGGCGCCAGCCAGCTGATGCTGTGCGGTGGCGCCCAGCAGGGCCTCTTCGTTCTGTTGTTATCACTGTGCCAGGCGGGCGAACCGGTGCTGGTCGAGGCGCTGACTGCACCAGGCGTCAAGGCCGCGTGCCGGCAGCTGCGCCTGCCGTTGCACGGCATCGCCCAGGACCGTCAGGGTATACTGCCAGACGACCTCGACCGGGTGGCGCGTGCCACTGGCGCACGCGTGGTGGTGCTCACGCCTACCCTGCAGAATCCCACGGGTGCCTGTATGAGCCGGGAGCGCCAGCAGGCCGTAGCCGAGGTGGTACACCGTCATGGTCTGGTGCTGATTGAAGACGACGTGTACGGCGCATTGACCGACCAGCCGCCCTTGTGGCCCTTGCTGGGCCAACAGGGGATCCTGGTCAGCAGCTTGTCGAAAACCGTAGGCGCCGGTCTGCGCCTGGGCTGGATCGTTGCCGATCCGGCGTTGCTGGCCAAGGTCGACCCCCACGCCCAGGCCACACATTGGCAGGTGTCGCCGCTCAACCTGCAGATCGCCTGCCGCTGGATTGCCGACGGCACCGCCGCACGACGCCTGGCCTGGCAACGCCAGGAGGTTGAACAGCGCTGGCGCCTGGCACGCAAGGTGTTTGATGATCAACAGGTGTACAGCCCGCATCCGTCACCGCATATCTGGGTCAGTTGCCCCGGCCCTGCACAAACCCTGGTGCAGCGCTGTCGCGCCAATGCGGTCGAGGTCGTGCCCGCCGAAGTCTTTGCGGTAAAACAAAGCGATCTGGCTGCCGTACGCATCAGCCTCTCGGCGGCCAGCAGTCGCGCGCAATTGAAGCAGGCCTTGGAGCGGGTTGCCCAGGCCATGGAGGTGTCATGAACAGGTTTTACCGCGAGGCCGAAGCCTTTCTCGCCGCCCTTGATCCACGATGGGCTGCACATATCCAGGCCATCGGCCCCTGCCAGCACCAACCCCGCCCCGAGCGTGATCCGTATCAGGCCCTGGTGCGGGCGATTGCTTACCAGCAACTGCACGTAAAAGCCGGTGATGCCATTCTTGGCCGGTTTCTCGCACTGTATCCGGGCTGTACCTTTCCGAGCCCCGAACAGGTGCTTGCGACAACGCCCGAGCAACTGCGGGCCTGCGGCTTTTCGGCGAGCAAGCTGACAACCATTCAAGGCATTGCCCAGGCCCGCGTGGAGGGGTTGGTACCGGACCACGAGCTGGCCATGACCCTGGACGATGAACAGTTGATCGAGCGACTGGTCAGTTTGCGCGGTGTGGGGCGCTGGACCGTGGAAATGCTACTGATCTATACCCTGGAACGCATGGACATCCTGCCCGCCGATGACTTCGGCGTACGCGAGGGGTACCGTCGGCTGCAAGGGCTGGAGGCGCCACTGACGCGCCGGCAAATGAATGAATGCGGACAAGCCTGGCAACCCTACCGGACCATAGCCGCCTGGTACCTCTGGCGCGTACCGGCGGGTCGAATTTGAACGCAAGAGCCGGAGTTTTTTGCAGCGTTGATCGTCTTAACCTGAGCCTCTCGACACTTTTCCGGAGATTCCCGGCATGAGCCGCATCAACGAGAACGACCCGCGCTGGCAAGCCGTACTGGCACGCGATCCTGCTGCAGACCAGGCCTTTGTCTACGCCGTACGCACAACCGGGATTTACTGCCGCCCAAGCAGTACCTCACGCCTGCCACGGATTGAGAACATCGAGTTTTTCGACACCCCTGCCCAAGCTGAAGCGGCAGGCTATCGCCCGAGCAAGCGCCGCGGCGCCGACCAGACGCTGATGGCCGAACAGCATCGCGCGCAGGTGACGCGCGCATGCCAACTGATCGAAAACGCTGAATCGGCGCCCAGCCTCAATCAACTGGCCGAACAGTTGAACATGAGCCCGTTCCACTTCCACCGGGTGTTCAAAGCCATCACCGGCGTAACCCCCAAAGCCTACGCCTCGGCCCACCGGGCCAGCAAAGTGCGCAACCAGTTGCAGCACGCACCGAGCATTACCGATGCGTTGTATGAGGCCGGCTTCAATTCCAACAGCCGCTTTTACGAGTCGAGCAATGCACGACTGGGCATGACACCCGGGAACTACCGCGACGGCGGCGCCAATACGGCCATCCGCTTTGCCATCGGCCAGTGTTCATTGGGTGCCATTCTGGTGGCGCAAAGTGATCGCGGGATCTGCGCGATTTTGCTTGGTGACGACCCGCAAGCCCTGCTGCACGACTTGCAGGACAAATTCCCCAAAGCCGAATTGCTCGGGGGCGATGCTCAATTCGAAACCCTGGTGGCCAGAGTGGTGGGCCTGATAGAGGTGCCGGGAACCGGCCTGGATTTGCCCCTGGACCTGCGTGGCACGGCCTTTCAGGAGCGGGTCTGGCAAGCGTTGCGCACCATTCCGGCGGGCACTACCGCCAGCTACAGCGAAATCGCCCAGCGCATCGGTGCTCCCCGTGCGGTGCGCGCCGTCGCCCAGGCCTGTGCGGCCAACGCCCTGGCGGTTGCCATTCCCTGTCACCGGGTGGTGCGCAGCGACGGTAACCTCTCGGGCTACCGTTGGGGCGTCGAGCGCAAACGACAACTACTGGAGCGCGAACAGCAGTAACTCAGGTGCGATCAACCGTTGGTGCAACCGTTACCCATGGCACGGTACTCAAGGGTGTGACGTTGCCCTTGATGATCTTCGTAGACCATGGTGGCCGGCACCACTTCACACACGTTTGGAAGCGTCGACAAACTGATAACTTTGGCGATATCCAGATTGGTGGAGTAATCGTATTGCTCAACAGCCGGTTGTGCGCTGGCGGTTGTAACTTCATCGGCCAAGGCAAACGTAGACACACCAACAAGGGCAAGTACAAGTAAACTTTTCATGATAATAAGCCTGCAAAGCAATCAAACTGATCGATTGACTTCATTGGGCCGAACGAGGCGCGGAGAAGTTGTTATATCAGTGATATGAGACATAACACGAAGTACCGGTCCCACTGTTTCTTTTCTGTTGGGACACACCTAGTTTACAAGTTGCCCCAAACGGTTAAATCCCTGCCCCGGACATTCACTGTTACCAAAACTGCAACAATCTATCCGCCTTCAACCCCTCGACAGCCCTGCCCCATGCGTGTAAAAGCCCGGAACAGAGCCTCTGCAGGACTACACCGATGATTCTCCTACGCTACGGGCCACTGACAGCCCTTGAGCAACCCTTGCTGAATAAATTCTATAAAAGCCAGGGCTCACCCATGCGCGCACCTGCCGAAGGACAACTCTGGGTGGCGCGCGCAGAAGAAATAGTGGCGGGATTGAGCCTGAGCCCGGTGCCGGGAGGCTATTGGCTGACCGGGTTATGGGTGGCAAGAAACCGTAGAGGGCAAAAGATTGCAGGCGCATTGATCGAAACAGCACTGCAGTTCGCCAAAGGCACAACCTGGCTGTTTTGCCATCCCGACTTACAGGTGTTCTATCAACAGCAGGGTTTCAGTAACTGCACACAGTTACCAGCTGAATTGGCCGAACGACTGGCCCGCTACCAGCGCAGTAAACCGCTGTTGGCGATGGCCAGAGCTCAGTCGTCGTTACCGGCCTCGAGCCCGGGAAACAACACGTCGGTGTAACCGAACTTGTTGAAGTCATGAATACGCGAAGGATAAAGCCGCCCGATCAGGTGATCGCATTCATGCTGCACCACACGGGCATGAAAGCCTTCGGCAAGGCGGTCAATTACCCGCCCCTGCGGGTCGACACCCTCGTAGCGAATACTGCGGTAACGCGGTACCACTCCGCGTAGCCCCGGTACTGACAGGCAACCTTCCCACCCGTCTTCCACTTCCGTGCCCAACGGCGTAATCAGTGGATTGAGGAGAATGGTCTGCGGCACAGGTTCGGCATCCGGGTAGCGGTCACTGCGTTCAAAACCGAATATCACCAGTTGCAGGTCTACACCGATCTGTGGCGCAGCCAGGCCAACGCCGCCGACATGGCGCATGGTCTCGAACATGTCGGCAATCAGTTGCTCCAGCTCGTCGCTGCCGATCAGGTGCTGCGGCACTGGCGGGGCGATGCGCAGCAAGCGCTCATCGCCCATCTTCAGAATGTCACGAATCATGGGAGGTTCGACTCAAGGGTTCACCTTCGGGCGTTTCCGGGTGATCGAGCGAATGATCGCGCCCCAACCCGGAAACATGCTGTTTTTCATGCTCGTGAGTCAGCTCGCCGACTTCTTTTTCACCGGGATTCTTACCTTCGGCGGACATATGCTCAATGACTGCATTCATTTCCGCCCCCAATAACAGCACTGCGGCAGATATATAGAAATACAACAGCAGAATGATGATCGCACCGATACTGCCATACATTGCATTATAGTTTGAGAACGTCTTGACGTAATAACCAAACCCCAACGAGGCAATAATCCAGACCACCACTGCCAACACCGAACCTGGGGTAATAAAGCGAAACTCCTGCTTTACATCCGGCATCACGTAATAAATCAAGGCCACCGCGACCATCATCAAGACAATGATCGACGGCCAGCGCAACACCGTCCACACGGTGACGATGAACTCCTGCATGCCGATCTGTGCGGCAATCCATTCCATCACCTGCGGCCCCAGCACCATCAACGCAGCGGCGGCCAGGAGCATGCCGGCAATACCCACGGTATAAATGATCGACAGTGGAATGCGTTTCCACACCGGGCGTCCCTCGACCACGTCGTAGGCCGCGTTCATCGCGCTCATCATCAGCCGCACACCGGCCGAGGCCGTCCATAGAGCGATGACGATACCCACCGAAAGCAGCCCGCCCTTGGACTGCTGCAACTGGTCGATAACCGGGTTGACCTGCTCCAGCGCCTGGGGCGGCAACACCAGTTCCGACTGCAGGCGCAGCCAGGAGAAAAAGTCTGGCAGGTGCAGGAAACCGATCAGGGCAATAAGAAACAGCAGGAACGGGAACAGCGAAAACAGCATCTGGTACGCCATTGCCGAGGCATAGGTGGACATTTCGTCATCGAGGAACTCCTTGACGGTGCGCACCAGCACGCGATGCAACGGCAAGCCGCGCAGGTCGGGAAAAATCATAGCGTCTCCTTTCGCCGCTCGATATTCATGACAGGCACTTCACTAATAGATACGTTCAAGTCTAAACGACGATCGACGCTAATTTGACATTGTTTAGCGCAGATAGCACAACGGCCACCTCACGTGGCCGTTGCGTCATTGCAGTTGAAGCATTCAGGGCTTTTTCACCGCATCCTTGACCTTCCCGGCCACCTGCTGGGCTTCACCCTTTATTTCCTGGGCTTTGCCCTCGGCGCGCAGGCGGTCATTGTCGGTGACTTTACCGATGCCTTGCTTGATGTTGCCAACGGCTTCATTGGCCATGCCTTTGACTTTATCTTTGGTTCCGCTCATGGGAGTTCTCCTGAAGGGGAAAAACAAGCTGTCTGAGTCGACAGTCTGTGGACCCCTGCCCCGTCAGCAGAGTTTCAATTATTTTCTGCGCCGCCAATCAGCGGGCGAATACCGCCCCGATTCGTTCCCCTGCTCCGTTGAATAACAATGGCTTGCCTTAGAATCAGGCACTGTGCGACAGGCACCTGGCCTGCGCAACAACAACAAAACAGACGATTGCGGAAGATTTTGCTGATGCACGCCAAGTCCTTGTTCGCAGCCCTGCTGCTGCCCCTGTACGCCCTTCCCTTCAGCGCCACTGCCGCCGCACCGGCAACCGCACCAACCACACTGGTCGTTGACCGCTATGCCGATGACCAGAAACCCGGCAGCCTGCGCTGGGCGATCGAACGCAACAATGAACAACCCGGTCAGTTCCGGATCGAAATACGCCCGGTGGGCAAAGCCCCGTACGTCATCAAGCCGCTTACGCCCCTGCCGCCGATCCAGGGCCCGGTAATTCTGGAAGGCAGCGCCTGGGCGCGCACCGGCCAGTTCATCGCCATCGACGGCTCGGCCTATATCATCGGCGATGGCACCAAAGCCTGCCCCGGTGCAGTGCCGGGCCAGTTCGGCACCAACGTACGCACCACCACCGGCCCGGGCCTGGTGCTGCGCGACACGCACGGGGTCAGCATCCAGGGCCTGGAGGTGCGCAACTTCTGCATTGGCATCCTGGTCAACCGCGCCAGCAACAACGTCATTCAGGACAACCGCATCATTGCCAACAAAGGCGGTGCCGGCATCATGCTTACCGGCGACGACGGCCAGGGCAACCCGACGGCCACCACCACCACCAATAACAACAAAGTGCTGCGCAACCAGTTGATCGATAACGGTGACGGCCTGGAGTTGACCCGTGGCGCAGCGTTCAACCTGGTCGCCGACAACCTGTTCCGTTCGACCGACGCCAACCCGGAGCCGTCGCAAGGCATCGAGATACTCTGGGGCAACGACAACAGTGTGGTGCGCAACCGTTTCGAGAACTACTCCGACGGCTTGCAGATCAACTGGGGGCAGCGCAACTACCTGGGTGCCAACACCTTCAGCGGCAACTCGATTGGTGTCAGCGTCAGCGGTGCCGGCAACATCCTCGATGGCAACCTGATCCACGACAACCGTATCGGCATCGCCCTGCGTCCAGAGCCCACCTCTACCAGCAACCGCCTGAGCGCCAACCGCATCTGGAATAACAGCCAGGATATTCGCCGTTGCCAGGCCGGTGGCGCTTGCCGTGCCGACCAGCCAACCGGCGCGATCATTTTCGGCGTGCCCGCCATAGAACATGCTCTGTATGAAGGTTCACGCGGGATTGGTGTCGATCAATCAGGGAAAAACCGGGCAATCATCTGCGCCGACAAGGTGCAGGCAACCGGCTGCCAGCCAATACCCAACCACAACCAGCCCGCGCCGCAATTGACTGCACTCAAGGGCAAACATGTCAGCGGTACGGTGCGCAGCGAGCCTCACAGCCTGTTGCGTGTGGAGGTTTTCGCCAACCCAAGGGCGACCGATAAGGAAGCGCAGGAGTACATGGGCGAAGTCATGGTAACGACCGATGCAAACGGTCAGGGTCAATTCGACTACCCTCTCGAGCCAGGCCGTGCCTTCGGCTCACTGACCGCGACAGTGACACGCGCAGACGGCGCAACATCGCCGCTCAGTCACCCCATTGCAGCACACGCCGCCAACGCCAGCCGCTGACCCTGCAGTGCTCCGGACCGCATGCAAGCTGTTCGGGGCACGGAAAACGCCGATCCGCTGCTCGCCGCTTTATGTTTGTCCGCATTGCCAGCACAATAGTCGACCTTTCAAGCGTCACCCGTAGGAACCTGCATGAAACTCGACAAACCCGCCGCCATCGCCCGTCGCAACCTGGAGCTGGATAAACCGGTGCTCTCCAGCGACAACACCCTGTTTGCCGTGCTCGACAACAAGCGCAGCCTGTGGTGGTTCGATGTGCCGGTGAAGCTGGTACTGCGCAAAGGGGCGGCCGACTGGGTCAACCTGCTGTTGCACACGCCTGACACCGACGAGCTGCAGCACCTGAAGGTACCGGTCAACTTTCTCAAGGCCCACCTGGAGAAAATGGAAGTGCGTCACCCGGGCAAGCGTCGCTCGACCATCAGCCTGGCGTTGAGCGCCGACCGCGACTCGCTGCTGCAGGACTTGCGCCCAGGTGGCGAAAACCTGAGTTTCGCCACCTTTGTGCAGGCCTGATCAGACCAGTTCGATGCGGTCAGCGTGGATGACGATGCGGCCATCCTTGTACAAGGCGCCGATGGCTTTCTTGAAGTTGCCCTTGCTGACCCCGAACAGGTCGCTGATCAGTTGCGGGTCGCTCTTGTCGCTGACCGGCAACATGCCATTGGCATCCTTGAGCTTGCTCAGGATCTTGTCATTCAGGGTACTGGCCAGGGCCTGACCGATCGGCTGCAGGCTCAGGGCGATCTTGCCATCGCTGCGCAGCTCCTTGATATAGCCCTTCTCCTGCTTGCCCGAACGCAGGAACTTGAACACTTCGTTTTTGTGGATCAGGCCCCAGTGCTTGTTGTTGATGATGGCCTTGAAGCCCATCGGGGTTTCTTCGACCACCAGCAGGTCCACTTCCTGACCCACGGTGTAATTGGCCGGCACCTTGTCCAGGTAGCGGTCCAGGCGTGCCGTCGCAGTAATCCGGCGGGTACGCTTGTCCAGGTAGGCGTGCACCACGCAGTACTCGCCCTGGCGCATCTGGCGCTTTTCTTCGGAGTACGGCATCAGCAGGTCCTTGGGCAGGCCCCAGTCGAGGAAGATGCCGATGCTGTTGATTTCCTTGACCTTGAGGCTGGCGAACTCACCCACCTGCAATTTGGTCTTTTCGGTGGTCGCGATCAGCTTGTCTTCGCTGTCCAGGTAGACGAAGACGTTCAGCCAGTCTTCGACCTCCGTGGGCGTGTCCTTGGGGATGTAACGGTTGGGCAGGAGGATTTCGCCATCCGCGCCGCCGTCCAGGTACAGGCCGAAGTCCGTGTGTTTCACGATTTGCAAACTGTTGTAACGCCCAACTAAAGCCATTTCCGGAAATCCTCAAAGCGAGGGCCGCATTCTACACCCGAACCGGGTCGCCCGCCCGGTCGCCGTAGGCGGCTCATCGGCAAAATGAACCGCAATGCCCCAGGCTGATCTATAAATTCAAGCAAGCCTTTGCAAGGATCTGCCCATGTACGCCAGCCTGTGCAAGTACCTGCGCCCCTTCCTGCTTGTCGTCGTTGCCCCCTTGCTGGTCGTGGCGTGCAACCGTATTGACCTGGCTTACCGCAACCTCGATGTGCTGGTGCCCTGGTCATTGAATGACTACCTGAGCATGAACCGCCAGCAAAAGACCTGGCTCAACCAACAGCTCAAACAGCAACTTGCCTGGCATTGCCGCACCCAACTGCCGGAATACCTGAACTGGATCGATGACGTCCGCCAGATGGTCACCAACGATCAGGTCACCGATCAACAACTGCAGTTGCGCACCCAGGAGGCCAAGCAGGCCATCGCCCAGGTGGCCGAGCAGATCACCCCCTCCGCCGCGCAGTTGTTGCGCGGGATGGACGATGAACAGGTGCGTGAAATGCGTGAAGCCTTTGCCAGCGACATCAGCAAGCGCCAGGCCCGATTTGTGAAAACACCCCTGGCCGAGCAGATCGAAGCCCGTGCAGCGCGCATGGAGAAACGCCTGACCCCTTGGCTGGGTGAGCTTAGCGCACAACAGCAATCGCGCATCCAGGCCTGGTCGCAAGGGCTGGGCGAGCAGAACCGTCTGTGGATTGCCAACCGCGCGAACTGGCAGGCGCACCTCAGTGCGGCCATGGACCAGCGCACCCGCGATACCTTCGAACCACGCCTGAAACAGTTACTGAAAAACCGTGAAAGCCTGTGGACACCGGAGTACCGCCAGGCCTATCAGCGCACCGAACAGCAGGCCCGCAAGCTGCTGGTCGACCTGATGGCCCAGAGCAGCACGCAACAGCGCCAGCACCTTGACCAGAAACTGACCCAGGTACGCAAGGACCTCAGCGAGCTCAAATGCCTTAAAGGCTAGGTGGCGCGCCAGCCAGGGTCAGCACTCCCGCGCCTTGCGCCGGTAGGGGAACACGTCGATGACCTTGCCTCCCCTGATCGCCTCCTGCAGGCCCTTCCAGTAATCGGCATCGTAGAGTTCGCCATGCAACTGGCTGAACAGATGGCGCTGGCCGATATCCGCAAACAGGAACGGCGGGAACTCTTCCGGGAACACATCGTGCGGGCCGATCGAATACCAGGGCTCGCCGGACATTTCATCCTCGGGGTACCGAGGGGGCGGGATATAGCGGAAGTTGACCTCGGTGAGAAAGCAGATCTCGTCGTAGTCATAAAACACCACCCGACCGTGGCGGGTGACGCCAAAGTTCTTCAGCAGCATGTCACCGGGAAAGATGTTTGCCGCTGCCAATTGCTTGATGGCCAGACCATAGTCTTCCAGAGCTTCGCGCACCTGGGCGTCGTTGGCGTGCTCCAGGTACAGGTTGAGCGGGGTCATCCGCCGCTCGGTCCAGCAGTGGCGCACCAGCACAGTGTCGCCTTCTACCTGCACCGTCGACGGTGCTACTTCCAGCAGTTCGGCCAGGCACTCGGGCTCGAACTTGCTTAAAGGAAAGCGAAAGTCGGAAAACTCCTGGGTATCGGCCATGCGCCCGACCCGGTCGACACTTTTCACCAGGCGGTACTTTTCGATAACCGTAGCCCGGTCGACGCTCTTTGACGGCGAGAAACGGTCCTTGATGATCTTGAACACGGTGTTGAAGCCCGGCAGGGTAAACACGCTCATGACCATGCCGCGTACACCGGGCGCCATGATGAAGCGGTCGTCGGTGCTGGCCAGGTGGTTGATCAGTGCGCGATAGAACTCGGATTTGCCGTGTTTGTAGAAGCCGATCGAGGTGTACAACTCGGCAATATGCTTGCCCGGCAGAATGCGCTTGAGAAAGCTGACGAAGTCGGCCGGCACCGGCACATCGACCATGAAATAGGAACGGGTAAAGGAAAAGATGATCGACACCTCGGCTTCGTCGGTGATCAGCGCGTCGATCTCGATGCCGTGGCCTTCCCGGTGCAGCAAGGGAATTACCAGTGGCCACTGCTCATCCTGGGTGTACAGGCGACCGACCAGGTAGGCGCCTTTGTTGCGGTACAACACCGGAGTAAACAGCTCCACGGCCAGTGCCGGGTCCTTGCACACCCAGTCCGGCAGGTTCTCGCGCAGTTGCCCTTCAAGCCTGGCCAGGTCCCCTTCAAGGTCGCCGTAGGCCACGTCGAAGCAATAATCGGCGAACACTTGCGCCAGCACGCTGGCCAGGCCGCCCTGTGGCCGGTAGGTGCGCGTCTGCGCTGCGCGCTCGTGGCTACGCAGCGAGGGCCGGGTGGTATGGATGAACATGCAGCCGTCACTGATCAGGTCGTGGCTGAACAGGCTGCAGAAAATGGAGTTGTACCAGGTCTCCGAGAGTTCATCGTCCAGGCGCGGGTCAATCAGCCCGATGTACGCACTCTTGACCAATGGCCACTGCGCCACCTCCAGCAATACCTCAGCCTCGAACGCCTGATGCAACCAGGCACTGACCTCGCTGACCTTTTCTTCATAAAGGTTGATGCGTGCCGCCGATGCACTCTGGATCTGCTGCCACTGAGCCTGCTCGAAGCGGGCGCGGGCGCCTATGGTGATCTGGCGAAAATGCTCACGGTAATCGTCGAAGCCATCGAGGATCATCCGGGCGATAGCGGCGGCCGGCCAGTGCTGGGGCATACATCAGACCTCTGCGGGAATGTCGAAGCCTGAGCTTAGCCAGTCGCCGCAGGCAGCGAAAGCCTGGTGGTGCGGGTGTATCGGCCAAACTCACTGTCCGGGAATTCCAGCGCAAGAAAGGGAGCGAGCCGCCGGCAGGTTCAGCGTAAACTCGCGCCCCTGTCCAAAGGACCCGGAGATCCCAATGAGCCCCATCGCCATCACCCGCCTGTTAGTGCTTGCTGCCGTCTGGGGGGCGAGCTTTCTGTTCATGCGCATTATCGCCCCGGTGCTCGGCACGCTGCCCACAGCCTTCTTCCGGGTGTCGATTGCCTGCCTTGGCCTGCTGGTGATTCTGGCCCTGCTGCGGGTGCGCTGGAACTTCAACGGCAAGCTCAAGGCCTGCCTGGTGCTGGGCATGATCAACTCGGGGATACCTGCCACCCTGTACTCGGTCGCGGCTCAGGTGCTGCCGGCCGGTTACTCGGCAATCTTCAACGCCACCACACCGCTGATGGGGGTGTTGATCGGCGTGCTGTTCTTCCGCGAGCCGATGACCGCGAGCAAGCTTTGCGGCATTTTCCTCGGCCTGTTCGGGGTCGGCATTCTCAGCGGTGCGGGGCCGGTAGCGTTTGACCTGCAGTTGCTGCAAGGCGCCCTGTCGTGCCTGGCGGCGACCACCTGTTACGGCTTTGCCGGCTTTCTTGCGCGGCGCTGGCTCGACCAGCAAGGCGGCCTCGACAGCCGCCTGTCGGCGCTGGGCAGCATGATGGGCGCGACCTTGCTGCTGTTACCGCTGTTCGGCTACAGCGTGCTCACGCAACCGCCGGCCAGCTGGGGTGGCTGGGAGGTGTGGCTGTCGCTGCTGGGCCTGGGCCTGGTGTGCACCGCGTTTGCCTACATTCTGTACTTCCGCCTGCTCAGCGAGATCGGCCCGGTCAAGGCCAGCACCGTGACCTTCATGATCCCCGCCTTCGGCGTGCTCTGGGGCGCCTGGCTGCTGGACGAGCCGCTGTCGATGGCGCACCTGTATGGCGGGCTGTTGATCGCAGTGGCGTTGTGGCTGGTGCTCAAGCCCGCTGCGGATGGCAAACCGGTTCGCGCTTGACTGTTTCCCTCTAGCGACCGCGTTGCGGTCGCGCTCTGGTTTCACCTATGAAACCAGCGCTTCACTTCCGTTACCGAAAAAAGCCCCTTTTCCTTGCACCAGCAATTGCAACGCGCAGTTGTTGTGCAAATTCGTGCCATATAGAAAACCTTGTTTCATATATAAAACATAACGGTTTTCACCTTAATCCAGTAACTCATTAATAAATAAGCATTTTTCAAATAAAACAGTGCCTTTAAACATTTGGCATTGTTCATGCACTAAACCGCGTATCACCTATAAAACAGACCAGAGAGCTTCCCCAATGGCTGTGAAAGAGATGTACGCAATCGCCCCTCAATGGAATACCCCACACTCCAGGGAAGACCTGGAGCCGACCGAAATCGAGTTTCGAAATGTCGGCAAATGCTTCCCGGCCAAGGGCAAGTCCGAGGCCCCCTTTGCCATTCGCGAGGTGAACTTCAAGATTCGTCGCGGTGAGGTGGTGTCGATCATCGGCCCTTCCGGTTGCGGCAAGAGCACCATCCTCAACATGGGCTCCGGTCTCTACCGGCCCAGTGAAGGCGAAGTCTTCGTCGGCGGTGAAGCAGTAGTCGGCCCGGTGCGCAAGGTCGCCTTCATGCTGCAGAAGGACCTGCTGATGCCCTGGCGCAGCATTCGCCGCAACGTTGAGCTGGGCCTGGAGATCCAGGGCATGCCCGCCGCCAAGCGCCAGCCGATTGCCGAAGATCTGCTCAACCGCTGCCACCTGCAAGGCTTTGCCGACCACTACCCGTTCCAGCTGTCGGGTGGCATGCGCCAGCGGGCGGCCCTGGCCCGGACCCTGGCGATCGATCCGCAGGTACTGTTTCTCGACGAGCCGTTCTCGGCCCTCGATGCGCAAACCAAGATGATCCTGCAACAGGACCTGGCGCGGATGCTGTTCGAAGAAAAGAAAACCGCGCTGTTCATCACCCACGACCTGGTCGAAGCGATTGCCATGTCCGACCGCCTGCTGGTCATGAGCGCCCGCCCCGGCACCATCATCGAAGAAATCACTGTCGACCTGCCGTTTCGCGATAACCCGCTGGAGCGCCGCAAGCTGCCGGAAATCGGCCCGCTGGCCGGACGCCTGATGGAACTGCTGAAAGTCGGCGAAGACACCGAACTGCATTGATCAACGCCTCACGGCCATCAACCGATTCAGGAGTACGCATGTTCAAGTCCCTGCAACGCCTGGCGCAGACTTCGGTCATCGCCCTGGGCCTGGGCCTGGCGCTCAACGCCCAGGCAGAACCGACCAAGGTCACCTACCTGCTGCCCGCGCCGCCCAACTCGCCGGCCTTCGCGCCGTGGATCATTGCCAAGGAAAAGGGCTACTACAGTGCCAGGGACCTGGACCTGACCTTCATCGCCGCCAAGGGCGGCGTCGATGTCGCCAAGCAGATCGGCGCCGGCAACGCCATGCTCGGCGGTGCTATCGGTGACACCCCGATCGTGGTCCGTGCCAATGGCATTCCAGTGCGCGCCGTGGCGGTACTCGGTGCCGGTGGAGTGACGATGGTGGCGACCAATGCCGCGGAAAACATCCAGTCGATCAAGGACCTCAAGGGCAAGACCCTGACCGTGATGTCCTACTCCGACACCACCTACTACGCCCTGCTCGCGTCGCTGCGCAAAGCCGGCCTGAGCAAGACCGACGTCGACATCCAGGCCGCCGGTCCTTCGGGCGTCTGGCAACTGTTTTCGGCCAACAAGGCCCAGGCCATGGCCGGCGTGCCGGACTGGGTGGTCAACGCCGAAGAGGCCGGGTTGAAAATCAACCTGATCCCCCAGACAGAGATTTTCGAAAGCATGGCCCAGGCGATCCTCGCCTCCGACGACGCCATCAAGCATCAACCGCAAATCGTCGGCGGCGTGGTCCAGGCCACCCTGCAGGGGATGCGCGACATCATCCAGGACCCCAAGGGCGCCGCCGTCACCTTTGCCAAAGCTGTACCGGCCTACGCCGGCAAGGAAGCGGCGCTGGAGAAAACCTTCCGCCTGTACGTCGAGCATGTCTACGCCAACCAGACCGTACTGGGCCAGATCGACCCGGCGCGCCTCGACGCGGTACGCAAGTTCTACGTCAGCGAAGGCATCGTCGCCAAGGAACCCAAGCTCGACGAGCTCTACAGCAACCAGTTCATCGAAACCACCACGGCTGCGCAATAAGCCTGGATGCATAACAAGGTATTAGCCCGATGAGAAACCTCAACACCTCCGTGCTCGGCAGCGTTGCCCTGCTGTTCCTGTTCCTGTTGCTCTGGCAATGGGGCCCCGGCCTGCTAGGCATGCCTGAATTCGTCATGCCGCAACTGAGCCGCGTGGCGCAGGAAAGCGTGGTCATGTGGCAATCCAGCAGCCTGCTGCAACACACCCTGATCACCGCCTTCGAGATCATCGTCGGTTTTGGCCTGGGCGCCCTGCTCGGCGTCGCCATCGGCGTATCGCTGGGCCTGTCGCCCTCGGCCGAAGCCATGCTTTCGCCGTACATCCTGGCCCTGCAGATCGCGCCGAAAGTCGCCTTCGCACCGCTGTTCGTGATGTGGCTGGGCTACACCATCTACCCGAAGATCCTCATCGCCATCCTCATCGTGTTCTTCCCGGTGATGATCAACGTGCTCTCGGCGATCCGCACCGTGGACCCGGACATGATCAACCTGGTGCGCACCATGAACGCCAGCCGCTGGCAGATCTTCCGCCTGGTGGAGTTCCCCTCGGCCATGGCCGCACTGTTCTCCGGCCTGCGTATTGCTTCGACCCTGGCAGTGATCGGCGTCACCGTCGGTGAGCTGGTCGGCGGCAACCAGGGCCTGGGCTTCCTGCTCGTCGATGCCGAAGGCCAGGGCAACACCGCCGGGGTCTTCGTCGCCATCGTCATGCTCACCCTGATCGGCGTGCTGGCCTACGGTGCGGTTGTCTGGGCGGAAAAACGGGTTCTGCACTACCTGCCTAAAGCCATGCTGAGTACCCAATGATGAGCGCATTCAAGAACCTGCTCGAAGGCCGCCGCGTGCTGGTCACCGGTGGCGCCCGCGGCCTGGGTTACGCCTTTGCCCAGGCCATCGGCCAGGCCGGCGCCCGGGTGGTGATCGCCGACATTCTGGCCGAGCGTGTGCAGCAAGCAGCCTGTGAACTGCGCGAGCAAGGCCTGCAAGTCACCGGCGTGACTGTCGACCTGGGCAGCCCCGATTCGATCACCGCCTGCGTGGCCGACGCGGTCGCCGTGCTCGGTGGCCTGGATGGCCTGGTCAACAACGCCTCGATCACCAACTCCGGCGGCAAGACCTGCGAGCAACTGGACATCGACACCTGGGACCAGGTCATGCAGGTCAACGTCCGCGGCACCTGGCTGATGACCCGCGCCTGCCTGCCGGCCCTGCGTGCCAGCGGCAAGGGGGCGGTGATCAACCTGGCCTCCGACACCCCGCTGTGGGGCGCACCGAACCTGCTCGCCTACGTCGCCAGCAAGGGCGCGATCATCGCCATGACCCGCAGCCTGGCCCGCGAACTGGGCGGCGACAACATCACCGTCAACGCCATCGCCCCCGGCCTGGTGCTGGTCGAAGCCACGGCCTATGTGCCTGAAGCACGCCACCGCCTGTACACCGAACAACGGGCGCTTCAACGCCCACAACTACCCGAAGACGTCAGCGGCGCCGTGCTGTTCGCCCTGTCCGACCTGTCGCGTTTCATCACTGGACAAACCCTGCCGGTCAACGGCGGGTTCGTCATGCCTTGAGCAAGGAGAACACCATGACCGACCTTTCCGTACAAAACGACGCACCGAAGACCTGGGAGCAACCGGCAGGTTCGGACCTGGCAGGCTGGATGCAAACCCGCATCGCCCGTTACCAAACCCGCAAGTACGACTGGGACGCGCTGAAGTTCCAGGCCGACTACGACCCCAAGTTCCGCCGTGCACAAATGCGTTACGTCGGCACCGGCGGCACCGGGGTCAACAGTGACATGAACACCATTCCTTCGGAAAACTTCACCTTCTCGACCATGGTGATTCCGGCCGGCCATGAAGGTCCGCCGCACATTCACACCGACGTCGAGGAAGTGTTCTTCGTGCTGCGCGGCAAGCTCAAGGTGATCATCGAGAAAGACGGCGAGCGCTTCGAAACCGTGCTCACCGACCGCGACCTGATTTCCGTACCGCCAGGCGTGTACCGCGAAGAGATCAACATCGGCGATGAAGACGCGCTGATGTGCGTGATGCTCGGCGCGAAAAAGCCAGTCACTCCAACGTACCCGCCAGCGCACCCGCTGGCCTCGATCAAGCGCGGGTAAGGCCATGTTGCACGCCACCGACAACACGACCCTCGCCCTGCAAGCGCAACTTGAGCAGGCCTTCGCGCTGCGCCTGGTGCAGCTGCCGGGCAGCACCCAGGCGATCCGCGAAGCAGGCTGTGGCCCGGCCATCGTGCTGCTGCACGGCATTGGCTCGGGCGCGGCGTCCTGGTTGCAGGTGGCCGTGCAACTGAGCGCCAGCGCGCGGGTGATTGCCTGGGATGCGCCGGGTTATGGCCAGTCCAGCCCGTTGCCCATGCCAGCGCCCAAGGCCATGGACTATGCCCGTCGTTTGCTGCAGTTGCTCGATGCACTGCAGATCGAGCGTTGTGTGCTGGTTGGCCACTCGCTCGGTGCCCTGACGGCGGCAGCACTGGCCAGCAGTGCCGCACAACGGCTCAGCCGCCTGGTGCTGCTCAGCCCGGCCCGCGGTTATGGCGACCCGGCCCGCGCTGCACAGGCCGCTGAAGTACGCAGCAAACGCCTGCAGGCACTGGAGCAACTGGGCATCGCCAACATAGCCAGCCAGCGCAGCGCACACATGCTCTCGGCGGCGGCCAGCGCCGAGGCCCGCGCCTGGGTGCAATGGAACATGGCACGCCTGGTTCCCCAGGGCTATCGCCAGGCCATCGAGCTGCTGTGCGGCGACGATCTGCTGCGCTACGCCGACCTTGGCATGCCTTGCCAGGTGTTTTGCGGCGCTGCCGACAGCATCACCCCGCCGCTGGATTGCCAGGCCCTGGCCGACCGCCTCGGCGCACCCTTTGAACTGATTGCCGGGGCTGGTCATGCCAGCCCGATCGAACAACCCGAGGCCGTGGCAACCCTGCTTGCCCAGACCCTCGACGCCTCACTGACAGGTACTGCGCTATGAATGATTCGGATCTGTTGAAAGACAACCAGGACAAGTACATCGTCCCCGGCCTTGAGCGCGGCCTGCTGCTGCTCTGCGAGTTCAGCCGGCAGAACCGCACCCTGACCGCACCGGAGCTGGCGCGGCGCCTGGAGCTGCCGCGCTCGACCATTTTCCGCCTGCTGACCACCCTGGAAACCATGGGCTTCGTCACTCGCAGCGGCAACGAATACCGCCTGGGCATGTCGGTGCTGCGCCTGGGCTTTGAATACCTCGCTTCGCTGGAGCTCACCGAACTGGGTCAGCCGCTGCTGGCGCGGCTGTGTGATCACCTCAACTACCCGAGCAACCTGGTGGTGCGTGACGGGCGTTCAATTGTCTACGTGGCCAAGGTCTCGCCGCCGTCGGTGTTCTCCAGCGCGGTCAACGTCGGTACCCGCCTGCCGGCGCACGCCACCGTGCTCGGGCGCATCCTCCTCGAGGACCTGAGCCTGGCCGAACTGCGCGACCTGTACCCGGAAGAACACCTGGAGCAGCACTCACCGTGCACGCCAAAAACCGTGCTGGAGCTGTTCGACCTGGTCCAGAGCGACCGTCAGCGCGGCTATGTCAGCGGCGAAGGGTTCTTCGAGTCGTCGATCTCGACCATCGCCGCCCCGGTGCGCGACCACAGTGGCCGGGTGGTTGCCGCCATGGGCGTGACCATTCCCACGGCGCAAGTGGGCCACATCAATTTCGACGGTTTGCTCGGCCATGTCCGCGGTAGCGCCGACGAGCTGTCACGCCTGCTCAACTACACACCGAACGCCGGCTCCGGCCGCGTAACGGCCTTGATGAGGGATTGAGATGAGCAGCCTTTATCAACTGCAAGGACGTACCGCCATCGTCACCGGCGGCTCTTCCGGAATTGGCCTGGCCTGCGTCGAACAACTGCTTGAAGCCGGTGCGGCAGTGGCCTTTTGCGGCCGCGACCGGGACCGTTTGCTCAGTGCCGAAGCACGCCTGCGCGAACGTTTCCCCGACGCACGCCTGCTGGCCCGGGTCTGCGACGTGCTTGATGCCGAATCGGTCAACGCCTTCGCCAGCGCCAGCCTGGCAGCCCTGGGCCCGGCCCGGGTACTGATCAACAACGCCGGACAAGGCCGGGTCTCGACCTTTGCCGACACCACCGACGCTGCCTGGAGCGAAGAGCTGCAGTTGAAGTTCTTCTCGGTGATCTACCCGGTCCGCGCCTTTCTGCCACAACTGCAGAGCCAGGCCGGTGCCTCGATCGTCTGCGTCAATTCGCTGCTGGCCAGCCAGCCCGAAGCGCACATGGTCGCCACCTCGGCGGCCCGCGCCGGGCTGAAGAACCTGGTGCGCTCAATGGCCACCGAGTTCGCCGAAAAAGACATCCGGGTCAACGGCATCCTCATCGGCCTGGTCGAGTCGGGCCAGTGGCGCCGGCGCTTCGAAGCCCGCGAAGAGCGTGCGCTCGACTGGTCGCAATGGACCGCGCAACTGGCGCAACGCAAACACATTCCCCTGGGTCGTCTGGGTCTGCCCAAAGAAGCAGCCCAGGCCATCCTGTTCCTGGCTTCGCCCCTGTCGGCTTACACCACTGGCAGCCATATCGATGTTTCTGGAGGCCTGTCCCGCCATGCGTAATGAAAACACTGTCACCGTTGGCGCTGCCATCACCGCGTTCCTCGAACAATGCGAGGTCAAGGCCGCTTTCGGCGTGATCTCGATCCACAACATGCCGATCCTCGATGCCTTCGCCGTGCGCGGCAACATCCGTTTCGTCATGGCCCGCGGCGAAGCCGGGGCCACCAACATGGCCGATGCCTATGCCCGTACCACCGGCGGCCTGGGCGTGTGCCTGACCTCCACCGGTACCGCCGCCGGCAACGCCGCCGGTGCCCTGGTCGAAGCGCTGACCGCCGGCACGCCGCTGCTGCACATCACCGGGCAGATCGAAACGCCTTACCTGGATCAGGATTTCGCCTATATCCACGAAGCCCGCGACCAGTTGACCATGCTCAAGGCCGTGTCCAAAGCGGCCTTCCGCGTGCGCAGCGTGGAAACCGCGCTGAGCACCCTCAAGCTTGCAGTGCAGACCGCCCTCACCGCGCCGACCGGCCCGGTCAGCGTGGAAATCCCGATCGACATCCAGTCGACCTTCATCCCCATGCCTACCGACCTTTCGCCGCTGCCGGTGCCGGTTGCGGTACCGGCGCCGGAAGCGCTGGACCTGGTCGCCGAACGCCTGGCCAATGCCACCCGCCCCCTGCTGTGGCTCGGCGGCGGCGCCCGGCATGCCGGTGCGCAGGTCAAGCGCCTGCTGGACATGGGCGTCGGCGTGATCACCTCGACCCAGGGCCGTGGCGTGGTCAACGAAGACGACGAACGCTGCCTCGGTGCCTTCTCGCAGAACAAGCTGGTCGAAGGCTTCCTGCAGACCTGCGACGCCCTGGTGGTGGCCGGGTCGCGCCTGCGCAGCAACGAAACCTTCAAGTACGCCCTGAAACTGCCGCGCACCACCCTGCGCATCGATGCCAACCCGGCGATCGAAGGCCGCAGCTATTCGAGCGAGCTGTTCATCTGCGGCGATTCGGCCCTGGCCCTGGAAGGCCTGGCGGACCGCCTGCAAGGCAGGCTGAACATCGACCCGACGTTCATCGATGAACTCAAGGCCGTGCGTGCGCAATCGCGCTCGCAACTGGTCGCCGACCTCGGCCCCTACTCGGCCATGGTCGAACAGCTGCAGGCGCTGACCGGGCGCAACTTCTCCTGGGTACGCGACGTGACCCTGTCCAACAGCATCTGGGGCAACCGTCTGCTCAACCTCTACCACCCGCTGTCGGGCGTGCACGCCCTGGGCGGCGGTATCGGCCAGGGCCTGGCGATGGGCATCGGCGCCGGCATCGCTGCTGCAGAAACCGATCCGCAACGCAAAGTGTTCGCCCTGGCCGGTGACGGCGGTTTCATCCTCAACCTGGGTGAACTGGCGACCCTGGTGCAGGAAAAGGCCAACGTGGTGATCCTGCTGATGAACGACCAGCGTTACGGTGTGATCCGCAATATCCAGGACGCCATCTACGGCGCCCGTCACGCCTACGTCGAGTTGCACACGCCGAACTACACCCAGCTCGCCGAGTCGATTGGCCTGCGCCATGGCCTGGTCAGTGACCTCACGGCATTCGGGCCGATGCTCGACAGCGCCCTGAGCCATGAAGGCCCGTTCCTGCTGGAAGTCGACATGCTCAGCGTGGGCGGTTTCGCCACCCAGTTCGCCGGCCCGCCCAACAGCGAAACCAAAGCCCAGAAAGCCACGGCCTGAGGACTTGCGCATGCTCAACATCACCATGATCGGCTGCGGCGCCATTGGCGTCGCAGTTCTGGAACTGCTGGAGAACGATCCGCAGCTGCGCGTCGAGCAGGTGATCGCCTCGGCCGGCTCAGAAGCCCTGGTGCAACAGCGCCTGGCCAGCTTCAAGCGGCCACCGCAGGTGCTGACCGCCCTGCCCGCCACAGCACGCCCGGACCTGTTGGTCGAATGCGCCGGTCACCTGGCGATCGAAGAACATGTGCTGCCGGCGCTGGAACGCGGCATCGCCTGCCTGATCGTCTCGGTTGGCGCGCTGTCGGAGCCGGGCCTGGTCGAACGCCTGGAGGCAGCGGCCGCACGGGGCAACACCCGCATTGAACTGCTGCCCGGCGCCATCGGTGGCATCGATGCGCTGTCGGCGGCCAAGGTCGGCGGGCTCGACTCGGTCGACTACACCGGGCGCAAACCGGCGAAGGCCTGGAAGAACACCCCGGCCGAGCAGGTCTGCGACCTGGACGCGATCAGTGAAGCGACGGTGATCTTCAACGGCAGCGCCCGCGAAGCGGCGCGGCTGTACCCGAAAAACGCCAACGTTGCCGCCACCCTGTCGCTGGCCGGCCTGGGCCTGGACCGTACCCGGGTGACACTGATCGCCGACCCGTCGAGCGAAGAAAACGTTCACCACTTCGAAGCCCGTGGCGCCTTTGGCGGATTCGAGATGAGCCTGCGCGGCAAGCCGCTGCTGGCCAATCCGAAGACCTCTGCGCTGACCGTGTACAGCGTGGTCCGTGCCTTGGGCAATCACGCGCACGCCATTTCCATCTAGGGGAACATTGATGACGCTGGAACAGACCTTACCCATCTGCATCGCTGGTACCTGGCGCCTGGGCGGCGGCGAACGCTACGCCAGCCACTACCCGGCCACCGGCGAGCCGGTCGCCTGGCTCAATGCGGCCAGCCTCGACGATGTCGAAGAAGCCGTACAAGGCGCCCACCAGGCGTTCCTTCACAGCGGCTGGGCCCAACGCAAACCGCATGAACGCGCCGCCGTGCTGTACCGCATCGCCGAACTGATCCGCGAGCGTGGCGAAGAGCTCGCGCAGTTGCAGCGCCAGGACAACGGCAAGCCGATCAACGAAACCCGCGCCCTGGTCGCCAGCGCTGCAGGTACCTTCCAGTTCTTCGCCGCTGCCTGCGAAACCCTGGAAGAAACCATCACCCCATCGCGTGGCGATTTCGTCAGCATGAGCGTATATGAACCAATGGGCGTGGTGGCCGCCATTACCCCGTGGAACTCGCCGATTGCCAGCGAAGCCCAGAAGGTTGCCCCGGCCCTTGCCGCCGGCAACGCCGTGGTGATCAAGCCCGCCGAGATCACCCCGCTGCTGGCCCTGCAACTGGCGCAGATCTGCGAAACAGCCGGCTTGCCCAAGGGCCTGATCAGCGTGTTGCCGGGCAAAGGCTCAGTGCTCGGTGATGCCTTGACCCAACACCCGTTGATCAAGCGCGTGTCGTTCACTGGCGGCACCCGGACCGGCAAACACATTGCACACATTGCCGCCGACAAAATGATGCCGGTGTCGCTGGAGCTCGGTGGCAAGTCGCCGACCATCGTCCTCGATGACGCCGACCTCGATCACGCCGTGGCCGGCGTGCTGTACGGCATCTTCAGCTCGTCGGGCGAAGCCTGCATTGCCGGCTCGCGGTTGTTCGTCGCCCGCTCTTTGTATGCCGAGTTCATGCAGCGTCTGGTTGCCGGGGCCGCCCGCCTGCGACTGGGCGACCCGGCCGACGAAGCCACGCAGATGGGCCCGTTGATCAGTGCCGCGCACCGCGCATCGGTGGAGCGCTATGTGGCTTTGGGCCTGGCCGAGGGCGGTCGCCTGCTGCTCGGTGGCCAGCGGCCGGCCGGTGGCATTTTCGACCAGGGCTACTTCTACCCGCCAACCATTCTCGAAGGCCTGAACAACAGCCAGCAAACCTGCCAGGAAGAGATCTTCGGCCCGGTGCTGGTGGCGATGCCCTTCGACAGCGAAGAGCAACTGATCGAGCAGGCCAACGACAGCCTCTATGCCCTCGCCGCCGGCATCTGGAGCCGCGACTACAAGCGCGCCTGGGCCCTGGGCCGCAAGATCCAGGCCGGCACCGTGTGGATCAATACCTACAAGCAGTTCTCCATTTCCACCCCGTTCGGCGGCTGGCGCGACAGCGGCCTGGGCCGTGAAAAAGGCCGCCTGGGGATTCTGCAGTACATGGAACAGAAAAGCCTCTACTGGGGCATGAATGAACAGCCACTGGCCTGGGCCGGTGTGGAGGCACGAGCATGAGCGTATTGGGCATCGATGAAGTCACCTACGGCGTCGAAGACCTCGACACCTGCGTGCGCTTTTTCAGCGACTGGGGCCTGAGCAAGGTCAGCGAGCAGCCGGACGAAGTGATCTTCGAAACACTGAACGGCTGCCGCGTGGTGCTGGCAGACCTCAACAAGGCCGACCTGCCTCCCGCCATCGAGCCAGGCTCGACCGTGCGTGAAGTGGTCTGGGGCGTGGAGAGCGCAGCCGACCTGGCCCTGTACAGCCAGCGCATCGCCAACGACCCGGGGTTTGTCGAAGGCAACGGGCGCATCGGCTGCACCGACCCCAACGGCCTGGCGATCCGTTTGCAGGTCACCCGCAAGCGCCCCCTCGACATCGAATGCAGCGGCCATAACACCTGGCAGACCAAGGGCCGGATCAACAAACCGGCGCCGGTCTACGAGCGCGCCACCCCCATCGAAGTCGGCCATGTGGTGTTCTTCGTCAAGGACGTGAATGCCTGCGAAGCCTTCTACCACGAGCGCTTCGGCTTCCAGGCCTCGGACCGCTACCCCAACCGCGGCGCCTTTCTGCGCACCGCCGAGGAAGGCGGCCACCACGACCTGTTCATGCTCCAGCTGCCGGCGCCACGGGCCGGCCTGAACCATGTCGCCTTTACCGTGCGCGACCTGCACGAAGTGTTCGGTGGCGGCATGCACATTTCGCGCAGCGGTTGGGCGACCGAGATCGGCCCGGGTCGGCACCCGGTGTCGTCGGCATTCTTCTGGTACTTCAAGAACCCGGCGGGCGCGCTGGTCGAGTACTACGCCGATGAAGACCAGCTGACCGCTGAATGGCAGCCGCGTGAATTCGAACCCGGTCCGACCGTGTTCGCCGAGTGGGCGATTGCCGGTGGCATCGATGGCAACACCCGGCGCCAGCAACACGTCGAAGCACCGCAAGGCAAATTCCTTACCGACAAACCGAAACCTTGAACAGGAGTCGCCCATGTCTTCGTTGAACATTGCTATCAACGGCGCCGGAATCGGCGGCCTCACCGCCGCCATCGCCCTGCGCCAGGCCGGTCACAACGTAACGGTATTCGAGCAGTCGAAAGCCTTCCTGCGGGTGGGTGCCGACATCAACCTCACCCCGAATGCCGTGCGCGCCCTCGACGGCCTCGGCGTCGGCCCGGCGGTGCGTATTCCGGCCGCACGCCCCACGCACCGGATCAGCCGGATGTGGGACAGCGGTGAAGAAACCTCACGCCTGGAAATGGCCGATGCCGCCGAAAACCAGTACGGCGCCCCGCAACTGACCATCCACCGCGCCGACTTGCTGGCGGCGTTGGCTGACGTGTTTCCGCTGCAGCATGTGCAATTCGGCAAACGTGCCGAGCAGATAGTGCAGGACGCCAACGGAGTCGAACTGCGCTTCAAGGATGGCAGCCAGCATCGCGCTGACCTGCTGATCGGTGCCGACGGCATTCATTCGGTGGTGCGCAATGCGTTGTTCGGTGAAGAGCAACCGCGCTTCACCGGTGTGGTCGCCTACCGCGCCGTGGTGCCGCTGAGCAAGGTGGCCCAGGTGCCGAACATCCAGGCCTTCACCAAATGGTGGGGCCCGAACCCGCAGAGCCAGATCGTCACTTTCCCGCTGAACCAGGGCCGCGACATCTTCATCTTCGCCACCACTGCCCAGGACAGCTGGCACCTCGAATCCTGGACCACCGCAGGTGATGCCAGCGAGCTGCGCAGTCACTATCAGGATTTCCATGCCGACGCCCGCGCCCTGCTCGACGCCTGCGACGACGTGCTCAAGACCGCACTGTACGAGCGCGATCCGCTGCCGTTCTGGTCGCAAGGGGCGATCACCCTGCTTGGCGACGCCTGCCACCCGATGATGCCATTCATGGCGCAAGGCGCCGGCCAGGCCATCGAAGACGCCGTGGTCCTGGCACGCCACCTTGAAGGTGTGAACACCACTGCGCAGATCGCCAGTGCGCTGCAGGGCTACCAGCAGGCCCGCCTGGAGCGCACCAGCCAGATCCAGATCGGTTCGCGTGGCAACCAGTGGCTCAAGGCCGGCGGCAATGCCGACTGGGTCTACGGCTATGACGCCTGGACCGTACCGACCAGCCGTGCAGCCTGAGGGGATGAGCATGAGTGAATCCCTGCTGCTGACCGTGCTGCTCAAGCACGACCAGTCGAAGAACCTCGAGCAGATCCAGGCGCACATGAAAACCATGGGCTGGTGGGACAGTTTTCCCCCCGAGGGTGTCGAGGTGGTGTCCTGGACCGTGGCCATGGGCCTCGGCCAGATCGTCACCCTGCGCCTGCCCCCGAGCCTGCTGAGCAAGGTCAATGTTGAACTGGAACGCGCCGCTTGGGGCGTGTTCCGCACCGAATGCTATCCGACGTACGACTTTGTCCCGGTCCGCGAAATGATCCGCGAACGGGTCCGCAATGGAGGTCAATGAGATGAACAACAGCGAACGCTACCTGGAGCCGCATCAGGCCCGCAAACGCTCCAATACGCAGTTCGAAGAACTGCTGGGTGATTCCATCGAGCGTGCCTATGGCAACGGCGTCACGGAACTGCCCGCCCTGCTCGCGCACCTGAACCTGGCCGGCCCGCCCTGCCCGCTGACCAGCGGCGAATGGACCGAAGACTCCTACAAAACCCTGATGGCTCGGCTGGGCGCATGACCCGCCGGAGGTAAGAACAAGATGAATATGCAATTCACCGTCGACCCTGTTGAGAACCACCTGGCCAACGGCCTCAAAGACCTCTGGTTTCCGGTCCTGCCGTCGGAGCTGCTCGGCGAAAAGCCGGTGTCGGTGCGACGCCTGGGCTACAAGATCGCCCTGTGGCGCGATAACGATGGCAGCGTGCATGCCCTCGAAGACCACTGCCCGCACCGCGGCGCCCCGCTGTCCCAGGGCCCGGTGCTGGGTGACCGCCTGCAGTGCCCGTACCATGGCGTCGAAGTGCGTTGCGACGGCACCGTGACCAAAGTGCCCGGCAGCCCCGGTTGCAAACTCGAAGGCAGCCGCCCGACGCGCATGTTCCACACCCGTGAGGCCGCCGGTGCGATTTTCCTCTTCAACGCCACCGACCCGCACCTGGACACACCACCCGAGCTGGTGCTGCCCGAGCAGCTGACGTCGCCGGAGTGGAGCAGCTTCCTCTGCTACACCGAGTGGAAAGGTGATTACCGCTACGTACTCGACAACGTCATGGACCCGATGCACGGCACCTACCTGCACAAGATGTCGCACTCGATGAGCGAAGGCGAAGCCACCGCCAAATTCGTCACCCGCGACACCGACCAGGGTTTCTTCTTCGAGAAAGAGGGCCAGCGCGGGGTCAACTTCGACTGGACCGAATTCCTCGACAACGGCTGCCACTGGCTGCGCCTGGAAATTCCTTATCCAAAAACCGGCGGCCCGGGTGGCAACTTCACCATCATCGGCAGCTACACACCCAGCAGCCGCAGCCTGTCCGCCGTGTTCCACTGGCGCGCCCGGCCATTGACCGGCTGGCAGCGCGACACCTGGCGCTTCCTCTACAAGAACCGGCTGGAAGCACGTCAC
Source organism: Pseudomonas alkylphenolica (assembly GCF_004025535.1). Lineage (GTDB taxonomy): Bacteria > Pseudomonadota > Gammaproteobacteria > Pseudomonadales > Pseudomonadaceae > Aquipseudomonas > Aquipseudomonas alkylphenolica_A. Next base: position 191,460 of record NZ_QJRG01000034.1, read on the forward strand.
TGGGCCGTACTGGAACAGGACCGGGTGCTACTGGAGTTCATGGAAGCCGACGCCAACCAGCGCGAAAACCTCTACCAGCATGACCTGGGTGTAGTGCGCCTGCGCCGCTACCTCAAGGGCAAGGCCAAGGAACAGCTGGCGCTGATCGAAGCGAAGCAGCTGTCATGAGCCAGGCCGTGCAGCGTATTCAGGCACAGGCGGTACCCGAGCTGGCCACGGCCAGTTGGTCCAACGCCCTGCTGCTCGGCAACGAACTGGTGATGTCCGGTATGACCGGGCATCCCGCCACACGTCAGGCCGCCGAAGCGGGCACCCCGCTCGGCGCCTATGAACAGACCCTGGTGGTGCTGAACAAGGCGCTGGCGTTGGTCGAAGCGGCCGGCGGCCACATCGGCAACATCTACCGGCTGACGGTGTACCTGACCCGGATTGCCGACAAGGACGAAGTCGGCCGCGCCCGTCGCGACTTCTTCGAAGGCCTGGCCTGCTACCCCACCTCCACCCTGGTTGAAGTGAGCGCCCTGGTGTTCCCGGAACTGGTGGTGGAGATCGAAGCCTGTGCCCGACTCGACATTGACATGCGCACTGCGCCAACGAGGTGAACGATGTCCAACTCCTCTACCATCACGGCGCTGGTCCACACCCTGCGCCACGAAGCCGAAGGCATTATCAGCGTCGAGCTGCGCCCTTGGGGCGATACCGTGTTCGCGCCGTTCGAAGCCGGTTCGCACATTGACCTGCACCTGCCCAACGGCCTGGTGCGTAGCTACTCGTTGCTCAACTCGCCGAGTGATCGCGACCGCTATGTGGTCGGTATCTTGCGCGACCGCAACAGCCGCGGCGGTTCGGCGTTCGTCCACGAGCAGTTGCGCGTCGGTTCGCAATTGACCATCTCGCAACCGCGCAACAACTTCGCCCTCGATCCGCACGCCAGCCATAACGTGCTGGTCGCCGGCGGTATCGGCATTACCCCTATCTACTGCATGTTTCGCCAGCTGCTGGCCCTGGGTAAATCCGCCGAACTGATCTACTGCGCCCGTTCGCGCAAGGAAGCAGCGCTGCTTGAACAACTCAGCGGCCTCGACGCCAGGGTGGTTTACCACTTCAACGACGAGAAAGGCACGGTGCCGGATCTGGCGCATTACCTCGCCGACCAGCCGCGTGACACCCACTTCTATTGCTGTGGCCCGACGCCGATGCTCGATGCCTTCGAAAGCACCTGCGAAAACCTCGGCTATCCCCATGCGCATATCGAACGCTTTACCGCTGCCGAACTGCCGCCGTCGGAAGATGCCCAGGACAGCTACAGCGTCGAGCTGAAAAAAACCGGCAAGACGCTGAATATCGAACCGGGACTGAACCTGCTCGATGTGCTGCTCGATGCCGGATGCGATATCGAATACAGCTGTCGTGAAGGCGTGTGCGGCTCTTGCGAGACCCGCGTGATCGAAGGCGACATCGACCACCGCGACGGTGTGTTGACCAAAGCTGAACGGGCAGCGAACAAATCGATGATGGTATGTGTGTCCGGCTGCAAGAGCCGGCGCCTGGTACTTGATCTGTAACTGCTTTATCCGCATTGCACGCGCAATTGACCGGCACCCTGTGTGCCGGTTTTTTTTGCCTGATTATTCACTCATAAAACACGTCACGCGCCATTAACGTACCTTGTGCAATTAAACCGCACTGCAATTGCACACGCCTGTTACTTAACCCCCTGACCGTTTCACCCTCGGCACAACTTTAATTGTTTCAAATATAAATAATTGTTCTATATGGGATTTTTATAACTTCCGCGCAAACTTTCGCACTGGCACAGTTCCTGCTCTTACCTTACTGGGTTTAACCATTGAACAACGAACCACCTATAAAACAATAAAAGTCCAATACCTTTAGCCACGTGCGCATCATCGCTGATTCCTCGTTAACGCCTTGTTCCAGGCGGCGGACAGCTGTTGCCCACAGAAATGGCTCAACCTTGCAGGGCAATGATATGAACAAGTATGTGGTAAGCCTGGGCCTGATCCTTGGCAGTTGCGTAAGCTTCGCCTCCGAACCCGGCCCGGCCGCCCCCGATCAGCCGCCAGCGGTAAAAAAGCCTTTTCCACATATCGCCTGGCGCAGCGATGATGGCCAGAGTTCACTGGATATTGGCGGCGCTTTGCGGGTGAACTATCGAGATGAACATTGGGATACCACTGAGAACAACGGACGCTTCCTGTTCGACACCTTCCGCATCGATGTCCAGGCCACGCACAAACAACTGTTCAGCGATGTCGGCTACTGGTTCCAGGACGACGGCAAGCGCTCCATCGACCGCGGTTATGTCGGCTACCGCTTTAGCCCCAACGCCAACCTGCAACTGGGTGCACCGTTCAAACCCTTCGGCCTTGAGCCTTACCCGCAGTTTGGCTGGAGCTACCACATCCCGTTTTTCATGGGCTATGGCGTCAGCGCCGGCACGGGCCTGAAGTACAGCTACAAAGACAAAGACTGGGACCTGCAACTGGGTTACTTCCCGCGCATGCTGCCCAGCGGCATTCGCTACTCGCCAGAGGTGGGTCGCTATGCCGACCTGGACGACAACGCTGTTGCCTTTACCCAGTCGCGTCAGGACAACGAGAAGCGTAACCAGATCAACGCGCGGGTTGCCCGGACGTTCGCCGGCGATGGCTGGAAAACCGAAATTGGTGCATCACTGGCGGCCGCCGAGCTCTACAACGCCACCACCCGCGATGATGGCGACTACTGGGCAGGCGGTGTGCACGCCATCGTCAATGCCGGGCCGTGGACGGTGACCAGCCAGGCCATTCGTTATGAATTCGATCCGAAGAACCCCGACGGCGTCAGCAACGATTCGGTACTGATGGGCGGCAACGGCCTGACCCCGGCGTTCCTGATCGCCTCCAAGGCCACGATTGGCTCGCTCAACCTCGGCTACGACATCTTCACCCCCGGCTTGGGGCAGTTGAAGAAGGTCAAGTTGTACACCGACTACAGCCGGATGATGAAAGACAAGAGCGGCTGGGACGACTCGCAGATGTTCACCGTCGGCGCGCAGTTCCTCGCCATGCCGATCATGGCCTGGGTCGACTTTACCTGGGCGAAGAACGCCAACCCGTTCGGTGGCGCCGAAAACGGTACCGGCTGGACCAGCACCAGTTCCATCGGCAGCAACGACTGGTATTACCGCACCAATATCAACATCGGCTACTACTTCTGAATCAAAGCCGCCCGGCCAAGGCCGGGCGGCGATGCAACCTAGTCGGCCTGAAGCTGTGCCGCGGGCTGGGCTGGCTTGCGGAACACAAACAGCAGCCCGATCACGATCAAGCCCATGCCCAGCAGGCTCAGCGCTGCCAGTCGGTTACCGAAGATCAGGTAGTCCATGACCGCCGTCACCGCCGGTACCAGGTAGAACAGGCTCGTGACGTTGACCAGGTTGCCACGGGCGATCAGCCGATACAGCAGCAATGTCGCCAGCAGCGAAACCACCAACCCCATCCACAGCAAGGCGCCGATGAAGCTGCCGGTGAGTTCAACGTGCAGCGGTTGCAATGGCGCGAACAGCGCACACATCAACAACCCGGCGATGTACTGCAACGGCAAGGTGCCCATGGGATTGCTGGTGATGCGCTTTTGCATGATCGCACCAAAGGTCATGCTGGCCAGCGCCAACAGGGCAAAGAGCATCCCCGTCAGGGACACCCCGCCCAGGTTGATGCTTTGGTACACCACCATGATCAACCCGCTCAGCCCCAGCCCCAGGCCGAACAGCCGGCTCCAGGAACGCTGACGTTCCATCACCATCACGGTGAGAATGGGTTGCACGCCCATGACCGTGGCCATGACACCGGGGGTCACCTGGGTGTTCAGCGCCAGCAGGTAGAAGATCTGATAGGCACCGAGCAACACACAACCAGTAGCCAACGCCTGCAGCACCCCCGCCCGCCCGCGCGGCCAGCGCAGCTTGAGCAACGGCGCGAGCAGCAACAGGCCGCCCAGCGCCAGGGCCGAGCGCAGCAGCAGGAATGCAAAGGGACTGGCGTGGGCAAGGCCCAACTTGGAGACGATCGCCCCGCTACTCCAGAGCAGGACGAACAGGCTGGTGGTGGCCGCCGAGGCCATGGATTCTTTCGATAGAGCAAACATGAATGCCACCTGTATTCGGGCAGATAAGCCGAACGGTGCTGCCTGTTGGAGGCAGCCAACCGTATTCAGTAGGGTTCAGGTGTGACGGGACGCAGCGGTTGGCCGCTTAGCCCAGCACTACCACGCCTGGTGGTGCGACAACGCACACAACCACGCTACTGACAGGTGGTGGGTAGTGACTGATCATGGCCGGCTGCTGAGACCCACGCACGACTACCACCGCGTCGGGCGCGGTAGCGAATACGGTGCTGAGTGGGGAAGCTGGCATGAGCAGGTCTTCGGTGAGGTGAACTGTGGCTGACTATAGAACAGCCTGTTTCGGGCGTGCAAGCCGATTATTGGGCTTGCCCTTGCACACTTCAAAATTTACACCGCCCCTGTGGGAGCGGGTTCACCCGCGAAAAGGTCACTCCGATTTCACCGGCCCCTTCGCGGGTGAACCCGCTCCCACAGCATCAGAACAACCAGTGATACAGCAGGTAGGCAACCAGCACTGCCAGCACCGGGCGCAGTATCCGATAGGCCTTGGGATTGGCCCGCTTGAACTGTTTGACCCGGCTGCTGATCACATTGCTGAAGCGCTTGCTCCAGGCATAGGCCTGGTTGATACCGCCGACTCGCTCGTCATCGGTGTTCTGCGGCGCGGTAGCACGGCCGAGAAAGGCACTGACACTGCGGTTGATGCGGGTCATCAGCGAATTGGTGAGCGGACGTTCGACATCGCAGAACAAAATCACCCGCGTGGTCTCGGTCTCGTTCTTCACCCAGTGCACATAGGTTTCGTCGAACATCACGTCTTCACCGTCGCGCCAGGCGTACACCTGACCGTCGACGTAGATGCGGCAGTCGTCGGAGTTGGGTGTCGACAGCCCCAGGTGGTACCGCAGGGAGCCGGCAAACGGATCGCGGTGCGGGTTGAGGTGACTGCCACCGGGCAGCAAGGCAAACATCGCGCCTTTCACGTTGGGAATGCTGTTGACCAGCTCGACGGTCTTGGGGCAAAGCACTTCGGCAGACGGCAAGGGTTTGTCGTACCACTTCAGGTAGAAACGCTTCCAGCCCTTCTTGAAGAACGAACCGAAACCGGCGTCGTTGTCTTTCTCGGCGGCGCGGATGTACCCCTCGTCGAACAGGTGCATGGCCTCTTCGCGGATGGCTTGCCAGTTGTCCTTGAGCACATCGAGTTCGGGAAAGCGCGTGCGGTCCAGGTAGGGCTTGGACGGCACCCCGGAGAACAGGTACATCAGCGCGTTATACGGCGCGAACAGCGCCGAATGGTTAACGAACTGACGCAACATGGGCAAACGTGCCTTGCCGCGCAGGTGCACATACAGCGTGCTGCCGAAAAACAGCAGCAAAACACCTGCCTTGGCGACAAAGGAAAAGGTCATGCAACACTCCTTGGAATTTCGATCTGGCCATCGCTGCCGGATTAATCGGGCATCATAAACCCATCTGGCCCCGGTAAAAACAACCGGGGCCAGCATTCTGTATTAAGGATTGTGCAACAAAGCCCTGCGCCAATTATTGCCCTTGATCAGCGCCAGGGCGCTTTATTGCTGGTTCTCCTGGTCCGTGAACAGGTCACTGAAGAGCATGCTCGACAGGTAGCGCTCGCCCGAATCAGGCAGGATGACCACGATGGTCTTGCCCTGCATTTCCGGTTTCTCTGCCAGGCGCACGGCGGCTGCCATGGCCGCGCCACAGGAGATCCCGCAAAGGATCCCCTCCTCCTGCATCAGGCGCAGGGCCATCGCCTTGGACTCTTCGTCGCTGACCCGCTCAACCTGATCGACCATCGACAGATCAAGGTTCTTCGGGACGAATCCGGCACCAATCCCCTGGATCTTGTGCGGGCTGGGTTTGATTTCTTCGCCCGCCAGGGCCTGGGTAATCACCGGCGAAACACTGGGTTCGACCGCCACCGAGAGAATGGCCTTGCCCTGGGTCTGTTTGATGTAGCGCGATACACCGGTAATGGTGCCGCCAGTGCCGACGCCGGCCACCAGCACATCGACAGCGCCGTCGGTGTCGTTCCAGATTTCCGGGCCGGTGGTCTTTTCGTGAATTGCCGGGTTGGCCGGGTTATCGAACTGGGCCGGCATGAAGTACTTGGCCGGGTCGCTGGCGACAATTTCACCGGCTTTTTCGATGGCACCTTTCATGCCCTTGGCCGGCTCGGTCAGTACCAGTTCGGCGCCCAGGGCCTTGAGGACCTTGCGGCGTTCGATGCTCATCGAGGCCGGCATGGTCAATTGCAGCTTGTAGCCGCGGGCGGCGGCAACAAACGCCAGGCCAATACCGGTGTTGCCCGAGGTCGGTTCGACAATCGTCATGCCCGGCTTGAGTTTGCCGCTGCTTTCGGCGTCCCAGATCATGTTGGCGCCAATCCGGCATTTGACCGAGTAACCCGGGTTACGCCCTTCGATCTTGGCCAGGATGGTCACACCGCGGGGGGCGATGCGGTTGATCTGGACCAGCGGCGTATTGCCGATGGAGTGCGCGTTGTCAGCAAAGATACGGCTCATGACGGGGTCCTTTTGGCACCGGTGCGGAAAACTTCAAGGGTAAGCCCGACGCACCGATGCGTCCACATTCTGCGAACGCTGACTCGCGGCGGGGGTCAACCGGTCTATAGCCACTTGCACAGGTTCTGCCGATGAAACGCCGCTATCGCTGGCCCTTATGGGGATTGCTGGGAGTTGTCTTGCTGCTGGTCAGCCTGCACCTGGCGCTGCCCCTGCTGGTGCGCAACTACCTCAATGACAAACTGGCCGACATGGGCGACTACCGCGGGCAGATCACCGATGTCGACCTGGCCTGGTGGCGTGGCGCCTACACCATCAATGGCCTGAACATCGTCAAGACCACCGGCAAGGTGCCCGTGCCCTTCCTCGAGGCGCCGTTGATCGACCTGTCGGTCAGTTGGCGTTCGCTGTGGTACGACCATGCGGTGGTCGCGGAAGTGACTTTTGTGCGCCCCCAGCTGAACTTTGTCGACGGCGGCAACAAACAGACCTCACAGACCGGCCAGGGCACCGACTGGCGCCAGCAGCTGGAAAAGCTGTTGCCCATCACCCTCAACGAAGTGCGAATCGACAGCGGCACCCTGACGTTTCGCAATTTCACATCCAAGCCGCCGGTCAACCTCAAGGCGACCCGGCTGGATGCCAGCATCCGCAACCTGACCAATGTCCAGGACCTCAAAGGCCGGCGCGATGCCCGCTTCGAAGGCAAAGCCCGGCTGCTGGGTGACGCCAGCGTGGAAAGCAACGCCACCTTCGACCCGTTCAGCGACTTTGATGATTTCCAGTTCCGCCTGCGCGCCACCGGCATCCAGTTGCGTCAACTCAATGACTTCGCCAGCGCTTATGGAAAATTCGATTTCAACGCAGGCCATGGCGACCTGGTGATTGAAGCCGAAGCGCAAAAAGGCCGGTTGCATGGCTACATCAAGCCACTGTTGCGCGACGTTGACGTGTTCAACTGGCAGCAGGACGTCAAAAATGAAGACAAAGGCTTTTTTCGCTCGATTTGGGAAGCGCTGGTCGGCGGCAGCGAGACGGTGTTGAAAAATCAGCGCAAGAACCAGTTTGCCACCCGGGTCGAACTGAGTGGCAGCGTGCATAAAAGCGATATCAGCGCCTTCGAGGCGTTCCTGCAAATACTGCGCAATGGCTTTATCCAGGCCTTCAACGCACGCTATGAGCAACCGCCGCCCAAGTCTGACTGAGTCATGGCGTGACGCTCCATTCAGAGACTGAATGGAGCGTCTGCGTTCCCACTCGGCCGATGGCCGCGTTATAGTCGTGCATGACAATTTTCCGCCAGGGGCCATGCATCCCCGGCGCTACGTTAGAGGATCGGTTCATGAAGTTCGAAGGCACCCGCGCATACGTCGCCACAGACGACCTGAAACTGGCGGTCAACGCGGCGATCACCCTGGAGCGACCGTTGCTGGTCAAGGGCGAGCCGGGCACCGGCAAGACCATGCTCGCCGAGCAGCTGGCCGAATCCTTTGGCGCCAAGCTGATCACCTGGCACATCAAATCGACCACCAAGGCCCATCAGGGACTCTACGAGTACGATGCGGTCAGCCGCCTGCGTGACTCGCAGCTGGGCGTCGACAAAGTCCACGACGTGCGCAACTACCTGAAGAAAGGCAAGCTCTGGGAAGCGTTCGAGTCCGAAGAGCGCGTGATTCTGCTGATCGACGAAATCGACAAGGCCGACATCGAGTTCCCCAACGACCTGTTGCAGGAACTGGACAAGATGGAGTTCTACGTTTACGAGACCGACGAGACGATCAAGGCCAAGCAGCGCCCGATCATCATCATTACCTCGAACAACGAGAAAGAACTGCCGGATGCCTTCCTGCGCCGCTGCTTCTTCCACTACATCGCCTTCCCGGATCGCGACACCCTGCAGAAGATCGTCGACGTGCACTACCCCAACATCAAGAAAGACCTGGTCAGCGAAGCGCTGGACGTGTTCTTCGATGTGCGCAAAGTACCGGGCCTGAAGAAAAAGCCGTCCACCTCCGAACTGGTCGACTGGCTGAAGTTGCTGATGGCCGACAACATCGGCGAAGCCGTGTTGCGTGAACGCGATCCGACCAAGGCCATCCCGCCGCTGGCCGGCGCCCTGGTGAAAAACGAACAGGACGTGCAATTGCTCGAGCGCCTGGCTTTCATGAGCCGTCGCGGTAATCGCTGAGCCCGGGGGCAATTGCCATGCTGCTCAATCTGTTCAATGAAATGCGCGCGGCCAAGGTGCCAGTGTCGGTACGCGAGCTGCTTGACCTGCTCAATGCACTCAAGCAGCGCGTCACCTTTGCCGACATGGACGAGTTCTACTATTTGTCGCGGGCGATCCTGGTCAAGGACGAACGGCATTTCGACAAGTTCGACCGGGCGTTTTCCGCCTACTTCAAGGGCCTTGAGAACCTCAACCAGCACCTCGAAGCGCTGATTCCCGAAGACTGGCTGCGCAAGGAGTTCGAGCGTTCGCTGACTGACGAGGAGCGCGCGCAAATCCAGTCCCTGGGAGGCCTGGACAAGCTGATCGAAGAGTTCAAGAAGCGCCTGGAAGAGCAGAAGGAACGCCATGCCGGCGGCAACAAGTGGATCGGTACCGGCGGCACCAGCCCGTTCGGTTCGGGCGGCTACAACCCTGAAGGCATTCGCGTCGGTGACGCCGGCAAGCGCCAGGGCAAGGCGGTCAAGGTCTGGGACCAGCGTGAGTACAAGAACCTCGACGACCAGGTCGAACTGGGCACACGCAACATCAAGCTGGCCCTGCGCCGGCTGCGCAAGTTCGCCCGCCAGGGTGCGGCCGAAGAGCTGGATATCGACGGCACCATCGACCACACCGCGCGCGACGCTGGCTTGCTCAACATCCAGATGCGTCCCGAGCGGCGCAACAGCGTCAAGTTGCTGCTGCTGTTCGACATTGGCGGCTCGATGGACGCCCATGTGAAGATTTGCGAGGAGCTGTTCTCGGCCTGCAAAACCGAGTTCAAGCATCTTGAGTACTACTACTTCCACAACTTCGTTTACGAGTCGGTGTGGAAGAACAACATGCGCCGTACTTCGGAACGCACTTCGACCATGGACCTGTTGCACAAGTACGGCGCCGACTACAAAGTGGTGTTCGTCGGCGACGCTGCCATGGCGCCCTACGAGATCACCCAGCCGGGTGGTAGCGTCGAGCACTGGAACGAAGAAGCCGGTTACGTGTGGATGCAACGCTTCATGGAGAAGTACAAGAAGCTCATCTGGATCAACCCGTATCCGAAGGACACCTGGGGCTACACCGCGTCGACCAACATCGTTCGCGAGCTGGTCGAAGACCGGATGTTCCCGTTGACCTTGCGCGGGCTGGAAGAAGGGATGCGGTTTTTGTCCAAATAACACCGAGCCTTGTAGGAGCGGATTCATCCGCGATGGCCTGCACAGCAGGCCTATATCTAGGGCCGCGTTGCGCCCCATCGCGGCGATCCGGCGCCCCGGTAAATCCGCTCCTACAGTTCAAACCGCTGCAGATAGTCCCGCTGTTGTTGCCAGGCCGACTCCTGGACCACCGGCTTGAAACGCACCACATTCCCCGGCAACAACTGCGCCAGGCGTGCCAGCGCCAACGGCGTCAACGCGCCCAGGCGTGGGTAACCACCGATGGTCTGGCGATCGTTGAGCAACACGATCGGCTGCCCATCCGGCGGTACCTGTACTGCGCCCAGCGGAATCCCCTCGGAAATCATCGGCGCACCCTGATACTGCAAGGCCGGGCCCAGCAAACGCATGCCCATGCGGTCGGCGCGGCTGTCGAGGGTCCAGTCGCGGTTGAATGCCTCGAACAGGCTCTGGCCACTGAAGTCACCGATCTGCGCCCCCAACACCAGATCAAGTGCACTGACGTCACCAAAGTCAGGTCGCAACGCCTCGGGCACTGTTTTCAATACGGGCACGGGACGGTCATATGCCAGCTGTTGCCCCTTGGCCAACGGCGAACCAAACCCATCCAGCCCGCCCAGTTCCTCGCGCACCACGCTCGCGCAACTGCCCAGCACCTGCGCTGCAGCAAAGCCGCCCGGCGCGGCCAGATAAGCCCGCGCACCCTGCACAGGTTGATTCAGGCGCAAGCGCTGGCCCCTGCTCAGGGTGAAGCTGGACCAGGGCTTGAGCGGCTCACCGTCGATCCGCGCATCCAGATCGGCGCCCGCCAGCGCCAGGCAGCAATCGTCCTCGGCGACCAGACTGAAACCGCCCAAAGTAACTTCCACCACCGGCGCCTCGGCAGGGTTGCCCAGCAGCCAGTTGGCCCAACGCATAGAGACCCAGTCCAGTGCCCCGCCCTGGGTCACGCCCAGGTGGCGCACGCCGAACCGACCGGCGTCCTGCAGCAGGCACAGCGGCGTGCTGGCCTCAATCGACAAGCGGCTCATGCCAAGGCCTCCAGCGGGGTATCGTCGCCGCCCAGGTTGATGAAGGTGGTGTGGTCGACAGCCACGAAACGCACCCGGTCGCCCGGTTGCAACAGGCTGTAGCCGTCCCGCTCACGGTCAAAAAGCTTGCTCGGGGTACGGCCGATCAGGTTCCAGCCACCGGGTGACACCGCCGGGTAGGCCGCGGTCTGACGCTCGGCGATGCCGACGCTGCCGGCCGCCACGCGCTTGCGCGGCGTCGCCAGGCGCGGCGCCGCCAAGGCTTCTTCAACCAGGCCCATGAACGCAAAGCCCGGCGCGAATCCCAGGGCGAACACCTGATACTCGCGTTCACTGTGACGGCGCACGATGTCGGCCACCGAGGTAGCGCAGCGCTCGGCCAACAGGGCCAGCTCCGGGCCGACACTCAGGTCGTACCACACCGGAATCTCGTGCAGACGTCCGCCGCTGCCGTTGTCCGGGCGCAGGTTTTCCAGCGCTTCGCGCACCAGGGTACGGGCCTGCTCCGGTGACAGGTGCAGCAGGTCGAAATGCACCATCGCCGTGGTGTAAGACGGCACCAGGTCAATCAGCCGCTCGCCGAACACGGCGCGCAAACGCTGACTGGCCGCCAGCATCCACGGCATGTTGGCTTCATCGATGGCGTCGAACAAGCGCACCATCAGGCAGTCGATGGCCACCGTTTCAATGCGGTAGTTCATGACGCCACCAGTGCATCGAGCGCCTGGCGAATCTGCTGCACGGCGGCCACCGAGCTGTCGTTGTCGCCATGCACGCACAAGGTGTGTGCCTGCAAGTGCAGCTCACTGCCGTCCGCGGCGACCAGTGCCTCGCCACGGGCCAGGCGTAACGCCTGATCGACGATCACCGCCGGGTCGTGATGCACGGCGCCTGGCAGGCGCCGCGACACCAGGTGACCGGCGGCATCGTAGGCGCGGTCGGCAAACGCCTCGAACCACAAGGTAACCCCGTACTCGTCGCCCAGGGCCTGGGCGGCGCGGTTGTCGGCCGTGGCCATGAGCATCAGCGGCAGTTGCCGGTCATAGCTAGCTACCGCTTCGAGCACGGCTCGCAGTTTGAGCGGGTCGGCCATCATGTCGTTGTACAGCGCGCCATGGGGTTTTACGTAGGCAACCCGGGTGCCTTGCGTCCGGCAGATGCCATCTAGGGCACCGATCTGGTAGTGCAGCAGGTCGCGGATTTCCTCGGCGCTGCAGGCCATGGAACGGCGGCCGAAGCCGGCCAAGTCCTGGTAGGCCGGATGGGCGCCGATCCGCACATCACGGGCGACTGCCAGGGCCACGGTCTTGCGCATGATGCCCGGGTCGCCGGCATGGAAACCGCAGGCGATGTTGGCGCAATCCACAAAGGGCATGACCTGGGCGTCCAGGCCCATGGTCCAGCTGCCGAAACTCTCACCCATGTCGCAATTCAGTAGCAGGCGGCTCACGTCTGTAACTCCTTCAGGCTTGGCCTTAACGGGCTTCTAGTTCTTTGCCACGGGTTTCCGGCAAGCTCAACGCGGCCAGAATCACCACCCCGTAGGACACCGCTGCAAATGCGCCGATACCCAGACCCAGCGGTACCTTCTGGCTGAGCATACCGATCAGCAGCGGGAAAAGCGCCGCCAGGGCACGCCCGATGTTGTAGCAGAAACCCTGCCCCGAACCACGGATGCGAGTGGGAAACAGCTCGGTGAGAAACGCCCCCATGCCGCTGAAGATACCCGAAGCGAAAAAGCCCAGGGGGAAGCCAAGCCAGAGCATCACGCCATTGCTGACCTGCATCTGGGTGTACAGCAGGACGATGACGAACGAACCCACGGCGAACAGGATGAAGTTCTTTTTGCGTCCCAGCAGGTCGGTCAGATAGGCACTGATCACGTAGCCGACATAGGAGCCGAAGATCACCATGGCCAGGTAGCCACCCGTGCCGAGCACACTCAGGCCACGCTCGTTCTTGAGGAAGGTCGGCAGCCAGGAGGTGATCGCGTAGTAACCGCCCAACGCACCGGTGGTCAGCAGCGAAGCACGAATTGTGGTGAAGAGCATGCCCGGGGCAAAAATTTCATAGAAATGCGACGGTGCTGCGGTCTTTTCCGCCGCCTTGGCCTGGCGGTAGATCTCCGGATCCTTGACCAGGCGACGAACGAAAATCACGAACACTGCCGGCACGATACCCAGCAGGAACAGTGCGCGCCAGGCGTCTTCCGGCGGCAGCAGGGAGAACAGCACGGCGTACAGGATTGCCGTCAGGCCCCAGCCAATGGCCCAGCCCGACTGCACCATGCCCACCGCCTTGCCACGGTCCTTGGCGCGGATGACTTCACCGATCAGCACCGCACCGGCGGTCCATTCACCGCCAAAGCCGAAACCCATCAGGGTGCGGGCGATCAGCAGTTGTTCGTAGTTCTGTGCAAAACCGCAGAGGAAGGTGAAAAACGCGAACCACAGCACTGTCAGCTGCAGGGTGCGCACCCGGCCGATACGGTCGGAGAGGATACCGGCGATCCAGCCGCCCAGGGCCGAGGCAATCAGGGTGCTGGTGTGGATCAGGCCGGCTTCGGCGGTGGTGATGCCCCACAGGGCAATCAGGGTGGGAATGACGAAGCTGAGCATCTGGGTGTCCATGCCATCCAGACCGTAACCGATCTTGCAGCTCCAGAACGTCCGTCGTTCCTGCTTGTTGATGTTACGGTACCAGTCAAAGGGCCCCGCCACTGTCCTGGTTTCGACCTGTTGCTGCACGCCCGATGGGTTCATGGTTGCCTCAGCTTGTTGGTATTGTTTTAAAGGCGGCGATCTTTGTCGCAACCGTGACCGATATTTTTCGATGGGGGCGCAGCGACGTCCAACGAGAAAAACCAGCGGTCTGGCATAAGAAAAAATTGATCAGTGAGCACAGCATGAACCTCAAGTTCCTCGAAACCTTCGTCTGGGTTGCCCGGCTCAAGAGCTTTCGCCTGACCGCGGAAAAGCTCTTCACCACCCAGGCCTCGATTTCCAGCCGCATCGCGGCGCTGGAAAACGATCTCGGGGTCAAGCTGCTGGTGCGTGACTCGCGGGGCGTCAGCCTGACGCCTGAGGGCAGCAAGGTGCTCGAGTACGCCGAGCAGATGCTCGACACCGCCAGGGCGCTCAAGCAATCGCTGGACAGCGACCGGGCAAAAGTCGGACGTGTGCGTCTCGGGGTGATGGACACGGTGATCCATACCTGGATGAGCCCGCTGGTCGCCGAGTTGATGGAGCGCTACCCCCAGGTTGAAATCGAACTGGTCGCCGATACCGCGCTCAACTTGCGCGAACAGCTGCAAAAAGGCTTTCTCGACGTGATCCTGCAAACCGACCTGCTGCGCCAGGAATCGATCCGCAGCCTGGACCTGGCGCGCTACCCCATGGGCTGGATTGTCGCCAGCCAGTCGATCTACAACCGCGACTATGCCTCGCTTGGCGAACTGGCACGTGAGCGCATCGTGACCTTTTCAAAAAACTCCAGGCCGCATCAGGAAGTGCTCAGCTTGCTCCAGGCCGAAGGTGTCAGCACACCCCGGCTGAACTGTGTGAACTCGGTGGCGGCGATCACGCGCTTGCTGCGTGACGGTTTCGGTATCGGTGCCCTGCCCCCGGCGCTGGTCAGTGAAGAACTGGCGCGGGGCGAACTGACGCAACTGTCGCTGGTGCCACAACCACCGAGCCTGGAGCTGGTGGTGGCCTGGCAAACCGGTGTGGAGCTGGTCGATGAAGTGGTGGCTCTGTGCCGCAATGTACTGGAGCGCTATGCCGCCAATGCCGGGCCCGAGCGCATCAAGCTGGTCTAGCGCCAGCTCTCCGTCACCGCCTTGCGCCGCCCGCCAAGTACCACCCAGCCCAGCAGCACCAACAGGCTTTCCACCAGCAGTGCCAGCAGCAACGCACAGCTCAGTCCCCAGGCCAGCGCCTCGGGCTTGAGCAGTATCTGGTAGCTGTAACCCTTGAGCGTTTCCTCACGCAGCTGGCTGTCGGCGTTCGCCAGTACGTGCCAGGTGCGCGGTAGCCATGGGCCCTGAAGCGCCTGCCACTCACGCTCGAACAGCTGGTTGCGGATCAGCAGGCTGTCGATGCTGTTGGCGTCGCTGTTGAACACCGGATCGTCACTGCTGCGGTAATGGCGTACCAGAGCCTGCAGATCACCGTTGAAGAACCGTTGCGCGGTTGCCTCGAAGCCTTTGAGACCTTCGCGGGACTCCAGCAGGTGCGCTTCGACCCGCTGGCTGTAGGCATCGATCAGCCCAGGTACCTGCACCCCCACCAGCAAACCGAAGGTGAACAGCAGCAAACGCAGGTAACTTCTGAACATGGGCTATTCCTTAGCATTGACCCTGGGTAATGCATTCACCGCGGCGCCACAGCGCCCATTGACCGGGCTCGTAGCGCTGCCAGGTTTCATTCTCGGTCAGCGCTTCGGTGGCAATCACCGTGACCACGTCGTTAGGGGTGGTTTCGGCCTGGAAGTCGACGATCATGTCAACGTCCTTCAGGCGTGCCGGCCCGAAGGGTGCGCGGCGGGTGATGTGCACAAGCTTGGTCGAGCAGAAGCAGAACAGCCAGTCGCCGTCACTGAGCAGGCAATTGAATACGCCCTTGCCACGGTACTGGGCACAGGCCTCGACCAGCACCGGCAGCAATGCTTCGATTTCGACCGGTTCCGGGAACGCCTCGCGCACGCGGTTGAGCAGGTCGCAGAAGGCCGCTTCGCTGTCGGTATCGCCGACCGGCCGGTAGAACGTGGCCTGGCCCTTGAACTCACCCAACTGGCCGTTATGGGCAAAACACCAGTTGCGCCCCCACAGCTCGCGCACAAAGGGGTGGGTGTTGGACAGGCAGACTTTGCCGACATTGGCCTGGCGAATGTGGCCGATCACCACTTCGCTTTTGATCGGGTAGCGCTGGACCAGGTTGGCCACTTCCGAATCGCAGCTCGCTGCCGGGTCCTGAAACAGGCGCAGCCCACGACCTTCATAAAAGCCGATGCCCCAGCCATCACGGTGCGGACCGGTGCGCCCGCCGCGCTGCATCAGCCCAGTGAAGCTGAAAACGATGTCGGTTGGCACGTTGGCACTCATGCCCAGTAGTTCACACATGCTTGACTGCTCCCGGGCAAATCCTACAAGCGCGGCTCGACCCGCGAACGGTTGCCGCCCTGTGGTGCTGGCGGCGGATTGCGATAGCGGTCGCGGCCGTCGGCGGCGAACGCCTCATCGGCCGGCGCCTCTTCAGCATCGCGCTTGGCAGCGGCTTCAGCCTGTTCGCGGCGCACCCGCGCGCGTTTTTCCAGCGGCCAGCGCACGGCCACGAAGACCCCGTACAGAACGAAGGCGATCATGCCGTACATGGCAAGGTCGGCGGCGGCGCGCAATTCGTTGTTGCCGACCTTGAACAGCAGGTCGAGGGCACCGACGGCAATGGCCGGCGCGAACAGGTCCTTGGCGGGGTCGACGATGGTCGGGGTAAACAGCAAAATTGCCATTACCACCCGCAGTGGCTCGCGCAACCAGCGCCACATCCAGCTGGTCAGGCGAAAGCCCACGGCCAGGCACCCCAGGGCAGCCAGGGCGTAAAGGCCCCAAGCGAGCAGATAGTCGTTCTCGGTCATGGTGTCCGTGGCAAGCTAGGCAAATAGACGCTTATGATAAACACATTTGAGCGCGCAGGCGCCCCCCAGCCAAGAGATCCCCCCGCATGTCCGCAGACGCTACTGCTCCCCGCGCCCCGATTGCCCACGTCGCCGAAGGGGCTGACCCTTACGCCTGGCTTCAGGCCCGCGACACCCCCGAGGTGATCGCCTACCTGAACGCCGAGAACGCCTGGCAGGAGGCGCAACTGGCCGATCAGGCAGCGCTGCGCGAGCAACTGTTCGAAGAGATCCGCAGCCGGATCCAGGAAACCGACCTGTCCCTGCCCTCGCCTTGGGGCCCGTACCTGTACTACAGCCGCACCACCGCCGGTGAAGAGTACCCGCGCCATTACCGCTGCGCGCGACCGGCTGACGACAGCAATACGGTCGACGAAGCCAGCGAAGAGCTGCTGCTGGACCCCAACCAGCTGGCCAACGGCGGCTTTCTGTCCCTGGGCGCCTTCAACATCAGCCCCGACCATCAGCGCCTGGCCTACAGCCTGGATACCAGTGGCGACGAGGTCTACACCCTGTACGTCAAGGACCTGGCCAGCGGTGCCATAGAAACCCTGCCGTTCGAGGACTGCGACGGCAGCATGACCTGGGCCAACGACAACCAGACGCTGTTTTTCGCCGAACTGGACGACACCCACCGCCCGCACAAGCTGCTGCGCCATCGCCTGGGCAGCGGTGTTGCCGAAACGGTGTACGAGGAGACCGACGGGCGGTTTTTCCTGCATTGCTACCGCGCCAGCTCCGAACGTCAGCTGATCCTGCTGCTCAACAGCAAAACCACCAGCGAAGCCTGGGTGCTCGATGCCGAGCGTCCCGGGGATGACTTCACCTGCCTGGCGCCTCGCGTCGAAGGGCATGAATACTTCCCTGACCACGGCCAGCTGGACGGTCAGTGGCGCTGGTTCATTCGCACCAATCAGGACGGCATCAACTTCGCCCTCTACCAGGCCGACGCCGACCAGGTACCGCGCCGCGAACACTGGCAATTGCTGGTAGCGCACCGCGACACGGTGATGCTCGAAGGCCTCACCCTCAATGCCGGCGCCCTGACCCTGAGCCTGCGTGAAGGCGGGCTGCCGATCATTGAAGTCCATCCGCAGGGGCTGGCAGCCTATCGCGTAGAGCTGCCGGACGCTGCCTACAGCCTGTACGTGCAAGACAGCCTGGAATTTGTCAGCACCCGCATCCGCCTGCGTTACCAGTCGCTGAACCGTCCGGCCCAGGTGCGCCAGCTTGACCTGGCCACCGGCGCCCAGCAGGTACTCAAGGAAACCCCGGTGCTCGGACCGTTCGACCCGGACGCCTACGTTAGCCAGCGCCTGTGGGCTACGGCAGGCGACGGTACCCAGGTGCCGATCAGCCTGGTACAGCGCCGCAGCGACCTGGGCAAACCGGTGCCGTTATACCTGTACGGCTACGGTGCCTATGGCGAAAGCCTCGACCCGTGGTTCTCCCATGCGCGCCTGAGCCTGCTCGATCGCGGTGTGGCATTTGCCATTGCCCACGTGCGCGGCGGCGGCGAGCTGGGCGAAGCCTGGTACCGGGCGGGCAAGCAGGAGCACAAGCACAACACTTTCAGCGACTTCATCGCCTGTGCCGAGCACCTGATCGCTGAAGGCGTAACCCGCGCCGAGCAACTGGCGATCAGTGGCGGTAGCGCCGGCGGCCTGCTGATTGGCGCGGTGCTCAACCAGCGCCCTGACCTGTTCAAGGCGGCGATTGCCGAAGTGCCGTTCGTCGATGTCCTCAACACCATGCTCGACCCGGACCTGCCGATGACCGTCACCGAGTACGACGAGTGGGGCAACCCTGAAGAGCCTGAGGTGTACGAGCGCATCAAGGCCTACGCGCCGTACGAGAACGTCAAGGCCCAGGCCTACCCGGCGCTGCTGGTGGTGGCCGGCTACAACGACAGCCGCGTGCAGTACTGGGAAGCAGCCAAATGGGTCGCTCGCTTGCGGGTAACCAAGACCGACGACAATCTGTTGCTGCTCAAGACCGAAATGGGTGCAGGGCACGGTGGCATGAGCGGACGCTATCAAGGGCTGCGTGATGTGGCGCTGGAATATGCATTTGTCTTTAAAGTGCTGGGGTTGGTGTAAATCGGGATTTTTGTTGTCTGAACCATTCGCGGGTTTACCCGCGAATAAAGTCACCACATCAACAACAGACACCACACAACAAGAAAGCACCGCACATGCACGAACCGACTCATCTGAACAACGAAATCCGCGACATGCTCATGGACTGTGGCCTGTTCGACCAGCTGCAGCCCGTCGACTTCCAGCACGCCGCCGGTTACTTCGGCATTACCACCCTCGGCGCCGGCGAAGCGATTTTTGCCGAGGGCGATGCCGGCACCTTCATGTGCATCATCCACTACGGCGTGGTTTCGGTACGCAAGACCGACAGCGAGCAGCGTCAGGTCGAAATCGCCACCCTGCGCAAGGGCCGGGCCTTTGGCGAAATGGCCGTGCTCGACGGTGAGCGGCGCTCGGCCAGTTGCGTGGCCGCCAGCAATTGCCAACTGCTCAGCCTGGGCAAAGACTCGCTGGAAAAGATGATCAACGATGCGCCCAAGATCGCCGCCAAGATCATCCGTGCCCTGGCCGTCGCGTTGTCCCGGCGCCTGCGCATGCAGGACGGCCAACGCCTGTCACAGGTCTAGTCGGTTTTCGCCTTGTCCTTGCTGTCCTGGGGCGTCAGCCCCGGCAAGGGTTGATCCCTGGGCGGCGTCGGTACGGTAATGGAAGGTAACAACGGCGAGCCCGGCCGGGCATCGCCGGCGCGCGGTATCGTGCTTGGCGTCACCTGCGGATACGGTGTCGGCGTGGCCGTGCCCGGCGCACCCGGCACCGGCGCGATGGTGCGCGGCTGCAGGTCGGCAGCCATGGCGGACTGCAGGCTGACCAGGGTAAAGATCGCAAGGGTTGAGCAACGCATGCGCAGTCTCCTTCTAGTACCTTCCGACAGGCTACTCCCATGTGCAGCGGTTTGCCTGTCCGAATCGGGCACCATCACGCTAAACTTCAAGGTATAACCGTAACAAGCCCGAGAAAAGGTAATCCCATGAGTTCGGCATCCTCTGCCTCTGCCACCGCACGGCTCGACCGTATCCTTGCCGACGCCAAGCGCGACAAGGAAATGGGCTATCGCGACAAGGCCCTGAAAATGTACCCGCACGTCTGTGGCCGTTGTGCCCGTGAGTTCTCCGGCAAGCGCTTGAGCGAACTGACCGTGCATCACCGTGACCACAACCACGACAACAACCCGCAGGACGGCTCCAACTGGGAACTGTTGTGCCTGTACTGCCACGATAACGAGCACTCGCGCTACACCGACCAGCAGTACTTCAGCGAAGGCTCCACCAGCAGCCCGAGCATCGCCAAGGCCACGCACAACCCGTTTGCCGGGTTGGCTGGCCTGCTGAAAAAAGACTGATCGCAATCCCCTGCCCCACAGCTGCCGGCAAGCCCGTATAATCGCGTTCTTTTTTGCGAAGGGCCCCGGCACGTGGCGAACAAACGGTACAGCTGCATTGGTCTGTTCAACCCCAAGTCAGCGGAGAACGTCGGTTCGGTGATGCGCGCGGCGGGTTGCTACGGCGTCAACTCGGTGTTCTACACCGGCAAACGTTACGAGCGCGCGCGGGACTTCGTCACCGACACCAAGCGTGTGCACTACGACATACCGCTGATCGGCATCGACGACCTGCAGAAAATCATCCCCCTGGGCTGTACCCCCGTGGCCGTCGAGCTGATAGACGGTGCCCGCCCGCTGCCCGAATACACCCACCCGGATCGGGCCATCTACATCTTTGGCCCCGAAGATGGCTCGCTCGACCCAAGCGTGCGTGCCTGGTGTGAAGAAACCATCTACATCCCGACCAATGGCTGCATGAACCTGGCCGCCACGGTCAATGTGGTGCTCTACGACCGCCTGGCCAAAGGCCTGAACACCCGCTCCGGGCCGAAATTCAAGTAATCCGAAGGAACAGCCCGGCGCCTGCGAGGGTCTGCTGAATATCATCGCCCACCAGGAGAATGACCATGTCCGACACCAAGACGTTGATTCGCGTCCTGCAAGACAAACCCGAGCACAACGTACAGGGCTGGGAGCGAGCCGGCTCCGTGGCCGGCGGGATGATCATGGTCGGCAAGGGCCTGCGTCGTGGCGGCCTGCTGGGCATGATTCAGGTCGCCATCGGCGGCGTCGCCCTGGCCCGTGGCATCACCGGGCACAGTTCGGTAAAAAGCCTGCTGGAGCGCGGCCGCAGTGACCTCGACACCCTGCGGGCCAACATCGAGCGCACCGGTGCCGAACTCGACGCCCTCAGGATCAGCGCCGATGCCGCTACGCGGACTGCCACGGTCACCGGTAACGATTCGCTGACGAACCCGAAAAGCTAGCGCAACAGCTTGCTCGAGAGCACTTCGGACGCGCGCCCCAACACACTCTCGCTGAGCTGAACGAACTCTTCGGTCGTGACGCTGTTCAGCCGCATCAAGGCGCGGCTGACATCGTCCAGCGAGCGCTGGTTGTGCGTGTACAAACGGATTTCCCGGTCCAGCGCCTGCAACAGCAACACACCGCGCGCCGTCACCGCTGCATCGGCCTGCTCGGTACGCAGGCTGGTGACGCCAGCGCCACGACGCTCCAGCGCCGCCTGCAGTGCATGATAGCGATCGTCGGTCATACCGCCTGCACGGCGCAGCAATTCGATGGCGTAGTACTCGTTGAGGCTTTCACCAATCCAGTCGCTGGCCTGACGATCATTGATCTGGGCAAACACATGCACCAGTTCGCGCAGCAACGGGCTGGAGCCATTTTCGCTGACCAGCGGGCGGCTGCTGTGCAGGTAGATCGAGTTGTGCCCGGCTCGGGCACCCCGCCAGAGTTCATCGCGTGCGCCGACGAGCAGCAGCTTGGATGGATTACGCGGGAATACGGCCTGCAGTTGCGGCCAGACGAAGGTCAACAGCGTGAGGTTGTCCAGGCGCCGCATACCCTGACCCTGCGGCGCGGCAACACTGACTTCGGTCTCGCCCAGGCGCGCCCGGCGCGTGCCGATGGTACCGGCGATCATCCAGCCGGTCGGGCGGTCGAAAAGACGCGAGACGTTGTCGATGCGAAAGCGCTGCTTGCCGATTCGCGGCCAGGGTGTTTCGACGCTCTTCCAGCCACTGGGCAGCTCGAAGCTCAAGCGCGCCACCAACTCGGTGCCATCCTGCTGGTCGAGGCGGGCCGGCGGCACCAGATCATCACCGCGAAACAGCGCCCAATCCGCAGTCATCCGAGTTTCATAGCCGCCATTGGCAAGCCGGTGCGCCAGCTGCACGCGATAGCTCAGCTGGCTTTTGCCGGGCGCCGGCTGCCAGCGACCGCGCGCCCCGTCGCCTTGCAGCTGCCATTGGCCGTCTGCCTTGAAGTCGCTGTAGGCACCGGCCTTGCCCAGATCAAAGTCCAGGCTGCGTACTGCCGACCCTTCAGCCAGGACCACACGCACCTCGGCCTGCCCGCTCTGGGGCAACAAACGCACGTGATAATCCAGATTGACCTTTTTGGCCCAGGCCGATGAGCTGGCCAACAGCACCAGGGCCAGCAACCAATGACACTGCACACGCATACAGAAACTCCTTGTTCCCCCAGACGCGCTACCCGGCAACCCGGGCGCCTCAGCCGGCGCGAAAAATCAGGTGGTCTTCCCAGTCATCTTCATCGACGCTGTTCTCGCTCAGCATGCGACCGGATTGGGAAATCCGCTGTTTATGCACCTGGTCGCGATCACCGCACACCAGGTGGTGCCAGCTCGGCAGATCCTTGCCTTCGCTGACCAATCGATAACCGCAGGTTGTCGGCAACCACTTGAACTGATCGGCCTTGCCCGGCGTCAGCTGGATGCAGTCGGGTACGTGCTTGAGCCGATTCGGGTAATCGCTGCACTGGCACGTCTTGAGATCCAGCATCTTGCAGGCGATACGCGTGTAATAAACGCTGTTGTCGTCTTCGTCTTCAAGTTTTTGCAGGCAGCACAGGCCACAACCGTCGCACAGCGACTCCCACTCCTGGCGGTCGAGCTGTTCGAGGGTTTTACGCGTCCAGAAGGCGTCGGCGCTGGCGATCATGTAACGGGTGTCCTGTTTCAATAGTGGTGCTGCACGGCGGCGGCGCCAGTCTAGGGCGAGTCTTGCAGCAATACCAGACCGCTTGTCAGGGCTGGCGCGAGGCAGTAGTTTGACCGGCGGTTGACCTCCACCTTTTCCACCTTCTCAGGAACTCGCCATGAGTGCTAATCCTCGCGTTGCCGAACATGCCATCGACGATCAGTTCATCAATCGCTGGTCGCCGCGCGCCTTCACCGCCGAACCGATCAGCGAAGCTACCCTGCTGAGCTTCCTTGAAGCTGCGCGCTGGGCCCCTTCGGCCTACAACTCGCAGCCATGGCGCTTCCTCTATGCCCGTCGCGACACCCCGAACTGGGAGCGTTACCTGGGCCTGCTCAACGAGTTCAACCGCAGCTGGGCGCAACACGCCTCGGCGCTGGTGATCGTGCTGTCCAAGACCACCTTCACTGCGCCCGGCGCCAGCGAAGAAACGCCGGCTCTGTGGCACACCTTCGACACCGGTTCGGCCTGGGGCCACCTGGCCCTGCAGGCCAGCATCAGCGGCTGGCACACCCACGGCATGGCGGGATTCGATCAGGAACTGACCCGCAAGGAACTGAAGATCCCTGAAGGCTACGCCCTTCATGCCGCGGTGGCGATTGGCAAGCTGGGCGACAAGGCCAGCCTGGCTGAAGGCCTGCAAGCCCGTGAAGTACCTAGCCCGCGTCGCTCGCTGAGCGAACTGGCCGCCGAGGGTGATTTCAGCCTGTAAGCGGCTGTCGACGGCACGCCGACTCTTGCGGGAGTCGACGTGCCGGCGATACGTTTCAATACACTCAGTACCCGCGCAAGAAATCCACTTCACCCCGCAACGCTTCGCCCGACTGATAGGCCCGCAGGTTCTCGACGAACAAACGCACCATCGCCGTTGGCGAGGTCGGTGCCGAACTATGCCCGGTCAGCAGCAGCCCCCAGGCGGTCCAGAACGGATGACGCGCCGGCAGTGGCTCCTGACGGCAAACGTCAATCACCGCGCCGGCCAGATGCCCCAGCTTCAGCGCTTCGACCAGGTCACCATCCACCACCGCCACGCCTCGCCCGGCGTTGATGAACAACGCCTCGGGATTGAAGCGCGCAAACAGCGCGGCATCGTACAGGTCGTGGGTCGATGGCGTGTCTGGCAACAGGTTGACGACATAGTCCATCTCGCCGACCAGACGAGGCAGTTCGCTCAATGCGGCCACTTCGATAAAAGGCGCCTGCTCACGGGCCTGACTGGCGATACCGTAGAGTTTTACGCCAAACGGCAGCAGAAACTCTGCCACCCGCTGACCAATGTCACCGGTGCCGACAATCAATACCCGCCGCCCTTCCAGGCTGCGGCCGGGCCGGTCATCCCATTTACGCTCGACCTGGCTGACCAGGCGCGCGGTGACTTCGCGCTCATGCACGAGCAGGTAAGTCAGCACATACTCGGCCATTACCTGGCCAAAGATGCCAACCGCGCGGGTCAGACGATAGTTTTGCTGCAGGCCCTCAGCCAGCAGTGGCGTGATCCCGGCCCAGGTCGACTGCAGCCACTGTGGCTGGTGGCCCTGGCGCAACAAGGTCGCCAGCAAGTCAGGTTGCCCTAACCAGATCGGGCATTGGGCGGCCTGGTCAGCCAGTTCGGCCGAGTCGCCACTGGTCAGCACCTCGAGGTCCGGGGCGGCCTCGCGCAGCAGGCGGGCGTACAGGGGATGATCCTGTTCAGCGATCAAAACTCGCATGTTCTTACAACCTTGGCAGAAACAACGAAGGCCGCCGGACCTCAGGCCCTGGCGGCATCACAGCAGGCGGACCGGGTTCAGACCGGGTCGTTGCGGCGCAGCAGCTCTTCGGGCAGGTGCTCGATGTACTCGTCTTCGACCGGTGGCATCTGCAGGTGATAGCCCTGCTGCTCGAGGTTCTCCAGCACCTTGGTGATGTCTTCGCGGGCCAGGGTGCGCTCCGGGGTCAGCACCAGGTCGAAGGCATGCACCGGCTTGCCAAAAAACGGTAGCAAACCTTCCGGTACGCGCTCCAGGCCGTCGGCCTTGAGCACGTACAGGTACATTTCGTTTTTGCGTGGGCTCTTGTAGATCGAGCAGATACGTTTCATTGCGGTTCTCCAGCACTGGCCAGGCAATCGAGCAGCGCTTGCCCCATTCGCTCACGACGCCAGCCGCGCAACGAATCGGGTAATTGATAAGGGCCTGAGGGGTAGCCGCTCTTGAGCAGCAACTCGAGTATTTTCTTGCGCAGCATCAGTTCCGGGGCGATGTTCAGACGCTCGGCCTCCGCCTGACCGATGGCACGCAGCTGTTTGAGCAGCGCCGAAGCTTCAATCGGCAAGGGCTCCGGGACGGCCGGTGGCCACTGTGCCGGTGGCAGGCTGGCGGCCTGCTTGATCAGCGCAAGCAGGAACTCACCGTCCTGACGGATGGTGCGCGGGTGCATGTCTTCGATTTTCGCCAGCGCCGACAGCGAGTCTGGCTGGGTCTTGGCCATGGGCCACAGCGCGTTTTCGCGCACGATGCGGTTGCGTGGCAGGTCACGGGAACGCGCTTCACGCTCGCGCCAGGCGCACAGCTCACGCAGCACGGCCAACTGGGCGCGGGAAAGCTTCCAGGCCAGCTTGGCGTCGCGGTACAGCTCATAAGGATCGGTTTCGCGGCGTAGCTGGGCCACCAGCTCGGCGCCATCTTCCAGTACCCAGGCGTACTTGTCGTCCGACAGTTGCGGGCGCAGGCGCTCGTACAGCTCGGCCAGGTGCACGGCATCTTCGGCGGCGTAGCTGACCTGGGTGTCCGACAGCGGACGCTGCAACCAGTCGGAGCGGGTTTCGCCCTTGGGCAACTCGATGCCCAGCACTTCCTGGACCAGACGCGAATAGCCCATGGAGAAGCCCAGGTTGAGGTAACCGGCGGCCAGTTGGGTGTCGAACAGAGGGCTTGGCAAGCTGCCGGTCAGGCGCGACAGCACTTCCAGGTCTTCGCTGCAGGCATGCAGCACCTTGATCACCTGGGTGTCTTCAAGCAGTTCGGCCAGCGGCTGCCAGTTGCCGATCCGCAACGGGTCGATCAGGTAGGCTCGCGCCCCGTCGCCGACCTGGATCAACCCGGCAATCGGATAGAAGGTATCAACCCGCATGAACTCGGTGTCGACTGCCACGAAGGGCAACTTGCGCCACTGCAGGCAGTGTCCGGCAAGGCTGCTATCGTCGCAAATCCAGTGTATTTCGATGGCCACAGGGCTCTCCCACAAACAATGGCGCGCAGTATATACGGCGCAGGCCATTGCCGGGAAACCGCTCGACCGCTATCCCTGCCTGGCCTGCGTGTGTGTTCAGTGTTGCGCCACGGCCGGACGGCAACTGGCAAACATGTCCAGTTGCTGGTCATAGAGGCTGGTGCGTACTTGCAGTAGGCCAAGCAGTGAGTGGAACAGGTTGTCCTGGCTCAGCGGTTCGTTGCGTGCCGTGTTCAGGCAATCGGTATCGACCGCAAACTCCTTGCGGTAGCTGTCGGAGAACCAGGCCAGCATGGGCACGTGCTTCTGTTGCTCCGGTGCCAGCATATAAGGCGTGCCATGCAGGAACAGGTTGTACTCGCCCAGCGACTCGCCATGATCGGAAATATAAAGCATGGCGGTGTCGACCTTGTCTTGCTTGCTGCGCAGAACATCGATCAGCGACGACAGTACATGGTCGGTATACACCAGAGTGTTGTCATACGCATTGATGATGCTTTGCTCACTGCACTGGTTCAACGCATTGCTCGGGCACACCGGGGTGAAGTGTTCGTACTTCATCGGGTAGCGTTTGAAGTATTCCGGGCCATGGCTGCCCATCTGGTGCAGCACCAGCACGGTGTCTTGCTGCAGGTTGTCGAGCATCGCATCCAGGCCTTTGAGCAGAATCTCGTCATGACATTCGCTGTTGGTGCACAGGTCGGTGTCCTTGCCGTTGCTCACGTCTTCGAACTGCACCCGGTCGCAGGTGCCCTTGCAACCCGACTGGTTGTCGCGCCAGTGCACCGCCAGCCCGGCACGCTGCAGCACATCGAGCAGGCCTTCCTGGTTCTTCGCCTTGGTCGCCTGGTAATCCTTACGAGTGAAGCCAGAGAACATGCAGGGCACCGAAACAGCCGTTTCCGTGCCGCAGGAATGTACGTCAGTGAATGCAATCAGCCCGTCCTGCTTGCTCAATTCCGGCGTAGTGTCGCGGCTGTAACCCAGCAGACCGAAGTTCTGCGCCCGCGCGCTCTCCCCCACTACCAGCACCGTCAACGACTTGCGGGCGTGCTGTTGCCAGCCCGGGGCACGCTGGGCATCTTCACCGATCTTGGCGAACGGCTTGGCCGCAGTGCCTACCTGCTCACCGACATAACCGATCGAAGCACCGACCACGTTGCTGGGCACCAGCATCAGGCGGATTTCATGGTGATTGCGAAACAGCGAGGCCAACCCCTGGTAATTAAGCAACGCCACCACACCGAGCAATGCCACACAGGTCACGCTGGCCAACAACTTGCCGAACAGTTCGCGGTACCAGACCCGGTAGTTGATAGGCGTATAGTAAAGCAACAGCGCAGGCAGCAAACCGAGCACTACTATATAAAGACCCAACTTCAACGACAACAGATCCCTAACTTCCGCCGCATTGGTTTCAGCGGTATTGCGCAACATACCCACATCAATCAACACACCGTATTGATTCATGAAGTAAGCCGCGCCGGCGCCGGCCATCAACAACACGATAAGTACCGGTTTCAAAACCCCGCGAAACGCGACCAAGGTCAATACCAGGTTAAAGGCGCAAAAGATCAGTACACCAAATGCCAGACGCAGCAACAGCCCCGACGCACCGGGCGCCACAATACTGGAGAGGTGCGTCCAGAGCACAGAGTTGAAGGCAATCAGGAAGTACAGGCTGGCAAGCAGCGTGACCCATTCGGCCCGCAGTGGTTTGATCTTGAACATTGCGCTTCGCTTGGTTAATGGTCGGTAAGGGCACCCTTGCGGCGCCACTTTTGAACAACCCGAACAGTAATAACCGCGCTATCAATTTTTCGTGAAAAAGACGCCAACATTTGGTCGACTGACGCCTATTTGTTCATTACAAATTTTTCACATTAGTTATTCATTACATTTTTTTCACACAAGTTTCACTTAATAACATCAACCGGGCATTCGCAGCTTCGAATAAGCATCACGGTCAATATCCAGCACCTCGGCGCACAACTGGATATCCAGCCCGGCTTGCTCCGGTATCGCCTCCTTCAGCACCTCCAGCAGGCTTGCCGACAACTGGCGCTTCACCTCTGCCGAACGGCCACTGAGGATTGCCAGCTTGATATGGACAAAGGCGCGCTCGCCAGGGGCGATACCCACGCGAAAGCCGCTGAGCGCAACCGCACGGCTCTTGATGTCCGCTTCATCAGCGAACTGACCACTACCAACCAGGGCGTGGTTGAGGCGCAGCAACAGGCGGTCGGCGTCCAGCTCGCGCAGGTTGTCGGTGTATTCCACGTGCAGATGAGGCATGGCAAGGGCCTTGTAATCAGAAATGTGACAACAGACTACTCCAGCCGCTAAACCCGGCAAAGACGTCTATTCTCATAGTTCATGACTTCCATCCCAAAACCCCGGAGAGGTGAAGAAATGCCGGTCAAGCACGATTTGCTCGCAGACCTGAACATGACCAGAGACGCGTTCGACGCCAAGAAGAAAACCGACCCACGGCTCAGCGAACTGAGTGACAAGTACAAAGCCATCGATGCCCAGGTGGTCGCGGCAGAAGAGAGCAGCGCTGCAGACGACCAGGTCACCCAACTTCGTAAAAAGCGCCTGCAGATCAAAGACGAAATCGTCGCTCACCTGAAGTAACCCTGCCGAACACCTGACCAGCGGGCTTGGCTGCGATTGCGATGTAGCCGTCACATCGCATCGCGAGACAAGCCCGCTTCTGCTTCAACCGATATCCGTCAGTTGCCCAGCGTCCGGTTTGTCCTCATTTATGACTTCGGCACTTCGGTGAAGTCCAGCAACATCTCGAAACCAGCCTTTCCGAGGAAGTCCTCCAAGGACACGTCAACATCATCCCAGGTTAGCGGCCCCGGTGACATGGTTTGCTCCCCCAACACCTCGTCAACATCCGCCGAGGTTAATACCGCCGAGCCATCCACTGAATTGAGGTGCAGTTGAGCCCTTTCCGGCTGAAAGGTTTTGGCTTCCACATCAAAGCAGACAATCAGCATTACCAGTATCTCGGGTCTGCTCAAGGCCTGGCCTGGGTTTCGTTGGACAAAGTCCATCAATGCCTCAGCGTCAATGATGGCGCTGCTCGCATCAGGCATTGCGTGCGTCTGACTCATCAATTCACAGACAGCACCCTCAAAACCGAGTGGCTTGGGCTGCCCCGTCAATGTCTGGAAAACTACATCGACCGCTTCTTTGCGATCAGGCCACCCGAGCACCTGGAGCGCACCATCCAAATGGCTGTCGAGAAGAGGAGGTAAGCAAAGAGGAGGAAGGTGGACAGGCTGCCGTTCACCAGAAAATAAAAAATCCTGGCCAAAATTACCGTCCCGGGCGGCCTGAAAGGTGGCCATAGTCAGGCTCATTGGGGCAGAAGCGGGCTGGTCTGGTGCGTCAATTCGCTGCTGGACAGGAGAAGAATTGATAGGTGATACAAGCATGCTGACTCTCCGGAGGGATTCATAGTCAGATGATCCGCACAAATCACGCCCATTGCTTTCACAATCCGCTCATGCCGCAAGGTGAATCCGATCATCACAAGGCTCTGCCGGGTGGGCCGGTTGCACCTGTCAGTCGAGCGATTGGTTGGGGCCACTCCCACAGGGTATGCACGGACAGTGTGGGAGCGGCCATAGGCCGCGATGGGCTGCGAAGCAGCCCCAAACTGCCTACCGATCTTGCACCGGTTGCAGAGGCGGCTCGGAACCCTCGGCCCCACCCCAGATCTCTGCATCGATCTTGCCGGCCAGCTCCGGATAATCCCTGGCATTGAACTCCGGCGTACCCGCGGCGCGCTGGGCAAAGTAGTCACGGGTCAACTTGACCACCACGCCCGACAGCAGGCAGATCGCAATCAGGTTGATCGTCGCCATCAGGCCCATCGCTGCATCAGCGGCATCAAACACGTTGGCAACGCTTTCGTAAGCGCCCCAGACCACCATCAACAACGCGGCAATACGCAGTACGGTCAGGCCCAGGCGGGAATTGAGCTTCAGGTACACCATGGCGTTTTCAGCGTAGGTGTAGTTGCCAATGATCGAGGTAAAGGCAAAGAAGAAGATCGCAATGGCAATGAAATACTGACCGGCCCAGCCGATGTGGACATTCATGGCCGCCTGGGTCAGTGGCATCCCGGTCATTTCAGGGCCCGGGACTACACCGGAGAGCAGGATCATCACAGCTGTGGCCGTACAGATCAGCAAGGTATCGATGAACACACCCAGCGCCTGGACAAAGCCCTGCGAGGACGGATGATGAGGGTTGGGCGTAGCCACTGCAGCAATGTTCGGCGCCGAGCCCATGCCCGCTTCGTTGGAGAACAGGCCGCGTTTAACGCCGTTGAGCATGGCGCCAGCAATACCACCCACCGCAGAATCCAGGCCAAAGGCGCTCTTGACGATCAACATCAATACCGCAGGCACGTCGCTCAGGTTGGTCACAATCACATAGGCGGCTACCAGCAGGTAGGCACCGGCCATGAACGGCACGACCAGCTCTGCAAGGCGGGCGATTTTCTTGATTCCGCCAAAAATCACCACACCGGCCAGCGCCGCCACCACTACACCCGTGGTCAGTTTGGGCACGCCAAAGGCGCCCAGATTGGCATCGGCAATCGAGTTGGCTTGCACCGCGCCAAACACCAGACCAAAGGCGATGATCAGGCACACCGAAAAAATGGCCGCCGCCCAGGGCGCATTCAGGCCTTTGGCGATGTAGAACGCCGGACCACCACGGTATTCACCGTTGCTGTTACGTACTTTGTAGAGCTGAGCCAGGGTGCTTTCGGCGTAAGCCGTGGCCATGCCCAGCGATGCCACCACCCACATCCAGAACACTGCTCCCGGCCCACCAAGGGTGATGGCCACCGCCACACCGGCAAGGTTTCCGGTGCCTACCCGCGAGGCCAGGCTGGTGCACAACGCCTGAAACGGGGTGATACCGCTGGCATCTTTTGCCGGCGCACGCAGTACCGAGCGAAAAAACTCGGGCAAATGACGAAATTGAATAAAGCCCAAGCGGACTGTGAAGTAGATACCTGCGGCCAGCAGGCCATAGATCAGGACATACCCCCAGAAGAAGGTATTCAGTGCGTTGATCACGGCTGTCATTGTACGTTCCCAAGTAAAGCGCAGCGCCGCTAAAGGGCCCTGCTCAGTCTGTAAAGCCACGGGTGCCAGAGAGCGCCCGGTACCTTTTGCAGTGTGAATGGCCTGAAACAGTGGGAAGTGCCCACTGTTTCAGCAGTGTTTCGCATCACTGTAGACGTGATGAAGGATGGCGCGAGTCGGGGCTCGGCTCGACCGGCATGGATCAGCAACTATGCAGGTACTTTTCAAGCCCGGCATATTAGCAGATCCCCTCTTTATCTACTGGAACGGGCTTTTACTGAAAATGTCGTGGGGCACGTAGGAAACACGCCGCGCCGGTTGACGTTATTTTCACGCCCAGCCCATTAGTCTGCCTGCCTTTCCGGTAGCTCGCAGATTCGGCGGCCGCCAAGGACCGACGAGGCTTACGTGTCAGCAACTACATCTACTCCCACGCGAAAAAGCGTGGACTGGGCCGGCCTGGGCTGGCTGCTGTTGTTCTTCTGGTACTTCTCCGGTGTCACCCAGGCACTACTGCTGTTCAGCGGCACCACCGGTTTCGCCGGTTTTCGCGACGCGCTGTTCCTTAGCACCTTGTGGTTCGTGCCGGTGTTGCTGCTGCCACAGTTCACCCGGACGATTGCCGCGATCATCGGCGTGGTGCTCTGGGCGGCCTCGCTGGTCGGCCTGAGTTACTTTGCCATCTATCACCAGGAGTTTTCACAGAGCGTCATCTTCGTGATGTTCGAGTCGAACAGCGCCGAAGCCGGGGAATACTTCAGCCAGTACTTCAGTGTCGGGCTGTGCCTGGCGCTGCTGCTCTATACCGTAGTTGCCGTACTGCTGTGGAAACGCCTGCGGCCGGTCACACTTTCCGTGCGCAGCCGCATCCCGGTAGTGCTTCTGCTGCTGGCCGCGAACCTGGTCTACCCGTTCTACAAACAACTGGTCACCCAGCAGCGCAGCTTCGCCGATGCTGTGGAAAAGGTGCAACTGCGGATGGAACCGGCAGTCCCCTGGCAGCTGGTCGTTGGCTACCAGCAGTACCGCCAGCAACTGGACAACATGCAGAAACTGCTGGAGCAGAACGCTTCGCTGCCGCCCTTGCAGCATCTTCAGGACAGCAGCGGAGAGGCACCACGTACCCTGGTGCTGGTCCTGGGCGAGTCCACCACCCGCGAACACATGCACCTGTATGGCTACAACCGCGAGACCACGCCGAACCTCGATGCCCTGGCCGCCAGCGACTCGGGCCTGACCGTGTTCCAGAATGTCGTCTCGCCGCGCCCGTATACCATCGAGGTGATGCAGCAGATCCTGACCTTCGGCGACCAGCAGCACCCTGATCGCTTCATGACCGACCCATCGCTGATCAACCTGATGAAACAGGCGGGCTACAAGACGTTCTGGATCACCAACCAGCAGACGATGACCAAGCGCAACACCATGCTCACCACCTTCTCCCAGCAGACGGATGCACCGGTCTACCTGAACAACCAGCGCAACCAGAATGCCAGCCAGTACGACGACGTGGTGCTCGCACCCTTTGAGAAGGCCCTCCAGGACCCGGCGCAGAAGAAGTTCATCATCGTCCACCTGCTGGGCACGCACATGGACTACCGCTTCCGCTATCCAGAGGCCTACGAGCGTTTCAAGGATCGCCAGGGCGTGCCGGCCAAGCTGACGTCGGACCAGGTGGAAACCTACAACTTCTACGATAACGCCGTGCTGTACAACGACTACGTGGTCTCGAGCCTGATCAAACGCTATTCGGCGAGCACACCCAACGGCTTTCTGATGTACCTCTCCGATCACGGCGAGGATGTGTACAGCTCCGGCAAACACGACCGTCTGGGGCGCAACGAAGGCGACCCGACCCGGCCGATGTACACCATTCCGTTCCTGGTCTGGACCTCGCCGAGCTGGCAGGCCGCCAACCCGCGCGACCTCAAAGGCATGGCCAACCGCGCCTACAGCAGCTCGCACCTGATCCACACCCTGTCCGACCTCGCCGGGTTGAGCTATGACCGCTACGAGCCCGCCAAGAGTCTGGTGAGCCCGGAGTTTGTGGTGGCCCCGCGCTGGATCGGTAACCCGTATAGCAAGGACGGCATCCGTGAGTTCGACCAGCTGCCGATGGACAAGGCCGAGCGCGCGCAGGAAGCCGCGCTCAGCATCAAGGCAAAGCCAGACAACATCTGACCGGCACGACCGGGGCGAAGACCCCTAGTCGAGCACCGACGGATCGCGCCGGATCTCCTCGCGCGCCATGGCTTCCCAGAGGAACGGGAAGCCATTGGTGTCAGTCCGCCCACCGGTTGCCTGCACGACGCTGGCGGGCAACGGTGAGCCGCCGCCGAGCGCCTCGACATGCCAGGCCAGGCGGCTGCGCCACTCCAGCGTGATGGCGCGCAAGTGCGCCTGACGGATACCGTTGGCCACTACCAGCACGCCGTGGTTGGCGAGCAACGCCCACTTGTGTGTTCCCAGTGCGTCCACGGCAGCGCGCCCCAGCGCCATGTCTTCAACCGTGCCGCGATACTCGTCATAGAGCACCGGGTCGGTATCAACCAGGGCGGAGGTCTGGTCGTAGATCGGCGGAATGCGCCCGGCCGCCGACCACACCGAGCCCCACTGCGGATGATTGTGGATCACCACGTCGACATCATGCCGTACCGCGTGGATGTCCATGTGCAGGTTGATGGCCGGCGTGATGTTCCATTCCCCCTCGATCACCTTGCCTTGCTGATCGAGGCGCACGATATCCGAAGCGGTTACTTCGCCCCAGGTGAGTTCCCAGGGGTTGGCCAGGTAGGTACCGTCGTCCTGGCGAACAGTTACATGACCGGCGATATGGTCGTTGTAGCCTTCGCGATACAACACCCGGCACAGCAATGCCACACGCTGATGCGCGGTCAACGCAGGCAGCAGCGCATGGCGGCCTGGCCTGGGAATGTAGCGCGCAAGCATTTCGTGATTCAGTGCATCCTTCAACATAGCGGTTCCCTCTTCAGCGACCGTTGCACACGGTAATCAACCATCAATGAATTACGCGTGGAACGGCCCGCGAGCGAACACCGAGGTCCGCTGCATGCGCCGTTGGTGCGGCTGGTAGTCCAGAATGGCGTTGTGCAGCACACTACGGTTGTCCCAGAGCACCATGTCACCCACGCGCCAGCGATGGCGGAAGCCGAATTGAACGTGCTGGCAATGTGCATGCAGGTAGGCGAGGATCGCATCGCTTTCGGGGGTGGCCAGGCCATCAATATGGGTGGTGTAGGTCGGGCTCAGGTACAACGCCTTGCGCCCCGACACCGGGTGTTGAATGACCAGCGGATGCAGGTGCCGGCGATTCATGTTGATGACCTCGACGTAGCGCTCGTGGGTGACCACGTTCTGGCGCAAGGCGGTTGTCATCGGGCCGTTCATGTCGTGCCAGGCATGCAGGCCTTCGAGGTACTGCTTCATGCGCGCGGACAACGCGTCGTAGGCGGTGGTCATGCTGGTCCAGCAGGTGTCGCCGCCACAAGGAGGCAAAATCTGCGCGTGGGTCATGGTGACAATCGGCGGGCTGGGCAAAAAGCTCTCGTCGTGGTGCCACATATCGGCCCGGTCGCCCAGCTTGGAATCGATGACCGTGATCTGCTCAAAGCCCTCGCCCAGATTGGGATAGAACGTGTGCACTTCGGGCTCACCAAAATACCGTGCAATCGCCAGGTGTTGTTCGGGTGTCAGCCCAGGAACGTGAAGCACGAGGGCTTCGTGTTTAACCAATGCCGCCTCGATGGCTGCCAGCGTTTGTGGC
This sequence comes from Pseudomonas alkylphenolica, assembly GCF_004025535.1. Lineage (GTDB taxonomy): Bacteria > Pseudomonadota > Gammaproteobacteria > Pseudomonadales > Pseudomonadaceae > Aquipseudomonas > Aquipseudomonas alkylphenolica_A. The sequence goes on from NZ_QJRG01000034.1 coordinate 226,497, forward strand.
AGCGCGACGGAGGCAGGGTCCAGATCAAGCACTTCGGCGCCGAGGCTGGGGCCAAGGGGCCGAACGATGAAGGATGACGACATGGGCAATCTCCCGGTAGGGTTGCAACATCAGATCGTGTTAGGCGCATTGACTGCGCAGTGAGTGGTCGTCCGGTCGACGGGAACGATCATACTCACAGGTACCGGTGCTCAGATATTCGCATTTCCCCGCGCCCTGAATCACATATAACTATTTGATTTTTATAAAAATAAATTGATGGCGAGCCACCCTCGAAAACAACACTCGGATTTGTATGAACAAGAAAAACAGCGGACCGACAACGGACGTCCCGCCCTCGCCGGAGCAACTCCCTTCGTTGCGCAAACGCCCGATGCAATCACGCTCGCGGGCACTGGTCGAGGCCGTCGAGCAGGCGTGCCTGCAGATCCTCGATGAGGCCGGCGAGGAGGCGCTCAGCGTCAACCGCATTGCGGAACTGTCGGGGGTCGCGGTTGGCTCGATCTATCAGTACTTTCCCAACAAGGATGCCATCGTTGCCTTGTTGTACGAGCGCGTGCTGGACGAGGAAGCAGAAGAGCTGCTGAGGGTGCGTGAACGCCTGGTAGGTATGCCCTTGCAGGCGGCGCTGCGAGATATTCTGGCCAACATCATTCGTGTCGAAACACGGCTGTTCAAGCTGAACCGGGCCTTTCACCTGCGCTATCACTCCGCCCTGCACCTGGGCAGGTGGCGCGCGCCCTACCGCACAACGGGGGAGTTCATCGAAGCGACGTGGCTACCGCTGTTGAACATGTACGCGCATGAGATCACTACGGAACACCACGCCCTGTCGGCCTACTTGCTCGGGCAGGGCCTGCGCAGTGTGATCCGCTCGGTGCTGGAAGACATGCCGACGCAGCTCGAATCTTCAGCGTTGCTCGATAGCCTGGTGGCCATGGCGATGGGGTGCCTGCGACCTTCTGCAGTTGACTGAAAAATGGTCACAGCGATTGATCTGGAGGAAAACAAAAAGCCCCTGAATCTTTCGATTCAGGGGCTTTTCGATGTATGGCGGAGAGATAGGGATTTGAACCCTAGGTACTGTTGCCAGTACAACGGATTTCGAATCCGTCCCGTTCGGCCACTCCGGCATCTCTCCAGTGGCGCGCATGATACCAGCAGTTTGCCGAAAGGCAAAGCCTGTTTGCGAAAAAAATTCGCGTGGTATCAGGCGCTTGCGTGAACTTGCCGCTTACAGCGGCACGCCCAGGCGTTTGGCAACTTCTTCGTAGGCTTCGATTACGTCGCCCAGACCCTGGCGGAAGCGGTCCTTGTCCATTTTCTTGCGGGTTTCTTTGTCCCACAGACGGCAACCGTCCGGGCTGAACTCGTCACCCAGGACGATTTCGCCGTGGAACACGCCGAACTCGAGCTTGAAGTCGACCAGCAGCAGGCCGGCGTCGTCGAACAGCTTGTTCAGCACTTCGTTGACCTTGAGCGACAGGGCCTTCATCTTCACCAGCTGCTCGGCGGTACCCCAGCCGAACGCAACCACGTGCGATTCATTGATGAACGGGTCGCCTTTTTCGTCGTTCTTGAGGAACAGTTCGAAAGTGGAAGGCTCGAGCTTGATGCCCTCTTCCACGCCCAGGCGCTTGACCAGGCTGCCGGCTGCGTAGTTACGCACTACACATTCAACCGGGATCATGTCGAGCTTCTTGACCAGGCACTCGTTGTCGCCCAGCAGCTTGTCGAACTGGGTAGGAATGCCGGCTTCTTCAAGCTTCTGCATGATGAAGGCGTTGAACTTGTTGTTCACCATGCCCTTGCGATCGAGCTGTTCGATGCGCTTGCCGTCGAACGCCGAGGTGTCGTTGCGAAACAGCAGGATCAAGCGGTCAGCGTCGTCGGTCTTGTAAACCGACTTGGCTTTGCCGCGGTAGAGTTCTTCACGTTTTTCCATGATGGGCTCCGCTTGCTAAATAAGATGGGCTAGGCGATATCACGCCAGTCGAGCCCGCAATCCTGGTTGGCCACTTGCAGCCAGTCCGGGTCGCACCCGAGGGTGTCGACGAAACATTGCCGGGCCAGCTGTGGCTGGTTGTTCTTGCTACTGAGATGGGCCAGCACCAGATGCTGCAGGTTCTGCCAGTCCAGCTCCGACACCAGGCGCGCGGCCTGATGGTTATTCAAATGTCCGTAGTCGCCACCCACCCGCTGTTTGAGAAACATCGGGTAAGGCCCGCGTCCGAGCAGGTCGCGACAATGGTTGGCCTCGATCAGCAAGGCATTCAGGCCGCGGTAATGCTCCAGCACGGTTGTATCGTAGGACCCAAGGTCGGTCAGCACGCCGAAGCGTCGACTACCGTCGTCAAACACATACTGCAACGGCTCCAGCGCGTCGTGGCTCACGCCCACGGCGCGAACGGTCAGGCCGCCGATCTGCAATTGCTCGTTTGCCGCCAGAAAGCCTGCCGCCTCGACCGGCTTGCGCATGCCGCGCAAGGTGCCCTGGCTGAGGTAGACCGGTACATTGTAGCGCCGCGACAGCAACCCGACCCCATGCACGTGGTCGGCATGTTCGTGGGTGACCAGCACGGCACTCAATTGCTGGGCATGAACGCCGAGCAGCGCCAGGCGCCGCTCGGTCTCGCGCAGGGAAAAGCCGCAATCGACCAGGACAAGCGTGTTGCCACTGGCGATCAGCGTGCCATTTCCCTGGCTTCCACTTCCAAGTACGGCGAAGCGCACTTAACCCAGGTTGTCCTGAATCACGCTCAGCACGCGGCGGGCGACGTCAGCCGGTGCCACGGTGTTGATGTTCTTCTCGACGGTAACCTGAACGCTGTCGCCGACCTTGCTCAGGCGAACCTGATAACGCTCGGCACGGGCTTCACGCTCTTCCTTGCTCGGCGCGCTGCCGAACAGGCGGCTGAAGAAACCAGGCTCCTGGTCCTTGGCATCGGCCTTTTCAGCCAGGTTGATGTAGTACAGGCCCAGGCTGCGGTTGATGTCTTCGACACGCCACTCGCCCTGTTCCAGGGCACGGCCGACGCTGGACCAGGCGCGATCGAGATCGGCGCCCAGGTTCAATACCGGGTTGCCGCTACCATCTTCGCTCAGGCTGACACGGCTCGGGGCGTCGAAATCACGGGCAGCGAGCAACGACACCGAACCGCCCTTCTCGGCGCTACGGGTCATGCTGGCGAGCATTTCATCGACCAGGATGGCATCGACACCGGTGTTGTCGGAAGACGCAGGGAACGCCTGGTCGGCAGTGCTGCCAGCCGGACGCTCGACGGTCACGATGTAGACTTCACTGGTGTTGCGCTGCACGCCCGGCTCGATGCGGATACGCGCACGAACTTCGTTGTCGCTGCTGCTCGAGGCACTGGCCAGGCGCTTGGCCATGGACGTGGAGAGCTCGTCGAAACGCTGCCAGGTGGTGTTGAACTCACCGGTCTGCGGGCGTTCTTCGGCAATACGGAAGCCGTTGTCTTCAAAGAACTGACGGGCAACCGGCCAGACTTCGGCCGGCGCGCGCTGGGCCAGGACCCAACGGGCACTACCGCTTTTCTGCAGGCTGAAATCACTGATGTCGGAACCGGCGCTCAACGGCAGCGGACGCGGCACCTCGAACTCGCCCTTGACGTTGTCATCGGCGACATTGCGTGGAATCGGCAGCAGTGGATCAAGGCGCTTGGCGCTGCTGACATCAGGTGGCAGCTGCATCGGCGCCTTTTGGGTGGCCTCCAGATAATCGCTACCACGGTCACGGAAGTAACCCTCTTCACCCCACAGCCAGCCGCAACCGCTGGTGCTGGAGATGATCAATGCAAGGGCGGACAGACCAGCCAATCGCTTCATGCGGTGTACTTCCTCAATTAAACCAGCACGCCCGACTGGCGCAGGGCCTGGCGGACGATGTCGTGACAGGATTCGCTCAGCCAGGTCAGTGGCAGGCGGATGCCTTGTTGCATCAGGCCCATTTCAACGAGCGCCCACTTCACCGGAATCGGGTTGGCCTCGCAGAACAGGTGCTTGTGCAGCGGCATGAGTTTTTCGTTGATGGCACGGGCCTCTTCGGCCTTGCCTTCAAGGGCGGCTTCGCACAGGTCGGCCATTTCGCGCGGGGCGACGTTGGCGGTAACCGAGATGTTGCCCTTGCCGCCCAGCAGGATCAGTTCGACGGCAGTCGGGTCATCACCGGACAGCACGATGAAGTCGCTGCTCACGCCGTCGAGAATGGCCTTGGCGCGCTTCAGGTCGCCAGTGGCTTCCTTGATGCCGATGATGTTCGGCACGCTGGACAGGCGGATCACGGTCTCGGCCTGCATGTCGCAGGAGGTGCGGCCGGGTACGTTGTAGAGGATCTGCGGGATGTCCACGGCTTCGGCAATGTGCTTGAAGTGCTGGTACAGGCCTTCCTGGGTCGGCTTGTTGTAGTACGGCACCACCAGCAGGCAGGCGTCGGCGCCGGCGTCTTTGGCGTTCTGGGTCAGGTGCACCGCTTCGCTGGTGGAGTTGGCACCCGTACCGGCGATCACCGGAATACGGCCATTGACCTGCTTGACTACAGCCTTGATGACTTCGATGTGCTCTTTGACATCCAGGGTCGCCGACTCGCCGGTGGTACCGACGGCAACAATGGCGTGGGTGCCATTTTCCAGGTGGAAGTCCACGAGTTTGCGTAGGCTGTCCCAATCAAGACGCCCTTGTGCATCCATGGGTGTGACCAATGCCACCATACTGCCCGCAATCATGAAACTGCTCCTGCCGGAAAAAGAGAGCGGTAATGGTACTGGCGCCATCGGCCTTGCACAAGCGAAGCAGGCGGCTGGAGCATTCCCCTCGGCGGCCATTTTCGCTACCCTTCTGTCTTTGATCGGTACACAGCGGCCCGCCGGGCTGCCGACAACCTGCGCAGGCAGTGCCCAAAGCCTCGATCCTGAGCCCCGGGACCACGCCCACACGCCTTTCTGACCCGTCAGGTACCGACCGCTCATCGCTTTAGGAATGCTGCATGTCCACCCCCACCGTTCGCGAACAATTCCTTGTCATCAGTGCCCTTGGCCCCAATCCGATGGAACTGACCAATATCCTGTGCCGGGCCAGCAACGATAATCGCTGCTCGGTCGTCACCTCGCGCCTGACCCGTCATGGCGAATGCAGCGCGCTGGTGCTGCAGGTCGCTGGCAGCTGGGACGCCCTCGCCCGTTTCGAAGGTGCCTTGCCGGGCCTGGCGAAGAAACACGCCTTCACCGTGAACGTGGTGCGCAGCGCCGAGCTCGAAGTACGCCCGTTGTCGCTGCCGTATGTCGCCTACGTCAGCGCCGCCTACCGCCCGGACATCATCAACGAGCTGTGCCAGTTCTTCATTGATCACCATGTCGAGCTGGAAAACCTTACCTGCGACACCTATCAGGCACCGCAGACCGGCGGCACCATGCTCAATGCGACGCTGACCGTGACCCTGCCGGCCGGCACCCAGATCAGCTGGTTGCGCGAGCAGTTCCTGGACTTTTCCGACGCCTTGAACCTGGATGCACTGATCGAACCTTGGCGCCCACAAAACCCACTGTAAGGAAGCTCACCATGGCCGTTGAACTCGACCAACCCGTCGCCGACTTCCAGGCGCAGGCCACCAGTGGCCAGAGCGTCAGCCTGTCCGGTCTTGCCGGCAAACAGGTGGTGATCTACTTCTACCCCAAGGACAGCACGCCGGGCTGCACCACCGAAGGTCAGGGCTTTCGCGATCAGTACGCAGCGTTCCAGGCGGCCAACACCGAAGTGTTCGGCGTGTCGCGTGATGGCCTCAAGTCGCACGAGAACTTCAAGGCCAAGCAAGGTTTCCCGTTCGAGCTGATCAGTGACAAGGACGAAGCCCTGTGCCAGCTGTTCGATGTGATCAAGCTGAAGAAGCTGTATGGCAAGGAATACATGGGTGTCGACCGCAGCACCTTCCTGATCGACAAGCACGGCGTGCTGCGCAAGGCGTGGCGCGGCGTGAAGGTTCCGGGACACGTGGACGCCGTACTGGCTGAAGCGCAGGCGTTGAACAAGGCCTGAAACATACCGTTCAGGGCTTTTGCAGGAGCGGACTCATCCGCTCCTGCAGTCTGGTTACAGTAACGGCGCCACTGCTGGCTCCTGCCTTGGCCAGGCATCCAGCACTGCCTTGAACAGCGTCGCCAGCGGGATCGCAAAGAAGATTCCCCAGAACCCCCACAAGCCCCCGAACAGCAGCACCGCACAGATGATTGCCACCGGGTGCAGACTCACCGCCTCGGAGAACAGCAACGGCACCAGCACGTTGCCATCCAGCGCCTGGATGATCGCGTACACCGCCATCAGGTAGATGAACTGATCGCCCCAGCCCCACTGGAACAGCGCAATCAGGGTGACCGGCACGGTGACCACCACCGCCCCCACGTACGGCACCACCACCGACAACCCCACCAGCAAGGCCAGCAAAGCCGCATAGTTGAGCCCCAGGGCAATGAATGCGATATAGGTCGCTACCCCGCAGATGAGGATTTCGATGCCCTTGCCGCGAATGTAGTTGGCGATCTGCCGGTTCATTTCCTCGGCCACCCGGGTCATCAGCTTGCGCTCGCGCGGCAGGTAGCCACTGACCCAGCGCGCAATCAGCTCGCGGTCCTTGAGGAAGAAGAACACCAGGATCGGCACCAGCACCAGGTAAATCATGATGTTGACCAGCAGCGGCAGGCTGGAAAGCGAAAACGTCAACGCCCACTGCCCGAACTTGCCGATCTCGCCACGCATTGCCTCGATGGCCTGCAGCACCTGCTCATCTGAGACCAGGTGCGGGTAGCGCTCAGGCAACAGCAGCAACAACGACTGCCACTTGCCCAGCATCCCGGGGAGCTCGTTGAGCAAGGTAATCAACTGATGCCACAGCAACGGCACCAGCACCAGCAGAAACACCGCCAGGGCGCCCATGAACAGGGTGAACACCACGCCTACCGCATAGCGGGTCGGCACCCGCAGGCGCTCCAGGGCATTGACCAGCCCCTGCATGAGAAACGCCAGCACCATACCGGCCAATACCGGTGCGAGCATGCCACCGAGGGTCAGGACGGCGGTAAAGGCCAGAAACAGCAAGACCACCAGCACCACTGCTTCTTCGTCGGAGAAGTAGCGATGCATCCAGTCGCGAAGCACCTTGAACATTAATGATCCTTAGGGAAAAACTCAGGCTTTGCGCAGCCAGTAGGTGTAAACACCGTCTTCGGCCGTTTCGAGCAACAGTGTATGACCAGCCAGTTTTGCAAAAGTGCGAAAATCGCGTTGCGACCCGCCATCGGTGGCCCGCACCTTGAGTACCGCGCCACTGGCCAGGCGATTGAGCTCCATCTTTGCCTTGAGCAATGGCAGCGGGCAGTTCAGGCCGCAGGCATCGAGTTCGGCGTCAAACGTCGGGGTATCGCTCATCAGGGGCTCCAGTCAGGCATGCTCGATCAAGCCCGGTAGAATACCGCCACTGGTCGCCAACGTGTGAGCCAGCTACAGTAAGGTTCTTTGTCGACCAGAGCTTCGTGCATGAATTTACTGCGCCCTACCCTGCTGACGCTGGCCTGTTTGATGGCGCTGCCTGGCCATGCCGACGACCTGCCGTCACTGGGCGACGCCAGTTCTGCCATTGTCTCCCCGCAACAGGAACACCAGCTGGGCCGCGCCTGGCTCAGTTTGCTGCGGGGCAATGTCAATCAACTGAACGATCCCCAGCTCAAGGATTATGTCGAAACCAGCGTCTACCGCCTGGCCGAAACCAGCCAGCTGCAAGACCGCCGCCTTGAATTCATCCTCATCGACAGCCGCGAACTCAACGCCTTCGCCGCCCCCGGCGGGATTGTCGGGGTCAACGGTGGCCTGTTCCTCAATGCCCAGACCGAAGGCGAATACGCCTCGGTACTGGCGCACGAACTGGCGCACTTGTCGCAACGCCACTTTGCCCGCGGCGTTGAAGCCCAACAACGCATGCAGTTGCCGATGATGGCGGCACTGCTTGCCGGTATCGTCGCTGCCGCCGCCGGTGCCGGCGATGCCGGTATCGCCGCGATTGCCGGTACCCAGGCCGCCGCCATTCAGGAACAACGGCGCTTCTCCCGACAGAACGAACAGGAAGCCGACCGTATCGGTATCCTCAACCTGGAAAAGGCAGGGTACGACCCGCGCAACATGCCGAGCATGTTCGAGCGCCTGATGCGCCAGTACCGCTACGACGCCAAACCGCCGGAATTTCTCCTGACTCACCCGGTGACCGAATCGCGTATCGCCGACACCCGCAACCGCGCCGAACAGGCGCCCAAGGGCGGTACCGAAGACAGCGCGCGCTATCAACTGATCCGCGCCCGCGTCGCGTTGATCTACGAAGGTACGCCGGGCCTCGCTGCCAAGCGCTTCCGCGCGCAGCTGGATGAAGACCCGAAACTCGACTCGGCGCGCTACGGCCTGGCGCTTGCGCTGATCAAGGGCGGTCGCCTCAACGAGGCCCGTGACGCGCTCAAGCCGTTGCTGGACAAGGCGCCCAACGACGTCACCTACAACCTGGCGCAGATCGACCTGGACATCACCAACAATCGCCTGGCCGATGCCCAGCAACGGGTCGAGCGCATGCGTGCCCTGTACCCGGCCAACTACCCGCTGCAGCAGGCGCGCATTGACCTGTTGCTCAAGCAGAACCGGCCGGCGGAGGCTGAGAAAGCCCTGGATGCCTTGCTCAAGAACCGTCCGGAGGACCCGGACGTGTGGTACGACGTGGCCGAGGTTCGCGGGCTGTCCGGCAACACCATCGGCCTGCACCAGGCCCGTGCCGAGTACTTTGCCCTGGTGGGCGACTTTGACCAGGCCCTGCAGCAGCTTGACTACGCCAAACAGCGGGCGGGCAACAACTTTGTGCTGGCGTCGAAAATCGATGCGCGCCAGCGCGAGTTGCTGGAGCAGCAGCGGATGGTCAAGGAAATGATGCGCTGAGACACAGGCAACTGCAGGAACAACTGTCTTTGTGGGAGCGGGTTTACCCGCGAAAAGACACCACGCCTGACGAGCCGGGCCTGCTAAGTAGTCCTTCGCGGGTAAACCCGCTCCCACAGGGTCTGCGCAGTTCTTGAGACTTGCAATGTACCTGTGCGAGCGGACTCACTGCGATGCCGGAGCGCTGCGCAGTTGTCAGGCGTTACCGGACAACTTCATCCGCGCTGCCTGGGTAAAGTCGAGCATGCGCTTGAGTGGCTTGATCGCCTGGGGAATCAGCGCCGGCTCGACGAAGATCTCGTTGCTGCCTTCACGCAGGCACTGCAAGGTGCGCTCAAGGGTGTTCATCGCCATCCACGGGCAATGTGCGCAACTGCGGCAGGCCGCGCCGTTGCCGGCGGTAGGCGCTTCGATGAAGACCTTGTCGGGGCACAACTGCTGCATCTTGTAGAAGATGCCGCGGTCGGTGGCAACGATGAAGGTCTTGTTCGGCATAGTTTGCGCGGCGGCAATCAGCTGGCTGGTGGAGCCTACTGCATCGGCAAGGTCGATGACCGCTTCCGGCGACTCCGGGTGCACCAGGATCGCAGCTTCCGGGTACAGCGCCTTCATGTCGGCCAACTGGCGCGACTTGAACTCTTCATGAACGATGCAGGCACCGTCCCAGAGCAGCATGTCGGCACCGGTCTGTTTCTGGATATAGCGGCCCAGGTGCTGGTCCGGGCCCCAGATGATGGTTTCGCCGTTATCCATCAGGCTCTCGACAATTTCCAGCGCGCAGCTGGACGTCACCACCCAGTCGGCACGCGCCTTGACCGCTGCCGAAGTGTTGGCATAGACCACCACGGTACGCTCCGGGTGCTTGTCGCAGAACGCCGAGAACTCCTCCACCGGGCAGCCCAGGTCAAGCGAACAGGTCGCTTCCAGGGTCGGCATGAGCACGCGCTTTTCCGGATTGAGGATTTTTGCGGTCTCGCCCATGAAGCGCACACCCGCGACAATCACCGTGCTGGCTTCGTGCTTGTTGCCGAAGCGGGCCATTTCCAGTGAGTCGGACACGCAGCCACCGGTTTCCTCGGCCAGGGCCTGGATTACCGGGTCACAGTAGTAATGGGCAACCAGCACCGCGTTCTGCGCCTTGAGTTCGGCGGCGATGGCGGCGCGGTAGTCGGCCTCTTGCTCGGGCGTCAGCGGCTTGGGCTGCTTGGCGTCGAGGTGGGCTTGGACCAAAAGGCGTTCGGAAATCTGGGTCATGATCGCTGGACCTGCAGGCGCTTGTGCGCGTAAGTCGAGTGTATCACCGAGCCCTGGCAAATCGGTTAGCGGCTCTGCAGGCAAGGCGCTCAATGGCATTGTCGACAGAACCAAAGACCTTCTGCGGCCTCGGGTTTTTATGGGATGCCGAAGGCTACAGATAATCGGATGAATTCAAAAGGTTTTTTTAGTGAAACAGACTGCGGGGCGACTGCCTGTCACCCCGCAGTCCCGCCTCAGCCTTCGCTCGGGCGCACAGCCCCGAGATTCGCCATGATCAGACTGGCGAACTGCTCTACCGTCAACTTCTGACCGTTGAAATCGACCATGCCGTCAACGTAGTGCAAACGGGTGACAATATCATTGCCCTGCACCGTGGCCATCTGGCTCTGCACCGCCATCATGCCGACCATTTCCCCGGCCTGCGATGCCTGGGTAGACAACACTTGCGCATCGCTCTGACCTGCAAGCCGGGCCTGCAGCACGGCCAGGTCACCGATCATTGGCTTGGACAGCTGCAGCGAGCCTTGCACCTGGGCGATCATCTGCTTGTACAGATCCGCCGGTGGCAGCTCCAGAGACGCTGGCTTGGCCAGGTCGACGCTCAGGCTGAAACGGCTCTCGCCATTAGCCGTCTTGAAGGAGAAATTTTCCAGGGCAATCTGTGGCTTGGCCGCCAGCACCTGCTGGACGTTGCCATAGACCTGGGTTTTTTCCGCCTCGGTCATCGGCAACGACGGGAAGACCTCACCCTTCGCCGCCGCGGCCTGAAACTCCGGCAGCCGGCTCTGGTGCCAGGCAGCCAGCGCCTGCAGGGCGTCCATATCAAGGTTTTTCAAACTCCAGAGCATTTCACTGGAGCCGACCGGCTGGCCATCAACGTTGATGTCGGCCACCTTGTAGGCAACGGTGCCGGACAACTTCGCGCCGTTCGCCTCGGATTGGCTGTTTTGCTCCAGGCCCTTCATCAGCAGTACGTTCTGCTGCGCTCCTGTGGCCACGCTGACCTCACCCAAGGCCATATTGGTTTTGCCGAAATAGAACCCCGAGGCTGCCTTGCTCATGGTCCCGACCAGGCTCAGGTCCTTGAGTGCGATCTTCACTGGCGCACCGCTCTGGTCAACCAGGTTGAAGTTCACATTCGCCGAGTTGCCGCTGAAGGTGACTTGCTCGGCATTGCGCGTGCCCGTCGCCTGCACGTTCAACCCGGAGAACTTCACCAGCGATTGCCCCGACTCGGTCAATTCCATTGGCGGCATGATGAACGTGCCGTCGGTCGAACCGTCGTACCCCAGACTGTTGTGGCCATAGATCGGCGGAACATCGCCGCTGGCAGCGAACCAGTCCGCAGTGACCGCGTCCTTTTCCAGGGCGTAGTTGCTGTACGCCATGACCGGCATGAGCTTCAACGCTTTGACCCGCGACCATGGCAAAGGGCCGTGCTCGACGCGATCGACAAAGCCCAGTTCGAAACTGCGCAGTTCCTCGCCGACCATCAGGTTGTTGGCTTTGATGCGGTAATGCACGGTGCTCGAATACAGGTGCGATTCCACCGACGCCAGCTCCAGCGTGACATCGCCGGCCGACAGCTTGAGCTGTGCATTGGCTTGTGCCACGGCCTGATTGAGCACATCGGGCAACTGCTTTCCGGTGTACCAGGCGCCTGCCGTGCACGCTGCAGCCACGACAACGACGAGCCCTAGTACACCTGTTGTCTTCTTCATGAATTGTTCCGTTCGTCCATTTTTTAAAGGGTGTTGCTAAGAGGCACTTGGCCTATTCGTTGACATCCATGAACTCACGGGCCCAGACGATGTAGTCGTTCGGCACCGTGTAGGTATGGGTAAGTTCGGTGGCGCTCAGGTCCGACGCGCTGCTGGTGATCTTGCGTTGCTCGCGCAGGCAGTCGTAGGTCGCCTTGATCGCGGCGAAATACGCGCCATGGCCGTCCACGGCAATGCGTACGCCCAGTTGCGCCAGGCGGGCGTCGTCGTGCAGCTGCGGGTTGCCGTAGGTCACCAGCATCAGCGGCACGCTCAGGTGGGCGGCAATCTGCTCAAGGTGCTCGAAGTCGCGGATGCCAACCATGCACAGGGCATCGGCCCCGGCATTCTGGTAGGCCACGGTACGGGCGATGACTTCCTCGACCGGGATCAGTGCAGCGTTGGTCCGGGCGATGATCGACAGCTCCGGATCGACACGCGCTTCCAGCGCCGCACGGATCTTGCCAACGCCTTCGGCAATGCTGATCAGGTCGGTGGATTTGCGCCCGAACTGAGCCGGCAACAGGGTGTCTTCAATGGTCAGCGCGGCGATGCCCGCACGCTCAAGTTCGGTGACCGTACGCATGACGTTCAGGGCGTTGCCGTAGCCATGGTCGGCGTCGGCAATCACCGGCAGCTGCGCTACCCGGCCGATACGCGTGGCCTGTTCGGCGAACTCGCTGAGGGTGATCAAGGCAAAATCAGGTGCAGCCAGCACCTGCAGAGAAGCAACCGAACCACCCAGGATGCCTACCTCAAAGCCAAGGTCGGCAGCGATACGCGCTGACATTGGATCGAACACGGAAGCCGTGTGGTAGCAGGCAGGAGAAGCAAGGAGTTTACGAAACGCGCGACGCAGGTCTTGGTGGGAGGCTCTTGGCATGGTCTTTCCAATCTATCGACTTCATTTATTGGATAGAACATACCACTCCGGGCGCTATCGCCGACAGCATCAGATGCACGGCTTTTACCCGTTCAGGTGCGCTGTTGCGCGCGTTTGAGCGTCTCGCTGGGCAACTCTTTGAACAACTGCTGGTAGCTGCTGGAGAACCGCCCCAGGTGCCAGAACGACCAGTGCATGGCCACTTCGGCCACGGTGCTGCCGCCCGCCCGGCAACCGAGCAACTCGCGGCGCGCACTGTTCAGCCGCCGCAGGCGCAACCAGTGCGCCGGGGTCATGCCGGTAAAGGCCTTGAACGCTTGTTGCAGTTGGCGCAAGGAAACCCCGGCGACGTCTGCCAGCTCCAGCAGGTTGAGGGTCTCTTCGGGACAGTCGGCGGCCCATTCGCCCACCCGGCGCATGATCGTGCGCTCCTCGGAACGTCGCCACAGGGCGCCGCGATCAAGGCACGCCGAGGCGTTGTCGAGAATGAACAGGCAGTCGTCGAACAACTGCTCGGCCAGCGCGTCGCGGCTCGGCACATCAACGGCCTGCCCCAGGCGCGTCAGGGTACCGCTCAGCCAGCGGCTGAACAGCGCATTCTGCAGCGAATTGAGCGGCGCCATGAACAGCCCTTCAAGGCGATTGATGTCGAGGCCATGACGTTGAACGAACTCCGGGCCGAACACCACGGCCACTTCCTGATAGTTCTCTGGAGTGATCCAGATGTTGCGGCTTTCGCCGTTGAGCAGGTACAGGCTGTTGTCCGTGCGATCAAAACAAAAGGCCAACGCCCCCGCCGGCGCACTGAAATTCTGCTCGACCCGGGTGTTCATCGACTCCTCGTAAATCTCCACGCCCTGCAGGTCCAGGCAACGGATCTGCCCGGCAAAATGCCCGGGGGACATTTGCTGGTAATGCTGGGTCCAGCTGGGGGTCGCACGCACCTGTTCACCGACGTCGGCGGTGCTGAAAGCTTGTACCTGAAACGGATTTACCGCGGTCATGAGTCGCTCTTTACGCACTCTTTTGGTGCGTTTTGTCCTGCAGAAAGTGGATAGATCGATACGCAAGCGTCACCCAAGATAGACCTCAACGCGCTGCAGGGGAAGTCGTCCAGACGGCATACCGGCCTTGATCGCTGGTCCTGGCGCGGAATAAAACCAATAACGAGGTCTTTATGAATGCCCCTTTCGATCAGCTGTCTGCGTGGCTGAAAGAACACAAGATTACCGAAGTCGAGTGCGTGGTCAGTGACCTGACCGGGATCGCCCGCGGCAAAATCGCACCCACCAACAAGTTCCTGCATGAGCGAGGCATGCGCCTGCCGGAAAGTGTGTTGTTGCAAACGGTAACCGGGGATTTCGTCGACGACGACATCTACTACGACCTGCTGGATCCGGCCGACATCGACATGGTCTGCCGTCCGGACTCCGCCGCCGTGTACGTGGTGCCATGGGCGATCGAGCCGACCGCGATCGTGATCCACGACACCTTCGACAAGCAAGGCAACCCGATTGAACTGTCGCCGCGCAACGTCCTGAAAAAAGTACTGAAGCTGTACGCCGACAAGGGCTGGCAGCCAATCGTCGCGCCGGAGATGGAGTTCTACCTGACCCAGCGCTGCGAAGACCCCGACCTGCCGCTGCAAGCGCCTTTGGGCCGTTCAGGCCGCGCAGAAAGCGGCCGGCAGTCGTTCTCCATCGATGCCGCCAACGAATTCGATCCGCTGTTCGAAGACGTTTACGACTGGTGTGAAGCCCAGGGCCTGGACCTCGACACCCTGATCCACGAAGACGGCCCGGCACAGATGGAGATCAACTTCCGTCACGGCGACGCCCTGGACCTGGCTGACCAGATCACTGTGTTCAAGCGCACCATGCGCGAGGCGGCGCTCAAGCACAACGTCACCGCCACCTTCATGGCCAAGCCGGTGGGCGACGAGCCTGGCAGCGCCATGCACCTGCACCAGAGCGTGGTCGACATCGCCACCGGCAAGCCGATCTTCGTCAACGAAGACGGGCAGATGAGCGAGCTGTTCCTGCAGCACATCGGCGGCCTGCAAAAGTACATCCCCAAGGTGTTGCCGATGTTCGCCCCGAACGTCAACTCGTTCCGCCGCTTCCTGCCCGATACCTCGGCACCGGTGAACGTCGAGTGGGGCGAAGAAAACCGCACCGTAGGCCTGCGCGTACCAACCTCGAGCCCGGACGCCATGCGTGTTGAAAACCGCCTGCCGGGCGCCGATGCCAACCCTTACCTGGCCATCGCCGCCAGCCTGCTGTGCGGCTACCTGGGCATGGTCGAGAAGATCAACCCCAGCGCCCCGGTGCAGGGCCGTGCCTATGAGCGGCGCAACCTGCGCCTGCCGATCACCATCGAAGACGCCCTGGCCAACATGGAAGACTGCCCGAGTGTAGAGCAGCACCTGGGCAGCAAGTTCGTGCGTGGCTATGTGGCGGTGAAACGCGCCGAACATGAAAACTTCAAGCGCGTGATCAGCTCCTGGGAGCGGGAGTTCCTGCTGCTCAGCGTCTGAGCCGCGTCGCGTACAACACATCGATAAAACAATTCGAAGAGGCGTCGATATGCGTTCATTGAAAACAGTTGCAAGTGCAACCCTGGCGCTGCTGGTCAGCGCCGCGGCCCAGGCCCAGCCCAGTGTCAGCGTGTACAACTGGACCGACTACATCGGTGATACCACCCTGACGGACTTTCAGGGCAGCACCGGTATCAAGGTCATCTATGACGTGTTCGACTCCAACGAAACCCTGGAAGGCAAGTTGCTGGCCGGTCGCACCGGCTACGACGTCGTCGTGCCTTCCAACCACTTTCTGGCGCGCCAGGTCAAAGCCGGCGCGTTCCTGAAACTCGACCGTGAGCAATTGCCCAACTGGAAGAACCTCGACCCGGTGCTGCTCAAGGCCCTGGAAGAAAACGACGCCGGCAACCAGCATTCGGTGCCTTACCTGTGGGGGACCAACGGCATCGGCTACAACGTTGACAAGGTCAAGCAGGTGCTGGGGATCGATCACATCGACTCGTGGGCGGTGATGTTCGAACCGGAGAATCTCAAGAAGCTCAGCAAATGCGGCGTGTCCTTTATGGATTCGGCGGACGAACTGTTCCCGGCGATCCTCAACTACATGGGCATGGACCCACGCAGCAATAGTGTCGAGGATTACAAAAAGGCCGAGGCCAAACTGCTGACCCTGCGCCCGTACATCACTTACTTCCACTCCTCCAAGTACGTCTCGGACCTGGCCAACGGTGATATCTGCGTGGCCTTCGGTTACTCCGGCGATGTATTCCAGGCCGCCAACCGCGCCAAGGAAGCCAACAACGGCGTCAACATTGCCTACGCCATTCCCAAGGAAGGTGCCAACCTGTGGTTTGACCTGCTGGCCATTCCTTCTGACGCCAGCAACCCGCAACAGGCCTACGCCTTTATCAACTACCTGCTGGACCCGCAGGTAATCGCCAAGGTCAGCGCCACCGTCGGCTACGCCAACGCCAACCCGCCAGCCAAGCAGTACATGGATGCCGAGCTGGTCAACAACCCCGAGGTGTATCCACCGCAGGCGGTGCTGGACAAGCTGTATGTCTCTAACACCCCGACCCCGGCAATCATGCGCTTGATGACCCGCTCCTGGAGCAAAGTGAAGTCGAACAAATGAACCGGGAAGCCTCTATGAACCCTGCTGCACAACATGCCAGCTCCTATTACCGGGCGACGGTCGCGGACATGCCCGAACACCCGGTGCTCGAAGGTGAGCTGAGCGCCGATGTGTGCGTTATCGGCGGCGGTTTTACCGGCGTCAACACCGCCATCGAACTGGCTCAGCGCGGCCTGTCGGTCATCTTGCTCGAAGCCCGGCGCATTGGCTGGGGCGCCAGCGGTCGCAATGGCGGCCAGCTGATCCGCGGTATTGGCCATGAAGTTGATGGCTTTGCCCGCTACGTAGGCCAGGACGGTGTGAAGTACCTGCAACGCGCCGGTATCGACTCGGTCGAGGTGGTCGCCAACCGCATCCGCGAGCACGGCATCGAGTGCGACCTGCGCTGGGGTTTCTGCGAGCTGGCCAACACGCCGGCGCAGTTCGCCGCGTTTCGCGACGAGCAAGAGAGCCTCGCCGCCCTGGACTACGGCCACGAAACGCAACTGGTCGGCCCGGAGCGCATGCACGAAGTGGTCGCCTCTTCGGTGTACGCCGGTGGTTTGATCGACCGCGGCTCGGGCCATCTGCACCCGCTTAACCTGGTGCTAGGCGAGGCGCGCGTGGCGAAGTCGCTGGGCGTGAGGATTTTCGAACACAGCCCTGTGCTCGAACTCAACCACGGCAGTACCGTGCACGTGCGCTGCGCTCAGGGCAGCGTGCGCGCCGGCAGCCTGGTGCTGGCCTGCAACGCCCACCTGGACGAGCTAGAACCCCGGCTGAGCGGCAAGGTGTTGCCGGCCGGCAGCTACATCATCGCCACCGAGCCGCTGTCCCCGGCGCTGGCCAGCACGCTGATCCCACAGAACCTGGCGTTGTGCGACCAGAAAGTCGGCCTGGACTATTACCGGCTCACGGCAGACCGGCGCCTGCTGTTCGGCGGCGCCTGCCATTACTCCGGACGCGATCCGCTGGACATTGCCGCCTACATGCGACCGAAGATGCTCAAGGTCTTCCCGCAACTGGCAGAGACGCGCGTCGCGTTTCAGTGGGGCGGCAAGATCGGCATTACCGCCAACCGCTTTCCACAGGTTGGCCGTCTGTCCCAGCACCCCAATGTGTTCTATGCACAGGGCTATTCCGGGCACGGCCTGAATGTTACGCACTGGACCGCACGCCTGCTGGCAGAGGCCATCGATGCCGGTCACAGCCACGGCATGGATGTGTTCAGCGCCGTGCCGCACATGACCTTCCCGGGAGGCAAGGCCCTGCGCTCGCCGCTGCTGGCGCTGGGCATGCTGTGGTACCGGCTGCGTGAGGTACTGGGCTGACGCCACAAAACCGAGATTCTTTCCGGGGTGCTTGCGACCACCTTAATTGCAGCTACTTTCAGTTAAGTCTTTGTCTGAACGCATGACCGCCCCCGGAGGGAATCGCAGGATGATCACAGATAGCAGGCTCCTCGCCCGGAGCACACTTCTCGCCGCGGTACTGCTGGCCATTGCTGGCTGCACCAGCATCGACGCGCGCACCACCGAGTACGTTGGCGTGCCGCATGCCGCACCGACTTCCGCCAGCAGCGTCCAGGTACTGCGTACCGAGCCGCTGCGCCCACATACACGGCTCGGTGAAATCGTCATCGACGCCAGTATTGAACCGGCCCCACCGATTACCGACGTCGAACAGAAGCTGCGTGAGCAGGCCGCCAGTATCGGTGGCGACGCGGTGGTGGTGGTCTACGATCGCATCCAGCCGGTGTCTGCGTACGTCAGCGGACCGTTGTGGAGCCGTGACGTGCAAACCATCGATGGGCGCAAGCTCAAAGGCATTGTCATCAAATACAAATGATCGCGTTGCACTGCCGGGAAAGCATGATGAATCTAAGACGGGTGAGTTTTTCAGTATCGCTGCTGGCACTGGGCACAATCTCGATGCAGGGCCAGGCAGACAACGCACGCGACTGGCAGAACATTCCCATCGACCTGAACATGGTTTTTGGCTACTACAACCGCATCGACACCAACACCCCCATCGATACCGCCCTGCCGATTGACGGCCTGTCGCTCGATGCCGACCTGTACCTGCTGCGCCTGGCACGCTCATTCGACATTGCCGGACGCAACAGCGCTATCCAGCTGATCCAGCCCTATGCCGATGTCGCGGCGTCGTTCGACGATGCGCGCTTTTTCAGCGGCACCAAACACAACGGTGGCCTGGGTGACACGCAAATCGTCTTCGCCCACAACTTTTTTGGTGGCCCTGCACTGACCGCCGAAGAGTTTGCCACCTGGACGCCGGAAACCTTCATGACCGGTGCAATGTGGCTGACGATCCCCAACGGCGACTACGATAAAGACCGGGTGATCAACATCGGTGCCAACCGTTGGGTATTCAAACCTGAAGTCGGCTTTGGCACGCCGTTTGGCCCGACCTGGCTGGAGGTCAACACCTGGGTCTCATTGTTTGGCGACAACGACGACTACCTGGGCGACAGCAAGCTTGAGCAAAAGCCCCTGTACGCCATCGAGGGGCATTACAGCTACACCATCAACCGTGCCCTCTGGGCCTCGCTGGACGCCACCTACAGCACCGGCGGCGAAACCAAGGTCGATGGCGTCAACCAGGACAACAAGCAGGAAAACGTGCTGGCGGGGGCCAGCATGGGTTTTATGCTGTCGCCGCAGTTCGGCGGCATGATCGCCTATACCGACACGGTGTCGGAGCGGGACAAGTCACCTGACGTGAACACCTGGACATTGCGCGTGAACTACGTTTGGTAAGTGCAGCAGCCGATCAGCTGGCTGCTGGCAACACGCTCAACGGATCGATCGGTTTGCCGTTCTGGCGAATCTCGAAGTACAACTGCACCCGATCGGTATCCAGGTCCCCTGCTTCGGCGATCTTCTGGCCCTTGCTGACTGTCTGCCCTTCCTTGACCAGCATTTTGCTGTTGTGGCCGTACACGCTGGCGTGAGACGTGCCGTGCTGGAGGATGATCAGGTTGCCGTAGCCACGGATGTTCACCGCAAATGCCACCTTGCCATCCAGGCTGGCAAACACCGGCTGCCCGGCAGTGGCGGCGATGCGAATGCCCTTGTTGAGCTTGTCGGCGGCAGAATAGCGGCCAATCACCGGCCCCTGCAGCGGCCAGGCCCAGCCGCGCAAGGTTACCTTGGTGGCCGCAGCGACCGGTTTGCCTTTGCTGGCGCTGGCCGTGCTGCGTGTGGCAGTGGTTTTCGAGCCGCCAAAGCGGATGGTCTGGCCGACATTGACCGCGTACGGCGGGTTGATGCCGTTGAAGCGCGCCAGTTCCTTGAAATTCCAGCCATGGCGCGTAGCGATCGAATACAGCGTATCGCCGCGTTTGACCTTGTAGGCACCGCCCACCACTTTGGCGGTGTCGCCACCTGAGCCGGTGGGTTGAGAACTGCATGCAGAAATCGCCAACAACATGGCGACCAGAATTAATCTGAACAACACGGCGCGTGCACCCACTGGTAAGGAAAAATGGCCGAAAACGAAAAAGCCCGCGACCTTCTCAGGACGCGGGCTCTCTCTTACAGCGTATGGTGGGTCGTGTAGGATTCGAACCTACGACCAATTGGTTAAAAGCCAACTGCTCTACCAACTGAGCTAACGACCCGTTGGATGGCGCGTATAATACTGATTTCTAACAGGAAATCAACACCCCATCGCAAAAAAGTTTAAAAATATCGTGTTGGGTCTTCTACACCGGCCGCTTTGAAGCCATCGGCACGCAGGCGGCAGCTGTCGCATTTGCCACAGGCACGGCCTTCATCGTCCGCCTGGTAGCAGGAAACCGTCAGGCTGTAGTCCACGCCACGGGCCATGCCGGCCTGAACGATCTGCGCCTTGCTCAGGTTCTGCAGCGGCGCCTGAATGCGAAAGCCCTGCCCCTCTACACCGGCCTTGGTCGCCAGGTTAGCCATGCGCTCGAACGCCTCGACAAACTCCG
This sequence comes from Pseudomonas alkylphenolica, assembly GCF_004025535.1. GTDB lineage: Bacteria > Pseudomonadota > Gammaproteobacteria > Pseudomonadales > Pseudomonadaceae > Aquipseudomonas > Aquipseudomonas alkylphenolica_A. The sequence goes on from NZ_QJRG01000034.1 coordinate 247,005, forward strand.
GACGGCAGTCTGGATAACCAGAATAGTCCACAGCGTTCACACCGATGAAAATATCCCGTGCCTCGAGCACTTCGGCCCAACCCAGGGCGAGGGACAGGAACACCGTGTTGCGTGCTGGCACGTAGGTTACCGGTATGCCTTCAGTCGGGGCCTCGGGTACATCGATGCTGCTGTCGGTCAGCGCCGAGCCGCCGATACCGTCCAGGTTCAAACCGATGACCTTGTGCTCGACCACGCCGAGGTCGCGGGCTACCCGCGCTGCAGCGTTGAGCTCGGCACGATGGCGCTGCCCGTAGTCAAAACTCATGGTGTAGCACTTATAGCCTTCGGCTTTGGCCATGGCCACCACAGTGGCCGAATCCAGGCCACCGGAAAGCAGGATTACCGCACGTTTCTCAGTCATTGCATTCACTCCTGTCAGCGCCCTGGCTCGTCATTCCACAGCAGCTTGTGCAGCTGCATCTGAAAACGAACCGGCAAATTGTCTGCCACGATCCAGTCCGCCAGGTCCGTGGCGCTCACCTGATGGTGGCTTGGCGAGAACAGCACCTCGCCCGCGCGCTTCTCCAGACCGTACTGAATCAGTTTTGACACCGCCCAGTCGTAGTCCTCGCGAGAGCAGATGACGAACTTGACCTGGTCATTGGCGGTCAGCAGCTCGATGTTCTCGTAACGATTGCGGTGCACTTCCTCGGAACCCGGGGTTTTCAGGTCGACAACCCGGCTGACGCGCGCGTCTACCTTGGAAATATCCAGCGCACCACTGGTTTCCAGCGAAACGTCATAGCCGGCATCACAGAGCTGTTTGAGCAAAGGAATGGCATTGGGCTGGGCCAACGGTTCACCACCGGTGACGCAGACATAGCGCGGCTTGAAGCCGGCAACCTGCTCAAGGATCGAATCGAGGGTACGAATGCTGCCGCCGCTGAAGGCGTATTCGCTGTCGCAGTATTGGCAGCGCAGCGGGCAGCCGGTGAGACGGACAAATACCGTAGGCAGGCCAGCGGTACGCGTTTCACCCTGCAAAGAGTAAAAAACTTCGGTAATACGTAATGTGTCTTGCATAGTCGCCACGGGCGTAACAGCTAAACAGGCTGTCCGCCTCCGTCAGGCACTGCTGAGAACCCGGCATCGCGCAGTTCGCAGCAGCGTATTCAAATAAAAGGGCAGAGATTCTAACGAAAAAACCCGCGGCGAGCGCGGGTTTCTTTGAAACGCTTGAATCAGAGCTTCTGCAGGTCGCGCTGGGCCAACTGAGCGGCCGAGGTACCCGGGTACTGGGTCACGACTTGTTGCAGGATGCCTTTGACCCGGTCGGTGTGCCCCAAGCGGCGCTCAACATCAGCCAGCTTGTACAGGGAATCCGGCACTTTGTTGTGCTTGGGGTACAGCTGGCTGACCTTGGCGAAGGCTTGCCCTGCAGCTTGCAGGTCGCCCTTGGCCAGGTTCACCTCACCCAACCAGTACTGGGCATTACCCGCGTACTGACTGTTGGGGTATTTGCGCAGAAAGGCGTTGAACGCCTGGCTGGCCTTGTCGAAATCCTTGGCTTTGATCAGGTCAAAGGCTGCGTCGTAATAGAGCTTCTCTTTGGCCGGATCGCCAGGTTCGCTACTGGCTGCAGGAGCTTGCGCGCTGGCAGCGCCTGCAGCAGCACCGGCGGCAGCGCCACCGGCAGCGGAATTATCAGGAGTGGCGGCAGGTGCAACACCGCTTCCAATACGCCGATCCAGGTCCTGGTAACGCTCCAGGCTCTCCTGTTTCATGCGTGCTACATCGTTTTGCAACTCTTCGATGATGCCTTGTTGACGCGACAACTGATCTTGCATCTGCTGCAGCTGCATGAACAGCTGACCCTGCGCCGAGGCAGGGGCCGTAACCCCTCCCCCGGCGTAGGCGCCGTTCGTACCATAACCCGATGGCGGATAGCTGCTTGCGCCGCTATAGCCAGCGTTGTCATCAACAACAGGAACCTCAGCCCATGCCACGAGTGGCAGGCTGAGCGCCAGGACGGTTACAGCACGACGGCACATTCGCATATCGAATTACTTACGCAGTTCGACGCGACGGTTCTGAGCCCAGGACTGCTCGTCGTTGCCGGTGGCAACTGGACGCTCTTCGCCGTAGGAAACCAGTTCCAGCTGGGCAGGAGAAACGCCTTGCAGTACCAGGTAGCGCTGAACGGCTTTCGCACGACGCTCGCCCAGAGCCATGTTGTATTCGCGAGTACCGCGCTCGTCGGTGTTGCCTTCCAGCACGACGCGAGCGCCGTTGCCTTTCAGATCCTTGGCGTGAACGTCCAGAGCGCGCATGGCTTCTGGCTTCAGGTCCGAGCTGTCGTATTCGAAGTAGAAGGTGGTGATTGCGCGCAGAGCAGCTTCTTCGCTCAGGCTGCCGTCAACAGCGCCAGTGTTGGCACCGTAACCAGCGTTAGGGTCGACAGCGCCTTGACCTGCGTCGTCACCGCCTTTCGAAGAGCAACCTACGGCTACGGCCATGGCCAGAGCCAGCGCAGCAAACTTACCAAACTTCAGCATTTCCATCGTGAAACTCCTAATGAACCCCAATGTGTTAAGTACAACGTAAAGCGTAAAGCGTGAAGCGCCGCATCAGTTCAGGTAAGGGGACCAGGACGGTTCTCTGACTTCGCCTTGAGCGGTAGGAAGCGGGAGCCTCACGCGTCCGTTGAGAGAGACGAGCATCAAGACTCCCCGGCCCTGCTGGCGGGTGGCGTAGATTAGCATGGTGCCGTTGGGCGCAACAGTAGGAGACTCATCAAGACTTGTCTCCGAGAGAATCTTTACACTACCGCGTTGCAAATCTTGCGCCGCCACCTTGAAGTTGGTGAAACCTTGTTGACGATGAATCATCACCAGGGTCTTTTCATCCGCCGAAAGTTTAGGGTTGGCGTTGTAGTTACCTACAAAAGTTACACGTTCGGCACCACCACCGGAAACACTGGTTTTATAGATCTGTGGTTTACCACCGCGGTCGGAAGTGAAGTAGATGGTCGAACCATCTTTACCCCAGAACGGCTCGGTATTGATACCCGGGCCTGCAGTAACGCGCGACAGCTGACGCGACCCCATGTTCATCACATAGATGTCCGGGTTGCCGTCCTTGGACAGGACGAACGCCAGGCGCGAACCATCCGGCGACCAGGCCGGCGCACCGTTGAGGCCTTCGAAGTTGGTGATCTGCTCGCGACGACCGGTGTCGATGTGCTGTACGAAAATGCGCGGACGCTTCTGCTCGAACGACACATAGGCAATGCGCTTGCCATCGGGCGCAAAACGTGGCGACAGGATCGGCTCACGCGATTGCAGCAGGGTCACCGCACGCGCGCCGTCGTAGTCCGAACGCTGCAGGGTGTAGCGGGTGTTGTTGGTGGAGAAACGCTCCGCCGTCACGTACAACATGCGGGTAGAGAACGCACCTTTGATACCGGTGAGTTTCTCGAACGACTGGTCGGCGATGTAGTGCGACATGTCGCGCAACTGGTCAACACTGCCCGACACGCTGCCGGTCAGCACTTGCTGCTCGGTGGCGACGTTGAACAGCGCGTACTGCACCTGCAGGCGACCGCCTGCCGGCACGATGCTGCCGACCATGACGTACTGGGCACCCAGCGCTTTCCAGTCACGGAAAATGACTTCGCTGGCCTGGCTCGGCTGGCTGATCATGTTCTGGCGCGGAATCGGCGAGTAATAGCCGGAGTTGCGCAGGTCATTGCCGATGATATCAGCCATGTCTTCCGGCAGCACGCTGCCGCCCTGCAGACCGAACGGCACGACCGCGATCGGCGTGGCGCGGTCACTGCCGCTGGTGACCAGAATGTTCTTTTCTTCTGCCATGGCGATCCCTGCTACGCAGCAGAGAGCGACCAGCAGTCCTCGAAGAAGTTTAATCACAAGGCTAGATCCTCAGGTGTGAATGTCATCTTGAATGAACGATAGGGATTGAATTCGCTCGGTTTCAAGCCCTGCATTTCGGTTAGGCGACCAATGTTCTTCACTGCGGCCACAGCCGAGCTGTCGAATGGACCGTCACCACTGGAGCGGGCTACGCTCACCGAAGTAATGGTGCCATCTGGCAGCATGCCGATCTGCAGAACCACCGTCATGTTCTTGCGCGCAGAAGGTGGACGTGCCCAGCCTTCAGCTGCACGTGCACGGATCAGGTCGTCGAAATCGCCGGCCACCTGGTCGCCTTGCTCGTCAGCCAATGCCTGTTGCCGTTCGGTGGTGTCAGACAGCAGCTCGGCCAGGGCCTGGGCTTTCTTGTCTTCCGCCGCCTTGCGGGCTGCATCCTGTGCCTTCTTCTTGGCCGCATCGGCTGCGGCTTTCTTCTTCGCGTCTTCAGCAGCCTTTTTCTTCGCCTCTTCGGCCACTGCTTTCTTCTTGGCATCTTCGGCCGCCTTCTTCTTGGCGTCCTCGGCTGCTTTTTTCTTGGCTTCTTCTGCCGCCGTTTTCTTGGCTTCTTCCTCAGCCTTTTTCTTGGCTTCCTCTTCGGCTTTCTTCTTGGCGATGTCTGCCTGCTGCTTCTCGGCGGCCTTTTTCGCCTCTTCGGCCTTTTTGGCTTCGGCGGTTTTCTTCGCTTCGTCAGCCTTCTTGGCGTCCTCGGCTTTCTTCGCTTCGGCCTCGGCGCGCGCCTCTTCGGCCTTTTGAGCAGCTTCTTCTTTCTTTTGTTCCGCAGCTTTTACTGCCTGCTGCTCGACCTTCTTCTGCTCCATCTGTTCTTCTTCGGTCTGGCGCGATGCAGTTTTCTTCGCTTCACCCGCAATCTTCTGATTGGTCTGGGTGGTCGCCTGACTTTTCGATTTCAGCTGGTACAGGGTTGCCTGGACAATAGGCTTGGCCGGCGGCAATTCAGGGGTCATGGCAAAACTGACGAACAGCATGCCGAACACCAGAACGTGCAGCGCAATGGCCCAGACACTGGGCCAGAAATAGCTTTCCGAGGCGGATGGCTCTCGCTGTTGCATCAGGGCGCCTCGGTAATCAGGCCAACGTTACCGACACCCGCCTTCTGCAACCCGCCCATGGCACCCATGACCGCGCCGTAATCGACAGACTTGTCGCCACGGATGAAGACCTGGGTCTGTTTACCCTGGTCACGTCCGGCGGCAATGATCTTGGTCACGGCGTCGGTCATTTGCGGCAAGGTCATGGCCTTGTCCATCTGCTTGTCGGTGTCGACTTCGCTGCCAAGGTTCCAGTAATAGGTCTTGTCAGCCTTGATCGAAATGGTCAGGACCTGGACATTGTTGTCCTGCGGCAAGGCTTCACTGGAAACCTTGGGCAGATCAACCTTGACGCCCTGGTTGAGCATGGGTGCAGTCACCATGAAGATGACCAGCAGTACCAACATCACGTCGATGTAAGGCACCACGTTCATCTCGGCGACCGGCTTGCGTTTGTGGCGAACTCGGGCCATGGGCTTTTACCTGATCACTCTTCGCTGGTGTGCACTTTACGGTGCAGGATGGCCTGGAACTCGTCGGCGAACGTGTAGTAACGGCCGATCAAGACTTCACTGCGGGCAGCGAAACGGTTGTAGGCAATAACCGCTGGAATCGCGGCGAACAGGCCGATGGCGGTGGCAATCAGCGCCTCGGCGATACCCGGGGCGACGGTGGCCAGGGTGGCCTGCTGGGCGCTGGCCAGACCGCGGAAGGAGTTCATGATGCCCCATACGGTACCGAACAGACCGATGTACGGGCTGGTGGAACCCACGGTCGCCAGGAACGGCAGGCTCTGCTCGAGCTTCTCTTCCTCACGGGAGATCGCAACGCGCATCGCACGCCCGACACCTTCCATGACCGCATCAGGATCAACACCTGGCTGCTGGCGCAGACGCGAGAACTCTTTGAAGCCGGCACGGAACACTTGCTCGACACCCGAGTCCGGGTCCGGATTGCTACCGGCCTGACGGTACAGCTTGGACAGGTCGATACCCGACCAGAAGCGCTCTTCGAAGCTGTCCAGGGCTCGACGACCGGCGCGCAGCATGGTGCTGCGCTGGAAAATCATGATCCATGACGTTACCGATGCGGCAACCAGAACCAGCATGACCAGCTGTACCACGATGCTGGCATTGCTGACCAGGCTCCACATGGAGGTATGGTCGACGACGTTAGCTTCCACGCTTAATCTCCTGCATTTGAATGAGTACCCGGATCGCCAGCCTCGGCAAATGCCGTACGCAGCGCTGGGGGGATGGCCCGGGGTTTGAAAGTATCGGCGCGCACACAGGCCACCAGGAACTGCCCCTCACAGAGCAGCGTTGCATCGCTTTCGCGCCAGACCTGCTGTACGAAGCGCAGGCTGGCGCGGTTCAATTCAAGCACGTGTGCGGTAACCCGCAGTTCATCGTCCAGCCGCGCAGGCGCGTGATAGCGCGCTTCGCTGGAGTGGACCACGAACAGCAGGTTGTCCTGCGCCAATGCCGACTGGGCAAAGCCCAGTGCACGTAACCGCTCGGTGCGGGCACGCTCCATGAATTTCAGGTAGTTGACGTAATACACCACGCCGCCCGCATCGGTGTCTTCGTAATAGACCCGACAACGGTGTGCGAACGGCTCAAGCCCATTTTGCGCGCGCATACTCTAGTGCTTACTCCTCAGCTTGCCAATCCGCCCCGGCAACTGTTTTTTCATCGATTATGTCGTATTGCCAGCGTGGTCCTTCCGTGACAGCCGATAGGACCACAAAAATGCCGGATAAATCTGTCATTCATCGGTCGGCGCAGAAAAACCCTCGCCGTTGACCGACTCACCGAGGCGATTGGGAATATTCAGACCAAAATGCAGATAGGCGTGCCGCGTTACCACCCTGCCCCGCGGCGTACGCATGATGTAACCCTGCTGGATCAGGTACGGTTCGAGCACATCCTCGATGGTATGACGCTCTTCGCTGATCGCTGCAGCCAGGCTGTCGACGCCCACCGGCCCGCCATCGAACTTCTCGATCATGGTCAGCAGCAAGCGACGGTCCTGGTGATCGAAGCCGCGCTCGTCGACATCCAGCAGGTTCAACGCCAGGTCGGCAATCGACTTGGTGATATGGCCTTTGCCACGCACTTCGGCAAAATCCCGTACCCGCCGCAGCAGACGGTTGGCGATCCGTGGCGTACCGCGTGCGCGCCGGGCAATCTCGAAAGCCCCCTCGTCTTCGATCGGCAAACCGAGGATGCCACCGGAACGGCTGACAATGGTGGCCAGGTCTTCCGTGTTGTAGAACTCCAGGCGCTGGACGATGCCGAAGCGGTCGCGTAACGGATTGGTCAGCATGCCCGCGCGGGTGGTAGCGCCCACCAGGGTGAACGGCGGCAGGTCGAGCTTGATCGAGCGCGCTGCCGGCCCCTCACCGATCATGATGTCGAGCTGAAAATCTTCCATGGCCGGGTACAGCACTTCTTCGACAACCGGCGACAACCGGTGAATTTCGTCGATGAACAGCACATCGTGCGGCTCAAGATTGGTCAGCAACGCCGCCAGGTCGCCCGGGCGCTCAAGAATCGGCCCCGAGGTACTCTTGATCGACACGCCCATTTCCTGGGCGATGATGTTGGCCAGGGTGGTTTTTCCCAGCCCTGGCGGGCCGAAGATCAAGGTGTGATCCAGCGATTCGCTGCGTCCGCGGGCAGCCTGGATAAACAGGGCCATCTGCTCGCGCACTACCGGCTGACCGATGTACTCGGCCAGGCGCAGCGGGCGAATAGCCCGGTCCTGGACCTCTTCACGGTCACGCCCGGTAGCGGTTATCAATCGATCGGCTTCAATCACTTAGATCATTCCCTTCAGGCTGCGACGGATCAGCTCTTCGCTGCTCAGGCCCTTGGCATCGACTGCGGCCACTGCCTTGCTGGCTTCCTGGGGCTTGTAGCCCAGGGAGATCAAGGCGCTGACGGCATCGGCCTCGGCACTGGAGACGGTCGCCAGCGGCAGAGGGCCGTTGGGCACCAGGGCGAACATGGCCGGCGAGGTTTCCCAAGCCTTGAAACGGTCCTTGAGCTCAACCAGCAAGCGCTCTGCGGTCTTCTTGCCGACGCCGGGGACCTTGACCAGTGCCGAGGCATCCTGGGCCTGGACGCAGCGTACCAGTTCGTCGACATCCAGGCCCGACATCAACGCCAGGGCCAGCTTGGGGCCGACGCCGTTGAGACGAATCAGCTCGCGGAACAGTTCCCGCTCACGCTTCTCATGGAAGCCATAAAGCAGATGAGCGTCTTCGCGCACCACCAGATGGGTGTGCAAGGTCACCGCCTCGCCGACCTTGGGAAGGCGGTACAGGGTGGTCATGGGCACTTCGAGCTCGTAGCCCAGGCCATTGACATCAACAATCAGGTGCGGCGGCTGCTTTTCAGCCAGGGTGCCGCGCAAACGTCCAATCACGTCGCAATCCTTCCTCATGGGCGCCAGCAAACAACCGGTCAACCCTAACAGCAAATGCAATGCGCCAAGGCATTGCGCGGTCAAAATTTGTTTCAGCGCATGATGCTATCAGAGCCGCAGGCGTCCACTGCGACTGCGTGCAGTGCCCAGGCCATGCGGCAGCAAACTGGAACGCGTGTGCGCATGGCAAAGCGCGATAGCCAGTGCGTCCGAGGCATCAATCTGGGGCTTTTGCGTCAATTTGAGCAGGTGCATGACCATCACCTGCACTTGCTCCTTGTTGGCTCCACCGGTACCGGCAACCGCCTGCTTGACCTGAGTTGCACTGTATTCGGCGATTTCCAGCCCTTCTTCAATCGCCGCGACGATCGCCGCCCCACGGGCCTGCCCCAGCTTCAGCGCCGAATCGGCATTACGGGCCATGAACACCCGCTCGATGCCCATGGTCACCGGCCCGTATTGGCTAATGATCTCGCGGACACCGCGAAATACGATCTGCAAACGCTCAGGCAACTCGCCGCTGCCAGTACGAATACAGCCGGAAGCCACGTATTCGCAGCCCCGTGCCCCTTGGCGCACCACTCCGTAGCCGGTGATGCGCGAGCCAGGGTCGATGCCAAGAATCAGAGTCATAACGCCTGCGTATTCATTGACGCGCGTCGCGTCGTTGTAAAGACAGAAGCCGGACCCGCCGTCAGTCGCAACACGACTGCAGGCGGATCCGGCTTCCAACCAGCCAGGGCAGTACTTTAGCCGAGACTTTCCATGATTTCGTCGGAAATCTCGGCATTGGAGTAGACGTTCTGTACATCGTCCAGGTCTTCAAGCATGTCGATCAGCTTGAGCACCTTCTGTGCGCCGTCCAGATCCAGCTCGGCACTGGTGGTCGGCTGCATGACGATTTCCGCATCGGCCGCCTTGAAGCCCGCTTCTTCCAGCGCATTGCGCACGGCATAGAAGCTGGCAAACGAAGTGAACACGTCGAAGGAGCCGTCTTCATTGCTGACCACGTCGTCAGCATCGGCCTCCATCGCCGCTTCCATCAGCGCATCTTCATCGACACCCGGCGCAAAACTGATCTGCCCCTTGCGCTCGAACAGATAAGCCACGGACCCGTCGGTGCCAAGATTGCCACCGCATTTGCTGAAGGCATGACGCACGGCGGCAGCGGTACGGTTGCGGTTGTCGGTCATGGCCTCGACCATGATCGCCACACCACCCGGACCGTAACCTTCGTAGCTGAGCTCTTCAACGTTGTCGGCTTCGGTCGCACCAGCACCGCGGGCAATGGCGCGATCGATGATGTCGCGGCTCATGTTGGCCCCCAGGGCTTTGTCCAGAGCCAGACGCAGACGCGGGTTGGAGCCCGGATCGCCACCGCCCTGCTTGGCGGCGACGGTCAGTTCACGAATCCACTTGGTGAAGATCTTGCCCCGCTTGGCGTCCTGGCGCTCTTTGCGGTGCTTGATGTTTGCCCATTTGGAATGACCAGCCATAACGACTCCGAATCCTTTGAAACAATGCCATGCCCCTGCCCGGCACAAACCCGGCAGGAACCATAAAATCAGTACTGCTTAACGCAAAGGCGCATCCATTTGGATGCGCCCGGGGTCCGCTTACTCAGCCTTGGGCTGTTCGCGCAGACGGATATGCAGCTCACGCAGGGCCTTGGCGTCGACCAGGCCAGGCGCCTGGGTCATGACGCATGCAGCGCTCTGGGTTTTCGGGAAGGCGATGACTTCACGAATCGACTGGGCGCCGGTCATCAGCATGACCAGGCGATCCAGGCCGAAGGCCAGGCCACCGTGCGGCGGTGCGCCGAACTTCAGGGCGTCGAGCAGGAAGCCGAACTTCTCTTCCTGTTCGGCCGCCTCGATACCCAGCAGACGGAAGACCGCCTGTTGCATTTCCTTGCGGTGGATACGGATCGAACCGCCACCCAGCTCGGTACCGTTGAGGACCATGTCGTAGGCACGCGACAGCGCCGTCGCCGGGTTCGCTTCCAGCTCTTCAGGCGAGCACTTCGGTGCGGTGAACGGGTGGTGCAGCGCGGTGAAGCTGCCGTCGTCGTTCTCTTCGAACATCGGGAAGTCGACAACCCACATCGGCGCCCACTCGCAGGTGAGCAGGTTGAAGTCGGTGCCGACCTTCAGGCGCAGCGCACCCAGCGCTTCGCTGACGATCTTGGCCTTGTCGGCGCCGAAGAACACGATATCGCCATCGACTGCACCGACGCGATCGAGGATCACGTTCAGGTTGGCCTCAGGGATGTTCTTGACGATTGGCGACTGCAGGCCCTCGACGCCCTTGGCGCGTTCATTGACCTTGATGTACGCCAGGCCCTTGGCACCGTAGATGCCGACAAACTTGGTGTATTCGTCGATGCGGCTACGCGGCATGCTCGCAGCACCCGGTACACGCAGTGCGGCAACGCGGCATTTCGGATCGTTGGCCGGGCCACTGAAGACCTTGAATTCGACGTCCTTGAGCTGGTCGGCGACGTCAACCAGTTCCAGCGGGTTACGCAGGTCCGGCTTGTCGGAACCGTAGCGGCGCATGGCCTCTTCGAAGGTCATGTGCGGGAATTCACCGAATTCCAGGTCCAGCACTTCCTTGAACAGCTTGCGGATCATCTTCTCGGTAATGCCCATGATCTCGGACTCATCGAGGAAGCTGGTCTCGATGTCGATCTGGGTGAATTCCGGCTGACGGTCGGCACGCAGGTCTTCGTCACGGAAGCACTTGGCGATCTGATAGTAGCGGTCGAAACCGGCGACCATCAGCAGCTGCTTGAACAGCTGTGGTGATTGCGGCAAGGCGAAGAAGCTGCCGGCGTGAGTACGGCTTGGCACCAGATAGTCACGCGCACCTTCCGGGGTGGCGCGGGTGAGAATCGGCGTTTCGACGTCGAGGAAGCCGTTCTCGTCGAGGTAACGACGGATGCTGGAAGTGATCCGCGAACGCAGACGCAGCTTCTCGGCCATTTCCGGGCGACGCAGGTCGATGAAGCGATAGCGCAGGCGGGTTTCTTCACCAACATCGGAGAATTCGTTCAGCGGGAACGGCGGGGTTTCGGCTTCGTTGAGAACGGTCAGCTCGTAACCCAGTACCTCGATGGCACCGGAGGCCATGTTGGCGTTCACAGCGCCAGCCGGACGCGGGCGCACCTTACCGGTGATCTGCACGACGTACTCGCTGCGCACGCGGTCGGCGGCGGCAAAGCTTTCTGCGCGATCCGGGTCGAAGACGACCTGAGCCATGCCTTCGCGGTCACGGATATCGAGGAAAATCACCCCGCCGTGGTCGCGGCGACGATGGACCCATCCGCAAAGGGTAATTTCCTGACCTTCCAGGCTCTCGTTCAGTTGGCCGCAATAATGGCTGCGCATCATGATGGTGGTTTCGCTTCTCGTCATTCGTGTGTTCAGTGGAGGCCTTGGCGCCACAAAGGGCTAATAGTGCAAGACCCTGCCGGTGCAATTCAACTCAGTCGGCTTTGTCGCCGCCTGCAAGGTTCTTTTTCGCACCGGTCTTGAAGTCGGTTTCGTACCAGCCGGTACCACCCAGGCGGAAGCCCGGGGCGGAAATCAGCTTCTTCAGCTCGGGCTTCTGACACGCCGGGCAATCGGTCAGCGCTGCGGCGCTGATCTTCTGGAGGACTTCCATCTGGTGATTACAGGAAGCACATTGATAGTCGTACAGGGGCATAAGCGCGTCTCGTTAACCACAGCACAGGCTGATTCAGGCAGTAAAGAGCGGGATTATATATGGTTAAGGAGTGCTGTGCAGCCCGGCAACCGACTAGCGTGTCACCTGCCCGCCGAGCAAATACACCACGCAGACCACCCGGATCAGGCCGCTGAAATTTTTAACCCCGCCATGACGCAGGTGCACCTCACGATCAACATAGGACAGCACCGCGTTGACCGAGCACTGATTGGCCTCGGCGATCCGCTCAAGAATGCGCCAGTAGACAGCCTCCAGGCGCAAACAGGTAGCGAACCCATTCAAGCGCACCGAGCGCGACAACGGCTGGGCCAGGCCCATATTAAAGCCTGCGTCGAACGGATCGACGCCTTCCTTGCCCGCCCTACCCGCCACCCGGCTACCGCGATTCATCCATGAAGACATACAAACACCACTCGCGCTGACTAACAGGGAAATAACCCCGAGCGATTGCCTTCACTCAGGAGGTTCCCTAATAAAGCGCTGCCGTATTTATGGCTTCCAGCAGACCGGCTTACTCTGCCTGTAGGATTGTTCGGCAAGTGACCAGACTTATTACAACAGTAGAACGCATTCCCTGATAGCAATAACTGCCCGAATTTACGGGTAACCCGGGCAATTATTCCGGTCCTGCCCGCAAGCGCTCGGGCTATTTGCCCTCCAGCAGAGAACGCAGCATCCAGGCAGTTTTCTCATGCACCTGCATGCGCTGGGTCAGCAGGTCGGCCGTCGGCTCGTCACTGACCTTGTCGAGCAATGGGAAGATACTGCGGGCGGTACGGGTAACCGCCTCCTGCCCCTCGACCAGTTGCTTGATCATCTCGTTGGCAGCCGGCACCCCCTCTTCCTCCTTAATAGAAGAAAGCCGGGCGTAAATTGAATAGGCACCTGGCGCCGGGAAGCCCAGTGCGCGAATGCGCTCGGCAATGGAGTCCACAGCCAGAGCCAGCTCGTTGTATTGCTCTTCGAACATCAAGTGCAACGTGCGAAAGGCAGGGCCTGTCACGTTCCAGTGAAAGTTATGGGTCTTCAGATAAAGTACGTAAGTATCCGACAACAGTCGCGACAGCCCATCGACAATGGACTTGCGATCTTCTTCGCTGATACCGATATCAATAGCCATGCCATTCCCCTTTCCATGATGCTTGATCATCAAGCAGGTCCGTTTCACTGTATCAATACTTTCCTGCTACCGCAGCCTCATGGCCGCGACACAATGCTGCAGGTACCGAATGCCCAAACCTGCGGCAATCGACACACGGCTTGCCGTTGATTTGAGATGCCTTGGGCTTTGCTGTTAAATAGGCAGCGTGCCGCCTCTGACGATAGTCAAACCAGGGGCGCATAGGCTGGCCTTTTCTCACGTTTTTGCGCTTTTAAAGCCGATGCGCGCCGTGATGCCAGCTCTTCCTGTGATATGCCTTATTAATGTGAGCCAACCGACATGTTCAAGATCGTCCACTTGCTGACGGGCGTTGCAGCCTTGCTGCTGTCCTTCATACCCAGTCTGCGCACTGACGCAACGCCCCTGCTGCTGCAACCGGAAGCCGTTTACCTGGCACTTTTCGGGTTGCTCAACCTGCTACTTGCCCCGGTAGTCCCGCTGCACTACAGAGGCGCACGCCTGCACCTGCAGCGCGCAGCCAGTGTTCTGCTGGTAGCGGCGGTGGTGCTGCAGACCCTGACCCTGCTGGCGCGCCCGGAACTGGGCAACCTGCCCGCCCTGGGCTGCATTCTGCTGGCCGTTGCCCTGCACCTGATCGCCGGCTTCCTCAAAACCGGTAGCGCGCGCAACCAGCAGCACACCCAGTACGACATGACCAACCGCGATACCGGCACGGTCAAGTGGTTCAACACCTCCAAGGGTTTCGGTTTCATCTCCCGCGACTCAGGTGATGACATCTTCGTTCACTTCCGCGCCATCCGCGGTGAAGGTCATCGCGTTCTGGTCGAAGGCCAGCGCGTCGAGTTCTCGGTGATGAACCGCGACAAAGGCCTGCAGGCCGAAGACGTGATTGCCGCACCCCGCCGCTGATCCTGCGGTAATTAAAAACCGCGGCGCCTCGGCGACCGCGGTTTTTAATTACCTGCACAGCACGCCGATCAATAATGAGGCGGCGGTGCTTCTTCTTCGCTGCTCTGGTACTGGCCGACCATTTCCTCGTAACGCTTGAGCAAAGCTGCCATCTGCAACTGTAAACGTTCAACCACGCGCTGCTGATCGACCAACACATCGTTGAGGGCCTGCAACGTATCGTCCTGGAATGCCAGGCGACTCTCCAACTCTGTTACCCGCGCTTCAAGTGTCATTGCTCACACCTCGGCGAATGTGAAGTCATCATTGAGTAATGCCTTCAGGCGCTGACGCAACTGCGCAACCTGATCGGCAGAATAAACAGTGGCTGGTGTATGCCCCCACACCGGAGACGGCCAGGCCGGATCGTTACGCCGACGAACAATGACATGCATATGCAATTGCGCGACAACATTGCCCAGGGTTGCGACATTCATCTTGTCAGCGTCAAAACCATCTTTCAGCACTTCAGCCAGAAATGTGGTTTCTTTCCAGAGTTGCGCCTGATCGGCATCATCCAACTGAAACAACTCGCTGATATCAGCACGACGCGGCACCAGAATGAACCAGGGATAGTTCGCATCCTTGCTCAGTAGCAATCGGCAAAGAGGAAAATCCCCAAGCACATAGGTGTCGTCTTGAAGACGCAGATCCAAAGCAAACACAGGGAGCTCTCCTGAAGCTATTTAGTACATTGCCCGCGACCAGCTTAACCCGCATGGCCGGGCACAGGTGATCAGGATACCGCCGTTCGCCCGCAGACACATTGCCAAGCCTGCACAAACAGGAAAAAACGCACCGCTTTGGCGACCTTATTACGCCAACGTTTCCTTTAAATGAGCAGGTAACGGTTTGCCAGCAAATGAAACGCTACTTTTCGCACCAAAATGAGGCTGACCGACCACGGACAGCCCCGTAAACATCCGGAAACTACCCAGCAGAGCGGTTGCACGGTAACGATTTGACCGCAAAGACAGCTTCTGCCCTTATTCCTAATCACGCCGCCTGCGCAAACCAACCGATCTTAGCCCCCCGGATTTACGGCGTTTTGTGCCTTTCATCGGTCCCGACGTGAAAATTTCGTGAACTGGTCTAGCGTTTGTGCACGCTTGTTGCATCCTCCTCTGCCACAGTCGGCACGACACCTGCATTGCGGTGAAGTGCGACAAATAACACAGCTGCATGGGTGAACCAGGGAGTTCGGCGTGTCGGGGGTTAGATTTTTTTCACCTACCCTTAAGCCGCCCAGAACAGCGCTGGCGTTGTACGACCCGCATAAAACCGGGACGTGATTTGCGACAGGGATTTAACCGTTAGCGACATGGCCGTAAAGTTACCGAAAGGATCTACTTCCCCATATCGCCAACAACAGTCTGCGTGATATACATTTCCGCCGACACAAAAAGAAAGAGCCGCGTCGTATAAAAAAACCAATCGACGACGGCAGTACTCTTCCTAAAAACCAAAGGAGCAAATCACGATGCGCGTGATGAAGTGGAGCGTTCTCGCCCTGGCTGTTGCCGCCGGCACCTCGCAAATGGCAATGGCCTCGTCTCAAGATGAGTCCAAAGGGTTTCTCGAAGACAGCAAGCTCGATGTTAAAACCCGCATGCTGTATTTCAGCCGCGACTTCCGTAACGTAGACCACGATGATCAAAGCCGCGTTGAAGAAACCGGCCTGGGCTTTCTCGGCACTTACGAGTCCGGCTTCACCCAAGGCACTGTAGGCTTCGGTGTAGACGCCATCGGCATGCTCGGCCTGAAACTGGACAGCGGCAAAGGTCGCGCTGGTACTGGCCAGTTCCCTACCGGCTCCGACGGTCGCTCCGAAGACTCCTTCTCCGAAGGCGGTGGCGCAGTCAAGATGCGCATCTCCGACACCGTACTCAAATACGGTACCCAGTTCACCGCCATGCCGGTACTGGCCACCGACGACAGCCGCCTGTTGCCTGAAACCGTTGAAGGCTTCTTGCTGACCAGCAAGGAAATCAAAGGTCTTGAGCTGAACGCCGGTCACTTCACCGCACTGAACGCCCAGGCTCAGTCCTACCACGACAGCATCGGCGGCCTGGACGACGACCGCAACAAAAACCCTGGCCTGACCCAGGCTGACGTCATCGGTGGCACCTACGGCTTCACCGACAACCTGACCACCAGCGTCTACTACTCCCACGTCGAAGATCACTTCCGCAAGTGGTACGGCAACATCAACTGGGCACTGCCGATCAACGACAACCAGGGCCTGGTGTTCGACTTCAACATCTATGACACCAAGTCCCAGGGCGAGAACCGCACCGGCGCCTACCGCACCTTCGGTGGCGAACTGGACAACACCGCGTTCAGCCTGTCCGGCGCTTACAACATTGGCGCTCACACCTTCACCCTGGCCTATCAGGCACTGAGCGGCGACGGCGACTATGCCTACGGCATCGACGGTGGCGGCTCCGTCTTCCTGGCCAACTCCATCGCCCGTTCCGACTTCAACGCCGAAGACGAGAAGTCCTACCAGGCGCGTTACGACCTGAACTTCGCCGAGTTCGGCGTGCCAGGCCTGACCTTCATGACCCGCTACGTCAAAGGTACCGACGCCAAGACCCGTACCACCGACGACGGCAAGGAATGGGAACGCGACATCGACGTGAAGTACGTGCTGCAAGAAGGCCCTGCCAAGGACCTGAGCCTGCGCGTTCGTCAAGCGACCTACCGTTCCGGCGACGGCGTTTACTACGGATCGCCATCGATCGACGAACTGCGCCTGATCGTGGAATACCCGCTGAGCATCCTGTAAGCCCCGGGCTTTCAGTATTCCCAGTACAAAAAGCCCGGCACTGCCGGGCTTTTTCTTGTCTCGATTCGGGCTGACAACGGCTTCACGCTCCGGCATCCTGTACGCCATCGAATCGCCCCCGTACAATGCGGGGTCATTTAAAGTCTTAAGCAACCGACAACGGCCTACCATGCGCACCAGTCAATATTTGCTCGCTACCCAGAAAGAAACCCCGTCCGACGCAGTCGTCATCAGCCACCAGCTCATGCTGCGCGCCGGCATGATCCGCAAGCTCGCTTCCGGCCTTTATACCTGGCTGCCGATGGGCCTTCGGGTGATGCGCAAGGTTGAAACCGTGGTCCGCGAGGAAATGAATGCCGCTGGCGCCCTGGAAGTGCTGATGCCAAGCATCCAGCCTGCAGAGCTGTGGCAGGAGTCCGGCCGCTGGGAACAGTACGGCCCAGAGCTGCTGCGCCTGAAAGACCGCCATGGCCGTGACTTCTGCGTGGGCCCGACCCATGAAGAAGTCATCACCGACCTCGCGCGCAACGAACTCAACAGCTACAAACAGCTGCCATTGAACATGTACCAGATCCAGACCAAGTTCCGTGACGAGATCCGTCCGCGCTTCGGCCTGATGCGTGGCCGCGAGTTCATCATGAAGGACGCCTACTCCTTCCATGCCGACCAGGCTTCCCTGCAGGAAACCTATGACCGCATGCACCTGGCATACAGCAACATCTTTACCCGCCTGGGCCTGGACTTCCGCCCTGTGCAGGCAGACACCGGCTCCATCGGGGGTAGCTACTCCCACGAATTCCATGTGCTGGCCGAGTCCGGTGAAGACGATGTGATCTTCAGCGACAGCTCCGACTACGCCGCCAACATTGAAAAGGCCGAGGCCATTCCACGGGAAACCGTGCGCCCGGCGCCAACTGAAGAGCTGCGCCTGGTCGACACGCCAGACGCCAAGACCATCACCCAGTTGGTAGAAAACTACGGCCTGGCGATCGAAAAGACCGTCAAGACCCTGATCGTCCACGCCGCCGAAGAAGGCAAGCTGATTGCCCTGATCGTTCGTGGCGACCACGAACTGAACGAGATCAAGGCTGCCAACCTGGAAGGAGTCGCCAGCCCGCTGGTCATGGCCAGCGACGACGAACTGCGCGATGCCATTGGCGCCGGCGCCGGCTCTCTCGGCCCGCTGAACCTGCCGCTGCCTTGCATCATCGACCGCTCGGTCGCGTTGATGAGCGATTTCGGCATTGGTGCCAACATCGATGACAAGCACTACTTCGGTGTCAACTGGGAGCGCGACCTGCCTGTTCCTCAGGTCGCCGACCTGCGCAACGTCGTCGAAGGCGACCCAAGCCCGGATGGCCAGGGTACTCTGGTGATCAAGCGCGGCATCGAAGTCGGCCACATCTTCCAGCTCGGCACCAAGTACAGCGAAGCGCTCAAGTGCCAGGTACTGGGTGAAAACGGCAAGCCGGTCACCCTGAGCATGGGTTGCTATGGCATTGGCGTTTCCCGCGTGGTGGCGGCTGCCATCGAGCAGAACTACGACGACAAGGGCATCATCTGGAGTGACACCCTGGCGCCGTTCCAGATCGCTCTGGTGCCCCTGCGCTATGAAACCGAGGAAGTTCGTCAGGCCACTGACAAGCTGTACGCCGAATTGACTGCGGCAGGCTTCGAAGTGCTGCTGGACGACCGCGACAAGAAAACCAGCCCCGGCATCAAGTTCGCCGATATGGAGCTGATTGGTATCCCGCACCGCATCGTCGTCAGCGATCGTGGTCTGGCCGAAGGCAAGCTGGAGTACAAACAACGTACCGAAAGCGAGGCACAGTCCTTGCCGGTAGCCGATGTCCTGTCGTTCCTGCAGGCCCGTATTCGCCGCTGATAGTCAAACAAGAGTAATCATGTTCAAGCGAAGTACCTTAACCCAGGGGGGCGCCGCACTGTGCGGCGCCCTGTTGCTCAGCGGCTGCGCCAACCAGATGTCCCAGCGCAGCGAGCATGAGGAACGCATCGAGCGCAAGCTGCTCGAACACAGCCTGCAGATCGATGTCGGGGACCCCAAGGTACTCGAACTGCCCCAGCGGCGTGTGCGCATTCAAGAGCAAAAGAACTTCGAAGTGACTGAATTCGAAGTGACGCGTCGATATGACCGCTACACGCCCTACCAGCCCTGGCGGGAAATCTACGAGATTCCGCTGGGTGCGGTGGCAGTGGTCGCCGGCGTTGGCGCCAATGTGGTGAACATCTTCGCCTTGGGCAACCTGCCCGAAAGCGTCACGCATGACTGGTTCACCTACGGCATCGACGGCCTCAACCCCTTCATGAATGCGCAATCCAACGGCCGCTCCCAGCAGAACCTTGCCGGTATCACCGAAGTGCAGAAGGATAAACGCCAGGAATACACCAGCCTGCCGTGGAGCGACCGTCCGGTTGAAGTGAAAGCAGGCAAGGTCAACCACACGCTGACCACGGACCGTAACGGCGTCCTGCACCTGAACTTGCTCGACAGTCCGTTTTCCGAGCAGAACCTGACGCATATCGGCACCCTGCACCTGCAAGTCGCCGACGAAGACAACACGGTGCGCGGCGATGCCAGCTTGCTCATCAGCAGCGCCTTGCGGGGCAAGCTGGTCGAAGCTCACGAGCTGATTTTCGATGACCTTGAGGACGACGACGTCGGCCAATGGGTGCATCGGGTCAAGCGCCTGGCTGAACTGGGCATGGAAGAGGAAGCCAGCGAGCTGGAACAGAGCCTGATCGAGCTCACGCGCAATGACCCCGAGCTGCAACAGGAGTTTCTCCAGGCATTGAACAAGGATGCCGGCCGCCTGGCCGCCGACCCTGGCGTGCACTGACGCCCCTGCCCTGCCTTGAAAAAACGCCAGCTTGCTGGCGTTTTTCATTCAATCGCGCCCGAACAACTCCAATTGCTCGTGGCCACCCCGCAAATCCTGCAGTCGCACGCCAATGCCCAGCAATCGCACCGGCTTGCCACCGCGGGCAAAAGCCTGGCTGAGCAGCAACTGGTAACTGCCCAGATCACGACCGGCACCGGACTGCTCCAGGGTTGTCTGGGTGAAATCATGGAACTTCACTTTGACGAAGGGTTTGCCCGGCCGGTAGCTGTCGTCTATACGAGCCATGCGCGCGGCCAGGGTCTCCATCAGTTCAGGCAGCTTGGCCAGGCAACTGGCCAGGTCAGGCAGGTCGGCGTCGTAGGTGTTTTCCACGCTGACGGACTGGCGTCGACTGTCGTTGTGCACCGCTCGATCATCGATACCGCGCGACAGCCCCCACAGGCGCTCACCGAAACTGCCGAACTCGCGCGCCAGCGCCACTCGACTCCATTCACGCAAGTCCAGGCAACTGCTGATCCCCAGGCGCCCGAGCTTGTCTGCTGTGACTTTACCCACGCCGTGCAGTTTGCTCACCGGTAACGCCGCCACGAATGCCTCGACTTCATCAGGGGTGATGACAAACAAACCATTGGGTTTACGCCAGTCACTGGCGATCTTGGCCAGAAACTTGTTGGGCGCCACCCCGGCCGACACCGTAATGTGCAACTGCTGGGCAACCCGCCGGCGGATATCGGCCGCAATTCGCGTCGCACTGCCGGCAAACCAAGAGCTGTCCGAGACATCCAGATAGGCCTCGTCCAGCGACAACGGCTCGATCAGTTCGGTGTAGTCGCGAAAGATGGTGTGAATTTCCCGCGATGCTTCTTTATAGGCATCCATGCGTGGTTTGACGATCAACAAATCGGGACACAGGTTGAGGGCGTGCCGGGACGACATTGCCGAACGCACGCCATAGGCTCGCGCCTCATAGTTGCAGGTGGCAATCACCCCGCGCCGCTCAGCCGAGCCCCCCACGGCCAGCGGCCGCCCAGCCAGGCGCGGGTCGTCGCGCATTTCAATGGCGGCGTAGAAACAGTCACAGTCGATATGAATGATTTTGCGCTGGGACATCGGCAGCTATAGGTAAAGGTAGAAGATCGTGTGGGCAGTATCTCACTACCGCGTAACCTTGGCACCTCGAATACTGGATAAACATACACACACCTAACCCAGGATCCGCAGCCGGGCTGCCTCCCGGCCGCAAGTGAGAGCGCTAAGCATTTGAAGAAAAAAGGATTTCTTCAAATGAACGCTTGACACCCCGGCGCATAACTGTAGAATCTCATCTCACAGGCGCGGGATGGAGCAGCCTGGTAGCTCGTCGGGCTCATAACCCGAAGGTCGTCGGTTCAAATCCGGCTCCCGCAACCAGATTAAGGAAAGGCCACTCTTCGGAGTGGCCTTTTTCTTTGCCTGAAAAAAGTGGATCGGCAGAAATTTATTGTAAATCAACAATTAAGGTTGACAGCCTGGCCAAAGGCTGTAGAATCCGCCACATCAGACGCGGGATGGAGCAGCCTGGTAGCTCGTCGGGCTCATAACCCGAAGGTCGTCGGTTCAAATCCGGCTCCCGCAACCATACAACAGAAAAGGCCACTTTGAAAAAAGTGGCCTTTTTTGCATCTGCGATTCAGTCCCTGCCCTCGCACTACCCCCAGCCAGCAAAATAAATTTTCTTTAACTATCCTCTGGACAGGTAGCGGCCCGATCATAGCCGCTACTACTTTCCATAGGGATTGGTACCTTGGCTGGATACGTTCCTCCTGGCGTGCACCACCCGCGAGGTATTTGATGCGCAGCCAGACGCCTGACTCCGAAGCACCCGTTACTACTGCCCTGCCCAATGCAGCCCAGCACTTGCGCTGGCTCGACCGCTTGAGCCGCTACCGACAGCCCATTGGCCTGGTCGTAACCTTGTTGCTGTTCACCATCGCCCTGATCGCTTGCCGCCATCTACTCAGCGAGCTGGACATCTATGCCCTGCACGACTCGCTGCTTAGCGTGCCCCCCGCAGCCCTGGGCGGCGCGCTGCTGGCAACCGTGGCCGGGTTTATCATTCTGCTGGGGTACGAATGGTCGGCCAGTCGCTACGCTGGCGTCCGGCTGCCACCGCAAGCGCTGGTGATGGGCGGCTTCAGCGCCTTCGCCATTGGCAACGCCATAGGTCTGTCGCTGCTCTCCGGTGGTTCGGTGCGCTACCGACTTTATGCACGCCAGGGCGTTGGCGCGGCCGAAGTCGCGCGCATGACGCTGTTCGCCAGCCTGTCACTGGGCTGTGCCCTTCCGCCTTTGGCCGCCCTGGCGACGTTGAGCAACCTGCCCGCAGCCGCAACCGCCCTGCATCTTCCGGAAGCGGTGCTGGCAGGTATTGCACTGGCTGTATTGGCACTGACCGCCCTGCTGGCGTACGGCCTGTACCGGCGGCGTTTGCCGGAACAACCTCAGGCCGACAACCTGTTGGTGCGCGTTGGCCGCAGAACCCTGCGCCTGCCGGGTGCGCGCCTGACGCTTCTACAATTGCTGATCACTGCACTGGACGTCGCAGCGGCAGCCACCGTACTGTACTTGCTACTTCCCGAAGCACCGCCTTTCGGTGCGTTCCTGCTGGTATACCTGCTGGCACTGGCGGCGGGCGTGTTGAGCCATGTGCCAGGCGGTGTCGGGGTTTTCGAAGCCATTCTGCTAGCTGCCTTCGCCGATCAACTGGGCGCTGCACCGCTGGCTGCAGCGTTGGTACTCTATCGCCTGATCTACGTGGTGCTGCCACTGTTGCTGGCCTGCGCCTTGCTGCTGGCCAGTGAAGCGAGACGCTTTCTGCTCACGCGCCAGGCCATCAAGGCGGCATCCGGCCTTGCCGCGCCGGTTTTGGCAGTGCTGGTGTTTCTTTCCGGTGTGGTGCTGCTGTTTTCCGGCGCCACCCCGGAGATCGATGAACGCCTCGAACACCTGGGCTTCCTGATTCCCCATCGACTGATCGATGCCTCACATTTTGGTGCAAGCCTGATCGGTGTACTGTGCCTGCTGCTGGCACAGGGCCTTCGCCGGCGCCTGTCCGCCGCCTGGATGCTGACCACGGTACTGCTGCTGGTCGGCGCCCTGCTTTCGCTGCTCAAGGGTTTTGACTGGGAAGAAGCCAGTATCCTGACCCTGACCGCCTGCTTGCTGGCCCTGTTCCGGCGATCGTTCTACCGCCCGAGCCGCCTGCTGGAACTGCCCTTCTCCCCGGTCTATCTGGCCGCCAGCGCATGTGTACTCGGGGCGTCCATCTGGCTGCTGCTGTTTGCCTATCAGGATGTGCCCTACAGCCATCAACTATGGTGGCAATTTACCCTTGATGCCGATGCTCCGCGTGGCCTGCGCTCGCTCCTGGGTAGCGCAGTACTGCTGGTGGTAATCTCCCTGACCTGGTTGCTACGCACCGCCCGCCCGGTCATACATTTGCCCAACCCTGAAGAGTTGCAGCGCGCCAACCGCATTTTGCAGGCCTCCGACCAACCCGATGGTGGCCTGGCGTTAACCGGTGACAAGGCCTTGCTGTTCCATAACGACGACGATGCCTTCCTCATGTATGCCCGTCGCGGCCGCAGCCTGGTGGCCCTGTACGACCCCATCGGCCCGGCGTACAAGCGTGCCGAAATGATCTGGCAGTTCCGCGACCTGTGCGACGTGCACCACGCCCGCCCGGTGTTCTACCAGGTGCGCGCGGAGAACCTGCCCTTCTATATGGACATCGGCCTGACCGCGATCAAGCTGGGTGAAGAGGCGCGTGTCGACCTCAAGCGCTTCGACCTGGACGCCAAGGGCAAAGAGATGAAAGACCTGCGCTACACCTGGAACCGTGGCAGCCGGGATGGCTTGAGCCTGGAGGTGCACGAACCGGGGCAAGCGCCGCTTGAGGAGCTCAAGGCTATCTCCGACGCCTGGTTGACCGGCAAGAATGTACGCGAGAAAGGCTTTTCCCTGGGGCGCTTCAGCCCCGAGTACCTCCAGCATTTTCGCATTGCCCTGATTCGCTTCGAGGGCCGCCCGGTGGCATTTGCCAACCTGCTGGAAACCCATAGCCGCGAACTGGCCAGCCTCGACTTGATGCGCGCACACCCCCAAGCGCCGAAGCTGACCATGGAATTCATGATGATTGGCCTGATCCAACACTATAAGCGTCATGACTACGCCCGCTTCAGCCTCGGCATGGTGCCCCTTTCGGGCCTGCAACCTCGCCGTGGCGCACCGCTGACCCAGCGCCTGGGCTCGATGGTGTTCCAGCGCGGCGAACAGTTGTACAACTTCCAGGGACTGCGCCGCTTCAAGGACAAATTCCAGCCTGACTGGGAACCTCGTTATATGGCCGTGCCTGCCGGACTCGATCCGCTGGTGGCACTGGCCGATACTGCCGCCCTGATCGCCGGCGGCCTGACCGGATTGGTGAAACGCTGATGATTCGACGTTACTGGTTGTACCTGCTGGCCATATTGGCCGCAGGCTTGCTGGCCGCCGCAGCGGTATTCTGGCTATGGACCCGCCCGGCACCCGAGCCGAGCCTTGAACACCTGACCCTCGGCGATGGCAGCAGCCTGACGCGGGTCACCCCCGGCGTGCACGCCAAGGCCCGGGTGGCCATTGCCGTACCTCAGGACCAGGCCCTCACTGACAAGCAGCTGCTGAACCTGAGCCAAAGTGGCCAGGCACAGATGGTCCAGGTGATCCTGCCGCCGGCCGACTGTTCCCTGCAGCAAACGTCAGTGCAACAGGCACTGCAACAGTTGCAAGGCCCTGCAACGCTGGTTGCCGGGATTGGACCGGGCGCGGCCCAGGCCTGGGATTGGCTGGCCCATCAGAACGACGATAAAGCCCTGGCCATTTCCGTCGACTTCAGCGTCGAGCGGCCCGGCTGCAACACCGCACTGCCCAAATCAGCGGCGCACGGTCACTGGAGCGTGGCCTGGAACGACAACCCGGACGATGCCAGCGCAGCCTTCGTGCGCGACCAGCCCAACGCCGAAACCAGCATCAGCGATTACGACATTCACCTGCCACAGGTGCTCAAGGCACAGCTGACCCAGGCCCTGGTGGGCGAAGATGGCAACGCCATGAGCATCCCGGTGGTGGAAGTACCCGCCGGCCAGACCACGGACACTGTAACCCTGTTCCTGTCTGGCGATGGCGGCTGGCGCGACCTCGACCGTGATGTCGCCGGCGAAATGGCCAAGCTGGGCTATCCGGTAGTCGGTATCGACACCTTGCGCTACTACTGGCAGCACAAAACGCCTGAACAGAGCGCCATCGACCTGTCGGAACTGATGCAACACTACCGGCAGAAATGGGGTACCAAGCGCTTCGTGCTCACCGGCTACTCCTTCGGTGCAGACGTGCTGCCGGCCATCTACAACCGCCTTCCGGCGGAAGACCAGCAGCGCATCGATGCGGTGATACTGCTGGCGTTTGCCCGCAGCGGCAGTTTCGAGATCGAAGTCGAAGGCTGGCTGGGCAATGCCGGCAAGGAAGCGCCTACCGGACCGGAAATGGCCAAGCTGCCGGCGGCGAAAGTGATATGCATCTATGGCGAGGAAGAAGCCGACGAGAGCGGCTGCACCGACCATACTGCTGTAGGCGAACGCCTGAAGCTGCCCGGTGGACACCACTTCGACGAAAACTACCCGGCGCTGGCCAAGCGCCTGATCGGCGATATCGAAAGTCGCCAGGGCAAGACCAGCGTTGCCGAGCAGAATTGACGCACGCCTTGGCGCTACTTAAATTTCAACTTGCGTACCCAGCTCGATCACCCGGTTCAGCGGCAAGTTGAAAAACCTCAAGGTGCCGTTGGCGTTCTTCAACAAGAACGCGAACAGCACCGCGCGCCAACGCGACATGCCCACCAGACGCGAAGGAATCACCGTCTCGCGGCTGAGGAAGAAGGTGGTGCGCATCGGACTGAAATCCACCCCCTCCAGATGGCACAACTTCAGCGCCCCGGGTACATCAGGCTCGTCCATGAAGCCAAAGTGCAGCAACACCCGATAAAACCCCTCGCCATAGGCCTCGATTTCAAACTGTTGCTGTGCCGGCACCCGGGGCATGTCCTCACTGATCACCGTCAACAGCACCACCTGGTTGTGCAGTACCTGGTTGTGCAACATGTTGTGCAACAAGGCATGGGGAACGGCATCCTGCCGCGCGGTCAGGAACACCGCGGTCCCTTCCACCCGATGCGGTGGCTGCACGCGGATACTGCTGATGAACAGCGGTAACGGCAGACTTCCTTCATCCAGGCGCTCGACCAGGATCTGCTTGCCACGCTTCCAGGTAGTCATCAGGACAAACAGCGCAATCCCCGCGAGTACCGGAAACGCCCCGCCCTGCACGATCTTCGGTACGTTGGCGGCAAAGAACAGCCCGTCTACAAACAGAAAGCCGAGCAACACCGGCACGGCCAGCACCGGCGGCCACTTCCACAACAACAGCATGACGGTGGACACCAGGAAGGTGGTCATCAGCATCGTGCCCGTCACCGCCACGCCGTAGGCCGAGGCCAGCGCCCCGGAAGACTCGAAACCGAGCACCAGCAAGATCACTCCAACCATCAACGCCCAGTTCACTGCGCCGATGTAGATCTGCCCCTGCTCGTCACTTGAAGTGTGCTGAATTTGCATGCGTGGCACATAACCGAGCTGGATGGCCTGGCGTGTAAGGGAGAACGCACCGGAGATTACCGCCTGTGAGGCAATCACCGTGGCCAGCGTAGAAAGCCCGACCAACGGTATCAAGGCCCAACCCGGCGCCAGTAGATAGAACGGGTTGCGCGCAGCTTCGGGGTTTTGCAGGAGCATGGCGCCCTGCCCGAAGTAGTTCAGCACCAGCGCTGGCAACACCAGGAAAAACCAGGCGCGGGCAATCGGTTTGCGGCCAAAATGGCCCATGTCGGCATACAACGCTTCAGCCCCGGTCAAGGCCAGTACCACCGCACCGAGAATCGCCACGCCCATGCCTGGATGGACAATGAAGAACCGCACGGCCCAGACCGGATTGAACGCCTTGAGAACCTCCGGGCTCTGGGAAATACCGTGCACACCCAGTGCCCCCAGCACCACGAACCAGGTGACCATCACCGGCCCGAACAGAATGCCGATCCGTGCGGTGCCGTGCTTCTGGATCAAAAACAACGCCACCAGCACAACCAGCGCCACCGGTACCACCCAATGCTCAATGCCGTCGAAAGCCAGCTCCATGCCTTCGACCGCCGACAGCACTGAAATCGCCGGGGTGATCATGCTGTCGCCATAAAACAGTGCAGCGCCGATCAGGCCGCACACCACCATCATCGAGCGCAATTTTGGATAGGGTGCCGAAGCGCGACGCGCCAGCGCGGTAAGGGCCATGGTGCCGCCTTCGCCCTGGTTGTCGGCGCGCAGGATGAACACCACGTACTTGATCGACACCACCCAGATCAGTGACCAGAGGATCAACGCCAGAATCCCCAGCACCCCATCATGGTTGACCGGTACACCATAACCGCCGGAGAACACTTCCTTGAGGGTGTACAACGGGCTGGTTCCGATATCACCGAATACCACCCCGACTGCCGCCACCAGCAAACTCGCCGACTTCGCCACTGACTGCCCGGAATCCGCCTGACTGCTTGCCTGAACCATCCGTCACTCCCGCAACCAAGACCCTTGTGGTCGGTTAAATTCACGCCAGTCACTATGATTTCCACTACCTCATCACTGCTGTGACGGGGATTCGATAGAAATGCAGGCATATCGCCGCGAAGCATAGCTGAGCGTTCGTCGCTTTTCTGCTGGTCAAGTGACATTGCGCTCGCTAGAATTGCGCACTTTTTGATCAGAGGCGCTCCCAACGCCCGCCAAAGGTTGCCCGGCCCGTCCGCCCGGCAAGCTCTTCAATACCGAGGTTAGTCATGTCCACCACCCCTACGCCCACCACGCCCAAGGTCGGCTTCGTTTCCCTGGGTTGCCCCAAGGCCCTGGTCGATTCCGAGCGCATCCTGACCCAGCTGCGCATGGAAGGCTATGAAGTCGTGCCCACCTATCAGGATGCCGATGTGGTGGTGGTCAACACCTGTGGCTTTATCGACAGCGCCAAGGCCGAGTCCCTGGAAGTGATCGGCGAAGCCATCAAGGAAAACGGCAAGGTCATCGTCACCGGCTGCATGGGTGTCGAAGAAGGCAATATCCGTGACGTGCACCCGAGCGTGCTGGCCGTCACCGGCCCGCAGCAATACGAGCAAGTGGTCAACGCCGTGCACGAAGTGGTTCCACCGCGTCAGGATCACAACCCGCTGATCGACCTGGTGCCACCGCAAGGCATCAAGCTGACCCCGCGCCACTACGCCTACCTGAAGATTTCCGAGGGCTGCAACCACAGCTGCAGCTTCTGCATCATCCCGTCGATGCGTGGCAAGCTGGTCAGCCGCCCGGTGGGCGACGTACTCAGCGAAGCCGAGCGCCTGGTCAAGGCCGGCGTCAAGGAGATCCTGGTGATCTCCCAGGACACCAGCGCCTACGGTGTCGACGTCAAGTACAAGACCGACTTCTGGAACGGTCGCCCGGTCAAGACGCGCATGCTCGAGTTGTGTGAAGCGCTGAGCAGCCTGGGCGCCTGGGTGCGCCTGCACTATGTGTACCCTTACCCGAACGTCGATGACGTAATCCCGCTGATGGCGGCCGGCAAGATCCTGCCGTACCTGGACATTCCGTTCCAGCACGCCAGCCCGAAAGTGCTCAAGTCGATGAAACGCCCGGCCTTCGAAGACCGCACCCTGGCGCGCATCAAGCAATGGCGCGAGCAGTGCCCGGAGCTGATCATCCGCTCCACCTTCATCGTCGGCTTCCCGGGCGAGACCGAAGAGGACTTCCAGTACCTGCTCGACTGGCTGACCGAAGCCCAGCTCGATCGCGTCGGCTGCTTCCAGTACTCCCCGGTCGAAGGCGCTCCGGCCAACGACCTGGCGCTCGATGTGGTGCCAGACGACGTCAAGCAGGAACGCTGGGACCGCTTCATGGCCCACCAGCAGGCGATCAGCAGCGCCCGCCTGCAACTGCGCATCGGCCGTGAAATCGACGTGTTGATCGATGAAGTGGAAGAAGAAGGCTCGGTTGGCCGCAGCTACTTCGACGCACCGGAAATCGACGGTAACGTCTTCATCGACGGCAACCACGGCTTCAAACCGGGTGACACCGTACGCTGCCGCGTCACCGACGCCGACGAGTACGACATGTGGGCCGAACCGATCTGATCGATCCCCGTTGAAAAATAGCCCTGCCAACCCTGGCGGGGCTTTTTTTTGCAACTATCGTTTTCTCTGTTGCCCAGGGAGAGCAGAGCGATGTACAGGCACAATGGCGTGCAAACCCCCAGTTTCAGCGACTATCCAGAGCTGGCGCAGGTCTGGGAGGCGTCGGTGCGCGCTACCCATGATTTCTTGCCCGATAGCTACATCAGCCTGCTACGCGAATTGCTGCTGAGCCACTACCTGGATGCCGTCATGCTGATCTGCTGCAAGGACGCCAGGCAGCGCATTACCGGCTTTGCCGGCGTCGCAGCCGGCAGGGTCGAGATGCTCTTCATCGATCCGGCCGTGCGTGGCCAGGGGCTGGGCACACGCCTGTTGCACTATGCCATTGAAGAACTCAACGCCGTTCAGCTAGATGTCAACGAGCAGAATGCGCAGGCACTTGGGTTTTACCTGCGACAGGGCTTCGAAGTTGTCGGACGCTCGGAAACAGACGGCATGGGCCAACCCTATCCTTTACTGCACCTGAGGCTTATTCAGACAAAGACAGCGCAGATCGGCTGACAGATAACGTCAGTTCCTTCTGAAATGCAGCGAAATCGCAGAATAATTGCCCCAGGGCCGAATGTTGCCGGACCTGAGACGGCCTGGGCGGTTACAATGACAACCTTTCCCTGCGTCTACGGCTGTCGTCATGTCTGAACCCACTCGTCTTTCCAAACGCCTTATCGAACTGGTCGGTTGTTCCCGACGGGAGGCCGAGCTGTACATCGAGGGCGGCTGGGTCACCGTGGACGGCACGGTCATCGACGAGCCGCAATTCAAGGTAACCGAACAGAAGGTTGAACTGCAGGGCGGCGCCCGTGCCGAGGCTCTGGAACCGGTCACGCTGCTGCTCCACCAGCCGGCCGGACAAGACCTCGACAGCGCCTGCAGCAGCATCACCGCCGCCAGCCTGTCCGAAGCCCACAGCCAGGGCCGTCGCCCACTCAAGGGCCACTTCGCCCGCCTGAGCTGCGTGGCCCCGTTGCAACAGGGTGCCAGCGGCCTGCAGGTGTTTACCCAGGACTGGCGGGTCACCCGCAAACTCAACGCCGACCTGGCCAAGCTTGAACAGGAGTACGTGGTTGAAGTCAGCGGCGACATGATCGCCCACGGCCTGGAACGGCTGAACCGCGGCTTCACCTGGAAAGGCAACGAGCTACCGAAGATCAAGGCCAGCTGGCAGAACGAAACCCGCCTGCGCATGGTGCTGAAAAACCCGCAGCCCGGCCTGATTGCCCTGCTGTGCAGCAGCGTCGGGGTTACCCCGCTGAGCATGCGCCGGATTCGCCTCGGTGGCGTGTCGATGAGCAAGCTGCCCCTGGGCCAGTGGCGCTACCTGGCCACCAGCGAAAGATTCTAGCAACAAGGCGCCGCCAACCGGGCAGCGCCTCCCGAACAGGATTTGCCACCATGATTCACAACGATGTGCTGCGTAGCCTGCGCTACCTGCTCGACGTCAACGACGCCAAGCTCTCCGATATCATCAAGCTCAGCGGTTTTGAAGTCGCCAAAAACGATATCGTCGCCTACCTCAAGAAAGAGGACGAAGAAGGCTTCGAGCGCTGCCCCGACGAAGTCATTGCGCACTTTCTCGATGGCCTGGTGATCTACAAGCGCGGCAAGGATGACAGCCGCCCGCCGCTGCCGATCGAACTGCCGGTGACCAACAACATCATCATGAAGAAGCTGCGCGTGGCCTTCGAACTGAAGGAAGACGACCTGCACGCCATTCTCAAGGCCGCCGACTTTCCGGTCTCGAAGCCGGAGCTCAGCGCCCTGTTCCGTAAAGTCGGCCACAACAACTATCGCCCCTGCGGCGACCAGTTGCTGCGCAACTTCCTCAAGGGCCTGACCCTGCGGGTCCGTGGCTGAGCCGGCGATGAACTACAGCGTCACGCCGATCGGCTTCGTCCGCTCCTGCTTCAAGGAAAAGTTCGCGATCCCGCGCCAGCCGCAGCTGGCGCCTGCGGCCAGGGGCGTGCTGGAGTTGACGCCGCCGTTCGACAGTGCAGATGCGGTGGCGGGGCTCGAGCAGGTCAGCCATGTCTGGCTGCTGTTCCTGTTCCACCAGGCACTGGAAGACAAGCCGCGGCTCAAAGTGCGCCCACCACGCCTGGGCGGCAACACGTCCATGGGCGTGTTCGCCACCCGTGCGACCCACCGGCCCAACGGCATTGGCCAATCGGTGGTGCGCCTGGAGAAGGTTGAGCCGGGCCGGCTGATACTGTCGGGCATCGACCTGCTCGACGGCACGCCGGTGATCGACATCAAGCCCTATGTGCCGTATGCCGATGCGGTCAGCAGCGCAACCAACCAGATGGCCAGCGCCCCGCCAGCGTCAATTCCGGTCGCCTGGGGCGACGGAGCCTTGCACCAGGCCCATGAGCACGCGTTGCGCCTTGGTGAGCCGCTCACGGAGCTTATCGAGCAGTGCCTGGCTCAGGACCCGCGCCCGGCTTACCAGGTACCGCCCCCCGAGCGTGTGTACGGAGTCAGGTTCTGGGATGTTCAGGTACGCTGGCACTACCCCCAGCCGGACCGGATCCGGGTACTGGAAGTGGTGGCAGACGCTTAATCCTGCAGATTTGTATCAGGCATAAAAAAAGCAGGCCGAGGCCTGCTTTCTTGTGCTCAGCGCTGCTTACTTCTCGACGAATGCACGCTCGATCAGGTAATCACCCGGCTCACGCATACGGGCCGAAATTTTCAGGCCGAAGCTGTCGAGCACTTCGCTGGTTTCGTCGAGCATGCTCGGGCTACCGCAGATCATCGCACGGTCGTCCTGCGGGTTGATCGGTGGCAGACCGATGTCGCTGAACAGCTTACCGCTGCGCATCAGGTCGGTCAGACGCCCCTGATTCTCGAACGGCTCACGGGTAACGGTCGGGTAGTAGATCAACTTGTCACGCAGCGCCTCGCCAAAGAACTCGTTCTGCGGCAGGTGCTCGGTGATGAATTCGCGGTAGGCCACTTCGTTGACGTAGCGAACACCGTGTACCAGGATCACTTTTTCGAAACGCTCGTAGGTTTCCGGGTCCTGGATGACGCTCATGAACGGCGCCAGGCCGGTACCAGTGCTGAGCAGGTACAGGTGTTTGCCCGGGTTCAGGTCGTCGAGCACCAGCGTGCCGGTAGGCTTCTTGCTGATGATGATCTCATCGCCTTCCTTCAGGTGCTGCAGCTGGGAGGTCAGCGGGCCATCCGGCACCTTGATGCTGAAGAACTCCAGATGCTCTTCCCAGTTCGGGCTGGCGATCGAGTAGGCGCGCATGAGCGGGCGGCCGTTTTCCTGTTGCAGGCCGATCATCACGAACTGACCGTTCTCAAAGCGCAGCCCCGGATCACGGGTGCACTTGAAGCTGAACAGGGTGTCGTTCCAGTGGTGAACACTGAGGACACGTTCGTGGTTCATGTTGCTCATGTACGGGCTCCTGAAATAAAACGCAGCGCTAACCTAGAGCGCGATTGCGCGATAGTTTAGTGCGAGCGACAATATCTGTTAAATGAATTATCAAGATATGTCTTATCGGTTATATAGATATGCGATTTACACTTCGTCAGCTCCAGGTGTTCGTTGCCGTAGCCCAGTACCAAAGCGTCTCGCGAGCCGCTGGCATACTGGCGCTATCGCAGTCGGCTGCCAGTACTTCGATCACCGAACTTGAGCGCCAGTCCAGCTGCCAGCTGTTCGACCGCGCGGGGAAACGCCTGAGCCTCAACGCCTTGGGCCATCAACTGCTGCCACAAGCGGTGGCGCTGCTTGACCAGGCCAAGGAAATCGAAGACCTGCTCAACGGCAAGTCCGGTTTCGGCTCGCTGGCGGTCGGTGCCACACTGACCATCGGCAACTACCTGGCTACCCTGCTGATCGGCAGTTTCATGCAGATCCACCCGGAGAGCCAAGTCAAGCTCCATGTGCAGAACACTGCCCATATAGTGCAACAGGTAGCCCACTATGAAATTGATCTGGGTCTAATCGAAGGCGACTGCAACCACCCGGACCTTGAGGTGCAACCCTGGGTTGAAGACGAACTGGTGGTGTTTTGCGCCCCGCAGCATCCGCTCGCCAAGCGTGGCCAGGCCAGCCTTGAAGAGCTGACCCATGAGGCCTGGATTCTGCGCGAACAGGGTTCAGGCACGCGACTGACCTTTGATCAGGCCATGCGCCATCACCGCTCCCACCTGAACATTCGCCTGGAGCTTGAACACACCGAAGCGATCAAACGCGCCGTGGAGTCCGGGCTGGGTATCGGCTGCATCTCACGCCTGGCATTGCGCGACGCCTTTCGCCGCGGCAGCCTGGTGGCGGTAGAGACACCCGAGCTAGACCTTGCCCGGCAGTTTTACTTCATCTGGCACAAACAGAAGTACCAGACCTCAGCGATGCGCGAATTTCTCGAGCTGTGCCGCAGCTTTACCGCCGGCGTGCAGCGCAGCGACGAAATCGTCCTGCCCACTATCGCCTAGAGCAGAATCACCGCCCAGATCACCGCCACCATCGACAACGCCACGAACTGGGCAGCGCTGCCCATGTCCTTGGCATTCTTCGAGAGGGGGTGGCGATCCAGGGAGATCCGGTCAATCGCCGCCTCGATAGCCGAGTTAAGCAGCTCGACGATCAGGCCCAACAGGCACACCGCAATCAGAATGGCGCGCTCGGCGCGGCTGACATCCAGCCACAACGCCACCGGTATCAGCACGACATTGAGCAGCACCAACTGACGGAACGCGGCTTCACCGGCAAAGGCTGCGCGCAGACCGTCAAACGAATAGCCCGCTGCGTTGAAAATACGTTTAAGGCCGGTCTGACCCTTGAAAGGCGATGACATAAAAGATCACTTCATCCACTGAAAAATGCGCTGCAGCCTAATGTAGGTACAGTCAAAAAAGCGTGAAGGCCAAGCCTTCAGCTCGCAGGAACCGATTCCAACTGTTGCAGCAGCAGCGCAGCCTGGGTTCGCGTACGCACGCCAAGCTTGCGGAAAATCGCCGTCACATGCGCTTTGATGGTCGCTTCCGACACGTTCAGCTCATAGGCAATCTGTTTGTTCAACAAGCCTTCACAGACCATGGTCAATACCCGGAACTGCTGGGGTGTCAGGCTGGCCAAGCCCTCACTGGCAGCCTTGGCTTCTGCTGACACATCGACCTTCTCGAAGGCCTGCGGTGGCCACCAAACATCACCATCAAGCACTTTCTTGACAGCATCCTGAATCACTTCCAGAGAGCTCGATTTGGGAATGAATCCACTGGCACCGAACTCGCGCGACTTCACCACCACTGCGGCTTCTTCCTGAGCCGACACCATTACCACTGGAATCTGCGGGTACTGGCCACGCAACAGGACCAGGCCCGAAAAGCCATAGGCGCCGGGCATGTTCAGGTCGAGCAACACCAGGTCCCAGTCGGCCTTCTCGGCAAGACGGGTTTCCAGCTCGGCAATACTGGCGACTTCTACCAGGCGAACCTCTGGGCCAAGCCCCAGAGTGACTGCCTGGCGCAGGGCACTGCGAAACAGCGGGTGGTCATCGGCTATCAGGATTTCGTACGTGGCCATCGATCTAATGATCCTGTTCTGTGCAGGCGCGGGGAGGAAGAAGGGGCGCCTGGCGGGCAACTCAAGGTGCTGACAGCAGTGTCACGCACCCAAAAGGCACTTCAAGGCCAGAAAAATAGTGTTTCAAGCCCTGGATATGCCTGAACCGGCGCCAAGGATGCCGAGCCAGAACCGGGTGGTCAAGTTGATTACCCGGTTACGGCAGGCACGATCCGGACGTCCTGGCTACCTATTATGAACCAATGTGCGCAGGCTGCCCCTTGGACTATAGGAAGGTGTGCAAACGCTGATGCACCGCATCCTGTTCATCCAGCGGCCATTGATGCTTGGCACTGAGGTAGTGGGTGCTGAACACATCCAGGTAAGCGTCCAGGGCCTCGGCGGCGCGCTGATCGCCAGCAAGCTCCAGGCACATGGCGGCCACTTCGGCGGTGCAGAAGTGGTCGTCACGCTTGGAACGACGCAGACGGTAGCGTGACAACTGCTCGGGCTGCAGGCTGAGTACCGGAAAGCGATCCAGATACGGGCTCTTGCGAAACATCTTGCGCGCCTCGGTCCAGGTTGCATCCAGGAGGATGAACAAGGGCCGCTTGCCAGGCTCGCGGAGCACTTCGCTGACCACCCGCTGCGGTGCGACAAACTCACCGGGAAAAACAATGTAAGGCTGCCAGTGAGGCTGATCGAGCAAAGCCAGCAAAGCTTCATCGACCGAGGTGCGCTGCCAGCCAAATGCCGACGTATCGGCAATCAGGTCAGCAATCAGCCAGCCGGTATTGCTCGGCTTCAACGGCTCGGTGTCATGCATCAACAGGCACATGGCCGAATCGGCCGGCACCTGGGGCCGCCAGGCACACAGGCAATGGCTGAAAATAACGCGGCATTGCGGGCAGCGTGGCGCCCGGGATCCGCGAGCAACGAAGGGTTTGACACTGCGCGCCAGGCGCTCGGCCCGCAGGCGCGATACAGCGTGGCTCATGGCAGCAGTCTATGGCGGTAAAGGAAGGATGGCACTGCACGGACTCGGCAAGACAGGAAAACCCGGCCAGTTTATCAGAGACCGCCTACACACTTACGGTATTTGCCGTGCAGCCATAGCACCGTCTCCCCTATAATCGTCCCCCTGACGCTACCCGCTGGCACCGCAACCACGCACGTGACGGAACACCGTGCCTTGTTGCCGGTCCAATCGCCAGTTACCGAACCAGGAGAAATTCATGCTGCGCTTCATCGCCCCGTCCCTGAGCCTGTTGCTCGCTCTGCCCCTGGCCGCCAACGCAGCCTCCAAGCAGGAATACGAGCTGAGCCAGATGCTGCAAAAAGTTGCCACCGAGAGCAGTGTGGGCACACCGCGAGCGATCAACGAAGACATCCTCGACCAGGGTTACACTGTCGAAGGCAAGCAGCTGATCAACCACCTGAGCGTACGCGCCAGCCATGCCGAGCAGATGCAGGCCAATCCGGACAAGGTCCGCGATCAACTGGGTGCCAGCGTGTGCAAGAACACGGGCTATCGCCAACTGCTCGCCAAAGGCGCAGTGCTGACCTACCGCTTCACCGAGTACAAGACCAACCGCATGGTCGGCGAACAGGCGTTCAATGCTGCCAGCTGCGGCCTGAAAGTCAGCAAGTAGGCCTAGGCCACCTGCTCGCTGTCGCGTCGTTGTTTTTCATCGGCGCGCAGTTCGGCCACCAGGGCCTGGACGTAGCGTGAGTGCCGCTCCCCTCCCCCCAAGCGACGCAGGCACTCCTCTTCAAGGCTCAGGTTGTTGGCCTGGGCCGATTGCTCGAGCTGCTCAAACAGCTGAGCATCGAGCTCAAGATTAAGCCGTTGCATGTGCCAGCCTCCCTGCACCGCGACGATCGCTCAGGCTTCCAGTTAACCAGACCCTCCCCTGACCTGAATCCCGGCTGACGAGCGGTCTGCTGCGCACCTCCACGATTGTTTCACACGAAGAACCTTTCGGCATAAACACCCGCCAGGGTCTAGATTGATAGCAAGCGCCCGCCCGTTTCAGGGCTCGCACAGGGGGATGCCTGCCGACGCCTTGCACGGTGCACGGCCGAGCGACAACTACAAAGAGCCCATCATCACTGCACTAAGACCTTGCAGGTCTACTGCAACGCTCGAGGCGTACACTCGAGCCATGGCAGCCAGCGACACACGCAGTGTCGCGGCCGGAAACCGTCTCGGGCCCGGTCAGAGGTTTTGCTGCAGAAGGAGACGTTGAATGCCTTACCAACCGAATGAACTGTTAGCGAGTCACTTCACCCTTAACGGAATCGACCTGAGCAAGCTGGACGAGCAACTGAAGCTGGTTGCCCCTGAAAGCCC
This sequence comes from Pseudomonas alkylphenolica, assembly GCF_004025535.1. Taxonomy (GTDB): domain Bacteria; phylum Pseudomonadota; class Gammaproteobacteria; order Pseudomonadales; family Pseudomonadaceae; genus Aquipseudomonas; species Aquipseudomonas alkylphenolica_A. The sequence goes on from NZ_QJRG01000034.1 coordinate 284,072, forward strand.
CAACCTGCCGCTGTACCGCGACATGATGCTGACCGTCCTGCGCATGGCCGAGGATGACAGCAACCGCTGGAACGCCAAGATCACCTTGCAGGCGCTGCGCGAACTGGACCATGCCTTCCGCACCCTTGAACAGTACAAAGGGCGTCGCAAGGTCACCGTTTTCGGCTCGGCCCGCACCCCGCTCGAACACCCCATGTATGCGCTGGCCCGTGAGCTTGGCGCGGCACTGGCCCGTTCCAATCTGATGGTCATTACCGGTGCCGGCGGCGGCATCATGGCAGCCGCCCACGAAGGGGCAGGTGTCGATCATAGCCTGGGCTTCAATATCACCCTGCCGTTCGAACAACACGCCAACCCGACGGTGGATGGCACCGACAAGCTGCTGCCGTTTCACTTTTTCTTCATTCGCAAACTGTTCTTCGTCAAGGAAGCCGACGCCTTGGTGCTATGCCCGGGTGGCTTCGGGACGCTGGACGAAGCACTGGAAGTGCTCACCTTGATCCAGACCGGCAAGAGCCCGCTGGTGCCGGTGGTGCTGCTGGACTCACCAGGCGGAACCTTCTGGCAGGACGCGCTGAACTTCATTACCCGGCAACTGGAAGAGAACCGCTACATTCTGCCCAGCGACCTGAAACTGCTGCGTTTGGTCCATAGCGCCGAAGACGCCGTGGAGGAGATCAACCAGTTCTACAGCAACTATCACTCCAGCCGCTGGCTTAAAAACCAGTTCGTGATCCGCATGCACCACCCGCTCAGCGAAGGCGCGTTGCTCGATTTGCAGGAGGGCTTTGCCGACTTGCGGCTGAGCGGTCATTACCATCAGCACGCCTATGCCGGCGAACACCATGATGAGCTCAGGTTCAGCCACCTGACGCGCCTGACTTTCGCCTTCAACGGACGTGATCAGGGGCGCCTGCGCGAACTGGTGGACTTCATCAATCTGGCTGAAAACTGGGCCAAACCCGAACCGATGCACACGACCCAACATGCCCGCGAAGCACTCAAAGTTACCTGAGGCTCGTGCGCTAGTAGTCGTCCAGCCCTCGGCCGCTCAACAGGCGGCCGACCATTTCCATGGAATAGCCCCGGTAGACCAGAAAGCGGGTTTGCTGGGCGCGGCTGCGTGGATCGACGGGTAGTTGACCAGAAAACTTGCGCTGCCAGACATCTTGCAACTGGCTCGCCCAATCCACCCCGCTCTCGCGCAGTGCCTGGTCGATGTCGCCACGTTGCAGGCCACGCTGACTCAACTCCTCGCGTATACGCGCCGGGCCGTAGCCAGAGCGTGAGCGATAGCTGATAAAGCTTTCCAGGTAGCGGGCTTCACTGAGCAGACCCTCTTCCGTCAAGCGATCGAGTTCCTGGTCAATCAATTCGGGAGGAGCGCCGCGCTGACGCAGTTTGCGCGTCAGCTCGACACGACCATGCTCGCGGCGAGCGAGCAAGTCCATGGCTGTCCGCCTTACGGCGACGGGGGTGTCGAGTACGGCGGACATGGATGCGATCAGTAGCCGGCTTCAGCGTCAGCCAGATCGTCTTCAGGCTCGGCATTGACGGCTGCAGCTTTGCCTGCGGCGTCAACGGCACCCGCAGTCAGCAGCTTGTCGCGAATCTGCTTCTCGAGCGTGGCGGCAATTTCCGGGTTGTCCTGAAGGAACTTGGCCGAGTTGGCCTTGCCCTGACCGATCTTGCTGCCCTGGTAGCTGTACCAGGCACCGGATTTTTCCAGGAAGCCATGCAGCACACCGAGGTCGATGATCTCGCCGTTACGGTAGATACCCTTGCCGTAGAGAATCTGGAATTCAGCCTGACGGAAAGGCGGTGCCACCTTGTTCTTGACGATCTTGACGCGGGTTTCGCTGCCGACCACTTCGTCGCCTTCCTTCACCGCGCCGGTACGGCGGATGTCCAGACGGACCGACGCGTAGAACTTCAGCGCGTTACCACCGGTGGTGGTTTCCGGGCTGCCAAACATCACACCGATCTTCATACGGATCTGGTTGATAAAGATCACCAGGCAGTTGGCGTTCTTGATGTTACCGGTGATTTTACGCAGCGCCTGGGACATCAGACGGGCTTGCAGGCCCACGTGCATGTCACCCATTTCGCCTTCGATTTCAGCCTTGGGTACCAGTGCGGCCACGGAGTCGACGATGATCACGTCAACGGCGTTGGAGCGCACCAGCATGTCGGTGATTTCCAGTGCCTGTTCACCGGTGTCAGGCTGCGAGACCAGCAGGTCGTCGACGTTGACACCCAGCTTGCCGGCGTATTCCGGATCAAGCGCGTGTTCGGCGTCGACGAAGGCGCAGGTTGCACCCATTTTCTGAGCCTGGGCGATCACCGAGAGGGTCAGGGTAGTTTTACCGGACGACTCAGGGCCGTAGATCTCGACAATACGGCCTTTGGGCAGACCGCCAATGCCCAAGGCAATGTCCAGGCCCAGGGAACCGGTGGAAATGGCCGGAATCGCCTGACGCTCGTGGTCGCCCATGCGCATGACCGCGCCTTTACCGAATTGACGCTCGATTTGCCCCAGGGCCGCAGCCAAGGCGCGCTTCTTGTTGTCGTCCATTGAAGTCCTCACGTAATCGATAGGGCCTGACGGCCAGAACACCTGTATAAGTAGCCAGTATTATTCCACAGGGTTTTGTTCCCGCCTACCCCCGATGTGCGAATTACTCTGCGCCAAGCTGTAACAAGCCCTCTAGCGCGGCGATTACCGTTTGTCGGCGCACCTCGTCACGGTCGCCGTCGAAGTGCCGACGCTCGCTGTTGACGTGACCGCCGTCAGCCCAGGCCAGCCATACGGTGCCCACCGGCTTGGCCGGCGAACCGCCGTCGGGCCCCGCCACGCCACTGACCGCCACAGCAAAGCGTGCGCCGCTGGCAGCCTGGGCCCCGCGAACCATGGCTTCGACCACTTCCTGGCTGACCGCTCCAACCTGCGCGAACAACGTCTCGGGTACCGCCAACTGGCGGGTTTTCTGTTTATTGGAATAGGTCACATACCCGGCCTCGAACCAGGCCGAGCTGCCCGGAATTCGGGTAATGGCTTCGGCGATGCCACCGCCGGTGCAGGATTCGGCCGTGGTCACCTGAGCGTTGAAACGCCGCAGATGTTCCCCCAGGCGGGCAGAAAGCGCAGTGATCGGGTCCATGACAAGCTCCTTGAAAGTCTGCCGCCTACCCTACACCAGCTGCTTCAACGCTGTAACGCCCGCACATACGCCTGGCAGGCACGCAGGGCGATCAATCCCTGATCGCCCTCATCGGTGATGGCGATAACTCGTCGAGCATGCGCCGAGTCAAGTTCGGCGCGCGGGGCGCCATCATCCAGGTTGCCGCTGCCGGAGGTGGCAGGCATCCCGGAGCCGGGGGTGGCGGCAAGGAGGACTGACAACCGCAGATCAGCAGTAGCCAGCCGGTCACGCAAACGCACCTGAGCCTGCTGGGCATCGTGGAGCTCCTGGTAATGGGATTGATCGGTGGCCTGGATCTGTTGCTCCAGCACATGACGCTGCTGGCGTTGCTCAAGTAGTTCGCGGGAGGCAGCGTCGGCCTGTTGCAGGCGCTCCTGAGCGTAAAGCCGTGCTTGCTCTGCCAACTGCCGGCCGTAACGCCAGGCCTGAAGCTGCCAGATCGCCGCCGCAACCAACAGCATCAGGGTCACCAGCAGCACCACACACAACCGACTCACGACAACACCTCACGAGCCCTTGCCCAGAGTTTCAGTCGATCCTCCAGACCATTTAGCCCGCCATTGATGTGGCGGGTGATGCGGTTGAATTCACCGCGGTCGGCCAGTTGATTGAGCCCGCGCGAATGCCAGAACCAGGCTGCAGACTCGCTTGCCCATCGTGGCTGCTCCAGGAGTTGTGGCAGCGCCAGCAGACGCTCGTCGCCGAACAACGCCATGCTGCAGGCCTGGTAGTTATTGCGGCCGGTGACCTGAATCAGCCCACGCCCGCAATACAGCTGGCCGTCGCCATCAGGCTGCGGACTGTTACCCAGACGCAAGGCAAGGCTGCCGGTGTCATAGCGCGACAGGTAGCGGTCATTGCCCAACTCCTTCACATAGCGCAGTTGCCCCGATTCATGGCCAATCTGTGCCAGGAACGCCGTCATGCGTCGCGGCGAATCGATTTCCCAGCGCTGCATCGCAGCGTGCAGGGCAGGAACAAAAACGCCCGCTTGCTGGCGGGCGTTAGGGAAAATCATTAACAGCGTGTTTTCAGTTATTTCCATGTAAACCTCATCTTCATGCTCATTCAACAAGCAGTTACCCTCTTCGCGCCTGATGCTTTACCTGCTCAGTCCTTGTTGTCCTGACGGTGCAACTCCGGCGCCCGCACTTCAACTCCCAGGCGTCTTGCCGCCCAGCGTTCGTAAAGACTGATCGCCACATCAGCCCCAGCCATGGCCGTCAAACAGCCAAACGCACTGGCTGTCCAGATCGACATACCGCTGGCATACAGCAGCATCACCGTCGACACGCCGCAGACCATGCAGGCCCCCGAACGCAAAAGCAGGCGCCGAACAAGCGTCCATCCCTGGGCACCAGCCTTGTCCGCACGCCACATTTCTCCGCTAAGGCCGCCCAGCAAGGCCAGGAGCACCACCGGCCAGATCGGCATTTCCAGTAACGTCAATTGCTCGCTTGTCACTGTGCTGTCTCCTTGAGTCCTTCCGCGCGGCACCTTGCCCGCGGCGTATGTTTGAAAACCGATTACCTGCCCCCTAGAAAGCCCGGCATGCTTGATGCCCGGGCCACTCCGCTTCAAATTGTTCCTCCGACCGCGGCCGCCTACCCGCCGGATAACTGCTTGTGGTGCTTTACGCTGCACACCCGGGCCAGTTGCCAACCCTCTGAACAGTTCAGGCCTGTTCATCGCTGCCTTTGTCGCCGCCGGCGTCGACCGGCTTGAGACGAAGATTATGCACTGATGCATACATGGTCAATGCATTTATGGAAATAATTATGCATATGAAAATGCACATGTGCATATAAGCCTTGCGTCATAGAGCTTGAAGTACTTTCAGCAGGCGAAAAAAAACCCGCCGAAGCGGGTTTTTTCTGACTATCCGGGTGGAGGTCAACGGGCGTACATGCCCCACCAGAACACATGACCAAGGATACTGATCTGCTCTTCCTGCATCTGCTGGAAGCTGTAGTCTTCATCCGGATGCTCATCGCGGTTGAAGCTGCGCAGACGGATACCGGTAGGCAGGCGGTAGAGCTGCTTCACCCGCAACTGGCCATTGTGGTTGATGGCATAGAGGTCGCCGTCAACGATATCGCCAATAGCGTTCTTGCCGGAGTTGACCCCGACCGTCGCGCCATCACGCAGCACCGGCAACATGCTGTTGCCGCGTACCGTGACACACTTGGCCTGGTCGAACTGCACACCGTTGTGCCGCAGGCTGCGCTTGCCGAAACGCAGGCTGGCCTTCTCGCTTTCCTCGATGACGAATCGTCCTGACCCTGCTGCCAACTCGACCTCGCGAAGAAACGGAATGGACACTTCGTCGTCATCGACGGGGGTGTCGTCATCCCACAAGCTGATGTCACGTAATTCGGCATGGCTGCGCCCGGGCGCAGCTTCGCGGCTTTCGCCCAGGTCGACGCGCCCCCGCAGCTGATCGGTGCTCACACCGAAATATTCAGCGATCTTCGACACATGCTTGTCGGAAGGGTCGACGATTTTCTCGCTGAGGATGCGCGACAGGGTGGATTGCGGCACGCCGGTACGCCGGTGCAGCTCCGTGGGGGAGATACCGTGGCGGTCGAGCAATGCTCTCAAGACAGATGCTACGTTGCGTTTTTGCATAAATTGCATAGTGCTACCGGTTTTTGCAGAACGCAACAGCCTATATGCACGAAAATGCATGGATAAATGGTTGCGACCAGGCGGTTCACCTCGGCATCGCGGTCAAAATCCCTGTACCATTGCGCGCTTGCCTTTGGTCTAAACGACACTGCGAGCCAAGTTTCTGTAATGAGCGATCTTTCCGCACACACCCCGATGATGCAGCAGTACTGGAAGCTGAAAAACCAGCACCCGGACCAGCTGATGTTCTACCGCATGGGCGACTTCTACGAGATCTTCTATGAAGATGCGAAGAAAGCCGCAAAACTGCTGGATATCACCCTGACCGCCCGCGGGCAGTCGGCTGGCCAGTCGATTCCCATGTGCGGTATCCCCTTCCACGCGGCCGAAGGTTACCTGGCCAAGCTGGTGAAGCTGGGCGAGTCGGTGGTGATCTGCGAGCAGATCGGCGACCCGGCTACCAGCAAGGGACCTGTGGAACGCCAGGTGGTGCGTATCATTACCCCCGGCACCGTCAGCGACGAGGCCTTGCTCGACGAGCGCCGCGACAACCTGATCGCCGCCGTCCTGGGTGACGAGCGCCTGTTCGGCCTGGCCGTGCTGGATATCACCAGCGGCAACTTCACCGTACTGGAGATCAAAGGCTGGGAAAACCTGCTGGCTGAACTCGAACGCATCAACCCGGTGGAGTTGCTGATCCCGGATGACTGGCCACAAGGCTTGCCTGCAGAGAAGCGCCGCGGCGCCCGTCGTCGCGCGCCTTGGGACTTCGATCGCGACTCGGCACGCAAGAGCCTGTGCCAGCAATTCGCAACCCAGGACCTCAAAGGCTTCGGTTGCGAGAAGCTGACCCTGGCCATCGGCGCCGCCGGCTGCCTGCTGGGCTATGCCAAGGAAACCCAGCGCACTGCCCTGCCGCACCTGCGCAGCCTCAAGCACGAGCGCCTGGACGATACCGTGGTGCTCGACGGCGCCAGCCGTCGCAACCTCGAACTCGACGTGAACCTGGCTGGTGGGCGCGACAACACCCTGCAATCGGTTATCGATCGTTGCCAGACCGCCATGGGCAGCCGTTTGCTGACCCGCTGGCTGAACCGTCCGCTGCGCGACCTGAAAGTACTGCAGGCGCGACAGGGCTCCATCCGCTGCCTGCTCGACGGCTACCGTTTCGAAAAGCTGCAGCCGCAACTAAAGGAAATCGGCGACCTCGAACGGATCCTTGCCCGTATCGGCCTGCGCAACGCCCGTCCACGGGACCTGGCGCGCTTGCGCGATGCCCTCGGCGCCCTGCCTGAACTGCAAAACGCCATGGCGGAGCTTGAAGCGCCGCACCTGGCACGCCTGGCGGCCATCACCGGTACTTACCCGGAACTGGCCGACCTGCTGGAAAAAGCCATCATCGACAACCCGCCCGCGGTCATCCGCGACGGCGGCGTGCTGAAAACCGGCTACGACAGCGAACTGGACGAGTTGCTGTCCATGAGCGAGAACGCCGGTCAGTTCCTGATTGACCTGGAAGCGCGGGAAAAAGCGCGTACGGGCCTGGCCAACCTCAAGGTCGGCTACAACCGTGTGCATGGCTATTTCATCGAACTGCCCAGCAAGCAGGCCGAACAGGCGCCTGCCGACTACATCCGCCGGCAGACGCTCAAGGGAGCCGAACGTTTCATCACTCCCGAGCTGAAGGTCTTCGAAGACAAGGCACTGTCGGCCAAGAGCCGCGCCCTTGCTCGTGAGAAGATGCTCTACGACGCGCTGCTGGAAACCCTGATCGGTCATTTGGCGCCTCTGCAAGACACCTCCGCAGCCCTGGCTGAACTGGACGTGCTGAGCAACCTCGCCGAACGCGCGTTGAACCTGGACCTGAACTGCCCGTCCTTCGTCGACGAGCCGTGCATGCGTATCACCCAGGGTCGCCATCCGGTTGTAGAGCAGGTACTGACCACGCCGTTCGTGGCCAACGACCTGGCGCTGGACGATAACACCCGCATGCTGGTGATCACCGGACCGAACATGGGTGGTAAATCCACCTACATGCGTCAGACCGCCCTGATCGTACTGATGGCGCACATCGGCAGCTTCGTACCGGCCGCCAGCTGCGAGCTGTCGCTGGTCGACCGGATCTTTACCCGGATCGGCTCCAGTGACGACCTGGCCGGCGGACGCTCGACCTTCATGGTCGAGATGAGCGAAACCGCCAACATCCTGCACAACGCCACCGATCGCAGCCTGGTGCTGATGGACGAAGTGGGCCGCGGCACCAGCACCTTCGACGGGCTGTCCCTGGCCTGGGCCGCAGCAGAGCGCCTGGCGCAACTGCGTGCCTATACCCTGTTTGCCACGCATTACTTCGAACTGACGGTATTGCCGGAAAGCGAGCCGCTGGTTGCCAACGTGCACCTGAACGCTACCGAGCACAATGAGCGTATCGTGTTCCTCCACCACGTATTGCCGGGGCCTGCCAGCCAGAGCTACGGCCTGGCCGTGGCGCAGTTGGCGGGGGTCCCGACACCGGTGATCCAGCGCGCACGGGAGCACCTGGGCCGCCTGGAAACCGCCAGCCTGCCGCAGGAAATGCCTGTCGTAGCCAAAGGTGCAGCTGATGTTCCGCACCAGAGCGACCTGTTTGCCAGCCTGCCTCACCCGGCCATCGAGAAGCTCGGGAGGCTCGACCTGGACAACATGACGCCACGCCAAGCTATCGAAATGCTCTATACACTGAAGACTCTGTTATAACGCGAGCCCGCACAAGCTGATAGAATCCCGCGCGGTTTGGCGATGCTGCAGGTTACTAGCCTGGCCTGCAGCCCAACGACCAAGCCGAGCGACCCTGTCTGGAAGGGTATCGCTGCCGTCGCCTGAGGAGAGAATTAGAAATGACCTTCGTCGTCACCGACAACTGCATCAAGTGCAAGTACACCGACTGCGTAGAAGTCTGTCCGGTGGACTGCTTCTACGAAGGCCCGAACTTCCTGGTCATTCACCCGGATGAGTGCATCGATTGTGCACTGTGCGAGCCTGAATGCCCCGCCCAAGCCATTTTCTCGGAAGATGAAATCCCGGCTGGCATGGAGAACTTCATCGAGCTCAACGCCGAGCTTGCCGAGGTCTGGCCAAACATCACCGAGCGTAAGGATGCCCTGCCAGACGCTGAAGAGTGGGATGGCAAGCCAGGCAAGATCGCCGATCTGGAGCGTTAAGCGCTCACGGATTAAAAAAAGGCCCTTCAAGGGCCTTTTTTCATATTTGCTGTGGGCAAAAAAAAGGGGCGGTATGACCCGCCCACATTTTTTCCGTAGTCCCTTTATTCCCTGTCATCGTCCTGATGAATCGCGTCCTGCGATGTCCTTGACCTTCATCCTTGAAAGCCTGTGTCAGTCCGTAGACACAGTTCAGATACTAGCGCCTGCGATATTTCCAGCAACTGGTCAAAGCTCTCAAAAAGCTGCAGAAGCATTATCAATACAAATATAAAACATATGTTTATCAATAAGTTATGAAGAAGCACACAGTAAAATCGACTTCGGTTTACTGTGGCTTACAGCGATGACTTACATCACAGGTAAGCAAAGGCTTACACAGAAAATAACCAGGAGAACAACAACCGGCCTTGCCGAGTAAAACCGGATGTTTATTAAGCAATGGCACGAAACATCGCACCCGGTATTTTTCGCTTACACACAAAAACGCCTCGATCATATCGAGGCGCTTTTTGCGGCTAACTGAAGTTACCGGAACAACAGTTACTGGAACAACGACTCACTGGACAGGCCGTTCTTTTCAAGGATCTCGCGCAAGCGCTTGAGACCCTCTACCTGGATCTGGCGAACCCGTTCACGGGTCAGGCCGATCTCCAGGCCAACATCTTCCAGTGTACTGCTTTCATGCCCACGCAACCCGAACCGGCGAATCACCACTTCACGCTGCTTGTCGGTCAACTCGCTCAACCACTGGTCGATGCTTTGGGACAAGTCATCATCCTGTAGCAGTTCGCACGGGTCGGTGGGGCGATCGTCAGTCAGGGTGTCGAGCAGCGTCTTGTCCGAGTCTGGCCCAAGCGACACATCCACCGACGATACACGTTCATTGAGCCCAAGCATGCGCTTGACCTCATTGACCGGCTTCTCCAGGAGGGTGGCGATCTCTTCCGGGGACGGTTCGTGATCGAGCTTCTGGGTCAGTTCCCGCGCGGCACGCAGGTATACGTTCAACTCCTTGACCACATGAATGGGCAAGCGAATGGTACGGGTCTGGTTCATGATCGCCCGTTCGATGGTCTGCCGAATCCACCAGGTGGCGTAGGTGGAAAAACGGAAACCCCGTTCAGGGTCGAATTTCTCGACCGCGCGAATCAGGCCCAGGTTGCCCTCTTCGATCAGGTCCAGCAGCGAAAGCCCCCGATTGACATAACGCCGGGCGATTTTCACCACCAGGCGCAAGTTGCTTTCGATCATGCGTTTGCGCCCTGCCGGATCGCCACTTTGCGACAGGCGCGCAAAATGAACTTCTTCTTCTGGCGAGAGCAGCGGTGAAAAACCAATTTCATTCAGGTACAACTGGGTCGCATCAAGCGCACGGGTATAATCAATATACTTGTGCTGCTTGAGCGTAGAGCCTTGTTTAGCTCTGGTCCGAACCGAAGGTACAGCAGGTTCGTCTGACACCACATCCGTTTCCAAAACGATGCCCGTCTCCATCAGGAGCACTTCATCGTCGATGTCAAACTCCGGCACTTCTTTACTGAGAGCCATTGTTATAGTCCTTTGCTGAGTTCGAACTCAGACTCAAGCGGCGCCGATATCCTTGGCAGCGCTGGAGCCTGTCCCCTCTACGCGAGGAACAGGCCGGGTACAAGCAATCAACGACGCGGCAGGAATTGCAGCGGATCTACAGGTTTGCCCTGGCGGCGAATCTCAAAATGCAGCTTCACCCGGTCTGTGCCCGTGGAACCCATTTCGGCAATTGTCTGCCCAACCTTGACCTGCTGTCCCTCCCGAACCAAAAGCCTGCGGTTGTGGCCGTAGGCACTGACGTAGGTGTCGCTGTGCTTGATGATTACCAACTCGCCGTAGCCCCGCAAGCCACTTCCGGCATAGACCACCGAACCATCAGACGCAGCAAAAACAGGCTGTCCCAAATCACCGGCGATATCAATGCCTTTATTCAAACTGCCGTTTGAAGCAAATTTACCAATCAACACGCCGTTGGCCGGCCATGCCCAGCCGCCCACCGCACGCTCTGCGGCAGGCACCTGAGTTGGGGTGGCTACCACCGGCGCGGGTGTTGCAACTGTCGCTGGCGCGGTCGTCACGGGCTTGCTGGCTGGCGTGCCTACAGGGCGCGTGGTGACGGTAGTTTTGCTTGAAGACGATGACGAGCTTGTGACAACGGTGGTAGTCCGCGTAGCGGTACCGGAGCGACTGTCAAAACGAATCGCCTGCCCTGGGCGGATGGTATAGGGGGGAGCGATACCATTGCGGGCAGCCAGGTCTTTGTAGTCCCAGCCATAACGGAAAGCGATCGAGAACAGGGTATCGCCAGGGCGCACCACATACTGACCGCTGGTGGTCGCAGGACGCTTGGCCACCGCAGGTGCATTGCGATCGACCACCCGGGCGCTGTTGCTGGAGGTGCTGGAGCAACCCGTCACCATCGACCCCACGGCAAGCGCAATCAACAGAAGCCTGACGCTCGAAAATCCCCTGCGCTGCCGAATGATTGTGTGCCCCACCCGCCGCTCCCTCTCATGGTGACTGCTGTAAAATGCAATATTGTTGCAATTATAACCGAGCGCCTACGCCTTGCGGACGCCGGACGTTCGCAAATTGTGAACCCTGACAGTGCAGGGTAGCCCGCCAGATAGACAGGGCAATGTCGGAGGAATTCGCCCGCTGCGAAAAAAAGTCCTGATCAGGCCAACGGCCCGGTCAACAACGGTACGAAACGAACAGCGCCGAGCACCCGTCGTGAAAAACCGTGTTCTTCACGGACGATCAGCATCAGGTGCTGCACTTCACCGGCCGGCCCCACCGGAATGACCATGCGCCCGCCCGGGGCCAATTGGTCAAGCAGGGCCTGGGGTACTTCCGGTGCTACGGCAGTGACGATGATGCCGTTGTAGGGCGCCAGCGCCGGCCATCCTTCGCAGCCATCGCCCCAACGGAATACCACATTGCGCAGGTTGAGCTCGCTCAGGCGCTCCTTGGCACGATCCTGCAGCACCTTGATGCGCTCCACGGAAAACACCCGCTCGACCAGTTGCGCCAGAATGGCGGTCTGGTAACCGGAGCCGGTGCCAATTTCCAGCACCTTGTCCAGCGGCCCGGCCTCGAGTAACAGTTCGCTCATGTGCGCGACCATGAACGGCTGGGAGATCGTCTGGTTATTGCCGATCGGTAGCGCAGTGTCTTCGTAGGCACGGTGCGCCAGCGCTTCGTCGACAAACAGGTGGCGGGGGGTGCGTCGCAGCACATCCAGCACCTTGGGATTGGACACCCCCTCTTCGATCAGGCGCTTGATCAACCGCTCACGGGTTCGCTCAGAGGTAAAACCGATACCATGGCGCATCAGATCCTCCTGTTCACGCATCAGAGCAGCTCCTCCAGCCAGCCATCCAGACGCTCGAAGGCATCGTTGAACGTACGGTCCAGCTGCAATGGAGTGATCGAGACATAGCCTTGCATCACCGCATGAAAATCGGTGCCCGGGCCGCCGTCCTCGGCGTCACCGGCCACGGCGATCCAGTAACCTTCCTTGCCCCTCGGGTTGACCACCTTGGTAGGCGCTGCGGCGCGGGCCCGATGGCCCAGGCGCGTCAACTGAATGCCGCGTATGTGCTCCAGCGGCAAGTTGGGGATATTCACATTGAGCACTGTTCGCGGCGGCAATTCCAGGCTCTTGTGCGCCTCAACCAGTTTGCGCGCGAAATACGCCGCGGTTGGCAGGTTGTCGGGCAGCCGCGAGAGCAGCGAGAAGGCGAAGGACGTGCCCCCCAGGAAACGCCCCTCCAGGGCCGCGGCGACCGTGCCGGAGTACAACACGTCATCCCCCAGGTTGGCGCCGAGATTGATCCCCGACACCACCATGTCCGGCGTGTGCTCCAGCAAACCGTTGAGACCCAGGTGAACACAGTCTGTCGGTGTGCCGTTCAGGCTGATGTAGCCGTTGGCCAGAGTTTGCGGGCACAACGGCCTATCCAGCGTCAGCGAACTGCTGGCGCCGCTTTTGTCTTGATCCGGGGCGATGACCACACAGTCGGCATAATCCGCCAGCGCAGCATGCAGCGCGGCGATTCCGGGTGCGGTAACCCCGTCGTCATTTGAAATCAGAATACGCATGGGCTGTCCGTCTGCCCTGCCGGCACCAGATCAACGAGCTCGCGCACCACGACGGTGGCGAAGCATCCGGCCGGAAGGACGAATTCCAGTTGCAGGATATCAGGCTCGGGATAATGCCACGTCAAGCCGCCAATGGGCAGTCGCAGGATGCGACGTTCGTGACTCATGCCCGCCCGCGCCAACCATTGGCATAACGCGGCATGCTGTTCGGCGATACCTTGCTCAAGTGCCCCGGCAGCGCCACTGGCAGCCGACACACCTTCGCCCCACAACGGACCGGTCGGGTGCAGGTCGAGAATCGCCAGGCGAGGATCGGAACATTCGGCTTCGCCGGCCGGGAAAAAACTGCGGCTGTCGGTAAAGGCCAGCAAGTCACCGACCTGTGCACGCTGCCAGCTGCCATCGGCAACACGCTGGGCAAGGACCTGGTTGAAGAGGTAACTGCGTGCACTGGAGAGCAGCCGGGAACGCACATTGCGCTGCTCTGGCAGCGCCTGGCGCTGTGCCCAGTCACGGGCGTCGTAAATATTGCCGCCGGCATGACCGAAGCGCTGGGTGCCAAAGTAATTCGGCACGCCCTGGCTGCGCAGTTGCTCCAGGCGCGCGTCCAGTGCTGCGTGGTCAGCGCTCAAGCCGGTCAGGCGCAGGGTAAAGCCGTTGGCCGAGTGGGCGCCGCGCTGCAGTTTGCGCGAATGCCGGGCCTGCTTGAGGATGCTCAGCGTTTCGTTTTCCGCGGCGCTCAGGTTCGGGTCGGCCTTGCCCGGCAGATGCAGGCTGAACCACTGGCGGGTAAGGGCCTGGCGGTCCTTGAGGCCGGCATAACTGATGCTGCGCAGCGGCACGCCGGCTGCCCGGGCCAGGCGGCGGGCGGCCTCTTCGGTGTTGAGGTCGCGTTTTTCAACCCACAACCACAGGTGCTCACCCGTACCTGACAAGGGGATGTCGAGGACCTCATCCACCTGGAAGTCTTCAGCGGTTGCCTTGAGGATTGCGCTACCGAGTGCAGGGCCCGATGCGCGCGGGCCGAGAAGTTCGAGTTCCGTCATGCGCGCAGCAACAAGGCGACGGCATGCACCGCAATGCCTTCTTCACGACCGGTGAAGCCGAGCTTCTCGGTGGTGGTGGCCTTGACGTTGACCTGGTCCAGCTCCACTTGCAGGTCTTCGGCGATTAGCGTGCGCATGGTGTCGATATGCGGGGCCATCTTCGGCGCCTGGGCAACGATGGTGGCGTCGACATTGCCGACCTTCCAGCCTTTGGCCTGGACAATCTGCACCACGTGACGCAACAGCACACGGCTGTCGGCGCCTTTGAACTGCGGGTCGGTGTCGGGGAAGTGCTTGCCGATATCGCCCAGTGCAGCAGCACCCAGCAGCGCATCACTCAAGGCATGCAAGAGGACGTCGCCATCGGAATGGGCCAACAGCCCGAACGTGTGCGCAATGCGCACCCCACCCAAGGTGATGAAATCGCCTTCCGCGAAGCGGTGCACATCGTAGCCGTGGCCAATACGCATAAAAAAACGCCCTGATTGAGTCAGGGCGTGATTCTACCTGCTTTGCCGGGCCTTTGGCTGATTTGTAGGGCGGTGCTTACAACAAACCCAGGGCCACGCCATGATGGCGCAGGTGCTCATCGATGAAGCTGGCGATGAAGTAGTAGCTGTGGTCATAACCTGGCTGCAGCCGCAGCTCAAGAGGATGGCCAGCTGCCTTCGCCGCCTGCACCAACACCTGGGGCTTGAGCTGGTTTTCAAGGAAATCATCACGATCACCCTGGTCCACCAACAACGGCAGGCGCTCCTCGGCATCGGCGATCAACACACTGGCATCCCATTCGCGCCAGCGCGCGCGGTCTTCACCCAGGTAGCGAGAGAAAGCCTTCTGCCCCCAAGGGCAATCCATCGGATTGCTGATCGGGGCGAACGCCGATACCGACAGGTATCGCTTGGGATTGCGCAGCGCACAAACCAGTGCCCCGTGGCCGCCCATGGAATGCCCGCTGATACCGCGACGATCGGACGCGGGAAAATGCGCCTCGACCAGCTTCGGTAGCTCGTGCACCACATAGTCGTGCATGCGGTAGTGCTGCGCCCAGGGCTGCTCCGTGGCGTTGAGGTAGAAGCCGGCACCGAGGCCAAAGTCCCAGGCGCCGTCCGGATCACCCGGCACCTGAGGCCCGCGCGGGCTGGTGTCAGGGGCGACGATGATCAACCCGAGTTCGGCCGCAAGCTTGTGCGCCCCCGCCTTCTGCATGAAGTTCTCGTCAGTGCAGGTCAGTCCGCTCAGCCAGTACAGCACCGGCAGCTTTCCGCCCTGCTCTGCTTGCGGTGGCAGGTAGACAGCAAACGCCATGTCGCAACCGAGCACCTCGGAGCGGTGACGGTAACGCTTGTGCCAGCCGCCGAAACTCTTCTGGCAGGAAATGTTTTCCAGGCTCATGGCAAACCTCAGAAATGGATGACGCTACGGATGCTCTTGCCTTCATGCATCAGGTCAAAGGCCTTGTTGATGTCTTCCAGGCCCATGGTATGGGTGATGAAGGTATCCAGCGGGATCTCGCCCTTTTCCGACATTTCCACGTAGCTTGGCAGCTCGCTGCGGCCACGCACGCCACCAAACGCCGAACCGCGCCATACGCGGCCGGTCACCAGCTGGAATGGACGCGTGGCGATTTCCTGGCCTGCGCCGGCGACACCAATGATGACCGACTCGCCCCAGCCCTTGTGGCAGCATTCAAGTGCCGCGCGCATCAGCTGCACATTACCTACGCACTCGAAGGAGAAATCCACACCACCGTCGGTAAGATCAACGATGACTTCCTGAATCGGACGGTCGTAGTCCTTCGGGTTGACGCAATCGGTGGCACCCAGCTGTTTGGCGATCTCGAACTTGCCCGGGTTGATATCCACGGCAATGATCCGCGATGCCTTGGCTTTGACCGCACCAATGATCGCCGAGAGGCCAATGCCGCCCAGACCGAAGATGGCAACGGTGTCGCCCGGCTTGACCTTGGCGGTGTTCAGCACAGCGCCGATCCCGGTAGTGACGCCACAACCCAGCAGGCAAACCTTCTCCAGCGGGGCTTCTTTCTGGATCTTGGCTACAGAAATTTCCGGCAGCACGGTGTACTCGGAGAACGTCGACGTACCCATGTAATGGAACAGCTGCTGACCTTTGTAAGAGAAGCGCGTGGTGCCATCCGGCATCAGGCCCTTGCCTTGCGTGGCGCGAATCGCCTGGCACAGGTTGGTCTTGCCGGAGCGGCAGAATTTGCACTGACCGCACTCCGGGGTGTACAGCGGGATCACATGGTCGCCCACCGCCACCGAGGTGACTCCCTCACCGATCGCCTCGACGATAGCGCCGCCTTCGTGGCCCAGAATCGACGGGAAGATGCCTTCAGGGTCCGCACCGGACAGCGTGTAGGCATCGGTGTGGCAGACACCGCTGGCGACAACGCGCAAAAGCACTTCGCCTGCCTTGGGCATGGCCACGTCGACTTCAACGATCTCCAGCGGTTTCTTGGCCTCGAAGGCAACGGCGGCACGGGACTTGATCATCAATCTTCTCCAGCAAGGGTTCAGTTCAAGCTCAAAGTGTAATTCATCACCATTTGATTAATAATCAGGCCAAAGACAAAACATTATTGCTATACAGGGATAATCAATGAGCAGTCGCTGGGAAGGCATCGATGAGTTTGTTGCCGTGGCCGAATCAGGACAGTTCACCGCAGCCGCAGAGCGCCTTGGGGTATCGTCGTCGCATATCAGCCGTCAGATCGCCCGCCTGGAGGACCGCCTGCAAACCCGCCTGCTCTACCGCAGCACGCGCAAAGTGACCCTGACCGAAGCCGGCCACACCTTTCTGCAACATTGCCAGCGCCTGCAAGATGGTCGTGAGGAGGCCCTGCGTGCCATGGGCGACCTCACCAGCGAACCCAAGGGATTGCTGCGCATGACCTGCGCGGTGGCCTATGGCGAACGCTTTATAGTGCCACTGGTGACACGCTTCATGGCGGCCTACCCGCAACTGCGCGTTGATATCGAACTGAGCAACCGCACGCTCGACCTGCTTCACGAAGGCATGGACCTGGCCATTCGCCTGGGCCGCCTGCAGGACTCGCGCCTGGTGGCCACTCGCCTGGCCCCTCGGCGCATGTACCTGTGCGCCTCACCAGCCTACCTTGAGCGCTACGGACGGCCCCACAGCCTGTCGGAGTTGGCCCGGCATAACTGCCTGATCGGCAGTTCGGATATCTGGACATTGCAGCAAGAGGGGCGCGAGCAGAGTGTGCGGGTTCAGGGCAACTGGCGCTGCAACAGCGGCCAGGCGGTGCTGGATGCGGCGTTGCAAGGGATGGGATTGTGCCAGTTACCCGACTACTACGTGCTCGAACACTTGAACACCGGAGCGCTGGTTTCTCTGCTCGAGGCCCAACAGCCGCCTAACACGGCGGTATGGGCGCTTTACCCGCAACAGCGGCATTTGTCACCGAAGGTGCGCAAGCTGGTGGACTATCTGCGTGAAGGGCTGGCAGGCTTGCCCGAATACCGGGTCGCCTGACGTGCCTCAGCCACGCTTGGCCCAGCGCTGACGCAAATACTCCAGGTCTTCCGGACGCGTGACCTTGATGTTGTCGCTGCGCCCTTCTATCAACCGTGGCGAATGCCCGGCCCACTCTATAGCCGAAGACTCGTCGGTAATCGCTACATCCGCGACCAGGCTATCGGCAAGCGCCCGATGCAGGGCGCCGAGACGAAACATCTGCGGGGTGTAAGCCTGCCAGACGGTGCTGCGGTCAATCGTCTTGCGCACGCGGCCATCGGCGCTCGCCCGCTTGAGCGTGTCTCGTGCCGGTACCGCCAGCAGCCCGCCGACAGGATCGTCGGCCAGTTCACCCAGCAAGCGGTCAAGGTCGCTTCGCGCAAGGTTGGGCCGTGCCGCATCGTGCACAAGCACCCAATCGCTGTCGGCTGCGCCTTGGGCATGCAGTAACAAAAGGGCATTCAGGACCGAATCGGCACGCTCCTGGCCACCCTCTGCCCGTTGAATGCGCGGATCAGTGGCACAACGCAGGCCTGGCCAGTAAGGATCGTCAGCAGCGACACTGACCACCACCCCTTTGACACAGGGATGGTCGAGAAAACAGTCGAGACTATGCTCGAGGATGGTCTGTCCGCCCAGTTGCAGGTACTGCTTGGGCCGGTCGGCAGCCATGCGGGCGCCAACGCCCGCGGCGGGAATAACGGCCCAGAAGGCCGGCAAGGTCTGGATCATTGGGCCAGCTGGAAGAGGGTTTCGCCCTCTTTGACCATACCCAGTTCATGGCGAGCCCGTTCTTCGACGGTTTCCATACCTTTCTTCAACTCCAGAACCTCTGCATCAAGCACGCGGTTGCGTTCCAGCAGACGCTCGTTTTCGGCGTGCTGGTCGGCAATCTGTTGCTTGAGTTCGGTGACCTGGGCCAGGCTGCCATTGCCCACCCACAGGCGATATTGCAAGCCACCGAGCAGCAGAAGCAGGACGAGGAACAACCAATAGGGACTGCGCATCAGGGTATCCAGTGGAAAAAAACCGCCGCCTCAGCAGGGCTCTGATGGCACGAAGCCTGGCCGAAGCCAGGCTTTGTGGAGTCAGACCTGCTGCATGACGTCGCTGAACCGTCAGTATGGCTGTTCAGCGAACGTTAGCTGCTGTCTTTTTACCATCTCTTGCTTAGCCGCGAAACTCGGCGCGACCACGGTACACAGCCTTGCTGCCCAGTTGCTCTTCGATACGCAGCAGCTGGTTGTACTTGGAAACGCGGTCGGAACGGCACAGCGAGCCGGTTTTGATCTGGCCAGCAGCAGTACCGACGGCCAGGTCGGCGATGGTCGAATCTTCGGTTTCGCCCGAACGGTGCGAGATCACCGCAGTGTAACCGGCAGCCTTGGCCATCTGGATGGCTTCCAGGGTTTCAGTCAGCGAGCCGATCTGGTTGAACTTGATCAGGATCGAGTTGCCGATCTGCTTGTCGATGCCTTCTTTAAGGATCTTGGTGTTGGTGACGAACAGGTCGTCGCCCACCAGTTGCACCTTGGCGCCGATCTTGTCGGTGAGAATCTTCCAGCCTGCCCAGTCGGACTCGTCCAGGCCATCTTCGATCGAGATGATCGGGAAGCGCTCGGTCAGGCCTTTCAGGTACTCGGCAAAACCTTCAGCGTCGAACGACTTGCCTTCACCGGACAGGTTGTACTTGCCGTCTTCGTAGAACTCGCTGGCCGCGCAGTCCAGGGCCAGGGTCACGTCGGTGCCCAGCTTGTAGCCAGCGTTGGCTACGGCTTCGGCGATGGCGCCGAGGGCGTCTTCGTTGGAAGCCAGGTTAGGCGCGAAACCACCTTCGTCACCCACTGCAGTGTTCAGGCCACGGGCCTTGAGCACGGCTTTGAGGTGATGGAAAATTTCGGTGCCCATGCGCAGGCCGTCGGAGAAGGTCTTGGCGCCAACCGGCTGAACCATGAACTCCTGGATGTCGACGTTGTTATCGGCGTGCTCGCCACCGTTGATGATGTTCATCATCGGGACCGGCATCGAATACTGGCCTGGGGTGCCGTTCAGGTTGGCGATGTGCGCGTAGAGCGGCAGGTCCTGATCCTGGGCAGCGGCTTTGGCAGCAGCCAGGGAAACAGCCAGAATGGCGTTGGCGCCCAGGCTGGCCTTGTTCTCGGTACCGTCCAGCTTGATCATGGCGTGGTCGAGGGCTTTCTGGTCAACCGGGTCTTTGCCCAGCAGCAGGTCGCGAATCGGGCCGTTGATGTTGGCAACGGCTTTCAGTACGCCTTTACCCATGTAACGGCTCTTGTCGCCATCACGCAGCTCCAGCGCTTCGCGCGAGCCAGTGGAAGCACCGGACGGCGCGCAAGCGCTGCCGATGATGCCGTTGTCGAGCAGTACGTCCGCTTCTACGGTAGGGTTACCACGCGAATCGAGAACTTCACGACCTTTGATGTCGACGATTTTTGCCATTGTTGTAAGCACTCCAGAATTGACGAAAACAACGCAGCTGAAAAAAATCTTTGCCGTTCGCCTGGCTGTTGAAAACGGGCAGGCCTGACGATGGCGTGCCCCTGACCCGAAGGTCAGGGGTTGAACGGGCGGTACTTTACCGGAGAATTGAGGATTACGCGGTTTCTACCGTCGGAAAACTCTTCACCAGATCGTCCAGTTGCTTGAGCTGGGCCAGGAATGGCTCCAGTTTGTCCAGGCGCAGGGCGCATGGACCGTCGCACTTGGCGTTGTCCGGGTCCGGGTGGGCTTCGAGGAAAAGCCCGGCCAGGCCCTGGCTGAGGCCCGCCTTGGCCAGGTCGGTGACCTGGGCACGACGGCCGCCGGCGGAATCGGCGCGACCACCCGGCATTTGCAGGGCATGGGTTACGTCGAAGAACACCGGGTATTCGAACTGCTTCATGATGCCGAAGCCGAGCATGTCGACCACAAGGTTGTTGTAGCCGAAGCTCGATCCGCGCTCGCAGAGGATCAATTGATCATTACCGGCTTCTTCGCACTTGGTCAGGATGTGTTTCATTTCCTGAGGTGCGAGGAACTGGGCCTTCTTGATGTTGATCACCGCCCCGGTCTTGGCCATGGCCACTACCAGGTCGGTCTGACGCGACAGAAACGCCGGCAGCTGGATGATGTCACAGACGTCTGCCACGGCTTGCGCCTGATCCGGCTCGTGCACGTCGGTGATAACCGGCACATTGAAGGTGCGCTTGATCTCTTCGAAGATCTTCATCCCCGCTTCCAGGCCCGGGCCACGGTACGAGTTGATCGACGAACGGTTGGCCTTGTCGAAGCTGGCCTTGAACACGTAAGGGATACCGAGCTTCTCGGTAACCCGTACATATTCTTCACAGACCTTCATGGCCAGATCACGGGATTCCAGTACGTTCATGCCGCCGAACAGAACGAACGGCTTGTCGTTGGCGATCTCGATGTTACCGACGCGAATGATCTTCTGGGTCATGGATCAGGCCTTGTTCTTTTGAGCCAGTGCTGCCTTGACGAAACCGCTGAACAGCGGATGGCCGTCACGCGGGGTCGAAGTGAACTCCGGGTGGAACTGGCAAGCGACGAACCATGGGTGATCCTGGGACTCAACCACTTCGACCAGCGCACCATCACCGGAACGACCGGAGACTTTCAGGCCGGCGTCGACCAGTTGCGGCAGCAGCTTGTTGTTCACTTCGTAGCGATGACGATGACGCTCTACGATTACATCCTTGGCGTAGCAGTCATGAACCTTGGAGCCGCTTTCCAGCTGGCACTCCTGGGCACCCAGACGCATGGTGCCGCCCAGATCGGACGCTTCGGTACGGGTTTCGACCGCGCCTGTGGCATCTTCCCACTCGGTGATCAGGCCGACGACCGGGTGACCGCTGTTGCGATCGAACTCGGTGGAGTTGGCATCTTTCCAGCCCATGACATTACGGGCGAACTCGATGACCGCCACCTGCATGCCCAGGCAGATACCCAGGTAAGGCACTTTGTTCTCACGAGCGTACTGCACGGCAGTGATCTTGCCTTCGACACCGCGCAGACCGAAGCCGCCCGGTACCAGGATGGCATCGGCACCTTCGAGCAGGCTGGTGCCCTGGTTCTCGATGTCTTCGGAGTCGATGTAACGCAGGTTGACCTTGGTACGGTTCTGGATACCGGCATGGCTCATCGCTTCGATCAGCGACTTGTAGGCATCCAGCAGCTCCATGTACTTGCCGACCATGGCGATGGTCACTTCGTGCTCTGGATTGAGCTTGGCATCGACGACCTTTTCCCACTCGGAGAGGTCAGCGCCGTTGCACTGCAGGCCAAAGCGTTCGACGACGAAATCATCCAGGCCCTGGGCGTGCAGCACGGCCGGGATCTTGTAGATGGTGTCGACGTCTTCCAGGGAGATCACCGCACGTTCTTCAACGTTGGTGAACAAGGCAATCTTGCGGCGCGACGAAACGTCGACCGGGTGGTCGGAACGGCAGATCAGCACGTCAGGCTGCAGGCCGATCGAGCGCAGTTCCTTGACCGAGTGCTGGGTCGGCTTGGTCTTGGTTTCGCCTGCGGTGGCGATATACGGAACCAGGGTCAGGTGCATGAGCATGGCGCGCTTGGAGCCCACTTCAACGCGCAACTGACGGATGGCCTCGAGGAACGGTTGCGACTCGATGTCACCCACGGTACCGCCGATTTCCACCAGGGCCACGTCGGCATCGCCGGCGCCCTTGATGATGCGGCGCTTGATCTCGTCGGTGATGTGCGGAATGACCTGGATGGTCGCGCCCAGATAATCACCACGACGCTCTTTGCGCAGCACGTGCTCGTAGATACGGCCGGTGGTGAAGTTGTTGTTCTGGGTCATGGTCGTGCGGATGAACCGCTCGTAGTGGCCCAGGTCCAGGTCGGTCTCGGCGCCGTCGTGGGTGACGAACACTTCACCGTGCTGGAACGGGCTCATGGTGCCCGGGTCGACGTTGATGTACGGGTCCAGCTTGAGCATGGTGACCTTGAGCCCCCGCGCCTCCAGGATGGCCGCCAATGAAGCCGAGGCAATGCCTTTCCCCAATGAAGAAACAACACCGCCCGTGACGAATATGTAGCGCGTCATGAAAAACCCTAGAAGTCTGCGTTAAAGCGGTCTGCGCCGCCGGGGAAAGCGAAGGAAGGCCGAAGCCCCCGATCACCTGCGTCAATCACAGTGCTACTTAAAAAACTGCCGCGTCTGGACAGACCGGGGGCTTTCGACCCGGTACGGAGCTCGCTACACATTTTTAGAATCGCCCAGCAAAAAACTGCTTGGTAATCGGCAACTGCCGTGATTTCAGGGAAGCCACAGAAGTTGTATCAAGAAGGGAGCGTAGTCTACCGGAATGTGCCTTTCATCTCAAACCTTGCGCGCTCGTCGGTACACACCAATGTAATTGCCAGTCGCCCTGACTCAGTTCCGGCAGGTTAGCCACCGCCAGCAGTTGATCGTCGCGATAGAGCAACGGCAGGCGCGAGCGAACAAATGCAGGCACCTGCAACTCGTTGAGCAGGCGCTTCAGGTCACGCCTGCCGCGCCCGGCAATCTGCAGGCTTTCACCGCCTTGGCGATAGGCAATGCGCAACGGCCCCTGCGGCATCATGCCGCTCAGCTGCAGGCTGCCGTTGCCCGGCAATGCCAATCGTTGCGCAGGATCTTCCCAACCCTGCCCCTGCGGGGCCTGCAACCAGTCGTCGGACAGCCACCAGATGCGTTCATTGCCACGGTGCAGTTCACCATCGGTCAGGCGCCAGCACGGCCGTCCGTCGCCTGAGGCATCACGCAGGGCCTCCCAGCCAGCCCAGTGCCGGGCATCTGGCAGACGGGTACGCTTGGCCAACCAGTACTGCAACGCATTGCGCTGGCGCGCCGGTGACAATCCCCGCAACACCGCCAGGTCCAGCGAAGCCAGGCACAGCCAGTCAAAGCCGCAGGGCGTCGAGGCCTGTTGCAAGTCGGCGACAGCCAGCTCATCGAGCAGGCCCTGAGCCTCACTCAGGTGCTCGGCGGCGCGCGCCAGATTTTGCGCAACATGCGGCCAGCGCTGGCGCAACACCGGAAACACCGCGTGACGCAAATAGTTACGCGAATACCGCGTGTCACCATTGGAGGGGTCTTCCACCCACATGAACCGCTGCCCAGCGGCGTAGGCCTCCAGTGCCGCGCGTGATACGTCGAGCAAAGGCCGCACCAGCACCCCCTGCCCCAATACACGCTGGGCCGGCATCGCGCTCAGACCGCGCACACCGGCCCCACGCAGCAGCCGGAACAACAGAGTTTCGGCCTGGTCTTCGCGGTGTTGCCCGGTCAGCAGCACTTCGCCTGGACGCAGGGCCTCGGCAAAAGCCGCGTAGCGTGCATCCCGAGCGCCCTGCTCGAGGCTGGCGCCGGGGACGACCGTGACGTGAATGACGTGCAGATCGACGCCAAGATCGTCGCACAGACGCTTGCAATGGGCTGGCCAGGCGTCGGCCGCAGCTTGCAGGCCGTGGTGGATGTGGATGGCACGAAGAGGGGGTAACGAGTGCTGACGGGACAGACGTGCAAGCAGGTGCAGAAGGACCGTGGAGTCGAGGCCGCCGGAGAGCGCGACGCACCAGGCGGGGGCGTGAAGCCAGGGAGTGAGTCTTGGGTAGAGATCAATCATCGCAGGCGCCTCTTTTGCGAGCGCTTTACGCTCGATCGCAGGCTTTGCCAGCTCCTACACGTTCTTTCCTGTGGGAGCCGGCGTTGCCGGCGATGGGCTGCGAAGCAGCCCCGGCAGCTAACCTCAGATCAGAGGCCGTAGCTCATCAGGCGGTCATAACGGCGCTTGAGCAGCGCGTCGTTGTCGAACTTCTTGAGCATGTCCAGCTGTTCGATCAGTTCGCCACGGATAGCGCCCGACATTTTTGCCGGATCACGGTGAGCGCCGCCCAGCGGCTCGGGAATGACCTTATCGACAATTCCCAGGCCCTTGAGACGCTCAGCGGTGATACCCATGGCTTCGGCTGCGTCCGACGCC
Source organism: Pseudomonas alkylphenolica (assembly GCF_004025535.1). Lineage (GTDB taxonomy): Bacteria > Pseudomonadota > Gammaproteobacteria > Pseudomonadales > Pseudomonadaceae > Aquipseudomonas > Aquipseudomonas alkylphenolica_A. The sequence continues at coordinate 308,800 of NZ_QJRG01000034.1, forward strand.
TTCTCGGCGGTCTTCCACAGAATCGAGGCGCAGCCTTCTGGCGAGATCACCGAGTAGGTGGAGTACTGCAGCATGTTCAACTGATCGCACACACCGATGGCCAATGCGCCACCCGAGCCACCTTCACCGATAACGGTGGCGATGATCGGGGTCTTCAGGCGTGCCATGACGCGCAGGTTCCAGGCAATCGCCTCGCTCTGGTTACGCTCTTCGGCGTCGATACCCGGGTAGGCGCCCGGCGTATCGATGAAGGTCAGGATCGGCATCTTGAAGCGCTCGGCCATTTCCATCAGGCGGCAAGCCTTACGGTAACCTTCCGGACGCGGCATACCAAAGTTGCGGCGAACCTTCTCACGCACTTCCCGGCCTTTCTGGTGACCGATGACCATCACTGGCTTGTCATCCAGACGCGCGATACCACCAACGATGGCAGCGTCATCGGCAAAATGCCGATCGCCGTGCAGCTCGTCGAACTCGGTGAAGATGTGGTCGATGTAGTCCAGGGTGTAGGGACGACGGGGGTGACGGGCCAGACGGGCAATTTGCCAGCTGGTCAGGTTGCCGAAGATGCTTTCGGTCAGGGTGCTGCTCTTGTCTTGCAGACGGGCGATTTCATCGCCGATGTTCAGCGAGTTGTCATTGCCGACCAGGCGCAGCTCTTCGATCTTGGCTTGCAGGTCAGCAATCGGCTGTTCGAAATCCAGAAAATTCGGGTTCATAGGCATCCGTCTTGGGTCTACGGCCAGGCGGCCGGCCGGTTGATCCGTTTGGCGCCCTACCTTAAGGGATCAGGCGCGTTCAGGTCGAGATTAAAAATTCATCGATATTGCAAAAAGACGTTCTCACGCCCGAACTGGTCACGCAGCGCCTGAATCAGGCCGTCTGCCGGGTCGATTCGCCAGCCTTCACCAAACTGCAGCATGGCTTTGGCGTCATTGCCGGTGTACTCCATGGTGATCGGGCAGGCACCACGATGGCGCTTGAACAGCTCACCCAGCCAGCTCAGCCGATCGCCTTTGAGCGCATCGGTGTTGACCTTCAGGCGCAGGCTTTCCGCCAGGTTGGTACGCGCATCTTCCATGCTCATGACCCGCTTGACCCGCAGGCGCAAGCCGCCGGAAAAGTCATCGTTGCTGACCTCGCCTTCGACCACCACCATCGCATCGGTCTGCAACAGGGCCTGCGCAGCCATGAAGGCATCGGCAAACAACGAGGCCTCGATGCGCCCGGAGCGGTCGTCGAGGGTGACGAATCCCATCTTGTCACCCTTCTTGTTCTTCATGACGCGCAGCGCAATGATCATGCCGGCGACCGTCTGGGTATCGCGCGCCGGCTTCAGGTCAACGATGCGCTGGCGGGCGAAACGCCGGATCTCACCTTCGTATTCGTCAATCGGGTGGCCGGTGAGGTACAGGCCCAGGGTGTCCTTCTCGCCGCGCAGACGCTCCTTGAGCGTCAGTTCACGGGCTTTGCGGTGATTGGCGTAGACATCGGCGTCCTCTTCGACAAACAGCCCGCCGAACAGGTCGGCGTGGCCGCTGTCGGCGGTACGGGCGGTTTGCTCGGCCGATTTGATCGCCTCTTCCATCGCGGTCAGCAATACCGCGCGGTTGCGGTCGATGTTGGCCTGATAGGCCTTGATCTCATCGTGGAAGTACGGCCCCAGGCGATCCAGGGCACCGCTGCGCACCAGTGCATCCAGGGTGCGTTTGTTGATGCGCTTGAGGTCAACCCGCTCGCAGAAGTCGAACAGGTCCTTGAACGGACCTTCCCGACGCGCTTCGACGATTGCCTCCACCGGCCCTTCACCAACGCCCTTGATTGCTCCCAAGCCGTACACGATCCGGCCGTCGTCATTGACCGTGAACTTGAAATCGGAGGTGTTTACGTCCGGTGCATCAAGACGCAGCTTCATGCTGCGCACTTCTTCGATCAAGGTCACGACCTTGTCGGTGTTGTGCATATCCGCCGACAGCACCGCCGCCATGAACGGCGCAGGATGGTGGGTTTTCAACCAGGCAGTCTGATAAGACACCAGGCCATAGGCCGCGGAGTGCGATTTGTTGAAGCCGTAACCGGCGAATTTCTCCACCAGGTCGAAGATGTTACCCGCCAGATCCGGGTCAATATTGTTGGTCGCACAACCTTCAATGAAACCGCCGCGCTGCTTGGCCATTTCCTCGGGCTTTTTCTTACCCATGGCCCGGCGCAGCATGTCTGCACCACCCAGGGTATACCCGGCCATCACCTGGGCAATCTGCATCACCTGTTCCTGATACAGAATGATGCCGTAGGTCGGTGCCAGTACGGGCTTGAGGCCCTCGTACTGATAGTCCGAGTGCGGATAGGCCAGTTCGGCCCGACCATGCTTACGGTTGATGAAGTCGTCCACCATGCCCGATTGCAGCGGGCCCGGACGGAACAGCGCCACCAGTGCGATCAGGTCTTCCAGGCAGTCAGGCTTGAGCTTTTTGATCAGCTCTTTCATGCCGCGCGATTCAAGCTGGAATACCGCAGTGGTTTCGGCTTTCTGCAGCAGGTCGTAGGTTTTCTTGTCATCCAGCGGGATGAAGTCGATATTCAGGTCATCCAGGCCTTGCTTGGCCTGCTCGCGGTTGATGGTTTCCATCGCCCACTTGATGATGGTCAGGGTCCTCAGGCCAAGGAAGTCGAACTTCACCAGGCCTGCTGCCTCAACGTCGTCCTTGTCGAACTGGGTAACCAGGCCGCCACCCTCTTCATCACAGGCGATCGGCGAGAAATCGGTGAGCTTGGTCGGGGCGATAACCACACCACCGGCGTGCTTACCGGTACCACGGCAGACACCCTCAAGCTTGAGGGCCATGTCCCAGATTTCCTTGGCGTCCTCATCGGTTTTGAGGAAGTCGCGCAGCACCTCTTCCTGCTCGTAGGCTTTTTCCAGGGTCATGCCGACTTCGAAGGGGATCATTTTCGACAGACGGTCGGCCAGACCGTAAGACTTGCCTTGCACCCGCGCCACGTCGCGCACCACTGCCTTGGCGGCCATGGTACCGAAGGTGATGATCTGACTCACGGCATTGCGGCCGTAGGCGTCGGCCACGTACTCGATCACCCGGTCGCGACCGTCCATGCAGAAGTCGACGTCGAAGTCGGGCATGGAAACCCGTTCCGGGTTGAGGAAGCGTTCGAACAGCAGGTCATAGGCCAGCGGGTCGAGGTCGGTAATTTTCAGCACATAGGCGACCAGCGAGCCGGCGCCCGAACCCCGGCCCGGGCCTACCGGAACGCCGTTGTTCTTGGCCCACTTGATGAAGTCCATAACGATCAGGAAGTAACCGGGGAAGCCCATCTGGATGATGATATCCAGCTCGAACTTCAGCCGGTCCAGGTAGACCTGACGCTTTTCTTCATAGTTGGGCGTGGTGTCCTTGGGCCACAGCACCGCCAGGCGCTCTTCCAGCCCCTCGTGCGACACGTGGCGCAGGTAATCGTCGATACCCATGCCGTTGGGCGTGGGGAAGTCGGGCAGGAAGTGCTTGCCCAGTTGGACCTGGATGTTGCAGCGCTTGGCGATCTCGACGGTGTTGGCAATCGCGTCGGGCAGGTCGCTGAACAGCTCAGCCATCTCTTCCGGGCTTTTCAGGTACTGTTGGTCGCTGTAGTTGCGCGAGCGCCGAGGGTCATCCAGCGCACGGCCTTCGCCAATACAAACGCGGGTTTCGTGGGCGTCGTAGTCCGACTGCTTGATAAAGCGCACATCGTTGGTCGCTACCAGCGGTGCACCGACCTTGTCGGCCAGGGCAACGGCGGCGTGCAGGTATTCTTCGTCACCGGCACGGTTGGTGCGCTGGATCTCGACATAGAAACGATCGGGAAACATCGCCATCCAGTCACGCAGCAAGGCCTCGGCTTCATCAGGGTTGCCGTTGAGCAACGCCATGCCGATATCACCTTCCCTCGCTGCCGAGAGTGCAATGACGCCTTCGCTGGCTGGGGCAATCCACTCACGCTCGATGATCACCAGACCGTTGCGCTGGCCGTCTACCCAGCCACGCGAGATCAACTCGGTGAGGTTGCGGTAGCCCTGCGGGTCCATGGCGAGCAGGCAGATACGCGCCAGTGGCGCATCCGGATCGCCATTGCTCAACCACAGGTCAACGCCGCAGATCGGCTTGATCCCGGCACCCATGGCGTTTTTGTAGAACTTGACCAGCGAGCACATGTTGCTCTGGTCAGTGACGGCTACGGCCGGCATGTTCATCGAGGCCAGTGCCTTGGCCAGCGGCTTGATCCGCACCAGGCCATCGACCAGGGAGAATTCGGTGTGCAGGCGAAGATGAACGAAAGAAGCCGACATGATGATCCTATAGCAGCACAAAACAACAAGGCCCGGATTGTACCGGGCCTTGATCAAAACATCAGCCGGTACAGGGTGATCCTGACGACTGAAACCTGCCCGGGGCCCTCAGACCTCGGCGAAACCGTTGCTCACTGCATCGCGGGCTTCATACGCGGCACGTACCGGCGCAAAGGAGCGTCGATGAATCGGCGTCGGCCCCAGCCGTGCAAGGGCTTCAAGGTGCACCGGGGTCGGGTAACCCTTGTGGCCACCGATGCCGTACCCCGGATAAATCAGTTCGAATGCCGCCATCTCGCGGTCGCGGGTAACCTTGGCCAGGATCGAGGCGGCAGCAATCGCCGGTACCTGGCTATCACCTTTGACCACCGGTGCCGACGGCACCGACAGCTTGGGGCAACGGTTACCGTCGATCAGCGCCAGTTTCGGCGTGACACTCAGCCCTTCGACCGCGCGCTGCATGGCCAGCATGGTGGCATGCAGGATGTTCAACTCATCGATTTCTTCGACTTCAGCACGGGCGATGCAGAAGCTCAGGGCTTTCTCGCAAATTTCGTCGAACAGCTTTTCACGACGTGCTTCGGTGAGTTTCTTCGAATCGTTCAGACCCAGAATCGGCCGCTGTGGATCGAGAATCACGGCTGCCGTGACGACAGCACCGCACAGCGGGCCGCGGCCGACTTCGTCGACGCCGGCAACCAGGTCTTCGACCAGGGTAAAATCCAGTCCCATTTGCATCTATCGGGCTTCCAGCAGGGCCAGCACCGCGTCAGCCGCCTGATTCGAGGCGTCGCGGCGCAGGGTACGGTGAATCTGGTCAAACCCTTCGGTCTGCTGCACGCCGGCCTCGACCAGCGGTGCCAATGCCTGGGCCAGTGCCTCAGGGGTGGCGGCATCCTGCAGCAACTCCGGGACCAGCATGCGCTGGGCCAACAGGTTGGGCAGGGAGACGTAGGGGCTTTTGACCAGTCGTTTGAGAATCCAGTAAGTCAACGGCGCCAAGCGGTAGGCGACCACCATCGGCCGCTTGAACAACAGCGCTTCCAGGGTGGCCGTACCCGACGCGATCAACACTGCGTCGCAGGCCGCCAAGGCCTGGTGTGAACGGCCGTCGAGCAAAGTGAGCGGCAGGTCCCGCCCCTCGAGCATCTGCTCAAGCTGGGCACGGCGCTCGGCATTGGCGCAAGGCGAAACAAAGCGAACACCCGGCACCAACTCACGCAGGCGCTGTGCGGTATCGAGAAACAATGCACCCAGGCGACCCACTTCACCGCCACGACTGCCAGGCATCAACGCCACCAGCGGCCCATCGCCAAGCCCGAGCTGCTCGCGAGCAGCGCGGCGATCGGCTTCAAGGGGAATGGTGTCAGCCAGCGGATGTCCGACAAAGCGCACCGGCACACCCTGCTCTTCGTAGAACTTCGCCTCGAAGGGCAACAAGGTCAGCATCAGGTCGCAACCTTCGCGGATCTTCAGCACGCGCTTCTGCCGCCAGGCCCAGACCGACGGGCTGACATAGTGCACCGTCTTGATCCCGGCCTTGCGCAGGTTCAACTCGATATTGAGGGTGAAGTCAGGCGCGTCGATGCCGATGAACACATCCGGACGCTCCTCGACCAGGGTCTGGATCAGAGCCTTGCGTCGCTTGAGCAGTTCACGCAGGCGACCCAGCACCTCGACCAGGCCCATAACGGCCAGGCGCTCCATGGGAAAGTACGAGACCATGCCCTCGGCCTGCATCAACGGCCCACCGACACCGATAAAGCGCACCTGAGGGTGGCGCGCTTTAAGCGCACGCATCAACCCGGCACCTAGAATGTCGCCGCTGGCCTCACCCGCCACCAGCGCTACACAGAGTTCAGCCATGATCAGCGCGTGATGCCGCGAGTGGAGTTCTGGATCGACTTGAGGAACACATCGACTTCAGGAAACTGCGCAGCAGGCTCGGCCAGTTCGGCGATAGCCTGTTCCACCGTAAGCCCCTGGCGATAGACTACTTTGTAGGCCCGGCGCAGCGCATGAATGGCGTCTTCACTGAAACCACGACGGCGCATACCCTCGAAGTTCATGCTGCGGGCTTCGGCCGGGTTGCCAAAGACGGTTACATAAGCCGGTACGTCCTTGCCAATGGCAGTACCCATGCCGGAAAAGCTGTGGGCGCCGATATGGCAGAACTGGTGCACCAGGGTGAATCCGGAGAGAATCGCCCAATCGTCGACATGAACGTGACCGGCCAACGCCGTGTTATTGACCAGGATGCAATGGTTGCCGATGACGCTGTCGTGGCCGATGTGGGCATACGCCATGATCAGGTTGTGATCACCCAGAGTGGTTTCCGAACGATCCTGCACGGTACCCCGGTGAATGGTCACCCCTTCGCGAATGACGTTGTGATCGCCGATCACCAGACGCGTGGGTTCGCCTTTGTACTTGAGGTCCGGGGTGTCTTCGCCTACCGAAGAAAACTGGTAGATGCGATTGTGCCGGCCAATGCGGGTCGGCCCTTTGAGAATCACGTGCGGACCGATAACGGTCCCCTCCCCGATCTCGACCCCGGCACCGATGATCGACCAAGGGCCGACCTCGACGCCATCGGCGAGCTTCGCCGAAGGATCGATGATTGCCCGAGGGTCAATCAACGTCATAGTTTACGTTCCGCACAAATGATTTCAGCCGAGCAGACTGGCTTGCCGTCTACCGACGCCTGGCATTCGAACTTCCAGATCTGACGCTTGCAGCTGATGAACTTGGCTTCAAGGATCAACTGGTCGCCCGGCAGTACCGGCTGGCGAAAGCGCAGCTTGTCGGAGCCGACGAAGTAGTACAAGGTGCCGTCCGCAGGTTTCACGTCGAGCATCTTGAAGCCGAGAATACCGGCAGCCTGGGCCATGGCTTCAATGATGAGCACGCCTGGCATGATCGGGTGCGCCGGGAAGTGGCCATTGAAGAACGGTTCGTTGATGCTGACATTCTTGTAGGCACGAATGCGCTGAGCCTCGACGTCCAGTTCCACTACCCGGTCCACCAGCAGGAACGGGTAACGGTGAGGCAGGTATTCGCGAATCTCGTTGATGTCCATCATTTCGGGGGGAAGCCTGTAGTAAAGATAGGGAGCGCCTGCTTGTTCGCCAGGCGCTCCTTTTGCAAATCAAAGAGTCAGCCTGCGGCTATTCACTCTCGATCAGGAAATGGTATCAGCCTTCTGATGAAGGCTGGCTGCCTGAGGTCACGACCTCGACACGCTTTTCCAACTGTTGAAGGCGTTTCGCCATCTCGTCGAGCTGGCGAATCCGTGCGGCACTCTTGCGCCACTCGCCCAGCGGTTGCATCGCCGTACCGGAAGAATAAGCCCCAGGCTCGGTGATCGAGCGCGTGACCATGGTCATGCCGGATACGAAAACGCCGTCGCAGACATCGATATGCCCCACCATGCCAACACCGCCGGCAATGGTGCAATGCTTGCCGATCTTGGTACTGCCGGAAATGCCGACGCAGGCCGCCATTGCCGTGTGATCACCAATCTGTACGTTATGCGCGATCTGGATCTGGTTGTCGAGTTTGACACCGTCGCCGATCCGGGTGTCTGCCAGCGCGCCACGGTCGACCGCAGTGTTAACGCCGATTTCGACATCGTCACCGATACTGACCCCGCCGATCTGGGCGATTTTCTGCCATACACCTTTGTCGTTGGCAAAGCCGAAGCCTTCGCCGCCGATTACCGCACCCGACTGAATCACCACACGCTTACCGATACGCACGTCATGATAGAGGGTGACACGCGGGGCCAGCCAACCGCCTTCACCGATTACGCAACGCGCACCGATAAAGCACTGGGCACCAATGGTCACACCCGGGCCGATCTGCGCCCCGCTCTCGATCACTGCACAGGCACCGACACTGGCGCTGGCATCCACCTTGGCGTCGGCCGCAACCACGGCGCTGGGATGAATTCCCGCTACAGCCTTCGGTTTTGGATCGAACAGGTGGGAAATGCGTGCATAGGCGAGGTACGGATCAGGGACGATCAACGCGTGCCCGGCAAAGCCTTCGGCGTCGCCGGCCTTGAGCAGCACGGCAGCGGCGTGGCTGCTCCCCAGGTACTTGCGGTACTGGGGATTGGCGAGAAAGCTCAACTGACCCGGCCCGGCTTCCTGAAGGGTCGCCAGACCGGTGATTTCCAGCTCCGCAGGGCCACTGAGCGTAGCCCCGAGGAACTCGGCCAACTGACCGAGTTTCATGGTCACAGTCATGTTCAACGGGACTGGTTCATGCGCTCGATGACCTGGCGGGTGATGTCGTACTGAGGTTTGACATCAATCACCGCGCCACGCTCGAGCACCAGGTCGAAACCGCCCTTCTTGATCACTTCTTCAACTGCGCCGTCCAGCTTTGGCTTCAGTTGCTTGAGCATCTCACGGTCAGCAACGGCCTTGGACTCGTTCAGCTCCTTGGACTGGAACTGGAAGTCACGGGCTTTCTGCTTGTATTCAAGCTCCAGGCGCTCGCGCTCTGGCTGGGCCATTTTGTCGCCACCCGCACGGATGCGGTCAGCAATGGCTTTGGCGCTGCTTTCCAGGTTCTTCAGCTTGGTCAGTTGCGGGCCGAACTTCTTCTCGGCGTCGACTGCGTACTTCTTCGCCGAGTCCGATTCCAGCAGGGCCATCTGATAGTTCAGAACGGCAACTTTCATTTCGGCGAAAGCCGGGGTTGCGACCAGGGTCGCAGCCAGTACTGCCAGTTGGGTCAACTTACGCACGATGCACTCCTACAGAATCCGATGTCGTTAGCAAGGGGCAGACCTTAGAAGGTCTGGCCCAGAGAGAATTGGAACACCTGGGTATCGGCGTCGTCCGGTTTCTTCACCGGCATTGCCAGGCTGAAGCTCAGCGGGCCCAGTGCAGTAATCCAGGTCACACCCAGACCAACGGAGCTGGCCAGGCCAGACAGACCGATATCTTCACAGTCCGGCTTGGAACCGCAGTTGGTGTCGAACACGTTACCCACATCCCAGAATACCGAGGTACGCAGCGAGCGCTGGTCCTTGACGAACGGCAGCGGGAACAGCAGCTCTACACCACCCTGGATCAGGACGTTACCACCGAACGGCAGTGGGTCCTGGTCCGGGTCGGCAATCGTGCCCGGGTTATGGCCGTCACTTGGGGTACTGCGTGGGCCCAGGCTGCTGTCTTTGAAGCCACGTACCGAGTTGAAACCACCGGCGTAGTAGTTCTCATAGAACGGCAGGCCAGACGTGCCCCCGAAACCATCACCATAGCCCAACTCGGTGTGCATACGCAGGGTGTAGTCGTTGGTGATCGGCTTGAACAGCTGGCCACGGTAGTCGAGTTTGAAGAACGACAGGTCGCTGCCCGGCGTGGTTGCCTCGAGCACCAGGCTCTGGGAATGACCACGGGTAGCCAGTACACCCTTGTTCAGGGTCGACTCGGACCAACCGGCAGAAGCCTTGAAGTTCAGGTACTTGTCGCCCTCTTCGTTGACGAAGTCGAAAATCTCGTCGACGGTGTAACGACCGGTCTTGATTTCATCCTGCTGGGCCGTCAGACCAAAGGTCAGACGCGAGGTCTCGCTGATCGGATAACCGACGCTGACACCGGCACCCAGGCTGTCAACCGCATAGCTGGCAACGTCGACGTCGAGGTCATCGTAGTCAGTGGTGCGGTAGAAGGCGTTGTAGCCCAGGCTGACGCCGTCGGCAGTCCAGTAGGGGTCCACGAAGCCGAAGTTGTAGCGGCTCTGGTATTCACTGCGGGTCAGGCCGATAGAAACCTTGTTACCGGTACCCAGGAAGTTGGTCTGGCTGATCGAGCCGCCGAGGATCAGACCGGCGCTCTGCGCGAAACCGACGCTGGCGGTGATCGAACCCGACGCCTGCTCTTCGACACTGTAGTTGACGTCGACCTGGTCATCGGTGCCCGGCACGGCTGGAGTTTCGACGTTGACTTCCTTGAAGAAGCCCAGACGCTCCAGACGGGTCTTGGACTGGTCGATCAGGTACGTCGAGGCCCAGCCACCTTCCATCTGGCGCATTTCGCGACGCAGCACTTCGTCTTCCGACTTGGTGTTGCCGCGGAAGTTGATACGGTTGACGTAGGCACGCTTGCCCGGATCGACCACGAAGGTGATGTCGACCGTGTGGTCCTGGTCGTTTGGCTGTGGCACGCCGTTGACGTTGGCGAAGGTGTAGCCTTCGTTACCCAGACGACGGGTGATCAGCTCGGAAGTGGTGGTCATCACTTTACGCGAGAACACCTGACCCGGCTGCACGAGCATCAGCGACTTGACCTGGTCTTCCGGCACTTTCAGGTCACCGGAAAGCTTCACGTCACGAACGGTGTACTTCTCGCCTTCGTTGACGTTGACAGTGATGTAGACGTGCTTCTTGTCCGGGGTGATGGACACCTGGGTAGAAGCAATGTCCATGTTGATGTAGCCGCGGTCCAGGTAGTAGGAACGCAGACGTTCCAGGTCACCGGAGAGTTTTTCACGGGCGTACTTGTCGTCGTTCTTGAAGAACGACAGCCAGTTGGTGGTCTTCAGTTCGAACAGGCCGACCAGGTCTTCTTCGGGGAAGACAGTGTTGCCAACCACGTTGATGTGCTGGATAGCAGCAACGGTACCTTCGTTGATCTTGATCTTCAGACCTACGCGGTTGCGCGGCTGCGGTACGACTTCAGTGTCGACCTCTGCCGAGTAACGACCCTGGGCAACGTACTGACGCTGCAGTTCGTTACGCACACCTTCAAGAGTGGCGCGCTGGAAGATCTCGCCTTCGGACAGACCAGACTGCTTCAGACCCTTCATGAGGTCTTCGGTGCTGATGGCCTTGTTACCTTCGATCTCGATGCTGGACACCGAAGGACGCTCGACCACAGTAATGATCAGGACGTTACCGTCACGGCCCAGTTGGATGTCCTGGAAGAAACCGGTCTTGAACAGTGCGCGGGTGGAATCCACCAGGCGACGGTCATCGGCCTCATCCCCGACGTTCAAAGGTAGCGCGCCAAAAACGCTGCCCGCGGAAACCCGCTGCAGACCGTTGACACGAATATCGGAGATGGTGAAGGACTCGGCGTGAACTTCAGCGATCATCAGTACGGCGAGAACCGCAGTTAGCAGCAGACGTTTCATGAAGTCCTTTCTTATTCCAACTGGCAATAAACGACCCGCCGCGGGACGCGGAAGGTTCGCAATTGAGCGAAGCTTTACAGTCGACCCAAATCGTTGATCAGGGCTAGCAACATCACCCCGACTACCAAACTGATACCGATCTGGATCCCCCAACCTTGCACCCGATCCGACAGCGGACGACCACGCGCCCATTCGATCAGGTAGAACAGCAAATGCCCCCCATCCAGCACTGGTATGGGCAGCAAATTAAGAACCCCCAGGCTAATGCTCAGGTAAGCGAGGAAATTCAGGAAATCCCCAACGCCCGACTGGGCTGAAGCGCCCGCCACTTTAGCAATGGTTATCGGTCCACTCAAGTTTTTTACCGAGAGCTCGCCGAACAGCATTTTCTTCAACGATTCGAGGGTCAGGACGCTCATGCTCCAGGTCCGTGTAAGCCCCTCGCCCACAGCCTCCAGCGGCCCATAACTGACCTCTCGCAGCATGGCATCCGGCCACTTGACTGGCTTGACGCCAGCCCCGAGATAACCACTGGCCGACTTCCCCTCACCCCGGGTCGCCAAGGTAACCGGCACTTCCAGCGTCGCGCCTTCGCGCTCTACCTGCAGGACAACCTTGCTGCCGGCACGCCCACGCACGGTGTCGACCACCTGCTGCCAGTCATTGAGCGCCTGGCCATCGAGGGCCAGCAAGCGGTCACCGGTCTTCAGCCCTGCAGCCTGCGCCGGGCCTTTGGGGTCCAGTTCAGCCAGAATCGGAACAAGCGCCGGACGCCACAGGCGAATCCCGAGCGAACGGATCGGATCCGGCTCGTCCGCACCTTTGAGCCAGCTGTCCAGCTTCAGTACATGCGGGCTATCAACGGTCGCTCCGTCTTCACGCACATTGATATGCAGCTGACCACTCTCGCCCAGGCGGCGAATCAATTGCAGATTGACCGCAGCCCAACCGCTGGTCGGCTTACCATCAATTGAAACAATTTCTTGCCCGGCTTTGAGCCCGGCCACTTCAGCAATACTGCCGGCCTCGACCCCGCCAATCACCGGGCGCTCCTGCTGGGTGCCAAGCATGGCCAGGATCCAGAAGAAGAAGATTGCCAAGAGGAAGTTGGCGACAGGGCCCGCCGCGACAATGGCAATGCGCTGACGCACCGACTTGCGGTTGAACGATTGATCGACCTGATCAGCCGGCACCTCGCCTTCGCGCTCATCAAGCATCTTGACGTAGCCGCCCAACGGAATCGCCGCCACGACGAATTCAGTGCCATGACGATCATGCCAACGAATCAACGGCGTGCCGAAACCGACAGAAAAACGCAAAACCTTGACGCCACAACGCCGGGCCACCCAGAAGTGACCGAATTCGTGAAAGGTGACCAGCACACCCAAAGCCACCAGGGTGCCGATAATCATGTAGAGCGCACTCATGTCTTTCTCCGAATGACGTTCAGCCCAACCAGGCGCGCAGCTTCAGCACCCGTGATGATTCAACCACTGCCCGGCCAGCTGGCGGGCGCGCTGATCGGCAGCAAACACCGCGTCGAGCGTCTGCACCGCCACGACCGGCTCCTGATCGAGTACTTGTTCGATCATACTCGCGATCTCTGGAAAGCGAATGCGCCGCTGAAGAAACGCCTCGACTGCCACTTCATTGGCCGCATTGAGCATCGCCGGCGCGCTGTTGCCCGCCTCTGCAGCCTGACGCGCCAAACGCAAGCAGGGAAAGCGCTGCTCATCGGGCGCCTGAAAGTCCAGACGGGCGACGGTAAACAGATCCAGTGGCGCCACACCGGAATCGATTCGTTGTGGCCAGGCAAGCGCGTTTGCAATCGGCGTGCGCATGTCCGGGTTACCCAGCTGGGCCAGTACCGAACCGTCAACATAGTCGACCAGCGAGTGAATCACGCTTTGCGGATGCACCACCACTTCGACCTGGGCCGGCCGCGCGTCAAACAACCAGCAGGCCTCGATCAGTTCGAGCCCCTTGTTCATCATGCTGGCCGAATCAACCGAAATTTTGCGCCCCATGGACCAGTTCGGGTGAGCACAGGCCTGCTCCGGCGTGACCGCGGCCAGCTCGGCCAACGGTGTTTCGCGAAAAGGCCCGCCGGAGGCCGTCAGCAGAATGCGCCGCACCCCGACCTGAGACAAGCCGCGGGCATAGTCGCCCGGCAGACACTGAAAAATCGCGTTGTGTTCGCTGTCGATCGGCAGCAATACGGCGCCGCTGCGCTGCACAGCCTGCATGAACAGCGCGCCGGACATCACCAGCGCTTCCTTGTTGGCCAGCAATACCTTCTTGCCCGCTTCAACAGCTGCCAGGGTCGGACGCAGGCCGGCTGCGCCGACAATTGCCGCCATCACCGCATCGACTTCCGGCGCAGAGGCCACCTGGCACAACCCTGCTTCACCTTCGAGCACTTCAGTGCGCGACCCGGCCGCAGCCAGGCCTGCACGTAACTGCTGTGCAGATTCAGCCGAAGGTACGACGGCAAATTCCGGGGTATGACGAAGGCACAGCGCCAGGAGCTCGTCGAGCCGCGAATAGCCGCTCACGGCGAACACCTGATAACGATCAGGGTGCCGAGCGATCACATCCAGCGTACTCAGCCCTATCGAGCCGGTCGCACCGAGTACGGTAATCCGCTGCAGACTGCTCACATCACGCCCCAGTTAGCGGCCCACAGCAGCACGGCAAACAGTGGAATGGCGGCCGTCAGGCTGTCGATACGATCAAGTACGCCGCCATGGCCGGGCAACAGGTTACTGCTGTCCTTGATTCCGGAGCGCCGCTTGAACATGCTTTCGGTCAGGTCACCGACCACCGACACCAGCACCACGACAGCCGCCCCGAGCAAGCCGAGCAGCAACTGAGCAACGCTCCAGTCGCGATTGAGCCCCACCACCAGAGTGATCACCAGGCTCAGCGCCAAACCACCGTAAACACCTTCCCAGCTCTTGCCTGGGCTTACCTGTGGCGCCAGCTTGCGCTTGCCAAAGGCACGCCCGGAGAAATAGGCACCGATATCCGCGCCCCACACCAGCACCATGACCGCCATGATCAACCAGTTACCCAGCGGCCAGTGCTTGAGCAGCACCAGCCCTTGCCAGGCCGGCAGCAGGATCAACAAGCCGATCAGCAGACGGCAGGCGACGCTGGACCACAGCTCACTGGTGCGCGGGTACGTCAACACCAGCCAGGTCGCGGTACCCCACCACAATACCGAAGCGCCCAGCACCCAGGGTGCCAGGTCCGGCATGAGATAAAGCAGCATCAGCAACCCGGCCACCACGGCGGCATAGGCGATGCGCACCGGTTGTGCAACAAGGCCGGCCAGACGCGCCCATTCCCAGGCACCCAGGGTGACGACCAGACCGATGAACAGGGCGAAATCCCCACCCTCAAGGAGGAAAAAACCACCCAGAGCAATCGGCAACAGGATCAGCGCAGTGATGATGCGTTGTTTAAGCATTAAGCACGGGCTCCAGCTTCGACCTGCTCGCTGGTTTTCCCGAAGCGGCGCTGACGCGAAGCATAATCGGCCAGCGCTTTGCGCATGGCCTCGTGTTTGAAGTCCGGCCAGTAGAGGTCGGAGAAATACAGCTCGGCGTAGGCCAACTGCCACAGCAGGAAATTGCTGATGCGGTGCTCGCCACCGGTACGGATGCACAGGTCAGGCAGCGGCAAATCACCGGTTGCCAGGCAGGTTTGCAGCAGCTCGGGAGTGATATCGTCCGGGCGCAGATGGCCGGCCTGAACCTCGCGTGCCAGGCGCTGGGCGGCCTGGGCGATATCCCACTGACCGCCATAGTTGGCGGCGATCTGCAGGATGAATCGATTGCTGCCAGCGGTCAGCGCTTCGGCTTCGCGCATGGCGGCCTGCAGCTCAGGGTGAAAGCGCGAGCGATCACCAATGATACGCAGGCTGATATTGTTGTCGTTGAGGCGCTTGGCTTCGCGGCGCAAGGCCGAGAAGAACAGCTCCATCAACGCACCGACCTCATCGGCCGGTCGTTGCCAGTTTTCGCTGGAGAAGGCAAACAGGGTCAGTACCTCGACCTTGGCCTCGGCACACACCTCGATGACCGCGCGCACTGCGTCGACGCCCGCCTTGTGCCCGGCAACACCGGGCAACAGGCGCCGTTTCGCCCAGCGATTATTCCCATCCATGATGATCGCGACATGGCGCGGCACCGATGGGGACACACCCTGTTTGGTCTTTTCCATTTAAAAGTCCCGACCCTTAAACGGCCATCAGGTCCTTTTCTTTCTCTTCGGTGGCCTTGGTGATCTGGGCCTCGGTATCTTTCGTCAGCTTGTCGATATCAGCGATGGCACGACGCTCTTCGTCTTCACTGATTTCCTTGTCCTTGACCAGCTTCTTCAGCTCACCCAGAGCATCGCGGCGAATGTTGCGCACGGCAACGCGAGCATCTTCGGCCGCACTGCGTGCCTGCTTGGTGAAGCCCTTGCGGGTTTCTTCAGTCAGGGCCGGCATGGTGATCAGCAGCAACTCACCCAGGTTGGTCGGGTTGAGATTCAAACCAGCGCTCTGGATGGCCTTGTCAACGGCAGCGAGCATGTTGCGCTCGAAAGCCACGACCTGCAGGGTGCGCGAATCTTTCACAGTGACGTTGGCGACGCCGCTGATCGGGGTGTCGGTACCGTAGTAAGGCACCATCACGCTTGCCAGGATGCTCGGGTGTGCCTTGCCGGTACGAATCTGGCCGAACGCGTAAGCCAGAGACTCCAGCGATTTCTGCATGCGCGCCTGGGCATCTTTCTTGATTTCGTTGATCATTTTTGAACTTCCTCGATCAGAGTTCCTTCAGCGCCACCATGCACGATGTTCAGCAGGGCGCCGGGCTTGTTCATGTTGAAGACGCGCAGCGGCATCTTGTGGTCGCGGCACAGGCAGATTGCCGTCAGGTCCATTACGCCCAGCTTGCGATCCAGCACTTCATCGTAAGTCAGATGATCGAACTTCTCGGCATGTGGGTCTTTGAATGGATCTGCAGTGTATACACCATCGACCTTGGTTGCCTTCAATACCACGTCGGCATCGATTTCGATGGCGCGCAGGCAAGCGGCGGAGTCGGTGGTGAAGAACGGGTTGCCGGTACCGGCAGCGAAGATTACAACTTCTTTCGCATTGAGGTGACGCATTGCTTTGCGGCGGTCGTAGTGATCGGTCACACCGACCATGGAGATGGCGGACATGACGATGGCGGTGATGTTCGCACGCTCCAGCGCATCGCGCATGGCCAGGCCGTTCATTACCGTCGCCAGCATACCCATGTGGTCACCGGTAACGCGGTCCATGCCAGCGGCACTCAGCGCTGCGCCACGGAACAGGTTGCCACCACCGATCACCAGGCCTACCTGAACGCCGATACCGACCAGTTGGCCGACTTCCAGCGCCATGCGATCCAGGACCTTGGGGTCGATCCCGAACTCTTCCGAGCCCATCAGGGCCTCGCCGCTAAGTTTGAGTAGAATGCGTTTATAGCGAGCTTGATGACCACTGCCCTGCTGAGCCATTGCGAATCTCTCCTGCGGCGTTTGTAAAAATCTGGCGGGCTGTTTTCAGCCTGCGCGTAACTCTAAGCGTGGCGCAGCGACTGCGCCAGCGAAAGGCGGTCTCGTAAACCGTCCTCGCTTTGACAAAGAGGCTGCGCGCGTGAGCGGGCAGCCTCTTCGGGGCGACAGATGTAAATCCGTCTTATTGCTTGGCAGCAGCCAGCTGTGCGGCAACTTCTTCAGCGAAGTTGTCGACTGGCTTCTCGATGCCTTCGCCGACTTTGAAGTAGGTGAAGGAAACGATTTCAGCACCGGCTTTCTTGGCCAGCTCGCCGACCTTGATTTCCGGGTTCATGACGAAAGCTTGCTCGACCAGCGAAGCTTCGGCCAGGAACTTCTTGATACGACCGTCGATCATGTTGGCGACGATGTTCTCAGGCTTGCCCTTCATCTTCTCTTCGTTCAGCTGCATGAATACAGCCTTCTCGCGCTCGATTGCTTCAGCCGAGACTTCCGATGGATTCAGGAACTCTGGGTTGCTGGCAGCCACGTGCATGGCGATTTCTTTGGCCAGCTGGACGTCACCGCCCTTCAGGACAACAGCAACACCGATCTTGTTACCGTGCAGGTAGGTGCCGACAACGTCACCTTCAACACGTACCAGACGACGGATGTTGACGTTTTCGCCAACTTTGGCAACCAGGGCTTCACGAGCAGCTTCGCGCGAAGCGATCAGCGGAGCGGCATCGGTCAGCTTCTCGGCGAAAGCCTGTTCAACGCTTTCAGCGACGAAGTTCTTGAAGTCGTCTTGCAGAGCCAGGAAGTCGGTCTGCGAGTTCACTTCCAGCAGGACGGCGGACTTGTCGTCAGCCTTGATGGCGATGGCGCCTTCAGCAGCAACGTTGCCAGCTTTCTTGGCGGCCTTGATGGCGCCCGAAGCACGCATGTCGTCGATTGCTTTTTCGATGTCGCCGCCAGCCTTGGTCAAGGCTTTCTTGCAGTCCATCATGCCTTCGCCGGTACGCTCGCGCAGTTCTTTGACCAGCGCCGCAGTAATCTCTGCCATTTCAAATTCCTCTTGGATAGGTTTTCAACCATTCCACCCGATACTTGACGGGCGTTCAAATCTGTAAATCCAGTGCCAGCACTCATGCAGTTTGCAACGGCGATGCTGACAGGAGGATTTCAAGGTGGCAAAAAGGGGGCCTAGCCCCCTTTTTGCGTGCCGAGTAGACGCCAGGCGTCAATTACTCAGCAGCTGGTGCGGCTTCTTCAGCGTAAACTTCAGTGCCGCCGGCAACGTTGTTGCGGCCACGGATAACGGCGTCAGCCATCGAACCCATGTACAGCTGGATAGCGCGAATGGCGTCATCGTTGCCTGGGATGATGTAGTCAACGCCTTCCGGGCTGCTGTTGGTATCGACAACGCCGATGACCGGGATGCCCAGCTTGTTGGCTTCGGTGATAGCGATGCGCTCGTGGTCAACGTCGATCACGAACAGGGCATCAGGCAGGCCGCCCATGTCCTTGATACCGCCCAGGCTGCGATCCAGTTTTTCCAGATCACGGGAGCGCATCAGGGCTTCTTTCTTGGTCAGCTTGGCGAAGGTGCCATCTTCGGCCTGGGTTTCCAGGTCGCGCAGACGCTTGATCGAAGCACGGATGGTTTTGTAGTTGGTCAGCATGCCGCCCAACCAGCGGTGATCGACGTACGGCGAACCGCAACGTGCTGCTTCTTCAGCAACGATCTTGCCAGCGGAACGCTTGGTGCCGACGAACAGAATCTTGTTTTTGCCCTGGGCCAGACGCTCGACGAAAGTCAGTGCGTCGTTGAACATTGGCAGGGTTTTTTCAAGGTTGATGATGTGAATCTTGTTGCGCGCGCCGAAAATGTACTTACCCATTTTCGGGTTCCAGTAACGGGTTTGGTGACCGAAGTGCACACCGGCCTTCAGCATATCGCGCATGTTGACTTGGGACATGATAGTTCCTTGATAAGTCGGGTTGGGCCTCCACGTATCCCAATGACCAACCCAGGATCCGTAGATCGAAGGCACCCAGGTCATCGTGTCGACACGTGTGTGGGTTTAAGCTTTCGGGGCTATCCCCGCAAAGCGGCGCATTTTATATCACAGACGCCGGCCAAACGGAACCCGAATTAACAATGTCCGCCAGCTGCTTTTGCACCCATGCGCTAATCGCGCCAAAATGCCTCTATATAAAGGCTGTATCACAGTCGTGGCCGCCGCAGCGGGCACCGCTCTGGTAGAATTCGGCCTTTCCCGGAATATTCGCGCTTCGATGCGCCGTAGAGAGCCTGCAATGACAGTTACCATCAAAACCGCCGAAGACATCGAAAAGATGCGCGTCGCCGGCCGCCTGGCCGCCGAAGTCCTTGAGATGATCGAAGAGCACGTCAAGCCCGGTGTCACCACCGAGGAGCTCGACCGCCTGTGCCACGACTACATCGTCAACGTCCAGAAGGCGATTCCGGCCCCGCTGAACTACAAGGGCTTCCCCAAGTCGATCTGCACGTCGGTCAACCACGTGGTGTGCCACGGCATCCCGGGCGACAAGCCACTCAAGGATGGCGACACCCTGAACATCGACGTGACCGTCATCAAGGATGGCTACCACGGCGACACCAGCCGCATGTTCCACGTGGGTAACGTGCCAGTCTGGGCCGAGCGCCTGTCCCAGGTCACCCAGGAATGCATGTACAAGGCCATCGAGCTGGTGAAGCCGGGCTGCCGCCTGGGCGACATCGGTGAAGTGATCCAGAAGCACGCGGAAAAGAACGGTTTCTCGGTGGTCCGCGAGTTCTGCGGTCATGGCATCGGCAAGGTGTTCCATGAAGAGCCGCAGATTCTGCACTATGGCCGCGCCGGCACCGGCATGGAGCTCAAGGAAGGCATGACCTTCACCATCGAGCCGATGATCAACCAGGGCCGGGCCGATACCAAGGTACTGGGCGACGGCTGGACCGCCATCACCAAGGACCGCAAGCTCTCGGCGCAGTGGGAACACACACTGGTGGTTACCGCCACTGGCTACGAGATCTTCACCCTGCGCAAAGACGACACCATTCCCCGCACGTCGGCCTGATTCCAACAGGACAGTCAAACAGGAAAGTCACGCGATGCCCCAGGTGGATCCCGAACTGTTCGACCGCGGTCAGTTCCAGGCGGAACTGGCCCTCAAGGCTAGCCCTATCGCAGCCTTCAAGAAGGCCATCCGTCAGGCGGGCGAAGTACTCGACAAGCGGTTTCGTGAAGGCCGCGAGATCCGCCGGCTGATCGAGGATCGGGCCTGGTTCGTCGACAACATCCTGCAGCAGGCCTGGAACAAATTCGACTGGAGCGATGAAGCCGACATTGCACTGGTCGCTACCGGCGGCTATGGCCGGGGTGAGTTGCACCCGTACTCGGACATCGACCTGCTGATCCTGCTCGACAGCGCCGATCACGAGGTGTTTCGCGACTCGATCGAACGCTTCCTGACCCTGCTCTGGGACATCGGCCTGGAAGTGGGCCAGAGCGTGCGCTCGATCGATGAGTGTGCCGAACAGGCCCGTGCCGACCTCACCGTCGTCACCAACCTGATGGAAAGCCGCACCATTGCCGGGCCCGAGCGCCTGCGCCAGCGTATGCTGGAGGTCACCAGCACCGAACACATGTGGCCAAGCAAGGAGTTCTTCCTGGCCAAGCGCGCCGAGCAAAAGGCCCGGCACCACAAGTACAACGACACCGAATACAACCTTGAGCCCAACGTCAAAGGCTCACCCGGCGGCCTGCGTGACATCCAGACAGTACTGTGGATCGCAAGGCGCCAGTACGGCACCCTCAACCTGCATGCATTGGCAGGGGAAGGTTTCCTTCTGGAAAGTGAAAACGCCTTGCTGGCATCCTCCCAGGAATTTCTCTGGAAGGTCCGTTATGCCTTGCACATGTCTGCCGGCCGTGCCGAAGACCGTTTGCTGTTCGATCATCAGCGCAGTATTGCCACCCTCCTCGGCTTTACCGATGACAACCCCAAGCGTGCCATCGAACAGTTCATGCAGCAGTACTACCGGGTGGTGATGAGCATCGCCGAGCTCAGCGACCTGATCATCCAGCACTTCGAGGAAATCATCCTCGACGATGACAGTGGCAGCACGCAGCCGCTCAATGCCCGCTTCCGCCTGCATGACGGCTACATTGAAGCGGTACGCCCGAACGTGTTCAAGCGTACGCCGTTCGCCATGCTGGAAATCTTCGTATTGATGGCTCAGCACCCGGAGATCAAAGGGGTGCGTGCCGACACCATTCGCCTGCTGCGCGAGCACCGGCACCTGATCAACGATGATTTTCGCAACGATATCCGCAATACCAGCCTGTTCATTGAGCTGTTCAAGTGCGAAATCGGCATTCACCGCAACCTGCGGCGCATGAACCGCTACGGCATCCTTGGCCGCTACCTGCCGGAGTTCGGTTTGATTGTCGGGCAGATGCAACATGACCTGTTCCACATCTACACGGTTGATGCCCACACCCTGAACCTGATCAAGCACCTGCGCAAATTGCAGTACACGCCGGTCTCGGAGAAATTCCCGCTCGCCAGCAAGCTCATGGGTCGCCTGCCCAAGCCCGAACTGATCTACCTGGCCGGGCTTTATCATGATATTGGCAAAGGCCGCCAAGGCGATCACTCGGAGCTTGGCGCAGTCGATGCCCAGGCCTTCTGCGTACGCCATCAGTTGCCCGTTTGGGACAGCCGCCTGATCGTCTGGCTGGTACAGAACCACCTGGTCATGTCGACCACCGCGCAGCGCAAGGACTTGTCCGACCCGCAGGTGATCCACGACTTCGCCCAGCAGGTGGGTGACGAAACCCGCCTGGACTACCTCTATGTGCTGACCGTGGCCGATATCAACGCCACCAACCCCAGCCTGTGGAACTCCTGGCGTGCCAGCCTGCTGCGCCAGCTCTACACCGAGACCAAGCGCGCCCTGCGCCGTGGTCTGGAGAACCCGCTGGACCGCGAGGAGCAGATCCGCCAGACGCAGACTTCCGCCCTGGACATCCTGATCCGCGAAGGCACCGATCCGGACGACGTCGAGCAACTCTGGTCGCAGTTGGGCGATGACTATTTCTTGCGTCACACCGCCGCCGATGTGGCCTGGCACAGCGACGCCATTCTCCAGCAACCGGCCGACGGCGGCCCGCTGGTACTGATCAAGGAAACCACACAGCGCGAATTCGAGGGCGGCACGCAGATTTTCATCTACGCCCCCGACCAGCACGACTTCTTCGCCGTGACCGTGGCAGCCATGGACCAGCTCAACCTGAACATTCATGACGCCCGCATCATTACCTCGAGCAGCCAGTTCACCCTCGACACCTACATTGTGCTCGACAACGATGGCGGCTCGATCGGCGACAATCCGCAGCGCGTCAAGGAGATTCGCGACGGCCTGACCGAAGCCCTGCGCAATCCGGACGATTACCCGACCATCATCAAGCGGCGGGTACCGCGCCAGCTCAAGCACTTCACCTTTGCACCGCAAGTCACCATCCACAACGACGCCCAGCGTCCGGTGACCATTCTCGAACTCAACGCCCCCGACCGCCCGGGCCTGCTGGCGCGGATCGGCAAGATTTTCCTTGAGTTCGACCTGTCGTTGCAAAATGCCAAGATCGCCACCCTCGGCGAGCGGGTTGAAGACGTGTTTTTCATCACCGACGCCGACAACCAGCCGCTGTCCGACCCCCAGCTGTGCAGCCGCCTGCAGGATGCCATCGTCGAGCAATTACGCATCGACCAGGCCACCGTGGCTTCTGTTTCCCGCCTGACCATTTAACGTTTGACGAGACCTTGTGCCGATGAACACCGATTTGCTCCAGCTTCAGCCCTACCCGTTCGAAAAACTTCGGGCATTGCTCGGCGGCGTCCAGCCTGCCGCCGACAAACGCGCCATTGCCCTGTCGATCGGTGAGCCCAAGCATGAATCGCCTGCGTTCGTCGCCAAGGCCTTGGCCGACAACCTGCCGCAAATGGCGGTGTACCCCACTACCGTCGGCCAGCCGGCCCTGCGCCAGGCGATTACCCGTTGGTGCGAGCGTCGTTTCAATGTACCGAGCGGCTGGCTGGATGCCGACAAGCATGTGCTGCCGGTCAACGGCACCCGTGAAGCGCTGTTCGCCTTTACCCAGGCCGTGGTCAACCGCGAGGCCGAAGGCCTGGTGATCAGCCCCAACCCGTTCTACCAGATCTATGAAGGCGCAGCCCTGCTGGCCGGGGCCACGCCGCACTACCTGCCGTGCCTGGACAGCAACGGTTTCAACCCGGATTTCGACGCGGTGTCAGCCGAGACCTGGAAGCGCTGCCAGATCCTGTTCCTCTGCTCCCCCGGCAACCCTACCGGCGCCCTGGTGCCGATGGAAACCCTGAAAAAGCTGATTGCCCTGGCTGACGAGCACGATTTCGTGATTGCTGCCGACGAGTGCTACAGCGAACTGTACTTCGATGAGCAAAGCCCGCCGCCCGGCTTGCTCAGCGCCTGCGTGGAGCTGGGCCGCAGCGACTTCAAGCGCTGCGTGGTGTTCCACAGCCTGTCCAAGCGCTCCAACCTGCCAGGCCTGCGCTCGGGTTTTGTCGCTGGCGACGCCGAGATCATCAAGCCGTTCCTGCTGTACCGTACTTACCACGGCTGCGCCATGCCGGTGCAGACCCAGCTGGCAAGCATTGCTGCCTGGAATGACGAAGAACACGTACTGGCGAACCGTGACCTTTACCGCGAGAAGTTCGATGCCGTGCTGGAAATTCTCGCGCCGGTCCTCGACGTTCAGCGTCCGGACGGTGGCTTCTACCTGTGGGCCAAGGTGCCGATGGACGATGCCGAGTTCTGCCGCCGCCTGTTCGAAGCCGAGCATGTCACCGTGGTGCCGGGCTCTTACCTGTCGCGGGAAGTGAATGGCGTCAACCCGGGCGCCGGGCGTGTGCGCATGGCACTGGTGGCACCGCTGGCGGAGTGTGTGGAAGCTGCGCAACGCATTCGTGCGTTTCTGAAGGGCTGACGTACGTAGGAGCCGGCTTGCTGGCGATGGCATCACCCGGGTTTCAATTACCGGGTGGCGCATCGCTGGCAAGCCAGCGCCTACAGGGTTATTTCACCGGGCCCAGATTCGCTTCACTCAGGTCCAGCTCGCCCAGCACCTGGCGCACTACATCATCCCCCACCTGGTGATGGCGGTGCAGCTTGTACAGCTCCAGGCGCTGCGCCCGCAGTGCACGCAGGCGCAAACGCCGCTCCAGCTGGTCCATCTGTTCGGCCAGGGCCTGGGCTTCGGCACTGTCATTGAAGTTTTCCAGTTGATGCCGGTATTCAGCCATCAGTCGTGCCTTGAGCTCCGCTGCCAAGGCAGCCTGCGCAGCATCCTGAGGTACGCCCGGCTCGGTCAGCTCTTCAGCCTCAAGGGCATGGATCGCCGCTTCCGCCGTACGCCGCCAGGCTTCCTTGGCCTCTTGGCGCAAGGCATCGTCCGGGCTGCGAGCCACACCGCGTAACAGCAGCGGCAAGGCAATCACCGCCGACACCAGCGATAGCAGGATCACCCCCGCAGCAATGAAAATCAGCAGGTCGCGCTCAGGAAACGTCTTGCCGGCACTGATCAGCAACGGCACCGACATCACACCCGCCAGGGTCACTGCACCGCGCACCCCGCCTACGGTCAGCAGCCAGGCCGAACGGGCATTGGGCAGCAACACCAGATCCTCCTTGCCACGCCAGCGCCGGATCACGCCAATCAAACGCCACACGCTCTGCACCCAGACAAAACGCAGCACCAGCAATACCGCGAAGATCGCCACGACATCCAGGCAACGCCACAACAGGGTCGGCCACAGCGATGCTTCGTGACTGGTCACAGCCTTGATGATGTCCGGCAGTTGCAAGCCCAGCAGCAGGAAAATCAGGCCGTTGAAGCTGAACTCCAGCAACGACCAGACACTGCGATTGAGCAGGCGGGTGCTTGTCTGGCGCGGCAGCAGGTCAAGCCAGCTCTGCATCATGCCGGCGGCCACGGCCGAAAGGATCCCCGAAGCGCCCAGGCGCTCGGCCAGCACATAAGCCGCAAATGGCAGCAGCAACATGAACACCACATGGGTGGCCGGGTCATCCCAGCCACGGGCGATCATCCACGCACGCAGGCGGCCAACCAGCCAGCTCAGGGCCACACCGATGGCCAGCCCGCCGACAGCCACCAGGACAAAAGTGACGCTGGCCTCGGCCAGGGAAAACACCCCGGTAATCGCCGCCACCAGGGCAAACTTGAAGGTCACCAGGCCCGACGCATCGTTCATCAGTGCCTCCCCCTGGAGCATATGCATCAAAGGCGTCGGCAAGCGGTCCTGGGTAATGGCCGAAACCGCCACCGCATCGGTGGGCGACAGCACCGCGGCCAGGGCGAACGCCACCGGCAAGGGGATACTCGGCAGGATCCAGTGAATGAAGTAACCAGCCCCCACCACCGTGAACAGAACCAGGCCCACCGCCAGGGTCAGGATCGGACCGCGAAGGCGCCAGAGGTCGCGCTTGGGCATGCGCCAGCCATCCGCGAACAACAATGGCGGCAGGAACAAAAACAGAAACAGTTCCGGATCAAGCGCCACGTGCAGCCCCAGGGTCGGCCAGGCCAGCAGCGCCCCCGCGGCTATCTGCACCAGCGGCAACGGCAGCGGTATCACGCGACCGACAAGTTTGGAGACACTCACCAGCATCAGCAGGATGAGAACGGTGTAGGCTGACTGCATACGGCGTGTTCCTTTCAATTCATGCACGATCAATGGCGCATCGTCTGCCCATTCTGGACATTGCCATTGAATCGACATAGTAGCCGTTCAGGCTGCAGACGCACCGCTGCACAAAAGTCGCAGAAGCTGCCGAAACCTGTAACACAATGCTACAAAGTGTCCCGGCAAGGCCAACCCAAACCGGTTGACCGTGGCATAATCCTTCACCAAATTTTCCCAGGAGGGGCAAGACATGACCAAACGCGACACGCCATTGCACCTTTATGGAATCAAGGCCTGTGACACCATGAAGAAAGCCCGTACCTGGCTGGAAGACCAAGGCCTGGGGTACGACTTCCATGACTACAAGACCCAAGGCATCGACCGTGCCAGCCTGACCCGCTGGTGCGACGAGCACGGCTGGGAAACCGTCCTCAACCGTGCCGGCACCACCTTCCGCAAGCTCGAAGACGCCCAGAAGGCCGACCTCGACCAGGCCAAGGCCATCGAACTGATGCTGGCCCAACCGTCGATGATCAAGCGCCCGGTGCTCGACCTCGGCGAGCGGACCCTGGTCGGCTTCAAGCCGGACCTGTACGCAGCCGCCCTTCAATAACGCGGCGTCACGCTTTCACTCTAATTCGCAAGAGGTAACTGCATGTCCACTACCCTGTTCAGCCTGGCCTTCGGTGTCGGCACCCAGAACCGTCAAGGCGCCTGGCTGGAGGTTTTCTACGCACAGCCGCTGATCCAGCCAAGCGCCGAACTGGTCGCTGCCATCACGCCTGTACTGGGTTACGAAGGTGGCAACCAGGCCATCGCCTTCAGCAACGCCCAAGCTGCGCAGCTGGCTGATGCCCTCAAGGGTGTCGACGCAGCCCAGGCTGCCCTGCTGACCCGCCTGGCCGAAAGCAACAAGCCGCTGGTCGCCACCGTACTGGCCGAAGACGCCGCACTGACCTCCACCCCGGAAGCCTACCTGAAGCTGCACCTGCTCTCGCATCGCCTGGTCAAGCCGCACGGCCTGAGCCTGGCCGGTATCTTCCCGCTGCTGCCAAACGTAGCCTGGACCAGCCAGGGTGCCATCGACCTGGCGGAACTGGCCGAACAACAGCTGGAAGCACGCCTGAAAGGCGAACTGCTGGAAGTGTTCTCGGTAGACAAGTTCCCGAAAATGACTGACTACGTCGTGCCTGCCGGCGTGCGTATCGCCGACAGCGCCCGTGTGCGCCTGGGCGCTTACATCGGCGAAGGCACCACCATCATGCACGAAGGCTTCGTCAACTTTAACGCCGGTACCGAAGGCCCTGGCATGATCGAAGGCCGCGTGTCGGCTGGCGTATTCGTCGGCAAGGGTTCAGACCTGGGCGGCGGTTGCTCGACCATGGGCACCCTGTCTGGTGGCGGCAACATCGTCATCAAAGTGGGCGAAGGCTGCCTGATCGGCGCCAACGCCGGTATCGGTATCCCGCTGGGCGACCGCAACACCGTCGAAGCAGGCCTGTACATCACTGCGGGCACCAAGGTGAACCTGCTGGACGAAAACAACCAACTGGTCAAAGTCGTCAAGGCACGTGACCTGGCCGGCCAGACCGACCTGCTGTTCCGTCGCAACTCGCTGAACGGCGCCGTGGAGTGCAAGACGCACAAGTCGGCGATCGAGCTGAACGAAGCGCTGCACGCCCACAACTAAGTGGTACCATCGGGTCTGGCTTACCGCCAGGCCCGATATTCAGGTTCGATCATCATGTTTCAGCCCTCCCCTTGGCGCGCCGACTTTCCGGCCATCGCCGCTCTGCAAAGGCAGCACCAGACCTACCTGGACAACGCTGCAACCACGCAAAAACCCCAGTTGCTGCTCGACGCACTGAGCCACTATTACGGCCATGGTGCTGCCAACGTGCACCGTGCCCAACACCTTCCCGGCGCCCTGGCTACCCAGGCCTTTGAGCGCAGCCGGGAAAAAGTTGCCAGCTGGCTGAATGCCAGCGATCCGCAACAGATCATCTTCACCCATGGCGCAACCTCGGCGATCAACTTGCTGGCCTATGGCCTGGAACCGTTGTTCGAGCCGGGGGACGAAATCGTCATCAGCGCCGTGGAACACCACGCCAACCTGTTGCCCTGGCAGCAACTGGCCCTTCGTCGTGGACTGCGGTTGATCGTGCTGCCATTGAACAGCCACGGCGTGATCGATCTTGATGCCGCCTTGCAACTGATCGGCTCACGTACGCGGCTGCTGGCGATAAGCCAGCTGTCTAACGTCCTGGGTACCTGGCAACCGCTTTCGCCACTCCTGGCTCATGCGCAGGCTCAAGGCGCCCTCACCGTCGTCGACGGCGCCCAGGGTGTGGTCCACGCTCGTCAGGACATGCCGCTGCTCGGGTGCGACTTCTACGTATTCTCCAGCCACAAACTGTATGGCCCTGATGGCCTCGGTGTGCTTTACGGCCGTACCGAGGCACTGGCACGGCTGCGTCACTGGCAATTCGGTGGCGAGATGGTGCAAGTGGCTGACTATCGAAGTGCCAGCTTCCGCCCGGCACCACTGGGCTTTGAAGCCGGCACCCCGCCTATCGCCAGCGTGATAGCACTGGGTGCCAGCCTCGACTATCTGGCGGGGCTGGATGAAAACGCGGTCGCCACCCACGAAGCTAGCCTGCATCGCCAGCTGCTGCGTGGCCTGGACGATCGCGAAGGCATTCGCCTGCTTGGCACACCGCAATGCGCCTTAGCCAGCTTCGTGATCGATGGCGTGCATAATGCCGACCTCGCCCACATGTTGACCGAACAGGGCATCGCCGTGCGCGCCGGGCACCATTGCGCCATGCCGCTGCTGAAAAGCCTCGGGCTGGACGGCGCAATCCGGGTCTCGCTGGCGCTGTACAACGATTCCGACGACCTGCAACGCTTTTTTGCAGCATTGGATCAGGCCCTGGAGCTGCTGCGATGAGCCTGAACGATCACGCCCAGGCGGCACTCGACAGCTTCGAGCAGGCCGCAGGCTGGGAGCAACGGGCACGGTTGCTGATGCAATGGGGAGAACGCTTGTCCCCACTGGAAGCGGCAGAAAAGTGCGAAGCCAACCGCGTACACGGCTGTGAAAGTCAGGTATGGCTGGTAGCGGAACAGCATGAAGGGCAGTGGCGTTTCAAAGGCGCCAGCGACGCCCGGATCATTCGTGGCCTGTTGGCATTGCTGCTGGTCCGGGTCGAAGGCTTGTCCAGCCGCGAACTGCAACAGCTGGACTTACCCGGCTGGTTCAACCAGCTGGGCCTCGGGCGCCAGCTCTCACCCTCGCGCAGCAACGGTCTGAATGCCGTGCTGCAGCGTATCGCTCAGCTTGCCGCTGACGCCTGAGCCTGCTTGCGCTCGGACGGCCGCCGGGCGCCGGCCACCAGCTTTTCCACAGCCTTGCTGGCCGCGACCATGCCGAAGGTCGCGGTCACCATCATCACCGCGCCAAAGCCACCCGAGCAGTCGAGCTTGACACCCTCACCGACAAAGCTTTTCTGCAGGCAGACACTGCCGTCACCCTTGGGATAACGCAGCTGCTCGGTGGAGAACACGCACGGCACGCTGTAGTTGCGGGTGACCGTACGGGAAAAGTTGTAGTCGCGGCGCAAGGTCGAACGCACCCGCGAGGCCAGCGGGTCGTTGAAGGTCTTGTTGAGGTCGGCGACCTGGATCTGGGTCGGGTCGATCTGCCCTCCGGCACCGCCGGTGGTGATGATGGTGACCTTGTGCCGCTTGCACCAGCCGATCAACGCCGCCTTGGCCATCACGCTGTCGATACAGTCGATCACGCAATCGATATGCTCGCCGATGTACTCAGGCAAGGTTTCCTTGGTGACGAAATCCACTACCGCGTGCACCGTGCACGCCGGGTTGATCGCGCGCAAGCGCTCGGCCATCACTTCAGCCTTGGAGCGGCCGATATTGCCCTCCATGGCATGCAGTTGACGGTTGGTGTTGCTTACGCAGACATCATCCAGATCAAACAGGGAGATTTCACCCACACCGCTGCGGGCCATGGCTTCGGCGGCCCAGGAGCCGACGCCGCCAATACCGACGATGGCCACATGGGCCTCGCGCAGGCGCTGCAAACCGTTGTCGCCGTATAACCGGGCAACTCCGGCAAAGCGTGGATCATCTGTACTCATGGCCATACCCCAAAAAACCGGCGCGCATTATAGGCCTCTTGAAGTCCGATGCCACCCCGCTTGAATCCTATACTCAAGTAGGAATTGGTAAAGTCGGCGGAAATCCTGCTTTAATGTGGCTCGCAACCCCTAGTCCTGGACGACAACTGCACGGGCATAAGAACTTCAACGCTTGAAGTCAATCTAACCTACTGTCGCCGCACTGTTCCTACACAGCATAGGCGTGTAAAGCGCAGAATCCGCGCCCCGTGGCGCTCGCCCGTTCCACCCTTCGGAACCCGTACTCTCTATGTCATCGCGTAAATTTGGTATCAACCTGGTGATAGTCATGGCCATTGCCGCGCTATTCACCGGGTTCTGGGCGCTGATCAACCGCCCGGTTTCCGCCCCCAACTGGCCGGAGCAGATTTCCGGCTTCTCCTATTCGCCGTTTCGCCTCGGAGAAAGCCCACAAAAGGGTCAGTATCCCACTGAGGATGAACTGCGCCAGGACCTCGAACAACTGAGCAAGCTGACCGACAGTATTCGTATCTATACCGTCGAAGGCACACAGGCCGACATTCCGCGCCTGGCCGAAGAGTTTGGCCTGCGGGTGACCCTCGGCGTGTGGATCAGCCCGGACCTTGAGCGTAACGAGCGGGAGATCCAGAAGGCGATCGAACTGGCCAACAGTTCACGCAGCGTGGTACGGGTGATGGTCGGTAACGAAGCCCTGTTCCGCGAGGAAATCACCCCCGAGGCGCTGATCCAGTACCTGGACCGCGTGCGGGCGGCGGTGAAAGTACCGGTGACGACCAGTGAGCAGTGGCACATCTGGAAAGAGCACCCGGAACTGGCCAAGCACGTTGACCTGATCGCGGCGCACATCCTGCCGTACTGGGAATTCATCCCGATGAAGGACGCCGGCCAGTTCGTGCTCGACCGTGCCCGCGACCTCAAGCAATTGTTCCCGCGCAAACCGCTGCTGCTGTCCGAAGTCGGCTGGCCAAGCAACGGCCGCATGCGCGGCGGTGCCGATGCGACCCAGGCCGACCAGGCGATCTACCTGCGCACCTTGGTCAACCAGCTCAACCGCCGGGGCTACAACTACTTCGTCATCGAAGCGTATGACCAGCCGTGGAAGGCCAGTGATGAAGGCTCGGTGGGCGCCTACTGGGGCGTGTTCAACGCGGCGCGCCAGCAGAAGTTCAACTTCGAAGGCCCGGTAGTCGCCATTCCCCAATGGCGCGTGCTGGCAGTGGGTTCGGTGGTACTGGCGATGCTCTCGCTGACCCTGCTGCTGATCGATGGCTCGGCCCTGCGTCAACGGGGTCGTACCTTCCTGACATTCATCGCCTTCCTTTGTGGTTCGGTGCTGGTGTGGATCGGCTATGACTACAGCCAGCAATACAGCACCTGGTTCAGCCTGACGGTGGGCTTCCTGCTCGCGCTCGGTGCGCTGGGGGTCTTCATCGTTTTGCTGACCGAAGCCCACGAACTGGCCGAGGCCGTGTGGATCCACAAGCGCCGCCGCGAGTTCCTGCCGGTACAGGCCGACAGCGCCTACCGCCCGAAAGTCTCGGTGCACGTGCCGTGCTACAACGAGCCCCCCGAGATGGTCAAACAGACCCTCAATGCCTTGGCAGCGCTGGATTATCCGGACTACGAAGTGCTGATCATCGACAACAACACCAAGGACCCTGCGGTGTGGGAACCGATCAAGGCGCATTGCGAGATGCTCGGCGAGCGCTTCAAGTTCTTCCACGTCTCGCCGCTGGCCGGGTTCAAGGGTGGCGCGCTGAACTACCTGATTCCGCACACCGCCAAGGACGCCGAAGTGATTGCGGTGATCGACTCGGACTACTGCGTGGACCGCAACTGGCTCAAGCACATGGTGCCGCATTTCGCCGACCCGAAAATCGCCGTGGTGCAGTCGCCGCAAGACTACCGCGACCAGAACGAAAGCACCTTCAAGAAGCTCTGCTACAGCGAGTACAAGGGCTTCTTCCACATCGGCATGGTGACCCGCAATGATCGTGACGCGATCATCCAGCACGGCACCATGACCATGACCCGGCGCTCGGTACTTGAAGAACTGGGCTGGGCCGACTGGTGTATCTGTGAAGACGCCGAGCTGGGCCTGCGCGTGTTCGAAAAGGGCTATTCCGCGGCCTATTCGCACGAAAGCTATGGCAAGGGCCTGATGCCCGATACCTTTATCGACTTCAAGAAGCAGCGCTTCCGCTGGGCCTACGGCGCCATCCAGATCATCAAGCGCCACACCGCCAGCCTGCTGCGCGGCAAGGACACCGAGCTCACCCGTGGCCAGCGCTACCACTTCCTGGCGGGCTGGTTGCCGTGGATTGCCGATGGCATGAACATTTTCTTCACTGTCGGCGCCCTGCTCTGGTCGGCAGCGATGATCATCGTGCCGCAACGGGTCGATCCGCCGCTGCTGATCTTCGCGATTCCGCCGCTGGCGCTGTTCGTGTTCAAGGTCGGCAAGATTGTGTTCCTGTACCGCCGCGCGGTCGGGGTCAACCTCAAGGATGCCTTCGCCGCGGCCCTCGCCGGTTTGGCGCTGTCGCACACGATCGCCAAGGCGGTGCTGTACGGTTTCTTCACCTCGAGCATTCCATTCTTCCGTACGCCGAAGAACGCCGACAGTCATGGCTTCATGGTGGCCCTGTCCGAAGCCCGCGAAGAGTTGTTCATCATGTTGCTGCTGTGGAGCGCCGCGGCCGGTATCTACCTGGTTCAGGGGCTGCCGAGCAATGACATGCGCTTCTGGGTGACCATGCTGCTGGTGCAGTCGCTGCCGTACCTGGCGGCGTTGATCATGGCGATGCTGTCGTCGCTGCCCAAGCCCGTGGATGCAGCGCAACCGGCGCAGGCTTCCTGATACAACTGTAGGAGCGGATTTATCCGCTCCTACAAGCGCTCCTAATCCGATGGGCGGGGGCCACCCTTATCGGATCGAATTGCTATAAGATAACGCCCCTCGAATTTGTGCCCTGCCTTGCCCCCGGAGTTCCTTCAATGACGGCCCCAGCCGACCTCTCGCCTACCCTCGCACTGGCCTGCGACCTGATTCGTCGCCCCTCGGTGACCCCGGTTGACGCCGACTGCCAGAAACAGATGATGCAACGCCTGGGCGATGCCGGTTTCATGCTTGAGCCAATGCGTATCGAAGACGTCGACAACTTTTGGGCCACTCATGGCACCCAGGACGGTCCGGTACTGTGCTTTGCCGGTCACACCGACGTTGTGCCCACCGGCCCTGTGCAGGCCTGGCAGAACGACCCGTTTGATGCACTGATCGATGCCGATGGCATGCTCTGTGGCCGTGGCGCTGCCGACATGAAAGGCAGCCTGGCGGCAATGGTCGTGGCTACCGAGCGCTTCGTCGCCGACTACCCGAACCACCGCGGCAAGGTCGCCTTCCTGATCACCAGCGACGAGGAAGGCCCGGCCCACCACGGCACCAAGGCCGTGATCGAACGCCTGGCCGCGCGCAAAGAGCGCCTGGACTGGTGCATCGTCGGTGAGCCATCGAGCACCAGCCTGGTCGGCGATGTGGTCAAGAACGGACGACGCGGCTCGCTCGGTGCAAAGCTGACCGTGCGCGGCGTTCAGGGCCATGTGGCCTACCCGCACCTGGCGAAGAACCCGATTCACCTGGCCGCCCCGGCCCTGGCGGAACTGGCAGCCGAGCACTGGGACGAAGGCAACGCCTTCTTCCCGCCGACCAGCTTCCAGATCTCCAACCTCAACTCCGGCACCGGTGCCACCAACGTGGTCCCCGGCGAGCTGACGGCACTGTTCAACTTCCGTTTCTCCACCGAGTCGACCGTCGAAGGCCTGCAGCAACGTGTCGCCGCGATCCTCGACAAGCATCAGCTGGACTGGCACGTGGACTGGGCATTGTCCGGCCTGCCGTTCCTGACCGAACCGGGCGAACTGCTCGATGCCGTGTCGGCCAGCATCAAGGCCGTCACCGGCCGTGAAACCCAGGCGTCGACCAGTGGCGGTACCTCCGATGGCCGCTTCATCGCCACCCTCGGTACCCAGGTGGTCGAACTGGGCCCGGTCAACGCCACCATTCACCAGGTCAACGAGCGGATTCTGGCCAGTGACCTCGACGTGCTGACCGAGATCTACTACCAGACCCTGACCCGGTTGCTTGCCTGATGCTCATCTGCCCGCTCTGCAGTGCACCGCTGAACACGCTCGACAACGGTGTGGCCTGCCCGGCAGGCCACCGTTTCGACCGTGCCCGCCAGGGCTACCTGAACCTGTTGCCGGTGCAGCACAAGAACAGCCGCGACCCAGGCGACAACCTGGCCATGGTTGAAGCCCGCCGCGACTTTCTCAATGCCGGCCACTATGCCCCGGTGGCCCAGCGCCTGGCCGAACTGGCCGCCGAGCGCGCGCCTGCACGCTGGCTGGATATCGGCTGCGGCGAAGGCTACTACACCGCCCGGATTGCACAGGCGCTGCCGGCGGCCGATGGCTACGCCCTGGACATTTCTCGTGAGGCGGTCAAGCGTGCCTGCAAACGCAACCCGGCGTTGACCTGGCTGGTCGCGAGCATGGCGCGCGTGCCGCTGGCCGACGCCAGCTGCCAGTTCCTGGCCAGCGTGTTCAGCCCGCTGGACTGGCAGGAAGCGCTGCGCCTGCTCGCTCCCGGTGGGGGCCTGATGCGTGTCGGCCCGACCAACGAGCACCTGATCGAGTTGCGCCACAAGCTCTATGATGAAGTGCGCGATTACGCCGACGACAAGCACCTGGCCCTAGTCCCGCCGGGCATGCAGCACGCCCACAGCGAAACCCTGAAATTCCGCCTGAGCCTTGTCGATGGCAAATCTCGCGCCGACCTGTTGGCCATGACCCCTCATGGCTGGCGCGCCAGCGCAGAAAAACGAGCCCGCGTCATCGAGCAGGCCGAGCCTTTCGAGGTCACGGTATCGATGCGTTACGATTATTTCGTGCGCCAAGACTGAGCACACCGGAGCCCCCTCATGCGCCAACCCGATATCGAGATTTACCTCAAAGACGCCGACGTCGATCACAAACAGATCGCCGCCTGGCTCGGAGAATCCCTGGGACCTTGCAGCGACTGGGTACAGAAAGGCCAGACCTATAAGTGCAAGGCCGGTAACATTCCGGTTACCTGGTTACCGAAGGCTGTAGGCAAATGGAACAGTCTTTACCTGGAAAGCGATCAGACGCCTTGGGAAGACGACATTGCCTGTGCCCGCGCGGCCTTCGCTGCACTGAACGTCGAAGTGCGCTGCGCCCCGGGTAGCTGGGTCGAGGAAGAAGGTGAAGAAGATGCCGACCGCTGGATCCGCATCAGTGCCGACGGTGAAGAGGAAATCACCTGGCGTACCGGCTGAGCCGGCTTCTACGAAAAGGCCCGTCCCGGTCGTCCGGCGACGGGCCTTTTCGCTTGTGGACCCAGGCTCAAGGCCCGTGGCCCGGCGCTTACAGACCGATTACGTCTTCTGCCTGCAGACCTTTCTGGCCCTGAGTCAGACTGTATTCGACCTGCTGCCCCTCGATCAGAGTGCGATGCCCCTCACCACGAATGGCACGGTAGTGAACGAACACATCCGCGCCACCTTCACGCTGAATGAAGCCATAACCTTTGGCGTCATTGAACCACTTAACACTTCCAGTCTCACGAGACGACATCTGAACTACTCCGGATTTTTATTTTGGAATCGCCTTGCAAGCGGAGATTCACCCCCTCCGCCGACACAGCTTGAGGAATACACCTGCAAGCTGCGGACCGAGTATATGACAGGCCACAAAGATTTTTTATGACCGGTCGGCTTTTTGCTGAACTTGCGCATATACGTCACACTAACCGACTGAGCTACAACTCGAAAAATCACCCAGAGCACACACTGTATGACCCGTTCCCCCCTGCGCCGCCTGATCTTTGGCGCCCTGCGTCGCCTGTTGTACTTGTGGGTTCGCTCCGAGACTATCAATCAGTCGTCCTTCACCCTGAACCTGGACCGTAGCCGTCCGGTGTTCTATGCCCTTCAGTCGCCCTCGTTGACCGACCTGGCCGTACTCGACCGTGAATGCACCAAAGCCGGGCTTCCGCGCCCGGTACTGCCGGTTGCCGTGGGTACCCTGCAGGAGCCCGCTGCATTTTTCTACCTGACGCCCGAGCCGGACTGGCTGGGCCGCCAGGACAAACGCGGCGCGCCACCGACCCTTGCGCGCCTGGTCAATGCCGTTAGCCAGCATGCCGAAGAAGATGCGCAGATCATTCCCGTCAGCGTGTTCTGGGGGCAGTCGCCGGCCAGCGAATCCAGCCCGTGGAAACTGCTGTTTGCCGACAGCTGGGCGGTGACCGGTCGCTTGCGCCGCCTGCTGACCGTGCTGATCCTGGGCCGCAAGACCCGCGTGCAGTTCTCTGCACCTATCCACCTGCGCGAACTGGTGCAGCACAACAAAGGCCATGAACGCACCGTGCGCATGGCCCAACGCATGCTGCGCGTACACTTTCGCAACCTCAAGACCGCGGTCATCGGCCCGGACATCTCGCACCGGCGCAACCTGGTCAAAGGCCTGGTCCATGACCCGCTGGTACGCCAGGCCATCGTCGACGAGGCCGAGCGCGAGAAGATCCCCTTGGCCAAAGCCGAAGCCCAGGCGCTGCGTTATGGCAACGAGATCGCCTCGGACTACACCTATACCGCCATCCGCTTCCTCGAAGTGGTGCTCAGTTGGTTCTGGAACAAGATCTACGACGGCATCAAGGTCAACCATATCGAACAGGTGCAAGGCATCGCCCCGGGTCACGAAGTGATCTACGTGCCCTGCCACCGCAGCCACATCGATTACCTGCTGCTCTCCTACCTGCTGTTTCGCAACGGTCTGACCCCGCCGCACATTGCCGCCGGGATCAACTTGAACATGCCGGTCATCGGCGGCCTGCTGCGTCGCGGCGGGGCGTTTTTCATGCGCCGCACCTTTAAGGGCAACCCGCTCTACACGGCGGTGTTCAACGAATATCTGCACACCCTGTTCACCAAGGGCTTTCCCGTCGAGTACTTCGTCGAGGGCGGTCGCTCACGCACTGGTCGCATGCTGCAACCCAAGACCGGCATGCTGGCCATCACCTTGCGTAGCTACCTGCGTTCATCGCGTACGCCCATCGTCTTCGTGCCGGTTTACATCGGCTATGAGCGGGTGCTTGAAGGGCGTACCTACCTGGGCGAACTGCGGGGCGCAAGCAAGAAGAAAGAGTCCATCTTCGACATTTTCAAGGTCATCGGTGCGCTCAAACAGCGTTTTGGCCAGGTCGCGGTGAATTTCGGCGAACCAATCCGCCTCGGGGCCTTCCTCGATGAACAGCAACCCGGCTGGCGCGAACAGTCGCACGCCCCGCAGTTCCGCCCGGCCTGGCTCAACGAAACCACGTCGCGCCTGGGTGAAAAGGTGGCCCGTCACCTGAACGAAGCCGCTGCGATCAACCCGGTCAACCTGGTCGCCCTGGCCCTGCTCTCCACCAGCCGCCTGGCCCTGGACGAGCGCGCGCTGGCGCGGGTCCTGGACCTGTACCTGGCATTGCTGCGCCAGGTGCCCTATTCGCCGCATACCACCCTGCCGGAAGGTGACGGGCTGGCCCTGATCAGCCACGTCAAAGGCATGGACCTGCTGGCCGAACAGAGTGACGCCCTGGGTAAAATCCTTTACCTGGACGAGCAGAACGCCGTCCTGATGACCTACTACCGCAACAACGTCCTGCATATCTTCGCGCTGCCGGCTTTGCTGGCGAGCTTCTTCCAGAGCAGCTCGCGCATGAGCCGCGACCTGATCCTGCAGTACACCCGGGCCTTGTACCCGTACCTGCAGTCGGAGCTGTTCATTCGCTGGGAACCAGAGGAGCTGGACGGGGTAATCGACCAGTGGCTGCAGGCGTTTGTCGAACAAGGTCTGCTGCGCTTCGAGAATGACGTCTACCTGCGGCCGGCGCCGAGTTCACGCCAGTTCGTGCTGCTGACCCTGCTGGCACGGGCCATTACCCAGACACTGCAGCGCTTCTACATGGCCACCGCACTGTTGCTCAACAGCGGCCAGCACACCTTGAGCGCCGAAGAGCTCGAAGACCTCTGCGTGGTCATGGCCCAGCGCCTGTCGATCCTGCACGGTCTGAACGCGCCCGAGTTCTTTGACAAGACCCTGTTCCGCCACTTCATCCAGACCCAGATCGAGCAAGGCGTGTTGCGCCCGGATACCAATGGCAAACTGGGTTACCACGAGAAACTGAGTGAGTTGGCCGAGGGGGCGGCCAAACGTGTGTTGTCGGCGGAGATACGCCTGTCGATCCGGCAGGTGGCTTTGCATCGCAACGAGGAAACTACCGACACATCGGCATAGTCCATACTGGCCTGTGCCCTGGAGCCATACGACTTTACCTGGACGGCCGCCGACACTGTGGCACCGTCCTCA
This sequence comes from Pseudomonas alkylphenolica, assembly GCF_004025535.1. Classification (GTDB taxonomy): domain Bacteria; phylum Pseudomonadota; class Gammaproteobacteria; order Pseudomonadales; family Pseudomonadaceae; genus Aquipseudomonas; species Aquipseudomonas alkylphenolica_A. The sequence goes on from NZ_QJRG01000034.1 coordinate 347,194, forward strand.
AGGAGCTTTACATGAAAAAACTATCCCTGATTCTACTTGGTGGCCTGCTGGCCGCCTGCAGCAGCACCCCGCCCGCCTCCAAGGTCAGCCTCGACGGTGAAGTGTTCTACCTGCAACGCATCGCCCTGCCACCGGCGGCCACGCTGAGTGTCAGCCTGCAGGACGTTTCGCTGATGGACGCCCCCGCCGTAACCCTGGCCAGCCAGAACGGTCCGGTAAAAGGCAACGTTCCACTGCCCTTCCACCTGAGCTATGACCCGGCACAGGTCAAGCCAGGCCATCGCTACGCAATCAGCGCGCGAATCGAACTGGACGGCAAGCTGCTGTTCATCAACACCGAGCACCATGGTGTCACGCTGGATGGCAAGGACCAGCAGTCGCTGCGCATTAAAGTCGATGCTGTTCGCTGATCGCCCGTTCTGATTATTGATAAGGATGCTGCCATGTTTCGCCCTGCTCTCACCTTTACCGGCCTGTGCGCCGGCTTGCTGCTTTCGGCCAGCGCACTGGCGCTGTCGCTCAGCGACCTGTCTCAAAAAGATGCAACGGGTGGACTCAAGGATGCCCTGACCCAAGGTGCCCAGGTTGCCGTCAAGCAACTCGGCACACCGGGTGGCTTCAGCACCAACCCGGATGTACGCATCGAACTGCCGGGCAACCTCGGCAAAGTCGCGAAGAAAATGAAGCAGTTCGGCATGGGCGAGCAGGTCGAGCAACTTGAAGCCAGCATGAACAAGGCTGCCGAGGCTGCCGTGCCGCAGGCCCAGGCGCTGCTGGTCGATGCCGTGAAGAAAATGACCGTCGATGATGCCAAAGGCATTCTTGCAGGTGGTAACGACTCGGCAACTCAGTACCTGAGCAAGACCAGCCGTGAGCAGATCCGCGCCAAGTTCCTGCCGATCGTCAAGCAAGCGACCGACCAGGTCGGGCTGGCCAAACAGTACAACAGCTTCGCCGGGCAAGCGGCGACATTGGGCGTGCTGGACGCCAAGAACGCCAATGTCGAGGGCTACGTGACCGAACAGGCACTCAATGGCCTGTTCGAAATGATCGCCAAGCAGGAAGAAGGCATTCGCCAGAACCCGGCGGCGGCAGCCACAGGCCTGGCGAAAAAGGTCTTTGGCGCGCTGTAAGCGCTCTCTGTAGGAGCCGGCTCGCCGGCTCCTGCAGTTTCAGGCAATGCCCATTCAAGTCTTCTTCACCCGGAACCACGCCGCATAAAGCGCCGGCAGGAACAATAGCGTCAGCGCCGTCGCCACGATCAGCCCACCCATGATCGCCACCGCCATCGGCCCGAAGAACACACTGCGCGACAGCGGGATCATCGCCAGCACCGCCGCCAGCGCGGTCAGTACGATCGGCCGGAAACGCCTCACCGTTGCCTCGATAATCGCCTGCCAGCGGTCCAGCCCGGCAGCGATGTCCTGTTCGATCTGATCGACCAGGATCACCGAGTTGCGCATGATCATCCCCGACAGGGCAATGGTTCCGAGCATGGCGACAAAACCGAACGGTTGACGAAACACCAGCAGGAACAAGGTCACGCCGATCAACCCCAGTGGCGCCGTGAGGAACACCATCACCGTGCGCGAGAAGCTGCGCAATTGCAGCATCAACAGCGTCAGCACCACGACGATGAACAGCGGCACCCCGGCATTCACTGACTTCTGCCCACGCGTCGAGTCCTCTACCGTACCGCCCACTTCCAGCAAATAACCGTCAGGCAGTTCGGCACGCACCGGGTCCAGGGTCGGCAGTATCTGCTTGACCAGGGTTACCGGCTGCTCCTTGCCGTAGATATCGGCCCGCACAGTGACGCTTGGCAGGCGGTTACGGTGCCAGATGATGCCCTCTTCGAAGCCGTACTCCAGGGTGGCCACCTGCGACAAGGCGACACTGCGGCCATTGTCGGTGGGCACCGCCAGGCTTGGCAGGTTGGCAAGCTCGGTGCGCTCCTGCTGCGTACCGCGCAACAGGATCTCGATCAGCTCGTTGTCTTCACGGAACTGGCTGACCGAGGAGCCGGTCAACGAGCTCTGCAGGAACTTGGCAAGGTTGGCCGTACTGACTCCCAGAGCACGGGCACGGTCCTGGTCAATGTTCAGATAGACCACCTTGCTCGGCTCTTCCCAGTCCAGGTGCACGTTGACCACATGCGGGTTCTCCCGCACCTTGACCGCGACCTTGCGCGCCAGCGCGCGCACTTGCTCGATGTGCTCGCCGGTTACCCTGAACTGCACCGGATAGCCCACGGGCGGGCCGTTCTCCAGGCGTGTGACTCGCGAGCGCAGGTCCGGAAACTGTTCATCGAGGGTAGTAATCAACCAGCTGCGCAATGCTTCGCGCTCTTCGATGGTTTTTGCCAGCACCACAAACTGGGCAAAGCTGGCAGCGGGCAGCTGTTGGTCCAGTGGCAGGTAGAACCGCGGCGAACCGGTACCGATGTAGGCCACATAGTTGTCGATACCCGCACGCTCCTTGAGCATCGCTTCCAGGCGCTTGACCTGCTCGGTGGTATTGCTCAGCGAAACACCTTCGGCCAGTTTCAGGTCGACCATCAGTTCAAGGCGCCCGGAGGCCGGGAAAAACTGCTGCGGCACGAAGCGAAACAGCAGGATGCTGCCGATGAACAACGCCAGCGTCGCCACGATCACCGTCTTGCGGTGCCCGACACACCAGCCGACCAGGCGCCTTACACGCTGGTAGAACGGAGTGCCATACGGGTCTGGGCCACCCTCGCTGGTGCCGTGCTTGGCCGCGTGCAGCTTGGCCAGGTCCGGCAACAGTTTTGCTCCGAGGTAAGGCACAAAGACGACCGCAGCAACCCAGGAAGCGAGCAAGGCGATGGTCACGACCTGGAAGATCGAACGGGTGTACTCGCCCGTACCCGACTGGGCAGTCGCAATCGGCAGAAAACCCGCCGCGGTGATCAGCGTACCGGTCAGCATAGGGAAAGCGGTGCTGGTCCAGGCATAGCTGGCCGCCTTGAAGCGGTCGAAACCCTGCTCCATCTTGATCGCCATCATCTCGACGGCAATGATCGCGTCATCCACCAGCAAGCCCAGGGCCAGTACCAGCGCCCCCAGGGAAATCTTGTGCAGGCCGATCCCCAGGTAGTACATGGCGGCGAAAGTCATCGCCAGCACCAGTGGAATCGCCAGGGCGACAACCAGCCCGGTGCGCATGCCGAGGGAGAAGAAACTCACCAGCAATACAATCGCCAGAGCCTCGACCAGCACCTGGACGAATTCACCCACGCCGGTTTTCACCGCCGCAGGCTGATCCGACACCTTGCGCAGCTCCATGCCAACCGGCAGGTTGTGGGCAATCCGCGCGAACTCGGTCTCCAATGCCTTGCCCAGCACCAGGATGTCGCCGCCCGCTTTCATTGACACCGCCAGACCGATCGCGTCCTGCCCCATGTAGCGCATGCGCGGTGCGGGAGGATCGTTGAAACCACGGCGCACCGTGGCCACATCACCGATACGGAAGGTGCGTTCGCCTACGCGGATGGGGAACTGTTCGATCTGCTCGACGGTATCAAAGCGACCGCTGACCCGCAGTTGCAGGCGTTCGCTAGGCGTCTCGAAGAAACCCGCGGTGCTGACCGCGTTCTGCTCCTCGAGGGCCTGCTGCACGGCAGCCAGCGGCAAACCCAGCGTCGCCAGCTTGAGGTTGGACAGTTCGATCCAGATCTTCTCGTCCTGCAACCCCAGCAGCTCGACCTTGCCGACATCCTTGACCCGCTGCAGCTGGATCTGTACCCGGTCGGCGTAGTCCTTGAGCACGGCGTAATCGAAGCCATCGCCGGTCAGGGCGTAGATGTTGCCAAAGGTGGTACCGAACTCGTCGTTGAAGAACGGCCCCTGGATACCCGGCGGCAAGGTGTGACGGATATCGGCCACCTTCTTGCGGATCTGGTACCACAACTCGGGGATTTCCACCGAATGCATCGAGTCGCGGGCAACGAAGGTGACTTGCGACTCGCCAGGACGCGAGAACGAGACGATCTTCTCGTACTCACCGGTCTCCATCAGCTTCTTTTCAATGCGCTCGGTGACCTGGCGCGAGACTTCCTCGGCGCTTGCGCCTGGCCACTGGGTGCGAATCACCATGGCCTTGAAGGTAAAGGGCGGGTCTTCGCTCTGCCCCAGTTTCGTGTAGGACAGTGCGCCGACCACGGCCAGGAGAATCATCAGGAACAGCACGATCTGCCGATTGCGCAGGGCCCAGGCGGAAAGGTTGAAACCCATCGGGACTTACTCCTTGGCCGCCAGATTCACCACACGATTGGAACGATCCACCGGTCGTACCTGCTGCCCCTCCTGGAGCACATGCACGCCAGCCGCCACCACCCAGTCCGAGGCATTGAGCCCTTCGAGCACCGGGACACTGTGTTCACCATAAGGCCCTACCCGCACCGGAATGCGCTTGAGGGTGTTGCTGGCGTCCACCCGCCAGACATAGGTCTGGCCGTTTTCGGCAGTCAACGCCGACAGTGGTACCGCCAGGGGTGCCTGTTGATCGTGCTGGATATAGACGCGGGCACTTTGCCCCAGCTCTGCCGGCACCTTGCCGGCGGTAAAGGCAATGCGCGCGGCGAAGGTCCGCGAACGCGGGTCGGCCGACGGTGACAACTCGCGGATGCGCCCGTTGAAACGCTGGTCAGGTTGCGACCAGAGCTCAACCGAGACCGGCTGGCCCACCTTGAAATGCCCGACCTGCTGCTCAGGCAGGCCGATCAGCACCTCGCGCTCGCCGTCGGTGGCCAGGGTAAACACGGTCTGGCCTGCGGAGACCACCTGCCCCACTTCAACCTGGCGCTTGGCAATCACGCCGTCCTGGGAGGCACGCAGCACCGCGTATTCGGCCTGGTTACCGGCCACGTCAAACTCTGCCCGCACCTGCTTGAGCCTGGCCAGGCCCGCGCGGTAGAGGTTTTCAGCATTGTCGTACTGGGAGTGACTGACCATCTGCCGGTCAAGCAGCGTTTTGTAGCGATCACGCTCGGCCTTGACCAGGGAAAGGTTGGCTTGCGCAGCGGCCAACTGGGCGCGACTGGCTTCAAGTTGCAGGCGCACGTCTTGCGGGTCCAGCTCAGCCAAGGGCTGCTCGGCCTTGACCCGCTGCCCTTCCTCAACCAGACGCTTGCTGACCTTGCCACCGATCCGGAACGCAAGGTCCGGTTCGAAGCGCGCATGCACCTCGCCGGGGTAGCTGTCGGCAGCAGAGCTGGCCGGTTGCGGCTGCACCACCATGGCAGGGCGCAGGGACGTCTGCGGCTCGCTTTCCTGCCCGCAGGCAGAAAGCAGCAAGGCAAGGCTGACGGGCAAAGCGAGGGGCAAGGCATGGCGCAACATGATGAATGACCTTTCGCGAATGGCGCTTTGAATATTTATACTGGCGAGTATATTAAATCAGCAAGCAAGAGCGGGGAAGCCGCTCCCCAAGAGAAAAAACGCATTAACACGCGCGCGTTATGACGATATCGGACAGCCAGGACCGGGCTGGCGATGTACCCTATGCACTTACTGAAACGTGTAAACAGAGAACCATGCCCAACGATCTCACCGCTCCCGTCGGCCCCGGCCGGCCCAAGGATCTGGCAAAGCGCCAGGCCATACTCGAGGCGGCCAAGCAGCTATTTCTGACCCTTGGCTATGCCAGCACCAGCATGGATGCGGTCGCGACAGCGGCAGGTGTTTCAAAATTGACGGTCTACAGCCACTTCACGGACAAGGAAACGCTGTTCACCGCAGCCATCTCGGCCACGTGCACGGCGCAACTGCCCGAGCTGATCTTCGACCTGCCTGACGATGTGCCACTGGAGCAGGTGCTGCTCAATATTGGCTGCGGGTTTCAGGCACTGATCAGCAGCGAACAGTCGGTACAACTGACGCGGCTGATCATGACCCTGGGCAGCCAGGATCCGAAGCTGACGCAGATCTTCTTCGAAGCCGGGCCGCTACGGGTACTGGGCGAGATGGAGGCATTACTGCAGCGCGCCGACCAGCGCGGCCTGCTGCGCATCGAACATGCGGACAAGGCGGCGGAACACTTCTTCTGCCTGCTCAAGGGCGCGCCGAACTATCGCCTGCTGCTGGGCTACGCCCCCGCGCTTAATGCGCAGGAAGCGCAGACGCACGTGGCAGAAGTGGTCAGCATGTTCCTGCGCGCCTATCGCTGTTGATCACCCCTTGAGGGCTTTTTTCGGGTAGATGTCGTAGCGGCTCGACTTGCCCTCAAGGCTATGGCTCGGCTTGGGCCCGTCAATGATCGGCGCCTTGCGTGGACGTTTGACCACCACCCGGTGGCTGGCCAGCGCCAGGGCGGCTTCCAGCAGTGCTGGAGCGTCCAGGTCGTCGCCCACCAGCGGACGGAACACACGCATTTCCTTTTTCACCAGAGCGCTCTTGTCCCGGTGCGGGAACATCGGGTCGAGGTAGATCACCTGAGGCGGCTCACCCTGCCAGTTGCGCATGCGCTCGATGGCATTGCCGGTGAGCAGCTGCATGCGCGCAATGATGGGCCCCACTTCGGCATCGCTGGCCGCCCGCGCCAGGCCGTCTTCAAGCAAGGCGGCGACCAGCGGCTGACGCTCGATCAGGGTCATCTGACAGCCAAGGCTCGCCAACACGAACGCATCCTTGCCCAACCCCGCCGTGCAATCGAGCACTTGCGGCCGCACGCCCTGCGCAATGCCCACGGCCTTGGCAATCATCTGCCCGCTGCCGCCACCAAACACCCGCCGGTGCGCAGCCGCACCTTCGACGAAGTCGACACGTACCGGGCCGGGCGCCTGCGGCCCCAACTGCTGGATCTGCAAACCGGCGGCGCCGACCTGCACTGCAAACGCGGCGGTGTCGTCTACCAGCGGCAGTTCCAGGCGCTGTGCCCACTGCTCGGCTGTGGCTTGATAATCGGCCGTCAGTGCCTCGACCCGAATGCCGCCGTCCGCCAATTGCTCCACCATCACATCCCGTACTCAAAAAAATTAAATGATCGCCGGCCACGGCCGATATACGAAGTATTCGCTATTTTGCCAGACCTTCACGGCCCGCGACTGCCATGACCGATATTCTTCAGCTCAGCTCAGGTTACTTATCGCCCGTCGGCGATTATGGCCGGCACAATACCCAGGCACTGGGCGGCGTCAGCCACCTGTGGCAGGATTTTTTTGCCCGCGCCCTGGCCGAGCAGCAAGAAGCGCAAGGCAGCGAAGCGGGCAGCGTTGCCCCCGAGACTGTCGACAAGACCACCGGTGAACCGCTGGGTGGTAGCCAGGTGCTGGCGCAGATCCACAACCAGCGCCTGTGCAACGTACAGGACACCGAGGTCGCCCCTCCCGAACCGTTATTCCTGCCGATTGCCGAATTCGAACCGCAACTGCTGGAAAAACTCGCCCCGCCTTTCAGCGACGTCGAACTGATCGAGCAGCAACGCCAGCTCGACATCAGCAACACCTGGGTGCGCCCGGTAGTCATGAGCCAGGGCCATCCGCTGCCTGAGCCAGGCCCGGGACCGACGCCCAAAGCGCTGTACCTGCCGATCGCCGAGTTCGAGATGGAGCTGTTGGACAAAGCACCCGAGCCTTTCGATGAGCCAACCCTGGTTGCCCAGCAATCGGCGCTGGACTTCGACACCCGCTGGGCTCGCCCGGTTGTGCTGAACAACGTGCGCATCGCCGCCTGAGCCTCAGCGACAGACCTGCCAGAAACCCATGTCCAGGTGGAAGTGATTGCGGTGCGCAGCGTTGTAGTCCGGCCCCAGCACGGTATTGAAGCTGTCACAGGCACCGGCGTGCAGATCCCTCAGGAAGCGCGCCTTGGCGCCCTCCCCCGGCCAGTCCTTGAGCAACTGGATACGCTGACCGTCAGCCAGCCGAAAACCTGCGATGTCCAGCGCATTGGCCGAGGCATGCTGACTCAGCCGGCCATTCTTGCGGTTATACATATTGCGACAGGCAAAGCTGCCGAGGTGATCGACCTGCACCACAGCCTGGGAAAACGCCCGTTGCGCCGCCGGCTGCAGGGCATGGCGCTCGAACAGGGCGTACGCGACCGCCAGCGGACAGCTGGCCAGAAAGCTGCTGCTCAGGCGCACCGAGGCGCCTTCGACACGCACCACGTTGACCAGCGGACAGGGCGCATCGGCTGGGCTGTCCGCTTGCTGGCGATAACGCAGGCCGGAGGTGGCCAGCGCTTGCTCGCACAGCTGCGGGTTGTCCTGTAGGCGCCCGAGCTTGTAAGGCGTCAACAGGTTCGGCGGCTCACGCACATCGAGCGCAGCCCAGGGGTTCCAGGTATCCGGCAAGCGCCAGCCCAGGCGCCAGGCATACGCCGCCAGCGCCAACAGTACCAGGCACAACACCAGCATGCCCTTGCGCATTCGGCTCAACGCCGGAACAGTTGATTCAACCGGTCGAACGGCATCGCCTGTTCGCCATAGGTGAATGTGCCCTGGCCCAGTATCTCCTCGGCCCCCCGGTAAAATGCGCCGAAGGCTGCACGCATCAGCGAAGAACCGACACTGATGCGCCGCACGCCCAGGTCCTGCAACTGGTTGACGCTCAGGTTCACGCCACTCATGCCCATCAGCACGTTCACAGGCTTGGGCGCGACGGCCTGGACCACGGCACGAATTTCATCGGCTGTGCGTAATCCGGGTGCATACAACACGTCGGCACCGGCCTCGGCGAAGGCTTGCAAGCGGGCGATGGTGTCGTCCAGATCCATGCGCCCATGCAGCAGGTTCTCGGCACGCGCACAGAGCATGAACGGGAACTCAAGGCTACGGACAGCCGCCACTGCCGCCTCAACGCGCTCGACCGCATGGTGGAAGCTGTAGATAGGCTCGTCTGCATTCCCGCTGGCGTCTTCGATGGAGCCTCCCACCAGCCCTGCCTGCGCGCCCTGCAGAATCGCCTCGGCGCAGCCTTTGGGATCGTCGCTGAAACCGTTTTCCAGGTCAGCCGCCACCGGCAGCGCCGTGGCGTCGACGATGGCGCGGGCGTTGTCGAGGGTTTCTTCCAGGGTCATGGCACCTTCGGCATCGGGCCGCCCCAGGGAAAACGCCAGACCGGCACTGGTGGTGGCCAGGGCCTCGAAGCCGAGGCTGGCCAGCAGCTTGGCGGAACCTGCATCCCATGGGTTGGGAATGACAAAAGCGCGTTCGCGCTCATGCAGGGCTTTGAAGGCTTCGGCACGCAGGGTTTGTACATCCATGATCACGGCTCCCGGGCAGGCGGCAGGGCGCGTTCAGAGCAGACCGAGCTGTTCGGCCTCAGGCGTCCTGTCCAGTTCAGGCAAAGCCGGCAATCCGGGCAAGCGCTCCATCAGGCCTCGATGAAAACGGCGCGCCAGGGCAGCGGCCAGGCGATTATCGGCAGTATGCAGGAAAACATAGGGGCTGCGGCCTTCCTCGACCCAGGCCGCTACCTTGTCCAGCCATGGCAGTAGAAAGGGTTCGTTGGCCGCCAGTTCCGGGTGGCCGATGAAACGCACCTGCGGATGCTGACTGAAGGCAGTCGGCCGTGGCGGCACCCGTGGCTTTTTCGACTGGGCATGCAACACGCCCGGATCTTGTGACGTGCAACTGAACAGGGCCCGCGGATCCAGGCAAATGCGCTCTACGCCACGCCCCTGCAAAAGCCGATTGAGCAATCGTTCCTCATCGCCCTTGGCAAAAAACGCACGATTGCGCACCTCGACGGCGACCGGCACGTCGACTTCGTCAAGAAATGCAACGAGTTCGCCCAGCCGCGCCGGACCAAAAGCTGCCGGCAATTGCAGCCAATAGGGGGCAACCCTTGCCCCCAGAGGTTTAAGCAACTCAATGAAGGTCTGTGCTGCCACCAACTGCTCGCGCAGGTCTCCCGCGTGGCTGATATCGCCGGGGAACTTGGCAGTGAAGCGAAAGTGCGCAGGCATGACCTGCGCCCAACGTTCGATGGTCGCCGGGGCCGGTCGGGCGTAAAAGGTGGTATTGCCTTCTACCGCGTTGAAGACCTGGCTGTAGAGGCCAAGAAACTCGCCGGTTTTGGCATCTGCGGGGTAGAGGTAATCGCGCCAGGCGCTCTCACTCCAGGACGGGCAGCCGAGAAAATAGGGAAGCGTGGACAGATTCATCCATCAAATGTACAGGTCCAGCCCCAGCACTTCCATCTCCCAGTCGACGAACCCTGCAGTGGTCAGGTAGCTGGCCAGGGCCTGGGCGGTGCGCTTGTCGCGCGCGCGGGGGAAAATCATGTCCTGCTGACGGGCAGGCAGCCCGCCGCTGCGCGCCTGGCCGTTAGTGGCCTGCGGCTGTACTTCGAACTCGCCTGGCAGATCCTCGTCCACGTCATCGTTACGAACAGGCGCTTTGCGCGGCGCACGCTTGATGGGATAGGACTGTGAGGAAAAGCCGTCGATACGCATGGCGATCTACTCAGGATCAATGATGGCAATTTAGCAGCATCAGAGATCCTTCGCTAATGCCCGACTGATAACTGGACCACAGTTCGGGCAAAAGGTTTTATTTGCCTTGGGAATAACCGACGAACTGCACTCAACGCGCTTTTGGCGTTGCCACGTTGTCACGCAGGTACACTGGCTGGGCGAGGTCGGCGGCAATCGCCTCACCGCGCTCCCAGGCGAAGGTGGCCAGGGTCAGCAGGTCCTGTGCATGCGGCAAAAGGCTGGCATCCTGGCCGCTCAGCGCGACCGCAATACGCTCAGCGTAGCCCCAGCCGGTACCGGCGCCAAACCACTCTCCACTGGAACCCTCAGGCAGCACCGCGCGCTCCGGGGCCAGCACGGCTTCGTTACCGAGGAGACGCATTTCCCCGGCGACGTTCTGGTAGCAGCCCCAATAGACCTCATCCATACGCGCATCAATGGCCGACGCGACCTGATCGACACCGTGCTCGCGCAGCGCGCGCTGGGCCAATACGGCCAGGTTGGACACCGGCAGCACCGGACGCTCGAGGGCGAAGGCCAGGCCCTGTACCACGCCGATGGCAATACGCACGCCGGTGAACGCTCCAGGTCCACGACCAAAAGCGATGGCATCGACTGCCGCCAGGCTGGTACCTGCATCTGCCAGCAGTTGCTGGATCATCGGCAACAGCTTCTGCGCATGCAGGCGCGGGATCACCTCGTAGTGGCTGGAAACCTTGCCGTCATGCAGCAAGGCAACGGAGCAGGCTTCAGTGGCGGTATCCAGGGCCAGCAAGGTGGTCATCGGTGTATCCAGGCAAAAGAAAAAAGAGCGGCATTATAAACAACAACGGCCCGCAAGCGGGCCGTTGTCTTCACCTGCAGGTACCGATCAGCTCAGGGCTGCGAGGACCTTGGCGGTGATTGCGTCCACCGAACCCACACCTTCGATGTGCGAGTACTTAGGCTTGCCACCATTGGCAGCGGACAGCTTCTGGTAGAAGTCTACCAGTGGCTTGGTCTGCTCGTGGTAGACCGCCAGGCGGTGACGCACGGTTTCTTCGGTGTCGTCTTTACGCTGTACCAGCGCTTCACCGGTTTCGTCGTCCTTGCCTTCAACCTTCGGCGGGTTGTAGACCACGTGGTAAACGCGGCCCGAACCTTCGTGAACACGGCGGCCGGCAATACGCTGAACGATTTCTTCGTCTTCAACGGCGATTTCAACCACTGCATCCAGCTCGACACCGGCAGTCACCAGGGCTTCAGCCTGAGGAATGGTGCGCGGGAAGCCGTCGAACAGGAAGCCGTTCGCGCAATCTGGCTGGGCGATGCGGTCTTTGACCAGGTTAATGATCAGCTCGTCGGAAACCAGCTTGCCAGCGTCCATGATCGCCTTGGCTTCCAGGCCCAGCGGAGTGCCGGCCTTGACCGCGGCACGCAGCATGTCGCCGGTGGAGATCTGTGGAATGGCGAATTTTTCGGTGATGAACTTTGCCTGAGTACCTTTACCGGCCCCGGGAGCTCCCAGCAGAATCACGCGCATATTGTGCTCCTCATTTTTGTAAGCAAATCAATGGAGTCGGCGCAGAGGGCCAAGTCCGGAATTTGGGTCATGACCACAAATCGGTCAAAAGGCTGCTCAAGATACACAGCGCCTTCAAGCCACACAAGCGGTCGAAAGTTGGAAAAAACCCCACACACTACTGCTGTAAAGCACAGGTTGCGCCCGGCGCAACCTGTTGCTTTGCAAGCATTCTTCCCACCCTTGAACAACGATTTGAGCGGCGCTGCGTTCACTCAACCGGTGTTGCGCAAGCCTGCCGCAATTCCTGCCACGGTGACCAGCAGGGCCTGCTCCAGCGGGCTATCCAGAGCGGCTTCGCGCTGCCGCGAGCGTGCCAGCAACTCGGCCTGCAATAGATGTAGCGGGTCCAGGTAGGTGTTGCGCAAGCGGATGAATTCCAGCGTTTCCGGGCTGTGCGCCAGTAGCACCCGCTGCCCGGTCAGGCCCAGCACCACCTGACACGCCTGCGACAATAGGTCGCGCAAATGTACACCCAAAGGTCGCAGTTCTGGTTGCACTAGACGTTCGTCGTAGGACTGCGCGATGTCCGCATCGGCCTTGGCCAGGACCATTTCCAGCATGTCGATGCGGGTGCGGAAGAACGGCCACCGCTCGCGCATTTCGGCCAACAGATCACCCTGCCCGCGCGCCAGGGCATTGTTCAGCGCCGCTTCCCAGCCTAGCCAGGCGGGCAACATCAGGCGGGTTTGCGTCCAGCCGAAAATCCACGGAATGGCCCGCAGGCTTTCGATGCCGCCAGCGCGGCGTTTGGCCGGCCGACTGCCCAGCGGCAGGCGGCCGAGTTCCTGCTCAGGCGTCGACTGGCGGAAATACTCGACGAACTCGGGATTATCGCGAACTACCCCGCGGTAAGTCGCGACGCCATCGGCCGCCAGTTCGTCCATCAACGCCCGCCAGGCCGGTTGCGGTGGCGGCGGTGGCAGCAAGGTCGCTTCGAGCACTGCGGCCAGATACAGGTTGAGGTTCTGTTCGGCGATGTCCGGCAGGCCGAATTTGAAGCGAATCATCTCGCCCTGCTCGGTGGTGCGGAAACGCCCGGCAACCGACCCCGGCGGCTGCGACAGAATCGCCGCATGGGCCGGGCCACCGCCACGCCCGACAGTGCCACCACGGCCATGAAACAGCAGCAGCTCGACCTGTTGCTCGGCGCAGATCCGCACCAGCGTCTCCTGTGCCCGGTACTGCGCCCAGGCGGCCGCCGTGGTGCCGGCATCCTTGGCCGAGTCGGAATAACCGATCATCACTTCCTGCGGGCCATGCAGGGCGCTTCGATAGCCCGGCAGCGCCAGCAGGCGCTCCACCACCGGGCCGGCGTTATCCAGATCGGCGAGGGTTTCGAACAGTGGCACCACGCGCATCGGGCGCAGCACACCGGATTCTTTGAGCAGCAGTTGCACGGCGAGCACATCGGAGGCAGCACCCGCCATGGAGATCACGTAAGAACCCAATGAGGCAGCCGGTGCGGCGGCAATCTCACGACAGGTGGCAAGCACCTCGGCGGTGTCGGCCTGGGGCTTGAAGTAACCCGGCAACAGCGGCCGCCGGCTGTTGAGTTCCTGCTGGAGGAAGGCGATTCGCGCGTCTTCGTCCCAGTCCGCATAACGTCCCAGCCCCAGGTACTCGGTGATTTCGCTCAGCGCTGCAGTGTGACGGGCGGCGTCCTGACGTACGTCCAGACGTACCAGGAACAGGCCGAACGTCACCGCCCGGCGCAGGCAGTCGAGCAACGGGCCATTGGCGATCACCCCCATACCGCAGGCATGCAGCGACTCGAAGCACAGGTGCAGGGGCTCGAACAGGTCGTGGTTATGCTGCAATACCAACGACGAAGGCGTTTGCGGCGATTTCAAGGCACTCTGCGCCCAGGCGCGGGTCTCCCGCAGGCGATCACGCAGTTGTTTGAGCAGCACCCGATAAGGCTCGGCCGCATCGCCCACCTTGGCCCTCAGCGCCTCGCTGGCCTGCTGCATGGACAACTCGGCAGCCAGGGCATCGATATCCCGCAGAAACAGGTCTGCGGCCATCCAGCGCGCCAACAGCAACACTTCGCGGGTTACGGGTGCGGTGACATTGGGGTTGCCGTCCCGGTCGCCGCCCATCCAGGAAGCAAAGCGGATCGGCGCCGCTTCCAGGGGCAAATGCAGCCCGGTAGCGGCCTGCAGCGCCTTGTCGACTTTGCGCAGATGATGCGGAATGGCGTGCCAAAGCGAATGTTCGATGACTGCAAAGCCCCATTTGGCTTCATCCACCGGCGTCGGTCGGGTACGACGGATTTCTTCCGTGTGCCACGCTTCGGCAATCAGCCGCTGCAGGCGCTCACGGACCTGCTCGCGCTCGGCGGGGCTCAGGTCGCGGTGGTCCTGCGCTGCCAATTGCGCAGCAATGGCATCGTACTTCTGGATCAACGTGCGGCGTGCCACTTCAGTGGGGTGCGCGGTCAGCACCAGCTCGATGTTCAGCTTGCCCACCTGACGCGCCAGTGCATCGTCACTGTGCCCGGCAGCCTTGAGCCGCGCCAGCAGTTCAGGCAACACCCGCGATTCGAATGGCTCGGCCTGACCGGTATCGCGACGGCGAATCAACTGATACTGCTCGGCGATGTTGGCCAGGTTGAGAAACTGGTTGAACGCCCGCGCGACAGGAAGCAATTCGTCGTCGGCCAGGTCATTGAGGGTCGAACTCAACTGCTCGGCAGCGCCGCTGCGATCAGCCTTGGCACTGCGGCGGATGTCTTCGATTTTTTGCAGGAACGCTTCGCCATGCTGCTCACGAATGGTGTCCCCCAACAACTCGCCCAACAAATGAACATCTTCACGCAAGCGCACATCGATATCAGTCATCAGCCTTGTCTCCGGCATTCCAGAAAAACCGCTCTGGTTCCAGAGTGCCCCAGTACCGGTCGTGCTTTCAAGGCAGACCAAAGGCTGCGCAGTGACTACGCTGAAATGAGACACACGAGGAACGATGAGGACATCATGAAAATTCGTGACCTTGCCCAGTACTGGGAACAAAACGCCAAGGGTCGTCTGAGCCCCACTGGCCATGTCCTGCACCTGGATGTGGAGTCGGCGGCGCGCCTGGCCGCCCTGGCCGAAATGTACCCCAAGCGTCGCCCCGAAGAATTGCTCGGCGAGCTGCTGGGGGCGGCCCTGGAAGAACTCGAAGCGAGCTTTCCCTACATCCGCGGGCAACAGGTAATTGCCACTGATGAAGAAGGTGATCCGCTGTATGAAGACATAGGCCCGACGCCCCGCTTTCTGGCTTTGTCACGCCGATACCTGCACGACATGAGCAGCCACAAAGACGAATCAACCCACTGACGTCCTCTCCCCCATCAAGCCGGTACCGGGTGCCCGCGCGGGCGCCCGCGTACTGCGGCGAACGCCTGAAGTTCCAGAAAAAACCTGCTGACCGGTCAGCCAGCAATTGCCGCACAAAGGCGGCAATTTTTTCTGAACTATTGAAAAAACGCTTCGGTCACAGCCAATAGCCATCACGGCAAAACCCTCCCTTCGCTGAATCAGGCGGGTCGCGCCGATGGACTGTTACGGAATTCGTTGTTCATCAGGAATGATCCAATGGAGTTGACCACCATGAAGACCCATCCCGTTAACACCTCAGCCACTCACCTGCGCGGGCTCAAGCTGGCGGCACTGGCGCTGGGCAGCAGCCTGGTTCTGGCCGGCTGCGCCGGTAACCCGCCCACCGAGCAGTACGCCGTGAGCCAGTCGGCAGTCAACTCGGCGGTCAGCGCCGGGGGCACCGAGTTTGCCGCCGTGGAGATGAAAGCCGCTCAGGACAAGCTCAAACAAGCTGAAATCGCCATGCATGACAAGCAGTACGACGACGCCAAGCGCCTGGCCGAGCAGGCCGAATGGGATGCCCGCGTTGCCGAGCGCAAGGCGCAGGCCGCCAAGGCCGAAAAAGCCGTGCAGGATGCCCATCAGGGCGTACAGGACCTGCGTGAGGAAGGCATGCGCAGCGCTCAGTGAAGCGGCGCTATCGACCCATGCATTCGTAATCGATCAAAGGATGACCCCTTATGCGCAATCACTTGATGATCCCTACCCTGCTGGCCCTGAGCATTGGTCTGAGCGCCTGTGCCACGCCACCGAACGCCAACCTGGAATCGGCCCGGAGCAATTTTTCTGCGCTGCAGAGCAACCCGCAATCGAGCAAGGTGGCCGCCCTTGAAACCAAGGATGCCCAGGAATCTTTGAACAAAGCTGAAGCCGCGTACCTGAACAAGGAGGACCCGAAGAACGTCGATCAGCTTGCCTACCTGACCAACCAGCGCGTGGAAGTGGCCAAGCAGACCATCGCCCTGCGCACGGCCGAAGGCACCCTGGAGGATGCCTCCGCACAGCGTACCCAGGCGCGCCTGGATGCACGCGATGCCCAGATCAAAAAGCTGCAGGACAACCTGAACGCCAAGCAGACTGATCGCGGCACCCTGGTGACCTTCGGGGACGTGCTGTTCGATTTTGACAAGGCCACGCTCAAGAGCAGTGCCCTGCCCAACGTCACCACTCTGGCGCGCTACCTTCAGGAGAACCCGGACCGCAAGGTTATCGTCGAGGGCTATACCGACAGTAAAGGCAGCGCCAGCTACAACCAGTCGCTGTCTGAGCGCCGTGCGGCCTCTGTGCGGGCGGCGCTGGTGCGTGCCGGCGTAGACCCGGCCCGGGTGGTTGCCCAGGGCTATGGCAAGGAATACCCGGTGGCCGACAACACGAGCAATTCGGGCCGGGCGCAAAACCGTCGGGTGGAAGTGACGATTTCCAACGATAACCAACCGGTGGCGCCACGCTCGGTGAGCCAGGCGCACTGAAGCGAAACCTGTAGGAGCGGATTTATCCGCGAATGGTTGTGCGGCCTTCGCGGATAAATCCGCTCCTACAGGATGGTTTTATTCCTGGACCTGCTGCGGTGTCTCTTCACCCAGGCAGCGCACCGCCTGTTTCTTGTTGTTCACCAGCACACCGGTCAAGCCTTTCTGCGCGGTATCGAACAGCACCAGCACGCCATCGACACACTGGGCGACCTGCGTTGCCGGCTGCAGGGAAATTTTGTAGTCCTCGCCTGGCACCGTCTTGAGCATGGTGAAATCGGACAGCAACAGCGCATCCTGTGGCTTGGCGAAATGCAGATAGCCGTAGTACCACAAGGCACCGACGGTACCGATGATGCTGCAGACACCGGTGATGATCAGGGGGATCGCGTTGCGTTCTTCACTCATTGTGACGTCTCGTCAGGGTAATTGGGGACCTCGGCCAGACGCCGCAATCCATTGAAATGTTCAGGGTCATCGAGAAACTTCAGCATCACCTGGCGCCAGGTGCGGTCGGCAAAGGTCTGTACGTGCCCGCCCCGGGTCAGTTGCAGTACCCGCGGCGGCGGCGCAGCCTGGTACAGTTCGATGCCGTTTCGCAGCGGCACGATCGGGTCGTCGATGCTGTGGAAAAAAAGTTTGGGTGGCGTCTTGATCTGGGCAATCGAACGAATCGCGCTGTCGCCATCAGGCACCAGCCAGGACAGCGGCACCTGAAATGGCCAGGTCAGCCATGAGTTGCTCAAGGCAAAACGCCCAACCTGGCGGTAGCTGGCCGGCACGCCGTCGAACACCAAGGCTTTGAAGCGCTGCGCCTGTTGAGGTTGCCGGGCCAGGTAATGAATGGCCATGGCGCCGCCCAGGCTTTGCCCCAGCAACACCTGTGGCTTGCCCTGCACTTCGGGGGCCTTGTCCAGCCAGTCGAGCGCTGCAGTGATGTCCTGATAGACCGCCGGTAAAGTCGGTTTGCCTTCGGACAAGCCGTAACCGCGATAATCCAGCAACAGCACCTGGTAGCCCTGCTCCGGCAGCCACCAGCTTCCGCCCAGGTGCATCGGCAGGTTGCCACCGTTGCCATGCAGGTGCAGCACCGTACCCTTGACCGCCACGCCCGGCTTGGCCGGCAGCCACCAGGCGTGCAGGCGCGTACCGTCCGTTGCCGTGAGGGTCAGGTCGCGGTACTCAAGCTTGGCTTTCTCGGGCGTGAACAGCTGGCCGGGCTCGGGGTAGAACAGCAGTGAACTGCAGCCGCCCAGACTCAACAGCACCAGCAGCAGGCCCAGGGGCCTGCGCCATGGGTCAGAGAATGTTCGAGTAATCGGCTTCAATCCGGTCCAGGCTCAGGTGGTTAAGGAAGTTGGAGAAGCACATCCAGGCCGACAGTGCGTTGAGGTCGCGAAACTGCTCCGGCAAATACTTGGGCGGTTCCACCAGACCTTCATCGACCAGTTGGCGCAAGGTACGCATGTCCTCAAGGGTGGTCTTGCCACAGAACAGCAAGGGGATCTGTTCGAGCTTGCCCTTGCGCACGGCCAACTGAATATAGTTGTAAACCATGATAAAGCCCTTGAGGTAGGACAAGTCCTTGGTAAACGGCAAGCCATTGGGTACAGAGCCACGAAACACCCGGCTGGCATTGCCGTAACTGGCCGCCATGTCGAAGCCCTGGGCGCGGAAGAACTCGTAGATCTGCATGAAGTCCGCCCCCTCCTCGACCATGTGAATGGCCCGGGTACGGTTGGTCAACTTGCGCAGACGGCTCGGGTAAGAGGCAAAGGCGATGACCTCCATGAGGATCGCCAGGCCTTCCTGGGTCACCGTCGAGGAGGGTGGCCCCTTGGCCAGGAAGGTACAGATCGGCTGGTTCAGGCCGTTCAGGGTGGTGCCTACATGTACCAGCCCTTCATGCACCTCCAGGGCACGGACATCGCGGCTGTTGAACATCGCATCGCTGCGGATCTTGATGTAGTCGGCACCGGCGGCGGCATCGGCGACGATACCATCGGACTCGAACACCCGAATGGTGTCCTCGGCCTCGTTGAACACCTTGTTCAATCGCCCCTGGAGCATCTCCACAGCCTGTTTGGCGGTGAGGTCCTTGGGTTCGTCCTTGAGGTCGCCACGGCCATCAATGTTGTTCAGGTAGTCCGAGAGCATCAGCCCCAAGTCTGCCAGGGTCGGGTCACCGGCGTGAAACGCATCGGAGGCGGCGCCATACAATTCCTGGGAGATCAGGCCGAAATCCTCGGTGCCGCGCGCTTCGAGCATGCGCACGACCATGCGGTACTCCTTGCACATGCGCCGCATGATCTGGCCGACCGGGTTGAA
The DNA here is from genome assembly GCF_004025535.1 of Pseudomonas alkylphenolica. GTDB lineage: Bacteria > Pseudomonadota > Gammaproteobacteria > Pseudomonadales > Pseudomonadaceae > Aquipseudomonas > Aquipseudomonas alkylphenolica_A. The sequence goes on from NZ_QJRG01000034.1 coordinate 366,356, forward strand.
TTGCCCCAGCTGGCGGGTGATATCGCGCTCGATGTTCTGGAACTCGAGCTTCACCGCCGCCGAATCGAACGACAACGGCCGCCCCTGGTAATAGGCACGGTCCACTGCAGGGGGCTCTTTGCCTTTGGCCTTGAGAAAGCCCTGGCGAATGCTGTCGTCCCACTTCACCGCATCGAGCACGCGAATGGGCGTTTGTGCCAGGACAATGCGGTCAGACAGGGCACGTATCGTCTGCTGGTACTCGTCCACCCTACACTCCTTGATTGGTCTGTATTACTTGCCGGCCCGCTGGAACCGCGCCACTTCGATGAACAGGTCGGAGTTGGCCGGATCGTCCAGATACGCCAGGACGCGCTCGGCCGGGCTGTCGATCAGCACGCCGTCGCCGTGCTCCTGTGAGACCTCATAGGTGCGCCCGCTGAGTTCCTTCTTGTCCACGGCCTGGCTGACCTGCTCGACGTCGAGGTTGTACACCACCAGTTCCTTGCGATCGATGATGTCGAACCCGCCGATCAGAAAATTGCCGCCCAAGCGCTTGGGCACACCGGCCGAGAGGTACCAACGGTTACCGTGGCGAGAGACGGTGAAGACGTACTCATCACGTTTTTTATCCTTGCCAATGGCCACTGCCTTGTAGGCATCGCCGCCGCTACGGCTGATCTGCAGGGTCAGCGGTTCGCCCCAGGCGTCCTTGCTGGTCCATGTGCCCAGCAGCGCCTTGGGTGCCGCCTCATTGGCCGGCATCGGCTCGTTGAAGGTCACCAGACAACCGCCAAGCAGCAAAAACGACAGCGCCAACAGCAGACTTCTGGCTTTCATCAGGTTCTCCTTGAAATAGGGTCGCGTCTCACACGGCCGCCAGCACCAGATGCAGGTACCGGGTAAGGATAGCGAGCATCTGCGCGTGCGCATCGGCATGTGAGCCGTCGAGCAGGCCCTGATATTCCATCTGCTCGATAATCGCCGTCAACACCAGTGCGTCCTGCTGTGGCTGACGCGAGCCCACGACCTGAAGCAGTTGGCAGGCTCCGCGCAACAGAATCTGCTCGTGCAGCTTGACCAGTTCGGCCAGCCGCGGGCACAACAAGGCCTCCTGGCGAAAGGCCTGCTCGGCCATGAGAAAATCGCGACGGTTGTGCAATTGCCGTTGCACGTAGTCAGCCGTCATCTTGGCCACTTCATCGGCCAGCTGCGCCCGCCATTGCGGGCTGCCATCACCTTGGGACAGCAACTGGCGCAGCAGCACTTCGCTGTTCTCCCACAGCTTGGCCATGTAGGCAGCACTGCGTTCCACATACTGGGCGAAGGTGTCGGTGAGCAGGTCCTCGATGTCTTTGAAGTAGTAGGTGGTCGCCGACAGCGGTACCCCGGCTTCTGCGGCCACGGCGCGATGCCGTACACCGCGCACACCCTCGCGCACGACGATCCGCATGGCCGCATCGAGAATGTCCTGGCGCCGCTGTTCGCTGCCCTGGCGGCTGGCTTTGCGGCCTTGGTACTGCACACTTTCGGCAACCGCGGTGGCAACGCCAGCGGCACCTTGTTGAGCCATTGCAGGAGTCACTGCTGATCTACCCCCAAGAGTTGGATCCGATAAAAGAATTTTCTGCAGGCATGAAAAAGCCGCCCCGGAAGGCGGCTTGTTCAAAACACTCAGGCCTGTGGGCGCATGTGCGGGAACAGGATCACATCGCGAATCGATGGCGAGTTGGTCAGCAGCATGACCAGACGGTCGATACCGATGCCCTCACCGGCCGTTGGCGGCATGCCGTATTCCAGGGCGCGAACGAAGTCGGCGTCGTAGTGCATGGCTTCGTCGTCGCCGGCATCTTTGTCGGCCACCTGAGCCATGAAACGCTCCGCCTGGTCTTCCGCATCGTTGAGCTCGGAATAGGCGTTGGCGATTTCACGACCACCGATGAACAGTTCAAAGCGGTCGGTGACGTTCGGGTTCTCGTCGTTGCGACGGGCCAGCGGCGACACTTCGAACGGGTACTGGGTAATGAAGTGCGGCTGTTCCAGCTTGTGCTCGACCAGCTCTTCGAAAATCATCACCTGCAGCTTGCCCAGGCCTTCGAAACCGAGAACCTTGGCACCGGCTTTCTTGGCGATTGCGCGTGCCTTGTCGATGTCGTTCAGGTCATCGGCAGTCAGCTCGGGGTTGTACTTGAGGATCGAGTCGAACACCGACAGGCGTACGAACGGCTCACCGAAGTGGAACACCTTGTCGCCGTACGGCACGTCGGTGCTGCCCAGCACCAGCTGCGCCAGTTCACGGAACAGCTCTTCGGTGAGGTCCATGTTGTCTTCGTAGTCAGCGTAGGCCTGGTAGAACTCGAGCATGGTGAACTCGGGGTTGTGCCGGGTCGAAACGCCTTCGTTACGGAAGTTGCGGTTGATCTCGAAGACCTTTTCAAAACCACCTACAACCAGGCGCTTGAGGTACAGCTCCGGCGCGATACGCAGGAACATGGCCATGTCCAGGGCGTTGTGGTGGGTTTCAAACGGCTTGGCTGCTGCGCCACCCGGGATGGTCTGCAGCATCGGCGTTTCCACTTCGAGGAAGTCGCGCTTGATCAGGAAGTTGCGGATGTGGTTGATGACCTGCGAGCGGACGCGGAAGGTATCGCGAACTTCTTCGTTGACCATCAGGTCGACGTAGCGCTGGCGATAGCGCTGCTCGGTGTCGGTCAGGCCGTGGTGTTTGTCGGGCAGCGGGCGCAGCGACTTGGTCAGCAGGCGCACGTTGGTCATTTCGACGTACAGGTCGCCCTTGCCGGAACGGGCCAGGGTGCCTTCGGCGGCGATGATGTCGCCCAGGTCCCAGGTTTTCACTGCGGCCAGGGTTTCTTCCGGCAGGGTCTTGCGGTTGACGTAGACCTGGATACGACCGGTCATGTCCTGGATCACCATGAACGAGCCACGGTTGAGCATGATGCGCCCGGCAACCTTGACCGGAATCGCTGCAGCTTCCAGCTCTTCCTTGGTCTTGTCGACATACTTTTTCTGCAGGTCATTGCAGTAGCTGTCACGGCGGAAGTCGTTGGGGAAGGCATTACCCTTGGCGCGCTCGGCAGCAAGCTTTTCCTTGCGCAGCGCGATCAGGGTGTTTTCTTCCTGTTGCAGGTCTTGCGGGTCGAGTTTGAGGTCGCTCATGTCGATACATTTTCCATCTGGGGTTCATTGCCCCCGCCCGCAGGCGAGGGTCTTGTAGCGGATCGGGAAACTTACAGCCCCTGCTTGAGGCTGGCTTCCAGGTACTCGTCGAGGTCGCCGTCGAGCACCTTGTTGCAGTCGCTGCGCTCTACGCCGGTACGCAGGTCCTTGATGCGCGAGTCATCAAGCACGTAGGACCGGATCTGATGGCCCCAGCCGATGTCCGACTTGCTGTCTTCCAGCGCCTGGGAGGCGGCGTTGCGCTTCTGCATTTCCAGCTCGTACAACTTGGCCCGCAGCATTTTCATGGCGGTGTCCTTGTTCGCGTGCTGGGAGCGTTCGTTCTGGCACGCCACCACGGTGTTGGTCGGCACGTGGGTGATACGTACGGCCGAGTCGGTGGTGTTTACGTGCTGACCGCCCGCGCCCGAGGAGCGGTAGGTGTCGATGCGCAGGTCCGATGGGTTGATATCGATCTCGACCTTGTCGTCGATCTCGGGGGATACGAACACCGCCGAGAACGAAGTGTGGCGACGCGCGCCGGAGTCGAACGGGCTCTTGCGTACCAGGCGGTGCACGCCGATCTCGGTGCGCAGCCAACCGAAGGCGTATTCGCCCTTGATGTGCACGGTGGCGCCCTTGATACCCGCAACCTCACCTTCGGAAAGCTCGATGATGGTGGCGTCGAAGCCGCGTTTGTCAGCCCAGCGCAGGTACATGCGCAGCAGGATGTTGGCCCAGTCCTGGGCCTCGGTGCCGCCGGAGCCGGCCTGGATGTCCAGGTAGGCGTTGTTCATGTCCATCTCGCCGCTGAACATGCGACGGAACTCGAGCAGTGCCAGGGCCTCTTCCAGGCCTTCCAGCTCGGTCACGACGTCGGCTACGGCGCCTTCATCGTTTTCCCCGACGGCCATGTCGAGCAGGTCCTGGCAGTCGGCCAGGCCACCGGCCAGTTTGTCCAGGGTCTCGACGACCTGCGCCAGCATGGCGCGCTCGCGGCCGAGTGCCTGGGCGTATTCAGGCTTGTTCCAGACGTTCGGGTCTTCGAGTTCGCGGTTGACTTCGATCAGGCGGTCATGCTTTTGATCGTAGTCAAAGATACCCCCGAATGGACTCGGAGCGCTCGGTCAGGTCCTTGATGGTGTTCAGGATCGGTTGGATTTCCATGGGCGGGCAACTCTCGTGCGTAATCGGTAGAAAAGCGGGAGAGTATACCGGAGTTACAGCTGCAAGCGCCAAGCTGCAAGCGACAAGAGGCCGGAGAAATACCCGTCGCTCACGCCACTACTTTGCCGCTTGTAGCTTCAAGCTTGTAGCTATCGTCAATTCAATTCACCCCGACCTGATTGCGCCCATTGTGCTTGGCCTGGTACAGGCCCTTGTCGGCCGCCGATATCAGTTGCCGACAATGGCTGCCAATGCTCGGTGTCTGCGTCGCCAGACCGATGCTCACGGTCAGGCAGGCGTCGGCATCGGGCATGTTGTGGGCAATGTTCATCACCTCGACGCTCTGACGCAGTTTTTCCGCCACCAGCCGCGCGCCGCCAGGCGAGGTGTTGGGCAGCACCAGAACAAACTCCTCGCCACCATATCGCGCCGGCAGGTCGCTTGGGCGCGCACACGAGCCACGGATGGCGTCGGCCACCTGACGCAAGGCTTCGTCACCGGCCAGGTGGCCGAAGGTATCGTTGTAGGCTTTGAAGTAGTCAACATCGATCATCAACAACGACAACTGGGTCTGTTCGCGCATCGCCCGACGCCACTCCAGCTCCAGGTACTCGTCGAAATGCCGACGGTTCGACAGCCCGGTGAGCCCATCGGAGTTCATCAGGCGCTGCAGCACCAGGTTGGTATCGAGCAACTGCTGCTGGCTGACACGCAGGGCCCGGTAGGCCTCGTCACGTTGCAGCAGGGTCAGGTAGGAGCGCGAGTGATAACGAATGCGCGCCACCAGTTCGATGTTGTCCGGCAGTTTGACCAGGTAGTCGTTGGCGCCGGCGGCAAATGCCGCGCTTTTCACCAGTGGGTCCTCCTTGGTCGACAGGACGATGATCGGGATGTCCTGGGTCGCCGGGTTGCTGCGGTAGGCGCGCACCAGGGTCAGGCCGTCAAGCCCGGGCATGATCAGGTCCTGGAGAATCACCGTCGGTTTGATCCGGATCGCCTGCGCCACCGCCTGGTGCGGGTCAGCACAAAAGTGAAAGTCGATGTTCTCCTCATGCGCCAGACCACGGCGCACTGCTTCGCCGATCATGGCCTGATCGTCGACCAGCAGTACCATTGCCGAGTTTTCGTTCGCGGCCGGGAAACCCTCGAGCGGTAATTCATTCATGCGCTGTCACCTGGTCACTACCGGCAGACCGGCGTGCCACAATACATATCTTCATTTAGGAAAAATTTCCATCAATCGTGCAGCAATCCGCTCCAGAGGGCGAATTTCCATTGCTGCATCTATTGCGGCCGCAGCCTTGGGCATGCCGTATACGGCACTGCTGTTTTGGTCCTGAGCGATGGTCAGGAAGCGCTGCTGGCGCATCAATTTAAGGCCTTGGGCACCATCGCGCCCCATGCCGGTGAGCAATACGCCAACCGCGTCGCCACGCCAGTAACGGGCCACACTTTCAAAAAATACATCGATCGAAGGCCGGTAGATCTCGTTCACCGGTTCGGCGGTGTAGGCCAGGTTACCGTTGTCGAGCAAGCGGATGTGGTGGTTGGTCCCTGCCAGCAGCACCTGCCCCGGTTGCGGTGGTTCTCCCTCGCGGGCCAGGCGTACCGCCAGCCCCGAGGCACTGCCAAGCCATTCGGCCATGCCGGCGGCAAACACCTGGTCAACATGCTGGACCAGCACAATAGCGGCAGGAAAGTCTCGGGGGAGCCCCTTTAGCAATACTTCCAGGGCTGCCGGCCCACCCGCCGACGATCCAATGGCCACCAGCCCCTGACGCTGTGCCACTTCGCGTAGCGGTGCGCTCATGGGCCGTGGGGCCGCGGTGCGCTGCTGACCGACCAACCAGCCGATATTGAGGATCTTGCGCAGCAGCGGTGCTGCTGCCTGCCGGGGGTCGCCTGCGCCAAGGGCCGGGGTGTCGACCACATCGAGGGCGCCGTAACCCATGGCCTCGAACACGCGGTGGACATTCTGCTGGCGGTCCACCGTAACGATAACGATCGGACACGGTGACTCGGTCATGATCCGTCGGGTCGCCTCGACCCCGTCCATGACCGGCATGATCAGGTCCATGAGTATCAGGTCCGGGGTCTGCTCGGCGCACAGGCGCACTGCTTCGGCGCCGTTGCTGGCGACCCATACCACCTGGTGCGCAGGTTCGAACGCCAACGCCCGGCGCAAGGCCTCAACCGCCATGGGCATGTCGTTGACGATAGCGATCTTCATCCCTGGGCTCCCCCGATCAACTCGACCACGGCATCAAGCAAGGCGTCATCATGAAAACTGGCTTTTGCCAAATAGTAGTCGGCTCCGGCGTCCAGTCCACGACGGCGATCCTCTTCACGGTCCTTGTAAGAGACCACCATGACCGGCAGCGACTGCAAACGGCTGTCGCGACGCAGCAAGGTGACCAGCTCGATACCATCCATGCGCGGCATGTCGATGTCAGTGATGAGCAGGTCGAAATCCTCGCTGCGCAAGGCATTCCAGCCGTCCATGCCATCGACCGCGACCGCCACTTCATAACCACGATTGCTGAGCAGCTTGCGCTGCAACTCACGTACGGTGAGCGAGTCATCCACCACCAGAACGCGCTTACGCGCCGCCTCACGTGCTGCCGACTGGCCGCGCTCGATGCGCTCCAGGCGACCGGTGCTCAATAGCTTATCGACCGAGCGCAGCAAGTCTTCAACATCGATAATCAGTACGACGCTGCCATCATCGAGTAACGCACCGGACGAAATGTCCTGAACCTTGCCCAGTCGCGCATCGAGCGGCATGACTACAAGGACACGCTCGCCGATCAGACGCTCGACCGCCACGCCATACAAGGTCTCGCGCTCGCTGATGACCACCACCTTGATGGTCTGGCCATCGGTTTGACTCGGCGGGCGATTGAGCAACTGACTGGCGGCGACCAGACCGATGTGCCTGCCCTCATGCCAAAAGTGCTGACGCCCCTCGATCTGGACAATGGCCTCGGCGGGCAACTCCAGCGTGCGCTCGATATGGGCCAAGGGAAAGGCGTAGGCCTCCTCCCCTACTTCAACTACCAGGCTGCGCACCACCGACAGCGTCAACGGCACTTCCAGGTGGAAGCAACTGCCCTGCTCGCCGGTATGGGTCATCACGATCGCACCGCGCAACTGGCGGACCATGTGCTGCACCGCGTCCAGCCCGACGCCGCGCCCGGACACCTCGGTAACCTCGTCACGCAGGCTGAAGCCTGGCAGGAAGAGAAAGGTCAGCAACTCTGCCTCGCTCATCTGCGCCACAGTCTCGGCAGGCGACAACTGACGCTCGACAATGCTCTGGCGCAGGCGCTGCAAATCAACACCGCCGCCGTCGTCGCTGATTTCGAGCACCAACAGGCCCGCTTGATGGGAGGCCCGCAAGCGCACATGACCTTCCAGTGGCTTGCCCGCCAGCAACCGCCGTTCAGGCAATTCGATGCCGTGATCGACCGCATTGCGCAACAAGTGGGTCAATGGCGCTTCTAGTTTTTCCAGGACATCGCGATCAACCTGGGTCTTCTCGCCTTCGATATACAGGCGCACCTGTTTGCCCAAAGAGCGCCCCAGGTCACGGACCATGCGGCTTTGCCCGGTCAGTACGTCGGCAAAGGGGCGCATCCGGCACGCCAGGGCGGTGTCATACAGCAGCTGTGCACGCTGACTGGCTTGCCAACCGAATTCATCAAGATCGGCGGCCTGTTGCAGGAGTATCTGCTGGGTTTGCCCCAGCAACTGCTGGGCCTGGGCCAGGGCGTCCTGCACTTCGGCGCTCTGGCCACTGGCTTCCAGTTGGCTTTTCAACCCGTCCAGGGCTCGGATGCTCTGGCTGTGCATGCGCTTGAGGCGTTGCAAAGTGGCCAGGTACGGTTTGAGCCGCTGGGTTTCAACCAGTGACTTGCTCGACAGGTCAAGCAGGCTGTTCAGGCGTTCAGCCGTGACCCGCAAGACCCGCTCGCCCCCTTCTGCGCTACGTTTGCCTTTGCGTTGTGCAGCGGGCTCGGGTTCGGCATCGAGGTGAGCCTCCTCAACCAAAGGCACTTCCACACGCGGCACAGGCTGCTCAGATGGCATAGCGAACGACACAGGGGGCGCTGTAATCGTTGACGTAGCAGCCGGGTCCAGCAACGCAGCCATTTGCAGCAAAAAGGACTGGACTGCAGGCTCAAGGGTTTCATCCCCCGGCGTGGCAATGCGCATGAGCAGGTCGGTACCTTGCAGCAAGGCATCGATGTGCTCTGCGCGCAGCAGCAAGCGGCCCTCCTGTGCACCGACCAGACAATCTTCCATCACGTGGGCAACACTGACCCCGGCATCCACCCCGACGATACGCGCGGCCCCCTTCAGCGAATGGGCTGCACGCATGCAGGCTTCGAGCTGGTCGGCCTGTGTCGGATTACGCTCAAGGGCCAACAAGCCGGCACTGAGCACCTGGGTCTGGGCATCGGCCTCCAGACTGAACAGCTCGAGCAACGAGGCGTCGCGCATTTGCTCTGGGGTCATGACAGGCTCCGGTTCACGGCAGACAGCACTTGTTGTTCGTCCAGCACGCGCACACTGCGTCCGCGCCACTGCAGCACCGCCGCAGTAAAACGGGCCTCGGCCTGTTCGTGTTCCAGGCGCTCAGGGTCCAGGCCGTGAATACCGTCCACTTCATCAACCCGCACCACCACCGAACCGCCGGTGGCGGCGATAATCAGCATGCGCGGCATGACCCGGCTGGAAGTGCTGGCTGTGGCAAGCACTTCCAGGCCAAGCAGCTCTGCCAGTGACAGGCAGGGCACCAGCGCCCCGCGCACATTGGCAACGCCTTGCAGCACCCGCGAGCGTTGATGAGGGAGCGAGTGCACCGGCTGCAACGGCGCAACTTCAACCAGGCAAACGGTAGGCAGGGCCAGCCATTCTTCACCCAGACGGAACAGCAACATCGAGCGACCGCTGCCCTCCTCCTGCGCCTGTACCTGCGCATGACTGTCCTGAGACAGCGAGTAACGATCCAGCAGGCGCGTCGCCGCACTGGCGTAGGTGGCGCAATTGCGGCAATGAATATGCTCGACCAGCAAGGGGCAGCTTTTATCGCCGCGCACACCGATGCGGTTCCAGCAGTCATCGATGGCGGCGGCATCCGTTGCAACGACCTGCACCTGATTATCTCCGATCATTGTTCAGGCTCCCGGCCAACCCGGCGAGCCGCGCGTTCCTGCAGGCGACGAGCGCCTGCGCTATCGCCTCGTGACTCTAGCAAGGCGGCCAGATGAACCAGGGCCTCGGGGTGCTGCGGTTCCAGGTAGAGTGCCTTGCGGTAATGGCTGAGTGCCGCGTCTGCCTCGCCCGCGGTATCACTGAGCAACCCCAGCCAATAAAACACCTGAGCATGGGGTGGGTAGTGCTGCAGGTAGCGAGCGCAGGCTGCCTGAGCCTCGGCACTGCTGCCGGCATTGGCCAAGCGGGCTATCTGTGCCAGCAATTCGGCGCTGCTGTCTGGCGCCAGCACCCGGGCTGCAGGCGGCGAGATCATCGTGCGTTTGCGTGCAGGTGCAGGCACTGGTCGCGGCACGTTGGGAGCCGGCGGTGAGATCGGCACGACGTTTACCGGCCTGCTGTCGATGACAGGCGCCGGCTCGGTCTGATGCACAAAAGCAAACGACTGGGAGATCCCCAGCGGGCGCATGCCCAGGCGGGCCAGCAGGCTGCCCTCGGCAGGCCCGATAAACAACACGCCCTGTGCGTGGATCAGGCTTTTGAGCACCTCAAATACCCGTTGCTGGGTAGGCACATCGAAATAGATCAGCAGGTTGCGGCAAAACACAAAATCATAACTGCCTTCCCGCGCCCTCAGCGCCGGGTCGAGCACGTTGCCCACCTGCAAGTCGACCTGCTGGCGAACACGTTCATGTAGTTGGTGGCCTTCGTCGGTTTCATCGAAGTGCCGCTGGCGGAAATCCAGGTGGGCACCGCGAAAGGCGTTGCGTCCATACAGCCCTTGCTCGGCACGCTTGACCGACAGCGGGCTGATATCCATGCCATCAACCCTGAACGCGTGCACGGCGACCCCGGCGTCGAGCAGGGCCATGGCGATGGAGTAAGGCTCCTCGCCAGTGGAGCACGGCAGGCTGAGGATACGTAGCGGCCGGGAGCCACCAAGCTCTGCCAGGCGTTTGCGGGCAAGATCGGCCAAGGCCGTGAACGACTCCGGATAACGGAAAAACCAGGTTTCCGGGACAATCACCGCTTCAATCAGCGCCTGCTGCTCCGCGCTCGACTGCTGTAGCAGTAGCCAGTAGTCGTCTAGATTGACGGTGTTTACTGCAGCGCAGCGTTGGCGCAGGGCGCGCTCGACCATCGGTGCACCGACCGAGGCAACGTCCAGGCCGATACGCTGCTGCAAGAAACGAAAAAAACGCTGTTCATCGCTCATAGCGGCTCCCGCTGCTCACTTGCCGGCACGTCGGGCAAGGGATACAGCAACGCGCGCACCGCATCACTGAGCAAGTCCTGAACACTGATGCGCTGCACCATCCCCAGCGCATCTTCGCGCACCGGGCCCAGGTAGGGCGCTTGCTGGTTGTCCAGGCCGTAAGGCTGGAACTCCTCGGGCAGGCAACGCAAGGTGTCGGTGGCCTGCTCGAGAATCAGCCCAAGCAACAGGTCTGGGCGCAGCGGATCGACCCGATAATGCACCAGCACCAGACGCGTACTGGTGCGCACCGGCGCCGGGTTGCCAAAACTCAAGGCACCGACATCAATCACCGGCACCAGCGCGCCACGATGGGCCAGCACCCCGGCCACCCAGTCGGGAGTATGGGCAATGGGTTTGAGTTGCAGACGTGGCAGTACTTCAACCACTTCATGGGCATCAATGGCAAAGCGTTGCTCGGCAATCCTGAACATCAGGTGCAACGTCCCGTGAGCAGTCGTTTCCTGGCTACGGCGAGGCGGAAAGTCGGTCATCGGCGCGTCAGACTTTGAACCGCGACACACCGCCACGCAGGCCGGTTGCAACCTGGCTCAGCTCATCGATGGCAAAGCTGGCCTGACGCAGCGACTCCACGGTCTGGCTGCTGGCATCCCCCAGCTGCACCAGGGCGTGATTGATCTGCTCGGCGCCGGTGGCCTGTGCCTGCATCCCTTCGTTGACCATCAGCACCCGCGGCGCCAGAGCCTGGACCTGATGAATGATCTGGCTCAGCTGTTCACCGACCTGCTGCACTTCGAACATGCCACGACGCACTTCTTCAGAGAACTTGTCCATGCCCATGACCCCGGCAGACACCGCCGACTGGATCTCGCGCACCATCTGCTCGATATCGTAGGTGGCCACGGCGGTCTGGTCGGCCAGGCGCCGGACCTCGGTGGCGACCACGGCGAAGCCGCGACCGTATTCACCAGCCTTTTCGGCCTCGATGGCAGCATTGAGCGAAAGCAGGTTGGTCTGGTCGGCGACCTTGACGATGGTCACCACCACCTGGTTGATGTTGCCGGCCTTCTCGTTGAGGATCGCCAGCTTGTTGTTGACCAGATCGGCTGCGCCCATTACCTGGTGCATGGTCTCTTCCATGCGCGCCAGCCCCTGCTGCCCTGAACCGGCAAGAATCGAAGCCTGATCAGCGGCCGAGGTAACCTCGGTCATGGTTCGGACCAGGTCACGCGAGGTGGCAGCGATTTCCCGCGAAGTGGCCCCGATTTCAGTGGTGGTCGCTGCGGTTTCAGTGGCCGTCGCCTGCTGCTGCTTGGAGGTGGCGGCAATCTCGGTAACCGAAGTGGTCACCTGCACCGAAGAGCGCTGGGCCTGGGAAACCAGGTTGGTCAACTCGCCCATCATCTCGTTGAAACCGGTTTCGATGGCACCGAACTCGTCCTTGCGGTCCAGGTTCAGGCGCACACTCAGGTCGCCGCCCCTGAGCTTGTCCAGGGCATGCACGATGCGTTGCATCGGTGCGGTGATTGCACGCATCAGCAGCAACCCGCAAATGGCAGCGGCGATGATCGCCAGGGTCAGCGAAATGACCATGCTCAGCTTGGCGGCGATCACTGCGCCATCGATCGATTCCGCTGCCGCTTCAGCGGCTTTGCGGTTGTGCTCGATCACACCGTTCAAGTGGGTGCGCCCGGTGGTCCAGGCGGGCGTCAGTACTTCGTTGATCAACTGTCGAGCTGCGTTGTAGTCCTTGTTCCGGTAGGCCTCGACCACGCTATTGACGGCCTTGAGGTAGTTTTGCGCGTAGTCGCCGAACTCCTCGAAACGGGCCTGGTCATCAGTGTCCTGGATGGTGCGCTGGTAGCTGTCCATGTGTTGTTTGAGGCGCGCATCGAAGCTTTTGTACAGTTCCATGTCAGCCGCTGTCAGCTCGCGATTGTCACTCAAACCCACCAGTTGCTGGGTGAACAAATAGCTGTCGACCCAGGCACTGCGAATCATCGAGCTGTAGTAGACCCCGGGGATGCTGTCGGTGCGCACCGCGACTTCACCGGCCTGAATAGTCAACAACCGCGAATAAGCGGCAACCACCATAAGCAGCATGATGGCAATTATCGCGGCGAAACTCGCCAGCATCCGTTGGCGCAAGGTCCAGTTTTTCACAGTCAGCCCTCAAAGGTTCTACGCGAGCAGAAAAATTGGCTGAGTATAGCCCAGGCACTGCGCGGTTTTTCGCCTGACTTTGCGCACTGTTCGGCACTTATTGAGGGCAATAGTGGCCATTAGCCCGCATTCATTGCGCGGCAGCCATCCGCACCTGATTTTCCAGCTCTGCTTTCAAGGCCGGATCGAGCTTCAATTGCCGTGCCAGCTCGTCCAGGTAGGCGCGCTCCATGAAGTGTTCCTCGTCCACCATCATGACGCTGGCGATGTACATTTCAGCGGCCATTTCCGGCGTACTCGCAGCGCGCGCCACATCGGCCGGATCCAGCGGCTTGTTGAGCTCTGCGTGTAGCCAGTGCTGAAACTGCGGGTCGTTGTCGAGCCTGACGAACTCACCTTCGATCAAGGCCCGCTCACGCTCATCGACATGGCCGTCGGATTTGGCCGCTGCGACCAGCGCCTTGAGAATCGCCTGGCTGTGCTGCTCGACCTGCGCCGGCGGCAAACGGTCGAGTGTCTGTGGTTCACTCGCCGACGTGGCACCCTGCTTGGACTGCCAGTTGCCATACGCCTTGTAGGCCAACACGCCGAGGGCTGCCAGGCCACCGTAGGTCAGGGCCTTGCCGCCGTATTTGCGTGCCTTCTTGTTACCCAGTAGCAGGCCCATGGCACCCGCCGCCAGGGCCCCACCTCCGGCACCGCTGAGCAGGCTGCCCAGGCCGCCGCCTTTGCCGCCGAGCAGATCGCCCAGCCCACCGCTTGCACCCGGCTTGGCCGCCGGGCTTCTGCCGGCCTGGTTCTGCAGCAGGTCCTGGCCGGATTTGAGCAGTTGATCAAGCAAGCCACGGGTATTCATTACAGTTCTCCACAGTAGTCTCCGAGCTGGCTACTCTAGCGCGCCGCCTGTTGGGATCAGCTTGAAATGTATTGCTACACGTGACGAAGCCAACCGCAGTCCCTCCCGCGCTCAGCCCGTTTCGCCACATAAATTAAATTTAAATTGAATTTAAATTTAATGAAGATCAAGCTCTGCCAACGATCATTCTCTGCGGAGCGCTTTCGATGGCCACCTCTCCCCGTGAACCCCGCAAAGACGGCGAAGCTACCCGCACGCGCATTCTCGAGGCTGCCGGCGAGCTCTTTGCCGCGCTCGGCCATGCCGATACCAGCAACAAGGCAGTGGCCGCCAAGGCCGAGGTCGACCTGGCGTCGATCAACTACCACTTCGGCAGCCGCAATGGCCTGTACCAGGCAGTACTGGAAGAGGCTCGGCGACGCTTTCTGGATATTGCCGACCTGCAGCGCATTACCCGCAGCGCACAACCTGCAGCAGAGAAATTGCGCGAACTGGTCGAGTTGGTGGTACGCAAGGCGTCGCGGGGCCGTGAGAGCTGGCATTTGCGCGTACTGGCAACCGAGATTCTCACCCCCAGCAGCCAGAGCCCCACAGGCCTGCAGACCGAGGCGTCACTGAAACTGTCACTGCTCAAAGCGCTGTTCAGCGAGATCACCGCCATCCCGGTGGACAACCCTGCGCTGACCCGCTGCGTTCTCTGCGTCAGCGCCCCCTGGGCCATGCTGCTGATCGGCCCGCGAGGCGCCTCCGGTGCCCTGCAGGAAATACTCGGAATGCCCCGCGATGTCGTTTCCGCCCAGTTGTACAGCTTCGCCCTGGCAGGGTTGCAGGAAGTCGGCAGGCAGTACGCGCAACGCGAAAGCAGCTGAACAGGCACAGCGCCACCCTCAACGATCGCCCTTTTTTGCTCAGGTCACCGCATGCAACCGACATCCGAGAACGCTGCCGCAGTCGCTACCGCCGCTCCCGTCGAGAAGGCTGATCACCCGCCCATCCCTCTGTTGTTCAGTGCATTGCTGCTGGTGATGTTCCTCGCTGCGCTCGACCAGACCATCGTCTCGACCGCCCTGCCGACCATCGTCAGCGACCTGGGCGGGTTGCGCTGGCTGTCCTGGGTGGTGACCGCCTATTTGCTGGCGTCCACGGTGGTGGTGCCGCTGTACGGCAAGTTTGGCGATCTTTACGGCCGCAAGCGCGTGCTGCAGGTCGCCATCGTCCTGTTCCTGGTCGGCTCGGTGTTGTGCGGCGCCGCGCAGAACATGACCGAACTGGTGCTACTGCGCGCTCTTCAGGGCCTGGGCGGTGGCGGGTTGATGGTGGTGGCGATGGCGGCCATCGGCGACGTCATCCCACCTGCCGAGCGCGGGCGTTACCAGGGGCTGTTTGGTGGCGTGTTTGGCCTGGCGACCGTGGTCGGGCCGCTGATCGGCGGTTTTCTGGTCGAACAGCTGTCCTGGCGCTGGATCTTTTATATCAACCTGCCGCTGGGCTTGCTGGCACTGGTGGTGATCGGCAGCGTGTTCCGTCCACCTGCAACCCGGGTAAAGCACGACATCGATTACATCGGGGCGTTTTTCCTGACCGTGGCGCTGGCCTCACTCGTGCTCATCACCAGCCTGGGCGGCAGCCAGTTTGCCTGGGCCTCGCTGGACATCCTGTGCCTGTCGCTGTTTGCCCTGATCGCTCTGGTGGGTTTCGTTCTGGAGCAGCGCCGTGCAGCCGAGCCGATCATGCCGCTGCACCTGTTCCGCCACCGCACCTTTGTGCTTGCCGGCCTGATCAGCTTTATCGTCGGTGTGTCGTTGTTTGGCTCGGTGACCTTCCTGCCGATGTACATGCAGGTGGTCAAGGACGCCACCCCGACCGGCGCCGGTCTGCAGATGCTGCCGTTGATGGGCAGCCTGCTGGTGGTGTCGGCAATTACCGGGCGTCTGATCAGCCGCTGGGGCCGCTACCGGATATTTCCGATCATCGGCACCTTGCTGCAGGTGATCGCACTGGGCCTGTTGAGCCGCCTGGACCTGGACACGCCAACGGCGCTGATGAACCTCTACATGGGGCTGCTGGGTGCCGGCCTGGGCATGGTCATGCAGGTGCTGATCCTCGCCGTGCAGAACAGCGTGGAACTGCGCCATATGGGCGTCGCCACCTCCGGCACGACCCTGTTCCGCTCGGTCGGCGGGGCCATTGGCGTCTCGGTGTTTGGCGCCCTGTTCTCACATGCCTTGCTGGATCGGCTGACCGGCGATTTCCCGGCCAGCGTCGGGGCACCGGCCAATTTGTCGCCGGCAGACGTACATGCCCTCGCCGCCCCGTTGCAACACCTCTATCTGGAGGCTTTTTCCGGCGCCATGCACGGCGTGTTTCTGGTGGCCTGTGTGATCACCGGCGTGGCGTTTGTGTTGTCCTGGCTGCTGAAAGAGGTGCCCCTGCGCAAGACGCATGGCACTTAGTGCACGCGGGCCGACAAGTCCTCCACTCAAGGGGCGGTTGCTTGCCCTTTGTGTGCCTGGCGCCATTGTTTCGGGCTGACCTCGAACCAGCGCCGGAACGCCCGCGAGAACGCGCTGATTTCTGAATAGCCGAGCAACAGGGCGAGCTCGGAAATCGGCAGTGCGGATTGTTGCAGGTAGTAGGTCGCCAGCTCCTGGCGAACGGTGTCGACCAAGGTGGAAAAGCTCAGTCCCTGCTCCTGCAGACGGCGCTGTACGGTCCAGCTCGGCATGCGCAACTGGTCGGCGACCTGCTCCAGGCTCGGGTAGCCATCACCGAGCAAAGCCCTGACCTGCGATTTGACGTCATCGACAATGCCCGGACGATTCGTTGCACCCGCCTGAGTACCGAGTAGACGCATGCTTTCGATGACAATTGCCAGCAGTCGCGGGTCGCGGCCCGGCATCGGCCGGTCGAGCACACTGCGGCGGAACACCAGGGAGTTGCGTTGCTGACCGAACAGCACTGGCGCATCGAACACTTTGCAGTGCTCGTGCCAGGCCTCGGGTTGTGGGTGCTCGAACAGCACCTTCTCCGGCCCCCAGTTCTGCCCCAGGGCATGACGCATCAGGTTGACGAACATGCCCAGGGACAACTCGGCATCCTGACGCTTGCGCAGGATGGCGCCGTACTGCACCTGATAATCCAGCTGGCAAAATTCTCCGCGCTCCTCCATGCGCAGGAGGCTGCTTTGCTGGTGCACGGGAAAGGTGCTGACCACATTGCGCAGGGCGTCTCCGAGGGTAGCCGAACACATGCCGACATAGCCGAGCAG
Source organism: Pseudomonas alkylphenolica (assembly GCF_004025535.1). Lineage (GTDB taxonomy): Bacteria > Pseudomonadota > Gammaproteobacteria > Pseudomonadales > Pseudomonadaceae > Aquipseudomonas > Aquipseudomonas alkylphenolica_A. Next base: position 383,399 of record NZ_QJRG01000034.1, read on the forward strand.
CCCCAGGGCATCGGGCTTGAATTGCTGGCCAAAGCGCAGGCCGAAGTTGTCGTTGCCCGTCTGCCGGGCCGCCTCTTCGAACACCTGGCAGTATTGGTTCAGGTCCAGGCTCAAGGTCGGGTGCTCCAGCTGATCGCAGGCGATGCCGGTGCGCCCGAGGATGCGCTCGACATCGCCACCTTGCTGGCCGATGAAACCGACCAGGCCGGTTGCCGCCGAGGCGAGAATACCGATCGGGTTACCCGGGGGCGTACCCGCTTGCAAGCGCTGACCTGATTGGACGACGTGCACGTAGAACCCTCCTCGAGCCATTACCGGTTGCTGGGTAAGGTTGGGAGCAAGTTTCATTCCACGCGGTGGAAAAACCGCTAAAAGCGCCATTCGACCGCTCAAGGGCAGATCATTGCCGGGATACACCCGCCGCGTCTGACCCTGGCTACGCACCTGCACGGTGCGTAACCTTCGGTTACATAATTGTCTGCATCATGCCTGGGCGAGCGCACCCACCGGGCGCTCTTCCAGATAGCGGTGACACAGACCCACGGTCTGCTCCACCCACACCGGCCCCAGGCATTCCACCTGCGGGGTGCCCCGATGGGTCCCGGTCCAGGCCAGCAGCTGCAGGCGCCGCTGCATGATCAAGGTCGGCAGCATGGCGATGTCGCGCGCATCCAGGCTGGCCACGCGGCTGTAGCCTTCGAGCCAGTTATCGATCCATTGCAGCAAATCCGGGTGGTGCTCGAAGAAGCTCAGGGCGGCGGCCAGGTCATGCAGGTACCAGCCCATCCCGCAGTCGTCGAAATCGATGATCCGTGTGCGATCCCCCTGCACCAGCAGGTTGGTCAGGCGTAGGTCGGCATGGATCAGACCAAAGCGTGAAGGGTCTTCACCATAGCCGCACAGGCGCTCGCCGATGACCTCGACCGTCTCGCCGATCAGCGCACTGGCCCGTGCGTCCAGGTACGGTGCCTCGCTCCAGCGCCCCCAATGGCCCTGCTCGCCGAGCATGCTTTCATGGTTCCAGGTCAGGCGCTGGAAGTTGCTCGGGCGCTGCCAGCTACGGGCGTGACGGTGCAGGCTGGCATTGATCTCGCCCAGCCGGCGGAACGAGGCATTGAGTTGCTGCTGGTCCGGTTCACCGCCGTCGATCCAGTGGAACAGCACGACGAAACGGCTGCCATGCCCCGGCAATTCGACAACCTGGATGGCCTCGCCGTCCAGGCCCGCGATCGGCACTGGCACTTCCAGGCCGGTGGCCTGCAGGGCCGCCAGCCAGGCCAGTTCGCTGGCGATGTCGGCGTGCTGATGGTAGCCCGCGCGGTGCACGCGCAGAACAAAACGTTGCCGAGCGCCTTTCACGCAATAGGTCGCATTCTCCGAGTGCACCAGCAACTCGATCTGACCCTGATAGCTGCTGGCATAACGCGCCAACGCACGCTGGGCGAAGCAATCGAGTACGGCGGGGCTGGCATGGATAAGGGTATCGCTGGTCATCAGGCACGCTCCATTGGCAGGGGTCTGATGTCCAGCATGTGTCGAGCCCCGCGCGGCTGGCTTGACCGTAAACCGCGAAATCTTGACCACGCATCACAAGGCAACAGGGCCTGAGCAAGAATTTGATCCTGCGACCCGCAACTTGTGCCCTGGGGTCAAGTCGGGCGCTGCCGGTCGGCCCACCATCGATCCACACCACTGGGCTACGTCACAGGATCGAGGGCTGGAACATGCTGACTTCATTACAAGGCAAGAGTGTATTGGTCACAGGTGGCACAAGCGGCATCGGCCTGGGCATCGCCATCGGCTTCGCTCGCCAGGGTGCCAAGGTGGCGATCAGCGGACGGCAGCGGGACAAGGTCGAGGCCTTGGCCGCCCGCCTGCGCGACGAGGGCCTGGCCGTCATCGGCCTGGCTGCCGATGTGAGCGAGCGCGAACAGGTACAGCGCCTGGTCGATGAGGTCGCGACAGCCCAGGGCGGGCTCGATGTGCTGTGTGCCAATGCCGGTGTGTTCCCCTCCGCCGCACTGGAGCACATGACGGATGCCGACTGGGACCTTGTGCTCGACACCAATGCCAAGGGCTCGTTTCTGTGTGTGCAAGCCGCACTGGCGCATTTGCGCCGCGCTGAATATGGCAGGGTGATCCTGACCTCTTCAATCACCGGGCCGATCACCGGTTTTCCCGGCTGGGCGCATTACGGCGCGAGCAAGGCGGCGCAACTGGGCTTCATGCGCACAGCGGCGATCGAACTGGCGCGCGACGGCATCACCATCAACGCCGTGCTGCCGGGCAACATTGTCACCGAAGGCCTGCACGGCATGGGTGACGACTACCTGGCCAGCATGGCCGCATCCGTACCGCTCAAGCGCCTTGGCCAGGTCGATGACATCGCCAATGCCGCGCTGTTCTTTGCCTCGAAAGAGGCTGGCTACCTCACCGGGCAGAGCCTGGTCGTCGACGGCGGCCAGATCCTTCCCGAATCCTTGCAGGCGCTGGCCTGACCCCTCGCACAAAACAATAAAACTCGGAGAATCTCCAGATGAGTGGGACTTATAGCAGCGAGCTGGAACTGAAGCTGGACGGCCAGGCGCAACAACCCCGCGAGGTGCAGCGCCTGCGCAAGAACGCTGTAGGTTTGATGGGCGTATTGTTCATGACCGTGGCGACCGCAGCACCGATTACCGCGATGCTCGGCAACGTACCGATCGCCATTGGCAGCGGCAATGGCCAGTACGCCCCTGCCGGCTACCTGGTGGCGACGATCATCCTCGCGCTGTTTGCCATCGGCTATGCGCAGATGGCGAAATACATCACCGCCACCGGTGCTTTCTATGGCTTCATTTCCCATGGCCTCGGCCGGGTGGTGGGTATGGCCTCGGGGATTGCGGTAACGCTTACCTACATTGTCTTCGAAGCCGCACTGGTAGGAATCTTCGCCTTTTTCTGCGAAGACCTGGTGTCCAGCATGCTGGGCCTGCAGGTGCCGTGGATTGTGTTCGCCCTGGCGATGCTGATTGCCAATGGGGTACTCAGTTACTTCGACATTTCCCTCACCGCCAAGGTGCTGGGCCTGTGCCTGGTGCTGGAAATCCTGATGCTGGCGCTGATGGCGTTTGCCGTCCTGCTGCACGGTGGCGGACCACAAGGCATGGCAGCGGAGTCGATCAACCCGTTGAACGCATTCCGCCCGGCAGAGGGCGTGATTGGCGCCAATGCCGGCATCGGCCTGTTCTTCGCCTTCTGGTCCTGGGTCGGGTTTGAGTCCTCGGCCATGTACGGCGAAGAGTCGCGCAACCCGAAAAAGATCATTCCGCTGGCGACGCTGATCGCAGTGATCGGCATCGGTGTGTTCTATGTGTTCGTGTCGTGGATGGCCATCGCCGGCTCCGGCCCCGCCGAGGCGATTCGCCTCGCGCAGGACCCTGCCAGCGCCGCCGAGGTGTTCTACGGCCCGACCCGCACCTATATCGGCGAGTGGGCGGTCAGCCTGTTCAAGCTGTTGGTGGTGACCGGTTCGTTCGCCTGCGGCATGGCCTTCCACAACTGTGCGGCACGCTACCTGTACGCCCTTGGCCGGGAGAACCTGTTCGACTTCCTCGGCCGCACCGTGGGCCGCACCCACGAGCGCCATGGTTCACCGCACGTTGCCTCCACCGTTCAGACCCTGATCGCCACGGTGATCGTTCTGGCTTTCCTGTTCACCGGCAAGGACCCCTACGCCGACCTTTACGCACTGCTGGCCATCCTCGGCACCATGGGCATCCTCATCGTCCAGGCGCTGTGTGCCTTTGCCGTGGTCTGCTACTTCCATGTCGGCACCAGGCACCGCGCCCAGGCGCACTGGTTCAAGACCTTCCTGGCTCCCCTGCTCGGCGGCTTCGGCATGCTCTATGTGGTTTACCTGTTGTTCGCCAACCTCAGCTTCGCCGCCGGCACTGCAGCCGAATCGCTGCTGTTCCGGCTGATTCCGTGGATCGTCGCCGCAAGCTTTGCGCTCGGCGCGTCGATCGCCCTGTACTTCCGTTACTTCGACCGCCGCAAGTACCACATCATCGGCAGCATCGTCATGGACGATGAACGCCAGGACGCCTGAGGAGCCCTCCCATGTTGAAAGTGAACGCCTTCCAGCCCGAACACGCCGAGTCCCTGGGCAGCACCGAGCGCCACCTGATCGAGCGTCGCCAGCGATTGCTCGGCCCGGCCTACCAGTTGTTCTACGACAATCCGCTGCACCTGGTGCGTGGTGCCGGCACCTGGCTTTACGACAGTGACGGCCGGGCGTACCTCGACCTGTACAACAACGTCGCCTCGGTTGGCCACAGCCATCCTCGCGTGGTCGAAGCCCTGAGCCGCCAGGCTGCCGCCCTGAACACCCACACCCGCTATTTGCACGAAGGTGTACTCGACTACGCCGAGAAACTGCTGGCAACCATGCCGGCACAACTGAGCAATGTGATGTTCACCTGCACCGGCAGCGAAGCCAACGACCTCGCCCTGCGCATCGCCCGCGACTACACCGGCGGCACCGGGGTCATCGTTACCCGCTATGCCTACCATGGGATGACGGCGGCAATTGCCGAACTGTCCCCTTCGGTGGGCGATTACGTACCGTTGGGGCGTGACGTCCGCGTGGTCGACGCGCCACTGCACAGCCCGGAAGATCCGCAGCGCACCGGCCGCGTGTTCGCCGCACAGGTACGCGCTGCACTGGCCGACATGCAACGTCATGGCATCCGCCCAGCGGCACTGCTGGTGGACACCCTGTTCACCAGCGACGGGGTGTTCGCCGATCCCGCTGGCTTCCTGCGGGAGGCGGTGGAAGCCGTGCGCGCCGCCGGCGGCGTGTTCATCGCCGACGAGGTTCAACCAGGATTTGGCAGGACCGGCACGCACATGTGGGGCTTCCAGCGTCATGGCCTGGTGCCCGAACTGGTGACCATGGGCAAGCCGATGGGCAACGGCCATCCGCTTGCCGGCCTCACGGTACGTCCGGAAATTCTCGAGCGCTTCGGTCGCAACGCCAGTTACTTCAACACCTTCGGCGGCAATCCGGTGTCCGCCGCGGCCGGTCTGGCGGTGCTGCAGGTCATTGAGGAGGAGGGCCTGCAGAATAATGCCCTGCGTGTTGGCGCCCTGCTCAAGGAAGGCCTTGAGGGCGTTGCCCGCGAGCATGCCAGCCTTGGCCAGGTGCGGGGGGCGGGGCTGTTCATCGGTGTCGATGTGCTGGACGCTGCTGGCCTGCCGGACGGTGCCGCAGCACGGCGCATCGTCAACCTGCTGCGTGACGAAGGGATGCTGATCGGCGTTTCCGGCGCGCAGAACAATACACTCAAGATCCGCCCGCAACTGTGCTTCAGTGCAGAGAATGTCGCGCAGTTCCTCGGTGCGCTGCAGCGCGTCTTGCGACTCCTGTAACCGGCAATCGCGAGCCCCGCCAGGACCTGATCCTGGCGGGGCTTTTTCATGCCTGATGACTCAGTGATCGAAAGGAGCCAACCGCGAAGGCTGGCTCTGCTACCGGGTACTTTCGTTCAATGCCCGGTGGCCGCGTAACTTGCACGCGCTGCGTCATAGCAACCCGCCTGCTCAAACACCGCGCGCACTTCGTCGAGCACTGCCGGGTCCTCGATGGTCGGCGGTACCGCCACCTCCGGCCCCGCCGCCAGGCTGCGCAGGGTCTTGCGCAGGATCTTGCCGGAACGGGTCTTGGGCAGGCGTTTGAGGATGAACACCCGGCGCAGCGAGGCAATTGCACCCACGGCATCACGCACCCGTGCAATCAGTTCGCCTTCGAGTTGCGCAGGGTCTGGCTGGACACCTTGCTTGAGCACCACAAAGCCTACCGGCACCTCACCCTTCAGCGCTTCGGCTAGTGCCACCACTGCGCATTCGGCGACGGCCGGATGATCGCCAAGGGCTTCTTCCAGGCTGCCGCTGGACAAGCGGTGCCCGGCGACATTGATCACATCGTCCACACGACCCATTACGAACAGATAGCCGTCGTCATCCACATAGCCACCATCACCGCTGCAGTAGTAGCCCGGGAACACGCTCAGGTAACTGTCAACGAAACGCGCGGGATCGCCCCACAACGTGCTCAGGGTGCCCGGTGGCAGCGGCAGGCGCAGGGCGATATTACCCGGCTCGTTTCGCGGCACAGGCCGACCGTCGTCGTCGAGAATCTCTAGCTGGTAGCCGGGTAACGGAAGGCTGGCGGAACCCGGCTTCATCGGGAAATCGCCAAGCCCACGCGGGTTGCCGGCAATTGCCCAGCCGGTCTCGGTCTGCCACCAGTGATCGATCACCGGACACGGCAGGAAACTGTGCAACCACTCGTAAGTCGGCGGGTCCAGGCGTTCGCCGGCAACATACACCGCCTTCAGGCACGACAGGTCGCGACCGGCGGCCAGGCGCACCTGCGGGTCTTCACGCTTGATCGCGCGAAAAGCAGTGGGTGCGGTGAAGAACACATTCACCTGGTGCTCGGCGATCACCCGCCAGAACGCGCCCGCATCGGGCGTGCGCACCGGTTTGCCCTCATAGAGCACGGTGGTGCAACCACGAATCAGCGGGGCATAGACAATGTAGGAGTGGCCCACCACCCAGCCGATATCCGAGGCTGCCCAGAACACATCGCCCGGTTGTGCGTCGTACAGCGCCTGCATGCTGAAATTGAGCGCCACGGCGTGACCACCGTTGTCGCGCACCACCCCCTTGGGTTTACCGGTGGTGCCCGAGGTGTACAGGATGTAGAGCGGATCAGTGGCCTTGAGCGGCACGGGAGCCACCGGGTCGGCTTGGGCTAACAGTGCCTGCCAGTCGTGCTCCCGGGGCCCGCGCAACGGCGCCTCGACCTGCTCGCGCTGTTCAATCACCACATGCGGCGTGATCCCCGCTACCAGCTCCAGGGCCTTGTCCAGCAACGGCTTGTAGGGGACGACGCGGTCATATTCGATACCGCAACTGGCACTGAGCAGCACCTTGGGGGCCGCGTCGTTGATACGAACCGCAAGCTCGGCAGCCGAGAACCCGCCAAACACCACCGAATGCACGGCGCCCAAGCGGGCACAGGCAAGCATGCCAACTAGCGCTTGAGGAATCATCGGCATGTAAATGATTACCCGGTCGCCACGCGTTACCCCCAGTGCGCGCAACATGCCGGCACACCGGGCCACGCGGGCCTGCAACTGGCGATAGCTGATGCGCTCCTGAACGCCCGTGGCCGGCGAATCGTAAATAATCGCGCAGCGCTCCCCGGCACCATTGGCCACGTGCCGGTCGACAGCCAGGTGACAGGTATTGAGCTGCCCGTCAGGGAACCAGCGACCGTTGCCGCTGGGCTCCGGGGCAAAGATCTGTTCGGGGAATTGGTACCAGTCCAGCTCGGCGGCCTGTTCGCGCCAGAACCCCTCAGGGTCCTCGGTCGCGCGGGCATAGGCGTTTAGGTAGGCAGTCATGGGGCGTTCTCCTGGTTCCTGTCATTATTTTAGGCGGCCCTCGGGGCCTGCCCCTATCCTCCCAGCAGGTTTTGCCGCCCGCTTGACCTGCGGACACAATTACTTGACCGACGACAGCGCTCGCAGCGCCCAGCCCTGATCCTCACCGTTAGCCATCGAAAAAAAAGATATACACTCCATCAGGCCGATAAAACTCATAAAAGATCGCCGCCATGATGACCCTGCGCCAGATTCGCCACTTCATTGCCGTTGCTGAAACCGGCTCGATTTCCGCCGCGGCGCAGACCGCGTTCATTTCTCAATCCACCCTGACCCTGGCGATTCAGCAACTGGAACAAGAGATCGGCGTCAGCCTGTTCAACCGCCACGCCAAAGGCATGACCCTGACCCACCAGGGGCACCAGTTCCTGCGCCAGGCGCACTTGATCCTGGCCACCGTCGACAATGCCAAGCGCAGCCTGCAACAGAGCACCGACCAGGTCGCCGGGCAGCTGACGATCGGCGTGACCAGCCTGGTCGCCGGTTACTACCTGGCCGATCTGCTGACCCGCTTCCAGCGCGCCTACCCCAACGTCGACATCCACGTCACCGAAGACGAGCGCCCCTATATCGAACATTTGCTGGTCAGCGGCGAAATCGATGTCGGCGTGCTGATTCTCTCCAACCTCGAAGACCGTCTGGCGCTACAGACCGAAGTCCTCACCCACTCCCCGCACCGGCTCTGGCTACCGGCCCAGCACCCGCTGCTGGAGCGCGACAGCATCAGCCTGGCCGAAGTAGCGCTGGAGCCGTTGATTCAGCTCAACGTCGATGAAATGGAGCAGAACGCCAAGCGCATCTGGGCCGGCGCCGGGCTGCGCGCCCAGATCAGCCTGCGCACGGCCTCCACCGAAGCGGTACGCAGCCTGGTCGCGGCAGGGCTCGGGGTATCGATCCAGCCCGACATGACCTACCGCCCGTGGTCGCTGGAAGGCGACATCATCGAAGCGCGGCCGCTGGCCGACCTGCACCAGACCCTCGACATCGGTCTCGCCTGGCGCCGGGGCACGGCACGCCCGGCGCTGGTCGACCCATTCCTCACTGTCGCCCGCGAACAACCGAGTGCCGGAAGGCGGCATTCGATTTAATCGAATGGTGCCTTCAGTATTTAGCATTTGTCGGGCTGGCTGAGTCGCTCTAGTCTCAGACAACGCATCCAACGTGCCACCATAAAAATAGAGAATCCGCACGATGTCAGGTTCCCCCTCCACTGCGCTACGCACCGCCCTGCTCATTGATGGCGAGCTGGTGAACGGCAATGGCCTGGCCGAGCCCATTCTCAATCCGGCCACTGGTGCCGTGCTGGCACAGATCCCCGAGGCCAGCACCGAACAGGTCGAAACCGCCATCCTGGCCGCGCACCACGCCTTTGCCAGCTGGTCACGGACCACGCCACAACAGCGTGCCAACGTACTGTTGGCGATTGCCGATGCCATCGAGCAGCACGCCGATCAACTGGCGCAGCTGGAGGCACTGAACTGTGGCAAGCCGCTGCACCTGGCACGCCAGGACGACCTGCCGGCCGCCATCGATGTGTTCCGTTTCTTTGCCGGCGCCGTGCGCTGCCAGACCGGCCAGCTGGCCGGCGAATACCTGCCGGGCTACACCAGCATGGTGCGCCGGGATGCATTGGGCGTGGTGGCGTCGATTGCGCCATGGAACTACCCGATGATGATGGCCGCGTGGAAAATCGCTCCGGCCCTGGCCGCCGGCAACACCCTGGTGTTCAAGCCGTCTGAACACACACCGTTGTCGATCCTGGCGCTGGCACCGGCCCTCAATGCCCTGTTGCCGCCCGGCGTGCTGAATATCATCTGCGGCGGCGGTGAAAGCGTCGGCAGCCATCTGGTCAGCCATGCCAAGGTACGCATGGTGTCGCTGACCGGCGATATCGTCACCGGCCAGAAAATACTTCAGGCCGCCTCGAAAACCCTCAAGCGCACCCACCTGGAACTCGGCGGCAAGGCGCCGGTGATCGTCTGTGACGATGCCGACCTGCAGGCCGTGGTCGAGGGGGTACGTACCTATGGCTACTACAACGCCGGCCAAGACTGTACCGCCGCTTGCCGTATCTACGCCCAGGCCGGTATTCATGACCGCCTGGTGGCCGAGCTGGGCGCCGCTGTCGCCAGCCTGCGCTTTGCCGGCAAGCGCGACAGCGACAACGAGATAGGCCCGCTGATCAGTGCCCGCCAGCGCGACCGGGTCGCCAGTTTTGTCGAGCGGGCACTGAGTCAGCCGCATATCGAGCGGGTCACCGGCGCCGCCGTGCACTCGGGGCCGGGCTTCTATTACCAGCCAACCTTGCTGGCCGGCTGCAAGCAAAACGACGAAATCGTCCAGCGCGAGGTGTTCGGGCCGGTCGTTACCGTGACCCGCTTCGAGGCGCTGAGCCAGGCAGTGGACTGGGCCAACGACTCCGAATACGGCCTGGCCTCCTCGGTGTGGACGCAGAACCTGGACAAGGCCATGCAGATCGCCGCCCGCCTGCAATACGGCTGCACCTGGATCAACAGTCACTTCATGCTGGTCAGCGAAATGCCCCATGGCGGCCTCAAGCGCTCCGGGTATGGCAAGGACCTGTCCAGCGATTCGCTGCAGGACTACAGCGTGGTCCGCCACATCATGGCGCGCCACGGCGAGCATTTGGCATAGACCGGAACAACAGCACTACGCTTACAAGAGTTGCGTCACCGCTTTCGCTACTACTGCCCCGACCATAATTTGAACAAGAGGGAATACCATGTCAGTGCACAAGAACGCTCTGCTCAGCGCCCTGAGTACCGCCCTGCTGGCCAGTGCCGCGGTCCAGGCCGCCGAACCGCTCAAAGCCGTGGGCGCTGGCGAAGGCCAGCTGGATATCGTGGCGTGGCCTGGCTATATCGAGCGCGGTGAAAGCGACAAGGCTTACGACTGGGTAACCGGCTTTGAAAAGGAAACCGGCTGCAAGGTCAGCGTGAAAACCGCTGCCACCTCCGACGAAATGGTCAGCCTGATGGCCAAGGGTGGCTACGACCTGGTCACCGCCTCGGGCGATGCCTCGCTGCGCCTGATCGCCGGCAAGCGCGTGCAGCCGATCAACACTGCGCTGATCCCCAACTGGAAGAACGTCGACCCGCGCATGCAGAACGGCGACTGGTTCGTGGTCAACAAGCAGACCTATGGCACCCCTTACCAGTGGGGCCCTAACGTGCTGCTGTACAACACCAACGTGTTCAAAGAGGCGCCGACCAGCTGGAACGTGGTGTTCGAACCGCAAAACCTGCCCGATGGCAAGCCGAACAAGGGCCGCGTGCAGGCCTACGATGGCCCGATCTACATTGCCGATGCGGCGCTGTACCTGAAGTCGGCCAAGCCGGAACTGGGCATCCAGAACCCCTACGAACTGAACGAAGCCCAGTACAAGGCCGTGCTTGACCTGCTGCGCCAGCAACAACCGCTGATCCATCGCTACTGGCATGACGCAACCGTGCAGATGAGCGACGTGAAGAACGAAGGCGTGGCGGCCTCCAGTTCCTGGGGCTACATGGTCAACGGGCTGAAAGCCGACAACCAGCCGGTGGCTTCGACGGTACCAAAAGAAGGCGCCACCGGTTGGGCCGACACCACCATGCTGCACACCGACGCCAAGCACCCGAACTGCGCGTACAAGTGGATGGACTGGTCGCTGCAACCGAAGGTGCAAGGTGACGTGGCGGCCTGGTTCGGTTCGTTGCCAGCGGTACCGGCAGCCTGTACTGGCAGCGAACTGCTGGGCGCCGAAGGCTGCAAGACCAACGGCTACGACCTGTTCGAGAAGATTGCCTTCTGGAAAACCCCGCAAGCAGAGGGCGGCAAGTTCGTGCCGTATAGCCGCTGGACCCAGGACTACATCGCGATCATGGGCGGCCGCTGAGTCCCCGTCCCCTGTAGGAGCGGATTCATCCGCGAAGGCCCGCAGCGCGGGCCCAACAGGGGGCTGCTTCGCAGCCCATCGCGGATAAATCCGCGCCTACAGGGATCTGCACCTACAAAAACAACCCGCAGTCCGGAGCAACACCATCATGACCCTTGCAGTCCAGTTCACCCAGGTTTCCCGTTCGTTCGGCGAGGTCAAAGCCGTCGACCGGGTTTCCATCGACATCCAGGACGGCGAGTTCTTCTCCATGCTCGGCCCTTCGGGTTCGGGCAAAACCACCTGCCTGCGCCTGATCGCCGGCTTCGAACAACCCAGCAGCGGCTCGATTCGCATCCATGGTGCCGAAGCCGCTGGCTTGCCGCCGTACCAGCGCGACGTCAACACTGTATTCCAGGACTACGCGCTGTTCCCGCACATGAACGTGCGCGACAACGTCGCCTACGGCCTGAAGGTCAAAGGCGTTGGCAAGCAAGAGCGCCACGCCCGCGCCGAAGAAGCCTTGGCCATGGTGGCCCTGGGCGGCTACGGCGAGCGCAAGCCAGTACAACTTTCCGGTGGCCAGCGCCAACGGGTGGCCCTGGCCCGCGCCCTGGTCAACCGGCCGCGCGTGCTGCTGCTGGACGAACCACTAGGCGCCCTCGATCTCAAACTGCGCGAGCAGATGCAGAGCGAGCTGAAAAAACTCCAGCGCCAGCTGGGCATCACCTTCATCTTCGTCACCCACGACCAGACCGAAGCGCTGTCGATGTCCGACCGCGTCGCAGTGTTCAACCGCGGGCGCATCGAACAGGTCGATACCCCACGCAATCTCTACATGAAACCGGCGACCACCTTTGTCGCCGAGTTTGTCGGTACCTCCAACGTCGTGCGCGGCGAACTGGCCCAGCAACTGAACGGCAGCCAGCTGCCCTTCTCGATCCGTCCGGAGCACATCCGCCTGGGCGATCAGGCTGCTGCCAGTCATGAAATCCAGGTCAGCGGCCTGCTCCACGACATCCAGTACCAAGGCAGTGCCACCCGCTTCGAGCTCAAGCTGGACAACGGCCAGCTGCTGGCGGTGAGCCACGCCAACAACCAATGGCAAGAGCACGCCCAGCCCTGGCAAACCGGCCAGCGCGTTCAGGCACGCTGGGCCCGCGAGGCGATGACTGCGTTGCAGGAAACCGTGCTGAGCGAGGGTCACTGAGATGAGCCTGGCCCTCGAAAAACCGGGCTTGCGCCCGGTAAATTCGCCGTTGCGGCGCTTTTCCAACCTGCTCTATCGGCGACCGAACCTGTACCTGCTGATGCTGCTGATCCCGCCACTGATCTGGTTTGGCGCGATCTACCTCGGCTCATTGTTGAACCTGTTGTGGCAGGGCTTCTACACCTTCGACGACTTCACCATGGCGGTGACGCCGGACCTGACCCTGGCCAACTTTGCCGCGCTGTTCAATCCGGCGAACTTCGACATCATCCTGCGTACCCTGGGCATGGCCATCGCCGTGTCCATCGCAAGCGCCGCCCTGGCCTTCCCCATTGCCTACTACATGGCGCGCTACACCACGGGCAAGACCAAGGCATTCTTCTACATCGCGGTGATGATGCCGATGTGGGCCAGCTACATCGTCAAGGCCTATGCCTGGACCTTGCTGTTGGCCAAGGGCGGTGTCGCCCAGTGGTTCGTCCAGCAACTGAGCCTTGAGCCGGTCCTGCACTTTATCCTGACCATTCCCGGCGTCGGCGGCAGCACCCTGTCAACGTCGCACCTGGGGCGCTTCCTGGTGTTCGTCTACATCTGGCTGCCGTTCATGATCCTGCCGATCCAGGCTTCGCTGGAACGCTTGCCGCCTTCGCTGCTGCAAGCTTCCGCCGACCTCGGTGCCAAGCCGCGGCAAACCTTCATGCAGGTAATCCTGCCGCTGTCGGTGCCGGGCATTGCCGCCGGCTCCATCTTTACCTTCTCGCTGACCCTGGGCGACTTCATCGTGCCGCAACTGGTCGGCCCGCCCGGCTACTTCATCGGCGGCATGGTCTACGCCCAGCAAGGCGCGATCGGCAACATGCCGATGGCGGCGGCGTTCACCCTGGTGCCAATCGTGCTGATTGCCGTGTACCTGTCCATTGTCAAACGCCTGGGGGCCTTCGATGCACTCTGAAAAAGCCTCGCTGGGCCTGCGCCTGGCCGCCTGGGGCGGGCTGGTGTTCCTGCACTTCCCGATCCTGATCATCTTCCTCTACGCCTTCAACACCGAAGACGCGGCCTTCAGCTTTCCGCCCCAGGGCTTCACCCTGAAGTGGTTCAGCGTGGCGTTCTCGCGGCCCGACGTGCTGGAGTCGATCAAACTCTCGCTGCAGGTCGCCTGCCTGGCCACTCTCATTGCCCTGGTGCTCGGCACCCTGGCATCGGCCGCGCTGTACCGCCGCAGCTTTTTTGGCAAGGAAGGCATCTCGCTGATGCTGATCCTGCCGATTGCCCTGCCCGGGATCATCACTGGCATCGCCTTGCTCTCGGCGTTCAAGAGCCTGGGCATCGAGCCGGGGATCTTTACCATCGTCGTCGGCCACGCCACATTCTGCGTTGTGATCGTCTACAACAACGTCATCGCCCGCCTGCGCCGCACCTCCCATAGCCTGATCGAGGCATCGATGGACCTGGGTGCCGACGGCTGGCAGACCTTCCGCTACATCATCCTGCCCAACCTCGGCTCGGCCCTGCTGGCGGGCGGCATGCTCGCCTTTGCCCTGTCGTTCGACGAAATCATCGTTACCACCTTCACCGCCGGCCACGAGCGCACCCTGCCGATCTGGCTGCTCAACCAGCTCAGCCGGCCTCGCGACGTGCCGGTGACCAACGTCGTCGCCATGCTGGTGATGCTGGTGACCATGCTGCCGATCCTTGGCGCCTATTACCTGACCCGCGGTGGCGAAAGCGTCGCCGGTAGCGGCAAATAACTCTAGGAGGACCGAACGATGCAAACCCGACTGCTGATCAATGGCCAACTGGTTGCCGGTGAAGGCAACGCGCTGGCGGTACTCAACCCTGCGCTGGGCAGCACATTGGTCGAGATCAACGAGGCCAGCGAAGCTCAGGTCGATGCTGCCGTGCGTGCCGCCGACCAGGCATTTCAGAGCTGGTCGCAAACCACACCCAAAGACCGTTCGCTGTTGCTGCTGAAACTGGCAGACAGCATCGAGCAACACGGCGAGGAGCTGGCCCGCCTGGAATCGGACAACTGCGGCAAACCCTATGCTGCGGCCCTCAATGACGAAATCCCGGCCATCGCCGACGTGTTCCGTTTCTTTGCCGGTGCCACCCGCTGCCTGAGCGGCTCGGCGGCAGGCGAATACCTGCCGGGCCATACCTCGATGATCCGTCGCGACCCGCTGGGTGTGATCGCCTCCATTGCGCCGTGGAACTACCCGCTGATGATGGTGGCCTGGAAGATCGCGCCGGCGCTGGCCGCCGGCAACACCGTGGTGCTCAAGCCCTCGGAGCAGACACCGCTGACCGCCCTGCGCCTGGCGCAGCTGGCCAACGACATCTTCCCCGCCGGCGTGCTCAATATCCTCTTCGGCCGTGGCCCGAGTGTCGGCACGCCGCTGGTGACCCATGCCAAAGTGCGCATGGTGTCGCTGACCGGCTCCATCCCCACCGGCGCCAACATCATTTCCAGCACCGCCGACACGGTAAAACGCATGCACATGGAGCTGGGCGGCAAGGCCCCGGTGCTGATCTTCGACGACGCCGACATCGACGCGGCGGTCGAAGGTATCCGCACCTTCGGCTTCTACAACGCCGGCCAGGACTGCACCGCCGCCTGCCGGATCTACGCGCAAAGCGGCATTTACGAAAAGTTTGTGGAAAAGCTCGGCGCAGCGGTCAGCACAATCAAATATGGCCTGCAGGACGATTCGGAAACAGAGCTCGGACCACTGATCACCGCCCAACACCGCGACAAGGTCGCCGGCATGGTCGAGCGGGCCATTGCCCAGCCGCATATTCGCCTGGTTACCGGTGGCAAGGCGGTACCGGGAGATGGCTTCTTCTTTGAGCCAACCGTGCTCGCCGATGCCCAGCAGGACGATGAAATCGTTCGTCGCGAGGTATTCGGGCCGGTCGTTTCGGTTACCCGTTTCGACTCCGAAGAGCAGGTACTGGCCTGGGCCAACGACTCCGACTACGGCCTGGCATCGTCCCTTTGGACAAGCGACGTGGGGCGCGCACACCGCCTCTCGGCGCGCCTGCAGTACGGTTGCACCTGGGTCAATACGCACTTTATGCTCGTCAGCGAGATGCCCCACGGCGGCCAGAAGCTGTCTGGCTATGGCAAGGACATGTCCATGTACGGACTGGAAGACTACACCTGCATCCGGCACGTCATGTTCAAACACTGACCCTCACACAGGTACGGAAACCTATGGAAATCACCCGACGCGACTTCATCAATGGAGTGGCTATCGGCGTTGCAGCGGGCCTGACCCCGCTGCAACTCCTTCAGGCTGCGCCTGATGGGCGCTACTACCCGCCCGCACTGACCGGATTGCGCGGCAGCCATGTCGGCGCCTTCGAAGTCGCGCACCAGATGGGCTGGGAGAAAAAGACCTTCGCCACCGACGACCTACCGGTCAGCGAGACCTACGACCTGGTCGTGGTCGGCGGCGGGATCAGCGGCCTGGCGGCCGCGTTCTTCTATCGGGAAAAACACCCCGAGGCGAAGATTCTCATCCTCGAAAACCACGACGACTTTGGCGGTCACGCCAAACGCAACGAGTTCAGTGCCGGTGGCCGGATGATTATCGGTTATGGCGGCAGCGAAGCGTTCCAGTCGCCCAATCACCTGTACAGCCCCGAGGTCAACGGCCTGCTGAAAAAGCTCGGGGTCGACATCAAGCGCTTTGAAACCGCCTTCG
Source organism: Pseudomonas alkylphenolica (assembly GCF_004025535.1). Classification (GTDB taxonomy): domain Bacteria; phylum Pseudomonadota; class Gammaproteobacteria; order Pseudomonadales; family Pseudomonadaceae; genus Aquipseudomonas; species Aquipseudomonas alkylphenolica_A. The sequence continues at coordinate 399,683 of NZ_QJRG01000034.1, forward strand.
ACCGCGGTTTCTATCCCGGGAAAGGCCTGTCGCGCGGGGTGTTCTTCGACAAGGAAACCTTCGGCGCCGACAAACTGGTCACTGGTGACCCGACGCCGATGGTCGCCGACGACATCGCCCCCGGGCAGCTCAACGCCCGCCCCCTGCGCGATTTCATCAACGATTTCCCCCTGCCCGAAAGCGACCGCACGGCGTTGATCGACCTGCACGAAGCGCCCCGGGACTACCTGAAAGGCAAATCGGTGGAGGAGAAGACGGCGTATCTGGAAACCACCAGCTACCAGGACTTTCTGCTCAAGGATGTCGGCCTGTCCGCGACGGCGGTGAAGTACTTTCAGGGCCGCACCAACGACTTCATGGCCCTGAGCATCGATACCGTGGCCGCTGCCGACGCCTACTATGTCGGCTTTCCCGGCTTTGCCGCTATGAACCTTGAGCCCATCGGCGAAGAAGCCCAGGCGGAAATGGAAGAGCCGTACATCTACCACTTCCCCGATGGCAACGCGTCGCTGGCCCGTTTGCTGGTACGCAGCCTGATCCCAGGCGTGGCACCGGGCAAAGACATGGACGACATCGTCCTGGCCAATTTCGACTACAGCCAGCTTGATCGCGCCGGCCAACCGGTGCGCCTGCGCCTCAACAGCACGGCGGTCAGCGTGCGCAATGTCGACGGTGCTGTGAATGTCGGCTTCAGCCGCGGCGGGCAACTGGCCCAGGTGCGCGGCAAGCACTGCATTCTGGCTTGCTACAACATGATGATTCCGTACCTGCTGCGCGACCTCTCCACCGAGCAGGCTCACGCCCTGAGTCAGAACGTGAAGTTCCCGCTGGTGTACACCAAGGTCATCGTGCGCAACTGGCAGGCGTTCCAGAAGCTTGGCGTGCATGAGATCTACGCCGCCACCCAACCCTATAGCCGCATCAAGCTCGACTATCCGGTGAGCATGGGCGGCTATGAGCACCCGCGCGATCCGGCGCAGCCCATCGGCCTGCACATGGTCTACGTGCCCACCAGCCCGGGCAGCGGCATGAACAGCCGCGACCAGGCGCGTACCGGTCGTGCCTTGCTGTATGGCACGCCCTTCGAGGTACTGGAAAGCCAACTGCGCGAGCAACTGCAACGCATGCTCGGCCCCGGCGGCTTCGATCACCAGCAGGACATCCTGGCGATCACCGTCAACCGCTGGCCGCATGGCTATGCCTGTTTCACCAACACCCTGTATGACGATCCGGAACAGACCGAACAGTGGATGACGCTGGCACGCAAGCCGCTTGGCAATGTCAGCATTGCCAACTCCGATGCTGCCTGGAGTGCGTATGCCCATGCCGCCATCGATGAGGCCTGGCGGGCGGTTGGCGAGCTGACTTAACCTTACCCGGCACCGGCAAGCCAGGCTCCTGCGGGAGCCGGCTTACTGACGCTGGCCAGGTTCAGTCGCGCAGATCCGATTCGTGAATCGGGTTTGCCCGGCTGGTCGCCCGTTGGTACTGCGCAGGCCAGGTGGCTTTGTTACCCCCAAGATCGTCATCGGCATGCAACGGCCAGTAAGGGTCGCGCAACAGTTCACGGGCAAGGAAGATTATGTCGGCCTGCGCCGTACGCAGGATGGTTTCGGCCTGCATGGGCTCGGTAATCATCCCCACCGTACCGGTAGCAATCCCTGACTCCTCGCGGACCTTGGCGGCAAACCGGGTCTGATAGCCCGGGCCGGTCGGAATCTCGGCGTTCACCGAAGTACCGCCAGACGACACATCGATCAGGTCAACACCCAACGCTCTCAAACGCTTGGCCAGTGCCACGGTTTCGTCCGGGTTCCAGCCATCCTCCACCCAGTCGGTGGCCGACAGCCGCACGAACACCGGTAACTCCTCCGGCCAGACGTTGCGCACCGCCTCGGTTACCTGCAGGGTCAGACGGATGCGGTTTTCGAAACAGCTGCCGTATTCGTCACGGCGCTGGTTGCTCAAAGGCGACAGGAACTGGTGCAGCAGGTAGCCATGCGCGGCATGCACCTCAACGACTTTGAAACCGGCGTTCAATGCCCGATGCGCGGCATCGACAAAGGCCTGGATCACTTCGTCGATCTGTGCTTTGGTCATTTCGATCGGGGCGGTGTGCTGCGGGTCGAAGGCGATGCTCGACGGGCCGATTGGTGTCCAGCCGCCGTCTGCTGGTTTGACGCTACCCTGTTTGCCCAGCCAGGGCCGGTAGGTGCTCGCCTTGCGTCCGGCATGCGCCAGTTGGATGCCGGGCACAGCGCCCTGGGCAGTGATGAAACGGGTGATGCGCTGCAACGGCGCGATCTGTACGTCGTCCCAGAGGCCCAGGTCCTGGGCTGTGATCCGTCCATCGGCGGTGACCGCCGTGGCTTCAGTAAACACCAACCCGGCGCCGCCCACGGCGCGGCTGCCCAGGTGAACCAGGTGCCAGTCATTGGCCAGGCCATCGACGCTGGAATACTGGCACATGGGCGAAACAGCGATTCGGTTGGGCAGGGTCAGATGACGCAGGGTGTAGGGTGCAAGCAGCAGGCTCATGGGGCACCTCTCAAATCAAGTGGTAAGGCTCCAGATGGTTGACCGGCCGACCACAGAATCTTCCCCGCAGGTTCATCGACCAATCTTTTTGAGCCTAGACCACTTTGCTCCGAAGGTTCAGCGCGGCTCGATATGCACGATCATCAGCTGCACGCTTTCCTGGCCACGGAACTCGTTGACATCCAGCTTGTAGGCCAGCTCAACCCAGCGCACTGTCGGGTTGGGCCAGACCTCGCGATCGACACCGAATGCGATGCCATCGAGCTTGACCGAACCGCACTCGCTCTTGAGCACCACCTTCAAGTGGCGCTCCCCCACCACCCGCTGCTCGACCAGCTGGAATACGCCATGGAACAGCGGCTCCGGGAAGTGCTGGCCCCAGGGCCCGGCATTGCGCAAGGCGCGGGCAAGCTCCAGGTGGAACTCCTCGGCAGACAGGCTGCCATCCGACAACAGGCGACCGGTTAGGTCGTCCTCCTGCAGCTGGCGGCGTACTTCTTCGTCGAACGCCTGGGCAAACGCCGGAAAGTTGTCCGCCGGCAACGACAAACCGGCGGCCATGGCGTGACCGCCAAACTTGCTGATCAGCTGCGGGTGCTGCGCCGCTACGGCATCCAGCGCGTCGCGAATGTGAAAGCCCGGTACGGAACGCGCCGAGCCTTTGAGCATGCCCTCGCCCGCATCGGCAAAGGCAATGGTTGGCCGGTGGTAGCGCTCTTTGAGGCGCGAAGCGAGGATGCCGATAACGCCCTGGTGCCAGTCCGGTTCAAACAGGCACAGACCGAACGGCATCGACTCCAGCGGCAGGTCCTTGAGCTGGGCCAGCGCCTCGCGTTGCATACCCTGCTCGATGGATTTGCGATCCTGGTTCAGCTCATCGAGCTGCACCGCCATGTCCCGTGCCAGCTGCTGATCGTCACTGAGCAGGCATTCGATCCCCAGGCTCATGTCGTCCAGGCGGCCGGCTGCGTTAAGCCGCGGCCCCAGGATAAAGCCCAGGTCAGTGGAGGTGATGCGCGCGGGTTCGCGCCGGGCCACTTCTAGGATGGCCTTGAGCCCTGGCCGGGCGCGGCCGGCGCGGATCCGCTCAAGGCCCTGGTGGACCAGGATGCGGTTGTTGGCATCCAGCGGCACCACGTCGGCCACACTGCCCAGGGCCACCAGGTCGAGCAACTCGCCGATGTTCGGTTGCGGGCGGGTTTCATAGTGACCCAGGCTGCGCAGGCGTGCACGCAGGGCCATCAATACGTAGAAAATCACCCCGACCCCGGCCAGCGCCTTGCTGGCAAAGGTGCAGCCCGGTTGGTTGGGATTGACGATCGCATCGGCTTCGGGCAATTCATTGCCGGGCAAATGGTGGTCGGTCACCAGCACCTTGAGCCCCGCGGCCTTGGCCGCCGCGACGCCCTCTACGCTGGAAATGCCGTTGTCCACGGTGATCAACAGCTGGGGCTGGCGCTCCAGGGCGACCTTGACGATCTCCGGCGTCAGCCCGTAACCGTATTCAAAGCGATTCGGCACCAGGTAATCGACATGTGCGGCGCCCAGCAGGCGCAAGCCCAGCACCCCTACGGTGCTGGCGGTGGCGCCGTCGGCATCGAAGTCACCGACAATCAGAATGCGCTGACGCTGCGCCAGGGCCTCGACCAGCAGGTCGACCGCGGCATCAATTCCCTTGAGCTGTTGAAACGGCAGCAACCGCGCCAGGCTTTTGTCCAGCTCCTCTGCCGACTGCACACCACGGGCGGCATACAAACGGGTCAGCAAGGGTGGCAGTTCACCCAGAAATGGCAAGGTCGACGGCAGCGGACGGGGTTCGATACGCATGGGCAGTGGTGAGCTTCTCGTGAATCAGGAATAGTTGATTGTTAACCAGCCGGCCTCAGCCGCGCTCGCCGAGCAACCATTGCAGCTGGACTTCGTGCTGACCGCGGTCGTCGGTAACGAACACCGTACCCTCGCTGATCATCACGTCCCACTTGATTGCCCGTGGCATGTCAGTGGCCAGGGTCTCCAGCACCTCTTGCGGCACGGCCGCAATGTTCAGGTTCTTGAGGTTTTTAACCGCCGGCACAACCTTGGTCTCCCACACACGTAGGCTGCCATAGGCCAGCAGGCTGGTGCGCTCGGTACGGCGCGAGCACCAGGTCAGGCGCTCGGCATCCGGTTGGCCAACCTCGATCCAGTGCAGGATGCGGTCATCCAGGCTCTTTTCCCACAAAGCGGCTTCGTCTACGTCCGACAGACCACGCCCGAACGTCAGTTGCTCGTTGTACCACAGGGCGTAGGCCAGCAGGCGCACGGCCATACGCTCTTCGGTTTCCGAAGGGTGGCGGGCAATGGTCTGCTTGACGCTTTCGTAGACACCGCGGTCAAGATCGGTGAGGTTCAGTTCAAACTTGTAGGTCGTGGAAGGCTGGGCCATGGCGGGCGTCTTGCGCTGAGAAAAAGTCGCCCAGTCTAACCGATCCGCACAATCCTTGCCCCGCGGCAGTATCTGAGCGCGTCGGCGTGTGATAAAAACGGGAGCTCTGACCCGCCGCCACGGACGCCCCATGCCTACACCCAGCAAACCTCTCGCCGGACTGAAAGTCATCGAACTCGGCACCCTGATCGCCGGGCCTTTTGCTTCGCGCATCTGCGCCGAATTCGGTGCCCAGGTGATCAAGGTCGAGTCCCCGGATGGCGGTGATCCCTTGCGCAAATGGCGCAAGCTCTATGAAGGCACGTCGCTGTGGTGGTTCGTCCAGGCCCGCAACAAACAGTCGTTGACCCTCAACCTCAAGCACGCCGACGGTCTCGAGATCCTGAAAAAGCTGCTGGCCGACGCTGATATCCTCATCGAGAACTTCCGACCCGGCGTACTGGAGAAGCTCGGGCTGGGTTGGGACACCCTCCACGCGCTGAACCCGAAACTGGTCATGGTGCGGCTGTCCGGCTTCGGTCAGACCGGGCCGATGAAGGATCAGCCCGGCTTCGGTGCGGTCGGTGAGTCCATGGGCGGGCTGCGTTACATCACCGGCTTTGAAGATCGCCCGCCGGTGCGCACCGGCATTTCCATCGGCGATTCGATCGCAGCGCTGTGGGGGGTGATCGGCGCCTTGATGGCCCTGCGTCATCGCGAGGTCAATGGCGGGACGGGGCAGGTGGTGGACGTGGCCTTGTACGAGGCCATCTTCGCGATGATGGAGAGCATGGTGCCCGAGTTCGACGTGTTCGGGTTCATTCGCGAGCGCACCGGCAACATCATGCCGGGTATCACTCCCTCCTCGATCCACACCAGTGCCGATGGCAAGCATGTACAGATCGGCGCCAACGGCGATGCAATCTTCAAGCGCTTCATGCTCGCCATCGGTCGTCAGGACCTGGCCGACGATCCCCAGCTGGCCAGCAACGATGGCCGTGATCAGCGCCGCGACGAACTGTATGGCGTCATCGATCGTTGGGCCCGTAGCGTGCCGCTGGATGACCTGATGCAGTTGCTCAACGAGGCTCAGGTACCGGCCAGCCGCATCTACAGCGCCGAAGACATGTTCAGCGATCCGCAGTTCCTGGCCCGGGAAATGTTCCTGCAGGCCAAACTGCCCGACGGCAAACCGTTCAAGATGCCGGGGATTGTGCCCAAACTGTCGGAAACACCGGGTTCCAGCGAATGGGTCGGGCCTGAACTGGGCGCACACACCGACCAACTGCTCGGCGCGCTGGGCTATGACAGTGCAGACATTGCACGCCTGCGCGAGCAAGGGGCGATCTGACGCTTCGCACCTCACTCTGTTACCGGCCGGACGGTGGAGACTCGCACATGATCGAACGCAGGCGGCAGCGCGTGGGAACCCTGCTGGCACTATTTCTCTGTGCAGTGGGCGCCAGCCTGCCCAGCACGGCCTGGGCCAAGGAGCGCCTGTTGTGGCTACTGCGCGACCTGCCACCTTTGACCGTTTTCGAAGGCTCCGGCAAAGGCCAGGGGGTGGTGGATCAACTCCTGCCGATGCTGATCAAGGCCATGCCTGAATATGACCACAGCATCATCCGGGTCAATCGCGCACGTGGCACGCAGATGCTTCAGGAGGGCCGCTTCACCTGTGACCCGACCTTGCTCTGGACGCCGGAACGCGCCCGCTATGTGCACTTTGCCAAGCCGAGCCTGGGCGTCATCAGCAGCGGTGTGGTGGCACGCAGGCAAGACCAGGCATTGCTGGCACCCTACGTGGAAAACCAGGCGCTCGATCTGCGCGGCCTGCTTGCAAACTCGTCACTCAAACTGGGCGTAGTGGCCGAACGAAGCTACAGCCCACCTGTCGATGCCTTGCTCAAGACCCTGCCAGAGCAGACCCTCAGCCGCCACTATGGCAACGATGCGGTCACCAACCTGCTGCAGATGCAAAAGCGTGAACGCCTGCAGCTGCTGCTGGGCTACTGGCCGGAAGTCCGCTACCTGATCCAGCAGCAGCACTGGGCAACCGAAGACTACCGGTTCTACCCGATCCAGGGCGTCACCCGTTACCAGTTCATCCACATCGGCTGCTCCGACACGCCGCTGGGGCGTGAAGCGGTCAGCCACATCAACGAGCTGCTTATGCCCTTGCGCCGCGATACCCTGCCAGCGCTCTATGCGCAATGGCTTGATCCGCAGATGCGCGAGCAGTACCTGCAAGAAAGCCAGCAGTTTTTCATCGATCCCCAGTGAACGGGCACAAAGAAACCCCGGGCGTTGGGGAAGCCGACCGGGGCTAAACAAAAGTCCAGCTGGACTTTTTGCGACAGTTGAAAGGCATCGGAGCAAAACGCCAGTCAACCGCTCTCGTCAGATCTGATCGCCCGCCAGGCTAAAGGTTCCTTACAGCCCGAGCGTTTGTCCGCGCTGGTGCTGCACCTGCTGCAGCGCAGCGATCATCGAGGGCTGCAGTCGCCCTTCGGCAACCCGCAGATCACGCTGTAAACCATCCACCAGGTCGATCAGCAGGCGCTGGTCTTCAAGCTCGCTGAACAATACAGAGCGCTGTACAACGGGGTGGCTAGACTCATCAAAGACCTGCAAGGTGAAATGGCCTGCCTGTTCATGTCGAACCAGCGTGACCTGATACGGCGCCAATGCTTCAGTTAGCAACCAGCCAATACGTTTCATCTTGTCCACTGCTCACCTACCTGTTTTCAAGGGATACACGAATGACCCCGAACCTTGCGGGAAAGTTCTATCGGTTTGGTTCACTGTCCGTTCAGCGAGCATGACCGGCAACAATGACAGTTTGAATCACCCAATGGTCTTACGGAGACAGCTTTGAGTCCTTCCCCCTCGCGACCTTTACGCATTGTCCTGGCCGACGACCATCCGATCTTTCGCATCGGCCTGCAGGCCGTGCTTGAGCAAATTCCCGGGGTGCGCGTGGTCGCTCAGGCCGGTAGCCCGAAGGAACTGTTGGACAACCTGCAGGCGACGGCGTGTGATGTGGTGGTGACCGACTTCATGATGCCGGTGGAACAGCAAAACGATGGCTTGAAATTGCTCGAGCAAATTCGCCGGCAGTTTCCGGCGCTGCCGATACTGGTGGTGACCATGCTCAACAACGCCGGCCTGTTCCGGGCGATGCTCACACTGGGCGTCAATGGACTGCTGAGCAAGGCCAGCCTGGCCGACGAGCTACCGTCGGCGATCAGTTGCCTGCGGCGCGGCAAGACCTACCTGGCCGCCTCAGTCCAACACCTGATGAGTCAGGATGGCGCGGTGCGTGAAGACATGATCGGTGTACAGGAGGCCCTGTCACCCAAGGAGCTGGAAGTCACCCGGCTGCTTGCCGCCGGCCATACGGTGAGCCAGATCGCGGCGCTGCTCAATCGCAGCAAACAGACTGTCAGTACCCAGAAGGTCAGTGCCATGCGCAAACTCGGCCTGGCCAATGATGCGGCACTTTTTCTTTATTTGCAGGAGCACGGCCTGAGCTGATCCGCTCAGGCCGTGGCCAGGTGGGCAATACTGGTCTCGTCCCGCTTGCCGACCCATTCAAGCAATTCGGCCCCCGGCATGGGCCTGGCAATGAAATAGCCCTGCATGACCGGCTGCCCCAGCGCTTTAATGGCCTGCAGGTCCTCGGCCGTCTCCACGCCTTCGACCACTACCTTCAGGTTCATGCGCCTGGCCATGATCAAGGCACCGGCAACCACGGCGGCCTTGCGCCCGTCAGTGGCCATGCCGCGCACGAACTCGCTGGGCAGTTTCAGTTCACTGAACGGCAACTCCAGCAAACGCTGGACGTTGGAACCGTCCATGCCGAAATCGTCGATGGACAGCTGGCAACCGAGTATGCGCAAGTGCAGAAGCCCTTCAAGCTGATGCTCATCCGGCGTACAGCCGACGGTTTCGATCATCTCCAGGGTCAGGGCGCTGGCAGGAACAGCGTGACGCTCAAGCGCTGCCTTGACCTGATCATGCAGATCGGGGCGAGCCAGCATGTGCGGGGTGATGTTCACGGCCACTGGAAGCGCATTACCGGTTTGCGATTGAAACCGCGCGCTGTACGCCAAGGCCTGGTCCAGCACATGCAAACTCATGGTGTCGAGCAGACCGGCGCGCTCGATCAAGCGAAGAAACTGCCCGGGGTACAACAAGCCAAGGCAGGGATGCTGCCAACGCACCAAGGCTTCGGCACCCACCAGCTTGCCGTCGTGTGCCACTTTCGGTTGATAGTGCACAACCCACTGATTCTGACCCTCGGCCAGTTGCGCCGCGGTCAGGTCCAGCAGTTCGGGATATTGCGGCAGCCTCACCACTGCAGGTGCGCAGCAATCCTGCTCCAAATAGCGACGCAGCAGTTGATGCAGGACGATACTGCTGGCCGGCTTTTGCACACAGCCCAACACGTTGACGCCCATGTGCCGGGCCAGTTTGCCAACACTATCGATCACACAGGTCTCGGCACCGCTGAGAATGATCACCGATGCCGCCAGTCCGCTTTCAGCCAGGTGGCGGATGAACGCCAGGCCGTCCGGGCCTTCCATGTGCAAGTCGCAAATGGCTATATCCACCGGCCCGCGGCGTGACAGGACCTGGCAGGCGACGTCGACCGACTCGGCGGTCAATACATCAAACACACCATTGGCATTGAGCATCTGATGCAATGCCATGAGCTGGAAAGGATGATCCTCCAGAATCAGAACTTTGAGTGAGTGCATACTCGCTACCCCCGCAGTTGCAGTCATGTGCGACTGCACGGGGCCCACTTTAGGCAAGATCGTCCTGCGAACCTATCGGACAAGTCCTAAAGTACTCAAGGTGTTTTCAGTAATTCCCGCTCAACATCGGCATCAAGTTGCAACAACACCTGCTCCAGCGCTCCCCAGGCAGTCCGCAACTCCTCCGGGCCAGGTGCCTGGGACGCCCGCCGCAGTGCCGCACACGCCTGAGCCAGAGGTACCGCATCGATCAGGCACGCCACCCCTTCGAGGCGATGCAACGACGCCCGGACAGCATCCACAGCCAAGGCCGACACAGCCTTGTTGAGCATCACCTGCTCTTCACCGAGGTTCTTGTGCAACTCCGCCAGCATCCGACGCATGATCGCAGGGTCAGCCTGGGTCATTTGCTGCAGCGCCTGCATCCTGAAACTGTGCAGCGGCGCCCACACCGAGATTGTCTCGGCCAGGCGATCGAGCGAAACGGGCTTGACCAGCAAGTCGTCCATTCCTGCCTCCAGGCAGCGGTCGCGCTCGTCTTTCAACGCATTGGCAGTGCAGCCGATGATCGCAGTTGCCACGCGCTGCTGTTGCTCGCCCTCCAACCGCCGAATTGCACGCGCCAGGGCGTAGCCACTCATTACCGGCATGTTGCAATCGGTCAGGAGTAAATCGAACTGTTCATGCTCCCAGAGCGCCAGCGCCGCCTGGCCATTGTCCACCGCCACCACCTGATGCCCGAGAAACTCCAGCTGTTGCATGAGCACCAGGCGACTGGCAGACAGATCGTCTACCACCAGCACGCGTCGCGCCGGGGTATTCTGTCGCAGCGCCGCCACGCTCGGGGAACGCTCCTGCTTCTGCAGCACCGGCTCCAGCATCAGCGTCACCTCAACTTCAGTGCCCTCGCCCAGTACGCTGTGCAAACTGATCGAACCGCCCATCAGTTCCACCAGCTGTCGACAGATACTCAGCCCCAGGCCAGAGCCGCCGTACTCCGTGGCCGAGGCGGCGGTGGCCTGGGTAAAGGGCGTGAACAGCTCGCGCTGCTGCTGTTCACTGATGCCTATCCCGGTGTCTCGCACACAAAGGCGCAAGCCGAGCGCCAACGGAGAATCCTGCCCGGTGCGGCTGATTTCGACAGTCACCTGGCCAAGGTGGGTAAATTTCAGGGCATTGCCCACCAGATTGATCAACACCTGGCGCAAGCGCACCGGGTCAAACCAGTAGCTGCCTTGCGCGTCATCGGCGACCTGCAGGCGCAGTGCCAGCCCCTGTGCCAGCGCCTGGCTGCGGAACTGCGTGATAACGCTTTCGGCAAACGGCACCAACGCCGTCGCCTGTGGCGTCAGTTGCAGGCTGCCGGCCTCGATGCGGGCCAGGTCCAGGCTGTCACCGATCAGGTCAATCAGCTCACGTGCCGAGCGATACGCGGTTTCCAGCCTCGACGAGGGCTCCTGCCCGCTGGCCAGGGCGCTCTCGCGCTCCAGTTCGAGCAAGCCGATGATCACCGCCATGGGCGTGCGGATCTCATGGCTCATGGTGGCCAGAAATGCACTTTTGGCCCGGTTGGCCTGCTCGGCATGCAAGCGGGCTTCCACCAGTTCCGCTTCCAGGCGCTTGCGATCAGTGATGTCGATCCAGCCGCCGAGCAAGCCCTGCAACTGGCCATCGGCACTGTAAAACGGCACGGTCCATTGATAGGCGTCGATAGGCACGCCTTGCAACTTGATCCGGCGATCGACAAACACCGGTTTGGGATCTTTGAGCAGGTCCAGGTAGTCGGCATGCATTTTCGCCGACAGATGCGCGGGTATCGACGTGTTATCGGTTACACGGCGCCCCTTGACCTGATCCAGGCGAACGGAAAACGCCTCTTCATAGCTCTTGTTGCACGACAGCAGCCGTCCTTCCAGGTCGCGCACATAGATCGGGTTAGGGATGCCGTCGAGCAGCGCACGCTTGAAGGCCAGTTGGTCGTTGAGCGCTTCCTCGGCCTTCTCGCGCTGAGCGATCTGCGCACGCAAACGGCTGCTCCAGATCAATGACGCCACGCCGAACAGCAGCGCCGCGGCAACGGCCCAGTACACCCAGGGCGGAATCCGTTGCCACACCGGCGCTGGCGGCGCCAAGGCGCCCAGCCATTTCATCCGCAAGGCGCGCAACTCGGCAACCGGCATCGCCTCCAGTGCCTTGTTGAGGATGCTCTCAAGCTCCGGCGCGCTGCGCCTGACCGAAAACCTGTCGGGTGCCCACTTGCCTTCTACCCCCCGCCCGACCTTCAACGTCGGATCGTTGTTCAGTGCGCCGTAAGCCCCGACCTCACTGTCGATGGTCGCCATGGCCTGGCCGTTGCGCACCTTTTCCCGGGCTTGCTCCAGCGAATCCACCAACAACAGGCGGATGCCGGGATGGGACTCGCGAATGCTGGCTTCAAGGGCATGCTCGGCGGGCAGCGCCAGGGTCTGGCCGTTCAGCTCATCAAGCGACGCCAGTGCCAGGTTCGCCTGACGCACGATGAACACCCAGCTCTGCCCACCCAACGAGTGGGTGAAGGTGAGAAAGGCCCGTCGCTGCGGCGTCTCGCTCAGCGTGGTGCTCATGTCCGCCTGTTCCTGCTCGAGCAGTGCCAGGCTCTGGGCAATGGATGAAGACGGCTTGAACACGAACTGCAGCCCGGTCAGCTGTGCAATCGCCGCCAGCACGTCGCGGTTCAGGCCAACCCAGGCACCCTGACGATTACGGAACAGGTACGGCGGGTACTGGCTACCGACGACTGTCACGGTGGGGTGCCGGGCGATCCATTGGTGTTCCTGTGCGCTCAGCTGGACGCGGCGATGGGCCACATCCGAGCCCAGCCCCGAAGTCCAGCGCTGCAGGATTTCGCGCTGTACCGACTCATCAAGACTGGCCAGCGCACGATCGAACAGCCCATGCAGAAGCTGGTCCTGGGCACGCAGGGCAAAGGCAAAGCCGATGGCCGGCAATTCGCTGGGGCCGACCACCTGCAAACCCAGATAAGGCCGCAGCGTGCTGTAGGCGCGCACGATGATTTCGTTACCGATGAACGCGTCCACCTCGCCCTGATTCAACGCCTCCAAAGCACTGCTGAGATTGGGTGCCAGAATCACCTGGCTGGTGGGATAGACCTGATGCACAACGCGGGTGTCGGCATAGCCATCGAGCAACACGATCTTCATGCCAGCAAGCGACTTGGCGGGCAAAGGGGCGCCGCCGCGCACCACCACCATCGAGCGGTCGGGAATGTAGTCGTCGGTAAACACCAGATCCGGCACACTGCGCTCAAAGCCATTGGCACTGGTCAGCACATCAATCGTACCCTGGTGCAGGGCTTCGATAGCTTCCTCGCGCCGGGTGAAGGCCAGCACCTGGGTCTTGACCCCCAGGCGAGCGGCCACCAGGCTCAGGTAGTCGGCGCTGATGCCCTGATAGCGATTACGATCGATGGTGATGTCTACCGGCTCATAGTCGGCCGAAGATATCCCCACCCGTAACACCCGCGCAGGGCCGAGCCACCGCTGTTCCTCCAGGCTCAGTGCAAAGGGCTCAAGCGTGGTGAACGGTGGTGCCAAGGTAAATGGCAGGCTCTGCGCAGCGTGTGCCCAGCCTCCACTGAGAATCCATAACAGGCAGGCCAGCACAAGCCCGGCTGTTCGACTGCATCCTGTGCTCATTGCTGCATCATCCGTGTTTCTGACCTTGGCCAGTGTAGAAACAAAAAAGCCCGTCAGGGACGGGCTTTTTTGTGTGCCTATCGAGGGATCAGAGCGGCTTGCCGCGATTGCCATGCTGACTGACGAAGGCTTGTACCGCTTTCAGGTCGTTGGCCAGGACCGTGCAACGCTCTTCCCGAGCGAACAGGTCGCTCAGGTGGGCTGGCAGCTCCAGCGCCTTGCCGACGCCGGCCTTTTCCACCGCTTCCGGGAACTTGACCGGATGCGCGGTGCCCAGCACCACCATCGGCGTATCCAGGCTGCGGCGGCATTCGCGTGCAGCCTTGACCCCGATCGCCGTGTGCGGGTCGAGCACTTCGCCGGTCTGGGCGAAGACCTCAGCGATGGTTTCGCAGGTTTGCGCGTCATCAACGGCCAGCGAGTCGAAGAGCTTGCGCGCTTCTACCCAACGGTCCTGCTCGACGCTGAAACCGCCACCTTGCTTGAAGTTGTCCATCAAGCCGGCGATGGCGGCACCGTTGCGGCCGTGCAGATCGAACAGCAGGCGCTCGAAGTTGGAAGAAACCATGATGTCCATCGACGGCGACAAGGTCGCGTGCAGGGTTTCCTTGACGTACTGGTTGCCACTCATGAAGCGGTGCAGGATGTCGTTGCGGTTGGTCGCGACGATCAGCTGGCTGATCGGCAGGCCCATGTTGCGCGCCAGGTAACCGGCGAAGATATCGCCGAAGTTGCCGGTCGGCACCGAGAACGCCACCGAACGCGCCGGGCCGCCCAGCTGCAGGGCGGCATGGAAGTAGTAAACGATCTGGGCCATGATCCGCGCCCAGTTGATCGAGTTCACCGCGACCAGGCGCGTGCCCTTGAGGAAGCCCTGGTCAGCGAAGCTGGCCTTGACCATTTCCTGGCAGTCATCGAAGTTGCCTTCGATGGCGATGTTGTGGATGTTCTCACCGAAGATGGTGGTCATCTGCCGGCGCTGCACTTCCGACACACGCTGGTGCGGGTGCAGGATGAAAATGTCGACGTTGTCGCAACGGCGGCAGCCTTCGATGGCCGCCGAACCGGTATCACCGCTGGTAGCACCGATGATCACCACGCGCTCGCCACGCTTGGCCAATACGTGATCAAGCAGACGGCCGAGCAGTTGCAGGGCGAAATCCTTGAACGCCAGGGTCGGGCCGTGGAACAGTTCCATCACCCATTCGTTGCTGTTCAGCTGACGCAGCGGGGCGACCGCGGCATGAGCGAACTCGCCGTAGGTTTCTTCCAGAATCTTTTTGAAATCGGCATCGGCAATGCTGCCGGTGACGAACGGACGCATCACCCGGAAAGCCAGCTCGTGGTACGGCAGGCCGGCCCACGAAGCGATTTCTTCCTGGGTGAAACGTGGCAGGTTTTCCGGCACGTACAGGCCGCCATCGCTGGCCAGGCCTGCGAGCAGGACGTCTTCGAAATTCAGGGCCGGTGCCTGGCCGCGGGTACTGATGTAGCGCATTTGTGCAAACCTTTGGTTAAAGCTTCAAGTGTCGGGCGCCGTGCTGCAAGTCAACGCCTTTGGGCGTCTGCCTTGCAGTCGGCAGCCTGGCGCTTGCCGCTGTTATCAATTCAGTTGTTCGACGCGGATACGCACCACGTTGCCGATCACGTCCTGCAGGGCTTCCAGGGCGGTGATGGCATCGTTCATGCGTTGCTCAAGCACACGATGGGTCAGCAGGATCATTGGCACCAGGCCGTCCTGTTCCTCGACTTCCTTCTGCATGATCGATTCGATATTGATACCGCGCTCCGAAAGGATGCTGGCCACCTGGGCAAGCACGCCCGGGTGATCCTTGGCCTGAATCCGCAGGTAGTAGGCAGACTCGCAAGCCTCGATCGGCAGGATCGGGTGCGCCGACAGCGAATCCGGCTGGAAGGCCAGGTGCGGTACACGGTTCTCCGGGTCGGACGTCATTGCGCGGACTACATCCACCAGGTCGGCAACCACGGACGAGGCGGTCGGCTCCATACCGGCACCGGCGCCGTAGAACAGGGTGGAGCCAGCAGCGTCGCCGTTGACCATTACCGCGTTCATGACGCCGTTGACGTTGGCAATCAGACGGTCGGCCGGGATCAGTGTCGGGTGAACCCGCAACTCGATGCCATTGACGGTGCTGCGCGCCACGCCCAGGTGCTTGATGCGATAGCCCAGCGCTTCGGCGTAGTTGACGTCGGCGGTGGTCAGCTGGGTAATGCCTTCGGTGTAAGCCTTGTCGAACTGCAGCGGAATACCAAAGGCGATGGAGGCCAGGATAGTCAGCTTGTGGGCCGCATCGATGCCTTCAACGTCGAAGGTCGGGTCGGCTTCGGCATAACCCAGCGCCTGGGCTTCAGCCAGCACGTCGGGGAAGGCACGGCCCTTCTCGCGCATTTCGGTGAGAATGAAGTTACCGGTGCCGTTGATGATGCCGGCCACCCAGTTGATGCGGTTGGCCGAGAGGCCTTCGCGGATCGCCTTGATTACCGGGATGCCACCGGCCACGGCCGCTTCGAAGGCGACGATAACGCCCTTCTCGCGCGCCTTGGCGAAGATCTCGTTACCGTGCACGGCGATCAGCGCCTTGTTGGCGGTGACCACGTGCTTGCCATTGTCGATGGCCTTGAGTACCAGATCGCGGGCCACGGTGTAGCCACCGATCAGCTCGATGACAATGTCGATTTCCGGGTTCGTTGCGACCTCGAATACATCAGCGGTAATGGGGGTACCGGTAATCTGGCAATTCGGGTTTGGCGAACGCATGGCAATCTGTGCCACTTCGATACCACGCCCGGCACGGCGGGCGATTTCCTCGGCGTTACGCTGAAGTACATTGAAGGTACCGCCACCGACGGTCCCCAACCCACAGATGCCTACTTTGACCGGTTTCACTGTGAACTCCCCATTGAACGAACGGCGCGAAGCCATTCGTGAAAACAGCCGTCTCCCCATGGTGACGGCTCGCTTGTTGATTTATTTGCTGCCGGCGAGCGCCAGCTTGGCTACCTGTGGAGCCGGTTGATAACCCGGAATCACCTGACCGTCTTCAAGCACGATGGCCGGGGTGCCGTTGACACCAATCGACTGACCCAGCTGGAATTGCTTGCTGACCGGGTTGGCGCACTTGGCAGCCTTGATTTCTTTGCCGTCGATCATATTGTCCAGCGCCGCTTTACGGTCGCTGGAGCACCAGACGGCTTGCAGCTGTTCATCGCCCGGGGAGCCGAGGCCTTGGCGCGGGAAGGCAACGTAACGCACTTCGATACCGCGACGGTTTAACTCAGGCACTTCGGCGTGCAGCTTGTGGCAATACGGGCAGGTCGTGTCGGTAAACACAGTGATGTGCGATTTGGTTTCGCCCTTGGCAGGATAAACCACCATCTCGGCGGCTGGAATAGCATTGATGCTCTTGGCGATGGCCTGACGCTCGGTTTTTTCCGTCAGGTTGACCGGCTTGCCGTCCTGGATCTGGTACAGGTAGCCCTGCATGACGAACTGACCATCGGGGCTGGCGTAAAGCACGCGGCCACCTTCGAGCTTGACTTCGTACAGCCCGTTCAGCGGACTGGAGGCAACGCTGTCGACCGGCACACCCAGTTCCAGGGTTTGCAGGGTCTTGCGGATCGCCTGCTCGGCGGTGTCGGTGGCAGCGGCAAAAGTACTGACCAACGCCAGGGCGGCGGTGGCGATAATCTGGGTCACGCGCATGGGAACTCCTGAAGGCGGGCAAAGGGCCGATCAAGCAACGCAGGTCTGAAACGACGGCGGCCAGACGGTCCTTGATGCAAACCGCCCAAGCCTACCACATCATGCCCGCACAGACCGCCCCCGGCCGATACAAGCCCTGCAGGCTCAGCCTCGTGGGTGATGGCGCGCGTGCATCTCCTGCAGACGGGCGCGAGCGACGTGGGTATAGATCTGCGTCGTAGACAGGTCACTGTGGCCGAGCAGCATCTGCACCACCCGTAAATCGGCGCCGTGGTTGAGCAGGTGCGTGGCAAAGGCGTGGCGCAAGGTGTGCGGTGACAGGCTCTTGCCGATGCCGGCCACTTGCGCCTGATGCTTGATCCGGTGCCAGAAGGTCTGCCGGGTCATCTGTTCGCCACGCTGACTGGGAAACAGCACGTCACTCGGGCGTCCGCCCAGCAGCTCATTGCGCCCGTCGCGCACGTAGCGCTCAAGCCATACCACCGCCTCTTCCCCCATCGGCACCAGGCGTTCCTTGCTGCCCTTGCCCATTACCCGCAGTACACCTTGACGAAGATTGACCTGATCCAGGGTCAGACTGACCAGTTCGGTCACGCGCAAGCCACAGGCGTAGAGCACTTCAAGCATGGCGCGGTCGCGCTGGCCAATCGGCTCACTCAGGTCGGGGGCCTGCAACAGCGCCTCAACGTCCTCTTCAGACAGGGACTTGGGCAACGGGCGCCCCAACTGCGGCATTTCGACCTGCAATGTCGGGTCAACACCAATTAGTTTCTCCCGCAGCAAATACCGATAAAAGCCACGTACACCGGAGAGAAAGCGCGCGGTTGAGCGCGGCTTGTAGCCCTGGTCAAGACGCCAGGCGAGGTGATCGAGGATCAGCTCGCGCCCGGCGTCCGGCAACGCCACGTGCTGCTCCTGCAACCAGCCGTTGAACAAGGTCAGGTCACTGCGGTACGACTCGCGAGTGTTGTCCGCCAGGCCTTTTTCCAGCCACAGGGCGTCGAGAAACTGATCGATCAAGGGGTGTTCAATGGCAGGCATGACAACTCGGCGGCATATAACAAAACAGAAATTAGCCGCTAGTCTTCCATAACACGGTCAGCATAGGGAGCTTGAATGAACGAACAACAGATATTGCTGACCTTCGGTGGCATCGGAGCCGCCGCCCTCGCCTGCCAATGGCTGGCCTGGCGCCTGAAGTTGCCCGCCATCCTGTTTCTGTTGCTCAGCGGCATTCTCGCCGGGCCAGTCCTGGGCTGGCTCGACCCGCAGGCCATGTTCGGCCCGCTGCTGATGCCCCTGGTGTCCCTGGCGGTCGCCCTGATCCTGTTCGAAGGCAGCCTGACCCTGCACCTCTCGCAATGGCGCGAAATCGGCAGCGTTGTGCAGCGCATGGTGACCCTCGGGGCGTTGTCGACCTGGGTGATCATTACCGTTGCCACACACTGGCTGCTCGGTTTCGACTGGCTGCTGGCGACACTGTTCGGCACCCTCACCCTGGTCACCGGGCCGACCGTGATCGTGCCGATGCTGCGCGTGGTGCGGCCCAAGTCGACGATTGCCAACATCCTGCGTTGGGAAGGTATTGTCATCGACCCCATCGGCGCACTGCTCGCCGTTGTGGTGTACAGCTTCATCATTGCCAGCGCCGAAGGTAACGGCCTTACCCATAGCCTGATCACTTTTGCCGGGGTGATCCTCTGTGGCAGCGCCTTCGGTGCCGCCGGCGGCTGGATACTGGGACAGGTCATGCGCGAGCAGTGGTTGCCCGAGTACCTGCACAACCTGGCGTCATTGGCTGCCGTGCTGGGCATTTTCATCGCATCGAACCAGGTGATGCACGAATCCGGCTTGCTCGCGGTGACCATCATGGGCATGTGGTTGGCAAACATGAAGGGCGTGGATGTCCGGCAGATCCTGCACTTCAAGGAGAACCTGAGCGTACTGCTGATTTCCGGTCTGTTCATCCTGCTCGCCGCACGCTTGGACCTGCATGCCCTGATCGGTCTTGGGCCGGCGGTGCTTGCACTGTTGCTGGTAATCCAGCTGATCGCCCGACCGCTGAACGTCGCACTGTCGACCTGGGGCTCACAACTGAACTGGCGCGAGCGGGCCCTGCTCAGCTGGATTGCCCCGCGCGGGATCGTAGCGGCGGCGGTGTCGGCAATCTTCGCCATTCGCCTGCATGAGGCCGGCCACGAGGGCGCCCTGCTGCTGGTGCCGCTGACCTTTGCAGTGATCATCGGCACCGTAGTGCTGCAAAGCGCTACGGCACGACCGCTGGCGCGCCTGCTGAACGTTGCCGAACCTGCCCCCAGCGGCTTTCTGATTGTCGGTGCCAACCCTCCGGCAAGGGTCATTGCCAAAGCGTTGCAACAACTCAATTGCCGGGTACTGCTGACCGATTCGAGTTGGGAAAACATTCGCGCCGCGCGAATGGAAGGGCTGCCCACCTACTTTGGCAACCCGGCTTCACAGCATGCCGACGCCCACCTGGACCTGGTCGGCCTCGGCCACCTGCTTGGACTTTCGCCCTCGGGAGAGCTGAATACCCTGGCCTGCGCACGCTTTCGACATGACTTCGGCCACGCAAGGTTGTTCGTCCTCGCCAGTGGCCTGGAGGCACGGCGCAGCGACAAGCACCGTGCCAGCGATGAGCATCGCGGGCACGTCCTGGGTTCCCAGGCCCTGACTTACGTGCAGTTGGCCAACCAGTTACATCAAGGCGCCGAGCTTTACAGCACCCATCTGACCGACACCTTCGGCTGGGAGGATTATCAGGCACTGCATGGCGATCGGGCGACCTTGCTGTTTGCCCGGGACAGCAGCGACTGGGTACATGTGTTCGGACCGGACAGCGTGCTCAAGCCAGGGGCCGGGTGGACGGTGGTGGCCCTTATTCAACCTGCTACGAGCGACTCAGAATCCGGGTAGCACAGGCACAGGGCGCTTGTCTTCGTCGATTGCGACAAAGCTGAACAGGCCGTGAATGGCTTTTTCACGGCTGTCGCAGCTCATGCTTTCGACAAACACTTCAACCTCGACCTTGAGGCTGGTGTTACCCACACTGGCCACCCGTCCTACCAGCTCGACAATGGAACCCGCCGCAATCGGGTGCTTGAAGTCGATGCGGTCGGTAGACACGGTCACCAGCGGCAAACGGCAGAACCGGGTGGCGGCGATGAACGAGACTTCGTCCATCCAGGCCAGGGCGGTGCCGCCAAACAGGGTGTTGTGGTGGTTGGTGGTAGACGGGAACACCGCCTTGGTCACGCGGGTCACCGACAATTCGGTGCGGCGTTCGATTTCCTGCTCTCTGGGACTCATTCACTTCACATCTGGGACAAATTGCAGACAACAAAAAAGCAGCCCGAAGGCTGCTTTTTTCGCATGGCGGCCGAAGCTGCCGGTCAAACTGTCATCAGGACAGTTTTTCCTTGATGCGAGCGGCTTTACCGGACAGGTCGCGCAGGTAGTACAGCTTGGCTTTACGCACGTCACCACGACGTTTCACGGCCAGGCTGTCGATTTGCGGGCTGTAGGTCTGGAAAGTACGCTCAACACCAACACCGTTGGAGATCTTGCGAACAGTGAAAGCACTGTTCAGACCACGGTTACGCTTGGCGATGACAACGCCTTCAAAGGCCTGCAGACGCGAACGATCGCCTTCCTTCACTTTCACCTGAACGACAACGGTGTCGCCCGGGGCAAAGGTCGGGATCTCTTTGGACATCTGCTCAGCTTCGATCTGCTGAATGATTTTGTTGGTCATGCTGTGCTCCTAAGGTAAATCGTCGGATCTACCATCGATACGTTAACTATCGTCCCGCTCACGGAGATACTCCTCGAGCAGCTTCTTCTCTTCTCCAGAAAGTGAGCGACTTTCCAGAAGATCGGCGCGTCGTTCATAGGTCCGCCCAAGGGACTGCTGTAAACGCCATCGCCGGATGTGTGCATGGTTGCCACTAAGCAACACGTCGGGAACACGCTGATCCGCATACACCTCCGGTCGGGTGTAGTGCGGGCAATCAAGCAGACCATCGGTAAAGGAATCTTCCTCTGCCGAGTCCGCATGCCCTAAAGCTCCGGGCAGCAGTCGCGTAACCGCATCAATCAGGACCATCGCCGGTAGCTCGCCACCAGACAATACGTAGTCCCCAATCGACCACTCTTCATCGACATGAGCTTCAATAAAGCGCTCGTCGATGCCTTCATATCGACCGGCTATCAGAATCAACGACTCTTGACTCGCCAGGTCTTTGACCGCCGACTGACTCAGCTTGCGGCCTTGCGGGCTCAGGTAAATCACCTTTGCCGCCTCTCCGGTTGCCTGCCTGGCATGGACCAGGGCATCTTCCAGAGGCTTGATCTTCATCACCATGCCCGGACCACCGCCAAAAGGCCGATCATCCACTGTATGGTGGCGATCTGTGGTGTAGTCCCGCGGATTCCAGCAGGTCAATTGCAACAACCCCTGTTTTACCGCTCGGCTGGTAATGCCGTACTCACTGATGGCCGAGAACATCTCGGGGAACAGCGTGATGACGTCTACGCGCAGGCTCGCCATTGCTTAGAAGTCCGCGTCCCATTCCACCCTCATCACGCCTGCATCCAGGTCGATTGCCAGCACGCATTGCTCTGTATAGGGCAACAACCGCTCGCGATCATCCAGGCTGCCCGCGCAGGGCTTGACCACCATTACATCGTTCGCGCCGGTCTCCAACAGGTGATCAACCGTGCCGAACAGCTGTTCGTCCTGATTGATGACTTTCAGACCCACCAACTGGTACCAGTAGTACTCGTCGACAGGCAGGTTGGGCAAAAGGCTACGCGAGATACAAATCTCATAACCGCTCAGAAGACGGGCTTCATCACGATCGTCGAGGCCTTTGAGCTTGGCGACCAGATCCTTTTGAGTGGAACGGCCACTGACCAGCTCTACCTGTTTAACCACGCCTTCGCGCCGAAGCGTCCAGTTGCGGTAATCCAACAGGTTTTCAATCGGATCAGTAAAGGAATACACCTTCACTTCGCCGCGAACGCCGTGAACCGAGAAAATCTTGCCAACAACGATTAAATCGTCAGCACTTTCTGGCGTCGCGTTCATATTGCTCAGGCAGCAGCCTTGGCAGCTTGCTTCAGCAGTTGAGCAACGCGCTCGGACGGCTGCGCGCCAACGCTCAGCCAGTGAGCAACGCGGTCTTGTTTAACGGACAGACGAACTTCCTGACCACGAGCGATAGGGTTGAAGAAACCAACCTGCTCGATGTGCGAACCGGTAACCGGGTTACGCGAGTCGGTCACGGTCAGGGTGTAGAATGGGCGCTTTTTAGAGCCACCACGGGCAAGACGGATGGTTAGCATTGAACATCGTTCCTGTAGTCGGTGCTGCAAATCATAATGCACAGCGGGCACACGGGTGCCCGAAAGGCCGCATATTCTCAAGGAATACACGGACTTTTGCAAATGCCTTTTTACGACAAGGAAAAAGGCCAGCCTGCAGATTTGCGAATAACGCTGCCTTATATAAAGCAGCAGTGTCCCGCCGAAGGCGGGGTTCCGATCAGCCGCCCGGTTTCAGGCCGCTGATCTGAATCGGGTTACAGCTTGGGCATGCCGCCACCTGGCATCATGCCGCCCAGGCCGCGCATCATTTTGGCCATGCCGCCTTTGGCAGAAAACTTCTTCATCATCTTCTGCATCTGCTTGTGCTGCTTGATCAAGCGACCGATGTCCTGCACCTGGGTGCCGGAACCCATGGCGATACGGCGCTTGCGCGAACCGCTGATCAAGTCAGGGTCGCGGCGCTCGGCCGGGGTCATGGAGTTGATGATCGCTTCCATCTGCTTGAACTGTTTCTCGGCCGCACCCTGGGCATTGCCCATCTGGGCCAGGTTGACGCCGCCGATGCTTGGCAGTTTGTCCATCAGGCCGCCGAGGCCGCCCATGTTCTTCATCTGTTGCAGCTGGTCACGGAAGTCTTCGAGGTCGAAGCCCTTGCCCTTCTTCAGCTTCTTGGCCAGTTTGTCGGCCTTTTCTTTGTCGAGAGTCTGCTCGGCCTGTTCGATCAGGCTGAGCACGTCACCCATGCCCAGGATGCGCGAGGCGATACGGTCCGGGTGGAACGGCTCGAGCGCTTCGCTCTTCTCGCCCATACCGATGAACTTGATCGGCTTGCCGGTGATGGCACGCACCGACAGCGCAGCACCGCCACGGGCGTCACCGTCGACCTTGGTCAGGATCACGCCGGTGAGCGGCAGCGCATCACCAAACGCCTTGGCGGTGTTGGCCGCGTCCTGACCGGTCATGGCGTCAACCACAAACAGGGTTTCGATCGGCTTGACCGCAGCGTGCAGGTCCTTGATCTCGGTCATCATCTCGGCATCGATATGCAGACGACCGGCGGTGTCGACGATGACCACGTCGATGAATTTCAGTTTGGCTTCACGGATGGCCGCTTCAGCAATGGCCACCGGCTTCTGGCTGATGTCGGACGGGAAGAAGGTCACGCCGATGTCGCCAGCCAGCGTTTCCAGCTGCTTGATTGCTGCCGGACGGTAGACGTCAGCCGACACCACCATCACCGACTTCTTCTTGCGCTCCTTGAGGAAGCGCGCCAGCTTGCCGGCGGTGGTGGTCTTACCAGCACCCTGCAAACCGGCCATCAGTACCACAGCGGGCGGCGCGGCGTTGAGCGACAGCTCTTCGTTAGCCGCGCCCATCATGCCTTCGAGCTCGGCCTGGACAATCTTCACGAATGCCTGGCCCGGGGTCAGGCTGCGCGACACCTCGGTGCCGACGGCACGTTCTTTGATCTTGTTGACGAAATCCTTGACCACCGGCAGGGCGACGTCAGCCTCGAGCAACGCCATGCGCACTTCACGCAGGGTGTCTTTGATGTTGTCTTCGGTCAGCTTGGCCTTGCCGGTGACATGGCGCAGCGTCTGTGACAGACGGTCGGTCAGGTTTTCAAACATGGTGATCCTTTCAGGCTCTGTAGAACCGAGGTTTATCAGCTGCCTCTGGCGTGTTCGACGGGCCTTGGGCAGGGGCAGGTCGGCGATTATAACGAAGACTCGGGCACGCGCACACCTCGCCGTCGGCTGGCAGTCTTCCTTGGCGGACGCGTTCTATGCCAAACTCAGCTCTTTTCGGGCTTGCCTAACAGGACTTATGCTCCCTTTGTCACCCAGCTTGCTACCCAACCTGATCGCCGCCTGCCTGTATGCCGCCGCGACTCTCTATCAAGGCTCGCGCCTGGCGCAAGGCGCCAAGGCCGACAAGCGCCTGCTCGGCCTGCTGGGCGCGCTTGCGGTCATTGCCCAGGGCACTGCGCTGTGCTGGCAATTGATCACGCCATTGGGCCTGAGCCTGGATTTTTTCAGCGCCGCCAGCCTGATCGCCACTGCCGTCATCACCCTGACCCTGCTCGCCTGCCTGCGCATCCCGGTAGAAAACCTGCTGGTACTGCTATTTCCGCTGGGCATGCTCACCGCGTTGACCGCGCAGTTCGCGCCCCCGGGCACAGTGCCGCTGATCGACGAAGAGCCCGGTATCCTTGCGCACATCCTGCTGTCGATCCTGGCGTACGGGATGTTCACCATCGCCGTGTTCCAGGCGCTGTTGCTGCTGCTTCAGGACCACCAGCTCAAACACAAGCACCCTTCGGGGCTGATCAAGAACTTCCCACCCCTGCAAACCATGGAAAGCCTACTGTTCGGTTTTCTCTGGGCCGGCTGGGGGCTGTTGTCACTGTCGCTGATTTCCGGCTGGCTGTTTCTCGACAATCTGTTTGCGCAACACCTGGTGCACAAAACCCTGCTGGCCTGTGTGGCCTGGGTCGTGTTCAGCGTGCTGTTGTGGGGCCGCACCCGACTGGGCTGGCGTGGCCACAAGGCCATTCGCTGGACCCTGGCCGGCTTCTGCCTGCTGATGCTGGCCTACTTCGGCAGCAAGCTGGTGCGCGAATTCATCCTGCACATCTGACGGGCACAGGTAAATGGACGCTCTGCCGTTAGGCCCCTTGCTTGGCATACTGGCACTGGCCCTGCTCTGGTCGGCACTGTTCACTGCGGTGGACGCCGCCCAGCAGCACCTCAATAACGCACGGCGCAACAACCTGACCGGCGAACACCCGGAACTGGCCGTCACCCCGCAATCACTGGTGCTGTGCTCGACCCTTGGCAAGTTGCTGGTACTGGCCCTGGCCTGCCTGCTGGGGCAGCGCTACAACGGTGAACAGGGGTTCTGGCTGGCAGGCCTGGGCGCCTCGGCACTGCTTCTCGTACTGTCCGAGTACCTGCCACGTCAGCTGGCCCGCCGCAACCCGCAGACCTTCATCAGCCTTGGCAACAGCCTGCTCAAAGCCCCCCTGACATTGCTCCGGCCGCTGGCCTGGCTGCTCGATGGCTGCGCCCGGGTATTACTGCGCCCGTTCCGTATTCAGCCGCATGCCGTTGCCCTGCATGATCAAACCGATACCGATGACGCCGAAGACGACCCACAGGCCGGCCATCGCCTGAACCTGCCCGAGAGCCTACTGGCCCTGGACAAGATCACCGTCAACGACATCCTGGTGCCACGCAACGATGTTGACGGCATCAACCTCGATGACTCGATCGAGCAGATCATCGAGCAACTGATCATCAGCCGCCACACCCGTCTGCCGGTGTATCACAGCGACATCAACCAGGTTGAAGCCATCCTCAATACCAAGCTGATCAGCCACCTTCTGCCCAAGGCCGAGCTGACCCGCGAAGCGCTGCAGGCTGCGTGCTACGACCCGTATTTCGTTCCGGAAAGCACTCCGCTGCAACTGCAGCTGCTCAATTTCCACAAGCAGCAGCGCCGCCTCGGTGTCGTCGTCGACGAATACGGCGAGGTACAGGGCATTGTCACGCTTGAGGACATTCTTGAAGAAATCGTCGGCGAGTTCGAAGACGAACACAGCCTGGACAACCCGCACATCCACCCCCAGGCAGACGGGCGTTTCGTCATTGAAGGCAACGTTGCCATCCGTGAACTCAATCGCAGCCTGGGCTGGCACCTGCCAAGCGACGGCCCGAAAACCCTCAACGGCCTGGTGACCGAAGCACTGGAAAGCATCCCGGCCAGTGCGGTCTGCCTGAAAATCGGCCGCTATCGCCTGGAAATCCTCGAAACAGAGGACAATTGCGCCAGTCGCATACTGGTCTGGACCGTAACCCGCTAGTTATACTCAGGCCACGCTTACCCAGCCCAGCCGTCTCGCCTGCTACCCGCACCCGGCGTTTCTCGGCCAGTCCGCACGACCGAATACTGCGCGCCGAATCCGCACTGGTTCACACCCCGAACAGTGCCCGCGCCGCCCCTATCCCCAACGGGCGTATGCTCAGTCACGCGACCAACAACAATACGCTTCGGCGCTTGTCCGCTTAAGCCTGCCTGTGCAGGTCGGCGGCTACGCCAAGGGAGCACTCGACTGTCAGGGATAATCGCATGACAACCAGCAGCACCTACTCAGACACGGCCCCGGCCAGCACCGGCAACTCCCCGGCAAGGGTGGCCACGGCCAGCTTTATCGGCACCGCCATCGAGTTCTACGACTTCTATGTCTACGCCACTGCCGCCGCACTGGTCATCGGCCCGGTGTTTTTCCCGCAAACCTCAGGCACCGCACAGATGCTGTCGGCGTTCCTGACCTTCGGCATCGCCTTCCTGGCCAGGCCCCTGGGCTCGGCGCTGTTCGGCCACTTCGGTGACCGCATCGGACGCAAATCGACCCTGGTGGCCTCGTTGCTGCTGATGGGCGTGTGCACCACCCTGATCGGCGTGCTGCCCGGCTACGACAGCATCGGGGCCTGGGCCCCCATCCTCTTGTGTGTACTGCGCTTCGGCCAGGGCCTGGGTCTTGGTGGCGAATGGGGTGGTGCTGCCCTGCTGGCCACGGAGAACGCCCCCAAAGGCAAACGCGCCTGGTTCGGCATGTTCCCGCAACTGGGCCCTTCCATCGGCTTTTTGGCTGCCAACGGCCTGTTCCTGACCCTGGCCATGGTTCTGACCGACGAGCAGTTCCGCAGCTGGGGCTGGCGGATTCCGTTCCTGCTCAGCGCCGCACTGGTCATTGTTGGCCTGTATGTACGGCTCAAGCTGGAAGAGACACCGATCTTCGCCAAGGCCATTGCCCGCCATGAACGGGTGAAAATGCCGGTGGTCGAGCTGTTCTCGCAGTACTGGATGCCGGTGCTGCTCGGCGCCGCCGCCATGGTGGTGTGCTATGCACTGTTCTACATCTCGACGGTGTTTTCGCTCAGCTATGGGGTGTCAACGCTGGGCTACAGCCGTGAGACGTTCCTCGGCCTGTTGTGCTTTGCAGTGTTGTTCATGGCCCTGGCTACCCCGCTGTCGGCGTGGCTCAGCGACAAGTACGGGCGCAAGCCGGTGCTGATCGTCGGTGCGATCCTGGCGATTCTCTCCGGCTTTACCATGCAGCCGCTGCTGACCTCCGGCTCCACCACCGGTGTCGCACTGTTCCTGGCCATCGAGCTGTTCCTGATGGGGGTGACTTTCGCCCCGATGGGCGCGTTGCTGCCTGAGCTGTTCCCCACCCATGTACGTTACACAGGGGCATCGGCAGCCTATAACCTCGGCGGCATTGTCGGCGCTTCGGCGGCACCGTTCTTCGCCCAGAAGCTGGTGGCGATGGGCGGTTTGAGCTGGGTGGGCGGTTATGTGTCGGCAGCAGCGCTGCTGAGCCTGATTGCCGTGCTGTGCCTGAAAGAAACCCGCCACTCGGAGCTATGACGGGATGAGCCGCATGCTGCAAGCCACACGGCTTGCAGCATGCGGCCAGGGGTCAGTCAGAACTCGACGCTGACTGCTTGCGAAGCGCGGGTCGCTTTGGCCCGTGCAGCCTCGATCGACTCGTCACGTGCCAGGCACACGCCCATGCGGCGCTGGCCATTGACCTCAGGTTTGCCGAACAGACGAATCGCCGTATCCGGCTCGCTGAGGGCCACGCCCAGGTTGGCGAATGCAGTTTGCTGCGATTGACCTTCCACCAGAATAACTGCCGAAGCCGAAGGACCGAACTGACGGATCAATGGAATCGGCAGGCCGAGAATTGCCCGCGCATGCAGGGCGAATTGCGACAGGTCCTGGGAAATCAGGGTCACCAGGCCAGTGTCATGCGGGCGCGGCGACACTTCGCTGAACCACACCTGATCACCCTTGATGAACAGCTCGACACCAAACAGGCCGCGACCACCCAGCGCCTCGGTCACAGCCTTCGCCACACGCTCGGATTCAGCCAGCGCCTTGGGGCTCATGGCCTGAGGCTGCCAGGATTCCTGATAGTCACCCTTCTCCTGACGGTGCCCGACCGGCGCACAGAACGTGGTACCGCCAACATGGCGCACGGTCAGTAGGGTAATTTCGTAGTCAAAGTCGATGAAGCCCTCGATGATCACCCGGCCCTTGCCGGCGCGACCGCCCTCCTGGGCGTACTCCCAGGCCTTGTGCAGGTCATCGGTGCTGCGCAGCAGGCTCTGGCCCTTGCCCGACGAACTCATCACCGGCTTGACCACGCAAGGGAAACCCAGGTCCTCGACGGCCTTGGCATAGTCTTCGAAGGTGTCGGCAAAGTGGTAAGGCGACGTCGGCAGGTCCAGCTCTTCGGCAGCCAGGCGGCGAATGCCTTCACGGTTCATGGTCAACTGCGCAGCACGTGCCGTCGGCACCACGGTGAAGCCTTCGTTTTCCAGCTCGACCAGGGTCGCGGTGGCGATGGCTTCGATCTCCGGCACGATGTAGTGCGGCTTCTCGGCCTCGATCACCGCGCGCAACGCAGCGCCATCGAGCATATTGATCACATGGCTGCGATGGGCCACCTGCATGGCGGGGGCATTGGCGTAACGGTCCACGGCGATCACTTCAACACCCAGGCGTTGCAGCTCAATCACCACTTCCTTGCCCAGTTCGCCGCAGCCACACAGCAGTACGCGGGTCGCTGTTGGCGACAATGGGGTTCCGATACGGGTCATTTCAGGTCCTCAAGGGGAAGGAATCCAGGGCCGCCCCGTACTCGGGGCAACCCGGTGAAAAGGAGCGCCATTTTACATGAACCGTGCCTCCCGGCCTCAGCCGATGGCAGCACGTTTGCGCAAACGCCAGGCCATGATCAGCCAGACCGCAGTCACCCCGGCAAATTTCGAAGCCAATGCGGTGCCGACCACCGCCGGGGTCAACGCCCCGATCATGCCGAAAAAGATGAAGGTATCGACCGGAATGCTCAGCGCCGAACTCAACCACAAGCGGTCATGCAAGGGCCGCCGGGTAATGCTGAAGACCAGCCAGTCAATCAGCTCGGAAACGGCAAAGGCCGTGGCGCTGGCCAGGGCAATGGCAGGCTCGGAGGTGATGTACGACAGCGCCAGCGCCACCAGCATGGCGATCAGTGCACCATGGCCAAAGCGGGTCTGGACCATGTCGCGCAGGATGAACACCAGCCCGCCCCAGGCAGACCAGATGACGTCGAGGTGCGGGGCGCTGGAAAAGGCGTAGTTGATCAGCACGACACTGCTGATGTAGGCAATCAGAAAAGGCATGGGAATAACCGCTGGACAAGCGCTACAGGGTACTTCAGCCGCCGCCTGCGGCCAAGTACCCGCTCAGCCGGCGATACTGCCCGCGTTGAAGATGAGCCCCGCCGCCAGTGCGCGCTCATGACACAACTTGAGTACCTGGCGCCGTTCAGTGTTGTCCATGCGCCCCCAGCGGGTGATTTCCATGGCCGTGCGCTGACAACCCGTGCAGATATCGGCCTCATCCAGGGCACAGATCTGCACACAGGGCGACGCCACCGGGCGTTCACTGGTGCTCATCAATCCTCCTGAGGCGCGAGGTCGCGGGCATAACGCTCGGCGTTGTGCACATAGTGCGCAGCACTGGCTTCAAGCATCTTTTTCTGCGCATCGGTGAGTTCGCGCACCACCTTGCCGGGAGAACCCATCACCAGCGAGCCGTCGGGAATTTCCTTGCCCTCGGGGACCAGGGCATTGGCGCCAATGATGCAGTACTTGCCGATTTTTGCACCATTGAGAATGACGGCGTTGATCCCGACCAGGCTGTAGTCGCCCACGGAACAGCCGTGCAACATGGCGTTGTGGCCGACGGTGACGCCCTTGCCCAGGGTCAGCGGCGAGCCCATGTCAGTGTGCATGACGGTACCGTCCTGGACATTGCTGTTCTCACCGATGTCGATCAGTTCATTGTCGCCGCGCAGCACCGCGCCAAACCAGACACTGGCACCCGCCTGCAAGCGCACTTTGCCGATCAATGTGGCAGTGGGCGCCGCCCAGCTGCGTGGATGGGTTTCGACCCGCAGGTCGCCCAGACGGTATTTCATGCGTGGTTCCTCACGGTGCAGCGGTCGTGGCGGGTGGGCCCGCTCAAATTGGGGTAAAGCGTTCAGGCGGCTGATGCAGGCTGATCCGGGCATCGTAAAGCAAGTTGACCAGCTCGACGATCATGATCGCCGACAGCCCCCAGATCTTGTACTCGCCAAAGCGGTAGCTGGGCACATACCAGCTGCGCCCTTGATAGTCGATACGGTGGGTGTGATCACGCGGGTCCTGGCGAAAGAACTCCAGCGGAACGGTGAACACCGCGGCAATTTCTGCATCGTTGGCCTGGTACTCGACAAAATCGGGAATCACCCCGACAAACGGCGTTACCTTGATCCCATGCAGCGAAATCAACGGGCTCAACGGACCGATAATCTCTACCAGCCCAGGGGGCAGACCGATCTCCTCCTCGGCCTCGCGCAAAGCTGTAAATACCAGGTCGGGGTCTCCCGGGTCACGGCGGCCGCCGGGGAACGCTACTTCGCCACCGTGGGTCGACAGCCCTTTGGCGCGCAGGGTCAGTACCAGTTCAGGCGCTTCGCTGCGGGTGATGGGCAATAACACTGCGGCCTCGGGAAAACGATGATCGGTCTCCAGGGTGCTCGGCGTATGACTGCTTACGCGGCGAAGTAGCTCGTCCAGCATTGCTCTCTCTCGATTCCAAAGCCTGATCAGCATGATGCACCAAAGCCGCGGGCCGCCCAAGCCCCGATACGAACCGGCTTGCAGGTGCAGTGAAAGTCGCGCCAAGATAAGCGCTACTTACAGGAATAAAAGCATGAAATTCTGCAGCGCGTGCGGTAAACCGGTAAATCAGCGTATTCCCGAAGGCGACACACGCCTGCGCTACGTCTGCGACCACTGCCAGACCATCCATTACCAGAACCCCAATATCGTCGCCGGCGTCCTCCCAACCTGGGGCGGCCAGGTGTTGCTGTGCCGCCGCGCCATCGAGCCACGCCGGGGTTACTGGACCTTACCTGCCGGTTTCATGGAGAACGGTGAAACCCTGGAGCAGGCCGCCCGCCGCGAAACGGTCGAGGAAGCCTGTGCCCGTGTCAGCGAGATGACCCTCTACCAGCTGTTCGACCTGCCGCACATCAGCCAGGTGCATGTGTTCTTTCGCGCAGAGCTGGCTGATCTGGACTTTGCCGTCGGCGTCGAAAGCCTGGAAGTGCGACTTTTCGACGAAAGTGAGATCCCGTGGGACGAGCTGGCTTTCCGCACCATCACCCGTACCCTAGAATGCTATTATCGTGACCGCATCGAGCAACACTACCCGATTGGCAATGAATGCCTGTCGCCGATGCTCGTCTCGTCTTCCAACAATTAATTTCCGGGATACTGCTTCATGCGCTGGTTGCTTGCCCTTTTCTGCCTCAGTATGGCTTCGGTGTCCCAGGCAGCGTTTACCGAAACAATCGTCACCCGGCCGGTCGACAAGATCGCCCCCTCGCCTCTCCAGCTAAAACCCCAACCGGCAGTGCCCATCGACAAAATCCTGGTGGTCAAGTCTGAACGTCGCCTGCAGCTGATCAGTGGCGGCGCACCGCTGAAAACTTACCGCATTTCCCTGGGCAAGCAGCCCAAGGGCGCAAAAATGCGCGAAGGTGACAAGCGCACCCCGGAAGGTTTCTACTGGATCGACTGGCGCAAGGAGAGCGACCGCTACAACCTGGCCATGCACGTCTCCTACCCGAACATCAGCGACTCGGCACGAGCCCGGCGCGAAGGCGTGCCACCTGGCGGCATGATCATGATCCACGGCACGCCACTGGACGAAGAATACCCTGAAGAGTTCTTCCACACCCTGGACTGGACCGAAGGCTGCATCGCCATGACCAACCGCGACATGCGCGAGGTCTGGGACATGGTACCCGACGGCACGATGATCGAAATTCGTCCCTGAGGGCTTTCCCCCAGACACAAAAAAGCCGCGACCAGTGCAAACCGGTCGCGGCTTTTTTACAGGCTTTAGAAGTCGGCGAGTTGCCAGACCTCATACGCCGGTGTTTCGTAAGGGTGATTCTGCTTGAGCGCAGCGACCACCGGGTGGATCAGCGCATCGGCCACGACCAGCTCCACCCGCCATTCCTCGACCTGCTCGACCACGCCGCGCTGCCCAATGAACGGCTGGCTGCCGTCCAGTGGGCGGAACTGGCCCTGGCCCAACACCTGCCAGGCGCAGCAGTCGTAGTCACCGATGCGTCCGCCGCCAGCGGCGAACACAGCGGTTTTGACCACGTCCACATGGCTGGGCGGGACGAAGAACGCGAGTTTGTACACCCTTAGTTCACCCAGACCCGCGCGTTGCGGAACATGCGCATCCACGCACCGTCTTCGTTCCAGTCATCCGGACGCCAGGAGTTCTGCACGGCACGGAAAACACGCTCAGGGTGCGGCATCATGATGGTGACGCGACCGTCGCGGCTGGTCAGGCCGGTAATCCCGCGCGGCGAGCCGTTCGGGTTGGCCGGGTAGGTCTCAGTGACCTTGCCGTGGTTGTCGACAAAGCGCAGGGCTACGCAACCGGACAGGTCGGCTTCGAGCAAGGCTTCTTCGCTGGCGAACTCGGCATGGCCCTCACCGTGCGCGATGGCGATCGGCATGCGCGAACCGGCCATGCCCTGCAGGAAGATCGAGTTCGACTCCTGGACCTGAACCATGGCCACACGGGCTTCGAACTGCTCGGAACGGTTACGCACGAAGTGCGGCCACAGCTCGGTGCCCGGAATCAGCTCGTGCAGGTTGGACATCATCTGGCAACCGTTGCACACGCCGAGGGTGAAGCTGTCGGTACGCTCGAAGTACTGCTGGAACGCCTCGCGGGCACGGCTGTTGAACAGTGCCGACTTGGCCCAGCCCTCACCGGCACCCAGTACGTCGCCGTACGAGAAGCCGCCGCAGGCTACCAGTCCTTTGAATTCGTTCAGGTCGATGCGACCGGCGAGGATATCGCTCATGTGCACGTCGATGGCGTTGAAGCCGGCACGGTCGAAAGCTGCCGCCATCTCGACCTGGCCGTTGACACCCTGCTCGCGCAGGACGGCTACCTGAGGACGAATGCCTTTCTTGATGTAGGGCGCGGCGATGTCCTGATTGACGTCGAAGCCGAGTTTGACGCTCAAACCCGGATTGTCCTCTTCGAGCAGAGCGTTGAACTCCTGATCGGCGCAGTCGGCGTTGTCACGCAGGCGCTGGATCTGGTAGCTGGTTTCAGCCCATTGACGCTGCAGCTGGCCGCGCTCTCCCTGGAACAGGTCTTCGCCCATGTGCTGGATCAGCACTTCGTTGCTGTTGACCGGCTTGCCGATCACGGCAACGCAGTCTTCGCCCAGGCCGGCAGCGCTGAACTGCGCCAGCACGTCCGGGGTTGCGTCCTGACGCACCTGGATGACCGCACCCAGCTCTTCGTTGAAGAGGATGGCGGCGATCTTTTCACGCTTGCTGGTCAGGGTGTCCAGCTCCAGGCTCAAGCCGCAATGACCGGCAAAAGCCATTTCCAGCACGGTGGTCATCAGGCCACCGTCGGAACGGTCGTGGTAAGCCAGCAGGTGACCATCTTTGTTCAGCCCCTGGATTACGGCGAAGAAGGCCTTGAGGTCTTCGGCGTCGTCGACGTCCGGCGCCTGGCTGCCGAGCTTGCCGTGGGTCTGGGCGAGGATCGAGGCACCCATGCGGTTCTTGCCGCGGCCGAGGTCGATCAGGATCAGGTCAGTCTCGCCCCGGTCCATGCGCAGTTCAGGCGTGAGGGTCTTGCGAATGTCGGTGACCGGTGCAAAACCGGTGACGATCAGCGACAGCGGCGAGGTGACGGACTTCTCCGCGCCTTCTTCGCTCCACTTGGTCTTCATCGACATCGAGTCCTTGCCCACCGGAATGGTCAGGCCCAGCTCAGGGCACAGCTCCATGCCGACGGCCCTGACGGTGTCGTACAGACGCGCGTCTTCACCCGGGTGACCGGCAGCGGACATCCAGTTGGCCGACAGTTTGATGTCGGACAGCTTCTCGATACGCGAAGCGGCCATGTTAGTCAGGGTTTCGCCGATTGCCATACGTCCGGATGCCGGGGCATCCAGCAGCGCCAGCGGGGTGCGCTCGCCCATCGCCATGGCTTCGCCGGTGTACACGTCAAAGCTGGTGGCGGTGACGGCAACGTCGGCCACAGGTACCTGCCACGGGCCAACCATCTGGTCGCGGGCAACCAGGCCGGTAATGGTGCGGTCGCCAATGGTGATCAGGAAGCTCTTGCTGGCCACGGCCGGGTGACGCAGAACGCGCTCGACCGAATCCTTGAGTTCCAGTGCGCTC
Source organism: Pseudomonas alkylphenolica (assembly GCF_004025535.1). Classification (GTDB taxonomy): domain Bacteria; phylum Pseudomonadota; class Gammaproteobacteria; order Pseudomonadales; family Pseudomonadaceae; genus Aquipseudomonas; species Aquipseudomonas alkylphenolica_A. The sequence continues at coordinate 434,500 of NZ_QJRG01000034.1, forward strand.
GGGTCGAAGTCATCGCCCAGCTCGGCTTCACGGGTGACCGAACGGTGCATGCGCGGCGGCTTGCCCAGCAGCACTTCCAGCGGCATGTCCACCGGGCTGTTGTTGAAGTGGCTGTCGGTAACAGTCAGGTGTGGCTCTGCAGTGGCTTCGCCGACCACGGCGAACGGGCAGCGCTCGCGCTCGCAGATGGCCTGGAACCGCTCGAAATCGGCGGCATCGACTGCCAGCACGTAACGCTCCTGGGACTCGTTGCTCCAGATTTCGTGCGGGGCCATGCCCGGCTCGTCGTTGGGCACGTTACGCAGCTCGAAGCGGCCACCACGACCACCGTCGTTGACCAGTTCCGGGAAGGCGTTGGAAATACCGCCGGCGCCGACGTCATGGATGAAGGCGATCGGGTTCTTGTCGCCCAGCTGCCAGCAACGGTCGATGACCTCCTGGCAGCGGCGTTCCATTTCCGGGTTCTCGCGTTGTACCGAGGCGAAGTCCAGGTCGGCAGAGCTGGCGCCGGTAGCAACCGACGATGCCGCACCGCCACCCAGGCCGATGAGCATCGCCGGGCCACCGAGGACGATCAGCTTGGCACCGACGGTAATCTCGCCTTTTTGCACGTGATCTTCACGGATGTTGCCCATACCACCGGCCAACATGATCGGCTTGTGATAACCGCGCACTTCTTCACCGTGCGGGGTAGTGATCGACTGCTCGAAGGTACGGAAGTAACCGGTCAGGGCCGGACGACCGAATTCGTTGTTGAAGGCGGCGCCACCCAGCGGGCCGTCGACCATGATGTCGAGGGCATTGACGATGCGCTCTGGCTTGCCATACGCCTTCTCCCATGGCTGTTCGAAGCCGGGGATGCGCAGGTTGGATACGGTGAAACCGGTGAGGCCAGCCTTGGGCTTGGCGCCACGACCGGTCGCGCCTTCGTCGCGGATTTCGCCACCGGAACCGGTGGAGGCACCGGAGAACGGCGAAATGGCGGTCGGGTGGTTGTGGGTCTCGACCTTCATCAGGATGTGCACCGGCTCCTGCACCGCACCGTACTGGCGGGTCTCAGGGTTCGGGAAGAAGCGCCCGGCGGTGCTACCGACGATCACCGAGGCATTGTCCTTGTAAGCGGACAACACGCCTTCGCTGTGCATCTGGTAGGTGTTCTTGATCATGCCGAACAGGCTTTTTTCCTGGCTTTCGCCGTCGATATCCCAACTGGCGTTGAAGATCTTGTGACGGCAATGCTCGGAGTTGGCCTGGGCGAACATCATCAGTTCGATGTCGTTCGGGTTGCGCGCCAGGGTCTGGAAGGCGTCGACCAGGTAGTCGATCTCGTCTTCGGCCAGGGCCAGGCCAAGGTCGATGTTCGCCTGTGCCAGTGCGGCGCGACCGCCACCGAGGATGTCCACCGAAGTCATCGGCTTGGGCTGCGCATGGCTGAACAAGCCAGCGGCGTCTTCCAGGCGGGCCAGGACGATCTGGGTCATGCGGTCGTGCAGAACCTGGGCGACCAGTGCCGCGTCGGCTTCGCTCAGCTCACCGGCGACGTAGTAGGCAATGCCGCGTTCCAGGCGCTGGATGTTTTCCAGGCCGCAGTTGTGGGCGATGTCGCTGGCCTTGCTCGACCAGGGCGAGATGGTGCCGAATCGTGGCAAAACCAGGAACAGGCGGCCGCTTGGCTCCTGTACCGGTACGCTCGGGCCGTACTTGAGCAAGCGTGCGAGTACTTGCTGTTGGTCGGCGGTCAGATCGCCGTCAACCTCGGCGAAATGAGCAAATTCAGCGTACAAACCACTAACAGCGGGGACTTTCTGGCTCAATTGCTCGAGTAATTTACCGTGGCGAAAGGCAGAAAGGGCAGGAGCGCCGCGCAGGATCAACATCGTCGGGACAGCCTCAGGAAGGGGGTGTGCTTAGAGGCCGTGCATTCTAGCCTAAATCCGTGGCTTCCGGCACCCGCAACAGAGCATTCCGACGCGTGCGCCTGTCGGCGGAACAAACCGGACTCAGGGGTCAAAAAACTGCACCCTTCGCGCCCGCGCTCCACCCCTAGCGCAAACTGTGCTAGCAGACAAGCAATCCGTTGTCGAGATATGGCGGGATCAGTCCTTTGCGTATACTGCAATTTATGTTCGCCCAAACTGCTCTGCGACAGCGTTGCGCCAAATGGCTCTTCGCAATCGGACTCTTCCTGATGCTCGGTGCCTGTGTTGAAAAACCCAGCACCCTTGAGCGCGTGAAGGAGGACGGTGTGCTGCGCGTAATTACCCGCAACAGCCCCGCCACCTACTTTGAAGACCGCAACGGTGAAACCGGCTTCGAGTACGAGCTGGTCAAGCGCTTTGCCGACGACCTGGGCGTGGAGCTGAAGATCGAGACCGCCGACAACCTCGACGAGCTTTACGATCAGCTTGGCAAACCCTCCGGCCCGGTACTGGCCGCCGCCGGCCTGGTCAGCAGCGAACGGCGCAAGTCACAGGTACGTTTTTCCCACCCGTACCTTGAAGTCACCCCGCAGATCATCTACCGCAACGGCCGTTCGCGGCCGACCGACGCCAAGGACCTGGTGGGCAAGAAGATCATGGTGCTCAAAGGCAGCACCCACGCCGAACAGCTGGCAGAACTGAAAAAGCAGTATCCGGCCCTGGAATACGAAGAGTCCGACGCGGTTGAGGTGGTCGACCTGCTGCGCATGGTCGACGAAGGGCAGATCGACCTGACCCTGGTCGACTCCAACGAACTGGCAATGAACCAGGTCTACTTTCCCAACGTGCGGGTGGCCTTCGACCTCGGTGATTCCCGCGACCAGCGCTGGGCCGTCGCCGCCGGCGAAGACAACAGCCTGCTTAACGAGATCAACGAATTTCTCGACAAAGTCCAGAAGAATGGCACCTTGCAGCGCCTGAAAGACCGCTACTACGGCCATGTCGATGTACTCGGCTACGTCGGTGCCTACACCTTCGCCCAACACCTGCAGCAGCGTCTGCCGCGCTATGAGAAGCACTTCAAGGCATCGGCCAAGAAAGAGCAGGTCGACTGGCGTTTGCTGGCCGCCATCGGCTACCAGGAGTCCATGTGGCAGGCCGAAGTCACCTCCAAGACCGGTGTGCGCGGGCTGATGATGCTGACCCAGCGCACTGCCCAGGCCATGGGGGTGTCCAACCGCCTGGATCCGGTACAGAGCATTCGCGGTGGCGCCAAGTACTTCATGCACGTGAAGGAGCAACTGGACGACTCGATCAAGGAGCCGGACCGTACCTGGTTTGCCCTGGCGGCCTACAACGTCGGTGGCGGACATCTGGACGATGCGCGCAAACTGGCCAAACGTGAGGGATTGAACCCGAACAAGTGGCTGGACGTGAAGAAAATGCTGCCGCGCCTTTCGCAAAAGCAATGGTACAGCAAGACCCGCTACGGCTATGCCCGCGGCGGGGAGCCGGTGCATTTCGTGGCGAACATCCGGCGTTACTACGACATCCTCACCTGGGTGACCCAGCCTCAGCTGGAGGGCAGCCAGGTGGCCGATGGCAACCTGCATGTGCCGGGAATCGACAAGACCAAGCCGCCTGAGCCCTCGCCGCCGCTGTGAAGCTGTAGGAGCGGATTTATCCGCGATTGCCCGCAGCGCGGGCCCCACAGTTAACCAGAAGACAGTCAGTCGCTCCTATTTCCGGCGCGCCTTGAAGAACTCTGAAAGAATCGTCCCGCACTCCTCGGCCAGCACGCCGCCTTCGAACAAGACCCGGTGATTGAGAAACCCCTGGGTAAAGAACTGACCTTGGCTCTGCACGATGCCTGCCTTGGGCTCTAGCGCGCCGTAGACGACCCGCGCAATGCGCGAATGCACGATCAGCCCGGCACACATGCTGCACGGCTCCAGGGTCACGTAGAGGGTACTGCCGGGCAGGCGATAGTTGCTTGCCGCCTGCGCTGCAGCACGAATGGCGACCATCTCGGCATGGGCACTGGGATCGCTGCCACTGATCGGACAGTTGAAGCCCCGACCAATCACCTGACCATGTTGCACCAGCACGGCACCCACCGGCACCTCGCCCATGGCAGCACCCTGCTCCGCCAGCGCCAGGGCCTGGCGCATGAATTCCTGATCACGGCTGCGATCAATGATTTGTGGCTGACGCATCAAACCACCTCGATCGCGGCCATCAGGCCGGTTTCCATATGGTCGATCACATGGCAATGGAACATCCAGGTTCCCGGGTTATCAGCCACCAGTGCCACCTGCGCGCTTTCGTTCTTGCCCAGCAGGTAGGTATCGGTGAAGTACTGCTCCTGGAACTTGTGCCGGTTCGAACTCAGCACCTTGAAACTCATGCCGTGCAAATGGATAGGGTGCTGGTACTGGGTCATGTTCTTGAGCTCGAAAATATAGCTCTTGCCCTTCCTGAGCGTGGCAATTGGCCGGTCGGCACAGGTCTTGTCGGTAATATCCCAGGCCTGGCCATTGATCTGCCAGAGGCTCGGCGGCTTGCCGTTCTCGGTATTCACCGAGACCTTGCCGACCCATTCGAAATTGAAGTTGAGCTTCTCGGCATTGGCCAGGTCGGGCTCGGCGATCGGGTTGGCCGGCAGCGCAGGCGGCCAGTCGCCTGGCGCTTGCGTGCTCGCTACCGAGCGCAGCGTGCCCAGGCGCACGAAACCGTCGCGCAGGGAAATCTCTTCGCCCGCCTCTGGAATGCGAATAGCCAGACAGATGCGCATGCCCGGCCCGAGCCAGTAGTCCTTCTGTAGCGGTCGCGGCGTGATCGGATTGCCATCGAGGGCATAGATCTTCGCCTCGCAGTTGCCGCGCAGGTTGATGCGGTAGGTCCAGGTGTTGTCCAGGTTCAGCAGCCGCACCCGTACCACCTGCCCTGCAGGCAGCTCGGTGACCGAGCCGGCCTGGCCGTTGATGGTAATCAACCGCCCGGCCGTGCCGTTGCGCGCCGCCTCGCGAGGCACACTGAAGGGCATGAACGCGCCTTGCTCGTCCACATGCCAGGTCTTCAGGCTCAGGGTACGTTCGTGAAGGAAGCCGGTCGGTTCGCGCTCCTCGACGATCAGCGGCCCGACCAGGCCGCGCCCCAGCTCTTCGGAACTGCTGACATGCGGGTGGTACCAGTAGCTGCCGGCATCTGGCACACGGAATTTGTAGTCGAAGTACTCGCCGGGCTTGACCGGCAGTTGCGACACGTAGGGCACCCCGTCCATCTCCAGCGGCAGGCGAATGCCATGCCAATGAATGGTGGTCTCGACCGGCAGGTGATTGATGAAGCGTACCCGCAGCCACTCACCCTGGCGCACCCGCAGCTCGGTACCCGGCGCCGACGGGCCGAAGGCCCAGGCCTCGGTCTTGTAGCCTGAGACCAGCTCTACGTCCAGCGGCGCGGCGATCAGCTCGTAGTCATGCCCGGCATCCGGATCACTGCGCCCCAGCCAGTAGCGGGATGCACCGCCAGCGCCCAGACCGATTGCCACCAGGCCGGTCAGGCCGCCGAGTATTTGTCGCCGGGTAAAAGACATGCAGCAGGTACCTCGAATTGCCAGGAACAACAGGTCGGCACCGTTCCAGGTACCGCCGATCAAGGGCGAATACGATACACCTGCAAGTGAGAAAGATTAAGTGAACTGTTGCCGCAGGCAGGCAGATGCCCTACGCCGCAGACACTACAATTACCCACCAAACGGTTCGTGGGCATCCGACTCTACAACAACAGCAACAATCGAAGAGGAAATACCATGCAGCGACTCTCGCTTCGCCTTGTCAGTGTTCTGGCCTTAATCCTGTTTGCCCAGTTCTCGGTGGCGGCGGACAAAGAAAAGACCCTGGAGGTCATCAACGCCTACATGAGCGCCTGGAACAAACACGACCCCGATGCCGCGGCGCAGTACTTTGCCGAGAACGGGGAGTTCCTCGACGCGTCCGTAGGTGTACCCAAAGTCGGCCGGGAAGCCGCCAGGGTCGAAGTCATCAAGCTGTTTATCGATGCGGTGCCTGACCTGAAATGGCAGATGGTTGGCCAGCCCGTCGTCGAGGGCGACAACATTGCTTTCGAGTGGCAGTTCGATGGAAACAACACCGGCGCCTGGGCGCCCGAGACCCCGGCGACCAACAAGCCGTTGTCGTTCAAGGGCGTCAGCTTCATCAGACTCAAGGACGGCAAGATCGCCTCGCAGCATGATTACTATGATGCGCTGTCATTCAACAAACAGCTGGGCTGGTAATCGGGTTAACGCAGCCTGAAGCCAGACAGCAAAAAGCCCGCACGATACGGGCTTTTTGCTGCAAGTTGCTACCAGGTGCCGGTATTTACCGGACGCCCGATCATTCCCACTCGATCGTTGCCGGCGGCTTGCTCGAAACGTCGTACGTTACGCGCGAGATGCCTTCGATCTCGTTGATGATCCGGCCGCTGACAGTTTCCAGCAGCTCGTAAGGCAGGTGCGCCCAACGTGCGGTCATGAAGTCGATGGTTTCTACCGCACGCAGGGCCACGACCCAGGCGTAACGACGGCCGTCACCGACCACACCGACCGACTTCACCGGCTGGAACACCACGAACGCCTGGCTGACCTTGTGGTACCAGTCGGCTTTGCGCAGCTCTTCGATGAAGATGTGGTCAGCGCGACGCAGCAGGTCGGCGTATTCCTTCTTCACTTCACCGAGGATCCGTACACCCAGGCCCGGGCCAGGGAACGGGTGACGGTAGACCATGTCGTACGGCAGGCCCAGCTCGAGACCAAGGCGACGTACTTCATCCTTGAACAGCTCACGCAGTGGCTCGACCAGCTTGAGGTTCATTTCCTCAGGCAGGCCGCCGACGTTGTGGTGCGACTTGATCACGTGGGCCTTGCCGCTCTTGGCGCCAGCCGACTCGATCACGTCCGGGTAGATGGTGCCCTGGGCCAGGTACTTGATGTTCTCGAGCTTGTTCGACTCGGCGTCGAACACGTCGATGAACGTGCGACCGATGATCTTGCGCTTCTTCTCAGGGTCCGACTCACCGGCAAGGTTGGTCAGGAACTGCTCTTCAGCGTTGGCACGGATCACCTTGACGCCCATGTTCTCGGCGAACATGGCCATCACTTGCTCACCTTCGTGCAGGCGCAGCAGGCCGTTGTCGACGAAGACGCAGGTCAGCTGGTCGCCGATGGCCTTGTGCAGCAGTGCGGCTACAACCGAGGAGTCGACGCCGCCAGACAGGCCGAGCAGGACATTGTCGGTGCCAACCTGCGCACGGATCTGGGCAATGGCGTCTTCAGCGATGTGCGAAGGCGTCCACAGGGCTTCACAGCCGCAGATGTCGAGGATGAAGCGCGAGAGGATGCGACCGCCCTGCTTGGTGTGGGTCACTTCCGGGTGGAACTGCACGCCGTAGTAGCCACGGGTGTCGTCGGCCATGCCGGCGATCGGGCAGCTCGGGGTGCTGGCCAGGATGTGGAACTCCTGCGGGATGCGGGTGACCTTGTCACCGTGACTCATCCAAACGTCCAGGCCCAGCACGCCGTCGGCGTCAACGTGGTCTTCGATGCCATCGAGCAGGCGGCTCTTGCCGACTACGTCGACACGGGCGTAACCGAACTCACGCAGCTCGGAACCTTCAACCTTGCCGCCCAGTTGCTCGGCCATGGTCTGCATGCCGTAGCAGATACCGAATACCGGTACACCCAGGTCCCAGACGGCCTGTGGCGCGCGTGGGCTGTTGGCTTCGTGCACGGACTCGGGGCCGCCAGCGAGGATGATGCCGCGTGGGGCAAATTCGCGAATCGCCTCATCGTCCATATCGAACGGGTGCAGTTCGCAGTACACGCCGATTTCGCGCACGCGGCGAGCGATCAGCTGGGTGTACTGGGAACCGAAGTCGAGGATCAGGATTCGGTGAGCGTGAATGTCGAGGGCCATGACTCAATCTCGTCAGTGGAAATCGGAAACGACGCGGGGCTGTCGATAACAGCCCCGCTAGCAAGTGTTGCCTGAAGCATCAACCTACGCGGTAGTTTGGCGCTTCTTTGGTGATCTGTACGTCATGCACGTGGGACTCGGCCATGCCAGCACCGGTGATGCGCACGAACTCTGGCTTGGTGCGCATTTCTTCGATGTTGGCAGAACCGGTGTAACCCATCGAGGAGCGCAGGCCACCCATCAGCTGGTGGATGATCGCGGTCAGGGTGCCCTTGTACGGCACGCGACCTTCGATACCTTCCGGTACCAGCTTCTCGGCACCGGCCGAGGAGTCCTGGAAGTAACGGTCCGAAGAACCCTGGGCCTGGGACATTGCACCCAGCGAACCCATGCCGCGGTACGCCTTGTAGGAACGACCCTGGAACAGTTCGATTTCGCCCGGGGCCTCTTCGGTACCGGCGAACATCGAGCCCATCATCACGGCGGAGGCGCCGGCAACGATGGCCTTGGACAGGTCACCGGAGAAGCGGATGCCACCATCGGCGATCAGCGGAACACCGGTGCCTTCCAGCGCGGCGGCGACGTTGGCGATGGCGCTGATTTGCGGCACGCCGACACCGGCAACGATACGGGTGGTGCAGATCGAGCCAGGGCCGATACCGACCTTGACAGCGTCAGCGCCCGCTTCGGCCAGGGCCTTGGCAGCAGCGCCGGTGGCGATGTTGCCGCCAATGACCTGAACCTGCGGGAAGTTTTCCTTCACCCAGCGAACGCGATCGATCACGCCCTTGGAGTGACCGTGAGCGGTGTCAACGACCACCACGTCAACGCCGGCAGCTACCAGTGCCGCAACACGGTCACCGGTGTCTTTACCGGTACCGACCGCAGCACCAACGCGCAGACGACCTTGGTCGTCCTTGCTGGCCAGCGGGTAGGCCTTGGCTTTTTCAATGTCGTTAACGGTCATCATGCCCTTGAGCACGAAGTTGTCATCGACGATCAGCACGCGCTCGATGCGGTGTTTGTGCAGCAGCTCGCGCGCTTCGTTCTTGTCGGCGCCTTCCTTGACCGTGACCAGGCGCTCTTTAGGCGTCATCACTTCACGGACAGTGGCATCCAGACGGTTTTCGAAGCGAACGTCGCGGGAAGTGACGATGCCGACCAGGTCGCCATTGTGCAGCACCGGAACGCCGGAGATGTTGTTCAGGCGCGTCAGCTCGAACAGGTCACGCACCGTAGCATCGGCTTCGATGGTGATCGGGTCCTTGACCACGCCGGCCTCGAACTTCTTGACCTTGCGCACTTCGCCAGCTTGCTGCTCGATGGTCATGTTCTTGTGGATGATGCCGATGCCGCCTTCCTGTGCCATGGCGATGGCCAGACGGGCTTCGGTCACGGTATCCATGGCGGCGGAAACCAACGGAATGTTCAGCTCGATGCCACGGGTCAAACGGGTCTTGAGACTGACTTCATTGGGTAGTACCTCGGAATAACCAGGCACTAGGAGAATGTCGTCGAAGGTCAGGGCTTCTTGGCTGATACGCAGCATCGCGGGGGCTCCCGGGCGGGAAAAATGGAAGCGCGCCATTATACTCATCCAGTGCCCTTCGCTCAATGCAAAGATGGGCCTTCGGTCAGTTGTCTGCGCGGGTTACCTGCACTACGGCCACTGGCTGGTCCAGCCAGTCGGCAAAGTCGTCGAGAAAAGTCTGCCTGAAACCCGCCGCCCCCCAGTTGTTGAAGATAAATCCCAGGTTGGAAAACGCGCAGGGTTGCAGGAACAGAAAACCGTTGATGTCATCTTCATGTGCACACAGCGGGCAGATGAAATTGTCCGTCTGCCCCGGCATCCACTCCTCCAGGCTTTCGAACAGCGCCACGCCCACCTCCCGGCGACACTCAGCACAGCCGGCTTCTTCGAGGAAACCGTCGAGAGGGGTATAGATGCAACGCTTGGTGATCACCTCCAGGCCATTGATCATCTGCCCGAACGGTAATAGCTGCGGGCGCTCGACGACCTTGCGAGCGCCCTCGGCGATGGCATAGGCCATGCGGTTGCCGGTGCTGCCGCAGGTGCTCAGTTGCTCCTCGATGACCTTCTCGCGCACCAGCCAGCGCAGAATCGCCCGCGCACGCGCCTCATGCACAGGAACAGTGGAGATCTTCGGGACAATGATGCTCTGGGTAATCATGACGGCAGCCAAACTTGCTCAAAGCGACCAGTTTACCTCACTCAGGTAGCGACCGATCAGGGCAATGCCGCTGGCCAGCACCAGCCAGATAACCAGGCGCACAAAGGCTTCGCGCGACAGCTTCAGGGTCAGACGCCGGCCCAGGTACAGTCCGATAACCATCGTCGGCAGCAAGCACAGGGCCAGTAACCACAGCGACAGGTCGGCATACACGCCGGCAAACATAAACAGGCTCAGGCGCACCACCGTACTGCAACTGATCAAGGCACTCTGGGTTGCCCGTGCCTGCTCGCTGGAAGGCAGCCGGGCATTGAGGTAGAGCGCATAGAGAAAGCCGCCACTGCCGAACAAGGCACCAAAGAGGCCGCCCATCGTTCCCACCGGCACCGACCAAGAGGCCGAGAGCCGGGTCGGCCTGACCTTTACCGCCAGGCTGTACAGGGAATAAACACTGATGAACAGGCCCATCAACAGTAACAACAGGTCGGACTTCAGGTTGAGCAAGAACACCACGCCGAGCGTGCAGCCCAGTGCCATGCACGGCAGCAGACGCAGCAACTCCGGGCGTGCCACCGCCTGGCGTGCGGGCAACCAGTTGCCGAACGCGGCAAGAAAATCCAGCAACACCAGCAAGGGGATGATCCGTGACAGGGGCATGAACTGGATCAGCACCGGCCCAGCCACCAGTGCTGTGCCGAATCCGGCGATGCCGAAGACGATATAGGCGGCGCCCACGCCAAGCAGGATCGGCAGCCAGTCGAGGGGCATGAAGGGTTGCTGGGCAAACAGGGTCGAGAGCATGGGGGTCGCCGACAGAAGTGGTGCGCGAACTTTAGCCAGCACCCAGCCATGCCGACTAATATGCAATTGCGCCACAAGCCATCTCTAAACGGCATATCAACCATGATTTCTACCCGCCAGTTGCACTACTTCGTTGAAATTGCCGAAAGCGGCAGCTTCAGCGCCGCCGCCGAGCGCCTGTTCATTGCCCAGTCGGCCCTGAGTCGCCAGATCAAGGAGCTGGAGTCGCAGCTCGATACCCAGCTGTTCGAACGCACGGCCCGCCAGCCGCGCCTCACTGCGGCGGGCCTGGCGTTCCTGCCGAGGGCCCGCACGCTGCTGGTCGACCTGGAAAAAGCCCAGCGCCTGGCCCGGGATGTCGGCCATGGCGTGCAGGGCAGCCTGCGCTTGAACCATTCGAGCACGGTGCCGCTGACCGGGCAGTTGCTAAGCCGGCTCAGTGGCTATCTGCACGACCACCCGGGCGTGGCCATGGAGATTGCCCAGCAATCTTCCGAGGCGCAGCTTGTAGAACTTGCCGACGATCGCCTGGATGTCGGCCTGCTGCGTCTGCCAGTGCTGCGCCAGCATGAAGGGTTGAACGTTGTGCCGCTGTTCGAAGAATCGCTGCTGCTGGCAGTAGCCGGCGATCATCCACTGGCAGGGGAAACCCGTGTTGGCCTGGCGCAACTGCGTGACGAGCGGTTCATTTCCATCCCCCATCGCCAGCGTGGCGGTTTGAGCTACCTGTCCGCGGAGCTGTGCATGGCGGCAGGGTTCTTCCCGAACGCTGCGCGAGTCGTGTCGCGCAAGACCACGCAGTTGCAGTTGATCCAGGCAGGGTTCGGCGTGGCCTTACTGCCGCAGTGCATGCAGGAGATCGCACCGCCGTCACTGCGGTTCGTCGCCCTGACGGACGAAGGCTGCAGCAGTACCGTGGCTATTGCCTATCGTCGCGATGCCGGGCCACTGGTACAGCAGTTCATCGCGCACATGTGCGGGCCGAGCCAGTGACCCCCATCGCCACAATCCTTTATGATGCAGCCCATGATCAAAGACCCCTTCGAAAGACTCGGCCTGGACCGCGAAGTCCTCACCGTCAGCCAGCTCAACGGCCGCGCCCGAGTGCTGCTTGAAGACGTGTTCCGCAACGTCTGGGTGGAAGGCGAAATTTCCAACCTCGCCCGCCCGGCTTCCGGCCACATTTACTTCACCCTCAAGGACAGCGGCGCCCAGGTGCGCTGTGCACTGTTCCGGCAGAACGCCACCCGCGTTCGCCAGGCCCTGCGCGATGGCCTGGCGGTCAAGGTACGCGGCAAGGTCTCGCTGTTCGAGGGCCGCGGCGACTATCAACTGATTCTCGACACCGTTGAACCGGCTGGCGACGGCGCCCTGCGCCTGGCCTTCGAGGCCCTGAAGGAAAAGCTCGGCGCCGAAGGCCTGTTCAGCGCCGAGCGCAAGGTGGCCCTGCCCTCGCACCCGCAACGCATCGGCATCGTCAGCTCGCCCACCGGCGCGGTCATCCGCGACATCATCAGCGTATTCGGCCGCCGCGCACCGCAGGTCGAACTGACGCTGATCCCCACCGCCGTGCAGGGCCGCGAGGCAATCAACCAGATCGTTCGCGCCCTGCAACTCGCCGACAGCCGCGGCTTCGACGCGCTGATCCTGGCCCGCGGCGGCGGCTCGCTGGAAGACCTCTGGTGCTTCAACGAAGAGGCCGTGGCGCGCGCCATCGCCGCCTGCGTGACGCCCATCGTCAGCGCCGTCGGGCACGAAACCGATGTCTCGATCAGTGACTTTGTCGCCGATGTGCGTGCCCCCACACCTTCGGCCGCTGCCGAGCTGCTGGCCCCGGACAGCAGCGACCTGCAGCGGCGCATCGAAAGCCTCAAACGGCGTTTGCTGTTGCGCATCCAGAGCCGCCTGACACACGACCGCCTGCGCCTAGACAGCCTGACCCGACGCCTGCGCCACCCAGGTGAACGCCTGCGCCAGCAGGCGCAGCGCCTGGACGACCTGGACATGCGCCTGCGCCGGGCCTTCGAGCAGCGCCTGAACCAGCGCCGCGAACGCCTCGCGCGCCTAGACACGCGTCTGGCAGCGCAACACCCCGGCCGTACCCTGGCCCTGCTCAAGCAGCGCCTGGACAGCCTCGCCGAACGCCTGCCACGGGCCATGCGCGAAACGCTCAAGGACCGCCGCCAGCGTCTTCAGGCCCAGGTACAAACCCTTCATGTGGTCAGCCCACTGGCCACGCTCGGCCGTGGCTACAGCATCCTCCTCGACGAGCGCGGCCAGGCGATCCGTAGCGCAGCCCAGACCCACAACGGGCAGCGCCTGAGCGCGCGCCTGGGTGAGGGCGAATTGCTCGTACGGGTCGAAGACAACCACCTGACCCCGGTCACGCTTTCACTACTGGACTGAACCATGCCCCGTCTGCTTACCCCGCTATTGCTGCTGTGCCTGGCGTTTGCCAGCAGTGCCCAGGCCAGCTACATCACCCGTCAGTTGAACAAGCCCGTCCCCGGTGGCGTCGCAGTCGTCGACCTCGGCCCGGCGGCCCAGGCCCCCAGTGCGCGTTTTGACGGCAAGCCGGTACTGGTGGTCAGGGAGCAGGACAACTGGCTGGCCATTGTCGGTTTGCCGCTGACGCAGAAGCCCGGCCAGGCACAGCTCACCCAGGGTACTCGCACGCTGACCTTCACCGTCGGCAGCAAGAAGTACCCTGAGCAACGCATCACGTTGAAAAACAAGCGCCAGGTCAACCCCGACCCGGCCGACCTCAAACGCATCGATGCCGAGCTTGCCGAACAGATCAAGGCCTACCGCAGCTTCAGCCCCACCCTGCCGAGCAACCTGATCCTCGACAAACCGGTCAACGGCCCGCTGTCGAGCAAGTTCGGCGTACGTCGCTTCTTCAATGGCGAAGAACGCAACCCGCATGCCGGGCTGGATTTCGCCGTGCCTGCCGGGACACCGATCAAGACACCGGCCAACGGCAAAGTGATTCTGGTCGGCAACTACTTCTTCAACGGCAACACCGTCTTCGTCGACCATGGTCAGGGCTTCATCAGCATGTTCTGCCACATGTCGAAGATCGACGTGAAACCGGGCCAGCAACTCAGCCGTGGCGCGGTGGTCGGCCGGGTCGGTTCGACCGGTCGTGCCACCGGCCCGCACATGCACTGGAATATCAGCCTCAATGACGCCCGGGTTGATCCGGCAATTTTCATCGGGGCATTCCAGCCCTGAGCCCTGGCTTGCGCCAATCAAAAAGACCGCGCAACTGGCGCGGTCTTTTTATTTGCGAGCCGCTATAAAATCTCGACAATTTTCACTTTTTAAGCATTCCTATCAATTTTCCATCAAGGCTTGCCATCTTTAACCCCACTGGTTAGGGTTGAAGCCATGAAGACCTTTCACACCCTCATTCTGCTTCGTCAACATCGCAGCCTCTGCCTGGTCAGTGCACGACTACCAAGCTGAATCGCGTCGCCTCGCCTTTTCATCTCGTTTTCGTACGGCAGGCCCTTTTCCAGGCCGCACACTCAAGGATTGCTTTCATGACCATGCTCAAAGACCCTTCGAAAAAATACAGCGCCTTCCCTACGGTCAACTTGCCTGACCGCACCTGGCCATCGAAGACCATCACCCAGACCCCGATCTGGTGCAGCTCCGACCTGCGCGATGGTAACCAGTCGCTGATCGAGCCGATGGACGCGGCGAAAAAACTGCGTTTCTGGAAAACCCTCGTCAGCGTTGGCGTGAAAGAAATCGAAGCATCGTTTCCGTCGGCTTCGCAGACCGATTTCGACTTCGTCCGCACCCTGATCGAAGACGGCCACATTCCGGATGACACCACCATCCAGGTGCTGACCCAGGCCCGTGAAGATCTCATCGCCCGCACGTTCGAATCGCTGCGTGGTGCGAAAAAGGCCATTGTCCACCTGTACAACGCCACCAGCCCGTCGTTCCGCCGCATCGTCTTCAATCAGGACAAGCAAGGCGTGAAAGACATCGCGGTGAACGCGGCCAAGCTGTTCGTCAAATATGCCGCCCAGCAGCCGGAAACCCAGTGGACCTTCCAGTACTCGCCAGAGACCTTCAGCGCCACAGAACTGGAGTTCGCCAAAGAGGTGTGTGACGCAGTAATCGAGGTGTGGAACCCGACGCCTGAGCACAAAGTCATCCTCAACCTGCCGGCCACCGTTGAAGTCTCGACGCCAAACATCTATGCCGATCAGATCGAATGGTTCGGGCGCAACGTCAACCGTCGTGACAGCGTGATCATCAGCCTGCACACCCACAACGACCGTGGCACCGGCGTTGCCGCCACCGAGCTGGGCCTGATGGCCGGTGCCGACCGTGTCGAAGGCTGCCTGTTCGGCAACGGCGAGCGTACCGGCAACGTCGACCTGGTAACCCTGGCTTTGAACCTCTATACCCAGGGCCTGGATCCGCAGCTGGACTTCTCCGACATCGACGGCGTGCGCAAAGTCGTTGAAGAATGCAACCAGATCCCGGTGCACCCACGCCATCCGTATGTTGGCGACCTGGTCCACACCGCATTTTCCGGCTCGCACCAGGATGCCATCCGCAAAGGCTTCACCCAACAGAAAGACGACGCCAAGTGGGAAGTGCCGTACTTGCCGATCGACCCGGCCGACATCGGCCGCAGCTACGAGGCGGTGATCCGCGTCAACAGCCAGTCGGGCAAAGGCGGCATCACCTACCTGCTCGAGCAGGAATACGGCATCAGCCTGCCACGTCGCATGCAGATCGAGTTCAGCCAGGTCGTCCAGGGTGAAACCGATCGCCTGGGCCTGGAAATGACTGCCCAGCAGATCTACAACCTGCTGCACCGTGAATACTTGCAAGCCAACTCCCCGTACGCGCTGGTCAGCCATCGCCTGCAGGAAGAAAACGGTAACAGCAAGGTTGAAGTCGAAGTGTCCAGCGAAGGTGAAACCACCCTGCACTGGCGCGGCAAGGGCAATGGTGCCCTCGAAGCCCTGGTGGCCGGTTTGCCAGTGGCCGTCGAGATCATGGACTATAACGAACACGCCATTGGTGCCGGCACCAACGCCAAAGCGGCTGCCTACATCGAACTGCGTGTGGCCGGCGGTCGTCCCGTGCACGGCGTAGGCATCGATGAGAACATCACCACCGCCAGCTTCAAGGCACTGTTCAGTGCACTGAACCGTTCCTTGAGCCAGCAGGCAGCAAAAGCGGCCTGAAAAAAAGCCCGCCCCTGAACGGGGCGGGCTTTTCTGTAATCAGTAACGCGCACCAGGCTTGTTAATCGCACTGAAACTTAACAGCCAGCGACCGGAGTTCTGCTCAACGTCATACCCGTCCATCAACACCGCCTGCTGAATTTCCTCCCACCCCAGCGGTGCGCAGGAGTTTCCAGAAGCTACCGGCACGATGGTATCGGATGCAATTGACGTCAGAAAAAACAGGTGTTCCCTGCCATCTATTTCCCGCACTTTGCTGTACTTGAAGAAATCCGCATACTTGCCCGCCGACGTTGCGCAGTGGGCGTAAACAATGTGCATCTGGTAGATATTGAACACACCAGGCCCTTCCATCTCCATCTTGCGGGTTCGCGTCGTGGAGCCATGCACACCTTCGGTTTGGCTGACCGAGAGTTTAAGGCTGGCTGAGCTTGCAGTAACAAAGCCGGCACCTAGGCTTATTTCGGTTTCTACCGTAGTTGAGAAAGAACTGCTGTAGCCCTTGGTGACGGCAAGTTCCTGAGTGTGCTTTACTTTGGTTGGCACCCGAACCGTGACCAGATGATCAAGATAGGCAAACACCGGCACGCTGAAAGTCATCCAGTTTTGATGTCCGATTCTCATATCACCACATACGGTGCTACCCAACACCCAACAACCAGGTTTAACCTCTTCACCCGAGGTGCCAAATAGGTAATTTTCAATTTTATAGTTACCTTTCTGATGAGGAAAGTAACCAATTTCCCTGACCATTTTCTTATCGATATAACTCATAGAGAACGCCTCCATCTTCCTTGAGTGTGCGTCAGTAACAATGACTGCTTGATTGGCTTGCTGTTTCATCGAACTGCCACGTTTCTTTTGCAACGCCATCCAGCACCCGCGTCTTTATCGTGCCCCATTCCAGCGGGTCAACAGCATGCCTGGCCTGTATTGCGAAGCCTCTAACCAGTGCGACAGAAGAGACAAGGACGGATTGACCACCCGCCTCGCAAAATACGCTTGCGATCCCCGGATCGGCCTTGACCATTTTGAGCGAATCAGCCAGCGGCCGATGCACATAAGCCATGTGCACCTGATACACCGCGTAGGGCTCGACTCCGTCCAGGTAAATATCTTCGAATATCTGACCTGGCGCCGCCCATAACGTCGTTGCTGGCACACCACTGACTATTTGCGAGAGCCCATTGACGCGCTCGACAGCAGGGGGAAATGCAAATGGCATCGCCAGGTCCGATAAGAAGTGAGTACTAAACCCGGTACTGAATGCCTGACGCTGAATGTAGACATCGTTACTACTGCCCTTCGCCGCTCCACAATAAACAAGGTAGGCGTATATAGGTCGGGTAAAACATTTCACAACACGCCCAGCGATAGTCATGTTGCCGACTACTGTCTGCCCTTTTACCCAGCAACCCGGTTTGGGCTCGCTCGATCCAAACAAGTATTTTTCAATACTGTAGGACCCTTTGAATACTTCTGGACTGTCCATGTCTGGTTTCTCTGTTTGCCCATCGCAGTCGAGAAACTAACAACCCTGATCACGCGTACGCAGCCGGAGCACTTTCCTTGGTACTGCCACTTCACCGCGTATCCGACTTCTACGCAGGTCAACATTTCAAACAGGCAAAAAAAAGGGGCGCTGACCAAGCGCCCCATAAGCCGTAAAGCACACAACAAATTCAGTTTCAGTCCAGCAAGGCCAGCGCCTCGGCACTGCAGGCTTCGATCTTTGCCCACTCGCCATTCTTGATCCAGCCACTGTCCAGCATCCAGGTGCCGCCCACGCACATCACATTGGCCAGTGCCATGTAATTGCGCACGTTGCCCGGGTTGACTCCGCCGGTCGGGCAAAAGCGCACGTCGCCAAACGGGCCGGCGAAGGCCTTGATGGCCGCTACCCCGCCGCTGATTTCCGCCGGGAACAGCTTGAAGCGGCGATAGCCCAAGGCATAGCCCATCATCAGTTCCGACGGTGTGCTGATGCCTGGCAGCAACGGCACATCGCTTTCCACGCCGGCCTTGAGGATGTCCTCGGTGATACCCGGGGTGACCACAAACTGCGCCCCCGCAGCTTCTACGGCCGCAAACATTTTGCGATCAAGGACCGTACCGGCGCCTACGCACAGCTCCGGCCGCTGTTCACGCAGCACCTGGATGGCTTTCAGGCCATGCTCCGAGCGCAGCGTCACTTCCAGCGTCCTGATGCCACCGGCAGCCAAGGCATCGGCCAGCGGCAGGATGTCTGCTTCGCGAGCGATGGTGATCACCGGCAGAATGCGCGCCTGGGTGCAGATCTGGTCGATCCGGGCAATTTTATCGGCCATGGAAACTCCCGGCTGCTTCAGTTCATGGGTGGTCATAACAGCGGATCCTTGGCTCATGGGCACCAGTAAATATCCAGAGGGTCGTGTAAAAAGGCGCGAATCGGCATTTCAGCAAGGTCAGCACCTGCCAGCGCGGCGCGCAGGGTAGCGAGTTTGCCCGGGCCTTGCACAGACAAGGCAGTAAAGCCGGCGGTTGCCAGCAAGGCGCGGGTCATGCTCAGGCGCTGATGGGGCACCGTCGGCGCCAGCATCGGCAGGCAGCGCCGGGTGCCAAGCGGGTTGAGCCCTTCCTTAAGGTCAGGGCTATTGGGGAACAGCGACGCCGTGTGACCGTCATCGCCCATACCCAACACCAGTGCATCAATGCCCGGCAGTTCAGCCAGGGCCTGATCGGCGTCCAGTGCGGCCGCCTCCAGGTTGGCCGCACTGCGATAAAGATTCAGGAAGCGCGCCTTGGCCGCGTTACCGGTCAACAGATGACGCTTGAGCAGCCCGGCATTGCTGTCGGCATGCTCGACCGGCACCCAGCGCTCATCAGCCAAGGTCACCAGCACCTTCGACCACGCCAAAGGCTGCCTGGCCAGGGCTTCAAAGAATGCCACCGGGCTGCGACCGCCAGACACCACCAGAGTCGCCTCGCCTTTACTGGCGATGACCGCCTCCAGTCGCCGGGCAACATCGTTAGCCAGCCCGGTCGCCAGCTGCGGCGCAGAATCAAAGGCGTGTGCCGTCACATTCGCTGGCAGTTGCAATTCAGATATCGCCATACCAAGACCTCCCATCACGGGTAATCAGTGCAATCGAGCTCATCGGCCCCCAGGAACCCGCCGCGTAGGGCTTGGGCATATCGCCGCTTTTCTTCCAGCCGGCGATCAACTGGTCGCACCACTTCCACGCGTATTCAATTTCGTCTTTGCGCACAAACAGGTTCTGATTGCCGCGCATCACTTCCAGCAACAAACGCTCGTAGGCATCCGGGATCCGTGCACTGCGCCAGGTGTCGGAAAAATTCAGCTGCAACGGGCCGCTGCGCAGTTGCATGCCTTTGTCCAGGCCCTGCTCCTTGGTCATCACCCGCAACGAGATGCCTTCGTCCGGCTGCAGGCGAATGATCAGCTTGTTACCGATCTGCAAACGCTGTTCCGGGGCGAAGATGTAGTGCGGGGTTTCCTTGAAGTGGATGACAATCTGCGACAGCTTTTGCGGCATGCGCTTGCCGGTACGCAGGTAGAACGGCACCCCGGCCCAGCGCCAGTTGCGGATATCGGCGCGCAGAGCCACAAAGGTTTCGGTATCGCTCTGCGCGTTGGCGTTGTCCTCTTCCAGATAACCGGGCACCGACGTGCCTTCGCTGTAGCCGGCGATGTACTGGCCACGCACCACACAGGTGCTCAGGCTTTCGCCGGTGATCGGCGCCAGGGCTTTGAGCACCTTGACCTTCTCGTCGCGGATGCTGTCGGCCGACAGGTCGCTGGGCGGGTCCATGGCAATCAGGCAAAGCAGCTGCAACAGGTGGTTCTGAATCATGTCGCGCAACTGCCCGGCCTTGTCGAAATAGCCCCAGCGCCCCTCGATCCCGACCTTTTCGGCCACGGTGATTTCAACGTGGGAGATCGAATTCTGGTTCCACTGGGTTTCGAACAGGCTGTTGGCAAAGCGCAAGGCGATCAGGTTCTGTACGGTTTCCTTGCCCAGGTAGTGATCGATGCGATACACGCGATTTTCCGGAAAGTACTGCGCTACCGCATCGTTAACCCGACGTGAAGACTCCAGGTCATGACCGATGGGCTTCTCCAGCACGACCCGGGTCCGCGCAGCAAGGCCGACCTTGTCAAGGTTCTCGCAGATGCCGCCGTACACTGCCGCAGGCGTGGCGAAGTAAGCGATCAGCTGGCTGTTGAGATCGACCTGCCCGGCCAGCAACGCATAGTCCTCGGCCTTTAGAAAGTCCACGTGCACATAGCGCAAGCGCGCCAGAAAGCGCTGCAACACCAGGGCCTCGACCTGTCCGGACGGCACGAACGCCTGCAGGCTCGCTTCAATCGACGCCAGATGCTCTTCGGCACTGCCGGGCTCACGCGCCAGGGCCAGCACGCGGGTATCGGCATGCAGCAGGTCGGCGCGATCCAGCTGATAGAGCGCCGGAAACAGCTTGCGCAAGGCCAGGTCGCCAAGGGCGCCAAACAGGGCAAAGGTGCAAGGTTCAACGCTGATCGATGCCATGATGTTGGTTCTTTTATCAAGTTGACGTAGAAATACCGGTTTCAAACCGAGTTTTCAAGGGGTAATGTAGTAAAAACAACAACATTACGTCTGACAAACAGATTCAAGTGGTGTGCCATTCATGCCATCAGTACGATAGGCCACCGTGTCACACGCCCGCCGCTGTCGGCTGCGGGCTGTCTCATCGACCCAAGGACCCTACCCATGGACCGCGTGCGAAATCTCCTGGAGCAGATCCAGGGACGCCTCGAAGAACTGAACAAGGCTGAGCGCAAAGTCGCCGAAGTCATCCTGCTCAACCCCCAGCAAGCCACCCGTTTCAGCATTGCAGCCCTGGCCCAGGCGGCCAAGGTCAGTGAACCGACGGTCAACCGCTTCTGCCGCTCGTTCGGCGTCAGCGGCTACCCGGAGCTCAAACTGCAACTGGCGCAAAGCCTGGCCAGCGGCGCTGCGTATGTCAGCCGTGCAGTCGAAGCCGACGACGATCCTGCGTCCTACACGCAAAAGATCTTCGGCAGCGCCATTGCCTCGCTCGACAGCGCCTGCCAGCAGCTCGATCCACAACTGATCAGCCGTGCTGTCGACATGCTGATCCAGGCCCGGCAGATCCACTTTTTCGGCCTCGGTGCTTCCGCGCCGGTGGCGCTGGATGCCCAGCACAAGTTTTTCCGTTTCAACCTGGCCGTTTCGGCCCATGCCGACGTACTCATGCAACGCATGCTGGCGTCGGTCGCCCACACCGGCGAGCTGTTCGTGATCATCTCCTACACCGGGCGCACCCGCGAACTGGTCGAGGTGGCACGCCTGGCCCGGGAAAACGGCGCCTCGGTACTCGGCCTGACCGCCGCCGACTCGCCACTGGCCAAAGCCAGCAGCCTGAGCCTGAACATCCCGCTTCCGGAAGACACCGACATTTATATGCCGATGACTTCGCGAATCATCCAGCTGACCGTGCTCGATGTACTGGCCACCGGCATGACCCTGCGCCGTGGCGTGGACTTCCAGCCGCACCTGCGCAAGATCAAGGAAAGCCTCAACGCCAGCCGTTACCCGGTCGACGACGAACTCAACTGAGCATCTGCGCCTGCAACCGCAGGTGTGCCTGCTCACCCGGCGCCAGGCTCAGGCTGTCACTGCTGCCACTGGCCGCCTCGACGCAGACGAAGCCCAATGTTTCGCTGCTGCTGACACCCATCAACGGCCGACTGCCCGGGTGCCAGACCACGGTGTCTTCACTGTCACCGGTATCGATGCTCAGCTCACGCTGCCAGGCCGAATCATGCAACTGCACGGTCGGTGCCCCGGGAAACACCCGCTGACAGCCGCCATGCACCTTCAGCGCGCCTTTCTGGCGGCAGGCCTGACGGTTCAAACGGTCGTAACCCTCAATGTTTTCTAGCCCAGATAGCGCTATCTCAGAAACGTCACTAATACGCCAGTAAGCCAGCAGAGCATGACTCAACTGACAAGGCAAGCTGTCCTGGTGTTCGGTGCTGAGCTGCAATTCCATGCTGCTGCCCAGGCGCGCCGACAGGTCCACCTGCCAGTCACACAGCTGTAAACGCCATTTCAGGCTCACGCCGTGCTCATCTTCATCGCTGTCGATCAGCTTCCAGTCAAGCAAACGCGCCCAGCCATGCGCCGGCCACATGTCTTCGCTGGGATGACGCCCATACCAGGGCCAGCACACCGGAACGCCGCCTCGAATGGCGCCGACCTGCGGCCACTGCGCCGCACACCACAGCCAGGGGCGTTCGCCTTTGGGTTGAAAATGCAACAACTGTGCGCCCTGGCGGCTGAACACGGCCTGGCACTGCGGGTGATCGATGATCAGCACATCGCGCTGTTGGTAACGCTCCCACTCGAAGGTCGGCCTGGGCCGCTGCGAAGTGAAGAAACGTTGTAGCGGGTGCTCTGGCATGGCTGGAAACTCTTGTTGTTAGTGAGTGCCTGATTGCTGGCAAAACAGCTCCTACGGAGCTGCTTGCCAGCGACCGGCCGCAATATGGCGTAAATTTACAACATATTGCCTCAGAACGACGACTGAATCTTCAAACCCGCGACCAGCGCGTTGTCCACTTCATCAACCCCACCCGGATGGGTGATGTACTGCAGGTTCGGACGGACAGTCAGCCAGTTGGTGACGTGGAAGCCGTAGTTGAGCTCGTAGTTGTACTCGGTGGTGCGCAGCGGCGAGAACAACGGATCTTCGTAATTGCTGACACCGTTGGTGGCATTGAGCAACTCGGCATTTTTCTTCACGTCGTCGTTGACATGGATACGGGCAAAACCGATGCCGATGTCGTCCTTCGGACGCGCGTCGAACGGGCCTTTGTAGACAAACATCAACGACTGGTAGTTGTCGATGAAGTTGGTGTCCTTGTCATGAAAGGTGGCGTTTGCCGCGATGTTCAGGCCACGGCTGGCATCGCCGTTATGGCGGGTGAGTTGCTGTTGCGCGACAAACCAGTAGCCATGCTTGCTGTCATGCACGCGATAGCTGTTACCTGTGGTCGCCGCATCCTGGCCGTTGTCGTCCTCACGTACATCGTCGGCATCGGCCGTGCTCTTGTAGTAACCCACACGGTATTCACCCGGCAGGCTGTTGATTTTCGGTGACCAGACCAGCTCGACCGGCAAAACCGTACCGGCGGTACCACTGCCGCTGAGTTTGAAGCCGTTGCCGTGCTCCAGCTGAGAGGGGTTCTGGTTGTAGGCCCCGACTTGCGCATAGAGCTCATCATTGATGTTGTACTTGAAGCGGATCGCCGCCTGGCTGACGGGCCAGTTGTACCAGATGTTGGTCGCCCAGTTACCCACCTGGGAGCCACAGAACGCCAGGTTCTGGAACTCGCACGGGAAGGTGTTGAAGTCTTCGCCTTCGCCGAAGTAGCCGGCTTTGATATCGAGTTTGTTGTCGAAGAACTGATGCTGAATCCATAACTGGGTCAGGCGCACCATATGCCCCCGGCCATAGACTTCCTGCGATGAGCTCAGGGTGCCGGCACGTGGGTCGCCGATGCGGTCATTGGATATGTTCTCGCCGTTACGGTTGGTCAGTTGGATCTTGGCCTGGGTATTGTCCCAACCCAGCAGCTTTTGCAGATCAAGCGCAGCCCCGAGGCCGAACTGGTCGCTGTAGCGTGCCGTCTTGTCATCGTTGAAGCCTCCATTGAGGTTTGCGCCGACTTCACCGACGTAGTCGATTTTGATGTCGACACCCTTCTCCAGCAGTTCGGTACGGGTACCGCCCCAGTCGCCGGTCATCCATTGCGACTCCGGGGCAAAGGCATCGGCAGCCTGTGCAGCGCAGCTGACCCCGAGCGCCGCCAGCAAGGTCAGCGGCGCCAGTGGCTTGATGCGTTTGAAGTGATCCATCCTTTGTTTCCTCATTTTATTGTTCTTGATGGGCTTGTACGACGTAGAACGGATTCAGCGACCTTTGAATTGCGCCACGTTATCTGCACCGATTTGCCGTGGCGTAACGTTGACCCCCAGGCGTTCACCGCTGGCAGCATCGAACAGCAATACCCGCGCCGGGTCGAACTGCAGATTGAGGGTGTCACCGACCCGGGTCGGCACATCCGGCGCCAACCGACAGCAGACCTTGGTCTGGTTGAGGGTGACGAACACCAGCAAGTCCGGACCAGTGGGCTCGGTGATCTGCACGTCGGCCTGAATACCGGGCAAACCGTTGGCGACTGCCGGCGCCAGGCTGATCTGCTCGGGGCGTATGCCGAGAATCAGCTCACGTGTTTCAAGCCCGGCATCACTGATGCCCAACGGTAGTTCGCATCGGGCCTGCCCGCTGTCGAGTACCGCCAGCAATCGCCCCTCTTTGCACTGCAGGCGCACAGGGATGAAGTTCATCGGTGGCGAGCCGATAAAACTGGCGACAAACAGGTTGGCCGGATCGTTGTAGATCTGCTGCGGGGTACCGAACTGCTGGATCAAGCCATCTTTCATGACCGCCACCTTGTCGCCCAGGGTCATTGCCTCGATCTGGTCGTGAGTGACATACACCGTGGTGGTTTTCAGGCGCTGGTGCATCAGTTTGATTTCCGTGCGCATCTCCACCCGCAGCTTGGCGTCGAGGTTGGACAGCGGCTCGTCGAACAGGTAGATCTTCGGCCGCCGCGCCAACGCCCGGCCCATGGCCACACGCTGCTGCTGGCCGCCGGAGAGCTGACCGGGCTTGCGCGTCAGCAGGTGCTCGATCTGCAGTAGCTTGGCCACCCGCGCCACTTCCTCGTCGATGGCGGCCGCCGGCATCTTGCGCATCTTCAAACCGAAGGCGATGTTGTCGCGCACGTTCATGGTCGGGTACAGCGCATAGGACTGAAAGACCATGGCAATGTCACGGTCCTTGGGGCTCATGCCGCTGATGTCGGCATCGTCCACCAGGATCGCCCCGCCAGTGATCTGCTCCAGGCCGGCGATGCAGTTCATCAAGGTCGACTTTCCGCAACCCGAGGGCCCGACCAGAATCAGGAACTCGCCGGACTCGATCGACAGGTCGATGTGCTTCAAGGTGTCCGGCAAACCGTTGCCGTAGGTCTTGTTGACGTTGCGCAGTTCAAGCGTTGCCATGTTGTTTTACCCCTTGACCGCGCCGGCCGTGAGCCCGCGCAGGAAATACTTGCCAGCCAGCACATAGACCAACAGGGTCGGTAACCCGGCGATCATCGCCGCCGCCATGTCGACGTTGTATTCCTTGACCCCGGTACTGGTGTTGACCAGGTTATTGAGGGCCACGGTGATCGGTTGCGCATCGCCACTGGCGAACACCACACCAAAGAGAAAGTCGTTCCAGATCTGGGTGAACTGCCAGATCAGGCAGACCATGATGATCGGTACTGACATCGGCAGCAGAATGCGTCCGAAGATGGTGAAAAACCCCGCGCCATCCAGGCGTGCCGCCCGCACCAGGGCGTCGGGCACGCTGCAGTAGTAGTTGCGAAAGAACAGCGTGGTGAAGGCCAGGCCGTAGACGATATGCACCAGCACCAGGCCGCTGGTGGTACTGGCCAGGCCGAGCTTGCCGAGAGTGAACGACGCAGGCAGCAGCACGGTCTGGAACGGCAGAAAGCAGCCAAACAGCAACAACCCGAAGAACAGCTGCGAGCCGCGAAAGCGCCACATCGACAGGACATAGCCGTTGAGGGCACCCAGCAGGGTGGAGATCACCACTGCTGGCACGGTGATTTTCACCGAGTTCCAGAAGTAGCCGCCTACGGTGTCCCAGGCCTTGATCCAGCCGATGCCGGTGATTACGGCCGGCCAGCTCAGCAAGTTGCCGGTACGAATGTCCTCCGGTGATTTGAAGCTGGTCAGCAGCATCACGATCAACGGAATCAGGTACAGCGCGCAAGCCAGCAACAGGGTCGAGTAGATCGCCAATCGGCTGAAGCTGAAAGCGCGGGGAGCCAGGGATCTAGTCATGGCGCTTGTTCCTCAGTTCCGAATACAGGTAGGGCACCAGAATCGACAGGATCGCCCCCAGCATCAGGATGGCACTGGCCGAGCCCATGCCCATTTGCCCACGGCTGAAGGTGAAGGAGTACATGAACATGGCCGGCAGGTCGGAGGCATAGCCCGGCCCACCTGCGGTCATGGCCGCCACCAGGTCGAAACTCTTGATGGCGATGTGTGCGAGGATCATCAACGCACTGAAGAACACCGGGCGCAGGCTGGGCAGCACGATGCGCAGGTAGATACTCGGCAGGCTCGCACCATCGACCTGGGCCGCGCGAATGATCGACTGGTCAACGCTGCGCAAACCGGCCAGAAACAGCGCCATGACAAAGCCCGATGCCTGCCACACGGCGGCGATCACCAGGCAGTACACGACCCGGTCCGGGTCGACCAGCCAGTCCAGGCGAAAGCCTTCCCAGCCCCAGTCGCGGAGCATTTTGTCCAGGCCCAGGCCCGGGTTGAGCAACCACTTCCAGGCGGTACCGGTGACGATCATCGACAGCGCCATGGGGTACAGGTAGACGGTGCGAATAACCCCTTCGCGGCGGATGCGCTGGTCCAGCAGCACCGCCAGCAACACACCGATCACCAGGCTGATGGCGATGAACATCCCACCAAACACCAGCAGGTTTTTACTCGCGACCCACCAGCGATCGTTTTCCATCAGCCGGGCGTATTGCGCCAGGCCCACCCATTTGTAGCTGGGCATGAAGCTGGAGTTGGTGAACGACAGGACGAAGGTCCAGAGGATGTAGCCGTAAAAGCCCACCAGGACAATCAGCATGCTCGGCGCCAGCACCAGTTTCGGTAGCCAGCGCTGCAAGGCGTCGAACGGCGAGGCCTTGTTGATTGTGGCAACAGTGCTCATCGGTTTGGTCTCGGTTGGAGGGCGGTGCTGTGCACCGCATCGCTGGCAAGCCAGCTCCTACAGTGGATTGCAGGATTACTTGGCTGACTTGATCGCCGAGTTCAGCTGTTTGACCGCCTGAGCGGGGTCCGCTTTCGGGTCATTGAGGAAGTTGGTCACGACATCGAAGATCGCGCCCTGCACCGCCAGGGTCGTGGCCATGTTGTGGGCCATGCTCGGCTGCAGGCCATCACCCTTCTCGGCCTCCTTGAAGTCCACGGCCGATTTCTGCGTGCAGGCATCGAACTGGCTCATGTCCATGTCCTGGCGCACTGGCAGCGAGCCCTTGTTCTGGTTGAACACAGTCTGGAACTCGGGCTCCAGGGCGACCTTGGCGAGGTCATTCTGGGCCTTGATGTCGTTGTCGTTCTTGAGCTTGAACATCGCCAGCGAGTCGATGTTGTAAGCAAAGCTGCCCTGGGTACCCGGGAAGGCCACGCACTGGTAGTCCTTGCCCGCGACCTTGCCAGCTGCGGTCCATTCGCTCTTGGCCCAGTCGCCCATGATCTGCATGCCCGCCTTGCCATTGATGACCTCGGCGGCGGCGATGTTCCAGTCACGCCCGGCACGGTTGGGGTCCATGTAGGTACCAAGGCGCTGCAAAGTCTTGAACACGGCCACCATCTGCTCGCCGGTGAGGGTCTTCTCATCCAGATCGACAAAGGCGGCGTGATAGCCCTTGGGGCCGAGAATGCTCAGCGCCAGGTCTTCGAACACGGTGCTGTCCTGCCACGGCTGCCCGCCGTGGGCCAGCGGGATGAAGCCCGCCGCCTTGAGCTTGTCGGCTGCGGCAAACAGCTCATCGAGGGTGGTCGGGACCTTGGCGCCGGCTTTCTCGAACACCTGCGGGTTGATCCACAGCCAGTTGACCCGGTGAATGTTCACCGGCACTGCCACGTAATGACCGTCATACTTCATGATCTCGGCGACTTTCGCCGGTAGCAGCTTGTCCCACTGGTTGGCCGCAGCCACCTCATCCAGTTCGGTAAGCAGGCCCAGCGCGCCCCACTCCTGAATATCCGGCCCCTTGATTTGCGCCGCCGCTGGCGGGTTGCCGGAAATCGCGCGGGTCTTGAGCACGGTCATGGCCGCAGCGCCACCGCCACCGGCCACGGCGTTGTCTTTCCAGATGAAACCGTCTTTGGTGACCTGCTGCTTGAGGGTTTCCACGGCCTTGGCTTCGCCACCGGAGGTCCACCAGTGCAGGACTTCAACGGTGCCGGGATCGGCAGCAAGGGCGCTCAGGGGCAACAAGGAGGCGAGAGAAATGACAGCGGCGAGGCGATTGATCGCATTCATCAAAAGTAACCTTTTCTTGTTGTTATGCAGGTGCAAGTCGTGGTGCTTGCGCTTGCATCGGAGTCTAACCAGCGCCTCGGCCGGCGGAAGTAACGAAGGGATGCGCAAATGTCACCAAGCCGTGACATTCGCTCAGTCGTTGCTGCGCGGCAGGCTCAAGGTCACCCGCAGGCCGCCTTGGCGCAGGTTGCGCAAACTTACTTCGCCGCCATGGCTGTGAGCGATATTGCGGGCAATCCCCAACCCCAGGCCGTACCCCTGCTGCTGCCCGGCCAGGCGAAAGTGCGGCTCGAACACCTGCTCCTGGCGCTGCTCGGGCACACCCGGCCCTTCGTCATCAACCTGCAGCACAAAGCCCGACTCGCTGTCGAGCACGCGCAGGTGCGCGCGCTCGCCGTACTTCAAGGCATTGTCGATCAGGTTGCCCATGCACCGGCGCAGTGCCAGCGGCTTGCCCGGGTACGGCGCCAGCGCCCTGCCCTGCAGGGTCACCCGGCCACTGGCGAGGTAGGGTTCGATCAGGCAATCAAGGGCCTGATTGAGGTCGATCGGTTCGATGTTTTCGTGGATGTCGGTGTCCTTGACGCACTGCAAGGCGCCTTTGACCAGCATCTCCAGCTCGTCCAGATCGCGGCTGAACTTGGCCTGCTGCTGTTCGTCTTCAAGCAGCTCTACGCGCAGGCGCAAGCGGGTGATCGGCGTGCGCAAGTCATGGGAAATGGCACTGAACAACTGGCTGCGCTCGGTCAGGTAGCGGCTGATGCGCTCACGCATGGCGTTGAACGCCCGCCCGACCTCGACCACTTCGCTGCCGCCACCCTCCGCCACCGGCGGCACGTCGGCGCCCAGTGACATCTCCCGCGCCGCGCGGGCCAGGCGCTTGAGCGGTCGGCTCTGCCAATGTACGAGCAAACCGATGAACAGCAACAGGAAGAAGCTGGTCAGGCCGATGAACCACACCTGCTGACGCGGCAGCCCTTCATCCTCGAGACTGGTGTAGGGCTCGGGCATCAGCGAGGCGATGTACAGCCATTCTTCCTCGCCCAGGCGGATCTGGGTAACCAGCACCGGCGGGTTGACCGGTTCCAGCGTCAAGGCGTAGTGCGCCCAGGAACGGGGTAGCTCATCGAGCTTCAAACCGCTGTTGAAAATCCTCAGGTCCTGCGGGCTGACGAACTCGACACTGATGTCCATCTGCGCACCCAGGCGCTGGCGCAGCACGTCGTCCACCGCCGCGATCACCGCCTGTTTGCGTGGCGTGTTCGGCATGGCCTGCATCTGCAGCGGCTTGTCGTTGAGCGACACGACAAAGCGTGTCCCCCCCATGCTGCGCAACTGATCGAGCACCATCGGCCGGTAGGCCAACGGCAGGGAGCGAAAGTAGCTGACGCTGGCGCTCATCGAATGCGCCAGGCTGCGTGCGCTGGCCACCAGGCCTTCGAGCTGGCTGGCACGCAGCTGTGAGAGCCAGATCAGGCTCGACAACCCCTGGGCCAGCAACACCACCAGCAAGGTCAACAGCAGCATGCGCCCGAGCAACGAGCGCGGCAGCGGTAACCGCCTGCCGGCCTCAGTGCGCAGGCGCAACGCTGGCCGCCAACAGGTAACCGCTGCCACGCACGGTACGTATCAGCCGGGGCGGCTTTTCAGTATCGCGCAAGCGCTGACGCAAGCGGCTGACCGCCATATCGACGATGCGGTCCAGCGGCATGGGCTCGCGCCCGCGAGTGGCGTTGCCGATGGTGTCGCGGTCGAGGATCTGTTGCGGGTGATCGAGGAACAGTTTGAGCAAGGCGAAGTCGGCGCCTGACAGAATGACCTCTTCACCATCACGGTGAAACAGGCGGTGGCTGACGGTATCGAGCCGCCAGTCATCGAACGCCAGCACATCGCCGCCGTTGCGCTCGTGGACGAAACCGGCGCGACGCAGCAAGGCCTTGATTCGCGCCTGGAGTTCGCGAGGGCTGAAGGGCTTGCCGAGGTAATCGTCCGCCCCCAGTTCCAGGCCAATCACGCGGTCGGCCTCGTCGGAACTGGCGGTCAGCATGATGATCGGTACCCGGGCCAGGCGCGGATGCTGACGCACCCAGCGACACAAGCTGAAGCCGTCTTCATCGGGCAGCATCACATCGAGGATCACCAGATCGCAGTCACTGCTGTCCAGCGCCTGGCGAAAGCCCTGACCATCGGCGGCGGCCTGCACACTGAAACCGGCGCGGCTCAGGTAGGTTTGCAACAGCTCACGGATGTCCTGATCGTCGTCGACCATCAGGATCGATCTACCGGCAGTACTCACTACAGCTCATCCTTGTCGACGCGGGTCGAAACGCCCGCTGTTCACCTTAGTTCAGCGTCTGTTGCAAGGCGACGCCCGCCCCCAGCAAACCGGAAAATTCGGCCGTCACCAGCCACACCGGCACATCGTTGAAATAGCCGCTCATGCAGCCCTTCTGGGCAAAGCTGTCGGCAAAACCGCTGCGCAGAAACAGCTCGGCAAACCGCGGAATGATGCCGCCGACGATGTAGACACCACCGCGCCCACCCAGGGTCAGCACGTTGTTGCCCGCCACCCGCCCCAGAAAGCGACAGAACTGCTCGATGACCATCAGGGCCAACGGCTCGCCGGCCAATGCCGCATCGGTGATGGCCGCCGGGGTTTGCAGCACCGGCGGTTGCCCTTCCAGCGCACAGATGGCCTGGTACAAACGCAACAGGCCGCCGCCACTGAGCACCGTTTCGGCACTGACGTGGCCAATCTCGTTTTCGATGTGCTGACGGATCTGCGCCTCACGGGCATTGCCTACCGGCAGGTCGACATGCCCACCTTCACCCGGCAAAGCAATCCAGCGGCCATCGGCCAGGCCCAGCAAGGTACCCACACCGAGACCGGTACCCGGACCGATCACCACGGCCGGGCGCCCCGGTTCGGCGCGCCCCTCGCACACCGTGCGGTACTCACCGTCCTGCAAACGGGTCATGCCCAGGGCCATGGCGGTAAAGTCGTTGATCAACAGCAGTTGTTCGACCTGCAGGGTCTCGCAGAATGCCCGGCGACTGAGCCGCCAGTGATTGTTGGTAAAGCGAAATTCATCACCGCTGACCGGACCGGCCACCGCCAGGCACACCGCCCCCAGGTCACCCTTGGCCAGCCCTTGCCCGGCAAGGTAGGCGCCGATGGCTTGCTCGGGGCTGGTGTAATCGGCGGTGGAGAAGACCTGCACAGCGTGCATGCGGTCGTTTTCCCAGAGCGCAAAGCGGGCATTGGTACCGCCGATATCACCGACCAGGGCGCGCTTCACTTGAGTGTCTCCAGCGCCGAGGTAAAGGCACTGGCGCCCTGCTCTGCCGGGCTCAGGGCCATGCGCATGAAACCGAACAGTTCGCGGCCACAGCCCAGGTCATTGCCGGTCGGTGCCGGCGGGATCTCACGATCGGCCAGTTCCGCAGCATCGAGCTTCACGCTCAGGGTACCGGCCACGCCGTCGACCCGCACGATATCGCCATCGCGCACACGCGCCAGCGGCCCGCCATCGAAGGCTTCCGGGCACACGTGAATGGCGGCAGGGATCTTCCCCGACGCGCCGGACATGCGCCCGTCAGTGACCAGTGCGACCTTGAAGCCACGGTCCTGCAGCACGCCCAGAAACGGCGTCATCTTGTGCAGCTCCGGCATGCCATTGCAGCGCGGCCCCTGGAAGCGCATCACGGCAACGAAATCACACTCCAGCTCACCGGCCTGGAAGGCATCGGCCAGCGCCTGCTGGTCATGGAACACCCGCGCCGGGGCTTCGACCACCTGATGTTCGGGAGCGACGGCCGAGACTTTCATGACCCCGCGACCGAGGTTGCCTTCCATCACCCGCAAGCCGCCCTCAGGTGAAAACGCCCGGGCCACCGGGCGCAGGATCGCTTCATCCAGGCTCGCTTGCGGCCCTTCGCGCCAGACCAGCTTGCCGTCCTCAAGGAAGGGCTCCTGAGTGTAGCGACGCAGGCCAGGCCCGGCCACGGTGTTCACGTCCTCATGCAGCAGCCCGGCATCGAGCAGTTCGCGAATCAGGAAGGCCATGCCGCCGGCAGCCTGGAAGTGGTTGATATCGGCTTTGCCGTTCGGGTAGACGTGCGACAGGGTCGGCACCACCTCGGACAGCTCGGCCATGTCCTGCCAGGTCAGCTGGATACCGGCAGCCTGGGCAATCGCCGGCATGTGCAAGGTGTGGTTGGTCGAGCCACCGGTGGCATGCAGCGCGACAATCGAGTTGATCAACGATTTCTCGTCGACAATCTCGCCCAGCGGCATGAAGTCACCGCTGGCCTTGGTCATGCGCGTAACCTGCTGCGCCGCTTCGATGGTCAGGGCATCGCGCAGCGGGGTGTACGGGTTGACGAACGAAGCGCCCGGCAGGTGCAGGCCCATCACTTCCATCAGCAACTGGTTGGTGTTGGCGGTGCCATAGAAGGTACAGGTGCCGGGGCTGTGGTAGGACTTCATCTCCGACTCCAGCAGCTCTTCGCGGCTGGCCTTGCCCTCGGCATAGCGCTGGCGCACATCAGCCTTCTGCTTGTTGGAAATCCCCGAAGGCATCGGCCCGCCCGGCACGAAAATGGTCGGCAGATGACCGAACCGCAGCGCGCCCATCAACAGGCCCGGGACGATCTTGTCGCAGATACCCAGCATCAATGCGGCGTCGAACATGTTGTGCGACAAGGCAATGGCGGTGGACATGGCGATCACTTCGCGACTGGCGATGCCCAGCTCCATGCCCGGCTCACCCTGGGTGACACCGTCACACATCGCTGGCACGCCGCCGGCAAATTGGCCTACCGAGCCAATCTCGCGCAGGGCCTGCTTGATTTGTTCGGGGTAGTGCTCGTAAGGCTGGTGCGCCGAGAGCATGTCGTTGTAGGCGGAGACGATGGCGACGTTGGCGGCGTTCATCATCCGCAGGGTGTTCTTGTCCTGGCTGCCACAACCGGCCACGCCATGAGCAAAGTTGGCGCATTGCAGCTTGGCCCGCATCGGCCCGTCACTGGCCGCCCCGCGAATCAACTGCAAATAGCGCTCGCGGGTGGGACGGCTGCGTGCGATCAGCCGTTGGGTGACCTCAAGAATGCGCGGATGCATGTACTGGACTCCAGGCTAACGGTGGTTGCGACCTCTGCGGCAGTTTCCCATTTCGACGATCGCCACCTAGGCTCAAAGGCAGGGGCAACGGTTGCGGGAGGGACGGCTTGGCCGATCGCTCGTTGTAGATTGAATAAAATACTGCCAGTAAAAACGCTTGTTTTCTATTTTTTTACGAATAATCTTGTAATTCCAACAACAAAATCAGATTCAGTGAAGCAGTTCCTCATTTGCCACGGGCTTCACCCGGTCTGCCAGAGGTAGCTCCATGACCCTTCGTATTGCAATCAATGGCTTTGGCCGCATTGGCCGCAACGTCCTTCGCGCACTCTATACCCAAGGCTACCGTCAGGACCTGCAGGTCGTCGCGATCAATGACCTGGGCGACAGTGCGATCAACGCTCACCTGCTCAAGTACGACAGTGTCCATGGCATCTTCGCTGCCAGCGTCGAGTCCGATCATGAAAGTTTGACGGTCAATGGCGACCGTATTGCGGTCAGTGCCATTCGCAACCCGGCAGAACTACCGTGGAAAGCCGAAGCCATCGATGTGGTGTTCGAATGTACCGGTTTGTTTACCGACCGGGCCAAGGCCGCCGCCCATCTTACTGCCGGTGCCGGCAAAGTCATCATCTCGGCACCAGCCAAAGGGGCTGACGCGACCATCGTCTACGGGGTCAACCACGACATTTTGCGCCCTTCTCACCAGATCATTTCCAGTGCCTCGTGCACCACCAACTGCCTGGCGCCTGTGGCGCAGGTGCTGCAACGCGAACTGGGCATCGAACAGGGCCTGATGACCACCATCCATGCCTACACCAACGACCAGAGCCTGACCGATGTGTTTCACAGCGACCCGTACCGTGCGCGCTCGGCAACCCAGTCAATGATCCCGAGCAAGACCGGTGCGGCCGAAGCGGTCGGCCTGGTGCTGCCGGAGCTGGCCGGCAAACTCACCGGCATGGCCGTTCGGGTGCCGGTGATCAACGTGTCGCTGGTCGACCTGACGGTCAACCTCAAACGCGACACCAGCGCCGAGGAGGTCAACAACCTGTTCAAGGAGGCCAGCCGCCACTCCAAAGTGCTGGGGTACAACAGCTTGCCGCTGGTGTCCTGCGACTTTAACCACAACCCGCTGTCGTCGATCTTCGACGCCAACCACACCCGAGTCAGTGGTCGGATGCTCAAGGTCATGGCCTGGTATGACAACGAATGGGGCTTCTCCAACCGCATGCTGGACAACTGCCTGGCGCTGTGTAACGCCGTGTAGGCATCCGCCTCAAAAAAAGTAGGACTTGACCAATACGTTGATGATAAGCATTATCATTCGCTTCGTATTGGTCGAGTATTGCTGTGAGCCAGTCTCAGTTCAACACTGTATTTCTCGCCCAGCGGGTCAGTTTGCTGCGAACCTTGCAGCGCATGGTCGATAACCCCAGCACCGCCGAAGACCTGCTGCAGGAGACCTACCTGCGCGTCACGCGGGCCTTGGGCGAACGCCCGATCGAGCACCTGGAGCCTTTTGTTTTCCAGACCGCCCGCAACCTGGCGCTTGACCATTTGCGTGCCCGCCGCACGCAAGCGCGCAACCTGGTGGACGATGTCCCCGAGCAAGTACTGCACAACGTCGCCGCGCCCAGCAGCAGCGCCGAAGACGCCGCCCATGCCGAACAATTGCTCAAGCGCCTGAGTGTCAGCCTGGGCCAATTGACGCCACGCCAGCAACGGATCTTCATCCTCAGCCGCCTGCATGGCGCCAGCTACCTGGAAATTGCAGAGCAGTTGAATGTCTCGTCGAGCACGGTTCAGAAAGAACTGAAACTGATCATGGCCATCTGCGTCGGCGTCGCCAACCGTCTGAATCGCGATTGACCCCGGCTTGCCACGCACGCCGTTACGCTTGATCATAATTAGAATTACAAGCCCCCCGCAGGATTTGCCGTGACCGATAGCGCCCCTGATCGCCCTTCGCCGCCCCATGTGGCCGCTAGCGACAGCGCCATGGACCAGGCGCTGGACTGGCTGATCCGCCTGCAGTGCGCCACCGCCGAAGACACCCGGGCCTTCGAGGCCTGGCTGGAAGCCGATGCCGCCAATGCCCAGGCTTATGTCGAAGCCGAAGCCCTCTGGCAAGGTGATACCCTGCGCCAGGCTGCCAGCCAGATTGCCCAGACCCAACGGCCATCGCGCCTGGCACGCCTGCGCCCGCACTGGAAGCCGCTCAGCGCTGCTGCGGTGCTGCTGATCGGCGTGTTCACCGTCGGTAACCTGCCTGTCCGCCTGCAGGCCGATCACCTGACCGTGGTCGGCGAGCGCCAGCGCCTGCAACTGGAGGATGGCTCCAGGGTCCTGCTGAACACCAACTCGGCATTCTCCAGCGACATCGATGCCCGCCAGCGAGTCGCCCGCCTGTACCAGGGCGAGGCATTCTTCGAGGTGCCCGCCGGACTGAACCAGCCACTGGAACTGCAGGCAGGCCCGTTGCGCGCCAGTGTCCGCGACAGCGACTTCGCCGTGCGTTACCTCGATGGCGAAGCCCAGGTGCGCGTCCAGCGTGGCGATGTCGACCTGCTGGCCAGCAGTGACCAGCGCATTCGCCTGTCCAGCGGCGACAGCATTCGCGTCGGCCCCAACGGTTTCGGCCAGCGCGAGCGCGTTGACGCAGAGAAGGACCTGGCCTGGGTTCAGGGTCGGCTAGTGTTCGAGAACTGCCCGCTGAACCAGGTACTGGCCGAGCTGCGTCGTTACTACCCAGGCCTGATCATTTCCCGCAACGAACGCCTGGAGCAGGTCGCGGTGACCGGCAACTACCGCCTGGACCAACCGCTGGAAACCTTGCGTGCCCTGGCGCACATCACCTCGGCGCAGCTCCACGAGTTCCCTGCCGTGGTGATTATTAACTGACTGGAAAGTTTTTTTACGCGATCCCTTGAGGCGATACGTCTCGTTATAGCCAATGCAACTGATTCTTATTTTTGAATCGGTCATACCTATAACTGCGCGACAGGGAGCGCTATCGATGTCTACTGGTTTCACTCGTCGGTCTTCAGACACTTCACGTAAACCCGGCCTGCAGCGTTGCACGCTCTCCCTGTTGACCCTGACCCTGCTCGCCAGCGGCGCCTGCAGCCTGCCGGCGCTGGCGGCTGAACCCGCGCAGGCCAGTGCGCCGCGCATGGGTGATTACCGTTTTGCCATCAAACAGCAGCCTCTAGTCTCGGCGCTGAACGCCTTTACCACGGTGACCGGCTGGCAGGTCGGTTTCTCCGCGGAGATCGCCGAAGGCGTGGCCTCCCCAGGCGTACAGGGTTCGCTGAAACCTGAAGCCGCGTTGCAACGCCTGCTCAGCGGCACCGGGCTGAGCTACCGTACCCTCGGCAGCGGCAACGTGGTGATCGAGCGCAGCAGCTCCAACGCCATCGCCTTGCAACAGATCACCGTCAGCGCCACCCGCAGCGCCCAGGATGTCAGCCAGGTACCGAGCACCGTCAGCGTGCAGACCCGCGAACAGCTCGACCGCCAGAACGTCAACAACATCAAGGATCTGGTGCGTTACGAGCCCGGCGTATCGGTCAGCGGTACCGGCCAGCGCAGCGGCCTGAATGGCTACAACATCCGCGGTATCGACGGTGAGCGGGTACTGACCCAGATCGACGGCGTGTCGATCCCCGACAGCTTTTTCTTTGGCCCCTACGCGCAGACGCAGCGCAACTATGTCGACCCTGAAATCGTCAAACGTGTGGAGATCCTTCGTGGGCCAGCCTCCGTGCTGTACGGCAGCAACGCCATCGGCGGTGCCGTCAGCTACTTCACCCTCGACCCCGACGACATCATCAAGCCGGGCGAGGACGTCGGTGCACGTCTTAAAACCGGCTACAGCTCGGCGGATGAAAGCTGGCTGAACTCGGCCACCGTTGCCGGGCGTCAAGGCGACTTCGACGGCCTGCTGCACCTGAGCCAGCGCAATGGCCACGAGACCGAGTCCTACGGTGAACACGGCGGTACCGGCCTCAACCGCACCGAAGCCAACCCGGAAGACGTTCGCACCACCAACATCCTGGCCAAGGCCGGCTGGAACTATGCCGACGACTCGCGTCTGGCGCTGACCTATGAGCACTACAAGGACGACCGCGACCTGGATCAGAAAAGTGCCGTGGGCGGCCCGTTCATCCCGGGTTTCGGGGCGATGAACTCCTACCGCGCCCGTACTGGTGAAGACACCGTGACCCGCGAGCGCTTCGGCATCAATCACGAATTTGCCCTGGGCAGCGTGCTGGCCGACAACGTCAAATGGAGCCTGAACTACCAGATCGGCAAGACCGACCAGCGCACCGAAGAACTGTATTTCGCCTCCGGCCGCCAGGTATTGCGCGATCGCCAGACCACCTACAAAGACCGTCAGTGGCTGTTTGACGCGCAACTGGACAAGGCCTTCAGCGTGGGCAATACCGAGCATCTGCTGACCTACGGCACTACCCTCAAGCACCAGAAAGTCACCGGTTCGCGCAGTGGCACCGGCACCTGCCTGAACGTAGGTGGCAGCTGCCGCGCCATTGGCCAGGTCAGTGATGCCCAGGTGCTGGTCAGCGATTTCCCGGACCCGACCGTCAACACCTACAGCCTGTTTGCCCAGGACGAGATCCGCTGGAACCAATGGACCTTCCTGCCCGGCCTGCGCTACGACTACACCCAGCTCAAGCCGCACATCACCGACGAATTCCTGCGCGGCATCGGCGCTTCGAGCACCGACTCGATCGATGATGACGAGAAGACCTGGCATCGTGTATCGCCAAAACTCGGTGTGACGTATGCCTTCAACAACAATTACACCTGGTACGGCCAATATGCTGAAGGCTTCCGTACCCCTACGGCAAAATCCCTCTACGGGCGCTTCGAGAACCCTGGCCTGGGCTACAGCGTGCGCGGCAATTCCGACCTGGAACCCGAGAAGAGCAAAAGCTACGAGACCGGTCTGCGCGGCAACTTTGACGCCGGCAACTTCGATGTGGCGGTGTTTTACAACAAGTACCGCGACTTCATCAACGAAGACGCCGTACAGGGCAGCAACCTCGGCCAGACCTTCGAAGCCAACAACATCAAGCACGCCACCATCAAAGGTGCCGAGTTCAAGGGCCGCCTGAACCTGGATCACTTTGGTGCCGCGCACGGCCTGTACACCCAGGGCTCGATCGCCTATGCCCGTGGCCGCAACGACGACACCGGCCAGCCGCTCAACAGTGTCAACCCACTGACGGCGGTGATGGGCCTGGGCTACGAGCAGGAACAATACGGCGCACTGCTGAGCTGGACGCTGGTCAAGCGCAAGGACCGTGTCGACGACACCACCTTCTTCGCCCCCGATGGCACCAGCAAGCAGTTCCGCACGCCGGGCTATGGCGTGCTCGACCTGGCCGGTTTCTACAAGGTCACCGACGACATCACGGTCAACGCCGGCCTGTACAACCTGACCGACAAAAAATACTGGCAATGGGATGACGTGCGCGGCTACGACGGCCTCGGCGAAGCCGCCGTCACCGCCCCCGCCAACCTCGACCGCCTGACCATGCCTGGCCGCAACTTCGCGATCAACCTGGTCTGGGATATCTGATCGGTTGTGCAGAGCGTTATCGCCGGCTTGCCGGCGATAACCGCTCACTCCGTTTCCCGCACAGTGAGGTTTTTTTACTGTCGCGCGTCATCTTGTTCGTCTAGTCACTAGGCACGCCCATTTCGCAAGGAATCACCATGACCGCCACCACCACCGAACGCGCCAGCCTGCGTTCGCAACGCCTGAACCAGCTGACCCACGCCCCGCATACCGAACTCGATGCCCTGGTCAAATCCCACGCACCGTTTGAAACCCGTGAAAGCTTCGCCCGTTTTGTGGTTGCCCAGTACCTGTTCCAGAACGAACTCAAGGCGCTGTACACCGATCCGGCGCTGATCGCCATCGTTCCGGACCTGGCCGAACGCTGCCGCGCCGAACAGGCCGGCCTCGACCTGGCGGACCTGAACACCGAGATCCCGGCCGGCTTCCCTGGCGCCGTGCAGCAGCCGAGCCTGGGTGAAGCCATGGGCTGGATCTTCGTCTCCGAAGGTTCCAAGCTCGGTGCTGCCTTCCTGATCAAGCGCGCCGTTGGTCTGGGTCTTTCCGACAGCTTCGGTGCCCGTCACCTGGGCGAACCGGCCGGTGGCCGCGCCGAGGGCTGGAAGCAGTTCACCCGCATCCTCGACGGCCTGGAACTGAGCCCCGAAGAAGAAGCCAAGGCCGAACAAGGCGCCGTCGCCGCCTTCGAGCGCTTTACCGAACTGCTCAAGCATGCCTATGCGACTGCGCCTAAAGCCGAACTGGCCTGATGCGCCCTACCCGGTTACCCTTTTGGTAACCGGGCTCTCCCCGTGCCATCCGAAAAGCTCATGACCCGCCCACCCCCCTCCCGACTTTCGCGCGTGCTCTTTGGCCTGCTGGCCTATGTCAGCCTGGGTATCGGCTTGATTGCGATCGTCATTCCCGGCCTGCCCACCACCGAATTCATTCTCCTCGCTGCCTGGGCCGCGACCCGCAGCTCGCCGCGCCTGAGCGCCTGGCTGGAGAACCATCGACTGTTCGGCCCGATCCTGCACAACTGGCGCAATGGCAAGGTCATCGAGCGGCGCGCCAAAGTCAGCGCCACCATCAGCATGGTGCTGTGCGCCAGCCTGATGCTGGTGTTCCTCGAACATCGCTGGCCGGTGTTCCTCGCCATCGGCGGCATGACCCTGGGCAATCTGTGGATCTGGTCCCGGCCGGAAACCACGCCCTCGAACCTCGACGACCGTTCATCGGCCGGCACTCAGGGTTAACGCGATAAGGCCGATGGCCTTTTATCGCTAAATGGACGTAGCGCCTCGAACCCTTTGTGGTTCGTTCCCCTGCTGGCCAGTCCTTTAGCGAGTACGTCCCTCATGTTCGACACGCTTTCCATTCGCCTGAAAATCGTTCTGCTCTCCGGCCTTTGCCTGCTTGGCGTGGTTGCCCTGGTGGTCGGTATCAACCTTTATCAATCACAACAGAGCGACGAACAGGTGGGCACCGCCAGTACCGCGATGCTTACCCGCAACGTTCAGGCCCTTTTGCAGGCGCGCGCAGGCGAAAAAGCCGAACTGCTGCGGCGCAGGTTCAATGAAAACCAGACCCTGATCACCGCCCTTGCCGACCAGGTCAGCGATCTCCAGCAACTGGCCCGCCTCCACGCCCTGAACGGCGGCGACCTGCGTGAAGCGATCAACCAGAGCCTGGCCACCACCTTCAAACGCAATCCGCAGGCGCTCGGTGTCTGGCTGGCCTTCGAACCCAACGCGCTGGACGGCGGCGATGCCGAGTTTGCCAACGACGCCAAACGCCTGAGCAACGAAAGCGGCCGCTTTGCCAGCTACTGGAGCCGGGCGCAAGGCGAAGCCTTGAACACCGTGATCAGCGATACCGACCTGAACAAGACCGATATCAACCTGAGCGGCACCCCCTACAACGTCTGGTACACCTGTTCACTGAACAGCACCCGCCCCTGCCTGCTCGAACCCTACGCCGACACCGTCGGCGGCAAGCAGATGCTGATGACCAGCATCACCGTACCGCTGATGCACAACGGCAAGGTGATCGCGGTGGCGGGCGTGGACATCTCCCTCGACGCCCTGCAGTTCGCCGCCAGCAAAGCCCAACAGGAACTGTTTGACGGCGCCGGACACCTGATGATCGTCTCCCCCAGCGGGCTGCTGGCAGCCAACAGTGACGATGCGGCAAAGGTTGGCAAAAACGTCGGCCAGACCCTGGGCCAGGAGGGCCAGCAGGCGGTGCAAAAACTTGCCGGCAACCAGCCGTTGGTACTGGAACAGGGCGAGACCGTTCGCGCCGTCTATCCGGTGCAGCCCATCGCCGACAGCAAAGCCTGGGGCATCCTCATCGACCTGCCCAAGCAGGTATTGCTGGCCGATGCCATCAGCCTGCAAAGCACCCTCGAGCAGGCCCGCACCAGCGGCACCCTCAAGGTGGTGCTGTTTGCCACCCTGGCCGGCCTTGGTGGCCTGCTGTTGATGTGGCTGACCGCAACCGGCGTAACCCGCCCGTTGAACACTGTTGCCGACATGCTCGAAGACATTGCCAGCGGTGACGGCGATCTCACCCAACGCCTGCACTATGCCCGCAAGGACGAACTGGGCCGGCTGACCTCTGGATTCAACCGCTTTCTCTAAAAGCTGCAACCGACCATCGCCCAGATCAAGCAGAGCATCACCCAGGCGCGTGCCACGGCCGATCAGTCTTCGGCCATTGCCCAGCGCACCAGTGAAGGGATGCAGGTGCAGTTCCGCGAAATCGACCAGGTGGCCACCGCCTCCAACGAAATGAGCGCCACCGCCCATGACGTTGCCAACAGTGCCGCCAGCGCCGCCGACGCCGCACGGGGCGCCGACCGTTCGGCCAAGGATGGTATGGCGATCATTGAGCGCAGCACCCGCGACATCACCCTGCTCGCCGACGAAGTCAGCAAGGCCGTGACCGAGGTGGAAACACTGGCGCAGAACAGCGAGCAGATCGGCTCGGTGCTGGAAGTAATCCGCAGTATCGCCGAACAGACCAACCTGCTGGCCCTCAATGCGGCCATCGAAGCCGCTCGCGCCGGTGAAAGCGGCCGCGGCTTTGCCGTGGTGGCCGATGAAGTACGCAACCTGGCGCGCCGCACCCAGGACTCGGTCGAAGAAATTCGCCAGGTTATCGAGCGCATCCAGAGCAACACCCGCGAGGTGGTGGCGACCATGCATTCGAGCCACGGCAAGGCCCAAGAGAACGCCGGGCAGATCCACCAGGCCGTGCAGGCCCTGGACCGGATCAGCGAGGCTGTCACGGTCATCAGTGACATGAACCTGCAGATCGCCAGCGCCGCCGAACAACAAAGTGCGGTGGCCGAGGAGGTCAACCGCAACGTCTCGGCGATTCGTGGCGTGACCGAAACGCTGACCGGCCAGGCGGCGGAGTCGGCCCAGGTCAGTCGCCAGCTCAATACTTTGTCGTCCGAGCAAATGGCGCTGATGGATCAGTTCAGGGTCTGATTGCTCCAATGCAGGAGCCGGCTTGCTGGCGATGGCGGTACGCTCGATCGCTGGCAAGCCAGCTCCTGCAGGTATGGCTTCAGAGAGTCAGTAGCCCTGCATACAGGCTGTACGCTGCCACCGCCGCCCCGACCACCACGGCGGCGAAGATCACCTTCTCCCAATGCGTGAACAGGCTCTGCCCCTGCTCATGCTTGGCCCGGGCAAACAGGATCACTCCCGGCGCATACAGCAACGCCGACAGCAACAGATACTTCAGGCCGCCGGCATACAGCAGCCAGATGGCATAAACCAAGGCAATCCCGGCGATCAGCAAGTCTTTGCGCCGCCGGGCTGAATGGCCCTGGTAGGTCTCGCCGCGCGCCGCCAGCAACAAGGCGTAAGCCGCCGACCACAGGT
This sequence comes from Pseudomonas alkylphenolica, assembly GCF_004025535.1. GTDB lineage: Bacteria > Pseudomonadota > Gammaproteobacteria > Pseudomonadales > Pseudomonadaceae > Aquipseudomonas > Aquipseudomonas alkylphenolica_A. The sequence continues at coordinate 477,442 of NZ_QJRG01000034.1, forward strand.
AAGGCACCAGGATCATCGATGACGCCAGATAGATCAGGCTGGTGTAGGTGCCGGACGAAAACAGTGTGATCAGCAAAAACAGCTGGATCATCACATTGGTCAGCCACAGGGCATTGGCCGGCACGTGATTGACATTTTCCTTGGCGAGAAAGCGCGGCATGGTCTGGTCTCGTGCCGTCGCGTAGAGGATCTCGGCACACAGCAACGCCCAGGACAACAACGCACCCAGCAACGAGATCGCCAGGCCGATGCTGATCAGCAACGCCCCCCAGGGCCCGACGATGTGCTCCAGCACCGAGGCCAGCGACGGGTTCTGCAGCGCCGCCAGTTCCGGCTGGGTCATCACCCCCAGCGACAGCACGTTGACCATCACCAGCAAAGCCAGCACGCCAATGAAACCGATCACGGTGGCCTTGCCGACGTCCGAGCGATTCTGCGCCCGGCCCGAATACACACTGGCACCCTCGATACCGATGAACACGAACACGGTCACCAGCATCATGTTGCGCACCTGATCGAGCACGCTGCCAAATTTTGGGTTGCCCAGCCCCCAGATGTCGCGGGTGAAGATGTCGGCCCGAAACGCCACCGCGGCAATGACGATGAACATGATCAACGGCACGATCTTGGCCACGGTCGTCACCTGGTTGATGAACGCCGCCTCCTTGATCCCGCGCAGCACCAGAAAATGCACCGACCACAGTAGCAGCGACGCGCAGGCGATGGCGATCGGTGTGTTGCCCTCGCCGAACACCGGAAAGTAAAAACCCAGGGTGCTGAACAACAGGACGAAGTAGCCGACGTTGCCCAGCCACGCGCTGATCCAGTAGCCCCACGCCGAGGAGAACCCCATGTAGTCGCCGAATCCGGCCTTGGCGTAGGCATACACCCCCGAATCAAGCTCCGGTTTGCGGTTGGCCAGGGTCTGGAACACGAAGGCCAGCGCCAGCATGCCCACCGCCGTGATCCCCCAACCGATCAGCACCGCACCGACATCGGCGCGGGCGGCCATGTTCTGCGGCAACGAGAAGATTCCACCGCCAATCATCGAGCCGACCACCAGTGCGATCAGCGCGCCCAGGCGCAACTTTTGTCCAGGTTCGGACATGAAAATCCCCTTTCTGTCTCGTGTTTGTAACCTCAGGAGCACACCCTGAGTTAAATATATGTTGAGTCTAGGCGTTTATAAATATTCCGTCTTTAGAACTATAGCCTTCATAACTATGACGTCTATAACAAACAAACTAGATGGTGAGTTTTGTGCACTACGGCCACCACCACAAGCAAATAAGAAAAAATCGCGTCAAAAATTTGCTAAAGCTGTGAAACGGGCTAGCTTCAAATCTCGCAGGCTGTCAGAGCAAAGGCTCTAACCACCATGGAGGTGCCTGTGCACGAGGCTTACAGCATTGCCATCGGCATACTCCGGGGGAGCTCTTTCAGTCAAGGAAGCAATGGATTGCCCTATTAACTGACCTGAATCAGCTTATGAATACGTCGCTGGATTTACTCTAGCGTCATCTCTTCTCCTGATATGGAGTTATTCGATGTCAGACGCTCCCGGAAAACTACGGCTCGGTGCGCTAGTCGCACTTGTAGTCGGCTCTATGATCGGCGGCGGTATCTTCTCGCTGCCTCAAAACATGGCTGCCAGTGCCGATGTTGGCGCAGTGCTGATTGGCTGGGGGATTACCGCCATCGGCATGCTGACGCTGGCCTTTGTGTTCCAGACGCTGGCCAATCGAAAGCCGGATCTTGACGGTGGGGTGTACGCTTACGCCAAGGCCGGATTCGGCGATTACATGGGTTTCTCATCCGCCTGGGGGTACTGGATCAGTGCCTGGCTGGGCAACGTCGGTTACTTCGTCCTGCTGTTCAGTACCCTGGGCTACTTCTTCCCGATCTTTGGCGAGGGCAACACCCCGGCCGCCATCATCGGCGCGTCGATATTGCTCTGGGCCGTGCACTTTCTGGTGCTGCGCGGGATCAAGGAGGCGGCCTTCATCAACCTGGTCACCACCGTAGCCAAGGTCGTGCCACTGGCGCTGTTCATCCTGATCGCCCTGTTCGCGTTCAAGCTGGACATCTTCACCGCTGACATCTGGGGCACCATGAACCCGGACCTGGGCAGTGTGATGAACCAGGTGCGCAACATGATGCTGGTCACCGTCTGGGTGTTCATCGGTATCGAAGGCGCAAGCATCTTCTCGGCGCGGGCCGAAAAACGTTCCGACGTGGGTAAGGCCACTGTCATCGGCTTCATCACCGTGCTGCTGTTCCTGGTGCTGGTCAACGTGCTGTCGCTGGGCATCATGACTCAACCAGAGCTGGCCAAACTGCAGAACCCATCGATGGCAGCCGTGCTTGAGCACGTGGTCGGCCACTGGGGTGCGGTGCTGATCAGCGTCGGTCTGATCATCTCGCTGCTGGGCGCCCTGCTGTCGTGGGTTCTGCTGTGCGCCGAGATCATGTTCGCCGCTGCCAAAGACCACACCATGCCGGAGTTCCTGCGCCGCGAGAACGCCAACCACGTACCGGCCAACGCCCTGTGGCTGACCAACGCCATGGTGCAGATCTTCCTGGTCATCACCCTGTTTTCGGCCAGTACTTACCTGTCGCTGATCTATCTCGCCACCTCGATGATCCTGGTGCCTTACCTGTGGTCGGCGGCCTATGCCTTCCTGCTGGCATGGCGTAGCGAAACCTACGAACAAGCCCTGGCCGAACGCAAGAAAGACCTGATCATCGGCGGTATCGCCCTGATCTACGCCATCTGGCTGCTGTATGCCGGCGGCGTGAAATACCTGCTGCTCTCTGCGCTGCTGTACTTCCCTGGCGTGATCCTGTTCGCCAAGGCCAAGCGCGAGGTCGGCCAACCCATTTTTACCAACGTGGAGAAACTGCTTTTCGCCGCCGTGGTTGTAGGTGCCCTGGTGGCAGCCTACGGCCTGTACGACGGCTTCCTGACTCTGTAACCCCCGTATTCGAAACTTGGAGGAAAGAAACCATGTCCACGGAAAAAGTTAAGTACGGCGTACATTCTGAAGCCGGCAAACTGCGCAAAGTAATGGTCTGTTCCCCAGGCCTGGCTCACCAGCGCCTGACGCCAAGCAACTGCGACGAGCTGTTGTTCGACGACGTCATCTGGGTCAACCAGGCCAAGCGCGACCACTTCGACTTTGTCACCAAGATGCGTGAACGCGGTATCGAAGTGCTGGAAATGCACAACCTGCTGACCGATATCGTTGCCATTCCCGAAGCGCTCAAATGGATCCTTGACCGCAAACTCACCGATGACACCGTCGGTGTGGGCCTGAAAAACGAAGTACGCAGCTGGCTAGAAGGCCTTGAGCCACGCCACCTGGCCGAGTTCCTGATCGGCGGTGTGGCCGGTGAAGACCTGCCGGAAAGCGATGGCGCCAGCGTGATCAAGATGTACCGCGACTACCTGGGCCACTCCAGCTTCCTGCTCGACCCGCTGCCAAACACCCAGTTCACCCGTGACACCACTTGCTGGATCTACGGTGGCGTGACGCTGAACCCGATGTACTGGCCAGCGCGACGTCAGGAAACCCTGCTGACCACCGCCATCTACAAGTTCCACCCTGAGTTCACCGGTGCCGACTTCCAGGTCTGGTACGGCGATCCGGACAAGGACCACGGCAAGTCGACCCTGGAAGGCGGCGACGTCATGCCGATCGGCAACGGCGTGGTACTGATCGGCATGGGCGAGCGCACCTCGCGTCAGGCAATCGGCCAACTGGCCCAGTCGCTGTTCGCCAAAGGCGCGGTGGAGAAAGTGGTCGTTGCCGGCCTGCCAAAATCCCGTGCAGCGATGCACCTGGATACCGTGTTCAGCTTCTGCGACCGCGACCTGGTGACGGTATTCCCTGAAGTCGTCAAGGAAATCGTGCCGTTCGTCATCACTCCAGATGAGAGCAAGCCTTACGGCATGTTCGTACGCCGTGAGGACAAAACCTTCCTCGACGTGGTGGCCGAGTCCCTCAACCTGAAAAAACTGCGCGTCGTCGAAACCGGCGGCAACAGCTTCGCTGCCGAACGCGAACAGTGGGATGACGGTAACAACGTGGTGGCTGTGGAGCCTGGTGTGGTCATCGGTTATGACCGCAACACCTACACCAACACCCTGCTGCGCAAAGCAGGTGTCGAAGTCATCACCATCAGCGCCGGCGAACTGGGCCGCGGCCGTGGCGGCGGTCACTGCATGACCTGCCCAATCGTTCGCGACCCTATCGACTACTAAACGTCCATCATCCCGGCCGCGCTTATAAGGCGCCGGCCGGGCCGATTACCGCATTCAAGGAGAATCACCATGGCGTTCAACATTCACAACCGTAACCTGCTCAGCCTGGAACACCACACCACCCGCGAGCTGCGTTACCTGCTGGACCTGTCCCGCGACCTGAAACGTGCCAAGTACACCGGCACCGAGCAACAGCACCTCAAAGGCAACAACATTGCGCTGATCTTCGAGAAAACCTCGACCCGCACCCGTTGCGCCTTCGAAGTGGCTGCCTACGACCAGGGCGCCAACGTCACCTACATCGACCCCAACTCCTCGCAGATCGGCCACAAGGAAAGCATGAAGGACACCGCACGGGTCCTCGGCCGCATGTATGACGCCATCGAATACCGTGGCTTCAAGCAGGAAATCGTCGAAGAGCTGGCCAAGTTTGCCGGCGTACCGGTGTTCAACGGCCTGACCGATGAGTACCACCCGACCCAGATGATCGCCGACGTGCTGACCATGCGTGAAAACAGCGACAAGCCGCTGCACGACATCAGCTACACCTACCTGGGCGACGCCCGCAACAACATGGGTAACTCCCTGCTGCTGATCGGCGCCAAGCTCGGCATGGACGTGCGCATCTGCGCCCCTAAAGCCCTGTGGCCACATGACGATCTGGTGGCCCGCTGCAAGAAATACGCAGAAGAAAGCGGCGCCCGCATCACCCTGACCGAAGACCCGAAAGCAGCGGTCAAGGGCGTCGACTTCATCCACACCGACGTCTGGGTATCGATGGGCGAGCCGGTTGAAGCCTGGGCCGAACGTATCCAGCAATTGCTGCCATACCAGGTCAACGCCGAGCTGATGAAAGCCACCGGCAACCCACGCACCAAGTTCATGCACTGCCTGCCGGCCTTCCACAACTCCGACACCAAAGTCGGCAAACAGATCGCCGAACAGTATCCACACCTGAAAAACGGCATCGAAGTCACCGACGATGTCTTCGAATCGCCAGCCTGCATCGCCTTCGAGCAAGCGGAAAACCGCATGCACACCATCAAGGCGATCCTGGTTTCGACCCTGGCTGACCTGTAACCATCGACTACCCCCCGGTGGAACGCCTGTTCCACTGTGGGAGCGGGTTCACCCGCGAATGCGTCAGAGCAGGCATCGCCAGTGCGGCGACGGACGCCTTCGCGGGTGAACCCGCTCCCACAAGATTCGGGCAGTTCCCGGGGGCATCGCCCCTATTCGCTTCGCTAAAGGACACTTCACCATGCGTATCGTTGTTGCATTGGGCGGTAACGCCCTGCTGCGTCGCGGCGAGCCGATGACTGCAGAGAATCAGCGCGCCAATATCCGTATCGCCACCGAACAGATCGCCAAGATCCACCCGGGCAATGAACTGGTCATCGCGCACGGCAACGGCCCTCAGGTCGGCTTGCTGTCGCTGCAGGCGCAATCCTACAAGCCGGATGAAGCCTACCCACTGGACGTCCTCGGAGCTGAAACCGAAGGCATGATCGGCTACATCATCGAGCAAGAGCTGGGCAACCTGCTGGCCTTTGAAGTGCCGTTTGCCACCCTGCTGACCCAGGTTGAAGTGGATGCCAAGGACCCGGCGTTCCAGAAGCCGACCAAACCGATCGGGCCGGTCTACTCCGAAGCAGACGCCAAGCGCCTGGCCGCGGAAAAAGGCTGGGCCATTGCCCCGGACGGCGACAAATTCCGCCGTGTGGTGGCCAGCCCTCGACCAAAGCGTATTTTCGAAATCCGTCCGATCAAATGGTTGCTGGAGAAAAAGACCGTTGTGATCTGTGCGGGTGGCGGTGGCATCCCGACCATCTACGACGACAGCGGCAAGGTGCTCAGCGGCGTCGAAGCGGTCATCGACAAAGATCTGTGCTCGTCGTTGCTGGCGCAACAGCTGGATGCCGACCTGCTGGTCATTGCCACTGACGTCGACGGCGCGTACATCGACTGGGGCAAGCCAACCCAGAAAGCCGTAGCCGAAGCGCACCCGGATGAACTGGAGCGTCTTGGCTTTGCCGCTGGCTCCATGGGACCGAAAGTGCAGGCTGCCTGCGAATTTGCCCGTCAAACCGGCAAGGTCGCGGTCATCGGCTCGCTGGCCGACATCGAGGGCATCGTCCAGGGCACCAAAGGCACCCGTGTGACTACGGCCAAGCCTGGAATAAGCTACCGTTGATGCAGTTGGGCGGACCATGGGTCCGCCCGTTTCAACCCTCCAGAGGAGCCTGCCATGGCCACATTCAAACCCGGTGAATTGCACATTGAGCGCCATGCGCTGACCAAGGACGACGTCAGTTACGACATCACCCTCAACTACGAAGTCTTCACGGATCCGAGCAAAGGCAAAGGCATGCAGTTCACGATGCATGGCTCGATTCAAGGCAAAGACATGAAGGAGACGTTTTTCCTGCCCAAGGAGGAAGCCTATAACTTCGCCAGCAACGTCACGAAAATCGCCGAGAAATACGGTATTCCCAAGCACCTGAGCAACATCGGTTCCGTACACAAGCACTACGACCTGATGTTCGAAGATGTCCGCACACAGCTGAACATGAAATCGGGCGATCCGATCAAGCCAGAACACTTCGAATAGCCTTGCCCCTATTCCCGGACAAGTCCGTACCTGCACGTTCGCCCGCAGAGCGGGCTTGTCTCACAATTCGACCATAGCGCAGCCGCAAGGCATACTTGCCCACTTCGCCAGCCGTGAACCCTGCCCCGCCCCATGCGCATCCACGTCAGCTTCATCGACCGCGTCGGTATCACCCAGGAAGTACTGGCCCTGCTCGGTGCCCGCAACCTCAACCTGGATGCGGTGGAGATGGTCCCGCCGAACGTCTACATCGATGCGCCGACCCTCAGCCCTGCCGTGCTCGAAGAGCTGCACGACGCGCTGTTCGAAGTGCGTGGTGTGCAATCGGTCGACGTGGTCGACATCCTCCCCGGCCAGCGCCGTCACCTGCAACTCGATGCCCTGCTGGCTGCCATGAGCGACCCGGTGCTAGCCGTGGACAGTGCCGGCCAGGTGTTGCTGGCCAACCCCGCGCTGATCGCCCTGTGCGGCCGTGAGTCGGCCGGTCGTTCGGTAGGCGAGCTGTTCGGTGATCCCGCCCTGCTGCAGGCCTTGCTGGACAACAACTTCCACCTGCCGATGCGCGAAATGCAACTCAATGGCCAGAGCCTGCTGCTCGATGCCACCCCGATCACCAATGCTGGCGGCCTGTTGACCCTCTACCCGCCCAACCGCATGGGCGAGCGCCTGTCGGCCCTGCACCACGAACATGCCGAAGGCTTCGATGCCCTGCTCGGCGAGTCCCCGGCGATCCGCACCCTCAAGGCCCGTGCCCTGCGCGTGGCGGCTCTCGACGCACCGCTGCTGGTGCATGGCGAGACAGGCACCGGCAAAGAGTTGGTGGCCCGCGCCTGTCATGCCACCAGCAGCCGCCACTCAGCACCTTTCCTCGCCCTCAACTGTGCGGCGCTGCCCGAGAGCCTGGCCGAGAGCGAACTGTTCGGCTACTCACCCGGCGCGTTCACCGGCGCACAGCGCGGTGGCAAACCCGGGCTGATGGAAATGGCCAACCAGGGCACGGTGTTTCTCGACGAGATTGGCGAGATGTCACCTTACCTGCAGGCCAAACTGCTGCGCTTTCTCAGTGACGGCAGTTTCCGCCGCGTGGGCGGCGACCGTGAGGTGAAGGTCGATGTGCGCATCATCAGCGCCACCCACCGCGACCTGGAGCGCATGGTCGCCGAAGGTACCTTCCGTGAAGACCTGTTCTATCGCCTCAATGTGCTCAACCTGCAGGTACCGCCACTGCGTGACCGTGGCCAGGACATCCTCATGCTCGCGCACTATTTCATGCAGCAAGCCTGCACGCAGATCCAGCGCCCGGTCTGCCGCCTGGCACCGGCCACCCACTCGGCGCTGCTGGCCAACCCCTGGCCGGGCAATGTGCGCCAGCTGCAGAACGTGATATTCCGCGCTGCGGCCATCTGTGAAAGCAACCTGGTGGACATCGACGACCTGGACATCGCCGGGACCTCGGTAGCGCGCGGCCAGGAGGGTGAGGTGGCCAGCCTGGAGCAGGCTGTGGGCGATTTCGAGCGCGAACTGCTGCAGCGCCTGTATGCCAGCTACCCCTCCACCCGGCAGCTGGCGGGGAGATTGCAGACCTCGCACACCGCCATTGCCCAGCGACTACGCAAATACGGGATTCCCGACAAAGCCTGAATTGTTTTACCCATGCCCTTTAGCCGACAGGGGCAAAATCGCAAGGCTATTCAGAATTTTCCTAGCCGTAGCGTGCCGACATTGCCCATAAACTCGCCCCCCCCAAGGCGTCCCCCGGCACTGTTCGCCTCTAATCAGAGCAAAGAGGAACCTGAATGCTTGCACTCGATTTCTACGGCACACTGGTGGCCGCGTCCCTGGTGCTTTTACTAGGGCGCGGGCTTGTTACACGCGTTGGCTTCCTGCGCACCTACAATATTCCCGAACCGGTAGCCGGAGGGCTGGTAGTGGCCTTGCTCCTGCTGGGGCTGCGCGCCATGGATCTGCACGTTCAGTTTGATACCTCACTGCAAACGCCCTTGATGTTGGCTTTTTTTGCCACCATCGGTTTGAGTGCCGATATCGCCAGTTTGAAAAAAGGCGGACGCATCGTCGGCATTTTCCTGATGGCCGTCACCGGATTGCTGCTGGTGCAAAATGCCATGGGTATTGCCCTGGCCAAGGCCTTGGGGCTCGACCCCCTGATGGGTCTGCTGTCCGGCTCTATTTCCTTGTCGGGCGGCCACGGCACGGGCGCTGCGTGGGGCGCAACCTTCAGTGAGAAGTACGGCCTGGCGTCCGCCAGTGAGCTGGCACTGGCTGCTGCCACGTTTGGCCTGGTGTTGGGCGGGCTGATTGGCGGTCCGGTTGCCCGCCTGCTGATCAAGCGCGTCCAGACACCCGGCCTGGAACATGAAATGCCCCGCGCACCCAAGGGCTTTGAGCAGCCGAACAAAGAGCGTTTGATCACCCCTTTCACAATGATAGAGACGCTCGCGCTGATTGCCGTCAGTCTGATGGCAGGCACGCTCTTGAATAGCCTGTTGCTCGGCACTGCATTCGAATTGCCGACCTTTGTTTGCGTCTTGTTTGTGGGCGTCCTGCTGCGCAACGGGCTTTCAATGCTGGGCGTGTATCAAGTCTTCGAGCGGGAAGTTTCAGTACTGGGCAACGTCAGTTTGTCGCTATTTCTGGCAATCGCGCTGATGTCGCTCAAGCTATGGGATCTGGCTGCACTGGCGTTGCCATTCTTCATTCTTCTGGCTGCACAGACATTGCTCATGGCGCTGTATGCGGTATTCGTGACGTTCCGGATCATGGGCAGCAATTACGATGCGGCCGTGTTGGCCGCAGGGCATTGCGGGTTCGGTCTCGGTGCAACACCTACTGCCATTGCCAACATGCAGGCTGTAACGCAACGCTTCGGCCCGTCGCAGATCGCCTTCCTGGTGGTACCGATGGTTGGCGCTTTCTTCATCGACATCATCAATGTCATCGTGATCAAGTTGTACCTGGCGTTGCCATTCTTCACTGCTGTGTGAAGAGCCGAGTCTCAGGCCCTTGCGCGAAATATTTCGCGCAAGGGCTGTATCGAAAACACTACACCGTAGCGATTTTGTTACACGACCATTCAAGTCGCCATCTGCAAGGGGTTGATCCTCCAATCCTTTTTCTTCCCCTCCCAGCTGTAGCGTTTTCATTCCATCCGAATGAGCACAATTTTGCATTTAAATTTCAAGCAATTGATTTATAAGGATTTTTATAGACTGGCCGCATTTTTGCTAAGGAAACCTCAACTCAAGAGCGCGGACGCACCGCGCCCAACGCCCTGCTTCCCGAGGATTCCCCATGAGCGAGTTGCGTTTTACCGAAGATCACGAATGGCTGCGCGTCGAAGCCGACGGCAGTGTCACCGTGGGCATCACCGCCTACGCCCAGAACGCCCTCGGCGATGTGGTCTACGTGCAACTGCCGGAGCTGCAGCACTACGAACAAGGTGCTGAAGCCTCCACCGTCGAATCGGTCAAGGCCGCCAGCGGCGTATACATGCCACTGACCGGTGAGGTGGTTGCGGTCAACGATGGCCTCAACGACAGCCCTGAGCTGGTCAACGAAGACCCACTGGGCGAAGGCTGGTTCTTCCGTTTCATCCCCGCCGATGCCGGCGCTGTCGGGCAATTGCTCGACCAGGATGCCTACGACCGCCTGATCAAAGCCAACGCTGACGCCTGAGGAACCCGCCATGACCATCAACCTCGGTACCGCCAACGAATTCATCGCCCGTCATATCGGCCCACGCCAGAACGACGAAGCGCACATGCTCGCCACCCTGGGCTTCGACTCCCTGGAGGCCATGAGCGCCGCCGTCATTCCTGACAGCATCAAAGGCACCAGCGTCCTCGAACTGGGCGACGGCCAAAGCGAAGCCGATGCCCTGGCCTCACTCAAGGCCATCGCCAGCAACAACCAGCTGTTCAAAAGCTTCATCGGCCAGGGTTACTACAACTGCCACACCCCGGCACCGATCCTGCGTAACCTCCTGGAAAACCCGGCCTGGTACACCGCCTATACTCCGTACCAGCCAGAGATCTCCCAGGGTCGCCTGGAAGCCTTGCTCAATTTCCAGACCCTGATCAGTGACCTCACCGGCCTGCCGATTGCCAACGCTTCGTTGCTCGACGAGGCCACCGCCGCTGCCGAAGCCATGACGTTCTGCAAGCGCCTGAGCAAGAACAAGGGCAGTCACGCCTTCTTCGCCTCCGCACATTGCCATCCGCAAACCCTCGACGTGCTGCGCACCCGTGCCGAGCCGCTGGGTATCGAAGTCGTAGTCGGTGATGAGCGCGAGCTCGATGATGTCAGCGCCTTTTTCGGCGCCCTGCTGCAATACCCGGCCAGCAATGGCGAGGTGTTCGACTACCGCGCACTGGTCGAGCGTTTCCACGCGGCCAATGCCCTGGTAGCCGTCGCCGCCGACCTGCTGGTACTGACCCTGCTGACCCCCCCGGGTGAGTTCGGTGCAGACGTGGCCATCGGCAGCGCGCAGCGTTTCGGTGTGCCGTTGGGCTTTGGTGGCCCGCACGCGGCGTACTTCTCCACCCGCGATGCGTTCAAGCGCGACATGCCTGGCCGTCTGGTCGGCGTGTCTATCGACCGTTTCGGCAAAACCGCCCTGCGTCTGGCCATGCAGACCCGCGAGCAACATATCCGTCGCGAAAAGGCCACCAGTAACATCTGCACCGCCCAGGTACTGCTCGCCAACATTGCCAGCATGTATGCGGTCTACCACGGCCCGCAGGGTCTGAAACAGATCGCCGAGCGCACCCACGCTCTGACCGCGATCCTCGCTGCCGGTCTCAAACAACTCGGTGTCAGCGTCGAAACCGCTGCGTTCTTCGACACCTTGAGCCTGGCCACCGGCGACGCTACCGCCAGCCTGCACGACAAGGCCCGCGCCCAGCGCCTGAACCTGCGCCAGATCGACGCCCAGCGCCTGGGTCTGTCGCTGGATGAAACCAGCACCCAGGCCGATGTCGAAGCACTCTGGCAGCTGTTTGCCAATGGCAACGCCGTGCCTGAATTCGCCGCCCTGGCAACCCAGGTGCAGGCACAACTGCCTGCCGCCCTGCTGCGTCAATCGGCGATCCTCGAGCACCCGGTGTTCAACCGCTACCACAGCGAAACCGAGTTGATGCGCTACCTGCGTCGCCTGGCCGACAAGGACCTGGCGCTGGACCGCACCATGATCCCGCTGGGTTCGTGCACCATGAAGCTCAACGCCGCCAGCGAAATGATCCCGGTCACCTGGGCAGAATTCGGCAACCTGCACCCCTTCGCTCCAGCCGAACAGAGCCAGGGCTACCAGCAACTGACCGACGAGCTGGAAGCCATGCTCTGCGCAGCCACCGGCTACGACGCCGTGTCGCTGCAGCCTAACGCCGGTTCCCAGGGCGAGTACGCCGGTCTGTTGGCGATTCGTGCTTACCACATGAGCCGTGGCGACGCCCGCCGCGACATCTGCCTGATCCCGTCCTCGGCCCACGGCACCAACCCGGCGACCGCCCATATGGCAGGCATGCGCGTGGTGGTCACCGCCTGTGACGCCCGTGGCAACGTCGACATCGACGACCTGCGCGCCAAGGCCATCGAGCACCGCGAGCACCTCGCGGCCCTGATGATCACCTACCCGTCGACCCACGGCGTGTTCGAAGAGGCGATCGGCGAAATCTGCGCGATCATCCACGACAACGGCGGCCAGGTGTATATCGACGGCGCCAACATGAATGCCATGGTTGGCCTGTGTGCCCCCGGCAAGTTCGGCGGCGACGTCTCGCACCTGAACCTGCACAAAACCTTCTGCATCCCGCATGGCGGTGGCGGCCCGGGCGTCGGCCCGATTGGCGTCAAGTCGCACCTCGCGCCGTTCCTGCCAGGTCACGGGCACATGGAAAACAAACAGGGCGCGGTCTGCGCGGCACCGTTCGGCAGCGCCAGCATCCTGCCGATCACCTGGATGTACATCCGCATGATGGGCGGCGCCGGCCTCAAGCGTGCGTCGCAGATGGCGATCCTCAATGCCAACTACATCGCCCGCCGCCTGGAAGAGCACTATCCTGTGTTGTACACCGGCAGCAATGGCCTGGTGGCTCACGAGTGCATCCTCGACCTGCGCCCGCTCAAGGACACCAGCGGGATCAGCGTTGATGACGTGGCCAAGCGTCTGATCGACTTCGGTTTCCACGCCCCGACCATGTCGTTCCCGGTGGCCGGTACGCTGATGATCGAGCCGACCGAGAGCGAGTCCCGGCAAGAGCTGGATCGCTTCTGCGACGCCATGATCCGCATCCGCGAAGAGATTCGCGCGGTGGAAAATGGCAGCCTGGACAAGGACGACAACCCGCTGAAGAACGCACCGCACACGGCAGCCGAAATCGCCGGTGAATGGAGCCATCCGTACAGCCGCGAACAGGCGGTGTACCCGTTGGCTACGTTGGTGGAAGGCAAGTACTGGCCGCCGGTCGGTCGCGTCGACAACGTCTTTGGCGACCGCAACCTGGTTTGCGCCTGCCCGTCGATCGAGAGCTACCAGGACGTCTGAGGCCGGGTTTCGGGCTGCATCGCCGGCAAACGCCGGCGATGCGCTTGACCATCTATGAGGGTACGACCATGTCACTCAGTGTCTTCGACTTGTTCAAGATCGGCATCGGCCCCTCCAGTTCCCACACCGTAGGCCCCATGCGCGCCGCCGCGCGCTTTGCCGAAGGCCTGCGCCGCGACGGTTTGCTGGCCGCCACGGTCAGCGTCAAGGCCGAACTCTACGGCTCGCTCGGTGCTACCGGCAAAGGGCATGGCAGCGACAAGGCCGTGCTGCTCGGTCTTGAAGGCGAGCACCCCGACAGCGTCGACACCGAAAGCATTCCCGCCCGCTTGCAAGCCATCCGCAGTTCAGGACAGCTGAAACTGTTGGGCGAACACGCAATCGAGTTCATCGAAAAGCAACACCTGGCGATGATCCGCAAACCGCTGGCCTTCCACCCCAACGGCATGATCTTTCGCGCCTTCGACAGGGCCGGCCTGCAGATCCGCAGCCGCGAGTACTACTCGGTTGGCGGTGGCTTTGTTGTCGATGAAGATGCGGCCGGTGCCGACCGCATCGTCGAAGACAGCACGGTGCTGCCCTACCCGTTCAAAACCGCCAAGGAGCTGCTCGGCCATTGCACCGCACACAGCCTCTCGATCAGTCAGATCATGCTGGCCAATGAGGCGGCCTGGCGCCCGGAAAATGAAACCCGAGAAGGGTTGCTGCGCATCTGGCAAGTCATGCAGGACTGTGTCGCCGCTGGCTGTCGCAACGAAGGCATCCTGCCCGGCGGACTGAAGGTAAAACGCCGCGCTGCAGCGTTGTACCGCCAGTTGTGCAGCAATCCGGAGGCAAGCCTGCGTGACGCGCTGTCGGTACTGGACTGGGTCAACCTTTACGCCCTGGCGGTCAATGAAGAAAACGCCTTTGGCGGCCGGGTAGTCACCGCGCCAACCAATGGCGCCGCCGGCATTGTCCCGGCCGTGTTGCACTACTACATGCGTTTCATCTCCGGCGCCAATGAAGACGGCGTGGTGCGCTTTCTGCTCACCGCCGCCGCCATCGGCATCCTCTATAAGGAAAATGCCTCGATCTCCGGCGCCGAAGTCGGTTGCCAGGGTGAGGTGGGGGTGGCTTGCTCGATGGCTGCCGGCGCCCTGTGCGAAGTGATGGGCGGCAGCGTGCAACAAGTGGAAAACGCGGCGGAAATCGGTATGGAACACAACCTCGGCCTGACCTGCGACCCGATTGGCGGGCTGGTTCAGGTGCCCTGCATCGAGCGCAACGCCATGGGCTCGGTCAAGGCAATCAATGCGGTACGCATGGCCTTGCGCGGCGACGGGCAGCATTTTGTCTCCCTCGACAAGGTCATCCGCACCATGCGCCAGACCGGCGCCGATATGAAAAGCAAATACAAGGAGACCGCCCGCGGCGGTCTGGCCGTCAACATCATCGAATGCTGACACCCTCTCAAGCCCCAAGGAGTCATCAATGTCCACCGAAACACTGCACAAGACCCCGCTGCATGCCCTGCACCTTGAACTGGGCGCACGCATGGTGCCGTTCGCCGGCTACGACATGCCGGTCCAGTACCCCCTGGGCGTGATGAAAGAACACCTGCACAGCCGTGAACAGGCCGGCCTGTTCGATGTCTCGCACATGGGCCAGATCCGCCTGAGTGGCGCCAACGCCGCCAAGGCCCTGGAAACCCTGGTGCCGGTCGACATCATCGATCTACCGGTGGGCATGCAACGCTACGCCATGTTCACCAACGAACAGGGCGGCATCCTCGACGACCTGATGGTCGCCAACCTGGGTAACGACGAACTGTTCCTGGTGGTCAATGCTGCCTGCAAGGACCAGGACCTGGCGCACCTGCGCAAGCATATCGGCGACCAGTGCCAGATCCAGCCGCTGTTCGAAGAGCGCGCCCTGCTGGCCTTGCAAGGCCCCGCCGCGGTCACCGTGCTGGCGCGCCTGGCCCCTGACGTGGCGAAGATGACCTTCATGCAGTTCCAGCCTGTGCAACTGCTGGGCACCGATTGCTATGTAAGCCGCTCGGGCTACACCGGCGAGGATGGTTTCGAAATTTCGGTGCCGGCCGACAAGGCCGACGCCCTGGCCCGCCGCCTGCTGGACGAACCGGAAGTTGCCGCCATCGGCCTCGGCGCCCGTGACTCGCTGCGCCTGGAAGCCGGCCTGTGCCTGTATGGCCACGACATGAATACCCAAACCACACCGATCGAAGCCAGCCTGCTCTGGGCCATCTCCAAGGTCCGTCGCACAGATGGCGCCCGCGCCGGTGGCTTCCCGGGGGCCGGGCAGATCTTCGCCCAGCAACAAAGCGGCGTAGCGCGCAAGCGCGTCGGTCTGCTGCCACAGGAGCGTACCCCCGTGCGCGAAGACGCCGAGATCGTCGATGAGGCCGGCACGGTGATCGGTAAAGTCTGCAGCGGCGGTTTCGGCCCGACGCTGGCAGGCCCCGTTGCCATGGGTTATCTGGACACTGCCTACACGGCGCTGGAAACACCGGTCTGGGCAATTGTGCGCGGCAAGCGCGTGGCAATGAAAGTCAGCAAGATGCCATTCGTTGCCCAGCGCTATTATCGCGGCTGAATCGTTAGTTGAAACAAAGTGTCATATCGCGTTCGGGTTTTCGAATTCGAACGCGTTTTATAACTTTCGAAAAACGCTGCAACGCTGTTTGGAATGAGCAGCAAAGAAACCACCCAGCGGCCGCTAAAAGGTAGAGCCGGGGCGGCTTTCAGGGCTTGTTTTTTTTCACGGAGTTAGCGTAGAGTCACTGCACTGTGTTTGCATGGGTCGCTATGGTTCGTGACCTGGGCAGTAGCGCTGAGATTTGCTACAACCCGTTCGACGTCTCTTACTTTCCTGCAACCCAGCCCAGTACTCTTTCATTTGGAAGAAGCTGTTACTAATTCTAAGTTTCAAAGGAAATAAGACAATGTCCCAACGTCAGAGCGGTACCGTCAAGTGGTTTAACGACGAGAAAGGTTTTGGTTTCATCACTCCAGAAAGCGGTCCGGATCTGTTCGTACACTTCCGCGCTATCCAGGGTAACGGCTTCAAGAGCCTGAAAGAAGGCCAGAAAGTCACCTTCATCGCCGTGCAAGGCCAGAAAGGCATGCAGGCTGACGAAGTTATCGCGGAAGCCTGATTCCCGATATAAAAAGCCCCTGCTGGCAACAGCAGGGGCTTTTTTATGCGCGCAATTCCGTAGAATGGGTGTTTTGCCCAAGGAGGGCCCCGTGTATGCCCAAGCCGTTGTTGCAGCCCCAGGGTGAGTTTCCCGCCGTCGGTTTCGGTCGCCGCCTGGCGGCGATGTTCTATGACTTCCTGTTGTGCACCGCCCTGCTTATCGTGACCGCCGGCGTGTACAAGATGATCCAGATGGCGATCATCGGCGAGACACGCATGCGCGCCCTGACGGAATCCGGTGCGCTGGATGGCGACCCGTTGCTGTCAACCATCCTGTTGTTTGCCCTGTTCGGCTTCTTCGCCAAATTCTGGACCCATGGTGGCCAGACCCTTGGCATGCAGGTCTGGGGCATCCGTGTGCAGAACGCCGATGGCAGCGCCATCAGCCTGTGGCAGGCGCTGCTGCGCTTTGTGGTATCGATTGCTTCGTGGCTGTGCCTGGGCTTGGGTTTCTTTTGGGCGCTGATCGACAAGCGCAAGCGCAGCTGGCACGACATGTATTCCGACAGCCAGCTGGTCCAGCTGCCCAAACGCAAGAAATAACCCCTACAAAAAAGCCGACCCTGAGGTCGGCTTTTTATTTGCGCTGACGTTCATCCCGCCCGACGCAACATCCACAAACCGGCAAACGCACAGATCGCCGCCGGTATCACCACTGCCAGCAGCGGCGGAAAGCCGAACACCTGGCTCGATGGTCCGAGCAGGTCCTGGCCGATACGGAAGACAAAACCTACCAGTACGCCAGTGAACACACGCTGCCCCAGGGTAACCGAGCGCAACGGGCCAAAGATGAACGAGATCGCCATCAACACCAGCGCCGCGGTCACCATCGGCTGCAGGACCTTGGTCCAGAAGGCCAGCCAGTAACGCGAGTTGTTCAGGCCCTGGTCGGACAGGTAGTGGATATAGTCCCACAGCCCGGTGATCGACAGCGACTCGGGCGCCATGACCACGGTATTGAGCAACTGCGGGGTAACGGTTACGTCCCAGCGCTCAACCGGCGTCTTGATGATTTCGGTGTGATCGCCACGGAAATGCGTGGTGGTCACATCGCTCAGTTGCCAGTGGTCTTCCTGGTACTGGCCACGGCGGGCAAAGCTGGAGGTCAGCAGGTGGCGTTCGTTGTCGAACCGGTAACGGGTGACGCCATACAGCAGGCCGTTGGGCTGTACCGAGTTGATGTGCACGAACTCGTCGCCCTGACGGTGCCACATGCCGCGCTTGGAACTCTGCGCATCACCGCTGCCCTGCGCCAGCGAACGGTCGGCCTGGGCCTTGTTTTCGGTCGCCGGGGCAACGTACTCGCCGATCAGGATACCGGCCAGCATCAATACCAGCATCGGCTTCATCACCGCCCAGACGATACGGCCGATGGACACGCCGGCAGCCCGCATGATGGTCAGTTCGCTGCTGCTGGCAAGGCTACCCAGGCCGATCAGGCAACCGATCAGGGCAGCCATCGGCAGCATGTCGTAGAGACGGCGCGGCGCGGTCAACAGGACAAAGTTGCCCGCGTCCATGAGGGTGTACTGGTCGGTGATATCGCCCATCTCATCGATGAAGGCAAACAGCGATGCCAGTCCGAGGATGATCCCCAGCACGGCAAGAATGGCCACCAGCACGCTCTTGCCGATGTAGCGGTCGAGCTTAACCATGGGCCACCTCCGCACGACGCGCAGCACGCTTGAGGCGTAGTGGCTCCCAATACATCAGCGCCAGGCCGATGAGCAGGAACAGGCCGTGAACCCACCAGATGCCCAGGGCGATCGGCAACTTGCCTTTCTCCAGGGCGCCACGCACGGCAATCAGCATTGTCAGGTACGCCATATACAGAAGGATCGCCGGCAACAGCTTCAGGAAGCGGCCCTGGCGCGGGTTGACCCGTGACAGCGGCACGGCCATTAAGGTCACCACGAATACCAGCAGCGGCAACGACAGACGCCATTGCAGCTCGGCACGTTCGCGCAGGTTCTCGCTGCCAATCAGCTCGGAAGTGGGGATGGCCTCGCGGTCAGTGATTTCCTCGCTGACCTCAGGCTTGGGCAGCAACACGCCGTAAGTGTCGTACTTGATCGCACGGTAGTCGGCCTGACCCGGGTTACCGTCATAGCGGTAGCCGTTTTCCAGAATCAGGTAGCGGTTGCCGTCGGCACCGATCTCCTGGCGGCCTTTCTCAGCGACCAGTACCGAAGGCGCACGCTCTTTGGTCTTGTCCTGGGAAAAACGCTTTTCGGAAATGAACACGCCAGCGAGGTTGCCACGGTCTTCAGACAGCTGCTCGGTGTAGGTCACACGGGAACCATCACGCAAGGTCTGGAAACGACCGGGCACCAAGGTATCGAATTCGGTCAGGGCGTCCTGCTGGTTGATGATCTGGGCGACCTGGGTCACACCCTGAGGCGCCAGGCCCAGGCTCAACCAGGCCACCAGCGCGGCGACCAGGGCCGCCGGCGCCATGGTCATGCCCAGCAGGCGTTGCTGGCTCATGCCGGTGGCCGAGAGCACGGTCATCTCGCTTTCCAGGTACAGGCGACCGTAGGCCAGCAGAATGCCAAGGAACAGCCCCAGTGGCAGGATCAGCTGCAAGAACCCTGGAAGGCGATAACCCATGATCAGGAACAACACCCCCGGATCAAGGATGCCCTGGGCAGCCTGGGCCAGGTACTTGATGAAGCGCCCGCTCATGATGATCACCAGCAGCACGGCGCTGACGGCACTCAAGGTCAGCAGGACCTCGCGGGACAGATAACGGAAGACAATCAAACCAGACACTCCTGGGTTGTCAGGCTCGGACAGCCAAACAAGAAATCCATAACAGCCAAGATAGTTGCCTGCTCGCCAGAAGCGAACCGGCACAAAAGTTGGCGCATTATCCTGTGATTGGCCGTGCCTGTCACTTGCGACACACAATGCTTCATCAACGGGGTTGTCAGGGCGGTCCGGGCAGGCTCAAACTGGCAGCTTTATCATTGGTACGCGATCACGCGGCCAGCTCGCCTGACGTGCCTGCACAGACAGCGCGCAAACACAGATCATTCGGGGACCCTGACATGGAACTGGTTGTAAAAAGCGTAGCCGCTGCATCCTTGAAAACCGCCACGCTGGTGCTCGCCGTCGGCGAAGGCCGCAAACTCGGCGCTAGCGCCAAGGCCGTCGACGATGCCAGCAACGGCGCCCTGAGCGCCGTGCTCAAGCGTGGCGACCTGACCGGCAAGCTCGGCCAGACCCTGCTGCTGCAAGGCCTGCCCGCCATCAAAGCCGAGCGCGTGCTGCTGGTCGGCGTCGGAAAAGAGACAGAGCTGGGTGACCGCAGCTGGCGCAAAGTGGCTGCCGCAGTCCTGGCCGTACTCAAAGGCATCAATGGCAGCGATGCGGTACTGGCGCTGGACGACGTGGCCATCACCGGCCGCGATTCGTTCTATGGCAAAACGCGCCTGCTGGCCGAAACCCTGCTCGACGGCGAATATGTGTTCGACCAGTTCAAGAGCAAGAAGGCCGAACCTCGCGCCCTGAAGAAAATCACCCTGCTGGCCGACAAGGCCGGCGCTGCCGATGTCGAGCGCGCGGTCAAGCATGCAGCTGCGATTGCCGCCGGCATGAGCTTCACCCGCGACCTGGGCAACCTGCCACCTAACGTCTGCCACCCAAGCTACCTGGCCGAGCAGGCCAAGGGCCTGGGCAAGGCCTACAAGGGCCTCAAGGTCGAGGTGCTGGACGAGAAAAAGATCAAGGACCTGGGCATGGGCGCGTTCTACGCCGTTGGTCAGGGCAGCGACCAGCCACCTCGCCTGATCGTCATGAGCTACCAGGGCGGCAAGAAGTCCGAGAAGCCATTCGTTCTGGTCGGCAAAGGCATCACCTTCGACACCGGCGGCATCAGCCTCAAGCCTGGCGCCGGCATGGATGAAATGAAGTTCGACATGGGCGGTGCAGCCAGTGTCTTCGGTACCTTGCGCGCCGTGCTCGAACTGCAGCTGCCGATCAACCTGGTGTGCCTGCTGGCCTGTGCCGAGAACATGCCAAGCGGCGGCGCCACCCGCCCCGGCGACATCGTGACCACCATGAGCGGGCAGACCGTCGAGATCCTCAATACCGACGCCGAAGGCCGCCTGGTACTGTGCGATACCCTGACCTACGCCGAGCGTTTCAAGCCGCAGGCAGTAATCGACATCGCCACCCTGACCGGCGCCTGCATCGTCGCCCTCGGTAGCCACACGTCGGGCCTGATGGGCAACAACGACGAACTGGTGGGCCAACTGCTCGACGCCGGCAAGCGCGCCGATGACCGCGCCTGGCAGCTGCCGCTGTTTGACGAGTACCAGGAACAACTGGACAGCCCGTTCGCCGACATCGCCAACATTGGCGGACCGAAAGCCGGCAGCATCACTGCCGGTTGCTTCCTGTCGCGCTTTGCCAAGGCCTACAACTGGGCGCACCTGGACATCGCCGGCACAGCCTGGATCAGCGGCGGCAAAGACAAGGGCGCCACCGGTCGCCCGGTCCCGCTGCTGACCCAGTACCTGCTCGACCGTGCCAATGCCTGAGTGATTGCCGGCCAGCCACGCTTGCGGGCGTGACTGGCCGGCAGGCTAACCATGAGCAAAGTCGACTTCTACATTCTGCCCAGCGACGCGCCCTCGGCGCGCCTGGATTTCGCCTGCAAACTCTGCGACAAAGCCTGGCGCATGGGGCATCAGGTTTACCTGCATTGCACCGATGCAGCCCAGCGCGACGAACTGGATGCCCGCCTGTGGGCCTTCAAGGGTGAAGCATTTGTGCCGCACAATGGCGCCGAAGAGCAGCCCCAGGGCAGCGTGGTGCTGGGCCTGGGAGACGATCCCGGTAGCCATCAGGACCTGCTGATCAACCTTGACCTCAAGGTTCCACCCTTCGCCGCACGTTTTGCCCGTATCGCCGAGATCGTGGTCGAAGAGCCGACGATTCGCCAGGCGGCCCGAGAGAGTTTCCGTTTCTACCGCGAACAGGGCTATGCTCTGCAAGATCACCGCTTACAGCGACTCTGAAGACAATGGACAAACCCACTCCCATACCCCAGTCCGCGCACCTGCTGGACGACCTTGAGTCGATCCGTCAATTGCTGGGGGACGATTCCCTTGAACCCCCTTTGCTGACCGACACCGTCGAGGAGCAGATTCCGCTGCTGCTCGAAGAGGCCGAGCCCGCACCTGCTGTTGTGGCGCAGCCGGCCGTCGAAACGCCTATAGACCCGCAGGCCAAGCGCCAGGAGCTGCTGTTGCACCTGGACAGCGAACTGCGCGCAGCGGCGCAATCGATCATGCAGGATGTGATCAACGACTTCACCCCGCACATCGAGAACGAGATCAAGCGGCGCCTTGATGCCCGGCTCGAGCGTCTGCTCAATCCGTAAACCACTCCAGCCTTCTAGTGACAAGCCAGAGCCGTGCGGCGCTCTGTGCTTGCAGCTTGTCGCTTGAAGCTTGCCGCTTCGTTATACTCTCCGGCTTTCCTGAATAAATGCCATAGGGTCCCGCCGCGCATGGATAAGACCTACCAGCCGCACGCTATTGAAACTTCCTGGTACAACACCTGGGAGTCCGAGAATTATTTCGCTCCGCAAGGCGCGGGCGATTCCTACACCATCATGATTCCGCCGCCGAACGTCACCGGCAGCCTGCACATGGGCCATGGCTTCAACAACGCGATCATGGACGCCCTGATCCGTTTCCGCCGCATGCAAGGCCGCAACACCTTGTGGCAGCCCGGTACCGACCACGCCGGTATCGCCACCCAGATGCTCGTCGAGCGCCAGCTTGAGGCCAAGGGCCAGAGCCGCCACGACCTGGGTCGCGAGAAATTCCTGGAGAAAGTCTGGGAATGGAAGGATCAGTCCGGTGGCAACATCAGCCGCCAGATTCGCCGCCTGGGCTCGTCGGTAGACTGGAGCCGTGAGCGTTTCACCATGGACGACGGCCTGTCTGAAGCGGTCAAGGAAGCATTCGTGCGCCTGCACGAAGACGGCCTGATCTACCGCGGCAAGCGCCTGGTCAACTGGGACACCAAGCTGCACACGGCGATCTCCGACCTCGAAGTGGAAAACCATGACGAGAAAGGCCACCTGTGGAATCTGCGCTACCCGCTGGCTGATGGCGCCAAGACCGCCGACGGCAAAGACTACCTGATCGTCGCCACCACCCGTCCGGAAACCATGCTCGGCGACGCCGCCGTGGCCGTGAACCCCGAAGACGAACGCTACAAGGCACTGATTGGCAAATTCGTCGAACTGCCGCTGGTTGGCCGTCGTATCCCGATCATCGCCGATGACTACTGCGACCCCGAGTTCGGTACCGGTTGCGTGAAGATCACCCCGGCTCACGACTTCAACGACTATGAAGTCGGCAAGCGCCACAACCTGCCACTGCTGAACATCTTCGACAAGAACGCCTTCGTGCTGCCGGCAGCGCAAGTGTTCAATCTCGACGGCAGCGTCAACGAAAGCATCGACGCCACCCTGCCTGCTCAATACGCCGGTCTCGACCGCTTTGTTGCCCGCAAGCAGATTGTTGCCGACTTTGATGCCGCCGGCCTGCTGGTCAGCGTCGACGACCACGCTCTGAAAGTACCAAAGGGCGACCGCTCCGGCACCATCATCGAGCCGTGGCTGACCGACCAGTGGTACGTTTCGACCAAGCCTCTGGCTGAGCCGGCCATTGCCGCCGTCGAAGACGGCCGCATCCAGTTCGTGCCCAAGCAGTACGAGAACATGTACTTCTCCTGGATGCGCGACATCCAGGACTGGTGCATCAGCCGCCAGCTGTGGTGGGGCCACCGTATCCCGGCCTGGTACGACGAGTCCGGCAAGGTCTATGTGGGCCGTAGCGAAGAAGAAGTCCGCGCCAAGCACAACCTCGGTGCCGACGTGGTCCTGAACCAGGACAACGACGTGCTCGACACCTGGTTCAGCTCGGGCCTGTGGACCTTCTCGACCCTGGGCTGGCCGCAGCAGACCGAATTCCTCAAGACCTTCCACTCCACCGACGTACTGGTCACCGGTTTCGACATCATTTTCTTCTGGGTCGCCCGGATGATCATGCTGACCATGCACCTGGTGAAGAACGAAGACGGCACGCCGCAAGTGCCGTTCAAGACGGTCTACGTCCATGGTCTGGTGCGTGACGGCCAGGGCCAGAAGATGTCCAAGTCCAAGGGCAACGTCCTTGACCCGCTGGATATCGTCGACGGCATCACCCTCGACGCACTGCTGGAAAAACGTACCAGCGGCATGATGCAGCCCAAACTTGCCGAGAAAATCGCCAAGCAGACCAAGGCTGAATTCCCCGAGGGTATCGCCAGCTACGGCACCGACGCCCTGCGCTTCACCTTCTGCTCGCTGGCGTCCACCGGTCGCGACATCAAGTTCGACATGGGCCGCGTCGAAGGCTATCGCAACTTCTGCAACAAGATCTGGAACGCCGCGCGCTACGTGCTGGACAAGGGTGAAGACTGCGGCCAGAACGGCGAAGCCTACGAGCTGTCGCTGGCGGATCGCTGGATCATCTCCCAGTTGCAACGCACCGAAGCCGAAGTCACCCGCCAGCTCGAGCAGTTCCGCTTCGACCTGGCTGCCCAGGCGCTCTACGAGTTCATCTGGAACCAGTACTGCGACTGGTACCTGGAACTGTCCAAGCCTGTGCTGTGGGACGAGAATGCCCCGGTCGAACGTGCCCGCGGCACCCGTCGCACCCTGGTGCGCGTACTGGAAGTGGCGCTGCGCCTGGCGCATCCGTTCATGCCGTTCATCACCGAAGAAATCTGGCAGCGCCTGGCGCCGCTGGCTGGCGCACAAGGCAAGACCATCATGCTGCAGCCGTGGCCGGTGGCCAACGAAAGCCGTATCGATGCCGCTGCCGAAGGCGACATCGAATGGCTCAAGGAGCTGATGCTCGGCGTGCGCAACATCCGCGGCGAGATGAACATCGGCCCGGGCAAGCCACTGCAACTGTTCCTCAAGAATGCCAGCGCCGAAGACCAGCGCCGCCTGCAGGAAAACGAAGCGCTGCTGAAGAAGCTGGCGAAGATCGAATCCTTCACCGTGCTGGGCGAACAGGACGAAGCACCGCTGAGCGCCACTGCGCTGGTCGGTGACCTGCAAGTACTGGTACCGATGGCCGGTCTGATCGATAAAGATGCCGAGCTGGCGCGCCTGAACAAGGAAATTCAGCGCCTGCAGGGTGAAGTCCAGCGCGTGGGCGGCAAGCTGTCCAACGCGGCCTTCGTCGACAAGGCTCCGCCTGCGGTAATCGACAAGGAACGCGCCAAGCTGGCCGAGGCCGAACAGGCCCTGGCCAACTTCACCGAGCAGCATGCGCGGATTGCCGCACTGTAACGATCGCTGACCTCAGTGACGCCATCGCGGGCAACGCCCGCCCCCACAGGATCATGTGTCAACCTGTGGGGGCGGACGTTGCCCGCGATGCTTTTCACCGGACCCAAAGATGACCACACCGAGCAAACCGACCCTGCACCCGCGCAACCGCCACCAGGGTCGCTACAACTTTCCCGAGCTGATCAAGAGCAGTCCCGAGCTGGGCCGGTTCATGATCACCAACCCCCATGGCAAGCCGAGCATCGACTTTGCCAACCCCGACGCTGTCCGGGTGTTCAACCGAGCCCTGCTCAAGGCCCAATACGGCATCCAGCACTGGGACATCCCGGCCGACTACCTGTGCCCGCCGATTCCCGGCCGCGCCGACTACATCCACGTAGCCGCCGACCTGCTGGCACTTGATAACAACGGCGAGATTCCCCGCGGCGCCCAGGTGCGTGTCCTGGACGTCGGCGTGGGTGCCAACTGCATCTATCCGTTGCTGGGCCACAGCGACTACCGTTGGCGCTTTCTCGGCTCGGACATCGACAGCACCGCGCTGGCCGCCGCCAAAGCCATCGTCCAGGCCAACGGCCTGGATAAGGCCATCAGTTTGCGCCAGCAAAGCAACCGCAAGCACATCCTCCTCGGCCTGCTCAAGGATGACGAGCGCTACGAGCTGACCCTGTGTAACCCGCCCTTCCACGCCTCGCGTGAAGAAGCCACCCGCGGCAGCCAGCGCAAGTGGCGCGCCCTGGGCAAGGCCGACCCCAAGCGCAAGTTGCCTGTATTGAACTTTGGCGGGCAGAACAACGAGCTGTGGTGCGAAGGCGGCGAAATCCGCTTTGTCAGCCAGTTGGTGGCGGAAAGTGCTGCGCTCGGCCAGCAAGTGCTGTGGTTCACCTCACTGGTATCCAAAGCCTCCAACCTGCCCGGTATCCAGGCTGCGCTCAAGAAGGCCGGCGCTGCCGACCTGCAGGTCGTTGAGATGGGCCAGGGGCAGAAGCAGAGCCGCATGGTGGCCTGGACCTTCCAGGATGCCAATGCCCGCCAGTTGTGGCGCCAGCAACGCTGGACCAGCCAGAAGGCATAAAAAAACCGCGTCCGGGCAACCCGGACGCGGTTTTTTTCAAACTGCTTACAATTACTTGTTAACAGCGTCGGTCAGCACTTTGGCTGGCACGAACTTGACGACTTTCTTGGCAGCGATTTCGATGGCAGCGCCAGTCGAAGGGTTGCGGCCGGTACGGGCAGGACGCTCGGTGATTTTCAGCTTGCCAATGCCTGGCAGAGTGATTTCGCTGCCATTTTCCAGTTGATCAGCAACGATCTGACCCAGCTGCTCCAGAGCGTTACGCGCGGTGGTTTTCGGCGCGTCGATAGCTTCGGCGATGTCGGCGATCAGTTGGTCTTTGGTCAATGCCATGGTGGTGTTCCTTCCCTATCAATTCAGTGAGTATGCAGAGTGCTGCGTCAGTCATCGAGCCAGACCTGCGGGAAACCGGCGGTCCAGTGTTAAAACCCTGTCAATCGCGTATGTAGATACGCAAAACAGCGTTTGGTTCGACGCGACGCGAGCGACCTGCCAGCAATGCGCCACACACGGGGCGCAAGACCGGGCAAAACTACCACAGGAACGGATAAATATCCGCTGCTGGCAGGGCAAATCTTCAGGTTTTTCGGGGCTTTGAGCGAAAAAACGCAAAAAACTGAACAAAAAACGAACAACAGACATTTCAGCCAACATCTGGCCGCAGAATCACCTCCTGCCTGAGGTACACTTGCCGACTTTGCAACGCGGCCTGCACCGCCCATTTTCAACCGAGAATCCCATGCCGATCCGTCATTGCATCGTCCACCTGATTGACAAGAAACCCGATGGCAGCCCTGCCGTGCTGCACGCACGCGACACGGAACTGGCCGAGTCCAGCGCCATCGAGAATCTTCTGGCCGACCTCAACGACAACTACAACGCCAAACAAGGCAAAGCCTGGGGCTTCTTCCATGCCGAGTCTGGCGCCCATCCGTTCAGCGGCTGGCTCAAGGAGTACCTCGATGCCGGCAGCACGTTTACCGCGTTCAGCCGGGTAGCCGTCGAGCACCTGCAAAAGCTGATGGAGGAATCCAACCTCTCGGTAGGGGGCCACGTATTGTTCGCCCACTATCAGCAAGGCATGACCGACTACCTCGTCATCGCGCTGCTGCACCACAGTGAAGGGGTGGCGGTGAACGCCGAGCTGGACGTCACACCGTCCCGTCACCTGGACCTGGGGCAACTGCACCTGGCAGCACGGATCAACCTCTCCGAGTGGCAGAACAACAAAACCTCGAAGCAGTACATTTCCTTCATCAAGGGCAAGAACGGCAAAAAAGTCTCGGAGTACTTCCGCGACTTTATCGGCTGCCAGGAAGGCGTCGACGGCCCGGGCGAGACCCGCACCCTACTCAAGGCCTTCAGCGACTTCGTCGAGAGTGAAGACCTGCCCGAAGAGGCCGCCCGCGAAAAGACCCAGACCCTGGTCGACTATGCCACCAGCCAGACCAAGGCCGGCGAGCCGGTAACCCTCGAAGAGCTTTCCGGCCTGATCGACGAAGAGCGCCCCCGGGCCTTTTACGAACACATCCGTAACAAGGACTACGGCCTGTCGCCAGAAATCCCGGCAGACAAGCGCACCATCAACCAGTTCCGCCGCTTCACCGGCCGGGCCGAAGGCCTGTCGATCAGCTTCGAGGCGCACCTGCTGGGTTCGAAGATCGAATATGACGAAGAGGCCGGCACCTTGATCATCAAGGGCCTGCCGACGCAGCTCACCGATCAGCTCAAGCGTCGCAAGGACTGACTGCCACGAAGGAAGCCACCAGGGCTTCCTTCGCACTTTTGCGCAGTTTTTTCACCAGCCGCTCCTGACGCAAGGCTTCTGCCTTGCTTGGCCAGCTTTCGAAATAAACCAGCGCCACCGCAGGGCTGGTACTGAAGTACCGCGCACCCTGGCCTTTTTGATGGGCGATGAAACGCCGTTGCGGGTTATCGCTGATACCGCAATACAGCGCGCCATTGGCGGCACGTACCAGGTAGACATACCAGGGTTTGCCGGAGGTATCGGTAGAGGTTTGGGTCACGGTTGGCGCTATTGAACGGCAAAGGGTACAGCTTACCCGTTCAGCGCGCGGCCTGAAACGCGCGCAAGCCCTTCAGCGCCTGGTGACGCACCTTGCCCTGAACCAGCGGTGTCCAGCCCAGCAACACGCCCTTGGCCCCCAACGCCTGTCGCGACCAGCGCCAGAGGTCAAAGCTGTCGTGATGCTCGCAGATCTTGCCGTCACGAAAAACAAAGCGCGCCTGGATGTCATTGATCACGATACGGCCGGTCTGGCTGAACAGGTATGTGGCAACCCAGTGAGCAGAACCACTACGCTCATCGGCGCTGACGTCGTCGAAGGTCAGGGAAAAGTCCTTGGCACGGGTGGTGAGCATGCGCCACATGTCGCCGGCATCCTTGCCGCGCAAGGTGCCGAACGCCGGGTCGCTGAAAATGATGTCAGCGCTGTAGCAGGCAATCATCGCGTCGGCGTCCAGGCGCTGGAAAGCCTCGTAGAAGCGTGTGATCAAAGCTCTGTGGGCGTCGCTCATGAGGCGAGTCCGTTTCCGTGGAAGTAGACCCGCACGATAGTCCGACCGTATGGCAAAAAGCTACGGGCATTTGCCCGATGAATACCAAAGGCTTCAGACCCGTTCGCTGACCACTTGCACATGCAGGTTACGCCCGGCTTTCAAACCAAAGGCGATGGCGCCGATACCCAGTACCGCGAAGATCCAGCCAACGGCGTTCCAGCCACCGGTCAGGTCATGCACCAGGCCCACTGCAAACGGCCCCATGGAAGCCAGCGTGTAACCGACGCCCTGGGCCATGCTCGACAGGTTCGCCGCGACGTGGGCGTCTTTGGAGCGCAGGACGATCAGGGTCAATGCCAGGGCGAAGGTGCCGCCCTGCCCCAGCCCAAGCACGATTGCCCAGCCCCACAGCCCGTCCAGTGGCGCATACAGGCAGCCGAACAGGCCGGCGAGGGCCAGGAGCATGACCACGACAATCACCAGGCGCTGATCCTTGCCACGCGTGGCCAGCCACGGTGCGCTGAGCGAACTGATCAACTGCACGATCACCGAACCGGACAGCACCAGACCCGCCTGGGTCGGCGACAGTCCACGACCGATGAGGATCGACGGCAGCCAGCCGAAAACGATGTACGCCAGTGACGACTGCAGCCCCATATACAGGGTGACCTGCCAGGCCAGTGGATCGCGCAGCAGGCCGCGCACCCGATAGGCCACATGGTGGGCACCATGGCCCTGTCGCGCTTGCGGCAACCAGATCAGCGCGGCCACCAGCGCGGGTATCAGCCAAAAACCCAGGCCCAGCGACCAGCTGTCGCCGAAATGCTCGCTCAGCGGCACCGTCGCCCCCGCGGCCATCGCCGCGCCCAGGCACAGCGCCATGGTGTAGACCCCGGTCAAGGTACCGGCGTGCTTGGGAAAGTCGCGCTTCACGATACCCGGCAACAACACCCCGATGACACCAATGCTGGCGCCCGCCATGATGCTGCCAACGAACACGCCAGTGCTGCCGAACGCGCTACGCACAGCGATACCGGCAGCCAGGGTGAGGAGAATGCCGAGGATCACCCGCTCGCTGCCAAAGCGCCGCGCCAGGATCGGCGCCAAGGGTGCAAACAACCCCAGGCAGAGTACCGGCAAGGTGGTCAGCAAACCCGCCTCAGAGGCGCTCAGACCGAGGCTGTCGGAGACCTGACTGAGCAGCGGCGCCATGCTCGAAAGTGCCGGACGCAAATTCAGCGCTACCAGTACAAGGCCAAGTAGCAACAACCAGGGGCGCACAAGCAGCACCGGCTGTTGTTGCACCTGTTCGTCGTCGGCTTCAGCGTCGATCAACAGTTCTTCCAGCTCCGGCCCGTTAGGCGGCTGGGTGTTTCGGGCGTTGTCATACGACATGGCGGTCTCGCAAAGTCAGGATTCGATCAGCGCCCGGCTCAGGGCTTTGGCCGTGTCCGGGTCGCGTTGTTCAATGGCGTCGAGAATCTGCCCATGCAGGTCGAAAACCGACTGGCAGCGTGGCGCCTGGGTGAGGTTGTGGTGCACCGTGGCGGCCACCACGCCGGAAAAATAGCGATACAGCTCGCTCAAGGCCGGGTTGTGCGCGGCATCTACCAGGCGCTGGTGAAAGACCAGGTCGCAGCTGACATAGCGCTGCAGATCGTCGTGAAAGTGCGCGCTGCTGTGCGCCAGCGCTTCGCGTAGGCCTCTCAGGTCCTCTTCGGTACGGCGCAGTGCAGCCAGGCCAATCGCTTCGGCTTCGAGCAGATGGCGGGTTTCACGCGACTGCTCGAGGGTACAGCCAGACAGCGCCTTGATGGCCTGCAACGGGTCGACTGCAGTACGCAGGTAGCTGCCATCGCCCTGACGCACCTCCACCAGACCGCTGAAGGCCAACACCCGCATCGCTTCGCGCACGGTATTGCGACTGATGCCCAGCTCGAGGGCCAGCTCAGGTTCGGTAGGCAAGCGCTGCCCGACCTGCCAGGCGCCGTCGAGAATACGTTGGCGTAACTGCTCCACCGCCAGCTCCACCAGAGAACGGCGGACCAGCCCTTTTCCGTTACTTGTCACGGAGTCACCCAATCATCCTACGAATTAATCTTCCAAGCTTAGCGGAATTGGTGCGAAGCACCTATTACTTTTGCCAGTTGTGGCCGCTACCCGGCTTTGTGAGGCTTCAGGCAATTCTTCATCACGAGATTGATCATGCGAAACCTGAAAATCTGGACCAGCCTCATCGTCGTGCTTGCCTTGCCGGTGATCCTGTTTCTATTGCTACCGGCAAAGGCTCAAGTCCCCAAGACCCTTTTCATTGGTATTGACGGTGTGCAGCTGGCGCACTACGAACGCCTGGGGGCGAACATTAACCTCAAGCGACTGCACTTCAACAAAGCTTACGCTGGCGGTATTACCGGCAAGCCGAGCCAACAGGCGACCAGCAGTGGCCCAGGCTGGACAACCCTGCTTACCGGGGTCTGGGCGAACAAGCACGGGGTCACTTCCAACGACACCAGTCTGCGCCTGAACCCGGAGTTTCCCAGCCTGTTCAAACGATTGCGCGAGGCAGCGCCGACCGCCCACCTGGCAAGCATTGTTCACTGGGCGCCGATCAACACCGCGTTTCTGCTTGAAGACGTCAAAGGCAATGACGTCACCGAAACCCAGACATCAGATGCGCAGGTGGTCAGCAGAACGCTGGATATCCTGAACAACACCGACGCAGACTTCACCTTCATTCAGCTCGACGAACCCGATCAGATCGGCCACGACAGCTGCTTCGGCCAGGCCTACAACGACGCCTTGCAAGTCGTCGACAATCAGCTCGGACAACTGCTGGACGCCGTAGAAGCACGGGCCCAGAGCAAGCCCGAGGAAGACTGGCTGGTGATCGTCAGCACCGATCATGGCCGCGACACATTGGGCTGCGGTCACGGTGCGCAGTCAGAGCAGGAAAAGACCCTGTTCATTGCCAGCAACAAAGCCATGAATGCCGAACTCATGAACCCCAGCGCGCCCGAGGCCAACCCTGGCCCCAATAACCTCTACGGTTATGCCAACCAGGCAAGCTTGGCGCCAACCGTTTTGCGCCATATGGGCATCGCGCTGCAGCCATCCTGGCGCCTGGACGGGACCCCGCTGCTTGGTGAGACCGGCGTGCGCAAGGCACGGGCTGACGAATCGAGCGCACGCTTGCTGTGGCACAGCCAGGACAGCGGGCAGGTGATCATTGACAAGAATGGTCGGCGGGTTGCCGAGCTGGCGGCCGCTGCTCAACAGTGGCGCGATCCAGAGGGGATGAATGGGGTGAACGACTATACGCTTGTGCTTGATCGCACACCCGCAGCGGTGCGCACCGCCGCTCCCACCGAGTAACCGGCGGGAACGGGCTAGCCCCGCAATGAACTTAGTTCAACGCATCAAGCAGCGCCTGGTTCATTTCCGGCGTACCAATGGTAATACGCAGGAACTGGGCAATCCGTGCCTGCTTGAAGTGGCGCACGATCACCCCCTGCTCACGCAGCTTGGCCGCCAGCTCGCTGGCGTCATGCTGCGGATGGCGGGCAAAGATGAAGTTGGCTGCCGAAGGCAGTACCTCGAAGCCACGGGCAGTCAGCTCAACTACCAGCTTTTCGCGACTGTCGATGACCTTGCCACAGGTTTCATCGAAGTAGGCGCGATCCTCAAACGCTGCCGCCGCACCGACAATGGCCATACGGTCCAGTGGGTAGGAGTTGAAGCTGTTCTTGATACGCTCCAGGGCCTCGATCAGGTCCGGGTGGCCCACCGCCAGGCCCACTCGCAAGCCAGCCAGCGATCGCGACTTGGACAGCGTCTGGGTGACCAGCAGGTTGTCATAGCGCTCCACCAGGCTGATAGCCGTCTGCCCACCGAAGTCGATATAGGCTTCATCGACCACCACCACCGACTCAGGGTTGGCCTTGAGCAGTTGCTCAATGGCGTCGAGCGCCAACAGGCAGCCGGTCGGGGCGTTGGGGTTAGGGAAAATGATCCCGCCGTTGGGCCTGGCGTAGTCTTCGACACGGATCTGGAACTGTTCGTCCAGCGCCACAGCCTCGTACGGGATGCCATACAGCCCGCAGTAAACCGGATAGAAGCTGTAGCTGATATCCGGGAACAGCAGTGGTGCACCGTGCTGGAACAAACCATGGAAAATGTGCGCCAGCACCTCATCCGAACCGTTACCGAGGAACACCTGGTTGCCATTGACCCCGTAGTACTCGGCCACGGCCTGTTTGAGCCGGTCGCTGTTGGGATCAGGGTACAGACGCAGGTTATCGTTCAATTCACCGCGCATCGCCTCCAGCGCCTTGGGCGACGGGCCATAGGGGTTCTCGTTGGTGTTGAGCTTGACCAGCTTGGCCAGCTTCGGCTGTTCACCCGGCACGTAAGGCACCAGGTCCTTGACGAAGGGGCTCCAGAATTTACTCATGTTCAGTTCCCCTTTTTATCGGCAAGGATGCGGTATTCAGCGCTACGGGCGTGCGCGGTCAGCGATTCGCCACGGGCCAGGACCGAGGCCGTGTGGCCAAGTTCGGACGCGCCCTGCTCCGAGCAGAAGATGATCGAAGAGCGCTTCTGGAAGTCATAGACCCCCAGTGGCGACGAGAAGCGTGCGGTACCCGAGGTAGGCAGCACGTGGTTAGGGCCTGCGCAGTAATCGCCCAGGGCTTCGCTGGTGTGACGGCCCATGAAGATCGCGCCGGCGTGACGGATATGCGGCAGCCAGGCCTGCGGGTCGGCCACCGACAGCTCCAGGTGCTCGGGGGCAATGCGGTTGGCCACTTCCATGGCCTGTTCCATGTCACGCACCTGAATCAACGCACCACGGCCGTTGATCGAGGTCTTGATGATTTCGGCACGCTCCATGGTTGGCAACAGCTTGTCGATGCTGGCAGCGACCTTGTCAAGGAACGCCGCATCGGGGCTGACCAGGATCGACTGGGCATCTTCGTCGTGCTCGGCCTGGGAGAACAGGTCCATGGCGATCCAGTCCGGATCGGTCTGACCGTCACAGACCACGAGGATTTCCGAAGGGCCGGCAATCATGTCGATGCCGACCTGGCCGAACACGTGGCGTTTGGCCGTGGCCACGTAAATATTGCCAGGACCGACCACCTTATCCACCTGCGGCACGCTTTCGGTGCCATAGGCCAGTGCGGCCACGGCCTGGGCGCCACCAATGGTGAACACCCGGTCAACGCCTGCGATGCAGGCTGCGGCCAGCACCAGTTCGTTGATCTCACCCCGCGGGGTCGGCACCACCATTACCACTTCACCGACGCCGGCAACCTTGGCTGGAATCGCATTCATCAGTACTGACGAAGGGTACGACGCCTTGCCGCCTGGCACATACAGGCCGGCACGGTCCAGCGGGGTGACTTTCTGGCCCAATACGGTGCCATCGGCTTCGGTGTAGCTCCAGGAGTCCTGTTTTTGCCGTTCGTGGTAGCTGCGTACACGGTCCGCGGCCTTTTCGAGGGCCTCACGCTGGGCCGGGGTGATGCGGGTCAGCGCTTGTTCCAGGCGCTCACGGCCCAGAATCAGGTCATTGATCGACGTGGCTTCAACACCGTCAAAACGCTGGGTGAATTCCACCAGCGCAGCATCGCCGCGCTCGCGCACCGCCTTGATGATGTCGAGCACGCGCTGGTTGACCGCGTCGTCAGACACACTTTCCCAGCTCAACAGATGATCCAGATGTCGGGCGAAATCCGGGTCAGCGGCATTGAGTCGGGCAATTGCAGTGGACGTGGTCATAGCGAGGGCCTCAATAAATGGCGAATGCTCAGGCGCCCTAAGCTACCAGTCCATCCGCGCGGGCACCCGAGAAAATTGGCTATGACGCGGATAGACGGGCGCGACAGCGAAGGTCGCGCGCAGAAGTCAGCCGCGGTGTCGCGATTCGACAGCCTGGCGCAGGGTGTCGATCAGGCTCTGGATGCGGGCATGCTGCATCTTCATCGAAGCCTTGTTGACCACCAGCCGGGAGCTGATGGTGGCAATCAGTTCCTGAGGTTCCAGGCCGTTTGCACGCAGGGTATTACCGGTATCGACGACATCGATGATCTTGTCTGCCAGGCCGATCAACGGCGCCAGCTCCATCGAGCCGTACAGCTTGATGATATCGACCTGTCGGCCCTGCTCGGCGTAATAACGCTTGGCGACATTGACGAACTTGGTCGCCACGCGCAGGCGTCCCTTGGGCTCGACGGCGCCAACAGCACCGGCGGTCATCAGCTTGCACTGGGCAATCTGCAGGTCCAGCGGCTCATACATGCCCTGGCCGCCGTACTCCATCAGCACGTCCTTGCCGGCCACACCCAGGTCGGCAGCGCCATGCTCGACGTAGGTCGGCACGTCGGTTGCGCGCACGATCAGCAGGCGCACATCGTCCTGCGTCGTAGGGATGATCAGCTTGCGGCTCTTGTCCGGGTTCTCGGTCGGCACGATACCGGCTTCTGCCAGCAATGGCAGGGTATCGTCGAGAATCCGACCTTTGGATAGCGCGATGGTCAACATGGGAAACGTCGGTCCTTATGCGGCTACAGCCGGTCGGGCCCGAGATGGCCCGACCGCATTCAATTCGGTGCAGCAGTTGGCTGGCGCGTCCCTGCGCCGATCACAGACTAGCCCGGCACGCGACGGATCTTCGCGCCCAGCATCTGCAGTTTTTCCTCGATGCATTCGTAACCACGGTCGATGTGGTAGATGCGATCGATCAGGGTATCGCCTTCGGCGACCAGCGCCGACAGCACCAGGCTGGCCGAAGCCCGCAGGTCGGTGGCCATTACCGGCGCACCCTTGAGGGTCTTGGTGCCGGTGACGATGGCGGTGTTGCCCTCAACCTGGATCAGCGCGCCCATACGGTGCATTTCGTAGACGTGCATGAAACGGTTTTCGAAGATCGTCTCGATCACTGCACCCGTGCCTTCGGCAATGGCGTTGAGCGAGATGAACTGCGCCTGCATGTCAGTCGGGAATGCCGGGTACGGAGCGGTCCGCAGGTTGACGGCTTTTGGCCGCTTGCCGTGCATGTCCAGCTCGATCCAGTCTTCACCGGTGGTGACTTCAGCACCGGCTTCCTTGAGCTTCTCAAGTACCGCTTCAAGGATGGTCGGATCGGTGTCCTTGACCTTGACGCGGCCACCGGTGACGGCAGCTGCAACCAGGTAAGTACCGGTTTCGATACGGTCAGGCATGACGCGATAGGTCGCGGAACCCAGACGCTCGACACCGTCGATGGTGATGGTGTCGGTACCGGCACCCTGGATCTTGGCACCCATGGCGATCAGGAAGTTGGCCAGGTCGACCACTTCCGGCTCGCGCGCGGCGTTCTGCAGCACGCTGCGGCCCTTGGCCAGGGCAGCGGCCATCATGATGTTCTCTGTACCGGTCACACTGACGGTATCAAAGAAGAAGTGCGCGCCACGCAGGCCGCCTTCAGGCGCCTTGGCCTTGATATAGCCACCCTCGACCTCGATCTTCGCGCCCATAGCTTCCAGGCCACGGATGTGCAGGTCGACCGGACGCGAACCAATGGCGCAACCGCCAGGCAGGGCCACTTCGGCCTCGCCAAAACGGGCAACCATCGGGCCCAGCACCAGAATCGAGGCACGCATGGTCTTCACCAGCTCATACGGTGCGACCAGGGTCTTGATCGTGCGCGGGTCGATTTCCACCGCCAGCTTTTCGTCGATCACAGGCTCGATGCCCATGCGCCCGAACAGTTCGATCATGGTGGTGATGTCGTGCAGGTGCGGCAGGTTGCCGACCGTTACCGGACCATCACACAGCAAGGTACCGGCCAGAATCGGCAACGCCGCGTTCTTGGCACCGGAAATGCGGATTTCGCCATCAAGACGAGCGCCGCCAGTAATTATCAGTTTGTCCATTTCTGTCTCGCCGCCAATTTAGGCTCAGTTGCGCTCAGCCCAGGCTGCGCTGCTGAAAAATTTCATGGTTACCGCATGGATGCTGCCATCGGTGATCCACGGGTTAAGGTGAGCATAGATCTGCTGCTGACGCTTGACCGGGCTCAGGGCCGCCAATTCGTCGCTGATCACGTTCAACTGGAAGTTGCAGCCTTCGCCTTCAACTTCGACCCGGGTTCCCGGCAACTTTTCTTCAAGGAAGTTCTTAACTTCTACGGCCTGCATGCTCAACCTCAATCGGCGCCCAGTGCGCGCGGGTCGGCCATGATACAAAAAAGCCCCTCGCCTGCGAACCCCGTAAACGAGGACTCTGACAGAGGGGCTCGTTTTTGACTGGCGGTTACTGCCCCGCCAGCACCTCTTCAAGATCGTAGACCTCGGCGATTTCGCGCATGTCCTGAGGCATGGCGCGAACTTCGACCGCTTTGCCAGCAGCCTTGCCATCGCGGATGAAGGCCAGCAACAGCGACAAGCCGACGCTGCTGGATTTCTCCACGCTGGAGCAATCGAGCACCAGAGCGGTGGCCTTGCTTGCGCTGATCAAGGCCTTGCCTTCCTTGCGCAAGGCAGGCCCGCTGCGGTAGTCCAGCACCCCGGCCAGGCTCAGTACACCAGGCTCGCTCATGGTCACGGCGCTGCTGGTCATTGCGCCTGCTTCTCGGTTTCCTGCTCGGCAGTTTCCTTGGCCTTGGCCACTTCACCCGCCCAACCATCGATGGTCTTGTCGAGGTTGTTGCCGTTGCGGCTCATCGCGTCAGCAAACTGGTCACGGAACAGTTTGCCGATGTTGATGCCATTGACAATGACGTTGCGCACCTTCCACTCGTCATTGATCTTGGTCATGGTGTACTGCACCGGGTAGATGGCGCCGTTGTTGCCCTTGACCGTCATATCGACGCTGGCACGGTCGCTACCGTCCTTTTTCTCCGCACCGACGGTAATGCCCTGGTTGTTGTACTCCAGCAAGGCGTTGCCGTAGAACTGCATCAGGCTGCGTTTGAAGTTCTCCTGAAAGCGCTGCATCTGCTCAGGCGAGGCGTTGCGCGAATACTTCACGGTCATGATGCTGCGGGAAATGCCATCGGCATCGACCACCGGCCCCAGATTGGCGTTCAAGGCATCATAGAACGCACTCGGGTTGGTCTTGTACTGCTCTTTGTTGGCCTTCAGGTCGGCCAGCAACTGGTTAGTCGTACCCTGAATCACCTCTTTGGGGGACTGAGCAGCTGCGCCAGCCATCAACGGCAGCGCCGCCAGCAGCACCAACAGGCCGCGTCGCAGGATTGAAATCATGGAAACTCCTTATTTAGCTTCTTTGCCAACGGTATTAAGCAGGAACTTGCCAATCAGATCTTCCAGCACCAGCGCCGACTGGGTGTCATGGATGGTTGCACCATCCTTGAGCACCACATCGTCACCCCCCACGCTGATACCGATGTACTTCTCGCCGAGCAACCCAGCGGTGAGGATAGATGCAGTGGAGTCGGTAGGCAGGTTGTCTACGGTTTTTTCCAGCTGCAGCGTCACCCGACCGGTGTAGGTATCGCGATCCAGATCAATGGCCGTGACCTTGCCGATGGTTACACCGGCCATGGTCACTTTAGCTCTGACAGTCAAACCGGCGATATTGTCGAAGTACGCGTAAACTTTATACGTATCGCTGCTCGGGCTTGCCGACAGGCCGCTGACACGCAGGGCCAGCAGGATCAGCGCCAGAATCCCGGCCAGAAGAAACAGGCCGACACCGATTTCCAGGGTGCGGTTTTGCATCAGAAATCTCCAAACATCAAGGCGGTCAGAATAAAGTCCAGACCCAGGACTGCCAACGAGGCATAGACCACGGTCTTGGTAGTGGCACGACTGATCCCCTCTGAGGTGGGCTCACAGTCATAGCCTTGGAATACGGCAATCCACGTCACGACAAAGGCAAATACCAGGCTCTTGATCACGCCGTTGAGGACGTCATCGGTGAACGACACGCTGTTTTGCATGTTCGCCCAGAATGAACCTTCATAGACACCCAGCCAGTCCACCGCCACCCAGGACCCACCCCAGATGCCGACCACGCTGAAGATCAGCGCCAGCAACGGCAGCGAGATGAAGCCGGCCCACAGGCGTGGGGCAACGATGTACTTGAGCGGATCGACACCAATCATTTCGAGGCTGGAAAGCTGCTCGGTGGACTTCATGTTGCCGATTTCAGCAGTCAATGCTGAACCGGCACGCCCGGCGAACAGCAACGCGGTTACCACCGGCCCCAGCTCACGCAGCAGCGTCAGGGCAACCATCTGCCCCACTGCCTGCTCGGAACCGTACTTGGTCAGGATGCTGAACCCCTGCAGAGCCAGCACCATGCCGATGAACACGCCCGATACGACAATGATCGCCAGCGACAGTACGCCCACCGAATACAATTGCCTGACCAGCAGCTGGAAGCCACCACCGGTACCGCTACGGCCAACCAGCGAGTGCATCAGGAACAGGAAAGACCGGCCGAGCACGGCCAGTACGTCGATGGCCGATCGGCCAAAGCGACGAATACGTTCGAGCAAGGATTTTCTGCGCATCAACGCTTCCCCAGAAGATCGGCGCGGTAATCCGGCGCAGGAAAGTGAAAGGGCACCGGACCGTCCGGATCGCCTTTCATGAACTGACGAATGCGCGGGTTATCAGAGCCCATCAACTCGTCCGGCGTGCCCTGGCCAAGCACCTGACCATCGCCGACCACATAGATGTAGTCGGCAATACTGGCCGTTTCGGCGAGGTCGTGAGAGACCACGATGCTGGTAATGCCCAAGGCATCGTTGAGCAGGCGGATCAGACGCACCAGAACGCCCATGGCAATGGGGTCCTGACCGACGAACGGTTCGTCGTACATGAGAATCTGCGGGTCCAGGGCAATCGCCCGCGCCAGGGCAACCCGGCGTTTCATGCCACCGGACAGCTCGTCAGGCATCAGCTCGATGGCCCCGCGCAAGCCTACGGCCTGCAGTTTCATCAGGACGATGTCGCGGATCATTTCGTCTGACAGCTGGGTATGTACACGCAGCGGGAACGCCACGTTCTCGAACACGTCGAGATCGGTAAACAGCGCCCCGCTCTGGAACAGCACGCCCATTTGCTTGCGCGCATCGAACAGATCACTGCGCGACAGCGTCGGCAGGTTCTGCCCGGCAACCCAGACTTCGCCGCTGCTCGGGCGCAACTGTGCCCCCATCAGACGCAACAGTGTGGTCTTGCCGCACCCGGAAGGCCCCATGATGCCGGTGACCTTGCCGCGGGGAATGCGTATATCGACATTATTGAAGATGCTGCGCGAACCGCGCTTGAAGGAGACGCCCTTCAACTCGACCGCGTAGGCGTTATCAACGCTCATCTAGACTCCTTGCGATGCAGCCTTCTCACTCAGACGCGCGCCCCCTTCATGGAGGCACGCACGCCCTAAGCGGGCCGAACAGGCGGCGAACTATAGCATCGCTGATAGCCGCGCCCCAAGGCCGCCGCCGCGCTTGTTCAGGCTGGGTTAAGCTTGCAGAGCGACTGTATGACAATCACAAGGTGAGGGATTTGCGCATTACCGCTATAATCGCCGCCTTTTCTTCATCAGGCATTCCGATTTTCGACATGAGCCAATCCAGCGACCTGATCCAATCCGCTCAACGCACCATCCGTTTCGAACTCGAGGCGGTTGAGGGTTTGTTAGCCCACATCGACGCCGATTTCGTCAAGGCATGCGAGCTGGTCCTGGCCAGCAAGGGCCGCGTGGTCGTGGTCGGCATGGGCAAGTCGGGGCACATCGGCAACAAGATCGCGGCCACGTTGGCCAGCACCGGAACCCCGGCGTTTTTTGTTCATCCGGCCGAAGCCAGCCACGGCGACATGGGCATGATCACCCGTGACGATGTCATCCTGGCCCTGTCCAACTCCGGCTCGACCGCCGAGATCGTTACCCTGCTGCCGCTGATCAAGCGCCTGGGTATCCAGTTGATCAGCCTGACCGGCAACCCGGATTCGCCACTGGCCAAGGCCGCCGAGGTCAACCTCGATGCCCGCGTGGCGCAGGAAGCCTGCCCGCTGAACCTGGCACCCACCTCTTCGACCACGGCTGCGCTGGTCCTGGGCGACGCCCTGGCGATCGCCCTGCTCGAGGCGCGCGGCTTTACTGCTGAAGACTTCGCCTTCTCCCACCCGGGTGGTGCCCTGGGCCGCCGCCTGCTGCTGAAGGTCGAGAACGTCATGCACTCAGGCGAAGAACTGCCGCAGGTGCAACGTGGCACCTTGCTCAAGGACGCACTCCTTGAAATGTCTCGTAAAGGTCTGGGGATGACTGTCATTCTGGAAGCCGACGGACGGTTGGCCGGTATCTTCACTGACGGTGACTTGCGCCGTAGCCTGGATCGCAACATCGATGTGCACACGACCCTGATCGAAAACGTCATGACCGTCCACGGCAAGACAGCTCGCGCCGACATGCTCGCCGCCGAAGCCCTGAAAATCATGGAAGACCACAAGATCAGTGCCCTGGTGGTGATCGACAAGGACGAGCGCCCGGTGGGCGCCCTGAACATGCACGATCTGTTGCGTGCAGGAGTGATGTAAATGAGCCAGGACCTGCTCCAGCGCGGCAAAGCCATCAAGCTTGCCGTGTTCGATGTTGACGGCGTACTGACCGACGGCCGCCTGTATTTCCTTGAAGACGGTAGCGAATTCAAGACCTTCAACACACTCGACGGCCAGGGCATCAAGATGCTCATGAATTCGGGTGTGACCACCGCCATCATCAGTGGCCGCAAGACCCCGGTCGTCGAGCGACGCGCCAAAAACCTGGGGATCCCGCACCTTTATCAGGGCCGCGAAGATAAATTGGTGGTCCTCGACGAGCTTCTTGGCCAGCTCAACCTAAGCTATGAACAGGTCGCTTATTTAGGCGACGACCTGCCAGACCTCCCTGTGATCCGCCGGGTTGGTCTGGGCATGGCAGTTGCCAATGCCGCCGCCTTTGTCCGCGAGCACGCCCACGGGGTCACCCTCGCCCGTGGCGGTGAAGGTGCAGCGCGTGAGTTCTGCGAGTTGATCCTGCAAGCCCAGGGCAACCTGGACGCGGCTAACGCCCATTACCTGTAGAGCGCCACATGTTCAGTAAAAAAATTCGCACCGCTGCGCTGTTCAGTGTGATTGCTGCCTTGCTGGTAGCTGTCGGCTACTGGAACATCAGCCCCGAGAGTTTTCTCGACAAGCCGGTAGCCCGCGTCGACGACACTGCCATCGACTACTACGCCACCAATGCGCACAGCGTGCAGTTCATGCCTGATGGCAAGATGCAGTACGAGATGACCGCCGACAAGGTCGAGCACCTGATGGCCAGCGAAGTCACCCTGCTGACCAAACCGGACCTGCAGATGTACCGTGGCACCACCTACCCCTGGCACGTTCAGAGTGAAAAGGGCGAGGTCAATCCCGATGGCAGTGAAGTCGAACTGATTGACTCGGTAC
Source organism: Pseudomonas alkylphenolica (assembly GCF_004025535.1). Lineage (GTDB taxonomy): Bacteria > Pseudomonadota > Gammaproteobacteria > Pseudomonadales > Pseudomonadaceae > Aquipseudomonas > Aquipseudomonas alkylphenolica_A. The sequence continues at coordinate 519,479 of NZ_QJRG01000034.1, forward strand.
GGGTCGCCCGCACCGATGAAAAAAGCCGCACCATGATCATTACCACCAGCCGCATGACGGTATTCCCGCAGAAGCAATATGCGCAAACCGAGCAAGCCGTTAGAATCGACGGCGCCGGTGGCGTATCTACGGGCAATGGAATGAAAGCGTATTTGAAAGAAGGCAGGATGGACCTGCTTTCTAACGTAAGAGGACAGTATGAGGCTCGTTAAAACCCTCCCCTTTTTGCTCAGCCTGAGCGCAGCACTGGGAAGCGCGAGCGCCTGGGCCCTGCCGAATGACCGCGATCAGCCTATCCGTATCCAGGCTGACCAGGCCCATCTGGATGACAAGAAAGGCGTTGCCACCTACACCGGCGACGTCATCATCACCCAAGGGTCGATGATGATCAAAGGCAACACCGTGACCATCACCCGTGCCGCCAATGGCGACATTGATGTTGTGACCTCGGTGGGCAACCTCGCCTATTTCGAACAGCAGCAAAGCGCCGACAAGCCTGACAAGATGAAAGGCTACGGCAAGCAGATCCAGTACCAGTCGCAACGAGACCTGGTGGTCCTGACCGATAACGCCAAAGTGGAAACCAGCGATGGAAACACCACTGAAGGCGAAAAAATTGTCTACAACACCCAGACTCAGGTTGCGACTGCCGGTCGAAGCGGCGGCCAGGTCTCCACACCTCGCCCACGTATCGACATGGTGATCCAGCCGAAGAAGAAGGCCGAGTAAATGGCGACCCTCAAAGCCCAGCACCTGGCCAAGAGCTACAAGAGCCGACAAGTGGTACGCGACGTCAGCCTGTCGATCGACAGCGGTCAGATCGTCGGCTTGCTTGGCCCTAACGGCGCCGGCAAGACCACCTGCTTCTACATGATCGTCGGCCTGGTGCAGGCCGACCAGGGCCGCGTGCTGATCGACGACCTGGATGTCAGCCACCAGCCGATGCACGGTCGTGCCCGCGCCGGTATCGGCTACCTGCCCCAGGAAGCCTCGATCTTTCGCAAGCTGTCAGTGGCCGACAACATCATGGCGATCCTCGAGACCCGCAAGGAGCTCGACAGCGCCGGGCGCAAAAAAGAGCTGGAAAGCCTGCTGCAGGAGTTCCACATCAGCCACATTCGCGACAACCTCGGCATGAGCCTCTCCGGCGGCGAGCGTCGTCGCGTGGAGATCGCCCGCGCCCTGGCCACCGCGCCAAAGTTCATCCTGCTCGACGAACCCTTTGCCGGTGTCGACCCGATCTCGGTTGGCGACATCAAGCAGATCATCCACCACCTCAAGGCCAAGGGCATCGGTGTACTGATCACCGACCACAACGTCCGTGAGACCCTGGATATCTGCGAAACCGCTTACATCGTCAACGATGGCCAACTGATTGCCGAAGGTGATGCAGAGACCATCCTGGCCAATGACCTGGTTAAAGAAGTGTACCTGGGCCACGAGTTCCGCTTGTAAGTTCGAGGCGACACAGCGCTTGCCAAGGGCTGCTGATCCGGTGAAATCCGGCTTAATTGTTACAGCACCCTAGGCAAACGCTCCAATTTCAGGCATATAATTTGCTTAAAGTTGGCGCTTCGGTGCCCTTGTAGTGGATGGCGCATGTGCGCCGGCGAATAAGGTGTTAAGCCCCTGCCATGAAACCATCGCTCGTCCTAAGAATGGGCCAGCAACTGACGATGACACCGCAGTTGCAACAGGCCATCCGTTTGCTTCAGCTATCGACCCTGGACCTCCAGCAGGAAATCCAGGAAGCGCTGGAATCGAACCCGATGCTCGAACGCCAGGAAGACGGCGACGACTTCGACAACAGCGACCCGATGGCGGACAACGCCGAAAGCAAGCCTGTCGCCGAAACCCAGGACACCAGCTTTCAGGAATCCACACCGACAGTGGACAGCCTGGACGAGGGCGAGTGGAACGAGCGCATTCCCAATGAACTACCGGTCGACACGGCCTGGGAAGACATCTACCAGACCAGCGCCAGCAGCCTGCCCAGCAACGACGATGACGAGTGGGACTTCACCACCCGCACCTCGGCTGGCGAAAGCCTGCAAAGCCATTTGCTCTGGCAGTTGAACCTGGCACCGATGTCCGACACCGACCGCCTGATTGCCGTCACCCTGATCGACTGCATCAACAATCAAGGCTACCTGGACGAAACCCTCGAAGAGATTTGCGAATCCTTCGACCCGGAGCTCGATATCGAGCTCGATGAAATCGAAGCGGTGCTGCACCGCATCCAGCAGTTTGAGCCGGCCGGTATTGGCGCACGCAACCTCAGCGAGTGCCTGCTCCTGCAACTGCGTCAACTGCCGGCCAATAACCCATGGATGGCTGAAGCGCAGCGCCTGGTACGCGACTACATCGACCTGCTCGGCAGCCGCGACTACAGCCAGCTGATGCGCAGGATGAAGCTCAAGGAAGACGAGCTGCGCCAGGTAATCGAGCTGGTACAGAGCCTCAACCCACGCCCGGGCTCGCAGATCGAATCCAGCGAAGCCGAATACGTGGTCCCTGACGTGATCGTGCGCAAGGACAACGAACGCTGGCTGGTCGAGCTGAACCAGGAGGCCGTACCGCGCCTGCGCGTCAATCCGCAGTACGCAGGCTTCGTGCGCCGCGCCGACACCAGCGCCGACAACACCTTCATGCGCAATCAGTTGCAGGAAGCCCGCTGGTTCATCAAGAGCCTGCAGAGCCGCAACGAAACCCTGATGAAGGTCGCCACCCAGATCGTCGAACACCAGCGCGGCTTCCTCGACCACGGCGACGAAGCAATGAAGCCGCTGGTACTGCATGACATTGCCGAAGCAGTGGGCATGCACGAGTCGACCATCTCCCGGGTAACGACGCAGAAATACATGCACACGCCGCGAGGAATTTACGAGCTGAAGTACTTTTTCTCCAGCCACGTCAGCACCTCCGAAGGCGGTGAATGCTCGTCTACGGCGATACGCGCGATCATCAAAAAACTGGTTGCAGCGGAAAATCAGAAAAAGCCATTGAGTGACAGCAAGATCGCTGGTTTACTGGAGGCACAAGGCATCCAGGTCGCCCGTCGCACCGTCGCCAAGTACCGCGAGTCGCTCGGCATTGCACCGTCGAGTGAACGCAAGCGACTGATGTAGCCCCTGAGATAGCCACAGCAGTTCAGTGGCAGGCGCAACACCTGCCTCTTATGCACGGGCAACAAAGGAGAAGCTGTATGCAAGTCAATATCAGTGGACAGCATGTAGAAGTCACCCAGCCGCTGCGCGAGTACGTCGAACAGAAACTGAAACGGCTGGAAGGGCACTTCGACAAGATTACCAATGTAACGGTGATCATGAAGGTCGAGAAACTGCAGCAGAAAATTGAAGCAACGCTGTTTATTCCCGGCGGCGAAGTGGTTGCGAATGCCGAACACACCGACATGTATGCAGCGATCGATGCCTTGACCGACAAGCTCGACCGCCAACTGAAAAAACACAAGGAAAAACAGCAAAGCCTCCTGCAAGGTGCAGCGGCCCGCTGATCCCCTCATCCATGATCCAACTTGAATCCATCCTGACCCCCGGCCGTTCCCTCGTGAACGTGCCGGGAGGCAGTAAAAAGCGCGTACTCCAGGAAATCGCTACGCTGATCGACCGGGAAGTTCCGGACCTGGAGATGCAAGACGTTTTTGAAAGCCTGTTTGCCCGGGAGAAACTCGGGTCGACCGGATTTGGGAATGGCATTGCCATTCCACATTGCCGCCTTAAAGGTTGCTCATCCCCCATCAGCGCTCTGATACACCTGGATGCACCGATCGACTACGACGCCATTGATGGCGCCCCGGTCGATTTGCTGTTTGTCCTGCTGGTTCCCGAAGCGGCTACCGATGCGCATCTTGAGTTGTTGCGCCAGATTGCCAGCATGCTCGACCGTAAGGACGTGCGTGACCGGCTGCGCGCCGCCAGTAGCAGTGAAGCCTTGTACCAGGTCGTACTGGACGCACAAAAAGAGTCCTGAACATGCGCCTGATTATCGTCAGTGGCCGGTCCGGATCCGGCAAGAGCACCGCACTCGCGGTCCTCGAGGACAATGGCTACTACTGCATCGATAACCTGCCGGCCGGGCTGCTACCGCAACTGGCCGAAAACGCCCTGATCAATACCGAGCTGATGCAGCCCAAGGTGGCTGTGTCGATTGACGCGCGCAACTTGCCCAGTCATCTGACCCGCTTCCCCGAGCTGCTTGAAGACGCCCGTAGCCGGCATATCCAGTGTGACGTGCTGTACCTGGATGCCGATGAAGACACGTTGCTCAAGCGATTTTCGGAAACCCGTCGACGCCACCCACTGACCAACGCCGAGCGCTCGCTGGCCGAGGCCATCAAGGTCGAGACCGAACTGCTGGGTCCGATCGCCGACCTTGCCGACCTGAAGATCGACACCACCAACCTGAACCTGTATCAGCTGCGCGACTCCATCAAGTTACGCCTGCTCAACCAGCCAGAACCTGGCACCGCGTTTCTGGTCGAGTCCTTCGGCTTCAAGCGTGGCATGCCCGTAGATGCCGACCTGGTGTTCGATGTGCGCTGCCTGCCCAACCCTTACTGGAAGCCAGAGCTGCGTGAACATTCCGGCCTGGAACAACCGGTGATCGACTACCTGGCGTCTCAGCCGGATGTTGAGGAGATGTTCCAGGACATTTCCAGCTACCTGCTCAAGTGGTTGCCACGCTTTGCCGCCAGCAACCGCGCCTATGTCACCATTGCCATTGGCTGTACCGGTGGTCACCACCGTTCGGTTTACCTCACCGAGCGCCTGGGCCAGTTGCTGCAGCAATCCTTGAAGAATGTTCAGGTTCGCCACCGCGACCTCTAGCCCACAGGACCAACGCCGCGATGCCCGCTCGTGAAATCACCATCATCAACAAGCTGGGGCTCCACGCCCGGGCTGCGGCAAAGTTTGTCGGCGTCGCCGGACGCTACCCGTGCACCGTGCGTATCGGTCGCGCCCCCGACCGGATGATTGACGGCAAGAGCATCATGGCGGTGATGATGCTCGCCGCCGGCAAAGGTACCCAGGTGCACCTGCATACCGAAGGCGAAGACGAGGATGCAGCGCTAGATGCGCTGGTCGAACTGATCAACAACTATTTTGACGAGGGCGAGTAACCGCCCCCGCCAGCCGCTCAAGACAGCGCGGTATCCATCACCATCATCAGGCAAAAGCCCAGGCACAGCCCCAGGCTGGCCAGGCGATGATGGCCGTTGCTACGTGACTCCGGAATGATTTCCTGGGTCACGACCAACAACATCGCCCCGGCCGCGCAAGCCAATCCCAACGGTAACAACAACTCTGCCACCGTCACCAGCCAGGCGCATATCACCGCCGCCACCGGCTCGACCAACCCGGACGCTGCACCGATGGCGAAAGCCTTGAACCGCGCCATCCCCGCCCCCGCCAAAACCAGCGCAATGACCAGGCCTTCAGGTACATCCTGCAACGCGATGCCCATGGCCAGGCTGTCGGCATCCGGCATTCCACCACCCGCCGACACCCCGATTGCCATGCCCTCAGGAATGTTATGGGCAATGATGGCAATGACGAACACCCAGATCCGTGCAGCAATCACCGGCTGCTGAGCGCTGCCTACCAACGCTTCCGGCGAAGCACCCGACACCTTGAGATCAACCAGGTAGAGGCAGAATGCGCCGAACAGCAAGCCAGCGCTGATCAGCCCGCCTGCGCCCCACTTACCCAAGCCGATCGCCTGTGCGGCGTCCAGGCCGGGAATGATCAGGGAAAAGGCGGTCGCAGCCAGCATGACCCCGGCACCAAAGCCCAGCAAGGTATCGGCCAGGGCCACCGGCATGGTGCGGATCACCAGTACCGGCACAGCCCCCAGCGCCGTGCCGAGCGCACACAAGGCGCCCCCTTCAAGCGCACGCAGTATGCGCGGCTCAAGGTCCAGCCAGGCGAAGCCCTGCACGATCAACAGCGCGCAGCCGACCAGCAGCAACAGGGTGCCCAGCGCCAGGCGAAACAGGCGCACACTGCCAATGGACATCACATCCGAGCGCATACCGGTACAACTCACACGAGGGCGGCGAGGTATCGACGCTCTACTTCGGACCAGTCGATCACGTTGTAGAAGGCGCTGATGTATTCAGGACGGCGGTTCTGGTAAAGCAGGTAATAAGCATGCTCCCAGACGTCCAGGCCGAGGATCGGCGTATTGCCGTTCATCAGCGGGCTGTCCTGGTTGCCACTGCTTTCGACCACCAGTGTTTTATCCGGCGCCACACTCAGCCACGCCCAGCCGCTACCGAAACGGGTCAGCGCCGCCTTGGTGAAAGCCTCCTTGAACGCCTCGAAGCCACCCAACTGCTCATCGATAGCCTTGGCCACAGCGCCTTGGGGCAGACCGCCACCCTTGGGTGACATGACCGTCCAGAACAGTGAATGGTTGGCATGACCGCCACCCTGGTTGATCACGGCGGCCTGCAGGTTCGCCGGGAGCTGCTTGACCGCTGCCACCAGTTGCTCAACTGGCCACCCGGCCCACTCGGTACCTTCTACGGCGGCATTAAGGTTGTTGATGTAGGTCTGATGATGCTTGCTGTGGTGAATCTGCATGGTCTGCGTGTCGATGTGCGGTTCCAGCGCATCGTAGGCGTAAGGCAATGCAGGCAAGGTGTAGGACATTTCAATGGATTCCGTAGTGAAGTGCAGGAGACCCGGCGCTTTCCTGGCCGGCGAGTAGTGCCGGTTGCGGGCCATGGCTATGGAGCAGACGTTCGGTGCGCGGGTACTGGCCGTACTCGCTGATGAAATTCAGTAGCTCGGTGTAGGTTTTACTGCTGTGGCGCAGTGCAGCTTCACGCAGCGCCGGCGCCAGGCGCGGGTCCTGCATGGCCTGTAACAGCCGCTGATGGATGGCGCACAGGTACTCTGCGCTCTCCTGCGGCTGGTTCAGGCGCAAGTGCAGGTCGGCCAGATTGTGGTGAGCAATCACACACACAGCTACCGCTTCATCGGCGTCATGCCAGCGCTCGAACAACACCTGGGCCAACGCCAGGGCCTGCAGGTACAGCTCGCGGGCATCGACCAGTTCGCCTTGGTCGAACAGGCGGTTGGCAATTTCGGTGGTGCGTTTCCAGTGCTGCATGACAAACCTCCAACGCGCTATCAGATACCGCCAGCCGTGAGCTTTTCCGGGTCCAGCAGCACTTCCAGCTGGCTACGTGGCAGATCCGTGTGTTCCAGGGCCACATCGATGACCGGACGGCCCTGCTTGTAGGCGGTCTTGGCGATTTCAGCGGCTTTCTGATAGCCGATGATCGGGTTAAGCGCGGTGACCAGGATCGGGTTGCGCGCCAGGGCTTCCTTGAGCTTGGGCTCGTTGACCTTGAAACTGGCGATGGCCTTGTCGGCCAGCAAGCGGCTGACATTGGCCATCAGCTCAATGCTGCTCAGCAGGTTCTGCGCAATGATGGGCAGCATGACGTTCAATTCGAAGTTGCCCGATTGCCCGGCGATGACGATGGTTGCGTCGTTGCCGATGACTTGGGCAGCGACCATGGCGGTCGCTTCCGGGATCACCGGGTTGACCTTCCCAGGCATGATCGAGGAGCCAGGCTGCAGGCCTTCCAGCTCGATTTCCCCCAGGCCGGCCAAGGGGCCCGAGTTCATCCAGCGCAGGTCGTTGGCGATTTTCATCAAGGCCACCGCCGTGGTCTTGAGCTGGCCAGACAAGGCGACGGCGGTGTCCTGGGAGCCGATCAGGGCAAACAGGTTCTGCCCTGGGGTGAACGACACCTTGGTCAGCTCACTCAATTGCTCGCTGAAGCGCTGGGCGAACTCGGGATGCGCATTGATCCCGGTCCCCACCGCCGTCCCGCCCTGAGCCAGGGCTTGCAGCGCCGGCAAAGTCGCCTGCAGGTGCCCGATTGCCCCGTTGACCTGCGCGGCCCAACCGCCCAGTACCTGGCTCATGCGCACCGGCATGGCGTCCATCAGGTGAGTGCGGCCGGTCTTGATGAACGGATGCACGGCTTCGGCCTTGTGCTCGATCACCTGCACAAGGTGCTTGAGCGCCGGCAGGAGTTGTTCGTGCAAGGCCAGGGCGGCACTGACATGGATCGTGGTCGGTATGATGTCGTTACTGCTCTGACCACAGTTGACGTGATCGTTGGGATTGACCTGATCGCCAAGAATGCGACTTGCCAGTGTGGCAATCACTTCGTTGGCGTTCATGTTCGAGCTGGTACCGGACCCGGTCTGGAAGATATCCACCGGGAAGTGCTGGATGAAGTCTTCGGCCAGCAGTTGCTCGACCGCCTTGACGATGGCTACGCCTTTGTCACGCTCAAGCTGCTGGAGCTCGATGTTGGCTTTCGCCGCCGCCGCTTTGGCCAGCAACAAGGCACGAATGAACTGGATCGGCATGCGCTGCTGGCTGATCGGAAAGTTGTTCACCGCGCGCTGGGTCTGAGCGCCGTACAGGGCCTCGACCGGCACCTGCAGCTCGCCCATGCTGTCACGCTCGATACGGGTATTACTCATCATCAAATCCTTGCATCAGTTCGTCGAAAGAAATCGAAGGCATCAACGTGCAGTTGGCCAATTGACGGGCATAAGGCTGCCAACGCTGACCATGTTCGCCACCATCGAGCTTGCGCAGCTGCAGCAGCGGCTTCCACGCCTGATCCAGGCACAGACAGCGCCAATGCCAGGGCAGCATGCGATCGCAAGCGGTATCCAGGAGCAGGCGGAAAGAAGTCAGGGCGACGGTCCAGGCCGAGGTGTCGGTGCAACACACCAGATAGCGGCCCTCAGCCAGGTAGTGCTCGATCAAGCGAGGCTCGTCCGGCTCCATCGCGCAGCGAATGCGCTGACTGAGCCAGCGCCAGTTTTCGAGGTAGGGTAATTCGTGAAGGACGGGTTTCATGAACATCATCGCCTAGATAATGATATTCATTATTAAGTGATAATCAGAATCAGTTCAAGGATACCAAAGTAGAAAAACAAAAAAGCCCGACACATGGCCGGGCTTCAAACGGATCAATTCGGGTGGCAGTCAGCTGCCGGCCACGGTCATTCGCTCGATCAAGACCGAACCGGTGTGAATGTTGCTGCGGGTTTCAAGATCGTTACCAATCGCGACAATCTGCTGGAACATGTCCTTCATATTGCCGGCAATGGTCACCTCCTGGACGGCAAACTGAATCTCGCCGTTTTCAACCCAGTAACCTGCCGCACCGCGAGAGTAGTCGCCGGTCACCATGTTCAGGCCATGACCCATCAGCTCGGTCACCAGCAGCCCGCGCCCCATGCGCCGGATCAGTGCTGCCTGGTCCTCGACTCCGTGGGTCACGTACAGGTTATGCACCCCGCCGGCGTTCGCGGTACTTGGCAGGCCCAGCTTGCGACCGGAGTAGGTACCCAATACATAGGACACCAGCTCGCCTTTTTCGACGAACGGCTTGGCATAGGTGGCCAGGCCATCGCCATCGAACGCGGCACTGCCTAGCGCACGCTGCAGGTGCGGGCGCTCGTCCAGGGTCAGCCAGCTGGGGAACAGGCGCTGGCCCATGGTGCCCTCGAGAAACGACGATTTACGGTACAGGTTGCCGCCGGAGATAGCCGACAGGAAGCTCCCGAACAGGCCACCGGCGAGTTCGGCGGAGAACAGCACCGGCACTTCACAGGTAGGCACCGGGCGTGCGCCCAGGCGGCTGGCAGCCCGTTGCGCGGCGCGCTGGCCAATGCTGCGCGGGTCGGCAAGCAATTCGCCCTGGCGATTGACGTCATACCAGTAATCACGCTGCATCTGGCCTTCGGCTTCGGCGATCATTACGCAGCTCAAGCTGTGACGGGTCGAGGCATAGCCGCCGATAAAGCCGTGACTGTTGCCATAGACGCGGCAGCCCTGGTGGGTATTGAGGGTAGTGCCGTCGGCATTCTTGATCCGCGCATCGGCATCAAACGCTGCCGCCTCGCAGGCCAAGGCTTTCTCGATCGCTTGCTCCGGGGTGATGTCCCAGGCGTGATACAGGTCGAAATCGGCTAGGTCACGCGCCATCAAGGCCGGGTCGGCCAGCCCGGCGCAATCGTCTTCAGAAGTGTGCTTGGCAATTGCCAATGCAGCGGCAACCGTCTCGCGAATGGCCTCACTGCCGCTGGCCGAGGTGCTGGCCGACCCTTTGCGCTGGCCAACATACAGGGTGATCCCAAACCCCTGATCGCGGTTGAACTCAACCGTTTCCACTTCACGCTGACGCACCGAGGTCGACAGCCCCTGCTCCAGTGACACTGCCACCTCGCAGGCACTGGCGCCTTGACGCTTGGCTTCGGCAATGATCTGTTCGACTTGCTCCTGCAACGCCGGCAGGGCCTGCGGGCCTACGCTCTGGACTGCACTCATGGTTTTCTCCACTCAAATTCTGCGTTCGGCACAGGTCATTCTACGACCGGGCCGGACAAGCGGCCCCCGACTGGTTATCATGGCGGCGATTCTCAGCGGACTGCCCCCATGGTTGATTCTTACGACACCGCCTTCGACGGCGAAAAAAGCAAAACCCAGATCAAGCGCGAGATGCAGGCGCTGGTCGATATGGGCGAGCGCCTCACCTTGCTCAAGCCCGACACCTTGGCCAAGCTGCCTCTGACCGACGAGCTGCGCGCGGCTCTGGAAGAGCACAAGCGCCACACGGCGAACGAAGCCAAACGACGTCACAAGTCGTTCATCGGCAAGCTGATGCGTGACCAGGACATCGACGCTATCAACGCGCTGCTTGACCAACTCGACGCCTCCTCGCGCCAGTACAACGAGCGTTTCCACGGCCTCGAACGCTGGCGCGACCGGCTGATCGACGGCAATGACGAAGTCCTGGAGAAATTCGTCCAGGAATTCCCGGAAGCCGACCGCCAGCAGCTGCGCTCGCTGATCCGCCAGGCCCAGCATGAGCTGAAGACCAACAAGCCGCCTAGCGCCAGCCGCAAGATCTTCAAGTACATTCGCACTCTGGACGAAGTTCAACGCGGCCTGCGTTGAACCTCGCGACCGGGCAGGCGCCCTGCCCGCCCGGTTTCAACTTCATGCGCCCGTGCCACCCACGGTGATCGCATCAATTTTCAGTGTCGGCTGGCCAACGCCCACCGGTACTGACTGACCGTCTTTACCGCACGTGCCCACGCCGCTGTCCAGCGACAGATCGTTACCGACCATCGATACCCGGCTCATGGCTTCCGGCCCATTGCCGATCAGTGTCGCGCCTTTGACTGGCGCGGTGATCTTGCCGTCTTCGATCAGGTAGGCCTCACTGGTGGAGAACACGAACTTGCCGCTGGTGATATCCACCTGGCCGCCGCCGAGGTTGGCGCAGTAGATGCCGCGCTTGACCGACTTGATGATTTCTTCCGGATCGCTTTCCCCGGCACGCATGTAGGTGTTGGTCATGCGTGGCATCGGCAAGTGCGCATACGACTCGCGACGACCGTTGCCGGTGACTGCCATGCCCATCAGGCGGGCATTGAGCTTGTCTTGCATGTAGCCCTTGAGGATACCGTTCTCGATCAGCGTGGTGCATTCGGTAGGCGTACCTTCATCGTCCACGCTCAACGAGCCGCGGCGGCCTTCGAGGGTACCGTCGTCGACGATGGTGCACAGGCTTGATGCAACCTTCTCTCCCAGGTGCCCGCTGTAGGCCGAACTGCCCTTGCGGTTGAAGTCGCCTTCAAGACCGTGGCCAACAGCTTCGTGCAGCAGCACGCCCGACCAGCCGGAGCCCAGTACTACGGGCAAGGTGCCAGCAGGCGCCGGGATCGCTTCGAGGTTAACCAGGGCCTGACGCAGGGCTTCACGGGCGAAGCCCATGACTCGCTCATCGGTGAAATAGCGATAGTCGGTACGTCCGCCACCGCCGTGGCCACCACGCTCGCGTCGGCCGTTCTGCTCGACGATCACACTGACGTTGAAACGCACCAACGGGCGAATATCGGCGGCCAGGCTGCCATCGGCAGCGGCAATCAGAATGCGCTCCCAGACCCCGGCCATGCTTACGCTGACCTGCTGGATGCGCGGATCCAACGCCCGCGTGGCGGCATCGACACGCTTGAGCAACTCGACCTTCTCGGCACGGCTGATCACTTCCAGCGGGTTGTCGGTGCCATACAACTGGGTGACATCCTGGCTGCTGAACGCCTGAACCGTACCGTTCTGCCCGGCACGGGAGATCGAACGGGCCGCACGGGCGGCCGAGGTCAGGGCTTCGAGGTTGATGGCATTGCTGTAGGCGAAACCGGTCTTCTCGCCAGACTGGGCACGCACGCCCACGCCCTGGTCGAGGTTGAAGCTGCCCTCTTTGACGATGCCGTCTTCAAGCGCCCAGGATTCGGAAATCTGCCCCTGGAAATACAGGTCGGCGGCATCGATGCCTGGCCCGGCCAACTCACCCAGCACCGATTGCAGGCTGTCGAGGGTCAGTCCCCCCGGCGCCAGCAGGTGCTCGCTGACTGTGGATAACATCTCGCTCATAGTCACTCCGAGGTGTGCGCAGGCCGCAAGGCGTCCTGCGAGAAAAAGCGCCGGTGCAAGGCCACCGGCATCCGCGCCCGAATGGACGCTTGTTCGCTGCTGTCGCGTTCGCACAGCAGCACGGCTTCGCCGCTGGCCTGTTCGGCGACAATGCGCCCCCAGGGATCGACGATCGCCGCATGACCGTAAGTTTCTCGCGGCCCCGGATGGGTGCCCCCTTGAGCAGCCGCCAGGACATAACACTGGGTTTCAATGGCCCGTGCGCGTATCAGCACCTCCCAATGCGCCGCCCCGGTCACCGCGGTGAACGCCGCAGGGGCGGTGATCAGCTCGGCACCGGCAGCCCGCAGCGCGCTGTAAAGCTCCGGGAAGCGCAAGTCGTAGCATACGCTCAAGCCCACGCGACCGACCGGGGTATCGGCCACCACGACCTGGTTGCCATGGGCATAGTCATCCGACTCCCGATAGCGGCCGCGGTTATCTGCGACATCGACATCAAACAGATGCAGTTTGTCGTAGCGCGCAACAATTTCACCGTGCTCGTCAACCAGCAGTGAGCAGGCATGTGATTTCGCCTCGGGATTACCGACCGGAGGCAGCGGCAACGTGCCGGCCACCACCCATAACCTGAGGTCGCGGGCGACCTGTTTCAACCATGGCAGAATCGGCCCCTGCCCAAGGGCTTCGGCACGACCGATAGCGGCGCTGTCGCGACGCCCCATGGCCGCGAAATTTTCCGGCAGCACCGCCAGCCGTGCACCCGCACGTGCTGCCTGCTCGAGCAAGCGCCGCGCCTGCACCAGGTTGGCCGGGATATCGCTCTGGCTGACCATCTGGATCACTGCTGACTTCATGCCTGCTCCTGAGCTTACTTCTCGAACGGTTTGATGAAGCTGATTTTAGGCTCTTTCCACGGCCCTTCGACGCGATAGTTGACACTCGCATAGCGTGCCACGCGGTCGCCGAGCAGGCGGTCCACCAGGAACAACGCCCCACCCACGGCAGGCGCGCCGACAATCAGGGCAGCAAGCGGCAGGTTGTTGGTCACCGGCAGGGTTACCAGCAGGTGGGCATCGATCCGGTCGCGGACCATATCCAGCGTGCCATCCAGTTCCAGATTACTGGACGGCCCGGTCAGGGTAATTGGCTCACGCGTCACGTAAACCCCCTCGCTGGCCACCAGCAAGCCCTTGACCCGGTCATAACTCAGGCCCTTGTCGATCAGGTCGGAGAAGTCCAGGCGCAAGCGTCGGCCGATGGAGTTGAAGTTGAGCAAACCGAACACCCGTAGCGCCTGAGCGCCACCTTCGACCTCAACGAACTGGCCTTTACGCAAGGCCGCGTCGAGGCTACCGGAGAACCGGTTGAGCCCGACCCAGGCGGGCGATCCGGGCCAGCGGCCATCGACATCCAGGCGAAAATCGCGACTGGTGACCGTCGGCGCAAAGTTCCAGGCCTTGAGGATATCTGCCAGGTTCTTGCCTTCCAGGCGTCCCTTGTACCAGCTGGTGCTGGCGCCTGGCGCCCCTTCCCAACCACCGTTACCGTCGATCAACAAACCCTTGAGGCTCAGGTCGAGATCGTTCAAGGCAATGCCTTTGGCGGTCGAACGGATCTTCACCGCCGCGCTGCCCAGCAGGTCCTCACCGCGAAAGAGCTTGTCGATGCTCAGGTCGATTGAAGGGATTTTGCGCGGATCGATCGAAGCCATCGGATCAGGCGCGTTCGGCGAGGTGACTTCAGCGGGATCGGCCGCCGGCAGGTGTATGGTCTGCAAGTTGACCACCATCGGCGCGCCCTGGGCATCGGGCACCCTGGCATTGCCAATGACTTCCTTGCTGTCCAGGCGCAGTGCCCAGTTATTGCTGTTGCGGTCCAGACGGACCACAGCCTGGTTCAGGTTTAGGCCAAAACCCTTGAGCTTGCCGATGCTCAGGTCAACACTGCGCAGCATCTGGCGGGCACTGCCGCCGGCATCATTGCCAGCGAGCGATTGCGCCTGCTCCTGCCAGGGCTGCAGATCCAGTTCAGGCAAGCGTCCACGCACCTGTAGCCCCTGGGCAGTGGGTAATTGTGCGCTACCACCACCGAACACCAGCTCACCACGCCCTTGCTCAAGCTTGTCCATGGGCGCGGCGTAAAGCAGATTGGCAACGTCGGCATAGCTCAGGCTGAAGCGACGCTCAGGCCCTTGCAGGGTCATGCTGAACTGACTGTTGCGGGCGTCCTCGGCGGCCTTGCCAAACGGCGCCGGAAGGTTGATCGCAAGCCCCTTGAGGCTGGAATCAACTTTGAGCTGGTTGTCACGACTGCCCAGGCTCAATTGCAGCTGATACGGCAGCTCTCCGGCCAGCGGCAAGGTCTGTTTGACCTGCAGCCATTGGCTCAAGGCCGTCAGCGCGACATTGCCCTTGGCTTCGATACGGGTTTGCATTTCACCGGGTTTTCCCTCGGCGAAAATCTGCGCAGTCATCGGTTTGTCGAATATTCGTGCGCTGATGTTCTGGCCACTCAGGCCCTTGTCGTAGTCGAAACGAAACCCGCCTTTAAGCTGGCTGAGTTCCAATACGGGAGCCGCGATTTTCAAACGTGCATCGCTCGTATCGAAGTCCACCACCACCTTGGGCTTCTCACCCTTGGCCAGTGGAACATCCAGCTTCAGCTTACCCTTGAGGTCACCTTGGCCTTCCCAACCGGCAAACATCTCGGCGGTGCCGATTGGCGCCTCCTGAAGAATTTTCAGGCCATCACCGAGTCCGCCGTCGAATGCCCCGTCCAGGTACATGTGGCTGTGCTCACCACTGGCGACGTGCGGAATGTTGACGTGTACATCAGAGACCTGGGTGTCGAGCAGTTGCCCACTGCTGGCGTTGATCCGCACGCCATCGTCGTCGATGAACACATCACCTGTGACTTTCTGCACCTGCGGCCAGCCCGGCTGGAAATCCAGGGCGGCATCGTGCACCTTGAAAAACAGGCTGATGCTGCGCGCCTGTTCGGAAGCGCCATGGTTGAGCGACCCCTGGTACTGGAAATAGCCTTCGTCGACCGCGCCCTTGAGGATCGCCGTGCGCAGCCATTCGTCCAGCGCCGGGCTCAGCACTTCAGGCAAATACTTGGCAGTGTAACGACCATCGCCCTCTACCAGCCCCACACGCAAGTCCATGTAGTCCTCACGCGCCTCGTCGAACAACAGGCGGATGAGGAAGTCCCCGGCAATCTTGCCCTCCTCGCCCAACACCTTCAGGTACGGGGCAATGAGGGTGAACCCTTCTTCATCCAGGCGCCAGGTCAGGCGGGCATTGGCTTTCTGGTAGTTCCAGGGTTTGGCGAAAATCGGGTAGAGATGAAGCATGAAGGCGTCGGTGTCCAGGCGCAGCTCGCCGTGCCCCAGATCGCCGCTGATGCTGCCGCTGACATTCCCTGCAGCCGGCGCACCGTGATAGGCATTGAAACCCACCCGCTCAAGATTGGCGGCGAAGCTCAGGCGTTGATCACCGCTGGCTTTGGGCCGGATGTCGAGCTGGACATTACGCAGACTGCCGGTGACCTTGAGCCCTTCGACCACCGCCATGACCTTTTCCGGCAACGGTGCCAGGGACTCGATCAATGGCGTCAGCGGTGTCAGGTTCAAACGATCGGCCTGGACCTTCCAGGTTTCATCAGTCGTTTCTGTGGCGGCTGTTTGCGCAAGTTGCAGGTGCGACTCCCAGCGCGTCTTGCCCAGGCTCATGGCCAACGAGTCAAGCTGCACCGCAAAGCCCTGCTTGTCACGCTCAAACCAGCCATTGAGGGCGAGGTTTTCCACCTTGGCCTCTTCACGCCCGGTATAGGCACCGCGCAACTGTGGCGCGTTAAGCCGCACAACCGAGCGTTGAAGCTGTCCCTTGTCCCAGTTCAGCCAGAATTCACCACCGGCCTTGAGCTCTTTGGCCTGCCACTGCCCGAGCAGCGTGGGTGGCAGCCAACGCGCCCAATCGCTCTGCGGCAAGCTGAGGTAGGCCTCCAGCCGACCGTCGCGCCACTGTTCGGCACGAACGCGACTACGCAGGCTCATGGCCACCGGCTGGCCATCGGGCAGGGTCAGGCGCACATCCAGGCGCTGGCGCAGACTGCCCACCTGCAGACCAAGGCTGACGTAGGTGAGGGTCAAAGGGTCGCGCTGATAGGGCTCAAGGGTGACCTGGCTGTCGACCACCGTGACCTTCGACACCACCTGCAGGCGCTTGAGCAGTTGCTCCGGGTCCAGTGGCTGATCATCGGTTTTCGGCAAGCCGTCGAGGGACCAGGCCCCGTTTTCATCTTCATGCAGGCTCAGTTGCAGGCCGCCGACTTCAAGATTGGCCAGGCGCAACTGGCGATCGACCAGACTGGACCAGAGATCCGGTACCACCTTGACACCGTCCAGGCGCAATGCCGTGGCACCCTCGCCGACCTGGATGTCGTTGACGCCCAGCACCGGCGCCAGGCCGCTCCAGCGCCCCTCCAGGCTTCCGATATGCACAGGGAGCCCCAAAGCCTGCTCGGCTTTGTCTTCAACTTCGGCGCGGTACTCGGCAACCAGTGGCACCAGCTGTCGGCCAAGGCTGACATACAGCGCTACCAGCACCGCCAGCAGGGCGCTAATGCCCAGGCCCCAACGGGTCATCGCGCCCAGAACGCGGATCAGACGCTCCATGGCAATGGCCCTCCAACTCGTGCCTTAACTATGGCCGCAACCAGCCGCTTTGCCAGCCCGCACAGCGGCCCGGTGTGTTCAGACGTCAGAGCAGCACCACATCGTATTGCTCCTGGGAGTACATGGACTCAACCTGAAAGCGAATGGTTCGGCCAATAAAGGTTTCAAGTTCGGCGACGTTGCCCGACTCTTCATCGAGCAGGCGATCCACCACTTTCTGGTTGGCCAGTACTCTATAGCCTTCAGCCTGATAGGCACGGGCTTCACGCAGGATCTCGCGAAAAATCTCGTAACAAACCGTCTCGGGAGTTTTCAGCTTTCCCCGCCCCTGGCAGCACAGGCAAGGTTCGCACAGCACTTGTTCAAGGCTTTCACGGGTACGCTTGCGGGTCATCTGCACCAGGCCAAGCTCGGTGATGCCGATGATGTTGGTCTTGGCGTGATCACGCTCCAGCTGCTTCTCCAGGGTCCGCAGCACCTGGCGTTGATGCTCCTCATCCTCCATGTCGATGAAGTCGATGATGATGATCCCGCCGATATTGCGCAGGCGCAGCTGTCGGGCAATGGCGGTGGCCGCCTCCAGGTTGGTCTTGAAAATGGTTTCTTCAAGGTTGCGGTGCCCGACGAAGGCGCCGGTGTTGACGTCGATGGTAGTCATGGCTTCGGCAGGGTCGACCACCAGGTAGCCACCGGACTTGAGTGGCACCTTGCGATCAAGGGCGCGCTGAATTTCATCTTCCACACCGTAAAGGTCGAAGATGGGGCGTTCACCTGGGTAGTGCTCCAGGCGATCGGCAATTTCCGGCATCAGTTCGGCGACGAACTGCGTGGTTTTCTGGAAGGTTTCCCGGGAATCGATGCGGATCTTTTCGATCTTCGGGTTGACCAGGTCGCGCAACGTGCGCAGAGCCAACCCCAGATCCTCGTAGATTTCCACCGGGGCGCCGACGGTCTTGATCTGGGTACCTATCTGGTCCCAGAGCCTGCGCAGGTAGCGGATATCCATGAGGATTTCATCAGCGCCCGCGCCTTCGGCTGCGGTGCGCAGGATGAAGCCGCCGGCATCCTTGATGTTTTCCTGGGCAATACAGTCGGCAACGACCTGTTTAAGCCGCTCACGCTCGGCTTCGTCTTCGATCTTCAGGGAAATGCCAACATGGCTGGTACGCGGCATGTACACCAGGTAGCGCGAAGGAATCGACAGCTGGGTGGTCAGCCGAGCGCCTTTAGAGCCAATGGGGTCTTTGGTGACCTGAACCACCAGGCTCTGGCCTTCATGGACCAGCGCGCTGATGCTTTCTACCGCCGGGCCTTCGCGCTGGGATATTTCCGACGCATGGATGAACGCCGCACGGTCCAGGCCGATGTCGATGAATGCCGCCTGCATGCCGGGCAGTACGCGCACCACCTTGCCCTTGTAGATGTTGCCGACAATGCCCCGCCGCTGGGTGCGCTCGACATGCACCTCTTGAAGAACACCGTTCTCCACCACCGCCACGCGTGATTCCATCGGCGTGATATTGATCAGAATCTCTTCACTCATGGCAGGCTCTCGTCAAAGGACTTCAGTAATGATGGATGGCGCGCAGGCGACTGGCTAGCAGCAGTCGTGTCTTGACCTCGCTCAAAGAGCCGAAACCGGCTGCCAACAAGGGATGCCGAACTGTGCCAACAGCGTTGCTGTCTCGCTGAGCGGCAGGCCGACCACGGCCGAATAGCTGCCTTCGATACGCTCCACAAAAACCGCGCCCAGGCCTTGAATGGCGTAGGCGCCGGCTTTGTCCAGCGGCTCGCCGCTGGCCCAGTAGGCACGCGCACGTTCTGCAGAGATTGGACTGAAACGCACCTGACTGGCCACACAGACGCTCAGGCAACGCTGAGGATCGGCGACCGCTACGGCCGTGAGCACCTGGTGTTCACGCCCCGACAGGGCAGCCAGCATTGCCAGCGCGTCTTCCTGATCGACAGGTTTACCCAGGATCCGGCCATCCAGCACCACTGCGGTATCGGCGCCCAATACAGCCAACGGCGCTCCGGCGTCATGGCCTTGCAGCACCGCCAGGCCGGCCTGGGCCTTGGCACGCGCCAATCGCTCGACATAGGTGGTTGCTGCCT
Source organism: Pseudomonas alkylphenolica (assembly GCF_004025535.1). GTDB lineage: Bacteria > Pseudomonadota > Gammaproteobacteria > Pseudomonadales > Pseudomonadaceae > Aquipseudomonas > Aquipseudomonas alkylphenolica_A. The sequence continues at coordinate 538,779 of NZ_QJRG01000034.1, forward strand.
CACCAGGCAGCGGGGTCTCGTCGACCGCCGCACTGAGGGGGGTAAAGGGAATGCCGATCTGCGTCAGCAACTCGCGACGCCTAGGTGATCCGGAAGCCAGGTACAGCGGGGTCATGGTGACATCTCCCTGTCAGGTCAGGATGCGAACTCAGTTAATGCTCAGGCGCACACGCAAACCACGCAGGGCGAAACTGATCCAGGGCCAGAGCAAGGCACTGATGACCGCCGACCAGATCAGCGCCAGGGTCGGCAGGCGGTTGCCGGTCAGCGCGCTCAACCACAGCTGGATCAGCTGGGCCAGGCCGAAGATCACCAGGATCACCAGGCTTTGCTGCCACATCGGGAACATGCGCAGGCGTTGCTGCAGGGTCAGTACCAGGAAGGTGATCAGGGTCAGTACCAGCGCGTTCTGCCCCAGTAGCGTGCCATACAGCACATCTTCGGCAAGCCCGAGCACAAAGGCGGTGGTCATGCCGACTTTATGCGGCAGGTTCAGTGTCCAGAAGGCCAGCAACAGCGCCAGCCACATCGGCCGGAACACTTCCATGAACTGCGGCAATGGCGAAACGCTGAGCAGCAGGCCAATTACAAACGTTAGCCAGACCACCCAGCCGTTTCGGCTGCGAGTACTTACCATCAGTGTCTCTCCCGGGACGTGGCAGGGGCCGCGCCCGCTGCTGCCGGAGCCGCTGGCACGGCAGCCGGGGCTGCTGGCGCAGCTGTCGGTGCCTGCACTGGATTGGCTGGGGCTGCTGGCGCACTGCTGGCCGCCGGCGCCTGTGCACCGGCAGCGGGCTGTGTCGCCTCACCAGTACCCGGCAAGCCTTGGCGGTCAGCGGCTTCCTGAGCCATCGCGGCATCGGCGGCGCGCTGTTCAGGGGTGCGGCTGTCGGTAAATACCAGCAACAGGTACCGGCTGCGGTTCAGTGCAGCCGTTGGAATCGCCCGAACAATGGCAAATGGCTGGCCAGAGTCATGAATCACTTCCTTGACCGTGGCCACCGGGTAGCCTGCCGGGAAGCGCTGGCCCAGGCCGGAGCTGACCAACAGGTCGCCTTCCTTGATGTCTGCGGTGTCGGCAACGTGGCGCAGCTCCAGGCGCTCGGGGTTACCCGTGCCACTGGCAATGGCGCGCAAGCCGTTACGGTTTACCTGTACCGGAATGCTGTGGGTGGTGTCGGTCAGCAGCAAGACCCGTGCGGTGTACGGCATCAGCTCGACCACCTGACCCATCAGGCCACGGGCATCAAGCACCGGCTGCCCCAGCACCACGCCATCGCGCTCGCCCTTGTTGATCAGGATGCGATGGGTAAACGGGTTGGGATCAACACCGATCAGCTCGGCAACTTCGACCTTCTCGTTGACCAGCGCCGATGAGTTGAGCAACTCGCGCAGGCGCACGTTCTGCTCGGTCAGGGCCGCGAGTTTCTGCACGCGCCCCTGCATCAGCAGGGCTTCGGTCTTGAGTTTCTCGTTCTCGGCAATCAGCTCGGTACGGCTGCCAAACTGGCTGGCGATACCCTGCCACAGGCTCTGCGGCATGTCGGTGATGTGATAGGACTCCATCAGCACCAACCCCATCTGGCTGCGCACTGGTTTGAGCAGCGGAAAGCGCGCATCGACCACCATCAGGGTGATCGACAGTACAACCAGCACGAGCAGGCGCACGCCCAGCGAAGGGCCCTTGGCGAAAAGCGGTTTAATGGGCCGCTCCTCGTGGACGACGATTCAAGAGGTCATTCATACGGCAACGCACCGGCCTGCTTGTGGTTTGACGGAAAATAACGCCCACACGGACGTCAGCCCAGCACATACAGGTAGCACTGTGGGCACTACCTGTAAACCGGGCGTCATGTTTGCTGCAGCCAGCTTACTCGCTGGAGAGCAGGTCCATGGTGTGTTTGTCCATCATCTCCAGGGCACGGCCACCGCCGCGGGCAACGCAGGTCAGCGGGTCTTCGGCCACGATCACCGGCAGACCGGTTTCCTGAGCCAGTAACTTGTCGAGGTCGCGCAGCAGGGCGCCACCACCGGTCAGCACCAGGCCGCGCTCGGCGATGTCCGAGGCCAGCTCCGGAGGCGATTGTTCCAGGGCGCTTTTGACCGCCTGAACGATGGTCGCCAGCGACTCCTGAAGGGCTTCGAGCACTTCGTTGGAGTTCAGGGTGAAGGCACGTGGTACGCCCTCGGCCAGGTTACGGCCACGGACATCGACTTCACGCACTTCGCCGCCTGGGTAGGCCGTGCCGATTTCCTGCTTGATGCGCTCGGCGGTGGATTCGCCGATCAGGCTGCCGTAGTTGCGGCGCACGTAGGTCACGATCGCTTCGTCGAAGCGGTCACCACCGACACGTACGGATTCGGCATAGACCACACCGTTAAGGGAGATCAGTGCGATTTCAGTGGTACCACCACCGATATCGACGACCATCGAGCCACGGGCTTCCTCGACCGGCAGGCCGGCACCGATAGCGGCAGCCATCGGCTCTTCGATCAGGAATACTTCGCGGGCACCGGCGCCCAACGCCGATTCACGAATGGCGCGACGCTCGACCTGGGTCGATTTGCACGGCACACAAATCAGTACCCGCGGGCTTGGCTGCAGGAAGCTGTTCTCGTGAACCTTGTTGATGAAGTACTGCAGCATTTTTTCACAAACGCTGAAGTCGGCGATCACGCCGTCCTTCATCGGACGAATGGCAGCAATGTTGCCGGGCGTACGGCCCAGCATGCGTTTGGCTTCGGTACCTACCGCGACGACACTTTTCTGGTTGCCGTGCGTACGAATGGCCACAACAGAGGGCTCATTCAGGACGATACCGCGCTCACGCACGTAAATAAGGGTGTTGGCAGTCCCCAGGTCGATGGAAAGATCGCTGGAAAACATGCCACGCAGTTTCTTGAACATGGGAAAGTGACCCTAGGCAACGCGTGGGTAAAAAAGTGCGGCAAACTCTAACAACGGCGGGGATTTTGGGCAAGGCGCCAATATGTTAAATTGGCAGTTTTTCCGAGCAAGCCAGCACACAATCGCGGCCTTATGACCGTAAATCTGCCAGCATGTTCCTCATCGCGGACCAAATCCGTTTTTGTTTCCCCAGGAGATCCCCATGGCGCTTGAACGCTGCGACGTGGAAAAGATCGCCCATCTGGCCCGACTGGGCCTGAATGAAGCCGATCTGCCACGCACTACCGATGCCCTGAACAGTATTCTGGGACTGGTCGACCAGATGCAAGCCGTCGACACCACTGGCATTGAGCCACTGGCGCACCCACTGGAAGCCAATCAGCGCCTGCGCGCCGATGTGGTAACAGAAAGTAACCATCGTGACAGTTACCAGGCCATCGCCCCGGCGACGGAAAACGGCCTGTACCTGGTTCCGAAAGTCATCGAGTAAGGGAATAGAGCCTGCCATGCATCAACTGACCCTGGCCGAGATCGCCCGCGGACTCGCCGACAAAAAGTTTTCTTCCGAAGAGCTGACCCGCACCCTGCTGGCGCGAATCAATCAGCTCGACCCGCAACTCAACAGCTTCATCAGTGTGACCGAAGAGCTGGCCATCAGCCAGGCCCGCGCCGCCGACGCCCGTCGCGCCGCCGGTGAGAACGGCCCCCTGCTCGGCGCCCCGATCGCCCACAAGGACCTGTTCTGCACCCAGGGCATCCGCACCAGCTGCGGCTCGAAGATGCTCGACAACTTCAAGGCGCCCTACGACGCTACCGTCGTCAGCAAGCTGGCCGAGGCCGGCACGGTGACCCTGGGCAAGACCAACATGGACGAATTCGCCATGGGTTCGGCCAACGAATCCAGCCACTACGGCCCGGTGAAAAACCCGTGGAACCTGGAACACGTGCCCGGCGGTTCGTCCGGCGGTTCGGCAGCTGCCGTGGCGGCACGCCTGCTGCCGGCGACTACCGGCACCGACACCGGCGGATCTATCCGACAGCCGGCAGCTCTGACCAACCTGACCGGCCTGAAACCGACGTACGGTCGTGTTTCGCGCTGGGGGATGATCGCTTACGCTTCCAGCCTCGACCAGGGCGGCCCACTGGCCCGCACGGCCGAAGACTGCGCCCTGCTGCTGCAAGGCATGGCCGGTTTCGACGCCAAGGACTCCACCTGCATCGATGAGCCGGTACCGGACTACAGCGCCGGCCTGAACGGCTCACTCGAAGGCCTGCGTATCGGCCTGCCGAAGGAATACTTCGGCGCCGGCCTCGACCCACGCATTGCCGACCTGATCCAGGCCAGCGTCAAGGAGCTGGAAAAGCTCGGTGCCGTGGTCAAGGAAATCAGCCTGCCAAACATGCAGCACGGGATTCCGGCTTACTACGTGATCGCACCGGCAGAAGCCTCGTCCAACCTGTCGCGTTTCGACGGCGTACGTTTCGGCTACCGTTGCGAGAACCCGGTTGACCTCACCGACCTGTACAAACGCTCCCGTGGCGAAGGGTTCGGTGCCGAAGTGCAGCGCCGGATCATGGTCGGTGCCTATGCCCTCTCGGCCGGCTACTACGACGCCTACTACCTGCAAGCGCAGAAGATCCGCCGCCTGATCAAGAACGACTTCATGGCCGCCTTCAACGACGTCGACGTAATTCTCGGCCCGACCACGCCAAACCTGGCCTGGAAGATCGGCGCCAAGAACAACGACCCGGTCGCTGCGTACCTGGAAGACGTGTACACCATTACCGCCAACCTCGCGGGCCTGCCAGGCCTGTCGATGCCAGCCGGTTTTGTCGATGGTCTGCCGGTTGGCGTGCAATTGCTCGCCCCGTATTTCCAGGAAGGCCGCCTGCTCAACGTCGCGCACCGCTATCAGCAAGTGACTGATTGGCACACCCGCGCACCTAACGGCTTCTGAGGGATCACCACATGCAATGGGAAGTTGTCATCGGGCTGGAGATTCACACCCAGCTCGCCACCCAGTCGAAGATTTTCTCCGGCAGCGCTACCACCTTCGGTTCCGAGCCGAACACCCAGGCCAGCCTGATCGACCTGGGGATGCCCGGCGTGCTGCCGGTGCTCAACCAGGAAGCCGTGCGCATGGCCTGCATGTTCGGTCTGGCGATTGACGCCGAGATCGGCCAGCACAACGTGTTCGCGCGCAAGAACTACTTCTACCCCGATCTGCCCAAGGGTTACCAGATCAGCCAGATGGAGCTGCCGATCGTCGGCAAGGGCCACCTGGACATCGCCCTGGAAGACGGCACGGTCAAGCGTGTCGGCATTACCCGTGCACACCTTGAAGAAGACGCCGGCAAAAGCCTGCACGAAGACTTCAGCGGCTCCACCGGCATCGACCTGAACCGTGCCGGCACCCCGCTGCTGGAAATCGTTTCCGAGCCGGACATGCGCAACGCCAAGGAAGCCGTCGCCTACGTCAAGGCCATCCACGCTCTGGTGCGCTACCTCGGCATCTGCGACGGCAACATGGCCGAAGGCTCGCTGCGTTGCGACTGCAACGTTTCGGTACGCCCAAAGGGCCAGGTCGAGTTCGGCACCCGCTGCGAGATCAAGAACGTCAACTCGTTCCGCTTCATCGAGCGCGCGATCAACAGCGAAATCCAGCGCCAGATCGAGCTGATCGAAGACGGCGGCAAGGTTGTTCAGGAAACCCGCCTGTACGACCCGAACAAAGACGAAACCCGCTCCATGCGCAGCAAAGAGGAAGCCAACGACTACCGTTACTTCCCCGATCCGGACCTGCTGCCGGTGGTGATCGAGGGCGCCTACCTCGAGACCATTCGTGCCACGCTGCCGGAACTGCCGCCGCAGAAGCGCGAGCGCTTCCAGAGCCAGTTCGGCCTCTCGGCCTACGATGCCAACGTACTGGCGTCGAGCCGCGAGCAAGCGGACTATTTCGAACAGGTGGTTGCCGTGTGCGGCGACGCCAAGCTGGCCGCCAACTGGGTCATGGTCGAACTGGGCAGCCTGCTCAACAAGCTTGGCCTGGAAATCGACCAGGCACCGGTTACCGCAGCACAACTGGGCGGCATGCTGCAGCGCATCCTCGACAACACCATCAGCGGCAAGATCGCCAAGGTGGTTTTCGAGAAGATGGCCGCCGGTGAAGGCGATGCCGACCAGATCATCGAGGCCGAGGGCCTGAAACAGGTCACCGACAGCGGCGCGATCGAGAAGGTGCTGGACGAAATGCTCGCGGCCAACGCCGAGCAGGTCGAGCAGTACCGCGCCGCTGACGAAGCCAAGCGTGGCAAGATGTTCGGCTTCTTTGTCGGTCAGGCGATGAAAGCGTCCAAAGGCAAGGCAAACCCGCAGCAAGTGAACCAATTGCTCAAGAGCAAGCTCGAAGGGTAATTCGAATTGTCCCATAAGTGCCGGCCTGGCTGGCACTCATGGGGCGATCACCTCTCCTGGGAGCAATTGACTTGATCTGGCGTCTGCCCAGCGCACTCGCGCTCTTTGCCCTGCTGGCCGGATGTGCCAGCCACGATATCGATCCCCGCGGCTACGACAAGACCGGCACCGCCTCCTATTACGGCTCCCGTCACCATGGCAAACGCACTGCCAGTGGAGAGCCTTTCAACAAAAACGCCATGACCGCTGCACATCGCAGCCTGCCTTTCGGCACCCGGGTCAAGGTCACCAACCTCAACAACGACCGTAGCGTGGTCGTGCGCATCAACGATCGCGGCCCCCACACGCGCGGCCGATTGATTGACCTGTCTCACGCTGCCGCAGAAAAATTGGGCATGATCCGTAGCGGAACGGCACGCGTACGGGTACAAAGTCTCAGCGACTGATCCTGATACGGAGCACCACCATTTTCGCCCTGGCCGCCTTACCCACCTTCAGCCTTCTGCAACTGGCCTTCGGCCTGCTGCTGCTTATTGCCGGCGCCGAGCTGCTGGTGCGCTCGGCCCTGCGCGTGGCGGCCGGCCTTCAGGTGCGACCTTTGATCATCGGCCTGAGCCTGGTTGCCTTCGGCAGCAGTGCCCCGCAACTCACCGTCAGCCTGCAGGCAGCCTTTAGCGGCGCCCCGGATGTCGCGGTGGGCAGCGTGATCGGCAGCAATATTTTCAACATCCTGGTGATCCTCGGCCTGGCGGCCCTGATCATTCCGTTACGTGTCTCACGCCAACTGGTGCGCCTGGATATTCCGCTGATGATCGGCGCCAGCGTGCTGGTTTACCTGCTGGCGCTCAATGAACTGCTCGGGCGCCTTGAGGGCGCGCTACTGCTGCTTGGCCTGCTCGGCTACCTGGCCATACTCTGGCACCAGTCACGCCATTACGCCCGCACCTACCCTGCCCCCGGGCCACGCCCGCAGCAAGGTGGAAAGTTCTGGTTCAGCAGCCTGATGCTGATGCTGGCAGGCCTGGGCTTGCTCAGTGTCGCCGGCCATCTGTTGCTGGAAGCGGCGGTGGAAGTCGCTGTGGACCTGGGCCTTTCCGAACGCGTGATCGGCCTTACGGTGGTCGCGGTGTGCACTTCCCTGCCGGAATTGGCGACCTCATTGATTGCGGCACTGCGTGGCGAACGCGAGCTTGCCGTGGGTAACGTCATTGGCAGCAACCTGTTCAACCTGCTGGCCGTGCTCGGCCTGACCGCTCTGGTGGCGCCCGAGCCGTTGTCGATTTCGCCCAATGCCCTGGATTTCGACCTGCCGGTAATGCTTGGCGTCGCCGCCTTGAGCTTGCCGGTGTTCTACTCGGGTTACCGCGTAACTCGCGCCGAAGGTCTGGTGTTTCTCGGACTGTATCTGGCCTACGGCCTGCACGTGGTGGCATTCACCACAGGCATGCCCTTGGCCACGCGCCTGGAAAATCTGATGCTGTTCTACGCACTGCCGGTGCTCGGGGCGTTACTGCTGTTCACGACCCTGCGTGCCTGGCGCCGCCAACATTAAGGAAAACAACATGGGCGAAAACAAAAAATCCGGCGAACAAGTCCGCCGCCAGGTGATGGGCGACGCGTTTGTCGATCGCGCACTGGGCAATGCCACCGAGTTCACTCAGCCGCTGCAGGACTTCGTCAACGAACACGCCTGGGGCAGCGTCTGGAGCCGTGAGGGCCTGCCGCTGAAAACCCGCAGCCTGATTACTCTGGCCGCACTGACGGCACTCAAGTGCCCGCAAGAGCTCAAGGGCCACGTGCGCGGCGCCCTGAACAATGGCTGCACGGTTGATGAAATCCGTGAAGCGCTGCTGCATTGCGCCGTCTACGCCGGTGTGCCGGCGGCCATCGATGCGTTTCGCGCCGCCCAGGAAGTGATAGACAGCTACCAGAACAGCTGATCGATCACCCCCGCAGGCAGGCCGTCAGGCGACGGCCTGTTGACCCTTCTTCTTCATCCAGAAGGCCACCGCCAGCACGGCGAGCCATACCGGAATCAGCAGCACCGAAATGCGGATGCCCGGGGTCATGTACATGATTACCAGGATCAGTGCGAGGAAAGCCAGGCACACGTAGTTGGTCACCGGATAACCCCAGCTCTTGTAGAACGTGGTTTCGCCTGCTGCCTGCTTGGCCCGGCGGAACTTCAGGTGGGTAATGCTGATAATGCCCCAGTTGATCACCAGCGAAGACACCACCAGTGCCATCAACAAGCCAAAGGCTTCAGCCGGCATCACATAGTTGATCACTACGCACAATGCTGTCGCCAACGCCGAGATACCCAGCGCCGCCAGCGGCACGCCACGCACGTTGACCTTGAGCAGGCGCTTGGGCGCATCACCCTGGATCGCCAGGCCGAACAGCATGCGGCTGTTGCAGTACACGCAGCTGTTATAAACCGACAGGGCCGCCGTCAACACCACCAGGTTGAGCAATGTGGCCACCAGGTTGCTGTCCAGGGCATGGAAAATCATCACGAACGGGCTACCGCCCTGCACCACTTTTTGCCACGGATACAACGACAGCAACACCGCCAGTGCGCCGATGTAGAAAATCAGGATGCGGTAGATCACCTGATTGGTGGCGCGTGGAATGCTGTGCTTGGGGTTGTCGGCTTCAGCAGCAGTGATACCGACCAGCTCCAGCCCGCCAAAGGAAAACATGATCACGGCCAGCGCCATCATCAGGCCGCTGATGCCGTTAGGGAAGAAACCACCGTACTGCCACAGGTTGGCAACGCTGGCATCCGGCCCGCCATTGCCACTGATCAGCAGGTAACCGCCAAAGGCAATCATGCTGACGATGGCGACGACCTTGATCAGCGCGAACCAGAATTCCATTTCGCCATAGACCTTCACCTGGCTGAGGTTGATCAGGTTGATCACGACGAAGAAGATCGCCGCCGTTGCCCAGGTGGGGAAATCCGGCCACCAGTACTGGATATAAATGCCCACGGCGGTCAGTTCGGCCATGCCCACCAGCACATACAGCACCCAGTAGTTCCAGCCCGACATGAAGCCGGCAAACTCACTCCAGTAACGGTGCGCAAAGTGACTGAAGGTACCGGATACCGGCTCTTCAACGACCATCTCGCCCAGCTGGCGCATGATGAAAAACGCTATCAGGCCGGCGATCGCATAGCCCAGCAAAACCGACGGGCCTGCCAGCTGGATGGTCTGGGCAATACCGAGGAACAGACCGGTACCGATGGCGCCACCCAATGCGATCAACTGGATATGGCGGTTTTTCAACCCGCGGTGTAACCGCTCTGGGGTGATCTCTTCTTGCATGAAGTGTCCTCGAGGCTAAGAGGCAGTGTTGGAATTGTGCTGCACAGAATCTAGATCCATCCGCCCCACTGCAAGAAGAAGATTCCGATATTGGTGGTAACAGCGGCCATCAGCGTGGTTATGACGATAATAGCCGCCGCCAGTTGGTGGTTACCGTTGGTGGACCGGGCCATCACATAACTGGCCGCCGCCGTAGGGCTACCAAAATAGAGGAACAGGATGCCCAGCTCGGCGCCACGATAGCCGCACAACCAGGCGCCCAGGGTCGCCAGTAAGGGTAGCCAGACCATTTTCAGTACACTGACGCTCACCGCCAGGCTGCCACTCTGACGCAGGGACGCCAGCGACAGGGTGCCACCGATACAGATCAGTGCCAGCGGCAGGGTCATCTGCGCCAGGTAGTCGGCCGAGGTCAGCAGCCAGTTCGGCAGCGCCACCTGCCCATAGGCCAGGACAGCCGCCAGCAACACACTGATGATCAGCGGGTTGCGCAGGATGCTCTTGAGGATACTCCAGGGGTCGGACTTGGCACTTGGGCTGTACACCGCCAGCACCACCACCGACAACGAGTTGTACAGCAGGATCACCAGCCCGGCGAGAATGGCCCCGAGGGAGATGCCGTAGTCGCCGTACATGCTTGCCGCCAACGCCAGGCCGATGACCCCGTTGTTGCCGCGAAAGGCACCCTGGGTATAGATGCCACGGTCTTCGCGCGGGCAACGCCAGATGGCCATGCCCCAGGCCAGGCCGAAACCGACCAGCGTGGCAACGGTAAAGTACAGCAACAGACCCGGTTGCACCGCTGTCGTCAGGTCTGCGTGATAGATCCCGAGAAACAGCAGCGCCGGCATGCAGACATTGAATACCAAGGACGACGCGGTATGGATGAAGCTGTCACTGATCGCGTTGATGCGTTTGAGCAACACCCCCATGAACAACATGGCAAAGACCGGAGCCGTGATGTTCAACGTCTGGAGAAACAGGGCGAGCATGCTGGGTGGTCCTGGTGGCTGTCGTTAGGGGGCTAATCATACGCCAGCTTGTGATTTTTCGCGGGTGAACCCGCTCCCACAGAACACCGCAGACCTGTGGGAGCGGGTTCACCCGCGAAGCATTGCAGCCACCTCAGCGCCGGACCGGACGCTTCTGCAGTTTGCGCTGCAAGGTACGCCGGTGCATGCCCAGGGCACGGGCAGTCGCGGAAATGTTGCCTTCATGCTCGGTCAGCACGCGCTGAATGTGTTCCCACTGCAGGCGATCGACCGACATCGGGTTTTCCGGCACCAGGCTGTCGAGGTCTGCGTGCTCGGACAGCAGCGCGGCCAGCACGTCATCGGCATCGGCCGGTTTGCACAGGTAGTTGCAGGCGCCACGCTTGATCGCCTCCACTGCGGTGGCGATGCTCGAATAGCCGGTGAGGATCACCACGCGCATTTCCGGGTCCAGCTCCAGCAGCTTGGGCAGCAGCACCAGCCCCGAGTCGCCATCCATCTTCAGGTCCAGCGTGGCGTAGTCGGGCACATCCTGCTGGGCCAGCACCAGGCCTTCTTCGGCCGAACCGGCGGTGCTCACGCGAAAACCACGGCGGCTCATCGCGCGCGCCATGACACGGGTAAAGGTCGCGTCATCATCTACCAGCAACAGGTGTGGGAGCTCTTCGCCTTCAACCTGGATTTCATCACTCATCACACATCTCCTCGCGCGTCACGCGGCAGGCGCAGCTCGGTGAGCGTACCGCCTTCCTCATGACTATAGAGTTTTACCGAGCCGCCAGCACGGGTCACACTGGCTTTGCTCAAGAACAGGCCCAGGCCAAAGCCTTTGCCCTTGGTCGTAAAGAAGGGTTTGCCGATGGATTCGGCAATGGCCACGGGCACGCCCGGGCCATGATCGCGAATGCTGATCACCATGTCCTGTGCATCCCAGTCCAGGCGCACCTCAAGGTCGTCCGGACAGGCATCGGCGGCGTTGTTCAACAGGTTGAGCAAGGCCTGGGTCAGGTCAGGCGGCGGCGCCAGGCGTGGCACATTGCCCTGGCCCAGGCGCTGGAAGCGGTAACTGGCTTCGGGGCGCATCAGGTGCCAGCGGTTGAGGGCTTCATCCAGCCAGGCCGTGACCTCCTGATCCTCGACCGCCATGCGCCTGTTGGCTTCGGCGGCACGCACCAGGTTCTGCAGGGTTTCCTTGCACAGCTTGACCTGATCCTGCAGCACCGCCAGGTCTTCCTGCAGTAAAGGGTCGCTGTGGTCCTGGCGCATTTCCTTGATCAATACGCTCATGGTCGCCAGCGGCGTACCCAGTTCATGGGCAGCACCGGCAGCCTGGGTGGCAACCGCGAGCAGTTGCTGATCACGCAGGCCCTCTTCGCGTCGCTCGGCACGCAGTTGCTCCTGCCGACGCAACTCCTCGGCCATCTTCGCCGCGAAGAAGGTGATCACCGCAGCGGCCAGGGCAATGCTCAACCACATGCCGTAAACCTGCATCTTCTCCCGTGCCACGGGGAAGGTCTCCAGCGGGTAGAACTGCACCAGCAACAGACTATAGGCCGCCAGGGCAATGCCCGAGAGCACCAGTGAATACACCCACGGCAACGTCACCGCAGCAATGGCCAGCGGCACCAGGTAATAAGACACAAAGGGGTTGGTCGACCCACCGGAGTAATAGAGCAAGGCGCTGTGGATCAACAGGTCACAGGCCAGCTGGAAGGCGTATTCAAGCTCTGTCACCGGTAACGACAGGCGCAGGCGCAAAGCCGTGAACGCGCAGAGCATGCTCGACAGTGCCAGGGTCAGCACCAGCGAAAACCACGGCAGCGGCAGCAGGTCAGTCCAGTAGGCAACGCCCACCGAGCCGGCCTGGGCGGCCAGTACCAGAATGCGGATGAAGGTCAGGCGCCAGAGGTTCTGACGGGTAGCGGACAGCAGTTGTACGGGAGCGAGCATGAGCTCTCCTGATGAGTGCTCCAGGGCGAATCGTGGCGAGTATACCGAAGCTGCGCCGCGGTCTGCTGATGTGCGGCAAAGCGCCACACTTTCTTACATAACAGTAATGGCCTTTTTGAACCTCACTACACTCTTTCGAGTCTTAGGGGCCTGCGTGGAACAGATTTGTCAGTGTCCACGCCTTATTTTCAAGGAGCCGTACATGCTTAATTCCCGCCGCAGCGCCGCCCTCGTGATGGCCACCAGCCTGCTTGCCAGCCTTCCGGCCCTGGCAGAGGCACCCCGATACAACCAGATCTCGCTGCGTGCCGAAGTCAGCAAGGAAGTGGCCCGCGACCTGATGGTCGTGACCCTCTACAGCGAAGCGCAAAACACTGACCCCGGCAAACTGGCCAAAGAAATCACCGAGACCATGAACAAGGCGGTGCAGCAAGCCCGCGAGGTCAAGGAGGTCAAGATCAGCCAGGGCAGCCGTAACAGCTACCCAATCTACGACAACAAAAACCAGAAGATCACCGGCTGGCGCGAGCGCGCCGAAATTCGCCTGGAAAGCGCGGACTTCCCGGCGCTGTCCAAGCTCACCGGCGAACTGCTGCAACAACTGAAGATGGGCGGCATGGACTTCTCCATCGCCCCGGCCACGCGCAAAAGCAGCGAAGACGCCCTGCTCAAGGACGCCGTCGAAGCCTTCAAGTCCCGCGCGCAACTGGCCACCGAAGCCTTGGGTGGCAAGAGCTATAAAGTGGTCAACCTGAACCTCAACAGCAGTGGCTACCCACATCCGTACGCCCGCAGCGCGCCGATGATGATGAAAGCCGCCATGGGCGCCGCCGATGCCGCGCCCGTACCGGAAATCGAGGCGGGCACCAGCGATGTGACCATGAGTGCCGACGGCACGATTGAAGTACAGCTGCCTTGAGCTAACGTTACTTCTGTACTGTTTCGCGGCCGCTTCGGCGGCTGCGAATGCTGTTACGGGTCGTAACCCTACGCCCCATCCTGGTGCCAGGCGCACCTCGCCTCCAAAGAAACGTCTTCGAAATTTGCGCAAATACCTGAGCGCAAACGTTTAACTCCGTCTTTAATTATACGAATGCGACATTCCTGTACGTTCGTCCCACGCTTTTGCGCCACATTCCGCACTGAGTGTTGCATTGGGTACGAGGCCTGCATAAGTATCCGCAGGACGGCTCACGAGGCCACCTCACATCAAAAATGACAACAATGAGGCCACCATGCTCAAACACGCAGTCATTCCGTTTCTGGTCGGCGCAGGCTTGCTCGCCAGTGCTCCTTCAGCCCTCGCAGCGGCTAACCTGGTGTTCTGCTCCGAAGGCAGCCCGGCCGGTTTCGACCCGGGCCAGTACACCACCGGAACCGACTTCGATGCCTCAGCCGAGACAGTCTTCAACCGCCTGAGTCAGTTTGAGCGTGGCGGTACCGCAGTCATCCCGGGCCTGGCGACCAGCTGGGACATTTCCGACGATGGCCTGACCTACACGTTCCACCTGCGTGAAGGGGTCAAGTTCCATACCACCGACTACTTCAAGCCGACGCGTGAATTCAACGCCGACGACGTGCTGTTTACCTTCAATCGGATGCTCGACAAGGACATGCCGTTCCGCAAGGCCTACCCGACCGAGTTCCCGTACTTCACCGACATGGGCATGGACAAGAACATCACCAAGGTGGAGAAGATCGACGATCACACGGTCAAGTTCACCCTGAAAGAGGTCGATGCCGCATTCATCCAGAACATGGCCATGAGTTTCGCCTCGATCCAGTCGGCCGAATACGCCGCGCAGTTGCTTAAAGAGGGCAAGCCTGCCGACATCAACCAGAAGCCGATCGGCACCGGCCCGTTCGTGTTCAGCAAGTACCAGAAAGACGCGCAGATCCGCTTCAAGGGAAACAAGGAATACTGGCAGCCCGAGGACGTGAAGATCGACAACCTGATCTTCGCCATCACCACCGACGCCTCGGTGCGCATGCAGAAGCTGAAAAAGAACGAATGCCAGGTCACCCTCTTCCCACGCCCGGCCGACATCGAGCCGCTCAAGGCCGACCCGAATCTGAAGATGCCCGACCAGGCCGGTTTCAACCTCGGCTACATCGCCTACAACGTGATGGACAAGATCAAGGGCAGCGACCAACCCAACCCCATGTCCCAACTCAAGGTCCGCGAGGCCCTGGACATGGCGGTGAACAAGGCCGAAATCATCAAGTCGGTGTACCAGGGCGCCGGCCAGCTGGCGGTCAATGCCATGCCTCCAACCCAATGGTCCTATGACACGACCATCAAGGACGCGCCCTTCGATCCGGAAAAAGCCAAACAACTGCTCAAGGAGGCCGGGGTCAAGGAAGGCACCGAGATCACCCTGTGGGCCATGCCGGTGCAGCGCCCGTACAACCCCAACGCCAAGCTGATGGCCGAAATGCTCCAGTCCGACTGGAAGAAAATCGGCATCAACGCCAAGATCGTCAGTTATGAATGGGGCGAGTACATCAAGCGCTCCAAAGGGGGAGAAAACGGCGCCATGCTGATCGGCTGGAGCGGTGACAACGGTGACCCGGACAACTGGCTCGGCACCTTGTACGGCTGCGACGCAATCAATGGCAACAACTTCTCCAAGTGGTGCGACCCTGCGTACGACAAGCTGATCAAACAGGCCAAGGCCACCTCCGATCAGGCCAAGCGTACCGAACTGTACAAGCAAGCCCAGCAGTACCTCAAAACGCAGGTACCGATTACCCCGATCGCCCACTCGACGGTGTATCAACCTATGCGCAACACCGTACAGGACTACAAGATCAGCCCGTTCGGCCTGAACTCCTTCTATGGCGTAAGCGTGTCCAAGTAGCGGCTGCTCGCAGCCCTGTCGAGCACGACGACAGGGCTGCCGGACGGTAGCCCGCCGGGTCAGTTGCGCGCTTCGAAATAGAAAAATCGCAGCAGCTATAAGACCTTTCCCACAATTCACTGCGAATTCGTACCTAGCTGCGTGGCTTCGACGCCTCTAACGTCGTACTGGCCGGCCAGGTTGCGAAGCAGTGCGCTGTGCGCCATGGACCGCAAAAAAACAACAAGATAGAAGGGATCTTCATGCGCTACCCGCCATTGATCGCAACATTACTGGGCCTTGGCCTGCTCACCCAGGCCTTCCCGGCACTGGCCAAAAACCTGGTGTTCTGCTCCGAAGGCAGCCCTGGCGGCTTCGATACTGCCCAATACACCAGTTCCACTGACAACGATGCCGCCGAACCGATCTACAACCGCCTGGTCGAGTTCGAACGTGGTGCCACAGCCGTTCAACCTGCGCTGGCGAAAACCTGGGAGGTATCTCCCGACGGCCTGACCTACACCTTCCACTTGCGCGAAGGGGTTAAGTTTCATGGCAACAGGACGTTCACCCCCAGCCGCGACTTCAATGCCGACGATGTGCTGTTTACCTTCAACCGCATGCTTGATCGCGAGCACCCGTTTCGCAAGGCCTACCCCACGGATTTTCCGTACTTTGTCAGCATGAGCCTGGACAAGAACATTGCCCGGGTGGAGAAAGCTGCAGCCATGACCGTGGTCTTCCACCTCAACAGTGTTGATGCGGCATTCGTGCAGAACCTGGCCATGAGTTTCGCCTCTATCCTGTCCGCCGAATACGCCGCGCAACTGATGCAGTCCGGCAGTCCCAGCGACATCAACCATCAACCGATCGGCACCGGACCATTCGTGTTTCAGCGCTATCAGAAGGATTCCCAGATTCGTTATCGGGCGAACAAGCACTACTGGGCCCCGGAACAGGTGAAACTCGAACAGCTGATCTTCTCGATCAACACCGATCCGTCGGTGCGTATCCAGAAACTGCGCCGCAACGAATGCCAGGTTACGCTCAACCCGCGCCCTGCCGACCTCGATGCGCTCAAACGCGATCCGGCACTGCAGGTCATCGAAAAGCCCGGGTTCAACCTCGGCTATATCGCCTACAACGTTCAGCACCCGCCCTTCGACCAGCTTCAGGTGCGCCAGGCCCTGGACATGGCCGTCAACAAGACCGCCATCGTCCAGGCGGTGTACCAGCACGCCGGTCAGCTGGCGGTCGGCAGCATGCCACCGACGCAGTGGTCCTACGATCACAGCATCAAGGATGCCGACTACAACCCGGACGAGGCCCGTGCGCTGCTCAAGGCCGCCGGGGTCAAGGAAGGCACCGAAGTGACCCTGTGGGCCATGCCCGTGCAACGCCCCTACAACCCCAACGCCAAGTTGATGGCCGAAATGCTTCAGGCGGACTGGAGCAAGGTGGGTTTGAAGGTCAGGATCGTCAGCTACGAATGGGGCGAGTACCTCAAACGCACCAAGAATGGCGAGCACGACATCAGCCTGATCGGCTGGACCGGCGACAATGGCGACCCCGACAACTGGCTGGGTACGCTGTACAGCTGTGACGCCATCGGCAGCAATAACTACTCCATGTGGTGCGATCCGCAATACGACGCACTGGTCAAACAAGCCAAGACCGTCACTGACCGCCAGCAGCGAACAGTGCTGTATCAACAGGCCCAGCAACGCCTCAAGCAGCAGGTGCCAATCACCCCGATCGCCCACTCGACGGTCAACCAGCCGCTCAGTGCCAAGGTCGAGGACTTCAAGGTAAGCCCCTTCGGGCGAAACATCTTTTCTGGCGTGAGCCTCGAGTAACCCCTGCACGGTTCAGGGGAGTGCACGCCACTCCCGCGACCCCGTGCAGCCCGAATATCACCCATTGCCCCATGGCAAACGTTTGCAACCCAAGTGCCCACGCGAAATGCGCCCAGCTCACGAGGCCAGGCGATAACAACAAGAAAGGGAGCTTCACCTTGAGACGAACCACAACCGCAGTACTGGCCCTGTCCATCACCGGGCTGTCCAGCCTTGCCCAGGCCGACGCCGTGAGCCAGGAATTCATCCCCCTCAGCGTCAAGGGCAGCAGTGCCCAGGCCGACTCCCCGGGTTTTATCGAAGGCCAGCAGCTGGGCGGCTCGACACGCAACTGGTACGCCCGTGAACGTGCCACCCGCGCACCGCTGTTCAAGTACTACAAAAGCGACGGCAGCCGCCATGACAGCCACAGCCGCGACAACTGGGTGCAAGGCACCATCCTCAACTACAGCTCCGGCTTTACCCAAGGCACAGTCGGCATTGCCACCGAAGTGGCGGCCTACAACGCCATTGCCCTGGAACAGGGCCGCGCCGCCGTCGCCGGACCGAACAACCGTACCCTGACCCACAGCGATGGCGATGTCATCGGCCAGTGGAGCAAGCTCGGCCTGGCCAACGTCAAGGCACGGTTTTCCAACACCACCCTCACCGCCGGCCGCCAGTCCATCGACACCCCGGTGATCGCCTTCATCGGCAACCGCGCGCTGCCCTCGAGCTTTGAAGGCGTGAGCCTTCACAGCGCCGAGTTCGACAACCTGTCGTTTGACCTGGGTACCTTCGACCGACTCTCCACCCGTACTGAACAGGGAACCAGCAAGTTTGTTGCCGAGTACGGTGATCGGGCCTTCGAAGCCGACCACGTCAACATCGCCGGGGCGAATTACCAGCCGCTGAAGAGCCTGAGAACCAGCCTCTACGTGTCCAATGTCGAAGACTTGTGGAACCAGTACTATCTCGGCGCCACCCACGAACTGGGCGACAGCGCGGTGCTGAGCCTGACCACCGGCCTGAACTACTACAAAACCCGCGATGAGGGCAAAAGCAAGCTCGGCGAGATCGACAATGATACCTACAGCCTGTCGCTGGGCCTGACGCATCAGGCCCACAGCCTGACCTTCGCTTATCAGCAGGTGAACGGTAACGAGTACTTCGACTACCTGCACGACACCAACGCGATCTACCTGGCCAACTCCCTGCTCTCGGACTTCAACGGCCCCAACGAAAAGTCGGTGCAGATCGGCTACGTGCTGAACATGGCCCAGTACGGCGTACCAGGCCTCAAGTTCAACCTCTACAACGCCCGCGGCTGGGGGATCGATGGCACCCACTACAACGGTAGCGGCTATGACGTGAAGAACCTTGACGGGGAGAACCACTACGAGTGGGGTATCGGCACCAGCTACGCGGTGCAAAGCGGCCACCTCAAGGACACCACGGTGCGCGCGACCTACACCGCCCACCGGGCCAGCAAGAACCAGGCAGACGGCAGCCTGGATGAGCTGCGCATCGTAACCACCATTCCATTCAACATCCTTTAAGCATCGTGCGCCCCGCCGGTTCACCGAATCGGTCGGGGCGGCTACGCTGGCTTAATGGATCGCAGGGAGGTTTCATGACATTGCTACCGCTACAGGCTGCCCTCGCAGCCATCCTCTTGAGCGCTGCAGCGGGCCTTGCACCCAAGCCGCTGGTGGTCTGTACCGAGGCCAGCCCGGAAGGCTTCGATATCGTCCAGTACACCACGGCGGTAACCGCCGACGCCTCGGCAGAAACTGTGTTCAACCGCCTGGTCGACTTCAAGCCCGGCACCACCGAGATCCAGCCCGCCCTGGCCGAGCGCTGGGAAATCAGCGATGACGGCCTGACCTACACTTTCCATCTGCGCACCGGGGTGAAATTCCACTCCACCGACTACTTCACACCGACCCGCGAGATGAATGCCGACGATGTACTCTGGAGCTTCCGGCGCCAGCTGGACCCGCACCATCCATGGCACAACAAGACCAGCATCGGCTTTCCCTATTTCGAGAGCATGGGGTTCAAGGATTTGCTCAAGAGCGTCGAGAAAACCGACGATCACACCGTGGTATTCACCCTCACCCGCCCGGATGCGCCGTTCCTGCCTGACCTGGCCATGGCCTTCACCTCGATCTACTCCGCCGAGTACGGCGACCAGTTGCTCAAGGCCAACAAGACCGCCGACCTCAACAGCAAGCCTATCGGTACCGGCCCGTTCATTTTCCAGCGCTACGTCAAGGATGCCCAGGTTCGCTACAAGCCCAACCCCGACTACTTCCGCGGCAAGCCACCGGCCGACGCACTGGTATTCGCCATCGCCAGCGACAACAATGTGCGCCTGCAAAAGCTCAAGGCCAACGAGTGCCAGGTGGCGCTCTACCCCAAACCGGACGACGTACCCGGCATCAAGGCCGACCCCAGGTTGAAAGTCGCCGAAATGGAGGCGCTGGTCACCGGTTACATCGCCATCAACACCGAGCACAAATACTTGAGCGACGTGCGCGTGCGCAAAGCCATCAACATGGCCTTCGATCGCCAGACCCACGTCGACCAGTTGTTCGGCAAGGGCAATGCGCTGGTTGGCATCAATCCTTACCCGCCGACCCTGATCGGCTATAACACCGCCAACCACAACCCGCCGCGCGACCTCGACCAGGCCCGTGCCCTGCTCAAGCAGGCCGGTGTTCCCGAGGGCACCGTGCTGACCCTGTTCACCCGCAATGGCGGTGGCCCGACCAACCCCAACCCGCAGTTGAGCGCACAGATGCTTCAGGCCGACCTGGCCAGAATCGGCATCAAAGTCGATATCCGCGTGATGGAATGGGCCGAAATGCTACGCCGCGCCAAAAAGGGTGAGCACGATCTGGTGTCCAGTGGCTGGGCTGGCGACAACGGCGATCCGGACAACTTCCTGACCCCGCTGCTTAGCTGCGATGCAGTGAAAAGCGGGGAGAACTATGCTCGCTGGTGCAATCCGGCATTCCAGGCGTTGATCGACAAGGCCCGCACGGTGACCGCCACGGATGAGCGTGCAGCGCTCTATGTAAAGGCGCTGGCGGTGTACGATGAAGACCAACCGTGGATCAGCATGGCGCATCCGAAGATGTTCACTGCCATGCGTAGCAACGTGGAGGGGTATCACATCAACCCCCTCACCAATAACAACTTCGCCACCACCCGGGTGAAGTAGAACAAGAACGACCGTCAGGCCCTTACCCGGGCCGACGGACATGCCTGACCGGCTGATGAGGTACACCAGAAGATGTTTAGTTTTATTGCCCGGCGCCTGGGACTGCTGATCCCGACCTTTTTCGGCATCACCTTGTTGACGTTCGCCCTCATCCGCCTGATACCGGGAGACCCGGTGGAAGTGATGATGGGCGAACGCCGGGTCGACCCCGAAATGCACGCTCAGGCCATGGAGCGCCTGGGGTTGAACAAGCCCCTGCCGGAACAGTACCTGGATTACATTGGCAAGCTGGCCCAGGGTGACCTCGGTGAATCCCTG
This sequence comes from Pseudomonas alkylphenolica, assembly GCF_004025535.1. Classification (GTDB taxonomy): domain Bacteria; phylum Pseudomonadota; class Gammaproteobacteria; order Pseudomonadales; family Pseudomonadaceae; genus Aquipseudomonas; species Aquipseudomonas alkylphenolica_A. The sequence continues at coordinate 559,595 of NZ_QJRG01000034.1, forward strand.
CGTACCCGTGAAAGTGTCTGGAACGAGTTCCTGACCCTGTTTCCGGCCACCCTCGAACTGGCGATCGCCGCCTTGTTCTTCGCCGGGGTGATCGGTTTGCTGGCAGGGGTGATCGCCGCCCTCAAGCGCGGCTCGCTGTTCGATCACGGCGTCATGGGAATCTCGCTGGCCGGCTACTCGATGCCGATCTTCTGGTGGGGCCTGATCCTGATCATGTTCTTTTCGGTGAGCCTGGGCTGGACCCCGGTGTCCGGACGCATCGACCTGCTCTACGACATTGAGCCGAAAACCGGTTTCATGCTCATAGACACCCTGCTCAGTGATGAAGAAGGCGCCTTCAAGGACGCCGTCATGCACCTGATTCTGCCCGCCATCGTGCTTGGCACCATTCCGCTGGCGGTGATCGCGCGCATGACCCGTTCCTCGATGCTCGAAGTGCTGCGAGAAGACTACATCCGTACTGCCCGGGCCAAAGGCTTGTCGCCGGCGCGGGTGGTGTTCGTGCATGGCCTGCGCAACGCGCTGATCCCGGTGCTCACCGTGTTTGGCCTGCAGGTCGGGACCTTGCTGGCCGGTGCGGTGCTGACCGAGACCATTTTTTCCTGGCCGGGCATTGGCAAATGGCTGATCGAAGCCATCGGCGCCCGTGACTACCCCGTGGTCCAGAACGGCATCCTTTTGATTGCCTGTCTGGTGATCCTGGTCAACTTCGTCGTAGACATCCTCTACGGCCTGGCCAACCCACGCATCCGTCATCAGCGCTGAGGGCCCAGACATGACAACCCCACTGGCAAAACCTGTGTCGACACCGGCCACCGCTGTTGACCAAAGCCTGCTGTACCCGTCGCCGTACAAAGAGTTCTGGCAGGCGTTTTCGCATAACAAGGGCGCGGTCGCCGGGCTGATGTTCATGAGCCTGATCGTGTTCTGCGCGCTGTTCGCGCCCTGGGTGGCGCCGCACAACCCGAGCGAGCAATACCGTGACTTCTTGCTGACCCCGCCGGTATGGCTGGAAGGCGGCAACTGGCAATTCATCCTTGGTACCGACGAACTCGGCCGCGACCTGCTTTCGCGGTTGATCCAGGGCTCGCGCCTGTCGCTGCTGATCGGCCTGTCGTCGGTGGTGATCTCGTTGATCCCGGGCATCTTCCTCGGCCTGTTGGCCGGGTTCTTCCCACGCATCCTCGGGCCGTCGATCATGCGCCTGATGGACGTGATGCTGGCCCTGCCCTCACTGCTGCTGGCCGTGGCCATCGTCGCCATTCTCGGCCCAGGCCTGATGAATACGGTGATCGCGATTGCCGTGGTATCGCTACCGTCCTACGTGCGTCTGACCCGCGCAGCGGTGATGGGTGAACTGAACCGCGATTACGTCACCGCCGCACGCCTGGCTGGCGCCAGCCTGCCGCGGCTGATGTTCGTCACGGTGCTGCCCAACTGCATGGCGCCACTGATCGTGCAGGCCACCCTGAGTTTCTCCTCGGCGATTCTCGATGCCGCAGCCCTGGGCTTCCTCGGCCTTGGCGTACAACCGCCAACCCCCGAGTGGGGCACCATGCTGGCTTCGGCCCGCGACTACATCGAGCGCGCCTGGTGGGTAGTGAGCCTGCCTGGCCTGACCATTTTGCTCAGCGTGCTGGCAATCAACCTGATGGGTGACGGACTGCGCGATGCGCTGGACCCGAAACTCAAGAATGCCGCCTGAGGAGATCGCCATGTCACTTCTGCAAATCAAGAATCTGAACGTGCGCTTCGGCGATGCCAATGCGGTGCCGGTGGTCGATGGTCTGGACCTGTCGGTGAGTGAAGGTGAGGTGCTGGCCATTGTCGGTGAGTCCGGTTCCGGCAAGTCGGTGACCATGATGGCGCTGATGGGCCTGATCGATGCCCCCGGCCGGATCAGCGCCGACGCCCTGACCTTCGATGGCCATAACATGCTCAAGCTCAGCGGCCGTCAGCGCCGCCGTGTGGTCGGCAAGGATATGGCGATGGTCTTCCAGGATCCGATGACAGCCCTCAACCCCAGCTACACCGTGGGCTTCCAGATCGAAGAGGTGTTGCGCCAACACCTTGGCCTGCGTGGCAAGGCCGCGCGCCAGCGCGCCCTGGAGCTGCTTCGCAAGGTCGAGATCCCCGCTCCGGAAAGCCGCCTGGACGCTTACCCGCATCAACTCTCTGGCGGCATGAGCCAGCGGGTGGCAATTGCCATGGCTATCGCCGGCGAACCCAAGCTGCTGATTGCCGATGAACCGACCACGGCCCTGGATGTGACCATCCAGGCGCAGATCATGGAACTGCTGCTCAACCTGCAAAAAGAGCAGAACATGGCCCTGATCCTGATTACCCACGACCTGGCGGTGGTCGCCGAAACCGCCAGACGGGTCTGCGTGATGTATGCCGGCCAGGCCGTGGAAATCGGCCAGGTACCCGAGCTGTTCGATGTGCCCGCACACCCTTACAGCGAGGCCCTGCTGGCCGCTATTCCCGAACACAGCGAAGGCGCTGAGCGCCTGGCGACACTGCCCGGCATCGTCCCCGGTCGCTACGACCGTCCGCAGGGCTGTCTGCTGTCGCCGCGCTGCCCCTATGTGCAGGACCATTGCCGGCAGCAGCGCCCGCCCCTCGATCCCCAGGTCCATAGCCTGGTGCGTTGTTTCTACCCGCTGAACCAGGAGGTGGCGTAATGACCGTCGTCCTTACCGCCCGTGAACTGACCCGTCACTACGAAGTCTCCCGTGGCCTGTTCAAAGGCCATGCCCTGGTTCGTGCACTCAACGGCGTATCGTTTGAGCTCGAAGCCGGCAAGACCCTGGCAGTAGTCGGCGAGTCCGGCTGTGGCAAGTCGACCCTGGCCCGGGCCCTGACCCTGATCGAAGAACCTTCTTCCGGCTCGCTGAAAATTGCCGGCCAGGAAGTGGCCGGGGCCAACAAGGCTGAACGCAAGCAGCTGCGCAAAGACGTGCAGATGGTCTTTCAGAGCCCTTACGCCTCGCTGAACCCGCGGCAGAAGATCGGCGACCAACTGGCTGAACCGCTGCTGATCAATACCGACCTGTCAAAGGCTGAACGCCGTGAAAAGGTCCAGGCGATGATGCAGCAGGTCGGCCTGCGACCGGAGCACTATCAGCGTTATCCGCACATGTTCTCCGGTGGTCAGCGCCAGCGTATTGCCCTGGCCCGGGCGATGATGTTGCAGCCCAAGGTACTGGTCGCCGATGAACCGACCTCGGCACTCGACGTATCGATCCAGGCCCAGGTGCTCAACCTGTTCATGGACCTGCAGCAAGAGTTCAATACCGCTTACGTATTCATCTCGCACAACCTGGCCGTTGTTCGCCACGTGGCCGACGACGTGTTGGTGATGTACCTCGGCCGGCCGGCAGAAATGGGGCCAAAGGACGACATCTACAGCAAGCCGTTGCACCCCTATACCCAGGCCCTGCTGTCGGCGACACCAACCATTCACCCGGACCCGCTGAAACCGAAGATCAAGATCGCTGGCGAACTGCCTAACCCGCTGGACCCACCGCCAGGTTGCGCCTTTCACAAGCGCTGCCCTTATGCCACCGAGCGTTGCGCCTCGGAAGAGCCAGCGTTCAGACCCGTGGGGACGCGGCAGGTTGCGTGTCACTACGCGGAGCAGTTCTTGTAAACAACTGGCACTGAACAATACCCCCAACAAAAACGCCGTCCTCATTGAGGCCGGCGTTTTATTGGGTCCATTGGCATTCGATCAATGCATGAAGATCGCGATCAGGATAATGATTGGAATAGGGATGCCGATCATCCAGAGCAACAGAGAGCGCATGACGTTTTCCTCTTTCAGGTCCTGTTTGCTTACCCTTTAAGCGATGCAGACGCTGTGCCAAATGTGTCAAAAAATATCACCCGATAAATCAACTGTTTAGGTTGCAAGGTATTTGCACGATCATGCAAAACACCCGAATGACCGATCCGGACTCAGGGCTTATGCAATGCGCGCTGGCATTTCTCCCCAACAGCGGCTGCACTTGTTTCATACCCTCGGCCCCGTCACTATCTGCCCATGACCCTGACTACACTCCCGGACGGTCCTGAACAGACCCCGATCACCGCTGAAACAGTGCTGCGCTACCACCTGTGCTGGAAGCATCGTGATCTGGACGGGGTGATGGCCTTGTATCACCCGGATATCCAGTACAACGACTTCTTCCTCAACCGCGTGATGCACTTTGCCGAACTGCGTGAGTACGTGCGCGTCAGCATGCCCCGTGAAGCCGATGAAGACATCGTTCACAGCGACCGTATCCGCGTCGATGGCTGCACGGCCTTCATCCAGTACCAGGTCACCCTGCGCGGTGGCGAAGGGCTGGTGGCCTTCCAGTCCAGCGAAGCGATTACCGTGCGCGACGGATTGATCTGGCGGGTCAACGAATACGCCTCGCTGGTGCGCGAAGCCAGCCCGGAGGCAGGCCAGGGCGATACACGCCCGACGATGAGCCGCCTGGGCCTGTCGCCCCGGCAACTGAGTGCCATGGCCCAGGATCTAGAGCAGTACTTCCAGCGCCAGCAGCCCTACCTCGACCCGGAACTGGACTTGCAACGGGTCGCCCGGGAGAGCGGTTACAGCCGCAACCAGATCTCCTATCTGCTCAACCAGGTGCTCGGCCAGAGCTTCTACCGCTACGTCAACCAGGCACGCCTGCATCACCTGCTCAATGGCCTGGAACAGGCACCGGCCAACAGCAAGATCGACGACCGTGCCTTTGCCGCAGGCTTCAACTCGTTATCGGCCTTCTACAAGTGCTTTCGCCAGCACACCGGGCTCACGCCCAAGGCCTGGGTCAAACAGAATTCTTTGCGTGCACGCAGCTAAGACAACGCCCCCCGCCAGCTTCTAGGATCGCCACAGACCGTAACGGATGTGGAGCCGAACACAATGCAGGCATGGCGCAAAATCAGCCTCTGGATGGACCAGCTCGATGAACAGCTGACCACCCGCCCGGCCCTGACCCAGGACCTGGACGTGGATGTGTGCATCATCGGCGCGGGGTATACCGGGCTGTGGACCGCGTACTACCTCAAGCAGCAGTCGCCGCAGCTGAACATCGCCATCGTCGAAGCCCAATTTGCAGGTTTCGGCGCTTCCGGGCGCAACGGTGGCTGGTTGATGGGCAACCTGCTGGGTGAAGACCGCCTGCTCGCCACCCGCTCCGCCGAACAGCGTCGTGCGGCGTACGACCTGCTGCACGGCATTCCCGATACCGTGCACGGTGTGCTGCAAACCGAAGGCATCGACTGCGATTACCGCAAAGGCGGTGTGCTGTATTGCGCGGCACGCTACCCGGAACAGGAGCGCACGCTGCGCAGCTACCTGAACAAACTCTACAAACAGGGCCTGAACGAAGCGGACTACCGCTGGCTGAGCCCTGAACAACTGGCCACGCAACTGAGGATCAGCAAGCCCTACGGCGCGATCTTCAACCCCAATGTCGCCACGATCCAGCCGGCGAAACTGGTCCGTGGCCTGGCCCGTGCCGTGGAACGCCTGGGGGTGCGCCTGTACGAAAACAGCCCGGTGCTGGATTGGCAGGCGGGCGAAGTACGCACCGCCCACGCCCGGATCAAATGCCAGTGGCTAGTGCCTGCCGTCGAAGGCTACTCGGTCAGCCTGCCACCGCTGGGGCGCTACCAGATGCCGGTACAAAGCCTGCTGGTTGCCACCGAGCCGCTGCCTGAACAGGTCTGGGAAAAGATCGGCCTGAACCAGGGACAAGCCTTCAGCGAGAACAGCCGCCAGGTCACCTATGGCCAGCGCAGTGCCGACAACCGCCTGGTGTTCGGGGCCCGCGGCGGGTACCGCTTTGCCGGTCGTCTGCGCGAGAACTTTGACCTCACCGAAAGTGAAATCGAGCTTCGTCGCTACCTGTTCGGCGAGCTTTTTCCGCAGCTCAAGAACGTGGCCATCACCCATGCCTGGGGTGGCAACCTAGGCATGGCCCGACGCTTTCAGCCGCACATGCTGTGTGACCGCAAGCAGGGCATCGCCCTGGCTGGCGGCTACGGCGGCGAAGGGGTCGGTGCCAGTCACCTAGGCGGACGCACGCTGGCCGATCTGATCCTCGAGCGGCGCAGCGAACTGACCGAGCAGCCCTGGGTACACCCCGACAGCACGTTGTCCAGCCTCGCGGGCTGGGAGCCGGAACCCTGCCGCTGGCTGGGTTACAACGCGATTATCAAAAGTTTCGTCCATGAAGACCAGACCCTCGCCGACCCGGCCAGCGCCCCGTGGCGCCGACGCCTGGCCAGTGGCGTGGCGGACTTCATGGAAGGTTTCATGCGCTGACTTTTCGTTCCCCCTGCACAGGATCCACCGGTATGAGCATTACCCAGTTCAAGAACACTGACACTGTCGAGCTGCAAGAGTCGAATCCGGTTGCCGTCCCCCTCGGCGAGCCGGTGTCGATTGCCTCGGTAACCGCCGTCGAGCGCAGCGACGGGGTTGAAACCGGCATCTGGGAATGCACCCCCGGGCGCTGGCGCCGGCAGATCGTCCAGCAGGAGTTCTGTCACTTCATCAAAGGCCGCTGCACCTTCACCCCCGATGGTGGCGAGCCAATGACCATCGAAGCCGGCGACGCCATCCTGCTGCCGGCTAACAGCATCGGAGTCTGGGACATCAAGGAAACCGTGCGCAAAACCTACGTACTGATTTTCTGATCATTTGATCGCCTGCCTCCTTCGATAAAAACAGACAAAGCAAGGAACTCAGACATGCGCCCATTGTTCATCGCCCCGCTGTTGCTGGCTGCATCCGTTGCCCAGGCGGCCGACTCGGTAAAAATCTACAACTGGTCCAGCTACATCGCCCCCGACACCCTGAAAAACTTCCAGCAAGCCAGCGGCATCGTCCCGACTTACGACGTGTTCGACAGCAACGAAACCCTCGACGGCAAGCTGATGACCGGCAATTCCGGCTATGACGTGGTGTTCCCGTCCAACCACTTCATGGCTCGCCAGATCCAGGGCAAGGCCCTGAAAAAGCTCGACAAGAGCCAGCTGCCGAACTGGAAGAACCTCAACCCGGCGCTGCTCAAAGCCCTCGAGGTCAACGACCCGGGTAACCAGTACGGCTTCCCCTACCTGTGGGGTAGTACCGGCATCGGCTACAACATCGACAAGGTCAAGGCCGTGCTGGGCGACAATGCTCCGGTCGACTCCTGGGACCTGATCTTCAAACCCGAGTACATCAGCAAGCTCAAGAGCTGCGGCGTCGCCGTACTGGACAATGGTCCGGAGCTGCTGCCCATCGCCCTGAATTACCTGGGCCTGCCGCACCACAGCCAGGACCCGAAGGACTACGACAAGGCCAAGGAGCTGCTGATGAAGGTGCGCCCGTACATCAGCTACTTCCACTCGTCCAAGTACACCGGTGACCTGGCCAATGGCGATATCTGTGTCGTAGTAGGCTTTTCAGGGGATGTGCTGCAAGCGAAGAACCGTGCCGAAGAAGCGAAGAACGGCGTGAAGGTCGGGTACTCGATCCCCAAAGAGGGGGCGCCGATGTGGTTCGACATGGTCGCCATGCCGGCAGATGCACCGGACGAGAAAGCCGGCTATGCCTACATGAACTACCTGCTGCAGCCTGAAGTGATGGCGAACATCAGTGACTACGTGCAGTACGCCAACGGCAACCTCAAGGCCGATACCCTGGTGGACCCGGCGTTGAAGGCGAACACCATGATCTACCCGAGCGACGACATGCTCGGCAAGCTGTACGCACTGGAGGCAATGCCGGCCAAGATCGACCGCATTCGTACGCGGATCTGGACCAGCATCAAAGCGGGGAATTGATCGTACCGGGGCCGCTTTGCGGCCCCGGTGTTCAGATCAATGATGCTCGCGAGTAGCGCGGAACTTCACATCCGGCCAGCGCTCTTCCATCAGTGCCAGGTTGACCCGGGTCGGCGCCAGGTAGGTCAGGTGACCACCGCCGTCGATGGCCAGGTTTTCCACAGCCTTGTTCTTGAATTCCTCAAGCTTCTTCTTGTCATCGCAGCTGATCCAGCGCGCCGACCACACGGTGATTGGCTCGTAGGCGCACTCGACCTTGTACTCTTCCTTCAGGCGGCTGGCGACCACGTCAAACTGCAGCACACCCACGGCGCCGAGGATGATGTCGTTGCTGCGCTCAGGGAAGAACACCTGGGTCGCGCCCTCTTCAGCGAGCTGCTGCAGGCCCTGACGCAGTTGCTTGGACTTGAGCGGATCTTTCAGGCGTACGCGACGGAACAGTTCCGGGGCGAAGTGCGGAATACCGGTAAAGCCCAGGGCCTCGCCTTCGGTGAAGGTATCGCCGATCTGGATGGTGCCGTGGTTGTGCAGGCCGATGATGTCGCCGGCGAAGGCTTCTTCCAGTTGCTCGCGCTCGGAGGAGAAGAAGGTCAGTGCATCACCGATGCGCAGGTCTTTGCCGGTGCGCACGTGGCGCATCTTCATGCCCTTCTCGTACTTGCCCGAGCAGATCCGCATGAACGCAATACGGTCGCGGTGCTTGGGGTCCATGTTTGCCTGGATCTTGAACACGAAACCGCTGAACTTCTCTTCGACCGGCTCGACCGTACGCTCGTGGGCAACGCGGGGCAGCGGGCGTGGCGCCCAGTCGACCACGGCGTCGAGTACATGGTCGACACCGAAGTTACCCAGCGCGGTACCGAAGAATACTGGCGTCAGCTGACCATTGATGAATTCATCCTGGTCGAACTCATGGCAGGCACCCTGCACCAGTTCCAGCTGCTCGAGGAAACGCTCGTACTCGTCACCCAGGTGCGCGCGGGCTTCGTCGGAATCAAGCTTCTCGATGATTTTCACCTCGGTACGCTCATGGCCGTGGCCAGGGGTGTACACGATGATGTAGTCGCCTGCCAGGTGGTACACCCCTTTGAAATCGCGGTAGCAACCGATCGGCCAGGTGATCGGTGCCGCCTTGATCTTCAGGACCGCTTCGATTTCGTCGAGCAGTTCGATCGGGTCGCGGATATCACGGTCGAGTTTGTTGATGAAGCTGACGATCGGCGTATCACGCAGGCGGCAGACATCCATCAGGGCGATGGTCCGTGGCTCGACCCCTTTACCGCCGTCGAGCACCATCAGTGCCGAGTCGACCGCAGTCAGGGTGCGGTAGGTATCTTCGGAGAAGTCTTCGTGACCCGGGGTGTCGAGCAGGTTGATCATGTGCTCGCGGTACGGGAACTGCATCACCGAGGTGGTGATGGAGATACCACGTTGCTTCTCCATTTCCATCCAGTCGGAGGTGGCATGGCGGTCGGACTTTCGCGATTTCACCGTACCGGCAACGGCAATCGCCTTGCCCATCAGCAACAGCTTCTCGGTGATGGTGGTCTTACCCGCATCGGGGTGGGAAATAATAGCGAAGGTGCGGCGTTTCGCGACTTCGGCGGCCTGGTTGGTCATGGGAAATCGCCTGGCAAGGGATTCAAAAAAAGGGCGCAGATTATACCCGAAACCTGCAGCGGACCCAAATCACCGCGTTGGACGAGCAACGCAGGCAACGAATGACAGTTCGCAGTCATCCCCCCGTATTTCATCAACATTTTTGATTATTTCCACGTTGAACAAACCGTTCGTCGAACTCCCGCCAGCCCCATGCCTCAAAGGGCTGCAGTGGAAAATGGCAGAAGGAAACCGAGCGTTTGAAAAAACACAGCGCTGGCCAAATGCCGCTTCAGATGGGAACCTTTACGGCTGTGGAGGCGTCCACTCCCCTGATTTGCATGCGGTAAAAACCGTTCGTCAGGGTGAGATTCACCGGCAACACGAGCCTGACGAGGCCTCGCTTATGGCGTGTTCTGCTCCGCTTCGGACAACACGCTGCTGATCGCGATCACACTGCCTGCCGCCTGGAATGGCGGCCGCCACGGGAGTGTGTTCGCCGACAACAAAAGGAGTCCGCCTGTGGCTAAAAGCTATGGCAAGGGGCTGATGGGATGTGCCTTTGTGCTCGTCATCCTGGCCCTGCTGATCCACTGGATTGGCATTGATACGATCGCGCACTACCGCGCCGATCTGTGGTTCTACCTGCAAGCCCACCTGTTGTTGGTGGTGCTGTCGATGGTGGCGGCGTTAGCCGTGGGCATACCCGCTGGGATTGCCTTGAGTCGACCACACCGGGTCGACCGCGCCGAACGATTCATGCAGTTTTTCAATATTGGCAATACCATTCCGCCCCTGGCCGTTCTGGCCATTGCCCTGAGCTTCCTCGGCATCGGCGCAGGTCCCGCGATCTTCGCGCTGTTCCTCGCCTCCCTCCTGCCCATCGTGCGCAACACCTACGAGGGCCTGAAAAACGTTCCCGCCTCGCTAAAAGAAGCCGCCACCGGTATCGGCATGACGCCCCGTCAACGCCTCTGGCGTGTCGAGTTGCCCAATGCCGTGCCGATCATCATCGGTGGCGTGCGCGTCGCCCTGGCGATCAACGTCGGCACCGCCCCGCTGTCGTTCCTGATCGGCGCCAACAGCCTGGGCAGCCTGATTTTCCCCGGCATTGCCCTGAACAATCAGCCGCAACTGCTGCTCGGCGCCGCCTGCACCGCCTTGCTCGCCCTCTTGCTGGACGCCCTGGTGGCGCACGGCAGTCGCCGTTGGCTTGAACGCGGCCTGGCCCACTAAGCGAAGGAACTCCAATGAAAAGAATCGCCTTGTTACTGGGCGCGGCCCTGCTGTTCTCCGGATTTGCCCAGGCTGCGACAAAACCCGTGATTCGCCTCGGCGCAAGGGTCTTCACCGAGCAAACGGTGCTGGCCGAAATCACTGCCCGCTACCTCAACCAGAACGGCTTCGATGTACGCATCACCGGCGGCCTGGGCAGCAACCTGGCACGCAGCGCCCACGAAACCGGTCAGCTGGACATGGTCTGGGAATACACCGGTGTGTCGCTGGTTTCCTACAACCACATCGAGGAGCGCATGCCCAGTGCCGCGGCCACCTACGCCAAGGTCAAGGAACTGGATGCCAAAAAAGACCTGATCTGGCTAGCACCGTCGAAATTCAGCAACACCTACGCCCTGGCCTTGCCGCGCAAGATCGCCGAGCAGTATCCGCAGGTGAACAACATCAGTGAGTTGAATCAGGTGTTACGCGAGGAAAAGGACCGCAACCACGTGGTCGCCCTCGATACCGAGTTCGCCAACCGTCCCGACGGGCTGGTGGGGCTGACCGAAACCTATGACCTGCAACTGACCCGTCGCAACATTCGCCAGATGGATGCCGGTCTGGTCTACACCGCACTGCGCAACGGCCAGGTGTTCAGCGGCCTGGTCTACACCACCGACGGGCGCCTGAGCGCCTTCGATCTGAAACTGCTCGAAGACGACAAACACTACTTCCCCGACTACACCGCCGCCCCCGTGGTGCGCAAGGAAATCCTCGACGCCCACCCGCAACTGGCCACCCTGCTCAAGCCACTGGCCGAGCAACTGGATGACCAGACCATGCGCGAACTCAACGCCAAGGTCGACGTCGAGCACCATAGTCCGGGCAAGGTAGCGGCCGAGTACCTGCGCCAGCATCCACCTGCACAGGAGCAGCCATGACCATGCTCGATACCTTCGCTCACCTGGATTGGGCCCAGGTCCTGCACCTGACCTGGCAGCACATCACCCTGGTCGGCATCGCCGTCAGCCTGGCGATTCTGTTCGGCGTACCGCTGGGCATCCTGATGACCCGCTTCCCGTCTTTGGCCGGCCCCTTGCAGGCCTGTGCCACGGTACTGCTGACCATCCCCTCGATCGCCCTGTTCGGCCTGCTGCTGCCGTTCTACTCCAAATTCGGCCAGGGCCTGGGACCACTGCCGGCGATCACCGCCGTGTTCCTTTATTCCCTGCTGCCGATCCTGCGAAATACCTACCTGGCACTGACCAACGTCGAACCCGGGATCCGTGAAGCGGCACGCGGTATCGGCATGACGTTCGGCCAACGCCTGCGCATGGTCGAACTGCCTATCGCCGTACCGGTGATTCTCGCCGGTGTCCGTACCGCCGTAGTAATGAACATTGGCGTCATGACCATCGCCGCCACCATTGGCGCCGGTGGCCTGGGCGTCCTCATCCTGACCTCCATCAGCCGCAGCGACATGTCGATGCTGCTGGTCGGCGCTGTGCTGGTGAGCCTGCTGGCGATCTTCGCCGACCTGCTGCTGCAGACCCTGCAACGTGCCCTGACTCCAGAAGGACTGCGCAAATGATCGAACTTCAGAACCTGAGCAAGACCTTTCACGCCAACGGCAAAGATGTCAAAGCCGTCGACGCTGTCAGCCTGACCGTCAATGAAGGCGAAATCTGCGTGTTCCTCGGCCCGTCCGGTTGCGGCAAGAGCACCACGCTGAAAATGATCAATCGCCTGATCGCGCCGACTTCCGGCAAGGTGCTGATCAACGGCGAAGACACCAGCGGCCTCGACGAAGTCAGCCTGCGCCGGCGCATCGGCTATGTGATCCAGCAGATCGGCCTGTTCCCCAACATGACCATCGAAGAAAACATCACCGTGGTCCCGCGCCTGCTCGGCTGGGACAAACAGAAGTGCCACGAACGCGCCCGCGAGCTGATGAGCATGATCAAGCTCGAACCCAAGCAGTACCTGCAACGCTACCCGCGCGAGCTGTCCGGTGGCCAGCAACAGCGTATCGGAGTGATTCGCGCGCTGGCCGCCGACGCACCATTGCTGCTGATGGACGAGCCGTTCGGGGCCGTCGACCCGATCAACCGCGAGATGATCCAGAACGAGTTCTTCGAGATGCAACGGGCGCTGAACAAGACGGTGATCATGGTCAGCCATGACATCGACGAGGCGATCAAACTCGGGGACAAGATTGCCATTTTCCGAGCCGGCAAACTGATCCAGATCGACCATCCCGACACCCTGCTGGCGCACCCGGCCGATGACTTCGTCAGCAACTTTGTCGGCCAGGACAGCACGCTCAAACGCCTGCTGCTGGTACGCGCCGAAGACGCCGCCGACAACGCGCCGTCCGTCAGCCCGGAGACGCCAGTCAACGATGCCCTGGAACTGATGGATGAGCATGACCGCCGCTACGTAGTGGTCACCGACGGGCAGAACAAGGCCATGGGCTATGTGCGTAGGCGCGACCTGCATCGCCAGCAAGGCAGCTGCAGCGATTTCCTGCGCACCTTCAATGCCACGGCGTCCCACGACGAGCACCTGCGCATCCTGCTGTCGCGGATGTACGAGTTCAATCGGTCGTGGTTGCCGGTGCTCGATGCCGAGCAGGTGTTTCTCGGTGAGGTGACCCAGGAATCGATTGCCGCCTACCTGAGCTCCGGGCGTTCGCGTGGCGGTAAAACCAGCATCGTATCGCCGGCCGAAGCCATGGCCTGACACCCTACAGCTGTAGGAGCCAGGCTTGCCGGCGAACCAGCCGCTGCGGTGTGTCGACCACAGCGCATTACCGTTCTTCGCGGGCAAGCACCGCTCCCACAGTGTAGGGCTTAGAACCCTACACTGGCCTGCACATAGAACGTACGTGGTTCACCCAGGTAGATCCCCGAGTTGTTGTCGCTGGAGCGGGTGTAGTACTGCTTGTCGAAGATGTTCTTCACCCCTGCCGCCAGCTTCAGGTTCGACAGCTCCTTGCCGAAGTCGTAACCCCCGCGCGCCGCCCAGGTGACGTAACCAGGAATGTCGCCGTACTGACCATCAGCACTCGGCTCGGTGATGTAGTCGCCGTTGAAACTGCCGTCGGCATTCATCCCGGTGCCTGGTGCGCGCTGTTTCGACTGGGCGTAGGCATCCAGGTTCCAGGTCCAGCGATCGACCTGGTAGCGCAGGCCGGCATTGACGATCTGCCGCGAGTAGAACGGCAGGTCACGTCCCTTGAAGCCAGGAATATCACCTTCGTAAGTAGCACGCGTGTAGGTGAATGCCGCGTTGGCGCTCAGGCCTTGCAGGCGCGGGTCAAGGCCCGACAGGTCGTAGCGCATCGACGCTTCGATACCCTGGTGCTTGGTGGCACCCAGGTTGGTCCAGCCGACGTCGTTGCTGATGTATTGCAGTTCGTCATCGAAGTCGATGTAGAACGCCGTCAGCTCAGCCCCCCAGGTCCCGTTGTTGTAGCGGGTACCGATCTCGTAGGTCTTGGCCTTTTCCGGCTCCAGGCCATTGGCCGTCTGGTCACCGCTACCGCCCTGCCCCAGCTGGAAGTACTGCAGGCTACCGAACGAGGTTTCATAGTTGGCGAACAGCTTCCACTCATCCGACAGGTGATACATCACGCTCAGCGCGGGCAACGGTTCGTTGCTGCTGATGCTGCGGTTTTTCTCCTGTACCGGCTTGCCGTTGGCACCAATCACCGGGCGTTCATGCCAGTCGGTATTGATGTGTTCGAAGCGGATCCCCGGGGTGATGGTCCAGTTGCCGACGTCGATCTTGTCGTCGATGTAATAGGCGCTGGCCTCGGTACCACCGGTACGGTCCTGGAACACGTGGCCGTCAGAGCCCGGCACCGGAGTCGGTACATTGTCGACCAAGCCCAGGCGGGTCGACTGTTCGTGCATCGCTTCCTTGAGGTAGCGATAGCCGACGCTGACTTCCTGGGTGGTCGGGCCGGCAAAGAAGATCCGTGACACACGCGGTTCGATGGCGAAGGTGTGGTAGCTGCGTGGGTACGACGACAGAGTCTTCTGATCACGGGCGGCAATACTGCTGCCACGGAAGCTGTCGGTGTAGTAGGTCTGCACCTCGAACTGGGTGACATCGTCGATCTGGCGCAGGTACTTCAGCGACACATCTTTACGGCGGCCACTGAAATTGTCGTAGTCACGATCCGACTGGTACGGGTCATCGTCGAACTGCGCCTGGGTCAGGCCGCCCGGCATGTCGGCCGTGGCATCGTAGTAATGGAAGTTCAGCCACAGTTCGTCACTGTCGGTGACCGCCCAATGGGTTTTGAGCAGCACGTCATCGATGTCATTGCCGTTGTTGCTGCTGCGGTAGCCATTGCCATTGACACCCGAGTACAGCAACGCCGCGCCCAGGCCATTGTCGGCCGTGCCGCCGAGGAACGCCGACTCGATGTGCTTCCAGCCACCGTGCCGGGAGGTCTCCATGGTGGTGGACAACTCACCGGTGGCTTTTTCCGGAATCGCGCGGGTGACGAAGTTGATCACCCCGCCGACGTTCTGCGGGCCATAGCGCACGGAACCGGCACCCCGCACCACATCAATGCTGTCGAGGTTGCCGGACGAGATCGGCGCCATCGACAGCTGGGGTTGCCCGTAAGGGGCGAACGCTGCCGGAATGCCATCGATCAGAACAGTGGAGCGTGGCGACAGGCGCGACGTCAGCCCGCGCACCCCGACGTTCAGGGCAATGTCACTGCCACCGGTGCCGTTGGAATCCTGGACCTGAACACCAGGAACGCCGCGCAGCACATCGCGAACGTTCATCGCGCCCTGCTCGACCATGGCTTCCCGGCGCACCACGGTGCGCGCACCGGGATGGTTCTGCACCACGGTTTCCTCAGCGTTTCCCAGCCAGTCACCCACGACCTTGATGTCGGTCGGTGCCAGTTCCAGGCTGCCGGTGGTCAGGGTACCGGCGCTCTGGGCAGGCTTGAGCACCACCGTGCCCTGGGAGATTTCATAGGTCAGGCCGCTGCCTTGCAACAGGGTCTGCAAGGCCTGCTCCGGCGCCAGGCTGCCCGACACCGCCGGGGCTTGCTTGCCAGCCACCAGCTCCGGGCTGAAGAACAATTGCAGCGACGTCTGCTGTCCCAGCTGGCTCAAGGCCGACGCCAGCGGTTGCGCCTGAATTTCGATCCGGGTCACTGCCTCGTCCGCATAGCTGGAGGCAATGCCGCTGCTCACGGCCAGGGCCAGTGCCAGGGGCAACCAGCGAAAACAAGCGGTAGAACGCAGGGAAAACTTGGTGTTATTCACGTCGTCGAAACATCCTGAAGGTCCGGGGTATGCACCCGCTGCATGCAAATGGAAATGCTTGGTAGTTGCAGTTGGCCAGGAAGACGAACAACTGAAAAAAAACCTGAATTTATTTTGAAATTATTTCGCTGGAGCCGTCGGCATGGGTCTTGATTGCCACCGGCAAGATGCTCGGCAACGCCCGTAGCAGTGCATCGGTGTCGTCGCTGCTGAACGTGCTGCTCAGACGCAGCGCGGCGGCTTTGCCCGGCGCTACGCGCAGTGGTTGCGCGCGGTAGCGCGACACTTCCTCGACCACCTCGCTCAAGGGCACGTCATTGAACACCAGCTTGCCTTTGCGCCAGGCCGTCAGTGCCGCAGCGTCCACGGCATAGGGCTCGGCGACCTTGCCTTGGGCATCGATCTGCGAACCCAGCCCAGCGGTAAGTAGCGCCTGACTGGTACCAGTGCCCTGCACCTTGACCGAACCTTGCTCTACCGCCACCCGCGTACGGTCCGGGTCCAGGCGCACGTCAAAACGCGTCCCTGTGACAGTCACCGTGCCATTGCCGGTGCTGACGATAAACGGCCGCGCCGTGTCATGGGCAACACTGAACATGACTTCACCCGCCGCCAGTTCGATGCGCCGTTGTCCGGCGCTGAAATCGACTTTTACCTGGGTACGGCCGTTCAGCTCCAGTTGCGAACCGTCCGGTAGTTCGAGTTGACGGCGTTCGCCCAGCGCCGTTTGCAGCTGGTCCTGGTAGTTGAGCTGATGATGCTGCCAGCCGAACCAGCCAAGCCCCACTGCCGCAGTGGCAATACCGGCGGCCAACGCCTGCTGGATGAAGCGTCGACGTGGCAACTGGCGTACCGGATCGGCCTGGCAGAGTGCCTCAAGGCGCGCACGCGGCAGTGCATCGGCTGCGCCCCACAGCCGGGCGAGCAGATCGTATTCGCGCTGATGCTGCGGGTGCTGTGCCAGCCAGGCATCGAGCTGTACCTGCGCCTCGGCCGCCAACGCGCCGTCGCGGGTGCGGGCAAACCAGCGGGCTGCCTGCTCGCGCACAGCGTCGTCGCCACAACGGCACGCGTCCTGATTCATGAAAACATTCGCCTGACTCATCTCGTCGACACATCCAGGTGCTCACGCAGATGCCGGAGCGTGCGGATCATATACTTTTCGACCATGTTCTTGGTCAAGCCCATGCGTTCGGCAATTTCGGCCTGGGTCAGCCCTTCGATCTTCTGCCAGATGAACACCCGTCGGCAGTTCAGCGGCAACTGCGCCAGGGCACGTTCAACACTGTCAGCCAGCTCGAGGGCATGCATATAAGCCTCCGGGTCACCATGGACGTCGGTGCCGGGATCGAAGGTGTCCTGCTCCAGCAACTGGCGCCGGTCTTCGCGGCGATAACCATCGACGGCAATGTTGCGTGCTGTCTGGTGCAGGTAGGCACGTGGCTGCTCGACACCGGCCTGTTCATTTTCCAGCACCCGCACAAAGGCGTCATGAGCGATGTCCTCGGCTTGCTGGCGATTGCGCAGCTTGCGCGTCCAGGTGCCGATCAGCTCATGGTAGTGGTCGAAAAAGCCTTTGTGTCGCGACACGATGCGGGGGTACGCCAGGCAAAAAGAGAGAGCGCGAATAGTAATGTTTCTTATTAAGCGCTTCAATCGAAGATCACAGCGACCGACGAAGCGTAAAACGAGAAAAAACTGCACGAAACCGTCGGTCGGAGCGCTTGAAAAAAGCGAGAAAAAATATGAACGGCCACACCATTCACCCACGCAAACGCCTTGGATAAAACGAAGCAAAAATCGCCACCTTTTCAACGACTTTTGCCCTGATTTTCCCGCATAAAAGCCACTCTTGGCCAATTAGCCGACTTTCAACACGATCTGCGCTTATGCAGGTATTTTTAACGCTTTTGTCATCAAATTGAACATCTACTGTTTACCTGGGTCGGTTACAAAGTGGCTGGCCGAACCACGGCGACAGGCGTGTGCAAAATCGCGACATTTTTTGTTGATCTTGAGCCCCTCAGGTCCTAAAGTTCGCGCCGAACGTCCATGCTGGAAACGATCCATCCGGCTCAAGTACTGACGACGAGACAGCAAGGTCACCCGTAGCTCGCTTTATCACGCACGGATGACCTTTTTGCTTTCGGCGACATGCCTTGGGAAGTAGGCGAACCAAAGTGGGGATACGGAGGACGTTCAGTTGCAGCCACTTATTTTTTCAGTTTGCCCATGGAGTCCCTAAGCATGTCGATTCAGGTCGAAGACTACTTCGCGCGCGATACCTTTCAAAAAATGAAAGCCTTCGCCGACAAGCAAGAAACCCCGTTCGTACTCATCGACACGCAGATGATCAGCCAGGCCTACGATGACCTGCGCGCCGGTTTCGAATTCGCCAAGGTCTACTACGCGGTCAAGGCCAACCCGGCCGTCGAGATCATCGACCTGCTCAAGGAAAAAGGCTCGAGCTTCGACATCGCCTCGATCTACGAGCTGGCCAAAGTGCTGAGCCGCGGCGTCAGTGCCGACCGCATCAGCTATGGCAACACCATCAAGAAATCCAAGGACATTCGCTACTTCTATGAGAAGGGCGTGCGTCTGTATGCCACCGACTCCGAAGCCGACCTGCGCAACATCGCCAAGGCCGCACCGGGCTCGAAAGTCTATGTGCGCATCCTCACCGAGGGTTCGACCACCGCTGACTGGCCGCTGTCGCGCAAGTTCGGCTGCCAGACCGACATGGCCATGGACCTGCTGATCCTCGCCCGCGACCTGGGCCTGGTGCCTTACGGCGTGTCCTTCCACGTTGGCTCGCAGCAGCGCGACATCAGTGTCTGGGACGCGGCGATTGCCAAGGTCAAGGTCATCTTCGAGCGCCTCAAGGAAGAAGACGGTATCGAGCTCAAGCTGATCAACATGGGTGGCGGCTTCCCGGCCAACTACATCACCCGTACCAACAGCCTGGAAACCTACGCCGAAGAAATCATCCGCTTCCTCAAGGAAGACTTCGGTGATGACCTGCCAGAGATCATTCTCGAGCCTGGCCGCTCGCTGATTGCCAACGCCGGCATTCTGGTCAGTGAGGTCGTGCTGGTGGCGCGCAAGTCGCGTACCGCCGTCGAGCGCTGGGTATACACCGACGTGGGCAAGTTCTCCGGCCTGATCGAAACCATGGATGAGTCCATCAAGTTCCCGATCTGGACCGAGAAGAAAGGCGAGATGGAAGAAGTGGTCATCGCCGGCCCGACCTGTGACAGTGCCGACATCATGTACGAGCACTACAAGTACGGCCTGCCGCTGAACCTGGCCATCGGTGACCGCCTGTACTGGCTGTCGACTGGCGCCTACACCACCAGCTACAGCGCGGTGGAATTCAACGGCTTCCCGCCGCTGAAAGCCTACTACCTGTAACGAAAAACGGGGCCGAAAGGCCCCGTTTTACTTTCAGGTGGCGGTTCAGGCCGCAGCAGTCAGGTGCGCCAGGCGTGCCTGATACGCCGCAGACAGCTTGCGGAATTCAGGCTGTTCGGCCTGTTCCAGGGCGGGTCCGGCGACCCTCAGGAAGTTCACGTTGCCGCCCTCCAGTGCCCGCTGCAGCCACACCAGTGCCTCCTGCGTCTGGCCCTGAGCGGCGAGCACGCCGGCATGACTGAACTGCCCACGAAAATCCCCGGCCTCGGCCGAGCGCTGGTACCAGCGCTGTGCACCGGGCACATCACGCGGGCAATGCACGCCCTCCTCCAGGTAGCGCCCGAGCAGGTTCATCGACTTGGCGTGCCCGAGTTCGGCCGCTTGCCGATAACAGGACAGCGCCGTCACCGGGTCCTCGGCGACACCGCGCCCGGTGGCAAGCAGATTGGCATAGTTGTACAGGCCCCAGTCCAGGCGGGCTTGCGCCGCCCTGGCGTAATGCCGTGCAGCTAGCGCCTGGTCCACCTCCCCGCCCCAGCCATGCTCCAGGCAGCGTCCGAGCATGTTGTCGGCCATGGCACTGCCGCGGCTGGCGGCAATGGCAAACCAGCGCCGCGCCAGGGCAGGGTCTTTTTCGATGCCACGGCCATCGAGCAGGATCTGCCCAAGCAGTAGCTGTGCCTCGACAATGTCCTGCCCCGCCGCTGCCACCAGCGCCTGAGCGGCCTTTGCCGGGCTGTGCTCAAGCATCTGGGCGAATTGCTGGCTGTCCAGCTCCTGGCGGTTGCGCAAGGCAAATGTCATGGCTCAGACCTCTACCCAGCGACGCAACAAGTTGTGATAGGTACCGGTGAGCTGAATCAGCGCCGGGTGCTCCGGCATGTCGGCGGTGAGCGCCTGAATGGCGTTGTCCATCTCGAACAGCAAGGCACGCTGACTGTCTTCGCGCACCAGGCTCTGGGTCCAGAAGAATGCGGCATAGCGTGCGCCGCGCGTGACCGGGTTGACCTTGTGCAAACTGGTGCCCGGGTATAACACCAGATCACCGGCCGCCAGCTTCACTTGCTGAACGCCATAGGTGTCCTGGATCACCAGTTCACCGCCGTCGTAGTCCTCGGGGTTGCTCAGGAACAGGGTCGAGGACAGGTCGGTACGCACCCGCTCGTGGCTGCCACGGGGCTGGCGCAGGGCGTTGTCGATGTGAAAACCGAAATTGCCGCCTTCGCGGTAGCAGTTGATCAGCGGCGGAAACACCTTGTGCGGCAAGGCCGCCGACATGAACTGCGGGTGCTGCCAAAGGCGCTCGATCAGCGCCGTGCCGATCTCCTTGGCCAGCGGGTGCCCCTCGGGCAACTGCAGGTTGTGCTTGGCCTTGGCCGACTGGTAGCCGGCGGTGATCTTGCCATCCGCCCACTCGGTCTGCTCCAGCGCTTCACGAATACGTGCGACCTCCTCGGTGGAGAACAGTCCGGCAATGTGTAGCAGCATGGCGCAAGCCCCTGGGATCAGTAAGGACGTCAATGGTATTGATTCCCATTGACTCTCCACAAGCCTTTTCCGAGGGGTGCGACGTTTCAGCACGAAAAACCCGTCAAAAGTAAATTGTAAAGAATGTAAATTTCTCACTAATAATAATTACTCTCAATTGCCACTCATATTTGTTTACATTATATTTCGCGGCCTTTGAAACCGGGGAAGGGGACCACCATGCCGCGTCACTACGTGCCAACCGCTGTCAGTTCACCACGCTTGCTCGCCTCTGCCATTGGCGTAGCGATCACCGCTACCTCTGCAGGCCACATGGCTTACGCCGCAGATGCCGAGCCCGCAAAGAACGGCGCGATTGCCCTGGACGCGACCAGCGTTACCGGCCAGTCCGATGCTGCCAGCACCGACTACAAAGTCGAAAGCGCAGCCTCGCAGAAGTACACTGCGCCGCTGGTGGACACCCCTCGCTCCATCACCGTCATTCCGCAGCAGGTACTCAAGGACACCAATGCCCTGACACTGCAGGACGCCCTGCGCACCGTGCCAGGCGTAACCTTCGGTGCCGGTGAAGGCGGCAACCCGCAAGGCGACCGTCCATTCATCCGCGGCTTCGATGCCCAGAGCGACACCTTCCTCGACGGCGTGCGCGACACCGGCGCCCAGACCCGCGAAATATTCGCTGTAGAGTCGGTAGAAGTCAGCAAAGGCCCAAACTCCACCTTTGGTGGCCGTGGCTCAGCCGGTGGCAGCATCAACCTGGTGAGCAAGCGTGCGCATCTGGGCAACTCGTTCGACGGTGGTTTCACCTGGGGCTCCGACCAGACCCAGCGCTACACCCTTGATGGCAACTACCAGTTCACCGACAACGCTGCCGGCCGTCTGAACCTGATGAGCCACGAAAGCAACGTTGCCGGCCGCGACAAGGTCAACTATGACCGCTGGGGTATCGCACCTTCGCTGGCATTCGGTCTGGGCACCCCGACACGGGTCAACCTTGACTACTACCACATGGAAAGCGATGACCTGCCTGATTCGGGTATCCCTTACAGCATCCCGACTACCGGTAGCGGTGGCCGCACCTCGGCCAACCCGGACAAACCGGTCGATGGCGGCGACAGCAGCAACTTTTATGGCCTGACCGACCGCGACTTCCGCAAAACGCGCACCGACATCGCCACCATTGCTGTCGAGCACGACCTGACAGACTCGCTGACCGTCAAGAACACCCTGCGTCACGGCAACAGCATGCAGGACTACATCCTGACCCAGCCTGACGACAGCGCCGGCAACGTCAACCGCGGTGGTGTATGGCGTCGCGCCAACACCCGTGTCGGCAACACGGCCACCACCACCAACCAGACCGATCTGTTTGGCGAATTCGTCCTGGGTGGTTTCAAGAACAACTTCTCCACCGGTATCGAGTTCACCCATGAAGATGCCGACAAGCAGAGCTACACCGTTACCCCGAACAGCAAGCTGACCAACTGCACCGGGCCAAGCAACGGCGGCAGCTGCACCTCGCTGAGCAACCCGAACCCGGATGACGTCTGGACCGGTACCACGGCGCGCAACTACGCGGGCACCGACACCTCCAGCACCACCCGCGCACTCTATGCGTTCGATACCATCGAGCTGGACCCGCAATGGCTGCTGAATCTCGGCCTGCGGTACGACCACTTCACCACCAAGTTCCGCACCTACAACGCTGCAGGCGCTACCACCGTTACCAGCGGTGTAGCCAACAAGGGCGAGGACACCAGTGAGTTCGTCACCGGCCAGGTCGGCCTGGTGTGGAAACCGCAGGACAACGGCAGCATCTACATTTCTTACGCCACAGCGGCCACGCCGCCAGGCTCGATGCTGGGCGAGGGCACGGACAGCAACCCGGTGACCACGGCGACCGTCAAGAACGACATGGAGCCTGAAGAAACCACCAACTACGAAATCGGCACCAAGTGGGACTTGCTCGACCAACGACTGGCACTGACTGCTGCCCTGTTCCGTACTGAAAAAGACAACGCCCGTGTTCAGGTCGACACCACCACCTACGAGAACGTCGGTACCACTCGCGTAGAAGGCGTCGAATTGTCGGCAAGCGGCAAGATCACCGAAAAATGGCAAGTGTTCGCTGGCTACACCTACATGGAAGCCCGCCAGATCGACGGCGGCCCAATGGGCAAGGCCAACGACGGCAACCAACTGCCTAACACCCCGAACAACTCGGCCAGCCTGTGGACCACCTACGCCGTCACGCCGAAGCTGACCATCGGTGGCGGAGCCTTCTACACCGACGAGGTGTATGGCAGCGTGGCTAACACCACCATGGTCGACAGCTATGTACGCTACGACGCCATGGCCAGCTACAAGCTGACCAAAAACGTCGATCTGCAGTTGAACGTACAAAACCTGACCGACGAAACCTATTACGACAAGGCCTACTCGACACACTTCGCCAACCAGGCTGCCGGGCGCACTGCCCTGCTGACCACCAGCGTCCACTTCTAAGTGCGCTGACCGGCAAGCCCCGTTCACTTCTGTGAGCGGGGCTTTTGTGTATCAAGGCATAATGCGCGACGCATTCGCATTTGCGGCAAGACAAGGTGATTGATGTGGTGAAGAAATCCCTGTTCCAACTGCACTGGTTCTTCGGCATCACCGCCGGTCTGGTGCTGGCCTTGATGGGCATTACCGGGGCGATCTGGTCGTTCCAGGATGAACTCCTGCGCTTGTTCAACCCCGACGTGCTCAAGGTCGAGGTGCGCCAGGAAGGCGTGTTGCCCATGCCCGAACTGGTGCGCCGCGTCGAGGCCGCACACGGCGACAAGGTCGCCATGCTCACGGTCGATACCCAAGGCGATACCGCCGCGCGCGTGTTCTTCACCCCGCCACCGGGCGAGCGCCGTGGCCAGATGCGCTACGTCGACCCCTACACCGGCAAGCTGCAGGGCGATGTCAGCGGCCAGGGTTTCTTCGACCTGATGCTGCGACTGCACCGTTTCCTGGCCATCGGTGATACGGGCCGGCAGATCACCGGCGCCTGCACCCTGATGCTGATTTTCTTCTGCCTCTCCGGCCTGTACCTGCGCTGGCCGCGCAAGGCGCTGAACTGGCGGGTATGGCTGACTCTGGACTGGGCGAAGAAAGGCCGTGCGTTCAACTGGGACCTGCACGCCGTATTCGGCACCTGGTGCCTGCTGTTTTATCTGCTGTTCGCCCTCACCGGCCTGTTCTGGTCCTACGAATGGTACCGCGAAGGCTTGAACAGGCTGCTGGGCGACGGCCCGCGTGCCGGTGAGCAGCACAAACGTGGCGAAGGCCGTGGCCGCCCGGGCGGCGCGCCGGGTAAAGACGCCAAGCCCCTGGTCGTCGACTATGACGCCGTCTGGGCCAGCCTGCAGGCCGCCGGCGGCCCGGGCATGGCCACCTACAACCTGCGCCTGCCCCCGGCCGGCGGACAACCGGCGACCGTGTTTTACCGGCTGCAAGGCGCTGAACACGAACGCGCGTTCAACACCCTGACCATCGACCCGGCCAGCGGCCAGGTGAAAAAGCATGATCGCTATGCCGACAAGTCGTTCAAGGCGCAGTTGCTGGCCAGCGTCTATGCCTTGCACGTCGGCAGCTACTTCGGCCTGACCGGACGCATCCTGGTGACCATCGCCAGCCTGACCATGCCGCTGTTCTTTGTCACCGGCTGGCTCCTGTACCTCGACCGGCGCCGCAAAAAGCGCCAGGTGCGTGCCGCACGCAACACGCTGGCAGCAACCGATGCCCAGGGCGAGAGCTGGCTGGTCGGCTTCGCCAGCCAGAGCGGGTTTGCCGAGCAACTGGCCTGGCAAAGTGCCGGGCAATTGCAGGCAGCGGGTTTGCCGGTGCAGGTGCGGCCCTTGGCCGAACTGACCGAGAGCGATCTCCAGCAGGCCGAGCGCGCACTGTTTGTGATCAGCACCTTCGGCGATGGCGAGGCGCCAGACAGCGCTCGCGGTTTCGAACGCAAAGTACTGGGTCAACCCTGGGCCCTTAACAACCTGAACTATGCCCTGCTCGCCCTCGGCGACCGGCAGTACCCTGACTTCTGTGGCTTTGCGCGACGGCTGCAGGCCTGGCTGGTTGAACGCGGCGCCACCACCGCCTTCGCCCCCGTTGAAGTCGACAGCGCCGACCCTTCAGCTTTGCAACATTGGCAGCAGCAACTGGCCCAGCTGACCGGCAGCACACCGCCAGCCGCCTGGCAGGCACCGACATTCAGCAACTGGAGCCTGGTCGAGCGCACTTTGATGAACCCTGGCAGCCAAGGCTCAGCCATCTATCTGCTGGGCTTCAAGCCAGAGCAGCCTGCGCAATGGCAAGCGGGCGACCTGGTGGAGATTCTGCCGCGTAACAGTGCAGATAGCCTTGCCCTGTTTCTGAAAGGACTGGGACTTGAAGGCGACACCCAGGTTCAGGTCGACGGCCTGCAGGAAACCTTGCTTCAAGCCCTCGCTGGCCGACAACTGCCCAAGAGCCGCGAGCACCTGGTTGGCCTGCACGCCCAGGCCTTGGTCGATGCGCTGATTCCGCTGGCGGCGCGGGAGTACTCGATTGCCTCGATTGCCAGTGAGGGTGTGCTTGAACTGATCGTGCGCCAGGAGCGTCACCTCGATGGCAGCCTAGGGCTTGGCTCCGGCTGGCTGACCGAGTACCTGCCGGTGGGCAACAGCGTCAGCCTGCGCCTGCGCAGCAACAGTGGGTTCCACCTGCCGGCAGCAGCGACACCAATGATCCTGATCGGCAACGGTACCGGAATTGCCGGGCTGCGCAGCCTGCTCAAGGCGCGGATCGTCGCTGGTGACCACCGTAACTGGCTGCTGTTCGGTGAGCGCAACCGGGCCCATGACTTTCTTTGTGAACACGAGCTGCAAGGCTGGTTGCACAACGGGTCACTGGCGCGCCTGGACCTCGCCTTCTCCCGTGATCAGGCGCACAAGGTCTACGTGCAGGATTGCGTGCGCGCGCAGGCGGCTGAACTGCGCCGCTGGCTTGACGAAGGCGCCTCGATCTATATCTGTGGCAGCCTGCAGGGCATGGCCTGCGGTGTCGATGCGGTGCTGAACGAGGTGCTTGGCGCAGGTGAAGTTGAGCGCCTGATCGAGCTCGGGCGTTACCGCAGGGATGTGTACTAGGGCTTGAGGCCACATCGCCGGCTTGCCGGCGATGGCATCAGCCGATCAATGCAGCTCGAAGGTATCCGCGTCCAGATTGGCCGGAAAACGCGTACGATAGGCCGCCAGGTCGGCCGAACTCAACACCGCGGTAAACACCCCGTCCGCCTCCCCCGCACTGAGCAGGCTTTCACCCTGGAAGTCCAGCACCTGGCTGTCGCCGCTGTAGGCAAAGCCCTTGCCATCCGTCCCCACCCGATTGACCGCAGCCACGTAGCACAGGTTCTCAATACCCCGTGCCGGCAACAGGCGGTTCCAGTGCTGACGGCGCGCTGCCGGCCAGTTGGCCGTGTACAGCAGCAGGTCGGTGTCCTGGGCATCGCGGCTCCAGACCGGAAAGCGCAGGTCGTAGCAGATCAGCGCCCGTACCCGCCAGCCCTTTACCTCGAACTGCACCTGACGCTCGCCCGGGGTGTAATGCTTGTGTTCACCGGCCATACGGAACAGGTGACGCTTGTCGTAAAACAGGATGTCGCCGTCCGGTCGCGCCCACAGCAGGCGATTGCGGTGGCTGCCGTCGCCGGCCTGGATAATTACACTGCCAGTGACCACGGCATCGAGCTTTTTCGCCTGGGCCTTGAGCCACTTGTAGGTCGGACCGTTTTCCGGCTCGCACAGGCTCTCGGAATCCATCGAAAACCCGGTGGTGAACATTTCCGGCAGGACAATCAGATCGGCACCCCGCGCTTGCTCCAGCAAGCCTTCGAAATGCTCGTAGTTGGCCAGACGGTCCTGCCAGGCCAGGGTTGTCTGCACCAGGGCCACTTTCAGGTTAGGCAGAGCACTCAGATCGCGCATAGCTTCTCCGCTGCCTGACGCAGCGTCTCCTCGCGTTTGGCAAAACACAGGCGCACCAGGCGCTGTTCAGGAATGGGTTGTTGGTAAAACACCGATACCGGGATGGTCGCCACTCCGTGTTCACGGGTCAGCCACAAAGACATCTCGACATCGTTCAGGTCCGGTCGGATCGCTGAATAGTCGACCAGCTGGAAATAGGTGCCCGGCGTACGGGTGAACTGAAAACGCGACGGTTCGAGCAAGTCGCAGAACAGGTCGCGTTTGGCCTGGTAGAACGCCGGCAACTCTTCGACATGCTGCGGTTGCTCGGCCATGAAATCAGCCAGCGCCCACTGCAGCGGGGTTACCCCGCAAAAATTGACGTACTGGTGCACCTTGCGCAACTCGGCGCTCAGCGCTGGCGGTGCCACCACATACCCGGTCTTCCAGCCGGTAACGTGATAGGTCTTGCCGAACGAGCTGACCACAAAGGCGCGCGGGTAAAGCCCTTCGTGCGCCAGCACGCTGGCGTGCTGAACGCCGTCGAACACCAGATGTTCGTAGACTTCATCGCTGACCAGGTAGATATCACGCTCGGCAATCAGCAGGGCCAGCTTGTCCAGGTCGTCGCGACTGAACACGGCGCCACTGGGGTTGTGCGGCGAGTTGAGGATGATCATCCGCGTACGTGGGCTGAGGGCATCGGTGAGCTTCTGCCAGTCGATGGCAAACGTGCCATCGCTCAGTTGCACGTGCACACAACGGCCACCGGCCAGTTCCACAGACGGCTCGTAGCTGTCGTAAGACGGATCGAAGACGATCACTTCATCACCCGCACGAATAACCGCATGGATGGCGCAGAAAATCGCTTCGGTGGCACCGGGGGTAATGGTCACTTCAGTATCGGCATCGACACTGACGCCATAGCTGCGGGCAATCTTGATTGCCACTTGCTGACGCAGTGCCGGCAGGCCGGTCATCGGGCTGTACTGGTTGTGACCGGCACTGACGTGGCGGCAGACGGCATCCAGCAGTGCCTGCGGCGCGCCAAAATCCGGAAAACCCTGGGACAGGTTCAAAGCGCCGGTTTGCACAGCGAGCTGGGACATGGTGGTAAAGATGGTCGTGCCGACATTCGGCAACTTGCTGCTGATCATGAAACCCTCTTTCCTGCAGAACAATCCGGCTCGAGGCGGCGCGGTCAGAGACCGAGCATAGCGGATTGAGTGGTCAGGAAAAAGGTTGAAACAGTCGCATCGGTAGGCGCGGATATATCCGCGCCTACCTGATTTCAGCGTTTGTCTTTACGCTTCTTCTCGGCTTTCTTGTGGTGCGACATCAAGCGACGCTTCTTGTTGACCTGGCGGTCGGTCAAGGTGTTCTTGTTGCCTTCGTACGGGTTATCGCTGCCCTTGTACTCGATGCGGATCGGCGTACCCACCAGCTTGAGCACCCGGCGATAGGTGTTTTCCAGGTAGCGCGAGTAGGACTTGGGCACCTTCTCGACCTGGTTACCGTGGATCACGATGATCGGCGGGTTCGCACCACCCAGGTGGGCATAGCGCAGCTTGATGCGGCGACCGTTGACCATCGGCGGTTGGTGATCGCTGATCGCGTCTTCGAGGATCTGCGTCAGGCGGCTGGTTGGCCAGCGGGTAACGGCCGAGCGGAAGGAGTTCTGCACCGACTGGTACAGGTTGCCCACGCCAGTGCCGTGCAGTGCCGAAATGAAGTGGATGTCGGCGAAGTCGACGAAGAACAACCGGCGTTCCAGCTCGGTTTTCACATAGTCGCGTTCGCTCGGCTGCATGCCATCCCATTTGTTCAGGGCGATGACAATTGCGCGACCGGCTTCCAGGGCAAAGCCCAACAGGTTCAGGTCATGGTCAACCACGCCTTCGCGGGCGTCCATGACGAAGATCACCACGTTGGCGTCCTTGATTGCCTGCAGCGTCTTGACCACGGAGAACTTCTCGACTTCTTCGTGGATCTTGCCGCGCTTGCGCACCCCGGCTGTGTCGATCAGTGTGTACTTCTCTTCGTTACGCTCGAAGGGAATGTAGATACTGTCGCGCGTTGTGCCCGGCTGGTCATAGACGATGACCCGCTCTTCACCCAGCATGCGGTTGACCAGCGTCGATTTACCGACGTTCGGACGACCGATGATGGCGATCTTGATTCCGTCTTTTTCGCTCGGGCCAGGAATGCGCACCGCTTCTTCGCCTTCGGCGACGTCGGTGTCGATCTCTTCTTCCTTGTCCCGTGGGAAGTCGCTCAGCACCGCTTCCAGCAGGTTGTTGACACCACGGCCCTGCGCGCCGGCAACGCCAATGGCATTGCCCATGCCCAATGGCGAGAACTCGGCAATGGCCATTTGCGGATCGATGTTGTCGATCTTGTTGGCAACCAGGAACGAGCGCTTGTTGCGCTTGCGCAGGTGCTCGGAAATCATCTGGTCAGCAGCCGTCAGGCCGGCGCGGGCGTCGACCAGGAACAGTACGACATCGGCTTCTTCGATAGCCAGCAGCGACTGCTCGGCCATTTTTTCATCCATGCCGTGCTCGTCACCGGAAATACCACCGGTGTCGACCAGAATGAACGAACGGCCTTGCCAGCGTGCTTCACCGTACTGACGGTCACGGGTCAGCCCGGACAAGTCACCGACGATGGCATCGCGGGTCTTGGTCAGGCGGTTGAACATGGTGGATTTACCGACGTTCGGTCGGCCCACCAGGGCAATTACGGGAACCATGCGGCTCTCCACTTCATAAATTCAGAAAATACAAAGGCCGCTGCACTGCAGCGGCCGGAGTTCGGGCGGCACCAGAAGTGCCGCAGCCCGAGGCCTGCACGGCCTCAAGCATAGCCTCAGCGGATGGTAAGCGCCTCGAGCTTGCCGCTGTTGCCGTACACATAGATGGTGTCGCCCACCACCAGCGGACGGGCACGCAGGCCATCGCTGTCGATACGTTCACGACCCACGAAGCGGCCGTCAACCTGGCTGAGCAGGTGCAGGTAACCTTCCAGGTCACCCACGGCTACATAGCTGGAGAACACTTCCGGCGCCGACAGTTGACGACGTGCCAGCGAATCGTTGCTCCACAGGGCGCTCGAGGAGCGCTCGTCGATACCTTCCACAGTGCCCGAAGCCAGGCTCACGTAGACGTTACCGAAACCCTGGGCCACACCGGTGTAGCTGGACGCATCGCGCTGCCACAGGACCCGGCCGCTTTCCAGGTCCAGGCCGGCAACACGGCCCTGGTAGCTGGTGACGTAGAGGGTACCGCCAGACAGCAGCAGGCCACCGTCGATATCGACGACACGGTCAAGCTCCGAGCGACCTTGAGGAATCGCCACACGCTGTTCCCACACCGGAACGCCGTTACGCGTATCCAGCGCGACGACTTTACCAGTCGACAGACCGGCTACGGCCAGGTGATTGGTGACAATCGGCGCACCGGTGCCACGCAGGGTCAACACGGCCGGAGTGCTTTCGTAGATCCAGCGGCGATCACCGGTGCTGGCATCCAGGCCAATCACGCGGTCGTCCTGGGTCTGTACCACCACCACATCGCCATTGCTGGCAGGTGGTGCCAGCACTTCACTGGTCACTCGCGAACGCCAACGCTCTTCACCGGTGCTGGCATCCAGGGCAATCACGTCGCCGCGCAGCGTACCCAGCATGACCAGGCCATAACCGACGCCAACAGCGCCGGAAACAGGCAGTTCGAGGTCCTTTTTCCAGGCCACGTCACCGTTGTTGCGATCCATGGCCATCACTACACCGGTTACATCGGCGGCGTAGATACGATCGTTCTCGATCGCCGGGACCAGCATGTTGAAGGAATCGCCCTGACCGTCACCGATCGAACGACTCCACTGCTTCTTCAGGACCACCTCTTCGGTGAACTTGGTCAGCTCGGCCGGAGGCAATTCCTTTTTGCTGTTGCTGCTGCAACCCACGGCCAGAAGGGCCAGGGTCAGCACTGCTGCATGTTTCCAACCGATCACGTCACGCATCCCCTTTGGCCAGGTCGTCGAGCTTGAGTTGCAGGCCACCGATCGCAGCGTCGTCAGACAGTGCGGCCTTGGCTTTTTCGTAAGCGGTATGAGCGTCAGTAACACGACCCAGCTGTACCAGCAGGTCGCCCTTGAGCTCTTCACGGCTGGCCAGGAACGCCTTGTCGGCATCGCCTTCGAGCAGCTTCAGGCCTTCATCGACCTTGTTCTGGGCCGCCAGGACACGGGCCAGACGCTGACGGGCGATTTCGCCCAAGGTCGCGTCGGCCGGCTTGTCCAGTACCGACTTGAGTTCTGCGGCAGCATCATCGAGCTTGCCAGCCTCGACCGCGACCTTGGCCACGAACAGGCTGCCGTACTGCGCATATGCCGTGCCGCCAAACTCGCTCTTGAGCTTGCCGGACAGTTCCGCAACCTTGGCCGCATCCGGTGCGCCGCTAGGCGTCAGGGTGGTTTCCAGCAGGGCCTGATAGAGGTTCGAGGCACCTTGCGACTGGTTGCCCTGGTACTTCTGGAAAGCTTGCCAGCCGAACACTATCACCAGTGCCAGCAGGCCGCCGGTTACCAGTGGCTTGCCGTTGCGCTGCCACCAGTCCTTGAATGCCACCAGCTGTTCATCATCGGTACTCGACACCCCAATACTCCTTTTCACCAAATCGGCTGTTGACCCGCTTCACGCCTGCGCGAGGGAAGCTTCCAGGTGCTCTGCCAGAGCATCCCAGGCAATGTTTTGTTGTTCGCCCTGGCCACGCAGGGGTTTGAAACCTACCACTTGTTGCGCCAGTTCGTCGTCCCCCAGGATCAAGGCGTAGAGCGCAGCGCTCTTGTCGGCCTTCTTGAACTGGCTCTTGAAGCTGCCACCACCGGCATTGACCAGCAGGCGCAGGTTCGGCAGGCGATCACGCAGACGCTCGGCCAGGGCCAGGCCAGCCAGTTCTGCCTGCTCGCCAAAGGCGCACAGGTAGACATCCACCTGACGGCTGATCGACTCAGGTACCTTTTCCAGGGTTTCGAGCAGCAGGATCAGGCGCTCGATACCCATGGCGAAACCAACGCCCGGGGTTGGCTTGCCGCCCATCTGCTCGACCAGGCCATCGTAACGGCCGCCAGCGCAGACCGTGCCTTGCGAACCCAGCTTGTCGGTGACCCACTCGAACACGGTCTTGCTGTAGTAGTCCAGGCCACGCACCAGCTTGGTGTTGATCACGAAGGGGATGCCGGCAGCGTCCAGACGGGCCTTGAGCCCCTCGAAGTGCACGCGCGATTCTTCGTCCAGGTAATCTTCGAGCTTCGGCGCACCGACCAAAGCCGCCTGGGTATTGGCGTCCTTGCTGTCGAGGATGCGCAGCGGGTTGCTCTTCAGGCGACGCTGGCTGTCTTCGTCCAGTTGTTCCAGACGCGCCGAGAGGAACTCGACCAGCGCGTCACGGTAGCGTGCACGGGCTTCGCTGGTGCCCAGGCTGTTGAGCTCGAGCTTGACCGCGTCGCGAATGCCCAACAGGCCCCACAGGCGCCAGGTCAGGACGATCAACTCGGCGTCGATATCCGGACCGTCGAGGTTGAACACCTCCAGTCCGATCTGGTGGAACTGGCGGTAGCGGCCTTTCTGCGGACGCTCGTGGCGGAACATCTGGCCGATGTACCAGAGCTTCTGCACCTGGCCACCACCGCTGATGCCGTGCTCGAGCACTGCACGTACACAAGCCGCGGTGCCTTCCGGACGCAAGGTCAGGGAATCGCCATTGCGGTCGGCAAAGGTGTACATCTCTTTTTCAACGATGTCGGTCACTTCACCGATCGAGCGCTTGAACAGCTCGGTCGGCTCGACAATCGGCGTGCGGATCTGGCGATAGCCGTAGCTGTCCAGCAGACCGGCCACGGTGCTCTCGAAATAGCGCCACAGCGGCGTCTGCTCGGGCAGGATGTCGTTCATGCCACGGATGGCTTGTAGCGATTTGCTCACAGAAAATCCTTACGAATCTGGGTGTCAGCCACGCGCGATCAATGTCGCGTCAGCTTCGGCCTTTTCGGCCGCTTTCTGGCGGATGAGCTTTTCCAGCTCATCGACCAGGTTGTCATTAGTCAGCTTCTGCGCTGGCTTGCCGTCGATGTAGATCAGGTTCGGCGTGCCGCCGGTAAGCCCGACATGGGCTTCCTTGGCTTCACCAGGACCATTGACCACGCAGCCGATCACGGCGACGTCCATCGGTACCAGCAGGTCTTCCAGGCGTCCTTCCAGCTCGTTCATGGTCTTGACCACATCGAAGTTCTGCCGAGAGCAGCTCGGGCAGGCGATGAAGTTGATACCACGCGAACGCAGGTGCAGGGACTTGAGGATGTCGTAACCGACTTTCACTTCCTCGACCGGGTCAGCTGCCAGGGAGATGCGGATAGTATCGCCAATGCCGTCGGCAAGCAGCATACCGAGGCCGACCGCAGATTTCACCGTACCCGAACGCAGGCCACCGGCTTCGGTGATGCCCAGGTGCAACGGCTGGATGATCTGCTTGGCCAGCAGGCGATAGGCTTCGACGGCCATGAACACATCGGAGGCCTTGACGCTGACCTTGAAGTCCTGGAAATCCAGGCGATCAAGGTGTTCGACATGACGCAGGGCCGACTCGACCAGCGCGGCGGGTGTCGGCTCGCCATATTTCTTCTGCAGGTCTTTTTCCAGGGAACCGGCGTTGACGCCGATGCGGATCGGAATACCGCGGTCACGGGCAGCATCGACCACCGCACGCACGCGGTCTTCGCGACCGATGTTGCCCGGGTTGATCCGCAGGCAGTCGACACCCAGCTCGGCAACGCGCAGGGCAATGCGGTAGTCGAAGTGAATGTCGGCGACCAGCGGCACGCTGACCAGTTTCTTGATACGACCGAAAGCCTCGGCCGCATCCATATCCGGTACCGAGACACGGACAATGTCGACACCGGCATCAACCAGGCGGTTGATCTGCGCCACGGTGGCGGCGACATCATTGGTGTCGGTGTTGGTCATGCTCTGGACGGCGATGGGCGCATCGCCGCCGACTGGCACATTACCTACCCAGATTTTTCGAGATTCGCGACGCTTGATCGGAGATTCGCCGTGCATGACTTATTGTCCCAACTTCAGGCGAGCAGTCTCGCCACTGGTAAACGGCGCAACGTCAACAGGCTGGCCGTTGTAGCTGACCTGTGCGCCCCGGGCAAAGCCCAGGCGTACCGCAAACGGCGGCTTGCCGGTCAGGTCCAGGCTGTCGCCCTTGCGCTTGATGGCGCTGAACAGCACCTTGCCGTTGCCGTCGGTGACCGAGGTCCAGCAATCGGCGGTGAATTGCATATGCAGCTGGCCACTACCGGCAGCTGCAGGGGCCGCGGCCGCTGGTGCCGGCGCGGCGAGCGGCGCACTGGCAACCACCACAGGTGCCACCGGAGCTGCTGGTACTGCCGCTGCGGGTGCGGCTACCGGAGCCACTGGAGCCACCGGAGTGACTGGAGTGACTGGGGCAACAGGAGCGCTGGTGGCCGGAACAGCTGGCGTGCTGGCTGGCGCTTCAGGTGCGGCTTCGCCTGATTCGCTAGCGGCGGGTGCCTGCTCCAGGTTCAACGGCGTGCTTTCCGGTTGCTGCGCGGCACTGACAGCCTGGTCTTCCGGCTCGTCCAGCGGGTGGATCTGGGTGGTGCCGTCGGCGCTTTCAACTTCGACATGCTCAAGGGCCATGTTGACCAGGTCGCGGCTGCGCTGGCTGCTCTGGTCTTGCCACCAGAAGAAGCCACCGCCAATCACCACCACCAACAGCAGCAGGCTGACAATGCGCAGGATGTTGTGCGACAGGCGGACCGGCTCTTCGATCCGGCCCAGCGCGTGCACGTCGCTGCCCTGGGCGTGAGTGCCGGTACATTGGTCGAAGGCTTGCACCAGGGCTGCCTGGTCCATGTCCAGCAACTTGGCGTAGGCGCGAATGTAACCACGGGCAAAGGTATGCCCAGGCAGCTTGTCGAAGGCGCCGGCCTCAAGGTTGTTCAGAGAACTTACGGTCAGGTTGAGCTTGCGGGCCACTTCGGCCTGGGACCAGTCCCTGCTCTCACGGGCCTGACGCAGAGTCTCACCGGGGTTCTCGCGAGTCGCTGCTGCTGCTTCGGGATGCGCCGCTTTCATCATTGCTCCGACAGGTATTGCTGATATTCCGGCGTACCGGGATAAAGTCGTTGTAATTGCAGGCCCAGCTCGGTGGCCTTGTTCCGTTCTTCGAAGACATCGGCCAGGCGACTGCCCAGCAGCAAACTGCGGGCACTGTGGTCGCTCAGCTGGCTGAAACGATCGTAGTAGTCACGGGCCGGCACATAATGCCTGTCTTCGTAAGACAACTCAGCCATTTCCAACAACGCGCGTGGTTGTTGTTGATTGAGTCGCAAAGCTTTTACCAGGTATTCCTGGGCCTGATCACGCTGCCCGAGCCTCAAGGCGGTCAGACCGAGGCTCTCGAATACCCGGGAACGTTCAGGATACAGCGTATCGGCCGCTGCTTGGGCAAACATCTGCTGTGCCTGAGCGTATTGCCCCTGAGCATAAAGGAAACTGCCGTAATTGTTACGGATCCGCGTATCGTCCGGTGTGCTTTTCAGCGCAATCAGGTAGTGCTTTTCTGCCAGTACCGGTTCATCTTCTGCCTGATACACCAAAGCCAGGGCCGCATGGGCTGCGGCATCCTGGCTATTGAGGTCCAGCGCTTTTTTCAGCGGCCCTTTGGCCTGCTCGGTCAAACCTTGTTGCAAATAACCTGACGCCAACTGCACGTAAGCCTGTCCGGCTTGCGCACGCCCTTCGCGCCCTGCCAGCGTGTCCGAACTCCCGCCGGACACGCAACCTGCAAGCAGGGCGAGCGACAGGATCGACAGCGCAGCGCGCAAGGTCATGGAGGTCCTCTCTTCAGTTCCGAACGGCGCTGTCTTGCATCTCGCCGTCGGCATTCAACTGACGCACGGCAATATAGCGCTCGCTGCGGCGGGTACGGTCCATGACCTGGCCGACCAGCTGGCCACACGCTGCGTCGATGTCCTCACCACGGGTGGTGCGCACCGTCACGTTGTAGCCTGCATGATGCAAGTGGTCCTGGAAGCGGCGGATGGCGTTGTTGCTTGGCCGCTCGTAACCGGAATGCGGGAATGGGTTAAACGGGATCAAGTTGATCTTGCACGGCACGTTCTTGAGCAGCTCGGCCATTTCCACGGCATGTTCGAGCTTGTCGTTGACGTCCTTGAGCAAGGTGTACTCGATGGTCAGCACACGCTTCTCGCCCAGCTCGGACATGTAACGCATGCACGACTCGAGCAGGACCTTGAGCGGGTACTTCTTGTTGATTGGCACCAACTCGTTGCGCAGCGCATCGTTTGGCGCGTGCAGCGACAGGGCCAGGGACACGTCGATGTGCTTGGCCAACTCATCGATCATCGGTACCACGCCGGAGGTGGACAGTGTCACCCGGCGCTTGGAAATGCCGTAACCGAGGTCGTCCATCATCAGGTGCATGGCGGCGACCACGTTGTCGAAGTTCAGCAGTGGCTCGCCCATGCCCATCATCACCACGTTGGTGATGGCGCGGTCGATGGTGGCGGGAATGCTGCCGAACGACTTGTTGGCAATCCACACCTGGCCGATCACTTCGGCGGCGGTGAGGTTGCTGTTGAATCCTTGCTTGCCGGTGGAGCAGAAACTGCAATCCAGGGCGCAACCGGCCTGGGACGAGACACACAACGTGCCACGCTTGCCCTGGGGGATGTACACGGTCTCGACGCAGCTACCGGACGCCACGCGCACCACCCATTTACGGGTGCCGTCGCTGGAGATGTCCTCGCTGACCACTTCCGGACCGCGAATCTCGGCAACAGCCTTGAGCTTTTCGCGCAAGGCCTTGCCGACATTCGTCATGGCGTCGAAATCGTCGACACCAAAGTGGTGAATCCATTTCATTACCTGACCGGCACGGAAACGCTTCTCCCCGATAGAGTCGAAGAATTTTTCCATTTCCGGCTGGGTTAGCCCCAACAGGTTAGTTTTGCCAGTCGATGTCGTCATGGATTCACCCTCACCCGTAAGCTTTCGCTTAGCGAGTGGTTACCTCGGTAGCTGCGAAGAAGTAAGCGATTTCGCGAGCAGCAGCGGCTTCGGAGTCCGAACCGTGAACGGCGTTGGCGTCGATGGACTCGGCGAAGTCGGCGCGGATGGTGCCTGGAGCAGCTTCTTTAGGGTTGGTAGCGCCCATCAGCTCACGGTTCAGAGCGATGGCGTTTTCGCCTTCCAGAACCTGAACGACAACTGGACCGGAGGTCATGAAAGCAACCAGGTCGCCGAAGAAACCACGGGCGCTGTGCTCAGCGTAGAAGCCTTCGGCTTCGGCCTTGGACAGTTGCTTGATTTTCGAGGCAACGATTTTCAGGCCGGCGTCTTCGAAGCGGGTGGTGATCTTGCCGATCACGTTTTTAGCAACGGCGTCAGGCTTGATGATCGAGAAAGTACGTTGAACAGCCATGGTGTAACTCCAGAAACGTTAAGTGAAGCGAAAAATTAAACCCGCGAATTATACGCGGGTTCCGGGGGATTGCCTAACCTGCCGAGCGCGCTCAGTCGGCTTCTTCGATCCAGGCCGCCTGGATGGCTTCGAGAACCTTCTCGCCGCCACGTTGCGGATCGTCACTGAATTCCGGCAATGCCAGCACCCACTGGTGCAGATCGACGAAGTTCACATAACGAGGATCGACTTCCGGCTTGCTTTCGGCAAGCTGGATTGCAATTTCAAGTACATCAACCCATTTCAGGCTCATGTCAGCTCCAGATCAATGCGGCGCTTCGGCGGCGTGGTTGAGCGAGTACTTTGGAATCTCGACGGTGATGTCTTCGGTACCGACCTTGGCCTGGCAGGTCAGGCGCGACGTAGGCTCCAGGCCCCAGGCGCGGTCCAGATAGTCCTCTTCCAGCTCGTCAGCCTCGTTGAGCGAGTTGAAGCCTTCGCGAATCACGCAGTGGCACGTGGTGCAGGCGCAGACGCCACCGCAGGCGCTCTCGATCTCAATGTGGTTGTCATGTGCCACATCGAGAATGGACTTACCCGTTTCGGCCTCGACGACCATGCCATCCGGGCAGAACTTCTCGTGGGGCAGAAAAATCACCTGCGGCATCAGTTATTCCTCGATCTCATTCAGGTTGCGCCCGGCCAAAGCGGCTTTAACCGTCGAATCAAGGCGACGGGCGGCAAAGGCATCGGTCACTTGCGACAGACGCTTGGTCTGCTGCTCGATGGCAACGCCATCGGTACCGCTCATCAAATCACGCAAGTCTTGCATCTGTTGCTCGATCGCCAGACGCTCTTCGGCATCCAGCAGGCGATCGCCATCGGCATCCAGGGCACCCTGCACCGCCTCGAGGAGGCGCTCGGCATCTACCTGGTGCTCGCGCAGCTGGCGGGCCACCTTGTCGAAACCGGCATGCTCGAAGGAATCCTTGAGCATGCGTGCAATTTCACCGTCGGTCAGCCCGTAGGACGGTTTGACCTGAATGCTCGACTCGACACCCGAGCCCAGTTCACGCGCCGAAACACTGAGCAGACCGTCGGCATCGACCTGGAAGGTCACGCGGATCTTTGCCGCGCCGGCAACCATGGCCGGAATGCCACGCAGCTCGAAGCGCGCCAGCGAGCGGCAGTCACTGATCAATTCACGCTCGCCTTGCAGCACGTGAATCATCATGGCCGACTGGCCGTCTTTATAGGTAGTGAATTCCTGGGCACGGGCGACCGGGATGGTGGTGTTGCGCGGAATCACCTTCTCCATCAGCCCGCCCATGGTTTCAAGCCCCAGGGACAGCGGAATCACATCCAGCAGCAGCAACTCGCCACCATCGCGACGGTTGCCGGCCAGGGTATCGGCCTGGATGGCGGCACCGATGGCGACCACCTGATCCGGGTCGATCTCGGTCAACGGCGTACGGCCGAACAAGGCACCGACGGCCTCACGGACGCGGGGCACGCGAGTCGAACCACCGACCATGACCACGGCGCCAACTTCCTCAAGTTCGACACCGCTGTCGCGCACAGCGCGGCGGCAGGCCTTGAGGCTGCGGGCAATCATTGGCTCGATCAGGGCATCGAACGCAGCACGGGTCAGCTCGGCAGACCAGTTGCCATAGGCAACCGTCACCGAGTCGGCATCGGTCAGCGCTTCTTTGGCGGCGCACGCCGCTTGCAGCAACTGACGCTGCGCTCCCGGATCCAGATCAGAGGACAGACCGGCCTGCTCGACCATCCAGCTGGCAATCGCGTGGTCAAAGTCATCACCACCCAGGGCACTGTCGCCACCGGTGGCCAGTACTTCAAAGACACCGCCGGTCAGGCGCAGAATCGAAATATCGAAGGTACCGCCACCCAGGTCATAGATGGCCACCAGGCCTTCGGCATTCTGATCCAGGCCATAGGCTACCGCCGCCGCAGTCGGCTCGTTGAGCAGGCGCAGCACGTTCAGGCCGGCCAGGCGCGCAGCGTCCTTGGTTGCCTGACGCTGGGCGTCGTCGAAATAGGCCGGCACGGTAATGACCGCACCGACCAGCTCGCCACCCAAGGTCTCTTCGGCACGCTGACGCAGTACCTTGAGGATGTCAGCCGACACCTCTACCGGGCTTTTCGGCCCCTGTACGGTGTCGATGAACGGCATGTGCGACTCACCACCGACAAAACGGTAAGGCAGTTGCTCGCCCAGCTGCTTGACGTCCGCCAGACCGCGCCCCATGAAGCGCTTGACCGACAGTACGGTGTTGAGTGGATCGCTGGAGGCAGCGTCACGCGCCACCTGGCCGACATCGATATGATCGGCGTGGTAACGCACAGCCGAAGGCAGGATGACCCGCCCTTGAGCGTCGGGCAGGGGCTCGCTACGGCCGCTGCGAAGCGCGGCAACCAGGGAGTTGGTGGTACCAAGGTCAATTCCCACCGCCAGGCGGCGCTGGTGCGGTTGAGGGCTCTGACCGGGTTCGGCGATCTGCAGTAGGGCCATGCTTATCTGAATACCAGGGGCGCCGCCAGCGGCAGCGCCGAGTTAATCGTCGAGGCGCTCTTCCAGCTGGCGCACTTCATAGGCGAGCTTGTCCAGAAACTGCATGCGGCGCATCAGGCGTTCAGCCTGTTCACGCTGCGCAGGCACATTCCAGCAGGCGGCGAAGTCCTCGTTGAGCGCTTCCTGGGCGACTTTCAAGCGGCGCTTGAAGGTGGCGACACCATCGAGGTCGGCACTGTCCTGCAGATCTTCGAGCTCTTCGCGCAATTGCATCTGCTGCAGCAGGAACTCGGGATCGTGGACGGTGACTTCCTGCGGTACTTCGGCACCGCTGATGGTCAACAGGTAGCGGGCACGCCGGGGCGGGCTCTTGAGTGTCTGGTAGGCTTCGTTCAGCGCAGCCGAACGCTCCAGCGCCACGCGCTGTTCACGTTCGGAGGCATCGGCGAAGCGATCCGGATGAACCTCGCGGGCCAGCTCGCGGTAGCGAACGGCCAACTTGTCGAGGTCCAGACGGAAGCCAGGTTGCAGGTCAAACAGGGCGAAATGACAAGGAGTACCCACGCTCAGCCTCAGACGTTGAAGCTTTCGCCGCAGCCACACTCACCGCGTACGTTGGGGTTGTTGAACTTGAAGCCTTCGTTCAACCCTTCCTTGACGAAGTCCAGTTCGGTACCGTCCAGGTAAGCCAGGCTTTTCGGGTCGATGATGACCTTTTCGCCATGGCTTTCGAAGACCAGGTCTTCGCTGTCCGGTTGATCGACGAACTCCAGCACATACGCCAGGCCCGAGCAGCCGGTGGTACGTACGCCAAGGCGAATACCTTCACCCTTGCCGCGTCCGTCGAGAGAGCGCCGCACGTGCTTGGCGGCGGCTTCTGTCATGCTGATAGCCATCGAGACTCCTTACCTGCAACAGGCGAACTTAGAGCAAACCTTTCTTCTGCTTGTAATCGCGTACGGCCGCCTTGATGGCGTCCTCGGCGAGTACCGAGCAGTGGATTTTAACGGGCGGCAACGCCAGTTCTTCGGCCAGCTGGGTGTTCTTGATGGTTTCGGCTTCGTCCAGCGTCTTGCCCTTCATCCACTCGGTGGCCAGGGAGCTGGAGGCGATGGCCGAGCCACAACCGTAGGTCTTGAACTTGGCGTCTTCAATCACGCCCTGCTCGTTGACCTTGATCTGCAGGCGCATGACGTCGCCGCACGCCGGAGCGCCGACCATGCCGGTGCCAACATCCGGGTCCTCGGCATTCATCTTGCCGACGTTACGCGGGTTTTCGTAGTGGTCGATGACCTTTTCACTGTATGCCATGGTGCAATTCCTTCCTCATCAGAGAGCCGCTCTTGCCGGCGGCTACTTAGTGCGCAGCCCACTCGATCTTGGAGATGTCGACGCCGTCTTTGTACATATCCCACAGCGGCGACAGTTCGCGCAGCTTGGTCACGGCCTCGCAGACCTTCTGCGCGGCGTAGTCGATTTCTTCTTCGGTGGTGAAGCGACCGAAGGTGAAGCGGATCGAGCTGTGAGCCAGCTCGTCGTTGCGACCCAGGGCGCGCAGCACGTACGACGGCTCCAGCGAAGCCGAGGTGCAGGCGGAACCGGAAGACACTGCCAGGTCCTTGAGGGCCATGATCAGCGACTCGCCTTCAACGTAGTTGAAGCTCAGGTTCAGGTTGTGCGGGATACGCGCGGTCATGCTGCCGTTGATGTACAGCTCTTCGAGGCCTTCGACCTGCTTGTAGAAGCGGTCGCTAAGGGCCTTGATGCGGACGTTCTCGCTGGCCATCTGCTCTTTGGCAATGGCAAACGCTTCACCCATGCCAACGATCTGGTGGGTCGCCAGGGTGCCCGAACGCATGCCGCGCTCATGACCGCCGCCGTGCATGGTGGCTTCCAGACGTACGCGCGGTTTGCGGCTGACGTACAGGGCACCAATGCCCTTAGGGCCGTAGGTCTTGTGTGCGGAGAACGACATCAGGTCGACTTTCAGCTTCTGCAGGTCGATCTCGACCTTGCCAGTGGACTGAGCAGCGTCAACGTGGAACATGACACCGCGAGCGCGGGTCAGTTCGCCGATGGCAGCGATGTCGTTGATGGTACCGATTTCGTTGTTTACGTGCATGATCGAGACCAGGATGGTGTCGTCACGCAGGGCGGCTTCAATCATGGCCGGAGTGATCAGACCATCGGCGCCTGGCTCGATGTAGGTCACTTCAAAGCCTTCACGCTCCAGTTGGCGCGTGCTGTCGAGGACAGCCTTGTGCTCGATCTTGGAGGTGATCAGGTGCTTGCCCTTGGTGCTGTAGAAGTGCGCGACGCCCTTGATTGCCAGGTTGTCGGACTCGGTGGCACCGCTGGTCCAGACAATTTCCCGCGGGTCGGCATTGACCAGGTCAGCGACCTGGCGACGGGCGTTCTCGACCGCTTCTTCGGCTTTCCAGCCAAAAACGTGGGAGCGCGACGCCGGGTTACCGAAGTTTCCGTCGACCAGCAGGCAGTCGCTCATCTTCTGGGCAACGCGTGGGTCGACCGGTGTGGTCGCGGAGTAATCGAGGTAGATCGGCAACTTCATTGAATATCTCCTATCAGGCGGTCGCGCCGCGCGTCGAAACGGTCATTCGACGGCTGACGTCTCAATCTTGTCCAGCTGCGGTGCCCGGCCTGCGATACGACGCAGGTCCTGACGCTGGGCGACTTCTTGTACCTCACGGCGAGTAACAAGGTCAGCCAGGCTGATGCCGCTGAGGAACTCGTGAATCTGCTGGCTCAAATCACACCACAAGTGGTGGGTCAGGCAGGTGTCGCCGGCGTGGCAATCACCCAGCCCCTGACAGCGTGTGGCGTCGACCGATTCGTTGACCGCGTCGATGACCTGGGCGACCTGAATGCTCTCCATGCTTCGTGACAGCTGATAGCCGCCACCAGGGCCGCGCACACTGGAAACCAGGCTGCTGCGGCGCAGCTTTGCAAACAGCTGCTCCAGATAAGAGAGGGAAATGCCTTGGCGTTCGGAAATGTCGGCCAGAGACACCGGCCCATTCTGCGCGTGCAACGCCAAGTCGAGCATGGCAGTCACGGCGTATCGGCCTTTTGTAGTCAGTCGCATGGCTAGTAGGTACCACGGGGTTACGGGATGGGAGCGAGTATGCTATTCCCGAGCATTTAAGTCAACTATAAGACCTAGTGCTTTAGTCGGGTTTGCCGCTGAACGGCGGCCAGAATGATAGCAAACTAAGGGGCGTGTACGCACGCCCCTTCTGTCAATGCGTCGACGTGTCGCTGCGCGCCTCGCACTTGACCTCGGCGAAGTCTTCTTCGCGCAACGCCGGCAGCTCCTTGGCGCAATAGTCGCTACCCAGGTTCTTCAGCGCACCGCACATGTCTTCCAGGCGCCCGTCCACCGCCTGCAGGTGATCAAGCAGCTGACCAATGGCGCGCGCGACCGGGTCAG
Source organism: Pseudomonas alkylphenolica (assembly GCF_004025535.1). Taxonomy (GTDB): domain Bacteria; phylum Pseudomonadota; class Gammaproteobacteria; order Pseudomonadales; family Pseudomonadaceae; genus Aquipseudomonas; species Aquipseudomonas alkylphenolica_A. The sequence continues at coordinate 602,920 of NZ_QJRG01000034.1, forward strand.
GCATGTCTTCACTGACGCCATAGGCATCGAAACCGATCTTTTCCGCCATGGCCTTGCGCCGCGCCTCAACCTCGACATCGGTCTTGACGATAATTCGCCCCGGAATACCCACAGCGGTGGCGCCCGCCGGTACGGCCTTGGTGACCACGGCGTTGGAACCGATCTTGGCTCCGGCACCGACAGTGAACGGCCCGAGCACCTTGGCACCGGCACCTACCACCACACCGTCTTCGAGGGTCGGGTGACGCTTGCCCTTGTTCCAGCTGGTACCCCCCAGGGTCACACCCTGGTACAGGGTGACATCGTCACCGATCTCGGCGGTTTCGCCGATCACGATACCCATGCCATGGTCGATGAAGAAACGCCGGCCGACCTTGGCACCCGGATGGATCTCGATGCCGGTCATCCAGCGCCCGAAGTTCGACACCAGCCGGGCTGGCCATTTCAAGTCGCGCCGCCACAGGGCATGCGCCGCACGGTGCAGCCAGATCGCGTGCATCCCGGGATAGCAGGTCAGCACTTCAAAGGCATTGCGCGCCGCCGGGTCACGGTGGAAAACGCTCTGGATATCTTCCCGCAGACGCTCGAACATCTATTCTTGATCCTTGCGCTTATGCGGCTCGCCACGGGCCACTTTCTGGGTTTCCGTGAGAATGCCGCGCAAAATACTCATTTCCGAACGATTGACCGAGCTGCGCCCATACAACCGACGCAAACGCGGCATCAGGTGCTTGGGCTTCTCCGGGTCGAGAAAACCGATATCGACCAGAGTCTTTTCCAGGTGCTCGTAGAACAGCTCCATTTCATCCATGGTCGCCAGCTCGCTGCTGCGCACCGACGTCACTTCAAATTTCTCCACTTTCGACGGCTGGCCTTCAGCCGCCAGCCAGGCCATGCGCACCTCGTAAGCCAGCACCTGCACCGCAGCTGCCAGGTTCAGCGAACTGAAGTCCGGATTCGACGGGATATGCACGTGAAAGTGGCAACGCTGCAGTTCTTCGTTGGTCAGGCCGGCGTATTCACGACCGAACACCAGGGCGATCTCCTCACCCTGGACAGCATGCTCGATGACCTTGCTGCCGCATTCGCGCGGATCGACCAACGGCCAGGGGATACGCCGCTCGCGGGCACTGGTACCGAACACCAGGTTGCATCCGACCAGCGCCTCTTCAAGGGTGGCCACCACCTGCGCACCACCCAGCACGTCGTCAGCACCCGACGCACGGGCATCGGCCTCGTGAGAGGGGAAATCCTGCGGATCAACCAGCACCAGGCGCGACAAGCCCATGTTTTTCATGGCACGCGCAGCGCCGCCGATATTGCCGGGGTGGCTGGTATTGACCAGAACAACACGAATATTTTGCAGCAAGGCGAGCGCTCACAGACACGGGAAAGAAGGAGCAAATCTTACAGAACACACCGACTTTACGCTACGAAAGCGAATGCGGCCCTTCTTCGCGCAAAGTTTTCTGTTAGAATGTTCGGCTTTCTTTAACGACCCAGGTGAAACGTCCATGCAGCCCATGCTGAATATCGCGCTGCGCGCCGCCCGCAGCGCCAGTGAATTGATTTTCCGCTCCATCGAGCGCCTGGATAGCATCAAGGTTGATGAAAAAGACGCCAAGGATTACGTCTCCGAAGTCGATCGCGCCGCCGAGCAAAGCATCATCAACGCTCTGCGCAAGGCCTACCCGAACCACTCCATTTACGGTGAAGAAACCGGCCTGCACGCTGGCAGCGGCGAAGAAGGCAAGGACTACCTGTGGATCATCGATCCACTGGACGGCACCACCAACTTCCTGCGTGGCGTTCCGCACTTTGCCGTGAGCATTGCCTGCAAATACCGCGGCCGCCTTGAGCATGCCGTAGTACTGGACCCCGTCCGTCAGGAAGAATTCACCGCCAGTCGTGGCCGTGGCGCCCAGCTCAATGGTCGCCGTCTGCGCGTCAGCACACGCACCAGCCTGGAAGGCGCACTGCTGGGTACCGGCTTCCCGTTCCGCGACAATCAGCTGGCAGATCTGGACAACTACCTGGGCATGTTCCGCGCCCTGGTCGGCCAGACCGCCGGCATTCGCCGTGCCGGTGCAGCCAGCCTGGACCTGGCCTACGTGGCCGCCGGCCGTTTTGACGCCTTCTGGGAGTCGGGCCTGTCGGAATACGACATGGCTGCAGGCGCGCTGCTGATCCAGGAAGCTGGCGGTCTGGTGAGCGATTTCACCGGCGGCCACGACTTCCTCGAGAAGGGCCACATCGTTGCCGGCAACACCAAGTGCTTCAAGGCCGTATTGACTGCTATCCAGCCGCACCTGCCTGCCTCGATCAAACGCTAAGCGTCGATCGAGCATAAAAAAAGCACCCTTCGGGGTGCTTTTTTATTGCCTCTGGTTTACTGGCCTGGCTGGGCCTCGCTCAGCACCAGCTTGCCCTCTTTATCCAGCGGAATCTGCGCACCCGGGTCACGATCCATGCGGACCTGACCGACCTTGTCGCCGATCGAATACTTCACGTCATAACCCACCACTTTCTCGCTCAGGTCATTAACCGTGTTGCAGCGGGTTTGTGTGGTGGTATAGGTATCGCGTTCCTGCATCCCTTCCTGCACCTTGTTACCGGCATAGCCACCACCGACCGCACCGGCCACTGTGGCAATCTTTTTACCAGTACCACCGCCAATCTGGTTACCCAACAAACCACCCGCCAGGGCGCCGACCACGGTACCGGCAATCTGGTGCTGGTCCTTCACCGGGGCCTGACGCGTAACGGTCACGTCCTTGCAGACTTCTCGCGGCGTTTTCACGGTCTGTTTGACCGGTTGCACCGCCAATACTTCAGCATATTCCGGCCCACTCTTGACCAGGTTGTAAGTGGCTACAGCACCTCCGGCAGTCACACCGACCGCCCCCAGAACCGCACCCACCAGCATTGACTTGTTCACGTGAACCTCCTGATCGTACCTGCAGGACATTGCCTGCCTTCTCCCTGCCTTGGAGCATAAAAAAAGGCGCGAGTTCAATACTCGCGCCCTTCTCTACGACAAACAGCGTGGGAAAACCCGTTATGGACGCTCGTCCACGCCGTCGGTTTTGGCCGGCGGAATCAGGTCTTCGCTGTTCAGATTCAGCCAGATCAGTACCACGTTGGCGATGTAGATCGACGAGTAGGTACCCGCCATTACACCGACGAACAGGGCGATGGAGAAGCCCCACAGGTTGTCACCGCCGAAGAACAGCAACGCAGCGATGGCCAGCAGGGTCGACACCGAGGTCGCCACGGTACGCAGCAAGGTCTGGGTGGTCGAGATGTTGATGTTCTCGATCAGCGACGCCTTGCGCAGCACACGGAAGTTTTCACGCACCCGGTCGAACACGACGATGGTGTCGTTGAGCGAGTAACCGATGATCGCCAGCACCGCCGCCAGCACCGTCAGGTCGAAGGTGATCTGGAAGAACGACAGGATACCCATGGTCACCACAACGTCGTGGATCAGCGAGATGATCGCACCCACGGCGAATTTCCACTGAAAGCGGAACGCCAGGTAGATCAGGATCCCGCCCAAAGCCAGGAGCATCCCCAGGCCGCCCTGGTCACGCAGTTCTTCACCGACCTGAGGACCGACGAACTCTACGCGCTTGACCACTGCAGGGTTATCGCCACCGACCTTCTGCAAGGCTTCGGCAACGCGGTTACCCAGCATCGGATCATCGCCCGGCATGCGCACCAGCAGGTCGGTGGTGGCGCCAAAGCTCTGCACCACGGCATCGTGGAAACCGGACTTGACCAGCTCCTCGCGCACCTGCTCAAGGTTGGCAGGACGCTCGTAGGTCAGCTCGATGAGCGTACCCCCGGTGAAGTCCAGACCGAAGTTCAGGCCCTTGTGGAACCAGCTGAACAGCGCCAGCGCCGTGAGGAGCATGGTGATGGCGAACGCAATGTTGCGAACGCCCATGAAATTGATGGTACGTAACATGGCAGCCCCTTAAACCCACAGCTTCTTGATGTCACGCCCACCACAGGTCAGGTTGACCAGTGCACGGGTCACCATGACGGCGGTGAACATCGAAGTAAAAATCCCGAGGGACATGGTTACCGCGAAGCCCTTCACCGGACCGGTACCCATGGCGAACAGAATGCCGCCGACCAGCAGAGTGGTCAGGTTGGCATCGACGATCGCCGAGTAAGCACGGTTGAAACCTTCGTGGATAGCGCGCTGCACCGACATGCCGGCCGCAAGTTCTTCGCGGATCCGGGAGAAGATCAGTACGTTGGCGTCAACCGCCATACCCATGGTCAGTACGATACCGGCGATACCTGGCAGGGTCAGCGTTGCCCCCAGCAGCGACATCAGCGCCAGCAGCAACACCATGTTGCCCGCAAGGGCGATGGTGGCCAGCAGGCCAAAGAAGCGGTAGATCGCCATGATGAACAGCGAAACGAAGAGCATCCCCCACAGGGATGCATCGATACCCTTGGTGATGTTGTCAGCACCCAGGCTTGGGCCGATGGTGCGCTCTTCGGCGAAGTACATCGGTGCAGCCAGACCACCGGCACGCAGCAGCAGGGCCAGTTCCGACGACTCACCCTGCCCGTTCAGGCCGGTGATACGGAACTGGCTGCCCAGCGGCGACTGAATGGTTGCCAGGCTGATGATCTTTTTCTCTTCCTTGAAGCTCTGGATCGCGACGTCTTTCTCGACGCCGTCAACCACCTGCTTCTCGTAGCGCGTCATCGGCCGTTGCTCGATGAAGATCACCGCCATGCTGCGACCGACGTTGCTGCGCGTGGCGCGGCTCATCAGCTCACCACCGTGACCATCCAGGCGAATGTTCACCTGTGGACGACCGTGCTCGTCAAAGCTGGCCTGCGCATCGGTCACCTGGTCACCGGTGATGATCAGGCCACGCTCGACTGCAGCAGAACGACCACCTTCACGGAACTCGAAGACTTCAGTGGTGGCTTTCGATGCACCCGGCTCGGCACCCAGACGGAACTCGAGGTTGGCGGTCTTGCCGAGAATACGCTTGGCTTCGGCGGTATCCTGAACACCTGGCAGCTCAACCACGATGCGGTTGGCACCCTGGCGCTGAACCAGCGGCTCGGCTACACCCAGCTCGTTGACCCGGTTACGGACCGTGGTCAGGTTCTGCTTGATCGAGTATTCACGAATCTCTGCAATCTTCGCTGGCGTAATCGCCAGATGCAGCACCGACAGGCCGTTGCGCTCGGTGGTGGTCAACTCGAAATCATTGAAATTCTTGCGGATCAGGTTACGGGCCTGTTCGCGGGACGCATCATCGGAGAAGCCCAGCTGAATGCCGCCATCTTGTTGCGGCAGGCTGCGGTAGCGAACACGCTCCTTGCGCAGCAGGCTTTTGACTTCGCCTTCGTAAACCTTCAGACGGGCAACCATGGCCTTGTCCATGTCTACTTCGAGCAGGAAGTGCACACCACCCGACAAGTCCAGACCCAGCTTCATCGGGCTTGCGCCCAGGTTACGCAGCCATTGCGGAGTGGTCGGCGCCAGGTTCAGTGCAACAACATAGTCATCACCCAGTGCCTTGCGTACAACATCCTTGGCTGGAAGTTGGTCTTCCTGCTTGGTCAGGCGCACCAATGCGCCCTTGCCCTTCTGGCCCAGGCTTGCATCCTTGACCTGAATACCGGCATCGGCAAGCGCTTTGCTTACACGATCCAGATCACCCTGGGTGACCTGCAGCGCCGTACTGGCACCGCTGACCTGAACGGCCGGATCATCAGGATAGAGATTGGGAGCGGAATAAATAAAACCGATCGCCAGTACCACCAGGATCAGTGCGTATTTCCACAGAGGGTATTTGTTCAGCATCACGCCGCCCGTTCAAGACGCGGGGCGCCTTGCGCGCCCCGTCGATTGGTAAAAAACTGAAACTTAGATCGCTTTGAGCGTGCCTTTTGGCAGGGTCGCGGCTACGGCGCCCTTCTGGAACTTCAGCTCTACGTTATCGGAAACTTCCAGTACTACGAAGTCATCGGCAACTTTGACGATCTTGCCAGCGATACCGCCGTTGGTGACAACTTCATCACCTTTTTGCAGGTTGCTCAGCAGGTTCTTCTGTTCTTTGGCACGTTTGGCCTGTGGACGCCAGATCATCAGGTAGAAGATGACCAGGAAGCCAACCAGGAAAATCCACTCAAAGCCGGTACCGGCTGGGCCAGCAGCGGCAGGGGCAGCAGCGTCCGCGTAAGCGGCGGGGATCAGAAAGCTCATTTAGCACTCCAGTTGCAATCAGTACTTGTTAGGGATCGACAGAACATCAGTCCAAGGGCGGCACAGGCAGCCCGCGCTTGGCGTAAAAGGCATCGACAAAGACGGCCAATGTACCTTGTTGAATAGCCTCGCGTAAACCAGCCATCAAACGCTGGTAATGGCGCAAGTTATGGATCGTATTCAACATACTGCCCAACATTTCGCCGCACTTGTCCAAGTGATGCAGATAAGCACGGGAGAAGTTCTGGCAGGTGTAGCAGTCACAGGTCGGATCCAGTGGCGAATCATCATGGCGATGGAACGCGTTACGGATTTTCAGCACGCCGGTATCGACAAACAGATGGCCGTTGCGCGCGTTGCGCGTAGGCATCACGCAATCGAACATGTCGACGCCGCGGCGCACACCCTCAACGAGATCTTCCGGCTTGCCTACCCCCATAAGGTAACGAGGTTTGTCAGCAGGCATCTGGCCTGGCAGGTAATCCAGCACCTTGATCATTTCATGCTTGGGCTCGCCCACTGACAGGCCGCCAATGGCCAGGCCATCGAAGCCGATCTTGTCCAGGCCTTCGAGCGAGCGCATCCGCAGGTTTTCGTGCATGCCGCCCTGGACGATACCGAATAGCGCGGCAGTGTTGTCACCGTGGGCATTCTTCGAACGCTGGGCCCAGCGCAGCGAAAGCTCCATGGAAATGCGCGCGACATCTTCATCGGCCGGGTACGGGGTGCACTCGTCGAAGATCATCACCACGTCGGAACCGAGGTCACGCTGCACCTGCATGGACTCTTCAGGGCCCATGAACACTTTCGAGCCATCGACCGGCGAGGCGAAGGTCACGCCCTCTTCCTTGATCTTGCGCATGGCGCCCAGGCTGAACACCTGGAAGCCACCGGAGTCGGTCAGGATCGGGCCCTGCCACTTCATGAAGTCGTGCAGGTCGCCATGCGCCTTGATCACTTCGGTACCCGGGCGCAGCCACAGGTGGAAGGTGTTGCCCAGGATCATCTGCGCGCCAATGGCCTCGATGTCCCGCGGCAGCATGCCCTTGACCGTGCCATAGGTACCCACCGGCATGAACGCCGGGGTTTCGACTACACCACGGGGGAACGTCAGGCGGCCGCGACGGGCCTTGCCGTCGGTGGCCAGCAATTCGAAGGACATACGACAGGTGCGACTCATGCTTGATCCTCGGGGCCGCGCGGCGCCGGATTGCGGGTGATGAACATGGCATCACCGTAACTGAAGAAGCGGTACCCGTTCTCGACTGCCGCCGCGTAGGCGGCCATGGTCTCGGGGTAACCGGCGAAGGCCGAAACCAGCATCAGCAGCGTGGATTCGGGCAAATGGAAGTTGGTGACCAGGGCATCGACCACATGGAACGGGCGGCCCGGGAAGATGAAGATGTCTGTGTCGCCGCTGAAGGCCTTGAGTACGCCGTCACGGGCAGCGCTTTCCAGCGAGCGCACGCTGGTGGTGCCGACAGCGATCACCCGGCCGCCACGCGCGCGGCAGGCGGCCACGGCGTCGACGACGTCCTGGCTGACCTCCAGCCACTCTTTATGCATGTGGTGGTCTTCGATGCGCTCAACACGCACCGGCTGGAAGGTGCCAGCGCCAACGTGCAGGGTGACGAACGCGGTTTCGACGCCTTTGGCGGCGATCTTGCCCATCAGTTCTTCATCGAAATGCAGCCCGGCTGTCGGCGCCGCCACCGCACCGGCGCGCTCGGCGTAGACCGTCTGGTAGCGCTCGCGGTCGGCACCTTCATCAGGACGATCGATATACGGTGGCAGCGGCATATGGCCGACGCGGTCCAGCAGCGGCAGCACTTCTTCGGCAAAGCGCAACTCGAACAGGGCGTCGTGGCGGGCGACCATCTCGGCCTCGCCGCCGCCATCGATGAGGATCTGCGTACCGGGCTTGGGCGACTTGCTCGAGCGCACGTGAGCCAGCACGCGATGGCTGTCCAGTACCCGTTCGACCAGAATCTCCAGCTTGCCGCCGCTGGCCTTCTGACCAAACAGACGCGCCGGGATCACCCGGGTATTGTTGAACACCATCAGATCGCCCGGGCGCAAATGCTCGAGCAGGTCGGTGAACTGGCGATGAGCCAGTGCCCCGCTCGGCCCGTCCAGGGTCAACAGCCGGCTGCTATGGCGCTGCGCCAGTGGATGGCGAGCAATCAGGGAATCAGGGAGCTCAAAGGAGAAATCAGCGACGCGCATGATGGTGTTCGGTTTGACAGGGCCGCAAAGTTTAGCCGAAAAGACAAAAATTCACCATGAAAGCTAATTGACCAACGGTAGGCACCTCTCTATACTTCGCCGCCACAAGCCCTGATGGCGGAATTGGTAGACGCGGCGGATTCAAAATCCGTTTTCGAAAGGAGTGGGAGTTCGAGTCTCCCTCGGGGCACCAAACGCATGAAAAAGCCGACTTAATCGTCGGCTTTTTTGTGGGCGTCATTCTGGCAATCCGCTGGGTAACGCCCGCCTCAGACCTGCGGCAGCTGGTGAGTCACACAGTGAATACCGCCCCCACCCGCAGCAATCGCATCGATGTTCAACTGCACCACATCACGGTCCGGATACAGTTCGGTCAGCAGGTCGAAGGCCTTCGCATCCGCAGCCTTGTCACCAAACTGCGGGGCAATGACCGCGCCGTTGATGACGAAGTAGTTGATGTAGCCTGCGGCAAAGTCGGGGTTATTCTTGCTGAACCGGCTGTTGCGCGGTTTCAGCGGTGGCGACACGGTGTGCACCTTGAGCTTGCGGCCGTCGGCATCTGTGGCGTTGTTGAGTATCTCCAGATGTGCCTTGGTCACCTTGTGATCATAGGAGTCGGGGTCCGTATCTAGGTTGGCGATGATCACCCCGGGCTCAACAAAGCGCGCATAGAAATCGACATGGGCATCGGTGATGTCTTTGCCCTTGATGCCCGGCAGCCAGATGATCTTGCGCAACCCCAGCCGCGCCTTGAGCTCTTCCTCGACTTCAGCCTTGCTCCAGTCACGATTACGGTTGGCATTGATCCAGCAGCTCTCGGTCATGATCCCGGTGCCATGCCCGTCTACTTCGATACCACCACCCTCGCCCACCAGTTCGCTACGCAGGTAAGTCGCTTCGGCATCGTCAGCCAACAGTCGCGCCACACGGGCATCGTAGCCGTGCTGCTGCTTATTGCCCCAGCCATTGAAGTTGAAATCGACTGCTCCCAGGTCACCCTGTTCGGTAATGACAAAGTTGGCGCCGATGTCACGCATCCAGATGTCGTCCAGTTCGGTGACGACAAAGGTGGTGTTCTTGTTGCCGCACAGCTCCTCGGCCAGGTCGCGTTCGTGCGCGCGGCACAGCACGACCACCGGTTGGTAACGGGCAATGGTACGGGCAATCAGGCCGATGGCTTCCTGCACATCGGCAGTGAAGTCTTCCCAGATGGCCTCCTGTGCGCCAAATGAAACGTAGGCACACACCTGTTTGTCGCCCTCATCCGGCATGAACCACTGCTTGCCCCCAGCCGCCAGCGACCGCGGAACACTCAGACCAAAGCCCATGGAGGCGACCAGACCGAGGCCTGCGGTCGCTGAAACCTGCTTTATAAACTCACGACGCGTTGGCATCTGTTTGACTCTCTATCAAATCGCTTTTCGGGTACCGGGCAGTCAACTGCCCGGTGCGGTCTTGAACTTGGTCCACACGCGCATCCGCGCACGCATGTCGGACTGTGGAATGTCCTTGCCGGTGACCAGACGGTCGAATGTCGCCTCCGGCGGGTAAATATCCGGATTGTTGCGCATCTGCGCGTCGACATCCGGACGCGCCTTGGCGTTCGAAGTCGGGTAGCCGGTGAAATTGCTGATGGCCGCCATGTTTTGCGGGCGCATGACAAAGTTGATGAAGGTATAGGCGTACTCCGGGTGTTTGGCATCGACCGGAATGGCCATGTTGTCCATCCACACCGTGGTGCCCTCTTTGGGGATGCGGTACTGGAAGCTGACTTTCTTGCCGGCCGAGTCCGCCGTACGCTGGGCCTGGGTCATGTCGCCGCTGTATCCCAGGGACAGGCACAGGTTGCCGTTGACCAGGTCCGTCACCGGTTGCGACTGGAACTTGCGGATGTACGGCCTGATGGTGAGCAACAACTCGCTGGCGGCGGCCAGGTCTTCGCGCTTCGCGCTGCGCGGGTCGCGGCCCAGGTAGTTGAGCACTACCGCCAGCACCTCGTCGGGCGAGTCGATCATCGAAATCCCGCAATCGGCGAATTTCGCGGCCATTTCCGGCTTGAACAACAGGTCAAGACTGTTTACGGGTGCATCCGCCAGGCGCTGGCGGATCTGCTCATCGTTGTATGTCAGGCCGATGGTGCCCCAGGTGTAGGGCACCGTCGCCTTGGCGGCATGCGGGTAGTGGGTGCGCAGCTTCTGCAGGCCAGGCTCGATGTCGTTCAACGACTCAAGCTTTGCCGGGTCCAGTGCCTGCAAGCTGCCAGCGCGCATAAGCCGTTCGGCCACGGTGTCGCCGGGGAAGATCAGGTCGTAACCACTGCCCCCGGTCATCAGCTTGGCTTCCAGCACCTCGCTGCCGTCCATCACATCGTAGATCACCTTGATTCCGGTTTCGGCGGTGAACCTGGACAAGGTGTCTTCGGCAAAGTAATCGGCCCAGTTGTACAGGCGCAAGGTCTTGTCCTCAGCGTGAACCGAAGCGCCGGTCGTCCCCAGCGCCAGGCCAAGGGTGAACAGCAAGTGCGTGCGACGGATGTTCATGTCAAACCCCTTGAGTCTTCCAGCATGCGTTGACTTGACGGCCATCGAGGCCATGGAGCGCGGCGTACATCTCCGGACGCCGGTCGCGGTAGATCCCCCAGGTCAGGCGCTCTTCACGCATCAACGCCAGATCCAGCGCCTGCACCAGCACGCCGGGCGTGGTGCGGTCCGCTTCAACCAGCAGCTTGCCTTTGTGGTTGGAGATGAACGATGAGCCGTAAAAGGTCATTTGCAGTTCGGGGTCGGTGGTGGCCGCCTCAAGCCCCACGCGATTGGCCGCCACCACCGGCAGGATGTTGGCCGCAGCATGGCCGCGCATCGCCATCTGCCAGTGATCGCGCGAATCCAGCTCGGCTGCGCCCGGCTCTGAGCCGATGGCCGTTGGAAACAGCAACACTTCGGCGCCCATCAACGCCAGGCAACGTGCGGTTTCCGGGAACCACTGGTCCCAGCAGATACCCACGCCCAGGCGCCCGTAGGCAGTGTCCCAGACCCGGAAGCCGGTATCGCCGGGGCTGAAGTACTCTTTCTCCTGATAACCGATGGCGTTGGGGATGTGCGTCTTGCGGTATACGCCCAACAGGCGGCCGTCGGCATCGGCCACGCTCAACGAATTGAAGTAGGCGTTGCCGGCTTTTTCGAACCAGCTCAACGGCAGCACCACGCCGAGCTCGGCGGCCAGCGCGGCAAAGCGCTTGAGCACCTTGCTGTGTTGATATTCCTCGGCCAGCGCCAAGTGCTTGTGGTGCTGCTCAATACAAAAATACGGCGTCGCGAACAACTCCTGCAGCAGGATCACCTGGGCCCCTTGCGCGGCGGCTTTACGCACCAGCGCCTCGGCCTGGTCGAGGTTGCCCTGCAAGTTCCAGCTGCATGGCATCTGCGTGGTAGCAACGGTCAGCAGTGTCATGGCGTTACCCCTTCACCGGCCAGGCAGGCTGTTGCTGGGTGATGCAATGCACACCACCGCCACCGTGGGCCAGATGGTTGATCTGCACCGGTACCACTTCGCGCCCCGGGAAGGCCTTGGCCAGCACTTGGGCCGCAGCCTGATCGGCCTCAATGCCGTAGGCCGGCATGATGATCGCGCCATTGGCGATATAGAAATTGGTGTACGAGGCACAGAACACTTCGGCATCGACATCCACCGCCTCGCTGGCTTCGAATAGCTCAAGCATTTCAAAGTGCCGCCCTTGCGCATCGGTGGCCAACTCCAGCGCCCGACGGTTTTCCCGCGCGACCTTGGCATACACCGAACTCTGGTCACGGGTGGCATCAACCAGCAGGACCCCGGGACGGGCAAACGCGCAGACGCCATCGACGTGGCCGTCGGTCATGTCGCCGGTGACATAGTCCGGGTCGCCCGGCAGCCAGATGGTTTTTTTCACCCCGAGAAAGCGCGTGAATATCTCCTCGATGTCGGCCTTGGTCATACCCGGATTGCGGTTGGGATTGAGCAATACCGACTCGGTGGTGATCAGAGTGCCTTCGCCGTCAACATGGATGGCGCCGCCTTCGTTGCTCAAGGCCGTGCCGAAACAGTTCAGGCCGAGCTGGTTGAGCACCCGCCGCGCCAGGCTTTCGTCCAGGTCATGCGCCGACTTGCCGCCCCAGGCATTGAAGCGCCAGCTGACACCGGCCAGCCCGTGTTGCGGGTGGCAGATAAAGCTCGGGCCGGAATCCCGGCACCAGCTGTCGTTGACCGCCTGTTCGATCAGCTCGATGTTCGCTCCGCACAGATCGCTGGCGCTGGCTCGGGCCGAAGGGTCAACCACCATCTTCACCGGTTCGAAACGCGCAATGGCATTGGCAACCCGGGCAAAGTCCACCTGCACCTGCTCCAGCGTCACACCCCAGCCCGACTCCCACAAGGCCTGGTTATGCGGCCAGACCATCCAGGTCGCTGCATGGTTTACCCACTCTGCGGGCATGAACCAACCAGTGTTCAGATCGCCGTTGCGCTGCATGTTTCTCACCTTTCAGTTAAGGGATATTAATTACTGAAAACCGCTGCCGCGGTAAGAGATTCCATGCTATGGCTTCATAATTGCGCGAACAAACGATAGATTTAGCCGACAACTGATTAGTAGAGCTTATCGATGCTAAAGCACTGGCCTCCCTTGAATGCCCTGCGCGGATTTGAAGCGGCCGCTCGCCTGGGCAGCTTTCACAAGGCTGCCGAAGAGCTGCACCTGACCCAGTCGGCGATCAGCCAGCAGATACGCAGCCTGGAAACCTTCCTCGAGCAGCCGCTGTTCTTTCGCAACGGCCGCAGCGTCAGCCTGACCGATGCCGGTTACGACCTGCAAAGCACCACCCAGGCCATGCTGCAGCAGTTGTCTGTAGGCATCCGCCGTCTTGAGCAATACCGCAAGCCCAATCAGTTGGTGGTCAACACCACCCCGGCCTTTGCCCGGCACTGGCTGCTGCCTCGATTGGGGGATTTCCATCGTCAGCATCCAGAGGTGGATTTGTGGCTGTTCACCAGCTTTGACCCACCCGACATGGCGACGCAGACCATCGACCTGAGTGTGCGCGATGACCTCAGCGCCCAGGCCGAGTGCAGCCACCAGACCCTGTTTCGTGACCGCCTGTATCCGGCCTGCCATCCTGATCTGCTCAAGGTTCCTGTGGAGCAGCGCACCACCTTGCATGGGGAGCGGGAAATGGACTGGAGCCATTGGCTGGTCGAGGGCGGCGAAGCGGTAGGCCAGCGCAGTAACGGCCTGAATTTTTCCGATCCCGGGCTGCTGCTCGATGCGGCGTGTGCCGGTCATGGAATTGCGCTGGTGAGCAAGTTGCTGTCGACACAAGCCTGCGCTCAGGGCCTGCTACAACCGCTGTGCGAACAGACCGTGCGCGGGCCCGACTGGAGTTGCCTGATTCATCGCGACAGCGAGAAGAGCCCGCTGACGCGAAGCTTCAGCACCTGGTTGCAGGCGAGCCTGGCAGTTGAAGGGGGAGCATGCTGACGGCGACCGTTTCGCGCTCGATCGCAGGCTTCGCCTGCTCCCACAATCATCCGCTACACCGCAGACCTGTGGGAGTGCCCCATCAGCATCCCGTCAACGTGGCCGGGCGACGCTCGCCTTCAAAGAAGAACGGGCGAATGCGCACGCCGATCACGTTACCGGCATACGCGGCGACCAACCACAACCAGCCGTGCACACTGCCTGAAGCGATGCCGCTGAAGTAGGCGCCGATGTTACAGCCGTACGCCAGGCGCGAGCCGTAGCCCAGCAGCAGGCCGCCAATCACCGCCGCCACCAGCGAGCGGGTGGGGATGTTCAGGTTGGGGGCGAAGCGACCGGCCAGGCCCGCCGCCAGCAGTGCACCGAGAACGATGCCGATGTCCATCACCGTGGTCACATCCTCCCACAGTGGCGAAGCCAGCGCCTTGGCGTTGGCCGGCACCTGCCAGAATGCCCAGTTGCCCACGTCCACACCGAGGCCGCCGAGGGTTTTCGCGCCCCACAAGGCAAATGCCGAGGTAATACCCCACGGACGCCCGGCCAGTGCCAGGGTCGCATAGTTGAGCAGCGCCAACGCCACTGCGCCCCAGACCAGCGGCCAAGGCCCACGCAGAAAGCGGCGCAGCCCTTGGTGCTCACTGTGCGGCGTCGCTTCAAGCCTTCCATGACGGCGCTTTTCCAGCGCCACCGTCAGCCAGGCAATCAGCGCAAAAACGGCCAGGCTCAGGAGCAAGGCCGGCATCAGGCCAAAGCTCTGAACAATCGAAGTGGCCGGAAACGACGGCAGGGAGAACCACCAGTCAACGTGATGGGTGGCGGTTACCGAACCGATGATGAAAAACAGCAGGGTCACCAGCATCCGCGCATTGCCGCCACCGACGGTAAACAACGTGCCGGACGCACAGCCGCCGCCCATCTGCATGCCGATGCCGAAAATGAACGCACCGAATACCACCGAAACCCCGGCCGGCGCCACCAGCCCTTTGACCGGCTGACCGAACAAGGTGCCGGCATCCAGCGCCGGGAAGAACAGCAGCACGGCGAGCGCCAGCATCACCATCTGCGCCCGCAGCCCCGCGCCGCGCCGCTCGTTGATGAACACGCGCCAGGCCGAAGTGAAGCCAAAGGCGGCGTGGTACAGGGTCAGGCCCAATGCTGCACCAACGATCAGTAACAACACCTGGTTAGTGCCAACATTGGCCTGGAGAAACAACGCACCGACAAGCAGCAGCGCCAGGGCGAACAGCGGTGCACCGAGGCGGCGCTCAGGTACGGAAGAAACAGAAAGGCTCATCACAGTATCCGGGGACGGTTTTTCAGGCCGTAATTGTAGCTGTGCCAGCTGCCAAGCGGTGTAGGATTCCAGTCACCCTCTTCCTTGAGCGAGCCAATGTATGCAACTGAGCCATCGCCCCGTCCAAGTTACGGACATCCCTACCCTCTGCTGTTTTCCCCAGGGCCCGGACGAACTGTTCTACATGTTCCCCAAAGCCAGGTATCCGTTGACACCAGCGCAACTGAACGATGCCATCGCCCAGCGCGAAGGTTCGACAGTGGTCGAGGGCGACGGCATGGTGCTGGCCTTCGCCAACTTCTACAAAGCCGAGCATGGCGGTGTGTGCGCCCTCGGTAATGTGGTGGTCGCCCCAGCGGCTCGCGGCCATGGGGTGGCGCGCTATCTGGTGCAGAGCATGATTGAACTGGCCCGTAGCCAGTTCGATGCCCGTGAAGTCTGGGTGTCATGCTTCAACAGCAATACCGCCGGGCTGTTGCTATACCCCCAACTGGGCTTTGTGCCCTTCGCCATCGAGGAGCGCCAGGGGCCAGGCAATACGCGGGTGGCACTGATACAGATGAAGCAGGCACTGTAGCGGAGAACCTGCGGTTTTTTTGAACTCGGCCGTTAACCTCAAGGTAGTCTCCTCTCACCGCGAGGTATAGATGTTCAATCAATGGAGTGAAATGCTGCGGTTTTACAAGCGCAGCCGTCCGAAATACTGGCTTGCGATCTATCGCAATCCGTTGGCCCTGCACCTTCTGCCTTGCTGGGTCGCCGTTGCTGGAATTATCGCAAGCCTATTGTGCAAAAAGTCTTTAGGCCCAATCGGGCAGACGCTCTGTGTTTGCATGTTCACCTGGGCATTGTTTCTGGCGCGAGAATACTTTGCCGGCCAATACTTTCGCGACTACTACCAACGCCATGCAATCGCCGATCAACCCTTCCTGCAACGCGATAGCTACTTGCATTACGCCCATTTTCTCGATGCGTTGAAACAGAGTGGCGTCGAGATCAACCAAGTAAAGCGGATGGCGGAGTTTGGAAGGATTTCCGGCCACCCCGTCAAACCACTGAACCTGATGCAGAACACAGTATTTGTCTGGCTAATGACTTTCGGTGCAGCCCTCGCAGTAGAGAAAATCAAGCTGACCCGTTTGTGGAAGTTTCAGGACGGCGACCTGGCGATGATACTGGCGTTGATTGCCGCGCTTCTGATCGTATTCGTACTACAGACCGTTCACGGATACAGGCAGCACAAAGGTCGGCTTATTCGTTACTTGGAGTGGGCCGAGCATGATCTCAACAAAACTTGACCTTTGGGTGCTCAAGCCCGCACGAATCGCTGCCTGAGCACATCACTCAACGCATCCACCAACAACACCAGCACCAGCATGGCGATAATCACCGTGCTGGCCTGGGCTTCCTGGAACAGGCTCAAGGTGGTGTAGAGCATCTGCCCCAGGCCGCCGGCACCGACAAAACCGAGCACGCTGGCCATGCGGATGTTGTTCTCCCACCGGTACAGGCTATAGGCCAGCAGCTGCGGCCAGAGGTTTGGCAAGGTGCCGAAGCAGAACGCCGTCACCTGGCTGCCGCCTTGCAAGCGAATGGCAGCGGCGGGTTCTGGCGGGGTGTTTTCCAGAGCTTCGGCAAACAGGCGTCCCAGCACGCCGGTGGTGTGCAATGCCAACGCCAGGGTACCGGCATTCGGCCCCAGGCCTGCCGCCAACACGGTCAGCGCTGCCCAGACCAGTTCCGGTATCGCCCGCAGGCCATTGAGCAGCAGGCGTGCAGTACCTTGCAGCGGCCAGCCGAAACGCCCGGCGGCCGGCAAGGCAATCAACAGACCAAGGATGACTGCGAGCAACGTGCCCAAGCCGGACATCGCCAACGTTTCCAGGGCACCACGGCCCACCGCGCGCAGCTGTTCGGGGCTCAGGTCGGGGCTGAGAAAGCGCGCCGCATAGGCGCCCATCTGCCCTAATCCACCGTTACCAAACAGCGCCTGCAAATCGAGACTCAAGTAGGCAAACGACCCGGCCACCGCCGCCAGCAAGGCGAGGATCAGGGAGGCATTGATCAGCCGCCTCATGCCAACCTCCCGCGCAACAGCCGGCTCAGTTGATCGGCCAGCCATACCAGCACAAGGAAGGCCAGCAGCATGCTTGCCACTTCGGCACCGGCGAACATGCGCAGCGACAAGTCAATCTGCTGCCCCAGCCCGCCCGCACCTACAAAACCCATCACCACAGACGCCCGGATCGCACACTCCCAGCGATACACCGTGTAAGACACCAGCTCTGCCGCAGCACCCGGCAGGATGCCGTAGAAAAAGGCGTTCAGGCGGCCACTGCCAGCCTGCATCAGCGCATGCGCAGGGCGCTGGTTGATCGATTCGAAGATTTCCGCATACACCTTGCCGAGCATGCCGCTGTAGGTGATGGCGATGGCCAGCACACCGGCGGTCGGCCCCAGGCCTACCGCACGCACGAACAGCAGGGCCCAGACGATTTCCGGCACGCTGCGCAGGAAGATCAGCAGCCCGCGCACCGGCAGACGCAAGGTGCGCGACCAGAACCCCAGTTGCCCCCCGCGCGAGGCGGCGCCCAGGGACAGCGCCCGACTGGCGAGCAAGCTGGCCGGTATCGCCAGCAACAGCGCCAGGGCCATGCCTGCCGTTGCCATCGCCAGGGTTTGCAGAATCGCCTCCCAAAGCAGCGCGAGAAACTCGTAATCGTGTGCCGGCGGCCAGAAACCGCTGATGAAACTGCCCATCTGGCGACGGTTTTCAGCCTCCAGCAGCACACCAGGATTAAGTTCGCTGACATGGATACCCGGCCACAGCAAGGCAATCGCCAGCACGGTCAGCAACAGCCTGGGTAACGCGGCCGGGTCGCGCTTGTCGGCCGTCAGCATCGTGGAATCTGCAGGTTCAGCGTCGGCACGGGCAGCGGCGGCGAGCCCAGGTGCTCGTTGGCGTATAGCGCATCGAGCATGTCACTGGTGACCTCGGCAGCCGGGCGATCAAACGCCACCTGCCCTTCGCGGATACCGATCACCCGAGGGAAATGCGCCAGCGCCAGCTCCACGGCATGCAGGCTGGCGACCAGGGTGATACCGCGTTCACTGGCGTGCTGATTGAGGGTTTTCAGGCTGTGCTCGGCCAACACCGGGTCCATGGCCGAAACCGGCTCATCGGCAAGCAGAAGCTGTGGCTGCTGGTACAAGGCCCGGGCGATACCCACCCGCTGCAATTGTCCACCCGAGAGTTGCCCGCACTGGGCAAAGAGCTTGTCGGCCATGCCCAACCCCGCCAACACGGCACGTACACCCGGAATATCCGATGGATGCAGCAGATTAAGCAGGCCGCGCACCGTGCTCCATTGCCCGAGGCGTCCGGCCAATACGGCGGTCACCACCCGCTGCCGCGGTGGCAGCGGCGGTGCCTGGTGAATCAGGCCGATGCGTGCACGCAGACGCTGACGCGCACGCGCCGAAAGCCGCCAGGGCGCCTCACCGAGCAGCTCGACGCTGCCGGTGGTGGGCGCCATGGCACTGGCGATCAGTTGCAGCAGACTGGACTTGCCGGCCCCCGAGGGGCCGATGATCGCCACCCGTTCACCGGCAGCCACCTGCAGGTCGATCGCATGCAACGCCTGAACCTGACCATGACGCAGACTGGTGCCGGTAAGCGTGATCGTCACTTGAGCAACTCAGCGGCGCGAGCAGCCTCCTCGATGCCCTTGTAGTTGTCCGGGCTGGTTTCGATGAAGCGCGAAGCGGCCTGCAGGTCGAGGATCGCCTTATCGCCAGGCTTGGCCGGGTCGAGGTCGAGGAACGCCTGCTTGATCTTCGCTTTCAAGGCCGGATCGAGGCTGCCGCGCACGGTCCAGTTGTAGTCGTAATAGCTCGGGGTGGTGGCAAATACTTTGACCTTGCTGGTGTCGACCTTGCCCGAAGCCACCAGTTTGTCCCAGACACTGGCGTTGAGCACACCGGCGTCGACCTTGCCGGCCTGCACCCAGGCGGCGGTAGCATCGTGAGCGCCGGAATAGGCGACACGGCTGAAATAGGTTTCAGGCTTGATGTTGTCGTCCTTGAGCATGAAGTAGCGTGGCATCAGGCTACCGGAGGTGGACGAAATCGAACCGAAGGCAAAAGTCTTGCCCTTGAGGTCGGCCAGGCTCTTGATATCGGGGTTGGCGGTGATGAACTTGCTGGTGAACTTGGCATCCTGCTCACGCTGCACCAATGGCGTCGCGGTCGGGCTCTTCAAATGCACCTGAACGAAGGTAAACCCGCCCAGCCAGGCCATGTCCAGGCGGTCGGTGGCCAGTGCCTCGACCACGGCCGGATAGTCGTTTACCGGTACGAATTCAACCTTCATGCCCAGCTTTTGCTCGAGGTACTCACCCAGTGGCTTGAACTTGCGCTGCAGTTCGGTGGGGTTTTCGTCTGGAATGGCACTCACTTTCAGGGTGTCGGCCGCTTGGGCCAGGAGGGATGAGCAAGACAGCACAAGGCCGGCAAACAGCGCCAGGGGACGTTTGAGCATGAAGGGTTCTCCGGTTCAATAGCGGGGAAATAGCCAACATCAGGCTGGCTTCCGAATTATAAGAGGCATCGGCGCAAAGACCAGCTTTGCTACAATCGGGCCTCATGATTTCTCGAGGTGCGTATGAGCGAGCCGATTCGTCTGACCCAGTACAGCCATGGTGCCGGTTGCGGCTGCAAAATCTCTCCGAAGATGCTTGAAGTGATTCTTGCCGAAAGCGGCACCCAGGCCCTGGACCCGAAACTCTGGGTCGGCAATGCCTCGCGCGATGACGCTGCCGTCTACGCCCTCGATGACGAACGCGGCGTGGTCTCGACCACCGACTTTTTCATGCCGATTGTCGATGACCCCTATGACTTCGGCCGCATCGCCGCCACCAACGCCATCAGCGATATTTACGCCATGGGCGGTGATCCGCTGATGGCCATCGCCATTCTCGGCTGGCCTGTCAATGTGCTGGCCCCGGAAGTGGCCCGCGAAGTGATTCGTGGCGGTCGTGCCGTGTGCGCCGAGGCCGGCATTCCGCTGGCCGGCGGTCACTCCATCGATGCCCCCGAGCCGATCTTTGGCCTGGCAGTGACCGGTGTGGTGCAAAAGCGCCACATGAAGCGCAACGACACCGCGACACAAGGCTGCCGCCTGTACCTGACCAAGCCTCTGGGTATCGGCATCCTCACCACCGCCGAGAAAAAATCCAGACTGCGAGATCAGGACAAGGGCCTGGCCCGCGACTGGATGTGCACCCTCAACACCCCAGGCAGCCGCTTCGGCAAGCTCGCGGGCGTCATGGCCATGACTGACGTCACCGGCTTCGGCCTGCTGGGCCACCTGGTCGAGTTGGCCGATGGCAGCGGCTTGAGCGCACGCCTGGACTACAGCGCCGTGCCGCGCCTGCCGGGCGTCGAATACTACCTGGCCGAAGGTTGCGTACCGGGCGGCACCCTGCGCAACTTCGAGAGCTACGGTGAGAAAATCGCCCCGCTCAGCGAGGAACAAAAACACCTGTTGTGCGATCCGCAAACCAGCGGCGGACTACTGGTGGCCGTGACGCCTGAAGGCGAAACAGAATTTCTCGCGGTTGCCGCCGAACTGGGCCTGAACCTGGCATCGGTCGGCGAACTGGTCGAGCGACAGCGTTATGCGGTTGAGGTGCTGTAATGCGTGACAACACCACCGACTACCGCCAGCTGTTTCTCAACGATGTACCGATGATGGACATGCGCGCCCCGGTCGAGTTTGCCAAGGGCGCCTTCCCCAAGGTGATCAACCTGCCGTTGATGACCGACCTGGAGCGGCAGAAGGTCGGTACCTGCTACAAGCAGCACGGCCAGCAAGCGGCCATTGCCCTGGGCCATCAACTGGTCAACGGCCAGACCAAGGATGAACGCGTTGAAGCCTGGGCGGCCTTCGCCCGGGCCAACCCGCAAGGTTATCTGTACTGCTTTCGTGGCGGCTTGCGCTCGCAGATCGTTCAACAGTGGCTCAAGGAAGAAGCCGGCATTCAGTACCCAAAGGTCATCGGTGGCTACAAGGCCATGCGTACCTTTCTGATCGAAACGACCGAGCAGGCAGTTGCCAAATGCGACTTTGTGTTGATCGGTGGCCTTACCGGCACCGGCAAGACTGAAGTACTGCAGGTGCTGGACAATGCGCTGGACCTGGAAGGCCATGCCAACCACCGTGGTTCGAGCTTTGGCAAACGCGCCACCGGCCAACCGGTGCAAATCGACTTCGAAAACCGTTTGGCGATCGATGTGCTGAAAAAGCGCGCCGGCGGTATAGAGCAGTTCGTGCTGGAAGATGAAGGCCGTATCGTTGGCAGTTGTTCGTTGCCGCTGGCACTGTACCAAGGCATGCAGCGCTACCCGCTGGTGTGGCTGGAAGACAGCTTCGACAACCGTGTCGAGCGTATCCTTGGCGACTACGTGACCAACTTGTGCGCCGAGTTCGTGGCGCTGTACGGAGACGAGCGCGGCTTCAGCCTGTTCGCCGAACGCCTGACCCAAAGCATGCACAACATCCTCAAGCGCCTGGGCGGTGAACGCTATCAGCGTTTTTCCGGGCAGCTGCAACAGGCGCTGGACGAGCAATTGCGCAGTGGCGCCGTAGACCTGCATCGCGCCTGGATCAGCGGCTTGCTCAGCGAATACTACGACCCGATGTACGCCTACCACCGCGACAGCAAGGCCGGGCGCATCGAGTTTGCCGGCAATCACACCGAGGTGCGCGAATACCTGCGAGCCCGTGCCGCGCGGCGCTGATCACCCTCCTCAAGGCTCGAGCAGTTTGCCCAGTTCGTCTGCGCGTGCCTTGGTCAACTCCAGCACACACCCGGCGCCATTGAGTTGATCGATGGTGCCGCCAGTGAGGCTGAAGTACAGCTTGCAGTTGGCGTCGCGGTACTTGATCCATAGTCGCTGGGCATCGCGCAACTGCGACTGCTGAGCTGGCTCCAGGGTCGCCATGGCCTTCTTGTAGGCGCTATTGAGACGGGCATCCTGGCGGTCGATCTCGGCGCCGTTGCAGTTGTTCATGTCCAGGGTGGTTTGGGCAGTCTGCATACACTGGCTGTAGGCAGGCGAGTCGCTCTGGGCGACGGCAAACGGGACAATGGCCGTCATCAGACTTGCGACCAGCAGCGTACGGTTCATTCAGGCAACTCCTTGTAAGGGACCTCAGCATGCAAGGTACGGCGGCCTTGCGCAACAGCACGGGGTTCAAGACGCTGCACATACCTGGGCAATACGCCCGCGCAACCAGCGGTGCCCTGCATCACCTTCACGGCGCTGATGCCAGGCCTGCTGAAAGCCAAAGGCCTTGATCGCCAGCGGCGGTTCGAAGCGGCGCAGGCGCGGGTCGAGCTTGCCATTGTCGAGGCTGCGCCGGGCTACGGTGAGGATCAGGTCAGTGCCAGCAATCACCTCTTGGGCCGCCGCCCAGTGAGGTAGCGCCAATGCGACCCGGCGACGGGCGCCGATGGCCGTCAGCGCAAGATCGATTTCATTGTCGATGCTGGGCCGCATCGCTACCAGTACATGTGGCCTCGCCAACCAGTCCACCAGGTCGAGCCCGCCCCGGCTCGGCAATTCGCTACGGTCGGCAATGCAGGTAAAGCGCTCCTCGAACAGAGATTCAATCCGCAACTCTGCGGGCACCTCCGGAAACACGCCAAGCGCCACATCAGCCTCACCATCGAACAACTGGCCCAGCATCGCCTCCCGGCTCCCCTGCGATACCACAAGGTCAACACCTGGCGCTTCCTCGCGCAGCAGCCGCATCAGCCCTGGCAACACCACCCGCGCGCCGTAATCCGACATCGCCAGACGAAAGCTGCGTCGCGCTTTGCCGGGATCGAAACCGGGATGGGCAAGCAAGGTATCGAGCTGCTCCAGCGCCTGCTGCAACGGCTCGATCAAGGCCTGCGCACGCGCCGTAGCTTGCAGCCGGCCACCACGACGCACCAGCAACGGGTCGGCAAACAGTTCGCGCAGTTGCGCCAGTGCGTGACTCACCGCCGGCTGGCTGCGGTGCAGGCGCAACGCTGCGCGTGACACGTGCTGTTCAACCAGCAAGGCATGCAGGGTCAGCAACAAGTTCAGGTCAATACGGCGCAGATCATCCATCAGGCGAATAACTCCAGTGCAGCATTCGAATTTCCATTACCAACATGGATAGCAAAGACTTTACCAAGCCATTTTCAAGGAGTCTTGCCATGAGTTTTTCCTTTGCGCCTGCCGCGCTGTTGCCGCTGACAATCGCCCTGCTCGCTGGCGCTGCCGTGCCGTTCCAGGCCGGCAGCAATGCCGCTCTGGGCCGTTTGCTCGGTCACCCCCTGTGGGCAACGCTGGTATCGCTGGGGGTCAGTGTGTTGATGGTGATCCCCGCGCTGCTGGTCATGCGCGCACCCCTGCCGCAGATCGGCGCGCTGGCCCAGGCCCCCTGGTGGACCTGGCTGGGCGGCGTGGCCGGGGTTGCCTATATCACCGCAGCTCTGATGCTCACCCCGCGCCTGGGTGCTGCCGGATTCATCGTGTGTGTGATTGCCGGCCAGGTGGTGTCATCGCTGGTGATCGACCAGTGGGGCCTGATGGGCCTGGCGCAGCGTCCGGTGAACGGCCTGCGCCTGGCCGGGGTCGGCCTGATCGTACTCGGCATGCTGGTGGTGCAATGGGGAACGTCGACGTCGGCTAGATAGCGTTCGTCCCCTTCGGCTGAACATAGGGTGGCGGTTCCAGCGCGCGATTGATTTCGAACCGCAGGCTGGGCGCCTGGATGGCGAAACTGATGGTTAAACCCAGCATCACGACCAGCACAACGTCCAGCCAGTGCCAGCCGGGTATCGCCTCACCCCGACGCGCCTGACGCCACCACCAGGCTTGCCCCAGGCAAAAGCCCAAAATCGCCAGCAGCCAGATGTAAAACCCCGGGGCGAAGTGCGTCAGGTTGACGAAGTTATAGCTACGGTTGTCGGGCATTCGTTCTATCCCGAGGCTGGTCAGCGCCAGGTACAACGCCACCAGCCCCAGTACCAGCGACACACGGTGCCAACGACGGTGCACGAGAATCGCCAGGCCCAGCACGGGATTGGCGAACCAGCCGTACATGCCGAAGACCAGGCCCCACGGGCCATAGATCAATGCCTGCAAGGCATGCAGGCGCCCGTCGCCACTCAAGTACATGGCATTGAAACACAGGCTCGCCAAAAACAGCGCCAGCGTGAGGGAGACATAGCGGCCAGCCAGCTTCACTCGGCACGCTCAAGCAACAGGCCATAAAGCCCGGAGTCAGAAAGTTCGCCAGCCACACACCAGCGTTCACGCAGGGTCCCCTCAAGGACGAAACCCAGGCGTTCGAGGATGCGTGCCGAGGCAGTGTTGCGTGGGTCGATCTCCGCTTCAAGTCGGCGCAGATCCAAGTCCCGGGACAGGTACTGAATGAAGTGCTCCAGCGCCTCACTCATGAAGCCCTGGCCCTGTGCGCCACTGGCCAGGCAGTAACCGATTTCCGCGCGACGTGAGTTACGATCAAAGTGATAACACTGGCACATGCCGATCAGTTCACCGCTGTCACGCCGGTAGATACCCAGCTTGAGCAAGTGCCCCTGCGCAAAAGCCTGCCGATCAGCCAGCAATGCAGCATGCGCTTCATCCAGAGTGCGCCACGGAGCGTGGTTCCAGAAGCGCATGACCTGCGGATCGGCCATGATGCCAAACCAGGCACCGGCATCTTCGGCACCCATGGGACGCAAGTCCAGGCGCGGGCTGTACAGGCGAAGGTCGTGGGGAAAGGCGTGAAGGTGCGACACGGTAGAACTCCTGTTCTGTCCGAAGAGCCGCACAGTCTACCGTAAGGTTGTCAGGCGCTGCGCACGCAGCGACCTGACGGGGACTACCTTCAGGCGACTTCCGCCCCCTCCGGCGGCCAGATCGGCTCGTTGGCTTCGAGCGGTGGCAAACCGTAGGCCGCCCGGGCTGCGTCGCAACTCGGGTTGGGCTGACCATCCACCCAGGCCGCCTCGAACTCGCGGCAAGGGCTGGAGCGCTGTTCATAAATGCTGCAGCTGACACCTTTGCCGATCTCGCCCTCAAGGCTGATACAACGGCATGGTTTGCTGTCGGTGCCGATCATCGCTACCCGGGTAGGATTGATCTGTACCACCAGATCGTCGGGCACCAAGCCTCCCGCCGATGTGCACTCACCCCAGAAAAAAGACACACGGAAAAACCCGCAGCAGGCGCCGCAGTTCAAACAAGGATTATGTTCGGACATGATGAAAAGACGGGGGGTAAGTTTATCGTTATTGGGAGAAAACCCGCCGCCATTCTATGCTTCGCCAGCGCTTTGGGAAGGGGGGAGATGTATAAATAGTTTGCGCCTGACGGGCGGTTGAATGGGCCAGGATGGCGGCCGTTTCATGGCCGATCGCAGGCTGTTGCCTGCTCCCACAGGTCTGTGAGAGCAAGCTTGTTGCTGAATGGTTTATTTCTGCGCCTTGCCTACCCCGTCGGCACGGAACATCTGGCGAATACCGCGCACTGCCTGGCGGATACGGTCCTGGTTTTCGATCAGGGCAAAACGCACGTGATCGTCGCCATAGTCACCAAAGCCGATACCCGGGGACACGCAGACCTTGGCGTCGGCCAGCAGCTTCTTGGAGAACTCAAGCGAGCCGAGGTGCGCGTACTCTGGCGGGATTTTCGCCCAGACATACATGGATGCCTTGGGGTTTTCCACCATCCAGCCCAGCTCGTGCAGCCCTTTGACCAGCACATTGCGACGCTGGCGGTATTGCTCGGCAATGTCGCGCACGCACTGCTGATCGCCTTCCAGCGCCGCGATTGCCGCGACTTGCAGCGGTGTGAAGGTGCCGTAGTCGTGATAGCTCTTGATTCGCGCCAGCGCGCTGACCAGCTCCGGGTTACCGACCATGAAGCCGATACGCCAGCCAGCCATGTTGTAGCTTTTGGACAAGGTGAAGAACTCCACCGCAATGTCCTTGGCACCTGGCACCTGCATGATCGAGGGCGCCTTCCAGCCGTCATAGACGATGTCGGCGTAGGCCAGGTCGTGGATCACCAGCACATCGTACTGCTTGGCGAGTGCCACCACCCGTTCAAAGAAGTCCAGTTCGACGCACTGTGCCGTCGGGTTGGAGGGGAAACCGAGAATCATCATCTTCGGTTTCGGGATCGATTCGCGGATCGCGCGTTCCAGTTCGTTGAAGAAATCCACCCCCGGCACCAGTGGCACCGAACGTACCTGCGCGCCGGCGATCACTGCGCCATAGATATGAATCGGATAACTGGGGTTAGGCACCAGCACCGTGTCGCCATGGTCCAGCGTGGCAAGCATCAGGTGCGCCAGGCCTTCCTTGGAACCGATGGTGACAATGGCTTCGCTTTCCGGGTCGATCTCGACCTCGTAGCGCTCTTTGTACCAGCGCGAAATGGCTCGGCGCAGGCGTGGAATACCGCGAGAAGTCGAGTAGCCGTGGGTGTCATCACGCTGGGCGACCTGAACCAGCTTTTCGACGATGTGCGGTGGTGTGGCCCCATCAGGGTTGCCCATGCTCAGGTCGATGATGTCCTCGCCACGACGGCGTGCGGCCATCTTGAGTTCGGCGGTGATGTTGAAGACGTAAGGGGGGAGACGATCAATGCGCGCAAAACGGCGCGGCGAACCTTGGTCAGCCATGGCTTCCTCGAAGACGTAAGCGCCCGGAACCGTCCGAGCGACGTTGGCCACTGCGGTGGCCAGCGCCAACAATAGTGCCTGGACGGGCTGCCTGTCCAGTCACCGGAGCACCTTCAATGGCAGCCACTCTCCACAGGAAGGCTCAACGGATATCCTTGTACGCCGTCAGGTCCCATTTGACCGGCGCAGCAAGAGCACTGTCAGGCTTGAACGCAGCGCCCTGGATGTTGGAGAAAGCAGTGCCTTTGTCACCCAGGCTGACGTAGCGCTCATCTTTCTCGGACTCGGTGAACTTCGTGTAGGAATGCTTGCGCATCGCTTGGTACTTACCGTCATCCCGGGCCAGTGCCTGATGGTAGTTATCCAGATAGGCCTCACTGAGCTTGAGCATCTTGTTCAGTTTGACGCCCCAGCGTGTCAGGCACACTTCGGCAAGGTGCCGGACGATCAGGCCGGGTTCGGCCAGTACCTTGCCGCTACCTGCACCATCGGCCGAAGCGTTGCCCACCAGGGTCGCATGCCGACCAGGCATCGGGTAGACATGGCAACGGGTGCTGGCATGGGTCGTGGGGATGACACAGGAAAAGCCCTTGGAGCGCTCGTCGCGCGAGTAGAAGCCCACATACTGCTTCACATTTTGACCCAGTTGCACCCGATGGCGCTCGAAATTGCCAACCCCCGGCACCGGGTCAACAGCAAAGATATTCACCGGGAGCCCTTTCAGCTCACTGTCGGCAAGCATCGCATTGGCCAGCATATGGCAACTGACGCCACCGCGACTCCAGCCCACCAGGTTGACCTGGGTCGGGACAATGCCATCTTTGCGAAACTGCTTGATGATCTGTTCCTGAAGCATCTGCGGCGTGATCTTGCGCTCGCCATAATTGTAGGTCCGCCAGAACCAGGAGGCGGTCGCTGTCGACGCCGGAATGGGCACGCCAGCTGCTTTCAGGCGCTGGTATTCCTCCTCGCTCAGCTCCTTGCGCTGCCAGTTGCTGCGGCCCTTGATGATCTGCAGGGCATGCTGGACATTCTCCTCCCAGCCTTTACCGAACAGGGTCTGGCTCCAGTTGTAATAGCTGCCGGCTTCAACGAACAGATCGTCAGCTTGCAGGTTGCCACTGCCTGGACCATCGACCGCAATCCAGTTGGCGTACTCCTTGCCCTGATCATTGGCAGCCAGGGTCGAGACCAGCTCGCCGTTCCAGAAATTGGGGTTGGTGTCATCGAATCGGTGGGAGCCGGTGCCGCAGAAATAAACCGTCAGTACGCTCATGGGATAGTCCTCAGTGGATGAATATCCGCGCACTCTAATCACCGGGCTCGGGCGGTTGCAGGAGGCAAGCCTGCCCTGCACCGCTACCCGCGGCACAAACAAAAACGCCCCGGGCTTTGCGGCCCGGGGCGTTTTTGTTCAACCCGTCACACTCAATGTGCGTAGGTCATCAGCAGGTCGGTCGGCACTTTGGTGTCCAGCGACATCATCACGCTCAGGGCGGTGATGGTGAAGATGGAGAACGCAAACACCTTGCGCGCCCACAGACGATCATCTACCGCCTTGTTGCCGCCCCAGGCCATGTACAGCCAGTACAGGCCCATGGCTGCCGCCACCGCCAGGTAACCCACGCCAGCGTAGCCGCCGACGGTGAGCATCACGGTAGCGGCGAGGAAGGCACCGATGTACCAGAGGATCTGCTTCTTCGCCGCCTTCACGCCACGCTCGACCGGCAGAACCGGAATCGACGCAGCGCGATAGTCGTTGAAACGGAAGATCGCAATGGCGTACGAGTGCGGCATCTGCCACAGGCTGAACATCACCAGCAGGGTCAGTGCTGCCAGGTCGAAGCTGTTGCTCACGGCACAGTAGCCGATCACTGGCGGCATGGCACCGGACAGGCTGCCGATCAGGGTGCCATGCACCGACTTGCGCTTGAAGTACAGGCTATAGAAGCCGACGTAGACGACGAAGCCGATCAGGCCGAGCAGCGCCGCCAGCGGGTTGGCCTTGAAGTACAGCAGGCCAAAGCCCGCCGCCCCGAGCAGGGTGGCGTAGGCCAAGGCGACTTTCAGCGAGATCTGGCCCTGGACCATTGCACGGTTCTTGGTGCGCTCCATCTTGATGTCGATGTCACGGTCGATGCAGTTGTTGAACACGCAACCGGACGCCACCACCAGCGAAGTACCAATCACCGCGGCCAGGAACAGCATGAAGTCGACATGCCCTTGCGCGGCAAGGAAGAAACCGCCTGCCACAGAAAGCACGTTACCGAAAATGATCCCCGGTTTGGTGATTTGGATAAAGTGCTTAACGGACATGTCGTCTTACCTCACTTCGCCATCATGCTGGTGTGGATGCTGAACATGATCCACAGCGACAGGCCGACCAACAGTGCAATGACCATCGCTGTAAACAGGAAGGTCGACACATTGGAACGCTGTTCGGCGGAACGGTCCATGTGCAGGAAGTACACCAGGTGGACAACCACCTGGATGACCGCCAGTGCCACCACGACCATGATGGTGATGTCTTTCGGCATGCTCGGGAACATCACCAGGCCGAATGGAATCGCCGTCAGGATGACCGACAGAACGAAGCCGATCAGGTAGGACTTGACGCTACCGTGGTTGCCCTCGGCGTGGCTGTTATGTGCGTTAGCCATTTACAGAACCCCCAGCAGATACACAACGGTGAACACACAGATCCAGACCACGTCCAGGAAGTGCCAGAACAGGCTCAGGCAGCTCATGCGGGTTTTGGCAGTGCCGGTGATACCGTGCTTGTTGATCTGGTACATCATTACCGCCATCCAGATCAGACCTGCAGTTACGTGCAGACCGTGGGTACCTACCAGTGCGAAGAACGCCGACAGGAAACCACTGCGCTGCGGGCCGAAGCCCTCAGCGATCAGGTGATGGAACTCATAGACTTCCATCGCGATAAAGCCGGCACCGAACAGGAAGGTGATGGCCAACCAGCCCAGCACGCCGCCCTTGTTGCCTTTGAACATCTGCAACATGGCGAAGCCGAAGGTGATACTCGACAGCAACAGCAGTGCGGTTTCAACCGCGACAAAGTCCAGCTGGAAAATGTCGTGACCCGACGGGCCGCCGGCAAAACTGCCGGACAGCACCGCGTAGGTGGCGAAGAGCGACGCAAACAGGATGCAGTCGGTCATCAGGTACAGCCAGAAACCGAAGACGGTCATCTGGCCCGAGTCGTGGTGGTGATCGTCATGCGCATGGTCGTGACCATGAGCATGAGCGTCTGCATTGATTACATGACTGGACATTGATTAAACCTGCTCAAACGATTTGACACGTGCGCCAACCGGCGAACCGGTAGCCAGGCCCAGGGACTTCAAGCGCTCGCCTTCGATACGCGCCACTTCTTCGGCAGGCACCATGTAGCCCTGGTCGTCACGTGCAGCGTGAGCAACGAAGACCGCGATGGTAGCGATCAGGCTAGCGCCAACCAGCCACCAGATGTGCCAGATGAAGGCGAAACCGAATACGGTCAGCAACATACCCATGAACAGACCGGTAGAGGTGTTGTTCGGCATGTGGATGGCTTCGTACTTGCCAGGAACCTTGTAGGCAACACCGGCTTCCTTGGTTTCGTGCCAGGCGTCCAGGCCAACTTTCTCAGGCATGTGAGCGAAGTTGTAGAACGGCGGTGGCGACGAAGTCGACCATTCCAGGGTACGGCCGCCCCATGGGTCGCCGGTCACGTCCATGTTGTCCTTGCGGTCGCGAACCGAAACGTACAGCTGGATCAGCTGGCAAGCGATACCGAACAGGATCAGCACGGCGCCAGCAACGGCTACGTACAGGTAGGGTTCCCACAGTGGGTTGTCGGAGTGGTTCAGACGACGGGTCATACCCATGAAGCCCAGTGCGTACAGCGGCATGAATGCCACGTAGAAACCGGAAATCCAGAACCAGAAGGCAGCTTTGCCCCACTTCTCGTTCAGGGTGAAACCGAAGGCTTTCGGGAACCAGAAGGCGAAGCCGGCAATGTAGCCGAACACCGCACCACCGATGATCACGTTGTGGAAGTGAGCGATTACGAACAGGCTGTTGTGCAGAACGAAGTCAGCACCTGGAACAGCCAGCAGTACGCCGGTCATACCACCAATGGAGAAGGTAACCATGAAGCCCAGGGTCCACAGTACCGGCGCGGTGAAGCGCAGGCGGCCCTGGTAGATCGTGAACAGCCAGTTGAACAGCTTCACCCCGGTCGGAATCGAGATCAGCATGGTCGCCAGACCGAAGAAGGTGTTGACGCTGGCGCCCGAACCCATGGTGAAGAAGTGGTGCAGCCATACCGCAAAGCCCAGTACCGCGATCGCGCCGGAAGCGTAGATCATCGACTTGTGGCCGAACAGGCGTTTGCCAGCGAAGGTCGAGGTGACTTCCGAGAACACACCGAAGGCCGGCAGGATCAGGATGTAAACCTCAGGGTGACCCCAGGCCCAGAACAGGTTGACGTACATCATCGGGTTCCCACCAAGCTCGTTGGTGAAAATGTGGAAGTCCAGATAACGGTCAACAGTCAGCAGTGCCAGAGCAGCAGTCAGGATCGGGAACGAAGCGACGATCAGAACGTTGGCCCAGGTGCAGGTCCAGGTGAAGATCGGCATGTCCATCAGCTTCATGCCAGGCGCGCGCATTTTCAGCACGGTAACCAGGAAGTTGACGCCCGTTAGTGTCGTCCCCAAACCTGATAGCTGTAGCGCCCAGATGTAGTAGTCCACCCCCACTCCGGGGCTGTACTGAATCCCCGCCAGCGGCGGATAGGCAACCCAGCCGGTCTTGGCGAACTCACCAACACCCAGGGAGATGTTGACCAGCAGCACGCCTGCCAGCAGCAGGTAGAAGCTCAGGGAGTTCAGGAACGGGTAGGCAACGTCACGTGCACCGATCTGCAGAGGCAGGGCCAGGTTCATCAGGCCGGTGAAGAATGGCATTGCCATGAAGATGATCATGATCACACCGTGAGCGGTGAAGATCTGGTCATAGTGCTCAGGCGGCAGATAGCCTTCGGAGCCACCAGTGGCCATCGCCAGCTGGGTACGCATCATGATGGCGTCAGCAAAACCACGCAGCAGCATGATCATCGCGACGATGATGTACATCACCCCGATTTTTTTGTGGTCGACCGTAGTCAACCACTCGGTCCACAAGTAGGTCCATTTCTTGAAGTAGGTGATTGCACCAATCACCGCGATACCGCCGAGCGCAATCATGGCGAGTGTCACCATGACTATCGGCTCGTGATACGGAATCGCATCCAGACTTAGTTTACCGAACATCTCTTACTCCTCTGCCCCAGCAGCTGAATGCATACTCACGTCCATCCCTTCGGTACCGGCCGCTTCTTTGCTCTGCTCTTTTTCGTGGACCGGCCGACCGCGGTTCATGCCTTCGTACTTGTCGACGATGGACTGGAACTGGTCAGGCGATGCCACGCTGTACAGCGCGACTGGATTGTTTTCGCTAGCTTTTGCCAATGCCGCATATTCAG
The DNA here is from genome assembly GCF_004025535.1 of Pseudomonas alkylphenolica. Classification (GTDB taxonomy): domain Bacteria; phylum Pseudomonadota; class Gammaproteobacteria; order Pseudomonadales; family Pseudomonadaceae; genus Aquipseudomonas; species Aquipseudomonas alkylphenolica_A. The sequence goes on from NZ_QJRG01000034.1 coordinate 635,457, forward strand.
CCGAATCCAGCTGTTTAGGCGACTGTTTGACTTCGTTCACCCATGCCTCGAAATCGGCCTGGGAGGTGGCAACTGCCTTGAACTTCATACCGGTGAAGCCCGCGCCGCTGTAGTTCGCCGAGATACCGTCGAACTCGCCATTCTCGTTGGCGATCAGGTGCAGCTTGGTGGTCATGCCGGCCATCGCGTAGATCTGGCCGCCCAGGCCCGGAATGAAGAACGAGTTCATTACCGAGTCGGAGGTCACGCGGAAGTTGACCGGGGTGTTAGCCGGGAAGACGATCTTGTTGACCGTGGCAATGCCTTGTTCCGGGTAGATGAACAGCCATTTCCAGTCCAGGGCAACCACGTCGATCTGCACCGGCTTCACGTCGGAAACCAGTGGACGATACGGGTCCAGCTCGTGGGTGGTCTTGTAGGTCACATAGCCCAGGGCAATGATGATCAGGACCGGGATGGTCCACACCGCCACTTCGATCTTGGTCGAGTGCGACCAGTCAGGGGTGTAGGTCGCCGCCTTGTTGGAAGCGCGATACTTCCAGGCGAACGCGATGGTCATGAAAATGACAGGAATCACCACCAGCAACATCAAGCCGGTAGCGATCAGGATAAGGTTCTTTTGCTCAATGCCGACCTGGCCCTTCGGGTCGAGCAGGGTCCAGTTGCACCCACTGAGTAAAAGCATGCCTAAAAAGGGCAGAATGCCAAACAGTCTGGGGTAACGCTTTTTACTCATCTCACGACCTCTAGAGCAGCTTGCTTCAATGCAATTTGTGTTTTGGTCGCCAACACTTCGTCCTGCCAAGCGTCAGCATTTATCGGATCGAATACGGTCATACCTTGAGGCCAGCTGCGGCGGCTCGGCATTGACCGGGTATTACGGTGCTTATTGTTTTGACTTCGTAGGCAACAGGCCTGTTTTCAGACCAATTCCATTTGGTGCGGGAAATCACGGAGGGGGGTCAGCCCGGCATCGCCGCAGGCGATGCTCGTCAGAGTCAGCAAAAAGAGCGTGAAGCTCCTTTAATCCTGCGACTCGCAAGCGGTGCCGAACGGAAATTGGGGGCGATTGTAGATAGGTCGTCAGGCATTGACTATGACTAATTGTGCAACAGTCCTTTACAAAAACTGCAACAATAGCGCCTTAAAAATCAGTTTCGCGACAGTTTGTCGCACCCTTCAAAACACCCCTGAAGCCCTTGTGTTACAAGGGCTTCAGCTTGATCCAGATCAATGGATGTGCGACACCGAAGGAAAGTTACATTGCATGTCTGACTTGCATCAAAACATGACTTTTGTCTAAGCCTGGCGGCGGTTCCGGTAGATGCCCAGCGGTACCAGAATGGCGGTCAGGGTGAACGCCAACAAAGCCCATTGCGCCAGCGACAAACCCATCACCGGTGGGTAGGGGGTGGAGCAAAACCCGTCAACTTGAAACACCAGCGGCAGTATCGACGCCAACGGCAGGCCATCGACGATTGGCTGCAGGGTGTCAATGCCACAGCTCACCGCCGGGTTGGCGAGGATGTACACATGGTTGCCGGCCGCCGCCATGCCACCGATCGCACTGAGCACCACCAGGCCTTCAAACACGGTCAGGCTGCGGCGCCCGGGCATGGCAGCGCCAATGAATGCAAACACGGCGATCAGCAACAGCGCATAGCGCTGCAGGATACACAACGGGCATGGCGCCTCGCCGAGGACGATCTGCATGTACAGGGCACCACCGATCAGGGCCAGGCAGATCACGCCCAGCAGCACCAGAAAGCGCCGTTCCCGGTTCAGGCGCATAGTTTGCTCGTTCATTGCATATCCTTGATTGTCTTGATGGCTCGACGGCCTGCCCGGAATTCTACACGCCCAAGAAGACCTTTAAGAACGGTAAAAGTGCCACGTCAGGCGCGCGCAGGCGCGCAAATACCCTGTATGCGGCAGATTACCGAATTGCCACTATCTTAGTCTTGAGGATTACCCTATCATTAACACTGTACATATAAACAGTGCTAGGCACAGATATCCAAAAAGGCATGTGAGGTGATGAATGGCCGTCGAAGTGGTATACCGCAGCAGCCGCGATCTGGAGCGTTTGTTCATGGATAAAGCCGAAGCTGACCGTCACGACAAAATGCTCGAGCTGGCCGAACTGCTGGCCGAAGTGCTGAAAAAGGCGGTGCCATCGCTCAGCGAACAACAGGTCGAAGATGCCGGCATCTATATGGCCAAGAACCGCGACGTCTTTGCCAAGGCGTTCAAGAGCCAGCCTGACGCCCTGTCCGAGCTGCTCGCTGCTGATGCGGGCGAGTAACCTGCTTCAGCCATAGATAATCCGCTCGGCGAGCATCTGCGCCACCCGCGCGGGTGAGCGTTTTTCCGCTTGCGCGTGGGCAAATACTTCGGTCAGCCGCGAGGGAATGCGTGCCAGATGAGCAGTGATGGTGCCCAGCGGCTCATCACGGTGCTTGAGCGCTACATAGATCAACCCGCCGGCATTGATCACATAGTCGGGCGCGTAGAGAATTCCACGGCTTTCCAGCTGGTCGGCCACCTGCAAGGTGGTCAGCTGGTTATTCGCTGCACCCGCCACCGCGGCACAGCGCAATTGCATCACGCTCTGGCCATTGAGCACCGGTCCCACGCCGCACGGAGCAAAGATATCGCAGGGGGTGCTGATGAGCATTTCATTGGCTACAGGGCGGGCGTTGAACTGCTCCATGGCCAACTGCACCCTGCCGGGGTCGTGATCGCTGACCAGCAACTCGGCACCTGCGGCGTGCAGTTGTTCGGCCAATGCATAACCGACATTACCCAACCCCTGCACTGCTACCCGCAAGCCTTCCAGGTTGTCGCTGCCCAATCGCGCCATGGACGTTGCACGGATGCCAGCAAACACCCCCATCGCAGCATGGGGTGAAGGGTCACCGGCGGCGGTGGTACTGGTGACATGCTGGGTGGTCTGGGCAATGCAGTCCATGTCCAGTGTCGAGGTACCGCTGTCCACGGCGGTGATGAAGCGGCCTTGCAGGGTCTCGACAAAGCGTCCGAAGGCTTCAAACAGGGCAGCCCGGTTTTCCACGTGCGGGTTACGGATGATCACCGCCTTGCCCCCGCCCAGCGACAAGCCGGCCAGTGCGGCCTTGTAGCTCATCCCCTGGGCCAGGCGAATGGCGTCGACCATGGCACTGTCGTCATCCGGATACGCCAGGTAACGGCAGCCGCCCATGGCTGGGCCCAGATGTTCGCTGTGAATGGCGACCACCGCCTTGAGGCCGGTTGGCGGGTCGATGCACAGGTGCAGCGATTGCGTACGCGTGCTTTGCATGAGAGCGAACATCAGCGGGCTCCTCAGTGAGGTGCTGATCCCAGTATAGGCCGCACTTTGCCGATTGATGACAACGCCCGGACCACTGGACGAAAGGCCCCGCGAGCGCTACAAAATAAGCTTGAGCGGAGAATGCCATGCCCCCACGCCAAGCCTGTCTCGCCTGCCTGGAACGTGAACCGGTCGCCTTGCTGGAGGCCGCTTTATGGGTTGCTGCCGAACACGACAGCAGTGTCCAGCCACACCTGGTCATGGCTCAGGTACGACTGCTGCAACAGGACGTCAGTGCAGGCCTGCCCATGCTGCCACTAGGGGAACTGGCCCAGCCGCTGCTACGCAAACTCAACGCCCTGGGCTTTGCCCAGGATGAATACCTGCCATTGCGACCGCAGGCGGCACTGCTCGACAAAGTACTGGAACGCCGTCGCGGCCAGCCGCTGGCCTTGGCGTTACTGACGCTGGAACTGGCCCATGGGTTATCGATCCCGCTGGAAGGCGTGAACTTCCCTGGGCATTTCCTCCTGCGCGTACCGGGCGCAGACCACCTGCTCGATCCTTGTGGTGGTCGGCGACTCTACCCTGCCGACTGTCGCGAGTTGCTTGGCCGTCAGTTCGGCCCGCAAGTGCAGCTCAACGCCGACCACTTGCTCACCGCCAGCCCGCAACAGATGCTCCAGCGCCTGTCACGCAACCTGCGCCAGCTGCATGCGACCAATGGCGACGACCTCGCCGCCCTCAAGGATGCCGAACGGGTGATGCAACTGGGCACAGCCACCGCCAGCGACTACCTGGCCCGCGCCACGCTGTATCAGCACCTGGATTGCCCCCAGGCCGAACGTTTCGACCTGGAGTATGCCCTGCTGCTTAGCGACGACCCCATCCAGCGCCTGCGCCTGACCGAGCGTCTGGGCCAGTTGCCGCCCCAGGCCCGGTCAGTGCATTAGCCCTGACTTCAGGCGGCCGGCGCGTCCGGTTGCCTGGCCGGGTGGGCGACCACGAACGCGGCATGTTCCTGCGCCAGTGCCGCCACTCGACCAATGCGCGGGTAATCGCCAAGGCTGATGCCGAAGCGCTCGGCAGCGTACAGCTGTGGAATCAGGTAGACGTCCGCCAGCCCCGGCTCTTCACCAAAGCAAAAGCCGCTGTCACCGATCAGTTGCTCCACCGCCGCCAGGCCCTGACTGATCCAGTGTGCGATCCAGGCATTGACCTGCTGCTCGTCATGCCCCAACCCGCGCAGCTGATTGAGCACGCTGACGTTGTGCAGTGGGTGGATATCACAACCGATCAACGATGCCACCGCGCGCGCCTGGGCCCGCTGCACAGGATCGGAAGGCAGCAGTGCAGGCTGTGGATAAACCTCCTCCAGGTACTCGATGATCGCCGGTGACTGCACCAGCAGTTCACCGGAGTCGATCCTCAGGGCCGGCACGCGGCCCTGGGGATTGAGCGCAAGAAAGTGTTCCTCGCGCTGCTCGCCCTTGAGCAGATTGACCGGCACGTACTGGTACTCGAGCTGCTTGAGCGCCAGGGCAATCCTTACCCGATAGGACGAGGTCGAACGAAAGTAGTTGAACAGATCCATGGCCCTGCCCTCTTACCTGGCCGGAACAATCGTGCCGCGGCACTCGCCAAACCCGATCGAAGCCACACCGTCACGCACGCAGCGTGCGCGCAGAATGACTTCGTCACCGTCCTCAAGGAACTTGCGCACTTCGCCGGAAGCCAGTTGCACCGGTTCCTTGCCGCCCTGGGTGATTTCCAGCAGGCTGCCGAACTGGCCCGGCAGGGCACCCGACAAGGTTCCGGAGCCAAACAGGTCACCCGGCTGCAGCTGGCAACCGTTGACGCTGTGATGGGCGACCATTTGCGCGACGGTCCAGTACATGCTTGAAGTATTGCTCAATGTCAGGCGATGGGCCGGCAGGTTCTGTTCACGCATGCGCTCGGTCAGCAGCAGCACTTCTAGTTCGATGTCGAAAGCGCCTGTGGCCTGGTCGTGCGAATCGAGCAGATACGACAACGGCTGCGGGTCACCTTCGGGGCGCGCGGGCTGGGCACAACGGAAAGGCGCCAGCGCCTCGGCCGTCACCACCCAGGGGGAAACCGTCGAGATGAAGCTCTTGGACAGGAACGGCCCCAACGGCTGGTACTCCCAGGCCTGGATGTCACGGGCGGACCAGTCGTTGAGCAGGCAGAAACCGGCGATATGCTCAGCCGCCTCTGCGACCGGAATCGACTCGCCCATCTCGTTGCCCTGACCGATCCAGATCCCAAGCTCCAGCTCGTAGTCCAGGCGCGCGCAAGGCCCGAAGCTCGGCTCGGTCTGCCCGGCAGGCAGCGTCTGGCCCTTGGGGCGGCGCACGTCGGTGCCGGAGGGACGAATGGTCGAGGCACGGCCGTGATAGCCGATGGGCACATACTTGTAGTTGGGCAGCAGCGGGTTGTCCGGGCGGAACAGCTTGCCAACGTTCTTGGCGTGCTCGATGCCGACATAGAAATCGGTGTAGTCGCCGATCTGCGCCGGCAGGTGCAACTGGCATTCGGCGCTGTCCAGCAGCAAGGGCTTGAGCACGGCCTGATGTTCGCTGTGCTCGCCGAGCAGCTCCAACAGGCGTTCGCGCAAGGCCACCCGGGCGCTGCGGCCCAGGGCAAAGAAGGCATTGAGCGCACCGCCACGGGTGGCCTCGACAGCAACACGGGCGTGGCCGTCGAACAAACCGGCTACCAGCGCACCTTCAAGATCGAGAATGGCATCGCCAATGGCCACGCCACAGCGTTTGCCCTGGCCTTGGTGACTGAAGATCCCCAGCGGCAGGTTCTGCAGCGGAAAATCGCGGTGCCCGTTGGCGTGTTCGACCCAACTGCGGGCAGTGGCGGACTGATTCATGGGTTATCTCCGGTTCGGGGTGAAGGTGCTCGGCAAGGAAGCCCAGCAACTATCGTAGTCGGCCTGCAACTGCGGGCATTCAAGCGCATGACGGCTCGGACGCAGCACCTGGCTGGTCTCGAACATGAACGCCATGGTGTTGTCGATCTTGTTCGGCTTGAGGTCGGCAGCGATGGCATTGGCGCAGGTCTGCGCATCCGGGCCATGGGCACTCATGCAACTGTGCAAGGATGCACCGCCCGGCAGGAAGCCTTCGGCCTTGGCGTCGTACTCGCCCCTGATCAGCCCCATGAACTCGTTCATCAGGTTGCGGTGGAACCACGGTGGACGGAAGGTGTTTTCGGCCACCATCCAGCGCGGCGGAAAGATCACGAAGTCGAGGTTGGCCAGCCCCGGGACGCTGGTCGGCGAAGTAAGCACGGTGAAAATCGAAGGGTCCGGGTGGTCGAAGCTGACGGTACCGATGGTGTTGAACCGGCGCAGGTCATATTTGTAAGGCACGTTGTTGCCGTGCCAGGCAACCACGTCCAGCGGCGAATGATTGAGCTCACAGCCCCACAGTTCGCCGAGAAACTTCTGCACCAGTTGCACCTGGCCCTGATGATCTTCGTAGTGAGCGACCGGCGCGAGGAAATCGCGCGGGTTGGCCAGGCCGTTGCTACCGATCGGCCCCAGGTCCGGAATGCGCAGGGGGGCTCCGTGGTTTTCGGCGATGTAACCGCGGGCCTGGTCGTCGAGCAGCTCGACGCGAAACTTCAGGCCGCGTGGCAGCACAGCGATTTCCAGGGGCTCGACCGCCAGCACGCCCAGTTCGGTGATGATACGCAGGCGCCCCAGTTGCGGCACCACCAGCAGTTCGCCATCAGCGTTGAAAAATACCCGCTCCATGGAGCGGTTGGCGCAGTAACTATAAATGCTGATACCGGCAGGCTTTTCGCTGGCGGCGTTGGCGGCCATCGCTACCCAGCCATCGATAAAGTCAGTCGGCTCGCCCGGGATTTCCTGTGGGCTCCAACGCAGCCGGTTGGGCGTCACCGCGCCCAGCGGGCCACCCGCCAGCTGGCGCTCCAGGCGCTCGAAGCGCGGATGCAGCGCTGAAGGACGAATACGGTACATCCACGTACGCCGCATTTCGCTGCGGGTCATGGTGAAGGCCGTACCGGAAAACAGTTCGGCATACAGGCCGTACGGGGCCTTTTGCGGCGAGTTCTGGCCGGCCGGCAGGGCGCCGGGCAAGGCTTCGCTGGCGAATTCGTTGCCGAAACCACTTTGGTAATCGAGAACAGGGGTGCTGTCGAGGTTCATCGAGCCTCCGGGCCCAGTGCAGGCCGGTTGATGGCAGTTGGCTGCGAGCTGTTCACCGTAGCAGCGCTTCTGCGTTATTTTTATCGTAATCACATTACGCATAACGTAATTTGATTGGCGAAGACCGTCAAGCTATAAAGACGCCCACCAGGACTACCCGGATCGAATCCCCAATGGCCAAAGCCAGCTCCCCCGCCGACAACGCCGGCAAACAGAAGGTCCGTTCGGCCGAAGTCGGTACCGATATCCTCAAGGCCCTGGCCCAGCTGTCACCCTCGACCTCCCTGTCGCGTCTCGCCGAACACGTGGACATGCCCGCGAGCAAGGTGCACCGCTACCTGCAGGCGCTGATTGCCAGCGGCTTTGCCGAGCAGAATTCGGCCACCAACCACTATGGCCTGGGCCGTGAGGCTCTGCGTGTGGGGCTTGCAGCGCTGGGCGGGATGGATGTGCTGAAAGTCGCGGCTTTACCGTTGTCACAATTGCGCGACGCATTGAACGAGAGCTGCTTCATTGCTGTGTGGGGCAACCAGGGTGCGACCGTGGTCAATATCGAACCGGCGGTTCGCGCAGTGACCGTAGTCACCCAGATCGGCTCGGTGCTGCCGCTGCTCAGCTCATCGACCGGCCTGGTGTTTGGTGCCTACCTGCCAGAGCGCGAGACTGTCGAGTTGCGCGATCAGGAACTGGCAGCCCTGGGGCACAGCACCAGCGACTATGACGCCTTGTTCGCCAGCATCCGTGAACGTGGCCTGCACCATGTCCATGGTTTGCTCATGCCCGGCGTCGATGCCCTTTCGGCACCGGTGCTCAATGCCTTTGGCCAGATTGTCGCGGTATTGACCGTGGTCGGCCCGACGTCGATCTTCCATGCCGACGAACAAGGCCCGGCCGCGCAGCAATTGCTGGCCGCCGCGAAGATGATCAGCTGGCGCATGGGCTACGAAGTGGCCCCTTGAATTTGCTTACAAAGGCTCACAGTCATTCACGGGCACCTGCACTAAGGTAGGTGCTGCCGCACTGTTGCCAGCGGTGCAACAGTGATTGTCACAATTGACTATTTTTCCTTCAAGGTCAGCGGCTTATTCTGTTTGCAGCTGGACCGCGCCAACACGACAGCTGCTCTGGCACGGGCATTTCAGGCGTGAACAACCCGCCTTCCGGCAACAGGTTCACCGACGTTGATTTTGAAGCTCCTTGATCTGCGTCTTACTTGGCCGCTGCTTTGCAGCGGCCTTTTTTATTACCTGCTTTTTGCCCTCAGTCGTCATCGCTCTCATCAAAGTGAAACCGATGCAGCAACCGATGAGCGACCGGCGCCAGGATCAAGCCGATGCTGGCGACAAAGACCAGGCCTACATAAAGGCCATAGCCGGCAAAGAACAACTTGCCGCCAATGCTTTCGGGCAGGATCACCGGCCCTACCCCGCCCAACAGCAAGGTGGCGTTGAAGATCGCATCGTGTATAGGAATGTGTGGTTCGAAGTACAGGTGCCCGACTACACCGAAGAGGATCGAGGCGATCAGCAGCAGGCACGCGGCAAGCGCATGACGCAGCAATCGAAAGCGAAACTGGCGAGGTGAGATGACCGCCTCGGTTTTGGACTCGTACATCCGCTGTACTCCTGCATCGATCATGGCCGCCCAGCATAGGCAGGATCTGCCGGCGACCACAACCTCAGGCAGGTCTGATCAGCGGGGATGCTTCTGCAGGTTGGCCATCATCTGTTGCAACGCCTCCAGGCTGTCGCGCGGGTGCACGGCATCGGTGAAGTCACCGATAGTTTCCCAGTTGGCCGCGACATCTTCCGGAGTAAACCCTTGGTGCGGATTGAAACCTACGCCCAGGCTGCGCTCCCATCGCACTTTACCGACCCAGCCGCCGCCCACTTCAAAAAGCCCGCCGCTGTCCTGGCACTGCTCACTGCCCAGGTACACCACCAGCGGGCTGATCAGTTCCGGCTTGAGCTGCTCGAACACCTGCGGCGGAATCAGCCCTTCGGTCATGCGTGTGCCGCCAGTAGGTGCAATGGCGTTGACCAGAATGTTGTGTTTGCGGCCCTCGATGGCCAGGGTGCGGGTCAGGCCGTACAGGCCAAGTTTGGCCATGCCGTAGTTGGCCTGGCCGAAGTTGCCGTAAATGCCCGAGGTGGACGCAGTAAAAATCACCCTCCCCCAGTTCTGTTCGCGCAAGTGCGCCCAGGCCGCGCGAGTTACCTTGTAGGCACCTTCGACATGCACCTGGTAAACCTGCTGCCAATCACTGTCGTCCATTTTGTGGAAGGTTTTGTCACGCAGAATGCCGGCGTTGTTGACCAGCACATCGACTCGGCCAAAGGCATCCAGTGCCTGCTCGACAATGCGCTGGCCGTCGGCCACGGAGTCATGGTTGGCCACCGCCGTACCGCCGGCCTCGCGGATCTGTGCCACTACCCGGTCGGCAGCAGACACATTGGCGCCTTCGCCATGGGTCGAACCGCCCAGGTCATTGACCACCACCCGCGCGCCATGGCGGGCAAACAGCAAGGCGTGGGCTTGACCCAGGCCGCCACCGGCTCCGGTCACAATGACCACTTTATCGTCCAGACGCACCGAATCGTTCATGCTCATCACTCCAGCAAGAGGAAATGCCCGAGTGTCGGCCAGCACCAGCCAGCACACAATCAAGCGGGCAGAGGGTGAATGGCAGGCGATAAGGCTAGAAGATGATGAAGCACACCTGGCCCGTCAGGACCAGGCGACCTTCTGTGCGAAGCGCTGCAAGGGTTGCTCGCGAAACGTCAGGTAATGGCGCAACACCTGTGCCGGTGCTTCGGTATGCGGGTAATGGCCGATGCCTTGAAGCACTACGGTGTCGGGATTAGGAACCAGCTCCTGGTACCGTTCGAGCATGTGGATACCGGAAACCGGGTCGGCGGCACCGTTGATAAAACGCATGGGCACCGTGCCGTGCTGCAGGGCAGCCACCCAGCGCGCGCGATGGACCATGCGCTCAGGAACATAGGCGGCCAACTTGTGCAGGATCCGCGTGCCTCCGTTTGCCTCGATCAGGCTCCAGCTGTCATCCAGCGAGCTTTCGCTCGGGTGGGTGCAAGGGCCGTAAACCTGCGTGACATTACGCACCAGATCATCGCGCCCGAACGAGCGCGCCACCAGCCAGCCCAGGGGGCTGAGCAGCAGTTTCTGGATCAGCAGAGTGCGATGGCGCTCAGGAAACAACCCGCCGTTGAGGAACGCACAGCTGGCAATGTTCGCCTGCCCCTCATGGTGCCGCGCGAGTAACTCCTGAGCGACGCTGGCCCCGTAATCGTGGGCCAGCACATGCACGGGCTGGTCGATCTGCAGCTGCGCCAGCAAGGCCTGCTGCAAATCAGCCTGCTCGATCAGGCTGTACTCATGCTGTACCGGCTTGGCCGAGTCGCCAAAGCCGAGCATGTCGCAGGCAATCACCCGGAAGCGTTGAACCAGCGGCGCCCACAGGTAGTGCCAGTCCCAGCTGGCAGTGGGAAATCCGTGAATCAGTAGCAGCGGCTCTCCTTGCCCTGCGGTCCAGTATCGAATGCTCTGGCTACGGAACGAAAAATCCTGTCCCCGGGTACGCCAGACGCACAATGGAATTTCGGCCAAAGGCATTAGCGTATTCTCGTCAGCAGGAAGTAGATTGTGTTGGGCAAGGCATACGTTGCGGTCATTGCAATCACCTCGGCACATGCGTGTGCTCTACTGCCAAGCAGTCTAGCCATCACGCTGGCAAAGGTAAGTTGCATTGGCAGCCAGCTTATTGACCTTGTGAGTCAGGCAGCAACTTAACTGGCGCGCTCACACCATAAGGGTCAGCAGCGGCGCTGCGAACAGGTTCAACAACCCGGTCAGGACCATCACCAGACCCGCTACAGAGCCCTCTTCCCTGCCGACTTCCTGCGCGCGGCTGACCCCGGCGCCATGGGCCCCGACACCGAACAGCGCACCGCGTGCCAGCGGTGTACGCAACGGCAGGAATCTGAGCAGCACCCCGCCGAACATGGCCCCCAGCACCCCGGTGAACATCACGAACACTGCAGTCAGCTCCGGAACGCCGCCCAGGTCACGCGCCAGTGGCATGGCAAAGGGTGTGGTAATCGAGCGCGGCAACAACGACAGACTTACCGCACTGTCCAGCGACAACAGATGCGCCAGCCCCCAGGAACTGCCGATCGAGGCTGCGCTGCCCACCACCATGCCCAGGGTCAGAGCCGGCCAATGGCGCGCCAGCAACGCCCGTTGTTGCCAGATCGGAATGGCAAAGGCCACCGTCACCGGCCCCAATACCGACATCAACCAGTGGGTATCACGCGAATACTCGGCATAAGCGGTGTTCAGCGGCACGGCAATCGCCAGCAGCAACACCGGTACCAGGATCAACGGCGATAGCAGATAGCGCCCGGTACGTCGGTACAGCCAGCGGCTGCCCAGGTAGGCAAGCAAGGTCAAGGCAAGCCAGAACAGCGGCATCGGTTCAAACGTCATGACGCATCCTCCAGCGGCACACCCACTCCACGGTAACCGCCGTCATCACCATGACCATCAAGGTGCTGACGCCGATAACCAGCAGGATCCGCCACCCCTCATCACGCAGCAGGCTGCCGTAATCGAGCAGGCTCATCAGTGCGGGGATGAAGAACAACAGCATTTCGGCCATCAACAGGCCCGCGCCCAATTGCAATGTGGCCGGCTTCAGCCAGCCCAGGGCAAACAGGATCAACAACAGTGCCAGACCCATGACGCCGCCGGGAATTGGCCAGCCCAGCCAGGCTGCCAACTGGCCGCCGAAAGCATAGAGGGCAAGAAATACCGCCAGCTCGGCGAGCAGGCGGAAAAAACGCTTGGTAGATGCGGTAGTCATCGTGGGGAACCTCTTCAAGGCACTATTCTAAAAGGCCATCCACCACGCGAAAAACGAATTGTTAGACTGGCTTCCATTCCACTATGGAATTTAACGCATGGAATTCAAACAGCTGCGCAGCTTTATCGAAGTCATCCACCGTGGGGGCTTTACCCAGGCGTCCCACAGCCTGCACATCAGCCAGTCGGCGGTCAGCAAGCAAGTGGCACAACTGGAGCAGGACCTGGGCGTTGCCCTGCTCGAGCGCCAGGGCTCGCACTTGCACCTGACCGCCGCCGGCAAGGTGGTGCTGGAGCGCGGCGAAGCGATGCTGCGCCTGCGCCAGGAGTTGCAGAACGAACTCGACGACCTCAGCCAACTGGCCCGCGGTGAACTGCGCCTGGGGCTGCCGCTGCTGGGCAGCGATGCCCTGTTTGCCCGCCTGTTTGCCGAGTACCGGCGGCGCTACCCGAATATCACCGTTTATCTGCTCGAAGGCGGTAGTCGCAATGTTGAACAAGCCGTACTCAGCGGAGAGCTGGAACTGGGTGGCAGCCTGACGCCTAGCGACCCGGCGTTCGCCTTTCAACCGTTCTGCAATGAACCGCTCGACGCCCTGCTACCTGCGGACCATCCATTGGCCGCCGCCGAGCACGTACACCTGGCACAACTGGCCGATACACCGTTCCTGCTGTACCAGAGCAGCTTCGTGCTCAATGACCGCTTGCTCAGCGCTTGCCAGAAGGTGGGGTTCACGCCCAAGGAAGGCGGGCGCAGCGGCCAGGCCGATTTCCTCGCTGCCCTGGTGGCCGCAGGCCAGGGCGTGGTGCTGCTGCCCAGTGTGGTGGCCAGAGGACTGGAGCGCCCCGGCGTGGTGCGGCTGGCCCTGAGCGAGCCCACCGACCTGCGCTGGGACATCGCCTTCATCTGGCGTGAAGGCGCCTACTTGTCGCGGGCGGCCCAAGCCTGGTTGCAACTGTTGCGCGAGCAACAACCACCGACGTGATCAGCCACGCAGTGCGCTCATCAGCTCAGCCAGCCACGGCTCGGCGTCGGTTTCAGGGGTCACGGTTTCACTGGCGTCCAGACGCAGCATGGGCTGCACCTCATTGATGCCCAGTTCGGCGAACAGTTCGCGCAGCTGCTCGCCGCCACCACAGAAGGTATCGCCGTAGCTGGAGTCACCCAGGGCGATGACCGCACCGGGCAAACCGCGCCAGGCCGCCGGCAACACATCGCGGATTTCACTGAACAACGGCATCAGGTTGTCGGGCAACTCGCCCATGCCGGTCGTCGAGGTCACTGCCAGAAACGCCTCCGGGGCAAAGCCCTGAAGATCCTGCAAAGTGGCTCGGGCAGCGTGCCAGGCCTCGAATCCTGCAGCTTTGAGCAGCGATTCGGCATGCCGTGCGACTTCTTCGGCCGTACCGTAGACCGAACCGGAAAGGATGGCGACTTTCATAGAGGGTTCCGAAACTGAGTAAAAACGTAGGATACTAACATTGGGCAGTGGCAAAAGGCCTCAATCGCCGAATCAGCACAGTGGTGCAATCCACTGGAATCAGCCAGCCGCCCTCTCCAAGACCTTGCGGACGTTATTGATGATCAACGCCAAACTGCTACAACGCATGATTGATGCCTCCAATGACGGCATCGTGGTCGCTGAACAGGAAGGCGATGATGACACCATCCTGATTTATGTGAACCCGGCGTTTGAGCGCCTGACCGGCTACGGAGCCAACGATATCCTCTACCGCGATTGCCGTTTTCTGCAAAACGATGACCGTGACCAGGCCTCTCGCGCACTGATTCGCGAGGCGATCAAAAGCGGCCAGCCGTGCCGGGAAATCCTGCGCAACTACCGCAAGGACGGCAGTGCATTCTGGAACGAGCTGTCGATTACCCCTGTGTATATCGAAGCCGATCAGCGCAAATACTTCATCGGCATCCAGAAAGATGTCAGCCGTCAGGTCGAGGCGGAGCAGCGAGTAATCGAGCTTGAGCGCGAACTGGCTCAGGCGCGGGCACGCATTGCTGAACTGGAAAGCGACGAACGGTAAAAACAAAACTGCCGCTCAGTTGTCCATCACGGTGAAGAAATGCGCTCACGTCCGCCACTTTCGAGTTCGACCATGCAAGCAAATGCCCTCCTGACTCAGGATGAGCTGGATTTCATCCGGACCATGCAGCACACGTCCCTGCCTTCACCGGCGGAGTCGGTGTCGCGCCTGATGGTCTCTGGCGGCAGTGACATCAAAAACCTGCTGACCCGGCTGATCGCCGATGAGCAGGTCACCTTGCAGGCGCAGTTCGACAACCACCAGATGACCTTTCCGCTGCACCTGGTCGAAGACGAGTTCCACGCCCTGCAACTGCAGCTGGGCGCGCCGCGCATCTATGAAGAAGGCCCGATGGTGCGCCCATGGCGGCTGACCCTTGAGTCGCCGCTGGCGCTGGAAGACGACCTGGGTTTGAGTACCGGCCTGTGGGTACGGGAAATTTCGTTCAAGGGGGTGCTGGTAGACGTTCGTGACCAGCCCGAGCCGCCTGAAACCTTCGACCTCTGGTTCAGCCCGGACAATTGCGCCCCCATCGCCTTGCACGGCATCCTGCAGCGGCGCACCGGGCAAAACCTTGCGGCCTACAACCTCTGCGAAAGCCAGCAGAGCGAGATCGAACGGCTACGCGAGTACATCCTTCAGGCCCACCGCCAGGCCCATCCGGAGCTGCACCCTTAACTGTCCAGGTGACCGGCCAGGTATTGCTGCAAGCGGCGGCGCATTAGCCGGCCTTCACTGCCCAGGCACGCCACTTGCGAACCGATCAGGCTGTCCTGGGCCATGTCCGCCGCCTCGCCAGCCAGCAACAGCGGGCACTCCAGCGTAAGGGCCAGATGCGCCAGGCGCTTGGGCAAGTCGTGCGCTGGCGGGTGATTCGAGAACAGCACCAGGGCATGCGGCATCATGCGCTCACACACCAGATGCAGCTCTTCGACCGGCTGCCCCAGCCCCAGCACGGTCACGGCGATGTCACTGCTGCTCAGTAACAACGCTGCCACCAGCAACTCCAGTTCCCGGCAATGCCCGGGAATGGCGGCCAACAGTACTCTGGCTTCCTGTTGATCACCCGACAGCTGCAGGCGCTGCAATACCCGTCCGCGCAGAAAACCGTCGAGGAACAGCCATTCGCTGAGGTGGCCGAACGCCTCCTGGGTGCTGCGCAGCTCTTGCCAGACCGGCAACAGGATGTCCTGGAACGTGACCACCAGCGGATAACTGCTGAACACCTGGCCATACACCTGCTCCAGCCGGCGCTCATCGAACGCCCGAACGGCTTGACGCAGCTGCAACTGCCATTGTTTGAAATCGTCCTGGGAAGCCTGGCTACGCGGCGCCTCGGCCTGAGACTTGAGAGTCTGGTTGCGGGCGAGAATCTTGCCGACCTTGCTCACCGCCACCCCACGCTCGATCCAGCCGAGGATGTTGCGCACCTCGTCGATGTCGGCCTGGGAATACAGGCGATGCCCACTTTCGGTGCGCGTCGGTTGAATCAGCCCGTATCGGCGCTCCCATGCACGCAGAGTGACCGGGTTGATGCCGGTCAGGCGCGACACTTCACGGATCGGAAACAGCTCCTCCTGATCGAGATTACCGGGACTCAACGAAGACTGGGCAGGTTCAAGCATTGCCGGGAAACCACGATTCTAGGGCCAAGGCGCATTCTACTCCGGGCACTACGGGGCGACCATTGGCAATTCTGTGAGGCAGCACACGATCAGCACTGACGAGTCAGGTTATTTGAGGAATAATCCGTGCCCGCTTTTTGCATGCAAGCAGATGCCGTCCACCACCCCGGACGCATTTCATGGGCAGGCCACCCGCCACGCCCAGTTGCCAGGAGATACACAATGTCTACCCCACCCGTAACCTTGATGGTGACGCGCCGCGTCGCCGAAGGCCGCTATCAGGACCTGATGAGCTGGCTGCACGAAGGCGAACAGCTGGCCACCGACTTTACCGGTTACCTGGGCTCCGGCGTGCTCGCGCCGCCTCCGCAGGGGGACGAGTTCCAGATCATCTTCCGCTTCACCAACGAGCAGACCATGCAGGCCTGGGAGCACTCGGCCTCGCGCAAGGCCTGGCTGGCCCGCGGCAACGGCCTGTTCGAGCAACCCCTGGAGTTGCGCGCCAGTGGCCTGGACGGCTGGTTTGGCACCAATCCGGTGCAACGTCCACCACGCTGGAAACAAGCAGTAGCAATCTGGCTCGCGTTCTTTCCCGTTTCGCTGTTGTTCAACCTGCTGTTCGGCCACTGGCTCAGTGCCCTGGACCTGGTGCCGCGAATATTGCTGAGCACCTTGGGCCTGACGCCCTTGATGGTGTATTTCTTCATCCCGTTGTCGACCCGCGTACTGGCCAACTGGCTCAATGCGCCGACACGTCGCGCCAGCCCGCAGGGTGCGCGCAACCCCGCTTAGTTCGGGTATGCTGGGGGCTATCCAAGCGAACCTGCAAAAGTTGACCGCCCCCACCATGAACAGCCCAATTCTTGTCACCGGAGCCAGCCAGCGAGTCGGCCTGGCGTTGGCCCTGAACCTGGCGCAGGCCGGCCATACCGTGGTCAGCGCCAGCCGCAGTAAAAGCCCCAAGGCTGAGCATCCGAACATCATCCAGTTTCAGGCCGACCTGTGCCTGGAGCAGGACCGTCTGGCCCTGATCGACCACCTGCAGCGCAACTACGATGGCCTGCGCGCGATCATCCACAACGCATCGCTGTGGCTCGATGATGACCTGGCCAACCTCAACACCATGTTCAAGCTGCATGTCGAAGCGCCCTATCACCTGAACCTGGCGCTGGGCGAGCAACTGCTGAAGATGAACAAGGCCGATATCATCCATATCTGCGACGAAACTTCCTCGCGCGGCAGCAAGAGCCATATCGGCTATGCCGCCACCAAAGCGGCGTTGCAAAACATGGTGCTGTCGTTTGCCGAAAAGTACGCCCCGGTGGTCAGGGTCAACGCGATTCTGCCAGGGCTGCTGATCCTCAAGGAAAACAGCGACGACGCCTATCGCCAGCAAACCCTTAAAAAGGCCCTGCTGGAATTCGAGCCCGGTGCCCAGCCGCTGATCGAAGCGGTGCAGTTCCTGCTCGAAAGCCAATACAGCACAGGCAGCAACGTGGTCATCAACGGTGGCCGTCACCTGAAGAACCGAATTGCCGTCGATTGAATTGTCCCTGTCACGAGAACGACCATGAACGACCAACAGAAACTCGAGCTCGAAGCCGCGGCATTCCGCCGGCTGGTAGCCCACCTGGACAGCCGCAAGGATGTGCAGAACATCGACCTGATGAACCTCTCCGGCTTCTGCCGCAACTGCCTGTCCAAATGGTACAAGGCCGCCGCCGACGAGCGTCAGATCGAGCTGAGCATGGATGAGGCCCGTGAAGTGGTGTACGGCATGCCTTACGCCGAATGGAAAACCCAATACCAGAAAGAAGCCAGCGCCGAACAACAGGCGGCGTATGCCAAAGGAAAGCCAAATGACTGATCTGAACACCCTGCGCACCAGCCTGGCGTCCGGCGCACATCAATTCGCCGACACCCTGAGCTTTATCGCAGCCCATTACGACTACCAGCCACAGGCGTTCACCAATGGCGGCGTGGAAAACGCTGCCGGGCAGAACGAAGGCTCGTGCAAGACCCTGGGCCTGGCCCTGCTCGAAGGCTTGAGCGACCAGGAAGCGCTGCTGGCGTTCGGCGAGCACTATCGCTCGGTGCTGGCGACCCCCGAAGGCACTGATCACGGCAACATCCGCGCCCTGATCCAGCACGGCCTGGCCGGGGTGAGCTTCAGCGCGCAGCCGCTCAAGGCACGTTAAGCGCCAGCACCCGTCCTGGCGTGTTGTCGGCCAGTTGCCCCTGCTGCAGCCAATGCAGGGCAATTGGCCAGAGCCGCTTCTGAAAGCGGTTGTGGAAGAATGCGAAATGACCGATCTGGGCCACCTCGATGTCAGCCGGCGCAATGCGCAGATGGCTGCGTGAACTGCCTTCGAAATAACCCAGCAAACGCTCGATTGCCGCCACCGTACCGAAAGGATCGTCGGTCAGGCTGATCGCCAGCGTCTGCGCCTTCACCCGGGCAAAGGGCAACTCACCCAGCGCCTTGCCACTGGGGCGCAACTCGTAGGCTGCGGTCCGTGTACTCCAGTCTCTGACCACGCCGGCCGGCGTATCCTCGAGCCAGCCCAGGCGTTTGCCCGGAAAATAACCGAATACCCGCGTCAGCAACGGCATCAGCACATGCCATTTGCCGAACAGCTGCCAACGGCTGTCGGCCGCATAGTCACGCCAGTAGGCAAACTGGGCACCGACCGTCACCAGCCGGCGCACCCGGGCAGACGAAGTGGCCAGCCCCGCCGCGCAGCCGCCAAAGCTGTGGCCGACGACATCAATGGGTTGACCGGGGAACTCGCGTGCGGCGCGTTGCAGGATGGCCTCGAAATCCAGCGCTCCCCAGTCGGTCCAGGACGCCTGGAAATGGCGCATGACCTGTGGTCGCGACTCGCCGATACCGCGATAGTCATAAGTCATGACATCGAAGCCGTGGCTGAACAGGTATTGGGCAAAGCGGGCGTAATAACTGCACCGCACCGACGTCGCCGCGTTGATGATCACCACTGCACGGGTGCTGTCTGGGACCGCGTGGCGCCAGCAAAAGCCGCCGAGTGGATAACCATCGCCTGCACATTCAACAAACGCCTGGGCGGTGTTGCTGACGGCGGGCAGAGGGGGAAATGTTTCGAGGCTGCTCATGGGGAAACCTCAAACAGTCGCCGCCCCGGTGCGAACACAGGGGCGGCGGCGGTGGGCGGGTTACAGCTCGATGCAGTCAAACTTTACATCGGTGGCGACGTCAGCGTCGTAGTCGACGTCCGAGCGCTCGAAACCGAACAGGTTAAGGAACTGCTTCTTGTAACCGGCGTAGTCGGTCAGCTCGAACAGGTTCTCGGTGGTCACTTGCGGCCACATGGCCTTGCAGGCGTCCTGCACGTCGTCACGCAGTTCCCAGTCGTCCAGGCGCAAGCGGCCCTTCTCGTCCAGTTCCGCCGGGGCACCGTCGGCACGGTACATGCGGTCACGGAACATGCGGTCCAGCTGATCCTGGGTACCTTCGTGAACACCCTTCTCCTGCATGATCTTGAAGACCATCGACAGGTACAACGGCATGACCGGAATGGCCGAGCTGGCCTGAGTTACAACCGACTTGAGCACGGCCACGTTGGCGCTACCGCCGACTTTTTTGCCCAGACGCACGGCAGTTTCGTCGAGGTCCTGCTTGGCCTTGCCCAGCGCACCGTGCCAGTAGATCGGCCAGGTGATCTCGGTACCGATGTAGCTGAAGGCCACGGTGCGGGCCTGTGGCGCGAGAACGCCAGCAGCGTTCAGGGCATCGATCCACAGTTCCCAGTCCTGGCCACCCATGACGGTCACGGTGTCGGCGATTTCCTGATCGGTGGCAGGCTCGATCGACGCCTCGATGATGGTGTCTTTGTTAGTGTCGATGGCTGTCGACTTGTACGGCTGGCCGATAGGCTTGAGCGCCGAACGCACGACGGTGTCGGTGCCTGGCAGCTTGCGCACAGGCGATGCCAGCGAGTAGATCACCAGATCAACCTGGCCACCCATTTCGTTCTTGATCAGCTCGATCACCTTGGCCCGCGCTTCGTCGGAGAAGGCGTCGCCGTTGACCGACTTGCTGTACAGGCCTTCGGCCTTGGCGAACTTGTCGAACGCGGCGGCGTTGTACCAGCCTGCGGTACCCGGCTTGGTTTCAGTGCCCGGCTTTTCGAAGAACACACCCAGGGTGTCAGCACCGAAACCGAACGCAGCGGTAATGCGCGCTGCCAGGCCGTAGCCGCTGGATGCACCGATCACCAGCACCTTTTTCGGACCATCCTCGCGCACGCCCAGCTTGCGGGTGGCTTCGATCTGATCACGTACGTTCAGTTCGCAACCCTTCGGGTGCGTAGTGGTGCAGATAAAACCGCGAACTTTAGGATGGATGACCAATGTCTGTACCTCGTCAGTGAATTTGCTGAGGGAGCCGAATCGCGGGGACTCGAGGTTCCGTTGCTGTGAGGGTGAGACTACACCCGCAGCGTTGCCGACACATCCGGCTCCCTGGAATCCTTCAGGGCGCTACTTTGTCACAGCGGGGAAAAGATCAGCAACCGCTGATCTCAGACCCTGAAGGCACCGATCAGGCGCTTCAACTCCATCACCTGGGCATTCAATTGACGGCTGGCATCCTCGGTCTGGTGGGCACCCTGGGTCGTGTGCTCGGCAGCCCGGTTGATCTCGACAATGTTCTGGTCGATATCCTGTGCCACGGCGGTTTGCTGCTCTACTGCGGCCGCAATCTGCTGGTTCTGGTCAACGATGCTGCCGACCGCGCCAAGGATATTCTCCAGCGCCTGCTGGACCTGCTGCGACTGCCCGACCGTTCCGGAGGCCACCTGATGGCTGGCATCCATGGCCTTGACTGCGGCGCCAACACCGCCCTGCAGGCGCGAGATCATCTGCTCGATTTCTTCGGTTGATTGCTGGGTGCGCTTGGCCAGGGTGCGCACTTCATCGGCAACCACAGCAAAACCACGGCCCTGCTCCCCGGCTCGCGCCGCCTCGATCGCCGCGTTAAGCGCCAGCAGGTTGGTCTGCTCGGCGATGCTCTTGATCACCTCCAGCACCCGGCTGATCGCCTGGCTGTCGCTGGCCAGCTGATTGATAACCAGCACGGATTGATCGATTTCACCGGCCAGGCGCACGATATTGCCTTGCTGCGACTCAACCAGGCCACGACCGCTGACCGTCTCCTGATTGACGCTGTGGGCACTGTTGACGGCTGCGGCGGCGCTGCGCGCCACTTCCTGGGCAGTGGCGGACATCTGGTTCATGGCGGTGGCAACCTGTTCAATCTGACCTCGCTGGCCACTCACCGCCTGGTTACTGCGCGCCGATACTGCGTGCACCTGCTCGGCCTGACGCTCGACCTCGACCACCGTATGGCCGACTTGCTCGATCAGGTCGTGGATACGCTGCACGGTGCCGTTGAAGACCTGCCCAAGCTCACCCAGTTCGTCACGGCTGCTGGCGCGGAAATTTACGGTCATGTCGCCGGCGGCCACTTTGTCCATCACCGCTCCGAGGGATTTCAAGGTATGCCGGGTCGAGGCATAGAAGCCGCCGTAGAGGTACACGATCAGGAAAAACACGCAGGCCAGGGCAGACACGAGAAACACCATATGCAGACGGTGCTCGCCCAGACGTTGCTGCAACTGGCGGTCGAGGAACTCGCTGGTAGCAGTGTTCAACGCGTAGGTCTGCGCCATGAGTGCACTGACCTGCTGGTAAAAGCCCAGCCACGGCGTATCGAGGGTTTCGGCCATCACCACCTGCTCTTCGAACAGTTCGCCGGCCTGCTTCAACGAACCCTGGCTGCTGGCGGCCAGGCTACCCAGGTGAGCCCTTACACCAGGATCGGTCGCCAAGGCATCCTCGAGGCGCAGCGCGTAGTCGGCGGCAAGTTTGTCGAGGCGCTGCAACAACTCCTCAAAGCGGCTGCTGGACGATGAGTTGAGAAACCCTTGCCCCAGCGAGTAAGCGCCCATGGCACGGCCTTCGCCGAGCATCTGGGTGACTTCCGGGGTGACCGTGGTCATTAGCTCGGTCAGTTGGCGAATGGCCGAATCGCTGTCCTGGTTCAGCCCCGCCTGACTGGCAACAACTTTGCTCAACACCTGGGATTGCGCGAGCAATTTGTCCAGCATCGCCGCTTTGCTCAGCAGCGAGGTTTCCTTGCGGGCCGTCTCCAGCTGGGCCAGCATTTCATCACGCTTGGCTTGAAAGGCTTGAGCCTGAGCTTCATCGGCATTGACCGCATTGAGCCCGGACAGCTGGCGCTGCACCTGCTGTTCAAGGCTGGAAATCTGCTTTTCGACCTCCCCGGCCTTGCCCGACTGGCCCAGTACCGCATTGATCTGCACCAGATTGCTCAGCGCCTCCACGTCACCGCGCAGGGCCAGGCTGCTGCGCAGCAGTTCGAGGCTCTGCAGCTCCACCTGGGTAGCATGAAACTGCGCATAGGAGTCGCGGACCAGATAGTAGTTGGTCACCAGCATGGGCAGGAAAAACATGATACTGATCAGGCTGAACTTCATCCCGAAGCTCAAGCGGTTCATCAGCGCGATGGCCGGATACAACAGGCTCTTCACTGGCGGTCCCTCCGATTTTTATTGTTTTTTTCGAGCGCAATGGCACTAGGCCACTGATGGTACTACCAGCACCTGTATAACGCATATCGGAACGGGGTTTTGTAACTTAAGGTTAATCGATACCGGGGCGGACCAACGGTCGCCCCTCACAGCGCCTCAGCCCAGTACGGTCCACAAGGCAAAACAGGCGTACCAGAGCACGGCCGAGCGCAACAACAGCTCCCACAGCAGATCAAGACCAACCAACCCTTCAGGGCCTGCGGGCGCGGCGGCTGGCATGTCCGTGGCAACGCGGCCGACCGTCGCGATCAACCGGGGCGCCGGGATGTTCCAGTTGAGCAACTCATGCAGCATCACCCGGCTCACTGCGACAAAATTACCCACCAGGGCAAAGCTCACCCCCAGAACCCGCACCGGCGCCCAGTCAAAGGCGTGACGCAGTTGTTCGGCACGTTCGCGCAAGGCCGGGAACTGGGCACGTTCGGCTACCAGTGCCAGCAGCCGGTAAGCCAGTGCTGCGGCCGGCCCCAGCAGCACATACCAGAAAATCACGGCAAAAAAGCTCTGGTACGCCTCCCACAGCAAATGCCCCTCAACCCGCCCGAGCAAGGATGAGGCATCATCTGCCGTTATCGCCAGGTCGCGTTCGGCGACATGCACCGCCGCCTGTTCATCACCGCGGCGCCATGCATCGCGAAATGGCCCCAGCGCCCCTTTGACATCGCCTCGGCCCAGGCTGTAGATCAGCACCAGCAGGTGCACCGGCAGGGCCAACAGGCCGTAGGCGACCGGCGCCAGCACATGCACCAGCAAGGCCACCAAGGCTACTGGCAACAGCACCAGGATCGTCAGCACCCACCATGGATGCGTTTTGCCGCTGCGCTCCAGGCGCGCCAGTTCGGCATGAAAGAAGCCATCGCGCTGCAATCGCTGTCGAAGAGCCGAGAACTTCTCGACCCACAGCACCAGTAACAACACCAGAAAACTCATGATCTGTCCTCGCTATCCTGCAAGGCCGCTCGATAACGCAGCCAGTCGAAGGCCGGCCCGGGGTCGGTCTTGCGCCCCGGAGCGATGTCACTGTGGCCCTGGATGCGCTGCGTATCGATCGCTGGCCAGGCCGCCTGAATCTGCCGGGTCAGCGCCTGCAGTGCCTGATACTGGGCATCGGTAAAGGGTAATTCGTCGGTACCTTCCAGTTCGATACCGATGGAAAAGTCGTTGCAGGCCTCACGCCCGGCGAAGCTGGAAACACCGGCATGCCAGGCGCGGTCCAGGCAGGACACAAACTGGGTGACCTCGCCATCACGCTCGATCAGAAAATGCGCAGACACGCGCAAGTGCTTGATACCGTCAAAGTAGGGGTGTTCATCGGGGTCCAGGCGGTTCTGGAAGAACTCCTGAACCTTGCCGGTGGCGAACTGCGCGGGCGGCAAGCTGATGTTGTGAATCACCAGCAGGGAAATGACCTCGCCTTCGGCGCGGGCATTGAAATTCGGTGAAGGGCAATGGGTGATACCGGCGAACCAGCCTGTGGTGCGGTCCAGTTGCATAGAAAATCCTGTAACACGAGAGCACGCCCCCAGTATGCCCCGTGGCGTCAGCAGATGCATCGTTAAAACGTGCGCGGCCCTAGCGCAATTGATGCTGGCGCAACTGAACGACCACTGAATCCAGGGCCCGGTCGAACAGCAGTGCATCATCAAGCTGGCGCACTTCGCCGCGGCGCAAGGCAACCGCCAGAGCCATGCGCGAGTACTCGCGCACCTTGAGGCCGGTGCGATTGACGAAAATGAACGAGTCGGTGCTGTCGATCTGGGCGATCAGTTTGCAGCGCTGCGCCTCGCCCTCGTCCATCCACTCGATCCAGTGGCCGATACGCAGCCGTTGCACTTGCTGCAGTGCCGGGTCGTCTTCGGCCAGGCGCGGGTTGCCGGGCTCGGGCGCCTCCTGTTCCGGGCCGCTAAGCACGATTTCATCAAGTACCAGCACGCGCTCGGCCGCATCACCATCGAAGCGGTTATCGAACGCCTGCACATGCAAGGCCTCCAGCTCGGCAAAGAACTCGCTGGTGGCGAAGGGATCGAACGCGGCACTGGCCAGGCCGTCACGCAACACCTTGAGCAACCCCGGGACCACTGCCAGCAAACGCTGCTGCGCCTGCGGCTCGCTGTGGCGCTCAACGCTCCAGAGCAGCTCATCCATGGCGCCCAGTGCGTCCAGCCACTGCACGGAGGTGTCGCCATGCTTGAGACAGGCCAGCAACAGCACCTGGCTCCAGGCCTCTTCGAGCATCCGCACGACGAATCGCGGCAAGGATTTGCCCAGTACCCGGCGGTTGAGCTCCTGTTGCACGCGCTGGCGCGCCAACAGGGTACGGGCGCGGCCTTCTTCGGCATCACGGGTACGCTGCTCGAGCAGTTCGCTGCGGCGCCGCTCATCACTGCTAAAGGCAAGAAAGTCCGACAGCAACTCGGAAAAAATCGCCGGGTCATCGTCAAAGTCGTTGAGCAGGCGCTGGACGATCTTCTCCACCCGCAGGTAAAGGGCGTCGCGCTGATAATCCTCACGGCTACCCCAGCCCATGGCGGCACTGGCAATTTCATTGAGCAGGCGCCGGGCAGGGTGGCCGCTGCGGCTGAAGAAGCGTTTGTCCAGTACCGCAACTTTGAGCATCGGGATCTGCAGGCGCCCGATCAAGCTGCGCAAGGATTGCGGGAGGTTGCGATCGGCGAGGATGAACTCGAAGAGCATGGCGATCAGGTTGATCACATCTTCATCAACCACCTCGACCTTGCGGTAGGTGCCGCTTTTCATACTGACCCGCGTGAGCAGTTGTTCAAGCTGCTGGTGCAGGTCGAACCCGTCGGGATCGCTGGTGGCCGGTACATAGTGCTGCAAATGCGACAGCAGGCGCAGCAGGTCGCGGGTGCTGATCGGCTGCATCGGCGCGCTGGCCTCCATGCGCGGCGCAACACGCCCGCGCACCTTAGAAAGCAGGCTTTGCAAGGCATCGAATACTGCCTGCTCGTTGGCGTCCAGCTCGGCGTCTTGCTCGCCCTGCACCTGGGGGTGCGGGCTGACCACCGGATGGGGCGCCATTCGGCGGCGAGGAACAGCCTTGAGTTCGGGCAGCACACCGGTCGCGACCAGCAACTGATTGGCCTCGCCATACAGCTGGTCGGCATCCTGCAGTACATAGCGCTCGAACAACTGCAGAATGATCAGCTTGACCTTCAGCCCCACCCCCAGATTGCGCCCGGCCTGCAGGAAGTACTCGCAAAGCATCGCCGGCCCCAACGGGTTGCGCTGATCGTCCAGGCCCTGGCCGGTCAGGGCGCACATGCGCAGGGTCAACTGGTTGAGGGCAATGCCATCGCGGGCAAGGGCTCGCTCGACCATCGCCTGCAGGGCCTGGCTACGTTCCTGGTCATCATCAGCCATGTGCGCCGCAGCGTCGTCGCGTGCCACCGCAATGGGCGACAGCGTCGACTCGGCATGGCCGATCTGCACAAAGGCTGCATAAAAACGGTCGAGGTAACCACGTTCGATGTTGGTGCGCTTGTGGCGCAGATCGCGCATGGCTTCAAACAGGTAATTCTGCACACTGTTGCTGACTGCCTTGTCGGCCATTTCGAACAGCGTATCGTCAGCGTTGTCGAACAAAGCCTGCAATCCCTGACGCAATTGCAACGCCGCTTTGTCACGAACCTGCAGGAGCACCATGGGCAGACGAGCAAGAGGCGCAGTGAACGCCTGATCGGTGGCCGCCTTGATCGGCACCACCTTGCCGTCGTTGTGCATCCCGTACTCCTTGCAGGGTAAAGTTGAATTGAGGCGAGGCATCGTCAATGACATGACGTCAAATACAAGTCGCATTATCTGGCAAAATCAAGACACTCGCCAGCACGGCCTGCCCTATAATCCCGCCACTTTGCTTGTGGAGCCTGCCATGCCGAATTTACGCCTCGCCGACCTGACCGCCGAAATCGAAGCCAACGTGCGCCGTGCGCTGAACGAAGACATCGGCAGCGGCGACATTACCGCCCAGTTGATCCCGGCCGAGCGTCTGGCCAAAGCCACCATCATTACCCGTGAAAACTGCGTAATTGCCGGTACCGCCTGGGTCGACGCGGTGTTTCGCAAACTCGACCCGCGCGTAGCGGTGCATTGGCAGGTCAAGGACGGCGATCGGGCGCAACCCGACCAGCCGTTGTTCCACCTCGAAGGTCCGGCCCGCTCGCTGCTGACCGGTGAGCGCAGCGCGCTGAACTTTTTGCAGATGCTCTCGGGCGTGGCCACCCGCGCACAATCGCTGGCCGACATGGTTGCCGACACCCAGGTCAAGCTGCTCGACACCCGCAAGACCCTGCCGGGCCTGCGCCTGGCGCAAAAGTATGCGGTGACCTGTGGCGGCTGCCACAACCACCGGATCGGCCTGTTCGATGCCTTCCTGATCAAGGAAAACCACATCGCTGCAAGCGGCGGTATTGCCGAAGCCATCAAGGCCGCCCACAAGATCGCCCCCGGCAAGCCGGTGGAGGTCGAAGTCGAGAGCCTCGACGAACTCAAGCAGGCCCTGGATGCCGGCGCCGACATCGTCATGCTCGATGAGCTGAGCCTGGACGACATGCGCGAAGCCGTGCGTCTGAATGCCGGCAAGGCCAAGCTTGAAGCCAGCGGCGGGGTCAACGAAAGCACCCTGCGGGTGATTGCCGAGACCGGCGTCGACTACATCTCGATCGGCGCCATGACCAAGGATGTCAAAGCCGTCGACCTGTCGATGCGACTGAGCCTCTGAAGGCATAAAAAAACCGGCCTGATGGCCGGTTTTTTTGTGCTCGCGAGGCCAGGCCCCGCGCTGACGCTATCAGTGTGCTGCGTTCTGCAGCCCGTCCAGGTAGCGCTCGACATCCAGCGCCGCCATGCAGCCGGCGCCGGCGGAGGTGATGGCCTGACGGTAAACGTGGTCAGCCACGTCGCCAGCGGCGAACACGCCTTCGACGTTGGTAGCAGTGGCGTTGCCGTCACGACCGCCGTTGACCACCAGGTAGCCGTCCTTGAGGGTCAGCTGGCCTTCGAACAGCGAGGTGTTCGGGGTGTGGCCAATGGCGATGAACACGCCGTCGACCTTCACTTCGTCGAAGCTGCCGTCGTTGTTCTTCAGGCGGGCACCGGTCACGCCCATGTTGTCACCCAGCACTTCGTCCAGGTTGGCATTGAGTTTCAGCTCGATCTTGCCTTCGGCAACACGTGCATTGAGCTTGTCGATCAGGATCTTCTCGGCACGGAAAGTATCGCGGCGGTGAACCAGGGTCACTTTGCTGGCGATGTTGGCCAGGTACAGCGCCTCTTCAACCGCCGTGTTGCCGCCACCGACCACAGCCACTGGCTTGTTGCGGTAGAAGAAACCGTCGCAGGTCGCGCAGGCAGAAACACCCTTGCCCATGAACGCCTCTTCCGACGGCAGGCCCAGGTAACGCGCGCTGGCACCGGTGGCGATGATCAGGGCATCGCAGGTGTAGGTAGCGCTGTCACCCTTGAGGGTGTACGGCTTGCTGGCCAGGTCGACGGCGTTGATGTGGTCGAACACCACTTCGGTCTCGAAACGCTCGGCGTGTTCCTGCATGCGCTGCATCAGGGCCGGACCGGTCAGGCCGTGGGCGTCGCCCGGCCAGTTGTCGACTTCGGTGGTGGTGGTCAGCTGACCGCCAGCCTGCATGCCGGTGATCAGCAGCGGCTTGAGGTTGGCACGGGCTGCGTAAACGGCAGCGCTGTAGCCGGCAGGGCCGGAGCCAAGAATAATCACTCGCGAATGACGTACTTCAGACATGACTCTCTCCTGTCGAGGCGGGCGATCTAATGCCCGCTTCTGGAATAAAAAAGAACCTGCGAAGCACTTGGGGAAGGCTTTGAGTCGCAGGTTCTGAAAACGTTAAAGCGCAGCCTTACAGGCTGTTGGCATTCTCTGCCAGGTAGTCGGCAACGCCTTTGGCATCAGCCTTCATACCTTTCTGACCTGGGCGCCAGCCGGCCGGGCAGACTTCACCGTGCTGCTCGGTGAACTGCAGGGCTTCGACCAGACGGATCATCTCGTCGACTTCGCGGCCCAGCGGCAGGTTGTTCACCACCTGGTGCTGCACCACGCCTTGCTGGTCGATCAGGAACGAGGCACGCAGTGCCACACCGTCTTCATGTTCGATGCCATAGGCACGGGTGATCTCGTGGGTCACGTCAGCGACCATGGTGAATTCGACTTCACCGATACCGCCTTTCTCGACCGGAGTGTTACGCCAGGCGTAGTGGGTAAACTGCGAGTCGATCGAAACACCAACCACTTCCACACCCAGCTCACGGAATTTGTCCATTCGGTTGTTGTGGGCAATGATTTCCGACGGGCAGACAAAGGTGAAGTCCAGCGGCCAGAAGAACAGCACGACGTATTTGCCGCGCAGCGAAGAAAGCTTGAAGCTGTCGACGATCGAACCGTCGCCCAGCACCGCCGCCGCATCGAAATCAGGGGCTTGCTTGTTGACCAGAATGCTCATGAAAACTCCTTGAAGATTAGAATTCGAAGGCGTTGAAAAGTTGTGCGCACTTTAGCGAGGCCGCAGAGAGTAAGGAAATATCCTTAGACAATCCACCTTATAGGCCGAGTCTATTCATCCCCAGGCAGCACTGCTGTTTGCCTATGAAGGCAGTGCAAAGAGTCTGCCCGGCTTTTGTTACAGCCCGTTTCGTCAGTTCGGCCGTGCTTTCGCCAACCGCTCAAACTCGGTAAGGTCAGCGCGTTTGCCTTTACCCGGAGTCCTCTATGCAAGCCCCTGTCCTCTCTGGCCCACAGTACCTGCGCGAAGGTCTGAAACTGGTCCTGAGCCCGAGCCTGCGCCTGTTCGTGTTGCTGCCGCTGGCAGTCAACCTGCTACTGTTCGTCGGCCTGATCTATTTTGCTGGCCACCAGTTCAGCCTCTGGGTCGACTCGCTGATGCCCAGCCTGCCCAACTGGCTGAGCTTCCTCAACTATGTGCTGTGGCCGCTGTTCGTGGTGCTGGTGGGGCTGATGGTGTTCTTCACCTTCACCATGCTGGCCAACATCATTGCTGCGCCGTTCAATGGCTTTCTCGCGGAGAAGGTCGAAGTAGTGGTGCGTGGCACCGACGACTTCCCGGCGTTCAGCACTGCCGAACTGATGGCAATGGTGCCGCGTACACTGGCGCGCGAAATGCGCAAGCTGGGTTATTTTTTGCCCCGCGCCATTGCCCTGTTCGTCCTCTCGCTGATTCCAGTGGTCAACATCATCGCCGCACCGCTGTGGTTGCTGTTTGGTATCTGGATGATGGCCATCCAGTACATTGACTACCCGGCGGACAACCACAAGATGAGCTGGCAGGACATGCTCGCCTGGTTGCGTGAAAAGCGCTGGCAGAGCCTGGGTTTTGGTGGCTCGGTGTACCTGGTACTGCTCGTGCCCTTCCTCAACATCCTGATGATGCCCGCCGCCGTGGCCGGTGCCACCTTGTTCTGGGTGCGTGAGCGTTGAGTCAGGCAGCAGCCTTGATCAGCGCGATCGCCTGACGCGCAATCGGCGACAACGTACGCCCTGCATGGGTGACAATCGCACTGGCAATGCTGCAGCCGCCATCCGGAAGACCAGGCTGCAGCAACGCCCCCATATCATGCATCGCACCGGTGTGCAGGTCCTCCTCAAGCCAGGCTTGCCAGGTAAACAGCAACGCATCACTGCCAAGGGTTGTAGTGCGTAGTAACTGCAGGTCATTGCAGCCCAGCGCCAGCGGCGCGACCGTGCCATCAGGCAAGCCCAGCAACTCGCGCAATTGCACCGGCGCTGTTTCATCGAACAGTACCGAACTCCAGGGATACTCCAGCAATTGCTCGCGCGTTATCGGCGCCTGCTGCGCAAGCAGAGGATGTCCGGCCCGGCAGAACACTGAAGCGGGCGCTGCAGGTAGCGGAGTGATCTCGAAGCGCGGATCGCTCTTGCGCGCCGGATCGCAGGTAAAGGCCACGAAGAACTCGATCTGATCTTGCTCCAGGCGTTGCACCAGTTGATTCCAGTGATTGACCTCAACCTTGATCGCCAGCTTGGGAATCCGCTTGCGTAACGTAGTCAGCGCATCGCCCAGGTACAGGTTGGCAGCCATCATGCCGGCACCGAAATTCAACTCGCCGCCTTCAGCCTGGGCAATGTGATTGGCCTCGGCAAGCAGGCGACCGGCGCACCCGAGCAATTCCCGCCCGCTCGCCAACAACTGCCGTCCTGCAGCCGTAAGCACAACTGAACGGGTATCACGGTCAAACAAACGCACCCCGAGGTCGGCCTCCAACGACTGAATGCTGCGGCTGAAGGCTGTTTGCGACAGGTTGGCCCGCTCGGCTGCCCGGGAGAAGTGCAACTCTTCGCTGAGCAACACCAAGTGGCGGATTCGCTTCAAATCAATTGAGTCGGTCACTGCATCAATCCTTGGGTATTTTTGCATTGGACGCACAAGGTAGAGATACACAGACTTGCCCGAGCCCGCAACACCGTCCTCAAGAACAACAATGTACAAGGATTGACGCCATGCCTTCGTTTCTTCGCCCGAGCCTGCTGACCCTCGTCTGCGTCAGCGCCTTCTCGGTACACGCTGCCCCTACCGACCTCAACACTCGCATCGACGCTCTGGTGAAACAGGACGAAGCGCAGATGATCGAACAGTTCAAGCAGTTGCACCGCAACCCCGAACTGGCCTTCCAGGAAACACAAACTGCTGCCCAGGTAGCCGAAGCCCTGCGAGCGCAGGGCTTCGAGGTAAAAACCGCGATAGGTACCACCGGTGTCGTGGGCATTCTGCGCAACGGGCCCGGGCCGGTGGTGATGTACCGCGCCGACATGGACGCCCTGCCGATCAAGGAAGCGACGGGCCTGCCCTATCAGAGCAGTAAGGTCACGCCCTGGCTCGGCAACCCCGCTCAGCCGGTGATGCATGCCTGCGGCCACGACGCCCACACCACCTGGTTGATGGAGGTGGCCAAGGTGATGTCCCAGCTCAAGGACCAGTGGTCGGGCACCCTGGTGCTGGTCGCGCAACCGGCAGAAGAAGTCCTCGAAGGTGCCACGGCCATGGTCAACAACGGCCTCTACGACTTTGCGCCGAAGCCGGATGTGCTGCTGGCGGCACATGTCTCGCCAGTTTACCCGGCCGGTAGTGTCGGCCTGCGGGAAGGACCGCGGCTGGCCGGCACCGACCAGATCGACGTCGAGCTGCCCGGCATCGGTGGCCATGGCTCAACGCCCCACGTCACCAAGGACCCGGTGGTGATGGGGGCCATGGCGGTCATGGGCTACCAGACCATCATCAGCCGCATGGTCGATCAGTCCAAGCCGGCGGTACTGACCGTCGGGGCGTTTCAGGCAGGGGTGAACAACAACATCATTCCGGTGAGTGCGACGCTCAAACTCAACCTGCGCTGGTACGACGAACAGGTGCGCGAACGCTTGATCGAGGGCATCAAGTCGGTCACCCGAGGGGTGCTGGTAATGAACGACATGCCTGCCGACTACCAGGCCAGATACACCATGAAAGGCCATGCCACTCCGGTGTTCAACGGCAAGGCGCAGACCGAGCTGGCGCAAGCGGCGTTGGTGGATCAGCTGGGGGCCGACAAGGTGTTGCCCGGCATGCCGCCGCTCATGGGCTCGGAAGATTTCCACATGCTCGCCAGCCCGTATCCAGACACAAAGGTCCTGTTCCTCGAGGTGGGCTCGGGCAAGCCGGATGTGTACAAGAACCTGATCGAGAAAAAGCAGCTGCCCTCGGCGATGAACCACACGCCAGGCTTTGTCGTCGAGCTGCCGGCGATTGCCACCGGTGTCCGGGCCGTAGCAGCGACCTTGAACGCATTCTTCAATCAAGCCCGCTGAAACACTATACCTGTAGGAGCGGATTTATCCGCGATGGACTGCGTAGCAGGCCCATTTCAGCGCCGCCCTTGCGGCCATCGCGGATAAATCCGCGCCTACCGTCAGCCACCCAGCTGGTTGGAGAACTGCCCCACCGCGCTGACCACTTTCTTCGCCCCGTCCTGGATCTCGACGATCACCGTGCCGGTCTGCCCGGCCAGAGTCAGGCCCTGCTCGGCCTGGCGCTTGCTGCTGTCGATAATGTCCACTGCCGCCTTGGCCAGTTGTTCGTTCTGCTGCACCACCCGGGCGATTTCCTCGGTGGCAGTGCTGGTACGCGAAGCCAGTTGCCGCACTTCATCCGCCACCACGGCAAAACCACGGCCCTGCTCACCGGCACGGGCCGCTTCGATCGCCGCATTGAGTGCCAGCAGGTTGGTTTGCCCGGCGATATCGCTGATGGTCTTGATGATCGAGCCGATCACCTGAGACTGCTTGTTCAACGCCTCGATGCCTTCAGCGGCCTCCTGCATGCACGACTCCAGGGCGCGCATCACATCCACGGTCTGGGTCACCACGTCAGTGGCCTTGCGTGCACTGTTGTCGGTTTCCAACGAGGTGCTGTAGGCAATGTCGGCAGCCTGGGCAACGGCGATTTCCTGATTGACCTGGTCGGTGATCACCGTGGCGAACTTGACCACCTTGTAGAGCACATCGTGGGCATCGATGATCGGGTTGTAAGAGGCTTCGAGCCAGACCACACGGCCATGGGCATCCACACGCTTGAAGCGCTCGGCGATGAAGTCGCCACGACGCAGGCTGTCCCAGAATGCCTGGTAGGCGCTGGAGTTGTATTCCTCAGGCTCGCAGAACATCCGGTGGTGCTTGCCGACAACCTGTTCCAGGCGATAGCCCATGGTCTGCAGGAAGCGGTCATTGGCGGCCAGTACCTCGCCTTGCAGGTTGAACTCGATGACCGCCGTAGAGCGCATCAGCGCCTTGATCAGGCTTTCATGCTCACGCGAGGTTTCGATGGTGCGGGTCAGGTCACTGGAGTGCAGGGTAAAGTGCATGATGCGCCCGGTGCTGTCCTTGACCGGCTGCAGGATCGAACGCAACCAGGCCTCTTCACCATTGCCGCGTAGCAGGCGAAACGCGCCGTTGAGGTGTTCGCCACGGGTAATGGCGGTTTTCATGCGTTTGTAGAAATCCAGCTGCTTGACGTGCGCCGGTATGATTTCCTCGATGTTGCGCCCCAGCAGCTGATGGCTGCTGTAGAGCATTTCCTTCTCGAAATTGCTGTTGACCGATTCGATGCTGCCTTGCGGATCGAGCTGCAGCACGAGCATCTCGCTGTCCAGGCTGCTCTTGACCTGCTCCACGGATAGCAACGCTTCGCGCAGCTGGAGGTTTTCTTTTTTCAGTTTGCTGTTGAACATCATTGCTACCCTGAAGCGGAGTCGGCACTCGAATGCATCTGCATCGGCCGTTCGTCGGACATTCTTGAGTACCCCCCGGGATTTTTTTCTGCCGTTGCGCCGCCGGATATCGGGCGTCACAAATCAGTCACAGTTGTGTCACCGCAGCGCAATCACGGCCGCTGAAACTGGTCTTCATGAGCGCAACGTCCCTGCATGTCACCCTGATCAGCGAAACCTTCCCACCCGAAATCAACGGCGTGGCCAGTACTCTCGGCCGCCTGAGTGAAGGCTTGCGCCAACGCGGCCATCACGTCGAGCTGATTCGGCCTCGCCAATCTGCCGATCCACTGGGGCCAACCGACGACCTGCAGCTGCTCTGCCGCAACTGGCCATTGCCCGGCTACCCGGGGCTGCAATGGGGTCAGGTGTCGATGCACAAACTCATGCGCCGCTGGCGTCGGCAGCGCCCGGACGTGCTGTACATTGCTACCGAAGGGCCCCTGGGCTTAACTGCACTACGCGCCGCACGCCGGCTGGGCATCGCCGTGGTCAGCGGCTTTCACACCAACTTTCACCAGTACGCCAGCGAGTACGGCCTGGGCCTGCTGGCGCGGTTGCTTACGCACTACCTGCGCTGGTTTCACCGGCGCACTCACGCCACCCTGGTCCCGAGCATCAGTCAACGCCTTGAACTGGAACGCCGAGGCTTCGACAACCTGGCGATGATGGCCCGTGGCGTCGACAGCCAGCTGTTCACTCCCGGCAGGCGCAATCAGGCACTGCGCGATCAGTGGGGGCTGGGCAGCGACGACATTGCCTTGCTGTACGTCGGGCGCCTGGCGCCGGAGAAAAACCTCGGCGTGCTGCAGCAGTGCCTGCACGCTGCACGACAAAGTTATCCACAACACCAGATCAAATTGATCGTGGTCGGCGAAGGTCCGCAGCGCAGCAGCCTGGAACAGCAGCTGCCCGATGCGATTTTCTGCGGCGCCCAACAAGGTCAAGCCCTGGCCGAGCACTATGCCTGCGGGGATATCTTCCTGTTCCCTAGCTTGACCGAAACGTTCGGCAACGTGGTGCTCGAGGCAATGGCCTCAGGGCTGGGCGTGGTGGCCTACGACCAGGCTGCGGCCGCCCAGCATATCCGCCATGGTCACAGTGGGGCGCTGGCCATGCCTGGCGATGTGGACGCCTTCATCGATGCCTGCAACTGGTTGCTCGAAGACGCCGAAGCCTTGCGCAGGGTGCGCCTCAATGCCCGACAACACGCCAGCCGCCAAGGCTGGCCGGCAGTGATCGAGCAGTTCGAGGGCCACCTGCGCGCGGCGTGTCACCTGCCGCCGGGCGACAGTGTGCAGCCTCACGCGGCAGCGCTGGTGATCAAACCAGGGTCGTCAACGCCTCACGGCTAAACGGCAGGATGTCCTGTTCGCGACCGTCACGGACCTTGGCCGCCCAATCCGGATCAACCAGCAGCGCACGGCCTACGGCCACCAGATCGAACTCGTCATTTTCAAGACGTGTCAGCAGGTTTTCCAGGCTGGCCGGCTGCGCCACCTTGTCGGTCGCCACCATGAACTGCAGGAACTCGCCGTCCAGGCCGACACTGCCCACGGTAATGGTGGGTTTTCCGGTGAGCTGGCGGGTCCAGCCGGCCAGGTTCAGGTCCGAGCCCGCGAATTCGGGTTCCCAGAAGCGGCGGGTGGAACAGTGGAAGATATCCACACCGGCGTCGGCCAGCGGCTTGAGGAAGGCCGCCAGGGCGTCGGCGCTTTCAACCAGACGGGCGCTGTAGTCCTGCTGTTTCCATTGGGAGAAGCGGAAAATGATAGGGAAATCCGGGCCAACCGCAGCCCGCACGGCGCTGATCAACTCGATGGCAAAGCGCGAGCGCCCGGCCAGGTCGCCACCGTACTCATCGGTACGCTGGTTGCTGGCCTCCCAGAAGAACTGGTCGATCAGGTAACCATGGGCGCCGTGAATCTCGACACCGTCCATGCCGATGGCCTGAGCGTCGCGGGCCGCTTGAGCAAAAGCCTGGATCACCTCGGCAATATCCTCGCGGGTCATGCCATGAATCAGCACCTGGCCATCTTTGCTCTTTTCGCTCGGGCCGTAACCGGGAACGCTGCCATCGGGTTCGGTGCCCACGCGGCGCACACTCCCCACATGCCACAATTGCGGAACAATGCGACCACCCTCGGCGTGCACGGCGTCAACCACCTGCTTCCAGCCAGCCAGGGCATCTTCACCATAGAAGCGCGGCACATTGGGATAACCGTTGGCAGCCTTGTGGCCCACCGTGGTGCCCTCGGTGATGATCAGGCCGACGCCGGCAGCCGCGCGACGGCGGTAATATTCGACCACCTGGGCATGCGGTACGCCACCGGGGCAGAAGGTACGGGTCATCGGCGCCATGACCACACGGCTCGGCAGCTCAAGGGTGCCCAACTGGACGGGAGTAAACAACGCGGTGACGGACATGTGGCGCTCCAGTGAGAAAGGAATGCGCCTGAGGATAGGGTGAGCCGACAGGGCGGCCCAGCACTATTGATTTGAGTGATTTTGGATCATCGCCGTGTAGCCGCGGATTTATCTGCATTAGGCCCGCGCTGCGGGCCTTCGCGGATAAATCCGCGCCTACATCAGGCCAGGGCCTTCTCGATCGCGTGCACCACTGTCGCATCATCCGGTGCAGTGCGC
Source organism: Pseudomonas alkylphenolica (assembly GCF_004025535.1). Lineage (GTDB taxonomy): Bacteria > Pseudomonadota > Gammaproteobacteria > Pseudomonadales > Pseudomonadaceae > Aquipseudomonas > Aquipseudomonas alkylphenolica_A. The sequence goes on from NZ_QJRG01000034.1 coordinate 672,132, forward strand.
GGCGAGAAACGCGCCAGCACCCGGCCATCCTTGCCGACCAGAAACTTCTCGAAGTTCCAGGTGATGTCGCCAGGGAACTCGGCGCCTTCACCCGCCAGCAAACGATACAGCTGATGACGCTCCGCGCCATTGACCTCCAGCTTGCTACCCAGCGGGAACGTAACCCCGTAATTCACGCTGCAGAACTGCTGGATTTCATCTTCAGTGCCCGGCTCCTGCCCGGCAAACTGATTGCACGGCAGGCCCAGCACGCTGAAACCCTGGCCCTTGTATTGCTGATACAGGTTTTCCAGCGCCGCATATTGCGGGGTCAGGCCACACTTCGAGGCGACATTGACCACCAGCACCACCTGGCCCTTGAATGGCGCCAGAGGCAACTCCTGGCCATTCAGCGCCTGCAACTTCAGGTCGTGAAATGCACTCATGACGAACTCCCCTCTCCAGTTCCCGGTTGCCGCTGCGGGCTGCAAGTAGTAACAGCAGCCCATTAAAAAGGCGCCCTGCCAAGCCGTCTTCCCCTGTTGGAGTGCGACGGTCTTGCCCGGGCGCCTTCGCGACTCTCTGAGCTTAGCGCAGAAAATCAGTGGTGATGGCCACCTTCGCCATGGACGTGGCCATGGGCTACTTCTTCTTCGCTGGCGTCACGAATGTTGACGACCTTGACCTTGAAGTTCAGGCGCTGGCCAGCCAGTGGGTGGTTGCCGTCGACAGTTACGTCGTCGCCGTCCAGATCACGGATGGTAACGATCTGCATCTGGCCGTCCGGCGCAGAAGCGTGGAACTGCATGCCCACTTCCAGTTGGTCGACGCCTTCGAACATGCTGCGGTTCAGGGTGCTGACCAGTTCGGCCAGGTATTCGCCGTAGGCATCTTCCGGCTCGATGGCAACTTCCAGCTCGTCGCCGGCAGCTTTGCCTTCCAGGGCTTTTTCCAGGCCCGGAATGATGTTGCCTGCGCCATGCAGGTAGACCAGCGGAGCGCCGCCGGCGGAGCTGTCGATGACCTCACCAGCGTCGTTGGTCAGGGTATAGTCGATGGAGACAGCCTTGTTGGCGGCGATCAGCATGGGGCGAGACCTTTTGCATAAGAATGTAGAACGAACAAGTGTAACCAACGCATCGTCCGAAAGCGACCGTAACCCGGACAAACGGGTTACCCCGCCCTGCAGCCGGGTGCTGGGTTTTCATCAGGACGAGGACGGCCACTGGGTGGTCGCGCTGTCGTGCGGGCATACCCAGCACCTGCGCCACCTGCCGCCCTGGCAGTCGCGGGCCTGGGTGCTCGACGCCGAGCAGCGCCAGCAACGCATTGGCCAGCCATTTGCGTGTGGCTGGTGCGCTCAGGGTGCCGATAGCGATACCCTTGAACATTGATTCTTTTTGCCTAGCGCATTTCGAGACGTTTGCATGCAGACATTTTTCATCGCGCCGACCGACTTTGGTGTCGGCCTGACGTCCATCAGCCTCGGCCTGGTTCGCACTCTTGAGCGCGCCGGGCTTAAAGTCGGCTTCTTCAAGCCGATTGCCCAGCCGCACCCGGGCGATACCGGGCCCGAGCGCTCCACCGAACTGGTCGCCCGCACCCATGGCCTGAACCCGCCCAAGCCGCTGAGCCTGGCCCATGTCGAACGCATGCTCGGCGATGGCCAGCTCGATGAGCTGCTCGAGGAAATCATCACCCTGTACCAGCAAGCCTGCGTCGGCAAAGACGTGGTGGTGGTCGAGGGCATGGTCCCGACCCGTCACGCCAGCTATGCGGCGCGGGTCAACCTGCACCTGGCCAAGAGCCTGGATGCCGAGGTGATCCTGGTCTCGGCGCCAGAAAACGAAGTACTCACCGAGCTGTCCGGGCGGGTCGAGTTGCAGGCGCAACTGTTTGGCGGGCCGCGCGACCCGAAAGTCCTCGGGGTGATCCTCAACAAGGTGCGCACCGACGAAAGCATGAGCGATTTCGCCCGGCGCCTGAAGGAACATTCGCCGCTGCTGCGTGGCGATGACTTCCGCCTGCTTGGCTGCATTCCCTACCAGGCCGACCTCAACGCCCCGCGTACCCGCGATGTGGCCGAGCTGCTCGGCGCCCAGGTACTCAACGCCGGTGACTACGAACAGCGGCGCATGAACAAGATCATCATCTGCGCCCGAACCGTGGCCAATACCGTGCCGCTGCTCAAGCCCGGCACGCTGGTGGTGACCCCGGGCGATCGCGACGACATCATCCTCGCCGTGAGCCTGGCCGCGATCAACGGCGTGCCCCTGGCCGGCCTGTTGCTGACCAGCGACAGCAAGCCGGACCCACGCATCCTCGAACTGTGCCAGGGCGCGTTGCTGGCCGGCTTGCCGATCCTGTCGGTGAGCACCGGTTCCTACGACACTGCCAACCAGCTCAACCAGTTGAACAAGGAAATCCCGGTGGATGACCGCGAACGCGCGGAAATCATCACCGACTTCGTCGCCAGCTACCTGGACGCCGACTGGCTGCACCAACGCTGCGGTACGCCGCGTGAGTTGCGCCTGTCGCCGGCGGTGTTCCGCTACCAGCTGATTCAGCGCGCCCAGCAAGCCAACAAGCGCATCGTGTTGCCCGAAGGCGCCGAGCCGATGACCGTGCAGGCCGCTGCCATCTGCCAGGCGCGTGGTATCGCCCGCTGCGTGCTGCTGGCCAAGCCAGATGATGTTCAGGCAGTGGCCCGCGCCCAGGGCATCACCTTGCCCGAGGGCCTGGAGATCATCGACCCGGACCAGATCCGCGAACGCTATGTCGAGCCCATGGTCAGCCTGCGCAAGAGCAAGAGCCTGAACGCCCCCATGGCCGAACAGCAACTGGAAGACCCGGTGGTGATCGGCACCATGATGCTGGCCCTTGACGAAGTCGATGGCCTGGTCTCCGGCCTGGTTCACTCCACCGCCAACACCATCCGCCCGGCCCTGCAACTGATCAAGACCGCGCCCGGCTGCAGCCTGGTGTCTTCGGTGTACTTCATGCTGTTTCCCGAGCAGGTGCTGGTGTACGGCGACTGCGTGATGAACCCGCACCCGACGGCCGCCGAGCTGGCCGAGATCGCCCTGCAAAGTGCCGACTCCGCCGATGCCTTCGGCATTGCCCCGCGGGTCGCGATGATCAGCTACTCAAGTGGTGAATCGGCCAGCGGCGAAGAAGTCGAGAAGGTCCGCGAAGCCACCCTGCTGGCCCAGGAGACGCAGCGCACCCTGCAGATAGATGGCCCGCTGCAGTACGACACTGCCGCCAACCTTGAAATCGCCCGCGAACTGGCGCCCAACAGCCCGGTGGCCGGCCGTGCCACAGTGTTCGTGTTCCCCGACCTGAACACCGGCAACACCACTCACAAGGCGGTGCAACGCAGCGCCGACTGCGTCAGCCTCGGGCCGATGCTGCAAGGCCTGCGCAAGCCGGTCAACGACCTGCCGCGCGGCGCCCAGGTCGACGACATCGTCTACACCATTGCCCTGACCGCAATTCAGGCCAACCGCTCACTGGATAGCTGAACATGCTCGGATTCCTGCCTGCGCCGTTGCGCGGGGTGATTGCCTCGTTGCTGCTGGGGCTCAACACCATCGTCTGCTGCACCCCGTTGTTCATCGTCAGCCTGTTCAAACTGTGCCTGCCCTTTGCGGCGGCGCAGCGGGTTACCGATGAGTTGATGCGACACATCCACGAAGCCTGGATCAGCAACAACAACACCTGGATCAACCTGCTCGGCAAAGCCCGCTGGCAGGTGAACGGCCTGGCCGGGCTGGATTACCAGCACAGCTACCTGATCACCAGCAATCACCAGAGCTGGGTAGACATCCTGGTGCTGCAATACGTGCTCAACCGGCGTATCCGCCCGCTCAAGTTCTTCCTCAAGCAGGTACTGATCTGGGTGCCGGTCATCGGCCTGGCCTGGTGGGCGCTGGGCTTCCCGTTCATGAAGCGCTATTCCAAGGCGTACCTGGCCAAACACCCGGAAAAGGCCGGCAAAGACCTGGAAACCACCCGCCGTACCTGCGCCAGGTTTCGCGGCAAGCCCACGGCCATCTTCAACTTCGCCGAAGGCACGCGCTTTACCCCGGCCAAGCATCGCCAGCAGCAATCGCCGTTCCGCCACCTGCTCAAGCCCAAGGCCGGCGGTATCGCCTTTGTGCTGGATGCCATGGGCGAGCAGCTGCAGTCGATCGTCAACGTCACCCTTCACTACCCTGCCGGTGCACCAGGCTTCTGGGACCTGCTGTGCGGGCGCGTGAAGCATATCGTCGTCGAGCTGGAAGAACTGGCGATCCCGGCCGAGTTCCTGGGTAAAAACTATGACCAGGATGAAGCCTATCGCCTGGCTTTCCAGCAGTGGATCAACCAGCTGTGGCATGACAAGGATGCATTGCTGGAACAGCTGCGGCAAAACGACCACGCCTGATTTGCCAGCAGCAACTATGCTGTCCCAACGACTTTTCGTACCTACTGTTTCTTGTTAGCCACCACATGGAATGTAAGCCTATGAAACCGTTGCGCAGCCTGACCCACGCCATTGCCATTGCTTCACTCCTGTCGGCGGCCAGTTTCGCCGTGCAGGCAAAAGACATCCTGATCAACGGCACCGCCCTTGAAGACGATGTGGTCACCAAAGTAACGGCCATCGACATGGCCACGCGCGTGGTGACCGTCGACGGCCCGGACGGCAAGCCGGTCGACATTCAGGTCAGTGACAAAGCCAAAGCCCTGGGCAATCTGAAGGTCGGTGACCAGGTCAACGTCCATGTCACCCGTGCAGTGGCGACGGTGCTCAACACCGAAGTGGGCGGTGAGCCAGGTGCCAGCAAGGAAGCCGGGGTGATCCGCGCCACCAAGGACAACCCCAACCCGGGCGGCGAGGCCTTCCGCCAGATCAAGATCACCTCGAAAATCACCGCGATTGACCTGAACAAGCACGAAGTCACCCTGCTGCCGCCTGAAGGCCCACGCAAAACCGTGATCGTCGAAGACCCTGAGCTGCAGGCACGGATGAAAAACCTCAAGGTTGGCCAGACCGTCGACCTCGTCTACACCGACGTGCTGACGATCACCACCCAGACTCCGCAGTAACCTTGTTTAGCCTGAACACAGGCACAAAAAAGGGGAGCCAGGCTCCCCTTTTTCACACCCGCTGAAACTTACTGGTACTGCTGACCAGGAATCGGCTTCAGGTTGACCTCGACACGGCGGTTTTGCGCGCGGCCATTGGCGTCGGCGTTGCTGGCAATCGGCTGGTCCGGGCCCATGCCACGGGACGACACACGGCTGGCATCGACACCTTGCGAGGTCAGGTAGCTGACCACCGACTGGGCACGACGCTGGGACAGGTCCATGTTGTGCTGGCGGCTGCCGGTGCTGTCGGTGTAACCCACTACTTCAATGGTGTTCTGGTTGAACTGCTTGAAGGAGTTGGCGAGGTTGTTCAGCGGCGAGTAGAAACTTGGGGCGATGTTCGCCGAATCGGTAGCGAAGGTGATGTTGCCCGGCATGATCAGCTTGATCTGGTCGCCTTCACGCTGAACCTCGACACCGGTGTTGGCCATGCTCGCGCGCAGGGCGGCTTCCTGCTTGTCGGCGTAGTAGCCATAACCCGCAGCAGCAGCACCGACGGCGGCGGCGCCGATCAGCGCGCCCTTGCCACGGTTGTTATGGTCGATGGCCGCACCGGCAACAGCACCGGCCAGCGCACCCAGGCCACCGTACTTGGCGGTTTTGCTCATCCCGGTAGAGCCTTGTTGCGCCTGACCCTGGTTGTCATACGGGTTCTGGCCGGCACAACCGGTCATCAGGGCCGCAACGGTAGCGACGATAATCAAACGACGCATGGTGAACATGGACAAGCTCCTACAGAAATTCGAATTGCGGTCCGCGCTACGGACCGACGCCAGCCTTGGATTGCAAAGCAGCGAAAAAATTCCCTGAAATTTCAGGCACGGACGAACGGGTTCTGACGCATCTCGTCACCCAGACGGGTATCGGGCCCATGGCCGGTGACGACGGTAGCATCTTCATCCAGGCTATAGAGCCGTTGCTTGATCGAGCGCACGATAGTGGCTTGATCACCGCCCCACAGGTCGGTGCGGCCGATGCCGCGGCGGAACAACGTATCGCCGGCGATCAAAATCTTGGCATCGGCAAACCAGAAACTCATCGAGCCCGGGGTATGCCCTGGCGTGTGCAACGCCACGCCGCAGCCGCACGCCAGTTCCTCGTCATCGGCCAGCCAGCGGTCTGGCGAAGGCACCGGGGTGTACGGCACGCCGAACATCTGGCACTGCATTTCCAGGTTGTCCCAGAGGAACTGATCGTCCTTGTGCAGGTGCAAGGTCGCGCCGGTTTTCTCTTTCAGTTGCCCGGAGGCCAGAAAGTGGTCCAGGTGGGCATGGGTGTGAATGATGCTGACCACCTTCAGGCCATGAGCATCCAGACGCGCGAGGATCTGCTCATGATTGCCGCCCGGATCGACGACGATGGCTTTCTTGCTGATCGGGTCGCCAATGATGGTGCAGTTGCACTGCAGCGGGCCGACGGGGAAGGTTTCGCGGATGAGCGCGGGTTTTGCGGGCTCCATGGGGTGTTCCTACTTGAGTATCTGGCACATTCATACACGCAGGATGGACCCAACTGCCCCGCAGATTCAATACACAGGTGGCAGCCAATTCGCCCGGCGCCGACGGCGGCCGGGCGACTATCACCGGTTTCAGCTGCTTTGTGGCATCTCGCCACGGGCCAGGCGGGCATTGATATCTTCGATTACCGCCGGCAGTTGAGCAATGGTATCGATCAGGTAGTGCGGGCGCGAGCCTTCGAACATCTGGCCAATACGTGTGCGTTCCTGCGCCAGCGTTTCCAGCGACAGGTTGCGGTACTGATCAAAGGTCAGGCCCAGGGCATTGCCCGAACAGGTCAGCGCCACTGTCCACATACCCGCGCTGCGGCCTTCGAGGATACCCGGCCAGGTGTCGTCGACTTTCACACAGGCGGCCACGTCGCTGATTCCCAAGGCGATGACGTTGGCCAGCGATTGCGCCGGATACGGGCGCCCGTTGGGTACTTCATCGGTCGCGACCACATGGTCAGGCACATAACCGTTTTCACGTGCCAGCTCGACGACCTTGGCCATGACCACGGCGGGGTAACCCGAGCAGGTACCGATTTTCAGGCCCTGCTCACGGAGCGTGGCAATAGCCTCCAGTGCTCCGGGGATCAGCGCCGAGTGCAGGCCGATTTTCTCGATTTGCAACGGCATGAAACGCTCATAGATCGCCGTCACATCGTCATCGGTTGGCGTGCGCCCGTACTTGTCCCGGTAGCGCTCGGCAACCGCCGGCAGATTGCACAGGGTGCGGATGTGATCCCACTTGCCCATGCCCATCGGGCCACGGGCCTCTTCCAGGGAGACGCTGACGCCGAACTCGCCAAACGCTTCGACGAATATCTGGGTAGGTGCAAAGGAGCCAAAGTCGACGACGGTGCCAGCCCAGTCGAGAATCACAGCTTGCAGGCTATTCGGTTGTTGGTAGTTCATGGGGTTGTCTCCAATGGCAAGGATGAGCGAAGCCGAGCCCGGTTGGCGGGATCAGGCGTAAGGGTGTGGTGGTCTGGCGTGCTGCTCTCGAACAGCTCGGCAATCATCGGCCGGTTCTGCCGGGTTGCCAGGCAGCACAGGTGGTATTCGATGTAGAACGGATGGTCGACGAAGGTCACCGGCCGGGTACCGGGTGTCTCGGCGTACTCCACTGCCGAGACAAAGCCGATACCGATGCCCTGCGCGATGGCGTGAACGATGGCCTCGCGGCTGTTGAGCTGCATCACACAGTCAAGCTCGATGCCGACGCGCCGGCAGCCCTCCTCCATCAACTGGCGGGTGCGTGATGCCTGCTCGCGCAGCACCACGCGCTCACCACGGATCTGTTCGACCCTGACCTGTTTCTGGCTGGCCCAGGGGTGGTCTTCCCGCACCACGGCGATGATCGGATAGCGTCGGTACAAGCGGGTGTGCAAGCGCTGGTCGAACTCCGACAGCGCCAGTATCGCCACGTCGATATCGAAGTTGTACAGGCGTTCCAGGGTGCCCTGCTCCGAAGAGATCGACGTCTCCAGCTTCACTTCCGGGTACTGCTGCATCAGGCTGTAGGTCAGGCTCATGGCGATGGGCGGCGACACTGCCCCCAGCCTGAACATGCCCTCCTTGCGCTGGTGGAAGCTCTGCAGCAATTGCAGCGCTTCGTCTTCCTGACCAAACAGGCCCTGGGTGATGGCATACAACTGACGCCCGGCGGCACTCATCTCGATGTACCTGCCACGTCGATGGAAAAGCTCGACAGAGAACCGCGCCTCCAGTGCCCCCACCTGTTCGCTGACGGTGGGCTGGCCGACACTCAGGTACTCGGCGGCCAGGGTAAAACTGCCAGTGCGGGCCACCGCGTGAAACGAACGAAGCCACTTGTGATACTGATACATGGAGAACTCCAGCCCTGAAAGTCTGAGTCGATTCGGCCCGGTCAGCGCCGCACGAACAGCGCAACCACTGCACTACATATACAGGCGCTGGCGACCATCACGAAAATCAGCGAAGTATTGCCGGTGCTGTCGAGCATGCTGCCGATCAAGGGTTCGGCCAGGCCGGCAAACAGGTAGGAGGCAAAGTTCATCACCCCGGTGGCGGTGCCTGCGCGCTTGGCACCTACCAGGTCCGGGCACAGCGCCCAGAAGCTGGAGGCCGGGCCGTAGACAAAGAAGCCACAGAGAAACAGGGCCACCAGCCCGATGGTGCTGTGTGCCGGCAAGCTCCACATCCACAGGCTCACCGCCGCGCCCAGCACCATGTAGAGCATGATTGCCAGGTAGCGCTTGGAACCGAACAGTTTGTCGGACACCCAGCCATTGCTCAGTGCACCGACCGCCATGCCCACCGGCAGCGCCACGGTGATCCACTTGGGATCGATCCAGCCGTCGCCGCCACTCTTCCAGTCGGCACCGAGAAAATGCACCGGTACCCAGACGATCAGGCCGTAGCGCGCGGCGTTCTGAAACCCGAGAGAGATGGCCGCGATGACCAGGCGCAGGTTCTTCAGCACCGCCTTGTAGCGCTGCAGCGAGCTTTCGGCTTCGCCCTCCACTTCCTGGGCCTTGTCTGCGGCGTTGGCAACGCCAGTGTCCTCGAGGGGTTCAAAGCCCAGGTCCTGCGGCCGTTCGCGGGCGATGAAAAAGAACAGGATGCCACCGGCCAGCATTAGCAGGACCGGCAGGCGGAAGATCCAGCGCCACTCCAGGTGCAGCACCTCCAGCACGACCACCGAGGTGACGTAGGAAAGGACCGAAGCGCAGCCAGCGGCAAACACATAGAAGCCGTACACCTTGCCGCGCTCGGACACGCCCCACCAGTTGGAGATCAAGCGACTCCCCGGTGCCCAGCCCAGGGCCTGGAAGTAGCCATTGATCCCCCACGGCAGGATCAGGCTGGCAAAGCCACTGGCAAAACTGGTGACCCAGTTGGCGGCACACGACAGCACCGCCCCCAGGCTCATGATTTTTCGTCCGCCGTACTTGTCGGCCAGGTTGCCGTTGATCGCCTGACCGATGGCGTAGGCCCAGAGCATGGCCGCCGAGATCCAGCCGAGGGTTTCTTTGGTCAGGCCGAACTCGGCCTGCATACCGGGGATGGCGAAGCCGAAGGTTTGTCGGCCGGTGTAAAAAAACAGGTAACAGAACATCGCAGCAAGCAGCATGCGCCACTGCGCCATGCGAAACGAGGACGTTGCGGGTACAGCGATACCAGGCAGGGTTTGAGCACGACTCATGATCTTTTCCTTCTTGTTTCGCTCGCGCCACCAAGCGGGGCGCAGAGACGGCACTCTTGTTGGGTGCTACAGGAAAAAAGCGGCCTGACGGCCACCGCGCGTGACGGGCGCCAGGTCAGGCGGCTTGCGAACCGATGAAGTTCTTGCCGCGTGCGCCCTGCATGGCATAGAGCACCATCGCTTGCGCCTCGCTGTCGGTCACGCCGTAGTCACTGAACTCGGTCTTCACATCGAGGCTGTGAAGAAAGCTGCGCAAACGTTCCTGAGCCCGGCTCAAATCGGCGCCGAAGGCGCGTTGCAGCGTCTGGTCCCGCGCCGCGTCACGGCCCCAGGCCAGGCCCAGCACATAGGGCAAGGTGAAGGAGCAGGCGATGCCATGTGCCAGCCCGTGGCGCAGGGTCATCTCGTAGGAAATGGAGTGGGCCAGTGCGGTTTTGGTGTTGGAAAAGGCCATGCCTGCCTTCAAGGCCGCCAGCGCCATCCGCGAGCGCAGTTCAAGGTTGGACAGGTCGTGGTGCAATCTTGGCAGGCACTCGAAAATGTCCTCGATGGCAGAGATGGCAAACAGGTCGGAGATCGGGTTGGCGTTGACGTTCCAGATCGCCTCCAGTGCATGCGACAGCGCATCCAGGCCGGTGGAGACGGTAACGCCTGCCGGTACGGTCAGCATCAATTGCGGATCGATGATGGCCGCCTTTGGCCAGGTACAGGCCAGGTGCAACGAGTACTTTTTCTGTTGCGCGGCGTCCCAGATGGTTGCCCAGGGCGTCACCTCACTGCCAGTGCCGGCTGTGGTCGGCGCAGCGATCAGCGCCTTGCAACGCGACGGGGTAAACGGCTTGCCAGCCGCCAGCAGGGTGAGCAGCTCGTCAAAACGACCGGACTCCGTGCCAACGATCAACGCCTTGGCCGTATCGATGGCGCTGCCACCCCCGACCGCCAGCACGGTTTCGCAGCTGCCTGCCTCGCGCCAGAAGCGCTCGTAGACATCACGCAAGTGCGCAACATCCGGGTTGGGCTGGACATCCTCGATGACATGGACCAGACGTTCGCCCAGCAGCGCCTGGATCTTGTCGACGAGGCCCAGGCTGCGCGCTTCGGGAAACGTCACCAGGGTGACGGTCTCGCCTTGCGTGAGGCCGACAATGTGGTTCAGGCTGCCAGCGCCGAAATGGGTGGCCACGGGGTTGTGATACAGGGCAGACATGGCGTTACCTTTATTGTTGTTGGAATGTGCGGCCATAGTCCCTGCGTGCCTGCTCCTGCTCAAATCGATTGATTCAAGGCCAGCATCGGCCAGACCGATAGTTACAGACACAGCACGGTCTTTGAACATGGGTTCAACTCCACTCGATCAAGGGTTCAGAAGGCGCCGTGCCGGGCGGCACGGCGGGGTGAATCAGTGCCGGCCACCCTGCTGGATGGCATTGCGCAGGCGACTGGAAAGCAGGTCGGCGGCGATCACCATCAAGGTGATGACGACGATGCAGGTTGCGGTTTCCTGATACTTGAACAGCTTGAGGCTGCTCACCAGCTCGAACCCCAGCCCGCCAGCACCGACCATGCCCAGCACCGTGGCCGAACGCAGGTTGACTTCGAAGCGGTAGAGCATCACCGCAATCCACGCCGTGATGACCTGCGGCACTACACCGAAGACGATGACCTGAAGCGGCCTGGCGCCGGTGGCGCGTAGCGCTTCGATGGGCCCCTGGTCGATTTCCTCGATGCTCTCGGCGAAGAACTTGCCCAGCATGCCGATGCCGTGCACCGCCAGTGCCAGCACTCCGGGAAACGGTCCCAGGCCAACGGCGGACACGAAGATCAAGGCCAGGATCAGCTCGTTGATGCTGCGAATCACGTTAAGCGCCTGGCGGGTGCCCTGGTAGAGCCAGCGGTTACTGTTCAGGTTGCGCGCGGCAAGGAACGCCAGCGGCACGGCGAATACAATCCCAAGCAGCGTGCCCCAGATCGCGATCTGCACAGTCTCCAGTGCTGGCGCCAGCAGCTTGGGCAGAATGTCCAGATCAGGCGGCATTGAGCGGCTGAGAAAGTCGCCGATTTGCGGCAGCCCCGCAGCCAGTTCGGTCCAGCTCAGTTGCGCACCGCCGGCACTCCAGTGCAACAGCACAACCAACGCCAACAGCAGCGCGGCAGTGCTTGCCCAGCCGCCCAGGCTTTGCGGGGTGCTCACCATCCAGCGAAAATCATCCGTGCGCATATCAACCTCCCAGACCGTTGGCGTAATGAAGCGATGCCTGGCCGGCACCGTGAAAGGCCTCGGCGCCGTACTGCGCATTCGGGTAGATGCTCTGCAGCGTGGTTTCGTCCAGACCTTCGGCGTTGCCGTCATAGACCAACTGGCCGTGCGCAAGGCCAACAATGCGATCGCCGAACTCACGGGCGAAGTCCACCTGGTGCAGGTTGCACACCACGGTAATACCCAGTTCGCGGCTGGCATCGCGCAGGTACTGCATGACCAGGCGCGCGGTCTTCGGGTCGAGGCTGGCTACCGGCTCGTCGGCCAGAATCACTTTCGGTTGCTGGGCCAGCGCCCGGGCAATACCCACCCGTTGCATCTGCCCGCCGGACAGTGAGTCGGTGCGTGCCTCGGCCTTGTGCGCCAACTCGACCCGCTGCAGGCACTGGCGCGCAAGCTCGACATCGTTGCGGCTGAACAGCTGCAGCACCGAGGCCAGGGTCGATACCGAGCCCAGGCGCCCGGTCAGCACATTCTTCAGCACCGACAGGCGCGGCACGACGTTGTGGTGCTGGAAGATCATCGCCACCTGACGGCGCAATGCGCGCTCGTCCCGTGCCTGCATGGCATCGATCCCGGCCACTTCAAGCACGCCGCCGTCGGCCTGCGCCAGACGATTCATGCAGCGCAACAGTGTTGACTTGCCGGCACCGGACTGGCCAAGCACCACGACGAACTCGCCCGCGCCGATCTGCAGGTCTATGCCTCGCAATACCGGGTTGTCGCCGTAGTGTTTGGTGAGCTGACGAACCGTGATCATTTCATTTTGCTCAGGTCGAGATCGAGCACCTTGGCGGTGTCGCGTACCACGTTGTAGGCAGTGTCGGCGGTTGGCTGGAAGCCATTGAGCATGCCCTGATCTCCCCACGGCACGTTCTTGACGTTGGCCAGGGCCGCCGTCAGTTTCTGCTTGAGCGCCGGGTCCAGGTCTTTGCGCCAGACCATGGGCGACTCGGGAATGTCGGGCGAACTCCAGACAATCTTCAAGTCCTCTTGCTTGACCTGCCCGCTGTTGATGGCAGAAGCCAGAATGCGATCGGCCACGGCGGCGGCATCGACTTTGCCGTTGGCTACGGCGAGGATGCTGGCGTCGTGCGAGCCGGAGAAGATTACCCGGGAGAACAAGGCGTCCGGCTGATAGCCGGCCTGCTCGATACCCGCCTTGGGAAACAGGTGACCGGAAGCGGAGCTGGGGTCGACAAAGGCGAACGTGTGCCCTTTCAGATCGGCCATCGAATTGATGCCGCTGTCAGCGCGGGTGACGATAAGACTGCGGTAAGCGCTCTTGCCGGTTTTCTTGGTTTCAGCCACGGCGAACGCCTCGACGCCCGCCACCTTATTGGCCAGCACATACGAGAACGGGCCAAGATAAGCCACATCCAGCTTCTTCGAGCGCAGCGCCTCGATCACCCCGTTGTAGTCGGTGGCGACGTAGGGTTTGACCGGCATGCCAAGCTGCGTCTGCAACTGATCGAGCACTTGCTGGCTGCTTTCGATCATCGACTGCGAGTCTTCGGACGGAATCAGGCCGATGCTCAGCGCCGTCTCGGCCTGCACGCAGGTGCTGGCGAACAACGGCAGTGAAACACTGACAACACAAAACAGTTTGCGGAGCGTATTCATGGCATTCCCGGCGGTGTGGGTTGGAATGCCACTTAAGCTAGGCCTGTAATGTGACGGTCATGCCATCGATTCAATATGCGTTTACTCGCAAAACTATTGAAGGAAGCTATGGATGTCGAACAGCAAGCTGCGGGCCTTTCTCACCGTCGCCCGCCACGGCAGCTTCAGCGCGGGGGCCCGCGCACTCGGCCTGAGCCAGCCAACCATCACCACCCAGGTGCAGGCGCTGGAGCGCCAACACAACCTCGAACTGTTCCACCGTCGCGGACGCCGCGCAGAGCTGTCGGCGGTCGGCCGTCAACTGCTGCCCATTGCCCAACAACTGGTCGCACTGGAAACCGAAGCCGAGGGATTGTTGCGTGATTCCGGCACGCTCATGCGCGGCCAGTTGCGCCTGGGCGCGGTCGGCCCCTTCCACGTCATCGAGATGGTTGATGCCTATGCGCGTGCGTACCCGCAGATCGAGCTGTCGATCCGTGTGGGTAACTCCGCTTCGGTGCTGGCCGACCTTGAAAATTACGTGACGGATGTCGGTGTACTGGCCGGCTTGCACCACGACCCGGCCTTTCACGCCATCCTCTACGCGCGCCATCCGGTCATCGTCTTCGCTCACCGCGATCATCCGCTGGCACGCCGCGACAGCGTGCGCCTCGAAGCGCTGCAGGGCCAGCGCATGTTGCAGCGCGAGCAAGGCTCGACTACGCGATTGGCTTTCGAAAAGGCGCTGGCCGAACATGAAGTGACGCCGCGCATGCTGATGGAGATCGGTAGCCGCGAGGCATTACGCGAGGCCGTGGTACGCGGCATCGGCCTGGGTGTGGTGTCGGAGGCCGAATACGTGCCCGGCGAAGACATCCGGGCGATTCGCATCGAAGGCGATCCCGTGCACACCGAGACCTACCTGTACTGCCTGAGCGAACGCCGTACCAGCCAGCTGGTCGAGACATTCCTGGCCTGCGCCGATCAGGCCCGGCTGCGCCGCTGAGGCGATCAACGCCCTTCGCCGGCCCCTAACGCCTGAGGCACACAAACCTCCCCGGCCATCAGCAAGCGTGCGGTTCTCATCAGCCCGCAGTTGGTCACCTGCCCTTGTTGAACACGCAACGCCACGGTGAACTCCCCCGTGGGGTGTTCAACCGCAAGCTGCTTCACTTCGCCCTCTGCAACCTGGGCCAAGCCCGACGCGACACTGCCCTCGATCAGGCAGGCCACCGCCACACTGACCGCACCAAACACACCGATGCTGGTGTGGCAGCGATGCGGAATAAAGCTGCGGGTGCTCAGCGCCCCCCCGGCTTGGGGCGGTGCTATCAGGCACATTTTCGGTACGTTGCGCAGGCGGACGTCGCCCAGGTTCATGCGCGGGCCCGCCTGCAGGCGGATCGCTTCCAGCCGGGCTTTCAACGCGCTGTCGGCATCCAGCTGTTCTGGGCATTCATCGCCGCGCACTCCCAGGTCCTGGGCGCGAATCAGCACGACCGGCATGCCGTTGTCGACGCACGTCACCTCGACCCCGTCGAACACATCGACCGCATTGCCCGTTGGCAGCAATGCACCGCAGCTGGAACCGGCAACATCCTCGAACTCGACGGTCAACGGCGCCCCGGTGCCGGGAACGCCATCAATTCGTGCGTCGCCGGTGTAGCTGACCGCACCGTTCGGTGTAGGCACATGGGCAATCGCAATCTGCCCGGTGTTCTCCATGAAGATGCGCACCGGGGTGACATCTCCCGTTGGCAAGACTAAGCCACGCTCGATGGCGAACGGCCCGACACCGGCGAGGATGTTGCCGCAGTTCTGCCCGTAGTCGACACGCGGCTCATCCACCAGCACCTGGGCGAACAGGTAATCGACATCGGCTTGCGCACGCGTCGACGGCGTGATGATCGCCACCTTGCTGGTCAACGAGTCGCCGCCGCCGATGCCATCGATCTGCCGCGCATCCGGCGAGCCCATGACCGCCAGCAGCACGCGGTCGCGAAGCGCGGGGGTGCTGGGCAGGTCATCGGCCAGGAAATAGGCGCCTTTGGAAGTACCGCCGCGCATCCACAGGCAAGGTAGGCGTGTCTGGCTCATGTTCAGTCTCCGAGCGCCTCTAGGCTGTCGACGTAGCGCAAACCCTTTTCCGCAAGCCGTTGGCGCATGTTGTAGATATCCAGGCCCAACTCGCCCTGAGCCAGGCGCAATGCCTTGTGCACCTCCAGTTCGGCGCGGGCGCGACTGGCCTGGGCAACCTGTGCGGCTTCAGCCCGACGCACGATCACCACGCCATCGTCATCGGCGACCACCACATCACCGGGGTTCACCAGTTGCCCGCCGCACACCAGCGGCAGGTTGACCGAACCAAGGGTCTCCTTGATCGTCCCTTGAGCGCAGACGGCCCGGGACCAGACCGCAAACCCCATCTCTCGCAAGGTGTGGGTATCGCGCACACCCGCATCGATCACCAGGGCGCGCACGCCATGGGCCTTGAGCGAGGTGGCGAGCAAGTCGCCAAAGTATCCGTCGGTGCACGGCGAACTCGGCGCTACCACAAGGATATCGCCGGGGCGGCACTGCTCGACCGCAACATGGAACATCCAGTTGTCACCCGGTGCGACCAGTACGGTAACCGCCGAGCCACTGATCGACGTGCCACGTTGAATCGGGGTAATCGTGGAGGCCAGCAGCCCTTTGCGCCCTTGCGCCTCATGGACCGTCGCCACACCGAAACCACCCAGCTCATCGACCAGACCCTGATCGGCCCGGTCAATGTTGCGCACGACGATGCCGGTTTTACCGATCAGCCCGCTCATGCCAGGTTCTCCGTCACCCGCGGGAAGATGCTCTGGTAGCCCTCGCCATAGATGATGTCGCGGCTGCTGGCGATGCCGACGTTGCGCTTGGCTTGTACACCGCGTTGCAGGGCGACACGGGTGTAGTACTCCCAGAGGTGTTCCTGACCGGCCATGCACTGGATTGCGGCGTACTTCTTGTCCCACACCGAGGTGATGTCGAGCAGCACGTCAGGGCACCACTCGCACTGTTCCGGCTGATGCGGTTCGAAGCTGTACACCGGCGGCGCACCGACGATTTTCTCGCCCGGCCGGTAGCCTTCGGCCTGGGCAATGATGCGTGCTTCCTGCGTGAGGTGCATGGCCAGCGGGTGATCGTAGTTGTACGGGTCTTTCAACGAGTGGCTGAGGACAAACTCGGGCTGCACGCGGCGGAACACGTCCGCCAGGCGAAACAGCGTTTCTTTGTCGGCGCGCATCGGGTAGTCGCCGATGTCGAAGAACTCGACGCTGGCGCCGAGAATATCGGCCGCCGCCTGGGCTTCCTGACGCCGGGCGGCCTTGACCGTTTCTTCGTTCATCGAGCCTTTGCGCCACAGCTTGGCCGACTCGCCGCGCTCACCGAAAGACAGGCAGACGATATGCACGTTGTAGCCCTGTTGCGCATGCAGGGCGATGGCACCGCCGGCGCGCCAGACAAAATCGGCGGAGTGGGCGCTGACCACCAGCGCTGTTTTCGGTGATTGGTTCATTGCGGATTCTCCTCCTGCGTTTCGAAACAGCATCGCATCGCAGCAGGGCCCCGGAGTAATGCGTTGGAGTGTTGGAGGTATGCGTTTTTTTTATTGCCACTCGCAAACCGCAGCGGCATAGTCCAGCGTACCTCCTCCTCTGCAACGCACGAGTGCGCCATGGACACGACTGAACTACCCAGCCTGATGCACGTGCGCGCCTTTGTCCGGGTAGCCGACCACGGCAGTGTTTCCAAGGCGTCTGTGGCCCTCTATCGCGCGCAATCGGTGGTCACCCGTGCGATCAGCGAGCTGGAGGCGCGGCTGGATGTGCCGTTGTTCGAGCGCCACGCCAACGGCATGCGCCTGACCGATTTCGGCGAGCGCTTACTGCCCCGCGCGCGCCGTGTACTGGCTGAGCTTGAAAGCGTTCCGCGGCTACTGGGTGGCGCCGAAAAGCGTGCAGTCGAGCCGCTTTACCTGTTCCAGGCGCGACGCCTGCAAGTGTTCGTCAAACTCTGCGAAACCCACCATATGCAGACCGTGGCCAACCAGCTCGGCCTGAGCCAGCCTGCGATCAGCTCGACCATCAAGGTGATGGAAAGCGGTTGCGGCCATTCACTGTTCGAGCGCACGCCGCGCGGCCTGCAACCCACCCGTGCCAGCCAGGAAATCCTCTTTGCGGTTCGCCGGGCATTGAACGAATTGCGTCACATCGATACCGATATCACGGCCCTGCGCGGTGCGTTGCAAGGTGTCGTGCATGTCGGTGCCCTGCCCTTGGGACGTACCCGGGTGCTGCCTGAGGCCATTGTGCGGATGATGGCCGAACACCCGGCGATTCAGGTGATCACCAACGAAAGCCCGTTTGATTTGCTCGCCACCGACCTTCGCGCTGGCGATGTCGATTTCATCTTCGGTGCGTTGCGCTCCGAAGCCTATGCCAGCGACCTGGCCGGCGAAGCGCTGCTTACCGAAGACATGGTGGTGCTGGCCCGCCGGGAACATCCGCTGCAGGCGAAAGCTGCGCGCCTCGATGAGCTCAGCAGCGCCCGCTGGGTGCTGCCGCGTGCCGGCTCGCCCGCGCGGCAGATGCTTGATGCGTGCTTCTCCCGCTTCGGCATCGCACCGCCCCGGCCGGTGGTGGAGAGCGGCGACATGGCGATCATTCGGGGCCTGTTGTTGCGCTCGGACATGCTCGCGGCCGTGTCGGCCCGGCAGCTGGAGCAGGAAATTGCCTCCGGCGAACTGTGCATCCTGCCGCTGGAGCTGAAACAGACCACCCGAGCTATCGGTCTGACTTATCGCAACGGCTGCCTGCACTCACCGGTGGCCCAGGCCCTGATGGACATGATCCGCCGGGTAATCCGCGAGCAGGCAGCCGTCTGACGGCGATCAGAACAGGCCGAGCGGGTAACTGACGATCAAGCGGTTCTCGTCGAACTCGTTGCTGCTGTAGTCGCGACGGATGCTGGAGTTGCGCAGGCGCAGGCTCAGGTTCTTGAAGCTGCCGCTTTGAACCGTGTAGGCGAGCTCTGACTCACGCCCCCACTCCTTGCCGTCGGTGACCGTGCCGGTGTGCACGTTGTCGCCGCTGATGTAGCGGTTCATCAGGGTCAGGCCGGGCACACCGAGGGCGGCGAAGTTGTAGTCGTGGCGCAGTTGCCAGGACTTTTCCCGGGCGTTGTCATAGCTGTTGTTGTAGCTGTCGTTGGCCAGGGTGCCGCCACTGGTGCCGTTGACACGCATCCACGCATCATCGCCGGTGAGCTTCTGCAAACCGACATAGAAGGTGTTGCCGCCATAACGCGCAGACAGCAGCGCCGAGAACGTGCGGTTGTCCAGCTCACCGGCGCGGGCACTGCCGTCTTCACGGCCCCAGAAATAACCAAGGTTCGCGCCCAGGGTCCAGGCGCCCAGCGGCTGGCTGTGAACAAGTTGCAGGTACTGCTGCTGGTAGATGTCCTTGAGCTCGGCGTTCCACAGGCCGATCAGGGTACGTTTTTCGTTGAAGCTGTACTCACCACCAACGAAGTTGAAACGATCGGAGGTGAACGCGGTTTTCCCCTGCATGAACATGTCTTCCATGCTGGAATCGTTGCGCGGGCTGTTCTGGCGAAACTGCCCGCCATACAGCGTCAAACCGTCAATTTCCTGAGAGGTCACCTGGCCGCCGCGAAAGGTCTGCGGCAACGAACGGCCGTCGTCGGAGCGCAGGATCGGCAACACCGGCATCCACTCACCGACCTTCAATTCGGTTTTGCTCAGTTTCATCTTCCCGGCAACGGCCAGTCGGCCGAAATCGTCTGCCGGACGGCCATCACCATCGATTGGCAGCAGCTGGGTGCCGCCGGTGCCCTTGCCGCCATCGAGCTTCATCGAGTAAAGCCCCAGCACGTCGACACCAAAGCCTACCGGGCCTTGGGTAAAACCGGAACGAGCGTCGAGAATGAAGCTCTGGGTCCACTCTTCGCCCTTGCTTTGCGGGTAGGCCGGGTTGGTGAAATTGCGATTGATGTAGAAGTTGCGCAGGTTCAGGTTGGCGCTGGCATCGTCGACGAAACCGGCGGCAACACCGTCCAGCGGCAGGGCGCAAACAACAGCCAGTGAACAGACGATGCGAGGGTTGACGGCAATTTTCATTGTTATTGTTTTCCGGTTTTTGGGCGAAGGGAATGCGCTGCGCCCGCCAGTGCAGGCGCAGTGAGGTCAAGCAAAAGGGAAAGGCGACCCGATCAAGGCCGCCGGGTTACTCAGCGCGAGGCTTTGCCCGCCACCGAGTAGAGCACCTGCTGATTGCGGGTTTTCATGAACGTCTCCAGGCTCTGCCCGCGCATGGCGGCGTACACCTGCAGGTTGGGGATGCCGAGCACTGCGGCCAGTTTCTCCAGCACGAAGAAGATCGCGCCGTACTGGATCAGTCCGCGCCAGTCACGACGACGCAGCAAGTCCCGCTCTTCGTCGCTCAACCCGGCTTCTTCGAACAACGTCTCGGGCGCGTCGAGAAAACGCTGACGCCACTGCGGCTCGATCATCCGGTGCAGGAACTTGTTCAGGCGATAGCCCTTGGCGCTACGCTCGAGGGTGAAGGGGTACGTGCCCTCAAGCTTTTCGATACCCGCCAACTGGTGCTGCATATGCTCCAGGTGACGCGCCGTAACCTCGGCGGGTACCTGGCGGTCCTGGTTTTCCAGGAGCAAGGTGGCGATGCCGGTCATCGATGGCAGGTAGTAATCCTGGTGCAAATTATTCACCGTGGACGACAACGCGCCGCGCATGATCAGCCAGGTGATCACTTCCGAGCCTTCCATTCCGCCCAAGGTGGCGTACTCGGCGTGGGTCATTTCGGTCAGGCGCACCGGGTCGTTGACCAGCAGATCAATGAACTGCGCATCCCACTCCGGGTTGTTGAAACCGCAACGCTCGCCATGCACCTGATGAGACACGCCGCCGGTGGCTACAATCGCCACCTTCAAGTCCTCGGGGTAGCTTTCAATCGCACGGCGCAGCGCCTGGCCCAGTTTGTAGCAGCGAAGCGCAGTAGGAATCGGGAACTGCAATACACCCACCTGCAGCGGCACGATCTGCACCGGCCAGCCCGACTCACTCGGCAACAGCGCCGACATGGGCGAAAAAAAACCGTGATCGAGGGGCTTGTCACGGAAGAAGCTCATGTCGAACTCGTCGGCCATCAGGCTTTGGCCGATGTGCCGCGACAACGCTGCATGCCCACCGACCGCCGGCAATGACCGGGGGTTGCCGCCTTCGTCGGCAACCTCGTAACGCTCATCGACCCCCAGGGAGAAGGCGCCGTAGTGGTCGAAGAAAAACGACGTCACGTGGTCATTGAAGATGTAGAACAATACGTCCGGCTGTTGCGTCTTCAACCAGGCCTTGATCGGTTCGAACCCTTCGAATATCGGCGCCCAGGCCGCCTCGTTCTGTTTGTCGTGATCGACTGCAAAGCCGATGGTAGGGGTATGGGAGACAGCGAGGCCACCGATGATGCGTGCCATGACGAGTTCCTGTAGTCGAAAAATTTAGTGCGCCAGCACCGAGCGATTGCCACGGCGGCGGGCAACACCGTTGGCCAGGATCGCCAGTGCAGCGAAGAAGGCCGGTACGCTCAGCAGGGCGAACAGCAACGGCAAGCCCAGACCGAGGCTAAGCACCGCACCACCGATCAGCGATCCGAAGATGGCGCCGAAGCGACCGATGCCCAGCATCCAGCTCACGCCAGTGGCGCGGAAATCCGTTGGATAGTACCCGGGAGCAAAGGCATTGAGGCCCGTCTGCGCGCCGCTCATGCAGAAGCCGGCGGCAACCACGCCCAGCGCCAACAGGCTCGACTCCAGGTTCAGTGCTCCCAGCAGCAGGATAAACACACCGCCCAAGGCATAAGAAGTGGCAATGACGCCGTTGGGGTTACGCCGGTCCATGATCCAGCCGACCACGATAGCCCCGACCGTGCCACCAATCTGGAACAGGCCGGTGATGGTAGCCGCCCGCTCGATGGACAAACCGCCGTCGCGCAGCAAGGTCGGCATCCAGCCCATGGTCAGGTAGATCACCAGCAGGCCCATGAAGTAGGTCAGCCACAGGGCAAGAGTGCCGGTCCGGTAGCGTTCGGTGCACAGCATGCGTACCGGCGCTTTGTGCTGGGCCTGAGGTTCGGCGAGGGTAAATTTCGTGGCACTGGTAAAGCTCCCGCCCAGCTTGTTCAACACCTTGGCGATCTGCGCTGCAGGCGCATTGCGCACGGCCAGAAAACGCGCGGACTCTGGCAGCAACAACCAGAGAAACGGCAGCAGTATTAGCGGCAGGATGCCCCCGGCAAGCAGCACCGACTGCCAGCCATGCAGCGGGATCAGCCAGGCCGCGAGGAAACCGCCAAGCCCCGACCCCATGTTGAAGCCGGTGAACATGATGGTAATGAACAGCGAACGGTTACGCTCTGGCAGGTATTCGGACAGCAGCGTGGTGGTGTTGGGCATCGCCGCGCCCAGGGCTACACCGGTCAGCAACCGCAACGCGGCGAGCTCATAGGGGTTTCGCGCAAAAGCGCAGGCCAGGCTCAGCACACTGAAGCCGGTAACCGCTACCAGCAGCACCTTTTTGCGCCCCAGACGGTCAGCGTAAGGACCGGCCGTAAGGGCACCGATGGCGAGACCGACCATGCCCGCACTCATGACCGGGCCGAATGCGGCCTTCGACAGGCCCCAGTCCTGAATCAGCGAGGGCGCGATAAAGCCCATCACCGCGACATCAAGGCCATCGAATAGAACAATGAAGAAGCACAGGCTCATGATGAGCCACTGGTAGCGGGCAACCGGACGGTTGTCGATCCAGGCTTTGATATCGACCGTTTCGTGACTCATGTTTGCACCTTCTTATTTTTGTAGAAATACCGACAGGCCGGGACATCGGCGCAGGCCACAGGCCGCCCGGTATCCGAACGCTGGGCGTGACTTTAAAGCCGCAGGTGCCTGCCCCGCTTGTGGGAAATCCTTAAGCGGGTATCGGTTTTTCTTATCGGCCGGGTTGAACCGCAGCATCGGGCTGCCCGGCAGAAGACGCAAACAACGGCTCAGAACCGGTGATAGAGCAATACCCCGCCCTCTGCGTCAGGGCTGGCGTCGGAAAACCCGGTTACGGCGTAGAGCTGGATTTTCCACTCCTGGCTGAGCTTATGGTTGATGAACAGGGTGAGTTCCTGGATTTCCGACCCGGTCGAGACCACTTTCTGCCGCCAGTCGTAGGACGCGCCTGCTGAAGTACCCGCGGCCACAGGAACGGCAAAGCCGAGGCTGGCAAATACCGGATCGTCGAAGTCGCTGTCGGGTGGGTCGCCGAATTTTTTCCAGCCCAGGGTGGCGAAGCCTGTCACCGGACCAAAGGCCTTGGTGATATCGACCTGGCCAGAATAGTCCGTTTCGCCGGTGCCCAGGCACTGGTCTTCATCGGCGGTAGGGAATTTGACCTTGCCGATCAAGTCCACCAGCATGCCGCCGTCACTGCCATCGAGCAGCGCGTAGCCGGCGCTGGCGACGGTATCGCCCATGCCGCTTTCCACCTCGCGGCAGCCACCGGGCAACGGCGCACCATCCGGACCGACTTCAGGGTTGGTGATACGCAGCCAGGGGACGGTGACCTTGTAGGTCATGGGGCCGGTTTCGTACTTGCCGACCACCGGGACGTACCAGATTTCCGAAGTGGTGCCGGTGCCGTAGTCACCGCTTGAGTAGTCGAGGCCGGTGGCCATACTGAAGGTATCGGCCAGTGCTGGCGCAGTAATACCGGCAAACAGGCTGGCAAGGAGCGTAAGCGCAGGTCTCATCTTCACCTCAAGGTCCCGGTGAGAAGTACGAGTGGGCTTACACAGCCTAGTTGCTTATTGATCGGTTGCCGAAAGGCCAGCACTGGCGCTAATGATCCGAGCGTTCCGGGCGCTCGGCCTTTTCTACAGACTCAACTTTCTCTACCTTTTCGACCTTTTCGACCTTTTCCACGGTCTCCGGCCGTTCCACTTTTTCGACTTTCTCCACCGTCTCGGGGCGTTCCACTTTTTCGACCCGCTCTACCGTTTCGGGCCGTTCGACTTTCTCGACCTTTTCGACGCGCTCCACTGTCTCGGGTCGTTCGACCTTCTCGACCTTCTCGACCCGCTCAACTTTCTCGACTTTTTCAGGCCTTTCTACCTTCTCCACTTTTTCGACTTTTTCGACTTTTTCGACCTTTTCCGGCCTTTCCACCTTCTCGGCCTTTTCTACTTTCTCGACCTTTTCTACTTTCTCGACCTTCTCGACCTTCTCGACCTTTTCCGCCTTCTCAACCTTTTCAGGCTGCTCGACTTTCTCCACGCGCTCCGACTTACCAGACTTATCCACAGCGTCAGACTTGCCACTGTCTTCACGGCCGCTACCGTGGTTCTCCGAGCGATCAATGTCACTGCCATGGCTGCTGTCGCTGCGCACACTTTCCGTACGGCTGCTGCCGCTGCTGTGGTCATTGGAGCTGCCCGAATGCTCGGTGCGTTGTGCGCCAGCGTCATCCGAACGGGTGCCGCGCTCGACAGGCGACTGGCCCGAGTGATCGACGCGCTCCGGGGTGACTTCCACGCGGCTGGCCCGCACTTCGCGTGCCCCTGTGTACACCCCGCTCACACGCACGCGCTGGTCCAGGGCCAGTTTGGCGGCCTGATCAGCTGTTTTGCGATCCAGGGTGACGTTCACGCCGCCGACGACCAGGCCATTGCCTTGGCGCCCTTGCACCAGGCCTTCGATCACCACCTCGCGTACCCGCCCGGTAAACGGCATGCTCGGGTCAGGCCGGGTCTGGCTGACCTCCAGCTGCCGGCCCGTCCACTGGCCACGCACAAGTACTTCCTGCGCAGGCGCTACACGGGCTCCGAGCTTCAGCCCCTGCAAGCTGCCGGTGCGATCGACCGCGCCGATGGCGCTGGCTTCCTTGAGCCCCGGCGCACGCTCGATGCGGCTGGCCACGACCACACCCTGGGCATCGCGAAGCCCGCTGACCTTGACCGGTTCCCCCGGCCGCAGCCCTTCGGCGACCCGGGCGCCGGGCGCCAGGCGTACCGGTTGCCCCATCACCCGCAACGGGGCTGAAGCATTCGGCAGTGCCGTCAGTGGCCCGGCATACGCGTGCAGGATTGCGATCCGCCCGGCCTGCAGGCCGCGTTTCGTGGTGAAGGCCTCCACCGCCACTACTTGGCCGATGGCCAGGTGACCACTGCTGGCGGCGACACCGTTTTCACTCACGGGCACGTCCTTGCCGAAATGCACTTCCATGCCGTTGACGCAGATCGAAGCGAAGCCGGTAATGGTGCCGACGATACCGGTGCCGCCAGTACCGCCCGGGTGCAGGATCGGCGCGCCCGAGCCACCAACGCCACCAGCGTCGCGATTATTGAGGACGTCATCCACACCTGTAGCCACCGCCCCGGTGCCGCCGGTTCCTCCGGGGCGTTTCTGAACCGGTGCGCCGCTGCCTCCCACACCACCGCTGTCGGTCTGGATACCGGTGCCGCCAACACCGCCAGGCATCGCCCCGGTCCCCCCGGTGCCGCCCGGAAACTGCAAACCCGATGCCCCCGACATACCAATTTCATCGCGGCTGACACACGCCGGTGCAGCATGGCCCCACGCAGGAAGCCCTAGCGCGAGAGCCAGGGCAATGACAGCGGCACGAAAGCGGCGCAGGGAACTGATCATGAGTGCGGCGTCGTGGGGGTAGTAGGCTCAGTGTAGAAATAAAGCCCGATGGTGATGCGCTGTGGCTGCTCAAGGGTTGGTAAATCGCGCTCTTCCAGGTCTGCCGCCAGTCGGCTTAAGCCGAGCAATAGCTGCATCCCCTCACCGGCTACTGCCTCGCGCAAGGTTTCAACGCTGACCGGCGCCAAAGCATCGTAGTGCACGCTGCGCTCGAAGAAGGGCTGGCCCTCCCCGCTCAGGTTATGCACAGCGGCGCTCGCATGGTCGTGCAGGTTGTGCGCCAGGTAGGCGGCTTTTTCATCAAAGCCCTGCTGCGGCACAAAGGCCTGCGCCTGAAGGTGCACACAATCCTGCTCGTCGAGCCGCACGATACCCAGTCGCAACCACTCGTCGAGTACTACCCGTGCGCGGATGTCCTTGCTGACACTGGCCACCAGGGCATCGAACGAGCACTCCCCACCCACGCTGGCCAAGCGTGGCAAGGCCAGCGCCTGGCCGCGTGCCTGGCAAAAGGGTTGGCTATTGCTCCAGACGTTGACCAGGTGGGCACCCAGCGTGATGTTCTGTGGCAGTGCGGCAGTCTGCGCTTCGCCTTCCTGGCGCAGGCGCCGAACATCCTTGCGGTGCACGCCGGTCAGCAGGCTGATACGGCTGTCGCTCGGCGCCTTGTCGTCCAGGCGGAACTCGCGGTCAGCCACATCGACGAACACCTCCTTGAGCAGATCAGCGAACACCGTGTAGGTGACCCCCTTGCGCAGCATCAGCCGCACCAGTGGGCGCATGACCCGCAGCAAAGCGCTTAATAACGCAGGAGGGAGAGTAGGCGATTGCATTCAGCGCATTCCTTGTCAGAGGGCCTCAGTATAAATACGTGGGGAAAGCCCCATGCAAAACCCGCCCCCAGGGTTTTGCATGGGCCCCGGTTGTGTCAATCAGCTCCTGCTGTTGTCATCCCCAGGTTCCCCGCCGACGTGATTGCCATGGTCATCACCCGGTTCGCCACCCACATGATTGCCGTGATCATCACCAGGCTCACCGCCAACATGATTACCATGGTCGTCGCCAGGTTCACCGCCAACATGATTGCCATGGTCATCCCCGGGCTCACCGCCCACATGATTGCCATGGTCATCCCCGGGCTCACCACCAACATGATTGCCATGATCATCGCCAGGTTCTGAATGGTTGCTGCTGCGCCCGGAGTTCGAGTTGCCGGCCTGGCCCTGGCCTGAATCGCCATGGTCGCTACCACTATGACCGCTGCTACCACTGCCGTTGCCAGCATGGCCACCACTGCCACTTCCGCTACCACCGCTACTTCCACCATGGCCGCCGCCACCTCCGCTTCCACCACCACTACCACCGTGGCCGCCACCGCCGCCACTTCCGCCGCCGCCACCACCGTGGCCGCCACCACCGCCACTTCCGCCACCACTACCACCGTGGCCGCCACCGCCGCCACTTCCGCCGCCGCCACCACCGTGGCCGCCACCACCGCCACTTCCGCCGCCGCCACCACCGTGGCCACCACCACCGCCACTTCCGCCGCCACCACCACCGTGGCCACCACCACCGCCACCGCCATGACCGCCACCGCCGCCGTGGCCACCACCGCCTCCCCCACCATCTTTGGCGTAGGCACTTGAATCATGAGAAATCGAATCCGGGACCAAAACGAGGGAGGCCGACAGCACGCCGCCGATGGCCATCGCCAGTAGAGCCTGTTTGAACAGCCGTTGAGTCTGCATCGTCCGTCTCCTGGTCACTTACCGCGAGAACGCCAAATCAAATCGGGAATGGGTCTGTGTTTTTCTAGTTTTTCTCGTGGGAAATTTTCCCACATAAAAAAAATTAGACCCCTTTACCGACGCGATCAAGCGACTCAGGGAAAAGCCGACCGATGGTTGCTGAAGACAAATGATGCGGATAGAGGTTGCCAGCGGGCCTTAACCCGCTGATAGGAGGGCAGTGAAATCCATGAGACAGGCGTAATCGGTGCTGAGCATTACCGGCTTAAGCAGCGCTGCGCAATCCCGGAAGGCTGATCAACGACCAGCCTGCTTCCGGCTCAGCCAATACCAGGCGTACCGCCTCGCTGTTGTCAGGCTCAAGCAGTTTGGGCGCCAGATCCCCCACCAGCCAGTTCGCCGTGTTGGAGGCGATCACCCGGCCGTCTGCCGATATCAGCACCGCTTCATGCGCAAGACGCATCAGGCTGCGTACCAGCATGCGCTCGACGTTGTGCAGCGACAGATCCAGCCCGGCCACGCCAATGAACTGACCCTGCACAAAAATGGGCATGGTGAAGGTCAGCACATACATGTTGGTGCCGTAGAGGTCAACGTAAGGCCCCTCGACGCTGCTGGTGCCGGACTCGCGCGGGCGGCTGAACCAGGGTGCGGCGGTATAGTCGTAGAAATTTTCTCGGCGGCGGTCGAAGTTGGGGCGCAGCGGCAGGGTTTTGCCGGCATCTGCCAGGTACCACCACTCCAGGTGCATCTCGCGGTCGGCGAGGCTGCCCGGCTCGAGGATCACGCCTCCGCCGCACCCAAAGGCGCCGGTGGCCAGCAATTGCCGGTCGATGGCTGGCCTGAGCAAGGCCAGGTCTTTGGCAACCGGTTGGCGGCCTTCGGCTACTACGCGCTCCCAGAGCTCGCAGGTTTCATCCACCAGCTGGCGGACCTGGCTGAAGATGGTCTCCAGGGTGCTGTTGAGCTGCCGAGCGCACGCAGACAGGGGATCGTTTTCGCTCAGGGCAAACATGGCATTTCCTCAGGCAGTATTGGCTTTATTTTTATCAGTTCGGGTTTCTGGTTCAAACCCACTAAGGTCTACGCAAGTACCGCGCCAGCCTCGCCCTCGCTTTCACTTTCCGCCAGCAACTCCAGGCGCAGGCCGATCAGACGCTTGATACCGCGGCTGACATGAGCCTCGGCCAGGGCGCCGGCCAACACCGTGTCGTTGCTGACCAGGGCCTGGAGGATGGCCCGGTGCTCTTGTTCAACCACAGTGACATCGCCCCCACCGGCAGCCTCCAGCCAGAGCAACTCACCCACCTCTGACTGCAAGCGCATTTCGGCATGGGTCAGACGCAACGATTGCGCGGCCGCAGCTACTTCGATGTGAAAACGTGCATCGGCGCGATGGCGCCCCAGGCGTGTACCCGCCTGTTTCAAGGTATCGATGTGCTGGGCGATCCGCGCGTACTGCTCCTTGGAGCCACGCTGTGCCGCCAGGCGTGCCGCCGTGCCGGAGATCGCCAGTTGTTCATCGCCCAGGTCGCGCAAGTCCGGACCGCTCATTTCCCGCAGCCGCTGCAACAACAACACCTCGGGCAATTCCACCGGCGCACAGACAAAGCTGCCGCCATTGCGCCCACGCCGGGTTTCGATCAGGCCGCGTTGACGCAGCACCACCAAGGCTTCGCGCAGGGTGACGGTGGCAACGCCCAGTTGCATTGCCAGTTCGGTTTCACTGGGCAGTTGCTGCCCTTCGGCAAAAAGGCCCAGTTCGATCGCTTCCACCAGCCGCCGCGCCACCTCATCGGTGCGCCCTTCCTGGCGCAGCCGGATGAAGGCAGTACTACGGGCAGTATTCAGGGCACTCATTGGCTCTCCATAGTCAGCATTGCACAGGCCCAGGCAGACCCCGCTAAACGTTCAGTTCCGTATCTTATAGCGATTGAGCAGCCCCTGACACCGTCGATTTCAGCCTGCCATCGGTAAAAACCACCCGACAAAGCTGATTTCAACCCGACAGAAGGACAGTTGGCAAAGCTCGAACATTAAGATATGTTTTCATATGTTTAATGCGGTCAGCGGGCAAATGCACCTCTGCGCCCTGCATTGGCCGAGCGATTTCTCAACCTATAAGACCGACCAAGGGATACGCCATGCAAACCAAACTCCTGATCAACGGCCAGTTGGTCAACGGCGAAGGCGCCAGCCACGCCGTGTACAACCCCTCCCTGGGCACGGTGCTGGTAGACATCGCCGAAGCCAGCAGCGCTCAGGTCGAGGCAGCGGTGGCCGCGGCCGACCAGGCATTCGACGCGTGGGCGCAAACGCCACCCAAGGATCGCGCCCAGCTGCTGCTGAAACTGGCCGACCGGATCGAAGCCGAAGCCGAAGTACTGGCCCGTCTGGAGTCGCAAAACTGTGGCAAGCCTTACCAGGCAGCGCTGAACGACGAAATTCCGGCCATCGCCGACGTGTTCCGCTTTTTCGCCGGCGCCAGCCGTTGCCTGAACGGCTCGGCCGGGGGCGAATACCTGCCGGGCCACACCTCGATGATTCGCCGTGACCCGCTCGGTGTGGTGGCGTCGATTGCCCCCTGGAACTACCCGCTGATGATGGTCGCGTGGAAACTGGCCCCTGCCCTGGCCGCCGGTAACTGCGTGGTGCTCAAACCTTCTGAGCAAACCCCGCTGACCGCCCTGAAACTGGCCGAATTCATTGCCGAGCTTTTCCCGGCCGGTGTGGTCAACATTCTGTTCGGCCGTGGCCCGAGCGTCGGTGAACCGTTGGTTACCCATCCCAAAGTGCGCCTGGTTTCGCTCACCGGCTCCGTGGCCACCGGTGCGCGCATCGTCGCCAACACTGCCAGCAGCGTGAAACGCACTCACATGGAACTGGGCGGCAAAGCCCCGGTGCTGATTTTCGACGACGCCGATATCGATGCCGCCGTCGAAGGTATCCGCGCCTTCGGTTTCTACAACGCCGGCCAGGATTGCACCGCCGCCTGCCGTCTGTACGTGCAGCAAGGCGTCTACGAGACTTTCGTGCAGAAGCTCGGTGAAGCCGTTGGCAGCATTCGCCATGGCCTGCAGGACGACCCGGAAACGGAACTCGGCCCACTGATCACACAAGATCACCTGGAGCGTGTTGCCGGTTTCGTCGAACGTGCCAAAGCCCAGCCGCACATCCGTGTCATCACCGGTGGCAAGCGTGTCGAGGGCCCTGGGTTCTTCTTCGAGCCGACTGTGCTGGCTGACGCCCGCCAGGATGATGAAATCGTCCAGCGCGAAGTCTTCGGCCCCGTGGTCAGCGTCACGCCATTCACTGACGAAGCCCAGGCCCTGGCCTTCGCCAACGATTCCGACTACGGCCTGGCCTCTTCGGTCTGGACCCGCGACGTCGGCCGCGCCAGCCGCCTGGCCGCCCGTTTGCAGTACGGCTGCACCTGGGTCAACACGCACTTCATGCTGATCAGCGAGATGCCCCACGGCGGCATGAAGCAGTCGGGCTACGGCAAGGACATGTCGATGTATGGCCTGGAAGATTACACCTGCGTACGCCACGTGATGTTCAAACACTAAGGCGCAGCAGAAGCGTTAAATTAACCGCACTATAAACATATAAAATAATAGGTAATATGCATGCTTATCACCGGCATCAAAAGCCGCCCGGTCTATGACCGCCTGCAACCGATGGCAGGCGGCTTGCGCCACCTGATCGTCGGCCAGGGCAGTGGCGGCGAGGCCATGCTGCGCCTGATCGGCGACATGACCCCGAGCCAGCGGGCCAACAGCACGCTGCTGTATTCCACCGAATCCTTCTCCGGGCACAACCACCTGGCGGCGCTGCGCCAGGCCGAGGCCGGCGACCTGCAGGTGTTCGACAGCAACCAGGCGCTGATCGAAGGCCTGCGCCGTCTGCTTGACACCGCGCACATGGGTACCCGCCTGTACCTGAGCGGCTCGGAAAGCTTCATCGGCACCACCATGCAGGCCGCCAACGCGGTGGACCTGAACCGTGACGAAGTGCTGCGTGAACACAGTGGCACCCTGGTTCGCCGTGTCTGGTGCGCCCATTGCGACACCTACACCGAAAACGTTACCCACCGTGTATTCACCTGCCCCGGCTGCCAGCTCGACCTGGTAGTGCGCGACCACTATTCCCGCCGCCTGGCCGCCTTCCAGGGCATCAAGGCTGACGGTGAAGTCCCAGGCGAAATGCCACCTGCCGAGGAGCTGGATACATGAACACGCACAACGGAACCCTGAGCGTACGGGTTACACGCATCGAGACGCTGACCCCGGAAATCAAGCGCTTCACCTTCGTCGACCCCGACGGCAAGCACTTACCGGCCTTCTCCGGTGGCAGCCACGTGGTTGTGGTGATGGAAGACGGCGACAAGACCCATCGCAATGCCTACTCGCTGATGGGCTCACCGTACGACTCCAGCGCCTACCAGATCGCCGTGCGCCGCGTCGAAGACGGCCGTGGCGGTTCGCGCCACCTGCATGACTGTGTCGAAGAAGGCGCGCTGCTGCAGATCCTGCAACCGGCCAACCTGTTTCCGCTGGCCAAGCATGCGCGTCAGCACGTGTTCATCGCGGGCGGTGTGGGTATCACCCCGGTGTACTCGCAGATGGAAGAGCTGCACATCAAGCAGGCCGACTTCGAACTGCACCTGGCGGTACGCGGCCCGGACCACATGGCATTGGGCCTGGAACTGCAAGCACGCTACGGCAACCGCGTGCACCTGTACGTGCAGGGCCAGGACGCGCGCATGGACATCCGCCAGATCCTCGCCGAGCGTCCGCTGGGCAGCCATGTGTATGTCTGCGGCCCGGACAGCATGATCGACGACACCCTCGACAGCGCCCATGCGCTGGGCTGGACCGACAGCCATATCCATTACGAGCGTTTCGTCGAGCAGGGCTCAAACGGCCAGCCGTTCAGCGTCACCCTGGCCCGCCAGGGCGTGACCATCGACGTGCCGCCTGACCAGTCGCTGCTCGAAGCCGCCGAACAGGCCGGCTACAAAGTGCCGTACCTGTGCCGCGGCGGTGCCTGCGGTTACTGCGAGACCGAAGTACTGGAAGTCGAAGGCGAGCTGGACCACCGCGACGACTGGCTCAGCGAAGAAGACAAGCTCAGCAATCGCAAATTCATGCCGTGCGTATCCCGCGCCTGCGGTAGCCGCCTGGTCGTAGACCTCTAATAACAGGAATCAACGTCATGACCGTTTTCAAGCCAATCGAAACCTACTCCGGCGACTACACCTACAGCAACAGCCGCGAGGCCATCACGCGTCTGCCGTTCCCGTACCCGGAAGACGAGTACATGTACTCGATGAACGTCGAGCCACACGTACCGTTCGGCAAGGGCGCACTGCGTGCCCAGTTCGACATCGACGAACACTACATCTCCGAATGCCACCACCGCGCCAAGACCCTCGAAGAGCAGCCGGGCGTGCACTACGCTGCCCTGCCGCACATGATGGAAGCCCAGTGGGACCTGCTGGAGCTGCTGATGGAGTCGTACTCGCGGGACTTCCCCGAGCACTTCACCCTGGAGAAGAACGGCAGCCAGTGGCACTGGATCAACCGCCCGCTGCAGATCGACCAGACCTTTACCTTCGGTGACGCCAGCACCCTGCCGATGGAACCGATGGAGTACATCACCCGTCAGGCCCAGGGCGAGTTCATCCTGCTTGAAGAGCGTGACGACACCCTGGTGATGGGCGCCGGCATGGCCACCCAGCGCGCCGACTACTCGCTGCGCTTCAACCTCGGCATGAGCTTCATGGAGTTCCACGGCCCGGTGCCGAAGCTACATGAAATGGGCATTCTGCAGCGCGCACTGAAGTTCCTCCTGCGCCTGCGTCCGGGCCATCCGGTGCGCCGCACCAACTGGTCGATCACGGTCAACCCGCGCCTGGAAACTTCGGCCGAGACCCTGCCGGACTGGGCCCCGGACCGCACCATCGTCACCGCTGAAAATGCCGGTGATCTGGTCAACTTGCGTATTGAGCTGCAACCGCTGCATCGTCTGCCGCGCAGTAACGCCGTGCTGTTCCCTGTGCGCACCTACCTTGTGAGCCTCAAGCAGCTGGCCGAGTTCGCCCCCCAGTGGGCCAAGCGCATGCACCGTGTGATCCGCGACCTTGATCAGGAACTGGTCGACTACAAAGGCTTCACCCGTTATCGCGACGCGATGGTCACCTGGCTGTCGCAATACGACGACGGCACGCCAGTGGACGAGAGCCAACAGTAAGTTTTCAGAAATGAGCGCGCCATAATGGCGCGCTTTTTTGCACTGCGTGCTTGCCAACCAGGGATTACCCCGATGAAAAAAACAATACGCAACTTTTTGCCCGAGAGCTGGAGCCTGGTGTTCTCCGCCGCAGCATCCGCTTACGGAGTCGGCTTGCTCGGCTTATGGGCGCTGCCGTTCCTGATCAGCGCCATCATCAACGACCTCAAACTCAATGAGGCCCAGGCCGGCATTCTGATGTCGGCTGAATTCGTCTTCACCATGCTCGCTTCACTGCTGGTCGCGCCCTACATGGGCCGCGCGCCACGACGTACCCTGGCGATTGTGGGCACGCTGCTGGCGATCGGTGCCAACCTGGTCAGCGCCAACATGACCGAACTCTACTCGCTGGCAGCCGTGCGTTGCGTCGCCGGTGTCGGTGCCGGCCTGGCCCTGGCGTGCGGTAACGCCAGCGTCTCCAGCGCCAAGCAGCCGGACCGCATTGCCGGGCACATGAATGTGCTGTCGGTGCTGCTGATGATCGTGGTGATGCTCGGCTACGCCAAGGTCATGGCCCTGTATGGCCTGTCGGGTCTGTACTACGCCATGGCAGCGACCATGGCCGTGATGCTGCTGGCGATTCCGGCCATGCAACAGCGTGCACCCGTGGCCGAAGCGGCGCCCCATGCACGCAACGCCAAAGGCGGTGCAGGCAACGTGCTGTTGAGCCTGCCGGCGATCTGCATGATGCTGGCGATGTTCGTCTTCCAGGCCCGCGATACCATGGGCTGGGCCTTCGTCGAGCGTATCGGCACGATGGTCGGTTATAGCGGCGACGAGCTGGGGGCCTTGCTGTCCTTCCAGTCGTTTGTCGGCCTGATCGGCCCGCTGCTGGCCGCCATGGTTGGCAAGCGCTTCGGCCTGAGCACCCCGGTGATCCTGGCGATTCTGCTGACCGGCGCAACCAGCCTGGCCTACGTACTGGGCGAGCATTCCAAGTCGCTGTACACCATGGGGGTGATGACTATTTGCGTCACCTACTTCTACGCCCTCAGCTACCTGACCGGCCTGGCCGCAGCGCTTGATCGTGAGGGTCGCGTGGTGGCGGCAGCGAGCAGCTTCCTTAGCCTGGGCCTGGCAGTTGGCCCGGCAATTTCAGGTGGTCTGATCTCGCTGGGCGGCTTCACCCTGGCCGCCTGGGGCATCGGCGTTACCGTGCTACTGACCTTGCTGTTGGTGATGATTCCACTGGCGAGCATTCGTCGTGAAGAGTCCGGCTTGACGCTGGCGGCAGCAACCTGACGCCCCATCGCCGTCTCCCACAGGGCTTTGCTTTGTCCCTGTGGGAGCGGGTTTACCCGCGAAGGTTTACCGGGATACCAGACCGCCGCGAAACGCTCAGGGCAAATACAGCCTGAACAAGCCCCCGCCCAACGCCCCGCCGTTGGCAATCTCGATTCGCCCTTTCACGCCATTGCGTTCATGCAGGGCCGCAATCCGCGCCGCGAAGTACAGCCCCAACCCGGTGCTGCCGCTTTGCGCATCGATACCCTGCACATAGTCATGCTGGCGCTCCAGCATGCGCACGGGGAACCCCGGGCCGTCGTCGTTGATGCTCAGCACCAGCTGCTCGTCTTCCTCGCTCACCGCAATCAGCAAGGTATGACCGGCGTAGCGAATGGCGTTATTGAGGATGTTCGCTACCACCGAGCCGACCAGTTCACGGTCGAAAAAGCCCAACGGGCTCGGGGTTTCGATACGAAAGCTGGCGAGGATGTCACGGTGCTGCAACAGGTTCTGCTGCGCCGCCAGCTGCGCTTCGATAAAGTCATCCAGCTCATGGTAGTCCGGGCACATGGGCAACTGGTTGACGCCCAGTTTGTACAGGCCCAGCAACTGCACGAGCATGCCGTTGAGGTGAGTAAACTCATGCTCCATCACCCCCTGCTCGCTCGCAGCGCGCTGGGCCGGGGGCAGCCGTTCGAGCCACTGGCTATGGGCCTGGATCAAGGCGGCCAGGGAGTTTTTCATGTCGTGTACGGTGGAGGCGATCACCGTGGAAAAATCCAGCCCCTGTCTGTCCTGGTTCATGCGCCAAAAGCCCGGCTGTGCAGTTTACGGTAGCGGTCGTAGCGGCTATCGCTCTCAGGGATGCCCGCCACACAGCTCAGGCAGGCACGGAACTCGTCCATGATCGCCGCCGGCGGCGTCTCACCGCCAATGCGCAGCAACGCCTGGGCGGTATTGAGGGCAATACTGATGTTCTTCGGCTGCAAGCCCAAGGCGCGGCGGAACAGCGCCAGGGCTTCGCTGAGTTGCCCCCCCTGATAACTGCGTACCCCCTGGCGGTTGAGGTCGACGGCCTCGGTCACCGCCCCCAGCACGCTCGGGTCATCGGTCAGGCGCGACACGCTCTGCATGACCTTGGGGTCGTCGCCGTAGGTCTCCACGCAGTTTTTCAGGATCGCGGTACCGGCCGAATCCTGCCCCAGTTTCTGCAGCTGGGTAGCGACCACCAGGGCAGCTTCGACAGAAAAGAACTGATCCATTTTCTCCAGCCGGGCCATGGCCTGCTCGGTCAGCTTTGCCGCTGTTTCGGCATCGCCGGCTTGCTGCAGGCTGGCGGCTTTCATCAGCCGGGCGCGAACCTGCAAGCCCTGATCCTCGACGTTTTCCTTGGCCACTTCGCTGAGCACGGTGTTGATTTCAACCCGGGTGCGCGCATCCAGACCGTTACCGGCGTTCTTGTTCATTAGTGCCTGAACCAGACCGAGATTACTTTCCGGGTCTTTGTAGCGTGAGCTCTGGCCCTGGTTGACTGCATGCCGGTAGGCCTTCGAGGAGGTGTCGAAGTCGTCGTTGCTCAAGGCCAGTTTGCCCAGCATCATTTGCCGGCGCACCGCCAGCGGCGACAGGCGCACCGCCTCTTCCAGCACGCCCTGGGCGCGCTTGTTTTCGCCGCGCGCCACCAACACTTCGGCCAACCCGTCGTACAGCCCCGGCATCATCGGAAAGGCCTTGAGCGCCTGCTCGTAAATACCTTGGGCCTGCGCAAACTGATTGCGTTTGTACAACAGGCTGCCCAGTGCCGCGTACGCCCACGGCGTGGCGCGGCTGGAAATGATCGTGGTGAGGAACTTCTCGAGCTCGTCGTAGCGGTTGAGGTCACGCAGGGCATCGGCGCGGTAACGCAGGCACAACGGCGCAAAGCGCGGGTCCTTTTTGCACAGCTCGGCGCACGCGGCCAGGACTTCCGCTGGACGACCCCGGTCCAGGGCCTGCAGGATCGGCTTGAGTAAGGTTTTGCGTTGCACCAGTTTTTCCAGGCGCTGGGCCAGGCCGATACGGTTGAACGGCTTGGTCAGGTAGGCATCAGGTTCGTGCTCCAGGGCACTGAGGACAATGGCCTGGCTGGTTTCGGCGGTGACCATGAGGAACACGCACTCATGGCTGATCAACTTGTCGAGGATCAGGTCTTCGAGCACCTGCTGACCGTTCTTCTTGCCGTCCCCCAGGTGGAAATCCTGAAGGATGAAGTCATACCGCTTTTGCGCACACATGCGCAGGGCCTGCTCACCGCTGTCAGCGGTGTCGACGTCCCGCACACCCAGCTCGCGCAGCATGGAGCGACAGGAACTGCGAAAATCCGAGAAATCATCGACGATCAGAAAACTTTTTTGGCTGTAGACCTGCATCCACGAAACCCGACATGGCAAATAAAAAAAAGGATGCACAGACCTCGACACGCACAGGCTGGCTTCGCGGGTAAATCAACGTCACGCACAAGCGCCAGCGGCGGCGACCCGGAACTCATTGTCACCACTGCGCTTGGCTTCATACATGGCCAGGTCGGCAAGGTGAATCAGGGTATCCATGCTTGAAGCATGGTCCGGATAGATCGCAACGCCCAGGCTGGTTCCCACCTGCAACAGCTCGCCGGAAACGATCATCGGGAACGCCAGCGTCTCAAGCACATTACTGCAAATCAGCTGGACTTCCTGCTCCAGGCCCACACCGGGTGCAAACCCTTCAAGCAGCAGAACGAACTCGTCGCCACCGATCCTGGCCACAGTATCGGCCGCACGCAGCATTTGCTTGAGCCGACTGGCGGTAAACACCAGCACCTGATCGCCAAACGCGTGCCCCTTGCGGTCGTTGATCGCCTTGAAGTCGTTAAGGTCGAGAAACGCCAGCACCACCCGCGTATTGGTGTCGCGGGCCACGTCCAGTGCACGCGCCAGGCGTTGTTCCAGCACCACCCGGTTAGGCAGACCGGTCAACGCATCGTTGAGTGCCAGGCTCTGCAACTGATTGGCCCAGGCTTTCTCCTCGGTGATATCGCGGACGACGCCCATCATCTTCACCGCCACGCCCTGCTCGTTGCACACCACGTTGCCGGTCTCACGTAGCCAGCGGACACTGCCGTCGGGCCAGACCACGCGGTATTCCTCGTCATGGTTTTCGCCCGTCTCGATGCAACGCAGTTCACCGGCCCGCACGCGGGCGCTGTCGTCCGGGTGCACGCTGGCGCAAAAGCGCTCGTAGCTCGGGACAATTTCCCCGACCTGATAGCCGAACATGGGGTAGATGGCGTCGGACCAGAACAGTTGTTCGGTGTCGATATCCCAGTCCCAGGTGCCGATGCGGGCAAAGTACTGGCTGCGCTTGTAGCGCTCTACATCTTCCGCCGGAGCGATAGCACCCGAGGCCTGCTCGCGAAGCTGTCGCTCAAGGCGCCGCCCGCGCTGCAACGCAAGTAACCACAGGATCGCCAGGATGCCCAAGCCGACCCATGGCGCGATCAGGTACAGCGTCTGCAGCATGGCTATGCGCTCACGAATGGTAGCTATTAGCTATCATCCGCGATCCTCGACGCGCCGTAAAGTACGGCATAGAGGAGGCCTCAGCGTGCAGGTTGGCAAGTCAGTTCGGCGCCATACCACTTCACCTTGGCTTCACCCTGATGCTCCCAGAATTCCACCCCTTCACGTCCATACTTGCTGCCGCTGGCCGAAGGCTGAGCCATAACGATGGTCTGGTCGCCGCCGTAGGTGAGCACCGCTGCCTGGGGCGTGAGCTGGTTGTAGAACACTGCGGTGAAGGGCTGGCTGTCGTCACCGCAGTCGAACTCGACGGCGGCAGGGACCTGCACCGAGCCGGACTGGATCTGCAGTTCAACCATGCGCACCTGGTACTGCTCAAGCACGCAGGTGTCGGCATTACTGGCCTTCCAGCACTCGTCGCGGCCTTTGATCCAGCCGCGCTGGGTTGCCTTGAGCTGTTTTTGCGAATCGCTGTCGGCTTGCGCCAGGGTGCGCTTGTAGAGGGCCGCCAGGTCGCGATCGAGCTTGCTCAGTTGCGGGCTCTGGCACACCTTCAGGGCCATGCCCTCGGCGTTGTCACAGGAAAACGACGGCCCTTCTGCCGCCAGCGCGGCCCCTGTGAACAACCCGCCCGCCAACAGTGACACAGTGAACATGCGCAACATGAGCTGACGCTCCTGGAAAGAACCTGCCAGAGAGTACAGCAGAAATTCTTCGCGTCGCGCTGTTGCTGGCGGTCAGGCCAACAGACCTAGGGCCTTTGCCCGAGCGACGGCCTGCGTTCGGCGCTCGACGCCCAGCTTGCTGTTGATGTGGCTGGCGTGCGTCTTGACCGTATGCAAGGAAATGAACAGCCGTTCGCTGATTTCCTGGTTGGAGCATCCTTGGGCAATAAGCTCAAGCACGGCCTGCTCCCGAGCGCTGAGGGCTTCACAATTGCCGCCGGCAACCTGCGCAGGGTCCAGCGCAGGCAACAGGGCCAGCAAACTGGACTGAGCCGGGCTCACCGGTTGCGTCAGCAATTGATCACGCAGCCACAACGGGTAGTGCTGCATCAGACGCTGGAACGGCTGCAACGCACCACCACGCGCCGCCTCCAGGCTCAACACCAGCAACTCGCGGGCGTTGGCCTCATGGTGGTTGGCGAGCAGCAGCTCGATCCATTGGCACAGTGCGGTGACGCTCAACATCTGCCCACCACTGGCCTGACCGCTGTCGACCAATGCCTGCAGGCGCTCACCTGCCTGCGCCACGCGCCCCTGGGTGCGGTCAAGCAAGGCCTGTTGCAGAGCGATGTGCAGCCCCAGCATGGGATGAAACTCCGGCCCTGCAGCGGCTTGCTTGCCGCCGTAGGTCTGCCCCAGTCGCAACAGCCACGACTCGGAAAGGTCTGTACGCCCCTGGGCAAGCCAGAGC
This sequence comes from Pseudomonas alkylphenolica, assembly GCF_004025535.1. GTDB lineage: Bacteria > Pseudomonadota > Gammaproteobacteria > Pseudomonadales > Pseudomonadaceae > Aquipseudomonas > Aquipseudomonas alkylphenolica_A. Next base: position 711,775 of record NZ_QJRG01000034.1, read on the forward strand.
TCACATTTGACCAGGGTAATCATCGCCAGATAGAAAATAGGTGGCACATCCCAGATGTGCATCAGTCGCTCAGCTTCGGCCAGTTCGGCGAAGGCTTCGGTGAAACGCCCCTCGCGCCCGTCCAGCGAGGCGATCACGCAATGCCCGATCAGCACGCTGATGTCGCGGCAGGCCCGCGCCTCGACCAGGCCGGCGCGCAAGCGGCTGCGCCCGGCTTCCGGCTGCAGGCGCGCGACCAGCAGATAGCCTTCGTACAACGTCAGGCGCGCCCGCACCGCATACAGGCGTTGCGCTGACAGCCCTTGCAGCCGCTGCAGGCCAATGTGGACTTCATCCTGTGCACGCAATACCTCGCCACGGGCATGCAGCACGCGGGCCCGGTCGTAATGGGTCAGTGCTTCAAACAGGGGATTGGCGACCCGCTGGGCCAGCTCCAGGGCCTCACGGTTCCAGCTGCGCGCACGCGCGTAATCGGCATCGGCAATCGCCAGGTTGGACAACGTCGACAAGCACACCAGACGCTGGCCGTAACGCTTCTGCGGCAAGCTACGCAAGGCCTCGATACAACAGGCCCGGGTGCGCGTGCGATCGCCACGGCCACGGGCAATCACTCCGCTCAGGGCCAGCCATTGGGCCAGCATCGAGCGTTGCGCCGTTGCCGAAGGTGCCGGCAGGAACCGGCTGAGGTGGCTGGCCAGCTCTTCAGCAGCATCCAGTTGCCCTGCCAGCCCCAGTGCCCAGCTGTACAGCACAATCAGCCGCGGCGTACTGATCAGCAGGCTGTCGGGCAGGTCCATTTTCCAGCGCAGCAGCATGCCGACATTCTGCTCCGCCAGCAGCTGCTCCTCAGACAGGTTTTGCACTAGGTTGGCCGCCACATCCAGGTGCCCGGCGCGCAAGGCCTGTTCGACCGCTTCATCCAGCAGCCCCTGTCCATGAAACCAGCGACAGGCCCGCAAGTGCAGGCTTGCCAGCGGCTGACTGGTTTGCCGACTGCGCAGCAGGTCGGAGAACAGGTGGTGATAGCGGAACCAGCGCCCGTGCTCGTCCAGCGGCACCAGAAACACCTGGTGGGCCTGCAGGTAGCGGATGATTTCTGCGCTGTCATGGCTGTCGCGCAGGGCATCGCACAGCTCGCTGCAAAAGCGCTCCTGGCAGGCCGTGTCGTTGAGAAAGCCCTGAACCTCGGGCGGCAGGATGTCGATAACTTCTTCGAGCAGGTAGTCCCGTATCAGCCCTTCGCCGCCATGCAAAGCCTGCGGCAAGGTACTGTCGGCACTCGACTCGCTGGCCGCCAGTTGCCAGAAACGCAAACCGGCCACCCAGCCATCGCTGCGCTGGATCAGGCTGTCCAGCGCCTGGCCACGCAGGCTCGTCGGTTGCTGCCCGAGCACCGCCAGCGATTCATCGGGGGTCAGGCGCAGGTCCTGTTCACTGAGCTCAAGCAATTGACGCGACAGGCGCAGACGCGCGAGGTGCCAGTCCGGGCGCAAGCGGCTGGTGACCAGCAGCACCAGTCCCGGCGGCAGATGATTGAGGAAAAACTGCAGGCAACGGTCCAGTACCGGGCCCTGCGCCAGGTGATAGTCGTCAAGCACCAGTAACAAGGGGTTGGTGGGCTGCAGGTGATCCGCCAGCTCATCGAGCAGGCCGTCCAGCCATTCTTCGAAAGCGAAGGGCTGATGACGCTGCCGCATCTTCAACAGGCCCAGCGCCTGGTTGCCCACTGCCGGACAGCATTGCTGCAAGCCTTCGAGCAGGCGTTCGAGAAAGCGCCCCGGATCACTGTCGCGACGGCTCAAGCCCAACCACAGGCTGTTCCAGTGATTGGGCAACCCCTGACAGAACTCCACGGCCAACGAGCTCTTACCGAAACCTGCCGGTGCACTGACCAACAGCAAGCGACCACCAAGGCCCGACTGCAGTCGCTGGCACAAACGCGCTCTCGGCACGTGCCCTTCAGGCAGTGGCGGGCGATAGAAGCGCCCCTCCAGGACGGTCATGGCCTGGCTGGCGAACCCTTGCGTACGGGACAGATCAGTCATGGCCGGCTCGTTTTAGTTAGAGAATCTTCGGCATTACGGATCAGGGCAGACTAGCGGTTAAAAACGCACATTTGAAGATGATTGCCACCCTTTGCAGAAAAAAGACTTCAACAAAACGCGACAAATCTGATTCGGCGAGGCTGCAGAAACAGAAACGCCCCGGCAAGCCGGGGCGTTCTGGGAGATCACACAAGGGTGTTGAAACTCAGCGAACACCTTCCTGGCGTAGCGCTGCGGGCTGGAAGTCGCTGATGCTGGCCGTAAAACCGAAGTCGTAGGCGCGCTTCTCTTCGTTCTTCATGCCCAGTGCCAAATAGCGACCCGACTGCAGGTCGTAGATGGCTTCCAGGGTGTACCACGGCACCTGGACGTTGTAGTAGTCCTGGGAGTGGGCCTCGGAAACGCGCCACAGTTGATCGCGACCGTCGTACTGGTCGATCACTGCAGCTTGCCAGGTGTCTTCATCGATGTAGAAGTCACGCTTGGCGTAGATATGACGCTGGCCCGGTTTCAGCGTTGCCACAACATGCCAGACGCGGCGCAGCTCGTAGCGGCTCAGGTCCTGGTTGATGTGCCCGGCCTTGATGATGTCGCTGTACTTGAGCTTGGGATCGTCGAGTTTGTAGCTGTTGGAGGCAATATACATCTCTTTCTTGCCTTCAAGCTTCCAGTCGTAGCGGTCCGGTGCACCGTTGTACATGTCCAGGTTGTCGGAAGTACGCAGGCCATCGGCTGCAGTACCCGGACCGTCGTAGGACACCTGCGGTGCCTGGCGTACACGGCGCTGACCGGCGTTGTACACCCACGCCTTGCGCGGCTCCTTGACCTGGTCGAGGGTCTCGTGAACCAGCAGCACGGTACCGGCCAGACGCGCAGGTGCAGTCACCTTCTGCTTGAAGTAGAACAGCACGTTACCCGGGTTGGCCGGATCGTAGCCCTTGATCTTGTCACGGAAGACGAACTGGTCCTGGAAGTACACCAGGCTGTAGGAGCCATTGGTCTGCGGTGTGGCCTGGGTGACCAGGCGCGTTACGCTGCCGCCACGGTAGCGGGTGATGTGGTTCCAGATCACCTCGACACCGCTTTTTGGAATCGGGAACGGCACGGCGCTTTCGAAGTTCTCAAGACCGTTGCCGCCGGCGACCAGGTTGGTGCTGGTGGCATTCTTCTTGATCGAGGCAAACACATCAGCCGGTACGTTCGAGCCGCGGTGGGTCGGGTACACCGGGATTTTGTAGGTGTCCGGGTAACGCTTAAGCATCGCGATCTGGCCAGGGGACAGCTTGTCCTTGTACTGGTCGACGTTCTGCGCAGTGATGGTGAACTTCGGCTGTTCGTTGCCGTACGGGTTGGCAAGGAAACCTTTGTCATCAACGGCACCGGCGTTTTTGGCCAGTGGCGCCCAGGCCGTGATCGAGCCGTCGGCGTTACCGGCCTTTTCAGCACCCATCGGGGTCAGCGTGGTGCCGAGCTTGGCCGCCTCGTCGGCAGACACTGCCGCCATGACACTGGTCGCCAGCAGCGACAGGCCCAACACACCGGCTTGCAGCAGATTCTTGGTCATATTCATGTTCATGCTCGTCCTGAATCCGTGTTCTTAGAAGTTCACGCCGAAGCTGAGGGCGATGAAATCGCGATCATCCACAGTGGTGTACTTGCCATCGAAGAAGTTGGTGTACGACAGGCTGGTGGTGTAGGTGTTCTGGTACTCGGCATCCAGGCCCAGGCTGATCGCCTTGCGCCCTTCCTCGAAGTTGCCACCAGGGCCTGGCGAGTAACCGTCAACGTCGTGGGACCAGGCCACACTTGGCTTGAGGTTCACACCGGCAAACACGCTGTTGTAGTCCCAGATCGCCCGCATGCGGTAGCCCCAGGAGTCGGTGGTGGTGAAGCCTTCGTTCTCGCAGTAGCGCGACTGGTTGTTGCGCGGTGCGCTACCCAGGGTGCTGGCGTTGAGGGTTTCGCAACGACCGCTTGGCAACGGGCCCGGGCCATACACCGGGTCACGGCCGTAACGGGCCTTGGAGGTGCTTTCCAGCCCGCCGACGTGGGTCCAGCCGACTTCGCCCACCATGGTCAGGCGTTCTGCACCCATGACCTGGTCGAAGAAGTGGGTGAAGGTGGTTTGCAGCTGGGTGACTTCCTTGCGGCGATAGCCCGGCTGGTCGGTGCTAGGGAAGCCTTTGAGGATCGAGGCGTTCGGGTCGATCGGGGTCAGGCCCGAGAACAGGATGTCGGTGGTGTTCAGCTGCACCGGCGCGTTCGGACGGTAGCTGATTTCACCTTGCCACGCCGTGCCGGTAGGCAAGGTGGTGGAGAAGCTCAGGCCGTACAGGCGGATGTCTTCCGGGTACTCGACGTAGTAGCTGGAGTTACCGGCGACCACCAGCGGCAAAGTACTCTGGGTGACGGCGCTGAGGTTGGCCAGCGGTACGCCAGCCGCACGCAGTTGCGCTGCCAGACGGGTCGGACTGTAGAACTGCGCCGCCGCGCCCTGGCCGCTGAAAATCGGCGCACGGCTGTGGTAGTTCATGAAGTAGCCACCGAACTCGGTGTTCAGCGGTTCGAACACATAGCGCATGGCCAGGCCGAACTGGCCGCTGTCGCGCGCATCGCGGTCCGGGCCACGGCGCACGATCACACCTTCGTCAGGGTTGCCCCAGGTGACGTTGTTGGCTGCCATTACCCCGCCAACCGGCCGCGAGAGCGGGCCCAGGCCTGCGTTCAGGGTGCTTTGCTTGGCCAGTACCGCCAGGTTGGTGTCGCAACCGTCGGCGATCACGTCCGGCTGGGAGAAGAAGGTGCCGCAGTTGTCGACGACGGTCTGGTCCCATTCGATCTGGTAGAAGGCCTCGGCCGACAGGTTGTCGGTCAGGCTCTGGGACACGTAGAACATGTTGACCGGGATCAGGCCCTCCTTGATTTCCGCGCCAGGACGGCGGAATGCGGAGACGTCGATCGGGTTGATCGAGTTGATGCCGCCACCAATGAAGGTACTTTCACCCCAGCTCACCACCTGCTTGCCCAAGCGGACGTTGCCCGGCAGGTCGGCGATGCTGTAGTTGTGGTACACGAATGCGTCGAGAATCTGTCCACCGGCGGACTTGGCGCCTTCTTTGCGGTTGGAGTCGCTGATGTCCTTGAACTCGCGGTGTTCATCCTTGAGTTCAAAGTCATACCAGTACTTGCCGCGGACGAATACGCCGGTGTCGCCGTACTTCAGTTCAAGGTCATGGATACCCTTGAAGATCTTCGAGAAGGTCTCGCCTTTCTTGAAGTTCAGGTGACCGTCGTCAGAGGTTTGCGACAGGCCGTGGCCGCCGTTGTTCGAGCCGATCAGGTTCTTGTTGGCATCAGCGGTCGACCAGCTGGCCCCAACAGACAGGGACGAGTCAAACGAACCTTCGATTTCACCGATGTTGAAGCTGACGCCGAATGCGGGACCGGCGAGCGTAGAAGCGAGGCTGACGGCCAGCGGCAGTTTCGCCCGGCGCCAGAACAGATTTACTGATGTCATCGACGCTACTCCATGTACTTTTATTTTTATGGCAGTGAGTCCTTTGCAGAAACGCCTCAAACGACCGGTATCAGCGCACCGTTATCGTCGAGCAAGTGGTCAGGCACATTCATGTGCAACCCCGGTTCCTGAAAATCCCCTGACCCGACTATAGCCAGCAGGTAGTAGTGCTTGATCCCTCTAAAGTGTGATTTGCATCACCGCGCCCTGACCTGGTGTGCAGGGGCGGTGACAGCGCTGGCAGAGGCAAGAATGGCTGAAAATTACTGTTTGGCAAGGGCAAGATGCGTCTAATGCGCGGGTTGCGGCCTATCCGCCGCAACCCGCCAGTACTTAAAGCGTTGAAAGAAACGCGCTGTTACTGGCCTGCCACTGGGTTATGTCCAGGCGGATACGCTTCTTGTCGAGCTTGCCGACACTGGTCTTGGGAATTTCAGTAACAAGCGCGATCTGGCTGGGAATTGCCCATTTGTTGATGTGCCCAAGCTCGACGAAAGGCTTGAGGTGCTCCTTGAGTGCCTTGGCATCTACCGCCTGCCCCTCATGCACCACCAACAGCGCAAACGGCCGCTCGCCCCACTGCGGATCGGCCACACCGACCACGGCCACTTCGCGTATTGCCGGGTGGCGGCTGATCAGGTCTTCGAGCTCCAGCGACGATATCCACTCGCCGCCGGTCTTGATCACATCCTTGATGCGGTCGCGGATATCGATCACGCCCATGCTGTCGAGCGTGGCCACATCCCCGGTGTGCAACCAGCCGCCCTGCCACAGTTCAGCGCCCTTCTCCGGCTCGCGGAAGTAGCCCATGGTCAGCCACGGCGCACGCAGCACCAGTTCACCCTGGGTCTCACCGTCAGCTGGAAGGAAATTGCCCTCGCTGTCGACAATCGCCGTCTCCACCAGCGGCACCGGCACGCCTGCCTTGATCCGGTAGGTGATGCATTCATCGTCGCTGCCGGCCAGTAACTCTTCATTGAGGTGGGCACAGGATACCAGCGGGCAGGTTTCGGACATGCCGTAGGCCGCGGTCAACTGAATGCCATGGGCGTGGGCGGCTTCGTACAGCGCACGGTTGAGCGCGCTGCCGCCGATGATGATCTTCCAGCCGCCGAAATCCTGGGTTTGGGCGCCTTTGGCGTTGAGCAGCATCTGCAGGATGGTCGGCACGCAGTGGGAGAACGTTACCTTCTCCTTGCGCCACAGCTCGCAGAGCATCTCCGGCTCGTAACGCCCGGGGTAGACCTGCTTGACCCCCAGCATGGTGGCGACATAGGGAATGCCCCAGGCATGCACATGGAACATCGGCGTGATCGGCATGTAGACGTCATTGCTGCCGAGCAGGCGCACACTGTCGATGCTACCGGTAACAGACGCCGCGGCCAGGGTGTGCAGCACCAGTTGCCGGTGGGTGAAATACACGCCTTTGGGGTTACCGGTGGTACCGGTGGTGTAGAAGGTGGTGGCGACCGAGTTTTCGTCGAAGTCAGGGAAGTCATACACCGGGCTGGCGGCAGCCAGCAGTTGCTCGTACTCGCCCACCAGGTTCGGCAACTCGGCGGTCTTGGCCTCGCCGTCGGTCAGCAGCAGGGTTTTCTCAACCGTGGTCAGTTGCCCGGCAATGGACTGGTAAAGGCCGACGAAATCGCTGTTGACCAGCACGAAGCGGTCATCGGCGTGGTTCATGGTGTAGAGGATCTGCTCGGGCGACAGGCGCACATTGATGGTGTGCACCACCGCGCCGATCATCGGAATGGCAAACATGCATTCCAGGTAACGGTGGCTGTCCCAGTCCATTACCGCCACGGTGTCACCGGCCTTGACCCCGGCCTCGGTCAGCACATTGGCCAGGCGCGCGATACGCTCGTTGAGGGTCAGGTAGTTGTAGCGCAACACATCGCGATAGACGATTTCGCGGGTTTTCTCGTAACGGCTGCCCGACAGCAGCAGCCGCTTGATCAATAGCGGGAACTGATAAGCGCCCTCAGCAGGAGGAATGACACGAGTCTGCAACATAGGAGTCCCTTTTCTAGAGTGCACGGGCTGGACAAGACATGACCCACTCTAGAACGCCACAACGCCGGTCAAATCAGCCAAAGGAATGATTTAACCGGCGCCAAGGATTAGTGGCAATTCACCATCAATGCATTTCGGTGAAGGCGATTTTTACCCCCAGTGCAATCAGCACAGCGCCCATGGTGCGATCAAACCAGTGCCCCATGCGCGCGAAGCCTGCGCGCACACGCTGCTGGCTGAACAACATGGCCACCAGGCAAAACCACAAGCCCGTGGCCAGCGCCAGGTACACGCCATAACCGGCCTGGATCGCCAGCGGCGTGTGCGGGTTGATGACAACGGTGAACAGCGACAGGAAGAACAGCGTCGCCTTGGGGTTCAGGCCATTGGTCATGAAACCTGCAACAAACGCGGCGCGCGGCGTGCGTTCGACCGTCGAGGCCTGAACAGCCTCGCTGCCCGGGGCCGCAGGGCCTGCACGCAGCGCTTTGAAACCGATGTACAGCAGGTAAGCGGCTGCCAGCCATTTTAGGGCGTTGAACAGCACGATCGACTGCGACACGATCAGGCCGATGCCCAGCAGCGAATACCCCACATGCAGGAAAATCGCCGTACCGACGCCAAAGGCAGTCCAGGTACCGGCGCGGCGCCCATGGGTAACGCTTTCGCGTACCACTACGGCGAAATCAGGACCGGGGCTGGCCACGGCCAGCAAGTGAATCAGGGCAACAGTAAGAAATTCAGCCCAGTACATGGGGGCTCCTTGCGGCAGAAAGTGAACTCTAAGGAAACGCACATTACGCTCCCGACATACCAAGTAACAACCTTTGACGGACGTTGCTGCCCACCGGCAACTTGACCCTCCTCCTAGGGGCAACCTTTACCCTCAACGCTTTGCACGACAGAGCAGACGTGATGAGCAAACGTATCCTGATGGTGCTTGGCCACCCTTCCAGCCAGAGTTTTTGCGGCGCATTGAGCAACGCCTACACAAGCAGTGCGCGAGCTGCCGGCCATGAAGTCCTGGTACTGGAACTGGGCACATTAGACTTCGACCCGGTGTTACACGACGGCTACCGCCTGGAACAACCGCTGGAGCCCGACCTGCTGCACGCCCAATCCCTGATCAGCTGGGCCGAACACCTGGTGTTCGTGTTCCCGATCTGGTGGGGCGGTATTCCGGCACTGATGAAAGGTTTCTTCGACCGTGTCCTGCTCTCGGGTTTTGCCTTTCGATACCGGCGCAACAGCCCCTTCCCGGAGCAACTGCTCAAAGGTCGCAGTGCCGACCTGCTGGTGTGCATGGACACACCACCCTGGTATTACCGCTGGATCCAGCGCATGCCCGGCCTGGAACAGATGCGACGCACGACCCTGCTCTTTTGTGGAATCAGGCCGCGAAAGACGTTAACGTTTGGCCCTGTCATCCGCTCAAGCACGGCACAACGCGATGCCTGGTTGCGGCAGGCGCGCACGCTGGCCGGCGCCAGGTAAAAAGGACGTTCGATGTACATTGGCAAAGCGGCGCAGCGCTCCGGCGCCACTATCAAATGCATACGCCACTACGAGAAGATCGGCCTGCTGCCCGCCCCCCGGCGCCAGGGCAGCTACCGTATCTACGATGAGCAGAGCGTGGCGCTGGTGAGCCTGATCAAGTGCGCACAAAAACTCGGTTTCAGCCTCAAGCAGATGCAGGCCATAGTCGGCGATAACGGCCCCGGCGAACTGCCATTGCTGCGTATCCGCCAGGCCATTGCCAACCGTAAGGCCCAGTTGCAGGCCCAGCTGGCTGAACTGCAGCAGCAACACCAGCACCTGCTGGCCTTCGAAGCCAGCCTTGAGCAGACCCGTTACGATTGTTTCACCTACCCGGCCTGAGCCCAACCGCTACTTACTGGAGCGTCCATGTCCACCTTTCGCCGCGCCGTATTCCTCGACCACCATTCCCTGGACCTGGGCGACCTCAGCCTGGATCGCCTGGGCGATTGCTTCGACGAGCTGCAGTTGTATCCGTCCACTACCCCCGAGCAGGTGGCAGAGCGTCTGCAGGGCGCGACGGTGGCGATCAGCAACAAGGTGCTGATCGACGCCGACGCCCTCGCCGCCAGCCCCGACCTGAAGCTGATCCTGGTCGCCGCCACCGGCACCAACAACGTTGACCTGCAGGCTGCTCGCGCCCAAGGTGTCGTGGTCAGCAACTGCCAGGGCTATGGCACCCCCTCGGTGGCCCAGCACACCTTGGCGTTGCTGCTGGCCCTGGCCACGCGCCTGCCGGACTATCAACAGGCGGTTGCCGAAGGACACTGGGCCCGGGCCAAGCAGTTCTGTCTCCTCGACTTCCCGATCGTCGAGCTGGAGGGCAAAACCCTCGGCATGCTCGGTCATGGTGAACTGGGCGGCGCCGTGGCACGCCTGGCCGAAGCCTTTGGCATGCGCGTACTGCTCGGGCAATTACCGGGTCGCCCACCTCGCGAAGACCGCTTGCCGCTGGACGAACTGTTACCGCAAATCGATGCACTGACCTTGCACTGCCCGCTCAACGAACACACTCGCAACCTGATCGGCGCCCACGAGCTGGCCCTGCTGAAACCGGGCGCCTTTGTCGTCAACACCGCGAGGGGCGGGCTGATCGACGAGCAGGCCCTGGCTGACAGTCTGCGCGCAGGTCACCTGGGCGGCGCCGCCACTGACGTGCTGAGCGTCGAGCCGCCGGTCCATGGCAACCCGCTGCTGGCAGCCGATATCCCGCGCCTGATCGTTACCCCCCACAGCGCCTGGGGTGCGGTTGAATCGCGGCAACGTATCGTCGAACAGCTGAGCGAGAACGCCGAGGCGTTTTTTGCCGGTAGCCCGCGCCGACAGGTCGGCTAAGCCGCGTCCGGCTCTGGTAAACTGCGCCATTTTTTCAGGAGCCGCCATCCATGGACCCGCGCAGTGAAGTGTTGCTTCGTCAGGCCGAGCTTTTTCAGGGCTCGCTGCTGCTTGCCGGCCTGCCCGCCGATGACCTGCTCGGCAAGCTGCCAGCTGCACAGGGCTGGAGCTGGCATGCCGGTGACCAGGCAGCGCTCGATGCACGCTTTGCCGGGCGCAGCCATTTCGGTGTAGAGGCACCCGGCGAGGGTTTTGACGCGGCGGTTCTGTTCCTGCCCAAGTCGCGCGACCTGGCCAACTACTTGCTCAACGCCCTGGCATCGCGCCTGAGCGGACGAACACTGTACCTGGTCGGGGAAAAACGGGGAGGCATCGAAGGCGCGGCCAAACAGCTGCACGCCTTTGGCAAACCCCGCAAGCTTGATAGCGCCCGCCACTGCCAGCTCTGGCAAGTCACGGTCGAGCACGCGCCTGAGGCCAAGCCGCTGGAAAGCCTCGCCGAGCACTTCGAGCTGGAGCAGGCTGACGGGCCGCTGAAGATCGTCAGCCTGCCTGGCGTATTCAGCCATGGCCGCCTGGACCGCGGCAGCGCCCTGCTCCTGGAGAACCTTGATCAACTACCGGTCGGCCATGTTCTGGACTTCGGCTGTGGTGCCGGCGTGCTCGGCGCCGCGATCAAGCGCCGCTACCCGCACAGCCGGATCACCCTGCTGGATGTCGACGCCTTCGCCGTTGCCAGCAGCCGCCTGACCCTGGCTGCCAACGGCCTGGAAGGCGAAGTGATCTGCGGTGATGGCATCGATGCCGCGCCGCGTGATCTGGACGTGATCCTGAGCAACCCGCCGTTCCATACCGGCGTGCACACCAATTACCAGGCTTCGGAAAACCTGCTGAGAAAATCAGCAGATCATCTGAAAAAAGGTGGGGAAATACGCCTGGTGGCCAACAGCTTCCTGCGCTATCAACCGTTGATCGAAGAGGCGTTGGGCAATTGCCGGATACGCGCCGAAGGACAAGGCTTTCGCATCTACCAGGCAACACGCGGATAAAATCAGCGCTTGCCGAAACGGATTTGCCTAGGCAGAATCCGCTCCGTCCTAGGGGAGTAGTCTCCCGCGAGCGCCCAGCTCGCCCGGTACGCGTCAACATACTTGGTCCACAGACCATGGCGCGTGCGACCCACGGTCCGCACAGACGGACCCAGGGTTTGACAAGACCTATGACACGCACACCTTACCCGGGGCGGGAAGGCTGTACGTGTCATAGCCGTGTCGACCCGCCCCCGTAGGAATCCTGATGCTGGAATCATTGCTCATACCGACCGCAATCGTGGCCCTCGCCGAAATTGGCGACAAGACCCAATTGCTCGCGCTCATCCTCGCTGCCCGCTTTCGCAAGCCCTGGCCGATCATTGCCGGCATCATTGCCGCGACCCTGGCCAACCATGCCGCAGCCGGTGCCGTCGGCGCCTGGTTCAGTACCTTCTTCTCCGCCGCGACCCTGCACTGGATTCTGGCTGCGAGCTTTGCCGCCACCGCGCTATGGACACTGATCCCGGACAAAATGGACGATGACGAAGCCAGCACCGCGCGCCGCTTCGGCCCGTTCCTGACAACGCTGATCGCCTTCTTTATCGCTGAAATCGGTGACAAGACCCAGGTTGCCACCGTGATGCTGGCTGCCCAGTATCCGCACCTGATCATGGTGATTATCGGTACCACCCTGGGCATGCTGATTGCCAACGTACCGGTGGTGCTGGCGGGCAACTTTGCCGCCGAGAAGCTGCCGCTGACCCTGATTCGCCGCCTGGCTTCGGCTGCGTTCTTTGTACTGGCCGCAGTGGCGGTGTACTCGGCAATGGAAGTCAGTGGCTGGATTAGCTGACGCCGTGGTGAATTCATCGCCGGCAAGCCACCCCCTACAGGCCTGTAGAGGCTGGCTTGCCGGCGATAAGCACTGCGAGGTTTACTTCTTCGCCTGCTCGTACAACGGCATCACTTTCGGAATCGCTGCCTGCAACGCGGCCTGACGGCTTGAAGACGCCGGGTGGGTGCTCATGAACTCGGGCTGCGAACCACCGGATGCCGCGGCCATCTTGTCCCACAGGGTGATCGCGGCATTGGGGTTGTAACCTGCTCGCGCCGCCAGCTCCAGGCCGATCAGGTCGGCTTCGTTCTCGTTTGCACGGCTGTTGGGCAGGGTCATGCTGTACTGCACCACCGTGTCGGCAATTGCCAGGCTGTCCTGCCCCAGGCCCAACAAGGCGCCAGCGCCCTGACGGGCCATCTGTATCCCGTAGGCCTTGGACATGGCTTCACGGCCATGTTCACGCAAAGCGTGAGCAATTTCATGGCCCATGACCGCAGCGATTTCATCATCGCTCAACTTGAGCTTGTCGATCAGCCCGGTATAGAAAAAGATCTTGCCGCCAGGCCCGCAGTTGGCGTTTAGCTCATCGCTCTTGATCAGGTTCACTTCCCAGTTCCACTGCGCCGCATCCGGACGGAATTTCGGCGCCTGGGCGATCAGACGGTCGGCAATGACCTGAACCCGCTTGGCTTCTGCACTGGTCTTGTCGAGCACACCCTTGCTCGACGCTTCGCCGAGGGTTTGCTGATATGACTGCGCATACATCTGGTTGACCTCATCGGTCGACAGCATGCTGAACATGTATTGCTTACGCTCGACACCCACGGCGCCGCCGCTGGTGGTGTTCACCGCCTGGCATCCAGCAAGCAGTACGCTGGCGCTCAGGGCGCCGTATACAAATAACCTACGCATGAAAACACTCCATTCGAACATGCCGCGTATCGTAGGCCGACTGGATTGCGCCCGCCACATTCCCGGCGAAGATTTCTCCAGGCGGCGCTCATGCTTTGACGGACAAGGGCCGATAACGCAAGGCAGACGACTTTTCTTGCGCGTGGAGCCCTTCATGAAGTTCAGGTCGATCCAGTTTTCCGTCGCCGCCCTGGCCGGTGCCATTGTCTTAAGCATAGTTGCCGCGCTGGTGCTGTACGCGGTGTATTCCGGCCAGCGCACTCAGGAGCTGGTGCAGACCCGCACCCAGCAACAATTCGAGGCCCTGATCCAGCAACGCCTGACGGCGCTGGCACGCACGCAGGTTAGCGAAATCCAGCGCGGCCTGGAGGCGCCTTTGCTGATCGCCCGCGGGCTGGCCACCAACAACGCCATGCTGGGCATGAAAGACGCCAACGGCGCAGCGCTGTTGAAGATCGAACGCGAACAGCTGATTGCCCTGCTCAAACAAACTGCCATCAGCAACCCGTTGATCCTTGGCACGTACCTGGGCTGGGAAGCAGGCGCCCTGGACCATGATGACAGCCGCTACATTGGCACCTCCATCACCGGGATCGACAGCACCACCGGGCGCTTCCTGCCGTGGTGGTTTCGCAACGATGACGGCAGCCTGGGCCTGGACAAACTGGTCGACGTCAACGACCAGACCCTCCTCGCCACCGGCGTGCGCGCCAGTGAGTATTACCTGTGCTCGCGCGATTCCCGAAAGGCCTGCGTGATTGACCCGGCGCCCTATAAAGTAGGCGACAAAGTGGTCATGCTCGCCTCGTTCGTCGAACCCATCCTGATCGACGGCCAGTTCCAGGGCATCGCCGGTGCCGACCTGTCGGTAAACTTCATTCAGGAACTGCTCAACGCCGCTGACAAACAGCTCTACGACGGCGCTGGCGAACTCGCGCTGGTTTCCGGCAACGGCCGCCTGGTGGCATTCACCAAAGACCCCGGTAAATTTGGCGAGAAAGCCAGTGATGCCCTCGATGCCAGCGTCGCGGCGACCCTGAGCCAGCTGAGCGGCGAAAACCTTCACTATGAGGTCAACCAGGACGCCGGCCGCATCGAGTTGTACCTGCCGTTCAAGATCGGCAATACCGACGCGCGCTGGACCCTGTTGCTGGAACTGCCAATCAGCGCGGTGATGGCTGATGTAAAAACCCTGCAGGATGAGCTCAGCGCGCAGCGCAGTACCGACATTACCGGCATGACCCTGATGGGCCTGGGCATTGCCGCCCTTGGCCTGCTGGTAATCTGGCTACTGGCCCACGGCATTGCCCGGCCACTGCGCCAGATGGTGACCATGCTCGACGACATCGCCCAGGGCGAAGGCGACCTGACCCGCCGTCTGAGCAGCGACCGCGCCGACGAACTGGGCTCGATTGCCAAGGGCTTCAATACTTTCCTGGCCAAGCTGCAGGCAATGATCAGCCAGGTCGTGGCCTCGGTGCAGAAAGTCAGCGACTCCTCGGAGCACACCGCCGACATCGCCATCCGCACCAACCAGGGCGTGCACAAGCAGATGGCCGAAATTGACCTGGTCGCCACTGCCGTGCACGAAATGACCGCCACCGCCCAGGACGTGGCGCGCAATGCCACCCACGCCGCGCAAGCCGCCAGCAACGCCGACCAGGCCGCGCATCAAGGGCTGCAGATCGTGCGCACCACGTCGGACTCGATCAGTGCCCTGGCACAAGAGATCGGCCGGGCCGTGGGTGTCGTGCAAACCCTGGCCCGCGACAGCGAAAACATCAACGCAATCCTCACCGCCATCCGCGCCATCGCCGAGCAGACCAACCTGCTGGCGCTCAATGCCGCCATCGAGGCGGCGCGCGCCGGTGAACAGGGACGCGGCTTTGCCGTGGTCGCCGATGAAGTGCGCAACCTGGCGCAAAAGACCCAGCAAGCCACTGAAGAAATTCAGCAGATGATCCAGCAACTGCAACAAGGCACCCGCGATGTGGTGCGGGTCATGGAAGACAGCCAGGGCAAGACCGACATCAGCGTGCAGCAGGCTGCGCGCGCTGCAGAGGCCCTGGAGAGCATCACCCAGGCGGTTTCGGTGATCAATGACATGAACACCCAGATTGCCAGCGCTGCCGAAGAGCAGAGCGCGGTGGCCGAGGACATCAACCGCAACGTGATCAATATTGGCCAGGTCGCCAACGAAGTGGCTGGCGGGGCTGACGAGTCGAGTAACGCCAGTGCCGAGCTGACCAAGCTGGCCGAGCAGCAGCGCCGGCTGATCAATCAGTTCAGGGTCTGAAGACATGCAACTCGCCGGCCTCAGGCCGGCGTCAGGCCGGCGTCAGGCACTCCGGACCATTGAGCTTGGGATCGTTGACGAAGTTGGCCAGCACACGCTCACGCAGCGGCGCCTGGGCACTGGCAAGCAGCTCGTAGAGACGTGCTACCGGCGTTTCAGGGTCCAGCCAGGCCGCCTGCCCGGCAGCATCAAGAATTAGCGGCCGACGTTGATTCATTGCCGCCTGGGTAACCACCGCGGTGCTCAACCACACCTGGTCCTGCACCGGGTAAGCCTCCCAGATCGCCGCAAAGAACAGCGAAGAGCCTTCCCCCGGCGTCAGCCAGTACGGGCGCTTGCGCACGGTGCCGCGCCACTCGTAAAAACCGTTGGCCGGCATCAGGCAACGGCGCAGACGAAACGCTTCGCGAAACATCGGTTGCTCAGCCAGGGTTTCGGCGCGGGCGTGAGCAGGCGTTCGCGACAGGTCGGTGAGCCAGGCCGGCGTCAGCCCCCAGCGGGCCCGGGCCAGCTCCGCCTGGCCCGCTTCATCCCGACGCTGGATAAGCACCGAGTTACCGGGGGAAATATTCCATTGCGCTTGCTGGTCGGTCGGAAAACCCGGCAATGCAGCAAAGGCGGGAGACCAGCGAAACAGCGCGTAACGTCCACACATGGGCAATTGAGACCTAGCAAATCAGAGTTCCGGGAATATGCTCCGGTTCGTCGCCAGCCAGTGGCTGGGCCGCATTGTACGCGGCGATCAGCTGGCGTGCGTAATCGGCCTGTTCATCGGCCACCGCCAGCCCCAGCAAGCCTTGCATCGGCAAATCGCCGATGGCGCCCATCAGGTCACGCCCGACCAGATGAACCCTGACCCCTTCGCTGTCGAGCATCCCGATGAGCATTTCGGCTTCAAGCAGGCTTTCCGGATCGTAGATTCGCTGCATCAGTCATTCTCGCCATAGACATCCAGCATCCATTCGTCGCCATGCACCTGCAGCACGAATCTGATCGGCTTGCAGCACACCTGGCAGTCCTCGATGTATTCCTGGTCACCTGCGGAGAGATCCACGGTCGTCTCCACCTCTTCGCCACAATAAGGGCAATCATAGATAGCTGCTTCGAGCATCGCGGCCTCCAGAGTGACTTGTGCGTATAATTGCCGGTCTATTTACAGGACCTGCGCGTGTTCGAGCCGTTTTTCGGACCCCGGCCCTACCTATTACCCTAGCCGTTTCCAACAAGAGAGCATGATGGGCGAATTCGATGCCATCCGACCGTACGACGACGCTGAAGTCCCTGCCGTTCTGGCACGTTTGCTCAGCGACCCGGCATTCCTCGATATCCTCACCCACTTTCGCTTCCCGCGCATGGCCGGCGCCTTTGGCTGGTTGCTCAAGCCGCTGATCGCCCGCCGCCTGCGCAAGGAGTTTGCCGGGGTCAGCTGTGTGTCGACCCTGCAGGACAAGGTCGAATATTACGTCGACCACACCATCGAGCGGGCGACCGACGGCGTGACCTACACCGGCGTCGAGCTGTTGAAGTCCGGCACGGCCTATCTGTTTCTGGCCAACCACCGTGACATCGTCATGGACCCGGCCTTTGTCAACTATGCGGTGTACCACGCCGGCCTGCCGACGCCACGCATCGCCATTGGCGACAACCTCCTGCAAAAGCCGTTCGTCAGCGACATGATGCGCTTGAACAAGAGCTTCATCGTGCACCGCTCGATCACCGGCCGCCGGGAAAAACTCGCTGCTTACCAGCTGCTTTCGGCCTACATCAACCATTCGATCCGCAACGACGGACAGTCGATCTGGATTGCCCAGGCCGAGGGCCGGGCCAAGGATGGTGACGATCGCACCGATTCGGCGATCCTGAAAATGTTCCACATGAGCCGCAAGGATGAGCCGTTCGGCTCGGTGATCCAGTCGCTGAACCTGAGCCCGGTGTCGATCAGCTACGAATACGACCCTTGCGACCAGGCCAAGGCCCGTGAGCTGTACATCCGCGCAACCACCGGCACGTACAGCAAGGCACCGGGTGAGGACGACCTGAGCATCGCCCAGGGCATTACCGGCTACAAAGGACGGGTGCACATCAACTTTGCCCCGCCGGTGTCAGCGTTTTTTGAAGACACCAAGCAGCTGGCCGCGGAGATCGACCGGCAGATTCTCGGCGGTTACCGGTTGTTCCCGGTGCATTACCTGGCGTATGCGCAGTGGGCTGATGCCGACCCGGCACTCGACGTACCGCCGGCTGCCAAGGTGTTCCCTGCCGACGAACTGGCCCGTGCCCAAACCGAATGGCAGCGCCGCCTGGATGCCTGCCCCGCCGAGCATCGCCCGTACCTGGTGCAGCAATATGCGACGCCGGTACGCAATCAGTATCGGGTCAAGGCGGGGCTGGCGCTCTGAGCTGAACCGCATCGCAGGCTGCGCCAGCGCCCTTCAGAAGCTTGCGCAGTTTTCGCAGGTTCAGACCCAGGTACTGAACCAGGACAGCAGCAAGGCCAGGCCCAGGAAGGCAAAGCCCAGGATATAGTAGAAACGGTTGATGCGCAGGGTCATGCCATCAACCACCGCCTCATCGCCTGGCACATTGGCCAAGGCTTGCGCCTCACGCCGCCGGGCGCTGTGCAACAGCAGGCCGCCAGGGCAGGTAATCACCAGCGCCAGCAGATTGATCAGCTTGGCCGGGTGGGCAGCGATCAGCCCCCAGAGCATTTGCAACGACATTTACACCACCTCGAATTCATACGGCGACACTCGCAACGCGGGGCATTCTACCCAAGCCCTGCATCAAGTCCTGCCCTTTTCGACCAATGACGACCAGCGTCATACAACCGTCATCCCGATCCGCCACCCTGTCGGCCTTTGCAACGAACAGGGAGCTTGTTCATGCTGCACGCCGAAAACCAGGACCGCCTCTACCTGATCGCCCAGAGCGATGAACAGCAGGCACTCATCGACGGCCTGGCCTTCAACGTTCAACACCGCCAGTGGCTGGTGTACTGCGCCCTTGGCGGCCACGCCCACGACGACCTGCCTGAGGTGGACGGCCACACGGGCATCAGCGTGCTGGATTTCTACAGCGAAGCCGCCTGATCTCACGCACACAAAAAAGCCCGATGGCAGCACCCTGCCATCGGGCTTTTTCGTACGCGCAACGGCGCGCTTATTCGCCGAGGATCTGGCCGATGGCCTGGTCCTTGAACAGACGGGTCAGGGCGTCACTGAGGACATCGCTGACCAGCTTGGTATTGGTTTCCTGGTTGGGGGCCATGCCGAAACGCTGGTCCAGCGACGCACCATAACGGCCGCTGTAACGACGGTTGGCGTTGGACACATCGGCCTTGAAGGTTGCACCGATGGTTGCCTCGGTCACGTACATGCCCTCTTTGGGCGACTGGTACTTGAGTTCGGCCAGGGTCACGGTCAACTGCGGGGCGTTGTAGGCGTTAGGGGTCGGGGTAAAGCCCAGCAGGCGCACTGCGGCTTCGGCCTGAGCCTGCAGCTTGGGCAGAATGTCGTTGCCGGTCACGGTGATGGCGCTGGTTTCCGGGTACAGGCCGCCACGGGTGCCCAGGGTTTGCGAAGCACGGCCATCAACCACACGGACCACGACCGGCTGGCCATGGCCGACCGGCGCTAGCTGGGCGGTGAGTTTTGGTTGCGGGCTGAGTTGTTGCGGGCTGTGGGCACAACCGACCAGTGTCAGACTGGTCACCGCGATCAAACCGAACAACAAACGTTGCAACATGCTCATCTCTCCAGAATAGGCAGCAAAGGCCGCCAGTATAACCAGCACGACGCGGCCCAGCCATCGGCGTGCCATTAGTGAATGAGACAATCGCCAACGCGACCGGTTCGCGGCCGCCAATGCTTTATGAACCTGCTGTAACACCGCCTCCAGAGCGGCCAAACGCCGCTACGCGGGCCGGGGTTGGCTGAGCGCTTGAACCTTGCGTCAATAAAAGTCGTTAATAAAGATCATTTCTGCCCGAGACATCGTTATAATCTCCCCCCGATTATAAGGACGTCTCCTGATCGGGCCTCGCAGCACCGCCAATGTTCATCATCGGCATCCTCCGCACCGCCCACAGAGAGCCTTCCACACAGGTCTTGCACCAGCCAGTGTGCCTGCATCATTCGGCGCTCTGCTCTGCCTGAACCTGCCGGGTTTGCCATCGCGCAGCCCATTTTGAGGTTCACGACTCCAAAAGAGCGTGAAAAAACGGGTTTTCACAACTTCACGAGAGTGTGGCGAGCAATGAACAGTCTGGCATGTGCAAAAGCACCTAAAGTGTCCCGAACAGCCCTGAACAGCTGGCAACAGCGCTCATCAAGGATGAGTGCCTGAGGCCGGTCCGTAACGCACGACGGACACCTTGACCATAAGTCGAATTGCCGCACCGGCCTTAAAATGCGTTCATAGGCAACGCAAAGCCCCGGTTGGCAGTGTCCGCTGAAGTTGCAAAAACTGCGAAGAATCGGACATGGCGATCCCGGCCAAGCCAGGGATCCTATGCTGTCAATTTGGTGCTGTAGATTTTGGAGACGCGTTAATGGCGCAGAACGAAGCAGTCGATGTGGTACTGGTAGGGGCAGGCATCATGAGTGCCACCCTGGCCGTACTGCTCAAGGAACTCGACCCGGCAATCAAGCTGGAAGTCGTCGAGTTGATGGATTCGGGTGCCGCGGAAAGTTCCAACCCGTGGAACAACGCCGGGACCGGCCATGCCGGGCTGTGTGAACTGAACTACACGCCGCAGGCCGCCGACGGCAGCATCGACATCAAGAAAGCGGTGCACATCAACACCCAGTTCGAAGTATCCCGGCAGTTCTGGGCATACCTGAGCAAAAAAGGCGCCTTCAGCTCGCCACGGGCGTTCATCAACCCCGTGCCGCACCTGAGCTATGTCGAAGGTGAAAAGGGTATCGACTTCCTCAAGAAGCGCTTTGAGCTGCTCAAGCAGCACCATGCCTTCGCCGAGATGGAATACACCGAAGACAAATCGGTGATGAACGAGTGGATGCCGTTGATGATGCCGGGTCGCCCTGCCGACCAGAAGATCGCCGCCACCCGCGTCATGAAAGGTACCGACGTCAACTTCGGCGCCCTGACCAACAAATTGCTCAAGCACCTGGCCAACGCGCCGGATGCCCAGGTCAAGTACAGCAAGCGCGTGACCGGCCTGCGCCGCAACGGCAGCGGCTGGACCGTCAGCATCAAGGACGTCAACAGCGGCAACAGCCGTGAAGTCGATGCCCGCTTCGTGTTCCTCGGCGCCGGTGGCGCGGCCCTGCCGCTGCTGCAGCAGTCGGGCATCGAAGAGAGCAAAGGCTTTGGCGGCTTCCCGGTCAGCGGCCAGTGGCTGCGTTGCGACAACCCGGAAGTGGTCAAGAAGCACCAGGCCAAGGTCTACAGCCAGGCCGCGGTGGGTTCGCCACCGATGTCGGTACCACACCTGGACACCCGCGTCGTCGACGGCAAGACCTCGCTGCTGTTCGGCCCGTATGCCGGCTTTACCACCAAGTTCCTCAAGCATGGCTCGTTCATGGACCTGCCGCTGTCGGTGCGCATGAGCAACATCGGCCCGATGCTTGCCGTGGCGCGCGACAACATGGACCTGACCAAATACCTGGTCAGCGAAGTGATGCAGTCGATGGAACAACGCCTGGATTCCCTGCGCCGCTTCTACCCTGAGGCGAAAGCCGAAGACTGGCGCCTGGAAGTGGCTGGCCAACGCGTGCAGATCATCAAGAAAGACCCGAAAAAAGGTGGCGTGCTGCAGTTCGGTACCGAACTGGTCGCATCCAAAGACGGCAGCCTGGCCGCCTTGCTGGGCGCCTCCCCGGGTGCCTCGGTGACCGTTTCGATCATGCTGGAACTGATCGAGCGTTGCTTCCCCGAGAAGACCAAAGGCGCCTGGGCTGGCAAGCTCAAGGAAATTTTCCCGGCCCGGGAGAAGGTTCTGGCCGCCGACGCTGCCCTGTACCACAAGATCAGCGCGCACAACGACGAGGCCCTGGGCCTGGTCGAAAGCAGCCCGGCGCAAAGCTACGCGTAACGCACTGGCATAAAAAAACGCCCCTCGGGGCGTTTTTTTATGGGCGCTGTAAATTCAGCCGCGGGCCTTGTCGATGATCTCGATGTACTCGGCGGCGTTGCGCTGATCGCGGATCAGGTCAACAAAGGTCTTGCCGTGCTCGTCCTTGCCGTCCACGTCCAGTCCAGCTTCGACGAAGAAACCGACAAAACGCTCGAAGTCGTCGATGCGCAGGCCGCGATAGGCCTTGATCAGTTTGTGCAGCGAAGGGGACGTGGCATCCGCCGGTTCGAACTGCAGGAAGGATTTGACGTACTCGTCGCTGATCTCATCCCCAATCACTTGCTTTTTGTCTTTACGCATTGCCGACTCCAACTGAACCATCACGGACATTTTCACGGGCCGGCAGTTTACCCCTGCCCGGCACTGGCGCTCAACGCGCGCGTATAGTCCCGGTGTGCAAATCCGCCCAGATATGGCCGTTGGCATAGGTCAGGAACTGCACATAAACGGTATCACTGCGCAGCAGATCAAGAATCACCCGGTACTGGCTCAGGGGATAGTTCAGGTTCAGGACCTTGCGCTTGTCATCGAACACCGGTTTTTTCAGGCTCTTGCTCTCGGCATCAAAACTGATCAGCACCTGACTCACCGTCGCGCCTTTGCTCAGTGGCTTGCCTTTAAGACGCAGGATCAACGGCGAGGTGACCGGAATGGGCTGCTGGTTGGACTGGCGCTGGTTGCCGACCACCACCGAATAATCGGTGACTTGCAGCAACTGCTGGGATTCCGGGGTTTCCTGACGCAGGGCCAGGTCGTCGGGCGGAAGGAACTGACTGTGCAGCGGCGCCGCAGAAACGGGCAGGCTGAGGACCAGTAACAGGGGAAGAAGTGCGCGCATGACAGGCTCCTTGTGTCGGCCCGGCACTCTAGCATGAGATGGCGGCAGCGCCAGCCAGGCCAGGCACCGATAGCCGGGGCGCCGGCCTGTCAGCGACAGGAGCATTCAGTCGAATTGCGCGCGCATCCAGGCATGATACTCAGCCATGCCCGGCTCGCCCTCGCGCGGTGCCCAGCTGGCGTACTCACCCTCATCTACCGGGCGATACGGGCCAGCCTTGCATTCAAACATGATGGTGTCCGCTTCCAGCACCACCACAGCATGAAAGATACCCGGCGCAAGGTCCGCCCCCAGGCAGTCGCCACCGGCTGTCAGCAAGCGCTTGTCGACCACCTGCCCCTGCTCATCGAAGATCAGCAGGCCCAAGCTCCCCTTGAGCACGATCAGGCATTCGGCCTTGTCGCTCGCAAGGTGCCGGTGTGGCGGCACATAGGTGCAAGGCTGCATGCCCAACGCCATACGGTGGCAGGGCTCTTCCATGTCATGAAAGTTATGATTCTGTCGCCCGCGCGGGCTGGCTGCCGCCTTGGCCGCCAGCTCGGAAAACAGCGACTGATCGAGAAATCCGGGCTGGCGCATGACTTCAGAGCCCTTTGACGGCGAAGATGCCGTTGGCATTGCGCCAGTAGCCCTTGTAGTCCATACCGTAACCGAAGACATAACGGTCAACACAGCTCAGCCCGCAGAAGTCGGCCTTGAGGTCGGCGCTGGCCTTGCGGTCGTGATCCTTGTCGATCAGTACGGCCGTGTGTACAGCGCGAGCGCCGGCGTGCGTACAGAAGTCGACGATCGCGCTCAGGGTGTGCCCTTCGTCGAGGATGTCGTCAATGATCAGCACGTCACGGTCGATGAACGAAACTTCAGGCTTGGCCTTCCAGAACAGGTCACCACCGCTGGTCTGATTGCGGTAGCGGGTAGCGTGCAGGTACGACGCTTCCAGCGGGAACTGCAGGTGCGTAAGCAGCTTGCCCGCGAAGATCAGACCACCGTTCATCACACAGAACACCACCGGGTTGCTCTCGGCGAGAACGTCGCTGATCTGTGCGCCAACGCGAGCGATGGCGGCCTCAACTTCGGCTTCGTTGTACAGGCAGTCAGCCTCTCGCATGACTTGACGGATATGCTCGAGATCAGCGGACATGGCGCTCTCCAGGGGGCAGCATTTAAGAAAAGCGGGCAAAGGTACGCATCCAGCGACGCCAGATCAAGCATTTATGGACTAACGTCCAGAATGCCTATAGGACACACGCCGCTGAATAGATTAATCTAGCGCGGTTTTTTTGCCCGCCCCGGAGCCTTCCGCTATGCCTACCCTCGAGATCCGCCACCCGCTGATCCGTCACAAGCTCGGCCTCATGCGCCGTGCCGATATCAGCACCAAGAATTTTCGCGAACTCGCCCAGGAAGTCGGCACGCTTCTGACCTATGAAGCCACCCAGGACCTGCCTCTGGAGAGCTACGAAATTGAAGGCTGGTGCGGCAAAGTCCAGGTCGAGAAAATCGCCGGCAAGAAGATTACTGTAGTACCGATCCTGCGTGCCGGCATCGGCATGCTCGACGGCGTGCTCAGCCTGATTCCAGGTGCCAAGGTCAGCGCCGTCGGTGTTGCCCGTAACGAGGAAACCCTCGAAGCTCATACTTACCTGGAAAAGCTCGCCCCGGAAATCGACGAGCGCCTGGCGCTGATCATCGACCCGATGCTGGCCACCGGTGGCTCGATGGTCGCCACCATCGACCTGCTGAAGAAAGCCGGCTGCAAAGACATCCGCGCCATGGTGCTGGTCGCCGCGCCGGAAGGCATTGCCGTGGTCGAGAAAGCCCACCCGGACGTGAAGATCTACACCGCCTCGATCGATGAACGCCTGAACGAACACGGTTACATCATTCCGGGCCTGGGCGATGCCGGCGACAAAATCTTCGGTACCAAGCAGAAGGACGCCTGACCATGCAGGATGAGTTCAACGACCCGCTCTGGCGCCAGGTCGTCTCCGGTGCGCAAATGCTCTTCGTGGCGTTTGGCGCACTGGTGCTGATGCCGCTGATTACCGGCCTCGACCCGAATGTCGCGCTGTTTACCGCAGGTTTGGGAACTCTGCTGTTTCAGGTAGTCACCGGCCGTCAGGTACCGGTGTTCCTCGCTTCGAGTTTTGCCTTCATCACCCCGATCATTCTTGCCAAGGGCCAGTTCGGGCTGGCCGAAACCATGGGCGGGGTAATGGCCGCCGGTTTCGTCTACACCTTCCTGGGGCTTGCGGTAAAAATCAAAGGCACCGGTTTCATCGACCGCCTGCTGCCGCCAGTGGTGATCGGCCCGGTGATCATCTCGATTGGCCTGGCCATGGCACCGATTGCGGCCAACATGGCCATGGGCAAGGCCGGCGACGGCACCGAGCTGTTACCGTACGGCACCGCGATGATGATTTCCATGCCCGCGCTGCTGACCACCCTGATTGTCGCCGTGTTCGGCAAAGGCATCTTCCGCCTGGTGCCGATTATTGCTGGCGTGCTGGTGGGTTTTGGCCTGTCATTCTACTTCGGTGTGGTCGATACCGCGAAAATCGCCGCCGCGCCCTGGCTGGCCCTGCCGCACTTCACGGCACCGGCGTTCAACTGGCAAGCGATCCTGTTCATTGTGCCGGTTGCCCTGGCCCCGGCCATTGAGCACATCGGCGGCGTCATCGCCGTGGGCAGCGTGACCGGTCGCGACTACCTGAAAAAGCCTGGCCTGCACCGCACCTTGCTCGGGGATGGCATCGCCACCACCACCGCCGGCCTGTTTGGCGGCCCGCCCAACACCACCTACGCAGAAGTAACCGGCGCGGTGATGCTGACCAAGAACTACAACCCGAAGATCATGACCTGGGCGGCAATCTTTGCCATCACCCTGGCGTTCATCGGCAAGTTCGGCGCCCTGCTGCAAAGCATCCCGGTACCGGTAATGGGCGGGATCCTCTGCCTGTTGTTCGGCTCGATTGCAGCGGTGGGGATGAACACCATGATCCGCCACAAGATCGACCTGAGCGAAGCCCGCAACCTGGTGATCGTGTCGGTCACGCTGGTGTTCGGTATCGGCGGTGTGCTGGTCGGCAGTGGTACCGGCCCGGACGATTGGGGCCTGAAGGGCATCGCCCTGTGTGCCGTGGTTGCCATTGCGCTGAACCTGCTGCTGCCAGGCAACGACGGCTGGAAGAAGAAAGCACTCGACGATCAGCAGCCTTGATCGTGTAGGAGCGGATTTACCGGGACGCCGGACCGCCGCAAAAGGCTGCGTTAGCGGCCTTATGCGGAGTTGGGACGACGCTGTCGTCCATCGCGGATAAATCCGCTCCTACAAGAACGCGCTTACTGCGCTTTTTCACACATCCCGGCCAACGCCTGCGCCCATTGCGGGTGGTCATTCAGACACGGCACCAGCAGCAACTCCTCCCCGCCCGCCGCAATGAACTGTTCGCGGCCACGGTCGCCGATCTCCTCAAGCGTCTCGATACAGTCGGCGACAAATGCCGGGCACATGACCAGCAGCTTCTTCACGCCCGCCTTACCCAACTCGTCCAGACGCGTCTCGGTGTAGGGCTCAATCCACTTGGCTTTGCCCAGACGTGACTGGAACGATACCGACCACTTGCCATCGGCAATACCCAACTGCCGCGCAAATGCCTGGGCGGTACGCAGGCATTGCCCGCGATAACACACCGCAAGCATCTCGGGCGAGGCGTCCTTGCAGCAATCTTCGGCCTGGAAGTCATGGCTGCCGGTGGGATCGAGCTTTTTCAGGTGCCGCTCCGGCAAGCCATGGAAGCTCATCAGCAAATGGTCGTAATCCTGCTCAAGGTACGGCCGGGCGCTTTCCACCAGGGCATCAATGTAGGCTGGCTGATCGTAGAAGGGCTGCAACACTGCCAGGTCCAGCGGCAGCTGCTGCCCGGCAATCACCTGCCTGGCCTGCTCGACCACCGTTGTCACGGTGCTATCGGCAAACTGCGGATAAAGCGGTGCCAGGGTCACCTTGCGCACACCTTGTGCAGCGAGGCGCTGCAAAACCGTCGGCAGAGAAGGCTCGCCATAACGCATGGCGATTTCTACCGGACCATGCGTCCAGTGTTCACGCATGGCAGCCTGCAAACGACGCGTAAGGACCACCAGCGGCGAGCCGTCATCCCACCAGATCGACGCATAGGCATGGGCCGATTGCTCCGGGCGCTTGATCAGGATCAGCGAGACCAACAGACGTCGAACCGGCCACGGCAGGTCGATGACATACGGGTCCATCAGAAACTGATTGAGGTAACGGCGTACATCGGCCACCGAAGTGGAGGCCGGCGATCCCAGGTTGACCAGCAGCAGAGCGTGATCGGTCATGCAACGTCCTATTTCAGAGGCGCCTGGACAACTCGTCCAGCGCCGATTGCAGATCATTGAAGCGAAAGGTGAAACCTGCAGCAAGCAAACGCACCGGTCGTGCACGCTGCCCGCCCAGCAACAGGGTCGACAGCTCGCCCAGCCCGGCCTTCAACACCAAAGCCGGCAAGGGCATGAAGGCCGGGCGATGCAAGGTGCGACCCAGCCGCCTGGCGAACTCACGGTTGCGCACAGGCTCGGGGGCGCAGGCATTATAAGGACCGCTGGCATCCTTGTGCTGCAAGAGAAAATCAATCAACGCGATCTGGTCGTGAATATGAATCCACGGCATCCACTGCCGACCATCGCCGATAGGCCCGCCAAGCCCAAGCTTGAAGGGCAAACGCAGGCGTGACAAAAAGCCGCCCTCACTGGAAAGCACCAGGCCAGTGCGAACCAGCACCACGCGAATGCCCAGGGCCTGGGCACGCTGGGCAGTCTCCTCCCAGGCGATACACAGCTGACTGGCAAAGTCCTCTTTGACCGGCTGTGAAGCCTCGGTAAGTTCACGCTCGCCGGCATCGCCATACCAGCCGACCGCAGAACCGGAAATCAGCACTTCAGGACGCTGTTGCCGCTGCTCCAGCCAGGCCAGCAACTGCTCGGTGAGGGTGATACGGCTCGCCCACAGCACCGCGCGACGCCGTGTACTCCAGGGGCGATCGGCGATCGGTGCGCCGGCCAGATTGATCACTGCGTCCACCGGATCATCGTCGCTCAAAGCCTCAAGCTGGCCGATGCCTTGAACACCGACACCGCACAATTTCGGCACTTGTTCAGGTCGACGACTCCAGACCGTCAAGCGATGCCCTTGCGCCAACCAGTGCTGACACAGCTGTTGGCCTATCAATCCCGTACCGCCGGTCAGCAATATATGCATGGCTGTGTCCTCACATGGCGCGGCCTGGTCTATTTTTAAGATCAAGGCACTTTTTTGACCGAACACCCTCGGATAAACATAGGTCAACCTGAAACACTGAACGGAATCATCTTATACATAAGAAGCAAGTTGTACAGGTTTGCCCGGCAGCGTAGTCTGCAACCATAAGGTTCGAAGAGGCCATCATGACCGTACCTATTGCCATCATCGGTGCCGGTATTGCCGGACTGTCTGCCGCCCAGGCACTGCAAAAAGCCGGGCAGACTGTGCACCTGTTCGACAAGGGCCATGGTAGCGGGGGACGCATGGCCAGCAAACGCAGCGATGCGGGAGCCCTGGACCTCGGTGCGCAGTACTTCACCGCGCGCGACCGACGCTTTGTCGATCAGGTGCAGCAATGGGTCACGGCGGGATGGGTCGCCGAATGGAAGCCTCAGCTGTACAACTATCAGAACGGCATTCTCAGCCCTTCCCCGGATGAGCAAACCCGCTGGGTTGGCGTACCGCGCATGAGCGCCATCACCCGCGGCCTGCTCAAAGATGTAACAGTCAACTTCAGTTGCCGTATCGCCGAAGTCTACCGTGGCCAGCACTTCTGGCACCTGCAGGATACCGACGGTTGCAGCCATGGCCCCTACAGTCGCGTGGTCGTGGCCGTACCTGCGCCCCAGGCTGCGCAGCTGCTGGCCGCCACACCGAAACTTGCCGCCACTGCCGCCAGCGTGCAAATGGACCCTACGTGGGCCATTGCACTGGCCTTCGACACCCCACTGGAGACGCCGATGCAGGGCTGCTTCGTGCAGGACAGCTCGCTTGACTGGCTGGCACGCAATCGCAGCAAGCCTGGCCGTGACTCGCACATGGATACCTGGGTGCTGCATGCCACTTCCAGCTGGAGCAAGCAGCACATCGACCTGAGCAAGGAGGCGGTGATCGAGCAACTCTGGGGCGACTTCGCCGAGCTGGTCGGTTGCGTGGTTCCGGCGCCGAACTTCTCCCTGGCCCATCGCTGGCTGTACGCCCGTCCGGCCAGCCATCACGAATGGGGCGCGCTCGCCGATGCCGACCTGGGCCTGTACGCCTGTGGCGACTGGTGTTTGTCTGGCCGGGTTGAAGGCGCCTGGCTCAGCGGCCAGGAAGCCGCGCGGCGGCTGCTCGAACACTTGGAGTGACCGCCAGGAAACACCTGCCGCCTTCATCGCTGCGACTCACACAACACTTGTACAAAATTATTGCCAATGTACAAGATCAGCCCTACGATTAAGTTGTACAACTATTTAACCTTGTACAACTTTAATCAGGGTCGCTTCCATGGACGCTTCGCACACCGCCTGCAAACCCAGAATCGCTATCAGCGCCTGCTTGATGGGTGCCGAGGTGCGTTACAACGGTGGCCACAAAGCGTCGCGCCTGTGCAACGAGGTGCTGCAGCAGTATTTCGAATTTGTCCCGGTCTGCCCGGAAGTGGCCATCGGCCTCGGCATACCACGCGCGCCCATCCGGCTGACAGGCGACCCTGCTGATCCGCACGCTGTCGCAAGCCACGACCCGGGCCTGGATCTTTCCGGACCGCTACGTGCCTACGGGCAACAGATGGCTACTGACCTCAGCGATATCTGCGGCTACATCTTCATGCACAAGTCGCCCTCCTGCGGACTTGAACGGGTCAAGGTCTACCAGGCTAACGGCTACCCGGCCCACGAAGGTGGCCGGGGCCTGTATGCCGCTGCGTTTTGCCAGCAACGCCCGGACCTGCCCGTCGAGGAAGACGGCCGACTGTGCGACCCGGTGCTGCGGGAGAATTTCATCACCCGGGTGTATGCCTACGCTGACTGGCAGCAACTTCAGGCCGAGGGTCTGAGCCGTGGTGCACTGGTAGCCTTCCATGCCCGCTACAAGTACCAATTGATGGCCAACAATCCGCAGCAGTACAAGACGCTGGGCAAACTGCTGGGCAGCATGACCCGCGAAGATGATCCGCAAACCCTTGGCCCTCGCTATTTCAGCCAGTTGATGCAGGCCTTGCGCCGCTGCGCCAGCCGCGGCAACCACAGCAATGTACTGCTGCACTTGAGTGGGTATCTGCGCCACACCTTGAGCCAAGGGGACCGCCAGGAAATCCGCCACCTGATCAACCAGTACCACGCCGGTATCGTGCCACTGGTGGTGCCGCTGACGTTGCTCAAGCATCACTTGCGCAGCCATCCCGACCCCTACGTGCTGCAGCAGGTGTACCTGCAACCGCACCCGGAAAACCTGAGCCTGCGCAATGCAATCTGAGCTAATGCTGCCGATCCGCGAGGTGACGCGACTGACCGGGGTCAACCCGGTGACCCTGCGTGCCTGGGAACGGCGCTACGGCCTGGTTGTTCCGCAGCGCACCGGCAAAGGGCACCGGCTTTACAGTCAGGAAGACATCGAACGTATCCGGCAGATTCTGCGCTGGCTGAACCACGGCGTTGCGGTTGGCCAGGTCGGCGCGTTGCTCGATAGCACCCCCGGCGAACCTGCGACATCTTCCGGTAGCGACTGGACAAGACTGCGTCAGCAGTTGCTCGAAGCCATCAGCGACCTGGCGCAGCGTCGCCTCGACCAGTTGTTGAATCAGGCCATATCGCTCTACCCGGTAGCGACCTTGTGCGAGCACCTGTTCATGCCGCTGTTCAACACCCTGGAAGTGCGCTGGCAAGGGCAGCTCGCCGCTCGCCTGGAACAGGTGTTTTTCCACTCCTGGCTCCGCAGCAAACTTGGCGCCCGTACTTACCACAACAACCATCAGTTCAGCGGCCCGCCCCTGCTGCTGCTGAACGCCACACCCTTGGCCTTTGACCCGCACCTGTGGCTATGCGCCTGGCTGGCGAGCGATGCCGGCTTACCGGTCGAGGTGCTGGACTGGGTACTACCCGTCAATGAACTGGCCGTCGCGGTGGCGCGCATACAGCCACGGGCCTTGCTGATTAGCATCAGCCGCACAGTCGACCTGCACCACCTGCAGCGCAGCCTGGCCGCCATCGACCTACCGATACTGCTCAGTGGCAGTGTCATCAGTATCCACCGGGAAACTATTGAAGGGTGGCCACCGGCCGAACTCCACCTCTTTGAGACGCCGCAGCAAGTGCTGCAGGGGTTGCATCAGCTGAACCTGGTACGCGACCGCGCGCCTTGAACTCGCTCATTAAACGGGAAACACCATGCAACTGATCTGGCTGCGCAGCGACCTGCGCATTGACGATAACACTGCGCTGTCGGCCGCCTGCACCCAGGGGCCAACCGTGGCCGTCTGGCTGATCAGTGCCCGGCAATGGCTCAACCATGATGATGCTCCATGCAAAGTCGATTTCTGGTTGCGCAACCTGGCCGCTCTGAAAGAGCGCCTTGCTGCACTGAACATCCCCTTGCTCGTGCGCCAGGCCGACACCTGGGACCAAGCCCCGGCGGTGCTACTGAAAATCTCTCAGGAACATCAGGTTCAGGCGCTGCACCTGAATGAAGAGTACGGCGTCAACGAAAGCAGCCGGGATCAAGCTGTGGAGCAAGTACTGAACAGCGCGGGCATTGCGGTGCACCGTCACTTTGACCAGCTGCTGTTCAAACCCGGCAGCATTCTGACCCGCAGCGGCGGTTACTTCCAGGTGTTCACCCAGTTTCGCAAGGTGTGTTACGAACGCTTGCACCTGGGCCTGCCCAACCTTCAGCCGGCGATCGCGGCGCAGTCGCCCCTGTCGATCGGCAGCGATGCCGTGCCCTCCCGGGTAGCAGGCTTCGAACCGCCACCGACCAGCCTGCGCGCGCTTTGGCCTGCCGGTGAAGCCCAGGCCCATGAACGCCTGGCTCGGTTTGTCGATGAAGCGGCAGAGGATTACCAGCTGCAGCGGGATTTTCCTGCCATCGCCGGCACCAGCCAGCTGTCCCCCTACCTCGCAGCGGGAGTAATTTCTCCTCGCCAATGCCTGCTCCGGGCGCTGGCCTACAACCAGGGTGAGTTCGACAGTGGCAACAGCGGCCTGGTGACCTGGATCAATGAGCTGCTCTGGCGCGATTTCTACAAGCACATCCTCAACGGTTATCCACGCGTATCGCGCCACCGCGCATTCCGCCAGGAGACCGAGGCCCTGCCCTGGCGCCACGCCCCGGAAGATTTGAAAGCCTGGCAGGAAGGCCGCACAGGCATTCCGATCATCGATGCCGCCATGCGCCAGCTACTTGCCACCGGCTGGATGCACAACCGCTTGCGCATGGTGGTGGCGATGTTCCTGACCAAGAACCTGCTGATCGACTGGCGTGAAGGCGAGCGTTTCTTCATGCGTCACCTGATCGACGGCGACCTGGCCGCCAACAACGGCGGCTGGCAGTGGAGCGCTTCAACCGGAACCGATGCGGCGCCCTATTTCCGGATTTTCAACCCGATCAGCCAGTCGCAGCGCTTCGACAGCAAGGGCCGCTTTATCAAACAATGGATACCCGAACTGGACTGGGCCGATGAAAAAAACATTCACAGCCCGACGCCTTCGGGCGGGCTGTTTGCCAATAATGATTACCCTCCACCCATAGTGGATCTCGGCAGTAGCCGCCAACGTGCCTTGAGTGCCTTCAAGAACTTATCCACACGGCAGTTTCAGGGGGCTGACGTTGACGAGTGACACCATTACTGGCGCCTCCCGAATACGTCACCTCAGCCCTGCACACTCTGCAGGGCCAACTCAGGCTTACAACGGCATGCGGTAGTGGATCGCGTAACTTTCTACACCATCATTGGGAGTTGTAAGCCCGGCATTGGAGTAATGGATGGCACGCACGCCGATCTCATGGCCGCCGGCGAAACGCAGGCCGAAACCGATGCGGTCTTCAAACTGGAAAGACGAACCCAGCTTGTTGTCTTCAAGTTCAGTACTGGAAAACGCCGCCACGCCAATACCCGCCTCGACGTAGGGTTTGACCGACTCGCCGGCAAACTCGTAGACAAAGACCGGGGCGAAGGAAAGGCTGTTGTTGCTTGCCGTGTCGTCGCCGACCCAATAGGTGTAGCCCGCATCCCAGTAACCCGTGAGACGGCCCGTGCTGGTTTGCCACCAACTGGCGTCCCAGTTCGACTGCAGACCCAGACGGTAAGTCATGGTCGAGTCGCCGGTTTGCCCCACTGATAAAGAAATATCTGCCGCTTGAGTGGTAAACGATTGCCCCAGGGTCACGGCTGCAACGGCAGCCAAACAAAGCAGTTTCTTCATGAGAAACGTCCTTTTTCCTAATGCTGTTGTTAGTGCTTCTGTCTCGATGGACAAAATTATAGAAATCGGCAGCGCGGCTTTAGTTCATCAAAAGATCAGTGCTTATTGCGTTTTTTACACTGTAAAGCTTCGCACACTGTCAGATTTATTCCACAACATTGGCAGGATCTTTCGCAAATGTTCGGGACTGGCGCTGGTCCAGAACTGCGTGTCGCGCGCAGGGCCGCTGGCCAGTAACTGCCGTTCACCGAGCAGCCGTTGCAACTGGCGGGCGACTGCTGCACCGGTATCGATAATGGCAATGGACGGCGGCACCATTTGCGCCAGCAGCGGCTTGAGGAAGGGGTAATGCGTGCAACCCAGAATCAAGGTGTCGCAACCGGCATCGAGCAGCGGTTTGACGTAGCCCTGAAGCAAATCACGCAAGGTCGGGCTGCCCAGGTCCCCAGCCTCGATACACTCGACCAGCCCGGGGCACGGCTGGGTTACCACCTGCACATCGCTGGCAAAGCGATCCAGCAGGGCTGCAAACTTGGCGCTCTGCAGCGTCCCGGTGGTGGCCAGCACCCCGACCACGCCACTGCGTGTTGCGGCAGCGGCGGGCTTTACCGCCGGCTCCATTCCCACCAGCGGCCAGTCCGGGTACAGCTCACGCAAGTCAGCTACCGCAGCCACGGTTGCGGTGTTACAGGCCAGCACCATGGCCTTGGCACCTTGTGCGCGAAAGAATTCGGCTACCAGGCGGCAGCGCTCACGGATGAATGCCGGGGACTTTTCACCGTAAGGAATATGCCCACAGTCGGCGACATACAGCAGTGACTCGTCAGGCAACAAGCGCTGAATTTCAGCCAGCACCGACAACCCACCGACACCGGAGTCAAAGACACCCACCGGCGC
This sequence comes from Pseudomonas alkylphenolica, assembly GCF_004025535.1. GTDB lineage: Bacteria > Pseudomonadota > Gammaproteobacteria > Pseudomonadales > Pseudomonadaceae > Aquipseudomonas > Aquipseudomonas alkylphenolica_A. The sequence continues at coordinate 745,636 of NZ_QJRG01000034.1, forward strand.
AGCGGGCTGATCACGCATCGTGCTGCCCACACACGCTGCAGCCTGGGTCGCGCTTGACCCGCAACTCGCGAAAACGGCTGCCCGCCGCATCGATCAGCAACAACCGGCCCACCATAGGTTCACCAAATCCGGCCAGCAGCTTGAGAGCTTCAAGGGCTTGCAGGCTGCCGACCAACCCCACCAGCGGACCAACCACGCCGGCTTCGCTACAGGTCAGCTCGGCATCGCTGCCGTGCCCATAGAGGCAGTGATAACAGGGGCTTTCAGGGCGGCGCGGATCGAACACCGACAGCTGCCCTTCCAGGCGGATGGCGGCGCCACTGACCAGCGGCTTGCCCGAGGTCACGCAGGCGGCGTTGACCGCTTCACGTGTAGAGAAATTGTCGGTGCAGTCGAGCACCAGGTCCACGGCCTGCACCGCAGCAGCCAGGGAGTCTTCATCCAGCGCACTGCGATGGGCCACCAGGCGTATTTCAGGATTGATCGCGTGCAATCGCTTCAACGCTGAATCGACCTTGCTCAGGCCGACCGAGTCGGTGTCGTGCAGCACCTGACGTTGCAGGTTGGTCAGGTCGACCGTGTCGAAATCGGCCAGGTGCAATTCGCCCACGCCTGCTGCAGCCAGGTACAGCGCCACCGGCGAGCCCAAGCCACCCAGGCCGACGATCAATACGCGGCTGTCCTTCAGGCGCAACTGCCCGTCGATATCAACCTGAGCCAGAAGGATCTGCCGGCTGTAGCGCAACAGCTCCTGATCACTCAGCACGACAGTCGCCCCAGGCTGATGCGCTCATGGCCACCGTAATCGACACGACTTTCGATCTGCTCGAAATCGTGCTGGGCCAGCAACTCGCGCACGGCGGCGGCCTGATCGTAACCATGCTCAAGCAGCAACCAGCCGCCAGGCTGCAGATGCGCAGGCGCCTGACTGATGATGGTGCGCAAGTCATCAAGACCATCGGCACCGGCAACCAGGGCGCTGCTTGGCTCAAAGCGCACATCGCCAGCGACCAGATGCGGGTCGTCGGCGGCAATATAGGGTGGGTTGCTGATGATCAGCTCATAACGCTCGCCCTGCAGCGAATCAAACCAGTGACTGCTGAGCACTTGAACATTGTCCAGTTGCAAGCGCTGGCGATTGCGCTCGGCAAGGGCTACAGCCTCAAGTACGCGATCGACGGCTGTGACCTGCCACTGCGCCCGCTCACTGGCCAACGCCAGGGCAATCGCCCCCGTGCCTGTACCCAGATCCAGCACGCGCACCGGGGTAGCCGGCAGCAGTGCCATGGCCGTCTCGACCAGCAATTCGGTGTCAGGCCGCGGGATCAGCGTATGCGGCGCCACTTCCAGGTCCAGGTTCCAGAACCCTTGCTGCCCGAGGATGTAAGCAACCGGTTCACCGCTGCGGCGACGCTGCAGGTAGCCGGCGAACGTCAGCGCCGCTTCGCTGCTGACAATCCGCTCGGGCCAGGTGTGCAGGTAACTGCGCGACTTGCCGATGGCGGCAGCCAGCAGCAACTCCACATCCAGGCGCGCGGTGGGCGAATCCGGTAGCTCCGCAGCGCGAAGCAGACTGGCAATAATCGTCATTTACTCACCCAGTGCAGCCAGTTGATCAGCCTGGTACTCGGCCAGCAGCGGTTCGATCACCGCTTCGACCCCACCGGCCAGAACATCATCCAGGGAATACAGGGTCAGGTTGATACGGTGATCGGTCACCCGCCCCTGTGGATAGTTGTAGGTACGAATGCGCTCGGAGCGGTCGCCCGAGCCCACCAGCAGCTTGCGCTCGCTGGCGATTGCGTTCTGGGCAGCGCTGGTCTGCATGTCGTTGAGCTTGGCCGACAACCACGACATGGCGCGGGCGCGGTTCTTGTGCTGGGAACGTTCTTCCTGGCACTCCACCACGATGCCGGTAGGCAAGTGGGTAATCCGAATGGCCGAGTCGGTCTTGTTGACGTGCTGTCCACCGGCACCGGAAGCGCGGTAGGTGTCCACGCGCAAGTCCGCCGGGTTGATCTCGATGGCGACCTGTTCATCCGGCTCAGGCAGCACCGCTACGGTGCATGCCGAGGTGTGGATACGGCCCTGGGATTCGGTTTCCGGCACACGCTGCACGCGGTGGGCACCGGATTCGAACTTCAGTTTGCCATAGACATGGTCGCCCTCGATCCGGGCGATGATTTCCTTGTAGCCGCCGTGCTCGCCTTCGTTCTCCGAGAGAATTTCCAGGCGCCAGCCACGTCGCTCGGCATACCGCGAGTACATGCGGAACAGATCGCCGGAAAAAATCGCCGCTTCGTCACCGCCGGTGCCTGCACGAATTTCCAGAAAGACGTTGCGGCCATCGTTGGGATCCTTGGGCAACAGCATGCGTTGCAGCTGGTTCTCCAGCTCCGCCAGTTGTTCCTTGGCCTCGCGCACTTCCTCAACGGCCATTTCCCGTAGGTCCGGGTCACTGTCCTTGAGCAGCGCCTGGGCGCCGGCCAGGTCATCCTGCACCTTGCGCCACTGGGCATAGGTCGCAGCGACGGGCTCGACCTCGGCATATTCGCGCGAATAGGCGCGAAAGCGGGTCTGGTCGGAAATGACTTCAGCATCGCCCAGCAGGGCGGTCAATTCCTCGAAACGGTCCTGGAGGGTGTCCAGCTTATTGAGCAGCGACGCTTTCATTGCGGGGTTTTATCCGTCGAACCCTCATTGAGGGCAAAGAGTTCCTGGGCCATGGCCAGCGCATCGAGGCGGCCTTCGGCAGAGAGCTTTTTCAGTTGCACACTGGGTGCATGCAGCAATTTGTTGGTCAGCCCGCGAGCCAGTTGCACCAGCACCTCTTCGGCACTGCTGCCGTTGGCGAGCAGGCGCTGGGCCTTTTGCAATTCTTCGTCACGCAAGCGTTCGCTCTGCTGACGGTAAGCCTTGAGCACATCGACCGCCGCCAGCTCGCGCAGGCGTGCCATGAAGTCTTCGGCGCCCACCGAGACCAGTTCTTCAGCGGCCTGGGCTGCACCCTGACGACTTTTGAGGTTTTCGGCGACGACATCGTGCAGGTCGTCAACGGTGTAGAGGTAAACGTCGTCCAGTTCACCGACTTCAGGCTCGATGTCCCGAGGCACGGCGATATCGACCATGAAGATCGGCTTGTGCCGGCGTTGTTTCAACGCGCTCTCCACCGCGCCCTTGCCCAGGATCGGCAACTGGCTGGCGGTGGAGCTGATGACGATGTCGCTGTTGACCAGTTCCTGTGGAATATCGGCCAGCAGTACAGCATGCGCACCGAACTGTTCGGCCAGGGTACTGGCCCGCTCCAGGGTCCGGTTGGCCACGACTATGCGCCGAACGCCCTGCTCGTGCAGGTGCCGCGCCACCAGGGTGATGGTTTCGCCGGCACCGATCAGCAACGCCTGGCTACGCCCCAGGTCGCTGAAGATCTGTTTGGCCAGGCTGACCGCCGCAAACGCGACCGACACCGGGTTTTCACCAATGGCGGTGTCGGTACGCACCTGTTTGGCGGCACTGAACGTTGCCTGAAACAGGCGCCCGAGCAGCGGCCCGATGGTCCCGGCTTCGCGGGCAACGGCGTAGGCCGACTTCATCTGGCCGAGAATCTGCGGCTCGCCGAGCACCAGCGAATCGAGCCCCGAGGCCACGCGCATCATGTGCCGGACGGCATCATGGTCTTCATGGACGTAGGCACTGGCACGCAGTTCGTCGAGGCTCAACTGATGGTATTCGGCCAGCCAGCGCAGGATGCTCTCCGCGGCCAGGTGGTCCTGCTCTATATAGAGCTCGCTGCGGTTGCAGGTCGAAAGGATGGCGGCTTCGCGGCTGGCGGTCAGTCGGCAGAGCTGCTGCAAGGCGTCCACCAGCTGCTCAGGGGTAAACGCCACGCGCTCGCGTACGTCTACCGAGGCAGTCTTATGGTTGATACCGAGGGCAAGAAAGGCCATGCAAGGTCGCTGATTATGACGAGAAGCCGATAATTGTCCTACTTCGCAGGTTTCAGAACAACCACCGCTCGCTATTGTCTCTATAGTCTACCCCTACCGAGCGCTTCCCTTATGGGTTTGCCCCGGCGCTTGTGTCATGATGATCCGACCGCTGGTAAGCCGCCCAAATCCTGATTATGAATAGATCCTACGCGTTGCTCCTTGCCCTTGCCCTGCTCCAGGGCTGTCAGACCCTGGCCCCCGGCTCTACCGATGATCAGGCACCTGCCGCTGATGCCACGCAAAAGCAGGCGGACAAACCCGTGGTCTATGGATCGTTCAGCCAGGACACCGTGTACAACCTGTTGGCTGCCGAACTGGCCGGCCAGCGCAATCGCTTCGACATTGCCCTCGACAATTATGTCAGCGAGGCAATCAAGACCCAGGATCCTGGCATTTCCGAGCGCGCCTACCGCATTGCCGAATACGTTGGCGCCGACCAGGCCGCCCTCGACACCTCGCTGCTCTGGGCAAAAAACGATCCGGACAACCTCGACGCCCAACGCGCCGCAGCCATCCAGCTGGCGCGCGGCGGCCGTTACGATGACTCCATGGTGTACATGGAGAAAGTGCTGCAAGGCCAGGGCGACACCCATTTCGACTTCCTCGCCTTGTCGGCTGCCGAAACCGATCAGGAAACCCGTGACGGCCTGCAGAAGAGCTTCGACCGGCTGCTGCATAAATACCCGGACAACGGCCAGCTGGTGTTCGGCAAGGCATTACTGCTGCAACAGGACGGCAATGCCAACGAAGCACTTACCCTGCTTGAGAATCATCCCCCCGAGGAAGGCGAGATCGCCCCGGTGCTGCTGCGCGCCCGCCTGCTGCAAAGCGTAGGACGTGGTAACGAGGCGCTGCCGCTGCTGCAGAAAACCATCCGCCAGAACCCGGACGACAAGCGCCTGCGCCTGACCTACGCCCGCACTCTGGTGGAACAGGACCGCCTCGACGACGCAAAGGTCGAGTTCTCCAGCCTGGTCCAGCAATACCCGGAAGATGACGAGCTGCGTTACTCGCTGGCCCTCATCTGCCTGGAAACCAAGAACTGGGAAGAGGCTGCCGGCTATCTGCAGGAGCTGATCGAACGTGACAGCCACGTCGACTCGGCGCACCTGAACCTGGGCCGCATCCACGAAGAACGCAATCAGCCCCAGGCGGCCCTGGACGAATACGCCATGGTCGGCCCGGGCAACGACTACCTGCCCGCCCAGCTGCGCCAGGCCGACATCCTCGTTGCCAATGGCCGCAGCAGCGAAGCTTCGCGCCGCCTGGCACTGGCCCGTGACACCCAGCCCGACTACGCCATCCAGCTGTACCTGATCGAAGCGGAAGCGCTGGGTAACAACGACAAGGACGCCCAGGCGTTGCAGGTGCTGGAGCAAGCCCTCAAGCAATACCCTGACGACAACAGCCTGCTCTACACCCGCGCCATGATGGCCGAGAAGCGCAACGACCTGGCCCAGATGGAAAAGGACCTGCGCAGCATCATCGCCCGCGAGCCGGAAAACGCCATGGCCCTCAACGCCCTGGGCTACACCCTGGCCGACCGCACCACGCGCTACGCCGAAGCCAAGTCGCTGATCGAAAAAGCCCACCAGATCAACCCGGATGATCCCGCCGTGCTCGACAGCCTGGGCTGGGTCAACTACCGCATGGGCAACCTCGATGAAGCCGAGCGCCTGCTGCGCCAGGCCCTGGAACGCTTCCCCGATCACGAAGTCGCTGCCCACCTGGGTGAAGTACTCTGGGCCAACGGCAAACGCCGCGAAGCACGCCAGATCTGGGCCAAGGCCTTCGAGACCCAGCCCGACAGCCCCATCCTGCGCAAGACCGTCCTGCGCCTGACCGGATCCGAGACTCTTTAAGCCTATGTTTTTGCGCCACTGCATTACCTTCACCCTGATCGCCCTGCTCGCAGGTTGCGCCGGCTTCGGCTCCCGCGAGGCCCTTCAGGGCCAGGGCAGCCCACAACTGTGGCGCGAGCATAAACAGCAGTTGAGTACCCTCGACGGCTGGCAGATCAACGGCAAAGTCGGCATCCGCGCACCGAAAGACTCCGGCAGCGGCACGCTGTTCTGGTTGCAGCGCCAGGACTATTACGACATTCGCCTGTCCGGCCCACTGGGCCGTGGCGCGGCACGCCTGACCGGGCGGCCGGGCGGCGTCGTGCTGGAAGTCGCCAATCAGGGCCGTTACGAGGCGAAAAGCCCGGAAGCCCTGCTTGCAGAACAGCTCGGTTGGGAACTGCCGGTATCGCACCTGGTCTGGTGGGTGCGCGGCCTGCCGGCACCCGACAGTAAAAGCCAGCTGACCCTGGGCAGTGATAGTCGCCTGTCCGCGCTCAAGCAGGATGGCTGGAACGTCGAGTACCTGAGCTATACCGAGCAGAATGGCTACTGGCTGCCCGAGCGCCTCAAGCTGCACGGCCAGAATCTCGACGTGACCCTGGTGGTCAAGGACTGGCAGCCCCGCCAGCTGGGGCACTGACATGACTACGCTGACCCTGCCCGCACCGGCCAAACTCAACCTGATGCTGCACATTCTGGGGCGCCGCGCCGACGGCTACCACCTGCTGGAAACCTTGTTCCAGTTTCTCGACCACGGCGATGAACTGTCATTTGCCGTGCGCGAAGACGGCGAAATCCGCCTGCACACCGCAATCGACGGCGTTCCCCACGACAGCAACCTGATCGTCAAAGCCGCGCGCAAACTGCAAGCCCTGGCCGGCTGCAGCAAAGGCGCCGATATCTGGTTGAAGAAAGTCCTGCCCATGGGCGGCGGCATTGGCGGTGGCAGCTCGGACGCGGCCACCACCCTGCTCGGCCTTGATTACCTGTGGAACACCCGATGCAGCGAAGACCAGCTGGCCGAGCTGGGCCTGAGCCTGGGCGCCGACGTGCCGGTATTCGTACGCGGCCATGCGGCTTTCGCCGAAGGTGTCGGAGAAATCCTCACCCCTGCCAACCCGGAAGAACCCTGGTATGTGGTGCTGGTGCCACAAGTATTTGTAAGTACAGCAGAAATTTTTTCACATCCGCAGTTGACACGTGATTCCTTGCCCCTTAAGATGCGCCCCGTTCCCAAGGGAAACAGTCGTAATGACTGCCAACCGGTAGTAGAGCAGAGTTACCCAGAAGTACGTAACTCACTGAATTTGCTAAACAAATTCACTGAAGCTAGACTCACCGGAACTGGAAGTTGTGTGTTTGGGGCCTTCCCAAGCAAAGCTGAAGCTGATAAAGTTTTGGCCCTTCTTGCAGATACCCAGACGGGGTTTGTAGCAAAAGGAAGCAACATTTCGATGTTGCATCGTAAGCTTCAGAGCCTGCACTAGGAATCGAGTACAAGGTACTCGCAGCAACAGATACAGGGGCGTCGCCAAGCGGTAAGGCAGCAGGTTTTGATCCTGCCATGCGTTGGTTCGAATCCAGCCGCCCCTGCCATTTTCCTATACTCATCCAGGTATACCCTCAGCCTTCAGGTACTGCGCGTGTCCAAGATGATGGTCTTTACGGGGAACGCTAACCCCGATCTGGCTCGGCGTGTCGTACGTCAGCTGCATATCCCTCTCGGTGACGTTTCTGTCGGTAAGTTCTCCGACGGCGAAATCAGCACTGAGATCAATGAAAATGTTCGCGGTAAAGACGTTTTCATTATTCAGCCGACTTGCGCGCCAACCAACGATAATCTGATGGAACTGGTAGTGATGGCTGATGCCTTCCGCCGCTCCTCAGCGTCCCGAATCACTGCCGTGATTCCTTACTTCGGATATGCCCGCCAGGATCGCCGTCCGCGTTCGGCGCGTGTAGCTATCAGCGCCAAAGTTGTCGCTGACATGCTCACCGTCGTCGGTATCGACCGTGTTCTCACTGTCGATCTGCACGCTGACCAAATCCAGGGTTTCTTCGATATTCCGGTAGATAACATCTACGGCTCCCCCGTTCTGGTGGATGACATCGAAGACCAGCGTTTCGAGAACCTCATGATCGTGTCCCCGGACATCGGCGGCGTCGTGCGTGCACGTGCTGTTGCCAAGTCCCTGGGTGTCGATCTGGGTATCATCGACAAACGCCGTGAAAAGGCCAATCACTCCGAAGTGATGCATATCATCGGCGACGTCGAAGGACGTACCTGTATTCTCGTCGACGACATGGTCGACACCGCCGGCACCCTGTGCCATGCGGCCAAGGCCCTGAAAGAACACGGCGCTGCCAAGGTTTACGCCTACTGCACGCACCCTGTCCTGTCGGGTCGGGCGATCGAGAATATCGAGAACTCCGTGCTGGACGAGCTGGTGGTTACCAACACCATCCCGCTGTCCGCAGCTGCACAAGCCTGTGACCGTATCCGTCAACTGGATATTGCACCGGTTGTTGCTGAAGCGGTTCGCCGCATCAGCAATGAAGAATCGATCAGCGCGATGTTCCGCTGAGGGCCCTGCCCTCGCGATTCACACGTTGACGTAAAGCGCCCCGCCCCAACACCCGTTGTTGGGGCGGGGCTTTTTTGCCCATCCCGTTTGGCGCTGGTCGCAAACGCCTGCGGGAGATGGCTATTTTGGAGATACAAAATGACTGATTTCATCCTGAACGCCCAAGCGCGTACCGACCTGGGGAAAGGTGCGAGCCGCCGCCTGCGTCGTCTCGCCTCTTCCGTTCCTGCTGTAGTTTACGGCGGTGACAAAGAGCCAGTTTCGATCACCATGCTGGCTAAAGAAGTTGCCAAGCTGTTCGAAAACGAAGCTGCCTTCAGCCACGTAATCGAGCTGAACATCGACGGCAAGAAAGAAAGCGTCGTTGTTAAAGCCATGCAGCGTCACCCAGCCAAGCAGTTCATCATGCACGCTGACTTCGTTCGCGTTGTTGCTGGCCAGAAACTGACCGCTATCGTTCCTGTGCACTTCATCAACGAAGAAGCACCGGTCAAGAAAGGCGGCGAAATCTCCCACGTAGTGGCCGAGATCGAAGTTTCCTGCGAAGCCAAAGACCTGCCTGAGTTCATCGAAGTTGACCTGGCTAAAGCCGAAGTCGGCACCATCATTCACCTGTCGGACCTCAAAGCTCCGAAAGGCGTTGAGTTCGTTGCTCTGGCCCACGGTGATGACAAAGCAGTTGCCAACGTTCACGCTCCGCGTGTTGCGCCTGAAGCTGCAGAAGGCGCTGCTGAGTAATCCACTCGGCACGCCGGCGTTGATCGGGTTACAGTGCCGCGCACTGTAACCCCCAACTCCAAGGAAGAGCCCCTGACGTGACCGCCATTCAACTGATCGTCGGCCTGGGAAACCCCGGCCCCGAATACGAACAGACCCGGCATAACGCAGGGGCTCTTTTCGTAGAACGCATCGCCAGCGCCCAGCGCGTCACCTTGACGCCTGACCGCAAGTATTTCGGCCTGACGGCTAAGTTCAGCCATCAGGGCAACGACGTTCGTCTGCTGATTCCGACCACCTACATGAACCGCAGCGGCCAGGCCGTTGCTGCACTGGCCAATTTTTTCCGTATCGAGCCAGATGCCATCCTGGTGGCCCACGACGAACTCGACCTGCCCCCGGGCGTCGCCAAACTCAAGAAAGGTGGCGGCCATGGCGGGCACAACGGTCTGCGCGACATCATTGCGCAGCTCGGCAACAAGAACGACTTTCACCGTCTGCGGCTTGGCATTGGCCACCCGGGTGACAGCAGCAGGGTCTCCGGTTTTGTCCTGGGCAAGGCGCCGCGCGCCGAACAGGAAAAGCTGGACGCCAGTATCGATTTTGCCCTCGGCGTGCTGCCGGATATCCTCGCCGGTGATTGGACGCGTGCGATGAGAGAGCTGCACAGCCAGAAGGCTTGACTCCACGAAGAGGGATTCACCATGGGTTTCAATTGCGGCATCGTCGGTCTGCCCAACGTCGGCAAGTCCACCCTGTTCAACGCCCTGACCAAGTCCGGTATTGCTGCGGAGAACTTCCCCTTCTGCACCATCGAGCCGAACAGCGGCATCGTGCCGATGCCTGATCCGCGCCTGGATGCGCTGGCGGCCATCGTCAAGCCGAACAAGATCTTGCCGACCACCATGGAATTCGTCGACATCGCAGGCCTGGTGGCCGGTGCGTCGAAAGGCGAAGGCCTGGGTAACAAGTTCCTGGCCAACATTCGTGAAACCGATGCCATCGCCCACGTGGTGCGCTGCTTTGAAGACGAGAACGTGATTCACGTCTCCAACAGCGTCGACCCCAAGCGCGACATCGAGATCATCGACCTCGAACTGATCTTCGCCGACCTCGACAGCTGCGAGAAACAACTGCAGAAGGTTGCGCGTAACGCCAAGGGCGGTGACAAGGATGCCCTGGCACAGAAAGCCATCCTCGAGAAGCTGATCCCGCACTTCACCGAAGGCAAGCCTGCGCGCAGCCTGATGAAGAACATGGCCGACGACGAGAAGGCGGTGATCCGTGGCTTCCACCTGCTGACCAGCAAGCCTGTGATGTACATCGCCAACGTTGCCGAAGACGGCTTCGACAACAACCCGCACCTGGACGTGGTACGGGCCATCGCCGAAGAAGAAGGCGCGATCGTGGTGCCGGTGTGCAACAAGATCGAAGCTGAAATCGCCGAGCTCGACGAAGGTGAAGAGAAAGACATGTTCCTCGAAGCCCTGGGCCTCGAAGAGCCTGGCCTGAACCGCGTCATCCGTGCCGGTTACTCGCTGCTGAACCTGCAGACCTACTTCACTGCCGGCGTGCAGGAAGTCCGCGCCTGGACCGTACGTGTTGGCGCCACTGCACCGCAGGCAGCCGGCGTGATTCACACCGACTTCGAAAAAGGCTTCATCCGTGCCGAAGTCGTCGCCTATGACGACTTCATCAAATACAACGGTGAAGGCGGCGCGAAAGAAGCCGGTAAATGGCGTCTGGAAGGCAAGGATTACATCGTCAAAGACGGCGACGTGATGCACTTCCGCTTTAACGTCTGATGGTTGCCGTGGAACGCCACGGCGCTTGATAGACCTCAACCCCCGTCATCGTCACGCGATACGGGGGTTTTGCATTCAAGGGCCGACTGTTTTCTTCCAGTGGAAACCGACGACAGCACATCTGAGTTGCCAGAACGTGGCTCAGTCAAGCGCGTATATGGCATACAAAATATACTGATGCTGCAACCCTGACACTTCAAAAACACCTCTATCGCCAGCACCTTTGAGAATCGTCCCGAGATTATCCCAAGCACCGTCATCATACAGATAGGGTTCTTGCCACCACGCTGCATTGCTTTCACGAGAAGTAATAGCTAACAAGACCCCATAGGCGGTTGATTCGCTCTTACTGGTTTCTTCATTCGTTCGCCTGACAAACTCGAACGCTTTGATTTTTGCATAATCCCTACAAATATCTTGTGCTTTCTCGGCAGAAAACAACTTCTTCGATTCAATTAATATCGTCACATAGTCTTGATCCAACAAACCGCGAACAAGCAGATCTACCCGACTATGACCGTCAGTATAATTTCCGTTAGAAGCTTCTGGATAAGCGTGTAAACCAGCCCCCATGGCATGCGCCGCAAAGTGAATGGTCAAATTCGACTCTTGCAACCCATTTTTCTCGTAATTTATAACCGGCCAATAATGCTGAATTGCCTCCCCCAAAGACCCAGCGGACAGGGAAATAAACTCTCTGATTCTAGATATTTTTGACATCGTTATACATCCGACTGAAAGATTAAACCCCACCCAAGGCAATAGCGAATCTACAAGCGAGTAAAACTTAAACCAAAATCAAACTATTTTTCATCATTAAATATTGCATGATATCATTTTGGAGCCACTTAACGTACCTCACACCTGCACGCCCTGTGTAGCCAATCCAGAGATTGAGCATGTCTGTGACAATATCGGAAGTCGATCAGAAAAGCCTTCAAACTGCAAAGAGCCTACTGGAAAACCCAGGCGTCGCCGTTAAGATTACAAATATGTTAGGCGCCCCGATTGAAAAAGGCTTTGAGCTTCTACCGAAGGACTGGAATAAAAATATTGGCGATGTAGTTCAAAGCGCTTTACTCAAAGCCTCGGACATGGCAACGCTGACAATGAAAGATGTCCCGGGTGAAGAGTCTTCTAATATATGGCACAAGCTTGGCGTAGCCATTTCTGGTGGCGTCGGTGGTTTTTTTGGCGTCGCTGCCTTGGCAATTGAGCTGCCGATTTCCACCTCTATAATGTTGCGATCCATCGCAGACATTGCGAGAAGTGAGGGCGAATCCATTTCAGACCTGGAAACCAAGCAAGCGTGCCTCACTGTCTTCGCTCTTGGGGGCGAGAGCGTGGATGATGATTGCGCAGAGAGCGCCTACTATGCGGTGCGGACCGCGCTCGCAAGAACCGTAGCGGAAGCATCTGAATTCATACTAAAAAAGAAACTGGCAGACGAAAGTGCGCCAGTACTAATAAAGCTGATCGCAAGTGTTGCCGAGCGATTCAGCATACAAATCACAGAGAAATTAGCTGCACAGGCAGTACCGGCAATTGGCGCTGCTGGCGGAGCTATTATCAACACCATATTCATGGATCACTTTCAAGACATGGCCAAAGGGCATTTCACCGTCAGGCGACTTGAAAGAAAGTATGGCAGAGACATTGTAAAGCAAGCTTACGACTCACTGCCAAAGATGGGCTAAGCGCCTGGCACACCAGGCGCCGCGCGATTCCTCTGCACAGATACCCCCTTGAGGTGTTGCGCCTCAGGAGGGGTTCTGTATCTGGCAAGTTAAACTACGCCTGCTTTGCCGTCCGACGCAAAGCCAGCATGGCCCGCCTGGATTCCCCAGGCATCAACGCCACCTCTACCTGAGCGTAGTCGCGCAGGCACGCCAACCCCGAGCCACTCGGGTCCTGCTCACCCACCACCAGCACGCGCATCCCCGCCGCCTGCGCAGCGGCAATACCGGCAGGGGCGTCTTCAAACACCAGCAATTGCGCCGGCGGGATGCCGAGCAACTCGGCGCCAAGCCGGTAACCAGCCGGGTCCGGCTTGCCCTGGGCAACGTCCTCGGCAGCGACCAGCACGCGCGGTATCGGCAGACCGACCGCCCGCAGGCGACGCTCGGTCAGCGCGCGTTCCGCGGAGGTCACAATGCCCCATGGCAGAGCCCCCAGGGACTCGATGAAAGCCGCGGCGCCTGCAATAGCTTCAACACCCTCCAGCGACTCGGCAAACTGTGCATCCAGCTCGGCACGCTCACGCAGCGGATCCCTGTCAGCAGGACAGTAACGACAGACAATGTCCTGCGTACGGCGACCATGACTGGCCGCGATCAGCGCTGCCGGATCCTGCCCCACTTTCCTCGCCCAGCCACCCAGTACACGCTCGATCAACTGCAGGGAGCAGACCAGGGTTCCATCGAGGTCGAACAGCAGTCCCCCGACCTCATGTGCCCAGCGTTCATTCTTCACCCGCGTCGCCCCCACCGATTTCCGCCAGACGCGGCAGCAACAGGTCCGCCACGTGCTGGGCCTCTTCGATCAATGGCCAGCCCGAGAGGATCAGTGCCGACAGGCCGCTGCGCTGGTGGTAAAGCTCGATGTTGCCGGCGATGGCGTCCGGGTCGCCCACCAGGTAAGCCGCCGACGAGCCGCTGCCGAAGATGTCCAGCGAAGACCAGGCGGTCATACCGGCGTAGAGGTTGTGCTCAAGGCGCAAAGACTCCAGTGGCGGCAGCTTGTCCTGGCGCAGGTAGTCGACCCACTCCTGGCGCTGGGCATCCGGCGCAGTGAAATTCGCCAGGCTGGATTCACCCTGGGTGCGGCGGCCGATCACCTCGTCGAGTTTTGCCTTGAGGAGTTCCACGCCGGTCTGTTCGAACATCCGGTAGAAGTGCTTCTGCGCCTCGGCTTCGTTGGCACGCACAGTCACACTGGCCAAGGCACCGAGGTCGGCGAACGTGCGCCCCTGTCCGGCTGCGCTGGCCACCGCGCGGCCGAACTTCTCGCTCATGACCTCGACCTCCCGCAGCATTAGCAGGTAGACATCGACCACCTTGCCGGCATGCACCACGCCCGCACTCGACTCGCCAGTCCCCCAGAGCGGAATGCCACCGGTGCTTTTCGGCTCAAGGCCGAAGCGGGTATTGGGGAACAGCGAAGGGTTGCCGGCGAGGTACGCCGCCTGGAACGCTTTCCAGTATTCCTCGCCCAGCTGGTAACGATCATCGGCGCTGGTAGCGATGGCGTAGGTGCGGGCGCGCTCGTCGCGGCCGTTGATGTGGTTGAACAGCAGGCGGTCACCGTAGTAGGCCTCGAAGGTCAGCGCCTGCTCCGCCAGCAACTTGGGCGAGGTCATTCCGGCGTATTCCGCTACCAGGAACTTCATGCGCTCGGTGAAGCCGGCGACGGAACTGGCAGACACCAGCGGATCGTTCGGCCAGGTCGCCACCAGGGCGCCGTAGAACCCGCCTTGGTCGATGGTCTGCGCCAGGCGCCGGTAGCGCGCCAGGTCAACGCCGAAAAAGCCTTCCGGCATCCACGGGTAGTTGCCGTCCGCCATGCTCAGGTACCACAGTGCCTTGATCGCCATGTTTGTCTCTACTCCATCTGAAAATAAGGGGTGGGTCAGTCGCTTGAAGTGACCAACGCAAGTGTCGGGTCGGCAGACCACTCGACCAGTGAACCGTCGTACACGGCGACGTCTTCACGGCCGGCCACGGCCAGCGCCAGCGCCGTGCCGGCGGCGGTAATGCCGCTGCCGCAATAGGTGATGACCGGAACGTGCGGATTGAGCAGCGCAAAGCGCTCGCGCAGAACGGCAGCCGGCAACAGCAGGCCCGATTGCGCATCCAGTAGCGTGCCGTGGGCCACATGCAGGCTGCCGGGGATGTGTCCGGCGCGGGCGTAACGCTGTTCGGCACCGGTAAACACCGGCCGCCGCAATACGTTCAGCAACTGCGCCCTGCGCTCCCCGTTAACAACTGCCAGCACCTGTTCGCGGTCGACAAATGCCGCCTCGTCGTCTGCCCGTGCCTCAAAGTCTCCCGGAGCCATGGCGTCCTGCGCCTGATCCAGCGGCAGTCCGGCCGCACACCAAGCCTGCAGGCCGCCGTCCAGCACCTGCACCCGCCGGTGCCCGTACGCCCTGAACAACCACCACAGGCGCGCCGCCCAGATGCCATCGCTGCGGTCGTAGACCACGATGGACTGGTCCTGACGAATGCCGGCAGCCTGTGCTGCACGGCTGAACGCCTGCGCGCCGGGCCGCTGATAGGGCCAGGGTGAGTGCGGATCGGAGAAGTCCTGACAGAGGTCGGCGAATGCGCTGCCGGGGATATGCCCCTGGCTAAATGCCTCGCGTGCCGACACGGCCTGCGGTACATCTCCAGCCTTGCGCGCAGCGACCTCGAGAATTCGGTAGCGTTGCGGATCGGCCGCCAGGCTGGCGACCGAAACCAGCGGATAAAGCGGCGTGGGCAGGCTCACGCTGACAGGGCACTGCGGGTAATACGGGCCCGCTCACGAATAACCTCAGCGTCCACCTGATCAAGCGCATCGACGAAGGCCACAGCGAAGGAACCGGGTCCCTTGGCCCGCTCCTCAGCCAGCTCAGCGGCCACAGCAAAGTGCACATGCGCAGCAACCAGAGCCAGCAATGGCGTGGCTGCGACAGCCGTGTAAGCAGCCACCAGCGCTCCCAGGGAACAGCCGGTAGCGGTGACCCGAGGCAACAGCGCACTGCCGCCTGCGACCTTGATCAACTGCGTGCTGCCCTGCCCGTCGACGCCCACGACATGATCGATCGGCCCGGACGCCGAGACGGCTGAGGTATGCACGAGCAACTCACGCGCCGCCGGCACCGAATCAGCCGGGTCGCTGGAACTGTCAAAGCCACGGTTGCCACCGCCCAGCCCGGCCAGGCCGATTATTTCCGAGGCATTGCCACGGATCACTGCCGGTTTGAACGACAGCAGCCCTGCCGCCACACCGCCGCGCCAGGCCAGGCCACCTGCGCCGATCGGGTCGAGTACCCAGGGCCGACCAATGCGCTGCGCGGCCTCGACCGCCAGGCGCATTGCCTCGACCTGTGCCGCCGTAGGGGTGCCGAGATTGACCAGCACGGCATCGGCCACCGCAACGAAGGCAGCGGCCTCCTCGGGGTTGTCGACCATCGCCGGCGCGGCACCGGCCGCCAGCAGGATGTTGGCCATGAAGTTACTGGAAACGGCATTGGTCAGGCATTGAACCAGCGGCTTCTTCTGGCGCAGGGCGCCATGGGCGGAAACGACGGCATCGAGTAGATGAAGATCAGTCATGGCAGGTGTTCTCAAACTAGAAACTGTGGGCAATACGGAAGTTGAGCTGGTAGTCGCGTTCGAAGCCGCCGCGCACATTGAGGTCCTTGGCCAGCGCGACCTGGAACTGACTGGCCGCGCCGACCTGAGTGGCGTACAGCGCACGCCATTGATCGACCCGTGTACGGCTGCCGGTATCGACGCCATCCAGCTCCTGCTTGCCGCCATGCACCGTCGAGTAGCCAGCGGACACTCGCGAGCGACCATCAATGTGGTAGCTCAGCCAGTTGATCATCTGGTACGACTGCTGTTGCTTCAGGGTCTGGCTGCCATCGCCACCTTCGTTGTTGCGGCCATACCAGGTGACGTCGCCGATCCAGTCCCAGCTGAAATGCTCGCCCAGCCCTTGTACGTAACCGGCCTGCAGGATCCCCTTCCAGCGATTCTCCCCCAGGTTGAACACTTCATGTTTATCGTAGGTACCCAGTGGCACGACCACGAAGGGTGAAATGCCGAACCAGCGCTTTTGCGCCGGGTCGTTCACAAGCCACAGCGTCGCAGTGATCTGCGGATCGCCGACACCGCTGTTGCCCCGTATCGAGGCCCCCGCCAGGCGCGCATCATCGATGCGGCCGAACGGCACGACGACTTGTGGATCGATGGTGTAGCCCCACAGCTCGGCGAAATGCACGTAACGGAAGATGCCGATGTCCGAACGAAAGCGTGAGTGCCCGGCCACTTTATTGCCATGTTCGTCACGGTAGGTATCGGCGGAACTGTGCTGATAATACAGCAGCCCCAGGTCGGTCCCCGGCGGTGCCGCCACGTAGTCGCCCGGGTCCGCTTCGGCAGCGAAGGCACCTGAAGCAGTGGCACCTCCCGCAATTATCAGGGCGAACGCCGCCCCGGCCTTAGGTAGCTTGGCCATATCAGTCCTTATTGGTTGCACACAGGATGGTCAGAGAGATCAGTCGCTGTGTCCTGGCTGATAGAGGGCCATCAGGGGTAACAGTAGGCTGCGAAGGAAAGGCTACTGGAGAAGTGCTTATAGCCAAAATACTGTTGCGTCATATCTAAATAGACATAAGCGGCAGAGGCTTAGATCGCGATTACAGCCTGTTATTCATTTAAGGAATAATAAATAATAAATTACAACATTCTAGAAATAATCAAGCACCTGGCAGTATGCTTTGCTGGCTCGTCTTCAGTTGATGTTTTCCCATGTCCATTAAAGTCCTCTGGTACCTGAGTTTCGCCGACGGCCGTTTTCCCTGGTGCCCGGACGGCCTGCTCGACCTCGACAGCGAACGCTACGTAACGCTGGCCAAAACCATCGAAGCCTGCGGGTTCTATGGCGCGATGGTTGCCACCTGGCCGAACGATCCCCTGGTGAGCGCCGCCTTCGCCGCCAGCCATACCCGGCGCATCAAGTTCCTCGTTGCCACCTACGCGCGCATGACGCCGCCCAAGTTGCTGGCCCAGCAGATGCTCTCGTTCGACACGCTCAGCGGCGGCCGGTTGTTGCTCAACCTGATCAATGGCCGCGACAACATCATGCGCGCCTATGGGATCACCACGCCGCATGCAGAGCGTTACACCCTGGGCATCGACTACTGGCGCAAATTCTGTTTTTCATACAAGCAAGGGTCGCACTCCTGGTTTCCCAATACGCCGTTGCACCTGACGCCTTCGCAAGAAGACGGGGTGGAGTTATGGGGCACCGGCGACTCCCCCGCCGGGGTTGCCCACACGGCGGAGCTGGCGGATGTCTACCTGACGATGATGCGCGAGACGGCGGTGCTCAAACCCAAGTTCGACAACGCCCGGCTTGCTGCCGCAATTCACGGCCGGGCGCTCAAGGGCATGGGCGCCCTGGCCAGCGTCACCGTGCGCCAAAGCTGCGCCGAAGCGCTGGAATGCTTCTACGGCATGTTCGAAACCACGGGCGTCGATGTGCTGCGCGACAAGCTCAACGAGACCATTTTGCGGCGTACTGCGGGGCGCCAGGACTTCACTAGTTTCCAGGCTCCGGATGCACGCCGTCAGGGCTGGCTGGAGAGTTTGCGCAAGGGGCGCCTGCCCAGCCTCGAGGCGTTGCACCTCGAGGGCCATTTATATGCAGGCATCACCGCCTGGGCGCCGCTGGACATCTTCGGTAACGGCTCCTCTGCCACCTACTTCGTCGGCAGCGGCACGCAGATTGCCGAACAGATCCGCGGCTATCAGGCCGACCTTGGCCTCAGCGCCCTGATCCTCTCCGGCTGGCCCTTGATTGACGAAGCGCGTCAAACCGCGACCTGGTTGCTACCCGAGCTCACGCCCACTCTTTGCGCAGTTGCCGAGCAGCATTGACCATGTGCACCAGGGCCGCTTCGGTTTCCGGCCAGCCGCGGGTTTTCAGGCCGCAGTCGGGGTTGACCCACAAGCGCTCGGCGGGGATGCGCTGGGTGGCTTTGCGCAACAGATCAGCCATTTGCGCGACATCCGGAACCCGTGGCGAGTGGATGTCGTAGACCCCCGGGCCGATTTCGTTCGGGTAGGCGAACGCCTCGAACGCCTCCAGCAACTCCATGTCCGAACGCGAGGTTTCAATGGTGATGACGTCGGCATCCATCGCAGCAATGGCCTCGATGACATCGTTGAACTCGCTGTAGCACATGTGCGTGTGGATCTGGGTTTCGTCACGCACACCAGAGGCGCACAGGCGAAACACCTCGGTGGCCCAGTCCAGGTAAGGCTGCCATTGCGCCTGGCGCAGGGGCAGGCCTTCACGGAAAGCGGCTTCGTCGATCTGCACGATCCTGATACCCGCCGCCTCCAGATCGACCACTTCATCACGAATGGCCAGCGCCAACTGGCGAGCCTGCACCTCACGGCTCACGTCTTCCCGCGGGAACGACCACATCAGCATGGTCACCGGGCCCGTGAGCATGCCCTTCATGACTTTGTCAGTCAGGCCCTGGGCATAGCGGATCCATTCCACGGTCATGGCTTTCGGGCGGCTCAGGTCGCCGAAGATCACTGCGGGTTTTACACAGCGTGAACCATAGCTCTGGACCCAGCCAAAGCGGGTGAACAGGTACCCGTCCAGCTGCTCGGCGAAGTACTCGACCATGTCGTTGCGTTCTGCTTCACCGTGTACCAGCACGTCCAGGCCGAGGCGCTCCTGGATTTCAACGGCGTGGCGGATTTCGCTGTGCATCGCCTCGGTGTATTCAGCTTCAGTCAGCTTGCCTTGCTTGTACGACTGACGTGCCAGCCGGATTGCCGCGGTTTGCGGGAACGAGCCGATGGTGGTGGTCGGGAACAGCGGCAGGTCCAGCCCCGCGCGCTGCGTGGCGATACGGCTGGCAAACGCCGAGTGGCGCTGGCTGTCACCGGCGGTGATGGCCGCAACACGCGCCTGCACTGGCGGTTTGTGGATACGCGTCGAGGCAGCACGGCTGGCTTGCACCGCACGGCTCTGGCCCAGGGCCTCCAGCACCGGTTGCGCTTCCGGCTCGTTTACAGCGCGGGCGAGGATGGCAACCTCTTCGCATTTCTGTACGGCAAAGGCCAGCCAGCTTTTGAGCTCGGCATCCAGCTTGTCTTCACGCCCCAGGTCCACCGGGCTATGCAGTAGTGAGCAGGAAGGCGCAACCCACAGGCGCTCGCCCAGCCGCTCGTTGGCGTGCTGAAGCACCTCCAGGGCTTTTTCCAGGTCGCAGCGCCAGACGTTACGACCGTTGACCAGCCCCAGCGACAGAATCTTGTAGGCCGGCAGGCGATCGAGGATGGTCGGGTACTGATCAGGGGCACGCACCAGGTCGATGTGCAAGCCGTCCACTGGCAGGTTGGCCGCCAGACCCAGATTCTCTTCCAGGCCGCCAAAGTAGGTGGCCAGCAGCTTCTTCAGTGGGTCGCGCTGGATCTGGTTGTAGGCACGCTCGAAGGCATTCTTCCATTCCTGCGGCAGGTCGAGCACCAGGATCGGCTCGTCGATCTGCACCCACTCGACGCCTTGGGCTGCCAGGCGCTGGAAGATCTGGCCATACAGCGGCAACAGACGATCGAGCAGTTCGAGTTTGTCGAATGCCACGCCTTTGGCTTTGCCCAACCACAGGTAGGTCAGCGGTCCGATGATCACCGGCTTGACCGTGTGGCCCAATGCCTGGGCCTCTGCAACCTCTTCAAACAGTTGCTCCCAGCCCAGCTGGAACTGCTGGTCGGCGCTGAATTCCGGTACCAGGTAGTGGTAGTTGGTGTCGAACCACTTGGTCATTTCCTGCGCATGGGCACCACCGCAACAGCTGTCGCTGACGCCACGCGCCATGCCGAACAGCGTTTGCAGGGTGGCGTTGCCGTCGTGTGGACGGAAGCGCTCAGGGATCACGCCGAACATCAGCGAATGGGTCAACACCTGGTCGTACCAGGCGAAATCGCCCACCGGCAACAGCTCGATCCCGGCCTGTTTCTGCAGTGCCCAGTGCGTTTTGCGCAGTTCACTGCCCACCGCACGCAGGCCCGATTCATTGAGTTCGCCCTTCCAGAACGCCTCTTGGGCTTTCTTCAGTTCGCGATCGCGGCCAATGCGCGGGAATCCAAGGGAATGGGCCAATGCCATGACAAAACTCCAATTCGTTTAATGGAGCCATTGTCGGCAGGTCGCGATAGTGAGACAAACTCATTATTTTTTAGATCAACTCAAATATTCCTCATGATGCACAGCGCCTCGGCGATTGGTTCAGAAATTTCTGAACTGATTATTTGCAGTCAGCGATTCTTCCCGCCGCTGGCCCTCACCAGAATCGCGCCACGATAATCACAATAACCGTGAGGCCCCCTCGTGGACCCAATTCTCCAGAATCAGGTGCGCCAAGCCGCCGCCGATCTCGTCGACGCGTTTGCCAGCAACGACACCGCGCGCTACTTCGCCTGTTTCAGCGAAGACGCCAGCTTCCTCTTCCATACCCTCCCCGAGCCGCTGCTCTCGCGCCACGCCTATGAGCAGGTCTGGCAGCAATGGCAGGCCGAAGGCTTCGCCGTGCTCGGCTGCCGCTCCAGCAACGCCCAGGTCAGCCTGCAGGGTGATGTAGCGATCTTCATGCACGACGTCGCCACCCACATTCGCCTGGCGGGTGAAGAACACCAACTCGAAGAACGGGAAACCATTGTTTTCCGCCGCGAAGGCGAACGCTGGCTGGCCTGCCACGAGCACCTGTCGGTCGTCAGCCCCGCTTAACCTTTTTCAGCGGCATTGCCGCTACTGCCAACGCACCCAAAAAATGGTCCGCGCCTGAGCGACGGCCGACAACAATAGCGCTTGGAGCCCTACGATGACGCAATCGAGTGGTATCGAAACCAACGGTGTGGAACAGATCCCTGACGATCAACGCCACGCTACCCCAACCGACCTGTTCCGCCTGATCTTCGGCGGCGCCAACACATTCGCCACCGCTGTACTGGGCAGCTTCCCGGTATTGTTCGGGCTGTCTTTCGAGGCGGGCCTGTGGTCGATCATTCTCGGCGTCGCGGTCGGCGCCTTGATCCTCGCCCCGATGGGCCTGTTCGGTGCCCTCAACGGCACCAACAACGCGGTGTCGTCCGGTGCGCACTTTGGCGTGCACGGGCGCATCGTCGGCTCGTTCCTTTCGTTGCTGACCGCTGTGGCGTTCTTCTCGCTGTCGGTGTGGAGTTCCGGTGACGCCCTGGTCGGCGGCGCCAAGCGCCTGGTCGGCCTGCCCGAAACCGACCTGACCCTGGGCCTGGCCTACGGACTGTTCGCCATCCTGGTACTGATCGTCTGCATCTACGGCTTTCGCTTCATGCTGTGGGTCAACAAGGTCGCCGTCTCTGCCTCGAGCCTGCTGTTCCTGCTGGGCATCGTCGCGTTTGCCGGCCCGTTCGACACCCGCTTCGCCGGCAGCGTCAACCTCGGCCAGCCGGGCTTCTGGGCAGCCTTCATGGGCGCCGCCATTCTGGCCATGAGCAACCCGGTCTCGTTCGGTGCCTTCCTCGGTGACTGGTCGCGCTACATCCCGCGGCAAACCCCCAAGTCGCGGATCATGCTGGCGGTCATTGCGGCCCAGGCCGGTACCCTGATTCCGTTCCTGTTCGGCCTGTGCACCGCCACCCTGGTGGCCACCCAGGCACCGCAGTACATCGAGGCGAACAACTATGTCGGCGGCCTGCTGGCCATTTCGCCGACCTGGTTCTTCCTGCCGGTATGCCTGATTGCCGTCATCGGCGGTATGTCCACCGGCACCACCGCGCTGTATGGCACCGGCCTGGACATGTCCAGCGTGTTCCCGCGCCTGCTCAGCCGCGCCAGCGCGACGGTGCTGATCGGTGTCGCGGCCATCGCCTTCATCTTCATTGGCCGTTTCACCTTCAACCTGGTGCAGAGCGTGTCCACCTTCGCCGTGCTGATCATTACCTGCACCAGCCCGTGGATGGTGATCATGATTCTCGGCCTGATCACCCGCCGTGGCTTTTACCACGCCGATGACCTGCAAGTGTTCACCCGCGGCGAACGCGGCGGCCACTACTGGTTCCAGCACGGCTGGAACTGGCGTGGCATGGGCGCCTGGATCCCGAGCGCGGTGGTCGGCCTGTGCTTCGTCAACCTGCCCGGGCAGTTTGTCGGCCCGCTGGGCGACCTGGCCGGCGGCATCGACCTGAGCCTGCCGGTGACCCTCGGCCTGGCCGGCGCGCTGTACCTGACCCTGCTCAACCTTTTCCCTGAACCTGCTGGTGTCTACGGCCCTCGCGGTCCACGCTGGGTGCGCTGCAAAAGCGCCTCGAGCGTGCCGCTGAGCACTGCCGAGATGGCCTGACCGGAGCTATGCCATGACCACTCCTCATTACATCGACGGCCGCTGGGTCGAAGGCCAAGGCAGCGATTGCATTGCCGTCTTTGACCCGTCGCTGGGCCAACCCTTTGCCGAGCTCATCTCGGCCAGTACCGCTCAAGTCGACCAGGCCGTGGCCGCTGCCCGTCAGGCGCTGCCAGCCTGGAAGCGCACCAGTGCGGCCGAGCGTGCCACCTGCCTGCGTGGCTTTGCCACGCAACTGGGGCAACGCCGCGAAGCGCTGATTGCGCTGCAGATGCAGAACAACGGCAAGCCGCGTCACGAGGTTGAGATCGACCTGGATGATGCCATCGCCACCTTCAACTACTACGCCGATCTTGCCGAGCAGTTGCCACAGAAAAACCGCGATGTAGCACTGGCCGCGCCAGGCTTCAGTGCCCGCACCCGCCTTGAGCCGGTCGGCGTGGTCGGCCTGATCGTGCCGTGGAACTTCCCGCTGGTGACCAGTGCCTGGAAACTCGCTCCGGCGCTGGCCGCAGGTTGCACCGTGGTACTCAAGCCGTCCGAGGTCACGCCACTGATCGAGCAGGCCTACGGCCAGATCGCCGACGCCCTGGGCTTGCCTGCCGGCGTGCTCAACATCGTCAACGGCAAAGCCGAAACCGGCGCTGCGCTGAGCAACCATAACGGCCTGGACAAGCTGTCCTTTACCGGCAGCAATGGCGTTGGCAGCCAGGTCATGCGTAGCGCTGCAGAGCACTGTCGCCCTGTGACCCTGGAACTGGGTGGCAAGTCGGCGATCCTGGTATTCGATGACTGCGACCCGGATCAGGCCGTGGATTGGATCGTCGCCGGCATCACCTGGAATGCCGGGCAGATGTGTTCGGCGACCTCGCGCCTGCTGGTCCAGGGCGGCATTGCCGATATCCTGTTGCCACGCCTGCAAGCAGCACTGGAAAAATTCCGCGTGGGTAATCCACTGACCGAAGAAGTCGACATGGGCCCGCTGACCAGTCAGGCGCAGTGGCACAAAGTCGCCGGTTACTTCGACGTGGCTCGCGAAGAAGGCCTGCACTGCCTCACCGGCGGCCAGGTTGTGGACCGTGAAGGCTGGTTCGTCAGCCCGACGCTGTACACCGATGTGCCGACCGATAGCCGCCTGTGGACCGAGGAAATCTTTGGCCCGGTACTGTGCAGCCGTCGCTTCAGCAGCGAAGAAGAGGCGATTTCGCTGGCCAACGACAGCCGTTTCGGCCTGGTGGCCACCGTCTGTTCCAGCGACCTGGTGCGCGCCGAGCGCGTCGCCGATGCCCTGGAAGTCGGTCATGTCTGGATCAACTCGATCCAGGCGGTGTTCGTCGAAACCTCGTGGGGTGGCACCAAAGGCAGCGGTATCGGCCGCGAGCTCGGGCCTTGGGGGTTGTCGTCGTACCAGTCGGTGAAACATGTAACGCGCTGCCTCGGCTAAACACCTGCCACCGCTACGCGCTCGATCGCAGGCTTCGCCAGCTCCCACATCGGAAGCTGGCGCAGCCTACAATGCGCCCTGCAGCTTTTCGAACACACCTTCGCCCCCCTGGAAATATCCCGCCCACTAAAAAAGAGGACAAGCGGGGCTAGTCACTTTTTAAGTTGTACGATAACGTATCTCTACTCGAGTACCGCTGCGTCTTCCAATGTGTCTTACAGGGTGTTCTACAACAATGAATCCACAAGAACTGAAATCCATCCTCTCCCACGGCCTGCTGTCGTTTCCGGTTACCGACTTCAATGCGCAAGGCGACTTCAATCGCGCCGGTTACATCAAGCGCCTGGAATGGCTGGCCCCGTACGGCGCCAGCGCCCTGTTCGCCGCTGGCGGCACGGGCGAGTTTTTCTCCCTGGCTGCCAGTGAATACTCGGAAATCATCAAGACCGCCGTCGACACCTGCGCCACCAGCGTACCGATCCTCGCCGGCGTCGGCGGTTCGACCCGCCAGGCCATCGAATATGCTCAGG
Source organism: Pseudomonas alkylphenolica (assembly GCF_004025535.1). GTDB lineage: Bacteria > Pseudomonadota > Gammaproteobacteria > Pseudomonadales > Pseudomonadaceae > Aquipseudomonas > Aquipseudomonas alkylphenolica_A. The sequence continues at coordinate 770,662 of NZ_QJRG01000034.1, forward strand.
AAGCCCAGCGCCTGGGCGCCAAAGGCCTGCTGCTACTGCCGCATTACCTGACCGAAGCCAGCCAGGACGGCGTCGCCGCTCACGTTGAAGCGGTGTGCAAGTCGGTGGATATCGGCGTGGTGGTTTACAATCGCAACGTCTGCCGCCTCAATGCCGTGCAGCTGGAGCAATTGGCCGAGCGCTGCCCGAACCTGATCGGCTACAAGGATGGCCTGGGTGATATCGAGCTGATGGTGTCGATCCGTCGCCGCCTGGGTGAGCGCTTCTCGTACCTGGGAGGCCTGCCGACTGCAGAAGTCTATGCCGCGGCGTACAAGGCCCTGGGCGTGCCGGTGTACTCGTCGGCGGTGTTCAACTTCATCCCGAAAACCGCGATGGACTTCTACCACGCCATCGCCCGCGACGATCACGCCACCGTGGCCAAGATCATCGACGACTTCTTCCTGCCGTACCTGGACATCCGTAACCGCAAGGCAGGCTACGCCGTCAGCATCGTCAAGGCAGGGGCGAAGATCGCCGGTTACGACGCAGGCCCGGTACGCACGCCGCTCACCGACCTGACGCCAGACGAGTACGAAATGCTCGCGGCACTGATGGACAAGCAGGGTGCGCAATAACGCCTGACGCACCCACGCGACCACAGGTCGCCGGAGCCGAAGCCTGCCCCTTCGGCTCCCCAAAAACAGAACCCCGCACAAAAATAATTAGTGGGAGTACACCTGCATGCAAGCGACCAAAAAGACGCATGTACGCTACCTGATCCTGTTCATGCTGTTTGTCGTGACCACGATCAACTATGCCGACCGCGCGACCATCTCCATCGCAGGCTCGAGCTTGCAGAAGGACCTGGGCATCGATGCCATCACCCTTGGCTATATTTTCTCCGCATTCGGCTGGGCCTATGTCCTCGGGCAGATTCCCGGAGGCTGGCTGCTCGACCGCTTCGGCTCGAAAAAAATCTACGCACTGAGCATCTTCACCTGGTCGGCCTTCACCGTCCTGCAAGGCTTTGTCGGCTACCTGCCGGTGGCCAATGCAATCATTGCGCTGTTCATGCTGCGCTTTCTGGTCGGCTTCGCCGAAGCCCCGTCCTTCCCCGGTAATGCACGCATCGTAGCGGCGTGGTTTCCCACCGCTGAACGCGGCACCGCATCGGCCATTTTCAACTCCGCGCAATACTTCGCCACCGTGCTGTTCGCCCCGTTGATGGGCTGGATTGTCCACGCCTGGGGCTGGGAACACGTGTTCATCGTCATGGGCGTGCTCGGCATCCTGTTCTCCATCGCCTGGATGAAGTTGATCTACAACCCCAAAGAACACCCGATGATCAGTGCCGCCGAGCTTGAGCACATCGAGCAGAACGGCGGCCTGGTCGACATGGACAAACCGCGCCAGGCCGGCAGCAGCGGCCCGAAATGGGGCTACATCAAGCAGCTGCTCAGCAGCCGCATGATGCTCGGCATCTACCTGGGCCAGTACTGCATCAACGCCATCACCTACTTCTTCCTGACCTGGTTCCCGGTGTATCTGGTGCAGGAGCGCGGCATGTCGATCCTCAAGGCCGGCTTCATCGCCTCGCTGCCGGCTATCTGCGGCTTTGTCGGCGGCGTCCTCGGCGGGATCATCTCCGACCACCTGCTGCGTCGCGGCAACTCGCTGACTTTCGCCCGCAAGGCGCCGATCGTCATCGGCCTGCTGCTGTCGACCTCGATGATCATCTGCAACTATGTCGATGCCGAATGGATGGTGGTGGGCATCATGGCCCTGGCCTTCTTTGGCAAAGGCCTCGGTGCGCTGGGCTGGGCGGTGGTTTCCGACACATCGCCGAAGCAGATCGCCGGCCTGTCCGGCGGCATGTTCAACACCTTCGGCAACATCGCCTCGATCACCACGCCGATCATCATCGGCTACATCATCAGCGCCACCGGCTCGTTCAAATGGGCACTGGTGTATGTCGGTGCCAACGCCCTGGTCGCGGTGTTCAGCTACCTGGTGATCGTCGGTCCGATCAAGCGTATCGAATTGCGCGAAGATGCCAACAAGAACGGCAATGAGCACACACAGCCTGGCGCTGCCGCACTTGCCGAATCCCGCCGTTGAGTAAAACGCCTGCGGCCCCGGCCGCAGGCGTGCTGATCAGCCTGAACAAAGCACAAGAAGGGCCACCCCATGCACATGATCGAACACGCCGATTCACCCCGCTACGTGCGCCTGCACGAACAGGACAACGTTGTTGTCGTGGTGAATGATCAGGGTGTCGCTGAAGGCAGCCGCTTTGCCGACGGCCTGACGGTGACCGAAGGTATCCCCCAGAGCCACAAGGTCGCCCTGGTGAACATCGCCAAGGGCGAGCAGGTGGTGCGCTATGGCCAGGTAATCGGCTACGCGCTGCAAGACCTGGCACAAGGCAGCTGGGTAAAGGAAACCCAACTGGCCATGCCCTCGGCACCGCCGCTGGACAGCCTGCCGATGTCCGACGCCGTCCCCGCGCCCCTGCCGCCACTGGAGGGCTACACGTTCGAAGGCTACCGCAATGCCGACGGTACGGTCGGTACCCGCAACATCCTCGGCATCACCACCACCGTGCAATGCGTAACCGGCGTACTCGACCATGCCGTCAAACGCATTCGCGACGAGCTGCTGCCCAAGTACCCGCATGTCGACGACGTGGTGGCCCTGACCCACAGCTATGGCTGCGGCGTGGCCATCAATGCCCGCGATGCCTACATTCCGATCCGCACCGTGCGCAATCTCGCGCGCAACCCCAACCTGGGCGGCGAAGCCTTGGTCATCAGCCTCGGTTGCGAGAAGCTGCAGGCGGGCCAGGTGATGCACGAGAACGACGCCTCGGTCGACCTCAGCGAGCCCTGGTTATACCGTCTGCAGGACGCCAGCCACGGCTTTGCCGAGATGGTCGAGCAGATCATGGAACTGGCCGAAACCCGCCTGAAGAAACTCGACCAGCGCCGCCGCGAAACCGTCCCGGCCGCTGAGCTGATCCTAGGCATGCAGTGCGGGGGTAGCGATGCGTTTTCCGGCATCACCGCCAACCCGGCCCTGGGCTATGCCTCCGACCTGCTGATTCGCGCCGGGGCAACGGTGATGTTCTCGGAAGTCACCGAAGTGCGTGACGCCATCTACATGCTCACCTCCCGCGCCGAAACCCCGGAAGTCGCCGCCGCCCTGGTCCGCGAAATGGATTGGTACGACCAGTACCTGCAGCGCGGCGAGGCCGACCGCAGCGCCAACACCACACCCGGGAACAAGAAAGGCGGCCTGTCCAACATCGTTGAAAAGTCGCTGGGTTCGATCGTCAAATCCGGTAGCAGCGCCATCAATGGCGTACTCGGCCCGGGCGAACGCGTGGCCAGCAAGGGCCTGGTGTTCTGCGCCACCCCGGCCAGCGACTTTGTCTGCGGCACCTTGCAACTGGCCGCCGGGATGAACCTGCACGTGTTCACTACCGGTCGCGGCACGCCGTACGGGCTGGCCATGGCACCGGTGGTCAAGGTCTCGACCCGTACCGAGCTGGCCGAGCGCTGGCCCGACCTGATCGACATCGACGCCGGGCGCATTGCCACTGGCCGCGCCAGCATCGAAGAACTGGGCTGGGAGCTGTTCCACTACTACCTGGACGTGGCCAGCGGCCGCAAACAGACCTGGGCCGAACGTTACAAACTGCATAACGACATCACCCTGTTCAACCCGGCGCCCATTACCTGATGCCGGCCCCCCCAGCGCCCTCGCGGCGCTGGGGGTATTTGTACAGGCTCCAGCAAAGTCATGCGATGTCCGTCATCTAACCTCAATCACAGAACCCGGAGAGCCCCATGCCCACCGTTCTTGGTCATAACTTCATTGCCGGTACGCGCAGCGCGGCCGGTACACAGCCATTGAAAAGCCTCGACGCCAGCACGGGCCAGGCACTGCCCTTCACCTTCATTCAAGCCACCGAGCACGAAGTCGACAGCGCCGCCCGCGCCGCCGAATCGGCCTTTATCGAGTACCGGCAACTGAGCCCGCAACGTCGCGGCGAATTTTTGTTGGCCATCGCTGACGAACTGGATGCGCTGGGCGATGATTTTGTCGCCATCGTCTGCCAGGAAACCGCCCTGCCGGCTGCCCGTATCCAGGGCGAACGCGGTCGCACCAGCGGCCAGATGCGCCTGTTCGCCCAGGTTCTGCAACGTGGCGACTTTCTCGGCGCACGTATCGACCTCGCCCTGCCCGAGCGCAAGCCCCTGCCGCGCGTAGACCTGCGTCAGATGCGCATTGGCGTCGGCCCGGTGGCGGTATTCGGCGCCAGCAACTTCCCCCTGGCCTTTTCCACTGCAGGTGGCGACACCGCTGCAGCACTGGCAGCTGGCTGCCCGGTGGTGTTCAAGGCCCACAGCGGGCATATGGCCACCGCCGACCTGGTCGGCTGCGCAATAATCCGCGCCGCCGAGCGCACCGGCATGCCCAAGGGTGTGTTCAACATGATTTTCGGTGCTGGCGTGGGTGAGTACCTGGTCAAACATCCGGCAATCCAGGCCGTCGGCTTCACCGGTTCGCTCAGTGGCGGCAATGCCCTGTGTAAAATGGCTGCCGAACGTCCACAACCGATTCCGGTATTCGCCGAGATGTCGAGCATCAACCCGGTGATCCTGCTGCCGGATGCCCTGAGCCAGCGGAGCGAAACCGTCGCCCGCGAGCTGGCAGCATCGGTGGTCATGGGCTGTGGACAGTTCTGTACCAACCCGGGCCTGGTGCTCGGCGTCAGCTCGCCAGCCTTCAGCGCGTTCCAGGCCCAGCTTCAAGAGCAGATGGCCGCCCAGGCGCCGCAAACCATGCTCAACGCCGGCGGGCTGCGCAGCTACAGCAAAGGCCTTGAGCACCTGCAAGGGCATAGCGGGATCAGCCACCTCGCCGGTCAACCACAGGAAGGCAACCAGGCCCGCCCACAGCTGTTCAAGGCCGACGTTGCGCTACTGCTGAGCGGCGACGAACTGCTGCAGGAAGAGGTCTTTGGCCCCGCCACCATCATCGTCGAAGCACGTGATGACGCCGAGCTCAAGGCGGCCCTGCAAGGCTTGCGTGGTCAGTTGACCGCCACCCTGATCGGCGAGCCGGGCGACCTCCAGGCTTATCAGTGGCTGGTACCGCTGCTGGAGCAGAAGGTCGGGCGCATTCTGGTCAACGGTTACCCGACCGGTGTCGAGGTATGTGACGCCATGGTGCATGGCGGCCCTTACCCGGCCACCTCCGATGCCCGCGGCACGTCGGTGGGCACCTTGGCGATCGACCGTTTCCTGCGTCCGGTGTGCTACCAGAACTATCCTGAGGCCTTGCTCCCTGAGGCGCTGCGCAACAGCAATCCGCTGGGGCTCAAGCGTCTGGTCAATGGTGAGTGGTCGGCAGCTGCCATCGCTTGACGCGTACTCGGCATGCAAAAAGGCGCAGAGAGATCTGCGCCTTTTTTATTGACCCTATCGCCGCCTGGTGATCAAACGCTCTTCTCTTGGGCTTCAGCCTGCTCATGCGCCAGGCGCAATCGCTCGCGGCTGTTGGTCAGGTGCAGGCGCATCGCCGCACGGGCACCTTCGGCGTCCTGGCGGGCAATGGCCTCGTAGATGGCCTCATGCTCATGACTGAGCCGGCTCATGTAGTGTTGCTGGTCATCATGGGCCAGGCGCGCCGAGTTCAGCCGCGTGCGTGGAATGATGCTGGTACCCAGGTGAGTCATGATGTCGGTGAAGTAGCGGTTACCGGTGGCCATGGCGATTTGCAGGTGGAACTGGAAATCCGACGCCACTGCATCGCTGGCATGGGCCACGCTGTCGTTAAGGGCATCGAGCGCCTCGCGCATCGCGGCCAGCTGCTCGGTACTGCGGCGCACAGCGGCCAGGCCGGCGGACTCGACCTCCAGGCTGATACGTAACTCCAGCACCGCCAGTACTTCACGCAGGGTGACGATGGTCGCCGGGTCGATGCGAAAACCACTCGGGCTCGGAGTATCCAGCACAAAGGTGCCGATGCCGTGGCGAGTCTCCACCTGGCCGGCCGCCTGCAAGCGCGAGATCGCCTCGCGCACTACGGTGCGGCTGACCCCTTGCTCTTCCATGATGGCCGATTCGGTCGGCAGCTTGTCGCCACGCTTGAGGTGCCCGTCGCGGATGCGTTCGGTGAGGATGGTCACCAATTCCTGCGCCAGGCTACGGGGCTTTCTGCGGGCGCGTGGCAGTGCGCTCTGGTCTTTCATATCGAACGTTTGTCCCGAATGTTCTTCAACCCGGATCATAGCGCAATTGGTTGTACGATCACATGCGCCCGGCTTATTCCGCCGTCCTCAGGCGATAGGCCTTGCGATTGGCGCCGCGGGCAAAACACACGAACAGTGCGGCCATGATCGCCAGCGCCATCGGCAGACCGTGCGGGGCAACATCCATCGCTGCACCACTGACCAGAGGGCCGACCAGGCTGCCGACACCCCACAATAGCCCGACACTGGCATTGGCGGTGACCAGGTCCTGCCCTTTGAACTGCTGCCCGATCAGCACCAACGCCAGGGTATAAACCCCGCCGGCCACCGCACCCAGCACCACCAGTGCCGGCCACAGCAACCACTGCACCTGCAACAGCCAGGGCAAGGCCAGGCCGATCAGCATCGCCACCACACCGCAGACCAGGTGCACCAGGGTCCGCTCACTGCGGTCGGCCAACCAGCCCAGCGGCAGCTGAAACAGCATGTCGCCGGTCAGGATCACCGTCACCATCAACGCCGCTACGCCCACGGCAAAACCATGGCTGGAGGCGTACACCGGCATCAACGACAGCACCACCGCATCGAAGAACGAGAAGAACAGCACGGCCATGCACAAGGCAGGTGCAACGCGGAAGAAGCCGGCCAGAGAGAAGCTCTTTTCGCCTTCTTCGCCGTGCTCAACGTGATCGTCTGGAACCGTCAGCATGATGCACACCAGCGCCAGGCCATAACAGCCGGTCACCACCGCAGTCACCCAGATGCTCTGCGCCCCTAGCAGCGCCAGCATCGCCGGGCCAAGCATCTGGAAGCCTGTGAACGCCGTGGCATACAGCGCCATGATCTTGCCGCGGTTGTGCTCGGGGCTCAGTTCATTGACCCAGGATTCGCCGAGGATGATCGCGATGCCCATGCCGATCCCCAGCCCCAGGCGCAGCAGGCCGAGCAGGTAGACGGAGGAAAACGCCCACTCCAGCAGGCCGATGCTCAAGGTGCACAAGCCAAAGCACAGCAGGTAAATGGTGCGTCGGGTCAGGTGGCGGCAGCAGGCATCGACCATGAACGCCGAGAGCATCATGCCCGCTGCCGGGATGGCCGAAAGAATACCGATCTGCAGAGTACTGGCCCCCGCCTCGAGCAGACGCAACGACACCAGGGGCAGGCTCGCACCGAGACTGAAACCGACAACCGACACCGCGAACAACAGGCCCGCCAGAAAACGCTTGTTCATCACCACTCCACAACCGCCGCCCGGGCGCAACATCGCGACGACATTGCCCCGGACGCGCGCAAACACGACCGAAAAAATTCAGATGTACAAAGGCTCGGCCACGGCAGGAAGCCGGGCACGCAGCAGCCTGATCAGTGGGCGCGGACGGGTGGGGAGAAGGTGAAGGCGAACAGCACGCTGCGCCGACGCTTGAGCACGGTGTCGCTCGGCCAATCGCAGCAACGGGTCAGGATGACCGGCTGGCGTTGCGCGAATGTAAGGCTGAAGCGGCTCATACGTCGGTTACACAGGAAAGAATGGGCGGCACTCTAGGAGAACCCATGCCACCCGTCAATAGCTCTAGCTTGAGGCCTCAGCGCTTTCCGGTAGACGGTAGCAGGATGGCCAGCAGACCGAACAGCGGCAGATAGGAGCAAATGCTGTAGACATACTCGATGCCCTTGAAGTCAGCGAGGTAGCCGAGCAACGCCGCACCGATACCGCCAAAGCCGAACATCAGGCCGAAGAATATCCCGGCGATCATGCCGACATTGCCCGGTACCAGCTCCTGGGCATACACCACGATGGCCGAGAACGCCGAGGCCAGAATAAAGCCGATGATCACACTGAGGACGCTGGTCCAGAACAGGTCCGCATAAGGCAGCGCCAGGGTGAACGGGGCAACACCGAGAATCGAAAACCAGATCACCGCTTTACGCCCGATACGGTCACCGATCGGCCCGCCAAAGAAGGTGCCCGCCGCTACCGCGCCAAGAAACAGGAACAGGTGCAACTGTGAGCTGCCCACCGACAGGTCGAACTTCTCGATCAGGTAGAAGGTGTAATAGCTGGTCAGGCTGGACATGTAGAAGTATTTGGAAAATACCAGCAGGCCCAGCACCACCAAGGCGCCGATAACCCGCCCGCGCGACAGCCCGTGGGTGGCCGCCTGGCCGGCTTTGGCCTTGAACAGGTTCAGGTGCTCACGGTACCAGCGGCTCAGGCCATAGGTCACCAGCACCGCGAAGATCGCGAACAGCCCGAACCAGACCACATTGCCCTGCCCGAACGGAATGATGATCGCCGCCGCCAGCAGCGGGCCCAGCGCCGAGCCGGCATTACCGCCAACCTGGAACGAGGACTGCGCCAGCCCGTAGCGTCCGCCCGAAGCCAGGCGGGCAATACGCGAGGTTTCCGGGTGGAAGGTCGACGAGCCGATACCGACCAACGCCGCGGCCAGCAAAATCATCGGGAAGCTGCCGACATACGCCAGCATGACGATCCCCACCAGGGTGCACAGCGTGCCCAACGGCAGCAGGTTCGGCATTGGCTTGCGGTCGGTATAAAAGCCCACCCAGGGTTGCAGCAATGAAGCGGTGATCTGGAAGGTCAGAGTAATCATGCCCACTTGGGCAAAGCTCAGCCCGTAGTTGGCCTTGAGCAGGGGGTAGATCGACGGTAGCACCGCCTGAATCAGGTCGTTGATCAGGTGCGCCAGGGCACAGGCGGCAATGATCCGCATGACCAGCGGACTGCTCTGGGCAGTGGCGCTCTGGGTGGATGAAGTTGACGCGACACTGCTCACAGCCATGACTAGGACATCCGTCGGTGGGTTGGGATCCAATTATCCAGAATTCGTTAGCAAGCGCACTATTCTTTTCGACAAGCGTGCAGATGACGTGCTTGTTAATAATTCTCAATAGCTTTAGCATCTTTTCGGATTGAACCACACCGACGCGGCCTCATTGCACGCCGAAACAAGACCGATCCTCTATGAATCCATCGCCCGCTCCCGCTCAACCTGCCGAATCAGACGACCGCGAACAACAGGCCCTCGACTGGTTCAGCCGCCTGCGTGCCGACAACCTGAACCCTGACGAGCGTCGGGCGTTCGAACACTGGCTCGAGGCCCCTGCGAACGCGCGGACCTTTGCCGAGGTCCAGCTCTTCTGGCAACAGCTGCAGGCTCCCCCACGCCGTGCGCGTCGGGCCCCGCCGCGCACGGTTGCGCGCGCCTGGCGAGGTTGGGCGGTAGCGGCCGCTGTGCTGTTGATCGGTGGGCTGGTGCTACTGGCGCAGTGGCCTGCGGTGCAACGGGCGAACAGCAATGTCGCAACGGCGCCCGGTGAACGACGGCAGGTGCAGTTGGCCGACGGCTCCCGCTTGACCCTCGATAGCGCCAGCGCCGTGGACGTCGACCTGCGCGGCCCGGTGCGCAAGGTGCGACTGGTCCAGGGGCAGATGTACATCGAGGTTATCCGCGATGGTCGGCCGTTTGTCGTCGATATCGATGAGGCCCAGGTGCAGGTACTGGGTACGCGTCTTTCAGTCAGTCGGGGCCACGACCACAACGAAGTGGTCCTGCTCAAAGGCAACGTCGAGGTCAGCAGCAATGGCGACAAGCGCCTGCTCGCCGCCGGCCAGCGCCTGACCTTCAATGGCAGCCGCCTGGATCAGGTCGAAAAGGTCGATGCCGAGCGCTTCCTGGCTTGGCGAGAAGGACAACTGCGGGTCAGCGAAATGCCGCTTCGAGAAGTACTGCAGAAACTGGCCGACTACCAGGGGACACGCCTGTTGCTGCTCGACGACCAGGCGGGACAAAAACGGGTCAGCGGCAGCTTCAACCTCGACCAGGCCAGCACCGCGTTCGAAGCCCTGATCAGCAGCCAACAGTTGAAAGCCAACCACCTGGCAGGACAACTGATCATCGTTCGCTGAGACGACGGCCCTCGAAAAATGGCGTCTGAACCCCTGAAATGGCTAAGCGGTTGATCGTTCGATAATTTTTTTTGAAAAAGAGTGTTGACAGCAATCCGTTTCGAGCGAATAATGCGCGCCACTTGGCTACATAGCTCAGTTGGTTAGAGCATAGCATTCATAATGCTGGGGTCCGGGGTTCAAGTCCCTGTGTAGCCACCAAGTACTAAAAAGGGCTTACCGCAAGGTAAGCCCTTTTTTCTTGCCTACGTTTTTATACCGCCCTCTCACACCCCATTCCCACCTCAACGCGCACTGGCAAATACCACCGCCAGCCCGAGCCCGATGAGCGCCACGCCAATCACCCGATCGACCAGCCGTTGACGCTCCAGCATGGCTCGGCGCAGCGCTGAGTGAGAGAAAAACACCGCGACCAGGCTGAACCACAGCCAATGGGCAAAGGACATGAATGCGCCGTAGGCAAAATCGGTCGTCAGCGCACTGCCCGGCTGCACCACCTGGGTATAGGCGCTGATCACGAACAGCATGGTCTTGGGGTTGAGTGCATTGGTCAGAAAGCCTGCACGAAAAGCCGCACCCACACCGGCTCCGCTATCGACGTCAGCGCCTGTGAGTGCGGTCTGCGTGGTATTGGTCAACGACCGGTAGCCCAGGTAAATCAGATACCCCGCACCTAGCACCTTCATCAGCAGGAACAGCGCCGGGGTCTGGCTGATGACCAGGGCAATACCCAGCACCGTGTACAGCACATGCACCTGCACACCCAGCGCGATACCCAGTGCTGCAGACAAACCGGCGCGACGCCCGGCGCTGTAACTGCTGCGGGTGACCAGCGCGAAGTCGGCGCCCGGGCTGATGACCGCCAGGACCGTGAATAGGGCTACGGCAATGAGTTCGTTCAAGTAAAGCACCTCGATCTGCTAGGAAAAAGAACAGATAGCTCTGTAGTGCCTAATTATCGAAAGCTGCATGCCGGTTAAAAAGCGATTTATAGTGAGCGAAATCCGCTAGTTTTTCTCACAGATATGAAGCTGCCCTCCCTTTGCGCCTTCCGTTACTTCGACGTCGCCGCCCAGACGCAAAGCTTTGTGCGCGCCGCCGAACTGCTCAACGTCACCCACGGCGCCGTGAGCCGCCAGGTGCGCCAGCTTGAGGAGTCGCTTGGCGTGCAATTGTTCGAGCGGCGAAACCGCGCAATTTTCCTCACCCCGGCGGGCCGCGCCTTGCAGGGCACCACCCTGTCGGTGTTCGAACAACTGGAAACCGCGGTGCATCGCGTGCAACAGCAGGCCAAAGAGAACGTACTGGTGCTGTCCTGTGAGCCGACCATCGCGATGAAATGGCTGATCCCCCGGCTGCCAGCGTTTCATGCCGCCCACCCGGACATTCAGCTGCACCTGGTCGCGGCGGGCGGCCCTATCGACTTCGCCCGCAGCGGTGTCGACCTGGCCCTGCGCCGCGATGACTTTCATTGGGGGCCCGACCTGCACAGCGTGAAGATCTGCGACGAATGGGTGGGGCCGGTGTGCAGCACACAGCAGGCCTTGCCCACGTACAATCTGCAGGGCATGCGCCTGCTGCACAGCGCCTCACGGCCAGCGGCGTGGAACACCTGGCTGCGCCTTACCGGCGAATCGGCCAACGGCGCCACCCGCGCCGATTACGAACATTTCTACCTGTGCATCCAGGCCGCTGCCGCCGGTCTGGGTGTGGCAATGGCGTCATTTCTGATGGTTCAGGACGAAATTGATGGCGGCCAGCTGCACGCCCCGCGCAGCTTTGTGCAGGACCAGTCGGCGTACCACCTGATCTGCCCGCAGCCGCTGCTCGCCAACGAGCACTACCAGCGCTTCGCAACGTGGGTCAGCGCGCAAGCCGAAGCCTGCCTGGCTCACTTGCTCTGAGGCCTGCCGGCGCCCGGCAAGGCGCAAAAGGATGAGCCTGCACTGAAATCGCCACCCCAGGTGCGAAACCCGGCCGTGTCGATATGAATGCGCCCCGACGGGTAACGGCCCAGGCCCATGTTCCAAGCCTTGCCTTGCGTCTGCCAGAACTGGCACAGCGGATTGGGATCGGCCCACGACGGCAGCAACACATCGACGGCAAACGCCCGGGTGTGGGCGCTGTCGACAGCGCCTCCGGCGCAGCGGTTGAGCGCTGGATTGCGATAGGCAGAGACCACCTCATAACGCGGCAGCACGCCGCGGTCGGTCAGGGTCTTGAGCAATTGCAAAGTTGAGCGTACCGCAGGCCACTGTGCGACCGGCGCTACCGCAAAGGGCTGCGCCGAGCACTGGCGCCAGTCACTGGCCGAACGCAGCAACTGATGGATCGGCACGATGCCGTACAGCCGCGCGTCGACCAGCATCTGGCGAAACGTTCGGGTTTCATGGTCGCCTGCCCACTGGGCAAACAGGTACAGGTCACGCTCATCGGCGTACACCTGTGCGCTGGACAACAGCGTAAGGAGAACCCCTACGCCAGTAACCGCCCTCCACGCTGCCATCAGCCTCACTCCTTCCCTGCCTTGGGCCTATCAGGAGTTAAGCATGAATCGCCGGCAAGCCGGCGCTTACATCAGTCTTGCGGACGCAGCCGGTACTGCGGTGGCAGCTGTTCAAAGCCGCTGATGGTGGTGTTCAGGCTCTTCCAGCGGCCATCCTTGATGCCATAGATGCAGCCGTGGATCGACAGGCTCTGCCCACGGTGCCAGGCGTTCTGCACAATGCTGGTATGACCGACGTTCGCCACCTGCTGGATGACGTTGAGTTCGCAGAGGCGGTCGACCTTGGCTTCGCCTTCCAGGGCTGCCAGTTCGTCACGCTTCTCGTAGTACAGATCGCGAATCGAGCGCAGCCAGCCATCGATCAAGCCCAGCTGACGGTCCTGCATCGACGCCCGTACACCGCCACAACCATAGTGTCCGGTGACCAGAATGTGCTTCACCTTGAGCACGTCCACCGCGTACTGGATCACCGACAGGCAGTTCAGGTCGGTGTGCAGCACAACGTTGGCGACGTTACGGTGAACGAACAGGTCGCCCGGCAGCATGCCGACGATCTCGTTGGCCGGAACCCGTGCATCCGAGCAACCAATCCAGAGGAACTCAGGGGTTTGCTGGCGTGCAAGTTTGGCGAAGAAGTCCGGGTCTTTCTGCTTGATCGAGTCAGCCCAGCGCGCGTTGTTATCAATCAGTTCTTGTAGATCGTGCATGGTCGCTTCTCATCAGGGTTTTGTTGCCTGGCTACAGTGACGCTTGTTCAGTCGATCAAGGTACACGCCATGACCAGGGCATCTTCGCGACCACCGGCAACCGGGTAGTAATCGCGGCGACGCCCGATCTCGTTGAAACCGTAACGCTCGTACAGGCGATACGCCGACTGGTTGCTGGCGCGCACCTCGAGGAAACACTCGCGCCCGTTCAGCGCGTAGGCACGCTTCATCAGTTCTTCCAGCAGGCGCAAGCCCAGCCCACGCCCCTGGCTCTCGGGCTTGACCGTGATATTGAGCAGGTGCGCCTCGTCGATGATCACGTTGATCACGCCATGGCCGACTTGCTGCTCGCCCTCGAACATCAGCCAGATTTCATAGGATTTGAGCCCGTCGAGGAAAATGCCCCGGGTCCAGGGGTGGCTGAAGGCGGCATATTCGATCTTCAGTACAGCATCCAGATCCGCCTCGGTCATCCGGCGGAAGCTGATCGTGTCACTCATCACTTGGTTTCCAGCGCGCCATCAGCCGGCGCATGGCTTGCCAGACGTCCGCCTTGCGTTGCGGCTCGTCCATCAACAATTCGAGGCCCGGCAACGCCCAGGCAGTGCCCAGGCCGTCTACCGGCAGCTCGCGGTAATAACTGTGGGCATCGGCCTCACCGGCAAAACGTACCGCCGGCAGGCCGATCAGCCACAGACAGACACAAGGCGCTTCTTCCAGGCGCGCCTGGATAAAGCCTTGAACAAAGTCGGTGGCGGCTTGTGGCCCCTGGTCGAGGTTGCCGCGCACCAGCAACGGCCAGCGTACCGGCTCGCCGATGATCTGCGGGCTGTCGGGCAGCCCGGCGGCGCGCAGCATGTCCTTGAGCAACAGATAGGAAGGGTCGCGGCTCTGGAACGGCTCGCCAGTGGCCAGCTCCACCAGCAGCAGGCAATTGCCGGCTCGCAGCAACTGCAAGGCAAAGCGCGGCGGCGCAACCGGCACAGGTTTGGCCGCCACAGGGGCTTTTTCGGCCTCCTCCACTGGCTTGCTCGCCACCTTGGGGGTACTGCCAGGGCGCGGAATCTCGATCTTCGGCCGCTCACCGCTGCGGGCTACCGGCGCACTGGCCGGGGCCGGCGTCGCTTGCGCGGGAGGCGCATCGAACACCGGTTCGTCCACAGGCGCCAGCGGCAGCAGCAGCTCCGGGCGCGACGGCGCAGCGAACGGCAGTTCGGTACGCGGCAGCCAGTGCACCACTTGCATGGCGTTCAGGTAAGCGCGGCGGCGGGACTCGATTAACAAAGAAGGATCGGCCATCTGTGGATAAGTCAGGGTCGACATTCTACCGTTGTTCGCTGCTGCGCGCCGCTGTTGATCGGCAGAAAAGCGCCCGGTTGCAGCTCAAAACGATCAGGGGTGAATCGACAGCCACCTGATGCAGTACAATCGGCGCTTTTATTTGGCAACGAGTCGACCCGCCAATGATCGAACCCAAGCGCGTCCTGCGCGCCCTAGCCGAACACTGGGCCTTGCTTGAGCCGTTGTGCGAGCGTTTCGACGGGGGCACCCTGAGCCTCGCCGAACTGCGTCAGCAACTGGCCAACCAGCAGTTGGAGAGCACGCCCCAGGACATTACCAGCCTGCTCGACGTGTGGATTCGCCTGGATATCCTGGTACCGGTGGCAAAAAGCCCCAACCGCTTCGAGCTCAATGCGCAGATCCACGACTTCCTCGCCTACCTGCGCCGGGAGCACCGCCTGGGCCTGTGCCTCGAGATCGAAGCCTACCTGCGCCATCTGGAGCGCTTGGCCGGGCATATCCAGGACGCCTTCGAGATTCGCGACGGCAACGACCTGGCGCGCCAGCTGCGCCTGCTCGACATGCGCGTACGCGATGTGCTGAAAAAACTCGACAACGACGAACAGGCGCTGGTGGCCGTGGCCGAACGGGCCAAGACCAGCGACCGGCAGATCCCCCTGCGCCAGCGCTATGCCGAAGTCCTGGCGACCTGGGATGAATACGTCGAGCCAATGATTCAACTGGTGAACGCCGACGGCGCCTTCGAGCAAGGCGTGCGCAAGGTCGAAACCGTGCTGCTGCGCCTGCTGGGCGAGCAGGCACGCCTGGGTCACCTGGTCGATGACGACATGCTCCTGCGCACCCACGCGCGGATCCTCGAAATGCAGACCAGCGCCCAGTTGACCCTGCGTCATGCCCGCGAGCTGTTGCTGCCGCTGCGTGAAGAAGCCCGCCGCCACAACGCAGTGACCCGTGGCGCCGCGCTGGCGCTCTCGGTGATCCGCCGCAAAGGCCTGGACGCAGTGCCGCAAGCCGCCATGCCGATGTTCACCCGGCCACAGAGCACCTTCCTTGGCAGTGCCAGCCAGGTCGAAGCCTACGTTTATGCCCTGGCCCGCTTCGAGCCCAAGCCGGCGAAATTCCCCAAGGCGCACAAGAGCCACAAGGGCGATGCCCCGCGGGCGCCGCGCACGGTCAAGGAAATGCTCGAGCGCTGCGAAGGCGCCCTGCCCCTGCCGGACCTGATGGTCTGGCTGCTGGAGCAGGAGCCCGACGGCGCCACCGACGAGTTGCTGTACTGGTTCTCGCGCCTGTCGCGGGAAAAACGCTTTGCCCGCGAGCGCCTCGAGCGCCGTGACTACCTCACCCGCGAACACCAGGTCAGCCTGCGCTCCTTCGCCCTGACATCTAGCCGCGAACCATCGCCTGAGCCTACTGTGAGCCCTGCCCATGCATCTTGATCTTTCCGAACTGTCCCAGCTCGCACCGATCTTCCGCGAGCTGTTCAAGGGTTTCCATATCAGCCGCCGCGACCCGGAGCTGTACGGCCAGCTGTCGAACTTCCAGGACCAGTACCGCGGCCTGTTCAAGGCCCTGGGCTTCGAGCTGGTCTGCGACACCCGTGGTTTCTACTACTTCGTCCCCGATCAGGCGGCTGCGCAGGTCAACAAGACCGCCCAGCGCCTGTCGCTGTTCACCTTCATCCTGGTCGAGCACCTCGCCGACCAGGGCCGCGACCCGATGTCGGTACTTGACGGTGGCAGCCTCGGTCGTGACGAACTGCCGTCGATGCTGGAGAAATACCGCGACCTGTTCATCCAGGCCGAAGTGCAAACCGCCGACGAGCTGGAAGAAAAGATCATGCGCCGCATGACCCAGCTCGGCTTTGCCCATGAAGAAAATGGCATCTACCGCTTCCTGCCGCCGATGCACCGCTTCCTCGACGTCTGCCTGTCGGTCCAGCAGGACCGCGACCTGGCGGCCAGCCTGCACAGCGCGCTGCCGCTGCCAACGCCAGTGCTGGTCGAAGAAGAAAGCCCGGAAGAGCTGAACCGCACCGACGACCCGCTCGACCTCACCCCGTTCGAAGAAAGCGAAGAAGACGCCTTGGCCCGAGCCATCGCCGAAGAGCAACAGGAGATTGACGCATGAGCCAGGAACGCTACGGCATTCGCCGCTTCGCACTGCTCAACACCGCCGGCTACAGCCTTGGCCTGTTCCCTCTGGAGCACCCGCTGTCGGTCTATGGCGCGAACAACCTGGGCAAGAGTGCCTCGATCAACGCCCTGCAGTTCCCGATCCTGGCGCGCATGTCCGACATGAGCTTCGGCAAGTACAGCCTGGAGCAGTCGCGCCGGTTCTACTTTGCCAGCGACACCAGCTACATCCTCTGCGAGGTCAACCTGCCGCATGGCCCGCACGTCATCGGTGTGGTCGGCCGCGGCCCGGGTGGCGGCTTCGGTCACCAGTTCTTCGCCTACGCAGGTGAGCTGGACCTGGCCCATTACCAGAAAGACGACACCTGCCTGCGCCAGAAAGAGCTGTTCAGCAACCTCGAACGCAATGGCCTCAAGGCGTACGAACTCAAGCCTGACGAACTGCGGCGCCTGCTGGTCGGTGGCCACACCTCGATCCCGCTGGACCTCACGCTGATCCCGCTGCGCTCCACCAGCGAACAAAGCCTGAAGACCTTCCGCGCCCTGTTCATCAACCTCCTGCACATGCGTGAGATCACCGCGGCGAAACTCAAGCAGCTGTTCCTCGACGCCTTCGAGCACAGCCTGCGTTCGGGCAGCGTCGACTACATCGCCGCCTGCGAAGAGGCGTTCCGCGATGTGCGGCGCATGGAGCAGGACTACAACTCGCTGGTGGCCGCCGGCCCGCTGGTCGAGGCCCTGGCCAACGGCGTGGCCCAGCGCGACATCCTGCGCGGCAAGCTGCACCGCCTTTCCCCCCTGCTCGACTCGCTGCTGGGCACCTGGCAGGACTACGCCAGCGCCCGCAAGGAAGAGCTGGTGATCCAGGCCGAGCACTACAAGAACGAACAGGACAGCCTGCAGAACGACCAGCGAGGCGGCACCCAGGAGCTGATGCGCCTGGAACGTGAAATCACCGGTGTGCAACGCTGGCTCGGCGAACTGTCGGTGCTCAAGCACCGCTTTGCCCTGGTCGATGACGTCAAGGTGCTGGAACAGCAACTGCTGGCCGCCAAAGACGCCCACGACGAACTGGCCGGCGCCCTGGCCCAGTCCCGTCAGTTCAGCGCCGAAGACCTCGAGGAACGCCTGCGCGACCTGGAGAAGCGCCTGAAGTCGGTCAAGCAGCAGCTCGACCACGCCGACAACAACAGCTACGCACGTCTGCGCGAAGAGTTCTCGCAGCAGGACGTCGAACGCCTTATGCGTCTGTTCAACGGCGCCCTGTTCAGCCTGCCGCTGGGCGACCGCGGCATCGAGCTGGACGACAGCGACCTGTGGGTCAAATCCCTGGAGGCGGTGCTGGACGGGTTCAAGGGCGAGCGCTTCGAAGCACCAGGCCTGTCCATCGACCTCTCGCACATCGAGCCGCCGGCCCTGCAGGCCCTGGCCGACCGCGCCGCCCTGCGCGACCAGAAAGAACGCCTGGAGAAAGAACTCAAGCAGCTCAAGACCCAGCAAGCGGTTGCCGCTGACCGCGCCGCCAGCAAGACCCAGACCGAAGCGCTGTACCAGCAGGTGCTCGATGCACAAAAGGCCCTGGAAGACTTCCGCCGCAGCCAGACCCTGGCTGCCGAAGAAGGCGACAAGCTCGAACAATTGGCGCAGATGGAAGCCGCTCAGGACGAGCTCAAGCGCTCCAGCGACGCCTTCACCGAACGCGTCCAGCAACTGTCGGCCAAGCTGCAACTGGTTGGCCGTCAGATCGCCGACATGGAAGCCAAGCAGCGCACCCTCGACGATGCCTTGCGCCGCCGCCAGCTGCTGCCCGCCGATCTGCCGTTCGGCACCCCGTTCATGGAGCCGGTCGACGACACCATGGACAACCTGCTGCCGCTGCTCAACGACTACCAGGACAGCTGGCAAGGCCTGCTGCGGGTCGACGGCCAGATCGAAGCGCTGTACGCCCAGGTACGCCTCAAGGGTGTGGCCAAGTTCGACAGCGAAGACGACATGGAACGCCGCCTGCAACTGTTGATCAACGCCTACTCGCACCGTACCGAAGAAGCCCTGACCCTGGGCAAGGCACGCCGCGCGGCAGTGACTGACATCGCCCGCACGCTGCGCAACATCCGCAGCGACTACGACAGCCTCGAGCACCAGTTGGCCCTGTTCAACCGCGAGATCAACAAACGCCAGGTCTCCAACCTGGAGAGCTTTCGTATTGTTCTGGCGCCAAACAAGGAAGCGCTCAAGCACATCGACCAGATCATCCACAGCGCAGGTCAGTACGAAGAAGGCGAGACCCTGTCGGTGTTCGACCTGAGCGCCAGCGCCGAACAGGACAACAAGAACGAAGAGGCCAAGGAGTACCTGGCGCGACTGGTGGCAGCCAACCACAACCAGCTGGGCCTGAAGGACCTGTTCGAACTGGCATTCGAAATCACCAAGGTCGGTGGTCAGCCGATCATCCACACCGACATCGACGGGGCGGCGTCCAACGGCACCACCATGACCATCAAGGCGCTGACCAACATGTACTTGTTGTTGCACCTGATGGACCGCGACCTGGCCGGCCGTGTGCGCCTGCCGTACTACCTCGACGAAGCGGCGGACATCGACGAACGCAACCAGGCCGCGCTGCTGGAAACCAGCCTGCAACTCGGTTTCGTGCCGATTCTGGCGAGTGTGAAGCCACAGGTGTCGGCGCATGTCGCCATCGACCTGGAAGGCGGTAGCGGGCCGAACGGGATCTACATCGACGAAGCGGACTGGAAGTACATCAGCCGTCGGGATGTGGAGAAGGCCGTGGTGCGGGAAGAAGCGGAAGAAGCTTCGGTCTGAGACTGAGATTTGTAGGAGCGGATTTATCCGCTCCTACAGGCGAAGCTTTACTCAGCCCAAGGCAAGATCGGAATCGCCGTCACCGCATTCTGCGGGCTGCCTTCGATCAGGCGGTCCGAGTACACCAGATAGACCAGTGTGTTGCGCTTCTTGTCGAGAAAACGCACCACCTGCATGGTCTTGAACACCAGCGAGGTGCGCTCCTTGAATACCTCATCGCCGTCCTTGAGTTGCTCCTTGAAACGAATCGGTCCCACCTGGCGGCAGGCAATCGAGGCTTCGGCACGGTCCTCGGCCAGGCCCAGGCCACCCTTCACACCGCCGGTCTTGGCCCGCGACAGGTAGCACGTCACCCCGTCCACCTTCGGATCATCGAAGGCTTCCACGACGATACGGTCGTTCGGCCCGACAAACTTGAACACCGTCGACACCTGGCCGATTTCCTCGGCCGCCGCCAGCATCGGCAGCGCCAGAAGCGCTGCGACAACTATTCCTTTGAGCACGGCTGTTTTCCTCAGACCAGAATCAGGTTGTCGCGGTGCACCAGTTCCGGCTCCGCGCTGTAACCCAGCAAGCCTTCGATGGCCTCGGACGACTGGCCGATGATTTTCTGCGCCTCCAGGGCGCTGTAGTTGGCCAGGCCGCGCGCCACCTCAAGGCCATCTGGCCCGACGCACACCACCATTTCGCCACGGCGGAAACTGCCCTGCACGGTCTTGACCCCAACCGGCAACAGGCTCTTGTTGTCCTGGCGCAGCGCCTTTACCGCACCGTCGTCGAGCACCAGCGTGCCACGGGTCTGCAAGTGGCCGGCCAGCCACTGCTTGCGTGCAGCCAGCATGCCGCGCTCAGGCGACAGCAGCGTACCCAGGCGCTCGCCCGCCTTGAGACGATCGAGCACACGCTCGATACGCCCGCCGACGATGATGGTATGGGCACCGGAACGCGCAGCCAGACGCGCAGCGCGCAGCTTGGTCTGCATGCCGCCACGGCCCAGGGCACCGCCAGTACCACCGGCCACGGCATCCAGGCTCGGGTCATCGGCGCGGGCTTCGAAGATCAGCTGCGCATCGGGGTTATTGCGCGGATCGGCGTCGAACATGCCATCGCGGTCGGTGAGGATCACCAACAGGTCGGCTTCCACCAGGTTCGCCACCAGGGCGGCCAGGGTGTCGTTGTCACCAAAGCGGATTTCGTCGGTGACGACGGTGTCGTTCTCGTTGATGACCGGCACTACACCCAGGTCAACCAGGGTGCGCAAGGTGCTGCGCGCGTTGAGGTAACGCTTGCGGTCCGAAAGGTCGTCATGGGTCAGAAGAATCTGCGCGGTGTGCCGGTCATGCTCGGCAAAACTCGACTCCCAGGCCTGCACCAGCACCATCTGACCGATCGAGGCAGCCGCTTGCAACTCGTTCATTGCAGCCGGTCGCTTGGCCCAGCCCAAGCGGCTCATCCCGGCGGCAACCGCCCCGGACGACACCAGTACCAACTCGACTCCCGCCTCATGCAACGCCACCATCTGCTCGACCCAGACACCCATGGCCGCGCGATCCAGGCCCTTGCCATCTGCTGTCAGCAGGGCACTGCCGATTTTCACGACCCAGCGCTGCGCACCCGTCACCTTGCTCCGCATCTTCTTCCAACCTATATAGATCTTTAGATACTAAAACGCCGCTCCTGAGAGCGGCGTTTAGTGTACTGCAACGAATCAGTCGCGCACGTAAATGATTTCCGGACCGTCTTCGTCGTCGTCATCCCAATCGTCGTCATCGTCGTCGCCGATGTCGTGCACGCTCTTCACGCCGCTGCGGCGCAAGGCTCGCGCGTCGTCCAGCGCCTGCAGTTGGGCACGGGCTTCGTCTTCGATGCGCTGATCGAGGTCAGCCAGCTCTTCGGCGTAGGCCGGATCGTTGGCCAGACGGTCGGCGCGGTCTTCAAGGTAGCGCATGATGTCACGGCTGAGCTGCTCGGTACCCTGCTTGGAGATGGCCGAGATCACATAGACCGGACCTTCCCACTGCAGACGCTCGACCACTTCCTTGACCCGCTCGTCACGCTCGTCGTCCATCAGCATGTCGGTCTTGTTCAGTACCAGCCAACGGTCACGCTCGGCCAGGGACGGGCTGAAACGGGCCAGTTCGTTGACGATCACTTCGGCGGCATCGGCGCTGCTGCTTTCATCCAGCGGTGCCAGATCGACGAGGTGCAGCAACAGGCGGGTACGCGCCAGGTGCTTGAGGAAACGGATACCCAGGCCGGCACCTTCGGAGGCGCCTTCGATCAGGCCGGGAATGTCGGCGATGACGAAGCTCTTCCAGCGGTCGACGCTGACCACACCCAGGTTCGGCACCAGGGTGGTGAACGGGTAGTCGGCGACTTTCGGCTTGGCGGCCGATACCGAACGGATGAAGGTACTTTTGCCGGCGTTCGGCAAGCCCAGCAGGCCCACATCGGCCAGCACTTTCATTTCCAGCTTGAGGTCACGCTGCTCGCCCGGTTTCCCCGGTGTGGTCTGGCGTGGCGCACGGTTGGTACTGGATTTGAAACGGGTGTTACCCAGGCCGTGCCAGCCGCCCTGAACCACCATCAGCTTCTGGCCAGGCTTGACCAGGTCGCCAATGACTTCCTGGGTGGCGGAGTCGATCACGGTGGTACCGACCGGCACGCGCAGGATCAGGTCGTCGCCTTTCTTGCCGGTGCAGTCGGTGCTGCCGCCATTGGAGCCACGCTGGGCCTCGAAATGACGGGTGTAACGGTAGTCGACCAGGGTGTTGAGGTTCTCGTCGGCAACCATGAATACCGAACCGCCGTCGCCACCGTCACCGCCGTTGGGACCACCGTTCTCGATGAATTTCTCGCGGCGGAAGCTCATGCAACCGTTACCGCCGTCACCGGCCTTGACCCGGATCGATACTTCGTCAACAAACTTCATAAAAACCGCCTCTCGTCAGTTGGACGAGCTGAGTGACACAAAGACATAAGGCTCTTGCAAAAGTGAGCGCGGCGGCCCCCGTCAACGACCGAAACACCAGCGCCGGCAGCCCATACAAACAGCTTTGCAAGAGACTCACCCCACAAACGAAAAAGCCCCGTCGCGAGACAGGGCTTTTCCAGCGTTCGCGCGATTACTCGGCAACGACGCTCACGTAACGACGATTGAACTCGCCTTTTACTTCAAACTTGATCTTACCCGCGATCTTGGCGAACAGGGTGTGATCCTTGCCCATGCCAACGCCGTAGCCAGCGTGGAATTGGGTGCCGCGCTGACGCACGATGATGTTGCCAGGAATGATAGCCTGGCCGCCATACATCTTCACGCCAAGGCGTTTGGCTTCTGAGTCGCGACCGTTACGGGTACTACCACCAGCTTTTTTGTGTGCCATGGTTCAATTCTCCAGAAATGGATTCAGGCGATTAAGCCGAAATACCGGTGATCTTGATTTCGGTGAACCACTGGCGGTGGCCCATACGCTTCATGTGGTGCTTACGGCGGCGGAACTTGATGATGCGCACTTTGTCGTGACGACCTTGCGAGATCACTTCAGCAACAACCTTGGCACCAGCAACGACTGGAGCGCCGATGTTCACGTCGTCGCCATTGGCAACCAACAGAACGCGGTCGAAAGTCACGGATTCGCCAGTGGCGACTTCCAGTTTTTCGATTTTCAGGTATTCACCTTCGGCGACTTTGTACTGCTTGCCACCGGTAACAATTACTGCGTACATGGTATTTCTCCGATAATCCTGCTCACCCAGCTCTTTATAGGAAGAGTATTGGCTGGCATGGCTGCATAGGGCTGGAACGGCCCAGTGCAATTGCGTAAGGCAGGTGCTGCCCAGGAAGTTCAGGGTGCGCGATTGTACGCAAGCCGCTCGCCCCTTGCAAGTCCCGCCCCCGGCTGGCGGGGACCGCGCCTTGACACGCCGGGACCCGCGACCTAGCATGCCGCGCAACCTTTATGGAGCACCTGTGGCCGATGCAACCCCAAGCTTTCTACCGAGCGGTAGCGGACGACTTCAGCGCCGTTGACGAGATTATCAAGAAACAGCTGACTTCGCGTGTACCGCTGGTATCGAAAATCGGCGACTACATCACCTCAGCTGGCGGTAAGCGCCTGCGCCCGCTGCTGGTCCTGCTGTGCGGCAAGGCCCTGGGCCGCGAAGGCGACGACGTGCGCCTGCTGGCCGCCACCATCGAATTCCTGCACACCGCCACCCTGCTGCACGATGACGTCGTCGACATGTCCGGCATGCGCCGTGGGCGCTCGACGGCCAATGCCCTGTGGGGCAACGCGCCAAGCGTGCTGGTGGGCGACTTCCTCTATTCGCGCTCCTTCGAGATGATGGTCGAACTGGGCTCGATGCCGGTCATGCAGATCCTCTCCAAGGCCACCCGGATCATCGCCGAGGGTGAAGTGCTGCAACTGTCGCGCATCCGTGACGCCAGCACCACTGAAGAGGTCTACATGGAAGTCATCCGCGGCAAGACCGCGATGCTTTTCGAAGCCTCGACCCACAGCGCCGCGGCACTGGCTGAGGCCTCCCCTGAGCAGCGTGAAGCCCTGCGCACCTTCGGTGACCACCTGGGTGTCGCTTTCCAGCTGGTCGACGACCTGCTCGACTACAAGGGCGATGCCGAGACCCTGGGCAAGAACGTCGGTGACGACCTGGCTGAAGGCAAGCCGACCCTGCCGCTGATCTACACCATGCGCGAAGGCACCGCCGAACAGGCAGCGCTGGTACGCCAGGCGATCCAGAAAGGCGGTATCGAAGACCTCGAGCGCATCCGTGCCGCCGTCGAAGCCGCCGGCGCCCTTGAATACACCGCGCAGATGGCCCGCGACTACGTTGCCCGTGCCATCGCCTGCCTGGATGCCCTGCCAGCCAGCGAGTACCGCGATGCCCTGGTGGAACTGAGCGAATTCGCTGTCGCCCGCACCCACTGATCTCGCCCTCCGGCCCATCACTCGATGGGCCTGTTTGACCTCTGACGGACAAAACCCTATACAATGTAGGTTTTGCACCAGTCCGTCTTGAGGAACCCTAGTGAGCACTTTGCCACCCTGCCCTAAATGCAACTCCGAATACACCTACGAAGACGGCACCCAGCTGATCTGCCCCGAGTGCGCCCACGAGTGGTCCGCCGCCGGTGATGCCGAAGCTGTGAGCGATGAAACCGTCAAGAAGGACTCGGTGGGCAATGTCCTGCAAGACGGCGACACCATCACCGTGATCAAGGACCTGAAGGTCAAGGGCACCTCGCTGGTGGTCAAGGTCGGCACCAAGGTCAAGAACATCCGCCTGTGCGATGGCGACCATGACATCGACTGCAAGATCGACGGCATCGGCCCGATGAAGCTGAAATCGGAATTCGTCCGCAAGGTCTGAATCCTGCTGGTTTCGGGGCTGTCTGCCAGCCTCGGAGCCTCTCGCCCATGACCATTGGGCGACTTTTTAACAATAGTCTCTTGCTATTTTGATAATAAGAATTATTCTCATTGGATGTTTCCAAGGAGAATAGCCATGACTTATCTGATAGACGCCTGGCTTGACCGCCCACACCCTTACCTGCGCATCCTGCACCGGGAAACCGGCGAAGTCTGTGCGGTGCTCGAAGAAGAGGCGCTGGATGAACTGCGCGACCAGGGTGATCTGGATCTTACCGGCCTGAATTCAAGCGAGCCGATCGTGCTCAAGGAGCTGGTGAGGAACCTGTTCCTGTTCTGCTACGCCCGGGCATTGCGCCCAAGCTCAGAACTTTATTGAAGGACCGCGGCGCAAACAATTTTGTAGGAGCGGATTCATCCGCGATGGGGCGCGTAGCGGCCCCAATGATGGGACTGCTATGCAGTCCTTTGCGGATGAATCCGCTCCTACAGATAGGCCTTACAGTACGTCGAGCAGTTCGACGTCGAACACCAGAACGCTGTGCGGCGGGATGCTGCCAACGCCCTGAGCGCCGTAAGCCAGCTCGCTCGGAACGTACAGGCGCCATTTGCTGCCGGCGTTCATCAGTTGCAGGGCTTCGGTCCAGCCGGCGATCACGCCGCCAACCGGGAATTCTGCAGGCTGGCCGCGCTCGTAGGAGCTGTCGAACACAGTGCCGTCGATCAGGGTGCCGTGGTAGTGGGTGCGCACGCTGTCTTCGCGGGTTGGCTTGGCGCCTTCACCTGCGGTCAGCACTTCGAACTGCAGGCCCGAAGCCAGGGTGGTGATGCCGTCACGCTTGGCGTTTTCAGCCAGGAAAGCCTTGCCTTCGCCAGCCGCAGCTTCGGCTTTGGCCGCCGCTTCTGCCTGCATGATTTCACGGATGACTTTGAAGCTGGCCGACAGGTCTTCTTCGCTGACGCGGCTGTCTTTGCCGTTGAACGCGTCGGTCAGGCCAGCCAGGATGGCGTCGAGGCTCACACCTGGTGGCGGGTTGTCACGCAGTTGGCCACCCAGCTGGCGGCCGATGCCGTAGCTGACGCGAGTTTCGTCGGTAGACAGGTTGATTTCGGACATTTGCTTGCTCCGCTGCAGGGCGCACGACAACCGCGCCCTTTGTGAAAAGGGCGAGCAGCCTAGCACACTGCGCCGATGCTATTCAGCTACCAGGCAGAACGCCTGGGCATCGGTATTTTCAGGTCACCGTCACCGGTGCTGCTTCCGCCGACCATCTCGTCGTCCATTGACCAGTGCACCATGTGCATCGGTACCGTAGGCAAGCCATCGAGCAAACGCTGTGCGTCGACCACCGAATGCACTTTCACGCGCTGCCCATGTTTGTCAGCCAGTGGATGGGCGTGCCCGTTCACCCGGGCCTCGATGATGAAGTCGCCGCCTTCGAGGGCGATCAGGTTGAGTTCTTCGACATGGCCGGCCCTGGCCTCGCTGCTCAGTTGTTGAAGGTTCATGGTGATACCTCGCTACTGGAACGTTGAGCGGGTACTACGAGTGACCGTTCATTTTTTGTACAGCGCGCGCCAAAGCACAAGGCAAAAACGCAACCGCCCGTCCGTTTTGCAACGGACGGGCGGTCGTGTTTCAGGCATGGGTGCCGGATCAGTGCTTGGTCAGCTTGTCCAGATAACCCATGGCGAACGCAGAAACCACGAAGGTCATGTGGATGATCACATACCACATCAGGTATTCGGTCTCGATGTTGCGCGCGTCCATGAACACTCGCAGCAAGTGGATTGAGGAGATCGCCACGATCGATGCCGCGACTTTCATCTTCAGCGAGGAGGAGTCCATCTTGCCCAGCCAGTTGAGCTTTTCCTTGTCCTCGTCGATGTCCAGCTGCGAGACGAAGTTCTCGTAACCGGAGATCATCACCATCACCAGCAAACCGCCCACCAGGGCCATGTCGATCAGCGAAAGGATTACCAGGATCAGGTCGGCTTCGGCAAGGGAGAAGATATTGGGCAGCACATGGAAGATCTCCTGGAAGAACTTCAGTGCCAGCGCCAGCAGGCCCAACGACAGACCAAAATAGATCGGGGCGAGCAGCCAGCGCGAGGCATACATCGCATTTTCGATAATACGTTCCATTGAAAACTCGTCAGGTGGCGAAAAAAGCGAGCGCGAGTATAACAGCC
This sequence comes from Pseudomonas alkylphenolica, assembly GCF_004025535.1. Lineage (GTDB taxonomy): Bacteria > Pseudomonadota > Gammaproteobacteria > Pseudomonadales > Pseudomonadaceae > Aquipseudomonas > Aquipseudomonas alkylphenolica_A. Next base: position 797,884 of record NZ_QJRG01000034.1, read on the forward strand.
AGCCATGACAGAAAAAGCCCGTGGCACGCTGCCACAGGGGGATTACGCGGTGGGTTGCCGTGGCGCGGTGAAGCGTCAGGTTTCCGGATGGAACTGGAAGTCACCGACGTGATGCACACGTTCGCCATTGATGCGCCGCAGCTGCGCCTGCAAGTGCACGCACCAGATCTGCGGATCGTCAGCCACCTGGTACCCGTGCAGGGTCAGGCTGTCGACAATGGCGTCGAGCACCGATTCGGCTACGAAAGGCCCGTGAAACGGCCCCTGGGCCTTGATCGCGGACGGCTGCTCGCCAGCCATGCCGGCGGCAAACAACAGGGTCCACATGCCGTTGTCGCCGGCCAGTGGGCGAATGCTGCATTCAATGCGGGTCACCAGGCCCAGGCATTGGCGGGTGAGGCTGAGGCTGCGCGGCATGGCGTCGATCCTCGATAAACCCTGAGTCAACCCCGCGGGCAGGGCTGTTTCTGTCCTGGAATGACTACGATCCCTGCACTGAAGAATAGAAGAAAACAGCTGCTGCGTGGGATTACCGGCGCCCAGCGGTCATGACCGCCGAGGCGCCGGTTAATTGACTCAGGTCGGCTTGACCTGCGCCAGGGCTTGCTCGGCCTGCTCCTTTTCGGCCTCCTTGAGTTCTTCCTCGCTGAGCATCTCGGCGATGTCCCGCAGACGTTCCACCACCCGGGCGTTGACGCTGCCCTCGGGGAACTCGCCGTCGGCATCCGGCTCACCGGCCGGTTCGCCGACCAGCAGGCTCAGCGCCTCGTCGGCCTGGCTGACCGCATAGACGTGGAACATCCCGGCACGCACGGCCTGCAGCACCCGCTCATCGAGCATCAGGGTGGCGACGTTGGCCCGCGGGATGATCGCCCCTTGCTCACCGGTCAGGCCGCGTGCTTCGCAGAGCCGGAAGAAGCCCTCGATCTTCTCGTTGACCCCGCCGACCGCCTGCACTTCACCAAACTGGTTGATAGAACCGGTAATGGCGAAACACTGCTTGAGCGGGGTTTTCGACAGTGCCGAAATCAGCGTGCAGGCCTCGCCCAGCGACGCGCTGTCACCGTCCACATAACCGTAGGACTGCTCCAGGGCGATACTCGCCGAAATGGCCAGCGGGAACTCCTGGGCATAGCGGCTACCGAGGTAACCGGTCAGGATCATCACACCCTTGGAGTGAATCGGCTGGCCGAGGTTGACCTCGCGCTCGATGTCGACGATACCGCTGCCGCCGGGATACACCGTCGCCGAGATGCGCGCCGGCACACCGAAGGCCGAGTCACCGACCTCCAGTACGGTCAGGCCGTTGCACTTGCCCACTGCCGCACCTTCGGTGTCGATGAGGATGATCCCGGCCAGCATGTCATCGAGAATCCGCGCCGACACGCGGCCCGTGCGGGTGGCCTTGGCCTTGAGGGCACGTTCGATGTGCCCGGCATCGGTCATCTCGTCGTTAGCCAGGTGGCGAATGAAGTCCGCCTCGCTGACCAGCTGGAACAGGTCGCCAATGCGCGCCGACAAACGCCCCTGGTGCTCGGCCAGGCGTGCGCTGTAAGTCGCCAGGCGCGCCACGGCGTCGGCGCTCAGCGGTGCCATGCCCTCTTCGCTGGTGCGCGTCTTGAGCAACTGGGCGAACTGCTCCAGGCTCTCGTCGACCATCGGGATGTCTTCGTCGAAGTCCACCAGCACCCGGAACATTTCCTGGAAGTCCGGGTCATGGTCCTGCAACGCGTAATACAGCTGGCGGGAGCCGATGATCACCACCTTGATGTTGAGCGGGATCATCTGCGGGTTGAGGGTGACGGTCGCCAGGCGACCATACTCACCCAACGGTGACTCCATCTTCAGCTTGCGCGACTGCAGGGCGCGCTTGAGCGCATCCCAGACAAACGGCTCACCGAGCATTTTCTCTGCTTCAAGAATCAGGAAGCCGCCGTTGGCACGGTGCAAGGCGCCTGGGCGCAATTGCCGGTAGGTGGTGTACAGCGCGCCCTGGTCGGTGCTGTATTCGATGCGACCGAACAGGTTGTCGTAGGTCGGGTGCGGCTCGAACACCACCGGCGCGCCGCCGCTGACGTGATGCCCCACCACCAGGCTCGGTGCGTACTGCTCTTCCAGCAGCTTGCGCGCCTGGGCGTCGGTCTTGCTGTCATCGACCAGTTGCTCGACCACGGTGCGCAACAGGTTGACCTGCATGGCCTGCAGGTAGGCGCATACCGCAGCGTTTTCCGCATACTTTTCCGACAGCGGGGACAACAACGGCTGGAGCGCCAGGGTGATGGTTTCTTCGTTCAACTGACGCAGTTGATTGTTCGATTCGCGCTTCCACTGCGGCAGGCTGGCCAGCTCCTCGTTAAGGCGCTCCTCCAGTTCGGCGATGTCGTCATGAAAGCGTTCGCGCTCGGCCTCCGGCAGCTGGGCGAATTCGGCCTCGTCCAGCGCCTTGCCGTCGGCCATCGGGGTAAAGGCAACATTGCTGCTGTCGCGGTACAGGGCCACGTCTTTTTCCAGCGAAGCCCGTTCGATCACATCCAGGGCACGGTCATAACGCTGGTTGAATGCGCGATCGATAGCGCTCTTTTTCTGCTGGTACGACGGGTGTTCGAACACTGCGGGGAAGGTCGCCAGCAGGTTGTCGATCAGCCCGCCAACATCACTGATGAACGCACCCGCGCTGCCTGGCGGCAGTTCCAGGGCGCGCGGCTCACGGGGCTCGTCGAAATTGTTGACGTACACCCAGTCGGCTGGCGTCTGCAGGCGCTTGCCTTCCGCCTTGAGGTAACGTTTGACGAACGAAAAACGCCCGGTGCCGGGCTCACCCATGACAAACACGTTGTATCCGGGACGGGGCATGGCGACGCCAAACTGCAAGGCTTCGACAGCACGTTCCTGGCCAAGCACACCGCGAAAAGGCTCCAGATCATTGGTGGTGGAAAAGGCGAACTGTTCGGCGGAAAACGGCCGGGTCAAGGCTTCTGGCGCAAGACGCAGGCTCGCAGCAACAGGATCGGGCATCGGGCTTCCTTACTTCGGCGGGGCAGATGACGGCATTCTGGCGCCGCCTGCCCGCGCCTTGCAAGGCTCATCGGCACAATATGTCGCATGTCCCAAACCTGCTCTGCGTCAATTTTTTCAAGCAATTTTTGGCAATAAATCACGGAACCCTTAGATCGTGCCTAAACTCCAAGCTGCGCGGCCGGGCATAGACCTGCCCAGCCCTTGGCAACTGGTGCCGATCCAGGTGCCAGACAACCCTGACCTTTGCTATCGATGACTAGAAAGAGAACAAAGCTATGAAACGGATTCTTCTGGGTACTCTGTTCACCGCGGTTTCCATCAATGCCATGGCCCAGGCCCCCGGCGGCCCGGATTGTGGCTGGGGCAACATGCTGTTCGAAGGCCAGCGCGGCACCCCCGCCCACTTCCTCGCCTCCACCACCAACGGCACCTCCGGCAACGCCACCTTCGGCATGACCTCGGGCACCAACGGCTGCTCGACCAACGCAGCGCTCACTTACGGGGGTAAATCCTGGATTGCCATGAATGGCATGATGAACGAACTGTCCGAAGACATGGCCAAGGGTCAAGGCGAGGCCCTGACGACCTATGCCGTGGTCCTCGGTGTCGCGCCGCAAGATCGCGCGCACTTCGCTGCCGTCACCCACGAGCACTTCCAGCAGATCTTCACCTCGGCAGACGCCACCGCCGACGACGTCCACAGCAACACCCTGGCCGTACTCAAGGCCGATCCACGCCTGGCCAAATACGCCACCCCGGCTTAAGCTCGGCCTTCCCGCCCCTCCCGGGGGCGGGATGTTTCCTGCCTCTATCGGCATCATTCAGACGTAGTTGCCCGACATGCTCAAACGCCTTGCTTACCTGGCGCTCTGTGTTTGCGCCCCGCTCCACGCTACCCCTTCGTTCGATGATGCACGCCTTGCGCAACTGGCGGCCGACCGCTACTGGATCGCCCTGGGGCACTATGAAACGGCCAAGCTTGGCGGCTGGCGTAGCTACGTCGATGACCGGCAGTTTTTCCTTGCCGAAGACGGTGCGCACCACCCCGACCAGGAATTGCGCGCCACGCTCCAGGCGCTGTATGCACCGGCCAGCCTCGGCGATAAACACGCACAATGCGTGTTTCCTGCCCGTACCCGCTGGCTGCGCGAGCAGCTGCAGCTCGATGACCTGCCTGCACCGGATTGCAAGGAATACACCCAGTGGTTCAAGGACATTGCCCCGCACAGCGCAGTGATGATCTTCCCTGCGGCTTACCTCAATAGCCCCTCTTCGATGTTCGGCCACACTTTGCTGCGCATCGACCAGGCCGATGTGCAAACCAACGACACCGCCCTGCTCAGCTACGCGATCAACTTCGGTGCCTACATCGAGGGCAGCGACAACAGCATTCTCTACGCCTGGAAGGGCTTGATGGGCGGCTACCCCGGGTTGTTCGCCCTGGTGCCCTACCAGGAAAAGCTCTCCGAGTACCGCAGCCTGGAAAACCGCGACCTGTGGGAATACCGCCTGAACCTGACCCCGGAAGAAACCGGGCGTATGGTCGAGCATGTCTGGGAACTCAAACAGATCCAGTTCGACTACTTCTTTTTCGACGAGAACTGTTCCTACCGTCTGCTCGAGTTGCTTCAGGTCGCCCGCCCGAGCCTGGACCTGACGTCACAGTTCCCGCTGACTGCAATCCCCACCGACACGGTCAAGGCGGTCAAGCAGTCGGGCCTTGTGGAGCGTATCGATTACCGCCCGTCCCGCGAGCGTGAGCTGCTGGAACGGGCCAAGCCGCTTGCTGACAACGAACAGCAACAGGTACTGGCCGTCAGTGCCGACACCGCACAGTTGCAAAGCCCAGAGTTCACCGCCCTGCCCCGGGACCGTCAGGCGCTGGTGCAAGACGCCGCCTATCGCCTCGAGCGTTACCGTGCCAACGGCCGCGAGCGCGATCCCGAGCGCAGCAAGCGCAGCTTCGAACTGCTGCGGGCGATCAACCGCAACCCGCCACCAGAGCTGGAGGTCGAGCGCCCGGGATTACCCGAGGACGGCCACGACTCACGCACCTGGCAGTTGGGCGCGGGCACTCGCGAAGACCGCGCGTTTGCCGAGTACGGCCTGCGCATGGCCTATCACGACCTCAACGACAATGCTTATGGCTTCCCACTGGGCGCGCAGATCGAGATTCTTCAGCTCAAAGTGCGTCAGTACGAAAACAACGACTGGCAGGTGCAGCGCCTGGACCTGGCTACCATTCGCTCGCTGACCCCTCGCAACGACCTGCTGCAACCCTGGTCGTGGCAGGTTACCGGCGGCCTGGAGCGAGTGCTGGGCAAGCATGACGATGAAGTGCTGGTCAGCCACGTCAACGGCGGCGCCGGCAGTACCTGGCAACTGGCCGACGATATGCTGGGGTTTGCCCTGGGTACGGTTCGGGTCGAGCACAACAACGACTTCGCCCAGTTCATTGCTCCCGCGGCCGGCTTCAATACCGGGCTGCTCTGGCGCAACCCGCTGGGTAACTTCACCCTGGAAGCAAAGGGTGACTACTTCACTAATGGCGAAGTGCGCCGCAGCCTGAGCCTGAACCAGCAATGGGAGCTGTCACGCAACCTGGGCCTGAGGCTCAGTGCCAAACGCGAGTTCAGCCAGCTGGCCACCGCGCAGAATGAGGTGATGCTGGAAGTGAAGTGGTATCACTATTGAGCGGTTCGCGGATAAATCCGCTCCTACGGGTTTTGTGCGATGGCTTCACGTCCTTTTGACACGGCGACGACAACTCCCCCACTAGACTTTCCCCGGCAAACGGAGAGTCTGAGTTATGTGGCGGTATGGCGTGTTGTTGGGGATGGCGGTGCTGGTGACGGGTTGCCAGACAACCCACGAGCAATTGATCAATCAAGGTTATCCACCGGCGTATGCCGACGGCTTTCAGGACGGTTGCAGCAGCGGCCGCCAGGCTGCCGGGGTGATGGCCGGGGATTTTCGCAAAGACGTGCCGCGCTACCTGCACAACCGTCAATACGAAACCGGTTGGGACGATGGCTTTCGCCAGTGCCACGCCATGCGGGAGAACCAGGACCTGCAGGAGTACCAGGCACGCCACCGGGACGAGCGCGACGAACAGTGGCAGGAAGAGAAGGATCGCGACGCGGCCCGCGCCTATCGACGCAAATAGGTCGCAAGCAGACAGCCCGCTCGGCGCTGAATCTGTCAGCATGGTCTCAGTGCACAGGAGACCGTCATGAGTCGCGCATTCGTCAATGAAGACCAGGCTGCAGCCCAGGCCGACCAGCCTGTAGAGCGCCGGATCAGCGAGCAGCCCAATCATGTAACCGCCGCCGGGCTTGCCCAGTTACAGCAACGGGTAAGCGAATTGAACAGGCTGCGCAGCGAATTGCAGGCCCAGGGTGAACGCGCCGACAACCAACGTCTGGCCGACACCGAGCGCGACTTGCGCTATTTCAGCGCGCGCCTGCAGAGCGCCCACGTCATGCCTAGGGCAATTGCCACGGACAAGGTGCAAATCGGTAGCTGGGTGAGTTTTATCGATGAAAACAATCAGTCGCATCAGGTGCAACTGGTGGGTGAAGACCAGGCCGATGCTGCGCATGGCCTGATCAACTGGGGTTCACCCCTGGGCCGGGCGCTGCTGGGGGCCGCGCCTGGTGACGAAGTGCTGTGGCGACGACCTGCGGGTGATCAGTTGATCGAGATCGTCGCCATTACACCCGAGGTTTAGACCACGCCTTGCGCCAGCATGGCATCGGCCACTTTGACGAAACCGGCGATGTTGGCGCCTTTGACGTAGTTGACCCGGCCATTTTCCTCGCCGTAGTGCACACACGCGTGGTGAATCGACTGCATGATGTTGTGCAGCTTGCTGTCGACTTCCCCTGCCGTCCACAGCAGGCGCATGGCGTTCTGCGACATTTCCAGGCCACTGACGGCGACGCCGCCGGCGTTGGAGGCTTTACCCGGGGCAAACAGGATGCCCGCGTCGATAAAGATATCCACCGCTTCGAGGGTGGTTGGCATGTTCGCGCCTTCCGCTACGCAGATGCAGCCATTGCGCAGCAGCGTGCGGGCGTCTTCGGCGTTGAGCTCGTTCTGGGTGGCGCACGGCAGGGCGATGTCGCACGGCAGGTTCCACGGGGTTTGGCCCTTGCGGAACTCCAGACCGAAACGCTCGGCAAGTTCGCTGATGCGACCGCGCTTGACGTTTTTCAGCTCCATCACGGCATCCCACTGCTCGTCGGTCATGCCTGCTTCACAGAACAGGGTGCCTTCGGAGTCGGACAGCGAGATTACCTTGCCGCCCAGGTCCATGACCTTGCGTGCAGCATACTGGGCAACGTTGCCGGAACCCGAGATGGCCACGCGACGGCCGTCGATACGCAGGTCCTGGCGCTTGAGCATCTCTTCGGCGAAGTACACACAGCCGTAACCGGTGGCTTCCGGACGAATCAGGCTGCCACCGTAGGTCATGCCCTTACCGGTCAGTACCGAAGTGAACTGGTTGGCCAGGCGCTTGTACTGGCCGAACATGAAGCCGATCTCGCGGGCGCCGACGCCGATGTCACCGGCCGGTACGTCCAGGTCGGCACCGATGTGGCGGTACAGCTCGCTCATGAAGGCCTGGCAGAAGCGCATGACTTCAGCGTCGCTCTTGCCCTTCGGATCGAAGTCCGAACCACCCTTGCCGCCGCCCATTGGCAGTGAGGTCAGGGAGTTCTTGAATACCTGCTCGAAGGCCAGGAACTTGAGCACGCCAAGGTTCACCGACGGGTGGAAACGCAGGCCGCCCTTGTACGGGCCAATGGCGCTGCTCATCTGGATACGGTAGCCACGGTTGACGTGGACCTTGCCTGCATCGTCGACCCACGAAACGCGGAACAGGATCGCCCGCTCAGGTTCGACCATGCGCTCGAGAATACCGGCCTGCAGGTAATGCGGATTGGCCTCAAGGAAAGGCCAGAGGCTGCGCAGAACTTCTTCAACGGCCTGGTGGAACTCAGGCTGGGCAGGGTCGCGCTGTTTCAGGCGCGCAAGGAAATCTTCGACGGATTCGATCATAGACACTTCACCAGATAGAGATTTGGACTTATTGGTTTTTTTCCAGACTCTACCAAGAACCGGTCGCACCGGAACAGAGCGATATGTCGTTTTTATGAAATTAAATGGTGCATTTGTATAAGTGTATACATGTTGCCCGGCGCCACCCGAGGCTCTTTACCCTAGTGCCCGCTGGGCATTGGGCGCGGTTTGCGCGCCAAAAAAAACGGGACCCGAAGGCCCCGTTTCAGTGCAAAACCCGAAGGTTTATGCCAGTTTTTTGTGCCGTACCCGATGTGGCTGGGCAGCAGCTTCGCCGAGACGCTTCTTGCGGTCGGCTTCGTACTCGGTGTAGTTGCCTTCGAAGAACACCGCTTGCGAGTCGTCTTCGTACGCCAGGATGTGAGTGGCCACACGGTCCAGGAACCAGCGATCGTGAGAGATCACAATGGCAGCGCCCGGGAAGTCTAGCAGGGCTTCTTCCAGCGAACGCAGGGTTTCGACGTCGAGGTCGTTGGACGGTTCGTCGAGCAGCAGGACGTTGGCGCCCTCCTTGAGGGTCAGGGCCAGGTGCAGACGTCCACGCTCACCACCGGAGAGGTCCTTGACGAACTTCTGCTGGTCGCCGCCTTTGAAGTTGAAGCGGCCGACGTAGGTACGCGACGGAATCTCGTAGGTACCGATACGCAGCTGGTCGGAACCGTCGGAGATCTGCTGGAACACGGTCTTGTTGCCGTCGAGGTCTTCGCGGCTCTGGTCGACGCAGGCCAGCTGTACGGTTTCACCGATCTCGATGCTGCCCGAATCCGGCTGTTCCTTGCCCATGAGCATGCGGAACAGGGTCGACTTACCGGCACCGTTACCGCCGATAACGCCAACGATGGCGCCTTTCGGCATGCTGAACGACAGGTTGTCGATCAGGACGCGGTCGCCATAGCCTTTGGTGACGTTCTTGAATTCGATGACCTTGTCACCCAGGCGCGGGCCGGCCGGAATGTAGATTTCGTTGGTTTCGCTGCGCTTCTGGAACTCCTGCGACTGCATTTCTTCGAAGCGTTGCAGACGGGCCTTGGACTTGGACTGGCGGGCTTTGGCGCCTTTGCGCACCCACTCCAGCTCTTCCTTCATGGCCTTTTCGTGGGCCGACTGCTGCTTGGATTCCTGGGCCAGACGATCGGATTTGGCTTCAAGCCAGCCCGAGTAGTTGCCTTCGTACGGGATACCGGCGCCGCGGTCGAGCTCGAGGATCCAGCCGGCGACGTTGTCGAGGAAGTAACGGTCGTGGGTAATCGCTACCACGGTGCCCGGGAAGTCGTGGAGGAAGTGTTCCAGCCAGGCGACGGAGTCGGCATCCAGGTGGTTGGTCGGTTCGTCGAGCAGGAGCATGTCTGGTGCGGACAGCAGCAGGCGGCACAGGGCCACACGACGCTTTTCACCACCGGACAGGTGTTCGACCTTGGCATCCCAGGCCGGCAGGCGCAGAGCATCGGCTGCCACTTCCAGCTGACGCTCCAGATTATGGCCATCGCTGGCCTGCAGGATGGCTTCAAGCTTGGCCTGTTCGGCCGCCAGCTTGTCGAAGTCGGCATCCGGTTCGGCATAGGCCGCGTAAACCTCGTCCAGACGCGCTTGGGCGTCCTTGATGACGCTGACCGCTTCTTCGACCACTTCACGCACGGTCTTGGTCGGGTCCAGCTGCGGTTCCTGTGGCAGGTAACCGATGTTCAGCTCAGGCATCGGGCGCGCTTCGCCGTCGAACTCGGTGTCGACGCCCGCCATGATCTTCAGCAGGGTGGATTTACCCGAGCCGTTCAGGCCCAGCACGCCGATCTTGGCGCCCGGGAAAAACGACAGGGAGATATTCTTCAAGATTTCCCGCTTCGGCGGGACAACCTTGCCCAGCCGATGCATGGTATAGACGTATTGAGCCATGGAAAAACCTAGCGTCAGAGACGAAAAAATGGGTGCAATGCAGATAAAGGAAGCCGCAGCCTCCTGGAAAGGGCCAAAGCTACCGTAATGCGCCCGGTTGGGCAAACCGCCGACGAACAGGGCTGGCACTTTGCCACGTTTGCGGGCATGCTAGCCGCCCTCCGGGCGTCGGGCTTATAGTGCGTATCCGGAGTCGCCGCCAGGACCGCGGCCCTTGCCAGCCAGCAACTCTAAACCTGCCATCCAGCCATACCGCAGGATCACCGTTTGACCAATCTCTCTCAGCCGACACCTTTGCGCAAACCGTCCAGCGCGTCCGGCTCGCCATTGCGTGGTTCGCTGAAAAGCGCGCTGGCCCTGCTGGTCCTGCTGCTGCTCGGCCTGCTGCTGTGGCAACTGGTCGACCAATACCGCCACACCCAGGCAGACCAGTACCAGCATAGCCTCAATGCCAGTGCCGAGCTGGCCGACCACATGGCCCTGAACATGTCCCTCAAGGCTCAGGTGGCGCACAACATCATTCAGCCTTACCGTACGTCGCCACGTCCTGATCAACTGCCTGCGGTGCTGGCGCAGTTGCAGCAGCAGATGCCGGCGCTGCACAGCCTGGCCTGGATCGATGCTCAGGGGCAGGTGCTGGCCGACAGCCTTGGCCAGACGCCTGACCGCGGTACGCTTGACGAGCTCGTCCGGCTGAATCAGGGCCACGATTACTTCTTCAGCAACTCGGTGGACAATCAGCACGTCTATCTATTGCTTCGTCAGCCCGGCGTTACACCGGGTTACTGGTTGTTGCGCCTGAACCCGAGTTACTACGGCGAGCTTACCTCGCACCTTGACCGCCCCAACCACCCCCTGTGGCTACTGGAAAACAGCCGCACCGGCGAGATCATCAATCGCCACCAGCCAACGCCAGGCAGTGACGAACCCCTGCAAAGCGTGATGCTGGCATTTCTGGATAACAGCACCTGGCAATTGCGCGGCCTGTTCGACGCCGGTCTCGCCCGGCAACAGTTGCTGCCGGCATTGGTGGGCAAGTGCCTGCTTGGCCTGTTCTGTGCCCTGCTGCCGCTACTGGCCCTGTTCAACATGCGCCGGCGCCATCGCATGCTGCACGAAAGCCGGCGGCGCTATCACGACATATTCGAAGGCACTGGCGTTGCCCTGTGCGTGCTGGACCTTTCCGGACTGCCTGCGCAGCTGGAACGTCACCGCCTGCGCAGCCGCCAGGCCCTGCAACAGCGCCTGGCGTACGACCTGCCACTGCGTCGTGTCTTGCTGCAGGAGTTGAAGGTCACCGAGGTCAATCAGGTGGCGCTGCAGTTGCTGGGGGTCAATTGCTGCAACCAGGCCTGGCATTATCTGGTGGAAGGCGCACAAGCCGGCACCGAAGGCATTGGCGTGCAATTGCTCGAAGCCGTGCTGGATAACCAGAGGCAACTGGAGCTTGAAGTTCGCCTGCCTGGCAGCGAAGGTCAGGACCTGCACCTGTGGCTGATGGTCCGGTTCCCGGAGCAGAAACAGGATTACCAGGCCGTTATCCTCAGCATCAGCGACATCACCAGCCGCAAGCAGGTCGAGTTGTCGCTGCTTGAGCGCGAAAGTTTCTGGTCGGATGTGGTCCGTACCGTGCCTGATCAACTGTATGTGCAAGATGTCAAAAGCCAGCAGATGATCTTCAGCAACCGCCACCTGGGCCAGACCCTGGGTTATGACCGCGCGCAACTGGCGCAGATGGGTGAACGCTTCTGGGAGATCCTGCTGCACCCGGACGATGCCGAGCTGTATCGACACATGCGCGAGAAGCAACGCAAGCCAGGCGGCGATGATCAGTTGCATTGCCAGTTGCGCTTCCGTCACCGCGATCAACGCTGGCTGCGCTTCGATATCCGCGAACAGGCCCTGAGCCGCGATGGCAATGGCGTGGTCACGCGTATTATCGGCGTGGGCAAAGACGTCACCGATCAGATTGAGGCCAGCGAGTCGCTGCGTGACAGCGAGCAACGCTATCGCATGCTCGCCGAAAGCATCAGCGACGTGATCTTCTCGACCGACAACCAGCTGCAGCTCAACTACGTCAGCCCTTCCGTGCTGGCGGTGCTGGGTTATGAAGTGGAGTGGATCTTCGAGAACGGCTGGCAATCAACCATTGCCAACCCGGCGCAGTTGACCGGCATCTATAACCTGATCGAGCGGGTCAACCGCGCCTTGGGCAATCCGCAGCAATTGGCACAGCTGCGTACCCAGCTGCCCAACCAGCTGTTTCTGTTCGATTGCCTGCGCGCCGATGGCCGCAAGATCCCCATCGAACTGCGGCTGGTGCTGGTCTGGGATGATCAGGAACATTTCGAGGGCATCCTCGGCGTCGGCCGCGATATCAGCCAGCAGCGCCGTGCCGAAAAAGACCTGCGCATGGCGGCCACGGTATTCGAACACTCCACCTCGGCGATCCTGATCACCGACCCCGCCGGTTACATCGTTCAGGCCAACGAAGCCTTCAGCCGGGTCAGCGGCCATGCCGTGGCCGATGTACTCGACCAGTTGCCGGGCATGCTGACGGTGGATGAACAACAGGAAGCGCACCTGCGTTATGTGCTCAAGCAGCTCAACCAGCGCGGCACCTGGGAAGGCGAAGTCTGGCTGAAGCGGCGCAATGGCGAACATTACCCGGCCTGGGTCGGCATCACCGCCGTGCTCGACGATGAAGGCGACCTGGCCAGCTACGTGTGCTTTTTCACCGACATCAGCGAGCGCAAAGCCAGCGAACAACGCATTCATCGCCTGGCCTACTACGACGCCCTGACCCACCTGCCCAACCGCACCCTGTTCCAGGACCGGCTGCACACGGCCCTGCAACAGGCCGAGCGGCAGAAAGCCTGGGTGGTACTGATGTTCCTTGATCTGGACCGTTTCAAGCCGATCAATGACTCCCTCGGTCATGCGGCCGGTGACCGCATGCTCAAGGACATGGCCGAGCGGTTGCTCGATTGTGTCGATGACGACGATACCGTAGCGCGCATGGGCGGTGACGAGTTCACCCTGCTGCTGCAACCACGCGCAACCCGTGAAATGGCCCTCAACCGCGCCATCAATGTTGCCGAGCAGATTCTCAGCAGTCTGGTGCGGCCATTCGTGCTGGAGAATCGCGAGTTCTTTGTCACCGCCAGTATCGGCATCGCCCTGAGCCCACAGGACGGCAGCGAACTCAGCCAACTGATGAAGAACGCTGACACCGCCATGTACCACGCCAAGGAGCGCGGCAAGAACAACTTCCAGTTCTACCAGGCCGACATGAACGCCAGTGCCCTGGAGCGCCTGGAACTGGAAAGCGACCTGCGCCACGCGCTGGAGCAGAACGAATTCATTCTTTATTACCAACCGCAGTTCAGCGGTGACGGCAAGCGCCTGACCGGGGCCGAGGCGCTACTGCGCTGGCGTCATCCACGCCGCGGCCTGGTGCCGCCGGGCGACTTCATCCCGGTGATCGAAGAGCTGGGCCTGGTGGTGGATGTCGGCGACTGGGTGCTCAAGGAAGCCTGCCGCCAGCTCAAGGCCTGGCACCAGGACAAAGTGCGGGTGCCCAAGGTGTCGGTGAACATCTCGGCACGGCAGTTCTCCGATGGCCAGCTGGGTACCCGGATTGCCACCATCCTTGAACAAACCGGGCTGCCGCCGGCGTGCCTGGAACTGGAACTGACCGAGAGTATCCTGATGCGCGAGGTCAACGAAGCGATGGTGATCCTCGATACCCTGAAGAAACTCGGCCTGAGCATTGCGGTCGACGACTTCGGTACCGGCTACTCATCGCTCAACTACCTCAAACAGTTCCCCATCGATGTGCTCAAAATCGACCGCACCTTCGTCGACGGTCTCCCCGAAGGCGAACAGGACGCGCAAATCGCCCGCGCGATCATCGCCATGGCGCACAGCCTGAACCTGGCGGTAATCGCCGAAGGCGTGGAAACCCACGAGCAACTGGAGTTTCTCCGCGAACACGGCTGCGACGAAGTTCAGGGCTACCTGTTCGGGCGGCCTATGCCGGCCAACCAGTTCGAAGCGCAGTTCAGCAACGAAACGCTGTTCATGTTCGAGTGATGCTGTGCCGATCCGGCCTCATCGCTGGCAAGCCACTTTGTAGAAGCCGGCTTGCCGGCGATGGAAACACCTTCCATCTCAGAATGAAGCCCACTTGTCTGCGACATGATGCCCTTTCATATGCCAGACAAAACCTGATGAGGTAGAATGCCCGCCTATTTCAGCACGATCCTTGAGGACCGCCATGTTCAGCCGTGATTTGACCATTGCCAAGTACGACGCCGATCTCTTTGCCGCTATGGAGCAAGAAGCCCAGCGTCAAGAAGAGCACATCGAGCTGATTGCTTCGGAAAACTACACCAGCCCGGCTGTCATGGAAGCCCAGGGTTCGGTTCTGACCAACAAATACGCAGAAGGCTACCCAGGCAAGCGTTACTACGGCGGCTGCGAATACGTCGACGTGGTTGAGCAACTGGCCATCGACCGCGCCAAGGAACTGTTCGGCGCCGACTACGCCAACGTCCAGCCGCATGCAGGCTCGCAAGCCAACGCTGCCGTTTACCTGGCCCTGCTGTCGGCCGGTGACACCATCCTGGGCATGAGCCTGGCCCACGGTGGTCACCTGACCCACGGCGCCAGCGTCAGCTCTTCGGGCAAACTGTACAACGCCGTTCAATACGGCATCGACGGCAACGGCCTGATCGACTACGACGAAGTCGAGCGCCTGGCTGTCGAGCACAAGCCAAAAATGATCGTTGCCGGTTTCTCGGCCTACTCGCAAGTGCTGGACTTCCCGCGCTTCCGCGAAATCGCTGACAAGGTCGGTGCCTACCTGTTCGTCGACATGGCCCACGTTGCCGGTCTGGTCGCTGCAGGCGTTTACCCGAACCCGGTTCCATTCGCCGACGTGGTAACCACCACGACCCACAAGACCCTGCGCGGTCCACGTGGCGGCCTGATCCTGGCCCGTGCCAACGCCGACATCGAGAAGAAGCTGAACTCCGCAGTATTCCCGGGCGCCCAGGGTGGCCCGCTGGAGCACGTTATCGCCGCCAAGGCGATCTGCTTCAAAGAAGCACTGCAGCCTGAGTTCAAGGCCTACCAGCAACAAGTGGTGAAGAACGCCCAGGCCATGGCCGGCGTGTTCATCGAGCGCGGTTTCGACGTCGTTTCCGGCGGTACCCAGAACCACCTGTTCCTGCTGTCGCTGATCAAGCAAGAGATCTCCGGTAAAGACGCCGACGCTGCTCTGGGTCGCGCCTTCATCACCGTCAACAAGAACTCGGTACCGAACGATCCACGTTCCCCGTTCGTCACTTCCGGCCTGCGCTTCGGCACCCCGGCTGTGACCACCCGTGGTTTCAAAGAGGCCGAGTGTAAAGAACTGGCCGGCTGGATCTGCGACATCCTGGCTGACCTGAACAACGAAGCGGTGATCGATGCCGTTCGTGAGAAGGTCAAAGCCATCTGCAAAAAGCTGCCGGTTTACGGCAAGTAATCGCAGTTAGCAGATGTGAAAAAGCCCGCAGCGATGCGGGCTTTTTTTGCCCTGCCGGTATACACATTCCCTCTGCCCGCTGCGCTACGATAAACCTAGTCTGAGATCCCGCACCTGAACGCCCCAGGTGCCCACTCGAGGACATTCCAAGATGCTCACTCACCAGCAACAATCCTTCATCGCCGAAGTAAGCAGCCCTGGGGCTGACCTCAACTTTCTGGGTGTCCTGCTCGGCCAGCCCGTGAAAATCATGCTTCCGGGTACGGGGGGAGGCGTATTCAGTGGTCGCTTCAACTACCGTGATGATTCACATCTACTCAGCCATCAAGCCAGTACGCAGTCACCGCCGGTCCTGACGCTGTACTTTTCCCATACCGACAAGGGTTACCTGCTTTATGTCAGATCGAGCGGCCCGCAATTTGACAAAGCTATCAGCAGCTGCCCTTCAGGTGCGATTGGGGCCTTTCATCCCGACGAAGTCGCACCAACTCACTTTGAAATAGTCGGACCGAAAGGGCCAGTGACGCTATCCGATATAGGCGCAAGCCAGTTCACCTGTCTTTTGAGGGACCATAAATCAGGCAATTGCGTGCACCGTTCGAGGCGTCACGACTCCAGCCACATCTACCTGTTTTCCAACCGAAACGAGCAGTTACCCTTCAGGGTCAAAATTCTCGAACGCAACATTTGAGGCGAAAGAGTGCTTTGGCGCCTGTGATAATCGAGAAGCCCCCGTCAGCGCGCGGGCTTCATCTGTCGATAATCAGTTCAACGCCTTGAATCCCTCCTGGATCTTCGCCTCCGGCAGCTCATCGCCGATAAACACCATCACGCTCTCGCGCCTCTCGCCTTGGGTCCACTCGGTATCCCAGTCAAAACCATAGAGCTTCAGCACGCCCTGGAAGACCAGGCGCCGATCTTCCCCGGCGATGTTGAGCACGCCTTTGTATCGCAACAACTGCTTGCCATGGTCTTCCAGCAACTGGTTCATGAAGTCGCTGAGCCGATCGATGTCCAGCGGGGTATCGGTGCGCAGCACCATGCTGGAGATGCGGTCCGGGGTGACAGCCTGGCTGACCGGACGCAGGCTCAGACCGCCGCCAAGGTCGGCATTGAGGTTGAAACCGCGTACATCGAGCAGTTCGGCCAGGTCAATGCGACCGTGCTCAACCACCCGGATCGGCGCTCGGCGGTTGATGCGCGCGAGACGCTCGCTCAGGGCCTGGAAGTCAGCCGGTTCGACCAGGTCGGTCTTGCTCACCAGCAAACGGTCGGCAAACCCCACCTGCGCCTGGGCAATGGCCTGGGTCAGGTGCTGGTCGGCGTGCGCGGCATCGACCAGGGTGATGATGCCGTCGAGGATGTAGCGCTCGCGCAGTTCCTCGTCGATAAAGAAGGTTTGTGCCACCGGTGCAGGATCGGCCAGGCCCGTGCATTCGATCACCAAGCGGTCGAAGGCAATTTCGCCAGCGTCCAGACGCTCCAGCAGCAGAAACAAGGCCTTGGTCAGGTCGGTGTGGATGGTGCAGCAAACGCAGCCGTTGGCCAAGGTCATGACCTGTACCGGTTCATCGCCCAACAGCTGGGTATCGATGCCGGCATCACTGAATTCGTTCTCGATCACGGCGATCTTCAGGCCGTGTTCGGCCTTGAGCAGATAACGCAGCAAGGTGGTCTTGCCGGCCCCCAGAAAGCCGCTGAGCACTGTTACGGGAATGGGCGCGTGCAAACGAAAATCTCCTGAACTGAAAATGACTGTGGGAGCACGGCAAGCCGGGCTCCCACAGGTTCTACGGGCGTCAGGTGCTGTAGATCAACAGCACTTCGGCCCACCCTTGCCGCCGTAACGGGCTTCCTGGCGTTCGCGGAAAAACGCCTCGTAGCTCATCACCGGCTTGTCCGGATGTTTGGTCTGCATGTGCTCGACATAGTTGTCGTAGTCGGGCATGCCGACCATCAGGCGGGCTGCCTGCCCCAGGTATTTACCCAGTCGACCCAGATCGTTGAACATCATTGCATTCCTCTAGGGTTACGCATCCGGCTGAGCCTGGAACGGAGTTTCCTTGTCGGTGCGTTCTTTCTTGCCCAGGGCGGCGATACCGACCTTGAGGGCGAAGAACAGAATGCTGAACACCACGAACAGGAACAGGATGGTCAGGCCGGCGTTGGTGTAGGCGTTGAAGATCACATGCTGCATCTGACCGATGTCCTTGGCCGGTGCCAGTACTTGCCCGGCGTCGAGCGCCACGCTGTACTTGTTGGCCAGGGCCAGGAAGCCGACGGCCGGGTTCGGATCGAACAGCTTGATGAAACCGGCAGTAGTGGTGCAGATCAGCAGCCAGACAGCAGGCAGCAGGGTGACCCAGATGTACTGCTGGCGCTTCATTTTGATCAGTACCACGGTACCGAGCATCAAGGCGATACCGGCGAGCATCTGGTTGGAGATGCCGAACAGCGGCCAAAGGGTGTTGATGCCGCCCAGTGGATCGATCACGCCCTGGTACAGCAGGTAACCCCAAAGGGCCACGCAACCACCGGTGGCCAGCAGGTTGGCGCCCCAGGATTCAGTGCGTTTGAGGGCCGGAATGAAGCTGCCCAGCAGGTCCTGAAGCATGAAACGACCGGCACGGGTACCGGCGTCGACGGCAGTCAGGATGAACAGCGCCTCGAACAGGATCGCGAAGTGGTACCAGAACGCCATGGTGTTTTCACCCGGCAGCACCTGGTGGAGGATCTGCGCGATACCTACCGCCAGGGTCGGCGCACCACCGGCACGGGCCAGGATGGTGTGTTCGCCGATGTCCTTGGCAACCGCCTCAAGGGCGTCAGGGGTAATTGCGAAGCCCCAGCTGCTGACGGTCTGGGCAACCGACACGACATCGGCACCGACCACGGCCGCCGGGCTGTTCATGGCGAAGTAGACACCCGGCTCGATCACCGAGGCTGCAACCATCGCCATGATCGCCACGAACGACTCCATCAGCATGCCGCCGTAACCGATGTAACGGGCGTTGGTTTCGTTATCCAGCAGCTTGGGCGTGGTGCCCGAGGAGATCAGCGCGTGGAAGCCCGACACCGCGCCACAGGCAATGGTGATGAACAGGAACGGGAACAGGGTACCTTTCCACACCGGGCCGGTACCGTCGGTGAACTGGGTCAACGCCGGCATTTTCAGCTCGGGGGCGATGATCAGGATACCGATGGCCAGGCCAACGATGGTGCCGATCTTGAGGAAGGTCGACAGATAGTCACGTGGCGCCAGCACCAGCCAGACCGGCAGCACGGCAGCAACAAAACCGTAACCCACCAGCATCCAGGTGATCTGCACGCCAGTGAAGGTGAATGCCGGGCCCCAGACCGGATCTGCGGCAACCTGGCCCCCCAGCCAGATCGACAGCAGCAACAGCACCACGCCGATCACCGAGATTTCGCCAATGCGCCCCGGACGGATGTAGCGCATGTAGATGCCCATGAACATCGCGATCGGGATGGTCGCCATCACCGTGAACATGCCCCATGGGCTCTCGGCCAGGGCCTTGACCACGATCAGGGCCAGCACCGCGAGGATGATGATCATGATCAGGAAGCAGCCGAACAGGGCGATGGTGCCCGGAATCCGGCCCATTTCCTCGCGCACCATGTCACCCAGCGAGCGACCGTTGCGGCGGGTGGACATGAACAGCACCATGAAGTCCTGCACTGCACCGGCCAGCACCACACCGGCGATCAGCCAGAGCGTGCCGGGCAGGTAGCCCATCTGCGCTGCCAGCACCGGGCCCACCAGGGGACCTGCACCGGCAATGGCTGCAAAGTGGTGACCGAATAGAATGTGTTTGTTGGTCGGGACATAGTCCAGGCCATCATTGTTGAGCACCGCCGGGGTAGCCCGACGAGGGTCCAGCTGCATCACCTTGGTGGCGATAAACAGGCTGTAGTAGCGGTAGGCGACCAGGTAGATGGCCACCGAAGCGACGACAATCCACAAGGCGTTGATGGCCTCGCCACGACGCAGGGCGACCACACCCAGCGCACAGGCTCCTATGACTGCCAGCGCCAGCCACGGAATGTGACGTAGCAGGCTATTATTGTTGTTCATGGTTTGCTTCCAGCTAGTGGATAAAAGACAGCCTTTCGAGTCTAGCGATACTGACGGGAAAGACCAGCCCCCACGTTGGTCTAGAGCCTTCAACGCGGATTGAACAACAGTCGTTATGCGCCCTTGCGCGAGCCTTGGCAAGTGCTGAGCTATAGTCAGGTAGAACCTGCCAGGTAGAACCCCGGAGTGCCTGAACATGAGCGACCATCAAGAACGTCGACATTTCCAGCGTGTGGCCTTCGATGCCCCCACCGAGCTGCGCCAGGGCAGTGAGTGCTGGGAAGTCAACCTGCTCGACCTGTCCCTGAAAGGGATGCTGATCGAGCGCCCGGAGCCCTGGCTGGCCGACCTGACCCAGGATTTCGACGCCGTTGTCCACCTGGGCCCCGAAGCCCGGGTGCAGATGCAGGTCGAACTGCGCCACGAAGAACCGGACAAACTCGGCTTTGTCTGTCTGCACATCGATATTGACTCCATCACTCATCTGCACCGTTTGGTGGAGCTCAACCTGGGCGACAGCACCAAGATGATGCGTGAATTGCGAGAACTGATCGAAGTTTAAAAACTGTTAGCCGGCTATCTAAAACCCCTCGCCACATTTTTCTGTCCACCTGGACAGCTTCCGCACGCTTGTCCCCCTCCTCAATGCAGCCGTGCAAGGCCTGCGCTCGACGGTTGGAACAGAACCTGCATCCATCTGTGAGCCCAAACCTTGCGTAAGACTGTTCCTACGCAAATCTAAAAATTGTATACAATTGCTCTGGCGTTAACCGGTAGTACTTGTCTACAGTAGCGCCACAACAATAAAACAGAGACCCCGCCCCATGAATACGTCCTCCTCTAGCACGTCTTCAGCCTCACGTCCCGAAGACGAGAACCTGGGCCTAGGTGCCAACCTGGCGTACGGCCTGCAACACGTACTGACGATGTACGGAGGTATCGTTGCCGTACCTCTGATTCTGGGGCAAGCCGCCGGCTTGGGCCCTGCAGATATTGGCCTGCTGATTGCCGCCTCGCTGTTTGCTGGCGGCCTGGCCACGTTGCTGCAGACGCTGGGCCTGCCGTGGTTCGGTTGTCAGCTACCGCTGGTGCAAGGGGTCTCCTTTGCCGGCGTGGCGACCATGGGCGCAATTCTCAGCACCGAAGGTGGCGGTGGCCTGCCCGGAGTGTTCGGGGCGGTCATGGCGGCGTCGCTGATCGGGTTTCTGATTACCCCGGTGTTCTCGCGCATCACCAAGTTTTTCCCGCCGCTGGTGACCGGGATCGTGATCACCACCATCGGCCTGACCCTTATGCCGGTTGCCGCGCGCTGGGTCATGGGCGGCAACAGCAAGGCACCGGACTTCGGCAGCATGGCCAACATCGGTCTGGCAGCGCTGACCTTCGTGATCGTGCTGGTGCTGAGCAAACTGGGCAACGCGACGATTTCGCGCCTGTCGATCCTGCTGGCGATGGTCGTCGGTACCCTGATCGCCTGGTCGCTGGGTATGGCCGATTTCAGCCGGGTCCTCGATGGCCCGCTGGTAGCCATGCCTACGCCCTTCCACTTCGGTATGCCGACCTTCCAGATCGCCGCCATTCTGTCGATGTGCATCGTGATCATGGTGACCCTGGTGGAAACCTCGGCCGACATCCTCGCCGTCGGTGAGATCATCGACACCAAGGTAGACTCCAAGCGCCTGGGCAACGGCCTGCGCGCCGACATGGCCTCCAGCATCCTGGCGCCGGTCTTCGGTTCCTTCACCCAGAGTGCCTTTGCCCAGAACGTGGGCCTGGTCGCCGTGACCGGAGTGAAAAGCCGCTACGTCGTGGCGACCGGTGGTGTAATCCTGGTGGTACTCGGTCTGCTGCCGATCATGGGCCGCGTCATTGCCGCAGTGCCGACCTCAGTACTCGGTGGTGCCGGTATCGTGCTGTTCGGCACCGTGGCCGCCAGCGGTATCCGTACCCTGTCCAAAGTCAGCTACACCAACAACGTCAACCTGATCATCGTTGCCGCTTCGCTGGGCTTCGGCATGATTCCGATCGCCGCCCCGAACTTCTACGATCACTTCCCAAGCTGGTTCGGCACCATTTTCCACTCCGGCATCAGCTCGGCAGCGATCATGGCGATCATCCTCAACCTGGTCTTCAACCACTTCACCAAGGGCAACTCCGACCAGCAATCGGTCTTCGCTGCCGCCTACGAGCGCACCATCAACTACCAGGACATCTCTGCCCTGCGTGACGGTGATTACTTCCAGGATGGCAAGCTGTTCAACGCCGAAGGCAAGGAGGTACCGGTGATGGTCGACGATGAACATGGCGGGACTTCGGTACGACGAGAGGCCGTTTCAGAGCATTGACGGCTACTGAGATACAAATAAAAAAGGCCGGTGCACATGCACCGGTCTTTTCGTTTCAGTGTGCCGCAGGCTTTACTCGAACAATGCATCCAGCGCCTGCTCAAGGCGGGTCACCGCAATCACCTGCAAACCGGGCGGCGCTTCCTTGGGCGCATTGCCTTTGGGCACGATGGCGCGCTTGAAGCCATGTTTGGCCGCTTCCTTTAAACGCTCCTGGCCACTGGGCACAGGACGAACCTCGCCCGACAGGCCGACTTCACCAAACACCAGCAGGCTGTTGTCCAGCGGACGGTTACGCAGGCTGGACATGATCGCCGCCATCAACGCCAGGTCGGAAGCCGTCTCCAGCACTTTCACCCCGCCCACCACGTTGAGAAACACATCCTGGTCATGGGTCGGGATTCCGCCATGCCGGTGCAGCACCGCCAGCAACATGGCCAGACGGTTCTGGTCCAGGCCCAGGGTGACGCGCCGGGGATTGGACAAGTGGCTGTCATCGACCAGCGCCTGCACTTCCACCAGCATCGGCCGGGTGCCTTCCCAGGTAGCCATGACCACACTGCCGGGTACTTCCTCCTGAGCGCGGGTGAGGAAAATCGCCGAGGGATTGGACACTTCCTTCAAGCCGCGATCGGTCATGCCGAACACACCCAGTTCATTGACCGCGCCAAAGCGGTTCTTCACCGCCCGCAACAAACGCAGGCGACCATCGGACTCGCCCTCGAAATACAGTACGGTATCGACCATGTGCTCCAGCACCCGCGGACCGGCCAACGCGCCCTCCTTGGTGACGTGACCGACAAGGAAGATTGCCGTGCCACTCTGCTTGGCATAACGCACCAGCAATGCCGCGCTCTCGCGAACCTGGGACACGCCGCCCGGCGCCGACTGCAACTGCTCGGTGAAAATGGTCTGGATCGAGTCGATGACCATGACCTTGGGCTTTTCGACCCGGGCGGTGGCGATGATTGCCTCGATGCAGGTCTCGGTCATCACGCGCAATTGGTCCTGCGGCAACCCCAGGCGCCGCGCGCGCATCGCCACCTGCTGCTGGGATTCTTCCCCGGTGACATACAGCGCTGGCATTCGTGTAGCGATGGCGCACAGGGTTTGCAGGAGGATGGTCGATTTGCCAATCCCAGGGTCGCCGCCGATCAACACCACCGAGCCGTCGACCAGGCCACCACCCAATACCCTGTCAAGTTCGGCGCTTGCGGTAGTAAAGCGTGGAATTTCCTCGACGCTGACTTCGGCCAGGGTCTTGATCTGGGCCTGTTGCCCGGCCCAACCGGAGCGCCCGCTGGGTGCCGCTGCGGCGCCGCTCTCGAGTACGGTCTCGACCAGGGTGTTCCAGGCACCGCACTCGCTGCACTGCCCGGCCCACTTTGGAAAGGTCGCGCCGCACTCGGTGCAGCCGTACATGCGCTTGGCCTTGGCCATAGGGACGGTCCTCTGGAAAAAGCCACCATCATAGCCGACCTCGGTGGCCTGGGCCGCCACGTAAATCGACAAAACTATTCGGTATAACCGCAGTCTGTAGTGGCAGCGCGGCGCATGAAGCGCGTAGCTGAATTACACTGCGTTTACCAACCTCATCTGTTACAAGGAATAAACCATGGGCGTGCTTAGTGAATTCAAGGCCTTCGCGGTCAAAGGGAATGTGGTCGACATGGCCGTCGGTATCATCATCGGCGCCGCCTTTGGCAAAATCGTTTCATCCTTTGTCGGTGATGTGATCATGCCACCCATCGGCTTGCTGATTGGCGGCGTCGACTTCAGCGACCTTGCCGTCACCCTCAAAGCGGCCGAAGGGGATGTGCCCGCCGTGGTGCTGGCCTACGGCAAATTCATTCAGACCGTGCTCGATTTCATCATCGTCGCCTTCGCGATCTTCATGGGCGTCAAGGCGATCAACCGCCTGAAACGCGAAGAAGCCGAAGCTCCGACCCTGCCGCCGGTACCTACCAAGGAAGAAGAGCTGCTGACTGAGATCCGCGATTTGCTCAAGACGCAGAACCGGCAGCCCTGACCCCATTACAAAAACGGCGCCCCAAGGCGCCGTTTTTGCGTGCCTGAACTACCAGTAGTTTTCCACTGCGACCTGCCCCGGCCGCCGGCTCAGGCTCAGGTTCAGGCCGCGCTGTTTGAGCACCTGGCGCGTGTCATCGATCATCTGCGGATTGCCGCACAGCATTACCCGCGAAGACTCCGGCGTCAGCGCCAGCCCAGCGGCGCGTTCCAGTTCGCCATTCTCGATCAGCGTGGTAATGCGATCATTCAGCGCCCCCGGGTGTTGCTCCCGGGTGACCACCGGAATGAACTGCAGTTTGCCGGCATGCTCGGCCAGGTAGTCGCGCTGCTCAAGGCCGGCAATCAGATCCAGGTAGGCCAGCTCTTTAGCTTCACGCACCGAGTACACCAGCTTGATCGAATCAAAGCGCTCCCAGGCCTCGAAGTCCTGCAGGATCGAGACGAACGGCGCAATGCCAGTACCGGTGGCCAGCAACCACAGATCACGGCCATCAGCAAAGCGATCCAAAGTCAGAAAGCCAAATGACTGGCGATCAATCAGCAAACTGTCGCCCGTTTTCAGGCGGCTCAGTTCACTGGTGAACTCACCACCCGGCACCACGATGGAAAAGAAATCCAGGTGCTCATCATGGGGAGCGCTGACCATGGAGTAGGCACGCCAGACCACACTCCCGTCAGCCTTGGTCACACCGAGACGGGCAAACTGCCCGGAACGGAAACGAAACCCTGGATCACGCGTGGTACGCAGGCTGAACAGGCTGGGGGTCAGCGGCTCGACGTCAAGCAACGTCTGGCGAGTGAACTTTTCAGCGCTGGCAGTCATGACTTGCTCCAAAAAACAGATACGCCCAGTGTCGCGCAAACGCGCGCAGATAAACACCGCTGGAATGTAGTGGCATCTGCAAGGGCTGAAAATCACTGCGGACATGAACGGCCTTCTCGAGTACCCCCTTGCCGGCCAAGCCCTGTAGAATCACCGCTCTGTAAATCGCCGCCGACTGTGCCGCGTGCCCCTGCCTCAGAGCCTTAAGCCATGCCCTTGTTGACCAGCCCCTTCGCCGAACTCGACCTGCTCCGCCAGCCAGAGCAAGCCAACGACCCCTTGCAAGCCTTCGATGCGGCCGATGAGTACCTGTTGGAACACCTGGCTGAACAGGCGCCCAGTGCCGCCACGCGCGTGCTGGTGCTGAACGACAGTTTCGGCGCACTGGGCATCAGTCTGAGCCGCCACATGACCGTTATCAGCAGCGGTGACTCGCATCTGGCGCGACTGGCCCTGGAAAAGAACCTGGTGCGCAATGGCCAGCTATTCGACAGCGTGCCGTTCATTCCTGCCAGCGCTCACTGGCAGGGGCCTTTCGACTGCGTGCTGCTGCGAGTCCCCAAAACCCTGGCATTGCTGGAAGAACAACTGATTCGCCTGCAGTCCCACCTGGCACCCGGCACCCAGGTGGTCGCCGGCGCGATGATCAAGCACCTGCCACGTGCTGCCGGTGACCTGCTGGAAAAGTACA
Source organism: Pseudomonas alkylphenolica (assembly GCF_004025535.1). Classification (GTDB taxonomy): domain Bacteria; phylum Pseudomonadota; class Gammaproteobacteria; order Pseudomonadales; family Pseudomonadaceae; genus Aquipseudomonas; species Aquipseudomonas alkylphenolica_A. Next base: position 823,396 of record NZ_QJRG01000034.1, read on the forward strand.
TCGGCCCGGTACAGGCATCGCTGGCGAAGAAAAAGGCCCGCCTGCTGATCGCCACGGCGCAGGACAAAGGGCCGTTCGTCTCGCCCTATCCCACCCGCTACACCCTCGACACGCCTCGCCTGGAACTGCTCAACCACGCCAACGTGTTTTGCCGCGAAGGCCTGGACATCGGTACCCGCGCCTTCCTCCCGCACCTGCCCGACAATCTTGGCAACGCCCGGGTTGCCGACCTGGGTTGTGGCAACGGCGTGCTTGCCATTGCCAGCGCCCTGAACAACCCACAGGCGCAGTACACCCTGGTCGATGAATCCTACATGGCGACCCAGTCGGCACTGGAGAACTGGCGCGCCGCGCTGGGCGACCGGGAAGTGAGCGTACGCGCCGACGATGGCCTGGCCGCTCAGTCCGCCCAGTCGCTGGACGTTGTGCTGTGCAACCCGCCCTTCCACCAGCAGCAGGTAGTCGGTGACTTCCTTGCCTGGCGCATGTTCCAGCAGGCCCGTGAAGCCCTGGTGGTTGGCGGCGCGCTGTACATCGTGGGCAACCGTCACCTGGGTTACCACAGCAAACTGGCGCGTTTGTTCCGCGGCGTCGAGCAAGTCGCGGCTACGCCAAAGTTCGTGGTGCTCAAGGCACGCAAGTAATCACCAGGCTGCTGCCGTAACCCCAAAAAAAGCCCTTCGCAGCGCATGCTGTGAAGGGCTGAAAGTCGCCGTAAGGCGAGATGGAAAATACGCTGTTAGTGGGTACTCAAACCTGCCGCTGCCATGAACATGCGCATCAGCCAGGCCACGATTCCCAGCGCTGTCACGCTGCCGGCCCAGATTATGGCCAGCCATCCCAGCCGTTGCCAGAGCGGCTTTTTCTCTTCATCGAAGGCGTGTTTGCCAGTCATGCGTGGGCCCTCCTAGTGGTAGCCATCCTCGTGGGTCACCTTGCCGCGGAACACGTAGTAGCTCCAGAAGGTGTAACCCAGGATGAACGGGATGATGAACAGCGCCCCCACCAGCATGAAGCCCTGGCTCTGCGGTGGCGCAGCCGCCTCCCAGATCGAGATCGATGGCGGGATGATGTTCGGCCACAAGCTGATGCCCAGACCGCTGTAGCCCAGGAAGATCAATGCCAGGGTCAGCAGGAACGGGGTGTAGTGCGCGTTGCGTGCCACGGCCTTGAGCAAACCGTACAGGGTCACCAGCACCAGGATCGGCACCGGCAGGAACCAGAACAGGTTCGGCAGGGTGAACCAGCGCGAGGCGATTTCCGGATGAGCCAGCGGCGTCCAGATACTGACGATACCCGTCACTGCCAGCAACACCAGGGCCAATGGCCGGGCCAGGTCATGCATCTGCAACTGTAGCTTGCCTTCGGTTTTCATGATCAGCCAGGTGCAGCCGAGCAAGGCATAGGCAACGATCAGCCCCAGGCCACAGAACAGGCTGAACGGGGTCAGCCAGTCGAGGGAGCCGCCGACAAAGCTGCGGTCGACTACCTTGAAGCCTTCGATGAAGGCACCCAGGGCCACGCCCTGGAAGAAGGTCGCCGCCAGCGAGCCACCGATAAACGCCTTGTCCCAGAGGTGACGTTTTTCGGCGGTGGCCTTGAAGCGGAACTCGAACGCCACACCGCGGAAGATCAAGCCGACCAGCATCAGCATCAACGGCAGGTAAAGTGCCGACAGCACCACGGCGTAGGCCAGCGGGAAGGCGCCGAACAGCGCTGCGCCCCCCAGTACCAGCCAGGTTTCGTTACCGTCCCAGACCGGCGCGACGGTGTTCATCATCACGTCACGGTCCTGCTCGCCTTTGACGAAGGGGAAGAGAATGCCGATCCCCAGGTCGAAACCATCCATGACCACGTACATCATGATGCCGAAGATAATGATCACGGCCCAGATCAGTGGAAGATCAATACCCATGACTCAGTTCCCCTTGCTCAGGCTGGTGTGCTGACCATCGTCGTGATCATCATCGGCAGCAGAAAGCGGCCGTGCTGGCGTACGGTGCTGGCCCGGCCCGCCGGTGATGGTTTCCTCACCTTCGCCGGTTTTCGGCCCCTTGCGCACCAGTCGCATCATGTAGCCCAGGCCCGCACCGAACAGGGCGAAATAAACCACCACGAACATCACCAGCGTGACGCCCAGCTGGGTATAGCTATGGTTGGAAACCCCATCGGCAGTGCGCATCAGGCCATAGACGACCCAGGGCTGACGGCCGATCTCGGTAGTGAACCAGCCGGCCAGGATTGCGATCAGGCCAGACGGGCCCATCCACAGGGTCAGGTAGAGGAACGGCCGCGAACTGTAAATCCTGTCACGCTTGCGCAGCCACAGGCTCCACAGGCCGACAAAGATCATCAGCATGCCCAGGCCGACCATGATCCGGAACGACCAGAACACCACCGTGGAGTTAGGCCGGTCTTCCTTCGGGAACTCCTTCATCGCCGGTACTTGCTTGTCCAGGCTGTGGGTCAGGATCAGGCTGCCCAGGGCCGGGATTTCCAGTTTGTAGCGGGTGGTCTCGGCCTCCATGTCAGGAATGCCGAAGAGAATCAGCGGGGTCGGCTCGTCGCCGACATTTTCCCAGTGACCTTCAATGGCGGCGATTTTCACCGGCTGGTGCTTGAGGGTGTTCAAGCCATGGAAGTCACCGATCACGGCCTGAATCGGCGCAACGATCAGGGCCATCCACATCGCCATCGAGAGCATCTTGCGGATTGCCGGGTTGTCACGCCCGCGCAGCAAGTGCCAGGCCGCCGAAGCGCCGACAAAGAATGCGGTGGCAACGAAGGCCGCGGTGGCCATGTGCAGCAGCCGGTACGGGAACGACGGGTTGAAGATCACCGCGAACCAGTCCACCGGGACGACCACGCCATTGACGATTTCGTAACCCTGCGGGGTTTGCATCCAGCTGTTGGACGCGAGAATCCAGAAGGTGGAAATGATGGTGCCGATCGCCACCATGACGGTTGCGAAGAAGTGCAGGCCTCGTCCGACACGGTTCCAGCCAAAGAGCATGACACCCAGGAAGCCGGCCTCGAGGAAGAAGGCGGTGAGCACTTCATAGGTCAGCAACGGTCCGGTGATGGAGCCGGCAAAGTCGGAGAACTTGCTCCAGTTGGTGCCAAATTGATAGGCCATGACCAGGCCGGACACTACCCCCATACCGAAATTCACGGCAAAGATTTTCGACCAGAAATGGTAAAGGTCGCGGTAGACACTGTTGTTGGTTTTGAGCCACATGCCTTCGAGTACCGCCAGGTAACTCGCCAGGCCAATGGTGATGGCCGGAAACAGGATGTGAAAGGACACGGTAAACGCGAACTGAATTCGGGCGAGATCTAGAGCCTCTAATCCGAACATAGTGCTTCCTCTGTCAGGTAATCCGGCGTCAGGCGTTACGCCTTGGCGCCAACTGCCCCCACGGTAGTTGAGTGCGGCGAGTTGGAATTGTTCTAAAAACATCACAACGCAGGGAATTCGACCGTATGGCCAACCGTTGCAGATGAAACTATTGATCTGGATCAACGGTTGCCAGAAAGGATAGTCCTGAACCATCCGCGCAGTTGTGTGGTTCATTGCCGCAGATCAGTTGTCACTCTTTTTGTGCGCCCCAAAACAGTGCACAAAGCGCAATTCCGGCAAATTCCTCGCAACCACTTGTTACAAACTAGTGATAATCTGCGCAGCCGTTCCCCTCGCCGAGGCTCTGTTTCGCCGATGTCAGACCAGCCGCCGCTGTTGTTGCGCCAGCACCGTCCCTTCCTTGCGTTCTGGTTGGCGCGGGTGTGTACCGCCAGCGGTTTTCAGATGCTCACCGTGGCCATCGGCTGGCACCTCTACCAGTTGACCGGCAACGTGCTGGACCTGGGCCTGGTGGGCCTGGTGGAATTCGCCCCGCGTGTGCTGTTCATGCTGCACACCGGACACGTCGCCGACCGTTACGACCGGCGGCGCGTGGCCGCGCTGTGCCAAAGTGCGCAGGCCCTGATTGCCCTGGCGCTGGTGATTGGCAGCAGCACCGACAACGTCAGCCGCGAGCTGATCTTCATTCTCGCCTTCCTGCTGGGCAGCACCCGCTCCTTTGAAATGCCGGCTACCCAGGCACTGTTGCCGAACGTAGTCCCCAGCGCATTGTTTCCGCGTGCCGTGGCCGCCTCGGCGTCGGCCATGCAATCAGCGACCATTGTCGCGCCGGCAGTGGGCGGGTTTCTGTATGCCTTTGGCAGCACCTGGGTGTACGGCCCTACCGTGCTGCTGTATGTGACGGCCTGCCTGTTGACCTTGAGCCTCAAGGTCCGCCCTCAACGCCCGCAGCAAGGCCGCGCAAGCCTGGACTCGCTGCTGGCCGGCATCCGCTTTATCCGCAGTCGCCCGGACATTCTCGGGGCCATTTCCCTGGACCTGTTTGCCGTGCTGCTGGGCGGCGCCACGGCGCTGTTGCCGGTCTTCGCCAAAGACATCCTGCTGACCGGCCCCTGGGGCCTCGGGCTGCTGCGTTCGGCTCCGGCTGTAGGTGCCTTGCTGATGTCACTGTGGCTGGCGCGCTTCCCGGTGGAGCGTAACGTCGGCCGGGTGATGTTCACCGCCGTGGGAATCTTCGGAGTGGCGACCATTGCCTTTGGCCTGTCGACCTCGTTCTGGTTTTCCCTGGCCGTCCTCGCGGTGCTGGGTGCTGCCGACATGATCAGCATGGTGATTCGCGGTGCCTTTGTGCAACTGGAAACGCCGGATGAGATGCGCGGTCGGGTCAGCGCGGTTAACGGACTGTTCATCGGCGCGTCGAACCAGCTCGGTGAGTTCGAGTCGGGGCTGACCGCGCACTGGTTCGGCACGGCGCCAGCGGTGGTGCTGGGTGGGGTTGGAACGCTGCTGGTGACCGGGGTGTGGATCAAGCTGTTCCCGACGCTGGCCGGGCGCGATCATATGCACACCCGGGCCCGATAGGTACGTCACACACCTAGCTGAGCCGCCACCCGCTTGTGCACCGTCCTGCCCGCCACCTGCTCGACCAGTGTCAGGGCAAACGCCAGCGCCGCTGCCGAACCCTGGGCGGTGATGCAATTACCGTCCACCACCACCGGCTGATCGACGAAACTGCAACCGGACAACCGCTGGCTGACATCCGGATGACAGGTCATACGTCGTTGACGTAACACACCGAACGCCTGCAACACCAAGGGGCCTTCGGCAATCGCGGCAAAAAAATTACCGGCCTTGGCCTGATCCACTACCCGCTGATGCAGCGGTTGGTGCGCCGCCATGTGCTGCGCAGCTTTCTCACCGCCAGGCAACACCATCAGGTCGAACGGCTGGGCAAGCAGGTCCACCAGCATGCCGTCGGCCGTCACGCGCGTGCCACGGGCACAGGTGAGCATCCGCCGCCCTTCGATACTGGCCACCACTACCTCCGCCTCGGCGCGGCGCAACACATCGATCAAGGTCACGCATTGCAAGTCATCGACGCCTTCGGCTATTACGATCAATGCTCTGTGGCTCATGGGCGTTCTCCTGTGTCTGTCTTTCAAGCGTAGTTGATCGGAAAAACACCCTGAAACTGCGTACATCTGCTGTGTATCGCGACATTAATTACCGCCAGGCGAGCATGCTGGTATGATGCGCGGCTTTTTTCCGACCCAGGCAAATTCCACATACCCCACGCGAGGGTCTGTGCTTTGCTGATGGGGTCGATACATTCACGGCGCCGGGGCGCGCCACGGGGAGCAGGCATGCTGGAAAGGCTGTTTCAACTAAAGGCACACAACACCAACGTGCGCACCGAGATTCTTGCGGGCGTCACTACCTTCCTGGCCATGGCCTACATCCTGTTCGTCAACCCGAGCATCCTCGGCGAAACCGGCATGGACAAAGGCGCACTGTTTGTCGCCACCTGCCTGGCAGCAGCGATCGGCTCGACGACCATGGGCCTGATCGCCAACTACCCGATCGCCCTGGCGCCGGGCATGGGCCTGAACGCCTTTTTCACCTACACGGTGGTCCTGCACATGGGCCACACCTGGCAGGTGGCACTGGGTGCGGTATTCATTTCGGCGGTGCTGTTCTTCCTGCTGTCGATCTTTCGTATCCGTGAATGGATCGTCAACAGCATCCCGCTGCCACTGCGCTCGGCCATTGCTGCGGGTATCGGCCTGTTCCTGGCGCTGATCGCCCTGCACAACGCCGGTATCGTCGTCGATAACCCGGCTACCCTGGTGGGCCTTGGCGATCTCAAGCAACCGGCACCGATCCTCGCCACCCTGGGCTTCTTCCTGATCGTCGCCCTGGAGGCCATGAAGGTCCGTGGCGCGGTGCTGATCGGCATCCTGGCGGTGACCGTGACCTCCATCGTGCTGGGCTTCACGCCGTTCGCCGGCGTGGTTTCGATGCCGCCATCGCTGGCGCCGACGTTCCTCCAGCTCGACATCAAGGGCGCTCTGGATGTGGGCCTGATCAGCGTGATCTTCGCCTTTCTGTTCGTCGACCTGTTCGACAACTCCGGCACCCTGATCGGCGTTGCCAAGCGCGCCGGCCTGATGCGCAAGGACGGCCACATGCCGAAAATGGGCCGCGCGCTGATTGCCGACAGTACCGCCGCCATGGCCGGTTCCCTGCTGGGTACCTCGACCACCACCAGCTACATCGAATCGGCCGCGGGCGTGAGCGCTGGCGGCCGTACCGGCCTGACCGCCATCGTGGTCGCCATCCTGTTCCTGCTGGCACTGTTCTTCGCCCCGCTGGCCGGTAGCGTTCCTGCTTTCGCGACCGCCCCGGCGCTGCTGTTCGTCGCCGTACTGATGGCCTCGGGCCTGGCGGAAATAAACTGGGACGACGTCACCGAAGCCGCTCCCGTGGTGATCACCGCGCTGGCGATGCCACTGACCTACTCGATCGCCAACGGCATCGCGTTCGGTTTCATCTCCTGGACAGCGATCAAACTGCTCTCCGGCCGTCGTGGTGACCTGAACCCGGCGCTGGTCATCCTGTCGATCCTGTTCGTTATCAAGTTGGGCTGGTTCAACGCATGAGTGCTGTTTTAGACCCTTCGACCTACACCCAGCAGCTCGACGCCAAGGCTGCCCGCCTGCGTGAGCTGCTGGCACCATTCGACGCCCCGGAGCCGGCAGTATTCGACTCCCCGCGCGAACACTATCGCCTGCGCGCCGAGTTCCGCCTGTGGCGCGAGAACGAACAGCGCTTCTATGCGATGTTCGCCCCGGGCGAAAAGCACACGCCGATCCTGATCGAAGACTTCCCCATCGCCAGCCTGCGCATCAATGAATTGATGCCGCGCCTGAAGGCCGCCTGGATGGCCAGTTCGGCGCTGAGCTTCAAGCTGTTCCAGGTGGAATTCCTCACCACCCTGGCGGGCGATGCAATGATCACCCTGTGCTACCACCGTCCACTGGACGAGCACTGGGAAGCAGCTGCACAGCAGCTGGCCAGCGACCTGGGCGTGAGCATCATCGGGCGCTCCAAGGGCAAGCGCGTGGTGATCGGTCGCGACTACGCGGTTGAAGAGCTGCAGATCGCCGGGCGCAGCTTCCGCTACCGCCAGCCAGAAGGCGCGTTCACCCAGCCTAACGGTGCGGTAAACCAGAAGATGCTCAACTGGGCTTATGAAGCCCTGGGCGAGCGCCAGGACGATTTGCTGGAGCTGTACTGCGGCAACGGTAACTTCACCCTGCCGCTGGCCACCCGCGTGCGCAAGGTGCTGGCCACCGAGATCAGCAAGACCTCGGTGAATGCCGCATTGCATAACCTTGACGACAACGCGGTGGACAACGTGCGCCTGGTGCGCCTGTCGGCCGAGGAATTGACCGAGGCGTTGAATGAAGTGCGGCCATTCCGTCGCCTGGAAGGCATCGACCTGAAGAGCTACGACTTTGGCAGCGTCTTCGTCGACCCGCCGCGTGCCGGCATGGACCCGGACACCTGTGAGCTGACCCGGCGCTTCGACAACATCCTGTACATCTCTTGCAACCCGGAAACTCTGGCAGCGAACATCGCCCAGTTGCACGATACGCACCGTATCGAACGCTGTGCGCTGTTCGACCAGTTCCCCTACACCCATCACATGGAAAGCGGGGTGTTGCTGGTTCGGCGTTGATTCACGTGTTGCGGGCGTCGGCTCCCCCGGCGCCCACAACATGCTGTTAACCTCAAGGAGCACTGCCCCGATGGACCAGTTCAGCGCCATGCAGGCCTTCCGCCGGGTCGTCGAGCAGGGCAGCTTCAGTGCTGCAGCAAACCTCACAGGTCAATCCCACACGGTGCTGTCGCGCCAGGTGAAGAACCTCGAACGCCAGTTCGGCAGCCAGTTGCTGAACCGCACTACCCGCCGCCTGCAACTGACCGAGGCAGGGACCCTCCTCTACCGCCACTGCGTAGAAATCCTCGATCAGATGGATGCCATGACACTGGAGCTTTCCGAGCACCAGCAGCAGCCGTGCGGCACCTTGCGCCTGAGCGTGTCCAGCGCGTTTGGCGAACTGGAGCTGGGGCATTGGCTACCGGGCTTCGTCGAGCGCTTTACCCAGTTGCAGATCGAACTGAGTTGCACGGACCGCTTCGTCGACATGCTCGACGAGGGCATCGACCTGTGCCTGCGGGTTACCGACCATCTGCCGGACTCAAGCCTGGTGGCACGTACGCTGGCACCAAGCGATGTGGTGCTGGTCGCCGCTCCCTCTTACCTCAAGCGCCTGCCGTCGCAGATCAGCGCCGACAATCTGGGCGACCACCCGTTGCTCGGTTACAACCGCCTTGCGCAGCCGCAACGCCTGCGCCTGACAGGGCCCTCGGGCAGCCAGCGCGACGTGCTGATGCCCACGCGGGTCAGCGCCAATTCGCCGATGGCCTTGCGCGCGGCGGCCATTGCCGGGCTGGGTATTGCCAGCTTTGATCGCTTCATCGTTCACGATGCGTTGCAGGATCAGCGTCTGGTGCAACTGCTGTCAGACTGGCGGCAACCGGCGCGCACGCTGTATGCGCTCTACCCGCAAAGTCGCTACCTGGCGCCCAAAGTCCGTGTGCTGCTGGATTATGTACAGGACTACTATCGCCTGCCGCGCTGGCCGGCGTGATTTGTGCTGCTATAGCACAAGTCATGGACCTTTCTGTGCGTATTTCTGCAGTAACCGTTCCATTAACCTTCGCCCAACTCAACCAACGAAGGTTCTAACAATGAAAACCCTGAACATCACCCTGGCCAGCCTTGCTCTCGCCGCCTTTGCCGCTGGCGCTGTGGCCCAGAGCAAGCCCGCTGCAGATGCCCTTGTCTCGTACCCCAAGTCCGCCCTGCAATGGCAGGATGTGCCTGGTACCAACGGCGCTGTCAGCTACGCCAACACCGAGGGCGACCTCTTCGGCAAAGGTAACTACTCGGCGTTTGTCACCTTCAAGGCTGGCACCGACAATGGACTGCACACGCACAGCAAGAACCTGCCGACTGTTGTTCTGAAGGGCACCTTCTACGCCGTTATCGACAAGGTCCGCACCGAATACCCGGCCGGCTCGTACTACAACCTGCCGGCCAACCTGGTGCATGAAAGCGGCTGCACCGCGGCCGCCGATTGCCTGCTGTTCCAGTACCAGAGCGACGCGTTCGACCTGGTACCGACAAAAGGCTGATCAGCCTCGCCCCCGACACAACAGCAGCGGTACCTGTTGGTCGTCATCCGTCAACGCACCGTGATGCCCGCGCCACTGGCTGGCGTGCGGCTCTGCCTCGCTGCGAATAATCCCGCCCGCACCGGTTGGCACCACGATCAGATCGCCAATGTGTGCTTCGGCTTGGCTCAACATCACGTCACCGAACAGGCCCTTGGCAATCGCCTGGGCCTTGCTCCAGACCCTGTAACCCTCCCCCAGGTGATTTTGCCAACGCTGGTGCACACGGTCTTGCTGGTGCTCACAGGTGTACAGGTAGCGGGCGCGGATATCACCGGCAATGGCCCGAACGCCCTCCTGCAATACCGGTTCAAGGTCAAAATCACGAACCTGCTCGTTGTCCAGCGCGAGCATGCCATGATCGGCAATCACCATCAGTTGAACCTGCTCAGGCAATGCGTAGGCAATGCTCCGGGCCAGGTGGTCGGCCGTTTCCAGCTGCTTGATCCACTCGGGCGAGCCGGGGCCGAACAGGTGCCCGGCAAAATCCAGGTCGCCAAAATAAGCAAAGCAGAACGCAGGCTCGCCCGTGGTCAACGCGGCATTGATCAGACCCGGATAAGCGTCATAGGCAGGGGCCGGGAGAATCTGCCCGGCCTTGTAGATCGCCTGACTGAACGCTGAGTTGGCATACCGCCCGAGCATCACTGTGCTGATAGCAATGCCCTGTGCACTGGCAAGGCTCCAGGCATCGGGAGGGGTGATAAATACTGCGGGCGCAGGTGGCGCGCTCGGCTGCGCTTGCGCGTCAAAGGCGGCAGTGGTCCAGGACAACGGTGACAGTTCGGTCTGCTCATCGAGGGCAAAACTGCAGCCGACGATGCCATGTGCGCCGCTGCCCAGCCCTGTGGTGACCGAGGTCAGGCTTGTAGCCGTGGTGGCCGGAAAGCCGCAGCGAAAGTAGCCGTCGGGCTGCATCAACGAAGCCAGGAACGGAGCATGCCGAGCGTGGGCGCTCAACAGGTTCCAGCCAAGGCCATCAACCAAAAACAGGCAAGTCGCGTGCGTGCGCTCGAGCTTGAAACTGTTGCGAAACCCCTGGCACCCCAGGGCAGCGAGGGTCGACTGGGTAAGCGTGGCCAGGCCAGGCCACGTCTCCCTTTGCAACTGCGGATCGCTCAACGGCATGGCCATGTCTCCATTCATGGTCGGGTGCAAAGCAACAGGTGTAGCACAGCCTGTGCGATCAGCGCACAGAAAAGCGCTGCATGCCGGATTCGGTGATTGACCAAATTAACCATTCGGTACATTTTCAGTATCAGTCGCTTACCAAGAACAATAACGGAGTTTCCCATGCATTCAGCCCCTCCCTTCGGCATTCTCGCCGGCCTGATCGGCGCAGGTATCCAGGCCTCGCGTACCCCGGCCCTGCACGAGCGCGAAGGCCGCGCCCAAGGTCTGAACTACCTATACCGGCTGATCGATCTGGACCAGCTCAAACTCGACAGCAGTGCGCTCGAGCAATTGCTCACTGCGGCGGAATCGATGGGCTACACCGGCCTGAACATCACCTTCCCGTGCAAACAGGCAATCTTGCCCCTGCTCGACGATCTGTCGCCCGAAGCCAGAGGCATCGGCGCGGTCAACACGGTGGTACTCAGGGAGGGCAAGCGTATTGGCCACAACACCGATTGCCTGGGTTTTGCCGAGGGCTTTCGCCGCGGGCTGAGCGATGCTCCGCGCCGGCAGGTGGTACAGATGGGCGCAGGCGGTGCCGGCGCTGCGGTAGCCCATGCCCTGCTGGCTGAAGGTGTCGAACAGCTGGCGGTATTCGACGTCGAAACGGCGCGTGCCCAAGCGCTGGTGGACAATCTCAACGCGCACTTCAGCGGCAGCCCTGCCCGCGTCGGCCATGACCTGGCCAGTGCGCTGAGCGAAGCCGATGGCCTGGTCAATACCACGCCCATGGGCATGGCCAAACTGCCGGGCATGCCGGTGCCCAAAGGGTTGCTGCGGGCCGAGTTGTGGGTAGCGGAAATTGTCTACTTCCCGCTGGAAACCGAGCTGCTCAGGGAAGCCCGGGCCTTGGGTTGCCGTACCCTGGACGGGTCGAACATGGCCGTGTTTCAGGCAGTGAAAGCGTTTGAACTGTTCAGTGGCGTGCAGGCGGATGCGGGGCGCATGCTCCAGCACTTCAACAGTCTCGGCGCCTGAACAGACTGCCCCTGCAACCGCAGGGGCCAATCTGGGCCGCATCGCGGCCCATTCGGCTTATGCCTGCAAAAACTTCAACACCGACTCGCAGATCATCTCGCGGTGACGCTGCTTGATCGCCGCTTCTTCGAAATCAACCTGGAAGATTTCGCCAAAGGTGTGCCGGTTCGATACCCGGTAAAAGCAGAACGAACTGATCAGCAGGTGTACATCCAGCGCTTCCAGGCCTTGGCGGAACACACCTTCGGCAGCGCCTCGGCGCAGGATTTCATCCAGAGCGGTGAGAACGGTCTTGTTCATCGAGCGAATGGCCGAAGAGCGCTTCACGTACTCGCCGTGGTGCATGTTCTCGTTGCAGACGATACGCACGAAGTCGACATTCAGATCATGGTGATCAAAAGTGAACTCCACCAGCCGGCGGATACCCATACGCGGTTCCAGCTCGGCCAGGTGCAGATTGCTTTCGGTGTTGCGGATATCACCGTAGAGCTTTTCCAGCACCTCGACGTACAACTGCTCCTTGCTGTTGAAGTAGTAGTAGATCATGCGCTTGGAGGTCTGGGTGCGCTCGGCGATCGCATCCACCCGGGCACCGGCCAGCCCCTGCTGGACGAACTCAGTGATGGCCGCCTGCAGAATGCTCTCGCGGGTCTTTTCCGGGTTGTTCTTGCGACCCTTGCGCTGCGCCGGTTCAGGGACAACGAAGGGTGCTGGTGTAGTTGTCATACGGGACTCGTGGCCAACGGTTAACGCGGTGATTATGAGCCCCGAGGGAACAGGAAGAAAGCCTGTCGACTCGTGCCTTATAAACGGGCCTGGGTCAGTGCTCCGGACCGCGCCTTGGCCATGGCCGCGAGGCGCACCGCCACATTGGCGGCGCCATAGCCGCTATAGCCATTGCGCCGTTGCAGGACCTCGAAGAAGAAGCGCTCCTCGAACGGTTCTGTGTACACGTGGAACAGCTCGCCGCCCTGGGCATCGCGGTCATACAGCACGTTGTAGTAAGCCAGTTCGCTGAGAAACTCGTCGTCGAAATCAAAGCGTGCGGCGAGGTCGTCGTAATAGTTGAGCGGAATGTCGAGCAACGCCACGCCTGCCTCTTTGGCCTGCTTGACCGCAGCAAAGATGTCATCGCATTCAAAGGCGATGTGATGCACACCTGAACCGCGATAGTGCGACAGCGCATGGGCAATGGCAGTGTTGCGGTTTTCCGAGATGTTCAACGGCAGGCGAATCGAGCTGCAACGACTGCGCAAGGCCCGGCTTTTTACCAGGCCATAAGGGTCCGGCAATACCACTTCATCATCGGCGGTGAAGTCCAGCAGGCTCTTGTAGAACAGCGCCCAGCTGTCCAGGCCATCGGCCGGTAACGCCAGGGCCATATGGTCGATTCGCGTGAGCCCCAGGCTGTTGACCGAAGGCTGCAACTGGCTGAAGTCGGTGTCGTAGATGGTACGCCCCTGGGCGTCCTGATCGACCAGATAGATCAGGCTGCCATCGGGTGCACGCACCGCCGCCAGTTCCCGCTCATTGGGCCCGACCAGGCCCCGGTAAGGCTGGCCGTGGAAGGCGACCGCACGCGCCAGGGCCTGGGCGCTGTTCTTGACCCGAATGGCGGTGGCACACAAGGACGGGCCGTGGCTTTCGAAAAAGTTGTGGGCAAACGAATAGGGTTCGGCGTTGAGGATGATGTTGATATCGCCCTGGCGCAACAAACTGACATTCTTCGAGCGGTGCACGCCGGCACGGGTAAACCCGAGTCGCTCGAGCCAGTTGCCCAGCTTGGCGCCCAGCGCATCGTCCACGGCGAACTCGAGAAACTCGATGCCGTCGTAAGCACTCGCAGCCGGTGGTGCAAACAGCAGATCGTCCTGCGGCGCTTGCGCCTGTTGCTCAAGGCGTTGACGGGTTTTCTCCTCCAGGTACAGCAACGAACGCAAGCCATCGGCAGCGTTTGCCCGTGGCGGCGCAGCACGGAAGCCGTCGTTGAAGATTTCCAGCGACAGGGGCCCACGATACCCCGTGGCCAGAATCGGCGCGAGGAAACCCGCCAGGTCGAACTCACCCTGCCCCGGGAAGCAGCGGAAATGCCGGCTCCACTCCAGCACATCCATTGCCAGTATTGGCGCGTCGGCCATTTGCACGAAGAAGATCTTGTCACCGGGGATCTGCGCAATCGCCCGGGGATCGCCCTTGATCGACAAGGTATGGAAACTGTCGAGAATCATCCCCAGGCTTGGATGATCAGCGGCCTGAACGATGTCCCACACCTGCTCCCAGGTGTTCACATGACGTCCCCAGGCCAATGCCTCGTAGCCGATACGCAGATCGCGGGCGCCGGCACGCTCGGCCAGCAGGCGCAGATCATCGACCAGCACCTGGCGTTCGCCCAGTGAGTCGGCTGCGACGTTGCTGCACACCAGCACCAGATCGGTGCCCAGTTCCTGCATCAGGTCGAACTTGCGCTCGGCCCGATCAAGGTTGCGCGCCAGGCGGTCACGGCGGCAGCCTTCGAAGTCACGGAACGGCTGAAACAGGGTGATTGCCAGCCCCAGGTCGGCACAGCGCTGACGAATTTCGCGTGGGCTGCCGGCGTAGTAGAGCAAGTCGTTCTCGAAGATCTCGACCCCGTCAAAGCCTGCGGCGGCAATGGCTTCGAGTTTTTCAGGCAAGGTACCGCTCAAGGATACGGTGGCAATCGAACGCTGCATTTTTATGGCTCCGTGGGGTAGGCAAAACCCGGATGCTGCAATTATTGGCGGCGAACATTTTTTGCTCAATCAAAAAGGTACTAACCAGTTAGTTTTGTGTTCGATTATCGCCCATAATAGCGTTCTACGAATTGACCCTTTTTTGACCACAGGCGCACCATTTCGACACGGGGCAGTGTTGCTGAAGGACCAAAAGTTCATCGGCACCTGTCATTGATAACGACGGCGAGCATTCCGACGTCCTTAGTGTTGCGTAGTCCAGGCTTGACCCATAAACATAAAAATACGGGTAACCCTCCCATGATCCATTCGCACAGCACCCGCATGGCCCAGCCGCTGGCCAGCACCCCGCACGCCGGCATCGGCGACAAGATCCGTGGCGCCATGGCAGTCGGCAAGACCCGCTGGGCGATGCTCGCCCTGGTGTTCTTCGCCACTACCCTGAACTACATCGATCGCGCCGCACTGGGCGTCATGCAGCCAATCCTGGCCAAGGAAATGAGCTGGACGGCGATGGATTACGCCAACATCAACTTCTGGTTTCAGGTCGGTTATGCCATCGGCTTCGTGCTGCAAGGCCGCCTGATCGACCGGATCGGCGTCAAACGCGTGTTCTTCTTTGCCGTACTGCTCTGGAGCCTGGCCACCGGTGCCCACGGCCTGGCGACCTCGGCGGTGGGCTTTATGGTCTGCCGGTTCATTTTGGGCCTGACCGAAGCGGCCAACTACCCGGCCTGCGTCAAGACCACGCGCCTGTGGTTCCCGGCCGGCGAACGGGCGGTGGCCACCGGCATTTTCAACGCCGGTACCAACGTAGGCGCGATGTTCACCCCCATGCTGCTGCCGCTGATCCTGACCGTCTGGGGCTGGCAGGCTGCGTTCATGGGCATGGCCGCACTGGGCCTGGTGTGGGTGACCTTCTGGGGCCTGAAGTACTTCAACCCGGAAGACCACCCCACCGTCAGCAAGGCCGAACTGGCCTACGTTCAGAGTGAGCCAGAGCCCGACCAGGCGCGCGTGCCGTTCTCACGCATCCTGCGCATGCGTGGCACCTGGGCGTTTGCCCTGGCCTACTCGATGACTGCGCCGGTGTTCTGGTTCTACCTGTACTGGCTGCCGCCGTTTCTCAACCAGCAGTACAACCTCGGCATCAGCGTGACCCAGATGGGTATTCCACTGATCGTCATCTACATCAGCGCCGACTTCGGCAGCATAGGCGGCGGTATCCTCTCGTCGTTCCTGATCGGCCGTGGCATGGCACCGGTCAAGGCGCGCCTGTTGTCGATGCTGCTGTTTGCACTGACCATCATCAGCGTGATCTTCGCCGCGGGCGCCAGCAGCCTGTGGGTCGCGGTGCTGGCCATTTCCCTGGCAATCGCCGCGCATCAGGCCTGGACCGCCAACATCTGGAGCCTGGTGATGGACTACACGCCCAAGCACATGATGAGCACCGTGTTCGGTTTTGGCGGCATGTGCGCCGCCATCGGCGGGATGTTCATGACCCAGATCGTCGGCTACATCCTGACTACGACCAACAACAACTACACCGTGCTGTTCACCATCATCCCGGCCATGTACTTCATCGCCCTGACCTGGATGTACCTGATGGCGCCGCGCAAAGTGCCGAAAGTCGAGGCCTAAGGCTTGCGCTGCAACCAGGCAGCGCCCAGCCCGCTCAGGCAGATCAAGGCAATACCCACCAGCCCGGCCATGTCCGGGCTGTGTCCGAACAGCACCAGGCCAAGAATCCCGGCGAACACGATCTGGCAGTAACTGAACGGCGCCAGCATGGCCGGCGGCGCATGCCGGAAGGCCTGGGTCAGAAACAGGTGCGCGGTCATCCCGCAAGTGCCCAGCGCCAGCGCCATGATCCCATGGAGCAGACTCGGTGTTTGCCAAAACATCGGCACGATGGCGCTCATCACCAGCGTATTGAGCAGGCCGGTAAAGAAGTTGCTGGTGGTGGGGCTGTCGGTTGCGCTGAGCATGCGTGTCAGCAATTGGTAGAAGCAAAAGCACATCGCCGAGCCAAAGGGCAGCAGCACCGCGGGCGTGAACAGCGCTCCGCCAGGGTGAATGATCACCGTCACCCCGACAAAGCTCACCAGCACCGCCACCCACTGCCCGCGGGTCACCCGTTCGCCCAGCAGCGGCAACGACAGGGCCGTGACCAGCAAAGGCGCAAGGAAGTTGACCGCCGTGGCTTCGGCCAGGGGGATGTACTGCAGGGCCGTGGTGAACAACAGGCTGGTGCCCAGCAGGCACAACGCACGCAAAGTCTGCAGGCCCGGCCGCCGGGTGCGCAAAACGCGCAAACCGGACTGCGGCAGGAAGATCGCCATCATCAACAGGGTATGCACCAGGTAGCGGGCCCAGACCACCCAGAGAATCGGATAAAACCCGGCCAGGTACTTGGACAAGGCGTCGTGACTGGCAAACAGGAAGGTCGCCAGCACCACCAGAAGAATGCCCCGCAGTGGCTGGCTGGGATCGGTAAGCGCGGTGGGACGGGGCATGGAATGAGCTCGTAGGTTAATGCTGCGCCAGCAGCGTGCGGGTCTTGTCCAGGGCCATCTGTGCCCGCTGCAGGGCGCTGACGCCCTGTTCGTACAACTGCCGGGTCGGTATCTCCAGGCTCAACGCAATTCCGGCTGGCAAGCTGCTCAACAAGCCCGCCAGATCGCAATCGCCCTCGCCGGGGAAGCGCCGTTCGTTACGCGCCTGACGCAAGATCTCTGCCATGTCATCAGGACGCGGGCCCGCCACATCGCACAGTTGAGCATATCGCAGACGTTTTGGCGTCACCTGGCGCAAGTCATCCAGCGACGACGCCGAGCGGTCGAAATGGAAGGCATCCACCAGTACGCAGCCGTTGTCACACCCAGCCTGTTCGACGACTCGCAGCGCCTGGGTCAGGTTGCGTGCATCGGTCCAGGGCATGAACTCCAGGTGCGGGTGCAAACCATAGCGCCCGGCCAGATCACACAAGGCAGCAAAGTTGTCCGTCATGCGTTGTTCGTCGGGGTCGTTTCCGGCCACCAACAGTTCGCTCGCACCGAAGTCGGCGCCAACCGCCAGCAGCGCCTCGAAGTCAGCGACGCGAGTATCCGGTTTGAGCCGCAGTATCTCCACGTCCAGCACCCGTATCCCGGTATCACGTAAACGCGCAGCAGTACGCCGGCGTAATCCGCCATCCGCCACCAGAGGAAAGTGATGCTCCTCGGCGGTCGCCGGTTCCAGACGCAAGCCTACGTGGCTGTAGCCGGCCCGCGCGGCCACTTCAACCATGTCCTCGGGCGACAGCTCAAGCACTGTCAGGGCAGCCAGGGACATCACGCGTTGAGTCATTGTTGTTATCTCGGTGGAATGAATTCGCTTTATTTAGAACTTAGTTCCATTTTCAAATCAAGTAAAAAAGTAGCAGCCCGGGAGGACTGCTTCAGGGAGCAGGGGTTAAACGAACAACTCTGACGCCGGGCTCGCGGCCGACAGCTCTGCCGTGGCAGCCAGCAGCATCGGCGCCAGCTCATGCATGCGCGCCTCATCGATTCGCGCGCTTGGCCCCGCCACACTGAGCACGCCTACCGCATGCCCATCCACCGGATGACGCACCACTGCTGCCAGCGCCGAGGTACCGACTGCCGAGCTTTCCACCACCCAGGCATAGCCAAGCTCGCGCGCCATGCGCAGGCGCTCGAGCAGTTCGGCATTGGACGCCGGGGCGTTGGGCCCGAAATCTTCACGCCGGGCAATGCCCTGGCGCTCGACCAGCAACAAGGCTTGGGCATCGCTGAGGCTCGACAGCCAGGCATGCCCGGAAGCGGTGTAGAACAGCGGCGCCTCGCGGCCCATGTCCGGGTCGTAGCGCAGGCCGGAACGCGCGCCCTGGGCTTTGGCAATCCAGGTCAGGCGGTCGTCTTCAATCACCCCGAGACGCACCAGTTCGCCGCTTTGCACGGCCAGTTGGTCGAGTATCGGCTGAACCACGTCGGCACCACTGGTGGAGAGGTAGCGAAAGCCCATGGCCACCAGCCGGGTGCTCAGGTAGTAACGGCTGCTCTCCGGGTTCTGACGTACATAGCCCAGGCGCATCAGCTCGGCGAGCATGCGATGCGTCGCACTCTTGGGAATATCCAGCTCCTCGGCCAGGGTCTGCAAGGGCAGCCCGCGCGGTTCGCTGGTAAGGCGTTCAACAAGGCTGAACGCACGCTCAATCTGACTGCCGGCCATGGTCACGGTCCCTGAAAATTTTGCCGATTCTAAAGAGCCTTGGGCAAAGCGCAAAACACTGTCCGATCTTCGCCCACTTTGTCTTCCGGGCGCTTGGCCGGGAATGGCCTGAAATCATAGAATATGGAATCAAGTTCCATAATATAACAAAATCCATTGTTTCAGGAGACGCTGCCCATGACTGCGATTGTCCCCCCACCCTCCCGCCACGACTGCGACGTGCTGGTGATCGGTTCTGGTGCTGCCGGCCTGTCCGCAGCCGTCACCGCAGCCTGGCACGGGCAGAAGGTCATCGTCGTCGAAAAAGACCCGGTCTTCGGTGGCGCTACCGCATGGTCCGGCGGCTGGATGTGGGTGCCGCGCAATCCGCTGGCACAGCGCGCCGGCATCTGCGAGGAGCGCTCTCAGGTGCGCACTTACCTTGAGCACGAACTGGGTGAGCGCTTCGACGCCACGATGATCGATGCCTTTCTCGACGCCGCGCCGCGCATGGTGTCGTTTTTCGAGCGTCATACCGCGCTGCAGTTTGCTGACGGCAACGCTATTGCCGATATCCACGGCAACACCCCCGGCGCCGGCACCGGTGGGCGCTCGGTGATCGCCGCACCTTACGACGGCCGTCAGGTCGGCAATTTGCTCAAGCGCCTGCGCAAGACCATGCGCGAAACCTCATTTGTCGGTATGCCGATCATGGCCGGCAGTGACCTTGGCGCCTTTCTGACCCTGACGCGCTCATGGCGCTCGCTGCTGCATGTGGGCAAGCGTTTCAGCCGACATCTGCTCGACCTTGCCCTGCACGGTCGGGCCCTGCAACTGGTCAACGGTGTCGCCCTGGTGGCGCGCCTGGCCAAGTCGGCGCAAGACCTCGGGGTGTTGCTGTGGGAGTCGGCACCAGCCCGTTCGCTGATCAAGGAAGATGGTCGCGTCACCGGTGCGGTGATCGACACGGCGCGCGGCCCGCTGACCATTCATGCGCGCAAGGCGGTAGTGCTTGCCGCAGGCGGCTTTGCCAATGATATCGAACGGCGCAAGGCGCTGTTCCCGCGCACCCCGACTGGCCACGAGCACCTGGCATTGCCGCCCTTGGGCGCCAACGGTGATGGTTTGCGTCTGGGTGAAAGCGTCGGCGGTCAGGTGGCCGACGATCTGTACAGCCCGGTGGCTTGGGCCCCGGTTTCACGGGTAGCGCACAAGGACGGTACGATCGGGCATTTCCCGCACATCATTGAACGCGGCAAGCCGGGCATCATCGGGGTATTGGCCGACGGCAAACGCTTCGTCAATGAAGCCGACGGCTACTACGACTATGTCAGCGCCATGGTCACCAAGGCACCCGGTGAGCGGGTCGAATCCTGGTTGATCTGCAGCCACGCCTTCCAGCGCCGCTACGGCCTGGGCATGTCACGCCCCTTCCCCTTACCGGTGCGCCCCTTTATCAACAGCGGCTACCTGAAAACTGCCGACACCCTCGAGGCGCTGGCCGTCACCTGTGGTATCGACCCCCAGGGTTTGAGCGACACCGTCGCCGAATACAACCGCCATGCCCGCAACGGCGACGACCCGCTGTTTGGCCGCGGCTCAACCCTCTACAACCGTAAACAGGGCGACGCCTTGCACGGTCCCAATCCCTGCGTGGCCCCGATCGAACAAGGTCCGTTCTACGCAGTGAAAGTCGAGCCAGGGTGCTTTGGAACCTTCGCCGGGCTCAGAACCAACGAACACGCCCAGGTACTCGACACCCAGCGTCAGCCCATTGCCGGTTTGTATGCGGTGGGTACGGACATGGCCAGCATCATGGGTGGCTATTACCCGGCCGGTGGCATCAACCTGGGGCCGGCAGCAACCTTCGGCTACATCGCAGGGCGACATATTGCCGAAGTGAAAGACTACGAATGAATACAGGGCCGTCCTGCCTCCACACTCGCGGTGGAAGCAGGAACGGCCCTGTACCGGATCAGCCAGCGATCAGAAGTCGAAGAACACCGTCTCGCCTTCACCCTGGATACGGATGTCGAAGCGATACGCCAACTGGCCGTCCACTTCGCAACGGGTCGCCACCAGCGTCTCGCGACGCTGCGGTTGCTCGATCAGGTTGAGCACCGGGCACTGCGCGTTGGCCTGTGCTTCATCATCGAAATACAGGCGCGTCTGCAGGTGGATATTGATGCCACGCGCAAACAGGCTGACATTGATGTGCGGCGCCATCGGCACACCTGCAGCATTGCGCACTACACCCGGCTTGACCGTGTGCAGGGTCCACTCGCCAGCATCGAAAGTAGTCGCTGTGCGACCAAAACTGTTGAACGGCCGCTCCAGGTCGAAGTCACTCTGGTACTGGCCATTGTGATCCGCCTGCCAGAACTCCAGGAACGAGTCGCGAACAAGGTGGCCGTTGCCGTCATAGACGTTGCCGAACACGAGGATATGTTCACCCGGCGCATCGTTGCGGGCCATGCGGTTCCAGATTTCCTGGTCACGCCCCGGGTTGCCGGCCGCTTCAAGGGCCAGGCCGATGTGCACATAAGGGCCGGCCGTCTGCGAAGGGGTTTCCGGCAGCAATTGAATAGGCATGGTCACCTCCTCAGCAGTTTTCGAAGTGGGTCTTGCGCTGGCCGCGCAACACGATGTCGAAGCGATACGCAAGGCAGTCCATAGGGTTGCCGTTGCTCATGTCCAACCGAGCGATCAGGCTCTGCACCGCTTCCGGGTTGGCAATCGACTTTACGATCGGGCACATCGGGATCAGCGGATCACCTTCGAAGTACAGCTGGGTGATCAAACGGGTGGCGATCGACGGACCACTGATCGACACATGGATATGCGCCGGGCGCCAGTCGTTCGGACCGTTGCGCCATGGGTATGGCCCCGGTTTGATGGTGCGGAAGCTGTAGAAGCCTTCGCTGTCGGTCAACGCCCTGCCGACGCCACCGAAGTTCGGGTCCAGCGGTGCCAGGTAGCGGTCGTTCTTGTGCCGGTAACGGCCACCGGCATTGGCTTGCCAGATCTCTACCAGGGTATGCGGGATCGGCTTGCCGTACTGATCACAGACACGGCCGGCGAGGATGATCCGCTCACCGATGGGCAACCCGCCGTTGTTGAAGTTGAGCAGCAGATCGTGGTCATGCTGGCCGAACTTCAGGTGGGAAAAGTCCGGGCCGGTGCTTTCACTGATCGACTGGGGAATGCTCACCAGCGCCTGACGCGGCGAACGGGCAATGGAAGTTTTGTAATCCGGGGTCAAGGCTTTCGGGTGCCAGTTGCGATCACGGATAGCGAAGCGACTTGTGTCTTGCGCAGACATGCCGTTCTCCTGTCTTGGAATTATTGGAACGCCTGGGCGTGGCAGACGTGCTTGCAGTTTCCGGCATGAGCGCGCCAGAGAATATTGAAAATAACGCCGCCACAGATAACCAAATGGTTATGTGTCCATCAGTAATCTCACAGAGCAACGCGCGGTGAACTAATCTTTGAGCTCATGTTTACAAGCTCTGGAGAGCGCTCATGCAATGGCGAAAAGGCAGGCGCAGCGACAATGTGGTCGATGCCCGTGGCGAGGGTGGTGGCGGCATGCGCTTTGGCGGCGGCAAGGGCCTGAGCATCGGCGCCATCCTGTTGATCGTCGGTATCGGCTGGATGACCGGACAGGACCCGCTGCAGATCCTCGGCCAGTTGACCGGGCAGATGGGTCAGCAAAGCGCACCGATGAGCACCGACACCGGCAAGGCGCCACCGGCCAACGACGAACAGGCCGAATTCGTCGCCTCGATCCTCGGCGATACCGAAGACACCTGGCGGGCAATTTTCGCCCAGGCCGGACGCCAGTATAAAGACCCGACCCTGACCCTGTTCAGCGGCCAGATCAGTTCGGCGTGCGGTTATGCCTCCTCCGCTGTCGGCCCCTTCTATTGCCCGGCAGACCAGAAGGTCTACCTCGACATGAGTTTCTTTCGCGAGATGGAGCAGCGCTTTTCCGCCGCCGGCGACTTTGCCCAGGCTTATGTGATTGCCCATGAAGTCGGTCACCACGTGCAGACCCTGCTCGGTGTTTCGGCCAAGGTCCAGGCGGCCCGACAACGTGGCGAACGCATGGAGGGCGACAACGGCCTGCTGGTGCGCCAGGAACTGCAAGCCGACTGCCTGGCCGGCGTATGGGCCTACCAGGCGCAGCAACGCCTGAACTGGCTGGAGCCCGGCGACATCGAAGAGGCCCTGAACGCCGCCAATGCCATCGGCGACGACCGTCTGCAGCAGCAGGGCCAGGGCCGGGTAGTGCCCGACTCGTTCACCCACGGCACTTCGCAACAGCGTGTGCGCTGGTTCAAGACCGGCTTCGCCAAGGGTGACATAAACCAGTGCGACACCTTCAGCACCCGCTCACTGTAACCCCCTCCTCCACGCCCGCGGCAGCCTTCCACGCTGCCGCGGACACACCTGGTTACTTCCACCGACAACTTTTGCTGAAAAAGCGTTTCAGCTACGGGCCAAGCCGCCGATAACCCGTGCTCAAGCACATCGGCTGGCCACCAAAAACAAAAAATCTTCCAGCGATACGGATAACGACGCCTTACGTTCCTGGAGGGAATACATGAACAGCTGGTTTGCCAACATCAGCGTCAACCTGAAACTCGGCCTGGGCTTCGGCCTGGTACTGCTGCTCACCAGCCTGCTGGCGCTGACCGGCTGGAACAGCATGAGCGGGTTGATCGATCGCAGTAACTGGATGAGCGATATCACCCAGCTCAACAGCGACCTCACCGACCTGCGCATCACCCGCCTGCAGTACATGCTGACCAACGGCGATGACGCAGCTGCCGGCAGCGTCCAGGTCAAGTTGAACGCCTTCAGCGAACAGCAGCAAAAGCTGCTGAAAAGCTTCAAGAGCCCGGAGAACGTCAAGCTGCTCCAGGAACTGGGGCAAGTGATCGATGCTTATCAGGTGTCGATCAACAAGATGCGTGCCGGCTACAAGACCAGCCTGGCGGCGCGCGATGCCATGAACCAGGCGGCCAACCAGGCCGTTGCGCTGATCGACGCGATCAACCGCGACATCCTCGCCCTGCCTGAAGGAGACGCCAGCCGCCTGGAGCAGTTCCGCACCGTCACCCAGGCCAAGGACCAGTTGTTCCAGGTGCGTCTGGCCGTGCGCAGCTACATTGCCGATATCAGCAGCGAAACCGAACAACTGGCCCTGCGTCAGCTGGATGGTGCGCTGGCTGAAATTGCCAACCTGAACCGTCAGATGCCAAACGAGACCACGCGCATCAAGCAGTTCGAAAGCGCCGTCATGGCCTATCGTGACGCCGTGCGTCAGTTCAGCGCCGCCACCGCCGATGTTGCCGTGGCCAGGCAAGAGATGACGGTTCAAGGGGCCACCATCGTCAAGATCAGCAATGCCCTGTACAGCCTGCAACTCGAACGCCGAGACAACGAAAGCGCTCAGGCCCGTACACTGCAACTGACCGCAACCTTGTTGGCGCTGCTGGTCGGCGTGCTGGCTGCAGTGATCATCACCCGCCAGATTACCCGCCCCCTGCGTGACACCTTGGCAGTGGTGGAAAAAATCGCTTCCGGTGACCTCACCCACAACCTGCGCGTTACCCGCCGCGACGAGCTGGGTGTGCTGCAACAAGGCATCCAGCGCATGGGCGAAACCTTGCGTGATCTGATCAGCGGCATTCGTGACGGCGTTACCCAGATCGCCAGCGCGGCCGAAGAGCTTTCAGCCGTCACCGAAGAAACCAGCGCCGGGGTCAACAGCCAGAAAGTCGAGACCGACCAGGTTGCCACCGCCATGCATGAAATGGCGGCCACGGTGCAGGAAGTTGCACGCAATGCCGAGCACGCCTCGGAGGCCGCTACCGATGCCGACGCGCAAGCGCGTGCCGGTGATCAGGTGGTTGCCGAAGCGATCAGCCAGATCGAGCGCCTGGCCGAAGAAGTGCACCGCTCCACCGAAGCCATGGGTCAGTTGCAGCAGGAAAGCCAGAAGATCGGCAGCGTCATGGACGTGATCAAGTCGGTCGCCGAACAAACCAATCTGCTGGCATTGAACGCCGCCATCGAAGCAGCCCGCGCCGGTGAAGCCGGACGTGGCTTTGCCGTGGTTGCCGACGAAGTGCGCGGCCTGGCCCAGCGGACGCAAAAATCCACCGAAGAGATCGAAGAGCTGGTTGCAGGTCTGCAGAGCGGTACCCAGCAGGTGGCCAATGTGATGCTCGGCAGCCGCAACCTCACCGACAGCAGCGTAGAACTCACGCGCAAGGCTGGTGCATCACTGGAGAGCATCACCCGTACCGTGTCCAACATCCAGTCGATGAACCAGCAGATTGCCGCGGCGGCCGAACAGCAGAGCGCTGTGGCCGAACAGATCAGCCGCAGCATCATCAATGTCCGCGATGTGTCGGAACAGACCGCAGCGGCCAGCGATGAAACGGCGGCGTCGAGCGTCGAGCTGGCGCGGCTGGGTAATCAGTTGCAGACCATGGTCAGCCACTTCCGCGTCTGATCAATGTAGGAGCGGATTCATCCGCGATGGACGACAAAGTCGTCCCGGTTCCCGATCCCGGAGGGGGACGCTGGCGCGTCCCATCGCGGATAAGTTCGCTCCTACCTGACTACGTGGCCAACACCCCGCCCACGCGGGTCGGATGCGGTTTCCAGCGCTGTGCCGTTGACCCGGATCGCCTGGATGTCACCCATCTCCCAACCCTGATCCTCCAGGGTGTAGCCCATCTTCTTCAGCTCATCGGCGACTTTGCCGGTGAGCGGCGCATAGGCGTCGAAATAGATGGTGTCCTTGGGCAGCAACTGGTGATGCACGCGTTGCGCCGCCACGGCTTTTTCCAGCGGCAGGTTGTAGTCGTACAGATTGTTCAGCACCTGGAAGATCGAGGTGAAGATCCGCGAGCCACCCGGCGTTCCGAGTACCAGAGTGACCTGGCCATCACGGGTGACCAGCGTTGGCGCCATGGACGAGAGCATGCGCTTGCCCGGCTCGATCGCGTTGGCATCACCGCCGACCACACCGAAGGCGTTGGCGACACCCGGCTTGGAGCTGAAGTCGTCCATCTCGTCGTTGAGCAGGAAGCCCGCGCCCTTGACCACCACGCCGCTGCCATAGTCCCAGTTCAGGGTGTAGGTGTTGCTGACCGCGTTACCCTGCTTGTCGACGATGGAGAAGTGCGTGGTCTGGTGCGGCTCCAGGCCCGGACGCACTTTCTCGGTCTCGGAAATGGCCGTCGGATTGACCTCCTGCGCACGCTTGGCCAGGTACTCCTTGGCAATCAGTTTATCCACAGGCACCTTGGAAAACGCCGGGTCGCCCAGGTAGTCGGCACGGTCGGCGAACACGCGCTTCTCGATTTCTGCCAGCAAGTGGATGTAGCGGGCCGAGTTCAGCTCAACCCCTTTGAAGTCGGCCTCGCGGTTGTCCTTGATGCCCAGCAGTTGCGCCAGCGCAACGCCGCCGGAGCTTGGCAGCGGTGCGGTGTAGACCACATTGCCGCGCCACTGGATGCCCATCGGTTCACGCCAGACGGCTTTGTAGTCCTTGAGGTCGTCCTTGGTGATCAGGCCCTTGTCGGCCTCCATCTGCGCAACCAGCAAGTCGGCGGTCTTGCCTTGGTAGAACTCGCTCACGCCTTTGTCGGCGATGCGTTCCAGGGTTTGCGCCAGCTCGGGCTGCTTGAAGGTTTCGCCGACTTTCATGTTGCCGAAATAGTCATTGAAGTTGGTGCTGTCCTTGAACAGCCCCAAAGCATCTTCGCGGTACTGGTATTGCTTTTCGGCAATCTTGAAACCGTTTTTGGCGTAGCCCACCGCCGGGGTGATCAGCTCGGACCAGGGCAGTTTGCCGAACTTCTGATGCGCCTCCCATAACCCCATCACCGTGCCTGGCACACCGGCGGCGCGAGCACCGACCAGGCTCAGGTTCTCGATGATCTCGCCCTTGTCGTCCAGATACATATTGCGGCTGGCGGCCTTGGGGGCGATTTCGCGGTAGTCGAGGAAGTAGGGTTTGCCGTCCATGTACAAGGTCATGAAACCGCCGCCACCGAGGTTGCCCGCTTCGGGGTAGGTCACGGCCAGGGTGAAGGCAGTGGCGACAGCAGCGTCCACCGCGTTACCGCCTTTCTTGAGTACCTCGGCGGCTACCTGTGCACCATATTGATCGGGTGCGGCCACCGCGCCACCCTCCAGCGTTACCGCGTATGCCGATGAACTGGCGATTATAGCGGCGCCCAGGCCCAGGGTTCGGAACATCACAACGTGCATGAGAGCGTCCTTGGTGTTGTTTTCGTTGAACAGCCATTAAGGCTGATGTCCGAAAAACAATCAAACACCGCAGGAAAATCCGCCGCTTGTAGAAAAGTTTTGTCGCAGTCGAAGCAGTTCCGATCAGCAGGCGTAGGCCGCCAGTTTGTGCTGGATGAAATCGAGAAAGCATTGAATGCGCAGGGCCAGCTGCGAGTTGCGGTAGTACACCGCGTTGATCGGTTGGCGATAGCCGCTGTTGTGCTCGGGCAACACCACCAGCAGACGGCCGGCGCGGATATCTTCATGGGTCATGAAGTGCGACAGGCAGGCGATACCCTCGCCGGCCAGGGCCAGCTCCCGCAAGGTCTCTCCGCTGGACGCCGACAGGCTCGGCCGGATCAGCAGGCGATCACCCTCGGCATGACGCAATGGCCAGTGGT
Organism: Pseudomonas alkylphenolica; assembly: GCF_004025535.1. Taxonomy (GTDB): domain Bacteria; phylum Pseudomonadota; class Gammaproteobacteria; order Pseudomonadales; family Pseudomonadaceae; genus Aquipseudomonas; species Aquipseudomonas alkylphenolica_A. The sequence goes on from NZ_QJRG01000034.1 coordinate 850,851, forward strand.
TGAGGGTTTCCGTCTGGGTAAAACCGAGCAGCGAATGCGCCTGCAAGTCTTCGACCCGCTCCGGTGTGCCATGGCGCGCGAGGTACTCGGGACTGGCCAGCACATTCAACGGGCTGCAGCCCAGGGAACGCGCATGCAGGCTTGAGTCGGCCAGTTCGCCGATGCGGATCGCGACATCGGTGCTCTGTTCTAGCAGGTCGATGATCAGGTCGCTGGTGTTGAGTTCCAGCTGAATCTGCGGGTACAACGCACGGAACTCGCCGATCCACGGCACGATGGCATGCAGCATGAATGGCAGGGCCGCGTTGATGCGCAATCGCCCGGAAGGCGTCTGGTGATGCACCGACAAATGCGCTTCCAGGTCTTCCATCTGCTGCAGGATCGACTTGGCCCGTTCGAAAAAGAACCGGCCCTCCTCGGTCAGGTCCATGCGCCGGGTCGTGCGGTTGATCAGCGTGGTGCCCAGCTTGGTCTCCAGGCGCGACAGCGTGCGGCTGATCGCCGACGGTGTCTGTTCGCTCTGCTCGGCGGCGGCGGAAATCGAGCCGCACTCGATGACCGAGACGAACACCTGTAATTCATCAGACCTGGCTTTCACGGCTGTACCCCGGGGTGAGCAATAGCCGTGATAGATAGCCGCTTGGCGCGGTCAACGCAAGGCTTCATCAGGCCGGAATCTGGAAAACCCGGGCCAGATGCTGCTCATAGGCGGCAACTGCGGCAGCCACGTTCGGGCGTTTCATCACATCCACCGCCAGGTAGGTTGGCAGGCCGGTCATGCCGAGGAACTGGTTGGCCTTGTGGAACGGGAAATACACCGCATCCACACCTTTGCCTTCGAAGAAGTCGCTCGGGTCGTCAAACGCCTGCTGCGGTGCGTTCCAGGTCAACGAGAGCATGTACTGCTTGCCGTGGATCAGACCGCCACTGCCATACTTCTGCGACGCATCGGAACGGGTGCGGCCGTCGTTGGCATACAGGCTGCCGTGACCGGCGGTGAAGACTTCGTCCAGGTACTGCTTGACCGTCCAGGGTGCGCCCATCCACCAACCTGGCATCTGGTAGATGATCACGTCGGCCCAGAGAAACTTCTGCACTTCTTCAGCGTTGTCGTAACCGCCGTCGATGTAGGTGGTCTTGATGTCGAAACCGGCGCGATCGAGAAAGGCCAGCGCGGCTTCGTGCAGGGTTTCGTTCAGGCGGCCATCGGAGTGGGCAAACTTTTTACCGCCGTTGAGCAACAGGACTTTTTTCATCACTTGCCTCATCTGTCGTTCGATCCGCTGCGCTGTGTGCTGCAGCCTGGGACCGGTTGAATTTGGATGGCGGCAGATTAGGGGAAGGAGCGCGAAGGAAAAACCGTCGTTCGGGCAAAATACTTTTGACCTAAAAGCACGAATAAAACAGACATTATTGAAATAAAATCAGGTCATCCCCTACCAGAGGTTGACCTCATGAGCGAACCCTACGGCTTCATTCTCAAAGCCAAGACCCGCCCGGAAAAGGCCGAGGCCTTCGAAGCCCTGTTCCGCGCCTACGTGCAACCCAGCCGTGCCGAGCCTGGCTGCATCGAGTACCACATGCTGCGCGACAAGGAAGACCCGAGCCTGTTCGTGTTCTACGAAATCTGGGCCAGCAAGGAAGCGCTGGACGTGCACTCAGCGCTGCCGCATATGCAGGCGTTCTTTGAAACGCGCATGGACTACCTGGAACGCGACTTCGACATTCAGCTTATCGACATGCTCAGCCCGTCGTCCGCTAGCCGTTAACCAGCAAGTGGGCGCCCAGCACGCCCAGGCCAATAAAGAAGCAGCGCTTGAATAGCGCGGCACTGATGCGCTGGCGCAACCACTGACCGCCGAGCATGCCCAGCAACGCGGGCACCAGCACCAGCAGCGACGCGCCAAGTGCCTGTGCACCCAGGACATCCTGGCTGGCCAACCCGAGCGCCAGCGCCAGGGTCGACACCGTGAATGACAGGCCCAGGGCCTGGACCATCTCGTCACGACTCAGGCGCAGGCTCTGCAGATAGGGCACGGCCGGAATCACAAACACGCCGGTGGCAGCCGTTACCAATCCGGTAAGCAGCCCGCACAGCGGGCCCAGCCAGGTCTCCCGGACAGGGTTGAGGCGCAGTTCGGGACCAATCAGGCCGTAGAGTGCATACACCAGCAGCGCGCCGCCCAAGGCGTGTGCAGCCCAGGGCCCACTGTCGATACCCAGCCAGGCGCTGCCCAGCAAGGTGGCAAAAAAGATCGCCACCAACATTGGCCACAGTCGGTGCAAGAGGGCTCGCAGGTGTCCACCCGAAGCCAGTTGCCAGAGGTTGGTCAGCGTCGAAGGCACAATCAGCAAAGCGGCTGCCTGTGTCGGCGACATAGCCAAACCGAGCAACCCCATGGCGACGGTCGGCAGCCCGAGGCCGATCACCCCTTTCACCGCGCCGGCCAGCACAAATGTCAGTACCACCAGCAGCGTCATGGTAGGACCGATATCCTGATAGAAACTCAATAAGCTCGTCATGTACCCATGCTGCCCGCAACACGGACAGCTGAAAATCTGCCATATACTGAGCCAGACTATTGCTCAGGCAGAGGCACATGCACTTCGATCTGATTGACCTGCGACTGTTCCAGCACACGCTGGAGTGCGGCAACATCACCGCCGGCGCCCAGCGCAGCCATCTGTCACTACCCGCTGCCAGTGCCCGGATTCGCGCCATGGAAGCCTCGCTTGGCACGCCATTGCTCGAACGCAACCGTCGTGGCGTGCAGGCGACGTCCGCCGGCCAAGCCTTGTTGCAACACGCGCGATTGATTGGCCAGCAGGTGGAGCGCCTGCAATTCGACCTGGCCCAGTACGCCCAAGGGCTGCAAGGCCAAGTGCGGTTGCTGTGCAACACGGCGGCGCTGAGCGAATACCTGCCGGAGCTGCTCGCCAGCTTTCTCGCCGACTACCCGGCCATTGCCCTCGACATCCAGGAACTGCCCAGCCTGCGCATCGTCCAGGCCATTACCCGCGGCGCTGCAGATATCGGCATCATCTCCACCGCGGTCACCAGTGAACACCTGCAAACGGTGCCGTTTCGCGACGATCCGCTGGTGCTGATCATGCCCCCGGAACATCCCCTGGCCGCGCACGTGCACCTGCGCTTTGCCGACACCCTGAGCCATGGCTACGTCGGCTTGGCGCCCGACAGTGCCCTGTCACTGCATTTGGAGGAGCAAGCCCTGCACCTGGGGCGGCGCCTGCGCATCAGGGTGCGCGCGGAGGGCTTTGACGGCGTGATCCGCATGGTTGCCCATGGGGCCGGCCTGGGCGTGGTCCCGCTGGCGGCGGTGCGGCGCTGGCAAGGCGTACTGGCACTGCACGGTGTCGTGCTGCACGAACCTTGGGCACAGCGCCAGTTACTGCTGTGTGCCCGTGACTTTGCGGGTTTGCCCGGCCATAGCCTTGCCCTGGTACAACACCTGGGCAAGGCGCATATCGAGCGGTCGACGTCGAGCCCAGACAACTCCCCTGCGTAGATCGGCCCTATGGTGACGGACCTATCACCCGAACAACTGGAGCTGACATGTCCGACTTCATCACCGTTCTGCGCGACACCTGCCCTACGCCTGTGCTGAATGCGACCAAGTGGAAACGCATCGGCGGCGACCCGCACACCGTCAACCTCAATGCCTACCTGTCTGCCGACGGCAGCAAGATCATGGGCACCTGGATCTGCACACCCGGCACCTTCGAGGTGAATTACGAGAAGTGGGAGTACTGTCATTTCCTCGACGGCTACTGCGTGATCACGCCGGAGGGCGAACAGCCGGTGCACCTGAAGGCAGGTGACGTGTTCGTGATCGAGCCGGGAATGAAAGGCACCTGGGAGGTGGTAGAGACGGTGCGCAAGTACTTCGTGTTCGCCTGACGGGCTCGATCGCTGGCAAGGCCAGCCCCTACAGAAATCCAGTGTGCGCGGTACCTGTAGGAGCCAGCCTTGCTGGCGAAGCGTGTTACTCGGGCTTGCGGTAGCCTTCGACAATCGCCGAGAAATCCTTGCCACCGTCACCGCGCAGACTCATGGCCTGGTACAGCTGTTGGGCAACGGCACCGAGAATCACCGGCTGGTGCGCCTGACGCGCCGCTTCAGTGGCCAGGCCGAGGTCCTTGAGCATCAGTTCCGCTCCGAAGCCGCCGGTATAACCTCGCGAGGCCGGCGCGGTTTCGATGATGCCCGGCCAGGGGTTGTAGGTATCCGAACTCCAGCAACGCCCGGTAGAGCTATTGATGATCCCGGCCAGCACCTTGGTGTCAATGCCCAGGGCATTACCCAGGGCCATGGCTTCAGACACCCCGATCATCGAGATACCCAGCAGCAGGTTGTTGCAGATCTTGGCGATCTGCCCGGTGCCCACCGCACCGCAGTGCACAATGTTGCGGCCCATCTGCGCCAGCACCGGCTGCAGAGTGGCGAACAGTTCATCGCTGGCGCCAACCATGAAGGTCAGGGTGCCCGCTGCAGCACCACCGGTGCCACCCGAGACTGGCGCATCGGCCAGGTCCACGCCCTGCTTCGCTGCAGCTGCCGACACATCACGGGCGGTCTGTGGATCAATGGTGCTGCAGTCGACTACCGGGGTACCTGCCTTGACGCCCGCCAGCACACCGTCTTCGTTCAGGTACACACTGCGCACGTGGGCAGCTGCAGGCAGCATGGTAATCACCAGTTCACTGGCGCTGGCCGCTTCCTTGGGCGAGGCGCTGATCTGCCCGCCCAGCTCGGCGAGTTCGGCCAGCACGGTCTTGTTCAGGTCGAACAGGTTCAGCTGATGCCCGGCCTTGATCAGGTTGCGCGCCATCGGCGCGCCCATGTTGCCCAGACCGATAAATGCAATACGCATGATGGACTCCTTAGCGCAGGCTGATGGTGGTGTTCACACCGTCGTTGACGCTGTCGTCATCGAACCAGCGGCTGGTGACGGTCTTGGTCTGCGTGTAGAACTGCACCACTTGTTTGCCGTACGGACCCAGGTCGCCAAGCTTGGAGCCACGCGAACCGGTGAAGCTAAAAAACGGTACCGGCACCGGAATCGGGATGTTGATCCCGACCTGGCCGACGTCGATTTCATTCTGGAACTTGCGTGCGGCGGCGCCACTCTGGGTAAACAGGCCGGTACCGTTACCGAACGGGTTGCGGTTGACCAGGGCGATGGCTTCGTCGAGGGTGTCGACCTCCAGCACCACCAGTACCGGGCCGAAGATTTCCTGGGTGTAGATCTGCATGTCGGTGGTCACCCCGGAGAACAGGGTCGGGCCGACGAAGTTGCCCTGCTCATAGCCTGGCACGCTTACATCGCGGCCATCGAGCTCAAGTGTGGCGCCTTCCTTGATGCCACTTTCGATCAGGCCCAGCACGCGCTCCTTGGCACGCTTGGAAATCAGCGGGCCGACATCGGTACCCGGCTCGCTGCCGGCGTTGACCTTGAGGTTGGCGGCCAGTGCCTTGAGTTCCGGCAGCCACTCGCGCGCCTTGCCCACCAGCACCGCCACCGAGGTGGCCATGCAACGCTGGCCGGCCGCGCCGAAGCCGGCACCGACCAGGGCGTTGAGGGTCTGCGTGCGGTTGGCGTCCGGCAGCACCACGGCGTGGTTCTTCGCGCCCATCATCGACTGCACGCGCTTGCCGTGCTGGCCAGCGAGGTTATAGACGTGGGTGCCGACTTCGGTCGAACCGACAAAGGAAATCGCCTTGATATCGGTGTGCGTGCACAGGGCATCGACCACCTGCTTGCCGCCGTGAACGACGTTCAGTACACCGGCCGGTACGCCGGCTTCCAGCGCCAGCTCCACCAGCATCATGGTCGACAGCGGGTCCTGCTCGGACGGCTTGAGGACGAAGGTGTTGCCACAGACGATGGCCATCGGGAACATCCACAGCGGGATCATCGCAGGGAAGTTGAACGGGGTGATACCGGCGCAGACCCCGATAGGTTGGCGCAGGGTATAGGTATCGACACCACCGGCGACGTTCTCGGCAAATTCGCCCATCTGCAGGCTACCGATGCTGCAGGCGTGCTCGACCACTTCCAGGCCGCGGAAAATATCGCCTTCGGCGTCGGCGATGGTCTTGCCTTGCTCGGCACTGAGGACCACGGCAATACGCTTGGAATGCTCACGGATCAGCGCTTGCAGCTTGAGCATGATGCGCATGCGCGCACCGATCGGGGTGTCGCGCCAGGTTTTGAAAGCACGCTGGCCCGCCGCGATGGCGGCATCGACTTCTTCGCTGGTGGCAAATGGCACGCGAGCCAGCACTTGCTGGGTGGCCGGGTTGACGACGTCGCGCCATTCGGTGGTTTTCGATTCGACCCACTGGCCGTCGATCAGCAGCTTGACCTGCTCGACCTTGGTCTGGCCGGGAGTGAGGGATGCGTTCATGTGCGTTCTCCTGAAATTGTTGTATGGGAGAGATCGACGCCGCCGGATCAGCCACGACGGACGCTTGGGTCTAGGGGCTGATTTGGAGTATAGATGTGCAAAGATCCAATAAAAACGCACATAAAATCCGGACCAACATGCAAAAAAACATCACCTCGCTAGGCGCCCTGAACTGGGATGACCTGAAGTTTTTTCTCGAAGTGGCCCGTACCCGCAAGGCCAGCAGTGCCGCCAAACGCCTGGGGGTGGACTACACCACGGTGTCGCGGCGGATCAGCTCGCTGGAGGTGGCCCTGGGTACCCTGCTGTTCGAAAAGTCACGGACCAACGGCTTTATCCTGACTGCCGAAGGCCAGCGCCTGCTCAGCTATGCCGAGTCGATTGAAAGCACCCTGCACATGGCCTGCGAGCAAGTCTCGGGTTCTGGCGTGGCGTTATCCGGGCATGTGCGCATGGGCTGTACCGAAGGCTTCGGCACCTTCTTCGTCACCCCGCAGCTGAGTCACTTCGTCGATGCCTACCCGGCGATTTCGGTAGACATCCTGCCGCTGCCGCACTTCATCAGCCTGTCCAAGCGCGAAGCGGATATAGTCATTGCCCTGGAGCGCCCGGAACACGGGCCCTATGTGTGCTGCAAGCTGTGCAACTACCGCCTGCGCCTGTACGCCACCCAGGACTATCTGGACACCCACGCACCGATCACCCGCAGCAGCGACCTGGCCGACCATCAGTTCATCAGTTACGTCGACGACCTGGCCTTCAGCTCCGAGCTGTTGTACCTGGCCAATGTGATTCCCAGCGCCAGCGCCAACCTGCGCAGCACCAGCGTGATCGCCCAGTACGTAGCAGCCCTGCAAGGACGCGGCCTGGCCATCCTGCCGTGCTTTCTGGCGGCACAAGACCCGCGTTTGATCGCGATCTTGCCCGAGGAAGTGGAGATTACCCGGCAGTTCTGGATGTACTGCCGGGAGGACCTGCGCAAATTGAAGCGCATTACCCTGTTGTGGGATTACATCCGCGAGGTGACCGAGCGCAACGCGCCGCTGTTGATGGGCGAGTCGCGCGCGATGAGTTTTGCCGATTAATCGGAGGCGACCACAATCGCCACGCGGCGGTTTTCCATGCGCCCGGCCGGGGTGTCATTGCTGGCAACCGGAACGCGACTGCCCAGACCACGGATGTCGATGTTCTGCGGTTGCATGCCAACGCCTGTCAGAACGCTGGCGACGCTGTTGGCCCGGCGCAACGACAACTGCTCGTTGTAGGCGGTGCGCCCCGAGGCATCAGTGTGGCCATCGACCCGAACCCGCTGGATATCCACCGACAGCAGCGACTTGCCGATTCGCTCGACGATGGTACGGCTTTCATTGTTGAGCGAATCCAGGTCACTGCCGAACAGCACCTTGCCCGAAAGGCCGAACTCCCAGCCTTCGTCGGTCAGGCGGAAACCTTCCTGCTTGAGCACGGCAATCTGCGCGGCTGTCAGGCCCTTGGGCGGTACACTCTGGCAGCCGGACAAAGCCAGCAGTGTCAACGCCAGCCAGACAAAGTGGGATCGTAGGTATCGGTTCAGCTGAAACACGGTTTAGCTCCTGTTTTCTACTTGATTGGCAGAGTGCTCCGACTCTGCCGTTTGCCACTGGCCACGGCTGTTGCGCTTGGCCTGATACATCGCCGCGTCTGCGGCATTGAGCAAGTCAGCCGGGGTCTTGCCGTCATCCGGGAAGTAGGCAATGCCGACGCTCAGGGAGGTGACAATGCTCTGGCCTTCCGCCAGACGAATAGGCAGACGCATGCTGGCAATGATTTTCTCCGCAATGCGTTGGGCATCTTCGCGGCTGTAAAGGGGCGCCAGCAGCACGGCGAATTCATCACCGCCGAGGCGGGCCACCAGATCATGCTCGCGCAGTTGTGCACGCACCCGGGTGGCGACACTGACCAGCACTTCATCACCGGCCGAATGGCCATGGGTATCGTTGATGTCCTTGAAGTTGTCACTGTCGAGGAACAGCAGGGCCATCTGCTCCTGGTGCTTGCTGGCATTGCGCAGCGTACGGCTGAGCCGGCCTTCGAAAAAGGCGCGGTTGGGCAACCCGGTCAAACTGTCGTGGCTGGCCTGGTGGGCCAGGGTTTCGTTCTCGCTCTGCAGATGGCTCTGCCAGCTCTCCAGTTCATCGAGCAAGGCATTGAAGTCATTGCCCAGCTCATTGAGCTCGGCGATCTGCGCAGCCGGTACACGACGGTCGAAACGACGCTCGCGCCGCGCGGCATGTGCTACGGTGGCCAGGCTGCGCAATGGGCCGACGATATCGCCGAACATCCGCCGCGACAGGTACAAGGCCCCCCCTGCACTGAGCGCGGTACACAGCAGAATGCCGGCCAGGCCACTGAGCAGAAAGCGCAACAGGCTGCCGCCCTGACCGACCAGTTCGATACGACCGACCTGCTGGCCCTGATGCAACACCGGCAAAATGATCGGCTCTTCGAGCAGGCTGCTTGCCACCTGCTGTTCCATCTGTGCCAGCAGGCCTTCATCACTGCGCTCCCAGCGGGCCAGCAACTGATCGTTGTCGTCAAACACCTTGGCATCGGCCACCTCTTCGGTGGAGGCGATCAGGGCCAGGGCTTCGCTGGCGGCACTGCTGTCGTTGAACACCACAGCGGCTTCAACGGTGTAGTTGATCGAGCGGGCAATCAGGTGCAGGTTGTGGTTGGCATACACGCGCAGAGCCAGCACGCCGAGCACCGTCAGCGAAATACCAGCCAGGCCGACCGCCAGCAACGCCACACTCAAATGACGACGCCCCAGCACCGCACGCAGGGTCGGGCGTTCGCGCTTGCGGTTGAAGGCGATCATGGCTGCACCGCCCGCCGCCGTGACAGCTGCAGCACGCTCGGGTGGATTCGCACGCCGCTGCGCGCCACCGAGTCAAGGTTGACGTCGAACGCCACTTGCTGGTCGCTGACCCGCAGGCAGAACACACTGCCCACCGTGCACGGGTCACCGGCTTCGCTGATGGTCAGTACCGGGTGGCCGCCGATCGCGCTGAACAACTGGCTGCGTTCATCCTGATTCAACTGGCCGAGGTAAACCGCATCACAGGCAGTGGCGATACGGCTGTCGCCCGCCAGCAGGCGCTGCACCAGCACCGGACGCCCTGTCGACTGCGTGGTGCCCTTGATCAGGTCATCGGCATACTCGGTCGGGCCGACCAGGCACAACCGCAACTGCGCGGGCTCCACCGGCCAGCGGGCATAGCTGAGAATGCCCAATACCACCTGGGTCACGGCAGCCGCTCGCTGCTCGGCTGGCGTCAGGGACGGTTGCGGCTGCGCGCAGGCTAGCGCAGCGAACAGCAACGACAACGCGGCCACCAGCGCGCGCGCCCGGCAGGTCACACGTCCCGATGTCGGGGCGGCCACGTTCATTAAGGAAATCTCTTACAAGCTAGAGGGATAATGTCGCAACGATAGCACAGCAGCCGTTTTTTCAGCGAGTGCGAACCCTGCCTATCTGCAACACTGGCTTGCCAGCGATCAGCGCCAGCAAGCCGGTTCCCACTGGGTCGGATCAGTGCCTCATACCTGCTCCAGCATCAACCCGGACAGGCGCTTGACCTTACGTCGCACGGCTTCCTCGAAGACCCCCGCACGCGGCTCGATGAGCGTGAAACAGTGCTTGGCACGAGTGATGCCGGTGTAGATCAACTCCTTGGTCAACACCGGGTTGAGTGCGTCCGGCAGCACCAGGGCGGTGTGGCTGAACTCCGAGCCCTGAGATTTGTGCACGGTCATGGCGTACACCGTTTCCACCTCGTTGAGCCGGCTGGGCAACACAAAACGCACCCCGCCACGGCCATCATTGCGCGCAAAGGCCACGCGCAGTACCTGCAGGTCGGGTTGCTGCTCATCAGGTAGCCGCAGGGCGATACCGATATCGCCATTCATCAGGCCCAGACCATAGTCGTTGCGGGTCATCAGCACAGGCCGACCTTCATACCAGGGTTGCTCGACATCGATCAGGCCAGCGGCACCCAATACTCGGCCAACCCGCTGATTCAACCCTTCAACGCCCCAGGGGCCTCTTCGCACAGCGCACAGCAACTGGAACGTTTCGAAGCCTTGCAGCACCGCCATGGCCCACGCCTCCCAACGCGGATCATCGCCTGGCAGCGTTGGCGACGGACGCTGCCGGCCAATGACCTGCAGATAACTGCGATAGCCTTGCGGCCCCTCGCTGCCGCGGCCAAGCCCTTCCAGGATCAGGCGATCCAGCGCACGATCCTGCTCACCGCGCAGGGTCAGGCCCAACACATCATCCTGAGTCTGCTTCAACAACGCGCGAGCCTGGTCGGCATCCTGCAGGTTGACCAGCCGTGCCAGTTTGCCGATACCACTGGTCTCGCCGAAGCGTCGCGAAAACCGCAGCATCACGACCTGCTGGGCCAGCGGGTAGTGCTCGTTGCTACCGGGCTGCAGTTCGCTCCCGGTCAAGGTTTCACCGCTGACCTGTTCCAGCCAGGCTTGCGTCTGGGCACTGTAACGACCAGCCTCGGCATCCCGGCACAGGTCACCCAGCACGGCACCGGCCTCGACCGAGGCCAACTGGTCCTTGTCCCCCAACAACACGAGCCGGGCATGCGGCGGCATGGCGGCCAGCAAATTGGCCATCATTTCCAGGTCGATCATCGACGCTTCATCGACCACCAGCACGTCCAGCGGCAACGGGTTGCCAGCATGGTGGCGAAAGTGCCGTGAGCCCGGACGACTGCCCAGCAATCGGTGAACCGTCGATACATCAGTGGGAATGTTCTCGCGAACCTGAGGTTCGACTGCCAGGCGCTCGACCTGTTGACCGATCGACTCGGTCAGTCGCGCCGCCGCCTTGCCGGTAGGCGCGGCCAGACGAATACGCAACGGTCGCCCCGCTTCCACCGCCGGCGCCTGGATCAACGCCAGCAAGCGCACCACCGTCGTGGTTTTGCCGGTACCTGGGCCACCGGTAATGATGCTGAAGGCGCCACGGGTGGCCAGGGCACAGGCAAGCTTTTGCCAGTCCACCTGCCCGGCCTGACCACCGCCGTCGAACAGGTGCGCCAGACGTGCAGGCAGGTCGGAGGGCGTGGGTTCGACCTGCTCCAGGCGCTGGCGCAATGCACTGTCGATCTGCCGCTCGTAAGCCCAGTAGCGGCGCAGGTACAAGCGCTGGCCACTGAGCACCAGAGGGCGTGATGCCTGTTCTGCGTTGGCACCGTGGGCCACCAGCCGGCTACTCGCCAAACGCTGCAGCCAGGTCGTCAGTGCCAGTTGCTCAAGCAGTTGCGAGGGCAGCAATAAAGGGCCTGCCAGGGCGTCGCCTTCAGGCGGCAGGGACAGTGCGAAATCGGGCTCGGCGAGCGTTTCACCGAGGTCCAGGCACACATGGCCATGCCCCAGTTGGTGGCTGGCCAATGCGGCGGCCAGCAGCACCAGCGAGTCGCCTTGTGGGTCGCGCTCTTCGAGAAAGCCGACAAACGCCCGGTCCAGGGCGCGCAGCCAGCCACGCTCCACCCAGCGATCCAGCAGCGCCAGCAGGTCGGCACTGCGGCTCAATGGCTCGAGCGCTGCCAGATGCCGGGCATCCAGCGGCGTCGGCAGCAGGTCGTCGAGGGTACGGCTCATGATGCATCTCCCTGGAACAAGTCAGTTTGCCGCGGTACGCTGACGCCGCGAAACAGCGCATCGAGACGCTCAATCAACGCCCGCGGCGGCTTCACGAAATACACCCCACCCGACGCCGAGTGCACACCGCGCAAAAAGATGAACAACGCGCCCCCCATGTGCAGGTCGTAGTCATAGTCCGGCAGGCGTGCACGCAACTGACGGTGCATCGCCAGCAGGTACAGCACATATTGCAGGTCGTAGCGGTGGCTGAGAATTGCCCCTTCCATGGCCAGCTCGCTGTAGGCGGTATCGTCAGGCCCGAGCCAGTTGGATTTGTAGTCGGCCACGTAGTAGCGACCGTCGTGTTCGAAGGCAAGGTCAATGAAACCCTTGAACATGCCATTGAGCTGAGCCGACTGCGCTGCGATACGGGCGGCACCTTGATGGGTATGCTCACAAACCAGCCGATCAAGCTGACCGACATCAACCTTGTGGCTGGCAAACCAGAACTCCATTTCGATCTGGTACTGGTTCAGCTGGTTCAAGGCCACCGGTGCGCCGTCTGCGCTCGATAGCAGTGGCTGCACCAGCAATTGCTGCAGCCACGGGCCGAGGGTGTTGATCCACCCCTTCCAGTCCCGGCGATTGCAGCGCTGAGCCACCATCTCCATCAACGCCTGGTTGTCCGCTGTGACCTGGGCAAAGCCCTCATGGCCGGCCCATTCGAGCAGGCCATGCAGGAAGGTCCCGGGGTTCGGACCGCGTGGGAAGCGATGGATATCACCACTGCCAGGCATCACTTCACGAAGCTGCTGTGGGTCCGGGCGCTCGTCGTCGAGCAGTTGCTGAGCCTGGGAGCTTTCCGTAGCAAGGTTCAGCGATTCTTCACCGATGCGCAGGGCACTGTAGGAGGCGATCCACCAGTTCTCGGCAGCACGGCGCTTGGGCTGGCGCGCAGGCAGCAGCTCGGCCTGGTTACGTGGCGCGCTGTAGCGTTGTTCGTCGGGCTCGGGCATGGCACTGCTGGCAATGGCAGAACAGCCGGCCTGCATCGCCTGTAGCCATTCACTCAACTGAGTGGAAGCTGCCAGCGGCGTACCACCACCCAGCAGGTAACCCAGGGCCGAGCGGTGCAGCAACGAGGTTTTTCCGCTACCGCGCTTGAGATCGGCAACTCCCAGCCAGCAAGCATGCTGGGCTCGAGTCAATGCCACATAGAGCAGACGCAGGTCTTCCGCCAGGCGTTCATCGTCGGCCCGGGCAATCTGCTCGGCATCCGGTGTCAGGGTCAGGTGCGCCTGCCCTTCGCTGTCGTGCCAGGCCAACGGCAAACGCTGGCCGTCCACCGGCTTGCTGGTGCAGATGAATGGCAGGAAAACCAGCGGATACTCAAGCCCCTTGGACTTGTGAATGGTGACCACCTTGACCAGTTGCTCATCACTTTCCAGACGCAGGATCTGCTCCTCACCAGCCTGGCCGGCACTGGCCAGGTGCTCGCCGAGGTGGCGAATCAGCGCTTGCTCACCATCGAGCTCGGTGGCGGCCTGCTGGAGCAGTTCCGCCAGGTGCAGCAGGTTGGTCAGTACCCGTTCGCCATCACTGCGCGCCATCACCACCTGCGGCAGATCGAAGTCGTGCAGCAATCTGTGCAGCATTGGCAACGCACCTTGTGTGCGCCAGATCAGCCGGTATTGGCGGAACTGCATGACCCAGCGTTCCCAGACCCGCTCGTTCTGGTTCAACTGCTCCAGCTCGGACAGCGGCAGGTTCAGGGTGATACTGGCCAAAGCCGCCTTGAGCAGGCGCTCGACATCCGGCTCGGCACAGGCCTTGAGCCAGGCCAGTACGTCCTGGGCTTCCTGGGCGGCAAACACCGAGTCCTTGTCCGACAGGTAGACGCTGCGCACATCGCGGGCGGCCAGCTCGCTACGGATCAACTGCGCTTCGCGTCCATCACGAACCAGGATGGCAATGTCCGACGGCATGCAACCACGCAGCGACTGGTCTGCCTGGACAAACCCGCTACGTCCCTGTTGCCCGCCATTGAGCAAGGCCACGATCTGGCTGGCGCAACTGGCCGCCAGCTGCTGGCGGTAAACCGCACCCGAGACCGGCTCTTCACTGCTCAGCTGCCAGAAGTTCAGCGCTGCAAGCGGCTGCCCGTCGACCTTCAACTGCTCGCTACGGCCCTTGGCCTTGACCTCGACAAAGGGCACCGGGTTGTCGTCCCCCTCACGGAACAGAAACGCCCCGCGCCCCAATGCGCGCAACTCGGCCTGCATGAACACATGGTTGACCGCGCTGACCATGGCCTGGCTGGAGCGGTAGTTGGTATCCAGGCTGTGCAGCCGCCCGGCCGTGGCGCGACGGGCGCCCAGGTAGGTAAAGATGTCGGCGCCGCGAAACGCGTAGATCGCCTGTTTCGGATCGCCGATCATGAACAGGCCGGTGTCGCGGACATTTTCTTCGATGCAATAGATACGCTGGAAAATGCGGTACTGCACCGGGTCGGTGTCCTGGAACTCGTCGATCAGGGCCACCGGAAACTGCTCGCGGATCAAGCCGGCCAGGCGCTCGCCTGTGTCACCGTGCAACGCATGATCCAGACGCACCAGCATGTCGTCGAAGCCCATTTCTGCCCGACGACGCTTTTCCTGCTCGAAGCGCGCGCCGACCCACGCCGCCGCGTGTTCGAGCAGGCAGGCATCGGGCGTCGGCAACGCCTGGATCTGTTCACGCAGGGTTTCCATGGCCTGCAATGCCGGGTGGCTGGGTGGTTCACCTTTCCAGGCTTCGGCCAGGCCGACACGCGTCAGTCGGGTAAACCCGGTACCGAGATCAAGCTCCAGCGCTTGCGGGTCGCAAGCCCATGCCGCGAGCTTGTCGCACCAGGGCTCGAAGTAACGAGCCTGCATCTTGCGCCCGTCCACTTGCTTGGCAGCCAGGCCGTCGCGGCAAAGCTGCAACAGTTCGGCAGACCACTGGACCCATGGCGCCTTGAGGCTTTGTAACTGCTCGGAACGCTGTAGCAACACCGCGTCGATGAGGGCCTGCGGTTCTTCGGCGCTGTTCTCGATGCGTTGACGCCCGAACAGCGCACGCACCCGAGGCAGCAGCGCGTCAGGGCTGACCCAGTGACTGCGCACCCAGTTCAGGGCCTCGCCCTGCATGCTGTAGCAGAACTGCCGCCAATAATCGCGCATCACCTGGCCCAGCAGTTCGCTATGGTCGGTTTCCAGGCTCTGGGTGAACAGGCTGCCGCTGTCGAAGGCATGCTCACGCAACATGCGCTGGCACCAACTGTGGATCGTCGAAACAGCCGCTTCGTCCATCCACTGTGCTGCCACATCCAGGCGGTTGGCGCAGGCAGGCCAGAGGTCTTGCGGGTAGTCGTCACGCAACTGCTGCAGGAGCGGATCGGCCTCGCTCAGTTCGTTGCGAAAGAAACGCGCCGCTTCCGCCAGACGGGTACGGATTCGTTCTCGCAGCTCCTTGGTAGCAGCGTCGGTAAAGGTCACCACCAATACCTGAGGCGGCAGCAGTTCACGACCAAAGCCTTGCTCGCCACCATGGCCGAGCACCAGGCGCAAGTACAGCGCAGAGATGGTAAAGGTCTTGCCAGTACCGGCACTGGCTTCGATCAGCTGGCTGCCATGCAGCGGGAAGCTTAAGGCCAGGGGAACAGTGCGGGTCATTGGCCGTCTTCCTCATTGCCCAGCGTCTGCCAGGGCGCATCGAACATCGGGCGGTACAAGGCTTCACACCACCCCTCGAATTCTTCACTGGCGCTCAGGGCGGCGAAATCGCTGAACTGGCGAGCCAGCGCGGTGCTTTCGCTACGCTCGCCAGAACTGTTCTGGCCATCCCCTTCGTAGGTTTTGGCGGCAGCGGCAAGCGCCTTGTCGGGATCACTTTGAGCCAACCAGGCAAACGCGGTTTTAACCGCCACCGGCAACGGTGCGCTCATACCGGCCTGACGGGCCAGCAGCAGGTCGCCAAGCAATTCGGCTGCGCGTGCTTGCTCGATGGGAGCCAGCAACAAGGTGATGTCGGTGGCCACCACGGCGCTGTGTAGCGGCAGCCCGACCGCACAGGCGGCCAGGTGCATGACCCAGGTAGCCGTCAGCCGATGCCACTTCAACGTTCGGCCACTGCTGATGGCATTGGGTATGGGTGTGATGCTCAACAACGACTGATCGTCGCCCTGGTAGACCCGCCCGAGCCAGCCTTCCAGCTTCAGCTGGCGGTACTCGAAACGGATCGGCAAGGCACTGTCCAGCACAATGGACCATCGCCGCAACAACTGGTCATGGCGCTGCAGCAGATCCGGCAATGGCTCGATCAGCTCTTCCTGCAGGCACCGTCCGAATCCGGCCAGCGGCAACATGCCGTAGCCTTGCAAGCGGCGCGCTTGTGCATGCAATGCCGAGCCGCTGTCGTCCGGCGCTGTCAGGGCCGCGGCCAGCAATCGCTCACTGAGGCTGTAGCGTTGCAAGGCGTCGAGCACAAAGGGTTCTTCGTCAGCCACGGGCGCCTCGGCCGACTCGAAAAATACATTGAGGCGTTGGCGGAAGAAGTGGCGCACCGGGTGGCGCAGAAAATCCTGCAGCACGTTCAGGGTCAATGCTTCATCGCTGGCATAAGGCGCGAGCGCGTCGTCGGCCTTCGGCAACACGACATCGGGCACATGCAGTGCACGCCACTCCCGGGCATAACTGAACAGGCTGCTGCCCTTGTGGAAATAGCGGGCGCTGAAGGGTTGCAGAGGGTGTTCGACCGTCAGCACGTGCAGCAGTTGTTCGCCGCCATCACGCTTGTCGTCTGCATTAGCGCCGAGCAACTGCCATCCCGCCGCCAGGTGGTCGCGGAGTTGGCCGATCACCACCGAGGCCGGGCGTTCACTGTTGTCCCGAATACTGCGGCCAACCCAGCTGACATACAACTGATCGCGGGCCGAGAGCAGCGCCTCCAGCAACAGGTAGCGATCGTCCTCGCGGCGCGAACGGTCGCCTGGGCGGTAGTCGCTGCCCATCAAGTCAAAATCCAACGGCGGTTGCGCGCGCGGATAGTCACCGTCGTTCATGCCCAGCAGGCACACCACCTTGAACGGAATGGCGCGCATGGGCATCAGGGTGCAGAAGTTGACCGAACCGGCCAGGAAGCGTTGCGACAAGCGCCCTTGATCGAGCCCGGCCAACCAGGCTTCACGTACCACGGTCAGTGGCAACAAGTCATCGAGGCCAACCGACTCGCAAGTCTCCAACCAGGTTTCGCGCAGCCCCTGCAACTGCACCAGCAGGTAATCGTCGTGCTCGGTTTCGGCAAGGAAGAACACCTGCAGCAGCGCACGCAGGCGCTCGCCCCACTGCGCAGCGGTTGCTGCTTCGGACAGCTGTTGATAGGCAATCTCCAGGGCGTCGAGCAACGCGACCAGTGGACCGATCAGTGCCGCATCCAAACCGCCAATCTCATCGAACGGTTCAATACCGTCGCAACCCTCGCCTGCGCCTACGGCATAACCGAGCAGCATGCGACGCAGGCCAAAGCGCCAGCTGTTCTGTTCAAGACCTGCCGGCAACCCCAGGCTCGCACGCTGCTCGGCATTAAGCCCCCAACGGATGCCGGCGCCCTCGATCCAGCGATGCAGGGTCGGCAGGTCGCTCTCCTTTATGGCAAAGCGCGCACGCAGGGCTGGTACGTCCAGCAGATCGAGAATCTCGCTGACCGCAAAACGGCTGTCCGGCAGCTTGAGCAAGTGCTCCAGTGCAATCAGCAGTGGATCGCGGCCTCGTTGCCCCTGGTCTGTCAGGGTAAAAGGAATGAAGCGCGAGTCATCACGCCCCAACTGGCCGAACACCGCGCGTATGTGCGGCGCATAGGTATTGATATCCGGCAGCATGACAATCACGTCACGGGGGCGCAGATGCGGATCGGCACTGAAACGCGCGAGCAACTGGTCATGCAGAATTTCTACTTCACGCTGCGGGCTATGGGCAATGTGGAAACGTACCGAACGGTCCTTGGCCGGATCGACAGCCGGCCAGCGCTCGCGGGTTTCAGCCAAGGGCCGCAGCTCGAGAATGTCGTCCTGCAACTGGTTGAGCAGGTTCTCCGGCTGGCTGTCGCTGAACAGGTCGATGCGTCCATCACTGAACGCCGCCTGGTAGCTGCCAGGGTCGTCGTAACTGTCGAGCAGGTTGATGTAGTCGCGGCCCTGCTTGCCCCAGGCAGCCAGCAACGGGTGGGCGTGCTGGTGCAGGGATTGGGCGTCGATCAGGCTGGGCATGCCCTGTTTGCGTTGTTGGCGTTTGTACTGGTGGCGCAGCAGGTCCTTGTCGGCGACGATGTCCGCCCAGTGATGGCGACACGGGTTATGCACGCACAGCAGCACCTGACTGAAGCGGGCCAGACCGGCCAATGCCTCAAGTGCCTGGGCTGGCAACGAGGAAATACCGAAGACGATCACCCGAGAAGGGAGCCCCACCGGGGCTTTTTCGAGATTATTGATGCGCTCGATAAAGCGCTGGTGTACGCCGGCGCGGCTCTGTGCCATGCCGGCCTCTCCCACATCCAGCAACAGCGCACGCCACAGTTCGGCCTGCCAGCAGTTGGCTGGCGGCAGCGGCTTGGCGTCACCCCGCGCGGTATTCAACACATGGTGACCGGCAGCCCAATCCTTGAGCCAGTCGGCCCGATAAACCTGATATTGGTCGAAGAGGTCGGCGAGGCGTTCGGCGAGCTGATAGCGCTTGCGCAGATCCGTGTCGTCGGTAAGGAAGCGCTGCAGGGGCTCGAAGTGAGGCTTATCGATTACCTCGGGCAGCAGGCGCATCAGTCGCCATGTCAGTGGCGCTTTGTCCAGCAGGGAAGTCTCGGGGATCTCATCACGTCCCAGCACGCGGCGGTACAACTGCCACATAAAGCTGCCCGGCAGTTGCACCTCGACGGCCGCCGCAATACCGCAGCCGCCCTGGTCATCCACTTCCGGATCTTCAGCCAATGCGAGCTTGAGCCACTGGGCGATGCCGTTGCTCTGCACCAGTGCGATTTCATTTTCCAGGGGCGCCAGCGGATAGCGGCGCATCCAACTCACCACCAGGCTGCGCAGTTCATCCAGGCGATTGCCATGGACCACCATGAATCCTGGCTGAAGAGTACGACTGTGTGGCATAGGGCTTCCCTGGCAGCTTGCAAACTGGGGGAAACCTTACCACGAAGGTGTCCCCCGATGAGGTCGAGGTAAACACCAGAAAGACAAAACCCCTACCTGCATGTGCAGATAGGGGTTTCGGAATTTAATCTTGACGATGACCTACTCTCACATGGGGAAACCCCACACTACCATCGGCGATGCATCGTTTCACTGCTGAGTTCGGGATGGGATCAGGTGGTTCCAATGCTCTATGGTCGTCAAGAAATTCTGTTGCCAGAAGGTCTTGTTAGACACTCCAGCGAATCGGGTATGTGACAATTTGTGGTTTACGAACTTTCGGTTCATTTCGTCTTCACCACCACAATCTGCAAGGCAGATTGCTTGGGTGTTATATGGTCAAGCCTCACGGGCAATTAGTATTGGTTAGCTCAACGCCTCACAGCGCTTACACA
>NZ_QJRG01000035.1 GCF_004025535.1 Pseudomonas alkylphenolica
ATCGGGAAGGTACGCGACAACCTCGCGGCAGAGTTCCAGAACGGTGGCGGCGGCAAGTTTTATCAGATCCGCGGTGGCGTGGTCATGGCGTTGATCGAGGGCATCGTCCTTGGCATCAAATATTTCAACAAGGACAACGGTGACAAGGAGAAGCTCGAATACAAGGCAGCGTTTCTGATCACCACGGCCGCGGGTATCGAACTGGCTGCGCTCGGTGTTCAGTCGGTGGCTACACGCTTTGCGCCGACGGGTGTGGTGGGTCGTGGTGCGGCGATTTCGCTGGGGGGATTACGGCTTGTTGGTGGGTCACTGGCGACAGTGGGTGGGGTGATGCTTGCTTCTATTGATTATGAAGATGGCAAAAAATACTGGAACAAAGATTACAACATGCTCGGCAGCGCCTATTTAGCGCGAGCAATTGTATCAGGCGGAATATCAGCACTTGGTGCAGCAGTAGCTTTTTCTTACTCAGGGCCACTACTGAGATTTCTCGTTGGGAAAAATAGTCGACTCGGATTTGTGCTGACGATAGAGAAATTTGCAGGATCCAGAATGGTACCTGTCTTCTTGCGGCTGATTGGTATCGGCAGCTTCATAACTGTGGGGATCAGCGTAGCCATTATTTTTTTGTTCCCAGACGAAATGGAGGAGTGGTGTTGGCATAGCTGCCTCAGAGAATGGAAATCGGGGGATTTACTCAAGCCATTCAAAGACCAGGAAACCGAGCTCGAGAAGCTCTATGAGTCACTCCAGGCGGTGAACTAAATGTACCTAATTGAATGGATGTTGTGGTACACGCAGACTTCGAAATCCGAAAGCGAGGACTGGCAACAGAGGCTTGAAAAGCATGTGGCAAACGCTCATGCGGGAAAATACAAACACGAGGACAATCTGCCCGGAATTCATGACCGCGTGAGCGAAGCTCCTTGTGCAGATGGCTCGATCTACGAATTTAATGAAACCTACATAGAGATAAAATCTG
Source organism: Pseudomonas alkylphenolica (assembly GCF_004025535.1). Taxonomy (GTDB): domain Bacteria; phylum Pseudomonadota; class Gammaproteobacteria; order Pseudomonadales; family Pseudomonadaceae; genus Aquipseudomonas; species Aquipseudomonas alkylphenolica_A. Next base: position 983 of record NZ_QJRG01000035.1, read on the forward strand.
GTGCGATGGGGGAGCGTCGCGGCGTCATGACGTACGTCACGCTTATGATTATATATTTCCTTTATTCCTTTGCAGGTATCACTCTAATTCTTAATTCGGTTTGGTTCACTGGTGTTCAGTATTGGATGAAAACTCCTGCGACAGTCAGCCATTACATAACCGGACTGTTCGTAGCCTCAATGACCGCAGGCTGCTTTTATGTGGTATTTCGATATGCACGCATCTTTATTCGCCTCGAAAACTTCGTTCAACGCCGACTGCTGATCCGTTTCAACCGAGTTACCCGCCAGGTCTATCTGCACCGACCGCGTTTCGCTGGTGGCATCGCCGTCCTCGACTGGGAGCAGGTAATCGCCCAGTCTGTTGTGGGCGAAGAAGAATCCGCCAAC
>NZ_QJRG01000003.1 GCF_004025535.1 Pseudomonas alkylphenolica
TGGGGGCAGCCATTCATGCCCAGCACGCACTGGGCGATCTGCGCCGCGAAGGCCTGGCCCCACACCGGCTGCTTGCGGTCGTAGAGGTCGAGCGCGCGCTCGAGCAGTTCGCTGTCCAGCCAGGCGAGGTGGTCCGCCGCGCGTTTGTCCATTTCTTCCTGGGCTTTGCGGTCCAATGCGCAGAAGTCTGCCTGGATCCTGGTTTTGGCCGGCCAGTCGAGCATCGCTTCGTACGGGGTGAAGGCCGAGTCCTTGTCCGCCTCGGCTTGAGTGCGCACGCGCTCCGGGTCATAGCGGGCCTTTTGCGCCTCGAGGTCGTCCAGGCTGATACCGAAGCGTGCCAGGTCGCGCATCTGCCGGTCTTTGGCCGACTCAAGGCGGGCGGCGGCCTTGTCGACCTGCTTCTTGACGTAGCCCGCCTGCATGGCGGCTTTTACGTCGTCGAGCGCTTCGGCGACGATGTACTTGCGCTCGTTACTGAGGCCCTGGGCATCGACGGCGGCCAACCACGGCAGGTTCATTTCAATGGCGTCGTTACGCCAGGCATTGAGCTCCTGAAC
>NZ_QJRG01000036.1 GCF_004025535.1 Pseudomonas alkylphenolica
TCGTGCCTTGTGGCGGGTTGCTCAGCTGGAAGTTGAAGGTGACGTTTGCATCGCCTTCTTTAGCTGGATTAGCGGTCACCGCCACGGTGGTTGTGTCGATGGTGTCTTCAACATCGGCAGTTGCAGTCGCGCCGGTCAGGTTGGTGGCTTCGTAGTTGCCGCCATTCACCCCAGTGACAGTTGCAGTCAGGGTGCTGCCATCTTTATAGGCGTCTTCACCGTTGGTGTTCGGAACAACCAAAGTGCCTTTACCGCTGGCATCAACGTTCACGGTGTAAGTAGTTTCACCGACTTTAACGGTGAGGGTGGTCGTGCCTTGTGGCGGGTTGCTCAGCTGGAAGTTGAAGGTGACGTTTGCATCGCCTTCTTTAGCTGGGTTTGCCGTCACTGACACGGTAGTGATGTCGATGGTGTCAGTGATTTGTGTCACGGCCGGAGTTGGGTCTGGATTGACGACCAAACCACCACCACCGCTGGTACCGGTGATGGTTACAGAAATTTCGCCCGGATCGAGATACACCGTGTCATTCGGCGGGATGGTCACGCTGACGCTACCGGTGGTCTGCCCGGCACTGATGACAATGACCTGCCCGTTGGACAGCGTCACCGTCAGGTCAGTCAGAGGAGGTTGACCGAGTGTTGCGGTATAGGTGATCACGCCACCGGTTTCGGTAATCGAAGGCGTAGCCGTCAGGGCAAGCCCTGTTTCAGCGTCGGGAGCCGTGGTCAAGGCCGTGTTGGTGGTAACGTCGCCCAGCTCTTCACGGTTGTCGGCGATGGCGAAGTCGATCGGGGCCGTCGGAAAACCAATGGTCGGGTCCACCGACCCTGCGGTGGCATCGAGCATCACGAAACTGTGGCCACCACCGACGGCGCCACCCGATCCACCCGCAGACGGGCCGGCAGCCGTGGCTTCCAGTTCAGTCGTCGGGTCAGCACCAGCGGCGATAGCCTGCTGCAGTTCTTCGACCGAGGGCGCGGCCTGGGCGGTGGCTGCCGCCAGGTCGGTACTGCTGTCGGGCGTATCGGCGCTCCATTGCGTATCGCGGCCCAGATCCAGGGTGCGGCCATCAGCCAGCTCCAGGGTAACGGCACCTGCCAGACCCGTCAGGACCTGCTCGCCTGCAAACAGACGGTCACCCTCGATGAGAACCCGGCGGGCCCCTTCCGGGGATACGGCGATAACTTGACCAACAATGCTTTTGACGATGGCAACAACACTGCTCATTGGACGCTCCGATCTACCCGATCTGTTTGGCTTCCATGCCCTGGCGGCGCTCAATTGCCGCTATTGATGGAATTTGAATGTTGGTTATGCAGACGCTTTTGGCGTCAATTTTATGTCAATAACAATTGGCTATTTAGTTTATGCCAAAGTATTGACCTTCTTCTTGCCATCCTAAACAATCAGCCCTGTAATGTCACATTGATATTTAAGCGGCTGCCAAGCTTCCTGCGTACGTCCTTGTACCTCTTCGCAAGTTCCCGACTTTACGTCTTCCCGGTTGCCATTTTCGGATGCAGCAACGGTCTTTTGCTGTGATTTGGGACATGGTGTCCCCAGGAAAAAAGTAAAAATGCGCGCTTCATTGTTCACTGTTCTTCCTTTCGCCCTTGCAGCCAGTTTCGTACAAGCACAAAGCCTGCCCGAAGCGATGCAAAAAGCCCTCGATGTACACCCGGAGATCCAGGCCGGGGTCAACAGCCGCATCGCTGCCGACTATCAGCTGCGAGCCGCCAAGGGTGGCTACCTGCCGAAGGTCGATGTGCTGGCCGGCTATGGCCGTGAAGGAACCGACAGCCCGAGCACTGGCAACCGCTGGGAAACCCTCAACCGTGGCGAGTCCAGCCTGCGCCTGCGGCAGATGGTGTTTGACGGCTTTGCGACCTCCAGTGAGGTCGGCCGCCAACAAGCCACCGTCAACGCCCGCGCCTATTCCTTGCTGGGCACTTCCGAGCGCACTGCCCTGACCGTTGCCCAGGTTTACCTGGATGTCCTGACCCGCCGTGAAATGGTGCGTCTGGCAGAAGACAACCTGCGCAGCCACGAACGCATTTACGACCAGATCAAGCTGCGCACGTCCCGTGGCGTGGGCCGCCTGGCCGACCTTGACCAGGCCGAAGCACGCCTGGCCCAGGCCCGTAACAACCTGATCACCGAGCAAACCAACCTGGCGGACGCCAAGACCAACTACCTGAGCGTGGTCGGGCAAATGCCCGACGAGCTGAGCGCGCCTGCACCGTTTGTCGACCTGCTGCCGGCCAACCTCGACGAGGCCCGCCAGCAAATGGTCGAAAGCAGCCCGATCTTGCGCTCGGCAGAATCCGATATCGCAGCGGCCGAGAAGCAATATGACGCGGCGAAGTCTACTTTCTATCCAAGATTCGATGCAGAACTCGGACGGACGGCAGATAACGATATCGACGGCCTGAACGGCCACAACAACGAATGGCAGGCTATGCTGCGTATGAGCTTCAACTTGTACTCCGGCGGCAGCAACAAGGCTGACCTGGAATCCAAGTCGTATCTGACCAATCAGGCGCTGGACATTCGTAACAATGCCTTGCGCCAGCTCAATGAAGAATTAGGCCTGGCATGGAATGCTCTGGAAAACGCCAACGCGCAATTGCCTATTGCCCAGCAATATGTCGACCACAGCAATAACGTACGTACCGCCTACCAGAAGCAGTTCAGCCTGGGCGAACGCACGTTGCTCGACTTGCTCGACAGCGAAAACGAACTCTTCACTGCACAGCGTCGTCTGACTGAAGTGAAGAACATTCAGCTGTTTACTCAGTACCGAATCAAGGCGACCATTGGCCAGCTGCTCAAGAGCCAGGGTGTTGTCGCACCGATGGCCACTGTTGTGCAGAACGATATGAAGCCCCGTGTGAGCCTGCCAGGCATGAACTGAGGCTCGCCTTAAACGCCAACCGCAAACATCAAGAGAAGCCGCGTGGAATCAGAAGTCAGTCGAGTCCAACTCAGCCATGATCCACGCAGCCAGCACGATGATCCGTTGCTGGACAGCCTGCTGTCACTCTGTGTGCTGCACCAGAAGCCGGCCAGCCGGGCGATGTTGACCACCGGCCTGCCGTTGCCGGAACAGCGCCTGACCCCCGAGTTGCTGCCACGCGCCGCTGCCCGCGCAGGCCTGCAGGGGCGCTTGTTGCAGCGCAAGCTTGAACAGATCCCGGCCATCGCCATGCCGGCCATGTTGCTGCTCAAAGATGGCCGTAGCACGGTTCTGCTCGGCTGGGAGAACGACGACACCGCGCGACTGCTGCTCAGCGAGAGCGATGGCGGCGAAGTGCATGTCAGCCGCGAAGCCCTGCAAAGCGATTACAGCGGGCGCGTATTCTTTGCGCAACCGCAGCACAAGTTCGACGTCAATCACGGCAACCTCATCCCGCGCGCCCGCTCCTGGTTCCGCGACACGCTCAAGCGCAGCCGCTGGCTGTATATCGACGCCATCGCCGCCAGCCTGGTGATCAACCTGATCGCCCTGGCCGCGCCGCTGTTCGTGATGAACGTGTACGACCGCGTGGTGCCCAACCAGGCCACCTCCACCCTGTGGGTGCTGGCTGTCGGGATTACCGGCGCCTATCTGTTCGACCTGATCCTCAAGGGCCTGCGCAGTCTGTGCCTGGACCTTGCCGGGAAGAAAACCGACCTGATCATTTCGGCCACGCTGTTCGAACGCATCGTTGGCATGTCGATGAAGTACCGGCCGGCGCGGGTCGGCAGCTTTGCCCAGAACATCCACGAGTTCCAGGGGCTGCGCGACTTTCTCGCCTCGCTGACCCTGACCAGCTTGATCGACCTGCCATTCACCCTGTTGATTCTGCTAGTGATCGCCATCATCGGCGGCCACCTGGTGTGGATTCCGATCATTGCCTTCCCGCTGGCACTGGGCATTGGCTATGCCTTGCAAAAACCGCTGGTCGCCACCCTGGAGCGGACCATGGCCCTGGCCTCCGAGCGCCAGTCGAGCCTGATCGAAACCCTCGCCGGGCTCGATGCGGTCAAGGTCAACAACGCCGAGAGCGAACGCCAGTACATGTGGGAGCAGACCATCGGCACCCTCAGCCGACTGGAACTGCGGGTCAAGGTGCTGTCGGGCCTGGCCATGAACATCACCCTGCTGATCCAGCAACTGGCCGGTGTCGCGCTGATTTGTGCCGGTGTGTACCAGATCATGGCTGGCAACCTCAGCATGGGCGGCCTGATTGCCTGCTACATGCTCAGTGGCCGCGCACTGGGCCCGCTGGCCCAACTGTCCGGGTTGCTGACCCGCTACCAGCAGGCGAAAGTCACCATGGTCTCCACCGACCAGATGATGGAGCTGCCACAAGAGCGCAACTTTGAAGAACGGCCGCTGAGCCGTCAGGTGCTGCAGGGTGCCATCGAGTTCCGCGGCGTTGACTTCACCTACCCGAACCAGCAGAACCCTGCCCTCAAGGGCATTTCCCTGACCATTCGCCCTGGCGAGAAAATCGGCATCATCGGCCGCAGCGGCTCAGGCAAAAGCTCGCTGGCCAAGCTGATTGTCGGCCTGTACGAAGCCGACAACGGCTCTTTGCTGGTCGATGGCGTGGACATCCGCCAGATCGACGTCAGCGAGCTGCGCCACAACATCGGTTACGTGCCGCAGGATATCCAGCTGCTGGCAGGTACGCTGCGCGACAACCTGGTCAGCGGCGCGCGCTATGTCGACGACGAAATGGTCCTGCAGGCCGCCGAGCTCAGCGGTGTGCACGAGTTCGCCCGTTTGCACCCGCAAGGCTACGAGCTGCAGGTGGGTGAGCGCGGCCAGAACCTTTCCGGCGGCCAGCGCCAGAACGTCGCCCTGGGCCGGGCACTGTTGCTAAACCCGCAGATCCTGTTGCTCGACGAACCCACCAGTTCCATGGACAACACCGGCGAAGAACGCCTCAAGCAACGCTTGCAAGCGGTCATCGAAAGCAAGACCGTGGTGCTGGTTACCCACCGGGCTTCGTTGTTGTCACTGGTCGATCGCCTGATCGTCGTTGACCGCGGGCAGATTGTTGCGGATGGCCCGAAAGCCGCCGTTATGGACGCGCTGAAAAAGGGGCAGATCAGTGTTGCTTAAGGTGGATATGGGCCAGATCAAAGACAGCCTGCGCAAGTACTTCAAAGGTTCGGAGTCGCTCAGCGGCCAGCCGCTGCCCGAGGTCAACAAGGCCCTGATCGAGGATGCTCCGCGCATCGTGCGCCTGACCATCTGGGGCGTGATCGCCTTCTTCCTGTTCCTGGGGCTGTGGGCCAATTTCGCGATTATCGACGAAGTCACCCGTGGTGAAGGCAAGGCAATTCCATCGTCCAAACTGCAGAAGATCCAGAACCTGGAAGGCGGAATCGTTGCGCAGATCTACGCCAAAGAAGGCGAGATTGTCGAAGTGGGCGCGCCGCTACTGCGCCTGGACGACACCCGTTTTGTGTCCAACGTCGGCGAAACCGAAGCCGACCGCCTGGCCATGGCCCTGCGTGTTGAGCGCCTGAGCGCTGAAGTCGAAGACCGGCCGCTGAAGATCGACGAAGAGATCCGCAAGGCCGCGCCAAGCCAGGCCACCAACGAAGAGTCCCTGTACCAGAGCCGTCGCCAACAGTTGCAGGATGAAATTGGCGGCCTGCAGGAGCAACTGGTGCAGCGCCAGCAGGAGCTGCGCGAATTCAGCTCCAAACAGGCCCAGTACCGCAACAGCCTGCAGTTGCTGCGTCAGGAAATTCAGATGTCTGAGCCGTTGGTGGCCCAGGGCGCCATTTCTCAGGTTGAGGTGCTGCGCCTCAAGCGTGCCGAAGTCGAGAACCGTGGCCAGCTGGATGCCACCTCGCTGGCAATTCCTCGCGCGGAATCGGCGATCAAGGAAGTGGAACGCAAGATCGACGAAACACGCGGTAAATTCCGCAGTGAAGCCCTCACTCAGCTCAACGAAGCCCGCACCGACCTGAGCAAGGCGCAAGCCACCGGCAAGGCCTTGGACGACCGGGTCAGCCGGACCCTGGTTACCTCGCCGGTGCGCGGTATCGTCAAGCAGCTGCTGGTCAACACTGTCGGCGGGGTGATCCAGCCGGGCAGCGACCTTGTTGAAATCGTCCCGCTGGATGACACCCTGCTGGTCGAAGCGCGTGTCCGCCCACAGGATATTGCCTTCCTGCACCCGGGCCAGGAAGCCATGGTCAAGTTCACCGCCTATGACTTCACCATTTATGGCGGCCTGAAAGCCAAGCTGGAACAGATCGGCGCCGACACCATCACCGACGAAGACAAGAACACCTTCTACGTGATCAAGCTGCGCACCGAGCGCAGCCATCTGGGCAGTGACGACAAGCCGCTGCTGATCATCCCGGGCATGGTCGCCTCGGTGGACATCATCACCGGCAAGAAAAGCGTGCTGAGCTACCTGCTCAAGCCGATCATCCGCGCCCGCGCCGAGGCATTGCGCGAGCGTTGAGCCGCCCCGGTGAATCCGTCCCTACAGGATTACCCTGCCCCTGTAGGAGTGGATTTATCTGCGATGATTGCGACGATATGCTTATGCATTAAAGATATTTAAAATATATCTCTTATGACTTTATAGTCACTCCCCTGCGTACCTGCCGACCAATCGGCGCGCCGCACGACCGAACCAACACGGAACCCCGTGAGTTTCTGATCGATGCGCGCACCCTTGGGCGCGCTCTGCGTGGGAGTGAATCATGTCAGTGGCCTCTATCGCCTTGTCGTCCAACGACAGCGCACAGCAGCAAGCCTTCGAAATCCTGCCGTTCAGCGGTGCCGTCGGCGCCGAGATCATCGGCCTGGACCTGTCCTTACCCGTCAGCACCGACGATTTTTCCCGAATTCATCGGGCACACCTCGACCACCATGTCCTGGTTTTTCGCGACCAGCGCATCACTCCAGAGCAACAGATCGCCTTCAGCCGCCGCTTCGGCGTGCTACAGATCCACGTGCTCAAGCAGTTTTTGTTAACGGGCCACCCGGAAATCCTCATCGTCTCCAACATCGTCGAAAACGGGCAGAACATTGGCCTGGGCGATGCCGGCAAGTTCTGGCACTCGGACCTCTCCTATAAAGAACTGCCGAGCCTGGGGTCGATGCTGCATGCCCAGGAGCTCCCCAGCGAAGGCGGCGACACCCTGTTCGCCGACATGCACAAAGCCTGGGACGGTTTGCCTGACGCCCTGCGCAAGGCCGTAGAAGGCCGCGACGCGGCGCACTCCTATACCGCCCGTTATAGCGAAACCAAATTCGAAGGCAACTGGCGCCCTACCCTGACAGCCGAGCAACTGGCCCAGGTTCAGGAAGTGGTCCACCCGATCGTGCGTACTCACCCTGAAAACGGGCGCAAAGCCTTGTTCGTCAGCGAGGGGTTCACTACCCGCATCGTAGGCCTGCCGGACGACGAAAGCCGGCAGATCCTAGCCGAACTGTATGCCCACAGCGTGCTGGAGCAGAACATCTACCGCCATCAATGGCAGCCCCACGACCTGGTGTTCTGGGACAACCGTTCGCTCATTCACCTGGCCGCAGGCTGCCCCGCACACCTGCGCCGCAAGCTGTACCGCACCACCATCCAGGGCGACGCCCCGTTCTGATACGACTCAAGGAGTACAGCATGCACAAGTCAATCAGCCGCCTGGCGGCCAGTATCGGTCTGGGTGTCAGCCTGCTTGCCGGCAGCCTCGTCGCCCCGGCTACGGCTCAGGCCGAAGGTGAAATCCGCATCGCCGAACAGTTCGGCATTGTCTATTTATTGCTCAACGTGGTGCGTGACCAGAACCTGATCGAGAAACACGGCAAGGAACAGGGCATCGACATCAAGGTTGACTGGACCCAGCTTTCCGGCGGAGCCGCGATCAACGACGCGCTGCTGTCCGGCTCGATCGACATTGCCGGTGCCGGCGTCGGCCCCTTGCTGACCATCTGGGATCGCACCCAGGGCAGGCAGAACGTCAAGGCCGTCGCCTCGTTGGGCAACTTCCCCTACTACCTGGTCAGCAATAACCCCAAGGTCAAGAGCATTGCCGACTTCACCGAGAAAGACCGCATCGCCCTGCCCGCCGTGGGCGTCTCGGTGCAATCGCGCTTTCTGCAGTACGCGGCGGCCAAGCAATGGGGCGACAAGGAATACGCCCGTCTGGACAAGTACACCCTCGCAGTACCGCACCCTGACGCCACCGCCGCCCTGCTGGCTGGCGGCACCGAGCTGAACGCGCACTTCTCCAACCCGCCGTTCCAGGACCAGGTGCTGGCCAACAAGGACGTGCACGTGGTGCTCAACACCTACGACCTGCTCGGGCCCAACTCACCGACGGTGCTGTTCGCCACCGAAAAATTCCGCAACGACAACCCCAAGACTTACAAAGCCTTCGTTGATGCCCTGGCCGAAGCTGCCGACTTTGCCCAGAACAACAAGGCCGCTGCCGCCGACACCTACATTCGCGTGACCAAGGCCAAGATCGATCGCGACGCCCTGCTCAAGATCATCGACAACCCTCAGTACGAGTTCAGCGTGACGCCGAAAAACACCTACCCGCTGGCCGAGTTCCTGTACCGCGTAGGCGCGATAAAGCACAAACCCGAATCCTGGAAAGACTACTTCTTCCAGGATGAAAAACCGCTGCAAGGGAGCTGAACCGGATGAACACCCCATTGCAAGGCCACACGGTCAGCAAGTTGAGCAGCGTCGCCACGCCGCCGCTGCTGCAGGTGGATAACGTCAGCCTGGAATACCGCACCGCGCAACGCGTGGTGCGTGCCACGCACCAGGTCAGCTTCGAAGTGGACAAGGCCGACCGCTTTGTTCTACTCGGCCCCTCCGGCTGCGGAAAGTCGACCCTGCTCAAGGCGGTCGCAGGCTTCATCGAACCGCAGGAAGGCCAGATACGCCTGCAGGGCCAGGCGGTACGCGGCCCGGGGCCAGATCGCATCGTGGTGTTCCAGGAATTCGACCAGCTGCCACCGTGGAAAACCGTCAAACAGAATGTAATGTTCCCGTTGCTGGCCTCCGGCACGCTCAAGCGCAAAGAGGCTGAGGCACGGGCGCTGCACTACCTGGAAAAAGTCGGCCTGGGCGGTTTTGCCGACGCTTATCCCCATACCTTGTCAGGCGGCATGAAAGCCCGGGTAGCCATTGCCCGCGCCCTGGCCATGCAGCCGAAAATCCTGTTGATGGACGAGCCCTTCGCCGCCCTCGACGCCCTGACTCGACGCAAGATGCAGGAAGAATTACTCCTGCTGTGGGAAGAGGTGCGCTTCACCCTGTTGTTCGTGACGCACTCCATTGAAGAAGCCCTGGTGGTGGGCAATCGCATCCTCCTGCTGTCGCCGCATCCGGGGCGGGTGCGCGCCGAAGTCCACAGCCACCAGTACGACCTGCAGAGCCTTGGCGCCAGCGACTTCCAGGCCTCGGCACGACGCATCCATCGCCTGCTGTTCGACGATGCCGCCCAGGTCGAGCATGACCCGACGCTGGGTTTCGCCGACATTCGTATTGCCTACTGACCGGGAGTTTTGCCATGACCACCTCCACGACACCGCGTCAGGAGTACGAAATTGTTCTCGAGCCGCTGCTCAGCGTGCCCATCGAGCGCGATCTACCGCTTGGCCAGCGCTTGTGGCAACAAGGCTGGCTGCGCAAAGGGTTGATACTGGTGTTGCTGGCACTCGCCTGGGAAGCCGTCGCCCGTTACCAGGGCAACGACCTGCTGCTGCCCAGCTTCCTGCAGACGGCGGCAGCGCTGTATGACGGCTTGCTCAGCGGTGAGTTGCCGGCCAAGGTCGGTGTCTCGCTGGTGGTGCTGCTCAAAGGCTACCTGCTGGGTATCGTCCTGGCCTTCGGCCTGACCAGCCTGGCCGTATCGACCCAGTTCGGCCGCGACCTGCTGAGCACGCTTACCTCAATGTTCAACCCCTTGCCGGCCATCGCCCTGCTGCCGCTGGCCCTGCTGTGGTTCGGACTGGGCGACAACAGCCTGATATTTGTCCTGGTGCATTCGGTGCTCTGGGCCTTGGCGCTGAACACCTATGCCGGCTTTCTAGGGGTCTCGGAAACCTTGCGCATGGCCGGGCGTAACTACGGCCTGCGGGGCCTGCGCCTGGTGTTGCACATTCTGATCCCGGCCGCACTGCCGTCGATTCTCTCCGGCCTGAAAATCGGCTGGGCGTTTGCCTGGCGTACGCTCATCGCCGCCGAACTGGTGTTCGGCGCTACCAGCGGCAAGGGCGGCCTGGGCTGGTACATTTTCCAGAACCGCAACGAGCTTTATACCGATAAGGTTTTCGCCGGTTTGGCGGTGGTGATTTTGATCGGCCTGCTGGTAGAAAGCCTGGTGTTCAACAGCCTGGAACGCATCACCGTGCGCCGCTGGGGCATGCAGCGCTAGTCGCTGTACTGCGCTGCCGCAGTGCTCAGGGTGTCGGCGATCTGCTGACGCAGGGTCAAGGGCTGCTCGACGATCAGGCTGTCGCCCTGGCTCAGCAGCCACCAGCGCAACTGCCAGCTATTGCTGACCATCGCCCGCAGCCGCTGGCCACGCTCCAGCTGAGTGAGCTGCATGTCTGCCGAAAGCGGCGCATCGCGCACCTGGCGCGCCAGGCTGTCGCTTATCCACAGCTGCAACTCGATCCTGTCGGTCTCACCCGGGTGCAGGGCATCACTGAGTAAACACGCCTGCAGATCAACGTCACGCACCCCGTCATGGCGAAAGCGATGTACCGCCAGCTGACGCATGTCGCTATTGGCAGATGCCGCCCAGTGCCAGCCGAACGGGATGCTCTTGTCATTACGCTCCAGCGGAAAAATCAGCGACAGCTCGTTCAGGTCGCGCTCGATACTGCGCTTGCTGATGGGAAAGCCTGCATCTCGTAAGCGAGCAACCATTTCAGCACTGGTAATGCCGGGTGAACGACTGGGCAACTGGCGCAGCAGCTCCCATTGACGGCTGAGGGTGGCGCGGGTGGTAGCAGAGGGCAAAAGGCGGCGTCCTTGTCTAGGCTTGCGGTTGTAGCATGGTCCTAGTGGAAAGATATGGCAATTGGCCATTTATCTATCAGCTCAAGGATGAAGCAATTGATTTGCCTCAACCCAATCGTTCGCGACAGGTTTTGTCGTGACGCTGCGCAGAATCACGCCTCATCAAATCCGCCATCTGTTCGGCGGACGGTTCAATGAGGATGAACATGTCAGCTGCCAGCAACATCTACCCCCTGCTCGAGCGTCTTCTGCCCGAGCGTGTCATTCCTGTGCCCGGTCGCGCGGGCCAGCTTGAGCGGTTGTATGCCGGGGTAGGTATGCCCAGTCAGCGTGCGGCGCTGGGTGAAAGCTTCGTGCTGATCAGTCGCCTGGAAGAAACCACCGACCTGCAAGCGCTGTACGCCGACCTGCGCGCCCAGGCCCTCGACGGCAGCGTCACGGCACTCAACGATCTGGGCTGGATCTGGCTCAACGGCAAGTACTGGCGGGCCGATCCGACTCTGGCCAGCCACCTGTTGCGCATGGCCGCGCTGCAAGGCAGTGCCGCCGCCTGGTTCAACCTGGGCCAGCAGTATTATTTCGGCAAAGGTGTGGACGTCTGTTACGCCAGCGCGAGCGAAAACTACCAGCAAGCCTTCGAACGCGGCCTGGACCAGGCGGCTGCGGCACTGGGCGACCTGTATGAAGAAGAAATCTGCGACAGCGACGTGCAGGAATGGAGCGTTGACCTGCAACTGGCTTATCGCTGGTTCCTGCGCGGCGCACAACGCGGCGAAGCACGTTGCCGGTTTGAAGTGGGCTACCGGCTGCTGTACGGGCAAAACGTTGCTGCCGACGAGAAGGCCGGCGTGTACTGGCTCGAGTTGGCCGCCGTGGCAGGTGTGGTGCAGGCCGCCGAAGAGCTGACGGTGCATTTCAGCGCCTGTCAGAACGCATTGCGCTACCTGTTCTGGCGCGATCAGGCTATCGCCATGGGCAGCACGCTGGCGTTGACCATGAAGCTGGACGATCAACTACAGTCCTGAGGGTACCTCCTGTCCTGCCTGCTTGACGGCGGAGGCGCGGATCGAAGAAAATTGATAGTTAGCAAACTATGAATATAGCGATGATTCTCCCCTCATGACTCTCGACGCCCTGCAAATGAACGTCAGCAGCGCAATGGTGGTGGCCGGCCGGCACTGGCGGCGCATCTGCCAGGCGGCCGTGGCCGGTTACGGTATTTCCGAAGCCTGCGCCATGCCGCTGCTGATGATCGAACGCCTGGGCGACGGTGTGCATCAGGTGGCCGTTGCCCAGGCTGCGGGCCTGGAAAGCCCCTCGCTGGTACGTCTGCTCGATCAACTGTGCCACGCAGGCTTCGTGTGCCGCACCGAAGACCCTGTGGATCGTCGCGCCAAAGCCTTGAGCCTGACCCCCAGTGGCCGCGCGCTGGCCGAAGCGATTGAGGCTGAACTGGTGCGTTTGCGCCGCGAGGTGCTGCACAACATCGACGAAGCCGACCTGCTGGCCACCCTGCGTGTGCTACGTGCCTTCGAGGCTGCCACGCAAGGCACGGCGAGCGTGCCATCGTGAAGGGCTTTTTCAGCACCCTGCCCCCGGCACGCGACTGGTTTTACGGCGTACGTACGTTCGCGGCCTCGATGATTGCCCTGTACATCGCCCTGCAACTGCAACTGCCACGCCCCTACTGGGCGATGGCCACGGTCTACATCGTCTCCAGCCCGTTTGTCGGCCCCACCAGTTCCAAGGCTCTGTATCGCGCCCTGGGCACACTGCTCGGCGCGGCCGGCGCGGTGTTCATGGTGCCGCTGCTGGTGCAGGCGCCGGTGTTGCTGACGGTGGCAATAGCCTTGTGGACAGGCACCTTGCTTTACCTTTCGCTACACCTGCGCACTGCCAATAGCTACGCCCTGATGCTGGCCGGCTACACCTTGCCGATGATTGCCCTGCCGGTGGTCGACAACCCGCTGATGGTGTTCGACGTGGCCTCCTCCCGGGCCCAGGAAATCTGCCTGGGTATCGTCTGTGCCGCAGTAGTCGGGGCCATTTTCTGGCCGCGCCGCCTGACCCCGGTGCTGGTCGGCGCCACCGGCAACTGGTTCACCGAAGCCATGCGCTACAGCGACAACTTTCTCGCCCGCCAGGCGACGGCGGAAAATGTCGGCCCGTCGCGGGCGGCGATGGTCGCCACGTTCAACTCGCTGGAAACCATGATTGGTCAGCTGTCCCACGAAGGCGCGCGCCCGCAGACGGTAAAGAATGCCCGCGAACTGCGTGGCCGCATGATCCACCTGCTACCGGTGGTCGACGGACTGGATGATGCCTTGCTCGCGCTCGAAGCCCGCGCACCGGCACAGGCCGAACAGCTGCAACCCTTGCTCGAACATGCCCGTGACTGGTTGAAAGGCACCGCCACCGATGCCTCGCCAAGCCGCTGGTCAACCCTGCGCGCCGAGCTTGAGCACCTGCAACCCAGCGCCGCGGCCCTGGACGAGCGCGCCTCGCTGCTGCTGTCCAATGCCTTGTACCGTCTGGCCGAATGGGTCGACCTGTGGCAAGACTGCTGCAGCCTGCAGCACGCCATCAAAAACGAAGACCTGTCGCCCTGGCGTGCGGTGTACCGGCACTGGCGCCTGGGCCGGCTGACGCCGTTCTTCGACCGCGGGCTGATGCTGTATTCGGTGTTCTCCACCGTCACTGCCATCATCGCCGCGACAACCTTGTGGATCCTACTGGGCTGGAATGATGGCGCCAGTGCGGTGATTCTCGCCGCCGTGGCCTGCAGCTTCTTCGCCGCCATGGACGACCCGGCACCGCAGATCTATCGGTTCTTCTTCTGGACCGCGGTGTCGGTGGTGTTTGCCAGCCTCTACCTGTTCCTGGTGCTGCCCAACCTGCACGACTTCCCGATGCTGGTGCTGGCCTTCGCTGTGCCGTTCATTTGCGTCGGCACGCTAACCGTGCAGCCGCAGTTTTACCTCGGCACCTTGCTGACCATCGTCAACACCGCCTCGTTCATCAGCATCCAGGGTGCCTACGACGCCAACTTCTTCACCTTCATCAACGCCAACCTTGCCGGGCCTGTAGGGCTGCTGTTCGCCTTTATCTGGACCCTGGTGATGCGCCCCTTCGGCGTCGAGCTGGCAGCCAAACGCCTGACCCGCTTCAGCTGGCGCGACATTGTCGGCATGACCCAACCGGCAACCCTGGCCGAGCACCGCCGCCTCGGCGTGCAGATGCTGGACCGGCTGATGCAGCACCTGCCACGCCTGACCCAGACCGGTCAGGACACCGGCACCGCCCTGCGCGATCTGCGCGTCGGCCTGTGCCTGCTCGATCTGCTGGCCTACATGCCGAGGGTCGGCGCCGAGCCGCGGCAGTTGCTCGAACGTGTGGTGGCGGAAGTCGGGGAGCATTTTCAGGCCTGCCTGGATGCCCACCAGCGCCTGCACGCGCCACAGGCGTTGTTGCAAAACATGGAGCGCGCGCGTCGCGCCTTGAACCTTGAAGACCTGGCCGGCAATGCCGAAGCCCGTGTCCAGCTGCTGCACGCCTTGAGCGGATTGCGCCTGGCGCTGTTGCCGGGTGTGGAAGTGGTGCTCGACCCCTCCCATGACCAGCCGCAACTGCCCTATGGCATCGATGGAGCCCCCTTGTGATTGGTGAACTGGATATCAGCGGGGTATTTCTGCCGACGCTGCTGGTGATGATGGTCCTCACCTACCTGCTGTTTCTCGGGGTGCATGCCGTGCTCACCCGACTTCATTTCTACCGCCTGGTCTGGCACCGGGCGCTGTTCAACGTTGCGCTCTACGCCGTGCTGCTTGGCACCGTCGACCACTTTTGCCGAAGCCTGATGCTGCCATGAAAAAACCTTTATTGACCTTGGGCCGTGTGGTCCTGACCCTGCTGGTAGTGACGCTGGCGACCGTACTGGTCTGGCAGATGGTCCTCTACTACATGTATGCACCCTGGACCCGTGACGGCCACATCCGCGCCGACGTGATCCAGATCGCCCCGGACGTGTCCGGCCTGGTGCAGGAGGTATCGGTACGCGACAACCAGGTGGTCAAGCGCGGCGACGTACTGTTCACTATCGACCAGGACCGCTACCGCCTGGCCTTGCGCCACGCCCAGGCCACCCAGGCGGAACGCAAGGAAACCCTGGCCCAGGCCCAACGTGAATCACGACGCAATCGCGGGCTGGGCAACCTGGTCGCCCAGGAACAACTGGAAGAAAGCCAGTCGCGCGAAGCACGGGCCCAGTCGGCGCTGGCCGAAGCCCAGGTGGCTGTGGATGCCGCCCAGCTCAACCTGGACCGTTCGGTAGTACGCAGCCCGGTCGATGGCTACCTCAACGACCGCGCCCCCCGCGCCCACGAATTCGTCAGCGCCGGCAAACCGGTGCTCTCGGTAGTCGACAGCAACTCCTACCATGTCGATGGCTACTTCGAAGAAACCAAGCTGGGCGGTATCCATATCGGCCAGGCCGTGGATATTCGTGTGCTCGGCGACAACACCCGCCTGCGCGGTCGCGTGCAGAGCATTGCTGCGGGCATTGAAGACCGCGATCGGGTCAGTGGCGCCAACCTGCTGCCCAACGTCAACCCGGCCTTCAGCTGGGTGCGCCTGGCCCAACGTATTCCGGTGCGTATCGCCTTCGATGAAGTGCCGCAGGACTTTCGCATGATCGCCGGGCGCACCGCGACCGTGTCGATCATCGAGGACAGCAAGCCATGAAACGCCTGATGTTGTTCGGTGTGAGCCTGCTGCTCTCGGCATGCCAGATGGTCGGGCCGGATTACCAACTGCCCAAGGACGCGGCCGTCCAGCGCAGCGACCTGCAGGGTGAGCTGCGTCAGGACGCCGATAGCGTGGTCTCGGCGCCCGTTCCGCAAAACTGGTGGCACCTGTATCACGATCAACGCCTCAACAGCCTGATCAGCCAGGCCCTGGACGCCAACACCGAGCTGCGCATAGCGGCCGCGAATATCGCCCGAGCCCGTGCCCAGGTCGAAGAAGCCGAGGCTCGCGGTGGTTTCAATGGTGGGGTTAAACTGGGCGCCCAGCGCTTGCAGGAGTCTGGCGAGGCGTTCCTGTTGCCAGAGAAGGTGCCGGTGGCAAACATTGGTGAAGCGATCATCAGCGCGTCTTACCAGTTCGACCTGTGGGGCACCCTCAAGCGCGGGGTGGAGGCGGCCAAGGCCAATGCCGATGCCACTCAGGCCGCTGCCGATACCGCGCGCATAACCGTGGTGGCCGATGTTGTGCGGGCCTACACACAGGTGTGCGCGGCCAACGAGGAATACCACATCGCCCGTGAGTCACTCGACCTGCAAGAGCAGAGCGTTACCCTGACCCAACGCCTGCGGGACGCGGGCCGTGGCGACGAAACCCAGGTGACCCGCTCGCAAACCCAGTTCAAATCGCTGCGTGCAGAACTGCCGCGTTATCAGGCTGCGCGTGAGGCAGGCCTGTACACCTTGTCGATGCTGCTGGCCAAGCCGGTGGCGCAGTTGCCTGCCGGCACCGCCGAGTGTGCCGAGTTGCCGCATATCGCCCAGGTGCTACCTGTGGGTGATGGCGCCGCGCTGCTTAAACGCCGCCCGGATATCCGCCAGGCCGAACGTAGCCTGGCAGCAGCCACAGCCACCATTGGTGTGGCGACCGGTCAGCTCTACCCGGACATCAGCATTGGCGCCCAGGTAGGCACCATCGGCATCATCGACAACCTCGGCGAACCGTCGACCAACCGTTGGGGCTTTGGCCCGGCGCTGACCTGGACCGTGCCGACCAACGGCACACGCGCACGCATTCGTGAGGCCGAGGCTTCGACCCAGGCGGCGCTGGCGCACTTTGACGGTGTGGTGCTCAACGCCATCCGCGAAACCCAGACCAGTCTGGCGCAATACAGCGCCTTGCTCGACCGCCGCGATGCCCTGGCAGACGCCGAGCGCTCGGCAAAAGAGGCAGCAGACCAGACCCACCGTTTCTACCAGGCCGGACGCGAGTCGTTCCTGGCAGACCTGCAGGCGACACGCACCTACACCGATATGCGCGCGCAACTGGCGATGGCCAATACCCAGGTGGCGATGGGGCAGATCGGTTTGTTTCTGGCGTTGGGTGGCGGTTGGTAGATCCCGTAGCTACTTATCCACAAACCCTTTAAGCATCTCGATCGGCAACGGAAAGACAATCGTCGACGACTTGTCGCCGGCGATTGAGCCCAAGGTCTGCATGTAGCGCAGTTGCATGGCCCCCGGCTGACGCCCGAGCATCTCCGCCGCCTGCATCAGTTTCTCTGAAGCCTGCAGCTCGCCTTCGGCATGGATCACCTTGGCCCGCCGTTCGCGCTCGGCTTCGGCCTGCCGGGCAATGGCACGGATCATCGACTCGTTGAGGTCGACATGCTTGATCTCGACGTTGGCCACCTTGATACCCCAGGCATCGGTCTGCGCATCCAGCACCTGACGGATATCCAGGTTCAGGCGTTCGCGTTCGGCCAGCAATTCGTCCAGCTCATGCTTGCCCAACACCGCGCGCAACGTGGTCTGCGCCAGCTGGCTGGTAGCCATGAGAAAGTCCTCGACCTGAATGATCGCCTTTTGCGGGTCCAGCACACGAAAATACAGCACGGCGTTGACCTTCACCGAGACGTTGTCGCGGGTGATGACGTCCTGTGGCGGTACATCGAGGACCACGGTGCGCAGGTCGACCCGAACCATCTGCTGCACACCCGGAATCAGCAACACCAGCCCCGGCCCTTTGACCCGCCAGAAGCGCCCGAGCTGGAACACCACGCCCCGCTCGTATTCGCGCAAGATGCGAAACGCCGACAGCAACAGCAGTGCGGCAAACGCCAGCAACGCACCGATACCCAGTTCGAAGAACATGTTCAGTCTCCTTGCGCCGCGGCGTCGGCAGCGGCACTAACGTCCAGAAGTACGCCCTTGCGTGAGATCACCCGGACGTGTTGCCCCACCTGCAGCGGTGTCTGGCTTTGCGCCTGCCACTGCTCGCCCTGAGCCTGCACAGAGCCCAGGTACGGATCGCTGTCGTTGACCGCCATGACCACCGCCAGGCTGCCGACCAGGCCAGCGTCGCCACTGACCAGCGCGCGCTTGCGGGCCTTCATGGCCATGCCCAGCACACCGCCGAGGAGCAGTGCCGAGAACAGCGCCAGAAACAGGATCAGTGGCAGCGGGATACCGAAGCCCGGCACATCGGTGTCCATCAGGATCACCGCCCCCACCACAAACGCGACGATGCCGCCAAAGCCGACCACGCCGAAACTGGGCATGAACGCCTCGGCGATCATGAACGCCACACCAAGCAGGATCAGCCCCGCGCCGGCATAACTCACCGGCAACAACTGCAGGGCGTACAGCGCCAGCAACAGGCAGATACCGCCAATCACCCCGCCCACCCCGGAGCCGGGGCTCATGAACTCGAACATCAAGCCGTAAACACCAATCATGATCAGGATCAGCGCCACGCTGGGGTTGGTGATCACCGCCAGCAGGCGCGTGCGCCAGTCGGGCTGGCGCTCGATCACCGGGGCGGCGTCGGTGTGCAATTGCACGGTTTTGCCACTGACTTCAAGGGACTTGCCATCGAGCTGGCGTAGCAAGTCGGGCAGATCGTTGGCTACCAGGTCGACCACCTTCAGACGCTGGGCTTCGCTGGCGGGCAGGCTGACCGCTTCGCGCACGGCCTGCTCTGCCCACTCGGCATTGCGTCCGCGCATTTGCGCCAGGCTACGGATATAGGCGGCAGCGTCATTGACCTGTTTACGGGTCAAGGTGTCCTGTTCGCTCGGTGCCAGTTGCTTGTCACCCGTGGGTGCGGCCGGGGGCGCACCGGGGTCATTCGGTGTACCCGGCAGGCCGCCGATCTGCACCGGCGTGGCGGCGCCGAGGTTGGTGCCCGGGGCCATCGCCGCGACGTGGCTGGCATACAGGATATAGGTGCCGGCGCTGGCCGCTCGCGCACCACCGGGGGCAACGAAACTGGCTACGGGCACCGGGCTGGCCAGAATCGCCTTGATGATCTCGCGCATCGAACTGTCCAGCCCGCCGGGAGTGTCGAGGCGAATCACCACCAGTTGGGCCTGCTCGGTTTCAGCCTGG
The DNA here is from genome assembly GCF_004025535.1 of Pseudomonas alkylphenolica. GTDB lineage: Bacteria > Pseudomonadota > Gammaproteobacteria > Pseudomonadales > Pseudomonadaceae > Aquipseudomonas > Aquipseudomonas alkylphenolica_A. The sequence goes on from NZ_QJRG01000036.1 coordinate 19,131, forward strand.
TGCAGGCCACGAATCAGATAGTCGGCACTGGCCGGACCGATCGCGTCGTTGATACTCAACACCAGCACCGATTGACCGGGCGCCGCCTGGCCGCCAGACAGCGTGCCAAGCAGGATCAGCAGTAGCAGGTGCCGACACCAACGAGCGATCACCTGAATTCACCCGGTTTGTGCGTGTCCAATAAGTTTAGCTGCCCATGGCAGCACGGCCTAAACTTCAGAAATGGGGGCGCTGTATCCGGAGGTGCATCATGCGTATGGCAAAAACCCTGCAGCAATGCCTGGACAAGGCCGGCTGCGACTACGACATCGTTCCTCACGCGCACTCGGCAACCAGCCTTGAGTCGGCACGCATGGCTGGCGTGCCTGCCGAGCGCGTGGCCAAGTCGGTCATGCTCGATGACCGTCACGGCAACTACCTGATGGCCGTGCTACCGGCCAACCGTCACCTGGATCTGAGCAAGGTACAAGCCACCGGTCAGTGGCACATGACCTCGGAAAGTAACCTGCCACACTTGTTTGGCGATTGTGAGCGAGGTGCCATCCCGGCGTTGGGCGATGCCTACTCGATCAAGATGCTGGTCGACCCGACGCTCACCCGCCAGGGCGATATCTATGTCGAGGCCGGCGATCACGATCACCTGATCCACATGAACATGACGCAGTACCTGAAACTGGTGCCGAACGCCGAAGTGCGCGAGGTTTGCTAATGATCAACCCACTGCCAGGCTGGCGTCGTGGACGACCGGCCCGGCCCCGAGGAGTGACCCATGGAAGCAACCAATCACAAGTTTTCCGAACTGTTCAAACAACTGGGGCTGCCTGACGATCCTGTCGGGATAGAACAGTTCATCACCAGTCACTCGCCGCTCAAGGACGATGTAAAGCTGGTTGAGGCCTCGTTCTGGACGCCTGCCCAACGTAAGTTTCTGGAAGACAGTATCAACGAAGATAGCGATTGGGCGGTGATGTTCGACCAACTCAACGAGGCCTTGCACCCGCGAAAAAATAATCGCTGAGCGGCACCAATACCGGCGTTTTACGTTGCTATGCTCAGAAAAAAACAACAGGGGGATAGCGCAATGAAAGATCCCTATGCCGTCGGTTTCTGGTGTGCCGTGACTGCCTTGGGTTTGCTGACCGTCGGTTATTTTTATGGTGTCAAAGAAGCCTATCAACTGAACCAGGCCCTGGTATTTCTCTACGCCGCCGGTGGGGTGATCGGGGCGCTGGCATTGACCGCGCTGGCGTGGATTGCCTGGCAACAGTTACGGGTGAGCAAACGCCAGCTGGCGCAAGGCCGTACGCTGGTCGCCATCTGGAATACCAAGGTTGCCCTGCGCCGGGTCGAGACCGTGTTCGACCGCTACTTCTGGGGCAGCTACTGGCAACCGGGGCGCACCTTCCAGGAAGTCATGGGCGAGCTTGAAGGCACGCCACTGGAACAAAGCCTTGAGGCCCTCAAGCGCCAGTGCAAGGAACTCGACCGCGAAACCCACGACCACCGCCGCCATTGGCTGGACAACGCTCGCGAGCTTTCCACCGTTGCCACTGCCATGGCCCGCGAGCGCTACCAACTCGATCTGTGCGATTCCCAGCAAAGCAGCAAACGCGGCGGCGCTGCGGTGCTCAACCGTGACCTGGAAGTGCTGGTGTATACCTGGTCGGCGCGACTGCGCAGCTTCGACCACCAGCTCGATGAGCTGGAGACCGAATACCGCTGATAGAGGTGTCGCGGCGACTCAATCGCCGCGAATGTACTGCTCCAGCTGCGCAATCATATTGGCTTGCTCGGCGATGGCCTCTTTGACCAGGTCACCGATCGACAGCAGGCCCAACAACTCGCCGTTCTCCACCACCGGCAGGTGGCGCAAATGGCTGTTGGTCATCATGTTCATGCAGTAGTCGATGTTCTGGTGCGGGTCTACGGTGATCACCGGTGCGCTCATGATCGCACTGACCGGCGTGCCCACCGATGAGCGGCCCTTGAGCACCATCTTGCGCGCATAGTCGCGCTCGCTGACGATCCCCACCACCTGCCCGCCCTCGACCACGGGCAACGCACCCACGTTCTTCTCGGCCATCAACTTGAGGGCATCGAGCACCATCTGCCCGGGGGCAATGGTATGAACCTGGTGGTGCTGCTGCGCTTTTGTTTTAAGAAGCTGTGCCACAGTTTTCATAGAGGCCTCTGCGATGCTGGGAGTTGTTGACGGCAGATACCTACAGAATCGTGTACAGATGGTCGCAGGGCAAGGGAGAAAGCGTCATCGAGGCGATTGAAAAACGTCATGGCCCGAACTTGTTGCGACCGCGGCGATGGGCAGGAGCCTAGAGGCACACATTCCCAAGGACCATCAGACGAACATCGACAGACGCGCCAGCAGCTTCAGGTCCATCGAAACAGATCCTGAAATAACCACCGCTTAAACGAATAAGCGAGCACGCCGCCAATAATTTGATTGCAATAGATGGTGGCGTTTTGACATGTTCTGACATATTTTGATGCATCACTGCCCTGACAACTCAAGGATACGGGCTGCATTACCGACAGGGATCGTATGTCAGATAGCCAGAACAACACCGACAGTGAGCCCCTCAAAGGGCTTGAAGATTATGTCGCCATCCTTAAAGGCTATTGGCATAAGCCGCATTCTATCCCTGAGCACGCCAAGCACGCCTGGTGCAGTCGCCAACAGCGAGTACAGCATTACTTTGCCGGCTTCAAGAACACCAGCCCCAAGGCTATTGGCCGCAAACTCTTCGAACGCAAAACCCTGACCAGGTTTCCGATTATCTTCATCGCCTGGTTCCTCACGGTATTCATGCTGGACAAGCTCGACCCCTTTGGCTTCTCCCATCAAGTGCAGGCGTACTCCGAAGGGCTGTTCCAGAAGGTTACCTCGTCCTTCTACGAGCCCAGCGCTCAGGACAGGATTGCCGTCGTCCTGATCGATGAGCAGACCCTTGCCAGCCGCAGCGAGTCCTGGCCCCCGCGGTACAACTACTACAGCGAAGTGATTCGCCGTATTGCCCGACAAGAACCCGCAGCGATCTTTCTCGATTTCCTGGTCGAAGACCGCCGCAGCTATGACGATTCGCTGGAGGCGGCCCGCGAATCCATTGGGGCAACACTGACCAAGACGGGCATACCGCTCTATCTGGCGACACTGGATGACAAGCGAAACAGCGTATTCATCGATGTACCGGGCACCCAGACCACAGTGACCGGCTGGCGGGCCTATGGCGACGACTACCCGCTGTTGATCGGCCCCGGGCACTTCTACGGCGACAGTGAACAGAATCTTGAAGAGGGCGAGCAGTGCAACAGTTCGCTCAAGCCTTCTGCCGCGTTTCAAATCTATCGCCAACTGTGTGAAAAAGGCCTGCAGACAGGCTGCCCCACCGAGCTTATGCAGGGCAATGTCGAGGGGTTTTGCAGTGCGATGGTGGTGCAGTGGGGGCGCAATGTCTCAAAGGTCGTGCCAGAGCGTCAGCTGATATCCGACAGCCAGTGCTCGGCCAAGGACAACACCTTATGGGAGCGCATTACCGACGCGCTGACCTCCGGGGTCGCGGCCTTGACCTCCGGCCTCGACGACTCGTCGATGAAGCGCATACGCCAACGCTGCCCGTATGCCGTTACGGTGCGTGAAGAAGACCTCACCGCCGAGAAAGCCCGCGGGGTATTGAAAGGGCGTGTGGTCATGATCGGCGTCAGCCTCAATGGTATCCATGACATCGTCGAGAGCCCGGTCCACGGGCAGATACCCGGCGTGTACCTGCACGCGATGGCGTTGGACAACCTGCTGAAATGGAACGGCGACTACTTCAAGCGTGCCGAGGGCGGCATTGACTGGACATTGTTCATCACCGCGTTGCTGTTGTCCTGGATCTGCGCAGCACTCATGCGCGCCCAGCCAACGCGTCTCGAATTTTTGATGCGCACAGTGGCCCTGACCTTCGTGCTGCTGGTCAGTGTGCTCAACCTGTATCTGCATAAACCACCACTCGACTGGCTCGGCATTCTGCTGGTCTACGAACTGGTGAATCGGCTTATCGAGAAACAACAAGAAACCGAGCTGCCGGCACCTACCCAAGGAGGACACCACCGTGAACTGGATCAAGCCCATCAGCCGTAGTGCGACAGTGGCGACACTGCTGTTTTGCGCAACTGCATCTGCTGCTGTACAGAACGTGACGGCTCTTATGGATGACTCGGTGAGCACCTTTGCGCTAAAGAGCGATTACTTCGTCAAGCAACAAAGTATCGCCAGCAAAGCCTTTACGCTGCCGGCACCAGTACTTGAGAAAAGCGCCAAGGGTTATGTGAAGGTTTCCCAGCAAGGACAGGAAGTGTGGCTGGACATCATGGATGTCACCCTGTTTCCACCTGAAAGTGCCGGCGATACAGGCTGCATTCCCACCAGTACCGGCGCCACCGCAAAAACCGGTCGCGGCGCAGGGAATCCTTGCCCATGATGCGCAAGAGCCTGCTGATAATCGCCATCGCGCTTGCCAGTGGTTGCGCACAAATGCAGGTCCCTGGCATACCCTCGTTAGGCAAGGCCAAGGTCGACCCCAACCTCACGCAGATAGCCGCAAACTTCAAGGGCCCTGCCGCAGGGCGCAACGCTGTCGCCACGCAAACCCTGCAGAGCATTCAGCTGCAGAACAAAGCACTGGGCGTTGCCCAGGATGGGAAAATCGACGCGTACCTCAACGCCATCCTGGCGCGGCTGCAGGCAGGCCTGCCGGGTACGCCTCCTCCAGCACGGGTGTACGCCACACCCAACACCGAATTCAATGCGCGAAGCTTTGAGGACGGCGGCATCTTCATCCCTTATAAAGTGCTCGATGCCCTGGAAAGTGAAGATGAACTGGCGTCACTCATCGCGCACGAATATGCCCATGTGGCCCTGCAGCACTACCATTCGGACTGGATCGATACCGCGGCCAACCTCGCCTACTCAGCGGGAAATATCTATATCAATCGCCAGTTGAAAACCAGCACGGACAAAGACCTGCTGGGCATGGTCTTGACCAATGACGCCGTGCTGGGCGCGTCCCAGATCGGTTTGGTGCCGGCGCTGACCCGGGACCAGGAAAACGAAGCTGACCAGCTCGGTGTCGACTTGTTGATTCGTGCCAGATATTCGATCGTTGGTGCAATAACCTTCCTGTCACGCATGGAAGAGTGGGAGGCGCGCAACCAGGCCATTCTCGATCAACGCAAAACCAACTATTTCGACCTGTTTTCCAAAAGCGAACAAAGCGTCATTGCCAAGGCCATAGACGCGCAGATCGACGTACTGGAAAACAAACTGGCCAAGCAGATTCACAGCACATCGCAAAAACACGATAAGGGTGAAGATCGTTCAAAAACGCTGCGAAGCTATATCAAGCAGCATTATGCGGGCGTCGACCGCCCGCCGCTGTCGGTTGCACCTTACACCGCAGCCCTGAAGTCCAGCCACGCCAAGGCGTTCTTCACAGGCCTTGACCAGGCTCATGCCTCTACCGCTGCGCTGGCTCAAAAGAACCTGCCGCAAGCGTTGTCGAATGCCACCGGTGCAACCAAAAGCCCCGCCGCTCTCGTTCCTTTCGCACGGCACGTGATGATCAATGCGATGGCGGTGAACGGCAAATCCGCCGATGCCCTGGCCATGCTGGAAAGTGATGTGGGGACAAACAGCGCGCTGTTTGTGGATAACGTGTTTTTGATCAACATCCTGAAAAAGTCATCGCCTGAAAAGGCTTTGACCCTCGCCCAGCACAGCTACGAGCGCTACGCCGACTCCCCGGAGCTGCTGCCTGATCTGATCCTGTTGAGCAAGCAGCAGAAGAACCCGTTTGCCGTCATGAAGTACTACGGAGTCTGCGCTGGCAAGGCAATGGCTTCGTCCAACAATGCGTTGCTGGAGAGCTGCAACAAGGCCAAAGGATAAGCGACTATGCGATGTGTCTCGAAGAGCAACCACAAAGGCCCTGGTAAATACTTGGGCCATGCCGTGGATGGCTAATTTCCGAACAGGCTGCCAGCGCGTTTGACCTCAGCCTTGCCGACATCTTCGAGCAGCGATTTGGTGCCCGAAGTGACGTTGCGTGCGGAGTCGGCGTTGGACTGGATCACATCGGTGCGCGCGGCACTGTCGCGCAGTTCGGCATCGATGTATTCGTCGGTCCGGATAACTTTGGCCTTCTTCGCTTGCAAATCCAGGCGGCGCTCTTCCAACTCCAGCGCGCGTAGCTCGTCTTCATAGCCTTCTTCACGAGTGCGTTTACGTTTGTTCTCCGCCGCTTGCACCTGCTGCTTTTGTGCTGCGCGTTGTGCAGTTGCACGTTGAGCAGCTGCTCGTTGCTCTCGAGCAGACGCCTCGCTGACTTCAGCCCGTTGCCGGGCTTCTTCAAGCTGGCGCAAGCGTTCTGCTTCCTGCACTGCTTCTTTCTGCCTGGTTTGCTGTTCAATTTGATGAAGCTCATCGAATGGGCCAGCAATGGCAGTCACAGCGGCCAGCATCAGGGTGGCCCCCACAAGCAAATGTTTCATGACTGGCGGCCTCAGCTCTTTTTCGGTTCTGGGCAGATTGCATTCGGCTGAATGCGCGTCTCGTTGGACTTGGTCATCACCATCAAGGAAATGTCACCAACCTTGAAATTACATGGTCGGCCCACTTGAGCGGACGTGAAAATCTTGCCGTCCTCCGAATAACCGATCAGTACACCAGGTACCAACGAGGTGCCATCAACCAGCGAACCCGCCATAGCACCAGTGGCTCCGCCGGCAACTCCGCCGATTATCGCGGTGTCCGAGTTTTTGCCAGCCCCCAGGGCTACGCCAGCCAAGGCGCCCAGCACGCCGCCCACCATCATTGCGGCATTTTTGTTCTTTGCATTGCTGACTTTAATTCGAGTTGGCGAGACCGTGATGATCTTGACGGTCCTGGCTTCCTGCTGCGTGTTCACCTGGCTGGCATCAAACACATCGGCTTGATACTGCTCGCCCGTCGTTTGGCATCCCAGCAGGGTAGCGGCGCCGATAAGCGCCAGGCCGTACTTCAGCTTCTTCATTCCTAGGCTTCCCTGAAAACATGGGTGGTCGAGCCTAGAGCGATGGGTTGTTGAGAACAATCAGACGAGAACCGACAGATTAAGTAGGGGTTATCTTAGGACGCCGAATAGCCAGCAATTTCGACAGATGAAAGCAAAATCTGACAAAGCGGTGCATCAATACCCCCAAAAAAAGGCCCAGGTATTCACCTGGGCCTTTGAGCACTGCAGCGCCGATCAGAGCCCGTTGGGCAAGAATCGGGTAGCGCCACTGACATCGTCGATCTTCTTGATACGGAAGGCCTTGATGCAGATTTCGTTGCGGGTGTTGGTGTCTGGGCAGTACTGTTTGACGAAGGCGTTAAAGTCCATGTCCTGGCCATTAACGCTAAGCACGCGCTTGAAGTACTCGCCCTGGATACCCTGGGCCTGGCGCGAGGTGGTCATTTCCTGATCAACCACCAGGCGACCGTGCAGGTCGACGGCAGGAAACTCGGCTTCTTTTTCAAAGCAGCCGCTCAGCAACAGGCCGGCGGCAGCCAGCGAGATCAGACGTAGCATGATGGTGTCTCTGCAGAAGATGGCCCGGCGCATGCACCAGGGCCATGCCGTGATGGTTAATTGCCGAACAGGCTGCCAGCGCGTTTGACTTCAGCCTTGCCGGCATCTTCAAGCAGCGACTTGGTGCCCGAGGTGACGTTGCGTGCGGAGTCGGCGTTGGACTGGATCACGTCGGTGCGCGCGGCGCTGTCGCGCAGCTCGGCATCGATGTAGTCATTAGCCCGTGCAACCTGAGCCTTTTTCGCTTGCAGTTGCAGGCGACGCTCTTCCAGCTCCAGCGCGCGCAGCTCGTCTTCGTAGCCCTCTTCGCGGGTTTGCACACGCTTGTGCTCGGCGGCTTGCGCCTGCTGCCGTGCGGCGGCAGCTTGCGCGGCGGCGCGCTGCGAGGCGGCGCGCTGCTGGCGGGCAGCAGCTTCGCGAGACTCAGCACGCTGCTGGGCGGCGGCGGCCTGGCGCAGGCGTTCGGTTTCCAGGGCGGCTTCAGTTTGTTTGGTCTGCTGTTCGATCTGGTAAAGCTGATCGAACTGGCCTGCCACAGCGGTGGCGGCACACAGCGCGAGGGCGGTGCCCAGAACAATATGCTTCATGTCGACCGGCCTCAGCTGTTCTTCGGATCTGGGCAGGAAGCATTCGGCTGAATGCGGGTTTCGTTGGACATGGTCATGACCATCAGGGAGATTTCACCGACCTTGTAGTCGCATGGGCGGCCAACCTGAGCGGAGGTGAAAATCTTGCCGTTTTCCGAGTAACCGATCAGCACGCCAGGTACCAGCGAAGTGTCGCTAACCATCGAGCCTGCCAGCGCGCCAGCACCGCCGCCGGCAACACCGCCGATGATCGCGGTGTCAGTGTTCTTGCCCGCACCCAGTGCTGCGCCGCCCAGAGCGCCCAGTACACCACCGACCATCATTGCGGCTTTCTGGTTCTTTTCGTTGCTGACTTTGATCTTGGTCGGGGAGACCGTGATGATCTTGACGGTCTTGGCTTCTTGCTGGGTGTTCACCTGGCTGGCATCAAACACATCGGATTGATACTGCTCGCCGGTTGCTTGGCAACCAACGAGAGAGGCAACAACGGTCAAGGCCAGACAGTGTTTCAGCATTTTCATTCCTAAATTCCCTGGAGGGTGTGGGTAACCGGGCGGCAGTCCATTTATTGGCGGCGGCATAATGCCACTATTCTAAGCGGATAGTTAATCCTGGGTAAAGCCAACAGGACTTAAGGGGGCATTTGTTAGTGCAAATAGTAATAAATCTGCCGGCGCGGCCTTCCACTGAAAGTGCGGAAACGGCAAACTTTCCGGCTTTTTCCCGACAGGACGTCCCCATGCAACGGATTGTGATTCTGGGTAATGCCGGTAGCGGCAAATCCACCCTGGCCCGTGCCCTCGGCACGCATCTCGGGCTGCCCGTGGTGCATCTGGACACCTTGTTCTGGGAGCCTGGCTGGGTCGAGCCGGATGCCGAGCAATTTCGTGCGCGGGTCCGGGCTGCGGTCGCCAGCGATGCCTGGGTCTGCGAAGGCAACTATGCCCGGCGTACCTTCGACCTGCGCCTGCCTCGCGCCGATCTGGTCATCTGGCTGGACACCCCCGGGCTCACCTGCTTCACCCGGGTGATCCGGCGTAGCGTGATGAACCGCCCTCGCCCTGACCTAGCAGCTGGCTGCTCAGAGAAACTCGACCGCGCGTTTCTGACCTTTCTGAAATTTGTGTGGCAGTTTGATCGAGGCTACCGCCCTGGCATCGAGGCCGTTCGCCTGGCCACAGCCCCGCACGTGCCTGTCGTACACCTGCGTGGCACCCGGCAGATTGCCGCCTTTATCGACAGCTTTCCTGCTCGTGCGGTGAGCGCGTACTGAGTTTGCGGTCGTGGCGATCAACTATGCTTAGAGATGGTTGTGCCTTAGGGAGATGGCACCCTCGCAACCTTGTGAGTGAGTGAACATGAACATTCGCCGCAGTGCCTTAGCGTACTTTTGCTTCTGTTTATTGCTGACCCTTTTCAACACCTCATTTGCCGCCGCCCCACCCGATCTGCCTGCCGTCGAACTGACCCCCGCCGAAGAAGCCGAAGTGCAAAGCCTGGTGCTGCCGGTGCCCGAGGACTGGGTCGGTGACTTCGAAGGCATGCGCAAGCGCCGCCTGGTGCGGATCCTGGTGCCTTACAGCAAAACCTTCTTTGAGCTGGACCGCGGCCATCAGCGCGGCCTGAGCTATGAGCTGGGCAAGGGGCTGGAGGCCTGGCTCAACAAAACCCAGCCGTACGCAAAAAAATCGATGCAATGGCGGGTGATGTTTATCCCTACAAGCCGTAACGAACTGATGCCCAAGTTGATCAAAGGCGTCGGCGACATTGCCGTCGGCGGGCTGACCGTGACAGAGGGCCGACTGAAAACCGTGGATTTTTCCGATCCGTTTGCGGTGAACATTCCGGAGGTACTGGTGACTGGGCCGGGCAGCAAAGCCTTCAACAACAGTGAGGAACTATCTGGCGAGGAGGTGACTGTCCGCTCGTCGAGCAGCTATTACGAGCACCTCCAGGCGCTCAACGACTCATTCAAGGCAAAAGGGCTGGCCCCCATCAACATCAAGGCCGCCGACGAAAACCTGGAGTCCGAAGACTTGCTGCAAATGGTCAATGCCGGCTTACTCAAGGCCACGGTGGTGGACCGCTACATTGCGAAGATCTGGTCACCGCTCTACACCGACATGAAAATTCACGAGGCGTTCTACCTGCATGAAAACTCCGAATTTGCCTGGGCGATTCGTAAAGACAGCCCGCAGCTAAAGGCCCAATTGGCGGCGTTCGTCAAAACCCACAAAATCGGTACTGCATTCGGCAACAGCCTGCGGACCAAATACGTCACCAACAGCAGTAAACGCGTGCTTAACGCCACCTCGGAAGCGGAAATGAAGAAATTCCAGACGATGGTGGAGATCTTCAAGCGCCATGGCAGCACCTACGGGTTTGATCCTCTGATGCTGATGGCCCAGGGCTTTCAGGAGTCGCAACTCAATCAGCTGGCCCGCAGCCCCCGAGGGGCAGTTGGCGTGATGCAGCTGCTACCCACAACGGCGAAGGACCCTACCGTCGCCATCAGCGAAATCGACAAGAGCGCCGATAGAAACATCGAGGCCGGCTCCAAGTACATGCACCTGCTTGCCAACAAGTACCTGAGCGACCCACAACTGACGCCCATGAATAAAACCCTGATGACCTTCGCCGCCTACAACGCGGGACCCGGCAATCTGCGCAAATTCCGGGCCTTGGCGGAAAAGTCCGGGCTGGATAAGAACGTCTGGTTCGGCAATGTTGAACAAGGCGCTGCCCAGGTGGTGGGCCGGGAGACGGTGGATTACGTCGGCAACATCTACAAGTACTACGTCGCCTACAAGCTGGTGCAGGAAAAGCAGGCGGCTACCGCTGCAGCTGCGCCACCGCAATAGCAGGCTCGCCAATGAAATCGGCAGGGTGCGCTGGCTACAGGGATGTAAAGGAGGGGAAACGCGTCTGGCGGATCGCCAGCCCTTTGGGACCAAAGGGAGAAAGAAGATGGCGCACTCGGCGGGATTCGAACCCACGACCCCTGCCTTCGGAGGGCAGTACTCTATCCAGCTGAGCTACGAGTGCAACGCGGGCGCCATGATACCCATCTAGACTGGCGGCGTCCATCGCCACAATTGGCTGTGTTCGATTTTGCACACGCGAGGGCCTAACGGTGACGTTGATCTGAAAAAGGTCGCCGCATAGCGCTTTTTGTTCTTTTTTTCGAACACCCTATTGTCCTTTTTCCTCGTTGCTCCTAGGATTCGTTTGAGATTTCAAACGCTCTCCTTTTTCTACAATCAATAATTCGCGCCGTGTCTGTACGGTGCCGTTAAGGAAGCCGACATGCAGCTTAAAGACGCCCAGTTGTTCCGCCAGCAAGCCTTCATCGATGGTGCGTGGTTGGACGCGGACAACGGTCAGACCATCAAGGTCAACAACCCGGCTACCGGCGAGATCATCGGCACTGTGCCGAAGATGGGCGCTGCCGAAACCCGTCGCGCCATCGAGGCCGCTGACAAGGCGCTGCCAGCCTGGCGTGCACTGACCGCCAAAGAGCGTGCTGGCAAGCTGCGTCGCTGGTTCGAATTGATGATCGAGCATCAGGACGACCTGGCTCGTCTGATGACCACCGAGCAAGGCAAGCCACTGGCCGAAGCCAAAGGCGAAATCGCCTATGCTGCCTCCTTTATCGAGTGGTTCGCTGAAGAAGCCAAGCGCGTTTATGGCGACACCATTCCTGGCCACCAGCCAGACAAGCGCCTGATCGTTATCAAACAGCCAATCGGTGTTACCGCGGCCATCACCCCGTGGAACTTCCCGGCGGCGATGATCACCCGTAAAGCCGGCCCGGCCCTGGCCGCTGGTTGCACCATGGTCCTCAAGCCTGCTTCGCAAACCCCGTACTCGGCCCTGGCCCTGGTTGAGCTGGCCACCCGCGCCGGTATCCCGGCTGGCGTGCTGAGCGTGGTTACCGGCAGCGCCGGCGACATCGGCAGCGAGCTGACCGGCAACCCGATCGTACGCAAGCTGTCGTTCACCGGCTCGACCGAAATCGGTCGCCAGCTGATGGCCGAATGCGCCAAGGACATCAAGAAGGTTTCCCTGGAGCTGGGCGGCAACGCGCCGTTCATCGTGTTCGACGACGCCGACCTGGATAAGGCCGTTGAAGGCGCGATCATCTCCAAGTACCGCAACAACGGTCAGACCTGTGTCTGCGCCAACCGTATCTACGTTCAGGACGGCGTCTACGATGCCTTCGCCGAGAAGCTCAAGGCCGCTGTGGCCAAGCTGAAAATCGGTAACGGCCTGGAAGACGGCACCACCACCGGCCCGCTGATCGATGGCAAGGCCGTAGCCAAGGTTCAGGAGCACATTGCCGACGCCGTTGGCAAAGGCGCCCAGGTACTGACCGGCGGCAAGCTGATCGAAGGCAACTTCTTCGAGCCGACCGTACTGGTCAACGTGCCTAACAACGCTGCAGTGGCCAAGGAAGAAACCTTCGGCCCGCTGGCTCCACTGTTCCGCTTCAAGGACGAGGCAGAAGTCATTGCCATGTCCAACGATACCGAGTTTGGTCTGGCCTCGTACTTCTACGCCCGCGACATGAGCCGTGTGTTCCGTGTTGCTGAAGCGCTGGAATACGGCATGGTCGGTATCAACACCGGTCTGATCTCCAACGAAGTCTCGCCGTTCGGCGGTATCAAGGCCTCGGGCCTCGGCCGCGAAGGTTCCAAGTACGGCATCGAGGACTACCTGGAAATCAAATACCTGTGCATCAGCATCTGATCACAGCGTAAGGCTTTACCTCTGCCAGCGGGGCGCGAGAGCGACGTCTCGCTGGCCTTTTTACACCGTACATCCAGTGGCCTGGGCCCCTGCAGCAGTCGATCAACGCATGCTGCCTGCAGTTGAATACCGGCCACTCTGACGTGAATCGCGCCACCTTGTGTGTGCGAATTGAGGACACTATGAGCAAGACCAACGAATCTTTGATGCAGCGCCGTGTAGCCGCCGTTCCACGCGGTGTTGGCCAGATCCACCCGATCTTCGCCGACTCGGCCAAGAACGCTACCGTTACCGACGTTGAAGGCCGTGAGTTCATCGACTTCGCCGGCGGTATCGCGGTACTGAACACCGGTCACGTGCATCCAAAAGTCATCGCTGCCGTTGAAGCCCAACTGCACAAACTGACCCACACCTGCTTCCAGGTGCTGGCGTACGAACCGTACGTAGAAGTCTGCGAGAAGATCAACGCTCGCGTTCCAGGCGACTTCGCCAAGAAAACCCTGCTGGTTACCACCGGTTCCGAAGCCGTTGAAAACGCCATCAAGATCGCGCGTGCCGCTACCGGCCGTGCTGGCGTAATCGCCTTCACCGGCGCTTACCACGGCCGTACCATGATGACCTTGGGTCTGACCGGTAAAGTCGTTCCTTACTCGGCCGGCATGGGCCTGATGCCAGGCGGCATCTTCCGCGCGCTGTACCCGAACGAACTGCACGGCGTGAGCATCGATGACTCGATCGCTTCGATCGAGCGCATCTTCAAGAACGACGCCGAAGCCCGTGACATCGCTGCAATCATCCTCGAGCCAGTTCAGGGCGAAGGTGGTTTCTACGTTGCGCCTAAAGAGTTCATGAAGCGCCTGCGCACGCTGTGCGACCAGCACGGCATCCTGCTGATCGCTGACGAAGTACAGACCGGCGCTGGCCGTACTGGCACCTTCTTCGCCATGGAGCAGATGGGCGTTGCTCCAGACCTGACCACCTTCGCCAAATCCATCGCTGGCGGCTTCCCGCTGGCCGGTGTGTGCGGCAAGGCCGAGTACATGGACGCTATCGCTCCAGGCGGCCTGGGCGGCACCTACGCCGGTAGCCCGATCGCTTGCGCCGCGGCCCTGGCCGTGATGGAAGTGTTCGAAGAAGAAAAACTGCTGGAGCGCAGCCAGGCTGTTGGCGAGCGTCTGGTCACCGGCCTGCGCAAGATCCAGGACAAGCACCCGATCATCGGTGAAGTGCGTGCTCTGGGCTCGATGATCGCTATCGAAGTTGTCGAAAAAGCCGGTTCCCTGGCGCCGAACGCTGCTGCAGTGGCCTCGGTTGTGGCCAAGGCTCGCGACAAGGGCCTGATCCTGCTGTCTTGCGGCACCTACGGCAACGTCCTGCGTATCCTGGTTCCGCTGACCTCGCCTGATGAGCAACTGGACAAAGGTCTGGCAATCATCGAAGAGTGCTTCGCAGAACTCGCGTAAACTGTGACGCATTAGAAGAAAACCCGCTTCGGCGGGTTTTTTTTCGACCAAAGGAAGGTAAGAAGGCTAAGGTTGCCTCTTAGGAGAGCACTTGGAAGGTACGCGGGATTGCGTGTCGTGAACTGTCGGAGATTTGAGTATGAGCAGTGCCAACCCGCCCACAGCGCCCTGCGTGCTGATTGCCGAAGGCGATCCCTGGGTACGGGAGATGCTCAGCCAGATGTTGCTCAGCGTGCGTTGCGACGCCCGCGTACAGGTCTGCGCTGATGGCTCCCAGGCGCTCGCCGCACTGTCCTGCCAGCCTGACCTGATCATTGCCGCGCGTGAGTTGCCAGGGGGTGATGGCCTGGACCTGCTGCGCAACGTACGGGCCAAGGGGCGCCAGCCGATACTGCCGTTCATTCTCATGAGCAACCGCAGTGATGTTGCCAGCGTGCGCGAAGCACTGCCGTATGCGCCCACGGCTTACCTGAGCAAACCCTTGAACATGGACAGCTTGCGTCATCGCCTGGAAGAGCTGCTGCTCAAGGTGGGCGAAGAGATCGCCTGCCCGGTGGTGCCGTTGCAACCGGGCATGACTCTGCAGCGTTTTCTCGAAGGACGCCGGGCGACGGCCGATGGCGGGCCGTTGCTGGCCGACGTGCAGCAAGCGATCAAGCGCAGCCTCAATCCGCAAGGCCTCAACCTCAAGACCCTGGAAGAAGAAATCCGCAACGACCCGCAAATTACCGCGGTGCTGATCGCCGCCGCCAACAGTGCCGCATTGCACCGCGACGGCGCGGTGCAAACCTTATTGCAGGCGTTGAACAAACTGGGGACCACCCAGAGCATGAACCTGATCCTGGGCCTGGCACTCAAGCGCAGCGCCAGGCTCAGTGATCCGTTGCTGTCCGGGCATGCCGAGCATTACTGGGCGCTGTCGTTGCACACCGCCGAGTACGCGCGGACCCTGGCGCGAATGCTCGAACTGGATCAGGAGCGCTGTTACTGCGCCGGCTTGCTGCATTGCCTGGGTGACCTGGCGCTGCTGCGCTGTTTGCAGGAATGGCGCTTGTCCGGGGGTGAGCTGGATGAAGACAACATTGCGCTGTCGCTCAACGAGTTTGCCGCCGCCTTTGGTTCCGCACTGCGCACGCGCTGGCGCTTGCCGCTGGAGCTGCGCGAGTTGATTGCGGCGATCTACCAGCTGGGCGGGGGCGTGTACTCACGTGAAGCGCTAGTGATGAACCTGGCCGGGCAACTGGCACGCTTGCCTGCCGATCAGGGCCTGGAGACGCTAGCCGAAAGCAGGACGGCGCGCTTGCTCAAGGTGGGGATGCCGGAGCTCGGGCGGTTGCGCAAGACCTGACGGCCAATCGCCGACTTCGCCAACCTCACAATTAACGGGTGAACCGCATACCTGTGGGAGCCGGCAACGCCGGCGACGGGTGTTTAGCCAATCACGATCTGGTTTTTGCCCTGGCGCTTGGCCTGGTACATCGCGGCGTCAGCCCGGGCAAACAAGCTGTCCAGGGTTTTGTCGTCGTCAGTCATGCCCGTCAGCCCCTGACTTACTGACACACCAAACGTCTGCTGCTCATGGCTGAAACTCAAGCGCTGGATTTCCCGTTGCAAGCGCTCGGCAATTTGTTGCGCGATCTGTGGCGTACAACCGGGGAACACCGCAGCAAACTCCTCGCCGCCAATACGCCCGAACAGGTCGCCACGACGTAACACGGCCTTGCCGGTATCGGCGATACGCTGCAGAACAGAGTCGCCCATCTGATGGCCGTAGGTGTCGTTGATCTGCTTGAAGTCATCGATATCCAGCAGCAGAAAAGCCAACGGCGTCTGATCCCGCCTGGCGCTTTCAAACGCCTGCTCGGCACTGTCGAAGAAGTGCCAGCGATTGCTGCTCTGGGTCAGGACGTCGGTGGTAGCCAGGCGCTGCAGTTCACCTTCAAGCAGCTTTTTTTCGGTGATGTCTTCGGCCATTCCGACCACAATCACCCGGTGGCTGTTGTCCGTCTGCTGATTGATGAAGCACTTGTCGCTGAGCCAGCGCACCTTGCCGTTGGCGTCGATGATGCGGTATTCGCGGTCTTCCACAGCGCCTTTGACCAACACTTCGGCGAGGCTACGCTCGGCGTACTCCAGATCGTCGGGGTAGATGCTGTCACGCCACTGGTTGTAGTCGGCAAGCAGCAGGCCGGCGGGGCGACCGAAGATTCGCTCATAGGCGGGGCTTACATACAGGACCTGCCGCGACTCCCAGTCAAACGCCCAGAGTACGGCGTTAACGCTGTCGAGCAGCGAGCTGAACAGTTGTTCGCGCTCGCTCAAGCGCGCCACTTCGCCTTGGGCGTGCATCAGCGCCAACAGTGTCTGGGCCGCTTCTGGCGGCTCGCTGTGGCAGTGGGACGTCGGTTTCTTATTGACCATTTGCGCGGAACTTCTCACACAGAGGCGGGCGGCCACGACCCGGCCCGCCACGCAGGCGTTAAGCCAGTCAGAGTGAGAATAGGCGGTGAAGTTCCTGATCGCGCGCGCCCCAAGGGGGCGCGCCGATCAACGGCATCAGCTCAGGGCCGGCCGCAGGGAGTAGGTTTTCAGCTGGGCTGCAAAATCACGCAGCGACTGGATACCACTGGCTTCGGCTTCGTGTACCCAGTCTTTGATAGCGGCCAGCATATCGTGGCCATTGGCACTGGTGCGTGCCCAGATCTGCTGCAAGGCCAGGCGCTTTTCGTAGATAGTCTTGAGCGACTGGCTGTGCTCGAGCATGGTCTGGATACGTACGTGGTGACGGTCTTCCAGCAGGCTGGTTTCCCGCGACAACAGGCGTTTGGCGCGACGGAACTGATGGCGTACCGAGTCGTCGACCCGGGCCAGTTCCTGTTTGACCAGCGGCGCGATCACCAGTTTGCGGTACTGGGCCATGATCTGGAAGCGGTTGTTGAGGATCGCCATGGCGGTGTCCATGTCCAGCTGACCTTTGCCTTCTACGCGGTGGGCGATCGGTGCGATGCGCTGCACCTTGGCCAGGCGCAACCAGCAGAACAGCTTGATCCAGGCCCAGCCCATGTCGAACTCCCAGCGCTTGACCGACAGCTTGGCCGAGTTGGGGTAGGTGTGGTGGTTGTTATGCAGTTCTTCGCCGCCGACGATGATGCCCCACGGCATCAGGTTGGTGGCCGCGTCGCGGCATTCGAAGTTGCGATAACCCACGGCATGGCCAAGGCCATTGATGACGCCGGCGGCCCAGAACGGAATCCACATCATCTGCACCGCCCAGATGGTGATGCCCGCGGTGCCGAACAACAGAAGGTCGATGACCGCCATCAGGGCAATTCCGCCCATCTTGTAACGCGAATAGAGGTTACGCTCGATCCAGTCTTCAGGGCAGTTCTTGCCGTAGATACGCAGTGTTTCGGGGTTCTGCGCTTCTTCGCGGTACAGCTCGGCACCCTTGCGCAGCACGGTCGACAGGCCCTTGATCACCGGGCTGTGAGGATCGTCGACGGTTTCGCACTTGGCGTGGTGCTTGCGATGGATGGCCGTCCACTCGCGGGTGTTCTGCGCCGTGGTCAACCACAGCCAGAAACGGAAAAAATGCTTGAGCCCGGCGTTCAGCTCCAACGAGCGGTGAGCCGAATATCGGTGCAGGTAGACGGTGACACTGACGATGGTCACGTGGGTCATGACCAGCGTAACTGCCAGCAATTGCCAGGCCGACAAGTTGAGTAAACCTTGGTACCACATAGGCGTAAGGGCCCTCTAGAACATAGGGAACAGCGGCAAGCATTATCCCTGCACGAGCGAATAAAACCAGTCGGCCTTTTAGATAGGAGGTCACGGGATGTTTCTACCCTATAATCCCCCAATATTTTCTGTGGGCTTGTCAGGACCTTATGTCTGATCCTTTTCGAGACGCCTTGCGCATGGCTGCGCTTTATCTGGTGTTGTCTGTTCTGTGGCTGGCACTTTCTGATCAATTATTGAGCAGTCTTTTCGATAATCCTCAGCAACTCGCCCGCTGGCAACTGATCAGCGCCTATGCCTGGGTGCTGTGCAGCGCCCTGCTGATTTTCTCCTCCCGTGCCCGCCTGCTGAATTTCATCGGCGTCGGCGCTCGCCTGCGCCGCGAAGACCGTGAACGCCTGCGTATGGCGGCGGCGGTGTTCGACAGCACCCTTGAGGGTGTGCTGGTGACCGACAGCGAAGGGTTGATCGTGCACGTGAACCGCGCGTTCATGCGCATCACCGGGTATGACAAGGAGGAAGTCATCGGCCAGCGCCCGAACAAGTTCAAATCCGGCCGCCACGATGCCGCGTTCTACCAGGAGATCTTCGCGACCCTGGCGCAAAAGGGCGAATGGAGCGGCGAGATCTGGAACCGGCGCAAGAGCGGCGAGGTGTACCCGCAATGGCAGACGATCTGCTCGATCCATGATGACTGCGGCAAGCTCAGTCACTATGTGGCGGTGTTCAGCGATATCAGCGCAATCAAACACACCGAGCGTGAGCTGATCTACCTGGCCCACCATGACCCGCTGACGGACTTGCCTAACCGTTTGCTGTTCAACGACCGCGCCGAGCAGGCGCTGGCAACAGCCCAGAGCAACAAGCGCGGTTGTGCGCTGCTGTTGCTGGACCTGGACCACTTTCAGAGCATCAACGACGGCCTCGGCCACAATGTCGGCGACCAGTTGCTCAAGGTCGTCGGTGAGCGCCTCAAGGCCCTGCTGGGCAGCGGCGTTACCCTGGCTCGCCTGGGCGGCGACGAGTTTGCCGTACTGACCGAGCAATGCCCGCAGGTCGGCCCGGCTGCGGCGCTGGCGCAAAACATCATCGATGCGATGAAAGAGCCGTTCATCCTTGATAACCAGCGCCTGTTCGTCAGCGTCAGTATCGGTATCAGCCTGTTCCCCAGCGACGCCTTGAGCGCCGAACAACTGCTGCGCAATGCCGACTCGGCGCTGTTCAAGGCCAAGGCCAGTGGTCGTGCCGGTTATGCCTTGTATACCGAAGAGCTGACAGCCCATGCCCAACAGCGGGTCGAGACCACAGCCGAGCTGCGCCGGGCGCTGGAGCAGGAAGAGCTGAGGGTTTACTTCCAGCCGGTGCATGACCTGCGCAACGGCGCGATGATTGGCGTCGAAGCCCTGGTGCGCTGGCAACACCCGGAGCGCGGCCTAGTACCGCCAGGTGAGTTCATTCCGATTGCCGAGCGCTCCGGGCTGATTGCCGAGATCGATAACTGGGTGCTGCGCCAGGCCTGCTCACAGATGGTGCAGTGGCAAGCCGAGGGACGACAGCTGCTGTATGTGGCGGTGAACATTTCCAGTCGCCTGTTCAGCCAGCGCGACCTGTACCAGCAGGTAGCCAAGGTGCTGCATGACACCGGCCTGGATCCGGCATTGCTGGAGCTGGAAGTGACGGAAAGTGCGGTGATGGACAACCCCGAAGTCGCACTGGAACAGCTGCATCGCCTGCGTGAGCTCGGGCTGCGCCTGGCCATCGATGACTTCGGCACCGGGTACTCGTCACTGCTGCGCCTCAAACGCCTGCCGGTACAGAAGCTCAAGATCGACCAGGGTTTTGTCGCCGGGCTGCCGCACGACGAGGACGATGTGGCGATTGTCCGGGTGATCATCGCCTTGGGTAAGAGTATGGGCTTGCAGGTACTGGCCGAGGGCATCGAGCAGGTTGAACAAGCGCAGTTTCTGCTCGAATACGAATGTGAGCTGGGACAGGGTTACTGGTTCGGGCGGCCGGTTCCCGCGCAGCAATTGCGCTGGAACTGAGGGTCTGATCGCTGGCAGGTCAGCACCTGCGCAGGTGCTGGCGCTGTTGGCGATGGATTGTAGAGCAAGGCAAAACCTTGAAATATTTTTGGTTATATAAAAATTCTTAAATAGTATTTTTAAGAATATTCAACCCCCCCTAAGATTGCCCTCAAGCCAGGTGCAGTCGCCCTCAACTTCGCAACTGCACGGCATCCCTTATTCACAGGAGCACGAGCATGAGCGCATCTCTGCGTAGCGTTGACGGTCAGGACGAAACCACCATTCTGCGCGAAATCCAGAGCGCCTTGCGCGACCTGCGCTTTGGTGCCGTGGAAATCACCGTGCACAACGCTCAGGTCGTCCAGATCGAACGCAAGGAAAAGTTCCGTCTGCAAAACCCCGGCAACAAGCCCAGCTGACTGTTGGAGCGGGCCTGCCCCGCGATGAACGCGCCATCTAATTAGAAAAATACGCCAATCGGGAGCTTCACCATGTCCATCCGCCGTTATGCCCTGGCCGCACTTGCCAGCGCCGTTTTTGCCGGTTCCGCCATCGCCAAGGACTACGAGTTGTTGAACGTGTCCTATGATCCGACCCGTGAGCTGTATCAGCAGTACAACGCCGAATTCATCAAGCACTGGCAGCAGGCCAACCCGAGCGACAAGGTAAAGATCCAGCAATCCCACGGTGGTTCGGGCAAACAGGCCCGGGCAGTCATCGACGGCCTGCGCGCCGACGTGGTGACCCTGGCCCTGGCCGGTGACATCGACGAAGTGGCCAAGCTTGGCAAGACCCTGCCGGACAACTGGCAGACCCGCCTGCCGGATGCCAGCACTCCGTACACCTCGACCATCGTGTTCCTGGTGCGCAAGGGCAACCCCAAAGGCATCAAGGACTGGGGCGACCTGGTCAAGAACGACGTTTCGGTCATTACTCCGAACCCTAAAACCTCCGGTGGTGCACGCTGGAACTTCCTTGCCGCCTGGGCCTACGGCCTGAAAGCCGGTGGCAGCGAAGCCAAAGCCCAGGAATACGTGAAGGAGTTGTTCAAGCACGTACCCGTACTGGACACCGGCGCCCGTGGCTCGACCATCACCTTCGTCAACAACGGTCAGGGTGACGTGTTGCTGGCCTGGGAAAACGAAGCCTTCCTGGCGCTCAAGGAAGACGGTGGTGCCGACAAGTTCGACATCGTAGTGCCGTCGCTGTCGATTCTCGCCGAGCCACCTGTGGCAGTGGTCGACAAGAACGCCGAGAAAAAGGGCAACGAAGCGATCGCCAAGGCTTATCTGGAGTACCTGTACAGCCCGGCCGGACAGAAGATTGCCGCAGACAACTTCTACCGTCCACGTGACGCCAAAGTGGCCGCCGAATACGCCAAGCAGTTCCCGAAACTTGATCTGGTGACTATCGACAAAGACTTCGGTGGCTGGAAGACTGCCCAACCCAAGTTTTTCAATGATGGTGGTGTGTTCGACCAGATCTACACGGCCCAGTAATACATGGCCGCAAGGATAATCGCCGTTCAGTAGCCAGCATGGGCCCGGGACTCGTCCCGGGCTTCGTGCGTTCAACCAGGGACCTTTATGTCACGTCGTATCTCCCCCGTCATACCCGGCTTCGGGCTGACGCTGGGCTACACCTTGGTGTACCTCAGTCTGATTGTGCTGATACCGCTGGGAGCCATGTTCGTACATGCCGCCCAACTCACCTGGGAGCAGTTCTGGGCCATCGTCAGTGCGCCGCGCGTTCTCGCCGCACTCAAGCTGAGCTTTGGTACTGCCCTGTGCGCCGCCATCATCAATGGCATCATCGGCACGTTGCTGGCCTGGGTACTGGTGCGTTACACCTTCCCCGGGCGCAAGATCATCGAGGCGATGATCGACCTGCCCTTCGCTCTGCCCACCGCCGTCGCCGGTATCGCCCTGACGGCGCTGTATGCACCGGCAGGCCTGGTTGGCCAGTTCGCCACCGACCTCGGTTTCAAGATCGCCTACACCCCGTTGGGCATTACCCTGGCGCTGACCTTCGTCACCCTGCCGTTCGTGGTGCGTACGGTGCAGCCGGTATTGGCCGACATCCCGCGGGAAGTTGAAGAAGCCGCTGCCTGCCTCGGCGCCAAACCCTTGCAGGTGTTCCGCTACGTGCTGCTGCCAGCGCTGCTGCCTGCCTGGCTGACCGGTTTCGCATTGGCGTTCGCCCGCGGTGTCGGTGAGTACGGCTCGGTGATTTTCATCGCCGGCAACATGCCGATGAAAACCGAAATCCTGCCCTTGCTGATCATGGTCAAACTCGACCAATACGATTACACCGGCGCCACTGCCATCGGCGTCTTGATGCTGGTGGTTTCCTTCATCCTGTTGCTGCTGATCAACCTGCTGCAGCGGCGCATCGAAACCCCTTGAAGGAGGCCACGTCCATGTCTGCATCCACCCTTGGCGCGGCCGCTTCGGCCAACGCCGCCCGC
Organism: Pseudomonas alkylphenolica; assembly: GCF_004025535.1. Taxonomy (GTDB): domain Bacteria; phylum Pseudomonadota; class Gammaproteobacteria; order Pseudomonadales; family Pseudomonadaceae; genus Aquipseudomonas; species Aquipseudomonas alkylphenolica_A. The sequence goes on from NZ_QJRG01000036.1 coordinate 41,775, forward strand.
CGTGGCAGTGCTACTTCACGGCGAATCCTGATCGGCCTCGGCTGGTTGATCTTCGCCCTGTTCCTGTTGCTGCCGCTGGTGATCGTGGTGTCTCAGGGCCTGAAAATGGGCCTGGGTACCTTCTTTGAGGCGATCTTCGAGCCTGATGCCCTGTCGGCCCTGAAGTTGACCCTGATTGCCGTGGCCATCTCGGTGCCGCTGAACCTGGTGTTCGGTGTCAGCGCGGCCTGGTGCGTCAGCAAGTACACCTTCCGTGGCAAGAGCATCCTGGTCACCCTGATCGACCTGCCGTTCTCGGTCTCGCCGGTGATTGCAGGTCTGGTCTATGTGCTGATGTTCGGTGCCCAGGGCCTTTTCGGGCCATGGTTGCAGGATCACGACATCCAGATCGTGTTCGCTTTGCCGGGCATTGTCCTGGCGACCATCTTCGTCACTGTGCCGTTCGTGGCCCGGGAGCTGATCCCGCTAATGCAGGAGCAGGGTACCCAGGAAGAAGAAGCCGCACGCCTGCTGGGCGCCAACGGCTGGCAGATGTTCTGGCATGTCACCCTGCCCAATATCAAATGGGGCCTGATCTATGGCGTGGTGCTGTGTACCGCACGGGCCATGGGCGAGTTCGGCGCGGTGTCGGTGGTCTCCGGGCACATTCGCGGGGTGACCAACACCTTGCCGTTGCATGTCGAGATCCTCTACAACGAATACAACCATGTCGCGGCCTTCAGCGTGGCCAGCCTGTTGCTGATCCTGGCGCTCTTTATCCTGCTGCTCAAGCAGTGGAGCGAGTCCCGCATTAACCGCCTGCGCCATAGCGCAGCGGAGGAATAATTCATGTCGATCGAAGTTCGTAACGTCAGCAAGCGCTTCAACGCTTTCCAGGCCCTGGACAGCATCAACCTGGATATCCACAGCGGTGAGCTGGTGGCATTGCTCGGCCCGTCCGGCTGCGGCAAGACCACCCTGCTGCGCATCATCGCCGGGCTGGAAACGCCCGACCAAGGCAACATCGTATTCCACGGTGAGGACGTTTCCGGCCACGACGTCCGTGACCGCAACGTCGGTTTCGTGTTCCAGCACTACGCCCTGTTCCGTCACATGAGCGTGTTCGACAACGTTGCCTTCGGCTTGCGCATGAAGCCCAAGGGCGAGCGCCCAAGCGAGAGCAAGATTGCCGAGAAGGTCCACGAGTTGCTGAACATGGTCCAGCTGGACTGGCTGAGCGACCGTTACCCCGAGCAACTGTCTGGTGGACAGCGCCAGCGTATCGCCCTGGCGCGTGCTCTGGCAGTAGAGCCCAAGGTACTGCTGCTGGACGAACCCTTCGGGGCACTGGACGCCAAGGTGCGCAAGGAGCTGCGCCGCTGGCTGGCGCGCCTGCACGAAGACATCAACCTGACCTCGGTGTTTGTGACCCACGACCAGGAAGAGGCCATGGAAGTCGCTGACCGTATCGTGGTGATGAACAAGGGCGTGATCGAGCAGATCGGCTCACCGGGCGAGGTGTACGAGAACCCGGCCAGCGATTTTGTCTATCACTTCCTCGGCGACTCCAACCGCCTGCACCTGAGCGAAGGTCATCATGTGCTGTTCCGGCCGCACGAAGTGTCGCTGTCACGCCATGAGATCGAAGGTCACCACGCCGCCGAGGTCCGCGATATCCGCCCACTGGGTGCGACGACCCGGGTAACGCTGAAGGTGGAAGGGCAAAGCGAGCTGATCGAAGCCGAAGTGGTCAAGGATCACGACAGCCTGAGCGGGCTGGCCCGTGGCGAGACGCTGTTCTTCAAGCCCAAGGTATGGCAGAAAGTCGCCAATATCTGATCGCTGTTGACACCCATCGCCGGCTTGCCGGCGATGGCACCCCAGCTCAAATCGCCAGGTGTTCCAGGCTGCGTGCATCCAGGGACTGGTCCGCCTGATCAGTACTCACAATCTGCTCGATCATCGCCTCGGCCAGCGGAGATAAACGCAAGCGTGCCCGGCTGACAATCCCGTAGCGGGTGTACAACTCCTCGCAGTCTTCCCCCAGCCCGTCGATAGTCAACCGCACCAATGCCCCTGCAGCGGAGTGCAGCGCATCGCTGTTGGCGGTACAGATACCGATGGCGTTCGAGCTGAGCACCACGCCCAACAGGCTGTAGCTGTTCTCGCACTCAACGTTGGCGACAAACTCCGGCTGGCCACTCAGGTCACCCAGCACCTTGCGCAAATTGGGCGGCCTCAGCGTCGCCGCAAGCGGGTACTGCAACAGCGCCTGCGCACTGACACTGGCCTGCCCCGCCAACGGATGCCCGGCACGGCAACAGAAATACCAGCGCCGTGGCCGCAGACGTCGCGTGTGGTAATCGGGGTCCGCTTCGAACTGGCGGGTGTCGGCTACAAAGAACTCGAACTCCTCGGCCAGCAACCGCTTGTTCAGGCTTTGCCAGTCATCGACCTGGAACAAGACACGCGCATTCGGGTAGCGGCCGATGAAGCCACCAATGGCCCGTGGTACCAACCCCGCCGCCGGCGCCGGGCCACAACCAAAGCGCAGCTCACCGGCCTCCAGGCCATTGAACTGACGAATCTCATTGCTCAACAGGCGCGCGCCACTGACCAGGCGCCGCGCATGTTCGAGCACCACCAGGCCCTGTTTGGTCCGCGGCAATTCCTTCTGCGAGCGATCCACCAGCAAGCACCCGGCACTGTGCTCCAGGGCCTGGATGCTGCGGCTGAACGCCGACTGCGAAAGGTTCACCGCGCTGGCCGCGGCAACAAAGCTGCGGTGTTCGGCGAGCGCGATCAGGTGGCGGAGCTGGCGTAAGTCGATATGCATTTTTCACATAAAAAGTATCGGGCAAATGCATTTGCCTTGCCTCTGTTGCACTCCTTATAAAGGCAATCACTTATTCAGTAAATGCATGTTGAATCATAAATAAATAACTTTCAGGAATATAGATTCCTGGCTAGGAGCCGCCCATGAGGCCGATCGATCGTCCCGCCCCCCTTTCTTCTCGACGGCTCCAGCGTTTGCCCATGGCTTTGTTGCTGGCGGGCAGTGCACATTGGTTACCGGTTCAGGCAGCCGAGCCGGCAAAGCCGGCGGTGCAGGCCAGCGACAGTCAGCTCAAGACCGTTACCGTGACGGCACGCCGGCGTGAGGAGAGTGCCCAGAGTGTGCCAACGCCGATCAGCGTGCTTGATGGCCAGGCCCTTGAAAGCCAGCGGGTCTACAGGATTCAGGACCTCCAGCAACTGGTACCAAGCGTCAACGTCGCGTACATGCATGCGCGCCAGTCCAGCGTGTCGATTCGTGGCCTGGGCAACAACCCGGCCAGCGATGGCCTGGAAGGCAGCGTCGGCTTCTATCTGGACAACGTCTACCTGGGCCGCCCGGGCATGGCGGTATTCGACCTGATGGACATCGAACAGCTTGAAGTCCTGCGTGGTCCGCAAGGTACCTTGTTCGGCAAGAACACCACGGCCGGGGTGATCAACATCAGTACCCGGGCACCGAGTTTCACCCCCGAGCGCAGCATCGAAACCTCGGTGGGCGAAGACGGCTACTTCCAGACCAAGGGCACCGTGTCCGGACCGTTGAGCGAAACCCTGGCCGGACGTTTTTCCGCCTATCGCACCCGCAACGACGGCGACATCAAGAACGAATTTGACGGCCATACCCTCAATGGCGGCTCGCGCCAGGGCTTTCGCGGCCAGTTGCTGTACAAGCCCAGCGAACAGTTCAACCTGCGCTGGATCGGTGACTACAACGAAGAAGACTCCAGTGCCGGTACCCGCCTGCTGTACAGCACCGGACCGACCATCAATGGCGTCAACCGCTACGAATCCCGTGCCGCTGCAGCCGGTGCCACGTTGATCGATGGCAGCAAGCGCAAGGTCAACCTGGACAGCGATCAACAGGTCACGGTGTTCCAGGGCGGCACCTCGCTGGAAGCCAACTGGACCCTGGACAACGACTTCACCCTGACCTCGGTCAGCTCTTACCGCTGGTGGGATTTCACCCCGCGCAACGACGAAGGTCTGAACGTGCCCGCAGCGTATAACTCCGGGGTATCGGTACGCGATAAACAGTACTCCCAGGAGTTCCGCCTGGCCTCGCCTACCGGCGGCTTCTTCGATTACGTCGTCGGCGCCTACTACTTTGGCTCCGATCTGGATAACGAGTCCTTTGTTTACTACGGCCCACAGGCGGATATCTGGAATGGCACCCCGGCCGGCGCCCTGGCCAATGTCACCACCCTGGGCAAGGGCCACATCAAGACCGACAGCTTCGCCCTGTTCGGCCAGGGCACCTGGCACCTGACCGAGCGCCTGGACTTCACCGCCGGCATACGCGGCACATATGAGGAAAAAAGCGCCTGGGTGGATCGTGCCGCGCCAGCCGGCGGCGCTGCCGTCACCGGTGCAGCCGCCGTGGCCCGGCAGGGGCGTGTCGGCGCCTATGACTCGGGAGACCTCAACCAGTACAGCGCCAGCCCCTCGGGCTTGCTCAACCTGAGCTACCGCTTCACCGATGACCTGCTGGGTTACGCCACCTTGTCCCATGGCGAGAAGTCCGGGGGGGTCAACCTGGCGGTGGCGACGGCGCCCGTGGCCGGTGCCGACTCGCTGCTGGTCGGCACCGAGCGCGCCAACAACGCCGAACTGGGTCTCAAAAGCACGCTCTGGGACCGCCGCTTGCAGCTCAATGCCAACCTGTTCTGGACCGAGGTGCATGGCTACCAGACCAACGCCTACGACGAAGCCAACCGCGTGCAGTACCTGACCAACGCAGGCTCGGTACGCTCACGCGGGGTTGAAGTGGAAAGCACCCTCGTGCCGGTGCGGGGCCTGACCCTGAACCTCAACGGCTCCTACAACGATGTGCGTTACCTCTCCTACAAAGACGCCCCGTGCGCCCCCGAAGTGGCCCTGCAGCCAGGCGCCCCGGCGGCCTGCGACCTGACGGGGCATCAAGTGGTCGGCGCCTCGAAGTGGATCGGCAACGCCAATGGCCAGTACCAATGGGACCTGGACAACGGCCTGCAGCCTTACGTCACCGCCAGCTATGCATTTCGCTCCAAGGCCGTGGGCACCGTCGAAGACTCCGACTTTGCGCAGATCCCCAGCTACGCCGTGGTCAACCTGTCCACCGGCTTGCGCGGTGATCTGGGCCAGGGGCAGTGGGATGTTTCGCTGTGGCTGAAAAACGCCTTCGACAAAACCTATTACACCACCCTCTGGAGCGCTGCCAACGGTGGCTATGAAGGCTTGGCAGGTACGCCAAGAACCCTGGGTGTGACCGGCCGGTATGACTTCTGAAGGCGCTGCGAAGTGCACGCCTCGAACACATTTGCAGCGAAACCCCAGGAGCTGATCTATGGGTAATGTCCACAACACCGCCACTGCGCTCGACGTACGCTGGCGCCAGACACCCGGTGGCGAGCTGATCGACCTCGGTCGGCCCCATCGCGAGCCACTGGCACAACAACGCTTGCAACGTTCCCCGAAAAGCGTGTTGGGCCGCCGGGAAAAAACCTTGCTGGTGTTCTTCGCCCTGACCCTGCACGGCGCCGTGGCCTATTGGCTTAGCCAGGCGCCAACACCGGTGTTGCCGGTGGTACCGCCGGAAATACCGCCGATGACGATCGAGTTTTCGCAACCGGCGCCACCGGTGGTCGAGCCGCCACCACCACCCCCGCCTCCGGTGGCGGTTGAGCCGCCACCGCCGGTCGTCGATGAGTTGGCGGCAAAGCCTGCACCCAAGCCCGTGCCCAAGCCCAAGCCAAAACCGGTGCCCAAGCCCGAACCCAAGCCAGTGCCCAAACCGGCCCCGAAAGCAGTCGAGCCACCTCCGGCACCACCACGCCCTGCTGCGCCGCCGGCACCACCCGCCCCTGCCCCGGTGACGCCGGCTTCAGCCAGCGCCGGGTACCTGAAGAACCCGGCGCCAGAGTATCCGGCGCTGGCGCATCGGCGGGGCTGGGAAGGCACGGTTTTATTACGGGTACATGTGTTGGCCAGCGGTAAACCCGGCGAAATCCAGCTGCAGAAAAGCAGTGGCCGCCAGCAACTCGATGACGCGGCGCTGGCAGCAGTCAAGCGCTGGAGTTTCGTCCCGGCCAAGCAGGGCGATGTGGCCCAGGACGGCTGGGTCAGCGTACCGATTGAATTCAAGATCCATTAATTCGCGCCAACAGAGAGAGTACTGATCATGACGTTATTGGCATCCCCCCTCGAATCCATCGAAAGCGCGGTGATCTGGCTGCTGGTGGGCTTCTCGGTCATCACCTGGGGCCTGGCCCTGGTAAAAGGCGTGCAGTTCGTGCGCTTGAAGAATCAGGATAAGCGTTTCCACCAGCAATTTTGGGCGGCTTCCAGCCTGGACACCGCTGCCGCGCTAAGTGAACACGAGCCTGGCGCAGCGGCGCGGGTCGCTCAGGCCGGTTCTGCTGCCATCGCAGTTGGCGAATCGGGCCAAGCCAACGACCTGAGCCAGGCGATCAACCATCAGGATCGCCTGGAGCGTGCCTTGCGCCAACAGATCGTACGCGAACGCCGGTCGCTGGAAATCGGCTTGGCGGTACTGGCGAGTATCGGTAGTACCTCGCCCTTCATCGGCCTGTTCGGCACGGTCTGGGGCATCATGGAAGCCCTGAAGGGGATTAGCGCCGCGGGTTCCGCCAGCCTGGAAACCGTTGCCGGGCCAATCGGGGCAGCACTGGTCGCCACCGGGGTGGGCATTGCCGTCGCCGTACCGGCCGTGCTGGTTTACAACTACTTCCTGCGCCGCCTGAAGCTGGCCGCCGCCGACCTTGATGACTTTGCCCATGACTTCTACAGCCTGGCGCAGAAGAGTGCCTTTCGTGTGCTGGTTCACCCGACGGCCTACAAGCCGGTCGGCAACAGTGCACAAAAAGTGAAGGAGGCTTCCTGACATGGCCTTCTCAACCCAGGACAGCGATGAAGTACTCAGCGAAATCAACGTAACGCCATTGGTCGACGTCATGCTGGTGCTGTTGGTGGTGTTCATTGTCACCGCGCCGCTGCTGACCAACGCAATTCCTATCAACCTGCCGAAAACCGAAGCCGTAGCGCCGGTTGAACAGAAGGATCCGCTGGTAGTGAGCATCGATGGCGGCGGCAAGCTGTTCATCAACAAGGATGAAATTCAACCCGACCTGCTGGAGTCCAGCCTGCAGACGGCCAAGGCCAAGGACCCTGAGCTGCGCGTGCAACTGCAAGCCGATGATGGCGTGAACTATGGAGAAGTGGCACGTGCCATGGCCTCGATCGAACGCGCGGGAATTACCAAGTTGTCGGTGATTACCGCCCGCTGAGCAATACCCCTCAGGCAAAACTTCAGGGGCCATTCCTCGGCAGGGGGTGGTCCCTTTTTTTATCCCCCTCTCAGCGCAGGCGAGCCTGTGCCCGATCCAACAACAGTTGCAAAATATTCTCGGCACGCCAACAATGAGACTAATTATCATTTATAACCTTTTCCGCAGCGCCCCTCATGCCCTCTCCCGAGTCCGTGCATTCGCTTTACAGTCACCACCACAGCTGGCTGAACGCCTGGCTGCGCAGCAAGCTGGGTAATGCCGCCGATGCTGCGGACCTGGCCCAAGACACGTTCGTGCGCCTGCTGCAGCGCCGCGAGCAGTATGAGCTGAACACCCCTCGGGCGTTTCTGCGTACCATTGCCCGGGGCCTGGTTATTGACCACTGGCGGCGAGAAGAGCTTCACCGGGCCTACCTCGAAGCCCTCGCTCACCTGCCCGAGGCAGAAGTGCCTTCAGTTGAAACCCGCGAGTTGCTGATGGAATTGCTCGAACGTATTGCACGGATGCTCGACGGCCTCAAACCGAAAGTGCGCCGGGCATTCTTACTGGCCCAATGCGAAGGGCTGACCCACAAGGATATCGCCGAACAGATGGGCATTTCCCTGCGCTCGGTTGAGCGTTATGTCGCAGATGCGCTCTATCACTGCTACCTGCTGCGCTACGAGTCGCAGGAGTAGCCGCAGTGGCCACACTGAATCCAGGCCCGCGGGTGGTGAAACAGGCCATTCACTGGCTGCTCAAGCTGCGTGAAAGCGGTAATAGCCCGCTGTTGCAGCACCAATGCGAGCAATGGCGCGCCGCTCATCAGGACCATGAGCTGGCCTGGCAACGGGTGCAATCGCTGCACCAGGAATTGAACCTGCGCGCTGTGCCCGGAGCTAATGTGGCTTTGCAGACCCTGGAGAGCGGTACGCAACGGCTGCAGCGGCGACAGGCACTGAAGCTGCTCGGGGGCGTGGTGATGCTCGGGTCTGCCGCCTGGTTGGGCAAGGACGTCGATGCGCTCAGCAACTGGACCTCGGATTACGCCAGCGCAACCGGAGAGCGACGACGCTTTGACCTGCCCGACGGCTCGGTGCTGCAACTCAATACCGACAGTGCCGCCGACCTGGCCTTTGATGCCAGGCAACGGCTTATCCGCCTCAAGCGCGGCGAGATGATGCTGACCTGCGCAAATGACGCGGCCAGCGCTGTCGGTCGACCACTGCTGGTGCAAACCCGTCATGCGCTGCTGGAAGGCTTTGATGGCCGCTTCGTAGTACGCCAGGACGAAACCTGTACACAGATCAGCGTCAGTCAGGGCAATGTCGCGTTTCACGCGCCTGGCGCCTTGCAATGGGTGACCGCTGGCCAGTCGCTGCGTGTGGATGCGCAAGGTGCCAGTCTGCTTCAGCAACCAGAAATGGACGCCAGCGCCTGGACTGAAGGCCTGGTTGTTACTCGTGATATGCGCCTGCGTGCGTTCCTTGCTGAAGTCGGGCGCTACCGGCATGGCTTTGTCAGTTGCAGCGATGAGATCGCCGACTTGCGTCTGTCCGGGGTGTTCCGCCTTGAGGATACCGACCAGCTGTTGCAACTGTTGCCACAGACCCTGCCTGTCAACGTCAGCTATCGCACGCGCTGGTGGGTCCGCCTGGAACGACAGGCCTGACGCGCCCGATGCTTCTGGCGGGTTTTTCTCTCGAGTCCGGCTAGGACAGTAAGCGACTCCTCCTGCCCTTACTGACTCAACGGATGCTTTCCAATGCGTAATGCTTTGCCCTTGCTGCGGCACAACAAGCTGAATGATTTTCAACAGGCCTTAGATAATCAACATCGCAGCATGCTGGGCAGGGCCATTCGTGCCGCCCTGCTCGGCACCGCGCTGGGTGTTGGCGTGCTTCCCACCCTGGTTCTGGCCGACCAATTCGGTAGTGTCAGCCAGCAGTACAACATCCCGGCCGGCTCGCTCAATGAAGTGCTCAATCAGTTTGCACGTCAGGCCGGCATCACCTTGTCGAGCACACCGCAACTAACCGAAGGGTTGCGCTCTCCCGGTCTCAGCGGAAGCTACAGTACCGATCAGGCCTTGCGCCAGTTGCTCAACGGCTCCGGGCTTGAAGCTGACAACCAGGACGGCGGCAACTACGTCCTGCGCGTCCAGCCACAAGACGCCGCCCTCGCCTTGCCGAGTACCGAAGTACGCGAGTTCGCGCTGGGCAATGCCCTGGGCAGCATGGAAGGCTACAACGCCACGCACAGCCAAGTCGCCACCAAGACCAGTGCCCCGATTCTGGAAACTTCGCAGTCGGTATCGGTGGTTACCCGACAGCAGATGGATGACCAGGGCGCGCAGACCGTTTCGCAGACCATGCGCTATACCCCAGGTGTGCTGACCAACCCGTATGGTGCAACGCACCGCTATGACTACGTGGCGATGCGCGGCTTCAATGACGGTTCTGTGGATAACATCTACCTGGACGGCCTCAAGTCCATGGGCGATAGCGGCACCTACAGCACCATGCAGGTAGACCCGTACTTTCTCGAGCGGGTCGACATTCTCAAGGGGCCGTCTTCGGTGCTTTATGGTCGCAGTTCACCCGGAGGGCTGGTCGCCCTGACCAGCAAGAAGCCACTGTATGAGGCCTACCACCAGGTTCAGGCCACGGTCGGTACCCAAGGTCAACGCGGCATGGGTTTCGACTTCAGCGGCCCGCTGGACGACGATCAACGCATCGCCTATCGCCTGGTCGGCCTCGCTGATCAGTCCGATACCCAGTTCGATCACAATGAAGAAAAGCGTTTTGCCCTGGCGCCGACGCTCAGCATCAATTTCAGTGAAGATACGTCGCTGACCCTGCAAGCTTATCTGCAACACGATCCGGATGGCGGCTATCACGGTGGCGTGCCAGCCGACGGTGCACTGCATCAACGTAACGGCCAACGCATTTCAGATCACTTCTTCGAAGGCGAGCCCGGCGTCGACAGCTATGAGCGCAACCAACAGTCATTCGGCTACCAGTTCGAACACCGCTTCAACGACGTGCTCACCGCTCGACAGAACTTCCGCTACCTGGATTCGACAGTGAAGATGGACCAGGTGTACGCCTGGGGCTGGACGACACCGACCAGCAACGAGTTGAACCGTTACTACACCGGCGGCGACGAGAAGCTGCACTCCTACATTATCGACAACATGCTGCAAGCCGAATACTTCATCGGCAGCGCCAAACACACCACACTGCTGGGACTGGACTATCAGCGTCGCAAGACGGTGGTGGACTGGAACAGTGGCTCACTGGCGCCGATCAATGCCTTTGAGCCGCAGTACGGCAACGACGCCATTACGTACTACAACCCCACCAGCTACCTGCGCCGCCTGCAGCAAACCGGCGTGTATCTGCAGGACCTGATTGAACTGGACCAGTGGCGCTTCTCGCTGGGCCTTCGCCAGGATTGGGTGAAAACCTCGGAAGAGAACCGCATCGAAGAAGCCAGCCGCCCAGTGGGTACCCGGATCAGTGACGATCGCACCAAGCTGACCGGGCGCGCTGGCGTGCTGTATCTGTTCGAGAACGGCATTGCGCCGTATATCAGCTATTCCGAGTCGTTCAACCCCAACTCCTATGCCGACCAGAATGGCAACCCGCTGGCGCCGACAGAGGGCACGCAGTGGGAGGCAGGTATCAAGTACCAGCCACCGGGTAGCGACAACCTGTTCACCGCCTCGGTGTTCCGCATCGAACAGGAGAACCTGGCGTCCAAACTGCCTCAGGAGGAGTTCTACCGGCCTGTTGGCCAGGTGCGCTCCCAGGGCCTGGAGCTCGAAGCCCATGTGCAGGTCACCGATAACCTGAAAGTACTCGGCAGCTATACCTTTACCGACATCGAGTACTCCAAGTCGATGCCCAGCACCCTGTATGGCAGCGACCTGAACAACAAAGGCAACTCGCCAACCCAGGCACCGCGCAACATGGCGTCGCTATGGGCCGACTACAACTTCCGCCAGGGCACCCTCGACGGCCTGCGCCTGGGTGGCGGTGTGCGTTATGTGGGCTACAGCTGGGTTGATGCAGAAAACACCATGAAGGTGCCCTCCTATACCTTGTTCGATGCCTCGGTCGGCTATGACCTGGGCAAGCTGGGCCTGAAGGGCGTGGATGTGCGCCTGAATGCCAACAACCTCACCAACGAAAGCTACATCGCCTCCTGTGCCAGCCTGAGCTATTGCTACATGGGTGAAGAGCGCAATGTCAGTGCCACGGTCAGCTATCAGTTCTGACCCTTACGGCTAAAACGACAAAGCCAGCGCCTGGGTTCAGGTGCTGGCTTTTTTGTGTCTGCCTGGTCCTTCGCGGCCAGCCAGAAAGACAAAACCCCTGTCTGCAGCGCAGACAGGGGTTCTGGAATTGAATCTTGACGATGACCTACTCTCACATGGGGAAACCCCACACTACCATCGGCGATGCATCGTTTCACTGCTGAGTTCGGGATGGGATCAGGTGGTTCCAATGCTCTATGGTCGTCAAGAAATTCTGTGTGCCGGTCCGTCGTGTTCGACGTGCCAGCGAATTCTTGATGCTTCTACCTTAAAGACAAAACCCCTACCTGCGTGTGCAGATAGGGGTTTCGGAATTTAATCTTGACGATGACCTACTCTCACATGGGGAAACCCCACACTACCATCGGCGATGCATCGTTTCACTGCTGAGTTCGGG
>NZ_QJRG01000037.1 GCF_004025535.1 Pseudomonas alkylphenolica
TCAGCGGCGGCTCGGCCGGGTTCATGATGATGATCGCCTTGCCCTTCGCAGCCCCACCAATCACTTCGATGGCCTTGCTGGTGGTTTCGGTGAACTCGTCAATGTTGGCGCGGGTGCCGGGTCCGGCGGATTTCGACGCGATCGAGGCAATGATCTCGGCGTAATGCACCTTGGCCACGCGCGATACCGCGGCGACCATGGGGATGGTCGCCTGGCCGCCGCAAGTGACCATGTTGACGTTGAGCTGGCCGAGGTTCTGCTCCAGGTTGACCACCGGCACGCAGTACGGGCCGATGGCTGCCGGGGTCAGGTCGATCAGACGGATGCCCGGCTTGATCGAGCGCAGGAACGCGTCGTTCTTGACGTGGGCGCCGGCGCTGGTGGCATCGAAGACGAAGTCGATGTCGGCAAACGCTGGCAGACGGGTCAGGCCTTCTACGCCTTCGTGGGTCGGCGCCACGCCCATCCGTGCAGCGCGCGCCAGGCCATCGGACGCCGGGTCGATACCCACCATCACCGACATTTCCAGGTGCTGCGCGTTACGCAGGATCTTGATCATCAGGTCGGTGCCGATGTTGCCGGAACCGACGATGGCGACGTTGAGTTTTTTCTTCATGGCAGAGCTCCAGCCGTGCATGACAGGCCGGCCAGATCAGCCGGCCTTGAGTGACTAACGGTTCCTGGCGGTTTTGCGCAGCACCAGAAACACCCCGAAAAAGCCGCTTAGCAGGCCACTGACAAAACCACTGATACCGTTGCCCAGTGCGTTATCGAGCAGATCACGCGGAAACGGCACCAGGTAGTGATTGACGGCAAAAGCCAGGATGGCAGCGATGATGCCGCCAATGATTCCGGCCAGGATCGACTCTTTCAGTACGAAGCCCATACCTTCTCTCCTTGTTGTATTTGAAGTGGCGAGCGCGATGCGCCGGGGTCAGTTGAAGCGCACCGAACAGCTGCCAACACCGCCGATCGACACCCGCAGGTTGTCGCCGGCCTTGACCGGTACCATCGGCCCGAGCGAGCCGGACAGGATCACTTCACCGGCCTTGAGCGGCACCCCCAGATGCCCCAGGGTGTTGGCCAGCCAGGCCACCGCGACCGCGGGCGAACCCATGCTCGCCGCTCCGGCTCCAGTGGCGACGATCTCGCCGTTCTTCTCCAGGACCATGCCGCACAACTGCAGATCGACATCGCTCAGGGGAACCACGCGGTCACTGAGGACAAAAACGCCGCAGGAGGCGTTGTCTGCCACGGTGTCCTGGATCTTTATCTTCCAGTCCTGGATGCGTGAATCGACAATCTCGAAGCAGACCATCACCCCTTCGGTGGCACGCAGCACGTCCGCCACGGTGATGCCCGGCCCTTTCAGGTCATGCTTGAGCACAAACGCCAGCTCGCCCTCGGCCTTGGGCTGGATCAGCGAAGACGCGGCAATGCTTTCACCGCTGTTCACCGTCATCGCATCGGTGAGGATGCCGAAGTCCGGCTGACCGACACCCAGCAGGTTCATCACCACCTGGCTGGTGACGCCGATCTTCTTGCCGACTACCCGCTCGCCATCGTCCAGGCGCCGCGCTATCAGTTGCTGCTGAATCGCATAGGCGTGTTCGAGGGTCAGCTCGGGGTAGCGCCCCGTGAGCGGCGCAACGGCCTCGGCCTTGCGCTGGGCGTTGTACAGTTCGAGGCTGATCGTGTGCAGCAGCGCATCGTCAATCGTCATGGGATTCTCCCCCTTAAATGGGCTCGCTCAAGGTCAGCAGTGCCTGCTCGACCACCTTGGTCTGCGCCTCGATTGGCGCCCGCACCTGCTCCAGGCGGCCGAGCTCCATCGATGATTCGGTGACCAGCCGGCAGCGCGCTTCACGGCGCGCCATGAAGCGGGCCAACACCTGTTCCACCGAACCGGCCTGCTGCAGCTCTTCTGCCAGCACCAGGGCATCTTCGATGGCCATGCCGGCGCCGGAGGCCAGCTGTGGCGTGGTCGGGTGCGCCGCATCGCCGATCAGCAGCACGCGCCCGCGGTACCACGGCGCCGGCAGGCTGAAAATCTCCAGCGGGCGGAAGTTGATCGCTGCAATGTCCCGCTCGCTGAGCGAGTCACGCACCTCGGCCAGCACACCGCCGTAGCTTTCCAGGCGCTTGGCCAGTTCGCGGTGAAAGTCGGCCGGCTCGATGAACACCTGGGGGGTCCGTTCAAGCAGGAACATGTACATGTGCGTCGCCGACACCGGGGAAAACCCGACCTTGTACGGCCCGCCGAGAAAGTACGTACGCCGCTTGATGCTGGCCGGGCGTTCGAGAAACAGGCGCCAGCAGCTCTGGCCGGTGTATTCCGGTTTCGGTGCGTCGGGCATGATCAGCCCGCGCACCCGCGAGAACACCCCGTCGGCTCCGAGCACGATGTCATAGCGCCCCTGGCTGCCATCGCTGAAGGTCACATCGACACCGCTGCCGTCCTGCACCAGCGCCTCGACAGTGAGCCCAAGGCGCAGGGTCGTCCCGGCGGCACGTACATGCCGGGCGAGGATGCCGTGCAGGGTCGGGCGCATGATGCCGCCACTGCTCGCGGTCGCGCTGTCCGCCGGCATCGGCGTTGCCAGCGTACGCAGCGGCTCGCCCTGCGTGTCGCAGATCTGAATGCCTTCGCCGACATAGGCTTCATCGACCATGTCGGTGTATACGCCGAGCTGATGCAGCGCGCGCAGGGTCGGGCCGGTAATGGTCAGCCCGGCACCGAGTGCGCCCCAGTTCGGGTTGATGTCGATCAGGTCGACGTCAATGCCCAGGCGCAGCAAGGTAATGGCGGCAGACATGCCGGCGGTGCCGGCGCCAACAATCAGCGCTTTTTGTACGGTTTGAGTCATTGCAGGATTCCTTGTTGTTGTTCTTGTCCGGCGAAACAACCCGGTCAGGCCTTGAGGAAATTCGTCACCAGCTGGCCGAATGCCGCCGCGTGCTCGATCTGCGTCCAGTGGCCACAGCGCCCGAAAATATGCAGCTGGCTGTCGTCGATCCATTGCTGCAGGGTCAACGAGGTGGCCAGCGGGATCACCTTGTCGTCGCGGCCATGCACCAGCAGCGTCGGGTGCGCGATGCTGCGGATTTCAGCCTCGCCGTGAGCCATCGCCTCCACCCAGCGCTGGCGTGGCGCCGGGAACATCGCCGCGTAGGCTTCCTGTACACCGGGGCGCTTGCTCGCCTCATAGCGCATGCGCACCAGGTCGTCGCCGACCAGCTGCTGGTCGTAGGCGAAGATGCGCATGATCGCGCGCATGTTTTCGTGCGACGGCTCGTAGCTCCACACCGCGTCCAGGCCGGGGGTGAGCTCGAACGGCACGCCGACGCTGCCCATCAGGATCAGCTTGTTGACACGCTGCGGATGGTGGATGGCCAGGGCCAGGGCCATGGAGCCGCCGAACGAGTTGCCGATGACGTTGACCTTCTGCACATCCAGGGCATCGAGGAACGCGACCAGTTGCTCCAGCCAGCCCTCGCGTGAATAGACGATGTCTGTCGGTGTCTCGGTGAAGCCGAAGCCGGCCAGGTCCGGCGCCAACAGACGGAAGTCGTCCTTCAGGCCCTGAATGCTCAGGCGCCAGTTGGCCCAGGCACTGACGCCAGGGCCGGAGCCATGCAGCAGCAACACCGGTTCGCCGCTGCCGATGTCGTGGTAGTTGGTCACCAACGAACCGGTCTGGATGCGCTGGCCGATCTCGGGATTGTGTGGGCTATTCATGGTTGTCTCTCCAGGTTCAAACGCTGACACGTCGCCATACCAGGCGGGCGCTGCGGGCTTGAGGGGTGCCTTCTTCCAGACGCGCACTGAGCGTCAGCGTGCCGTCGGCGTTGACTTCGAAGCGGCGCTTCTGCGCACCGCCGACCCAATTGGGGAACAGGCTGATGTCGACCCAATGGGTGATCACGTCGTCGTTGACGGCGTAGCGACCGCCATAGGCGAGCATGCTGGAGTAAGCGCCGGCCTTTTCGCTGTCGCTGGCGTTCCACTGGCCACCGCTTTCGAACGGGGCGCGCTCCGCTCGGGCGATCATGCAGGCCATGTGGCCGCCTTCGGTGTACTGAATGAACCCCTGCAGATGCTCGCCCATCGGCAGCTCGATGCGGCCGTCGTCGAAGCGCTGTTCCCAGGCCAGGATTTCCCAACGGCCAATCGGATTGAGTACGGTGCGGGTCATGACGGTTTTGTCCTTGGGCAGGTGTGCTTGAAGGAAGGTGGTGACGACCTCGTTATGCTCGGCTGCGCTCTCGAATTGCGCCCAGTGCCCGGTGTCGGCGGCGCAATGGAAGGTGCCGTTGTGCACCTGGCGGGCGATGTGTTCACCCAGGGCGGGCGGCGTACGATTGCGCTCGCCCCAGTACACCAGGGTGGGCTGGCGGATTTGCCGGGCCAGCGCGTCGGTCACCAGGTGCTGGCGTATCGTCGGCCCCGCCAGGTACTCGGCAATGAACTGCATTTGCACCGCAGCCAGTTCAGGCTGGCAGTACAGCGCCTGGCGAACCATTACCGCTTCGTCGGTCAGGCGCTGCGGGTTGGCCAGAATGCGCGCCATGCGGGTACGCACATTGTCGAAGCTCGGGTCACGCAGCACCTCCAGCGAACTGGGCAGGTTGCTGGCCCAGTCCGGCTCGACATAGCCCTCGATTGCGCCCGCATCCGGCGTATAGCCCATGGTCGTGGTCAGCACCAGGGCGTCGACCCGCTCGGGATGACGCAGCGCCAGTTGCATCGCCACCCAGCCGCCCAGCGACTGGCCCTCGACAAACGCCGTGGCCAGCCCGAGCTGGTCCATCACATCCAGCACCTGGTCGACCAGCACCGGAATGATCTGCGCGTCGTAACCTTCAGTTTGCGATTTGCCGTGCCAGAGGAAATCCATGGCAATGACACGGAAGTGCCGGGCCAGCTCGGCGATGTTCAGCGCGTAGTTTTCCGCATGGCCACCGGTGCCATGCAACAGGATCAATGCCGGCCCGGCACCGGCTTCGATGATGCGCGTACGGTATTTGCCCTGGACCTCGCGCACCTGTGTGTGCAGCAGCTCGATCCAGTAAGGGCGTTGCAGGGGGTTCGATTCGGACACGTTGGTGCTCCCCGAAGTCAGGTGAACAGGCGCCCTCCCCGCTCAGCGCAGCAAGGCCGGAAAAGGCACCCGATGAAGAAACCGGAAGGTTTAGCGCTTCTGTTCCTTGCTGGCGGAAATCGGCCCCTTGAGCGTGCCGTCGGATTTCTCCAGGCCAAAGGTCCATTCCGAAAAGATATGAGCTATCGCCGCGAAGTCCTGGGCTTCCCATTCATCAGTGACGATGTCCTCGTCGGCGGCGTATTCCCAGGAACCGCCGAACGGCGTCTGGAAGTACCAGAAGCACGCCGAGGAAATCGTGTGCCGCCCCGGCCCTGCGAAGGTTCTCCAGCCCAGCGAGTCAAGGTGCTGGCCGCCGCCGATCACTTCGTGAATGTCACGAACCTTGAACGCCAGGTGATTGAAACGGGTGCCCGGCACGCGGGCATTCATGAAGAACACGTGATGGTGGTTGCCCGAGGGCGAGCAACGCATGAACACACCACGGTTGGCATAGCGGTCGGAGACCAGAAAACCCAAGCGCTCGATATAGAAACGCGCCGCTTCAGCAGCATCGTCCACGCCGATGGCGATATGGCTGATTTCCCGTGGCATGGCCACCTTGTAGGCCGGGGCGCGACGGTTAATGCGCTGCGGCTGGCCCGGAGCGTTGTAACGCGTCGCCTCGAAATGCATCGGCTTGCGCTGGGCGACGCGGAACGCCAGATTGATGCCGAGGTCGTCGACACTGTGCAGCGTACCGTCGCTATCGAACTCGGCACGCCGGTCACGGCCCAGGTCCTGGGCCAGCGCGGCCAGGCTGGCCTGGTCTTCGACCCCCCAGACAATCTCGCACAGGCCGCTGCCGCCGCCGATGGGCGTGCGTTCGATACGCGAGGGATCGGCGGCGACAACCTGGACTTCGGAACCATCGACGGCGCGAAACAGCTTCACCTCGGGATCGGCGCAAGGCACGTAGGAAAGCCCCCAGTCGGAGGCAAAGCGGCAGGCGTCGGCCAGCTCTTCGACCGCAAACCTCACACACTCGACACCGGTGAAACGAAACGGTTTGCCCTTCGTCATGATTGCCTTCTCTGTTGTTCTTGTTGATGCCTGGCGGGTTGCTGTTGCGCCGGCTGTTAGCGTGCTCCGGGAGCCATCGCGTTGTGCAGTGAACGCCATGGTAGGGAGCACGCCGCAGGCGAGCCAGAGGGATTCAGACAAGGCAGATATCCAGTAAATGCAAGGCTTGGCGGGGGCTACGGGTGTGGCTTGCGTGCGCGCCGAGGCTTCTTCGTTGCGGATTCAATCATTGGCAGCGGCGGCCAGTCGGCAGCAGTGGACAGTGGCGGGACAGGCTTGCCGGGCAGGCCTGCCTCGCGGATGATGCGCGGCCAGCGCGGTTCCCAGCACAGCAACAGCGAAATCCAGTGCCCCGTGGCGTGCACTGCAAGGCCCGGAGAGGCCAACGCCACCCAACAGGCGACCTGCCAGCGCAGCCCGGCGCGCCACAGCGGCCTGAAAAAATTCAAGGAGACCATGGCCGACTGCCACGGCCACGGCACTTTGCCGAGCAGCTTCTTCGGTGCCGGCACTGACTGCGGGCCTTCTTCCATATAGCGGCGGATGAACTCCCACAGGTTGACCAGATCGCTGGTGCCATCGCCGGTCTTGCCGACGAACACCAGGTGAAGATGGGGGAGTCCGGTGATGGCGGGGTCCCAGAATAGAAGGAGTTGCCGACCGGTGTTGGCGGATTCTTCTTCGCCCACAACAGACTGGGCGATTACCTGCTCCCAGTCGAGGACGGCGATGCCACCAGCGAAACGCGGTCGGTGCAGATAGACCTGGCGGGTAACTCGGTTGAAACGGATC
>NZ_QJRG01000038.1 GCF_004025535.1 Pseudomonas alkylphenolica
TGATAATCTTTCTGACTATCAGTCTGAGTCACAAGCACCCACACGAATTGCTTGATTCGATTGTTAAAGAGCGGTGGTTGAAGTCTTTCGCTTCAACCGAGGCGCGCATTCTACGCTTTCCTCAGTGCCTGTCAAGCGTTTATTTTGAAGTTTTTCAGAATTTCTCTTTCAACTTCAACCGCTTAACTCGCTGCGATCTCTCGTCAGCGGGAGGCGAATTCTACAGCGTTTCAATCCGCTGTCAACCACCTTTTTCACCGCTGCCGATCTTTCGATCGAAGCCCCTCCGGTACTACCTGGAACATCTAACTCATTGAATCTCAAGGAGTTTTCCGCTCCGACTGCGCCGGAAGTGGGGCGAATTATAGAGAGATCTGCAGGGGCGTCAAGCACTTATTCAAGCTTTTGTTACAGAAGCTGTTTTTCGACTCGCAAGGCGCGGGATTCGCTTGGCAAACACCGGGATACGCAGCACCAGCAGAAACGCGCCAATACCCGCATACACAACCCACTCCTTGAGATCGGCCCGCACTATCCATAGAAAGTGCAACAAACCCAACACTAGAATCAGATAAACCAGCTTGTGCAACTTCTTCCAGCGCGCACCCAAGCGGCGCTGACTGTAACGATTGGAGGTAACAGCCAACGCCAGCAACCCAAGAAAGCCCAACGCACCGACAATAATGTACGGCCGCTTGCTCAACTCCACGCCCAACTGCCCCCAGTCCAACCCCAGGACAAAGAACATATAGGAGGTCATGTGCAGCACTATATAAGCAAAGCACCACAACCCCAGTTGCCGGCGCGAAACGATCCACCCCGCCCAACCGGTCAAACGCTGTAGCGGCGTCATGCTCAGGGTAATCAGCAAAAAGATCAGCGCGCCCAACCCCAGGCGATCAACGAGGATCTTGCCCGGGTCCGGCCCCAGTGCACTCATGGCCGCCTCATACAGCCACCACAACGGCCAGATACTCGCCAGGATAAAAATGCCAAGGCGAAACAGTGGATAACGCATCAGTAGTTCTTCCTCAGGTCGAGCCCACTGTAGAGCCCCGCGACTTCCTCGGCATAGCCATTGAACATCTGTGTGGGGCGCACATTGGGACTGAACAGCCCGCTGGGCAGTCGCCGCTCCCGGGCCTGGGTCCAGCGCGGGTGATCCACTTCCGGATTGACGTTGGCATAGAAGCCATACTCCTCCGGCGCAATGGCCTGCCACGTGGTACGCGGCTGCTCTGCCACCAGGCTGATACGCACAATCGACTTGATGCTCTTGAAGCCATACTTCCAGGGCACCACCAGGCGCAGCGGCGCACCGTTCTGGTTGGGCAGCTCGCGGCCGTACATGCCAACCGCCAGGATCGCCAAAGGATTCATTGCCTCATCAAGGCGCAGGCCTTCTATATAAGGCCAGTCGATCAGGGCAAAATTGGAACGCTGGCCCGGCATGCTCTTGGGGTCCTGCAGGGTTTCGAAACGGATGTAGCGCGCCTTCGAGGTCGGCTCCACCTGTTTGAGCAACGCCGACAAGGGAAAGCCGAGCCAGGGTATGACCATTGACCAGGCTTCGACACAACGCAGGCGATAAATGCGCTCCTCCAGCTGGTAAGGCGTCATGAAGTCTTCCAGCGCATAGCGCCCGGGCTTACCCACCTCCCCGTCCACCACCACCGTCCAGGGTTCGGTTTTCAGGCTGCCGGCATTGGCCGCCGGGTCACCCTTGTCGGTCCCGAACTCATAAAAGTTGTTGTAGTGCGTGGCGTCTTTATAGGGGGCGATCGCTTCCCCCGGGGCGGTAATCGCCTGCCAGCGGGTAGCGCCAAGCTTGTCTGCAAACCAGGCCGGAGCGGTGCTCGCCTCGACATCGGCGTAGCGTGACATCTCCCCTGCACTCGCCCAACGCGGCAATGCAGAAACGGCCACGGCAGCAACTGAGCCACCCAGCAACGCGCGACGGGATACATACAGGGATTCGGGAGTGACGTCCGACTCTTGGCAATCGGAGGCTTTGGACAGCTTGATAAGCATGGTGGCTCCGTAGAACTGGAGGACTGATGCACCAGTAGACTACGGAGCCCGAATGAAATTACATCACTCGATGTTTTTCCGCCGACGGATGCGCAGCAGGTACTGCACCGGTCCGGAGGCCGCGTAGCCGAGGAACACCAGCAGCAGAATGCGCGGTGGGTCACTGAAGACTACCGCGAACACCAGCACCACCGCGAGGATCGCTACGAATGGTACACGGCCCTTGAGGTCCAGCTCTTTGAAGCTGTTGTACTTGATGTTGCTGACCATCAGCATACCTGCCGCGGCCACCAGCAACGCCACCAGGAACGACAGCTTCGAACCCTGGATGCCGTAGTCGCTGAATGCCCAGACGGTACCGGCCACAACACCCGCCGCTGCCGGGCTTGCCAGGCCAATGAAGTAGCGCTTGTCGGCGGTGCCGACCTGGGTGTTGAAACGCGCCAGACGCAGCGCCGCACCCGCGACATAGATGAAGGCAACCATCCAGCCGACCTTACCCATGTCACCCAGGGCCCAGCCGAAGGCCAGCAGGGCTGGAGCTACACCGAAGGCGACCATATCCGACAACGAGTCGTACTCGGCACCAAAGGCACTCTGGGTGTTGGTCATGCGCGCCACACGGCCGTCGAGGCCGTCGAGCACCATGGCAACGAAAATGGCAATGGCAGCAAAGGCAAAGTACTTGCTTGCCTCTCGCGGGTCGCCCGCACTGAGGGCCGCCTGGGCACTCATGGAGTTGATGATGGAATAGAAACCAGCGAACAGGTTCGCAGTGGTGAACAAGTTGGGCAGCAGATAGATGCCGCGGTGCCGAACCTTGCGTCCTTCGGCGTCATGCCCTTCTTCAACATGCTCATCGATCGGTAGCAGGCTTTCGGCGTCAGAGGCCTTGTTCGGCTCTTCGGGACGTTCGCTCATGGACATTACCTTGCAACGGTGTGGAAAGTTTCGACAGAAGTCTGCGGCGAGGGTTCGCCGACAGACGATGAAGCTTTATACCAGAAGCTGACCGCCTAAACGAAAAAACGCGGCCGAAGCCGCGTTTCCATCGCATCAAAAGCCGATTAGTTCTTGGCTTTGTCGACGATTTTGTTCGCCGAGATCCAAGGCATCATCGAGCGCAGTTGCTCGCCGATGATTTCGATGCCGTGAGCGGCGTTGTTACGACGCTTGGCGGTCATCGATGGGTAGCCGGTAGCGCCTTCGCTGATGAACATCTTGGCGTATTCGCCGTCCTGGATGCGCTTCAGTGCGTTGCGCATGGCCTGACGGGATTCGGCGTTGATGACTTCAGGGCCGGTCACGTACTCGCCGTATTCGGCGTTGTTGGAGATCGAGTAGTTCATGTTGGCGATACCGCCTTCGTACATGAGGTCAACGATCAGTTTCAGTTCGTGCAGGCACTCGAAGTAAGCCATTTCTGGCGCGTAGCCCGCTTCAACCAGGGTTTCGAAACCGGCTTTGACCAGCTCGACGGTACCGCCACACAGAACGGCTTGTTCGCCGAACAGGTCGGTTTCGGTCTCGTCCTTGAAGGTGGTTTCGATGATGCCGGTACGGCCGCCACCAACGCCTGCAGCGTAGGACAGTGCAACGTTTTTGGCGTTGCCCGAGGCGTCCTGGTAGATAGCGATCAGGTCAGGGATACCGCCGCCTTTGACAAACTCGGAACGTACGGTGTGACCTGGCGCTTTTGGCGCGATCATGATCACGTCCAGGTCACCACGTGGCACAACCTGGTTGTAGTGAATTGCGAAGCCGTGGGAGAAGGCCAGGGTGGCGCCTTTCTTGATGTTCGGCTCGATTTCGTTCTTGTACAGCTGGCCTTGGAACTCGTCCGGGGTCAGGATCATGACCAGGTCGGCAGCGGCAACAGCGGAGGCTACATCGGCAACTTTCAGGCCGTGAGCTTCGGCTTTGGCAACGGTGGCCGAACCTTTACGCAGACCGACAGTGACATCCACACCGGAGTCTTTCAGGTTGCACGCCTGAGCGTGGCCCTGGGAGCCGTAACCGATGATGGCAACTTTCTTGCCCTGGATGATCGAAAGGTCGCAGTCTTTGTCGTAGAAAACTTTCATGAAAATACCCCTGTTATCTCGGCCCTTTAGGGCCATCGCTAATTTTTTGAGTTAGATGCTGAGCACTTTGTCGCCACGGGCAATGCCGGTGACGCCACTGCGCACTGTTTCGAGAATGGACGCGGTACCGATGGCCTGAATGAAGCTGTCAAGCTTATCGCTGGCGCCAGTCAGCTGAACGGTATAGACGCTGCTGCTGACATCGACGATCTGCCCACGATAGATATCGGTGGTGCGCTTGATCTCGGCACGCTGAGCGCCCGTGGCCTTGATCTTCACCAGCATCAGTTCACGTTCGATGTGCGCGCTTTCCGAGAGGTCGACCAGCTTGACGACTTCAACCAGCTTGTTCAGGTTTTTGGTGATCTGTTCGATCACCTCATCATGACCGACCGTGGTCAATGTCAGACGCGACAGGGTCGGGTCTTCGGTTGGCGCTACGGTCAGGCTTTCGATGTTGTAGTTACGCTGCGAGAACAGACCAACCACGCGAGACAAGGCACCGGGTTCGTTTTCCAACAGCAGGGAAATAATGTGCCGCATGATTAGGTACGCTCCGTCTTGCTCAGCCACATATCGCGCATAGAGCCGTCTTTGATCTGCATCGGGTAGACGTGCTCGCTGTTGTCGACCTGAATGTCGATGAACACCAGGCGATCTTTCATGGCGAACGCTTCTTCGAGCTTGGGCTTGAGGTCTTTCAGGCTGGTGATGCGAATGCCCACATGACCATAGGCCTCAGCCAGCTTGACGAAGTCAGGCAGCGATTCCATATAGGAGTGCGAGTGACGGCTGTTGTAGGCCATGTCCTGCCACTGGCGGACCATACCCAATACACCGTTGTTCAGGTTGACGATCTTCACCGGCAGGTCGTACTGCAGGCAGGTCGACAGTTCCTGAATGTTCATCTGGATGCTGCCCTCACCGGTAACGCAGGCAACGTCCTGGTCCGGGAAGTTCAGCTTCACGCCCATGGCCGCGGGGAAACCGAAGCCCATGGTGCCCAGGCCGCCGGAGTTGATCCAGCGATTGGGTTTGTTGAAGCGGTAGTACTGCGCCGCGAACATCTGGTGCTGACCGACATCGGAGGTGATGAAGGCATCGCCCTTGGTCACTTCGCACAGGGTCTCGATGACGGTCTGCGGCTTGATGACGTTACCGTCGCCCTTGTCGTAAGGGAACATGTCGCGATCGCCACGCCACTCTTCGATCTGCTTCCACCAGGCATCGATTGCCGCTTTTTCCGGCAGTTCGCCGATTTCGCGCAAGGTCGCAACCATTTCGGTCAGGACGCTGTCGACCGGACCTACGATTGGCACGTCGGCCTTGATGGTCTTGGAGATCGATGCCGGGTCGATATCGATGTGGATAACTTTGGCGTTCGGGCAGAACTTGGCCGGACCGTTTACAACGCGGTCGTCAAAGCGCGCACCGACAGCGAAGATCACATCGGCGTGGTGCATGGCCAGGTTGGCGGTGTAGCTGCCGTGCATACCGAGCATGCCGAGGAACTGGCGGTCGGTACCCGGATAGCCACCCAGGCCCATCAAGGTGTTGGTGACCGGCAGGTTGAGCATCTGGGCGATTTCGGTCAGGGCAGCGGAGCCACCACCGAGAATCACGCCACCACCGGCATAGACCACTGGACGCTTGGCGGCCAGGAGCATTTCGGCGGCCTTGCGGATTTGTCCGGAGTGACCACGAACGGCCGGGCTGTAGGAACGCAGCTTGACCTTTTTCGGGTAGACGTATTCGAACTTCTCCGCCGGGTTGGTCATATCTTTCGGGATATCGACCACAACCGGGCCCGGACGGCCGGACTGCGCGAGGTAGAAGGCTTTTTTCAGGACTTCCGGGATTTCCGAGGCGTGCTTGATCATGAAGCTGTGTTTCACGATCGGCCGGGAAATACCGATCATGTCGGTTTCCTGAAAGGCATCGGTACCGACCATGGTGCTAGGCACCTGACCGGAGAGGATGACCATCGGAATGGAATCCATATAGGCAGTTGCAATGCCGGTAATGGCATTGGTCGCGCCCGGACCGGAAGTTACCAGTACCACACCGGCTTTGCCGGTGGCACGGGCATAACCGTCCGCCATATGGGTAGCGGCCTGCTCGTGACGAACCAGGATATGACTGACTTCCGGTTCTTTGAACAGGGCATCGTAAACATGAAGAAGAGCACCACCAGGGTACCCGTAGATGTGCTTAACGCCTTCGTCACGCAAAAAGCGGACGACCATCTCAGCGCCAGATAAAAGCTCCACGTTGTTCACCTCTAAAACGCCAGAATACCGCCCACGGTGGACGGGTCTTAATAGGTTTACTGCCAAGCAGAGCATGAGCGACGGAATCGCCGACTACGTCAGCACTGACTGAGCAAGTATTGGGAGCGCCCCAAAGTGTTGCGGGGTTTTCCCACCCAGCGCGAGGTAACGCGTTGCGGGGTGTAACAGGTCGGCGCGGGTGTGCGCCTCATGATCTGCTTAGCGGGTCTGCTTCTGGCAGTCCCTCTACAGCGGAATCTGGATTCTTCTTTTTCGGCGCGCGCAAGTCAAGAAAAATTATTGCCAATTTATCGCAAGGACGAACCGTCGCCACCACTATTGCCAAAGACAGCAGCAGAAAAACAAACAATACAAACAAAAAGAGCCACAATCTGTGGCTCTAAGGGGTAAAAGAGGGAAATTCAGGCAGATGGACTGATCAATTGGTCAAACTCTGCTAGCAGCCTGCGTAGCTCGCGACTTTCCTCCGGGCGATCCACGTATACCGTTTCAGCCATGACGAGGATGCCCGATGCGTTTGGCAACGGCAGGCCCTTCTCGAGAATTTCTTTCATCCGCGGCAGGAAAATCCACTGCAACCACTGAGCGAAGTCCATGCTGTCGACGGCGAAGGGCACGGTACTGGCCAGTGCCTGGGCGCCTGGCGACACATCGCTCCACCAGCCCTGGGCGTGGAGCTCGTGCTCGATCAGCAGCAGGTGATCGGCAATATCGAGAATGCGCGGGTCCATCAGAGGCTGACCTGGGCTTTTTGCCGCGCCAGCGCCGCACCGGCCGAGTCGCCCTGTTTCTCACGGGCCTGGGCAATGATGTTCCACAGCCCGGCCTGCAGGTCGGGGCGACCGTTGGCGTAGGTCAGGGCGCGACGCGCCAGTTGCTCGGATTGCGCGGCATCACCCTGGGCCAGGCGTACCTGGGCCAGGCGGTAGAGCACCTGCGGCTCGCGCGGGGCGATACGCTGGGCGCGCTCCAGGCTGGACGAGGCGCCGTTGTAGTCACCACTGCCCTGCTGTTGCTGAGCGGTGGTCAGCAACGCCAGTACCGGGCCATCAAGCTGTTCGTCTGCCGAGAGACCACCGCTGGGGGCAGCACTGCGCGGAATGCCGGTAGGGGCGCTCGGGGCGGTGCTAGGCATGGTGTAGCTGCCGCCGTTGGCCGAACCGCTGTCAAACGGCGCGGCAGTGCTGGGACCTGGTGTAATCGGCCCGGTGCTGATCGGCGCAGGTGCCGTCGAGGCCGGGAAAGTCTGGATCGGCGCCGCGCCCGCCCCTTGCGGGACCATCACGGTGACGCCGGAATCCTGAGGCACGGCCTGGGCCTGGCGCGTGCCGGCGTTGGCCTGGGCAGCACGATTGGCTGTGACCCGCTCGCTGTTGGACACGCGAGTGCTGGAGTCAACCACAGGGATCGAGCCGCGTTGAACGCTGGCACAACCGTTGAGCAAAGCCAATGCCGTCAAGGCAGGAAACAACCACTTGTTCACGTCACACCCTCGTTGCCTAGTGCTTAATTCATCCAGCCCTTGACCCAGTCCATGACGGACTCGGCGGGATCCTGCGTGCCGCCACAGGCGGCGCCGGCAGGCGGTTCACTGCCGCGAATATACGGCATCTGTACGGCCCCCGGGCAACTGCCATCAGAACCCTGCCCGGTGTGCGGATCGACCCAGGCCTGGACCACGTTGTCAGGCAACGGCATGTCCAGCGGTAGCGGGTCGGCCTTGCGCATGAAACTGGTCCATACCTGCAGTGCACCCGTGGCACCGGTGAACGGTGTCTTGCCGTTGTCGTCACGACCGAGCCAGACCACGGCCAGCAGATCCTGACTGAAACCTGCGAACCAGCTGTCGCGCGAATCGTTACTGGTACCGGTTTTACCGGCCAGGTTCAGTGAGCTCGGCAGCACACTGTAGACCGAGCGGCCGGTGCCTTCGCGCATCACCCGCTGCATGGCGTTCTGGACCAGGTAGATGGCCCCCGGATCGAAGCTCTGCTGAATCTGGAACGGGTAGCGCTTGAGCGGTTCGCCCTCGGCGGTCAATACGCTGCGAATACCGCGCATCGGCGTGTTGAAGCCACCGTTGGCCAGGGTCTGATACATGGTCGCGACCTGCATCGGCGACATGCCGCCAGCACCCAGCAGCATCGACGGGAATGCCGGCCAGTCCACGTTCACGCCCAGGCGCCCTATGGTTTTGAGTACATTGGGCACGCCCAGTTCCAGGCCCAGCTTGGCCGTCGACAGGTTGTAGGAGTTCGCCAGGCCCTGGTACAGATAAATGGTGCCATGGGAACGGCGATCGTAGTTCTGTGGCCGCCATACCTGGCCGTCGCCACCTTTGACCGAGAACGGTTCATCCTGAACCCAACTGGTCAGGGTGTACTTGCTCGGTTTTTCCAGGGCGGTCAGGTACACCGCCGGCTTGACCAGCGAGCCGATCGGCCGCACCGCATCAATAGCCCGGTTGAACCCCGCGAAACCTGCCTGGCGACTGCCGATCAAGGCCTGCACCTCACCGGTTTCCGGGTTGGTCACAACCATCGCGGCCTCGACCTCATCAGCGCCTTTGCGCCCGGCCAGGCGTTTGAAGGTTTCAGCCATGGCCGATTCGGACTTCATCTGCAAGATCGGGTCGAAGCTGGTGAAGATGCGCAGCCCCTCTTCGGTCAAGTCTTCGTCGCGGTAATCCTGGCGCAACTGGCGTTTGACCAGATCGAGGAATCCCGGGAACGAGCTATCGGCCAGGCTGCCGCGCTTGGTCACACCCAATGGCATTTTCTTCGCAGCAGCCACCGCCTCGGGAGTGGCCACGCCTTGCTCGGCCAACAGGTCGAGTACCAGGTTACGCCGTACGGTGGCACGCTCCGGATAGCGGCGCGGGTTGTAATACGACGGTCCCTTGACCATCCCGACCAGCAACGCCACCTGATGCAGCTTCAGTTCAGACAGTGGCTGGCTGAAGAAGAACTGGCTGGCCAGGCCGAAGCCGTGCACCGCACGCTGACCATCCTGGCCGATGAACACCTCGTTGAGGTACGCCTCGAGAATCTCGCGCTTGTCGTAGTGCAGCTCCAGCAGCAAGGCCATCATCGCTTCAGTCAGCTTGCGGCTCAGGCTACGCTCGTTGGTCAGGTAGAAGTTCTTGACCAGCTGTTGGGTCAGGGTACTGCCGCCCTGACGCATGGCGCCCGAAGACGTGTTGACCCAGACGGCACGGGCAATCGACTTGGGCGACACACCGAAGTGGCTATAGAAGTCGCGGTCTTCCACGGCCACCAGGGTTTCGAGCAGATACGGCGGCACCTGGTCGAGCTTGATCAGGATGCGATCTTCAAGGTTCTTCGGGTACAGGCCGCCGATCAGCAGGGGCTCCAGGCGCACGACGTCGAGCTTGGAGCCATTGATACCGCTCAGGCCTGCAACATAGTCACCGGAAAAGCGCACGCGAACTGCCTGCGCCTGTTCCATGCCCTCATAGAATTGAAAGCCGCGGGTGTTCAGATCGACGGTATTGCCACTGACCGCTGCGGCGCCCGGGCCATTGGCCACGCTTTCGCGGCGATAGCCAAGGGCATCGAGCTCAATAAGGAAGTCAGCCTTGCTCAGCTTCTGGCCGACAAACAGCTCCAGCGGCCGGGCATACACCTTGGCCGGGATGGTCCAGCGCTTGCCGGAGAACTTCTCCTGGACCACAGCGTCGAGGTAAACGGCAAAACCGGCCAGTACCACAAGGCCGACCAGGCTGAGCTTGATGGCCCAGCCCAGCCAGGCGCGCGAGCGGCCAGACGGGCGTTTTTTCGGGGTACGGGGAGATCGGGTACGAGTCATGGCGGCGGATTATACGCACTTTATCGATCATCGACAGGCGCCCTCCGGCGGTTTGCACATCCCTCGCTTGCCGCCATAATGGCCGACTCAAAATCACCCAGACCCACAAGGATCGCCCGTGAGCCAAGTCTTGATCGCCGCGCTGCAGAACCCCGCCCTGTTTCCCCACCCGGTCAAGGACTTCCAGGTTATCGAAACCCATATTTCCTGGGTGGTGCTGACGGGCGACTACGCCTACAAGATCAAGAAGCCGATGAACTTCGGCTTCCTCGACTTCACCGAGCTGTCTGCGCGCAAACACTTCTGCAACGAAGAGTTGCGCCTGAACCAGCGCCTGACCGAAGGTCTGTACCTGGACGTACTGCCGATCACCGGCAGCGCTGAAGCACCGCAACTGGGCGGCGAAGGCGAGCCGATCGAATACGCACTGAAAATGCGCCAGTTCCCGCAGAGCCAGATGCTCAGCACGCTGCAGGCCAACGGTGAACTGACTGCCGAACACATTGACCAGATGGCCGGGCAGATTGCGCGTTTCCACCTCGATGCGCCAAAGGTTGCCGTGGAGCACCCGCTGGGTACCCCGGACGCGGTGATGGCGCCTGTATCGCAGAACTTCGAACAGATCCGTCCGTTCCTGAGCGACAAGGCCGACCTGCAGCAACTCGATGCGCTGCAAGCCTGGGCCGAGGACAACTTCAAACGCCTGCATGGTCTGTTCGAAACGCGCAAAGCCGAAGGGTTCATCCGTGAATGCCACGGCGACATCCACCTGGGCAACGCCACCCTGATCGATGGCAAGGTGGTGATCTTCGACTGCATCGAGTTCAACGAGCCGTTCCGCCTGACCGACGTCTACGCCGATGTCGGCTTCCTGGCGATGGACTTGGAAGACCGCGGCCTGAAATCGCTGTCGCGTCGCTTCGTCAGCCAGTACCTGGAGCTGACCGGTGACTATGCAGGCCTTGAACTGCTGAACTTCTATAAAGCCTACCGCGCCCTGGTGCGCGCCAAGGTAGCCCTGTTCAGCATGGGCGCCGACGCCGATGCGGTGCAGCGCGCTACTACCCTGCGCACTTACCGTAACTACGCCAACCTCGCCGAGAGCTACAGCGCGATCCCTTCCCGCTTCCTGGCCATTACCCACGGTGTTTCCGCCGTCGGCAAGAGCCATGTAGCCATGCGTCTGGTCGATGCGCTGGGCGCCGTACGCCTGCGTTCGGATGTTGAGCGCAAGCGCTTGTTCGGTGAGCAGGCAGCCGCCAGCGCCGGCCAACTGCAAGCTGGCATCTACAGCGAAGACGCCAGCCAGGCCACTTACGCCCACCTGCACACACTGGCCGAGACTGTCCTGCGCGCCGGGTTCCCGGTGGTGATCGATGCCACCTACCTCAAGCACGCGCAACGCCAGGCTGCGGCACACGTTGCCAGCGAGACCGGCGTGCCGTTCCTGATCCTCGACTGCAACGCCCCCGATGCCGTCATCGCCAGCTGGTTGGCACAGCGTCAGGCCGAACAGAACGATCCGTCGGACGCCACCCTGGACGTCATCAAGGCACAACACGCCAGCCGTGACCCGCTGAACGCCGAAGAACTGCTGCAAAGCAAGCGCGTGGAAACCAACGAAAGCGGCAGCCTCGACCAACTGGTCGGGCAAATCCGTCAGCGCCTGCCAGGGCTCTGATCACCTTCAGGACGTGAAGCAGTCGACACTTCATACCTGAATCCGGGCGCCTCCTGAGTGGTGGCACTATAGTGTCACCATAAGTCCAAACAAGGAGGCGCCTTATGAATCAGCCACGGCAACTGGACAGCGCACTGTACGCACTGGTGCATGATGAACAGATCGCCAGCTTCAATCGCGAAAAGCCTCGGGACACTGTCATCGACTTTCGCGGGGGTGACTTTCGTGGCCTTGACCTGCGTGAACTGGACACCGCCGGTATCGATTTCACCGACGCCTACTTTCGCGCCGCCGACCTGCGCGGACTGGACCTGCGCGGCAACGGCCTCGAAGGGGCAAGCCTTTCCCACGCGCAGATCTCCGGTACTTACTTCCCTGCCGAGCTGAGCGCCGATGAAATTCTGATGTCGGTAAATTTCGGCACCCGCCTGCGCTACCGCACTCGCTAAGCGCTCTCCCTCCCCCGCCAGCTGCGGCCTGGCGGGTTGTTGTCGGCTACCCGTCGGCGGAGCGATGGCAAAAAGCCGCGTATTTTCCAAGTGCCGCTACACTGCTCATTGACCTGCCAGCGATACCTTCACAAGACCCGTTCAGCCGTCGCAAGGAGGCTTGATGAACGATGAACTTCAGCATCTGAAAAACCTTGGCAAGACCTCCGCGCAGTGGCTGCATGCGGTAGGCATCCACAGCGCTTCGGATCTACGCCGCCTTGGCGCGGTGAATGCCTACCAGGCGGTGCGTACCCGGGGGTTTCGGGCTTCCAAGGTGCTGCTGTACGCCATCGAAGGCGCGTTGCTGGATATGCACTGGAACGATATTCCGCCTGAACGCAAAGAAGCCCTCAATCAACAACTGGATGCCAAGACCCTGAGAAAAAATAATTGAAAATAACGAGTCAAGACAATTGACATCGTAATGAGAATCGTTATGATTATCACAACTGGTCGCGAGATCGGTTGGGTAAGATGAAGGCCCCTGGTTCGGACTTTCAGATTATCTCCTCATCAGGCTAATCACGGTTATTGACCCGGCTTTTTGCCGGGTCTTTTTTTGCCCGGATTTTTCGCGTCTGCCGAGGGTCCGGATGTTACTGAGGCTACTTGGGTGGATAACCCTCGAAGCACCGGGTATAAAGCGTCCGTTGCGCTCCGTTCAAGCAGGCACCCCAAGACCATGCAATTTCTCTGTTCACCCGACGAACTGGCTGAAGGCCGCAGTCGCGGTTTTACCGTCGACGACACTTCGGTGTTTGCCGTGCGCCGTGCCGGGCAGGTCTACCTGTATCGCAATCGCTGCCCCCACCGCGGTATTGCGCTGAACTGGGAACCTGACCAATTTCTCGACAGCAGCGCCAGCCTGATTGCCTGCAGTCTGCATGGCGCGCTGTTTCTGATCGAATCCGGCGAGTGCGTGGCTGGCCCCTGCGAAGGTGAGCAATTGATTGCCCTGGGCTGCCTGGAAGACAGCCAGGGTATCTGGCTCACGGAGTGAGCAGCACCGGTAAGGCACGGTCGATGATCACCTCTTCAGCATCGATACGCGTACCGTAGGCCAACACTTCCACCCCGTCAGCCACTGCTGCGCGCAACGCCGCGGCATAGGCGGCATCGATCTCCTGTGCCGGGCGCACCGCATCAATTCCGCTCAAGTTCACACAGTACAGCTGCACCGCGCGCACCCCCTGACGGGCAAGCGCAGCCAGCTCACGCAGGTGCTTGGCCCCGCGCTGGGTCACGGCATCAGGAAACGCCGCTACCGTCGAACCGGGGAAGCCCAGGGTCACACTCTTGACCTCGACATAGGCCGGTCCCTGATCGAAATCCAGACGAAAATCGATGCGGCTGCGCTCTTCACCATAAGGCACTTCACGCTTTAACCCGGTAAACCCGGCCAACTCGGCTATGCGCCCGGCCAGCAGGGCCTCCTCGACCAGCGCGTTGGCCCGCCCGGTATTCACGCAAGCCAGCCGCCCTTGCGGGGTTTCGCTGATTTCCCAGGTGCCGGGCAATTTGCGTTTAGGGTCGTTGGAGCGACTGAACCAGACCTGCCCGCCTTCCACCATACAATTGAGCATGGAACCGGTATTGGGGCAGTGGATGGTGATCTGCTCGCCATTGGCCAGTTCGATGTCCGCGAGGAAACGCTTGTAGCGACGCAGCAAACGCCCACATTCAAGTTCGGGAGAAAATCGCATCAGCCTTGCCAGCTCCGCAAACCCCGGGCAATGCGTTCAACCGCTTGCTCCAGACGCGGCAGGCTCTGCGTGTAGGCAAAGCGCACGTGGTGGCCAGCCTGGTAGCGGCCAAAGTCCAGACCCGGGGTGAAGGCAACATGCTCGGTTTCAAGAAAGTGCTGGCAAAACCCAAAGGCGTCACCGCCAAAGGCGCTGATATCGGCGTACAGATAGAACGCACCTTGCGGCTCCACGGCAATGCGGAAGCCCAGCTCACGCAAGGCAGGCAACAGGAAGTCGCGGCGCCGGCCAAATTCGGCGCGGCGCTCTTCGAGGATGGCCAGGGTCTGCGGTTCGAAGCAAGCCAGTGCGGCCTGCTGCGCCATGCTCGGGGCACTGATGTAGAGGTTCTGGGCCAGTTTCTCCAGATCCCCGACGGCGGCCGGCGGCGCCACCAGCCAGCCGAGCCGCCAGCCGGTCATGCCGAAATACTTGGAAAAACTATTCAGCACAAACGCGTGATCATCGACTTCCAGCACGCTGGCGGCGTCCATGCCGTAGGTCAGCCCGTGGTAAATCTCATCGACCACCAGATGGCCATTGTGAGCACGGGTAGCGGCAGACAGGCTAGCCAGTTCGGTACGGTCAAGCACGGTACCGGTTGGATTCGCCGGGGAGGCGACCAGGACACCGACCGTATCCTGATCCCAGTAGCGCTCGACCAGGTCTGCCGTGAGCTGGTAGTTGACCTCAGGGCCCACCGGCACCAGCTGCGCGCCACCTTCGACCAAGCGCAGGAAATGACGGTTGCACGGGTAGCCAGGATCGGCCAGCAACCAGTGTTTGCCCGGGTCGACCAGCAAGCTGCTGGCCAACAACAAGGCACCTGAGCCACCCGGGGTGATGAGGATGCGCTGCGGGTCGATATTCAGCCCGTAACGCTGCTGGTAAAAGCCGGAAATGGCTTCGCGCAGCGCAGGCAAACCGCGCGCTGCAGTGTAGCGGGTATGCCCGGCAGCCAGGGCAGCCTGGCCCGCTTCTACAATCGGCGCGGCGGTGGTGAAGTCCGGCTCGCCGATCTCCAGGTGGATCACATCGTGACCGCTGGCCTGCAACTCGTTGGCGCGCGCCAGCAGGGCCATAACGTGGAAGGGTTCTATGGCGCGGCTGCGCGCACTGTAGGACTGGGCCATCAGCCTTCTCTCAAATGGGTCTAGAATAATGATTCTACCCATGTGCCGAGACGAACGTGTGGCTAAACCCGCTGTCTACTACGAAGGCAACCGGGAGTAGCGCGCCCCGATTCGATCTGGTAAGTTCGGCGGCTCGCAGTCGCAGGGCCGGCGGGCGCCGGAGATGGAGCAGCCTGCGCAATGGATTACAAGAGTGAGAGGCGGTCTATACATGTCCACCCTAGAAAAGCAGAAAGCCAGTCAGACCATGTACGGCGTCGAGCCCTATAAGGAAACCAAGGGTGAAGAGTACATGGGCGAGCCCATGAGCAAGCACTTCATCAAGCTTCTCGGGGCATGGAAGCAAGAGCTGATGACCAGTGTGGACCGGACTGTGGACCACATGAAGGACGAAGCGGCCAATTTCCCTGACCCAGCCGATCGCGCCAGCCAGGAAGAAGAGTTTGCCCTGGAGCTGCGCAACCGCGATCGCGAGCGCAAGCTGATCAAGAAGATCGACAAGACCCTGCAGAAGATTCAGGACAAAGAGTACGGCTGGTGCGACGCCTGTGGCGTAGAAATCGGCCTGCGACGTCTTGAAGCCCGTCCAACCGCTGACCTGTGCTTCGATTGCAAGGAACTGGCGGAGAAAAAGGAAAAAACCGTCGGCAAAGGCTGATAGCTGACCGACCTGAACGGGGCGCCATGGGCGCCCCGTTTCATTTGTGCACCACTGACTTTTCGGCGTTGTCATGAATCACACCAGCTATGTCGGGCGCTTCGCCCCCACCCCCAGCGGCTTCCTGCATTTCGGCTCGCTGGTCGCCGCCCTCGCCTCCTGGCTCGACGCACGGGCAGCGGGCGGCCGTTGGTTGCTGCGCATGGAAGATATCGACCCGCCGCGCGAAGCCCCCGGCGCCCAGGCCGCCATCCTGCAGACGCTGGAAAGCTATGGCCTGGTTTGGGACGGCGAGGTGACCTACCAGAGCCAACGCCACGATGCCTACGCCGAAGTCGTCCAGCGCCTGTTCTCCATGGGGCTGGCTTACGCCTGTACCTGCTCGCGCAAACAGCTGGAAGGCTATAACGGCATTTACCCTGGCCTTTGCCGCAACGCCGGGCATGCCCAGCACGATGCTGCCATTCGCCTGCGCGTCCCGGAATTGATCTACCGCTTCGAAGACAGGGTACAGGGCCCCTTCGAGCAACACCTGGGCCGCGAGGTCGGTGATTTCGTCATTCGCCGGCGCGACGGTCTTTATGCCTATCAACTGGCCGTCGTACTGGATGATGCCTGGCAAGGCGTGACCGACATCGTGCGGGGCGCCGACCTGCTCGACAACACTCCGCGCCAGCTGTACCTGCAGGAGTTGCTGGGCCTGTCGCAACCACGCTACCTGCATGTGCCATTGATAACCCAGCCCGACGGCCACAAACTGGGCAAAAGTTACCGTTCCGCGCCGCTGCCGCCCGAACAGGCCACGCCGCTGATCCTGCGTGCCCTGCGCGCGCTGGGGCAGGTCACCGACCCGGCGATGGTCCAGGCACGCCCGGAGGAAGTACTGGCTCATGCTGCGCGACAATGGACAAGCAGCGCCATTGCGCGCTGCCATACGTTGCCCGAAGCACAATTGCACTGATCGGCCTGCGCAAAGAAAGCTCAATAAATTCAAATCTTTGGGCAAATCGCGCGAGGCCGCTTGCAGTCGTCAACCCATCCGTTACCATCGCCGCAGCCATTTGCGCCAATAATAAGTCCAAGCCGCAGCGCCCTAACCTTTGAGGCCAGCATGTATATCTATCGTTTGGTCCTGCTTCTGGTCGTGGGGATCTATCTGTTCTCCCCGGCCATCATGGACTGGTGGATCGAGCCCACCGGAGCCTGGTATCGCCCTTACCTGCTCTGGCTGATCCTGATCGTCGTGACCTTTATCCTGCAGAGCCAACGTGATGCCGATGAGCTTTAGCCTGACCCAGATGATCCTGATCAGCGCCGCCTACCTGCTGGTGCTGTTTGGCGTGGCCTGGATCAGTGAACGCGGCATGATCCCGCGCTCGATCATTCGCCACCCCCTGACCTACACCCTGTCACTGGGTGTCTACGCCAGTGCCTGGGCGTTCTACGGCTCGGTCGGCCTGGCCTACCAGTACGGTTACGGCTTCCTGGCCTGTTACCTGGGGGTGTCCGGCGCGTTCCTGCTGGCCCCGGTACTGCTGTACCCGATTCTCAAGATCACCCGCACCTATCAGCTGTCGTCACTCGCCGACCTGATTGCCTTCCGCTTTCGCAGCACCTGGGCCGGTGCACTGACCACGATATTCATGCTCATCGGTGTGTTGCCGCTGCTGGCCTTGCAGATTCAGGCTGTCGCCGACTCCATCAGCATCCTCACCGGCGAACCGGTGAAGGCGCGGGTTGCTCTGGCCTTCTGCGCACTGATTACCCTGTTCACCATCTTTTTCGGCTCGCGGCATATCGCGACCCGGGAGAAACACGAAGGCCTGGTGTTCGCCATTGCCTTTGAATCGGTGATCAAGCTGCTGGCCCTGGGCGGTATTGGCCTGTATGCCCTGTACGGCGTATTCGGCGGCCCGCATCAGCTCGAAGTGTGGCTGCTGCAGAACCAGACTGCCCTGGCCGCGCTGCACACTCCGCTGCAGGAAGGCCCGTGGCGAACGCTGCTGCTGGTGTTCTTCGCCTCGGCCATCGTCATGCCGCACATGTACCACATGGCCTTTACCGAAAACCTCAATCCGCGCTCGCTGGTAAGCGCCAGCTGGGGCCTGCCGCTGTTCCTGCTGCTGATGAGCCTGGCCGTACCGCTGATCCTCTGGGCGGGCCTGAAGATGGGCGCCAGCACCAGCCCCGAGTACTTCACTCTGGGCCTGGGGATCGCGGCCAACAACCAGGCCCTGGCACTGCTCGCCTATGTCGGCGGGTTGTCGGCCTCCAGTGGCCTGATCATAGTCACCACACTGGCACTCTCCGGCATGGCCCTCAACCATCTGGTGCTGCCGCTGTACCAACCACCGGCCGAAGGCAACATCTACCGCTGGCTGAAGTGGACCCGCCGGGCGCTGATCGTTGCGATCATCGCCGCCGGCTTCGGCTTCTACCTGACCCTGGGCAGCCAGCAAGACCTGGCCAACCTCGGCATCGTCGCCTTTGTTGCTACCTTGCAGTTCCTGCCGGGCGTGCTCTCGGTGCTTTACTGGCCGACGGCCAATCGCCGCGGCTTCATTGCCGGGTTGCTGGCGGGGATTCTGGTGTGGATGGTGACCATGCTGTTGCCACTGGTGGGCAACCTGCAGGGCTTCTACATCCCGCTGCTGAACATGATCTATGTGCTCGACGACACCAGCTGGCACATGGCGGCGATCGCCTCGCTGGCCGCAAATGTGCTGCTGTTCACCCTGATTTCCCTGTTCACCAACGCCAGCACCGAAGAAGTAAGTGCCGCCGAGGCCTGCGCCGTGGACAACGTCCGCCGCCCACAACGCCGCGAACTGCACGCCGCATCCCCCCAGGAGTTCGCCACGCAACTGGCCAAACCGTTGGGCGCCAAGGCTGCCCAAAAAGAAGTGGAACAGGCCCTGCGTGACCTCTACCTGCCCTTCGACGAGCGTCGCCCCTATGCCTTGCGTCGCTTGCGCGACCGTATCGAAGCCAACCTTTCCGGGTTGATGGGCCCAAGCGTGGCCCAGGACATGGTCGAAACCTTCCTGCCGTACAAATCAGGCAACGAGAATTACGTTACCGAAGACATTCACTTCATCGAAAGCCGCCTGGAAGACTACCACTCGCGCCTGACCGGCCTTGCCGCCGAACTCGACGCGCTGCGCCGCTACCACCGCCAGACGTTGCAGGAGTTGCCGATGGGCGTCTGCTCACTGGCCAAGGATCAGGAGATCCTGATGTGGAACAAGGCCATGGAAGAGCTCACCGGCATTGCGGCCAAGCGCGTGGTCGGCTCACGCCTGACCACCATCAGCGAGCCATGGCGCGGGTTGCTGCTGGGCTTTATCACCGTGCCTGATGAGCACTTGCACAAACAACGCCTGGGCCTGGATGGCCAGACGCGCTGGCTCAACCTGCACAAGGCGGCCATCGACGAGCCATTGGCACCGGGTAACAGTGGCCTGGTGGTACTGGTCGAGGACCTCACCGAAACCCAGGCCCTGGAAGACAAGCTGGTGCACTCCGAGCGCCTGGCCAGTATCGGCCGCCTGGCGGCCGGGGTGGCTCACGAAATCGGCAACCCGGTCACCGGCATCGCCTGCCTCGCCCAGAACCTGCGCGAAGAACGCGAAGACGACGGTGAAATTACCGAGCTGAGCAGCCAGATCCTTGAGCAGACCAAACGCATTTCACGCATTGTCCAGTCGCTGATGAGCTTTGCCCATGCCGGCAGCCATCAGCACAGTGACGAACCGGTGTGCCTGGCTGAAGTCGCCCAGGACGCCATTGGTCTGCTGGCCCTGAACCGGCGCAACTTCGAAGTGCAGTTCTTCAACCTGTGCGACCCCGAGCACTGGGTCGATGGCGACCCGCAACGTCTGGCCCAGGTCTTGATCAACTTGCTCTCCAACGCCCGTGACGCCTCACCGCCCGGCAGCGCCGTGCGGGTCAAGAGCGAAGCGAGCGAGCATACCGTTGACCTGATCGTCGAAGACGAAGGCAGCGGTATTCCGAAAAACATCATGGATCGTCTGTTTGAACCGTTCTTCACAACCAAGGACCCGGGCGAAGGGACCGGACTGGGGCTTGCTCTGGTCTATTCCATCGTGGAAGAGCATTATGGACAAATCACCATCGACAGCCCGGCCGATATACAGAGCCAGCGAGGCACCCGGATCCGTGTGACCCTGCCGCGCCATGTCGTAGCGACGTCCGCTGTGAACTGAGACCGTCGAGAGAATTGAATCAATGCCGCACATTCTGATCGTCGAAGACGAAACCATCATCCGCTCGGCGCTGCGTCGACTGCTCGAACGGAACCAGTACCAGGTCAGCGAGGCCGGCTCGGTACAGGAAGCCCAGGAACGCTTCAGCATTGCCACCTTCGACTTGATTGTCAGCGACCTGCGCCTGCCCGGCGCCCCGGGTACCGAGCTGATCAAGCTCGGACAGGGCACCCCGGTGCTGATCATGACCAGCTACGCCAGCCTGCGCTCTGCTGTTGATTCGATGAAGATGGGCGCAGTGGACTACATCGCCAAGCCTTTCGATCATGATGAAATGCTCCAGGCGGTAGCGCGCATCCTGCGTGATCGCCAGAACGCTCCGGCAGTACCTGCCGAAGCACGCGGCAATGGCAGGACTGGCAGCGCGGAAAAAGGCAGCCACACTGCCGCCAATGGCGAAATCGGCATCATCGGTTCCTGCCCGCCGATGCAGGACCTGTACAGCAAGATCCGCAAAGTCGCGCCTACAGATTCCAATGTGCTGATCCAGGGTGAGTCGGGGACCGGCAAGGAACTGGTGGCTCGCGCCCTGCACAACCTTTCGCGCCGTGCCAAGGCACCGATGATCTCGGTGAACTGTGCGGCCATTCCGGAAACCCTGATCGAGTCGGAGCTGTTCGGCCACGAAAAAGGTGCATTCACCGGCGCCAGCGCGGGTCGTGCGGGCCTGGTCGAAGCGGCTGACGGCGGTACGTTGTTCCTTGACGAGATTGGCGAACTGCCGCTCGAAGCCCAGGCGCGCCTGTTGCGGGTACTCCAGGAAGGCGAGATCCGCCGTGTCGGTTCGGTGCAATCGCAAAAGGTCGACGTGCGCCTGATCGCGGCCACCCACCGTGACCTGAAGAACCTGGCAAAAGTCGGCCAGTTCCGCGAAGACCTTTATTACCGCCTGCACGTGATTGCACTCAAGTTGCCGGCCCTGCGCGAACGCGGTGCTGACGTCAACGAGATCGCCAATGCCTTCCTGGCCCGACAAAGCGCCCGTATCGGCCGTAACGACCTGCGCTTCGGCCATGATGCCGAACAAGCCATCCGTCATTATTCCTGGCCCGGTAACGTCCGCGAACTGGAAAACGCCGTGGAGCGCGCCGTTATTCTGTGCGAGAGCCCGGAAATTTCCGCCGACCTGCTGGGTATCGATATCGAACTCAGCGACCTCGACGACGACGAGCCGTTCGCCAGCCTGCCAGGCAACGGCAGCTCGGCCAGCACCACCAGCCATGAGCCGACCGAAGACCTGTCGCTTGAAGACTACTTCCAGCACTTTGTACTCGAGCATCAGGACCACATGACCGAGACCGAACTGGCACGCAAACTGGGCGTCAGCCGCAAGTGCCTGTGGGAACGTCGTCAACGCCTGGGCATCCCGCGGCGCAAGAGCGGTGCCACCAGCGACAGCTGATACCTTTCAGCCATGTGTGCGGAGAAATGCGGTAACAGAACGAAATGTGAAAAAACTGTTACCTCGCCACAATCTCGTAACAAAAGCCGGGGCTTACGGTAACGAAACCCCGGCTTTTTTTTGCCCACCCAGGCCTGCAAAATCGCTCCAACCCCTTGTTTTACTGGGGTTTGCAAAAGTTGGCACGGCACCTGCTATATGTTTGGTACAAGAACAATAACAAGCACTGCAAAAGACAATAAAAATAAGACGAATCGGCTCACGCACAATAAGAACAAGACGGCGGAGGCGCAGCTAACTGATTCTTTTGGAGAGGAGTTGTTTTTGGGGCTTGCCCCACAACCAGGCAGAGAACAATAAAAACTGCACTCAAGCAGGGCCTGAACTGGTTGGATCACACGATCATTGCAACCTCAGCGACCAAAGCAATCCGTTTGCTCTTGAATCCCGGTTAGGGAGATCGTCCACAAGCTTTGCGTTTTGTGGATAGGGCACTCAACAAAAACAAGAAGCCCGGCAAAAAAACAATAAGAGCACGCAACTACTTCTTGGGGAGCTTCGGCTCCCCTTGTAGTTTCTCCCCCCTCGCATCACCCCGCTTTGCTACCGCCTACACCATCCCCCCAGTAAATGCTAGAATCCACGCCCATCATGCGGCCATTCTTCGTTTTTGGCCGAACATTCCTTCAAACAGTGCATCCCATGCTGAAGAAGCTGTTCCAGTCGTTCCG
Source organism: Pseudomonas alkylphenolica (assembly GCF_004025535.1). Classification (GTDB taxonomy): domain Bacteria; phylum Pseudomonadota; class Gammaproteobacteria; order Pseudomonadales; family Pseudomonadaceae; genus Aquipseudomonas; species Aquipseudomonas alkylphenolica_A. Next base: position 22,359 of record NZ_QJRG01000038.1, read on the forward strand.
TCCTCCCGTACGTGGTCCGCACCACAAGCGCACCACGCCTGAAGTGATCAATAGCGGTCAACATTCGCTGCAACGTGGCCAGTTCAGTCGTCATGCGGTGAGCATCGTTGAGCGCCTGCAAAATGCTGGCTACCAGGCCTACCTGGTCGGCGGCTGCGTCCGCGACCAGCTCCTGGGCATCACGCCCAAGGACTTTGACGTCGCCACCAGCGCCACCCCCGAACAAGTTCGTGCCGAATTCCGTAATGCGCGCATCATCGGCCGCCGCTTCAAACTGGTTCACATCCATTTCGGCCGTGAAATCATTGAAGTCGCCACCTTCCGCGCCAACCACCCGGAAAGCGAAGCCGAAGACAGCCACACCTCGTCGCGTAACGAGAGTGGGCGAATTCTGCGCGACAACGTCTATGGCACCCTGGAAGAAGACGCGCAACGCCGCGACTTCACCATCAACGCCCTGTACTACGACCCGGTCAGCGAGCGCATCCTCGATTACGCCAATGGCGTACACGACATCCGCAATCGTTTGATCCGCCTTATCGGCGACCCGACCCAGCGCTACCAGGAAGACCCGGTACGCATGCTGCGTGCCGTGCGTTTCGCTGCCAAGCTCAATTTCGGTATCGAGAAGCACACCGTGCAGCCGATCCGCGACCTGGCGCCGATGCTGCGCGAGATCCCGGCCGCCCGCCTGTTCGAAGAGTCCCTCAAGCTGTTCCTCTCCGGGCATGCTGCCGACACTTTCGAAATGCTGGTCGACCTGCAGTTGTTCGACCCACTGTTCCCGGCCAGTGCCGAGGCGTTGGAAGAACACCCGACCTACACCCACACCCTGATCAGCCAGGCCTTGATCAACACCGACCTGCGCATCAAGCAGGGCAAACCGGTAACCCCGGCCTTCCTGTTTGCCGCCATGTTGTGGCCTGCCTTGCCTGGGCGCGCGCTGCGCCTGCAGAGTCGTGGCATGCCACCGATTCCGGCGATGAACGAGGCCGCCCACGAGCTGATCAGCGAGCAATGCCAACGCATCGCGATTCCCAAGCGCTTCACCCTGCCAATCCGCGAGATCTGGGACATGCAGGAGCGCCTGCCACGTCGCAGCGGCAAGCGTGCTGACCTGCTGCTCGATAACCCGCGCTTCCGTGCCGGCTACGACTTCCTGCTGCTGCGTGAAAGCGCTGGCGAAGAAACCGACGGCCTCGGCCAATGGTGGACTGACTACCAGGACAGCAACGACAGCGAGCGTCGCGACATGATCCGCGATCTGGGTAGCCGCGACGAAGGTGCAGGTAGCGCGCCGCGCAAACGCAAGCGCAGCCCGAGCAAGCGCAAACGCGCTGACGGCGGCGCGGGCGAGTAACGCATGGAGCGCGTCTATATCGGCCTGGGCAGCAACCTGGATGAACCGCAGTCGCAGTTGCGCAGCGCACTCGACGCCCTGCGCCAGCTGCCCGAAACCCAGGTGACAGCGGTTTCTGCGTTCTATGGCAGCGAGTCGCTTTCACCGGGCCAGCCGCGGTACACCAATGCCGTTGCCGCGCTGGAAACCGGCCTTGCGCCCTTGGCACTGCTCGACAGCCTGCAGGCCATCGAAGCCGCCCAGGGCCGCGAACGCAAAGAACGCTGGGGCCCGCGCACCCTGGACCTGGATATCCTGTTGTACGGCGACCAGGTAATCGATGTGCCGCGCCTGAAAGTGCCGCACTACCACATGCAGGCGCGCCCCTTCGTTCTCTACCCCTTGGCCGAACTGGTGCCGGAAAGTTTCGTACTGGCCGACCAGCGCCCCCTTGCCAAGCTGCTGGCAGATTGCCCGTTCGTCGGCTTGGAGCGCCTGTAACCGGGCGTTCCCCCACAGGGTAACGCCCGTAACAGCGCTTTCGTAACATTGCGGTAACAGGGTAATTGACTTCAGCCCCCACCCTCACGACTATAGGCGTCCCAAGGCGCCCGCGCGCCACAAGAAGGCGTAAATAGGCCTGGAACGGTCGTAACACTCAAACACCACGATCGATGATGTGCTGTTCCAGTAGATGAATACACGCGTTGTACGCAGTCGTTTTTCACAGCGCCTGAATGAGGATTCTTTTTCATGCCAGAAGTAACCCTGACCACCCTTCAGAGCCTCAAGGCCAAGGGTGAGAAAATAACCATGTTGACCTGCTATGACGCCACTTTCGCCCAGGCCGCAAGCCGTGCTGGCGTTGAAGTGCTGCTGGTAGGTGACTCCCTGGGCATGGTTCTGCAAGGCCATGACAGTACCCTGCCCGTCACCACCGCCGAAATGGCGTACCACACTGCCTGCGTCAAGCGGGGCAATGAAGGCGCGCTGATTCTCGCCGACCTGCCGTTCATGGCCTGTGCGACCACCGAGCAGGCGTTCGCCAACAGCGGCGCCCTGATGCAGGCTGGCGCGCACATGGTCAAGGTCGAGGGTGCTGCCTGGCTCGCCGAAACCATCCGCCTCCTGGCCGAGCGCGGCGTCCCGGTTTGCGCCCATATGGGCCTGACCCCGCAGACTGTGAATATCCTCGGTGGCTACAAGGTTCAGGGTCGTCAGGAAAACCAGGCCCGGCAGATGCGCGCCGATGCCATTGCCCTGGAACAGGCGGGCGCGGCGATGCTGCTGCTCGAATGCGTTCCCAGCGAGCTCGCGGCAGAAATCACCCACGCGGTGAGCATTCCGGTCATTGGTATCGGTGCCGGCAGTGCTACCGATGGTCAGGTGCTGGTAATGCACGACATGCTGGGTTTGTCGCTGACCGGGCGCGTACCAAAATTCGTGAAAAACTTCATGACCGGCCAGAGTGACATCCAGGGTGCACTCAAGGCTTACGTCACCGCCGTCAAGGACGTCAGCTTCCCAGGTAGCGAACACGGGTTCAGTGCATGAATACAGTCAAGACTGTCCGCGAACTGCGCGCCGCTGTAGCGCGGGCACGCAGCGAGGGTAAACGCATCGGTTTCGTTCCGACCATGGGCAACCTGCACAGCGGCCACGCGGCGCTGGTGACCAAGGCGGCGCAACGCGTCGACTTCGTGGTGGCGAGCATCTTCGTCAACCCGTTGCAGTTCGGCCCCAGCGAGGACCTGGATAAATACCCGCGCACCCTCGCCGCCGACCAGGAGAAACTGCTCCAGGCCGGTTGCCACCTGCTTTTCGCACCGACTGTGGAAGAGATGTACCCGGACGGCATGGACGGGCAGACCCGGGTCAGCGTTCCGCAGCTGTCCGAAGGGCTCTGCGGCGCCAGCCGGCCCGGCCATTTCGAAGGGGTGGCCACCGTCGTCAGTAAACTGTTCAACATGGTCCAGCCTGACCTCGCCGTATTTGGCCAGAAGGATTTCCAGCAACTGGCGGTGATCCGTGCGCTGGTTCGTGACCTGAACATGCCGATCCAGATCATTGGCGAGCCGACTGTGCGGGCCGACGATGGCCTGGCGCTGTCGTCGCGCAACGGTTACCTCAACGAGGCCCAGCGCGACACCGCGCCGGCACTCTACCGCGTGCTCAGCGAGATGGCCGAAGCGATCCGCCAGGGCCAGCGCGACTACCCGGCAATGATTGCCCAGGGCCAGACCCAACTGGCTGCTGCCGGTTTTCGACCGGACTACCTGGAAATCCGCCACGCCCTGACCCTGCGCCCCGCCGCTGCTGAAGATCGTGACGTGGTGATCCTGGCTGCCGCTGTCCTGGGCGCCACGCGCCTGATCGACAACCTGCACCTGAATCTCGACGACAAGTAACACCCTCCCCTTCCTGCTCTGTAGGCCTCCTGCCTACTCCCTGTAAAGCAGGCTGCATGCCTATAATTGGCATCAGCCTGCTAACAGGACGTTTTTTCCAGTGTCCAAGGCAGTTCACGCAATAAGGAAACCTGCAGCGATGGCGTATTACCGCACCCCTCACGACGTTACGACCCTGCCAGCCTGGCAGGCTCTCCAGCAACACCGCGATGCCATGCAGGGCTTCAGCATGCGCGAGGCGTTCGCGGCTGACCCCAAGCGTTTTGACCAGTTTTCCCTGAGCACCTGCGGTCTGTTCCTCGACTACTCGAAGAACCTGATCAACAGCCAGACCCGCGAACTGCTGGTCAAACTGGCCAACGAAGTTGATTTGCAAGAAGCGATCAAGTCGCTGTTCGCCGGCGAGATTCTCAACGCCTCCGAAGGCCGCCCTGCCCTGCACACGGCGCTGCGCCGCCCGGTAGGCGACAAACTGGCCGTCAATGGCGTGAACGTGATGCCCGAGGTGCACAAAGTCCTCAACCAGGTCACCGAACTGGTCGGCCGCATTCATGACGGCCTGTGGCGCGGTTACAGCGAAAAGCCGATTACCGACGTCGTCAACATCGGAATTGGTGGCTCGTTCCTCGGCCCGGAGCTGGTATCCGAGGCCTTGCTGCCCTACGCCCAACGCGGTGTGCGCTGCCATTACCTGGCCAATATCGACGGCAGTGAGTTCCATGAGCTGTCGGCCAAGCTGCGCGCCGAAACCACCCTGTTCATTGTTTCCTCAAAATCCTTCAACACCCTGGAAACCCTGAAAAACGCCCAGGCCGCGCGCGCCTGGTACCTCGCTCAGGGCGGTTCGGAAGCCGAACTGTACAAACACTTCATCGCCGTATCGAGTAACAAGGCCGCAGCGATTGCCTTCGGCATTCGTGAAGAGAATATCTTCCCGATGTGGGACTGGGTCGGCGGTCGCTACTCGCTGTGGTCGGCAATCGGCCTGCCCATCGCGCTGGCCATCGGCACGGCCAACTTCAAAGAACTGCTGTCCGGTGCCTACACCATGGACCAGCATTTCCAGAACGCGCCGTTCGAGCAGAACATGCCCGTGCTGCTGGCGTTGCTGGGGGTCTGGTACGGTAACTTCTGGGGGGCGCAGAGCCATGCGATCCTGCCCTACGATCACTACCTGCGTAACATTACCAAGCACCTGCAACAGCTGGACATGGAATCCAACGGCAAAAGCGTTCGCCAGGACGGTACGCCGGTCAACCACGACACCGGTCCGGTGATCTGGGGTGGCGTTGGCTGCAACGGTCAGCACGCCTACCACCAGTTGCTGCATCAGGGCACGCAGTTGATCCCGGCAGACTTCATCGTCCCGGTGGTCAGCTTCAACCCGGTTGCCGATCATCATCAGTGGCTGTACGCCAACTGCCTGTCGCAAAGCCAGGCACTGATGCTCGGCAAGACCCGTGCCGAGGCCGAGGCCGAGCTGCGCGAAAAAGGCATGGCCGAAGCCGATGTGCAGAAGCTGGCGCCGCACAAGGTGATCCCCGGTAACCGCCCGAGCAACACGCTGGTGGTCGAGCGCATCAGCCCGCGTCGTCTGGGTGCACTGGTGGCGATGTATGAACACAAAGTGTTCGTGCAAAGCGTGGTCTGGGGTATCAATGCCTTCGACCAGTGGGGCGTGGAACTGGGCAAAGAACTCGGCAAGGGTGTTTACCAGCGCCTGGTCGGCGGCATTGAAGACGCCGCTGAAGACGCCTCTACCCAAGGCCTGATCAACTTCTTCCGCAGCCGTCACCGCGGTTGATCCACTGACGCCACCCCGGGCCGAACGAACGCGGCCTGGGGTAGCGGCTACACTGTTCTGACAAAAAAATGCTCAGAACAGGACCCCACCATGTTCGATATCAGCGCCTTTCCCCATGCCGATGCCGTGAGCAAAGCGGCGCAGTTGAGCCAGGCCGATTACCAGCGCCTGTACCGCCAGTCGATTGAAGACCCTGACGCGTTCTGGGCAGAACAGGCCAAGGCTTTGGACTGGATCAAGCCCTGGACCAGCATCCAGCAAAGCGACATGAAGACCGGCCAGGCTAGCTGGTTCAAAGGTGCTCAACTCAACGTCAGCTACAACTGCATCGACCGCCACCTGGCCACGCGAGGCAACCAACCGGCGATCATCAGTGAAGGCGACAACCCTGCCGACTCCAGTGTCATCACCTACCGTGAGCTGTACGGTCACGTCTGCCGCCTGGCCAACGTGCTCAAGCAACGTGGGGTTAAAAAAGGTGACCGGGTGTGCATCTACATGCCCATGGTGCCCGAGGCTGCCTACGCCATGCTCGCCTGCAGCCGCATCGGCGCCATTCATTCAGTGGTGTTCGGCGGCTTTTCCCCCGACGCCCTGCGGGACCGCATCCTCGACGCCGATTGCCGCACGGTCATCACCGCCGATGAGGGCGTTCGCGGCGGCAAGACCGTAGCTCTGAAAAACAACGTCGACAAGGCGCTGCTCAGTTGCCCGAACGTAGGCACCGTGGTGGTGATCAAGCGCACCGATGGCACGATCGACTGGAACGAAGGGCGCGACCTCTGGTATCACGAAGCGGTCAAGCAGGTCGGTGATGACTGCCCGCCCGAGCCAATGGACGCTGAAGACCCGCTGTTCATCCTCTACACCTCCGGCAGCACCGGCAAACCCAAGGGCGTGCTGCACACCACCGCCGGCTACCTGCTGCAGGCCGCACTGACCTTCAAGACCGTGTTCGATTACCGCGAGGGCGAAGTGTTCTGGTGCACCGCCGATGTCGGCTGGGTCACCGGGCACAGCTACATCGTCTACGGCCCCCTGGCCAACGGTGCAATCACGGTGATGTTCGAAGGTGTGCCCAATTACCCCGACACCTCGCGTTTCTGGCAAGTGGTCGACAAACACCAGGTGAACATTTTCTATACCGCCCCCACCGCCCTGCGCGCCTTGATGCGAGAAGGCGAGGGCCCGTTGCAGAGCACTTCGCGCAAGAGTCTGCGGCTGCTGGGCAGCGTCGGCGAGCCGATCAACCCGGAAGCCTGGGAGTGGTATTTCAATGCCGTCGGCGAGCAACGTTGCCCCATCGTTGATACCTGGTGGCAGACCGAAACCGGCGGCATCATGATCAGCCCGCTGGTCAGCACCCGGCGGATAAAACCCGGGTGTGCCACCCAACCGCTGTTTGGCGTACAGCCCGTATTGCTCGATGACAAAGGCAAGCTCATCGAAGGGCCCGGCAGCGGCATGCTGGCGATCAAAGCCAGCTGGCCTGGGCAGATCCGTAGCGTGTATGGCGACCCGCAACGGATGATCGATACCTACTTCAAGCCGCTGCCCGGCTATTACTTCACCGGCGACGGTGCCCGTCGCGATGCCGACGGCGACCTGTGGATAACCGGGCGCATCGATGACGTGATCAACGTTTCCGGGCACCGCATCGGCACCGCCGAAGTCGAAAGCGCGCTGGTGTTGCACGACAGCATCGCCGAAGCGGCTGTAGTCGGGTACCCTCACGATCTCAAGGGGCAAGGCATCTATGCCTTTGTTACGCCAATGAACGGCGTGAACCCGGACGACACCCTCAGGCAGGAACTGTTGGCCCTGGTCAGCAAGGAAATCGGCAGCTTTGCCAAACCTGAGCTGATTCAGTGGGCACCGGCATTACCCAAGACCCGCTCTGGCAAAATCATGCGCCGTATCCTGCGCAAGATCGCCTGCAATGAACTCGACAGCCTCGGTGACACCTCGACGCTGGCCGACCCGAGCGTGGTTCAGGGCCTGATCGATAAACGTTTGAACACATGAACGGCAACCTTTCACGGTTGCCGTGTACGCAAGGTAACCATGGAAGCGATTCGCCGCCGCATCGAAACCCAGGTGATGAGCCTGACCGGCTTGTCCCTGGGACAGCTTGACCTGGAAAACCCCAAAGGCGACCCCGGGCTGTTCGGCCCGGACAGCACCAGCTGGCGGGTACACGGCGACTTCCCGAGCATGCTGATCGGTGGCATCAGTGCCTTGCTCCTGCAACTCCTGCATCCGCTGGCACTGGCTGGCGTCTGGGACCATTCCAACTTTCGACAGGATCTGCTGGGGCGCCTTCGCCGCACCAGCCAGTTCATCTCCGGCACCACCTTTGGCGCCACCCGGGATGCCAACTGGCTGATCGAAAAGGTCCGTGCCATTCATTTGCAAGTGGTCGGCAATGCCGCCGACGGCACTCCCTACGCTGCCAGCGATCCCGACTTGCTGACCTGGGTACACGTGGCCGAGGTCAGCAGCTTTCTGGCGGCCCACCTGCGTTACCGCAACCCGGACCTGGGCGTCGCCGAGCAAGACGCCTACTACGCCGAGATTGCCCTGATTGCCGAACGCCTCGGTGCCCGCGATGTACCGCGTTCACGCCAGCAAATAGCGGATTATCTGCACAGCATGCGCCCACAATTGCGTTGTGATGAACGCAGTCATGAAGTGGTTCAGGTGTTGCTCGATGCGCCTGCCCCCAGCCGTCTTGCGCAACCGGTGGGAAGCCTGATGTTGCGCGCTGGTATCGACTTGCTGCCCGAATGGGCCAGCGACATGCTCAACCTGCAACAACACCCGTTGCAGCGACGCCTGATTCGCCTGGGGATCAACACCACGGCGCCGGTGTTGCGCTGGGCCATGCGCGATGGTTCGGCGCACCGGGCACGGCGGCGCATGGACATCAGCTGAGCACAGGATTGGAAGAGCCTGGCGCATCTATGCCACCATGAGGGCCCATCAAGGCCCACCCGGCCTTCGCCGTTCTGACACTAAATCGAATAAGAGTGAGGACCCGCACCATGCAAGACGTCGTTATCGTTGCCGCCACCCGTACCGCTGTCGGTAGCTATCAGGGCGCACTGGCGGCAATTCCCGCCGTTGACCTGGGCGCTGCCGTGATTCGCCAGCTGCTGTCGCAAACCGGTATCGATGGCGAACTGGTCGATGAAGTCATCCTTGGCCAGGTACTGACCGCCGGTGCCGGTCAGAACCCGGCGCGCCAGGCCGCGATCAAGGCCGGCCTGCCCCACGCCGTACCGGCCATGACCTTGAACAAAGTCTGCGGCTCCGGCCTCAAGGCGCTGCACCTGGCCACCCAGGCCATTCGTTGCGGCGACGCCGAAGTGATCATCGCCGGCGGCCAGGAAAACATGAGCCTGGCCAACTATGTCATGCCGGGCGCGCGCACCGGCTTGCGCATGGGCCATAGCACAGTGATCGACAGCATGATCAGCGACGGCCTGTGGGACGCGTTCAACGACTACCACATGGGTATTACCGCCGAGAACCTGGTCGACAAATACGCCATCAGCCGTGAAGAACAGGACGCCTTCGCCGCCGCCTCGCAGCAAAAAGCAGCTGCCGCCATCGAGGCCGGACGCTTCATCGATGAAATCACCCCGATCCTGATTCCTCAGCGCAAGGGCGACCCGATTGCCTTTGCCACTGACGAACAACCGCGTGCTGGCACCACCGCCGAGTCGCTGAGCAAGCTCAAGCCGGCCTTCAAGAAAGACGGTACCGTTACGGCCGGCAACGCTTCTTCCCTCAACGATGGCGCTGCGGCGGTCCTGCTGATGAGTGCGGCCAAAGCCCAGCAGTTGGGCCTGCCAGTGCTGGCACGGATCAAAGCCTACGCCAACGCCGGTGTAGACCCGGCGATCATGGGGATCGGCCCGGTCAGCGCCACCCGCCGCTGCCTCGACAAGGCCGGCTGGCAACTGGCCGACCTCGACCTGATCGAGGCAAACGAAGCCTTCGCGGCGCAGGCACTGTCGGTGGGCAAGGAGCTGGAATGGGATGCCAGCAAGGTCAATGTCAACGGCGGCGCCATTGCCCTCGGCCACCCGATCGGCGCGTCGGGCTGCCGCGTTCTGGTCACCCTGCTGCACGAAATGATCAAGCGTGACGCCAAGAAGGGCCTGGCCACCTTGTGCATCGGGGGCGGCCAGGGCGTAGCGCTGGCCATCGAGCGCTAGTACCCCGCGGGAGGGGCTGCCATGGCCCCTCCCCCGGCTTGGCTGTTAAACTGCACGTCCGCAAACCAAGGCCACGTGCATGTCCCTCTTGAATCAGGCGCTGCGCGCCGCCCTCGATGCCCGCAAGGGCCTGCTCAACGAACTGCATGCCCAAGGCACCGACTGCTACCGCCTGTTCCACGGCAGCCAGGAAGGCGCCGGTGGTTTGACCATCGATCGTTATGGCCCGCAGTTGCTGGTGCAAAGCTTTCACCAAACCCTGGACGCCGAGTCGCTGCTAATGCTGCATGCCAGCATCGAGGCCGAACTCGGTCTTGAGTTGCTGCTGGTCTACAACGACCGCTCCCAGGGCAACAGCCGCATTGATCGCCGCGACCCGGTGTACACCGCCAGCGAGGCCGCCCTCGCCGACCAGATCGGCCATGAATGGGGTTTGAACTACCGTGTGCGTGGCCGTCACGCGGGCCAGGACCCGCTACTGTTTCTCGACCTGCGCAATGCCCGCGGCTGGGTCAAGCAGCACAGCGCCGGCAAAAGTGTACTTAACCTGTTCGCCTACACCTGTGGCGTTGGCCTGAGTGCCGCTGCAGGCGGCGCTGCCTCCGTATGCAACCTGGACTTCGCCGAAGGCAACCTGGCCGTGGGCAAGGAAAACGGCGCACTCAACCCGACGCTGCAACCGATGGAGTTCATCCAGTCCGATTATTTTCCAGCCATCCGCCAGTTTGCCGGCCTGCCTGTCAGCCAGCGCCGGGGGCACAAGCTGCCGCCCTACCCGCGTCTTGAGCAGCGCCAGTTCGACCTGGTGCTTCTGGATCCGCCGGCGTGGGCCAAGAGTGCCTTCGGCACGGTCGACCTGCTGCGCGACTACCAGAGCCTGCTCAAACCCGCCTTGCTAAGCACGGCCGAGAACGGCGTACTGATCTGTTGTAACAATCTCGCCAAAGTCAGCCTCGACGACTGGCGTGAGCAGGTGCTGCGCTGTGCCGAGAAAATCGGCCGACCGGTACGGGACTGGCAGGTGCTCAAACCCGCCAGCGACTTTCCGTCGCAGGATGGCCAACCGCCCCTGAAAACCTTGATTCTTCAGCTCTAAAGCAAAAAAACGGTAATTTCCGAGGGCGCTTCGGAACCGTTTTTACGTGCCATACTCCAAGCACTTCCGTTTCAGACAGACGACGCCGCACATGCTTAAAGGATTGAGACGCGCCCTCGGCGCCATGTTGGCCGCACTGGCCCTCTACAGCCTTCTTGGTTTTCTGATTCTTCCGGGAGTGGTCCTGCGAATAGCCAACCAGCAATTGGCCAATTACGCCACCGTGCCCGCCCACCTGCAGCGAATCGAACTCAACCCGTTCACCCTGGAGCTGACGCTCTGGGGCCTGCAGATCGGCGAAACCGGCAAGGAGCAGGTCGGCTTCGAGCGTTTGTATGCCAACCTGCAGATCGACAGCCTGTGGACCAAGGCCCTGCACCTTGAGGGCATCGAACTGGACAAGCCGCGTACCGAACTGCTGTTTGCCAAGGATGGCAGCCTCAATCTCACACAACTGTTCAAGCTGCCGCCCAGCGAGCCGACACCACCAGCGCCCGCCAGTGACCCGTTCCCGGTACGCATCGGCAGCATCAAGCTCCATGAGGGTTACCTGCACTTCGAGGACCTGCGTCCCAGCGAACCGATCGAGTTCCTCTACGACTCGATGAACCTGGAGCTGAAGAACCTCAGCACGCTGCCCGACGACAGCAGTGACATGACCCTTGTCGCCGTTGGCCCCTACGGCGGCCGCATCGACTGGAGCGGTTCCTTCAGCGTGGTGCCACTCGCCTCCGAAGGCACCTTGAAGGTCACCGAAGGCAAGATGAAGGCTTTCTGGCCCTACGTGCGCGATGCAGTGCCGCTGGTGCTGGAAGACGGCGTCATCAGCCTGGACACCCACTATTCGTTGAACCTGTCCAAAGACACCGAACTGCTGCTCGACAAAACCTCGATCAGCATCGCGCCGTTTGCCATCAAAGCACCGGATGGTCGCCCGCTGGCGCGCCTGGCCCGACTTGACGTGAGCGAAACCTCGGTCGATCTCGCCAAGCAGCAGGTCACCGTCGGCAAGATCCGTAGCGAGAAGCTGGAAACCTGGGCAACGCTTGAGGCAGACGGCCAGCTCGACTGGCAGAAGCTGTTCGCCAGCCAGCCGGCCAAGCCGTCGGCAAAAGAGAAAGCCGAACCCGCGGCTGCCGAACCCGATAAAGCGCAACAAGCGGAAAAGTCCGAACCCGGGAAGCCCTGGCAGGTACTGCTCAAGGACGTGCAACTTCGCAATTATCAAGTGCACCTGGCGGACCGCTCGCAGAAAGAGCCGGTTGCCCTCGACGTCGGGCCGCTGAACCTTGACCTGCAAAACTTCGACAGCCTCAACCAGTCACCCTTCAACCTCAAGCTCGACACCGGGGTTGGCAAACAAGGCAAGCTGCAAGCCGCCGGCGAGGTCAACCTCGCGCCCGTTACCGCCAAGCTCAAGGTCAGTACCCAGGACATCGACCTGCGTATCGCCCAGGCCTATATCAGCCCGTTCATTCGCCTGGAACTGCGCAGCGGCATGCTTGGCAGCGACCTCAATGTCGACCTCAAGAGTACCGAGCCACTGGCGTTCAGCATCGACGGCAAGGCCCAGGTCAACCAGTTGCATACGCTCGACACCATCAAGGACCGCGACTTCGTCAAATGGCAGCAGTTGAATCTCGATGGCGTGTCCTACCGCCATGGTGATGCCTTGTCCATTGGCAAAGTCACCCTCAAGCAGCCTTACGCGCGCTTCATGATCAACGAAGACCGCACCACTAACGTCGATGACCTGTTGATACCGCAGCCGGCAACTGCGCAATCCAGCACCCCGGCGAAAGCCAAGGCCCCGGCGAGCAGCACCAAGCCACTAGGCATTCGTATTGGCGCTATTGATATCAACGATGGCTCGGCAAACTTCGCCGACTTTAGTCTGACGCCCAACTTCGCCACCGCGATCCAGCAGCTCAATGGCCAGATCGGTACCATCGACAACCGTCAGCCCAAGCCGGCCAAGGTCGATATCAAGGGCAAGGTTGATCGCTATGCGCCCGTAACCATCAAAGGCGCGCTGAACCCCTTCGACCCGATGGCCAGCCTGGATATCGCCACCAGCTTCAAACGCGTCGAGCTGACCACCCTGACGCCTTACTCGGGCAAATTCGCCGGGTTCCGCATCCGCAAGGGCCGACTGAACATCGACCTGCATTACATCATCACCCAGGGCAGGCTCAAGGCCGAGAACAAGGTCGTGGTCGAGCAGTTGCAACTGGGTGAGAAGGTCGATAGCCCGGACGCCGTAGACCTGCCGATTCGCCTGGCGGTGGCCTTGCTCAAAGACACCGAGGGCAAGATCTCCATCGAACTACCGGTTACCGGTGATCTGAACGATCCACAGTTCAGTGTCATGCCGATTGTCTGGCAGACGCTGCGCAATCTCGTGCTGCGTGCTGCCCAGGCACCGTTCAAGTTCATCGGCGGCCTGATCAGCGGCGGCGATGCCCAGGACCTCGGCAGCGTAGCCTTTGCCGCAGGCTCCAGCGACCTCGCAGCGGACGCCCAGGGCGCCCTCGACAAGCTCGCAGCGGCCCTCAAGGAGCGCCCTGCGCTGCGATTGGAGATCGAAGGCACCAGCGCCCAGAGCAGCGACGGACCGTTGATTGCCCAGCAACGTCTGGAGCGTGAATACCAGAGCACCTACTACAAGATGCTCCAGCGTCGCGGCGACAAGGTCCCGGCCCAGGCTTCGGAACTGAAAGTACCCGACAGCGACAAACCGGCGATGCTCGAAGGCATCTACCGTACCCGCATGAAACAGCAGCCACCTGCCGAATGGGAGCAACTGGACCGCGAACAGCGTACCAATCAGTTGCGCGACGCGGTGCTCAAATCCTGGGGTGAAAGCCCGCTGCTGCTACGCCAGCTGGGGCAGGCACGGGCCAGCAGCATCAAGGATTACCTGGTCGACAAGGCGAAGCTGGAAGACGATCGGGTGTACTTCATTGATGCGAGCCTCGGCGAGGCCGAAGCGGATGGACGGGTAATCACGCCACTGCATCTGGATGCCGAGTAACAGCGGCATCTGAGCGTCGTTCGCCCAATAAAAAAGCCCCGGCAACCAGTGCCGGGGCTTTTGTTTTTGCGGGTCAGTCGGTTTTCAGGCCATCAGCCGAAACCGCCTTAACGCCGTCGATTTTCTTGGTGATCATCACTGCCGTATCTTTCTGCGACTTGGTCAGCGCGACGTCGGAAGACAGGGAAACCACGCCTTTGTTGGTTTCTACCTTGATGTCAGTGCCTGGAATACCCTTCTCGGTCACCAGGTCGGATTTGACCTTGGTGGTGATCCAGGTGTCTTTGGTCGCTTCTGTTGCCTTGGTCATTTCACCGGCAGCGACAGTCAGCGGAGCCTGGGAAGGCTGTTGGGCGAACGCCGCGTTAGCCAAGGTCAGGGTCAGGGCGGTGGCAGTAGCGGCAGCAATAGCGAACTTCTTCATACGAGACACTCCTGTTTTTCGAAAAGTCTGCGCCGTAAGTCCTGGCAGCAGGGGTATGGATACCATTGCAGGGCCTGTGCCAGCTTTTGCCTTAAAAAATACCTATATAAATCAATTGCTTACGATAAGCGCTTAATTATGCCATCGTGCAATTTGCAAGCCCCGGCAAAATCCTGCATGCAAGATGCATGTCCACAAGCTAAATCCTGCAGGCATAAAAAAAGGACCCCGTAGGGTCCTTTTCTTCAACACATTCAGCTTAGACGCCGGATGCCTTGGCTGCAGCAACATCTTTGATCGACAGCTTGATACGGCCGCGGTTGTCCACGTCCAGTACCAGTACTTCGACTTCCTGACCTTCTTTGAGGATGTCGGTGACTTTCTCGACGCGAGCATCGCTCAGCATGGAGATGTGTACCAGACCGTCCTTGCCAGGCAGGATGTTTACGAAAGCACCGAAGTCAACGATGCGCTCGACCTTACCGACGTAGATCTTGCCGATCTCGGCTTCTGCAGTGATGCTCAGAACGCGCTGACGAGCAGCTTCAGCAGCGTCTTTGGTCTCACCGAAGATCTTGATCGAGCCGTCGTCTTCGATGTCGATCGAAGCCTTGGTTTCTTCGCAGATGGCACGAATGGTTGCGCCGCCTTTACCGATGACGTCACGGATCTTGTCGGTGTCGATCTTCATGGCGATCATGGTCGGAGCATTTTCCGACAGCTCGCTACGGGACTGACCGATGATCTGGTTCATCTGACCGAGGATGTTCAGGCGCGCTTCCAGGGCTTGGCCCAGAGCGATTTCCATGATTTCTTCGGTGATGCCGTTGATCTTGATGTCCATCTGCAGCGCGGTAACACCCTTGGCGGTACCAGCTACTTTGAAATCCATGTCGCCCAGGTGGTCTTCGTCACCGAGGATGTCGGTCAGGATGGCGAATTTCTCGCCTTCTTTAACCAGACCCATGGCGATACCGGCAACCGGCGCCTTCATCGGTACACCGGCGTCCATCAGCGCCAGGGAAGCACCGCAGACCGAAGCCATGGAGCTGGAACCGTTGGACTCGGTGATTTCCGACACAACACGGATGGTGTACGGGAACACGTCAGCGGCAGGCAGCATGGCCTGAACCGAACGACGGGCCAGACGGCCGTGACCGATTTCGCGACGACCAGCACCGCCCATACGACCACACTCGCCCACCGAGAACGGAGGGAAGTTGTAGTGCAGCATGAAGGGGTCTTTTTTCTCGCCTTCGAGGGTGTCCAGCAGTTGAGCGTCACGGGCAGTACCCAGGGTCGCAACGACCAGGGCCTGGGTTTCGCCACGGGTGAACAGCGCCGAACCGTGAGTTTTTGGCAGCACGCCGACTTCAATGTTCAGCGGACGCACGGTTTTGGTGTCGCGGCCGTCGATACGTGGCTTGCCGTTAACGATGTTTTCGCGAACGGTGCGGTATTCGATTTCGCCGAAGATCTCTTTGACTTCAGCAGCCGACGGCTGGCCTTCTTCACCGGAGAACTTGGCGATCGCCTGATCGCGCAGTTCGCCCAGGCGAGCGTAACGGTCGGCCTTGACGGTGATGGTGTAAGCCTGGGAAACAGCTTCGCCCAGTTCAGCGCGGATGGCGCTCAGCAGGGAAGTGTTTTCGGCCTTGGCAGTCCAGTCCCAGGTAGGCTTGGCAGCTTCGGCGGCCAGCTCTTTGACAGCCTGGATAACAGCCTGGAATTCGTCGTGGGCGAACAGTACAGCGCCCAGCATCTGGTCTTCGGTCAGCTCTTTGGCTTCCGATTCAACCATCAGCACGGCGTCGGAAGTACCGGCAACGACCATGTCCAGGCTCGAAGCAGCCAGTTGCTCGTAAGTCGGGTTCAGCAGGTAGCCGGTGCTTTCGTGGAAAGCAACGCGCGCGGCACCGATCGGGCCTTCGAACGGAATGCCGGAGATTGCCAGAGCGGCCGAGGTACCGATCATCGCAGCGATGTCCGGATCGGTCTTCTTGCTGGTGGAAACGACGGTGCAGACAACCTGCACTTCGTTCATGAAGCCTTCTGGGAACAGCGGACGGATCGGACGGTCGATCAGACGCGAGGTCAGGGTTTCTTTCTCGGAAGGACGGCCTTCACGCTTGAAGAAACCACCAGGGATCTTGCCGGCGGCGTAGGTCTTTTCCTGATAGTGAACGGACAGGGGGAAGAAGCCTTTGCCTGGATCGGCCTGTTTGGCACCGACCACGGTCACCAGTACGGTGACATCGTTGTCGACGGTGACCAATACGGCGCCGGACGCTTGACGAGCAATACGGCCCGTCTCGAGGGTAACGGTCGATTGACCGAACTGGAATTTCTTGATTACCGGGTTCACGGTTTCCTACCTTCTTCAGTGGCTCTGGGGGAACTGGTTCTTGCGAATTCTTGGGCAGCTCAGGGAATCGGCCCTGTTGGCAGTCCAGATAAAACTAGAGGTTGGGAGCCTGCCCTGCCCTTGCGGTAAACCGCTCAAGCGAGACAGACAGCCAACCTCATAGATACGCGCGGCGTGCTCATCGCTGCCGATGCCAGGCACCGGAAGCGAGGAATGCAGCACGCCGTGCACACCACTGGCCAGGCCGCTATTAGCGACGCAGACCCAGGCGACCGATCAGGGCGCTGTAACGAGTGGTGTCTTTGCCCTTCAGGTAGTCCAGCAGCTTACGACGCTGGTTAACCATGCGGATCAGACCACGACGGGAGTGGTGGTCTTTGCCGTTGGCCTTGAAGTGGCCTTGCAGCTTGTTGATGTTGGCGGTCAGCAGTGCAACTTGCACTTCTGGGCTACCGGTGTCACCGGCGGCTTGCTGGTATTCGCCAACGATCTTTGCTTTTTCTTCAACGCTGAGTGCCATCTGGCTTCTCCAAATCAAGGGAAACCGAACAAACGGTTTCCAATAGGCCAGGGACAAATCCCTGTATTCATAAAGTGAGGCATGACCATGCCTATTAACAGCCATCCTCTTTACCGCCAGTGCCAGGCCGTAGCCTGAAACTGAAGGTTTCGATCATTCCGACCGAATCAAACGACGAGGCGCGATACGCCCGTCTTCGCTCACTTCACCGATACCGATGAAGCGACCGTTGTGATCTTGTACCCGGACCATACCGAACTTCGGCGCCTCGGGGGCTCTTACCGGTTGGCCATGCAGCCAGTAAAACGCGCTGTGCTCGGAGAACTGCAGCAGTGGCCAGTCTTGCAGACCGCTGTCAGACGGCATCAGGAAGCGATCGACTGCTTCGTTGCCACCTTCGGCGTGGACCGCTTCGAGTTCTTCGAGGGTCACGGTCTGGGCCAGTTCGAACGGCCCGGCATGCGTGCGGCGCAGTTCAGCGACATAAGCCCCGCAACCCAACACCTCGCCGATATCCTCGACCAGGGTGCGGATGTAGGTGCCTTTGCTGCAACCAACCGACAGGCGCACCCGAGTGCCTTCGCACTCAAGCAGCTCCAAGCGGTTAATAGTAACAGAACGCGCTTCACGCTCCACTACTTCCCCTGCACGGGCAAGCTTGTACAACGGCTGGCCGTCGCGCTTGAGCGCCGAGTACATCGGAGGTATCTGACTGATTTCACCACGAAATTGTGGCAGAACTGCTTCAACATCGGCGCGACCAACGGTCACGTCCCGAGACTTGAGCACTTCGCCTTCAGCATCGCCCGTGGTGGTGGTCTGTCCCAGTTGCATTACCGTCTCGTAACCCTTGTCGGAGTCGAGCAGATACTGGGAAAACTTGGTGGCCTCACCGAAGCACAACGGCAACACGCCACTGGCCAGCGGGTCGAGACTGCCGGTGTGACCGGCCTTCTCGGCATTGAGCAGCCAACGGACCTTCTGCAGGGCGGCGTTGGAGGTGAACCCCAACGGCTTGTCGAGCAGGATGATACCGCTGACGTTACGGCGAATACGTTTGACCTGGGCCACCGCTTACTCCTTGGTGTCCGGGGTATCGGCGGCCTGGTGCTGACTGTCTTCGGCAACAGCACGCTCGATCAGCGCCGACAGGTGGGCACCGCGCGTCACGCTTTCGTCGTAGTGGAAATGCAGTTGCGGCACGCTGCGCAGTTTCATTTCCTTGCCCAGCTGCATGCGCAGGAAGCCTGCAGCAGAGTTGAGCACTTTGAGGCTTTGCTTGATGTCTTCAGCGCTGTCCTGGCCCATCACGGTGATATACACCTTGGCGTGGCCGACATCGCGGCTGACGTCGACGGCGGTGATGGTCACAAGGCCAACACGTGGATCTTTGACTTCGCGACGAATCAGTTGAGCCAGCTCACGCTGCATCTGATCGCCAATGCGTTGGGTACGGCTATATTCTTTTGCCATTTTTGCTACCTGTAACTAAAGCGGCAAACGCCCGACCAGGCTTGAGCCTGACCGGGCGTTGCGTTCAGAGTCGCTGACGACCGCCTTGCGACGGGCGTTTCGCGCCTCCCATGCTCGATACTTAGAGCGTACGAGCCACTTGGACTTTCTCGAAGACTTCGATCTTGTCGCCGACTTTGACGTCGTTGTAGCTCTTCACGCCGATACCGCATTCCATGCCGGCACGGACTTCGGAGGCATCGTCCTTGAAGCGACGCAGCGATTCCAGTTCGCCTTCGAAGATCACCACGTCCTCGCGCAGTACGCGGATCGGACGGTTGCGGTAAACCACACCCTCGGTGACCATACAGCCGGCGATAGCGCCGAACTTCGGCGAACGGAACACGTCACGCACTTCGGCGATACCCAGGATATTCTCGCGAACATCGCTGCCGAGCATACCGGTCAGGGCTTTCTTGACGTCTTCAATGATGTCGTAGATTACGTTGTAGTAACGCATATCCAGACCTTCCTGCTCGACGATCTTGCGCGCGCCGGCATCGGCACGCACGTTGAAGCCGAACAGTACTGCATTGGAGGCCAGGGCCAGGTTGGCGTCGCTTTCGGTGATACCACCGACACCGCCACCAATCACGCGCACCTGTACTTCGTCGTTGCCCAGACCGCTCAGGGAGCCCTGCAGGGCCTCGAGAGAACCACGCACATCGGACTTGAGCACGATGTTGAGGGTCTTCTTCTCTTCCTGGCCCATGTTCTCGAAGATGTTCTCGAGCTTGCCAGCGTGGGCGCGAGCGAGTTTGACTTCGCGGAACTTGCCTTGACGGAACAGGGCAACTTCGCGGGCCTTCTTCTCGTCAGCCACTACCGACAGCTCGTCACCGGCATCCGGCGTACCGTCCAGGCCGAGGATCTCGACCGGGATCGCAGGACCCGCTTCTTTAACAGGCTTGCCGTTTTCGTCGAGCATGGCGCGTACACGGCCGTAGTTCGAACCGCACAGGACCATATCGCCCTGACGCAGGGTACCGTCCTGAACCAGCACGGTAGCCACCGGGCCACGACCCTTGTCCAGACGCGATTCAACGACAACACCACGACCCGGGGCCGATGGAGTGGCCTTGAGCTCGAGGATCTCGGCCTGCAACAGAACAGCTTCAAGCAGCTCGTCGACACCGGTACCCATCTTGGCGGAAACCTTGACGAACGGCGTGTCACCACCCCATTCCTCGGACGTTACGCCTTCGACGGCCAGTTCGTTACGGATGCGATCGAGATCAGCACCTGGCTTGTCGATTTTGTTCACGGCTACAACCAGTGGAACGCCGGCAGCCTTGGCATGCTGGACCGCTTCCTTGGTTTGCGGCATTACACCGTCGTCCGCCGCAACCACGAGGATCACGATGTCGGTAGCCTTGGCACCCCGGGCACGCATGGCGGTAAACGCGGCGTGACCCGGAGTATCGAGGAAGGTGACCATACCGCGGTCGGTTTCCACGTGGTAAGCACCGATGTGCTGGGTGATGCCACCGGCTTCGCCAGCAGCTACCTTGGCACGACGGATGTAGTCGAGCAGCGAGGTCTTACCGTGGTCAACGTGGCCCATTACGGTCACGACCGGCGCACGGGTCTCGGTCTCGCCTTCGAACTTCAGCGATTCGGCCAGGGAATCTTCCAGGGCGGTGTCACTGATCAGCGTGACCTTGTGGCCCAGCTCTTCGGCGACCAGTTGAGCGGTCTCCTGATCGAGCACCTGGTTGATGGTCACCGGAGTGCCCAGCTTGAACATGAACTTGACGACTTCAGCGCCCTTCACCGACATCTGGTTGGCCAGATCGGAAACGGTGATGGTCTCGCCGATTTGCACGTCACGGATAACCGGGCCGGTCGGGCTCTGGAAACCGTGGGCATTGCGCTTCTTCGGCTTGCCCTTGCCACGGCCACCACGACGGAAGCCATCGCTTTCTTCGTCGGTGGTACGCGGAGCGGCACGCGGAGTTGGCGCCTTTTCCTTTTCCTTGACCTTGACCGACACGCGCGGCGCTTCGTTGCGGCGCTCGCCGCCACGACGATCGTCGTCACGCGACTTGTCGTTGCGACGCACGTCGTCTTTCTTGCGCTCGGCAACCGGTGCCGGCGCTGCATCAGCAGCCTCGATTACCGGAGCTGGCGCTGGAGCAGCCGGGGCTGCGGCGGCAGGCGCAGCAGCCGGGGCTGCACCTGCTGGCTGGCGACGCGCTTCTTCTTCGGCACGCTGACGCGCTTCAGCTTCGGCTTTCTCGCGGGCAGCGTTCTCGACGGCCCGGCGCTCTTCCAGCTCGCGCTTCTGCTCGGCCTGGATTTCTTCCGGGCTGCGCTGAACGAATACTTTCTTCTTGCGTACTTCTACGCTGATGCTCTTGCTACCGGCAACACGCAGGGTGCTGGTGGTCTTGCGCTGCAAGGTAATCTTGCGCGGCTCTTCCACCTTCGCCTTGTGGCTGCTTTTCAGATGAGTCAGCAGAGCCTGCTTCTCACTGTCGGTCACTACCTGACCGGCGTCGGTGTGCGGCAGACCTGCCTCACGCATCTGCTGCAGCAGGCGCTCTACCGGTGCAGCGACCTCTTGGGCCAATTCTTTCACCGTGACTTGCGTCATGCACTTCTCTCCTCAGGCCGCGCCTAATTACTCGAACCAGTGGGCTCGGGCGGCCATGATCAACTTGCCGGCACGCTCTTCGTCGATGCCGTCGATGTCGAGCAGGTCGTCAATCGACTGCTCGGCCAGGTCTTCGCGGGTAACTACGCCGCGCACCGCCAGTTCCATCGCCAAATCCTTGTCCATACCCTCAAGCGAGAGCAGGTCTTCGGCCGGATGGGCGTCTGCCAGCTTTTCCTCAGTAGCGATGGCCTTGGTCAACAAACGATCCTTGGCGCGAGCACGAAGCTCATTGACGATGTCTTCGTCAAAGCCGTCGATGTTGAGCATTTCTTCCAACGGTACGTAGGCAATCTCTTCCAGGCTGGTGAAGCCTTCATCGACCAGCACCTGTGCCAGCTCTTCGTCGACTTCCAGCTCGTCGATGAAGTTGCGCAGGATGTCACCGGTTTCAGCTTGCTGCTTGGCCTGGATGTCCGATTCGGTCATCACGTTCAGGGTCCAGCCGGTCAACTGGCTGGCAAGACGCACGTTCTGGCCACCACGGCCGATCGCCTGGGCCAGGTTGTCTGCACCCACTGCGATGTCCATGGCATGGGCATCTTCATCGACGATGATCGCCGCGACTTCAGCCGGCGACATTGCGTTGATGACGAACTGTGCCGGGTTGTCGTCCCACAGGACGATATCCACACGTTCGCCGCCCAATTCACCGGACACTGCCTGAACACGCGAGCCGCGCATGCCGATACAGGCACCTTGCGGGTCAATGCGCTTGTCCTTGGAGCGTACGGCGATTTTGGCACGCGAGCCCGGATCACGGGACGCGGCCATAACTTCGATCAGGCCCTCGGCGATTTCCGGCACTTCAATGCGGAACAACTCGATCAGCATCTGTGGCGCGGTACGCGACAGAATCAGCTGAGGACCACGGTTCTCAGTGCGAATTTCCTTGAGCAGGGCGCGCAAGCGCACACCAACACGGAAAGTTTCGCGCGAGATAATGTCTTCACGGGCCAGCAGCGCCTCGGCGTTGTTGCCCAGGTCAACGATGACGTTGTCACGGGTGACCTTCTTGACGGTGCCGGAGATGATTTCACCCAGACGCTCGCGGTAGGCATCTACCACTTGAGCGCGCTCGGCTTCACGAACCTTCTGCACGATGACTTGCTTGGCGGTCTGGGCAGCAATGCGGCCGAACTCGATCGATTCGATTTTCTCTTCGATCACGTCGCCGACTTTGGCTTCAGGATGGGAGTCCTGGATTTTGGCCGGCCATACTTCGATCGCCGGATCGTCCAGATCCTTTTCCTCGACGACTGTCCAGCGACGGAAAGTCTCGTAGCTACCGGTGTGGCGATTGATTTCCACACGCAGGTCGACTTCGTCGTCAAAACGTTTTTTGGTTGCAGTGGCCAGAGCCACTTCCAGCGCTTCAAAAATTACGCCGGCCGGTACGCCCTTTTCGTTGGATACCGACTCAACAACCAGCAGTACTTCTTTGCTCATCGTACGCCTCGCCTTTCGCAAGCCATTGGATCCGCGCGGTCCGCGGGATCCGGCACGCCTCAGTCAAAACTGGGAATAATGTTGGCCTTGTCGATCGAATCGATCGGCAACAGGAACTCTTGGTTATCCACCTGAACAACCACATCCTGCTCCTCCACGCCACGGAGGAGGCCCTGAAAGTTACGACGACCTTCAAAGGGCGTGCGCAGCTTGATCTTCACTTGTTCGCCGGCATGCGAAGCGTACTGTTCCAAAGTGAACAGCGGGCGATCCATGCCAGGAGAGGACACTTCAAGGGTATATTCGGAACTGATTGGATCTTCGACATCCAGAATGGCGCTGGCCTGGTGACTGACGATTGCGCAGTCATCAACCAGAATGCCTTCCTCTTTATCGATATAGATTCGCAGGACCGAATGTTTGCCTTGAGAGATGAATTCGATCCCCCAGCATTGATAGCCAAGAGCCTCGACCACCGGGGCCAACAAGGCCTGCAACTGTTCTAGCTTGCTCGACACCTGAACCCCCTCGTGCATGCTATGCAAATAAAAAATGGGCAAAGCGCCCATCCCTGATACGCCGTTGAATACCGGCGCTATGACTGTTCAGCCAAGAAAAAGCCCCTGCAAAAGGGGCTCCGCTGATACTGGTTGCGGGGGCTGGATTTGAACCAACGACCTTCGGGTTATGAGCCCGACGAGCTACCAGACTGCTCCACCCCGCGACAAAGCTGGGGCGAAAGTATACGACCGAACCCTGACAGGGTCAATCTAACCTCCACCTACAAGAAAGCCCGCTGTAGCGGGCTATCTTGTTTCAATTGGTACCGAGAAGGGGACTCGAACCCCTACACCCTATGGGCACAACCACCTCAAGGTTGCGTGTCTACCAATTCCACCACCTCGGCAATACTACTTTGAAACCCGTTACTTCTGCTCTTGAGCGGGAGGAACATCGCCAGTGTTAGTGGCTTCGCTCTTCTGCTCCTGGAGCACCGGTACATCATCTGTTGCCGGTTTTTGCTGCTTCACTTCAAGTACCGCTGGATCTGGCAAACCTGCTTGAGTCAGCTCATGAGCTTTCTCTTTAGCAAAGTATCCTAACCCAAGAGCAGTTAAGAAGAAAGAGGCAGCTAGTATAGCAGTAAACTTACTCAGAAAGGTAGCAGAACCTTGGCTTCCGAACACAGTATTTGAAGCACCTGCGCCGAAAGATGCACCCGCTTCCGCACCTTTACCCTGTTGCAGCAACACCAGCACTACCAAACCCAGTGCGCCCAACAGATGAAACACAACGATCACTGTTTCCAGCATTTTTCAGTTTCCTGCGGCGCGACAAATTGCACCGAATTCGTCTGCGTTCAGGGAAGCCCCACCAATCAGGCCCCCATCGATATCCGGCATGCCGAACAGTTCAGCCGCATTGGCCGCCTTCACGCTGCCGCCGTATAGAAGCCGCACATTCTTCGCGACTTCGGCATTCTCTGCCGCCAGCTGTGCGCGGATGGCTGCATGCACATCCTGCGCTTGCTGTGGCGTGGCCGTCAGACCGGTGCCGATGGCCCAAACAGGCTCATAGGCAATCACCGCATTGGCGAAAGCTTCAACACCGAATGCTTCGATGATGCTGCCCAGCTGACGCCCGACAATCTCAAGCGTTTTCCCCGCTTCGCGCTCTTCGAGGGTTTCCCCTACGCAGAGCACCGGCTTCAAACCGCAAGCCTGTGCCGCAGCGAACTTGCGATTCAGAACTTCGTCGCTCTCGCCAATGATCTGGCGGCGCTCCGAGTGCCCAATCAATACCAGCCCGCAACCTGCCTCGACCAGCTGACTCGGTGCAATTTCACCGGTCAGTGCGCCTTGCTCAGGCTCTACCGCAGAATTCTGAGCGCCGACGGTAATCGACTTCCCGTGCAGCCCATCAATCACCTGATTGATGTACAGCGCGGGTGGAAACACCGCGACCTCAACACCGCTCGGAAGGTCTTGAATACTCAAGCCCTTGATCAGCTCAGCGACGCTGGCGCGGGTACCGTGCATCTTCCAGTTACCAGCTACCATAGGGCGACGCATGCTGTACCTCGTCGGTCAAAGTGGGCGCAGATGTTACCCAACCCGATCACTGCTGGCAAGCGTATTTCAAACGCAAACTTCACTTACCAGTTTTGCCAGCGTTTCAGCGTGTGCACGAACCTGGCTTTCGTCGTCGCCTTCGACCATGACGCGGACCAAAGGCTCTGTTCCGGACTTGCGCAACAACACACGGCCACGCCCGGCCATTTCCTCGGTCACACGCGCACTGGCCTCTTTCACTGCAGGGTGCTCCAGCGGGTCAACCTTGCTTGCGCCGAAGCGTACATTGATCAGCACCTGCGGGCACTTGCGCAGCGCCTGACGGGCGTGAGCCAGGGTTTCTCCGCGACGCTTGAGAGACAGCAGCACCTGCAAAGCGGCAATGATCGCATCGCCGGTCGTGGTGTGGTTACAGCACACGACATGCCCGGAGTTCTCGCCACCGATCACCCAGTCGCGCTCCAGCAACTCGGCCATCACATAGCGGTCACCCACCTTGGCACGCACAAACGGGATATCCAGGTCCTTCAGGGCCAGCTCCAGGCCCAGGTTACTCATCAGCGTACCGACTACGCCGCCCTGCAGCTTGCCACGCTCCTTGAGGTCGCGGGCGATGATGAACAGCAACTCGTCGCCATCGACAATGGCCCCGGTGTGATCGACCATCAGCACCCGGTCACCGTCACCATCAAAAGCGATACCCAGATCAGCATGCCCCACCAGAACCGCTGCCTGCAGCGATTCGATGTGGGTTGACCCGCAGTTCTCGTTGATGTTCAGGCCGTCTGGCTGGGCCGACAGCACCGTCACCTCTGCACCCAGCTCACGAAACACGCTAGGGGCCACTTTGTACGTTGCGCCATGCGCACAATCGATCACAAGCTTCAGGCCAGCAAAATCGGTGCTGGTCGGCACGCTGCTTTTGCAAAACTCGATGTAACGCCCGGCCGCGTCATTGATTCGCGACACTTTGCCCAACTTGCTCGACTCGACCACTGTCATGGGCTGATCGAGCAACTCTTCGATCATCAGCTCCACCGCATCAGGCAACTTGGTGCCCTGGCCGGAGAAGAACTTGATGCCATTGTCGTCATGCGGGTTGTGCGAAGCGCTGATGACAATGCCCGCTTCGGCATGGAAAGTACGGGTCAGGTAAGCGATGGCAGGGGTCGGCATCGGCCCGAGCAGCATTACATCGGCACCTGCGGCGGACAAACCGGCCTCCAGGGCAGACTCGAACATGTAGCCAGAGATACGGGTATCTTTACCCACCAGCACCCGGCATGCACCCATTTTGCGGAACGCCATGCCCGCAGCCCAACCGAGCTTGAGCATGAAATCCGGTGTGATTGGATATTCGCCGACACGGCCACGAATGCCGTCGGTACCAAAATATTTTCTGCTCATAGACGCTCCACTTACTCGGCGGTTTGAACCGCCTCAATCATTCGCACGATATCGGCCGTTTCGGCGACATCGTGAACGCGCAGGATACTTGCGCCCTTGGTCATCGCCAACGCGGCCAGAGCCAGGCTGCCATAGAGCCGTTGCTCGACTGGACGATCCAGGGTTTGCCCGATCATGCTTTTGCGCGAAACACCCACCAGCAATGGTCGCCCCAGGCGGTAGAGGGACTCCATGTGCTTGAACAGGCTGAGATTGTGCGCAAGCGTCTTGGCAAAGCCGAAACCCGGATCAAGGATGATCCGCCCGGCATCAATGCCCACTGCTGCACAGGCAGCCATTCGTTGTTCAAGATAGCTCGCCACTTCGGCGGTGACATCGTCGTAATGCGGATTATTCTGCATGTCGCCCGGCTCACCGCGCATATGCATCAGGCACACCGGCAAACCGGTGGCCGCCGCCGCATCCAGGGCGCCATCACGAGTGAGCGAGCGCACATCGTTGATCAACCCGGCACCCAGCCGTGCGGACTCGCGGATAACTGCAGGTGTCGAGGTATCGACCGAGATCACTACATCCAGCTCGCGATTGATCGCTTCAACCATGGGCGCAACGCGCTCAAGCTCTTCAAGCGCGGAAACCGCCCTGGCACCGGGCCGAGTAGATTCGCCACCGATATCGATCAGCGTAGCGCCTGCCGCGACCATCGCCTCGGCATGACGCAACGCTGCATCTTGCTGATTGAAGCGACCGCCGTCGGAGAAGGAATCAGGGGTGACATTGAGGATACCCATGACATGGGTACGGGACAAATCAAGAACCCGGTTGCCGCAAGGCAACCGGGCTGGGTACTGCTGTGAGGTCATAAGAACCCTTAGAGTTGCGCTGCAGGGCCGCCAATCGGCGATTCCGGACGATCACCCTGCTGCGCAGGAGTGCCCGAAGTGCCCGACCCACCTTCCCAGTCACGCGGCTCTCGCGGCGTGCGACCGGCCATGATGTCGTCGATTTGCTCGGCATCAATGGTTTCGTACTTCATCAGCGCATCAGCCATTGCATCAAGCTTGTCGCGATTGTCGGTAAGGATCTGCTTGGCGGTCGCATAGCACTGGTCGATGATGCTGCGCACCTCGGAGTCGATCAGCTTGGCCGTCTCGCCAGAGACACTGGCGTGCTGCGAGCCGGCACTGCGCCCCAGGAACACCTCGCCTTCTTCCTCGGCATACATCAACGGCCCCAGCTTCTCGGACAGGCCCCATTTGGTGACCATGTTCCGGGCAATCTGGCTGGCGCGCATGATGTCGTTCGACGCACCTGTCGTTACACCGTCAAAACCCAGCGTCATCTCTTCGGCAATACGACCACCGTAGAGCGAGCAGATCTGGCTGATCAGTGCGCGCTTGGAGAGGCTGTAACGGTCCTCTTCAGGCAGGAACATGGTCACACCCAAAGCGCGGCCACGCGGGATGATCGACACCTTGTAGACCGGATCGTGCTCAGGCACGACGCGCCCGACAATAGCGTGACCAGCCTCGTGATAAGCGGTGTTCTGCTTCTCTTTTTCCGACATGACCATGGTCTTGCGCTCAGCGCCCATCATGATCTTGTCTTTGGCCAGCTCGAACTCTTTCATTTCAACAACGCGCTTGCCGCCACGCGCGGCAAACAACGAGGCTTCGTTGACCAGGTTGGCAAGGTCGGCACCGGAGAACCCTGGGGTACCACGGGCAATCACAGCGGGATTGACGTTTTCGCCAATCGGCACTTTGCGCATGTGCACCTTGAGGATCTGCTCACGGCCACGGATATCCGGCAAGCCAACGACAACCTGACGGTCGAAACGACCGGGACGCAGCAGCGCCGGGTCGAGTACGTCCGGACGGTTGGTCGCAGCGATGACGATGATGCCGTCATTCATTTCGAAGCCGTCCATCTCTACCAGCAACTGGTTGAGGGTTTGCTCACGTTCATCGTGACCGCCACCCATGCCGGCGCCACGATGGCGACCAACGGCATCGATTTCGTCGATGAAGATGATGCACGGCGCGTGCTTCTTGGCCTGTTCGAACATGTCGCGAACACGGCTGGCACCCACACCGACGAACATTTCGACGAAGTCGGAACCGGAGATGGTGAAGAACGGTACTTTTGCTTCGCCGGCAATCGCCTTGGCCAGCAGGGTCTTACCGGTACCCGGTGGGCCAACCATCAGCACACCACGCGGAATGCGGCCACCCAGGCGTTGGAACTTGCCCGGATCACGCAGGAATTCGACCAGCTCGCCCACTTCTTCCTTGGCTTCGTCGCAACCGGCGACATCGGCCAGGGTGGTCTTGACCTGGTCTTCGGAGAGCAGGCGCGCCTTGCTCTTGCCGAAGCTCATCGGCCCGCCCTTGCCCCCGGCACCGCCTTGCATCTGGCGCATGAAGAACATGAACACGGCAATGATGACAAGGATCGGGAAGCTGGCTACGAGCAACTGGGTCCAGATGGACTGCTGTTCAGGCTGCTTGCCTTCGACCACAACGTGGTTGTCGACCAGATCGCCGATCAGGCCGTTGTCCTGGATGGCCGGACGGATGGTCTTGAAGCTGTCGCCATCAGTACGTTTACCGGTGATGACATAGCCATCGACCGCTACGCGCTCGACCTTGCCATCCTTGACCTGCTGAATGAAGTCGGAATAGTTGAGGGTCTGCGGCTCATTCGGGCTGGAGAAGTTGTTCATCACCGTCACCAGGACAGCGGCGATGATCAACCACAGGATCAAGTTCTTTGCCATATCGTTCAATTAGCTACCCTCTGAAGCCGGCTGACGGCGCAGCCGTGCCTCGCATGATATTCACCGGCCTAACTTACTACATAACCCACACATCTGCAGGCGCCGTCTGTAACCCTTTGTGAAACCTAGACTACACGATGTTCATCCAAGTCAGGCAGGACATCCGATTGGAAAAAACTATCGGATGCCCCGGAAGCCACCGGCTTGAAGCCTTACTCGCCGCGATAACCCCGTGCCAGCAAGTACTGCTCGCGGGAGCGATCCCGTGAGGAATCCGGCTTGAGCATCTGGACCTTGTCGAATTTCTGACGAGCGTCCTTCAGATATACGTCAAATCCTTCGCCCTGGAAAATCTTGATCAGGAAATCACCACCCGGCTTAAGCACCCGGGTCGCCAGATCGAGGGCCAGCTCGCACAGGAACATGGCCTTGGGGATGTCCACGGCAGGCGTACCACTCATATTGGGGGCCATATCGGAAATCACAAGGTCTACATGTGAATTACCGACCGCAGCAAGGATCTGCTCCAGCACTTCGTCCTGAGTGAAGTCGCCCTGGACGAAGGTTACGTCTGGAATACTGTCCATTTCGAGGATGTCGGAAGCAATCAGACGGCCCTGACCGCCGATCAGACGACTGGTAACCTGTGACCAGCCACCCGGCGCCGCACCCAGGTCGACTACGCTCATACCAGGGCGGATAATTCGGTACTTTTCCTGAATTTCCAGCAATTTGTAGCTCGCACGCGAGCGATAACCGTCCTTTTGCGCCTTTTTGACGTAAGGATCGTTGAAGTGTTCTTTCAGCCAGCCAAGGCTTGTCTTGGAACGCGCCACTGGGCACCTCGATGATTAGGGTCGTGATTAACTGGGCGGATCCACGGGCCCTCGGGTAAAATGGCCGCCATTTTTACAGAATCAGACACAAGGGTCAGATTATGCCGCTCAATAACGAGCAGAAGAAACAGTACAAATCCATTGGCCACGATCTGAAACCAGTTCTGATTGTGGCAGGCAATGGGCTGACTGAGGGCGTTATCGCCGAACTCGAACGCGCCCTGGCCGATCATGAACTGATCAAGGTCGAGATTCGCTCGGAAGATCGGGAAGAACGTGCCGCTGCAATTGCCGCACTGTGCAAGGCCGGTCGCGCCGAACTGGTGCAGACCATTGGGAAAAAAGCACTGATCTACCGCCGCAACCCACAGCCGAACAAGCAGCTGTCGAACATCCATCGCTACAAGTGATGTTCGTTCCGGTCAGTGGCGCGCTCGGCGCGCCCTGCCCGGCACCGGCTGAGCAGCCAGTACGATACCGCTGATTCCCAGAACAGCGAAGCAGAACACCTGCCATCGCTCCCCCACGGAAACACCGTAGCGCAAGGTGTAGTAGCCGACACACGCGGTGAAACCCACCAGCAGCATCTGGCCGCTGAAGGTCTGCCACCAGGCCGCCACCCCTCTCAACCTCACCAATACCGCCAGCTGGGTCAGCAGGCCGACTGCTGCCACGCCGATCAACCAGCGATCAATCTGCACGGCGATGTCCTGCACCAGCAACGGCGCCAGGCCACTGACCTTGAGCGCCGGTACCAGCCCGACGTGAAACACCCACAGGCCGCCAACCCAGAAGACCTGGGCCAGCTGCCAGAGGATCCCTTCGAGAGTTGGCGCCGGCATGTACCGGTCAGATGTGTTTGACTTCGACAATCTCGTACTCGACCGTGCCACTTGGCGTTTTGACGACGACAGTATCGCCTTCTTCCTTGCCGATGATTGCACGGGCAATCGGTGCCCCAGCAGAGAGCTTGCCCTTCTTGATGTCGGCCTCGTCCTCACCAACGATCTGATAGGTCACCTGATCGCCAGTTTCGGTGTTCTCCAGGTCCACGGTAGTACCGAAGATGACCTTCCCGGTATGGGGAATGGTGGTCACATCGATCACGACCGAGTTCTGCAGACGGCCCTCGATATCACGGATACGCGCTTCGACCATGCCTTGCTCTTCACGGGCGGCATGGTATTCGGCGTTTTCCTTGAGGTCACCCAGCTCGCGGGCCTCGCCAATCGCCTGACTCAAGCGCGGACGCTCGGTCTTGCTCAGGAACAGGTGCTCTTCCTCCAGGGCGCGAGCGCCCTGGACGGTCATCGGGTATTTGGTAATGCTCATGCTTTGAGTCCTGCATGCAGATCCTGCAAGCGGCGAACGGTCTTTTCCGGACCGAATTTCAGCGCTTCACAGATGGCTTCACCGGCCGCAATGGTGGTGGTGCAGTAAATCTTGTGCTGCAACGCATTGCGACGAATCGAGTACGAATCGGCAATCGACTGGCGGCCTTCGGTGGTGTTGATGATCAGCGACACTTCGTCGTTCTTGATCATGTCGACCACGTGCGGACGACCTTCGGTCACCTTGTTCACGCGACGCACTTTCAGGCCAGCCGCCTCGATTACCTTGGCGGTGCCGACAGTGGCTACCACTTCGAAGCCCAGGGCGATCAGGTCGCGGGCAACGCCAGCCACTTGCGGCTTGTCGTCGTCGCGGACGCTGATGAATGCAGTACCGCCGGTCGGCAGCACTTCGCTGGCACCCATCTGGGCCTTGGCGAAGGCTTCACCGAAGCTGTCACCGACACCCATGACTTCACCGGTGGATTTCATCTCAGGGCCGAGGATCGGGTCAACACCCGGGAACTTGGCAAACGGGAACACCGCTTCCTTGACGCTGTAGAAGTTAGGAATGATTTCCTTGGTGAAGCCGATTTCCTTCAGCGATTTGCCGGCCATGACGCGCGCAGCAATCATCGCCAGGGAGGTGCCGATGCACTTGGAAACGAACGGCACGGTACGCGAAGCGCGCGGGTTGACTTCGATCACGTAGATCTTGTCGCCCTGCAGTGCCAGCTGCACGTTCATCAGACCGACAACACCCAGCTCCAGGGCCATCTTCTTGACCTGTTCACGGACTTCGTCCTGAACATGGGCTGGCAGCGAGTATGGCGGCAGCGAGCATGCCGAGTCACCGGAGTGAACACCGGCCTGTTCGATGTGCTGCATGATCGCACCAATTACCACGTCTTTGCCGTCGCAGACCGCATCCACGTCCATCTCGATGGCGCAGTTGAGGAAGTGGTCGAGCAGTACCGGGCTGTCGTTGGAAACCTGTACAGCCTCACGCAGGTAGCGCTTGAGCTCGTCCAGTTCGTAGACGATTTCCATCGCACGGCCGCCCAGCACGTAAGACGGGCGCACCACCAGCGGGTAACCGATAACACCGGCAGCACGAATCGCTTCGTCTTCGCTGCGCACGGTGGCGTTTGGCGGCTGCAGCAGGTTCAGGCGCTGAACCATCTGCTGGAAGCGCTCACGGTCTTCAGCGCGGTCAATAGCGTCAGGACTGGTACCGATGATTGGCACGCCGGCTTCTTCCAGGGCACGCGCCAGTTTCAACGGAGTCTGGCCACCGTAGTGAACGATCACGCCTTTTGGCTTCTCGACACGCACCACCTCCAGCACGTCTTCCAGCGTCAGCGGCTCGAAGTACAAGCGGTCGGAGGTGTCGTAGTCGGTGGAGACGGTTTCCGGGTTGCAGTTGACCATGATGGTCTCGTAACCGTCTTCACGCAGCGCCAGGGCGGCGTGTACGCAGCAGTAGTCGAACTCGATACCCTGGCCGATACGGTTAGGACCGCCACCGAGGATCATGATTTTGTCGCGCGTCGACGGGTTGGCCTCGCACTCTTCCTCGTAGGTCGAGTACAGGTAGGCGGTGTCGGTGGCGAACTCGGCCGCGCAGGTGTCGACGCGCTTGTAGACCGGGAACACTTCCAGCTTGTGACGATGACGGCGCAGGTTCTTGTCGGTGATACCCAACAGCTTGGCCAGACGCTGGTCAGAGAAGCCTTTGCGCTTCAGGCGCAGCATCATGTCTTTGTCGATCGCCGACAGTGCAAGAGTCTTGACCTTCTCTTCTTCTTTGATCAGATCTTCCATCTGCACCAGGAACCAGTGGTCGATACCGGTCAGGGCGAAGATTTCGTCGCAGGTCATGCCCGAACGCATGGCGTCGGCGACGTACCAGATGCGCTCGGCACCCGGCACAGTCAGCTCGCGCTTGAGCACACTGGCAGCGTCAGGGCTGGCCAGGTCGACTTTAGGATCCAGACCGCAGACACCGACTTCCAGACCGCGCAGGGCCTTCTGCAGGGATTCCTGGAACGTACGGCCGATGGCCATGACTTCACCTACAGACTTCATCTGGGTGGTCAGGCGGGCGTCGGCTTTCGGGAATTTTTCGAAGGCAAAACGTGGCAGCTTGGTAACGACATAGTCGATCGACGGCTCGAAGGACGCCGGGGTGCGGCCACCGGTGATGTCGTTCTGCAGTTCGTCGAGGGTATAACCGACGGCCAGCTTGGCAGCGATCTTGGCGATAGGGAAACCGGTGGCTTTCGAAGCCAGGGCCGAAGAACGCGACACCCGCGGGTTCATCTCGATCACGACCATACGGCCGGTGTCCGGGCAGATACCGAACTGCACGTTGGAACCGCCGGTTTCCACACCGATTTCACGCAGCACCGCCAGCGAGGCGTTGCGCATGATCTGGTATTCCTTGTCGGTCAGGGTCTGCGCCGGCGCAACAGTGATCGAGTCACCGGTGTGCACGCCCATCGGGTCGAAGTTCTCGATCGAGCAGACGATGATGCAGTTGTCCTTTTTGTCGCGGACCACTTCCATCTCGTACTCTTTCCAGCCGATCAGCGATTCGTCGATCAGCAGCTCTTTGGTCGGCGACAGGTCCAGACCACGAGCACAGATTTCTTCGAACTCTTCACGATTGTAAGCAATGCCACCACCGGTGCCGCCCATAGTGAAGGACGGACGAATAATGCACGGGAAGCCCAGCTTCTCGAGCACGGCATTGGCTTCTTCCATGCTGTGGGCGATACCGGAGCGCGGACACTCCAGGCCGATGGCCTTCATCGCCTTGTCGAAACGCGAACGGTCTTCGGCTTTGTCGATGGTGTCGGCGTTGGCACCGATCATTTCCACGCCGAACTTTTCCAGGACGCCTTCGCGCTCCAGGTCCAGGGCGCAGTTCAGAGCGGTTTGGCCACCCATGGTCGGCAGCAGCGCGTCCGGGCGCTCCTTCTCGATGATCTTGGCTACTGTCTGCCACTTGATCGGTTCGATGTAGGTGGCATCGGCCATGGCCGGGTCGGTCATGATGGTGGCCGGGTTGGAGTTCACCAGGATGACGCGATAACCCTCCTCGCGCAGGGCTTTGCAGGCCTGGGCGCCGGAGTAGTCGAATTCGCAGGCCTGGCCGATCACGATCGGGCCAGCGCCGAGAATCAGGATGCTTTTAATGTCTGTACGTTTTGGCATGGGTATCACTCAATTCCGCAGGTCAGTCGGCAAGCCGCTTTGAACAATCTTGGGACAGCACCTGAACGCGGCTTGCACCGGTTCAGGGCCTTCTCGCAGGTGCTCAGCGGCGCTTGGCCATGGCATCGATGAAACGGTCGAACAGTGGCGCGACGTCGGTCGGGCCCGGGCTGGCTTCAGGGTGACCCTGGAAGCTGAAAGCGCTCTTGTCGGTGCGCTCGATACCTTGCAGGGTACCGTCGAACAGCGACTTGTGGATGGCGCGAACGTTGCTCGGCAAGGTGGCTTCGTCAACCGCAAAACCGTGGTTCTGGCTGGTGATCATCACCACGCCGGTATCCAGGTCCTGGACCGGGTGGTTGGCACCGTGGTGACCATGACCCATTTTCACGGTCTTGGCACCGGAGGCCAGGGCCAGCAGCTGGTGACCCAGGCAGATACCGAACACCGGAATTTCGGTCTCGAGGATGTCTTTGATCGCCTGGATCGCGTAGTCGCATGGCTCCGGATCACCAGGGCCGTTGGACAGGAACACGCCATCCGGGTTGAGCGCCAGCACTTCGCTGGCCGGGGTTTGCGCCGGCACCACGGTCAGGCGGCAACCGCGGGCAACCAGCATGCGCAGGATGTTCAGCTTGACGCCGAAGTCGTAGGCAACCACGTGGTACGGCAGCTCGGCGGCATCGATGGTCGCGTGGCTGTCGGTTTTCAGCTCCCAGACGCTGGAGCGCCATTCGTAGCTGGAGGTGGTGCTGACGACTTTCGCCAGGTCCATGCCCTTGAGGCCAGGGAAACCGCGAGCGGCGGCAATTGCGGCCTCTTCGCTGATGTTGTCACCGGCCAGGATGCAACCGTTCTGCGCGCCCTTTTCACGCAGGATGCGTGTCAGGCGGCGGGTATCGATACCGGCGATCGCTACAACATTGTTGGCCTTGAGGTAGTCAGGCAGCGACTGCTTGTTACGCCAGTTGCTGGCGATCAGCGGCAGGTCGCGAATGACCAGGCCGGCCGACCAGACGCGATCGGATTCGGCATCTTCCGGCGTGGTGCCGGTGTTGCCAATGTGCGGGTAAGTCAGGGTAACGATTTGCTGCGCATAGGAAGGGTCAGTCAGGATTTCCTGATAGCCGGTCATTGCGGTGTTAAACACCACCTCACCAACGGTTTGTCCGTCGGCTCCAATGGCTTCACCGCGAAAAATGCTGCCATCGGCAAGGGCGAGTATGGCTGGCTTAGTCAAGAAGACCTCCCGTAAATCAAGCCTGAAGGGGCGATCGCAGGTTGTAAAAAAGCGGAATGACGTATAGACACGTCACCCCGCTTTCTTAATCGAATTATCTGCGCGCTTTTAGTGGACACACTAAAGCTGTAGCTTACAGAAAAACGCTTTTTTGGTCTACCACTGATGTGCCTGAAAGGCACGGGAATGCGACAGGGCGCATGGGAGGCTTGCGGGAACGGATTCACCATTCCGGTTATTCCGTTCCCGCAGCGGCATTGCGATCAACGCAGGTCGAGCACGTCCTGCATGTCATACAGGCCAGGCTCACGCCCGTCCAGCCACAGGGCGGCACGTACAGCACCCTTGGCAAAGGTCATGCGACTGGAAGCCTTGTGGGTGATTTCCAGGCGCTCACCTTCAGCGGCGAACAGCACCGTGTGATCACCGACCACATCGCCGGCACGCACGGTAGCAAAACCGATGGTCTGGCGATCGCGGGCACCGGTCTGGCCTTCACGACCGTAAACTGCCACTTCCTGCAGATTACGGCCCAGCGCATTGGCAACGACTTCACCCATGCGCAGCGCAGTTCCCGACGGCGCATCGACCTTGTGACGGTGATGGGCCTCGATGATTTCGATATCCACGTCATCACCAAGCACGCGCGCAGCCATGTCCAGCAGCTTCAGGCTGAGGTTGACGCCGACACTGAAGTTGGCCGCAAAGACAATCGGAATGTCCTTGCCTGCCTCGGCCAGCAGCTGCTTTTCCTCGACACTGAAACCGGTGGTGCCGATGACCATGGCCTTGCCTGCCTTGCGGCAGAACGCCAGGTTCTTCAGGGTCACCGAAGGGTGAGTGAAGTCGATCAGCACATCAAACTCATCGGCAACCTTTGCCAGGTCGTCGGAGAGCATCACACCAATGCGACCCAATGCAGCCAGCTCACCCGCATCGGCACCCACCAGCGAACTGTCCGGACGATCAATTGCCGCCGTCAGCCCGGCTCCCGGCGCCTGTTGCACAGCCTCGATCAGAGTCTTGCCCATGCGCCCTGCCGCGCCCATTACCGCTATACGTCGCATGCCTTATCCCTCTTACAAGTCGCCGAAGAAGCGCTTTACGCCTTCAAACCAACCACTGGCCTTGGGCGAGTGAGAACTGTCGCCTTCCAGCGAATCACGCAGCTCTTCGAGCAACTCGCGCTGACGACGACTCAGGTTGACCGGTGTTTCCACCGCAACCCGGCACATCAGATCGCCAGCTCCACCGCCACGCACCGGGGCCACGCCCTTGCCACGCAAGCGGAACTGCTTGCCGGTCTGGGTGCCTTCCGGAATCTTCAACTTGACCCGACCATCAAGGGTCGGCACTTCCAGCTCACCACCCAGGGCAGCATCGGTGTAACTGATCGGCACTTCGCAATACAGGTGCTTGCCATCACGCTGGAAGATCGCGTGCTCGCGCACATTGATCACAACGTACAGATCGCCGGTAGGCCCACCGTGGGAGCCGGCCTCACCTTCACCCGACAGGCGAATGCGATCACCGGTATCAACGCCAGCTGGCACCTTGACCGAAAGCGTCTTGAACTCTTCGACACGACCTTCCCCGTGGCACGAGTTGCACGGATCGGTGATGATCTTGCCCTGGCCGTGGCAACGCGGGCAGGTCTGCTGGACCGAGAAGAAGCCCTGCTGCATACGCACCTGACCAATACCGCCACAGGTCGGACAGGTCGAAGGCGACGAGCCTTTCTTGGCCCCAGAGCCATCACACGGCTCACAGTTGACCAGCGTCGGCACACGGATATTGACCGTGGTACCGCGCACCGCTTCTTCCAGGTTCAGCTCGAGGGTGTAACGCAGGTCGCTGCCACGCTGGGCACCACCGCGCGAACCACCACGGCCGCCGCCAAAGAAGTCGCTGAACACGTCACCGAAGATATCGGAGAAGTTCGCGCCACCGAAACCAGCACCGCCACCACCCATGCTCGGGTCGACACCCGCGTGACCGTACTGATCGTAGGCCGCACGCTTGCTGGCATCGGAAAGAACTTCGTAAGCCTCGTTGGCTTCCTTGAATTTCTCTTCAGACTCTTTGTCATCGGGGTTACGGTCCGGGTGATGCTTCATCGCCAGGCGGCGATAGGCCTTCTTCAGGTCCGCCTCACTGGAGCCGCGCTCAACCCCCAGAACTTCGTAATAGTCACG
The DNA here is from genome assembly GCF_004025535.1 of Pseudomonas alkylphenolica. Taxonomy (GTDB): domain Bacteria; phylum Pseudomonadota; class Gammaproteobacteria; order Pseudomonadales; family Pseudomonadaceae; genus Aquipseudomonas; species Aquipseudomonas alkylphenolica_A. The sequence continues at coordinate 60,268 of NZ_QJRG01000038.1, forward strand.
CTTTGCCATAAGTCTTTGCACTCTTGAGGACGTTCGGCAAACCTCTGCGCATTTCGCGCTGTGCCGCCAGCATCCACCTCAACCTTCTCCCGAAGGCCTGACAGATGCTGTAAAAATTCGGGTATTCCAGACACGCCAACGCGGGAGCAAGCCCCCGCGCGGCGACATCCTACCAGTCAACCGCTAGTGAGCAGTCAGCCGGCCGACAACCTGTAGCAATTACTTGTTGTCTTTGACTTCTTCGAACTCGGCATCGACCACGTCGTCGTGCTTAGGTTCTTCGGCTTGCTGCTGCGCACCCGCTTGTGGCTGCTCAGCCTGCTGCTCGGCGTACATCTTCTGAGCAACAGGAGCCGATACTTTCGACAGCTCTTCGACCTTGGCGTCGATGGCAGCCTTGTCGTCGCCTTTGATGGCGGCTTCCAGGGCAACCACAGCAGCCTCGATCGCGGTCTTCTCTTCAGCGGTAACCTTGTCACCGGCATCAGCGACCATTTTGCGAGTCGAGTGAACCAGCGCATCACCCTGGTTACGGGCAGTGGCCAGCTCTTCGAACTTGCGGTCTTCTTCCGAGTTCGCTTCGGCGTCGCGGATCATCTGCTGAATTTCTTCATCAGACAGACCCGAGTTGGCCTTGATCACGATCGACTGGGTCTTGCCAGTAGCCTTGTCCTTGGCGCCTACGTGCAGAATGCCGTTGGCGTCGATGTCGAAGGTTACTTCGATCTGTGGCACGCCACGTGGTGCTGGTGGAATCTCGGCCAGGTCGAACTTGCCCAGGGACTTGTTCTGTGCAGCCTGCTTACGCTCACCTTGCAGCACGTGAATGGTCACAGCGCTCTGGTTGTCATCAGCAGTCGAGAACACTTGCGACTTTTTGGTCGGAATAGTGGTGTTCTTCTCGATCAGCGCGGTCATCACGCCACCCATGGTTTCGATACCCAGGGTCAGCGGGCTGACGTCCAGCAGCAGCACGTCTTTGACGTCACCGGCCAGTACCGCACCCTGGATCGCAGCACCCATGGCAACCGCTTCGTCAGGGTTGACGTCTTTACGGGCTTCTTTACCGAAGAAATCGGTAACAGCCTTCTGCACCAGCGGCATACGGGTCTGACCACCCACCAGGATCACATCGTCGATCTTGCTGACGTCGATACCGGCATCTTTCATGGCGATACGGCATGGCTCGATGGTGCGCTGAACCAGGTCTTCGACCAGCGACTCCAGCTTGGCGCGGGAGATCTTCACGTTCAGGTGCTTAGGACCGGAAGCATCTGCAGTGATGTACGGCAGGTTAACGTCGGTCTGCTGGCTCGAGGACAGCTCGATCTTGGCTTTTTCAGCAGCTTCTTTCAGACGCTGCATGGCCAGCGGGTCACCTTTGAGGTTCATGCCGCTTTCTTTCTTGAATTCGTCGACGAGGTAGTCGATCAGACGAATGTCAAAGTCTTCACCACCGAGGAAGGTGTCACCGTTGGTGGCCAGTACTTCGAACTGGTGCTCGCCATCGACTTCGGCGATTTCGATAACCGAAACGTCGAAGGTACCACCGCCGAGGTCATAAACGATCACGGTGTGATCGCCCTTGGCCTTGTCCATACCGTAAGCCAGTGCGGCTGCAGTCGGTTCGTTGATGATACGTTTTACGTCCAGACCGGCGATGCGACCGGCATCTTTGGTGGCCTGACGCTGGCTGTCGTTGAAGTACGCCGGAACGGTGATGACCGCTTCGGTGACAGGCTCGCCGAGGTAGTCTTCGGCGGTCTTCTTCATTTTTTTCAGGATCTCGGCAGAGATCTGAGGCGGTGCCATTTTCTGGCCGTTGACTTCGACCCAGGCGTCGTTGTTGTCAGCCTTGACGATCTTGTACGGAACCATCTGGATGTCTTTCTGCACGACATCTTCGTCGAAACGACGACCGATCAGACGTTTTACTGCGTACAGGGTGTTGTGCGGATTGGTCACTGCCTGACGCTTGGCCGACTGACCGACCAGAATCTCGCCATCGTTGGCGTATGCAATGATCGACGGCGTGGTACGAGCGCCTTCAGCGTTCTCGATTACCTTGACGTTGCCGTTTTCCAGAATGGAGACACACGAGTTGGTGGTCCCCAGGTCGATACCAATGATTTTGCCCATGTTCACTCTCCCGAAACTTGAATTTTGTTGCCGCAGCAGTGGTGGCTAACTGCGGTAATACTTGAATGCTTGACACCTAGATGGGGGCGCCCGAAACGATTTCAAGCCTGCTCGTCAATCGACGGCGAAACCGCTGCAGGGGCCTTGCTGACCACGACCATGGCCGGGCGCAGCAGGCGACCATTGAGCTGATAGCCCTTCTGGAAGACCTTGAGTACGCTGTTGGGCTCGACCTCGGCGCTTTCCTGCATGGCCATTGCCTGGTGGTGCTCGGCGTTGAAGGGTTCGCCGTGCGGGTCAATCGCCTCAAGGTTGTAGCGCTTGAGGGTGTCGTGGAACATCTTCAGGGTGAGCTCGATGCCCTCGCGCATTGGGCGAATGCTCTCGTCGTCCGGGCTGGAAAGCTCCAGGCCGCGCTCCAGGCTGTCGATAACCGGCAGCAGGTCGCCGGCGAATTTTTCCAGCGCAAACTTGTGCGCCTTCTCGACATCCTGTTCGGCACGGCGACGGATGTTCTGCAAGTCGGCAGCGGTACGCAGGGATTGATCCTGGGCCGCCGCCAGCTGCTCTTCGAGCACCTGCACGCGGGCGCTCAGGTCTTGTGCGCCAGTTTCTTCGGCGTTCAGATTCTGTTCATCCAGCTGTTCGTCAGCCATAAAATCTCTCCTCTCGAATAATGTCAGCGAGCTGAACTCGCGCTTCTGCCGGCTATATGGGGTCGTAAAACCCAGGTTCAAGGGGTAGAGAACGTCACACGCCGATTCGTTCATAACCCATCGCAATCAGAACAGCCGACTGATAACCAAATCGAACTAAGCGCAGCCATTGCCAGTGGATTTTAAAACACTGTATAAATAACCAGACTTCTCGCCTGGGAGCCGCCCCAATGCTGGTGCACCTGTCTGTACACAACTATGCCATCGTCGAACACCTGGACCTGGAGCTCGCCCGAGGAATGAGCGTCATTACCGGTGAAACCGGTGCCGGCAAATCGATCATGCTCGACGCCCTGGGCCTGACCCTGGGTGATCGTGCCGACAGCGGCGTGGTACGCCCAGGTGCCGACAAGGCCGACATCCTCGCCACTTTCGACCTTGTGGATATCCCCGAAGCCCGCACCTGGCTGGCCGAACGCGACCTGGACAACGACGGCCCATGCATCCTGCGCCGGGTCATCACTGCCGAAGGGCGCAGCCGCGGCTACATAAACGGCACCCCTTGCCCGCTTGGCGACCTCAAGGCTCTGGGCGAACTGCTCATCGATATCCACAGCCAGCACGAACACCAGTCGCTGCTGAAGACTGACACCCATCGGCGACTGCTCGACGAATATGCCGGCGCCACCGACCTGGCCCGCCAGGTACAACTGGCGGCCCAGCGCTGGCGCCAGACCCGCCAGGAACTCGAGCGCCTGTCCAACTCGGGCGACGAGCAACGGGCCCAGCATCAACTGCTCAGCTACCAGCTCGAAGAGCTCGACAACCTGGGCCTTGGCGAGAACGAATTGGAGCAACTGGAACAGGAACACAAGAACCTGACCAACGCCGAAGCCTTGTTCGGCATCTGCCGCCAGGTCATCGACCACTGCAGCGAGAACGACTCAGGCAACGTGCTCAACGCCCTGACCGCCAGCCTCAACCGCCTGACCGCCGTGCAAAATGCCCCCAAGGCACTGGGCGAAGCTGCCAACATGATCGCCAGCGCGCAAATCCAGGTTGAAGAAGCGGTGGGTGAGCTCAACCGCTTCCTCGATCACTTCGACGCCGACCCGGCGCGCCTGCAGCAGCTCGAAGAGCGTCTCGACAACATCTATACACTGGCGCGCAAACACCGCGTACACCCAACCGAACTGTCCAGCCTGCAACAACGATTGCTGGAGGAGCTCGAAGGCCTCAACGCCAATGACGAGTCGATCGAGCGCCTTGCCGATGAGCTGGCCGCCTTTGCCCGCCACTACCAGGACAAGGCCATCGAGCTGAGCGGGCTGCGCAAGCAGGCAGCCACTCAGCTGGCCGGTGCCGTGGAACAGGAGATCCAGCGCCTGGGCATGCCCGGCGGCCGCTTCAGCATCGAGCTGCACACCAACGACAGTGACGAGTTGTCACCGCATGGCCTGGAACAGGTGGAATTACTGGTCAGCGCCAACCCGGGCCAACCGCTCAAGGGCCTGGCAAAAGTCGCCTCTGGTGGCGAGCTGTCACGGATCAGCCTGGCGATCCAGGTCATTACTGCGCAAACCTCTCGCATCCCGACCCTGGTCTTCGATGAAGTCGATGTGGGTATCGGCGGCCCAACTGCCGAAATCGTTGGCCAACTACTGCGCCGCCTGGGCGAGCGTGGCCAGGTACTGACCGTCACGCACCTGCCACAGGTGGCGGCACAAGGTCACCACCATCTGTTCGTGCACAAGGTGCGCAACAGCGATGCCACCCATACCGCAGTGGCCAACCTTGGCAAACGTGAACGTGTAGAAGAAGTGGCGCGGATGCTCGGCGGCATTGACCTGACCAAGGAATCGCTGGCTCACGCCCGCAAAATGGTCGTGACCAGCAAAGCCTGAAGCGAAGGCCAGAAAACACAAAGGCGACCTGAGGTCGCCTTTGTTGTCACACACGAAGAAATAATTGCTTACTTTTTCTTGCGCACGTACAGGACCAGATTATGGTCGACCAGGTCGTAACCGTGCTCAGCAACGATTTCCTTCTGGCGCTTTTCAATTTCGCTATCGAAAAACTCGATAACTTCGCCAGACTCCACGTTAACCATGTGGTCGTGGTGGCCGCCATCGGCCAGCTCGAATACGGCGTGACCGCCATCGAAGTTGTGGCGCACAACCAGGCCTGCGGCTTCGAATTGGGTCAGTACACGGTAAACCGTGGCCAGACCTACATCTTCGCCGGCCTCCATCAGCGCCTTGTAGACATCCTCGGCACTCATGTGACGCTGCTCGGTAGAGTCGAGCATCTGTAGAATTTTTACTCGAGGCAGGGTCACCTTGAGACCAGCTTTGCGCAGTTCGCTATTTTCAACCATGGTCAGCTTTCTCGCCGATGCTGCTTCGCAGCTTCTCTGAATACGGGTATGATCGGGGTTTACGTTGTCCAGCCAAGATAGTGGAAGTCGCCCACCGATGCAAAACACCAAGCTCTTGCTAACCAGCCTCACCTTTGTGGGACTGCTCGCACTCGCCGGTTGCTCGTTCCCCGGGGTTTACAAAATCGACATCCAGCAGGGCAATGTCGTCACGCAAGACATGATAGACCAATTACGCCCCGGAATGACCCGTCGGCAAGTAAGGTTTATCATGGGCAACCCGTTGATCCAGGATACCTTCCATACCAATCGTTGGGATTATCTGTACAGCCTGCAGCCAGGTGGCGGTGAACGCCAGCAGGAGCGCATGAGCATCTTCTTCAACGAGAACGATCAACTGGTCAGCCTGTCCGGCGACTTCATGCCGGGCGTCAGCCGCGACCAGGAAATTCTCGGTGGCAGCGGCGACACCAGCGTCGCCCCGGTCGAAACAGGCACTACCCAGCCGGTCGAGCCGGTCAAGGAAACCCCAGCCAAGCCGGGCTCCCTTGAAGAGAAGATCCAGAAAGAAGTCGATACCATTGAAACCATTCCGGTACCGACCCCTGCACCACTGGAAGTCTCGCCGCAATAAGCCCATTGCTGACAAAGAAAAGCCCGGACATTCCGGGCTTTTTTGTGCCTCAGCGCTTGGCTTTTTTGAACACCCTCGCCACTTTGTCGGCGCGCTGCTTGCGCACTTCCTTGGGGTCGATCATCAACGGCCGATACACCTCGATGCGATCACCGTCGACAACAGTTTGCTGATCAGCCTCTTTGACGACCTTGCCGAAGATACCCAGCGGGCAGGCTTCTGCATCAAGCCCCGGCACCTGCTCGGCGAGCCCCGACAATCGCACGGCCTCACGCAATGTGGTACCGGCCGCGACCTCTAACGTCAGGAGCCATTGCTGTTCGGCGGTTGCGTAGGCAACCTCTACCTGCAACAGGTGCTCAGCCATTGAATTGCTTGGCCCGCTGGCAGAATGCGTCTACCAGGGTATTGGCCGCCTGGTTGAAGAGCGGGCCCAAGGTGGCACGCACCAGCGGCCCGGCATAGTCGAAGGACAAGTCCAGACTGATCTTGCAGGCCTTCTCACCCAAGGGCTTGAATATCCACAGCCCATGCAGCTGATTGAAGGGCCCCTCCTCCAGGTTCATCTCGATTGACTGCCCGGGCACCAGCACATTGCGGGTAACAAACTTCTGGCTCATCCCGCCCTTGGCAACCTCCAGGCTGGCACGCATCAGCGTGTCACTGACTTCGAGCACCGTGCTGGCCGAGCACCAGGGCAGAAACTCCGGGTAGCGCGCTACATCATTGACCAGGTCGTACAACGCCTGGGCGGGATAAGGCAGCAGAGCCGAGCGTTGAATATGGGTAGTCATCCAGGTGTCACTTCCAAAGCTGAGCGGCAAACACAATCAGAATGCCGAGGGGCGCCACATAGCGCATCAAGAAGAAAGTCAGAGCAAACAACAACGGGCTGCGCATGGCCAACTCGTCGCGCACCGCCTCACGGCCCATGATCCAACCGGCGAAAATCACAAAACACAATCCACCCAACGGCAACATGACCCGCGAGGTGAAGAAATCGATCACCCCGAAGAAATCCAGGCCGCCGCTCGCTCCCCACTGGTAGAGCTGCAGGCCGCTGCCGTCGTTCACAAAAAAGCGCGCCTGCTGCCAGATATTGAATGAAAACACCGTGCCCAAGCCAACCAACCAGCAACTGAATGCCAGCCAGGTTGTGATCCAGCCACGACGCACACCGGTGCGCTCCACCAGGTAGGCCACCATTGGCTCCAGCAAAGAAATCGCCGAACTCCAGGCCGCCACCGCCACTAGAACAAAGAATACGACGCCCATCAACTGGCCAAACGCCACATTGCCGAATGCAAATGGCAGGGCAACGAACATCAGGCCCGGGCCTTCGCTGGGGTTCAGCCCGGCAGCAAAAACGATAGGGAACAAGGCCAGGCCGGCCAACAGCGAAACAAAGGTATCGAGCAGCGCGACGGCGACAATGGTGCCGCCAATCGACGCACCTTTGGGCATGTAGGCGCCGTAGATCAACAGCGAGCCGACACCGACACTCAACGAAAAGAAGGCATGCCCCATGGCAGGCAGCAAGCCGTCGAGCAGGCGCGAGGTGTCAAAGTCGAACATGAAATGCAGACCCTGCATGAAGTGCCCGGTGGTCAGGCTGTAGCCCAGCAGGATCACCAGCAGCAGGAACAGTAGCGGCATCATGATGCGCAGACTCTTCTCCAGGCCTGCCACCACACCGCGCGCAATCACCAGCGCCGAAAGCAGCATGAACAGGCTGTGCCACAGCACAAGCCGCCAGGGATCGCTGATGACCCCATTGAAGTAGGTGCCGACCTGGTCGGCCGTCACGCCCTGAAAGTCGCCTTTGCCCATGCTGATGATGTAATCGAACGACCAGCCACCGACCACGCTGTAGAACGACAGGATCAACAGCGCCGTGATCATTCCGGCAAACGCCCACCAGGACCAGCGCGGTGAGTGCCCTGCCTCTAGCGCCAGGTCACGCAGGGCGTTGGCCGGGCTCTGGCGGGTACGGCGGCCGATCAGGGTTTCAGCGAGCATCACCGGGATGCCGATCAGGGCAATGCAGGCCAGGAACACCAGCACAAAGGCTCCGCCACCGTAGACACCGACCATGTAGGGGAATTTCCAGATACTTCCCAGCCCTACTGCAGCACCGGTTGCCGCCAGTACAAACACCCAGCGACTGGCCCAGCCACCATGGACAGAAACCTTGTCCGTCGACATCAACACGCTCAACTGTGGAAAAAATGAGCGCGCATTGTCCGGGATTCAACTCACAGGCTCAAGCGCACTGCTACCCCGTAGCCGACAGCGCGACGACTGCCTATAATGCCGCCCCTATGGCTAAACAAAAGAAACATCCGACAGGGACCATCGCGCAGAATAAAAAGGCGCGACACGATTACTTCATCGAGCACAAGTTCGAGGCCGGATTGGTCCTGTCCGGTTGGGAAGTAAAAAGTCTGCGTGCCGGCAAGGCGCATCTGACCGACAGTTACGTGGTGCTCAAAGATGGCGAGGCCTGGCTGATGGGCAGCCATATCACGCCACTGACCGCGGCCAGCACCCATGTCATTGCCGACCCGACACGTACCCGCAAACTGCTGCTCAACAAGCGCGAGCTGGAACGCATTCATGCTGCCGTACAGCAAAAGGGCTACACCTGCGTGGCCTTGTCGATCTACTGGAGCAAGCACCTGATCAAGTGCGAGATCGCACTGGGCAAGGGCAAGAAGGAATACGACAAGCGCGATACACAGCGTGAACGTGATTCCGACCGCGAACTGCAGCGTGCAGTGCGCAACAAGGGCAAGGAAGACTGAGTCTTTCTGGCAGGCGGCCTGAGGTCGCCTGCCTTGCCATTACGCACTAACGCCCGATACGCCGCTCTGCCCGCGCTGTTCGCTGCACTTCCTGGCGCACTTCGTCGAGCACTTCCTGCACGTACAGAATGTGCCGGCTGGACACTTCGCGCGCATCCTCCGCACGCCCTTCCACAATCGCCAGGTACAGCTCCCGGTGCTGACTGATCAGCATGTCTCGGGTTTCGGCACGCTGCTTGTACATACCGCCAATGTTGGTAACCACGTTGCGCTTGAGCAGGTCGAACAGACCACGAATGGTGTGCAACAACACCGCGTTGTGGCTGGCCTCGGCAATCGCCAGGTGGAAACGCGCATCGGCTGCGCCCTCCTCGGCCCGGTCCACTTCAGCGGAGCGCGAATAACAATCCTGCAAGGTGTCGAACGCAGCCTTGAGCCGTTGACGGTCAGGTTCCGTGGCGCGGATTGCCGCGTAATAGGCACACGACGCTTCCAGGGTGTGACGGAACTCAAGCAGATCACGCTGGGCTTCCGGGTTGCTTTCAAGCAATTGCAACAAGGGGTCGCTGAAGGTTGTGCCCAGTGACTCGGCCACGTAGTTACCACCGCCCTGGCGACTGACCAACAAACCTTTTGCCACCAGCTTCTGGATTGCTTCGCGCAATGACGGTCGCGACACCCCGAACTGTTCGGCCAATGCCCGTTCGGCAGGCAGCCGCTGGCCGGCAGCCAAGGTGCCTTCAAGAATCATCCCCTCAAGCCGCTCGACAATATCGTCGGACAAACGGCGTTGGCGGACCTGATCAAAAACCATCACATGCACTCCACAAGCCCAAGAACGTTTGGGGCCGTCTATTTTGGCCTATCCGCCTCTCGCCGACACCCATCAGTTGGCAAATTTCCCAGCTATTCAGGCCTCGCGCCCGCCTCTGCTCCGACGAAAGTTTTGCCGAGACAAATTGACACACCCGCTACGAGGCTTTTAACCTAGCGCCTCGACATTGTAAATTGGTATTACCAATTATCCAATGCCAGCGTCAGACCAACAACAATTAGGGGCCACCCCATATGCAAACCTGGCAACAGCTTTACAGTCCGCTTGGTAGTCTTGGCCTGTCCGCGCTCGCGGCAGTCATCCCGATCGTCTTCTTCTTTCTCGCGCTGGCGGTGTTCCGTCTCAAGGGTCATGTGGCGGGTAGCATTACCCTGGGCCTGTCGATTCTGGTCGCGATCTTTGCCTTCCAGATGCCTGCCGACATGGCGCTTGCCGCCGCCGGGTACGGTTTTGCCTATGGCCTGTGGCCTATCGCCTGGATCATCGTTGCCGCGGTGTTCCTCTACAAACTGACGGTCAAGAGCGGCCAGTTCGAAGTCATCCGCAGCTCGGTGCTGTCGATTACCGATGACCAGCGCCTGCAAGTGCTGCTGATCGGCTTCTGCTTTGGTGCCTTCCTGGAAGGTGCGGCAGGCTTCGGCGCACCGGTGGCGATTACTGCCGCTCTGCTCGTAGGCCTGGGTTTCAATCCGCTGTATGCCGCCGGCCTGTGCCTGATCGCCAACACCGCACCGGTGGCGTTCGGTGCCCTTGGCATCCCGATCATCGTTGCCGGCCAGGTAACCGGCATCGACGCCTTCAAGATCGGCGCCATGACCGGCCGCCAACTGCCGCTGCTGTCGCTGTTCGTGCCGTTCTGGCTGGTGTTCATGATGGACGGCCTGCGCGGCGTCAAAGAGACCTGGCCTGCTGCACTGGTGGCTGGTTTGAGCTTCGCGGTCACCCAGTACTTCACCTCGAACTTCATCGGCCCGGAACTGCCGGACATCACCTCGGCCCTGGCCAGCCTGGTTTCCCTGACCCTGTTCCTCAAGGTCTGGCAGCCCAAGCGTTCGTTCACCAGCGCTACCGGCAGCGTTGGCGCCGCCGTGGTCAATGGCGGTGGCAGCCAGCCTTCACCGTACAGCTTCGGTGAAATCTTCAAGGCCTGGTCGCCGTTCCTGATTCTCACCGTGCTGGTCACCATCTGGACCCTCAAACCGTTCAAGGCAGCCTTTGCCGCTGGCGGCTCGATGTACAGCTGGGTGTTCAACTTCGCCATTCCGCACCTCGATCAACTGGTGATCAAGACTGCCCCGATCGTCGCCACCCCGACTGCGATTCCGGCCGTATTCAAACTCGACCCGATTTCCGCCACCGGTACCGCGATCTTCTTCTCGGCACTGATCTCCATGCTGGTCCTGAAGATCAATTTCAAAACTGGTCTGACCACTTTGAAAGAGACCTTCTTCGAGCTGCGCTGGCCGATCCTGTCGATCGGCATGGTGCTGGCCTTCGCCTTCGTCACCAACTACTCCGGCATGTCTTCGACCATGGCCCTGGTACTGGCCGGCACCGGCGCGGCGTTCCCGTTCTTCTCGCCGTTCCTTGGCTGGCTGGGCGTGTTCCTGACCGGCTCCGACACCTCGTCCAACGCCTTGTTCAGCTCGCTGCAGGCCACCACGGCGCATCAGATCGGGGTTAACGACACCCTGCTGGTCGCGGCCAACACCAGCGGTGGCGTGACCGGCAAGATGATTTCGCCGCAGTCGATCGCGGTAGCCTGTGCGGCCACCGGCCTGGTCGGCAAGGAATCGGACCTGTTCCGCTTCACCCTCAAACACAGCCTGTTCTTTGCCACCATCGTCGGCCTGATCACTCTGGTTCAGGCCTATTGGCTGACCGGCATGCTGGTTCACTAAAGTGTCAGAGGCCGGGCGCGGTTCAGCGCGCCCGGCATCCGCCCCTTACAACCGACGCAGCGAGACCACATGATCATTTCTGCCTCTACCGACTACCGCGCCGCAGCGCAACGCAAGCTGCCGCCGTTCCTGTTCCACTACGCCGACGGCGGCGCCTACGCCGAGTACACGCTGCGCCACAACGTCGAAGACCTGGCCAGCATTGCCCTGCGCCAGCGCGTGCTGAAAAACATGTCCGAGTTGAGCCTTGAGACTCAGCTGTTCAACGAAACCCTGAGCATGCCGGTGGCCCTCGCGCCCGTTGGCCTGACCGGCATGTATGCCCGCCGCGGTGAAGTCCAGGCGGCGCGCGCTGCAGCGGCCAAGGGCATTCCCTTCACCATGTCGACGGTGTCGGTGTGCCCGATCGAAGAAGTCGCGCCGGCTATCGATCGCCCGATGTGGTTCCAGCTGTACGTGCTCAAGGACCGCGGTTTCATGCGCAACGCGCTGGAGCGCGCCAAGGCTGCAGGCGTTACCACGCTGGTGTTTACCGTCGACATGCCGGTGCCTGGCGCCCGCTACCGCGACGCGCACTCCGGCATGAGCGGCCCGAACGCACCGCTGCGTCGTGTCTGGCAGGCAATGACCCACCCGCAGTGGGCGCTCGACGTAGGCCTGCTGGGCAAGCCTCACGATCTGGGCAACATCTCAAAATACCGTGGCAGCCCTACCGGTCTTGCCGATTACATCGGCTGGCTGGGGGCCAACTTCGACCCGTCGATCTCCTGGAAGGACCTTGAGTGGATCCGCGAGTTCTGGGACGGCCCCATGGTGATCAAGGGCATTCTCGATCCTCAGGATGCCAAGGACGCAGTGAAGTTCGGTGCCGACGGTATTGTCGTTTCCAACCACGGCGGCCGTCAGCTCGACGGCGTGCTGTCCAGTGCCCGTGCACTGCCGGCCATTGCCGATGCGGTAAAGGGCGACCTGAAGATCCTCGCCGACTCCGGTATTCGCAGTGGCCTGGATGTGGTGCGCATGATCGCCCTGGGCGCGGACACCGTGCTGATCGGCCGCGCATTCCTCTACGCCCTGGCGACTGCGGGCGAAGCCGGTGTGAAAAACCTGCTGGAACTGTTCGAGAAAGAAATGCGCGTGGCCATGGTGCTTACCGGCGCCAAGTCCATCAGCGAAATCACCCGCGATTCGCTGGTACGCGAACTGGGCGCCTGAAACCTGCGCCTGCCCCCTTCCAAGCCTGATTGACCGGGGTACGTCGCGCATCAGACGCCACGGCCCCGCGAGGAGATTGCATGAGTCTGCCCGCCGCGTTCCTCGACACGGTAGAACACCTGATCCCCCGCGAGCGCCGCTTCGACGATCCGCTCTCGACCCTGGCATTCGGCACCGACGCCAGCTTCTACCGCCTGATCCCCAAGCTGGTGATCCGCGTCGAAAGCGAAGGCGAAGTCGCCACCTTGCTCAAGGCGGCACATGCCCAGCAGGTCGCGGTTACCTTCCGCGCCGCCGGCACCAGCCTCTCCGGCCAGGCTGTCAGCGACTCGGTGCTGCTGGTGCTGGGGGATAACTGGAACGGTCGCGACATCCGCGACGGTGGTACGCAGATCCGCCTGCAACCCGGCGTGATCGGCGCCCAGGCCAATGCCTGGCTGGCACCGTTTGGTCGCAAGATCGGGCCCGACCCGGCCTCGATCAACGCCTGCAAGATCGGTGGCATCGTCGCCAACAACGCGAGCGGCATGTGCTGCGGTACCGCGCAAAACAGCTACCACACCCTCGCCGGCATGCGCCTGCTGCTGGCCGACGGCACCCTGCTGGACACCGAACAACCGCAAAGCATCGAACAGCTGCACACAACCCACGGCGCCCTGCTCGAACAGCTCGGTGAACTGGGTCGGCAAACACGCGCCAATACCGAACTGGCGGCAAAGATTCGTCACAAGTACCGGCTGAAGAACACCACGGGACTGTCTCTGAATGCCCTCGTGGACTATGACGAGCCACTGGATATCCTCACCCACCTGATGGTCGGCTCCGAGGGCACCCTCGGTTTCATCAGTGCCGTGACCTACAACACTGTGCCCGACCATCCGCACAAAGCCAGTGCGCTGATCGTCTTCCCGGATGTCGAAACCTGCTGCAAGGCGGTGCCGGTGCTCAAGCAGCAGCCGGTGTCTGCCGTGGAACTGCTCGACCGCCGCAGCCTGCGCTCGGTGGAAAACATGCAGGGCATGCCTGACTGGGTGAAAAGCCTCTCCGAGGGTGCCTGTGCATTGCTGATCGAGTCACGTGCCGCCACCCAGTCGCTGCTGCATGAGCAACTGGCGCACATCAGCACGTCCATCGCCGGATTTGCGGTGGAAAAGCAGGTCGACTTCAGTGAAGACCCGGTGGTCTACAACCAGCTGTGGCGCATCCGCAAAGACACCTTCCCGGCGGTCGGCGCCGTGCGTGAGACCGGCACCACGGTGATCATCGAAGACGTCACGTTCCCTGTCGAGCAACTGGCCGAGGGCGTGAATCGCCTGATCGCGCTGTTCGACAAACACGGCTATGACGAAGCCATCCTCTTCGGCCACGCTCTGGAAGGCAACCTGCACTTCGTCTTCACCCAGGGCTTCGACTCGCCAGAGCAAGTGGCGCGATATTCTGCCTTCATGGATGACGTCGCCCACCTGGTTGCCGTGGAATACGGCGGCTCGCTCAAGGCCGAACACGGCACCGGACGCAACATGGCGCCCTTCGTCGAACTGGAATGGGGCGCGGATGCCTACCAGTTGATGTGGCAACTCAAGCGCCTGCTCGATCCCGCCGGCATCCTCAATCCCGATGTGGTGCTGACCAACGACCCGCAACTTCACCTCAAGAACCTCAAGCCATTGCCTGCCGCCGACGAGATCGTCGACAAGTGCATCGAATGCGGGTTCTGCGAGCCGGTGTGCCCGTCCAAAGGGCTGACCCTGAGCCCCCGGCAGCGCATTGTCATGTGGCGCGATATCCAGGCGAAAAAACGCGCTGGCAGCGACACCACTCAACTCGAACGTGACTACCAATACCAGGGCATTGATACCTGCGCCGCCACGGGGCTGTGTGCCCAGCGCTGCCCGGTGGGCATCAACACCGGTGAGCTGGTGAAAAAGCTGCGCGGCGAGTCTGCCGATCATGCCAAGACCGCCAACTGGCTTGCCGACAACTTCCATACTGCCCTGCGTGGAGCACGCCTTACCCTGCGTGCGGCCGACAGTGCACGCAAGCTGCTCGGCGCACCACGCCTGAGTCGGCTCAGTAGCCGTTTGAGTCAGCTCAGCCACGGTCGTGTACCGCAATGGACGGCAGCAATGCCGCAACCGCTGAAGCCTGTGCAATTCAGCGCGCCACGCAGCGATGCACGGCCACGTGTGGTGTACCTGGCCGCCTGCGTTTCGCGGGTCATGGGCCCGGCCGCAGGTGATCGCGAACAATCCTCGCTGCTCGACAAGACCCGTGGCCTGCTGGAGAAAGCCGGCTATCAAGTAGTGTTCCCGGAAAACCAGGACAACCTCTGCTGCGGCCAGCCCTTTGCCTCCAAAGGCTACGCCGAACAGGCCGAGCACAAGCGCCAGGAGCTGATCAACGCCCTGCTCCACGCCAGCCGCGGCGGGCTTGACCCCATTTACTGCGACACCAGCCCCTGCACCTTGCGCCTGGTTCAGGACCTCGCCGAAACCCGCCTGGACCTCTATGACCCGGTGCGCTTCATCCGCACCCACCTGCTCGACAAGCTGGAGTTCACGCCCCAGGACGAACCGATTGCGGTGCACGTAACCTGCAGCACCCAGCACCTCGGTGAAAGCCAGGCCCTGATCGACCTCGCACGACGCTGCAGCAATCAGGTAGTGATTCCGGAAGGCATCCATTGTTGCGGCTTTGCCGGAGACAAAGGCTTCACCACGCCGGAGCTCAATGCCCACTCGCTGCGCAGCCTCAAGGAAGCGGTGCAGTACTGCGGTGAAGGGATTTCCACCAGCCGCACCTGTGAAATTGGCCTGAGCAACCACGGCGGGATTGATTACCACGGGCTAGTCTATCTGGTGGACCGCGTCACTCGGGCACGGGTGGTGAAATCTTCCTGAACCCCTGGCAAGCCGTGCAGTCCACTGAACAAGACCCACATCCCCAACGCCACTCCCGCAAGGAGATCGACATGAAGCGTACTGCGATTACCGGACTGTTCATTGCCGCCGCACTGCTTGCCTCGCCTGTGTTCGCGGCTGACGACCTGTGTGCCACCAACCTGCAGAAGATCAACGACGAGATGGCCACCGCCAAGGCAACGTCCGAGAGCCTGGATGACACCCTGGAAGCGCGCCTGGAAAAAGCCAAGGCTGCCCAGGCCAGTGGCGACACCAAGGAATGCATTGCCATCACCAGCAAGATCATCAGTCGTATGCAGAAAACCGAGAAAGGCGGTTATTGAGCCTTGCGCCTGGTGACGGGTCAGCAGTCGACGTCACCCGGGCGATGGCGTATACTCGTGGCAAGCGTTGAAAAACGCTTCAGCTAGAGCGCAACAAATGGGGCCGATTAGGATTCGACGCCGGTCGTGAAACTCTAGGTGCATGCCGAGTTGGTAACAGAACTCGTAAATCCACTGTTGCAACTTTCTATAGTTGCCAATGACGAAAACTACGAGGGTTACGCTCTCGCTGCGTAAGCAGCTGAGCCCGCTCTCCTGGTAGCTTCGGCTCCAGCAATCACTAGGGGATGCCTGTAAACCCGAAGTGATTGTCATACAGAACAGGATCGCCACCCGAGTACGTTGCGGACAAAGGGGCTAAATACTACGCAACTCGTCCAAAGCACCCTGCCCGTCGGGCGGCTGCGGATTAACTCAATAGACACGGCTAAGCATGTAGTACCGACAGCGGAGCACTGGCGGACGGGGGTTCAAATCCCCCCGGTTCCACCAATTCCACAAAAAAAGACGTCCTCGGACGTCTTTTTTTGTGCTCGAAATTTAGTGCTTGGCCCAATGAGAGCAGGTGCTTCACACCATCGAATTCCTTGGCGACTGGCCTTGCATGACGGTCCAGTAAACCGGAAATGCGTTCAGCCCCACCACGCCGCAGCGGTAATTCGAGGCTTCACGCGGCCTGACCAGGTCGCCGGCCATCCAGCTCGGCGTGTTGGCTGCCAGTACCCGGCCATCGGCATTGAGCAGTACCGCTTCGTTGGGAAAACGCATCAGCCCGCGTACCAGCAGGGGCTCCAGTGACTCCAGAGAAACATCGGCCGCAGCCACACCAATAAAGCGGTCACCGTCGAACATGGGCACCGAGAACGCGACGATGTACTCCTCGGTACCGTTGACGTCTACAAATGGCCCTGCCACGCAGGGCTTGCCGGTGTCGCGAACACGCGAGTACCAGGGCATGGTCAGGTAGTTGTAGAAACTGTCGCTACGGCGATTGAAGTCCAGCTTCAGGGGATGGACGCTATGGTCCGACTCGCCACACCACCATTCGATGTGCATATCGGCATCGGCAATTTCGCCTGGGGCCAGCACTACCCCGGCGCCATGGATTCGCAGGCTTTTGATGCCCAGCAAGCGCACCGCATCCGCCTCCAGGCAGCCAAGATCCCGCAACCGCGGGCGCCCACCGGCGGTGCGCGCCTGTTTCCAGATGCACGCAACCTGGGCGCTCAGTACGCCTAAGCCATCGAAGATGTTACCAATTGCAACGTTGATATTGGACGCAAACTCCGCAAATTCAGCACGGTCTGCTTCATCACTCATGGCTCAATCTCGCACTGCTTGGGTGGTTGGCGTGTGTCGGGCATCACATGAACAATGTGAGAAAGAGCAATAACCGTTCCATTTACTCAAGCTGAGCGATCTGCTCCAGCCGCAGTGAAGTCAGCTTGCGCATCTCCTTGATGACGTGGGCACGGGCCAAGGCTACCGCCAGCGCACTGTCATTGGCCTTGATCGCCTCGACAATGGCGCTGTGCTCACGTTGCATCGCCGGGATATCCGGCTCAGCGCCATAAGCCAGCCAAAGCAGTTCACCCAGTTCCGCCTGCAAGCGCACCTCACTGTGCGTCAAGCGCACCGACTGCGCCGCCACCGCTATTTCAATGTGAAATCGGGCATCGGCCTGCCGCTGCTCCCTGGCATCGCCGGCAGCCCCCAGGGCATCAATCAACATCTGCAGCCGTTCGTGCTCATCCGGCCCTGCGCGTTGCGCCGCCAGCTCTGCGGCAGCGGCGGCGATTGCAACATGCTCGTCCGTGTAGTCGCGCAACTCCAGGGCACTGAAACCACGCAACCGGGTGTAAAGAGCCTGCACGCTGGATTGCGGCGCTGCACAAATGAAACTGCCACCACTGCGCCCACGCCGCGTCTCGATCACACCGCGTGTGCGCAATACCGCCAGGGCATCGCGCAAAGTCACCGGGGCAACACCCAGGCGCGCCGCCAGGATCGGCTCGCGGGGCAGCTGCTCGCCCTGCGCCAGAAGGCCCAGCGCGATCATCTCTTCCAGGTGGCGGATGACCGACTCGGTTTTACCTTCCTGCTTGAAACGGATCAGGTGTGAGGTCGCGGGCATGGGCATTCGTCAGTCATTGGGTACGTACAGTCATATGACCGAAGGGTCAGAATTAGATATGAAACCGTATCTTATAGAGTTGTTTACGCCAATCAAAGCGAAAACAAATACCTAAAAATTATAACAGTCCAGTTAAAAGCGTAAAAAACGCTGTGTCCGGGTGCTTCTCAGTATCAAAATTATATGGTTCCATACAATTTATGTGCGCCAACTCTAAAAAACACAAGGAGCATTCATGAGCCAGCTGAACAAAGCCGATTGGCAAGCCAAGGCCCTCGACTTGAACATCGAGGGACGTGCGTTCATCAACGGCGAGTACGTTGATGCCGTGGGCGGTGGCACCTTCGCCTGCCACAGCCCCATCGATGGTCGCCTGCTGGCAACTGTCGCAAGCTGTGACGGCGCCGACGCACAGATCGCCGTCGCCAACGCCCGGGCCGCTTTCAACTCTGGAGCATGGTCCAGATGCGCCCCCGCAGAGCGCAAAGCGGTATTGAAACGTTTCGCCGATCTGCTCGAAGCACATGCAGAAGAACTGGCACTGCTCGACACCCTGGACATGGGTAAACCCATCAGCGACGCCCTGGCGGTGGACGTTGCCGGCTCGGCGGATGCCATCCGCTGGAGCGCCGAGGCCATCGACAAGATTTACGACGAAGTCGCGCCGACTTCAGCCGATCAACTGGGTCTGGTGACCCGCGAGCCGGTCGGGGTCGTGGCGGCAATCGTGCCGTGGAACTTCCCGTTGATGATGGCCAGCTGGAAGCTGGGCCCTGCCCTGGCCACCGGTAACTCGGTGATTCTCAAACCCTCCGAGCGCTCGCCCCTGAGTGCAATTCGCATCGCACAACTGGCGTGTGAAGCGGGCTTGCCCAAGGGGGTGCTGAACGTACTGCCAGGCTACGGCCACACGGTCGGCGAAGCGCTGGCGCTGCACATGGATGTCGACACCATCGTGTTCACCGGCTCGACCAAAATCGCCAAGCAACTGCTGGTGTACTCCGGCCAGTCGAACATGAAGCGCGTTTGGCTGGAAGCCGGCGGCAAGAGCCCGAACATCGTCTTTGCCGACGCCCCGGACCTGCACGCGGCAGCAGAAGCCGCCGCCGCGGCCATCGCCTTCAACCAGGGCGAAGTGTGTACCGCCGGCTCACGCCTGCTGGTGGAAAAGTCCATCAAGGCGCAATTCCTGCCGCTGGTGGTGGAGGCGATCAAGGGCTGGAAAGCCGGTAACCCGCTGGATCCGCAAACCAATGTCGGCGCGCTGGTCGATGCCCGGCAACTGGAACAGGTAGTGAGCTACGTCGAAGCTGGCAAGGCCGCCGGCGCCACGGTCGTCACCGGCGGTACGCGGGTGCTGGAAGAAACTGGCGGCACCTATTTCGAACCCACGGTATTCGACGGCGTCGACAACGCCATGAAGATCGCCCAGGAAGAAATTTTCGGGCCGGTATTGTGCGTAATCGAGTTCGAAACGCCGGAACAGGCTGTCGCCCTGGCCAATGACACACCCTACGGCCTCGCCGCTGCACTCTGGACCCGCGACCTGTCCAAAGCCCACCAGACCGCGCGGGGCCTGCGGGCAGGCAGCGTCTGGGTGAACATGTACGACGGAGGCGACATGACCGCGCCGTTCGGCGGTTTCAAACAGTCGGGCAATGGACGTGACAAGTCCCTGCATGCGTTCGACAAGTACACGGAAATCAAAGCGACCTGGATCAAGCTCTGACCTGACCCGACCTGAGGAGGCACGCGCCTCCTCTGCACACAAACACCTTCGTTTCCGCAAAGGGCGCCGCTATGAATAGCTCTGTAAGTCCGGATGCAGCCGTTGATAAAGATGCCGAACAACTCAAGGCATTGGGGTACAGCTCAAACTTCGACCGAAGCATGAGCCTGTGGCAAAACTTTGCCTTGGGTTTCACCTACCTGTCCCCCGTTGTCGGCGTTTATACGCTGTTCGGGTTGTGCCTGGCGGCGGGTGGACCGCCAATGTTCTGGTCGTATCTGTTGGTGGGCATCGGCCAGATGCTGGTGTGCCTGGTGTTTTGCGAAGTGGTTTCGCAGTATCCGATTTCCGGGGGTGTCTACCCGTGGGCCCGACGTCTTGTCGGCAAGAAGTGGGCCTGGATGGTCGGCTGGGTGTATGCCATCTCGCTTTGCGTGACGGTAGCGGCGGTAGCGCTGGGGGCCGGCCCGTTCATTGCCAGTCTGCTTGGTTTTGAATCCAGCCCGGCGACCAACACCCTGGTGGCACTGGCACTGACCGCGATCGCGACCTTGCTCAACCTGAGCGGCACGAAGCTGCTCGCCCGAGTGGCGATTTTCGGATTCGTCTGCGAGCTGGTCGGCGCGCTGGTGATCGGTACCTACCTGCTTGTGTTCGAACGGCATCAGTCGTTCGGGGTCCTGTTCGATACCTTCGACATTGCTATCGACGGTGCCTACTGGCCGGCCTTCCTCACTGCAGCGCTGGCAGGGATGTTCCTCTACTACGGCTTCGAAGCCTGTGGCGACGTGGCCGAGGAAACCCCCAACCCAAGCCGCAAAGTGCCCAAGGCCATGCGCATGACCATCTGGATCGGTGGCGCAGCGTCGATGTTTGCCGCGCTGGCATTGATTCTCGCGGTGCCCGACATTCGCGCCGTGATCTCCGGCGCCGACGCCGACCCGCTGTCGACCATTTTCGGTTCGGCCTTTGGTCCACTGGGTTCGCGGATCGTGATGGCAGTGATCACCGTCTCTTTTGTCTCCTGCGTACTCAGCCTGCAGGCCTCTGCAAGCCGCCTGCTGTATGCCTATGCGCGTGACGAGATGATGATTGGCAGCGGCCTGCTGAAACGACTGTCGCCCAACACCCACGTTCCCACCGCCGCACTGGTGGTGTGCGGGGTGATCCCGGCGCTGATCGTCTGTGTCGGGTTTTACCTGCAGAACGCCATCGCCCTGGTGGTCAGCTTCGCCGCTGTCGGTATCTACCTGGCCTTCCAGATGATCGTTGGTGGCGCACTGTATGCCCGCTTGCGCGGCTGGAAACCGAAGGGTCAGTTCACCCTCGGTGCCTGGGCCTGGCCGGTGAACATTGCGGCCCTGGTGTATGGCGTGCTGGCGATGGTCAACATGTCGTGGCCGCGCACCCCGGATGCCCCTTGGTACGTCAACTACAGCATCCTCGTCGTGGGCCTGATCGTCATTGCTGTCGGACTGGTCTACATGCTGCTGTTCCGCCCGCATGAGCGCAGCAATGCCCCGGCGTCGGATGCCTGGAAAAACTGACTGAACCGGTGCTCGCCTGCACAGCAGGCGAGCACCGTGGGCTTACCAGCCGCCTGGCAACCAGCCAAAGGCACTGGCAATCGCGTAGGCCATGCTGCACAGGTAGAGGATGACCACCAGCACCTGAATCAGCGGATGGGCAATCCAGCCGCACTGCCAGGCGGGCACGATGTCACCGTTCTTGCGTGCAGAGCGCAGCATGAGGATGGGCATGATCGACAGGATCACGCCGCTGAACACACCGGCAAAATACAGCGCGTTAACAAAGCCGACCATACCGCTGTAGGCCAGGATGAACGGTGGTACGCAGACAATGGCAAGCACCAGCAGACGGTTCTTCGGGTTGCTCTCCGAACCCAGACTCTTGAACTTGTCGAAGATGTTGGTCAGGAAGCTGCCGCCCAGGCCCCAATATGAGGTCATCATCGCGCACAGGGCAAAGGTGTTGGCGGTGTAGAACGCCCACTGCCCAAGGGCCTGGCCCCACGCCAGGGTGGCTACCTCGGTCTGGTTTTCCAGGCCGTTCAGAGCAATCACCGACATCGGCACGATCGCCAGCAGGATGAAAGTGATCACCATCCCGGTAATGACAGCGACAGGCAGCCGCTTGGGCGCGTGACTGAAACCACGGGCCATCTCCGGCACCACGTACTGCGCAGAAAAGCAGAACACGGCAATGTTGAACACCGGGATCATGTAGATCCAGCTGCCATCGAACAGGTTGGCAAAGTCGGTGTGTTCATTTATCAGCGTCGCCACCACCAGCACCAGGGTCATCGAGACCATGCCGATGCTGATGAACTTCTCGCCCTTGCCGATGGCCTTGAGCCCCAGGTACAGCACGAACGCGGCCGGCAGGAAGAACAGCAGGCTGCCCAGTGCCGGGCTGATACCGAAGAATTCGCTGAGAATCTTGCCGCTGCCACTCATGTAGGCAGTCAGCGCACCGATGCTGTTGACCGCCACCGAGAGAAAGATGGCCCAGGCCCCGAAGGAACCGACATAACGCTGTGCCAGGCCACTCAACTGGTGATGGCTGCGGGTGCGCAAGGTGGTTTCCGAGACGTACAGCATGGAGATGGTGGTGAAGACGCCGGCAACGGCCAGCCATAGCAGCAACGGCATGTAGCCGGCCAGGCGGCTGGCATAGGCCATCGACAGCACGCCAGCACCGATGTTGGTGCCCACGATCATCGCCACGGCCTCGACGAAGGTCAGGCGTTTGACCTCAAGGCCCGAGGACTCGGACGTGGAAGCGTCAGCACCGCTGACGGCGGTGCGGGGGGTTGCACTCATGATCACACTCACTGCGTATTTGTATTTATTACCGGAAGCACCTGAAACGATGCGTCACAGCGCCACTGTCAGAACGGTCGCGCTGTTCCATGGACTTTCGAGCGGCGGGCAAAATATCACACAAGGTGTTTGAAATAACATTCAGTGAGGGCGAAAGAGTGTGTATCAAAATTTCTTGAAAATTCTTTAAAAGCAGACAGTTAGCGCGTTTGAGCAACAACGGGCAGAGGTCAAGCCCGACCAAGGTCGGGCGACTTCACTGGGGCGGGTGATCAGAATTCCAGGCAAATCTTGCCGAAATGCTGGTTGCTCTCCTGATAGCGAAACGCGTCGACGATCTGCTCCAGGGCGAAAGATTTGTCGATGACCGGACGCAGGCCATTGGCATCGATCGCGCGCACCAGCGCCTGCTGATGAGCACGGCTGCCCACCAATACGCCTTGCAGGCGTATCTGCCGTACCAGCGCCTGCACCAGCGGCAATTGGCCGGCGACGCCGGTCAGAATGCCGATCAGCGAGATATGCCCACCGATGCGCGCAGCGATCATGGATTGCTCCAGGGTCGCCGGGCCGCCTACTTCGATGACGTGATCCACACCGCGGTTGCCGGTGAGCTGGCGTACCGTTTCGCCCCAGGCCGGGGTCTTGCGGTAGTTGATCAGGTGGTCGGCGCCCATGGCCTTGAGGCGTTCGAGCTTCTCGTCACTGGACGAGGTGGCAATCACGGTGGCGCCGGCCAGCTTGGCAAACTGCAACGCGAAGATCGACACACCGCCCGTGCCTTGCACCAGTACCGTGTCACCCGGCTTGAGTGAGTCATCGGCCATCAGCGCGCGCCAAGCCGTGACCCCGGCAGTGGTAAGTGTCGCCGCTTCGGCATGGCTGTAGCCTTTGGGGGCATGGGTAAACGAGGTGGCGCGTGCGGTGACCTGTTCGCGCGCATAGCCATCGATGCCGTCTCCCGGCACCGTGGCAAAACCTTCGACCTGCGCTTGGCCGTCCAGCCAGTCGGGGAAAAAGGTGCTGACCACCGCGTCGCCCACCGCAAACTCCGTGACCCCGGCGCCGACCGCCGTCACCACGCCGGCGCCATCAGCCATGGGAATGCGCGGTGCTGCGGGCCCCCACATGCCGCTGACCACGGCAAAGTCGTGGTAATTGAGCGAGTTGGCGTGCAAGCGCACGGTGATCTCTCCCACCTGCGGTGCAGGCGTTTCGCAGGTGCCGACCTGAACCTTGTCGTAACCGCCGCCCGCCTGAACGTAGATAGCCTTGCTGGTCATGCGCACCTCCTGATTGGACACGGTAAAGAGCTGATCAGTCTTGGCCGCGACCGCACGCTGGTCAAGCGCCGGCTCTTGCGAAACATCCGGATAAACATCAATAATGCGACTAATTATCAATTACTGTGCTGGTTGCCGTTCATGCCTGCTCCCGATCATGCTGCTCTGCATACGCTCTACAGCGAACACCACGGTTGGCTCAAAGCCTGGCTTCGCGCACGCCTGGGCAATGCCAGCGATGCCGCGGACCTGGCCCAGGATACCTTTATCCGGGTACTGACCGCGCGCAATGCGCAGACCATTCGCGAGCCACGCAGCTACCTGGGCGCCATTGCCCATGCACTGATGATCGACAAGTTCCGTCGCAAGGCACTGGAGCAGGCCTACCTTGCAGAATTGGCCAACCGCCCGGAACGCCTGGCCGATTCGCCGGAAACGCGTTTGCTGATTCTTGAAACCCTGGTGGCCGTAGACACCTTGCTCGATGGCCTGGGCGAACGGACCCGGCGCATCTTTCTGGCCGTGCAGCTCGAAGGCCTGAGCTACGTGGCCACCGCCGAGCGTCTGGATATTTCGGTCACCACGGTGAAGAAGCACCTGATCCGTGCCATGACCCACTGCCTGCTGCTGATGGACGACTGAATGGCCAACGCCCTGGATTACCGCACCCTGGAAGCCGCTGCGACCTGGTACGTCCAGCTCAACGCCGCGCAGCCCAGCGACGCCCAGTTACAGGCCTGGCAGGACTGGCTGGGGAAAAGCCAGGCCCATGCCCAGGCCTGGGCCCGCGTCGAAAAACTGCAACGGCAATTTGGCAGCCTGCCGGCTGACGTTGCCCTGCCGACCCTGGCCGGTGTACGTGCGCGTCGGCGTGCAGTACTCAAGACCCTGGCCATGCTGCTGGCGGTTGGTGCCACCGGCTGGGCTGTGCGGGAAAGTACCCCAGCGCAGGCATTGATGGCGGAACTGCGCACGGGCAAGGGGCAGCGGCGGCAGGTCAGGCTCAGCGACGGCAGCCAGCTTGAGCTCAACAGCGACAGCGCGGTGGATGTCCGGTACGACGGCCAACTGCGCGCATTGCGCCTGTACCGTGGCGAAATCATGGTGCAAACCGCCAGCGACCCGGACGCCCGCCCCTTCGAGGTACACACCGCCGAAGGCCGTGTTCGCGCCCTGGGAACGCGCTTTAGCGTGCGCAGCGATGAAGGCAGTAGCCAGGTGAGTGTGTTGCAACATGCGGTAGAGATCCGCCCGGTGGACAGCCCGCTGCTGATGCTGCGCCTGGATGCCGGGCAGTCGGTCACTTTCAACCCGCGCCAAATCGGTACCGCCCACTCCGTGGCACCGGGTACCGGCGCCTGGACCCAGGGCATGCTGACTGTCATCGAGTGGCGCCTGGCCGACTTCATCACTGAACTGCGCCGCTATCGCCCCGGCGTGCTGCGCTGCGCCGATGGCATCGCCGACTTGCGCCTGTCCGGTGCCTTTCGTATCGACGATACCGACACCATCCTGGAAAACCTCAGTGCCTCGCTGCCCGTCAAAGTGCGTTACCTGACGCGTTATTGGGTCAGCATCGAGCCGGCCTGAATAATTTCAAATAATGGGTTGCCGATTTTCATTCTCATTCGGCTACGCAGTTAAAGCAGCAAATCCAGCTGCACATCTGCCCAGCCAATCGAAGGAAAACCTGCATGACCCGCATTTGCCCCCGGGCACCCCGTCCTCTGGTTCGCGCCGTTCACCTGGCGCTGTTCGGCCTGACCCTGGCACCGCTGCCGATCCTGGCTCTGCTGCCGGCCCCGGCCCAGGCCCAGAGCGCCAGTACCCGCTTCCAGATCGCCCCGGGGCCGCTGGGCACCACCCTGAGCCTGTTCGCGACCCGCGCCAACATCACCTTGTCGTTCGATGCGCGCCAGACCCACGGCCGTCAATCGGCCGGGCTGCAGGGTGAGTATTCGATAGAAGAAGGCCTCGCACGCCTGCTGCAGGGCAGCGGCCTGCAGGCCCAGCGCCAGAGTAACGGCGGATATGTACTGGTCCCGCTCGACAGCAGCGGCGCGCTGGAGCTGGGGGCCACCAGTATCAATGGTCAGCTGCTTGGCGAAACCACGGAGAACACCGGTTCCTACACCACCGCCGCATCACGCACCGCGACCAAGCTGCCGCTGTCGATCCGCGAAACACCCCAGTCGATCACTGTCGTCACCCGGCAGCTGATGGACGACCAGGGCGCCCAGAGCATCTCCGACGTGCTGCGCAATACCCCCGGCGTTTCGGCACAGACCTACGACAGCGACCGTACCGAGTTCACCAGCCGCGGCCTGGTCATCACGAACTACCAGTACGACGGCGTCAACACCATCTATGACGGTGTGTATGACGAAGGCACTGCCCATGTCGACATGGCCATCTATGACCGCGTCGAAGTACTCAAGGGCGCTACCGGCCTGATGACAGGCTCTGGCGATCCTTCGGCCACGGTCAACCTGATTCGCAAGAAACCCACCGCGCAGTTTCAGGCGTCACTGACCGGCAGTGCCGGCAGCTGGGATGACTACCGAGGCGAAGGCGATGTCTCCGGCCCTCTGAACAGCAGCGGCACCTTGCGCGGCCGTTTCGTCGGCGCGCAGCAAGACAAGAAGGGCTACCAGGACCACTACCAGCAGAAAAAAGAGGTGTACTACGGCATTCTCGAAGCCGACATCACCCCCGATACCCTGCTAACTGTCGGTATCGACCAGCAGAACACCACGCCACGCGGCACCTCCTGGACCGGCAACCCGGTGTATTACACCGATGGCGGGCGCACTGATTTTTCCCGCTCGTTCAACCCGGGCGCCGACTGGAGCCGCCGCGACTTTCAGAACCGTACCTACTTTGCCTCGCTTGAACAGGCACTGGCCAACGACTGGACACTCAAGCTCAGCCTCAACCAGCTGCAAAGCGACCACGACACCCGTCTGGCATCAGCCAGCGGCGGCAGCCCGGACCGCGACGGTAACGGCATGTACTTTTTCTGGGGCCGCTGGGAAGGTCATCGGGTGCAGAACACCGCCGACCTGAGCCTCTCCGGGCCGTTCAGCCTGTTCGGCCGCGAGCACGACCTGGTGATCGGCTACAACACCTCGCACTCGCGCCAGACCGGCAGCACCTGGGACACCAGCGAATTCGGCCTGGTGCCGGGGAGCATCTTCGACTGGGACGGCCACATCGGCGTGCCGGACTTCCCGAAGAACGGCAAGTACGAGCAAAAGAAAAGTCAGAACGGTGCCTACATCGCCACCCGCCTGCGCCCCACTGACGACCTCTCGGTAATCCTCGGTACCCGCGTCAGCACCTTCAAGTACCACGACAACTACGACTACGACGGCCTCAACCCGAACTTCCCGGACAACTCGGCCAGCTACAAGGAACACGGCGTGGTCACCCCCTACGCCGGCATCGTCTACGACCTGAACGACACCTACTCGGTGTACGCCAGCTACACCTCGATCTACCAGCCACAGAGCAACAAGGACGCCAACGGCGTCACCCTCGACCCGGTTGAGGGCGACAGCTACGAAACCGGTCTGAAAGCGGCCTACTTCGAAGGGCGACTGAATGCCAGCCTGGCCGTGTTCCGCATCGAGCAAGACAACGTCGCCGAGTCGATCGGCACCAACCCGATCACCAACGAAGGCATCTACAAGGCCACCAGCGGCGCCACCACCAATGGCGTGGAACTGGAAGTTGCCGGTGAACTGCAAGAAGGCTGGAACCTCTCGGCCGGCTACACCTATGCCCGAACCCGGGACGCCGACGAGCAACGCATGTATGGCTTCCCGATGAGCACCAGCAAACCTGAGCACCTGGTGCGGGTGTTCACCACCTACCGCCTGCCGGGCATGCTCGACAAAGTCACGGTCGGCGGTGGTGTGAACTGGCAGAGCGCGTTCTACGGCAAGATCTACAGCGGTGCGGTGAACGACTACACCTACATCAAGCAAGGCGGCTACACCCTGGTCGACCTGATGAGCCGCTACCAGTACGATGAGCACCTGAGCTTCACCGTCAACGCCAACAACGTGTTCGACAAGCGCTACCTGAGCGGGCTGGGTAACTTCGACACCACGTACTACGGCGAGCCACGCAACGTGATGCTGACCACCCGCTGGGATTTCTGAAGTCGATGGGCGGGCCGGTGGGAGCCGGCGAAGCCTGCGATCGAGCGCGTAGCGGTCGCAGGTTTTTGAGACGCGCCGCGAATCAGTGGCCGAGCAACGCCTGCAGCGCCCGGCAATCGGCCGCATGCCAGTCGGTCAATTCCGGCCAGGGATTGTCCGGCAAATTGACCAGGATGGTGCGGGCACCCGCCGCACGCCCGCAGTCGAGGTCAAAGCGGTAATCGCCGACCATGACCATCTCGCTGGGCGCCACTTCCCAGGCGTCAGCCAGCTTCAGCAAGCCACCCGGGTGCGGCTTGGGCGGTGCTTCATCACGCCCGAGTACATAGGGCGCGGCAAAATAATCGGCCAGGCCGATGGCCTCCAGCGTGACATGCGCCAGCTCACGCGCATTACGGGTAAGAATGCCCAACTGGCAGCCACGCCCGGCCAGCTCACGCACCAGCTCCACTGCCCCGACCGCCGCCTGCGAACCGATCGCCAGGTCACGCTCGTGCTCCAGCAACCAGGCATGCTTGGCGGCCGCCTCCGCTGCCGGCAACGCGGCCAGGTGGGTGAGGATGTCGTCACTCGGCGGAATCTCCAGCGACTCTCGAATCGCCGCGAAGTCATGCACCGCAACGGTCAGGGTGCCATCCATGTCGAATACCCAGTGACGAATATCCTTCAGGCTCATGTCCAGTCCTTGCGATGGCGAATCAGGCCTTCCTGGCAGGACGACGCTACCAATTGACCGGCCTGGTTGAAGATGCTGCCACGGGAAAAGCCGCGGGCATTACCGGCCCAGGGGCTGTCCATGGCGTACAGCAGCCACTCGTCGGCACGCAGGTTGCCGTGGAACCACAACGAATGATCGAGGCTGGCGATCTGCATGTCTTTCTGCCACACCGACTTGCTGTGAGGCAGCAGCGAGGTAGTCAACAAACCGAAGTCCGACGCGTAGGCGAGCATGTACTTGTGCAGCGCCGGCACGTCCGGCAGGGTGCCATCGGCACGGAACCAGATGTACTTCACCGGGTCGCCCGGCTTGGGGTTGAACGGGTCTTCTTCAGTGACCGGACGCATTTCGATCGGCTTGGCGCAAAGCATCTTGTCGCGGATGGACTCAGGCAGGCGATCAGCCATGCGCTGGAACAACTCCACTTCCGAAGGCAGGTTTTCCGGGCCGACCACCGAGGGCATCTGCGTCTGGTGTTGAAAACCCTCTTCGTCATACTGGAACGAGGCGCTGCAGGTAAAGATCGGCTGCCCTTTCTGGATGGCCGTTACTCGCCGGGTGCTGAAACTGCCACCGTCGCGAACCCGGTCAACCGAGTACACCACCGGCATAGCCGCATCACCCGGACGCAGGAAGTAGCCGTGCAGCGAATGCACATGACGCGCCTCTTCGACCGTCTGGCTGGCGGCCGACAGCGATTGCCCAAGCACCTGGCCACCGTACAGCTGGCGAAACCCCAGGTCCTGACTGCGTCCGCGGAACAGATTTTCCTCGATGGCTTCCAGACTCAACAGGTCAACCAGATCGTCCAACACGTGGCTCATTCAAGATTCTCCAAAGCAATGCGCAACTGCGACAAATGATACAGGGTTTGTCATAGCTCTCCCGTATGTTGTGCAATTCAGCCGCGCAGTGTCTGTTGCCACTGCGCCCGGTTGATACGGTAGAGCACATGCGCACGCAGCGGATGGTCCTCGGCCAGTTTAGGGTGCAGGAAGCTGCCTTCGAGGTCCTGCTGCATGCCAATGGCCTGCATGACCTTTTGTGACGGCAGGTTGCTTTGCGCGGTGAATGACACCACCTCTGTCAGCCCCAACTGGGCAAAGGCGCAGCGCAGACTGGTCCAGGCCGCTTCGCTGGCAAAGCCCAGGCCCCAATGACGCCGCGCCAGGCGCCAGCCGATTTCCACTGCGGGCGTGAACGCGGCGTCGAAGCCGACATTGAGCAGGCCGGTCATGCCGATGAAGGCACCGGAGTCCTTGCGCTCCAGCGCCCACATTCCAAAACCGTACTCATTGAAATGGCCGCGCAGACGCCCGATCAGGGCAGCACTTTCCAGACGCGTCAGGGGTGCGGGGAAATAGCGCATCACCTGCGGATCAGCGCACATGGCCGCAAATTCGTTGAGGTCGTCGTCCTGCCATTGGCGCAGTACAAGACGCGCGCTTTCCAATTCACGTATCGGGGTCATCGCCTGCTCCTGAACACACCGCCTGCAGTGTACAGCGTAGGCAGGTGCAGCCAGGGTGGCGATGTGCCAAGCAGAAAAATCACAGCGGCGACAGCACGGGGCTGGCCCATGCTACCGCCTTTGGAGCGGGGTCTATCAGAACTTGAAGTTGGCGGTCAGCTCGGCAGAACGGCCAGGTGCCACCGTCGCAAACAGCCCCACGTGAGACGCATCGTAGATCGTTTCATCGGTCAGGTTGAGGACGTTGAGCTGCAGGTCGAGGTTCTTGTTGACCTTGTAGCCGAGCATCGCGTCGTAGCGCCAGTAGTCGTCCACAGTGATGGTGTTGGCGTCGTTCATGTAGCGCTCGTCCATGTAGTTGGCGCCGGCGCCGACCGTCCAGCGGTCGTCGATGTCGTAAGAGGTCCACACGCTGAAGCTGTTCGGTGCGATGAACTTGGACTGATTGCCGTCATTACTGCGATCGCCGCCCGACTTCACCACCTCGGCATCCAGGTAGGTGTAACCCGCCCAGATTGCCCAGGCATCGGTGATACGCCCAGTGGCCTCCAGTTCGATACCGGTCACTCGCTGATCGCCATCCAGCGCCACCAGACCGGTGAGTGGATCGGTGACCCGTGCGTTGGTTTTTTCCGTACGGAACACCGCGGCCGTCAACGACAGCTGCTCGTTGAACACGTCCCACTTGGTACCCAGCTCCACGCTGCGGGATTTTTCCGGGTCGAGGTTGGCCTTGTTGCCGTTGAGGTTACCGGCGCCGGCGCCGTCAGCGCCGCCAGACTGGGTGTTTTCACCCGACGGGTTGGACGAGGTGCCGTACGACAGGTAGATGCTGCCATTGGGCATCGGCTTGAACACCACACCAACCTGGTAGTTCCACAGCTCGCTGGACGACTCGGCGCCGCCGGCAACACGGTTCTTCACGTCATAGTCGTCATAGCGCAGGCCGAGGTTGAGGTCCCATTGCTCATGCAACCCAAGGGTGTCGAAGACATACAGCGACTTGACCTCGGTCTGGTTCTTGCTGGTTACCTCGCCATTGCCCGGGAGCAACGTCCAGCCACCGTCGTGCGGGTTGGGGTTATACAGATCCGCAGGGCGACCGTTGTTACCAACGTATTTGTTTTTGTCGGTAATGGTCTCGCGACTGAGTTCCATACCGGCAGCGTAAGTGTGCTTGATTGTGCCGGTATGGAAAGAGCCGAACAGGTCGGTCTGGTTGACCAGTGTGGTGTTGACCACATTGCGTGGACGGAAGCCACGCCCAACCTGGCCGCTTTCTTCTTGCGCCTCGTTGGCAAACACCGGACGGCTCATGACGTAGTTTTGCATGCTACGGCCACCGCGCAAGGTATTACGCAGCGTCAACTCATCAGTAAAGTCATGTTCGAGAATCAGGGTTGCCAGGTCTGCGGAAGTTTTCCGGAAGTCGCGATCCACAAGCCCATAGAAGTTGTCACGGTCAACATTTGCCGGCTTGTTGGTAATCAGTGAAATCGGGTGACCCTGATCCGGGATATCGTCAGTTTCAAGATGGTAGTAACTTGCAGTGACCCGGGTTGGCCCCTGCAATCCCCAGGTAATAGTAGGGGCAATACCCCAACGCTTGACTTCGACATCGTCGCGGCCCGGCGTATCGGCTTCATGCTTCATGGCATTCAGGCGAAAGGCAATATCCTGGTCGGGCAAATACTGGTTGATGTCGATTGTGTTGCGCCACAGCTGGTCGGTACCCATGGTGACGCTGCCGCCAATGGCGTCTTCCATTTTCGCCGACTTGCTCACCAGGTTGATCGTGCCCCCGGTCGAACCGCGGCCGCTGTAGGCAGAGCCCGGGCCTTTGACGATTTCCACCCGCTCCACATTGAAAGCTTCGTGGGACATCCGCCCCAGGTCGCGGACACCGTCGATCTGAATATCGGTACTGGATTCGAAACCGCGGATGAACGGGCGATCCCCCAGTGGCGTGCCGCCCTCACCGGCCCCAAGGGTAATGCCGGGAGTTGTACGCAGTACATCCGTGAGCGAAGTAACGCCCCGCTCTTTCATCAACGCTTCATTAATAATGGTGATTGATTTCGGCGTTTCACGAAGTGGCGCGGTGAACTTGGGCGACGACATTTCGTCAACCTTAAATGTTTCGTGATGTTTCCCGGAAATATTGGTCGCATCCAGCTCCAGGGTTTTAGCCGATGCCGCAACCGGCGAACTGGAAGTTTCAGCCAGGCTGACAGAAGACCAGGATGCTACCGCCAACCCTAGCGCGGTATAAAGATGACCAGACTCGGAACGACGTGTTGTTTCAACCTTATGTGCCATCAGGATTGTCACCATTAGAAAATGATGCGCAATACTATTTAGCAGCAATTATCAGCAGAAGCGTATTTACATACTTTACGCCGAGTAACATATTATTTCTTAAGATATAAGTAGTTACATATATTTAGTTACAACCAAGCGATACGCAAACGCTTACTCACCAAGTAACGCCCTCTGACAGGCGCATTGCACTAGAGTTCGAACCCGCGAAAAAAAGAGTGCCACGCCCCGACCAATCGTGAGCCACGTCTGAAAGGTTTTTTTCACAACCACTTCACCTGCTCACCACAGCCGCCCTTTTAGAGTGCTGGCACGTTTGTGGTGCCTGCTCTGTCGACAGCCACCCGGCCTGGCTCAACGTTGTGGAGTAACCGTATGTTCAACAGCTCGATAGAAAAGGTGGTCCTGGCGACGCCTACCCGGCGACGAAACCTGCCCTCGGCCAGATCAGTGTTTATTGGCCTGTGCCTGCTTGGCGCACTGGCAAGTATTACCACATGGGTAGCAACGAGGACTCAGGTCGTGGACCTAGGTAGCGATAACCAGATGAATCGCAGTGGTGTGTACAGCGAATGGGCAAAAGGCGCAGTAATTGTCCTGGTACGTCATGCCGAGCGCTGTGACCGTTCGCGCAGCCCGTGCCTGAATGATCCTGCCGGTATTACCACTGCCGGTAGCCTGGTGGCCAAAGGGGTTGGTGATGGCTTGCAGAGCCTCGGACTGGGCAATGCCAGCCTGCTGAGCAGCCCTGAAGTCAGAACCCGTCAAACCGCCCACTTCATGTTCGGCAAAGCAATTGCCAGCGAGGAGTGGGTTCAGCAGTGCGATAAAAATTTCACCACCTCTGCATTGACGCACAAAACGTCCGACCAGAATCTCGTGCTCGTTACCCACAGCGGCTGTATCGACCAACTCGAGCGGCAATTGAATGTGCCTGGTGGTGAGCGCTCCAGCGCCTACGCCAGTGCCTTGTTCGTGTCTGTCGGCACCAATGGCAAACCGAGAATCCTCGGCCAGATGAATGCTCCCGCGTGGCAAAAGCTGCTGGCCAGCACAAGGAACTGAGTATGCAACAGCGTTCACGCACGCGGTTCTACCTGAACAACCTGGGCCTGCCGTTGCTGCTCGCAGCCATGGTCTTCCTCCTGTTCGACCTGACCCGGCTTGATCAATGGATCAGCAATCTGCTGCTCGATCCGGTCAGCGGCCAGTTCCCGCTGTTGCACGACCAATGGTTCGAGAAGGTCACGCACAAATGGCCACGGGTGCTGCCGAACTGGACCGGTGAAGCGGCAATCATCGGCTCACTGCTGTCGTTTGTCTGGCCACGCCTGGCGGGACACACGCATACCGCCCCAGTGCGCTTTCTGGAAAAAGCACGGATTGCCCCGGTACTGCGCTTTACCTCGCACCATCGCCGCGACTTGCTCTTCGTGGTCGTCGCCTTCGCCCTGTGCACCACCGTGATTCACTACCTCAAGAGCCACACCAGCGTGTATTGCCCGGTGGAAACCACCCTGTACGGTGGCCCGCAATTGCACAGTGAGTGGTACGAAAATTTCACCTGGTTCAGCAAGGCCGGTGACGGCCGTTGCTGGCCCGGCGGCCATGCCTCCAGCGGCTTTACCTTGCTGGCCCTGTACTTTGTCGCGCTGCGCCATCGCTGGCCGCATGCACGCAAGCTGCTGGTAGCAATCCTGCTGCTGGGCTTCGTCTATGGCACCACCCGTGTCCTGCAGGGGTGGCACTACATGTCACACACGTTCTGGGCTGGGATCTTCGTCTGGTTCAGCACCTGGCTGACCGCGCTGCTTTTCTATGGCCGGCAGGCCCTGCAGGCGCCTGCGCTGAACAGCGTACGCACACGGCCGGTTTTGACCGTCAGCGCCATGCCAGCATCACTACGCCCAGAGTGACCAGACTGATACCCGCCCACTGACGCAGGTCGAGCTTTTCGCCGAGCAAGGTAACCCCGAGCACGGCGACAAGCACCACGCTAAGTTTATCCACAGGCGCAACCTGCGATGCCTGGCCCAGTTGCAGGGCGCGGAAGTAGCAAATCCAGGAAGCACCTGTGGCCAACCCCGACAGCACCAGAAAAACGTAGCTGCGTGGGGAGATCGAGCTCAGCGACTGGTACTGACCGGTGGCGTAGAGAATCAGTGCCAGGCTGACCAACACCACCACGGTGCGCAACAGGGTGGCAAAGTCGGAATTGATGCCGCTGATGCCCACCTTGGCGAAAATGGCCGTCAGCGCGGCGAATACGGCGGAGAGAAGCGCCCAGAACGTCCAGGAAGCCAGCATTGTCACTTCACCTGTAAAGAGATACTCCGGTCAGCTTACAAGGTAGCGCAACGGCGACGGCAACTGGCAAGATCAACGCTTGCCCAGTTCAAGTACCCGCCATGCCCCTGCCGCTGATCTACCACGACGACTACAGCCCGGACTTTCCCGCCGACCATCGCTTTCCAATGGACAAGTTCCGGCTGCTGCGCGATCACCTGATCGACACTGGCCTGACCACCGACCAGGCCTTGATCCGCCCGCAGATCTGCCCCAACGACATCCTGGCCCTGGCCCATGACCGTGACTACATCGAACGCTACATGCACGGTGAACTGTCACGCGAGGACCAACGCCGCCTTGGCTTGCCCTGGAGCGAGGCATTGGCGCGCCGCACAGTCCGGGCGGTTGGCGGTTCATTACTGGCGGCGGAGCTTGCCCTGGAACACGGCATTGCCTGCCACCTGGCCGGCGGTACCCACCACGCCCACTACGATCACCCGGCCGGCTTCTGCATCTTCAATGACCTCGCGGTGATCAGCCATTACCTGCTGGCCGCCGGCCGGGTGCACCGCGTGCTGATCTTCGACTGCGACGTGCACCAGGGCGATGGCACCGCGCGGATTCTGCACGACACACCAGATGCGATCACCGTGTCCCTGCACTGCGAACAGAACTTCCCCGCGCGCAAGGCGCAAAGCGACTGGGACATCCCTTTGCCGCGGGGCATGGGCGACCAGGCCTACTTGAAGGTGGTTGAGGACGCCCTGAACTATTTGCTGCCGCTGTACCGGCCGGATCTGGTGCTCTATGACGCCGGTGTCGACGTGCACAAGGACGATGCCCTCGGCTACCTGCAGTTGACCGATGCCGGTGTGGCGGCGCGTGATGAACTGGTGCTGCGCCAGTGCCTGGGCCGGGATATCCCGGTGGTGGGCGTTATTGGTGGCGGCTACAGCAAGGACCGCGAGGCCCTGGCGCGCCGTCACGGCATCCTTCACCACAGTGCCAGTCGGGTACTGGGTTACTCACAATGACTGTGGAGCTGCCTGTGGATAACCTCTGCGAAAGCCCACCAAGCCCTTTGTTTACCTGGGCTTGATGGCACTGTTCGTTTTTTGATCAGTGTTTCCCGAGACCCGGCTGGGGTAGAATGCGGCTCTTTTTTCCAGCTTGCAGCCCGCCATGACCGACACCGCCAGTGCCAACCGCCCCCACGTCGCCATTATCGGAGGTGGGCCAGCCGGGCTGATGGCCGCTGAAGTACTCAGTCAGGCCGGCATTGCGGTGAGCCTGTACGACGCCATGCCCTCGGTGGGGCGCAAGTTCCTGCTGGCCGGCGTCGGCGGCATGAACATCACCCACTCCGAACCGTACCCGGCCTTCATCAGCCGTTATGCCGAGCGCAGCGGTGAAATCGCCAGTCTGCTTGAAGGCTTCGATGCCGATGCCTTGCGCCAGTGGATTCACGGTCTGGGCATCGAGACATTCGTAGGCAGTTCTGGCCGGGTTTTCCCACGCGACATGAAAGCCGCCCCGCTGCTACGTGCCTGGCTCAAGCGTTTGCGTGATGCCGGGGTAGTTATCCACACCCGGCACCGATGGCTGGGCTGGAATGCCGACGGCAGCCTACGAGTGGCTTATCCACAGGGTGAGCTTTCGCTCACACCTGCAGCGACATTGCTGGCGCTGGGCGGCGGTAGCTGGGCGCGACTGGGCTCGGATGCGGCCTGGTTGCCGTGGCTTGTGGATAAAGGCGTGCAGACCGCGCCGCTGCAGGCAGCCAACAGCGGATTTGAAGTGCAGGCCTGGAGCGCCCTGCTCAAGGACAAGTTCGCCGGTGCCCCGCTGAAAAACATCGCCCTGAGCCTGGCCGGGCAACCTCCCCGCCTGGGTGAGTGCATTGTTACCACCCAAGGCCTGGAAGGCAGCCTGGTCTACGCCTGGTCGGCGCAGATCCGCGAAACGATCAACCGCGCCGGTAGTGCCACGGTGTTGCTCGACCTGCTGCCCAATCGTACGGTGGAAAACATCGAGGCGGCCCTGAGTAAACCCCGAGGTTCACGCTCGATGGCCAAGCACCTGCACAGCCAGTTGGGCCTGGATGGCATCAAAGCCGCGCTGCTGCGCGAACTGACCGATGCGTCGACCTTCGCCGCCCCCGCGCAGCTGGCCCGGGCGATCAAGACCCTGCCGATCGAACTGGTGCGCCCTCGCCCGCTGGATGAGGCGATCAGCAGCGCTGGTGGGGTGATGTTCGAAGCGATGGACCAGCGGTTGATGCTCAAGGCACTGCCTGGCGTGTTTTGCGCAGGCGAGATGCTTGATTGGGAAGCCCCGACCGGGGGATATCTGCTGACGGCGTGCTTTGCCAGTGGGCGCAAGGCGGGGCTTGGGATGCTGGACTGGTTGAGTTCCTACAGGGCCGCATAGCGGCCCCAAACCTCAAGGCTTGCGCTTGCGCGGGCCGGTATTGAAGGTCGGCACTTTGCGCACAGGCTTCGCCGCCGGTGCAGCCGCAGGTGCCTCACCGCCATCCATCCAGCGCCCCAGGCTGCGCTTGCTGCTGCTTTCCTTGGGCTTTTTCGGTTTCTTCGGCTTCTTCAGCACCTGACCACTGGCATCGGTCATCGGCACCTTGTGATCAGGAATGAAGTCCGGCTCTTCGTGACGCGGCAGGGTCTTGCGGGTCAACATCTCGATCGCTGACAGCAGTTGCACTTCATCGGCGCACACCAGTGAAATCGCCTCGCCGGTGTTGCCTTTGCGGCCCGTGCGACCGATACGGTGGATATAATCTTCAGCCACGATGGGCAGGTCAAAGTTCACCACCAGCGGCAAATCATCGATATCCAGGCCTCGCGCCGCAACGTCGGTCGCCACGAGGATCTGGATCTCGCGTGCCTTGAAACTGTCCAGTGCACGCTGGCGGGTGGCCTGGGGTTTGTCACCATGGATACCGTCGGCGTTAACACCCTGGCCACGCAAACGCTCGACCAGTTGATCGACACCGTTGCGCGTCTTGGCAAACACCAGCACCTGCTTCCAGCGTTGTTTGCGCAACAGGTGGCTGAACAGCTCCGGCTTGCGCTTCTTGTCCACCGGCACAATCCACTGCTTGACCGTGCTGGCAGTCACGTTGCGCGGGCTGACTTCGATACTCAACGGGTCATTCAGAGTCTGTGCAGCCAACTGGCGAATTTCGTCAGAGAAGGTTGCCGAGAACAGCAAGGTTTGCCGGCGTGCCGGCAAGGCGGCATACACAGCCCGCAATTCTTCGGCAAAGCCCAGGTCAAGCATGCGGTCGGCTTCATCAAGCACCAGGGCCTGGAGCTGGTTGAACTTCACCGCGTTCTGGCGGAACAGGTCGAGCAAGCGGCCCGGGGTGGCCACCAGCAGGTCGATGCCCTTGCGCAGCTTCATCATCTGCGGGTTGATACTGACCCCGCCGTATACCGCATAGGTGCTCAGCGGGAGATGCTCGGCGTATTCACGGATATTGTTGTGCACCTGCTCGGCCAGCTCGCGCGTAGGCACCAGCACCAGAGCTCGCACCGAGTTGCTGGCGACCTTGGCACCTTCCAGGGTCAGGCGCTGCAACAGCGGCAAGGCGAAGCCTGCAGTCTTGCCGGTACCGGTCTGGGCTGCCGCCATCAGGTCGCGCCCGGCCAGCACCGCCGGAATGGCCTGGGCCTGGACCGGCGTCGGGGTGTTGTAGTCCAGGCGCTCAAGCGCGCGCAGCAAAGGTTCAATCAGGCCAAGTTTGGCGAATGTCATGGCAATACCGTCAGGGGAATTCAGCAATGGCGGCAGTTTACCTTGTTCCGCCGGCGCCTTCCTGACAAACCGCAGTCACTTGCACAGCTCGCCGTCGGTCGGTACCGGTGCCTTGGCGGCTTGCGCCGCGGGTTTGCGCCACTGCGGCAGACCGATCAGCACCACGGCGCCAATGATCACCGCCATCGCCACGCACTCCTCGAAGCCGATCTGCTCGCCCGCAAAAAGGATCCCCAGCAACACCGCCACGGCCGGGTTGACATAGGCATAGCTGGTGGCGGCTGCCGGACGCACGTGCTTGAGCAGGTACATGTAGGCGCTGAACGCCAGGATCGAACCGAAGAACACCAGGTAGGCCAACGCCCCCCATCCGGCAGCGGTGGGCATCTGCGTCATGCGCTCGCCACTCAGAGCACTGCCCAACAACAGCGCACCGCCACCGACCAGCATCTCGGCCGCGCTGGCCATCGGTCCCTGGGGCAATGGCAGGCTTTTGCTCCAGACCGAACCGAACGCCCACGAGGCCGCTGCGAACAGAATCAGCGCCGCCCCCATCGGACTGGCCTGCAGGTTCGAGCCGAGGTTGAGCATGGCAATGCCGATCAGCCCGAGGAGGATCCCGGCCCATTCCAGACGGGTGTTACGTTGGCCCCAGAACAAACCGAACAACAGGGTGAACAGCGGAACGGTAGCCACTGCCAATGCCGCCACGCCAGAGGCGACACCGGCATGCTCGGCCAGGGTCACGCCACCATTGCCACAGCTGAGCAACAGCACGCCGATCGCGCCGGCGGCACGCCATTGCGGCCAGGTCGGTGCCGGCACCCCACGCCAGCGCAAGAAGCCGTAAAGCAAGGTACCGGCGATCACGAAGCGCACGCCCGCCATCAGTAGCGGTGGCCAGGATTCGACACCAATACGGATCACCAGGTACGTCGAGCCCCACACCAGGTACAACGCGAGGAAGGCGCCGATCAAAACCAACGGGAAGCGACGAGGGGCAGGCATGAGGGACTCGAAATCGGGTAGTTGGAGAGGTAGTTTAAAAAGGTGTGCACCTGAACATAAGTTACAAAACGTGTTTAAAAGAACCGTACACTTTTGAAACAACGGTTCTTCCACCCATAAACCTTCGATTCAGCAATCGCCTCGGGAAGCCCATGGACAAATACGATCGGATGCTGCTCAGCGCCTTGCTGGAAAATGGTCGCGCCTCGTTCGCAGAGCTTGCGCGCAAGGTCAATCTGTCGGCACCGGCGGTTGCCGAACGCGTCGCCAAGCTTGAGGCCTGCGGCGTGATCACCGGCTATCAGGCCAAGGTCGATCTGGAGAAAGTCGGCTTGCCGATCCAGTGCGTAATAGAACTGCGCCTGGCCAGCCACGGTAATCAGCAAACCTACGAAGCGCTCACCCAGATCCCGCAACTCACCGAGTGCCACCGGGTGACTGGCGATCCGTGCGTGATCATGCAAGCGGCGGTGGGCTCGATGCCCGAACTTGAAGAGCTGATCAACCGTATCGCCCAGTTCGGCTTCAGCAAAACCTCGATCATCCTCTCCAGCGCAGTGCAACGACGCTTGCCGCTGGGCCACCTTGAGCACAACGGCAAGAAGGCCTAGCGGTAGGCGTTGAGCGCCTCGCCAATCTTGGCTGCCGGCACTTTCTGCAGGCTGCAGAACAACTGGTGGGACACGCCATTGATACCCTGCTCACGCAGGCGTCCAGCCATATGCTGGGCCAGGTTGGCAGCCATCTCGGCATCGGCCATTGCCCGGTGCGCTGTGCCGGTATCCGGCAGGCCGGCCCAACGGGTCAGGGTTCCTAGCTTGTGGTTGGGCGCGGCGGGGAGCAAGCGCCGGGCCAACAGCATCGAACAGGCGAAACGCTGGCTGCGGCTACGGCCGATCTGCGCCAGTTCGTAATCCCAGAACTTCTGGTCGAACGAGGCGTTGTGCGCCAGCATCGGTGTATCACCAACGAACTCGGCCACCTCATTCATGACCTGTGCAATCGGCGGGGCGCTGCGCAGCATGGCGGTGGTGATACCGGTCAGCGAAGCGACAAAGGCCGGTACCGGCAAGCCGGCATTCATCAGGCTCTGGTAGCGCTCGACAATACGCCCCCGTTCAAGCATGACAACCGCCACTTCCGTGGCCCGGCAGCCGGCACCTGGTGAAATGCCGGTGGTTTCGAAGTCGATGACAGCAATACGTTCCAAAAACTGAACCTCAGTAAAAACTAGTGCCGCAGCAGCAAGCCGCCTTCAATCGGCACATAGCGGCTGGCCGCACGAATCAGGGAATTGGCCGTCAGGCCCGGAACGCCATAGGCAACCGCTTCGATACCGTGGCGGCTGATGACCCGCTCCAGGAGCAAGTCAAAATCACCGTCACCGGAAGCCAGCACCACTTCGTCGACCCTGGCCGCCGCGTCGATCACGTCCAGGGTAATACCGACGTCCCAGTCGCCCTTGGCCGAACCGTCGCTGCGCTGGATATAGGGTTTGAGTTTGACCGTGAAGCCGAGGTTGCGCAGGATCTGCTGAAACTGCTGCTGTTTACTGTCACCCCGGTCGATGGCATAGGCCACCGCCTCGACGATCTGCCCATGCTGGCTGATGTCGGCCCACAGCGCGGCATAATTGAAATGACAGCCATAGGCCTGGCGCACGGTGTAATAGAGGTTCTGCACATCGGCGAATACCGCGATCTTCTTCACCGTTCATCCTCATGGCGCCACGGCGCGGTTGGCGGCCGCCGCACACCGGGGCCGTTTCGGCGCCCAGTATGCCAGCCTGAAGGCGGTGCGGGTATGCGCGGTCAGATGAAGCTGTCATCACCGTCGAAAAAACCACCGTCATCGTTGCCGTAGTCGGTGTTCATGAAACCGCCCTGATCATTGTCATAGCCACTGTTGTCGGCGGTCAGGCGTTGCTCGTCGTTACTGCCCCAGCCACCGTTGTCGCTGGCCGGTGCCGTTTCTTCCTTGATAACTTCGACCACCTCTTCAGGTTGCGATTGATGGTTGAACAGGCTGCTGATGCCCTGCGCCAGCATCACCCCGCCAGCGACACCCGCAGCCGTCTGCAAAGCACCACCGAGGAAACTGCTGGCACCGCTGCGCGCTGGCGCTGGTGCGGGGGCTGCGTTGAAGCCTTGCTGCGGAGTAATACCAGGCTGATTGAACCCACGCGACGGCTCACGCCAGCCGCCACCGGTCGACGCGCTGGCAGGCGCTTGCGTTTGTGGCTGAGGATCACGGGTACCGCTGCCGAAAATGCTCGATAGAAAACCACCACTGTTGCTTGGCGTTGTTGCAGCCACTTGCGCCCGGGCTTGTTTCAACTCGGCCTGCAGTTGCTTGTTCTGCTCGTCCAGGCGCTTGAGCGCTGCTTCCTGGACCAGGATCGCCTGCGCCATGTAATACGGGGCGGCGGGCTGTTGTTGCAGGTGCTCGGCAATCCGTGCCTGGGCCGACGCGTCACGGGGGACGGCCGGATCTTCAGCTTGCCTGAGCCGGCTAAACAGGCCGTCGATCAGGGTTTGTTCTTCACTGTTCATGGCAACCTCATACAAAAGCCGGGGGATTCGGGTTTACTGAAAATGGGGTGTCTGGGCCGCGGATTCAACACAAGGCGCGATGAAACTTTCTTCAGCTTAGGGGCTGGCTGGGCTAAAGTTACGCCCTGCTTTTTCCATTACGATATCGACCGATGAATCCGCTCAGTGTTTTGCGTGACTCCCTGTATTTCTTCCGACGCCACCTGCTGAGCATTCTCCAGCTGTGCTTGCCGCTGGTGGTACTCGAAGCGCTGTTCACCCAGTTGCTCTATCAGCAATTGGGCAAGGACGCCTCCCAGGGCTACGGCATGTTGGCCAGCCTGCTGTTTTACCCGTTGTACAGCGCCGCCCTGATTCTCTACCTCGACACCCGCAGCAACGGTTATACCCCGCTCAAACGCAATCTGCTGGCCATGGCATTGCGCCTGTGGCCATCGTTTGCCCTGATGGTGATGCTCAGTTCGCTGCTGATCATGGCCGGTGCGGCCCTGTTCATCATTCCGGGGATCTGGGTCATGGTCCACCTGGTGTTTGCCGAGTATCTGCTGGTGCTGCGTGGCCTGCCACCGATTGCGGCGATGCGTGAAAGCTTCCAGATGACCTCCGGCAACTTCTGGAAAATCTTCACCTGCATACTCGGCGTACTCGCGCCTTTGTGGTTGATCGACGGCCTGAGCCAGATGCTGGTGCCTGAGCCCTCGCCGCTGGTGCAACTGGCCATCGACAGCGGTAACAGCTTCCTGCAGCTGTTCAGCACGGTGGTGATGTTCCGCCTGTACATGCTGGTCAGCGAAGCGGCGGTGGAGCCACCAGCGCCGTAACCAATGCAGCGTTTCAAATCAACTGCCCGGCCCGCGTCGGGCAGGGCCTGCCCTTCCCTGGAAACCCTGCAAGCTGCCTTGATTTCTGCCCCTCGGTGAAAGTGGCAACTCACCACCGAAACGCAGGAGTTTCCATTGACTACCTTCACGAACGACAACAACTGGGCGGAGCGCGCCGAAGTATTTCTCGGCACACTCCATATCGTTGATTCGACGGCTGACCTCGAAAGCCCCCTGGGTGAAAACGCCCGCTCAGTCCATCTAAGCGAATTCAAGGACCGCGACGGACAGGTGATCGGAGGGCAGAGTGACTGGCTGGTTGCCGGGCATGAGCAACCTGCCACGGTACTGCGTTTTCTCTTCCACTCAAGAACATCGGACCGACTGCACTTCATGATCAGCGGCAGCGGCGCCGACCATGAGAAGAAACTCGGCATCAGTCGCAATGGTTACCTTGGACTCTACGCTTACGCCAGCGTTAGAGACTATTTCAAGCTTGAGCCTCTGCATTGGGGTGACGACGCCGTAATCTGCCGCTGGCGCGATCATCAGGGCCATGTGGTCCGGACCCACCACGATCCTGCGGTGAGCAACCCTCGCTTCTCCTACCTGAGGGTTGGCGAGGGTGAAGAAGTCACGTTCCGAATCGAACGGATCAACATCTGATCTACCTGACGGCTACTTGCGCGGCTTGGCCCGCGCGGTAGCCTCGGCCACCAGCGGGTCATCCGGCCAGTAATGCTTCGGGTAACGCCCCTTGAGGTCCTTCTTCACCTCGGCATAAGTGCTTC
The DNA here is from genome assembly GCF_004025535.1 of Pseudomonas alkylphenolica. Lineage (GTDB taxonomy): Bacteria > Pseudomonadota > Gammaproteobacteria > Pseudomonadales > Pseudomonadaceae > Aquipseudomonas > Aquipseudomonas alkylphenolica_A. The sequence goes on from NZ_QJRG01000038.1 coordinate 103,971, forward strand.
GCCAGAAGTTCGCCAGGTCCTGAGTCACCTGCACCGGGCGCCGCGCCGGTGACAACAGATGCAACAACACCAGCTGGCGTCCCTGGGCGATACGCGGGGTATCGGCAAGGCCGAACAGCTCCTGCATGCGCACGGCCAGCACCGGTGGCCGCTCACTGTAGTCCAGGCGAATGTTCGACCCCGAGGGCACACTCACATGCACCGGCGCCCACTCATCCAGGCGCTGGGGCAGCGGCCAGGGCAACAGGTTGCGCAGGATCGACGACAGGTCGAGCTGCGCAAAATGGCTCAGACGGGTCACCTTGCCCAGATAGGGTTGCAGCCAACCCTCCAGGCTTGCCATCAAGGCACTGTCACTCAGGTCTGGCCATTCACTGGCAGCCCCCGCCTCCAGATCAATCTGCCGCAACAGCGCCACTCGCGCCTGCCACTGGCGCAGCTCCGGGGTCCAGTTGAGCAGTTCGAGCCCTTTGCGCCGGACCAGCCCCAACAGCGCACGCCCCCGGGCATCTTCGTCCAGCCCGGTCAACGGCTCACGGCTGAGCACCAGCTCGCCGACCTTGCGTTGGCGCTCGGCGCGCAACACGTTTTCACGTTCGTCCCAATCGAGGAGGTCGACGTTGCGCACCTGTTCGGCCAGTACCCCGTCAAACAACGCCGGATCAAACTCGGCAGCCAGGTAGATGCGCTCTTCGCGCTGCCCCTGACGGCTACCGAGGTCGGCCACCACCAGCCACGGACATTTCATCAGCGCATCGGGCTCGCCAAACAGCGCCGCACGCCCATTGGCCAGGCGGTACTCAGCACCGCCGGCACGCCGTTGCTGGGCAACCCGGTCGGGGTAAGCCAGCGCCAGCAATGCGCCCAGCCAGCGATCATGCTCAGGGTCGGCAACCGCCGTGCGCGCTTTGCCACGCATATAGCCGCGATACTGCCGCGCCAGCTGCCGGGCGCGCTGCACCCCACCCTGCCCGCCTTTGCTTGCACGGGTTTCACCACTGAGCAAAGCCAGGCGGCTATGCACGTCAGCACCTGCACCGCGCAGGATGTCGCGCTCCCCCAACAGCGCAGCGACGTCACAGGCCATGTCGGCCAGGCCCAGGTCCTGGCCACGCAACAGCAGATGGGCGATGCGCGGGTGTGCCGGCAATTCGGCCATGGCTTGGCCGTGGTCACTCAAGGCGTCCTGACTGTCGGTCTTGAAGGCACCCAGGCGTTGCAGCAGATCCAGCGCCTGCGCATACGCCGCGCCAGGGGGCTGGTCGAGCCAGCGCAATTGTTCCGGGGTAACCCCCCAGCGCGCCAGCTGCAACGCCAGGCCAGCGAGATCGGCCTGAAGAATTTCGGCGCTACTGTAAGCGGCCAGCTGTTCGTGCTGAGCTTCCGACCACAGCCGGTAGCACACCCCGGGTTCGAGACGGCCAGCACGGCCAGCGCGCTGTGTGGCACTGGCGCGGGAAATGCGCTGGGTGTCGAGGCGGGTCATACCGCTGCCCGGGTCAAAGCGCGGCACCCGCGCAAGGCCGGCGTCGACCACCACCCGTACGCCATCGATAGTCAGGCTAGTCTCGGCGATATTGGTTGCCAGCACCACTTTGCGTTGGCCGGGGGGGGCGGCGTCGATGGCAGCACGCTGGGCGTTGAGATCCAGCTCACCATGCAAGGGGCACAGCAACAGCTCCGGCCGCTCGCCCAGGGCGTCCTGCAACGCCTGATGCACGCGACGGATTTCAGCCTGCCCCGGGAGAAACACCAGCAGGCTGCCCGGCTCATCGGCAATGGCCTGCAGCACCGTATCGACAACCCGTGGCTCGATGAACTCGCCGGGCTGAAAGGGGCGCCCCCAGCGCATATCGACCGGGTACATGCGCCCTTCGCTGCTGATCACCGGGGCATCATCCAGCAGGCTCGACAGGCGCTCGCCCTCCAGCGTCGCCGACATCAGCAGGATTTTCAGCGGTGGCTCATCACGCAGAAGTTCACGACCATTAAGACTCAACGCCAGGGCCAGGTCGGCATCCAGGCTGCGCTCGTGAAACTCGTCAAAAATCAGCAAGCCCACACCTTCAAGCGCCGGATCAGCTTGCAAGCGGCGAGTGAGGATACCTTCAGTCACGACTTCAATCCGGGTCGTGGGGCCTACCTTGCTGTCCAGGCGAATGCGGTAACCGACCGTTTGCCCCACCTGTTCGCCCAACTCGCTGGCCAGTCGCTCGGCGGCGGCACGGGCTGCCAGCCGACGGGGTTCCAGCATGAGAATGGTCTGCCCGGCCAGCCACGGCTCGTTGAGCAGGGCCAGCGGCACCCGTGTGGTTTTACCGGCGCCGGGTGGTGCTTCCAACACAGCTTCATGGCGCAGGCACAAGGCTTCACGCAAGGCGGGAACGACAGCATCAATCGGTAACGAAATCATGAGAGCCCTCAAACAATACGCCGAGTATAACGGCGAACCGGCCTGCTCTATCATGGTCTTAGCTGTAGATAACGGCTCTTTGCCTGTATCGTTATGGCCTTCATTGCGGAGATATCCATGCGTATTCCTTCTCGTCTCATCGGCGGCGTTGTGGTCGCCACCCTGCTGACTCAACTCTCGGCCTGCGGGACGCTGTTCTACCCTGAGCGACGCGGTCAGATTGAAGGCAAGGTCGACCCGGTGATCGTTGCCCTCGACGCCATCGGTATCCTGTTCTACGTGATCCCCGGCCTGATCGCCTTTGGTGTCGATTTCGCCACCGGCGCCATCTACCTGCCGTCAAGTCAGACTGCGCATGTGGCGCCGGAAAAGCTCCGCGAGGCAATCAGCGCCGATGGCAAGGTCGACAACAGCAAGCTGCAGGCCATTCTCGAAAGCGAACTCGGCCAGCGCCTGCCGCTGAACGACCCGCGATTGATCCAGCACACAGGCAGTGTCGAGCAGTTGGCGATGTACGGCCTGAAGCCTGCCGCCTGAAACCACTCGGGAAGCGCCTGGCAGAATGACCCCGTCTACTGAACATCAACGCCTGCTACGCCTGGCCACCCGCGCCTCGCTGGCGGTGGCCAGCATTCTGGTCCTGACCAAGGCGGTGGCCTGGTGGCTCAGCGGTTCGGTGAGCCTGCTGGCCGGGTTGACCGACTCGGTGCTCGACGGGGTCGCGTCGTTTCTCAACCTGCTGGCGGTGCATTACGCCTTACGCCCGGCCGATGACGATCACCGTTACGGTCACGGCAAGGCCGAGGCCATGGCCGGCATGGCGCAGGCGCTGTTCATCGGTGCCAGTGCCGTGCTGATCAGTGTGCAGGCGATAGAACGCCTGCGCGATCCACAGCCACTGGGCGATACCGCCATCGGCATTGCCGTGATGCTGTTGTCGCTGGCGCTGACTGTGGCGTTGCTGGTGCTCCAGGCCAAAGTCATTCGTATCACCGGTTCCACGGCGGTACGCGCTGACTCACTGCACTACCGATCCGACCTGCTGCTCAACGGCAGCATCCTCGTCGCCTTGATCCTGGCGCGTCTGGGCTGGCCACAACTGGATGCGTTCTTCGGCCTTGGCATCGCGCTGTACATCCTCTGGAGCGCCCTGCAGATCGCCCGGGAAAGTACGTCGATCCTGATGGACCAGGAACTGCCCGGCGATATCAGCGAGCAGATGCTCAAGCTGGCCTGCAGCGTCCCTGGCGTGCGCGGTGCTCATGACTTGCGCACACGCGTTTCCGGTAGCCACTGGTTTGTCCAGCTGCACCTGGAACTGCCCGGCGACCTGCCGCTGACCGCAGCACATGCGCTGTGCGATCAAGCGGCGGCCGCCATTCATGCCAAGTACCCGCGTGCTGAAGTGCTGGTGCATGCCGATCCAGTGAGCTGAACCGGCGCGGCATCGTCTATCAGTTAACGCTGTAGCCCCGCCCGCTTAAGCAAGCCCGCAGCGCTTGGCGGTAGCCTTCAGTTACTTGCAAAGCAGGCGCATAGGTGGCTTTTGCCGGATCGAATCCGCTTTGCTGCACCGCCCAACGGTGGCACTCATAGCGATCCCGGTCGGCCTGCTCCGGGCTTTGGCCGGACACCGGATTGGCCACCACGTCGTAGTCATTTTCCATTGGCTGGGGCACCGCACTGGCGATCGGCGGATTGACCACCACGTATTCGTTGCTGTCTTGCAGGTACTGGTAATAGGTACCGGCAACCAGGAAGAACAGCGAATCGGCGACCCATACTTCGCGGGCATAGTCCGGCAGGTAAGCCACCCGCATGCCGTAATGCGGCGCTACCACTACGTAACGCGGCCCTTGCGGACGGTACCAGTAGCCACCGGAATAAAAGTATTCGTCACCACGGTATGGCACCCGCCAGTACTGATCGGGAAACTGGTCAATCACCTGGCCTGGCTGATAGCGCGGCCCGCTTCCCCAGCCATTGCCATGCCCGTCTGGCCGCCCCGGCCAGTTATCGCCCTGCGGCCGTTGCTCTGGGCCACCCGCCTGGTAATAGCGGTTGCCATTGTTGTGCCGGGGAATGTCCTGGTAGTAGCCGGTACGCGGTGGCTGGGTCTGGCGGACCTCGTCCGGACGTGACTGCAACGGCGATGTACCCTGCACCTCTGCCCCTTGACCGCCATGCCCGTCATGGGGGCCCCCTTGTCCTTCGGCCAATGCCTGCAGGTTGATGCTGATGCACAACAAACCAACACCGGCCAGACACCAGATGCGCGACTTCATGTTGTTCCTCTCGGACCGTTGAGATGGGCCTGTGGATAAGACTGGAAAACCCGCAGCGGGTTCTACCAACAATCTATCAGGCTGCCAGAGCCGGGGTATCAGCGCCGAGATGAAAAAATGCAGGCATTAAAAAAGGGAGACCCTGAGGCCTCCCTTTGAGAATTTTGTCCGTGCTCGACGCTTGTGACGCCGGCTCACCTCACGCTGTCTTGTGAACAGTGTGTAGCCCGGGGGCCGAGCACAACCCTGTCGGGTTGCTGGCCGCAGCTGCCCCGATAAGGCCAGCTGCACTGGACTGATGTCCGGGCAGTGATTCTGGGTATAAGAATACGACTGCAACGGCAGCAGCGGATTGCGAAGATTGCTCATACAAATAGCACTTGCGCAATTTTTACCCAAGGATTGATAATTCACAGCAATTGAAACAGAAAAGGCCTGTGCCATGAGCAAACTGGACCGTTACGACCTGAGCATTCTTGCCGAATTGCAGCGCGATGCGCGCATCTCCAACCAGGAGCTGGCCGAACGCATCGGCCTGTCACCCTCGCCGTGCTCGCGCCGGGTCAAGCAGCTTGAAGACGACGGCTACATTGCCCGCCAGGTGGCCCTGCTCGATCGCAAGAAGCTCGGCCTGAGCCTGACCGCCTATGTACTGATCGGCATGGACCGGCATACCCCGGAACGCTTCGAGACCTTCGAGGCCGCCATCCGCAACCTGCCCCAAGTACTGGAGTGCAGCCTGGTCACCGGGATGGACGCCGACTACCAGCTGAAAGTCGTGGTACCCGACATGGACCATTATCAGAAGCTACTGCTCGGGCACCTGACCCGCATCGAAGGGGTGACAAGCGTGCGTTCAAGCTTCGTGCTCAACCAGGTGCTGGCCAGCACTGAACTACCGTTGACGCACCTGCGTTAGTCAGACCGGCAGACGGGGCGTATAATTGCGCGCCTCAACCTGCCGGAGAGAATCGATGGATCCTGCGTTGTTCGAAGAGTGGATGATGATCATCCTGGTCACCGTCCTGATTGGTTTCATGGGTTTTATCGTCTGGGACCTGGCGAAAAAATCCAAGGCCGGCAAGTTCGGCACCTTCATCCTGTTTTTCGTGCTGGGCCTGGGCGTGCTCGCGTTCATCATCAAGAGCGTGGTCGTGGGCTACATCGAAGGCGTTTAGCGTCTGGCCGGTACTTCCCGCCATTGCCCCTGATCCAGCCCTTCCAGCGTCCAGTCGCCGATCCGCACCCTGACCAGGCGCAGGGTCGGCAGGCCGACCGCGGCGGTCATGCGCCGCACCTGACGGTTACGTCCTTCCTTGATCACCAGTTCCAGCCAGCTGGTCGGCACGCTCTTGCGAAAGCGTACCGGCGGATTGCGTGGCCATAGTTGCGGCTCTTCCAGAGCCCGGGCCTGGGCCGGCAAGGTTGGCCCGTCGTTGAGCTGGACGCCATCGCGCAATTGCTGCAGCTGTGCTTCGGTCGGCTCACCCTCCACCTGCACCCAATAGGTTTTCGCCAGCTTGTGCTTGGGGTCGGCGATCCGCGCCTGCAGCTGGCCATCGTTGGTCAGCAGAAGCAGACCTTCGCTGTCGCGGTCCAGGCGTCCGGCCGGGTACACGCCGGGAATATCAATAAAGTCCTTGAGGGTCGCGCGCCCTTCACCGTCGCTGAACTGGGTCAGCACGTCGAACGGCTTGTTGAACAGGATCAACCGCGGCTCGGCCGGCGGCGCCTTGGCCTGGCGACGCGGACCGGCGGGTTTGGCCGCGCCAGGGCGCGGCTTGGAGCGTGGGGGTAACGGCATGGGGCCTCAGCGGAACGGCGGCTCGTCGAAACTGCGCAGTTTACGCGAGTGAAGCGAATGCAGCTCGGTACGCAGCAAATCCAGTGCGGCAATACCGATTTTCAGGTGCTGGCTGACCGCCCGGTTGTAGAACGCATTGGCCGCGCCCGGCAACTTGATCTCGCTGTGCAGCGGTTTGTCCGATACGCACAGCAAGGTGCCGTAAGGCACACGCAGGCGATAGCCCTGGGCGGCGATAGTGCCGCTTTCCATATCAACCGCCACGGCCCGTGACAGATTGATCAGCGGACGCTCCTGGGCCCAGCGCAACTCCCAGTTGCGGTCGTCATAGGTCAGCACGGTGCCGGTGCGCAGACGCTTTTTCAGCTCGTCGCCGCGCTCACCCGTCACCTGTGCTGCCGCCTCCTGCAGGGCCAGTTGCACCTCGGCCAAGGCTGGAATCGGAATATGCGGCGGTACCACGCGATCAAGGATGCCATCACGGCGCATATACGCGTGAGCCAGTACGTAGTCACCGATGGTTTGCGACTGACGCAAACCACCGCAGTGACCGATCATCAGCCAGCAATGCGGACGCAGCACCGCCAGGTGATCGGTGATGTTCTTGGCGTTGGACGGGCCGACACCGATGTTGACCAACGTAATGCCATCACCGTCGGCGGCGATCAGGTGGTACGCCGGCATCTGGTAACGGTGCCAGACCACACCGGCTACCAGGGCCTGGGCCTCACCGTTGTCCATGCTCTTTTCGATAATCACGTTGCCAGGCAGAACCATCCGCACGAAGCGCGGGTCATCGCGCAACTGCTCCAGGCCATGGGTGACGAACTGGTCGACATAACGGTGGTAGTTGGTCAGCAAAATCCACGGCTGCACATGGCGCCAGTCGCTACCGGTGTAATGCACAAGGCGGCGCAAGGAAAAGTCCACCCGCGCCGCATCAAACAGCGCCAACGGCAATGGATCGACGTTGGCCCAATCGTACAGGCCGTCGGCGATGCCATCGGTGGCGGCCGAGAGATCGGTGCTGGGGAATACCCGCGCCAGCGCGGCCGCGGTGATGCCACTACCGGCCAGCTCGTCGCCCTGCTCGACCACGTAGGGGTAAGGAATGTTCTGCTGACTGACGCCCACTTCGACGGTGACGGTGAAGTCGCGCATCAACGGCTTGAGTTGCTCCAGCAGGTAACCGCGAAAAGCCGCGGGCTGGGTCACAGTGACACTGTAGGTGCCTGGCAGCTGGACCTTGGCGTAGGCACGGGTGATGGCCGGTACTTCGCCATGGTATTCGTAGGTCAGGCGCAGTTCCGGGTAGCGGAACAAGGCCCGCTCTTCGGCATTCGGCTCGGTGCGGTCCTTGAGGTAGCGTTTGAGCGCCTGGCTCAGGGCCGCGGTGGATTTCTCGTGCAGGGCCGCCAAACGATCGACGGCCTGCTCGGCGGTTTCTACGACAACGAAGGCTTCATCAGTACGGCTCACAATGTACTTCCTGTCTGGCATGCATACGCTCATCTTGCCTACATATTCAGGCAAAGGCACGCCTATTAGAGCGGCCAGTTTGGCGTCGCACGTGCCACCAGTTCGCCAACATTCACCCCGCGCGGCAACACCCCGTAAACCCGGCCGCTGCCGCTCAGGCGACTGCCGATAAAGGCATCGCTGATCGTCGCGTTGCCAGCTTCGAGCAACAGCTTGGCCTGCAGGGCCAAGGCGATGTCTTCGGTCAACTGGCGGGCGCGGTACTGGATATCACCGGTGTCGGCAAAGGCAGCCTTGAGGTTGCCGATATGCACTGCCAGGCGTGGGTCACCGTGGCCGTCGCCGAGCTCGTCGAACAACACATCCAGCACACCGGACTCCTTGGACAGGGCGCGCAGCACATCCAGGCACTGAACATTGCCCGAACCCTCCCAGGTCGAGTTGACCGGCGCCTCGCGGTACAAGCGCGGCAGGATGCTGTCTTCGACATACCCGGCACCGCCCATGCATTCGGCGGACTCGTTGATCATGGCCGGGGCGCGCTTGCAGATCCAGTACTTGCCCACCGCCGTCACCAGGCGGGCGAACTTCGCCTGCTGCTGATCATCTGGCTGATCCAGGGCGCGTCCCATGCGTAGACTGAGGGCCAGTGCCGCTTCGCTTTCCAGGGCCAGGTCGGCAAGCACGTTCTGCATCAACGGTTGCTCGGCCAGCAAGCGTCCGCCGACCTGGCGGTGTGCGCAGTGGTGAGCAGCCTGGGTCAAGGCCTGGCGCATCAAGGCACTGGAGCCGACCATACAGTCAAAGCGGGTCATCGCCACCATTTCAATGATGGTGGGCACGCCGCGGCCTTCTTCGCCAATCATCCAGGCCAGGGCGCCACGGAACTCGACTTCGCTGGAGGCGTTGGAGCAGTTGCCCAGCTTGTTCTTCAAGCGCTGGATATAGAACTGGTTGCGCGTGTCGTCCGGGCGGTGCCGAGGCAGCAGAAAACAGCTCAAGCCCTTGTCGGTCTGGGCCAGGGTGAGGAAGGCGTCACACATTGGCGCCGAGCAGAACCATTTGTGCCCGACCAACTCGTACGCCTGCCCCGGCCCCGCTGCCCCAACCGCGTAGGCTCGGGTGGTGTTGGCCCGCACATCGGTGCCGCCCTGCTTCTCGGTCATGGCCATGCCCAGGGTCACTCCGACCTTGTGCCGGTCGCCGACATTGCGCGGGTCGTATTCGGTGGCCAGCACCTTGGGCAGCCAGTATTCGGCCAGCTCCGGTTGCAGCTTGAGCGCAGGTACCGCGGCAAAGGTCATGGTCAGCGGGCAGCCACTGCCGGCTTCCGCCTGGCTGTGCAGGTAGGTCATGGAAGCCCGGGCAACGTGTGCACCCTCGCGGGGCTCGACCCAGGGCAGCGACGGCAAGCCATGCTCGATGGCGGTGCGCATCAACTCGTGATAAGCCGGATGAAACTCCACCAGATCGATACGGTGACCGTAGCGGTCATGGCTGCTGAATTGCGGTTTGTTCTGGTTGGCCAGAAAGCCCGCCGCCATCAGCGGCCCACCGGCCAGTGCGCCATACGCATCAATCCGCTCCTCGGCCCAGCCTGCACCAAAGTACCGCGACCATTGCTGCAGCGGCAGGTCGATGCGGTAGAGGTTGGCGCCGTCCAGCGAGGGCGGCTGGTTGGTGACATCGTGGGTTTCAGCGTACTGGTGGAGGTTCATCGAGGGGCTTCCTGAGTCAGAACGTGAATTCAGTGAATCACGCCGCGCCCCCCGGTCAAAGTGACAAAAACGCCTAACTACCCGCGATTTAGCCCTTGCCTGGACAGGGCCTGCGGTTGACTCAGCGCCAGGCTCAAGCCCAGTTCAAAACGGCTGCCCTGCCCGGGATTCGACTCGTGCTGCAAACGTGCGCCGATCAGTTCGGCCAGCTGCCGGCAGATCGCCAGACCAATGCCCAGGCCACCGTACTGGCGACTCATCGAGCCATCGACCTGGAAGAACCGCTGGTACAGACCGGGTTCGGCCAGGCGGTCAAAGCCGATACCGCTGTCGCTGACACTGATGCTCAGGCCGAGTACGTCCGGCCCTTGCAGGCGACCACGCACCTGCAACATGACACCGCCCTGATGGGTGAACTTGATGCCGTTGTCGAGCAGGTAACCGAGGCACAAGGCCAGCTTGTGCCGGTCGCCAATGAGCATTTCAGGCAGGTCGGCAGGTGCGTCGAGGTTCAGGTACAGCCCTTTGCTCAGTGCAGCGGCCGCGTATTTGGCACGCAATTCCTGCAACAACCCGCGCAAGGCGAACGGCGCGTTCTGCGCACTGAGGCGACCGGCCTGCAACTCGGTGAGGATCAGAATGTCGTCGACCATGCCCATCATGTCCTGGGCGGCGGCACTGGCGGTGTGCTGATACTGGGCCAGTTCACGGTCCATGGACACCGTCTGCATCAGCTCCAGCGAACCGATCACACCATTCATCGGTGTGCGCAGTTCATGGGTCACGGTGGCCAGGAACTCATCTTTCAAACGGTTGCTGTTGGCCAGCTGCTGGTTGAGCATCTCCAGCGCCCGCCCGGTTTCGCGCAATGCCTGCGCCTGCTGGTTGCGCATGGTGTTGATGCGGTCAGCCAGCGCCAACGAGAGCAAACCGACTTCCAGTGCCGAGCCGATCTGGCTGGCGTACATCGTCAGGAAGACATTGGGCAGGTACCCCAGCACCATCAAGGTATTGACCAGACCGCCAAGCAAAAAGGCCGACCAGGCAATGATGAAATAACGCGCGACGCGCATACCGCGCCACCAGGCATACAGGCCGGCGGCAAAGATGCTCACGGTGAACAGCAACGCCAGGGCCGTGGCCAGGCGCAAGGCCAGCCCGTAGCTGCTGACCAGCGACAGCAACATGACCACGCCGCCACTGACCATCAATAGCTTGAGCAGGCCATCGAAGGCGCGACTGTGCTGAGCCATGCGCAGGAAGCTGCGCGCGAACTGGCAACCAAACAGCCCGGCGGCGCCGATGAACAGCGGTGTCGACGCGTTGGCCCACCAGGGATTGTCAGGCCAGAAATACGCCACGCCAGCACCGTTGACCGACACCTGGTACAGACCGAACGAGGCAATATAGAGAATGTAATAAAGGTAACTGGTGTCGCGGACGCTGAGGTAGATGAACAGGTTGTAGACCAGCATCCCCAACAGCACGCCGTAGATCAGGCCGAGCACGTAAAGTCGGGTCGGCTGCGCTTCCAGGTAGGCCTCGGTCGACCATAACGTCAGCGGTGCCTGCACCGAGCCCTGACTGTGCAGGCGCAGATAGGCCGTGGTGGTATGCCCGGGGACGAACGGCAATTCGAAGAGGTAGTTGTTCTGTTCAATCTGACGACTGGAGTACGGCAGTGCATCGCCGGTGCGTTGCGCCAGGTAAAAGCCGCCAGCACTATCGGGCAGGTAAAGTTCCAGATGATCAAGCGGCGGATAGGCCAGTTCCAGCAGCCAGCTTCGCGGCGTGGCCGACGGTTTGGCGGTGTAGCGCAAGTCGAGCCGGATCCAGAATACCGAGGTCGAATACCCGGCATTCAATACATCGGCCTGATGCGGGCGAAAATGCTCGCTGAACGAAGGGGCACTGACCTGTGCAATGCTGGCATTGCCATCACGGTCTTCAAACACATGCATCACCCGGCCCAAGGGCAGGCTGCGCGTTGAGTCGTCGAAATCGACCGCTGCGGCCAGCAGTGGTAACCAGCCCAGCACAACAATCAGCAAATAGCGCATACAGCCCCAGCATGGTCTGTACCGGTCGTGTCGCGCTAGCCTCCTGTCCGTTTGAGGCGACGCGATCCGGCAGTAACCGTTATCGGTATATTCGAGCACTCTAGCATAGCTTTTCAGGGTGGCAATAAGCCACTGAAAATTTAGAACCGAAGGCTCTAGTACGCTACTTTCAGAAGAAAACAAAATAATTTCCTGACCACTTGATCAAAAAAACCGGATTCAGGGGCAGACGCGACAAAAGCGTTTGATGGTAAGCTCGCGCACCATGAATACCTACAGCTCCCGCCCCGTTGTCCTCTGTCTCTCCGGCCACGACCCCAGTGGCGGCGCCGGCTTGCAGGCAGATATCGAAGCCCTGATCGCCCAAGGTTGTCACGCCGCCCCCGCGGTGACCGCCCTGACTGTTCAGGATACTGTCAATGTCAGCGACTTCCGCGTGCTTGACCGCGAGTGGGTACTGGCCCAGGCCAATGCCGTGCTTGCCGACTCGACGGTAGCCGCAGTCAAGCTGGGCATGCTCGGCTCGCTTGAAATGGTCGATACCGTCGTCGAACTGCTCAGCGCCCATCCGCACCTGCCGCTGGTCTGCGACCCGGTATTGCGCGCGGGCGGCGGTGGCCGCCTAGGCAAGGACGAAGTCGGCTACGCCATGCGCGAACGCCTGCTACCCCTGGCCACCATCGCCACTCCGAACCTGCCCGAAGCCCGCATCCTGGCCGAGCTGCCGGATGGCAGCGCCGACGAATGCGCCGAAAAACTCCTGCCTTTTGTCAGACACCTGCTGATCACCGGTGGTCACGGCGACGAGCACGAAATCCACAACCGCCTGTACAGCCGCGACGGCCAACGCCACACCTGGACTTGCCAGCGCCTGCCCGGCAGCTATCACGGCTCGGGCTGCACACTGGCCAGCGCCCTCGCCGGACGCCTGGCACTGGGTGAACAGCTGCACAGTGCAGTACGCTCAGCCCTGGACTACACCTGGCGCACCCTGCGCGACGCCGAACAACTGGGTAAAGGCCAATTCGTGCCACGTCGTCTACCCCTGGATTTCTGTTCCTGAGCCCGAGGCCCCTTGATGAAGCTACGCGGTCTGTATGCCATTACCGACAGTCAACTGTTGGCGGGCAGGTTTCTACCTTATGTCGAAGCCGCCCTTGACGGTGGCGTGACCTTGTTGCAATACCGTGACAAAAGCCAGGACGAGGCGCGCCGTCTGCGCGAAGCCGAGGCCCTTGCTGACCTGTGCAGCCGCTACAAGACCCGCCTGATCATCAACGACGACGCCGAGCTGGCCGCACGCCTGGGCGTCGGCGTACACCTGGGCCAGACCGATGGCCCGCTGACGCCGGCACGTACCCTGCTCGGGCGCGAAGCGATCGTTGGCTCGACCTGCCACGCCGACCTCGCGCTGGCCGAACAAGCTGCCCACGAAGGTGCCAGCTACGTCGCCTTCGGTCGCTTCTTCAATTCCGTGACAAAACCGGGCGCACCGACGGCGGATACCGCCTTGCTGGACCTCGCCCGCACCCGGCTCAAACTGCCGATCTGTGCGATCGGCGGCATCACCCTGGACAACGCCGCCCCGCTGGTCGCCCATGGCGCCGACCTGCTGGCGGTGATTCATGGCCTGTTCGGCGCCGACAGCACGCAAGAAGTGACCCGTCGTGCGCGCGCCTTCAACGCCCTGTATGCATCTGCCTGATTGAGAGAGCCCATCATGTCTCGTTCCGAAACCCTGTTTGCCAACGCCCAAAAACACATCCCCGGGGGTGTCAACTCGCCGGTACGGGCGTTCAAGAGCGTTGGCGGCACGCCCCTGTTTTTCAAACATGCCGAAGGTGCCTACGTCACCGACGAAGATGACAAGCGTTACGTCGACTATGTCGGTTCCTGGGGGCCGATGATTCTCGGCCACAGCCACCCGGATGTCCTCGATTCGGTGCGCAAGCAGCTGGAGCACGGCCTGTCCTATGGCGCGCCGACCGCGATGGAAACCGAGATGGCCGACCTGGTCTGCTCGATCGTGCCGTCAATGGAAATGGTGCGCATGGTCAGCTCCGGCACCGAAGCCACCATGAGCGCCATCCGCCTGGCCCGTGGCTACACTGGCCGCGACAGCATCATCAAGTTCGAAGGTTGCTACCACGGGCACTCCGACAGCTTGCTGGTCAAAGCCGGGTCCGGCCTGCTGACCCAGGGCGTACCGAGCTCCGCAGGCGTGCCGGCGGCATTTGCCAAACACACCCTGACCCTGCCGTTCAACGACATCGCCGCCGTCGAGAGCATGCTTGCCAAAGTTGGCCAGGACGTGGCGTGCATCATCGTTGAACCTGTTGCCGGCAACATGAACTGCGTGCCGCCGGCGCCGGGCTTCCTTGAAGGCCTGCGCACCCTGTGCGACAAGCACGGCGTGGTACTGATCTTCGACGAAGTGATGACCGGTTTCCGCGTAGCCCTGGGCGGCGCACAAGCGCACTACGGCGTCACCCCCGACCTGTCGACCTTCGGCAAGATCGTCGGCGGCGGCATGCCGGTGGGCTGCTTCGGCGGCAAGCGTGCCATCATGGAACAGATCGCGCCGCTGGGCCCGGTCTACCAGGCCGGCACCCTGTCGGGCAACCCGCTGGCCATGGCCGCCGGCCTGACCACCCTGAAGCTGATCAGCCGCCCGGGCTTCCATGACGAGCTCAGCGCCTACACCAGCCGCCTACTCGATGGCCTGCAGCAGCGCGCCGATGCTGCTGGCATTCCGTTCGTCACCACCCAGGCGGGTGGCATGTTCGGTCTGTACTTCAGCGGCGCCGACGACATCGTTACGTTCGACGATGTGATGGCCAGCGATGCCGATCGCTTCAAGCGTTTCTTCCACCTGATGCTTGAAGGCGGCGTGTACCTGGCGCCGAGCGCCTTCGAGGCCGGTTTCACCTCGATCGCCCACGGCGAAGCCGAGCTGAAGATCACCCTGGATGCCGCCGAGCGGGCGTTCGCCAAGCTCAAGGGCTGATACTGTCTGCAGGAGCGGATCATCGGTCCGCCGCCCTCCCGCGATGGACGACAACGTTGTCTCCACTTCCAATAAAGGGGGGCGCTTTGCGCCCCATCGCGGATGAATCCGCTCCTACAAGCAGAAAATCGAGTAAAGACTTTGTAAGGTAGGCGCTGCTTATCCCATAATGTGCCACCAGACACTTTGGCCGCAGCTTTGCAGAGGTAAGTCGATCCCCATGAACCGCACCGGCCGCGCCCTTGCCCTGGGCTGCCTGTTGCTTCTTCAGCCCCTGCTGGCCTTGGCAGGCGGTAACTCGTTGCTGATTCCGGCAACGGGCCGCTGCACCCTCAATTCCCAGCCAGAAGACCTGCCCCAGGCCCTGGCGGCGTGCCAGCAGGCTGCGCAAAGCGGCGATGCACAAGCTCAATACGAGCTGGGTGAGTTCTACTATGAAGGCACCAATACCCCACGGGACCTCAAGCAGGCCCTGAGCTACTTCGAGCAGGCCTCGCTGCAAGGCCACGCCCAGGCCCAGTACCGTTTGGGAACCATGTTCTTCAAGGGTGAAGGGGTTGCAGCCAACAATGTGCAGGCCTACATCGTGCTGAAGATGGCCGCGGTCAACGGCGCCGAAGACGCGCTGGACCTGGCTGATGAGGTGTCTGAGCAGATGCCGCGGGAAGATCTGGAAGTGGCCACCCAGGTATTGGGACAAATCTTCCGCAAATACCTGCTGGAGCTGCAAACAGCCGAAGGCCGTACGCCGTTCTCGCCACTCCCCTGAGTCTGCGCTTACTTTTCCGGCATTGGCATCGGAAACGGCATCACGTTGCTGACACCGCGCGCTTCACTGATTTTCGGCGTACCCAGACGCTCTACTTCATCGATACGCACAATCGAGTGCATGGGCACGAAGCTGCGTACCACGCCTTCGAATTGCGCCTTGAGCTTTTCTTCGCTCGGATCGACCACCACCTGGGTGCGCTCACCAAAAACAAATTCTTCAATTTCAAGAAAGCCCCACAGATCGCTTTGGTAGATCTGCTTGGCGTACATCTCGAACACCTGACCCTGGTTGAGAAAGATCACTTTGTAGATAGGCGCTTCGCGTTTGGTCATTTCGGCGGGAACAATCACAGGTTGTAAAGATGGCGCAAACTATAACATAGCCCCCAGACCGACAACGCTAGGATCAACCGCCCCGCCCCCCTATAATGCGCGGTTATTCGAATTACCTGATGATCTCCCATGGCCAAGAAGCTTTACATCGAAACCCACGGCTGCCAGATGAACGAGTACGACAGCTCGCGCATGGTCGACCTGCTGGGCGAACATCAAGCCCTGGAGGTCACTGCTCGTGCCGAAGATGCCGACGTGATCCTGCTTAATACCTGCTCAATCCGCGAGCGCGCCCAGGACCGGGTTTACTCCCAGCTGGGTCGCTGGCGCGAATTGAAAGACATGAACCCGGACATGGTCATCGCTGTCGGTGGTTGCGTGGCCAGCCAGGAAGGCGAGTCGATCCGCAAGCGCGCGCCTTATGTCGATGTGGTATTCGGTCCGCAAACGCTGCACCGGCTGCCAGAAATGATCGATGCCGCACGCACCACACGCCTGCCTCAGGTTGACGTGTCGTTTCCGGAAATCGAGAAGTTCGACCATCTGCCGGAACCGCGTATCGATGGGCCGACCGCCTATGTTTCGGTCATGGAAGGCTGCAGCAAGTACTGCACCTTCTGCGTGGTGCCCTACACCCGCGGTGAAGAAGTCAGCCGACCGTTCGACGATGTGCTGTCCGAAGTCATTCACCTGGCTGAAAACGGTGTGCGTGAAATCACCCTTCTGGGGCAGAACGTCAACGGCTATCGCGGCCAGACCCACGACGGCCGACTGGCGGACCTCGCCGAGCTGATCCGCGTAGTGGCAGCCGTCGATGGTATCGACCGCATCCGCTATACCACCTCGCACCCGCTGGAATTTTCCGACAGCCTGATCCAGGCCCACGCCGAGGTCCCCGAGCTGGTCAAACACCTGCACCTGCCCGTGCAGTCGGGCTCCGACCGCGTGCTGGCCGCGATGAAGCGCAACCACACCGTGCTCGAGTACAAGTCCAAGCTGCGCAAGCTCAAGGCCGCCGTGCCGGGCATCTGCATCAGCTCCGACTTCATCATCGGTTTCCCGGGGGAAACCGAGAAAGACTTCGAGCAAACCATGAAGCTGGTGGCCGACGTCGGTTTCGACTTCTCCTATTCCTTCGTCTACAGCCAGCGCCCGGGCACACCGGCCGCCGACCTGCCCGACGACACCCCGGAAGAGGTGAAAAAGGAGCGGCTCAAGGCCTTGCAGCATCGCCTCGACACCCAGGGCTTCGAGATCAGCCGACAAATGGTCGGGACGATCCAGCGCATCCTGGTCACCGATTATTCACGGCGCGACCCCGGCCAGTTGCAGGGCCGCACCGAGAATAACCGTATCGTCAACTTCCGCTGCGACAATCCGAAACTGATCGGCCAGTTCGTCGACATCCATATTGACGACGCACGCCCGCATTCGCTGTTCGGCTCGCTGGCGCAGTGACCTGTCCAACCGGGCCGCAACAGTGGCCCGGCGACCCTTGATCGTTTCAGCGCTTTCGCCCTGCAGCGGCTAGGGTTATCCTTGAGTCCATATCCATTGCCGTCGGGCGGCTGAAAAACAACCTTGAACGCACCCATAGAACCTCATCGTTTCATCCTCGAGCCCTTCGAGGCCCATCGCTTCGCCAACCTGTGCGGGCAGTTCGACGAGCACTTGCGCCTGATCGAACAGCGCCTGGCCATCGAAATCCGCAATCGCGGCAATCAATTCGAACTGATCGGCGAACCCAGGCACACCTCCTCTGCCGAGCAACTGCTGCGCCGTCTCTACCGTGAGACCAAGGCCACCGAGCTGTCGCCGGAAATGGTCCACCTGTTCCTGCAGGAGTCGGCGGTCCAGGAGCTGGAAAATCCCGCAGTCAACGAAGTCAGTGTTTCCCTGCGCACGCGCAAGGGTATGATTCGTCCGCGCGGCCTGAACCAGCAGCGCTACGTGAAGGAGATTCTCGGCAACGACATCAACTTCGGCATCGGTCCGGCCGGTACCGGCAAGACCTACCTCGCCGTCGCCTGCGCTGTCGATGCCCTGGAACGCGAACAGGTGCGGCGCATTCTGTTGGTGCGACCGGCGGTCGAAGCGGGCGAAAAGCTCGGCTTCCTGCCCGGTGACCTGGCACAGAAAATCGACCCGTACCTGCGCCCGCTGTACGACGCCCTGTACGAGATGCTCGGCTTTGAACACGTGGCCAAGCTGATCGAGCGCCAGGTGATCGAGATCGCCCCGCTGGCGTACATGCGCGGTCGCACACTGAACAACAGCTTCATCATTCTCGATGAAAGCCAGAACACCACGGTCGAACAGATGAAAATGTTCCTGACCCGTATCGGCTTCGGTTCCACCGCAGTGATCACCGGCGACATCACCCAGGTCGATCTGCCACGCGGCACGAAGTCGGGCCTGGCACACGTGATCGAAGTACTCAAGGATGTACCGGGTATCAGCTTTACCCACTTCCTGCCCAAAGACGTGGTCCGCCATCCTTTGGTGCAGCGCATCGTCGAAGCTTACGAGCGCTTCGAAAACCGCCCTGTGGATAACAGCGAAGGCAAAAAACGCGATGCTTGAGCTCGATCTACAGCTGGCAAGCGATGCCCCGCACCCCGACGAACAACAGTTCCGCCGCTGGTGTGAGCTGGCCCTGCGCCACCGCACAGCCGACTCGGAAATGACCATCCGTCTGGTGGATGAAGCCGAAGGCCGTGAACTCAATCACACCTATAGGCACAAGGACTACGCCACTAACGTGTTGTCCTTCCCCGCCGATGTTCCTGACGACATGCTCGACATCCCGTTGCTGGGCGACCTGGTGATCTGTATCGCTGTGGTCGAGCGCGAGGCAGCCGAACAGGGCAAGTCGCTGGAAGCCCATTGGGCCCACCTGGTGATTCACGGCTGCCTGCACCTGCTGGGCTACGACCACATCGAAGACGATGAGGCCGAAGAAATGGAAGCACTGGAACGAGAGTTGCTTGCAGAACTGGGTCATCCGGACCCTTATGCCGACGACGAATTCGAAGCACCCCAACACTGAAATCTGCAAAGGATCACGAGTAACCGCCATGAGCGAAGATCGATCGAGCAACGGGCAAAAGTCCTGGCTGGGCAAACTGACCCAAGCTTTTGCCCACGAGCCGAAAAACCGTCAGGAGCTGCTTGAGCTGCTGCGCGAAGCCCATCAGAACAAGCTGCTCGACAGCGAGGCGCTGACCATTGTCGAAGGCGCCATTCAGGTGGCCGACCTGCAAGTACGTGACATCATGGTCCCGCGCTCGCAAATGATCAGCATCAAGGCCACGCAGTCGCCACGCGAATTCCTGCCGGCGGTGATCGACGCCGCGCACTCGCGCTACCCGGTGGTAGGTGAAAGCCACGACGACGTGCTGGGTGTGTTGCTGGCAAAAGACCTGTTGCCGCTGATCCTCAAGGAGAACGGTGACAGCTTCAACATCAAGGACCTGCTGCGCCCGGCCACCTTCGTGCCCGAGTCCAAGCGACTGAACGTGCTGCTGCGCGAGTTTCGCGCCAACCACAACCACATGGCCATCGTCATCGACGAATACGGCGGCGTGGCGGGCCTGGTGACCATCGAAGACGTGCTGGAGCAGATCGTCGGCGACATCGAGGACGAACACGACGTCGAGGAAGACAGCTACATCAAACCGCTGCCAAGCGGTGACTTCCTGATCAAGGCGCTGACCCCGATCGAGAACTTCAACGAGTTCTTCGACAGCCAGTTCTCCGACGATGAGTTCGACACCGTTGGCGGCCTGGTCATGAGCGCGTTCGGCCATCTGCCCAAGCGTAACGAGACTACCGAGATCGGTCCGTACCGTTTCCGCATTCTCAATGCCGACAGCCGCCGGATCCATTTGCTGCGACTGACCCCTATCACCCGTTAAGGACAACCATGCGCTGGATCACCCGCCCCGGCTGGCCCGGTAACCTGCTGGCCGTGGCGGCCGGTGCACTCACCACTCTGGCCCTCGCGCCATTCGACATCTGGCCACTGGCACTGCTGGCGGCCGGCCTGTTCTACCTCGGTCTGCGCGACCTCAGCCCACGCCAGGCCCTGGGGCGCGGCTGGTGCTTTGGTTTTGGCCTGTACGCCGCCGGCACCAGCTGGATCTACGTCAGCATCAATACCTATGGCGGTGCCACGCCCTTGCTGGCGACCGGCTTGCTGGTTGCGTTTTTTGCTGCCATTGCCTGGTTCTTCGCCCTGCCGGCCTGGGTCTGGGCGCGCTGGCTACGCCGCAATGAAGCGCCATTGGCCGACGCCCTGTGCTTTGCCGCCCTGTGGGTCGGCCAGGAAGCTTTCCGTGGCTGGTTCCTCACCGGCTTCCCCTGGCTGTACTCCGGTTACAGCCAGCTTGATGGCCCGCTGTCTGGCCTGGCCCCAGTCGGCGGCATGTGGCTGATTTCCTTCTGCCTGGCATTGTCTGCGGCGCTGCTATGCAACCTGCCGCGCCTGCGTGCGCGCACCTCGTTCCTGGCAGTGGCCATCGTTCTGTTGATTGCCCCGTGGGCGCTGGGCCTGGCGCTCAAGCACCATGCCTGGACCGAACCGGCCGGCAAACCACTGACAGTGGCGGCCTTGCAAGGCAACGTCGAACAGGAGATGAAGTGGAATCCTGCACACGTCAATGCCCAGCTGGCCCTGTACCGGGACATGAGCTTCAGCTCAAAACCCGTTGACCTGCTGGTGTGGCCGGAAACAGCGGTGCCGATCCTCAAGGACCAGGCGCAAGGCTACCTGGACATGATGGGCAACTTCGCCGGCGAACGTCATTCGGCACTGATTACCGGCTTGCCGGTGCGCGAAGTGGTGCATGGCCAGCGTCGTTACTACAACGGCATTACCGTGACCGGCGAAGGCGATGGCACCTACCTCAAGCAAAAGCTGGTGCCGTTTGGCGAGTACGTCCCGCTGCAGGACATGCTCCGTGGCCTGATTGCCTTCTTCGACCTGCCCATGTCGGACTTTGCCCGCGGCCCCGCGGACCAGACATTGCTGCAGGCCAAGGGTTATCAGATTGCCCCGTACATCTGCTACGAAGTGGTCTACCCGGAGTTCGCCGCAAGCCTGGCAGCGCGTAGCGAGCTGCTCCTGACCATCAGCAACGACACCTGGTTCGGCACCTCGATCGGCCCCCTGCAGCACTTGCAGATGGCCCAGATGCGGGCACTGGAAGCCGGGCGCTGGATGATTCGTGCCACCAACAATGGCGTTACCGGCCTGATCGACCCGTTCGGGCGCATCACCGCACAGATCCCGCAGTTCGAGCGCGGCATTCTCTACGGTGAAGTGGTGCCCATGCAGCAGCTCACGCCGTACCTGCAATGGCGCTCCTGGCCGTTGCTGATTGTCTGCGTGCTGTTGTTCGGCTGGGCCCTGCTGGCCAGCCGGATCGCCAAGACCGTTTAATAGAACAAGCGGTAACCGAGCAGGCCAACGGCTTCATTGAGCAGTTGGCCACTCTGCCAGATAGACTTGCTTTCCGGTAACCAGCCGCCAAATGGCCGGGCATGCTCGCGCCCCAGAAAGCCGACTGGCGCCGGCACCACTTCAAATCCCGCCTGTTCAAAGCTCCAGCGCGAGCGCTGCATGTGCCAGGCCTGGGTAACCACCACCACGCGCTTGATGCCCAGCGGCTGCAGGATTTCGGCGCTCATCCGGGCGTTTTCCCAGGTCGTGCGGCTGCGCTCCTCCTTCCAGCGCACACTGACGCCCAGGTCACGCTGCAACGCATCAGCCATCAATTGCGCCTCGCTGGGCGGGGTACCGTAGTGCAGCCCGCCACTGGTCAGCAGCGGCAATCCCGAGGCCTTTGCCAGTTGCGCGGCATAGCGCATGCGCTCCATGGCCACCCCTGTGGGTTGGTCTGCAAGTCCCCAAGCAGGGTCTCCCCGCTCACGCCCTGCGCCAAGGATGACAATGGCATCGGCCTGCTGCGCCAGCTGCGCCCAATGCGCCGGGTTCAAAGCGGGCTCGGTCTCCAGAGCGCGTGCCGAACGCTCGACGACAACCGGCAGGCTCATCAGCCACAGGCCACCGAGCCCCAGCACAAAGCAGCCAGCGGACAAGCGCGGCCAGGAGCGCCGCAGCCACCAGGCAGCGATAAGCAACAGGAACAGGACGCCAGGCGGGAGCAGCAATTGTTTGATGAGATAGCGAACAGGCACGGGACACCTCCATGGAGGTGGCCAGCCTAAGAGGATCGGCACCTGGCAACAATAGCCAGGCGCCGATCATCCGGTTTTTCAAGGGGACGCACTCCGCTTTGCGTCTGGGGGTCCGAACGGCTACTTGAATCGCAGCGTCCTGGATTTTGCCCGGGTAGTGGAGCGCTTTTGGTCCTTGAGCCAGACTACACTGGCTGAAGGGGTTGGCTCCGGTGATAGCTGTGCGCCAGCGCATCCATGCCTGCCCTCTGGTAGAGAATCCAGATAGGCCTTGATCACATCGAACTCTGCGCGGCTCAGGCCCCGCAGTTCCAATTCAGCAGGCACTTCATCGCGTAACCGAACAGACGTCCTGGCGACTTCCAGGGCGAGCCCCAGACGATCGATCAGCCGTTCGTAAAGCTCAGGTTTCGTTACTTGTTGCTGCGACTCTCCCATCCGTTCACCTCATTGAAGATAAAATATCTCCCCCCAAATGTGAGCTTAGCGCCACTCACAAAAGCAGCCGGACCCAGCGACCAACGGCCCGCAGCAGCTCTACCGGTGCAATCAGGGTTTCCCTCGATGGACAGGGGTCATGTATGCTAGGCCGTTCACCATTTCGACACCGGATTGCCGATGCAGCGGTTTTCCCGCTGCCTGGATAAGGTCTCTCATCTCTAAGCGCAAAGTAGCCATGCACGAACTCTATCAGCCCCGTGAAATCGAAGCCGCCGCCCAGTCCTTCTGGGACGAGCAAAAGTCCTTTGAAGTCAGTGAACAACTAGGCAAGGAGTCTTACTACTGCCTATCGATGTTCCCGTACCCGAGCGGCAAGCTACACATGGGCCACGTGCGCAACTACACCATCGGCGACGTGATCGCCCGCTACCAGCGCATGCAGGGCAAGAATGTCCTGCAACCAATGGGTTGGGACGCCTTCGGCATGCCGGCCGAAAACGCCGCGATGAAAAACAATGTCGCGCCGGCCAAGTGGACCTACGAAAACATCGAGTACATGAAGACCCAGCTCAAGAGCCTGGGCCTGGCCTTCGACTGGTCGCGTGAAGTCACCACCTGCAAGCCGGACTACTACCGCTGGGAACAGTGGCTGTTCACCCGCCTGTTCGAAAAAGGCGTGATCTACCGTAAAAACGGTACAGTGAACTGGGACCCGGCCGACCAGACCGTACTGGCCAACGAGCAGGTCATCGACGGCCGCGGCTGGCGTTCGGGCGCGCTGATCGAGAAGCGCGAAATTCCGATGTACTACTTCAAGATCACCGACTATGCCGACGAGCTGCTGGAAAGCCTCGACGAGCTGCCGGGCTGGCCTGAACAGGTCAAGACCATGCAGCGCAACTGGATCGGCAAGTCCCGTGGCATGGAAGTACAGTTCCCCTTCGACCAGGCCAGCATTGGCCACGCCGGAGCACTGAAAGTCTTCACCACCCGTCCGGACACCCTGATGGGCGCCACTTACGTGGCCGTTGCCGCCGAGCACCCGCTGGCCACCCAGGCCGCCCAGGGCAACCCCGAGCTGCAAGCGTTCATTGATGAATGCAAGAGCGGCAGCGTCGCCGAAGCCGACGTTGCCACCCAGGAGAAAAAAGGCCTGGCCACTTCGCTGTTCGTGCTGCACCCACTGACCGGCGAAAAACTGCCGGTATGGGTCGCCAACTACGTACTGATGCACTACGGCGATGGCGCAGTAATGGCTGTTCCGGCGCACGACGAGCGCGATTTCGAATTCGCCAAGAAGTACAACCTGCCGTTCAAGGCCGTGGTGCGTACCAGCCTGGGCGACGAAGTCGCTGCCGAGTGGGACCCTGCCTGTGGCGAACACGGCGTGCTGATCAATTCCGGTGAGTTTGACGGCCTGGACTTCCCGGGTGCGTTCGACGCCATGGAAGTCGCCCTGATCAAGAAAGACCTGGGCAAATCCCGCACCCAGTTCCGCCTGCGCGACTGGGGCATCAGCCGTCAGCGCTACTGGGGCTGCCCGATCCCGATCATCCACTGCCCTTCCTGCGGCGACGTGCCGGTGCCTGAAGACCAGCTGCCGGTCAAGCTGCCTGAGGATGTGGTGCCGGACGGCGCAGGCTCGCCATTGGCCCGCATGCCTGAGTTCTACGAGTGCACCTGCCCTAAATGTGGCACGGCAGCCAAGCGCGAAACCGACACCATGGACACCTTCGTCGAGTCGTCCTGGTACTTCGCCCGTTACGCCTCGCCGAACTACGAGGGTGGCCTGGTCGATCCGAAAGCGGCCAACCACTGGCTGCCGGTCGATCAGTACATTGGCGGTATCGAACACGCCATCTTGCACCTGCTTTACGCGCGCTTCTTCCACAAGCTGATGCGTGACGAAGGCCTGGTGACCTCCAACGAGCCGTTCAAGAACCTGCTGACCCAGGGCATGGTGGTTGCCGAAACCTACTACCGCGTTGCCAGCAACGGTGGCAAGGACTGGTTCAACCCGGCCGACGTCGAAGTCGAGCGTGATGCCAAGGCCAAGATCATCGGCGCCCGCCTGAAAACCGACGGCTTGCCGGTCGAGATCGGCGGCACCGAAAAGATGTCCAAGTCGAAAAACAACGGCGTTGACCCGCAGGCCATGATCGAAGCCTACGGCGCCGACACCTGCCGCCTTTTCATGATGTTCGCCTCGCCGCCCGACATGAGCCTGGAATGGTCCGACTCCGGCGTTGAGGGTGCCAACCGCTTCCTGCGTCGCGTCTGGCGCCTGGCTCAGGCCCACATCAGCCAGGGTCTGCCGGGCAAGCTCGACATTGCCGCGCTGGATGATGCACAGAAGGTGGTCCGTCGCTCCATTCACGCGGCCATCAAACAGGCCAGCACCGATGTCGGCCAGTTCCACAAGTTCAACACCGCCATCGCCCAGGTGATGACCCTGATGAACGTGCTGGAGAAAGCCCCGCAAGCCAGCGAACAAGACCGCGCCCTGCTGCAGGAGGGCCTGGAAACGGTCGCCCTGCTCCTCGCGCCGATCACCCCGCACATCAGCCACGAGCTGTGGCATCGCCTGGGCCACCAGGGTGCCGTTATCGACGCCGGTTGGCCTGCAGTAGACGAAAGCGCCCTGGTTCAGGACAGCATCGTGCTGGTCATCCAGGTCAACGGCAAGCTGCGCGGCCAGATTGAAATGCCGGCGGGAGCCAGCCGTGAAGACGTCGAAGCCGCGGCCCGCAGCAACGAAAACGTGCTGCGCTTCACCGAAGGCCTGAGCATCCGCAAGGTCATCGTGGTACCGGGCAAGCTGGTCAACATCGTCGCCAACTGAAAGGATTACCGGCCCGCCTGAACAGCGGGCCGGTACACAGAATCGGCCCACAAGGGAGCAACAAGATGATCAAACGCAATCTGCTGGTAATGGGCCTGGCTGTGATGCTCAGTGCCTGCGGTTTCCAGCTGCGTGGTACCGGCACCAACGAAATGTCGATCAAGGAACTGGACCTGAGCGCACGCAACGCCTACGGCGAAACCGTGACCCAGATGCGCCAGGCCCTGCAAAGCAGCGGCGTCAACGTACATGCCGGCGCACCGTACGAGCTGGTCCTGACCAGCGAAGTCGAGACCCAGCGTGCCGCCACCTACGCAGGCGGCTCCGGACGCTCCGCCGAGTACGAGCTGACCACCGTGCTGAACTACAGCATCAATGGCCTCAACAGTGCCAACCTGCTGAACGACAAGATCGAAGTCCGTCAGGTCTACGTGTATGACGGCAACAACATTACCGGCTCCACCCAGAGCGCCCTGCAAACCCGTAATGAAATGCGCCGCAACCTGGTGCAGAACATGATGGTACGTCTGCAACTGCTGACTCCGGCGCAACTCGAGCAACTGCAACTCAAAGCCGACGAGCGTGCCAAAGCCGAAGCCCAGGCCCAGGAAGCGGCCCGCCGCGCCCAGGACGAAACGCCTCAGCAGTCGCCTCTGCAACTGCCAATCCAGTGAGATTGAACGGGGCACTTCGGTGCCCCGTCTGCCCCTATGAAACTCACTCCTGCCCAGCTTAACAAACACCTGCAAGGCAGCCTTGCGCCGGTCTATGTGATCAGTGGCGATGATCCGCTACTGTGCCAGGAGGCCGCCGATGCTGTGCGCGCCGCCGCCCGCCAGCAAGGTTTCGACGAACGTCAGGTGTTCAGTGCCGATGCCAACTTCGACTGGGGCACCTTGCTCCAGGCCGGTGCCAGCCTGTCACTGTTTGCCCAGCGCCGCCTTCTGGAGTTGCGCTTGCCCTCCGGCAAACCCGGTGACAAGGGCGCCGCAGCGCTGATCGAATACTGCTCGCGCCCCGCCGAAGACACCCTGCTGCTGATCAGCTTGCCCAAGCTCGATGGCAGTGCGCAGAAAACCAAGTGGGGCAAGGCGCTGATCGAGGGCCAGGATGTCCAGTTCATCCAGATCTGGCCCGTCGACGCCCAGCAGTTGCCACAGTGGATCAACCAGCGCCTGTCGCAGGCGGGACTGTCTGCCCAGCGCGATGCGGTGGACCTGATCGCCGCCCGGGTTGAAGGCAACCTGTTGGCCGCAGCCCAGGAAATAGAGAAGCTCAAGCTGCTGGCCGAAGGCAATCAGATTACGCTTGAAACCGTGCAGGCGGCAGTTGCCGACAGCGCGCGTTTTGACGTGTTTGGTCTGGTCGATGCCATTCTCAACGGCGAGGCCGCTCACGCCCTGCGCATGCTCGAAGGCCTGCGCGGCGAAGGCGTCGAACCACCGGTCATTCTCTGGGCCCTGGCCCGTGAACTGCGGGTACTGGCGGGGCTTGCCCAGCAATACAGCCAGGGCGTGCCGCTGGACAAGGCTTTCAGCCAGGCCAGGCCACCGGTCTGGGACAAGCGCAAACCCCTGATGAGCAAAGCCCTGCAGCGCCTTTCGGCGCAGCGATGGAGCCAACTGTTGCAGGATGCCCAGCGCATCGATGCGCAGATCAAGGGCCAGGCCCAAGGCTCGCCCTGGACCAGCCTCGCGCGGTTGACGCTGTTGATGGCCGGCCAACGTCTGCCTCTGCCGGCGGAGTGACACAGGGGCGTGTGCCCACTGGCTTGCCAGCGATGGGTTGAGCGCCTATATTGCGCCGCAACCCCACCCAGCAGGACACCCTGTCATGAGCAAGAAACCCGCAAAGCACGGGCCCAACAAGGCCAAGTCAATTATCGCCCAACCCCTGTTCCGCAGCCGCCAGGAGCGCGCAGGTAAAGGCAAAGGCAGCTACCGCCGCGAAGCCTTCCAATCGAGAGATTGGGAGGCTTCTTACTTTTTGGCTGCATAAAAGCAAGATTCCGACAGGCATGGTATGGTCGACACCTGACCTGTAATACCTGGACCTGTGCATGCCCTTTTGTCTTTCCCATCGTTGGCAACCACGCCAGCTGATTGCTGCCTCCAGCCTCATCCTGCTTGTCGCCTGCGCGGAAAAGCCTACTGCTGCCGATGCGCTGCCGCTGGCACCTGCCCAGCCCGCTCCGGTCGTGACCGTGCCCAACCCCGCTGTCGACCCCAGCACCGAAATCCAGCCCCTGCAGTCCTTTGCCCAATGGCAGGCGGGTTTTCGCCAGCAAGCGCTGCAAGCCGGCATCAACGCCACGACCTTCGACCGCGCATTCTTTGACGTCACCCCCGACATGGATGTGATCAAGGCCGACCGCAGCCAGCCTGAATTCACCCGCCCGGTGTGGGAATACCTCGACGGCGCGTTGTCGCCAGTGCGCGTGCGCAATGGTAAAGCCCTGCTGGAAAAACATGCCGAGCTCCTGAGCCAGATCGAGCAACGTTATGGCGTCGATCGCGATGTGCTGGTCTCGGTATGGGGCATGGAAAGCAACTTTGGCCAGTTCCAGGGCAACAAGTCGGTCATTCGCTCCCTGGCCACCCTGGCCTATGAAGGCCGCCGCCCGGCCTTTGCCCAGGCTCAGCTGATCGCTGCCCTGCAGATCCTGCAACACGGCGATGTGCAGCCCGAAGCCATGAAAGGCTCCTGGGCCGGCGCCATGGGCCAGACCCAGTTCATTCCCACGACCTACAACACCCATGCCGTGGACTTCGACGGCGACGGTCGCCGGGACATCTGGAACAGCTCCGCCGACGCCTTGGCGTCCACCGCCCACTACCTGCAAAGCTCCGGCTGGAAACGCGGCGAGCCCTGGGGTTTTGAAGTGCAACTGGCACCAGGCTTCGACTACTGGCTGGCCGATGGCGCTCAGCGCAAGACGGTGTCCGAATGGATGCAAATGGGCCTGAAGCTGCCCGTTGGCGTTCGCCTGCCCGCCGGTAGCGAACAGCTTTCCGCCGCCCTGCTGCTGCCAGCCGGTTACCGCGGCCCAGCGTTCCTGGTGCTGGATAACTTCCGCGCCATCCTCAAGTACAACAACTCGTCGTCGTATGCGATGGCGGTGGGCCTGCTTAGCGAGCGTTTCTATGGTTCGGGCTACATTGCCGGCGCCTGGCCCAAAGATGACCTGCCGCTGAGCCGCAGCGAGCGCGTCGAGTTGCAGACGCTGCTGAGCGCCAAAAACTACGATGCCGGGGCGGCCGACGGCATCATCGGTGCCAACACCCGCAAGGCCATCCGTACCGCGCAACAGGCCTTGGGCTGGCCGGCCGATGGTTATCCAACCCACAAGTTGCTGGACAGCCTGCGCCAGCGCTAAATGAAAACGCCCCTGATCAGGGGCGTTTTTTTATCCGCAGAAAATATCCTGCTGCAGTGTCAGGCATCGGGTGTCGGCGTCCAGATGCACCTGCGCGCCCAGCGGCAAGGTGATGTTGGGGTCGCAATGACCGCTACGCCAGCCGGCCAGCACCGGGATCTGCAAAGGTTCGAACATTTCCCGCAATAGCGGCGTCAGCGCCTGCACCGTCAGCCCGGCAAAATCGCCGACCAGCACACCCCGCAGCCCCTGGAACTTGCCGACGAGGCGTAAATGCGTCAGCAGGCGGTCAATGCGGTACAAGGGCTCGTTAACATCTTCGATGAACAGAATGCCGTCCTGGCAGTGCACTTCTGCCGAGGTTCCCAGGGTTGCGCAGAGCATCGCCAGGTTACCGCCCACCAAACGCCCTGAGGCGGCGCCAGGCACGATAGTGGCCAGCGGGTAGGCCTGTGGATGTTGCAAGACGTCACCGGCCCGCAGACGCCCGCTGAGGAGCTCGAACAACGAAGAAAGCGTTGGTTCCTGCTTACTGGCCAGCAACTCGGACTTGAGCATCGCCCCATGAAAGGTCACGAACCCCGCTTGACGGGCAATTGCGTTGTGCAACGCGGTGATATCGCTGTAGCCGACAAAGGGTTTTGGGTGGCTGCGTAACAGCGCAGCGTCCAGACCATCCAGCAGGCGCATGCTGCCGTAGCCGCCGCGCAAGCAGATGATCGCATCGACATCCGGGGCCGCAAACGCGGCATGCAGGTCGGCCAGCCGACAGGCATCGTCGCCGGCCAGGTAGCCCTGCTCCTCAAGCACTCCGGGATAGATACGGCACTGGTAGCCGCGCGCCTCAAACCACTGGATCGCCTTGAGCGTTTCCAGCTGACCGGGCCCGGCCGGCGCGATGATGGCGATACGCCCGCCTCGCGACAGTGCCTTGGGCAACATCGACGCCCCCCTGGACAGCTCTGGCTGATGATCGAAAGGAAGGTTCATCCAGACGGCTCCTTGTTTGGACATGAGCATCAATCCTGGTGCGGTTGAAGGTCAAACGGCAGCGGGAAAAATGCCAGATACAAAAATGCCGATGCCGCCGGCAAGCGGGCATCGGCATTGATCACGACCAGGCGTCAGAGCTTGATCTTGGCCTCGTGTGCCTGCTGGTCAGCATGGTACGAGGAACGCACCAACGGACCGGAGGCGACGTTCTTGAAGCCCATTTTGTAGCCTTCTTCGGCGAACCAGGCGAAGGTGTCCGGGTGCACGAAGCGCTGTACTGGCAAGTGACTGCGCGATGGCTGCAGGTACTGGCCCAGTGTCAGCATGTCGATGTTGTGCTCGCGCATGCGGTGCATCACTTCGATCACTTCTTCGTCGGTTTCACCCAGGCCGAGCATCAGGCCCGACTTGGTCGGTACGTGCGGCACCAGTTCCTTGAACTTCTGCAGCAGGGTCAGCGACCACTGGTAGTCGGAGCCCGGGCGCGCAGCCTTGTACAGGCGCGGCACGGTTTCCAGGTTGTGGTTGAACACATCCGGCGGGGTCTCGGCGGTAATGGCCAGGGCCACATCCATCCGGCCGCGGTAGTCCGGGACCAGGGTCTCGAGCTGGACGCCCGGCGACAAGGCACGAATTTCACGAATGCAGTCGGCAAAGTGCTGGGCACCGCCGTCACGCAGGTCGTCACGGTCTACCGAGGTGATCACCACGTACTTCAGGCGCAGGTCGGCAATGGCGACGGCGAGGTTTTTTGGCTCGTCGACATCCAGTGGCTTCGGCCGGCCATGACCCACGTCACAGAACGGGCAACGACGGGTGCAGATGTCACCCATGATCATGAAGGTCGCGGTACCGCCGGAGAAGCACTCGCCCAGGTTCGGGCAGGACGCCTCTTCGCAGACGCTGTGCAGCTTGTGCTTGCGCAGCAGTTGCTTGATACGGTCGACTTCCGGCGAAACCGGGATGCGCACGCGGATCCAGTCAGGCTTCTTCGGCAGTTCGTCGGTAGGGATGATTTTTACCGGAATACGCGCGACTTTTTCCGCGCCACGCAGTTTGACACCCGCCTCGACCTTGGGCCGGGGCGCTGGTGTCACACTTTGCACTGGTTCTTGCACAACAGTAGTCATATTCAGAAAATTCCGCCCGTAAGGGTCGTCTGCTCAGCATAGTCGAGGTGCTTGACCAGCTGCCCGCGCAGCCTTGCCCTTACCTCAGAGAGTTCGATCGAGCCTGCCTGGTCGCGCAGCTGGGTCATGGCCAGCCCCGCATACCCGCAGGGGTTAATCCGGCGGAATGGCGCAAGGTCCATGTCCACGTTCAAGGCAAGGCCATGGAAAGAACAGCCATTGCGAATCCGCAGGCCGAGGGAGGCGATTTTGGCCCCATCGACATAGACGCCGGGGGCGTCGGCCTTGGCCGCCGCCACAACGTCATAACTGGCCAGCAACTCGATAAGGCAGCGTTCGATCCGGGACACCAGATCACGCACGCCAAACCCGAGCCGGCGTACATCCAGCAACAGGTAAGCCACCAGCTGGCCTGGGCCGTGGTAGGTCACCTGGCCGCCCCGGTCGGTCTGCACCACAGGAATATCGCCGGGCACCAACAGGTGCTCGGCCTTGCCCGCCTGGCCCTGGGTGAACACCGCCGGGTGCTCTACCAGCCAGATCTCGTCACCGGTTTGCGGGCCACGCTGGTCGGTAAACCGGCGCATGGCTTCGAGCACCGGCTCGTAAGGCAATAGTCCAAGGTCGCGAAAGCCGAGGCTTTTCGGCATCAGAGCACCATTTTCACGATGCCGGTAGCGCGCAGCGCGCTATTGATGTTGTGCAGCTGCTCTTCGCCGGTGGCGACGATGTGCAACTGAACGGTGGTGTACTTGCCTTCCTTGCTCTGACGCTCTGCCAGGGTCTTGAGATCAACCTCAGCGTATTTCTTGAGGATCTCGATCACCGTGTCCTTGAAATTGACCACGGTGTCGCCGATCACCTTGATCGGATAATCGGCGCAAGGGAATTCGATTTTGTGCGATTTGTCAGCTTCGGTCATGGCAATGACGGCCTCGTAAGCCGTGGCAACAACAACGCCCCCGCGTGAGTTGGCGGGGGCGTGGCAGGTCACGATATCAGTTGAACAGCCCGTAGAAGAATAGCCGAATGCTATCCCACACCCGGCCGAAGAAACCAGCTTCCTCGACTGCATCCAGCGCGATCAGATCAGCGCTGTGTACAACGTTGTCATCCAGTTTGACTTCCACTTTACCGATCACGTCACCTTTGGCGATAGGTGCGGTCAGTTGCGGGTTCATGGTCATGCTTGCCGCCAGCTTTTTCAATTGGCCTTTAGGCAAAGTCATGCTCAGGTCTTGAGCCAGGCCGGCTTTGACCTGGTTGCTGGCGCCCTTCCAGACTTGCGCCTGAGCCAGCTCGGTACCCTTCTGGTAGAAAGTCTGGGTTTCGAAGAAGCGGAAACCGTAGGTCAGCAGCTTCTGGGTTTCGGCAGCACGGGATTGCTCGCTGTTGGTACCGAAGACCACGGCGATCAGGCGCATGCCGTCCCGTACGGCCGAAGACACCATGCAGTAACCAGCTTCGTCGGTATGACCGGTTTTCAGGCCATCGACGGTCTTGTCGCGCCACAGCAGCAGGTTGCGGTTAGGCTGCTTGATATTGTTCCAGAAGAACTCTTTCTGCGAGTAGATCGCGTAGTGCGCAGGGTCTTCGTGGATGATCGCGCGTGCCAGTACGGCCATGTCGTGCGCCGAGGAGTAGTGCTCGGGGTTCGGCAGGCCGGTCGGGTTCATGAAGTGGCTGTTGCTCATGCCCAGATCGGCGGCGGTCTTGTTCATCATGTCGGCGAAGGCATCTTCGCTGCCGGCAATGTGCTCGGCCAGGGCGACACTGGCGTCGTTACCCGACTGGATGATGATGCCGTGCAGCAGGTCGCTGACGCTGACCTGGGTACCGACTTTGATGAACATGCGCGAACCACCGGTGCGCCAGGCGTTCTCGCTGACGGTTACCGGGTCGTTCTCACCGATCTGCCCGCGACGGATATCCAGGGTCGCGATGTAGGCGGTCATCAGCTTGGTCAGACTGGCCGGCGGCAGACGCTCGTCACCATTGTTCTCGACCAGGACATTACCGCTGGAAGCTTCCATGAGCACGTAGGACTTGGCTGCCAGTTGCGGCGGCGACGGCATCATCTGCTCTGCCGCGAAGGCGGCAGGGGTGATCATCAGCGGTACAAGCAGGCAAAGGCGTTTGGCAAAGGTGGTGATGTTCATCCGTCTCTCGAAATGGCTAATGGGCTCATGCCCTTATGGGCAAAACGTTTTCAGGCTCGCGGCCTTGCGAGCAAAACGGCCATTGTACATGGCTGTTCCGCCCGCTTGCATGACAAACCGACCAGTCCCCCCGGTCAGTCCGCCGTAACAACTTTCGGCTGGCCAAGATTGGCCAGGCGCACACTGTCCTGCATCTGCTGGGCTTCACCCTGGCTGTTGATCGGCCCCATGCGTACACGGTGCAAGGTTTGCTGATTGCGCACGATGGAGCTGATGAACACCGGCGCGCTGACCATGCCGCTGAGCTTGGAGCGCAGCAGCTCGGCCGCATCCGGGTTGGCGAAAGCGCCGACCTGCAAGTAAAGACCATTACTGGCCATGCCACTGTTGCTGGCGATCTGTACCGGCACAACGGCTGCGGCATGCTGTTGCGGTGGCGGTGTCCATTGCTCGACGGTGCCGGTGCTAGCCGACAGCGCCTGAGTCTGGGCCACCTGCGGCTGATCGAGCACCATCGGCGCCGGCTGGCCACGCTGGGCCCACCACTGTTTCGGGTCGATCCCTTCCACACGCACCCGCGCGGTACCGGTTTCGGCATACCCCAGTTTCTTCGCCGCCGCGTAGGACAAGTCAATAATGCGGTCCGAATAGAACGGGCCCCGATCGTTGACGCGCAGGATCACACTGCGATGGTTGTCCAGATTGGTAACTTTCACGTAGGCCGGCAGTGGCAGGGTCTTGTGCGCCGCGCTCATGCCATACAGGTCATAGACCTCGCCGTTGGCGGTGTTCTGACCATGAAACTTGGTGCCATACCACGACGCCGTGCCCTCGGCGCGGTAATTGCGCGAGTCCTGGATCGGGAAGTAGGTCTTGCCCAGCACGGTATAGGGGTTGGCTTTGTAGTTGCCGGTATGCACCGTGGGCGTGGCGTCGGGTATCTTCGAGACATCCACGTCCCACCAGGGCGCGCCGTCCTTGTGGGCACGGTTGATGTCCAGCCCGGGCTTGGCACGCACGACATTGTTGTTGCTTTGCTGCGCCGGGCGATTCGACGAGCAGCTGACCAGCATCAGGCCCAGGGCCGCACAGCCAATCAGTTTGAGAGATGCATCTGTAAACAATACGCGCATTACTTGGCGCCCCGTGCTTGAACCAGCAGGTCCGACAGCTGATATACCGCCATGGCGTACATCACACTGCGGTTGTAGCGAGTGATCGCGTAGAAGTTTTGCAGGCCCAGCCAGTATTCCGGGCCATTATCGCCTTCGAGCCGGAAAGCGGTGACCGGCAGATCATCGCGCAGCGCATCATGACTTGACCAGCCCAATGCCCGCAACTCCCCGACCGTCTTGACTGCGTCAATACCGGGGCTCAACCCTTCGTCGATGCGCTCGCCAGTGGCGGTGGCACGGCTGACCACTTGTCCACCCGCTACCCAGCCATGACGCTTGAAGTAGCTGGCGACACTGCCGATGGCGTCGTCCGGATTGTTCCAGATGTTGATGTGGCCATCACCATCAAAGTCCACGGCATAGGCGCGAAAGCTGCTGGGCATGAACTGTGGCAGACCCATGGCGCCGGCATAGGAGCCCTTGAGTGTCAGCGGGTCAACCTGCTCTTCACGTGCCAGCAGGAGGTACTCGCGCAGCTCCTTGCGGAAGAACTCGGCACGTGGCGGATAATCGAAGCCCAGGGTCGAAAGCGCATCGATCACCCGATAGTTGCCGGTATTGCGGCCAAAAAAGGTCTCAACACCGATGATCGACACGATCACCTGCGCCGGTACACCGTACTCCTGCTCGGCACGGGCCAGGGTTGCCTCGTGCTGGCGCCAGAAATCCACGCCACGGGCCACCCGGGCATCGGTGAGGAACATCGGCCGATAGTCTTTCCAGGGCTTCACACGTTCGGCCGGCCGGGAAATCGCATCGAGGATCGACTGTTTACGCTGAACGTCGCGAAACACCTCCATCAATTGCTCATCGGCAAAGCCGTAATCGCGGGTCATCTCACCGACGAACTCGGCCACCTGCGGCGAACCGTCATAGTCCCCGGCGGTCGCTTGCTGAACACCACCGAGCAGACCGATCAGGCCGACCCAAGGCGCGCAACGAGCGGCCCAGCCACGCATTGCTTGCATGTAATTCTTCACCTTATTCAAACTTGCGCAATCCATTTGCGATGCGTATGGATCGACATTAATACGCCAAACGCTGACAGCAGCGTCACCAACGAAGTTCCGCCATAGCTAATGAAGGGCAGCGGCACGCCCACTACAGGCAACAAGCCGCTGACCATACCGATGTTGACGAACACATAAACGAAGAACGTCATGGTCAAGCTGCCTGCCAGCAGCTTGCCGTAAAGCGTCTGGGCCTGGGCGGTAATCACCAGGCCACGGCCGATCAGCAGCAGGTAGATCAACAGCAAGGCGCAGATACCGACCAGGCCGAACTCCTCGCCCATCACGGCGATGATGAAGTCGGTATGGCTTTCCGGAAGAAAGTCCAGGTGCGACTGGGTACCCAGCAACCAGCCTTTGCCAAACACACCGCCAGAGCCGATGGCCGCCTTGGACTGGATGATGTTCCAGCCGGTGCCGAGCGGATCGCTTTCCGGGTCGAGGAAGGTCAGTACCCGCTGCTTCTGGTAGTCGTGCATGACGAAGAACCACATGGCCACGGCCACCGGCACCGCAGCGGCAATCACACTGAGGATCCAGCGCCAGCGCAAGCCACCCATGAACAGCACAAAGGCGCCCGATGCCAGGATCAGCAGCGCGGTACCCAGGTCGGGCTGGCGCACGATCAGGATGAACGGCACGCCAATCATGATCAGGCTGATCATCACATGCTTGAGGTTGGGCGGCAGGGAGCGCTTGGCCAGGTACCAGGCAATGGTCGCCGGCATGATGATTTTCATGAACTCAGAGGGCTGGAAGCGTATGACCCCAGGGATATTGATCCAGCGCGTGGCACCCATGGCGTTGTGCCCCATGACATCCACCACCACCAACAGGATCACCCCGAAGATGTACGCCACCGGCACCCAGCGCGCCATGAATCGCGGCTCAAGCTGGGCGATGACGAACATCGACACCAGGCCGATACCGAAAGAACTGGCCTGCTTGAGCAGCAGGTCCCAGTTCTTGCCGCTGGCCGAATAGAGCACGAACAGGCTGCCGGCCGCGAGGGTCAGTAGCAAAATCAGCAAAGGGCCGTCGATATGGATGCGCTGCAAGAAGCTGGCGCGACGGCGCATCACATCCTCACTGGAGAGCATGCGATCGAAATTACTCATCACGGGGCAGATTCCTGCGCAATGGACGGGTTAGCGAATTCGGGCTTGAGATGGCCATCCGGGCCGAGCAGCCAGGCGTCCATTACCTGACGCACTACAGGTGCGGCGACACCAGAGCCGGACTCGCCGTTCTCGACCATCACCGACACCACGATCTTCGGGTTGTCGGCCGGGGCGAAACCGACAAACAAGGCGTGGTCGCGATGGCGTTCCTGCAGCTTGTTGCGGTCGTACTTCTCACCCTGTTTGATCGCTACTACCTGAGCCGTACCACTCTTGCCGGCAATCCGGTACTGCGCACCGATCGAGGCCTTGCGCGCGGTACCGCGAGCACCGTGCATCACCTGCTCCATGCCATGGGTGACCTTGTTCCAGTCGGACTTGTCGCGCAGAACGATGTCGTCGATCGGGTTCTCATCCACCGGCGGCAGGCCTTCGATGGTCTTGGCCAGGTGCGGACGGTTCCACTTGCCCTTGTTGGCGATCAGCGCAGTGGCCTGTGCCAGCTGCAGCGGCGTGGCCTGCATGTAGCCCTGGCCGATACCCAGAATCAGGGTTTCACCCGGGAACCAGGCCTGGCGGCGGGTCGCGCGCTTCCATTCACGTGACGGCATCAGCCCCGGCGACTCCTCGAACATGTCCAGCGACACCTTCTGGCCGATACCGAAGCGGTTCATGTAGGTAGACAGGCGATCGATGCCCATCTTATGCGCCAGGTCGTAGAAGTAGGTGTCGTTGGAACGCATGATCGCCGTATCGAGGTCGACCCAGCCATCACCGGTGCGGTTCCAGTTACGGTACTTGTGGTCGTAGTTGGGCAGTTGGTAGTAGCCCGGGTCGAACACCCGGCTCGATGCCGTCACTACGCCACTGTCCAGACCGGCAATCGCCACCGCCGGCTTGATCGTCGAACCCGGTGGATACAAGCCACGCAGCACGCGGTTGAACAGCGGCCGGTCGATCGAATCACGCAATTCGGCATAGGCCTTGAAGCTGATGCCGGTCACAAACAGGTTCGGGTCGAAGCTCGGCTGACTGACCATTGCCAGCACTTCACCGGTATTCGGATCAAGCGCAACGATGGCACCACGGCGCCCGGCCAGTGCTGCTTCGGCCGCTTCCTGCAACTTGATGTCGAGACTCAGGACGATGTCCTTGCCAGGAATCGGGTCGGTACGCTTGAGCACACGCAGCACCCGGCCACGGGCGTTGGTCTCGACCTCTTCATAGCCCACCTGGCCATGCAGTTCCGGCTCGTAGAAGCGCTCGATACCGGTTTTGCCGATATGGTGGGTACCGCTGTAGTTGACCGGGTCGAGGGTCTTGAGCTCTTTCTCGTTGATCCGCCCGACGTAACCGACCGAGTGCGCAAAATGCGCGCCCTGCGGGTAATGCCGCACCAGCTGGGCAACCACCTCCACCCCGGGCAGGCGGAACTGGTTCACCGCGATCCGGGCGATCTGCTCTTCGGTCAGCTCGAACAGGATCGGCACCGGCTCGAATGGCCGGCGCCCCTGGCGCATGCGTTTCTCGAACAGGGTACGGTCATCCGGCGTCAGCTCGAGCACTTCGACGATCACATCGAGTACTTGCTGCCAGTCGCCCGAGCGCTCACGGGTCATGCTCAAACTGAAACTTGGCCGGTTATCGGCGATGATCACGCCATTACGGTCAAAAATCAGCCCGCGGGTCGGTGGAATCGGCTGCACGTGCACCCGGTTGTTTTCCGACAGGGTGGAGTGATACTCGTACTGGATCACTTGCAGGTAGTACAGGCGAGCGATCAGCACGCAGATCAGCAGGACGATCGCCACGGCACCGACCACGACGCGACTGCGCACCAAACGGGCGTCTTTCTCGTGATCCTTGAGGCGAATCGGCTGCGTCATTGAAAGGCTTACAGGTTCATTTGTGGTAAGGGTGCCCGGACAACACGGTCCAGGCGCGGTACAGCTGTTCGCCGATCAGTATCCTTACCAACGGGTGTGGCAGCGTCAGCGGCGACAGCGACCAACGCTGCTCCGCACGCGCGCAGACTTCCGGCGCCAGCCCTTCGGGGCCGCCGACCATGAAGTTCACGGTACGCGAGTCCAGCCGCCAGCGGTCCAGTTCGACCGCCAGTTGCTCGGTACTCCAGGGCTTGCCATGGACCTCCAGGGTGACAATCCGTTCCCCTGGCTGGACCTTGGCGAGCATGGCCTCGCCCTCCTGACGGATCAGGCGGGCGACATCGGCATTCTTGCCCCGGGTGTTGAGCGGAATCTCCACCAGCTCCAGCGACAGCTCCGAGGGCAGGCGCTTGGCATATTCATGCCAGCCGTCCTCGACCCACTTGGGCATGCGCGAGCCGACCGCGATCAGACGCAGACGCACAAGCCTTCCTTATTCCCGGTCTTTGAGGTTCGCCGAGTAGGCGTGGTCGTTTTCCGGGCTGTGGTGCTTGCCATCGGCGGCGCGGCTCTGCTCGGCACCCATCCACAGACGCTCGAGGTCGTAGAACTGACGGGCAGCGGCAGTCATCATGTGCACGATGACGTCGTTGAGGTCGAGCAGCACCCAGTCGCTATCGCCCTTGCCTTCTTCGCCCAGCGGCTGAACGCCCTTGGCCTTGACCTGCTCACGGACCTTTTCCAGCATCGCGCTGATCTGGCGGTTGGAGGTACCGGTAGCGATGATCATGTAGTCGGTGAGGCTGTGCTTTTCACGCACGTCGATCACCTGGATGTCCTGGGCCTTCACTTCTGCCAGGGCGTCTTTGGTCAGTTCGACCAGTTCTTCGGCACTGACGGCACTGATTTTTTGCTTGGTCATATAAAACTCATTCAACTCTATAGTGTGAGGCGCTTCACAGCACCTTCAGTTCGGCGCACGGTACAGGTTGTGCGCATCGATGTAGGCCAGTACTGCGTCCGGCACCAGAAACCGCACCGACTTGCCGCTGGCCAGCAGCTGTCGGATCTGCGTGGCTGACACCGCAAGCGGGGTCTGCCAGACGAATGCAATATTTCCCGCCGGCCCTGCCAGGGCCTGCGGATCACTGACTGAACGGGCGGCCAGCAGGTTGCGCAGGGCATCCGGTGGCTCGACGTCGGCATCCGGGCGTTGCAGCACCAGGATGTGGCAGTGTTGCAGCAATTCTTCCCAACGGTGCCAACTGGGCAGGCCGCAAAATGCGTCCCAGCCCAGCAGCAGAAACAGCTGATCTGAAGCGGCCATTTCGGCGCGCATCAATTCAAGTGTCTCAATGGTATACGACGGTGTGTCGCGTGCCAGTTCGCGGGCATCCACCGACAGCATCGGCACTCCCGCCACCGCGCAGCGAACCATCTCCAGACGGTCCTGGGCCGACACTTGCGGCGTATCGCGATGCGGCGGACGCGCATTCGGCATCAGCCGCAGCTCGTCCAGCGTCAAGCCTTCGGCCACCTCAAGCGCGCTGCGCAGGTGACCGATGTGAATCGGGTCGAAGGTCCCGCCAAGCACGCCGACACGTCGGCCGGGCGACTTCGTCATGACGTGGGCGAGCGGTTTGCGCTCGGCCAAGTCAGATCGACTCCTGTCCGCGCAGTTGACCGTCGCCGATCACCACGTATTTTTCGCAGGTCAGGCCTTCGAGACCCACTGGGCCACGGGCATGCAGCTTATCGGTGGAAATACCGATTTCCGCCCCCAGGCCATACTCGAATCCGTCGGCAAAGCAGGTCGGCGTGTTGATCATGACCGACGACGAATCGACTTCGGCCGTGAACTGACGGGCCTGCCCCTGATGCTCGGTGACGATGGAGTCGGTATGGTGCGAGCCATAGTGGTTGATGTGCTCAATGGCCTGATCCAGGCCATCGACCACTCGAATCGACAAGATCGCTGCCAGGTATTCGGTGTTCCAGTCTTCTTCGGTCGCGGGCACCGCATCGATAATCTGCCGGGTGCGTTCGCAACCGCGCAGTTCGACGCCTTTTTCCCGAAATTGACGGGCCATTTCCGGCAAGAAGTCTGCAGCAACCGACTGATCGACCAGCAAGGTTTCCATCGCACCGCAAATGCCATAACGGTAGGTCTTGGCGTTAAAGGCAATGCGTCGGGCCTTGTCCAGCTCGGCGTGTGCAGCCACATAAACGTGGCAGATACCGTCCAGGTGCTTGATCACCGGCACCCGCGCATCACGGCTGATGCGCTCGATCAGGCCCTTGCCGCCACGCGGCACGATGACATCGACGTACTCAGGCATGCTGATCAGCGCACCGACCGCTTCGCGGTCCGTGGTCTCCACCACCTGCACAACCGCAGCCGGCAAACCGGCCTCAGCCAGACCGCGCTGGATGCAGGCAGCAATGGCACGATTGGAGTGAATGGCTTCGGAACCGCCGCGCAAAATGGTGGCATTGCCCGACTTCAGGCACAGGCTGGCAGCATCGATGGTCACGTTTGGCCGCGACTCGTAAATGATCCCGATCACGCCCAGCGGCACGCGCATCTTGCCTACCTGAATACCCGAAGGCCGGTAGCTCATGTCACGAATCGCACCGACCGGGTCTGGCAGACTTGCCACCTGACGCAAGCCGACGATCATGCCGTCGATGCGCGCTGGGGTCAGCGCCAGGCGCTCAAGCATGGCTGGCTCCAGGCCATTGGCGCGGCCTGCGGCCAAGTCCAGCTCGTTGGCGGCAGACAGCTCGGCGCGCGCGGCGTCCAGCGCGTTGGCGGCGGCCTGCAGGGCGCGGTTCTTCTGCGCGGTGCTGGCGCGGGCGATGACGCGGGCGGCCTCACGGGCTGCGCGACCCAAACGGGTCATGTAGTCAAGAACGGACTCAGTCATGGGCTCAGTGTCTTGGCGAAGGGGAAATCGGCTGATTATAACTGGCACACCGTCCCACGCCCAGCGGTCACAGGCGGATGGTCAAAAACAGTCATAAATTGGGCTGCCTGACGCCGCCAACACAGCCGTTCAGCCTCGATTCAGACAGAAATTGCTATCATCGCCGGCCTTACCAACGCGAATTCGCCCGCATGCCCGACTCAGCCCCCTGCCCGTTCCAGGCCCTGCCCGACAGCTTCTTCGACCGCGATGCGCAGGAACTGGCCAAGGCCCTGCTGGGCAAGATCATCCGCCACCGCCACGGCGCCTGCTGGCTGTCGGCGCGGATCATCGAGACCGAAGCCTATTACCTGAGTGACAAAGGCAGTCACGCGTCGCTGGGCTATACGGAAAAACGCAAGGCGCTATTCCTCGATGGCGGCCACATCTATATGTACTACGCCCGTGGGGGCGACTCCTTGAACTTCAGCGCCCATGGCCCGGGCAATGCCGTGCTGATCAAATCCGCCTACCCCTTCATGGACGCCATCTCCGATGCCAACAGCCTGGCGCAGATGCAGCTCAACAACCCCGACGCCAGCGGCCAACCGCGCGCCATCGAGCGCCTGTGCAACGGGCAGACGCTACTCTGCAAGGCACTGGGCCTGAAAGTGCCGCACTGGGATGGCAAACGCTTCGATGCCGAGCAACTGTTCGTCGAGGATTGCGGTATCAAAGTGAAACACATTATCCAGACCACCCGGCTAGGCATTCCCTCCGGCCGCGATGAAGATCTGCCGTTTCGTTTCGTCGACGCCGACTTTGCCCGTCATTGCACACGGAACCCGCTGCGCCGGGGTCAAGTCGAAGGCCTGGACTACTTTTTACTGACACAAGGAAACTGACACGATGGGCCAATGGCTCGATAGCCTGACCGGCTGGCTTGGCGCCAACCCGCAATGGCTTGGCTTGGCGATTTTTCTGGTGGCCTGCGTGGAGTGCCTGGCCATCGCCGGGATCATCGTGCCCGGCACCGTGCTGCTGTTCGGCGTTGCCGTGCTGGCCGGCAGCGGCGCGCTATCGCTGGGTGAAACCCTGTTGCTGGGCTTTCTCGGCGGCATACTCGGCGACGCGATTTCCTACACGCTGGGGCGCAAGTTTCATCAGAACATTCGTCGACTGCCCCTGCTGCGTCACCACCCCGAGTGGATCGGCGGCGCCGAAACCTACTTCCAGCGCTACGGCATCGCCAGCCTGCTGGTGGGTCGCTTCATCGGCCCGCTGCGCCCCATGCTGCCCATGGTCGCGGGAATGTTCGACATGCCGCTGCCGCGCTTCATTATGGTCAGCCTGCTGGCCGGCGCCGGCTGGTCGGTGGCTTACCTGCTGCCCGGCTGGGCCACCGGTGCGGCCATGCGCCTGCCGTTGCCCGAAGGCTTCTGGCTCGACGCCGGGATCATTACCGCCAGCCTCGCGGCGCTGATCGGCATCAGCATCAACTGCAGTTTGCGCAGCCTGCGCCGCGGGACGCGGGTGATTGCCGGGCTAAGCCTTCTGGCGTTGACCGGGCTGTTTGTTGGCTGGCCTTACCTGCATGAATTCGACCAGGGTCTGATGACCTTGATCCAGGAGCATCGCAGCAGTGTTATCGACGGCAGTGTGGTACTGATCACGCGCATGGGCGATTTTCGTACCCAGTTCCTGCTTGGCGGCCTGCTGACCGGCCTGCTATTGCTGGCACGGCAATGGCGCCCGGCACTCTTCGCCGGCGCCACGCTCATTGGCACCGCTGTGGCCAATGGCAGCCTGAAATGGCTGTTCGCCCGCGCCCGCCCGGAAGTCCTGCACGACCCGCTGACCACCTACAGCATGCCCAGTGGTCACAGCTCCGCAGCCTTTGCATTCTTTCTGGTGCTGGCAGTACTGGCCGGACGCGGTCAGCCGGCGCGCATGCGCCTGACCTGGATCATGCTCGGTTGTTTGCCGGCGCTGGCGATTGCGCTGTCGCGGGTGTACCTGGGGGCTCACTGGCCGACTGACGTGCTTGCCGGCGCGATGCTGGCCTGCTGCATCTGTGCCACCAGCCTGACGCTGATCCAGCACCGCGAGCCGCTGACCACCCTGCCACAGAAGGTGTGGTGGTTGATCCTGCCAGCCTGCATCGCCTTGCTGGCGTTCTTCAGCCTGCACTCACTGCCCGACGCGCTACTGCGCTATCAGTACTGACGACTCAGGCGAACAATTCGCCCTGCAAGCGATCAAGCAACGCCTGGATGGCATCCAGGCGTTGCACGGGTGAGTCGATGGCCAGCAGGTCGAGCTTGTCTTCTTCGATAAAGGGCAGCAGGTAGGCCAGCTGATTGGCCAGGGACTGCTGGCCGCCCACCTCGGTCGGCATGCCCAACGCGGCCACCATCGGATGCTCGCCCAGCGCCTTGAGCAAGGCCAGCAGGTCGTCATCCTGGTCACGCAGCGGCGTGTCGGGCATTTCCTGCAGCCACTGCACCTGCGCCAGCAACAGCTGGTCTTTTTGCACCTCGGCCTGATCCACCCGGAATCGCCGCGTGCCTTCCACGCGAATGCCCAGCAGACCGTTGTCCTGTTGCTGGAAGTCGCGAATCACCGCCTCGCAGCCAATCGAGGCATAGCCATCAGGTGCCTTGCCGACCTGCTCGCCCTCAAGAATGCAGACGACACCAAAGCCGCCGCCCTGCTTCATGCAGCGGCCGATCATGTCCAGGTAGCGCGCCTCGAAGATCTGCAAATCGAGGTAACAGCCCGGAAACAACACGGTATTGAGCGGAAACAGCGGTAACGTCATTGCAACTCCTCACACAACCAGGCTGACTGCCAACGGCAGGAATACCGCGGTGGCAACCCCCATCAGGCTCATCGCCAGGGCGGCAAACGCCCCGCACTCGTCACTTTCCTGCAGGGCCACCGAAGTGCCCACCGCATGCGCGGTTACACCCAGTGCCATACCTCGTGCTTCCGGGCTATGCACGCCACAAAGCGTCAACAACCCAGGGCCGAAGATGGCGCCGATCACACCGGTGATCAACACGAATACTGCCGCCAGAGCGGCCACCCCGCCGATCTGCTCCGCCACCAGCATGGCAATGGGCGACGTCACCGACTTCGGCGCCATGGTCATCAGGATCATGTGTTCGGCACCAAACCACCAGCCGAGCAACAGGCAGGCCCCCGTGGCGAACACCCCTCCGATTACCAGCGTAGTAAAGGTCGGCCAGAACAGCTGACGAATCCGCCGCAGATTGAGGTAAAGCGGTACCGCCAGCGCTACCGTGGCCGGCCCGAGGAGGATGCTCATGATCTCGGTACTTTTTCGGTATTCGCTGTAGGTCAAGCCACATGCGAGCAGTACGCCAATGACCACCAGCATCGACACAAGCACAGGCTGCAGGAAGATCCAGCGTGTTTTCTCGTAGGCCGCCAGCACCAACTGGTAAGCCCCCAGGGTGATGCCGATGCCGAACAACGGGTGGTGAACCACAGCGTCCAGTGCGCCGCTCCAATCCAGGCTCATGAGCGCTCCTCACGCTTGTGTTGGC
Organism: Pseudomonas alkylphenolica; assembly: GCF_004025535.1. Lineage (GTDB taxonomy): Bacteria > Pseudomonadota > Gammaproteobacteria > Pseudomonadales > Pseudomonadaceae > Aquipseudomonas > Aquipseudomonas alkylphenolica_A. The sequence goes on from NZ_QJRG01000038.1 coordinate 148,653, forward strand.
GAGCGATGAGCTTGTGCATCAGCACCCCGACAAAGGCCATGGTGACCAGGGCCGAAATCAACAATGCCCCGACAATGGCCCAGAAGTCTGCGGCAATGTCGCTGGCATACACCATCACCCCGACGGCAGGCGGCACCAACAGCAACGGCAGATAGCGCAGCAGGCTATTGGCCGCCTCGCTCAGGGGGGCCCCGACCTCTCCGCGCATCATCAGAAACACCAGTAGCAGCAACAAGCCGATGATCGGCCCGGGCAGGATCGGCACAAACAGATGATTGATCGCCGTGCCAAGCAATTGAAACAACACCAGCCAGGTCAAACCACGCAACAGCATAAGACTCTCCTTGGGGCCTGACGGCCATTATAAGCATGCTAACGACCTGCCTATAACCTGATATTCGCCGAAAACATGGCGACTTGACCGCTTTTTAAAGGCGTGGTGATCTTAGACTTTCGTATATACCCAAGTCATAAGAAAACCAAAAACATCTGGAGAGTCACGATGCCCCTAGTACCTGTTGCAGAGCTGTCGCAGTACGTTGGTAAGGAACTGGGACGTTCCGAATGGCTGGCCATCGATCAGGCCCGTATCAACCTGTTTGCTGAAGCCACAGGCGACTTTCAGTTCATTCATGTGGACCCGGAGCAGGCGGCAAAAACGCCATTTGGCAGCACCATTGCGCATGGCTTTCTGACCCTGTCGCTGATCCCCAAACTCATGGAAGGCATCCTGGTACTGCCTGAAGGGCTGAAGATGGTCGTCAACTATGGCCTGGACAGCGTGCGCTTCATCCAGCCGGTAAAAGTCGACAGCAAGGTTCGCCTCAAGGTCGACCTGACCGAAGCCTTCGAGAAAAAGCCCGGCCAATGGCTACTCAAGTTCACCGCCACCCTGGAAATCGAAGGCCAGGATAAACCCGCCTACATTGCCGAGCCGCTGACGCTCTGCTTTGTCTGAGCCCGCCGCGCACTGAAACAGCCCCTGCGGCTGTTTCAGCCCCTGCGTTGTACGGCATACTCTGGGCCTCACCCGTCTGGACCCCGTCATGCGCCCACTCGTTCCGCTTGCCCTGACCTTGCTGCTCGCCGCCTGCGGCGACGGTGAACCACTGTCTCCACCTGACGCTCGCCTGCCCGACGGTGGCCGCTTCCGGGGCCAGGTGGTCGATGGACTGCTGCAAGGCGCAGGGCGCATCGACTATCCCAATGGCAGCTGGTACGCCGGCAACTTCCTCAACGGCCAATGGGACGGCCAGGGCGAATGGCATGGCAGCAATGGCGAGGTGTACCGTGGCCAGTTCCAGCAGGGCCTGTTCCACGGCCAGGGCACCCTGAAAACTCCGGGCAGCAGTTATTCGGGCGGCTTCAAACTGGGCCGTCGCGAGGGCGAAGGCACCCTGAAAGAAAACGGCTCGCTGTACCGCGGCCAGTTCAAGGACGACCAGTACAGCGGCGCCGGCCACCTGGAACTGGCCGACGGCAGTCAGTATCAAGGCCTGTTTGCCCGTGGCAAACCCAATGGCGAAGGCATCCGCAGCGATGCCAGCGGCAACCAGTTCAGCGGCCGCTTCGTCAATGGCCAGCTCGAAGGCAGCGGCACCTTCAACAGCGCCGAAGGCGACCAGTACATCGGCGCATTCCGGGACAATCACCTGGAAGGCCGTGGCCGCTACGAAAATGCCGATGGCGACGTGTGGATCGGCCAGTTCAAGGACGGAACACTCAACGGCAAGGGTGAATTGATCGGCAGCGACGGCAGCCATTACACCGGCAACTTTCGTGACTGGCGCTTCTTTGGCAAGGGCCGCCTGCAATTGAGCGATGGCAGCCTTTACGTCGGCGGGTTCGACAACGACACCTACCAGGGCCATGGCCGCTTGAGCCTGACCGATGGCAGCAGCCAGAGTGGTTACTGGGTCAATGGCCAATTGGTGCGCGATGATCAGGGTCGCCTGCTGCCGGACCCGCTCGAGCTGGCCTTGCTCAACCAGGGGCACTTGCTGGAACAGGCGCTTGCCAAGGTTCCGGCGTCAACTCCGCAGATCGAACTGTACAGCCTGACCCTTGCCGGCGATGGCAATCAAAGCGTGTTCCTGCGCGAAGCCGATTATGTAAGCGGCCTGCTCAAGGGCCGCTTTGGTGCGGTAGGCCAGATCAACCTGGTCAACCACCGCGACCACCTCGACGACCGCGTAATGGCCACACGCGAAAACCTTAGCCAGGCGGCACGCACCCTGGCCGAACGCAGCGGGCCCGAAGACCTGGTGTTCATCTACCTGACCAGCCACGGCAGCCATGAGCACGAGCTGGTGCTGGATGTGCCGCGACTGCAACTGGCCGACCTGCCGGCCGACGCCTTGGCCAGCGCCCTGGCACCGCTCAAGGAGCGCGACAAGGTGATTGTCATCTCGGCCTGCTATTCCGGTGGCTACATCGACGCCCTGAAAGACAACAAGACCCTGATCATGACCGCATCGCGTGCCGACCGGGTCTCGTTCGGATGTTCTGAAGAGGCTGACTTCACCTATTTCGGCGACGCCTTGTTCGCCCAGGCACTGAACCAGACGGACGACTTGCGCCAAGCGTTTGACAGGGCCCGCGCCACCGTCGCCGAGCGTGAGGCGGCTGAAGGATTTGAAGCATCCGAACCGCAAATCTGGGCCCCGGGCGAAGTACTGGCACATTGGCAACGATTGCGCCAACAGCAGGCCCGTAAAGCCCTGCAGAGCAGTGCCGTGAACGAGACAGAGCATGCAAAAAGTGTTGGCAACCACTAAGCTGAGTGTAACAAGGGAGAGACATCATGTACTTGACGCCTCAGCACATCTTGCTTGCCGGAGCGACGGGCCTTACCGGTGAACACCTGCTTGACCGGTTGCTTAACGAGCCGACCGTCAGCCGGGTATTGGCCCCAACCCGCCGCCCCCTGGCCGAGCACCCGCACCTGGAAAACCCGGTCGGTGACCCGGCGATTTTCCTGCCGCAACTGGCCGGGCGCGTCGACATTGCATTCTGCTGCCTGGGTACCACCATCAAGCAGGCCGGCTCCGAGCCCGCCTTCCGCGCAGTTGACCTGGACATGGTCGTGGCGTTTGGCAAGCGCGCCCGGGAAATGGGGGCGCGCCATCTGCTGGTAGTCAGCGCGCTAGGCGCCGACCGCCGATCGCCGATTTTCTACAACCGGGTCAAGGGGGAAATGGAGTATGCGCTGAAGGCCCAAGACTGGCCGCAGCTAACCATTGCCCGCCCTTCGCTGTTGCTCGGCGAGCGTACCGAGCCACGGCTGGCCGAACGCGTGGCCGGGCCCTTCTCGAAACTGATCCCCGGCAAGTACCGCGGCATCGAAGCCTGCCAGCTGGCCCGGGCGTTGTGGCGCCTGGCGCTGGAAGAGCAGGACGGGATTCGCATTGTCGAATCCGATGAGCTTCGGCGTCTGGGGAAGTAATCCGCGGCGCCCCTTCGCGGGTGAACCCGCTCCCACAGGTTCGGTGCAACTCTGGAGAACTGCACTGACTCTGTAGGAGCGGATTTATCCGCGAATAGGTTACAACCCGCCCGTTGCCTGAAACCCGATCCCCAGTGCCGTCAAGGCCGACAAGGGCAGCAACAGGGTGTCGAGCAGCAGGCTGCCCGGCAGATCCAGCCCGGGATAATGCGGCGCTTCGGCACCAAAGCGGTCCATGGCACAGCAACCACCCTGCAACGCATAAATATCCAGGCGCGTGCCGCTATACACCAGCGGCGCACCCGGCTTGGCCGCATCGAGGGTGCGTACCGTAGCGCAACCACCGAGCAGCACCGCGAGCAGCACTACGCCAGGCAGTCGCTTCATTCATCGGCGCCGAAATGATGCTCGCCCCAGCGCGGCAGCATGTCCTGGGGAATGTCCAGCAGGTTGAGAATCCGCGCCACAACGAAATCGATCAGGTCATCGATGGTCTGTGGCTGATGGTAGAACCCCGGTGCCGCCGGCAGGATCACCGCGCCCATGTTCGACAGCTTGAGCATGTTCTCAAGGTGAATGGTCGAAAACGGCGCCTCGCGCGGCACCAGAATCAACTGACGGCGCTCCTTGAGGGTGACATCCGCAGCGCGCTCGATCAGGTTGTTGCAGGCCCCGGTGGCAATCGCCGACAGGGTCCCGGTGGAGCATGGCACCACCACCATCGCCGCTGGCGCACCGGAACCTGATGCCACCGGCGACATCCAGTCTTCCTTGCCGTACACACGGATCTGCCCCGCGGCAGCACCGGTGTATTCGGTCAGAAAGGCCTGGATTGCCTGAGGCTTGGCCGGTAGCAGCACATCGGTCTCGGTCGACATCACCAGTTGCGCCGCCTTGGAGATCAGGAAATGCACCTCGCGGTCTTCGCGCACCAGGCAATCGAGCAGGCGCAGCCCGTACTGCGCCCCCGATGCCCCGGTCATGGCCAGGGTGATGCGTTCCGGCCCGCTCATTTCAGTGCCTCGGCCAACTTGCCATGCAATCCGCCAAAGCCGCCGTTGCTCATGATCACCACCTGGGTGCCCGGCTTGGCCTGGCTTTTTACCCGCTCGATAATGGCTTCCAGGCTGTCGGCGACAACCGAAGGTACCTTGCACTCAGCGGCGGTGGCGGCCAGGTCCCAACCAAGGTTCGGCGGCGCATACCAGATGACCTGGTCGGCATCGTTGACGCTTTCCGGCAAGCCATCACGGTGAGCACCGAGCTTCATCGAATTGGAGCGCGGTTCGATCACCGCGATCAGCGGTGCATCGCCAATGCGTTTGCGCAGGCCGTCGAGGGTGGTGGCAATGGCTGTCGGGTGATGGGCGAAGTCGTCGTAGATCGTCACGCCCTGCACTTCAGCGACTTTCTCCATGCGCCGCTTCACACTTTTGAACGCGCTCAGTGCAGCAATACCCAGCGCCGGCACCACACCGACATGGCGAGCGGCGGCCAGGGTCGCCAAGGCATTGGCGACGTTGTGCTGACCGGTCAGCTCCCATTCGACCACGCCCTGGGTTTCGCCCTCGAAGCTGACTTCAAAGCGCGAACCGTCGGCACTGAGCAGTTTGACCTGCCACTGCCCGCCTTCGCCGGTGGTTTGCACCGGGGTCCAGCAACCCATCTTGATCACCCGCTCAAGCGCAGGTTCGGTGGTGGGATGAATCACCAGGCCTTCGCTCGGGATGGTCCGCACCAAGTGGTGGAACTGGCGCTCGATGGCCGCCAGGTCCGGGAAGATATCCGCGTGGTCGAACTCAAGGTTATTGAGGATCGCGGTACGCGGGCGGTAGTGAACGAACTTCGAGCGCTTGTCGAAAAACGCGCTGTCGTATTCATCGGCCTCGACCACGAAGAACGGCGTGCCGCCCAGGCGAGCCGACACCGAGAAGTTCTGTGGAACGCCACCGATCAAAAAGCCCGGGCTCATCCCGGCATGCTCCAGCACCCAGGCCAGCATGCTGCTGGTGGTGGTCTTGCCGTGGGTACCCGCTACCGCCAGAACCCAACGGCCCTGCAGCACGTGATCGGCCAGCCACTGCGGGCCGGAAACGTACGGCAAACCCTTGTTGAGGACATACTCCACCGCCGGGTTGCCGCGCGACAGCGCGTTGCCGATCACCACCAGGTCAGGCGCCGGGTCCAGTTGCGCGGCGTCATAGCCTTGCGTCAACTCGATGCCCTGGGCTTCAAGCTGGGTGCTCATGGGTGGATAGACATTGGCGTCGGAGCCTGTCACCCGATGCCCGAGTTCTTTGGCCAGCACTGCCAGTGAACCCATGAAAGTGCCGCAGATACCAAGAATATGAATGTGCATTATCGACCTCGCAAAACGTCGAGGCAGGGTAGCCCAGGGCGCAGGAATTCGCATCCTGAGTTTCACTCAAAGGCTGCGGGCAATCCCGTGCTTGCGAAGTTTTCGATACAAGGTATTACGGCTAACCCCCAACTGCGCGGCCACGTGGGTCATGTGCCAGCGTTGCTGCTCCAGTACGCTGAGCAAGGCATTGCGTTCGGCGCTATCGAGCAGCGGTGCGGGGTTATCCACAGCCTCGGCGTGCCGGCCCGGTTGTGGCGCCTGGCGCACCACCAGCGGCAGTTCGCTGAAGCTGATGCGCCCGTCTTCGCATAGCGCCACCAAGGTACGCAACACATTACGCAACTGGCGCACGTTCCCCGGCCAGGCGAACTCAAGCAGCGCACGCCGTGCCTCGGGCTCGAGGCTGACGCTTTGCTTGCCCGCCTCTTCGGCGAGGAGGAAATCGAGCAGTTGCGATTTGTCGCTGCGCTCGCGCAGGGCCGGTAGTTCGATCTCCAGGCCATTGAGCCGGTAATAAAGGTCTTCGCGAAAGCTGCCGTCTTCGACCCGTTCCAGCAGGTTACGGTGCGTGGCGCTGATAATGCGCACGTTGACGGCCTGCGGTTCGCCCCCGATGGGCACCACCATGCGGTCTTCCAGCACCCGTAGCAGGCGGGTCTGCAGGGCCAGCGGCATGTCGCCGATCTCATCCAGCAACAAGGTGCCGCCATCGGCCTGCTGCAGCTTGCCGCGCATGCCTTCCTTGCGCGCACCCGTAAAGCTGCCACCGCGATATCCGAACAGCTCGCTTTCGATCAGGCTTTCCGGGATGGAAGCGCAGTTCAAGGCAACAAAGGCCCGATCACGGCGCTGGCTGGCCTGATGCACGGCCTTGGCAAACGCCTCTTTGCCGCTGCCGGTTTCGCCATTTATCAATAGCGGAACATCGCGTTCGAACACGCGTACGGCGCGCCGGAATTCATTCTGCAGCAAAGGGTCGAGCAGGCAGAGGCGCCCGGCTTTCTCGGCCTGGGCGACGGGTGCCTGAATGGGTAGCGCAGGTTGTACCGGCGTGCGCACCTGCCCACGCAGGCTGGCGAACACCAGGCGGCCATCGCGGGTACGCAGTGGCCAGCTGGTGCTGGCCTGCGCTGTGGCACGGCTGAACAACTCGTCCAGGGCGCAATCGAAGAAGCTCTCCACCGGTTTGCCCAGCGCGCCCCCGCGAATGGTACCGAGCAGGTTCAAGGCGCTCTGGTTGACCGCACTGATTCGCCCGTCGCCGTCAAAGGCCAGCAAGCCTTCACTGAACAGGCCAACCGATTCGGCCTGCAGGTGAAAACGCAGCAGCCACTGGTTCTCGAAATAGCGCAGGAAATAACAGCTCTCGATCATCTTCGCCGAGAGGTTCACCAAGGCCATGGTATGGAACTGGCTCTGCCGGGAAACATCCGGGCGCACCGACGACACATCGAGTACCGCCAGCAGTTCGCCATGCGGATCGAACACCGGGCTTGCCGAGCAGGTCAGGCCGGTGTGGCGGCCACGGAAATGTTCGTCCTGATGGATGGTCAGCGCCTGGCGCTCGACCAGGCACGTGCCGATGCCGTTGGTGCCCTCGCGGGCCTCGCTCCAGTCGGCGCCCAGCCACAGCCCGGCACGTTCGAAACCACGGCGTTCGGTGGGCGCGGTGACGCAATTGAGGATCACCCCGCGGGCATCGGTCAGCAGCACCGCGTGACCGGCTCCGGAGAGCTGCTGGTGCAAGCTGTTCATCTCGTTGCCGGCGATCTGCAATACCTGCTGAAGACGCTCGCGGCTCTCCAGCACACGGCCGTGCTCAAGCACGGTGGGCGCCATGCTTTGCGCCGGGTCGAGGTGGTAATCCTCCAGGCAGCGCAACCATGAACGGGCAATCGACGGGTCGCTGCCCGGCCCATGCACCTGCGCTTTGCCCTGGGTCACCGTGAGCACTTGCCGGGCGTGCCGGCTGAGGTGGTTGTTCTGCACTTTTTATTGTTCTCCGCAGACGAGTGGACCCAGCATCCTCCACCCGCCCGCGCATTGCAATGCCGGCTTGACCGTCGAGTCACAGGCTGTGCCATTAACGGTACAAAGTGTCACCCGCCCTGTACCGACACTGCCACACACGCAGCCTCCAGCCTGTGGAAAAATCCCGCAACCCCTTGATTTACCTAGCCCCGGCAACACTGGCCCAAGCCTTGCTCTATGCTGTTAATAACCTCCCAACAAACACAAAAGCCAGGAGACACACCATGCGTTACGCACATCCCGGTACCGAAGGCGCCAAAGTTTCTTTCAAGAGCCGTTATGGGAACTACATCGGTGGCGAGTTCGTAGCTCCGGTCAAAGGGCAGTACTTCGAGAACACCTCGCCGGTTAACGGCCAGCTGATTGCCGAGTTCCCGCGTTCCACCGCCGAAGACGTGGAAAAAGCGCTGGACGCTGCCCATGCCGCCGCAGACGCCTGGGGCACGACCTCGGCGCAGGCGCGCTCGCTGGTCCTGCTGAAAATCGCCGACCGCATCGAGCAGAATCTCGAACTGCTGGCCATTACCGAAACCTGGGACAACGGCAAAGCCATCCGCGAAACCCTCAACGCCGACATCCCGCTGGCCGCTGACCACTTCCGCTACTTCGCTGGCTGCCTGCGCGCCCAGGAAGGCGGCGCAGCAGAAATCGACGGCAACACCGTCGCCTATCACCTCCATGAACCCCTCGGCGTGGTCGGCCAGATCATCCCGTGGAACTTCCCGATCCTGATGGCCGCCTGGAAGCTTGCGCCCGCCCTGGCCGCCGGCAACTGCGTGGTACTCAAGCCGGCCGAGCAAACCCCGCTGGGCATCAGCGTGCTGCTGGAAGTCATCGGCGACCTGCTGCCACCTGGCGTGCTTAACGTGGTGCAAGGCTATGGTCGCGAAGCCGGCGAAGCCCTGGCCACCAGCAAGCGCATCGCCAAAATTGCCTTCACCGGCTCCACCCCGGTGGGCTCGCACATCATGAAATGCGCGGCCGAGAACATCATTCCGTCTACCGTTGAGCTGGGCGGAAAATCGCCGAACATCTTCTTCGAAGACATCATGCAGGCCGAGCCTGCGTTCATCGAGAAAGCCGCCGAAGGCCTGGTACTGGCCTTCTTCAACCAGGGCGAAGTGTGCACCTGCCCGTCGCGCGCCCTGGTGCAGGAGTCCATCTACCCTTCCTTCATGGAAGCGGTGATGAAGAAAATCAAACAGATCAAACGCGGTGACCCGCTGGACACCGACACCATGGTCGGCGCCCAGGCGTCCGAGCAACAGTTCGACAAGATCCTCTCCTACCTGGAAATTGCCGAAAAAGAAGGCGCCGAACTGCTGACCGGCGGCAAGGTGGAAAAACTCGAGGGCAACCTGTCGACCGGGTACTACATCCAGCCGACCCTGCTCAAGGGCACCAACAAGATGCGCGTGTTCCAGGAAGAGATCTTTGGCCCGGTAGTGAGCATCACCACCTTCAAGGACGAAGCCGAAGCCCTGGCCATCGCCAACGACACCGAGTTCGGCCTCGGTGCCGGGGTCTGGACTCGCGATATCAACCGCGCCTACCGCATGGGCCGCGGCATCAAGGCGGGTCGTGTATGGACCAACTGCTACCACCTGTACCCGGCGCACGCCGCGTTCGGTGGCTACAAAAAGTCTGGCGTCGGCCGTGAAACCCACAAAATGATGCTCGACCACTACCAGCAGACCAAAAACCTGCTGATCAGTTACGACATCAATCCACTGGGCTTCTTCTAACCCCCATACCGGGCGGCCCCACACGGGGCCGCTCTGGCTCGCTTCCTGCAAGACCATCACCCGATAATCCGGCACCCGCCGGTGACGATAAAAAAACAGGTGAACCCTATGCCAAGCGATCACACCGGCAGCCTGCCGGCAGGCTCTTCTGTTGACTTTGAAAAGGTCGGCACCGATTACTTCCAACAACGTGAACTGAAAAAGGGCGCAGCCGGCTGGGTATTGCTGGTGGGCCTGGGCGTTGCCTATGTGATTTCCGGCGACTATGCCGGCTGGAACTTCGGCCTGGCCCAGGGCGGCTGGGGCGGCATGTTCCTGGCCACATTGCTGATGGCCACCATGTACCTGTGCATGTGTTTTTCCCTGGCCGAACTGTCATCGATGATCCCTACCGCAGGTGGCGGCTACGGTTTTGCCCGCAGCGCGTTCGGCCCCTGGGGCGGGTTCCTCACCGGTACCGCGATCCTCATTGAATACGCCATTGCCCCCGCCGCCATCGCCGTGTTCATTGGTGCCTACTGCGAGTCGCTGTTTGGTATCGGCGGCTGGATGATTTACCTGGCGTTCTACATTGTCTTCATCGGCATCCATATCTTCGGCGTCGGTGAAGCCCTGAAGCTGATGTTCATCATCACCGCTGTGGCCGCGATTGCCCTGGGCGTGTTCCTGGTGGCGATGGTGCCGCACTTCGACGTCAACAACCTGTTCGACATCGCCAAGACCGACGCCGTGGGCGCCAGCAGCTTCCTGCCGTTCGGCTACGTCGGCGTTTGGGCGGCGATTCCCTACGCCATTTGGTTCTTCCTCGCCGTAGAAGGCGTGCCGCTGGCCGCCGAAGAAACCAAAAACCCCAAGCGTGACCTGCCCCGCGGCCTGATCGGCGCCATGCTGGTACTGCTGGCGTTTGCCCTGTTGATCCTGGTGGTCGGCCCTGGTGGCGCCGGTGCCGAAGCCCTGAAAAGCTCGGGCAACCCGCTGGTCGAAGCGCTGTCCAAAGCCTATGGCGGCTCGACCTGGATGGGCAGCTTCGTCAACCTGGTGGGCCTGGCTGGCCTGATCGCCAGTTTCTTCTCGATCATCTACGCCTACTCGCGGCAGATCTTCGCCCTCTCGCGTGCCGGCTACCTGCCGCGCAAGCTCTCGGAAACCAACAAGAGCAAAGCCCCGGTACTGGCGCTGGTGATACCCGGCATCATCGGTTTTGCTCTGTCGCTGACCGGCCAGGGTGACCTGCTGATCCTCGTGGCGGTGTTCGGCGCTACGCTGTCTTATGTACTGATGATGGCCGCGCACATCACCTTGCGCATCAAACGCCCCAAAATGGAGCGCCCATACCGCACCCCGGGCGGCGTCTTCACTTCTGGCGTGGCGCTGGTGCTGGCCTGCATCGCTGTCGTCGCAGGCTTCCTGGTCGACCCTCGGGTAGTGATAGGTGCGGCAGTAATCTATGGCGTACTGATTGCCTACTTTGCGTTCTACAGCCGCCACCACCTGGTGGCGGGAACGCCGGAAGAAGAGTTTGCCGCGATCCAGAAGGCCGAAGAGGCCCTGCACTGATCAACGCCATCTACGCCGCAGGCCCGACCTGCGGCGTTCTGGAGATTCTGTATGGCAAGTTTTGTACACACGGTAGGCCAGCAAACCTACCGTTTCGACAGCCTCAAAGAGGTCATGGCCAAGGCCAGCCCGGCCCGCTCCGGCGACTTTCTCGCTGGCGTTGCAGCCAGCAATGATGGCGAGCGTGTAGCGGCGCAGATGGCCCTGGCGGACATCCCGCTCACGCATTTTCTCAGCGAAGCCCTGATTCCTTATGAAGAGGACGAAGTCACCCGCCTGATCATCGACACTCACGATGCCAGCGCCTTTGCCCCCGTCAGCCACCTGACCGTGGGCGGCTTTCGCGACTGGTTACTCAGCGACCAGGCCGATGAAACCAGCCTGCGCGCCCTGGCGCCGGGCCTGACCCCGGAAATGGCCGCCGCCGTCTCGAAAATCATGCGCGTACAGGACCTGGTGCTGGTGGCCCAGAAAATCCGCGTAGTCACCCGTTTTCGCGGCACCATGGGCCTGCGCGGGCGCCTGTCGACCCGCCTGCAGCCCAACCACCCCACCGACGAACCGGCGGGCATTGCCGCCAGCATTCTCGACGGCCTGCTGTACGGCAACGGCGACGCCATGATCGGCATCAACCCGGCCACCGACAGCATCTCGTCGATTTGCGCCCTGCTGGAAATGCTCGACGCCATCATCCAGCGCTATGAAATCCCCACCCAGGCCTGTGTACTGACCCACGTGACCACCTCGATCGAGGCGATCAACCGCGGCGTGCCGCTGGACCTGGTGTTTCAGTCGATTGCCGGCACCGAGGCGGCCAACGCCAGCTTCGGCGTCAACCTCAACGTGCTCAAGGAAGGTTACGAGGCCGGCCTGAGCCTCAACCGCGGCACCCTCGGCCAGAACCTGATGTACTTCGAGACCGGCCAGGGCAGCGCGCTGTCTGCCAACGCCCATCACGGTGTCGACCAACAAACCTGCGAAACCCGCGCCTACGCCGTGGCCCGGCACTTCAAACCGTTTCTGGTGAACACCGTGGTCGGCTTCATCGGCCCCGAGTACCTGTACAACGGCAAGCAGATCATTCGTGCCGGCCTTGAAGACCACTTTTGCGGCAAGCTGCTGGGCGTGCCCATGGGCTGCGACATCTGTTACACCAACCACGCCGAAGCCGACCAGGACGACATGGACACGCTGCTGACCCTGCTGGGCGTGGCCGGGATCAATTTCATCATGGGCATCCCGGGCTCCGACGACATCATGCTCAACTACCAGACCACCTCGTTCCACGATGCGCTCTACGCCCGCCAGACCCTGGGCCTGAAACCGGCGCCGGAATTCGAGGCCTGGCTGGCGCGCACCGGCATCTTCACCCAGGCCGATGGCCGCATACGCTTCGGCGACAACCTGCCGCCGGCGTTCCGCCAGGCCCTGGCACAACTGGGATAAGCGAGGCGACCATGGCCAACACCCCGCAACATGACAACAGCACCAACCCCTGGCTGGAACTGCGCCGCCTGACCCCGGCACGCATTGCCCTGGGCCGCACCGGCACCAGCCTGCCGACCAGTGCCCAGCTCGATTTCCAGTACGCCCATGCCCAGGCCCGCGATGCCGTGCACCTGGCGTTCGACCACCGAGGGCTGCAGGCTCAACTGAGCGAGCGCCAACGCGCCAGCCTGCTGCTGCACAGCGCCGCCCCTGACCGCGACAGCTACCTGCAACGCCCTGACCTGGGCCGACGCCTGCACCCGGAGTCGGCCCGGCAACTGCGTGAGCATGCCCAGGCCAACCCCGGCGGCGTCGACCTTGCCATAGTCGTCGCAGACGGCCTTTCGGCGCTGGCCGTACACCGCCATACCCTGCCGTTTCTGAGCCGTTTTGAAGAACAGTCGGCCGCCGATGGTTGGTCGACCTCACCGGTAATCCTGGTGGAGCAAGGCCGAGTAGCAGTAGCGGATGAAGTGGGCGAATTGCTCGGGGCAAAAATGACCGTGATCCTGATCGGTGAGCGCCCGGGCCTGAGCTCCCCCGACAGCCTTGGCCTGTACTTCACCTTTAACCCCAAGGTCGGCCTGACCGACGCTTACCGCAACTGCATTTCCAACGTGCGCCTGGAGGGGCTCAGCTACGGCATGGCCGCCCATCGCCTGTTGTATTTGATGCGCGAGGCCTGTCGTCGGCAGCTGTCCGGGGTCAACCTCAAGGATGAGGCGCAAGTGCATACGCTGGAGGCGGATCCCCATACTCCGAACAAGGGCAACTTCCTGTTGAGCAAACCCTGAGGCGCAATCGTTTGTAGATTGCGCTTTCTAATTCTCTTGAGGCAGCATCTGCCAAGGCGGCTGGCGATTTGCCGCACATTCCCATGGACCCTGAGGCCTGCTTATGCGGATCATCAAAGCCACCCTGGAACATCTGGACCTGCTTGCCCCGTTGTTTGTCAGGTATCGCGAATTTTATGGCCAGCTGCCATTTCCTGACTCTTCCCGCGCGTTTCTGGAGAAACGCCTCAAGCATGATGAGTCTGTCATTTACCTCGCCCTGGCGGACGATGACGACAACAAACTGATGGGCTTCTGCCAGCTCTACCCGAGCTTCTCGTCGTTGTCGCTCAAGCGTGTATGGATCCTCAATGACATTTTTGTCGCCGAAGACTCCCGCCGCATGCTGGTCGCCGATCACCTGATGCGCGAAGCCAAGAAAATGGCCAAGGAAACCAACGCCGTGCGCATGCGGGTTTCCACCAGCAGCAACAATGAAGTGGCGATGAAGACCTACGAGTCCATCGGTTTTCACGAAGACACCGAGTTCAAAAGCTACATCCTGCCGATCAATTCCGACTGATCTCGGCAATTCCTGTGGGAGCTGGCGCAGCCTGCAATGGGCCGCCCAGCGGCCCCAATAACCCGAACCCCGCCCCGGAAATCCGCCGCTACAAACTGCGCAGGCACTTTCTTATCGCCTCCGTATAATACGCCCCCTCATAATGTGTGAAACTTTACCCATCGCATGGGTAGCCGTTGATCGCGCCCGCATAGCCAGACATCGCACACCCCCGCGCGGGGCAAAGACAACAGGTGCTGTACATGGACTTCAACCCGCTGGATCTGATTCTGCATCTCGACACTTACCTGGACCTGCTGGTCAACAACTATGGCCCGTGGATCTACGCGATCCTGTTCCTGGTGATCTTCTGCGAGACCGGTCTGGTGGTCATGCCGTTCCTGCCGGGTGACTCCCTGCTGTTCATCGCCGGCGCCGTGGCTGCAGGCGGTGGCATGGACCCGGTGCTGCTTGGCGGCCTGCTGATGGCGGCGGCCATTCTTGGCGACAGTACCAACTACGTCATCGGCCGAACCGCGGGTGAAAAACTGTTCAGTAACCCCAACTCGAAAATCTTCCGCCGCGACTACCTGCAGCAAACCCACGACTTCTACGAGCGCCATGGCGGCAAAACCGTAACCCTGGCGCGCTTCCTGCCGATCCTGCGGACCTTTGCGCCCTTCGTCGCCGGCATCGCCAAGATGCACTACCCGCGTTTTCTCGGCTTCAGCGTTGCCGGCACCGTGCTGTGGGTAGGCGGCCTGGTCACCTTGGGCTACTTCTTCGGCAACGTGCCATTCATCAAGCAGAACCTGTCGATAATGATCGTGGCGATCATCCTGCTGTCGCTGCTGCCGATGATCATTGGCCTGGTGCGCGGCCGTCTGAGCCGTAAAACCGCCAAAGTCCACTAAGCCCTGGCCATGTGGTCACTCAGCGCCTGGCGCCGTCGCCGCACCCTGGCCCGCCACCCTGTCGACCCGCAGCGCTGGCAGCGGGTTCGCGCGCGTCTGCCGATGCTCGACGGCATAAGCGCCGAAGAAGACCGCTGGCTACGCGAAGCCTGCGTACTGTTTCTCGCCGACAAGCACCTGAGCCCGCTGCCCGGGCTTGAGCTGGACGGCGAACAGCGGCTGTTTCTGGCGGCCCAGGCACAACTGCCCTTGCTGCACCTGGGTGCGCTGAACTGGTACCAGGGGTTTCACGAGATCATCCTTTACCCCGACGACTTCCTCAGCCCCCAGCGCCATCGCGACGCCAGCGGCGTGGAACACGAATGGGACGGTGAACACAGCGGCGAAGCCTGGCTACAGGGCCCGGTAATTCTGGCCTGGCCGGGTGTGCTGGCGAGTGGCGGCTGGGAAGGTTACAACCTGGTCATCCACGAGCTGGCGCACAAGCTCGACATGCTCAACGGCGATGCCAATGGCTTGCCGCCACTGCACAACGACATGCGCGTCAACGACTGGGCGCAGGCCATGCAGGAGGCCTACGACGACCTCAACCGCCAGCTTGACCGCAACCCGGACGCCGAAACGGCCATCGACCCTTACGCGGCGGAAAACCCGGCAGAATTTTTTGCCGTCACCAGCGAATACTTCTTCAGCGCCCCCGACCTGCTCAACGAAGCCTACCCCGCGGTGTACCAGCAATTGCGCGGTTTTTACCGCCAGGACCCGCTCGCGCGCCTGCAGCAGTTGCAGCACAACCACCCCCGTTACCAGCAGCCACACGACTGACGCTGCCGGACATCAGGGCGGACGTGGCAAGCCCTGCGGAATGTGCCTATAATCGCGACCAATTTTTGGCCAAACATGGGGGCACTGCCCAATGAGCTACAGCAAGATTCCGGCTGGCAAAGACCTGCCGAACGACATCTACGTCGCCATCGAGATTCCAGCCAACCACGCCCCGATCAAGTACGAGATCGACAAAGACAGCGATTGCCTGTTCGTTGACCGTTTCATGGCCACCCCGATGTTCTACCCGGCCAACTACGGTTACATCCCGAACACCCTGGCTGACGACGGTGATCCGCTGGACGTGCTGGTTGTTACCCCGTACCCGGTTGCCCCAGGCTCGGTTATCCGTGCCCGTCCGGTCGGCATCCTGAACATGACCGACGACGGCGGCGGCGACGCCAAAGTCATCGCCGTACCGCACGACAAACTGTCGCAACTGTACGTCGACGTCAAAGAATACACCGACCTGCCAGCGCTGCTGATCCAGCAGATCGAGCACTTCTTCGCCAACTACAAGGATCTGGAGAAGGGCAAGTGGGTCAAGATCGAAGGCTGGGACGGCGCTGACGCTGCCCGTGCTGCGATCACCAAGTCGGTTGCTGCCTACAAAGGCTAAGCACCGCTTAACAAAAAGCCCCGCTAATGCGGGGCTTTTTGTTTTCTGTAGACGCTAGGGTTTGACGCGATTCATCCCCAGCCCCACATCATCAATGATCGCCTTGGCGAATTCGCTCAGGTAATAGGCGGCCCACATCATGTCGCCCTCTTCATCCACCAGCCCCGCCCGCAGCAGCGAGTGCACACACCCGAGCACCACTGAAGCCTGCTCCAGCGCGTAATCACAGGGTACCCCCGGCGCAATGCGAAAAAGGCCTGTGGGCAATTGCGGGCTACGGATGAAACCCACCACACCGGCCGTCTTGCCGGCCTCCAGGCTCATTGCCTGCCCTCCTGCAGCTTGCCCAGCGCATGCTCGACCAAGGCCCTGGCCATCTCGGCCGAATGCAGCACATTCACCAGCATGCCCTGCCCCGGCTCACTGCAATGGGCGCGACAGAATTCATTGGTGGTTTCGTGGATACCGCGCAGCAGTTCACTGGCGAATGCCAAAGAGTCAGGGGGGATCAGATCGCTGTGGATGGAGAAGTAAGGGGTGGAAATGAAGGGATTGGGCACTGGATGAAGCGGAGGATCGGGAACGATTTTTTTCATGACATAGCTCCTATTTCCATGTGGAGCTACCACCTAACCTTCTCACGGAATTAGGTGGCAGCCGTACGCGGAGTGAGAACCGAGGGAACATAGGAAACTCGGCCAGACCGAAGTCTGCCCGCGCACGGCCGCCATAAAGGCGTTGCAACTATATTCCTCCAGGGTTCTCACGCCCAAATCGCCAAACTACGGCGACCCGAGGAAATTAGCCCTGATGCAATTGCGCAACAACAACGAAAGGTCGACAGCGAACGTAGGATCGGTCCGAAACCCTTCGAACCAGAAAAAGCCGACCGATTGTGGGCAGAACACCCCCTTGGCGTCGAGACGGCAACAGCGATTATCTTCAAATGAATATTCCTACGGCGCCCTAGGCAATGCCCGAGGATTTCGCCAATTTCCCACTCAAAATATGAACTCCCTGTTTATAGCTGCCCCGGCAGATGGGCTCTAGACTCGGATCTCATGAATACGTCCGGTGATCGTCTTAAAACCCTGCTGCTCGAATGCAACCTGTCGCCTTCCGACTTTGCCCTGCAGCGCAAAGTTACGCCGCAGCACGTCAACAACTGGTTCAGGCGTGGTGTGCCCTTGGCGCGCCTCGATGAAATCGCCGACTTGCTGTGCGTGTGCAGTAAATGGCTGCGCACTGGTGAAGGCCCCAAACACCCCACCCCCATGCCGCGCCTGAACGCGGCACTGCGTGGCCCCGGCCCCGCGCCGGTAGAACCGAGCCTGCTCGCTGCCCACAGCGCAGACGACATTCAACTGCCCTTCTACGCCATGCAATCACGGCAACTCAGCCCCATCGTTAACCGTTACCTGCGCCTGCCGGCGCGTGCCCTCAGCGCCGTCGGCGTCGACCCTGGCAAGGCCCTGTGCCTGACCATGCCGTCGAACAACATGAGCCCCTTGCTACCGCGCGGCAGCCCGCTGGCCATCGACTGCAGCATGACCACGATTGTCGAGGGTGAACTGTACGCCGTGCTGCACAATGGCCGCGTGCGCATCCACAGCCTCAGCCAGCGGCGCAACGGCGCCTTGCGATTGCACAGCCACGACAGCGACGAGCACCCTACAGAGACTTACACCCCGGCCCAGCGTAAAGCGCAGAAGCTCAGTGTGCTGGGCTGGGTGTTCTGGTGGGGTCACTTGCGCAACAACCGCCCGTCTTGAGCGTTTGCCGCGCATTTTTTGCTGGGCAATGCGCCACATACCCAGTATGCTACGCCGCACATTTGCTCCAGGTTGCAACGCACACCTGAGAGCCTGGTGAGGCAACACACTGCTTGCCCACCCTGCCCCTTTCTGTCGGCCCTCGCGCCAGACAACGTTTTGAAGACGGTTGCGGCTTACCATAAATTAGCCAAAGCCGTCCCCTGGAAGCCGGCCACAAGCCGGCTTTTTAATGCCTGAAAGAAAGCTCCCGCCTTTAGCTGCTTGCTGCAGCCTTACGACTACGCTTGGCCTTCGGTGCGGATTCACGCTGGGCTTTGATGCGCTCGAGTAACACGCTGGCAGGCTCGTCGTTCGGGTCCTGGGGGACCAGTTCACCGCGGAAAGCTTTGGCCAGGATGCTTTGGGTCAGGTGATCGATGCGGCTTTTGGCTGAAGCGACTTTAGCTTCCAGCTGGTCAGCATAGGCAAATAGCTGTTCAACGCGACGAACGATCTCGGCTTGCTCTGGTTGTGAAGGAAGCGGGATCTCAAGCGGTGCTATATCGGTATTGTTGACTTGAGGAATAGTGGAGCCGGTGTTCAGTCTGGCTAAATCAACGGTTTCGAACCAGCGATAGACATACATGATCTCGACACCTACCGGGACAATAATCCCCATGATGTTCAGATCTACAAAGGCAGGTTTTTTCAAAATCCTTTTTTTGTTTGTAGCGATTGCCCCGCCTCGCTTCGGAAACAAAATACTTCCGCTCGGCATCAACGATTTTTCCGCAGCATCGCCTTTTGCCAGATAGCGCTCTGTGTGTTGAAGGAAAAGCTCATTCCCCTCAAGATTCATCTCACCAACTTTGAAGTACCTGTAGTCGCCAGCGTTTTTTTCATATTCAGCTGAAATAGCTATGCCGCTTTTAAGCGTGCACAGTTCGCCTACTGTTACTTGACGCCAGTCGAGTAGCGACCCGCGCTGACCAGCTTCCCGCCATTCTTGCGTCAAACGCCCGGAAACCGCAGCGGCAAGTACAGACTGGCGAAATCGCTTGATAAGGGCCGGAACAGCATCGACACGAGCTTTGAGGGTGGTGACCTGTGTCAGAACTTCATCGAGCTTTTCGGCGATACGAATTTGTTCTGCATGTGGCGCCAATACCATGGGTGCGGTGGAAAACGTGCTTTTGTTAACAATGGAAATTGTTGTAGCCGAGGACTCCCCCTCAAGCCAAGGCTTTAGCGTCTTGCAGAAATGGAACAAAAAACCTGGATTGATCCCGTCTTCAGGAATAACGGCATTGATTTGCTGGTTGGTTGCAGACTTCGTTGTCGTCAGTCCTACTTTCCCCAGGTTTCCGATGCAGCTCACCACGACACTAAGCGGTGGGAGGCTCGGCACTTCGGCCGCGCCCGCTTCTGTCAGGAAGCGCTCTGTGTGAAAAACAGGACCCGAGTGGTCAAGGTCCCCGGGTTTGATAAACGGAACTTCGCCGTCATAGAAGCGCGGTTCTTTTGTGCTGGGGGTTTTTCCGGTAACAATCTGGCCAATGTCAGCCAGACTGCAAGTCACCCACCCCGCCGGCAACTCACTCATCGCCGCACTCCTGAGCCACCACCAGCCCCATCATATCCGCCATCAACTGCTTTTGAGCCGCCACCTCATCGCCGGCCCCCAACGCTTTCATCAGCTCTTCCAGTTCGTGCAGCGCCTCGGTTAACTCGGCCATCGCCTCACTGGCCAGCACTTCGGGGGCAGGCAAGTCGGCGGGATCCAGGCTGTCCGCGTCCTTGAGCCAGGTAATATCCAGGAAGTCACCCCGTTCTCTGACCTGTTCACGGGTGAACACGCGGAAACGGCTGGTTTCACCAATGCCCTCTACATTCTCGGCACGGTCACTGCCGCCGTTCGCATCTTCGCCGTAGGCGGTTTCGAAAGGTTCGAGGTAGTGCGCATCGAACGGTGTGCGTTTGCCAAAGCTGGGCATGTTGCTGCGCAGGTCATAGACCCATACACGTTGGGTGCAGCCCTGCGTCTGGCGAGGGTTGGCTGGCGTACCCTTCTGGAAGAACAGTACGTTGGTCTTTACGCCCTGGGCATAGAAGATGCCGGTGGGCAGGCGCAGGATGGTGTGCAGGTTGCACTTGTCCATCAGGTCACGACGCACCTCGGTTCCGACACCCGCTTCGAACAACACGTTGTCCGGCAGCACCACCGCCGCACGACCACCTGGCTTAAGACCACGATAGATATGCTGAAGGAAGGCCAGTTGCTTGTTACCGGTCTTGTAGGTCAGGTCATCACGGGTAGGGCCGCCGCCGCCTTTGGCGGTACCGAACGGCGGGTTGGACAGGATCACATCGACCTGAGGCAAGTTGGCGCCTATCTGACCGAGGCTGTTGCCAAGGTGCACCACCCCTTCATCATCGCCTTCCATGCCGTGTAGCAAGGTATTCATCAGCGCCAGACGGCGTGTACCCGGCACCAGCTCGACGCCGACGAACGCACGGTTTCGCTGAAAGGCCTTGGCCTTGGCATCAAGGTCGTAGTAGTCGTCGGTTTTGCTCTTGATGTAGGCATCTGCGGCAATCAGAAAGCCTGCAGTTCCGGCAGCCGGGTCTTGAATGGTTTCGCCGGGTTGCGGCTTGAGGCAACGAATGATGCTGTCGATCAATGGTCGTGGGGTGAAATACTGACCGGCACCCGAGCGGGTTTCGTTGGCGTTCTTTTCCAGCAGGCCTTCATAGAGGTCACCCAGCCCATCCTTGCGAGCGCTGAACCAGTCGATTCCGTCCAGGCTTTTAATCAACTGTTCAAGGTGGCGTGGCTCTTTCAGGCGAGTCTGCGCATCGGCGTAGATGGCGGCGATCAACGGGTCGGTATTCTTGCCCAGGTCCAGCAGCAACTGACGGTAGTAATTGAGCAGGTTGAGCCCGGACTTGTTTGCAAGATCAGTCCAGCGTGCACCTTGCGGAAGCTTGTGGCCAAAGTCGTCGTTGTTCTGGACCTGTTCGAATTCCATTTTGATGAACAGCAGCAATACCAGTTCGGTCACGTAATCGCTGTAGTTGATGCCGTCGTCGCGCAGCACGTCACAAAGGCTCCAGAGCTTCTGGACAATATCGCTGTTGTTCATCGGGTTTACTCAAAAAATAAGTGAGCCGAACACGGGTAGCCGTTCGGCTCAAAGCAAAGGATATGCTGTGGTTGTCGGTAGTTTACCTGTAGCGACGGCCCTGTACTTAACTCGCTGCCGACCATAGCTGCTCATTGAGGGCGTCGAGAACTTGATCCAGATGCCCGCCCAGCTTGCTATCAAGCCCGCTTCGCCCTCCGGCATCGGTGAACGCCTTGTTCACAACTGTTGAGTCGATCACGACCTCATGCACCAGCTGCTTGGCCAGCCGGTCAAGCCATTTACGCTGCATGGTTGTCCAGCTTTGCAGGCTGTAGATCTTCTGCATGGCGATGGCCACACGCTGATCAAAAGACAACAGGGCTTCGCCGATCGCAGCCTGACGAATGTAGCCAATAATGCTGGCGGCAATTTCCTGGTTGGTTTGAGTACGCCACGCGGCTTTCAGCGTGACCTCGTTAAACCCGTTCTGGTCCAGCAGCAGGCGAATCTCCCGCAAGTCTTCACGTGTCAGATCTTTTGGTCGATTCACCACCACACCCAGTGCAGCCGACTGGTTGATCTGGGTGTGGATAAAGTTGTGAAAGCTCTCCAGGTAGTCCTGTGGCTTGTCATGCCTGCCATAACTCTGTTCACGCACCTGCAATTCATCGTCATGCGGGGCGATCACGGGATAGTTGCTCGACCCAAGCATCGAATTGACGGCTTCCAGCTGGCTGAGCAACTGGTTGTGCTGACGAATGAAATTTGCCGCCTGCTGCGGCCCCATGTCATGCAAATGCTTGTGAAGTTTTTCCGGTTCAATGCCCCAAAGCGCCTCGAGCTCGTCCAGTTTTTCCTTGATCGGCTGCTTGCTCCCGGCCTTGTGGACGGCCTTGCGCATGATCCGCATGATCCGCTGGCTGAGCACATCAAGCACATCATTGGCGTGGCTACAGTCTGGCTGACTGCCGGGTGCGTCATGGCTGGCATCGCCAATCAATTCGCCGACCAGTTGCTCCAGCGAAACGTTCGGGTTTTTCACCAATGGTTTCATGGTGTCGACGTCTTCCAGGCTGGCGTAGAGGTCAACCGGGTCATAGATGCGAAACACCGTTTTGCCGATAGCGTCGCAACGGCGGGTGGCACGACCTTTCATCTGCTCATACAGAATCCGCGAGCGGACGCGACGCATGAACACCAGGTTGCAGATTGTCGGCACATCAATGCCTGTAGTGAGCAAGTCAACCGTAATGGCGATGGTCGGATAGGTCTCGTTTTTATACTGGCGGATCAGCTGGTCGACCTTGTCGCTCTCCCCCGTAATGATCTCTACGGCAGCCTGGTTGTAGTGTTCACCGTGGACATTGGAGAACGCCTGATCCAGCAGGTTTTTCACCCGTTCGGCATGGGCCTGGCTGACGCAGAAGATCATGGTCTTCTCTTCACCGTCGGGGTCCAGCTCGTTGGCCAGCTCGTCACAGATCACCTTGTCGAAACCCGGGGTAATCACCCGGCGGTTGAACGACTCGATATTGAAGTTGAGCTCATCCTCCAGTACCGCCGTATCGACTTCACCGTTTTCGGCATTGACGATGCTGACCGTATCGCCTTCATCGAAGTGGATGCCGTGTTGGCTCAATCGGGTTACGTACCTGATCGGCGGTTCATGATCGATCAGCCAGTCATCCGCCACCGCCTCACGGTAACTGTAGGTAAACACTGGTTTACCGAAGATTTCGCTGGTGTGCTTGGCCGGCGTGGCAGTCAAGCCGATCCGGCAGGCGTCGAAGTAATCGAGCACCCGGCGGTATTGCGAGAGGTACTGGCTATGTTCGCGCACGACCAACTCGCCTTCGGTCATCTCCTGGTCAAGGGTGTAACCTCGGTGCGCCTCGTCGACGATGATGCAGTCAAATTCGTCGATGGCCGGCGGCATATCGGACTGAAAAATACGCTGCACCATGGCCTGAACCGTGGCGACCTGGATACGGGTTTCAGCCTCAGCCGCCATATCACGCATGACCTTGATGTCATAAATCTGCGACAACGAATGATTCTGCTCCAGCGGCGCATCGTGAAATGCATCGATGGCCTGTTGACCCAACGCCTTGCGGTCCACCAGAAACAGTATGCGTTTGAAACGTTCTGCTTTGAGGAACCGATACATCAGGCCAATGACGGTACGCGTTTTACCGGTGCCGGTTGCCATCGCCAGCAAACAGTTGCGCTGGTTGGCGGCCAGGGCTTGCTCCACCGCTTTGATGGCATTTTCCTGATAGTCGCGCAGCTTGAGGTAAGCAAAGCCTTCCTGCTTGAGCGCGGCCTCGGCCTCTTCGCGACTGCGTTTAAGCAGGTCAAGCAATCCGCCTGGGGTGTGGAAGTCCTGTAGCGGCCGACGCAAGTTAGCCGGGCTGCGCAGGTCACGGAACCAAGTGCCGGATTGCTCCGCCAGTTGCTTGATGTAAGGCCGTCCATTACAGGCAAAGGCAAATGGCACAACAAAGCTCCCCCCCTGCCCATCGCTCCAGGGGGTTTCGTTACCGCTCAATAACCAGGGTTGCAATTGCTCCCCGGTCAGATTGAAGTCTCGTGAATAGCGCTCAGCCTGCGGAATCCGATCGGCGATGTTGACGCGGATACGCTTGGCTTCAACGATCGCCACCGGCGTCAGGCCCACAAACAAAACGTAGTCGGCGCAGGCTTTCTGATTGCGGCCTGGCCATTCGGCAATGGCTTTGTTCTTGCCCTTTTCCGGGCGCGCACCTTTGCTGTAGGTAAGGTCTAGTGAGTCGGCCTCCCAACCGGCATCAGTCAGCTGCTGATCAATCAGAATGCGAGTCAAATCCTCATTCAGATCAAAACTGCTGCTGGCTTGCTGGGTTTTTTGCACCACCTGCGCGATGGCCTGAGGTTTGGCTTCCAGCTCTAGCTGCAGCGCTTTGAGGCGTTGTTCGAACTCAATGCGCAGTTGTTTGAGCGCTTCTTCATGCGCCTGGGCTTGCTGCTTGTAATTGCGCGATTCAACGTCCATCTGCGAAGCCAGCACCGCATACTCTTCCGCTTCACGCACTTTGAGTTCGGCCAGCTGGAGGTTGGTCTCTACTTGCTGATTGGATTCACGTAGTAGCGCGTTGAGTTGATCGATCTGATTTTGCAGGTCTCGCAGCGGAGCACTCGGATCAGTGGGTGTTACAAACGGACCAGGCTTGAACCCGCTTCCCGCCTTACCGAATGACTGGTGGTACCAGATAGCCAGGGCGCGAGCGACCCTGAGCCCGTCCATAGCCTCCCGGTGCCGGGTATGAAACTCGTGCGTGGCCTTGTTACCTTCCACCCGCAAGGTATGGAACAGGCTGATGATATTGCGATCCAGCTGAATCTCTCGGCCCAACTTGTACAGCAGATCGGCCTGCGTAGCCGTTCTTTCGACTTCGACACCCGCACGGCTGGCCACATCCTGAGCCAATGCTTCACCAAGCTGCCTGAGCTTGATCAGCGTGGTGTTGGGGTCGCTGGCAAATACGTGTTCAGCGGTGCCTGCCAGTTGCAGGAAGACTGGATCGTGTTCGGCCAGAAAGGCGAAATTACTGCTAAAAGCCATGATCAATCCTTCGATTGCAAGCCAAGGGTTTGCCAACACAGGGCGTGCGGCATGGGTGTGAGCACGGCTCGCATTACAAGCGTTTTTCCGCTTCGTACCACTTCAGGTAATTCTGATAGAGCTGGTCGATTTGCTCAGCGGTCATGTTTTGTGGAGGTACATAGTCAGAGAACCGCACTTGCTCGGGGTAGTCATCCGGGAAGGTACATTCGGTCAGCTCGCGCACCGGCAATTCGGCAATGGCATCAGCGACGCCTGCAAGGAACTCTTTTACGTCCGCCGGCCGCCCATAAACCCTCGTCGACAACGCGCCTTCGATGTACAGGTCGGAATCCGGCACCTCGTAGTACAAATAGTGTTCGAGCTGCTCAATGGCGTCGGCATCCCACAGTCGATACCGCATGTGCTGCTTTTCGATGCGCTCACAGACCACTTCGACAAGATCGCTCAGGCCTATGCGCAACGCGGCGACGTCACAGTCGAACTCGTACGGCGGTGGGTAATCGTTGTCTGGATCCTGGTAGAACGGATAATCGCCAGCAAAGCGATAAACACAGAGCTTCTCAGCAACTCGCCATGCGCTGCCACGCAGTGTCGGATCGTTACGTGGACGTTTTTCAATACCCGTCAGCACGGCCGTGGCTAGCTCCTTCAGCAACAGCTCTTCAAGGTAGTCGAGCTTCTTGTCGAGCCATGCTTCACCGAAGACGCGTTTGCCTGGGAAGTGAATACCTGGAGAGTCGCCGGGTATCAGAAGATTTGCGTACTTCGCAGGATGGATACCCAGCGAGAAACGCTGCTCCAGCCCTTCGATGCAGGCCACGGTCTGGGCGATGCGCTCATCGCGCCGGCTGATCTCTTCTTCACTCAGATATAGATTGGCATTGTGCCTCATCGTGAGTACTCCCTGTGTCGACAACGGTGGCGTTATACGTGTGCGCGCTCCACCTCGCCAGGCACGTGGAGCCTCTTGCGAAGCACCCAGAGCCCGGCACTTGAATGTGGTCAACGACTTTACTTGACCGTGTGGCCATTCGCCACACAAGCAAAGGTTTACGCTCGTTCACACTGCTCTATCGCTCAGCGTGCTTCACACTTTTGTCAGATCCAGATCTTCAATCAAACTGAACATCCCCCCCTCCGCTGCCTCCAGCGAGGCAGCCGTGCACACACTCACCCGATGCGGGCCAATTGCCTTGGCGTACACCCGCTGCCCCTGATGATCACCCGCGATGGCGAGGCGGTATTTGTACAGGCCGGTTTCACCTTCAAGCATTTCACCGGTGTGGGCTTTGGGCGACTGGGAGTGGAACAGGTTGAAGACGCCGTCACGAGGCACACCGAGTTCTTTCCAGGTGCCATAGCTGTCACCTTGCTGCAGCCCTGCGCTGAACTTGCCACGCTGAACACGACCCACATAGTGGGCGAATGGCGCCTCATCGGTGTCGCCTGGGATCCTGGAAATGACTTTGACCGGGCTGCCAGGCGCCAGCCGCAGCAAACCGATGGCGACACCGGTTTTGCCATTGGGGCTGTAGGGTTGGTCCGGGTTGGACACCAGCGGCTGGTGGACGACGATCACGGGCAGAGAATCATCCACTACCGGCGTTTTCACGGGCTCGGGTTTAGGCTCAGCCGCCTTGCTGTATCCCATTCCAGACCAGATGGTTTGACTAATGAGCGCACCCACCGCTGCCGCACTATCAAAAGTGGTCGAGGCACTGTCTTTACTCGCCGAGGGATCTCTTTCAGTACCA
Source organism: Pseudomonas alkylphenolica (assembly GCF_004025535.1). Taxonomy (GTDB): domain Bacteria; phylum Pseudomonadota; class Gammaproteobacteria; order Pseudomonadales; family Pseudomonadaceae; genus Aquipseudomonas; species Aquipseudomonas alkylphenolica_A. The sequence continues at coordinate 175,211 of NZ_QJRG01000038.1, forward strand.
CTGGCCACCACTTCAAACAGCTGCTGCACAATCGACGAACGACTGCTGTTACCCGCCAAAAGCACATGCACCGGCTCATCTGGATAGCCGCCAAAGGCTTTGGTCATGGCGCTGAAAAAGTTCTGTATACCTTGAGCAATGCGTTCGGTCAGGTACGTGGTAAGCAAATCAACCGGCACGGTCAGTTCACACTCGATTTTCTCGCCGTCGCGGTTGAGCAACGCCAGCTTCAGTACACCATTTTTTCCCGGCAGGGAGCCCTGCTCCCACAGCGGGCGCAACCGCGACAGCAGCATCACACTGTTGGTCGAGGCGCTTTGGCTATCGAGCAGGAACATCTCCGACCCCGGGAAGTCTTCGGCATCCAGCGGGCGCACAAAGCCAATGCGCTTGGTACGGCAGAGTTCGATGTTGTGGCGAAATACCAGGTAAGCCATGTTCTCGAGCAGGTTTTCACCGCCCAGGTAAGCATCACCGGCATTGCCGTAATGCTCGAACACTTCCTCCCAGCCTTCATCCTCTTCATCGGCGGTGGGCAGCCGGTAGCGGCCGAAGTCGAAGTCTGTGGTACCGCCACCGAAATCGAAGACCCCGTACGCAATGCCCGCCTCGGTAGGCTCGATGCCCAACTTTGGCAGCGCCGCGGCGGCATAGGCGGCCGGCTCGTTGGCCAGCTCTTCGACGCAGAAGTTTTTGAACACCTCACTGTCCAGCAGTTGCGCTGGCAGGCTGCGCTGCAGGCCCCGGCGGAACGACATCAGGATCGTCTCTTTGAGGTCGCGGGTGTAGGCAACGGGGAAGGTCATGTAGTAGCGCAGAAAGAGCCCACGGCTGCGCCAGTTGATGGCCATGCCCAGGTACCAGGCATACAACTCGATCGGGTCGAGCGGATCATCCTGGCTGACTGTCAGCCGCTTGCCTTTCACCACATCACGCTTGGTCAGGGCCGGCAGCGAGTGCTCGTAGCCGTTTACCCGGTCAGCGATGCGAGTGAGGTTGTCGGAACCGTGGCGCAATGCCCAATGCTTGATCTTGGACAGGATGCTGGCGACTACCTTGGGATCACCGTCGTTTTTACGCAGGTCGTGCAAGGCTTCGTGGGAGCAGCGCAGATTGTCCCAGTTCAGGTTGGGACGGTAAGCCTCCGAGTTCCAGGTTTGCAGGCTGCGCTGCAAATCGATGAACTCGAGTACCGTCGGGTTCTCGTAATGCTCTGGCCGCTCTTTTTCCCAATGATCCTGAACGCCGATACGCAGCAGCTTGTAACGACCATTGTCGTCATAGGCCACCACACTGCTGCTGGTGCCAAAATCGATGGCGATGTTCCAGTCCTTGACGTCAGTCACCGGATCGCGTGCGCGCACCTTGGCATCGCTCAGCATTGCCGGGTCTTCACCAAAGAATTCCCACAGGCCCAGATTAGGGTCGCTGAACTGCACATCGCTAAGCTTGGGCAACCGGCAGGTCTGGTAGTCGACGTCACGAAACAGGCTGACCAGATCAGGTAAAGGGGTACTCATGATTGCTAGTGGGTCCTCGCTTTGATTGGCTTCGAGCGAAGTCAGACGCCAACCGCGCTGGATGGCGTGGGTCACAAAATCCTGCGTGTCGAGATGGCTGACCTGGTCACTGCACGCAATCAACGAGCCGATCTCGTCAACATAAACCCAACTGTTTTCAACATCGACCACCCCCTGCTGCGAGAACCAGAGCTGTTGCCACATCAGCGAGTTTGAATGCCCTTCGCGCAGAGGATTGTCCTCGCTAGAGGCGAAGAACATAAGCTCCTCTGTCGAGGGCAAACGCCAAGGGCGCGTACCCATTACCTGCTTCTCTTGAACGGCTTCCTCGGCCTCTAGCTGGGTATACGTGTCGGTGGAGGGCTCGTCGTAGTCCCACATCAGGCAAGTGTGGGTGTCGTACAGCATCTTCGCGGACTCTTCGGGAAACCCCACCAGCCAGTACCGTGAAGCGGCGATTTGGGCAGCGCATCTTTTGCGCAGATTCGCCACAAAGACGTTGCGAATAGAAGCTGGTGTACTCCCCGACATACTGCATTCCTTTAAGATTTCGATTTGTTTCAACAACCCGATCAATTGACTCAGCAGAGCGGGTAACGACGACGCCTGGTTCATGGTCATTGGTCCGGTTCGGCTCTACTGGTGAACAGCACGCGCTACTCGGCTGCCGCCAACGGTAAACGCTGACGCTCGCCCCCGGCGTTGGCCAGGCCAGGCAGCCACTGCGCCGTGATGATGTCGCCTCGAAGCGTGGTGCGCTGATGCAGACGGTAGTCATACTCGGCACCCACCTCTGCGCAGCACAATTGCGCCTGGCGATCGCGCCAGATCAGGTTGTGGATAGCCAGGCAGCCTTCAAGAATGTGCAGCTCGGCAGCGTTACCCGGGCGCGCCTGAGACTTGCAACGTTCGGCCAGCAGGTCCCAGAGTTCGAGCAAACTTTCCCACTGAGCAGCAGTGGCCAGCAGTCGGGTAAGTTGTTGTCCTTCGTTTTCACCTTCGTGAAGCCAGGCAGCACTCAGTTCTTCATCGGCGCGCAGTGTTTCAAGCAAGGCCAACGGCACGCCCAGTTGCTCACGTAGCGGATCGGGCGCACAGGCCTGAGGCAAGTCCGGAACCACTGCCGCAGGCGCTTCGGGCTCAGGTGCTGAATCAGCTGAGGGCGTCAGCGAGGCGACAATATCAAGCACCAGGCGCCGAACATGGTCGTCCTGTTCGAGCAACACGATCAGAGCCTCGCGTACTTCTTCTGCTTTCGCCGGTGGCGAAGAAGTCTCATGCATCAAAGCACCTCCAGCAGGTCACGCAGCTGTGTCCGCACCTTGAGCTTGTAGGTCAGTTCCTGAGCAATGCCCAACACGACACTGCGTTGTGCAACAGGCAGTTTCAGGAAGCGGCGACGCAGCACCGCGATGGCCTCTTGCGAGGGCTCCGGATAAGGCGACTCAACGTCAGGGATCTGCAGCGAGCCGCAGATGAACGCAAGATCCTGCGGGCTGATACTGGACCAGAAGTTCTGGAACAGCAGCGGCAGATAAAGCTGAAGCAAGGCAACATCCGGCAGGTCAGCAACGTCGCTTGCGCTGCTCGCAACACTGGCAACAGGCTCGGGGGTCGGTTGCGGCGCGCCCAGCTGTGCCAACACGTGCTCAACCAGCCAGGCGCCGTCATGCGGACGCGGCAGCTCTGCCGGCGACAAGCCGAGTCGCTCGACCAGTGGTTCATAGCGCAGCACTTCCCAGGTTGCGCATTGCAACTCGATACAGGCCTGGGAAACATCAGCCAGATGCCGCGCGGCGGCCTGCTCGTAGATCACCGTGATATCAACCTTCGCCAGCTGTGTGTGCAGGTTTCGGCGCTCGCTCAATTGCTTGAGCACTGAACCTACGGTTTGCGCTGAATGACTACTGAACGACACCCAGGGCTCACCATGGATCAATGTGGCATTCCACTGCTCGTCACTTGCGGTCGTTGATTCGAAGCAGGCAACTCGATCGCCTATCAGCACCAAGGCATGTTTTTCGCTAGACACAGGACGGTCCCACTTTATGGCCATCACGCGTCGAACCTGACGCGTGATGCAGGGTTATCAGACTGACTCGGGTTTCTTGAATTGCTCAACGGCGGCATCGAGTTGGGCAAAGATGGCCGCTTCGGTTTTTTCCGGTGCCAGGGCTTTTTCCGCAGCAACGATCTTGCCTTCGGTCTCAGCAGAGGCCGCCGGGCCGAGCTTGCCTTCGAAGTATTTGAGCACGCTGATTACGTCGGTTGTGGAGTTCAGCAGCGAGGTCAGCCGTGTGCTGTTGAAGTACTCCGGATTGTTCGCCACCAGCGGCCAAAGGTTGGCCATGGTGCCTTCACGCACATTGAACTTTTCGTCCATTCCCTGAGCGCCGATTGCCAGGCCAGCGGCATATTTTTCGGCATCGGTAATTTGCCCGGATTCAGCGGGATCCAGTTTGAAAGCGCGGATCTCTTCCATGTAGGCGTCGAAGCTGTCGAAGTTCTCGGGCTTGATGTCCTGACGCGCGGCCTGGATGGATCGATCACCAATATCTTTGAGCTGATCGCCCGGGCGGAAGATCTGCATGATCTGCAACACCGACTGCACCACACCGACAAAGGTGTTGAGCTTTTCCAGGCTGCCGATCAATGCCGGGACGACCTTGGGCAAAACAGTGGTGCAGAACGAAGCGACTGCCGGACCTATCGATGCGATGACGGGTGTAATGGCTGAGACTACGCTGGTGATGGCGCTGATGGCTGCCGCAAAAATAGGAAATACCATGGTTAATCGTCCTAGATTGAGTCGTAAGATTTAAGCAGGTCGAGCGATCTCATCGCCCGCTGTGCACAGGCCGCCTCGAATGCTTCAAGTGAATCGCATAGCGCGTTGAATGCCTGGCCAAGCAAGGGGCGAACAAGGTTCCAGTCCTCTTCGTACCAACCGGGAATGCTGGCGCAATCCTCGAAGACCTTGGTCAACAAGCCGGACACCTGTTCCGATGTCAGCGCCAATGCATCACTCAGTGCCTGGAACTCAGCACCGAAGCGCTGAGCAATACGCTCCTGCAAGGATTCAGCCCGCTCCGGTTGCCAGTGCAGCTGGTTGAGTTTCAAAAACATGTTGATCAACAGGCAGCCTTTTTCCAGCGTCTGCGCTAGCTGATCTGGCGTGCTCATCAGCGGATCAGCGGCCAATCGCGGCAGCAACTTCTGACGTTGCGCCCAGAGTTGCAAGCGACCGCGTTGCTTGATCGTTACCTCAGGAATTTCCGCCGCGTCGGTTTTGGCAATCTGGTCGATCTGCACCCGCACCGCACCGTGCCAACCACCGCAATACACGATGGTTTCGCCCGGCTTGAGCAACGGCAGAAATGCCTGCTGCTCTTCGCTCAAGCCAATGGCATCGCCGATGATCTTGCGGTCGTCGGCAGCGAACAGGCGGTGCACAATTTTGGTGTTGGTGTTCTTGATCACGTCGGCGATCAGCTTGTTCGGAATCTGATCGGCAATGATCAAGCCCTCGCCATACTTGCGTACCTCTGCGAGCAGGTTGGCGAACATCTCGACACCCATCTTTTTCGACTCGGCATCGCCTGGCTCGGGTCGCGACAGCAGGCGGTGGGCCTCTTCGATCAGGGTCAGATGCTGAAACGTCGGCTGGATGCGGTGCCGCTGCTTCATGCATTCGGCCAGGCGATTGATGATCAGGCCCATCAGCAGGGCCTTGTCTTTCTCGTCCTTGATCTCTTCCATCTCGATCACGACGTGACGATCCAGCAACTGATCGAAGTTCATCGAGTAACGCGAGTTGAGCATCCGCCCTTTGACCCCCAGGGTCAGGCTGGTCAGACGCGCCACCAGCGAGCCGCGGTATTTCTCCTCGAACTCTCGCCCCATTTGCTTGGAGCTGATGACCTTGTCCAGTTGGGCGATCATGTCGGAAAAGGTCGGCCAGGCATCGCTACCGCACTGCCATGGGTCGTCGAGCAAGTAGTTCTGCGTGCTGTGGATATCCCAGCCCTTGGCTTTGTATGCCTCAATGATCGCTTCTTCGACAATCGAGGGCATCGCCGCTTCCATGGGGAAAACCGCCGCCAGCGTGGCATTCAGCACCGAAATATGGCTCGCCAGATTCTGTCGGCTGGACACCAGTTCGAACGGGTTCAGACGAAACGGCGTGAGGTCTTCGCGGCCCAGGGTGTAGTAGTCGACCTCTACCCCTCGGCCGTGCAACGCCCGGTATTCAGTCTTGGCAGGCTCAATCACCATGAACGGCAACCCGGACTCGAGCAGCAGGTTCATGCAGGTGGTGGTTTTCCCCGCGCCCGTCACACCGGTCACAAAAACGTGTTTGGACAGTTCCTTGAGCGGCAGACCGACCGGTTTGTGCTTGAGCAAGCGGCCATGCTGGATGATCTTGCCAACATTCAACCGCTGGCCGTCGCTGGACGCATCGGTGCCGGTGTTGAGGGCAAAGTCGACGTTTTTGCGAATTTTGAGTCCTGGCAGCTCCAGACTCGGCAACCCGGCAACCAGCGCCAGTTCCTCGATGTTGAGCCAGGTCGCACCGAGCAACTCACCATTGGCCAGCAGCGGCGCACTATGGGCAATGCAGTTGTCCGCAGAAATGCCTTTGTTCCTCAATCGCCGTAACTGCAGCAGCTCCGGCAGGTTGAAGGTGAGCCCGGACTGCAACTTGTGAACCCGCAGTGGCGTTACACTCGAGTTGTTGCCCTGGAAGGTCGAGATCAATCCGCGAGACAGCCGCTCGAACGTACTCCGCGTCTCGGCGCTGACGTAAATGGCCGTGCGGTACATGCCTTTGCTGCGCCCCTGCAGAAACCGCTCGATCAGGGTCTCGCTCAGGTGCTTCTGCAGCTCCTCGGCGCGCTTGTCAGTACGCTCACGAGTCATGGCCAGGCTTTTGCCGCCGCTAACGCCGTTAGCCGTTGATTCACTGCTGCCATCGGCCTTGGAATCGTTCTTGCCGGTGTTGGTGGAGCTGCTGGTGCCATTCTGGGTTGACTTGCTTTCCCTGCCGCTGCTGCTACTGGTGCTGCTCGAGGCACTCATGCTGGTGTCGCGATTGGAAGACGTCGAAGTCCCGTTGGTATGGGTGGTTGAAGTACCGGTGGTTTGGGTGCTCTGCCACCCGGTGTTCTCCGATTGCTGTACGGACTGCTTGATATGGGCAGACAGCAAGGTCGACAGGTTGTAGACACTGTCCAGCGTGGCACGCACGTCATCGTCCGAGCCCGGCTCTGCGTAGATCGTCAGTTGCCAGGTTTCTCCGACCAGACTGTTGGCCAGCCGCTCGACCCCCTGAAAATCTTCGTCTGCCGTCCTGTCGCTGTCGTTGAAAGACGGCACGCCGGTGATGATGCCCAAGTGGCGGCTGTCGTGATAAAGCTGCCGGAACTGCTCGTCATCGCTCCTGACATCTTCCAGTTTGGCGCCGAGGAAGTTTCCCTCGAATGTTGCCCGCAACATTTTCGAGGCATCCGGAATATCGGTGTCCGGTGTCGAGGTCGCGACACCCAGGTACAGGTCAATCCCTTCGGGTCGCCCCGACAAGATATAGACGCTGGCGCAGCCGGTGCTGTTCAGGCACGAGATCACGTTGGTCATGGCCTGGCGATAGGCATCAGGCTTGCCTTCGCCGATTTCGCTGATGTGCAGCATTCGGTATCTGATCTGTTCGTCAGGTACTTTGGGCAGGCGAAACAGGTCGGCGAAATTCGGTGCATCCCAGTCAATGTGGGGGCGGTCACTGACCGACGGCACGAGGGTGTTCAACCCAGTGGGAAACGGGTCGTATTTGGCGTTCATTCAATGTTCCCAATCCATGAGTGAGTCTCAAGCGCTCAGTGCTTACGGACGTCGAGCAGCCCCGTATCATCGAAGTCATTGTCGCGTTGACCGTTGAGGTAGCCCTTCAGCCTGCCCACAAGACCCGGCTGCAAAGGTGCCCGCAACAGGTGTTGTTATCGGCCGGGCCGGTCTATTCTTGAGCCTCCCCTGCCCGGTCAAACCGCCTGAATAGCGATAGATCGCATTCTGCCACTATTCATGTCAAGCTCACTTGCCCCGCAGTGAAGCCAGCCATTTGGCAATGAACTGCTGCACGGGCCCCTCCAGCGCCTTGAAGGTGACGACCCCGTTGCACTTCGGACAACGCTCGTACCACTCCCCCGGCATCAAGGCATCACTTCGGGGGGCGATGGTCTTGCGCCAACCACAGGCTTCACACTCCAGCCTAAAAGGCCTCGGACGAATCGGCATCACACACTCTCCTTTCACACCTGCTCGGCCTGCAACCTGTCGACCTGCTCCTTGAGCTCTTCAACAACTCGCCGTTGGGCACGCAAACTGCGCTTGAGCTCGCGATTCTCACTCTCCCAGATCCGCGCCCAGCGCAGTGCCTCACGGCAGCGGCCGAGCCCCTGCCAGATCTCCCGCAGCCGCAGATACTGCATCAGCATCACCAGCAGAATCACGCCGATCAGCCCAAGCGCGCCTGCCGAAATCCATTCATTCATGCTCATTGTCGTCACTCCTCGCACGGTTCACGTGTAAGCCACCTGCTCGATGATCAGTTATCCGTAACGGTCAGCCTGCCAATGCCAGGCACATCACACGCCAGCCTCTCGAAGCGGTAATCATCATCGCTCTCGGGAATGGCCACTGACGCCAGCCTCAAGCGGATTTGCACAACCCTGGCACTTTCTGGCACCTGGCTGGATAACCCGCAGGCCTGGGGCGGCAAGTGAAAGGAGCTGGAAACCAGGGCACCTTTCAAAAAGCTGTTGAACGAATGGGCCGACACCAGTTTCGACACAACGACCGGCACCGCCAGCGCCGAAAACGACAGGGCGACAATGACAGCCAGCCACCTGAGCTCGGACAACAGGCTCTTGCGTTGCTCAACCCGTCGCTCAATGGCGCTCATGTAATTGAGTCGCGTCTTTCTGGCCAGCCCTCCACCCTGGGCCTGCGCTCTGATCCACAACGGCAGGATCGCCAGCAATCCGAGAATCGACAGCGCCAACGGCCATAACAGCACCGACATGATCAACACAAAGACATGCTGCGCCCTGGGGAAAAGAGACGCCTCCAACGTGGTGAACTCACTAATCGTGGCGTCGGCCATGGGTGCCGCAAGGTATGGAATTGCAAAACTCAACGCACCCAGCACCACCCCGCCCACCGCCTTGTATTTCTTCAGCTCCCCAACAAGCCCTTTGTCAGTCACACACAACACGACCATCGCAATCAGCATGGCCAGCACCAGCCCGTAGGCCAGCCATACAAACGGGTTCCCGGCCAGGGCCCTGCTCACTATCGCGAGCACGATCAATGCAATGAAAATCACCGCAATCAGTAACGCCATGTAGTCAGGGGTCTTGCACAGCCCGCGCAGCGCCAGCAGCTCGTTGGCCAGCGTGGTTTGCTGCCTTGCCAAACGCGATTGCGTAATGAAAGACAGCACCAGTGCGAGCATGAACACCGCATTGATTACTACAAATTCCACACCCACCATTTTTCTCCTGTTGCCATCCCCAGGCGGTACTGCGCCCGGCGCTATCCTTTAACGCACACCACCTGACGCAGGGTGTGCACCACTTCCACCAGCTCGCGCTGGGCCTGCATCACAGCGTCGATGTCCTTGTAGGCCATGGGGATCTCATCGATCACATCCTTGTCCTTGCGGCACTCAACATGAGCGGTGGCGCGCACCTGGTCTGCGAGGCTGAATTGCTTTTTCGCCCGGGTCCGGCTCATCACGCGCCCGGCGCCGTGGCTGCACGAGCAGAACGACTGCTCGTTACCCAAGCCACGAACGATGAAACTCTTTGCCCCCATGGAGCCGGGGATAATCCCGAGCTGGCCTTTCTGCGCCGACACCGCGCCTTTGCGGGTGACCAATACTTGCTGGCCAAAGTGCTGCTCGCGCTGCACGTAGTTGTGGTGGCAATTCACCGCTTCGAGATTGGCCTCGAAGGGTTTGCCGAGCACCTTGCGTGCGGCGCTGATCACCGCCTGCATCATCAGTGCACGGTTCTGGCGGGCAAAATCCTGGGCCCACTCGACCGCTTCGACATAGTCGGCAAAATGCCGGCTGCCTTCCTCGAAATACGCCAGGTCCTTATCGGGCAGGTTGGCGATATGCTGGCGCATGTCAGCCTGGGCCAGCTCGATGAACAGGTTGCCAATGGCATTGCCGACACCGCGCGAACCACTGTGCAACATGAACCAGACACGATTGGCCTCATCCAGGCAAACCTCAATAAAGTGGTTGCCGCTACCGAGGGTGCCCAGGTGCTGACGGTTATTGGTTTTCTCCAGCCTGGGGTACTTGCTGGTGATCGCCTTGAAGCGCGCCGCCAAGCTTTGCCAGGCATGGTCGGCCGTCGCTGGAACATGCTCCCAGGCGCCTTGATCGCGCCGCCCAAAGGTCTTGCCATGCGGCACCGCCTGCTCAATGGCTGTACGCAGCCCCTGCAGGTTGTCCGGCAGATCGCTTGCATTGAGTGAGGTGCACACGGCAATCATGCCGCAGCCGATATCCACGCCGACGGCTGCTGGAATGATCGCGCCCAGGGTCGGGATCACACTTCCGATGGTCGAACCCTTGCCTAAATGCACATCGGGCATTACTGCCAGATGCTTGAAGATGAACGGCATCTTTGCGGTGTTCAGCAGTTGCTGACGGGCGTCATCTTCCACCGGCACGCCCTGGGTCCAGAGTTTGATCGGTTTGCCACCGGCTACCTCGAGTATGTTCATCGCCTGCGTCCACTCTGTCCTGTTGCTGCCTTACCGCGGAGGCCGGCAGCGTTCAATTGGCCCTGATGCGGGTCTATCCATTCAACACCTGATCCCGGCCAAGGCCGAGAGAAACATTGCGAGCGCCATGCCAGCTTTCTTTACGGCGCCCACAAAAAACATAACCTATTGATTTGTTTGATTTTAATTTTATGAATCAACACTTTTTCCGCGTTAGTACTACAACAAGCCATGAGCACTTCATATATTCTCAGATAGCACTTTATCTTTTGAGCTAATCACCATGAGCAAACGCACGGTCGCCATTGGCTTTCTCGGTACCACCCTTGACCGCAATGACGAGGGCGAAGCACGCTGGCAACAATGGCGGCCGACCGTCGGCTTGTGCCAGCAAGCAGAAACGCCAATACAGCGCCTGGAGCTGATCCACGGCGCCAGCACCCGCGACCTGGAACTGGCCGAGCAGGTTCGGACGGACATCCACAGCATCTCTTCCCACACAGACGTTCGCCTTCATCCGATGACGCTGCGCGACCCCTGGGACTTCGAGGAGGTGTATGGCGCGTTGCACGACTTCGCCAGCGACTACCCGTTCGACACCGAACAAGAGGACTACCTGGTGCACATCACCACCGGGACCCACGTAGCGCAGATCTGCTGGTTTCTGCTCACCGAGGCGCGCTATCTGCCGGCAAAGCTGATCCAGACCTCTCCCGCTCGAGCATATGAAAAGAGCCGAGACCCGGCAGGCATCAGCACCCTGATCGACCTGGACTTGTCACGCTACGATCACATCGCTTCACGCTTTCAGCGCGAGCAAGCCAACAGCCTGAACCTGCTCAAAGCCGGAATTGCCACGCGCAATGTGGCGTTCAACCGCACCATTGAGCAAATCGAACGGGTGGCCTTGCGCTCCAAAACGCCGATGCTGCTCGTCGGCCCCACGGGAGCTGGCAAGTCTTTCCTGGCCCGACGGATCTATGAACTCAAGCGGGCCCGGCACCAACTTGAGGGGCGGTTTGTCGAGATCAACTGCGCAACATTGCGCGGCGACGGCGCCATGTCTGCGCTGTTCGGCCATAGCAAAGGCGCTTTCACCGGCGCGCAAACCGCCCGTGACGGCCTGTTACGCGCGGCCAATGGCGGCATGTTGTTTCTCGATGAAATCGGTGAACTGGGTGCCGATGAACAGGCCATGTTGCTCAAGGCCATTGAAGAAAAACGCTTCTTCCCGCTTGGGTCGGATCAGGAAGTCGAAAGCGACTTTCAGTTGATGGCGGGCACCCACCGCGACCTGCGCGCACGCGTGATCGAAGGGTCGTTCCGCGAAGACCTGTTTGCGCGCATCAATCTATGGACGTTCGAATTGCCAGGCCTGGCCGAACGCCGTGAAGACATCGAGCCCAACCTCGAATTCGAATTGCAACGTCACGCCCGCGAGCAGGGCCGCCAGGTGCGCTTCAATGTGGAGGCCAAGCAACACTACCTGAGGTTTGCCAACTCAACTCAAGCCCGCTGGGCAGGCAACTTTCGTGAACTGTCGGCATCCATCACGCGGATGGCGACGCTGGCTGATAGCGACCGAATCAATATGGCCTTGGTCACCGAGGAAATCGAGCGTTTGCAACGAACCTGGGGGATCGTACCCACCCAAGATGCATTGAGCTCACTCCTCGGCGATCAGTCCCTGGATCACTTTGATCGCCTGCAATTGCAAGCAGTGATCAACGTTTGTCGCGCCAGCTCTTCGCTTTCTGAGGCCGGGCGTCAGCTGTTCAATGTGTCTCGCCTGGACAAGGAAAAACCCAATGACGCCGACCGTCTGCGCAAATACCTAGCGCGCTTTGGGCTGCAGTGGCAACAACTGAAAACGTACGATCTGAATTGCTGAAACATCAACATACTGTTGAAAATTTACAGTACAACAGACAGCGTCTACTGTGTATTTAAAGGACCTGATCGCGGCTGACTTACCCCAGCCGACACATGCTGAGCAGGTACCGTCCGGTATCTGGATGGGTCCCTTTTCGAGGGCCGGGGTGACGACTTCATGGGGCGCCGCAAGCCAACCCGGAGTCGTCCCCGCCTCTCCTTTTACCCCCGCCTTACTTCAACCCCAGTTGCGTACGCAGATAACCGTAGAGCCCTGCCGCGCTCTTGCGATAGCCATCGGCTGTCAGGTGCACCAGGTCGCCGCGGGCAAGGCCTTGCGCCTGCCAGGCGGCAATCGAGCAAGGCCCGCCCATGTAGGCCTGCCAGTCCCAGAACAATGCATTGGCCTGTGCGGCTGACTCGCGCTGGATCTGCACGATTGCGGCCAGCTGGCGTGGCTGGCGGGCCGCACAACCCTGGGCCTTGCGCTGCTTGATGGAGTCTGACGGGCCGACCAGCAATATCACCGCACGCGGCAGGTCGCGCCGCAGTTGCTCAAGTCGTTGCATGAGCTGCGCCTGGTACAGACTGAGGTCCAGGGTGTCGTCGAAGGCTTCGTTGGTGCCGTACGCGAGGATTACCAGATCGGGACGCAGTGTTTTTAGGCTGTCCTGCCAACCCGGTTGCCATTTGTTCAACACCTCAAGCCGGGCACCGTTTATGCCCAGGGCGGAGTAGATCACGCCGGCCCGTTTCTGGCTCTGCAGGTACCAGCCGCCCAGCACCGTGCCGGGATGGCTGTCCAGGGTCAGGTCCAGCGGCAAGCCGACATTGTTGACCACCGGCCCGAAGCGCCACTGGCCTGCCGTTGCCACCAGCGTGCGGCGGTTCTGAGCACGGGCGTCCTGCACCAGCAGGTTGCTGGCGGCTTGAGCCTGGTACAGCGCCGAGACGGTATAACGTTGAGCACCGGGTTCGCGCGCTTCGATCCGCACCGCCGGCTGCGCCACCATCGGCACCGACAGGTAACCGCCCAGCGGGAACTGCTCGCTCTGCTGGTTGCGCGCCGAGACCAACGTCCATTGGCGCGCGGCGACCTTGAGAGTGACCTGCTCGTAGCGGGTACCCGGGACCGGTGTGGCGGCAATCAGGCCGATGCCGCCATCGCCATACTGCGCCTGCAACATGCGGCGCATCTCGCCGCTGAACAGGTCGGCGGCTGTATGCGAATCACCAAACTGGACGATGCTGACCGGCGCCCGCCCGGCCGCTTTGAATTTATTCGCCAGCAGCGCCAGGTTGCCGCCGGCCTGGCCTGTGGGCACCCTGCTCTGCGCCGTCAGCGGCTGGGACGTGGCCTTGACCGCCGCCACCGGGCTACAGCCCGGCAACGCGCAGATCAGCAAGGCCAGGCCCAGAATGTTGTGCAGTTGACGCATCAGTGTCCCGGTACAGTGAGGCCGGGAAAGGCGATCAGCGACACGATCTGGTCGGCGATCAACTTCTGCCCGGCAATGGTGAAATGAATGCCGTCATCGACCCGGGTCTTCACCCGTTTGCCCTGACTGTCCTGCAAGGTATAGGAGAAGGTTTCGTCCCTGTAACCCAGCACCGGGTTGGCCGAGAGGTAGTGCTGCCGGTACAGCGTCGTTTGCTCCTGGTACAAGCCACTGAGGTAGGCCATGGCGCTGGACAGTCGTTGTTGGCGCATATTCGGCGGCCCTACCCAGATCACCTGAACCTGGTGCTCGCGGGCCTGCTCAAGGATGGCATCGATGCGCTGACGATAGTCGTGCTCCCAGTCCGGCGACTTGAAACGCAGGAAGGGCTTGCCCTTGCCTTGCGGCATGTCCCAGGGGTCGTTGGGGCCGAGGAACACCACCATCAAGCGAATGTTCGGCGCACTGTCGAGGGTTTTCGCCACCGTTTGCGGCCAGTTGAAAAAGCCCGGATAGGCAAGCCCGGTGCTCTGCCGGCTGAGGTTCACGCTTTTGATCTGGTAGCGCTTGCGCAGGGTATTGGCCAGGTGTGGCGCCACGCCCTGCATCAATGAATCACCGACCAGAAACACCTCATCACCCGCTGCCAGTGTGACGACAGGCGACGGGCTTTTGCTGGCAATCCCGTCGGTGACCGGCACGGCCGAAACAGGCGTCGCCTTGGCAGGAGGCGCATTGTTCGCCACCGCAGCAGGCAACGCCTGCGGTGCATCCACGCGCACCGATACCACCGGCATCGTCTCAGGCAAGACCACGGTTTCGACCTGGGCTACAACGGGTTCGACCCGGCTCTGCTGCAGGCTCTGAACAAAGCCATCGCGGGCCGCACCCACGGCTTGCGTCAGGTCGCCCCCCAGACGCCAGGCGGGGCTTTGCCCCAGCACCGGCAGCTCGCAACGCTGGTGGTATTTCTGTTGGCAGTACAGGCTGATGGAGTCCTGGTTCAACCAGAACAGCAGCACGGTCACCAGCACCAGACCATAAAGCGCCTTGGCGGCATCCAGGTGAGTGCGCATCAACACGCGGGTATCAGAAACTGGCATAAATGAACCCCGGCACACCCGACTGCGAAGCGAAAATTACCAGCGACACAAACACCCCAAGCGGCAGCGGATGGAACTGCCAGGGCAAGCGTGTGGTGGCGGCCAGACACGGGCGCAGCAATGCCAGCATCTGCGGGTACACCGCGACATACAGCACACAGGCCAGCAAGCACAGCCCGGTCGGCGAGAACACCCCGCTCACACTTATGTCTGCGATGCCCGCTACCATGTCCATGGCCTCATCCAGGCTCGCAGTGCGGAAAAATATCCAGGCAAAGGCCACGTAATGGAAAGTCAGCAGCCGCGCCGCCAGCCCGGCGCCGGGCCAGCGCATCGGTTGCGGCAGGAGATAGGTAGAAGCCTTGTACACAGCCAGCCCTAGACCATGCAGCGCCCCCCAGATAACAAAGTTGAGGCTCGCGCCATGCCACAAACCGGAAATCAGCATCGCCAGCAGCATGTTGAGGTTGCCGCGCCACACGCCGTGGCGATTGCCGCCCAACGGGATGTACACATAGTCACGGATGAACAGCGACAGGCTGATGTGCCAGCGTGCCCAGAACTCCTTTAGGTTGTGGGCCGCATAGGGTGCGTTGAAGTTTTCCGGCAGACGAAAACCCAGCAACAAGGCAATGCCGGTCACCAGGTTGGTGTAGCCACTGAAGTTGAAATAGATCAGGAAACTGTAGCCATACACGCTCAGCAGCATCTGCTCAGGCGTGAAGCTACCGGGGGTTTCGAACACCGGGTCGACCCACTGGCTGGCCAGCCAGGCACTGCAGAAAAACAGCTTCACCACTGCCAGGGCGATCAGCCCCATGGCCCGCTGGGGTTCCAGCACTTGACGCAGGGTGTGCGGGCGAATTTGCGCGAGCATCGGTATCGCGCGGTTGACCGGGCCGGCAATCAGGCTGGGAAAGAACGCCAGGTAAAGGGCCAGGTCGAACGGGCTCGCCGAAGGCAGCTCGCGGCGGTTGATCGAGACCAGGTAGCTCACTGAATGAAAGGCATAGAACGAAAGGCCAATCGGCACCAGCACCTGCAGCACCGGCAACGAGAACGCCACGCCTACACTTGCCAGCGCACCCTGCACGCCGCTGGTGACAAACTCCTGGTACTTGAACAGGTAGAAGAACCCCAATACCAGCAGCACTACCAACAGGTAACTGAAGCGTCGCCCCGGGTACCGCGCGCCAACCAGGCCCAGCAGGTACACCAGCTCGGTGTAGCCCAGCAGGATGTACAGGGACTCGAGACTGAAACTGCTAACCAAGGCATAACTGGCCACCAACAGCAGCGCATTCTGCAGGCGCAGGCTCCAGCACAGGCTCCAGTAAACGATGAAAAACAGGATGAAGCAGAGGCCGAACTCAATCGAAAGGAAGCTCACTACGTAGTCCATTACGCGAAGACAGATAAAGGCGGCTTCACTGGCGTGAATCCCGCGAGATAAAGCGGTCGCGATTATGGCAGAGCGCCGCCAGCCCTCACAACGCAAGCCGTACAGGAAAATCAAGCGCCGACCGCCCGTCTTTGTGCAACAGAATGCGACCAAAGATCCGCCCTGCCGATTTGCTCCACCCGCCCCGCTCTGCTAGTGTCGCGCCGTTTATACTGCCACCGAGACAGCCGCCATGGCCCGAAAAAAAGCTTCCATTGATTTCGAGCAATCCCTCGCCGACCTGCAAGCGCTGGTCGAGCGCCTGGAGAACGGTGAGCTGTCGCTGGAAGACTCGCTGACCGCCTTCGAGCAAGGCATCAGCCTGACCCGCGACTGCCAGAGCGCCCTGGCCCAGGCCGAACAGAAGGTTCAGGTGCTTCTGGAGCGTGACGGCGAGCTGGCAGCCGAACCGTTCGACGCGGAACAGGCACAATGATCAGCAACTACCAGGCCAGCTGCCAGGCCCGTGTCGATGCAGCCCTCGAGCAATTGTTCGTACCACCATCGGTGGAACTGACCCGCCTCTACGCCGCCATGCGCTACAGCGTGATGAACGGCGGCAAGCGGGTGCGCCCGCTGCTCGCCTATGCCGCGTGCGAAGCCCTCGGGGCCGCACCTGAGCAAGCCAACGGCGCAGCCTGCGCCGTCGAGCTGATTCATGCCTATTCACTGGTGCATGACGATTTGCCGGCCATGGACGATGACGACCTGCGTCGCGGCCAGCCGACCACGCACAAGGCCTTTGATGAAGCCTGCGCGATTCTTGCCGGCGACGGTTTGCAAAGCCTGGCCTTCAACGCCCTGCTCGATGCACAACTGAGCCCGCAGGCCGACAGCATTCGCCTGGCTATGGTTCAGACCCTGGCCCAGGCTGCCGGCCCGGCAGGCATGGTCGGCGGCCAGGCCATCGACCTCGGTTCGGTTGGCCTCAAGCTTGACCAGCAGGCCCTGGAGTTCATGCACCGCCACAAGACCGGCGCGCTGATCGAAGCCAGCGTGCGCCTCGGCGCCCTGGCCAGTGCCCGTGTCGACCAGGCGCAGCTGGATGCCCTGCAGACCTATGCACAGGCCATTGGCCTGGCCTTCCAGGTGCAAGACGATATTCTCGATGTCGAGAGCGACACCGAAACCCTGGGCAAACGCCAGGGCGCCGATATCGCCCGCGACAAGCCGACCTACCCGGCATTGCTCGGGCTGGAAGCTGCCAAGGGTTACGCCCTGGAACTGCGCGACCAGGCGCTGGACGCCCTGCGGCCGTTTGACGCAGCGGCCGAGCCGTTGCGCGCGCTGGCCCGCTATATTGTCGAGCGACGCAACTAAGTCGCCCGTTCCGGCCCTGTAGCCGGCCATGCCGGCGCCAGGGGCGCACAGTCCCCAGCGTTAGCACTCAATGGGCAGCTATTACCGCAATAAGGTAAACTGCCGCCACTTCATATCTATAACGATTCGCCTGATGCCCACGACGTTTCAAGAGATCCCCCGCGAACGCCCGGTCACGCCGCTGCTAGACCGTGCCGATACGCCTGCCGGTTTGCGCCGGCTGGCTGAAGCCGACCTGGAGAACCTGGCTGACGAACTGCGCCAGGAGTTGCTCTATACCGTTGGTCAGACCGGCGGGCATTTCGGTGCCGGCCTGGGCGTCATCGAGCTGACGATTGCCCTGCACTACGTCTTCGACACCCCGGACGACCGCTTGGTGTGGGACGTAGGCCACCAGGCCTATCCGCACAAGATCCTTACCGGTCGCCGCCAGCGCATGCACACCCTGCGTCAGAAGGACGGCCTGGCTGCCTTCCCGCGCCGCGCCGAGAGCGAATACGACACCTTTGGCGTCGGTCACTCCAGCACCTCGATCAGCGCAGCGCTGGGCATGGCCATTGCCGCCCGCCTGCAGAATGATCCGCGCAAATCCATCGCCGTCATCGGCGACGGTGCACTGACGGCCGGCATGGCCTTTGAAGCGTTGAACCATGCCCAGGAAGTCGATGCCGACATGCTGGTGATCCTCAACGACAACGACATGTCGATCTCGCGCAATGTCGGTGGCCTGTCCAACTACCTGGCCAAGATTCTCTCCAGCCGCACCTACTCGAGCATGCGCGAAGGCAGCAAGAAGGTCCTCTCGCGCCTGCCCGGCGCCTGGGAAATTGCCCGCCGCACCGAAGAGTACGCCAAGGGCATGCTGGTACCCGGCACCCTGTTCGAAGAGCTGGGCTGGAACTACATCGGCCCGATCGATGGCCACGACCTGCCGACCCTGATCACCACCCTGCGCAACATGCGTGACCTGAAGGGCCCGCAGTTCCTTCATGTGGTGACCAAGAAAGGCAAAGGCTTCGCCCCGGCTGAAGTCGACCCGATCGGCTATCACGCGATCACCAAGCTTGAGCCAGTCGACGCGCCGGCAGCCGCCCCGAAAAAGGCAGGCGGTCCGAAGTATTCGGCGGTCTTCGGCCAGTGGCTCTGCGACATGGCTGCGGCTGACGAGCGCCTGGTCGGCATCACCCCGGCGATGAAGGAAGGCTCTGACCTGGTGGCGTTCAGTGAACGCTACCCCGCGCGCTACTTCGACGTGGCGATTGCCGAGCAGCACGCGGTCACCGTGGCAGCCGGCATGGCCTGCGAAGGTGCCAAACCGGTGGTAGCGATCTACTCGACGTTCCTGCAGCGCGCCTATGACCAGCTGATCCATGACGTTGCCGTGCAGAACCTCGATGTTCTGTTCGCCATCGACCGTGCCGGTCTGGTCGGCGAAGACGGCCCGACGCACGCCGGCAGCTTCGACCTGTCGTTCTTGCGCTGCATCCCCGGCATGCTGGTGATGACCCCGAGCGACGAGAACGAGCTGCGCAAGATGCTCAGCACCGGTCACCTGTACAACGGCCCGGCGGCCGTGCGCTACCCGCGTGGCAGCGGCCCGAATGCGACCATCGAGAACAACCTCGAGCCACTGGAAATCGGCAAGGGCGTAATTCGTCGCCAGGGCAGCAATGTGGCCCTGCTGGTGTTCGGCGTGCAGTTGGCCGAGGCGCTGAAAGTGGCCGAGACGCTCGATGCCACTGTCGTCGACATGCGCTTCGTCAAACCGCTGGATGAGGCACTGGTACGCGAAATGGCTGCAAGCCACGCGCTGCTGGTGACCATCGAAGAGAACGCCATCATGGGTGGCGCGGGTGCTGCGGTCAGCGAATTCCTGGCGCGCGAAGCACTGCTCAAGCCGGTACTGCACCTGGGCCTGCCGGACATCTATGTCGAACACGCCAAGCCGGCACAGATGCTCGCCGAGTGCGGGCTGGATGCCGCTGGCATCGAAGCTTCGGTGCGTCAGCGCCTGCAACTGCTCGGCCTTTAAGGCCTCATCGCGGGCAAGCCCGCTCCCACAGGATTTTCTGGGAGCGGGCTTGCCCGCGATAGCACTGGAATTGCCATGAAGCGCTATTGTCTTACCCCGCTCCTGCTCTGCCTGCCCACCACGTTGCTGGCCGAGCCCATCGACCGCGACAGCGCACTGAAGTTGCCTGACACCCTGATCAGCGCCAACCGCCAGGTTGAAGACCGCACGCAGACCAGCGCCGCCAACACCGTGTTTACCCGCGACGATATCGACCGTCTGCAGCCGTCCAGCGTTACCGACCTGCTGACCCGTGTTCCCGGTGTTCAGGTCGCTCCCACCGGCGGGCGCGGCAGCGTGCCGGGCATCTACATCCGTGGCAGCAAGACCGCGCAAAGCCTGGTGCTGGTGGATGGCGTGCGCATCGCCAATGCCACCTCCGGCGACAGCGGCCTTCAGTTTCTCAACGTCGATCAGATTGAGCGGGTCGAAGTCCTGCGCGGCTCACGCTCAGCGGTCTACGGCAGCGATGCGATTGGCGGGGTGATCCAGATCTTTACCCGCCGCAGCGCCCAACAGGGCCTGCAACCGCGCCTGCGCCTGGCAGCCGGGAGCAATCAGACCTGGCAGCGCAGCCTCGGCCTGTCGGGCGGCGACCAGAATACCCGCTTCAACCTCGGCGCCAGCCTCGATGAAAGCCAGGGCATCGACTGGAGCCACACGTCGTACCCCAGCGACGGCGACCATGATGCCTACCGCAACAAGTCGGTCAACCTGAGCCTGAGCCACAGCTTCACTGACAACGTCGAAGCCGGCATCAATCTGCTAGACAGCCGCGGACGCAGCGAATACGACAATCCGTACGGACGCTTCGACCTGGACACGTTCCAGAGCTTTGCCCAGGCGCCTTACACCGACTACACCGTCAGCAGCCTGGGCACCTACGTCGGCGTCCAGTTCAGCGAGCAGTGGTACTCGCGCCTGGAACTGGGCCACAGCGAAAACCGCGATAAAAAGCGTGACAAGCTCAGTGACGACGCCAGCGAGTTCAATACCTATCGCGACTCTGTCAGTTGGCAGAACGACCTGACATTCGACGAGCAGAACAGCCTGATGGTCGGCGCCGACTGGTACCAGGACCGTGTCCATGGCAGCACCGATTTTGACGAGGACAGCCGCTGGAACCGCGCCGCCTTTATCCAGCACCGTTTCAAGGGCGAAGGCTTCTCCACCGAACTGGGCCTGCGTCGCGACCAGAACCAGCAGTTCGGCGGGCAGAACAGCTGGAGTGGTAGTCTCACCCTGCCGGTCAACCCGAACAACGACCTGCTGCTCTCCTACACCGAAGGCTTTCGTGCCCCGACGTTCAACGACCTGTATTACCCGCAATACAGCAACCCGAACCTCAAGCCCGAGCGCTCGAAAAGCTACGAGCTGCAGTGGCGCAGCCAGTTGAGCGAAACCAGCCGCCTGGAAACCTCGCTTTATCGCACCGACCTGCGCGATGCCATCATCTTTGGCGCCGACTCGATTCCAGCCAACGTTGCCTCCGCACGCATCAATGGCTTCGAAGCCGCCCTGCACCAGCAATGGTTCGGCTGGCAAAGCAACCTGGGCGTGGCCATGATCGACCCGCGCGACCGCGACAGCGGTCATACCCTGGCCCGTCGCGCCCGCCGTACCTTGAGCCTGGACCTGGATCGGCAGTTCGATCAACTGGGCCTGGGTGCCAGCTGGCAGGCCGTGAGCAGCAGCTACGATGACGAGACCAATCGCAACAAACTAGGCGGTTATGGCCTGCTGGGCCTGCGCGGCAGCTGGACGCTGAACCCGGAAATCAAGCTCGACCTCAAGCTCGACAACCTGTTCGACAAGGACTATTCACGGGCTTTGTACAGCTATGAAGGCGCCAGCTACGGTTATCGCGAAGAAGGCCGCGCCTGGTTGCTCGGCATCACCTGGACACCGGCGCTTTAGCCTCAATTACCTGGCACAACCGCGCCGTCGCCTCGATCATCTGCCCGCTGGGCCGCTCCAGGCCCTTGTCCGGAACCAGCAGCAAGCGCCCATGGCGAACGGCATCGACCTGCGGCCAGGCGTTCCAGGCATCGAGTTGAGCCTGGTCGCCGGCCAGAATCACCTGGGGATCGCGCAACAACACTGTTTCCAGGTTCACCTGCGGTGCTGGCACCTTGAGCTCGGCGAACACATTGCGGGCGCCGCAAACAGCCAGGGCATCGCTGACAATCTGGCCGCCACCCACGGTGTACAAGGGTTTGTCCCAGACCTGATAAAACACCCGGATCGGCTGATCCCGATGGTACTGCGCACGCAACGCCTGCACCCGCTCACGCAGTTGCTGCGCCCGCGCCCGCCCTTGCTGCGCGTGCCCGATTTGCGCACCAATCGCTTCAATCTGGTCGATCAGTTCATCGATGCCATGCGGTTCGGCGCTGTAAGTAGGAATGCCCAGGCGCTTGAGCTGGTCACGCTGGGCCGGCGGCACGCTGCCCGGCCAAAGCAGCAACAGATCCGGTTTGAGGCTGAGCAGGCGCTCCATATCGATCTGGCCGTAGCGCCCGATCGAAGGCACATCAGCCAATGCTGCCGGGCGTTCACCGCCGTCGAGCATACCCACCAGAACATCAGCAGCCTGCAACTCGACAACGATTTCGGACAGTGAAGGCGCCAGGCTGACCACTCGCGTGGCGGCCGCAAGCGGTGCCGCCACGGCCAGCAGGACCAGCAGCGCAATGCCGCGCATCAGCCCAGCTGACGCGGGATACGGTAGAGGTACATCAATACCAGCGTGGAAATGGCCAGCAGGATCTGCGGCACCGCTTCCAGGCCTACAAACACCGACAGCGCAGACACCCATGCCGGCAGACAGGCAAACAGCATGCCCACACGACGAACCCGCGCCAGCTCAATCCAGGCTACCGGCTCGGCGTCAGTGTTCAGGGCTTGCTGGGTGGCGATCAGTGCATGCTTGTAGGCACCGAAGCGTGGCAGGCTGAGAAACATCGAGGCCACGCCGGCGATAAACACCGGCATGGCCAGTATCGGGATCAGCGACTGCACATCACCAAATGCCCAGGCAAACACCAGCAACGGCGCCAACGCCACCGCCAGGTACTGCCACCAGGCCAGCTCCAGACGCCGACGCACCTCGGCGCGGGTCACGCCCGACCGGCCTCGCTCTGGTGCTCGTTGCCCATCATGTGGCCGAGCTTGCCGGCTTTGGTCGCCAGGTAGTGTTTGTTGTGCGGGTTGTGGCCGGTGTGCAGCGGCACACGCTCGGCAACCGGGATACCCATGCCGGTCAAGGCTTTGACCTTGCGCGGGTTGTTGGTCATCAGCCGCAGCGACTTGACCCCCAGGTGCTCAAGCATCGGCTGGCACATGCCGTAATCACGCTGGTCGGCGGCAAAGCCCAGGCGCTCATTGGCCTCGACGGTATCGGCGCCACCATCTTGCAGCTCGTAAGCGCGAATCTTGTTCAGCAGGCCGATACCACGGCCTTCCTGACGCAGGTACAGCAGCACGCCACGGCCTTCGCGGGCGATGGCCTGCAACGCTGCCTCAAGTTGCGAGCCGCAGTCGCAACGCTGGCTGAACAAGGCATCGCCGGTCAGGCACTCGGAATGCAGGCGCCCCAACACCGGTTGCCCATCGGCTACATTACCCAGGCTGAGCACAACGTGCTCGCGGCCTGTGGCTTCGTCGAGAAAACCATGCATGGTGAACGTTGCAAACGGGGTAGGCAGCTTGGAAGCGGCAACAAAGACGACGGGCACTTTGTGCTCCTGATCTGAAAGCTTGAAGAATAAAGTGCACCGATTGTATCAGTATGTGGACGCGCTGCTTAGGCCGAATGTTTGTTCAAACCCATCGTACAATACGATTGGTCCTACTCCAGGTGCTTGACCTTATCGAACGGGTAAGGTTGCGACCAGTGCTTGAAGATCTCGCGCAACTCGCCACTGGCGACCAGTTTGTCCATGCGCTGATCGAACAATGCCTGCAGCGCCCGACCTCTTTCGGTCTTGCCAAACGCCAGGTACATGGGCAACTCGGCGATGTGCGTGCTGCGAAACTTGCTGCGCTCGCTTTCCGGTGCCTGGCCCATTACGTAATCGACTTCGGTTTGCGCGTCGATGTAGTAGTCCACACGGCCGCGCTCGAGCATGGGCAAAATCCCTTCGCGGCGCTGCACTTCACGGTATTCGCCAACATGCGGCAGGTAGCGCTGATAGTCGTAGCCCCGCACCCAGGACAGCTTGTACTGCCCCAGGGTTTGCGGAGTAGGCACAGGTTTGCTGGCCAGGCTCAGGGCATAGATGTGGTCGGTGTCGAAGTTCCAGCGCGGGTAAAGGTTGTCGGCACTTTCCTCATGGTAGGAACCCACCCAGGCATCGGCTTCATTGCGCTTGACCAGGCCGATGGCGCGGCTGTACGGCACGCTGAGCACCACCACCTTGACCCCGGCAGGCTCGAATACCTTGCGCAGCAGGTCCCAGGCGATGCCGGTGCCGTCGGCGTTGGTGTAATCCTCCCAACGCTCGCTGGCCAGTCGTACCTGCGTGGGCACTTCAATCGTCTCGCTGGCGTGAACGCCGCCGACAACCATCGCCAACATCAACAGGACCACTCGCCATCCACGCATCGTACGACTCCCTTTTAAGTGAAGCTCCATACCAGAACTTGCATACCCAACCAAGCGAAGACGCCCGCCAGCACATCGTCAAGCATGATGCCTACACCGCCATGCACATGGCGGTCGACCCAGCGGATCGGCCAGGGCTTGAGGATGTCAAAAAACCGGAACATCAAAAAGCCCGCCAACAACCATTGCCAGCCCTCCGGGACCAACCACAGGGTGATCCACATGCCGACCATTTCATCCCAGACAATGCCTTCATGGTCGTGAACGCGCAAGTCATCGGCCACTTTTCCGCATAGCCAGAAGCCGAACAGCATGGTCACGCCGAGCATCAGCCAGTACCCCCAGTCGGGCAGCATCTGCCACAACGGGATGAACGGCAATGCTACCAGCGAGCCCCAGGTCCCCGGGGCCTTGGGCAAAGTCCCGGAGCCGAAGCCAAAGGCGAGGAAATGCCACGGATTGCGCCAGACCGACGGCGGAACGTTTTCCGCAGGCACCTGATTGGGGTGATCGGTCACGGTTGCTCCCTAAAATGTTGATAGCCCCGGGTTGCCGGGGTGATGTCTTGGCCCTGGCCATCGACCAGGCTGACACCGGCTCCAGTGGTTACACGCCCCACGACACGGATAGGCCAGCCGGCCGCCAGCAGCGGAGCAAGTTCGGTTTCAGGCAAGGTGAACGCCAGCACATAGTCATCCCCGCCGGTCAGCGCCGCGTGTTGCGCGCCTTCACGGCCGAACAGTGCTTGCAGGGCAGCAGACAGCGGCAAGCGCTCAAGCTCCACCTGCAAGGCCACGCCGGAGGCCTTGGCAATGTGGCCACAATCGGCCAGCAGGCCATCGGAGATGTCCAGCGCCGATGTTGCCTTGCCACGCAGGGCCTGGCCCAGCGCCAACTGCGGTTGCGGCGACCAGTAATGGGCAAGCAACGGCTCGGCCACCAGGGCCTCTGCCTGGCGCTCGGCCAGTACCAGCGGCAATGCCCCGGCAGCGTTGCCCAGATCGCCGCCGACACACAGCAGGTCGCCAGGCTGGGCACCACTGCGGGTCAGCGCCTGGCCGCCCGGCACACGGCCGAACACGGTCATGGTCAAGCTCAGTGGACCGCGGGTAGTATCGCCGCCGATCAGGCTCAGCCCGCAGGCCTGGGCCATCTGGTTGAGACCACCGGCATAGGCCTGCAGCCAGTCGGCACGTACTTCAGGCAAGGTCAGGGCAAGGGTAAAGCCGATGGGCGTGGCGCCCATGGCAGCCAGGTCACTGGCGGCAACGGCCAGCGAACGCTGACCGAGCAGAAAAGGGTCGCAGACAGCCGGGAAATGCACCCCGGCCACCAGCGTGTCGGTGGAGATCGCCAACTGTTCACCTAGCGGCAGGCTGAGCAAGGCGCAATCGTCACCAATGCCCAACGCAACCGCTTCGCCGCCTTGCGCACAGGGCGCGGCGGCAAAGTAGTGGCGAATCAGCTCGAACTCACCCATTGGCAATCAGCGCCGCACTCAGCGCTTGAACGCCTTTACTTCGGCTTCACGTAGCCGTGGAGCCAGCTTGTCGAGCACGCCGTTGACGAACTTGTGGCCGTCGGTGGCACCGAAGACCTTGGCCAGCTCGACGCCTTCGTTGATCACGACGCGGTACGGTACGTCCGCACGCATCATGAACTCCCAGGTGGACAGGCGCAAAACCGCCAGTTCAACCGGGTCGAGTTCTTCAAGGGCCAGGTCCAGGCACGGCTTCAGTGCTTCGTCGATTTCGACTTTCTTCGTTGGAACCCCATGAAGGATTTCGCGGAAGTAGGCACCGTCGACATCGGTGAAATCGTTATCGACCCGGAACTGCGCTTCGATCTCGTTCAGCGACTGCCGAGCCATGTGCCATTGATACAGGGCCTGGGTCGCGAGCTGACGGGCTTCGCGACGCTTGGCGCTTTTCGATGGTTTGCCAGCATCCGCAGGTTTTGGATCGCGCGGGTTGAAACGATCGTGCTCGTCGCTAATCACTTGGCCTCCAACTGCGCCAGCAGGCTGACCATTTCCAGGGCGGACAGTGCAGCTTCAGCGCCCTTGTTGCCGGCCTTGGTGCCGGAACGTTCAATGGCCTGCTCGATCGAATCGACAGTCAGGACACCGAAGGCAACCGGTACGCCGAACTCCATGGACACCTGGGCCAGGCCCTTGGTGCACTCGCCCGCTACGTATTCAAAGTGCGGGGTACCGCCACGGATCACGGCGCCCAGGGCGATGATCGCGGCGTATTCGCTTTGCTGGGCGACTTTCTGTGCCACCAGCGGGATTTCGAAGGCACCCGGGGCACGGATGATGGTGATGTCGCTTTCGCTCACACCGTGGCGTACCAGGGCGTCAACGGCACCGCTCACCAGGCTTTCGACGACGAAGCTGTTGAAGCGGCCAACCACCAAAGCATAGCGACCTTTGGGGGCGATGAAGGTACCTTCGATGGTCTTCAGGGTCATTCCGGAGTTCTCATTCTAAAGAGCCAGGCCGCAAATCAGCGGCCTGTGGAGGGTTTGGACACGAATGGCAGCGCGACGAAGCGCCTGCTTTATTCGGAGGGCACGTATTCTACAACTTCCAGATCGAATCCGGATATCGCATTGAACTTCATTGGCGAACTCATCAGGCGCATTTTACGTACGCCCAGGTCGCGCAAAATCTGCGAACCGGCACCGACGGTGCTGTAGGTGGTCGGGGTTTTCGCTGGCGCGGCATCGGCACTTTCGCGAATGTGCGCGAGCAGCACGTCGCCTTCCAGCGGATGGCCGAGCAGCAACACCACACCGCTACCCGCCTCGGCAACCGCAGTCATGGCGGCGCGCAGGCTCCAGCGGCCTGGTTGCTTGACCATCAGCAGGTCACGCAACGGGTCCATGTTGTGCACCCGCACCAGGGTCGGTTCTTCGGCGCAGATGTGACCCAGGGTCAGTGCCATGTGCACGTCGCCTTCAACCGAATCACGGTAGGTCACCAGGTTGAAACTGCCCAGTTCGCTGTCCAGCGGCTGCTCGGAAATCCGCTGAATGGTACGTTCGTGGATCATCCGGTAGTGGATCAGGTCGGCAATGGTGCCGATCTTGATGTTGTGCTCGGCAGCAAAGGCTTCGAGTTCCGGACGACGCGACATGGTGCCGTCGTCGTTCATGACTTCGCAGATCACGCCGCTGGGCTCGAACCCGGCCATGCGCGCCAGGTCACAGGCCGCCTCGGTGTGGCCGGCACGCGCCAGGGTACCGCCAGGCTGCGCCATCAACGGGAAGATGTGCCCGGGGCTGACGATATCGTCGGCCTTGGCATCTTTGGCCGCGGCCGCCTGCACGGTACGCGCACGGTCAGCGGCAGAGATGCCGGTGGTCACGCCTTCGGCGGCTTCGATCGACACCGTGAACTTGGTGCCGAAACCCGAGCCGTTGCGCGGTGCCATCAACGGCAGCTTGAGCGTTTCGCAGCGCTCGCGCGACATCGGCATGCAGATCAGGCCACGGGCGTGCTTGGCCATGAAGTTGATGTGTTCGGCCTTGCAGCACTCGGCGGCCATGATCAGGTCGCCTTCGTTCTCGCGGTCTTCGTCATCCATGAGGATGACCATTTTGCCCTGGCGGATGTCTTCAACCAGTTCTTCGATGCTGTTGAGCGCCACGCGGCACCCCCTTTCAAATCAGGATTTCAGGTAGCCGTTGGCGGCCAGGAAACTTTCGGTAATGCCGCTGCCGTTGCTTGGCTCGGCGGCTTTGTCACCCAGCAGCAGGCGCTCCAGGTAACGGGCCAGCAGGTCGACCTCAAGGTTGACCCGACGACCAGGACGGTAGTCGGCCATGATGGTTTCGGCCAGGGTATGCGGAACGATGGTCAGCTCGAATTCGGCGCCATCGACAACGTTGACGGTCAGACTGGTGCCGTCGACGGTGATCGAGCCCTTGTGGGCAATGTACTTGGCCAGCTCCTTGGGTGCACGGATGCGGAACTGGATGGCGCGGGCATTATCGCTGCGCGACACCACTTCGCCGACACCGTCGACGTGACCACTGACCAGGTGACCGCCCAGGCGGGTGGTCGGCGTCAGGGCCTTTTCCAGGTTCACCCGGCTGCCACTCTTGAGGTCGTTGAACGCCGTGCAGTCCAGGGTTTCGCGGCTGACGTCGGCCCAGAAGCCATCGCCAGGCAGCTCGACCGCGGTCAGGCAGACACCGTTGACGGCGATGCTGTCGCCCAGTTTGACGTCGGCCAGGTCGAGCTTGCCGGTTTCGACATACACCCGCACGTCGCCGCCTTTGGGGGTCAGGGAGCGGATGCTGCCTATGGATTCGATAATGCCGGTGAACATGAGTCCTCCTCGAGAACAGGGCTGCGCGTGGCTAGCCTGGAATTATACGCCGGGCGCCGGCACAGGAACCGCAGTGACTCGCCAGTCATCGCCTACTGCGCGCATTTCAGTGATTTTCAGGGGCACCGCTTCACTCATGTGGTTCAACGGCCAGTCCAGTAAAGGACGGGCGCTGGACCCCAGGAACTTGCCGGCGACAAAGATCTGGTATTCATCGATCAGGCCAAGCTGGGCAAACGCGCCGACCAGGCGTGCACCGGCTTCCAGCAGTACCTCGCTGGTACCACGGGCGGCCAGCTCGCGCATCAGGGCGGGCAAGTCGACCTGCCCGCCTTCGCCCGGCAGACTCAGCAGCTCATGGCCGGCGTCGGCGTAACGAGGGTCAACGTTGGCGGCAGTGACCACCAGCGCTGGGCCGGCCTTGAAGAACGGCGCGTCCAGCGGCAGGCGCAGACGACCGTCGATCAGCACGCGCAGGGGCGGTCGTGCCAGCACCAGGGCCGTGGTTTGCGGGTCGAGGCCGAGCTCTTCGCCGCGCACGGTCATCCGCGCGTTGTCGGCCAGCACGCTTTCGGCACTGCTCAGCACCACGCTGGAACGGGCGCGCAAGCGTTGCACGGCAGCGCGCGCGGCCGGCCCGGTAATCCACTGGCTTTCACCATTGGCCATGGCCGTGCGGCCGTCCAGGCTCATCGCCAGTTTGGCCCGAACGAACGGCAGCCCGCACTCCATGCGCTTGAGAAAGCCCGGGTTAAGCGCTCGTGCTTCGGCCTCCAGCACGCCGCTGCTGACCTCGATACCGACGTCGGCCAGGCGCTTGAGACCTTGGCCCGCGACTTGCGGGTTGGGGTCCTGCATGGCGGCGACGACGCGTGCCACGCCCGCCTTGACCAGCGCCTCGGCACAAGGCGGCGTACGCCCGTGGTGGCTGCATGGCTCAAGGGTTACGTAGGCGCAGGCGCCACGGGCCAGCTCACCGGCCTGGCGCAACGCATGCACTTCGGCATGCGGCTCACCCGCACGCACATGCCAGCCTTCGCCGACGATCTGGCCGTCGCGGACGATCACGCAGCCAACCCGTGGATTAGGGTGCGTCGAATACAGGCCCTTGCGGGCCAGTTCCAGGGCCCGGGCCATGTAGTGGGCATCGAGTACCGCGCGTTCGCTGGACATACTTACTCTTTAGCCGGCTCGCGAGCCAGGCGGTCGATTTCTTCGCGGAACTCATCCAGGTCCTGGAAGCGCCGGTACACCGAGGCGAAGCGGATATACGCCACTTCATCGAGCTTCTGCAGCTCGGCCATGACCAGCTCACCGACAACCAGCGACTTGACCTCGCGCTCGCCGGTGGCCCGCAGCTTGTGCTTGATATGCGCCAGCGCCGCTTCCAGGCGCTCGACACTGACCGGGCGTTTTTCCAGGGCGCGCTGCATACCGGCACGCAGTTTTTCTTCGTCGAACGGTTGGCGGCTGCCGTCCTGCTTGATCAGGCGCGGCAATACCAGCTCGGCCGTTTCGAACGTAGTGAAGCGCTCACCGCAGGCGACGCATTCGCGCCGACGGCGCACTTGCTCGCCCTCGGCAACCAGTCGCGAGTCGATGACCTTGGTGTCGTTGGCACCGCAGAAGGGACAGTGCATGGTGGCAGGCAACAAAAAAAGGGAGGGCCATGGTAGCGCATCCCACTGGCAAGACAAGCCAAAGGGGTTACCATCCACTGAGGAAAAATGCCGCGAAGGAATTCCCCATGCCATTTAGAGCGCTCGTTGTGCTCGGTTTTGCTGCCTTTCTGGCGGCCTGTAGCAGCGATAAACCCCAGACCGAACTTGCCCCGAAAGCGCCGGTAGCGAGCACTACCGCCAAAGAACTCGGACCGCTGCCCGCCTATCAGCGTGAGCTGAGTGGCACCTTGCTCAACGTGCCATCCGGTGCCGAAGTCGAACTGGCCCTGCTGGTGATCGATGAGCGCGGTCGGCCACAAGACCTGTTGGCCAGCAGCACCCTTAGCGGCAACGGCCTGGACCTGCCATTCAAGTTGCGCTTCAACCCCGAGGCCTTTCCGGCTGGAGCCCGGGTCGAATTGCGCGGTCGCGCCAGCAAGTCTGGCCAGTTGATCCTGCATCTGCCGCCGCTGCGCATCGCCCAGGCTCAGACCCAGGCCACCGGCCCGCTGCGTTTCGAACAAGCACCGTGATGGCGCCGGCTCCGTTGCAGCAGGCCCTTGGCCAATTGCTGGGCGATGCCCGCCTGGTCGTCAGCGACCTGCCTGAGTGCGCACTCAAGCTGTGGCTCATCGACGCCGAGAACATGGACCGCGAGTTCAGTTCAGAAGAAACCCGGCGCATCCTCCACGAGCCGCCGTACTGGAGCTTTTGCTGGGCCAGCGGCCTGGCCATGGCCCGCTACCTGGACGAGCATCGCCACTGGGTAGAAGGTAAACGTGTGCTGGACTTCGGCGCCGGCTCCGGGATTGCCGGGATTGCCGCCGCCCGTGCCGGTGCCCTCGAGGTGGTCGCGTGCGACCTCGATCCCCTGGCCCTGCAGGCCTGCCAGGCCAACGCCGAACTCAATGGCGTGACGCTGAGCTATTCCAGTGACTTCTTTCAGGAAGCGGACCGTTTCGACCTGATTCTGGTGGCCGACGTATTGTATGACCGGGCCAACCTGCCGTTGCTGGATGAGTTTCTCAGCCGTGGTCAGCAGGCCCTGGTTGCCGACTCACGGGTACGCGATTTCAGCCACCCGCTGTATCAGCCCCTCGGCGTGCTGGAAGCCCTGACTCTGCCGGATCTGGCCGAACCCCACGAATTCCGCCGGGTCAGCCTGTACCACGCTAGCCGCCAGCCTTTATAGTGATGTCATTCACGCATTTTCGAGAGTCGCGATGAGCCAAGACACGCCTTATGTTTTCGATACCAGCGCCGCCGATTTCGATCAGCTGGTCATCGCCAACTCCCATCACAAACCGGTACTGGTGGATTTCTGGGCCGAGTGGTGTGCCCCCTGCAAGGCGCTGATGCCGCTGCTCGCGCAAATTACCGAGAGTTACCAGGGCGAGCTGTTGCTGGCCAAGGTCAATTGCGACATCGAGCAGGACATCGTCGCCCGCTTCGGCATTCGCAGCCTGCCGACCGTGGTGCTGTTCAAGGATGGTCAACCGGTTGACGGCTTTGCCGGCGCCCAGCCCGAGTCGGCCATTCGTGCCCTGCTCGAGCCGCATGTACAAATGCCGCCACCGGCCGCTGCCGACCCGCTGGAGCTGGCCCAGGGCCTGTTTGCCGAAGGTCGTTTCAGCGAGGCCGAAACCACGCTGCAAGCCTTGCTGACCGAAGACAACAGCAATGCCGGCGCGTTGATCCTGTATGCGCGTTGCCTGGCTGAACGCGGTGAGCTGGGTGAAGCCCAGACCGTGCTAGATGCGGTCAAGAGCGACGAGCACAAAGCCGCCCTGGCCGGTGCCAAGGCCCAGCTGACCTTCCTGCGCCAGGCCGCGAACCTGCCTGACGCCGCTGACCTCAAGGCACGTCTGGCACAAAACGGCGAGGATGATGAGGCAGCCTACCAGCTGTGCATCCAGCAACTGGCACGCCAGCAATACGAGCCTGCGCTCGACGGGCTGCTGAAGCTGTTCACGCGCAACCGTGGCTATGAAGGCGGTTTGCCGCACAAGACGCTGCTGCAGGTGTTCGAACTGCTGGGTAATGATCATCCACTGGTGGGAACATACCGGCGCAAACTGTTTGCCGCGCTGTACTGATTGCGGGAGCCTTCGCGGATAAATCCGCTCCTACAGGGTGAGCTGCCCCCCTCCTGTGGGAGCGGGTTCACCCGCGAAGACGTCATCCCACCCAGTGATACACCGGCGCATCCGCCCCGCTTTCCACCTTCACCTCGACGCTATGGCGCAAGCGCACCAGCAAGCGCTTGCCCGCTGCAGTATTGCCCGCCAACCCTTCCAGGTGCTCAAGCAGCTCCGGCCCGTTGAGCTGCCCGGCGTTGCGCAGTACCTCGCGCGCTGCCTGCCATAACGCATCATCCGGCCGCGCCGGGGCCGTAGCAGGCGATGCCACTGCCGGTGCAGGCACGGCAGTCGTCAGCTGACCACCCAGTTGCGCCCATTCCGCCGGCTCCAACTCCAGGGTCAGGTCTACCGGCCAGTCACCGATGTGTCCGCGAATTCGCATGGGTATGTCCTTGTGCGCCATCAATGGCCACATGCTCCCACGCCCACGGCTCATCGCCAAGCACACTGGCGCACGGCAAACAAGTTGTTATAACATAACCAAACCTAACCAGCGCCCTCGCGGAGTTCTTCCATGCGTCGTCTGTTGCTTGCCTTGCCGTTTGCCGTGTTGCCCCTGGCTGTCGCTCATGCCCATGACGACCATGATCATGACCACGCCCATGGCAGCCTTGCTGCCCACGAGCACGGCGCCGCCCGCCTCAACGTGGTACTCGACAACACCACCCTGGAGCTGGAGCTGGACAGCCCGGCGATGAACCTGGTCGGGTTCGAGCACGCGGCCACCAGCGCTGCCGACAAGGCCAAGGTCGCCACCGTACGCGCCCAGCTGGAAAAACCCCTGACGCTGTTCGGCCTGAACAATGCGGCCAGCTGCAGCGAGACGGACCAGGAACTGGAAAGCCCGCTGTTCGGCGACAAACCGGCTGTCGATGACGACGGCGACACACATGAGGGCCATGAACACAGTGATATCCACGCCCACTACCAGTTGGCCTGCGCCACCCCCGATGCACTCAAGCGTCTCGACCTGAGCCCGCTGTTCAAAGCCTTCCCTGCCACCCGCAAAATTCAGGTACAACTGATCGGGCCGAACGGCCAGCAGGGTGTTGAAGCCACGCCAGCCAACGCTACGATCAACTTCTGACAGCCCTTTTGCAGCGAAGCGCCCGAGGCAACCCGGGCGTTCATCTATGAGCCAGGCACTGATTGAACTGACCGACCTGGGCTTTGCCTGGCCGGGCCAAGCCCCCTTGCTGGACATTCCCGCCTTGCGCCTTGAAGCCGGCGAATCCCTCTTTCTCAAAGGCCCCAGTGGCAGCGGCAAGACCACCCTGCTCGGCCTGCTGGGCGGTGTGCAAAAGCCTGACCGCGGCAGCATCCGCCTGCTCGGCCAGGACTTGAGCGAACTGAAGCTGGCCGCCCGTGACCGCTTCCGGGTCGACCACACCGGCTACATTTTCCAGCAGTTCAACCTGCTGCCCTTCCTGTCGGTACGCGAGAACGTCGAACTGCCCTGCCGGTTCTCGCGCAGTCGGGCCGCCCGCGCCACCCAGCGTCATGGCAGCGTTGACCAGGCTGCCAGCCTGCTGCTGGCGCACCTGGGGCTGAGCGACCCGTTGCTGCTCGCCCGCCGTGCCGACAGCCTGTCGATCGGCCAGCAGCAACGCGTCGCCGCTGCGCGCGCGCTGATCGGCCAACCCGAACTGGTAATCGCCGACGAGCCGACCTCGGCACTGGACGCCGACACGCGCGAAGCCTTCATTCGCCTGCTGTTTGCCGAATGCCAGGCCGCAGGTTCCAGCCTGTTGTTCGTTAGCCACGACCAAAGCCTGGCACCGCTATTTGACCGTCATCTGTCGCTGGCCGAGCTCAATCGCGCGACCAGCACCCGGGAGGCTTGATGTATCTGCTTCGTCTGGCCTTGGCGAGCCTCGCCAACCGTCGCTTCACCGCCTTTCTTACCGCCTTCGCCATCGCCCTGTCGGTATGCCTGCTGCTGGCGGTCGAGCGCGTGCGCACCGAAGCCCGCGCCAGCTTCGCCAGCACCATCAGCGGCACCGACCTGATTGTCGGCGCGCGCTCCGGTTCGGTGAACCTGTTGCTGTATTCGGTGTTTCGCATCGGCAACGCCACCAACAATATCCGCTGGGACAGCTACGAACACTTCGCCAACGACAAGCGCGTCAAATGGGCCATCCCCATCTCGCTCGGCGACTCGCATCGCGGCTATCGGGTGATGGGTACGACGCCGACCTACTTCGAGCATTACCAGTACGCGCGCAAACAGAACCTGCAACTGGCCCAGGGCCGGGCGTTCGCCAACGATCCGTTCGAAGTGGTACTGGGGGCCGAAGTCGCCCAGGCGCTGCACTACAAACTCGGTGACAAGCTGGTACTGGCCCATGGCGTTGCCGCCATCAGCCTGGTCAAGCACGACGACAAGCCATTCACTGTCGTCGGGGTGCTGGCGCGCACCGGCACACCGGTCGACCGTACCCTGCACATCAGCCTGGGCGGCATGGAGGCGATCCACATCGATTGGCACAACGGTGTACCGGCCCGTGGCGCCGGGCGCATCAGCGCCGAGCAGGCGCGCAGCATGGACCTGCAGCCAGCAGCCATCACTGCCTTCATGCTCGGCCTGAACAATAAAATCGCCACCTTCAGCCTGCAGCGCGAAATCAACGACTACCGCAACGAACCGCTGCTGGCGATCCTGCCGGGGGTCGCCCTGCAAGAGCTCTGGAGCCTGATGGGAACGGCCGAACAGGCCTTGTTCGTGGTGTCGCTGTTCGTCGTGCTAACTGGCTTGATCGGGATGCTCACCGCGATCCTCACCAGCCTGAACGAGCGGCGCCGGGAGATGGCGATCCTGCGATCTGTCGGTGCCCGCCCGTGGCATATCGCCGGACTGCTGGTACTCGAAGCGCTGGC
Source organism: Pseudomonas alkylphenolica (assembly GCF_004025535.1). GTDB lineage: Bacteria > Pseudomonadota > Gammaproteobacteria > Pseudomonadales > Pseudomonadaceae > Aquipseudomonas > Aquipseudomonas alkylphenolica_A. The sequence continues at coordinate 210,392 of NZ_QJRG01000038.1, forward strand.
GCTGGCCGTGGCCGGCATCGTCGCCGGTCTAGGGTTGCTGTACGCCGGTATCGCTCTGGCCCAGGGCTATGTGCAGGCCAACTACGGGCTGTTCCTGCCACTGGCCTGGCCCAGCGCACATGAATGGAGCCTGCTGGCCATCATTCTTGGCGCTGCCCTGCTGATGGGCTGCGTGCCCGCCTGGCGAGCCTATCGACAGTCACTGGCCGACGGCCTGTCCATTCACCTGTGAGAACCTTGATGCCGCGCCTGTTGCTGTCGATCGTGTTGCTGCTGACCACCCCGGTGTGGGCCGACGAACCACGCACCCTGGAGTGGCCGCAACTGATTCCTGCCGGTGCGCCGGTCATTGCGCCGCAGATGGCGCCCCTGCACGACCTGTCGCAATTGAGCGACGCGCTGGCCGCCGAAGCCGCCCCGGCGGCCCGTCAGCAGGCGCCCGATGCGCCGGTGGTCAAGGCCCTCGACGGTCAGCAGGTCAGGCTGCCGGGCTATATCGTGCCGCTTGAGGTCAGTGAAGAAGGCCGCACCACGGAGTTTCTCCTGGTGCCCTATTACGGCGCCTGCATCCATGTGCCGCCACCCCCCTCAAACCAGATCGTGCACATCGTCAGCGAGATGGGCGTGCGTGTCGAAGACCTGTACCAGCCCTACTGGATCGAAGGCCGGATGCAGGTAAAAAACACCAGCAGTGAACTGGCCGATGCCGGTTACCAGATGGAAGCGGAAAAAATCTACGCCTACGAACTGGAATGACCTGACCAAAATCAAGACGTTGAGGTTTTCTTGAGCTGGGTCAAATAGCCGATCTGGCGATTCCCTACCATGAGGGCACTTAATTCTAAACGTCCTCTGGGAGCTTCCATGAACAAGTCCTTGCTCAGCGCCTCGCTCATAACCCTGGCGCTCGCAGCCCCTGTTGCCCATGCCCACCAGGCGGGTGACTTCATTCTGCGTGCAGGCGCAATCACTACCGCTCCCAATGAAAACAGTGGTGATCTCAAGCTCGACGGCACCAAGGTTTCGGGCACCAAAGCGACGCTGGATAGCGACACCCAGCTGGGCCTGGCGTTTGCCTACATGCTGACCGACCACATCGGTCTGGAGCTGCTGGCCGCCACCCCGTTCCAGCACACCGTTGGTGTAAAAGGCCTGGGCGCTGGCCTGGACGGCAAGCTGGGCGACATCAAACAACTGCCACCTACCCTGTCGCTGCAGTACTACCCGATGGAGCCAAGCTCCAAGTTCCAGCCGTACGCCGGTATCGGTCTGAACTACACCATGTTCTTTGACGAAGACCTGAGCAGCAACCGCAAGGCCCAGGGCTTCAGCGACCTGAAGCTCAAGGACTCGGTCGGCCTGGCCGGCCAGCTGGGCATGGACTACATGATCGACGAGCACTTCATGGTCAACGCCGCCGTCTGGTACGTCGACATCGACACCAAGGCCACCATGGATGGCCCAACCGCCCTGGGCGTAGGCAAGACCAAGGTCGACGTGGATGTCGATCCATGGGTCTACATGGTCGGTGTGGGTTATAAGTTCTAAGGCTGCAAGCCCCGGAAAGAAAAAGCGGCGATTGAATCGCCGCTTTTTTTATGCCTGCTTACCGAGCAACCGGGCTAGACCAACCGCCAGCGGGGTGGGTTCGGGAAAGCGAAAGCGCGCCAGCAAACGCTGGTTGTTGGCTCGCGAATGGCGGATATCACCGGAACGTGCCGGCCCGTGAGTGATGGTCGGCAAATCACCTACAACCGACCTCAGGGCATCCAGCAACTGGTTCAGCGACGTAGCCTGGTTCAAGCCGATGTTCACAGCACCTTCTTCAACCGCATCCATCTCCAGTGCCTGAACCATCACGTTGACGAGGTCGGCCACATAGAGAAAGTCGCGGGTCTGCTCGCCGTCGCCGAACAGCGTGATCGGCTGACCGCTCAGGGCCCGCTCGCAAAAAATGCTGATTACTCCGGAATACGGCGAGGACGGGTCCTGGCGTGGCCCGAAGATATTGAAAAAGCGGAATACCACCGGCTCCAGGCCATGCTGGCGACGATAGAAATCCAGGTACTGCTCGCTGGCCAGCTTGTCCACTGCGTAGGGCGTCAACGGCGCCTTGGGCGTGTCCTCATTGATCGACAGGCCCTCGCCATTGTTGCCGTATACCGCTGCGCTGGAAGCGAACACGATGCGTTTGATGCCATTGAGGCGCATGGCCTCGCAGACATTCAGCGTGCCGATGAAGTTACTCTGGTGGGTCTTCGCCGGGTCTTCCACAGATGCCTGCACCGACGCCACCGCGGCCAGGTGCACAACCGCCTGACAGCCGGCAGCAGCGCGCCGGACCAGGTCGGCGTCGGCCACATCGCCTTCGATCAGCTCGAGCCTGGCGTTGTCCATTTGCAGGTTTTCCGGCTTGCCGGTCGACAGATCATCAAGGATCCGTACGGCATAACCCTTTGCCAGCAACGCATCGCTCAGGTGGGAACCGATGAAGCCAGCGCCACCGGTGATCAGAATGGGGGCATCAGCCATGACGGTAGAATCGATCCAGTAGAGGTGGCAAACCCGAGCGCCAGGCGCGGGGCTTGATACCGAAAGTATGAAGAATTTTCTTGCAGGCCAGCACTGCATGCTGCGGCTCTTCACTCGCATCCGGGCGTGCGGCATGAGCCTGCGCGGTCGGTGCGGTAACGGCCAGCTTGTGCAGCTGCGCAGCCTCGGAAAGGATAGCCTGCCCCAGCGCCAGTGGCGTGGTGGCTTCGTTACCCGCGTAGTGATAGGTGCCCCACAGCGGCGCTGCGCAGTCGAGCTGCTTGAGCACCGACAGAATCACCCGCGCGGCATCGTCCACCGGCGTCGGATTGCCCCGGCGGTCATCGGCCAGGAGCAATTCCTGCGGCTGCTCGGCACGGGTCAGGAAGCGACCGAGTACGCCATCAATGCTTTCATCCAGCAGCCAGCCAAAGCGCAGCAACACATGCTGCGGGCAGGTCGCCCGCACGCTCTGTTCGATGCGCCACAGCGCCTGGCCACGCAAGCCCAATGGCACCGGCTCGTCTTTCTCGCTGTAGGCCGTGGCGCGCGAACCATCAAACACCCGGTAGCTCGACGGCTGAACCAGAATGATGTTGTGGTGTTGGCACAGCTCGGCCAACCGCTCTACAGACCGCTCCTGCAGCGCCAGGCGTTTTTCGCTGACGGACTCTGCCTGAAACCAGTCGAAATAGTAGGCAAGGTTCACCAGCGCGTCCGGGCGGGTGTCGTCCAGCAACTGGGTAAGGCTGGCCGGGTCCCAGCCGTTCTCTGGCGGGCGCGGTGCCAGAAAGCCGATATCTTCCTCGGCCCCGAGGCGAATCAGCGCTTGCCCAAGGGCATTTCCACCACCCAACAGCATCAGGCGCATTCGCATAGAGTCAGCAGGTCCGGTCAGATTGAATGAGAGCAAGGGCACATTTTGCGTTTTCCGGCCTGGGAAGTCCAACCTGGGGCTAGCCAATGCCTTATCTACGCTCATTGGCAAACGACCTATAATGCGCCAGGTATATGTATTCTCGGCTTCTCAAGGCGGCGTCCATGGAACTTGAAGCGACCTCCAGCCAGCGTTCTACCTGGCAATACAATGAACCCAGCCCCGGCACAGAGCGGTTCGTGACCGAAGCCTTCCATGGTTACCGGCAACAGGCGCGACTGCTGATCCCTGACAAGGAACGTGCGCCACCGCTGTTCGTGGTAGGCGGTGCGCGTTCGGACTTCACCCGACTCAACCCCTTGCTCTACCGCCTGCAAGCCTCGGGTATCGGCTCGCTGACGGCCAACCTGTCAGGCCACAGCCTTGCCAGTGAGCCCGGGGCCGTGGAGCCCTCGCTCGCCACCAACCGTGAAGAAGCCCTGCGCTTTCACCGTCATATTGCGCCGCACTGCCAGACCATCGTCGGGCATAGCCTGGGCGCCTCCATCGCGTTGAAGCTGGCGGCGCAGCAACCGGCTGTGGATAAGTTGATCCTGATCTGCCCTGCCGTGTACCCGGATGACGCTCATGGCGCACCGTTCGGCCCGGCCTTCAAGGCCGCCATCAGCAAGCCCTATGGCTTTCTGGACTGTGACAGTTTCGAATTCCTGCGCACCTTCCCGGGCCGCGTGCTGCTGGTACTGGGCGAGTTCGACGGGTTGAACTCCAAGGTCTACGGGCAAGGTGAGGGCACCTCGGCAGGCACCTTGTGGCTGGCGGGCGCGCAGCGCTACAGCCCGATCCCGGAAGAAGTCACGCGCGCCCTGCTCAAGTCGGTGCCGCCGCCGCATCTGGAGTGTTTGCTGCTCTCCAACTGCGATCACGGCATCGCCGCCCACCTGCGCGCAACCCCGGCGGTTGCCGATCAGGTGGCGCAGACAGTGGTGGAGTTCGTCCTCGGTGATGGCTGATTACTCGATCTCGAACAGCCCGTTGCTGATCGGCCCGACGCTGAGGCGTTCACGCACATCATCGTCAATGCGCGGGTCGTCCGGCCGGTAGAGCTTCACCTGGCGGTAGGCACTGATGCGGTTGATCTCGGTGCCCAGGTACTCCCAGACCACCCGGGTGCAGGCCGGGGTACGCCGGTCACCGCTGGACACGCCGGTCTTCAGGCCGTTCAGGCGGGTGATTCGACTCTTGAAGCTGGGAATGAGGATGGTCTGGCTCATTTCGTTGACCGTCAGCGACTCGTAGTCGATGAGAAACAGGCGGTCCTGCAACTGGAACGCCGCGCCCAGATAGCGACAGCGAACCCAGTCCTCGGCTTGCACATCCGTGCTGCTGGAGCGCTCCTGACGTTCCTGACGCTCGAACAGGAAGGTACCGCGCTCCTCACGCAAGTACACCAGCGACAACAGGATCGAGCCCGGCACCGACATGCAGTTGGAATATTCGAAGTAGTAGCCGCAGTAGCGCGAGAGGTTACCGCCCTGCTCGCGCAGCGGGCGCAACAGCTCACTCAGCGGGTCCCCCTGCTGGCTGGCAAGGGTGGCCGGGTTGCGCGCACCGATCAGCCTGGCGAACTGTTCAGGCGGCAATCCGAGCTCGTAATCCTCTACGCCGAAGAAATCGCCGATGCGCTTGAGGTTGAAGGCCGTGGGCTGGCTTTGCCCGCTCAGGTATTTGTTGAACTGCGCGCGATTGATCGACAGCTGCCGACAAACCTCCGAAATAGAGCGGTAGTGGCTGCAGGCGAGTTTCAGGTTGATGCCGAGGTATTCGCTCATATGAGCTGTTCCAGGTGATGCGACAGATGCCATTTTAGCATCAAGTCGCATCAACTCAGAGCAAGGCGCGAAATTGTAACCACTTTTAACTTGGCCAACCATGCGCCCCTGGGAATCGGCGCCTCGCCGCCGGTTCTGCCGTCTTTCATGCAAAGAATAAGAATCGAGGTCACTCCATGCTCGAAGCGCTCAACGATTTCCTTTCGGGGAAACTCCTCATCGTGCTCATCGTCGGACTCGGCAGCTATTTCACCATTCGCTCCCGTTTCGTCCAGTTCCGCCACTTCGGCCACATGTTCGGTGTTTTCAAGGAATCGTTGCGCGGCCAGGCTGGCCAACTGAGCTCGTTCCAGGCCTTGATGCTGAGCCTGGCCGGCCGCGTGGGCGCCGGTAACATCGCCGGCGTCGGCATCGCGGTAACCCTGGGCGGCCCGGGCGCGGTGTTCTGGATGTGGGTAACCGCGCTGGTGGGGATGTCCAGCAGCTTTTTTGAATGCACCCTGGCCCAAGTCTACAAGCGTAGCGACGGTGATGGCCTGTACCGCGGTGGTCCGGCCTATTACATCCTGCACGGCCTGAAACTGAAGAAAATGGCGGTGGTGTTCTCGCTCCTGCTGCTGGTGACCTACGGCTTCGCTTTCAACGGCCTGCAGTCGTACACCGTGACCCACTCGCTGCAGAATGCCTTTGGTTTCGCCCCGGAACATACCGGCATCGCCCTGGCCGTGCTGCTGGCAATCGTCTTCCTCGGTGGCATCAAGCGTATCGCCTCGGTCTCCGATCTGCTGGTACCGGTCAAGACCCTGGCCTACATCGGCGTGACCCTGTACGTGATCGGCAGCCAGATCGAGCACGTGCCGGCCATGCTGGAAACCATCTTCAAAAGCGCCTTTGGCCTGGACCCGGCCTTCGGCGGCCTGCTCGGCAGCGCCATTGTCATGGGCGTGAAGCGCGGCGTGTTCGCCAACGAGGCAGGCCTTGGCAGCGCACCTAACGTTGCGGCAGTGGCTGCGGTGAAACACCCGGGTGCTCAAGGCGTGGTGCAGGCATTCAGCGTGTTTCTCGATACCTTCGTGATCTGCACCTGCACGGCGCTGCTGATTCTGCTGTCGGGCTTCTATACGCCGGGCTTTGAAGGTGACGGCATCGTCCTGACGCAGAACTCCCTGGCGGCCGTAGTCGGCGACTGGGGTCGCCTGTTCGTCAGCGTGGCGCTGTCGCTGTTCGTCTTCACCTGCATCCTCTACAACTACTACCTGGGCGAAACCAGCCTGCAGTTCCTCAGCCGCAACCGCCTGGTGCTGCTGGGCTACCGCGCCCTGGTGCTGGCACTGATTGTCTGGGGCTCGGTGCAGAACCTGTCCACCGTGTTCGCCTTCGCCGACATCACCATGACCTGCCTGGCATTCGTCAACCTGATCGCTCTGGCATTGCTGTTCAAGGTTGGTCTGCGGGTCATGCGCGACTACGACGACCAGCGCAAGGCTGGCATCCAGCAGCCGGTTTTCGACTCCGCACGCTTTGCCGACCTGGATCTGGACCGCGAGGCATGGCCGGCCAATCCGGCAAGCGTAGTGCAGGCCGAGGTAAAACTCGCTTCTGCACAGACGCAGAACTGAAATGCACGTCGTCAACAACCCGCTGATCCTCTACACCGGGGGCACCATCGGCATGCTGCAGACGCCGCAAGGCCTGGCGCCTGCCGGTGGATTCGAGGCACGGATGCGCGCCCACCTGCAGCAACGTGTAGACGCGCCGTCGTTGAACTGGCGACTGCGCGAACTGACACCCCTGCTCGACAGCGCCAACATGCAGCAAGCCAACTGGCTGGCCATGCGCGACGCCATCGTCGAGGCCGTGGAGCGCGACGGCCATGACGCCGTGCTGTTGCTGCACGGCACCGACACCCTGGCTTACAGCGCAGGAGCCTTGTCGTTCTTGTTGCTCGGTTTGCAAGCGCCGGTGCTGCTCACCGGCTCCATGCTGCCGGCCGGTGCCGCGGACAGCGATGCCTGGGACAACCTGTGCGGCGCCCTCGAGGTGATGGCCAGCGGTATCGAGAACGGCGTACAGCTGTACTTTCATGGCCAGCTGTTGCACGGCGCCAGAGCCTCGAAACTGCGCAGTGACGCCTTCGATGCCTTTGCCTGTTTGCCGCGCCCGCGTGAGGGGCAATCTGTTTCGTCCGTACCCGCGTGCCTGGACTACCGCCAGCCGCGCCAGACCGTAAACCTGGCCGTACTGCCGGTGTTCCCGGGGCTGCAGGTCAGCCACCTGCGCGCCTTGCTGGCTAGCGGCGTGCAAGGTGTGTTGCTGGAGTGCTATGGCAGCGGCACGGGGCCTTCCGATGACCAGGCGCTGCTGGATGCGTTGCACGATGCCCGCGAAGGTGGCGTGTTGATCGCGGCCATCAGCCAGTGCCCGCAAGGTGCCGTGCATTTCGACACCTACGCCGCCGGCAGCCGTTTGCGCGATACCGGACTGGTCAGCGGCGGGGGCATGACCCGCGAAGCTGCGCTGGGCAAGATGTTTGCCTTGCTGGGGGCCGGACTGGATGTACAGGCTGCCGAGCACTGGTTCGCACTGGACCTGTGCGGTGAGCGCGTGCAGTAGAAAATGGCGGAAGGCAGCGGGAGTCGAACCTGCCCAGGAACGGCTGCCGTCCCCAACCGGGTTTGAAGCCCGGCCGCGCCACCGGGCGCGATTGCCTTCCTTGAACTCAATGCCCTGACGATTGTGCCAGGGCGTTATCGGCGCGGATTTGACGCCGGTCACCCAGGCGACGGGTGAGGCCGATACGATCAAAATACTCCAGCACCTGAATGCTGCGTTTGCGGCCGATGCCCAGTACATCGCGAAAGGCCGCCACCTGCACCACCGGGTCGTCACTCGCCTGCTGCAAGAGCATAGCTGCCATTTGTCGGATAGTGCGCTCAGGATAGAACAGATCGCGCACCACCTGGTGCACCTGCCCCAAACGCGCCAGCTTGCGCAGCAGCAAGCGAACGTCCGCTTCCTCCTGCGCTACCGTCGTCGCCAGATCGCGAACCCAAGGAGGATCAAATCGTCCCAGCTCAAGCAGTGGTTGCAGCTGCAGCCACAACGCGGCATCTGCGTCGCTCAGGCGCACCTGGTGTTCGGGCAGATGCAACCAGGGCCCGCTGCCGACAATGGCGCCATTGCCAATCAGCTCATCCAGCAAGCTGACAAACGCCGGCCGCTCCAGCGCCAGGGCTGCGAAACGACGCAGGCGGTCGCGGTCCGGGCCCAGCTGATCCGGCTCCTGCTCGTGAAAGTGCGCCAGCACCTGCAACACCGTCTGCTTCAACGCTTGCCAGCGCACGGTGGTGAACAGCAACGGCCCCTGACGCGTCGCGATCACCTGCACATCGACCGGCAGTTGCCAGCTGCTGCGCAGACGATTGAACTGGCGCTCCAGACGCTGCGGATCAAGACCGGTCTCATCGTTCGCCAGCAATGCCGACAGTGCCTGTTCCAGGCTGTCGGCACGCGCCAGCCCCTGCAACTGTGCCAGGCGTGCCTCGCTGCGACGCTGGCGCGCCGGGGCATAAGGATCAAGCACACGGCCGCCGCCGAGGGTCCGTTGCGCACTGTGATCGCGTAGCACCAGGCGGTCGCCATGCACCGCTTGCAGCGGTGCATTGAGCTGCAACTGGGCAAACATGCGCCCACCCGCACGCAAGTGCTCACCTTCCAGCAACGCCACGCGCGCGGTAACGTCCTGCGTGCCCAAATGCACATGCACCGGGCTGAAGTGGGTGAAGCTGCGGGTTTCACTGGCGAGCAACTGCAGCTCGATATCCACCCGCTGGGTGGGACCGTGCAGCCACTCGGCAAGCAACCAGTCACCGCGGTGAATCTGCACCAGCTCAAGGCGTTCGGCGCTGATGTTCAGCGCTACACGTTGCCCGGCCCATGCCTCGGCTACGGCCTGGTTCTGGGCGTGCAGCCCCCGTACCCGCACCGGTTTGCCTGCCTTGCCGAGCAGCAGCGTATCACCCAGTTGTACCTGGCCGTCGAGTGCCGTGCCGGTTACCACAATGCCTGCCCCCGCCACGGCAAACGCGCGGTCGATGGCCAGGCGAAACCCTCCCCGCCGACTGCGCGCGACGATCTGCCGCTGTGCTTCAAGCAAGGACTGGCGCAAGGCATCGACCCCATCACCGGTAATGCTGGACAGCGGAAACTGCGCCGCACCGGCATAAGGTCCGGCGGCGAGCAGATGACTGACCTGGGCCTGGACCTCATGCACCCGGCGCGGCTCTACACGGTCGCACTTGCTGATGGCCACCACGGCTTGCGGGATACCCAGCAGTTGCACAATCGCCAGGTGCTCACGGGTCTGCGGCATCACCCCATCATCGGCTGCTACCACCAACACCACCACATCGATGCCCTGTGCCCCGGCCAGCATGTTGTGGATAAAGCGCTCATGCCCGGGTACGTCGATAAAGCCGGTCAGCGGCGCCCCGGCTTCCAGGCTCGCGTAGCGATAGCCAAGGTCGATGGTCATGCCCCGCGCACGCTCTTCCTGGCGCTGATCGCCGGCCTGGCCCGTCAAGGCTTCAAGCAACGCGGTCTTGCCGTGGTCGATGTGCCCCGCCGTACCGACAATCACCTCACGGGCTCCATCCGTTGCAACTGCGGCAGTTGCGCCAGCCAAGCCGACTCGTCATCGAGCTGGCGAAGATCGAGCCACAGGGCGTCATCATCGATGCGACCAAGCACCGGCACCGGCAATTCACGCAAGGCCTCTTCCAGCAGGCGCAAGCTGCGCCCGCGCAAACGTCTGGACGCTTGCGGGCGCAGGCACAAGGCGCCGCTGGGCAAGCGCGCCACGGGCTGGCTGCCGCTGCCGATCATGCTCTGAGCAGGCACCGCGTCTACTTGCCAGCCGGCTCCCAGCACCTGCGCCAGTACCGGTGCCAGGCGTTTGGCCTGAGCCAGAATCTCGGCCTGGGGTCGGGTCAGCAAGCGCAAGCTGGGCAGGCGTTCGGCAAGCAGGTCGGGATTGCGGTACAGCCCCAGCACAGCCTCGAGGGCCGCCAGCGTCAGCTTGTCGACACGCAGGGCACGCTTGAGCGGGTTCTTCTTGATCTTCGCGATCAGCTCTTTGCGCCCGACAATGATTCCCGCCTGGGGTCCGCCCAGCAGCTTGTCGCCACTGAAGGTGACGATGTCGGCACCGTCGGCCAGGGCCTGGCGCACCGTCGGCTCGGCGGGCAGGCCCCAGCGCGTAAGGTCGAGCAAGCTGCCGCTGCCGAGGTCTTCGAGCAGCGGCAGCCCGTGGCGGTGCGCCAGTTGTGCCAGCTCCGCTGTTGCCACCTGGGTGGTGAAGCCCTGAATGCTGTAGTTGCTGCAGTGCACACGCATCACCAGGCCGCTGCGCGGGCCAATGGCCGCCTCGTAATCGCGCGCATGGGTGCGATTGGTAGTGCCGACTTCATGCAGTTTGACCCCGGCCCGGGCCATGATGTCGGGAATGCGAAACGCACCGCCGATCTCGATCAGCTCACCACGGGAGATGATGCCTTCTTTGCGCGATCCCAGGCTATTGAGCGCCAGCAGCACTGCGGCGGCGTTGTTGTTGACCACCGTGACCGCTTCAGCGCCGGTCAGCTCGCGGATCAATCCTTCGATCAGATCATCGCGGTCGCCGCGCTTGCCGGTGGCCAGGTTGTATTCGAGGTTCAACGGGTAGCGTGCCGCCCGCTGCACCGCCTCGATGGCCTCTTCGGGCAGCAGCGCCCGGCCGAGGTTGGTGTGCAGCACCGTCCCCGTGAGGTTGAACACCCGCCGCACCTGGCTGCGGTGCTGGGCCGCAAGCCGCTCGCCAGCGCGGCCGGCGAGCACGGCCGGGGCCAACTCTGCGGCATCCAACTGGCCCTGTCGGGCCGGTTCGCGCAGGTCGTCGAGCAACTGACGCAAGGTGGCCAGTAACGCATCACGGCCATAGCGCTCGATCAACGACTGGCAGGCGGGGTGACGCAACAGGGTATCGATGGACGGTAAGCGGGTCGGCAGCGTGGCGAGACTGGAGGGCATTAACGAGGTTACCTTCAACAGGGGGGACTGGCCCGGCGATGGCTACAGTACAAAACCTGAGTGTAGACGCAGCGCTCACTCCCCTCCCGGCGCCAGCATCAGATTCGGCGCCAGCCGCTGATACCCCTCCTGATCCAGGCGCAGGTCCAGGGCCAGGCTCGCCAGGTCTGCAGACAGCGCTTCAGCCTCGGCATCGCACTCCAGGTAGATCTGCTTCAGGTAGCTTTTGCACCCCGGACAGCATTCGGCACGCAGCGGCGCCTTGCCGGCCGCATGGCGATCGTCCTCGAGGTTGAAGTAGGTCAGCCCCTTGCTTTGCTCGCAGTAGATGCATTTGACCCGCACCACATGCCACTCGCACGCGCACAGCGAGCACACCAGATACCGCAGGCCGTTGTACTTGCCACGGTGACGGATCACCCCGGCCATCGGCGGCGACCCGCATGCCGGGCACTGACACAGGCTGTCGCCGGCCTTCAGCCCGGTATCGGCCAGGCTCAGCAGCCAGTGGCTCCAGGCAGCTTGCAGTGCGGCGCCGAGAAACGGTACCAGCGCTGCCGGCACCGCGCTGAACTGCCCGGTCAGCAAGGCGATGCCCCAGAGCTTGCGTTGCTCGGTACTGGAGGCGCTCAAGGCGCTGACTGCCGCCTCCAGTTCGGCGCTCAGGGGCCTGGCAACGCGCGCCAGCAAAGCGTCGAGATAGGCCAGCCACTGCCCTTCGCGCACCAGGCTGTCGGCTGCCAGCGGCGGCAAGCCGTGCTCCAGGCACAGACGCTGGCGCTCGGTTTCGGCGGGTGCCGCCACTGGTGGCTGGTCGAGCAGGCTTTGCTGGATTCGGCACAGTTCGGCGATCAGGCGCAGGTAGTCCCCCAGGGCATTGCCCTCGGCGAGGGCGTCCAGGCGGGCCGCGCGCAAGGCGAACAGGTTAGCGGGCGGCAGATACAGAAACGGCGGCGTGCTGGCCGCCGCTTCGATCTGCCCAGGTTCAAGAATGGTGCTCAAGTGATCATCCTTTTTTACTGATCTGCGAGTCCGGCGGATCCTCGCGTGTCACGTCCCGATACCATAGCTCATGGTGTTTTTTTGCCCAGGCACGGCTGACCCAGCCATGCAGCATGGCGCCGACCGAGCCCTTGATCCAGATCCCGGCATAGATGTGCACGATGATGCTCAGCACCAGCACGAAAGCAGCCAGCGCGTGCAGCAAGGTCGCCAGGCGGATCGCGCCAATATCAAAGTACTGACTGAACCAGGCGCGCCAGATCACGATGCCGCTCAACAGCAGAATCAGCATGCACAGCAACAGGGTCCAGAACAGCAGCTTCTGCCCTGGGTTGTACTTGCCGATGGGCGGCACACCCTCCTCTTCGTTGCGCATCACCCGGTCGATGCGCTTGAGCCACAAGCGGTCGTTGGCGATAAAGAAATTCGCCCGCCAGAAACGCAGCACCAGGAAGAAAAAGAACACGAACATCAACACACCCATAAACGGGTGCAAGATGCGCGTCCACGGCCCCCCGCCGAACAGATGGCTAAGCCAGAACAGCGCCGGGTGAAACAGCGCCAACCCCGACAAGGCGGCCATGATGAACAGGATCGCCACCAGCCAGTGGTTGGTGCGCTCGTTGGCGTTGTAGCGCAGGATGGGTTTGTCTTTCATGGCCGCTCCTCCCCTTGCCCACCTGGTTTGTGCGGGTCATACACATGCACGGCCGGATCAACCACATGCACACTGGTATCGGGCGTACTCGGGTGCTCGTCCTCTTCGACCCGGTTCGGGCCAATGCGCACGTAGTGGAAGAAGCCCGCGAGCACGGCGGCGCCCATGGCCAACAGCGCCAGCGGTTTGCTCACGCCTTTCCACAGGCCCACCAGCGGGCTGATCACCGGCTGGTCCGGGAGGCCCGCGTACAGCTTCGGCTGGTCGGCATGATGCAGTACGTACATCACGTGGGTACCACCGACGCCGTCAGGGTCATACAAGCCGGCGTTGTCGAAGCCGCGCGACTTGAGGTCGACGATGCGTTCGGCGGCATGCTCCTTCATGTCTTCCTTGCTGCCGAACACGATCGCCCCGGTCGGGCAGGTCTTCACACAGGCGGGCTCCAACCCCACCGCGACACGATCGGAACACAAGGTGCACTTGTAGGCTTTGTGGTCCTTCTGGGAAATCCGCGGAATGTTGAACGGGCACCCGGTGATGCAGTAACCGCAACCGATGCAGTGGTCCTGGTTGAAGTCGACGATGCCGTTGGCGTGTTTGATGATCGCGCCGGGGCTCGGGCAGGCCTTCAGGCAACCCGGGTCGGCGCAATGCATGCAGCCGTCCTTGCGGATCAGCCACTCCAGATTGCCGTCGGCATTCTCATGCTCGGTGAAGCGCATCAGGGTCCAGGTTTCGGCCCCCAGGTCATGGGGGTTATCGTAGGTGCCGTAGCTGTGCCCCACTTCGTCACGCAACTCGTTCCATTCCGAACACGCCACCTGGCAGGCCTTGCAACCGATGCACTTGGTCGTGTCGATCAGCTTGGCCACTTCCTCCTGCTGGCGGATCGAGGGCGGCGCCGTGGTGGTGGCCGAACGGGCGATGATGTCTTGGCTAGCCATCAGATTTTCTCCACGTTGACCAGGAACGACTTGGATTCCGGCGTTTGCGTGTTGCCGTCACCGAGGAACGGCACCAGGGTGTTGGTCAGGTAGCCGTGCCGGGTCACCCCGGTAAAGCCCCAGTGCAACGGGATACCGATCTGGTGCACGGTCTGGTTGTTGACCTGCAGCGGCCGAATCCGCTTGGTTACCACGGCCACGGCCTCGATATGCCCGCGCTTGCTGGACACGCGCACCCGGTCGCCGGCGGCAATGCCCTTCTCCTTGGCCAGCACTTCACCGATCTCGACAAACTGCTCCGGCTGGGTGATCGCGTTGATCGGGCAATGCTTGGTCCAGAAGTGGAAGTGCTCGGTCAGCCGGTAGGTGGTGGCGGCATAGGGGAAGTCCTTGGCTTGCCCCAGGGTGTCCCAGACCGAGTCGAATACCCGGCCTGCCGGGTTACTGATCGCCTTCTTGTTGTTCGGGTGCATGGGGTTGACCCCGATCGGCGTTTCAAACGGTTCGTAATGCTCCGGGAACGGCCCTTCGGCCATCTTGTCCAGGGCAAAGAAACGCGCCACGCCCTCAGGGTTCATGATGAACGGGTTCATCCCCGCTTCCGGTGGTACGTCGGCTTTGAAGTCGGGCACATCGGTGCCGCCCCAGGCTTTGCCGTTCCACCACACCAAACGTTTTTCCGGTGACCAGGGTTTACCCTGCACGTCCGCCGATGCCCGGTTGTAGAGGATTCGCCGGTTCGCAGGCCAGGCCCAGGCCCAGCCCAGGTTCTGTTTCATGCCGAACGGGTCGGCGTTGTCGCGCCGGGCCATCTGGTTGCCTTGCTCGGTCCAGCTGCCACAGAAGATCCAGCAGCCGGACGCAGTACTGCCATCGTCCTTGAGCTGGGCGAAGGCACCCAGTTGCTGGCCGGCCTTGATCGTCGCGCCGCTGGCATCAGTGACATCGGCTACCGCGTAGCCGTTGAACTCCTTGGCGATTTCTTCCGGTGTCGGTTCGTGGGCTGTTTTATACGGCCAGTTGAGCTTGAGGATCGACTCGGCCCAGGCCCCGCCTTCCTTCTGGTAGCGTTCGCGCAGGCGCAGGAACAACGCACTCATGATCCATACGTCGGTGCGAGCCTGACCCGGTCCTTCAGCGCCTTTCCAGTGCCATTGCAGCCAGCGGCTACTGTTGACCAGCGAGCCGTCTTCCTCGGCAAAACAGGTGGTGGGCAGACGAATCACTTCGGTTTGCACATTCGCCGAATCGACATCGTTGAACGGCCCGGCATTGCGCCAGAACTCCGAGGTCTCGGTCGCCAGCGGGTCCATCACCACCAGCCACTTGAGCTTGCTCAGCGCGGCCGTAACACGGTTCTTGTCAGGCAACGCGGCAATCGGGTTGAAGCCCTGGCAGAAGTAACCGTTGACCTGCTCCTTGGCCATCATGTCGAACATCTTCAACACGTCGTAGCCGGGAATATCCAGCTTGGGCAAGTAGTCGTAGCCCCAGTTGTTCTCGGCCGTGGCGTTGGCGCCATACCAGGCCTTCATCAGGCTGACATGGAACTTGCCGTAGTTCTGCCAGTAAGACAACTGCCCCGGCCGCAGCGGCTTGGACGCGCGCTTGGCGATGAAGGCGTTGTAGTCCTGCTCGGCATCCGACGGCAGTGTCAGGTAGCCCGGCAGCAGGTTGGACAGCAAGCCGAGGTCGGTCAGGCCCTGAATGTTGGAGTGCCCGCGCAAGGCGTTGACCCCGCCCCCCGGCATGCCGACGTTGCCCAGCAGCAACTGCACCATCGCCGCACTGCGGATGATCTGCGAGCCGATCGAGTGCTGGGTCCACCCCAGGGCATAGAGGATCGTCATGGTCTTGCCCGGTTGCGAGCAGGTGGCGATCTCTTCCCAGATCTTGCGCATGCTGTCCACCGGCATGCCGCAGACCTGGCTGGCCAGTTCCGGGGTGTAGCGGCTGTAATGCTGCTTCATCAACTGGAATACGCAGCGCGGGTCTTGCAGGGTCGGATCGACCTTGGCAAAGCCGTCTTCACCGATTTCATAGCTCCAGCCGGACTTGTCGGTGTAGCTACGCTTGTCCGCGTCATAGCCGCTGAACAGTCCATCCTCGAAGGTGAAGCCTGCTTTGACGATGAACGACACGTCGGTGTAGTTGTGCACGTATTCGTGCTGGATCTTGTCGTTGCTGAGCAGGTAATTGATCAGCCCGCCCATGAACGCGATATCCGTACCGGTACGAATCGGCGCGTAATAGTCGGCCACCGAAGCGGTTCGGGTAAAACGCGGGTCGACCACGATCAGCCGGGCCTTGTTGTGGGCCTTGGCCTCGGTCACCCATTTGAAGCCACAAGGGTGGGCTTCTGCAGCGTTGCCACCCATCACCAGGATCAGATTCGCGTTGGCGATATCGGTCCAGTGGTTGGTCATGGCTCCACGGCCGTACGTCGGGGCAAGACTTGCCACCGTCGGGCCATGTCAGACACGTGCCTGGTTATCAAACCCCAGCATGCCAAGACTGCGGATGACCTTGTGGGTCATGTATCCGGCTTCGTTCGAGGACGCCGAAGCGGCCAGGAAGCCCACACTCAGCCAGCGATTGACCGTCTGGCCCTGAGCGTTTTTCTCGATGAAGTTGGCATCGCGGTCGGCCTTCATCAGGTCAGCCACCCGGTCCAGCGCCTCATCCCAGGAGATACGCGTCCACTCTTTGCTGCCCGGCTTGCGCACCTGCGGGTACTGCAGGCGGTTGGGGCTGTGGATAAAGTCGAGCAGGCCGGCGCCTTTGGGGCACAACGTGCCGCGGTTCACCGGGTGATCGGCGTCGCCTTCGATATGGATGATGTTCTGCGCAACGTTCTTGGCCGCATCACCCTGGCTGTACATGATCAAGCCACAGCCGACGGAGCAATAAGGGCAGGTGTTGCGGGTTTCTTTGGTATGCGCCAGCTTGAAGTGACGCACCTGCTCGGCGAAGGCTGGCGTCGGGGCCATGCCCAACGCCGCCAGGCTCGAACCTCCAAGGCCGATTGCGGCGACCTTGAAGAACTGCCGACGGTTGAGATCCATCGTGCACTCCTGATCAGGTGGTGGACGCGCGGGACGTTGCCGGCGTCTCTTGAACGATCACGGCGGTGACGTTTGCAGCAGTCACCAGTTGATACTGTAGTCAAGATTTCCGAAAACACGATGAATGCGGACCTTCGGTGAGCCGATGAGCTTGCCGAGCACGCGCTGCATTCTGTCTTGACAAGCGATCTGTGATCACATATCACTAAAAAGGAATCCAGCACAAAAACAAGACAGGATTAACCGCCATGAACGTTGTAGAACGCCTTACCCCTTATTCCGGCTTGAAGGTTTTGATTTCCGGCGGCGCTGCAGGTATCGGCGAGGTGATCGCTGCCGCCTATCTGGAGACCGGAGCGCGCGTGCATGTGTGTGATGTCAGCGAACAAGCTGTCGCCGCCTTTCGTGAGCGCTATCCAGCAGCGCTGGCAACGCAAGCCGATGTTTCCAACCCTGCCGACGTCAAGCGTGTCTTTGACCTGCAACGAGAGTGGGCGAACGGCCTGGATGTTCTGCTAAACAATGCCGGCATCGCAGGGCCGACGGCCGGGATAGAAAGCATCAGTGAGGCGCAGTGGGAGCAAACCATAGACATCAACCTCAATGCGCAGTACCGCTTCGCCCATCACGCGATCCCGCTGCTGGCTGATTCAGAACATGCCCACATCATTCACATCTCCTCCGTCGCCGGTCGCCTGGGTTACGCCTGGCGTACCCCTTATGCCGCGACCAAATGGGCGATTGTCGGACTGATGAAGTCACTGGCCGCCGAGCTGGGCGACCGGGACATTCGAGTCAACGCCCTGCTTCCAGGGATTATCGAAGGCCCTCGGCAAGATCGGGTTATCCATGATCGCGCGAAGCAATTGGGCATCTCCGAGGCTGAGATGCTCCAACAGACGCTGAAGAAGATCTCCCTGCACCGAATGACGCCCCCAGAAGACGTGGCAGCGATGGCCTTGTTTCTCTGCTCGCCTGCCGCTCGCAACGTGACAGGCCAGGCGATCAGCATCGACGGCAATGTCGAGTATCTCTGATCAGGTTCAGCGCCAGCGCCAGATGGCTTGCCATCTGCCCTGCTGGTGAGCCGTCTTGCACATCAACAGGACAGCCCGAGCCATAAGCGCAACGGCCAATAACCACAAGAAGAAACCTGGAGAACATCATGCGAAGTACGACTGTCTCTGCAACTGAGCGCGGCCCCGTTGCGATCGTTGGTGCAGGCCTGATCGGCAGAGCCTGGGCGATCGTTTTTGCTCGTGCCGGTCATCCGGTGCGCCTGCACGACATGGACCTGCAGACCCTGCACAACAGCCATGCCTACATCGAGGCGCGACTCGATGAACTGGCCGCCTTCGACCTTCTCAATGACGCCCCGCTCACCGTGCTTGAGCGTATTACCTGCGTACCCGATCTGGCAGACGCATTGCGTGACGTGGTGCTCGTACAGGAAAACGTTCGGGAAACGGTCGAGGCAAAAATCGACATTTTTACCCGAATGGACGCGCTGGCCCCCAAGAGCGCGATCCTGGCCAGCTCGACGTCGTGGCTGCCCGCCTCCCAGTTCACCGAGGGCCTTCCAGGGCGTGGGCGCTGCATCGTCGCTCACCCTACCAATCCGCCTTACCTGATTCCGTTGGTAGAGCTGTGCCCTGCGCCATGGACAGACCCCGAGGTCACGGTTCGAGCGCACGACATCTACAGCGCAGCCGGACAGAGCCCTGTCGTGTTATCCCGGGAGATCCACGGCTTTCTGCTCAATCGCGTTCAGGCCGCAGTCCTCAATGAGTGCTTCAAATTGCATGAGGATGGCTTGGCGAGCGCGGAGGACATCGATCGGGTACTCAAAGACGGGCTCGCCCTACGCTGGTCGTTCATGGGCCCCTTCGAAACGATCGACCTCAATGCCCCTGCTGGCGTGTCCGACTATGCCAAACGCTACGGTCAGCAAAATCGCGAAACGATCGGTTCCGAGACTGCATTTGACTGGTCGGAACCCGCTGTTGCCCGCGTGCATGCCGAGCGTCGACAACACCTTGAGCTCGAAGCAATTGCAGCGCGTTCCGCATGGCGTGACCGACGCCTGATGGCCCTGGCTGCCCATAAGCGCCAGGCGCCAAATGCCTGACCTGCCTACTTCATCCTGAACACCAGAATAAAAGCCACAGGAGATCACCATGACCCGTAAAGTCATCATTACCTGCGCCGTTACCGGCGCCATCCACACCCCTTCGATGTCCCGCTACCTGCCGGTAACCCCTGGCCAGATTGCCGAAGCCGCAATTGGTGCCGCTGAGGCTGGCGCGTCGATCGTCCACCTGCATGCGCGCAACCCGATTGATGGCAGCCCCTCGCAAGATCCTGAACTGTTCAAACAGTTTCTTCCTGCGATCAAGGAGGCAAGCGATGTGGTGATCAACCTGACGACAGGTGGAGCACCGACCATGGCGCTGGAGGATCGGCTTCGCCCGGCACACCAGTTCAAACCGGAAGTGGCCTCATTGAACATGGGCACGATGAACATGGGCCTTTACCCAATGCTCAACCGGTTCAAGGAGTTCAAACACGACTGGGAAGAACCGTACCTCGCTGGCAGCCATGACCGTATTTTCAAAAACACCTTTACCGACATCGCCCACATTCTTGAGTCATGCAGCGAAAACGGCACGCGCTTCGAGATCGAATGCTATGACATCGGGCACCTCTACACGGCTGCCCACTTCATTGATCGTGGGCTGATCAAACCGCCATTTCTGATCCAGTCGGTATTCGGCATTCTCGGCGGTATCGGCGGTCACCCCGAAGATGTCCTGCATATGCGACGCACAGCAGACCGGCTGTTCGGCGACGACTATCAATGGTCGGTACTGCCAGCAGGCAAGCAACAAATGAGCATCGGCGCGCAATCGGCCACGTTGGGCGGACACGTTCGTGTCGGGCTTGAAGACTCACTGTGGGATGGACCCGGCCAGTTGGCAAAAACCAACGCGGATCAGGTGCTGCGCATGCGCAAGATTATTGAAGGACTTTCCCTTGAGGTGGCGACACCCGATGACGCCCGGGAAATCCTCAAACTCAAAGGTGGCGATAACGTTAATTTCTAAGCACGGGGGCTAACCCCCTTAAAACTATCCAGAGGATATACCGCTCACAACAGGGCGCTGCACAGCAGCGTCCTGGAACTCTATCCTCATGAGGAGAACCTGAGCCATGTTCGCTACGCCCCACACAAAAACACAACAGGGACCGACGCTGAACGCTTTGATGTTTCGCAAACTAATGCCGATGTTGGTGTTTGCTTACGTCATCAGCTTTCTGGACAGAACCAACATCTCACTTGCCAAAACCCACATGGCCGTCGACCTGGGCATCTCCGCGGCCGCCTACGGGTTCGGTGCCGGGCTTTTTTTCCTCACCTATGCGCTGATGGAAGTACCCAGCAACCTGATCATGCACCGCGTCGGCGCCCGCCTGTGGATAACCCGGATCATGATCACCTGGGGGTTACTGTCCGCCGGTATGGCCTTCATTACCGACGAAACCTCGTTCTACATCGCCCGCGCCCTGCTCGGGGCCGCCGAAGCGGGGCTGTTCCCTGGGGTAATGCTCTATCTGACCTATTGGTTTGGCCGTGAGCAAAGGGCCCGGGCAAGCGGCTATTTCCTCATCGGAGTTTGCCTGGCAAACATCATCAGCGGCCCGATTGGCGGGCTGTTGCTGGAGATGGACGGAATCCTCGGCTGGCACGGCTGGCAATGGCTGTTCTTTCTGGAAGGCATTCCTGCTGTGCTCTTCTCTATCGTCATCTGGCGCAAGCTTCCAGATGGGCCATCCACTGCACGCTGGCTGTCAAAGGAGCAAGCCCGTGAGGTAGAGCAGAACCTCAAGAAAGAACATGACGAGGAAGTTGCTTCCGGCAACGTGGGTCACTCGTTCAAGGGCGTCATTAAAATCCCGCAACTGTGGCTGGCCATCGTTGTGTACTTTCTGCATCAGATCAGCGTTTACTCGGTCATCTTCTTTTTGCCCGGCATTATCGGCACCTACGGCGGTTTGACCTCTGTGCAAATCGGGCTGCTCAACTCAATTCCCTGGGTGGCTGCGGCACTGGGCGCCGCGTTCCTGCCCAAATACGCAACAACGCCGAAGTTATCCCGCAACATAATGTTTTCCGGCCTGCTGCTCATGTCGGCCGGGTTGACCCTCGCCGCGTTTACCTCACCCTTGGTTGCCCTTATCGGCTTTACGCTGACGGCCTCGATGTTTTTTGTAGTTCAGCCGGTGATATTCCTCTTCGCCAGTTCACGTCTGGCGGGTGCCGGTATGGCGGCCGGGCTTGCGCTGGTAAACACGTTCGGCATCACCGGTGGTTTCTTCGGCCCTTCCTTGCTGGGCTTCGTCGAGCAAACAACGGGAAGCACCAAAAACGGGCTCATCATCGTTGCCGCTCTTCTGACCCTGGCAGCCTTCCTGAGCCTGCGGTTGCGTCAGGCGCACGAAACAATCACGCCCACTCGGGACAACATCGTATTGCCCCATGCCACACCGTGCATTGCTGAAAACTCGAGGACAAAATGAACAGCACTTCTCTGGCACTGAAACTGCACCCCAACGATAACGTCGCGATCGCACGCGCGCCTGTCTCTCAAGGCGACGTGGTCACCGAGTTCGGCAATGACCCCATCGTGGTGCGCGCCGATGTACCGGCGGCGCACAAGATCGCGCTTGCATACGTGAACTCAGGCGACCCTGTTTTGCGCTACGGGCAAATCATCGGGTTTGCGACGCAAGCCATTGTGCCCGGCGACTATGTGCACACGCACAACCTGGAAATGGCGACGTTCGAGAGGGACTACGCCTTCGGTGAGGATGCCCGGATCGCCTCCCCTGCCGTCTCTCCCGTTACCTTTCAAGGCTTCGTCCGCACCGACGGTCGGGTGGCTACCCGCAATTACATTGGTGTGGTGAGCACCGTGAACTGCTCCGCCACGGTGACCAAGATGGTCGTCGAACATTTCTCACGCAGCGGTGCACTTGAGGCCTACCCGAACGTGGATGGCGTAGTGCCGATCACCCACAGCTTTGGGTGCTGCATCGAGCACAACGGCGAGGGGGTGAATCAGCTGCGGCGAACGCTTGGCGGGTTCATCAAGCACGCCAACTTTGCGGGCGTGGTGGTCATCGGCCTGGGGTGTGAAGCCAACCAGATGGATGCGCTGTTCATGGCCCAGGGCATCGAAACCGGCACACTTATCGCCCCTGTGGTGATTCAGGACGTTGGCGGAACCCGCAATGCCGCAGATGCAGCCATTGCCGCAGTGGAATCCATGCTGCCGGTTGCCAATGCGTGCCGGCGCGAACCGGTATCGGCCAAACACCTGACCGTCGCGCTGCAGTGCGGCGGTTCAGATGGGTACTCGGGAATCACCGCCAACCCCGCACTCGGTGTGGCTGTCGACTTGCTCGTAGCCCAGGGCGGGACGGCCATCCTCAGCGAGACGCCCGAGATCTACGGCGCCGAACACCTGCTGACACGGCGCGCGGCAACCCGTGAGGTCGGCCAAGGTATCGTCGACCTGATCAAATGGTGGGAAAGCTACGCAGACCGCGAAAAAGGCAGCATCGATAACAACCCCACACCGGGCAACAAGGCGGGCGGCCTGACGACCATTCTGGAAAAGTCGCTGGGCGCAGTTGCCAAGAGCGGCTCCTCGGCACTCATGGGGGTGTACCGTTACGCCGAGCCCATTACCGCCCGCGGCCTGGTGTTCATGGATGCACCTGGCTATGACCCGATGGGTGCTACAGGCCAGATCGCCAGCGGCGCCAACCTGGTAGCGTTCACCACCGGCCGAGGCTCGTGCTTTGGCGCCAAGCCTGCTCCGTCGATCAAGCTTGCCACCAACACCAGGATGTACACACGGATGAAGGACGACATGGACATCAATTGCGGGGACGTCATGGATGGCGATGCCACGCTTGAGTCGAAGGGAAAAGAAATCTTCGACATGTTCATTCGCGTGGCGTCTGGAGAACAATCCAAAAGTGAGGCGTTGGGCGTAGGCAACGAAGAAACAGTGCCCTGGATGATCGGTGCCCAGATGTAAGTAACAAGCAAAAAAAGAGGCGATCTGTTTACCAGATCGCCTCTTTTTTGTTGCCGTAAGAACTAATCAGTTTCGACAGGCTTGACTGAATCGGCCACGATCAGTGCACCCGTATTCAGGATGAAATCAGCCGCACTGGTAATGTCGTTCTGCAGTGACTGACAAGCAGCAACAGGGTCTCGATTCTTTAACGCTTCGACCATCGCCGCGTGGTGGCTGGCTTGCACCCGCTGAACCACCCGTTCAGTGCCGGATCGCAGGTCATAATTGAGAATAGGCCCGATTCTTAACCACAACGACTCGACGATCTGCAGCAGGATAGGCATCTGCGCCTGATTGTAGATTGCGAAATGCAATTCTTTATTCAGTGCAATGAGTCGGGACTCATCAGGCGTGCTCTTGGCAAACTCGCGGCAAGAGGCGTCGTGAATACCCTCGATCTCCCGCAACGCCTTGGCGCCAACCAGTTCCGCAGCGCGTGCCGCCGCCTGCCCTTCCAGATTCAAGCGGATACTGGTGATTTCCCGGAACTGGCTGACGGTCAGCACAGGCACGCGAATGAAGCGGTTCGCCGACATTTCCAGCGCCTGCTCGGCAACCAGCCGGTGTACCGCCTCTCGAACCGGCATGACGCTGACGCCCAGCGCATCCGCGATGGACCTGAGTGAAAGTTTTTCCCCTGGCATCACGCGTCCGCTGATCAGCAGGTCGCGCAGCTGGGCGTAAACGTCCGCACTGAGGGTCTGGCGGACCATGGGTGTTACGAGTGTCGATAGGTTCATGGACAGGATTATAAGCAGATTCAACCGCCCCGGCATACAACAAAATGGCATCTGTGATCACAGACTGAGGCAAGCGATCAATCGGTATCCTCTGCTTAATTAAGTCTTGTGCAAAGATCAAAATCCGTGATCACATATCACTCAGGAACAACATTCCTCCACACCGCCAAAGGGAAGTAATGCCTTATGAAATATCGTTTGGGAGACCTCAGCGTTGATGCTCATCCGCAGAGCTGGGTAGCACCCACCGCCACCGTGATAGGCCGGGTGCGCCTGGAGAAGAATGCCAGTGTCTGGTTCGGTGCGGTCATTCGTGGCGACAACGAACTGATCACGATTGGTGAAGGCTCCAATGTCCAGGACGGTGCCATTCTGCACACGGATGAGGGATTTCCATTGACCGTGGGGAACGATGTCACCATTGGTCATCAAGCAATGCTTCATGGATGTGTAATTGGTGATGGCAGCTTGATTGGCATTCAGGCGGTTGTCCTCAACGGCGCCCAGGTCGGTGCGAACTGCCTGATTGGCGCCAAGGCGCTTGTTACTGAAAAGATGGTCATCCCGGACGGGTCTTTGGTAGTAGGCTCGCCTGCCAAGGTCGTGCGTACGCTCAGTGAACAGCAGCAAGCAGGCATACGCGCCAACGCAGTGAGTTATGTCGCCAATGCACATCGCTTTCTGGCGGAGCTTGAAGAAGATAACAAGTGACTTCAGGAGATTGCGTGAAGGCGATCAGAAAGGGATGACTGTTATTGAGGAATAAGCCTACTCCATCATCGAGAGGCCCCTTGCTACGTTGGCACGCCGTACTCAAGGAGTGCGACACGCCATGAAAACAGCACGTCACCTGGCTGCGCTTATCGCCCTGATTGGGCCGTTGATGCTCACCTGCCCCGCCTTGGCCTCCCCTGCTGCGATTACATCGCACATGGCGCAAACCATGGCCGATGCTGCAGCACAGGCCGCCCAGGAAAAAGGGTTTTCGATCGTAGTAAGCATTGTCGATAACCATGGCAACCTCAAACACATGCATCGCATGGACAACACCAGCGCCGGCAGTATCGAGGTGTCCCGACTCAAGGCGTCGACCTCCGCTTATTTTCCGGTCTCAACCAAAGCGCTGGCCGAACGCAGTGCCGGGTTTGCAAGTAACCCTTACGCCGCGATTCCGGGTTTTCTGCTGCTGGAAGGTGGGTTGCCCATCATGAGCAAGAGCGGTGTGCATATCGGCGGCATTGGCATCAGCGGCGCAACGCCGGAGCTGGATGCGGCATTTGCCCAAGTGGCGATTGACCGGTTGAATCAGTAACCGACCATCCCCCAATACAAAAATCCTGGCAATACCAGTGCCAGGATTTTTGTATTGGGCACGGCTATTTAAAAGTAGTTAAATCCGCTATGGCTTTATCGACACATTGAAGTTGTCATCAGCCAAATGGCGAATATCAACTTCACTGCTGACGTCACGCCCATCGTACCCTATGAAGCTGTAGTTGGCCTGCAGGAAGGCTTCGCGAGTCATGGGCCCCTTCGAAATTAAATTCCCCCCCAGTGCACAAAAAACACCACCTACCGTTGTAATAGGGCCCGGGTACATCTGGATATACTCCAGCACGGTTGGACCTGACTGCCTGTCATAATAGATGATGGATGGCCCGAAAATGAGCGTTGCAAGCCCAACCACACTTACTGAAAAGCCGGTAAATAGCAGTAGACGTCCGAAAGGAACAGCACCTGCGTCCTGCCCTTCGAGATATGCCGCATATTTATCGGTAAACCCGACAACATGGCAGTCTTCTGCTGCGGACTTCAACGCTATTATAATTTTCGGATTTTCTTCAGTGCCGACTTGCATGATCCACTCCTTTGAAAAAGTGAATACTACGCAGTGACGACATCAAATAAAGTCAGATCAAATAGCTTCAGAAACTTCCCACGCAAAATATAAACTTTTCCGCATAGCGCAATCAGTTCGCAAGCGCGCTACCAACTAACTACAACACATAAACAAAAAACCCGTGACACAAGGCCACGGGTTCTTGGGACAACCGACTCAGGCAGCTGATCAGAACGGAATATCGTCATCAAAGCTGTCGAAATCCGGAGCCGGCTGCGGAGCGGCTTGCTGAGGAGCAGGACGCTGTTGCGGTGCCGACTGCTGCGGACGCGGTGCTTGCTGGCGTGGCGCCTGGTTGTAGTTGCCGCCCTGGTTGCCACCCTGGTTGTACTGGTTGCCGCCTTCCTGGTTCTGCGGACGGCCGCCCAGCAGCTGCATGGTGCCCTGCATGTCGACGATGATTTCAGTGGTGTAGCGCTTGATGCCGTCTTTTTCCCACTCGCGGGTCTGCAGCTTGCCCTCGATGTAGACCTGCGAACCTTTGCGCAGGTACTCGCCGGCGATCTCGGCAACCTTGCCGAACATCGAAACGCGGTGCCACTCAGTGCGCTCGACCTTCTGGCCGGTCTGCTTGTCGGTCCACTGCTCGCTGGTAGCCAGGCTCAGGTTGGTCACGGCGTTACCGTTGGGCAGGTAGCGGACTTCGGGATCCTGACCGCAAGTGCCGACCAGAATGACTTTGTTAACCCCACGGGCCATAACGTTCTCCTAGGCTTCGCACGCTGCGGAGGCCGGGTTTACCAGGCGTTCCAGAGTCGTACGATCCAAAATTTGTGTATCAAGTTTGATATAGATGGCGGCTTCATCGGCCACCACCACTGCGTCGGTCACACCCGGAACGGCCAACAACCGCTCGGTCAGTCCAGCCTCACGGACCGCTTCGGCCGACAACGGCATGCGCAGGCTGGTCACGTACGGCGGCTCACGCATGCTCAAGGCAACGATCCACCACACGGCACACAAGGCTGCACAGCCCAGGAACACCGTGCTCAGACCGCCGTGCTGGAACAACCAGCCGCCGAGAATTCCTCCCAGCGCGGCGCCCAGGAACTGGCTGGTGGAATACACCCCCATGGCCGTCCCTTTGCCACCGGCAGGCGACACCTTGCTCACCAGCGAAGGCAGCGATGCCTCCAGCAGGTTGAATGCCGTAAAGAATATCACGGTGCCGATCACCAGTTCGTGCAAGTTGTCAGCCGACAGCCAGAAGAACAGTTCGGTAAGCATCAACACACTGACCGCGCCCAGCAGGACACGTTTCATCTTGCGCTTTTTTTCGCCATAGATAATGAACGGGATCATTGCAAAAAATGAGATCAGCAGCGCTGTCAGGTAGACCCACCAGTGCTCTTCTTTAGGCAGGCCGCCACGCTCGACGAACGCCAGCGGCAAGGCAACGAAGCTGGCCATCAGGATTGCATGCAGGACGAAAATACCTACATCCAGTCGCAGCAGATCAGGATGGCGCAAGGTCGGCCCCAAGGCCTGCTTGGCCACACCGGATTCACGGTGCTGCAACGCGCCATGCGACGCCGGCACCACAAACGCGATCAGGGCGATACCGACCAGGGCCATGGCCGCGGTAGCCAGGAACAGCCCCGACAAGCCAAAGGCACGAGTCAGCAACGGCCCCACGACCATGGCAACGGCAAACGACAAACCGATGCTCATGCCGATCATGGCCATGGCCTTGGTCCGGTGTTGCTCGCGGGTCAGGTCCGAGAGCAGCGCCATCACGGCGGCAGAAATCGCCCCGGCGCCCTGCAGGACACGACCGGCAATCACGCCCCAGATCGAATCGGCTTGAGCCGCCAGCACACTGCCAAGGGCAAAGATGACCAGGCCCAGGTAAATCACCGGGCGCCGGCCAATGCGATCGGAAATGACCCCGAACGGGATTTGCAGGAATGCCTGGGTCAGGCCGTAGGCTCCAATGGCCAGGCCAATCAACGCGGGGGTGGCGCCAGCCAGGTCCATGCCATAGGTGGCCAGTACCGGCAGGACCATGAACATGCCCAGCATGCGGAAGGCAAATACCAGGGCCAGGCCGCCTGCGGCGCGGGTTTCGCTGCCACTCATGCGTTCGCTGTGGGTATCGTGCATGGATAAACCTCGTGTGAACCGGCGGCGATTCTACCAGTCCCATCGCGTAACGGCATCTACGTGACGCTTTGCCGCGTACTGGCAGGGAGCCGTATACTCAACCGTTTAAGCCCGCCAAGCGAGGCCGCAGTGGACAAGATCCTGATTCGTGGGGCACGGACCCACAACCTGAAGAACATCGACCTGACGCTCCCCCGGGACAAGCTGATCGTTATCACCGGCCTGTCCGGTTCCGGCAAGTCGTCGCTGGCCTTCGATACGCTGTATGCCGAAGGACAGCGGCGCTACGTCGAATCGCTGTCTGCCTACGCGCGGCAATTTCTGTCGATGATGGAAAAGCCTGATGTCGACACGATCGAGGGGCTGTCACCCGCCATCTCCATCGAGCAGAAGTCGACCTCGCACAACCCGCGCTCGACCGTCGGCACCATTACCGAGATCTACGACTACCTGCGCCTGCTCTACGCCCGTGTGGGGACTCCACGCTGCCCGGATCACGACATCCCGCTGGAAGCCCAGACTGTCAGTCAGATGGTCGATCTGGTGCTGGCCCAGCCCGAAGGCAGCAAGCTGATGTTGCTGGCCCCGGTGATCCGCGAACGCAAGGGCGAGCACCTGGCGGTGTTTGAAGAACTGCGCGCGCAAGGCTTCGTCCGCGCCCGGGTCAACGGAAAGTTGTTCGAGCTTGATGAGCTACCCAAGCTCGACAAGCAGAAAAAGCACACCATCGAAGTCGTCGTGGACCGTTTCAAAGTCCGCGAGGACCTGCAGCAGCGTCTGGCCGAGTCGTTCGAGACCGCGCTGAAACTGGCCGACGGCATTGCCCTGGTGGCCTCGATGGACGACGAGCCATTCGAGGAGATGATCTTCTCGGCCCGCTTCGCCTGCCCGATCTGCGGACATGCCATCAGTGAGCTTGAGCCCAAGCTGTTTTCGTTCAACAACCCGGCGGGCGCCTGCCCGACCTGCGACGGCCTGGGGGTCAAGCAGTTCTTCGACATCAAGCGCCTAGTCAACAGCGAACTGACCCTGGCCGAAGGCGCGATCCGCGGTTGGGACCGGCGCAACGTCTATTACTTCCAGATGCTCGGCTCACTGGCCGCGCACTATGACTTCAGCCTGGAAGTGCCCTTTGGCGAACTGCCGGCCGACCAGCAGAAAGTCATCCTCAATGGCAGCGGCAAACAAAACGTCGACTTCAAGTACCTCAACGACCGCGGCGACATCGTCAAACGTTCGCACCCGTTCGAAGGGATCGTGCCAAACCTTGAGCGCCGCTACCGCGAGACCGAGTCGGCGACCGTGCGTGAAGAGCTGGCCAAGTTCCTCAGCACCCAGCCCTGCCCGGATTGCCGCGGCACGCGCTTGCGTCGCGAAGCGCGTCACGTCTGGGTCGGTGAGAAGACCCTGCCGGCCGTCACCAACCTGCCCATCGGCGATGCCAGCGACTACTTCGGTGGCCTCAAGCTGACTGGCCGTCGCGGTGAAATCGCCGACAAGATCCTCAAGGAAATCTGTGAACGCCTGCAGTTTCTGGTCAACGTCGGCCTCGACTACCTCACCCTCGACCGCAGTGCCGACACCCTGTCCGGTGGTGAAGCCCAGCGCATTCGCCTGGCCAGCCAGATCGGCGCCGGCCTGGTCGGGGTGATGTACATCCTCGATGAACCGTCCATCGGCCTGCACCAGCGCGACAACGACCGCCTGCTGGGCACCCTCAACCACCTGCGTGATATCGGCAACACGGTCATCGTGGTCGAGCACGACGAGGATGCGATCCGTCTGGCCGACTATGTCGTCGACATCGGCCCCGGTGCCGGTGTGCACGGCGGCCAGATCGTTGCCGAAGGCACCCCCGCAGAAGTGATGGCACATCCCGACTCATTGACCGGCAAGTACCTGTCGGGTCGGGTCAAGATCGCAGTGCCGGCCAAACGCACACCGCGCAACAAGAAGCTGTCGATCAAGCTCAAAGGCGCGCGCGGCAACAACCTGCAGAACGTCGACCTGGAAATCCCGATCGGCCTGCTGACCTGTGTCACCGGGGTTTCTGGCTCAGGCAAATCGACGCTGATCAACAACACGCTGTTCCCGCTGAGCGCCACCGCCCTCAACGGTGCCAGCACGCTTGAGGCGGCGGCACACGACAGTTGTGATGGCCTGCAGCACCTGGACAAAGTGGTGGACATCGACCAGAGCCCGATCGGTCGTACGCCGCGTTCGAACCCGGCGACCTACACCGGGTTGTTCACCCCGATCCGCGAACTGTTTTCCGGGGTGCCCGAGTCACGCTCGCGTGGTTATGGGCCGGGGCGTTTTTCGTTCAACGTCAAAGGCGGCCGCTGCGAAGCGTGCCAGGGCGACGGCCTGATCAAGGTCGAAATGCACTTTCTGCCGGACATCTACGTGCCCTGCGATGTCTGCAAGAGCAAGCGCTACAACCGCGAGACCCTGGAAATCAAATACAAAGGCAAGAACATCCACGAAGTCCTGGAGATGACCATCGAGGAAGCCCGGGAGTTCTTCGACGCGGTGCCCGCCTTGGCGCGCAAGCTGCAAACCCTGATGGATGTCGGTCTGTCTTACATCAAGCTGGGACAGTCGGCGACCACCCTCTCCGGCGGTGAAGCGCAGCGGGTGAAGCTGTCCCGTGAGCTGTCCAAGCGCGATACCGGCAAGACCCTGTACATCCTCGACGAACCGACGACAGGCTTGCACTTTGCCGACATCCAGCAATTGCTCGATGTACTGCACCGCCTGCGCGACCACGGCAACACGGTGGTGGTGATCGAACACAACCTGGACGTGATCAAGACGGCCGACTGGATTGTCGACCTCGGCCCCGAGGGGGGTTCCAAGGGCGGCCAGATCATTGGCTTCGGCACACCGGAGGAAGTGGCCGAGATGAAACAGTCCCACACCGGCTACTACCTCAAGCCGCTGCTGGAACGCGACCGGGCCTGACGCCCATGAAAAAGCCCCTGTCATTCGCATGACAGGGGCTTTTTAACAGCAGGCAGATTACATCTGCGACTGGAGGTAGTTTTCCAGGCCAATGGACTTGATCAGCCCCTGCTGCTTCTCCAGCCAGTAGGTGTGATCTTCTTCCGTGTCGGCCAGCTGCAAGCGCAGGATATCGCGGCTGATATAGTCCTTGTGCAACTCGCACAGCTCGATGCCTTTACACAGTGCTGCGCGCACCTTGTATTCCAGGCGCAGGTCAGCGGCGATCATTTCCGGTACGGTGGTGCCGACGTCCAGATCATCAGGACGCATGCGCGGTGTACCTTCAAGCATGAGGATACGACGCATCAGGGCATCGGCGTGCTGGGTCTCTTCTTCCATCTCGTGGTTGATGCGCTCGTAGAGCTTGCTCAAGCCCCAGTCTTCGTACATGCGCGAATGGATGAAATACTGATCGCGTGCCGCCAGTTCGCCCGTCAGCAACGTGTTGAGATAATCGATTACGTCCGGGTGACCTTGCATCGCCCTGCCTCTCCCTGTGTGAAAGTCATAGTTTGAACCAGGATCATCGAGAGGTCACTTGGAATTGGGCAAAAAAGTGCAAAAAAGCGGGTAAACAGTAGTGATATTCATTGAAAAACCGCCCAAATGAGGGCGGTTCTTCTTATCACTTCGACTTAGGCGAGATTTATGCCCAAAGCCTTGGCAATACCTTCTCCATAGGCCGGATCGGCCTTAAAGAAGTGCTGCAACTGACGCTGCACAACATCCGCCGAGACCGCGGTCATGGCGCCGGCAATGTTGCTGATCAGCAGGGCTTTCTGCTCAGCGTTCATCAAGCGGAACAGCGCACCGGCGTGGCTGTAGTAATCGGTGTCTTCGCGATGATCGTAACGATCCGCCACACCGTTGAGCTCCAGTGCCGGCTCGGCGAACTGCGGTGCCTGTTTGGGCGCATTACCGTAGCTGTTCGGCTCGTAGTTCGGCGTCGCACCACCGTTACTGCCAAACGCCATGCTGCCATCGCGCTGGTAGCTGTTCACCGGGCTACGTGGGGCGTTTACCGGCAATTGCTGATGGTTGGTACCAACGCGGTAGCGGTGGGCGTCTGCATAGGCAAACACGCGTCCCTGGAGCATGCGGTCAGGCGACAGGCCAACACCCGGAACCATGTTGCTCGGCCCGAACGCGGCCTGCTCGACTTCGGCGAAGTAGTTGAGCGGGTTGCGGTTGAGTTCCAGCTCGCCGATCTCAATCAGCGGGTAGTCCTTTTGCGACCAGGTCTTGGTCACGTCGAACGGGTTCTCATCGCGGCTTGCCGCTTCTTCTTCGCTCATTACCTGGATGCATACTGCCCATTTCGGGAAGTCGCCGCGCTCGATCGCTTCGAACAGATCGCGCTGGGCATAATCCGGGTCAGTACCGGCCAAGCGTGCTGCATCGGCAGGTGCCAGGTTCTTGATGCCCTGCTTGGTCTTGAAGTGCCACTTGACCCAGGTGCGCTGACCGCAGGCATTGATCAAGCTGTAAGTGTGGCTGCCAAAACCGTGCATGTGGCGATAGCCGTCCGGAATGCCACGGTCAGAGAACAGAATCGTGACCTGATGCAGCGCCTCCGGCGAGTGCGACCAGAAGTCCCACATCATCTGTGCACTTTTCAGGTTGCTTTGCGGCAAACGTTTCTGGGTGTGGATAAAGTCGGGGAATTTCAGCGGGTCGCGAATGAAGAACACCGGGGTGTTGTTGCCGACGATGTCCCAGTTACCTTCTTCGGTATAGAACTTCACCGCAAAACCACGCGGGTCACGCTCGGTATCCGCCGAGCCGCGCTCGCCGCCGACAGTGGAAAAGCGCAGGAAGGTTTCGGTCTGCTTGCCGACAGCGCTGAACAGCTTGGCATAGCTGTACTGGGAAATGTCCCGGGTCACAGTGAACGTGCCATAGGCACCCGAACCTTTCGCGTGTACGCGACGCTCGGGGATGTTTTCGCGATTGAAGTGGGCAAGCTTTTCAATCAGGTGAAAATCATCCAGCAACAACGGCCCGCGTGGACCCGCAGAACGCGAGTTCTGGTTATCGGCAACCGGTGCGCCGCTGGCGGTCGTCAGTGTCTTGGTCTGGCTCATGCGCTATCTCCTTATCGGTCTTGAACTGCATCGGTCTCGACATGCATCGGTCCCAAACGGCCGGCTAATCGGCTTGCAGTGAGTATCGACCAGAACTATGACAGCAACAAATTTATTACCTGACTTATATCAATAGATTATTACAATACATGTAGACACAAAAAACCGGGCACTAGGCCCGGTTTTTTGTTTCAGACTGACGTCTTATTCAGCAGCTTCTACCGAGCCACCGACAGGACGATCAACCAGCTCGACGTACGCCATTGGTGCGTTATCGCCAGCGCGGAAGCCGCACTTGAGGATACGCAGGTAGCCGCCCTGACGGGTGGCATAGCGCTTGCCCAGATCGTTGAACAGCTTACCGACGATTTCTTTCGAACGGGTACGGTCGAAAGCCAGACGACGGTTAGCTACGCTGTCTTCCTTGGCCAGGGTGATCAGCGGCTCGGCAACGCGGCGCAGTTCCTTGGCTTTTGGCAGGGTAGTTTTGATCAGCTCGTGCTCGAACAGCGACACCGCCATGTTCTGGAACATAGCCTTGCGGTGAGAGCTGGTACGGCTCAGGTGACGTCCACTTTTACGATGACGCATGATTCATTCCTTACCAAACACTACGTTCGGTGATTACGACGATCAGGCAGTCGCCTTGTCGTCTTTCTTAAGACTTGCAGGCGGCCAGTTGTCGAGGCGCATGCCGAGGGACAGACCACGGGAGGCCAGAACGTCCTTGATTTCAGTCAGGGACTTCTTGCCCAGGTTCGGAGTCTTCAACAGTTCTACTTCGGTGCGCTGAATCAGATCGCCGATGTAGTAAATGTTCTCCGCCTTAAGGCAGTTGGCCGAACGCACGGTCAATTCCAGATCGTCAACCGGACGAAGCAGGATCGGATCGATCTCGTCTTCCTGTTCGACTACCACTGGTTCGCTGTCACCTTTGAGGTCGACGAACGCAGCCAACTGCTGTTGCAGAATGGTTGCAGCACGACGGATAGCCTCTTCAGGATCCAGAGTACCGTTGGTTTCCAGATCAATAACCAGCTTGTCCAGGTTGGTACGCTGCTCGACACGGGCGTTTTCCACCACGTATGCGATACGGCGAACCGGGCTGAACGAAGAGTCAAGCTGCAAGCGACCAATGCTGCGGCTTTCGTCTTCATCGCTCTGACGCGAATCGGCCGGCTCATAACCACGACCACGAGCTACGGTGAGCTTCATGTTCAGGGCGCCGTTAGACGCCAGGTTAGCGATTACGTGATCGGGGTTAACGATCTCGACATCATGATCCAGCTGAATATCGGCAGCGGTAACCACCCCCGAACCCTTTTTCGACAAGGTCAGCGTAACTTCGTCACGACCGTGCAGTTTGATAGCCAGGCCTTTCAGGTTCAACAGGATTTCAATGACATCTTCCTGTACACCTTCGATTGCCGAGTACTCATGGAGTACACCGTCAATCTCGGCCTCGACTACTGCACAGCCAGGCATAGAGGACAACAGGATGCGGCGCAGCGCGTTGCCCAGGGTATGGCCAAAGCCACGCTCGAGAGGCTCGAGCGTGATTTTAGCGCGGGTTGGACTGACGACCTGCACATCAATGTGGCGGGGCGTCAGGAACTCATTTACCGAAATCTGCATGGATGCACCTATTTTCTAGCCCTTACTTGGAGTAGAGCTCGACAATCAGGCTTTCGTTGATGTCGGCGGACAGGTCACTGCGAGCTGGAACGTTCTTGAAAACGCCCGACTTCTTGGCAGCATCCACATCTACCCACTCAACGCGGCCACGCTGGGCGCACAGTTCAAGGGCTTGAACAATGCGCAGCTGGTTCAGCGATTTCTCGCGAACTGCGACCACGTCACCCGGACGAACTTGGTAGGACGGAATGTTTACAGTCTTGCCGTTGATGCTGATCGCTTTGTGCGAAACCAGCTGACGGGATTCGGCACGAGTAGCGCCAAAGCCCATACGATAAACGACGTTATCCAGACGGCATTCGAGCAGTTGCAGCAGGTTCTCACCGGTAGCACCCTTCTTGGCGGCTGCTTCCTTGTAGTAACCACTGAACTGACGCTCGAGAACGCCATAGATGCGACGTACTTTTTGTTTCTCGCGCAGCTGGGTACCGTAGTCGGACTGACGGCCACGGCGCTGGCCGTGGATACCTGGGGCTGCTTCGATGTTGCACTTCGATTCCAGAGCGCGAACGCCGCTCTTCAGGAACAGATCGGTGCCTTCACGACGAGACAGTTTGCATTTTGGACCAATGTAACGTGCCATTTATCTGTCTCCTGATTACACGCGGCGCTTCTTCGGCGGACGGCACCCGTTATGCGGGATTGGCGTCACGTCGGTGATGCTGGCGATCTTATAGCCACAACCGTTCAAAGCACGAACAGCGGACTCACGACCTGGACCTGGACCCTTGACGTTTACGTCGAGGTTCTTCAGACCATATTCCAGCGCAGCTTGACCAGCACGCTCAGCAGCTACTTGAGCAGCGAACGGGGTGGACTTGCGGGAACCGCGGAAACCCGAACCGCCGGAGGTAGCCCAGGACAGGGCGTTACCTTGACGATCGGTAATGGTCACGATGGTGTTGTTAAAAGAGGCATGGATGTGGGCGATGCCATCAACCACTGTCTTTTTAACTTTTTTACGAGGACGAGCAGCAGGTTTTGCCATTTCTAAATTCCTGTCGATTCGCTGGTGCGATTACTTGCGGATCGGCTTACGCGGACCTTTACGGGTACGCGCATTGGTCTTGGTACGCTGACCGCGTACTGGCAGACCCCGACGATGACGCAGGCCGCGGTAGCAACCCAGGTCCATCAAACGCTTGATTTTCATGTTGATGTCACGACGCAGATCACCTTCGGTGATGTACTTCGCAACTTCAGTACGCAGCGATTCAACCTGCTCGTCGCTCAGATCCTTGATCTTAGCGGCTGGGTTGACCCCAGTAGCTTCGCAGATTTTCTGCGAAGTAGTGCGACCAACACCATAGATGTAGGTCAGCGAGATAACAGTATGCTTGTTATCTGGAATGTTGACGCCTGCAATACGGGCCATTCAGTGGGACTCCAATTGACAGCTACCTACGCCCCGGAAGCCAAGAAATAGGGCGCGAGATAATATCGCTGTAGAAACAAATAATCAACCCAGCAGCACACTAGCTGCTGGGTTTGAAGCGCAGATCACACTCAGCCTTGGCGCTGTTTGTGACGTGGTTCCGCACTGCAAATTACTCGAACAACACCTTCGCGGCGAATAATTTTGCAGTTACGGCACAGCTTTTTCACCGATGCACGAACTTTCATCACCAACTCCTCGAACCTTAAGGGTCTCTCAGCGCAGCAAACCACTGCCGCCGTAGCCTTTCAGGTTGGCTTTCTTCATCAGGGATTCGTACTGGTGCGAAACGAGGTGCGATTGTACTTGGGACATGAAGTCCATCACAACCACTACCACAATCAGCAACGAGGTCCCGCCAAGGTAGAACGGAACGTTTGCCGCAACCACCAGGAACTGGGGAAGCAGACAGACGGCCGTCATATAAAGAGCACCGAACATGGTCAAGCGGGTCAGAACGCCATCAATGTAGCGCGCCGACTGCTCACCTGGACGGATGCCCGGAATAAAGGCACCGGACTTCTTCAGGTTTTCCGCTACGTCTTTCGGATTGAACATCAACGCCGTATAGAAGAAGCAGAAGAAAATAATCCCTGCACTAAACAGCAGAATATTCAACGGCTGACCAGGAGCGATCGACTGCGAGATGTCCTGCAACCAGCCCATACCTTCGGACTGACCGAACCAGGCACCCAGCGAAGCCGGGAACAGCAAAATGCTGCTCGCGAAAATGGCAGGAATTACGCCCGCCATGTTCACCTTCAGCGGCAAGTGGCTGGTCTGCGCAGCGAAGACCTTACGGCCCTGCTGACGCTTGGCGTAGTGAACGGCGATTCGACGCTGACCACGCTCAATGAACACCACAAAACCGATAATCGCTACTGCCAGCAAACCGATTGCGACCAGAGCGAAAATGTTGATATCGCCTGTACGTGCAGACTCGAAAGACTGCCCGATTGCTCTCGGAAGACCGGCGACGATACCTGCGAAGATCAACATCGAGATACCGTTGCCTACACCGCGCTCCGTGATCTGCTCACCCAGCCACATCATGAACATTGCGCCTGCCACAAACGTGGAAACCGCAACGAAATGGAAGCCAAAATCAGCAGAGAACGCCACGCCCTGACCGGCCAGACCAATGGACATGCCAATGGCCTGGACCAGCGCCAGGATTACGGTGCCGTAGCGGGTGTACTGGCTGATCTTGCGACGGCCAGCTTCACCTTCCTTCTTCAACTGCTCCAGCTGCGGGCTGACGGCGGTCATCAGCTGCATGATGATCGATGCCGAAATGTACGGCATGATCCCCAGTGCAAAGATGCTCATCCGTTCCAGCGCGCCGCCGGAAAACATGTTGAACAAGCTAAGAATGGTCCCCTCATTCTGTCGAAACAGTTCCGCCAGCCGGTCCGGGTTGATACCTGGAACTGGGATGTGTGCGCCTATCCGATAGACGATGATCGCCAGGAACAGAAAACGCAGACGAGCCCAAAGTTCAGACATCCCGCCTTTACCGAGCGAAGAGAGAGCACCTTGCTTAGCCATTTATTCCTCGAACTTGCCGCCAGCTGCTTCGATAGCCGCACGCGCACCTTTGGTGGCTGCGATACCCTTGATGGTGACTGCGCGAGTAACTTCGCCCGACAGCATGATTTTCACACGCTGTACGTTCTGGTTAATCACGTTGGCATCCTTC
The DNA here is from genome assembly GCF_004025535.1 of Pseudomonas alkylphenolica. GTDB lineage: Bacteria > Pseudomonadota > Gammaproteobacteria > Pseudomonadales > Pseudomonadaceae > Aquipseudomonas > Aquipseudomonas alkylphenolica_A. The sequence goes on from NZ_QJRG01000038.1 coordinate 248,179, forward strand.
AGGGATTGCACGGTGACAACGTCGCCTTCCACTTTGGCCAGCTCGGACAGACGCACTTCTGCGCGGTCCATGGCTTTCAGGGAAACGAAGCCGAATTTCGGCAGACGACGGTGCAGCGGCTGTTGACCGCCTTCAAAGCCTGGAGCGATGGTGCCACCGGAACGGGAGGTCTGACCTTTGTGGCCACGGCCACCAGTCTTACCCAAACCGCTACCGATACCACGGCCCGGACGATGCTTCTCGCGACGGGAACCCGGCGCTGGACTCAGATCATTGAGTTTCATCGATTAACCCTCGACGCGCAGCATGTAGTAAGCCTTGTTGATCATCCCGCGATTCTCGGGAGTATCCAGGACTTCTACAGTGTGACCGATGCGGCGCAGACCCAGACCCTTAACACACAGTTTGTGGTTAGGGAGACGGCCGGCGGTGCTTTTGATCAGCGTTACTTTAACGGTAGCCATGATCAGCGGATCTCCTCAACGCTCTTGCCGCGCTTGGCAGCAATGGACTCAGGAGATTGCATAGCCTTCAGACCCTTGAAAGTGGCGTGAACCACGTTTACAGGGTTAGTCGAGCCGTAGCACTTGGCCAGGACGTTCTGAACGCCAGCAACTTCCAGGACGGCACGCATTGCGCCACCGGCGATGATACCGGTACCTTCAGAGGCAGGCTGCATGTACACCTTCGACGCGCCATGGGCGGACTTGGTAGCGTACTGCAGAGTGGTGCCGTTCAGGTCAACCTGAATCATGTTGCGGCGGGCAGCTTCCATGGCTTTCTGGATCGCAGCAGGTACTTCGCGCGATTTGCCACGGCCGAAGCCGACACGACCTTTACCATCACCAACCACGGTCAACGCGGTGAAAGTGAAGATACGGCCGCCTTTAACGGTTTTTGCTACGCGGTTAACTTGAACCAGCTTCTCGATGTAGCCTTCGTCGCGCTTTTGATCGTTATTTGACATAACTTAGAACTCCAGTCCGCCTTCACGAGCACCATCAGCCAGCGCTTTCACACGGCCGTGATACTTGAAGCCAGAACGGTCAAAGGCAACTTGAGATACACCGGCGGCTTTCGCGCGCTCAGCTACCAGCTTGCCAACCTTAGTGGCCGCGTCGATGTTGCCAGTGGCGCCATCACGCAGGTCTTTGTCCAAAGTCGAGGCGCTGGCCAGGACTTTGCTGCCGTCGGCCGAAATGACCTGGGCGTAGATGTGCTGCGAGGAGCGGAACACGCAGAGACGCACGACTTCGAGTTCGTGCATTTTCAGGCGTGCTTTGCGAGCGCGACGCAGTCGAGTAACTTTTTTGTCGGTCATTTGCTAGGCCCTACTTCTTCTTGGCTTCTTTACGACGGACGACTTCGTCCGCGTAACGCACACCCTTGCCTTTGTACGGCTCTGGTGGACGGAAGTCGCGGATTTCAGCGGCCACCTGACCTACCAGCTGCTTGTCGATGCCCTTGATCAGGATATCGGTCTGGCTTGGGGTCTCAGCGGTGATGCCCTCAGGCAATTCGTAATCCACTGGATGCGAGAAGCCGAGCGCAAGGTTCAGCACAGTGCCTTTAGCCTGAGCTTTGTAACCAACACCGACCAGCTGGAGCTTGCGCTCGAAGCCTTGGCTTACGCCTTGGACCATGTTGTTTACCAGAGCACGGGTAGTACCGGCCATAGCGCGAGTTTGTTGATCGCCATTGCGAGCAGCGAAACGCAGCTCACCAGCTTCTTCAACGATTTCTACTGACGAGTGAACGTTCAGTTCGAGAGTGCCCTTGGCACCCTTCACCGAAAGCTGCTGACCGACGAATTTAACTTCGACGCCTGCTGGCAGCTTAACGGGGTTCTTAGCGACGCGAGACATGCTTATCCCCCCTTAGAACACTGTGCAGAGAACTTCGCCGCCGACACCGGCAGCGCGCGCAGCACGATCAGTCATCACACCTTTGTTGGTGGAGACGATAGACACGCCCAGACCGCCACGTACTTTCGGCAGTTCTTCGACGGACTTGTACTGACGCAGGCCTGGACGACTTACGCGCTTGACTTCTTCGATGACTGGACGGCCTTCGAAGTATTTCAGCTCGATGGAAAGCGATGGCTTTACTTCGCTGCTGACTTGGTAGCCAGCGATGTAACCTTCGTCTTTCAGAACTTTGGCTACCGCAACCTTCAGAGTCGACGAAGGCATGCTTACGACGGACTTTTCAGCCATCTGGGCATTACGGATGCGAGTTAGCATGTCCGCTAACGGGTCCTGCATACTCATGGGCTAGACGCTCCTGATACAAGAAAAATTAGCCTCTCGGCTACTACAGTCACCTAAGCGGCCAGGTCAAAAAACCCGGGCTCAGGAGAGCCGGTCATTCTAGACAGATCCCAGAAACGAAACAAGCCCCAGAAGGGGCTTGTTTCGTTGCAATGTCACCGGTGGTCGGAAGATTGCTCCTCCGCCACCTGGACGCTGCCGGCACGTCTTACCAGCTGGCTTTAACCAGACCTGGAACGTCACCGCGCATTGCTGCTTCACGCAGCTTGTTACGGCCGAGGCCGAACTTGCGGTAAACGCCGTGTGGACGGCCGGTGATGCGGCAGCGGTTACGCAGGCGCGAAGCGCTGGCGTCACGTGGCTGCTTCTGCAGAGCTACGACAGCGGCAAAACGCTCTTCTGGAGTTGCTTCCAGGTTAACGATGGTCGCTTTCAGCTCGGCACGCTTCTTGGCGTACTTGGCAACAGTGAGCTGACGCTTCAGCTCACGGTTTTTCATGCTCTTCTTGGCCATTTTCCTACTCCAATCAGTTGCGGAACGGGAATTTGAAAGCACGCAGCAGAGCGCGGCCTTCGTCATCGTTCTTGGCAGTGGTGGTCAGGGTAATGTCCAGACCGCGCAGAGCATCGATCTTGTCGTAGTCGATTTCCGGGAAGATGATCTGCTCTTTCACGCCCATGCTGTAGTTGCCACGACCATCGAAGGACTTGGCATTCAGGCCGCGGAAGTCGCGAACCCGAGGCAGGGAGATCGCCAGCAGGCGGTCCAGGAATTCGTACATACGATCACGGCGCAGAGTAACTTTAACGCCGATCGGCCAGCCCTCACGGACTTTGAAGCCCGCGATGGATTTCCGAGCGAAAGTCACAACGGCTTTCTGACCGGTGATCTTCTCCAGGTCAGCAACAGCGTGCTCGATGACTTTTTTGTCGCCGACAGCTTCGCCCAGACCCATGTTCAGGGTGATCTTGGTAACGCGCGGAACTTCCATCACGTTCGCCAGCTTAAGTTCTTCCTTAAGCTTCGGAGCAATTTCCTTCCGGTAAATCTCTTTCAGTCGTGCCATGGTCTTCTACCTAGCAGTGTTCAAGCATCAACCGCTTTTTGGGTCGACTTGAAGACACGAATTTTCTTGCCGTCTTCTACTTTGAAACCAACGCGGTCAGCCTTGTTGGTTTCGCCGTTGAAAATGGCGACGTTGGAAGCGTGCAGTGGCGCTTCTTTCTCGACGATACCGCCTTGTACGCCCGACATCGGGTTAGGCTTGGTATGACGCTTCACCAGGTTGATCCCACCAACGACCAGACGGTCGTCAGCGAGAACCTTGAGCACCTTACCGCGCTTACCTTTGTCTTTGCCGGCGATCACGATGATCTCGTCGTCACGACGAATCTTTTGCATGTCGGATCTCCTTACAGCACTTCTGGGGCGAGCGAGACGATCTTCATGAACTTCTCAGTACGAAGTTCACGGGTCACTGGCCCAAAGATACGGGTGCCGATCGGCTCTTGCTTGTTGTTCAGCAGAACAGCAGCATTGCCATCAAAGCGGATGATGGAGCCGTCAGCGCGACGGACACCGTGGCGAGTGCGGACTACAACAGCAGTCATCACTTGGCCTTTCTTCACTTTACCGCGAGGAATTGCTTCCTTGACGGTTACCTTGATGATGTCACCGATGCCGGCGTAACGGCGGTGCGAACCGCCGAGAACCTTGATGCACATGACGCGACGAGCGCCGCTGTTATCGGCCACATCGAGCATGGATTGAGTCTGAATCATAAAATTTCTCCGACCCTTAGCCCTTAGACTTCAACAGCGCGTTCGAGAACTTCAACCAGTGCCCAAGCTTTGGTCTTGGCCAGCGGACGGGTCTCACGGATGGAGACCTTGTCGCCGATGTGGCACTGATTGGTTTCGTCGTGCGCGTGCAGCTTAGTCGAACGCTTAACGTATTTACCGTAGATCGGGTGCTTTACGCGACGCTCGATCAGTACGGTGATGGTTTTGTCCATCTTGTCGCTGACGACACGGCCAGTCAGCGTACGGACGGTTTTTTCAGCTTCAGCCATGATCACTTACCTGCCTGCTGGTTGAGCACAGTTTTCACGCGAGCGATGTCACGCTTAACTTGCGAGAGCAGGTGCGACTGCCCCAACTGGCCAGTTGCTTTCTGCATACGCAGATTGAACTGGTCGCGCAGCAAGCCGAGCAGTTGCTCGTTCAGTTGCTGTGCTGATTTTTCACGAAGTTCATTCGCTTTCATCACATCACCGTCCGCTTAACAAAGGAGGTGGCGAGAGGCAGCTTTGCAGCCGCCAAGGCGAAAGCCTCACGCGCCAACTCTTCAGAAACACCCTCGATCTCGTACAGGACTTTGCCTGGCTGGATCTGGGCAACCCAGTATTCCACGGAACCTTTACCTTTACCCATCCGCACTTCGAGAGGCTTCTTGGAGATCGGCTTGTCCGGGAACACACGGATCCAGATTTTACCGCCACGTTTTACGTGACGGGTCAGAGCACGACGTGCCGACTCAATCTGGCGGGCGGTGAGACGACCGCGAGCAACAGCTTTCAGAGCAAACTCGCCGAAGCTGACTTTGCTACCGCGCAGTGCCAGACCACGGTTGTGGCCAGTCATCTGCTTGCGGAATTTTGTACGCTTTGGTTGCAACATTTGGCGTACCCCTTACTTAGCAGCTTTTTTACGAGGCGCTGGTGCTTGTGGTTTCAGTTCTTCTTGGCGACCACCAATAACTTCGCCTTTGAAAATCCAAACCTTCACACCGATCACACCGTAAGTGGTGTGAGCTTCGTAAGTGGCATAGTCGATATCAGCACGCAGGGTGTGCAGCGGCACACGACCTTCGCGATACCATTCAGTACGTGCGATTTCAGCACCACCGAGACGACCGCTCACCTGGATCTTGATGCCTTTGGCACCAATGCGCATGGCGTTCTGTACGGCGCGCTTCATGGCGCGACGGAACATCACACGACGCTCCAGCTGCTGAGCAACGCTCTGAGCAACCAGCATACCGTCGAGTTCCGGCTTGCGGATCTCTTCGATATTGATGTGCACAGGCACACCCATTTGCTTGGTCAGGTCCTGACGCAGTTTCTCAACATCTTCACCTTTCTTCCCGATAACGATACCTGGACGAGCGGTGTGGATGGTGATGCGTGCAGTTTGAGCCGGACGATGGATATCGATACGGCTAACGGACGCGCTTTTTAGTTTGTCTTGGAGGTACTCACGCACATTCAGATCTGCGAGCAAATAGTCCGCATAAGTCCGACCGTCTGCGTACCAGACGGAGGTGTGCTCCTTGACGATTCCCAGGCGAATGCCAGTGGGATGTACTTTCTGACCCATCTGATCGACTCCGTTACTTGTCCGCAACCTTGACAGTGATATGGCAAGACCGCTTGACGATGCGATCAGCGCGGCCTTTGGCACGCGGCATGATACGCTTCAGCGAACGCCCTTCGTTGACGAAAACGGTGGAGACCTTCAGGTCATCAACGTCTGCGCCTTCGTTATGCTCGGCGTTGGCTACGGCCGACTCGAGGACTTTCTTCATGATTTCAGCGGCTTTTTTGCTGCTGAAAGCCAACAGGTTGAGCGCTTCGCCCACCTTCTTCCCGCGGATCTGGTCGGCGACCAAGCGGGCTTTCTGGGCGGAGATTCGAGCGCCCGACAACTTAGCGGCTACTTCCATTTCCTTACCCCTTAACGCTTGGCTTTCTTGTCAGCCACGTGCCCACGATAAGTGCGGGTACCGGCAAACTCGCCCAGTTTATGGCCGACCATGTCTTCGTTCACGAGAACTGGGACGTGTTGGCGACCGTTGTGTACCGCGATGGTCAGACCGACCATTTGTGGCAGGATCATGGAACGACGCGACCAGGTTTTAACTGGTTTGCGATCGTTCTTCTCCGCCGCCACTTCGATCTTCTTCAGTAGGTGAAGATCGATAAAAGGACCTTTTTTCAGAGAACGTGGCACTGTCGTATCCCTCTATTTACTTGCGACGACGGACGATCATGTTGTCGGTACGCTTATTACCACGAGTCTTCGCGCCCTTAGTCGGGAAGCCCCATGGCGATACCGGATGACGACCACCGGAGGTACGACCTTCACCACCACCATGTGGGTGGTCAACCGGGTTCATGGCAACACCACGAACGGTTGGGCGAACGCCACGCCAGCGTTTGGCACCAGCTTTACCCAGCGAACGCAGGCTGTGCTCGGAGTTCGAGACTTCGCCCAGGGTCGCACGGCACTCAGCCAGGACTTTACGCATTTCACCAGAGCGCAGACGCAGGGTCACATAGACACCTTCGCGAGCGATCAGCTGAGCCGAAGCACCAGCGGAACGAGCGATCTGTGCACCTTTGCCCGGCTTCAGTTCGATGCCGTGAATGGTGCTACCCACTGGGATGTTGCGCAGTTGCAGGGAGTTGCCTGGCTTGATTGGAGCCAGAGCGCCTGCGATCAGCTGGTCGCCAGCAGCAACGCCTTTAGGGGCGATGATGTAGCGGCGCTCGCCGTCTGCGTAGCACAGCAGTGCGATGTGAGCAGTACGGTTTGGATCGTATTCGATACGCTCGACAGTGGCGACGATGCCATCTTTGTCGTTGCGACGGAAATCGACCATACGGTAATGCTGCTTATGACCACCACCTACGTGACGCGTAGTGATGCGGCCATTGTTGTTACGACCACCAGACTTCGATTTCTTCTCGAGCAGCGGTGCGTGAGGAGCGCCTTTGTGCAGCTCCTTGTTGACCACCTTGACCACGAAACGGCGGCCAGGGGAAGTCGGTTTGCATTTAACGATTGCCATGATGCACCCCTTCCTTACTCAGCACTGCTGCTGAAATCGAGATCTTGGCCTGGCTGAAGGGAGACGATCGCCTTCTTCCAGTCATTACGCTTGCCCAGACCACGTGCGGTACGCTTGGATTTACCCAGAACGTTAACGGTCGACACGTTTTCGACTTTTACGCCGAACAGGCCTTCGACAGCTTTCTTGATTTCCAGCTTGGTTGCATCAGTAGCAACCTTGAATACGAACTGGCCTTTTTTCTCAGCCAGAACGGTAGCCTTCTCGGAAACGTGCGGGCCAAGGAGGACTTTAAATACGCGTTCCTGGTTCATCCCAGCAGCTCCTCGAATTTCTTCACGGCCGACACAGTGATCAACACTTTGTCGTATGCGATCAGACTGACCGGATCGGAACCCTGTACGTCACGTACGTCGACGTGCGGCAGGTTACGAGCAGCCAGGTACAGATTCTGATCAACAGCGTCAGAAACGATCAGTACGTCGCTCAGACCCATGCCATTCAGCTTGTTCAGCAGATCTTTGGTTTTCGGTGCTTCAACAGCGAAGTCCTGAACCACGACCAGACGGTCGGTACGCACCAGCTCGGCGAGGATGGAACGCATTGCTGCGCGGTACATCTTCTTGTTGAGCTTCTGCGAGTGGTCTTGAGGACGAGCTGCGAAAGTGGTACCGCCGCCACGCCAGATTGGGCTACGGATAGTACCGGCACGAGCGCGGCCAGTACCTTTCTGACGCCATGGGCGCTTACCGCCACCAGCAACGTCGGAACGGGTTTTCTGCTGCTTGGTGCCCTGACGGCCGCCGGCCATGTAGGCCACGACTGCTTGGTGAACCAGCGTCTCGTTGAATTCGCCACCGAAAGTCAGTTCGGAAACTTCGATCGCTTGAGCGTCATTTACATTTAGTTGCATGTCAGCTTCCCCTTAACCGCGAGCCTTGGCAGCCGGACGCACAACCAGATCACCGCCAGTAGCGCCAGGAACGGCACCCTTGACCAGCAACAGATTGCGTTCAGCGTCGACGCGCACTACTTCCAGGGACTGAACGGTCACGCGCTCGGCGCCCATATGACCGGACATTTTCTTGCCCTTGAATACACGACCAGGAGTCTGGCACTGGCCGATAGAGCCCGGGACGCGGTGGGAAACGGAGTTACCGTGGGTGTTATCTTGACCGCGGAAGTTCCAGCGCTTGATGGTACCGGCAAAGCCTTTACCTTTCGACTGACCGGTAACATCTACCATTTGGCCAGCAGCGAAGATTTCTGCATTGATCAAGTCGCCAGCCTGGTAGTCGCCTTCTTCAAGACGGAACTCCCAGACACCGCGACCAGCGGCAACGTTCGCTTTAGCGAAGTGACCTGCTTGAGCAGCAGTCACGCGCGAAGCACGACGCTCACCAACAGTGACTTGCACTGCACGGTAGCCATCGGTTTCTTCGGTTTTGAACTGGGTGACGCGATTCGGCTCGATCTCAATGACCGTGACCGGAATGGAGACACCTTCTTCGGTGAAAATACGGGTCATACCGCATTTACGACCGACTACACCAATAGTCATGTTGTAAACCTCATGAGTGTACGGGGCTTTCACCCGCTATGGCCGCCCATTTCAGAGCGTTACACGACTAAGACCGTGTCTTAGCCGAGGCTGATCTGCACTTCCACGCCGGCCGCAAGATCAAGCTTCATAAGAGCATCAACGGTTTTATCCGTTGGCTGGACGATGTCCAGAACGCGCTTATGAGTACGGATCTCGTACTGGTCACGCGCGTCTTTGTTGACGTGCGGGGAGACCAGAACGGTGAACCGCTCTTTGCGAGTAGGCAGTGGAATTGGACCACGCACTTGAGCACCAGTACGTTTCGCGGTTTCCACGATTTCCTGGGTGGATTGGTCGATCAGGCGATGGTCAAAAGCCTTCAACCTGATACGGATTTGCTGATTTTGCATTGGATTTCAGACTCCAGGCTGCTATTCCCACCGGGCGCACTACGCCCGTTAAAAGGAGGCGTGATTCTATAGACGCCCCTATTGGGTGTCAACCCAATAAAAAAAGCCCCCGCTGAGCGGGGGCTTTTTCAACCTATCGAGTATTACTCGATGATTTTGGCTACGACGCCAGCGCCGACGGTACGACCGCCTTCACGGATAGCGAAACGCAGACCATCTTCCATTGCGATGGTTTTGATCAGAGTGACAGTCATCTGGATGTTGTCACCTGGCATTACCATTTCAACGCCTTCTGGCAGCTCGCAGTTACCGGTCACGTCAGTAGTACGGAAGTAGAACTGTGGACGGTAGCCTTTGAAGAACGGAGTATGACGGCCGCCTTCTTCCTTGCTCAGAACGTAAACTTCTGCGGTGAACTTGGTGTGCGGCTTAACCGAACCTGGCTTGACCAGAACCTGACCACGCTCAACGTCGTCACGCTTGGTGCCACGCAGCAGAACGCCGCAGTTCTCGCCAGCACGACCTTCGTCCAGCAGCTTGCGGAACATCTCAACACCGGTGCAGGTGGTGGTGGTGGTGTCACGCAGACCAACGATTTCCAGGGCGTCCTGAACGCGGACGATACCACGCTCGATACGACCGGTAACAACGGTACCACGACCCGAGATCGAGAATACGTCTTCGATTGGCATCAGGAACGGCTTGTCGATAGCACGCTCAGGCTCTGGGATGTAGCTGTCCAGAGTCTCAACCAGCTTCTTGACAGCGGTGGTGCCCATTTCGTTGTCGTCTTTGCCTTCCAGCGCCATACGAGCCGAACCGATGATGATCGGGGTGTCGTCGCCTGGGAAGTCATAGGTGGACAGCAGGTCGCGAACTTCCATCTCGACCAGTTCCAACAGCTCAGCGTCGTCTACCAGGTCAGCCTTGTTCAGGAAGACCACGATGTACGGAACGCCTACCTGACGGGACAGCAGGATGTGCTCACGGGTTTGTGGCATCGGACCATCGGCGGCCGAGCAAACCAGGATCGCGCCGTCCATCTGGGCAGCACCGGTGATCATGTTCTTCACGTAGTCAGCGTGACCTGGGCAGTCAACGTGAGCGTAGTGACGAATGTTCGAGTTGTACTCGACGTGCGCGGTGTTGATGGTGATACC
>NZ_QJRG01000039.1 GCF_004025535.1 Pseudomonas alkylphenolica
GCCTGTCCGGCTCGCAGCAATTCGAAGGCCCGTCGGCGCAGTACGTCTTCACCGCCACCCTGAGCCATGCCTCCAAAGGCGTGACTACGATCACCACCGATAAGGGCGTGATCACCATTGCTGACGGTCAGAGCACCGGCACCTTGAAAATTGATGCTGGCAACGGCGAAGACGTCTTGAAGGACGGCAGCTCGTTGACCGCTACGATCATCGGTGTAAACGGTCCTGGCTTTGAAAGTCTGGGCGTTCAAGCGGGCAGTGGCTCCGCGACATCGACGGTGGTAGATACCACCGATACGGTCTTCGCCAAGATCAGCATTGATGGCAACGCCTCTGTCACCGAAGGTGGCGTGCTGACATACAAGGTTGAGTTGGTAGACCAGAACGGTATCGCGGTAACAGTTCCAAGCGGCAAGTCCGTGACCGTAAGCCTGGATTGGGGCGGTTCGGCCAACACCACCGCTGATATCACCGGCAAACTGCCGACCAGCGTCACCATCAGTGGCGGCAACAGCAGCACTTCGTTCCCCGTTCAGACATTCGACGACACCTTGATTGAAAAAAGCGAGTCGCTGACCGCCACCATCAAGGGTGTGACGGACACCAACAACGTGTTTGAAAACCTGGCCGTCGGCAGTCAGAACACCGCTACCGGTACGATTCTGGACAATGACAGCGGTCCAACTGTCACCAGTGATAGCGCAACAATCCTGGAAAGCGGTAAGGGCGGTGGCAGCGATGTGGTTCTGGTGCTCGACCGTTCTGGCAGCATGGGGCCGCAGGGCGGCGATCCAGACGGCAGTGGCCCGTACACTACGCGCATCGCCATGCTCAAGGATGCGGTGAGTAACCTCTTTGCGTCCGGCACTGTGCACTCGGTGTTTATTGTCTCGTTTTCAAGCTCCGCGACGTTCCATGATTCGGGCCAAAATGGTGGCTGGTATACCAATCTTGAAGACGCGATGAAAGCGATTGACGCTATCCAGGCGTCTGGTGGGACCAACTACAACAATGCACTGACAACCGTGATCGACAAATTCACAGCACCTCCACCTGGTGGCGGCAAGCTGGTGTCTATCTTCATGTCGGATGGCGAACCTTCTACTGGCGCTTCGGAAACGAAGTGGATCAACTTCCTCGAAGGCAATAAATTCGACGAATCCTTCGCCGTGGGCTTTGGTGGCCTGAGCAACAGCGATAAGAACTTCCTGGAGCCGATTGCCTGGAAACCAGGCGAGACAGCCGGCTCCATCACCAACGGCTCGAACGACAAAAACGTATTGGTAGTTGAAACCTCGCTCAGCTCCTTGACCGATGCACTGGTAACCAGCGCCGGCGGCAGCGTGGTGTCGGGTAATGTCACCACCAACGATACCGGGGGTACTGCTGGTTGGGCGGCCAATGGCTGGAAGATGGATTCGGTGGAGGTCAACGGAACGATTTACAAGTTCGCCAATGCCAACGACGTGAAAACGTTCGACCTTGGCAATCTCGGCAAGCTGACCTTCAAAGCCGATGGCAGCTATACCTTCACCGGCAAGGACAACTTCGATACCTCAACGTCCCTTCAGACCGTTGTGAAGTACACGGTGAAGGATGCCAATGGCGAGACCGCCGAGTCGACACTGACGCTGACCGTCAATGATCGTAGCGACCCGATTGCCACTGATGACAACGCGACGGCTACGTTGACGTCCAGAAGTGTCACAGCAGCAGATACATACACAACACTGGCGAACTTCAACAGTGGCAGTGAAACCAACGCGTGGAAGTTCAACACCACTCCTGTGGACCAGAATCTCGCGGACCTGTCGAGCAGCTCGGTGCTGAAAGCGAATCTCAGCAGCTGGCAGACCAGTTCGCTCAGCGGCAGCACTTCGGATGCCAGCCGCAGCAGCAGTGCCTTGGTATTGAAAGACAATAACGGCAGCAGCGATGGCGATGCCCAGGCGCTGACGCCGACTTACAAGACCGGAACAGGTGCTGGCGAAACGTTGTCGTTCACGACCAGTTTCAGCAATTTCAACAGCGGTGACACCGCACAATGGTCGCTCTACAAGAGCACTGATGGTGGTAACACCTGGTCCTTTGCGCAGAGTGGGTCTATCTACTCCACGACGAAATCGGTTACTACCGATGCGCTGGATGCCAATAGCCAGTACCGGATTCTCCTGAATGTGCACGATGGCAGCGGCAACTCCTCCAGCAAGCTGGCGACGGTAACGTTCGACGATTTCACTGCCAAAGTGCCAGGTGCAACGACCATCGAATGGTCAGCAACGCCAGTTTCCGGCTCGGTGCAAGACAACGACCTCTGGGGCAGCAACGGGGAAACCTCGTCCTTGTCGGTGAAGGTCAACGGCAACTGGACGGAGATCCCGGTAGGCGGCACTACGGTCAAGGGCAGCTTTGGTGACTTGGCAATCAAGAGCGATGGCTCCTATACCTACACCCCGACCGTCAACAAGGATAACGCCGGCAAAACGGACCAGTTCGAGTACAAGGTGACCCAGGCCGATGGAGACTCAGATACGGCACACCTGGACATCACCATCGCTACGACCGGCCCTGGAGCCACCACGACTCAGTCTGCGTCTTACTCGCTGCTGGCCAGTGAGGAGCAGGACATCCTCTTCACCCAGAGTGATTCGCACACGGTATACGGCAACCACGGTAATGACCTTCTGGTCGGCACCAATGCTGCCGACACCTTCGTGTGGAAAGCCGGCGACACCGGTAACGATGTGATTCGGGACTTCAAGCCTGTCGAAGGCGACCGTCTGGACCTGAGTGATCTGCTTCAGGGCGAGAAGGCCAGCACCATCGACAACTACCTGAAGATCACCACGGTCAACAGTGAGTCGACTCTGCAGGTCAGTTCCGAAGGCAAACTCAACGACGCCGGCGGCCTGGCCAATGCCGACGTGACGATCAAGCTGGAAGGCGTCAACTGGGCCAACACCACGATCAACTCGCTGGTGAGCGGCGCCGACCCGACCATCAAGATCGACCACTCCAACAGCTGATGCCCAGCGCCCGCGGCAACCCGGTACGGGTTGCTGTGGGGTTCGGGCTTGGCCTGCGCGACATTCGCACGGCATACTCGCTCGCCAGGCGCGCGCCTGGGCGAGCTTGGCCTATGCTGCTGACTGCGGTGATGGACTCACAATTGGAGGGATACCCCATGTACTACGTGCAACGCGATGCACAGGGTCGGTTGGCGCGGGTCGAGGCCGCTCCCTATGCCGAATACACGGAGTTGTTGCCGGCCGACCATGCCGAGATTCAGGACTGGTTTGCCGACAATACCGTCGAGAACAGCCTCAAGCAGCTCAAGCAAAGCGACCTGGACATGATCCGGGTTCTTGAAGACCTGATCGAAGTGCTGACCGCAAAAGGGGTGATCAGCATCACCGACCTGCCGGCCGGTGCCCAGGCCAAATTGCTCAACCGCTCCACAGCGCGTGAAGCGTTAGGTGGCTTGAGCAACCTGATTGATGACAGCGAAGAAAGAGGCCTGATCTAGGCCCAGTCTCTGAAGGCCAGCAGGCCCCATGAGGCCTGCTGGTTGCGGTTTATCGCCAGGGCGCCGGTTCGCCGACCAGCCGGCCCTGCACGCCGTAAATGCCCATTTCGCACAACACCTTGAGTTCACCTTCGGTTTCCACGCGCTCGGCGATCAGTGGCAAATCGATGCTGTGCGCTGCACGCTGGATCGCTTCGATGAACAGGCGTTTGTGCTGCTCCTGATCGATGGCGCGAATATAGCTGCCGTCGATTTTCAGGTAAGCCAGGCCCAGATGGGCCAGGTTGCCGATCATGCTGAAACGCCCACCAAAACGTTGCAGGCTCAGGCTGAAGCCCAGGGCGTGCAAGCGTCGGGTCAGCTGTTCGAGGGCGGCCTGATCGGGCAGCTGTTCTTCACCGATTTCCAGGGTCAGGCGCGGCCCCAGCGCCGTGTATTGACCCAGTAGCTCATAGACCCGTTGCAGTGCCTTGGGGTCGGCCAGCGTCGCAGCCGACAGGTTCAGGGCCAGGGCTTCGGTGTGGTTGAGCAGATGCTTGAGTACTTGCTCGAGCATCAGGATGTCCAGCCGCGTCGACCAGCCAAAACGCTCCAGCCAAGGCAGAAAGCGCCCGGCCGCTACGGCCTGGCCCTGATCGTCGAGCAAACGTGAAATGACCTTGTAGTGCAGGACCTTCTCCGGGGCATCGCAGGCCACCACCGGCTGGAAAAACAGCTGGAAGCGCCCATGCTCCAGGGCCTCGTCGAGCAGGCGATGCCAGGTATGGTGGGTTTCACCGCTCTGCGGCGCCGTACCTTGTTCAAAGCACACCCAGCCTGGTTCCACCTGGGCTTCGGCGCGGGCCAGCGCTTCATCGGCCAGCTTCAGCAGTACCTGGGGGGCATCGCCCGGGCTGTAGGGCGCCATGCCGATACAGGCCACCGGGGTTACATCGGTAGCGCCGGTTTCGGCCAGGCTCTGCAGGGTGCCCTCAAGGGCCTGGGCCAGTTGAATCGCTTCCTCATGCACCAGACCGGGTGCCAGTACGGCGAACTCGCCGCCACGGCTGCGGGTGATCAGGTTGTTGGTTTCCGGGTAATTGGCGCAAGTACGCTGCAGCTGCTGGCCGACTGCCTGAAGGAGTTGATCGGTATGCTGGCCACCCAGTCGCTGGTTAAGCCCGGCCAGGTCCTTGACCCGCAGCAGCAACAGGTAACCCGGCCGGGCTTCTTCCATGTTGCTGACTTGGGCATTGAGCTGCATTTCGAAATAGCGGCGGTTGGCCAAGCCGGTCAGGCTGTCCTGATACGACTCGACCCGCAGCTTTTCACTGCGTTCCGCCTGCTCTTTGAACAACGCCTTGAGCTTCTCGACCATCTGGTTCATGGCCTGCACCACACGGCGCAGTTCGGGGGTGCGCGGCAGGTCGGGCAGGCTGAGGAATTCACGGCGGGCAATGGCGTGCGACTGCTCCACCATGTAGTCCAGGGGCTTGAGTTGCCGACGCAGCAGCAGTGCGCCGAGCACGGCGCTCAAGGCACCACACAGCAGCAACCAGCCCAGGCTGCCCAGGGCGCTCTGCCAGAGCTTGGCCAGGGCAAACATGGGATGGCTGACCACTTCGACACGGGCAGCCTGTTGCCAGCCGCGGCTGACGATAGCATCGCCGCCAGCAGCCTCAAGACCGATCAGGCGCGTGAACCAGGCGGGTACGCCGTTGGCGTCTGGCTCGGCGTGACGCTCCACCAGCACCGCGTTGGAGCCCGAATCGATGACCTTGATACTCGAGTAATAACCGCTGTCGAAAATCGAACTGACCATCAGTTCGACCATCGCCGGATCGTCGATGTTCGGCGTCAGCGACAATGCCAGGGCAGTGGCTGCGTCCTGGGCGTGCGAGCGCAGCTGATTGACGTACTGGCTACGCGAGCTTTCCAGGCTGACCATGAAGCTGCCACTGAAGGCGACTACCAGGAACAGGCAGATGGCAAGCAGCAATTGTTTGAACAGTGACATCTGTGCTCCTTTAGTAAACCGGTTCGGCCGGGAAACCTTCGGCCTGCATCTTTTTCAACAGGTCCTGCCAGCGCGACAAGCGTTTGGTGTCGCCGACCTTCTTGTTGCCCGTCGCACCGGTCAGCCACAGACCTTCACCGTTGAAGGAATAGACTGGCAGCAGATCGGTGCGTTCACTGGCGGGCTTGATGGCATCCATCAGGCTGTCCAGAACCAGGGGCATGGCATTGGGCGTTGCGTAGTAAGTCAGGACCATGTGTGCGCGGTTCTGGCGCAGTGCCTTGACGTATGTGATGCGCAGCTTTTCCGCCGGCACGCCCATGCGCCGCAGGCTGAAGTACTTGGCGATAGCATAGTCTTCACAGTCGCCGGCACCCTTGATCAGTGCCTGGATCGGGGTTGCCCAGTAATCCGTCTCACGCCACAGGTCGATGTCTTCGACATAGCGCAGCTGGTGGTTGAAGAACTGGTTGACCCGCTTGAGCTGCTCGGCTTCGCTGTCCTGTTTCTGGGTGCTCAGCAGGTTCTGCCAGGCATCGATACGGCCTTGTCCTGCACCCAGTGCCCCGTACAGTGACTGGGCCTTGCGGCTGATCTGGGAAAAGTCCCAGTCGGCGTGCAGGCTGCCCAGCAACAGGCAGCCGAGCATAACGGCAAGGCTCAGCCGGCGCAGGGTCAGGTGAACAGTCCAGCGTCTCGTCACTACGAAAACCTGCGCAGACCTATGGAAAAGCACCGATGGTGCGGCCTTGCCCCTAAAAAAACAATGGCACCTTACAATCACGGTGGCATCAGTCTGACCACCCTCATCGCGGGCGCTTGCCCACCACATCGGAGTGGCTTCCCTTGGAGAAAAACTTCATTCACGATAGCAATTATCGCCGCAGCCATTGCCATCCGCCCTGAGCGGGGCCCTTCCGAGCGGTTTGACAAGCACCCACCCCCTGACTACGGTGATTGGATCCAATTCCCGCCGTGTTCCGACGACAAAGGGCAGAGTAAAGCGTGACCCAAAAATCCAGACCATTGAGCGAAATACTGGGCAGCGAGCAAGTGCCGCCGCACCTGGCTCGGAGTGTGATTGAAGAGCGGTTGCGCAGCGCTATTCTCGATGGTCGCCTGCCCCCGGGCATGGCGCTGCGTCAGCAAGAGCTGGCGTCGTTGTTCGGGGTCAGCCGCATGCCGGTGCGCGAAGCCTTGCGCCAACTCGAAACGCAATCGTTGCTGCAGGTAGTCGCCCACAAGGGTGCGGTGGTGGCGCCATTGATCGGCGAAGATGCCATGGACTCCTATGCTTTGCGGGTGCTACTCGAAAGCGAGGCATTGCGCCAGTCGATTCCCCGTCTTGATGCCGATGACATTGCCCTGGCGCGCAGCTACATCGCCCAGCTGGAGAACGAAACCCGGCATGCCGAAATCGGTCGTCTGAACCGGCTGTTTCACATGAGCCTGTACAGCAAGGCAACGAACAAGAAGCTGTTGCACCTGATTGAAATCGAGCTCAATGAAGAGGAGCGCTTCTTGCGTTTTCACCTGTCGTCGATGGGCCTTGGCAAATTGACGCAGGATGACCACAACGCTCTGGTTGATGCTGCCAACGACAAGGCCGTCGAGGATGCCGTCAGGGTACTCGAGCGTCACTTGAGCAAGGCCGAAAAAACCATCCGGGCCTATCTGGACAGTCGTCCGGCCGAGTAGGTCTGCCCCGCCAGGGGCGCTGGTGGTGTGATCTTTTGGAGTTATTTGGTTATTAATAAATAGCTTCTTATTCCTTTACGTTCATTTTCATGCCCCTATACTTGGCCTCAAGCACGCAAACCCAGCAGGAGGCGTCCCCATGCGCAATGATTCGATCCGTTACCTGATTGTGCCGGGCTGGCAAGGTTCGCCAGAGGATCATTGGCAGAGTCACTGGCAGCAGGTGTTGCCTAACAGCGCCCGGGTCGAACAGGCCGACTGGTTGACGCCGCAACGCCAGGACTGGGTCGCTGCCCTGGAAAGCGCCGTGGCGGCTGATGAGTCGCCGGTGATATTGATTGCCCACAGTCTGGGCTGCATCACCGTCGCCCATTGGGCAGCACAAGCCAGTGTCAGCCTGCTGCGTCGCGTCCGCGGTGCCTTGCTGGTAGCCCCGGCCGACGTCGAGCGCCCGACCTGTGCACCGGCCTTGCAAAACTTCGCGCCCATCGCACAGCAGTTGCTGCCGTTTCCAAGCCAGGTGGTCAGCTCCGATAACGACCCGGCAGTAAGCGCTCCGCGTGCGATGCAGCTGGCACGTGCCTGGGGCGCCGAAGTGGGCTTTCTCGCGGGCGCCGGGCATATCAACGTCAAGTCCGGGCACCGCCGCTGGGAGCAGGGCTTCGCTTACCTGTACCGCCTGCAGAGCCGCCTGGAACAGCACGCGCTTCGCCGCGCCTGACGCCCAGGCAAGACCTTAATCAATCCAGCGCCCGGCCCCTGATGCTGCGGGCGGGAGTTTTCTATGAGTCATCACGACACGTTCGGCCAGCCATTGCTGACCTTTCCTGAACTGGACAAAAGCCCGCTGAGCATCCGCGCCAAGGCGCTGGTATTCGTCGACCCGCGTTCACAGCAATTGCGCGAGGAGCTGGAGCTGTTGGCGCCATTGGCGTTGCCGGTGCTGATTCGCGGTGAGACCGGTACTGGCAAGGAATTGCTGGCACGGCAGATCCACCGTGCCAGTGATCGCAGTGGCCTGTTCGTCTCGGTCAACTGCGCTGCCATCAGCCCGACCTATGCCGATGCTGAACTGTTCGGCTACAGCGCCGGTGCCCACAACGGCGCGCCCAGCAGCCGGGCAGGGTGGTTCGGCTCGGCCAATGGCGGCACGTTGTACCTGGATGAAATCGCCGACTTGCCGTTGTCGATTCAGGGCAAATTGCTAGCCGCCCTGGAGAACCGTGAAGTGACGCGGGTGGGCGCCCAGCAACCCAACCCCGTAGACGTGCGCCTGGTGGCGGCATCGAGCATTGATCTGGGCGATGCCGTGAGTGTCGGCAAATTCAACGAGCGCCTTTACCACTATCTGCGCGAGGGCCAGTTGCAACTGCCTGCCTTGCGCGAGCGGGTCGGCGACATCCTGCCGTTGGCCGAATATTTCGTGGGTATCTACAGCCCGCGGCTGAACCTTGCAGTGCCACTGATCAGCGAGGCCGCTCAGCGGGTGCTGGAGCTGTATAGCTGGCCGGGCAACACCCGCGAGCTGGAGAACGTCATTCACTTTGCCCTGCTGGTCAGCAGCGGCGAGGAAATAAAGCCCCACCACCTGAACCTGGCAACGCCACTGCAGACACTGCAGAGCCAGCTGGATCAGCTGTGCCAGCACGCTGTGGCGCAGGAGCGCGATGCCTTGAAAGGCTTGCTGGAGCAGGCGCTGTTGCGTTTAACGCAAGGCGCAGCCTGAGGCTATGCACGAGGCGCATCGGCTTTATGGTTAAAATGGAATAAGCAGCTAAATAAAAGATATTGTTCCGGCATAAAAAATCTAGGTATTGTCCGCTCCAAGCCAGCTAGCAATCTGCTGGCAACCTAATTTGCCGTCGACCGATGGCCCAGTATTCGAATAAGGACTGCACATGAAAAAGGCTCTGTTGTTCACTGCTCTGGCGGCCGCTCTGTCGGTTGCAGGTTTCGCCCAGGCGGGCGAGAAACTGGTGGTTGCCGCCACCCCTGTACCGCACGCCGAAATCCTCGAGCTGATCAAACCGACCCTGGCCAAAGAAGGTGTGGACCTGGAGATCAAGGTATTCACCGACTATGTGCAGCCTAACGTACAGGTCGATCAGAAGCGTCTGGACGCCAACTACTTCCAGACCCTGCCGTACCTGAAGAACTTCAACGAAGGTAAAGGGACCCACCTGGAAACCGTGATCGGCGTGCACGTCGAACCGTTCGGTGGTTACTCGAAGAAGGTCAAGAGCCTGAGCGAGCTGAAAGACGGCGCCACCGTTGCCATTCCTAACGAAGGCAGCAACAGCGGCCGTGCTCTGCTGCTGCTGCAGAAGGCTGGCCTGATCACCCTGAAGGATCCGAAGAACGCCCTGGCCACCCCGAAAGACATCGCCGAGAACCCGAAGAAGCTGAAGTTCCGCGAGCTTGAGTCGGCCATGCTGCCACGTGTGCTGGACCAAGTAGATCTGGACATGATCAACACCAACTACGCTCTGGAAGCGGGTCTGAACCCGGCCAAGGACGCACTGGTCATCGAAGGTGCCGACTCGCCGTACGTCAACTTCCTGGTTGCCCGTCCGGACAACAAGGACAGCGACGCCATCCAGAAGCTGGCCAAGGCCCTGACCAGCCCTGAAGTGAAAGCCTTCATCGAGAAAAAGTACAGCGGCGCGGTTCTGCCGGCGTTCTGATCGCCACAGCCCTCGAATGCGCTGTAGCCAACGCCGACGTCGGGTGACCACGTCGGCGTTTTTGTGTCTGCCTCAGGTACGGCGTTGAACCGCTCGCATCAGCGCCGCCAGCAGTTTCAGCAGCTCTTGAGGGTCGTGGGCGGGCAGTGTCGCAGGGGTGTTCATCGTAGTTTTCTTCCATGAAAGTGAGGGAAGTGGCAGTCGTTGGATAGCCGTTGTGACGGAAAGATCCCGGCACACTCAAGGATTTCTCAGGTTAGCTGTTTGGGTGATATCAATATGCAATAAAGGTATTTAAATAAATATTCTTATACCTTTAAAGTCTTAGTCATTGTGCTCACCCGCACTGACAACTCCAGTTTAGAGCGGCCCGCTTATCCTCGGGCCGAGCTGAGATCCTGCCATGTCGTACTGTCACCGCTTGCCGTCGAGGGCTTTTCCATGAGCTTCGACGTTGCGTTCATCCTAAGCACTTTGCCCGCATTTCTCAAAGCTGTAGGGGTCACCTTGCAGGTGGGCCTGATCGCCATTGTCACCTCGCTACTGGTGGCGCTGGTCAATGCGGCGATTCTGGTCTATCGCACACCCTACCTGCAGCGTGTGGTGCAGCTCTATGTGGAGCTGGCGCGCAATACACCGCTGCTCATCCAGTTGTTCTTCGTCTACTTCGCCTTGCCGAGCCTGGGCCTGAAGATTTCCGGCTTTGCCGCGGCGATCATCACCATGACGTTTCTCGGCGGCGCCTACCTGACTGAAGTGCTGCGAGCAGGTGTCGAGGCGGTACCCCGGGCACAGCTGGAGTCGGGACGTTCGATCGGGCTGTCCGAGGCGCAGTTGCTGTGGCATGTGATCCTGCCGCAAGCCGGCTTGCTCAGCTTGCCGTCCCTGTTCGCCAATTTTGTCTTTCTGCTCAAAGAGACCACGGTGGTCTCGGCGGTGGCGGTGCCAGAGATTCTCTACACCACCAAAAGCTACATCGCTCTTTATTACAAAACCTACGAGATGCTCGCGGTGCTCACGCTGATCTGCGTGCTGCTGTTCCTGCCCCTGTCGCTGTTGCTCCGGTACCTGGAAGGGAGGCTGCAACATGGCCAGTTCGGGTCTTGAGCTATTGCTGGTGTCGTTGCCGCAACTGGGCAGGGGCGCCGCGCAGACCTTGGCGATTTCGGCGCTGGGGATTGTTTTCAGCACCCTGGGCGGCGTGGCGTATGGGGTGTTGGCGAGCCTGAACCGTCGCGGCTTGAACCTGGTGCTACGCGTATACCTGGAGTTGTTCAGGGCGATTCCGGTGCTGGTCTGGCTTTACCTGCTGTTCTTCGGCTTGCCGATCTTCTTTGCCCTGAGCATTCCCAGCTTCTGGTGCGCCGTACTGGTGCTGTCGTTGTGGGGCAGCAGCGAAGTCGGTGAAGTGGTACGTGGCGCCTTGCGTTCGTTGCCACTCGGGCAGCGTGAGGCCGGGCTCTCCATCGGCCTGTCTGCCTGGCAGCTATACGGCTACGTGTTGTTGCCGCAAGCCCTTAAACGCATGACCCCGCCGACCATCAACATTTACACGCGGATCATCAAGACCAGTTCGCTGGCCGTGCTGATCGGGGTGGTCGATGTCATCAAGGTCGGCCAGCAGATCATCGAGCGCACGTACGAGTCGGTGCTGATCTACGGGGTGCTGTTTCTGTTTTTCTTCTTTATCTGCTACCCGCTCTCGGCCGCCTCGCGCGCCCTTGAGCGCCGCTGGACACACGCATGAGCGCATTGATCGAGTTCGAGGGCTTCAACAAATTCTTCGGCGACCAGCAGGTACTGAAGGCTGTCGACCTGCAGGTACGGCGCGGCGAAGTGGTGGTGATCCTGGGGCCGAGCGGCTGCGGCAAGAGCACTTTGCTACGTTGCCTCAACGGCCTGGAGAGCGCCGACGGCGGCCATTTGCGCCTGGGCGGTGAAGAATTGCTCGCGCCGGGTACGGACTGGCGTCAGGTGCGTCAGCGAGTGGGCATGGTGTTCCAGAGTTATCACCTGTTCGGCCACATGAGCGTGCTCGACAACCTGCTGCTGGGGCCGCTCAAGGTGCAAAAGCGCCAGCGCCATGAAGCCCTGGCCCAGGCGCAAGCCTTGCTGGCCCGTGTCGGCTTGCTGGACAAACGCGATGCCTATCCACGCCAGTTATCCGGTGGCCAGCAACAGCGCATCGCGATTGTCCGCTCGTTGTGCATGAACCCGGAAGTGATGCTGTTTGACGAGGTGACCGCAGCGCTGGACCCGGAGATGGTCAAGGAAGTGCTGCAAGTGATCCAGGGCCTGGCCCGTGACGGCATGACCCTGCTTATCGTTACGCATGAAATGGCCTTCGCCCGCGCGGTGGCCGACCGAATCGTGTTCATGGACGCCGGCAGGATCCTTGAACAAAACGACCCCGAGAGCTTCTTTTCGAACCCGCAGACCGCACGCGCGCAGCAGTTTCTGGAGAAATTCTCCTACATGGAAAGCCTGCCTAAAAAAATGCCTGCGAAGGAGCTGTCATGAAAACTGCCAAGACCTCGAAACTGTTGTTGTCGCTGTTCAGCCTTGCCCTGTTGGCGGGGTGCAACAAGGCTGAAGAACCGAACAAACCCGCGTCCGCAGGTGCATCGCCGGCGACCAGCTACCTGGAAACCATCAAGGCCCGGGACAAGCTGATTGTCGGCGTGTTCACCGACAAGCCACCGTTCGGTTTTGTGGACGAGAGTGGCCGCTATGTCGGGTTCGATACCGATATCGGGCGTCAGTTTGCCAAATCACTGCTGGGTGACGAGAACAAGGTCGAGTTCGTTGCGGTTGAACCGGCCAGCCGTATTCCTTTCCTGCAAAGCGACAAGGTTGACCTGATTCTGGCCAACATGACCGTGACCCCGGAGCGCAAGGAAGCGGTGGAGTTCACCAACCCGAACCTGCGTGTTGCCGTGCAGGCGCTGGTGCCTGAAGGCAGTAGCGTAAAGCATCTGGATGACCTGTCCGACAAGACCACCATCGTTACTACCGGCACCACCGCCGATATCTGGCTGACGAAAAACCATCCGGACTGGAAGCTGCTCAAGTTCGAAAAGAACTCCGAGTCGCTGCAGGCGTTGGCCAATGGCCGGGGTGATGCCTATGCCCAGGACAACCTGATCCTGTTCAGCTGGTCGAAGCAGAACCCTGGCTACCGCGTGCTGGAAGAGAAACTGGGCGAAGAAGCGCCGATTGCACCGGCAGTGAAGAAGGGCAACATCGAGCTGCGTGACTGGGTTAACGCCGAGCTGGCGCGCCTGGGTGAGCAGAAGTACCTGCTCAAGCTGTATGACCAATATGTGCGCAAGGAACTGAGCGAAGACACCAAGCCTGAGAGCGTGATCGTCGAAGGTGGCAAGTGGCAGGGGTGAAGGCCGGGAGGCCTGGTCGTATACGGTGACCAGGCCTTGTTGACTCAATACCTGGTTAGTAGTGTCGAGGTAACCAGTTGAGCAGCAGGTCAGTAACAACCTGTGGATTTTCCAGGTTCGAGATGTGTCCGGAAACCGGGATTTGTGCGGCCAGGCAATTGATCCACCTGGCCATCTCATTCGCTTCGGCGGGAGGCCGCGGCCGGTCCTGATCGCCAACTAGAATGATGGTGCGATCAGCAGGTAGTTGCGACAGCCGCTCAAGCAAGTCAGGACGTCCAAATATCAGCTTGCCCAACGGGAGCAGGCTGTCTCTGATCGTTGCACAATTCATGTTGCTTAGAGCCTGGTGAAACTGTTCGCGGATCTCAGGTACGGTCGGCTGCGTCGGGTGAAAGAACATCGGCACGATGATGTTGCGCAAATCCTCGGTAAACTGCCCGGCCTCTGCGACCGCATCAAGTAACTTGAAGTAATAGTCTCGAGTGTCTGGCGGTTCAGCGCCAAGGTACGTATCCATCAGCACCAGACGGTCGATGCGCTCTGGATTTTCGATAGCCAGTTGGGCGCCCCACATGCCGCCCACCGAGAGGCCGACCAGGTGGCAGCGATCGACGCTCAAGGCATCAAGGAAAGCCAAGTGTTGCCGGGTAACCCTGTTCAGGTCACACGTTCTTTCCGGTGGGGCTTCTGAGTCTCCGTGCCCCCACAGTTCTGGCACAAGCACCCGGAAGTGCCGGGAGAGCTGATTGATCTGTGGCCGCCACATCTCGGCATCCCACAGGTAACTATGACCGAGCACCAAGGGGAACCCATGCCCCTCCTCGATGTAGGCCATTCGTGAGCCGTCTATGGTAACGAACTGCTTGCTCATGAGGTTTTATTCCTTTGCATTGAGAGGGGCTCGAAACTAAAGCGTGACGTGACGCTTGCCTATCTTTGGTGCGAAAGGTTGTTTAACCGAATCTTTCAACGGGGTAGCAGACGAAGTGTGCTTTGCGCCGGAATCATCCCCATTTGCGCCTTGTGGTACCGCCCCTCGATATAGTCCCTGGCCTGGTCGGCATAATGCCGGTCGAACAGTACCCCGCTTTGCCCGACCGGGTTGATGGTCAGTGCCTGCTCGGCATCGGCGAAATCAATCAGGCGTCGGGTTGAAGGCCCGTAGGTGACCGGCCAGGGCGCAGGGCCGATCTTCGCCGAGAGGTTGTTCGGCACTTCATGGGTGCCCGGCGCAGCGAACGGTCCGACGTTGAACAACAGGTTCAATGGCTTTTGCAGCCCCAGCGGATGGTTGTGGGTGAGGGTATGGGCTTTGCCCCATTGCCAGCCGGCCGGGTCGTTGCCCAAGGTCTCACGCAGGTGCGCCAGGCTAGCTCGCCAGGCCTGCTTGACGGCATCGTTGCGACTGCCATGTTCACTGCTGCCATGCTGACCCCACCAGGGCGACTCGGCGTCGGCGGTCAGGCGCGGCAACGCCGCATCAATGGCGCGGGTGCTGATCAGGGTCTGGAACCAGGCATCACCCAGCTCGTCATGCAGGGCCGCATAGGCCAGGTCGTAGAGGAACTGGTTGAACAGCGTGGCGCTAACCGAATCCAGCGGGTAGTCACCGGTCCAGCTCGCCAGTTGCTCAACCAGCTCCTTCTCCTGATCGCCACTGGCTACTTCGCGCAAGGTCCCCAATAGCGGCGCCAGGGTACGTGGGCCATAGTCACTGACCGTGTCGAGCTGCAGCGCCTGGCTGTTCAGCGTATCCCATCGGGTCTGTGGGTCGGCCAGGTGGCGGTCGATCTGTTGACCGCGGTCGGGCAGGTTGTAGTAACCCGGAATCGGCATCGCTGCCGGCGGCTGGAAGTTGGCAGAGACGATGTAGCCGCTGGCTGGATTCTCCTCCTGCGGGTTGGCGCTGAACGGGTAGAAGCCAAGCTTGTCGGCCTGCACCGTGCTGCCGTCGAGGATAAACGCTGGGTTCACCCCGTCCGGGCGTACCGGCAACTGCGCCGCGGCCCACCAGCCGATGTCGCCACGGGCATTGGCCCAGACCAGGTTGAGGCCGGGCGCCTGGACCTTGGCGGCAGCGGCACGCATCTTGTCCAGGGTGTCTGCGCGATTGATCTGGTAAAAACCGTCGAGGATCGGGTTTTCGGTTTCCAGAAAGGCCCACCACATGGCAATCGGCGTGGGCCCGGCGTTGGCGCCGATGACGTCGTTGACGATTGGGCCATGGGGCGAGCGGCGCAGGGTGATGGTGACCGGTGCCTCGCCTTTGACGGCGATGGTTTCCTGGGTTGAGGTCAAGGCTTGCCACTGACCGTTGATGCGTACCTGCTCGGGATTGTCCGGGTTGACCTGCTCGGCGATCAGGTCGACATCGTCGTTCTGGAACATGGTCAGACTCCAGCCGAAATCGCGGTTGTGGCCCAGTGATGCGAAGGGGTTGAGGGCCTGGTGATAGCCGTAGAGGTTGAAGCCGGGCGCCGACAATTCCGCCTCGTACCAAACCGATGGCACGGCAAAGCTGATATGTGGGTCGCCGGCCAGCAGCGGCTTGCCGCTGCGGGTACGGCTGCCGGACACCGCCCAGGCGTTGCTGCCTTCGTACTGGGGAATGCCGGCTTCGCTCAGTGCCTGCTGGCTGACCAGGGCCAGTTGCTCCAGGCTTTTCCAGTCGGCGGAGGCCAGTGGTGGCCTGCTGTGCAGCGCCCCTTGGGGATTCCAGTCGAGGTCGAAGACCTTCAGGTATTCAGCGCCTAACTGATCGCGGATAAAAGTCAACGCCGGCTCCGTACGAAAGGCCGCCGCAAAGCTGTAGGCCATGTAGCCGGCAATACTCAGGGTGTCCTGTGCCGTGAAGGGGTGCGGGGTGATGCCCAGAGCATCGAACTCCATCGGTTTGGGATGGCTGTCCTGCCAGGCGTTGACGCCATCGAGGTAGGCTTGCAGGGCAAGCCAGGCGGGCGCTTGCTTGTCCTGGCGGGCAACGATGCGTTCGGCTTGTTCACGAATGCGCAGGCTGCGAAACAGGGTGTCGGTTGGCAGCAGTTTGCTGCCGAGCACCTCGGCCAGTTCGCCTCGGGCCAGGCGGCGGATGATCTCCATCTGGAACAGGCGGTCCTGGGCGTGCACATAACCCAGGGCGCGATACAGGTCGGTCTCGTTGCCGGCTTGTATATGCGGTACGCCACGGTCGTCATAGCGCACACTGACCGGCGCCTGCAAGCTGGCCAGGGTGACCTCGCCCTCGCGCTGCGGCAACTTGCCTTGCACATACCAGTAACCGCCGCCGGCGGCCGCGGCAATGACCACAGCGAGGAAGGTCAGGCTGCGCTTCATCAAGACTCCTTGTACTTTTTAGCGGACGTTGTGGTCCGATCATCGAGGTAAATCAGGACAGAGGATAGCCCCTGAGGAGGGAAGATGAGTCTCAGCGAAAAACAGAAAATGCTCACTGGCCAGCTCTACCACGCCAGCTGCCCGGAGCTGCAGGCCGAGCAAATTGCCAACAAGCACTGGATGCAGCGCTACAACAACAGTGCCGAACTGCTCAACGAGCAGCGCCATGGCCTGCTGCTGGAACACTTTGCGGCGGCGGGCGACGGCGCGGTTATCCGCCCGCCGTTCCATTGCGACTATGGCTACAACATCCGCGTTGGCCGCAACGTATTCATGAATTTCAACTGCGTGATCCTGGATGTATGCCCGGTCAACATCGGTGACGACTGCCAGATCGGTCCGGCGGTGCAGATTTACACCGCGGACCATCCACTGGACCCGGCGCTGCGCCGCAGCGGGCTGGAGAGCGGCCGACCGGTGACAATCGGCAGCAATGTATGGATCGGCGGCGGTGCGATCATTCTGCCGGGTGTCACCGTGGGAAATGACGCCGTGATCGGCGCGGGCAGCGTGGTGACGCGCGATGTGCCAGCTGGGGCGACGGTAGTAGGTAACCCCGCGCGTTCGCGTCAGGGCACCCAGGGGCAGTAGCAACCCACGGCCAGGGTATGTGTGGCGCTGACTGCGCGGCCCTGATTCAAGGCCAGCAGAATCGGCTCGATGAAGCTGTTGCTCGCGTTGCAGGTCGCGCCTTCGCTGTAGGGGCCAAAGTAGGCCAGCTTGCCCTGGCGGTCCCAGATCGCTACGCCAGGGCTGGCGGGCAGGTGTTCGGCGCCGGGAAGCCCGGTCAGTGGTTTGAGCGCCTTGAGCGGTTCGGGCAGCTGGCCGCGGCTGCCTGGCTTTTGCACCACATAGAACACGACACCTTGCGGCGCATACTGCTCGATCAGTTCGGCCAGGTGTTGCTGATTGCCGACGTTGCACGGGCAGCTTGGGTCCCAGAAATGCACCAGGCGGATCGGCCCGGGGCCGGCGATTTCTGCGGGTAGCTGCAGGCGCTCGCCAGAAAACAAGGCAGTCTGATTGTCGAAGGGGCGCAGGTAGCGACTCTGGAAATTGTCATAGGCCCACCACAGACCGACA
The DNA here is from genome assembly GCF_004025535.1 of Pseudomonas alkylphenolica. GTDB lineage: Bacteria > Pseudomonadota > Gammaproteobacteria > Pseudomonadales > Pseudomonadaceae > Aquipseudomonas > Aquipseudomonas alkylphenolica_A. The sequence continues at coordinate 17,779 of NZ_QJRG01000039.1, forward strand.
GCGCAAAGGGCAGCGACAAGCAGGCCGATGAGGGTACGGGGAGTGCGCGCGAGCATGGGGCAATATCCGGAAAATGTCGCCTAGCTTGCCATGCTGGCGACGACAGCTGAATATCACAGATCAATATCCCGCTTTTGTATTTGGAATGGCTCTATGACGGCAACCTTTCAACCCGACGCGTTGCGCGCCAGCCTGGCCCCCCTGGTTGCGCGACAGCCGTTGTCGTCCCAGGCGCAGGCCTATCAGCGTTACTACGGGCTCGACCTGCCTGCGCGCAAGGTCGAGCCACAGCGCTGGCTAGGGCGTTTCGACGTGGCCGGGTACGAGGTGGTCGGGCAGGTCTGGTTGCCACCGGCGCCGGTCGCAACCCTGGTGCTGTTACATGGCTTCTATGATCACATGGGGCTGTACCGACATGTGATCGACTGGGCGCTGGATCAGCAGTACGCAGTGATTGCCTGCGACTTGCCGGGCCACGGGCTGTCCAGTGGCGAGCGGGCCAGCATTGATGATTTCGCCACCTACCAACAGGTACTTCAGGCGCTGTTTGAACAGGGCCAGGCCCTTGGGCTGCCGCAGCCGTGGCATTTGTTCGGACAAAGCACGGGCGGGGCGATTGTCATCGATCACCTGTTGCACAGCGGCGCACAAAGCCCGGCTCAGGGCCAGGTGATCCTGCTGGCGCCGTTGGTGCGGCCGCGTTCATGGCGGTGGTCGAAACTCAGTTACTGCCTGCTGCGCCCCTTCGTCAAAGGCATAGAGCGGCGATTCAGCGAGAACACCAACGACCCGACGTTCCTGCCGTTTTTGCAGGCTGACCCGTTGCAGCCCAGGCAGTTACCCACCGCCTGGGTGGGCGCCTTGGTGGCGTGGGTCAAACGCATCGAGGCGGCGCCGGCCAGCGCTCGCCAACCACTGATCGTTCAGGGTGAGTCAGACATGACGGTCGACTGGCCGCACAATCTCAAGGTGTTGCAGGAGAAATTCGCGGCCCCGGAGATCCTGCTGATTCCCGAGGCGCGTCACCATCTGGCCAATGAGCTGCCGACGATCCGTCAGCGTTATTTCGCCTTTATCGACCAGCGTCTGGGCTGATTATTTCAGGTCCGAGGTGTTCTGACCGACGGCGAGGCCGGCGCGCACGGCGGCCAGGGCAGCCTTGTAGTAAGTCTGGCCCTCGGCGGACTCGGCAAAGGTCGCGAACTCTTCCAGCTCGGCATCCGACAGGTCGCGGTACACATAGAGCAGGGTGTTGTTCAGTTCGCTGCCGATCTGCTCCATCAGGCGCTGGCGCTGACCATCCAGCAGGCTCTGCGCCTGACCGCCACCGAGCAGGCCCGGGATCATCTGGCTGAGGCTGTCGGCGGCCACGCCGGCAATCGCCAGGCTGACCTCGGCACCGGCTTCGCGGGCTGGCAGTGACTGCGCCAGGTGGCCGATGATCAGCAGGCGGTCATCGCTGGCCTGGACCTTGGGCAGGCCTTTGGCGTTCTTGGCCAGTTGGTCGCGACGGGTGGCGAGCAGTTCGGCGGCGACGATCTTGCGACCCAGCGGCGACTGGAAGAACGCCAATGCGGGCGCGGGATTGTTCAGGTTGGCGCGCAGCTGTGCCTGGGCACGCTTATCCACAGCCTGGGCCTGGAAACGCTGGTTGCTGTTGTTGACCAGAGCTTGATAAACAGCGGGCGGCAGACTGTTGCGATAGCGCTGCTGGGCGGCATCGAGGGCATCGGTAAAGTGAGCGCGCTGCTCGGGCCAGCCGGCGACCTTGTAAAGTTGGTCGAGGCTGTCTGCCCAGACAGGCGTGGTGCAGATCATCATCAGCAAAAAAAACAAACGGCGCATTCAGGACTCCTGTCGGCAGGGCGCTATTGTCTTGGCCTTGCCGGGCTTTGTCGAGAAGCCATTGCATACTCTCGGCCAAGTGGCGCTGTCGGATTTCGCAGCAGATCGATACTATGCGCGACATGCACATATCCCCTGATGACCCCCAGCTGTCGCGCATCGTCGACGACCTGGCCACCCGTGGCTGGTCGCAGCAAGATACCTTTCTTCCAGAGCCTTTGACCCTGGCGCTGGCGGCCGAGTGCCGCAAACGCGCCGCCGAAGGTGAACTGGAGCCGGCAGGCGTGGGGCGGGGCGTCGCCCAGGAGGTCCGCGAGGGCATTCGTGGCGACCGTATCCAGTGGCTGGAGTCCGGCCAGGCCGAGGCTTGCGATCACTACCTGGCGTTGATGGACAGCCTGCGCCTGGCGCTTAATCGCGGCTTGTTCCTTGGCCTTGAGGACTTCGAGTGCCACTTCGCCCTGTATCCGCCGGGTGCCTTCTATCGTAAGCACGTCGACCGCTTTCGTGATGACGACCGGCGCATGGTTTCGGCGGTTATCTACCTCAACGAGGGGTGGCAGGCCGAACACGGCGGCCAGTTGCGCATGACCCTCAAGGGCGATGTCGAGCATGACGTGCAACCGATCGGCGGCTGCCTGGTGGTGTTTCTTTCCGGTGACGTCCCCCATGAGGTATTGCCAGCCCAGCGCGATCGCCTGTCACTCACCGGCTGGTTCCGGCGTCGTGGCAACGAGCCGTTCTGAGATGCACAAGGTGCTGGTCAGTGCCTGCCTGCTCGGTCAGCCGGTGCGCTATGACGGTCGCGCCAGTGGTTACCCGGACTTGCTCCAGCAGTGGCAGACCGAGGGGCGGACCGTGCCGTTGTGCCCTGAAGTGGCGGGTGGTTTGCCAACCCCGCGGCCGCCGGCGGAAATCCCGGGCGGGCAGGGCGCAGCGGTGCTCGAGGGTGAGGTGCAGGTACTGACCGTCACGGGCGAGGATGTCAGTGCGCAGTTTATTGCCGGTGCGCAGTTGGCACTGGAGCTGGTGCGGCGCCATGGCATCCGGATTGCGGTACTCAAGTCGGGAAGCCCGTCGTGCGGCAACCGGCTTGTGTATGACGGCACCTTCAGTGGTACGAAGGTCGGCGGTGAGGGCGTGACGGCAGCGTTGTTGCGCCGCGAAGGGGTGCAGGTCTTCAGTGAGCTGGAGCTTGAAGCGGCGGAGCTGGCTTTAAAGCAGCTCTGATTCGAAGGCCGTGTGGGAACTGGTGACAGTCTGCGATGGGCTGCAAAGCAGCCCCAGCAACGCAATCACTTCTTCGGCGGCTCGCTCGCATCCATCCCGAACCATTTTTGCGACAGGGTTTCGAGCCGGCCATCAGCCTTGATGCGCTGCAGCGCTTTGTCCACCGCACTGTGGAACGCCGGGTTGCCCTTCTGAAACGGAATCGCCAGGCTCAGGATCGGTCCGACGGTAGCCCCTTCTGTTACCGCTTGCTGGCTATCGCGAATGGCATATGGCACCAGCAGGCGGTCGCTGATGGCGGCATCGATCTGGTCGCTGGCCACATCCTTGATCGGCTGGGTGGCGTCTGGATAGCTGCGCAGATCTACGCCTTCGACCCCACGCGCCTGTTCGGCGAACTGGCTACCCTGAACCACCCCGAGGCTATGACCCTTGAGCGCATCGAGGTTGGTCAGCGAGCGCTTCTCTTCCTTGCGTACGATCAACTGGGCACTGGAGTAGCTGTAGGGTTCGCTGAAGTCCAGGCGTTCCTTGAGTTCGGGCGTGGCGGCTACCTGGTTCAGGGCAATGTCGTACTTGCCGCTTTCAACGCCAGGCAGCAGATCATCGCGGGTGGTGACGACGAACTCGGCGCGCACATCCAGCTCGTTGGCCAGCATTTGCCCCAGTTCGATCTCGAACCCGGTAAGGCTGTCGTTGTCCTTGAAGTTGAACGGCGGCATGTTGGCTTCGACGGCAATGCGCAGCTCACCGCGGTCGTTCATGTCGTCAATCAATTCTGCATGTGCCCATGGGCTAAGCAGGGCGGCAAGTAGTACCCCTATGGTCAAACGCATGTAAGTCCCTTGAATTCATTGGCAGTGAAAAAGATCGCCGCAGCTTTCTGATGATGCCACGGTCGAGCGCAACTTAGGACCGCCCCAATGCCTGGATGTTAGACGCAGGGAGAAATATTTTCTGTGTGAAATTTAAGATAAGTTCTGCCCCAATTGATCTATGGTTACAGACCATTGCCTTTCGTTTCACTGGCAAGGCTATTGAAAGCGACTGAAGAAAAGAACACAGGAGAAGTGAATGAACAGCCTAGTATCGCGTGCAGCCGTTGCCGGCCTGTTGATGGGGGTTTCGGTATTTGCCGCCGCCGAAGGCGTGAAGAGCCAGGAGCCGCCGAAGGACGCCAAGGTCTTCATCGTTTCCCCGGCCGACGGCGCTACGGTCGACAAGACCTTTACCGTCAAGTTCGGCATCGAGGGCATTGCGCTCAAGCCTGCGGGTGATCCAACCGAGCACTCGGGCCATCATCACCTGCTGGTGGATGTCGACCAGGAGCCGGCAGCCGATCAGGTGCTGCCGACCAGCGCGCTGCCGGAAAACAAGGCGCCATTGCCTGCCGGCCCGCAAGTACTGCACTTCGGCAAGGCGCAAACCGAAGTTGAACTGACTCTGACCCCGGGTAAGCACACCCTGCAACTGGTGCTAGGTGACAAGTTCCACGTGCCGTTCAAGCCAAGTGTTGAATCGAAGAAAATCACCGTCAACGTGCAGTAAGCGTTGCGGCATAAAAAAGGGAGGCCACATGGGCCTCCCTTTTTTGTCGCCAGAAGAACTTAGAACAGTACGCGGGAACGGATAGTGCCCTTGACCTGTTGCAGTTTTTCTTGCGCCAGATCCGAGTACTCGGCATCAACGTCGATCACCACGTAACCGACTTTCTCGTTGGTCTGCAGGAACTGACCGGAGATGTTGATTCCGTTTTCGGCGAAGACTTTGTTGATCTCGCTGAGTACGCCCGGAATGTTTTCGTGGATGTGCAGCAGGCGGTGCTTGCCCGGGTGAGCCGGCAGGGCTACTTCCGGGAAGTTGACCGACGATACGGAGGTACCGTTGTCGCTGTACTTGACCAGCTTTTCAGCCACTTCCAGACCGATGTTGGCCTGTGCTTCGGCGGTGGAACCACCGATGTGCGGGGTCAGGATCACGTTGTCCAGGCCACGCAGCGGGCTTTCGAACTGCTCGTCGTTCGAGCGTGGCTCGACCGGGAACACGTCGATGGCTGCGCCGATCAGGTGCTTGTCCTTGATCGCTGCGGCCAGGTGATCGAGCTCGACCACGGTACCGCGGGCGGCGTTGATCAGGATCGAGCCCTTTTTCATTGCACGGATTTCTTTCTCGCCGATCATCCACTGGGTGGATGGCAGCTCAGGCACGTGCAGCGAAACGATATCGGCCAGGCCCAGCAGTTCGTGCAGGCTGGTGACCTGGGTAGCGTTGCCCAGTGGCAGCTTGGTCAGCGGGTCGAAGAAGTACACCTGCATGCCCAGGCTTTCGGCCAGGACCGACAGTTGCGTTCCGATCGAACCGTAACCGACGATACCCAGCTTTTTGCCACGGATTTCGAAGGAGTTCGCCGCGCTCTTGATCCAGCCACCACGGTGGCAGGACGCGTTCTTCTCCGGGATGCCGCGCAGCAGCAGGATCGCCTCGGCCAGCACCAGCTCAGCAACGGAGCGGGTGTTGGAGTACGGTGCGTTGAACACCGCGATGCCGCGCTCGCGAGCAGCGGACAGGTCGACCTGGTTGGTACCGATGCAGAAACAGCCGACAGCTACCAGTTTCTTGGCGCAGTCGAAAACCTCTTCGGTCAGTTGAGTACGGGAGCGGATGCCGATGAAGTGGGCATCAGCGATCTTTTCCTTCAGCTCGGCGTCCGGCAGGGAGCCGGTGAGGTACTCAATGTTGCTGTACCCGGCGGCCTTGAGGACGTCCACGGCGGATTGGTGGACGCCTTCGAGAAGAAGGAACTTGATCTTGCTCTTATCGAGAGAAGTCTTGCTCATCTGCGTAAACCTGTGTCCCGGAGAAAAAATGGCAGGGAAGTGAAGCTCTCGCAGCATCGGCCTGAAGCACGATCAGCGGGGGGCGTATGCTAGCATATGCACCCCCAGATGCGCCCATCCCTGGCACGTGAAGAGTGCTCAGGGTGACTATGAATAGTTCGAGAGTTCTATTGATGACCGATTCTGCATTGCTTGATGAGCTGAAGACCCTGGTTGAGCCTGGCAAGGTACTCACCGACGCGGCTTCCCTCGAGACGTACGGCAAGGACTGGACCAAGCACTTTGCTCCAGCGCCCCTGGCGATCGTGTTTCCCAAGAGCACCGAACAGGTTCAGGCCATTGTCCGCTGGGCCAACCGGCACGCTGTGGCGCTGGTGCCTTCGGGCGGGCGTACCGGCCTGTCGGCGGCGGCTGTGGCGGCCAATGGCGAGGTGGTCGTTTCGTTCGACTACATGAACCAGATCCTGGCATTCGACGAATTCGACCGCACAGTGGTCTGCCAGCCGGGCGTGATCACCGAGCAGTTGCAGAGCTTCGCCGAAGACAAGGGCCTGTACTATCCAGTGGACTTCGCTTCTGCAGGTTCCAGCCAGATTGGCGGTAATATCGGCACCAATGCCGGCGGTATCAAGGTGATTCGCTACGGTATGACCCGTAACTGGGTTGCTGGCCTGAAGGTGGTCACCGGCGCTGGCGACCTCCTTGAGTTGAACAAAGACTTGATCAAGAACGCTACCGGTTACGACCTGCGCCAGCTGTTTATTGGTGCCGAAGGCACCCTGGGCTTTGTCGTCGAGGCCACCATGCGCCTGGATCGGGCACCGAACAACCTCACGGCGATGGTGCTGGGAACGCCGGATTTCGACTCGATCATGCCGGTATTGCACGCTTTCCGTGACAAGCTCGACCTGACTGCGTTCGAGTTTTTCTCGGACAAGGCCCTGGCCAAGATCATGGGGCGCGGCGATGTACCGGCCCCCTTTGATACCCCGTGTCCGTTCTATGCCCTGCTGGAGTTCGAAGCCAGCAACGAAGAAGTCGCCAACGATGCGCTGGCCACCTTCGAACATTGTGTGGAGCAAGGCTGGGTACTAGATGGCGTGATGAGCCAGAGCGAGCAGCAGTTGCAGAACCTTTGGAAGCTGCGCGAATACATCTCCGAAACCATCTCGCACTGGACGCCGTACAAGAACGACATTTCGGTAACTGTGTCGAAAGTGCCGGCGTTTTTGCGGGATATTGATGCGATTGTCGAAAAAAACTACCCGGACTTTGAAGTGGTCTGGTACGGCCACATCGGCGATGGCAACCTGCACCTGAACATCCTCAAACCCGATGACCTGAGCAAGGACGAGTTCTTTGCCAAGTGCGCTACGGTGAACAAATGGGTGTTCGAGATCGTTCAACGTTACAACGGCTCGATTTCTGCCGAACACGGCGTGGGCATGACCAAGCGCGATTACCTCACGTACAGCCGCTCACCCGCAGAGATTCAGTACATGAAGGCCGTAAAGGCGGTGTTCGACCCTAACGGGATTATGAACCCGGGCAAAATCTTCGCGGTCGAGTAAGTCAAAGGCATCAACGCTTTCCATAGCGCCAGGAGTCGGTAATGAGCTATCAGCACCAGTATGTAGACGGCACGCGTATTCACTTTCCGCTAGGGAAAGTGGTGTGCATCGGGCGTAATTATGCCGAGCACGCCAAGGAGCTGGATAACCCGATCCCCACCGAACCGTTGCTGTTTATCAAGCCGGGCAGCTGCGTGGTGCCGGTTGATGGTGGCTTCAAGATCCCGACCGAGCGTGGCTCGGTGCATTACGAGGCGGAAATTGCCGTATTACTGGGCAAGTCGCTGTCGCTGGCGCCTAGCGAAGAAGAAGTGCTCGACGCCATTTCCGGTTTCGCGCCGGCGCTGGACCTGACCCTGCGTGACCTGCAGGCCGAACTCAAGGCCAAGGGCCTGCCGTGGGAGCGCGCCAAGTGCTTCGATGGCGCTTGCGTGCTGGCGCCGTTCGTTGCCGGCAGCACCTTCGAAGACCTCGCCGATATCGGTATCCGCCTGACCATCAACGGCGAAGTGCGCCAGGACGGTAACAGCGCGCTGATGCTCAACCCAATCGTGCCGATGATCCAGCACATGGCGTCGCAGTTCAGCCTGCAAGCCGGCGACGTGATTCTCACCGGTACTCCGGTCGGGGTGGGTCCGCTCAACCCGGGCGATGACCTGGTGCTGGAATTGCCTGGCGTAAGCCGTTTCGAAAGCAAAGTGCTGTAACGCCTCCTGTGGCAGCCAGGCCCCCTGGCTGCCATCGCTATTGTTGAGCCCGGTGGTCGGGCTTTGCCATTTTTTTCACAAACAATCCGGATAATGTTTGCCGGCCTGGTGCTGCAAAGAGTGCTGGCGTTGTGTTATTAACTGGCAAAAAAGAGCACTCATTTCATGGCCACTCCCCTTCCTTCCCGCGGTTCCTTGTCCTCTGCGCGCAAGCGCCATCTCGCGTTGCGTTGGTCAACCTGGGTGGCTGCAGCGGCAATCATCGGTTATGGCGTGGCCATTGCCATGCATTGGGATGATCGCGGGGTGCTGTGGTTGCAGGAGCGCTTCGAAAGCCCGGCCGAACAGCAAGCCAGCATCTGGCTGCCGGACTATCAGGTTGATATCGATGCCAAGGTGTTGCCCGGCATGGAGGACGATGAAGCGTCCGACCTGACCTATAACCCGGTCAGCAAAACCCTGTTTGCGGTCATGGGCAAGAACCCCTTCCTGGTCGAACTGACCCTCGAAGGCGACGTGCTGCGCAAGATGCCGTTGGTCGGCTGGAGCAACCCTGAAGGCGTGGCGATGCTCGAAGGCGGGCGTCTGGCGATTGTCGACGAGCGTGACCATACCCTGACTGTCGTTACCCTGACGGCAGACACCCAGTCACTGAATATCGCCGACTTCACGCCTTATGACTTGGGGCCTTCGGCGAACCAGAACAAAGCCTTCGAAGGGGTTGCCTGGGACCCGCTGCAAAAACGCATCCTGCTTGGTGAAGAACGTCCGCCTGCGCTGTTCTCGTTGAGCAGTGATGGCCACAGCCCGTTGACTGGCGACAAGCAGCCACTGCTGAGCGACGAACTGGACTTGCGCAACCTGTCGGCGTTGGGTGTTGACCCGCGCACCGGCCATCTGCTGGTACTGTCTGCTGACTCCAATATGTTGCTGGAGCTGGACGAGAAGGGCGAACAGGTGAGCTTCATGACCCTGCTCGGTGGCTTCAACGGCCTGAGCAAGCGCATTCCGCGTGCCGAAGGCGTGGCCATGGATGAGCACGGTACCCTGTACATCGTCAGTGAGCCTAACCTGTTCTATCGTTTCAAGAAGCCCTGACTCAGGAGCTTTCCTACGTCGGGATTAAGTTTGGTTTCAGTTGCATGTGGTTTGATTCAGGCCGTCCCCTACCGAGTCCACCTGAATGCGCCGCTCCATCCGCCTGCCCCTGATTGTACTTGCCGTCGGCTTGCTGGCCCTGCTTCTGCTTGCAGCAGCGGGGCAGCATTACCGTTTGTTCGAGCGCGGCTGGTTCAACCTGAAAGCCTGGTGGCAGCCTACCGAGCAGGGCATTGGCCTGGACCAGTACCGTGCGGTGCTCCAGGGCATACCTGTCGAAGGTCTGGACGACGACGTTTCGGCGCTGACCTACGACCCCGACCGCAACAGCCTGTTCACCGTGACCAACCAGCGTTCCGAGCTGATCGAGCTGTCGCTGGACGGGCGCATCCTGCGGCGGGTGCCGCTCACCGGGTTTGGTGATCCGGAGGCGGTGGAGTACGTCAGCACCGGCAGCTACGTGATTACCGACGAGCGCGAGCAGCGCCTGATTCGCGTGCGCTTGAACGACAGTACGCGATTCCTGGATGCCAAGGATGCCGAGCAGCTTACCCTCGGTATTGGCCTGAACGGCAACAAGGGCTTTGAGGGGCTGGCCTACGATGCTGTGGGCAAGCGCCTGTTTGTCGCCAAGGAACGTGACCCGATGCTGATCTACGAGGTGCATGGTTTTCCCCATGACAACCCGGAGCAGCCCTTTGCGGTGCATGTCGTGCAGGATCAGAAGCGAGATTCACGGCTGTTCGTGCGTGACTTGTCGAGCTTGCAGTTTGATGAGCGTAGCGGGCACTTGCTGGCCCTGTCGGATGAGTCGAAGCTGGTGGTCGAGCTCGATACCAAAGGTAAACCCTTGAGCACGATGTCGCTGCGCAAGGGCTTCCAGGGCCTGGAGCAGAGCGTGCCCCAGGCCGAAGGCATCGCCATGGACGATGCCGGGACCATTTACCTGGTCAGCGAGCCGAACCTGTTCTACGTGTTCAAGAAACCGACCGAGCAGTAAATGTGGGGGCGGCGGGAACGCCCCAACCCTCAGGCCTTGAGGGTCTTGACCCCTTCAGGGGTGCCCAGCAACAGCAGGTCCGCTGGGCGCGCGGCGAACAGACCGTTGGTCACTACGCCGACAATCGCGTTGATCTGGCTTTCCAGTTCCACTGGGTTGGTAATCTGCATATTGAACACATCGAGGATGATGTTGCCGTTGTCGGTGATCACCCCTTCACGATAGACCGGGTCGCCGCCCAGCTTGACCAGCTGGCGCGCCACATGGCTGCGGGCCATCGGAATGACCTCGACCGGCAGCGGGAACGCGCCGAGTACCGGTACCAGCTTGCTGGCGTCGGCGATGCAGATGAAGGTCTTGGCCACGGCAGCAACGATCTTCTCGCGGGTCAGGGCTGCGCCACCGCCCTTGATCAGGTTCAGGTGCTCGTCGCTCTCGTCGGCGCCGTCGACATAGAACTCCAGGTCGCTGACGGTGTTCAGCTCGTACACCGGAATGCCATGGCCTTTCAGGCGTGCGGCGGTGGCTTCGGAGCTGGCAACTGCGCCGTCGAAGGCGGTCTTGTGCTTGGCCAGGGCGTCGATGAAGCAGTTGGCGGTCGAACCGGTGCCGACGCCGACAATGCTCTTGTCGTCGAGCTTGGGCAGAATGAAATCGACAGCGGCCTGGGCGACAGCCTGTTTGAGTTGGTCCTGGGTCATGCGGGCTCCGAAACGGGGAGGAGTATCGTGAAGGCGCGTAGTATAGCGGCTAAAACCCGGCACTTGCTGTGGTCGCCCGACAAGGCGCTGGGGTAGACTTCCAGCCCCGCCCAACCGCCCAGTGATGCTTTCCCGATGCTCGAACAGTACGTCAAGAAGATCCTCACCTCGCGCGTTTACGACGTTGCGGTCGAAACCCCGTTGCAGACCGCTGGCCAGCTGAGCAAGCGCCTGGGCAACAACATCCTTCTCAAGCGCGAAGACCTGCAGCCGGTGTTCTCCTTCAAGATCCGCGGCGCCTACAACAAGCTGGCCCAGTTGACGCCTGAAGAGCTGGCCCGTGGCGTGGTCACCGCCTCGGCCGGCAACCATGCCCAGGGTGTGGCGCTGGCGGCGCGGGAGCTGGGGATCAAGGCGACGATCGTCATGCCCAAGACCACCCCGGAAATCAAAGTTGAAGGCGTGCGCTCGCGCGGTGGCAAGGTCGTGCTGCACGGCGATTCGTTCCCGGAGGCGCTGGCTTATTCGCTGAAGCTGGTTGAGGAAAAGGGCTTCGTCTATATCCATCCCTACGATGACCCGCACACCATTGCCGGGCAGGGCACGGTGGCCATGGAAATCCTCCGTCAGCACCCGGGCCAGCTGGACGCGATCTTCGTACCGGTGGGCGGCGGCGGCCTGATCGCCGGCATCGCTGCCTACGTGAAGTACCTGCGCCCTGAGATCAAGGTCATTGGCGTTGAACCGGACGACTCAAATTGCCTGCAAGCCGCGATGGCAGCGGGTGAGCGGGTGGTATTGCCGCAGGTCGGGCTGTTTGCCGACGGCGTGGCGGTGGCACAGATCGGCCAGCACACCTTTGACATCTGCAAAGAGTATGTCGACGAAGTAGTGACCGTCAGCACCGACGAGATCTGCGCTGCAATCAAGGATATCTACGACGATACCCGCTCGATCACCGAGCCTGCCGGCGCTTTGGGTGTGGCAGGTATCAAGAAATATGTCGAGCTCAAGGGTGTCAGCGGGCAAACCCTGGTGGCCATCGACTCGGGGGCCAACGTCAATTTCGACCGCTTGCGCCATGTTGCCGAGCGCGCCGAACTGGGTGAAGGGCGTGAAGCAATCATTGCGGTGACCATTCCCGAGCAGCCAGGTAGCTTCAAGGCGTTCTGTGAAGCGATCGGCAAGCGCCAGATCACCGAGTTCAACTACCGCTATCACGCCGATGGTGAGGCGCACATTTTTGTTGGCGTACAGACTCATCCTGACACCGATCCGCGCAGTGCCCTGCTGCAAAGCCTGACCGACCAAGGCTTCCCGGTACTTGACCTGACCGACAACGAGCTGGCCAAACTGCATATCCGCCACATGGTCGGCGGGCATGCGGCGCGGGTCAGCGACGAGCTGGTACTGCGTTTCGAGTTCCCGGAGCGCCCGGGGGCGCTGTTCAACTTCCTCAACAAGCTGGGTGGGCGCTGGAACATCTCGATGTTCCACTACCGCAACCATGGCGCGGCAGATGGTCGCGTGGTCGCCGGCCTGCAAGTTCCGGATGATGAGCGCCACCTGGTACCGGCCGCGCTGGCCAAGATCGGCTACCCGTACTGGGACGAAACCGACAATCCGGCCTATCGGCTGTTTCTGGGCTGAGCGACTAAGCTCAGGGCAGTCCACAAGGAAGCAATGACATGGAACACCTGACTACCCTCAAGGCGCTGCATATTTCGGCAACCGTGTTGTTGCTGGGCAGCGCCCTTGGCCTGGCGATCTGGACCTGGCTGGCGCGTCGCAAGGGCGATGCCACGGCGCACACCCGCTTGCTGCAGCGGCCGCTGGTGTTCGTCTGGTTGTTGATGGGCATTTGCCTGGTGAGCATGCCGTTCACCGGCTGGTGGCTGGTGCACCTGATCGGCTGGCCGCTGGGCCAGACCTGGCTGCTGGCCTCCAGCGTGATCTACACATTCGGGGCGTTCAGTTGGTTCTGGCTGTTGGCGCGGGTGAATCGCTGGCGTTCGGCGCCGACGGTTGGCGGCGCGACGTTTACCCTGGTGCTGGCGGTGTTCAGTGGCGTGTGCTTTATCGCCATCGCCGGCCTGATGGGGGCCAAGCCAATCTGACGGCGGCGCGCCTTATCGCCGGCAAAGCCGGCGATGGGCTGCACAGCAGTCCTGATCAGTCGCGCAAACTGATCACCGGCCAGCCACGCTGCTCGGCCTCGGCCCGCAGGTTCGGGTCCGGGTCCACAGCCACCGGGTTGGCCACCTGCTTGAGCAACGGCAAATCATTCATCGAGTCGCTATAGAAGTAGCTGCCTTCGAGGTTAAAGCCGTTTTCTTCCAGCCAGCGGTTCAGGCGCGTCACCTTGCCTTCACGGAAGCACGGTATATCGGTACTGCGTCCGGTGTAGCGGTCATCAACCCTTTCGCACTCGGTGGCCAGCAGAGTCTCTACGTCCAGACGTTTGGCAATCGGGCCGGTGATGAAACGGTTGGTGGCGGTGATGATGACCAGCTTGTCACCCGCTTCGCGGTGCTTTTTCAGCAGGGCCAGGGCCTTGGGCAGGATGATCGGTTCGATGCAGTCGCGCATGAAGTCCGCATGCCATTCGTCGAGCTGGGCCATGTCGGTGGCAGCCAGGATTTCCAGGGTAAATTCCAGGTAGGCATTCAGATCCAGCGTGCCGGCCTGGTAGTCCTGATAGAAGGCGTCGTTACGATTCTTGTACGCTACCGGGTCGAGAATACCGCGTTCACACAGGTAGTCGCCCCACGCGTGATCGCTGTCGCCACCCAGGAGCGTATTGTCGAGATCGAATAAAGCCAGGCGCATCGCAGTCACTCGCATAACTTCTGAAAAGTCCCACAGAATACGGACTTTTCACATCGGTGCACATAAGGTAAACAGGCGCGTTGCTGGCCTTGTGGGCTTTGTGGAACAATGCCGTGACATGCGTTTGCGAGGTTGCTGCCGTGATCGACCCCGATGGTTTTCGCCCCAATGTTGGGATCATTCTTACGAATGATCTCGGGCAGGTGCTATGGGCTCGGCGGATCAACCAGGATGCCTGGCAGTTTCCCCAGGGTGGTATCAACCCTGAAGAAACGCCAGAAGATGCCCTGTACCGCGAGCTGAACGAAGAAGTGGGGCTGGAACGCGATGATGTTGAAATTCTTGCCTGCACCCGCGGCTGGTTGCGTTATCGTTTACCCCAACGTCTGGTCCGTACTCACAGCCAACCGCTGTGCATCGGCCAGAAGCAGAAATGGTTTCTCCTGCGCCTGGTCTCGAACGAGCAGCGGGTGCGGATGGATTTGACCGGTAAGCCGGAGTTCGATGGCTGGCGCTGGGTCAGTTATTGGTACCCGCTGGGCCAGGTGGTGACATTCAAGCGCGAGGTTTACCGCCGCGCTCTCAAAGAGCTTGCCCCGCGCCTGCTGGCGCGCGACTGACGACGGAGTTCGACCCCGAGCCATGCTCAATACGCTGCGCAAGATCGTCCAGGAAGTTAACTCCGCCAAGGATCTCAAGACGGCGTTGGGGATCATTGTGTTGCGCGTTAAAGAGGCCATGGGCAGTCAGGTCTGTTCGGTCTACCTGCTTGACCCCGAGACCAACCGCTTCGTGCTGATGGCTACCGAGGGTCTGAACAAGCGCTCGATCGGCAAGGTCAGCATGGCGCCCAACGAAGGTCTGGTCGGCCTGGTCGGTACGCGGGAAGAGCCGCTCAACCTGGAAAATGCCGCCGATCACCCGCGCTATCGCTACTTCGCAGAAACCGGTGAAGAGCGTTTTGCTTCGTTTCTCGGTGCACCGATCATCCACCACCGGCGTGTGGTCGGGGTTCTGGTTATCCAGCAAAAGGAGCGGCGCCAGTTCGACGAGGGTGAAGAAGCCTTCCTGGTGACCATGAGCGCCCAGCTCGCCGGCGTTATTGCCCATGCAGAAGCCACCGGCTCGATTCGTGGCCTGGGCCGCCAGGGCAAGGGTATCCAGGAGGCCAAGTTCGTCGGTGTGCCCGGTTCTCCCGGTGCTGCGGTGGGTAAAGCGGTGGTCATGCTGCCACCGGCCGACCTCGATGTGGTGCCGGACAAGAGCGTCGATGACATCAACGCTGAGTTGACCCTGTTCAACAACGCCCTGGAAGGTGTGCGCGAAGACATGCGCAACCTCTCCGCCAAACTTGCCACGCAGTTGCGCCCGGAAGAGCGCGCCTTGTTCGACGTCTACCTGATGATGCTCGACGATGCGGCCCTGGGCGGCGAAGTGGTGCAGGTGATCAAGACCGGGCAGTGGGCCCAGGGTGCCTTGCGCCAGGTGGTGGGCGAGCACGTCAACCGCTTCGAGTTGATGGACGACGCCTACCTGCGGGAGAGGGCTTCCGATGTGAAGGATCTGGGCCGGCGTCTGCTGGCCTACCTGCAGGAAGCACGGCAGCAGACGCTGGTCTATCCCGATAACACCATTCTGATCAGTGAAGAACTGACCCCGGCAATGCTCGGCGAAGTGCCGGAAGGCAAGCTGGTGGGCCTGGTGTCGGTGTTGGGCTCGGGCAACTCCCACGTGGCGATTCTGGCCCGGGCCATGGGTATCCCCACGGTAATGGGCCTGGTCGACCTGCCGTATTCGAAGGTCGACGGCATCGACATGATCGTCGATGGCTACAAGGGCGATGTCTACACCAACCCCAGCGATGTGCTGCGCAAGCAGTACGCCGAGGTGGTCGAGGAAGAACGCCAGCTGGCCCAGGGCCTGGATGCCTTGCGTGAGTTGCCGTGCATTACCCTCGATGGTCACCGCATGCCGCTATGGGTCAACACCGGCCTGCTTGCCGATGTCGCACGTGCCCAGCAGCGTGGCGCCGAAGGCGTCGGGCTGTACCGCACCGAAGTGCCCTTCATGATCAACCAGCGCTTCCCCAGCGAAAAAGAGCAGCTGGCGATTTACCGCGAGCAACTGGCAGCCTTCCACCCGTTGCCGGTCACCATGCGTAGCCTGGACATCGGTGGTGACAAGGCACTGTCCTATTTCCCGATCAAGGAAGACAACCCCTTCCTTGGCTGGCGCGGTATCCGCGTGACCCTCGACCACCCGGAAATCTTCCTGGTGCAGACCCGTGCCATGCTCAAGGCCAGTGAAGGCCTGAACAACCTGCGCATCCTGCTGCCAATGATTTCCGGTATTCACGAACTGGAAGAAGCCCTGCACCTGATCCACCGTGCCTGGGGTGAAGTGCGCGACGAAGGCACTGACGTGCCGATGCCACCGGTGGGGGTAATGATCGAAATCCCGGCGGCGGTATACCAGACCCGCGAGTTGGCGCGTCAGGTGGACTTCCTCTCGGTCGGCTCCAACGACCTGACCCAGTACCTGCTGGCGGTAGACCGCAACAACCCGCGTGTTGCCGACCTCTACGATTACCTGCACCCTGCGGTGCTGCAAGCGCTGCAGAACGTGGTGCGCGATGCCCATGCCGAAGGCAAGCCGGTGAGCATCTGTGGCGAGATGGCCGGTGATCCGGCTGCGGCGGTTTTGTTGATGGCCATGGGCTTTGACAGCCTGTCGATGAACGCCACCAACTTGCCGAAGGTCAAGTGGATGCTGCGCCAGGTAAGCCTGAGCAAGTCCAAGGAGCTTCTGGCCCAGGCCATGGGCATCGACAACCCGCAAGTTATCCACAGCTCGCTGCAGCTGGCCCTGAAAAACCTGGGCCTGTCGCGGATGATCAACCCCGGTTCAGCGAAAAGCCTCTGACACCTACGGCCTTCGCGGGTAAACCCGCGAAGAGTCATGCCAGCGATAGCGTCAAACCTGCACGTCCACTTCCCCCAGATGCCCCCCGAACGGCCCGAAACTGCGTTCCACCAGGCGCCGCCGGCCATCGGCCTCGACGATCAGCACGGTACTGGCCCGCGTCCCGTAGTTCTGACTGGCAATGAACACACTCGACAACAAGCGTTCGGTACCAAGCCCCACGCCGGTTTCCGGCAGCTCGCTGTCGGCAGCCTGCTGGTTGTCCCCCAACAAGGCGAGCAACGGCTCGGGCTGAGGGTCGTCGAGGTGCTGGCTCAGCACGCTGCGCGCCTTGAGCAGCTTCGGCCACGGGGTGTCCAGCCCGGCATTGGACAAGCCGTAAACCCCTTCGCCAAGCAGCTGCACCCTGGCGTCCCGGGCATTCAGGTAACCCAGCGTGTGGCCGTCGCCGACCAGCAGGTTGAACCCCGAGTACTGCTGGCTGCGGCTGGCAACCTGGTCCAGGTAGGCCTCGACACCCAGCTCACCGCGCAAAAACGCCGCCACCAGCTCGCCCCTTGAGCGCGGGCCTTGCGGCTGTTGCGGGTCGCGGATGTTGGTCAGCGCGGCAAAGCGCCCGCCCGGGCCAACGCCCAGCCAGGTGCCGCCGGCTTCCAGGTCACGTCCGGCGACGACCCCCGGTGCATCGTCCCAGGTACCCAGCATGCGGCTGGGGCGGGCATAGAACTCATCGCGGTTGGCCGCAACGATCAGTGGCTGGGCATGCCCGGGGCGCCAGGCAAAAACGATCAGACACATAGGTGGTCCTCTGTGTTTTTGTTCACTCTACCGATAGCGCCAGGCCGGATCTATAGACTAAACGTGTCTTCACTAGAGCCGCAGGCCTACCTTCCGTTACCATGCCGGACTGAATTTACGGGGGCGACAATGGAATTCGTGCTCTATCTGCTGCTGGGCGCCTGTGCAGGCGTGCTGGCCGGGCTGTTCGGGGTTGGTGGCGGGATCATCATCGTGCCGGTGCTGGTCTTCAGTTTCACCTTGCAGGGCTTTGACGCCTCGGTGCTCACCCACCTGGCCGTCGGTACCTCGCTGGCGACCATCGTGTTCACCTCGATCAACGCCATTCGCGAGCACCACCGCAAAGGTGCGGTGCAATGGCCGATCTTCATCTGGATGACCCTGGGCATCCTGCTCGGCGCCGGTATCGGCGCCAAGACGGCTGCGGCGATCCAGGGCCCGATGCTGCAGAAGATCATCGGCGTGTTTGCCCTGGTGATTGCCGTGCAGATGGCCCTGGACCTCAAGCCCAAAGCCAGTCGCGGCATCCCTGGCAAAGCCGGGCTGACGGCGGCAGGCGGGGTGGTCGGCTGGGCGTCGGCGATTTTTGGTATCGGCGGCGGGTCGCTGACCGTGCCGTTCCTGACCTGGCGCAGCCTGCCGATGCAACAGGCCGTGGCGACGTCTTCGGCGTGCGGCTTTCCGATTGCGGTGGCCAGTGCCCTGAGCTTTATCTGGCTGGGCTGGCACGAGCCCCAGTTGCCTGCGCATAGCCTGGGCTTTGTCTACCTGCCAGCGCTGTTGGGGATTGCCCTGACCAGCATGTTTTTCGCCCGCTTTGGCGCGCGCCTGGCGCATAAATTGTCGCCACGCCTGCTCAAGCGGCTGTTCGCCGCGCTGTTGTTCTGTGTCGGCCTGAGCTTTTTGCTTTAACGAGAGGAGTCACCATGCTGCCTTACCCGCAGATCGATCCCGTGGCCGTTGCCCTGGGACCGCTGAAAATTCACTGGTACGGCCTGATGTACCTGGTCGGCATCGGTGGTGCCTGGCTGCTGGCTTCGCGCCGGCTGAACCGCTTCGACCCGACCTGGAGCCGCGAAAAACTCTCGGACCTGGTGTTCTGGCTGTCGATGGGTGTAATCGTCGGTGGACGCCTGGGCTACGTGCTGTTCTACGACCTGCACGCGTACCTGGCCAACCCGGCGCTGATCTTCGAGGTGTGGAAGGGCGGCATGTCGTTCCACGGCGGCTTTATCGGCGTAATGCTGGCGGCATTGTGGTTCGGCAAGCGCAACAACAAGTCGTTCTTCGAGTTGATGGACTTCGTCGCGCCGCTGGTGCCGATCGGCCTGGGTGCCGGGCGTATCGGCAACTTCATCAATGCCGAACTGTGGGGCAAAGCCACCGACGTGCCCTGGGCCATGGTCTTCCCGCCGTTCAGCGACCCGGCCCAGTTGCCACGTCACCCGTCGCAGCTGTACCAGTTTGCCCTGGAAGGTGTGGCATTATTCCTGATCCTTTGGCTGTACTCGCGTAAACCGCGCCCTACCATGGCCGTTTCCGGCATGTTCGCGCTGTTCTACGGCATCTTCCGCTTCATCGTGGAGTTCGTCCGGGTACCCGACGCCCAGCTCGGCTACATTGCCTTCGGCTGGTTGACCATGGGTCAGTTGCTCTGCGTACCGATGATTGTCGGTGGCATCTTCCTGATCTGGTGGGCCTACAACCGTAAACCCACGGCCAAGGCCGCCGTTTGATTTTCCACGGCAGGGGCGATCCCCCTGCCGTCTTTGCTACAGGTAAGCCATGAAACAGTATCTAGATCTGGTCCGCGACGTCATCGAAAACGGCACCCTGCAGGGTAACCGTACCGGTATCCGCACCATCAGCCTGCCTGGCGCCATGTTGCGCTTCGACCTGCAGAAAGGCTTTCCGGCCATCACCACCCGCAAGCTGGCGTTCAAGTCGGCTATCGGCGAAATGGTGGGGTTTCTGCGCGGCGTGAAGAACGCTGGCGAGTTCCGTGAGCTGGGCTGCAAGGTCTGGGACCAGAATGCCAACGAAAATGCCCAGTGGCTGGCCAACCCGTTCCGCCAGGGTCATGACGACCTCGGCGAAATCTATGGTGTGCAATGGCGCCAATGGCCGGCTTACAAGCGCATTCCGCTGAGCAACCCGGCCGCGATCGAACTGGCGCAGAGCCAGGGCTTCCAGGCGATTGCCCAGTCTGAAGAAGATGGCGAAGCCTTTGTCGTGCTGTACAAGGCGATCGACCAGATTCGCCAGTGCATCGACACCATCCACAACGACCCGGGCAGCCGCCGTATCCTGTTCCACGGCTGGAACTGCGCCCAGCTCGACGAAATGGCCCTGCCGCCGTGCCACCTGCTGTACCAGTTCCACCCGAATGTCGAGACCAAGGAAATCTCCCTGACCCTCTACATCCGCTCCAACGACCTGGGCCTGGGCACACCGTTCAACCTCACCGAAGGCGCTGCGCTGTTGTCGCTGATGGGCCGCCTGACCGGCTACACGCCGCGCTGGTTCACCTACTTCATCGGTGATGCGCACGTGTACGAAAACCACCTGGACATGCTGGGCGAGCAGCTCAAGCGCGAGCCGCTGGCAGCGCCGAAGCTGGTGATCAGCGATCGCGTACCGGAGTTTGCCAAGACCGGCGTGTACGAGCCGGAGTGGCTGGAGAAGGTCGAGCCGAGCGACTTCAGCCTGGAAGGTTATGAGCACCATGCGCCAATGACGGCGCCGATGGCGGTCTGATTTACGCGTCTTCAATGACTGCCCAATCCTTTTCACAGGATCAGGGTGGCAGCCTTTCGCGGGTACGGTGCAGCTTTCTGTGGGAGCGGGTTTACCCGCGAAAAGTCCACAGGCAATTCAGTGCCCGTGGCTCCTGCCCACATGCGAGTGCTCCGCCTCGGGCGCCGTCACTGCACCGTTAACCTCCAGGTGCTGGAGAATCGAGCACTGCACCTCTTTGGAATGGCAATGCTGGCGTAGCTCCAGCAATTGCGCTTGCAACGCCTGCAACCCTTCGATTCGCGAATTGACGTGCTGGATATGCTCGTCGATCAGGGCGTTGACGCTTTCACACTGGTCGTCCGGGCTGTCGCGCAGGCGCAGCAGGCTGCGGATTTCTTCCAGGGTCATGTCGAGGGTGCGGCAGTTGCGGATGAAGGTCAGGCGCTCGACGTGGGCCTGGGTGTACAACCGATAATTACCTTCGCTGCGTGCAGGCTCTGGCAGCAGGTTTTCCCGCTCGTAGTAACGGATGGTTTCCACGGCGCAGTCGGTGGCCTTGGCCAGTTCTCCGATCTTCATCTGAAAATACCTCGGCAGGTTGCTTGACCCTATAGTGGCTACAGGGTGTTCACTTGGCAACAGGACATTTAGGGATGAACCCATGAACCAGCCTGTCAGCCATATCCCGGGTAACGACCCGCATGATCACGCCAACCATAAGCATGCCCATAGCTGCTGCTCTCACGACGCCGCACCGGCACTGGTGCAGTTGAGCGAAGCGGCCAGCGACACGGCGCGCCTGAGCCGCTTCCGGATCGAGGCCATGGACTGCCCGACCGAACAGACGCTGATCCAGAACAAACTGGGCAAGCTGGACGGGGTCGAGCAGCTGGAATTCAACCTGATCAACCGCATCCTCGGTGTGCGCCATACCCACAGCGACACCCAGGCCATCGAGCAGGCCGTGGCCTCGCTGGGCATGCAGGCCGAGCCGTTGTCAGACACTGCTGAACAAGCCGTCCCCGAGCCTGCCCCGGTGAAAAAACACTGGTGGCCGTTGGCGCTGTCGGGGGTGGCGGCGATTGCCGCCGAGGTCATCCACTTTACCGCGCTGGCACCCAACTGGGTGGTGGCGCTGGTGGCGCTGCTGTCGATTCTCTGCTGTGGCCTGGGCACCTATAAAAAGGGCTGGATTGCCCTGAAAAACCGCAATCTCAACATCAACGCGCTGATGAGCATCGCGGTGACCGGCGCGGTGTTGATCGGCCAGTGGCCGGAAGCGGCCATGGTCATGTTCCTGTTCACCGTTGCCGAGTTGATCGAAGCCCGCTCGCTGGACCGTGCGCGCAACGCCATCGGCGGCTTGATGCAGTTGAGCCCGGACATGGCCACGGTGCAGCAAGCCGATGGCCAATGGAATGAGGTCGAGGTCGGCCAAGTCGCTTTGGGCGTTCTGGTGCGTTTGCGTCCCGGTGAGCGGGTCGGCCTGGATGGCGAAGTGGTCAGCGGCCAGTCGAGCATCGACCAGGCGCCGATTACCGGCGAGAGCCTGCCGGTGGAAAAAGGGCCGGGTGACAAGGTGTTCGCGGGCACCATCAACCAGGCCGGTTCACTGGAGTACCGGGTGACGGCGGCCGCTGGGCAATCGACCCTGGCGCGCATCATCAAGGCGGTGGAGGAGGCCCAAGGCGCCCGTGCCCCGACCCAGCGTTTCGTTGATCAGTTTTCGCGCATTTACACGCCGGCGGTATTTGCCCTGGCGCTGGCGGTTGCGCTGATTCCGCCGCTGTTCATGGCCGGTGCCTGGTTCGACTGGATCTACCGCGCCCTGGTGTTGCTGGTGGTGGCGTGCCCGTGTGCCTTGGTGATTTCTACGCCAGTGACCATCGTCAGCGGGCTGGCGGCGGCAGCGCGCAAAGGCATTCTGGTCAAGGGCGGGGTGTACCTCGAAGGCGGTCGCAAGCTGGACTTCCTCGCGCTGGACAAGACCGGCACGATCACCCACGGCAAGCCGGTGCAAACCGATCATGTTCTGCTTGAACCGTTGTTCGAAGGGCGTGCCCAGGCATTCGCCGCCAGCCTTGCCGACCGCTCCGATCACCCGGTGTCGCGTGCCATTGCGGTATGGGCCAACGAACAGCAGTTGCCCTTGAGTGAAGTTACGGCGTTCGAAGCCCTGGCCGGTCGCGGTGTACGCGGCGAAATTGACGGCAAGTTGTATCACCTGGGCAACCACCGCCTGGTTGAGGAGCTGGGCCTGTGCTCGCCGCAGCTGGAAGCCCGGCTCGATGCCCTGGAGCGCCAGGGCAAGACCGTGGTGCTGCTGCTCGACACGTCCGGCCCGCTGGCGTTGTTCGCGGTGGCCGACACGGTCAAGGAGAGCAGTCGCGAGGCCATTGCCGAACTGCATGCCCTGGGTATCAAGACTGTCATGCTCACCGGTGACAATCCCCACACTGCCGAGGCGATTGCCGCGCAAGTGGGCATCGACCACGCTCAGGGCAACCTGCTGCCGGCCGACAAGCTGAAGGCGATAGACGACCTGTATGGCCAGGGGCATCGGGTCGGCATGGTCGGCGACGGTATCAACGATGCACCGGCGCTGGCCCGTGCCGAGATCGGCTTTGCCATGGCGGCGGCCGGTACCGACACGGCGATCGAGACGGCTGATGTGGCGCTGATGGATGATGACTTGCGCAAAATCCCGGCCTTCGTCAGGCTTTCGCGCCAGACAGCGGCGATCCTGACCCAGAATATCGTCCTGGCCCTGGGGATCAAGGCGGTGTTCCTGGCGATCACCTTCGCCGGTATGGCAACCATGTGGATGGCGGTGTTCGCCGATATGGGCGTGAGCCTGTTGGTGGTGTTCAACGGCCTGCGTCTGCTGCGCAAATAGAGGATGTATGTTGAGTTCCGAGTTGAAAGCCTTCTACATGGTTGCCCGTCTGGGCAGCATCACCCTGGCGGCGAAGAAACTCGGGCTCAGCCAACCGACGGTGACCACGCAGATCCGCAACCTGGAAAGCCAGTATGCGGTAGAGCTGTTCTACCGCGGCGGCCGCCGCCTGACCCTCAGCGATGACGGGACGCGGCTGCTGCCGATGGTCAAGACGTTGCTGCAGCAGGAAGCCGATATCGAGTTCTTTCTGCGCAACAGCGGTCAGGTCCAGGGCAGCTTGCGCATTGCCGCCACCGCGCCGTATTACATCCTCGACCTGGTGAAGATCTTTCGTGAGCGCCTGCCGCATGTCGAGGTCTCCGTAGAGATCGGCAATTCCCAGCAGGTCCTCGAGTTGCTTGAGGACTACCGGGTGGACATTGCCGCGTCTTCACAGCTGCTTGAGGACACGCGCCTGGTTCGTCGCGTGCTGGGTACTGATCCGCTGGTGGTGGCGGTGCATCGCAATCACCCGCTCGCCAGCCGCGACTCGCTGCCGTTGTCGGCTTTGGCCGGGCACTGCCTGCTGGTGCGTGAACAAGGTTCGACCACACGCAAGCTGACCGAGCAGATGCTCGATGAGGCGAGGGTCAAGGTGGGCTCGATACTGGAAATCGGTAGCCGTGAGTCGATCCGTGAAGCGGTGCTGCGCAACATCGGCATCAGCCTCATTGCCCGCCATGAAGTGCCGCATAACCCGGAGTTGCGGGTGCTGAGCCTGGACAACGCACCGGTGATGCACGAGTACCTGTATTGCCTGAAAGAGCGGCGCCAGGCGCGTCTGCCTGCGGCCTTTCTGGGCCTGGCCCAGGAAGTGTCGGCGCTGGAAATCTAACCCACTTCATCTGCACCCACACCCAAATCTGCCTATACCACTATCGGCAGCTTTTGCTTGGTAGCCACAGAACCTTCGCATTCCCCCCCTAGCATGGCCCTCATTCGCTCGATGAGGTCTTGCCATGAACACTCCGCTCGCAAACCCAGGCGCACAGATGAAGGTGCGCGGTATCCACAAGCGTTTCGGCGCCTTTACCGCCCTGCAGGATGTCTCGCTCGATATCGCCGCCGGTGAGCTGGTGTGCTTGCTGGGCCCGTCCGGGTGTGGCAAGACCACGCTGTTGCGTTGCATTGCCGGCCTGGAGCGCCAGGACCGTGGCACCCTGTACATCGGCGACCGCGATATCTCCGACCTGCCGCCGCAGGCTCGCGACTACGGCATTCTGTTCCAGTCCTACGCGCTGTTCCCCAACCTGACCGTCGAAGCCAACATCGCTTATGGCCTGGCTGGTAGCGGCCGCGATGAGGTGCGCCAGCGCGTGGCACAGATGCTTGAGCTGGTCGGCCTGTCGGGCAGCGAGAAGAAATACCCCGGCCAACTGTCGGGCGGTCAGCAGCAACGGGTGGCCCTGGCCCGCGCACTGGCACCGGCACCTTCGCTGCTGTTGCTCGATGAGCCGATGTCGGCCCTCGATGCGCGGGTGCGTGAGCATCTGTGTACCGAGCTTCGCCAGCTGCAACGCCAGCTGGGCATCACCACCCTGATGGTGACTCATAACCAGGACGAGGCCATGCTCATGGCTGATCGCATCGCGGTGATGAACAACGGCCAGGTCGAGCAGTACGCCACCCCGCAGGAAATCTACGACAAGCCTGCCACCCCGTTCGTGGCCGAGTTCGTCGGTCAGGGTAACTGGCTACCGTTCCAGCGTCACAGCGACAGCCATGCCCAGGTCGGTGCGCTGAACATGCGCCTGGCCGACGGCGCCGGTCAGGCCCGCAGCGGCCGTTTGTTCTGTCGCCCCGAAGCCATCAGCGTCAACCCGCCGGTGCATGAAGAGAACCTGTTCCCGGCACGGGTGCGGGAGATTACCTTCCTCGGCAACCGCTGCCGGATGAGCTTTGAGTTCAACGAACTGCCGGGCCACGCGCTGCTGGCCGAAGTTGCACCCGAGTCGATGCCGCGCCTGGGCTCCCAGGACATCTGGGTTGCCCTGCCACCGCGCAGCCTGCAGGTGTTTGCCTAAGATGGCCGCGCCAATGGCCATGCCGATCGCGCATGCGAAGGCAGCACAGCGCTCCGGCGCCTCACTGGGTGATCGACTGTTTGTGGTCGGCGGTAAATGGCTGCTGCTTCTGCTGCTGACGGTCGCGGTACTGCTACCGTTGCTGGCGATCTTCTGGCGCGGCTTCAGCAGCGATGCCGGGCAGGGCGGTGGCCTGGTTGCCGCCCGTGAATTGTTTGCCAGCGCCAACTTTCACTGGTTGCTGGGCAATAGCCTCAAAGTCTCGATCAGCGTCGCCGCGATTGTCGTGCCACTGGCTTACCTGTTCGCCTACGCCTTGCAACGCACGCTGATCCCCGGCAAACGCATCTGGCGCGGTATTTCGCTGTTGCCCTTGCTGGCGCCGTCAATGCTGCCAGCCATTGCCCTGGTGTACCTGTTCGGCAACCAGGGGCTGCTGCGCGGGCTGCTCAGCGACAACATCTATGGCTTCTGGGGCATTGTCCTCGGTGAAGCCATCTACACCTTTCCGCATGCCCTGATGATCTTGCTCTCGGCGCTGTCGCTGGCCGATGCGCGCTTGTTCGATGCCGCTTCAAGCATGGGTGCCGGTCCTTGGCGTGCTTTCCACAGCATCACCTGGCCGGCCACCCGCCAGGCGGTATTCGCTGCGTTCTGCCTGGTGTTCACCCTGACCATCACCGACTTTGGTGTGCCGGTTGTGGTCGGTGGTGATTATCAGGTGCTGGCGCTTGAGGCCTACAAAGCGGTGGTCGGTCAGCAACAGTTCGGTCGCGGCGCGTTGATCGGCATGGTCCTGCTGGTGCCGGCGCTGCTCAGTTTCAGCGTCGATGCCTGGCTTCGCCGCCGTCAGGGTGATGCCATGAGTGGCCGCGCCCAGGTGTTCGTGCCGCAACCGTCGCGCCGTCGCGATGCCTGGTTCCTGGCTGTGGTACTGGCGGTGTGTGCAGTGCTGGTGCTGGTGGTGGGCATGGCGGTGTACTCGTCGCTGGTGACCTTCTGGCCGTACAACATGACCTTGTCGCTCAAGCACTATCAGTTTGACGAAACCGCGGGTGGTGGCTGGCTGGCTTACACCAACAGCCTGACTATGGCACTGGGAACTGCATTGATCGGCAGCGCGGTGATTTTCACTGGCGCCTACCTGATGGAAAAAACCAAGGGTCAGCGTTCGCTCAATCTGGTGCTGCGCTTGCTCAGCTTTGTGCCGATGGCGGTGCCTGGCTTGGTTCTGGGCCTGGGCTACGTGTTCTTCTTCAACCTCACCAGCAACCCGCTGCATGTGTTCTACGGCAGCATGGCGCTGCTGGTGGTGTGCACCATTGCTCACTATTTGACCACCGCAAACATGACCGCAACCACCGCCCTGCGCCAGCTCGACGGTGAGTTCGAAGCCGCTGCGCTGTCGCTCAAGGCGCCCCTGTACCGCCATTTCCTGCGGGTAACCGTGCCGATCTGCCTGCCAGCGCTGCTAGACATCGTCCGCTACCTGTTCGTGTCGGCGATGACCACGGTATCGGCGGCCATCTTCCTCTACAGCCCGGACACCATCCTCGCCGCTGTCGCCGTGCTGAACATGGACGACGCCGGCAACGTTGGCGGTGCCGCAGCCATGTCGACGCTGATCCTGCTGACCAGCGCGAGTGTTTCGCTGCTGCTGGCCTGGGCCTCGCGCGGCCTGTTGCAACGCTCCCAAGCCTGGCGCCAGCGCGCGCCAGGTCAATGATCGCCTTACCCATCCCTCGTACCGCTCAAAGGAACCGCATCATGTTCAAGCCACTTGCTCTTGCCGCTGCCGTCCTCACTGTGTTCAGCCTGAAGGCTACGGCCGCAGAAACCCAGCTGACGGTCTACACCGCCCTCGAAGCCGAACAGCTCAAGAGCTACAAGCAGGCCTTCGAAAAGGCCAACCCGGATATCGAGATCAAATGGGTACGCGATTCCACCGGCATCATCACTGCCAAGCTGCTGGCCGAAAAAGACCGTCCGCAGGCTGACGCGGTATGGGGCCTGGCCGCCTCCAGCCTGGCGATCCTCGACCAGCAGGGCATGCTGCAGAACTACGCGCCCAAAGACCTCGACAAGATCGGTGGCAACTACCGCGATGCTGCCAACCCGCCTGCCTGGGTCGGCATGGACGTCTGGGCCGCGACCATCTGCTTCAACACCGTTGAAGCCGAGAAGCAGGGCCTGACCAAGCCGGTGAGCTGGCAGGACCTGACCAAGCCTGAATACAAGGGCAAGATCGTCATGCCGAACCCGGCATCGTCCGGCACCGGCTTCCTGGATGTCAGCGCCTGGCTGCAGACCTTTGGTGAACAGCAAGGCTGGGCGTACATGGATGGCCTGCACCAGAACATCGGCCAGTACGTTCACTCCGGCTCCAAGCCGTGCAAGCTGGCGGCAGCCGGTGAGTTCCCGATCGGTATCTCCTTCGAGTACCCGGCCGTGCAGCTCAAGCGCCAGGGCGCGCCGCTGGATATCGTCCTGCCGAAAGAAGGCCTGGGCTGGGAAATCGAAGCCACTGCAGTGCTCAAGGGCAGCAAGCACGAAGACGCAGCCAAGCGCCTGGCCGACTTCTCGGCAAGCCCGGCAGCGATGGACCTGTACAAGGAGAACTTCGCCGTACTCGCCCAGCCAGGTATCGCCAAGCCGCAGACCGAACTGCCGGCCGACTACGAACAGCGCCTGATCAAGAACGACTTCGCCTGGGCGTCGAAGAACCGCGACACCATCCTGGCCGAATGGCGTAAGCGCTATGACGGCAAGTCGGAGAAGGTGGCGCAGCAGTAACACCGGGTTGGCTTGACCTGTGGGAGCGGATTCATCCGCGAAAGCGCACTTCGCGGATAAATCCGCTCCCACAGGCGATAGGCTCACCGCTAATTCTGAAGGACATTCCAATGACCGATCTGTTGATCGTCGGCGCCGGTATTCTCGGCCTTTCCCATGCGTATGCCGCTGCGCGTCGTGGCCTCAAGGTCCGCGTGTTCGAGCGCAACGCCACTGCGCTCGGCGCTTCGGTGCGCAACTTCGGCCAGGCGCTGGTCACCGGCCAGCCGCCGGGCGAGATGCTTGAGCTGGCCAAGGCCAGCCGCGGTATCTGGGCGCATTGGTCGCGTCAGGCGGGTTTTGAACTGAAGAGCAACGGCTCGCTGTTGTTCGCGCGTACCGCTCTCGAACAGGAGCTGCTGGAGGCGTTCTGTGCCGAGCGGGCTGTCGACCAGGGTTATCGCGTCGAGTTGCTGTCGGGTGCAGCACTCAATGACCTGTATGGTGGCCAGTTCCGTCATCACCGCGCAGCGTTGCGCGGCCTGGACGACCAGCAGTTGTATTCCCGTGAGGTGATCCCTACGTTGATCCGCTTCCTGCAGCAGGAGCTGGATGTGAGCTTTCACTTCTCCACCCTGGTGCGCGATATCGAACCCGGCCGCGTGTCGACCACGGCAGGCGAGTTCAGCGCCGAACAGATCGTGGTGTGCTCCGGGCACGACTACCAGACGTTGCTCGCCGAACCGATTGCCAGGCTGCAGCCGCAGGTTTGCCGCCTGCAAATGCTACGGGCGCGACCCCGGTTCAGCCTGAACCTGCAGCATGCCTTGCTGACCGGGCTGAGCTGCGTGCACTACGGCGCCTTTGCCGACCTGCCTCAGGCCCAGGCGCTCAAGGCGCAACTGCACCGCGACAGCCCGCACCTGATGGAACATGGCATTCACCTGCTGATCAGCCCCACGCCGCATGGCGAGCTGATCATCGGCGACTCGCACGCCTATGGCAGCGACGCTTCGCCGTTCAATGCCGAGCAGGTCGACAACTGGATGATCGAGCTGGCCGAGGACACCCTTGGCGGTCGCATCGAGGTGGTCGAACGCTGGCAGGGCGTCTATGGTTCTGGCGGGCCCGGGCCGTTTTCCCTGTTGCAGGTGGCGCCGGGGGTTCATGCGGCGCTGATGCACAGCGGTGTCGGCATGAGCGTCGGTCCGGCCCTGGCCGAGCGGCATATCGCTCGGCTGCTCAATGAAACGGGATGAGGGGATAACAATGAGAACGGCCGAACAGGTTGTCAGCGACGTATTCGCCCTGTATCAGCAGCATGGTGACGATGACTACATCGGTGAACCGGTGTCGCAGCTGGAGCACATGTCCCAGGCGGCGCAGCTGGCGCTGGACGAGGGCTACGACGATGAGGTGGTGTTGGCGGCGTTCTTCCATGACATCGGCCACATCTGCGGCGGAGCCGAAGGCGACATGGGCGGCTTCGGCGCGATCAGCCATGAGCAGGTGGGCGCCAACTACCTGCGGCGCTGCGGCTTCAGCGAGCGACTGGCGAAGCTGGTGCAATACCACGTCGAAGCCAAGCGTTACCTGACGCTGCGTAAACCCGGTTACTACCAGCGCCTGAGCGAAGCCAGCCGACGCACCCTGGAATACCAGGGCGGCGTGATGAGCGAGGCAGAAGCGGATGCCTTCGAGCGCGACCCGTTGTGCGCAGTCAGCCTGCGCATGCGTGAGTGGGATGAGCTGGCCAAGGAGATGAACGTGCCGGTGATCGATCTGGACCTGCTCAAGGCCAAGGCGCTAAAGCTCCTGCACTAACAGCTCGATCTGCTCCTGGCGCTCGGCCTGGTTGAGCCGTGCGCCGGGATTGAGTGACGACCACTGCGGATGCGCCCGCGCTTTGCTCAAGGCGTCCGGCAGCTTGCCCTCGCGCCAGCTCTGCTCCTGCGGCGAGCTCAACGTGATTCGCTCCATGGCTGCGTGCCCACGGCTGTCGAGTGCCTGGATCAGTTGATGTTGACGCAGGGCCAACAAGCGCAGCACACCGTCATCCACGGTCAGTTCCCGTTGCCCCTTGAGCTTGCCGAGCAGGCGCGAGCCGTAGCTGCGTGCGGTTTGCAGCGCACCACCGGCGATCGCACCGGCCAAGGCTGCGGCACCCAGGGTCAAGCCGCCGACCAGCAGGTCGACACCCGCACCGGCGGCAGCGCCGGCTGCCACACCGCTGCCCAGGCGCACGCCGAGCAGCTTGAGGGTTTCCGGGTTGAACAGGTCGTCGCCCCAGCGACCATCGAGCAACGGTAAATCGCTGGCGCTGGCATCGTCCTTGCGAAACGCATAGAGCTTGAGCAGGGCCTCTACGCAGCGTTGTTCACGCTGGCGAACGTCTTTGCGCAAGGCTTCGATGGCCACCGCCTCTGCGCCTGGCTCGGCAACCACGCTACGGCGGCAGGCGGCGCAATCGAGCAGCAGTTCAGCGATCAGGCGCTTGCCGCTGAGCTGGCGGGACAGGCGCTGAGCTTGCTGATCGTCGATCAGCCGTTGCAGCGCCGGGCGGGACTTTTCCAGCATCAACGCCAGGCTTTCATACAGGCGGCGCTCGCCATCCTCTGGCGGCGCGACGCTGTCGAAGCGCACCAGCGCATGCAAGCCAAGCCGTGCCAACGCCGCTCGCCAGTCAGGTTCGCGGTGGTCGCTGCTGGCGACAAAATTGAGCACCGGCAGCAACGGCTTACCGCAGCTGGCGAGCACTTCCAGTTCATCCCGGTACTTGGCCAGCACCGGTTCACGGGCATCAATCACATACAGGCCGGCGTCGCTGGCCAGCAGCTGGCGCAACACCTTGGCCTCCTGCTCGAAGCGCTGGCGTGCTTCGCTACCTTGCAGAAAGCGCTCCAGGCGCGACGGACCGTCAAGGCGTTCGCCCGGGCGTTCCAGGCGTTCAAGATAATCAAGCAGGGCAATAGCATCTTCCAGGCCCGGCGTGTCGTACAGCTCCAGCAAGGGCTCGCCGTCTACCGACAAGCGCGCACCCTCGACATGGCGGGTGGTGCTGGGGCGGTGGGAGACTTCGCCGAAGCCGACGTCGCGGGTCAGGGTGCGCAGCAGCGAGGTCTTGCCAACATTGGTATGGCCGACCACGGCCAGTTTCAGCGGCTTAGTCATGGCCATGCTCCAGCCAGTTCAGCGGGGCGCTGTCGGCATGTTCCAGGCCCAGCTGGTCGAGGGCCTGATGCCAGTCGCCAAGGCGGTCGGCATCCAGCACCTGACCGGGCAGGGCCTGCAGCAACCAGATGCGTGTGGCGCCGGCATTGCGGGCCAGTTCGGCGAGCAACGCCAGGCTGCCGCGGTCGGGCGAGCGGCGTGGGTCACAGGCGATGGCCAGGCGCGCCGGCGGAAAGCGGCTGAGTTGTTCGAGCAACTTGTTGCGCGATTCACGGCTGTCGAGAATGCCCGCGTCGCCGACGCTGGCAGGCAAAGCCGGCGGCCAGGGGCGCTGGTCGTCCAGTTCCAGGCCGACCAGCAGGGCACCGTCCGTGTGTTCGTTGCCCGTCTCGCGGACAATTTGCGGCAAGGCATCCGGGGCGGCATCGTTGACGCCAAGGCGCTCGCTGCTGGGCATCAGTGCTTCACGCAGCTGGCTATAGCCGGGCAGGTTGAGGTCCAGGCTCAGGCGTTGGCGGCCGCTGCGCCAGCGCCACAGGCACAAGGCGGCCAGCAGCAGGCGCGGCATAATGCCGAATACCAGCAACACGCCAAGCAGCCAGCTGGCCCAGGCCTGGCGGGCCAGTTCAAGGGCGGGTTGGCTGTCGCCACTGGCGCGGATCATGGCGATGTCCGGCACGTTGAAGCCGAGCAGCGCAGGCAGTGCGCCAAGGGCCTGGGTCAGCCCGACGAAGGTGTCGGTGCCGAGAATGGTGGTCTCCCAGACGAAGCCGTAACGGCGGGTAGCCAACAGCACCAGCAGCATCACCAGCGCCGTGCCCAGTACCACCAGCCACAGGCCGTGGACCAGCAGCCCGATCAGCCAGCGGCTGAGCTTCTGGCGTTGCAGCAACACCAACAGTGCTGGCGCTAAATGCACGGCCTGGGCATCGCGGGCAAACTTTTCGCTGAGCCATAGCCACAGCTTGCCGAGGGTTGCGGCCTGTTCCCCGGCGAAGAAAAAGCCCAGCACCCAACCGGCCAGTAGCAACAGGTTGAGGCCAAGCAGGCTGCCCAGGGCCCAGAACACATTGACCGGGCGCTGGCTGTCGCCGAGGGCGGCAAACGCCAGCCCGGCACCGCTGACGATCGCCAGCACCAGTAACAGCGCCAGCGCCAGCCGTGCACCTTGTTTCCAGTGCTGCAGGGCGCTGCGCATGCCGTCGCGCTCGGCCAGCCACAAGGCGCGCTGTTCAATGCGCGTTGGCAGGTCGCCGCCGTGTTGGCGGGCGCGGCGATTGGCTTCCTGATCCTCCAGGGGGCCTGCGTGTTCCTCGCGCAGCCGTACCGCTTCAGTGAGCCAGCGTTTGTCCAGGTCAGTCAGTGCAGTCACACGGTCGTCCATTGATCAGGTCAGCCCAAAGCATAACCCAGGCATCGAAGATCGGGCTTTGCTATCCTCGCCGGCATGAAAACATCACTTCCCCTCAGCCTGATCGCGGCGCTTGCCGACAACCGCGTGATCGGCATCGACAACCGCATGCCCTGGCATTTGCCAGGGGATTTCAAATACTTCAAGGCCACGACCCTGGGCAAGCCGATCATCATGGGGCGCAAGACCTGGGACTCGCTCGGCCGGCCACTGCCCGGGCGTTTGAACCTGGTGGTCAGCCGCCAGCCGGGGCTGCAGCTCGAAGGCGCCGAGGTGTTTGCGTCACTGGATGAGGCCATGTTGCGTGCCGAACAATGGGCGCTGGCGCAGGGCGTCGACGAGCTGATGCTGATTGGCGGTGCGCAGCTGTATACCCAGGCGATTGAACGTGGCCTGGCGGATCGGCTGTATCTGACGCGGGTCGAATTGAGCCCGGAAGGGGATGCGTGGTTCCCCGAGTTTGATGCGGCGCAGTGGCAGTTGGCATCGACCCAGGCAAATCCTGCAGAAGGCGACAAGCCTGCGTATCACTTCGAGGTCTGGAAGAAGGCCTGACGTTGAAGCTGGTTAAGGCTTCGCGGATGAATCCGCTCCTACGATCGAAATCCTGTAGGAGCGGATTTATCCGCGAAGGGCCCCTCAGCTATGACTCAATTCAGCATGCTTATCAGTGTTGAGCGTCTGGCGATCAGTCTGCTTGAGCATCTGGCTGGTAATTGCCCCGGCGGTCATCGAACCGTTCACGTTCAACGCCGTGCGGCCCATGTCGATCAGCGGTTCCACCGAGATCAGCAACGCCACCAGCTCGACCGGCAAGCCCATCGCGGGCAGCACGATCAGTGCGGCAAAGGTGGCGCCGCCACCCACACCAGCCACACCCACCGAACTCAGGGTCACGATGGCCACCAGCGTGGCGATCCACAGCGGGTCCAGCGGGTTGATGCCCACGGCGGGAGCCACCATGACCGCGAGCATTGCCGGGTACAGGCCGGCACAGCCGTTCTGGCCGATGGTCGCGCCGAACGACGCGGCAAAGCTGGCGATTGACTGCGGGATACCCAGGCGACGGGTTTGCGCCTCGATGCTCAGCGGAATGCTGGCCGCGCTGGAGCGGCTGGTGAAGGCAAAGGTCAGCACCGGCCAGACCTTGCGGAAGTAACGCAGCGGGTTGACGCCGCTGATCGCCAGCAGCACGCCGTGCACCACGAACATCAGGCTCAGGCCGATGTAGGACACCACCACAAAACTGCCGAGCTTGAGGATGTCGTCCAGATTCGAGCTGGCCACCACCTTGGTCATCAAGGCCAGTACGCCATACGGCGTGAGCGTCATCACCAGGCGCACCAGGCGCATTACCCAGGCTTGCAGGGTATCGATGGCGGTCAGTACGCGGTCGCCTTTTTGCGCATCGTCCTTGAGCAGTTGCAGGGCGGCCATGCCGAGGAACACGGCAAAGATCACTACGCTGATGATCGAGGTCGGCTTGGCCCGGGCGAGGTCTCCCACCGGGTTGCTGGGGATGAATGACAGCAGCAACTGGGGGATGTTGAGGTCGGCGACCTTGCCCACGTAGTCGCTCTGAATGGCTTGCATCCGCGCAGTTTCGGCCGTGCCGGCCACCAGGCCTTCGGCGGTCAGGCCGAACAGGTTGGTCAGGACGATACCGATCAGCGCGGCAATGGCCGTGGTGAACAGCAGGGTACCGATGGTCAGGAAGCTGATCTTGCCCAGTGACGAGGCATTGTGCAGGCGGGCCACGGCGCTGAGGATCGAGGCGAAGATCAGCGGCATGACGATCATCTGCAGCAGCTGCACATAACCGTTGCCGACCAGGTCGAGCCAGCTGATGGTGGCCTTGAGTACCGGGTTGCCTGCGCCATAAATGGCATGCAGGGCAGCGCCGAACAGCACGCCCAGCACCAGGCCGACCAGCACCTTCTTGGCCAGGCTCCAGTTGCCATGACGGGTTTGAGCCAGGCCTAGCAGCAATGCCAGGAACGCCAGCAGATTGAGTGACAGCGGCAGATTCATTGAAGCTCCAGAAAAAACGCGGGGGCATCGCCTCTATGTGCGATTGCGAACAGAAATGCTAACAGCATGAAAACGAGCGAATTTATATCAAAAAGTAATTTGCTTAGTCGTTTTCGGAATATGCCGCGTGCCCCCGCACTTCAGCGCTTGTTCAAGCCTTTGGCCAGACGGTCGCCACCCAGTTGAATCAACGCCACCAGCACCACCAGCATGACGATCACGGTGAGCATGATCTGGCTGTCGAATCGCTGGTAGCCATAGCGATAGGCAATGTCGCCAAGGCCGCCAGCACCGATGGCACCGGCCATGGCCGAGGAGTTGATCATGGTTACCAGGGTGATGGTAAACCCGCCGACGATGCCTGGCAGGGCTTCGGGCAGCAACACATGCCAGACGATGTGCCAGCGTCGGCAGCCCATGGCCTGGGCTGCTTCGATCAAGCCGTGGTCGACTTCGCGCAGGCTGACTTCGGCGATGCGCGCGAAGAACGGTGTGGCGGCGATGGTCAACGGCACTACCGCGGCCCAGACCCCATAGGTGGTACCGACAATCAGGCGGGTAAAGGGAATCAGCGCGACCATCAGGATCAGGAACGGGATCGAGCGGAACAGGTTGACGAAGGCCCCCAGTACCCGGTTCAACGCTGGTGCTTCGAAGATCCCGCCTTTACCGCTGGTGACCAGAATGACCGCCAGCGGTATGCCGGCGAGCAAGGCGATCAGCGACGACACGCCGACCATCAGCAGGGTATCGAGCACACCCTGGAGCAAGCGATCAGTCCACATAACCCAGTACCTCTACCTGCGTGGCCCACTGCCGGGCGCGTTCAATGATCTGTTCAGCCGGGTGGGGCGAGTTCGCCACCGATACCAGCAGTTGCCCGAGTGGCCGGCCCTGGATGGGCTCGATGCCACCCTGGAGCAGGCTGATCCGGCCGCCGAGGCGTGCGAACAATGTGGATAACTCCGGTGCCTGGCGTTCACTGCCGCTGACCTTGAGGTTCAGTACCAGCGCCGCATCGACGCTGCCCGGTTGTGGCTGCAGGCGGGCCTGCAGCTCTGCCGGCAAGGCCGCTTGCAACGGCGCGAGCAAGGTTTTGCTGACCTCGTGCCGGGGGTTGCCGAACACCTGCCACACTGCACCCTGCTCGACGATGCGCCCGTGCTCGAGCACCACCACCCGCTGGCAGATATCACGGATTACCGCCATCTCGTGGGTGATCAGCACTATGGTCAGGCCCAGGCGCTGGTTGATGTCGCGCAGCAGGTCGAGAATCGACGCGGTGGTTTCCGGATCAAGGGCCGAGGTGGCTTCGTCGCACAGCAGGATGTCCGGGTCGTGCACCAGCGCCCGGGCAATACCCACGCGCTGCTTCTGCCCGCCGGACAGCTGCGCGGGGTAGGCGTGGTGCTTGTGCTCAAGGCCGACCAGCTCCAGCAGTTCGGCAACCTTGCGCTGGCGTTCGGCCTTGGCCACACCGGCGACCTTCAACGGTAGCTCGACGTTCTGCCACACAGTTTTCGCCGACATCAGGTTGAAGTGCTGAAAGATCATGCCGATGCGTCGACGCAGCCTTACCAGACGGTCTTCATCGAACGCGCCGATGTCGACCTGGTCGATCAGCACGCGGCCGGTGCTCGGTTGCTCCAGGCGATTGATGGTGCGGATCAGCGATGACTTGCCGGCACCGCTGCGCCCGATAATGCCGAAAATCTCGCCGCGCTGGATGTTCAGGTCAATGCCGTCCAGCGCTGGTGCGCTCTGCCCAGCGTAAGTCTTACCCAGGCCGATGAAGCGCACATGGGCGCTGCTCAGTTCTGGGTGCAAGGCGTGCTGCTCTGCGTCTTTCGACGCCGTTTCAGGGGGCTTTCCAGACCTGAGGAGGGCGGTGGCAGCGCTCATGTCAGCTCTCCCAGCCTGGCTGGTAGAGTTTGCCGTGGGCTTTGTCCAGGGCGGCACGTACAGCAGGTGAATGCTGGTAGATGTCGATGAACTTAGCCAGGCGCGGATCGTCTTTGTTTTGCGGGCGGATGACGAACTGGATCACGTATTCCTTGTGATCGAGGCCGTCGAACAGCAGCGCCGAGGTGGCATCGAAGGTGTTGGCCAGGCGAATGTAGGCCGGGTAGCCCTGCACCAGGTCGGCATCATCGTAGGCCCGCACCAGTTGCACCGCCTCGACCTGGAGGATCTTCAACTGCTTGGGGTTGGCGACGATGTCTTCTTCGGTGGCCTTGTAGCCAACGCCGGCCTTGAGGGTGATCAGGCCTGACTTGGCCAGCAGTTGCAGGCCGCGCCCGCTGTTGATCGGGTCGTTGGCGATGGCAACCGTGGCGCCTTGTGGCAGCTCCTCGAAGCTTTTGTATTTCTTCGAGTACAGGCCGACGTTGTTGATGATGCCCGAGGCATAGGGCACCAGATCAAAACCGGCGGCCGCCTTGGCGTTTTCCAGGAACGGGATGTGCTGGAAGTAGTTTACGTCTATGTCGCCGCTGGCCAGGCTGACATTCGGCGCAATCCAGTCGCTGAACTCGATCAGTTCAACCGTCAGTCCCTGCTTTTTGGCTTCGCTGACAGCGGCCTCCAGGGGGATGGCGAAGGCGGCGGTGGTGCCGACTTTCAACGGCGCGTCGGCGGCCTGCGCGGTGCTGAACAGCCCCAGGGTCAGGGCCAGTGCCGCGACAGGGCGGGCAAGAAAGGTCTTAAGCATGCTGTAGCGCTCCGGTCTCGGTGGTGTGGCGGTAGCTGGCGCCGGGGTGGTCGGCGGGCAGGTGCGGTTGTGCAGTGGCGAAAAGCTTCTCGCGAAGGCTTCCGGATTCGTAGGCGGTCTTGTAGGAGCCGCGGCGTTGCAACTCGGGGATCACCAGGTCGATGAAGTCGACATAGCTTTCCGGGGTAACGGTACGGGTCAGGTTGAAACCGTCCAGGCCGGTTTCAGCGATCCAGCTTTCCAGCTCGTCGGCGACCTGGGCGGGCGAGCCGACCAGGGTTACGTAGCGCCCGCCCAGGGCGTGCTGGTCGAGCAGCTTGCGGCGGGTCCAGTCGTTGTTTTGCAGGCTTTTGGTCGCCGACTGGATGGCATTGCTTTTCACATACTGGATGGGTTCATCCAGCGCGTAGGTGGAGAA
This sequence comes from Pseudomonas alkylphenolica, assembly GCF_004025535.1. GTDB lineage: Bacteria > Pseudomonadota > Gammaproteobacteria > Pseudomonadales > Pseudomonadaceae > Aquipseudomonas > Aquipseudomonas alkylphenolica_A. Next base: position 55,531 of record NZ_QJRG01000039.1, read on the forward strand.
GTCGATACCGGTGGAGCTGGAGAAATGGGCCACGCCGGCTTCGGCGCTGGCATGGCGCAGGTACTCGGCGTGCTTGGCCCGGGCCTGTTCTTCGGTGCGCGCGACGATCACGGTCAGGCCCATGAACACCTTGACCGACTCGGCATCACGCCCCGCCGCCACGGCCGCTTCACGGACCTTGTCGACCTGGGCACGGGTACTGGCTTTGGTCTGGCCTCCGATGAATACACACTCTGCATGGTTGCCGGCAAAGGCCAGGCCGCGCTCCGAGGTGCCCGCCTGAAACAGCACCGGGGTGCGCTGCGGCGAGGGTTCGCAGAGGTGATAGCCCTCGACCCGGTAGAACTCGCCCTGGTGCTGCACCTTGTGCACTTTGTCCGGCTGGGCATACACCCGCTGCTGGCGGTCGTTGATCACCGCACCGTCTTCCCAGCTGCCTTCGAGCAGTTTGTACAGCACCTGCATGTACTCGTCGGCCTGGTCGTAGCGGCGGTCGTGCTCGGGCTGCGCATCAAGGCCCATGGCCCGGGCGGCGCTGTCCAGGTAGCCGGTGACGATGTTCCAGCCGACCCGGCCGCGGCTCAGGTGATCGAGGGTGGAAAGCTTGCGGGCGAACAGGTACGGCGGCTCATAGGTCAGGTTGGCGGTAAGGCCAAAGCCCAGGTGGCGCGTTACCGCCGCCATGGCCGAGACCAGTAGCAGCGGGTCGTTGACCGGCAGCTGGATCGACTCCTTGAGCGGCACGTCAACCGAGTTCTGATAGACGTCGTAGACCCCGACGATATCGGCGATGAACAGCCCGTCGAACAGCCCGCGCTCCAACAGCTGAGCCAGTTCGGTCCAGTACTCCAGGGTCTTGTACTGGGTCGAGGTGTCCCGTGGGTGAGTCCACAGGCCGTGGTTGATGTGCCCGATGCAGTTCATGTTGAAGGCATTGAGCAGGATCTTTTTCTTGGCCATCAGATGGTCCCCCGCAGTGGTGGGTTTTCATCGTTGAGGTAGTAGTTGCCGATGGCGTGGTACTTCCAGCGCACCGGGTCATGCAGGGTGTGCACGCGGGCGTTGCGCCAGTGGCGATCCAGGCCATGTTCGGCCAGGGTGGCCTGGCTGCCGGCGAGTTCGAACAGGGTGGTGCCGGCGGCCAGCGAAATCTCGGTGCTTATCGCCCGGGCTTCGGCCACGGCAATGGATGCAGCGGCCACCGTGGTGGCGTTGGGCTCGGCCTGGGCCCGGTCGAGGAATTCGCCAGCGCGTTCCAGCAGGGCTTCGGCGGCATGCAGACGGATGGCCAGGTGGCCAAAGGATTTCAGCGTCAGCGGGTCGTCACTGGCCTTGTCGATGCCGGAGTCGATCCATGGCCGGGTGCGTGTACGCACAAAGTGCAGGGCGTCTTCGTAGGCGGCGCGGGCGATGCCGGTGTCGATGGCGGCATGAAGAATCTGTGCCAGCGGGCCGACCGTGGTGGGGCGCTCGAACGCGCTCTGGAAAGGGATCACATCCTCGGCGGCCACCTGCACGTTGTCGAACACCACCGAGCCGCTGCCGGTGGTGCGCTGACCGAAGCCGCTCCAGTCGTCGATCACGCTGAGCCCGGCACTGTCGGCCGGTACGAACGCGAGTTGCTGCACGCCTTGCTCATCAATGACCGAGGTCGGAATGCGTTGGGCGTACAGGGCGCCGGTTGCGTAGAATTTGCGCCCGTTGATGCGGTACGCATCGCCTTCGCGGCTCAGTGTAGTGGTGCGGTCGTGGGCGGTTTTGGTGCCCAGTTCGGCCAGCGCGTTACCAAAGCGTTTGCCCGCCAGCACCTCGGCATACAGGCGCTGTTGCTGCGCCGGGCTGCCGTTGACCCGCAGCACTTCCAGGGCATAGAAATGGTTTTGCGGAATCTGCCCCAGCGACGCGTCGGCCTGGGCGATACGGGCAATTACCTTGGCCAGGGTGACCGAGGATACACCCGCGCCGCCAAAGGCTTTGGGCACGCTGATGGCCCACAGGCCGGAGTGCGAGAACAGCGCCAGTTCCGGGTGCGGCAAACGTCGCTCACGGTCGCGCTCGATGCTGTCGCGGCGCAGTTCAACGGCCAGTGCTTCGGCAACCTGCAGGGCCTGGGCGTCAGTGTGGATCACCGTCACGTTTTCGTGCGGTTGTGGCAATAGGCTCATAAAAGGGCTCCAGTGGTCTGGTCAGATCCAGGAATGCCGGGCAGGCAACGTACCGTTGAGGTGATAGGTGCCGACGGCGTGGTATTTCCAGCGCACCGGGTCATGGAGGGTGTGCACGCGGGCGTTGCGCCAGTGCCGGTCGAGGTTGAACTCGGCGAGGGTGGCGCGGCTGCCGGCAAGCTCGAACAGCTTCTCGCTGGCCTGCAGGGAGATTTCAGTGGTCAGCACCTTGGCTTCGGCCACGGCAATCGAGGCGCGGGCGGCAGAGGCGGCATCGACAGGTTCGGCGTTGACTTCATCAAGCGTGCGCGCCGCTTTGCTCAACAGCGCCTGGGCGGCGTGCAGCTCCAGTTGCAGGCGGCCGATGTCGGCAATCACGTAAGGGTCATCGCTGGCGCGCTCGACCTTGGCATCGATCCACGGCCGGGCGCGTTCGCGCACAAAGCTGATGGCGTCGGCAACGGCGGCCTCGGCAATACCGGCATCAATAGCGGCCTGAATCAGCTGCGAGGCCGCCCCCTGAATATTGGGCACTTCGCCCTGGCGCCAGCTGTCGACCACAAGCTCGGCATCGACCGGCACGCGATCGAGCAAAACTGTGCCGCTGGCCGTGGTGCGCTGACCGAAACCGGACCAGTCATCGACAATGCGCAGCCCGGGCGTGCCGCGACGGACAAAGGCCAACACCTGGCGGCCTTCATCGTTCAGCGCCTTGACCGCGACCCAGTGGGCGAACAGGGCGCCGGTGGAGTAGAACTTCTGCCCGCTGAGCACGTAGTGGTCGCCCTCGCGGGTGATGCGTGCCTTGAGGTCCAGGGTGTGTTTGCTGCCGCGCTCCGGACCGGCATTGCCAATGCGCCAACCGTCGAGCACCGACTTGAACAGCAGCGCCTGCTGGCGCTCGTTGGCGGTGGTCTTGAGCATTTGCAGCATGCCGAACTGGTTTTGCGGGATCTGCCCCAGCGCCGGGTCGGCGGCGCTGATGATGCGGAACACCTCGGCAATGGTGACAAACGAAACCTCAGGCCCACCGAATGAGCGGGGAATGGCGATACTGCCCAGGCCGCTGCGGGTGAACTGTTCAATTTCTGCCCAGGGCAGCTTGCGTTGCTGATCGCGGCGCGCGGCTTGGGTGCGGGCTGCTTCGGCCAGTTCATGGGCTGCTTGCAGGGCTTCTGCGTCGCTGCGCAGCACCTTGGACGGCAACAACAGCGGGGCGCTGTCCAGGTCACTGTGGACGTTAGTATCTGCCAGACTGGACATCAGTGCCGCTCCTTGGCTGCGCTCAATGCCCTGGCGTTTCGCACTGGGGTGATTGTGTTCCTGACCATACCTACCTCACGTATTGGAAAGGTCGGCGCACGCTGCGCCGACTGAAATGCGCTGGTCCGGTGGTCCGGTTCATATACCCTAATGGTTGATTAAAATTAAATGAACTAACTTGTAGGAATATTAATAGAAGTGCTACTGCCTCTGGGTGAACACTCGAAGTTTCACCCAAGGCATCTCTGGAGAACTCAGTAGCCGGTGTTCTGCGTGCCGAGGAATTTGCCGAGGAATTGGCGTGTGCGTTCTTCTTTGGGATGGGCGAACAAGGCCTTGGCTTCGCCTTGTTCGACGATCACGCCTTTGTCGAAAAAGATCACCCGGTTGGCCACATCGCGGGCAAAGCTCATTTCGTGGGTGACGATGATCATGGTGCGGTTTTCTTCAGCCAGGCCACGGATGGTGGCGAGCACTTCACCGACCAGTTCAGGGTCCAGGGCCGAGGTGGGCTCGTCGAAGAGGATTACCTCCGGCTCCATGGCCAGTGCGCGGGCAATGGCGACCCGCTGTTGCTGGCCGCCCGAGAGTTTGCGCGGATAACTGCCTTCCTTGCCGGCCAGGCCGACTTTGGCCAGCAGCTTCTGGCCCAGGGCGACGGCGGTGTCGTGGGGTGTCTTCTTGACCACCAGCGGGCCTTCGATAACGTTTTCCAGGGCGGTGCGATGCGGAAACAGGTTGAAGTTCTGGAACACGAAACCGACCTGCTGGCGCAGCTTGCGGATAAGCCCTTGCTGCTTGGTCAGCGGCAGGTTGGCGTCGATGGTCACATCACCGACCTGGATACGGCCGCTGGTGGGCGTTTCCAGCAGGTTCAGGCAGCGCAGGAAGGTGGTTTTACCGGAACCGCTGGGGCCGATGATGGCGATCACTTCGCCGGCCTCGACCGTCAGGCTGATGTCGTTGAGTACCGTCTGACCGTTGAACTGCTTGCTCAGTCGCTCTACTGCAATCATGCCTCAGGACTCCTGGTCGTGCCGGTTGACCCGCGCTTCCAGGCGGTTCTGCAGGTGCGCAAGAACGCTGGCCAGCACCCAGTAGATCAGTGCGGCGGCAAGGTACATGGTGAAGACTTCGAAGGTGCGTGCGGTAATCAGCTGGGCCTGGCGGAACAGCTCCGGCACCTGGATGGTGGCCGCCAGGGCGGTGTCCTTGACCAGTGAGATAAAGCTGTTGCCCAAGGGTGGCAAGGCGGTGCGCGCGGCTTGTGGCAGGATTGCCCGGCGCATGGCCTGGCCGCGGGTCATGCCGATGCTGGCGGCCGCTTCCCATTGGCCACGATCGATGGAACCGATGGCCGCACGGAGGATTTCACAGGCGTAGGCCGCCATGTTCAACGAAAAGCCGATCAGCGCCGCCGGCAGCGGGTCCAGTTCCAGGCCGATCTGCGGCAGGCCGTAATAGATCACGAACAGCTGCACCAGCAGTGGTGTGCCGCGGAAGAACGACACATAGATCCGCGCGATCCAGCTCGCCAGCTTGAACCGCGACAGACGCATCAAGGCCAGGGCAAAGCCCAGCAACAGGCCGAAAAACATCCCGCCGAGGCTGAGGACGACCGTGTAATACGCGCCCTTGAGCAAAAAGGGCGCGGAATCGAGAGCAAGTTGCAGGCTCTCTTCGATCATTTGGTGACGTCAGCGTTGAAGTACTTTTCGGAGAGCTTGGCCAGGGTGCCGTCAGCACGCAGTTTATCCAGCGCCTTGTTGATGGCATCGAGCAGTTCCGGCTCGCCCTTGCGTACGGTAACCCCGGCTTCCTGGCGGGAGAACGCCTCGCCGGTGACGGCAGTGTCCTGGGCTTTCTTCGCGTACTCCAGTGCGGCGAGGCGGTCGATCAGGATGGCATCGATGCGCCCTACGCGCAGGTCCTGGAACTTGCTCGGGTCGTCTTCATAGGTGCGTACGTCGGCTTTGGGCACTTCCTGTTTGACCCACTGCTCGTAGTTGGTGCCCAGGCCCACGCCGACTTTCTTCCCGGCAAGGTCTGCAGCGCCTTTGATATTCAGGTCAGCGAGCTTTTTCTTGAGCACCAGGGCCTGGATGCCGGACACGGTGTAAGGCTCGGAGAAGTCGTATTTCTTTTTGCGCTCTTCAGAGATGGTCACCTGGTTGACCACAGCGTCCAGGCGCTTGGACTCCAGCGCCGCAAGGATGCCATCCCACTTGGTGGTCTGGAGTTTGGCCTTGACCCCCAGTTCCTTGGCCAGCGCCTCCGACAGCTCAACCTCGAAGCCGGTCAGCTTGCCGCTTTCGTCGACGAAGCTGAAGGGTGGGTAGGTACCCTCCAGGCCGATGGTGATAACGCCCTTGTCCTTGATCGTCTTTAGTTGCTCGCCGGCAATGGCCTGGCCAAGCAGGCTGGCGCCGAGCAGCAGGGCAACGCCTGCAGTGACAATCCGTTTAGCGATTACAGTCATGTCGAAGCCCCAATGTTGTTGTGTAGTGGTTGGCGACTATAGGGTGATGCTGTATAGGCTTAAAAATAATACAAATTCATTTTCTTATGCCTGCTTTGCATAAGCGGTTCAATCATTCCACACCTCAGGGTAGGCGAATAATGCCGGGGCCCCACCGGTGTGCAGGAAAATCAGCGGGCCGTCGTCGAAGCGCTGGCGGGCAATGCCGTCGAGGAGCCCGGCCATGGCCTTGCCGGTGTACACCGGGTCCAGCAGCAGTCCTTCCTGGGCGGCCAGCAAACGAATGGCCGCCAGCGTGCCGGCATTCGGCTCGCCATAACGTGGCGCGAAGTATTCGTCCCAGAGTTGCACAGTGAAGTGGTCGGGCAGGCGCGCACCCAGCAATTCGGCGGTGCGTTCGGCCAGCCCTTGCACTTTCGGGCGTTGGGCTTCGTCAGTGCGTGAGACGGTGACGCCGATCACCGGCAGTGCCGGCAAGGCTTCGGCCAGCGCCAGGGCCAGGCCGCTGTGGGTACCGGCGCTGCCGGAGGCAAGCACGACGCCGGCGAAGGTCTGGCCGCTTTGCGTGATCTGCTCGGCCAGCTCAAGCCCGGCCCGTACATAGCCTAGGGCGCCGAGCGCGTTGGAGCCGCCGATGGGCACGATGTACGGCTTGCGACCGCTGGCGTGCAAACGCACGGCCAGGGCCTGCAGTTGCTCATCGGCGTTGTCGAGGTTATCCACAAGCTCGACCTTGGCGTCGAACAGCTCCAGCAGCAGGCGGTTGCCGTTGCCCAGGTAGTTCGCCGAGTCGGTGCCGATGGGGTTTTCCAGCAGGGCCACGCAACCCAGGCCCAGGCGTGCGGCGAGTGCGGCGGTCTGGCGGACATGGTTGGACTGGATCGCACCGGCGGTAACCAGGGTATCGGCACCCTTGCTCAAGGCATCGGCAGCCAGGTACTCGAGCTTGCGCAGTTTGTTGCCACCCAGGGCCAACGGCGTGCAGTCATCACGTTTGACGTAGACATCACGGCCAACCCAGGCTGAGAGGCGGTCCAGTTTTTCAAGCGCGGTAGGCGCGCCAAGCAGGTCCAGACGATTGAAGCGGGCGAGCTGTCGGTCGATCATGGCAATGCATCTGCAAGGGAAAATTCGACTATAGGCAGGCACTGGCCCCTGGGCAAATTCCGGCCTTATGCCAGCGTTATTGCGTTCTGGAATAAAGGGTTATTTTTTCCCATACGGCCATTTGCCGTAGAGTAAATACTTATCAGGTGGCCAGATCATTCCAGTAATGCCGCCGTGGCAGGAGACGTAACCGTGAGCGAGAACGCGCAAACAGGGCATTGGCAACTGCAGGGCATTGTTGCCGGCTTGCGTAGCGCCCGAGACAAGTGGCGCACCAGCAATGGGCGTAGCAGTGGCGAACAGGGCGGGCGCGAACTGCCTTCGCGTGAAGCCATGCGCCATATTCTTGAGCAACTGTGCGGCGCACTGTTCCCCATGCGCCTGGGGCCAGTGGACCTGCGCGAGGAAAGCGAAGACTTCTATGTCGGCCATACCCTCGACTCGGCGCTGACCGCCTTGCTCGCCCAGGCCCGGCTGGAACTGCGCTATGTGGCGCGCAAGGGCCCGTGCAATGCCGCTGATGTCGATGCCACGGCGCTGCGCCTGATCCAGGATTTCGCCGCGGCATTGCCAGGCTTGCGCAGTCTGCTCGATACCGACGTACTGGCAGCGTTCCACGGTGACCCGGCGGCGCGCAGTGTCGATGAGGTGCTGCTGTGCTATCCGGGCATCCTCGCGGTGATCCATCATCGCCTTGCCCACCACCTGTATCGGGCTGGCCTGCCGCTGCTGGCGCGGATCAGTTCGGAGCTGGCGCATTCGGCCACCGGTATCGATATTCACCCGGGCGCACAGATCGGCCAGAGCTTCTTCATCGACCATGGCACCGGTGTGGTGATTGGCGAAACCGCGATCATCGGTGAGCGCGTGCGTATTTACCAGGCGGTGACCCTGGGCGCCAAACGCTTCCCGGCGGACGAGGACGGGCAACTGCTCAAAGGCCAGCCACGCCATCCGATCGTCGAGGACGATGTGGTGATTTATGCCGGCGCGACCATTCTCGGGCGCATCACCATCGGCAAGGGTTCGACCATTGGCGGCAATGTCTGGCTGACTCGCAGTGTGGCCCCGGGCAGCAACCTGACCCAGGCCAATCTGCAGCACGACGACGGCACGCAGAAGTAGCCAGGCGCAGGCCTGGAATGTGGCGTCGGGTCGCATCGCGACCCCCATCCATGTTTAACTTGAACGTTCATTCAAGTTAAAACGGTGGTCCGCTGCCGGTGTTCAACAGGAGGAGACCCTTTGCTGAACCCGTTCAATCCAAGCCTTTCCCCTCGATTCGGGGTGCACGTTTAATGGGTGCCCCGAGTTCCTTAGCCAGCGGCAAGATCCGCATGAATCCGCCGGTGTTCTACTTCGCGGCGAGCTTTATCCTCATATTCGGACTGGTGGTCATCAGTAACCCGCAAGCGGCGGGCGAATGGTTGCTGTCGGCGCAGAACTGGGCGGCCAACACGGTCGGCTGGTACTACATGCTGGCGATGACGCTCTACCTGGTCTTCGTGGTGGTCACCGCCTTGTCCGGCTACGGCAAGATCAAGCTCGGTGCCGACCACGACGAACCCGAGTTCAGCTACCTGTCCTGGGCCGGCATGCTGTTCGCAGCCGGCATCAGCATCACCCTGTTCTTCTTCTGCGTCTCCGAACCCCTGACCCACATGCTCCAGCCGCCACAAGGCGAAGCCGGCACCGTCGAGGCCGGGCGCCAGGCCATGCAGTTGCTGTTCCTGCACTGGGGCCTGCACGGTTGGGGGGTGTTTGCCTTTGTCGGTATGGCGCTGGCTTACTTCGCCTATCGCCACAACCTGCCGCTGGCCTTGCGCTCGGCGCTGTACCCGCTAATTGGCAAGCGCATCAACGGGCCCATTGGCTACGCGGTGGATGGCTTCGGCATCATCGCCACGGTGTTCGGCCTGGGCGCGGACATGGGCTTTGGCGTGCTGCACCTGAACTCGGGCCTGGATTACCTGTTCGGCGTTCCGCATACGCAGTGGGTGCAGGTGGCGCTGATCACCCTGATGATGGGGGCGGCAGTGGCTGTTGCTGTTGCCGGGGTCGAGAAGGGCGTGCGGGTGATGTCTGACATCAACATGTTCCTGGCCTGTGCGCTGTTGCTGTTCGTGCTGTTTGCAGGCCCTACCCAGCACCTGTTCAACACCCTTATCCAGAACTTGGGTGACTATCTGGGCGCACTGCCAACCAAGAGCTTCGACGTCTATGCCTACAACGAAGAGCGAGACTGGCTGGGTGGCTGGACCGTGTTCTACTGGGCCTGGTGGATTGCCTGGGCGCCGTTTGTAGGCCTGTTCATCGCGCGGATTTCCCGTGGCCGTACCATCCGTGAATTTGTCTTCGGGGTGCTGCTGATTCCGCTGGGCTTTACCCTGGCGTGGATGTCGATCTTCGGCAACAGTGCCATCAGCCAGGTGCTCGACCATGGCATGACCGCACTGGGCCAGTCGGCCATCGACAACCCGTCGATGACCCTCTACCTGCTGCTGGAAACCTACCCCTGGAGCAAGGTGGTCATCGCCGTCACGGTGTTCATCAGCTTTGTGTTCTTCGTTACCTCGGCAGACTCCGGAACTGTAGTACTGTCGACCCTATCTGCCCGTGACGGCAATCCCGATGAAGACGGCCCGAACTGGCTGCGGGTGTTCTGGGGGGCAATGACCGCGCTGGTGACTATCGGCCTGTTGTTCGCCGGCAGTATCGACTCGCTGAAGTCGGCGGTGGTGCTGACGTCCTTGCCGTTCTCGGTGATTCTTCTGGCGATGATGTGGGGCCTCCACAAGGCGTTCTACCTGGAGTCGCAACGCCAGATTGCGCAAATGCACTCGCTGGCACCGTTCGCCCAGTCGCGCCGTGGCCGTGGCGGCTGGCGCCAGCGCTTGAGCCAGGCGGTGCATTTCCCCTCACGTGATGAGGTTTACCGCTTCATGGACGACGTCGTGCGCCCGGCGATTGCCGAGGTGACCGAGGTGTTCGTCGAGAAGGGCCTGAACGTCATCACCCAGGAAGACCCGAGCCACGACAACGTCAGCTTGAAGATCGGCCATGGTGAAGAACAGCCGTTCATTTACCAAGTGCAGATGCGTGGCTACTTTACGCCGTCATTCGCCCTGGGCGGGCTGGGCACCCAGGAGTTGAAGAACCGCCGCTACTACCGCGCCGAGGTGCACCTGAGCGAAGGCAGTCAGGACTATGACCTGGTGGGCTACAGCAAGGAGCAGATCATCAACGACATCCTCGACCAGTACGAGCGGCACATGCAGTACCTGCATCTGGTGCGTTGAAGCATCGAGGACCTGTAGGAGCGAATTTATCCGCGAAAGGTCCGAAGTTCGACGCCAAACCGGGACTGCTGCGAATGGGCGTCAGAACGGCGCATCACCCAGAATCGTCGCGCGGTGCATCACGCGCCGCTGCGGGCGGTAGTCGTCCACCGCGTAATGCTGGGTGACGCGGTTGTCCCAGAAGGCCACATCGTTTTCCTGCCAGCGCCAGCGAATGGTGAACTCAGGGCGGGTGGCGTGGGCGAACAGCAGCTTGAGAATGGCCTCGCTTTCCGTCTCGCTCAATTCGTTGATGCGGGTGGTGAACCCTTCATTGACGAACAGCGACTTGCGCCCGCTGACCGGGTGCGTGCGAATCACCGGGTGCGACAGCGGCGGGTTGCTGCGACGGGTCGCTTCCCAGCGTGCCAGGTCCTCGGGTGTAGTGCCGAACCGCTCCAGCGGAAAGGACTTGGTGAAGTCGTGGGTTGCCGTCAGGCCGTCGAGCAACTGCTGCAAGGGGGCCGACAGCGCCTCGAACGCCGCAATGCCACTGGCCCACAAGGTATCGCCACCGTAAGTCGGCAGCTGCTTGGCACTGAGCACTGCGCCGAGTGCTGGCGTTGGCAAAAAGGTCACGTCGGTGTGCCACACGGCGTTGTCGCGCACATCGGTAACCGCCGTGTCGAGCACCAGCACCTGTGGGGTTTGCGGCACGTTCGGGTAGATCGGATGGATGTGCAGGTCGCCAAAGCGTGCGGCGAAATCAGCCTGTTGTTGCGGCTCGATCGGCTGGTCACGGAAGAACAGCACCTGATGGGTGAGCAGGGCCTGCTCAATGGCATCACGGTGTTCGTGGCTGATCGTGCGGCTGAGGTCGACACCGCTGATCTGTGCGCCGAGTGCAGTGCTCAGCGGAGTAATGGTCAGGCTCATGGTTGTTCTCGATCTGTGTTCAATGGCTCTGGCCATGCCAGGGCACCAGTTTGCGCTGCAGGGCGCGCAGGCCCATCTCCAGGGCGAAGGCAATCAGGGCAATCACCAGAATCCCCAGCACCACCACGTCCGTCACCAGAAACTGTGCCGCCGACTGCACCATGAAGCCCAGGCCACTGGTGGCTGCGATAAGTTCGGCTGCGACCAGTGTCGACCAGCCGACGCCAAGGCCGATGCGTACACCGGTGAGGATGTCGGGCAAGGCGCTGGGCAGAATCACATGGCGAATCAGCTGCGCCCGTGTGGCACCCAGCGACTGCGCGGCGCGCAGCTTGGTCGGGTCGACGGTGCGCACGCCGGTGGCGGTGGCGATGGCGATAGGGGCGAAGATCGCCAGGTAAATCAGCAGCACCTTCGACAGCTCGCCAATACCGCACCAGATAACGATCAACGGCAGGTAGGCCAAGGGTGGAATCGGGCGGTAGAACTCGATTAACGGGTCGAGAATGCCGCGGGCAATGCGGTTGTGGCCGATGGCGATACCAATCGGGATGGCGGTGACAATCGCCGCCCCCAAGGCCAGGCCGATGCGCCCAAGGCTCGCGCCCAGGTGCTGCCACAGCGTTGACTCCATATAGCCCTGGGTCAGCAGCAACCAGGCCTTGGACAGCACCGCTTCAGGCGATGGCAGGAAAAGCGGCTCGATCCACTCGGCCGCCGTCACCGCCCACCACAGCACCAGCAAGGTGGCCAGGGTCAGGCCGCTGATCCAGCGGGTGCTCAGGCTGCGACGAGATTTATTGACATTTGGCGTGGCTAGCGGGGTGGCGCGTTTGGCCGCGACCGGTACGTGCAGGCTGCTCATGCGGACTCCTGGCGCACAGCGGCGCTGCGTTGGGAGAACACCCGACTGAGCACGTGCTCGCGGGTTTCGATAAAACGCGGATCGGACTTGATCGCCCGGGCGGATTCGCCGGCCGCATAGCGCTGGCCGAAGTCCAGTTGCAGGCGTTCGACAATCTGGCCGGGGTTCGGTGCCAAAAGAATCAGGTCGGTGGCAAGGAACACCGCTTCTTCAATGTCGTGGGTAATCAGGAACACCGGCTTGGTGGTGCGCTGCCATACCTGCAGCAGCAGCTCCTGCATCTGTTCACGGGTGAAGGCATCAAGGGCGCCGAACGGCTCGTCCATCAACAGTACCCGCGGGTCGGCGGCTAGCGCGCGGGCCAGGCCTACACGTTGCTTCTGTCCACCGGATAGCTGCCAGATCCGCCGCTTGCCGAAGTCGGCCAGGTCGACCAGTGCGAGCATTTCGGCGGCCTTGCGTTCACGCGTGGCGCGCGGCACACCGGCCAGTTCCAGACCGAAGGCGACGTTGGCCAGTACATCCTGCCAGGGCAGCAGGGCGTCGTCCTGGAACACCACGCCGCGTTCGGCACCTGGCCCTTGCACCGGTTCTCCATCGAGGGTGATACGCCCGGCGCTGGGGGCTACGAATCCGGCAATCAGATTGAGCAGCGAAGTTTTTCCGCTGCCCGAAGGGCCGAGGGCCACCAGCAATTGCTGCGGACCCATGCTCAGGGTGATATCGGCCAGCACCGGTTCGGCTGCGCCGGGGTACTGTGCGCTGATGCGCTCCAGTTCAAGCAGTGCCATGACAGGCTCCAATCATTCAGTTAGCGATGAACTTGGCGCTGACGTACGGCGCGTAGTCCGGCAGTACTGCGTCGACCTTGCCTTGTGCTTTGAGGAAGGTGGCGGTGTCGGTAATGGCCTTGGTGGTCGGCGCACCGAGAGCAGCCACCTGGTCGGCAGCCAGCGGGAACACGTTGCCTTGTAGCAGGGCAGGAATATCCGTGGCTTTGGCACCCGACAGCTTGACCAGCTTGTCGACGTTGCTCGGGTTGGCCAGCCAGGCTTGCGGGTCTTTGCGGTAGTCGGCGTAGGCGTCCAGGGTCACTTTGGCGAAGGCCTTGACGATTTCAGGGTGCTTGGTGGCGAAGTCCTTGCGCACGATCCAGGCGTCGAAGGTCGGCGCGCCTTTCTCGGCCAGTTCGCCGGAGGTGATCAGCACCTTGCCGTTTTCCTTGGCTACGCCCAGAGCCGGGTCCCAAACGTAGGTGGCATCGATGTCGCCGCGTTTCCATGCAGCAATGATCGCAGGCGGCGCGAGGTTGAGGATCTGCACTTTGGACGGGTCGATGTTCCACTGTTTAAGCGCGGCCAGCAGGCTGTAGTGTCCGGTGGACACGAACGGCACGGCAATCTTCTTGCCGACCAGGTCTTGAGGCGAATTGATCCCGGACCCTTCGCGGGCCACCAGCGCTTCGGCGGCGCCGATCTGGGTGGCGATCAGGAAAGTTTCCACTGGCAGTTTGCGGGTGGCGGCGGCGGCCAGCGGGCTGGAGCCGAGGTAGCCGATCTGCACGTCACCGGAAGCAACGGCGGTGATCACATCGGCACCGCTGTCGAACTTGCGCCAGTCGATGCTGGCCTTGCTGGCTTTTTCATAGTCGCCGTTGACCTGGGCGACTTTCGCCGGGTCGACGGTGGTCTGGTAAGCCACGGTCAGGTCGGCCGCCTGAGCGAACCAGCTGGTGCCAGCCAGGGTCAGGGCGGCGAACAGGCGCAACGGCGTATGCAGGGTCATGGTGAACTCCTTCTCAGGCGGTCGGTGAGAGACGATGAGAAGAAGGCTAATTGATCTAAGAAACTAAAAATAAATAACTTTTTAGCATTAGCTTAGGAGCCAAACGCTGTTAAGCCGTCCGGGCAGCGGCGCAAAGCGCAAACGCTTTGATCTAGCGGGGAATTTGCGAAAGCCTTCAGTACTTGGCGTAGGTGCCGATAACGGCAGCGGAGAAATTTGCAGTCGATATTCCGTAATAATCTGAAAATTTACGAAATAAGTCTTTTTGGAATTATAGGATTGTCATTATCCTTGAGCCCAAGGGTTGGCGCATTAGACCAAAGTAGTGAAATGAATGGTTACGATTGACTTGACGGTCACCCTTTGGTGCTAATCGCCAATCGACGTCGAGCAGGGCAACAAGATCCTGCCGTAAGCGACACACAAAAATTAGAAATGAGAGGAGCAAAACATGTACAAGTCGACCTTGGCTATTGCCGTGGCCGTAGGGGTTCTTGCCCAGCAAGCGGGCGCCGCCGGTTTCGTTGAAGACAGCAAGCTGTCGCTCAGTTCGCGGACCATGTATTTCGACAACGACGACCGTGAGACCGGTGGCTCCAGCAGCCGTGAATCCGGCCAGGGTTTCAAGGTGGATTACCTGTCGGGCTTTACTCAAGGCACCGTAGGTTTCGGCGTTGACGTCCAGGCGCTGTGGGGCATTCACCTGGATGGTGGTAAAGGCCATCACCCGAACAACAGCACTTTCTTCCCTAGCGATACCGATGGCTCGGCTGTTGATCAGTGGGCACGCATCGGCGGTAACGCCAAAGCTCGCTTCTCGAAGACTGAAGCCCACTTTGGTAGCGCCCTGGCACCTAACCTGCCAATCCTCGTCGCGAACGATGGTCGTCTGCTGCCGCAAACGTTTGAAGGCGGTACGATCCAGTCGAAAGAAATCGACAACCTGACCCTGAACGCCGGTCAGCTGACTCACGCCATGGGCCGTGCGTCGAGCAACCGTACCGGTCTGTCTGTTGCCGGTGGCACCCAGGACAGCAACAAGTTCCAGTTCGCCGGTGGCGACTGGAAGGTCACCAAAGACCTGACCCTGCAGTACTACTACGCGAACCTGGAAGACTACTACAAGCAGCACTTCCTGGGCCTGACCCACGTGTTCCCGATTGCTGACGACCAGTCGTTCAAAACCGACCTGCGCTATTTCGACAGCCGCAGCGACGGTGCGAACGGCGACGCCACGCACTTCTTCAGCAACAACGGCGGTTATGCCAAGAACGCTGGCGAGGTCGACAACAAGACCTGGTCTGCCATCTTCACTTACACCCTGGGTGGCCATGCGTTCCTACTCGGTCATCAACAGGTCGGTGATGACGGCGGCTTCGTCTACCTGGGTCAGGGTGACGTCCTCAGAGATGGCACCACGCGCAACGAAGGCAACGGCGGCTCGAGCTTCTACCTGTTCACCGACAGCATGATCAACTCGTTTGTCCGTGCCGGTGAAAACACCACCTTCGGTCAGTACTCGTACGACTTCGCACGCCTGGGTGTGCCGGGCCTGAAGGCTTCGGTCAACTACCTGCGTGGTGATGACGTTCGCTACAAGTCCGGCAACGGTACCTATGACGAGTGGGAACGCGACGCGCGTGTCGACTACGTCATTCAGGAAGGCACCCTCAAAGGCCTGGGCGCCAGCCTGCGTCACGGTGTCTACCGTGGTGAAGGCAACGAGTCCGCTCGTGACCAGGACCAGACCCGCCTGATCTTCAACTACACTTACAACTTCATGTAAGTCCGGTTGAAACAAGAAGCCTCGCCTGGTGCGAGGCTTTTTTATGTCTGCTTGTTTATAGATTCAAAAGTTATAAATAAATCGATATTTATTCTTTTTGTTTTCTACGCGCTGCAGGCACAGTGAACCCATAACGAACCCAGCCAAGGAGCCGCACCATGAGCCTCAGACTCGGCGACATCGCCCCCGACTTCGAGCAAGAATCCAGCGAAGGCAAGATCCGTTTCCACGAATGGCTGGGTAACAGCTGGGGCGTGTTGTTTTCGCACCCTGCCGACTTCACCCCAGTGTGCACCACCGAGCTGGGTTTCACCGCCAAGCTCAAGGACCAGTTCGCCGAACGCGGGGTCAAGGCCATTGCCCTGTCGGTAGACCCGGTGGATTCCCACCACCGCTGGATCGAAGACATCAACGAAACCCAGAACACTATCGTCAACTTTCCGATCCTGGCCGATGCCGATCGCAAGGTGTCTGACCTCTACGACCTGATCCACCCCAATGCCAACGACACCCTGACGGTGCGCTCGCTGTTCGTGATCGACCCGAACAAGAAGATTCGCCTGACCATCACCTATCCGGCCAGCACCGGGCGCAATTTCAACGAAATCCTGCGGGTGATTGATTCGCTGCAACTGACCGACAACCACAAGGTCGCTACGCCGGCGAACTGGCAGGACGGTGACGAGGTAGTGATCGTGCCGTCGCTCAAGGACGAAGACGAAATCAAACAACGCTTTCCCAAGGGCTACCGGGCGGTCAAGCCGTATCTGCGCCTGACCCCGCAGCCAAATCGCTGATCTTCATGCAAAGCAGGGTTTTGGGGCCGTTTCGACGGCCCTTTTTTTATGCGCGTGCGCAACCAGCACCGGTCCATGTAGGAGCTGGCGAAGCCTGCGATCGAGCGCGAAGTGGTCGTAGAAGGTATAGATCAGTAACGAATAACCAAATGAAAAAATATGATTTATTGATATATGAGATGAGCTGTTAAGGTCACTCCATTCCAGCGAGAACTCAACCTCGCGGCCCTCTAGAACACGATCAAGGATGTGCTCCAATGCTGGTTGTTTCTCTCGGTGGTAGTCCCAGTTTGCGTTCACGTACCGGCGTGCTGCTTGAGCGCAGCCGCCAGTGGCTGCAAAGCCAGGGCGTTGAAGTGGTGACGTTCCAGGTGCGTGACTTTCCGGCCGAAGACCTGCTGCATGCACGTTTCGACAGCCCCAAAGTGCAGCACTTTCTGCAACTGGTTGAGCAGGCGGACGGCCTGATCGTTGCGACCCCGGTGTACAAGGCATCGTTTGCCGGTGCGCTGAAGACCCTGCTCGACCTGCTGCCTGAACGTGCCCTCAGCCACAAGGTGGTATTGCCCATTGCTACCGGCGGCAGTATCGCCCACATGCTGGCCGTGGATTACGCGCTCAAACCGGTGCTGTCTGCGCTCAAGGCGCAGGAAACCCTGCAAGGGATCTTTGCTGACGACAGCCAGATCACTTACGGCGAAGGCAGCGCGGCCGCCCAGCTGGCACCGGTATTGGAGCAGCGTCTGAGCGAATCGCTGGACCTGTTTCACAGCGCCCTGGCGCGCCGGCCGAAACCGGTCGCACCCGGTGTATTGAACGAGCGTCTGCTCAGTGCTCGCTGGAGCATCTGAGGCGAACCACCCGATTTCTGCAATTCCCACCTTACTCGCCCGCCAACGGGCAAGCAGGTGCAGCCTGAACCCCAACCGCAAAAAAGGAGAGCGCTATGCGCACTGTTATTTTGCGTCGTGGTCTGGTCGCTCTGTTTGCTGCGGCTGTGTCCTTCGGCGCCATTACTCAAGCTCAGGCTGAAAGCCTGCGAATCGGTTATCAGAAGTACGGCACCCTGGTGCTGCTCAAGGCCAAGGGCTCGCTGGAAAAACGTCTGGCTGCCCAGGGCATCCAGGTGCAATGGACCGAGTTCCCCGGTGGCCCGCAACTGCTTGAAGGCCTGAACGTCGGCTCGATCGACTTCGGTGTCACCGGCGAGACGCCGCCGGTATTTGCCCAGGCGGCCGGCGCCGATCTGCTCTATGTGGCCTACGAGCCACCAGCACCGCACAGTGAAGCGATCCTGGTGCCCAAGGGCTCGGCGATCCAGTCGGTGAAAGACCTCAAGGGCAAGAAAGTCGCGCTGAACAAAGGCTCCAACGTGCACTACCTGCTGGTTCGTGCGCTGGAAGATGCCGGCCTGAAATACACCGATATCCAGCCGGTGTTCCTGCCCCCGGCCGACGCTCGTGCTGCGTTCGAGCGTGGCAGTGTCGATGCCTGGGTCATCTGGGACCCGTACCAGGCCGCCGCCGAGCAGCAGTTGCAGGCGCGCACCTTGCGCGACGGCAAAGGCATCGTCGACAACCATCAGTTCTACCTGGCGACCAAGCCTTACGCGCAAAAACACCCTGAAGTGATCAGCGCGCTGGTGGACGAAGTGCGTGCGGTAGGCGAGTGGTCCAAGGCTAACCCGCAGGAGGTTACCGATCAGGTTGCACCGCTGCTGGGCCTGCCAGCCGACATCACCCTGACCTCGGTCAAACGCCAGGGCTATGGCGCGCACTTCCTTACCCCGGACGTGGTCACTGCCCAACAGAAAATCGCCGACACCTTCCACACGCTCAAGCTGATTCCCAAGCCACTGAGCATCAAGGATGTGATCTGGACTCCCCCGGCCAAGGTCGCCACTGCGCCTTGACGACCAGCCTGTGCCGGGGCCTGGCCCCGGCGTGCGTTCCCTTTAGGAGACAACTCCGATGAGCCTCAACGTTTTCTGGTTTCTTCCCACCCATGGCGACGGCCACTACCTGGGCACCTCCGACGGTGCGCGCGCAGTCGATCACGGCTACCTGCAGCAGATTGCCCAGGCTGCCGACCGCCTGGGGTTTGGCGGTGTACTGATCCCGACCGGTCGTTCTTGCGAAGACTCCTGGCTGGTGGCGGCGTCGCTGATTCCGGTCACCCAGCGCCTGAAGTTCCTGGTCGCACTGCGCCCGGGCATCATCTCGCCAACCGTGGCTGCGCGTCAGGCGGCAACCCTGGACCGTCTCTCCGGCGGCCGTGCGCTGTTCAATCTGGTCACCGGTGGCGACCCGGAAGAGCTCTCGGGCGATGGCCTGTTCCTCAGCCATGAAGAGCGTTACCAGGCCTCTGTCGAGTTCACCCGGATCTGGCGCCGCGTACTGGAAGGTGAAACCGTCGACTACGACGGTCAGCACATCCAGGTCAAAGGTGCCAAATTGCTTTACCCGCCCGTCCAGCAGCCGCGTCCACCACTGTATTTCGGCGGCTCTTCTGACGCTGCGCAGGACCTGGCTGCCGAGCAGGTCGAGATGTACCTCACCTGGGGTGAACCTCCGGCTGCGGTGGCCGAGAAAATCGAGCAGGTGCGCGCCAAGGCCGCCAAGCAGGGCCGCACGGTACGTTTCGGTATTCGTCTGCACGTGATTGTGCGCGAAACCAACGCTGAAGCCTGGCAGGCGGCTGAACGTCTTATTTCACACCTGGATGACGACACCATTGCCCGCGCCCAGGCCTCGCTGGCGCGCTTTGACTCCGTAGGCCAGCAGCGCATGGCCGCCCTGCACGGTGGTAACCGTGACAATCTGGAAGTCAGCCCCAACCTCTGGGCCGGGGTCGGCCTGGTGCGTGGTGGCGCAGGTACTGCGCTGGTGGGCGATGGTCCGACCGTGGCAGAGCGGGTCAAGGAATACGCCGCACTGGGTATCGATACCTTTATCTTCTCGGGTTATCCACACCTGGAGGAGTCGTACCGGGTCGCCGAACTGCTGTTCCCGCACCTGGATGTGGAACGCCCGGAGCTGCCCAAGAGCGGTGGCTACGTAAGCCCGTTCGGTGAGATGGTCGCCAACGACATCCTGCCAACGTCTGCCACAAAGCGCTGAGGGCCTGGCCATGAGTCGAGTCTCTACTCCCTGGACGCAGCGCCTGGCCCCCTGGGTACTGCCGTTGCTGTTGCTGGCGGTCTGGCAACTGGCGGTCAGCGCAGGCTGGCTGTCGACGCGCATCCTGCCGGCACCGAGCGCCGTACTGACGGCAGGTGTCGAACTGGTCCGCAGCGGTGAAATCTGGACTCACCTGGCCATCAGTGGCTGGCGTGCGGCGCTCGGTTTTGTCATCGGTGGTGCCATCGGCCTGGCGCTGGGCTTTATCACCGGCCTGTCGAAATGGGGCGAACGCCTGCTCGACAGCTCGGTACAGATGATCCGCAACGTGCCGCACCTGGCGCTGATTCCACTGGTGATCCTGTGGTTTGGCATCGATGAGTCGGCGAAGATTTTCCTGGTGGCGCTGGGCACCTTGTTCCCGATCTACCTCAACACCTACCACGGTATCCGCAACGTCGACCCGGCGCTGGTGGAAATGGCGCGCAGTTATGGCCTGTCGGGTTTCGAGCTGTTTCGCCAGGTGATCCTGCCCGGTGCCTTGCCGTCGATCCTGGTCGGGGTGCGCTTTGCCCTTGGCTTCATGTGGCTGACCCTGATCGTTGCCGAAACGATCTCGGCCAACGCCGGTATCGGCTACCTGGCAATGAACGCCCGGGAGTTCCTGCAGACCGACGTGGTGGTCCTGGCCATTGTGCTCTATGCCGTGCTGGGCAAACTGGCCGATCTGGCAGCACGCGGGCTGGAACGCGTCTGGCTGCGCTGGCACCCGGCTTATCAACCGACCCGGGGAGAGGGCGCATGACCATCCTCAAAGAATCACCGCAACACTTGCTGCGCGGTATTCCGCTGGCGGCCAAGAACCTGCAGAAAACCTTCGGCCAACGCCAGGTACTGCGTGACATCGACCTGCACATACCGGCCGGGCAGTTCGTCGCTATTGTCGGGCGCAGCGGGTGCGGCAAGAGCACCTTGCTGCGCTTGCTGGCCGGTCTGGATCAGCCCACCGCTGGCGAGTTGCTGGCAGGCTCGGCCGCCCTCAGCGAAGCCCGTGACGATACCCGGCTGATGTTCCAGGAAGCACGGCTGCTGCCCTGGAAGAAAGTCATCGACAACGTTGGCCTGGGCTTGTCCGGAAACTGGCGCGAGCAGGCGCTCAAAGCCCTCGAGGCAGTCGGCCTGGCCGAGCGTGCCAACGAGTGGCCCGCCGCGCTCTCAGGCGGGCAGAAGCAGCGTGTGGCCCTGGCCCGCGCCCTGATTCACCAGCCGCGGCTGTTGCTGCTCGACGAGCCACTGGGGGCGCTGGACGCCCTGACCCGTATCGAGATGCAGCAATTGATCGAGCGGCTATGGCGTGAGCACGGCTTTACCGTCCTGCTGGTAACCCATGATGTCAGCGAAGCAGTCGCGGTCGCCGACCGGGTGATCCTAATCGAAGACGGCGAAGTCGGGCTGGACCTCACGGTCGACCTGCCGCGTCCCCGTGTGCGTGGCTCGCATCGCCTGGCTGCGCTGGAAACCGAAGTACTCAACCGCGTTCTTTCGGTACCGGGCACACCCCCGGAGCCGGAACCCGTAGCACCGTTGCCGACGCAATTGCGTTGGGCTCACTGACCAGAAGGAAGCAAGCAGATGACTATCAAAGCGATCAACGTCCGTAACCAGTTCAAAGGCACCGTGAAGGAAATTCTCGAAGGACCGGTGTTGTCCGAAATCGACGTGCAAACGGCGTCGGGCATCGTCACTTCGGTTATCACCACCCGCTCGGTACGCGAGCTGGAACTGGCTGTTGGCAGTGAAGTGATTGCCTTTGTGAAGTCGACTGAAGTGTCGATTGCCAAGCTCTGATATTGCGTTCAATGGCGACCGCTTTGCGGTCGATCGCCGGCTTCGCCAGCTCCTACAAAGTAGCTGGCGCAGCCGGCGACAGGACCGTCAGCGTTTAGGCAGGAATGGCGGCAGGTACAAGCCCAGATACGCATCGAACACCCGCATGCCTTCTTCAGCCATGCGCGGCGTGATTTGCCCGTGCAGTTGCATCGAACGGGCATACACCCGATCCCCCAGCTCCATGGCCAGGGCAAATACATCCACATCGTCGGGTAGTACCGGCAACTGAAAGTGCTGAGCGAACAGCGCGTGCATCTGCACACCCAGTTCAATGTCGTGCTGACGGTCGGCCTGGGTGACTTCGCTCAAGCCATGCTGGGCGAGGATCAGCTGACGGGCAGCGGCATCCTCGTGATAAATGCTCAGCATGCGCTGCTCAACCAGGCGCGACAGGTCATGCCAGGTGTTCAGCGAAGACGTCTCGATCGGCGCCGCCAGGCAAGCCCTGAAAGCGCTGTGCACATCGGCGGTCAGCGCTTCGAGCAGGGCCGGGACACTGGCGAAAAAGTGATACACCGACGACGGCGGAATCTGCGCCTGTTCGGCCACACTGTAGATCGACAGGCTGGCCACGCCCTGGTCCGCCAGCAGTTCGCGCGCCGTCGCCAGGATCGTGTCGATCCTGGCCTGGCTGCTGGCGCGCGGTTTGCGTTGGGTGACGGTGCGGCTCATGTCAGTTGCTGATCGCCAGAATGCTGGCCTGGTACGCACTGACGAACAGGTCGAAATCGGCCTTGTCCTCTTCACGCTCAAGCTTGGCCTGTGCTTCCAGTGACTCCCGCGCCGCTGTTTCAAAGCGCTGCTGCTCGTCGGCGGGCAGCGCCTGGGCGCGGAAGAACTCGGCGTGCGCCTGGCTCTGGCGCAAGGCAAAGCGGCTGAAGCCTTCCTTGTGTTCGGTCATGCTCGCCAGCACCTGCGCCGAAGGCGTCAGGGACGGGTCGCTGACTTTGGCCTTTTGCAGGTCCAGCGCCTTGGTGTGCTCGTCACTGCCCTGGCTGCGGTCCAGCAGCTCGGCCAGCGGTGCAATACGTTCGAGCAGCTCATCAGCCCACTCCTTGAGTGCCACCGGTTTGCCGTGGCGCTGCAGCATCAGCCCCGGGCGCCGGCCTTCCTTGACCACGCTGAGGAAGTTGCCGGTGCAGTTGCCGCATTCCAGGTAACCCAGCAGCGGGCTGTCGTCCAGGGCGCAGAACAGCAGGAAGGCGTCGAGGAAGCGCGCTTCCGGCAGGTCGATGCCGGTCGGCAGGAAGGGGTTGATGTCCAGGCAGCGCACTTCCACATACTGGATGCCACGAGCCATCAGCGCCTGGATCGGCCGCTCACCGCTGTAGGTGACACGTTTGGGGCGGATGTTCGAGTAGTACTCGTTTTCGATCTGCAGGATGTTGGTGTTGAGCTGTACCCACTCGCCATCCTTGTGCGTGCCGATTTCCACATACGGCGCGTACGGCGTCGCCACAGCCTTGCGCAGGCTGTCGGTGTAACTGTTCAGGTCGTTGTAGCAAGGGGTCAGGCCGGCCTGGGCGTTGCTCTGGTAACCCAGGTCGCTCATGCGCAGGCTGGTGGCGTACGGCAGGTAGAGCGTTTCGGCGTCGAACTGTTCGAGCTGGTGCGCACGACCGCGCAGGAACCCGGCATCCAGGGCCGGCGAGGCGCCGAACAGGTACATCAGCAGCCAGCTGTAGCGGCGGAAGTTGCGGATCAGGGCGATATAGGCGGCCGACTGATAGTCGCGCTCATCGGCGCTGCTGCCTTCGGCATCGCGCAGCAACGGCCAGAGTTTTTCCGGCAGCGAGAAGTTGTAGTGAATCCCGGCAATGCACTGCATGGTGCGGCCGTAGCGCAGGGCCAGGCCTTTGCGGTACACGTACTTGAGCTGGCCGATGTTGGAGTCGCCATACCAGGCAATCGGAATGTCTTCCTCGGCCGGTAGCGGGCAAGGCATCGACGGACTCCACAGGTATTCGCTACCCAGCTTGGTGTAGGCGAAGCGGTGGATGTTTTCCAGGCTCTGAAGGGTTTGCGCAGGGTCAGCCAACGCCGGAGTGATGAACTCCAGCAGCGACTCCGAGTAGTCGGTGGTGATCTGCTCATGGGTCAGCGCCGCGCCGAGGGCTTCTGGGTGCGGGGTCTGAGCCAGGCGACCTTCCTCGGTCACACGCAGGCATTCGCGCTCGATGCCGTGCAGGCACTGCTTGAGCAGGGAGAGATTGTCGCCTTGGCCGAGCAGGCTCAGGCGGCGGTTGAGAAGTTCGCTCAAGATGGATTCCTTCACGCGTCAGTCGCCCCAATATGGGGGTGGAGTTGACGGTCTACAAGGGTGGACAGAGGAACTGGCGTTGTCGCCTGGTATTGGCCGGCTTCCGGCAGTGCCCGCGCTCTGCCGAAAGTATCGCAAATTGGCTACTGGCCGCTAGAGGATGGCGAAGGTTCCCTGAGCCTTGGCGACCAGTTTGTCGCCCTGGCGTACATCGGCGTCGACCACCAGTGTACGCCGCCCGGCGTGCAACACCCGGGCAATGCACAGCACTTCACCGTCGCTGACCGCGCGCAGGTAGTTGATCTTGCACTCCAGGGTCACGCTCTGCTGGTCGAAACCATGGGCGCTGGAGCAGGCCAGGCCC
Source organism: Pseudomonas alkylphenolica (assembly GCF_004025535.1). Taxonomy (GTDB): domain Bacteria; phylum Pseudomonadota; class Gammaproteobacteria; order Pseudomonadales; family Pseudomonadaceae; genus Aquipseudomonas; species Aquipseudomonas alkylphenolica_A. The sequence goes on from NZ_QJRG01000039.1 coordinate 79,625, forward strand.
ATGGCGGTGTCGACCAGGCTGAAGATCACCCCGCCATGCATTTTGCCGCCGCGGTTGCGCAGGTGCGGCTCCAGGGCCAGGGTCATCTCTGCAACGCCTGACTCCAGGCGTTGCAACTGGCAGCCGAGCAGTTCGCTGAAGGCGCTGAGGACTACTTCTTGCGAAGCTTCCATCACTTCTTCTTCATCTGCTTGGCGTTGGCGAACAGGGCGGCCATGGCGTTGTTGGCCGGTGGCGCGGTGTCCTTGACGCGCGGCGCAGCGCTTTGCTGGCGCGGTGCCGAACCCGGGCGGCTGCCACGCGCACCGTCGACTTTCTCGCCCGGTGTATCGCTCATGCGCATCGACAGGCCAACGCGTTTGCGCGGGATGTCGACTTCCATGACCTTGACCTTGACCACGTCGCCGGCTTTCACCGCTTCACGCGGGTCTTTGATGAATTTCTCCGACAGCGCGGAGATATGCACCAGGCCGTCCTGATGCACGCCGATATCGACGAAAGCACCAAAGTTGGTGACGTTGGTGACCACGCCTTCGAGGATCATCCCCAGTTGCAGGTCCTTGAGGTCTTCGACGCCTTCCTGGAACTCGGCGGTCTTGAACTCCGGACGCGGGTCGCGGCCAGGCTTGTCCAGTTCCTGAAGGATGTCGGTGACGGTCGGCAAGCCGAAGGATTCGTCGGTGAACTTCTTCGGGTCCAGACGCTTGAGGAAGCCGCTGTCGCCAATCAGCGAGCGGATGTCGCGGTCTGTGTCGGCGGCGATGCGCTGAACCAGCGGATAGGCTTCCGGGTGAACGGCCGAAGCATCCAGCGGGTTGTCGCCGTTCATCACGCGCAGGAAGCCTGCGGCCTGTTCAAAGGTCTTTTCGCCCAGGCGACTGACTTTTTTCAGCGCCGCGCGGGTTTTGAACGCGCCGTTGGCGTCACGGTGCGCCACGATGTTTTGCGCCAGGGTGCTGTTGAGGCCGGAAATGCGAGCCAGCAGCGCGACCGAAGCGGTGTTGACGTCGACGCCGACGGCGTTCACGCAGTCCTCGACGACAGCATCCAGGCCACGCGCCAGTTTGAGCTGCGAGACATCGTGCTGGTACTGGCCGACACCGATGGACTTCGGATCGATCTTCACCAGTTCGGCCAGAGGGTCCTGAAGGCGGCGGGCAATGGAGACCGCGCCGCGAATCGACACATCCAGGTCCGGGAACTCGCGGGCTGCCAGTTCCGAGGCCGAGTACACCGAAGCACCGGCTTCGGAGACCATGATCTTGGTCATTTTCAGGGCTGGGTATTTTTTGATCAGCTCGGCGGCCAGTTTGTCGGTCTCGCGGCTGGCGGTACCGTTGCCGATGGCAATCAGCTCAACCGAATGCTTGGCGCACAGGGCGGCGAGGACAGCGATGGTCTGGTCCCACTGGTTTTTTGGCACGTGCGGGTAAACCGTGGCGGTGTCGAGCAGTTTGCCGGTGGCATCGACCACCGCCACCTTGCAGCCGGTGCGCAGGCCCGGGTCAAGTCCCAGGGTCGCGCGCGGGCCGGCTGGTGCAGCCAGCAGCAGGTCGTGCAGGTTGCGGGCAAAGACGTTGATGGCCTCGCCTTCGGCGTTGTCGCGCAATTCGCCGAACAGGTCGGTTTCCAGGTGGCTGTAGAGCTTGACCTTCCAGGTCCAGCGCACCACCTCGGCCAGCCATTTGTCGGCTGGACGGTTCTGGTTCTTCAGGCCGAAACGTTCGGCGATCATCAGTTCGCACGGGTGCAAGGTGCCGGGCAGCTCTTCGCCGACTTTCAGCGAGGCGGCCAGAACGCCCTCGTTACGGCCACGGAAAATGGCCAGGGCACGGTGCGATGGCACGCTTTTGAGCAGTTCGTCGTGTTCGAAGTAGTCGCGGAACTTGGCGCCTTCTTCTTCCTTGCCAGCCACCAGGCGGGCGCTGAGCACGGCTTCCTGCTTGAGGAAACTGCGCAGTTTGTCGAGCAGGCTCGCGTCTTCGGCAAAGCGCTCCATCAGGATGTACTTGGCGCCTTCAAGGGCTGCCTTGACGTCGGCCACGCCTTTCTCGGCGTCGACAAAACGCGCCGCTTCAACCTCGGGGCTCAGCTGCGGGTCGTTGAACAGGCCGTCAGCCAGCTCGCCCAGGCCGGCTTCCAGGGCGATCTGGCCCTTGGTGCGGCGCTTTTGCTTGTAAGGCAGGTAGAGGTCTTCGAGGCGGGTCTTGGTGTCGGCCAGTTTGATCTCGCGGGCCAGCTCCGGGGTCAGTTTGCCTTGCTCTTCGATGCTGGCCAGGATGCTGACGCGGCGCTCGTCCAGCTCGCGAAGATAGCGCAGGCGTTCTTCCAGATGGCGCAGCTGCGTGTCATCCAGGCTGCCGGTCACTTCTTTACGGTAACGGGCGATAAAAGGCACCGTCGAGCCTTCATCAAGCAGGGCCACGGCCGCTTCGACCTGTTGCGGGCGGACGCCGAGTTCTTCGGCGATGCGGCTGTTGATGCTGTCCATAAAACCACCTGACATAGTGTGATGACAAAGGCCGCGGACGGGCGCCAATAGGGCGCTCGGGTCAGTGCGGCGCTGGCTGAAAGCGGCGCATTATACCCAGTGCAAACAGGTTGCGGTGATAGCAGCGCGCCAGCTATCGACCGGGTCGAACTGGCGCACAGGGAAAAATCTGCTAACAATGCACACGGCACGGTCAATGGCGGCTAAGCCATAATGCGTGCCGAGATTAGAGGAGTTATCAATGAGCAGCACTGCACAAACCGCTGAAGGCGAAAAAATTCTCATCGTCGATGACGACCCGGGCTTGAGCAGCCTGTTGGAACGTTTCTTCACCAGCAAGGGTTATCGCGCCCGTGCCGTGCCCAATACCGAGCAGATGGACCGCCTGCTGGCCCGCGAAGTATTCAATCTGGTGGTCCTTGACCTGATGCTGCCTGGCGAAGACGGCCTGACCGCCTGTCGGCGCCTGCGTGCGGCGAACAACCAGATCCCGATCATCATGCTCACCGCCAAGGGCGATGAACTGAGCCGGATCAAAGGGCTGGAACTGGGTGCTGACGATTACCTGGCCAAGCCGTTCAACCCTGACGAGCTGATGGCGCGGGTCAAGGCCGTGCTGCGTCGCCAGGCCCCCACGGTGCCGGGTGCACCGGGCAGTGAAGACGAAACCGTCACCTTCGGTGACTACGAGCTGTCGCTGGCGACCCGTGAACTCAAGCGCGGCGAAGAAGTGCACATGCTCACCACCGGTGAGTTCGCGGTGCTCAAGGCCCTGGTCATGCATGCCCGCGAGCCGTTGACCCGCGACAAGCTGATGAACCTGGCCCGTGGCCGCGAGTGGGATGCGCTGGAGCGCTCCATCGACGTTCAGATTTCCCGCCTGCGGCGCATGATTGAACCCGACCCGTCGAAGCCGCGCTATATCCAGACGGTCTGGGGTGTTGGTTACGTGTTCGTACCGGATGGCAATGCCGGCAAGTGATGTTTCGTTTGTAGGCGTCAGCCACTACAAACAGGGCGGACCTTCGGGTAGCCCTGTTTTTGCGTGTGCGAAGTCCGCAAAGCCTGCGAGCCATGCTCGTTCCTGCAAAGTGTGTAGCCGTTGTCGATGAAAACGCCCCTGTGGTTTCCGCAAAGCTTCTTCGCCCGCACCCTCTGGTTGGTGCTGATCGTCGTGCTGTTTTCCAAGGCGCTGACCTTGGTTTACCTGCTGATGAACGAAGACGTGCTGGTCGATCGCCAGTACAGCCACGGCGTAGCCTTGACCCTGCGCGCCTACTGGGCGGCCGACGAATCCGATCGTGACAAGATTGCCGAAGCTGCCGGGTTGATCCGGGTGGTGGGCTCCGGTGTACCGGAGGGTGAGCAGCACTGGCCCTACAGCGAAATCTACCAGCGTCAGATGCAGGCGGAGCTGGGTGCTGACACCGAGGTGCGCCTGCGCATTCACGCGCCGCCCGCGCTGTGGGTGCGGGCGCCAAGCCTGGGTGATGGCTGGCTGAAGGTACCGCTGTACCCGCACCCTCTACGTGGCCAGAAAATCTGGAGTGTACTGGGCTGGTTCCTGGCCATCGGGCTGTTGTCCACAGCCTCGGCGTGGATCTTTGTGCGCCAGCTCAATCAGCCGCTCAAACGTCTGGTGTTTGCTGCCCGGCAACTGGGGCAGGGGCGCAGCGTCAGGCTGCCGATCAGCGATACGCCCAGCGAGATGACCGAGGTGTACCGCGCCTTCAACCAGATGGCCGAGGATGTCGAACAGGCCGGACGCGAGCGGGAGCTGATGCTTGCGGGCGTTTCACATGACCTGCGCACACCCCTGACGCGCCTGCGCCTGTCGCTGTCGTTGCTGGCCAATGAAAGCGACCTGACCGACGACATGGTGCGCGACATCGAAGACATGGACGCCATCCTCGACCAGTTCCTGGCGTTTATCCGCGATGGGCGCGACGAGCCGGTGGAGCAGGTCGACCTGAGCGATCTGGTGCGTGAAGTGGTGGCGCCCTTCAACCAGCCCGAAGAGCGGGTGCGCCTGTGTCTTGAGCCGATTCCGCCGTTCCCGCTTCGCCGGGTGTCGCTCAAGCGGCTGCTGAACAACCTGATCGGCAACGCCCTTTACCATGCGGGCAAAGGCGTCGAGGTGGCGGCGTATGTCTCCGGCGACAGCAGCGCGCCCTATGTGGTGCTCAGTGTGCTGGACCGTGGGGCGGGCATCGACCCGAACGAACTGGAAGGTATTTTCAACCCGTTCATTCGTGGCGACCGTGCCCGCAGTGGCAAGGGCACGGGGCTGGGGCTGGCGATCGTCAAGCGCATTGCCGCCCAGCACGGCGGCAATGTCGAGTTGCGCAACCGCTCCGGTGGCGGGCTGGAAGCCCGCGTGCGCCTGCCGTTGGGGTTACTGCTGCCGCGTGACGCGGTGTAAGCGCTAGCCTTTGCCTTTGGTGCGGGTCAGGTTTGGCCCGCCGTTCTTTTCCAGGTGTTCGATGATCATCCCGGCCACGTCCTTGGTGGTGGTGACTTCGATGCCTTCAAGGCCGGGCGAGGAGTTCACCTCCATCACCAGCGGGCCGTGATTGGAACGCAGGATGTCCACACCTGCCACACTCAGGCCCATGACCTTGGCCGCGCGAATGGCGGTCATGCGTTCTTCCGGGGTGATCTTGATCAGGCTGGCGGTGCCGCCACGGTGCAGGTTGGAGCGGAACTCGCCTGGCTTGGCCTGGCGCTTCATCGAGGCAATGACCTTGTCGCCTACCACGAAGCAGCGGATGTCCGCGCCACCGGCTTCCTTGATGTACTCCTGAACCATGATGTTCTGCTTCAGGCCCATGAAGGCCTCGATCACAGACTCAGCTGCCTTGGTGGTTTCGCACAGCACCACGCCGATGCCTTGGGTGCCTTCGAGCACCTTGATCACCAGCGGTGCGCCGTTGACCATCTGGATCAGGTCGGGGATGTCGTCCGGTGAGTGTGCAAAGCCGGTCACCGGCAGGCCGATACCACGGCGTGACAGCAGCTGCAGCGAGCGCAGCTTGTCGCGGGAGCGGGCAATGGCCACCGACTCGTTGAGCGGGAACACGCCCATCATTTCGAACTGGCGCAACACGGCGCAGCCATAGAAGGTGACCGAGGCGCCAATGCGCGGGATGACCGCATCAAAGCCTTCCAGCGGCTTGCCGCGGTAGTGGATCTGCGGCTTGTGGCTGGCAATGTTCATATAGGCGCGCAGGGTATCGATCACGACCATCTCATGGCCTCGTGCGGTTCCGGCTTCAACCAGACGACGAGTGGAATACAGACGCGGGTTACGCGACAGCACGGCGATCTTCATGCAACACCTGTGAAAGGAGAAATAGTGGCCGGGAATGCCGGCTTGTCCTGAACATACTTGAGCCCCGGGTTGACCACCAACTGGCCATGGATCAGGGCTTTGGAGCCGAGTAAAAGGCGATAGCGCATGGCCTTGCGGCAGGCCAGGGTGAATTCGACCTCCCAGACCCTGTCACCCAGCGCCAGTGGCGTTCGGATCACATAGCGGGTCTGGGCCTGGCCGTTGGAGCTCTTGATGGTTTTCATGGTCACCAGCGGCGCTTCGCAGCGCCGGTGACGCAACTGCACCACGGAGCCCAGGTGAGCGTTGAAGCGCACCCAGGGCTCGCCGTTACGCTCGAAGGGCTCGACTTCGGTGGCATGCAGGCTCGAGGTACTGGCGCCGGTGTCGATCTTGGCGCGCAGACCGGCCACGCCCAGGTCGGGCAAGGCTACCCACTCGCGCAGGCCAATCACAGTCAAATGGTCAAATGTCTTCAAAATGCTCAACCAGCGTAGGAAGTCGTCAGGCCGAAAATCCGGCGTGCACGACAGGTCGGTGAACTGTAAGCACGCGGCGGTTTTTTTGCATCCGCCAGATACGGTAGTACAGTTCGGTTAACGAAAAAATGCGGGGAAATGTCATGGCACAAAAGCCCGAAGAGGACGACAAGGTTCGTCTGGACAAATGGCTGTGGGCGGCGCGTTTCTACAAGACCCGCGCACTGGCCAAAACGGCGATCGAAAGTGGCAAGGTGCATTGCCGGGGTGAACGCTGCAAGCCGGGCAAAGAGCCGCGCATCGGCGACGAGTTCGTCTTGCGCACCGGCTTTGATGAGCGCACGGTGGTGGTCAGGGCGCTGTCGGTGGTGCGCCGTGGCGCGCCCGAGGCCCAGGTACTCTATGAGGAAACGGCCGAAAGCGTCGAAAAGCGCGAGAAAGCGGCTGCCCTGCGCAAGGCGGGTGCCTTGGGCGTGACGACCGACGGTCGGCCGACCAAGAAACAACGGCGCCAGCTCCACCAGCTTCACGACAGCGCTGGTTAACGGGGGCGGGGCGCACTGATAAACTAGGCGCCATTAACTCATTTACGCGAAAACCCGAACCCATGTCTGAATTGCCGGATACCGATTACACCCAACGTTTCCTCTTCGACGACCGCGATGTTCGCGGTGAAATGGTCGGGCTGGAGCGTAGCTACGCCGAAGTGCTGGCCAAGCACCCGTACCCGCAGCCCGTTGCGCAGTTGCTCGGCGAGCTGATGGCGGCGGCTGCGCTGCTGGTCGGCACCCTCAAGTTCGATGGCCTGTTGATTCTTCAGGCACAGTCGAGCGGCCCGGTGCCGCTGCTGGCCATCGAGTGCACCAGCGAACACGAAATTCGCGGCCTGGCACGCTATGTGGCCGAGCAGATCCAGGATGATGCAACGCTTGCCGACCTGATGCCTGGCGGGCACCTGGTCCTGACCATCATTCCGGTCAACGGTCAGCGCTACCAGGGCACCGTGGAGCTGGACGGCAAGGACCTGTCGGAATGTTTCACCAACTATTTCGTCATGTCCCAGCAGATCAATACCTGCATTACTCTCGCCGCCGACGGCCTGCGTGCCCGTGGTCTGCTGGTGCAGCAGTTGCCCGCCGACCGCCAGAAGGACATCGAAGAGCGCGAAGAAAGCTGGAGCCACGTGAAAGCCCTGGCCAACACGGTGAAAGCCGAGGAACTGCTGGGCCTGGACAACGAAACCATGTTGCATCGCCTGTACCACGAGGATGCCGTGCGCCTGTTCGACATCCAGCCGCTGCACTTCCGTTGCAGCTGCTCGCGGGAGCGTTCTGCCAACGCCCTTGTCAGCCTCGGTGAACAGGACGCCTTGGCGCTGGTCAATGAACATGGCGGCAAGATCGAGGTCGATTGCCAGTTCTGCAACCAGCACTACGTGTTCGACGCCGCCGATATCGAGCAATTGTTCGCCGGTGGCGGTGTAAACGCACCGTCAGATACTCGGCACTAAAACGTTTCATCACAGGTAAATCTCCTGTCTAACGCCGTAAAAGCGCCGTTCTGACAGGAGGGCCCTACTTTTTTTGGGCGTTTCTGGCATAATCCGGCCACTTTTTTCGCTGTAGTAGTTTTCAAAGCTCTACTACAAAACGTTTGGAGCACTCGGCCGCAGGCCGGATGGGGAATCTCATGACGCAAGCCAACAACACCGTGTACACCGACCTGAGCGTCGATGAGCTGGTAAAAGAAGCGCTGAACCGCGGTGAAGGCGAGCTGGCCGATACTGGCGCGCTGGTCGTGAAAACTGGTCACCGCACCGGTCGTTCGCCGGTTGACCGTTTCATCGTCGAAGAGCCGTCCACTCAGGACGCCATCGCCTGGGGCCCGATCAACCGCAAGTTCCCGGCCGACAAGTTCGATGCCCTGTGGGACCGCGTCGAAGCGTTCAACAACGCTCAAGAGCATTTCGTTTCCTACGTTCACGTAGGCGCCGCCGCCGAGCACTACCTGCCGGTGAAAATGACCACCCAGACTGCCTGGCAGAACCTGTTCGGTCGTTGCCTGTTCATCAACCCGGAGCAAGGCCAGTACAACCCGGCTTCGCGCGGCGAGTGGCAAATCCTCAACGTCGCCAACTTCGAGTGCGTGCCAGAGCGTGATGGCACGAACTCCGATGGCTGCGTGATCCTCAACTTCGCCCAGAAGAAAGTGCTGATCGCAGGTATGCGTTATGCCGGCGAAATGAAGAAAGCCATGTTCTCGGTGCAGAACTTCCTGCTGCCGGCTGCTGACGTGCTGCCAATGCACTGCGCTGCCAACATCGGCGAAGAAGGCGATGTCACCCTGTTCTTCGGTCTGTCGGGTACCGGCAAGACCACCCTGTCGGCTGACGAAAGCCGTTACCTGATCGGTGACGACGAGCACGGTTGGGGCGAAGGCGTTGTCTTCAACATGGAAGGCGGCTGCTACGCCAAGTGCATCGACCTGTCCGAGAAGAACGAGCCGGTCATCTGGAAAGCCATCAAGCACGGCGCGGTGCTGGAAAACGTCGTGATCGACGATGCCAAGCACGCCGACTACGCCGATGTCAGCCTGACCCAGAACAGCCGCGCCGCCTACCCGCTGGAGCACGTTGCCAAGCGTTCGGAAGCGAACCTGGGTGGGGAGCCTAACGCCGTTATCTTCCTGACGTGCGATCTGACTGGCGTGCTGCCACCGGTTTCGATCCTGAACAACGAACAAGCGGCCTACCACTTCCTGTCCGGCTACACCGCGCTGGTCGGTTCCACCGAAATGGGTTCGGGCGGCGGCATCAAGTCGACCTTCTCCACCTGCTTCGGCGCGCCGTTCTTCCCGCGTCCTGCTGGTGAGTACGCTGAGCTGCTGATCAAGCGTATCAATGGCTTCAACTCCAAGGTCTACCTGGTCAACACCGGCTGGACCGGTGGTGGCTACGGCGTCGGCAAGCGCTTCAACATTCCGACCACCCGTGCAGTGATCGCAGCGATCCAGAGCGGCGCGCTGGTCGGTGCCGAGACCGAGCACCTGGACATCATCAACCTCGACGTGCCAAAAGCCGTTGAAGGCGTTGATACCGTCCTGCTGAACCCGCGCAACACCTGGGCTGACCAGGCTGCGTACGATGAAGCCGCCAAGGCCCTGGCCAAGCTGTTCATCGAGAACTTCAAGAAGTTCGAAGTTTCCGACGCCATTAAGGCGGCTGGCCCACAGCTGTAAGCTGTAGCTAGCGCGAAACTAAAAAGCCGCCCTCAGGGGCGGCTTTTTGTTATCGGTTTGTTCTTAGGTTCATGGCCATTGAGAGCTGCACGGCGGGCGGCAAACAGCCGACGGGCCTCCTCATCAGTTGTCACTGGCGTTGGGTCCTGGAGGCTGGCCTCGATCTGGGCATTGAACCAGGTCTCATAAGCGGCAGCTTCATGTGCCCGCTTGAGAGCCTGAGCGCGGTCTGGGCGCTGGTAGGTCTTGCGCAGTTGAGGGTCATAGCCAGATGTGTCGACCTCGAAGTACTCGATACCCAACGCTTGCAGGTAGCCGACCAGTGTTTCGAGACTCTTGAAAAGCCGGGCGTTGCCGCTGCGTTGTGCGGTCAGGATATGCTCCTGCTCGTCGATGCAAATCTGCACCGCCCAGCCACCCGGCTGGCCAACGATGTGCGTAGCATTGATGCGATCCGTACCGGCTACTTGGGTCAAGTGCGAATGATCAATCTGATGAGTCGGCATCGGGGTGTGTATCGGTTTCATTCAATCAACCCATGCTATGCAATCTATAGTTGATTGCAACTGTAGGCCTTCTGAAGTGTTTGTGGGAAGCTTCCTCTCATATTGCAACTGAGAGCAGAGGCCAACCATGTCCGAAATGCCCCAACGTCACGACTTTCCCCATCTGCAGCCCGTACTCACGCGCTGGCAAGACAACGACCTCAACGGGCATATCGCCGGTGCCACGGTGTACAGCTACTTCGAGACGACCATTCAGGCGTTTTTGCAGCAGCAGGCTGGCCTGGATCTGCAGGAAGGGGAAGTGCTGGGGTTCGTGGTGAGTTCGGCAGCGGACTTTTTTGCCTTGCCGGCGTTTCCTGACACCCTGGAAGTCGGCTTGCGGGTTACCCGCCTGGCCGGCAGCACGGTGGAGTATCAGCTAGGCCTGTTTCAGGTCGGTGAGCAGCATCTGTGTGCTGCGGGGAAGGTGGTGCAGGTGTTTGTCGAGCGTAGTTCGGGGCAACCTGCGTCACTGTCAGCGCCACTGCAGGCGGCATTGCTGCGCCTGCAGGGCTGAGTCTCATGACGCAAGCGGGGCGTGGGTTACGCTGCGCTTAGCGGTGACGCCAGTGCTTCTTGTGCTTGCGGTGGCCGTAGTGGTGACCACGGTCACGGTAGTAGCGACGGTCGTCGTAGCCACGGTTGCTGTAGTGACGGTCTTCTTTGTCGGCTTCTTTGCCCATGTAGTTACCCAGGGCACCACCGGCACCGCCGCCTGCGGCTGCACCCATGTAACCACCCGTGGTACCACCGACGCTGCGGCCGATCGCGTTACCGCCGGCTGCGCCCAGGGCGCCACCGATGGCCGCTTCGCCGCGGCTGTGCTTGTTCGCGCCTACGGCACTGCCTGCCGCGCCGCCGAGGCCTGCGCCGATCGTGGAGCCGGTGCTGCCACCGATCGAGTTACCGACCACTGAGCCCAGTACCCCACCCAATGCGCCGCCGATGCCGGCTTCGGTGGTGCCACCTGCTGAGGCAACGCCACTGAGCAGGCTGAGGGACAACAACAGAATCGAGGAGTACTTCATCAAGAGAGCCTCATAAGGATGACGAGGCGATCCTGAGGCTGGAGGAGGGGGCTGGCAATGGAAATCCGACGAGTAACACGAGTTGTACACAATTCTCTAAGTTACTGTTTTAGCTGTGAAACTTTCTTGATTTTTGGCTGTCTGAGCTTACTTGAGACAAGGCCCTGAGATCACTTTCAGGGCCTTTTTTGTGCGCGTTAGCCAAGTATTCTGTCAGAGGATTCTGGCATTGTCGCTGGCCGCTTCCAGTTTGATCGCAACGAATTTCGAGGTCGGCGTGTGGCTGCCATCGCCGACACTTTCCAGCGGCACCAGCGGATTGACCTCCGGGTAGTAGGCAGCGGCTTGCCCGGCCGGAATGTCGAACGCCAGCAAGGTGAAGCCCTTGACCCTGCGTTCACAGCCATCACTCCACAGCGACACGATGTCGGCTTTCTGCCCCGGATGAAAGCCCAGGCGAATGATGTCGGCCTCGTTCACAAACAGCACGTCGCGTTGCCCCTTGACCCCACGGTAGCGGTCGTCGAGGCCGTAGATGGTGGTGTTGTACTGATCGTGCGAGCGCATCGACTGCATGATCAGGTCCGGTACCTGCCCGGTCGCCCGCACGCGTTCGTGCAGCAGGTCATCCGGCAGGGCATTGGCTTTGAAATTGGCGCGACCGCTGGCGGTTTTCCATTGCCGTTGACCAGCGCTGCTGCCCAGGTAGAAGCCACCGGGGTGTTCCAGGCGCTGATTGAAGTCAGCGAAGCCTGGAATGGTGTCGGCGATCAGGTCGCGAATGCGTCCGTAGTCAGCCACCAGCCACTGCCAGTCGACGGGTTTCGGACCCAGCGTCGCCGCCGCGATCCCGGCAATCACCGCAGGCTCTGAACGCATTTGCCGCGACAATGGCTTGAGCTGGCCGTTGGAGGCATGGACCATGCTGAACGAGTCTTCCACCGTGACCGCTTGCGGGCCTTCGCTTTGCATATCAATGTCGGTTCGACCCAGGCACGGCAGGATCAGTGCCTGCTTGCCGTGCATCAAGTGGCTGCGGTTGAGCTTGGTGCTGATCTGTACCGTCAGTTCGCAACTGCGCAGGGCCTGGGCGGTACGTTCGGTGTCGGGTGTCGCCTGGGCAAAGTTGCCGCCCAGCGCAATGAATACCTTGGCTTTGCCGGCAAGCATGGCGCCGATCGCCTCGACGGTGTTGTGGCCGTTGTGGCGCGGCACCTGGAACTGGAAGCGCCGCTCCAGAGCGTCGAGCAAGGCCACCGGCGGACGCTCGTTGATGCCCATGGTGCGGTCGCCCTGCACGTTGCTGTGGCCGCGTACCGGGCACAGGCCGGCACCCGGTGCGCCGAGGTTGCCGCGCAGCAGCATGAGGTTGGCGATTTCCTGGATGGTCGCCACCGAGTGACGGTGCTGGGTGATGCCCATGGCCCAGCACATGATGACTTTTTCGGCCTTGCAGTACATCCGCGCGGCCTGCTCGATTTCAGCCAGGCTCAAGCCGGACTGGGCCTCGATGTGTGCCCAAGGCGTGTCGTCCACGGCCGCCAGATAATCGAGCACACCCTGGGTGTGCTGGTTGAGGAAGTCATGGTCGAACACTGCCGGGGCGTTGCTGGCCTGGGCTTCACGTTCCCACTGCAGCAAGTACTTGGCCATGCCGCGCAGCACCGCCATGTCGCCACCCAGTGCCGGGCGGAAATACGCCGTATTGGTTGGGCGGTCGCCGTTGGTGAGCATCTCCAGTGGGTGCTGCGGGTGCTGGAAACGCTCCAGGCCGCGTTCCTTGAGCGGGTTGATGCACACCACCTGGGCGCCACGCTTGACCGCTTCGCGCAGTGGCTCAAGCATGCGTGGGTGGTTGGTGCCGGGGTTCTGGCCCCAGACGAAAATGGCGTCGGCATGTTCGAAATCGTCAAAGGTCACGGTGCCCTTGCCGACCCCGACACTCTGGCTCAGGGCGACACCGCTGGCCTCGTGGCACATGTTCGAGCAGTCCGGGAAGTTGTTGGTGCCATAGGCGCGCACGAACAGCTGATACAGGTAGGCCGCTTCGTTGCTGGCCCGGCCCGAGGTGTAGAACTCGGCCTGGTCCGGGCTTTCCAGCGCGTGCAAGTGCTCGGCGATCAGCGCGAACGCTGCGTCCCAGTCAATCGGCCGGTAACGGTCGGTGCTCGGTTCGTAAACCATCGGTTCGGTCAGGCGCCCCTGGTACTCAAGCCAGTAGTCACTTTGGGTCAACAGTGAGGTGACACTGTGGCGCGCAAAGAAAGCCGCATCGACACGGCGTTTGGTGGCTTCCCAGTTCACTGCCTTGGCGCCGTTCTCGCAGAACTTGACCATGCCGCTTTCCGGCGAGTCGCCCCAGGCGCAGCCCGGGCAGTCGAACCCGCCGTTCTGGTTGGTTTTGAGCAGGGCGCGAATGTTCTTCAGGGCGTTGTCGCTGCCGATCCAGGCCTGGGCCACGCTGCGTAGCGCCCCCCAGCCGCCAGCGGCGCCATGGTAAGGCTTGTAGCGGGGTACGGGCTTTTGGTCGGCTTGGTGATGCAGGCTCACGATGGATTCTCCAGCACGGGGCTGAAAACCCGTGGTGCACTGTGCTTAGGCAAATGGATCAGGTTGAGGTTATGTCGGCGTGCCCATTGCAGGGCCAGGCCGGTGGGGGACGACAGGCTGACCAGGGTCTGGATGCCGGCCCGCAGGACTTTCTGGATCAACTCCAGGCTGCAGCGGCTGGTGACAATCGCCAGGCCGCCATCAAGGCTGATGTGCTGGCGCAGCAGGGCGCCGATCAGCTTGTCCAGCGCGTTATGCCGGCCAATGTCTTCGCGGCCAAGCAGCAGTTCGCCCTGGTTGTTCATGAACAGGGCGGCATGCACGGCACCGCAATGCTGGCCCAGCGGCTGGAAGGCATCGATGCGTTGGCGCAGGCCGTCGAGCCAGTGCGCCGGCGGCAGTGGTGCGCCAGGCAGCACACTGAGCTCGGGCAGGGCCTGCTCCAGGGCTTCGACCCCGCACAGGCCGCAGCCACTGGTACCGGCCAGTTGTCGGCGCTGGTTCTTGAGGTTCCAGAACGCCCGGCTGGCGATTTCCACCTCGGCACTGATGGCGCTGTCGCGGCTATTGAGTTTGAGGTCGTAGATCTCGTCAGGCGAGGCGATGATGCCGCTGCCCAGGCTGAAACCGACGATGAAGTCTTCAAGGTCCGTCGGGCTGACCAGCATCACCGCCTGGTTGATGCCGTTGTAGGCAATGGCCAGGGCGACTTCTTCGGCCAGCGCGGTACTGGCCTGGCTGTCATCGGTCAGTTGGCTGTAGTCATAGCGGTTGCTGGCCGCGGGCGCAGTCAGGGGGACGGACGCTGCGCAGGCCGGAGGTTTTGTGCTCATCAGAGATACCGGCGGCTAGTCTGATTTAAGCCTAGGCTGGCGCTCGGGTATCGTCTAATCGCTAATCCTGATGCCGTGATAGATGGCGTCGATCACGCATCGCTTTGCATCGCCTGAAATTCGGCCAGGCAGGCTTCGGCCAGGGCTGAGCGTGGCGCCGTACGGCGCATGATCAGGCCCAAGGGAGCCAGTGTGCTGGCCTGTTCGATCGGCTGCAGGCGCAACCGCTCGGTCAGCACTTCAAGGCCCGCCGCCACTGGCATGATCGCGCAACACAGGCCACCGCTGACGGCCTGGACCAGCTGATGGACGGCGTCGGTCTGTACCACCAGGCGCGGTTGCAGGCTGCGGCTGTTGAAGTTGTGATCGATCGACTGGCGAAAGTGCATGCCGGCGGTGAGCAATCCCAGTGGCAGCGCGCTTACGGCCTGCCAGCTCAACGGTTGCTCGTCGAAAGCAAAGTGCGCCGGGTCATACAGCAGGCCCAGGCGCGTTTCGCCCAGCGGCAGGGACTGGAATCGCTCGTTGTCGAGCCGTTCGAGGTAGGACACGCCGAGGTCCAGGCGATTGCTGCTGAGCTGCTCGAGGATCTGCTCGGAACTCAGCGCGCTGAGTTCAAAGTTCAGGTCCGGGTGACGTTGGTGCAGGCGTTGCAGCAGGGGCATCGGATCAAAGCTCGACAGCGGCACCACGCCCAGGCGCAAGTTGCCGACCAGGTGCCCGCGACAGGCGGCGGCTTCGGCCTGCAGGCCGTCGTAGGCGGCGATGACCGAGCGTGCCCAGGCCAGCACGCGTTCACCTTGCGCGGTGAACCCTTCAAAGCGCTGGCCGCGGTTGACCAGGGCCAGGTCCAGCTCCTGCTCCAGGTTGCGCAGGCGCATCGACAGGGTGGGCTGGGTCACGTGGCAGCGGGCGGCGGCCTGGCCGAAGTGGCGGGTTTCATCCAGGGCGATGAGGAATTTGAGTTGTTTGATGTCCATCGTCGCTCCTCGGCACAAAGCAGGCGCAGCATTCTAACCTGTCCTAGACTCCAGGCTCCGAGATTCAACACCAAGGAGAGCGGTATGAGCATTTTCAGTTTCATCAAAGAAGCCGGCGAGAAAATCGTCGACCTGTTGACCCCAGGTAATGCCAATGCCAGCGAGCAGTTGAAGGACCACGTGGCGAAGGTCGGGCTGGGTAATCCGAACGTGCAGACCACGGTGGAGGGCGACAAGGTTACCGTCACCGGTGAAGTGGCCAGCCAGGAAGAGAAGGAGAAGATCCTGCTGGCCCTGGGCAACATTGCCGGTGTGGCCACGGTGGACGATCAGATCACCGTTACCGGCCCGGTTGTAGCGGCAGCACGCTTTGTTGTAGTGAAAAAAGGCGACACGCTGAGTGCCATTTCCCTGGCGGTGTACGGCAACGCCAACCAGTACAACAAGATCTTCGAGGCCAACAAGCCACTGCTCAGCCACCCGGATAAAATCTACCCGGGCCAGACGCTGCGCATCCCCGAGTAAGCCTCAAAGCCCTTCGAGCAGTGCCCGGTAGTCCTCAACGGCGGCGAACTCCTCGGTATCACGTGGCCCTTTGCGGCTGTCCGGCTGGCGCACCGCAAGCAGGTGCGCCACGCCGAAGTCGCGGGCGCTGCGCAGGATCGACAAGGTGTCGTCGATAAACAGGCTGCGTTCTGGAGCAAAACCGATATCGGCCTGCAGCGCTTCCCAGAACTGTGGATTCTCCTTGGGGAAACCGTAGTCGTGGGAGCTGATCAACCGCTCGAAATACGGTGCCAGCTGCACCTTTTCCAGTTTCAGTGACAGCGAGTCGCGGTGCGCGTTGGTGATCAGGATGATCCGCTTGCCGGCCTGCTTGATCGCCTGAAGAAACGTATCGGCATCCGGGCGCAAGGCAATCAGGTGGGCGGTTTCCAGCTTCAGCTCGCGAATCGGCAGGTTGAGTTCGCGGCTCCAGAAATCCAGGCAGTACCAGTTCAACGAGCCCGCGTTCTGCTCGAACAACGGTTGCAACTCGAGCTCGGCCATGGCCCGGCTGATGCCGTGCAGGTCGGCGTAGCGCTGCGGCAGGTGCTCTAGCCAGAAGTGGTTGTCGAAATGCAGGTCGAGCAGTGTGCCGTCCATGTCCAGCAGAACGGTGTCGATGGTGGACCAGGCTAAAACGGGCATATGAAATTCTCGGACAGTCAGGGCAGCAGCGGCCGGGCAAGCCACGGTATAGTAACCCGTTCATGCCAAGGAGCCGCCCCATGCGCCAGAAACCCACCGTCCTTTCTCGCGAGATTGTCGCCAGCAGCCGCCTGTTTCGGGTTGAAGCCGTGCAACTGCGCTTTGCCAACGGCAACGAGCGCACCTATGAGCGGCTGGTAGGGCGCGGCAATGGCTACGGTGCGGTGATGATCGTGGCGATGCTCGATGCCGAGCATGCGGTGCTGGTCGAGGAATATTGCGGTGGCACGGATGAGTACGAGCTGTCGCTGCCCAAAGGCTTGATCGAGCCGGGCGAAGACGTGCTGGCAGCCGCCAACCGCGAACTCAAGGAGGAAGCCGGCTTCGGTGCGCGCCAGCTTGAACACTTGACCGAGCTGTCGTTGTCGCCGGGTTACATGAGCCAGAAGATCCAGGTGGTGCTGGCCTCGGACCTGTACGAAGAGCGGCTGGAAGGCGACGAGCCGGAGCCGATGCGGGTCGACAAGGTCAGCCTGCGCGAGCTTTCGGCCCTGGCCCAACACCCGCAGTTTTCCGAAGGCCGAGCGTTGGCGGCGCTGTACCTGGTACGTGACCTGCTGACCCAGCGCGGAGTCTTCAGCGCATGAGTGACCAGCAGTTGATGCAACAGGTAGTCGAGCTGGCGCGTCAGGCGGGCGCCGCCATCCTGCCGTTCTGGCGTGCGGATGTAGCCGTGACCACCAAGGCCGATGAGTCGCCAGTTACTGCGGCCGACCTGGCCGCCCATGAAGTGATTGCCAAGGGCCTGCAGATGTTGGCTCCCGAGATTCCGGTGCTGTCGGAAGAAGACTGCGGCATTGCCCTGGCTGAACGCCAGCAGTGGACGCGCTGGTGGCTGGTCGATCCGCTTGATGGCACCAAGGAGTTTATCGCCGGGACAGAAGAGTTCACCGTCAACATCGCGCTGGTCGAGCAGGGGCGGGTGGTGTTCGGCGTGGTGGCCATTCCCACCACTGGCCGTTGCTACTACGGCGGCAGCGCGCTTGGTGCCTGGCTGGAAGAGGCCGATGGCCAGGCCCGGGCCATTCAAGTACGTCAGGCCCCGGCCGCCGGCTCGGCCTTTACCGTGGTCGCCAGCCGTCGTCATTCCAGCCCGCAGCAAGAAGCCCTGCTGGCCGGCCTTAGCGCCGCCGTGGGTGAGCTGGCGCTGGCCAACATTGGCAGTTCGCTGAAGTTCTGCCTGCTGGCCGAAGGTACGGCAGATTGCTACCCGCGACTGGCGCCAACCTCGCAGTGGGACACCGCTGCAGCGCAAGGGGTGCTGGAAGGGGCTGGCGGCGAGGTGCTCGGCCTGGATGGCCAGGCCTTTACCTACCCGCCGCGTGAGTCGTTGCTCAACCCGTTTTTCCTGGCGTTGCCGGCCGCCGCGCCGTGGCGCGGCAAGCTGTTGCAGCTGGCCTCAACGATGTAACACGTACTGGCCGCTGAACAGTACAGCGGCCTCATCACTGCCGGCGTTGTTGACCTGCGTATGCAGATTAAGGCGTGCCCGGCCGCGGCGCTGGTAGGTGGCAACGAAGCGTTCCCAGACTTTTTCCTCTGGCGCCTGGCACATGGCGATTGCTGCACCGGTCACCGGTAGCGGATAACTGATCTGCCCTTCCTGAATGACGATGTGACCATCGTCGATGCCTGCTTCGCGCAGGCGCAGGTGCAGCCACCCCCAACCCACCAGCACCGCCGCACAGTACAGGCTGCCGCCAAACATGGTGCTCTTGTGGTTGACGTTGGCCGCCAGCGGCAGTTGCAGGCGCAGGGTTTGCTGCTGCCAGTCGAGCACCTGCAAACCCATTTCGCGGGTCAGCGGGATGTCTCCGTGCAGCACCGATTCCAGGTAGTGGCTGTCCGTGGTCATGGGCGGTTCTCCTCTAGGTCGTCAGTGCTGGCGTTACTGTCGGCGAAGCTCAGGCCGTGCTTGCGCAGTTTGTCGTGCAAGGTCTTGCGGGGTATGCCCAGGGCTTCGGCCAGGCTGCGCATCGAGCTGTGCGGTTGGGCCAGTTCTGCGGCAATCAGTGAACGTTCGAAGTGTTCCACCTGCTCGCTGAGGTTGCCGCTGCCGACTGTGACCGCTTGTGGTTGAGACGGCTCCGGGGCCTGGCCATCGAGGGCCAGTTCCAGGCCCAGGGCGAAACGCTCGGCGACGTTCTGCAGCTCGCGCACGTTGCCCGGCCAGGTGTGGCGCAGCAACAGTGCGCGTTGCGCCGGCTGCAGGCTGTTGGCCGGCAGGCCATGACGTTCGCTGGCTTCGCCAGCGAAATGCTGGAACAACACCAGAATGTCGTCGCCACGCTCGCGCAGCGGCGGGATGCGCAAGGGTGCAACATTCAGCCGGTAGTACAGGTCGGCCCGAAAGCGCCCTTGATCAGCGGACTGGCGCAGGTCTTCCTTGGTGGCGGCGATGATGCGGATATCCAGCGGGATCTGCTGGTTTCCGCCGAGGCGTTCAACCACCCGCTCCTGCAGCAGGCGCAGCAGTTTGACCTGTACATCCAGGCTCATGCTTTCGATTTCATCGAGGAACAGCGTGCCGCCGTTGGCGAACTCGAATTTGCCGATGCGACGCTTCTGGGCGCCAGTGAAGGCCCCCGGTTCGTGGCCGAAAAGTTCACTTTCGACCACCGATTCGGCCAGGGCACCGGCGTTGATGGCCACGAACGGGCCGTCGCGTCGGCTCGACAGGTCATGCAGGGCGCGGGCGACAACTTCCTTGCCGGCGCCGGTTTCACCGAGGATCAGTACATCGGCACGGGTACCGGCCAGGGCACCAATCTGCTCGCGCAGGCGCAGCATGGGCGCTGACTGGCCGACCAGGCGGGCGCTCAGCTGCTGACGGTCGCTCAGGGCCAGGCGCAAGCTGCGGTTGTCCAGCACCAGGCGGCGCAGGGCCAGGGCACGGCGCACGCTGTCGAGCAGGGCGTCGCTGGCAAACGGTTTTTCAAGAAAGTCATAGGCACCGGCGCGCATGGCCTGAACTGCCAACGGTACGTCGCCGTGACCGGTGATCAGCAGCACCGGTAACTCCGGGTCCCGGGCGTGTACCTGCTGGAGCAGTTGCAGGCCGTCGATGCCCGGCATGCGGATGTCGCTGACCACCACGCCGGGCCAGTCGTGTTCAATGCGCCCGGCCAGATTCTGCGCGTCACTCAGGGGCAGGACTTTCAGACCGGCAAGATCCAGGGTCTGGCTCAGGGCCTGGAGCAGGTGCGGGTCGTCATCGACCAGTATCACCTGTACACGGCTGTCGATGAGCGGCTCGGTGGTCATGCCGATGTGTCCTCCGGAGGTTGCAGGTTGGCGCCTGGGGTGGCGACGCGCAGTTTAAGGGTCAGCAGTGCGCCGCCTTCAGGGTGGTTGCCGAGCAGCAGTTCGCCGCCCAGGGCACGCATCAAGGTGTCGCAGATTGCCAGGCCCAGGCCAAGGCCCTGGGTGCGCGTCTTGGTGGTAAAAAACGGTTCGCGGGCGCGGGTCAGCGCTTCACTGCTAAAGCCCGGGCCATTGTCGCGAATGTACAGGTAGACGTAGCCCTCGCGCTGTTCGGCACTTAACCAGAGTTTGCGTGGGTTGGCTTTTTCGGTCAGGGCATCGAGGGCGTTGGCCAGCAGGTTACCCAGCACCTGGCGCAAGCGGGTTTCACCGGCCTGGACCCACAGCGTGGCATCCGGCAGGTCGCGTACCAGGTCCACGGCCATGGCCCGTCGGCGTTTGGCCAGCAAGGCCAGGGCGTCATCCAGCGCCGGCTGCAGCGCGACACTTTCCGGCGCATGGCGGTCGCGGCGGGCAAAGGCGCGCAGGTGGGCGATGATCGAGGCCATGCGCCCGGTCAGCTCGCTGATCAGCTTGAGGTTGCTGCGGGCGTCATCGGTGCGCTGGTGGTCGAGGAGAATCTCGGCGTTTTCGGCGTAACTGCGTATCGCCGCGAGGGGCTGGTTGAGCTCGTGGCTGATGCTTGCCGACATGGTTCCCAGCACTGACAGTTTTCCGGCCTGGACCAGTTCGTCCTGGGCGCGTACCAGTTCCTGCTGGGCCTGCTCACGCTCCAGCACCTCGTCTTTCAGGCGACTGTTCAGGCCCTCGAGGTCGGCGGTGCGTTCCATTACGCGCTTTTCCAGCTCATGGCGGGCGTGCGCCTCGAAGTCGATGCGCTCGATGTAATGGCGCCGACGCTGCATCATCAGACCGAGCAACAGCATCAGTACCAGCAAGGCTGCGGCACCGATGGCCAATACGGTATTTACCGAGCGGTCAATCAGGGTGCGCGGGGCAAGGATGCTGACTTGCCAGCCAGTCTCCTCGATGTCCTGTGTCTGGATCAGCCAGGCATCGGTGTTGAGATTCAGTGGTTGCGGTGTTTGTGTCGGGTAGAGCCGGATCGCGACAATCGCCTCACGCTCGGCATCGGTCAGCGGGCGCGTGGCGCGAAAACGCCAGTCAGGACGCGAGGTGAGGATTACTACACCATTGTGGTCGGTAACCAACAGCTGTTCGGGCGTCTTGCCCCACAGGTTCTCGGTGTGGTCGAGGTCGACCTTGACCACCAGTACACCGATTATCTGTTCACGATCATGCACGGCAGCGGCAAAGAAATAGCCGCGTTTGGCCGAGGTCGTGCCCTGGCCGAAAAAGCGCCCCAGGCGCCCGGCAATGGCTTCGGTGTAGTAAGGCCGGTAGGCAAAGTTGCGGCCGACAAAGCTGTCATGCTTGTCCCAGTTGGATGCCGCCAGGGTGTTGCCCTTGGTGTCCATCAGGTACATGACTTCGGCACCCGTCTGGGTGGCGATGTCTTTGAGCAGGCGGTTGGCGTTGGTCAGGCTTTCCAGGCGTAGCGGGTCAGCCAGCACGGCACGCAGGGCGGGCAAGTCGCCAAGAATCTGCGGCAGGGTTTCATAGCGGTGCAGAATGCCCAGCAAGTTGGCGACGTACAGGTCCTGGGTCTGGCGGTTCTGCCCGGCCAGTTCTTGCTGGTAATAGTGTTTGGCAAGGTGCTGCAAAGGCCAGAGCAGCGGCGCCAGGCAAATCGCCAGCAGTGCCAAGCTGCGCCAGCGAGGGCGGCGGGGAAGAGGTGGAATCATGGTCATCGCAACTGGGCCAGAAAGTACTGGCGCATTATGCGCTAGTTCCCGTGGCAAGGCTGCTCAGGGCAGCAGCTCGGAGTCTCTGAACCACTGGCCTTGTTGATCCTTGGCCGACAATATTGGCGGCCCTTCAAGTGGCCAGTCGATAGCCAGGTCCGGATCATCCCAGCGAATGCAGCGTTCGGCTGACGGGTTGAAGTAAGTGGTGGTCTTGTACAGGAACTCGGCCCGGTCACTGAGCACCAGAAAACCATGGGCGAAGGTTTCAGGTACCCAGAGCTGGCGCCGGTTTGCTGCTGACAGGCGAAGGGCGATCCATTGCCCGAACGTGGCAGAGCTACGGCGCACATCGACAACCACATCCAGCACTTCGCCATGGGTGATGCGCACCAGTTTGGCCTGGGCGTTTTCGACCTGGTAGTGCAACCCCCGCAATACCCCGCGGTGCGACTCGGAGTGGTTGTCTTGCACAAAGTCGGTGGTTACACCGGTTTCCTGAGCAAAGGTGCGGGCATTGAAGCTCTCGTAGAACAGGCCTCGTGTGTCTTCAAATACCTTGGGTTCCAGAATCAATACACCGGGCAGACGGGTCGGAATGACGTTCATGGCTGTGCTTCCCACAGTGTGAAGTGGGCTTCCCTGGGTTATGCAATCAGATCGCTGAAGCCGCTGGCGCCAAGGCGTTGGCCTTGATAGCTGCCATCTTGTACGCGCTGGCACCACTCCTGGTTGTCGAGGTACCACTGCACGGTTTTGCGCAGGCCGGATGCGAACGTTTCTTCGGGAACCCAGCCCAGCTCACGCTCGATCTTGCCGGCGTCGATGGCGTAGCGCTGGTCGTGGCCGGGGCGGTCCTGCACGAAGGTGATCAGGTCTGCGTAGTGTTCAACGCCTTGCGGACGGTTGGGGGCCAGTTCTTCAAGCAGCGCGCAGATGCTGCGTACCACATCGATGTTCTTCTGCTCGTTGTGCCCGCCAATGTTGTACGTCTCGCCTACTGTACCTTCGGTGACTACCTTGAGCAGGGCGCGGGCATGGTCCTCGACGAACAACCAGTCGCGCACCTGCAGGCCGTTGCCATACACAGGCAGTGGCTTGCCCGCCAGGGCATTGAGAATCACCAGGGGAATCAGCTTCTCCGGGAAATGGAAGGGGCCGTAGTTGTTCGAGCAGTTGGTGAGCAGCACCGGCAGGCCATAAGTGCGTTGCCAGGCGCGCACCAGGTGGTCGGACGCAGCCTTGCTTGCCGAATACGGCGAACTTGGCGCATACGGGGTGGCTTCCGTGAAAAGGTCATCGACGCCATGCAGGTCGCCATACACCTCGTCGGTGGAGATGTGGTGGAAGCGGAACGTCGCACGCTCCTCGTCTGGCAGGGTGAGCCAATAGGCACGGGTCGCTTCAAGTAAAGCGTAGGTGCCGACGATGTTGGTTTGAATGAACTGCGCCGGGCCGTCAATCGAGCGGTCGACATGAGACTCGGCAGCCAGGTGCATGATGGCGTGGGGCTGGAACCGCCGCAGCACTGCGCTGACATTCGCCTGGTCAGCAATGTCGGCCTGGACGAACTCGTAGCGGGTATCGGTAGCAATGCTGGTCAACGACTCCAGATTGCCGGCATAGGTCAGTTTGTCGAGGTTGAGTACCTCGTGTGCGGTCGAGTTGATCAGGTGACGAATGAGCGCCGAGCCGATGAAACCGGCTCCGCCGGTAATGAGAATGCGCATGTCCAATAACCTTTCGTGAAGCTGGCGATGTTCAACTCAAGCCTAGCTTGCGGGCAGTCTTCAGCAGAGGCGCAAGGAAAAAAATTGCCCCGCCCAGGCCGCCCGGTGCGGCATGACCTTGTTGCTCATCGCTTTTTTCCTGCCGTGCTTGCTTCTCAGCAAAAGCAGTGGCGATATAAGCAACAAAAAAATGAGGTCCATCATGCCGCTCAGTACCTTGATCCACCGCTCCAGCCAACCCTGCCCCGATGTAAGCGAAACGCAAGCCCGGCGGGTGTTGCAGGAGCAGTATGGGCTCAGTGGTTCATTGCAGCCATTGGGCAGCCAGCAAGACCTGAACTTTCGCGTCGACAGTCCTCAAGGGCGCTATGTCCTGAAGATCTGCCATGGCAGCTATGCCGAAGTTGAGCTGGAAGCCCAGCACGCGGCTCTGCGCTACCTACGTGAGCGTGGCGTGCCGGTACCCGCGGTTATCAGTGCAGGCTCCGGCGCACAGTTGCTGGCGCTGGAAGTAGACGGGCAGGCCCTGCGCGTGCGCTTGCTCGAATACATCGAGGGCCAGTCGCTGACCCGTTTGAAGTACATGGCGCCGGAACTGATTGCCGAATTGGGCAGGCTGTGCGCGCGGGTTGACCAGGCCTTGGCCGAATTCAGTCACCCAGGCCTTGAACGCACGCTGCAATGGGACCCGCGTCATGCCCCGGCCTTGACCGCCCACCTGTTGCCAGTGCTGGCCGACGGGCCACGCAAAACGCAGTTGCTGGCGGCCACAGGCCAGGCAGAAGCGCGCTTGCAACCCCTGCTCAGCCAGCTGCCGATGCAGGCGGTGCACCTGGACATCACCGACGACAATGCCGTGTGGCAACGCGACGAGCAGCGTGAGTGGCAGTTGCAGGGTGTCATCGACTTTGGTGACCTGGTGCATACCTGGCGGATTGCCGACCTGTCGGTGACCTGCGCAGCGTTGCTGCACCATGCCGAGGGCGACCCGCTGCGCATCCTGCCTGCGGTGCAGGCCTACCATGCACTCAACCCGCTGACGACGAACGAGCTCAAAGCGCTCTGGCCGTTGATCGTCGCCCGGGCTGGCGTGCTGGTGCTCAGCAGCGAGCAGCAACTGAGCGTCGATCCGGGCAACCAGTACATTCGTGACAACCTGAAACATGAGTGGGAGATTTTCGACGTCGCCAACAGTGTGCCGTTCGAACTGATGGAAGCGGCGATCTTGCAGGTCACCGGCCACGCGCTGCCTGATTTCACGCTGCAAGGCAGTGCGCCGCTGTTGCCGGGCCTGCAGGCCGATGCAGTGACGCCCGTGAACCTGGGGGTGTTGAGTGAGCTGTTCCAGGCCGGCAACTGGGAGCAGCCGGGTATCGACCAGCAATTGCTGCGTGAGCACGCGGGCGAGCAGGGTGCTGCCTGCTCCCTGTATGCGCAGTACCGACTGTCGAAGACCCACATCGACAACCCGCAAGAGCCGCAGACCTTTGCTTTGCACGTAGAACTGCAGGTGCCTGCGAACTCGGCGCTGCAAGCCCCGTGGGCGGGCGTCTGGCAGCAGACCGCAGAGGGCGCCGGTTGCTTGCAGGGCGAGCAATGCAGCCTCTGGCTGCGTGGGCTGGTCGACACGCCGGAGTCAGGCGCGCAACTCGCTCAGGGCCAGCGCCTGGGGCACAGTGCGGGGCTGTTGAGCATCCAGCTGTGCCGTGTTCCGGGGCTGTGCCCGCCCGCTTTCGTCGTGCCGTCCCGGGCGGCGGCCTGGCAGGCCGTGTGCCCGTCGCCACAGGCGATACTGGGGTTCGCCTGCGAGGCCGAGCCGCTGGTTGACGCCGCGCAGTTGCTGGCGCGCCGTGATGCCAGCTTTGCCCGCTCGCAGAAACACTACTACCAGCAGCCGCCGCATATCGAGCGTGGCTGGCGCAACTACCTGATCGACATGCAGGGGCGTTCTTACCTGGACATGCTCAACAACGTCGCGGTACTCGGCCACGGTCATCCACGCATGGTGCAGGAGTCGGCGCGGCAATGGTCGCTGCTCAACACCAACTCGCGCTTTCACTACGCGGCGATTGCCGAGTTTTCCGAGCGCCTGCTGGCGCTGGCCCCCGAAGGCATGGACCGGGTATATCTGGTCAACAGCGGAACTGAAGCCAACGACCTGGCGATCCGCCTGGCCTGGGCCTACAGCGGTGGCCGCGACATGCTCAGCGTGCTGGAGGCTTATCACGGCTGGTCGGTGGCTACCGATGCGATCTCCACCTCGATTGCCGACAACCCCCAGGCACTGAGTACCCGGCCCGAGTGGGTGCATCCGGTTGTTGCGCCCAACACCTACCGTGGCGCCTACCGCGGCGACGACACCTGTGCCGACTACATGCGCGATGTCGACGACAAGCTGGATGCGCTGGCGGCTGAACAGCGCCAGCTGGCCGGGTTCATCTGCGAACCGGTGTACGGCAACGCCGGCGGTATTTCCCTGCCAACGGGCTACCTGCAACAGGTCTATGGCAAGGTGCGGGCGGCCGGCGGTGTGTGCATCGCCGATGAGGTACAGGTCGGCTACGGCCGGCTGGGTGAGTACTTCTGGGGCTTCGAGCAACAAGGTGTGATGCCGGACATCATCACCATGGCCAAGGGCATGGGCAACGGTCAGCCGTTGGGTGCGGTCATCACCCGCCGGGAAATCGCCGAGGCGCTGGAGGCGGAAGGCTACTTCTTCTCGTCCGCCGGCGGCAGCCCGGTCAGTTGCCGGATCGGCATGGCGGTGCTCGATGTAATGGATGAAGAGGGCTTGTGGGACAACACCCGTGATGTCGGCAGGCACTTCAAAGCGCGCCTGCAGGCATTGGTCGATAAACATCCGTTAGCCGGTGCGGTGCATGGCTCTGGCTTCTACCTGGGCCTGGAACTGGTCCGCGACCGCAGCACGCTGGAGCCGGCCACTGAAGAAACCACCTACCTGTGCAATCGCCTGCGCGACCTGGGGATCTTCATGCAGCCTACCGGCGACTACCTGAACATCCTCAAGATCAAGCCGCCGATGTGCACCACGCGTGAAAGCGTGGACTACTTCGTCGACAGCATCGACCGGGTGTTGTCAGAAACGCTCTAACGCGTAGATTGAACGTCGCTTAAATCGATTATTATCGGTTTAAGCGGCTTTTTTATACCTGAATATTTTTGTGTGCTACTTTTAAAGCAGATATTTATCGGATATAAAGCTGTGTATAACACCTGTACTCGAGGCGCTCAATGAGACCGAAGAAGGTGTGCTGGAATCCTGATCATTCAATGACCTCGACGCCGTGTCTGATGCCTGCGTCGAGCCTTGCAAAGGTTTACTCATGAAAACGCTGAACAGCACTCCACGCGCCGACGGCTTCTACATGCCGGCCGAATGGGCACCGCAAACCCAGGTCTGGATGGTCTGGCCCGAGCGCCCGGACAACTGGCGCCTGGGCGGCAAGCCGGTACAGGCTGCCCACGTGACGCTGGCCAAGGCCATCGCCCGTTTCCAGCCGGTCACCGTGGCCGTTTCGGCCGCGCAGTACGACAACGCACGCGCCCGTCTGGACGTGCCGAACGTGCGCGTGGTGGAAATCAGCAACGACGACGCCTGGGTGCGCGACACCGGCCCGACCTTCGTCATCAACAACAGCGGCGAAGTCCGTGGTGTTGACTGGGGCTTCAATGCCTGGGGTGGTTTCGAAGGCGGTTTGTACGCACCGTGGAACCGTGACGAGCAAGTAGCCAGCAAGGTCCTCGAGATGGAGCGCTGCGCGCGTTACCACACCGAAGGCTTTGTGCTTGAAGGTGGCTCGATCCACGTCGACGGCGAAGGCACCCTGATTACCACCGAAGAGTGCCTGCTCAACCACAACCGCAACCCGCACCTGAACCGTGAGCAGATCGAAGAGGTGCTGCGCGAGCACCTGGCGGTCGAGACCATCATCTGGCTGCCGGACGGCCTGTACAACGACGAGACCGATGGCCACGTCGACAACTTCTGCTGTTACGTCAGCCCGGGTGAAGTGTTACTGGCCTGGACAGATGATCCCCAAGACCCCAACTACGCGCGCTGCCACGCCGCACTGGAGGTCTTGCAGAACAGCCGCGACGCCAAAGGCCGCACCTTTACGGTGCATAAAATGCCGATTCCGGGGCCGCTGTACGCCACTGAAGAAGAGTGCGCCGGTGTTGATCCTGTGGCCGGTAGCCAGGAGCGCAACCCGTCGGTTCGCCTGGCCGGGTCCTACGTCAACTTCCTGATCGTCAATGGCGGCATCATTGCGCCAAGCTTTGACGACCCGGCAGATGCCCAAGCTAGAGCGATTCTGGCGCGTGTATTCCCGGAACATGAAGTGGTGATGATCCCGGGTCGCGAGATGCTGTTGGGTGGCGGCAACATCCACTGCCTGACCCAGCAACAGCCGGCGCCATTCAAAGGTTGAATGTAAGCCAATAAAAAACCCGTCTCCGGACGGGTTTTTTTATGCGCGGGCGACAATCGGCAGCTGCAATGGCACACCTCTTGTATTTGTTTTGCATTGTATTTCAAGCAGATAGAACAGCGATGTTCTGTCACAAAGTATGAGTAGGTTAGCCGCTCACGGCCCAGGGAGTACGTGTCGAAATGAATGCAGTAAGTGAGCCGGCTTCGCCCTCATCATCCATCAACCACGAGTCGCTGCAACGTGTGGCACAGTGGTTGAAAAACCATGGAAGCGCCCGGGTCAGGCAGACCAAACACCGACGCACACTGCTGGAACGCTACCCGGCGGGGCTGATCACCGATGCAGAGCTTGAGGCCTTGCTGGGTGACAGCGCAGGCTGAGTGACGCGCTGGCTGCACAAATAGAAAGGGGCGGCACTGCTTGCGCAGTGGCCGCCCCTTTTGCTTGTGCCAGGATCAGAAACTGTAGGTGCCGGTAACCACCAGGCTACGCGGGTCGCCGAACTGGATCTGCGCAGCGCTGGTCGCTGAACTGTAGTAGGTCTTGTCGGCAATGTTGTTCAAGGCGGCACGCAGGTCCCAGTCCTTGGTACGGTAGCCAGCCAGGGCGTCCCAACGGCCATAACCAGGCAGCAGGGCAGTGTTCTGGTTGTCGGCATAGCGCTCGCCGACCAGGGTCAGGCCGGTTTCGCCGTACCAGCCCATTTCAGGCTTCCAGGTAATAAACAGGCTGCCATTGCGCTTGGCCACGTTGCTGACGCGATTGCCTTCCTGGCCGTTGTTGTCTTCAACAATGGTTGCATCCTGAATGCCGATGCCGCCGCGCATGTACCAGTTGCCAACGATATTGCCCATGGCCGTTAACTCCACGCCGCGCGAGCGCTGCAAGCCGGTAAGCACGGTGACACCCGGGTCATTCGGGTCGCTGGTGCGGCGGTTATAGAGCTCCAGCTCATACACGGCGAGGGTGGTGCTCAGGCGTTCGTCGAACCAGTCGCTCTTGATCCCGACCTCTTTCTGGCGGGTTTCTTCAGGGCTGGTTTCGTTGGTGTTACCGGCAGCGCCCGGAGTGATACCGATCAGGCCACCGCCCACCGGCGAGAAGGTTTTGCTCCAGGAGGCGTAGAAGGAATGCTCTTTCCACGGCGAATAGACCACGCCCAGACGCGGGCTGGTGCTGTTGCTGTCCTGCTTTTCTGAAATGTTCCTGAGCTTGTTGGTGGTCTCGACATCGAACTGGTCGAAGCGCACACCGGCCAGTACCTGCCACTGATCGTTCAGGCGCAGCTGGTCCTGGATGTAAAGGCCACGGCTATCGACCACGGTGTGGTTGTTGCTGGACGGCACCATCAGGCCATTGTGCTGCAGGTGGCGGTTGGGGTTGTTCAGGTCCAGGCTCGGTACTGGCTGGGCACCGGCCCCTCGGGTCGCGGCGGTGTAGAGCAGCGGGTCACGGCGCTGGTTGCCGAACTCAAGGCCGGTGAGCAGGGTGTGTTGCAGGCCGAAGGTGTCGATGTTGCCTTCCAGCTCAAGGGTGTTGAACAGGTTGCGGGTGTTCAGGTCCTGCTGCCAGCGCTGGCGGGTGACCTGATTGGTGCTGGCGTTGTAGCCAGTCTGATAGGTGTTGTCGAAATCGCTGTTGAGCTTGAACAGGCCCAGGGTGTGGCGTACCTGCCAGTTTTCACTGAGTTGGAAGTTCAGCCGCGAGCGCAGCGATTGCGCCTTGTCGTCGATGAAGTCGCGCTGGGTGTCGCCATAAGTGGTGCCACGGTCAACATCCGCCGGGCGCCCGTTGACGCTGGGAATGCCACGGTCGGGTGTACGGTTGTAGCGGCTGTATTCGTACTGCACCAGCCAGTTGAGCTCCGGGGTCAGTTGCCAGCTCATCGACGGGGCGAACAACTGACGGCTGCCGTCGATGCCATCGCGAAAGCTGTTGTTATCCTGGTTGCCCATGTTCAGGCGCAGGCTGATGTTCTCGGTCGGGTCGGCACTGAGGTCGGCGTACAGGCTGCGCAGGTCTTCGCTGCCGCCCTGGGCTTCAATGCTTGAGCGGCGGCCGGGTTCCGGCATCTTGCTCACGCGGTTGACGATGCCGCCCTGGCTGCCGCGGCCATACAGCACCGCCGCCGGGCCCTTGAGCACCTCGACCCGCTCAATGTTGTGCAGGTCGCGCACGTACTGGCTGTCGTCGCGAATACCGTCCAGATAGAAGTCGTTGCTGGCATCGAAGCCGCGAATCCGCACGCTGTCAAAGCGGGTGTCGGCGCCGCTGCTGACGTTGGGGATACCGCTCAGTGCCTTGCCCAGATCGTTGGTGCCATAGTCCAGCACATTGCTGGTCTTCACCGAGTCGATGGCCTGGGGAACATAGCGGGCCGGGGTGGCCGTGCGCGTGGCGGTGGTCACCTCTTTGACGCGCGGGTCATCCTGTTCGCGGTCGCTTTGGGCCGTTACCGACACTTCAGGCAGGGTGGTAGTGGCCGCCAGGGCAAGGCCGGAACTGAGGAACAGGGAAACACCCAGGGACAAGGGCGAAAGACGGCAGGGGGCAGGCATGCAAGAACATCCGAGGGGGTTGGCGTGTTAGACGAAAGTCGTACCGGGATTTTTGCGCGGATGATAATGCTTTGCATTTACTTGTGTTAATTGTTTATGTTGCCCTCGGTTGAATTAATGTTTCTGAATGTTTCGCGTTTAATGCATTGATTTGGATCCATTTTTACCCGGCTTTGGTGCGCAAAAAATGTAGGAATCCTCCCTTAACGGCTGCAGATCACGTCAATAGTCGCCACTTTTTCACGTTTTTTTGACACGACGATCCGCGCGCGGATAGGATTCGAACAACGCCTGTAGGCCCACCAGCCAAGAGTCCAAAATAAAAGGCCCGCTGCGATCATTCGCATGCGGGCTTTTTATTTTCTGACCCGCGAGCGTCAACCCACGCAGGGGGCGTGGTTCTGGCGTCGGCTGCAGAGCGTATTTGACTAGGTAATAAGGAAAATAAAATGTTGAAAACCAGGATCAGCCTGATCGCGCTGGGGCTAATGGCAGCGACTCAGGCCATGGCCAATGACCAGGCCGCGTCGAAGGGCTTCGTAGAAGACAGCAGCGCAAACCTGCTGCTGCGTAACGCCTTCATCAACCGTGACAAGAAGCACGACACCAACGATCAGTCCGAATGGGGCCAGGCCTTCATCGGCAAGTTCTCCTCCGGCTTCACCCAGGGCACCGTTGGTGTGGGCGTAGACGCGTTTGGTCTGTACGCAGTGCGTTTGGACGGTGGTAAAGGCCGCAATGGCGGCGGCGGTATCGACTTCTTCAAACCGGCCGATGGCGACTCGCCGACCAACCAGCAGAACTCCCCGCACAACCTGGCTCGTGGCGGCGCCGCAGTCAAATTCCGCGTCTCCAACACCGTGTTGAAATACGGCGACCAGATGCCGGAACTGCCGGTTCTGCAATACGACGACGCGCGCCTGCTGCCAGAGAGCTACACCGGTACACTGATCACCTCCAAGGAGATCCAGGGCCTGGAACTGAATGCTGGCCGTTTCACCCAGGAAGCGCGTAAAAGTGCTGAAGGCCGTGACAGCGGTGGCCTGAAGTCGATCAACGTACTGGGCGGCAGCTACAAGTTCACCGAAAACCTGTCGGCTTCGGTGTACGGCTCGGATGTTGAAGACGTCCTGAAAAAGTACTACCTGGGCGTCAACTACGTTCATCCGCTGGCGGATGACCAGTCCCTGACCCTGGACTTCAACGGCTACAAGTCGGACATCGACAAGAAGTATGTCGCTGAAGCCGACCTTACCGGCGACTCCAACACCATCTGGAGCCTGGCGGCCACTTACGCCTTCGGCCCGCACTCGATCACCCTGGCTCACCAGCGCAGCACCGGCTCCACTGGTTACCAGTACGGCTTCTACCAGAACGCTGGCGGTGTCGGTGACGGTGGCTCGACCATCTACCTGGCCAACTCCTACTGGTCTGACTTCAACGCCGAAGACGAGCGTTCCTGGCAGATCGGCTACGGCCTGGACTTCGGCGCCTTCGGCGTACCGGGTCTGAAGTACAACATCGCTTACGTGCGTGGTGACAACATCAACACCCACGGTTTCGGTGAAGGTAAAGAGCGCGAAATCTTCAACCAGCTCAAGTACGTGGTTCAAGACGGCCCTGCCAAGGACCTGTCGGTCAAACTGCGTGGCTCGTTCCTGCGTACGTCTGAAAGCGTTCGCCAGAACGGCTACAACGATGACGGCAACGAAGTACGTGTGTTCATCGAGTACCCGATCAGCATCCTCTGATAGCTGTTTGGTGTTACTGACAACCCCGGCCTAGGCCGGGGTTGTTTGTTTCTGGGGCAGGGCGCGCTTGACCGCCGGCGCCTCACCGGTATCCGGTTCGAAGCTGTCGCTGCGGGCCATCCGCCACATCCGTGCATAGAACTCGCTGTCGATCGAGCCGCTGAGCAACTCACCGGGCTTGAGGAATACGTGCAGTTGGGAAAACAGACGGATCTCACTGGCGCTGATACGCCGTACCAGGTGTTTGGGCTTGAGCTGGGACGGGTGATCCAGGCCCGCGGCGGCGAGCATCTCGGCCAGTGCATGCAGGGTGTTGCGGTGAAAACTGTAGACCCGCTCGGCCTTGTCCGGCACCACCAGGGCGCGCTGGCGCAGTGGGTCCTGGGTGGCCACGCCGGTCGGGCACTTGTTGGTATGGCAGCTCTGTGACTGGATGCAGCCAATGGCAAACATGAAGCCCCGTGCCGAGTTCACCCAGTCCGCGCCGATGGCCAGTACGCTGGCGATGTCGAAGGCACTGACAATCTTGCCGCCGGCACCGATGCGCACCTTGTCGCGCAGGTTCAGGCCGACCAGGGTGTTGTGCACGAACATCAGGCCTTCGCGCATCGGCACGCCGATGTTGTCGCTGAATTCACGTGGTGCGGCGCCTGTCCCGCCTTCCTTGCCATCGACCACGATGAAATCGGGAACGATGCCGGTCTCCAGCATGGCCTTGGCGATGCCCATGAACTCCCACGGATGCCCCAGGCAGAACTTGAAGCCGACCGGCTTGCCCCCAGACAGCATGCGCAACTGGGCGATGAATTCCAGCAGTTCGAGCGGCGTGCGGAAGGCGCTGTGCGCCGCCGGTGAGATGCAGTCTTCGCCGACCGTCACGCCACGGGTGGCGGCAATCTCGGCACTGACCTTGTGCCCGGGCAGAATCCCGCCATGCCCGGGTTTTGCACCCTGGCTCAGCTTGATTTCGATCATCTTCACCTGCGGGTCGCGAGCCTGCTCGGCGAAGCGTTTGGGGTCGAAGCGGCCGTCACTGGTGCGACAGCCGAAATAACCACTGCCGATTTCCCAGATCAGGTCGCCGCCGTGTTCGCGGTGGTAGGGGCTGATGCTGCCTTCCCCGGTGTCATGGGCGAAGCGACCGCGTTTGGCGCCCTGGTTGAGTGCAGCAATGGCGTTGGCACTGAGGGCGCCGAAGCTCATCGCCGAGATGTTGAAGATCGATGCCGAGTAGGGTTGGCGGCACTGCGGGCCACCAATGGCGATGCGAAACGAGGCGGGGTCTGGGGTGTCTGCCGGCAGCATCGAATGGCTGATGAACTCGAAGCCCGGGCGGTAGACGTCATTGAGCGTGCCGAAGGCTTTTTCCGCGCTTTCATTCTTGGCGCGTGCGTACACCAGCGAGCGCTGGGCACGGGAGAAGGGCAGCTTGTCGTCATCGCCCTCCAGCAGGTACTGGCGAATTTCCGGGCGGATGGTTTCGATCAGGTAACGGATATTGCCCAGGATCGGGTAGTTGCGTCGCACTGCGTGGTGGCTTTGTCGAAGGTCATTGAGCCCCACCAGGCTGAGCAGGGTGCTGATCAGGGTGAAGGGCCAGAGCCAGGCGTGGCTCGACAGGTAGTTCAGGCTGATACCGGTAAAGAGCAGACAGCCGACCAGACAGGCGTAACGGCTGGGAAGCGAAGCTTTCATGAATCTTCCGCTGACATAAGAGATTCGCCCTAGGATAGGGTAAGCGTGCGCGCGGAAAACCCGTGAAATCGGTAAAAGACTTTTATCCCCGACGTGCTTGCAAAGGCGCGTTGCAGCGCGTTAGTTCGCTGTTGACTGAACCCAACTCCGGCAGTTGCATAACAGCCGCTCGGCAGCCCCGTGTTACAAGGCTTCTCCCGTAATTTTCAAGTGAATCCGCACGATGTCCGCACCGCGCACCGAAAACGCCGGGCAGGGGTTCGGCCTGCTCTGCCTGGCCAGCTACCTGCTGTCGTTGTCCTATGGCTCGACCTTTTTACTGTCACTGCTGGTCAGTAGCCGGGGCGGCAATGAGCAGGACGCCGGCCAGATCATTTCCCTGGCGATGCTCAGCACTGTGGTTGCAGTGCTCGGCAGCGGGCATCTGGCCGATCGCCTGGGGTCGGCCAGGGCCATCGCGCTTTCTGCGTTGTGTCTGGTTGGCGCCTGCCTGGGCTTTGCCCTGGTGCCCGGCACTGGCGGAGGGTTGATGCTGTGTGGCCTGGTTCTGGGGCTGGGGTGGGGCGCGTTCTATACCCTGGGGCCGATTCTGGTGGCCGAACGGGTCGATGCGCAGCGCCGCACCCACAGCTTTGCCCTGCTCTCGGGCAGCATGATGAGCGGTATCGGTTCCGGGCCCTTGGTGGGCAAGCTGGCCAGCTTCTTCGCCCTGCCTGTACAAACGGCGTTCTACACGGCGGCATTGGCTGCATTGATCGGTTTGGTGATATTCAACCACCTGGCACGCCAGCAGCGTCCGGCGAGCAGCCGGGTCAGCATCAGCCGTCGGGCAAGCATCCTGGTGCTGGGCTCGAAAGCACGCTGGCCGATTCTCATGGTGGGCCTGGGCGGCGCCATCTTTGGCGGTCTGGGCAGTTTTCAAACGTCTTATGCCGCCGGTCGTGGGCTGGACTACTCGCTGTTTTTCATCGGCTTCATGAGTGCTGCGATCAGCTGCCGTCTGCTGATCGCCGGCTGGGTGGTCAAGTGCGATGCTTATCGCGCCTCCTGCCTGCTTTCGGGGTTTATCGTGCTGGCGGTCGTGGCTTTGGGTTGGCAGGTGCAGGGTAATCTCGGCTACCTGCTGGCTGCAGCACTGCTGGGTGTGGGTTACGGCTTGAACTACTCGGTGATCAACGGCCTGGCCGCCAATCAGGCACCGCTCGGGCACACGCCGCAGGCGCTGTTGCTGTTCAGCCTGTCGTACTTCCTTGGTGTGTTCGGCTTTCCCTGGCTGGCCGGGCACCTGATCGTCAGTGGCGGCACCGAAGCAATGATGGTCTGTTTGCTGGTGGTCGCCCTGCTCAACTGGGCAATCAGCCTGAGTCGACTGCTGGGGCGCCGATTGGGGAAAACCAGTGGAATTATTGATCCTGGTTAATAGTTGTACAAAAAACACTCCCTAGAATGGTCGCTTCGCACCCTTACAGGGGGATTTGGCATGACGATTATCGTGACCGGCGCCGCCGGGTTTATCGGTAGTAACCTGGTTCAGGCCCTTAATCAGCGCAACGAAACCGACATCATC
Source organism: Pseudomonas alkylphenolica (assembly GCF_004025535.1). Taxonomy (GTDB): domain Bacteria; phylum Pseudomonadota; class Gammaproteobacteria; order Pseudomonadales; family Pseudomonadaceae; genus Aquipseudomonas; species Aquipseudomonas alkylphenolica_A. The sequence continues at coordinate 115,174 of NZ_QJRG01000039.1, forward strand.
GCCGTCGACGACCTGACCGATGGCGACAAATTCAGCAACCTTGCCGACAGTGACATCGCTGACTACCTGGACAAGGATGATTTTCTTGACCGCTTCAGTCGCGGCCAGTTCGGCAAAGTGCGCGCCGTGTTGCACCAGGGCGCCTGCTCAAGCACCGTCGAAGGCGACGGGCGCTTCATGATGGACAACAACTACCGCTTCAGCCGCGACCTGCTCGATGCCGCCCAAGGCCTGCAGGTACCGATGCTTTATGCGTCGTCGGCGGCGGTGTACGGCGCCGGGCAGGACTTTCGCGAACAGCGCGAATGCGAGCGTCCGCTGAATGTCTACGGCTACTCCAAGTTTCTGTTTGACCAGCGTGTGCGCCGGCAGCTGCCGGTGGCGCGCAGCCAGATCGTTGGCCTGCGTTACTTCAACGTCTACGGGCCTCACGAGCAGCACAAAGGTGCCATGGCTTCCGTGGCCCTGCATTGCTTCAATCAGTACCAGGCCCATGGCAAGGTCAGCCTGTTTGGCAGTTATGGCGACTACCCCAGCGGCGGGCACCTGCGTGATTTTGTCTCGGTTGAGGACGTGGTCAAGGTCAACCTGTTCTTCCTTGACCGCCCGCGGTTGAGCGGCATTTTCAATGTGGGCAGCGGCCGGGCCCAGCCCTTCAACGATGTCGCCCTGGCGGTGATCAACCGCCTGCGTGAACAGCAGGGCCAGCCCCCGCTGTCACTGGAAATGGCCTTGCTCGAAGGTATTCTGGAATACAGTGAATTCCCTGATCACTTGCGTGGCAAGTATCAGTGCTATACCTGCGCCGACCTTGAGCGCTTGCGCGCTGCAGGTTTCATGGCACCAACACTGACAGTCGAGCAAGGCGTTGCCCGCTACTGCGACTGGTTGCAGGGAATACAAAGCCCGCCACCTGCTCCGTTCAAGCAAGCGGCGGCCGCTTAATTTTTATGCAGGGCTTTCACATCGCTCTTGGCTGAGGTCTCGCGCAGGTACTCCTCCAGCGAGTCATCCATGGCCTTCAGCCAGCGCGTGTGGTGGGGCACCGCTGCCGTCCCGGTAATCACCGAGCGGTAAGACTTGTCGCGGTAGCCCATGATGTCCTGCTTCTTGTCCGTCTTCCATTTCAGGAAGATGCGGTTTACTGCATCGATATCGAAGCGTGGATAGTCGGTCTGCTCGATCAGGTGCGCGATGTAACGCCCCTGGAACTCATACATCGATGCAGTGGTTTCCAGCGCTTCTTCTTGCGCGCGCCATTGGGCGTTGTCAGCCTGCATGTCGGCAGTAGTGGGCAGCGTGATGCGCCCGAACATGTAGTCGCGGGCAAACCAGGCCTGTGCGTCGAACAGGTTGAAGCTGTACCAGAGGTCCTGCATGCCGAGGTAGATTAGCTGCGGGTTGTGCTCCCAGATCACGCCCTGATACAGCCCCAGCGGCCACAGACGGTTGTCGGTCTTGAGCGTCAGCTCGTCCGGCAGGAAGGGGAAGTGATGCTGGTAACCGGTGCACAGAATGATCGCATCGATGCGCTTGCTGGAGCCGTCGGCGAAAAACGCCATGTCGCCTTCCACCCGCTGCAGTTGCGGGCGCTCTTCCCAGCCCTTTGGCCATTTGTAGCCCATCGGCTGGGTGCGATAAGCGCTGGTGATTGAGCGGGCACCGTACTTGAAGCATTGCGAGCCGATGTCTTCGGCCGAATAGCTGCTGCCCACGATCAGCACGTCCTTGCCCTTGAACTCCATCGCCTCGCGGAAATCGTGTGCGTGCAGAATGCGCCCGGAGAAGCGCTCGAAGCCTTCAAAATCCGGCACGTTGGGCGTAGAGAAATGCCCGCTGGCCACCACCACATAATCGAACACCTGCTCGATGCCTTCACCGCGTGCATAGTCGTAGGCATTGACCGTGAAGGTGCGGCTGGCCTCATCGAAGCGTACGGCTTTTACCGCCGTATTGAAGCGAATGTAATCGCGCACACCGGCTTTGATCACCCGGCCCTGAATGTAATCCCAGAGCACCTCGCGTGGGGGATAAGACGAGATCGGCCGGCCGAAATGTTCATCGAAACTGTAGTCGGCGAACTCCAGGCATTCTTTCGGCCCGTTCGACCACAGGTAGCGGTACATACTGCCGTGCACCGGCTCGCCGTGCTGATCCAGCCCGGTGCGCCAGGTGTAGTTCCACATCCCGCCCCAGTCGGCCTGCTTCTCGAAACACACCACCTCGGGCATGGCTGCGCCCTGGGCGTGAGCGGATTGAAAGGCACGCAGTTGCGCCAGGCCAGAGGGGCCCGCGCCGATAATGGCAACACGAATAGTCATAAGATTTCCTGACAGAAAACACTGAAAAAAGGCAAAGCGTCTCCAGCCCTGAACGGCAGAGCCGAGGGCGATGGAAAGCGAAGAACTTCAGGTGTCAGCGGGCAGGCGGAGGGACGGGTCGCTTGCGCTTATGCGCGAGAAGGATGTCGCGGGGTGGAATCGACAGCGTGTGGAACAGTGTCGAGAGGGGCGAGTGTGTGCTGGGCCCGATCGTCTTGCCGAACAGTGCGGCAAACGGGCCTTGGGGGCGAAAGATACGTGTGGTCTCGTTCATGACGGGCTGATTCTGCCTCTTTTGGTTATGGATGCCTTTTTAGCTATAACGGATGGGGGGTGGGATTACAAGGTTCACTGCTCCCTGTGGGGTAACAGTCTACGGCGCACCTGATAACGGTAGGAGCGAATTTATCCGCGAAAGTCGAAAGTGCGACACCAAACCGGGCCTGCTACGCAGTCCATCGCGGATGAATCCGCTCCTACAGGATTGCACTGACTTGCGAAGACACAAACCTGCGATCAAGCGCGCGGTGTTTTCCAGGCGAAAACAAAAAAGGCCCACCTTTCGGTGAGCCTCTTTTCTACTGCGTATGGTGCCGGCACCAGGAATCGAACCCGGGACCTACTGATTACAAGTCAGTTGCTCTACCATCTGAGCTATACCGGCACAGGGGCGTCATTATAGCGATCAGTTTGCGTCTGTAAACTACTTCTGCAATTTTCCTTTCAAGGCCCGAATTCAGCGGCTTTCCGGTAGTGATTTCTGCGATTCAGCCAAGAGGAAGAGGGCGCTCGCCTTGGTTTTTGAAGGCGACAAAAATAATTTACAACGCTTTCCGTCGCCTTTAAGGGCTTTCTCCTGAATCCATCCTGAAGGACGCGAGTTTTTATTAGTTATTTTCTATCGCTTTGACTTTGGCGATGCCTTGAGCTAATTTAGTGTCCATTATGTTGAACACTAAAGCGTTTCCGCTCTTCACCTCCCGCCTGGTTTCCCGTGAACGTCACTGGACCGGCGATCTGTAGCGCCTCCCCCGACAAACAGTCTTTCTTCTCTTTTTGTCTGTAGCCGACGCCGCGAGTGCGTTCGGATTGTGTCGCCCGTGGGAGGGCATCATGCGTTCCTGGATCTATCTGTTCATTGCCATCACCGCTGAGGTGATCGGTACCGCGTCGATGAAATTCGCCGCCACACATCACCCGATTCTTGGTCATGGCTTGATGTATGCCCTGATCGGCCTGTCGTATTTCTTCCTCGCCCTGGCGGTCAAGCGGGTGCCGGTAGGTGTTGCCTACGCGCTGTGGGAAGGTATCGGTATCGTCTTCATCACCCTGATCAGTGTCACTTGGCTGGGCGAAAGCCTGGGTCTGCTCAAGGCCGCAGGCCTGGGTGTGATGATCGCCGGTATCCTGCTGATCAAGTCGGGTACCCGCGCTGCACCTGCCCCGCGTAATACGGAGGCACTGCCATGCTAACCATGAACTGGATTCCCTTTGCCTGGCTGGGCCTGGCCATCGTGCTGGAAGTAATCGCCAACCTGTTGCTCAAGTACTCCGACGGCTTTCGCAAACGTGCGCTGGGTATCGCCTCGATTCTCTGTGTGCTGGCGGCCTTTACCGCGCTGGCGCAGGCTGTTCGCGATATTGAACTGTCGCTGGCATATGCCATCTGGGGCGGCTTCGGCATTCTCGCCACAGTGGCCATGGGCTGGGCCTTGTTCGGTCAGCGTCTGGCCGGGCGGGGCTGGTTGGGCCTGGTGCTGTTGCTGGCGGGCATGAGCCTGTTGAAACTGGCCTGATCAACGCCCTTAGAGCCATTCGCTGGAAAGCTTATGCACAAGGCGCATGCCAGGTATGTAGCGCGTACATCGGACCAACGCTTGCCGTTGGTCTTTGCGCAAATGGCTGTTTTTGCTGGCCCTAAACGGCTGAACAAAAAGCAGCCAGTCGCATAAAGCGCTTGGATCCAAGGTTTTTCAGGGTTTTTTCAAAAGGTTTCCCACAGACTTATCCACAGGCTGCGCACAGTTGCGCGGCAAGCCTAGTGACGCTCTGCCAGGAGCATCAGGTTGCGTGGTGTCAGTGGTTGTTCGCAGAAGACACCCAACTGTAGCTGGTAACCCTGTTCCTGCAAGTACAAAGCGCGATCCAGTACCAGCCACAGTTCCAGCGGGCGACGGAACAGGTTGCGCAGCAGCTCAAGGTTGCGCACCTGCGCCAGGCGCTGCCAGCCCTTGGTCTGAAGGGCATCCCAGTCAGGCTGTTGATCGATGTGCAGGCCCTTGAGGGCGGCCAGCTCCCGGCAATAGTCGGCATAGGGCTTGTGCAGCCAGCTGACCGGCAATGACGGCGTCGGCAAGTACTCATCCTCGCCGCGCAGCTGGCGTTGCAGCAGATCGAACCCCAGGCGCCTGGCCATCGACTCGTCGCGCTGCCGACGCACCCGGGCGCCGGCGGTAACGGTTTCGCTCAGTGGCAGGCCGAGGTCATCAACCGACAACTGCAAGCCGGAGGCAATGGCCGCCGCAGACAGCGGTTGATACACCGGCGCCTGAATGCGGTTGTAGCAGCACGGCGCAATCGCCAACTGACGGCAGCCCTGCTGACTGGCCAGTTGCATCAGGCGCACATGCAGATCGCCGCAGGCATGCAGGGCCACGGCGGTATGTTCCGGGCCCAGTTGCTGTGCGGCGTCGCCAGCGAGGACATCCTGCAGGCGGTGTTCGGCGTCCAGTTGGTGATGCAGGCTGAGTTCGCGGCCGGCTGCGACCAGCGTCGGGTCGAACTCCAGGCAGGTCAGGCGTTGCCGGTCGGCCTGCAACAGGCGCCGGCCCAGGTGGCCTTTGCCTGAGCACCAGTCCAGCCAGTGCTGCGGCGTACGGGTAAAGCCCAGATGGCTGGCAAAAGCCTCGATCTGCTGCCACTTGCGCCCCGGTACATCCACATTCAGGCGATGGCTCGCGGGTGCCAGGGCAATGCTGGGCAGTTCGCCGACTTCAGACAGTTGCCCGGCCTGTTTCGCCAGCAGTGGAAAAGGCGCGGGTGCCCCCAGCTGTTCAGGATGGTTGTGCGCCGCTTCGGCCTGCTCCAGCGAACGTTGCCGCAACCAGCTGGACAGCGCCGGGTGATCGGCCTCCCAGGGGAGTTGTAGCTGGGTAAAAGGGCGTGGTCGCCATAGCGCCTGATGCTCGCGCACAAAACCGTCCAGGGCCTGGAAGCGGCTGAGCAGTTGGTCGTTGGTGAGCGGGCGTGGGGTGGTCATGGGCAGGTAGAAAAAACGGGGCTGTGATCAGCCCCGTTATACAGGATCAACGACCCTGACAGGCGTCGACGCGCAGCCAGCGTTCAAGTTGCTTGAACGCTTGCACCAGCAGGAACGAGATCACCAGGTAGAACAGGCCGGCGGCGAAGAAGATCTCCACGGGCAGGTAGGTGCGGGCGATGATCGTCCGCGCCATGCCGGTCAGTTCCAGCAGTGTCACGGTGCTCGCCAGGGCACTGGCCTTGAGCATGAGGATCACTTCGTTACTGTAGGCCGGCAGGCCGATCCGCGCAGCGCGAGGCAGCATGATGTAGAACAGCGCCTTGGCCCTGGACATGCCCAGGGCACGCGCGGCTTCGATTTCACCGCGAGGGATGGCTTGCAGCGCGCCACGCAGGATCTCGGCGATGTAGGCGGCCGTGTGCAGGGTCATGGTCAGCACGGTGCACCAGAACGGATCGCGCAAGTACGGCCAGAAGGCGCTATTGCGCACCGCATCGAACTGGGCCAGGCCGTAGTACACCAGAAAGAGCTGGACCAGCAGCGGCGTACCGCGGAAGAAGAAGATGTAGCCGAACGGCAGTGCCCGCACATACCAGTGGCGCGACGAGCGCGCGATACCCAGCGGAATGGCCAGGATCAGGCCGGCAATCACGGCGATGGTGACCAGTTCAAGGGTCAGCGTGGCACCTTGGGCCAGACGCGGCAGCCACTTGATGATGACTTCCCAGTTCATTGGTTAGGCCTCGCGAAGCCGCGTGCGGCACGTTTTTCCATGAAGTACATGCCGGTCATGGCCAGCACGGTCAGGCCCAGGTAGATGACGGCGGCGACCATATAGAAGGTGAAAGGCTGCTTGCTCACCGTCACGGCGATCTGCGAATGACGCATGATCTCTTCCAGGCCGATTACCGACACCAGCGCGGTGTCCTTCATCAGGATCATGAACAGGTTGCCCAGGCCCGGCAGGGCGATGCGCCACATCTGCGGCAAAATCAGCCTGGAGAAAATCCGCCCTTTGGACAGGCCCAGGGCCAGGCCCGCTTCGCGGTGGCCTTTGGGGATGGCGAGGATCGCGCCGCGGAAGACTTCCGTTGCATAGGCGCCAAAGCACAGGCCCAGGGCGATCACGCCCGCAGCAAAGGCGTTGAGCTCCAGGCCGGGAATATTCAGAGCTTCGCCAAGCCGGTTCATCAGGCTGACGGTGCCAAAGTAAATCAGCAGCACCCAGAGCAGTTCGGGCACGCCGCGAACCAGGGTGGAGTAGAAACCACCCAGCCATTGCAGGGGTTTGTACGGTGAAGTTTTCGCCAGGGCGCCAAGCAGCCCCAGTACCAGCCCCAGACACAGGGCCGACAACGCGAGTTTGACGGTCATCAGCGTTCCGGCCACCAAGGCCGGACCGAATCCGTAGAGATCAATATTCATGGGCAGGTTTGTTCAAGGGACCGGCATCGCCGAAAGGGCGATACCGGTCGGGGCGAATCAATAGATGCTGAACGGGAAGTACTTGTCGTTGATCTTCTTGTAGGTGCCGTCGGCAACGATTTCCTTCAGAGCGGCGTTCAGCTTGTTGCGCAGTTCGTTGTCACCTTTGCGCACAGCGATACCGACCTTGTCGCTTTCGTTCACCGGCTCGCCTTTGAACTCGTAGTTCTGGCCGGCAGCAGACTTGAGCCAGTCGTAGTTGGCGTATTTGTCGGCCAGCAGGGCGTCGACGCGGCCCGAGGTCAGGTCCAGGTAGGCGTTTTCCTGGGTGTCGTACAGGCTGACCTTGAAGTCGCCGTCCATGCCGCCGTTATCGTCCAGCCAGGTAGCGGCCTGGGTGGCGCGCTGGGTGCCGAGGGTCTTGCCCTTGAGCGAGGCTTTGTCGGTTTTGAAGTCGACTTTTTTCGGGGCGATGAACTGTTGCTTGTTCGAGTAGTACGGGTCGGTGAAGTCCACCGCCTGCTTGCGCTCGTCGGTAATTGACAGCGACGAGACGATGAAATCGAACTTCTTGGCGTTCAGCGCCGGGATGATACCGTCCCAGTCGGAGGTAACGACTTCGCACTCGACCTTCATCTTGGCGCACAGGGCATCACCGATGTCCTTGTCGAAACCGACGACATTGCCACTGGCGTCCTTGTTGTTGAACGGCGGGTAGGCCGCCTCGATGCCCATCTTCAGTTTTTCTGCAGCCATGGCATTGGCCGAAAACACCAGCGCGGCGGCAGCTGCCAGGAGGAATTTCTTATAGGTCTGCATGCGTGTTGCTCCGTTAGCGGTTGCTGGACATGAATTGTTTACAACGCGCCGAGTTCGGGTTTTCAAAAACCTGCTGCGGCGTTCCCTGCTCTTCGACCAGCCCTTGGTGCAGGAAGATGACTTCGCTGGACACCTGGCGGGCGAAGCCCATTTCGTGCGTAACCAGTAGCATGGTACGGCCTTCTTCGGCCAGGGCGCGGATAACGTTAAGCACTTCCTGGACCATTTCCGGGTCCAGCGCCGAGGTCGGCTCGTCAAACAGGATAACCTTGGGCTTCATGGCCAGGGTGCGGGCAATCGCGGCACGTTGCTGCTGGCCGCCGGACAATTCGGCCGGGTAGCTGTGGCGCTTGTTGTGAATGCCGACCTTGTTGAGCAGCGCTTCGGCATGCTCGATGGCTTCGGCCTTGCTCTGGCCGAGCACGCGACGTGGCGCCTCGATGATGTTGTCGAGGATGCTCATGTGCGGCCACAGGTTGAAATTCTGGAACACAAAGCCGATCTCGCTGCGCAGGCGATTGATCTGCTTGTTGTCGGCGGCCACCAGTTCGCCGTTTTTCGCGGCTTTGAGCCGCAGCTCTTCACCGGCGACCAGGATCTGGCCCTGGTGCGGGTTCTCCAGCAAGTTGATGCAGCGCAGCAGGGTGGACTTGCCGGAGCCGGAAGATCCCAGGATCGAGATCACATCGCCATCGCGAGCGGTCAGCGAGATGCCCTTGAGGATCTCCTGGTCGCCGTAGCGTTTGTGCAGGTCGCGGATTTCAAGCGCGGGCGTGGCCTCAGCCATGTGCGGTCCTCATGTGTTCTGGTGCTCTCCTGCTGTTGGCGGCCTTCTTGGCGAGCGCCAAGCTAGCATAGCGGCGGAATGACAGCCAACAACGTCGGGCGGGGCAAGCGGCTGCCGGAAGGGCGGGTGTCGCATCGTTGCAGCGGACTGTCGCGCGGATGACCACTTGCCCTCGTTTCCGGGGCCGGAGCCTTGATGAAAAAAGGCGCGATGGTGCCAGTTTTGGCCAGTGCTGGGAAGTCGTTTCTGACCTTGCGCAGCGCTTGGGCGGCTCATTGCGGCCGCTGGTTGCTCCTTCGGGTTGCTCCTTTTTTGCCCTTGACGTGTGCGTCAGGTGTTACCGGTGCCGGGTTTTGGTGCGCCTGGGTAATTGTAAGTGGGTATTTCGGTAATTGAACGTTTGCGCGTATTTTACAGGGGCTTTCGGTCAGGTTGTGGCCGAAAGGCCTGTAAGCCTTGTTTTACGAGGGCGTGAGATATTTCGAACGAACGGTCATCGTGCTGGCGCGGATATTGCGACCAAGATCGGCAACAGGATGTAGCAAAATTTTTATCCAAGGCGCGCCTCAGGTCGCAGGGTTAAAACGCAATTCTTGCAAAGGTAGTTTTATGAGCGGTACGCACAATTCCAATGACCTCGCTCAGGGGCTCAAACAACGGCATGTCACCATGCTGTCCATTGCTGGTGTGATCGGTGCCGGCCTGTTCGTAGGTTCCGGCCACGCCATTGCTGCAGCCGGCCCGGCCGTTCTGCTGGCCTACGCCGCTGCGGGTACCTTGGTGGTACTGGTAATGCGCATGCTCGGGGAGATGGCGGTCGCTTCGCCGGACACCGGGTCGTTCTCTACATACGCCGATAAAGCCATCGGTCACTGGGCCGGCTTTACCATCGGCTGGCTGTACTGGTGGTTCTGGGTACTGGTGATTCCGCTGGAGGCCAACGCCGCGGCGACCATCCTGCATGCCTGGTTCCCTGATGTGGCCATCTGGGTCTTTACCCTGGTCATCACCTTGCTGCTGACCGCGACCAACCTGTTTAGCGTGAAGAACTACGGTGAGTTCGAGTTCTGGTTCGCCCTGCTTAAAGTCGTCGCGATCATTGGCTTCATCATTCTCGGCCTGGCAGCAGTGTTCGGTTTCCTGCCTAACAGCCAGGTTAGCGGTGTCAGCCACCTGTTCGATACCCAGGGCTTCATGCCTAACGGCCTGGGCGCGGTGCTGGCGGCGATGCTGACCACCATGTTCTCGTTCATGGGTACCGAGATCGTCACCATTGCCGCTGCCGAATCCAAGGATCCGGGCAAGCAGATCTCGCGGGCCACCAACTCGGTGATCTGGCGGATCTTCCTGTTCTACCTCGTGTCGATCTTCCTGGTGGTGGCCCTGGTACCGTGGAACAGCAGCGAACTGGCTGAAGTCGGTTCCTACCAGACCGTGCTGAACCTGATGGGCGTTCCCAATGCCAAACTGATCGTCGACATCGTGGTGTTGATCGCGGTAACCAGCTGCCTGAACTCGGCGCTGTACACCTCCTCGCGCATGCTGTTCTCCCTGAGCAAGCGTGGTGATGCCCCGGCCGTGGCCCAGCGCACCACCTCCAGCGGTACCCCGTATGTAGCCGTGGTGCTGTCGACCGCCGCTGCGTTCCTGACAGTAATTGCCAACTATGTGGCGCCTGCCGCGGTGTTCGAGTTCCTGCTGGCCAGCTCCGGTGCCATTGCCCTGCTGGTGTACCTGGTGATTGCCGTGTCGCAACTGCGCATGCGCCGTCAGCGCATGGCCCGTGGCGAGAAGATTGCCTTCAAGATGTGGCTGTTCCCGGGCCTGACCTGGGCGACCATCGTCTTTATCGTCGGTATCCTGACCGTGATGCTGATCCGTCCGGATCACCGTATCGAAATCATTGCGACGGGCCTGCTGTCCATCGCCGTGGTGGCGGCGGGGCTGTTGGTAGCACGCAAGCGCAAGGCCGAAGTGGCTGGGCGTGTGGCGTTGAACAACTGATTCAGTGCCGCTGAAATGAAAAGGCCGCGATCTGTGAGGATCGCGGCCTTTTTTGTTGCTGCCGGGGCAGTGTGGGCTCAGCCGAATTGCTTCTGTTGCTGCTTGGCCACTGCCTCGGAGGCCGAGATGTAGGCCGCCTGGAACTCATCGCTTTCCAGCCAGGCCATGGTGGTGGCCTCATCGGCACCGTCCAGCCATTTGCGGTAGGCGGTGAACACCATGACGATGTAGTCGGTGGCGTGTTCTTCCTTGTGGCCTTTAAGCACCAGGGCCAGCAGCGGGTCGACCAAAAACACCGAGATCAGGGCGACCAGGCCGTTTTCCTGGGCCCCCTTCATCTTCTCGAACAGGGCGTTGTAACTGCCCGAATCCATGGCCTTGTTGAACACCTGCTCGACGCTGGCGCTGGCGCTCTCGCCACTGCTCTTGACCGCCTGGCCGCTGCGCACCATGCGGTTTTCCCGGGCCTTGGTGGCGGCGCGCTTGGCGCGTTTTTGCTGTTTGCTGCTGGAGGCCATCGGTGAATCCTTGTGGTAAGCCGGAAAATGCTGCGTATTGAATCGCAGTTGGCCGGGAAACCCAAGTGCATCCGACGACCTCGATCAGGCAGGCTGGGCCAGTTCGCCGCGGTCCTCTTCCACCAGCACCCGTGAAGCCCGCTCTACCAGCAGCGGATCCGGCTGGTGGGCGACGCGCAGGTCTTTGCCCGGGTAGTCCAGCGAATGCAGGAAATGGCGTATGCAGTTGAGCCGCGCGCGCTTCTTGTCATCGGACTTGATCACCGTCCACGGTGCGTCGGCGGTGTCGGTATGGAAGAACATGGCCTCTTTGGCGGCTGTGTACTCGTCCCACTTGTCCAGCGACTTGATGTCGATGGGCGAGAGCTTCCAGTGCTTGAGCGGGTCGTCGCGGCGCGAGATGAAGCGGCGCAGCTGCTCTTCGCGGTTCACCGAGAACCAGTATTTGAACAGCAGGATGCCACTGTTGCAGAGCATGCGCTCAAGGTCTGGCGCCTGGCGCATGAATTCCAGGTACTGCAGGGGCGAGCAAAAATCCATCACCCGTTCAACGCCCGCGCGGTTGTACCAGGAGCGGTCGAAGAAGACCATTTCGCCGGCGGTCGGCAGGTGCTGGATGTAGCGCTGGAAGTACCACTGGCCCTTTTCCTGCTCGGAGGGCTTCTCCAGGGCGACAATGCGCGCCCCGCGCGGGTTCAGGTGTTCCATGAAACGCTTGATGGTGCCGCCTTTGCCGGCGGCATCGCGGCCTTCGAACAGCACGACGATGCGCTGGCCGGTTTCCTTGACCCAGCTTTGTACCTTGAGCAGTTCGATCTGCAGGTCGTGCTTGGCCCTTTCATAGTCGGCGCGGCGCATGCGCGTGCGGTACGGGTAATTGGCCGGCAGGGCGGCCGAGGTGCTGTCTTCGTTCGAGCCACGTGGCGCCGAGGCGACCTTCAGCGCTGCCGGTTGCTGGCTGATGGCGCTGATCTCGCCGTCGCGGGTGACCGGTGCAGGTTTGCGGGTGGAGCGGGGCCGCCGTGCACGGGTAGGGGCGGGTTTGGCGCTGGCCGACGTGTTTGGGGTTGGCGAAGGCAGAGGCAGGGCGTTGGATTCTTCGGTCATTGTAAAGGCCTGTTAGTGCTTGCGAGTGTCCTTCAGGCAGCTTACGGCGGTGCTGCCAGGGCACATTGACTGCGGTCAACTGCCCTGACGTTCGGGTGCGCAGAAGCAAAGTAATGCGCGAACCAATGGCAAAATTTTTAGCTTTGCTACTATTAACCAGCGGCCTTGAAGCTGGGATTTGCGGCTTGCAACGTCGGTTACGCTTACCTGATGGTGATCCATTCATTCAATCCGGCCTGAGCATATGGAGTTGCAATGCGCATTCCATTTTTTTACGCGCTGTCAGCTGTCCTGTTCCTGAGTGGAATTCACGGCGTAGCACTGGCGGAGGATGCCGCCGCGCCTGCACCAGCCAACACTGCCGCACCCGCACCCGCCGCGGCAGCGAACGACGTCGTCTTCACCGAAGAACAACTCGATCAGATGCTGGCGCCCATCGCGCTTTACCCGGACCCGTTGCTGGCCCAGGTGTTGATGGCCACCACGTATCCAGGGGAAATCGCCGAGGCTGTCACCTGGTCCAAGGCGCACCCGGATGCCAAGGGCGACGATGCTGTCAAGCAGGTGGCTAACCAGACCTGGGACCCTAGTGTGCAGGCACTGGTCGCCTTCCCGCAGGTACTGGCAACGCTTGGGCAGGATCCGGTCTGGGTGCAGCGCCTGGGCGATGCCTTTCTGGCCCAGCCAAACGATGTCATGAACGGCGTGCAGCGTTTGCGCCACCAGGCACAGGCGGCAGGTAACCTGCAAAGCAACCAGTATCAGAACGTGACCATTCAGAACGTCGCGCCAGCGGCGCCCGCCAAAGTGCCGGCTTCAGCGCCAGCCCCGGCGGCCGCTGCACCGGCCAGTAGCTCGACGATCATCATTCAGCCTGCTGACCCGCAGGTGGTGTACGTGCCCACCTACAACCCGACAACAGCCTACGGCACCTGGGCGTACCCGTCGTCGCCACCCGCGTACTACCCGCCGCCACCCGCCTATTACCCAGGCCAGGCACTGATGGCCGGGCTGGCGTTCGGTACTGGCGTGGCAATCATCGGCTCGTTGTGGGGTGAGTGTGACTGGGACGACCACGACGTCGACATCAACGTCAATCGCTACAACAGCATCAATTCCAACAACCGTATCGCCAACAACCAGACCAAATGGCAGCACAACCCGGTGCATCGCAATGGTGTCCCCTATCGCGACGCCAGGAGCCGTGAACAGTTTGGCCGCCAACTCAATGGTGCCGCTCAGCGCGAGGCGTATCGTGGCGACACGGCCCAGCGTGCCCAGGCGCGGGAAAAAGCCCGCAGCTCAATGGAGCAGCACGGCTTCGAACGCCCGGCCACCAGTAATCGCCAGGCCCGTGACCAGATGCGCGAAGCCCGCTCCGCCCCCGGCGGCAATCGGTTGCAGGCAGGTGCCGAGAGGCCAAAGGCGGCCGACCGTAGTCAGAATGCGGCCAAAGCTGCCCGCGAGCGGCAGAATGCGCAAACCACGCAGCGCCGCGAGCACCAACCACAAGCGCGCCAAACTGCAGCCAAACGGCCTGCGGCCAAAGCCAGCGGTGCTCGTAACAACGCTTTCGCCGGTGCACGCTCGCCCTCCCAGTACAATGCACAGGCCAATCGCGGCCGGACCAGCCTGGCCTCCGCGCAACGCCCACACGCTTCTCGATCCGCCGGGCACCAGATCAGTCGTCCATCCAGCCCACCAGCACGTTCACGAGGAGGCCGTCGTTGAATATCAAACCTGGTGTGAAGGCGTTAATGGGCTCGCTGTGCCATGCCCTGGCGATAACCATCGGCCTTGGCTGGTCATGCCTGGTGGCGGCGCAGGAGGAGTTTGCGACGCCAGAGAAGGCTGCGCAGGCGTTTGTCGAAGCCCTGGGAACCGAGCAGGCCGATCAAGCGCGCCTGACTTCGCTGCTTGGCAACGACTGGCACAGCTTCATTCCCCGTGCAGGCTCGCAGCGCAAAGACGTGGAGGCTTTTTTAAAGCAATACCACGAGCAAAACCGCATCGAGAAAGTCAGTGACAAAAAGGCCGTGCTGTCAGTCGGCAGCAACAACTGGACACTGCCTATACCCATCGTAAAAGGCCCGAAGGGTTGGCATTTCGATGTAAAGGCCGGTAGCGATGAGGTGCGTGCGCGTCGAATCGGCAGCAATGAGCTGTCGGCGGTTCAGGCGGTGCTGGCGTACCACGATGCGCAGATGGACTACGCCGCCGTAGACCGTGACGGGGACGGTGCACTGGAGTATGCGCAAAGAATTTTCAGTACCCCGGGCCAGCACGACGGGCTCTATTGGGCGGACGATGACAGCGGCCAGATCAGCCCGCTGGGCCCTTCGTTCGGCAATACCATTGCCGGCGAGGGCTGGCATGGCTATCACTTTCGCATCCTTGAAGGGCAGGGGCCTTCTGCACCCGGTGGTGCCTACAGCTACCTGATCGGTGACAAGATGAGCCGCGGCTTTGCCCTGATCGCCTGGCCGGAAAAATACAAAGATACGGGCGTGATGAGCTTCATGATCAGTCACGACGGGCAGGTATTCGAGAAAGACCTGGGCCCGGAGAGCGAAAAACTGGCGAAGGCAATGAAGCAGTTCGATCCGGATGACAGCTGGAGTGAAGTGACTGTCGATCAGGATTAGGCAGGGACGCTGAATGGCGCGACCCACCAGGCAAAGCTACGCTTGCGGCATGGGTGGGTCGCCTTGAGAAAAACTATAAAATGAAAACCTTTTCAGCGTTTCGCGATGGGGTGTCGACGGTATTCAAATCAGAATGGCCAACTCTGGTGTTGTGGTCATTTCTGTTGTCGCCGTTGTTCTTCAGGATTCTGGTCAGTTACCGCTATTCGAAAATCGATCTACTGGTTTTTTACACCATCGCCATTTCACTTTTATGGCTGTTGGCAATCCGATTCGTTTCGTCCAACCAATTCAAAGTGCATCTCCTGCTGCTGCCGTTTTACCTGGTGGCAAGCATCGACCTGTTTCTGGTACTGAATTTTGGCTCACGGTTGACGGCGGCCTACCTGTTCATCGGGCTGACCAACTACAAAGAGGCCGGGGACTTTCTCGCCACCTACTGGCAGTCAATCACAGCTGTGCTGGCGGCTTTTTTCATTTGCTACGGGCTCGGCCTGGCAGGCCTGTACAAGCGTAGGCTGTATAGAAACAAGGCGCTGTTACTGCTGGCGTGCAGTGGCTTGCTGCTGGGGTATGGCGCGTATTTCTATAAAACCGTGAAGATGAATTCGTTCGGGCGAGGGGCTGTGCTCGACCTGGTGGCAAAAGACCAAAGCACGCCCGTGGGCTATTTGTCGCAAATGGGCCTGACGGCCACCTTGTACCTGGAGTCGAAAAAGCACATCAAGCAACGCCTGGAATCTGAAGTCCAGCTCACCAGCGTCTCGGACCAATCGGACATCGATACCCTTGTGTTTGTGATCGGCGAGTCATCGCGGCCGCACAACTGGTCGCTGTACGGCTATCACAAGGAAACCACCCCGAACCTGGCCAGGCATACTGGGATTTTCAAGTTCAACAGCATGTGCACGACAGCGCCTTATACATCGGTTGCCGTGCCGTCGTTGCTCAGCCTCGAGCCGATAGAAGACTGGGATGCAATTGCCTCGAAAAAATCACTGGTGGGTATCTACCGCGCCGCCGGGTACGCGACCTATTGGTTGTCTTCGCAGGAAGTCGACAGTTTCGGCGGGATCATTCCGCAGATCGCAGCCGAGGCCCAGCATCGCCAGTATTTTGAGCGCAGCTATGACGGTGCACTGATTCCGGAATACGAGCGGATTCTTGAGCAGAAGGGCGCGCAAAAGCAGGCGATATTTGTGCATATCAAGGGCAGCCACTTTGAGTATTCGCGGCGCTACCCCGGCGAATTTGCCAAGTTCACTCCGGCATCCGGTAGTGCAAAAGACAAGATGGTCGCCGAGTACGACAACGCTGTTTTCTACACCGACTGGTTGTTGGGTACGTTCATCGAGAGACTGAAGGCAAGCAACAGAAAAGCCGTTCTGGTGTACGTGTCGGACCATGGTGAAAACCTCATGGATGACAGTCGAGGCCTGCTGGGGCATGGCATGGGTAATGAGTACGACCTGGCGGTTTCGTCATTTGTCTGGGCGTCGAGCAATATTTCCGCGCCGCAAACGCACAAGCTCTCGACATTGAAGGCACGGGAAGATCAGCGCATCAGCACCGCATCCTTGCCACATACGCTGTTGAGCCTGACCGGGATCGCCATGCCGGGGTATGACAGCGCGCAGGATCTGCTGAGCAACGACTTTGTCTCGTCGCAATGTCCGCATCTGCTTGGCACCGGGTATGTACCGTCGTTCGATTTTGATGCCAGCAAACTGGTGCTGGCAAAATAGCCTGTCGATCGCTGGCGCGCAGGTAGGTGTCGGCTGGCGACTAAATCGCAGGCAATAAAAAACCCCAAGGACATGAAGTTCCTTGGGGTTTTTCGGTATTAGTGGTGCCCAGAGACGGAATCGAACCGCCGACACGGGGATTTTCAATCCCCTGCTCTACCGACTGAGCTATCTGGGCAACGGGGCGCATTAAAAGGCTTTTTCAGGTTTGCGTCAACGACTTTTTAAAAAATTATCAAATTAATTCCGTCGCTTACGAATTTCCGGGCTCATTCCGTTGGCGGGACGTAGCCTTCGGCCTTTTCGTATTCCTGACCGGAGAAGAATTTGTCCATCTCGCCCTGGAGGAATTTGCGGTCCTCGGCGTTCATCATGTTCAAGCGCTTCTCGTTGATCAGCATGGTCTGCTCTTTCTGCCAGTCGGCCCAGGCCTTCTGCGAGATGTGATCAAAGATGTCCTGACCCTTGGCACCCGGGTAAGGGGGACGGTCCAGGCCTGGCAGTTCTTCTTTGTACTTGCGGCACATTACGGTGCGGGTCATCGCGACTCTCCTGCAATCAAAACGTCGGCCGCGCGTTTGAGCAATTTCTTGACCGGGGCAGCAAGGCCCAAGCGCGGCGGGGTGGCGAGGTTATACCAGAGCCAGTCGGCCTCGGCCACGTGGGCCTGGCGCTCGTCGACCCGAACCAGCCAGGGTTCGATGGCCAACTGGAAGTGGCTGAAGGTGTGCGTCAGGCGGTCCAGTGCCTGGCTCCCGGCAAGGCTCAGCCCGTGCTGATCGGCCAGGTCATCGACTTGCTCCAGGTTGTCCAGCTCCGGCAGGCTCCACAAACCGCCCCAGAGCCCCTCTGAAGGGCGACGGTAAAGCAGGATGGCGCCCTCGTTATTGGCTAGCAGCGGCATCAGTGTGCGGCGCTGGGGCAACTCTTTGCGCGGCTTGGGCACCGGGTAGCGGATTTCCTGGCCGAGCATGTGGGCTTCGCAGCCGAGTTTCAGCGGGCACAACAGGCAGCTGGGTTTACTGCGGGTACACAGCGTCGCGCCAAGGTCCATCATCGCCTGGGTGTAGTGATTGACCCTGGAATGTGGTGTGTAGCGCTCGGCATTGGCCCACAGGGCCTTGGCCACTTTCGGCTCGCCCGGGTAGCCTTCCTGCGCGGTGTAGCGGGCCAGCACGCGCTTGACGTTGCCGTCGAGAATCGGTGCGCGCAGGCCCATGCTGATACTGGCGATGGCACCGGCGGTCGACAGGCCGATGCCGGGCAAGTCGGTGAGCTTTTCCACATCCCGGGGAAACTCGCCACCGTACTGCTCGACAACGATCTTCGCGGTCTTTTGCAGGTTGCGCGCCCGGGTGTAGTAGCCCAGGCCCGTCCACAGGTGCAGCACTTCGTCCTCGGGCGCGGCAGCCAGTGCTTCCACGGTCGGCAGTGCTTCCATGAAGCGGCCAAAATAATTGAGCACGGTGCTCACCTGGGTCTGCTGCAGCATGATCTCCGAGACCCACACCCGGTACGGGGTGATGCCCTGTTGCCAGGGCAGGTCATGACGGCCATTGAGGTCGTACCACTCCAGCACGGCGCTGGAAAACTGCTCGGGGCTCATTTTTTGAACAACCCCTTGAGTGCATCCTTGAGTTCCGGGCTGACCTTGTCTCCGAGTTTCTGGTCGATCTTGTCGCTGAGTTTTTCGCTGACTTTGTCGCCTGCCAGTTTGGCGGCCACCTTGCCCAGGCCGTCCTTGTCCAGGCGGCAGGCCTTGGCGCCCAGTTCAAGCGGGCCACGGCAGCGTAGCGGCAGTTCAAGGCCGGCATAACGCTCGCCTACCTGGCAGGCCGGGTCTGGCATGTCGCGCTTGTCGCCCTCGACGATCACGCCGATCCGATAGTCCATGCCCAGCACGCGCAGGTCGAGGTCACCCTGGCCGTTGACGCTCAGGCCGGGAATACGAGCCTTCAGATCCGGGTTGCTGGCAACGCCGTTACGCAGCACCAGGCTGCCCTTGAGCTCCTGGAACGGCGTGTCCTTGCCGCGTGGTTCGCCGCTCAGGTCCTTGCGGTTGAGGGTGGCGATGGCCTGGCAGAGCTGTTGCTCAAGGTTGGCGTTTACCAGGATGCCGTCGTTGATGACGAAGCTGGCGTTACCGTTAAGCGTATCGACCAGCGCCTTCTGGCTGTTGCCGGTAGCGGTCAGGTCACTATTGAGGGTGAGCAGACCTTTGACCGGTGGGGTGCTGCTTTCGCTCTTGATGAAGTGCTCGACTGGTACCCGGTTGATCTTGGTGTTCAGACCGATCTGCGGGACGGCGGGGCGCACGTCGAGGGTGCCCTTGGCTTCGAAGCTGCCGTCGTAAAGGCCGCCGCGCAGGGTCTCGAGGGTGATAAGGCCCGCTTGCCCCTGAGTCTTCAGGTTGGCGTTTTCGATAGGCAGTTTATCCAGGGTCAACAAGCCGAAATTCAGATCGGCTTGCAGGTCGAGCTGGCGCAGGCGGTCGACCGGCAGCAGCTTGTCGCTGCTCCAGGCTACCTGGGTCGGAGCGTCCGGCAGCGGCGTGGTGCCGGCACTGGCCAGTGCGCTCTGCTCCTTGCTCTTGACCTCAGCCTGGCGTGCCGCGGTGGTGCTGGCGGCTGCTTCGCTTTTGGCCAGCAGGTAGCGGTCGGCGTCGAACTTGTCAGCCTTGAGCTGGATGCGCAGGGCCTGCTTGGCGAAATCCTCTACGGCCACGCGGCCGCTGAAGGTGCTGTCGTCGAGTTTCACCGCCAGGTCTTCCAGGGCCAGGCTGGTGGGGCTGCCTTGCAGACGGCTGACCATTTCGAACTTGCTCAGGCTGGTGGCGTCCGCCGAAGCGGGCAGCGGGTGGCCGATGCTGTCGAGGAAGGTGCGCAGGTCGAGCTGGGCGATGGACAGGCCACCGGTCAGCTGCGGGGTTTTGTCCAGGTCGCGCACATTCAGCTCGCCCAGGGCGCGCAGCTGGTTGGCCGACAGCTTAAGGCCATTCCATTCGGCAACGTTGGCGGCGAGATCGGCAAGCAACTGGCCCTGGGCGGCGAACGTCAGGGTCTTGCCCTGCAGCGGCTCGCCCGAGGCTTCGCCGCTGAGCTTCATGTCTTCGAGCTGGTAGCGCTTGAGGCGACGGTCGAAACGCAGTTCGCCACTCAGTTCAGTACGCGCCTTGAGCACCGGTTGTCCGGTGCTGATGAACGCGGTCATTTTCAGCGGTACGTTCACCCCTTCGTGCACGGCACCGGTGCTCAGCTGGATGCTTTCGGCGCTGAAGGTCTGGCCGCTGCGGGCGTCGTTGTACTGTACGCGGGCGTTGTTCACCGTCAGGCTGTCGATATCCAGCTTGACCGGCCGCGCTGCGGCGTCTTCCTTGCGTTCAGCCTTGGCGACGGCATCGTCGGCAGGGGCGGGGGCTGCACCATCGGCAGGTGCAGGTGTGGCCACCGGTAGCGGTTTGCCGATGTCCTGCCAGTTGCCGTGGCCGTGTTCGTCGCGACTAAGGATCAGGTTCAGGCCTTCGACCCGGACGTCGCTCATCTGTACTTCGCGGCGCAGCAGTGGCAATACGCGCACCGACAGGCCGAGCATCTGCAGGTCGGCAAACGGTACTTTCGGGTTGTTCAGGGTGGCGATGCTGGCTTCATGCAGCTCCAGCCCCAGCCAGGGAAACAGGCTCCAGCCAATGTCGCCATTGAGCGTCAGCTCGACGTGGGCTTTGTCGCGTGCCAGCTGGCGAATCTCGTCTTTGTAGTCGTTGGGATCGAAGAGGTGGGTCAGGGCAAAGCCCAGAGCCACAATGATCAGCAACAGCCCGAGAAGCACCAGCCCCAGGATTTTGCCGAACGCTTTCATGGG
The DNA here is from genome assembly GCF_004025535.1 of Pseudomonas alkylphenolica. Lineage (GTDB taxonomy): Bacteria > Pseudomonadota > Gammaproteobacteria > Pseudomonadales > Pseudomonadaceae > Aquipseudomonas > Aquipseudomonas alkylphenolica_A. The sequence continues at coordinate 135,665 of NZ_QJRG01000039.1, forward strand.
CGAGTCCTTGTAGTTCAATTCAAAATTCAGCCACGGAGTATAGCGCTGTGGCCGTTGTCGCTGGGGGTGACTAAGGATTACTGCGGATAACTCCTACAGCATTGCCAGAAGTAAACACGCACCTTGCTGGCGTGAGTGCGTCAGTTTTCGACAACGATCGTCACCACAGTTCCTTGCGCATTGAGGATCAGATATCCCGGAAGAAACGATATCAGTTTGCTTTCAAGCACGAACGCAAATGCTACTCTCTCGCCGCTCACTGGCCCTGCTGCGGCGATTTGTCGCGATTTTCAGGGCAATAGTGCCAAAAAACGATCAGTGCCAAGAGGCCAAGGTCGTGGGCCGTGAGCTGACCATCTCTACGAGGGAATACAATAATGAATAGCAGCATCACGGCAGGTGCCTTGGCCGGTAGGCCTGGCTTTCTGTCCAAGGAGCGCATTGTCGCCGCCCCCGGCTTCAACCGCTGGCTGGTGCCACCTGCGGCATTGGCCATTCACCTGTGTATCGGCATGGCCTATGGTTTTTCGGTGTTCTGGCTACCGTTGTCCCAGGCGCTGGGGATCACCGCGCCGATTGCCTGTGCGCCGGACATGGGCTTTTTCGCCCGTCTGTTCAGTGCCGAGTGTGACTGGCAGATCTCGATGTTGAGCTGGATCTACACCCTGTTCTTTGTGTTTCTGGGCTGCTCGGCGGCGATCTGGGGCGGCTGGCTGGAACATGCGGGTCCGCGCAAAGCGGGGCTGGTGTCTGCGCTTTGCTGGTGTGGTGGCCTGCTGATCTCGGCGTTTGGTATCTATACCCACCAGTTGTGGCTGATGTGGCTGGGCTCTGGTGTCATCGGTGGCATCGGCCTGGGCCTGGGCTATATCTCGCCGGTATCGACGCTGATCAAATGGTTTCCCGACAAGCGCGGCATGGCTACCGGCATGGCAATCATGGGCTTTGGCGGCGGCGCCATGGTCGGTGCGCCACTGGCGGCAGCGCTGATGAACCATTTCGCCAGCGCCGAGGGCGTGGGTGTGTGGCAGAGCTTTGTGGTGATGGCAGCGATTTACTTCGTGTTCATGATCGGCGGCGCCCTGGCCTATCGCGTGCCACCTACCGGCTGGAAGCCGGAGGGCTGGACGGCACCGTTGAAAAAAGCCAGCAACGCGATGATTACCCACCGTCACGTGCATGTCAGTGTGGCGTGGAAAACTCCGCAATTTATATTGATCTGGCTGGTTCTGTGCCTGAACGTGTCGGCCGGTATCGGCATTCTGGGCATGGCCTCGCCGCTGCTGCAGGAAGTGTTCGCGGGCAAGCTGCTCGGTAACGACCTCAGCTTCAGCGAACTCAGCACCGCTCAACTGGCTCAGATCGCGGCTATCGCTGCCGGTTTTACCGGTTTGTTGAGCCTGTTCAACATCGGTGGGCGTTTCTTCTGGGCCTCATTCTCCGACTACATCGGGCGCAAGAACACCTACTTTGCCTTCTTTGCCCTCGGTGTTGCCCTTTATGCACTGGTGCCGAACATGGGCCACCTGGGCAATGTGGCGCTGTTCGTGGCGGCATTCTGCATCATCCTGTCGATGTACGGCGGTGGTTTTGCCACGGTGCCGGCTTACCTGGCCGACCTGTTCGGCACGCAAATGGTCGGGGCCATTCATGGTCGTTTGCTCACCGCGTGGGCGGCGGCCGGCGTGCTCGGCCCGGTGTTGATCACCTACCTGCGTGAGTACCAGTTGTCGATCGGCGTCGAGCGGGCTGCGGCCTACGACATCACCCTGTACATCCTCGCCGGCCTGCTGGTGCTGGGTTTTATCTGCAACGCCCTGGTCCGTCCGGTGGCCGACAAGTACTTCATGACCGACGCGCAACTGGCTGCCGAGCAGGCCCTGAGCCATGACCAGACCAGCGGCAGCGCGCGGGTGCTGGAGTGGCATGCGGCCCCCGGCAGCCTGCCGCTGGTGATTGCCGCCTGGCTGGTAGTGGGGATTCCACTGGCCTGGGGCATCTGGGTGACGCTGCAGAAGACCGCGGTGTTGTTCAACTGACGCGGTGGCGCCGCAATGTTCAACTCACACGGCAAGATTGTGTGAGTTGGGCATTTTCCAGGTAAATCCCCTGCCACATGTCATCTTCGTTTCAAGCCACGCGCTTCTAGGCCTATAATGATCGCCTTTTTCGCCCAATGATTTTGCGGAGCTGGTGATGGTCGAACGTATGGCTTCCGTCGAGCGCAATACTCTGGAAACCCAGATTAAAGCCTCGATCAACCTGGATGGCAGCGGCAAGGCCCGATTTGATATCGGTGTGCCTTTCCTTGAACACATGCTCGACCAGATCGCCCGGCATGGGCTGATCGACCTCGACATCGAGTGCAAGGGTGACTTGCATATCGACGATCACCATACCGTCGAAGACGTCGGCATTACCCTGGGCCAGGCCTTCAACCAGGCCATCGGCGACAAAAAAGGCATCCGCCGTTACGGCCATGCCTACGTGCCGCTGGATGAAGCGCTGTCGCGCGTCGTCATCGACTTCTCCGGTCGTCCGGGCCTGCAGATGCACGTGCCGTACACCCGCGCCTCGGTGGGCGGCTTCGATGTTGACCTGTTCCAGGAGTTCTTCCAGGGCTTCGTCAACCACGCCAACGTCACCCTGCACATCGACAACCTGCGTGGGCACAACACCCACCACCAGATCGAGACCGTGTTCAAAGCTTTCGGTCGTGCCCTGCGCATGGCCATTGAGCTGGACGAGCGCATGGCCGGGCAGATGCCATCGACCAAGGGTTGCCTGTAATGCAGACAGTTGCCGTTATCGACTATGGCATGGGTAACCTGCACTCGGTGGCCAAGGCACTGGAGCATGTTGGCGCCGGCAAGGTACTGATCACCAGCGATGCCGCGGTGATCCGCGAAGCTGACCGCGTGGTATTCCCGGGCGTCGGCGCGATTCGCGACTGCATGGCCGAAATTCGTCGCCTGGGCTTCGACAGCCTGGTGCAGGAAGTCAGTCAGGACCGCCCGTTCCTCGGCATTTGCGTGGGGATGCAGGCGCTGCTCGATCACAGCGAAGAGAACGACGGTGTCGACTGCATCGGCATGTTCCCCGGCCAGGTGAAGTTCTTCGGCAAAAACCTGCACGAAGACGGCGAGCACCTGAAGGTGCCGCACATGGGCTGGAACGAAGTGACCCAGTCCATCGAACACCCGCTGTGGCACAACATTCCTGATCTGGCGCGTTTCTACTTCGTGCACAGCTACTACATCACCGCGGCCAAGGCCGTGCAGGTGGTGGGGCGTGGTCACTACGGCGTCGACTTTGCTGCCGCACTGGCCGAAGGCTCGCGGTTTGCCGTGCAGTTCCACCCGGAGAAAAGCCATACCCATGGCCTGCAGCTGCTGCAGAACTTCGCTGCCTGGGACGGACGCTGGTAATGAGCAAATCCAGGACCAAGGCACCGATCCTCACCCTTGCACCGGAACAGGAGCGCGAGGCGCTGGATGTACTCAAGCGCTTCCTCGAAGACCGTTTCGAGCTGCAACTGGGTTCGTTCGAGGTCGCCGAGGTGCTGGACGTGTTCACCAAAGAGATTGCCCCGCACTACTACAACAGGGCGATTTTCGATGTGCAGAACCACCTCAAAGAGCGGTTCGAGAGCATCGAAAGCGACCTGTGGGCGCTCGAGAAGAACTGACTTCTCGAGCATCACTGTTTACCGAATAGACAGGTTTTCCAGATGCTGATTATCCCCGCTATCGATCTCAAGGACGGTGCTTGCGTACGTCTGCGCCAAGGCCGCATGGAAGATTCCACCGTTTTCTCCGATGACCCGGTGAGCATGGCCGCCAAGTGGGTCGAGGGCGGCTGCCGTCGTCTGCACCTGGTTGACCTCAACGGTGCTTTCGAAGGCCAGCCGGTCAACGGTGAAGTGGTAACCGCCATTGCCAAGCGTTACCCGAACCTGCCGATCCAGATCGGCGGCGGTATTCGCTCGCTGGAAACCATCGAGCACTACGTCAAGGCGGGTGTCAGCTACGTGATCATCGGCACCAAGGCGGTTAAAGAGCCTGAGTTCGTCGCCGAGGCGTGCCGCGCGTTCCCGGGCAAGGTGATTGTCGGCCTGGACGCCAAAGACGGCTTCGTCGCCACCGACGGCTGGGCTGAAGTCAGCTCGGTGCAGGTCATCGACCTGGCCAAGCGTTTCGAAGCCGATGGCGTCTCGGCCATCGTCTACACCGACATCGCCAAAGACGGCATGATGCAGGGCTGCAACGTACCGTTCACCGCCGCCCTGGCCGCCGCCACCAAGATCCCGGTCATTGCCTCTGGCGGTATCCACAACCTGGGTGACATCAAGGCCCTGCTTGACGCCAAGGCGCCTGGCATCATCGGCGCAATCACTGGCCGTGCCATCTACGAAGGCACCCTGGATGTCGCCGAGGCGCAAGCCTTCTGCGACACCTACAAAGGCTGAGGAGAACGCCATGGCCCTGGCCAAACGCATCATCCCTTGCCTGGACGTCGACAACGGCCGTGTGGTCAAGGGCGTCAAGTTCGAGAACATCCGCGATGCCGGTGACCCGGTTGAAATCGCCCGGCGCTACGATGAACAGGGTGCTGACGAAATCACCTTCCTCGACATCACCGCCAGCGTCGATGGCCGCGATACCACGCTGCATACCGTCGAGCGCATGGCCAGCCAGGTGTTCATCCCGCTGACCGTGGGCGGTGGCGTACGCACCGTGCAGGACATCCGCAACCTGCTCAATGCCGGTGCCGACAAGGTTTCGATCAACACCGCTGCCGTGTTCAACCCGGAGTTTGTGGGTGAGGCCGCTGCGCATTTCGGTTCGCAGTGCATCGTGGTCGCTATTGATGCCAAGAAAGTTTCTGGCCCGGGCGAAACGCCGCGCTGGGAAATCTTCACCCACGGCGGTCGCAAACCGACCGGCCTGGATGCGGTGGAGTGGGCGAAGAAGATGGAAGGCCTGGGGGCGGGCGAGATTCTGCTGACCAGCATGGACCAGGACGGCATGAAGAATGGCTTCGACCTGGGCGTAACCCGGGCGATCAGCGATGCCTTGGGCATTCCGGTGATCGCTTCAGGTGGTGTGGGCAACCTGCAGCACCTGGCCGACGGCATTCTTGAAGGCCACGCCAGCGCAGTGCTGGCGGCGAGCATCTTCCACTTCGGTGAGTACACCGTACCGGAAGCCAAGGCCTTCATGGCCAAGCAAGGCATCGTCGTTCGCTGAAGCTTGTGTAGGAGCGGATTTATCCGCGATGGACTGCTCTAGTCCATCGCGGATAAATCCGCTCCTACACACACACACGTCACCCCAGGTTCTTGCCCAGCAGGGCGTGGTACAGCTCGCTGTCGCCGAGAATGCCCACCACCGAATTGCCTTCCTGCAGCACCAGCTTGTTACCGGTCTGATAACGGATCTGCAGCGCTTCGCGCATGCCGATGCTGGCGCTGACCAGGGTGGGTTTGCGCGCCAGTCCTTCTACCGCCTCACCCGGTGCCCAGTTCTGCAGATCCATCCCCGTGCCGCCCTGACGCGCGCCTTTGATAGTGTTGCCTTCAGCCAGGTCCAGCCAGGAATCACCGCCCGGGTCGATGCACACCGAGCCATTGATGCGCTTGCACTTGTCCAGCGTGCGCATCAGGCTGCGGCCGCACAGCACATTGAGCGGGTTGGTGTGGGCGACGAAGGTGCGCACGTATTCGTCGGCCGGGTTGAGGACGATTTCTTCCGGCTTGCTGTACTGAATGATCTTGCCGTCTTTCATGATGGCGATGCGGCTGCCCAGCTTCAGTGCTTCGTCCAGGTCGTGACTGACGAACACGATGGTCTTGCTCAGCTTGCGTTGCAGTTCCAGCAACTCATCCTGCAGGCCCTGACGGATCAGCGGGTCGAGGGCGGAGAAAGGTTCGTCCATCAGCAGGATGTCGGCATCCATGGCCAGGGCGCGGGCCAGGCCAACACGCTGCTGCATGCCGCCTGAGAGTTCATCGGGTTTTTTGTTGCGCCATTGCGTCAGGCCGACCAGTTCAAGCTTTTCCTCAACCAGCTTGCGTCGCTCTTTCTCCGGGCGACCCTGCATTTCCAGGCCGAAGCTGATGTTCTCGCGCACGGTCAGCCAGGGCATCAGGGCGAATTTCTGAAAGACCATGGCGATGCGCTTGGTGCGCATCATTTTCAGTTCTGCCGGGGTGCAATGGGCGATGTCGATATGCGAGCCCTCGTGCTCGACGAACAGCTTGCCGCGGCTCACGGTGTTAAGGCCGTTGATGCAACGCAGCAAACTCGACTTGCCCGAACCGGAAAGGCCCATCAGCACGCAGATCTCGCCTTTGTTGATGTCCAGGTTGGCCTTTTCGACGCCGACTACCAACCCGGTTTTCTTCAGGATCTGCTCCCGCGAAAGGCCTTGGTCGAGCAGGCTGAGGGCCTCACGCGGTCGGCTGGAGAAGATAACGTCTACATCTTCGAAGCGAATAATGCTCATGCTTCACTCCTTACCGGTACGTCAGGTTGTTTGCAGATACGGTCGAGCATGATCGCCAGCAGCACGATTGCCAGGCCGGCCTCAAAGCCCAGGGCAATATCGGCAGTGTTCAGTGCGTTGACCACAGGTTTGCCCAGGCCGTCGGCACCCACCAGGGCGGCGATTACCACCATCGACAGCGACAGCATGATGCATTGGGTAACACCGGCGGCGATGCTCGGCATGGCGTGTGGCAGTTCAATGCGCGACAGCAGCTGACGCTTGGAGCAGCCAAAGGCTTTGCCGGCGTCGAGCAGTTCCTGGGGCACGTCACAGATGCCCAGGTAGGTCAGGCGGATCGGCGCGGCAATGGCGAACACCACCGTAGAGATCAACCCGGGGACCACACCCAGGCCGAACAGGGTCAGGGTCGGGATCAGGTAAACGAAGGTGGGCACCGTCTGCATCAGGTCGAGGACCGGGCGCATGGCGGTATAGAACATCGGTTTGTGCGCGGCAAGAATGCCCAGCGGCACGCCGATGGCCACGCAGACCAGGGTGGCGAACAGCACCTGGGCCAGGGTTTCCATGGTCTCCTGCCAGTAACCGAGGTTGAGGATCAGCAGGAACGACAGGACACAGAAGATTGTCAGCGCCCATTTGCGCTGGATCAGGTGCGCGATCACTGCAATCAGGCCGATCAGGACGAAGGGATTGAACCAGGTCAGTGCCCCGGTTACACCGTGGATCATGTATTCCAGTGCCGCAGCGAAAGCATCGAAGTAGTTGGCACCGTGTTGCGTCAACCATTCAACGAAGCCTGCGATGTACTGGCCCAGAGGGAGTTTTTCATCGATCAGCATGATAGCGAGCGTCCACCTGCAAAAAATTGAAGACAGCCTGCGGCGGGCGAGCCCGCCGCAGGCAGTGCTTACTGCGTCAGTTTGGCCTTGGCTGCCTCCAGGCCCGGTTTGCCATCAACGGTGTTGACCCCTGCCAGCCAGGTGTCGAGGATTTGAGGGTTTTTCTTCAGCCAGGCTTTGGCGGCTGCATCGGGTTTCATCTTGTCGTCCAGGACGTTGCCCATCAGGGTGCTTTCCATGTCCAGGGTGAAGGACAGGTTCTTCAGCAACTGGCCGACGTTGCTGCATTCCTGCACATAACCCTTGCGGGTATTGGTGAGTACCGTGGCTTTGCCGTATTCGGGGCCGAAGAAGTCATCGCCGCCGTCCAGGTACTTCATCTTGAAGCGGGTGTTCATCGGATGCGGCTCCCACCCCAGGAACACCACATCGGTACCGCGCCGCTCGGCACGATCAACCTGGGAAAGCATGCCGGCCTCGCTGGACTCGACCACCTTGAAGCCGGCGTCCTTGAGGCCGAAGGCGTTCTTGTCGATCATGCTCTGGATCGTGCGGTTGCCGTCGTTGCCCGGCTCGATGCCATAGATCTTGCCGTCCAGTTCCTTCTTGAACTTGGCAATGTCGGCGAAGTTTTTCAGGCCCTTGTCGTACAGCGCCTGCGGTACGGCCAGGGTGTACTTGGCGTTTTCCAGATTGGCGCGCACGGTTTCCACGGTGCCGGCATCACGGTACTGCTTGATGTCGTTTTCCATGGTCGGCATCCAGTTGCCGAGGAACACGTCCATGTTCTTGCCATCAGCCAGCGACTTGTAGGTCACCGGCACCGAGATCATGGTGGTTTTGGTTTTGTAGCCCAGCGATTGCAGCACCACGCTGGTCACCGCGGTCGTCACGGTGATATCGGTCCAGCCGACATCGGAGAAGTTGACGGTATGACACTGCTCAGGCTCTGCAGCCTGGGCCAACAGCGGCACACTCAGTAGCGCGGTCAGCAATAGCGAGGGTGAACCTTTCATGCGATGGACTCCTGATGTTTTTTCTCGGATGTCCCACGGGACCGCCGTGCTTTATGGTTTGCATTCGGTCGGACCTGACTATCTGGCGATAGCGGGACAGGTGCCGTGCAATCGAGTCGATACCGATCATCTAACAGCGAAAATCAAACGCCTACAGGGTGCGTCGTATCCAGTACAGACAGGGTCGCATCCAGTGTCGATGAGGTCGTTTACAGAGTTTTCTCGGCCCGTAAACGCGATTTTGCTGCTTCTGCACCGCAAAAAAACGGCGCAGAAACGGTCGTGACAGCTGGCGGCGTTGCTGGGCACGAACGCGTCGGTTGTAGACGTCAGACGTCCGCTTAAAAGCCTGATGATGCGCGAATTCGGCGGATTGCCGCCTATTAAGCGTAGCAGTTGCGGGGCCCTCGGCTTGGGCGTGGCGGGCTGCTCCATCAGGAGGTAGGTGGCATGGCCATCAGTGTGTTCGATCTGTTCAAGATTGGCGTCGGCCCATCCAGCTCGCATACCGTCGGGCCCATGCGGGCCGCGGCGCTGTTCGTGCAAGGCCTGCGTGAACGCGGTGAGCTCGAACAGGTGCAGCGCATCGAGGTGCGCCTGTACGGCTCGCTGTCGGCCACGGGCATCGGTCACGGCAGCGACAATGCGGTGATCATGGGCCTGATGGGTGAGTGGCCGGACGTTATCGACCCGTCTCAAATCGCTTCACGCATCGCTGCACTGCGCGAAACAGACACCTTGCTGCTCGATGGCCGCCTGCCAGTTGGCTTTGTCTGGGCGCGCGACATGCTGTTGCTCGACGAGAACCTGCCGTACCACCCCAACGCCATGACCCTGATCGCTGATGGCACGGTGGGCGAGCTGCATCGCGATACCTATTACTCGGTCGGCGGTGGCTTTGTGGTGGATGCGGCCCAGGCCGCCAGCGGCGTGCTCGACGCCGACAACACCGTGCTGCCGTACGACTTCAACAGCGCCGTGGAACTGCTGGCGCTGTGCAAGCAAAACGACCTGCGCGTGTCGCAATTGATGATGGAAAACGAAAAGGTCTGGCGCAGCGAGGCTGAAATTCGGGCCGGATTGCTCACCCTCTGGCAGGCGATGCAGGCCTGTGTCGAAAACGGCCTCAAGTACGAGGGCACACTGCCGGGCGGGCTGAATGTGAAGCGCCGTGCGGCCAAGTTGCATCGCAGCCTGCAGGAGCTGAACAAACCCAATGTGATCGGCTCCACCTTGAGCGCCATGGAGTGGGTCAACCTTTATGCCCTGGCGGTCAACGAGGAAAACGCCGCCGGTGGGCGCATGGTCACGGCACCGACCAATGGCGCGGCCGGGATCATTCCGGCGGTGTTGCACTACTACATGCGCTTCAGTGATCAGGTCAGTGAAGCCTGCGTGGTCGACTTCTTTCTCGGCGCGGCAGCCGTGGGCATCCTGTGCAAGAAGAACGCCTCGATTTCCGGTGCCGAGGTTGGTTGCCAGGGCGAGGTGGGTTCTGCCTGCGCGATGGCGGCGGCAGGCCTGGCCGAGGTGCTCGGAGCGACCCCGGCGCAACTGGAAAATGCCGCCGAGATCGGCTTGGAACACAACCTGGGGCTGACCTGCGACCCGGTCGGTGGGTTGGTCCAGGTGCCGTGTATCGAGCGCAATGCGATTGCTGCGGTCAAGGCCATCAATGCCGCACAGATGGCGCTGCGTGGTGACGGTGAACACTTCATCTCGCTGGACCGGGTGATCCGCACCATGCGCGATACCGGTGCCGACATGCACGACAAATACAAGGAGACCTCACGCGGTGGCCTGGCCGTCAACGCCATCGAGTGCTGACTGGGTACTGCGTCGTTTTTGCCCGTCTTTGGCACCGGCGCCACCTTATAGTGCGCGACGCTGTCGCCCCGGTGTATTCGCCCGTCACCCCGGCCATTTGTGCCTGGGGTGACAGTCGCACATGTCGCTTCTGGGCATCCTTCCCACAAGTGCTACCGAATTGCTCACGTTGCCTGCGCAAAGGCACTAGAACGGTCGTTCCGCTTTGAAAAAGCACCCTGGAGCAGCGGCTATATAGACGCTGCGCGACGTCGTTTTTGGGTTTTATTGAATGCGCATTCAATTTCAGGCATGGCATTTGCGTTGTGATTGGCAAAGCCCCTGCATTCGAATCGGGGCCGTGACAAAAAAGCCCGTGCCTGCCTGAGGCGCACCCTGCATTGTGTGAGGAGATACCGCGATGACGTCGTACAACTCCGGGACCCCAACCCAGAACCGCACAACCCCCCAGTCCATCGGTTTTCTGCTGCTGGACAACTTCACCCTCATCTCTCTGGCGTCGGCAGTCGAGCCGCTGCGCATGGCCAACCAGCTGTCGGGCCGCGAGCTGTATCGCTGGAGCACCTTGAGTGTGGACGGTGGCCAGGTCTGGGCCAGTGACGGCCTGCAGATTACCCCCGACGCATCGATGCACAAGGCACCGCCGATGGACACGGTAATTGTCTGTGGCGGCATCGGCATTCAGCGCACGGTAACCCGTGAACACGTCACCTGGTTGCAGAGCCAGGCGCGCCAGTCACGCCGTCTGGGCGCGGTGTGCACCGGCAGCTGGGCGCTGGCCTGTGCCGGTTTGCTCGATGGTTTTGATTGCAGCGTGCACTGGGAATGCCTGGCCGCGATGCAGGAAGCCTTCCCGCGGGTGAGCATGAGCACGCGCCTGTTCACCCTAGACCGTAACCGCTTCACCAGCTCCGGCGGTACCGCGCCACTGGACATGATGCTGCACCTGATCAGCCGTGATCATGGCCGTGAGCTGTCGGCGGCGATCTCCGAAATGTTTGTCTACGAGCGAATCCGCAACGAACAGGACCACCAGCGTGTGCCGCTCAAGCACATGCTCGGTACCAACCAGCCGAAGCTGCAGGAAATCGTCGCGCTGATGGAGGCCAACCTTGAGGAGCCGATCGATCTGGACGAATTGGCGGTGTATGTCGCGGTATCACGGCGCCAGCTTGAGCGCCTGTTTCAGAAATACCTGCATTGCTCGCCGTCGCGCTACTACCTGAAGCTGCGCCTGATTCGTGCCCGGCAACTGCTCAAGCAGACGCCGATGTCGATCATCGAAGTGGCGTCGGTGTGCGGGTTTGTTTCAACGCCGCACTTCTCCAAGTGCTACCGCGAGTATTTCGGTATTCCACCGCGTGATGAGCGTGTGGGCTCCAACACTGCGCAGCAAGTGGCCATGATGCCGATCCCGCAGGCGCTGGTGCTGTCGCCACTGGCCGGGCCGATGTCGGCGCTGAGCCAGGCGCGCAACGAATCGACGTTTGCCAGTGTGAGGCTCTGATACCGAGTCGCCTATTTCGCGGGCAAGCCCGCTCCCACAGGATCACCGCGGGGTCAGGCTCAGCGGGTGACTTGTGGGAGCGGGCTTGCCCGCGAAGAGGCCGGTACAGAACGTTGGTCAGGCGCGTTTGTTGAACTGCGCCAAGGCCGGCAACAACTGCTGTTCGATGGCCTGGCGCACGGCCGGCAAAATGGTCGCATTGCCGGTGTACATCTGCTCGACCATGCCCTTGAGGGCCTTGGCCCGTGGTTCGCTCAAGCCGCGTACGGCACATTCACAGGCTTGCTCGGCGCTGGCGTCGGACGGCATCTCGAAACCCAGGGCGCGCAATTGGCCCAGCAGGTCGTCCTGATCAATCAAGTCCGCATGCATCATGGTGGTAGTCCTTGTTTGCAGGTGTGATCGCTCATCGATTCTGTGGGCGTATGGCACGTGCGGCAAGGGCAGATTGTCGCCATGACTGCATTACCTAAGCACAGGTCGTTTTCGGCTAAATCAACAGGGCGGGCTACGGCAAACCTATCACCTGGCCAATGTACGTCGGCGCTGGCAAATCGCGCTGATCATCGACAATCGCTTGCAGGCGTTCCACGGTGTCGGCAGCAAAGGGCGCCGATCGAGGCCCCGCCAGGTCCACATGCAAGAGCATCTGCTCACTGGCGGCCAACGCCTCATCAAAGCCTGCACGGTGCAGGCTGTGATACAGGTGAAGGCGCTTGCGATCAAAACCTACGACCTGGCTCTGCACCCACACCGGCGTGCCAAGCTTTACCTCATGCAGGTAATTCAGGTGACACTCCAGGGTGAACAGCGAGTGGCCACTGGTACTGCGGTTGTCGCTGTCCAGGCCGATGCGGTCCATGAAGGCATCGGTGGCGTAGCTGAAAATCAGCAGGTAAAAGGCATCGCGCAGATGCCCGTTGTAGTCCACCCAGTCCGCCTGGACTGGGGTTTCATAAGTGATCAATGCAGGCATTTCCAGGCTCCGGTCAGTCGCTGAAGGCCATGCCGTGCTTGGCTTTGGTGGCTTTTACCGCCTCCAGCACAGCCAGCAGGCAATCATCACGATAGCGCTCCAGCGCGCTGATGCTGCGCTCGCCCAATTGCTCGCTGGTGCCGTCGACAACCGCGTCGATCAGCCCGTCGGTCAGTGCTGGCGCCGGCAGGTAAGTCCAGGGCAGTTGCAGGGCCGGCCCGAACTGCGCCATGAAGTGGCGCATGCCGGCATCGCCACCGGCCAGGGTGTAGGTCAGGAAGGTGCCCATGAACGACCAGCGCAAACCGGCACCAAAGCGAATGGCGTCATCGATCTCGCCGGTGGTCGCCACGCCGTCGTTGACCAGGTGCAGGGCCTCGCGCCACAAGGCTTCGAGCAGGCGGTCAGCAATGAAACCGGGCACTTCCTTGCGTACATGCAGTGGGCGCATCCCGAGGTTGGTATAAACGGTTTTCGCCGCCTCGATCGCTTCGGGGGCAGTCTTGTTGCTGCCGACGATTTCCACCAGTGGCAGCAGGTAGACCGGGTTGAACGGATGGCCGACCACGCAGCGCTCAGGGTGCGTGGCCGACTCATAAAACTCGCTGGGCAACAGGCCCGAGGTACTGGAGCCGATCAGCGCATTGGGCTTGGCCGCTGCGCTGATCTTGCTGTGCAGCTCAAGCTTGAGGTCGAGGCGCTCCGGGGCGCTTTCCTGAATGAAATCGGCATCGCGTACACATTCCTCGATAGTGGTGACGAAGCGCAGGCGCTCTTGTGCGGCACCTGGCGCCAGGCCTTGTTGCTCCAGCGCCGGCCAGGCGTTGGCGATGCGTTTGCGCAGGGCCGCTTCGGCGCCGGGCGCCGGGTCCCAGGCTACTACGTCGAGGCCGTGGGCCAGGGCGCGTGCCACCCAGCCGCTGCCGATTACGCCACTGCCCAGGGCGGCAAACGTCTTGATCTCGGTGATAAAGCGCATGGTCAACTCCTCGGATCAGCGTCGGGTCAGGTTCATTTTGGCGCGACCTTCGGCAGGGCTAAGCACCCGTGCGCCGAGGCGGCTGAGAATTTCGCAAGCGCGTTCCACCAGCTGGCCGTTGCTAGCCAGCACGCCTTTGTCCAGGTACAGGTTGTCTTCAAGGCCGACCCGTACGTTGCCGCCGAGCAGTACGGCTTGCGCGGCCATCGGCATTTGCATGCGGCCGATGCCGAAGCCCGCCCAGGTGACGCCGGCTGGCAGGTTATCGACCATGGCTTTCATGGTGGCAGTGTCGGCTGGCGCGCCCCAGGGAATGCCCAGGCACAGCTGGAACAGCGGGTCATCGAGCAGACCTTCCTTGATCATCTGCTTGGCGAACCACAGGTGTCCGGTGTCGAAAATTTCCAGTTCGGCTTTTACCCCAAGTTCAGTGATGCGCTTGGCACCGGCGCGCAACTGCGACGGTGTCGAAACATAGATGCTGTTGCCATCGCCAAAATTGAGGGTGCCGCAGTCCAGGGTGCAGATCTCCGGCAGTAGCGCCTCGACGTGGGCCAGGCGCTCGAGGGGGCCGATCAGGTCGGTGCCCGAGCCGAACTCCAGCGGGGTTTCGCCGGGGCCGATCTCAAGGTCGCCGCCCATGCCGGCAGTGAGGTTGACGATGATGTCTACGTCGGCCTCGCGGATACGCTCCATGACCTCACGGTAAAGGTTCACGTCGCGGCTGAAACGGCCGGTCTGCGGGTCGCGGACGTGGCAGTGGACGACGGTGGCGCCGGCTTTGGCGGCTTCTACGGCGGATTCGGCAATTTGCTTGGGAGTGACCGGGACCAGGTGGCTTTTGCTGGCGGTGTCGCCGGCGCCGGTGAGTGCACAGGTGATGATGACGTCGTGGTTCATGGTGCAAATCCTTGATGTCGGTGTTGTATTTTTCGCGGGTAAACCCGCTCCCACAGGATCAGCAAGGACCCTGAGACATGCACTGTGGGAACGGGTTTACCCGCGAATAGGCCGGATCAGTTGGCGCTGAGCTGGAGGTTGTCTGCCGCCGGCTTGCCATCGAATGTGGTCACGCCTTCAAGCCAGCGCTTCTGGTCTTCAGGGTGATCCTTGAGCCACTGGCGGGCCGATGCCAGGGCGTCCTTGTGCTCGAGCAGCGGTTGCATCATGCGGCTCTCGTCTTCGGCGGTGAATTTCAGGTTGGTCAGCAGGCGGTGGGCATTCGGGCAGCGTTCGGCGTAGTCGGGCGCAGTGACGGTCCACACCGTGGCGCGGCCTTCATCCGGGCCCAGGGCGTCTTCGCTGCCGCTCAGGTAGGCCATGTCGATGTTGACGTTCATCGGATGTGGCGCCCAGCCGAAGAACACCACGGCTTCATTGCGCCGAACCGCGCGGTCGACGGCGGCAAGCATTCCGGCTTCACTGGACTCGACCAACTGGAACTTGCCCAGGCCGAACTGGTTCTTGCTGATCATTGCCTTGATCTGGGTATTGGCCCCGGAGCCGGGCTCGATACCGTAGATCTTGCCGCCCAGTTCCTTCTCGAACTTGTGAATGTCGGCAAAGGTCTTCAGGCCCTTGTCGGCCAGGTATTTCGGCACAGCCAGCGTTGCCCGGGCATCGTCGAGGCTGGGCTGGTCGAGCACCTTGACCTGTTTGCTGTTGATGAACGGGGTGATGGTCTGGGTCATGATCGGGTTCCAGTAGCCAAGGAACATGTCCAGGCGCTGGTCGCGAATGCCGGCGAAGATGATTTGCTGGGAGGCACTGGTCTGCTTGGTCTTGTAGCCCAGGCCGTCGAGCAGTACCTGGGTCATGGCGCTGGTGGCCATGACATCGGTCCAGTTGACCACGCCGAGGCGCACGTTCTTGCATTCGGCCGGTTCGGCGGCCATTACATGGGTGCTGAGGATTGCGGTACCGACGAGCGTCAGCAGGCTACGGCTGATCAATCTGTTCATGGTGGCTCCTCCAACGGCAGTTCTAATTGTTATAGGGGCGGCCTCTGCGTGCCGTGGTGTTCAAACTACGCGCAGCGCCCGCGCAAAATGCGCACCCTGGCGACCAGCACTTGCACAGTGGCGACCTGCAGGGTATTAACCGCAGACCCCTGGCCGTCGAGTCGTTCGCTATGCCCCAGGATTTCTACTTTCTGTTGCTCCCCGGTTTTTCCGCCATCGGCTTCATCTCGGCGATCGAACCGCTGCGGGTGGCCAACCGTTTTCGCAGCGGGTTGTACCGCTGGCAGGTGTTGAGCATAGAGGGCGGGGCGGTGCAGGCCAGTAATGGCATGTCGGTCAATGTCGACGGTGCGCTGCAGCCACTGGCCAAGGGTGCAACCCTGCTGGTGGTCGCCGGGTTCGAACCGCTGGGCAGTTACAGCCAGGCGCTGCAACACTGGCTGCGCAAGCTCGATCACGAAGGCGTGGTACTCGGCGGCATCGACACCGGTAGCGTGGTACTGGCCGAGGCCGGCCTGCTCGATGGGCACCGGGTGACGCTGCACTGGGAAGCGCTAGAGGCGTTCAAGGAGTCTTATCCACAACTGCAGGCGACCCAGGAGCTGTTCGAGGTCGACCGCCGACGTATTACTTCGGCCGGCGGTACGGCATCCATCGACCTGATGCTCGACCTGATCGCTCAGGCGCACGGCCCGGAACTGGCGATTCAGGTATCAGAGCAGTTTGTGCTGGGGCGCATTCGCCCACGCCAGGATCACCAGCGCATGCAGATCGCCTCACGGTATGGCATCAGCAACAAGAAACTGGTGCAGGTGATCGGCGAGATGGAGCGCAACACCGAGCAACCGCTCAACACTCTGGTGCTGGCCGAGTCAGTGCAGGTCACCCGGCGTCAGCTGGAGCGCTTGTTCCGCTTGTATCTGCATGACACGCCCAGCGGCTTTTACCTGCGCTTGCGCCTGGACAAGGGCCGGCAACTGCTGCGCCAGACCGATATGAGCGTGCTGGAGGTGAGCATTGCCTGCGGCTTCGAGTCGGCGTCGTATTTCACTCGCTGTTATCGGGGGCGTTTTGAGCGCTGCCCACGGGAAGACCGCAACACGCGGGCGACGCACCTCAGCGGCGCTTGAGCAGCACCGCACAAGCGCTCTTGAAGGCCTCATGCTGGTACTTGTTCAACGAGGCGGGCAGTTCGATGTTGTGTTTCTTGGCCTGAGCGCTGACGGTCTGTGGTGACACCAGTTCCACTTCGCAGTTGTCCAGCAGCTGCAGCACGCCTTCGATCTTGAAGGTGGTCGGGCCACCGGCGAAATCGCCTTTCTTGCTGCGCTTCTTGATCGCCAGGTGGCTGATGCCGTGTTCAGCAATGAACTGCCGGGCCTGGCTGGCGAAGGCCTTGACGTTGTCGGCCTGTTCGTCGTCGTCCAGGCCGATCTTTTTCGTTGCCAGGGCAATATGTACCGGGCTTGCACCGTCCAGTGTGGCGACGGCGAGCAGTGCTTCGCTGCCTTTGATTTCAATTCCGCAGATTTTCATGCTGTTCTCAATCGGAGTTTTGCAGCCCCAGGGACTGCAGGTATTCGGAGCGGTCGTCACTGCGTTGGGCCAGGCAGGTGTTCAACGCCGCATCGAAGGCCTTGCCGGGTTTTTCGTCGAAGGTTTCCACCTTGCAGTCGGCGTCACGCAGCTGTTTCCACAAGGTTTCGGCGACGTTCAGGCGCTTGCTGACTTCGCTGATCTTCGCGTCCTGCCCGGCATACTGCTCCTTGATGCGATCGAGCAGGTCGCTGAATGCGGCGTCGAGCTCGCGTTCGGCGGTGGTGCGGCTGAACAGTGCACAGTCGTAGTTCTGCTGGTCGGTTTCGACGTTATCGCACGGCGTACTGTCTTCTTCACTGGCGTGGGCACCCAAGGCCAGCGTAGCCAGGACCAGCCAAACCATCGTTCTCATGCAGTCATCCTCCCCGGGGAACATGGGCGCCGATTCTCGCTCAGCGCCGCAGCAAAGAACAGGGTAGCTGCTTGCCTCGTACCCTCCGAATGAAACTTGCCATGGCATCTTCGCTACTACCGGCGTCGAATAAGGGGTTACTGAAGGTTGGCAAACGCATTGAGCTGGGCTTGTACGCTTTCGCGGTGAGTGTGAAACGCCATGCTGTCGAACACAGCCCCTAGGTGATCGAGTTCCAGCCTCAGTCGGGTCTTCGGTGCGTTCGGATCCTGCGTGCACAAGACATGAAACAGAATTGCCACGAGGGTCTCGCCATCGTCGGTATCCAGGGTGACATTCAGGTGCGAAGAGGTGCTGTACTTTCGATACAGTCCCCGTTCCGGCGCATGCAGTACATTGATGACTTCAGTTGCCACTGACTTGAAGCGTGCGTTTGGGGCCTGTGGTGCAGGCAGCCAGCCATTGAAGACATCCTTCAACACATCGTCGGAAGGGGTATAGGGAATGGTTTTCCTGGTATGTTCGATCAATTTGAAATCGAGCGCTACCAGGGTTTCGAGGACGCTGGCAAACCACTCCTTGGCTTGCTTCTCTCTGGAAAAACGTTCATTGGCGATCAATTGCGCCAAGCGCAAACATTGATGGATGTCCTCTGCCGCATTTTTGAGTAGCACCGGGTTTCGGGTGATTGTCATAGGTGAAGCAAAGAGTGCCGTTTGGGGTGTTTCATTGTCTGCAGATTCAGTAGAAACATCATCCGTCATGGTGTCACCTAAGGCCCTTTGGGGTGGCTCGCGGCCAGGCACCGGTGAATGGGCACCTGGCCCGGACTTCAGATATCCAGGTCGAGGATATCGTTAGCCTGGCTGGCCAGCTTTTCGGTTACGGCCTTACGCATGGCTTCGAACTGACGAACACTGAAGCTGCCCTGTTGAGCGGCACGGTAGACGCGGGTGTTGGACTTGTTGATGGTGCGTGCCATCGATCCTTCAACCTTTTCTGCCTTGTCGTAGCTCAACTGTACGCTGGTCATATGCATGATCGGTAAACCTTGCGCAGTCATCTCGCAGGCTGCCACCTGAACGGTACTCGATTTACCCGAAACGCTCAGGCTGCTTTCCTCCAGCAACTTTTGCGCTTTGGGTGTTTGCAGAGTGACCTCGAAGGCGCGCTTCGCACAACGAGACATGTGCGCGTTATGGCCCCAGCTACCGGTGACCAGATGGGTGGTCAGGGTTGCCGGGGTGTAGTCATCCTTGTCAATCGCCTCCTCGGTGTGGGCCGCACCCGTCAGCGTCCAGCCGAACTTGCCAAGGCCGTTGTTGTAGAAGTTGTACCACTCACGCTGCTGGGTTTCTTTGTCGAACTTTTTGTTGGCCGACAGGTTCATCAGTCGCATGCTGGCCAGAACATCTTCCGCCACTCCGGCAGGCACATTGGGAGCGAAGATGCAGACTGTGTTGGCAACCATCAGAACGCGATCCTCGCCTTCTTTTTTCAGTGCCTGGATCGC
This sequence comes from Pseudomonas alkylphenolica, assembly GCF_004025535.1. Taxonomy (GTDB): domain Bacteria; phylum Pseudomonadota; class Gammaproteobacteria; order Pseudomonadales; family Pseudomonadaceae; genus Aquipseudomonas; species Aquipseudomonas alkylphenolica_A. The sequence goes on from NZ_QJRG01000039.1 coordinate 154,744, forward strand.
TTTGTCCATGTCTGCTTTGCTAATGCTGGTGCTCATACATCCGTTTCCTTACGCCAGGTTCAAGGCCAACCCCTGGTTGAGGAAGGCTCTGAAGCAGACTTTGGTGGAAGTCGACGAACGAGATCAGCAGCACAGGCTTCCATGGGGCAAGAGTGCTGTTGAGCAGGGCAGCCGCAAGCCCCGTGACCCTCCGAATGAAACTTGCCATGGCCCTTTGTCGCGGTTTGACGCTTTCGGCAATTCCCCTGTCGTTTTTGCATCTTAGCGACCAGGCCCCTAGGCATATGCTGGCTCCAAAGCGCCGGCAGACGATTCGGCGCAGGTAATGCCAATAAAGGGGACAGCCTGATGAGCCCAGCCGAATTACACGCCGACAGCATCGTTATCGACGGGCTGATCATTGCCAAATGGAACCGCGAGCTGTTCGAAGACATGCGCAAGGGCGGCCTGACCGCAGCCAACTGCACCGTCTCGGTGTGGGAAGGCTTCCAGGCCACGGTCAACAACATTGCCGCCAGCCAGAAGCTGATCCGCGAAAACGCTGACCTGGTGATGCCGGTACGCACCACCGCCGACATCCGCAAGGCCAAGGAGCGGGGCAAGACCGGCATTCTCTTCGGTTTCCAGAACGCTCATGCCTTCGAAGACCAGATCGGTTATGTCGAAGTGTTCAAGCAGCTCGGCGTGGGCATCGTGCAGATGTGCTACAACACCCAGAACCTGGTGGGCACCGGGTGCTATGAGCGTGATGGCGGCCTGTCGGGCTTCGGTCGCGAAATCGTCGCCGAAATGAACCGCGTCGGCATCATGTGCGACTTGTCCCATGTCGGTTCCAAGACCTCGGAAGAAGTCATCCTCGAATCGAAAAAACCGGTGTGCTACTCCCACTGCCTGCCTTCCGGGCTCAAGGAGCACCCGCGCAACAAGTCCGATGAAGAATTGAAGTTCATTGCCGACCATGGCGGTTTCGTTGGCGTGACCATGTTCGCGCCGTTCCTGGCCAAGGGCATCGACTCGACCATCGACGACTACGCCGAAGCCATTGAATACACCATGAACATCGTCGGCGAAGACGCCATCGGCATTGGCACCGACTTCACTCAAGGCCATGGCCAGGACTTCTTCGAGTACCTGACCCATGACAAGGGCTACGCCCGGCGTCTGACCAACTTCGGCAAGATCATCAACCCGCTGGGCATCCGCACCGTGGGCGAGTTCCCCAACCTCACCGAAACCCTGCTCAAGCGCGGCCACAGCGAACGCGTGGTGCGCAAGATCATGGGCGAGAACTGGGTCAACGTGCTCAAGGATGTCTGGGGCGAATAAGCCGCCAGTCACCGTCTTCCGACCCCTGCCACAGGCGCAGGGGCAGCCAACAAAAATTTCTGGAGTTGAGTTTCCATGGCCAAGATCGCCCCGCAATTGCCTATCGAAGTCGACAGCGAGACCGGTGTCTGGACCAGCGATGCCCTGCCGATGCTGTACGTGCCGCGGCATTTCTTCGTCAACAACCACATGGGTATCGAGGAGGTGCTGGGCGCCGAGGCCTATGCCGAGATCCTCTACAAGGCGGGCTACAAATCGGCCTGGCACTGGTGCGAGAAAGAGGCTGAATGCCACGGCCTGGAAGGCGTGGCGGTGTTCGAACACTACATGAAGCGCCTGTCGCAACGGGGCTGGGGCCTGTTCAAGATCCAGGACATCGACCTGGAAAAAGGCACCGCCAGCGTCAAGCTCGAGCACTCGGCATTCGTGTACGTGTACGGCAAGGTCGGGCGCAAGGTCGACTACATGTTCACCGGCTGGTTCGCCGGCGCCATGGACCAGATTCTCGCCGCGCGCGGCAGCTCCATCCGTACAGTCGCCGAGCAGGTCTACGGCGGTTCGGAAGAAGGCCACGACGATGGCCTGTTCATCGTCAAGCCGCTGTAAGTCGAGGATCCCGCCATGGCTTTTGAAGCAATGTTCCAGCCGATCCAGATCGGCAAGCTGACCATCCGCAACCGGGTACTGAGCACGGCGCACGCCGAGGTGTATGCCACCGATGGCGGCATGACCACCGAGCGCTACGTCAAATACTACGAAGAGAAAGCCAAAGGCGGCCTGGGCCTGGCCATCTGCGGCGGCTCGTCGGTTGTCGCCATCGACAGCCCGCAGCAATGGTGGGCCTCGGTGAACCTGGCCACAGATCGCATCATCCCGCACTTCCAGAACCTGGCGGACGCGATGCACAAGCATGGCGCCAAGATCATGATCCAGATTACCCATATGGGTCGCCGCTCGCGCTGGGACGGGTTTAACTGGCCCACCCTGATGTCGCCATCGGGCATCCGCGAACCGGTACACCGCGCGACCTGCAAAACCATCGAGCCGGAGGAAATCTGGCGGGTGATCGGCAACTACGCGCAAGCCGCGCGCCGGGCGAAAGAAGGTGGGCTGGACGGCGTCGAGCTGTCGGCGGTGCACCAGCACATGATCGACCAGTTCTGGAGCCCGCGGGTCAACAAACGCACCGACGAATGGGGCGGCACTTTCGAAGGCCGGATGAAGTTCGGCCTGGAAGTGCTCAAGGCTGTTCGTGCCGAAGTGGGCCCGGATTTCTGCGTCGGCATGCGTATCTGTGGCGACGAATTCCATCCCGATGGCCTTAGCCACGAGGACATGAAGGAAATCGCCAAGTACTACGACGCCACCGGCATGGTCGACTTCTTCGGCGTGATCGGCTCGGGCTGCGATACCCACAACACCCTGGCCAACGTTATCCCCAACATGAGTTATCCACCGGAGCCGTTCCTGCACTTGGCCGCCGGCATCAAGGAAGTGGTCAAGGTGCCGGTGCTGCATGCGCAGAACATCAAGGACCCGAACCAGGCCACTCGCATCCTCGAGGGCGGTTATGTCGACATGGTCGGCATGACGCGCGCGCATATCGCCGACCCGCACCTGATCGCCAAGATCAAGATGGGCCAGGTCGACCAGATCAAGCAGTGCGTCGGTGCCAACTACTGCATCGACCGCCAGTACCAGGGCCTGGATGTATTGTGTATCCAGAATGCGGCCACCTCGCGTGAATACATGGGGGTGCCGCACATCATCGAAAAATCCACCGGGCCCAAACGCAAGGTGGTTGTGGTCGGGGCCGGCCCTGCCGGGATGGAGGCGGCGCGGGTGTCGGCCGAGCGTGGCCACGACGTGACCCTGTTCGAGAAAAAGGACGCCATTGGCGGCCAGATCAGCATCGCCGCCAAGGCGCCGCAGCGCGACCAGATTGCCGGCATCACCCGCTGGTATCAGCTGGAGCTGGCGCGGCTGAAAGTCGACCTGCGCCTGGGCACTGCCGCCGACATCGACACCATCAAAGACCTGCGGCCTGACGTGATCGTACTGGCAGTGGGCGGCCATCCGTTCCTGGAGCAGAACGAGCACTGGGGGGCGGCCGAAGGCCTGGTGGTCAGCAGCTGGGACGTGCTCGACGGCAAGGTGGCGCCGGGCAAGAACGTGCTGGTTTACGACACCATCTGCGAGTTCACCGGAATGTCGGTGGCCGACTTCATTGCCGACAAAGGCAGCCAGGTCGAGATCGTCACCGACGACATCAAGCCGGGCGTGGCGATTGGCGGTACGTCGTTCCCCACCTACTACCGCAGCATGTACCCCAAGGAAGTGATCATGACCGGCGACCTCGCGCTGGAAAAGGTCTACCGCGAGGGTGACAAGCTGGTGGCGGTGCTGGAGAACGAATACACCGGTGCCAAAGAAGAGCGGGTGGTCGACCAGGTGGTGATCGAGAACGGCGTGCGGCCGGACGAAGCCCTCTACTACGGGCTCAAGGAAGGTTCGCGCAACAAAGGCCAGATCGATATCGAGGCACTTTTTGCGATTCAGCCGCAGCCGATCCTTGGTCAACCCGGCGAAGGCTATCTGCTGTATCGCATCGGTGACTGTGTGGCGCAGCGCAACACCCATGCGGCGATCTACGACGCCTTGCGCCTGTGCAAGGACTTCTGATCACTGGCCCCGCAGGGTCCCAAGCATTCAGCTGTTGTGGGAGCTTCCCATGTTGAACACCCTTTTACCCATCCTGCTGTTTGCTGCCCTTGGCCTGGCGGTGCTCGGCGCCTTGCGCCGGGTGCGTCTGTGGCGCCAGGGCCGACCGTCAAAGGTCGATCTGCTGGCGGGCCTGCTGGCCATGCCGCGGCGCTACATGGTCGACCTGCACCACGTGGTTGCCCGCGACAAGTACATGGCCAACACCCACGTCGCAACAGCAGGCGGATTCGTCCTGGCGGCCGTGCTGGCCATCCTCGTGCATGGTTTTGGCTTGCACAACAAGGTGCTCGGATACGCTTTGCTGTTCGCGACGGTGCTGATGTTTGCCGGTGCGCTGTTCGTCTACAAACGCCGCCTCAATCCGCCTTCGCGTCTGTCGAAAGGGCCGTGGATGCGCCTGCCGAAAAGCCTGCTGGTGTTCGCCGCAAGCTTTTTCATTGCCACCTTGCCGGTGGCCGGCATTCTTCCGGAAGGTTTCGGCGGCTGGTTGCTGGTCGCTTTGCTGGGTGTCGGCGTGCTGTGGGGCGTGTCCGAGTTGTTCTTCGGCATGACCTGGGGCGGGCCGATGAAGCACGCCTTTGCCGGTGCCCTGCACCTGGCCTGGCACCGCCGTGCAGAACGCTTTGGCGGTGGCCGTTCCACCGGGCTCAAACCCCTGGACCTGGAAGACCCGCAAGCGCTGCTGGGGGTCGAGAAGCCCAAGGACTTCACCTGGAACCAGCTGCTTGGTTTCGACGCGTGCGTGCAGTGCGGCAAGTGTGAAGCCGCGTGCCCGGCCTTTGCTGCCGGCCAGCCGCTTAACCCGAAAAAACTTATCCAGGACATGGTCGTTGGCCTGGCCGGCGGTACCGATGCCAACTTCGCCGGCAGCCCTTACCCTGGCAAACCGATCGGCGAGCATGGCGGTAACCCGCACCAGCCGATCGTCAATGGCCTGGTCGATGCCGAAACCTTGTGGTCGTGCACCACCTGCCGTGCCTGCGTGGAGGAGTGTCCGATGATGATCGAGCACGTCGATGCCATCGTCGACATGCGCCGTCACCTGACCCTGGAAAAAGGCGCGACGCCGAACAAAGGCGCCGAAGTGCTGGAAAACCTGATCGCTACCGATAACCCCGGCGGCTTCGCCCCGGGTGGGCGGATGAACTGGGCGGCGGACCTCAACCTGAACCTGCTCGGTGACACCAAAACCACTGACGTGCTGTTCTGGGTGGGTGATGGCGCCTTCGATATGCGTAACCAGCGCACCCTGCGTGCCTTCGTAAAAGTGCTGAAAGCGGCTCAGGTGGATTTTGCCGTGCTCGGCCTTGAAGAGCGTGACAGCGGTGATGTGGCGCGTCGTCTGGGCGACGAAGCCACCTTCCAGCAATTGGCCAGACGCAATATCCAGACCCTGGCCAGGTACAGCTTCAAGCGCATTGTTACCTGCGATCCGCATAGCTTCCACGTGCTCAAGAACGAGTACGGCGCCTTTGGTGGCGAATACCTGGTGCAACACCACAGCACCTACATTGCCGAGCTGATTGGCGCTGGCGCGCTGAGCCTTGGGCAACACAAGGGCGGCAGCGTCACCTACCACGACCCGTGCTACCTGGGCCGCTACAACGGTGAATACGAGGCACCCCGCGAGGTACTGCGCGCCCTGGGTATCGAGGTGAAGGAAATGCAGCGTTCGGGCTTCCGTTCCCGTTGCTGTGGCGGTGGCGGCGGTGCGCCGATCACCGACATTCCCGGCAAGCAGCGGATTCCCGACATGCGCATGGACGACATCCGCGAGACCGCCGCCGAGCTGGTTGCCGTGGGGTGTCCACAGTGCACGGCGATGCTCGAAGGTGTGGTTGAACCGCGACCCATGATCAAAGACCTGGCCGAGCTGGTCGCTGATGCGCTACTCGAAGATCAGGCCCCGGCGAACAAAACCGCTGCGGCCAAGCGTGAACCTGCGGAGGTGCACTGATGAGCGACATCATTCGCCGTGATCCGCGTGCCGAGTGGATTGCCCGTAACCGTCTGCACCCGCTACACGCCGCCATGCAACAGGGCCAGCAACACAGCTGGATGGGCCCCAACGGCGTCATGCGCAAGAACCCCCATGGCGTCGGTTTCATCGGCCCGAACGGCATCAAGCGCATTGACCGCAGCGGAGCCCAGCAGGGCACCAGCAACAAGCGCAGTGCAGCGGCGGTAGTCGAGTTGCCGCTGCATCAAGTGTTGCAGCCTGCGTTCTACATCGCCGTGGTTCCGGACATGGTTGGCGGCCGCCTGGGCAGTCACGACCGCGACCTGCTCGGCCTTGCCCATGGCCTGGCAGGCAGCGACGGTGCCGTTCTGGCGGTGGTGTTTGGCGAACATAAGGAAAACAACTTTTCTACAGCCGGTGTTGATCGCCTGCTGGTCATCGAGGGCGATGAGTTCGACGGTTATGCACCGGAACAACGGGTGCAGGGCCTGCGTGCTGTGGATAACCAGTTCAGCCCGCGCCACTGGCTGTTGCCGGACAGCCGCAACGGTGGTGGTGAACTGGGTCGACGCTTTGCTGCAGCGATCAATGAACGCCCGGCTACACGGGTCTGGCAGGTCAAGGATGGTCAGTGCAGCGGTCGTGCAGGTGCTGGCCAGCAGGACCTGATTCGCTGTCTGCCACGGGTGATCCTGGCGGCAGCCGAATGTGCCGAGCCGGTCAGTGAAACACGTCACGAAGCCTTGCCTGAGCAGTTATCCACAAGCGTAGCGCGCAGCCTGCCGCGTATTGAAGACCTCGGCCCGGTGGCCGTGGATCCGGCGGCGATTGCCATGGCGGAAGCCGAATTTATTGTGTCGGGGGGCAATGGCGTCAAGGACTGGGAGCTGTTCCACCGTGCCACCGTGGCCCTGGGCGCCACCGAGGGCGCTTCGCGGGTGGCGGTGGACGACGGCTTCATGCCGCGCAACCGCCAGGTCGGCGCCACCGGCACCTGGGTCACCGCGCGGGTATATGTGGCTGTGGGTATCTCCGGGGCGATCCAGCACCTGCAGGGCATTGGCGCGTGCGACAAGGTAGTGGCGATCAACATGGACCCAGGCTGCGACATGATCAAACGTGCCGATCTGTCTGTGATCGGCGACAGTGCGGCGATCCTCCAGGCGCTGATCGAGGCTGTGGAAAACTATCGCAATGGCGCCAAGCGCGACGCGGCATAAGGGCAGGGGGCAACTATGAACACCAAGGTCATCAGTCTGGTTTCGGTCGGTGCTCACCCAAGCTCCGGGCGTTCCCGGCGTGCCGAGCAAGATGCACGGGCAGTGGAACTGGGCCTGCAGCTGGCTGGGGATAACTTGCAGGTGCTGCATGCCGGCGACCCCCGCGAACCTGCGCTGCGTGCCTACCTGGGCATGGGCCTGGAACAACTGGATGTGCTTGAACAACCCTTGGGTGCCGACGCGTTGGGCGTACTGGGCGATTATCTGCGCGATGCCGGTGCGCAGCTGGTGCTGACCGGCAGCCAGGCGGAAACCGGTGAGGGCTCGGGCATGTTGCCGTTCCTGCTTGCCGAACGGCTGGGGTGGCCGCTAGTGGTTGGCCTGGCTGAAGTTGAATCTATCCACAACGGGGTGGCGCAGGTGCTGCAGGCGCTGCCACGCGGCCAGCGGCGTCGCCTCAAGGTACGTCTGCCATTGTTGGCCACTGTGGATAACGCCGCGCCCAAGCCGCGTCAGAGCGCCTTTGGCCCAGCGCGCCGGGGCGTGTTGGCGGCACGCCAGGTACAGATCGTCGAAGATGAGTTATTCACAAGCGCCGAGCTGCAACCGGCAAAGCCCAGGCCCAAGCGCCTGAAGGTGATCAAGGCCAAAAGCGGCGCCGACCGCATGAAAGCAGCCACGGCCAAGGCTACTGGTGGGGGTGGGCAAGTGCTCAAGGACGTCAGCCCGCAAGCCGGTGCCGAAGCAATCCTCAAGCTGCTGGTTGAGGAAGGTGTGCTGCGCTGAACAATTGCTCACAAAGTCTGTTGGCTGATCTGTGGATAAAGTGTTTGCGTATGGCTGCAAGGCACGCACTGCGTGCCTTTCGGCGTTGTGGTCAAAAAACGATCAAACTAAGTAACGGATTTTTCGGGCTTTTTTCTCAGCCGCAGCGATCACATTGCCCACAATCGCTGTTGGCGGGTCTGTGGATAATATGTTCGCCCATGGCTGAGAGGCCCGTGTAGCAAGGGCTGTGTCAAGTTGATCAAAAAACGTTCAATTGCTGCTTTTACACCTGGCAAAACCCCGCATCTGGAGCGCTTGAAGCGTTATCCACAACCGTTTTCCAGGCTTGTGACTTTTGCACACAAAGTCTGTTGGCGTCTCTGTGGATAAGGTGTTTGCCTTCTGCTGGAAGCTACGTGGTTAAAGGCTTACAGAGATTTGGTCGTTTTTTGATCAATATTTTTTGCAGGGAAAAACAATGACTTGCCCACATTAGCTGTGGGTTGCCCTGTGGATAAAGTGTTTGCTGTATGGAGGGGCCCAGCGGGGCCGGGGCATTGCGGCGAGTGGTTAAAAATCGTACAGAGCCTGATATTTCTTTCAGTTTCGGTATCGCGCCATGCGTGCACATGGCGCGATCTTAAAACAGCTACTGCGTCTTCACCTCCTTCAGGTAAGGCGCTGGCGCGGCCCCCAGGTTGCTCAACATGCGCTCGCTGTACCAGTCGACAAAGTTCACCACGCCAAACTCGTAGGTCTTGGAGTACGGCCCGGGCTGGTACGCCGTGGAGTTGATGCCGCGCTGGTTCTCTTCGGCGAGGCGCCGGTCCTGGTCGTTGGTGGCGTCCCACACCTGGCGCATGCGGGCCGGGTCGTAGTCGACCCCTTCCACGGCATCCTTGTGCACCAGCCATTTGGTGGTGACCATGGTTTCCTGCGCGCTGATCGGCCACACGGTGAAGACGATCATGTGATCGCCCATGCAGTGGTTCCAGGAGTGCGGCAGGTGCAGGATGCGCATCGAGCCCAGGTCCGGGTTCTTGATGCGCCCCATCAGCTTCTGGCAACCCTGCTTGCCATCCAGGGTCATCGACACCGTACCCTTGAGCAGCGGCATGCGCACGATGCGGTTGCGCAGGCCAAAGCTGGCGTGGGCGTAGGGGATTTTCTCGGCGTCCCAGGCGGCTGCAGAGGCGGCGACGTGGTCCTTGAAGGCCTGGTCGGCACGCGGGTCGGTGACGTCGTCCCATTCCAGCAGGGTTTTCAGCAGCTCCGGGTGCGAACCGCCGCAGTGGTAGCACTCGCGGTTGTTCTCCAGCACCAGCTTCCAGTTGGCCTTTTCCATCAAGGTGGTTTGCACCGCCACCTTGGTGTTTTCCATGTCGTAAGGCTCCATGTAGTGAGCCAGGGTCGCGAGGAAATCGTCGATGGCTGGCGGGTTTTCGGCCAGACTGATGAAGATGTAGCCGCCGGCAGTCTTCACGTTCACCGGCTTGAGCCCGTACTGCTTCATGTCGAAGTCGGCGCCCATCTCGGTGCCGGCGAACAGCAGGCGGCCATCGAGTTCATAGGTCCACTGGTGGTAATGGCAGACCAGCTTGGCGACCTTGCCCTTTTCGCTGGTGCACAGGCGCGAGCCACGGTGCCGGCAGACGTTATGGAAGGCATGCACCTGCCCTTCGGCGCCGCGTACGACCAGGATCGGATTCTTGCCGATCTGCAGGGTGAGAAAGTTGCCCTTGGCGGGAATTTCGCAGGTCATCCCGGCGATCAGCCATTCCTTCTGGAAGATCTCTTCCATGTCGATCTGGAACAGGCGCTCGTCGCAGTAGAACGGCTGCGGCAGCGAGAAGGTGCGCTCGCGGCTCTGCAGCATTTCGGCGGTGGCCTTGCGCGCAGGTTCCAGTGGATCGCCCAGACTCAAAGTTGCGGTGACGTCCATCGTGTAGGTCCTCATGGCCGGTGCTGGCGGCCGGTGAAAGTGGCTAATCGTTGTTATGGCGACGCAAGACGCAGTACAGCAGGATCATGTGCGGTGGAGTGTGCGTTCGAAGCCGCCGAGAACCATATCCATGGGCGACATGATCAGATCCGTTTCCGACGCGCCAGCCCTTGCGGCCGGGGGCTGGTCGCGATAAGCACGCCGATGTCGCGGATAGGAAAGTGTCCGCCCCACAGCTTGAGCAGAATCGCAGCTATCAGGCCGCAGTCGGCCGTGGAGACGAGCATGTCCAACTTCCTCAATCCGGTCAGCACCCAGACCTGGGCCAACGGCCGCCACATCGTCCGTTGCGTCAAGGTGATCCAGGAAACCTGGGATGTGCGCACCTTCTGTTTCATGGCCGACCAGCCGATCATGTTCTTCTTCAAGCCCGGGCAGTTCGTGACCCTGGAGCTGGAGATCGACGGCCAGCCGATCATGCGCTCGTACACCATCTCTAGCTCGCCTTCGGTGCCTTACAGCTTCTCGGTGACCATCAAGCGGGTACCGGGCGGCAAGGTTTCCAACTGGCTGCACGACACCCTCCACGAGGGCCAGGAACTGGCGGTGCACGGACCGGTCGGGCTGTTCAATGCCATCGATTTTCCCAGCCCCAAAGTGCTGTACCTCAGCGGCGGTGTCGGCATCACCCCGGTGATGTCCATGGCCCGCTGGTTCTATGACACCAACGGCAATGTCGACATGGTCTTTGTCCACAGCGCGCGCTCGCCCAAAGACATCATCTATCACCGCGAGCTGGAGCACATGGCGTCGCGGATCGACAACTTCAGCCTGCACATCATTTGCGAGAAGCATGGCCTCGGCGAGCCGTGGGCAGGCTACCGGGGTTACTTGAACCAGAAGCTGATGGAGTTGATTGCCCCCGACTACATGGAGCGGGAAATCTTCTGCTGCGGCCCGACGCCGTACATGACCGCGGTCAAGCGCCTGCTGGAGAGCAGCGGCTACGACATGAGCCGCTACCACGAGGAGTCGTTCGGCGCGACCCCGGCCGAGGTCAAGGCCGACGCCGTCGAGCTTGCCGAGCAGGCCGCCGAGGCGCCGGAAGTCGACAACGCCGACCTGCACCAGGTGGAGTTCACCGCCACTGGCAAGAGCATTCGCGTGGCCCCGGGCGAGACCGTGCATGCGGCAGCGGCCAAACTCGGTCTGATGATCCCCAAGGCCTGCGGCATGGGCATCTGTGGTACCTGCAAGGTGCTCAAGCTGAGCGGTGAGGTAGAGATGGAGCACAACGGCGGCATCACCGATGATGACGTCGCCGAAGGTTACATTCTGTCGTGCTGCAGCGTGCCCAAGGGCGACGTGCGCATCGAGTTCTGATCAGACGCTGAAGCGCGCCACCAGGCCGTTGAGGTCAACGGCCAGACGCGACAGCTCGGCACTGGCCGCGCTGGTCTGGTGGGCGCCGGTGGCCGACTGTACCGACAGGTCGTTGATATTGACCAGGTTGCGGTCCACTTCGCGGGCCACCTGGGCCTGCTCTTCGGCGGCGCTGGCAATCACCAGATTACGCTCGTTGATTTCGGCAACCGCACCGGTGATGGTGTCCAGCGCCAGGCCCGCGCCACGGGCGATGTTCAAGGTCGACTCGGCGCGCTCGGTGCTGTTTCGCATGGAGTTCACCGCCTGCTCGGTGCCACCCTGGATGCTGCCGATCATCCGCTCGATCTCGCTGGTCGATTGCTGGGTGCGATGTGCCAAGGCTCGCACCTCGTCAGCCACTACGGCAAAGCCACGGCCGGCTTCACCGGCACGGGCCGCCTCGATGGCCGCGTTAAGTGCCAGCAGGTTGGTCTGGTCAGCCAGGCCGCGAATCACATCCAGTACCTTGCCGATATCGCGCGACTCTTCCGCCAGGTTGCCGATCAGATCGGCGGTGCCCTGCACGTCAACACTCATGCGTTCGATGGCGTTGACGGTCTCCAGTACCAGGTCACGGCCATCGCCTGCCGAACGGGTGGCTTCCTTCGACGCTTCGGAGGTACTCACGGCATTGCGTGCCACTTCTTCAACCGCGCTGGTCATCTCGGTGACGGCGGTGGCGGCCTGTTCGATCTCGTTGTTCTGTTGCTGCAGGCCCCGGGCGCTTTCGTCGGTGACGCTGTTGAGCTCTTCGGCGGCCGAAGCCAGTTGCGTGGCGGAGCCGGCAATCAGCTGCAAGGTGTCGCGCAGCTTGTTCTGCATCTTGGCCATGGCGCGCAGCAAGCGGGCTGCTTCATCCTGGCCCTGGGCTTCGATACGGCGGGTGAGGTCGCCTTCCGCGATGCGTTCGGCGGCCTGCAGCGCCTCGTCGATCGGCTTGACGATGCTGCGCGTCAGCAGCAACGCACAGATCAGGGTCAACGCCGTGGCGGCCAACAACAGGCCGATCACCAGCGTGACCGCGTTGTCGTACTGATCGGCAGCGGTCTGGTTGACCTCGCGGGTTTGTTCGGTGTTGATGGTGACCAACTGATCCATGATGCTGTTGATCTGCTCGGAGTTATCGAGCATGTCACGGTTGATCAGGCTGCGCAGGGTGTCCAGGTCGTTGCTTTGCGAGGCCTGGCGCATGCGGCTTTCCAGCTGGCGGTACTGGCTGAGCAGCTGCACATACTGGTTATAGGCCCCCTGTTCCTGCGCCCCGTAGATCAGCGGCTCGTAGACTTTGCGCGCCTCGTCGATCTGCTGGTTGCGCTGGTCGATCAGCCGCAGGGTGTTCTGCACGGTGTCGGTTTCGCGGTTGAGCAGCAAACGGTAAGACAAGGTGCGCAGGCGCAGGGTCAACTGCGACAACTGGTCGAGGTTGGTGATGCTGGGCACTGTGGAGTTTTCGATGATTTCGCCGGCCTGGCGAATCTTGCTCATCTGGTTCAGGGCAAACAGCCCCAGGGCCAGCATCAGCGCACCGATAAGGGCAAACCCCAGGAGCGCGCGCGGGGCGATGTTCATATTGCGTAGGGACATGGTGAAGTTCCGCAGGAGGGGGAGAGGCGCGCGTCCATGCGCCAGATTCAGCAATGCCATGCCTATCGGTCGGTGGGTGGAAGACTTGAGCGACACAAGATGAAACGATGCACCGGTGTCCGGTTTTCCTGACAAACGGGCACCATCAGGGGGAACCGGACCGTCATCGATGGGTCAATCTGCACCAGGCCGAAGCGTCTACTCCGATATCCCTGGCGACCACGCGGACTTTTCTTTATCGTGTGCGCCCCCTGAAAAACCCGAGAAGGCAATCATGTTGGAAACTTCCCTCAGTCAATTGGAACAACTCGTCAGCGACCTGGTACAGAAGAATCAGGAACTGGCCGAGCGCAACGAACAGATCAGCAGTGAACTGGCCCAGGCCAAAGACGAAAACGAAAGCCTGCAACTGGCCCTGATGGAACAGGAAGAGAAGCAGGGCGCCACCGCTGCGCGCATTCAGGCGCTGGTCGAGCGTGCCGGTGGTACCGTTAGCGCATGAGCACTTCAGCACAGCCGATCAATGTCGTGTCGATTCTTGGCAGCGACTATTCGATCAAGGCCCCTGAGGGCCAGGAGCAAGCCCTGGCGCAGGCCGTGCAGATGCTCAACGCGTCGCTGGCCGAAACCAAGCGCAAATATCCGACCCTGATCGGTGACAAATTGCTGGTGCTGGCAGCCCTCAACCTGTGTTCCAAGCAGATCGAACTGCAACAGCAACACCAGCAGGCCCTCGACCGTTACCAAGAGCAAGTCAGCGCCACGGTCGATGCCATTTCCCGGACCATCGGCAACAGCTGACAGGTCGCGCTAAACCGTCCTCTATTGTTTTGCTCGCTCACTGCCCGGTCGGCAGTGGGCGGCATTGTCATGGGTCAAAGAAATAATTGTATCCCTTCGTGTATACAATTGGCCTGGCTATTGCAGCTCAGGCGTTTTTGCTCAGGGGAAGGGTCATGCAGTTCTGGCGGCGTAGCATTCAGTGGCAATTGATCGCAAGCATGGGCGCAGCCTTGCTGGTGAGCATTCTTATCGTGGTCGGAATCTATTCGGTGGCGGTCAATCGCCTGACCGAGCGTTACCTGGTCGACACGGCGTTGCCGGCAAGCATTGAGGCAATTCGTAACGACATCGAACGGATGTTGAGTCGCCCGCTCACGGCGGCGTCCGATATTGCCAGCAACACCTTGCTGCGTGACTGGCTGGCGGCTGGCGAAGACACTGCCCAGGCGCCGCAATTTATCGAATACCTCGAGACCGTGCGGCAGAAGAACCAGGCGTTCACTTCCGTGCTGGCGGCCACTGAAACCAACCACTACTACAACGAAAAAGGTCTGGACCGCACTCTGAGCCGCAGCAATCCGAAAGACAGCTGGTTCTACGGGTTTATCGACAGCGGCAATCCGCGCTTGCTGAACATCGACATTGACGGCAGCACCGGTGAGCTGGCCTTGTTCATTGATTACCGGGTGGAAAAAAACGGCAAGCTGGTGGGCATCGCCGGGCTGGGGCTGCGCATGACCGAGCTGTCGGCGTTGATTCACAACTTCAGCTTTGGTGAGCGTGGCCGGGTATTCCTGGTACGTGGTGATGGCCTGATTCAGGTTCACCCCGAGCAACAGTTGAGCGGCAAACGAAAACTCTCCGAGCAGATTGGCGAGGTTGCTGCGCAAGCGGTACTGAGCCATGCGGACGGCTTGCGCAGCAGCCGTTTCGAACGCGACGGCGAAGGCTTTCTGGCCTTGAGTCTGCCGCTGCGCGACATGAACTGGAGCCTGGTGGTCGAAGTGCCTGAAGCGCAGATCTATGCCCCGGTGCGTGAGACCGTGTGGCTGACCAGCTTGATTGGCGGTGCAGTGGCGCTGGTGTCGCTGTTGCTGGTGGTGCTGTTGTCGCGCGGTATTGTCCGCCCGATTCGCCGCGTTACCGATGCGTTGATGGCGATCGGCAAGGGCGGTGGCGACCTGACCCGGCGCCTGGACGAAAGCCGCGCTGACGAACTGGGCGACCTGGCGCGGGGGTTCAACCGTTTTCTCAATAGCCAACGTGAGCTGATCGGCGCCGTGCTGCATACCAGCGAGCGCTTACACAGTTCGGTCGCCCAGGTGACGCAGGTGGTGCAGAACACTGCTGAGCGCTCAGGCCGTCAGCAAGAAATGACCGAGATGGTCGCTACAGCGGTGCATGAAATGGGCCTGACGGTCCAGGACATTGCCCAGAACGCAGGTAACGCTGCCCAGGCCTCTGAAACCGCGCGCGCCGAAGCGCTTGAAGCCCGCGAGGTGGTGCGTCGTTCGATAGCCCACATCGAAGGCATGTCGGGTGAAATTGGCCAGGCAGCCAATGCCGTGGGCGAACTGGCCAGTGAGGTGGCTTCGATCGATGAAGTGCTGGCGGTAATCCGCAGTATTTCCGAGCAAACCAACCTGCTGGCGCTCAATGCCGCGATCGAGGCGGCGCGGGCCGGAGAGATGGGCCGCGGCTTTGCGGTGGTTGCCGATGAGGTACGGACCCTGGCCCGACGCACCCAGGTGTCTACAGATGAAGTGCAGCAAATGATCCTGCGCCTCAAGCAAGGCGCCGGCAGCGCCGTGGCGTCGATGCAGGCCGGGCAGGCGGCGACGGGTACCGGTGTGCAGTCCAGTCAGCAGACGGGTGCATCGCTGAGCACCATCACCGACCAGGTCGAGCACATCAGTGACATGAACCACCAGGTGGCTACGGCCACCGAGGAACAGTCGGCGGTAACCGAAGAGATCAATCGCAACGTACAGGGTATCTCCGACCTGGCCCGGCAGACGGCGGCGGAAGTGCAGGGGTGTCGTGAAGAGTGCCAGGCACTGCGGGGCTTGGCGGATGATCTGGCGCGGCAGATGGGTGGATTCCGGTTGTAATCGGAGTGAGGTTGATCGCCGGCAAGCCGGCTCCTACAGGTTGCGGTAGGAGCCGGTCTGGCGTCAGGCGCCCATGGCCTCACGAATATCCGCGGCCAGTTCGCGCACCCGCGCTTCATCGGTGTCCCACGAACACATGAACCGCGCGCCGCCGCTGCCAATGAAGGTGTAGAAGCGCCAGCCCTTGTTGCGCAACGCTTCCAGGGCCGGTTCAGACATCTGCAGAAACACTCCGTTGGCCTCGACCGGGAACATCAGCTCGACACCCGGCACATCACTCACCAGCGTGCTGAGCAGCTGTGCGCAGCGGTTGGCATGGTTGCCATACTTCAGCCACGCGTCGCCTTCGAGCAAGCCAACCCAGGGAGCGGCCAGAAAGCGCATTTTCGAGGCCAGTTGGCCGGCCTGCTTGCAGCGGTAGTCGAAGTCTTCGGCCAGTTTGCGGTTGAAGAACAGGATCGCCTCGCCGACCGCCATGCCGTTCTTGGTACCGCCAAAGCACAACACGTCGACACCGGCCTTCCAGGTCAGCTCGGCCGGCGAGCAGCCCAGGTAGGCGCAGGCATTGCTGAAGCGGGCGCCATCCATGTGCAGGTTAAGGCCCAGTTCCTTGCAGGTGGCGCTGATCGCCTTGAGCTCGTCGGGGCGGTACACGGTGCCGACTTCGGTGGCCTGGGTAATGGTCACGACCCGGGGCTTGGGGTAGTGGATGTCCTGGCGCTTCAAGGCGATTTCGCGAATCGATTCGGGGGTCAGCTTGCCGGCCACGGTGCGTGCAGTCAGCAGCTTCGAGCCGTTGGAGAAGAACTCTGGAGCGCCGCATTCGTCGGTCTCGACGTGGGCGGTCTCCGAGCAGATAACGCTGTGGTAGCTCTGGCACAAGGACGACAGCGCCAGGGAGTTGGCCGCCGTGCCGTTGAAGGCGAAGAACACTTCACAGTCGGTTTCGAACAGCTTGCGAAAGTATTCGGCGGCGCGCGCGGTCCACTGGTCATCGCCGTAGGAACGGTCGTGACCCTGGTTGGCTTTTTCCATTGCGGCCCAGGCTTCGGGGCAGATCCCGGAGTAGTTGTCGCTGGCGAATTGTTGATTGTTATCGGTCATGACGCCTTTCCTTGTTACGACTCACAAGGAGGCACTGTAAACCATTGATTTGAAGTTTGCCTATAAAGTTTTGGCACCACGAAGCTGAGACTGGGTAACTTCCCGGTCGCGGTGTTCGTCTTTCACGTTATAACGGTTTGCTTGGTGTGGGATGATGATGGGCTTGCAGTTTCACAAGCCCATCATCAAGTCTACTTGTTAGACGGGGTCAATGGTGCCATGCATACGCAGTGGGTTAAACCTAGGGCAGCCTACTGCTGAAATCCACAGATAATTAAAGCTGATCTTATACTCCTTGCCATCGATTTTTAGTTTATCGCCCTGCGGAACTCCCATAATGCTAAGTGCGGATTCGCCAAAAATATCAATGTAAGTTTGGGTGTCTCGGTTATATAAAGTGCACCTGGGCGGCAAGTCGGAAATGCCGGTGTCGTCGGTGTGATGGTCTTGCGCAGCGGAAGTCCTGGTACCGATAATTTCGATAGTATCGATTTCGCTGTTGTGATTGTTCCCATTGGTTATAAAGTTGTGCGATTCTGTTTTGACTGTGAAGCTATTATTATTCCCGAGTTCTACGCCGATCAAGGCATGGCCGATAAGTTTGGTCATTAGCGAAGCGATTCGATCGTGTACGTAGAAAGTATGTTCTTCAAATTTGAATTTCATGGTGTGTTTTCCAAGTTGTTTTTTGGTTGCGACGTTAATATCGGGCGTGGCGCTAATGTGTACAACTGATAAGGTTGTTGGTTGACATGTCATGGGTTGTTGAGCTTGGTAATCTTGTTTATTGCAATATTTAGTTAAACAGTTGCCTGTATTCATCAATCGACCTCGCTCGCGGATTGGCGCCGCGATCGCGGGTTCAAGGCCCTCCGAGGGCACGCCTCCATCATGTTTGGTGGAGCCATGTCGTAAACGCGCCACTGCAAGGCGCGCGCAGGCATCTGGCTCGCCCGCTGCAGTCATACCATCGCTGCAAAAGGGCAGATGCCCGACAAGACCGATGCCGCTGCCGGGAGAGATGCAATGTTCAGCAAGCAAGACCAGATCCAGGGTTATGACGACGCACTGCTGGCGGCGATGAATGCCGAAGAACAACGCCAGGAAGATCACATCGAACTGATCGCCTCGGAGAACTACACCAGCAAACGCGTCATGCAGGCCCAGGGCAGCGGCCTGACCAACAAGTACGCCGAAGGCTATCCCGGCAAGCGCTACTACGGCGGCTGTGAGCACGTCGACAAAGTCGAGGCGCTGGCCATCGAGCGCGCCAAGCAGCTGTTCGGTGCCGACTACGCCAACGTCCAGCCGCACTCCGGCTCTTCGGCCAACAGCGCCGTGTACCTGGCCCTGCTGCAGGCCGGCGACACCATTCTGGGCATGAGCCTGGCCCACGGCGGTCACCTGACCCACGGTGCCAAGGTGTCGTCCTCGGGCAAGCTCTACAACGCAGTGCAGTACGGCATCGACACCGCCACCGGCCTGATCGACTACGATGAGGTCGAACGCCTGGCCGTGGAGCACAAGCCGAAGATGATCGTTGCCGGCTTCTCGGCCTACTCCAAGACCCTCGACTTCCCGCGTTTTCGTGCCATCGCCGACAAGGTCGGGGCGCTGCTGTTCGTCGACATGGCCCACGTTGCCGGCCTGGTTGCCGCCGGCCTGTACCCGAACCCGCTGCCGTTCGCCGATGTCGTCACCACCACTACCCACAAGACCCTGCGCGGCCCGCGTGGCGGCTTGATCCTGGCCAAGGCCAACGAAGAGATCGAGAAAAAGCTCAACGCCGCGGTATTCCCCGGCGCCCAGGGCGGCCCGCTGATGCATGTAATCGCTGCCAAGGCGGTGTGCTTCAAGGAGGCGCTGGAGCCGGGCTTCAAAACCTACCAGCAGCAGGTCATCGACAACGCCCAGGCCATGGCCAGGGTGTTTATCGAGCGTGGCTTCGATGTGGTTTCCGGCGGCACCGACAACCACCTTTTCCTGGTCAGCCTGATTCGCCAGGGCCTGACCGGCAAAGACGCCGACGCCGCCCTGGGCCGTGCGCATATCACCGTGAACAAGAACGCCGTTCCCAACGACCCGCAGTCGCCGTTCGTTACCTCGGGGCTGCGTATCGGCACTCCGGCCGTCACTACCCGCGGTTTCAAGGTGGCTCAGTGCGTGGAACTGGCCGGCTGGATCTGCGACATCCTCGACAACCTCGGTGATGCCGACGTCGAGGCGGATGTGGCGAAGAACGTGTCGGCACTGTGTGCAGATTTTCCGGTTTACCGCTGAGTGGTTCAGGAGTGAAAACTATGCAACGTTATTCCGGCTTCGGCCTTTTCAAACACTCGCTCAGCCACCACGAAAACTGGCAGCGCATGTGGCGCACGCCGACCCCGAAAAAGGTCTACGACGTGGTCATCGTCGGCGGCGGCGGGCACGGCCTGGCGACCGCCTATTACCTGGCCAAGGAGCACGGTATCACCAACGTTGCCGTGGTCGAAAAGGGCTGGCTGGGCGGTGGCAACACCGCGCGCAACACCACCATCGTGCGCTCCAACTACCTGTGGGACGAGTCGGCGCACCTGTATGAACATGCCATGAAGCTGTGGGAAGGCCTGTCGCAAGACATCAACTACAACGTGATGTTCTCCCAGCGCGGCGTCTACAACCTGTGCCACACCCTGCAGGACATGCGCGACTCCGAGCGCCGCGTCAGCGCCAACCGCCTCAACGGCGTGGACGGCGAACTGCTCAATGCCCAGCAGGTGGCCGACGAGATTCCGTACCTGGATTGCTCGAAAAACACCCGTTACCCGATCATCGGTGCCACCGTGCAACGACGCGGCGGTGTAGCCCGCCACGATGCCGTGGCCTGGGGCTTTGCCCGCGCCGCCGACGCCCTGGGTGTGGACCTGATCCAGCAGACCGAAGTGATCGGTTTTCGCAAGGAAAACGGCGTGGTCATCGGTGTCGAGACCAACAAGGGTTTCATCGGCGCCAAGCGCGTTGGTGTGGTCACTGCCGGTAACTCCGGGCACATGGCCAAGCTCGCCGGCTTTCGCCTGCCGATCGAGTCGCACCCGCTGCAGGCACTGGTGTCCGAGCCGCTCAAGCCGATCATCGACAGCGTGATCATGTCCAACGCCGTACACGGCTACATCAGCCAGTCCGACAAGGGCGACCTGGTAATCGGTGCCGGCATCGACGGCTGGGTCGGTTACGGCCAGCGCGGTTCGTACCCGGTCATCGAGCACACCCTGCAAGCGATTGTCGAAATGTTCCCGATCCTTTCGCGGGTGCGCATGAACCGCCAATGGGGCGGCATCGTCGACACCACGCCAGACGCCTGCCCGATCATCTCCAAGACCCCGGTGAAGAACATGTTCTTCAACTGCGGCTGGGGTACCGGTGGCTTCAAGGCCACGCCGGGCTCGGGCAACGTCTTCGCCGCCAGTCTGGCCAAGGGCGAAATGCACCCGCTGGCCAAACCATTTTCCATCGACCGTTTCTACAACGGCGCCCTGATCGACGAACACGGCGCTGCCGCTGTCGCCCACTAACAGGAGAAATCCCCATGTTGCATATCTTCTGTCCCCACTGCGGCGAGCTGCGCTCCGAGGAAGAATTCCACGCTGCAGGCCAGGCGCACATTCCGCGGCCACTGGACCCCAACGCCTGTTCCGACGAGGAGTGGGGTACCTACATGTTTTTCCGCGACAACCCGCGCGGCCTGCACCACGAACTGTGGATACACGCCGCCGGTTGCCGCCAGTACTTCAACGCCACCCGTGACACGGTGACCTACGAAATTCTGGAAACCTATCCGATCGGCGCCAAGCCGCAAGTGACCGGCAAAAACACCAGCCCGCAGTTGGCAGTCAGTGGTCAGGGAGAAAAGGTATGAGCCAGGTCTATCGCCTGTCCAATGGCGGTCGTATCGATCGCAGCAAAGTCTTGAACTTCACCTTCAACGGCCAGACCTACCAGGGCTTTGCCGGTGACACCCTGGCCGCCGCCTTGCTGGCCAACGGCGTCGACATTGTCGGGCGCAGCTTCAAGTACTCGCGCCCGCGCGGCATCATCGCCGCAGGCTCCGAAGAGCCGAACGCCATTTTGCAGGTCGGCGCCACCGAAGCCACCCAGGTACCCAACGTGCGCGCAACCCAGCAGGCCCTGTATGCAGGCCTGGTGGCGACCAGCACCAACGGCTGGCCCAGCGTGAACACCGACGTCATGGGCATTCTCGGCAAGGTCGGCGGCAAGCTGATGCCGCCGGGCTTCTACTACAAGACGTTCATGTACCCGCAGTCGTTCTGGATGACCTACGAGAAGTACATCCGCAAGGCCGCAGGGCTGGGTCGTGCGCCGCTGGAACTCGACCCGGACACCTACGACTACATGAATCAGCACTGCGACGTGCTGGTGGTTGGCGCTGGCCCCGCCGGACTGGCGGCAGCACTGGCCGCTGGCCGTAGCGGTGCGCGGGTGATTCTCGCCGACGAGCAGGAAGAGTTCGGCGGCAGCCTGCTCGACAGCCGTGAAAGTCTTGACGGCAAACCAGCTGCCGACTGGGTCGCCGCCGTGGTGGCCGAGCTGCGGGGCATGCGTGAAGTCACGCTGTTGCCGCGTGCGACCGTCAACGGTTACCACGACCACAACTTCCTCACCATCCACGAGCGCCTCACCGACCACCTGGGCGACCGTGCACCGATCGGCACCGTGCGCCAGCGCATGCACCGGGTGCGCGCCAAGCGCGTGGTGCTGGCCACCGGTGCGCACGAGCGTCCGCTGGTGTACGGCAACAACGATGTGCCGGGCAACATGCTCGCCGGGGCGGTGTCTACCTACGTGCGCCGTTATGGCGTAGCGCCGGGCCGCAACCTGGTGCTGTCGACCAACAACGACCATGCCTACCGCGTGGCGCTGGACTGGCATGATGCCGGCCTGAAAGTGGTCGCCATCGCCGATGCCCGCCACAACCCTCGCGGGTCGCTGGTGGAAGAAGCGCGGGCCAAGGGCATGCGCATCCTCACCTCCAGTGCCGTGATCGAATCGCGTGGCAGCAAGCATGTCACCGCTGCCCGTGTCGCCGCCATCGACGTCAAGGCGCACAAGGTCGCAAGCCCTGGCGAATGGCTGGACTGCGACCTGGTGGCTACCTCCGGCGGCTACAGCCCGGTGGTGCACCTGGCATCGCACCTGGGCGGCAAGCCGGTCTGGCGCGAAGACATCCTCGGTTTCGTACCGGGTGATGCCCCGCAAAAACGAGTGTGTGTCGGCGGCATCAATGGCGTGTTCGCCTTGGGCGATACCCTGGCCGACGGTTTCGAAGGCGGCGCGCGTGCGGCCACCGAGGCCGGCTTCAAGGCCGTGCAGGGCACGCTGCCCAAGGTGCTTGCGCGTCAGGAAGAAGCTACCGTGGCCCTGTTCCAGGTGCCTCACGACAAGAACACCGCACGGGCGCCGAAGCAATTCGTCGACCAGCAGAACGACGTCACTGCCGCCGCCATTGAACTGGCGACGCGCGAAGGTTTTGAGTCGGTCGAGCACGTCAAACGCTACACCGCGCTGGGTTTTGGCACCGACCAGGGCAAGCTGGGCAACATCAACGGCCTGGCGATTGCAGCCCGCTCGATGGGCATCACCATCCCGGAAATGGGCACCACCATGTTCCGTCCCAACTACACGCCGATCACTTTCGGCGCCGTGGCCGGGCGGCACTGCGGGCACCTGTTCGAGCCGGTACGTTTCACTGCGCTGCATGCCTGGCACCTGAAAAACGGTGCCGAGTTCGAAGACGTCGGCCAGTGGAAGCGGCCGTGGTACTTCCCGCGCAACGGTGAAGACATTCATGCCGCCGTCGCGCGCGAATGCAAGGCAGTGCGCGACAGCGTCGGCCTGCTCGACGCCTCGACCCTGGGCAAGATCGACATCCAGGGCCCGGACGCCCGTGAGTTCCTCAACCGCATCTACACCAACGCCTGGACCAAGCTGGATGTGGGCAAAGCCCGTTACGGCCTGATGTGCAAAGAAGACGGCATGGTCTTCGATGACGGTGTGACCGCCTGCGTCGGCGAGAATCACTTCATCATGACCACCACCACCGGTGGCGCGGCGCGGGTGCTGCAGTGGCTGGAGATCTACCAGCAAACCGAATGGCCGGACCTCAAGGTGTACTTCACTTCGGTGACCGACCACTGGGCGACCCTGACCCTGTCGGGCCCCAACAGCCGCCAGCTGCTCAGCGAAGTGACCGATATCGACCTGGACAAAGACGCCTTCCCGTTCATGAGCTGGAAGGAGGGCCTGGTGGCGGGCGTGCCGGCGCGGGTGTTCCGGATCTCGTTCACCGGTGAGCTGTCGTACGAAATCAACATCCAGGCCAACTACGCCATGGGCGTGCTGGAGAAGATCGCCGAGGCGGGCAAGCAGTACAACCTGACCCCCTACGGCACCGAGACCATGCACGTACTGCGGGCCGAGAAGGGCTTCATTATCGTCGGCCAGGACACCGACGGTTCGATGACCCCGGACGACCTCAACATGGGCTGGTGCGTGGGCCGTACCAAGCCGTTCTCGTGGATCGGCTGGCGCGGGATGAACCGCGAAGATTGTGTACGTGAAAACCGCAAGCAACTGGTGGGGCTCAAGCCGGTCGACCCGAACCAGTGGCTGCCGGAAGGGGCGCAACTGGTGTTCGATCCGAAACAGGCGATCCCGATGGACATGGTCGGTCACGTGACCTCCAGCTACGCCAGCAACTCCCTGGGCTATTCCTTCGCCATGGGGGTGGTCAAAGGTGGCCTCAAGCGTCTGGGTGAACGGGTTTACTCGCCGCAGGCCGATGGCAGCGTGATCGAAGCCGAGATCTGTTCTTCGGTGTTCTTCGATCCGAAAGGCGAGCGGCAAAACGTCTAAAGCCGCTCCCACAGGGTCGGTGTTGCGCGCAACTACAGCATTCAAGGCAGGTGAGTAATGAGCACTATCAACGTCTACCAGCAACGCCCAGGCAACGACGTCAAGGCCGAGTCGCCACTGCACCATGCCGACCTGCCCAGCCTGGTCGGCAAGGGCCGCAAGAACGCCGGGGTAACCCTGCGCGAGCACAAATTCCTCGGTCACCTGACCCTGCGCGGCAGCGGTCACGACCAGGCCTTCGCCGGCGGTGTGTTCAAGGCCCTGGGCCTGGAGCTGCCCGTCGCCCTTACCGTGGTTGCCAGCGGCGAGATGTCGCTGCAATGGCTGGGCCCGGATGAGTGGCTGCTGATCGTCCCCGGTGGCCAGGAGTTTGCCGTCGAGCAGAAACTGCGCGATGCCCTCGATGGCCAGCACATCCAGATCGTCAATGTCAGCGGCGGGCAGACCCTGCTGGAACTGAGCGGCCCGAACGTGCGCGAAGTGCTGATGAAATCCACCAGCTACGATGTACATCCAAACAACTTCCCCGTCGGCAAAGCCGTGGGCACCGTGTTCGCCAAGTCGCAACTGGTGATCCGTCGCACCGGCGAGGAAACCTGGGAGCTGCTGATACGTCGCAGCTTCTCCGATTACTGGTGGTTGTGGCTGCAGGATGCAGCGGCCGAATACGGTTTGAGCATCGAGGCCTAGGGAGCGATTTATGAGCCGAGCACCGGACACCTGGATTCTTACCGCTGACTGTCCGAGCCTGCTCGGCACTGTCGATGTGGTAACGCGTTACCTGTACGAGCAGCAGTGCTATGTCACCGAACACCATTCGTTCGATGACCGCTTGTCCGGGCGTTTTTTCATTCGTGTGGAGTTTCGCCAGCCCGACGACTTCGACGAAGCCAGCTTTCGCGCCGGCCTTACCGAACGGGGCGAGGCCTTCGGCATGCTGTTCGAGCTGACCGCGCCCAAGCACCGGCCAAAAGTGGTGATCATGGTCTCCAAGGCCGATCACTGCCTCAACGACCTGCTCTATCGCCAGCGCATCGGGCAATTGAGCATGGAAGTGGTGGCAGTGATCTCCAACCACCCCGACCTTGAGCCGCTGGCCAACTGGCACCGGATTCCCTACTACCACTTTGCCCTCGATCCGCTTGATAAACCGGCGCAGGAGCGCAAGGTGCTGAAGGTGATCGAAGAGTCGGGCGCCGAACTGGTGATCCTTGCCCGCTACATGCAGGTGCTGTCGCCGGAACTGTGCCGCCGCCTTGATGGTTGGGCGATCAACATCCATCACTCCCTGCTGCCGGGCTTCAAGGGCGCCAAGCCTTATCACCAGGCGTACAACAAAGGCGTGAAGCTGGTTGGCGCCACGGCCCACTACATCAACAACGACCTCGACGAAGGGCCGATCATTGCCCAGGGCGTCGAAGCGGTGGACCACAGTCATTATCCGGAAGACCTGATCGCCAAGGGCCGCGACATCGAGTGCCTGACCCTGGCGCGGGCGGTGGGGTATCACATAGAACGGCGGGTGTTTTTGAATGCCAATCGCACGGTAGTGCTCTGACCGGCTGAAACAAGATTCCAGTAACACAGCGCCGCCTGCGGGCTGCGCACTTTGCACCGCTACATAACAACAAACTTAGCGAGGTAAAAGCATGTCTGGTAATCGTGGTGTGGTGTATCTCGGCGCAGGCAAGGTCGAGGTGCAGAAAATTGACTACCCCAAAATGCAGGATCCGCGCGGCAAGAAGATCGAACACGGGGTGATCCTCAAGGTGGTCTCCACCAACATCTGCGGCTCCGACCAACACATGGTCCGCGGCCGCACCACGGCGCAGGTCGGCCTGGTGCTGGGCCACGAGATCACCGGCGAGGTGATCGAAAAGGGCCGCGATGTCGAAAACCTGCAGATCGGCGACCTGGTTTCCGTGCCGTTCAACGTCGCCTGTGGCCGCTGCCGCTCGTGCAAAGAGATGCACACCGGCGTGTGCCTCACGGTCAACCCGGCACGCGCTGGCGGTGCCTACGGTTACGTGGACATGGGTGACTGGACCGGTGGCCAGGCCGAATACGTGCTGGTGCCGTACGCCGACTTCAACCTGCTGAAATTGCCGAACCGCGACAAGGCCATGGAGAAAATCCGCGACCTGACCTGCCTCTCCGATATTCTGCCCACTGGCTACCACGGCGCGGTGACTGCCGGCGTTGGCCCGGGCAGCTCGGTGTACATCGCCGGTGCCGGCCCTGTCGGCCTGGCGGCTGCCGCTTCAGCGCGTTTACTCGGCGCTGCGGTGGTGATCGTCGGTGACGTCAACCCGGTGCGCCTTGCCCACGCCAAGGCCCAGGGCTTCGAAATTGCCGATCTGTCCCAGGACACTCCGCTGCATGAGCAGATCGCCAACCTGCTGGGCGAGCCGGAAGTCGACTGCGCCGTCGATGCAGTGGGCTTCGAGGCCCGCGGTCATGGCCACGCTGGTGCCAAGCACGAAGCCCCGGCCACCGTGCTCAACTCGCTGATGGGCGTGGTGCGGGTAGCGGGCAAAATCGGCATTCCCGGCCTGTACGTCACCGAAGACCCGGGTGCAGTGGATGCCGCCGCCAAGATCGGTAGCCTGAGCATCCGCTTCGGCCTGGGCTGGGCCAAGTCGCACAGCTTCCACACCGGGCAAACACCGGTGATGAAGTACAACCGCCAGTTGATGCAGGCCATCATGTGGGACCGTATCAATATTGCCGAAGTGGTCGGTGTGCAGGTGATCAGCCTGGATCAGGCGCCGGAAGGGTATGGCGAGTTCGATGCGGGCGTGCCGAAGAAGTTTGTGATTGATCCGCATAAAACGTTTAGTGCGGCCTAAAAACGCCCGATAAAAGCCCCTCGTTAGAGGGGCTCTTGTTTTCTAATCAGGTGTGCAGTCGTATTTCCGGCATCAATTTGCGTATTTTCTGATGTGTATCGACTGGTCATTTTTGGTCCTAGGAAATAACCTACGCGCTCTGTCGATCCCCAATGCTTGCCCCAGGAAATCAGTCCTTCTAGTCTCCGTGAGTCGCTGAGGTCTCAGCGATCGGGTGTGGAAACCTGAGTGGTTTGTGGAATCGGCTGGCCTTTATGGCAGCTGTGCGCGGGAGGCGTATGCCTACCGGGTTGTCCACATGACCCGCTTTCCACCCCGTGTCACAGCTGCCACCCTACGTGTGGAAACGGACCGGTGTAGCTAAAACTCATGTGGAAGCTACTGATGAAAAAATTAGTCCCAGATCCACCCACTTCCCTCTACAACACCCTCAACAAACCCTTCGGCGATTGCGCTGCCGGTCACCCTCAGCTCTTCTCCGTCAATGCCGGTATTGCCCCGCATGATGCGCTAGTGCATGTCTCGCTGTACCTGCGTTGTGCCTATGACACCGGCTACAAGGCCATCGAGGGGGTTGATAAATCGACCACCGGTTTTCTCTGGTCCACCCTGCATTCGGTGGAGATGGCCAAGGGCCTGGTGGAGGCATTGCTGGAAGGGCTTGAAGACCGCGATATAAGCCAGCCGTTGCCTTGATCCGTGTGGGAGCGGGTTCACCCGCGAATAGGCCGGTGCGGCCACAATCGTATTCGCGGCGGCCCGGTAAACCTGCTCCCACAAAGCCGGTTGCAGCGGAACATTCCTTTGCCTGTGCAGTCCAAACCCTCGTTTTCCTGCCTTTACGGCCGACGAGGTCCTTTGATGAAACGTATTGCACTGGTCACCCTGATGAGCCTGGCTGCCGGCTCGGTTTTCGCCTTCAACCTCAGCGATGCGGCCAACGCCGTGTCTGCCATGCAGGGCAACAAGGACGGTGCCGCAGTACAGGCGCCCGCCGCCTCGGCCAACCTGCTCAACACCCTGGGCAGCGAATTGAAAATCACCCCGGAGCAAGCCATCGGCGGCACCGGCGCGTTGCTGGGTCTGGCCCGCAACCAGCTCAGCAGCACCGACTACGAACAGTTGAGCAAGGCCGTGCCGGGCCTTGACCTGCTCTCTGGCGAAAATGCATTGGGCGGCCTGAGCGGCCTGGGTGAATTGCTCGGCAAGAGCGGCAACTCGTCGGCCTTGAGCAATGCCTTGGGCAACAACGTCAAGAGCACCGACGACCTCAACAGTGCCTTCAGTGCGCTGGGCATGGATACCGGCATGATCGGTCAATTTGCCCCGCTGATCCTGCAGTACCTCGGCCAGCAAGGGGTTGCCGGTTCGCTGCTGCAGAATCTGGGTAGCTTGTGGGGTGCACCGGCAGCTGCACCATCGGTGTGAATAAGGGCCGCTTTGCTGCGGCCCATTACTAGCAATACAGCTCAACCCGCTTCAGAAAAATCCATCTGCCGCGCCGGGCGACGGAAGCCTGCGGTGAGCATGGCCAGGTACGCCAGCCCCAGGGCAAACCAGCACAGGCCGATCACCATGGTCAGCGCCGACAGGCTGGTCCACAGCCACAGGGTCAGGCTCAGCCCTACCAGCGGCACCAGGCCATAACGCAGCAGGCCGCCGAGGGTACGCTGGCTGGTGTCGGTGATCAGGTGGGTACGCACCACCGCCAGGTTAACTGCCGAAAAGGCCACCAGTGCGCCAAAGCTGATCAGCGAGGCCAGGGTGGCCAGGTCGATCACCAGGGCCAGCAGCGAAAACGCCGACACCAGCAAAATGGCAAAAACCGGGGTGCCGAAGCGTGGCGACAGCTTGCCGAAGGTGCGCTGTGGCAGCACCCGGTCGCGGCCCATGGTGTAGAGGATGCGCGACACCGCCGCCTGGGAGGCCAGCGCCGAGCCGAGGCTGCCGGCCACATAGGCAGCGGTGAAGAAGTTCGCCAGGAACTGCCCGCCCGCCTTGAACATTACCTCGTTGGCCGCCGCGTCGGCATTGGCGAAGGTGCTGCCCGGCAGCACCAGCTGGCTCAGATAGGCCAGCAGGGTGAACAACACGCCAGCGAACAGGGTGGTGAGGATGATCGCCCGCGGTACGTCGCGGCGGGCATCGCGGCTTTCTTCGGCCAGGGTCGAGACCGCGTCAAAGCCCAAAAACGACAGGCACAGTACTGCCGCACCGGCCATCAGCGGGCCAAAGCCCGGTGCACTGCCATCGCCCAGCAGTGGCGAAAGGAAGTCGACCGGCTGGCCGTTACCCAGGGTTTGCCACGACAGGGCGACAAACACGCCGATGAAGACGATCTGCGCGCCGACGATCAGGTTGCTGGCCTTGGCCACCGAGTGGATACCGACCACGTTGAGCACGGTTACCAGGGCGATTGAGCCGAGCACGATGCTCCATGCCGGAATGGCCGGGAAGGCGATATTGAGGAACAAGCCGATCAGCAGGTAGTTGATCATCGGCAGGAACAGGTAGTCGAGCAGCAACGACCAGCCGGCGAGAAAACCCACGTTCGGACCAAATGCGAGGTTGGTGTAGGAGTACGCGGACCCTGCGACCGGGAAGCGCTTGACCATGAAGCTGTAGGAAGCGGCGGTGAAGAGCATGGCCAGCAG
Source organism: Pseudomonas alkylphenolica (assembly GCF_004025535.1). Lineage (GTDB taxonomy): Bacteria > Pseudomonadota > Gammaproteobacteria > Pseudomonadales > Pseudomonadaceae > Aquipseudomonas > Aquipseudomonas alkylphenolica_A. The sequence goes on from NZ_QJRG01000039.1 coordinate 184,103, forward strand.
CGTGACCATGTAGGCGCCGGCGGTGCGGCCACCGGTCAGTTCAGTGACGATGCCGTAGGTGGTGAAAATGGTCAGCGGCACCATGTATACCAGGCCGAAGAACACCAGGGCAGGCAGGCCAAGGACCCGGCGAAGTTGAGGAGGCGCTGCCTCGGCAGTGGAGCAAGGTTGAGTGGCCATTGTTCGATCCAGGCTTTTTTGTAGTTGTCTGTTGATCGATTTTTATCCACTTGGGTGGGGAAGACAAAAAAATAATACTAATGCTGATTATTAGCCTGGCTTCTAATTAAGGGGATGTGTGGATTTGCCGGCCTCTTCGCGGGCAAGCCCGCTCCCACAGAGGTTATCGCTGAACCTGTGGGAGCGGGCTTGCCCGCGATAGGGCCCGATCAAACAACAAAAATCTCAGCGCATTTCGCTGCGCAGTTGCGCGATACGCTGGTCCTTCTCGACCCACAACTGGTTCACCCAGTCCTGCACGGTCTGGCGGAATGCCGGGTCGTTTTCGTAATCCCCCGACCACAATGCCGGGTCCAGCTCGCGCACCTGAATGTCGATAATCACCCGACTGATGCTGCCATTGAGCAGGTCCCAGAAGCCGGGTGCCTTGTCGCCGGGGTAAACGATGGTCACGTCCAGCAACGCATCCAGTTGCTCACCCAGCGCCGCCAGCACAAAGGCCACGCCACCGGCCTTTGGCTTTAGCAGGTGACGATAGGGCGATTGCTGCTCCTGGCGCTTGGCCTCGGTAAAGCGGGTGCCTTCGAGGTAGTTGACCACGGTGACCGGCTGGCGCTTGAACAGCTCACAGGCGGCCTTGGTGATTTCCAGGTCCTTGCCCTTGAGGTGCGGGTGCTTGTCCAGAAAGGCTTTGCTGTAGCGCTTCATGAACGGGTAATCCAGCCCCCACCAGGCCAGTCCGAGCAGCGGCACCCAGATCAGCTCTTTCTTCAGGAAGAACTTGAAGAACGGCGTGCGCCGGTTGAGGCTTTCGATCAGCGCAGGGATGTCGACCCAGGTCTGGTGGTTGCTGACGCACAGGTACGAGGTGTCGGTGCGCAGGCGTTCTACACCGCGAATGTCCCACTGGGTGGGGATGCACAGGGCAAAGATCAGTTTGTCGATCTCGGACCAGGTTTCAGCGATCCACATCACCGCCCACGAGGCGTAATCCCGGCCGCGGCCAGGCAGCACCAGCTTGATAAGGGCGAATACCAGCAAGGGGCCGATCAGCACCAGGGTGTTGAGCAGCAGCAAGGCAGTTGTGAGAATGCCGATCAGCAGGCGACGCATAAACGAACTCTGTTGTGTGACTTAAACAGTGGGCCATGATAAGCAGGCAGAAGTACTACGCCAAATGTCCAATGCCCGGTGGGTGAGACAAATGTTTCACATTGTGTTGGATACCCTGTGAAAACGAACCTATGCCATCTGTGCAGTCTAAGCACTGTCCCCTATCAAGGAAGTCGACTCGTGAAACAACTGCTTGCCCTGTTGGCGGCGCTGGCGCTGCCGGTGATGGCCGCCGAGCCTACGTTGTATGGCCGCTATGAATACATCGCCCTGCCGGAAATCGGCGAAACCCTCAAAGCCAAGATGGACACCGGTGCCCTGACCGCCTCGTTGTCGGCCAAGGATATCGAGCGCTTCACCCGTGATGGTGAGGACTGGGTGCGATTCCGTCTGGCCACCGACGGTGCCGGCGACAAGGTCTATGAGCACAAGCTGGCGCGGATCAGCAAGATCAAGGCGCGCTCCGATGAAGAGGAAGAGGGTGAAACCGCCGAGGCGGCGCGGCGGCCGGTGGTCGAGCTGGAACTATGCCTGGGCGACGTGAAGCGCACGGTGGAGGTCAACCTGACCGACCGCAGCAGCTTCAATTACCCGCTGCTGATTGGTGCCAAAGCCTTGCGAGAGTTCAAGGCGGCGGTCAACCCGGCACGCCGGTTCACTGCCGGTAAGCCGGATTGCTGATGGCTTAGCGGCAAGCGGCAAGCTGCAAGCCAAGGCAGATCAGTGTAAGTTCACGCGATCCGCTTTTACTTGAAGCTTGCAGCTTGAGGCTTGCCGCTAAAGATGCCCCACATACTCATTGTCGAAGACGAAGCCGCCATCGCCGACACCCTGATTTTTGCCTTGCAGGGTGATGGCCACAGCACGCATTGGGTAACGCTGGGCAGTGCCGCGCTGGAGCAGCAACGACTGCACCCCGCCGACCTGATCATTCTGGACATCGGCCTGCCGGATATAAGCGGCTTTGAAACCTGCCGCCAACTGCGTCGCTTCAGTGAGGTGCCGGTGATGTTCCTCAGTGCCCGCGACGGGGAAATCGACCGGGTGGTGGGCCTGGAAATCGGCGCCGACGATTATGTGGTCAAACCCTTCAGCCCGCGCGAAGTCGCCGCCCGGGTGCGGGCGATCCTCAAACGCATAGCGCCGCGCAGCGAGCCTGAAGGCCGTGCGCAGGGGCCGTTTGAGGTCGATACTGTGCGTATGCAGATCCTCTATCACCGTCAGCCACTGAGCCTGACCCGCCACGAGTTCCGGCTGTTGCAGTGCCTGCTGGAACAACCCGAGCGGGTGTTCAGCCGCGAGCAATTGCTCGATGCCGTCGGCGTGCCGGCAGATGCCGGCTATGAGCGCAACATCGACAGCCACATCAAAAGCCTGCGGGCCAAGTTGCGCCAGGTGGCGGTGGACGCCGAGCCGATCCAGACCCACCGCGGCGTGGGTTACAGCTACAGCCCGAGCCACCGCTGATGCGCCTGGGCATCCGGATTTTTCTGGTGTACTTCCTGTTTGTCGGGCTGACCGGCTATTTCGTTCTCAACACCGTGCGCGAGCAAATCCGCCCCGGCGTGCGCCAGTCTGCCGAAGAAACCCTGGTGGACACTGCCAACCTGCTGGCCGAAATCCTCCATGACGACGTCAAAGGTGGCACCCTGGGCCAGGGCCGCATGCCCGATTTGCTGCGTGCCTATGGCAAGCGACAGCCGCGGGCTGATATCTGGGGTTTGCCGAAAAACCAGGTTAACCACCGCATCTATGTCACCGACGCCAAGGGCATCGTCCTGCTCGACTCCAGCGGCGAAGCGGTGGGCCAGGACTACTCGCGCTGGAACGATGTGTACCTGACCTTGCGCGGCGAATATGGTGCGCGTTCGACCCGCTCGAACCCAGACGATCCGGAGTCGTCGGTGATGCACGTGGCGGCGCCGATTCTCGATGAAGGCAACATTATCGGCGTGGTGACGGTCGCCAAGCCGAACTCGTCGTTGCAGCCGTATATCGATCGCGCCGAACAACGCTTGCTGTACCTGGGGCTGGGCCTGATCGGGCTGGGTTTGCTGGTGGGGGCGGCCTTGTCTTGGTGGCTGGCGCGCTCGCTGCGGCGCCTGACCCGTTACGCCCAGGCGGTCAGCGAAGGCGAGCGGATGGCGCTGCCCCATTATCGCGGCGGTGAACTGGGGCAGTTGGCGGCGGCGGTGGAGCGCATGCGCACCCAGCTGGACGGCAAGGACTACGTTGAGCGTTATGTTCACACCTTGACCCACGAGCTCAAGAGCCCGCTTGCCGCCATTCGCGGCGCTTCGGAGCTGCTGCAGGGACCGATGCCGGATGAGCAGCGCGAGCGCTTCGCCGGCAATATCGAGCGTGAAAGTGCACGCATGCAGCAACTGATCGAGCGCTTGCTCAACCTGGCCCAGGTCGAGCAGATGCAAACCCTGGAGCAACAGCACCAGGTGGCGCTGGCGGCGCTGGTCGATGAATTGCTGGTCGCCCAGAGCGCACGGATCGAAAGCAATGGCTTGCAGGTGCGCCAACGTGTGCCCACCGGCATCCAGCTGTTGTGCGAGCCGTTCCTGATGCGCCAGGCAATTGGCAACCTGCTGGACAATGCTTTGGACTTCACTGGCCCAGGCGGGCTGCTGGTGTTTGAGCTGGAGCGACGCGGCGAGCGGGTTGCATTGAGCCTGTACAACCAGGGCGAAGCGATTCCCGACTATGCGCTGGGCCGGGTCAGCGAGCGCTTTTATTCGCTGCCGCGACCGGGCAGCGGGCGCAAAAGCACAGGCCTTGGTTTGAATTTCGTCGAAGAGGTCATGCAACTGCATGGTGGTGCGTTAGAGGTGGCCAACGTCGAGGACGGTGTGCGCGTGCGCCTGTGGCTGGCGGCCAACCGCCTGAGCTGATTCTCCACACAAACTCCACAATCGCTGCACGCAGGCTCCTTATCGGCTGCGCAGACTCTGCGCATCGAAACCGGAGCCGCATACATGAACCGAACCCTCAGCTTCAAACTGGGCGCGATAGCCTTCCTGATTGTCTTGCTGCTGATCCCGTTGCTGATGATCGGCAACCTGATCAGCGAGCGTCAGGCATTGCGCGACAGCGTGGTGCAGGACATTGCCCAGAGCTCAAGCTTCAGCCAGCAGATCAGCGGGCCGCTGCTGGTCGTGCCGTACCGCAAAACAGTGAAGAGCTGGCTTACCCAGGACGGCCATACCTTTCAGGAAGCCAAAGAGAACAGTGGCTTTCTGTATTTTCTGCCGGAGACCTTCGAGCTCGAGGGTGCTGCCCAGACCGAGCTGCGCTCACGGGGTATCTACGAAGCGCGGCTGTTTCATGCCGACAACCGCATCAGCGGCCAGTTCAAGGTGCCGGCCAACTGGGGGGTTACCGATGATCTAGAGGGATACCGCTTTGACACGCCGTTTATCGCAGTGGGGGTCAGTGACATCCGTGGCATCGAAAAGGGCCTGAGCCTGACGCTCAATGGCCAGACCCTGGATTTTCAGGCGGGCACTGGTTTGAGCTGGTTGGGCGGCGGGGTGCATGTGCCGCTGGAGCACCTCGACGGTCAGGCGCAAACACGCCTGGACTATGCCTTCGACCTGGCCTTGCAGGGCACCGGTCAGCTGCATGTGGTGCCGGTAGGGCGTACCAGTACGGTGAGCCTCAAGGCCAACTGGCCACACCCGAGCTTTGTCGGCAGCTACCTGCCCGCTGAGCGGGAGGTCAACGCCCAGGGCTTCAGTGCGCGCTGGCAGGCATCCTTTTTCTCGACCAACCTGGAAGACGCATTGAGCCTGTGTGCGAGCCAGGGCAGCTGTGACGAGCTGCGCGGCCGCACTTTTGGCGTGAGCTTTGTCGATCCGGTGGATCAATACCTCAAGAGCGACCGGGCGATCAAATATGCCCTGCTGTTCATTGCATTGACCTTTGCCGGCTTTTTCCTCTTCGAGGTGCTCAGGAGCCTCAGCGTGCACCCGATCCAGTACGCGCTGGTCGGTGCGGCGCTGGCGTTGTTCTACCTGCTGTTGCTGTCGTTGTCCGAGCACCTGGGCTTTGGTGTGGCGTATGGGGTGTCGGCTACGGCTTGCGTGCTGTTGATCGGTTTCTACCTCAGCCATGTGCTGCGCAGCGCATGGCGGGCGATGGGCTTTGCCTGCGGTTTGGCGATGCTCTACGCGATGCTCTACGGCCTGCTCAGCGCCGAAGACTATGCCTTGCTGATGGGGGCACTGTTGCTGTTCGGGCTGTTGGGTGTGTTCATGGTCCTGACCCGGCGCCTGGACTGGTACAGCGTTGGCCAGGGGAAACTGCAATGAGCGGGTTGCGGGAGGAAAGGTGCCAGGGGCGGGTTTTGGCAGAGGGTATCGCTGACATCTGGACGACAGAAATCAGCTCCCACAGGGCTGATGTAACTCGAACCTGTGGGAGCCGGCGACAGCCTGCGATTGAGCGCGAAGCGCTCACCTGGGGTTTATCCTCAGTTGCCTTGCAGGCTAGGCGGTAGGCAAACACCGGTGCCGCCAATACCGCAGTAGCCTTCCGGGTTTTTGGCCAGGTATTGCTGGTGGTAGGCCTCGGCGAAGTAGACAGTCGGGGCCTGGTCGATCTCGGTGGTGATCTCGCCGAAGCCGGCCTTGGTCAGTTCGGCCTGGTAGGCCTGCTTGCTGGCCAGGGCCAGTTCCAGTTGCTCGGGGCTGGTGCAGTAGATCACCGAGCGGTACTGGGTACCGATGTCGTTGCCTTGGCGCATGCCCTGGGTCGGGTTGTGCAGTTCCCAGAACATGGCCAGCAGTTCCTGGTAGCTGACCTTGTCTTTGTCGAACACCACCAGCACGACTTCGGTGTGGCCGGTCAGGCCCGAGCAGACTTCTTCGTAGGTCGGGTTCGGGGTGAAGCCGCCGGCATAGCCGACCACGGTGCTGACCACGCCTTCACGCTGCCAGAAACGGCGCTCGGCACCCCAGAAGCAACCCAGCCCAAAGATCGCAAAGTCGACGTTCTCGAAGAACGGGCCAAGCAGCGGGGTGTCTTTGAAGACGAAGTGCTTTTCCGGCAGGGCCATCGGGGTTTCACGGCCAGGCAGCGCCTGTTCCGCGGTAGGCAGGACGTTTTTGTTCACGAGAATCTCCGAGCGCAGGACCATGACCCACTCCTCTAAAGGCAGGGTGTGTAGGGATAGAGTCGTAGTGTGCCCGAGTGTTACGCCGCTGTCAGTCGCTCGGGCCGCGCGGATAGCGCTTGAGCTTGTTCACCAGTTCCGCGCCCGGAATCGGCCGGTCGAACAGGTAGCCCTGGCCAACGTCACAGCGGTGGCGACGCAGGAAGGCCAGTTGTTCGGCGGTTTCGATACCCTCGGCAACCACTTTGAGCTTGAGGTTGTGGGCCATGGCCACCACGGCGGAGGTGATTTCCATGTCGTCCTGGTTGTCGGGAATTTCATGGATGAAGCTGCGGTCGATCTTGATGATGTCGATCGGGAACTTCTTCAGGTAACTGAGCGAAGAGTAACCGGTACCGAAGTCGTCCATGGCCAGGGTCAGGCCCAGCTGCTTGAGCTGGTCGAGCTGGCGGTGGGTGTCTTCGGTGGCTTCAAGCAGCAGGCCTTCGGTCAGTTCCAGTTCCAGCAGGTGCGCTGGCAGCGCCTCCTCCTGGAGGATGTTGGCGATGGAGGCGACCAGGTCCGGATCGGAAAACTGCTTGGGCGAAAGGTTGATTGCCACCTGCAGGTTGCCCAGCCCTTCGGTGCGCAGTTTCTGGCTCATGCGGCAGGCCTGGCGGGCAATCCACTTGCCGATCGGGATGATCAGGCCTGTTTCTTCGGCCACGCTGATGAACTGGTCCGGGCGGATCATGCCCTTGTCCGGGTGGTTCCAGCGCAGCAGGGCCTCCAGGCCCAACAGGCGGCCGCTTCGCAGGCACAGCTTGGGCTGATAGAACACGTCCAGCTCGTTCTGGGTCAGGGCCCGGCGCAGGTTGTTCTCGACGAACAGCTTGTAGCTGGCTTCGGCATTCAGGGCTTCAGTGAACACTTGCGCCTGGTGCTTGCCGTTGGCCTTGGCCTTGTGCAGGGCCAGGCCTGCGTTTTTCATCAGGGTCTGCGGGTCGCGGCCGTGCAGGGGGGCACAGGCCAGGCCCACGGAGCCGGTGACGTTGATCAACTGGTTGTCGACGAACATCGGTTTGTCGAGTGTGCGCAGCAGCTGCTGGGCAATCTGCTGGCCGCTCTTGAGGTCGGTGTTCTCCAGCAACACGGCAAATTCGTTACTGGCAAAGCGCGCCAGGCTGCCGTCGGCACTGAGGCTGTTGCGCAGCCGCCGGGCGAGGCTGATCAGCAGCTTGTCACCGGTCTGGTGACCGAGGCTGTCGTTGATCCGCTTGAAGTTGTCGATGTCTACCAGCAGCAGGCAGATAGGGCTGTCGCTGTCGCGGGCAAAGCGTTCGTCGAGGTTGCGGATGAACGCCGGGCGGTTGCCCAGGCTGGTCAGGTTGTCGGTGTAGGCCAGGCGTTCGATGCGCTGCTGGGCCAGCTTGCTCTGGGTGATGTCCTCGTAGATGCCGATGTAGTGGGTCAGCTCGCGGTTATCACCGTAGACCTTGGAAATCGACAACTGCCCCCAGTAGGGCTCGAGGTTCTTGCGTCGGCTTTTGAACTCGCCTTGCCAGCTGTTGCTCAGGGCCAGGCTTGAGGTGGCGTCGAACAACAGCTCGCTGAGGTTTTCCAGCGCCGGTAGTTCCGAGAGCCGGTTGCCGTGCACCTCGTCGGTGCTGTACTGGGTAATGGCGGTAAAGCTTGGGTTGACGTATTCCACCACGCCGTCACGGTTAACCAGCAAAAAGGCGTTGGCGCTTTGCTCTACGGCACGCTGGAACAGGTGCAGGGCACTGGTGGCAGTGCGCCGGTTGTGGTTGTTGATGACCTGGGCGAACTGATCGGCCAGCTCACCGGCAAAGGCGATTTCGTCTGACTGCCAGGCCCGCGCCGAACCGGTGTGTTCCAGGCAGAGCACGCCGACCACCTGGCCATCGATGCGAATACTGGCATCGAGCATGGCGTTGATGTCACGCGGGCGCAGGCTTTCGGCCATTTCCCGGGTACGTGGATCATGGCTGGCGTTGTGTGCGTCGATCGCCCGGCTGGTATGCAAGGCCTCGAGGTAGTCGGGAAAACGACTGGCATCGATGGGCTCGGGCAGGCAGTACTCCTGGGCTTCGCGGTAGTACGCGGAGATCGGCTCCAGGCGCTGGCCTTCCAGGTACCAGATGCTGGCACAGTCGATTTTGTAGATCTCGCAGGCGCTGCGGGTGATCAGCTCGGCGGCTTCGAGCAGTGAATTGCTCGCGCTGTAGCGATGGCGCGCCAGGTGCAGGATCAGCTCCTGCTGGGCGCGTACCCGCTCCAGGTGTTCGAGCTGTTCCTGTTGGGCTTGCTGGTTGAGCTGCAAGGCAATCTGCAGGCGGTTGTTGCGGGTCTCAAGGTCGACTGCGCTGAGGTTCGGGGCATCGTCCGACAGGCTGTCGACCACCATCAGGTAGCCGCGCAGCAGCTGGCGATTGTGCTGTTTGTAGGCCTCACCCAGCTCCAGCAGGTGCAGCGGGCCCTGTGCGGTGTGCAGGGTATAACGCACCCGGTAGTTCGGGCGATCAGCCAGTTGCTGCTGGATGTCATCGTGCAGTTTGTAGCGCGCCTCGGGCTCCATCAGGCTGGCATAGGGCGAGCCGACCAGGGCACAGAGGTCGACCGCCGCCATGCCGAACTGGCGTTCGCAGGCAGGGTCGAGGTACAGCAGGGCCCAGCTGGCCTCATTCAGCCGTTCGAAACGCAGCATGCCGAGCCGCGAGGGCACGGGTAACTGCGTCACGACCTCGGCCGCCATACGGCTGGCGGCATCGGAATGGCTTTTCATTGAGAGCTCGCTTCAATAAGGCGGTTGGCGCGGGCTGGGCAAAGTGCTGCTACGCGGTTTGGCAAGGTTGCATCATGCATCGATGGCTGACAAGCGATACAGCGGCGTTCTAATGACTGTATATCGGCGTAGCGAATGATTTCTTGACCCGAAAACAGCGTAGCTCCCTTGGGAACCGGCTTTGTCGGCTCACAAGCGCAGCAAATCGCATAAATCGCAGGCAAAAAAAGCCCCGCCAAAGTGACGGGGTTGAGGTACGAGCGTGGCAGCTCGAAAAGGGAGCCTGTCTCCTCCGGCAGGAGGAGACAGGAAACAGCATTACAGCAGCATGGTGCGGATATCGGTCAGCAGGTCGCCCAGGCGCTTGGTGAAGCGCGCAGCGGCTGCACCGTTGATCACGCGGTGATCGTAAGACAGCGACAGCGGCAGCATCAGCTTCGGCTGGAAGGCTTTGCCATCCCAGACTGGCTGGATGGTGGCCTTGGAAACACCGAGGATCGCCACTTCCGGCGCGTTGACGATCGGCGTGAAGCCGGTGCCGCCAATGTGACCGAGGCTGGAGATGGTGAAGCAGGCGCCTTGCATGTCGTCAGCCGACAGCTTTTTGGTCCGGGCTTTTTCAGCCAGGGCCGCCGCTTCGCCAGCCAGTTGCAGCAGGCTCTTCTGGTCGACGTTCTTGATCACAGGGACCAACAGGCCATCCGGGGTGTCGACGGCGAAACCGACGTTGACGTATTTCTTGCGGATGATCGCTTTGCCGCTAGGGGCCAGCGAGCTGTTGAAGTCCGGCAGTTCCTTGAGCAGGTGGGCGCAGGCCTTGAGCAGCAGCGGCAGTACGGTCAGCTTGACGCCAGCCTTCTCTGCAACGGCTTTCTGGGCAACGCGGAAAGCTTCCAGCTCGGTGATGTCGGCGCTGTCGAACTGGGTAACGTGCGGCACGTTCAGCCAGCTGCGATGCAGGTTGGTAGCACCCATCTGCATCAGGCGGGTCATCGGCACTTCTTCGGTTTCGCCGAAGCGGCTGAAGTCGACTTCCGGGATCGGCGGGATGCCTGCACCACCGGTAGCACCGGCGGCCGGGGCTTCCTTGGCCTTCTGCATCATGGCCTTGACGTAAACCTGTACGTCTTCCTTGAGGACGCGACCGTGCGGGCCAGTGGCCGCAACGGCGCTCAGCTCGACGCCGAACTCACGGGCCAGCTGACGCACGGCAGGGCCGGCGTGAACCTTGGCACCGCTGACAGCAGCAGGGGCAGCAGCCGGCGCGGCAGCAGGCGCTGCTTCAGCCTTGGCCGGAGCCGGTGCGGCAGCAGCCGGTGCAGGTGCAGCAGCAGGTGCGGCGCCAGCCACTTTCAGCTTGAGGATCAGGTCGCCGGTACCGACTTCGTCGTCCAGCTTGGCAATCACGGCTTCGACCACGCCAGCGGCTGGAGACGGAATCTCCATCGAGGCTTTGTCCGATTCCAGGGTGATCAGCGACTGGTCGGCTTCGACGGTGTCGCCGACCTTGACCAGTACTTCGATGATCTTGGCCTTGCCCGAAGAGCCGATGTCCGGAACGTGGATGTCCTGAACGGTGGCTGCAGCAGGCGCGGCGGCCGGAGCAGGTGCAGCTTCTGCAGCCGGGGCGGCAGCGGGTGCAGCCGCAGCCGGGGCCGCAGCGGCCGGAGCCTCAGGCGCCGCAGCGGCGCCCTCGACTTCCAGTTCCATCAGCTCGTCGCCTTCTTTCAGGCGGTCGCCGAGCTTGACCTTCAGCGACTTGATCACGCCGGCCTTTGGTGCCGGGATCTCCATGGAGGCCTTGTCGGACTCCAGGGTCAGCAGGCTTTGGTCAGCCTCGATGCGGTCGCCGACTTTGACGAACAGCTCAATTATTTCACCTTCACCGCTGCCGATGTCAGGTACGCGAATGAGTTCGCTCACTTAAAATACTCCTCAGCAGTCCAGTGGGTTGCGCTTGTCCGGGTCGATGCCGAACTTGGTGATGGCATCGGCCACAACCTTCGGTTCGATCTCGCCACGGTCAGCCAAGGCTTCCAGTGCAGCCAGCACGACGAAGTGACGGTCGACTTCGAAGAAGTGACGCAGCTTCTTGCGGCTGTCGCTGCGACCGTAGCCATCGGTACCCAGGACTTTGAATTCTTTGCTCGGCACCCACTGACGGATCTGCTCGGCGAACAGTTTCATGTAGTCGGTAGAGGCAATGACCGGACCCTTGCGACCGTTCAGGCACTGCTCGACGTAGGTCTGCTGTGGCTTCTGGCCAGGCTTGAGGCGGTTGCTGCGCTCTACGGCCAGGCCGTCGCGACGCAGTTCGTTGAAGCTGGTGACGCTCCAGACGTCGGCGCCGACGTTGAACTCTTCACGCAGGATCTTCGCCGCTTCACGCACTTCACGCAGGATGGTGCCGGAGCCCATCAGCTGGACGTGATGCGCCGCTTCGCGGGTATCTTCCTCGAGCAGGTACATGCCCTTGATGATGCCTTCCTCGACACCGGCCGGCATGGCTGGCTGCTGGTAGGACTCGTTCATCACAGTGATGTAGTAGAAGACGTCCTGTTGCTCTTCGGTCATCTTCTTCATGCCGTCCTGGATGATCACCGCCAGCTCGTAGCCGTAGGTTGGATCATAGGTGCGGCAGTTCGGGATGGTGCCAGCCATCATGTGGCTGTGACCGTCTTCGTGCTGCAGGCCTTCACCGTTGAGGGTGGTACGGCCGGCGGTACCGCCGATCAGGAAACCACGGGTGCGGCTGTCGCCAGCGGCCCAGGCCAGGTCACCGATACGCTGGAAGCCGAACATCGAGTAGAAGATGTAGAACGGCAGCATCGGCTGGTTGTGGCAGCTGTACGAAGTACCGGCAGCGATGAACGACGACATGGCGCCGGCTTCGTTGATGCCTTCTTCGAGGATCTGGCCTTTCTTGTCTTCGCGGTAGAACATCACCTGGTCTTTATCGACTGGCTCGTAGAGCTGGCCGACGGACGAGTAGATGCCCAGCTGGCGGAACATGCCTTCCATACCGAAGGTACGGGCTTCGTCCGGGATGATCGGGACGATGCGCTGGCCGATTTCCTTGTCCTTGACCAGTTGCGCGAGGATCCGCACGAAGGCCATGGTGGTGGAGATTTCACGGTCGCCCGAACCGTCCAGGATCGCCTTCAGGGTTTCCAGTGGCGGGGTCGGTACGCTGAAGCTCTTGGCGCGGCGTTGTGGCACGAAACCACCGAGGGCGGCACGACGCTCAGCCAGGTAACGGGCTTCGGCACTGCCTTCTTCCGGTTTGAAGAACGGCAGGTTTTCCAGCTCGTCGTCCTTGACCGGAATGTCGAAGCGGTCGCGGAACTGACGCAGGCTGTCGACGTCGACCTTCTTGGTGTTGTGCGCGGTGTTCTTGGCTTCGCCAGCACCGGTGCCGTAACCCTTGATGGTCTTGGCCAGGATAACGGTCGGCTGCTCTTTGTGGTTGACCGCCTGGTGGTAGGCTGCATAGACCTTGTACGGGTCGTGGCCACCACGGTTCAGCTTCCAGATCTCGTCGTCGGACAGGTCTTCGACCATGGCCTTGAGTTCCGGGGTGTTGAAGAAGTGCTCACGGACGAACGCGCCGTCCTTGGCCTTGTAGTTCTGGTACTCGCCGTCGATGACTTCGTCCATGCGGCGCTGCAGGGCACCGTTGGTGTCCTTGGCCAGCAGTGGGTCCCAGAAACGGCCCCAAACCACTTTGTTGACGTTCCAGCCACCGCCACGGAACACGCCTTCGAGTTCCTGGATGATCTTGCCGTTGCCGCGAACCGGGCCGTCGAGGCGCTGCAGGTTGCAGTTGATGACGAAGATCAGGTTGTCCAGCTTCTCGCGGCCGGCCAGGGCGATCGCGCCCAGGGATTCCGGCTCGTCGCACTCGCCGTCGCCCATGAAGCACCAGACTTTCTGCTTGCCGGCCGGGATGAAACCACGGGCTTCCAGGTACTTCATGAAGCGAGCCTGGTAGATCGCCTGGATCGGGCCCAGACCCATGGATACGGTCGGGAACTGCCAGAAGTCAGGCATCAGCCAAGGGTGCGGGTAGGACGACAGGCCCTTGCCATCGACTTCCTGGCGGAAGTTGTTCATCTGGTCTTCGCTGATGCGGCCTTCCATGAAGGCGCGGGCGTAGACGCCAGGCGAGGCGTGGCCCTGGAAGAACACCAGGTCGCCGCCGTGTTCTTCGGTCGGGGCCTGGAAGAAGTAGTTGAAGCCGATGTCGTACAGGGTGGCGCTGGAGGCGAAGCTCGAAATGTGGCCGCCCAGATCCGAATCTTTCAGGTTGGTGCGCATCACCATGGCCAGCGCGTTCCAACGGACCAACGAGCGAATGCGGCGTTCCATGAACAGGTCGCCAGGCATGCGTGCTTCGTGGGTAACAGGGATGGTGTTGCGGTATGGCGTGGTGATGGCGTACGGCAGCTGGGAGCCACTACGGGTGGCCAGCTCGCCCATACGGGTCATCAGATAGTGAGCGCGGTCTTCGCCTTCTTTGTCGAGAACCGACTCCAGGGCGTCCAGCCATTCCTGGGTTTCGACGGGATCGAGGTCTTGCATGGCTTGCTCCAGGGCGGAAAGGCTTCCAGAATCGGTTGCCTGAGTTTGCGACTGGCCTTTTGGGCAGACGACATGAAATTCTTGGATTACCGGAGAGTGTACCGGCGTTGTGTAGTTTTACTACAAATGAATCACCATTTCATGCTTTTGACGTGAAGAAGCAGTAGTAAAACTACAGAAAAATGGCTCGTGGCCTCTGTTCGGGTTGTGGGATAAATCGATACCGGTGGTTAAAAACAAGTTGCGAAAAGGTTTGCAGCGATGGTTTCTGCCAGAAAATCAGATTTTTCAGCTATTTCTAACTTTTGTATGACAGTCCAACCGTGGTCAGGGTTTCCTCGCCCGTGCGCTGCCAATCTTTTCTCGCCGATCAAGGATAGTCCATGAGCCTGCCTTTGCTGGCCGTAGTGCCCGCCACCCTTGTGCCGTTTGTCAGTCGCAGTGAGCAATCGTTGCGTGACGCCGTTGCCCAGACACCTTCTTTATCCCTCGATAGCTGGACGGTGGAACGTTGGGCGCAGTTTGCCCGGGTCACCGCAGCCAGCGATTTTGTCTTCGAACAGGCAATACGCGATCCGGCCATGCTCCTTGATCTGGTCGCCAGCGGCGAACTCGACCGCAGTTTCGCGCCGGGCGAGTTGTGTGCACATATTGCCGTCGCCACGCAGGCTGCGCAGAGCGAAGACGAGCTGGCGCGCAACCTGCGTCGCCAGCGTAGCCGCCAGCAGGTGCGGATAATCTGGCGTGACCTGAACCGTCAGGCTGATCTGGTGCAGACCTGTCGTGACCTGTCGGACCTGGCAGACGCGTGTATCGATCAGGCGTACCAATGGCTGTACCCGCGTCATTGCCAGCAGTTCGGTACCCCCATCGGCCATCGCAGCGGTCTGCCTCAGCAGATGGTGGTGCTGGGCATGGGCAAGCTTGGCGCGGTCGAGTTGAACCTGTCGTCGGACATCGACCTGATCTTTGCCTTCCCTGAAGGCGGCGAGACAGAAGGGGTCAAGCGCTCACTGGATAACCAGGAGTTCTTCACCCGTCTTGGCCAGCGACTGATCAAGGCCCTGGACCCGATCACCGTCGATGGCTTCGTGTTCCGTGTCGATATGCGCTTGCGCCCATACGGTTCCGCCGGCGCCCTGGCCCTGAGCTTCAACGCGTTGGAACAGTACTACCAAGACCAGGGCCGCGACTGGGAACGCTACGCGATGATCAAGGCACGAGTGGTGGCCGGCGACCAGGTGGCCGGGGCGCAGCTGCTGGATATGCTGCGACCTTTCGTTTATCGGCGTTATCTGGACTTCTCCGCCATCGAAGCGCTGCGCACCATGAAGCAGCTGATCCAGCAGGAAGTACGGCGCAAGGGCATGGCCGACAACATCAAGCTGGGTGCCGGTGGCATTCGCGAAGTCGAGTTTATTGCCCAGGCGTTTCAGCTGATCCATGGCGGGCGCGACCTGAGCCTGCAACAGCGACCTTTGCTTAAAGTCCTGTCGACCCTTGAAGGGCAGGGCTATCTGCCGCCTGCAGTGGTTGCCGAGCTGCGCGAAGGCTATGAATTTCTGCGTTACACCGAGCACGCGATCCAGGCGATTGCCGACCGTCAGACCCAGATGTTGCCGGATGATGAGCTGGACCGTGTGCGTATTGCCTTCATGCTCGGTTTTAGTAACTGGGCGAGCTTCCGTGACCAGCTGATGTATTGGCGCGGGCGCATCGACTGGCACTTCCGTCAGGTCATCGCCGATCCGGATGAGGATGAAAACGAAGAGGGCGAGGTCATTGTCGGCGGTGAATGGCTGCCGCTTTGGGAAGAAGTCCAGAATGAAGAGGCCGCGTGCCGTCAGTTGCAGGAAGCCGGTTTCGCCGATCCGGGCAAGGCGCTCAAACAACTCGCCGGGCTGCGTGCCAGTCCGCAGCTGCGGGCCATGCAACGCTTGGGGCGTGAGCGCCTGGACGCTTTCATTCCACGCTTGTTGGCACAAGCGGTGGAACATGCCGACCCGGACCTGGTACTGGAGCGCGTGTTGCCACTGGTAGAAGCGGTAGCCCGGCGCTCGGCCTATCTGGTGCTGCTGACCGAGAACCCCGGGGCGCTGCGTCGCTTGCTGACTTTGTGCGCCGCCAGCCCGTGGATCGCCGAACAGATCACCCGCTTCCCGCTGCTGCTCGATGAGCTGCTGAACGAAGGCCGCTTGTACAGCCCGCCGTTGGCGCCGGAACTTGCGGCCGAGCTGAATGAGCGGCTTACGCGGATTCCCGAGGACGATCTGGAGCAGCAGATGGAAGCGCTGCGTCACTTCAAACTGGCTCATAACCTGCGTGTGGCAGCGTCGGAAATCGCCGGGAATCTACCACTGATGAAGGTAAGCGATTACCTCACCTGGCTGGCCGAAGCCATCCTCAATCAGGTACTGGCCCTGGCCTGGCGCCAGACCGTGGCGCGCCATGGTCAGCCCAAACGCAGTGATGGCACTTTGTGCGATCCGGGTTTCATTATCGTGGGCTATGGCAAGGTTGGTGGCATCGAGCTAGGCCATGGCTCGGACCTGGACCTGGTGTTTGTCCATGATGGCGACCCTCAGGCCGAAACCGATGGCGCCAAACCCATCGACGGCGCCCAGTTCTTCACCCGGCTGGGGCAGCGGATCATTCACATGCTGACCACCCAGACCAACTCCGGTCAGCTCTATGATGTGGACATGCGCTTGCGGCCTTCCGGGGCGTCGGGGCTGCTGGTCAGCTCGCTGGGTGCCTTCGAGCGCTATCAGCTGAATGAAGCCTGGACCTGGGAGCATCAGGCACTGGTGCGGGCGCGGGTACTGGTCGGCTGCCCGCACGTGGGAACGGCCTTCGAGGCCGTACGGGCCAAGGTACTGGGCAAGGCACGCGACCTGTCCAAGCTGCAGGCCGAGGTCAGCGAAATGCGCGCCAAGATGCGCGACAACCTGGGTACCCGCATCAGTGCTGCGGGCACCGGCCCCAATGCCTTCGCACCGGGGGTGCCCTTCGATATCAAGCAGGATGCCGGTGGTATCGTCGATATCGAATTTATGGTGCAATACGCCGCTTTGGCCTGGTCTCACGACCACCCGGCACTGCTGCGCTGGACCGATAACATCCGCATTCTCGAAGAGCTTGAGCAGGCCGGGCTGATGCCCGCCAGCGATGCGGTGCTGCTGCGTGAGGTGTACAAGGCCTTTCGTTCGGCCGCACACCGCCAGGCCCTGCAGAAGCAGGCGGGAGTGATCGATGCCTCGCAGTTCGTGCAGGAGCGCGGCGAAGTACGACGTATCTGGGCTGAACTGGGCCTGACATAAGCGGTTAAACCAGGCGAATCAGGCGGCAGGAAGCCTGCCACGACCACACTACAGCCCGAGTGGCGTACACTGGTCGACATATAGCCTGAATATAAAGAAGGGAGGCCAGGCTGTTCGCGGACAGGCTGTAGCCTCCCTGATCGTTTCTGGATAAAGCATGAGAATTTTGATCATTGGCCCAAGCTGGGTGGGCGACATGGTAATGGCGCAAACCCTGTTCCATTGCCTGAAGCAGCAACATCCGGCGTGTGTGATCGATGTGCTGGCACCCGAGTGGAGCCGGCCGATCCTCGAACGCATGCCCGAAGTGCGCCAGGCCTTGAGCTTTCCGCTCGGCCACGGCGCGCTGGAACTGGCAACCCGTCGACGCATCGGCAAGTCCCTGGCAGGTCAATACGACCAGGCGATCCTGCTGCCCAACTCCCTGAAGTCGGCGTTGGTGCCG
The DNA here is from genome assembly GCF_004025535.1 of Pseudomonas alkylphenolica. Classification (GTDB taxonomy): domain Bacteria; phylum Pseudomonadota; class Gammaproteobacteria; order Pseudomonadales; family Pseudomonadaceae; genus Aquipseudomonas; species Aquipseudomonas alkylphenolica_A. The sequence continues at coordinate 201,649 of NZ_QJRG01000039.1, forward strand.
TTTTTTGCCGGCATTCCCAAGCGCACCGGCTGGCGTGGCGAGCTGCGCTTCGGCCTGCTCAATGACGTGCGCAAGCTGGACAAAGCGCGTTACCCGCTGATGATCGAGCGCTTCATGGCGCTGGCTTATCCGGCCGGTACCGAGCTGCCCAAGCCGTACCCGCGCCCGAGCCTGGAGATTGAAGCAGCTAGCCGCGATGCCGCTCTGGCCAAGTTCGGTTTGACGCTGGACCGCCCGGTGCTGGCGCTGTGCCCAGGTGCCGAATTTGGCGAAGCCAAGCGCTGGCCCTCGGAGCATTACGCCAAAGTCGCCGAAGCCAAGATCCGTGAGGGCTGGCAGGTGTGGCTGTTTGGCTCGAAGAACGACCACGCGGTGGGCGAGTCGATCCGTGACCGGCTGATCCCCGGCCTGCGTGAAGAGTCTTATAACCTCAGCGGCGAAACCTCGTTGGCCGAGGCCATTGACTTGCTGTCCTGCAGCGACGCGGTGGTGTCCAACGACTCGGGCCTGATGCATGTGGCTGCAGCGTTGAACCGCCCGCTGGTGGCCGTTTACGGCTCGACCTCGCCGGGCTTTACCCCGCCGTTGGCCGAACAGGTCGAGATCGTCCGCCTGGGCCTTGAGTGCAGCCCGTGCTTTGATCGCACCTGCCGCTTCGGCCATTACAACTGCTTGCGTCAACTTGAGCCAGAGGCCGTGGTGGCTGCATTGCAGCGCCTCAATGGACCAAGCCTTGTCGATGTCCTGGCTGAGGTCGATTAAGTGCGGGTACTGCTGATCAAGACGTCTTCTCTGGGCGATGTGATTCATGCGCTGCCGGCGCTCACCGATGCTGCCCGGGCGATTCCGGGTATCCGCTTCGATTGGGTGGTCGAGGAAGGCTTTGCCGAGATCCCGAGCTGGCACCCGGCGGTCGACAAGGTAATCCCGGTGGCCATCCGGCGCTGGCGCAAGAACCTCTGGCAGACCTACAAGAACGGTGAATGGCGCCAGTTCAAACAGCGCCTGCGCGAAACCCAATACGATTTGGTGATCGATGCCCAGGGGCTGGTCAAGTCGGCCTGGCTGACCCGTTACGTGAAGGCGCCGGTGGCCGGGCTCGACCGTTATTCGGCCCGTGAAGGGTTGGCCAGCCGCTTCTATGACCGGCGCTTTTCGGTGCAGCGTGGGCAGCATGCCGTGGAGCGCGTGCGCCAGCTGTTCGCCCTGGCCTTGGGCTACGACCTGCCGGCAGGCCTTGGCGACTACGGTCTGGACCTGGATCGTTTGCAACTGCCACCGGCAGCCCCGTTTGTGGTGTTCCTGCATGGCACCACCTGGGCCACCAAGCACTGGCCAGAGGCGTACTGGCGGCAGTTGGCCGAACGCCTTGGCCAGCAAGGTCTGCAGGTACGCTTGCCGTGGGGTAACCCGACGGAGCAGGCGCGTGCCGAACGCATCGCCAAGGGCTTGAATAATTGCCAGGTGCTGCCCAAATTGAATCTGGTCGGCGTCGCCCGCGTGCTGGCTGCCGCCAAGGCCTGTGTGGCGGTAGATACCGGCCTCGGGCACCTGGCCGCGGCGCTGGATGTGCCGACCCTGTCGTTGTTCGGCCCGACCAACCCTGGCCTGACCGGTGCCTATGGCAAGTCCCAGGTGCACCTGGCCAGCGACTTTTCCTGCGCACCGTGCCTGCAGAAAAAATGCACTTACAAACCGAGCGCTGATGACCAGCGCCGGTTCGATCTCAAACGCGAGTGGCCATTGTGCTTCACTCGCCTGAATCCCGAGCGTGTGGCGAGCCAATTGCGCGCGTTGCTGCTGGCTGAGGATGTTCGTTGATGCAACTGGCTTTTGTGCTGTACAAATATTTCCCCTTCGGTGGCCTGCAGCGCGATTTCATGCGCATTGCCCTCGAGTGCCAGCGTCGTGGTCACAAGATCCGCGTCTACACGCTGATCTGGGAAGGCGACGTGCCTGAAGGCTTTGAAGTGCTGGTGGCGCCGGTCAAGGCGTTGTTCAACCATCGGCGCAACGAGAAACTCAGCGCCTGGATGGAAGCAGACCTGGCCAAGCGGCCGGTAGACCGCCTGATCGGTTTCAACAAGATGCCGGGGCTGGATGTCTACTACGCCGCAGACGGCTGCTTTGAAGACAAGGCGCAGAACCTGCGCAATTCGCTTTACCGGCGCTGGGGCCGCTACCGGCATTTTGCCGAGTACGAGCGGGCGGTGTTTGCCAGGGACGCCAAGACCGAGATCCTGATGATCTCGGAAGTCCAGCAGCCGCTGTTCATCAAGCATTACGACACGCCGCTGGAGCGTTTCCACCTGCTGCCACCGGGCATTTCCCAGGACCGCCGCGCGCCGGCCAATGCCGCCGAGATTCGCGCCGAGTTCCGCCGCGAGTTCGACCTCAAGGATGACCAGCTGCTGATGGTGCAGATCGGCTCCGGGTTCAAGACCAAAGGCGTCGACCGCAGCCTCAAGGCCCTGGCGGCCTTGCCGTCGGCACTGCGCAAGCGCACGCGGTTGATGGTCATCGGCCAGGATGATCCCAAGGTGTTCCAGCTGCAAAGCGCGACCCTGGGCCTGACCGATCAGGTGCAGTTCCTCAAGGGGCGCAGCGATATCCCGCGTTTCCTGCTGGGCGCTGACCTGCTGATTCACCCGGCGTACAACGAAAACACCGGCACGGTGCTGCTTGAAGCGCTGGTCGCCGGCTTGCCGGTGCTGGTGTCCGCCGTGTGCGGCTACGCCCACTACATCGCCGAAGCCGACAGCGGCCTGGTGCTCGATGAGCCGTTCGAACAGGAGCAGCTCAACCAGTACCTGCAACGCATGCTCGAAGACGATGCCGCCCGCAGCAGCTGGGGGCAGAACGGGTTGGCCTTTGCCGACAGCGCCGACCTCTACAGCATGCCCGAGCATGCCGCCGACGTGATCCTGGCACCGGAGCGTAAATGAAACTGATATTGGCCGAGCCGTTCAAACGCCTGTGGGCCGGGCGTGATGCCTTCGACGCCGTGGAGGGCCTGCAAGGGCAGGTATACCGCGAGCTGGAAGGCCGTCGCACCTTGCGTACCGAAGTCGAAGGGCGTGGCTACTTCGTCAAGATTCACCACGGCATTGGCTGGGGCGAGATTTTCAAGAACCTGTTCACCGCCAAGTTGCCGGTGCTGGGGGCAGGCCAGGAGTGGCAGGCCATCGAGCGCCTGCACCAGGTCGGCGTGCCGACCATGACCGCCGTCGCCTACGGCGAGCGCGGCAGCAACCCGGCCGCGCAACACTCGTTCATTGTTACCGAAGAGCTCGCGCCGACCGTCAGCCTGGAAGACTTCAGCATTGACTGGGTCAAGCAACCGCCGGCACCGCGCCTCAAGCGCGCGTTGATTGCCGAGGTGGCACGCATGACTGGCATCATGCACCGGGCGGGCGTCAATCACCGTGACTGCTACATCTGCCATTTCCTGTTGCACACCGATCGCGAGGTGACGGCGGATGACTTCAAACTGTCGGTCATCGATCTGCACCGTGCCCAGACCCGTGCGAGTATCTCCCGTCGCTGGCGCAACAAGGACCTGGCCGCGCTGTATTTTTCGGCGCTGGACATCGGCCTGACCCGCCGCGACAAATTGCGTTTTCTGCGTGGTTACTTCCAGCAGCCGCTGCGCCAGATCCTTGCCGAAGAGGCTACGTTGCTACGCTGGCTGGAAGGCAAGGCGCAAAAACTCTATGAGCGTAAACAACGATACGGGGACGCGCTCTGATGGCGGGTTGGACACTGGAGCCTGGTTACCAGGCGCTGGCGGCGGATTTTGGCAGTATCGATGCGGTCTTCGCGCTCAAGGGCGAGCGATTGACCCGCGATCCGCTAAGCGAAGTGATTCGCGTAACGCGTGACGGGGTCAACTACTACGTCAAACGCTACGTCGGTGCAGGCAAAGGCTTGCGCCGCTACCTGGGGCGCCCGCGGATCAAGGCCGAGTGGCAGAACCTCAAGCAGTTTGCCAAATGGGGCATCCCCACCGCTGAAGTGGTGGCCTGGGGCCTTGAACGCAACGGCCTGGCGTTTGGCCGCGGGGCGATGATCACCCGCGAACTGCCGTGTACCGAAGACCTCTCGGCGCTTGCCGATCGCAAGGACGCCCGCCTGGCCGATCGCGGCTGGGTCGATCACATCAGCCGTCAACTGGCCCGCCACACCCGGGTGATGCACGATCACCACTTCACCCATAACGATTTGAAGTGGCGCAATTTGCTGGTCGATGATCAGGCTACGGTGTTCTTCATCGATTGCCCGACAGGTGATTTCTGGTGGGGTTTCATGTTGCGCTACCGGATCACCAAGGACCTGGCCTGTCTGGACAAAGTCGCCAAGTATCATCTGTCGGCGACCCAGCGCTTGCGCTTCTACCTGCAATACCGTGGACGCGAGCGTCTTAATGCATCGGACAAACGCCGCATTCGGCATGTGGTGACGTTTTTCGAGGGACGCGAATGACTGATTTTCTCGCCAGTGCCGAACAGGCACTGCTTGAGCGCCACGGGCTCAACGGTTTCGAACAGCTCTGGGATGTCCAGCTCGATGCGGTGGATGAACCCAACACCGGGCGTGGCGGCTGGAGCTGTGTCTACCGCCTGGAGCTGGAGGGCAAGGGCTACTACCTCAAGCGCCAGCGCGACTACCTGACCCGGACCTTGCGCCGGCCGTTCGGTGAGCCGACCTTTGCCCATGAGTTTCGCAATATCCGTCGTTACCAGAAGCTGGCGATCCCGGCGCTGCAGGCGGTCTATTACGGCGAACGTACGATCAACGGCGAACGCCGGGCCATCCTCATCACCCGCGCCCTGGATGAGTGGAGCGACCTGGACCGTTTACTTGGCCAGTGGCCGACACTCGATATCGGCCAGCGCCAGGGCATCCTGCGCGCCTGTGGCACGCTCGCACGTACGGTGCATGCGGCCGGCCAGGTGCATGGCTGCTTCTACCCCAAGCACATCTTTTTGCGCGAGCGCAGTGATGGCTGGCTGGCGCAACTGATCGACCTGGAAAAGACCCGGCCGCTGCTGCTGGGCGCGCGCGATCGTCTCAAGGACCTTGAGCCGCTCTTGCGTCGTGCACCGAACTGGAGCGAAGCTGAAGTGCGTCTGCTGCTGGCCAGCTACCTGGACCAGGCGGCTGACAGCTCGCTGGTCGATACCTGGCTGCAGCGCCTGACGCGCCGCCGCCGTGAAAAAGAGGCACGTTGATGCGATTGTCCGAACTCAAGGATGCCGGGCGTCATCCGGATCTGCCCCTGAACATCAGCCTGGCGGACGCCGCAGGTAGTGCCGAGTTGCAACTGCTCAGCCTGCTGCGGGTGTTGCCCGGGCAGCGCTATGTTGGTGCGGGGATCTGGCGTGGCAAGCCGGTGCTGGCCAAGCTTCTGGTGGGTGGCAGTGCGGCGCGGCATTTTCAACGTGAACTCGACGGTGCGCGCCTGCTGGCGTCGCAAGGGCTGACCACGCCGCTGTTGCTTGCCGATGGCCTGCGTGAAGGTGAGGGTGGCTGGCTGTTGTTCGAGTTTCTTGAAAACGCCCAGAGCCTTGCCGACGCCTGGGCCGAGGTTGAAGCCCTGCCGCCACTGGCCGATGAGCAGCAGCTCGTGCTGGGCGAAGCATTGGCCGCCGTGGCGCACATGCATGCCAAAGGCCTGTGGCAGGAAGACCTGCACCTGGACAACCTGTTGCGCCACGCAGGTCAGCTGTACCTGATCGACGGGGCGGGTATCAAGGCTGAAACCCTGGGCAAGCCATTGTCTCGCCCGCTGGTGCTGCAGAACCTCGGCGTACTTTTCGCGCAACTGCCCAAGCGCCTGGAGCCGTTCATTGAAGAGCTGCTGGTGCACTACTTGCTGGCCAACGGCGAGCATGCCCTGCCACTTGAAGCGTTGCAGAAGCAGATCGATAAGGTGCGCAACTGGCGCCTGAAGGACTACCTGGACAAGGCCGGGCGTGAGTGCACGCTGTTCAGTGTCGAGCGCAGCCTCTCGGGCTTGCGTTCTATTCGCCGGCCTGAGCTGGCGGCCATGCTGCCGGTGCTGGAGCAGGCCGACACGCTGATCGACCAGGGCCACCTGTACAAGACCGGTGGTGCTGCCAGTGTTGCTCGCATCGAGGTCGACGGGCGACCGCTGGTGCTCAAACGTTACAACATCAAGAACACCGCTCACTGGTTCAAGCGCTTCTGGCGCCCGAGCCGGGCCTGGCATTCATGGATTGAAGGGCATCGCCTGGAGTTCCTCGGTATCGCCACGCCGCGGCCGCTGGCAGTGCTGGAGCAGCGGGTCATGGGGCTGCGCAGCCGCGCTTACCTGGTGACCGAGTATGCGAATGGTCCCGACCTGATCGAGAGCTTTGCGCCGTACATCGACAGTGGCGAGGTGCCCGAGGCGCAACTTCAGGCTTTGCAGGCGCTGTTGCAGCAACTGATCAATGCACGCATCAGCCACGGTGACATGAAGGGCCACAACCTGTTCTGGCAGGACGGCCAGTGGTCGCTGATCGATCTCGATGCCATGTGCCAGCATGCCACCCAGCTCAGCTTTGCCCCGGCCTTTGCACGTGACCGCGCGCGGCTGTTGCGTAACTGGCCAAGCAGCAGCGCTTTACACCAGCACCTGGATCAGCTGTTGCCGCGGCTTTCGGAGTAAGCGGCGGGTAATGCCAGCCAGTCGCTACTGCGACCGGGCTGGCGCACCCTGATTCGCCATTGCCCCTCATCCCGGCGCAACACCGCCCAGGCCACCACCGGGGCGCGCTGGGCGAGCGGGATGATCAGGTGGTAGTGCTGCGCAAGCAGATGCCGGCGCAGGGGCAGTTGCTGACTGCTGGCCTGCAGGTACAAGAGGCCGTCATCCTCGTACACGCCATGACCGCCATCGACGGGTTGCCCCTTACGCCGATCCGGCAGGCGGCAGTCCTCCAGTAACGCCTCCAGGTCAGGCAGGCCTTCCTGCCAGATCACCGGTGAATCGATCCGCCACTCGCCGCTCTCGCCTCGTGTGAGGGGAAGTTGCAGGTAGGCATCCGGTTGCCCGGGATCGATCGCGCGCCAGCGTTGTCCGTCGAAGCTGACCTTGTAAAAGCGGCCATGGTTGTCCTGTACGAAGTACTGGGAAAGCCCTTCGAATGCCGATGCCTTCTCGTAGACCCCTTCGCCATAGATGCCGTCGATGCGGTAGCGCAGCGTGCTGCGCTCAGGGTTGATCTGGTAGCGAGCCGGCACCGGCAGCGGCGGACGCTTGGGCATCCCGCGCAGCGCCCGACGCATGAAGCCGGAGCCCACGTAGCTGGTCGCCGCATCGTTGGCGTGACTCAGCGCGTTGTAGGCGTGCCTGAGGATTCCCTCCCTGTCTTCGTGGCTGAAGGCCTCGGCCCCCTCCCAGACTTCAATGACTGCGCGGCCGATAGAAAGCGCCACCATGGTGCGATTGGGCAGCACCAGGCTGACCAGATCAACGATCAGCCAAGCGGTGTCGATGACCGATTGCGCGTTGACCTCGGCAGTGGTTCGCGTGCTCGCGTTGACCCGCGCGAGTACGCTACGAACCTCCGCCATGTAGCACGCGAAGAACAGCTCGCCGGCGATGGCCGGTTTGCCGAGGTAAGGGCCCAGTCGGCCTTTGGTCAGTAATTGTTCAACCACAGCAGGATTGAGTTGGGGCAGGCGTTGGCTGATGTACTGACGCAGCTGCGGGCTTTGGCGCACAGCGCGCAGTAGTTCGCGTACGCTGGCGAATTCGCGCCAGGAGCGGCGGTCGGGTGCGTCGGGGGTGTAGAGGATAAAGGACGGGACGCTTTGCTCCTGGGCATTGATCAACAGTACGCCCCGCAGGGTATGGCCTTTGATCAGCAACTGCCGCACCTGAATCGTGTGGCCTTCGACGGAGGGGCGGTAGTCGTTGTCGGGGTAGTCGAGCACAGTGGTTACCCAGCGGTAGCCGCGCTCCAGTCGATCCTTGGCGAAATGACCGGCATAGCGGGCTTTGACCGCGTCGGCGCGCATCCGTGCACGATTGATCCGGGCATACCCCTGCAGGCGCCATTTGCCAGCGCGCGAATCGATCAACTGGGTGTAGAGAAACTGCGCGTAGCTACCGCCAACGTTCAGGTCACGGATCAGATTCTTGACGTAACTCGGTGAGAGCGTGGCAGGGATCTCCAAACCTTGAGCATGAGAAATTCTCGCCGTCAGCCAGTAGTCAAAGTCGAACCAGGGCAGGTTGTGCAGGGCCAAAACGTCCAGCGGGTAGCTGTGGGTGACTTTGTGCACCAGCTCGTCGCCCGTGCGGACCATGCCTTGCCAGGTGACATAGCTCGATGGGTTCAATGGGTTGAGGTGGGAACCGGTCTGCAGCCCCTGGGTGACGTTGACCCTGATCTGCTCAGGGGCTAGCGCGAGGTTCAGGTCGTGCCGAATCCGTGTTTGCAGTCGCTCACGGGTCCATGCCAGCAAGCTGTGCTGCTGCTGAAACTGGCCAAGGGTGAGAATGCCCGGAGCGGAGGATGCTTCTGTCGCCAGCACCAGTTCCTGCATGGTCTGCATGATGTGGCTCAGCGCCTGGGTGTTGCTGTTGCGCAGCCAGGTTGGCAGGTGCCTCTCCAGTAACAACGAATAGCGGGTTTTCAGCACAGCCTGGGTGCCAATAGCGTCGTTCAGGCACATGGCCTTTTTGAGCCGGTCGCCGAAGTTGTCCTGCTGACCCTCAAGCCAGGTGATGTTCAAGCGCTGTCGCTGGGTGTCGAGGAGGCGCTCGATCTGTGCTTCGAGCAAGTCATCGGTGAACCAGTCATAGCGCAGCCGCTCGGCATGACGCGCGCGCTCGGCGTCCTCTTCGTTGCAAAAGAGATGTAGCAGGGGCTGGCTTTGCAGCGGGTCGTCGAGGCGCTCGCACAGCTCGGCATGCAGTTCGGCAAGCGAGGCGTAGGCTTCGATACCGTGGGAAAGACTGCACAGCAATGCCCCGCCGCTGGCGTCTTGGGAGGTGAGCAACTTACCTTCCGGGACGTCCGCAGTGATGACCAGTGCGCCATGCAGAAAGCTGCGCCAGTTTGGATGGCTGCCCTCCAGCAGCGGCCGGAATACCTGTGGTCGTTGCTGCTGTGGCAGATGTCGGCGTTGCCAGGCATGTGGCAGCGTCAGGCAGGTACGTACCTGCCCGGCCTGGTCGGCATCGAGGGTCTGGTCGGCAACCCGCAAGTCGAGTTCGGCGAGCAGCAGGTCGCGGCGCAGCGTCAGCAACTGCTGCTTGCGGGTGTGCCCGTCAGGGCCAGGGTCTGCCCAGAAAGCTGCCAATGCCCTTTGAAGACGCTGTAGCGCAGCATGGCTGGCGTCCACGGGCTGTGCCGGGGAGGGAAGGTCGATGAGCAGGGCAGATACCTGCTGATCAAGGCGTTCGATGCGTTCAAGCGGGGTCATGGCCAGCACCTGGAAAAGGGGCTGGCCATGCTAGAAATGCGCGCAGCAGCGCGGTCGTTACATAGTTATGGCACGTTGGCCTTGGGTTTCAGCAGCCCGCGCAGTCCAAGCACGACGGGGATTCCCAACCCGACCCAGGACAGCACATCCCAGCCACCATCGCCCAGCAGCGCGGCAAACAGTCCGGCGGCACCCAGCAGGCCGATCAGCAGCGGCCAGGCAAACACCGTACGGGTGGATTGCGAGCGGTGGCTCATGCTGTTGCCTCCTGTACGCGTGGGCGTCGTTGTTTGCTCCACCACAGGTACAGGCCGCTGCCCAGGACGATGATGGTGAGCACGTCGAGCACCGCCCAGAGGATCTGCATCGGCCGGCCACCGTAGTCACCGAAGTGCAGGGGCTGCGACAACATCATCGCGTCCATGTACCAGGGCCGGTCGCCGACCGCAGTCACCGCCAGTGTACTGGCGTCGATCAGCACCGGCGTCAGCAGGTGTGCGGTCAGGTGGCTGCCGCCTTTCATGAACACTGCATAGTGGTGTTCACTGGAAAAGCGTGTGCCGGGGAACGCGATGAAATCCGGCACCATGCCCGGCGCTGCCTCACCGGCAATATCCAGTACACGGCTGACGGGGGCCAGTTCGGTCAGCGGCGGCGCATCGCGGTAAGGGGCGACCAACGCGCTCAGGCTGTCGTTGCGCCAGGCGGCGATGACCAGGTCCGACAGCGCGCTAATCACGCCGGTCACGCCCACGACCAGCGCCCAGGTCAGGGTAACGATGCCGATGAGGTTGTGCAGATCAAGCCAGCGCACACGCCGGGATTTTTCATGACGCACGGTGGCAAATTTCAATCGGCGCATGAAAGGCGCATAGAGCACCACGCCGGAGATGATTGCCACCACGAACAGCACACCCATGAACGCCAGCAGCAGCTTGCCGGGCAGGCCGGCAAACATGTCCACATGCAGGCGCAGCATGGTCATCATGAAGCCTCCGTTGGCTGATGGCGTTTCCACGGCTTCACCGGTACGCGCGTCGAGCATGAAGGTGTGCGACGAGTTCGGCTCGGTGCCCGCCGTGGCCGCCATGATGGTCAGCACGCCGTTGCTGTCGTCCTCATCCCAACCGAAATACTGCATCACCTCGCCCGGGCGGTGCGCCTGGGCTTTGAGCACCAGTTGCTGCAGATCGAGCTTCGGCGTGTCGGCCGGCATGACCTTGAACTCCGGCGCATCGCCGAGCAGGTGGTCGATTTCATGATGGAAAATCAGCGGCAGCCCGGTAACTGCCAGCATCAGCAGGAACAGGGTGCAGATCAGGCTGGTCCAGGTATGGATGAAGGACCAGCGGCGTATGGTTGTGCTTTTCATTACATTTTGTTTCTCGGCTTTCAGAAAAACCAAAGCCGTCCACAGGGGACGGCTTGGTCACTGAGCATGGGACGTCAGTGTCTTACCACTTGTAGGTGGCACTGGCGACGACGCTGCGCAGGTCGCCGTAGTAGCAGTAGAAACTGTCGCAGGTAGAGATGTAGTCCTTGTTGAACAGGTTGGTGGCGTTGACGGCTACCGAGGCACCCTTGAGGCTGTTGTCCAGGCGGCCGAGGTCATAGTGCACGGCTGCATCGAACACGGTGTAGGCATCGGCCTTGCCCAGCCAGGTGTTGCCCTGGTCGCCATAGGTGTTGCCGGTGTAGCGTGCGCCGGCACCGATGCCGAAGCCGTCGAGCACGCCGTCGTGCCAGGTGTAGTCACCCCACAACGAGGCTTGCTGGTTTGGCATCAGTTGCAGGCGATTGCCTTTGAAATCGCCGTCCTGTACTTCGGATTTGGCCAGGGTGTAGGCGGCAATGACTTTCAGGTTTTCGGTGACGTCGGAGACGGCTTCAAGCTCCAGTCCATGGACTTTCACTTCGCCGGTCTGGCTGGTGACAGGAATGCTGTTGATGGTGTTGGTCACCGAGACGTTCTTCTGGGTCAGGTTATACACGGCTGCAGTCAGCAGGGTGTTGGAGCCCGGTGGCTGGTACTTGATACCCAGTTCCCACTGCTCACCCTCGGTCGGTTTGAACGACTCCGTTGGCGACACCGCAGCATTGCTGGCCGGCTGGAACGACTCGGCATAGGACAGGTACGGCACGAAGCCCGAATCGAACACATAGCTGATCGCGGCGTTGCCGCTGAATTTCTTGTCGCGCTCGGTGTTGGTTGCATCGTTCTTGTTGAAGAACTTGGTGCCGGTGTGCACCCAGTCCTCACGCCCGCCCAGGGTCAGGCGCCAGTTGTCGAGGGCCATCTGGTCCTGGACGTACAGGCCGGTCTGGCGGGTTTTCTGGTTGTAGTCGTAGAAGGCGTCGGAGCGTGGTGGGCGGACGATCGGCAGGCCATATACCGGATTGTTGACGTTGGTGGGCGGTACGTTGAAGCCAAAGATCGCCAGGTAGTTTGTGTTGGTGCGCTGGTGATCCAGGCCGATCAGCAGGGTATGGCTGATGTCACCGGTGGCGAAGTCGGCCTGAAAGTTGTTGTCGACAGCGAACTGGCTGATGTCTTCGTCAACGTTGGTGGAGAGGCGATTGGCATTGCCCTGATCGTCGACCGGGCCACCGGGCTCAAAGTAGCTGGAGACGGTAATCGTCTGGAATTCCAGGTCCGATTTGGTATAGCGCAGGTTCTGGCGGAACTGCCAGACATCGTTGATGCGATGCTCAAAGGCGTAGCCCAGTGCGTAGTAGGTGCGATCGTAGAACTCGTAGTCCGGGTCGCCGAGGTTCTTGTGGTGGGAGATGTCACCGAACGGCATGTCGATCTTGGTACCCTGGATCGGCCGGAACTGGCTGGTGACCCCGGTATCGTCGCGGGTGAATTGCGACAGGAAGGTCAGGCTGGTGTCTTCGTCGATGTTCCAGGTCAGGCTTGGGGCAATGTTGTAGCGCTTGTCGTCGATGTGATCGATCTGGGTGCCACCGTCACGCAGCACGCCGCTCAGGCTGTAAAGGAACTGGCCTTCCTCGTCGATCTTTCCGGTGCTGGCAAAGTTGATCTGGCGATGGTTGTCGCTGCCGTACTGAACCTGTACTTCATGGCTGCTTTCGGCTTGAGGACGACGGCTGACCATGTCGAGCAGGCCACCCGGTGGTGTCTGTCCGTAAATGGAGGAAGCAGGGCCGCGCAACAGGGCGAGGCGGTCCAGGTTCCAGGTTTCGGCTTTCGGGTTGGCGTACACGCCGCGGGGCAGTGGCAGGCCATCGAGAAACTGGGTCGGCTCGAAGCCACGCACGCGCATCCAGTCATAGCGCGTATCGCTGCCAAAGCTGGCAGAAACGATGCCAGGCATGTAGCGCACGGCATCATCCAGGCTATGCACGCCGCGATCGTCCATTTGTTCACGGGTTGCGACGGAAATCGAACGTGGCGCCTCGACGATTGCGGTGTCGGTCTTGGTACCTGCTGCAGTGCGTTTGGCCAGGTAGCCCTCTACCGGGCCCCAGGCGCTCTCCTGGTTAACGGAGGCATTGATATCGGTTACCGGCAGGGCCATCGCGCCTTCAGGTACGGCGACGACGGTGTAGGTTCCCGAACCACTTTGCTGAAGTTGCAGGCCGGTACCACGCAATGCGGCCTGCAGGGCGCCGATGCCGCTGTATTGACCGTTGACTGGCGATGAAGTGCGGCCGCTGGCCAGGCTTGGGTCCAGGCTCAGGGCAATGCCGGACTGGCTGGCGATCTGCGTCAGGGTGCTCGACAGCGGCGCTGCAGGCAGGCTGTAGGAGCGCTGCTCGTCCGACTGTTCGGCGGCGACCAGCACGCTGCTTGCCAACGGAGTGGTCAGGGCGATGGCCATGGCCAGCAGGCTGGGGCGCAAAATGGTTTTGATGGCGCGGGACATGCAGCAACTCCTCGACGAATAAGGGCTAATTAGCTTCCATGCCGAGCGAGAGCGGAAAAGTGATAGGGGTCTTATTGAAAATAATTTAGATTTTTATTGCGGCAAGGACGGCGGGCGCCGTCCGTCGCAAATGTCACTGTGATTACTGCGTTTTGGAGCGGGGTACTACGGTCACCCACCAAGGGGTGTGCTGTTCGATTTGCACTGGCAGGGTCGGCAGTAACGAGGCCAGCGCCAGGTCGGTATTGGTCAGCGGGAAGCTGCCGGTAATGCGCAGATCGGCCACTTCTTGATCAACGCCCAGATGGCCACTGCGGTAACGGCCCAATTCTTCGATCAAGTCACTCAAGCGTACGTTATCGACCACCAGCATGCCGCGGATCCAGGCATCGGCACCGATGTTCACGTCAGCGATCTGGCCTAGTTTGTCGTGGCTCATGAGCACTTGCTGACCCTCGTGGAGGATCTGCTCGTTACCGCTGTCCTGAGGCCTTGCTGCCACGGCCGATTGCAGTACGCTCAGGCGCGTGCCCTGGTCTTCGAGTTTGACCAGGAAGCGCGTGCCCAGTGCGCGCAGGCGCCCGTCTTCGGTGGCGACAATGAACGGACGATCATCCTTGTGCCCGGTCTCGATGGAAATCTCGCCCTCGTGCAGGACAATCAGGCGCTCTTTCTCGTTGAAGCGGATATCCACCGCCGAATGGGTGTTGAGACTGATCAGGGTGCCGTCGGTCAGGCGCAGGCTGCGTTGCTCGCCAGTGGCCGTGCGCTGGTCGGCGAGCCAATAGCCCAGTGACTGATGGGCACTGAGCCAGCCGAGCATGCCGACCACCAGTACCAGGCTCGCCAGGCCACTGCCGACTTTGCGTACGCGTTGACGCAGACCTGCACGTGATTGCAGCAACGCCTGGCGGGCGGGACCGGCTGCGGCGCTGAAGCGTTGGTCGAGCATGCCCAGTTGCATCCAGGCCCGCGCGTGCTCTTCACTGGCGGCATGCCAGCGGGCGAATTCGGCGCGTTCGTCGGCGCTGCCATTGCCGGAGTCCAGGCACAGTTGCCAGGCAATGGCTGCGTCGAGGACGCGCGCACTGACCGGTTGGCTGTTCATGTCGGCTCGCCATACAGGGCGATGTAGCACTGGCGCATGCCCTGCGCCAGGTACTGACGCACACGCGACACGGAAACGCCCAGGCGCTCGGCGATTTCGCCGTGGTTCAGGCCGTCCAGGCGGTTGTAGAGGAAGGCCGCGCGGGCTTTGCTCGACAGTTTGCCCAGTAGGCGGTCGATGGCCTTGAGGTCTTCGAGGATCAGGTGTTGTTCTTCCGGTGAGGGTTGTTCGGCTTCGGGGATCAGCATCAGTTCGGCCAGGTAGGCTTGCTCCAGGGCTGCGCGGCGAAAGTGATCGAACAACAATCCTCTGGCGATCGCCAGCAGAAACGCTCGGGGTTCGCGCGGCGCAGGCAACTGGTCGCGGCCAAGCAGGCGTACGAAGGTGTCCTGGCTCAGGTCTTCGGCGCGCTCGGCGCAGGCGATATTACGCCGTAGCCAGCCGAGTAGCCAACTGCGATGGTCGCGGTAGAGCGTACCGACCAGCTCACTGTGTGGGCTTTGTGCGGACGACAAGGCGTTCCCCGAAAAGATGCGTTAACTAACGAGAATTATTCGCGATTGTTACAGAGTCTTCGCGGAAAACGCAATTGACACTCATCGGGTGACACTAGAAACCGTGATTTTGCAGGCCTTTGCGCCGCCAGCGCTGTATCTGCCGGTCGAGCAAAGCCGGGCTGTCGAGTTGCTGGCGCCGGGCCTGGCTGAAGAGGATCAGGGCCAGTTCGGCGGTGACCATGGCATCGGCACTGGCATTGTGCCGCGCGATGGCCTCAAGGCCGAAGCAGGCCGTCCAGTCGTCGAGCCCGGCTTCACGCAGGGTGAGTTGCGGGTTCAGCAGGGGGGCAAGTTCAGCCAGGTCGAGAAACGGGTGCTGCAGGCGATAGCCCAGGTGGTCTTTCAGGGCGCGGGCGAGCATGCGTTGGTCGAACGGCGCATGGAACCCCAGTACCGGGCTGTCGCCAATGAACGTCATCAGCTCCAGAAGCGCCTCGGCCGGGTCACAACCGGCGGCGATGGCGCTGGGCCCCAGGCCATGGATCAGCACGCTGGAGGTCAGTTTGTGATCGCGTTGATACAAAGTGCGCTCGAACTGCTGGCTGAAGTCGATGGCGCCATCCTCGATCACCACCGCGCCGATCGACAGCACCTGGTCGCGGTGGGTGTTCAGGCCACTGGTTTCCAGGTCCAGCACCACCCAGCGCTGGCTGCGCAAGCTGTCTTCACTCAGAGGCGCCGGCGCGGCCAGTTGTGCCACGCGCTGACGAATGGATTCCTCGACCTGCCGCGGTCGAAACCAGGCGAACAGGCTCACAGCTGATACCTCAGGGCCAGGCTGCTTTGCAGGCGCTGGGCCTGGCGCAACGACTCACGGAGGATCCGCCGGTCAAGGTGATTGAGGCTGTCCGGGTCGACTCGGTTGGAGTAGGGCAGGTTCTGGCGACTCTGCAGCTGGTGTTGCTGCATGCGAGTTTGCTGGATGAAGTGGTAGGCCTCTTCGTAGGCAGCGCCATCGAGCGGCTCGATGACCTCGCGCTTCACCAGCTCGCGCAGGCGCTCCAGGGTGTTGATGGCGCTGATGCCGTTGGCCAGGGCCAGCAGGCGGGCACCGTCGACGAAGGGCGTCAGGCCCTGGACCTTGAGGTCGAGGGTGCCGGCTTTGTCGTCGCCCTTGCGGGTCAGTACAAACTCGCG
Source organism: Pseudomonas alkylphenolica (assembly GCF_004025535.1). Classification (GTDB taxonomy): domain Bacteria; phylum Pseudomonadota; class Gammaproteobacteria; order Pseudomonadales; family Pseudomonadaceae; genus Aquipseudomonas; species Aquipseudomonas alkylphenolica_A. Next base: position 217,782 of record NZ_QJRG01000039.1, read on the forward strand.
AAAGCGTCCGACCGGTGGCCGCTGGCGCAAGGCGTTGTCGGCCATCATGCGCTGGAACAGGCGGTTGTCGGCTACCTGCTCAAGGATGCTCTGGCGCAGTTGCTCGCAGGCATGCTCCTCACCCCAGACCACACGCAGGTCGAAATAGATACTGGAGGCCAGCAGGTTTTCCGGGGTGGCTTCGCGAATAAAGGCGGCGAAGCGTCGGGCCCATTCGGCGCGGGACAAACACAGCTCGGGGTTGCCGGCCATGATGTTGCCTTTGCACAGGGTAAAGCCGCACTGGGCCAGGCCCTGGTTGATGTGCTGGGCCAGCGGTAGCAGGCGGCCGCGAATCTCGGCGGCGTGGGCGGCATCCCGGGCTTCAAACAGAATGCCGTTGTCCTGGTCGGTGTGCAGGGTCTGCTCGCGGCGGCCTTCGCTACCAAAGCACAGCCAGCTGAACGGCACACCCGGATCGCCCTTGTCCTGGATGGCCAGTTCGATCACCCGGCAAACCGTGTGATCGTTCAGCAAGGTGATGATCTGGGTGATCTGGGTCGAGGAGGCGCCGTGGGCCAGCATGCGCTCGACCAACTGGCCGATTTCGCCGCGCAGCGACACCAGGGTTTCAATGCGGCTGGCATGGCGGATGGTCCGGGCCAGGTGGACCAGGTCCACGCGCTGCAACGAGAACAGGTCACGCTCGGAGACGACGCCGCACAAGCGCTTGTCTTCGACCAGGCAGACGTGGGCAATGTGCCGTTCGGTCATGGCAATGGCTGCGTCGAATGCGCTGGCCTGTGGGCTGAGGTAGAACGGCTCGGCGGTCATGTGCGCGGCAATCGGCTGGGCAAAGTCGGCACTGGCGTTGGCTACTACCTGGCGCAGGTCGCGCAAGGTGAAGATGCCGATTGGAAAGCGTTGTTCGTCAACGATGACGATGCTGCCGACCTGTTCCTCGTGCATCAGGGCTACGGCTTCGCGCAGGGGCGTCTCGCGGTTGCAGACAACCGGGTGACGCATGGCCAGTTCACCCAGGTGGGTGTTGAGCGAGTATTGCGTGCCGAGGGTTTCCACCGCACGGCGCTGGACCTGCTGGTTGACCTGTTCAAGCAGGCTGCTGACGCCACGCAGGGCGAAATCGCGAAACACGTCGGACAGGGCGAACAGGCGAATGAACGCGGCTTTGTTCAGTTGCAGGCAGAAGGTGTCTTCGGCCGCCAGATGTTCTGTACGAGTGGCGCGCTCGCCGAGCAAGGCTGCCAGGGGAAAGCATTCACCGGTGGTGATTTCGAACGTGGTTTCGGTACCGGGCCGCGTGACGTGCTGGCGCTCGCCGATCACCCGGCCCTGCTTGACGATATAGAAATGCTCGACGGGACCGTCGCCGGGTTTGATGATGCTGTCGTTTGCCGAGTAGAAGCGCAGTTGACATTGTTCCACCAGAAACGCCAGGTGGGCATTTTCCATCTGGTTGAACGGTGGAAAGCGTTGCAGAAACTGCAGGGTCCCTTGGATATTCTGCAGCACTGCAGTTTTTCCGGCCTGGGCGAAGGCGTCCGTTTTACTCATGAACCTTACCGCGTCTTTGTATGTCGGCGCAGGGGCGCCAACCTTGTTGTTTTCGACCCTCATGGTCGGTCGCCTGCAGCCCAGTGCCCATTGGACGTAAGTCTAACCAGTGCGACGTCTACGTAAGTCCATGTGTCAGGTGTCAAATAGCCGACGAAAGGCAGGTTGCAAGTCAGGCAAATGCAGTCTGAACTTGATTCAAAGGACATTTTTAGGGTCATAGACGATGAGACAGCCATGCCTGACCATGACGACATACTGAGTGATGCCGAGCGTGAAGCGCTGGCTACGGTGAGCGTTCCTGCGGCTGCAATACAGAAGGTGTTGATCGTCGATGACAATCGGGTGGCGCGTGAATCGCTAACCAGTTATCTGAAAACCAAGGGCATCGAGTGCGTCACGGCAGCAAATGCCGAACAGGCGTTGAAGTGCCTCAAAGCCGAACGGGATGTCGGACTGTTGATTACCGACTTGCGCATGGGGCCATTCGATGGCCTGGAGCTGATACGGCAGATTCGCGAGTCGGAGCGAGCGGCTTTGCCGATCATCATCGTTTCAGGTGATGCCGATGTACCGGACGCCATCGCAGCGATGCACCTGAGTGTTGTCGACTTTCTGCTCAAACCCATCGATCTGGACAAGCTGGTAGCGCTGGTGCGCAAGGAGTTGGGCATTACATAAACCCAATCGCGACACCGCTTGGGCATCGCGACTGGGTAAGGAGCATTACAGGCCGTTCTTGGCCTTGAACTCACGACGACGACGATGCAGCACCGGCTCGGTGTAGCCGTTTGGCTGCTTGGCGCCTTCTACCACCAGTTCGACGGCTGCCTGGAAGGCAATGTTGCTGTCGAAATCGGGTGCAAGCGGGCGGTACAACGGGTCGTTGGCGTTCTGCTTGTCCACCACCGGCGCCATGCGCTTGAGGCTTTCCAGCACTTGCGCTTCAGTGACGATGCCATGGCGCAGCCAGTTGGCCAGCAGCTGGGCGGAAATACGCAGGGTGGCGCGGTCTTCCATCAGGCCGACATCGTTGATGTCCGGCACTTTCGAGCAACCTACGCCCTGGTCGATCCAGCGCACAACGTAGCCGAGGATGCCCTGGGCGTTGTTGTCCAGCTCGTTGCGTTTTTCTTCGTCCGACCAGTTGGTGTCGGTCGCCAGCGGGATGGTCAGGATGTCGTCCACCGAAGCCGGTGCACGCTTGGCCAATTCTGCCTGACGGGCGAACACGTCAACCTTGTGGTAGTGCAGCGCATGCAGCGCAGCGGCGGTCGGCGACGGTACCCAGGCGGTGTTGGCGCCTGCCAGCGGGTGAGCGATTTTCTGCTCGAGCATGTCGGCCATCAGGTCCGGCATGGCCCACATGCCTTTACCGATCTGGGCGCGGCCTTGCAGACCGGTGGCCAGGCCGATATCGACGTTGGAGTTTTCGTACGCGCCGATCCACTTCTGGGTCTTCATGGCGCCCTTGCGCACAACGGCGCCGGCTTCCATGGAGGTGTGGATCTCGTCACCGGTACGGTCGAGGAAGCCGGTGTTGATGAACACCACCCGCTCTTTGGCGGCTTCGATACAGGCCTTGAGGTTGACCGTGGTACGGCGCTCCTCGTCCATGATGCCGACCTTCAGCGTGTTGCGCTTCATGCCCAGCACGTCTTCGATGCGACCGAACAGCTCGTTGGTGAACGCTGCTTCTTCAGGGCCGTGCATTTTCGGTTTGACGATGTACACGGAACCGGTGCGGCTGTTCTTGCGGCTGGTGTTGCCGTTGATGTTGTGGATCGCCGCGAGGTTGGTGACCAGGCCGTCGAGGATGCCCTCGGGCACTTCGTTGCCGTCCTTGTCGAGGATGGCGTCGATGGTCATCAGGTGACCGACGTTACGCACGAACAACAGGGAGCGGCCGTGCAGGGTGACGGTGCCGCCGTTCGGTGCGCTGTATTCACGGTCCGGGTTCATGGTCCGGGTGAAGGTCTGGCCGCCTTTGCTGACGCTTTCCGACAGGTCGCCCTTCATCAGGCCGAGCCAGTTGCGGTAGATCACGACCTTGTCATCGGCATCGACAGCGGCAACCGAGTCTTCGCAGTCCATGATGGTGGTCAGGGCGGCTTCCATCAGCACGTCCTTCACGCCAGCGGCGTCGGTCTGGCCGACCGGGGTGCTGGCATCGATCTGGATTTCGAAGTGCAGGCCGTTGTGCTTGAGCAAAATGGCGGTCGGTGCCGAGGCTTCACCGTGGAAACCGATCAGTTGGGCGTCGTCACGCAGGCCGGTGTTGCTGCCGCCTTTGAGGGCGACAACCAGCTTGCCGCCTTCGATGCGGTAGGCGGTGGAATCAACATGCGAGCCGGCTGCCAGTGGCGCGGACTCGTCAAGGAAGGCACGGGCGAAGGCAATGACCTTGTCGCCGCGAACCTTGTTGTAGCCTTTGCCTTTTTCCGCGCCACCGGCTTCGCTGATGGCGTCAGTGCCGTACAGGGCATCGTACAGCGAGCCCCAGCGGGCGTTGGAAGCGTTCAGGGCAAAGCGCGCATTCATCACTGGTACAACCAGTTGCGGGCCGGCCATGCGGGCGATTTCGTCGTCGACGTTTTGCGTCGAGGCCTGGAAGTCTGCAGCTTCTGGCAGCAGGTAACCGATTTCCTGAAGGAAGGCTTTGTAAGCCGCGGCATCGTGAGCCTGGCCTTTGCGTGCTTGGTGCCAGGCATCGATCTGTGCCTGTAGCGCATCACGTTTGGCCAGCAGTGCTTTGTTCTTTGGAGCGAGGTCGTTGATGATCTTCTCTGCCCCCACCCAGAACTGCTCGGCGTTGACGCCGGTTCCGGGAATGGCTTCGTTGTTCACGAAGTCGAACAGGACTTTGGCGACCTGAAGGCCACCGACTTGAACGTGTTCAGTCATTGCTTGCCTCACTCTGCTCAGCTATTGCTCTTCTATTTAAGCCTGACGCGCTTCTCTAAACACGGCACCAGATCATGCCCTAAGGACGGCTGGGTGCAGCCAGCCAGACAGGCTGGCGAGCGTTTGCGTATTTTCACAGGCGCCTTGGCAGACATCGATTCGACGTTTTGTAGTCCGCGCTGCGGCATACTACATGATGCGCTGCGGTTGTGAAAATCAGACTAAATACGTCGTTCTGCGACCATTGGGCCACAGAGGGTCACGCTGGGAGACAGTATGTTCTCAAAAAAGTGGCAGATTGTTCCAGATAAATCTTGAAACAGTACACGATTTGTCTTCAGGCGCTGCTGCGGCAGGTTGCCGCGCCTTGCCTATACTTTCTGCGCGCCCTTTGATTTCAGGGGCCGAACCTTAAAAGCAGAGGGTTAGCGTGTGGATCATCTCGTACTGACAGTAATCGCTCCCGACAAAGCCGGTCAGGTCGAACGTATTGCTGAATGCATTGCCGAGCACAACGGTAACTGGTTGGAGAGCCGGATGTCGCGTATGGCCGGGCAGTTTGCCGGGATCCTCAAGGTAGCGGTGCCGGCAGAGTCCTACGAAGAGTTGGTCGGGGCACTGAAAGCCCTGGAAAAACATGAGATTCGCGTGCTGATTGCGCAAAGCGGCATCGAGCCGTCCTGCACCTGGAAGCCGATTGCCATGGAGCTGGTGGGCAATGATCGTCCGGGTATCGTGCGTGATATCACGCGCTTGTTGGCGGATCAGGGCGTCAATGTCGAACGCCTGACCACCGAGGTACGCCCTGCGCCCATGAGCAGCGAGCCGCTGTTTCACGCCGATGCGTTACTGGCGATGCCTTTGACGCTGTCTCTCGATGTACTTCAGACCAAGCTTGAAGCCCTGGCCGATGACCTGATGGTGGATCTCAAGCTGCGCCCCGAGGATTGATTCAGTGCGCAGTGATCACGTGGGGTTATCCCGGTTTCACGGGGATGGCCCTGTGGATAACCTGGGGGGATCGTTCGCCAGCCCAGTCACGGCGGGCGTTTGCGTCATTTGAGCAAAAAACCACCAATAATCAGTGGCTTGTGCACAAAGCACGGGGATGAGGGTGTGGATAACCTTGGGAGATGTTGCTACAGGCCATGATTTACGTGGCCTGTAGCAGTTTGTGCGTTTTTTGATCAGCTGCGCCGGCGCAAGCTCAGCCAGGCATCGACGCTGTAAAGCGCCAGGCCCGCCCAGATAAACATGAACGCAACCAGTGTGCTGCTCGACAGGTGCTCGCCAAATAGCAGCACTGCCTGCAGCAGCACCAGGGTCGGCGCCAGGTACTGCAGAAAGCCCAAGGTGGTGTAGGGCAGGTGCCTTGCGGCAGCGTTGAAGCACACCAGCGGCACCAGCGTTACCGGTCCTGCGGCAATCAGCCAGAGTGCCTCGCTGCTGGTATAGAATCCCGGTTGGGCACTGGCCGCCAGCGGGTTGAGCAGCAGCCAGCCGATGGCCAACGGCACCAGCATCCAGGTTTCCACTACAAGCCCCGGCAAGGCGGCGACGGGCGCCTGTTTGCGGATCAGGCCGTAGAAGCCGAAGCTCAGCGCCAATACCAGTGACACCCAGGGCAGGGTCCCCACTTGCCAGACCTGTTGCAGTACGCCGACCGTGGCAAGGCCTACCGCCAGCCATTGCAGTCGCCGCAGGCGCTCGCCCAGCAACAGCATGCCGAGCAAAACGTTGATCAACGGGTTGATGTAGTAGCCGAGGCTAGCCTCGAGCATGCGGCCGTTGTTCACCGACCAGACGTAGGTCAGCCAGTTACCGGCGATCAGTGAGCCACTGAGCGCCAGCACCGCCAGTCGCTTCGGGTTCTCGCGCAACTCGCGCCACCAGCCGGGGTGTTTCCACACCAGCAGCAGAAACGAGCCGAACAAGGCCGACCACAACACCCGGTGGACGATGATTTCGACGGAAGGAACGCTTTGCAGCGCTTTGAAGTAGAGCGGGAATAAACCCCAGATGATGTAGGCGCTCAGGCCCAATATGTACCCGCGGCGCGGGTTGGCGGCGTGCATGCAGATTCCTTGCTTAGGCAGCTATCTAAAAGCACCGCTATTGTAGACAGACTCGCGCCCGCTTCAGAACAATTTCAGCGGTTCTTCATCCAGCGCTGCCATCTGTTCGCGCAAGGCGAGGATCTGGTCGCCCCAATAGCGCTCCTGGCCAAACCAGGGGAAGCTGCGTGGAAAGGCCGGATCGTCCCAGCGGCGTGCCAGCCAGGCGCTGTAGTGCAACAGGCGCAGGGCGCGTAGGGGCTCGATCAGGGCCAGTTCACGCGGATCGAAATCGTGGAACTCGTTGTAGCCGTCCATCAGTTCGGCCAGCTGGCCCAGGCGTTCATGACGGTCGCCGGCAAGCATCATCCACAGGTCCTGGACCGCCGGGCCCATGCGGCAGTCGTCGAGGTCGACGATGTGGAAGATTTCATCGCGGCACATCATGTTGCCGGGGTGGCAGTCGCCATGCAGGCGGATGGTTTTGTGCCGGGTGTCGGCGTAAATGGCTTCTACCCGCTTGAGCAGATCACGGGCCACTGATTCAAACGCCGGCAGCAGGCTTTTCGGTACGAAATTGCCTTCAAGCAGCGTGGCCAGCGAAGCATGGCCGAAGTTATCCACTGCCAAGGCTTCCCGGTGTTCGAAAGGGCGGGTAGCGCCGACCGCATGCAGGCGGCCGAGCAACTGGCCAAGGCGATAAAGCTGGTCCAGGTTGCCCGGCTCCGGAGCGCGACCACCGCGACGGGGGAACAGCGTGAAGCGAAAGCCGCTGTGTTCGAACAGGGTTTCGCCATTGTGGATAAGTGGCGCCACCACGGGCACTTCGCAGTCGGCCAGTTCGGCGGTGAAGCTGTGTTCTTCAAGAATTGCCGCATCAGTCCAGCGGTCGGGGCGATAGAACTTGGCAATCAGCGGTTCAGCCCCTTCGATGCCTACCTGATAGACACGGTTCTCGTAGCTGTTGAGTGCGAGCACGCGGGCATCGCTGAGAAAGCCGATGCTCTCCACAGCGTCGAGGACCAGGTCGGGGGTGAGGGTTTCGAAGGGGTGCGACATGTCAGCTCCAGCTGTGCGGTTCCCTGCATGGTACCGCACATCGTCACACACCTGTGGGCGCGAGCTCAGGTGCCAACGATCCCGCCATCTTCCCGACTGATCGCCATTACCGAAGAGCGTGGCTTGCCGTTGGGCAGGTGCTCCGGGAAGGTCGAGCCGCCGGTTTCCCCGGGGTGCTGGATTCCTACGAACAAGGTGCGGTGGTCCGGTGCGAAGGCAATGCCGGTCACTTCGCAGGCCACCGGCCCGACCATAAAGCGACGGATCTCGCCACTGGCCGGGTCGGCACAGAGCATCTGGTTGTTGCCCATACCGGCGAAATCGCCGGCATTGCTGTAGTCGCCGTCAGTGAGGATCCACAAGCGGCCGTCGGCATCGAAGCCCAATCCGTCCGGGCTGTTGAACATGTTCTGTGCGGTGACGTTGCTGGAGCCACCCTTGGCATCGCCCGGGTGCGCCGCCGGGTTGCCGGCAACCACGAACAAATCCCAGTCGAAGCTCATGGCGCCGTGGTCATCAGCGCTCTCGCGCCAGCGCAGAATCTGCCCGTAGAGGTTTTTCTCGCGCGGGTTCGGGCCGCCGGCGGGCTGGCCCGGTTCGCCGCGTTTGACGTTGTTGGTCAGGGTGCAATAGACCTGGCCATCTTTAGGGCTGACGACGATCCACTCCGGGCGGTCCATGCGTGTTGCCGCCACCTGGCTGGCCGCCAGGCGGGCATGGATCAGAACCTGGGCCTGGCTGGCAAAACCATTGGCGGCAATCAGGCCATTCTTGCCATGGGTCAGCTCCAGCCACTGACCTTTGCCGCGCGGGTGATCGGCGTGCTGATCGCCCTCGTCAAAGCGCGCTACATACAATGTGCCGTGGTCGAGCAGGCTGCGGTTGGCGCTGGGGTTCTTGTGGTCGATGGGATCGCGGCTGATGAACTTGTAGATGAACTCTCCGCGCTCATCGTCGCCCATGTACACCACGGCGCGGCCATCGCGGGTTTCGCCGAGGGCAGCGTTTTCGTGTTTGAAGCGGCCCAGGGCGGTCCGCTTGATCGGCGTCGAGTCCGGGTTGAACGGGTCGATTTCCACCACCCAGCCATGGCGGTTCAGCTCGTTGGGGTTCTTTGCCAGGTCGAAACGCGGGTCGTGCGGGTGCCAGCCGATTTCCTTGCTGCTGACCGAGGCCCCGTAGCGCTTCTGCCCGGCGTCAAATGCCTGTTCGGGGTTGGTGCTGCCAAAGCAGTCGGTAAAGTTTTCTTCGCAGGTCAGGTAGGTGCCCCAGGGCGTCTTGCCGTTGGCGCAGTTCTGGAAGGTTCCCAGCACCTTGCGTCCGCTGTTGTCGGCCGCCGTCCTCAGCAGGGCATCGCCAGCCGCCGGGCCACTGACGCGGATCGGCGTGTTGCCATGGATGCGGCGGTTGTAGGGGGAGCCCTGGACGAACTGCCACTGGCCGTTGCTGCGTTTGACCTCAATGACCGAAACACCTTCGGCGGCCTGGGCCTTGTGCACCTCTTCAGCCGATGTCGGCTGGCCACCGTGGGCATACAGGTAGCGGTAGTTGGTGTACTCGTTGTTAATGGCCATCAACGCCCGGTTGTCATCCTCCGGGAAGGGGAACAGGCTCATGCCATCGTTGTTGTCACCGAACTGCAGCTCCTGGGCCTGGGCGCTACCGTTGCCCGAGGCGTCGAATGCCGGCGCATTGTTATGCAGCGGTTGGCCCCAGCTGATCAGTACCGAGGCCTTGTAGCCCGGTGGCAGGCTGATGCTGTCGGTGGTTGCCGCAGGGATGCCGGTGAAGCCAAGCAGGTTGCTGTTGGCGGCGCTGAGGCTCGCAGCCATGACGCTGCGGCTGAGCAGGTTGCCCCCGAGAAACAGCGCGGCGCCGCACAGGGCACCCGCGCCGATAAAACGACGGCGACTCAGGCTGACGAGGTGTTCCAGGTCGGTTTGCTGGTGTTCTTCTAATAGGTGCATGACAGGCTTCCTGCGGTTTTGCCAGTCACCTTAGTCAGCGGTCATGACGGTTTTGTGTCCGTTTTATAAAGGCGTGCCGATAAGCACATAGGACGGCTGGAATTGAACGCGCAGGGCACTTCCCGCAACCACGCCATGGGCACTTAGCCAGGCAGGTTCGGCAAAGGTGCACAGGGTTTGCCCATTGCTCAGGGTCAGCCGTACTTCTGTGGGGCCGAGCGGTTCTTCCAGCAGTTCTTCGACGTTCGCCAGCAGGCAATTGAAGCCTTCATGTGGCAGCTCCTGCGGGCCCAGCAGGGTCACCCAACCGGCTTTGATCAGGGCCACCACCGTCGTGCCCGGGGTAAGCTCCAGGCGCTGGGTGCTGTCGCGGGTGATCAGGGCATCGATGCTGAGGTCGCCAGCCAGGGCCAGGCGAATGCGGTCGTAATGCCCTTCGGGCTCGATGGCGCTGACTTCACCGTGCAGCTGGTTGCGGGCACTGGTGCGCAGCATCAGGCGACCGAGCAGGTCGAGATCACTGGCGTCTTCGGCAGCTTCCAGAATCTGTGCCTGCAGAGCTTGCAGGCGCTGATACAGGCGCAGAACCCGCAGGCCTTCCGGCGACAGCTTCGCGCCGCCGCCACCCCGACCGCCGACACTGCGCTCCACCAGCGGGCTGGCCGCCAGGTTGTTGAGTTCGTCAATCGCATCCCAGGCGGCCTTGTAGCTCATGCCGGCGCTTTTCGCCGCACGGGTGATCGAGCCTTGTTCGGCAATGTGCTGCAGCAGGGCAATGCGCTGGGGGCGGCGGACAATGTGTTGGGTGAGCAGGGCTGGCAAGGACATGTGCGGGCACGGGCTTGAGAAAGTATCTGCGACGAAAGTGCCCGCACCCTGGCACCAAGTCAAGCGCTGCCGGGCTTGGCGGTACGCGCCAGGCAGTAGACATCAACACGCCGCGCTCCGGCTTTGAGCAGCAGGCTGGCCAGGGCCTGGGCGGTAGCGCCGGTAGTCAGCACGTCATCGACCAGCGCGACGTGGCGCCCCTGCAGTGGGGCGCTATCGGCCACGCAGAACGCTTGGCTCAGGTTGCGTTTGCGCGACTTGGCGCTGAGCCCCTGTTGTGCGGGCGTCTCGAGCACACGCTGGAGCACGTGATCGTTACAGGCGATGCCGATCTGCGCAGCCAGCCAATGGGCGAGCATGGCCGCCTGGTTATACCCGCGCTGACGCAAGCGTCGGCGGCTCAGGGGCACAGGCAGGAGCAGCGTCGGCCGAGGCAAGCCGTCGCCGTAGCGGTGGCTGAGCCAGCGCCCGAGCAAGGTTGCCAGCAAGCGCCCCAGCGGCCAGTGGCTGTTGTACTTGAACCGGCTGATCAGCGTGTCCAGCGGAAAGCCGTAGTGCCAGGGTGCTTCGACGCAGTAGAAGGCAGGAGGGCGGCGACGGCACGGCGCACAGGTCAGGCCCTGCATCGGCAACGGCAGGGCACAGACCTGACAGCCGTCCTGCAGCCAGGGCAGTTCGGTTTCGCAGGGTACGCACAGCGGATAAGGCTGTTCTGCTTTCTCATCACAGAGCAAACATGCGTGGCTATTATTTAGCCAGTTGTAAACCATGCTTTTGAGTGGTGGTTGACAGCGCATCGGGCTTCCTTAACTATGCGAGCTATCCGTGATGCGCTGGCGGGCATTCCTGTCCCGGCGCCAGACAAAGCCTAAAACAAGGAACCGCCGATGAGCGCCAGCACAACTGCAACAACACGTCACGACTGGACCCTGGCCGAGGTCAAGGCACTGTTCCAGCAACCGTTCAATGACTTGCTGTTCCAGGCGCAAACCGTGCACCGCGCGCATTTCGACGCCAACCGCGTTCAGGTCTCGACCCTGCTGTCGATCAAAACCGGCGCTTGCCCGGAAGATTGCAAATATTGTCCGCAGTCCGGTCACTACAACACCGGCCTGGAAAAACAGAAGCTGATGGAAGTACAGAAGGTCCTCGAAGAAGCGGCGCGGGCCAAGGCCATCGGTTCGACGCGTTTCTGTATGGGCGCCGCCTGGAAGCACCCGTCGGCCAAGGACATGCCGTACGTGCTGCAGATGGTCAAAGGGGTCAAGGCCATGGGCCTGGAAACCTGCATGACCTTGGGCAAGCTCGACCAGGAACAGACCATGGCACTGGCCGACGCCGGGCTGGATTACTACAACCACAACCTCGACACCTCGCCGGAGTTCTACGGCAGCATCATCACCACCCGCACTTACAGCGAGCGCCTGCAGACCCTGGCCTATGTCCGCGATGCCGGGATGAAGATCTGCTCGGGTGGCATCCTGGGCATGGGCGAGTCGCTGGACGACCGCGCCGGGTTGCTGATCCAGCTGGCTAACCTGCCGGAGCACCCGGAGTCGGTACCGATCAACATGCTGGTGAAAGTCGCCGGCACGCCGCTGGAAAACGCCGAGGAAGTCGACCCGTTCGATTTCATCCGCATGCTCGCGGTCGCCCGGATCCTCATGCCCAAATCCCACGTGCGGTTGTCCGCCGGTCGTGAGGCGATGAACGAACAGATGCAATCCCTGGCCTTCTTCGCCGGCGCCAACTCGATCTTCTACGGCGAGAAGTTGCTGACCACCGCCAACCCGCAGGCCGACAAAGACATGCAGTTGTTCGCCCGCCTCGGCATTCAGCCAGAAGCGCGCGAAGAGCACGCTGACGAGGTCCACCAGGCGGCGATCGAGCAGGCACTGGTGGAGCAGAAGAGCAGCGAGCTGTTCTACAACGCCGCCTCGGCCTGAGGCGGCCATGGCCTTTGATCTTCGTGCGCGGCTGGAACAACGCCGCGCCGCCGACCTGTACCGTCAGCGCCCGTTGCTGCAAAGCCCGCAGGGCCCGCAAGTGATGGTCGATGGCCAGCCGTTGCTGGCCTTCTGCAGCAACGATTACCTGGGCCTGGCCAATCACCCCGAAGTGATTGCCGCCTGGCGTGCCGGTGCCGAGCGCTGGGGTGTTGGCGGTGGCGCTTCGCATCTGGTGATTGGCCACAGCACGCCGCATCACCAGGTGGAAGAAGCCCTGGCCGAGCTGACCGGGCGGCCGCGTGCACTGCTGTTCACCACCGGCTACATGGCTAACCTGGGCGCCTTGACGGCGCTGGTCGGGCAGGGCGATACGGTGCTGCAGGACCGCCTCAACCACGCCTCGTTGCTCGACGCAGGGTTGCTCAGTGGCGCGCGCTTCAACCGCTATCTGCACAATGATGCGCACAGTCTCGCCAGTCGTCTGGAAAAGGCGGTGGGCAACACCTTGGTGGTCACCGACGGGGTGTTCAGCATGGATGGCGATATTGCCGAGCTGCCGGCCCTGGCCGCCACGGCCAAGTCTCGCGATGCCTGGCTGATGGTCGATGATGCGCATGGCTTTGGCACACTGGGGCGCAACGGTGGAGGGATTGTCGAGCATTTCGGCCTGAGCACCGAGCAGGTGCCGGTACTGATCGGCACGCTGGGTAAGGCGTGCGGCACCGCCGGGGCCTTTGTCGCCGGCAGCGAGGAATTGATCGAGTGCCTGATCCAGTTCGCCCGCCCCTACATCTATACCACCAGCCAGCCACCCGCCCTGGCCTGTGCCACCTTGCGCAGCCTTCAGCTGTTGCGCAACGAGCACTGGCGGCGCGAGCACCTGGCGGCGCTGATCCAGCAGTTTCGCACCGGTGCCGAGCAGATCGGTCTGCAGTTGATGGACAGCTTCACCGCGATCCAGCCGATCCTGATCGGCAACAGCGCGCGCGCCCTGCGCTTGTCGCAGATGCTGCGTGAGCGTGGCTTGCTGGTAACCGCGATCCGCCCACCGACGGTACCGGCAGGCAGTGCCCGTCTGCGCGTAACCCTGAGTGCGGCGCACAGTGCCGCGCAGGTGCAGCTATTGTTGGAAGCATTGGCCGATTGTTATCCGCTACTGGAGCCCGCTGATGCGTAACCGACTTGTACTGTTGCCGGGCTGGGGCCTGGGGCGTTCGGCGTTGCAGCCACTGGTGGCGGCGCTGCGCGCCATCGATCCCGGCTTGCAGGTCGAGATCCACGACCTGCCCGGATTGGCGTCGCATGACCCGCAAGACTGGCTGAGCACGCTCGACCGACAGTTGCCACGCAACGCCTGGCTTGGAGGCTGGTCGCTGGGCGGCATGCTCGCGGCCGAACTGGCTGCCCGTCGTGGCGACGACTGTTGTGGATTGATCACGCTGGGTAGCAATCTCAGTTTCGTCAGCCGCCCGGACTGGCCTCACGGTATGGCGGCGGACACTTTTCAAACCTTCCTTGAAGGCTGCCGCTATCACACCCAGGTCACCCTCAAGCGCTTCATTTCGCTGTGCAGCCAGGGTGCTGAAGAATCACGCAGCCTGGCCCGCCTGCTTGGTGCGGCGATGCCCGAGCCTGCCCCCGAGCAACTGGTGGCCGGGCTCGAAGTACTCGGTAAACTCGATACCCGGGCTGCCCTGCAGGCCTACGATGGCCCGCAACTGCACCTGTTTGCCGGCCGTGACGGGTTGGTACCGGCAGAAGTTGCCGGGGTGTTGCTGGAAGAATTGCCCGACGTGGAAGTCGGGCTGCTGGAAGACAGTGCTCATGGTTTTGTGATGGAGACACCGCATGAGCTGGCGGCTGCCATAAAGGCCTTTGTACATGAGAGTGGCGATGACTGATCTTTCTCAACCGGGCCTGCCCGGCGCCTTGCCCGACAAACGTCAGGTCGCTGCCTCGTTTTCGCGCGCTGCCGCCAGTTATGACAGCGTTGCCGAACTGCAGCGCGCGGTGGGCAATGCACTGCTCGAGCAACTTCCCGCCAGTGTCGCGCCGCAGCGCTGGGTGGACCTGGGCAGTGGCACCGGCCATTTCAGCCGTGCCTTGCGTCACCGCTTTGCGCAGGCTGATGGCGTTGCCGTGGACATTGCCGAAGGCATGCTCCAGCACGCACGCGAGCAAGGGGGCGCGCATTACCATGTGGCGGGTGATGCCGAACGTTTGCCGCTGCAGGACGCCAGCGTCGAGCTGATCTTTACCAGCCTGGCGGTGCAATGGTGTGGTGATTTTCGCGCGGTGCTCGATGAGGCGCAGCGCGTCCTGCAACCCGGCGGTGTACTGGCCTTTACCAGCTTGTGTGCCGGTACCTTGCACGAGTTGCGCGAGAGCTGGCAGGCGGTCGATGGCCTGGTCCACGTCAACCGCTTCCGTCGCCTTGAGGATTACCAGCGCCTGTGCGCTGAAAGTGGCTTGCAGGTGCTGAGCCTGGAGGCACGCCCGCACGTGCTGTACTACCCGGACGTGCGCAGCCTGACCCACGAACTCAAGGCCCTGGGGGCGCATAATCTTAACCCGGGTCGCCCGGCAGGGCTGACCGGTAGGGCGCGGATGCAGGGGCTGTTGCAGGCCTATGAGCAGTTTCGACAGGCGCAGGGGCTGCCGGCGACCTATCAAGTGGTCTACGGTGTACTGCACAAACCGTTGGTAGAAGGGGAGTGAGATGAGTCCGGCCTATTTCATCGCAGGTACCGACACGGATGTTGGCAAGACCACCGTGGCCGCGGGGCTGTTGCACGCGGCGCAGCTGGCGGGTTTGACCACGCTGGGGGCCAAGCCTGTGGCGTCCGGGTGTGTGGTGACGGCAAAAGGGTTGCGCAACGACGATGCCCTGGCACTGATGGCGCAAAGCACGCTCATCTTGCCTTACGAGCAGGTCAACCCGTTTGCCTTCGAGCCGGCCATTGCCCCGCATCTGGCTGCACGTGAGGCCGGTGTGGCCCTGAGTGTTCCGGGGTTGTTGGCGCCGATGCGCGATATCCTGGCCCAAGGTGCGGACTTCACCTTGATAGAAGGTGCCGGTGGCTGGCGGGTACCGTTGTCGGATCAGGCCAACCTTTCGGACCTGGCCATTGCCCTGAAGCTGCCGGTGATCCTGGTGGTGGGCGTGCGCCTGGGGTGCATCAGCCATGCGCTGCTCAGTGCCGAAGCGATTGCCCGTGATGGCCTGCAACTGGCAGGGTGGGTGGCCAACATCGTCGACCCGCGTACCTCGCGCCTGGAAGAGAACCTTGCCACGCTGGCCGAGCGTTTGCCGGCGCCGTGCCTCGGGCGTGTACCGAAACTCAAGCAAGCCTCGGCCGAGCGGGTCGCCGAATACCTGCAACTGGACCTGCTCGACTAAGCCGTCTCTATTGCATGGCAAGATGCCATCGGTGATTTCAACGGGCCTTTTCTCCGCAGGTCTGCTTCAATAGAGGCTGTTCGTCTTCAGCGACATGGAGTTCTGACATGGAAATCTCGGGCAACTCTGCCTACTACGCAGGGCTCGGTGCCATAACGGCCGGGCAGAACCGCGTCGATCAGGCCGCCAGCCAGATCGCCAACACCACTGTCGAGCGCGCGGCTACCAGCCAGTCCAGTGACTACCAGGCAGAGCGCTTGCGTTCGGTCGATCGCAGCCAGCAAATGGACCTGCCCACCAGTACGGTGGAAATAGCCCTCGGTAAGCATCAGGTCGAATTAGGCGTCAAAGTGGCCAAAGCATCGGATGAAATGCTTGGCACCCTGATCGACACCTACGCCTGACCCTTCCCCGCGTCTGCCGCACATCTTCAACTAATCTTTGAGTATCAGCGCCTTGGCCTTGCTGGCAGGCGCTTGCCTGCGCGTTCGTGCAGGTTTTTGCCCAAGTAACCGCGCAGTTTTGCATGACCGGCCAGTCCTCTGGTTGATGCTTGACAAGTTTTCGGCGTAAACGTATGTTTCAAACAAGTGTTTGATCGAACGCCTACAACAACCGGTCGTCGATCGTGGTTTCTCTCTCCAGGATTCATCAGCAGAGGTTCATCGCTATGCCTGAATACAAAGCCCCCTTGCGTGATATTCGCTTCGTTCGTGACGAGTTGCTGGGTTACGAAGCGCATTATCAGAGCCTGCCGGCTTGCCAGGACGCCACTCCAGACATGGTTAACGCCATCCTCGAGGAGGGCGCCAAGTTTTGTGAACAGGTACTGGCTCCGCTGAACCGTGTGGGCGACCTGGAAGGCTGCACCTGGAGCGAGTCGGGCGTAAAAACCCCAACGGGCTTCAAAGAAGCTTACAACCAGTTCGTCGAAGGCGGCTGGCCGAGCCTGGCCCATGACGTCGAGCATGGCGGTCAGGGTCTGCCGGAGTCGCTGGGCCTGGCGATCAGCGAAATGGTCGGCGAATCGAACTGGTCGTGGGGCATGTACCCTGGCCTGTCGCATGGCGCGATGAACACCATCTCCGAGCACGGCACCGCCGAGCAGCAAGAGACCTACCTGACCAAGCTGGTGTCCGGCGAGTGGACCGGCACCATGTGCCTGACCGAACCGCACTGCGGCACCGACCTGGGCATGCTGCGCACCAAGGCCGAACCTCAGGCCGATGGCTCCTACAAAGTGACCGGCACCAAGATCTTCATCTCGGCCGGTGAACACGACATGGCCGGCAACATCGTTCACATCGTGCTGGCTCGCCTGCCCGATGCCCCGGCAGGTACCAAGGGTATCTCGCTGTTCATCGTGCCGAAGTTCCTGCCGACTGCCGAAGGCACTGTCGGTGAGCGCAACGCCGTGTCCTGTGGCTCCATCGAACACAAGATGGGCATCCACGGCAACGCCACCTGCGTGATGAACTTCGACGCTGCAACCGGCTACCTGATCGGCCCGGCCAACAAAGGCCTGAACTGCATGTTCACCTTCATGAACACGGCTCGCCTGGGTACCGCGCTGCAAGGCCTCGCCCACGCCGAAGTGGCATTCCAGGGTGGCCTGAAATACGCTCGCGACCGTCTGCAAATGCGCTCGCTGACTGGCCCGAAAGCGCCGGACAAAGCCGCCGACCCGATCATCGTCCACCCGGACGTGCGTCGTATGCTGCTGACCATGAAAGCCTTCGCCGAAGGTAACCGTGCGATGGTGTACTTCACTGCCAAGCAGGTTGACATCGTCAAGTACAGCCAGGACGAAGAAGAGAAGAAGAAGGCCGACGCACTGCTGGCCTTCATGACCCCGATCGCCAAGGCGTTCATGACCGAAGTCGGCTTCGAAGCGGCCAACCACGGCGTACAGATCTATGGCGGCCACGGCTTCATCGCCGAGTGGGGCATGGAGCAGAACGTTCGCGACAGCCGTATCTCCATGCTGTACGAAGGCACCACCGGTATCCAGGCGCTGGACCTGCTCGGCCGTAAAGTGCTGATGACCCAGGGCGAAGCGCTCAAGGGCTTCACCAAGATCGTGCACAAGTTCTGCCAGGGCAACGAAGGCAATGAAGCGATCAGCGAGTTCGTCGCACCGCTGGCCCAGCTGAACAAAGAGTGGGGCGAGCTGACCATGAAGGTCGGTATGGCCGCGATGAAAGACCGCGAAGAAGTCGGTGCCGCTTCGGTGGACTACCTGATGTACTCCGGTTACGCCTGCCTGGCTTACTTCTGGGCCGACATGGCACGCCTGGCTGCCGAGAAACTGGCTGCCGGCACCAGCGACGAGGCGTTCTACACCGCCAAGCTGCAGACCGCGCGCTTCTACTTCCAGCGTATCCTGCCGCGTACCCGTACCCACGTTGCAACCATGCTGTCGGGTGCCAACAACCTGATGGACATGAACGAAGAGCACTTCGGTCTTTCCTACTGATTGATCGCAGTGACTGAAAAGCGCCCGCCCTAACCGGCGGGCGTTTTTTTTTGCATCCATTTCTACCGATCGCGCATTCATCTATTCATGTGCGTTGCCGATACATTATGGGCACAATGCCATTATTGATCTGCCGGGTCGGAGATTACCCTTGTTTCGTTTATCTGCTGTACGCCTGAGCCATTTTTTGCCATCAGCCTGTTTGCTGGTGTCAGGGCTTGCGGCTGCCTATGTAAGAGACCTCAGCGTCTTCTTCACGTCGCTGTTCAACGTCTTGCCTACCTTGGTGCTGTTGCTGGGCGGCGCCTACTGCGCCGTGTATCGCCGTCAGCGCGAACTGTTTCTGATGGTCACGGTGTACATCGCCTACTTTCTGCTCGACACCCAGACCGATTACTACCGTGACAATGGCCGGGTCCGTGAGGATGCGGCGGTGGTCTTCCATCTGGTCTGCCTGTTGTTACCGCTGATGTTCGCCCTGTACGGCGCCTGGCAGGAACGCACCCACCTGTTTCAGGACATGGTCGCGCGTTTTGCCGTGTTGCTGGCTGTCGGCAGTGTCGCCTTGGGCCTGGAGCAGAGTTTCCCGCAGGCGCTGCTGGCCTGGCTGGCGGAGATTCGCTGGCCTTCACTGCATGGCCAGTGGATGAGTCTGATCCAGCTGGCATACCCGGTCTTCATCGTGGCCTTCATCGTGCTCGTGGTGCAGTACCTGCGCGAACCGCGGCCGCTGCACGCCGCACAGGTCATTGGCCTGATCGGGATTTTCTGGATGCTGCCCAAGACCTTCATCCTGCCTTTCACCCTGAACATCATGTGCAGTCAGGTGATGCTGATGATTGCCGCCGCGGTTTCCCACGAGGCGTATCAGATGGCCTTCCGTGATGAGCTCACCGGCTTGCCGGGACGTCGTGCGCTCAACGAGCGCATGCAGCGCCTTGGGCGTAACTATGTGCTGGCGATGACCGACGTTGACCACTTCAAGAAATTCAACGACACCCATGGCCACGATGTTGGCGACCAGGTGTTGCGTCTGGTGGCCAGCAAACTGTCGAAGGTGACCGGTGGCGGTCGGGCTTATCGCTACGGCGGCGAAGAATTTGCCCTGGTGTTTGCCGGCAAAAGCATCGAGGAGTGCATGCCGCACCTGGAAGCGGTGCGCGAGGTGATTGCCAACTACAACATCCAGCTGCGCAACCAGGACAACCGCCCGCAAGACGATCAGCAAGGTCGCCAGCGGCGAGGCGCCTCGGCGGCTTCCAGTGTTTCGGTAACGATCAGTATCGGCGTCAGCGAGCGTCTGGTTGATCACCGTTCACCCGACGAAGTGCTCAAGTCTGCGGATCAGGCGCTCTATAGCGCCAAGGGCGCAGGGCGCAACTGTGTCATGGCTTATGGTGTTCAAGCCAAGCGCGGCGCTGTGCGCATGGCGTGACTGCAGCTGACTAACCGGTCACCAGATGACCCTATGTCTCGCAAAAGTTGTTCGGTTACACTGCCTGCATAACAGTGAAACGGCCCCGTGGGGCCGCCCCCGACTCAAGTGTGAGAGGTTGCCATGGCTGACTATAAAGCGCCCCTGCGCGATATGCGCTTCGTCCTCAATGAAGTCTTCGAAGTTGCCAAGCTCTGGGCGCAATTGCCTGGTCTTGCCGACGCTGTCGATGAAGAGACCGCCCTGGCGGTGCTGGAGGAGGCCGGTAAGGTCACTGGCAAAAGCATCGCCCCGCTAAGCCGCAGCGGCGATGAAGAAGGCTGCCACTGGGACAACGGCAACGTGCGCACCCCGGCCGGCTTTATCGACGCCTACAAGACCTACGCCGAAGGTGGCTGGGTGGGCGTGGGCGGCGACCCGGCCTACGGTGGCATGGGCATGCCCAAGGTGATCTCGGCCCAGGTCGAGGAAATGGTCAACTCTTCAAGTCTGGCGTTTGGCCTGTACCCGATGCTGACCGCCGGCGCGTGCCTGTCGATCAATGCGCACGCCAGTGAAGCGCTCAAGGAAAAGTACCTGCCGAACATGTATGCCGGTGTCTGGGCAGGCTCGATGTGCCTGACCGAGCCGCACGCAGGGACCGACCTTGGCATCATTCGCACCAAGGCCGAGCCGCAGGCCGACGGCAGCTACAAAGTCAGTGGCACGAAGATCTTCATCACCGGCGGTGAGCACGACCTGACTGAAAACATCATTCATCTGGTGCTGGCCAAGCTGCCGGACGCGCCAGCGGGGCCAAAGGGCATTTCCCTGTTCCTGGTACCCAAGTTCATGGTCAATGCCGATGGCAGCCTGGGTGCACGCAACCCGGTCAACTGCGGTTCGATCGAGCACAAAATGGGTATCCAGGCATCGGCCACCTGTGTGATGAACTTCGACGAAGCGGTCGGTTACATTGTCGGCGAGCCCAACAAAGGCCTGGCAGCGATGTTCACCATGATGAACTACGAACGTCTGGGCGTGGGTATCCAGGGCCTGGCGTCGGCAGAACGGTCTTACCAGAATGCCATCGAGTACGCCCGTGACCGTCTGCAGAGCCGCGCGCCAACCGGTCCGCAAGCCAAGGACAAAGTCGCCGACCCGATCATCGTTCATCCGGATGTGCGTCGCATGCTGCTGACCATGAAGGCGTTGAACGAAGGCGGTCGCGCGTTCTCCACCTATGTCGCCATGCAGCTGGACACTGCCAAGTACAGTGAAGATGCCACCACGCGCAAACGCGCCGAAGACCTGGTTGCCTTGCTGACCCCGGTGTCCAAGGCGTTCCTGACCGACCTCGGTCTGGAGTCGGCAGTACACGGCCAGCAGGTGTTTGGCGGCCATGGTTACATTCGTGAGTGGGGCCAGGAGCAGCTGGTGCGTGATGTACGCATCACGCAGATCTACGAAGGTACCAACGGCATCCAGGCCCTGGACCTGATGGGACGCAAGGTGGTGGGCAGCGGCGGCGCACTGTACAAGCTGTTCGCCGACGAAATTCGTCATTTCACCGCCACCGCCGGTGACGAGCTGGGTGAGTTCGTCAAACCGCTGAACGCGGCGCTGGACAACCTCGACGACCTGTCGGCCTGGGTCCTGGACCGGGCCAAGACCAACCCGAACGAAATCGGCGCGGCGTCGGTGGAGTACCTGCAGGTATTCGGTTACACCGCCTATGCTTACATGTGGGCACTGATGGCCCGGACCGCCCAGGCCAAGCAGGGAGAAGACGATTTCTACGCCAGCAAGCTGGGTACCGCACGCTTCTACTTCGCCCGCCTGCTGCCGCGAATTCACTCGCTCAGCGCGTCGGTAAAAGCGGGCAGCGAATCGCTTTACCTGCTGGATGCGGCTCAGTTCTGACAGAAAACCACGCTGTGTAAGCATTCTCTTACATGACGTGGTGACTTTTCGCCTCTATCGAAAGATTGGATCCACAGCTAATCTTCTCACATGGACGTAGCGCAGGAAGCGCGATGTACAGAACAGGGACACGAAGGATTCCTGCCAGGATGGTGGGACGATAGGGATATCAGGGAAACAGTCTGCAAAGCCCCGCCTCGGCGGGGTTTTCTTTTGCCTGCAGAAAAGTAGCCGTCAGCCGTCAGCCCAGCACATCCAGCGGCGACACCCCGATCTGCCGGGGATCGGCTTCTTCTTCCAGCAGCGTGCGCAGCAGCTCGACCGAGGCTTGCTGGCGCTGGGCGTCGCGAAACACCAAGCCTATCTTCAGCGGCACCCGCGGCTCGCTGAGCGGCTTCCACAGCAGTTCCTGGTCGTCCTCGACGACTTCCTTGGCGCGCCCGGGCAGTACTGTCGCCAGCGAGGTATGGCCGAGGCTGTCGAGAATTCCGGCCATATTGTTCATTTCCGCCTGCACCTGCGGTCGACGCCCCAGGTTGGCCAGCTGCGTCTGCCAGATCTGGCGCACCTGGAATTCTTCGCCGAGCAGCAGCATGGGCAGTTCTGCCGCCTGCTTGAGCGAGACCTTCTTGAATTCACGCAATGGATGCGTGTTGGGGATTACAAGCTGCAGCTCATCTTCGTACAGCATCAGGCCATGTAAGCCAGGCTGGCGGGGTGGCAGGTAGCTGATGCCGATGTCCAGGCTGCCATTGAGCAGGCGGCGTTCGATCTCCAGGCCCGACAGCTCATAGATCTGCACCACCAGGTGCGGCTGGGCCTTGCGCACGCGGTCGAGCAGTTGCGGCACCAGGCTCGGGCGTACGGTCTGCAACACGCCGATCGCCAGGGTGCGCAGCGACTGGCCCTTGAAGTTGCGCAGCGCCTCGCGGGCTCGCTGCAGGCCGTCGAGCAAGGGCAGGGCGTGGTTGTACAGGGTGTGCGCGGCAAGGGTCGGCAGCAGGCGTTTGTTGCCCCGTTCGAACAGGCTTACATCGAGGCTGTGTTCGAGCTGGCGGATCTGTTGCGAGAGCGCCGGTTGCGACAACGACAGGCGCTCGGCGGCCCGGCCGACATGGCCTTCTTCGTAGACCGCGACGAAATAACGCAGTTGGCGAAAATCCATAAGCAATACTTATCAAAAATGCTCGAAAAACCAAATGGCCGTAGGCCTGCAATACCCCTAGTCTATCCCGTATTCGCAAGGTTTACAGAGCCATAAGGCGCGATGAATTCCGTATCCCCGGGTGGCGTTTACATAGGCAAGAGTTTGTATACATGAACTTGTTCAATCTGCGTCGCCCAACGCCGGCTCAACCTGAGCGTAAAGTCGTGCCTGTGGCTGTCCCGGCCAGCGAGGGGTTGTCTCGCGAGTGCCTGATGCCCGCGACGGAACGTGCCCCTCAGGTGTTCGTTCGCGGTCAGGGTTCCTGGCTGTGGGACAGTGAAGGCCACGCCTATCTGGACTTCACCCAGGGCTGTGCGGTCAACAGCCTGGGGCATAGCCCCAGCGTGCTGGTCAAAGCCTTGGGCAGCCAGGCCCAGGCGCTGATCAACCCGGGCGCAGGCTTTCATAACCGTGGCTTGCTGAACCTGGTCAACCTGCTGTGCAAAAGTACCGGCAGCGACCAGGCCTACCTGCTCAACAGCGGTGCCGAGGCCTGCGAAGGTGCAATCAAACTGGCGCGTAAGTGGGGGCAGCTGCATCGCAACGGCGCCTATCACATCATCACTGCCAGCCAGAGTTGCCATGGGCGTAGCCTGGGTGCCTTGTCGGCGTCCGATCCGTCGCCTTGCAACCGCTGCGAGCCGGGCCTGCCGGGCTTCAGCAAAGTACCGTTCAACGACCTCGAAGCGCTGCACGCGGCGGTGGACTCGCGCACTGTAGCGATCATGCTCGAGCCCATTCAGGGTGAGGCAGGCGTGATTCCGGCGACTGCGGCCTACCTCAAAGGCGTAGAGCGCCTGTGCCGCGAGCTGGGCATCCTGCTGATTTTCGATGAAGTGCAGACTGGCGTAGGCCGCTGTGGGGCCATGCTGGCCGAACAGACCTACGGTGTGCGCGCCGACATCATTACCTTGGGCAAAGGCCTGGGCGGCGGTGTGCCGCTGGCCGCCCTGCTCGCCCGTGGCAGTGCCTGTTGCGCCGAAGCCGGTGAGCTTGAAGGCAGTCACCATGGCAATGCCCTGATGAGCGCCGCGGGATTGGCGGTGTTGGAAACTGTGCTGGAGCCCGGCTTTTTCGAGCACGTGCAGGATTCCGGGCGGCACTTGCGCGATGGCCTGAGTCGCCTGGCCGGCCGCTATGGCCAGCCTGAAGTGCGCGGCCAGGGCCTGCTGTGGGCGTTGCAACTGAGCGAAGACAATGCTGCCGAGCTGGTTGCGGCGGCGCTTCAGGAAGGTTTGCTGCTCAACGCGCCGCAAGCGGATGTCCTGCGCCTGTCGCCGGCGTTGACGGTGAGCAAGGGCAATATCGACGAAATGCTTCTGCGTCTGGCCCGGGCCTTTGCCCGTGTGCATGCCGCGCAGCAACACCAACGGCGTGAAGCCACGGCCTAAGCGGCCCCGAATTTACAAATCATACGAACCGTCTCGCGTTCCTGCGCATCGCCCTGGGCCTGTAGTTTTTGGCTCGGGGCGTTTTTTTGTCCGGGCTTTGGCGGTTGAACCCCGGGGCTGCACTACAGTCTGTTCTAGTACACCTTTGAACGGAGCTGCCCTACATGGATTTCATTCGGATCATCATCGCCATTCTCCTGCCGCCGCTTGGCGTGTTCCTGCAGGTTGGCTTCGGCGGCGCCTTCTGGCTCAACATTCTGCTGACGTTGCTGGGGTACATTCCAGGCATCGTGCATGCGGTGTACATCATCGCCAAGCGGTGAGTTTTCACCGCCTGTAGGAGCGGATTTATCCGCGAAGGATCGCAGCGACTCTTCGCGGATAAATCCGCTCCTACGGGAAATCGGGTGTAGCAGTCAGCGACCTTTCAGCACCTGGCGATAAAATTCCCATTCCTCTTCCAGCGCATGGGCCAGGTTGGCCGCAGTGCGAAAGCCGTGGCGTTCTGAAGGGTAGAAATGCCCTTGCGCCTGGATGCCGTTGGCCTTGAGCGCGGCAAGCATCGAGCGGGTCTGTTCGGGTACCACCACGGCATCCAGCTCGCCCTGGAAGAAGATCACCGGCACCTTGATGTTGTCGGCATGCAACAAGGGTGTGCGCTGCTGGTAGCGCTCGCTATCTTCAAGCGGATCACCGATCAGCCAGTCCAGGTAGTCACCTTCGAACTTGTGCGTGGCCCGGGCCAGGGCCTGGGGATCGCTGACGCCATACAGGCTGGCGCCGGCGCGGAAGACATCGTGAAAGGCCAGGGCACACAGGGTGGTGTAGCCACCGGCACTGCCGCCACGGATAAACGCCTGAGTGGGATCGATCAGGTTACGTCCGGCCAGGTGTTCGACCACGGCGCAGGCATCTTCGACATCGATTTCACCCCAGCGCAAATGCAGGGCCTGGCGATAGCTGCGGCCGTAGCCGCTGCTGCCACGGTAGTTGAGGTCTGCCACGGCAAAGCCGCGCTGGGTCCAATACTGGATGCGCGGGTCGAGCGCCGGGTAGCAGGCCGAGGTCGGGCCGCCATGGATGAAGACGATCAAGGGCGGCCGTGTGCTGCCGTTCATGGCCGGGTAGAAGAAACCATGAGCGGTGCCGTCGCCGCTGGGGTAGCACAACGACTGTGGACGGCTGATACGTTCGGCCGGCAAAGGTGGTGCGCCACCGGCCAAGACCTGCACGCGATGATCCACGCGGTCGATGGCAATCACCGCCGACGGGCGGGTAGGCGACGCGGCGATGGCATAGAGATAATCTTGGTCGAGGTCCAGACAGCGTAAACGGCTGTAGTCGGTTTCGACCCGTTGCTGCGAGCCATCGGCGTGGCTCAGGCCCAGCCGACTGAAGCCGTCTTCGAACCAGGTCGCCAGGTAGTGATGCTCACCCAGCGGTAGCCAGGTACAGGCGCCCAGTTGCCAAGGGGCTGCCGCGTGATCGGCGCTCACCGCCGGTAGGGCACTCCAGCCCTGGGCGGTTTCGCCCCAGGGTTGCCAGAAGCCATTCAGGTCAGACAGGCAGTACAAGCGCCCACGTCCATCGAAGCGCGGCTGTTGCAGCGATTGCGCGGGGCCCTCGCCACCCGCGATGCAGCGTGGCATTCCCCAGCTACCGTCCTCCAGGCGCTCGCGACAACACAGGCGGGTGGCCGTCCACGGTTGCTCCGGGCGACTCCATTCGATCCAGGCCAGGCGGCTGCCATCGGCGCTGAGCGTTGGCGCGGCATAAAAATCAGCGCCTTCGGCCAGTACCTGGCGCTGGTGAGCCGCCACCATTACCAGGCGATGTTCAACCTGTTTGGCAGCGTGGGTTTCTTCCACCGCCAGTACCTGGCCTGCCGCCCAGCGCAGATCGCCGTATCGCCGCTCGCCCTCGGTGAGGGCCTGCGGTGCACCACCGTTCAGGTCCTGGCTATAGAGCTGCTGGTCAGCTTCGTTGACGAACACCAGGCCGTCATCGCTCAGGCAAAAGCTGCCGCCACCGTATTCGTAAACCCGGCTGCGCACGCTGAAGCCGTCCGGTGTCAGGCAATGCGCCTGATTGTTGCGCCAATGCCAGATCCGGCAGGCACCGTCACTGGGTCGGAACTCGTTCCAGCACAAGCCATGCGGACCTACCCGCAACTCGGCAAAGTCGGTACCGGCGGCGACCGCCTGCTCGGCGCTAAAGCGTTCAGCCACGGGCGATGACACGGGAGTTTCGTTCATTGCGGAAGGTCATCTGGTCGATGTTCGAGTGGGCATGCTCGGCTTCTTCGCGGGCCTTGAGGATGATGCCGTGGTCCGCCGATTTGGCGCACACCGGGTCGGCCTTGCTGGCGTCGCCAGTGAGCATGAAGGCCTGGCAGCGACAGCCACCGAAGTCCTTTTCTTTTTCGTCGCAGGAGCGGCACGGCTCGGGCATCCAGTCGTAACCGCGAAAGCGGTTGAAGCCGAACGAGTCATACCAGATGTGCTGCATGCTGTGCTCGCGCACGTTGGGGAACTGCACCGGCAACTGGCGCGCGCCGTGGCAAGGCAGCGCGGTGCCGTCGGGGGTCACGGTGAGGAACACGCTGCCCCAGCCGTTCATGCAGGCTTTGGGACGCTCTTCGTAGTAGTCCGGGGTAACGAAAATCAGCTTGCACGGGTTACCGGCCGCCTTGAGTCGTTCGCGGTATTCGTTGGTGATGCGTTCGGCCCGTTCCAACTGTTCACGGGTAGGCAACAGGCCGACCCGGTTGAGGTGGGCCCAGCCGTAGAACTGACAGGTAGCCAGTTCGACGAAGTCGGCTTCGAGGGCGATACACAGTTCGATGATGCGGTCGATCTTGTCGATGTTGTGCCGGTGGGTGACAAAGTTCAGCACCATCGGGTAGCCGTGCGCCTTGACCGCCCTGGCCATCTCAAGCTTCTGCGCGAAGGCTTTCTTCGAGCCGGCCAGCAGGTTGTTCACCTGTTCGTCACTGGCCTGGAAGCTGATCTGGATATGGTCCAGGCCTGCGGCTTTGAACGCGGCGATCTTTTGCTCGGTGAGGCCAATGCCGGAGGTGATCAGGTTGGTGTAGTAACCGAGGCGCCGTCCTTCACCGATGAGCTCGGCCAGGTCCTGGCGCACAAGCGGTTCGCCACCGGAAAAGCCCAGTTGCGCTGCGCCCATTTCCCGCGCCTCGGCCATGACCTTGAACCACTGTTCGGTCGTCAGCTCCTGGCCCTGGGCGGCGAAGTCCAGCGGGTTTGAGCAGTACGGGCATTGCAGCGGGCAGCGGTAGGTCAGCTCGGCGAGCAGCCACAGCGGCAGGCCGACTTCGGGTTTTGCCGGTAGCTCAGGCAAGGACGATCCAGTGTTCGGCACGGGCGACCTCCATGAATTGCTCGATGTCTTCACCGAGCTCGGGTACACCGGGGAACTGCTTGTCCAGCTCGGCAATGATCGCCGCCACATCACGCTGGCCGTCGATCAGTCCGCCGATCAGGGCCGCGCTTTCATTGAGCTTGATCATGCCCTCGGGGTAGAGCAGGACATGCCCCTTTTGCGCCGGCTCGTACTGGAAGCGATAACCGGGGCGCCATTTCGGGGTGAGTGTGCGATCAAAACTCATAGGGTGATTCCTTTGTGCCAGACCCGTTCACGGGTGACACTGTGATAAGGCGGGCGGTTCAACTCGTACGCCATGCTCATGGCATCGAGCATGCTCCAGAGAATGTCCAGCTTGAACTGGAGGATCTCCAGCATGCGCTGCTGGCCCTCTACTGTAGTGTAGTGCTGCAGGGTGATTGCCAGCCCGTGCTCGACATCGCGGCGGGCCTGGCCCAGACGCGTGCGGAAGTATTCGTAGCCGGCCGGGTCGATCCACGGGTAGTGCTGCGGCCAGCTGTCCAGGCGCGACTGGTGGATCTGCGGGGCGAACAGTTCGGTCAGCGAGCTGCTGGCTGCTTCCTGCCAGCTGGCGCGGCGGGCGAAGTTGACGTAGGCATCCACGGCAAAACGTACGCCGGGCAATACCAGCTCCTGCGAGCGCAGTTGCTCGGGGTCCAGGCCCACCGCCTGGCCCAGGCGCAGCCAGGCCTCGATGCCGCCGTCTTCACCGGGCGCGCCGTCGTGGTCGAGCAGGCGCTGGATCCATTCGCGGCGGATTTCGCGGTCCGGGCAGTTGGCCAGGATCGCGGCGTCCTTGAGCGGAATGTTGACCTGATAGTAGAACCGGTTGGCCACCCAGCCCTGGATCTGTTCGCGGGTTGCCCGGCCTTCATACATCGCCACGTGGTACGGGTGATGGATGTGGTAGTAAGCACCCTTGGCGCGCAGGGCCTGTTCGAATTCCGCGGGGGACAGCGCTTTGGCGTCGCTCATGTGGGCTCCTGCTAGAGGGTGATGCTCATGCCGTCGAAGGCCACTTCGACGCCACGGCGATCCAGTTCGGCGCGCTCGGCCGAATCTTCATCGAGAATCGGGTTGGTGTTGTTGATGTGGATAAGTACCTTGCGTTGCGCCGGGAAGCCTTCGAGCACTTCCAGCATGCCGCCCGGGCCGTTCTGGGCCAGGTGGCCCATTTCGCGGCCGGTGCGCGTGCCAACACCACGGCGTTGCATTTCATCATCCTCCCAGAGCGTGCCGTCGACCAGCAGGCAATCGGCTTCATGCATCATCTGCAGCAGCTTTGCATCCACCTGGCCCAGGCCCGGGGCGTAGAACAGTTTGCCGCCAGTGCGCAGGTCTTCAACCATCAGCCCGAGGTTGTCGCCCGGGTGTGGGTCGAAGCGGTGCGGCGAGTAGGGCGGGGCAGCGCTGCGTAGCGGGAAGGGGGTAAAGCGCAGGTTCGGGCACGCCTCGATGACGAAGCTTCCTTCCAGTTCAATGCGGTTCCACTGCAGGCCGCCATTCCAGTGGCTGAGCATGGTGAACAGCGGGAAACCGGTGCTCAGGTCCTGGTGGACCATCTCGGTGCACCAGACCTGGTGCGGGCAGCCTTCACGCAGGCTCAGCAGGCCGGTGGTGTGATCGATCTGGCTGTCGAGCAGGACAATCGCACTGATCCCGGTGTCGCGCAGGGCGCGTGCCGGCTGCATGGGCGCGAACGCTTGTAGCTGCGCGCGGATGTCCGGCGAGGCGTTGCACAACACCCAGTGGACACCGTCATCCGACAGGGCAATCGACGATTGGGTGCGTGCGCTGGCGCGCAAGGTGCCATCGCGAAAGCCTTTGCAGTTCTCGCAGTTGCAGTTCCACTGCGGGAATCCGCCGCCGGCGGCGGAACCTAGAATCTGGATGTACATGGCCACTCCTGCCGGGTCCTGAAATAAAAACGCCCCGGCTGACCGAGGCGTTGTACTGCAAGCAAACTCAGCGGCTTGCGAAATACATGGTCACTTCAAAGCCGATACGCAGGTCAGTGTATGCAGGTTTGGTCCACATGGAATTGCTCCTTCCGGATAGGTCTGTGGTGGGAAAGCTATTCAATTAGTCCCCCCTCATGCTGAAGGGTTCCAATCGTCGAGATTGCGCTATCTTACTAAAAACTACGTACTGAATGGTTAAATCTTAGATAAACGTTGTTACATGTTCGGTAACAATTACCCCGAGGTCCATTCACCGGCTTGCGGGGCGGGGCCATTGGCCAGGCAAAGCCAGCCCTGTTTCGCCTGAAGCATAGCATCGGCACATTGGCGCAACTGTGCCTCGTCAACCGCGTGAATGGCGGCCCGCAAGTGTTCTAACCGTGCTTGCGGACGGCCCGCCAGCTGAGCTTGCCACGCCCATTCGGCGACGTCGTCATTGTTCATCGCCGCTTCGCTCATCTGTTCGGCCAGAGCCTGGCGGGCTTCATCGCTACAGCTCAAGGTGGACGGCAGCGTGGCAAGCAGTTCATGGATGTGGGTGATGATCTGCGAGTGACTGGCGCTTGGCGACTGAACGCCGAACAGCAGGCCGCTGCAGCCATGAAGCTGACGAAAGGCACTGAACACCGCATAACCCAATTGCAGCTCAACACGCAGGCGCTGATAGAACGGCCCCTGGATGTGTTGCGCCAACAAGCGGGCGCAGGCTTCACTGGCGGCTGGAACCGGGCAGAACAGCAACAGTGCTTGTTCGCTGGCTGGAGGTGGCAGCATCTGCCAGCGTCGGACCGGCGCCAGCGCGACCAATGGATGAACACCAGCGCGGCCGGGCACGTGCTGCAGGGCACGGTTGAGTGCGTGCTGTACGGGTTGGGTAAAGCCGGTGGTGAGCGCCTGCCAGTGGGCCTGGCGCCACGCGGTCTTCAGGTCGTGCGGAGTCGCCGTGCCGGTGGGCAACTGCCCAGGCTGTTGCCCGGAAAGTTGCTCGGGAAGTTGTCGCAGCAATGCGCGGATGGGCATGGTTTCAGGATCGCGGGCAGGCCCCGTCACCCAGCAACTGTTGCCGGGCGTGCGTAGCAGTGCCAACGCTTCCTCGGTCACTCTGACCACAGCCGCGGGTGCGCCGGCGCAGCGCAATTGCCAGAATTGGCCGCTGGCGTCGAACTGCAGGGTTACGCCCGCGCGTGTCGCGCGTTCGCGCAGTGGTTGCAAGGCGCGCTCAAGCACCTGCCCGAGTGCTTCGTGCTCTGCGGCTGCCAGATGCCAGCGCAGATAAACAACACCGTGCTGACGTACGGGCGGCAGCAGTGGGCTTACCTGCACACCGTCGGGTGCAGGGCTAGGTGATGGGTCGCCAAGGTGTCCGTTCAGCAGCGGCTCCGGTGTCGGCAGATGCCAGGACTCGGCAGACGAAGGTGCGCGCCCCTGCAGCAGGCTGTCGAGCAGTGCAACCAGCGCACGTTCTGCCTTGGCATCCAGGGCTTGGTAGGGTTTGCCGGCACTGTCCCGGCAGGCGAGTTCCAGGGCGCTTGCGACCTGCCCGCGACGCTGTTGCAAACGGGCAAATTCCTGATTCAGCGTGCTTCGGTCGGTGTCGCGCAAAAACCGCATCCAGTCATGCAGCAGCGCCTCGGTCTGGTCGTGCTTGGCGCCCTCACCAAGCTTCAGGCGCATGTGAAGCAGGGCTTGGCCTGCGAAGCTGTAAAGCGCAGTGCACTCAAGCGACTGCAGCCAATCACGTTGCCGCAGCGCGGCCAGAGGCCCGCCGGGCCGTGGGTCGGCCAGCCAGGTCGTCAGATATTCAAGGGCCTGATCGATGCCCTCTGGCTGCTGCTCGATCGCGTGCAGCAGGTCCAGTTGTTGGCCGTTCAACACTGCTTTCAGCGGGGCGTTGGTCAGTGCGGGCGGCTCAGCCTGTTCGACCTTTACGCCGTTGGCGATAGCCGCTGCTGTGCGGCTTGCCAATGCATGAAGCTGTTCGAGCGGCAGCGGCCCACTCAGGCTCAGGGTCATCTGTCCGGCCTGGTAAAAGCGTTGGTGAAACCCTTGCAAGGCGCGTTGGAAGTCGCTGCTGTGCACGGGCAGGCTGTAGCGATTACCGGCGTGGAAGCCGCTCAACGGATGCTCCCGGGAGACCTGCTGCAGCAGTGCAAATTGCGCTTGGGCCTGCGGGTTACGTGACCAGGCGATGAACTCGGCGTGGATGACATCGCGCTCGCGCACCTGGCGCGGTTGCTCGAACAGCGGCCGGGCGAGCATGTCACACAGGCGCTCCAGGCCACCGGCAAATGCCGCCTGCGGCACTTCAAAAAAATAGTCGGTGGTGCGTTCGCGGGTGCTGGCGTTGACCTGGCCGCCATGGCGCTGCACATAGCGCATCAGGCCATCGTCGAGACCAAAGCGTTCAGTCCCGAGAAACAGCAGGTGTTCGAGAAAGTGCGCCAGCCCGGCATAGCGCCGGGGGGCATCATGACTGCCGGCCATGACCCGCACTGCCGCGGCGCAGCGCTTGAGCTGCGGAGCGTGGCGCAGGATAACCTGCAGGCCATTGTCGAGTGTGAGGTGTTGCACAGTACTGGGCATGACGGTTCCGTTGCAGCGCGAACCGTCATGCTAGCGGATTATCCGCGTTCGCGCGGATCGCCATACAGCTCTGGACGCAGGTCGTGAAGGTAGGGCGTGCCGGCCCGGCCTTCATGCACTCGCTGCAATTGCAGGTCCGCCTGCAGCAGCAGCGCGTCACGGCCCGCCATGGCGAGAATGCTGCCATCCGGGCCGACGATACTGCTTTGCCCGCAGTAGAGGATTTCGTCTTCGGCACCGCAGTAGTTGGCGTACACCAGGTAGCACTGGTTCTCGTAGGCGCGGGCGCGCACGGTCACCTGGGCAACAAAGTCATAGGGCACCATATTGGCTGTCGGCACCAGGATCAGCTCGGCGCCGGCCAGGGCCAGGCGGCGGGCGTTTTCCGGGAACTCGATGTCGTAGCAGATCAGCAGGCCCAGGCGCCAGCCGTTCAGCTCCACCACCGGGAAATGATCGGGACCGGGGCTGAACATCGCCCGGTCGAGGCCACCGAACAGGTGCGTCTTGCGGTAGTTGCACAGGCTGCTGCCATGCGCGTCGATCAGCTGCACGGCATTGTAGATACGGCCGTCCTCGGCAAGCTCGGGATAGCCATAGGCAATGGCAATGCGGTTGCTCTGCGCAATCTCGACCACGGCCATGGCCGAAGGGCCGTCTTCGGCCTCTGCCAGTCGCGCCACAGCTTCACTGCCGATGTTGTAACCGGTCAGGAACATCTCCGGACAGACCAGCAAATCGACACCGCGTGCGGCCGCCAGTTGCGCCTGCTGGTGCAGGCGCTCGAGGTTGCCGGGCACATCCAGTGGTTGCGGTGCATCCTGATACAACGCGATGCGCATGGGAGGTACTCCGCTCAATCAGCCAGGGCGATCGGTCCGATCTCGTGGAACACGTCACCTGGGCCTGGGTTGTCTGGGTGGGTATGCCCGCCGAAGTGAGTCATGATACCCCACACCGCATTCAGCGACGTTTGTACCGCACCCTCCACCCAGGCCGGTGTCCATGACACATCATCACCGGCAATGAACATGCCGCGCTGTTCGGCGGGCATGTCCTGCTGCATGAAGTGCGCGTACATGCGCTGGTTGTAGCGGTAGTGGCCGGGCAGGGCGCCCTTGAAGGCACCGAGAAAGTGCGGGTCGGCTTCCCAGGACACGGTGATCGGGTCGCCAATGATGTGCCCGGCGATGTCGACTTTCGGGTAGATCTTCTTCAGCGCGTCGAGGGCCAGTTTCACGCGCTTTTCCACCGGGTGCGGGAGCATCTTCAGGGCGTCGCTCATCCACGAATAGGACAGGCAGATCACCCCCGGTTTGTCGTCGCCATTGTCGAACAGGTAGGTGCCACGGGTCAGGCGATCGGTGAGGGTCATGCTCATCAGGTCGCGCCCGGTTTCCGGGTCTTTGTCCTTCCAGAACGGGCGGTCGACCATGACGAAGGTTTTCGACGACTGCATGTAGCGGGTGCGGTCCAGCGCCATCCACATCTTCTGCGAGAACAGCGATTCTTCGCATTCGATCTGGGTGGTCAGCAGCCAGCTTTGGCAGGTCGTCAGCACGGCAGCGTAATGCCGGGTGTCACCCCAGTTGTCGGTGACGGCCAGGCGCCCGTCGGCATCGCGGGCGATGCTCTTCACGCCCGGACGCGGCGCACCGCGGTGCAGCGAACTCAGGCTGGTGCCGGCCGGCCAGTGCGCACAGCGCTCCGGTACGTGGCGCCAGATACCAAGCGGTACCTGCTCGACACCGCCAACCACCAGATGCTGGTGGTCGTCGCAGTTGGTCATTACCACGCGGAATATTTCCAGCATCGAATTGGGGAAGTCGGAGTCCCAGCCACCGGTGCCGAAACCGACCTGGCCGAACACTTCACGGTGCAGGAAACTGAGCTTGGCAAAGGCTTTTGAGGTGGCGACAAAGTCATAGAAAGTGCGGTCGTCCCACAGTGGCACCAGGGTGTTCCACAGCTCTTTGAGGCGTGGCACATCGCGGTCACGGATGGCTTGCTGAATGTCGCCAAAACGGGCGCCATCTTCCAGTGCATCGGCCCAGGCATCGGCCACTTCCTGAAACAGCTGGGGCAGGTCCGACAGTTTCTCTGCGTAGTGGGTCTGGCCTTCCAGATCAATCACGGTGCTGCCTGAGGCGGGCGTCAGCGGGTTGGGGAAGGGCTTGGTCTGCAGGCCCAGCTTGTCCACGTAGTGGTAGAAGGCGGTGGAGGACACGGGGAAGCGCATGCCGCCCAGTTCGGCAATGATCCCGTCCGTGCCTTCGAACGCTTGCGAGCGCAGGCGCCCGCCCATTTTCGAGGCTTCGTACACCACAGGCTTCAGGCCCAGTTTCATCAACTCGTAGGCGGCCACCAGACCGGCAATACCGGCCCCGACAATCGCCACTTCTTCACCCTGGCGTTCGGCCGGAATGCTGCCCAGGCCGGCGGGATGCTCGATCCAGTCGTCAAAGGCGAACGGGAAGTCCGGGCCGAAGATGGTGATGGGCTTTTTGCCGTCGGCGGGGTGGCGGTTGTTCTTGTTCATAGGTGACCTTGCCAGGGCTGCGCAGGATGCGAAGCTTGAGTATAGGAAAGCGCTGGCGGTCAGTTTAGTGGCTGGTAGTTACGTAATTAAGATGCAGAGTGTCGTCGTTTTGTGGGGTTTTTGGTCGTTGTGACGAAACAACGATGCATATTGACCTGAATGGCCGATCAGACCGGCTGGCCGCGATCGACCTTGCTGCTGAGGATGATCGAGGTGGTGGTTTTCTCGACACCGTCGACGCTGCCGATCTGATCGAGCAACTGGTCCAGCTGTTCCGGCGAGTCGCTGCGCAGCCACGCCACGTAGTCGAATTCCCCGCTCACAGCACACAACTGCTGGATCTGTCCCATCGCACTGAGGCGGCGTACAACGTCCTTGCCTGAGCGCGGTTGCACGGTGATCCCCACATAGGCCTGCAGGCCGCCATCAATGACGCGCTGACCCAGGCGTACACCGTAGCCGCTGATGACCTTGGTCTTCTCCAGGCGCGCCAGGCGTGATGTCACCGTGGTGCGTGCAATGCCCAGCTGACGAGCGAGCATGGCGACGCTTTCACGGGCGTTTATCTGCAGCAGTGCGATCAGCTGGCGGTCAATTTCGTCGAGGGCGGCGGGGCGGGTTTCAGGCATGTAAGGTCTCAGGCGAACGCTGCACAAGGCAGCGTATGCATTGCGTTCTGCGGTTGTTTGAGCCGATTGTGCTTACTATTCGGCTCACTGTCTAACGGCAGAACAGCGTGCCCTCAACGCTCCATGACATAGGTACCAGGTGCAGGGCACAGGGGCGGGTACTTGCGTGAGCCAAGCTTCTTCGGCGCTGGCTGGCTGTCGCCCGAGCGCTCGCCGATCCATTCGCGCCAATGCAGCCACCAACTGCCTTGCTGGCGCTCCCCTGCGTTCTGCAGCCAGTCTTCCGGGGTCTCGGCAGCGGCCGGTGCGGCGTAGTAGAACGACTTGGGGTTGCCCGGCGGGTTCACCAGGCTCTGCAGGTGGCCGGCGTTGGACAGCACGTAGGTGGTGTCTTCGCCAAACAGCCTGGCCGTGCCGTAGCAACCCTGCCAGGGGGTGATGTGGTCGGTGGTGCCGCCAACCACATAGGCACCGACCTGCACCTGAGTCATGTCGATCGACTCGCCGGCAATCTCCAGGGTGCCCGGGTTGCTGTAGGGGTTCTGCTGGATCAGGTCGAGGTAGTCCGCGTGCAGTTGCGCGGGCAGGCGCGTGGTGTCGTTGTTCCAGGCCAGGATGTCGAAGGCCGGCGGCTTGTTGCCCAGCAGGTAGTTGTTGACCCAGTAGTTCCAGATCAGGTCGTTGGGCCGCATCCAGGCGAACATGCTGGCCATGCCCTGGCCGCTCAGCACCCCCTTGCGCCGGGAGCTGGCCTTGGCTGCGCGCAGGGCGGACGGGGTGGTGAACAGCCCCAGGGTGGTGTCGTCCAGCGCCGAGGGCATGTCGAGCACGCACACAGCCCAGCTGGTGTTGGCTACCTTGTGGCCTTCGCCACGGGCTGCCAGCCAGCCCAGGTAGGCGGCCAGGGTGATACCGCCCGAGCAGGATCCCCACATGTTCACATCCGGGCTGCCGGTGACCTTGCATGCCACGTCCACGGCCTGGTCGAGGCACAGCGCGTATTCGGACAAGCCCCAGTCGCGGTGTTCGCGGGTAGGGTTGCGCCAGCTGATGACGAAGAGGTTCACGCCGCTGTCCTGAATCCACTTGATCAGGCTCTTTTCCGGTGCGAGGTCGATGGCGTAGTACTTGTTGATCTGCGGCGGCGACATCACCAAGGGGCGGGCATAGACATTGGCGGTGGTGGGCGCGAACTGCAGCAGCTCGAACATCTCGTTGCGAAACACCACTTCGCCCTTGGCCGTGGCGATGTTTTCGCCCACCTTGAACGGCGTGCTGTCGACTTGCTGCGGCAGCCCGCGGTTGTGCAGCATGTCCTGGCCGAATTGACGAGCGCCCCTGGCCAGGCTCATGCCGCCGGTGTCCACCAGCTTGCGCAGCGCCGCCGGGTTGGTCAGCGGCGAGTTGCTCGGTGCCAGTGCATCGGCCAGCAGCGCCGCCACGAACCGGGCGCGGCTTTTTTCCATCGGCGCAAGGTCGGTGTAATCGATGAAGCGAGTCAGTTCACTTTGACCGGCCAGGTAGCTCTGCAGCAGCGCGCGCAGGAAGGCGTTGGATTGCCAGGCCGGATCGGCAAAGCGCTTGTCCTTTGGGTCCGGGGCGATGCTGGAGTTACCGCCGACGATACCGCGCAGGGCCTTCAGGTAACCACCCAGATGAGCACCCGCTTTGAGCGGCGACTTGCCCACGGCCTTGAGCAGGTAACCGGCCGAGCTGGCGAGGTCTGCCGCGCGCACGCTGACCAGCGGATTACCGGCGAGGGTCTGGTTGGCAGCGGTGCCAATCAGTTCCTGTTGCTGGGTGTCGTCCGGAAGCTTTTCACGCTTGCGGGCGCGAGGCTTTCGGCCGGTCGCCGGGGGGCGCTGGGTGGAAGTTGCGGTCTCGCTGGTGCGGGTGGATCTGCTCATGACGGCTCTCGTGTTTCCGGGCGCGGTGTTGTTGTGCTCCGACTCTAGGGCAGCAGTGGCAACGGCAACTTCGCATCGCACGTCAGCGATTTTTCACTTCATGACAGCGGATTTGCGGACCGACGAGTTGAACGGATGGCAGCGGGATAGTTACGGACGCATCCTGGTCTGTCCCCTATGTATTACCGAGTGTAATAGTCGCGCGCCTTCTTTCTATTTTTAAGTAATTCCAAGGCGGGAGTAGTATCGTCGCCACGCACTTAGGGGCGACGAGCGGTACTGGTTGTGAGCCTTTGCCCGGCCTTCGTTTCATCGGCCAGCGATCGCCGCCCCTTTCCAGAAAAATAAATACAAGAGGCCCACAATGACCTTGTCCGCACCGCTCACCCGAGAGCATTTCGAACGTCTCGATCATGATGATCCGCTTGGCGCATCGCGTGCCCGGTTTGACCTTTCGGCCGATGAGATCTATCTCGATGGAAACTCCCTGGGGGCGATGCCAGCCCATGTGCCGGCACGCATTGAGCAGGTGCTGAAGCAGGAGTGGGCGAAGGGACTGATCCGTTCCTGGAACGATGCCGACTGGTATCCGGCGCCACAGCGCACCGGCGGCAAGATTGCCCGGCTGGTCGGTGCGCAGGCCAACGAGGTGATCGTCGCCGATTCCACTTCCATCAACCTGTTCAA
Source organism: Pseudomonas alkylphenolica (assembly GCF_004025535.1). GTDB lineage: Bacteria > Pseudomonadota > Gammaproteobacteria > Pseudomonadales > Pseudomonadaceae > Aquipseudomonas > Aquipseudomonas alkylphenolica_A. Next base: position 255,619 of record NZ_QJRG01000039.1, read on the forward strand.
GGTGCTGGTGGCGGCTACTCGCATGCGCCCGGGCCGCAAGGTAATCCTCGGCGAGCGGGGCAACTTTCCTACCGACGTCTATGTCGCCTCCGGTGTGGCCGAGCTGACCGGTTGCGAGTTGCGCTGCGTTGAGCCTGACGAGGTGCTGGCGGCGCTCAATGAAGAGGTCGCGATCCTCTCCCTGACCCATGTGAACTACAAGTCCGGGCGCCGCTACGATATGGCTGCGATCACTGCCCGTGCCCACGAAGTGGGCGCCCTGGTAGTCTGGGACCTGTGTCATTCCGCCGGTGCCATGCCGATCGATCTGAACGGTGTGCAGGCCGACTTCGCTGTCGGTTGCGGCTACAAATACCTGAACGGCGGTCCCGGCGCGCCGGCCTTCGTGTATGTCGCCGAACGCCACATCCCCCATGTCCGTCAGCCGCTGACCGGCTGGCACGGGCATGCCCGGCCGTTCGATTTTACCCACGACTACGAAGCGCATCCGACCATCGACCGCATGCTGGTAGGCACTGCGCCGCAGCTGGGAATCCTCGCCCTGGAAGCGGCGCTGGAGATGTTCGAGGGCGTCGACATGCAGGTGCTGCGTAACAAGAGCGTGGCGCTGTGCGATCTGTTCATCAAACTCTGCGATGAGCAGCTGGTCGGCCTGGGCGTGGAGCTGCGCTCGCCGCGCGATGCCGCCGAGCGCGGCAGCCAGGTGTCGTTGGCACATGCCAATGCCTACCCGGTGATGCAGGCAGTGATTGCCCGTGGGGTGATCGGCGACTTCCGTGCCCCGGACATCCTGCGCTTTGGCTTCGCCCCGCTCTACAACAGCTACGTGAACGTCTGGGACAGCGTCCAGGCGCTGCGCTCGGTTCTCGAAAGCGGCGAATGGAACGCTCCGGAGTTCATCGCCAGGAAATCGGTGACCTGATCCCTTCTTGACCAGACCTGAGCACTCGAACATGACAAAAATAACAAGCTCTTTCGATAACCTGGTCCAGCGCGAGCAGGGCCTGAAACAAAGCCTGAGCAGCGGCCAGCTGTCGATGATCGCCATCGGCGGTGCAATCGGCACCGGGCTGTTCCTCGGCAGCGGCTTTGCCATCGGCTTCGCTGGCCCCAGCGTGCTGCTGAGTTACGCCGTCGGTGCGGTGATCGCGCTGCTGCTTATGGGCTGCCTGGCGGAAATGACCGTGCGCCACCCGACCTCGGGTTCCTTCGGCTCCTTCGCCGAGTTCTACGTGGCGCCCTGGTTCGGCTTCCTGATCCGCTATGCCTACTGGGCGTCGATCGTCTTCGCAGTGGGCACCGAGATCACTGCGGCGGCCATGTACATGAAGTACTGGTTCCCGGACGTGCCGGGCGGTTACTGGATGCTCAGCTTCTCGGCGGCGCTGGTGCTGGCCAACGTGCTCAGCGTCAAGGTATTCGGCGCCATCGAGTACCTGTTCTCGTTGCTCAAGCTATGCGCCATCGTCGCTTTCATCCTGCTCGGGGCCTGGGTGGTGTATGGCGCGCCAGCGGACTCGGGCATCGGCTTCGCCAACTACACCAGCGACCGCGGCTTTTTCCCCAACGGCTACTGGGGCACCTGGGTAGCGGTCATCGTGGCGTTCTTCAGCTACCTCAGCATCGAGATGATCGCAGTGGCGGCGGGCGAGGCCAAGGACCCCAAACGTGCGGTCACCCGCGCCTTCCGAATCACGATGGTGCGCCTGGTGGTGTTCTACCTGCTGACCCTCGCGCTGGTACTGGCGATCCTGCCCTGGGGGCAGAACAACGGTGGCCAGAGCCCGTTTGTCCTGGTCATGCACGCGACCGGCGTACCTTATGCCGGAGCGGTGTTCAACGCGGTGGTCCTGATCGCGGCGCTGTCGGCGATGAACAGCCAGCTGTACATCACCTCGCGGTTGATGTTCAGCCTGGCGCGTGCCGGCCAGGCACCGGCGCTTTTCGGCCGGGTGAGCCGTCGTGGCGTGCCGCTGCCGGCCCTGCTGCTGTCGTCGGTGGGGATCGGTCTGGGATGCCTGCTGTACCTCGCTTACCCGAAGGACGCGTTCACCCTGATGATGTCGATCGCCATGTTCGGGGCCATGTTCACGTGGGCCGGGATCTTCCTCACCCACCTGTTCTTTCGCCGCTGCCACGACGCCAAGTCCCTGGAGTTCCGCCTGTGGGGCTACCCCTGGACCAGCCTGGCCGGACTGCTGCTGATGCTGGCGGTGATGCTGACCACGCTGTTCACCGAGGAGTTCGCCTTGACGCTGGTCTGCGGGGTGCCCTTCCTGCTGCTGATGGGGCTGATCTACGCGCTGCGTTATCGCAAATCCCGTGCTGTCGACGGTGAGGTGCCCAGCCCGCTGCCGATCCGGCGCTGAGTCCAACGGCCCGATCTGGTGATCGGGCCGCCCATTCCCTGAAGAACAAGTTCCCGGGCGCTGTGGCGCCTGACGGGTTCGGCTTGCCCGCCCCTTTTGAGCACTCAGTCGTACGAGGATGTTATGCGCGTGTTCCGATCAACCCTGCTCCTGAGTCCTTGCCTGCTGGCGGTGCCGGCCTTTGCGGCAGCAGTGTCTGCCGAAGGCTGGAGCAGTGTTGTCGAGGACAGCCACCTCAGGCTGTTGCTACGCAACTCGTACTTCAACCGCAGCAAAGAAGAGGGTCGCCCCGACCAGCGTGACTGGACCCAGGGCATCAACCTGGATTTTGCCTCCGGTTTCACTCCCGGCACCCTTGGGCTCGGCCTGGATGCATTCGTCTATCAAGGTCTGAAACTGGATGCCTCGGCAGGTAAAACCGGCACCCGAAACCTGCCGGTGCACGATAATGGCGAGCCCGCCGACGAGTACGGCAAAGGTGGTGCGGCACTCAAGCTGCGGCTGTCGAAGACCGAGCTCAAGGTTGGCGAGCAGCGTCCGGATACCCCGGTGTTCGGTGTCAGCCACTTCCGCATCGTGCCGCAGACCGCCACCGGTCTGTCCCTGCGCAGCCGCGAGCGTGACGATCTGGATCTTCAGGCTGGCCATTTCACCTCGGCCACCAGCCCGGTGACCACCAACGCCGACGGTGACCTCTGGGCGGTCATGGCCGAAGTCACCACGCCGAGTGCGAGCTATGTAGGTGGCACGTGGCAGTGGGCGCCGGGGCATTCCCTGGCGCTCTACGGCTCGAAATTCGAAGACCTCTGGTACCAGGGCTACGCCAACCTCGACTCGCGCTTCCCGCTCGGCGAGGCGCGCGAAGTGGGGCTGAACCTGACGCTGTACCGTACCAGCGAAACCGGCGCCGCACGCGCCGGCGAGATCGACAACCTGACCCTGGGTGCCTCGAGCTACTTGCGCCAGGGCAATCATCGTTTCCTGCTCGGGCTACAGAAGGTTCGCGGCGATACGCCCTTCGATTACCTGGGGGTGGGCGACAACGATCGCAATGGGCGTAACGGTAACGACCAGGGCGCCTCGATCTGGCTACCGAATTCGGCCCAGTTCTCCGACTTCAACGGGCCCCACGAGCGCTCCTGGCAGGTCCGCTACGACTACGCGTTCGCCGGCTGGGGCCTGCCCGGCGCCTCGATGATGGTGCGCTACGTCCAGGGCGACCAGATCGATGGCCGCGCGATTGCGCAAGGCAGTCCCTACGCCGGTCGCTATGGCAATGACGGCTCGCACCAGGAAACCAATGTGGAGCTTCGCTACGTGCTGAGCACCGGCCCGGCCAAAGGGCTGAGCGTGCGCCTGCGCCAGGCCTGGCATCGTGCCGATGCCGGGCAGGGCTCAGGCGACCTCGACGACTTTCGGCTAATCACCGATTACCCACTGGAGATTTTCTAGCACCGATCGTGAGGCGGCCCGTTCGTGGGCAACGCGCACAAGGGAGTTGGTCGGAAGGGATTCCGAAAATTGTGGAAAACAAAGAGTGCCCCAGAGGCATCACCAAACGGAGCAAATAATGAAAACAAGGCTGATCTCTGTTAAACCCACTAAACCATTAGTACGCAGCCGTCTGGCACTTTCGCTGGCGCTCGGGCTGATCGCCAGTGCAAGCCTGCATGCCGAAGAGCATGCGCCTGTGAACATCACCGATCCCATCGTCAAGCGTCTGACCGAACTGGGCCCGGAGCGTATTCCGCCGGCACCGGCACCCGGCAGCTATGGCATGGACAAGGCCACTGGCAAATTCATCTGGCCGGTAGCCACGCCCTTCTCCCATGAAGGCAAGCCATTCCCCGGCGAGCTGGATCACTGGGATACCAAGAGCTACATCAAGAACATGAAAGTGGAGGCTTACTACCCGATCGCGGTCGAGCCCTTCCACACGTGGCAGAACATTGTCGACTTCGACGGCAAGCGCTACCTCTACCAGTACGTGCGCCGCGACATGAAGATCTTTGATATCACCAATCCCAAGGACGTTAAGGTCGTGCTGTCCAAGGGCGCACCCTGGGGGCCGGAAGGTCCGGGCAAGGAGGTCAACCCCTACCCGGCAGACGACTACTTCGGCGCCGCGTCGATCCAGTGGAACAAGAAGCTCGGCAAGAACATCATGGTGCAGTCTTTCGAGATCCGCCGTTTCGGCGTCCTGAGCGACAAATATCGCGAGCCGGACAAGGTTGAAGCCATCCGCAAATCCAAGCACCTCAAAGGCTTCAAGGTCTACGAGATGAATGGCCCGCTGCCCCAGGACTGGAAGCTGATCGCCACTCGCACCACCGACATTGAGCATCCGGATGCGCCGATCGGCGAGCAACAAGGCTCCGGAGCACGCGATATTCCCGCCTATTTCGGCGGCGACGTGATGTACGTGGGGGCCGCACCCAGCGACAACTACGCACTCACTGAATACCCCAACGATCTGTACAACTCCGGCTATCAGTCCTGGGACATGTCCGACCCGAGCAACCCCAAGCTGCTCGATGTATTGACCGTCCCCGGCCAGATCATCGGCGATCCTGAGCACGAGGCTGCGTTCAAGGCCAACCCGCGCTCCGGCAACCGTGCGTCGTGGATGGGGTCGCGTGCGGCGCTGTTCATTCCTAAACCGGTCGAGCAGGGCGGCAAGTACGGTTATGCGGCCATGGGTGGCATGGGCCTGTACGTGGTCGACATCACCGATTCGGCAAACCTCAAGGTGGTTGGCCATCTCGAATTCCCGGTCAGTGTGGCCGGTACCGAAGGCGACGCCATCGATGTGAGCCAGGTGGAGAAGACCGGGCTTATCTACTTCAGCGGCTACCCGCTGACCGAGGATTGCTACGAGGCAGAGAAGCCTATTTACGCCGTGGATGTGAGCGACCCGACCAAGCCGGTCATCAAACACAAGTTGCCGCTGCCGACGCCGCCAGCCGACGCCGGGTTCACTGACTACTGCCAGCGCAAGGGCAGCTTTGGTCCGAAGCGCACTGGCTACTACACCCAGCCCGGGATTTCGCGTGACGGCATTCTGCCGTTCGCTTACTACAACGCCGGTGTGCAGGTGTTCGATGTGCGTAACCCGGACAAACCGACCATCGGTGCCTACTTCGTGCCGCCGTACGACACCAAGAACGTAGTGAGCTGGGCCATGGGCAACCTCACCCATGGCACCTACACCGAGTATGACCGCAACCTGATCTGGGTCTTCACCAACCACGGCTTCTATGCGCTGTCGACTCCATTGCTGGGTGAGCCGAGCTTCACGGCACCGACGAAGACGTGGCCGCCTCGGGACTGATCCAGCCCCGCAAGAACAGTAATACCTAATAAGAAATCAGGCCGCGACAGCAGGGGAGTGCTGTCGCGAGCCTCTACTTGTTCTATCGGAGCATCCAATGCGTAAACTTATACTCGCTCTGCCGCTGGTGAGTGGCTACGCCTGCGCGGACATCGCTGACCTTCAGGACGTTTCGGGCATAGACGTTATCGACCTTTCCGGGGTCATCGACGTCAACTATGAGGTGGCCAAGTCTGGCGGTCACACCGAGGAACGTGCCAACGGGGGTGGCTTGAGCGCGAACCGTCTGCAACTGCATATGCAGGAAGCGGTCACCGACGACCTGTCGCTGAACTGGATCTATCAGGCCCAGTACAACCCGCATTCTGATGACGACATCGGCAAGCGCGAGACCTACTTCGAGGTCATTTCCAAGAACTGGGGAACGCTGAGTGCGGGCCGTCGGGATACCCCGTCCGCCAACGCATATGGCTATGCCGACCCGCTGTACAACAACGATTACAGTCTGATCAGCAACGTGATGGTGTTCTACGCGCCGTGGCGTGAAGACGGCCTGCTGATGTACATCAGCCCGCGAATGAATGGTTTCGAGTTCCGCGGTGGCGTCAGCGAAGGTGAGGACGATGGCAGCCGCGATGGGCAGGTCATCAGCGTCGCGGTGGATCGCTGGACCGACAGCCCCTGGTATTTCTCGGCTGCCGTGGACCGCAAGTACCAGCGCAACCTCTGGGACAAACACACCATGGAGCAGTCCACCGACGCTTACCTGACCGTGGTGTACAGCATGGGCAAGACAGATCTTTCGGCGGTTTACCACCGCTACGTAGGCTATTACGCCTACGCCCCCTGGGTGGATTTTGCCTCCAATGGCAACGACCTGCAGCTCGGCATGCGCCACAACTTCGGTAATAAGCACAATGCCACGGTCAGCTTCATCTACAAGGACGACCGCAAGGATGAAGCGCTGAGTGATGCCGCTGCGATCAGCCTCGGTTACATCTACAACTACGACAAAAACATCGATCTTTACGGGGTTTACGCTTACATCCATCACACCCGTGACAGCGAGGTCCGCTATCCGGTCAGCTGGAGCCTGGACAGCCCGCTGCCGAACGAGAATCCGCAAGGCATGCAGCTCGGCGTGCGCATCAAGTTTTAAAGCCCTGCCTCCCCGGTAAGCGCCGGGGAGGTGCCTTTTTCCGGGCTGGGCGGCCGCACGAGCGTCCAGCCTTCTGACCGGAAGCCTCCCATGACCCGCTCCTTCGGCTTTGGCAGCAAGCTGCTGCTGGCCACCTCACTGCTGGTGATCGCCAGTTTCAGTGCATTCACCCTTTACAACGATTCACGCCTGCAACGCGCACTCGGTGGCACTCTGCAGAGCCAAGTGCAAAATGCCGCCTGGCAGGCCGCCAACACCGTGCAGCACTGGCTGGGCGGGCGCCAGGCTCTGATCGAGCAAGCCGCGCAGGGCATTGTTCAACAAGGCGTCGAGCAGGATGCCAGCAAGAACCTGGCCTTGCAGGTAATCCGCGACAGTTTCGCCTATGCCTATCTCGGGCGCGCCGATGGCACGTTCCAGATGTCGACGGATGATCCTCCTCCCGAGGGTTACGACCCGCGTCTGCGCCCCTGGTATCAGGTGGCTCGGGATAGCCAGGGCACGGTTGTCACCGAGCCTTATCGGGATGCAACTGACAGCCAGCTGATGCTGACCATCGCCGTGCCGGTCTGGCAACAAAAGCAACTGCAGGGTGTGGTGGCTGGCGACCTGAGCCTGGGCACCCTGGTGAAAATCATTAACGCCCTGGATTTCGACGGCATCGGCTACGCCTTCCTGGTCAGCGCCGATGGCAAGGTGCTGGTGCACCCGGAGCAGGACAAGGTGATGAAGAACCTTCGTGACCTTTATCCGCAAGATGCCCTGTCACCGAACGCCGACTTCAGCGAAGTCGAGTCCGCCGAAGGCACGCGCATTCTGACCTTCGCACCGGTACGCGGCTTGCCGACGGTGGACTGGTACGTGGGTATCTCGATGGACAAGGACAAGGCCTACGCCATGCTCAGTGAGTTCCGCACCTCGGCGCTGTTTGCCACACTGGTTGCCGTGGTCTGCATCATCCTCTTGCTGAGTATGCTGATCCGCGTGCTGATGCGGCCGCTGCACACTATGCGCCGCGCCATGCAGGACATCGCCCAGGGCGAAGGCGACCTCACCAAGCGCCTGACGATGCAGGCCAGGGATGAATTTGGCGAGCTGGCCGAGGCCTTCAATCGTTTTGTCGAGCGTATCCACGGCTCGATTCGCGAGGTGTCCTCGGCAACCCGCCAGCTTAACGACGTGGCCAAGCTGGTGGTCGATACCTCCAACGCGTCGATGGTCAATTCCGCCAAGCAGGCCAATCGCACCAGCAACGTCGCCGCGGCGATCAACGAACTGGTTGCCGCGGCCCAGGAAATCGCCCGCAACGCTGCCGACGCCTCGTATCAGGCCTCGGACGCCCGCCATCAGGCCGAAGACGGCCGGCAGGTGGTTGAACGCACCCTTGCCGCGATGAACGAACTGTCGGCGAAAATCAGCACCTCCTGCGCCAACATCGAGCAGCTCAACAGCAAGACGGAAAACATCGGCCAGATCCTTGAGGTGATCAAAGGGATTTCTGAACAGACCAACCTGCTGGCCCTCAATGCCGCCATCGAAGCCGCCCGCGCCGGCGAGGCCGGTCGTGGTTTCGCCGTCGTCGCTGATGAGGTGCGCGGCCTGGCGCAACGCACCCGGCAGTCGGCGCAAGAGATTCACTCGATGATCAATACCCTGCAAGCCGGTGCGGGCGAGGCGGTGGCCACCATGGTCGAGAGCCAGCGCTACAGCGAGCAGAGTGTGGAAATCGGCAACAAGGCTGGAGAGCGCCTGGCCAATGTGACCCGGCACATCGTCGAGATCGATGCCATGAACCAGTCGGTAGCCACCGCCACCGAGGAGCAGACTGCCGTGGTCGATTCGTTGAACCTGGACATCAGCGAAATCACCAGCCTCAACCTGGATGGTGTGGAAAATCTACGTACCACCCTGGGTGCCTGCGCCGATCTTGAGCGCCAAGCCAGGCGCCTGCAGCAACTGGTAGGCAGTTTCCGAGTCTGAGGCCGCGCATAAAAAAAGCCCATATCCGATCGTGGATATGGGCCCAATGGCCAAGTGGCCTAACCAAAGTAGATCAGAGAGTGAAAAACTCTCGGGCGTTGCCGGCGACAATGCGCTGCTTGTCGCTATCAGACAGTGCCGGGTGCTCCAGCACGCCTGCGCCGATTTGCTGCTCTCCCAGTGGAAACGGCGCATCAGAGCCGAGCATCACGCGATCAGCCCCCATCACATCCACCAGCAGCTTGAGCGAGCCCGGGTCGAACACGGCGGAGTCGACGTAGAAACGCTTGACGTAGCTGGAGGGCAGGTTGGGGCAGTCCTCGCGAACGATGTCACGGTGGCGCCAGGCGTTGTCGACACGCCCAAGCAGGAAGGCGAAGCCGCCGCCGCCATGGGCAAAGCACAGGCGCAGGGACTTGGGCAGGGTTTCGAAGGCGCCGGAGAGAATCAGCGAGAGGATGCCGAGCTGGGTTTCCGCCGGCATGGCGACCAGCCAGGGCAGCATCCATTTCTTCATGCGGTCGTGGCCCATCATGTCCCATGGGTGGACCAGCAGCGGGATGCCTTCGTTGGCGCAATGGTGCAGGAAGGTCACCAGACCATCGTGGTCCAGGTCATTGTTACCGACATGGTTGCCGATCTGCACACCGATGTGACCGCAGGCCTTGGCGCGGCTGGCTTCGCGGCAGGCCGCGTCGATGTCCTGCAGCGGAACCTGGGCCAGCACCTTGAGGCGGTCCGGGGCATGGGCAGCCATTTCCACCGCGCGGTCGTTCATCAGTTGCGCCCAGGGGAGGGCGCGTTCAATGGGCTGGTCGTAGCCGAACATAACGGGCGTAGCGCACATGACCTGGACATCCAGGCCCTGCTCGTCCAGGTGCTCGAGGCGGCGCACCGGGTCCCAGAGTACGTCGTGCACCGGGCGAAACGGCTTGTCGCCAAGCATGATCTGGCCCTGACGGCCGTCAGTGTGCAGCCAGGGGGCACGTTCGGGGCTCAGGCGAGCCGCTTCGCTCTGGCTGATTTTTGGGAAAAAATGGGAGTGGATGTCTATTTTCATACCGGGTGGAACTCACTCAGGGTCTGGTGCCAGGTCTGCCAGTCACGGCCGGGATGGATGTCACCGCACTCGGTGCAGCGACGCTCTTCGTCGCTGGTGGCGTAGAAGCGCTCGTACACCGGTGGCAGGTCGGCAACGATGCTTTCCAGCTGCATCGTGTAGCGCAGGATCACTGTGCCGCAGCGCGCGCATGACCATTGCAGGGCGTCGTGCAGGCCCGCCGGGCGCTGGCGTTCGATGACCAGGCAAAGGCTGCCGGCTTCCGGGCGCTGCGGTGAGTGGATGACGTGTGGCGCCATCAGATAGATATCGCCTTCCTTCAGGTCCACGCGCTCATAACGGCCGCGGTCCCATATGTTCAGGTAGGCGTTGCCCTTGAACTGGTAGAAGAACTCTTCCACCGGGTCGTCGTGGAAGTCGGTGCGCTGGTTTGGGCCGCCGACCACGGTGACCATGAAGTCGCTGTCCTGCCAGACCTGCTGGTTACCCACCGGTGGCTTGAGCAGATGGGCGTGGTCTTCGATCCAGCGATTGAAGTTGAGCGGCGGGCTGAAGCGGTGCTTGTCCATTATTATTCTCTCAGCGTGTGCGGGGCGCGTAGGCGATGGCCTTGATCTCGATGCGCAGGTGCGGGTGCGGCAGTTGGTGTACGGCGACCGTGGTGCGGGTCGGCCCGGTTTCGTCGAAGTACTCGGCATAGACCTGGTTGTAGCCGCCGAAGTCGTTGATATCGACCAGGAAGGTACTGATCTCCACCAGGTCGGCGAGGCTGGCGTTCTCGCTGGCGAGAATGTCGCGGATGTTCTCGATCACCGCGCGGGTTTGCGCGCGGATGTCCAGGTTGGTGGTGCCCATTTCATCCACTTCGACGCCGACGAAGCTGTTGTCCGGGCGGCGCGAGCTGGTGCCTGAAACGTACAGAAAGTCACCGGCGCGCTTGATGTGAGGGAAGCGGCCGCGGGGCTTGGCCTTGCCGGCGACGACGGTTGCGCGGTTGTCACTCATGATGCTTTTCCTTTTTGGGTTCGGGTCAGGAGCGCACGCTGAAGCTGCTTTCGCCCAAGCCCTGAATTTCGACGCTGACATGCACGCCCGGGCGCAGCGCTTCGGCGGCGGTAGCGGCACCGGCCATCACCAGGCTGCCGGCTGGCAGCACCCGTTCGGCGTCATGCAGCAGGCGCGAGGCTTGCACCAGGCTACGCAGTGGCTGGCCGAGAATCGCGGCGGTAGAACCAACCTGTACCGCACGGCCGTCCAGGCGCATCACCACGCCAGCATTGGTCAACGCGGAGAAATCTCGCGACCAGGGGCCGACAGTCAAGCCGGAGGAGGAGCAGTTGTCCGCCACCACATCCTCCAGGCTGAACTTGAAGGCCTGGTAGCGCGAGTCGATGATTTCCAGTGCTGGCGCCACTGCCTCCACGTAGTCCGCTGCTTCCAGCAGGGTCAGTGGGCGGTCGATGTCCCGGCGTGTCAGGAAACAGACCTCCGGCTCGACGCGTGGGTGGATGTAGCGCGCCAGGTCGACCAGGCCGCCGTCCTCTTCCAGCATGGCATCGGTGAGCCAGCCCCAGATCAGGCTGTCAACGCCCATCTGGATCATCTTGGCGCGGCTGGTGAAACCCAGCTTGATGCCAATGCAGCGTTCGCCGTCGTCGTAGCGGCGCTGCATGGCAGCGCGCTGGATACGGTAGGCGTCGTCCAGCGAGAAGGGGGATTCGACGCTGAATTGGGCCAGCGGCCGGGCATGCCGTGCCGCCTGGTCGAGTGCGGTGGCAATGCGGGTGATGTCGGTACTCATGGGCGGTTCTCCGGGCGCTGGGCCAACAGGTCGAGGGCGACGTCGACGATCATGTCTTCCTGGCCGCCGACCATGCGGCGCTTGCCCAGTTCGACAAGGATATCGAGGGTCTTCAGGCCGTACTTGGCGGCGGCCACTTCGGCGTGCCGCAGGAAGCTGGAATAGACGCCGGCATATCCGAGGCCGAGGGTTTCGCGGTCGACCCGTACCGGGCGGTCCTGCAGCGGACGGACGATGTCATCGGCCGCATCCATCAGGGTGTAGAGGTCGGTGCCGTGGTTCCAGCCCATGCGCTCGGCAGCGGCGATAAACACCTCCAGTGGCGCGTTACCGGCGCCGGCGCCCATGCCGGCGAGGCTGGCGTCAATGCGATCGCAGCCTTCTTCTACCGCAACGATGGAGTTGGCCACGCCGAGGGACAGGTTGTGGTGGGCGTGCATGCCCACCTGGGTTTCCGGCTTGAGCACCGCCTTGAACGCGCGCATGCGGTCGCGGATGTCCTGCATGTTCATCGCACCGCCGGAGTCGGCCATGTAGATGCAGGTGGCGCCGTAGCTTTCCATCAACTTGCCCTGGGCGGCCAACTGCTCGGCCGGGATCATGTGGCTCATCATCAAAAAGCCGACGGTGTCCATGCCCAGCTCGCGGGCGTACTCGATGTGCTGCTTCGACACGTCGGCTTCGGTGCAGTGCGTGGCCACGCGCACTACCCGCGCGCCGGCGTTGTAGGC
>NZ_QJRG01000040.1 GCF_004025535.1 Pseudomonas alkylphenolica
CGGCCACGGCCTCGATGTACTCAAGGTCGGTGTGCTTGCCGAAACCGTAGTTGAAGCTCGAGCCCTGCAGGCCGTCGCCATGGGCGACTTCGATCGAATCCACCCGGGCCTGGTCCAGCGCGCGGGCAATGTCCTGTACGTTCTCCAGTGAGTACTGGTGGCGAATGGCGTGGCTGCCGTCACGCAGGGTGACGTCGGAGATGTAGATTTTCTTACCGTTCATGGGCGAGCTCCTCAGCCGTTGAGCATCGACAGTGCCATGCGCTCGGCGGTGGCCAAGGCAGCGGAGGTCATGATGTCGAGGTTGCCGGCATAGGCTGGCAGGTAGTGGGCGGCGCCTTCGACCTCAAGGAACACCGAAGTCTTCAGGCCGCAGAAGCGCCCGTGGCCGGGAATGTTCAGCGGTGCGTCTTCGGGGATCACGTCGAACTGCACCTTTTGCTTGAGGCGATAGCCCGGCACATAGGCCTGCACGGCGGCGGCCATCTCCTCGATGGAGGCTTCGACCTTGGCCTGATCGGCGGCTTCAGAGAGGACAAATACCGTGTCACGCATCATCAGCGGCGGCTCGGCCGGGTTCATGACGATGATCGCCTTGCCTTTGGCCGCACCACCGATCACCTCGATGGCCTTGCTGGTGGTTTCGGTGAACTCGTCGATGTTGGCGCGGGTGCCGGGGCCGGCCGATTTGCTCGCGATCGAGGCAATGATCTCGGCGTAATGCACCTTGGCCACGCGCGATACCGCGGCGACCATGGGGATGGTCGCCTGGCCGCCGCAGGTGACCATGTTGACGTTGAGCTGGGCGAGGTTCTGCTCCAGGTTGACCACCGGCACGCAGTACGGGCCGATGGCTGCCGGGGTCAGGTCGATCAAACGGATACCCGGTTTGATCGAACGCAGGAACGCATCGTTTTTAACGTGGGCGCCGGCGCTGGTGGCATCGAAGACGAAGTCGATGTCGGCAAACGCTGGCAGACGGGTCAGGCCTTCTACGCCTTCGTGGGTCGTGGCCACGCCCATCCGTGCAGCGCGTGCCAGGCCATCGGACGCCGGGTCGATACCCACCATCGCCGACATTTCCAGGTGCTGCGCGTTACGCAGGATCTTGATCATCAGGTCGGTGCCGATGTTGCCGGAACCGATGATGGCAACCTTGAGTTTCTTGCTCATGGGGGCTCCTGTTAATCGCGGTTGGCAAAGGCGGCGCTGACGCTGCCCAGGCCCTGGATGTGGGCGGTGAAATGATCACCCGGATTAGCCGCAACCATCGGGCCGAGCGCCCCGGTGAGCACGATGTCGCCGGCGCGCAGCGGCTCGCCGAGGCGGGCCATGGTATCGGCGAGCCAGACGGCAGCGTTCAACGGGTTGCCCAGGCAAGCCGCACCGGCGCCAACCGACACCGGCTCTCCACGCAGGGACATGCTCATGCCGCAGTTCACGAGGTCCAGCTGATCCAGCTTCACTGGGCGGGTGCCAAGCACGAAAAGGCCGGACGACGCGTTGTCGGCAATGGTGTCGACCAGGCGGATGTCCCAGTTGGCGATGCGGCTGCCGACCACCTCGATCGCTGGCAGGGCGAAGGCGGTGGCGCGGAGCAGGTCGGCCACCGTGTGGCGCTCGTGGGGCAGGTCATGCTCCAGCACCAGAGCGATCTCTGCCTCGACCTTGGGCTGGGCGCAGTCTGCCCAGGCGATCGGCTGCCCATCGCCGCGGGCCATGTCGGCAAGCAGCAGGCCGAAATCCGGTTGGTCGACACCCAGCTGGGCTTGCACCGCCGGACTGGTAAGGCCGATCTTGCGGCCCACCGGGCGGCGCCCGGCAGCCACTGCGAGCTGGTTGTTGTGGCGCTGCACGGCGTAGGCCAGGGCCATCGCCTGGGCATTCGGCTCGTCGGCCTGGGCGGCGGCGATCAGATCACGCACCGGTGGGCAGGGTTGGCCGCTCAGCTGCGCCTGGTGCAGGCGTTCAGCGGCTGTGAGGAGGGCAGCATGCATGGAAGTACTCCTGCTTAGGCGTTGACGCAGACAGTGGTGGATTCCGAGTAGAAGTCCAGGGAATGGCGGCCACCCTCGCGGCCCATACCGGAGAGCCGTGCGCCGCCGAAGGGCGTGCGCAGATCACGCAGGAACCAGGTGTTGACCCAGACCATGCCGACGCGCAGTTGGCGCGACGTCTTGTGAGCGCGCTTCAGGTTGGTGGTCCAGATGGCAGCGGCCAGGCCGTAGGCAGAGTCGTTGACGCGGCGAATCACTTCATCGTCGCGGTCGAACGGGGCGACATGGCAGACCGGACCGAAGACTTCCTCACGCACGCAGCGGGCATCATCGGACAGCCCGGTCCAGATGGTCGGCTGCACGAAGGCGCCATTGTCGCGGGCGTCGCCGAACGTCGGCACACCACCGCCGCTGACCACGGTGGCACCCTCGCGGCGGGCCAGCTCGAAGTATCCGAGGACCTTGTCGCGGTGTTTGTGGGAGATCAGCGAGCCCATATTCACGCCGTCTTCATCCGGGTAGCCGATCTTCAGTTTCTCGGCACCTGCCTTGAGTGCGGCAACGAAGCGATCGTAGATCGGCCGCTCGACGTAGACCCGCTCCGAGCACAGGCACACCTGGCCGGAGTTGGTGAAGCTCGAGCGCAGCACACCAGCCACCGCTGCGTCGAAGTCACAGTCGGCGAACACCACGGCGGCGTTTTTGCCACCCAGCTCGAAGGACACTTCGCGCACGCCTTCGGCGGCCGCCTTCATGATGGTGGCGCCGGTGCGCGACTCGCCGGTGAAGGTGATGGCATCCACGTCCGGATGGCGGGTAAGGAATTCGCCGGCCGAGTTCGGCCCGAAGCCATGTACCAGGTTGAATACGCCTGCGGGCACGCCGGCTTCCAGCATCACCTCGGCCAGCAGGGTGGCGGAGGACGGCGAGTCTTCCGAGGGCTTGACCACCACCGAGTTGCCGCAGGCCAGGGCGGGTGCAACCTTCCAGGTGAGCAGCAACATCGGCAGGTTCCACGGCGAGATGATCGCCACCACGCCGTGGGGCTTGCGCACCGTGTAGCTGAACACGTCGCTGCCATCGCCGGTGCGCATCTCATAGTACTCGCCGCCGGCCTGGCGGATCTGCTCGGCAAAGGTGCGGAAGTTGTGCACGCCGCGGGCAATGTCCAGGGTCCGCGCCTGCTGTACCGGGCGGCCGGTATCGGCTACCTCGGCGGCGACGAAGTCTTCGAAGCGCTGCTCGATGCAATCTGCGATGCGCACCAGCACGTCGGCACGCTGGCTGGCGCTGTAGCTGGCCCAAGGGCCCTCCTGGGCCGCCTTGGCAGCGGCCACCGCGCGATCCACCAGTGCCGCGTCGGCCTCGCAGACCTGGCCCAGAATGCGGCCGTCGATGGGGGACACATTGTCAAAGGTCTTGGGGGTGGTAACGAACTCGCCATTTACGAAATGGCGCAGCAGGGACAGGGGGGCGGACACGGCAACCTCCGATTCTTGGATTTCGGAGGAGTCTATGTGTTCTACCTATAAGCGAGTAATCAAAGGTTTGCCATCCTCTATTAGCACCTGGAATAGCTGTGATCAGGCCGTCAGGTCGCCATGTTGCTCTTGGCTGGCTTGTTCCAGGCACTCGCGGAACAGCCGCGCCGCGGGTCCCAGTTCACGATTGCCTGCGTGGAAGTAACCGATGTCGCCGAACTGCAGGTGGCTGCCCAGATCCAGGGTGCGCAGCAGCCCGGCACCAATGAACTGGCGAGCCGCTTCCAGGGGCATTACCGCGACGGTCTGCTGGTCCTGCATCAGGCTCAAGTTGGTGAGGATCGATAGCGACTCGACCACGTTGCTCGGCGCCTCCAGTCCGGCTTCGTCGAACAGCCGGTCGACGGTGCGACGCAGCAGTGAGTCGCGGGTCGGCAAGACCCAGGGGTAATCGAGCAGTGCAGCCAGGCTGACCGGGACCTGGCCGGTCAGGGGATGCTGTGCACCGGTGACCACCGCCAGCTCCTCGCCGTAGAGCACCACCGCCTCAAGCTGCGACGATTCGTGGTGCCAGCGCCAGTCGTCCGGCACCCGGCCGACGACCAGATCGACCTCGCCCACCGCCAGGGCCGGGAACAACTGGTCCATCTGCCCGACCCGCAGTGACACCAGCACTTTCGGAGCACGCTGCTTGAGCAGTTGCAGGGCATGCGGCAGCAGCGAGCTGGATGCCGAGATCAGGGTACCCACCAGGACATGCCCCGAGGTGCCTTCCTGGTAGGCATTGACCTCGTCGGTCAGGGAGCGCAACTCGGCCAGCAGCGATTTGCTGCGGCGCGCCATCAGCGCACCCAAAGGGGTGGCGCTGACGCCCCGGTTGCCGCGAACCAGCAGCGGCGCGCCGAAGTACGACTCCAGCTCGTGGATGATCTTGGTCACCGCAGGCTGGGTCAGTCCCAGTGCCTGGGCCGCGCGCAGCAGCGAGCCACTCTGCAGCACCTGATCGAAGACTACCAGTTGGTAGAACTTGAGTTTGCGGGCGACAGATAGATGAGTGAACTGCATGAGTGACCTTCGGGTGACTGGCCTATTGCCAGGAGTATCGCACAACTGCATTGCACGGATTGCAGCGCTGGCGGCGATCGGTCCCTACCCGGAGAAGGCGCGCCTGACCATGTCGTCCTCTGTGCAGGAGTTTCTGCCTGGAACTTGAGATCTAGCGCAGCTGCTTTGGTAGCAAGCATGAAAAAGCCGCGCAGTGCGCGGCTTTGGAGTTGGTGGGCCCACACGGACTTGAACCGTGGACCAAAGGATTATGAGTCCTCTGCTCTAACCAACTGAGCTATAGGCCCCAGTGGTCGCGGATTATAACGAGGGTTTCCGGGCTGTGCTATCCGAAAGATCTGAAACTGCTATACGAAGAAACGTTGCAGCGAATTCTTCGGCGGGCAGTGGCAGGCTGACGATGTAGCCCTGGATCTGCTCGCAGCCCTCGGCGGCCAGGAACCGTTGCTGGGCCTGGTTCTCCACGCCTTCGGCAATGATCGTCAACTGCATGCTGCGCCCCAGGGCAATGATCGCACGGGCAATAGCGGCATCGTGGGGGTCGTCCGGCAGGCCGCGGATGAACGACTGATCGATCTTGAGGATATCCAGCGGCAGGCGTTTGAGGTAACTCAGTGAGGAGTAGCCTGTGCCGAAGTCATCGATGGCCAGTTGCACGCCCAGGTGTTTGAGCTGGTGGAGGATGGCCAGTGCTTCTTCGGCCTGGCTCATGATGAAGTTCTCGGTGATTTCCAGTTGCAGGTCGCCGGCCCTGAGCTGATGGGTCTTGAGCAACTGCTCGATGCGTTTGATCAGGCTGGGCTGGCGCAGTTGGGCTCCCGCCAGGTTGACCGACAGCGGCCCGAACGCCAGGTAGTCCCTTTTCCAGCTCTGCATCTGGCGGCAGGCCTGCTCCAGCACCCAGTCACCCAGTTGCAGGATCATGCCGTTTTCTTCAGCCAACGAGATGAAGTGCTCTGGTGGCACCTCGCCAAGCACCGGGTGCGTCCAGCGGATAAGCGCTTCGGCGCCGACCAGGCTTTGAGTTTTCAGGCTGAACTTGGGCTGGTAGCTCAGGCTCAGTTCGTTGCGTTCTATGGCCCGGCGCAGTTCATGTTCCAGCGCAATGCGCTCGCTGGCCTGGGCGGTGAGGTCGCGGGTGTAGCATTCGACGCGGTTACGGCCTTTGGCCTTGGATCGGTACATCGCCGCGTCGGCATTACGGATCAGCGAGGCGACATCGGTGCCGTCCTGTGGATAAAGGCTGGTGCCTATACTGGCGCTGGTGAAGAACTCGTGTTCGCCTGCCTGGAACGGCGCACTGAAGCAGGCCAGCAGTTTGTTGGCGATATGGCTGGCATCGCTGGGTTGGTGCAGGCCGGGCAAGAGGATGATGAACTCGTCACCGCCCAGGCGTGCCACGGTATCGATGTCGCGCACCTGCTCCTTCAGGCGCTGGGCGATGCCTTTGAGCAACAGGTCGCCGACCGGATGACCGAGGCTGTCGTTGATGTGTTTGAAACGGTCCAGGTCCAGGAACAGCACAGCGCCTTGCCGTTTTGAGGTCTGAGCGCAGTTAAGCGCGGCTTGCAGGCGATTTTCAAACAGTGTGCGGTTGGGCAGGCCGGTGAGCGGGTCGTGGTGCGCCTGATAATCGAGTTTTGCCTGTGCGTGCTTGAGGCTGGAAATATCGGCGAACACCGCGACAAAGTGGGTGACAACCCGCTCACTGTTGCGCACGGCGCTGATGGTGAGCCAGCTGGGGTAGAGCTCGCCGTTCTTGCGCCTGTTCTGAATTTCGCCCTGCCAGTGTCCCTCGGCAGTCAGCTGGTGCCACATGGCCGCGTAGAACGCGCTGTCGTGCTGACCCGAGGCCAGTAAACGCGGCGTCTGCCTCAGGGCTTCGAATTCGCTGTAGCCGGTGATTTCGCTGAAGGCCCGGTTGACCGCGCTGATGCGTTGCTCGGTGTCGGTGATCAGCACGCCTTCCGCAGTGTTCTCGAACACAGTGGCGGCCAGTTGCAACTTCTCCTGCATCAAGTGGCGTTCGGTGATGTCGCGAGCGATGGTCAGCATGCAGCCGACACCGGCAATCGGCAGCGGCCTGGCAGACAATTCGCACAGACGAATCTGACCGTCTCGGCGACGGATATGGCAGGTGAAGTCTTTGACAAAGCCGTCTCTTTGCAGAATTTCAAGCAGCCGACGGCGTTCGTTCAGGTCCACCCACATACCCAGGTCCAGGGAGGTATGGTCCAGGGAGGTGTGGCTGTCGAAGCCGGTCAGGCGGCAGAAGCCTTCGTTGACTTCCAGCAGCAAGCCGTCGCTCTGGCGCGACAGCAGCAGGCCGTCGGGTGAGGCGTGGAAGGCTTTGGCAAACTTTTCTTCCGACGTTTGCAGTTGTTCCTGGGTCTGCTTCAGCTGGGTGATGTCGCGCACGGCAACAACCAGCGCCGGTGTGCTGTCGAGCTCGAATGTCTCGGCCGAGATCAAGCCGGTGAACTGTTGGCCATTACTGCGCCGGAACAGGGTTTCCATGTTGCGGATGCTGCCGGACTGCAGGCGCCGCAACAGCTCTGGATCAGCGCCTTCGATTCCCCAGATATTCAGTTCGGTCGCGGTGCGCCCGACCACCTGCTCCGAGCTCAGGCCGATCTGTTCTTCGAAGGCCTCGTTGACCTCCAGCAGGCAACCGTCGCTAAGACGGGCGATGAAGAGAATGTCGGGGCATTGCTGGAACACCGAGGCAAACTTTTGTTCCGAGAGCCGCAGGGCATCTTCGGCATTCTTGGTTTCGCTGATATCGATCATCAACCCGCGCATTACCGGCTTGTGCCCTTGCTCGATCAGGCTGACGATGTCGCGCACCCACAGGCAGCGGCCATCCGCGCAGATTACCCGGTACTCAAGGCTGTGGTCGCGCCCGGCAGCAGTTTCGCTGTCACAGAACGCGTGGGCCCAGAGTGCATCGTCGGGGTGAATGATGCTGCGCCAGAAGCCCGGCCGCAGCCACTGGCTCAAGGGATAGCCGAGGAGGTCTTCGGCATGCGGCGACACATAGCTGTAGGTGAAGTCGTTGGCGTCGGCTTCCCAGGCGATTGCCGAAAGGCTCTCGACCAGGCCGCGGTAATGGTATTCGCTGCTGCGCAGTTCTTGTTCGAGGGCGATGCGTCGGGAGATCTCTGAACTCAAGCGCCTGTTGATGCGGATTACCGCTGCCAGTATCGCCACCAGCAGCAGAATGCCGGGCAGGCCATAGAGCAACAGGTCATGCCAGAGGTTGCGATGATCCAGAACCTTGCCGACCCAACGCTCCTGAATGTCGTTGACCTCGCTGGGGCTCATGTCGGTCATGACCTTGTCGATGATGCCGGCAAGGATCTTCTGGTCCCGTGGCACCGCCATGGCCAACTGATAGCGGTAGGACGTCTCACCGCTGACATACAAGCCTTCCAGCTTGAGCTGGCGCAGGCTCCAGACACTCGACGCCAGGTCACCGACTACTGCGTCGACCTCATCGGTGGCCAGTGCCTGCAGTGCTGAGCTGACATTTGGCAGGGCGACCAGGTTCAGGTCCGGGTGGTGCGTGCGCAGCAGTTCATGGGGCGCATAGTTTTCGACCACGGCGATCTTCAGGCCATAGAGGTCCTTGAGGGTGCGCGGTTGTGCGCCGCCTTCATGGGCCAGAATGACAATCGGGAAGTCCAGGTACGGGCGCGTAAAGGCCAGGTAGGCCTGGCGCTCCGGTGTCGACATGATGCCGGGAAGCAGATCCAGTTTGTTTTCCTGGGCCTGCGCCAGCACGGCAGTCCAGCTGGATGGCTCGACCGGCTTGAACGCCACTCCCAGTCGTTCCTGAAGAAGGGCAATGTAGTCGGCAGCCAATCCCTGGTAGCGGCCATCCGGATCACGGTATTCAAACGGTGGCCAGGACGCATCAACGCCCAGGCGCAGCTGCGGATGAGCGCTGAGCCAGGCTTGTTCTTCGTTGGTCAGGGTCAAGGCGCCGGCCGTTGCACTCCAGAACAGCTGAAGCAGCAACAGAAGGGCCGGCATTTTGGGCATAACGGCCTCGTCACACAGGTAAACTGATTCGAGTGTAGACGGGCATTTCGGCGGCGGGGAGGAGTGTTAGGTCTTAAAGTGTCTGATCGCACAAAAGAAAAACCCCGGCCTGGGCCGGGGTTTGTCATCACTCGTCGAGGAAGGAACGCAGGTGCTCGCTTCGCGTCGGGTGGCGCAGCTTGCGCAGCGCCTTGGCTTCAATCTGACGGATCCGCTCACGGGTCACGTCGAACTGTTTGCCGACCTCTTCGAGGGTGTGATCGGTGTTCATGTCGATACCGAAACGCATGCGCAGCACTTTGGCTTCGCGAGCGGTCAGACCGGAGAGCACGTCACGGGTCGCTTCCTTGAGGCTTTCAACCGTGGCGACATCGATTGGCGACTGCATGGTCGAGTCTTCGATGAAGTCACCCAGGTGCGAGTCTTCGTCGTCACCGATCGGGGTTTCCATGGAGATCGGCTCTTTGGCGATCTTCAATACCTTGCGGATCTTGTCCTCAGGCATTTCCATGCGTTCACCCAGCTCTTCCGGGGTCGGTTCGCGACCCATTTCCTGCAACATCTGCCGGGAAATACGGTTGAGCTTGTTGATCGTCTCGATCATGTGCACCGGAATACGGATGGTGCGAGCCTGGTCGGCGATCGAACGGGTGATCGCCTGACGAATCCACCAGGTGGCATAGGTCGAGAACTTGTAACCACGACGGTATTCGAACTTGTCCACCGCCTTCATCAGGCCGATGTTGCCTTCCTGGATCAGGTCGAGGAACTGCAGGCCGCGGTTGGTGTACTTTTTGGCGATGGAGATCACGAGACGCAGGTTGGCCTCGACCATCTCTTTCTTCGCCCGACGAGCCTTGGCTTCACCGATCGACATGCGACGGTTGATGTCCTTGATCTCGGCGATGGTCAGACCGGTTTCGGTCTCCAGGTCGATCAGCTTTTGCTGGCAAGCGACGATGGCGTCGTTTTTCTCGCCCAGTGCTGCGGCCCACTTGGTGCTGCGCTTGGAAAGATCGCCGCTCCAGGTCTGGTCGGTCTCGTTGCTCGGGAACAGGCGCAGGAAGTCGGCACGTGGCATGCGTGCGTCACGGACACACAGTTGCATGATCGCGCGTTCTTGCTGACGCAGACGGTCCAGGGCACCACGAACGCGTTCGACCAGCACTTCGAACTGCTTGGGCACCAGCTTGATCGGCATGAACAGCTCGGCCAGCTCAAGCATCGCCTTGAGGCTGTCCTTGTGCTGACGACCGTTCTTCTTCAGTACCTTGAGGGTAGCGTTCAGTTGTTCCTGAACGGCACCGAAGCGCTGACGGGCAACTTCAGGATCGGGACCGCTTTCGGTCTCTTCCTCTTCCTCGTCACCTTCCTTCTCTTCGTCCTCGTCCTCATCCTCGGCCTTGGCCGGGGCTTTCGGGTCGATGGGCGGCGGTACTTCTGCCGGCGGGGCAATGCCGTCGTCCGGGTCGATGTAACCGCTGAGAACGTCCGACAGGCGGCCGCCTTCGGCGGTTACACGATCGTATTCGCTGAGGATGTAGTCGACAGTACCCGGGAAGTGGGCAATAGCACCCATGACTTCGCGAATACCTTCTTCGATACGCTTGGCGATTTCGATTTCGCCTTCACGGGTCAGCAGTTCGACGGTACCCATTTCACGCATGTACATGCGCACCGGGTCTGTCGTGCGACCAATATCGGTTTCCACAGCCGCCAACGCAGCAGCGGCTTCTTCAGCTGCTGCTTCGTCGGTGTCGGCTTCGGCCAACAAAAGGGCATCCGCATCCGGAGCACTCTCGAATACGTTGATCCCCATGTCGTTGATCATGCGGATGATGTCTTCCACCTGCTCCGGATCTGAAATATCCTCTGGCAGGTGGTCGTTGACCTCCGCGTAAGTCAGGTAGCCCTGCTCACGACCGCGGGTGATCAACTCTTTGATGCGAGACTGCTGTTGCGCTTTTCCGGACATAACACCCTATCCACTGAAGGTCTTGGCGGGCAAAAAACAAGCCGAGGATTATACCCGAGCTAGGACCTCACGCGCCAGTTGAGGTCGGGGTTTGTGCGGGAACATTACGGCTCAGCAGGTCGCGCAGCTGGTTTTTTTCCTCTGCGCTCAACTCACTTTGACGTGCTTTTCTGAGCAAATGTTCCAGGGTTCGCTCGCGTTGGCGGGCGGACAAGCTAGTTATGGTGTCGAAAAACTGTTGTTCAAGGTTATCGGCATCGATCAGCCATTCCTTTTCTGCCAATGCACGCAATAGGCGACCTTGTTCGGTACCGTGCCAGCGTGCAATCAGTTGTAGTGAGCGTAGCTCAGGATTCTTTTGCAGGGCCTCGAGCAGCGCCACCAGCAACTGGGCGTAGACGTGTTCTTCGGCGGCAAAGTGCCCGGCATCCTCGACTTTTTTCGCCAGTTGCGGGTGGTGCAGCAGGGTGCGCAGAGCGCTCAAGGTCGGGGGTTCGACCGAAGTCGGTACCCGCGGCGGTGGGTCCTGCTGCTGACCGTTGCGGCTCCAGGGTTTGCCCTTCTTGTCCCAGGGTTTGCCTTCCCATTTCTTCTTGCCGCCCTTGTTCGGCGTCCACGCTTGCTGCGCCGGTGCGAAGTCGGGTTGCTGGAAGTCGCCGTAGTCCGGCGTGTAGTCGGGGATGGCGTCGTAATCGATCCCGGGGTCATAGCTGGGCGGTGCTTCGACAGGCGCGCTGTGGCTCAGTTGTTCGACTTGCTGGTTGTCGAGCCCGGTAATTTCTTTGAGGCGATTGCGCATCAGGGCGCGCAAGTTGGCGCCCGGCACTTTTTCGATCAACGGTGCTGCCAGGGTGGCCATGTGGGCCTTGCCCTCGAGCGAGCGCGGGTCGGCTTCTTCGGTCAGCTGCTGGAAAAAGTAGTCGGCCAGAGGCTGGGCATGCTGGTTAATGCGGGCGCGGAAGGCGTCAGTGCCTTCGGCGCGGATCAAGGTATCCGGGTCTTCGCCTTCGGGCAAAAACAGAAAGCGTGCCTTGCGCCCGTCCTGCAGGCTCGACAGGGCGGCCTCCAGTGCGCGCCAGGCGGCGTTGCGGCCGGCCTGGTCGCCGTCGAAGCAGAACAGCACGCTGGGTACGACGCGAAACAGTCGTTTGAGGTGCTCTTCGCTGGTGGCCGTGCCCAGGGTTGCTACCGCATTGCGCAGGCCTTGCTGGGCCAGGGCGATGACGTCCATGTAGCCTTCAACCACGATGATTTCATCGAGGTTGCGGTTGAATTT
Source organism: Pseudomonas alkylphenolica (assembly GCF_004025535.1). Classification (GTDB taxonomy): domain Bacteria; phylum Pseudomonadota; class Gammaproteobacteria; order Pseudomonadales; family Pseudomonadaceae; genus Aquipseudomonas; species Aquipseudomonas alkylphenolica_A. The sequence goes on from NZ_QJRG01000040.1 coordinate 11,839, forward strand.
GCGTGCCTCGTACAGCCCGTACAACTCCTGGCCCTTGTGGAAAACCGGGGTTTCCGGGGAGTTCAGGTACTTGGGTTTGTCGTCGCCCAGCACGCGACCGCCGAAGGCAATCACCCGTCCGCGGCTGTCGCGGATCGGAAACATGACCCGGTCACGGAAGCGGTCGTAGCGCTTGCCCGACTCGGCGTTCTCGATCAGCAGGCCGGCGTCGATCATGGCTTTTTGCTGCAGGGTATCGCTGCTCAGGTGTTTGAACAGGTTGTCCCAGCCAGGCGGGGCATAGCCCAGGCCGAAATCGCGAGCGATCTCCCCGGACAGGCCGCGACCTTTGAGGTACTCAACGGCGGAGCGACGTGTCGGGTGGCTCTTGAGGGCCTGGCGGTAAAATTCGGCTGCCGCCTCGAGCAGCGGGTACAGCGGCGAGTCAGTGGGTTGTCGGGGCTTGTGCCCGCGTCCACTCTCCTCGCGGGGTATTTCCATGCCAGCGGCTTTGGCCAGTTCTTCGACGGCCTGGGGAAAATCCAGGTTGTCGTGGTCCATGATGAAGCCGAGGGCGTTGCCCCCTGCGCCACAGCCAAAGCAGTAGTAAAACTGCTTGTCGGGGCTGACGCTGAAGGAAGGCGTTTTTTCCTTGTGGAACGGGCAGCAGGCCGTCAGGTTCTTGCCAGCCTTTTTCAGCTGCACGCGCGAACTCACCACATCGACGATGTCGGTACGGTTGAGGAGGTCGTCAATGAAGCTTTGGGGAATCAGCCCGGCCATGGCACTCTCATCATCAGGCGACAATCAAGTGTAATCGCTAATGCTGCGGGAACGGCTTCGCGTTCGAGCGATGTCGAATGGCGTAACACAAAATTCGGAAAGACGTGCTCGTCTGTAGCCGGTGAGGGCTCGTCAGTAATGACGTGCACAGCTGGCGTTGAGGCCAGTTCTGACGTTTCAGGCAGGTTGTTCGCATTGCAAGGCAATGGAACGCCTCGGGCACAAAGGCCTGAGGATCAAGCAACGACTGCCGGCAGCCCGGCTTTGGGCCGGGCGAGGCAGAAGCTTGCGACGAACGTCTGTATTAGTACAGGCGAACGGCGCGGCGCTGTTCGCGCTGAACTTTCTTGGCGTGACGTTTAACAGCGGCTGCTGCTTTGCGCTTACGCTCAGAAGTCGGCTTCTCGTAAAATTCGCGGCTACGAACTTCAGCCAGAACACCGGCTTTTTCGCAGGAGCGCTTGAAACGACGCAGAGCTACGTCGAAGGGTTCATTCTCTTTAACTTTGACGGCTGGCATCCAGAGCTACCTTCATTCATTACCGGGGGTCAACGAACTCGTGGCAAAACTGTGCACTGGAGAACGTCGGTTTTTAAGGGTTGCGGATGTTAACCCTTAGCCAGCCGGAATGCAAAGCCTCTGATCGAAAACCGCTGGTCGGCACCCGGAGTGGGGACTATCATGCGCGCCTTCGAATTCAGCCTCAACAAGGCGCAGACCCATGCTAGTACTGGGATTGGAAACATCCTGCGACGAAACCGGCGTCGCATTATACGACAGTGAACGCGGCCTTTTGGCCGATGCATTGTTCAGTCAGATCGACCTGCACCGGGCCTATGGCGGCGTGGTGCCGGAGCTTGCGTCGCGTGATCACGTCAAGCGCATGCTGCCGTTGATCCGTCAGGTGCTGGCTGAAGCCGGCTGCGTGGCCACCGAAATTGACGCCATTGCCTATACCGCAGGCCCAGGCCTGGTCGGGGCATTGCTGGTGGGGGCCTCGTGCGCCCAGGCCCTGGCATTTGCCTGGGGCATCCCGGCGTTGGGTGTGCACCATATGGAAGGTCATTTGCTCGCGCCGATGCTCGAAGAGCAGCCGCCCGAGTTCCCGTTCGTCGCCTTGCTGGTGTCCGGCGGCCATACCCAGCTGGTGCGGGTAGACGGTATCGGCCAGTACGAACTGCTGGGCGAGACGCTCGATGATGCCGCTGGCGAAGCGTTCGACAAGACCGCCAAGCTGATGGGGCTGAATTATCCGGGCGGCCCGGAAATCGCCCGCCTTGCCACGCAGGGTGTGCCTGGGCGTTTCGTTTTCCCGCGGCCGATGACTGATCGTCCTGGCCTGGATTTCAGCTTCAGTGGCCTGAAAACCTTTGCCCTCAATACCTGGCAGCAGTGCCAGCAAGCTGGGGACGACGGCGAGCAAACCCGTTGCGACGTGTCGCTGGCCTTCCAGCAGGCGGTGGTGGAAACTCTGACCATCAAGTGCAAGCGCGCCTTGAAGCAAACGGGCCTCAAGCGCCTGGTGATCGCCGGAGGTGTCAGTGCCAACAAGGCGCTGCGCACGTCACTGGAAGACATGCTGGCGAGCATCAAGGGCAATGTCTATTACGCCCGGCCACAGTTCTGCACGGACAATGGCGCAATGATCGCCTATGCCGGTTGCCAGCGCCTTGCCGCCGGGCAGCAGGAAAGCTTGGCAATCAGTGTTCAGGCGCGTTGGCCGATGGAGCAATTGGCGCCGCTGTAATGAGCGCAGTTCACGTTCAGGATTCAGAAATGCCGTTCGCGGCCGGCAAAAAGGTCGCGTAGATTGCCGCGGTGGCGCCAGACGATCAGCACGGTCAGTACGCTGATCGGCAACAGCGCTTCCGGCTCGCGCCAGGCCAGTAATGGCAGGGTCAAGGGCGTGGCAATCAGTGCCGCCAGTGAGCTGGTGCGCGTGAGGTAGAAGGTCAGCAGCCAGGCGCTGATGGCCAGGAGTGCTGCAGGGGGGTAAAGCCCCAGCAGGATGCCGGCAGCGGTGGCGACACCCTTGCCGCCACGAAAACGGAAGTACAGCGGGAACAAGTGGCCAACAACTGCACACACGCCGATCCAGGCCTGTTGTTGCAGGTCGAGGCCGGCAAGATTGGCGATCAGTACGGGCAACACGCCTTTGCACAGGTCGCCAAGCAGGGTCAGGACCGCAAGTTTGCGGCCGGCCAGGCGCAGCATGTTGGTTGCACCGGCATTGCCAGAACCGCTCATGCGCGGGTCCGGGCGACCGTTGAGTCGGCTCAGGACGATGGCAAAGGACAGCGAGCCAAGCAGGTAGGCGAGCAGCGCCAGTAACCAAAACATGCTAACTATTCCGGGCGAGGACGCCCTGATTCTAACGGCGCCCGTCGCCCTTGTCGTGCAGTGGAGAGAAGTGCTTGGACAGAGTGTTCATCGAAGGCCTGGAAGTCGATACCGTTATCGGTGCCTATGACTGGGAGCGTGGAATTCGCCAGTGCCTGCGTCTGGACCTGCGTTTTGCCTGGGACAACCGTCCTGCCGCGGCGGGTGACGATCTTACCCTGGCGCTGGACTACGCCAGCGTGACGGCGCGTATCCAGGCGTTTGCCGAGCAAACCGAGTTCCAACTGGTGGAAACCTTTGCCGAGCGCTTGGCGGCGGTGTTGATGAGTGAATTCCAGATCCCCTGGCTGCACCTGAAGCTGACCAAGCCGGGTGCGATTCCTGCCGCCAGTGGGGTAGGCGTGGAGATCGAGCGCGGATGTCTCTGAACAGGGTATACCTCGGGCTGGGTAGCAATATCGATCGTGAGCGGCACCTGGCGGCAGGGCTCGATGCTTTGGCCGAGGTGCTGCAGGACATGCGCTGTTCGGCGGTGTTCGAAAGCCAGGCTGTGGGCATCAAGAGCGGACCGTTCTTCAACCTGGTGGTCACTGGCCTGACCGCGTTGCCGCTGATGGAGCTGGATCGCCGGCTCAAGTTCATCGAGGCCGACAACGGCCGCTATGCCCCTGAGCGCAAGGGCTTGCCACTGGACATCGATGTGCTGATGTACAACGACCTGCATGGCAGTTTTGACGGGTTGGTATTGCCTCGGGCAGAAATTCTCAAGAACGCGTTTGTGTTGTGGCCGTTGGCGTTGATCGCGCCGGATCTGCAGCATCCGGGCGCTGGCAAGAGCATGGGGCAATTGTGGGCTGAGGCGCAGATCGGGCAGGTGCTGGCACCCGTACCGTTCGAATGGCACGGGCGGCAGCTGACTGTACTGTGACGCCATCGCTGGCTTGCCAGCGATGAGGTTTACGACGCGGCGCTGTCCTTGTAAGCCTTCAACGCCTTCAGACGCTCGCCTTTGAGCGCCTCACCCAGCGCCTGGCCGGTCAGACCTTGCTGCACCAGGGGCTGCACCTGCACTGCCCGCGCCGCTGCAGCCGCGCCACGCAAATACTCGGCCTGTGGGTAATCGCGCTGCTCCAGGCCCTTGCGGCCCCGGGCGTCCATCTCGCATGCAGCAATAAATTCCTCGAAGCGCTGGGGGCGACGGTACACATCGAAGCTTTGCAGCAATTCCAGTAAGGTCGATGCCCGCAGCTCCAGTGCCCGGTGGCAGTGGGTGTGGTATTCACCCACCAGCAGGGCCAGTTCCTGACAGTCGCGGGGTGCCTTGAAGCGTTGGTTGACCGTTTTGATCAGCTTGAGTCCACGCTGTTCGTGAGCAATGTGCCGCGGCCAGTCTTCCTCGGGCGTAAGGCCCTTGCCCAAGTCGTGCAGCAGGCAGGCCCAGCGCACACTCAGCGGTTGTTGGTGCAGGGCGGCCTGTTCGAGCACGGCGAGTGTATGCAGGCCGCTGTCGATTTCCGGGTGATGGGCTGCAGGCTGAGGCACGCCGAACAGTGCGTCCAGTTCAGGCAGCAGCTCCTTGAGGGCGCCGCAGTCGCGCAGCACCTGGATAAACACCTGGGGGTAATCCTCCATGAGCGCCCGGGCGATTTCTTTCCAGCTGCGTTCGGCGGTGAGGGCCTGCAGCTCGCCAGACTCACTCAGTTGGCGCATCAGCTCGATGGTTTGTGGAGCGACTGAGAAGCCCAGCCCTGCATAGCGGGCGGCAAAGCGGGCGACACGCAGCACGCGCAAGGGATCTTCGGCGAACGCCGGAGATACATGGCGTAAAATGCGGTCTTTGAGGTCTTTCTGTCCTTGGTAGGGATCGCTGACGTTGCCCTGATCATCCTCGGCCATGGCATTGATGGTCAGGTCGCGCCGGATCAGGTCTTCTTCAAGGGTAACCTCGGGGCTGGCGTGAAAAGTGAAGCCGCCATAGCCACGCCCGCTCTTGCGTTCGGTGCGCGCCAGCGCATACTCCTCGCCACTTTTGGGGTGGAGGAATACCGGAAAGTCGCTGCCCACCGGTCGGTAGCCCAATGCCAGCATTTGCTCTGCCGTGGCGCCGACCACGACCCAGTCGATATCGCTGACCGGCTGACCGAGCAGGCGATCACGTACGGCGCCGCCGACTTTGTAGATCTGCATGTAAACCCTCCATTGATGCCCACAGGATACCCTGTCTGGCAGCAACGGAGGATCGGCTTACAGGTGCACGACGGCCAGGTCCAGGCGTCCGTACTCGGCGTCCCCGTGCTCGCCCTTGGGCGGTACATGGTGGGTTTTCATGATTTGCTCGCCTTGTACGGTTTCCAGGTGGATATCGAAGCCCCAGAGGCGGTGCAGGTGCTTGAGAACCTCCTCGGTAGAGTCGCCCAAGGGTTTGCGGTCATGTTGCTGGTGGCGCAGGGTCAGCGAGCGGTCGCCACGGCGATCAATGCTCCAGATCTGCACGTTGGGCTCACGATTGCCGAGGTTGTACTGTGCAGCCAGGGTTTCGCGGATGATCCGGTAGCCGCTTTCATCGTGGATGGCAGGCACCAGCAGGTCATCGCGCTGATCATCATCGAGGATGCTGAACAGCTTGAGATCACGGATAACCGTGGGTGACAGGTACTGCAGGATGAAGCTTTCGTCCTTGAAGCTGCTCATGGCGAATTTGATGGTCGACAGCCAGTCGCTGCCGGCAATGTCAGGGAACCAGCGACGGTCTTCTTCGGTGGGGTTCTCGCACATGCGCCGGATGTCCCGGTACATGGCAAAGCCCAGGGCGTAAGGGTTGATGCCGCTGTAGTAGGGGCTGTCGAAGCCTGGCTGGAACACCACGCTGGTGTGCGACTGCAAAAACTCCATCATGAAGCCGTCAGTGACGAGTCCCTCGTCATAAAGGTCGTTCATCAGGGTGTAATGCCAGAACGTGGCCCAGCCTTCGTTCATCACCTGGGTCTGGCGCTGCGGGTAGAAGTACTGGGCGATCTTGCGCACGATGCGCACAATCTCGCGCTGCCAGGGTTCGAGCAGGGGAGCATGCTTCTCGATGAAGTAGAGAATGTTTTCCTGTGGTTCGGCCGGGAAGCGCGCATTATCGCGCTCGCTGTTCTTGTCGGCGCCTTTGGGTATGGTGCGCCACAGGTCGTTGATCTGTTTCTGCAGGTGCTCTTCGCGTTCTTTCTGCCGGCGCCGCTCTTCTTCGGCAGAGATCGGGTAGGGGCGCTTGTAGCGGTCTACGCCGTAGTTCATCAAGGCATGGCAGGAGTCCAGCAGGTCTTCCACGGCATCAATGCCGTGGCGCTCCTCGCACTGGGTGATGTACTGCTTGGCAAACACCAGGTAATCGATAATCGAGCTGGCGTCAGTCCAGGTGCGGAACAGGTAGTTGCCCTTGAAGAAGCTATTGTGGCCATAGCAGGCATGCGCAACCACCAGTGCCTGCATGCAGATGGTGTTTTCTTCCATCAGGTAGGCGATGCAGGGATCGGAGTTGATCACGATCTCGTAGGCCAGCCCCATCTGGCCGCGGCTGTAGGACTTCTCGGTGCTGAGAAAATGTTTGCCGTAGGACCAATGGTGGTAGCCCAGCGGCATGCCGACGGAGGCATAGGCATCCATCATCTGCTCGGCGGTGATCACCTCGATCTGGTTGGGGTAAGTGTCCAGGGCATAGCGCTCGGCCAGGCGGCTGATTTCCCGGTCGTAGGCCTGGATCAGTTCGAATGTCCATTCGGACCCGGTGGAAATAGGGTGGCGCTTCTGCTCTCTAGCGGTCATGTCACTAACCTGCGCTGGAAGAGTTCACGGAAGACCGGATAAATATCGCCGGCCGACACCAGCTGTTGCTGGGCGAACGTATCGGCAAAGGCTTCGCCGATGCGTTCATACTCGAACCACAATGCCTGATGTTCGCGTGGGGTGATCTCAACGTAAGTGTAGTACTGGACGAACGGCATGATCTGCTTGGTCAGGATCTCGCGGCAGATCGGTGAGTCGTCGTTCCAGTTGTCGCCGTCCGAAGCCTGAGCTGCGTAGATGTTCCATTCGCTGGCCTGATAGCGCTCGGCCATGATCTCCTGCATCAGTTTCAAGGCGCTGGAGACGATGGTGCCGCCGGTTTCCCGGGAGTAGAAGAACTCTTCCTCGTCTACTTCGCGGGCACTGGTGTGGTGGCGGATGAACACGACCTCGATCTTGTCGTAGTTACGCTTGAGGAACAGGTACAGAAGAATGAAGAAGCGTTTGGCGATGTCCTTGGTGGCCTGGGTCATGGACCCGGAAACGTCCATCAGGCAGAACATCACCGCCTTGGAGCTGGGGTTGGGTTGTTTGACCAGCAGGTTGTATTTGAGGTCGAAGGTGTCAAGGAAAGGCACGCGGTGGATGCGTGCGCTCAGTCGCTCTATTTCTGCTTCGATTTCCTGAATATCGCCGAAGTTATCTGGTTCTTCACGTTTCAGGCGTGCGAGTTCTTCCTGTGCCTCGCGCAGTTTTGCGCGGCTGCTGCCGGACAGGGCAATGCGCCGTGCATGAGCCGAGCGCAAGGTGCGGATGATATTGATCCGTGACGGGTTGCCTTCGTTACTGATGCCCGCGCGGACGGTTTTGAAGGTGTCTGTGCCGGCCAGGTGGCGTTTCACCAGGTTGGGCAGTTCGAGGTCTTCGAACATGAATTCGAGAAACTCTTCCTGGGTAATCTGGAAGACGAACTCGTCCATGCCTTCACCAGAATTACCGGCCTTGCCGCGCCCGCCACCACCGCCTCCGCCCTGGGGGCGGGCGATGTGCTCGCCGGCGGTAAACTCCTTGTTGCCTGGGTGTACAACGGTTTGCTTGCCGCCTCGGCCATGGTGAAGCACCGGCTCGTCGATGTCGCGACCGGGAATGCTGATTTGCTCGCCATGCTCCATGTCGGTGATGGAGCGGCGACTCACGGCCTCCTCGACGGCCTTCTTGATGTGGTCACGGTAACGCCGCAAAAAGCGCTGGCGGTTGACCGTGCTCTTGTTCTTGCCGTTCAGGCGTCGGTCGATCACATAGCTCATAGGCCCCTCCGGGGAGCTGAAGACTCAAGCTTCAAGCCGCAAGCCGGGCCGGGTGGGTTGCTATTACCCGGCGTCGAGCTTGCGGCTTGCCACTTACAGCTCGGTCACTGCGATTTCCTGACCCGCAGGTACCATTCCGAGAGCAGCCGAACTTGCTTGTCTGTGTAGCCGCGTTCCACCATTCGGGTAACGAAGTCGTTGTGCTTCTGTTGGTCCTCTTTGCTGGCTTTGGCGTTGAAGCTGATGACCGGCAGCAGGTCTTCGGTGTTGGAGAACATTTTCTTCTCGATCACCACCCGCAGTTTTTCGTAGCTGAGCCAGGTCGGGTTCTTGCCGTTGTTGTTGGCGCGGGCACGCAACACGAAGTTGACGATCTCGTTGCGGAAATCCTTCGGATTGCTGATGCCTGCCGGCTTCTCGATCTTTTCCAGCTCTTCGTTGAGCGCGATACGGTTGAGGATCTCACCGGTTTCCGGGTCGCGGTACTCCTGGTCCTGAATCCAGAAGTCGGCGTACAGCACATAGCGGTCGAATATGTTCTGGCCATATTCGCTGTAGGACTCCAGGTAAGCAGTCTGGATTTCCTTGCCGATGAACTCGATGTAACGCGGCGCCAGGTATTCCTTCAGGTAGCGCAGGTAGCGTTCGCGTACTTCCGCCGGGAATTGCTCCTGTTCGATTTGCTGTTCCAGCACATACAGCAGGTGCACGGGGTTAGCGGCGATCTCGTGCGGGTCGAAGTTGAAGACTTTCGACAGGATCTTGAAGGCAAACCGGGTCGAAAGACCGTTCATGCCTTCATCGACACCCGCCGCATCGCGGTACTCCTGGATCGACTTGGCCTTGGGGTCGGTGTCTTTGAGGTTTTCGCCGTCGTAGACCCGCATTTTCGAGTAGATGTTCGAGTTTTCCGGCTCTTTGAGACGCGACAATACGGTGAACTGGGCTAGCATCTTCAGGGTGTCAGGCGCGCAATGGGCCTTGGCCAGGGAGCTGTTGAACAGGAGCTTGTCGTAGATCTTGATTTCATCGCTGACGCGCAGGCAGTACGGCACCTTGACGATGTAGATCCGGTCGATGAACGCCTCGTTGTTCTTGTTGTTGCGGAAGCTGTGCCATTCCGATTCGTTGGAGTGGGCCAACAGGATCCCGGAATAGGGGATCGCGCCCAGGCCTTCGGTGCTGTTGTAGTTACCTTCTTGAGTGGCGGTCAGCAGCGGGTGCAGTACCTTGATGGGCGCCTTGAACATCTCGACGAATTCCATCAGGCCCTGGTTGGCCCGGCACAGGGCGCCGGAATAGCTGTAGGCGTCTGCGTCGTTCTGTGGGTACTCCTCAAGTTTGCGGATGTCGACCTTACCGACCAGGGCAGAAATATCCTGGTTGTTTTCATCACCCGGCTCAGTCTTGGCCACGGCAATCTGATTGAGGATCGACGGGTAAAGCTTGACCACTTTGAACTGGCTGATGTCGCCCCCGAACTCGGCCAGTCGCTTGGTCGCCCAAGGCGACATGATGGTGTTCAGATAGCGCCGCGGAATGCCGAAGTCTTCTTCAAGGATGGCACCGTCCTCCGTGGCATTGAACAGCCCCAGGGGCGACTCGAAGACGGGGGAACCCTTGATGGCATAGAAGGGGACCTTCTCCATCAGTTGCTTCAGTTTTTCGGCCAGCGAGGATTTACCGCCCCCCACAGGGCCGAGTAGATAGAGGATCTGTTTCTTCTCTTCCAGCCCTTGGGCGGCATGGCGGAAATAGGAGACGATCTGGTCGATGCACTCCTCCATGCCGTGAAAGTCTTCGAAGGCTGGGTAGCGGCGGATCACCTTGTTGGAGAAGATTCGCGATAGCCTTGAGTTGTTCGAGGTGTCGACCAGTTCTGGTTCACCGATGGCCATCAACAGGCGTTCGGCCGCCGACGCGTAAGCACTGCGATCGCTTTTGCAGAGCTCCAGATACTCTTGCAGCGATAGTTCTTCCTGACGGGTGGACTCGAAACGTTGCTGGAAGTGGCTAAAAATACTCATGACGTCACCTCGCTCGATACGTGGAGCCGACGCCGGATCAGTCAGCTGATGCTGGCATGCAATCGACGAATGCCGATTGCTGTTTACCCCCCAGAACACCTATAAATCGCTACCGATGACCCGCACGCCGGTGTACCGGCTCTCCCCTTTTTGGATGGCCTGGGGTTAAGGATAGTTGGTTCTCGGCGAGGTCAAGGGCGGTTGGATGAATTGTTCCCCCCGACCGTTCGTCAGGTCGGGCGCAAGCCCGCTCAGGACGCGGGCTGCAGGAATATTAAAAAATTATTCAGCGGAGCCTTGAGCGGTTTCTGCCGGGTAGGTGCCGCGCCACAGCTCAAAGCCGCCGTCGAGGCTGTAGACATCGGAAAAGCCCTGGCTGACCAGGTAGGCCGCTGCACTCTGGCTGGAGTTGCCGTGGTAGCAGACCACCACTGTCGGGGCATCAAGGTCGGCGCCACGGATGAAGTCGGCGACCGAGTGATTGTCCAGGTGCCGGGAGCCGGTGATATGGCCAAGGGCATAGGTTTGCGGGTCGCGAATATCGACCACGACCGCACCTTGCTCGCGCAGCGCCTGGGCCTGCTCGGGAGGGATGCGTTTGAATTCGCTCATGGGGGCGGTTTCCTTCAGGACTGATCGTTCATTCTAGCCGGTTGATGGGCTGCAGGTGCAGGGCGAGGCGTGCCTAGCTCGGTGCAGTCGCAGCGATGGAATTCACCACTGTCGACGTTGTACAGGGTCATCGCGCCACCCCATACGCAGCCGGTATCGAGGGCCACGACGTTGGGCTCGCTGCAGCGGCCCTCCAGGGCGGCCCAGTGGCCAAAGATGATCTTCACGTGGCGTGAGCGGCGGTCTTTGTGCGCGAACCAGGGTTTGTAGCCTGGTGGCGCGGTGTCGGCGCCTTCCTTGCCTTTCAGGTCCAGTTTGCCTTCACTGGTGCAGAAGCGCATGCGTGTGAAGTAGTTGGTGATGACCCGCAGGCGTGCCGCGCCGCGCAAGTCCTTGTTCCATTTGTTCGGCTCATTGCCGTACATGCCGTCCAGGTATGGCTTGAGGCGACTGTCGTCGCGTAACGCGTCTTCGACTTCCGCCGCCAGGTCCAAGGCTTTGCCCAAGGTCCATTGCGGGGGGATGCCGGCATGCACGAGCACCACGCCGCGCTGCTCATCGTAATGCAGCAGCTTTTGCCGGCGCAGCCAGTCGAGCAGGTCGCTGGCGTCTGGGGCGTCGATGATTTCGCGTAGCGTGTCGCTTTTTTTCAGGCGCTCGATGTTATTCCATGCCGCGAGCAGGTGCAGGTCGTGGTTGCCCAGTACACAGACCAGCGAGTCGCGAATGGAATACAGGTAGCGCAGTGTTTCCAGGGATTCGGGGCCGCGGTTGACCAGATCGCCCACCAGCCACAGGCGATCGACAGCCGGGTTGAAATTGACCCGTTCAAGCAGGCATTTGAGGGGTTGCAGGCAGCCTTGCAGGTCGCCGACGGCATACACTGCCATCAGTGCAGGGCCCCGGGTACGGCAAGGCGGAACGGGGCGATGATGGCGTCGAAGTGCTTACCGTCTTCAGCGAACATCTGGTAGGTACCCTGCATGGTGCCAACCTGGGTAGTGATGACGGCACCGCTACTGTAAGTGTGGCTTTTGCCTGGATCAATCAGGGGCTGCTGACCGATCACGCCGGCGCCACGCACTTCTTCGACCTGGCCATCACCGTTGGTGATCAGCCAGTGGCGTGACATGAGCTTGGCAGGCACCAGCCCGTTATTCTGCACGGTCACGGTGTAGGCAAAGGCGAAACGGTCGTTTTCAGGATCGGATTGGTCTTTAAGAAAGCGGGTCACGACGCTGACGTCGATCTGGTAGCGGGGATCTGACATGCAAGGGGCCTTGGAAACAGACGCTGATACGGCGATTGCCTCCAGTCTAGGCCATTGGTGGGGGTGCCGGCCAGTCATGCGCACATGACTGGCCGGCGACCTGCTGTCAGTGGCTGCCTTGTTGCTCGGCCAGCTTGTCGGCCAGGCGTACGAAGGCAGCGAGGTCCAGTTGCTCAGGACGCAGGCTGCCGTCGACACCGGCGGCTTCGATGGCATCGCTGCTGAGCAGGGCCTTCAAGGTATTGCGCAGGGTTTTGCGGCGCTGGTTGAAGGCTTCACGCACGATGCGCTCGAGCAGGCGATGATCTTTGGCCGGGTGCGGCAGGGTTTCGTGAGGCACCAGGCGCACGATGGCGGAGTCAACTTTTGGCGGCGGGTTGAACGCGCCCGGGCCAACGTTAAACAGATGCTCCACCCGGCAGTGGTACTGGACCATGATCGATAGCCGGCCCCAGTCACCACCGCCCGGGCCTGCAGCCAGGCGCTCGACCACTTCCTTTTGCAGCATGAAGTGCATGTCGCGGATCAGCTCGGCATTGCTCAGCAGGTGAAAAATCAGCGGCGTGGAGATGTTGTACGGCAGGTTGCCGACCACGCGCAGGCTGCGGGGCGCTGCGCCCAGGCTGGCGAAGTCGAACTTCAGAGCGTCGCCCTGGTGCAGGCTGAAATTGTCACGGCCGGCAAATTGCTGGTTGAGGATCGGTACCAGGTCTTTGTCCAGCTCGACGACGTCCAGCTGTGCGCCGCTGGCCAGCAAGCCTTCGGTCAGGGCGCCTTGGCCCGGGCCGATTTCCAGCAAGCGGTCTGCGGACTTGGCGTTGATCGAGCGCAGGATGCGGTCGATGACGCCGGCGTCGTGCAGGAAGTTCTGACCAAAGCGCTTACGCGCCTTGTGTTGGTAGTGCTCACTCATATTCGGGTCTCGGCCATCTGGTAGGCAGTTTCCAGGGCGACTTGCAGGCTGCCGGTGTCGATCTTGCCGCTGCCGGCCAGGTCCAGGGCGGTGCCATGGTCAACCGAAGTGCGGATGATCGGCAGGCCCAGCGTCACGTTTACTGCAGCGCCAAAGCCTTTGTACTTGAGTACGGGCAGGCCCTGGTCGTGGTACATCGCCAGCACTGCATCGCAGTGCTCCAGATATTTTGGGGTAAACAGGGTATCGGCGGGCAACGGGCCGCGAAGGTCCATGCCTTCGCTGCGCAGGCGCGCCAATGTGGGTTCAATGATGTCGATTTCTTCACTGCCAAGGTGGCCGCCTTCGCCGGCATGCGGGTTCAGACCGCAAACCAGGATCCGCGGGCTGGCAATGCCGAATTTTTGCTGAAGGTCCGCGTGCAGGATGCGCGTGACACGTTCCAGGCGTTCCGCAGTAATGGCGTCTGCAACATCACGCAAGGGCAGGTGAGTGGTCACCAGGGCGACCCGCAGGCCACGGGTTGCCAGCATCATTACCACTTGAGCGGTGTGGGTGAGGTCGGCCAGGAACTCGGTGTGACCGGAAAAGGCAATGCCGCTCTCGTTGATCACGCCTTTGTGCACGGGCGCGGTAATCATCCCGGCAAAAAGCCCGTCCAGGCAGCCTTGGCCGGCACGGGTCAGGGTTTCCAGAACGAAGGCGGCGTTGGCCTTGTCGAGCTGCCCGGCCAGTACCGGGTTCTGCAGTGGCGTGTCCCAGACGTACAGACTGCCTGCCGGGGCGGGCTGATCCGGCAGTGCGTCAGGCTGGACCGGGACCAGGCTGACCGTCACACCCAGTTGCGTGGCCCGCTCGGCGAGCAGGTCACGGCTGGTGATGGCGATCAGAGGGTGTGGCTGGGCTTGCGCGGCGAGCAGCAGGCACAGGTCAGGACCTATGCCGGCCGGTTCGCCGGGTGTGAGGGCGAAGCGCTGAGGTTTCACTGGGAGGCCTGATCGGCGCCAGGAAGCTTGATTTCAACGTAGGCTTCGTCACGGATCTGGCGCAGCCAGGTCTGCAGCTCTTCGTCGTATTTGCGGTTACGCAGTACGTTCATCGCTTGTTGCTCGCGAGCCTGTTCGGTGCTGTCGGTGGCGCGACGGCCGAGGACTTCAAGCACGTGCCAGCCGTACTGTGTCTTGAACGGCCTGGTCACCTGACCCTGTTGGGCAGTGGCCATCTCTTCGCGGAACTCTGGCACCAGTGCGTTCGGGTCGATCCAGTTCAGGTCGCCGCCGTTGAGGGCCGAACCCGGGTCTTCCGAGTAGCTTTTTGCCAGCTGGGCGAAGTCTTCACCATTCTGGATACGCTCGTAGAGTTTTTCCGCCAGTGCCTTGGTAGCCTCTTCACTGCGGATTTCGCTTGGCTTGATCAGGATGTGGCGAACGTGGACTTCGTCACGCACCATGGCCTGGCCACCGCGTTTTTCCTGGAGCTTGAGGATGATGAAGCCGCCAGGGGTACGAATCGGCTCGGTGACATCACCTACCGCCATGGAGCTGAGCAGGCGGTCGAACGGTGGTGGCAGCTGAGCGGCTTTACGCCAGCCCATCTCGCCGCCTTCCAGAGCGGTTTCGCTCGCCGAACGGGCGATAGCCAGTTGAGCGAAGTCAGCGCCTTGCTTGAGTTGCTGGTAGATATCGCCAGCTTGCCTTGCAGCGGCCTGGATGGTCGCCGCGTCTGCCCGCTCCGGCGTCGGAACGAGGATGTTGGCCAGGCGGAACTCTTCAGACAGCTGCATCTTGCCCATGTCCGAGGCGAGGAAGTTCTTCACTTCCTGCTCCGACACTTGAATACGCTCTGCCACGCGGCGCTGGCGTACACGGCTGATGATCATTTCGCGACGGACCTGCTCGCGGGCATCATCGTAGGACAGGCCGTCATGGGCCAGGGCGGCGCGGAACTGTTCCAGGCTCATGCCGTTGCGCTGGGCAATGGTGCCGATGGCCTGGTTCAGTTCTTCGTCGGTGATGCGAATACCGGAGCGATCGCCGATCTGCAGTTGCAGGTTTTCGACGATCAGGCGCTCCAGCACCTGCTGGTCCAGCACGCTGGCGGGCGGCGCAGAGCCGCCGCGCTTGGCGATGGTCTGCTGGACTTCGCGCACGCGCTGGTCGAGTTGGCTTTTCATGACCACGTCGTTATCGACAATGGCCACAACGCTATCGAGCTGCTGAACGGCGGCATGTGCCGCACCGCTCAGCAATACAGCGCCCAGCAACAGCGGGCGCAGACAATCAGTAAGCTTGGTCTTCACGTGTACGATAACCTTGAATGCCCTGGTCGAGGAACGACTCGACCTTATTGCCCACTACGCCGCCGAGGCCTTTCAGCACAATCTGCAGGAAGACGCCGTGGTCGCCTTTTTCGTTTTGCGGGGTTGCCTGGCTGAAATCGTCGTAATCGATCCAGTAACGGTTGATCAGACGCAGTTTCCAGCAGCAGTTGTCGTACTCGAAACCACCGAAGGCTTCCAGGGTACGGTTGCGGTTGTAGTCGTGCTGCCAGCGGGCGATCGCGGTCCATTGTGGAACGATTGGCCACATGACCGAGAAGTCATGCTGCTGGATCTTGTAGTAATCCTTCACGTAGTTGGGGCTGCCCGGAGTGCCATAGTCGCCACCACCTACCTGCCACTGGCCGGTAGTGCTGTTGTAGGAAACCGTGTCATTGCGGTACCGGTAACCAAGGTTCACGACCTTGTTCACGTTGTCTTCAGGCTGGTAGTGGAACATCGCGCTGCCCGAGCGGGTGCTGCGGCTGTCCGGATCCCAGTTGAAGTCGGAGTCGAAGCGCCAGTCGCGGTTGAAGCGGTAGCCGTACTCCAGTGCATAAGGAGAAACGTCTGACTGGGCGTCGTCGCGGGTCTTCCAGTCAATGCCTGGAAGTTGAACCTTGCGGTCCCGGAAGTACAGCGCCTGGCCGATACTGAAGCGTTGACGCTCGAAGCCGTTATCTTCGATCCAGCGGTTGGTTACACCCAGCGACAGTTTGTTTTCGTCGCCGATGCGGTCAACACCGGTGAAGCGATTATCGCGGAACAACGAGCTGTAGCTGAATGTGCTTTCACTGGAGTCGAAGATCGGAATGTCTTTCTGATCTTCATACGGCACATAGAGGTAGAACAGGCGTGGTTCCAGGGTCTGGCGGTAGTTTTTGCCGAACCATTGGGTATTGCGGTCGAAATACAAACCGCTATCTACGCTGAAAATTGGCACATTACGGTTCTGGGAACTGTTGAAGTCACCCTGAAGATCCTTTGTCGCCTGACTTGCAATCGACAGATCGTTCTTGCCCTTGCTGTCCAGGTCAAGATCGTAATGAGTCGTCATGTACTTGAGCGAAGGCGTCAGATAACCGTAGGTGGCTGTCATCGGCAGGCTGATTTTTGGTGCCGCGTTCAGGCGAGTGCCGTTAGAGCGGGCTACACCAAAGATGTTCTCATCAAGCCTTCTGCCCGGAATCCCGGTGCTGTTATCGGGAAGACCGTCCTCGTTAAGGACGAAGTCGTCCTTCAGGTCGCGATCAAACCGAACTGCCTCGGTCTCGTAGCTGAAATCGAAACCGCCCGGGTGATACGGCAGCATTCCGTTGAAGGTAACCTGAGGCAACCGGTCATACGGGGTGACTTGCGAGATGGTGGCGAGCTCCAGTGCCTGCACGTTCAGTCGCGCAGTGTAGCTGTCGCCGCGGTAAGTCAGAGCACCCTGCTGGTTGATGAAGTCCTGGCTCTCAACGCCGATCTGGTCCGACTCCAGGTCCTGGAAGTAGAACGGGTCGCTGATGTCGGTGTAGTCGACCTCGGCCATCAGACGCTCGTCAAGACCGCCCTTGTGCTGCCAGTTGACCATCCAGCGCTGTTCTTTGTAGTCGGTCTGCTCTTTGCGATCGTCATTCTTGTCGTTCAGGTAAGCACCACCGAACTGACCTTCACTGGACTTGGTCAGGTAGCGGAATTCGCCTTCCATCAACAGGCCGCGCTTGGTCATGTAGCGTGGATACAACGTGGCATCGTAGTTCGGCGCCAGGTTGAAGTAGTACGGCGTGACCAGCATGAAGCCGGTATCGCTGCTGGTGCTGAATGACGGTGGCAGGAAACCGGACTGGCGGCGGTCGTCGATCGGGAAGTAGATGTACGGTGTGTAGAACACCGGAATATCTTTGACCCGCAGGGTGACGTTGGTCGCGGTACCGAAGCCGGTGGCCGGGTTCAGGGTGATGTTGTTGCCCTTGAGCTGCCAGGCGTTGCTGTTCGGCTCACAGGTGGTGTAGGTACCGTCCTTGAGGCGAATGATGGCGTTTTCAGCACGTTTGGCGTACAGCGCGTTACCGCGAATGCGCGACTTGTGCATCACGTATTCGGCGTTGTCGACCTTGGCCTCACCGGTGTCGAGCTGGATGTCGGCATGATCGCCCACGACCAGCGAGCCGTTGTCGCGGATCTTGACGTTGCCGCTGAGCTCACCACGGTTTTCGGCCTGGTACAGGTTGGCCTCGTCGGCTTCAACCTGCATGCTGCCCTGGCGCATGACCACGTCACCGGCGAGGCTGGCGATCTGCTGCTCTTGCTGGTAACGGGATACCTTGGCGCCGATGAAGGTCGGAGCTTCGTCCTTGGGCGTGGTGTCGTCCATGCCCGGACGGGCCGGCTCGATATAGGCACCGGCACAATAGGGGCCGGTTTCTGCGAGCTGGGCAGGGGTGAGCTGATCACGCGGAACCCAGTCCAGATGACTGTAGTCGGCACTGCGGGACTTCAGGCCGCGGCCTTTACTCTCGGTGACGAGCATCTGACCCTGGCCGGCCTCGGCAGCGGCTTCACCTGCCTGCCCACCGGTTTCACCGGTCGAGCTGGCGGCTGCACCTTCGTGCACCGGGCGTGGCGGAAGCGCGGCGGTGTTGGCTTTGGGCTTGCAGTCCCAGCCTCCGGCAGCGGACACTTGGCAGTCGAATTGCTCTGCGGCGACCACGTACGAGGTGGCCAGAGGTTGCAGCGCCAGCAGACCGCCGGTGACCAGCAACGGGAATTTTTTACGAAACGCGGGGGATTTCAATGCCATCTTATTAGTCCGGGCTTCCTGCGTGCCATCTGCCCGCGTGTGGGGCCGCACGCCTCTCGATGGTCTGAAAAAGATGCTGGATAATAAAGCATGACCCGCTTGACGGCTAGGGCCGTCGGAGACCCTTGTAATGCCTGATCACGATGTACGCCTGCAACACCTCACTGTCTGGCTCGAAGAACAACTGACGAATCTGTTTCAGAAGCAGGGCTGGGGCGCCGTTCCAGCGGGCACCCTGACGGCTGCCAGCAGCGATGCGAGCTTTCGCCGCTACTTCCGCTGGCAGGCCGAAGGTCGCAGTTTTATTGTGATGGATGCCCCGCCACCGCAGGAAAACTGTCGTCCTTTTGTTGATATCGCCCACCTGCTGGCCCGTGCAAATGCCAATGTTCCGGTCATTCACGCCGAGGACCTGGAGCGCGGCTTCCTGCTGCTCAGCGACCTGGGCACCCAGACTTACCTCGATGTGATCAACGCCGACAATGCCGATGCATTGTTCAACGATGCCATCGAGGCGTTGCTGGCATTCCAGCAGTTGCCGATGGACGCTCCGTTGCCCAGCTATGACGTGGCGTTGCTGCGCCGTGAGCTGGAGCTGTTCCCGGAGTGGTATGTAGGCCGCGAGCTGGGTATTGGCTTCACCGACGCGCAACTGGCTGTCTGGCAGCGCATCAGCTCCCTGCTGATCGACAGCGCCCTGGCGCAACCCAAGGTGCTGGTGCATCGCGACTATATGCCGCGCAACCTGATGCAAAGCGTCCCGAATCCGGGCGTGCTGGACTTTCAGGATGCCGTTTACGGGCCGGTCACCTATGACGTTACCTGCCTGTTCAAGGATGCGTTCCTGAGCTGGCCACAAGCCCGGGTAGAAGGCTGGCTGAAAGATTACTGGCAGCGTGCGAAGGCCAAGGGCATTCCGGTGCAGGCGGATTTCGAAGACTTCTACCGCGCCAGCGACCTGATGGGGGTGCAGCGTCACCTCAAGGTCATCGGTATTTTCGCGCGCATCTGCCATCGCGATGGCAAGCCGCGTTACCTGAGCGACGTACCGCGCTTTTTCGCCTATATAGATGAAGTGATCGCTCGCCGCCCTGAACTGTCCGAGCTGGATGAGCTGATCGAGAGCCTGGTAGCAACGGGCGGAGCACGTCCATGAAAGCCATGATTCTTGCTGCAGGCAAAGGGGAGCGGATGCGTCCGCTGACCTTGCATACGCCCAAGCCGCTACTGCCGGTGGCGGGCGTGCCGCTGATCGAGTACCACCTGCGCGCCCTGGTGGTGGCAGGTATCAAGGATGTGGTGATCAACCATGCCTGGCTGGGTGAGCAAATTGAAGCACACCTGGGCAGCGGTGCCGGTTGGGGATTGAACATCAGCTACTCGCCGGAGGGCGAGCCGCTGGAGACCGGTGGCGGTATCTACAAAGCCCTGCCTTTGCTCGGTAATGAGCCGTTTGTTCTGGTCAACGGTGATGTCTGGACCGACTACGACTTCAGCCGTTTGCCGCAACAGCCAGCCGGCCTCGCCCATCTGGTGCTGGTCGATAATCCGGGTCACCACGGCAAAGGCGATTTCTGCTTGCAGCAAGGTTTGGTCAGTGATGGCCAGGACGGTGCTCTCACCCTGACCTACAGCGGTATCGCCGTTATCGACCCCCGGTTGTTCAACGGCTGCAGTGCGGGCGCCTTCAAACTGGCGCCGCTGCTGCGCGATGCCATGGCTGCAGGGCAGGTCACGGGCGAGCACTTTGCAGGTCTTTGGGTTGATGTCGGCACCCAGGAACGCCTGGCCGAGGTCGAGCAATTGATCAAAGGGCAGCGTTGATATGTTGTGGCCGAGCACAGTGATTGGTGCCGGGGCCGGTTTCGCTATTGCCAGCATTCCGGGGGCATTGCTGGGGGCGTTACTGGGGCAGGCGATGGATCGCCGTTTGCAGCTGCACAGCTGGGCTCACCTGCGTGAACGGCTGGGTGGGCGCCCGGCATTGCGCGACGATGAAGTGCTGTTCGTGCTGCTGGGCCGACTGGCCAAGTGTGACGGCCGCGTGGCCGATGGCCACATTCAACAGGCGCGGCAGGAGATGCAACGCCTGGAGATGAACGAGCCCGCACGGCGACGGGCAATCGCGGCATTCAATCGCGGCAAGGCTGGCAAGGATCGTCTGGGTGTGTATCTGCGCCGTGTACGGCAACAGCCCCATGCCGCCGAAGGGATGTTGCGGGCCTGTTGGCGCATGGTCTGGGCGGATGGCCGGGCAGGCCGCCGCGAGCGGGAGTTGCTGCTCGATTGGGGGCAGCAGTTGGGCTGGTCGACGTCCAGGGTTCAGGCATTGGCATTGGAGTACGAGCCTCGCCGCCACAATCTGACAAGTGCCACTCTGGGTTACCAGGATGCCTTGCACTTGCTGGGCGTCGAGGCGCACGCCGAACCGGGTCAGATCAAGCAGGCCTACCGGCGGCTGCTGAGCCGCCATCATCCCGACAAGCTGGTCGGCAGCGGTGCAAGCCCGTCCCAGGTACGTGAAGCGACGGAGCGTACCCGGGAGCTGCACCAGGCCTACTCGATCGTCCGCAAGCGTCAGGGCTTCTAGTCGACGTTTTCCGGGCTGATCCAGCCGCGTACGCGGCGGAACAGTTGCTCTTGTTCCGCAGCGGCGTTGCCCGGAAGGGTGATCAACCCGACCTGGCGATAATCAGTGTCCTTGAGTCGCTTGCTGGCCTGTAGGCGTTGTTCCGCAGATTTGCCGGACTGTACCTGGTTTTTGTAGAAGAAGTCGGCGGTGGGCACTTTCAGCGAAGGCATCAGCGCCTCCAGATGTTGCCCGGCTTGCGCAGGTGTCTGCGCGGCAACCATCACCAGCTTTTGTACCTGTGCAGGTTGCCGTTCGCTCAGGTAACGAGTAGCCCAGTAAGCGCCGGTGCCATTACCCAGCAAGACAATACTGCGGGCATTGTGTTGCTGGGCGTAGGCCACTGCGGCATCCAGGCGGGCAAAAATTCGCTCTGCATCGGTTTTGTCTTCAGCTTCCGAAGCCTGCTCCGGGTTGGAGCCATCGCTGGCCTCACCGTCGCTGATCGTTGCTTTTTCGACACTGGCATTGGCGTCGTCAGGAGTGCTTTTGGCCGGAGCACTTTGACCTGTGGCTGCCGGCTCACTGGGCGACAGTGGGGTTTCGACGCGTGCTTGCGGGCTGTCGCTAAGCAGATCCGGTAGGCTCAGACTCAGGCTATGCCAGCCGACATCCGGGAATTTACGGCGCAAAGGGCCGACCGTCTTTGGCCAATCCGCGGTTTCGCCGGCTCCGGCCAGAATGATCAGGGCACCGGCCGGTTCGCTGTTGTTGGCCGGCTTCCACAGGGCGAGAAAGCTTTCATTACCCGCTTGCAGCATCTGTTGTTCGGCTTGAGGTACTTGCCGCTCCAAGGCCTTGGCGTCTTCCTGGCTGCGCTCGGCCAGAGGCTGGCGCTGGACGACGGCTGACGGTGCACTGGCAGGCGCTACTGCTGTTTCGCCGGCGGCTGCGTGTGCGCTACAAGGTAATATCAATGAAAGGCAGAACGCCGGAAGCGTCGTGCGATAGAGTGCGAACATGGATTGATCCAGGCCAGAGTAATACCGGCAGCCTAATAGTATTTGTCCGGGACGGCCACGCGAGTGACCCTCCTTTTGATGATGAGCGTTTAGATGAAATCTGTGCGTTGCCTGTTGGTTATCGGCTGTTTCTGCTGGTCCTTGATCGCTGGGGGGGCGCCTGCAGCAGTGCCGGCCACCGTGGTGCTGGATCCGGCGCAGCAGCAATGGCTGGAACAGCATCGCAGCCTGCGGGTCGGGCTGGTGCTGCAGGCACCGTTTGCCCAGTTCGACCGTCGCCTGCAGCAGCTGTACGGAGTTAACGTCGAGCTGATGAACTGGCTGGGGCGCTCCCTGGGGCTGGACCTGACCTGGCGTAATTTTCCTGATCAGGCCGCGCTGGAGCGGGCGCTGGTGGCCGGTGAGGTCGACCTCGCTCCCGGGCTTACCCAGACACCGGCTGGTTTGCGCCTGTGGCTGTTCACCGATCCTTATATGCGTGTGCCACAGTTGATCGTCGGTTTGCGCAGCGGCGCCGTGGCGGTCGATCTGGAAAAGCTCACCGAGGCTGAGCGCGTGGCTGTACGCATGCCCAGCGCCGTGGCTGACTATTTGCGTGGTACCTACTCAAACCTCAATCTGCAAGGCGTTCCGCAGGAGCGTCAGGCATTGCAGTTGGTGCTCAGCGAGCAAGCACGCTTTGCCGTGGTGGATGAGGCTCAGCTGAGCCGCTTGTCGCGCGAAAACGAGTTCAGCGACCTGGCTGTGGTCGGAGATATCGGTTTACCGCAGCTGTTGCGCGTAGCCTCACGCCGCGACTGGCCGCAACTGGCGGAGATACTCGAACGTGGCCTGCAGGCGATCCCGGCCAAGGATCTGGAGCAATTGCATCAGCGCTGGCTGGAACCCAAGTACCCGCGCCTTAGCGAGTCCCCGGGTTTCTGGCAGAACCTGGCCTTGCTGTTGGCAGCCTTGTTGTTCGCCAGTGCGGCCATCGTGGTCTGGCAGCGGCGCCAGTTGCATCAGCTGGAGCACAGCCTGCTGGCGGCGAGGGAGAGTCTCAACCAGCGCCAGGCTCGCGAAGAGGCGTTGCGCTTGAGTCAGTTCTCGATTGACCAGAGCACGGTGGGCATCCTCTGGGTCAACTGGGACAGCCATGTGCGCTATGCCAATCGTGCGGCGGAAAGCATGTTGGGATACGCAGAAGGGGCGGTGATCGACCGGCCACTGATCGATTTCGAGCCCAACTTGCATATGGATCGCTGGCTTGAGCTGTGGAAGAGCGCCCGGGGCAGTAACGATACGGCCCAGCATTTCGAAACACAGTGCCTGCGCGCCGATGGCAGTTTGCTGCCGGTGGACGTGTCATTGAGTTTTTTACGTTTTCGCGATGCCGAGTACCTGGTGGTGTTTCTCACCGATGTCACCGAGCGTCGTCGCGCACTGGCAGCGTTGCGCGAAAGCGAGGCACGGCTCAAGGGTATCGCCGGTAACGTTCCGGGCCTGGTGTTCCGTCTGGAGCGCAATCCGGCGGCAGGCGATCTGGAGTTTCCCTATATCAGCGAGGGGAGCGAAGCCCTGGTTGGCTATACGCCGGCGGCGTTGCAACACCCGGACATGGGCTTGCGCAATCTGGTCCATCCAGACGACCGGGCGAACTACCACAGCGTTCAGGACCTGGCCTTGGCCACCGACCGTGACTGGTCCTGGCAGGGGCGTATCCTGACCCGTGAGGGTGAGCAGCGCTGGGCCGATATAAAAGCCAGTACCCGTAGCCTGGGCGACGGCCGTGTGGTGTGGGACGGAGTGGTCTGGGACATCACCCAGAGCAAGCGGGCGGAACTGGAACTGGCTCGTTCCCAGGAGCAGCTGCGGGAATTGTCGGCACACCTTGAAAGTGTGCGTGAAGAAGAAAAGGCGCGTATCGCCCGCGAAGTGCATGACGAGCTGGGACAGATGCTGACCGTGCTCAAACTTGAAACCTCAATGTGTGAGCTGGCTTACGCAGACCTGGACCCCGGCCTGAATGAGCGTCTGGCCAGCATGAAACGCCTGATTGCCCAGCTTTTCCAGCTGGTTCGCGACGTTGCCACAGCCTTGCGTCCGCCGATCCTCGATGCAGGTATCGCCTCGGCGATCGAGTGGCAGGCGCGGCGATTCGAGGCGCGTACGCAGATACCTTGCCTGGTCCAGGTACCGGAAAACCTGCCACCGTTGAGCGATGCCAAGGCGATCGGGCTGTTCCGCATCCTGCAGGAGGCACTGACCAATGTCATGCGTCATGCCCAGGCGCATACTGTGCAGATCAGTTTGAGTCTGGACGGCAGTACCTTGCGCCTTACGGTGATCGACGACGGCATCGGTTTTGCCGTGGATGAAAACCGCCCGGCGTCTTTCGGCCTGGTCGGGATGCGTGAGCGTGTGCTGATGCTGGGCGGGCAAATGACCCTGGAGAGCGAGCCGGGCGAGGGCACCAGCCTGAGCGTAGGTATTCCCCTGAAACAGGAGCGGTAATGTGATTCGAGTTCTGGTTGCCGAAGACCACACCATCGTTCGCGAAGGCATCAAGCAACTGATTGGGCTGGCCAAGGACATGCAAGTAGCGGGCGAGGCCGGTAACGGCGAGCAACTGCTCGACGCATTGCGCCATACCGACTGCGAAGTGGTATTGCTGGATATCTCCATGCCCGGGGTCAATGGCCTTGAGGCCATTCCACGGATTCGTGCCTTGAGCAATCCGCCAGCGATCCTGGTGCTGTCGATGCACGACGAGGCGCAAATGGCCGCGCGGGCGCTGAAGGTGGGGGCTGCCGGCTATGCGACCAAGGACAGTGATCCTGCGTTGCTGCTGACGGCGATCCGGCGGGTCGCC
This sequence comes from Pseudomonas alkylphenolica, assembly GCF_004025535.1. Lineage (GTDB taxonomy): Bacteria > Pseudomonadota > Gammaproteobacteria > Pseudomonadales > Pseudomonadaceae > Aquipseudomonas > Aquipseudomonas alkylphenolica_A. The sequence continues at coordinate 36,383 of NZ_QJRG01000040.1, forward strand.
GGCGGCGGTCGCTACATTGATCCCGATCTGGCTGACCGGATGGTCTTTGAGGTTGGTTTGACTGACGCCCGCCCATTGCATTCGCTGCTGTCCGAGCGTGAGTTTTCGGTGTTCGAGCGCCTGGCCCAGGGCGCCAATGTCAACGACATTGCACAGCAGCTGGCGCTGAGCAACAAGACTATCAGCACCCACAAAGCGCGTTTGATGCAGAAGCTCAATGTGAACTCGCTGGCGGAGTTGGTGAAGTACGCCATGGAGCACAAATTGCTCTGAATGTTCTGTTTACGACATCGCGGGGCTGTGGGAGCGAGCTTGCCTCGCGATGTCGTACCCAAAAACGCCATCCTTGTAGGGCAATCCCTACCCCAAGCCTTCCATCCTGCTGATACCAATCTCTCTCCGCCCCCGATTTGCGTCGATCGGCACCTTCACTAGGCTGTAAACACGGCAGTCATCCAACAAGAAGGTACAGGTATGAGTGAGGTGAATTCGAGCGCTGCAGCCGGCGAAGTGCTGGTCAGCTTCCGCGGTGTGCAGAAGAGCTATGACGGCGAGTCGCTGATCGTCAAAGACCTCAACCTGGATATTCGCAAAGGCGAATTCCTGACCTTGCTCGGCCCGTCCGGCTCCGGCAAGACCACCAGCCTGATGATGCTGGCCGGCTTCGAGACGCCGACTGCCGGCGAAATCCAGCTGGCCGGGCGCTCGATCAACAACGTGCCGCCGCACAAGCGCGATATCGGCATGGTGTTCCAGAACTATGCGCTGTTCCCGCACATGACCGTGGCCGAGAACCTGGCCTTTCCGTTGAGTGTGCGCAACCTGAGCAAGACCGACATCAGCGAGCGGGTCAAGCGCGTGCTGAACATGGTGCAGCTCGAGGCCTTCGCCAAGCGCTACCCCGGTCAACTGTCCGGCGGCCAGCAGCAGCGTGTGGCACTGGCGCGGGCGCTGGTGTTCGAGCCGCAGCTGGTGCTGATGGACGAACCGCTCGGCGCCCTCGACAAGCAACTGCGTGAACACATGCAGATGGAGATCAAGCACCTGCACCAGCGTCTGGGTGTCACGGTGGTGTATGTCACCCACGACCAGGGCGAAGCGCTGACCATGTCGGACCGGGTAGCGGTCTTCCATCAGGGCGAAATCCAGCAGATTGCAGACCCGCGCACCCTATATGAAGAACCGAAGAATACCTTCGTGGCCAACTTCATCGGCGAAAACAACCGCATCAATGGCCGTCTGATCAGTCAGGACGGTGAGCGCTGCCTGGTGCAGCTGCCTCGCGGTGAGAAGGTCGAGGCACTGGCAGTCAATGTCGGTGAAAGTGGCGAACCGGTCACCCTGTCGATCCGTCCGGAGCGCGTACGTCTGAACGGTCACAGCGAAAGCTGTGTAAACCGCTTCTCCGGGCGGGTGGCTGAATTCATCTATCTGGGCGACCACGTACGGGTTCGCCTGGAAGTCTGCGGCAAGGCCGATTTCTTCGTGAAGCAGCCGATTGCCGAACTCGACCCGGCCCTGGCCGTGGGCGATGTGGTACCGCTTGGCTGGGAGGTGGAGCACGCGCGCGCGCTCGACCCGATCCTGGAAGCCAATTGAAGGTTTGCTTCACCAACCCTGTACTGTGGAGAGAATAATAATGCTCAAGCACTTGAAGTTGACCGCTCTGACTCTGGGGCTGTTTGCGGCGGGCCAGGCCATGGCGGCGGCTGATCTGACCGTGATTTCCTTTGGCGGTGCCAACAAGGCCGCCCAGACCAAAGCGTTCTACGAACCATGGGAAAAGGCAGGCAACGGCAAAATCGTAGCGGGCGAATACAACGGCGAAATGGCCAAGGTCAAAGCCATGGTCGACACCAAGAGCGTGTCCTGGAACCTGGTTGAAGTTGAGTCGCCTGAGCTGGCCCGTGGTTGTGACGAAGGCATGTTCGAAGAGCTGGACCCTGCGCTGTTCGGCAATGAGGGCGACTATGTCCCGGGCGCCATCCAGCCGTGTGGCGTAGGCTTCTTCGTATGGTCCACAGTGATGGCCTATAACGCCGACAAGCTCAAAACCGCGCCGACCAGCTGGGCTGACTTCTGGGACACCAAGCAGTTCCCGGGCAAGCGCGGCCTGCGCAAGGGCGCCAAGTACACCCTGGAGTTCGCCCTGATGGCCGACGGTGTCGCACCGAAGGACGTCTACAAGGTGCTCGGCACCAAAGAAGGCCAGGATCGCGCGTTCAAGAAACTCGACGAACTCAAGCCAAGCATCCAGTGGTGGGAAGCCGGCGCCCAGCCGCCGCAGTACCTGGCCTCGGGTGACGTGGTCATGAGCTCGGCCTACAACGGCCGGATCGCTGCGGTACAGAAAGAGAGCAACCTGAAAGTCGTGTGGAACGGCGGTATCTACGACTTTGACGCCTGGGCCATTCCGAAGGGCGCGAAGAACGTCGAAGAGGCGAAGAAGTTCATTGCCTATTCGGTCAAACCCGAACAACAGAAAACCTACTCGGAAAACATCGCTTACGGTCCGGCCAATGCCAAAGCCGTGGATCTGCTGTCCGCCGAGGTCAAGAAAGACATGCCGACCACCCCGGAAAACATTGCCAACCAGGTGCAAATCGATGTGGCCTTCTGGGCCGATAACAGCGAGCAACTGGAGCAACGCTTCAACGCCTGGGCTGCCAAGTAAGGTCGGCTGATGGAGCGTCGGCACGCTGCCGACGCTTCTTGTTCTCAAGATTTCGGAGTTCGCTATGGCCATCGCAGTGCCCCTGAATGAAGGCGCCGGTTCTACACTCAAGCAGCGCCTGGCGCGTGCCGAACGGGTCAACCGCTGGAAGGCGCAAGCCCTGATTGCGCCATTGGCGTTGTTCCTGCTGCTGGTTTTCCTGGTGCCTATCGCCGCGTTGCTCTACAAGAGTGTCGGCAACCCCGAGGTTGTCACGGGCTTGCCGCAAACCGTTGTGGCGGTCACGCAGTGGGACGGCAAGGGCCTGCCCGGTGAACCGGTGTACAAGGCATTGAGTGAAGACCTTGGCCAGGCGCGCAAGAACCAGACGCTGGGTGACACCTCCAAACGCCTGAACATGGAGCTGGCTGGCTACCGCAGCCTGTTGGCAAAAACCGCCCGAGCCCTGCCATTCAAGGCCGAGCCGGCTTCTTATAAGGAAGCCCTGCAGGAACTGGATGAGCGCTGGGGTGATCCGGCCTACTGGCAGGCCATCCGCCGTAATACCAGTAGCGTCACACCGTTTTACCTGCTGGCAGCGCTGGATCATCGTATCGATGACCTCGGTGAGCTGGCCAAGGCTACCCCGGACCAGGCTATTTACCTGGATATCTTCACCCGCACGCTGTGGATGGGCTTCGTCATCACCGCCATCTGTCTGGTGCTGGCTTATCCGTTGGCGTACCTGTTGGCCAACCTGCCGACCCGGCAGAGCAACCTGCTGATGATTCTGGTGCTGCTGCCGTTCTGGACGTCGATCCTGGTGCGGGTCGCGGCCTGGATCGTGTTGCTGCAGTCAGGCGGGCTGATCAACAGTGCGCTGATGGCCTTGGGCATTATCGACAAACCACTGGAGCTGGTGTTCAACCGTACCGGTGTGTACATCTCCATGGTCCACATTCTGCTGCCGTTCATGATCCTGCCGATCTACAGCGTGATGAAGGGCATCTCGCCGACTTATATGCGTGCGGCGATCTCGCTTGGTTGTCACCCATTCGCCAGCTTCTGGCGGGTGTATTTCCCGCAAACCTACGCTGGCGTGGGGGCGGGCTGCCTGCTGGTGTTCATCCTGGCCATCGGTTACTACATCACCCCGGCTTTGCTGGGCAGCCCGAACGACCAGATGGTCAGCTACTTCGTAGCGTTCTATACCAACACCAGCATCAACTGGGGCATGGCCACCGCATTGGGCGGGTTGCTGCTGCTGGCTACCGTGTTGCTGTACCTGATCTATAGCTGGCTGGTCGGCGCCAGCCGCCTGCGCCTGAGCTGAGGAGTGCTGTCATGCTGAGCCCTTACATGTCGCCCGTCGAACGGGTCTGGTTCTACAGCTTGCGCATCCTCTGCGGGCTGATCCTGTTGTTCCTGGTGTTGCCGGTGCTGGTGATCATTCCGTTGTCGTTCAACTCCGGCAGCTTTCTGGTGTACCCGCTGCAAGGTTTTTCGCTGCAGTGGTACCACGACTTCTTTGCTTCGGCCGAGTGGATGCGGGCACTGAAGAACAGCATCATCGTCGCCCCGGCTGCCACCGTGCTGGCGATGATTTTCGGCACCCTGGCCTCGATCGGCCTGACCCGCGGCGACTTCCCCGGCAAGTCGCTGATCATGGCCCTGGTGATTTCGCCGATGGTGGTGCCGGTGGTCATTATCGGTGTGGCCAGTTACCTGTTCTTTGCGCCGCTGGGCCTTGGTAACAGCTTCATCTCTCTGATTCTGGTGCATGCGGTACTGGGCGTACCGTTCGTCATCATCACCGTGTCGGCGACCTTGCAGGGCTTTAACCACAACCTGGTGCGTGCGGCTGCCAGCCTGGGTGCTTCGCCACTGACGACCTTTCGTCGGGTGACCCTGCCGCTGATTGCCCCGGGGGTGATTTCCGGTGCCTTGTTTGCCTTCGCCACGTCGTTCGACGAAGTGGTGGTGACACTCTTCCTCGCCGGCCCCGAGCAAGCGACCCTGCCACGGCAGATGTTCAGCGGTATCCGTGAAAACCTCAGCCCGACCATAGCCGCTGCGGCAACCTTGTTGATCGCGTTCTCGGTGGTGCTGTTGCTGACCCTGGAATGGTTGCGCGGGCGCAGCGAGAAGCTGCGTACCCAGCAGCCGGCCTGATGGCCAGACGACTGCAGGGGCTCCGGTAGGCTTTTGATACCGGTCAGCCCCTGATCGCTTGCCTGAGGTACAATGCGCACCACCGTGATTCTGCCAACAGGTGCGCCATGCAGCCCTACGCTATTGCCCCCTCGATTCTTTCTGCCGATTTCGCTCGCTTGGGCGAAGAAGTCGATAATGTGCTGGCCGCCGGTGCCGACATTGTTCACTTCGACGTGATGGACAACCATTACGTGCCGAACCTGACCATCGGCCCGATGGTGTGTACCGCACTTCGCAAGTACGGCATCACCGCCCCGATCGACGTGCACCTGATGGTCAGCCCGGTCGACCGTATCATCGGTGACTTCATCGAAGCGGGCGCCAGCTACATTACCTTCCATCCGGAAGCCACCCTGCACATCGATCGTTCACTACAGTTGATCCGTGACGGCGGCTGCAAGGCCGGCCTGGTGTTCAACCCGGCAACGCCGCTCGATGCCCTCAAGTACGTGATGGACAAGGTCGACATGATCCTGTTGATGAGCGTCAACCCAGGGTTCGGTGGTCAAAAATTCATTCCAGGTACCCTCGACAAGCTGCGTGAAGCCCGCGCGCTGATCGACGCCAGTGGTCGTGACATCCGCCTGGAAATCGATGGTGGGGTGAATGTGAACAACATCCGCGAAATTGCTGCCGCTGGTGCAGACACCTTCGTTGCAGGCTCGGCAATCTTCAACACGCCGAACTACGAGGAAGTCATTGCCAAGATGCATGCCGAACTGGCCCTGGCCCGCCCATGAGTGGCTTCGAGCAGCTGTTTCCCGGTGCATTGCCCAAGCTGGTGATGTTCGACCTGGACGGTACCCTGATCGATTCGGTGCCGGACCTGGCCGCCGCCGTGGATCACATGCTGCTCGAAATGGGGCGTCAGCCCGCAGGCCTTGAGGCGGTGCGCCACTGGGTCGGCAATGGTGCCCCGGTGCTCGTGCGCCGGGCGCTGGCAGGTGGTCTTGAGCATGCCGGCGTTGATGAGGATGAAGCCGAAAAGGGTTTGGCGCTGTTCATGCAGGCCTATGCCGACAACCATCAGCTGACTGTGGTCTACCCCGGTGTGCGTGACACGCTCAAGTGGCTGTACAAGCAGGGTGTCGAGATGGCGCTGATTACCAACAAGCCGGAGCGCTTTGTTGGCCCTCTGCTCGACCAGATGAAGATCGGTCGTTATTTTCGCTGGATCATCGGCGGTGACACGCTGCCGCAGAAAAAGCCCGATCCTGCAGCGCTTTTGTTTGTCATGAAGATGGCCAGCGTGCCGGCCGAACAGGCTTTGTTCGTCGGCGATTCGCGCAGTGACGTGCTGGCGGCCAAAGCTGCCGGGGTCAAGTGCGTGGGCCTTTCCTACGGCTACAACCACGGTCGACCGATCAGCGAAGAAGGGCCGTGCCTGGTGATCGACGATCTGCGTGCGTTGTTGCCTGGTTGCTTAGATACGGCCACTGGGATAACGTTGGCGGACGTTCAATCCCCCTCAGATCGAGATTCCATCGTGGCGGTTACCGGCAAACTCTGGATGAAAGTCATCAAGGCCCTGGCCCGTTGGCGTTGGCGCGCCTGACTTTTCTCTGCCGGCGGTTGCCGGCCTGTTTGCCTGTTTGAAACCAATTTGCTGCTTGCCACGAGGCTATCATGACCCGCGAAGAATTCCTGCGCCTGGCCGCTGCCGGCTACAACCGCATTCCCCTGGCCTGCGAGACCCTGGCCGACTTCGACACGCCGCTGTCGATCTACCTGAAACTGGCCGACCAGGCCAACTCCTACCTGCTCGAGTCGGTGCAGGGCGGGGAGAAGTGGGGGCGTTACTCGATCATCGGCCTGCCGTGCCGCACCGTATTGCGTGTGCACGATCACCAGGTACGGATCACCCACGACGGTGAGCTGATCGAACAACATGAAGTGGAAGACCCACTGGCCTTCGTCGAAGCGTTCAAAGAGCGCTATCAGGTGCCGACCATTGCCGGCTTGCCGCGCTTCAACGGTGGCCTGGTCGGCTACTTTGGCTATGACTGCGTGCGCTATGTCGAGAAGCGTCTGGGCAAGTGCCCGAACCCGGATCCGCTGGGTGTACCGGACATCTTGCTGATGGTCTCCGATGCCGTGGTGGTGTTCGACAACCTGGCCGGCAAGATGCATGCGATCGTGCTGGCCGACCCGGGCCAGGAAAACGCCTACGAGAACGGTCTGGCGCGCCTCGACGAGCTGCTCGAACAACTGCGTCAGCCGATTACGCCACGTCGCGGTCTCGAGTTGGGCGGCCCGCAAGCGGCCGAGCCTACGTTCCGCTCCAGCTTCACCCAAAGCGACTACGAGCGTGCGGTCGATACCATCAAGGAATACATCCTGGCTGGCGACTGCATGCAGGTAGTGCCGTCGCAGCGCATGTCCATCGACTTCAAGGCCGCGCCGATCGACCTGTACCGGGCGCTGCGCTGCTTCAACCCGACGCCGTACATGTACTTCTTCAACTTCGGCGACTTCCATGTCGTCGGCAGTTCGCCGGAAGTGCTGGTTCGGGTCGAGGACAACATGGTCACCGTACGCCCGATCGCCGGTACCCGTCCGCGAGGCGCCAACGAAGAGGCTGATCGTGCGCTGGAAGAAGACCTGCTATCCGATGACAAGGAAATCGCCGAGCACCTGATGCTCATCGACCTGGGACGCAACGATGCTGGTCGGGTCTCGGAGACGGGCTCGGTCAAGGTCACCGAGAAAATGGTGATCGAGCGCTATTCCAACGTCATGCACATCGTTTCCAACGTCACCGGTGAGCTGAAGCAGGGCCTCAGCGCCATGGACGCGCTGCGTGCGATCCTGCCGGCTGGCACTTTGTCTGGCGCACCGAAGATCCGCGCCATGGAAATCATCGACGAGCTGGAACCGGTCAAGCGCGGCGTCTACGGCGGCGCGGTGGGGTACTTTGCCTGGAACGGCAACATGGACACCGCGATTGCCATCCGTACGGCGGTGATCAAAGACGGCGAGCTGCATGTGCAGGCTGGTGGCGGCATTGTTGCCGACTCGGTGCCGGCACTTGAGTGGGAAGAGACCATCAACAAGCGCCGCGCGATGTTCCGCGCCGTGGCGCTGGCCGAGCAGACCCCGCGCAGCTGAGCCTGGCCCATGGCGCCCGCTTGGGGCGGGCGCCTTTTCCCTCCTCTAGAAGTCCAGGCTCAATGCCAGGTTGATCCCTTGTTGGGTCAGCTCGTCACTCTTGCGCCAGTTATAACTGCCGCGCAGGGCCAGCCCTGGTGCCAGTGTCTGGCTCAAGCCCAGAGTTGCCCGGTTCAGATTGCTTTGCGGGGTGTAGCCGGTCAGGGTGAAGTCGTTACCGGGCAGGCTGTTGAGGTGCATGCTCAGGTCCTGGCGGTCGTCTTCGAACTCGTGTTCGTGAGCCGCTTCGGCGAACAACAGGGTGTCAGGCGCAGCTTGGTATTTGCCCTGCAGGCCCAGGCCCAGGCGTCGCGATTCACGGTCCTGGTCATCAAAGCTCAAGGCCGTGGCGCGGGTGCCCTTTTCCGCATAGCCATCGACTTTCACCCGCGCATAGTCGGCGCTGACAAAGGGCGACAGGCTCCATTGGCTGCCGGGTGCTGCCAGGTCGTATCCCAGGCGCGCAGCAAACGCCCACAGCTCGCCATCGGTATCACCTTTCTCACTGCGATCGTTCACGCCCAGGGCGAAGGTGCGCTTCAGGTCGCTGTAGTCCAGGTGGCCGCCGGTCAATGCGGCGTCCGCCCACCACTGATTCTGCTGAAACTGCACGAAAGCGGTGGCCAGGTAGCTGTCGAGCTTGTAATCGGAGTCTTGTTCGCCAGCTTCGAGCTTTTGCTGGTAAACGCCGGTGGCGACACCAACACGCCAGGCATCATCCAGACGATAACTGCCGCCTAGTGTCAGGTTGTAGCCATGGCCGTCGGCGCTGGCCGAGCTGCGTTGGCTGTCGATATCCAGGTCTTGCCCACCGGCAGCAACGATGGCCTGCCATTGTCCGACCGGTTGCCAGCGGCCTTGCCACTGGTTGCGCAGTTCATCCTGGTGGGCGCGCAGGCTGGCGTGGGCCATTTCTGGTAGCAGTGTCAGTTCCCTGGGGGCGGAGAGGATCGAGAACGCGTAGTCGGCGATCAGGTCCTGCCCGGCGCTGGTGGGATGAACCGAATCGTTGAACAGCAGTTTGCTCGGGTCGGGCGTGGCGCTGTTGATGCCGTAGGTTGCATTCTGCACGCAGCCGTTGCCGCTAAAGCAGGTGCCCACCAGGTTCTGCCCGGTAGCCAGGCCGAACTGCGCCGGGGTAGCCAGGGCTTCCTGCAGCAGCAAGGGCACATTGAGCGGTATGACTTGCGCATCGATCTGGCGCAACTGGCCGATCAGTTGCTGGTTGAAAATGCTGCTTAGCTGCGAGGCCGGGCCTTGCTGCGGCGTGCCGTTTATCGCCGGAGTCAGGCCAAGGTCGGGCAACAACCAGACCATGATGTACTGTGCGCCGCCCTGCTGCAGGGCCTGGGCGCTGGTGGCCAGGCGGTTGGCGGCAGCAGCGGCGGTGGCCGGGCTGGTGATTTGCCCCTGTAGGAAGTCATTGCCGCCACCGGTGAGGTAATAAAGCGCGTTGGGGTCGGCGCGCAGGCCTCCAGCCAGATAGCCCGGACGCTCGCGCAGTACAGTGCCGGCGCCAGGGTTGCCGGGTGGAATGACGACGTCCGAGGTACCAGTGATCGAGTCGAGAATCTGGTCGGTGCGGTAGCCGCCCACCGCCCAGTTGTTTCCGTCAGGGCGTCCGAGTGCGGCATTGACCGGTGAGGTCGATGCGCCCAGGTCAGCCGGGGCAACCCCCAGTTTCGCCCCCAGCAACATCGGCGAAACCGCGCCGAAGGCTTCGCCATTGCCGTAGGTTGGCCCCACCCGGTTGGTAAAGCGCTGACCAGAGCCCGCCGGGCCGTTGCTGTCGGGGAACTGCCCGGCATCGGCAAGGCTGTCGCCGAAGACGATCAAGGTCGAGTACGGTGAGGGGGCTGCATGGGCGCTGGCGCAGGCCAGGGTCAGAAGGGAGAGAGCACAGGGCAACAGAATGCGCGCTTTCAACATCGCAAAGATCCTTTTTCGTTGTTGTTATCGGATAAAGCATTTAGACGTTAGCAAAACATTCCGCGCGTCTTCCATCGCTAAAGCGTTTCGGCATGCCTCGGTCATATTGCGTGGACCGCGCCGGTAGGCTACTGTGCGGGAACGTATGAATGAGACCTACCCCGTGTTGATCGTCAGCAAACTCTTGATGCGCGTTATCAAGGCCCACGCCCGTTGGCGTTGGCGCGCCTGACTTTATCTCCTGCCGGTTTTCCCGGCCCAGTTCCGCTTTGCCTTTTCAAACCGCTGTAGCTGTCACTGCATTCGGCCATCACCGTCGCACACAGCGCGGTCCGCGTACGTCAATTACGCGCAAGGCATGTCATTAAAGTCAGTAGATGCAAGAGGTTGAACCCAGATGTTACTGATGATCGACAACTACGATTCCTTCACCTACAACGTCGTGCAATACCTCGGCGAGCTGGGTGCAGAGGTCAAGGTCATTCGCAACGACGAACTGACCATCGCCCAGATCGAAGCCCTGAACCCCGAGCGTATCGTGGTTTCCCCAGGTCCGTGCACGCCAACCGAAGCCGGTGTGTCCATCGAGGCCATTCTGCACTTTGCCGGCAAGCTGCCAATTCTCGGCGTTTGCCTGGGCCACCAGTCCATCGGCCAGGCGTTTGGCGGTGATGTGGTGCGTGCGCGCCAGGTCATGCACGGCAAGACCAGCCCGGTCTTCCATAAGGACCAAGGCGTGTTCGCCGGCCTCAACAACCCGCTCACTGTGACTCGCTACCACTCGCTGGTGGTCAAGCGCGAAACCTTGCCCGAGTGCCTGGAGCTGACTGCCTGGACGGCCCTTGAGGACGGCTCGGTCGACGAGATCATGGGCCTGCGCCACAAGACACTGAACATCGAAGGGGTGCAGTTCCACCCAGAATCGATCCTCACCGAGCAGGGCCACGAGCTGTTCGCCAACTTCCTCAAGCAAACCGGCGGCCGCCGTTAAGGATTGATCATGGATATCAAAAGCGCGCTCAGCCGCATCGTCGGCCACCTGGACTTGAGCACCGAGGAAATGCGCGATGTGATGCGCGAAATCATGACCGGCCAATGCAGTGAGGCGCAGATCGGCGCGTTCATGATGGGCATGCGCATGAAGAGCGAAAGCATCGATGAAATCGTCGGTGCGGTGTCGGTGATGCGCGAGTTGGCCGACAAGGTCGAACTCAACACCCTCGACAACGTGGTTGATGTGGTGGGTACCGGTGGTGACGGCGCCAACATTTTCAACGTTTCTACCGCCTCGGCGTTTGTTGTTGCCGCCGCAGGCTGCACTGTTGCCAAGCACGGTAACCGTGCGGTTTCGGGTAAAAGCGGTAGTGCAGACCTGCTTGAAGCGGCCGGCATCTACCTGAACCTGACGCCGGTGCAGGTCGCTCGTTGTATCGACAGCGTCGGCATAGGCTTCATGTTTGCCCAGACGCACCACAAGGCAATGAAACACGCTGCCGGTCCTCGTCGCGACCTGGGGCTGCGGACCCTGTTCAACATGCTCGGCCCGCTTACGAATCCGGCCGGTGTCAAACACCAGGTGGTGGGTGTGTTCACCCAGGCCCTGTGCCGGCCCCTGGCCGAAGTGCTGCAGCGTCTGGGCAGCAAGCATGTGCTGGTGGTGCACTCCAAGGATGGTCTGGACGAGTTCAGCCTGGCGGCGCCAACCTTTGTTGCCGAGCTTAAGAATGATCAGATCACCGAGTATTGGGTCGAGCCGGAAGACCTCGGCATGAAGAGCCAGAGCTTGCATGGTCTGGCTGTCGAGAGCCCGGCCAAATCGCTGGAGCTGATTCGCGATGCTCTGGGTCGACGCAAGACCGAGTATGGCCAGAAAGCAGCAGAGATGATCGTGCTCAACGCCGGTGCTGCGTTGTACGCTGCTGACCATGCGATGACCCTCAAGCAAGGTGTCGAGCTTGCCCACGACGCACTGCACACCGGCCTAGCCCGGGAAAAACTCGAAGAACTGGGCGCTTTCACCGCCGTATTCAAGCAGGAGAATGAAGGATGAGTGTGCCGACAGTTCTGGAAAACATTCTGGCACGCAAGGTCGAGGAAGTTGCCGAACGCAGTGCCCGGGTCAGCCTGGCCGAGCTTGAGCGTCTGGCTGCCGCTGCCGATGCGCCGCGTGGCTTCGCCAATGCCCTGATCGAGCAAGCCAAGCGCAAGCAGCCTGCCGTAATCGCCGAAATCAAGAAGGCGTCGCCGAGCAAAGGCGTGATCCGTGAGAACTTCGTGCCGGCCGACATTGCTGTCAGCTATGAGAAGGGCGGCGCGACCTGCCTGTCGGTACTGACCGACATCGACTACTTCCAGGGCGCCGATGCCTACCTGCAGCAAGCCCGTGCTGCCTGCAAGTTGCCGGTGATCCGCAAGGACTTCATGATCGATCCCTACCAGATCGTTGAAGCCCGTGCACTGGGCGCAGATTGTGTACTGCTGATTGTCTCGGCGTTGGACGATGTGAAGATGGCCGAGTTGGCTGCCACGGCGAAAGGCGTGGGTCTGGATGTGCTGGTCGAAGTCCATGACGGCGATGAGCTGGAGCGAGCGCTGACAATCCTCGACACCCCGCTGGTCGGCGTCAACAACCGCAACCTGCATACGTTCGAAGTCAGCCTGGAAACCACGCTTGATCTGCTGCCACGCATCCCTCGGGATCGCCTGGCCATCACCGAGAGTGGCATCCTCAACCGTGCTGATGTCGAGCTGATGGAAATCAATGAGGTTTATTCGTTCCTGGTCGGTGAAGCGTTCATGCGCGCCGAGCACCCCGGGCTTGAGTTGCAGCGCCTGTTCTTCCCTGAGCGCGTTGTGCAGAATCTGGTGCCTGGGCTGGACTGATCTGACTCTGAAGCCGGCGATGCCGGCTTTTTTGTACCCATAAGGTTATTGCGATGACTGATCAATTAATGGAAGTGACTGTCGAGGCTGGCCTGCAAGCCGAACAAGAGTTGTTGGCGGCCGTGTGCAAGGGCGAAAAGAGCCACGGCGTTTTGTTCTGGCGTCCGACCGATCACGCCTTGGTCATGCCGCGGCGCATGAGCCGTCTGGATGGTTTCGAAGGCGCTTGCGCCGAATTGGCCATCGCCGGCTGGCCGGTGCTGTTGCGCGAAACCGGTGGTGAACCCGTGCCGCAGTCACCAGCGGTTATCAACATTGCGCTGATCTACGTGGCACCTCGCAGCGAAGGCGATCACGGCCGTATCGAAAATGCTTATGAACGACTGTGCCTGCCACTGTGCGACGTGTTGCGCGAGTGGGGGGGGCAGGCCTCGGTGGGCGAAATCGAAGGCGCGTTTTGCGACGGCCGCTACAACGTCAACCTGAATGGCCGCAAGCTGGTTGGCACGGCGCAGCGCTGGCGCCAGGGGCTGGCCGGCAAACGCCCGGTAGTGCTGGTGCACGGTGCGCTGTTGCTGGAGAACGAGCGCGAGTCGATGGTTGCGGCGGTCAATCGCTTCAATGAATGTTGCGAGATCGAGCAACGCTGCCAGGCCGATAGTCATATCGCCCTGCACGAAGTGGTGCCCGAGGCGCCGTTGCTCGAGCGCCTTGGTCAGGCCTATGCCGATGTCATCAATGGTATCGCCCGCGATTAGCGGGTGCCGAATACCACCATGGTTTTGCCTTTGACATGAACCAGGCTGCGTTCTTCAAGATCCTTGAGTACGCGGCCGACCATTTCCCGTGAACAGCCAACAATACGACCGATCTCCTGGCGCGTAATCTTGATCTGCATGCCATCGGGGTGCGTCATGGCGTCGGGTTGTTTGCACAGCTCCAGCAAGCAGCGCGCAACGCGACCGGTGACATCAAAAAACGCCAGGTCGCCGACTTTGCGTGTGGTGTTGCGCAGGCGCTGGGCCATCTGGCTGCCCAGGGCATAAAGAATGTCCGGGTCCAGGCGTGCCAGCTCACGGAACTTTTCGTAGCTGATTTCTGCTACTTCACATTCGCTCTTTGCCCGTACCCAGGCACTGCGTTGATGCTCCTGCCCGACCGGCTCGAACAGCCCCAGCTCGCCAAAAAAATCGCCGTTGTTGAGGTAGGCAATGATCATTTCATGGCCATTATCGTCTTCGATCAGGATCGTCACCGAGCCTTTTACGATAAAGGACAAAGTCTCGGCCTTGTCGCCGGCGCAGATAATATTGCTCTTGGCCGCGTAGCGACGACGCTGGCAATGCGCGAGCAACTTGTCGATATTCTTGATCTTGGCTGAAAGGGCTGATGCAACCATGGCTGAGTTCCGGTAAAAGGCGACGCTTTAACACTTTTATAGGTAGTCTGGCGTGAAGCGCCAGCGATTTGGCGTCAGCTTATCAGACACCTGTACATATATCGGCAGATTTACTCGCACGCTTGAGCTTTTCCACCGGGCCTTCTGGGTCTAAGCTGGCAGCCTTTTTCAAAGCAAGGGAGTCCGGAAGATGAAGGCGCGTATCCAGTGGGCAGGTGAAGCCATGTTTCTGGGCGAATCGGGCAGTGGCCATGTCGTGGTCATGGACGGTCCTCCCGAGGCCGGCGGCCGTAACCTGGGCGTGCGGCCCATGGAAATGCTGCTGCTGGGTCTGGGTGGCTGCAGCAACTTCGATGTAGTCAGCATCCTGAAAAAATCCCGCCAGGCAGTGGAAAGCTGCGAAGCCTTCCTTGAGGCTGAGCGCGCCAGCGAGGACCCGAAAGTGTTTACCAAGATTCACCTGAACTTCGTCGTCAAGGGCCGCGGGCTCAAGGATGCGCAGGTCAAGCGTGCTGTGGAGCTGTCAGCAGAGAAATACTGCTCGGCATCGATCATGCTCGGACGGGCGGGTGTTGAAATCACCCACAGCTATGAGATCGTCGAACTCGGTTGAAAAAAAGGGGCCTTCAAGGCCCCTTTTTCATGCAGGTAATGCCAGGTTTTCAACGGCGAAGCCCTGGTAGCCACTGCAACAGGCAATCAGGCAGCTGCGCACGCAAGCGTGCGCTCAGTGCTTCGCGATGCTTCTGGTACACGACGCCCAGGCCAATTACGCCCAGACCGATCACGGTCAGCACCAGCGGAAACAGCAGCGAATCGGCAAACACCTCGTACGACAGGTAACCCAGGTACGCTGCCACGCCCAGGGCACCGAAGACCATGAACAGCGGCCTGCGCAGTAGTACCGCCACTCCCATCAGGCCCAGGTTGATCAGGCAATAGAGGGCCTTGTTCAGTTCGCTGTCGCTCTCCATCAGGCTCAGCCCCAGCCAGAAAGCCAGCAGCCCGGCCAGGTAACCCCAAAAGGCATAATCCTGTTCGGTGCGACCATCAACCAGCAGAAACACCACAAGCATTGCCAGACCGAACCACAGCGACACGGTAAGGCGCTGGTCCCAGTTGAAGGTATCGCCGTAGAACCATTCGCTCAGGTCCATGGACATGAACCACAGCGCCCCGGCAATTGGCATGACGATGAAAGGGAAGGGGATCAGGCGCAGCATCAGCAAGCCGGCAACCACGGTGACGGCTTCCATCAGCAACCAGCCGCCCTGCACATACGTGTAGTAGTTGTGATACTTGCTTTGGCTGTCGTCCAGCGGCCAGAAACCGGTAAGCCGCTCCACGGCAAATACCGCCAGCGGCACGATGCTGACGGCAACGGCGCCGAACATTCCTGCAGGGATAAGTTGGCCACGGCGCTGCATCAGCAGGCCGGCGAGAGTAAGGCCGACGATATACATCAAGGCGATCAACAGCAGTGCGCTGTCACCAATGCGCATCCAGGCTTCGCTGAGCAACCAGCCCATAGCCCCTATGATCAGCAAGGCGCCGAAGTAAAAGGCAACGTGGGCCAGCTGGAAGCTGGCCCGGGTTGTCGGCTGGCGCTTGAGAAACTCAAGCAGGGCCTGATCCTGGCCCGGGTTCAGAACGCCGGCGCTGACGGCGCGGGCCAGGTCCTTGGCATCGAAGCGTTCTGTCATGGCGTGTCCTAGATTCGGTAGGTGCTCTTGGTCATGACCTTGGCCATCAGGCTCATGCCAAAGCGCACGGGTGCAGGGAAGCGGAAGCCGCCAGCCTCCAGGGCTGAGTCGGCATGTTGCTCTTCATCGACGCGCATCTGTTCGAGAATGGCTCGCGACTTTTCGTCTTCAGCCGGGATTTGTTCCAGGTGCTCATCCAGGTGTTTGCATACCTGATGCTCAGTGGCGGCAACGAAGCCGAGGCTGACCTTGTCGCTGACCATACCGGCCAGTGCGCCGATGCCGAATGACATTCCGTAGAACAGCGGATTGAGCACGCTTGGGTGGCTGCCCAACTGACGAATGCGTTGTTCACACCAGGCCAGGTGGTCGATTTCTTCCTCGGCGGCATGCTCCATGGCCTTGCGTACCTGGGGCAGCTTGGCCGTCAGTGCCTGGCCCTGATACAGCGCCTGGGCGCAGACTTCACCGGTATGGTTGATACGCATCAGCCCGGCCACGTGGCGGGTCTGCGAGTCGTCCAGGGTGACATCCGGCTGAATGATAGCCGGCGAGGGGCGGGAAGGTTGGCCGCTGAAGGGGAGCAAGGTGCGCATCGCTGTATCGGCTTGCAGCAACAAGCGGTCGAGCGGCGAGTAGTGACGTTCGGTAGCCATCGGGCACCTCCGCAAGAATGTGCCCGACAGTTTACCGCAATCAGGGTGATCGGGCTTGCCCTGGATCAGCCCGGCGGCCAGTGCATCTGACGCTGACCCAGTACGTGCATGTGAATATGGTAGACCGTCTGGCCACCCAGTTCATTGCAGTTCATCACCACGCGGAAACCGTCTTCACAGCCCAGTTCCTTGGCCAGACGCTGAGCAGTGAACAGGATGTGTCCAGCCAGGCCCTTGTCGTCTTCGGTCAGGTCATTGAGCGTGCGGATCGGCTTTTTCGGAATGACCAGAAAATGCACCGGCGCCTGTGGGGCGATATCGTGGAAGGCCAGTACCTGGTCGTCCTCGTAGATGATCTTGGCCGGGATTTCCCGGTTGATGATCTTGGTGAACAGAGTTTCCACTGCGGTTGCTCCATGAGAGGGATCGGGCCTGAGTGTACTCAGGCTGGGTGGCTGCGCCCAGTCCCCCCGCGTTTAGCGCGGGCAATAGGCCTGATTGATGGCGCCCGCCAGCTTGCGCGCCATCCAGCGTGCAAGCAGCCTCGGGCTGAAGGCCAGCCAGCGGTTGCGCCGCCCCGGGATGATCAGCGCCCGGTTCTTGTCCAGGGCACGGACGGTATACAGGGCGACTTCTTCCGGGCTCAGGCTGCGCTGGCCTTTTTCCAGGCGAGGAATGCGCCGAAGTGGCGAGCGAACCGGGCCGGGGCAAAGTACGGACACTTTTATCCCCGTGCGCTTGAGCTCCTCGCGCAGGCCTTCGGAGAAATGCAGCACATAAGCCTTGCTGGCGGCGTAGCTGGTCATCCACGGGCCGGGCGCGAAGGCGGCAAGCGAGGCGACATTGAGGATCTGCCCGCCGCCCTGCACGGCCATGGCATTGCCAAGGGCGTGGCACAAGCGCGTTAACGCGAGGATGTTGACCTCGATAAGGTCTTGCTCGTCGGCCCACTCCTGGGCCAGAAAGGGGCCGTAAGAGCGGATGCCGGCGCAGTTCACCAACAGATCGATCTGACGTTCGCTTTCTTCGAGCTCGAGCAGGAACCCCGACAGCCGTAGCGGCTCGCCGAGGTCGCAGGCACGAAACAGTACCTCGACGCCAAAGCGCTGGGTCAACTCGATGGCGATGGGTTCCAGCGCATCACGTTGGCGGGCTACCAGGATCAGGTTGCGTCCACGGCGTGCCAGTGCTTCGGCCAGTGCCAGGCCCAAACCGCTGGAGGCACCGGTGATCATGGCGTAACGGGACATGCAACTCTCCAGTCGAGGTAAAAGTGTTCAGTTTACAGGAGTCACGTAGGCCGGCGCTGGCTCAGCTGGTACGCCGAGGCTTGCGCCTGACGGTACTCGGCCTCCAGACGCGCGATTAGTTGCTCGGTCGAGCACACCGCATCGATGGCACCAACGCCTTGTCCAGCGGACCAGACCGTTTTCCAGGCCTTGGCCTCGTCGTGAATGGGTTTGAGCTTGGTTTCGACATTGCCGCGCAGGGCTGCCATGTCGAAGCCGGCGTTTTCCAGGCTCTGGCGCATGAAGCTTGCAGGCACACCGGAAACCGCGGCGGTGTGGATGATATCGGCTGCCTTGGCGTCCAGCACCATTTCTTTGTAGCCATCGGGCGCACGGCTCTCGTCGGTGGCGATGAAGCGGGTGCCGAGGTAGGCAAGGTCTGCGCCCAGTAACTGCGCAGCGAGGATCTCGTGTCCTCGATTCAGGCAGCCGGCCAGCAGCAGGGTCTTGTCGAAGAACTGACGGATCTCGGCGATCAGCGCAAACGGGCTCCAGGTACCGGCATGCCCGCCAGCACCAGCAGCAACGGCGATCAGGCCATCCACACCCGCTTGCGCAGCCTTTTCTGCGTGACGGCGGGTTGTCACATCGTGGAACACCAGCCCGCCGTAACTGTGCACGGTGTCGACCAGCTCTTTCACCGCGCCAAGGCTGGTGATCACGATCGGCACTTTATGTTCGACGCAGATCGCCAGGTCAGCCTCAAGGCGCGGGTTGCTCGGGTGAACAATCAGGTTGACCGCGTAGGGTGCCGGGTTGGTCAGCTGAGCGAGACCGGCTTCTATCTCTTCCAGCCAGGCCTTGAACCCGGCACTGTCGCGCTGGTTCAGGGCCGGGAAACTGCCCACCACACCGTTGGCGCAGCACGCCAGGACCAACTGCGGGTTGGAGATCAGAAACATGGGCGCCGCAACCACCGGCAGACGCAAACGTTGTTCGAGCAGGGCAGGCAAGGACATGGCAGGTTTCCCGAGGTGCAGTGGTGTTTGAGGTTAGAACGGTTTGACCACCACCAGAATTACGATGGCGAGGAGGATCAGAACCGGTACTTCATTGAACCAGCGATAGAAGACGTGGCTGCGGGTATTTTCGCCGCGGGCGAAACGTTTGAGCTGGGCGCCACACATGTGGTGGTAGCCGGTCAGCAATACAATCAGGGTGAGTTTCGCGTGCATCCAGCCCTGGCTAAGAAAGCCTGGTGTCAGGCTCAGCAGCCAGATGCCGAAGACAAATGTCGCAATCATGGCGGGCCCCATGATGCCGCGATACAACTTGCGCTCCATGGTCACGAAGCGCTCCTGGCTGATGCTGTCCTGACTTTGCGCGTGGTAGACAAACAGACGGGGCAGGTAGAACAGCCCGGCAAACCAGCAGACCACGCTGACGATGTGCAGCGCTTTGATCCAGAGAAAAAGCATCGAGTTGAGTTCCTTCAGGGTTCACGGTCGTCAGATAGTAGAGGCTAGGCGCGTGGCGGGCCATCTCAACAGTTGTGGGCGTGTTTCAGGGCCCCTATTATCGTGGCCTTTCCTGTTGGTTCGTTGATAAGGGGCACGCGTTATGGTCAAGGTCGGTATCGTTGGCGGCACGGGTTATACCGGGGTCGAACTGCTGCGTCTGTTGGCACAGCATCCACAGGCGGAAGTGGCGGTGATTACCTCACGCTCCGAAGCCGGTCTGGCGGTGGCTGACATGTACCCGAACCTGCGCGGCCACTACGACGGCCTGGCGTTCAGCGTGCCGGACGTAAAAACCCTGGCGGCTTGCGACGTGGTGTTCTTCGCTACGCCGCATGGCGTCGCTCATGCCCTGGCAGGTGAGTTGCTGGCGGCAGGCACCAAGGTCATCGACCTGTCCGCTGACTTCCGTTTGCAAGACGCCGACGAGTGGGCCAAGTGGTACGGGCAGCCTCACGGTGCACCGGAGCTGCTCAAAGATGCCGTCTATGGCTTGCCGGAAGTCAATCGTGAGCAAATTCGCCAGGCGCGTCTGATCGCCGTACCGGGCTGTTACCCGACCGCAACCCAACTGGGTTTCCTGCCGCTGCTGGAGGCCGGCATTGCTGATGCTTCGCGCCTGATCGCCGACTGCAAGTCGGGTGTCAGCGGTGCCGGACGCGGTGCTTCTGTTGGTTCGCTGTTCTGCGAAGCCGGCGAGAGCATGAAGGCCTACGCCGTTAAAGGGCATCGCCATCTACCGGAAATTACCCAGGGCCTGCGCCGCGCTGCCGGTGGTGACGTCGGCTTGACCTTCGTACCGCACCTGACGCCCATGATCCGCGGCATCCATTCGACCTTGTACGCGACGGTTGCCGACACCTCGGTTGACCTGCAGGCGCTGTTCGAGAAGCGTTATGCGGATGAGCCGTTCGTCGACGTGATGCCGGCTGGCAGCCATCCGGAAACCCGCAGTGTGCGCGGTGCCAACGTTTGCCGTATTGCCGTGCATCGGCCGCAGGATGGCGACCTTGTCGTCGTCTTGTCGGTGATCGACAATCTGGTCAAAGGTGCGTCTGGCCAGGCGGTGCAGAACCTCAACATCCTTTTCGGCCTGGATGAGCGCATGGGGCTTTCGCATGCCGGCCTGCTGCCCTAAGCGCAGCGGTTGAAACGGACCCGCCTGGTGCGGGTCTTTTTGTTTCTGGACGAATCACCGAGACGAAAGCCGCACAATTGTTGACCGATTTTCTCGGAGAAGCGGATAATGCGCGTCATCACGCATTATGGCGGCATAGCGCCGGGAGATAGTCAGCATGAGCGTCGAATCCTTCACCCCTGTGGCATTGCAGTTCACTGAGGGTGCAGCGCACAAGGTGAAGACCCTGGTCGATGAAGAAGGCAATGATCGCCTGAAGTTGCGAGTATTCGTGACCGGTGGCGGTTGCTCGGGTTTTCAATACGGTTTCACGTTCGATGAAGATGTCGCTGAAGATGACACCATCGTCGAGCGCGAAGGCGTGGCCCTGGTGGTCGATCCGATGAGTTTCCAGTACCTGGCAGGAGCCGAAGTGGATTACCAGGAAGGCCTGGAAGGCTCGCGTTTCGTCATCAAGAACCCAAACGCCACCACCACCTGTGGTTGCGGCTCGTCGTTCTCGATCTGATCGCAGGGCAGGTTGCACCACAAAACGCCGCGCTTATGTGCGGCGTTTTGCTGTGTGGCATCAGGCGGGGTAGATAGCGCCAAGCACGCGCAGGCCACGGGCGCCTGTGACGCTCGGCCGGTTGCCGGGAATCGCTTCCAGGCAGCAATGTGCTAGCCAGGCAAAGGCCATCGCTTCAACCCAGTCCGGGTCAATACCATGGCTGGCGGTGCTGCTGACCCGGGTGCCCGGTAGCAGGGTACCCAGGCGCTGCATCAGCGCACTGTTATGAGCGCCACCGCCACACACCAGCAGGGCCTGGGTGTCCTTCTGGGCGGTACGCAGAGAGCCGACAATGCTGTGGGCGGAAAGCTCCAGCAAGGTGGCCTGGACATCGGCATCGGCGATTGCCGGTTGCGTACCCAGGTGGCGCTTGAGCCATGGCAGGTTGAAGACTTCGCGTCCGGTGCTTTTCGGCCCGGTGCCGGCGAAGAACGGATCACTGAGCAGGGCGCCAAGCAACGCAGCGTTCACTTGACCGCTGGCAGCCCAGGCGCCATTACGGTCGTAAGTGTGACCTTGTTTCTCGTGAATCCAGGCATCGAGCAAAACATTGCCCGGGCCGCAGTCGAAACCGCTGACGGGTTTGTCCTGCTCGATCAGGCTGAGATTACTGAAGCCGCCTACGTTCAGAACCGCCAGGCGCTGTCCTTGATGCTCGAACAAGGCTTCATGGAACGCCGGGACCAAGGGGGCACCCTGGCCGCCTGCAGCAACATCGCGTCGACGAAAATCACCCACTACACAAATGCCACTGAGCTCGGCGAGCAGTGCCGGGTTGCCGATCTGTACGGTAAAGCGGCGTGCCGGCTCATGGCGGATGGTCTGGCCATGGCTGCCAATGGCGCGAATGTCCGCCGGGGCAAGTTGCTGTGCGGCCAACAACTGCTCGATACCCTCTGCGGCCAACGCAACCCACTGGTTTTCGGCAATCGCGGCACGGGCTATTTCGTCAGGTCCGCTGGAACAGAGGTCAAGCAGGTCCTGGCGCAGGCTGGCAGGCATAGGCGTGTAATGCGTAGCCAGCAGCCGCGTGTGTTGGGTCTGTTCGATCAAGGCGATGTCCAGGCCATCGAGACTGGTCCCGGACATCACCCCCAGATAAAGAGCCATGGTTCAGCGCTTGTTCGAAGCAAGCAGGGTGGCTTTTTCCTGGTTCATGCGCGCCACCAATGGTTGGCTTTGCTGCAGGAAGCGCTGGCGTTCGGCCTTGGCGATCGGGTCGGCCATAGGCAGCTTTTGCCCCAGCGGATCGACGTGAACGCCATTAACCTGGAACTCATAGTGCAGGTGCGGCCCGGTGGACAAGCCGGTGGTGCCGATGTAACCGATGACCTGGCCCTGCTTGACCGAGCTACCGGTCTTGACGCCTTTGGCGAAGCCCTGCATGTGGCCGTACAGCGTCTGGTAGCGGTTGCCGTGCTGAATGATCACGGTATTGCCATAGCCACCACGGCGACCGGCGAGCAGCACCTTACCGTCACCCGCTGCCTTGATTGGCGTACCGCGTGGTGCGGCGTAATCGACGCCTTTGTGAGCGCGGATCTTGTTGAGGATCGGGTGCTTGCGTCCGGCAGAAAAGCGCGAGCTGATGCGGGCAAAGTCAACCGGGGTACGGATGAAGGCCTTGCGCATGCTGTTGCCGTCAGCTGTGTAGTAGTTGGTGTTGCCTTGCTTGTTGGTGTAGCGGATCGCGCTGAAGGTCTTGCCGCGGTTGGTGAAGCGGGCAGAGATGATGTTGCCGTTGCCCACCACTTTGCCATCCATGACCTTCTGCTCATAGATCACGTCGAACTCGTCGCCGTGGCGAATATCCTGGGCGAAGTCGATGTCGTAGCCAAAGATGCGTGCCAGGTCCATAGTCAGGCTGTGCGGCAAGCCGGCACGCTGGCCGGATGCAGACAGTGAGCTCTTGATTACGCCATGGGCATAGGCGGAACGGACGACCGGCTTGCTGATTTCGCGGTTGAATGCGTAACCGTTTGCGCTTTTGGTCAGGCGAATGGTTTCCAGGTCGCTGACCTTGCTGTGCAGGCTGGCCAGTTGGCCGTCTTTATCCAGCTCGATCTGCAGCACCTGGCCGCTTTTGAGCTGGCTGAACTGCTTGGCCTGCTTGTTGCTCGCCAGCACCTCATGCACGGCAGCCGCTGGCAGCCCGACTTTGGCAAACAGGGTCGACAGCGTGTCGCCGCGGCTCACGGTCACTTCACGGTGGCTCGGATCCTTGGCAGGGGTAGCTGCTGGAGCTGGAACCGACTCAACCTTGGCGGTCTCCTCGGTCGGTGCTGCACTGTTGTCGATCTGGGCGAACGGAGAGTCACTGGAAGCATCCGCACTTTGCGTCAGCGGCGCATCCGGTTCTTGCTTGAGCTGGTCGGCAGGGCTTTCCAGTTCAAGGTTAAGGGTGGTTTTCTTGGCTTCTACCTCGCTGGATGGAAACACCAGCAAGGCCAGGCTGAGTAGGGCGGCGATGCCGCTGGCGGCCAACAGATGGCTCTTCGGATAAAGCGGGGGCGCTTTAGGCGGTTCGTTGGTCATAGATGAATTGACTTTGAAATAGATGAATTGGAAAAGATGAATGACATGATGAAGATGAAATAACTGTATAAAATATAACCAAATCCATCCTGGCGCAAGCGCGCAGACGTCATCAGTCGGCTACGGGGTCACATCCGGGGCAAAAACTTGTAATTGATGGCTGATCTTGTATGGTTGGGTCCCTTTGAATCTGAGCCTTGCGGGTCTGTTATGAAGTCGGTTGAAGAGCAGCTAGCGCTGATCAAGCGTGGTGCGGAAGAGGTACTGGTAGAGTCCGAGTTGGTTGAGAAGCTCAAGCGCGGGCAGCCGCTGCGGATTAAGGCGGGCTTTGACCCGACTGCACCCGACCTGCATCTGGGCCATACCGTTCTAATTAACAAGCTGCGCCAGTTCCAGGAGCTGGGGCATCAGGTCATCTTCCTGATCGGCGACTTCACCGGCATGATCGGCGATCCGAGTGGCAAGAGCGCCACGCGCCCGCCGCTGACCCGCGAGCAGGTGCTGGATAACGCTGAGACCTATAAACAGCAGGTGTTCAAGATTCTCGACCCGGCCAAGACCGAGGTTGCCTTCAACTCCACCTGGATGGACAAGCTGACGCCGGCCGACTTCATTCGCCTGGCTTCGCAGTACACCGTTGCGCGCATGCTCGAGCGTGATGACTTTGACAAGCGCTACACCACCAATCAGCCGATTGCCATTCACGAGTTTCTCTACCCGCTGGTACAGGGCTACGACTCGGTGGCGCTCAAGGCGGATGTCGAGCTGGGTGGTACCGATCAGAAGTTCAACTTGCTGATGGGGCGTGAATTGCAGCGTGCCTATGGGCAGGAAGCGCAGAACATCGTGACCATGCCGCTGCTCGAGGGGCTGGATGGCATCAAGAAAATGTCCAAGTCGCTGGGTAACTACGTCGGTATCCAGGAAGCGCCGGGGGTTATGTACAGCAAGCTGGTGTCGATCCCGGATACGTTGATGTGGCGTTACTTCGAGCTGTTGAGCTTCCGCTCGATGGAAGAGATCGATGCATTCCGTGCCGATGTGGCTGCTGGCGCAAACCCGCGCGACATCAAGATCAAGCTGGCCGAGGAGATCGTGGCGCGTTTCCATGGCGAAGAAGCGGCAGCCAACGCCCATCGTGCAGCGGGCAATCGCATGAAGGAAGGCGAGCTGCCTGAAGATCTGCCAGAGATCGAAGTGTTGGGCAGTGAAGAGATGCCAATCTCGGCTGTCCTTAATAAGGCGGGCCTGGTGAAGAACTCGGCGGCTGCGCGCGACCTGCTGGCTGCAGGCAGCGTTAAGGTTGATGGCGAAGTGGTTGATCGTGGTTTCGTATTTGCACTGGGCGCTACGCATGTTTGCCAGGCGGGTAAGAAAGCCTTTGCGCGTATCACCCTTAAAGCCGAGTAGCGGGCGGCTTAAGGCTATGGGCTGCAAGTTGGGTGCGGTGCGCCGGATTTGACTTGCAGCTTGCTATATATAGCTAGAACACGCTCTCTGAAACAAATTCGAAATAAATGCTTGACGCCCCTGCAGATCTCTCTATAATTCGCCCCACTTCCGGCGCAGTCGGAACGGAAAACTCCTTGAGATTCAATGAGTTAGATGTTCCAGGTAGTACCGGAGGGGGCTTCGATCGAAAGATCGGCAGTGGTGAAAAAGGTGGTTGACAGCGGATTGAAACGCTGTAGAATTCGCCTCCCGCTGACGAGAGATCGCAGCGAGTTAAGCGGTTGAAGTTGAAAGAGAAATTCTGAAAAACTTCAAAATAAACGCTTGACAGACACTGAGGAAAGCGTAGAATGCGCGCCTCGGTTGAAGCGAAAG
>NZ_QJRG01000041.1 GCF_004025535.1 Pseudomonas alkylphenolica
TCCAACGCGCAGAAGTCGGCCTGGATCTTGGTTTCCCCACTTAGGCGCACCAGCTCGCGCAACGAAAACGATGGCGGTTCGGTGGGCATGGCAATTCCTTGCGTAGTCGGGCGCTAGGTTTGTTGTGGAGGGCTGGAGGCGGGTTCACTCTGGCTCTGTTCCGTACCTTTCGGCGCTTGCTCGGCCGGATCCGCATCGACTTTCCGTGGTTTGCGTGCGCGCTGTGGCTTCTTCTTTGCGGGCTCCACCGTGGGCAGCGGCGGCCAGTCGGCAGCGGCGGACAGTGGCGGAACAGGCTTTCCGGGCCGGCCTGCCTCGCGGATGATGCGCGGCCAGCGCGGTTCCCAGCACAGCAGCAGCGAGATCCAGTGCCCGGTGGCGTGCACTGCAAGGCCCGGAGAGGCCAACGCCACCCAACAGGCGACCTGCCAGCGCAGCCCGGCGCGCCAGAGAGGCCTGAAGAAGTTCAGGGAGACCATGGCCGACTGCCAAGGCCACGGCACTCTGCCGAGCAGCTTCTGCGGCGCCGGCACCGACTGCGGGCCTTCTTCCATATAGCGGCGGATGAACTCCCACAGGTTGACCAGATCGCTGGTGCCGTCGGCGGTCTTGCCGACGAACACCAGATGAAGATGGGGGAGTCCGGTGATGGCGGGGTCCCAGAGCAGAAGTAGCTTGCGGCCGATACCCGCGGATTCTTCTTCGCCCACGATTGTCTCGAGCGATAATTGCTCCCAGTCGAGGACGGTAACGCCACCAGCGAAGCGCGGTCGGTGCAGATAGACTTGGCGTGTAATTCGATTGAAGCGGATCAGCAGTCGGCGTTGAACGAAGTTTTCGAGGTTGATGAAAATTCGCGCATACCTAGCTATCACATAAAATACGCCCGTAGTTAGCGCGACCATAAACAGGCCTGAGACATAGTGACCAATAGTTGCAGGCGATCTTCCAGAGTAATAGACACCAGTAAACCAGACGGAATTAAGTAGGACGGTCATTTTTATGTGGATGTATATGACGTACAGCGTCATCAATGATAAATATGTAATTAGCCCTCGATGCGCCTGCGTTGCGCCGGCTTTAAGCTCAATGTAGTTTTCGTTGAACCCATGGATCGAACCATCCGCACAGGGGGTCTCACTCACGCGGTCATGAATTCCGGGCAGATCATCTTCGTGCTTATATTTTCCCGCACGCTTATAAGTCAGGTATTTTTCAAGTACTTTTTGCCAGCCTTCACTTTCAAGACGGGAAGTCTGCATATGCCACAACATCCACTCGATTAGATACATCAGCTCACTGCCTTTAATGACTCGTAGAGTTTTTTTAGTTCGGTTTCCTGGTCTTTGAAAGGCTTTAGAAAATTTCCAGGTTCCCATTTTTTTAGGCAGCTATGCCAACACCACTCCTCCATTTCGTCTGGGGACAAAAAAATAATTGCTACGCTGATTCCCACAGTAATGAAACTGCCAATACCAATCAGTCGCAGGATCACAGGTATAAGTCTGGAGCCAGCAAGTTTTTCTATCGTTAATACAAATAGGGATCGGCTATTTGCGCCGACGAGAAATCGCAGTAACGGGCCCGAATAGGAAAGCGATACCAGGCCGGCAAGCCCGGAGAGTCCAAACGACGCGACGGCTCTTGCAAAATAAGCGAGCCCAAGAACCTTGTAGTCTCTGTCGTAGGCCTTCGCTGCGTCTTCAAAATCAATCGAAGCAAGCATCACCCCGCCCACAGTCGCCAGTGAGCCACCAACAAGCCGTACCCCCCCCAGCGAAATCGCCGCACCACGACCAACAACCCCCGTGGGCGCAAAGCGCGTGGCCACCGACTGAACACCGAGCGCAGCCAGTTCGATACCCGCGGCCGTGGTGATCAGAAACGCTGCCTTGTATTCGAGCTTCTCCTTGTCACCGTTGTCCTTGTTGAAATATTTGATGCCAAGGACGATGCCCTCGATCAACGCCATGACCACGCCACCGCGGATCTGATAAAACTTGCCGCCGCCACCGTTCTGGAACTCTGCCGCGAGGTTGTCGCGTACCTTCCCGAT
>NZ_QJRG01000042.1 GCF_004025535.1 Pseudomonas alkylphenolica
CCACGCGCGATACCGCGGCGACCATGGGGATGGTCGCCTGGCCGCCGCAAGTGACCATGTTGACGTTGAGCTGGCCGAGGTTCTGCTCCAGGTTGACCACCGGCACGCAGTACGGGCCGATGGCTGCTGGGGTCAGGTCTATCAAACGGATACCCGGTTTGATCGAACGCAGGAACGCATCGTTTTTAACGTGGGCGCCGGCGCTGGTGGCATCGAAGACGAAGTCGATGTCGGCAAACGCTGGCAGACGGGTCAGGCCTTCTACGCCTTCGTGGGTCGTGGCCACGCCCATCCGTGCAGCGCGCGCCAGGCCATCGGACGCCGGGTCGATACCCACCATCGCCGACATTTCCAGGTGCTGCGCATTACGCAGGATCTTGATCATCAGGTCGGTACCGATGTTGCCGGAACCGATAATGGCAACCTTGAGTTTCTTCATGCTGGTGCGCTCTTTTGGTTGAGCTGCCGATCACTCGGCGGAAAAATTGACGGCGACCTGGCCAATGCCTTCGATCAGCGCCTCGAAACGGTCACCGGCATTGACCCCCACCATCGGCCCCAGGGCGCCGGTCAGGACGATGTCGCCGGCGCGCAGCGGCTCACCCAGCTGCGCCATGGTCCGCGCCAGCCACACGGCGGCATTGAGCGGATGGCCCAGGCATTCAGCGCCACTGCCGCTGGATACCTGCTCACCGTTACGGGTCATGCGCATCAGGGTGTTGCGCAGGTCGACTCCGGCCAGCGGCACGGCGGGGCCACCGAGTACGAAGCAACCGCTGGAGGCGTTGTCGGCCACGGTGTCGACAAAGCGGATGTTCCAGTTCTGTACACGCGAGCCGACAATCTCCAGCGCTGGCAACACCCAGCCGGTGGCGTTCAGCAGGTCGGCAAAGGTGGTGTCGGGGCGCGGCAGGTCCTGGTTGAGGATCAAGGCGATTTCCGCCTCGATCTTCGGTTGCAGCACGCGGTTGAAGGGCACCACTTCGTTGTCGCCGTAGCACATGTCGGCAAACAGAGTGCCGAAGTCCGGCTGGTCGACGCCAAGCTGGGCCTGCACCTTGGGATTGGTCAGGCCGATCTTGCGCCCGACCACGCGGCGCCCGCCGGCAACGGCGTGGGCGACGTTGAGGCGCTGAATCGCGTAGGCGGCCTCGCCGGCGTCTTCGCCGATCTGCTCACGCAACGGGGCAATCGCCTCGCCGCTATGCTCGGCAGCGCGCAGGGCGGCGGCCAGTTGTTCAAGGGTTTGCTGGGTCACGCTCATAGTCACCTCGGGGTTCACGGCGCGGCCGCTCGGGCGGCCACGCAATCAGCTGTTTGGCGTCTGCTTAAGGGGCAAGAAAATCCACGACCAGGCGGTTGAAACGCTCGGCGTGTTCCCACTGCACCCAATGGCCGCAGTTGTTGAACACATGCAGTTCGCTGTTGGGGATACCGGCGACCAGACGCAAGCCGGTGTCCATTGGCACAAAGCGGTCGTTGCGGCCCCAGATCACCAGGGTGGCCGCGCTGATTTCAGCCAGGCGCGTCGACACATCCGGGAACTGTCGGGGATGCAACGCCAGGCTGCGGGTGAAGTTCTCCAGGTGGTCACGGCGCTGGAGCATGTTCTCCAGGCGACCTGAGATCAGCTCGGCAGTGAGGTCTTTGCTGTCATACACAAAGATGTCCATCATCTGCTGCAGGTGGTCTTGCGTGGGCTCGCGGTACACCTTCTGCAGCAGCTTGATGCCCTCGGTCGGCATCGGCACGAAGGCACTGACGCCACCGGTACCACCGCCCATCAGCACCAGGCGGCCAACGCTGTGCGGGTAGTCGAGGGCAAACGCCACCGCACTGTGACCGCCCATGGAGTTGCCGATCAGGTGCGCGCGGGTGATTCCCAGTTGCGTCAGCAAGCCGTTGAGCACGCGGGCATTGAGCGCCGAGCGCGATTCTTCGCAGACGATGCTGTCGCTCTTGCTCCAGCCAGGGCAGTCCATGAGGATCACCCGGTACCCGGCCGCCACCAGCGGTTCGACGTTGCGGCTGAAGTTCGACCAGCCACTGGCCCCCGGCCCGGAGCCGTGCAGCATGACCACCACCTCCTGGCCGTCGCCACAGTCGTGGTAGTGAATATTGAGGTGCACGCCGCGGTCTTCGATCAGGGCAAAACGGCTGGTCGCGCTTTCGCTGTACAAGCTCATACGGCTCTCCGGGGATTCTCAAGCGGGCTAACGGGATGGGCGCTGATCGAGCCGTAACCGGCGATCCATTCGGGAATCGGCCGGTAGTAGCGGTCGCTGGCCTGATACGGCCCAAAGCTGGCCAGGGCGGCGAAGGCGGCCACCCAGGTTTTGATTTCGTGGGTGGACTTGCCCGCCAGGCTCGACAACTCGGCATTGCTGACAGCGTCCAGCTCGCTCAGGCGACCCTGTTCAAGCAATGTCAGGAAATGCGCGTCCCACTCGGGGTTGAGCGGGTGCAATGTGTGCGGGTCCTCAACGAAGCGCTGCGCTGCAAGGATCACCCGTTGCGTGCGCGCTTCGCGCTCGTCGGCCGGCAGGTAACGGCCGCTGCCTTTGAGCCGGTCGGCCATCAGCCCTTCGACCTTGGCCAGCTCCGGAACCGGCGGTTGGTGGGAAAGCCCGCCGGAGCCGAGAAACAGCACGCGCTTGCCCAGCGTTGCAGCCCAGCGGCCAATGGCTTCGCCCAGCAACCGCGCCCGGGTAAAACTCGGCAACGGCGTGGCCACGGCATTGATGAACACGGGGATCACCGGCACCTCACGCAAACCACCGAGCAACAGTTCAAGCGGTTGCGCGGCCCCGTGGTCGAGCTGCATGCGGTAGGACACCGCGCTGTCGACACCCTCCTCCAACACCGCCGCCGCGCAATCCTCGGCCAATGCCTGCGGCACCGCCAAGGGCCCAGCCAGCGTGCCAAAATCACCGATGGCATGAGCGGCCATGCCGATGCAAAACGACGGCATCACGTCATAGAAAAAGCCGTTGTAATGGTCAGGGCTGAACAGGATCACCAACTCGGGATCGAATGCGGCAATACGCTGGCGCGCCGCCGCGATCACCTCGTCGACTTCATCCAGAACGGCCTGCGCCGGGTCCACATGGCCCATCAACGGCGTATGCGAAAGACAATGCAGGTAAGCGCTCATTCACGTCACACTCAAGGTCAGGGTCAGCCGCGCGCCTTGGGCAGGCGCCGGCAGTTTGCTTGGGTCGACGATAGATTCCTGGGGATTTTGCGGCAGTCCCGTGACGGCGTGGATTATCCCTTGAGCGCAGAAAACTGCGGCAGCGCGGTACAATCCCGGCGTCATCGCCTGTGAAATGGAAACCACCATGAAGGAACATACAAACCCGCTGGTCAGCTGCCTGATCTTCCCCGTCGCGCCCATCGCCGTGATCTACCTGATCGCGGGGCTGTGCAAAGACATCTGGCAGGCCAGTTACTACACCCCGGGCGAGGATGGTGGCGAGTTCGAACCGGCGATGGCCATTTTTGGCATCCCGCTTCTGCTGGTAGTGAGCGCGTTGCTGCTCGCCGGGCTGACGCTACTGACCCGCCGCATCGAAGCCCGCTATGCCCCCGGCGTGTGGTGGCGCACCCTGAGCGGAACATTGCGCATCGCGGTGGCGGCAGGTGCGTTGATCCTCTTTCTGGCGGCTGCGGCGTTCTTCATGGGCGACCCCGCAGCGGCGTCCAGCCACTGGCAGGTGGTTGTCGCCTGGCTGGCCTGGGGCGTTTGTGCAGGGGCGTTTGCGCTGCAGCAGTACCGGCGGGTGCGGCGCTGACCGCCGCTGCCTCTGCCGACCGCTTCAAGGCTGCTCGGTAAGCACCGGTGGTGCCCACTTGCCCTGCTTGACGATGTCCTTGGGCACGTAGGTACGGAAAGTCAGCGAAAACGGTTTGCCCGCTAAAGAGGGTAACCAGTTCGACTCCGGGATGCCCGCAACGGGTTTGGGCCCGATGGCGATTTTCAACGAGCCGTCCGGCTCTTTTTTCAGGTTTGAATGGCTGTTGAAGTTGAAACGGTTCCACGGGTTGGGCACCACGCGGTAGTCAGGCACGCTGACCAGAATGACCGACCAGTATCCGTCGACCACGCTTGAAGGCAGGCTGTCGGCCGCAAAATGCATGACATAGCGCCTGCTGCCATCCAGTGGATGGTTGGCGGCATCGGCGACGGGTACAAAGTAGATGACCTCGTCGGTGGTATTGGCCCAGATGCCGGCGTAGTTCACTGTGGTGCGCAGGCTGTAGTTTTCACCATAATTCCCGGTCTTTTTGCCGCCTACCCAGTTGTTGTGCGGCTCGGCGCTGCGGGCAATTGCATGGGTGACGAAATCGGGGACGACGGTGTCTTTGAGCTGCTTGTCGATCGCCTCCCGGGCCTGTGGCGAAGACGCCACATACTGGGCAACGTAACGCACCTTTTGCTGCATCTGCGCGGCAACCGGCGACACATCCAGAGCGCTGGAGAACACCTTGTCGACGTTATCGAAGGCTTCCACGCCAAGCAGCCTGGCATTATCGAACGGCTTGACCTCGGGTGCCGGTACGACGGCAATGTCGCCAAGCGGGGTCACCTTGAACTGCTTTTGCAGGGCCAACGCGCCGTCGGGATCGCCTTTGATTTCGACCCGTGCGAGCAACTTCGCCTTGCTTGAATGCAGCTCTATGCGTGCCGCATCGGGCGGGATCGTTGCCGTGGAGCCGGGTTTGACCAGGGCAAATTTGCCATACGGTTTTGACGGGAAGGTGCGTTCATTGATGTTGGCAATCACCTCGCCCCATTCATCCAGTAGTTGCGCGGTGTAATAACGACCCTTTACCTGCGGGACTTCCAGCAGCACGCCGTTGTGATCATCGGCAGCGATCCAGGCCTCCAGGTAGGCCACATCGAAGTTCGGGTTCACAAAGTCTGCAGAACCCAGCGGGTTGTATTTGATGGCATTCCAGTTGAATCCGTCGCCGGCGCGGTCCATCTGCTCCTGGCGAATGACCAGCAAGCGGCCCAACAGGTAGGTGTAGGCGTCGGTGACGGTGTGAATGTCCGGCTTGCTGGCAAATGTGCCTGGGGGCTGGGCAGCACCGACCGTTGGCGCACCGATGGCCAGCATTAGCGCCGACACGGCAATACAACCTGAACGTGCTTTTTGGGTAAGCAGTGCTAAGGGCATTTCGCAACTCCGCGTGTGCCGGCATCGCCTTGAACGCTAGCAGCCTTTGCCGGGTAATCCAGTGCCTGAACACCGTGGCATAATCGGACAGGACTCATAACAGGCCCGCATAAATGACCGTCGAAAGTTACGACCAGCTGGCGATTTTCTCAGCCGTGGCACAGGAGCGCAGTTTCACCCGCGCTGCCGCCCGGCTCGGCATGTCACAACCGGCCTTGAGCCGGGCCATGCGGCAACTGGAGGAACGCCTGGGTGTGCGCTTGCTGGCGCGCACCACGCGCAGCGTCTCCCCTACCGAAGCCGGCGAGCATTTGCTGCGCGTGATCGCTCCCCGCTTTGAGGAGATCGACAGCGAACTGGCATTGCTCAGTGCGTTTCGCGACAAGCCGGCCGGCAAGCTGCGAATCACCGCTGGTGAACACTCGGCGATCACCGTGTTGCAACCGGTACTGGCCAGATTGCTGCCCGACAACCCCGACCTGAACATCGAAATCATCGTCGACTATGGCTTTACCGATATCGTCGCGGAGGGCTTCGACGCCGGTGTACGCCTGGGTGAACAAGTGGCCAAGGACATGATCGCGATGCGCATCGGGCCTGACATGCGCATGGCGGTGGTGGGTTCACCGGCGTATTTCAGCCGCCACCCCAGGCCCGTCGCCCCCAGTGACCTCATGGCGCACAACTGCATCACCCTGCGCCTGCCAACCTACGGCGGCCTGTCGCTGTGGGAGTTCGACAAAAACGGGCAAACCCTGAACGTGCGGGTCGAGGGCCAGCTGGTGTTCAACAACATCGCCATGCGCCTGCAGGCCGTCCTTCAGGGCCTGGGGCTGGCCTACATGCCCGAGGACCTGGTACAGGAACTGATCGCGCAAGGCCGCCTGGTGCGGGTGCTCGAAGACTGGTGCGAACCCTTCTCCGGCTACCACCTCTACTACCCGAGCCGGCGCCAGAGTTCACCGGCCTTCACCTTGCTGCGCGATACCCTGCGTTACGAAGGTTGATCGGCCTCGACGCTGTGCAGCGCTGCCCCGGCACGCTGGGCCGCGTCGGCATCGCCCTGATCGGCCAGCAATTGAATCAGCTGGCGCAACTGCGCCGCTGTCAGGCCCACCCGCAGGCTTGCCGCCATGTGCGAGCGCAGCTGCGACTCGACACCCGGCGTGACAGCCAACGCCGCAACGGTCGCCAGCTCCCGGCTTTGCCAGTCGAGGTTGTCGCGCGCGAAAATGTCGCCGAACAGGTGCGCCTGCAAATACTGGTTGATGACCGGCACGAAATCGAACAACGGGCCCTGGACAGGTGCCCCGGCGATCTTCGTCTGGTTGGCTTTACCCGCCGCCAGCAGCGCATCGCCGACCGGGATGTAGCGACCGGGCTCGCGCCCCGGCTCGTCCTTAAGTCCGCTTTGCTTGCGGGCCTCGACCACCTTCATCAGCTCGCCTAGGGCATTGAGACTGCGAGGAAAGCCACTGTAAGCGTAGAGCTGCACGAGGATTTCCTTCGTCTCGCTGACCGTCAGGCCTGCATCCAGCCCCCGGTTCAGTGCCGCGTTGAGCCCCGGCATGTTGCTGGTGGCCATGGCCGCCGCGATCAGCGGGATGGCCTGTTGTTTACCGGAAAGCGTCTCGGAGATCGGCTGGCTGGCAGGCTCGTCAAGCTCAGTCGGCGACCCATGAGCCTGGTATTGCGCATCGGTCACCTTCTCCAGCCAGTGCACATTCTTGCCATCCACCGAACCGGTCACGGCCAGGTGGGTCATGGCGCTGTCCGGCGCGGCGCCATGCCAGTGCTTGACGCCCGGCGGGCAGGTGATGACATCGCCCGGGTGAATTTGCTGTATCGGCTTGCCCCACTCCTGAACCAGCCCCACACCGGACGTCACCATCAACCGCTGGCCTGCGGGGTGGGTATGCCAGGCCGAGCGCGCGCCCGCTTCGAAGCTGACGTAGGCACCAGAGGCGTTGACCTCGTCTGTGGCTGTAAATAGCGGGTCGACGCGCACGTTCCCGGTGAAATAGTCCGCCGGACCCGCAACCGCCGCCTGACTGCCCGCACGGGTGATCTGTTGTGCGGACCGGGGTTCACGGGCATCGCCAGCGCCAGCGGCGTCGGCAAACGGGGCGGCAGCGCACACGGCGATGCCGATCAGGGTGTTCTTCATCAAGACGTCCTCTTGTCAGAGTGTTCTGGCGTAAAACGCAGTCAACTGGTCCATGGCGATGTCCACATACGCTGGCACCCAATAGGTGTCGATATGGGTCGCGCCGTCGATAGTGAACAGGATTTTGTCCTGGGTACCGGAGGCCTTGGCAAAGGCCTGTTGCGACATGTACAGGCTGTCGGCCTTGCTCCCCGCGATCAGCAGCAGCGGCGTGTCGAGCAGTTCGAGCTGGTCGGTGGCGTCGAAGCGCATCAGGTCGAGCAAGCTGCTCTGGGTGTAACGGAAGGTAGAGTTGGGGTGCGCGTGGGTCTTGCCGTAGTACTCAAAGCCCTGCCGGTACAGGTCAAACGGCAGCTTGGCGATCTGCTCATCGGTCAGTGTGGCGTCACCGACATAGCGCACCTCGCCTCCCGCCGCCTCCTCGGCGCGGGCCGCCGAGGCCTGTTGCAGGCGCTCCTGGACCGTAGACAGCTGCGAATCCTGATAGCCGTTACGGCGGACCCGCCCGGAATTGAACAGGCTCAAGGTAGCGATTGCCTGGAAGCGCTTGTCGGTTTGCGCGGCCGCCAGGGCATAGCCGCCCCCGCCACAGATACCCAACAAGCCCAGGCGTTTATTGTCGGCGCCGGGATAGTTGGCAATGAAATCAGCCATGCCGTGAATGTCTTCGATGCGATGCGCCGGCTTGTCGACGTTGCGTGGCTGGCCACCGCTGGCGCCTTGATACGCGGCATCGGCGGTGATGGTGATGTAGCCCTGATCGGCCAGACGCTGGGCATACAGCCCCGCGACCTGTTCCTTCACCCCGCCATTGGGGTGCGCCACCACCACGACCGGGTAGCGCTTCACCGCATCGTAGTTCGCCGGGGTATAGACGTTGGCGGCAATCTCGAGGCCATTGAGCGTGTAGGTGACTGGATGGATGTTGACCTTGCCCGGCTCGTTGCGGGTCAGCGCGCCGTCGTAGGTCAAAGTGAAGGGGTTCTGTTTGTAGTCGGCTGCCTCGGCGCCCGACATTCCGATCATGGCCGCCATCAGGGTGGCCTTCAACGTGGTTCGCATCATGGTGCTCTCGATCAGGGGGCTCGAGGGCAAAGTACCGTTCAGTGATTCATCGATAAAGTGCAGTAATTACATAGCACTGATATCAGATTCACATAAGTATGAGGCGGGTGGATGGCACGGGCTGCGCCCGTGTTCGCGGCTGAAGCCGCTCCCACAGAGTCGGGACTTCACCTGTGGGAGCGGCTTTAGCCGCGAAAGGGCCAAGGTGATCACTCAGAAGTCGTACCGGGTAGTGAGCATCACATTACGCGGCTCCCCGTAATAGCCGCTGAAAAACGTGGTATCCAGCGCGCTGATGTACTTCTTGTCGAACACGTTGTTGACGTTGAGGCTGGTGGAGAGCTGATCGGTCAACTGGTAACGGGCCATCAGATTGACCACGGTGAACTGCTCCTGCGTGGCCTTGACGGTGCCCAATGCCGAGCTCGGAGTCACCGTGATGTGGGTGCCACTCTGCCAGTTGGCGCCCCCACCGACGGTCAGCCGGTTGAAGTCGCCTGGCAGGCGATAGGTGCTCCACAGCTTGATCATGTTGGCCGGCGCTTCGGTGTTGATGCGCTCGTCGTCGGCGTCTTCGGTGATGCTGTGGTTGTAGCTGGCAGCAACGTTCCAGTCCGTCATCAGCTCGCCATTGGCCTCGACCTCGAAGCCGCGGGTGGTGGCGCCGCTGACCGCCTTGTAAGCCGCCGATGTGGTTCCGGGAATGACTTTGCCCGGATCGACCACGGCGAGGTTGTCCTGCTTGATCTGGTAAGCGGCAATGCTGGTGTTCAGGCGGCCACCAAAGAATTCGCTTTTCAGGCCGACTTCGTAGTTGTCGCCTTCACGCGGGTCGAGGGTGGCACCGTTGGCGTCGCGCACGCTTTGTGGCTTGTAGATGCTGGTGTAGCTGGCATACACCGAATGAATGTCGTTGAGGTCGTAGACCACGCCGGCATACGGCGTCACCACGCCGCTTTCGCGGTACTGGGTGTTGCGGTTGCTGTTCGGGGTCAGCACATATTCGAGGTCGTAGTTGTACTTGTAGTTGCTGGCCCGGGCGCCAAGGATGATCGACAGGTCGTCGGTCGGGCGCAGGCGCGTGGCGATGTAGCTGCCGCTCTGGTAGATGGTGGTGTCGCCGTCATACAGCTTGCCGTTGCTGGTGTTCGGCTCTTTGGTGTAGTTGTCCCAGTCGTAGAAGTTGACGAACGTGCCTTCGATCGCCGTGCCACGCAGCGGCGAGTGGCGGTTTTCAAAGCGCGAGAAGTTATAGCCGACAATCAGCTCATGCTGGCGGCCGAACAGTTGAAACGGCCCCTGGGCCATGACGTCCACACCGGTCTGCTTCTGCCAGGTGCTGCCGGCACCTCCGTACAGGCGCACGCCGGCACCGGTGTTGATATCGGGAAAGCCCCAGCTGGCGGTGGCGAGCTTGTAGTCGTCACGCTTGATGTACATCTGGTTGACGGCCACCCGCAGGCTCCAGTCGTAGCCCAGTTGCTGTTCGATGCTGGCGAAGGTATTGAGCGCATCCTGGGGGTTGCTGCTCCAGCGTGCGGCACTGTTGGTCGAGCGCGAAAAGTCGGTTTGCTTGCCGTTGCTGTAGAACAGCGGGAAGGCCACCGAAGAGGAGCCTTCGGGTTCGTTCTTCTGGTAGTCGGCGCCCACCGTCAGCAGCGTGGTGTCGCTGAGGTCAGCTTCGAGTATCCCGTAGAAAATCTGCTTTTCCTGGGAATAGTGATCCACATAGCTGTTGTTCTGCTGATAGGCCGCGACCATCCGCCCGCGCACGTTGCCGGTCGGGGTGAGCGGGCCGGACAGGTCGAGCTCGGTGCGGTACTTGTCCCAGGAGCCCAGGCCTGCGGTCACGTGCCCCTTGAATTCGGCGGTGGGACGCTTGCGCACCAGGTTGATGGTGGCCGAAGGGTCGCCCGCGCCAGTCATCAGGCCGGAAGCACCGCGCAGCACTTCGACACGGTCGTAGATGGCCATGTCGGCCAGGCTCTGCGCCGACACCTGGCTGACGATATCCAGGGTGGTGGGAATGCCATCGAACTGGTAGTTGTCGACGCTGTAGCCACGCGAGTAGATATTGAAACGTTCGCTGCCCAGGCTCTGCACCGAAAGACCGGGGGTCTGCTTGAGCACGTCGGTGAGGTCGTTGAGGGCCTGATCGTCCATGCGTTGGCGGGTGATGACACTGACCGACTGCGGCGTCTCGCGCAGCGACAGCGGCAACTTGATGGCGGTATTGCTCGAGCCTGTGGTGTACGAGCCTGTGCCGTCGGTGGTTGCGCCCAGGCCGGCGGCATTGATGCTGGTAGCCCCGAGCTCCAGGGCGCTGCCGTTTTCACTGCGGGCCAGCACGTAGCGCTTTTCCCCGGCTTGCAGCACGCGCAGGCCGCTGCCCTGCAGCAGGCGGGCAAAGCCCTGCTCCAGCTCGAAATCACCGTGCAACCCTGGCGATTGCAGGCCGGCGGTTTCTTCGCTGCTGAAGGTGATCATCACGCCACTGGCAGCCGCGAACTGGCTGAGTGCAGTGGCCAGGCTACCGGCCGGAATATCGTAGGCCAGCGGTTTCGCCCAGGCCGGCGTCAGCGCCAGCAACGACCCGGCAAGGCTCAGGGTCAGCGCCGCAGGGCGCAAGCAGCTGGCAAGAAGTGAGGGGCGCAAATGCATCGAAAGGTTCCTGTTCGGGTTGGCAATGGCTGCGTCTGATGCGCATGTGCAGGTAGGGCCGAAACAGGAATGAAAATCTGTTACCCGAAAAAGCAAAATATTTTCACCCACTCAGGTTGCTCTGCCCTCGACCCGAACCCAGTAGCGAGTCAGGCGGCGTACCTGCACAGGCAGGGAGTCCTCCAGGTTGGCCAGCACCGCCTCACTGTCATCGAGCAGGAAGGTGCCGGAAAGTCGCAGGTCGGCAACCTCGGGGGCACAGCCAAGGTACCCATGGCGGTACCGGGAAAGCTCGGCGAGAACATCCTGCAGCCGCCAGTCGATCACCACCAGCATGCCGCGCGTCCACGCCGACGCTTGCGTTGCAGCGGGCAGCAAGGGGCCGACGCTGTCAGCGGCAAAGCTCAGGGTCTGCCCTGCCTCGGCACGCACGCTGTGCGCAGTGGCCAGGCGCGGACGCACTTCCACCGCGTGTGCCTCCACCGTCACCCGGGTAACACCGTCGCCTTGGCGCACGACAAAGCGTGTACCGAGGGCGCGTACAGTGCCCTGTGCACTGTGCACACTCAGCGGGCGAGCATCCTTGGCCGTCTCCACCAGAATTTCGCCCTGACGCAGCACAATCAGGCGCTGGCGCTCATCGAAGTGCACGTCAACCCGGGTATCGGTGTCGAGCACCAGGCGGCTGCCGTCGGCCAGGGTCAGATGACGCCGCTGCCCTACCCTTGTGGTGTAGTCCGCACGCCAAGGCGAAACCTCATAACCCTGCCAGCCGACCACACCGACACCGAGCAGCATGGCGAACATTTTCAGCGCCGCGCGACGCTGTTGCCTGGCCTGTTCGAGGGTGGTGGCGGCGACGGCCGGGGCCTGCCCGAGGCGTTGCTGCAGCTGCTCGATGCGCTTCCAGGCCTCGGCATGTTGCGGGTCAGCCGTCAGCCAGGTACGCCATTCGTTACGGGTGGCTTCGCTCACGGTGCTTTCGTGCAACCGCACATACCAGTCCACCGCCTGGGCCAGGATGCGTTTCATGCTTCGTCCAGCAGCAGGCAGTGCATCAGGGCGTTGGCGAGGTGCTTGCGCACCGTGCTGACCGACACGCCAACCCGCTCGGCGGTTTTCTCATAGCTGAGCCCGTCGAGTTGCACGGCGAGGAAGATCTGCCGGGTGCGCGTGCCAAGGCCGTCGAGCATGCGGTCGATGGCCAGCAGGCTGTCGAAGATCAGCGCGCGGTCTTCTGCCGACGGCGCGTGGATCTCGGGGCGCAACTTCAGCGCTTCCAGGTAGGCCTGTTCCAGGCTGCGCCGGCGGTACATGTCGATGACCAGGCCACGGGCAATGGTCGCCAGGTAACGACGCGGCTCCTGCAGGGTGCCGGAGGTGCGCGCAAGCAGCACACGAATGAAAGTGTCCTGTGCCAGATCAGCGGCATCGGCCGAGTTGTTCAGGCGCTGACGCAACCAGCCCCGCAACCAGCCATGATGCTCGACGTAGAGATGCTCGATGGGGTGTCTGCCAGACATGCCGTTCCTTCCACTGTGCCGACATCAATTGCAAATATGTCGCATTATCACCAAGTGAATTGCAAATGGAACAGATTTTTATGCCTCAGCTTCGTTCCCCGCGAAGGCAACCCCTTCCCGCCCGCGCTGCTTGACCTGGTACATGGCGTGATCCGCAGCCTTGAGCAACACCGCAAGGTTCTGCCCGTCGCCCGGACAGCGGGCAATACCGATGCTGCACGAGATCGTGAACTCACCCGCCGTCGTCACGATGGGCTGGCGAACGGCGTCGAGCATCCGATTGCCCACCTTCTCGGCATCCGCGGCATTGAACAGGTCTGCCACCAGCACCACAAACTCATCGCCGCCGAAACGTGCCACGGTGTCGCTCGACCGCGCGGTTTGCAGCAAGCGGCTGGCCACGGCACGCAGCACCTGGTCGCCAACCTCATGGCCATGGTTGTCGTTGATCGGCTTGAAACGGTCGAGGTCGATCAGCATCAACGCAAACGGCACGCCGTGTTGATGCCAGTGCTCGCATGCCTGCTCGAAGCGCTCGCTCAGCAACTGGCGGTTGGGCAGCTTGGTGAGGACGTCGTGGGTGGCAAGATAGGCTGACTTCTCGTGCTCGCGCTCAGCCTGCTCAATGGCCTTGAAATGGCGGACCAACACCAGCGGCATCAGCACCAGGGCGCCGGCGAGTACCGCCAGCAGCGTCAGCGCTTCGGCCGTGAGCACATCGCCCAGGCGCAATTGACGTTCGAACGACAAGGTTACCGGTTGCGAGTTGTGGGTGATCTCGACGCTGTCATTCAGGCGTGGCAGCAACAGGCGGTCCAGCACGCCGGCCAGTTCGGTGTCCTTGGCAAACAGCACACCGCGATCACCGGTGACGCCGTTGAGCACGGCACGGATGCCCACCTGCGGGTCCGGATCGACCGCGCTCACAGCCTGACGGATCGCGTCGGTCTTGATCACCAGCAACGCAACCATGGTGCTGCCAAAGAAGTTGGGGCGCGCCGGCTGTTGCGCCTGCTCGGGACGCATGACGGACTGCATCAGGATGTAGGCGTTCTCGCCTTCGTACATCGAGAAAATCGGCGATACCGTGGGCTTGAGGCTTTTGCGCGCCTGGGCCAGCGCGTAGGACAGGTAACCGACGCTTTCCAGCTTTACACCATAGATGGCGCGGGCTTGTTCAAGCTCGGGGTACATAAACAGTACCGGCCAGGTTTCGCCGAGGTTGAGCTGCTGCGCGGGTGCTTGATGGGTCAGGCTGGGAAAGTCCTTGAAGGCAAAATCCGCTCGCCAGTTGCGACGCAGCAGCGCTTCAAAATCCGCCTGCTCTGACACAGGGATGCCCCGAGCCACTTCAATCATGTACAGATGCGGGTAAGCGGCCAGCACCGCTTCACAATAGCGCGCCGCTGCCTGCGCATCGCTCTGCTCTACCGCCTGGAGAAAAGCCGTAAAGCCGGCCAGCACCGCTTCATTGGTATCGAGCTGATTGCGCACCACACCAGAGATGCCCTGCACATACTGCGAAAAACGCGTTTCCCAGCGGTGCGTCTCGGACTTGAGCAGCAACGCAGCCGAAAAGCCGATCAGGCCAACGGCCAGGGCGATGAATCCGGCGAACGAGCGCCGGCGCTTGATCACCTGCATGCGGCATTCCCTGTGGGTCGATAAGGCGCGTCCAGTCCAGTGGACGCGCAGGCAAGCGCCTGAATCTATCGCCAGCCAGTGCGCTGGAGCAAGCTTTTTAGCCGTCTATTTCAGCCAGCCCGGCAAGCACCTCGGCACGGGTGGTGACCTGGCCAAAGTGATGCTTCCACAAGTCGAT
Source organism: Pseudomonas alkylphenolica (assembly GCF_004025535.1). Classification (GTDB taxonomy): domain Bacteria; phylum Pseudomonadota; class Gammaproteobacteria; order Pseudomonadales; family Pseudomonadaceae; genus Aquipseudomonas; species Aquipseudomonas alkylphenolica_A. Next base: position 14,422 of record NZ_QJRG01000042.1, read on the forward strand.
CCCCAACTGCCCCGACCTGTCCAGCGACGACCCCACGGTCAGGTCGGTAACCAGCGTCGGGCACAAACCGGCATCGAACAGCGCAAAGCCGGCGGCGAGCACACAGGTTTCGGTCTGGATGCCACACACCAGCACACGCTCGACGTTGCACTGTTTGAGGTACGCGAGCATTTCAGCCGTCGGCCCGTAGCCGTGCTTGATGAACACCTGATCGGCCTCGATCAGGCTTTCGTCTTCGGCGGCCGGGTGCCAGCCGAGCTGGCGTTGAAACGGAGTGACCTGCTCGTCATGCAGCTCGACCGAAACGACAGTGGGAATCCGCGCCGACAACACCCGCACACCGTCGATCAGCCACTGGGGTGGATTGAAGGTGGACTGGATATCCACGCTGAGCAGAACCTGACGCATGCTGACTCCCGACTGCTGGCTGAGGGCGCGCAGTATATCGCCGCACGCCCCTTGCCAGGCTTTTTACTGTTTAGTGCACCGGTTGCGGGTGCTTTCTACGCGGTGGCGGAACATCCTCGTGCGCCTCGTCGTTTTCAACAATGAGCACTTCCTTACCGTCACAGTCGAACAGCTTGCCGTCACGGAAGAAGTCGCCATCGTTGAGGCCGGCGATATCCCGGTAACGCAGGGTGCGCTCACTGGCGGCTACGAACACCGACTGCTGGTCAGAGTTGCCGGCGCGCAGGTGGTTGAACAACAGGTTGAGGAGGATGGCCATGATCGCTGCCGAGCTGATGCCGGAGTGGAAAATGGTCTCGAACCAGGTCGGGAAATGGTGATAGAAACCCGGTGCAGCAATCGGGATCATGCCAAAGCCAATCGACGTGGCAACGATGATCAGGTTCATGTTGTTGCGGTAGTCCACCTGGGCCAGAGTACGGATACCGCTGGCCGCAACGGTGCCGAACAGCACCAGCCCTGCTCCACCGAGCACTGCGGTTGGCACTGCAGCGACCAAACGGCCCATCACCGGCAGCAACCCGAACGTCACCAGGATCAGCCCTGCGGTGGCCACCACGTAGCGGCTCTTCACACCGGTCACGGCCACCAGGCCGACGTTCTGGGCAAAGGCACTCTGGGTGAAGGAGCCGAACAACGGCGCCAGCGCGCTGGAGATCATGTCTGCACGCAAACCGTTGCCTAGGCGTTTTGAGTCCACCTTGGTTTCGATGATCTCGCCCACGGCCAGAATGTCGGCAGAGGTCTCGACCATGGTCACCACAATCACGATCAGCATCGACAGGATCGCGGCGAGCTGAAATTGCGGTGCACCCAGCGGCAGGATCTCCGGCAGTGCCACAAACGGGCCTTCAAGGGCCTGGGAGAAGTCGGCCATGCCAAAGGCCATCGCCACGAAGGTGCCGATGACGATCGCCAGCAGAATCGACAGGCGCGAAAGGCTGGCGCTGCCCAGTTTGCTCAGCAACAGCACGGTCACCAGGGTGAACGCCGCCAGGGAGATGTTCGCCGTACTGCCAAAATCGGCGGCCTGGCTGTTGCCGCCCATGGCCCAGCGCGCCGTCACCGGCATCAGGGTCAGGCCGATGGTGGTGATGACGATGCCCGTCACCAGCGGTGGAAAGAACTTGATGATGCGCGAGAAGAGTGGCGTGATCAGCAAGCCGATCAGCGACGACACGATCACCGCGCCGAACACCACCGACAAACCGCCCGTACCGTCGTTGCCGATAATTGCGACCATGGTCGCGACGCTGGCAAACGACACGCCCTGCACCAGCGGCAGGCGGCAGCCGAAGAACGGAATGCCGAGGGTCTGCAGCAAAGTCGCCAGGCCACCGGCGAACAGTGACGCGGCAATCAGCAAGCCCACGTCCGCAGGCGAAAGGCCGGCGGCCTGACCGATAATCAGCGGCACCGCGATGATCCCGCCATACATCGTCAGCACATGTTGCAGCCCGTAGGCCAGGTTGGCACCAACGCCGAGGTTCTCGTCTTCCGGAAGGGTTGAAGCTGGAGAAGTCATGGTGAGTAGCTCGCTTTTGTTATTTTGATGCGTCTAACAGCACGGTCTCAGTCGCGTTTGAAACGTTTTTAACAGGCACAACAGCACCCCGCCGCTGCGCTCAGCGCGCAACGGCAAGGTCAACTCAGGTCACGTCAGATCAGCTCACTCGCCGCTGACCAACTGGTAGGCCAACTGGTTGTGGCGCTCCAGCACCCGTGGCAGGTCCACGGTGGTAATGCGGCCATCCTTGACCACCACACGGCCATTGATCACGCTGGTGTCGACGTGGGTCGGCGTGCAGAACACCAGGGCCGCCAACGGGTCGTGGTGGGCGCCGGCATAGGCCACATGGCCAAGGTCGAAGGCAACGAAGTCCGCGACCATGCCCGGCGCCAGGGCACCGACATCGTTACGGTTGAGCACCTTGGCGCCGCCCAGGGTGGCGATTTCCAGCGCTTCGCGCGCCGTCATCGCATCCGGGCCAAATCCGACACGCTGAAGCAGCAGCGCCTGACGTACTTCGCCGATCATGCTGGCGCCATCGTTGGAGGCCGAACCGTCGACACCCAGGCCTACCGGCACACCGTGGTCGCGCATCTTGCGGATCGGCGCGATACCGGAAGCCAGGCGCATGTTCGAGCACGGGCAATGAGCAACCCCCGTACCGGTACGGGCAAACAGCTCGATACCGTGCTGGTCGAGCTGCACACAGTGGGCGTGCCATACATCGTGCCCTACCCAGCCCAGGTCTTCGGCGTACTCGGCAGGCGTCATGCCGAACTTCTCCCGGCTGTAGGCGATGTCGTTGACGTTTTCCGCCAGGTGCGTATGCATCGATACGCCATACTGACGCGCCAGCACCGCGGCTTCGCGCATCAGGTCGCGGCTCACCGAAAACGGTGAACACGGCGCCACCACCACACGCAGCATCGAACCGTGGCTGGCGTCGTGGTAGTCCTCGATCAGGCGCTGGGACTCCTTGAGGATGTCGCTTTCTTTCTCCACCACCGAATCCGGCGGCAGGCCGCCCTGGCTCTGGCCGACGCTCATGCTGCCGCGCGCGGCATGGAAGCGCATGCCGATTTCGCCTGCGGCATGGATGCTGTCGTCGAGCTTGCAGCCATTGGGGTAGATATACAGGTGGTCACTGGAAGTGGTGCAGCCCGACAGAATCAACTCCGCCATCGCGGTCTGGGTCGATACCGCGATCATTTCCGGTGTCAGCCGTGCCCAGATCGGGTAGAGGTTGGTCAGCCAGTTGAACAGCTCGCCGTCCTGAGCGGCCGGCACCACGCGGGTGAGGCTCTGGTACATGTGGTGGTGGGTGTTGATCAGGCCTGGGATGACCACCTTGCCGGTCATGTCCAGCACCACATCGGCGTGTTGCGGCAGGGTGTCGCTCGGGCCGACCTGCTTGATCAGGTTGTCCTCGATATACAGGCCACCGCGCTTGATCTCGCGGCGCTCGCCGTCCATGGTCACCAGAAGTTCGGCGTTCTTGACCAGTAATGTCTTGGGCATGGGTATTCCTCTCCCGCTTGGAGTTGGATTTCAACGTGATTCTTTTACAGGCACCCGGTTTGCGTGTTCAGCCAAGCCCATGCAACCAGGCGCCGTATGAAGTGGGCGCCTTGTGGCTTGATCGGTCAGTGCACGCGCACGGACGTTGTCCAGGTACTGCCCCTGGGCAAAGGATCGAGAAATCTCGGGGTGTTCCCGGCGAACGGGATAAAGACTAATTCATCACTCACGCAAGCAGCGTAACGAACGACGAACGACAATCGCAGAGGGTGCTCGAAGAGGTCGAGCGGGTGTGGGTGTCGCATGGCGAAGACCATCGCAATACGCAGCGGCGATTACCGCTGTCGTAGGCGCGGCATAATGTAAGCAGAAATATTTATTCCTGTATACAAAAAATACGCCCCGCCATGACCCAAGCCCTGTGGCTGGTTGCTATGCCCTGCTCACAAGCCGATTTTCTTCGGCGGGTATTTCTTGAAGGTGGCCATGTGCGCCTGGGCCTCCGACAACATGGACGCCAGCCATGGGTTCAGCCGGTGCCCCAGCGGTAGCGACTCCTTGGGGTCGATGTACAGGTTGAACAGCCAGGGCGCCAGCCCGATCTGCTCGGTGGTGCTGTAATCGAGGGTCATGTGCGGCGCCTGCTCCACGGTCATCTTCAAGTGGATCTTGTATTCACGCATGCGCACGGCAGCAAGGTTCGCCCCGGTCCAGATGTACTCGGCCTCACGCTTGCTCTGGCCATCATCTGCCAGCAGGAACGACGCCTGGTCGATACCGTCGTAGTAACGGTCCTTGAGCAATTTGTCGCTGGCCCCGGCGAAGTGCAGGCTGGTGTTGAACAGGTCCATCAGGTCGAACAGCTCCGCGCTTTCACGCGGCGCGATCATGTTCTTCCAGTAGGCGATCCCCGGCACCCGCACCCCACCCTCCCACGCCGAGCCCTTGGCACCGCGAAACGGTGTGTAGCCGGAGTCGGGCCAACTGTCCATTTGCGGGCCGTTGTCGGAGGTAAGGAAGATGAAGGTGTTTTCCAGCACACCGGCCTTGTCCAGCGCCTCGACGATCCGCCCGACCAGGGCGTCGACTTCGACGACGTTGTCCTTGAACGGGTATTTGCTGGCGCTGGCGCCCAGAAAGGCCTTGCTGGGATGGTTGTCAGCGTGCACCCGCATGAAGTTGTGGGCGATGAAGAACGGCTTGCTGTCCTTGGCCAGCGCGTTGATCCGGTCGATGGTGAAGGCGGCGAGCGTCTGGTCCGCTTCGGCGAACTGTTCGATGCTGGTGGTTTTCTCTACGACCTTTTCACCCTGGCCCTTGGCGCCGTAGTACATGTCGATTTTGCCGCCGACCTTCTGGAAGCGCGCAAGCTTCTCGGCGTCGTACACCAGGTCCGGGTAACGCCGGCCATCGAACTGCTGGGTCAGCTCCTTCTGCGAAGCGTAATAGCCCTGGAACTCGTCAAACCCCACCTCCCAGGGCCGCATGCCTTGCAGCTCACCGGTGTGCCACTTGCCGGTCAGGACCGTGTGATAGCCCGCGCCGGAGAGCAGTTCGGCGATGCTGTGTTCGTCTTCCCAGGGATTTTTGGTTACCTTGTCGCCCGCAAGAATCGGGCGGATCAGGCCGGTGCGCGCAGGCAGTCTTCCGGTCATCATCGCCGAGCGCGTCGGCGTGCAGGTTGGCTGGGCATAGGTCGAGGTCATCGCCAGCCCGCTGGCGGCCAGGGTATCGATGTGAGGTGTGGCTGCACCGATATGCGCCCCGCCGCCCCACGGGCCGCCGACATCGCCGAAGCCAAGGTCATCCACCACCAGCCAGACGATGTTCGGGCGCTTGCCGGTTTTCTTTAGCCAGGCGTCGAGCTTTTCGTCCGCCGCCTTGTCTTGCGCTTCACGGGGGATGGCGGGCTGCATGTTGTCCTGCTGGACGACTGCCCGGCTCAGCTCTGACGCGGGATAGGCGCCATTCGCCGAGGCCGGTGGCTCGGCGGCGATGGCACCACTTGCGGTCAGGGCCGATGTGCAACACAACGCGGCAACCCGTGCCGCGGCCTCAAGTCGGTTGAGCATGTGGGGCTCCTTGGCGTTGATCGCCCGTCAGTGACGCAGGCGATTACTCACTGGCCTGTGTGCAGTTGCTGTCCCCACGGCGAACGCAGAACCGGTAACGCACTTGCTCGGCCCAGTAGCGCTCCGCTTCGGTTACATCGCTCCAGGCGTCATAGGTGCTGCTTTCGAACAGGCCGATGATCGGCTTGCGCGCCCCTACCCGCCGGTCGATCATCGCCGCCACCAGCGTACCCGTACTGGCGTCGGTCACTTTTCCCTCGACCGTCACCTGTCCGGCGAACGGTGGCTTGCCGGCGGTGTGCTGCAGTGTCTGCATCGTCGCCATCTTGGCGCCTGGCAGGCCTAATGGAATGGGGACATAGGAAGCAGCCTTGAGCGAGGTGTCGGCTTCCTGCGCGTCGATGATCGCGACCGACAGTTGCAGGGTATCCGGGCCGGCCTGATCGACCATCTAATAGTCATGCCCGAGCTGCTGATGCAATTGATCGTAGAGGCCCTGGGCGATGGCGGCATTCTGCGCCTGTGGCGTGTCATGCAACTTGGACGCCGGGCCGCCATAGAGCTTGACCGGGTCCAGGTAGATTTTCTTGTAGCGGGAAAACGCCGCAGGCGCGGCAAATTCAGGGTTGCGATAAACCAGCAACGACTCGCCCGTGTCCCCCGCCTTCATCAAGGGGTAAACATCCGGCATGAAGCCTGCGCCCTTGACGTTTTCAGCCAGCGGGGTGCTTCTGCCCGGTTGCGATGTGGAAGCGCAACCGGCCAGAACCACCAATGCACTGCCCAGGACCAGGGTTTTGAAGACTGTCGTCATGCAGAAAAGCTCCTGTGTTCACACCATGATTTATCGCGATCAGGCATCAAGGGCTGCCCGCCCTCCTTTGCTGGGAAAAGTGTAGACATGAAAAATGTTCACGGCGGATCGGCGAGAAGGAACTTGCCATAAACATATGTATATCCGTATATTCGTCTATCCATATGTAAAGGTGCCCAGCATGATCACACCACCCGAGGTTTTCAAAAGCCTGGCCGACGAGACCCGTGCCCGCGCCACGCTGCTCATCGCCGACCAGGGCGAGCTGTGTGTCTGTGAGCTGATGTGCGCCCTCGACGACAGTCAGCCGAAGATCAGCCGTCACCTCGCCCAACTGCGTAGCAACGGCTTGTTGCTGGATCGTCGTCAGGGCCAGTGGGTGTATTACCGCCTCAACCCCGACCTGCCGACCTGGGTGCACGACATCCTGCAGACCACGCTCCAGGCCAACGCCGACTGGCTGCACCACAACGCCGCCCGCCTGCAGAGCATGGACGGACGCCCTGTGCGTGACGCCGCCTGCTGTTAACCGTCCAGAACAAGTGAGCGTTCAAATGCTGGTCGCAGTTGCAGTCTTCGTATTCACCCTCGTGCTGGTCATCTGGCAACCGAAAGGCCTCGGCGTTGGCTGGAGCGCCACGATCGGCGCGGTCATCGCCCTGGCCGTGGGCGCGGTGTCGTTGCACGACATCCCCACGGTGTGGGCCATCGTCTGGAACGCCACCGCCACGTTTATCGCCGTCATCGTCATCAGCCTGTTGCTGGATGAGGCGGGTTTCTTTGAATGGGCCGCCCTGCACGTGGCACGCTGGGCCAATGGCAGCGGCTATCGCCTGTTCGCCTTCTGCATACTGCTCGGGGCCGCGGTATCTGCCCTGTTTGCCAACGACGGTGCGGCCTTGATCCTTACGCCCATTGTCATGTCCATGCTCCTGGCCCTGCGTTTCTCGCCTGCCGCGACCCTGGCGTTCGTCATGGCCGCCGGCTTCATCGCCGACACCGCCAGCCTGCCGCTGGTGGTGTCCAATCTGGTCAACATCGTGTCCGCCGATTACTTCGGCCTGGGTTTTGCCGAGTACGCCTCGGTGATGGTGCCGGTGAACCTGGCCAGCGTCGCCGCCACCTTGCTGGTGCTGTTCCTGTATTTTCGCCGGGACCTGCCGCAACGCTATGCCGTCGATGCGTTGCCGGCACCTGAATCGGTGATTCGCGATCGCGCCACGTTCATCGTTGGCTGGTGGACACTGGTTGTGCTGCTGGTTGGTCTGTTTGCCCTGGAACCCTTGGGCATTCCCATCAGCGCGGTCGCGGCCGTGTGCGCGGCGATCCTGTTTGCGGTGGCTGCCAAAGGCCACCGGATTTCCACGCGCCGGGTGTTGCGCGAAGCCCCTTGGCAGGTGGTGGTGTTTTCCCTCGGGATGTACCTGGTGGTGTATGGCCTGAAGAACGCAGGGCTTACCGATGCACTCACCCAGGTGCTCGACCGCCTGGCAGAGCATGGCCTGTGGAGCGCCGCCATCGGCACCGGCCTGCTGTCTGCGCTGCTGTCATCGGTGATGAACAACATGCCCAGCGTGCTGATCGGCGCACTGTCGATTCAAGCCAGCGGCGCCGAGGGCCTGGTGCGTGAGGCGATGATCTACGCCAACGTCATCGGCTGCGACCTCGGCCCCAAGATCACCCCCATTGGCAGCCTTGCCACCCTGCTGTGGCTGCATGTGCTGCAGCGCAAGGGGGTGCTCATTACCTGGGGTTACTACTTCAAGGTCGGCATCCTGCTGACCCTTCCGGTTCTGTTGATCACCCTCTCGGCGCTGGCACTGCGCTTGAGCCTTTGATGTCCGCCAACGCGGAAGGAGCATTTCATGCGTGTCCTGTTCATGTGCACCGCCAACAGCTGTCGCAGCATCCTTAGCGAAGCCTTGTTCAACCACCTGGCCCCCCAGGGCTTCGAGGCGGTGAGCGCCGGCAGTTTTCCCAAAGGGCAGGTGCTGCCGCGCAGCCTGACCACCCTGCAACAGGCCGGCATCGCCATCGAGGGCCTGAGCAGCAAAGGCAACGACGCCTTCGAAAACAATCCCCCGGACATCGTCATTACCGTCTGCGACAAGGCGGCCGGCGAAAGCTGCCCGGTGTATTTCGGCCCGGCGCTGAAAGCCCATTGGGGCCTGGAAGATCCTTCCGACGTGGTGGGTGACGAGGCGGCAGTGGACGCAGCGTTCCGCACCACCCTGACGTGCATCGAGCGACGCTGCGCAGCCTTCCTCGCCCTACCCTTCAACCGCCTCAGCCGCGATGAACTGCAACGCGAGCTGGATCGAATCGGCGCTCTTTAAGTAGGAGGACACATGTCCGAACAACTCCCCAACCTCGACCTTTCGCTGTTCGAAGACGCGCAGGTCTCCCCTCGCCCAGGCGATCACAAGCCACGCATCCTGTTGCTGTACGGGTCGACTCGCGAACGCTCGTTCAGCCGTCTGCTGGTTGAAGAAGCCGCGCGCCTGCTCGAACACTTTGGTGCCGAAACACGCGTCTTCGACCCTTCCGGCTTGCCGCTGCCCGACGATGTACCGGTAGAGCATCCCAAGGTGCAGGAACTGCGCGATCTGGTGCTGTGGTCGGAGGGCCAGGTGTGGTGCTCGCCGGAACGCCACGGTGCGATGTCGGCGGTATTCAAGGCACAGATCGACTGGATCCCCCTTGCACTCGGTGCCATTCGCCCGACCCAGGGCAAGACGCTGGCGGTGATGCAGGTGTGCGGGGGCTCGCAATCGTTCAACGTGGTCAACCAGCTGCGGGTACTGGGCCGCTGGATGCGCATGTTCACCATCCCCAACCAGTCCTCGGTGCCCAAAGCCTATATGGAGTTCGACGAAGCCGGGCGCATGAAGCCCTCGCCGTTCTACGACCGGGTGGTGGATGTGATGGAAGAACTGGTGAAGTTCACTATTCTGCTGCGTGACCGCCAGGCGTTTCTGGTGGACCGTTACTCGGAACGCAAGGAAACCGCCGAACAGCTGATGAGCCGGGTGAACCAGCGTTCAATCTGAAGCCCGTTCATTTCCGGGGCCAGGATGCCTGTTCTGCGCAGTACACCCCCTTGCGAGGGACAATGCCATGAACGAAACAGACTCTCCTGTCAGTTTGAATGAAGACGTGTGTGTTCACATTTTTACCGCCTCCGCTGCGATGGTGGGTGTGTGCATCACGGTTATCGGGATTTTTCAGGTGGTCAGTACGCTGAGAAGTGAGGACTCTCTGGGTGATGACCTTCTTGCGGTCAACGCCATTTTGTACCTGATCACAACACTACTATCGTACTGGGCCTTGCGTACCCGACAGTTGAACCGCAATCACCTGCTGGAAAAACTGATCGATGGCCTTTTTCTGACGGCCCTGACCTGCACCACGGGCATTGCAGGCTTTATCACGTGGGCGATCACGATGAAGTAGTGAGCCGGGTGAACCAGCCAATCTGAGGGGTGCATGGCACGGGCTTCGCCCGTGTTCGCGGGTAAACCCGCACCCACAGGGTTTGCAACTGACCCTGTGGGAGCGGGTTTACCCACGAAGAAAGCACAGCCAACCAAGGCACTACAGCATGAAACGCTTGATTGATCGTCTACGTAGCTGGGCCAGTGCACTCAAGCGGAACATCATGGTGCTCTGGTTCTGCTATCGGCATCCGCAAACACCCTGGTTACCCAAATGGGTCGCGATCATTATCGTGGCCTATGCACTCAGCCCGATCGACCTGATACCCGACTTCATTCCGGTGCTTGGCTACCTGGACGACCTGATCCTCCTGCCGCTGGGCATCCTGCTCGCCCTCCACCTGATGCCCACGCAGGTACTCGAAGACAGCCGGCAGAAAGCCCGCGCCTGGGAAGCCAGCCGGGCACAACGCCCCGTGAACAGACTTGCCGCCGTGGCCGTTGTGCTCGTCTGGCTAGCTGTCGCAGGAGGTCTGGCGGCTTGGCTAATCCAGAACAAATAGGTCCGCTTCCACCCCTGCCTCACCGTGTTTACGACGCTCTGCCGCCGAGTCATAGACGACCAGCAACGCCTCCCCGCCCTGCCCGCCGGCATCGAACAGGCACATGCCCTCGGCATGGTCATCACCCTGGCCGAACGGCACTTCCAGCACCGTTTCCAGTTGATCGGCAAAGACCACGCTTTCCTCGTCGGAATCGAAGCCTCCTTGCCAGCGGAACACCGTGACCGGCCCGTCCAGGTCCATGGTCGGGCCCGCCAGGATCAGCAGGTCGTCGCCACGCCAGCACAGGTCCCGTACACCCAGGCCATGCAGGTCGAAGAAGTGTTTGCGGTAGTGCCGTCCATGCAGGCCGATCTGCTTGAGCACCAGCGTGTCAGTGGACCCGCGATCAAGTTCGGGCTCAACCTCCAGCAGCACGCTCCAGCCACGCAGCACCGGCCCCCGCAGCCCCAGCAACAACCGCGAGCCGATTACCGCCAGGCCTTCGATATCAAAACCGTTGTCTTTACCCGGAATGCGCAAAAAGTCGCGTAACTGCTCGTCTTTGCCAATTTCCGCAGTCAGGTCGTTGCCGAACTCGTCGCCGTTAAGCTGCGCCGCCGTTCGCCCATCGGCCTCCACCTCGGTAGCGAGGCTATAGTTGTCGTTTTTAGACACCACCGGAACCCGTGCCAGAAGAAAGCGGTTGCCGTCCACCACCACTGTCGAGAGCCGCTTGATGTTCTTTTGCGCAGACTTGTCGGCCTCGGCCTTCCTGCGTTTGAGGCTATGCGAGCCCACCACCCAGAGGTAGCCACTGTCCTGGTCATAGGCCAGCCCCTCGATGTCGATCTCGGCGTCTGCTTCCTCAAGGGGCAGGTCCAGGTACTTGCCGAGCGCGAACGACTGGTGTTCATCGCACGTCACCTTGCCGCCTGGCGCATCGTTGTGGACGGTCAGGCGTTCGAGGTGGGTGGTTTCATCGTTGGCCACCCAGAGTGTGTTGCCGATCTGCAGGGCAACCGAAAGGCCATCGCGCAGCGATGCCAGCGCCGGATCAAAGCGCAGCATCACCGCAGTGCTTCGCTCGCTCATGAGCGCTCTCCTGTGTTGTAGGGAATGGTGCGAAGGCTGTTGTCGAGGCTAGTGGCTGGCCGACGACAATCAAGGCTGTCGCTATTCCTTTTTTTCACAGGAGATAGAGCGCTGAAGCATAACTTCAGCGCGATCCGGGCACGCTCAGTAAATGCCGCGATAGATGCCCTCCACCTCGGCTTCGGTCATGTCCCTGGGGTTGCTGTCGATCAGGCGTTTGAGCCCGGTGACCACGTCCGCCGCCATTGCTGGAATGGCGGCTTCATCGATGCCCAGCCGGGACAGCCGTGTTTCCAGCCCGCTGTCGGCTACCAGCGCTTCGATAGCCTGCACGAAGGCCTGCGCGGCGCTGGCTTCGTCTTCGAACACCGCTTCCGGCAACAGGTGCGCCGCCAGTTCGGCGTACTGCTGCTGCGCCGCCGGCAGGTTGAAGCGGATCATCGGCGCCATCACCAAGGCATTGGCGTGGCCGTGGGGGATGTGAAAGCGTGCGCCCAACGGGTACGCCAGGCCATGAATCGCCGCCACCGAGGCGTTGACGAAGGCCATGCCGGCCATCAGCGAGCCCTGCAGCATGGCCGAGCGCGCCGCCACGTCGCTACCGTCGGCCAGCACCTTGCGCAGGTTGCCGCCCAGCAAGCGCAGCGCTGTGGTGGCAAGGCCGTCGGAGATGGGGTTCTTGCGCGTGCGGCTGGTGTAGGCCTCGATGGCGTGAACCATGGCATCCAGGCCGGTCGCGGCGGTAACCACGGGGGGCAGGCCAAGGGTCAGCTCCGGGTCGAGCACCGCCACATCCGGCATCAGTTGCGCCGAATACACCGCCTGTTTGCGCTGCTGGGCGTCGGTGATCACCGAGACCCAGGTGACCTCCGAGCCAGTGCCTGCCGTGGTCGGCATCAGCACCAGGGGCAGGCGCTTGCCTTGCGCCTTGTCGGTGCCGTACAGGTCTTCCAGCGGCTGTTCGCTGTTGATCAGCAACGCCACCAGCTTGGCCGCATCCAGCGAGCTGCCACCGCCCAGGCCCAGCACGCCATCGGCCTCGAACGCACGGCCCTGGGCAACCGCCTGCTCGACCACCGCTGCCGGCGGGTCGGCTACGACTTCATCAAACACCGCCACGCTGCAACCCGCCGCTTCCAGCGCCGCACAAGCCTTGGCGGCGAAGCCGAGCTTGACGATGCCCGGATCGCACACCACCAGCACACGGCGCACCGCCAGCCCGGCAAACACCTTGCCGATACCCTGCAAGGCTCCGGCCTCGCAGACGATACGCGGCACACTTCTGAATTCATGATTCATGTCGCTCTCCTCACAGCACCGAGGCGTAAATGGCGCGGGCATCTGCCCAGGTCACCGGGCGCGGGTTGTTGATCAGCAGGCGCTCGACTTTCATCGCGTCATCGCTGAGGCGGTCGAGGTCGGCTTCGGTCACACCCACTTGCGTCAGGGTCTGGGCGAACGGCATGCGCTCAACCAGCGCGGTCATGAAGGCGATAAAGGCATCGCAGGCCTGCGCCGGGCTGTCGAAGCGCTGGCCGGGCAGCACGGTGGCCGCCAGTTCCGCGTACAACGGCTCCGCTGCACTGCGGTTGAAGTTCAGCACCGGTACCAGCACCAGCGCATTGCTCAGGCCATGGGGCACATGGAAATGCCCGCCCAGCGGATAGGCCAGCGCGTGCACCGCCGCCACCGGCGCATTGGCAAAGGCCATGCCGGCCAGCATCGACCCCAGCAGCATGTCCGAACGCGCCTGCAGGTCGCCGGGCTCGGCGAGCACGCGGTCCAGGTTGCCACCCAGCAGGCGCAGGGCCTGCAAGGCCAGGCCGTCGGACAGCACGTTCTTCTTGTGCTTGCTGGTGTAGGCCTCGATGGCATGGACCATGGCATCGACACCGGTCATGGCGCTCACCGCTGCCGGCAGGCCAACGGTCAGGCGCGCATCGAGCAAGGCGATGTCCGGGTACAGCAAGGGGCTGACCACGCCCTTCTTCTCGTGGCTGGGGGTGGTGACGATGGCCACGGCGGTGACTTCCGAGCCGGTACCGGCCGTGGTCGGCACCTGGATCAGCGGCAGGCGCGGGCCCTTGGCCAGGTTGATGCCGTAGATGTCGGTCAGCGCCTGGTCATGGCCGCACAACAACGCCACCAGCTTGGCGGTGTCCAGCGAGCTGCCGCCGCCCAGGCCGATCACCGCCTGGGCGCGGCAGGCGTGCCCCGCCGCTACCGCTTCAAGCACCGAGGCCTCGGGCGGGTCGGCCTGCACGTCGCTGTACAGGGTTACTTCAACACCGGCCTCGCGCAACGCCTGCATCGGCGCCTCCAGCAGGCCGGCGCGTTGCAGGCCCGGGTCGCTGACCAGCAGCACGCGCTCGGCGCCAAGTTCGCGGCACAGGCTGCCGAGGCGCAAGGCGCCATCGACTTCACAGATCACACGGGGGGTGGTTTCAAAGGTAAAGGTCGACATGGCGGCTTATCCTGCGCGTACGCTGCCGCGTTCGATGCGGTACAAGGCATCGACCAGGTCAGCGGAATGGGTGTCATCGGATTCGGAGATCAGCACGCACAGTCCTTCCTGTCCGAGCTGGGCGATCACTTCGGTGAGGCGGCGCGACAGCACCGGCGCCACGCCCTCGAACGGCTCGTCGAGGATCAGCAGGCGGTTGCCCGGCATCAGCGCGCGGGCCAGGGCCACCAGCTTCTGCTGGCCACCCGACAGCTGCATGGCGCGGCGATCGCGGAACTGGGCGATTTCCGGGATCAGGCTGTACACCCACTCCAGGCGCTCGGCGCTGCCCGGCAGCTTGTTGGCCCACACCGGCAGCAGGATGTTCTCCTCGACCGTCAGTGCCGGGATCAACCGGCGGTCTTCCGGCAGGTAGCTGATGCCCGCTGCCGCGCGCTGGTGGCCCGGTTGGGCGCACAGGTCGCTGCCGGCAAAACGGATAGAGCCGGAGGTGGCATCCAGCAGGCCCATCAGGGTGCGGATCAGGGTGGTTTTGCCAGCACCGTTATGGCCGATCAGGCCGACCATCTGCCCGGCACCGACATCCAGCGACACGTTGTGCAGGATCGGCACTGACTCGATGGCCACGTTGAGGTTGCGAATTTCCAGGCTCATGCGGTTGCCCCCTTGTGTGCGCGCTGACCGCCGGTGACCAGTTCCTGGACCCGGGCGTTGGCCAACACCGTTTGCGGCGGGCCGTCGGCCAGCACTTCACCGCTGTAGAACGCGAGAATCCGCGAGACGTAGCGACGCACCACGTCCATGTCGTGCTCAACGAACAGCACCGTCACCTGATGGCGCGACACCACCTGCATCACGGTGTCCATCAGCTGGGTTTTTTCCTCGGCGCTGACGCCACTGGTGGGCTCGTCGAGCAGGAGCATCTGCGGGTCGCCGATCAGCGCCATGGCGATGTCGATCAGCTTGCGCACACCTTGCGGCACGGCCGTCACCTTGCTGTCGCGCCAGGTGAGGATGCTGAACTCGCTGAGAATCGCCTCGGCACGGGCGATGCGCCCGTCATTGCGCAGCGGTCGCAGCAACGACGGAAACGGCGATTCGGCCGCCGCCAGGGCAATCAGCAGGTTGTCGAGCACGGTCAGCTCGGGGAACAGCTGGGCAACCTGGAACGAACGGGCCATGCCGGCGCGGGTGATCGCCCGCGGCGTGCGGCCGATGATCGACTGGCCGTTGAACAGGATCTCGCCACGGCTGGGCTTGAGATAGCCGGTGACCATGTTGATGAAGGTGGTTTTGCCGGCGCCGTTGGAGCCGATCACCCCCACCACTTCGCCCTTGCTGATGCGCACGTTGACGTCTTTGGCCGCGGTGACCGCGCCAAACTCTTTGTACAGCCCACGGGTTTCGAGAATGCAGCTCATGCCTTGGCCTCCACTGCCTTGGCCGCGCGGGCCTGGCCACTGAACAGGCTCCACAGGCCCTTGGGTAGAAAGACGATGATGGCGAGCAAGGTGATGCCCAGAATCATCTGCCAGCTGTGCGGTACCAGTTCGATGGCGTAGGTACGCACCACGGCGAACAGAACGGCGGCGATGATCGGTGCAGCCACATGGGCGGTGCCGCCGAGCAAGGCGATGAAGACGAACTCGCCGGAGGTGATCCAGTAGGCCATTTCCGGGTCGATGTGGCCGGCGGCCAGGGCCATGAAGCCGCCGCCCAGCGCCGATACGCCGGCCGCTGCAACGTAGTTCATGTACAGCACCCAGCGTGGCGACTGGCCGAGGTATTCGACGCGCACCTCGTTTTCGCGGATGGCCTCGCACATCGCCCCGGCGCTGCTGCGGCCATAGCGGTGCAACAACACCGCCAGCACCGCCGACACCGCGACGATGATGACGAACAGTGCCAGCGGCGCCTGGCCGGCAGCCGGGCTCCAGCCGAACAGGGTCCAGGCCTTGACGTTGAAGCCGTCGGTGCTGCCCAGCGCCGGGCTTTTCACCAGCATGCCGTAGAGGATCATCGAGAACGCCAGCGACAGCATGGCGAAGAAGATTTCGCGGTAGCGGGTCATCAGCAGGCCGAGGAGCATCGCCAGTGCCACCGCGGCCACCACGCCGATCAGCAGCAGGGTCGGCAGGTCGCTGATGTTCAGGAAGTGCCCGCTCATGCCCACGGCGTAGCCACCGATGCAGAAGTACAGGCCCTGGCCAAAGGTCACCAGGCCGGCGCGCATCTGCATCACCACGCCTTGCACCACCATCGACTTGGCCAGCGCCATGGTCAGCAGGAACACCAGCCACTGCGGCGCGATCAGGCCGCTGGCGGCGAGCACGGCGGCGACGCCGAGCAGAATCAGTTCGGTTTTATCCAGGCGCATCAGATTTTCCTCGCAAGCACGCGGCCGAACAGCCCCTGCGGACGCACCGCGAGGACCAGCGCCATCACGCCATAGATCACAAAGAGTTCGAATTGCGGTGCGTAGTGCACGGCAGCGGCGCGGCTCAGGCCCACCAGCAAGGCGCCGAGTGCGGCCCCTTCAATGCTGCCCATGCCGCCGATCACCACCACGGCAAACGCCAGCACGATGATTTCCACACCGATACCGGGCGCGACCGAAATGGCCGGAGCAGTCAATGCACCCGCCAGGGTGCCGAGCACCGTGCCGAGCACGAACACCAGGGTGAACACCCGGCGCACGTTGACGCCCATGGCCTGGGCCACTTCGCGGTCGTGGATCACTGCACGCAGGACCTTTCCTTGATTCGTGCGTTCCAGCCACAGCCACAGGCTCAGGCCGAGCACCAGCGAGACGCCCACCAGCATCAGGTCATAATTGGAGACCTTGAGCCCGGCCAGCACACTGCGGCCCATTTCGGCGTAAGGCTGGTAGGCAAAGTACGGGTTGACGCCCCAGATCATCTTCATGGCGTCTTCGAGGATCAGCAGCAAGGCGTAGGTGATGATCACCATCAACACCTCGTCGCGGCCGTACATGAAACGCAGCAGGCCGCGCTCGATCAGCAGGCCGACAATCAACCCGGCGGCCAGCGCACAGCCGAGCATCATCAGGTAGCCGACCCACACCGGCCCTACCCCGTTGTTGAAATACCAGCCCACCAGCGAGGCGGCGGCATAGGCACCGATGGCGTAGAAACTGCCATGGGCCATGTTCAGAATGCGCATGACGCCGTAAATGACGGTAAGCCCGGCCGCGACCAGAAACAGCCACGAGGCATAGATGGCGCCGTCGATCAGCACCGCGTAAACACTCAGCATAAGGTTCTACCTTGGCAAGAGTGGCGGCCGGCAGCGGCCGCCACGGTCAGTCAGGTGTGCAACGTGATCAGTTGCACTGCGCGCCAGGGAAGCCGGCCTTGATCCAGTCGTGGGCGCTGGTGCCGTCAGGCGGGGTCACGCACTCGCCGGAGAAGGCGATGACGTTCTGCACGCCGCCCTTCTTGCTCGCCGCGTCGTAGTGGTACTCACCATAGGCGATGCCTTGCATGGCCTGGTGGCCGCCAGCACGGGCCATCTGCACGGTGCCGGACACC
This sequence comes from Pseudomonas alkylphenolica, assembly GCF_004025535.1. Classification (GTDB taxonomy): domain Bacteria; phylum Pseudomonadota; class Gammaproteobacteria; order Pseudomonadales; family Pseudomonadaceae; genus Aquipseudomonas; species Aquipseudomonas alkylphenolica_A. The sequence goes on from NZ_QJRG01000042.1 coordinate 31,890, forward strand.
GACTCGAAGCTCGCGCCCTTGAGCGCCTTGGCCATTTCCAGCGGGGCCGGGATCTTGCCGGCTTCGGCCTTGGCGTTTTCAGCCGCGAACTTCAGGCCGAGAATGGCCTGGGCCATCTTGCTTGCCGGGTAGGTCGGCGCGGCGTTGTAGGCCGACTGGTAGGCCTGGGTGAACCAGTTGTTCAGGGGGTTCTCGGGGGCGAAGGCACCGAACGGGCCACGGCCGCCGATGATCATGCCGTTGGGGGCCTGGTCCTTGTAGCGGGCCAGCGCCGACTCGCCGCAGGTCAGCACCGCGGTCGCGTCTTCGAGCAGGCCGCGGGAGTTGGCCTGCAGCACCAGGGCCTCCATGTCGCCACCCCAGAAGCTGGAGTGGATGATGTCCGGGCGCTTCACCGACAGCGCCGAGATTTCAGCGCCGTACTGGCCCTGGAAGACCTTCGGCATCTGCGATTCGACCACTTCGCTTTTCGGCATGATCTGCGCCATCGACAGGGTGAAGTCGCTCCAGCTGTCCTGGCCCCAGGCGTAGTTCTGCTGAATGCCGCCGACGCGCACGGCGTCCGGGCGGGTCTTGGCCAGGTAACGGGCAGCACCGATGTTGTCGACGGCCGCATCCAGGCTGGTACGGAATACGTACTGCGGGGTCTTGTCTTCGCTGAACAGTTGCGAGGTGCCGCAATCGTAGAACACGGTCATTGCACCGAGCTCTTCGGCCACTGGCGCAATTGCCAGGCAGTCGCCGGAAGAAATGTAGCCGACCACGGCGTCGACCTTCTGGCGCTGCACCAGGTTGCGGAACTCTTCCACCTGCTTGGCGGCACCGCCGGCCTCGTCGATGATCACCATCTCGATCTCGGCACCATTGATGCCCAGCTTGTCGTACGGCGCGGGCAGCTTGCCCTGGTTGAGGCCGTCTACCAGCACCTTGGCAGCGTTGGCCGAAGGCTCACCGAACGGGCCGGCAGCCGGGCCGGACAGGAAGGTCACCACGCCGATGCGGAACTTGCCGTTCTCGGCGGCCACAGCAGCGCCCGTGACGCTGGCAGTCATCCCCGCCGTGGCGATCGCCAGGGCCAGGGGCAGTGCTTTGCGGTAGTGCGGGACGTTTTTCTTATAGTTGTTCATGGTCATTTCCATTGCGGGTTACTGAAGCTAAGGGGCATGCCCCTCGGGATTACGGATCTGGGTGGCCTGGCGGCGTGCGCGCACGGCCGGGTCGGGCAGCAGGTCCTGGGCGGAATACACCGCCCAGTCGCCGAGCATCACTTTTGCCGGCGGGTAGTCGTCGTTGCGCACCGGGGTGCCCACGGCCTGGGTCTGCAGGATCTGGTGGGTTTGCGCATCGATGCGCGAGACAAAGCCCGGCGGGTCTTCCGGCAAGGCGATTTCCAGCCCTTCGAGGGCGTTCACCAGCGATTCGGTGTCGGTGGCACCACCGGCCTTCTGGCTGGCCTTGGCCAGCACCATCACCCCGGTGTAGGCGCCTTCGGCGGCGTAGGTCGGGTAGCGCCCGGTGAGGGTGTGAAAGCGCTCGACAAACGACTGGTTGCGCGGCGTTTGCGGCCAGTTGTTGTGGTGCCGGGCCGAGAGGATCAAGCCCGGCGGCGCCTTGTCGCCGAGGGCGACGAGAAAGTCGTAGTTGCCGCCGGTGTCGAAGTTGGCCAGCCGCGACGTCTCGAACAGCCGGGTGCCGGCGGCCTGCTTGACGAAGGCATGAAAATCGCCGCCCCACAGCGCCGAAACGATGATGTCGGGCTTGGCCTGTTCAAGTGCGGCGATGTACGCCGAGTAGTCCGGCTCGTACAGGCGCGGCCACAGTTCGGTGACGTCGTCGAACTGCACGCCCAGCTGGCGCAGCGCCTCGTGCAGGTCGTCACGCGAGACATGGCCGTATTCGTAATCGGGGCCGATGAAGGCCAGGCGCTTCCAGCCGGTTTTCGCCTGCAGGGCCTTGAGGTAATGCGCCCCGGCGGCCATCGAAGTCCAGGTGTCGTTGGTCACGCGAAAGTAGTAACGGTGGCCGTTCTCAAGGGTCATGCGCGACGAGGCATGGTCGGTGCCGATCATCAGCACCTTCTCTTCGCGGGCCAGCTGGCTGACAGCAATCGCCACCCCGGAGGAGACCATGCCGCACAGCACCTGCACGCCGTCCTTGCGAATGAAGGCGCGGGCCAGGCTGGTGCCGTACGAGGCCTTGGACTGGTCGTCGTCGATGATCACCCGCATGCGGGGCACCTGCTGCCCGGCTTCACGTTGCGCCTGCAGCTCGCTCAAGGCGACCTGGATACCGGCGATGCTGTCCTGGCCATAGATCGCTGCCCGCTCGGTCATCGGGTACAGGCAACCCAGGGTCAGCTCGGCTTGCGAAGCCGCCGCGCCCAGTTCGACGCGTCCGGCATGCGCACTGCCGGCGTGAGCCAGCAGCAAGGCGCTCAGAGCGACAACGGTGGGCAGGTGAGAAAACGGCAGTTGCATAAAATCCCTTGGGGCGTTCGTGGACGCCTCTTGTCGGTTTGCGGAATGGGCTATCGCAAAGGCTGTGCCAGCCTTGCGCGAACGCTGCATGAGATAACACGAAAGCGCTCTGGAACGAGGCTTTGCGTGATGAAAATTGATCTGGAGGGGGCGCCGCGACGGGTGCCGACGCGGCGTGGTGCGGGCAATGTTGAGCGGTTAGCGCTCAGCGCGCGCGAGCGCTTGAGCGGTTAGCGCTCATCCTGGCGCTCGATGCCCAGGCGCTGCAAACGGCGCTTGAGCGCATGCCGGGAAATCCCCAGCAAATCAGCCGCCAACCCCTTGTGGCCGGCGCTGCGGCTGAGGGCATCGGTCACCAGCTCACGCTCGGCACGTTCCAGGCGGTCGTCCAGCGCCGACAGCGACGTGGGTGCGGGCTCGGCCGATTGCAGGTGCGCAGGCAGCTGGGCGCTGCCGATGGCCTGCCCGGGCAGCAAGATGGTCAGGCGCTCGATGAGGTTTTTCAGTTCACGCACATTGCCCGGCCAGCGGTGGCGCACCAGCGCCGCAGCGCTGTCGGCGGCAAAGCTGATGGGCGCGACCTTTTCCTCGCGGGCCTGGTGCGCGGCAAAGTGCCGGGCCAGCAGCAGGATGTCGTCGCCGCGCTCGCGCAGCGCCGGGATGTCCACGGTGATGACATTGAGGCGGTAGAACAGGTCTTCACGAAAACGCCCCTGGCGCACATCGTCGGCCAGGTCGCGGTTGGTCGCCGCCACCACGCGCACATCGGCGCTGCTGGCCTGGCTGGCACCCACCGCGCGGTAACTGCCGTTTTCGAGAAAGTGCAGCAGCTTGGCCTGCAAGGCCAACGGCAGCTCGCCGATTTCATCGAGGAACAGCGTGCCGTGGTTGGCCTGGGTCACCAGGCCGATACGCTTCTGGTGCGCGCCGGTATACGAGCCCTTTTCCGAACCGAACAGCTCGGCCTCGATCAGTTGCTCCGGCAGCGCCGCGCAGTTCACCTCGATAAACGGGTGCGCAGCGCGGGAGCTGTTAGCGTGCAGCGCCTGGGCCACCAAAGTTTTGCCAGTGCCGGATTCACCCAGCAGCAAAATCCGCGTGGCCGAACTGTTGGCGATGCGCTGCACCGCAGCCTTGAGGTTACCCATGGCCGGGCTCTGTCCGAGCAAGGCGCCCTGCTCTTCTACGGCCGTGGCCGCAGCGGCAGGCACCGTGAGTGTGCCGTGAATGGTCGCCAGCAGGTCGTCCAGCTCGAACGGTTTGGTCAGGTAGTCCGTGGCCCCACCCTTCACCGCCTGCACCGCCGCGCGGGTGTCGCCGTGGGCCGAGATCATGATCACCGGCAGATTCGACCGGCAGTTGCGCAGGCCTTCGAGGGTGGCGATGCCATCCATCCCCGGCAGGCCCAGGTCGAGCAACACGATATCGACCTCAACGCTGCTGTCGGCCAGCAGCGCCAGCGCCGCCTCACCACTGTAGACCGCGCGCGGCTGCATGCCTTCGCCACGCAGGGCGTAGCTCAGTGAGCGCACCAGCGCTTCTTCATCATCAACGATCAGTACACGTATTTCAGACATCGGTCGCTCACTTCAGATAAGTCGCTGCGGGCGTGGGGAAGTCCAGGGTGACCACCGTTCCCGCGCCCGGGGTGCTGGCCAGTTCCATGTGCGAGGCATTGGCTTCCAGCAGTTGTTGGCAGATGCTCAGGCCCAGGCCGGTACCGCGGGCCTTGAGGGTGAAAAACGGCTGACGCACCTGCGCCAGTGCCGCCTCGGGAATGCCGCAGCCCTGATCGGCCACGGTCACACACACCCGCTCGCCCCAGGCCTGGCCATCGATGGCCACGCACTGGCCTGGCGCGCTGGCTTCCACGGCATTCAGGCACAGGTTGAGGAGAATCTGCTGGGCCTGATCCGGGTCGACCCACAGCTGCAGCCCCGGTTTGCAGGTGCTGGAAACGCTGACGCCCTTGGCCTCGGCCTCCGGCGCAACCAGCCGCGCCGTGCGCGCCAGCAGCGCCGTAAGGTCTACCACTTGTGGCACCGCCGGGTGCGGCCGGCCGTATTCGAGCAAGTCACTGGTTACGTGAGAAAGGCGGTCGATTTCCTGGCAGAGGTCGCTCAACAGCAGACGCCGTTCTGCTTCCTGCTCGCGGCGCAGCAGGGCCTGCACGGTGGTTTTCATCGTCGCCAGCGGGTTGCGCACCTCATGGGCCACGCCCGTGGCGAAGGTGCCGAGCACCGCGAGGTTTTCCGCACGCACGGTGCGTTCCATCACATCCGCCAGGCGCCCCGCCATTACATTGAACGCCCGCGTCACCCGGCCGATCTCGTCGTTATGAGCCTGCTCCGGCAGGCGATAGCCGAGGTCGCCCGACGACAGTTGATGCGCCCCTTCCACCAGCGAGCCCACCCGCGCGCGCAGCTGGCGCGACAGCGTAAAGAACACCACCAGGATAAACCCGATAAACCCCACCGCCGCCAGGTACAACCACCAGCGCGCGTCGTCCAGCGGCTTGAGCACCGCCCCCGGCTGCACACTGAACACCACCTGCCAGCCCGGCAGAATCACCGGGCCGTCGCGCCACTCGCCCGGCGCCTCGACCTGGCGCCCGGTGGCATCGATATACGCCCCGCCCGGCACCCGCAGCAGCGGCGTAACCACCCCGCTCAGGCCAGAGCTGACCAGCAATTCGGTCAGTGACGCCAGGCGCAGGTGCAGGCCGATACGCACGCGGTGATCGAGGCGGCCATTACGAATCGTCTTGCGAATCAGCAGCCAGCCCGAGCGCCCGGCCTGGGGCAGCATCGGCCCGATCACCTCGACATCGCCGACCATCTGCCGGGCCAGCCCGTTCAGCGACCACGCTTCGCGACCCCAGTACGGCGCCCCTGAAGCACCCTGCCCCGGTATCACCTTGAGCAGTTGCTCGTGCTCGTCGAAAAACAGCACGCCGTACAGAAACGGCAACTCGCTTTCGAGCTTCAGCAAGGCATCCACATCACCGGCCGGGTGCGCCTGGTCGGCGATGAAATCCGGCATGCTCGGGTGATTGGACAGTGCCGAGAGCTGGTAGAAACGGTCGTCGAGAAACGACGACAACCGGTTCGCCGTCGACAGCGCCTGGGCGTCGAGGCGTTCGCCGGTCAGGCGGTTGAGCAGGTCTTTGGCCAGTTGCTCATAGAGCACCGCCAGGGCGATAAGCGCTACGCTCATCACCACGATGGAAAGCAATGTGTAACGCGCCACCAGGCTGCGGCGCGGGCGCGCCAGCCGCCGCCAGAACGCGCTCGCGGGGTATTCGGTATCCATGGGATTTGTAATTGTTGTTCATGTGATGTCGGGGGAGCATAAGGACCGGGGGATGGGGTTGTCCATGGTGGAGTGGGTTTGGGGCGGATAAGGACATGGAAGGAGATAGAGGAATGGCGTGTTTGATTCGAGGGGCCACGGAGGTGGATGCGGTGGCGATCAGTGAGGTAATTGTTGCTGCGTTGCGGGGATCGAATGCTCGGGATTATTCGGCGGAGGTTATTGAGGCGGTGGAGAAGAACTTTTCGCCGGGGGCGGTGCTTCGGTTGCTGGAACAGCGGCAGGTGTTTGTGGCGGTGGTTGGTGGGCGTGTTGTCGGGACGGCGGGGTTGGATGGGGATACGGTGAGGAGTGTGTTTGTTGAACCGGGGTATCAGGGGGGAGGTATTGGGCGGTTGTTGATGGCGCGGGTTGAGGCGGTGGCGGTTGAGGGTGGGGTTGAGCGGTTGTGGGTGCCGTCTTCGATTACTGCGGTGGGGTTTTACTTGTTGCTTGGGTTTTCGGAGGTGCGGAATGAGTTTTATGGGGGGGAGCGGACGGTTGTTATGGGGAAGAGGATGGGGTGGTAGTGTGATTTTGCGTTTCACAATGAACCTGACTCACCTTGGTGAGGATCGATTTTTGGCTAAACGCTGTCGATCACGACAGGCAGCTATCGACCCAAAGCCGCCCTTCACCACTGGCAGCAAACGGCCAGAAACGGACCTACAGCTATATCCCTAGAGTCGACTCAGGAAGGCGGTGAAAGTCTTGGTTATCAGGCTAAATAGGACCTTTTTCAAAGATTGATTTCGCAATCCACAGTTTGTTAATCTCGCGCTCGGCTTACGGGCAGATTTTGGATCGCGCATCGCGATCAGTGAAAAAATTGTCCGAAAGGATTGCCCTTGTGGTGACTTGTCGCTTCTTGACGGTCCTGGCACAGTGCGTAGGAGTGCCCGTAAGCCCCTTTCCTTTATAAAAAAGTCAACAAATGAAAAAGATCAGTGCCTTGCGCCTAGCAAAGACTAAGCCAGACCTCGCATTGCTGATGGGTATTGATGCATCGTTTCTAACAAATATTCTTTACAGACTAAAACCAACAACTCAATACACGAGTTTCACCGTCCCGAAAAAAAGTGGTGGGGTACGTACGATCTATGCTCCATCCGATGAGCTGAAGTCGATTCAGAGTGCACTCGCCACTTTACTGCAAGATTGCATTCAGGAAATAAATACTTCGAAGGGGCCAAAATTCAAGTCGACTCTTTCCCATGGTTTTGTGCGCGACCGATCAATCTTAACAAATGCAATAATGCATCTTAACCAAAGAAACGTCTTAAACATTGACTTAAAGGATTTCTTTGATCAGTTTAATTTTGGCAGAGTTCGAGGTTATTTCATATCAAACAAGACTTTTCAGCTTGACCCGGCCGTGGCGACAGTAATTGCTCAAATTGCGTGCTACGACAACAAACTTCCCCAGGGAAGCCCGTGCTCTCCAGTTATAACAAATCTGATAACCCATTCGCTCGACATTAGACTCGCATCGTTGGCACGGGATAACTCATGCACTTATACTAGATATGCTGATGACATCACCTTTTCAACGCGAAAAAAAGAATTCCCAAATAATTTAATGTCGGACCGAGAATCTGGATACATTATTGGAAGTAGGCTCGCGGCAGAAATCAAGCGAGCCGGGTTTAGTGTCAACCCTAAAAAAACCAGAATTCAATACAAAGATTCTCGCCAAGATGTAACAGGATTAGTCGTTAACAAAAAAGCCGGAACAAAATCTGAATATTGGCGCACTGTTAAGTCTCAGTGTCACGCGCTATTTCAAACTGGCAATTTTTTGGAAAACAGTTCAAATCCGCCACAAGCTGGTAATATTTTTGTGTTGGAGGGGAAGCTAAGCTTCATAGACCAGATTGATTTCTTTAATCGGAAGCGAAGCAAGCCGCTCTTGAATCCGGAGTATGAGCTCTCGAAACACGGATCGAAAACCAGAAAACTTCTTAATGGAAGAGAGCGTACATTCAGCAGGTTTCTTTTCTATAAGCATTTTTATGGCAATACCAAGCCCACTATTGTATGCGAGGGGAAGACAGACAATGTCTACCTGAAAGCTGCTATTAATAAACGTGCAGCTGCGTTCCCAAGCCTGGCTAAGGCTAAGTCCGGGAACGATCCATACGAACTTCTTGTTAACTTTATCAATTATACTAACCGAACGCGATTTCTCCTTGAGCTCTACGGCGGCACACCATATCTAAAAGAGTTCATATTAGATTACGATGAGCACTTTAAATTTTACAAAGCGCCCGTGCCGACCCATCCCGTTATTATTATTTTGGACAATGACGATGGGTTTGGTAAAATTGAGAGCGCTTTAAAAGGCAAAAGGTACAACCCGACAATCTTTCCTATTACTTTACCAGCGACCGACTTTCGGAATGCAGAGTTCATACATATTGCACATAACCTTTATATTGTTCTTACACCACTGAAAGGCAAGGGTGATAAAAGCTCAATTGAAGATTTGTTCACAAAAAAAATCAGAGCCACAAAACTTGGAGGAAAAGTATTTAATAAACAAAATAAAACTGATAGCGATACTGAGTACGGCAAAGAGTATTTTGCGAGCAAGGTTGTGGCTCCTAACAAGCATAAAATAAATTTTTCCGGATTCAACCCTCTTTTAGGGCGTATCGATCAATGCATTCAACACTTCGCTACAGTGAAGCTGGTTAAGCCATGATGGCATTTTAGCCTCAGAGCGTTTTTACAGACCACTTTGGACAACGTGCGCGCGCTAACATCTATAAGTCGCCAGCTTTGCGCATCACGTCTCAAACACTGCTGCGCGCGCGCCATCCCAAACAGGGTAAGGGAGCCCTTTGACCTTCTTGTCCTCGACGAGGATGGCTAGACTATAGCGCGCACGAGTGATCGCGACGTATAGCTTGTTCCGCGATTCATCCGTTTTATCCTTGTCGAATACATTAACATTCCCGCCAATAAACTTTAGATGTTTATCTGGCAGTATCACAAGCACCCGGTCAAAGCCTAAGCCTTTGCAGGAACCGAATGTGTAACAGCTAAGATTCCCCGGTAGATATCCAGTACCGGTGGTTGACGACCAGCGCAGTACTTGGGGCTGAAACGCTGAGAGGTAATCGCTCACCTGAGATTGCTTTACTATGAAGGTGCCATGGTGATGCGATATTTCATCAGGCACTTGCTCGACACCCGATATTGTCTTGTCATAGAGCCCCGGGTGGATCGTGTCGGAGAGATCGCAGATTTCTTGGATGCACCTGCGATTCTTCGGCATTGAATGCTTTTTGAACCTCATTTTTCCAACGAAATATTCGATCTTCTGTTGGGGCGTCTGCGGAGCCTTATGGCCGAACGTCGTGGTGTATATTGTCTGCCGAAAGTCGCCCACACAGCAGATCGAGTCCACCATGACCTTGTTGAGCGATTTGATTACGTCGTAGTCCCAACCGACCAAATCCTGCACCTCATCAAAAAAGACCCTTTGATAAATCTCTTTCAGCCGCTTGGCAGATGCATCTTTGGATAACTTCGCAATAAGCGTCGCAAGTTTTGCCAACAATCCGGAGTACGCCTGAGTTTTGCAGGATGTCAGGTAATGCAGCGGGTTGATCGTGCCGTCTTCTAATTTTTCAGCCCTGCCATCAATGTAGTAGGTCGTGCCTGCTATCAAGTGAGGGTTGTTCTCAGTGAACGAGATAGTCGCGATCCGATCTGGAAACACCTCACTCTGATAGGGACGTATCATATCTTCCAGGTAAAAAGAGAACAGCCCCTTTACGACAAAGCGCTCACTGCTAGCACCGTATAGCTCAACAAAGCGAGCGCGTAATTCTGCCTGATTGTTGGTCGTGTAGGTGACTACAAGCACCCGCCCACCAGCCTCAATTACCTCAATGGCTTCAGTGATGATCTTGTGCGTTTTACCTGACCCGGCGCCCGCGATCCAAAGTTCGTTAGGCAAAATCGAGCACCTCATCCAGGAATACCGGGTACTTGAAGTCCAGTGTGCCATCGAACAGTTTTATTGCTGAATCGACCTTTCTAGCGCCTTTTCCGTTGCCCTTTACGCTTTTAAACCAATGGATCAGATTCTCTCTTCGACCCTCCAGAGTGACCTCTTTGTTGTAGATATTAAAGGTTTCCGTCGACAAGACTTCCTTCGCGAAAGCGTCAAGAGTTTTGATGTCAGTTGCGTTGGCATAAATCATGGCTGGCTCAAGCGAAAATTCGGCGTCGTTCTTCGATGAGTACAACTGGATATTTGGAAACGCAGCATATTCCAACCGCCCTTGTTCAATGTTACCATTATAGTCGCCGTCATTATCCCTGAGCACATGGATCTTGGTGCCGATTTCTTTGCCTACTTCAATGAACGTCTTAAACCCCACACCGCGTACAACGATAATATCTATCCCATCCTGCTCAGGCAGCCGGTTGTGTTTTCGTTGGTAGATTTTCTTGAGAACCAGTTCGTCCGATGGTCCCTCAACTAGGACTACCTTGCCCGACAGTGCCACCCGCAATGTATCGTAACCAGGAAGACGCTTGAGAGTTTTTACTACTTTCGTGTCTAGCATATGCAGCCTTTTATACCCTGACTGCACAAGGCAAATCTTGTCGATACTCAGCTTGTTCAACACATACGAACTGTGGGTGGTCAAGAACAGTTGCTTGTCTCCTCGCTGGTTTTCGATGTAGTGCACCAGCTTGTTCAGATTGGTATGAGACAGATGGTTTTCGGGCTCTTCCATCATCACTAGATCGATGTCATGAGACTTATTCTGAATGGCAAGTTTGATCTGCACGTTGCTTTGTTCGCCCTTGCCGATAAAGTGAAACGGCACATCATCTACCTCAAGCTGCAGGCCGGTCTGGATGGAGCCTGCTGGTAATGTACTTGCTGCAATTGTGAGTTTGCTATCGGTGATAAGGTGACCCGCATCAAGGTTACCATTGATTGTCTTCACCTCTCCGGAGTTGTTAAACACCTGCAGGTTTTCACGATAATTGAGGGTTAGTTTGACGAGTTCGTCCTTGGCCAATGCGGTGTTGAGGATGCTCGAAATGTACTGGTTCTTCCCCATTGTGGGGTGTATGCGTGTGGGATCGATGTAAAGTGCCTTGAACTTCTTGGCGATCGGTTTTATGGGGTTCCAGCCGAAATCAAGCCACTCCACTTTATAGAACTCAATCGGAATGCTGGTAAAGTTCGGCTTGGTCAGCAAATGGCTATTGTAAACGGCCTCCAGCGATGGGTCGAAACAGGCTTGTACGACTACGCCCTGAGCGTCAGCCTTGAGGCTGTTGTTCGACCCTCGGTATTCAGGCACACCGTCAATGTAGGCTTCGATTATCAGGCTAGGCAGGTGCTCAATACTCAAGTCTGAAGCGAGAAAGCGAGTGACGGCATCTTGATTGAAAAGATCAGGGGAGAACTCGCCATTGAAGGGCCGTCCACGATGGCTGAAGTTGAGCACAATTTCTAACGCTTCTAGGATTGTACTTTTGCCAGCATTGTTGTCGCCGACAAAAATGTTGACGTCGTCGTTGAATTCTAGGAAATCGTCGCGAAATTTTTTGAAGTTGATCAGCTTGATCGATTTAACGTGCACTCTAAATCCCTCTAGGCATCACTTAACGATGGCGGGTTGCCATAGCAATTGAACCGTACCTTGGGAAGTGCCTGCTGTCCATATGGCGATCAGCTCAAGACAAACGCTTAGATGAGTTTGAATCACCTTGAGCTCAGTAGTCACATCAAATGAGCACTTTTGCTCATTTGCTGCCCTTCAACAAGGTCAGCTTCGGGTCGAAAGCGGCCGGTGACAATCGCCTGCTTGAATCCGCCCCCCAACCCCGTTAACCTCCCCCGGTCGCTGCAAATTCAGCGACTCGGACTTGGCGGTCCGACACGAAGGCGCAAAGCGCCCCAGATCACCATCGTAGGCGCTTTTTTTGTGCCCGCGATGATGCTTTATGGCGGGCTGCGCATGGACTTCTTCGGAAGTGCCGGGTTCCTTCGTACCGGTCCGCCAACCTTGCGTAGTCCGTCACCCTTCTCTGCTTGGCGGCAGCCGGTGGCGGACCCTTTCCACGAAGGAGTTCCACCATGACAAAACCCGTTCCCGACCCACCCCTCGTCACCAAAACCAGCACCACCTTCGGTTCCTGCGACGGCAGCCACGATCCGCTGTTCGCCGTACGTCCCGGCGTGTCCGCTGAAGACGCGCTGATTCACGCCACCGTACTGCTCAAAAGCGCTTACCAAACCAACGCCCAGGCCTGTGACATGGTCAATGCCGAGGTACGTGGTTTGCTGTGGGCTACCCAGCACTCGCTGGAAATGAGCCTCGCGCTGGTGGAGGCGTTGCTGGATGAAGTTGAGGCGCGTGCTGCGACTGCAGCTGTGCTGAGACGTACCGTGCTAGCGGGGCAAGCGCCGGTAGAGTGAGGTGAGTAATTGGTTCAGGCCGCAGATGCGGCCATCCGGTGATTTGACCTATCGCGGGGCAACCCCGCTGCCACCCGTTGGCGGATCCTTTCCAGGAAGGCGTTCCACCCAGTCAAAATCCGATCCCGCCTCCTCGTCACCAAGCCCCGCCAAGTCCAGTTGCTTAATCCTGAAGAACGCATTCACCAGGAAAGTCTCCGTCTCCTTTGCTGCCCTGCAGCGGCCGGTGGAGTTTTACCTGTCGCTTGGGCTTTCGCAGGTGCGGGATCAGTTTCAAGGTGGAGCTGACGGCCAATAGCAGCCCATGGACGGAGCGGTAGCAAATGAGTAGCTATGCTTGGTCCACTGCCGGAACTGATTGAGCAGATTGGGCTTTCCGTCCCTGGTGTATAACCCCCTTCAGTGGCCATCCGACTGTCACAATGCCCGGTCTGGTCAGGGATAGACGACAGAACATGGAATGTTATCCACCAGGCCCGTGAAGTCGCTATCACCCCACTTGGGGTCTATTCAGAGTCAGGCCGCAGTAATCGATCCACTCACAGGAGGAACACGATTATGTCCAGCACAATCCGCACCTGCCTCTGGTTCCGCGACGGGCGAGGCCAAGAGGCCGCAGCGTTCTACTGCTCTCTGATCCCTGGAAGTCGGGTCGAGACGATCTTTTCTGGCGATGCCGGACACGGCGCGTTCTCGGTGATCAACTTCTCGCTGGGCGGGGTGCCGTACCAGATTCTTGACGCAGGGCCGGCATTCACGCTGACCGAGGCGGTGTCCATTTCAGTCGCTACGGACGATCAGTCGGAGACCGACCGACTGTGGGCAGCGCTGACCGCAGATGGCGGTGAGGAGAGTGTCTGTGGCTGGCTGAAGGATCGCTACGGAGTGTCTTGGCAAGTCTTCCCGCGACGGTTGACTGAACTGACGACAAGTGCCGACAAGAATGTATCTGCCAAGGCGATGGCGGCGATGATGAAGCAAAGGAAAATCGACATTGCCGAAATCGAAGCAGCGGTTCGTGGCTAGAAGCTAGCGGCCTAACAAGCCGGTTTTTTTGTGGGCGATATCACGCTGGGGTCACAGTTCAGGAACGGGGACTTCAACCGTCAATCGGTAGACTGACTTGAGCTAACCGAAAAGGCGAGCGGCAGAGAACGGCCGTTAGATGCTCCTTGAGGAGGGCAGCTAACGGCCAATTGCTGCCGTTCACGGTTGGCAGTTCTCCATCAAGAACTGCTTACCATGTTGGGCGCAACCCACAGTTCACGGCTATATAACGTAAGTTTGAGATATACATTGGACCATGATCTCGACCATCTAATCGGGCACCAGTTGCAATCATAAACTGGCCATTAAAATTGAATTAGTTCGCTGCCAACACTTCTTGGGGAAGCTTTGATCTCATGCTGGCTATTATCCCTTTGACCACGGCCGAAAATTGAGCCTTGCTACTTGACTCATTCGATTCAAGATCGTCGAGAATCGCTTTTTTTGCCGGCAACGGAATATCTGGCCGAAGCAAAGTTTCGTATAGACTCATGATACGTTGCACCGTTTCATTTCTCATGAGAACCAACGCGGGGCGATTCAAATCGAGCAAAGTTATGCTGCTTACCCCTTCAGCAGTTCCTAATGGAAATGCCATCGATCCGACGAAGCAGATGTGCTGATCAGGATCTTTTACATATGGATCGATTATGAATTCAAGATGCGGATCTCGGTTGGACTTGTTTTGGTTGCATATTTCGCATGCAAGAGTTAAATTTGCCCACTCCAGCTGCTTTGATGGGTCCAGAGATTTTGGATAGATATGTTCAACATCTCCATGATGTATGTGCTTTAACTTGCTTTCGCAATAAGCGCATTTGCCACCAGTCTCTTTCTCCAGCACCGACTTTATGTCTTTATGCCGGTACTTGGTTTTTTCCGATGCTGAAGGTTCAATGCCGGCGGCAAGCTTAGAAAGAAAATTCTCTGTCCATGCTGCGGCATTGTCTACAAGGATTTTTGGCTCGGGCTCTTTTGTAAGTTTTATCATGGTCGACGATCCACTGCCATCTTCAGAGCATCTGGGTAGTACTCACCCAAGCCTGCCTCCTCTAATTCCCGTCTCAAACTGGCGAGACCTTCTGGGGTGATACTATGCACGGTCAGTTGAGCCGTAATTTTGCGCAGGTCATCCTCGGCCCACTGTGGAAGTGAAACAGGTACCCCTAGCACGTCCCGAAGGATTTCGTTTGCCGTAGCCGCTCTAGTATTTAAATCCAACTCTACCGATGATACTTTAGAGTAATTGGACTCGTGCACCTCATTCGACTGACTTTCATTTGTGTACTTTAACGCATGAACAATGCTGTCCTTCACTGATGAAACCATGAATGGACTATGCGTTGCCACAATGAATTGGGCGCTTGGGAAAGCTTTAGTGAGCCGGCCAAGCAGGCTTCTCTGCATTGAAGGGTGCAGATGATTTTCAGGCTCATCTAGAAGAACAGTATATTCTTCCTTGTTGAAAGAGTATAAAAATATTTGCCAGGCCAAGTCGATCAAAGACATTAGTCCGCCTGAAGCGGCATCAATCATAAACTCACCCGACCTAGTAATCAACACTACATCTGGAATGCGAACACTAATGTCAATAAAGCCGATCGATGGGGGCAAGACCTCTGAGAGTATTTTCTTAAAGTTCAAAAATAATTGTTCGAGCGCCTCGTCTTTTTGCACGTACTGATTGCCTGCCCCAAACATCGCCATTGAGATCAGCGTCTCCTTCATCCTATAAACAGGCGAATACTGACTGTAGCCGTTCTGGTATCGCTGCATTAGTTCTGAGTAGTATGTTTGGTATGCCTGCTCTGCATTTATAGCGTTAGTTGGTATTGAGGCAATAGGCTGATAGCTTTGTACTGGCCGATGAGAATTGATATTCAACCCTTGAATTTGGTGTTGGTTACGTATTTCAACAGTGTAAGCGACTGACCCGTTGTCCGGGACTATTAGTTCAGCAACCGCACCATTGCTGTAGGTTAAACTTCCAATTTGAAAGGAGTTTTGGTGCTGGTCAGGGGTGCGCTTAATTAATTTTAGAAGTAGCCCAGTAGCATAGCTGAAAGCAGATGCTCCCGGTCTTTTATGAGGAGTAGATAATAATGGAAAATGCCAGCCAAAATGCTGGGCCAACAACTTCAATATAGTTGTTTTTCCCGCTCCATTTGCACCGGTGATAATTGTCATTCTTGGATGCAACCTTAGATCTATCTCCGAAAACTGACGCCACCCTGTGATGGTTAATTTTGCGAATTTCATAAAATTGTTAAAGCTCCATTCCTGAGTCTTAGTTTTTGCTGAGAAATTCATTGTGATATCGAGATATAGAAATTTCTATCATGAATTACTGTAGCCGCGCTTGTCTCCGAAGAAGAACATTTCAGAATACTTCAGCCCCCAATACTTGGGGCTTTTGTTGTCTGTTCAGGGCAGGGCTGGCATCCCTACTTATCAAGATGCACAACTTAGATACCTGCTTCCGGTTGGGATTAGGTGACACTTTGCATACAGTAGCTGATAGCCCGTGACTTGTCTCACTTTGACAAAATGAAATGACTACTTCGAGCCTCCCTCCTGGCTGCGAACCGCATTCAGCGAAGGGCCGCTTTGGGTCGAAAGCGGCCCTTCGTGGAGGACAGCTACCGACCAGAAGCAGTCACTCGCGCCTTCGTTTCTGCAGCCACAATGTCAGCCCAGCAGAGATCGCTTCTCTAACAGAAAATCGATCAGCGCCCGCACCTTGGCTGGCATTTGCGCACGCGTAGGAGCGTAGAGATAAAAGCCTGGGAAAGACGGGCACCAAGGCTGTAGCACCCTCACCAGTTCACCCGACGCCAGTTGCTCGCGCACACAGATATCCAGGTATCGCGATGGCAGGGAGATCTATGGTCGCGCGGCGTCAAAAGCCAAGCAGATGTTCGTTGCCGAAGGCTGGTCGCACTACGACCTGTATGACCGCCCGGAGCCAGTGGCACTGACCATGGCGCAGGTCATCAGTTGAAAAGGTCGGATTTTCAGCTCGCCAGAACTCTGGCATGAATTCCACGCGTAGCGTGGGAACGATCAACCTCAATCAAAACTGCTTTGGTGCGCTGGCGATGCGCTGATACTTACGCAACTGCCGGTTAATGCTGCGGATATCCAGAAAAAATATCTCTGCGCTACGCCAGAGCAGCATCCACGCGGTGACGGTAACGACTCCCACAGGGATGGTGCCTTCAATTCCCAGAGCCGTTCCCGCCAGCACCAAGGCTAGTGCCAAGCCCAGGAGTGTCAGCGCTACCAGCCGCTGGGTGCGGATATCCCCTCTGAGTTGTTCGCTCTTTTCCGCAAAGGTATTGCTGATGGCTTGCTGCAGGCGTTCTTGCTCATCTTCCGGGCAGCGAATGTGCAGACACAGTTCGGGGTGGTACCAGGCGCTATCAGACAGGTAGTCCACCAACTCGGGGCTTAGCTTGGGGTTGTCCGGCGAGGCAAACGGATTGAGGTAATCGCGGCTGATCGTCAGATCGATTTTTTGAGTCATAACGAACCTTAACCTGGTTAAGCGGTGGGCTGAGGCTTTCGTGTTCGAGGTAAAGTTAGTCGCAAGACAGATGTTTTGCCTGATTGGCAGTAGCACGCGCTGTTGCAGGAGCGGGTTTATCCGGGATGCGTTGGCTGAATATGCGCCGCGACCGTCTAGCATCAGTGCTGATTGTTATCACGTTTTGTGTGAGGGGCAGGCATCGGGCGGCGCATGCTCGGAAAAGGGCTAGAAACAGCTTTGGGTCGAGAGCTGTCGTTTACCATTGCCCGCTTGAATCCCCACCCCACCCCCGTTACCCGCCCCCAGTCGCTGCAAATTCAGCGACCGGGCGTCGCGGCCCGTAAGGCAAAAGGCGCAACAGCGCCACACCACCACAATTGCAGGCGCTTTTTTTGTGCCCGCTTCTGCCGGGTTTCCTTTTGCCTCGGTCCGCGAACCCACTCACAGCTGCCACCCTATTCGTTTCGCGGCGACGGTTGGAAGTTCCTCGGCAAAAGGAGCACCACAATAACAAAACCCGTTCCCGCCCCTCCCCTCGTCAACAAAACCAGCACCACCTTCGGCTCTTGCGACGGCAGCCACGATCCGCTGTTCGCCATACGCCCCGGCGTGTCTGCCGAAGACGCCCTGATCCACGCCACCGTCCTGCTCAAAAGCGCTTACCAAACCAACGCCCAGGCCTGCGACTTGGTCAATGCCGAGGTGCGTGGTTTGCTGTGGGCGACCCAGCACTCGCTGGAAATGAGCCTGGCGCTGGTGGAGGCGTTGCTGGATGAAGTTGAGGCGCGTGCTGCAACCGCAGCCGTGCTGAGACGTACCGTGCTAGCAGGGCAAGCACCGGTAGAGTGAGCGGAGTAACAGGTTCAGGCCGCAGATGCGGCCATCCGGTGATTAGGCCTGTCGTGGAGCAAGCCACTACTGCCGGTGGGTGTTAATGGAGAGTATCAAGCATCGTTTGAGTTCCAGAAAAGCACTATCCCCCCCTTCTACTCCACAATTTGATCCAGAAGCGCTGGCGATAAAGTTCCTGTATAAAGCAGCGCCGCTGGTGCAAGGCCGGCTCAATCGACGACGTGTTAAGGGATCGTTATGTTTCACAGAGTTCTATTCGTCTTGGCGTTCACCACACTCTTGGCCGGTTGCCAGAACCAACAGTACAAAATTTTATGCGAGCCGTCATACGGCGCAGCCAAATGCGACACTAGCAATCTGGATTCTTTGAGTTGCGGTGCCACGAGGGGGACCATCAGGACCTGCGCCGCATTTGTAGTTAATGAGGTCAATGCCCTGGCGGCCAAGAAGGGCCAGCAACTGACCACCACTCAACCTTACTACTCTCGGCCGAACACAGAAGTTCTCTCGCTGGGAAGCTACGGCAGTGGACCACAGGTTTATGCCTACGTAGACGCGCGGACCCCAGGGGCCTATGTGCAATCGGTACACGGTGCCCAAAACGTAATGAGCGAGAGAGTCTCGCACTACAAAATGGCTGCCGATCGCTATGTGAACGATGTTGTTAGTGGCACCATCGTAGCCTCCGACAGTGACGTCTTGAAGGCCATAGCCGCGATTGATGCTATGCGAGGACCGATGGCCAAAGCCGTTGAAATGAGCAAGCCCATCTTGGACTACTACGCCGCGTTCCCTACCACAGACTTTGCGAGCCTTGCTAACCAGGTGGTTCTCAAAACGAACGCCAGGGACCCTTACCTTCGAGCTGCTGCGGATTTAGCCATCCAGCGGAACAACGAATACAACGCCAATAAGCCCTCTACTCAAGTTCAGGCTGCCGCAGCCCAGTTTGAGGCGCTCCACGCGGTAGCGATGGTCTCTTATGCTGACCAGTTCGCAGAAGTCAAAAAGCAGGCAGTCATTCTGGCCGCACAAGCGGCGCAAGCTGCCAAGAAGAAAAGGGCCCAAGAGCAGGCTTATGAAAAGCAATATGGGTACCATGGTGGTGGATGTTCGTGTGCGGGCGGCAATGCCTGCTACGGACCTAAGGGCGGACGCTATTGCATAACTTCAGGCGGAAACCAGCGCTACTTTTAAGCAACTGCATAAGGCTTATGTCGCGGGCTACCAGCGTGTTGCATCCGTTGACCCATCGCACTCTTGTATCCCCCAACCCCACCACCCTACCCGAGTCGCTGCGAGCTCAGCGACTCGGGCTTGACGGTCCGCCACGAAAGCATCCCTCCGAAACGGGCACATCATCTGCCGCCCAAGATTGCGCACAATCAATCAACAAATATGTTCACAAACAAGCACATAATCTGTTGTCGATGATGTGCGCTGGATGTATATTTCGCGCAAATGATGGCCTAATGCCACGACCTCTGATGCGGTTCCAATCCCTGAGATCCGCGCAGAGATTCATCCTGTGTGAAGGCGGCCCCATGTTACGTGCGCCTTCACGTTAGGCCCCCACTCCACATTTCTTTCACCGCCGCCTTCTTAGTGCGCGGCGGCACTCCCAACCTTGTGCAACAGGCGCCCCTACAGGCACCACCCGGCATTGGCTTTTCAGGATCGATTAACAGAAGGGATACATAGATGTTCGACGCAATTGGCAAGGTGCTGGCTGATATCAGCGTGCGGTCAAAACTGACCCTGGGCTTTGCACTGGTTTTACTGCTGACCATTGTGATCGCCGCAATCGGCTGGGGCGGCTTGAGCGGTCTGGGCGAGCGCAGTGCCAAGCTGAGTAGCATTGCCAAAATCAACGAAGAGGCACGTGATGTGCGCATTGCGCGCCTGAACTACACGGTGGCCCCCGGTTCGGCGCAAACCGCCCTCATGGTCAAGGCGATGGATGAAATCAACCTTCACATCGTCGGGCTCGCCAGGCAGTTCACCGACCCCGAGGATCTGCGCTGGATAGCGCAGGCCGGCAACGCAATCGAACGCTACCGTGACCACTTCCAGGATTACGCCCGTGCCATCGAGGGTGGCAACGCTGCCCAGGCCAGTCAGTCTCTGGAGGTACTGGAGGCCGATCTCAAGAGCCTGCTGGAAGCGTCCGGGCAGTTGTCGGACAGCCAGTCGAGCAAGCGCGACCATGAAGTGCAGGCGTCGATGCAGCGGTTGATCTTCGCTGCGGTGCTGGCCCTGATCGTCGGTGCTCTGGCTGCCTGGTTGATCACCCGCTTGATCGTGCTGCCATTGAAAGAGGCCCTGCAGAGTGCCGAGCGGGTGGCCAATGGCAACCTGAGCCAGGACATCCAGGTATCGCGGCGTGACGAGCTGGGCGAGCTGCAGGCGAGCATGCAACGCATGACCCTGAACTTGCGCGACCTGATCGGCGGATTGCGCGATGGCGTGGTGCAGATCGCCAGTGCCGCCGAAGCGCTGTCTGCGGTGACCGAACAAACCAGTGCCGGCGTCAGCAGCCAGAAGGTCGAGACGGACCAGGTGGCCACCGCCATGAACGAAATGACCTCTACCGTGCAGGATGTGGCGCGCAGCGCCGAACAGGCTTCGCATGCGGCGGTCAATGCCGGCCTTGAGGCACGGGAAAGCGACACGGTCGTCAACCAGGCTATCGAGCAGATTACCCATCTGGACATCGAGGTGGGCCATTCGACCCAGGCCATGGCCGAACTCAAGCGTGAAAGCGACAAGATCGGCACGGTACTGGATGTGATCAAGTCGGTCGCCCAACAGACCAACCTGCTCGCCCTGAACGCGGCGATTGAAGCGGCACGCGCTGGTGAAGCCGGTCGCGGCTTTGCCGTGGTCGCCGATGAGGTCCGCAGCCTGGCGCAACGCACCCAGAGCTCCACCGAAGAAATCGAAGAGCTGATTGGCGGCTTGCACCGTGGCACGCAGCAGGTCGGCGAAATTCTGGAGCGCAGCCGCGCACTGACCACCAACAGTGTTGAACTGACGCGCCGGGCAGGCGCTTCGCTGATGAGCATCAGCCGTTCGGTGTCCACCATCGAGTCGATGAACCTGCAGATCGCGACGGCATCGGAGCAGCAGAGCGCCGTGGCCGAGGAGATCAATCGCAGTGTGCTCAATGTGCGCGACGTGTCCGAACAGACGGCCACGGCCAGCGAGGAAACAGCCGCTTCGAGCATCAAGCTGGCCGGTTTGGGCGCGGAGCTGCAAGTGATGGTGGGCAAGTTCAAGCTTTGACCCGAGAGGCTAGTTCGGGCCGCCGCCAAGCATAACTTTTTGTATCCCCTGCCCACCTCCGTTAACTTCCCCGCGTCGCTGCACGTTCAGCGACGCGGGCTTGATCACAAACGCGACCGGTTTGCCTGAAGCATTCGCCGCCAAACCACCCCGACCAGCAGCAATGGCACGCCCAGGCTGAGCCACGAAAGCAGGTCATAGACCTCATCGCCGACAAGCGCCGAAAACAGGCCGAGAAAGCTCAGTAGCGCCAGTAACAGCGGCCAACGAAATATCATCCAGAGCCCGCGTCTCATGCCCTGCCCTCCGCGTCCATCGCCTTGCCATTGAGCTCGGAAAGGCGCTTTTCCGACGGTACTTTGCGTCGGCTCAGCCAGAGGTACAGGCCGCTGCCCAGAATGACGATGGCAACCAGGTCGAAGAGCGCCCAGATGATCTTCAGCGGCAAGCCGCCATAGTCGCCAAAGTGCAAAGGTTGCGAGACCAGCAAGGTTTTCACGTACAAGGGCATCTCGCGCATGTCGGTCAGCTCGCTCGTGCGTGCGTCAACCAGGGCCGGTTTGAGCAGGCGCGCGGTGAGCGGCGTGGTACCACGCATGAACACCGCGTAATGATGCTGGCTGCTGAATTGAGTACCGGGAAACGCAACGAAGCTTGGCACCATGTCCGGCGCGGCGTTTCGGGCAGATTCCAGCGCCTTGTGCAATGACCCCAGGCGCTCCAGCGGTGGTGCGTCTTTGTAGGGCGCGGTCATCTCCGCCAGCTGGCCCGTCTGCCACATGCCCTGTATAGGCAGCGCCAGGGTATTGATCACACCGGTGATGCCAACCACCAGTACCCAGGCCAGGGTGACGATGCCGAGCACATTATGCAGGTCCAGCCATTTCAGCCGCCGGCTTCGCCCACTGCGCACCGTGGAGAAGTCGAGTTTGCGCATGAACGGCGTATAGACCACCACACCGGAAACCAGCGACGCTACCAGCAATAGCCCCATGACCCCGAGGAACAGATAACCGGGCAACCCCATGAACAAATCGGTATGCAGGCGCAGCATCAGGTTCATGAAACCATCATCCGCTGGCTCCGGCGCAAACAGCTCGCCGGTGCGCGTATCAAACGGCTGGATGTGACCGTCAAGCGGCGGAGGCACCAGGCCCGTGGCGGTGATCACGAAACCCAGCGGATCCTGCGGGTCGAAACCAACGAAGCGCACGACCTCCCCTGGCCTTGCTGCCAAGGCACCGGCAATAACCTTGTCGTAATCGATTTGCGGCGCGTCGGCAGTCAGCGGGCGCAGCGGCGGGTGCTGTTCGAAGTAATGCTCGATCTCTTCATGGAAGATCAGCGGTAATCCCGTCAGGCACAGCAACAACAAAAAAATGGTGGCGATCAGGCTGGTCCATTTGTGCACCAGATACCAGCTGCGCAAGCCTCGGGCGGTCATGTTCGGTATTTCCTTCCTATAAATCCACGCTTGCCGAGCGTTGCCTGGCAGGTCCGGCAACCAGGTACAAACACCGTACCTGGTCAGCCTGGGTTTACCAGTTGTAACTCACAGTGCCGTAGACAGTGCGTTGCTGTCCGTACTGGCAGCCAACGGTGCTGAAGCAACCGGCTACATAGTCTTCGTCGAAGAGGTTGGTGGCATTGAGCGATACCTCTACGCCCTCCAGCGACGCCGCGACCTTGCCGAGTTCATAGCTGACCAGTGCGTCGACCACGGTATAGCTGTCCACTTTGAAACTGTTGGCCGAATCACCGAATGTGCTGCCCACGTAACGGGCACCAGCCCCCAGACGCAAGCCCGCCAGCGGGCCACTCTGGACGATGTAGTCACCCCACAGCGAAGCCATGTGCTCCGGCACCCGGAACGGCGTATTGCCCTTGTTGCCGACCTCCGATTGAGTGACTTCGACATCATTCCAGGTGTAACTGCCGATCAGGTTGAAACCCTGGGTGATTTCAGTCTTGGCCTCAAGCTCCACACCTTTGGAACGAACCTCACCCTCCTGCCTGGAGAAGCCGTTAACGCTCTCGGTGGCGTTCTGTTTGGTGAGGTCGAACCAGGCAATCGTATAGAGCGCGTTGGCCCCTGGAGGCTCATACTTGAGGCCCACTTCGTATTGCTTGCCGACTTCCGGATCAAGTTGCGAGTTGTCCGCTGTAACGCCCATCACCGGCAAAAACGATTCGCTGTAGCTGGCATAAGGCGCCAGGCCATTGTCGAAGAGGTAGACGATACCGGCGCGACCGCTGAACTTCTCATCCTTCTGAGTTTGCGGCGCGCGGTCGTCTTTCTGGTTGCTGGCCCAATCGTAACGCCCCCCGAGGAGGAACACCCACTTGTCAACTTTCAACTGGTCTTGCAGGTAGACGCCGGTTTGCGACATTTTTTGTTCATAGCTGTTGGCGCTGAACGGGAAAAAGGTAAGTGGCTGCCCATTGACCGGATTGAACACGTCGAAGCTTTCCAGGATGAAGTTCAGCGACTGCTCCTGGTCAAACTTGCCGTTGTTGTAATCGACGCCGGTCAATAACGTGTGTTCGAGCGGGCCCGTGGCGAAATTGGCCTGTACCTGGTTGTCCATGGTGAACAGATGGCCGTCGCCCTTGCGTTGATCGTTATAGCGCGAGTACTGATCGCCTACCGGCCCGAACAGGGCAATCTCGGAGCTGGCTTGGCGGTAGTCGCTGTAGCGTACGTTCTGTCGCCCGGTCCAGACTTCGTTAAAGTGATGCTCGAGCACGTAACCCAACGAGGTCTTTTCATTGGTCATGAAGTCAGAGGCACTGTCACCCACGTAGGTGTCACGATCCAGACGTCCACGCGGGTCCCGAAACACAGTGCCGTCTGCCGGCAACGGGTTGGCGAAGTTGCCGGTCTGCTTCTGGTACTCGCCCAGGAACGTCAGCTCGGTATTGTCGCTGGGACGGTAGCTGATGGCTGGGGCGATGTACTGGCGACGGTTGGTAATGTGGTCGGTCTGGGCATCGGCCTCCCGGAACAGTCCGGTCAACCGGTAACTCCAGATGCCCTCCTCGTCCAGCGCATCGCCCAGGTCAAAAGCGCCCTGCTGGTAATTCTGGTTGCCCATTTGCAGCTGCACTTGACGCAGGGGCTCGATGGTCGGGCGCTTTGTCACAAGGTTGATCTGCCCACCTGGATCGGAGGCTCCGTAAAGTACCGAGCTGGCACCGCGCAGCACCTCGATACGTTCCAGGCCATAAGGTTCGGGGGCATCCCAGCCGAGAAACTCGGGCAGGAAGGTGCGCGTACCGTCACGCAACATACGCCCGGTGCCCTGCTGAAAGCCGCGAATGGTCAACTGGTCGGTCACAAACTGAGGGCCGGCGATTTCGGCATTGACGCCCGGCGTATAGCGCAGGGCCTGGGCGATGGTCTTCGGTTGCTGAGCTTCAATTTGCTCACGGGTGACCACAGAAACCGAGTAAGGCGTTTCAACCAGCGGGGTGTCGGTCTTGGTGCCTGCCGAGGCGCGTTTGGCCACATAACCATCGTCGGGGCTTACCGAACTGTAGGCCTGACCGACAATGCTGGTGACAGGCAAGGCCATCGCCGAGTCGTCACTACTGCTGCCTTGCAAGGTTACATGGTTGCCTTCGATCTGGTAGACAATCCTGGTACCTCCCAGCAACTGACGCAGTGCTGCCTCCGGCTCCATCTCCCCCGCAACGTCATGGCTACGCATGCCGGACACGGTGTCCTGGCTGTAAATGATCTGCAGGTTGGTCTGTCTGGCCAGATCGGAAAGCGCCGACGACAGTGCCTGCGAAGGAATGTTGACCTGGACCGGGTCGGCGACTGCCGACACGGCTGTCACCAGTGACAGGCCCAGGGTGGCGGCGGCGATGCAGCGGCGCAGGCACAGGGCGGTTCGATTCAGTGGATAGGCGCTCATAATGCTTCCGGTAGCGTGATTGTCAGGGCATGCCGGATCGACGAATGAGCCTGTGATTTGTTCAGAAAATCACAAAAAGAAATTCAGGGGACAGGTTTCAGCGCCTGATCAGCAGGGTCGCCTGGTCACTGTGGCGCAGTTTGACCGGCAGAATCTTCGGCAGCGCGACGACCAGTTGGTCAATATCGGCGGTGTCATAGGTGCCACCAAAGCGCAAGTCACCGACTTCGCTGTCCGCCAGCGTCAACGGTACGTCAAGGTAACGGTTGATCAGGGGCAGAGCTTCGCGCAGGCTGACATCATCGAGCATCAGCTTGCCATTGCGCCAGGCAGCGGCCCGGGATGGATCGATGCGAGCCGATTGCAACATCCGGTCGGGGCCGAAAACCGCTTGCATACCGGCCGTGAGCACCGCCCCCTGATTGTTGTCACGGCTGCCATCATTGCGCGAAGCGAGCACCGAACCCTCGGTGACGGTAACGGTGGTGAACTCCTGGCCGGTCCAGACGTTGAAATGAGTACCGGTGACCCTGATGCTGGCGTTATCGGCACGAATCACGAACGGCTGCTCAGGATCGTGCTGCACATCGAAAAAAGCCTCGCCATTGTGCAGCATTACCTGGCGCTGATCGCGAAAACCGAGGTAGACAAGGCTGGTGCGCTGATTGAGTTGCACCTGGCTGTGATCAGGCAGTAGCACCTGCCGACGAACTTCCTGCGCCATGTAGTAGCGAACACTGCCAGGCAGCATGCCCGCTGACCAACCGGCACCCCAGGTGGCACCGACGGCCGCCAGCACCACTGCGGCGCGCGCCATCCAGGATAGCGGTCGGCTCCACCGCGAGCGCCCCGACCTGTCAACTTCGAAGCTGGCGGGTAACTGCTCGCTCACCTGCCAGATTCGGCACATTTTCGTGTATTCCAGCGCATGGGACGGATCAGCGTCATGCCAGCGCCGGAACTCGGCACGATCGGCGTCTGTGCACTCACCGAAATGCAGCTGCACGCACCAGTCGGCAGCCATTTCGCTGGTTGATTTCTGCGGGCGGGGAAGATTGGTCATCGTGGCGGATAGCAGGAAAATTTCGGCAAGCTTACTCCATGTCCCGTGGTTTTGGTTCGGTTCCACCAAACCGTTGAAATCGCCTTCGGCTTTGACTGGCGCATTATTGCTAATAATTCTTAATAAGAATAAATTCACTCCCTTCGCCGGCACATCCATAAAACAATCCAGGTGCATCATGCAAAAGCCTACTACGGCGGGGAACGGTTCCCAATTGCTTGAAGTGTTCTTTGAGCGACGTCAGCGCTTGATTGGGCTCGCGGCTCGAATCACCGGATGCCGTAGCCATGCCGAAGACATTGTCCATGAGGCATTTCTCAAAGTGGGTGAAGCCGACGCCAGTGAGCCGATCAGGTCACAAGCCTCGTACCTCACACGTGCCGTGCGTAACTTGTCGATTGATCATTACCGTCGCCGCCAGTTTGAAGAACGCTGGATCGTCAACGAAGAGGACAGCAGCGAGGTGTCCGGTCCACGGACCGAAACACCAGAAACACTGGTGTCGGATCAACAGGTGCTGGAAAGGGTGTCCGAAGTACTGGCCGACTTGCCTGAGCGCACGCGCTATGCATTCGAAATGTGCCGCATTCATGGCATGAAACAGAATGAAATCGCCAAGATCCTTGGCGTTTCTCCAGCACTGGTCCACGCCATGATCAGCGAGGCCCTGCTCCACTGTCGGCAGAAAGCGCTTTGATGTTTTGCTTACGGCAAGCCATGCGCTTCCCCGCAGCTTCGGGCCCTGCTAGAAGCGCCACTCCTCAGCCTTGACGAGCCGGCAGAACGGCCCGTCTAGCGTTGCATTGTGATGCGCGACGATGTCCTCGGCTTTCATCACCGGCGTGTCTGAACAGGTATGACCTTCGGCCACCAGTACTGCATCGAAGCCAAGATCACGGGCGGCCCGACAGGTGCTGTCAACGCAGTATTGAGTTTTCATGCCAGTGATCACCACACCGGTAGCCCCGCGAGACCGCAAACTCTCCGCCAGATCAGTCTTTTCGAAGGCGTTGGGCCGCCGCTTTTCGAATACCACCTCGCCACCCAGAAGCTTCAGTTCCTGCGCAACCCTGGTCAACGGGCTGCCTGGTTCGATGGGAGATCCAACGGGCCCGACGTGGCGCGCGATAAAAATCGCAGCGCCAGCGCGGCGTGCCTTGTCCATCAGGCTATTAACTGTTTCCAACATCGCTTCGCAGTGCCATGGTTTTTCCGGACCGTGAACAAGCCCGACTTGAACATCGAGTATCAACAGCGCGTACATGGGTGCATCTCCTTGCGTTTGAGCCAGCGACACAAGGGCATGAAAAAAGGCCCTGTCCATCGCTGGCGGGCCTTTGAAGTTCGTCTGCTATTGGCTCACGAGACCTCGCACGCTCCGCTTTCAGCGGTCGTGGTGGTGGTAGTCGGGGTGAGCAAATACTTAGTCATGGATAGACCCTAGCAATTTCGCAGCACACTGACCAGCAAATGCCGCACGAAGCGCCGTAATGACCTGGTCAACCGATTGACCCTGAATTGCTGGCGGTTCAGGCCGCTCGCAAAACTCTCGCCATACGAACAGAGTCAGCTCCGCACCATCCGTTTGCGGTACATCGCTCTCGACCCAGCCGAAGTTCTGCAGAGCCCTGTAGCGTTCATCCTCCCAGAACAACGCCTCTACCCACGGGTAAACCGGAATGAAATGGAAGTGGATGGAGTGACCGGCGTCGTGGCCGAAACGGCCGATGTACAAGCGTTTGGGTTGCAAAAGGTCTTCGACGATTTTTTGCGTTTGCGCCAGCAATACACCCAGCTCTGCCTGCGCCTCGATGGGCAGCGCAGCCAGCACGTTGGTCGGCGCCTTTGCGCTCAACATCAAATACCCGGGCAGCGCACTGTTGATACGATGATTGACGACCCAATGCCGGGTTTCGTGGATGATGAAGCGAGATGGCATGTCCATTCCGGTCAGCTCAGTGCGCGGCGCTTTTCAAAGCGCACATCCCGGGCATCGACAGCCCCGCTCACAGTCCATCCAAGTCGCCGATAAAAGCCGTTCGCCCGTATCGTTTCATCGCCATCGGTGATCAGGTAAATCACCTCATGTCGCTGGAACAGTGCTGCTTCGGCCTGATGTAGCAGTAGCTGGCCGATGCCCTTGCCTTCATGCTGCGGGCGCACGAACAGCGCGAACAATTCCCCTTCGTCGTGATCAACCATGACAAAACCGGCAGCCTCTTGCTGCCATTCGGCAATCCAGGCGCAGGGGGCTTTGTGCATGGCATCGCGCAGTGCATCCGCAGTAATGCCCATCTCGTGCAGTTGTTCACGGGACAGATGGTTCTGCGTCACGCTGGTACGAATGTCGAACAGCAACTCGATGTCGCTGGGTGAGGCCAGGCGCAGGGTTGTGGTCATCATGAAACGTCCTTGTTGATGCGGGTGTGCCTGGCAGCATAACAATTCGCGTCAGCAAAAAAATGATGCTTACCCACTGCCCTTTTAGGTCCGAATGACAGGCGTCGCCTGGATGAATGGCAGTCCCTCGGCCTGCGGGACGTTCGGAAATCAGCTGTACTTAATATTCGACATCGAGCGGCTGGAGATCAAATCATGAGCGCGCACAAGACGTTTGGCTGGGTAGCCATGATTGTTCTGCTGGTGGCGAACGGGGCAGCCTGGGCGGCCACCGACCGCGCCGAGACGCGTCGGGCTGCGCGCGATGTCCGGCAGGAAACGCGCCAGGATGCGCGTGAGACGAAACAGGACTGTCGAGCGGCCGATGCCCAAAGCAATCCCCGTTGTCGGCAGGACAAGCGGCAAACGAAGCAGGAAGGCCGTCAAAAAGCCCGGGATATCAAGTACTGAACGAGGACGCTCGAACGGCGGGCATGAAGCTCTCAAAGCACCTTGCACAGGTATGGCGTTAGCTGCTGTTGAGCCTGGTCGCTGAGAAGCCCGACTGTGACTTCAATACCAGCCTGGCGGAGCATTTCGATGCCTGCTCCAGCGTTACGCGGATCCGGGTCAAGCATTGCCACATGCACGCGGGCTACGCCTGCGCTGATCAACGCCAACGCACACGAAGGCGTTCGGCCGAGGTCAGTCAGAATTCAAGGCGATGATACCGCCGCTTTTGGTCGGTAGCTGTCCTCCACGAAGGGCCGCTTTCGACCCAAAGCTGCCGGTGGCGAAAGGAAGCAATCGGCCAGAAGCGGACGCTCCTTTCAATGGCTGGTATAGCACACAAGTGGTCGTGTCATTGATGTTCGGGCTCAGGAATTCAGCACTGCCTCCAGATGCATAAGGAATACTCTTACTCTGTGTGGCACATGCTGGCGAGTAGGCAATATCGCGGTGATGAAGAGTTGCTCCGGGCTGACATCCTCCAGTTCGACCAGACGAAGGGTTCCAGCATCCAGATCATCAAGGACGTCCCAGTACGTAAGCATCGCCACCCCCAAACCTTGCCTACTTGCCGTGCGCACCGCCTCGACACTGTTTGCCGAAAAAACGCCCTCCGCCCTCATGGCAACCGCTTCACCGTCACGAATGAATGGCCAGTAAGGCATTCCATGCAAAGCGATGCGGCGGTGGCTCAATAGTGCGTCCATCGTAGTTGGCACTCCATGACGCTCCAGATACATCGGACTGGCACACAGCACTCTAGGATTCGGTGCGAGGGTGCGCGCGATCAAGGCCGAGTCTCGCAGGGTCGCAATGCGAATTGCGACATCGATCCCGAGCCCGACAATATCCACGATGCTGTCCGACAGTGTCAGATCAAGGCGCAGTGCCGGGTGTTCTGCCAAGAGCACGGGAATCAGCGGCATGATCACTGACTGTCCGAATACGGTGGGCGCAGTTACCTTCAAAACACCGCTGGCAGTACCAGCATAGGATTTCAAACTGACCCTTGCTCCCTCGCTGGCTTCCAACAGCGTCGTTGCAAAGGGGAGAAATGTTTCGCCTTCAGCTGTCAACGACACGGCGCGAGTTGTTCGATGAAACAGCCGAACCCCTAGCTCGCCTTCGAGAGCTGCCAGTCTGCGCGACACTGTCATGGGTGCCAAGCCGAGTCGTCGGGCGGCGGCTGACAGGCTGCCACTCCCAGCAATGGCGCTAAACACTTCCACATCCGGGATCTGCATCATTACATCCATTTGTGATAAAGCGGCTTATCGTTGTTGCTGGCTTCTCAACACTTCGGGTCAAGCTTACTGTCCTTTACATCGATTTTTAAAGCCTTTCGGATAAATGAGGACTGACCACATGATTGACTACAACCAGCAGATTTTAACTCCCTATGATATTGGCAACCGCAGATTGAGGAATCGTCTTGCTGTCGCGCCCATGACGCGTGTCAGTGGCACCGAGGCGGGCCTGGCAACCGCTGAGATCGCGCGTTACTACGAGCGATTTGCCAAAGGGGGATTTGGCCTGGTCATTACCGAAGGGCTGTACACCGATCAGAAGTATGCTCAGGGCTACCCCTTCCAACCTGGGCTCAGTGATGTCGAACAGGCCAAGGCGTGGCGCCGCGTGACAGATCTGGTTCGTGCCCACAATGGCTCAGTATTCGCTCAACTCATGCATGCTGGAGCGCTGAATCAGGGCAACCGTTTTGAAACGGCTACCGCTGCACCCTCGGCTGTTCGACCAAAAGGAACGCAGATGAAGTTCTATTACGGTGAGGGACAGTACCCGCTACCCCAGGCGATGAGTGACGAGGACATCGCCGATGCCATTGCGGGATTTGCACAAGCCGCTGTGCTGGCCACGCATACCGCTGGATTCGACGGTATTGAAATCCATGGGGCGAACGGCTACCTGCTAGACCAATTTCTGACTGACTATACCAATCAACGAGACGATCGCTGGGGCGGAAATGTACAGGCACGGATTAGACTGACATTGGAAGTCATCAAGGCAGTCAGGGCCGCTGTCGGCACGCTCGCTCCTGTCGGTGTGCGCATCTCGCAAAGCAAGGTGAACGACTATGAACATAAGTGGGCAGAAGGCGAAGCTGCCGCCGAGGTCATTTTCGGCTCGCTGAAGGACGCAGGTGTGGACTTTATCCATGTGACGGAGTTTGAGGCATGGAAACCGGCATTCATCGAAGGAAATGCAAGTCTGGTTGAGCTGGCTCGCCGGTATGCGTCCCAGGTTGCGATCATCGCCAATGGGGGGCTGGATGTACCGCACCACGCTGAGCAAGTTTTGCGAGACGGCGCCGATATGATCGCGCTGGGCAAAGCGGCTCTTGCCAACCCGGATCTTCCCAGTCGCCTGGCAACTCACACAACCCTTGCCGAGTTTGACGCCTCGATTCTGGGGCCGATTGCGAACATCAAGGACAGTGAATTGGCGTTGGCGTGACGACAGATTGAAAACGGTCGAGCGGACGTCATGGATGTCCGCTTGTGCCTAGCGTCATCCAAACGAAAGACCGCCAAGGGTCGACTGCCGTCCTTCGAGCCGGGCAGTAATCGGCCAAAAGCAGTTAGTCATGGCAAAAAACAACTCGAAGCAATTTTTAGCGCTGTCCGTTCTGCTACGCTTTTGATATTTCCGATGGATTCGGGAATCACTCACGAAACTCAGTGAGGTAGCGAGGCAGATTGACTGTGGCTACCGTCTTCATCACGATGGAAGCAGCCATTCACTGGATCGGTAATACCTATCCAGAGCAGGCACCCGCGCTACAGCTACAGCTACAGCAGCTGGAGGCATGTCCTAAGCTATTCACGACAGTTCGAAATACGAAAATCCCAAGCTGATAATGAACGTACTGCTGTCTGGTATCACAGCAAGGTCAGCTGAATGGATATTCAACACCCCTCGAGATGTTACGCGACAGCAATGTCACCTAATAATAGTTACCCAACAGAGGTCCATCTTGAGCAAAGACAAGCCAACTCAGACCGTTCGCATGAGGGTCATTGTTGTCGCGCCGCCACCTGGTGTCCGATTCGCTGTTCAACGAGGTAGGTCGGAGCTACTTGAACCGTCCGCAGAGAATGTCGATGCTATTCAATTCGACTTCTCGCTTCGCTTGGGATCACCTCTACCGGAAGGTCCCAATTTACTTGGTGAGTTTGCGCAGGGCTCGCCCTCGGATCGCTTCGTCTACGTCAACTCAGGCACCCTTGCAGGCCAAACCGAGTCCTGCTGGTCACGTCGTGCAAAGCTGAAACTGGCCTCCATTCCGCACTCAATCGTCGAAGGTGCCGCCACTAAGGCTGAGGCAATCATCGAGGTTCGCGTTCCCGGCACCATGGGCGATGGCGGGCCGGTTTGCGCCTCAGTGAAGCCGCAAACAGTCGTATGGCGCCTTGTGCAGAATATTGCTTAACCCTTCCATCGAGCTGACTTGCCCCGGCAGGGCGGGTCATGCAGCTCATGTCAAACGATCCTGTTGAAAACAGTCGACCCATGGTTTGCGTATCGGAAAAGTACGCGCCTGAGAGCGAAATTTTTACTTTTGGTAGAGGCTTCTCTGGACTCGGATTTCACGAAGCAGATTGCAAAAAGGCGTTTTAACCAGACAATGACCACGCAATTTGGGGCGTTTGCAGCCCTTTGCGAGAGGCAGAAATCGGCCAATAGCAAACATCCTCTTGGCCCTCCTCCGACTATAGTGTCAAAGCTAATAGCTCAACACCGCCTTTGAGCAGGTCACTCGGCTGACTGGAAAGAACCCTATGAAGCAGAACGCTGTTGTCCCCCTTCTCGCATGCGCTACGGTCACGTGGATGCTCTCGGCTCAAGCCAGTGAAGTGGCGACCCTGCCAGGCGCAACGCCAGTGACGGTCGATAACTTCGCACGCGCCGAGTCAGACATGTACATCGGCTCATTGGCAAAACAGGGGGGCCTCGGCAAGCTGCTTCATCGTCGCGAAGCCGCCGACATCGAACACCAGACCGTCATACGACTCAACCGGGACACCTTATATACCTCGGGCGTTTTCGATCTCGACGCCGGGCCGGTGACCATTACACTGCCCGATCCAGGCAAGCGTTACATGGCGCTGCAGATCATCAATGAAGATCACTACACCCCCAATGTTTTCTACGGCGCAGGTACTCACACCCTAACCCGCGAAAACGTTGGCACTCGCTATGTGGTCACCGCTATCCGCACGTTGGTCGACCCCAATAGCCCGGACGACATCAAACAAGTCCACGCGTTGCAAGACGCCATCCGAGTGAGCCAAAAGAACCCTGGCGCGCTGGAGCTGCCACAGTGGGAAGCCACAAGCCAGAAGAGAGTGCGAGATGCGCTGCTGGTATTGTCTTCGACCATCCCCGATTTCAAAAAAGCTTTTGGCACCAAGGCAGACGTGGATCCTGTTCGCCACTTGTTGGGTTCGGCTGCCGCCTGGGGAGGAAATCCAGACAAAGACGCGACTTACCTGAACGTGACGCCGGTTAAAAACGACGGAAAAACCGTGTATCGCCTTACCGTCAAAGACGTTCCCGTCGATGGCTTCTGGTCAGTCAGCCTCTACAACGCTGAAGGTTATTACGAGAAGAACGCGGCAAACGCCTACACGTTGAACAATCTGACTGCGAAAAAATCGGATGATGGCTCGATTACCATCCAGTTCGGTGACTGCGAGTCGAATCGTCCCAATTGCCTGCCGACCATGAAAGGCTGGAACTACACCGTAAGGCTGTACAGGCCCAAAGCCGAAATTCTCAATGGATCGTGGAAGTTTCCCGAGGCCAAACCGATCAATTAATACTCGCTGGATTCGACCCGTTGCGAGCGGGCGTCAGGATGGCCAAGGCAACCGCCACGATGAACAGCGCTGGCACGTCACCCACCAAGTGCCCCATTTGCCCCGGCTGGGTGACAGCCTGGACAGCCATGATGCCGCCGTGTACAGCGCTAGACCACACGGTGAACCAGATCAGACTCAGATTGGCTAGTGGATCCCGTGCGGCCAGGATCAAGAACACGCCCAGTGTGGCGTATAGGCCAACGATCATCATCGGGTAGTCCGAGTGACCGGTGTGCCAGGCCCAGCCAGACGGCCAGAACAGCATAAGTGGGTAGAGAGCAAGGCACGCAAGGCCTGCCAAAACCAGCACAACGCGCAAATACCTGAGGCGATCGACGACGGTCATGACGAACTCCTCTTTGGTCTGACTTCATGTTATCCATTAGCATAGCGGAGCCGGAAATAGCCGGATCAATAGCCACCCGGCTACAAAAAGCCCGACCCCAAACGTCAGATGAGCGATGACGCTTCTGCGCCTTGCCCTGTTCGGTGCCGCTGTTCTCGAAGCGGCGATGCCAAAACCGAACGCAGGCTGCATGATGAAGAACGGTGCAACCACACTGATCGCACCCGTCATCAGCGCGGGCATCAGCGAGGGGTTGCAGAACCAGGTAAGCCCCTGAGCACCGAAGAGCATCATCGCAAAGACGCTGCCAGTGATGTAATGAAACACCCAGCCCACCAGGCGCTCATTGCGGACACGGGGCGCCGTCACAATCGAGGCGTGACGAAACCGCCCTTTTAGCATGTGGCCCAACCAACGGCCGACGAGCCCATAGTCAACCGACGCCATGCCAAATACCCGCGCTTGAATAAACGCCGATACATCCATGATCAGCGTGGCCCCCATTCCAACGAACAGAATGCGCAGTAATGCCTCACCTACTCCCATGGTATTTCTCCTTGCCTTCAGCCTGAATTGGCGGTTTGATCCAGGCAGTCTGCAAGTTCAAGTCGACTTGAGGTCAAGCATGAAAGAGATGGATATCGGTGAAGTGGCACGACGCTCCGGTGTGCCGTCTTCAACCCTGCGCTACTACGAAGAAAAAGGTCTTATCCACTCGATAGGCCGTCGTGGCCTGAGCCGGGTATTTCGTGCGGATGTACTCCAGCGGCTGTCGTTGATTGCGCTCGGTCAATCTGCAGCGTTTTCACTGGACGATATCGCCGCCATGCTGGGTGCGGGCGGTCAGCTAGCCATCGATCACAAGCGGCTTGCAGAAAAGGCTGACGAACTGGACCGCACCATCGAACACCTCAGTGCCATACGCGACGAGCTTCGTCGTGCTGCGGCGTGCCCTGCTCCCCGTCATATCGAATGCCCGACGTTCCAGAAAATGCTGGTCGTTATGGGTACAGGGGATATCAAGAGAAAAGCCGGCAAGGGCAGTCTACGCAGACGAGGCGCCTGAAACGGTCACATGCCGACTTCTACACTTACACCTTTTTAGTTTTTTCTTTGGTGTCCTCGTCAAGGAGGTTTCGAAGTGACTCAAAAAGAGGGTCACTGTCTGTGTAATTTTTGCCATAGGCCAGATTGAATGAATGCTGCGTCGCCCTGCAAATGAGTTGGATGAGTGGATATCGAGGTCGATGATGCCCTGGAGATGGCGGAGCAGACTGAGGTGTAACTCCTCCCGGCGCCTTCTTGGCGGCGGCTACCGGCCAGAAGCGGTCGTAACCTCATCATCTGTCGTGGAACAGACTGATGAGGTTATATCTCCTTACGCCGTTGACCGTACGGTTACTTAATCTTGACTACCTGCGGCAACGGCCACTGCCCATTCAGGATGGCATCCGAAGGCTGGTACAGGCGCAGAAACAATGTGAAAACTCCATCCGGTGCGGGTAGCCAGTTGCTGGCGTTTTCGCCTGTCGGCTTGTCGTGTGAAATCACGATGGTGATTGAGCCGTCGGCCGCGGTCTTCAAGCCTTTGGTGGTGGGGCCGATCTTGTATCGATTGATCGGATTGTCGACCAGCAGTTTATCGGTCGCCTTGTAGATCGTCAGTGACCAGAATGCATCGACCGGTGGTGCAGAACTGAGCTTGATTTCGTAAGTACCGCCGTTGCTGCCGTCCAGAGCTTTACCGGCACTGTCAGCAGAGCGCGTAGGGTACATGGCTTCTTTCTCGCCCTGCCCGCCCAGGTAAGGGCCAGCAACCATGGCGCGTAGTGGATACTTGTAGCCGAAGTCGTCCAGGCTGGTGGCCCATGTCCATCCGTTACGGATCACGGCATTGCTGGTAAGCGACGAGTAGGCGACGCTGGGGCCATCTTTCAATCCATCGGCGATGCCTTTGCGTGTTGCTTCCGGCAACTTGCTTGGATCAAAGCCAGCATCCGTCAAACCAATACGCGACAGCTGGCCATACAGGGCGGTATCCACCGGTTTGACGGGGTTGTCCTTGAGGGCGGCCGCCAAATGTGTGAAGAACCCTTGAGGATCATCACCAATCGCTGGCAACGGCGGCAGCGTTTCGTCTTTGTGAGGTTTGCCACTCAACGGCGTGAGTTCGAATTGCTTTTGCAGTGCCGTTACTGGGGCCATGTCTTCACCCTCGATGACATGTAGCCGGCCCCAGAGCCAGACTTTGGAGGTGCTAACGTCCAGGCGTTTGGCATCTTTGGGCAGCTCGCCTTTCCAACCAGGAGGCACCAATACGAACTTGCCAGCCTTGGTTCCCGTGGAGCGACGACCAATGTAATGCTCCAGTTCTTGCCACATATCGAATACATCGACCACGTAGTATCGATCATGGGTGTCGGGAACGGTCAGCACGTAGGGTTCGGTCAGGTTGACGACAGCGCTCATGTACAGGGTGTCGTTGTTCGAGGTCGGCATGTCCTTGACCGAAGGGTCTGCGAGTGATTTCGCCCAGCCGATCTGGTTCAAAGGCGCCCGGTAGCTGGTGGCGGGTTGCGGTTTGGAGACATCAATGTAATCGCGAATTACTCGCTCCATTCGAACCAGCGGATAGCCCCAGATGTAGCCGTTGATGGTTTGGCTGTAGCCATCTGCTTCCAGGCCTTTTTGAATTGTCTCGGGTGTAGGAGGCGTGGATATCAGCGGATCAGGAAAGTTTCCATCCGCGTGTGCCTGACTGGCTAATATCATGCCCAGTGCCAACGTTGTGACCCCACGCCTTACAAAAAAGCCCATGGTTCTCTTCCTCTTTTGAACATTCCAAGTGGCAACGAATCACCCCGACCATTAACAGTAGTCGGGATTTTTTATTCGGGGCCAAGCAAGGATCCAAAGTGAGAAAGCGCACTACTGGAGCGGCTCCAGCCCGCCCATTACCGCCCTATTGTCCAATGACTGCAAAGGGTCGATAGCAGTCGCTTACCAATGACCGTACTCGATCCGATACGGTCGTCCAGCAGTCTACCGAGTGAGGAGGTGAAGCATTCGCCGCCCAATCAAATGTGATAGATCATGCTCGGGTCCAGCCAAAGCCATATGGCGAGCGCCATGAGCAAGATCCAGGAAACGACGCGGACGAAGATCGACGCGGACTGCCGCTTACCCGTCTCTGACCCAGGCCCGACGACTGACGTGAACAATTCTGGCGACTCGATCCACTCGGCGATCTTCTCCAGAACGACTTGGTCGTTGTAGAAGAAGCTGTGACGTTTTCCTGGTTTGGCCCGGCTTCGCGCCATCCAGAACGACCACTTTGGACCGAAACCGGGTGATTTTCTGTCATGAATATCCAGCAACCAATTCAGCCAAAGAGACATTTCTCCATAGCCGTATTGGTGAAGTCTGATAAGAGGCCAGAGGATCATCAGGCCATGAAGCAAAATAGACAACGCAAGCACCCATAAAAGTCCCCAGAACTGAAATGTCACAATCCCGTAGATTGAGTTGATCAGAAATCCAAAGACGTCCGGAGTTCTTTCATAGAACAGATACAAGCGTTTCAAAAGAACGGCAAAGCCGAGCACGAATGAAATATAAATAGCCGGCCGAATGGCGTAAGACAAAACGTCGTGGGCGAAATGCGCGAGCCCACCTAGGCCACGCAGTATTCGCAGGTATATGCGTGCTTCGTCAAAGTCGACGGAAATAGCAAATAGCCTTAGGTCCCATAAAAAGCAATAGGGCTCGCGCATAGAAGCGTAAAGAATACGCTGCTTGGCCCTGGCTTTCTTCAAGGGGGCAGCGATTAACGCGCGCAGAGAACTTTTTCCCAAGCGCAGCTTGGTGGAAAACAACACAAGCCCAATGAACAGGAGGAGACAGAAAACATCGACTGCACTGATTGCAGTGATTGCGTTGACTGCGTCGTACGCTAAGCTCACCACTCCCAGCAGTAAAAAGGCACCTGTCCACAGCCCTACGAGCCAAAGGTTTCGACCAAGTTTAACGATTTCTTCATACACACGGACCGGTACTCTCAGGTCTCGTCGCCGGGAGTGAATGAAGGGAGTGCCTAGTGTAATGACGCCACTTAAAGAGCTTCGAACCCGTTCGTTTTCACATGCGTGAAGTGCGATCGTTCCACCGTGACTGTGCGCAATGATGAAGTGCTTGGCATCTGGATGTTCTTGATGTTGCTGCAGTAATACCTGGACAATGTCATCCGATGCCTTCAAACGCCCCTTATGTGTGTTGATCCCGGGCCATTTCGGCGCAGTGATGAGGCAGCCAGGAAATCGGCTCTCCAGGAACCTCCACATCAATGAGTCGGTTCGGATCCAGGCGGCTTTCGGACTGAACGTTCCGTGGATCAACGTAAATACAAAGGGCGGTTTCATGCATCTTCCCCTGAATGACCGCCGGGTCCGTTAGCGATGCCAGGCTGGTGATCCTCAATCGAGTCAATGTCACAGAAATAACGGTAGACGATCCTCTTAAGCAAAAAGGTGAGTCTGACGAATGAAGGCTGTTTGTCACTCAAAACGGGGGTGACATGTAACTGGTGCCGTTTGCCGATTCCTATCCATGGTGAGCGTCCGTTTCTGGCCGGGAGCAGACCAACAGAAGCGACTGCCTTTAGTCGATTGCTGCCACTATTGTCGGGGAAATATGCGAACTTCGACCCACCTCTCGCGCCACAAACCGGATTGCCCCACCGCAGTCCCGCCACCCTCCCCCAGACACCGCACAACCAGCGACCACGCTGGCTGAGCGGCTTGGCATCTTTTTTCAAGTTGCGTCTGTATGACTGACCAGCCCCTTGATCAGAACCGCGGCCGTTGCCAGGACTGCCGGCAGCACCAAGGCGGCGAGCACTTGCTCGAAACTCCAGCCCATCCCCAGCAGTGAAGCTCCGGCCCAGGCGCCGAGGATGGCACCGAAACGGCCGATG
This sequence comes from Pseudomonas alkylphenolica, assembly GCF_004025535.1. Taxonomy (GTDB): domain Bacteria; phylum Pseudomonadota; class Gammaproteobacteria; order Pseudomonadales; family Pseudomonadaceae; genus Aquipseudomonas; species Aquipseudomonas alkylphenolica_A. Next base: position 70,958 of record NZ_QJRG01000042.1, read on the forward strand.
CCGAGCATCCACGACACCCCGGTGGCGCGCATCTGGGTCGGGTAGAAGCGCGCGGCCAGTGAAGGCATCGCCGATTGCGCGCCGTTGATGCACATGCCCGCCAGCAGTACCAGGCTGGCCAGCAAAGTGACCTGGCTCAGGCTCTGGCCCACGCAGTAGGCGAACACCCCGGCCAGCAGGTAGAAGCCACCGATGACCTTGTGCGGATTCCAGCGATCCATGGCCCAGCCCACAGCCACTGCGCTCAGCACGCCGCCGAACTGGAACAGCGCGCCAATGAAGGCGGCCTGCTCCAGGCTGGCGCCGCCGTCGCGCAACAGGGTCGGCAGCCAGCTGGTCAGCAGGTAGACGATGACCAGTCCCATGAAATAGGTCAGCCAGAGCAGCAAGGTGCCGGCGCTGTACTGCCCGGTCAACAGCAGGCGGAACACGTTGCCGCCCTGCACCGTCTGTTGCTCCGGCACGCTAAAGGCATGCGCCATGGCAACCTCGTCCGGGGCGATCGGTGCCAGCACCTTTCGTACGTGTTTCTCATCGCGATTGCGTACCACCAGAAAGCGCGCCGACTCGGGCAGGCGAAACAACAGCACCGCAGACAGCAGCAGCGGCAGCACGCCACCGAGCAGCAGCAGGCTGTGCCAGCCATAGGCCGGAATCAGCTTGGCCGAGATGAAACCGCCACTGGCCATGCCCAGGTTGAAGCCGCAAAACATGCTGGTGACCAGTAGCGACTTGTGGCGTTCGGGGGTGTATTCGGACAGCAAGGTAGTGGCATTGGGCATCGCTGCGCCCAGGCCGATACCGGTGAGCAGGCGCAGTACCAGCAGTTGCTCGACCGAGCCACTGAAGGCCGAGAGCAGGCTGAAGATACCGAACAGCAGCACCGCCGTTACAAGCACCAACTTGCGGCCGAAGCGGTCGGCAAGCGGCCCTGAGCCGAGGGCACCGAACACCATACCGATCAGCGCGGTGCTCATCACCGGGCCGAGGCTGGCGCGGTCTATCCCCCAGTCCTGACTCAGCGCCGGGGCGATGAAGCCCATGGCCGCCGTGTCCAGGCCATCGAGAAAAACAATGAGAAAGCACAGCAGCACGATGCGCCACTGATAGCGCGACAAGGGCTGGCGGTTGATAAAGGACTGCACATCCAGACTGGAGGTGCCGGTAAGCCGGGTAGCATTGTTCATGGAAAATCCTGTAGTGCTTGTTATCGCGCCGGGCATGCGTAACGGCGGTGCAGTGGACCAGGGCGCAGCGGGCCCTGGTGCCTCTTTGCGCAGCGCTTAAAACTCCTTGCGCACGCTCGCCACCACGGTGGCGGTACAGACGTCGTCGAAGCCGTAGGAGCTGGCGCATTCGGTTTTCGACAGGTCGGTATCGATGTAGCTCAGGCCCCAGGTCACGCCCAAAAAGTCACGAGTGATCTTGGCTTCCCACTCGTGGTAGGAATCTTTCGAGTCGCCGCTCGACGACCAGAACATCGGGTCTTTGAAGTCCATCCGGCCATAACGCAGCTCCAGGCCGACCTCGAGCGGGAGCTGGGTCTCGTAGCCGACCCAGCTGTAGAGGGAGTCCTGGTCCTCGCCGTGGATGGTGGGCGCATCGCTGGAGTAGAAGGCTGCCACCTTGAAGCCGTAGGCGCCCAGCACCGCATAGGTCTCGGACTGGTTGAAACCGCTGGTTTTCGGATAGGCATACTTGATGTAGCCGAGGTCCAGCGACAGCGCTTCTGTGGGCTGCCAGTACCAGCCGCCGAAATAGTCCACTTCCTGGCGGGTGTCGATATCGAAGCCGAAATCGACGTTGGAGGTCCAGGCACCTACATACAGGCCGCTGGAATGGCCCAGTACAACACCGGCCTGCAGCGCCGGGTCGCCTTGAGTCTGCGAAATACCACGCGTGCGATAGTCGCTGGCGGCGGTCACGTCGAGTTTCAGGAAGAAATCATCATTGAGCGCCAGCGCCTGGCTCTGGGGCGCGATGGCACAAAGTCCGGCCATCAGGGCGATGCTGGCTGCTAGGTTGTTGCTGTTCATGGTCGCCTCGTTTTTTAGTTGTAGTTGGCAGTGTTTCGGGCAATAGGGGGCCGCACCCCGCCCCATTCCCGGGGCAAGATGGGGTGTGTCTCAGGGGGTTACTTGGCGGGGGTGTAAACCGGCTGACCGCCGAAGTAGGTAGCCAGTACCTGTGTTTCACTCACGTCCTTGTCACTGACCGTGAGCACGTCGCGATCGAGGATGACGAAGTCGGCTTGCTTGCCCTTGCTCAGGGAGCCGATCTGCTGCTCCAGGCCGATGGTCTTGGCAGCGTTGATGGTGTAGGCGTACAGCATGGTCTCGCGGTCCAGGCTTTCTTCGGCGTTCAGCACGCCCTTGGGGCCTTCGCGGGAAGCGGCCTGAGCGATCGCCAGCCAGGGGTTGGGGCTGGAGACCGGCCAGTCGCTGGCGCCGGCGATGGTCGCGCCATGCTTGAGCAGCGAGCGCGCCGGGTACTGGTAGCGATACGCTGCCGAGTCGACGTAGGGCTTGACCATATCCAGGGTGTACTCGTCGCCGGCGGCCCACAGCAGTTGCATGGACGCGATCACGTTGAGCGGCTTGAAGCGGGCGAACTCCGTCGGGTTGACCAGCTGCAGGTGGGTGATCGAATGGGTGATACCACTGTTGCCAGCCTTGCGCGCCTGCTCGATGCCATTGAGCGATTCACGCACGGCGCGGTCGCCGATGGCATGGACATGCACCAGCCAGCCGCGCTTGTCGGCCGCCGTGACCAGCTCGCCGAAGTGCTGCGGGTCCAGCAGCAGCTCGCCGCTTTTGTGACTGTTGCTGTAGTGGTCGAGCAGTGCCGCACTCTGCGCCGGGTACTCCAGCACGCCGTCGGCGAACACCTTGATCCCGGGCAGGGTCAGGTTGGGAATGCCGGTGAACTGCTGGCGCACCTTGTCGATGGTGTCCAGGTCGGCCGGGCGGCTTTTCGGGTTGACCACCAGCAGCGCGGCCACGTGCGCGGTCAGCCCGCCTTTCTCCGCCAGCGCCTTGTAGGCCGGTAGCACGCCGACGGTTTTCTCGGTGGGCTTGATGGCGAACATCGCTTCGCCGGGCGCACCGTTGGCGGCCGGGTCCATCCAGGCGGTAATGCCGAAGCTGTTGTTGTAGTGCACCGCAGCTTCGGCCGCGCGCAGCAGGCCGGCGGCATCGACCGGTGGCAGCACGGCGGCGACACGGTCCCAGCCCGCGTCCACCAGAAAGCCGCTTGGCTCGCCGTTTTTCAGGGTGCCGATGGTGGCGCTGTCCGCCTTGCTCAGGCCGGCAACCAGTGCCTTGTCGATTCCCGCACGCTTGAGCATGGCATTGTTGGCCCAGGCGGTATGGTGGTCGCCGCCGACGAAGACGATCGGGGTGTTTGCCCACTCACCGTGGTTGAAACGCTCGCCGAACGCCTGCGCCTTGGACCAGTCGCTGGAGTTCATGCCCACCACCTGGAGGAACTCACCCAGCTTGGCGCGGCCATCAGCGCGCCAGGTGCGCAGGCGCTGTTCCAGCTCGTCGACGCTGACCGATTCGCCCTCCATGTTCGCCGCCGCAAGCTCCAGGCCGCCGAACACCGAGTGGGAGTGGGAGTCGATCAGGCCAGGCGTGACGCGCTTGCCTGCCAGATCGATGACCTGAGTGGCGTTGTCAGCGAAGCCACGCACCTCGTCGTCGCTGCCCACGGCGACGATTTTGCCGTGGTCAACGGCGATGGCCTGAACCTGGGGGTTGGCCGGGTCGGCGGTGAAGATCTTGCCGTTGACCAGTATCAAGTCTGCCGCCGCCATGGATTCCGATGAGGAAAAAGCGACTGCCAGTGCCAGTAGCGCCGGAACGAACCGAATCATGTGCTGCCCTCTTGTAGTTGTTGGCGACGGCGAGACTATCTGTGTCATGCTATTTCCAGAATGGCCACTTCGCTAAAAAGCTTTTTGCCAGTTTGGAAAAAATATGGACACGCTCGGTGCGATATCGATGTTTGTTGCCACGGCTGATCAGGGCAGTTTCAGCCGTGCGGCAGAAATGCTGGGCAAGACGCCTTCGGCCCTGACCAAGGCCGTCAGCATGCTGGAAAAGCAACTGGGTACCCTGCTGTTCGAGCGCAGCACCCGGCGCATTGTGCTCACCGAGTCGGGCCGCCTCTACCTGGAGACGGCGCGGCAGGTCTTGCGTAGCCTGCATGAGGCCGGAGAAGAGATCAGTCAGCTGCATCAGGGGCTGTCCGGCACGTTGCGGATGACCGCGCCCCTGGCCTTCGAACGCGCCTTTCTGGGCGAAGTGTGCGCGGGTTTTCTGGAGGAATACCCGGATATCCAGTTGCGTGTCGAATTGTCCGATGACTTTGTCGACCTGATCGAGGCCGGCTACGACCTGGGCATCCGTCAGGGGCGCAGCGATCTGCCGGGGTTGATTGCGCGGGTGGTCGGCCAGAACCGCATCTTCCTCTGTGCCAGCCCGGAATACGTTGCGCGCAATCCGCTGCCGCTGTCGCCGCACACCTGTAACCAGCACGACTGGTTGAAGTACCTTCACCCCGCGCTGGATATGAAGTTCTGGTGGGTCCAGTCGGAAGCAGGGAGGATTCGCCTGCCCTATCCGCAGCGGGTCCGCCTGGAAAGCGACAGCTATGATTTGCTGCTGCAGAATGCGCTGGCCGGGCGCGGCATCCTGCATACACCGCAATGGAGTGTGGACAGGTATTTGCGCGATGGGCGCCTGGTGCGGCTGATGGAGGATTACGTCATCGGGCCGGAGGCCTTCGGCGATGACATTCTGGCGGTCTATCCCAGCCATCGCCGCGCCAGCCGCAAGGTGCTCGCCTTCGTCGATTACCTGCAGACCCATCTGTCACACCTCAACAGTGCCTGACTCAGGCTGCAGCAGGTACCCGTTATGGCGCAAGCATCATGAAACCTCCATTCGCACGGGCAGCGTCTGCCCGCTGGGCCAGTACGCTGCTGTCGATGCTGGTGCTGTGGGCCTCATTCGGCGGCTACTGCCACGCCGCTGGCAACGTCAGAGAGCTGCGGGTGTACAACTGGGTCGAATACCTGCCGCAGTCGGTGCTGGAGGATTTTCAGCGCAGCACCGGGATCAAGGTCACCTATGACGTGTACGACACCGGTGAGGTGCTCGAAGCCAAGCTGCTCGCAGGTAACTCGGGCTACGACATCGTCTTCCCTTCGCACAACCAGCTACCCAAGCTGATCAAGGCGGGAGCCCTGGAGCCGCTCGACAAGACCCGACTGCCGAACTGGTCGCACCTGGACCCGGCGTTCCTGGTGGAGCTGGCCCGGATGGACCCGGACAACAGGTATGCCGTCCCCTACCTCTGGGGCACCACCACCATCGGCTACAACGTCGAAGCGGTGAAGAAGGTGCTGGGGCGTGACGTTTCCGAAACCGAGTCCTGGGGGCTGGTGTTCAAACCGGAAAACATAGCGCGCCTGAGTGCCTGCGGCGTGGCTTTTCCGGACTCCGGGGCCGAGGTTTATGCGCTAGCGCTTAACTATCTGGGACTGGACCCCGCGAGCACTAAGCCGGATGACTATTTCAAGGCGCAACAGCTGCTGATGCAGCTACGTCCGGGAATAAAATATTTCCACTCTTCGCGCTTTGTGACCGATCTCGCGTCCGGAGATATCTGCATCGCAGTCGGGTATTCGGGCGGGCTCATGCTTGCCAGGAGTACTGCCGAGGCGGCGCATAACGGCGTGCAGATAGCGATCGCATCACCCCGCGAAGGCGCATTGATGTGGGCCGACAACATGTCCATCGCGCAGGGGGCCAAGCACAAGGCGGAGGCAGAAGAATTCATCAATTACATCCTGGAGCCCAGGGTCATTGCCAAGATCTCGATGGAAATTGGCTACGCAAATCCGAATGCAGACTTCTCCGCCTATGTTGATCCTGCGACGGCTGCAGAGAAAGGTCTTTTAATCTCGGCCCAGGCACGTAGCGGTTTGTTCTTGCAGCAGCCCATGCCACCAAAGGTCGATCGGTTTATAACTCGCCTGTGGATGGGGCTTCGCAATGGGAAGTGATGCAAGGTGTGCAGTGCCTGGCGGTTCCAGAGATTTCCTTCTGTACTGAGTCTTTATCGTCGCTGAGCCTGGCGTAATAGCTGGAGGCGTTGCCATGAAAGCAATCGATGTGAAATCCCGATTCGAAGCAACGCTTCTTCGCCCGGCAAAGCCTGAAGACGGTAGGTCGTGGGCGTTCGTAGTACTGCCAAAAGACGCGAGCGAGCAGCTTCCCAGGCGTGGAAGGACATCCGTTGAAGGCACGCTCAATGGGCACCCTTTCCAGGCAACCCTCGAGCCGGATGGCCAGCTGAGCCATTGGCTGCAGATAAGTACAGCGCTGCTCGAAGCCGCAGGTGCGGCCGTTGGGGATCTCGTTACATTTGAGCTGGCCCCTGTGAAGCAGGAGCCCGAGCCCGACATCCCGCCAGACTTTCAGGAGGCGCTGGCAGCCGCGCCTTCGGCGCGTTCAGTCTGGGACAGTACGACCACCCTCGCACGCGTCGACTGGATTCACTGGATTACTTCAGCCAAGCAACTCAAGACGCGCGCAAAACGCATCGGCGATGCCTGCGACATGCTTGCATCGGGCAAGAAGCACGTGTGCTGTTTCGACCCGTCCGGTTACTACAGCAAGGCGTTCCGTGCGCCTGAGGCAGAACAGTTTTAAAAGAATGATGCTGCTTATGGGCCAGGGCTAGCCCACTGGTCGATAAAGTCGCCGACTCTCTGCGCAATGTCACTCTCGACTGTCCGCAGCCGCAGGATGGGAATACCGGTTTTAGCCAGAATGTCGTTCTTCAAGGCGTCCCGGGCCGCCTGCTCGGGTCGGTCGTGGTAACCGCCATCGACCTCGATTACCCCTAGCGGGGTCTTGCCTACTTTGAAATAGATGACGAAATCGCAACTGGCGCGCCTCAAGAAGGCCCTCTGGCGCTCTGTCCATTGTGGGTTAACCGGCGATGCAAGCTGATCCAGCTTGATCTGAGTGTGATACATCAATGTCTTGTACGCCGGGGCACATAACGCTTCGCGCAGCAGTTGCTCCAGGATCTGCTCCGACTTGAAGCGCGAATCCCTGGGCCGCAGACGAGCGTTCAAGCGCGCAAGAGACTGGTCGTACTCGCGGTACAGCACATCGAATGCCGATACCACCGGCGCGCGCACGATCTGCTCGTCCTGCGCGTAATAACTGATGTAGCGGATCAGGGCGGCGATGTGGCCATTGTTGTCGGTGAACACCTCATCACCGGTCACCAGGGTGAAGCGATGTTTGGCCCGGGATACTGCCACGTTGATCATGCAGGGGTCGTCGACGAAATCCAGGCGTCTGCGCGCCTGGTTGTAGTGTTTCTTGTCCAGCACGGTGGAGAAGACGATCTCGTCGCACTCTCGCCCCTGAAACTTGTGCACGGTGTCCTTGACGAAATCTGCCGGAAGGCGCGTGCCGGCGAGGTTGACCTGTGCCCGGAACGGGGCGATGTAACCACGGCCTTCGCCGTCCATTCCGACGGCCTGCCCCTCGTCCTCAAGCACCTTGAGCAGGGAGTCCAGTTCCCGAAGGTTGGTATTCTGCCGTGCGTGATTGCCCTTGGTCGTTACCACCAGGCGCAGGGGGGCTTCACCCTTGTCCTCGGTCATCGGCACCAGTGCGTTGTCGTAGAACTGCTGGTTGCAGAACTGGATGATCCTGGGGTGGCAACGGTAATGCTCTTTCAGCAGGGTCCTGGGCAGCGTGTGCTGGAAAACGGCAATACACGAATCCAGTAGGCTGAAACGCTCGCAATCATAGGCCTCGGCAGGCGCCTGAAGTCCCAGTTTCACGGGGATGTGCGGCAACTGGCGGTTGTCTCCAACGACAACCAGGTTCTTCGCGCAGCCCAGTGGCAGGATGCCTGGCATGATGTCCTGTAATGAAGCCTCGTCGATGATCACGTAGTCGAGGATCGCCCCCGGTGCGATCGAGTTGACGATGGAGTGCGTGCCGCTTCCCAGAATAGGGAAGCGTCGCACGAAGGCATCAAAATGCCTGCGATAATTTTTGGCATCGAAACTGTCCGACGGCGGTACCTGTCGTTGCAGATGCTGCTTCAGATGGTGCATCGATGCTGTTGTCAGTTCTTTCAGCAACGCCGTGAAATTTGCGTTTGCCAACGATTCACGGCACGCCTGCAACTCCGTTTCCTTGTCCCGTAGCGACTTGTCGTAATAATGCATCTGCAGGGCATGGAACATGGCCATGCGCGCCTCGCCCTGAGAGAAAGGTTTGGCACGAAGTATCCTGAATTTGAACAGTAGCTCGATACGGTCTTTGAGGTGAATGCGGCGCTCGCCGAGGTTGGCCAGGTAGGCCATAAGGTCTGCAGTCTTGCGCGGAGTCAGCCCGTACTTGTCCAACGAACCTGTGGCTTGCCCATCGCTATGCCCCTGCCACTGCTGCAGGTAGCGGCGCTCGATGACCAGCTCGTCAAGCTCGATTTGCAGTTGTGCTGCCTTGTTGTGGTCCTGCAGGTGCTGCTTCAAGCGGCTTACCAGGACCTGGATCTCATCCAGGGACGGCGCCGGCTCGGGCGTGCTGGAGGGCCATGCAGGCAGGTCGGCGAAGAATGCCTCGCGGTTGTCCTGGTTGCCGAGCTTGGCGACCAAGTGACCCAAGCCGTATTTTTCCAGCTTTTCGTATACGTTTTCCACGGCAGCATTGTTGTTGGACAACACCGCTACCGTCTGCCCGCGTAACAAGATATTGGCGAGGATATTAAGGATGGTCTGGGTCTTGCCGGTCCCCGGCGGGCCTTCGATCACACTGATTTGCGCGCTGAACGCCCGCTCGACCGCCTGGACCTGGCTTTCGTTCAGCCCGAACGGATAGATGAGCCCCTGGCCCGCCTCTCGTGTGCCATTGTGCCCCGTGCAATAGGCTTGCAAGGCGGTGCTGTCGATGGCAGGCAGTTTTTCAAGCTGGCGCACAACATTGTTGGCAATTTCCCGATCTGCCTTCGACTCAGCGTGATGCTGTCGGGCATTCGCCACAGCAGTGAGATAGCGCAAGACCGGTGTGTTCTTGATCGACGTCGGGGCGGTAAAGCCGATGCCGTCCGTCTTGTAGACATAGGGTTTGGCCCCTCCCGGATAGTGCACAACGGCATAGCGCTCGCCGTAGATCGTGGCTTTGGCAATGGGCTTGAAGATTGTGCTGCCGGGCTTGGTCAGCAGCATGTTGCTCAACTCGCGAATGGGGGAAATTCGGCAGTCACTGAGCGGGTGGGTGGATTTTTTCCCGAAGGGGTAACGACAAGTCAGTAGCAGAGCCTGGTACTTATCGCTCCAGAAAATAGCCCAGTCGCTGATTTCAGCGGTCTTGTCTTCACCGTCCACATGAATCGAAGCCATATTCCCTCATTCCTATGCGCACGGTATCCGGCTTCGCCTGGCGCCGAATGCTACTTTCTCCATGATGGTTCATCTTGCCATTATCGCGCGCAGGGTCGATAGCCGGCTCATGCATCTGGCCAAATTCCGTGCCGGTGGCCAAGCAATCTTGTCATTTGCCAAAGCTTGAGGCAGGGTCGATACCACGGACATCTCTGCCAAAGGAGTCACCGCATGTCAAAGCTATATCCCAGCATCGATCCTGAGGGGCTGGTCGAGTACTCGGTGGTCTACACCGACCGCTCGCTCAACCACATGTCGCAGCAGTTTCAAGGCGTGATGAAGAATATTTCCAGCACCCTGAAACAGGTCTACAACGCCCAGGCAGTTGCGGTGGTGCCGGGCAGTGGTACGTTCGGCATGGAAGCGGTAGCGCGGCAGTTTGCCACCGGCCAGCAATGCCTGGTGATACGCAACGGCTGGTTCAGCTATCGCTGGAGCCAGATCCTGGAGATGGGCAACATCCCGGCGGCTACCACGGTGCTCAAGGCCCGACCGGTCGACAGCGGTCGCCAGGCCGCCTACGCGCCGCCCCCGCTGGACGATGTGCTGGCCGCCATTGCGGCGCACAAGCCGCAGATTGTCTTCGCTCCCCACGTTGAAACCTCCTCAGGGATCATCCTGCCCGACGACTACCTGCGGGCCGTCGGCGACGCCGTGCACGCGGTGGGTGGCCTGTTCGTGCTGGACTGCATCGCCTCGGGCACGATCTGGGTTGATATGCACAAGTGCGCCGTAGACCTGCTGATCAGCGCACCGCAAAAAGGCTGGAGCGCCTCCCCGTGCTGCGCCCTGGTGATGTTCAGTGCCTTGGCTCTGGAGCGTATCGAGCACACGCAAAGCAGCAGCTTTGCCTGCGACCTGAAAAAGTGGCTGCAGATCATGCAGGCCTACGAACAGGGCGGGCATGCCTACCATGCGACCATGCCCAGCGATGCCCTCGCGCGCTTCAACGACGTGATGAAAGAGATGCAGGCCTACGGTTTCGACAAGGTCCGCGATGAACAACAGGCGCTGGGCGACCGGGTGCGCGCACTGTTGACCGGCAAAGGCATCAAAAGCGTGGCCGCCGCCGGCTTTCAGGCCCCTGGCGTGGTGGTGAGCTACACCGATGATGCCGACATCAAAAGCGGCAAGAAATTTGCCGAGCACGGCCTGCAGATCGCCGCCGGCGTACCGTTGCAATGCGATGAGCCCGCCGACTTCCAGACCTTCCGCCTCGGGCTGTTCGGGCTCGAAAAGCTGCACAATATCGAGCGTACGGTCAGCACCCTGGAGCAGGCCCTGGACGAAGTGATAGTCAACTAAGCCCTCATCTTGCCAGCAGCCAGCCCATGGCGCTGTGCGTCTACCCATAGCTGCCCTTCACGGAGGGCAGCTACCGTTGCGAGCGCTTGGAGCTCCCGGCAAATCAACGTCTATGCTGCCTAAGCGTATCCCGATCCTGGTGCGAATCGCGAGGGACTAGACAATGTTGCGCACGAACATTTCTGCAAGGGCGCTGTCCGGTGGGTTGCTCGATGTCTTAATTAGAGCCGGTCTGATCACGGTGCTGGTGCTGTTCTGCTTCCAGATCTTTCATCCGTTCCTCAATTTGATGCTCTGGGCCGTAATCCTGGCCATTACCCTGTACCCGCTGCACAACATGCTCAAGGGCAAACTGGGTAACAAGGACGGTCGCACCGCTACCCTGATCGTAGTGGTCGCCCTGGGCTTGCTGATGGTACCGATTTACCTGCTGGGCACTTCGATCAGCGATTCGATCGAAGGCACCCTGGCCGTGCTCAGGTCCGACAGCCTGGAAATTCCGCTGCCGAGCGAAAAGATCGCCGCCCTGCCCCTGATTGGTAAACCGCTCTACACCTTCTGGATGCAGTCGGCGACCGACATGAGCAGCGTGCTGATGAAGCTGATGCCTTACATCAAGACGGTCGGCTTGACCTTGTTGGGCAAGATGGCCGGTGTTGGCGTGGGCTTTCTGCTGTTCATCGGTGCACTGATCATTGCCGGTGTGCTCATGGCCTACGGTGAAAACGGCGAACGCAGCGCCATCGCTATCGCCACCCGCCTCTCCGGCCCCACGCGCGGCCCGCGCATTACCGAGCTGTGCACCGCAACCATCCGCGCGGTCGCCCAGGGCGTGGTGGGTATCGCCTTTATCCAGATGCTGCTGGTGGGAGTCGGCTTCGTACTCATGGGGGTGCCCGGTGCCGGGCTGCTGGCTATGCTCGCGTTGTTGATGGGGATCATGCAGTTGCCGGTAATTCTCGTGAGTTTGCCGGTAATCGCCTATGTCTTTGCTACTGAAGGAACCACGCTTGCCACCGTCGTGTTTGCCATCTACAGCCTGATTGCCGGCATGGCCGACAACATCCTCAAGCCATTGATGCTGGGCCGCGGCGTCGATGTGCCGATGCCGGTGATCCTGATTGGCGCCTTGGGCGGTATGGTCAGCGGCGGATTCATCGGGCTGTTCATCGGGCCGGTGGTACTGGCGGTCGCCTATCAACTGTTCTGGCAATGGGTCGAGGACAAATCGCTAATCGACGTACTGGATGAACAATCGCGCGATGAGCAAACACGACTTGAGAAACCAAACGAGCATCCACCGGGCTGAGGAGAGTGCGCTTGATGTCGTCTCCTGCTCGCATGAGCCGGCTGCTGCTGTGTGGCGCCTTGGGCCTGGGCGGCTGTGTGCGCCTGGGCCCTGACTTCCAGTCACCGACCCAGGCCTGGGTCGAGCACTGGAACACTGAGGCCCTGGAGCGTGTCAGCCAGCAACGTACGCAGCCCGATAGCCGGCAGTGGTGGCACGTATTTACCGACCCGGTGCTCGACCATCTGATCGCCGAGGCCGATGCCCACAACGCCGATCTGGAAGTCGCCGGTCTGCGGGTGATGGAAGCCCGCGCTCAATTGGGCATCGCATTAAGCAACCGCTACCCACAAGTCCAGCAGGTCAGCGCCGACAGCGTCTACCTCAAGCGTCGCCAATGGGGCGGCGACAACCCGCAGGACAGCCATCTGTGGCAACACAGCGCGGGTTTCGACATCGGCTGGGAACTGGATTTCTGGGGCCGATTCAGCCGCGCCATCGAGTCGGCGGACGCTGCCTGGTTCGCCGCCCAGAGCAACTATGAAAACGTTCTGGTGCTGCTTCACGCTCAGGTGGCGCAAACCTACTACGCGCTGCGTACCGCCGAGGCGCGCCTGCTGATCGCCAGGAACAACGCCAGACTGCAGAAGCGCAGCTATGAGATTACCGAGCGCCTGTTTACCAGCGGTGACAATGCCGAGCTAGACCTGCAACAGGCCAAGACCCAGTACCTGGGAACCCTGAGCACCATTCCCGATCTCGAGGCGCAGGTCGCAAGCACACGCAATGCATTGTCCACCTTGATAGGCCGCCCGCCCGGCGCGATGCCGGAACTCCATAGCAACACCGGAATGGTGCCCCTGGTCGACCGTGCCGTGCTGCAGGGTGTGCCGGCAGACCTGTTGTTGCGCCGCCCGGATGTTCGCACCGCAGAAGCACAGGTCGCAGCCCAATCAGCGTTGATCGGTGTCGCCGAGGCCGACCTTTACCCCTCCATCAGCCTGCTGGGCAGCATCGTCTGGTCTGCGAGCTCTCTGAACGGCACGTCCAACACCCTGGACCTGATCGGCGGGCCGAGCCTGCGCTGGGACGTGTTCGACCATGGCCGAATCACCAACAACGTGCGCATCCAGGATGCCCGCCTGCAACAATTGATAGTCGTCTACCAGGACAGCGTTCGCCAGGCGGCACGTGAGGCCGACGATGCGGCGACGGGGCTGGTCAAGGCCCTGGAACGCGACCGTATCCTCAGCGAAGCGTCGATTGCCGCCGAGCGCTCGGTATCCCTGGCCAATGCCCAGTACCGTGAAGGCTATTCGGATTTCCAGCGGGTACTCGATGCCCAGGCTGCCCTGTTCGCCCAGCAGGATAACTACCTGGTCAATCGCAACACGGCCGTTAACAGCCTGATCGCTCTGTACAAGGCCCTCGGCGGCGGTTGGTACAGTGACCGTCCGCTGCTCGACCCCGCCACCCGCCAACAGATGCAGCAACGCACCGACTGGGGCAACCTGCTCGATGAAGCGAAGGAAGGTGTCAATTGAGTGACCGCCAACAAGAGATGGAAGCAACCGCACCGTCGTCTGTGGCCGACCCGGCAAAAAAAGCGCTGAATTGGGTGGCTGTGCTGATCGTCCTGAGCCTGGTCTGGTACCTGCTGGCCGACCGCTATACCCCCTACACGCAACAGGCACGGGTGCAGACATTTGTCGTTCCGGTGGCGGCGGAGGTCGCGGGCACGGTCACCAAAGTCAACGTTCGCAACAACCAGGACGTCAAGGCCGGCGACGTCCTGTTCGAGGTGAACCCGCAGCACTACCAGATCGCTGTCGACCGCGCGCGTGCCGACTTGCAGAGCACCCGCAAACAGATCGGCGCCAACACCGCTGGCATCGACTCCAAGGTGGCGTCGCTGAAAGCGGCCCAGGCCAACGAGGTCATGTCCCGCAAGGACCTCCAACGCCTTGAGCGTCTGTACAAGGAAGACCCTGGGACCATCTCCGTGCGCCGGCTGGAAATTTCCCGCTCCACCCTCGATGCGGCCGTCGCCCATGTCGCCGCGGCGCGGGCGGAAGTAGAACGCGCCCGAGAAACCCAAGGTGGCAGCGACGAGAAAAATGCCCAGCTGCTCAGCGCCATTGCCTCTGTAGACAAGGCCGAGCTGGACCTGGCCAACAGCTCGGTTCGTGCCCGCTCGGATGGCCTGGTCACCGACCTGCGCACCGATGTTGGCCAGTTCGCCGCAGCCGGTGCGCCGCTGATGACCTTGATCGCCATCCACGATGTGTGGGTCACGGCCGACATGACGGAGAACAACCTGGGCAAGGTCAGGCCCGGGACCCCGGTGCGCATCGTGCTCGATAGCCTGCCCGGCACGGTATTCGAAGGCCGTGTGCGCAGCATCGGCTATGGCGTGAGTACCGGCCAGAGCACGCCAGCCGGGACCTTGCCCACGGTGCAGAACAGCCGTGACTGGCTGCGCCCGGCTCAGCGTTTTCCAGTGATCATCGAGCTTGCGCCCGGCCAGTTGAGCGACCTCAGCGGCATCCGTGTCGGTGGCCAGGCCGAGGTCATGGCGTTCCCCAGCGAAGGCAACCCGCTGAACCTGCTCGGCCGGCTGTTCCTGCGCGTGATGAGCTGGATGTCGTATGCCTACTGAGCAACAAGTCCGTGCCAGGCGCGCCCTGCGCCTGGCCACTGGCACTGCGCTGTGCCTGGCCGCAAGCTTCGGCCTGGCCCTGCCGATCCCGTTCATCGCACCGATGCTGGCGCTGACGATGCTGGCGGCGATGAATCGACCACTGCCGTTCAAGGCCAGCCTGGGCCTGACGGTGGTGCTGATGGTGACCACCGGCAGCGGCTTGCTGTTGATACCGCTGCTGCATTACTACGCGCTGACCGGTGTGATACTGGTCGGCCTGTGCCTGTTTCTGGTGTTCCGCTATGGCATGAGTGGCGGCAATTCGCTGGTCGCCACCTTCATGGTGGTTGGCTTGACGATGATCAGCGCGGCCGGCGCTACCGAGTTCGACCTGGCACTGCAGGTGATCGTGTCGCTGGTCAAGGGCTTGCTCCTGGCCGTCACGGTGGTGTCGATCAGCCACTGGCTGCTCCCTGACCCGCTCGGCGCCCAGCCGCCCGCCCCCACCCCTGCCCTGTCGGCCGATGAAATCAGCTGGTTGGCTTTGCGCGCAGCACTGGTGGTGATGCCCGCCTTCCTGTTGGCGCTGATCGATCCGGCCAGCTACATGCCGATCATCATGAAGTCGGTCAACCTCGGCCAGCAGAGCACCGCCACCCGTGCACGCACTGCCGGGCGGGAGCTGCTCGGCTCGACCCTGCTCGGCGGCCTGATGGCGATTCTCTTCTGGTTCGCCCTGGGCCTGTTCGTCAACCTGTGGATGTTCTTCCTGTGGATGCTGCTGTTCGGGCTGGTGCTGGCCCGAAAGCTCTACGGGCTGAGCCCGGGCAGCTACACGCCGGGCTTCTGGCTCAACAGCCTGACGACCATGATCATTCTGCTCGGCCAGTCGGTGCAGGACAGCGCCGCCGGCAAGGATGTCTACACCGCCTTCGCCATCCGCATGGGGCTGTTCATCCTGGTCACCCTGTACGCCTGTGCGATGGTTTACCTGCTCGACAAGCGCCGGCAACGTCGAAATGCTTCCAAGCTACCTGCTGAAGAGGGCCACTCATGCTGATCAATTTTCTGGTAGGCCTGCCGGTGATCGTGCTCTGTGTCGTGTTGCAGGCAGTGTTTCTAGCCCTGTGTGCGCGTCGCTATGTGTCGCTGCGACGCAAGATGAACCTGAGCCCCTCCTGGAGCGATGACGTGCGCTTGCTGTCGATGGTCATGGTGGTGATGCTCATCGGCAACTACGTGCAGATGGCTTTATGGGCGCTGTTGTTCCTGCTGCTCGGTGAGTTCGATGACTTCATCACCGCGCTGTACTTTTCCGGAGTGACCTTCTCCACCCTGGGCTATGGCGATGTGGTCCTCAGCCCGCAATGGCGCTTGCTCAGTCCACTGGAGGCGGCCAATGGCATACTCATGTTCGGTGTTTCAACCGCAATCATGACCGCTGCGGTGATGGACATCATCAAACAGCACACGTCTGGCGAGCATGCAAAGCGATAGAGGCCTACGGACCTTCACCCCGGCATTAGCGCATAGTGCCCCAAATCACCCTGAGTCCGGCCAGTGCCCTGCCGGGTCATCGGCCGGTGCTCAAAGGTGGTCTCTATGAATGACTGGTAGTTGTTTGTTCTTCTGCACTTTCAACGACAGACCGGCACGCCAACCCTTCCAACTGCACGTATTCAACTCGGTGCCGACCATTGTTTTTAGCCGCATATAGCTGCTTGTCTACGGCTTTGATGAAGTCTGTAGGTTTTTCCAGCTCACCTGGCACCACCGAGCCCGCTCCGATGCTGACAGTGACGCGGTGGCCATGTGGCGATAGCGCATGCACGATGGACTGCTTCTGAATCAACCGTTGGCAACGGTCAGCAACTTTACGCGCCACCTCGGCATCGGCTTCGGGCAGCAGCACGACAAACTCTTCGCCTCCATAGCGAGCGACAAGATCGCGAGGACCATCCAACGCCAAACTCAGCGTCTGGGCGATCGCTATCAAACATTTATCGCCTTGGATATGGCCGTACAAATCGTTGTACTGCTTGAAGAAATCGACGTCCAGCAATAACAGGGACAGTGGCTGGCGCTCGCGGCGCGCACGTTCCCACTCCAACTCAAAACAGCTATCGAAGCGGCGGCGGTTGGCGATATTCGTCAAACCGTCCTTGAACGAAAGCACCTCTAGCTCTTTCTGCAAGCTCAGCAGTTGGTCCTCGGTCTTCTTGCGTTCGCTGATGTCAAACATGAAACCGATCAGTGCTTCGACCTCGCCCCTGTCATTGCGCACCACGTGCACAACGTCGCGAATCCACACATAGCCGTTGTCCTTGGTCAGCGCTCGGTAGTCCGCCTCATGGTCCACGCCAGCCTGGGATTGGGACACGCAGAAATTCACCACATATTCGCGATCTTCTGGATGCATGCGCATAGCCCAGTCTTCCACGCTCACCCAGCTTTCAGGACTCCAGCCCAGCAACGCTTCGATTTGAGGACCGATATAAGCGAATTTCATCGTGGCCCAATCAATCTTCCAGGGAATCGCCTTGGTCGACTCCAGCAAGGTTCTGTACACCCCACTGTCATTAACAAACTCGCTTACATCGGACATAGGCAATAGCCCTCAGATCGATATCAATAAGCCACTCTAGCCTGAAGCAGTCAGCCGTGGGTAATTACTGAACGATCGCTTCTGGCCGATAGCTGCCTGTGGCGAAGAGCAGCTACCGACCCAACGCGGCTACTTGCCCAGTACGCTCCCACAGAAATGGCGAATGCATCAGAAATCGGGCAAGACAATCGCTCCCGACGAGGATGACTAGATCGAACGCCTGCGTTTTGAGATTGACTGGCTTTTTTAAACCCAATGATCAAAGGACCTCACTCGCCCTCCCCCTGACTCGGTGTTATCGACCTCATCCGCTCCGCCTGCCAATGTTCAGTCCGGGCATTGCCGCGATTGCCAGGCGAGCAGATTCGACGAACCAACTGACGGGTGCATCGAGCACATACCCTTTGCGCTTAACGAACCCGATCGGCAAGGTCGGCAGAGGCTCCTCCAAGGGGATCTCACACAACAAAGGCGCCAGCCAGGGTAGTGAGAGTATGGCCTGCGGAACCGGGGCGATCGCCTTGCCTTGGGTTGTAAGCACAAGCGAGGCCATGGATGACGGGCATTCGATCATCTGCCGCGGCAAAGGCACATCGTGTTCGGTGAACCACCGACGAACCCTTTCGCTGGTTCCGCCGTGCGAATGGTCGAGCAGCCAGACCGACTCGGTCAAATCGACCAGACGATAAGCATCCCGGCTGAAAGTGCCTGCTCGGGCACAGATCGCTACAGCAACTTCCCCCAGCGGCTCGAAGCTCAGGTCCGCGCCGAGCACTTCCGGTAACAAGGATGTAATGGCCACATCAATCGTCCCATCGCGCAGCATCGGCAGCATTTCTGACACGAAGGCGTCACGGATGGTCAGCCGGGCATCGGGGTAACGGTTGTGAAAGCGCTGTAGCGCATCGGGCAGGCACAGCAGTGAGAATGCGGGCGTCACCGCTGCATGGACGCGCGCCACACCCTGGCCTGACAGGCTCTGGATTGCTGCCCGTGCGTCCCCCACCTCGGCCAGGATGAGCTTGGCACGCCTGAGCAGCTCCAGCCCGGCTTCATTAAGGCGTACGCCCTGTGGGCTTCGACTCATCAGCGGTGTCTGGAGATCGAGCTCCAGTTCCCTCAACGACTTCGTCACGGCTGTCTGGGACAGCGCCAAGGACCGGGCTGCCGCTCGGATGGTGCCGTGCTCGGCAATCGCGACAAAAACCCGTAGTTGGCTGTTCTTCATCTGGTTGGCCCCCTTGGCAGCATCCAATTAACGGAGACTTTAGTGAACTCTAAAAGTGTTCGCTATGAAATCTATTCAGTAGTTAAACCAGGAGTGAGTTTCTACGATGGCGGGATGCCGAGACCTCTGGCTATCGAATAAGAAAGGAGATGTCATGCAATCCCAGATCTGCAACCAGGCCACATCCGAACCGGTCATCCACAGACTTCCAGTCAGTGAGGATGCCCTCTATACCAAAGTGACGCGGCGCATTGTCAGCTTCCTCTTCGTCTGCTTCATCTTTGCCTTCCTTGACCGTATCAACGTCGGTTTCGCCAAGCTCGGCATGCAGGCTGATCTCGGTTTCAGCGAAGCTGTTTTCGGGTTGGGTGCGGGCATTTTCTTCCTGACCTACTTCCTTCTGGAGGTGCCGAGCAATCTGTTGCTGGCACGCTTCGGTGCACGGCGCTGGATTGCCCGCATCATGGTGACCTGGGGACTGCTGTCCATCTGCACCCTGTTCGTGCAGACGCCCACCCAGTTTTATGTCGTGCGACTACTGCTCGGCGCAGCTGAGGCAGGCTTTTTCCCCGGCGTCATGCTGTACCTGACCCAATGGTATCCGGCCGCCCGACGCAGCCGCGTGATCACCCTGTTCATGGCGGCGATTCCTGTTTCCTGCATTCTCGGCAGCCCGCTGTCGGGCTGGATCATGAAAGCCTTTGCCAATCAGGGAGACCTGGCGGCGTGGCAGTGGCTCTACCTGATCGAGGGGGTACCGGCAGTGATTCTTGGCCTGCTCACCCTGCGTCTGTTACCCGACTCGATCAAGCAGACAAAGTGGCTCAGTTTTGAAGAGCAGCAGTTGCTTGAGCAGCGAATCGCCGAGGATGTGAAGCACTCCAGTGCTCACCGCGTGCGCGATATCTTCCGTACACCGCTGGTCTGGCTGCTGGCGTTCATCAACTTCGCTTTCCTCGCCGGTATCACGCTGGCGTTCTGGATGCCTTCCATGTTGCGCACCGCAGGCGTGACCAGCACCGTGGACATCGGCTTGATGGTAGCAATGCCGTATGTACTGGCGATCATTGGCATGCTCGTCCTCGGCCGCACCTCTGATGCGTTCGTCGAGCGCCGCTGGCACTGCGCTGTGCCCGCTTTAGTCGGTGCGCTGAGCGTGGCCGTCATGCCGTTCGCCCTGCAAAACCCGACACTGCTAGTTATCGCCAGTGTCGGCGCCATCGGCGGCAATGTGATCGCCAACGCGCTGTATTGGAATCTGCCGACAGCAGTCATGTCGGGCGTCGCGGCCACTGTCGGTCTCGCCTTTGTCAACGCGTTCGGGCAACTGGCCGGATTCAGCGGCCCGTCGTTGTTTGGCTGGCTGTCTTCGACCACGGGCAGTGTGTCACTCGGGCTGGGGCTTCTCTCCACATGCCTCGCTCTGGGCGGCATCGCGGTGCTCCTGATTCCCAAGCCGTTAGTCAATCGCTGAACACAGGAGCAGCAAATGAATCACTATCAATCGGTCCGCCAGCTTTTGAAGCACCTGGACCACAACGAAATCACCAGTGTCGAGCTACTGCGTACCCAGTTAGCCCGTGTCTCGGTGGCCGACGCGACAGTCAATGCGGTTGCCGTGCTGGATAGCGAGCGTGCTTTGGCGCGTGCCGCCGAAGCGGACGCAGACCGGGCTCGAGGTGTGAGCTGGGGGCCCTTGCATGGCTTGCCGATCACCGTGAAGGAATCGTTCGACGTCGCAGGACTGCCCACTACCTGGGGCTATGAGGCGTTCAGGAACAATATCGCCAGCACTAACGCCGTGGCCGTCCAGCGTCTGATCGATGCCGGTGCGATCATCTTCGGCAAGACCAACGTACCTGTCTCACTGGCGGACTGGCAGACCTTCAATCCGGTCTATGGGACAACCAGCAACCCGTGGGACGTGAACCTTAGCCCGGGCGGTTCTTCAGGAGGATCAGCGGCTGCGCTGGCCGCCGGCTATACCTCGCTCGAACTGGGCAGCGATATCGGCGCATCCATCCGCAATCCGGCACATTATTGTGGCGTCTATGGCCACAAGCCCACATGGGGCCTGGTCCCCATGGCCGGCCATGCGCTACCGGGTATCGCCTGTATCGACTCCTTGGATATCGGTGTAGCCGGGCCCATGGCGCGCAGTGCATTTGACCTCGAGGTGGCCATGGACATCCTCGCACCGCGCGCCCAAAGCTTTGGCCGCCACGGCTGGCGCAATACGGACTGGAAACGCGGCGGGCGACCGGTCACAGCGCTGCGCATCGCCGTCATGTGCGACGACCCGGTGGCTCGCGTTTCTAACGTAATCGTCGACCGATTGCAGGAGCTGGCGGCATTCCTGCGCCAGAAAGTAGCCCATGTCAGCGAAAGCCGCCGCCCGGTGGATAGCGTGGAGGCCCGCGCCGTGTACCTGCACCAGGTGCGGGCGGCGACCGGCGCATTCTTCTCCGACGAGGACTATGAAGCGGCCCAGAAAGTCGCCAGCGGGCTGGATCCGGCCGATATGAGCTACCGGGCCTGCCACTACCGGGGGGTTACGCTCACGCACCGGGACTGGTTCGCCTGGGATCAGCGCCGGGCCAGACTGTGTCAGCAATGGGAGGCGTTCTTCGAGGATTTCGACCTGCTGATCTGCCCGGTTGCTACCACCCCAGCCTTCGCGCACAACCAGCAGGGCGAACGCTGGGAGCGAATGCTCGACGTCAATGGGCAGCCTCAGGAAAGCACCGACTCCATGTTCTGGGCGGGCTACCCCGGTGTCGTAGGGCTACCGGCAACAGCGATTCCATTGGGCCTCGACCCGCGCGGGCTGCCTTTCGGAGCGCAGATTATCGCCCCGGCGTTTGCCGACCATGCGGCGATGCACTTCGCCCAGTGGCTTGAGCTGGAGTGGCAAGCCTTCCAGGCACCGGCAAACGCTCTGTAACGCAGCTACTGCGGTTTAGCCAAAAAACAAACTGATTGCGATCCGCCAAGGATCGACGGGCGAGGTGTGCGCACTTCGCCCGGGCTTTGACTTGCCCTAAAAATCTAATAACAAGAGGTAGATTCATGCTGATTAAACGGAACGTTCTGGCTGGATTGGGGTGCTGCATGCTGGCTACGGGCACCCAGGCTGCCGGATTTATCGAGGACAGCAAAACATCACTGCGTTACAGCCAGTTCTATTGGAATGAAAACGACAGTGGTGGCGTAGGTCAGACCCGGGACGAATGGGTGCAAGCTGCCCAGTTGAGTTTTAACTCGGGCTGGTACAACGACATGTTTGGTGTCGACTACAGCTACGGCTTGGCCAATGACCTGAATATTGGCGAAAACACCACCAGCATCAGCAACCTCGAAGCAAGACGTTCGGTGACAGACCCGCACGGCACCGCCAAACCGCTGGAGGCCTATCTGCGTAGCAAGTTCACCGCAGGTGCGGGCGAATTGAATGTCGGCGCGGGCAAAAAGATCCGCCGCTACGGCCAATATCGCGATGACATTACGCGTATCCTTCCTGCCGCCACGGTCGGTTACGACCTCGCGTATCGAGTGAATGCAGTCGAGGCGCGCTACAGCCGCATTCATGCATTCAGCCCACGTCAGGAAAACGGCTGGGGGGATGAACTGACCAACTTCCGCGGCGATAAAATCGATGATCTTCGCCTCTATGCACTTTCCTGGAAAACGCCAGTCGGTAGCACCCTGCGTGCAGAATATGCAGAGTCCGCCGACTATTTGCGCGAAGCGATGGCAAAAGTCGAGCATACCTTCAACCTCGGTTCAGGTCGGGGTATTGATGTTTATGCAACCGTCGGTAACCAGCAGGATGCCGGCAAGTTGTTCGAATATGGTGGCGTGAAAGGCCTGTACGAGCCTGAACAGTCCCATGACGCACGCTACATGGACCTCTCGGTAAAGTACCGTACCGGCCCCTACTACGTCGGGTTTAACTACAACAAAGTTTGGGGGGATGACTATGATCGTCTGTTTTTTGCAAAGGATCATGGCACGTGGGATAGCAGTGCCAAAGCGTTTTACTACTTCGGCTTGAAAGATGAAGAGATGTACAAGGTCAGCGCGGGTGTGAATTTCGCAGGACTTGGCATGCCAGGCCTCACCTTTGATACCTATTATGCAATGTCCACCCATGCGGCAGGCTACAACGGCTTTTCGCGTAACGATCTTCAGACCGTATTGCAATATGCCTTCCAGGGGCCTCTCAAAGGTTTGAGTGCCATATGGTTGCACGAAGAGTTCGAGACCCAGGGTTCACCTGATGGTGTCACGCGATTTATCGCAAGCCGTGGACCCGCAGGTATCCTGACTCAGGATGCCGACCGACTGTACTTCAGCTACCAGTACAACTTCTGACTCCGCCAACCGGAAGGTCACCACGATCCTGTCCAACGTAAGCAGGATGCGGCCAGTCATGCACTGCATCCTTCTGCGTTCTTGTCGCCACTTCATTAGTCAAATATGATACTACGTCTCATTTGCATCGATTCTGTGGCAATTCATGACCTCCGTCGATACCGCTCAGCTCACTGCGCTCTACGAACAGCAACACCGCTGGTTGCGTAGCTGGCTGTATCGGCAGTTGAGCTGCTCACACCGCGCTGCTGATTTGATGCAGGACACCTTCATGCGCCTGCTGGTCAGCAACGAGACGTTTGAAGTCCGCCAGCCTCGCCCCTTTCTGGCCAAGGTGGCGCGCAGTGTCCTGTCCAACCACTACCGCCGCGCACGCTTGGAAAAAGCCTATCTGGATGCGCTCCAGACCGAAGACCAAAGCGTGCTGCCGGACCTGGCGACCCAATTGATTATTTTCGAGACGCTGGTTCGACTCGACCAGGCACTCTGCGAACTGGATGTCGCCGTCAAAAAAGCGTTTCTCTGGTCGCAACTCGATGGGCTCAGCCACGGGGAAATTGCCGAGCGCCTGGGTATTTCGATCGCTACCGTCAAACGCCATATCATCAAGGCGGGTGCTCAATGCATGCTGGTGATGGAAGCGCTGAAATGACTATCACCGCAAACGCCGTTACTCGCGAACCATCACTCTCACCGAAAATGTGTGAGGAGGCGATGGCGTGGTGGCTCGACATGCAGGAGGCCAGTTTCGATTCACCCACACAGGCCGCCTTTTTGGCATGGCGTAGTGAACACCCCTTGCATGAGATGGCCTGGGAAAAAGCCTTGGCCCTGGGGGAGCAGCTCGAATCATTGCGCACCCGAAGCGATCGAAACCTTGCCCGACAGGCCCTGTTGCTCCCCGCCCAGGAAGGGCTGAGCAGGCGTAGGGCAATCAAGGGCCTGGCGTTGCTGCTGACGGTGAGTGCCGGCGCCTGGTCGGGTCGGGACAGCGAAATGATGTCGCGCATGAGTGCCGATTACACCACGGGTGTGGGCGAGCAACGACGTGTGGCGCTGGCCCCGGATCTGTCGGTTGAACTCAATACCCGTAGTGCGATAAATGCCAACGTGACTGACGATCGCTGGCACCTTCGATTACTCAGCGGCGAGGTCTTGATCGACACTGCCGTGAACCCGGCTCTCTTTATCGATACCGCTCAGATTCGGGCGCAAACAACCTCGGCGCGCTTCACGGTACGGCAGTTTGACAATGGCTCAACCCAGTTGGCGGTCTATCGTGGCTCGCTTCAAGTAATCCCGGCTCAAGCCAGCACCTGGACTGCCCTGCAGGCCGGACAGCTGGCTCGTTTCGGGCCGCTCGGGATGCTCGATCAGGGTGCAATGCAAGCATCCGCTCCCGCCTGGGCCGAAGGCATGATCGTCGCCAACGGCCAGCCGCTTCAGGCGTTCCTCGATGAACTTGGCCGGTATCGTCATGGCCATCTCGGGTGCGACCCTGCATTGGCCAATCTGCGCGTATGGGGTACCTACCCACTGGCAGACAGCGATCGAATCATCGATGCCGTCGCCCAGACACTGAAGCTGGATGTGCAGCGCTTCACTCGCCTGTGGATCAACTTGCGCCCTTCGCCCGCTAACGTTTGAAGTTTTTTCGTCCTCGATGAGCCGTTTTGATTTCTGGCGAGACTCATAGGCCATACATCAAAAATCATCGGGAAACTCCACATGCATCACCGCAGTGTTTCGTCCTACTCCGCAACCTCGCTCGCCACCCCCCTTGGTTGCGCCGCAGCGGTACTGATCGCCACTTCATCGCCGGTGTTGGCAGCTGCCGATAGCAGCGTGCAACACTACGAAATTCCCCCGGCGTCACTGGGCACCGCGCTCAATCAACTGGGCCAGCAAGCCCATTTGCTGTTGTCCTTTCCCAATGACTTGATTGCCGGACAAAACAGCCCTGGCGTCAGTGGTGATTACACGGTCGACGGTGCTTTACAGGCGCTACTTGAGGGCAGCCAACTCGTTGCGGTTCGCCAGCCGGATGGGCGATACACCCTCGAGCGGGCGCCGGTCACTACCGGTGTGGAGCTTCAGAGCATTTCCATTTCGGGCAAAGCGCCCGGGTCGACCACAGAGGGCACCGGGCTTTACACCACTTACTCATCCAGCAGTTCGACCCGCCTGAACCTGACCCCAAAAGAAACCCCGCAGTCGCTGACCGTCATGACCCGCCAGCGTCTGGATGACCAGCGCCTGACCAATCTCAGCGATACCCTCGATGCCACACCGGGCATCATCGTGTTGCGCGACGGACTGGGTGCCGAATCCGACGGCTATTTCTCCCGCGGTTTCGAGATTCAGAACTTTGAAATCGATGGTGTGCCCACCGTCAAGCGCATGGACAATTACACCCAGAGCATGGCCATGTATGACCGTGTGGAGGTGGTACGCGGTGCGACCGGCCTGATCAGCGGCCTGGGCAGCCCTTCAGCGACCATCAACCTGATCCGCAAGCGTCCGACCGCCGAGGCGCAGGCCAGCATCACCGCTGAAGCCGGCAACTGGGACCGCTACGGCACCGGCTTTGATGTATCCGGCCCGCTGACCGAAACCGGCAACGTACGCGGTCGCCTGGTCGCCGACTTCAAGACCGAGCAGTCCTGGGTCGATCGCTACAAGCAGGACTCGCAACTGATCTACGGCATTACCGAGTTTGACCTGACTGAAGACACCCTGCTGACCATGGGCTTCAGTTATCAACGCACCGACGTCGACTCCCCCATGCGCTCCGGCCTGCCGACCCGCTTCACCGACGGCTCGCGCACCAACCTCAAACGCTCGCTCAATTCGGCTCAGACCTGGTCATACAACGACCATGAACAAACCAGTTTTTTCACCTCGATCGAACAGCAGTTTGCCAATGGCTGGAGCGGGAAGATCGAACTGACCCACTCCGAAAACAAGTTTGACGAAGTCTTCAACTACGTCAACGGCAGCCTCAACCCGGACGGCAGTGGCACCACGCAGTTGCCAGTGCGTTTCTCCGGTATCCCGCGCCAGAACAACATCGACGCCTACCTGACCGGCCCGTTCGACCTGTTGGGCCGCGAGCACGAATTGATCGCCGGCGTGACCTTGTCCAACTACTACGAGAACGTGCCCGCCTACGGCGGTTGGAAATACGACTATTCCGGCTCTCCGGCCGGCGCGATCGACAACCTGCTGAACTGGAACGGTGATTCGCTGAAACCGGAATTCAACGTCACGGGTAAATCCACTACCGACGAAACCCAATACGCCGCCTACCTCGCCACGCGCCTGCACGCCACCGACGATCTCAGTATCTTGCTGGGCAGCCGCTTGATCGACTGGCATCGTGACATCGAGGATAAACCCTACGACGCAGAACACACGAAGACCAAGGAGTCGGAAACCGGCGTCTACATTCCGTATGCCGGCGTGGTGTATGACGTCAACGAAACGTGGTCGCTGTATGCCAGCTACACGAAAATCTTCAACCCTCAGTCGTCCTGGGTTCGCGACATCGACAACAAACCACTGGATCCGATGGAGGGCACCGGTTATGAAGTCGGAGTCAAGGGCAGCCACTTTGACGGCAGGCTGAACTCCAGCGTCGCGCTGTTCAAGATCGAGCAGGACAACCTGGCGATCTGGATCGATACCCCGGGCGGCAACACCTACAAGTCGGAGCAGGGAACCACGACCAAGGGCGCTGAATTCACCCTGGACGGCGAACTGGCCGAAGGCTGGCAGGCATCCGCCGGTTATGCCTACGCGGTCAGCACCGATGCTGACGACCAGCGTATCGTGACCACCCTGCCTCGCCACAGTCTCAAGACCTTCACCAGCTATCGCCTGCCAGGAATCCTGGACAAGGTCACCCTTGGCGGCGGTGTGAACTGGCAGAGTAAAACCGGTGCCGACCTGCATACCTTCACTCAGGGCAGCTACGCCGTCACCAACCTCTTGGCTCGCTACGACTTCAACCAGCATCTGAGTGCGTCAGTCAATCTGAACAACGTGTTCGACCGCGAATACCTCAGCTACGCCGGTGACCATGGTATGTACGGCGCGCCAAGAAACATCATGACGGGTATCAAATACAGCTTCTGACGTTCGCACGCTCCGTGCAGAACCTGGGCCATCGGTTTCAATCACTGCTGGAAATCGATGGCTCGCAAGCGTTCGCTTAAAACAAGGTATTCAGGCCTGAATGGCTTCTACCCTGTTTCGACCCGATGACTTGCCCTTGTAGAGCGCGTAATCGGCCCGTGCAATGGCATTGCTGAGCACTTCGTCAGCACGGTACTGGGTGATGCCGATAGACAGCGTCACCTGGATTTTCTTGCCGTCATTGTCAATTTCCAGCACCTGAATGGCCTTGCGTAAACGCTCAGCCGTTTCCGCCGCCTGCTCAAGATCGGTGTCCGGCAATACCCCCAGAAACTCTTCACCGCCCCAGCGGCCGATAAAATCCTGCTCGCGCATCAGGCTTTGCAGGTGCTGGCTCACGGCAATGAGTACCCGATCGCCAATATCGTGCCCGTACTCATCATTGATCTGTTTGAAGTGATCGATATCCATCAACATCAAGGTGAGGTTGGTGGGACACCTGTGGTGGCGTGCCAGCACCTTCTCGGTCAGGGCAACGATCTGCCGGCGATTGAACAGGCCGGTCAGCGAGTCGGTCATTGCCATCCGCGACAGGCTGGTGTGCGCGCGAGTTACCGTGACTGCATAGAACAGCGCCAGATAGCTGAACATGCAGAACACCACGGTCAGGTTGAAGATGTTCACGCCCAGCAAGGCATTGGAGGAAATGGGTTGCAGCGGCTGCATGTACCACATGAGGACATACAGCCCTGCATAGTAGATCCACAGGTGTGCAGCAAGGATCCACGCGATGCGGGCTCGCGTGCTGACGAACAGGGCGGGGATGAACATCAGCAGATAATAGTGAAAGCCACTTTCCCAACCCACCAGCACCGTTCCCAGCCCGGCATGTACCAGCACTTCTGTTTGGATCAATGCGAAACCAAGGCGATTTCGCCGATGGACGAACGCACGATAGGCGCACACATACATGGCCACACTGATAACGTTTATCCAGGCCAGAATGGGGGAGCCAAGCAAAAGGAAGATAAAGAAAAAGGCTACGTCAATACTGCCAGCCAATACGCAGCAACGCATTGAAAGCTGCCAGAACTCGGGACGAGCATCGCGCTTGTACAGGCTGTTTGAATGCCTTGCTTGCATATCCCTTGCTTCCTGGTAGCCGCTTATGAGTCCTGCTTTCTAGGTAGTTCCTTATACCCGTGCGCCGCGGTGTAAAAAAAGGCTGACACCCCGTGCGCGCACCACACGGTACGAGACGCAGCCCCTAATGTCTACTGGCTATAGGCCAGTGACGGCCGGGCCGGATTTGCCGGGTGAGTCACTGCAGGCGCTGAAAGCCGCGGCAGATGACACCTACCAGCTCAGCAGAAACATCGCCTTGGCCAGAAACAGAATGCCCAGCATCTGCACCAGCACGCTGAGGTGGATCAGCCGTGAACGTGCCGGCGTCATGCGTCCTGTACGCATAAGGAACACCACGCCGAGGAAATGCCCGAGGATGCTCAAGGCCAGGCAGATCTTCAGCGTCAACAGCACGCCGAAACTGCTGGCAGAGGGCTCGGCCAGCGCGGCGCGGTAATGCCAGGCCAACCCCAGCCCTGCGCCAAACAGCACCAGTACCACCCAGTGCATGACCTTGCGTGCCCGCTGCCCCAGCGCCCTGGACAGCTGCTCACGCGGCCCGGGCTCCAGGCTGCGCACTGCCCGGCTCAAGATCATCACTTCGAAGAACACCCCACCGACGAAGAAGGCGGCAGCGGCCAGGTGGGCGAATTTCAGCAGCAGATAGGTCATGTCAACGCCTCTTCCGGGAGGGAAACACCTCAGCGATTGTTCAGTAGCTGGATGCTTACGGTTTCCTGCATGACCGCCTCGTAGTCGACGGGAAACCATTCGAAAATGTCATCAGACGCGGCTTGAGCCTGGACAATCTCGTGTGGCCGGCCTTTTTCAGTGGATACATCGATCCACTCCAGGGCCACTTCGGGGGACAGAATCAATGGCCGAACACCCCGCTCGTCCACTAAACCGCCCCGCTTTTCACCCACAAGCAGAACAAAGCCATCGTCGGCAGTGGCTTCGCGCCCGGTACGCGGAAACTGGCCAACGGCGGCAATCAGGCAAGCCTGGCCGTCGCGGCGCCGCACATAGTGGGGGCGAGGAAGATCCGTTCCCCTGCTACTCCATTCGAACCAGCCATCAACCGGACACAAGGCTCGATGCTGCCAAACGGCTTTCCAGTAAGGACTGTGCGTGACCTTGTCGACCGGCGCATGGAACTGGGGCGATTTAACCTTGGCCCAGCGCGGAAACCAGCCCCAGCGGACTGGGTCGAAGACCAGACAATCGCTCTGGCCATGCACAAGCCCCACTGCGCCTTCTGGTGCAATGCTGGTTCGCGGTTGCAGCGGTTGCTGCTGACGAACCTCCTTGTGCCAACCTAAAGTCGAGATCAACTGGACAGGCGAGCTGAATTGAGCCAGTCGTTCACACATACCTGGTCTCCTCTGCGCACTGTGGCCAGCGCGCTGACAATCCATGAGCGCTACAAGCATGGATCATTGCTGTTTTCGGACTCGAGGGCAACGGCGTGAGGTACCGGTTTTATTGATCCATGCCAGCCTTTATGGGGATAAGCACCACCCTATTCATAGCCATCTTTGTGCTTGATGGAATATCCTTGCGCCACGCAATCAACTTCGAAGCAGTGAATTAACGATGGGTTTTGAACAACTAGCTGGGCTACGCGACCGCCTGCGGGCTGAAAAAGAGCAGGCAAAGGCCGAGACTGCGCCCGCCCCCAAACGCAAATCCGCCCCGAAGGCGCAGCCTCGTGAGCAAGATCCGGCGGTGGCAGCGATCTGGCCATTGCAGAAGCATTTTCCATTGGCATTCCCTGTCAGCCCGGCCCCCAAGGTGCCGCTCAAGGAAGGCATTTTCAAGGATGCCGAGCAGCACCTTGAGCTGCTTGGTATAACCCGCGAACAGCTCAAGCTGGGCATCGCCACCTGGTGCAAGGGCGCCCGTTACTGGACCTGCATGGTGGAGAATGCACCGCGCCTGGACCTGAACGGTCAAGCCGCGGGCACGGTGACCGCCGCCCAGGCGATTCATGCAAAGCAGCAAGCGGCGCGGCAACGCAGCCAGGACCGGCGCAATCGTGCGAAGTCAAAAGCACCTGTGCAGGCCCCAACCGCAACCACAGCCGTGGAACAGACTACGGACTGAACCCCACGCGCCCAGCACCGCGTCGCCGACCATAGCCGTCGGCGATGCCGTTCAGGCGTCGAACTGCACATCCAGGCCTTCGGGCGCTGCGAACATCGCCATGCGCCGACGCGACAGGTCCATGTGCGCGCGGATCAGCCGCTCGGCATCGTCCACGTCGCGGCGTTCGATGGCGTCGATTATCTGGTCATGCTGGTTGGCCGCCGTTTCCAGGTCTGCCTGAAGGTCAGGGTCTACCTGAACCTTGTAGAAGGTTTTGCCCAGCCGCGCATGGTCGATCAGCAGGCGGCACAGGCTG
This sequence comes from Pseudomonas alkylphenolica, assembly GCF_004025535.1. Taxonomy (GTDB): domain Bacteria; phylum Pseudomonadota; class Gammaproteobacteria; order Pseudomonadales; family Pseudomonadaceae; genus Aquipseudomonas; species Aquipseudomonas alkylphenolica_A. Next base: position 101,549 of record NZ_QJRG01000042.1, read on the forward strand.
GGCATCAGGTAGGGGTTGTCGGCCATGCGGCCGATTTCCAGGTGAAATTCATCGTTGTACAGCACCCGGCCATCGACATCACCGGCGTCCACCGCCTGGCGGAAACGCTGCTGGATGCGCTTGAGGCCCTCGATCTGCGCCGGGGTGGCGTGCAGTGCGGCAAGCTTGGTGGTTGCCACGTAGATCAGCGGCGCGGCAAGAAAGAAGCTGCGCAACGTCTGGTGGCTCATCAGCGATACCCGTGGCGCGCGATTGGCCTCCAGGTCGATGTAGCCTTCGGCGGCCATTTGCCGCAGCAATTCACGCACCGGCGGGCGCGACAGGCCGAACTCCTCGCTCAGAGCGACTTCGTCGAGCACCGCGCCGGGGGCGAGCTCCATGCTCAGGATCCGCTTGCGCAATGTCTGGCCCAAGGCCGTCTTGCGATCGACTGCGGGCCCTTCGCCCTCGTTTACCACTACCGCTTTCATGGCTTGCTCCCTGGTTGACCGGCCCCAATACTACAATCTGTAGACTTCAGAGCGGTAGCCCGTTTGTGGTCTACAAGGCTTGCCGGGCCGCTTTCACGCAGCCATGGCGGATTTCCTTCGACGGCGCGTAGCCGTAGAACGAGGTGTAGCATTTGCTGAAGTGGCTCGGCGAGACGAAACCGCAAGCCACCGACACGTCGATCAGTGCCAGGTCCGAGTGCTGGAGCAGACGCCGGCTTTCAGTGATGCGCAGCTCCAGGTAATAGCGCACCGGCGTGGCGCCCAGTTGCAACTGGAACAGGCGCTCCAGCTGGCGCTTGGAGCGGCCGACCAGCTGCGAGAGTTGGTCCAGGCTCAGGGGCTCCTCTATGTTCGCACTCATCAGGCTGATGGCTTCGCGCAACGGCTCGCTGACCTTTTCGTGCAGGGCCGGGCTTTGACGGCGGTAGCGCGATTCCTCGAAATTCAGGATGTCGACGATGGCATCCGACAACCCGCGACCATGGCGTTTCTCGATCCAGCCGAGCACCAGGCTCAGGGCGCCGGACGGGCTGGCGGCGGTGAGCCGGTCGCGGTCCTCGACGAAGCTTTCGCAGACCACCCGGCTTTCCCTGGCGATCTCCGCCACGGCGGCGCGATGTTCGGGATGCACGGCGCACTGGTAGCCGTCGAGCAGGCCGGCCTGGCCGAGGAACCAGGCACCGTTCCACAGGCCGGCCAGGGCGATACCTTGCGCGGCGGCGGCCTTGAGTACCTCGTTGAGTTCGGGCACCGCGCGCAGCACCGTGCGCAGGCCGCCACACACCACCAGCAAGTCCAGCGCCAGGGGCGCCGGGTCGAGGGCCGCGTCGGGGCAGATCACCAGGCCCAGGTCACTGGTGACGACCTTGCCGCCCAGGCTGAACGTGCGGGTTTGGAAGGAGTCGGCGAGGATCAGGTTGCCGGTGACCAGGGTATCCAGCGCCTGGGTGAAGGCCGGCAGGGAGAAATGCTCCAGCAACAGGAACCCTACCCGGCTGAACACCGCCGGTTGCCCGTTGTCACCGGTGAAACGCAGGTTGCGCCCTTGCAGGGTGTTGCAGAATTGCCTTCTCTGGACCACGGCGTGCCTCGTCGACGCTGTTCTTGCTCGGGACTGACGCCTGCCAACCGAAGCCAGCAGGCTCAACACAGTTACACCTCAGGCTGGCGATGCCTGCGCTGCAATGCTCCACGCGACAGCCGGTCAAGCAGCAACGCCACCGCCACGATCGCCAGCCCCGCGCGCAGCCCCGGCCCCATTTCCATGCGGGTCAGCCCGCGGGTGACCTCCGCACCCAGCCCGCCCGCGCCCACCAACCCGGCCAGCACCACCATCGCCAGCGACAGCAGGATGCACTGGTTCAGACCCAACAACAGCGTCGGCATGGCCGTGGGCAGTTCAATCTTCAGCAGGATGGTGCCCGGCGAGGCACCACTGGCACTCCCCAGCTCCAGCAGGTCTTTGCGCACCTGGTTGAAGGCCAGAGTGGTAAGCCTGAGCATCGGCGGAATGCCGTAGACGATGGTGGCGATGATTGCCGGCACCTTACCCAGGCTGAACACCATCACCGCCGGGATCAGGTAGACCCAGGGTGGCACCGTCTGCATCACGTTCATCAGCGGCCCCAGGGCCCGCTCCAGGCGCTTGATGCGCGAGGCCAGAACGCCCAGAGGAAAGGCGATGGCCACCGAAATCAGCACCGAGACGGAGACCAGCGCCAGGGTCTGCATCGACGACACCCACAGCCCCGACAGCCAGCAGAAGCCCAGCATGCAGGCCGCCAGCAGCGCGGCGCGCACGCCGATGGCCAAGAACGCGAGTAGCGCCACCAGCGGAATCATCAGGTAGAACGGTAGCCACAGCAGCGCCGCCTCGACACCGCCGAGCATGGCCTCGATGACCTTGCTGATGACGGCGAACAAGGGGTGCCAGTTGGCGTTGAGCCAGTCGACCGCCGGGGCCAGCCAGGCACCGGGCGACAGCTTGAGGTCAGTGAGATTCATGCAGCGCCTCCTTGCCGGCGCGGGTTGCGCTCTGCGCCAGCCGGTCGAGGATCAGGGTAAGGATCACAATGGCAATGGCGCCGTTGATCGAGCGGGCGATGTCCAGGGTACGGATCGCCCCGTAGATCACCTCCCCCAGCCCGCCGGAGCCGACAATGCCGGCAATCACCACCATGCCGAAGGCCATCATCAGGCTCTGGTTGACCCCGGTCATGATGCTCGGCAACGCGAACGGCACACGGATCTTGAAAAACAGCTGCGCCGTGCTCGTGCCGCTGGCCTCGCCCAGCTCGATAAACTGCCGGGGTGTGCGGCTGATGCCCAGGGCCGTCAGGCGCAGCACCGGGGGCACGGCGACGATGAAGGTGGCAACCAGCGCAGTGGCCGTGCCATAGCCCAGCAGCGCGATGGCCGGCAGCAGGTAGATATACGGTGGCAACGTCTGGATCAGGTCCAGCAAGGGTTCAAAGGTGCGGTTCAGTGCCGGCGACAGCCCGGCCGCGACGCCGAGCGGAATGCCGACCGCCAGGGCCAGGGTGGTCGCGGTCAGCACCAGTGCCAGGGTGCTGATGGTCTCCTGCCACAGCCCCATGAAGGCACACAGCAGCAGTGCCAGGGTGGCACCGAGCGCAAAGCCGCGGCTGGCGGTAAGCCGCCAGGCCAGCAGCCCGATGAGCACCGCCAACCCGGGGTACGGCACCACCTTCAGCCCCCAGAACACCGCCTCGTACAGGCCCGTGAGCACGGCATTCAGGCCGTCGAAGAAACCGGCGCAATGTTCGGACACCCACTCCAGCGCGCCGTCGACCGTTTCATCGAAGTGCGTGGCAAAGGTCGGCTCGTTCATAGCGATGCCTCCCCTATCGGTGCAGCGTGAACGGCCGGCACCTCCTGGGCCTGCCCCTGCACGCCACGCAACAGGTCGCTCTGGGTGACCACACCGACAATCGCGCCTTTCTGCACCACCGCCAGCGCATCGCTGCCAGAGCCGACCATCAGGTTGATCAGCTCATCCAGGTCGGCCTGGGCCTCAACCCGCGCCAGGCTTTCCGCCTCTGCCCCCGGCCGGGACGCGCGCCAGGCGTGTACCGCCGTCATGATCGAATGGGCACGCACCAGGTGCAGGCGCGAGATGCCGGCAACGAATTCGGCCACGTAGGCGTCCTTCGGGTTGAGCACGATGTCTTCGGCCGTGCCCTCCTGGATGATCACCCCGTCTTTCATGATCGCGATGCGGTCGCCGATGCGGATCGCCTCCTCCAGGTCGTGGGTGATGAACACCGCCGACTTGCCCAGGGACTTGGTCAACTGGCGGAACTCGTCCTGCAACTGGCGGCGAATCAACGGGTCGAGGGCGCTGAAGGGTTCGTCCATCAGGATCACCTCAGGGTCTGAGGTAATCGCCCGGGCCAAACCGACACGCTGCTGCATGCCGCCGGACAGCTCGTCCGGGTAGCGACCTGCCCACTCGGCCAGGCCGACCTTGGTTAGCGCCTGCTCGGCCACTTTGTGCCGTTCGGCCTTGCCCACGCCCTGCACTTCCAGCCCGAATGCGGCGTTCTCCAGCACCGTGCGATGGGGCAACAGGGCGACGCTCTGGAACACCATGCCGATATGCTTGGCACGCACTTCGCGCAGGGCCTTGGCTTCGAGGCTGGCCAGGTCCAGGCCCTTGACCCGCACGTGCCCGGAAGTGGGGGTGATCAGCCGGTTGAGCAGGCGGATAAGGGTGGACTTGCCACTTCCGGAAAGCCCCATGATGCAAAAGATCTCGCCGCGCCGCAGTTCCATGCTGACGTCGGAGACACCGACCACACAGCCAAAGTCCTGCAGGATCTGGCTCTTGGACAGGCCACGTTCCAGGTAAGCACGCATCGCCTCCGGCGCCCTTTTGCCAAACACTTTCCAGACGGACTGGCAGCTCACCAAGACGTCGCCAGGCGTGTCATTTGTCGTTTTCATATCGCACCCGTCGAACCAGAAGTTTCTGGTTGTTTGAATAATCCAAGTTCGGCAGCAGCAACTAACAAAGGCGTATCAGTACTTCTTGATGTTTTCCCAACGCTTGAGCAGCTCGGCGTTCTTGTCGGTCCAGTCCTTCACCGCTTCGTCCATGCTCTTGCCATCCTTCACCGCGCCGTTGATCGAGGTGATGGCGGTCAGCGGCACGTAGACGCTGGCAATGGCTTCGCGGGCCTGGGGGTTCTCGGCGCTGAACCCCTTCCTGGCGATCCAGTAGTAGCCCTGCGGTGGCGCGAAAACGCCTTTGGGGTCCTTGAGGAATTTGATGTCGAACTTCTGCGCCATCCACGACGGCTCCCAGACGGTGACGGCGATCCAGTCCTTGCGGTCCACGGCGGACTTCAGCGCAGCGGTCATGGCCGCCGTGCTGCCTTCGAGCAGGTCAAGCGTGAGGCCATACTGCTTCACCGCCTCGGCCGCCTCGCTCATCAGGCCCGAGCCGGGCTCGATGCCGATGATCTTGCCGTTGAACTTGTCGGCGTTCTCATTGAGCTGTTCGAGGGAGTCGATGGGTACGTAGCTGGGCACGGCGATGGCCTGGTACAGGCCATGGGAAACAGGTGAGATCTTCTCCAGCTTGTTCTTGTTCTTGTTCCAGTAGTCCTGGGCCACGTAGTCGATCTGCGAGGCGAGAATCTGGATGTCGCCCTTGCCCAGGGCGGCGTAGGCGATGCCCCATTCGGAGAAGGAGGTTACCTTCACGGTGTAGCCGGAATCTTCGAGTACCTTTTTGGTGATGCCGCTGATCGGCGTGAGGTCTTCCCAGGACAGCGTGCCCATGTTGATGACCTTCTCTTCGGCCTGCGCCTGAAAGATCGTCATCGCGACCACCGCCAACGCACACAACGCCTTACGCATGATGCTCATATCCCTTCCTCGCTCGCAGATCGAGAGCAAGCCCGCTTTACAGGAGACGGGCTTCGTTATTGTTATTGAGTAAATCCCTTCCCCGACACAAAGCACCGGAATCCCTGGCCACACCCCTGTTGGCAGTGTGGTTTCTCAAGAGGCTGGCATGAGATCCGGTCACCGTCAACGCAATTGTCTTCTAACTGTATACTTATAAAAATCAATGTGAATTAATTTTATCTAATTGATTTATAACGATTTATTTAGATGGCTAGCAGCTTTCAGTCCACAAAAACGTCGTCTTTTGACATGCCGAAGTCGCTTATTGACATCGTTGAAAACAGCACGATGCCGCTCGTCGAAATGCCGATAGACATATTGTATATCGAGCAATATATTCAGTAGACGAATTGTAGACATAGCCTTGGAGCGGAGCATATCCACCGGGCCGTGCCCTTCAAACCGGTACTGAAGTCGAGCCGTTAACAATGACAAAAATCACGTCTTTACCTGCCGATGACCGCACCTGCGGTTGGTATCACCTCAGCCCGCCGCGCACGCCCACACCGCGGCACAGCGGCCACAGCGAGGTTCGCTGGTGCATCGTCGGTGCCGGCTTCACCGGCCTTGCCGCTGCCCGCCAGCTGGCACTGCATTTCCCCGATGAGCAGATCCTGCTGGTGGAGGCCCAGGAGGTGGGCTTCGGCACCTCCGGGCGCAACGCCGGCTTTGCCATCGACCTGCCCCACGACATTGGTGCCGAGGACTACATCGGTGATATCGAGATTGCCAAGAAGTCGATGCAGCTCAATCTCACCGGGCAATCGTCGCTCAAGGAACTGGTCAGCCAGTTCGACATCGACTGCCAGTTCAAGCACTGCGGCAAGTACCAGGCGGCCATCGAACCACGCGGCATCGCCGTACTCGACGCCTACCGCCGTGGCCTGGACAAGCTCGGCCAGCCTTGGGAAATGATCGAGGAGCAGGACCTGCCGGGGCATATCGGCACCGCCTTCTACCGCCAGGCGCTGTTCACCCCGGGCACTGCCCTGGTGCAGCCGGCCGCGCTGGTCAAGGGCCTGGCCGACAGCCTGCCGGCGAACGTCCGGCTATGCGAGAACACGCCGATCCTCGACGTGGAGTACGGCGACAAGGTGCGCCTGACACACGCAAGCGGCAGCATCACCGCCAATAAGCTGATCCTGGCCAACAACGCCTTCGGCATGAGCTTCGGCTTCCTCCAAGGCCGCATGCTGCCGATCTTCACCTACGCCAGCCTGACCCGGAAGCTGACCCGCGAGGAGCAGGCGCGCCTGGGCGGCAAACCCTACTGGGGCGTGATTCCGGCCGACCCGTTCGGCACCACGGTGCGGCGCACGCCGGACCAGCGCCTGTTGATCCGCAACAGCTTCAGCTTCAACCCCGACGGGCGCAGCAACGCCAAGTACCTGGAGCGCTTTGCGAGCCGCCACCGGGCCTCTTTCGCCCAGCGCTTCCCGATGCTGCCAGAAGTCACTTTCGACTACACCTGGGGCGGCTCGCTGGCCCTGTCGCGCAACCACACCAGCCAGTTCGGCCAGCTGGCGCGCAACGTCTACGGCGCACTGTGCTGCAACGGCCTGGGCGTAACCCGCGGCACCGCCACCGGCAAGCTGCTGGCCGACTGGCTGGCCGGCGAGCGCAACACGCTGATTGATTTCCTGCTGGATTCCCCCGGCCCCAACAGCAACCCGCCACAGCCATTCCTCTCCATGGGGGTGAACCTGAACCTGGCGTGGGGGCAATACCGGGCCGGCAAGGAAAGCTAAAAACAAGATCCACGAAGAAGCGGAGTTACCATGACAATAAATAATCGCTCCATCGAAGACGTACCGCTCAACAGCTTCCACAAACTTCTGACCGTGCGCTCGGCGGGCGGCTCGTTCGTCGACGGCTATGTGCTGAGCATCATCGGCGTATCGCTCATTTACATGACCAATGCCCTTGGCCTGAGCGGCTTCTGGCAAGGCATGATCGCCGCCTCGGCGCTGATCGGCATCTTCTTCGGCGGCTTCCTCGGCGGCTGGCTCACCGGGCGCCTGGGGCGCAAGCGGGTGTTTTTCATCGGCCCTGCCCTGTTCGTGTTGTCGTCGGTGGCGCAGTACTGGGTGGAATCGGCCGTGGCGCTGTTCCTGCTGCGCTTTCTGATCGGTATCGCAGTGGGCATCGAATACCCGGTGGCGACGTCCCTGCTGGTGGAGTTCCTGCCGAAGAAATACCGCGGCCCGCGCCTGGCGATGCTGACGATCATGTGGTTCGCGGGTGCCGCGTTCGCCTACGTGCTCGGCAATTTCATCCTTAACGTCGGTGGCGAAAATGGCTGGCGCCTGGTGCTGGCCAGCTCCGCGCTGATCGGTGTTGCCCTGTTCATCGTGCGCCTGGGCACGCCCGAGTCGCCACGCTGGTTGTTGAGCAAGGGCCGCAGCGCCGAAGCCGAGCAGATCATCAAGCAGGTGTACGGCGCAGACTTCTCGCTGGCCAACCTGCCTGAACAGCCCAAGGAGCAGAAGGTCTCGGTGTGGAACCTGCTGCATTCCGGCTACGGCAAGCGGATGCTGTTCGTGACCATGTTCTGGAGCTGCTCGGTGATCCCGGTGTTCGCCGTGTACGCCTTCGCACCGAAGGTACTGCAGGCGCTGAACCTCAATGGCGAATGGGCTTCGTTCGGCTCGGTGGCGATCACCCTGTTGTTCGTCATCGGCTGTGTCATTGCCACCCGCCTGATCAACAGCATGGGCCGGCGCAGCATGCTGATCTACAGCTTCCTGTTCTCCGGCCTGGCCCTGCTCGGCCTGGGCGCCTTCCACGACAGTGCACCGCTGCTGATCCTGGTGCTGTTCGGCGCCTACGCGCTGTTCATTGGCGGCGCCCAGGTGCTGCAACTGGTCTACCCGAACGAACTGTTCCCCACCGAAATCCGCGCCCAGGCCGTCGGCGTCGGCACGTCGCTGTCGCGCATCGGTGCGGCCGTGGGCACCTGGCTGGTGCCGATGTCGCTGGAGTCGCTGGGCATTGCCAACACCATGCTGGCTGCCGCCGTCGTCACCTTCGTAGGCCTGGCCTTCGCCTGGGCACTGGCCCCGGAAACCCGTTCGCTGAACCTGCAGCAAGCCGCTTCGCTGGGCTGAAGCTGAATCTGAACCAACCCCAATTGACCGTTGCACTGGAGAATCAACCGTGAAATTCGAAGGCATCTACACCCCGGCAATCACTCCCCTGGCCGCTGACGGCTCCATCGACAAGGCGGCCTTCGCCAACGTCCTGGACTTCCTCGTCGAGTCAAAGATCCATGGCGTCATCATTGGCGGCTCTACCGGCGAGTACTATGCCCACACCGCCCAGGAGCGCATCGAACTGGCCGCCCAGGCCAAGGACGTATTGAACGGCCGCTTGCCGCTGATCATCGGCACCGGTGGCATCCGCACCGAAGACGCGGTGGCGTTCGCCAGCCACGCCCGTGAAATCAAGGCCGATGCGCTGCTCGTGGGCACCCCGCCCTACGCGCTGCCGACCCAGCAAGAGATCGCGATCCACGTGAAGGCTGTGGACCGGGCCGCCGACCTGCCGATCATGCTCTACAACTACCCGGGCCGCATGGGCGTAAGCATGGGCGAAGAATTCTTCGACGCGGTCGCCGACGTGAAGAACATCGTTGCCATCAAGGAAAGCTCCGGTGACATGGCCCAGCTGCACCGCCTGGCTATCCAGCGGCCGAACATCGCCCTGTCCTGCGGCTGGGATGACCAGGCCCTGGAGTTCTTCGCCTGGGGCGCACAAAGCTGGGTATGTGCCGGCTCCAACTTCATCCCGCGCGAGCACGTGGCGCTTTATGAAGCCTGCGTGCTGGAGAAAGACTTCGCCAAGGGCCGCCGGATCATGGCAGCGATGATGCCACTGATGGATTTCCTCGAAGGCGGCAAGTTCGTCCAGTCAATCAAGTACGGCAGCGAGCTGCAGGGCCTGCGCACCGGCGGTGTACGCGCCCCGTTGCAAGGCCTGGATGGCGCAGAGAAAGAAGCACTGAAGGACGTGGTCGCCACCCTCAAGCGCACTATCGCGCAGATCACTGGAGAAGCCTGACATGGCCGAATTGCTCAGCAAGGAACAGTACGCAGCGCTGGCCTCGAAGCTCGAGTTGCGCACCCGGGCATTCATCGACGGCGAGTTTCGCGATGCCATTTCGGGCCGTACCTTCGTCACCACCAACCCCGCCACTGGCGAGCAGCTGGCAGAAGTCGCCGCCTGCGACGTGCAGGATGTCGACCTGGCCGTGGCCGCTGCCAAGCAAGCCTTTGAGGGCGGCCGCTGGGCCAGGTTGTCGCCGGGTGAGCGCAAGCACATCCTGCTGGACTTCGCCCGCCTGCTGGAAGAAAACGCCCATGAGCTGGCCGTGCTGGAAAGCCTGGACAGCGGCAAGCCGGTCAGCGAATGCCAGAACGTCGACGTGCCGGAGACCATCCACACCATTCGCTGGCACGCCGAATTGATCGACAAGATCTACGACAGTACCGCGCCGACCGGTGCGGCGGCGGTGACCATGGTAGTACGCGAAGCCATCGGCGTGGTCGGCCTGGTACTGCCGTGGAACTTCCCGCTGCTGATGCTCGCCTGGAAAATCGCACCGTCGCTGGCCGCCGGCTGCTCGATCGTGGTCAAGCCGGCCAAGGAAACCACCCTCAGCGCCTTGCGCGTGGTGGAGCTGGCGCACCAGGCCGGCATTCCGCCGGGGGTGTTCAATATCGTGCCCGGGGGCGGTCGCGAAGCCGGTGAAGCCATTGGCCGGCACATGGACATCGCCATGGTCAGCTTCACCGGCTCTACTGACACCGGGCGGCTGTTCCTCAAATACGCTGCCGAGTCCAACCTCAAGCGCGTGGTACTGGAACTGGGTGGCAAAAACCCGGCCGTGGTGATGAACGATTGCGAAGACCTGGACGAAGTCGCCCAGTTCGTCACCGCTGGCGCGTTCTGGAACATGGGCGAGAACTGCTCGGCGTCCTCGCGCCTGATCGTCCACAAGGACGTTAAGGACGAGCTGCTGGTACTGATCGAAAAGCACCTGAAGGACTGGAAGCTGGGCGACCCACTCGACCCGCAGAACCGTCTGGGTGCCATGGTCAGCAAGGCGCATTTCGACAAGGTACGCGCCTACCTGGAGTATGCCACCGAGCAGAAGCTCAGCGTCGTCCAGGGTGGCGAGACCGAATTGGGCGTATTCGTGCAGCCGACCATCATCGACGGTGTGACCCGCGACAGCCGCCTGTTCGTCGAGGAGATCTTCGGACCGGTACTGAGCGTGACCAGTTTCTCGACGATTGACGAGGCCATCGAACTGGCCAACGACACCATTTACGGCCTGGCGGCGTCCGCTTATACCGGTAGCCTGCGCAACGCCCTGCGCTTGTCGCGGGAGATCCGCGCGGGAGTGGTGACGGTGAACTGCTTCGGCGAGGGCGATGCCTCGACGCCGTTCGGTGGCTATAAAGAGTCCGGGTTCGGTGGGCGCGACAAGTCCATCTGGGCCCATGACCAGTACACGGAGCTGAAGACCATCTGGATCAACGCTGCGTAGGCTGCATGGACAGGTGCTGTTCTGACGGCGTTCGGCACCGAAACCGGCCCCCGCTCCACGCAAGCGGGGGCCAACCTGTTTTACGGCGAATAAGCAGCAAGGCTCGATGAGCACAACAACGCTGCGGCGCTTTCGGCGGCCGAATCCTCGGCAGCCACACCTATCCAAACACTGATTTCTACGGATATCCGGAAACTGCCATGTTCGCCACACAAACCGGGACGGCGTCTACGCTCGTCCATCGCAATGCCTTGATCAATGCCCATATCGCTGCGGTGCTGTTCGGCCTCACCGGGATCCTCGGTGTGCTGATCCATGCCGACGCCACAGTGATCACCTTCGGCCGTGCGGCCTTCGCCTTTATCGCCCTGGGCCTCGTCGCCCAGTTGCAGGGACGTTCACTCTTCACCGGCTTGCGCTTGCGCGAGTTCGGGCTGATGGGCCTGACCGGGACGCTGCTGGCGTCGCACTGGGTGACCTTCTTCATTGCCATCAAAGTGGGCGGCATCGCCGTCGCCACCCTGGGTTTCGCCAGCTTTCCGGCGTTCATCGCGGTCATCGACTTGCTGGTGTTCCGCGCGCGGATCAAGGCTGGCGAAGGCCTGTTGCTGATGCTGGTGACTCTAGGTCTGGTGCTGGTGGTGCCATCGTTCGACCTGCTCGACCAGGGCACGGTCGGTCTGCTCTGGGGCTTGGCCTCGGGCCTGTCGTTCGCCCTGCTCGCCATCGCCAACCGCCGTGCAGCGCGGGGCATGGATGCGATTCGGGTAGCCTTCTGGCAGAACCTGATCGTGGCTGTGCTGGTGGCACCGTTTGTCGTGTCGCACTTCGCGGTGCAGGGGCTGACGGTGAACGACTGGGTTTACCTGGGCGTGCTCGGGGTGGTGTGCACCGGGCTGTCACAGTACCTGTTCGTCAAGAGCCTGGAAGGCCTGGAGGCCCGTAGTGCTGGGATGATCATCGCGCTGGAGCCGGTGTATGCGATCGCCTGCGCCTGGTGGCTGTTCGGTGAGCAGCCGTCGTTGCGAATGGTGCTGGGGGCGGTACTGATCATCGTGGCGACGATTGTGTCGGCATGGAGCAGTTCGGGGCAAGCCTGCGGGCATTGAGGTGAAGCTGATCGAGGGCGATCCCCCAAAAGAAGTAAATGCCGGACATTGCCAAGGCGTTGCAAGCCATAGCGGCTTGCATGCTGTCTACCGTGCTTTTTTCGTCGGCTCCGACATCGGCGTCGAGGACTCACCCGCGATTCGCCTGACCAGCGCCGCATGACCGCTGGCGTCGTCGCTACGGGAGATGACCTGGATGACGGCCATGCGATCGCCGGAGCCTGCGATAAAGGTGCTGTTCAAGGTTTTGCCGCCACCCAGGGTTGCTGTGCTGTCGACCTGTCGCACACCCAGGCCATTGCGGCTAAGGCGCAATTCGCCGGTTTGGCGAAAGTCCGGTAGCCCGGCGCTCTGGCGGTCGACGAAGCCAGTGACGGCGCCGTCGAGGAAGGCATCGTCGTTGTCACCCGGGCGCGACGCTTCGGGGAGCGGTTTCTCGATCACCATGACCACGCGCTTTTCCTGCGCATTGGCATACAGGGTGCCCACAGCGTCGGCGCCTTCGCTGCTCTGTTCATCGGCGCTCAACGGGCTGGCCTCGAAGCCTGCCGGCAGCTTGAAGCTGAACTTGCCGCCGAGCACTGCGACCTGAACTTCAGGTTTCGGCTTGGTGGCGGGTTTGCTGGCGGCATGCAGATTCGACAGCCCCAACAGGCCGACAACGGCCAGGGTCAGCGTCAGGGTTCTTTTGTTGAAAATCGACATACAGCCTCTCAGTGGGCATCGGACAGGGGGCACAGGGTGGATATGCTCACACAAACCTGACCTGCGCAGTAAGCCCCGGGTTTCCCGTCGGCCAGACGGTCATGGCAGATCGCCTTGAGGGGGCTATCGTTGCTTGTCTGGGCAACGACTACCGACCGAGGGAGGCGCCATGAACACCAGTGATCTACTCGAACAATTACTTCGGGCCGGGCAAGGCTCGCAAGCGCAACAAGGGAGCGGCGGCATGTCATCGCAAGACGGCCTGGGCGGTTTGGGCGGTTTGCTCGGCGGGCTGCTGGGCGGCGGCGGTGCAGCGGGTGGCAGTGGTGGCCTGGGTGGTTTACTGGGCGGCCTGTTGGGTGGCGGTGGTGGTGGCGCCAGCGCTGGCGGCTATACCCAGGGGCGCTCCGGGGGTGGCACCAACTACGCCGCCCTGGCGTCGTTGGGCATGATGGCGTTCCAGGCCTATCAAAGCTGGCAGCGCAGCCAGGCGGCAGCCCCGCAACAGGCAGTACGTACAGTCGATCAATTGTCCGGCCCCGAGGCCGAGGATCACAGCCACGCCATCTTGCGCGCGCTGATTGCGGCAGCCAAGGCTGACGGGCGCATCGACAAGCAGGAAGAACAGTTGATCTACGCTGAAATCAAACGTCAAACCGACGACCCGCAGCTGCAGCAATGGCTGGATGAGGAGGTCAGCAAGCCCCTCGATGCGGCCGAGGTGGCGCAGTCGGCCCAGGACCCGGCCATGGCCGCGGAAATGTACCTGGCCAGCGTGATGCTGGTGGATGACCAGCAGGACGCCGAGCGGGCTTACCTTGACGAACTGGCCGGCGCACTGCAAATCGACCCGACATTGCAACTGCACCTGGAACAGCAGGCCAAGGGCACTGCCTGACCAGGCCAAGATGCCTGCGCGCTTCATCACCTGAAGCCCGCGCAGGCAGGGCCCCCGCAAATTGCCATTCTTGACCTCAACGCAAATAAGTTTGGCTATTTCAAGGCTTAATCTGCATGTGTAAGCCCCGCACACTGCGAACCATTGCTTACCCCACTGGATCGCATCATGCCCCTTGCACCCCTCGCCCTTACCTTGGCGGCCTTCGCCATCGGTACTACTGAATTCGTTGTCGTCGGCCTCATCCCGACCATCGCTGCAGACCTGAGTGTTTCACTACCTTCCGCGGGCTTACTGGTCAGTCTTTATGCACTTGGCGTAGCCCGCCGGTTGACTGGCCGGCTGGATCGGCGCGCACCCACGGCCCAGCCCGTTCAAGCCTGAGCACGTTATTTGTTCGTTGTAATACTGGAGATACATGATGAAATCCTTTTCAACGCTCGCCCTGGCGGCCCTGCTACCGCTTACCATGCAGGCTGCCAGCGCAGCTGACTGGTACCCGTCTGCCTATGGTCCGAACGATGAGATCGGCGCTGCCAATCTGTTGACCCCGGATGTGGTGAAACAGGCGGTCGCTCTGGTCAAGACGGGCAAGACATACCCCTTGGCTGTGCCCGTGGACAAGAGTCTTCCAGCATACCGCCATCGCAGTTTCCGCTTGTACAACGTGCAGGTCGGGCAGCAGGCCGGCAAGTCGCTGGGGCCGAACAAGTTCACCTTCAACGATGAACTGGTGAATGCCTGGACCGGTGTTGGCACCCAACTCAACGGGATTGGCCATATCGGCATCGACAACGTGTATTACAACGGCAACAAGGCGGCCGACTTTGTGACGGTCGATGGCGTCACCAAGCTCGGCGTAGAGAAAGTGCCGCCGATGGTGACCCGTGGCGTTGTGCTGGACATGACCGCCTACTACAACCAGGCCATCGTGCCCGGTGGCACCGAGTTCAGCGTGGCCGACATCCAGGCGGTGTTGAAAAAGCAAGGCATCACCCTGCGCAAGGGCGATGTGGTGCTGTTCAACACCGGCTGGCTGGAATTGATCGGTAAGGACAACAAGCAGTTTCTGGACGTGGAACCCGGTATCGGCATGGAAGCAGCGCAGTGGCTGGCCGATCAGGGCATCGTCGCCTTCGGCGGTGACACCTGGGCTTCCGAGGTTTATCCGAGCCCGCAAGGCAAGGACGAATTCCCGGTCAACCAGTACATGCTGGCCAAGCGCGGTATCTACAACCTCGAGCTGATCGACAGCCGTGCATTGGTGCACGACAAGGTTTGGGAGTTCCTGTTCGTGCTCGGCCAGCCGCTGTATGTTGGCTCCACTCAAGTAAACATCAATCCGGTTGCCATTCACTGATCGCGCTACCAGCGGGATCCCTGCCCGCTGCGAGCGCTCTCGCAACGGGCCTGGCTCACCTTGAAAGGCTCACTGACGTCGAGGCGTTGGCAGATGCCCGCCGTCAACATAGATATTCTGCCCGGTGATCCACTCGCCTTGATCACTGCACAGGAACGTGACCAGGTGCGCGATATCGTCGCCCGTACCTGCGCGCCCCAGCGAGATGTAGGCCGCCACCATGTCATCCCATACCTTACCCCGCGGTACGTCGTCCAGGCGGCTCGTCTCGACGATCCCGGGGGCAACGACGTTGACCCGGATTTTTTTTGGCCCCAGTTCCCGCGCCATGATGGTCGTCAGCCCGTTGATGGCGACTTTCGTGGTAGCGTAGGCGCTGGTATCGGGGGCCAGCAGTTGCGCCGCCAGCGACGAAATATTGATGATTGCGCCCCCCTCCCCCTGTTCCCCCATGCGCCTGGCAAACGCCCGGGACATGTAAAACGTACCGTTCAGGTTGGTGTTCATCACCCGTTGCCAGGTTTCGATCGACATCTGCGTTGCCGGCACGCGATCACCGCCGCGCGTTGCGCCTGCGTTGTTCACCAGAAAGTCCACTCGACCGAATTCGGCTACCACCCGCTCCAGTAACGCCTCCACCGCCTCCGGGCTGCTGACATCGGACACCACCGGCAAGGCGCGCCGACCGAGTTGGCGAACTTCGTCGGCCACCGATTCGATATCCCGCCAGTTCACCGCGCGTTCATCCTCCGGATACTGCTCCGCAGGCCGCCCCGTGCCGGTCAACACGATGTCACACCCCGCCTTGGCCAATGCCAGCGCAATCGGTCGGCCGATGCTGCGCATTCGGCCTGCACCGGTAACGACCGCGACCTTGCCCTCAAAACCGGTCAATATGTACGACATATCACTTCCTCTCCATTGAACAGGAATCGTGCTCGCCCGTCAGGCGAGTCGCCGCAGCAAGAAGATTCTTTATCCCGCAAGAGAACATCGTCCGACAGGACTAAGGGACGATTCATTTTCATCCGCGGTCCTAATCCAAACGGCCGTGTTTTGAGCATGTGACCACGGGTTACCATGGTGACGATCAATCAAAAGGGAGTTGAGCTATGAAGCCTGGTCGGATGCAACGCGCTGTTCCTTTGCCCCTAGTTTTTGCAGTGCTGGCAATCCTGATGCCGAGCGCCGCATTCAGTAGCTCACCTCCCCCCGATGCACTGGAAAGCGACCCGGTAAAAATGGGCTGGATGATCGGTTCGCCACCACCACCGGAGCGCATGATTCGCTTCGAGGACGGCAGTTATTTTCAGTTTCCGCAGATGCGCTGGAGTGTCGCGCACTTCAGGGAGTTGATGCCGACAACCAACGTCTCGCGTGGCCTTGGCGCACCCAGCACACTGGCGCGTGCGCTGCAGCCGGGTATCGATAAGGTGAGCTTTGTTCCAACGGGCAGTGAGCGCCCGATGACCTGGGGTGATTCGCTGCTGGTGAACTACACCGATGGTATCGTCGTGCTGCACAAAGGCCGCGTGGTGTATGAACGCTTTTTCGGCGCGCTGAAACCGGATGGCCAGCATGCAGCGATGTCGGTGACCAAGACGTTTGTCGGCACGCTGGCGGCGATGATGGTGGCCGAAGGCACGCTCGACCCTGAACGCAAGGTAGTTGAATACGTACCCGAGCTGGGCAAGTCGGCGTTTGGCAGTGCGACGGTACGCCAGCTGATGGACATGACCACAGGCATACGCTTCAGCGAGAACTATGCCGACCCGAAGGCTGACGTCTGGGCACATGCCGCCGCCGGCAACCCGCTGCCAAAGCCGCAAGACTACACCGGGCCGCGTTCATACCATGAGTACCTGCAAACCGTGCAGCCAGAAGGGGCTCACGGCGAGGCGTTTCATTACCGCACGGTCAATACCGACGCACTGGGTTGGGTGTTGGCGAGGGTGAGTGGTAAAAACGTTGCACAACTGCTTTCCGAGCGTATCTGGAGCAAACTCGGGGCGGAGCAGGACGCTTATATGACAGTCGACTCCACCGGTACGCCGTTTGCTGGCGGCGGCCTTAATGCCGGGCTGCGTGACCTGGCCCGGTTTGGAGAAATGATCCGCAACGATGGGCGCTATAACGGCCAGCAAATCCTGCCAAAAGCGGCCATCGACGACATTCGTCGCGGTGCCAGCAAAGAGGACTTTGCCAAAGCGGGCTACCCGCAGCTGGCTGGCTGGAGCTACCACGCCATGTGGTGGCACACCCATAACGAGCACGGTGCCTTCATGGCCCGGGGTGTCTTTGGCCAGTCGCTGTATGTTGATCCCAAGGCCGAAGTGGTGATCGCGCGATTCGCCAGCCACCCGACTGCCGCCAACGCGGCTAACGATGCGACAACTTTGCCCGCCTACGATGCTGTCGCCAGGTACTTGATGAGCCGGTAAGCCTGGACTGCATGTGCCGAGGGTTGGTGTTGCCCGCCGCAGCGGGCGCCACATCTAAATGAAATGAAGGCTTACCAGCTGTAACTCACCTTGGCGGTAATTTCGCGCCCCGGGTTGTAATAGTTTGCCGTGCCGGAACCGACCACGTGTTGCTCATCGAGCAGATTGCTGACGTTTACCGCCAGGTCGGTGCCCTTGGCAATCTGGTAGTTGAAGGCGGCGTCGAACAACGTCGTGCCATCGCTTTTATCGGTGTTGGCGGCATTCAAATAATAGGCACCGACGTAGCGTGCGCCCAGGCCAACGCTCACGTCGGTGCCGGGCACATCGTAGTAACTCCACAGCGAAGCGGAGTGCTTCGGCGCCGTGGTGAACTCATTACCCTTGAGGGAGCTGCCGTCGTACAACGAACCACGCAGCACTTCGGACTCCATGTAGGAGTAGCCACCAATCAGGCTGAGGTTCTGCGTGACTTGCGCTTTGGCCTCCAGGTCGAGGCCGCGCACCCGCGACTCGCCCACCGTCTGCTGCTCAATGATGCCGCTCGGCAGAACCACGGCGATGGTGACGTTTTCCTGGGTCAGGTCATAAACGGCTGCAGAGAACAGCGCGTCCATTCCCATAGGCGAATACTTCACGCCCACTTCGTACTGCCTGCCTGTCTGCGGAGTTACGCCCACCTGGGGCGGCGAGACGGATTCCACCATGCTCACGTAGGTGGAAACCTCATCGTTGACGATATAGGTCAACGCACCGCGGTAGGAGGTTTCGGAAAAGCTGTCGTTATCATCAAACTGCACCGGGCTGGAGTACAGGTTGTAACCCTTGCTGGACAGCTCCATCGAGTCGTTGCGCATGCCAGCGGTGACGATGAAACGCTCGTAGAACGACAGGTTCTGCTGGAGAAATACAGCCTTGGTCGTTGCGTCGTTCTTTTTCGCGGTATACGGCGTGAATGCGCTTGAAACCCCGGTGAACACCGGGTTGGCAATGTCGATTGGCGACGCCAGGTCATACACCGAGCTTTCTTTGGTCGACGAATCGAGATACTCCACGCCCACCAAGGTGCTGCTGTCGATGTGCTCGAAGCGGGCATCGTACTGCAGCATCAGGTTGCCGTTGAACTGGTTGGCGTCGCTGTCCGTGCCCAGCAGGTAGCGTGGAATCGTGGTGCCGACGCGTGAGGCGTTATCGCTCAGGTAAACGTAGCCATAGTCATCGCTCAACTCGCTGTAACGCAGGTTGCTGCGTAACACGAAGCCGTTGTCGAAGTCGTGGGTGACGTTACCGCTGATACTGGTGCGCTCGACATCGTGAAAGTTGTAGCTCGGCTCACCGAAAAAGTCGCTGCGGTCGTATTCCTTGTCCAGCGGGTAACCACCGCTGTTGGGCGAGCTTTCGGTTTTCAGGTAGTCCAGCACCATCGTCGCCGACGTGTAATCGGTTGGCGCCCAGGTCAGCCCTCCCATAAACAGCTGGTTGTCGTCCTGCGAGTGGTCGTATTCGCGATCGCTGTTCTGCCCTTTGGCAGTAAAGCGGCCGGCCACGGTTTTTTCTTCATTAAGCGCATCGCCGACATCGATGCCGGTCTCGACATGGTTGAAGGAACCGTAGGTCACATAGCCCTGGCCAAACTGCTCGAAGCGCGGCTGTTTGGTTACGAAGTTCACCGAACCACCTGGGTCCGCCGGGCCAAACAGTGTGGAGTTGGCGCCACGCAGAATCTCGATGCGCTCATAGGCGAACGGGTCTTCGCGGACGCCGCGCATCGAACTCAGGGTCAAGCCGTCGCGGTAGGTGGTGGCCTGGAAGCCGCGGATCTGGAAATAGTCGTTGCGATCGTCCGTACCATAAAAGTCGCTGACCACACCCGGGGTGTATTGCAGCGCCTCTTCCGTGGTACTGACACTGCGTTGTTCCATTTCCTTGCGGGTAACAACCGACACGGATGCCGGTGTGTTGAGAATGCTGGTCGCCACTTTGCCGCCAACCCAGAGTTCTTTGGCGACGACCGAGTTGGTGTCGTCGTCGGCATTGACCTTGACCTTGGCATTGATGATAAGCGGCGCCAGGCGGTAGTCCTCGACGTCGGTGGCGTCCAGTTCAAGCGGGCCGGCGGGTTTTTGTTGCGGTATTAGCAGGTACGCATTCGGGCCTTGCTGCTCGCTTTGCAACTCGCTGCCCTGCAACAACGCTGACAGTGCTGCCGAGGTTTCGAACGTGCCATTGACACCCTGCGTCGTGCGGTTGGCTACGCTCGATGCATCGAAGGAAAGACTGATGCCGGCTTCGCGCGCAAAACGGTCGAGCGCCGGCGCCAGTGGTCCGGCAGTGATGTTCCATTGCCGGAGCTGGTTACTCTGGTCAGCGCTCGCAGATTGCGCCAGCGACGGCAGTGCGTAGCTGCTGACGATCAACCCCAAGAGCGCACCGCGTAAGGCACGATTCAAAGGATGGCGCTGTGAAACCGGGGACGAACTCATTTTCTCGCTCCGTGTAAGGGGTTCGGCAGGGAGGCCTGTCTGTGGGCTTTCCTTACAGGTCGAACGAGAATGAGAAATCACCTCATTATTTTTTCAGGTAGGCACAAGGTGCACGAGAACTCAGCTGGTGGCGCTCAATGTCACCCAAAAACGGGTTCGATAATCAACGCGCAAGTGCAGTGACTGCGCGACCAATGCCAGCACCTGATCGTTGTCGGCGAGCTGAAAGGTGCCGGAAACGCGACGACCAGCAACCGCTTCGGCGCATCGCAACACACCCGGGCGATAGCGCGACAACTCCACAATGAAATCACCCAGGCGCATATTGCGCGCGCTGATCACCCCGTCACTCCAACTCCATAGGTCAAGGCCGTTATCCCGGAACTCACGGGCACCGCTTGATGTGAACAGCAGCTGATCACTGGCCTGGACGCTGCTGCTGCCATCGGCAAGGGTTTGACCGGATCCTGGAAACACGGTAACTGCCCCCCCTTGAACCGCGAGCAAGGTGCCGTCGTCACGCTCGCGCGCCAGGAAGCGGGGACTCTGGGCGCGCATGACCCCGTCGCGTGTCTGTACCCAGAAGGGTCGGGGTTGCGCCCGGTTTTCATCCGTGCCGACATTCACGATGATTTCACCGCGCCGCAGAATGATCAGGCGTCGTTGTGCGTCGAAATCGCTGTCGACAGCGCTGTCGCTATTGAGCTGGACAAGGCTGCCATCATCGAGCTGGAAGCTGCGTTGCTCGCCGGTGCTGCTGCTCTGCTGTGCAAGCATGGCCGGCAGCGGTGTGTAATCGCGGCCGAGCCACGCTGCTCCGCCAACAGTGGCCAACAGGCCCAGTAGTTTCAGGCTTTCCCGTCGACGCATGCCATGGTTTGTGCCGTTGAGGGTGTGCCGGGCCAATTGCGCTGGAATGCCGGCGAACTCATCCCCGAGTGCTTCCAGACGCTGCCACGCCAGCACATGCTCCGGGCGCTGCTGCAACCAGTGCTCGAACGTGCGCCGGGTTTGCTCATCGGCCTGATTGAAGCGCAGGCAGACCTGCCAGTGAATGGCCTGGTCGACAACGGCCGGATCCAGCGCCTGAGGCTCAACCTTCGACATAACGCAAGCGATAGCAGTGCTGCAGGGCCTTGGCCAGGTCGCGTTCCACCGTCGCGCGGGAAACACCCAGCTTTTCGGCAATTTGCGGGCAGGTCAAACCGTCGAGCTGAGCCAATAGAAATGCCTGGCGAACTCGCGGTTTGAGCATATCGAGCATGCGATCTATACGTTCGAGCGCATCCAGAATCAGCAGCCGGCTTTCTTCCGAGGGCACCTCTTGTTGAGGCAGTAACGAGACGCTCTCCAGGTAGGCACGTTCGAGTTCGCGACGACGGTACTGATCGATCATCAGACCACGGGCGATGCTGCTCAGGTAGGCACGCGGTTCGCGCAACGGGCTGGACTGACGGGATTTGAGCAGACGTACGAAGGTGTCCTGGGCCAGATCTGCCGCGTTTTCACGGCACCCGATACGTCGGCTCAACCAACCGTGTAACCAGGAGTGGTGGGTGCGATAGAGCAGCCCTAGATCTGCAATACCTAGTGTATCGTCGCTGCGCATCGGCATCCCGGTGAGTACATGATTGATAATTAATCGCATTCTACTCAGACGATAAGCCTCAAGCAATGAATCTGACCTTTGTTCTATCTCCGTGGGTCTCTTCAGCAGGCTTAATTCGACACGCGCCAATTTCCGAAATTCATCGCGGGTAAACCCGCTCCTACAGGTGCTGCAGGGATTTTGAGGACAGTGATGTACCTGTAGGAGCTGGCGTAGCCTGCGATGGGCTGCGTAGCAGCCCCGAGGGCGGACAACGATGCTTTATGGCGAGCTACCCGTAACGCCCCATAGTGCCGCGCTCACAACGCTTTCATCTCAGCAATATCCCGCGCCACCTGGTCGGCAGAACGATCAAACATCGCCTGTTCCTGCGCATCCAGCGGCATCTCGATCACCCGCGCAAGCCCCTCCGCTGCCAGCACGCAGGGAACACCCATGGCAATGTCGGTGCGCCCGTACTCCCCTTCGAGAATCGCCACCGTCGGCAAAATGCTGTTTCGCCCATTGGCGATGGCATCGACCATCTGCGCAATCGCCACGCCCGGCGCATCGCAGGCGCTGCCGACCTTCTTCAAGCCAAGAATCTCGCCGCCACCCTGACGTGTGCGCTGCACAATCCGCTCTATCTGCTCATCGGACAGGAAGTGCGACAGCGGTACCGAACCGACCGCACAGTAGCGCATCAGCGGCACCATGCTGTCGCCATGCCCGCCCAGCACCAGCGCGGTGATATCCCGTGCAGAGAACCCGGTCTCTTCGGCGATGAAGCACTTCATGCGCGCGGTATCCAGCACCCCCGCCTGCCCGAACACCTTGTTGCGCCCCAGCCCACTGAGGCTCCAGGCCCGATAGGTCAGCACGTCGACCGGGTTCGACACCACCAGCACCGTCGCCGCCGGCGCATGGCGCTTGATATCGCCCATGATGCCGTCGAGAATCGGCAGGTTGATACTCAGCACATCCTGACGCGACTGGCCCGGCTTGCGCGGCACACCCGCAGTGATCACCACCAGGTCGGAGTCCTGCAGCAGTTCGGCTTTGGCGCCGCCGTACACCCGGGTATCCGAACCGGACTCGACCGCCGCCTGCCAGACATCCAGCGCCTTGCCCTGCGCCAACTCGCCCTGCACATCAATGAGCATCAACTCACGACAGAACTCGTCGCGAGCGATGACCTGAGCCGCCGCTTCACCCACTATTCCGGCACCTACAATGGATAGCTTGTTCACCTGACACCTCCCCGCGGCCCGCGTCATCAGCTACACGCCCGCGTATAGAGAGAAGTATTGCCCGCATACGCTAAAAGGCCACTCAAGGCGACCTGCTGCAGTGTTGCGTGCTTTTTGCCAATGCCAGGCGCCGGGCCGTACAGCGTTGGCTACTGCGCCGCGTGCGACAACGCCTGGATGACTGCCTCAACCATCTCTTCAGCACGGCCTGCCCCGTCAATCTGCGAGACCGGAGACGTTTGCCCCGCCAACCAGCGCTCGTGCCACGCCCGATTGCGGCCTGAAAAGTCCGGATTGTCATACTGCGAAGCCCATTCCCTGAAGGCCATGTGTATTTCATGCATGTCACCCCCGGGGGCAATACGATCGCCAAAGCGCGCTTTTTCACGCGCGGCCAGCCGTTCCAGGCGAACGACTGTCGGCGTCACAACGAACACGGTCAGATCGACCTGAGCCAGTAGCGCATCGCCCCAGACCATACACGAGCCGGTCAGCACCCAATGGTCGCCACCGAGGGCTTGCTGGATCAATGGCACGCGCTCACTGACAGGCCGCTTGGTGGTGAAGGGAGGATTGGTAGGCATCCAGAAATAATCATCGACGTCGGCATGCCGTACGCCAAGCTGCGTGGCCAGGTTCTGGCCCAAGGTGGTCACGCCCGCGCACGACGCGCCTGTAATGTAGATCCGCACTGCTTCCTCCATGAATGCAAGCCGGTTAAGGGGGCGGGAAGATACCCTGTTTCCCGGCTGTTCTCACCGTTATCTGCGCACGCGGGGCCACGGCAGGTCGTTCCGTTAATCGCACTCCGTACTCAAGGGTTGACCCGCTCGAAGTCGGGCAGTTTGAAGGTCTTGCTGTTGAACGCTTCGGTGGGGCCATAGAAGCGCATTGCCGGCAGCGGGCGCTTGCCCGAGGTGGGAATCCAGTTGGCTTCCTCGCCTAGCGGGGCCTGCGGCCCGACATAGATCGTCACGCCGCCATCGGCATTCTTCTTCATCTTGTCGACATCGAACGACGACAGCGTGGTGCGGTTGCTGTCGCTGTAGATAAACGAGAAGGTTGCGCGGTCATACACCGTCAGCGCCCAGAACTGCTTGACCGGCATATCCTTGGGCACTTCAATTTTGTAGAGCTGGCCGGCTTCCAGCGGTTTTCCGTCCTTGTCGGCCATCGCCATCTGGTACGAAGTCGCCGGCGAGGCACTGAGTACCTTGGGCATGTAAGTGCACCAGAAGTATTCCGCTGCGCGCTCGATCAGGTCGATGCGATCGTTGTAGACAAACTTGAACTCGCTGTTGGCGTCTGTCTGCAACAGCGAGACGTAGTGCCGGTCCGGCCAATACACGCGCTTGGCCATCTCCGTGTCGAACCATTGCTGGAGATAGAACCAGGCATCGATCGCGGCCTGGTGCATGGCCCGCTTAGCCGTGTCGTCGGGTGCGAAGGGCTTGCCTTTCACGATGCCCAGAGACGACAACATGCCCATCATGACTTTGTCTTGTTCGCGCACCGGCTCAACGCTCATGATCGCGTGCATGTCTTCAAAGTGACGTTCGTCGTAGAACGGCAGCGTCGGGTAGCGTTCATGTGCAGGGTCGATGAACGTCTGCCGGGGTGGCGACTTGGCTTCAGACAGGTAGTACATGCGCAGCCGTTTGGCGTAGGCGTAGGCATCCTTGGCGGTCTTGCCCGCTGGCGGCACCGAGCGGAAGGCCAGGGCGATGCGGTAGTTCGGCGAGCTGACGTGGATATAACCCTTGGGGACTTCACCCTTGTAGTCAGGTGCCGTGAACAGGTACTTGCCACCTTTGCCTTTGTCGAGTCCGGCCGGGCCGACGTCTGCGATAGTGAGCTGCCAGGCATCCACCACCTGGCCGTAAAGACTGCCATCAGCACCCGCAGCAGGAATCTCCAGGACTACCGGGCCTTTGCGCAGATCCGTGTAGGCGGCGATATAAGGCGTGGTGCTGTTAGCGGTAATGGCTTCGAGTTGCGGGGTGGCCGTTGCCGAATAGGCAATGATGTCGTTGTCCTTGTAGCCGAGATCCTTCTCGGCGGCACGGCGGAACGAGTAAATGGCGATTGCCGGCATGTTCCAGAGGATGGCTTCGAAGGCACGCTGGTATTTGATCTGGTAGTCGAAGTCCTTGACCGACGGCGCCGAGCCCTGTGGCGGTTGCCCACCCAGCGGCTCGGTTGCCGCCTGCGCGGTGGCCATGACACAGGTGGCGATCGCGCAGGCCAGCAGACAAGGCAACAGGCGGGTGGTCATACGAGTCATCAATCCCTCTACGGCTCTCATTGGAAACTCCTGGAGGACAAGCAAAAAATTCAGAAGACCGAGCACCTGGCCACTCGTTTGTCGGCGGCAGGCGTATAAGTGAGCACTACAGTGAATTTGCAGGCAGTGTAGTTGAGGTTTTCAGGAGGGCAGTGAACGCCCGCTGTGAACTTTGTGTTGAGGACCGCAGTCCTAGCCGAGCCCATTTATCGGCATAACCACCCTCTTCCCCTCCGAGCTGTTCGCCCATGCGTCAAGCCGTTCGCTGCTCCCGCGTTGTCTCGCTGTGCCTGATTCCCCTGCTCCCCCTGTTTGCCCTCCCCGTGCATGCCAGCGGGGAACGGCAACTGGTGGAGGCCATCAACGACTACCGCGCCCAGCCCCAGCGCTGCGAGCGGCGCATGGTCAAGGTCTCGACGCCGCTGGTGTTGAAGCCGAACCTCGCGTTGCCAGTCGGCTATGGCGGCGGTTTACGCGAAAGGCTGAAGGCTGCCGGTTATCAGGCAGTGACAGTGCGGTCCATCCGCCTGGTCGGCGCGTACGATGCCGAGGAGGCCTTTGACATGCTCCAGAGCGACTACTGCGCCGCCCTGCTCGATACGCAATTTGCCGATATCGGCGTGACTCGCGCCCGCAACGAATGGCGGGTGGTGCTGGCGCGCCCCGTGCTCGATGCCCAGCTCGGCGATGGACGATCCGCGAGCAAAGCCTTGCTGGCACAGGTCAACGCGGCACGGGCGAAGCCGCGCCTGTGCGGCCGCCAACGCTTCGCCGCAGCACGCCCGTTGACCTGGAATACCGCTCTGGGGGCGGCGGCGCAGCAGCACAGCCGGACAATGGCCAACCGCAATTACTTCGCGCACCGTGACCCCGACGGTGATATGCCGGCAGACCGAGCCTGGGATGCCGGCTACCGTGGCCGTCAGATCGGCGAGAACATCGCCGCCGGGCAAGGCTCCCCTAGCAAGGCAATGGCAGGCTGGCTGGCCAGCCCCGGGCATTGCGCCAACCTGATGAACCCGGTGTTTACCCAAGTGGGTGCGGCCTATGCCGCGAACCCGCGCAGCGATAAAGGCGTGTACTGGACGATGCTGTTCGGCGCGCCTTGAGGGGCGCCCTGCGGTACTAGCGCTGGTTGCGATAGCGTTCGGTCAATGACTGCACGCGGGTGACGTAGGTCTGTGTCTCGGCGTAGGGCGGCACCCCGTTGTACTCGACCACCGACGCTTCGCCGGCGTTGTAACCTGCCAACGCCAGCATCTGGTTGCCGTTGAAGCGCTTGAGCAGCCAGGCCAGGTAGCGCACGCCGCCACGTATGTTCTGCCGTGCGTCGAACGGATCGACCACGGCGAAGCGCTCGGCGGTGGCGGGCATCAACTGCATCAGCCCCTGGGCACCGGCGACGGAAATGGCGTTGGGGCGAAACGCCGATTCGGCGTGTATCACGGCGCGCACCAGTGCCCTGTCGACGCCATACAAACCCGCAGCGGCCTCGATCTCGCGGCGATAGGACTGGGTGTCCAGACGCAGCGAGGCAACCTTGAAGTCCTTCGGTGCCATGCACAGGTAGCAGCCCTTGATGTAATAGAGCTCAAGAACATCGACCCGTGCGGAGATCCCGACCGGGCGCCGGCTTACATATTGGCGAACGCCACGGTGCATGAAGGTGAACACTCGCACCCGTACCGCGCCTGGGTCGTCGCCCCGCACTACCCGTGGCTGGGCCATGGCCTTGGCGCCGGCAGCGGCGCCCGCCGTGCCATTCACGCGCGAGCAGCGGGCGCTGGCGATGGCCTGGCTGGTGTAGCTGACGGTCCCGTCGCTGGCTTGGCATTTGAACATGGCGCTGGCGCACAGCGGCGCGACCAGCAAGGCCAGCGCGATGCTGCCAGGAAGACCCTTGAGAGCCCACCGCCATGCTCTGCAACTCATCACATCGCTCCGCGCCGCAGGCACCGATCTGGAATGGGCGCTACAGTTAGATGGCCCATTGCAGGTGACCCGTCAGTTGTTCTGGTAGTTATACCCCTTGTAACACCCCGTGTAACCGGCCTTGGAGGGTGCGTTGACGTACGGACTGCCAGGTCAACAGCTCCACTCCCCAGCCTCACAAATCCCTCAAGCCCCCCGTTCAGTGGCAGAATCTCCACAATTTGACCGTTCTGGAGATCACCATGCTTGGAGCATTTGAGCGAAGGCTCGACCCCTTCCCGCCTGACGAGGTACCGCCACCGCCCGTGGGCCTGGCGCGGTTCCTGTGGGCGTGCACACGGGGGGCGCGCGGCTACATCCTCGCATTTGCGCTGCTCAGCGCCAGCGTGTCGATCTACGAAGCCTGGCTGTTTTCGTTCCTCGGCCAGGTCGTCGATCTGCTCGCCACCTGGCAGGCCGGGGGTGAGGCGGCGGCGCAGGAAAGCCGCGTGTTGTGGGGCATGGGTATCGTGATGGTGTGCAGCATCGGGCTGGTGGCGTTGCGAACCATGGTGCAGCACCAGATATTGGCGATTAACCTGCCGTTGCGCCTGCGTTGGGACTTCCACCGCTTGATGCTGCGGCAAAGCCTGTCGTTCTTTTCCGATGAGTTTTCCGGCCGGGTGACCACCAAGGTGATGCAGACGGCACTGGCCGTGCGCGACCTGCTGTTCACCCTGATCGAGATCGCCCCCGGGATCGGCGTGTATTTCATTGCAATCATCGCCCTGGCCGGCGGTTTCGCGCTGAAGCTGATGCTGCCGTTCGTTATCTGGGTAGCGTTGTTCGGGCTGGCGATGCTGTATTTCGTGCCGCGCCTAGGCAAAGTCGGGCAGGAGCAGGCCAATGCGCGCTCGATGATGACCGGACGTATCTCCGACGCCTACACCAACATCACCACGGTGAAGCTGTTCTCCCACTCCAACCGTGAAGCGCATTTCGCCCGCGCCGCGATGGAAGACTTCAAGCAAACCGGTTTTCGCCAGATGCGCCTGGTCAGCCAGTTCGAGATCGTCAACCAGGCCCTGGTGGTGGCGTTGATCATGGCTGCAGGTGGCTATGCCCTGTGGCTGTGGCACCAGGGTGAGGTCGGTGCCGGTGCAGTGGCGGCTATCACCGCCATGGCGTTGCGCATCAACGGCATGTCGCACTGGATCATGTGGCAGATGACCTCGCTGTTCGAGAGCATCGGCACCGTGCAGGACGGCATGGCCACCCTCACCCGCGGCCCCAAGGTCAAGGATGCGCCGGATGCCGGCGTGCTGGTGACCACGGGCGGCGCGGTGACGTTCGACAATGTCAGCTTCAACTACAGCGGCGAACGCCAGGTGCTCGACGGTCTGAGCCTGAACATTCGCCCGGGCGAAAAAATCGGCCTGGTCGGCCGCTCCGGCGCGGGCAAGTCCACGCTCATCAACCTGCTGCTGCGCTTCTACGATGTCGACAGCGGGCAGATCCGCATCGACGGCCAGGACATCGCCCACGTGACGCAAGACAGCCTGCGCAGCGCCATCGGCATGGTTACCCAGGACACCTCACTGTTGCACCGCTCCATTCGCGACAACATCGCCTACGGCCGCCCCGATGCCACCGACGCACAAGTGCGCAGTGCCGCCGCCAGTGCCCAGGCCGATGAGTTCATCAGCCAGCTCAGCGACCGCCAGGGCCACACTGGCTACGACACCCTGGTGGGTGAACGTGGCATCAAACTGTCGGGCGGCCAGCGTCAGCGCGTCGCGATTGCCCGGGTGATGCTCAAGAACGCGCCCATCCTGCTGCTCGACGAGGCGACCAGCGCGCTGGACTCCGAAGTCGAAGTCGCCATTCAGGAAAGCCTCGACGAGATGATGCAGGGCAAAACCGTGATTGCCATCGCCCATCGGCTGTCGACGATTGCGGCAATGGACCGGCTGATCGTCATGGATGAAGGGCGCATCATCGAACAAGGCACACACGCCGAACTGCTGGCCAGGAACGGCGTCTATGCACAGCTGTGGCACCACCAGAGTGGCGGGTTTCTCGGTGAGGACCGCGGGGTGGCCGAGGCGATGGATCAGGCGTAAGCAATCGGCAACTGCCGCCTACCGAGGCGGCAGTCCCGACGTCGGGTCAAACACGATCAGTCAGAGGTACTCGACATTGCCGTCGACGCTGATGGCCTGCCCGGTGATGTTGCTGGCGGCTTGCGAAGACAGAAACAGCGCCATGGCGGCGACGTCTTCCATCGTCACCATCCGGCGCAACGAGATTTTTTCCAGGTACTGCTCACGCATGGACTCGAAGCTGATGTCCAGCGCCTTGGCGCGCGCATCGATCACCCGGTCCATGCGCTCCCCTGCCACCACGCCGGGCAGGATGGCATTGACGCGAATGTTGTCCGGGCCCAGCTCGTTGGCCAACGATTTCATCAAACCGACAATCGCCCATTTGGTCGCGGCATACGGCGTGCGGAACGGATAGCCCAAGCGTCCGGCCACCGATGACATGGCGATGATGTGCGGGTTCTGCTCCGACTGTTTCAGGTACGGTACCGCTTTGCTGAGGAAGTAGTACTGGCTGTTGAGATTGGTCGAAACCGTCTGTTCCCACGCCGCTGCATCCAGGTCCTCAATGTTACCGGTGGGCCCGGCAATACCGGCGTTGTTGACCAGCACATCGAGGCCACCGAGCAACGCAATCGCTTCATCCATGATCCGGTCGACCTGTGGCTTGTCGCCGACATCTGCAACGCCGCCGTGCATGCCGGGGTATTCACGTTTCATGCGCTCAACGGCGCTGGCGTTGATATCGCAAATATAGATATGCGCACCCACCTCATGAAACGCCTTGGCGATGACCGCGCCGATCCCGGCGGCGCCGCCGGTGATGATCACCTTCAGGTTTGGCGGTGGTGTCAGCAAATCAACAATCTTCATGATCAACTCCTCTTATTCATTGACCGGTTGCGGCGTCGGTTCGGCAGTAATCGCCCGGGCCAGCAGCGGCACCAGCAGCAGCCCCAGAATCGCGGCGCCCACGATCACGTAAAAACCCGATGAGCTCAAGCCTGTGGCCTTTTCCGCCAGGCCGAACAGGTAAGGGCCGGCAAAGCCGCCAAGCAAACCGATGGTGTTGATGAAAGCCAGCCCGGCCGCCGCCTGAATGCCTTGCAGGCGTTTCATGGCAATGGCCCAGTAGATCGGCAACACCCCACCGGCAAAAAACGCCGTGGCGGTAAACAGTGCGATACGTGCCGCAGCCTCATCGATCAGGGTGAATGCCAGGGAGCTTGCGATCAGGCCGCAGGTAAACAGACCCAGGCAGTAGCAATCGCGGGCGATACGCCGGTGAATCCGCGGCAGGACCAATACGCCGGCCAGAAACCCGATCCCGACGCTGCTGGACAACAGCCCGACGGTCAGTGGCGAGGTAATCTGCATTTGCTGGATGATCGACGGCGTGAAGAACACCAGCCCCACGAACGCGACCTGGTTGAGGAAGTAAATCAGGCCGATGAGGATCGTCGTCGGGCGTTTCAGTGCCTTGACCCAATGCCCCGAGTACTCGTGCGAGTCGGCATGGCCCGGCAGCAACGCGTGAGCCTCGAGGGAATCGGCCTCGGCCTTGGTCAACCAGCGGGCATCGCGTGGGCGCTCCGGCAGCTTGAACCAGAGGATCACCCCGACAACAATGCTCGGCAGGCCCTCAAGCAGAAACATCCATTGCCAGCCGTGCAGCCCGCCGATGCCATCCATCTTCATCAGCGCACCGCCGATGGGGTTGCCGATAACCAATGCCAGGGCCGGCGCCAGGTAGATCCAGCCGATGGCAATTGCACGGTCCTTGGGCGCAAACCACAGCGTGACCATGTACATCAGCGCGGGAAACAGGCCGGCTTCGGCGATGCCCAACAGCAAGCGCAGCACGTAGAACGACCACTCGCCCTGCACGAACATCATCGCCGACGACAAGGTGCCCCAGCTCACGGCAATCCGGGCGATCCAGCGCCGCGGCCCGATGCGGTGGGCCAGCAGGTTGCTCGGCACCTCCAGCAAGGCATAGCCAATAAAGAAAATCCCCGCGCCCAAGCCATAGGCGGCAGCACTGATGCCGAGGTCGACGCTCAGCGCGGTTTTGGCCAGCGCAACGTTGGTGCGATCCAGATACGACATGAAGTAGATCGCGCACATCAGGGGGATCAGCCGGGTCATTGCCCGCCGGGTGGCGAGCCAATGCGTCTCAGCGGTACTGAGCATGATCGTCATAGTGGAACCTCTTGTTGTTATTTTTCTGGGTTTTGGCAAAACGCTTACAGGTGAACGTTGTGCTTGCCCTTGAGCCCGAGCATTTTCCGGGCTTCGTCAGGTGTGGCGATTTCATAGGACAGCTCTTCGAGAATGTGACGGACCTTGCGCACCTGCTCGGCGTTGGTCTTGGCCTTGACGCCTTTGGCCAGGTAGATGCTGTCTTCCAGGCCGACGCGCACATTGCCGCCCATGATCACGCCCATGGTCACGAACGGCAGCTGATGACGGCCAGCGCCCAGAATGGAAAACTCATAGTTCTCGCGGCCGAACAGGCGATCCGCCGTGGCGCGCATGATGGTCATGTTTTCCGGGTCGGCACCGAGGCCGCCGAGGATACCGAAGCAGGACTGAATAAACAGCGGCGGCTTGACCAGCCCTTGTTCAACAAAGTACGCCAGGTTGTAGAGATGGCCGACGTCGTAGCATTCGAACTCGAAGCGGGTGCCATACTCACCCAGCTCCTGCATGATGCCCTTGATGTCCTTGAAGGTGTTCTTGAACACCACGTCTTCCATGCCTTCGATGTGCTCCTTCTCCCAGGCATGCTCCCAGGTGGAAATCTTGCGCGCGATCGGGTGGATGGAGAAGTTCATCGAGCCCATGTTCAGCGAGCACAGCTCCGGTTTGGCCAGCAGCGGGTAGGCCAGCCGCTGCGCCAGGGTCATGCGGGTGCTGCCGCCGGTGGTGATGTTGATGATGGCATCGGTGGCCTGGGCAATGGCCGGAACAAACTGGCTGAACACCGCCGGGTCCGGGGTCGGCCGGCCATCCAGAGGGTCGCGGGCATGCAGGTGCAAAATCGCCGCACCGGCTTCGGCAGCTTCGATGGATTGGCGCTCGATGTCGGCAGGCGTCAGCGGCAGGTATTCGGACATCGATGGGGTGTGCGTCGCACCGGTGATCGCGCAGGAAATGATGACTTTTCGGCTTGGCTGACTCATGGGGCTGACCTGTATTGTTATTGGGCTTTGCAGTTGCGTGGTACCCAGCTTATTGAATTTTCTGCGCACCGGTAAGATCATTAGCGGACAGCAATGAATCCTTAAGGGACAGCCCGCATGCCACCGAAAATGCCGTTATTCAACGAACGCATCTACGCGCCGTACAAGATTGCCGCGCTGGTGGAAGTACTCAGCGAACAGGGCATCGCACCTGCCGACAGCTTGAAAGGCAGTGGTGTCGACGAGGCCGACATCTACGACGCCACGGCACTGACCTCGGTGCGCCAGTACGCAACGGTGTGCGGCAATGCGCTGTCGCTGTCCAGCGATCCCGAAACACCGTTCAAGACCGGCTCGCGCCTGCACCTGTCCGCGTATGGCATGTACGGTTATGCGCTGATGTCCTGCCTGTCGCTGCGCGACTACTTCCGCCTTGGCGTGAAGTACCACTCGCTGGCCACGCCAACGCTGACCATCGAATGGCATGAGTACGAAGACGAAGCGGTATGGACATTCCCGGACGCCTCCACCCCGAGCCCTTCGCGGGAAATCAAACAGTTCCTGATCGAGCAGCAGTTCACCCAACACGTGACCCACCTGCAGGATGTGTTCGGCAAAAGCTGCCCGCCCACCAAAGCCTGTTTTTCATACCCGGCGCCGGCCCACGCAGCGATCTATGCGCAGTACCTGGGCTGCCCGTGCATTTTCGATCACGACCAGTGCGAACTGCATTACGACAGTGCGATCCTCGATCAGAAGCCGCACCTGGCTCACCGGCTGACGGCGACCGTGCTGCAAGAGACGTGCGATCGCCTGATCGGCCAGGCCAAGGTGTCTTCGGGTATTTCCGGCGAGGTGTACCAGATGATGATGCAAACACCTGGCGAGTTTCCCAGCATGGAAGCGGTGGCAGAAAAACTGCACATGACCACCCGCAGCCTGCGCCGCAAACTCCAGGATGAAGACACCTCGTTCGTGACCATCACCGATGACGTGCGCTGCTCGCTGGCCATGGAATACCTCAAGACCACGATCATGAGCACCGACGACATTGCCCTGCTGCTGGGCTTTTCCGAGCCGACCAACTTTCGCCGGGCGTTCAAGCGCTGGACCGGGAAAACCACCAAGGAATACCGTCAGGGCTGAAGCCATGCTTCACCCCTGACGTGGGTCTGGCAGGCTTAGAAAATCGACAACGGGTAACTGACGATCAAGCGGTTTTCATTGAAGTCAGCCAGGCTGAAATCGCGTTTGATCACCGAGTTGCGCCAGCGCAGCGACAGCTGCTTCAAAGCACCGCTTTGCACGACATAGGCCAACTCGGACTCGCGCCCCCATTCCTTGCCATCGGTAACGCCGCCAGAATGCACATTCGAGCCACGGATGTAGCGGTTCATCAGGGTCAGGCCCGGAACGCCCAGGGCGGCAAAGTCAAAGTCGTGGCGCAGTTGCCAGGAACGTTCGTCCGCAAAGTCATAACTGTTGCTGAAACTGTCGTTGGCCAGCGTCGCCCCGCTCGTCCCGTTCAGGCGCATCCAGTTATCGCCATCAACCTTTTGCAGGCCGAGATAGAACGTACTGGCGCGAAAACGTGCAGACAGCAACGCCGAATAGGTCTTGTTATCCAGTTCCCCTGCGAGCTTGTTACCGTCATCCTCGCCACTGAAAAAGCCCAGGTTCGCCCCTAACAGCCAATCGCCGACTTTCTGGTTGTGGGTGAAGTTGAAGTAGCGCTGGTGGTAGATGTCTTCCAGTTGCGCATACCAGGCGCCGACCTGGCTTTGATTGTTGTTGAACGCGTACTCCGCACCGGCAAAGTTGAACCGGTCCGACGTCACGTCCGGGCGATTGAACATCGACATGCGCTCCATGCTGGCATCGTTGCGCGGGCTGTTACCGCGAAACTGCCCGCCGTAAAAAGTGAAGTTGTCGAGGTCTTTGGAGGTGATTTGCGCGCCCCGGAACGTCTGCGGCAGCGAGCGACCGTCGTCGGAACGAATCACCGGCAATGCCACCACCCATTCACCGACCTTGGCCTGGGTGTTGGCAAACCGCATTTTGGCGGCCACCGCCAGGCGGCCGAAATTGTCGGCAGGCCGGCCATCATCGTGAACCGGCAGCAACTGCGTGTTGGTCGTACCCTTGCCGCCATCGAGCTTTTGCGAATAGAGCCCCAGCGCATCGACGCCAAAACCGACCACCCCCGGGGTAAAACCGGAACGGGCGTCGAGGATCACACTTTGCGTCCACTCCTCGGCCTTGCCTTGCGGGTAGGCGCTCTCGGTAAAGTTACGATTGATGTAGTAGTTACGGAAGTTGGCGTTGACATGGGCATCGTCAAAAAAGCCTTCGGCAAACACCGGAAGACTCGTCAACGCGCTGCTGACGACCAGCAACTTCATCGACGTCGAAACAGCCTGGGTATTGATCAGGGCGCAATATCGCATGTGGACTCTCTTTTGTTTTTATTGGGAGCAAGCAGAGTCAAGCGATACTAATGGGAATCCCGTTGATGCAAAGATCAATAGCAGACAGCATGAGATCCTAAAGGGACATTTCAGCGCAAACAGGTGGCACGGCCGGTTGCCGGCCGTGCCACGCCGTTACTCGACAATCGCCGGGTGAGCCTGCACCGGGCTACCCAGCACATCGCGATACGAAGGAGGTTGCTGGCCGT
The DNA here is from genome assembly GCF_004025535.1 of Pseudomonas alkylphenolica. GTDB lineage: Bacteria > Pseudomonadota > Gammaproteobacteria > Pseudomonadales > Pseudomonadaceae > Aquipseudomonas > Aquipseudomonas alkylphenolica_A. Next base: position 136,519 of record NZ_QJRG01000042.1, read on the forward strand.
CGAGGTCGGCAATGCCATAGGCCAAGGCCACTTCTGCGCCGATCAGCACTTGCCCGGATTGCGTCATGCGATCGGGGTCGGCATACAGCGCGTGAATGACCTTGCCGGTGAATTCCGGGCTTTCCATCACGAACGAAAACTCCTCGTAGCGTTCCGGATGGTCTTGCAGTGCGCGGGTAGTGCGCTCGGTGCGCAGCGGGCCCATCCACAGGGACACCACTGCGACGTCGTAGGGGCGCAGGTCTACCGCCATGTCTTTGGCGAACTTGTCGACACCGGCCTTCTGCGCGCCATACGCCGCGCCATGCATGTAGCAGTTCGAGCCGAACGAGGAGGTAAAGGCGATCAGCCCGCCGCGCTGCCTGGCCATCAGCGGTGCGGCATACCAGCTTGCCACATAGGCCGAGCGCAAGCCGACGTCGAGGATGTTGACCAGATCGAGCGACTTCTCCCAGAACGGGCCGGGCTCGATCAGTTGATCGTGTAGAAACGTCGCGTTATTGACCAGGATATCGAGCCGCCCGCTTTCGCGTTCGACCCGTTCAAACAGCGATCGCACTTGCGCGTCATCAGCATGATCACAGGCTACGGCGATGCCTTTGCCGCCCAACGCGTCGATCTCGCGCGCGGTCGCGTGGATCGTGCCTGGCAGCGGCGCATCGCCCTCGTTCTGCGAGCGGCCGGTAACGTACACCGTCGCTCCTGCCGCGCCGAGCGCAAGGGCAATGCCTTTGCCGGCACCGCGCGAGGCGCCGGTGACGACGGCGACCGGTTTGCTGTGGTGGCTACTCATCGGCGCTCTCCTGTGCTGCGCTCGGTTGAACCCCGGCAAAACGCACGCCGGGTGCAGTGTCTTCGTAACTGGCCACCAAGGTGGAGGTTACTACGCAGCGTGTGGCGCAGATCTTCCACTGGCCATCGATCTTGCGGTAGGCGTCTTCGTAGTGCGCGCCGAGTTGCGTGATAGTGCGCTCGCGGGTGTCGATCATCTGGTAGTGCAGGCCCCAGGTGCCGTTGGCCCGCGTGTCATCGAGCACTTCGATCTGCGGGTTGACACCGTGGTGCATCTCGACCACGTGAGGATGGCAGCCCAGCGCCTCGAAAATTGCGACGAGTTGGTCGCGGTCTTCGAACACACCGATGCGGCCGTAGTCGATATGCACCGGGCCAGGCGCGAAGCAGTCGCGCATACCCTGCGGATTTTTCTCGTCGCAACAAGCCAGGTACCGCGCTTTGAGCCGACGAATCGCCTCGGCGTCTTCGAGCGTGCGCAAACGCGCTTCCAGTTGATCGATCGCGGTCATGGCGTCTCCTTGAGTGGTACCGGCCCGTGTATCCGGGCTCCATGGTACAAGCGCGGGCGCGGTGGCTTATCACCCAAACAGACGATGTGGTTTTTTCAATCCGCAGTGAATGGCACGGGCTGCGCCCGTGTTCGCGGCTGAAGCCGCTCCTACAGGCAAGCTTCGTAGGTGCTCAGCGCAGCAGCGAGTTTCTGGTGGACATGATCCCTCAGGGGCTGGGGTGCCAACACCTCGATGTCTGCCGCATTGGCCATCAGAAACAACCGCAGGCCCTGGGTGTCGCGGACCGTGCAGGTCAGCACCCATTTGTCTCCGTCAGGGGCCAGCGTCTGGTCCTTGTCGAGCGGGTTTTCCGAAAGCCGGTTGTACAGATTGTCACTCAGACGAAGCCGCGTTAGCTGGGGCGGCGTGTGCAGGCTCACGAGGTCTTTCTGGGCTTCGTCCGAGTGAATATCGTAACCCTGCGGGTCATCGATCGTGCGCTTGCCAGGCTCGACCCTGGTGATGCGGTGGAGCATCAGCGCACACAGCCGGTTGGGCCCGTTGCTGCTGTACTTGCCTCGCGGGGCGTCAGCATCTGGCGCCTTGCCCAGCCACTGTTCTTCGGCAACAAAAGCGGAGAGATAAATGTTGGAGTCCTGGTGCGACAACCCCAGTGGCTTGAGTTGGTAGACACACTCAACGTCGTCGGTGTCGCGCGGCCGGTACCAGACTTCCAGGGGCCTGTCTTCAAGGATGGCGTCCTGCAGACACTTGAGGTGCTCGGGGTCGTGCTTGCCCGGCTGCAGCACGGTAAAGCGGGTTCCGGTGGTGATACGCTTGCCGAAATCCAGCTTGCGCTTGGCGCCATCGTGCATGACCAGTTCGGCGTAGTCCCGCAGGCCCTGAAGCTCCTGGGTGGCTGACTGCAGGCCAAAGCGCTCGGCATGCTGGAAGATCGCCGTCAGCGACATCGCGTCCGACGGTGAAAGGACCAGCGAATGGCTTCGTCCCACCGCTTTCCAGAGCAGCTCCCGCTTGTCTGTCGTGCTTTTTTCGGACTGAACGTACTTGAGTTCCTTCAGGACCTTCAAATCCCGATTGGTGGTTTTTTCATGATGGATTTCACCCTCATCACCGTGGCGCTCAACCCAGCTGGCGAGCTTCTTGTGAATGTCTGCGGTAGAAACGGGTTTGCCGGCGGCGCGAAGAATTTGTCGCAAGTAATCGCGACGGTGAGTACGGTTGATCATTTTTTAGGTTCAAGGCAATTCGGGACAAGAAGTGTCCCTATTGAAGTTCAAGATGTTCCTCATTGGCAAGGCACTCGAAGGAAGCATGACCATGAGCGACATCAAGCGGTTGCAAACGCTGATTTTTCCGCCCCCTGAAGATAGCCCGCTGGAATACAGCGCGGAATTTGCAGAAAAGATTATCGCAGCATCGCGTGAGGAGTTTCATGAGATCGATGTGGACGAGCTGATCAGCCAACTTGATGCCATGATCGCAAAAGCGCGAGCGCGCAACGAATAAGGAGTGGAAGCTGTGGCAAGTAAAGATGTGAAGTCGGCGATTATCAACGCCAAGCGGGGCATCCAGAAATACCTGGCCCTGATGGATCGGGTGAACAAGGTGAATGTCTCGACGGATGCCGATTTTCGGCGGGCCTACAACGGGTTTTATCGGGTGCAGCGGCGAGCGCCCGACTGGTACGACACCTACTACAGCCTCATGGAGCAGTTGAAGGGAACCCAGCCCACGTTTGCTCAGATTCTCGATCATCTGTACGCCGCCACCGAGCGCTACGAACCGTCGTTCTCCAGCAAACTGGTCGCGACGCTACGTCCGGACAAGCCTGTTTGGGACATTCATGTGCTGCGCAACGTCGGCGAGAAGGCGCCCGACTATAAGTCCAAAACCAAGGTCGAGGACGCCAAGGAGCGCTACGCGGACATCGAGCGCTGGTACCAACGCTTCCTGCCGTCTGATGAAGGCGTCAGCTGGGTCACCCAGTTCAATGAACAGGTACCCGAGCACGGCAAGCTGACCGATCTGAAGAAAGTGGATTTCATACTCTGGCAGATGCGCGACTGACGGCGGCGTATGGCACGGGCTTCGCCCGTGTTCGCGGCTGAAGCCGCTCCCACAGGTGCGGCTTCAGCCGCGATGAGGCCGGCTGGCCGCCTTGTTCACAGCAGCCTCCATCTGTTTGACCCAGGGCGCATCGCCCACTGCCTGCGCCAGCAGTCGCGCCCCCACCATCGCGGCAAACAGCACCCTGGCCTTGTCCTCATCCTCAGCGTCGGGAGGGCTGCCATCGGCACCGGTCATCTCGCTGACAAAGGTTTCGAACAGCTTCTCCGTCCCCGACACATACGCCTCGGCGCACGCCTCATTGACCTCACCGGTTACCACCGGCGCTGCAAACGCCACCAGCGGGCAACGGTTGCTGGTTGCGCGATTGCGCAGGTATTGGCGTACCAGTGCCGCACAACGGCTTTCGGCCGCCGCGTCGGCACGCTGGTAAACCTGCTCCCACGCCTGCTGCGACTGATCGAAAGCCAGCGCAAACGCCTCGGCTACCAGCGCATCCTTGGAGTCGAAATGCTTGTAGAAGCCACCCACGGTCATGGCATTGGCCGCCATGACCTGGGCCACCGAGACGTTCTCGACACCCGACTCGCGAAACAGCCGGCAGGCAGTCTCGACGATTTTCGCCCGGTTTTCCTGGGCTTTTACCTGCGACGAACGTCCCACGGCCTTACGCCTCCCGCTTGAAGCACAGGATCCTGCTGGTCATACGCTGCAGCGCCTCGCCGCGCTGGTTCGAGGTAACACACTCAACCACCACCATGCCCCTGTCGGGCCGCGAGCGCGACGGCGTCACGCTGACAATGGTGCTGTGCGCACGCAACTGGTCGCCGGGGCGCGTCGGTTGTGGCCAGGTGACGTCGGCATTCGCTCCGATCACGCCACGGGCAAACGGCAGGCTGGCCACCAGCAACCTCATGGTGATCGCGCTGGTGTGCCAACCGCTCGCCGCCAGCCCTTCGAAAAACGTGTCCTTGGCCAGCGTCTCGTCCAGGTGAAACGGTTGCGGATCGAATTCGCGGGCAAAGCGGATGATCTGCTCGGCATCCAGCGGGTACGGTTCGCTGGTAAAGGTATCGCCTGGGGCCAGGTCTTCCAGATAGATCGGCTCGCTCATGGCTTGGCTCCTTGGGAAATTGCAGAGGCTTGCGCAAATAGATTACGTCCATTATCTTAATTTTCGCAACCCCGGTTTAGCGTCTCGTCTGATCACCTGTCCAAGGAGCCTCCCATGCCTCTGGTACGCATCGACATCAAAAGACACCCCGACCCCGCTCATCTGCAAACCCTCGGCAAGGTCGTTTATGCCGCACTGCGGCATACGATCAATGTCCCGGAGCACGACAACTTCCAGGTCCTGACCGAGCACGACGGCGACCGCCTGGTGTACGACCCGCAGTACCTGGGAATCCAGCGCACCGATGGCCAGGTGTTCATCCAGATCACCCTCAGCGAGGGGCGAACGACGGAGCAGAAGAAGGCGCTGTACCAGGCCATCGCCGAAGGGCTCAACCGCGAAGCCGGAGTGCGCCTGGAGGATGTGTTCATCAGCCTGGTCGAGGTTCGCAAGGAGAACTGGTCGTTCGGTAACGGCATCGCCCAGTACGCCACTTGAATGGCGGCGGCGAACCGGTCAAGGTAGTGCACATGACCCACTCCACCGAAAAGCCTGCCGACAGCGACTGGATCAACATCGGCCGCGACCTCGATACCGGCATCGAAAGCGTGCACGCGCATTTTCAGGGCCACGCCTACGATCCCCATGACCATGACGAAGTGCTGGTCGGGGTCACCCTGCAAGGTGTGCAGCGCTTCAGCTGCCACCGTTCTCTGCACACCAGCACAGTGGGCCGGGCCATGCTCATCGAACCGGGTGCGGTGCATGACGGCCATGCACCGGAGCCCGAAGGTTTCACCTACGCAATGCTGTATTTGCCACAGCCATGGGTAACGGGCATGACCGGCCGGCTTGGGCTGGGCGATGCCTCGGCGCTCGAAGCGGCGTTTCACAGCACCCTGGCCGACGACCCGCCACTGAGCGCCGCCATCTACCAGGCGTTCATGGCGATCCACCAGAATGAAGGCAAGCTCGCCCGCGACCAGACGCTCGACCAGTTGCTGGCGATGCTGTCCCGGCACCTGTACCGCACGCCGCCTTCACCGCGAATGGAACACGATCTGGTACTTAACCGGGCCAGGGAATACCTGCACGCCCACATGGCCGATGACGTGGGCCTGGATGAACTGGCCGCGCACTCGGGTATTGACCGTTTCCGGCTCACCCGGCAGTTCAAGCGCGCCTTCGGCCAGACCCCGCATGCCTACCTGGTGAGGCTACGCCTGCGTGCCGCCCGGGCCTTGCTCGCCCGCGGCGAGGCGCCCGCCGAAGTCGCTGCGCAGGTGGGATTCGCTGACCAGAGCCATCTGGGCCTGTGGTTTCGTCGCGCTTACCGGCTCACACCGGCGAGTTATCAGCGCCAGTGCACAAATCTTACAGACCGCTAACCCCGCCCCACCCGATGATGGCGCTCCGGTACTTATGGAGCTGCCCATGTTCGACACCAAAATCGCCTTTATCGTCCGCAACGACCTTGCCACCTGGCAGCGCATGAACGTCGTTGCCTTCCTGGCCACCGGCATCGCCTCGGCGGCGCCAGAGATCATGGGCGAGCCTTACATCGACGCCGATGGTCACCACTACGGGAACATGTCGGGCCAGCCCATGGTGGTGTTCGAAGCCGACCTCGCGGGGCTGCAAAAGGCCCATCGCATCGGCCTTGAGCGCGACCTCACCCTGCTGCCCTACGTGTTCCCGATGTTCTCCACCGGCCATGACGCGGCCAACCGCCAGGTGTTCCTGGAACAGGCGCCAGACAACATGGACCTGGTCGGCATAGTGCTGCGCGGTGCGAAGAAAGCCGTCGACAAAGCCATCAAAGGGCTGTCGTTGCACCCGTAATGCCCGCCCCTGTGTTTGTCGATTCCTCATTCCCCCGGAGATCAACCATGTGTGTACCGCAGGTCGGCCAATGAGTGCCGCCACCCTCCTCAGCTTCTGGGCGTTTGCCCTGCTGTTCGTCATCACACCAGGCGCAGACTGGGCTTACGCCATCGGGGCGGGAATACGCGGCAAGGGCATTTTCAGCGCCGTGCTCGGGCTGGTGACCGGCTACGTGCTGTTGACCGTTATCGTAGCGGCGGGCATCGGCACGCTGTTGGCCGCAAGCCCGGTGCTGATGGTGACGCTGAGCATCGCTGGCGCAGGCTACCTCGGCTGGCTGGGCATCGCCATGCTGCGCAACCCACCGGTACCGCAGGCCGCTGCCAGTCAAGGCCCGGGCAGCAGCCAGGTGCGGAGCTTTATCAACGGCACGCTGGTCAGCGGGCTCAACCCCAAGGCGTTCATGTTCTATCTGGCGTTCCTGCCGCCGTGGACCTCGACCGCTGCCAGCTGGAGCATTGGCCTACAGATCCTGGCGCTGGGCGTGGTGTATACCGCCAGTTGCGCGGTGGTCTACCTGATGGTGGGTTTCGGCGCCAATGCCACGTTGCGAGCGCGCCCCGGCGCTGCCCGGGCTATCGGGCGGATTTCCGGTGCGATCATGCTGGTGCTGGCGACGTTGCTGTTGTATCGGGCAATCGGAGCCCTGTAAGCACCTGGGCGCTGGCACTTCCCACTACGGGATCTACGCTTGCCTGACTCGATACCTCCGCTGAAAGCGCAGTCAGGTAGCGATTCGCTGGAGGGGCTTTTATGGGCAAATCGCGTTACACCGTGCACCTGCTTGGGCTGCTCATGGCAACCGGAGCAAATGCCGACGACACCTTGCGCCTGCGCGACGTAAAACTGGAAGAACGCGCCAACGGCATGCTGGCTTTGATGTCCTACTCCATGACGCCCGACCTGACTTCCAGCTCGCTGAGCATCAACGACAACAGCGCCGGCAATCCGAGCCTGACCATGACGCAGGCTGGCGGCGGCGCGACCATGAGCAAGGAGATGCCGCTTTATCTGGAAGGCGCCGTCGCCTACAGCCGCTATGACCCGCGCTTTGTCGCCACCAATGGTGAGCAGACACAAACCATTCCGGTGAAATGGAACTCGATTTCCGCCACTGGCGGTATCGGCTGGGACTTTGCGCTGACCGATGAACTGGCCCTGCGGCCGATATTCAATTTTGCCGCAGGTTACCTGACCAGCGACATCAACGCCGCGCGCCTGTTCATCAACCGGCGCTTTGACCGGGACATCCAGTTTCTCGACAACGGGCACATGACCGCCGTAGGGCTGGGCGGTGCGCTGATGCTCGACCTTGAGCGCGTCAGGCCTGACTACGAACTGGATGTCGAATTGCGCTACAGCTACATGAACCTGCGCAACGTGGGGGGCAAGAACGATATTGACGGCCAGGCCATTGCCGACTCGGTCAACCTCTACACGCGATGGCGGGCGCCCACCGGAATCACCGCACTGCAGCGGCCGTTACGTTATGTGGTGGAAGTGTCTCACTCCGAGTACCTCGGCGATCAGCGTGGAGTGCTGGGGTTTGATCGGCTTTCAACCGTAGGGCTGGGGCTGGAACTGGACTCCAGTGCGTATGACGTTTTCATCACCCGTACGCGCCTGGTGGTCAGGCATGTCATGGGCGATCACGTGTCCGGCGTGTCCGTGGGACTGGCTTGCAGTTTCTGAAGCGACCTTGATCCGAGCCCATTCCCAGCGTCTTGAAATGAGCGCTAAAACGCAGTTTCCGCGCACAACAAGTTGAAATCATTAGGTTCACTACTAGGCTCTTGCTAGTCAATACCGGGCTGAACGTACGCACCAGAAATTTTCCAGTGCTGGCAGTTGCCTCAAAGGGTACAGCGCATCAAGCAAGAAGGAACTTGAAATGAAAGTGATCGCTCGATCCTCGCCTGCCACTAACGCCTCGACGGGAATCTGGAAACTCAGTTCCTCGGTCCTGCTCGCAGCGGCCATTGCCATGAGTAGCCAGGCCTAGGCTGCTGAATCGCCAAAACCCGCCACCGAGGCCACCAAAGCGGCTAACGATGCACTGCTCAAAGAGCTGCCGTTCAACGACAAGACTTCGTTCGAGCTGGCGCACAAAGGCTTTATCGCCCCATTGCCCTCCGAGCCGATCAAGGGCCCGAACGGCAACATGATCTGGGACCCGAACAAGTACGGTTTCATCAAGGAAGGCGAAACCGCACCGGCCAGCACCAACCCCAGCCTGTGGCGCCAATCGCAGCTGATCAACATCTCCGGACTGTTCGAAGTCACCGATGGCATCTACCAGGTGCGCAACTACGACCTGTCGAACATGACCATCGTCGAAGGCAAGGAAGGCATCACCATCTTCGACCCGCTGATCTCCAGCGAAACCGCCAAGGCAGCACTCGATCTCTACTACAAACACCGGCCGAAAAAGCCCGTGGTCGCGGTGATCTACACCCACAGTCACGTTGACCACTACGGTGGCGTACGCGGCGTGATCAATGAAGAAGACGTCAAGGCCGGCAAGGTCAAGGTCTACGCACCAAAAGGCTTCCTCGAGCATGCGGTAGCCGAGAACGTCATGGCCGGTACAGCCATGAGCCGTCGCGCCAGCTACATGTACGGCAACCTGCTGCCGCCGAACGAGACCGGTCAACTGGGCGCCGGTCTGGGCACCACCACTTCGGCCGGTACCGTCACCCTCATCCCGCCAACCGACATCATCGAGAAGACCGGCGAGAAGCATGTCATCGACGGCCTCACCTATGAGTTCCTCTACGCGCCGGGCAGCGAAGCGCCGGCCGAGATGCTCTACTACATCAAGGAAAAAAAGGCCCTGAACACGGCCGAAGACTCCACCCACACCATGCACAACACCTACTCGCTGCGCGGCGCGAAAATTCGCGAGCCGCTGCCGTGGTCCAAGTACCTCAACGAAGCGCTGAAGATGTGGGGCGACGACGTCCAGGTGATGTACGCAATGCACCACTGGCCGGTCTGGGGCAACAAGGAAGTCAAGGATCAGCTGTCGTCGCAACGCGACATGTACCGCTACATCAACGATGAAACCCTGCGTCTGGCCAACAAGGGGTACACCATGACCGAAATCGCCGAACAGGTGAAACTGCCCAAGTCGATTGCCGACCGCTTCTCCAACCGTGGCTACTACGGCTCGCTGAACCACAACGTCAAGGCCACCTATGTGCTGCACCTGGGCTGGTTTATCGGCAACCCGGCAACCCTGTGGGAGCTGCCACCGGATGAACAGGCCAAACGCTATGTCGACATGATGGGCGGCGCCGATGCCGTGCTGAAAAAGGCCAAGGAATACTACGACAAGGGTGACTACCGCTGGGTGGCCGAAGTGGTCAACCATGTGGTGTTCGCCGACCCGAACAACCAGGCGGCGAAGAACCTGCAAGCCGACACCCTGGAGCAACTGGGGTACCAGGCCGAGAGCGGACCGTGGCGCAACTTCTACCTGACCGGTGCGCAAGAGTTGCGCAATGGCGTGCAGAAGCTGCCAACACCGGACACCGCCAGCCCCGACACCGTCAAGGCGATGGACCTGGACCTGTTCTTCGACTTCCTGGCCATGCGTCTGAAAGGGCCTGAGGTGGGCGACAAGCACATCACCTTGAACCTGGACTTCACTGACCTGAAGCAGAAGTACACCCTGGAGATGGTCAACGGTGTACTCAACCACACCGAGGGCGCGCAAGCGAAGGACGCCGACGCGACCATCACGCTGACCCGTGACACCTTGAACAACATCATGCTCAAGCAGACCACGCTCAAGGACGCTGTCAGCAAAGGCGACGTGAAGGTGAACGGCAACGAGGGCAAGCTTGAGGAGTTGATGAGCTACATGGACAACTTCGATTTCTGGTTCCCGATCGTCACGCCCTAGCGCTCTTACTGATGCCTGATGACATCAAGGCAAGCCACTGGCAGTTGCCAGTGGCTTGCCTGTTTTCTTCAATACCGATGCAATTGACGCTCATCCCTCGCCCCATCAAGCCCCTTGAATCACACCCTTTAGCACCGCTTTGAACGCCTCGATCTGCGCCGCGTCAAACTGGGCGAACACTTTTTGCTGCTGCTCATGGGCAATCGTCCACAGGCCTTCGGTTTCATCGATGCCCTTGACGGTGAGCCGCACCCGATCCCCTTCGTCAGTGAGCAGGCCCTTGCGCTTGAGGTTGGCAACCGCCTCGACAATTTCCCGCGCCGGCATCGCCACTTCGCGCTGCAGGTCAGTCATGTTCAGGCCCGCATCGTTTTCCAGCACCATCAGCATGCGTGCTTCGCTGGTACGCAGCCCGGTGGACAACTGACGCGGCTGGTAACTCGCCTGATAGGTGCGCAGTGCCTGGGTCATCAGGTAATACAGGTTATGGCTCAGGCGGCCCTGGAAATGGCTGCTGGGCGGCTGGCCTTCTTCGCGGCGGGTCATGCGCGTGTGCGGCAAGACCATGGAATAGGCACCCTGGTGATAGAGCAACGGCGAGCGCCCGCAATCATCAAAGGCTACCACCTTGCCGATCATGATCCAGTGATCGCCACCGTCGACCTGCTGGTACTTTTCACAGTGAAAACGTGCGGCGCAGTCGACAAGCAGCGGCGCACCGCCCTCGCCCACCTCGAACTCAATGCCTGCGAACCGATCATCTTTGGGCTTGGCAAAATTGTTCGACAGGTCAATCTGATCGGCCGCCAGCACATTCACCGCAAAGTGACTGGCGGCTTCAAATACCTCGTGGCTGCTGGAGCGCTTGTCGATACTCCAGAGAATCAGCGGCGGCTCCAGCGACACCGAGTTGAAACTGTTGGCCGTGACGCCGACCTTGCGGCCATCCGCGCTCGCGGCGGTCACCACCGTGACGCCGGTGGCAAAGTTGCCCAGGGCGCGGCGAAACGCGCGGGTATCCAAAGCAGTAGACATGCAAGACTCCTGGGCCTTCGCTGAAGGCCGCAGTTATTGTTATAGGCACAGGATTGAGCGTATCAGCAGATCAGACCATCGTCGGATCAGGCTCCAGGCCCATCAGCTCACGGCCGAGGATCTGCGCGCAAACGTCATAGTCGGTATAGGCATGGGCGCCGGTGAGGTGCGCGTCGCGGAACAGCCGTTGCAGTTCGTTGGTTTCGAACCAGGCACCACCGCCGGCTGCCTCCATGAGGCGATCCACCGCCTGGATGCACATTTTGGTCGCGTAACCCTGGTTGGTTCGCCAGAACGCCAGGGTTTCCCGGCTCGGGTATTGGTGGCGCTCGCCATGCTCGGCGTGCTCCTGCCAGGTTTTCTCCAGGAAGGCGCGCGCGGCCGCCACCTGATGGGTGGATTCGGCCAGGCGCATCAGCGCCGGCGTCGCCGCACCGACCGCAGCGCCGGTGTAGGCGCGCACGCGGTTCCTGGTTTTTTCGCGGAACACCTCGAGCATGCGCTCTGCTACACCGAGGCTGACGGTGGCGAAGCCGCTGGCGAAATACGGCCGGTAAGGCGAATAGAAAATCTTGCTGTCGGGGTACAGGCCAAACCCGGCCGACTTGCCTTCCATCATGTCCTTGGCTTTCTGGATGCGGTGTTCGGGCACGAAAGCCTGGTCGATGATCAGGGTTTTGCTGCCACTGCCACGCATGCCGACGGCGTACCAGTCATCGCGGATTTCGTAGTCGCGACGGGGCAGCACGGCAAAGCAATAGTCCTGGGTGCCTTCAGCGTTGGGGCGGCGAAAACCGACGATGGCCCACTCGGCGTGATCGCAACCGCTGCTCCAGCCCATCTCGCCACTGAACATCACCCCGCCCTCCACCTCTTCGGTGCGGCCGAAGGGGGCGATGCTGCTACTGGCGGTGGCATCCGGGTTGTCGCCCCAGATTTCCTGCTGGGCGCTGGCGGCGAACATTGCCAGTTGATGGCTGTGGGTGCAGAGCAGACTCATGGCCCAGGCGGTGCTGGCGCAAGCGCCTGCCAGCAAGGCAATGCAGTCGGCGAACTGCGGCAGGGAAATTTCCATCCCGCCGAAGGCTTTTGGCTGGAAGGCGCGGTGCATGCCGATGCTTTTCAGCAGCGCGATGTTCTCGGCAGGCACGGTTCGATCCTGCTCGGCCTGGAACGCTTTGGCGGCAATGGCAGGCAGCAGGGGCTTGAGGTCTTCGAGCAGAGGGTTTGGCTTTTTCATGGCGTGACTCTTGTTATTGTGGCGTCTGCAAATCCCGTGCAGCCCCGCGCACCGTTGTCGCTTGCGGCGCAGGGAGTAACGGCGATCCGTCCTGTTTACCGGGTCAGTATGCGTAGCCAGGCCGCGATGAAAAATGCACGTTCCGGACGGAAAATTGTACTTTCCGTGGTCAGGCCCACTCGGCCCGCGTGGCCAGCCCGAACAACTCACGCAAACCATTGATGCCCAGCTTGCGGTACAGGCGTTTGACGTAGGTGGCAGCGCTGACCGGGCGAACGCCCAGGTGTTCGGCGATGTCGTCAACCTCCAGGCCGCTGAGCATCAGGCGCAACAACTCCTGTTCGCGCAAGGTCAGCTCCACGTGCTGCTGCCTGATCACCCGCTCGGCGAGCAACAGCGGCATCTCGTTAGCCTGCACGTAGGCGTGGTAGTGCAGGCGCACGGCCTGGATCAGCAGCGGCGCGAGGGTTTCCAGGTAGTTCACTTCACGTTCCGAGAAGCGTCCGTGTTCGCGGCCCCGGTAGAAGTTCACCGACAGCCAGCGGTTGCTTTCGCAATGGGTAAGCAAGGCCACCCGCTCGGAAATCTGTGGCTGTTCGTAGCAGATGCGCCGGTACTCGCCATGGGCAATGTCATCGATGGACTGGCGCTGGACGATGGTGTTGTGCACGGCGCTGCTCTGGTTCATGGCCTGCTGGTTGCCATCCAGGCCAAAGAAGCGCTGCACATATTTGTTGGAAATCACCGGCAGCGACACTTCCCGCGCCCGGTCCGCGAAGGAGAACACCTCCGGGTTGCGCCGCTTTGGGTAGGCAAAGATGGTGCACTGCGCCAGGGGTACACCCGGGCCGATAACCTGCAGCAGATCGGCGGCCAGAAACCGGCTGCGGTTCACCCCGATCCTGGCCAGCAGGTTGGCGGTGTGGCCGAGGTTGAGGCTGTGTTCGCTGCTGCCGGGACGCAAGGGCCAGTACTGCATGACAGGTTCTCTCCGGGTGTCGGGCGCAGGTGGTGTGGTGATTGCCACCTGCCCGGCACTTTATCATCGTTCAGCGCGAAGTCTCTGGCCCGGCGATGGGCAGTCGCAGCGCCAACAGCGCCCCGACGATCATCAACACGGCCGCGTAGACAAAACCCGAGCCGAAGTTTGAGGTCAGGTCTTTCAGCCAGCCGATCACCAGCGGATTGACGGCCGAGCCGATATTGCCCACCGCATTGATCACTGCAATGCCCACGGCACGTGCACGCAAACTCAAGGCCTGGTCCGGTGTGGTCCAGAAGATCGACATGGCGCTGTAGGAGCCGCTGGCCGCCATGCACACGCCCAGCAGTTGCACCACGGCAACGTTCGAGAGCGCGGTAAATACCCAGCCTGCCGCTGCCAGCAGCATCGGCAGCACCAGGTGCCAGCGACGCTCACGGGTACGGTCCGAGTGCAGGCCCCAGACGACCATGAGAATGATGGTGCAGACTTGCGGAATGGCGGCCAGAAGACCGATCGATGCGTTACTGCTCCCGGTGTTGAAGCTTTTGACGATCAGTGGCGTCCACACTGCGATCATTGCCAGGGTGTTGACCAGGCAAAAATACACCAGGCAGAACAGCAGGATTTGCGGTGAAGCCAGTTCGGCCCAGACACTGCGCGCAGGCTGCGCAGTACTTGGCGCTGACGCCTGCCGATCGTTATCCAGCGCCGTTTGCAGCAACGCTTTTTCTTCGTTATCGAGCCACTTCGCCTGTTGCGGGCGGTCATCCAGGTAACCAAACACAACGCAGCCCATCAGCACCGAAGGCAGGCCTTCGAGCAGGAACAACCATTGCCAGCCCTTCAACCCCCACACGCCGTCCAGCCCCAGAATCAGGCCCGACAGCGCGGCACTGAAGCCCGCCGTGAAGGGCATGGCGATCATGAACAGCGCATTGGCCCGGGCCCGGTAGGCCGTCGGGAACCAGAAAGTCAGGTACAGCAGCACGCCGGGCAGAAACCCTGCCTCGGTCACCCCGACCAGAATACGCAACAGGTAGAGCGAGGTGGCATCGGTGGCAAACAGCGTGCAGGTGGAAGCCAGGCCCCAGGCAATCATCAGGCTGCCGATCCAGCGCCGTGCGCCGATACGTGCCAGGGCCATGTTGCTGGGGATGCCACAGGCAATGTAGGCGACGTAGAAAAAGGTGCTGGCCAGACCGAACTGGGTGCCGCTCAAGCCCAGGTCGCCCATCATCGTCAGGCCGGCGAAGCCGATGTTGATGCGGTCCAGAAACGACAGCACAAAGCAGACAAACAAAAAGCCGATCAGCCTTTTCGAGACCTTCTTGCACACCTGCTGGTAGCGATCTTGCGCACCGTCCACGCTCGAGGTGGCAGCACTGACAAGGGGGCTGCGAGTCATTGGGGACTTCCTGATTATTGTTATAGGTAGGCGCACCGGCCTGGTTGTCCAAGCCGGTGGCAATTGCACATAAGGCAGTCTGTTGATTACAGGTCGAGCAACGCGGTACGGGTCAACGTCATGAACTGCTCGGCATCGCCCAGGGCCTGGGCACTGAGCAGCGCCAGCTTCACAAGAAACAGTTCGCGCTTGCCTTCAGCGGCCTGATCCAGCGCGTCGGCGAGTTGGTCGTAAACCGTTTCAAGATCGGTGATGGTCAGTTGTTTATTGTCCATGCGGTTGTCCTCACTCATTGCCCAGGGCCGTTACGATGGCCGCGCGCAGTGCCTGGCCGCCGAGTTGCTGCCAGCGTGCGCACACGTGCTGGTCCGGCCGCACCAGATAGGCACTGCCCGCTCTCGCGCCGTATTTGCTGCGCAGGTGACCGCTGTGGTCGTCGATCACTCCATCCGCACCGCTGATTGCGCCTTGCCGATTGCCGGTCACCGCCAGTACCTGCAGCGGCACACCCTGCTCGCGCAACGCTTGCACCTGCGCCTGAATGTCACCCGGCACCTCATTGGCATCGGTGAAATACAGCAGGTAGAACGACGCGCCCAGGCAGTCGAAAAGGAACTGGTCATCGCCAAGTCGAATGTTCAACAGCGGTGCGCCCTGGTGAGGGCCGCTGGTGTACAGGCCGTTGTCGTCACCCTTGCAGTTAAGCGCCGAGTCAACGTAGTCATGGGGCCGGGAGGTGCGCCAGTGATACAGGGGACGCACAAATTCCTGGGTCAGTGACAGCGACAGCACCGCATCGCGCACCAGGCAATGGCCCGGCGTTGGCGGCGTCATGAAGCGCGTGCTTTTACCGGCTTCGGCAATGATCTCGCGCGCGGCCCCTACCCGCTCCGCGCTGTAGGAAGCCAGCAGGCCGGGACCGGCTACGCCCTTGATGGTCAGGGCCAGTTTCCAGCCCAGGTCATGGCAGTCCTGAAAACCGGTATTGGCCCCACGAACGCCGAAGATCGGCAACAAGTGCGCGGCATCACCGGTAAAAATCACCCGATCGTGGATGTATTTCGGCAGGGTGAGCGCCCGCGCCGAGTATACCGAGCACCAGTCCAGTTCCCATTGCGGGTTCTGTACCCCGACGATGGCCAGCTGGGCATTGATGCGCTCGCGCAGGGAGTCGGCAGACAATGCCTGCTCCGGCGTTTCGTCGCGCGGCAACTGATAGTCGATGCGCCAGATGTTGCCCGGTTCCCGGTGCATGAGCACGGTGTTGCCCGGGTTCCAGTTCGGGTCGAAGTAGGCCAGGCGCTCGGTGGGCAAGTCGAGTTCGATCTTGATGTCGGCAATCACAAAGCGCCCTTCATAGGCGGCGCCTTCCAGTTGCAAGCCGAGCAGCCCGCGAATGGCCGAGCGCGCACCGTCGGCGGCAATCACCCAGTTGGCTTCGAGCCTGTAGTCACCGACCGGCGTATCGATGTCCAGCGTCGCGTAGTCGCCGGCTTGAACCAGTGCAGTGACCTTGTTGCCCCAGCGCAACTCGATCAACGGGTTGGCCTGGCAGGCGTCGACCAGGAACTGCTCCAGGCAAGGCTGTTGCAGGTTGGTCATCGGCGGAAAGCGGTCGTCCGCGTCGTGGGGCGCTTCCATGCGGAACACGCGCTGGTTGCGGTAGAAGGAGTTGCCGAAACGCCAGCCCAGCCCCGCCGCCGTAACCTGCTCGGCAACACCGACCTGCTGGAGGATCTCCAGGGAGCGGCGAGTGAAGACGATCGCGCGACTACCTTCGCTGACCTGGCGTTCGGCCTCCAGCACGATCGACGGAATGCCATAGCGGGCCAGGTCCAGTGCCGTGGTCAGGCCGATGGGGCCGGCACCGACGATCACCACGGGGCGACGCTCGACCTGTGCGGCGTTCACGCTGGCAGTATGGGCAGGGTAAACCTGATAATCGAAATAGATTGAGCGACGAGGCTCGGCGAGCGGTGTGTGCATCGCAGTGCATCTCCGGTTTTTATGTTTATTGGCCTGAGCCGTTCGGAATTGCAGAGGACTGTAAGCGCTGCACGACAAATCGATGTCCCCTTGAGGAGACAACTTTGCACCGGCGCCAATCGTGGGCGGGCTGCGCATCGGCTATGATCGCTGCCATTGCACCGACCCGAGGACACATTCGATGCCGCTGACCGCAGATCAACTCGCAGAATTCCAGGCCTTCGCCGAACAACTGGCGGACGCCGCAGCCGAGGCCATTGCCCCGTATTTTCGCGCCACCCTGGAGGTCGAGGACAAAGGCAGTCGCCTGTTCGACCCGGTTACCGTGGCCGACAAGGCCGCCGAACGGGCCATGCGCGAGTTGATCCGCGCGCGCTACCCGACCCACGGCATTCTCGGTGAAGAAGAAGCGGCCACCGTCGGCAGCAGCGAGCTGACCTGGGTGCTTGACCCCATCGACGGCACGCGCGCCTTCATCACCGGTTTGCCGCTGTGGGGCACGCTGATCGCCCTGAATGATGGTCAGCGTCCGGTATTGGGCGTCATGAACCAGCCTTTCACCGGCGAACGCTACATCGGCACGCCGGCGGGTGCCTGGCGCAATGGCGCGGCGCTCAAGACCCGCGCTTGCGCCGGCCTCGCCTCGGCACGGTTGATGTGCACCACCCCGGACATGTTCGACAAGCCAGAACAACGCGCGGCGTTCGACGCGGTATCGTCCCAGGCGCAACTGCTGCGCTTTGGCGGCGACTGCTATGCCTACTGCATGCTGGCCTCGGGCTTCGTTGACGTGATTATCGAGGCCAGCCTGCAACCTTACGACGTGCAGGCGTTGATCCCGATCATCGAAGGCGCCGGCGGCGTCATGACCGCCTGGGACGGCTCGCCGGCCCACAACGGTGGCGCCGTGATTGCCTGTGGCGATCGTGCCCTGCATGCGCAGCTGGTCGAGTTGCTGCGTCACGCGGCGTAAACGATAGAAATTACCGCTCGATACTGGCAGTCAGTCCACGCCGGGGCTGATTTGCCAGCGCTCGCTGCCGTGCATAATTTTTATGCCTTGCAGGCATTGCACACGCAGGCTTTGTACTTCCGCATATATACCCAAAACGACTAAAAATAATTTTTTAATTATTTTATTTCTCAAACTGTAGCCCGTTATACCTGCGTCCTCTATCCAGCACCCCCGCTGGCATTTGCAGGAGCATCCGCATGAGTCGAGCGAAATCATTCCTTCCCAAGGCAGCACTTACCCTGGCGGCGTTACTGGTATCCAGCCTGGCCTGGGCGGATACGGTCAAAGAGATTCGTATTGCCGTGCCTGACATCAGCGCCGGCCCGACACCCAGCGGGGCCGGGATTGTCGACGTGCTGCGCGAGCGGCAGGACCTGGAAAAGGAATTTGCCAAAGACGGCATCAAGATACGCTGGGACTTTTTCAAAGGCGCCGGCCCGGCAATCAACGAAGCCTTGGCCAATGGCCAGGAGGACTTTGCCTACCTCGGCGACTTCCCGGCCATCATCGGCAAGGCCAGTGGCCTGGACACCCGTTTGCTCAGTGCCGTCGCCCGTGACGTGAAACTCTACCTGGCGGTGCAACCGGGTTCCGGCATCACCACATTCGAAGCCCTCAAAGGCAAGCGCGTGGCCATTTTCCGTGGTACCGCCACCCAGCTTTCATTTGCTTCGGCGCTGGCCCACCAGGGCCTGAAAGAGAGCGACTTCAAGGTGGTCAACCTCGACTACAACGCCGCCAACGCGGCATTGGCCGCCAAGCAGATCGACGCAACATGGGCCGGCGCCAACGTAATCGCCCTGAAGGCGCGCGGCCTGGCCGAAGTGCCGCTGACCACCGTCGACCTGAACGGCGCCGGCAGCATGCAGGCGGTGTTGCTGGGGCGTGGCGCCTTTGTCGATGCGCACCCGGAACTGGTCGCCCGCCTGATCAAGGCGCAGCAGCCGGCCATTGAATGGCTGCGCAACGACGCCCACAAGCAGGACTATATCAACCTGGTTTCGCGACTCGCCAGCTTCCCGGCGCAATTGCTCGAGACCGACGCTGAAGATCAGTCGCTGGTGAAAATTTTCGCGCCGCAACTCGACGCGCCGTTCCTCGACAACCTGCAGCACAGTGTAAATCTGGCACTTGAAGCTAAATTGATCCGCAAGGGTTTTGAGGTAAAGCCGTGGGCTGACCCGCGCTTTCTCGATGCCGCCCTGCAACAGCCAGTCACTGCCACCCAATCCCCACAAGCCAGCCGCTGATAACAAGGATTTCACATGACCACGCTGTTCATTGCTCCAGGTGCCTGCTCGTTCGCCGCCCACGTTGTCGTGCGTGAATTGCAATTGCCCATTACCGTCGAGCAGGTGCTGCTCAATCGCGAGGATTCGCCCTATCGCCAGATCAACCCGGCCGGCCGCGTGCCCGCGCTGCTTCTGGATGACCGCACCCTGCTGAGTGAAAACACAGCGATCCTGCCGTACCTGGCCGACCTCAAACCCGGCACGTCTTTGTTCGCACCGGCAGGTTCGGTGGAGCGCGCGCAGATTCAGAGCTGGCTCGGTTACCTGGCCACCGAGGTGCATGTCGGCGCGTTTCGTCTGATCAACCGCCCCGAGCGTTTCAGCACCGATGAAGCGGCGTTTCCGGGCATCCGCCAGCGCGGTTTGCAACAGCTGGCGAACGCCTTGAAGCCTATCGAAGCGCACCTGGCAACCACGCCGTACCTGGTGGGCAACCGCTTCACCCTGGCGGATATCTACCTCGGCGTGTTCGTCGGCTGGAGTGCCCGCGCCGGTGCATTGCTGGCGGATTTCCCGGCACTGCAGGCGTTTCTGGGCCGCTACCGCGCGCACGAATCGGTGGCGCAGGCCCTGAGCGCCGAAGGCCTGGCCTGAGCCCCACCGAGGACCGAAACCTGAGCGAGCCGGAGAACCCCCATGCCTACCATCGATACCATTGCCACCTGGGCCCAGGTCATCGCCCGCACGCTCGAAGCACGGGGCATTGCCGCTGCCCCGCTGCTGCGCGAGGCCGGTATCAGCCGTTGTAACCTGCATGATCCCAACCAGCGCATCGCCCTCCAGGCCATGAGTGCGTTCTGGCGGGCGGCGCAGCGTGTCAGCGCTGACGAGTGCTTCGGCCTGCTGGCGGCGCAGCACAGTTACCCGACCGACTTTCACGGCCTGTTTTTCGCCGCGCAAAGCAGCGCGACGGTGATCGAGGCGCTGGAGCGCGGCGTGCGTTTCGCCCCGGTGATCACCACCTCGGCGGCGCTGCGCCTGGTGCGTGGACCGCACACCACGCGGATGATCTACGGGGTGGCCGCCGGCGCCGAGGTGGAGCAAGTTGCCACCGAGGCGTCGATAGCCTGTGCGGTACGTTTCACCCGCCAGACCTGGGTCGACCTGCCGATCGTGCACGGTGTGCGCCTGGCTCGCCCTGCCCCGCAGGATCCGCAGCGCTGGGCACGCTTGCTCGGTTGTCCGGTACGCTTCGACGCCGGCGAAAACGCCATCGAGTACAACAGCCGCTGGCTCGATGCCCCCCTGACCACCGCCAACCAGGCGGTGGCCCAGGGGCTGGACAGTGTGCTCAACGATTACCTGGAGCGCCAGCAACGCCTCAACCTGCCGCAACAGGTGCGCAGCGCCATCATTCGCTACCTGCCGCTGGGCGAGGTGCAGCAAAGCCGGGTTGCGGAGGAACTGGGCATGAGTGTGCGCAACATGCACCGGTACTTGCTCAAGCACGCTACAAGCTTCAAGGCACTGCTCGACGATTGCCGCCGGCAACTGGCGTTCAGTTATCTGCGCCAGACCGACTGCTCGATCAACGAGATCTGCTATCGCCTGGGGTTCAACGAGCCGAGCAGCTTCAACCGCGCGTTCCGCCGCTGGACCGGCGAGAGCCCCGGCAAGTGGCGCCGTGACGATGTGCCAGCGTTGCCCGAGCGCTTTCTGCCACGGTCACTGCCTGCGCCTGCGGCGCTTGACCAGGCATTCGCCATCGCGGTCTGAATTGCGTGTCTGCCGCGGACCATAGGTTGTCCGCGCAGGCCCCTTTTCCCGGCATCGCACGCTCTAGCATGGCCCTCATACCGCGTCGCGCGGCAATGAGGAGCCCCCTGTCCATGCTATTACGTTACCCGGCCACTACGGCCCATCGCCTCAAGCCCCTGAGCTTTTCCCTCTGGCTGGCGCTGCCCGGTGTCCTGTGCGCAACAACCCAGAGTTTTGCCGCCGATGAAACCAACACGCCTGCCACCACCGCCCAGGTCGATGACACCACCCCGCGCCTTGAGCAGGTCACCGTCACCGCTCGCCGCCGCGAAGAACAGTCGCAAGACGTACCGACGCCGATCACCACCCTCAGTGGCGAGAATCTGGAAAGCCAGCGCATCTACAAGATCCAGGACCTCCAGCAGGCGTTGCCCAGCGTCAACGTCGCCTACGTCCACGCTCGCGTGTCCAGCTTTGCCGTGCGCGGGATCGGCAACAACCCGGCCAGTGACGGCCTGGAAGGCAGCGCCGGCATTTACCTGGACAACGTCTACCTGGGCCGCCCCGGCATGGCTGCGTTCGACATGCTCGACGTCGAGCAGCTGGAGCTGTTGCGCGGCCCGCAAGGCACCCTGTTCGGCAAGAACACCACCGCCGGGGTACTGAACATCACCACCCGCAGCCCCACCTTCACTCCGGAACGCAGCTTCGAGGTGTCCGGCGGGCAAGACGGCTACTTTCAAGGCAAAGGCAGTGTCTCCGGGCCGTTGACCGATACCGTTGCCGGCCGGCTGTCGTTCTACCGCACCCGCGATGACGGCTACCTGAACAACCTCCATGACGACCGCACCCTGCTGGGCGGTGAGCGCGAAGGCCTGCGCGGGCAATTGCTGTTCAAGCCGAACGAGGATTTCAGCCTGCGCTGGATCAACGAATACAACACCGAGAACTCCAGCAGCGGCAGCAGCGTGATCTATGGCGCCGGTCCGCAATTCTGGCGGCGCGCGGCGCTGGTCGGCGCCCACCCGCAAGAAGGCAAAACCAACATTGATGGCCGCCAGAACGTCAGCGTGCACCAGAACGCCAGCTCCGTCGAAGCCAACTGGAACCTGGCCGGCGGCTACACCCTGACCTCGATCAGCGCCTACCGCAGCTGGCACTTCAACCCTGCCAACGACGGTGACCAGCTTGAGGTGCCGGTGATCAAGGACTTTGGCTACGAAGTGCACGACCGCCAGTTCTCCCAGGAAGTCCGCCTGGCCTCGCCCAAGGGTGAGTTCTTCGACTACGTCGTGGGCGCCTACGCGTTCAAGCAAGACCTGGGTAACCGGATCTTCACCAACCTCGGCCCGCTGGCGGATCTCAACCTGATCGGCGTCAACCTCAACGCCCTCAACAACGTCAACAGCAAGACCAACGGCAAGATCGACACCGAGAGCTATGCCTTGTTTGCCCAAGGAACTTGGCACCTGAGCGAGCGCCTGGATTTCAGCGCCGGCATACGCGGCACCTATGAAGAGAAAGCCGCCAACGTCCAGCGCTTTGCGCCCACCGGTGGCGGTACTGCGGTGGTGATTCCCGGCGTGGTCGACGGCAATGCGATACGCGAGAGCCAGGTCGGCGCCTATGACACCGGCGACCTCAACATGCACAACGCCGCGCCGTCGTTTCTGGCCAGCCTGAGCTACCACTTCAACGATGATGTGCTCGGCTATGCCTCGCTGTCTCACGGCGAGAAATCCGGTGGCGTCAACCTGGCGGTCGGCTCCGCGCCCAGCGCCGGCGCAGAATCGCTGCTGGTCGGCCCGGAGCGCGCCAACGATGCCGAGCTGGGCATCAAAAGCCAGTTGTTCGACCAGCGCCTGCAGCTTAACGCCAACGTGTTCTGGACTGGCGTGAACGGCTACCAGGCGACCACTTACTACCAACCGCCAGGATCATTGACCGGCTACCAGCTGCTGACCAACGCCGGCACGGTGCGCTCGCGCGGCGTCGAGTTCGAGGCGACCACCGTGCCGGTGCGCGGCCTGACCCTGAACATCAACGGCTCGTTCAACGATGTCACCTACCTCTCGTTCAAAGACGCACCCTGCCCCGCCGAAACACCCGGCGCGACCAACTGCGACCTGAGCGGCGAACGCGTGGCCGGTGCTTCGCGCTGGATCGGCAACGTCAACGGTGAATACAAGTGGCCGCGCATCAATGGCATCGAACCCTATGCCACCGGCAGCTACGCCTATCGCTCCGACAGCGAAGGCACCCTGGACAACTCCGACCTGGCGAAGATCGACGGCTATGGCCTGGCTAACTTCTCGGTAGGTGCTCGTGTTGACGTTGGTGACGGCTTGCTGGACGCCTCACTCTGGGTCAAGAACGCCTTCGACAAAGAGTATTACCTGGCGGTCGGCACGGGTTCCAACGGCCTGTACACCGCCTCCCCGGGCCAACCCCGCACTGCCGGTGCGACCTTGCGTTATGACTTCTGAGGTGCGTATGACAGCTAAAACAATGAGCCTTGGCGCGTTTCTGATGAGCAGCGGCCATCACCTGGCGGCGTGGCGCCACCCGCGTGCGTGGGCTGGCGGTGGCCTGGATTTCCAGCACTTCAGGCACTTGGCGAAAACTGCAGAGCGCGGCAAGTTCGATGCGATATTCTTCGCCGACAACCTGGCGCTGATGGGCTCGCCGGAGCTCGGCCAGTACACCACCGCCGGTGATGTCTTCGACCCGCTGGTGCTGCTCTCGGGGCTGGCGGCTGTAACCGAGCGCATCGGCCTGGTCTCGACCGTGTCGACCAGCTACAACGAGCCGTATTTGCTGGCACGCAAGTTCGCCTCCCTCGACCACCTGAGCAACGGCCGCAGCGGCTGGAACCTGGTGACCTCGGCGACCGACCTGGAAGCGTTGAACTTTGGCCGCGACAGGCACTTCGACCACGGCGACCGCTATCAGCGTGCCGAAGAATTTATCGACGTGGTGACCGGGCTATGGGACAGCTTCGAAGACAACGCCTTTGTCCGCGACAAAGCCAGCGGGGTATTTTTTCAGCCCGAAAAGCTGCACGTACTCAATCACCAGGGCGAACACTATCGCGTGCGTGGGCCGCTGAACATTCCACGCACGCCACAGGGCTACCCGGTGCTGATTCAGGCGGGCTCTTCGGAACCGGGCAAGGCACTGGCGGCACGCACTGCCGAAGTGGTGTTCACCGCACAGCAGACGCTGGGTAATGCCCAGGCCTTTTATGCCGACGTCAAAGGCCGCCTCGCCGGCTACGGACGGCGCCCGGAGCAACTGAAAGTCATGCCGGGGATTTCACCGGTGATCGGGCGCACGCAAAGCGAAGCGGAAGATAAATACCAACAGCTGCAGGACCTGATCGAGCCGCGTGTCGGGCTCGGGATGCTTGCGGGCATGGCCGGTGGCTTCGACCTGTCCGGCTATGACCTGGACGGGCCGTTGCCGGAGTTGCCGCTGAGCAACTCGATGCAAAGCCGCCAGGCGTTGTTCATCGACCTGGCCCGCCGGGAGAACCTCAGCATCCGCCAGCTGTACCTGAAGGTCGCCGGTGCCCGCGGGCACCACACCGTGATCGGCACGCCCGAGACTATCGCCGATACGCTGGAGCAATGGTTCCTTGAAGAGGCCGCCGACGGCTTCAACATCATGCCGCCGTTCCTGCCCGAAGGGCTGGATGACTTCGTCGAGGGTGTGGTGCCGCTGCTGCAACAGCGCGGGCTGTTCCGCCGTGAATACAGCGGCACCACCTTGCGCGATCACCTAGGGCTGCAACGACCGGGCAGTCGTTACGAGCGATAAAAGATCATTCGTTGAACGCAATAGCGGGCCCCTTGTCAGTCAGCGACGAGGGGCCCGCCATCGACGCACCTCACCCTGTGGCACTGCGCGGGCTCGAGCTTTTCACCGCTTGATGAGCGAACTTCCAGCGGCATCAGCGGCTGGCCCGACGCATTGTCCAACAGCACAGAACGTACCTCGCCCGGCTGGAACAAAAAGCGCTCGCCCCACTGCCGCAGGCTGATGACCACCGGAAACACCTCCCGGCCTTTTTCCGTCAGCACGTACTCCTTGTAGGCGCTGCCATCGGATGCCGGTTGAACGACGAATACGCCGACCTCGACCAGTGTTTTCAGCCGTGTTGCCAGAATATTCCTGGCCACGCCCAGGCTCTTCTGAAATTCGCTGAAACGGCGGATCCCATCAAACGCGTCACGAATGATCATCAGCGACCAGCGATCGCCGATTGCCTCAAGCGTTCTGGCCACCGGGCATTCCGTACGTTGCAGTGAAGTTTCTTCGACCATCGTGTTGACCTTCCAGACGACTGATGCGCCAGCGCTTTGCAGCGGACCGGGTAAAGTGGTTGCAATTTGAAACCAGAAACCGTAACAATGAATCCAGTTCTGAATTGAAACCAGTTTAGCGCCATGGAGGCGTACATGACAGCCGATGCCGACTCAGCTATCCAACACGGCCCCCGTCAGCAAGCTCCGGGGCTTTCTGCGTCGCTGACGTTTTTGTTCTCTGTCACCTGTGCGCTAGCCGTCGCCAACGTTTACTTCGCACAACCCTTGCTCGACTCAATGGCGCAGAGCCTGGGTGTAGCCCCGTCCATGATCGGGGTGGTGGTGACCGCGACTCAGGCAGGTTACGCCCTGGGGTTGCTGTTCATCGTTCCGCTCGGTGATTTGCTCAACCGTAGACGGCTGATCCTGACGCAAGTCGTGCTCTCTGCCGGTGCGCTGGCAGCAGTCGGTGCATCACAACAATGGCTGGCCCTGCTCGGTGCCATGACCGTTGTGGGTTTGCTGGCCGTGGTCGTTCAGGTGCTGGTGGCCTTTGCCGCGGCGCTGGCTACACCATCGCAACGCGGGCAGGCCGTGGGCACCGTGACCAGTGGCATCGTTCTGGGCATCCTGCTGGCGCGATTTACCGCAGGGCTGATTGCGGACATTGCAAGTTGGCGTGCCGTTTACTTTGCGTCTTCAGCGCTGATGCTGACCCTCGCCATGGTGTTGTGGAGAATGGTGCCTGCCGCCACAGAGCCCAGGCATCGTGCCTCGTACCCGGCGCTGATCAGGTCGCTGTTCACCCTGTTCATCACTGAGCCCACCTTGCGCGCCCGCGGCCTGCTGGCGTTGCTGATTTTCGCTGCGTTTTCCATACTGTGGACCGCCATGGTACTGCCCCTGAGCGCCCCGCCGCTGTCGCTTTCGCACACGGCCATCGGCCTGTTTGGCCTGGCGGGTGTCGCCGGTGCGCTGGCGGCCAGAGGCGCCGGCCGCTGGGCCGACCGGGGCTTGGGGCAACGCGTGACCGGCATCGCATTAGGGCTGCTGACGCTGTCGTGGCTGCCCATCCTGTTTGCCGAGACCTCACTGGTTGCACTGGTGGGTGGCGTGATCCTGCTCGACTTCGCGGTGCAGGCCGTGCATGTCACCAATCAGCACATCATCTTCGCCGCACGGCCCGACGCCCACAGCCGCCTGGTGGGCGCCTACATGTGCTTCTACTCGATCGGGAGCGCATTGGGTGCCGCTGCTGCGACACTGGTCTATGCCCGATGGGGGTGGATGGCTGTCAGCCTGCTGGGCGCCTTGATCAGCGCCAGTGCTCTGGTTGTTTGGAGCTTGCGCCGTGGAGATAGACAATTGCATGCCCGACGCAAGGATGTTCGTGCTGCGAGGTGAATGCCGCGGGCTGCGCCCGAGTTCGCGGCTGAAGCCGCTCCTGCAGGTACAGCGCCGCGCCCCGGAAGATGCGCCTCAGCGACGCCTTACTTCACCTTTCACACTTACCACCCACGGCGACTGATCGGCAACGACATGCACACCGCCCACCCAGCGATCTGCCGGCGACAGGTCGAGCCAGTTCGAGCGCCCGAGCAGCACCTGCTCGCCGAGTTCAGTCAGTCGCAGGTGGCGCTGTCGCCAATCGTTGCCCGGTGTTTCGGCCAGCAGCGGCCTGGGGGCATGGATCAATGGCTGCAGCAGTGCGTGAAACATCAGGTCACCCAAACAAGGCAAGGGATCGTAGCTCATCATCAAATGGTCAAACACCTTACCGGCCGCCAGCTCCCCCTCGGCGGCGAGGATACGCAGCACCAGCCGTAGCGTCAGGCTCAAGCCATCGTCGACGCCGGGAAGCTCCTGCAACTGCCGCGCCAGCGCGGGGCCCAGCAAAGGCAGTACGGGATGCTGTCGCGCAGCCAGGTTCGCCCAGTCGCTTGGGTCTGAGGCGGTGTACGCTGCCCACGCCTCACGCGCGAGCGCCAGCGCGTCCTCACCCAGTGCGCGACGTTGCGGCCAGAGCCAGGCAAGCAGGTCCGGCGCCAGTTGGCCAATGCCGATGAAGCGCTGCACCCCGGGTACCTGGTTGGTTTCAATCAGTTCCAGCCGACGCGGCACACGGGGCAGGCTTGCCAGTACCCGGATCAGAAACAGCTGATCGTAGGCGTCAGCCTCGCACCACAGCACCAACTCACTGTCTGCGTTCAATCGCGCCAGTGCCTCACGCTGCGGCGCCTGTCGCTGGGCAATATCGCGGGCAGACAGCGCGAACGCCTGTTGTGCATAAGCGGCCCGCACCGCCCAGTACTCATCATCGGGCAGCGCAGGCACCGGGCCCATCACCATCGGGTCATCGAACATTTGAAACGCCCCCGAAAAACCTGCGGTGCGCAGCCTGTGCTCGATGTCGTTACCACAACGCCAGTGCTGAACGGTGGCCTCCCCCGTCGCGGCAAAATCGGGATGGCGGGCGGTGAAAGCAACGCGATCGGCATGAGCGATCAGCTTCGGCCAGCTGGCAAAACCCGCCTCGCGCGCCACCAGCCACTGCGTGTCGGCGAGGCGATAGTCAGGACCGGGCAACCCCAGTGCGGACAGTTGCGCACGGGCATCATCTGCCTCGTTGTTTTTCAGGGCCTTGAGAAGACGCTTGGCGCGCTTGCGCAGTGAAGGTAAATCGAGCAGTCCGTGATGACGGGAAGTATAGGTGGCAGGCATGCCAACTCCTTACAGGGCTCGGTCCGCCGACAAGCCGGGAGTTGGAATGAAATAGGGTTCAAGCATGCCTGGGTTACCCCTTCGCGCGGACCGCGGGCGCAGCGTACGCCCGAGGCCGAACTTTAGCGCCAAGCGCTGGATGAATCAACGCTGCGCCTCAACCCAGTGGCCACGCGCTTTCAGTGCGGCAGATAAAAAGTCCAGCGCGCGCTGAAAGACGGGGTGGCAATCGGCATAGGGCAACTGATCGAGCGGCGCCCAGAAAAACGCGAACCGGTGACCGTAGTCGTCCGTGGTCTGGTGCGACCACTGCTCAGGTAGTGCCTCCCCTGTCTCACACAGGTGGAACGACCAGACCTGGCCACGATGTCCCGCCTCCCAGCAGCCCAGGTCATCGCTGATCGTAGCCGGGCCGATGCCGGACTCTTCTCTCAGTTCACGCAAGGCGGCCTCACGCGGTGATTCGCCCTGTTCTATGGTGCCTTTGACCAGTTGCACCCCTGCCAACGGATGGCGGAACAACAGGATTCCGGGAACCTGCGCGCGTGAGAGCACCACGGGGCAGGCCTTGTCAGGGCGCATGGCGATTTCCTTATCAGCAATGACGGCCGGCCATCATACCCACTCGGGCGCGTACGCCAAATAATTGCCGAAGCTGGGCCCTTCACGTATCTTCGCGCGCCGCTCACTCGCAAAAGGAATTTGGCCCGTGTCAGCCCCCCGCATTCGCGCCCTCGCCCTGTGTATTTTTCATCATCAGGGCAAGATCCTGGTCAACCGCTTTGTCGACACGCAAACCCTGCAAACGCTCCACCGCCCTCTCGGTGGCGGCATCGAATTCGGTGAGCGCAGCATCGACGCCGTCGCCAGGGAAGTTCAGGAAGAACTGAACCAGGTGATCACCGATATTCGCCTGATCGGAACGCTGGAGAGCATCTTCACCTACGACGGCAAACCCGGTCACGAGATCGTCCAGGTATACGACGCACGTTTCAGCGACATGAGTCTCTATGCAGAGCCCTGGCTGATCGGCCACGAATCCGATGGTGCGGCGTTCAAGGCCATGTGGCTCGACGGCGGCAGTTTCACCGATGACTCACCACTGGTCCCTGAAGGGCTGTTCGATCTGCTTAAGGCCGCTTCGTTGCTGCAGTGAAGACGGCCCCTCCCCTCAGGCCGTTTGCCTGCGCATGGCCAGGATGGCTGCGCCAAAGCCGATGAAGGTCGACCCCACCACCCTGCTCACCCACAGCGAGAACCGTGGCCGTGTCAGTACGCCCTTGGCGCGTGAAGCCAACGCGGCATACAGCGTCAGCGAGGTCAGCGACAGGCCCATGAAGATCGATGTGAGCAACAGGAACTGTGGAAGCAAGGCGGCGCTCTGGTCGAGGAACTGCGGGAACAGTGCCGAGAAGAACATGGTCGCCTTGGGGTTGGTCGCGGCAGTCAGGAACGCCGATTTGAACAGTTTAAGGCGGGACGGCCGGCTGGCGGTCTGATCGGCCAGCCCCTCGGCCGCCAGCATCGGCGCTTTGCGCAACAGCTGTTTGGCGCCCAGGTAAAACAGGTAGCCGGCACCGGCGATCTTCACGACGTTGAACATCCACTCGGAACTGGCCAGCAAGGCACCCAGCCCAAGCATCGCCGCAGCCGACAGACAAAACAGCCCGCAGGCGTTGCCAATGGACGACCACAGCGCAGCCCGCGGGCCATAGGCCAGGCTGTTGTTGATCGCCATCAACGTGGCCGGGCCGGGGCTGGCGATGGCAATCGCGGCAACCAGAACATAGGTGAGCAACACGTGAACATCCATTTTTCAGGCTCGAACATGATGGGCAAGTGAGGCATGTTACAAGGACAATGCCCGCAGAGCACGCCAAGCCTGGCGAGGGCTGGCTTTCAAACACCACTCACCACCCCGGAATGACAGAGCGCATGAATATCTTGATTCGCAACGAGCAGCCTGAAGACATCGATAGCATTACACAGCTGACCGAGGCTGCATTCGAGCACACCGAACACAGCAGTCATACCGAGCAGTTCATCGTCAATGCGTTGCGCAACGCCGAGCAGTTGAGCATCTCGCTGGTGGCCGTGGAGAATGGCGAGATCATCGGTCATGTGGCCGTGTCACCGGTGACCGTTTCTTCGGGTGCACGCGGCTGGTATGGCCTGGGCCCGATTTCGGTGCGGCCGGATCGTCAGGGTCAAGGCATAGGCGCAGCGTTGATGAACGCGGCTCTGGACGCGCTGCGCCAGATGGGCGCTGCCGGTTGCGTGCTGCTGGGCGACCCTGGCTACTATGGCCGCTTCGGCTTCAAGGCTCACCCGGGCCTTGAGTTGCCCGGCGTTCCTGCGGAGTACTTTCAGGCACTGGCGTTTGCCGGCGAGGTGCCGACAGGTACGGTCAAGTATCACCCGGCGTTTGACGCCACCTGTTGATCAAGGGGCGGTGCAGGTGGGACCTTTGTGGGAGCTGGCGCAGCCTGCGATCGAGTGCGAAGCACTCGCAGATTTCCCAAACCACCCCCCACATTGAAAGAGCGCCTCTATCAACACCCAATACTGGCGCTATTAGCCCTCGCGCTTACCCAGGTCTAGCCTATATTTATCGCTGCACTGAACCGGCCGGCTGGCTTCTGGGGAGGCGGTAATAAAGCGGCTACAGCCGTCCTCTTCGCCGTGTTGCAACTGTCCGATAACGAGATTGCCGCTATGCTCCATTGTCCGTGATGGCCATCACCGATTCGTTGATCGAACCGCTGGCCTTGAACCGATGTCATTGATTTCACTCATCTCTACCCGGTTGGCACGACGGGTCGGATTGTGGGGTGAGTCCATCCAGAGGTGAAACAGTCATGTCAAACGAGTCAAAATGCCCGTTCAACCACAGCGCTGGCGGCGGCACCACCAACCGAGACTGGTGGCCCGACCAGCTGAACCTGAAGATCCTGCATCAACACTCGTCTCTGTCCGATCCGATGGACAAGGACTTTGACTACGCCAAGGCCTTCAAGAGCCTCGACTTCGCTGCTCTCAAGCAGGACCTGCGGGCCCTGATGACCGATTCCCAGGACTGGTGGCCGGCCGACTTCGGTCACTATGGCCCACTGTTCATCCGCATGTCCTGGCACAGTGCCGGGACCTACCGTACCGGTGATGGCCGTGGCGGCGCCGGCTCCGGCCAGCAGCGCTTCGCCCCGCTCAACAGCTGGCCCGACAACGTCAGCCTGGACAAGGCCCGGCGCCTGCTCTGGCCGATCAAGCAAAAGTATGGCCGCAACATTTCATGGGCCGACCTGATCGTGCTGGCCGGTAACGTTGCCCTTGAATCCATGGGCTTCAAGACATTCGGCTTCTCCGGCGGTCGCGCCGATGTATGGGAACCGGATGAAGACGTGTACTGGGGTACCGAAACCGTCTGGCTGGGCGGCGACGCCCGCTACGGCAAAGCCCAGCCTCCCGGGGATGCACCGGTGGTGGCCGACCCGTCGAAACATGGCGAGGAAGAAAGCCGCAACCTCAGTGGCGAGCGCAACCTGGAAAACCCGCTGGCTGCCGTGCAGATGGGCCTGATTTACGTTAACCCCGAAGGCCCCGAAGGCAACCCCGACCCGATCGCCTCGGCCAAGGACATCCGCGACACCTTTGGCCGTATGGCCATGGATGATGAAGAAACCGTGGCGCTGATCGCCGGCGGTCATGCCTTCGGCAAAACCCACGGCGCAGGCCCCGCTGACAACGTCGGCCCCGAGCCGGAAGCGGCAGGTCTGGAGGAACAGGGCCTGGGCTGGCGAAACTCATTTGGTTCCGGCAAGGGCGCCGACGCGATCACCAGCGGCCTGGAAGTGACCTGGACCCAGACACCCACGCAGTGGAGCAACCACTTCCTGGAAAACCTCTTCGGCTTCGAGTGGGAACTGACCAAGAGCCCGGCCGGCGCCCACCAGTGGAAGCCTAAAAACGGTGCCGGTGCAGGTGAGATTCCGCACGCCTTCGACACGTCGAAAAAGCAGGAACCGAGGATGCTGACCTCTGACCTGGCCCTGCGCTTCGACCCGATCTACGAACCCATCGCCCGACGCTTCAAAGACAACCCCGAGCAGTTGGCCGACGCCTTCGCACGGGCCTGGTACAAGCTCATCCACCGTGACATGGGCCCGCTGTCGCGCTACCTGGGCCCGGAAAATCCCACCGAAGAACTGCTCTGGCAAGACCCGATCCCGGCCGTCAGCCATGCCCTGGTCAACGACGCCGACGTGGCAGCGCTGAAAAGCAAGGTGCTGGCTTCGGGGCTTTCTGTTGGCGAGTTGGTGTCTACCGCATGGGCAGCGGCATCGTGCTTCCGCGGTTCTGACAAACGCGGTGGCGCCAACGGCGGGCGCCTGCGCCTGGCTCCGCAAAAGGACTGGGAAGCCAACCAACCCGCGCAAGTGGCCAAGGTGCTGGGTGTGCTGCAAAACATCCAGGGTGAGTTCAACAGTGGCGGCAAGCAGATTTCCCTGGCCGACCTGATCGTGCTGGCCGGTGGCGCCGGTGTCGAAAAGGCTGCGAAAGATGCCGGTTTCAACGTCACCGTGCCCTTCTCGCCCGGCCGTGCCGATGCCAGCCAGGAGCAGACCGACGTCGAGTCGTTCGGCTTCCTGGAACCGGTTGCCGACGGTTTCCGCAACTTTGTCAAAGCCGGGGTCAAGGTTCGCCCCGAAGCGCTGTTGCTGGACAAAGCACAACTGCTGACGCTCACCGCACCGGAACTGACGGTATTGATCGGCGGCCTGCGCGTACTGGGGGCCAACGCCGGGCAAAGCGCACATGGCGTGTTCACCCAGCGGCCTGGGCAGTTGACCAACGACTTCTTCAAGAACCTGCTGGACATGAACGTGGAATGGAAACCCACCTCCAGCGCCAACGACAGCTTCCAGGGCCACGACCGCAAAACCGGTGCGCCGAAGTGGACCGGTACCCGCGTTGATCTGGTGTTTGGCTCGCATGCGCAACTGCGCGCGCTGGCCGAGGTATACGCCAGCAGCGATGCGCAACAGAAGTTCGTCAATGACTTCGTCGCCGCCTGGCACAAAGTCATGAACCTGGACCGTTTCGACCTGGCGTAACACCACCGCCCCGGCCATACCGCCGCGTAGAAAAACGCCCCGACCTGTTCGCTCAGCTCGGGGCGTTTTCATTCTGATCCGTATTTTTATGCGCTATCTGCATCTGTAATGAATGCCCGCACACTCCGACAATAAAGCACCCTCACCGTTCGGAGTTCATATGGGCAAGCTTGCGATTTTCGTGGTCGGTTTTCTGCTGCTCGCCATCGGCATTGGCGCCTTGGGGACCATTTCGCCGTTGTAAGGCGTAAGCACCTGAAGTCTTTGTAAAAAATCAGCGATGACAGCCGGACCTCTGTCATCGGCTGTCATCTTTATGTCATCAACCGGGTGGAAGATCTCCGCAACTCGCCAGAGAGCCTCTGTCTGCTGACGGATGAACTTGCAAGGACACACCCAATGAAAGGAGACACCTCTCTTTTTGCGGCCATCGACCTGGGCTCGAACGCGTTTCGTCTGATGATCGGTCAGCCGGCCAGGCGCAATCGCCAGTTCGTGATCGAGGAGGTGAAATCCTTGCGCGAACCCGTCCGTCTGGCCGAAGGTTTGCAAGACGGTGCCCTCGACGACTCGGCGCTGGACCGGGGCTGGCAGGCCCTGGCGCGATTTGGCAAAAAGCTGCGTGGCTTCGAGGCCGGCCGTGTACGCGCGGTAGCCACCAGCGCCGTACGCGAGGCAGCCAATGCCCAGGTGTTTCTCGGTGACGCCGAGCGTCACCTGGGTTTTCCCATCGACGTCATCTCCGGCCAGGAAGAAGCCCGCCTGGTGTACACCGGCGTCACCCACCGCAGCCCCTCTCCCGACAAGATGCGCCTGGTGGTGGATATCGGTGGCGGCTCCACCGAATTGATCCTGGGCTGGGGTGACCAGCCCTTGCTGACCGAGAGCATCAACGTCGGCAGCGGTACCTGGAGCACGCGCTTCTTTCCTGGCGGCCATGTCTCGCCGCAGGCGCTGCAGCAGGCCGAGCGCAATGCCATCCTGCAATTTGAGACGGTCGCCCGCCGCTACCGCCAGCTGGGCTGGCAGCAGGCGATCGGTTCCTCTGGCACCGCACGCATGCTGGCCAAGGTGCTCAGGGCCAATGCCCTGAACGACTATGGCGAAGGTGGCATCACCTACAGCGGCCTGCTGCGCCTGTCGTTGCTGCTGCTTGAGGCCGGGCACGTCGGCAACATCAAGCTGGGCGGCCTGCAAGCGCATCGCCAGAGCGTGTTGCCGGGCGGGCTTGCAGTGATGCTGGCCGCGTTCAAGGTATTCGCCATCCGCGACATGACCCCCTCCGAACCAGGCCTGCGTTTCGGCGTATTGCACGGCTTGATGCAACAGCGCTGAACAGCACTGCGCGGCCGGTTATCCCTCCCCGCCGCGCCGTCATCGCCTGCCGAAAAATTGCACGGTTGTCCTTTGCCACAGCTTGTAACTTGGCGATAACCATCTACGGTTATTTCTATTCCTTCACTCCCCTGACTGGCTGCTGATCAATAGCGCTATATAACGACTGCTGCGCACCGTGGAAACCGCGCATACGCTCGCCAGGATTCGAACGTACACACGACTCAGATCTGTCCCAAGGAGCTACACCATGAAGTCGAAGCACCTGTTGTTTACGTTGTGCGTGACCTCGCTGGCGCTGTCCGGCTGTGCAAACAAGTACGTGGAACCCGACCAGTACTCCGGATTCCTGAAAAACTACAGCGCGCTCAAAGAAGCCGAGTCGCCTTCCGGCGCACCGGTCATGCGCTGGATTGACCCGTCGGTGAACGTCGGCAAGTTCAACAGTGTGTACATAGAGTCGAGCCAGTTCTATCCCAAGCCACAAGCAACCGACAAGATTCCGGACACCACCCTGCAAGGCATCACCCGCTACTACAACCAGTCCCTGCAAAACGAATTTGCCAAAGAGCTGCCGCTGGCCAAGGGCCCGGGCCCTGGCGTGCTGATCGTGCGCCCGGCGATCACCGCCGTGAGCGCATCGACCAAAGGCCTGCGCCCGTATGAAGTGATCCCGATTGCCCTGATTGCCGCTGGCGTCAGCACCGCGACCGGCATTCGCGACCAGGACACCAGCCTGTCAACCGAAGCGGCGTTCATCGACTCCGACAGCGGCAAGGTCGTCGCTCAGGTCGTGCGCAAAGGCGCCGGTTCCGACCTGGAAAACTCCGACCAGGTGATGACCGCCAAAGACGCCAAGGCGGTACTCGACGGCTGGGCGATCGACATGGCCAAGTCCTTTGAGCAGCTCAAAACCAAGAAATAAGACAGTGCGTCTACCTGCCTGGTACAGCCCCGCCAGTGACGGCACCCCGGGGTTGTGCCTGGCCATTGACCCGCCATGATTCGATGGGCAAGCAAGCCCGCGGGGTGACTGTTCGGGAGGCTGGATGAAACGTAAATCGGGTTACCTTGCACAGGGTCAACACCTAACCGGTCTTGCTGTGTGCCTGTGCCTACTCAGCGCAAAATCATGGGCCGGCGGTATATTCATCTATGAGGCCGGCCAGGAAGGCATGGGCCTGGCCAACGCAGGTTCTGCGGCACTTGCCACTGACCCCAGCGTGCTGATGAGCAACCCCGCCGCCATCACCCAGTTGCAGGGCACCCAGATCAGCGCCAGCGGCCAGCTGATTCTTGGCGACCTGAAATTTTCTCGCGACAGCAACAACCAGTTCAGCGGCAACGAAGGCGGCAACGCCCTTGAATACCTGCCCGGCACCAGCCTGTTCGTCAGCCACCAGATCGACGAGCGCTCGGCCGTCGGCTTTGGCATGTACGGCAACTTCGGCCTGGCGCTGGACTATGACGACGACTGGACCGGTCGCTATTTCACCCAGGAAGCCGCCGTGATCGGCGTGTCGTTCCAGCCAACCTTCGCCTACAAATTTACCGATGACCTCTCGGTGGGCATTGGCCCACGCATCATGTATGCCTACTACCGCACCGAGATGGCCATCAACAACAACCTGCTCGGCCTGCGCGACAGCCCCGACGGGCAACTGGAATACAAGGACACCGATGTCGGCACCGGGGTCAACGTCGGCGTGCACTACCGCCTGGGCCCGCGCACCCAGTTGGGCCTCGCCTACACCAGCAAGGTCGACCTGGAGTTCAAAGACCGCCCCAGCGTGCACAAGGTCGACAACCCGATCATCAACGCGGCGCTCAGGCGCCTGGACGTGGACGACCTGGAGCTGGACATGTCGGTGCCGCAGACCGTGCTGTTCAGCGTCGCGCATGACCTTGATGATCAATGGAAGCTGCTCGGTAGCCTCGGCTGGCAGGACTGGAGCGAGTTCGGCGAGATTGGCGTGGACGTGGACACCGATGCCGCAGGTGACGTCAGCCGCTCGGTCAGCCGCAAATACAAAGACACCTGGCACGCCTCGCTGGGCGCCCAGTACCAGATCGACCCGCGCCTGCGCTGGAGTGTCGGCCTGGGCTACGACAGTTCGGCGGTGGATGACAAGGACCGCACCGTAGACAACCCCATGGGCGAAGCCTGGCGCCTGGCGACCGGGATCAACTACGAACTGGAAAAAGGCCTTGATGTGCACATGGCCTACACCCTGGTGTGGCTGGGCGATATGGACGTCGACCAGACCAAGGCGCGTTCGGGCGATACCCTTTCCGGCACCTACAAAAACGCGGCGCTGCACATCATCGGCGGTGGTGCGACCTGGCGGTTCTAGGTTTCATCCACGAACACACGTGCCGCCAGCGCTGACCGTGACGGCATGTGTGTCGATTCGCTTTCCCTCATCTACCACTGCTGCATCAGCGGCTCCGGCCCGGCCAGCGCCGGGAAATGCGGCAACACCTCTTCTGCCAGTTCCTGAATGATCTGCGCAACCGGCCGCTGCGCCATCTGGATGCCCAGCGCGGCATGATTGACCCCGGCATCACGCCATTCGCCCAGCAGGTCGATCAAGCCATTGCGGCCGGTCTTGAGGACATAACCGCCCTGCAGTGGCGTACGCGGGAAGTTCGGGTCATCGGCCAAATCAATCCATTCGTTGGTCATGTGCGGGCGAAAGCCGCCACCGGGAATCGCCGCACGCCAGGCGCGGATCTTTTCTGCCAGGCGCCGGGGCCCCAGGATGTTATGGGTAGCGTCGGGAAAGGTCAGCCAGCCGTCGGCCTGCTCACCCAGCCACGCCATCGATTGCTGCGATGAGCCGGTGACGATGAGCGGAATACGCCCGGTGACGGGCTTGGGCAGCAACTGTGCTTCGCTCAAGCGTCCCAAGGGCGACTGAATGTTCGCGGGCGAAGCGGCCAGCAGTTGCCGAAAGTAGTCCACCGACTGCGCAAACCGTTCACCCCGTTCGGCATGCGCCAGGCCGTAGGCCGGAAACTCCACGGCCCGGTCGCCCGTGGCGATGCCCATCACTAGGCGGCCGCCAGACAGGCAATCGAGTGTCGCCGCCGATTTCGCCAGGTCGATGGGATGGCGCAGCGAGAAGATCGCGCTGCCGGTCACCAGCGCAATCTGCCGTGTTTGCGCGGCCAGGTAAGCCAGGTAGGTAAAGGGGTCGAACACTTGCCCGGCATCGCCGAACGCAGGATCGAACAACGGTACATCCCGCACCCAGGCGGCAGCGAAGCCCAGGCGGTCGATTTCACTGACCTGCTGTGCCTGGCCGATCAGAACGGCCATGTCGCCAGAAAAAAAGCGCAGTGGCAGGAAAATCCCCAGGGTGAGTTGATCGGGGGCAAACATGCGCCGGTAGCCGGGGTGGCCGGCAAACGCAGAGGCGTTGGCACCGCGTGTTACAGGGGCGGTAAAACGATGGGTTGTCGCGTTCATGGCACTTCCTTGATGCTGGGGTTCAGGGGCCTGTTGCCGGTGCGGGCAAACGAATGCCCCGCTGCACCGCCGGGCGCTGGTTGATGCGCGCGTACCAGTCACTCAGGTGGAGGTAACGGCTGAAGTCGAAGGCCACCAACCGGGCGATATGCATCCAGCCGAACGTGGCGATGTCGGCAATCGAATAGGCCTGCCCTGCCAGCCACGGCTGGGTTGCCAGGTGCTGGTCGAGGGTGGCGAAGGCCGCCTCGGTGAGTTGCCGGTAGCGGCTGATGGCTGCAGGGTTGGCTGTTTTATCAAAGCACTCGAAGTGCACACGCTGCCCCAGTAACGGGCCCATGCTCGCGCTGTGAAACATCAGCCAGGTAATGGTTGTCCAGTGTGCTTGCGGATGCGGGTCGTGCAGTTGCCCGCTCTTCTGAGCGAGGTACAGGAGAATGGCCGCTGACTCGAACAGGGTGATGCCACGCCCGCGGTCCACCAGCACCGGAATACGACCGTAGGGGTTGAGGGCCAGGAACGGCGGTTGCCGGTGTTCGTCCAGGTCAATACGCACGTGGTGCAGCGTGTAGGCGAGCCCCATTTCTTCCAGCGCAATGGTGATCTTGAAGCCATTGGGCGAGCTGTCGGTATACAGAATGAGATCGGGATCGAGCATGGACTCATTACCTCAGGCAAACTAACGTTTACGATGATTAGCTGACGGCCATGCTAGAGCGGTTACTCCTGACAAAAAAACGATAAGTTCTCCTCTCATACATTAGCTTTTCTAAACCAAGGAATCTTCCGATGGGCGCTGTTCTCCCCTTGCTGGCGCTAAGGGCCTTCACTGAAACCGCACGCCTGGGCAGCCTGAAAGCGGCAGCGCAGCAACTGGGCGTGACGCCTGGAGCGATCAGCCAGCAGATTCGCCAGCTGGAGGAACGCCTCGGAGTTTCACTGCTGGTGCGCAGCCGCCAGGGTGTGCGCCTCACCGAAGCCGGTGCGCGTTTGCACCCGGGGTTGTCACGGGGGTTTGGCCAGATCGAGGGCGCGTTGGCAGATCTGCAGGCGATGAAGGTCGAACAGACCCTCACCATCAGCACCGTGCCGTCGTTTGCCTCCACCTGGCTGGTCCCACGCCTGGCCGACTTCAGCGCTCGCTATCCGGACATCGAAGTGCGCGTGGAGGCAACGGGCAAGCTGGTCGATTTCCAGCGCGAGCGGGTCGACATCGCCCTGCGCCATGGCCTGGGCCACTACCCGGGGCTGGAGTCGATCCCGCTGCTGGCGCCGGTACTGGTGCCGGTGGCCAGCCCGGCATTGCTGGCCAGCGGGCCGCCGATCAGCCACCCGCTGGACTGCCTGCATTACCCGCTGCTGCAGGACTCCGATCGCGCTGATTGGGCACTGTGGCTGCAAGCCCATGGCGTCGACGTAGACAGCAGCGCCCGCCGCGGCCCGAGTTTTGACGAGGAACTGCTGTTGTTGCGCGCGGCCGTCACCGGGCAAGGCATCGCCCTGGTGCAGGACAACCATGCCCGTGAGGACCTTGAAAACGGCACCCTGGTGATTGCATTGGACAGGCCCTGGCCAGCGCGGTTTGCCTACTACGCGGTGAGCCGACCGCAAGCGCTGCGCCAGGCGCATGTGCAGGCTTTTATCAACTGGCTGAAGGAGCAGGCGGGGGATGTGTCGGCGCTGCGCTGAAGGCTGTGTGGGTTGCTGGATTCTACGAGCGCTTCGCGCTAGCCGGCGATGGGGCGCACAGCGGCCCTGGTGAAGCAGCTCCTGCACAATGACCACCCATCAGCCAGATTCCGCGCCAGCAGCAGGCCACTACACTGCATAAGGGGGATGAAATCAACGCACCTCAACTCAGGAGATCTGTGATGAACAGAGCATCTTGGCTGGCGTTGGTAGTCGCTGTCGGGGCAATTTCAGGTTGCGCAAGCACCGAGGTTGTCGATGTCCCCCTCCAGGCTACCCCGGAAAACGCTCAGCATATCGCCCGGGCTACCCTCAGCCCGGCGGGCACGCAAACCAGCATCATGCTCAACGTCGGTGGCGTGCCACACGACCTGGCCCTGCCCAGTCGCCTCGATACGGCCATCTACGCCGGTTCGTGTCAGCACCTGGCGGCGCAGCCGGCCTACACCACGCAACAGGCCAACAGCGTCGACTACCCCTCGATGGCACCACGCACCAAGCTGTGGGCGCAAGCCCCTGTAGCCTTGAGCGAACTAAGCAAGGGTGACTATGCCCTGCTCGTTCGCACCAGCCCGGCAGACGGCAGCCGTGCGATTTTCTGCGGCGACATCAAGGCCGGTTAAAGGAGTAACAAGCAAGCGTTTGGCACCGTGGCCGGCATGAATTACCCCAGGCCACGGTGACGCTGCCTCCTTCATCCAGGCCAGTTAAAGCGCGTTCACTTGCTGGTCGGCATGGTAGGAAGAACGCACCAGCGGCCCCGACGCGACATTCCGGAAGCCCATCGCCAACGCCTGTTCGGCAAACCAGGCGAAGGTATCCGGGTGCACAAAGCGCTGCACCGGCAGATGGCTGCGCGACGGCTGCAGGTACTGCCCGAGGGTGAGCATGTCGACCTGATGTTCGCGCATGCGCTGCATCACCTCGATCACTTCGTCATCGGTCTCGCCCAGCCCGAGCATCAGCCCGGACTTGGTCGGCACCCCCGGCACACGTTGCTTGAAGCGCTCGAGCAGATCCAGCGACCACTCGAAGTCCGAACCCGGCCGGGCGGCCTTGTACAGGCGTGGCACGGTCTCCAGGTTGTGGTTGAACACGTCCGGCGGTTCCTGCTCGGTGATCGCCAGGGCCACATCCATGCGCCCGCGGTAATCCGGCACCAGGGTTTCCAGCTGGATGCCCGGCGACAACTTGCGGATTTCCCGCAGGCAGTCGACGAAGTGCTGGGCGCCACCGTCGCGCAAATCATCACGGTCCACCGAGGTGATGACCACGTACTTCAGGCGCAAGTCAGCGATGGCAATCGCCAGGTTCTTCGGCTCGTCAGCGTCCAGTGGCTTGGGCCGGCCATGGCCGACATCACAGAACGGACACCGGCGGGTGCAGATGTCGCCCATGATCATGAAGGTTGCCGTACCACCGGAAAAGCACTCGCCCAGGTTCGGGCAGGACGCTTCTTCGCAGACGCTGTGCAGCTTGTGCTTGCGCAGCAGCGCCTTGACCCGCGCCACCTCGGGTGCGGTGGGAATCTCCACGCGAATCCAGTCAGGCTTGCGTGGCACCTCTTCGGTGGGCAGGATCTTCACCGGAATGCGCGCCACCTTCTCGGCGCCGCGCAGCTTCACCCCGGCCTGCAGCGGTTGCGGGCGCGTGGCGACAGACTGGCTTGGGTTCATGCTCATCCCCTGCTCAACCACGGTAGTAACGCTGGGCCACGAACGGCGTGCGCACCACGCGCATCGGCACCAACTTGCCGCGTACCTGGGCAAAGACTTCAGTCTCCAGTGCCGCATATTCGCTTTGCACAGTGCCCATCGCCAGCGGCCCACCCAGGCTCGGGCCGAAGCCGCCGCTGGTGACACGACCGATCACCTGCTCACGGGCATCGACGATCAATGCGCCTTCGCGCACCGGCACCCGCTCACTGGGCAACAGGCCGACGCGCTTGCTGGCCACACCTTCACGCTGCTGGGCAAAGATCCGTTCGGCACCGGGAAAGCCGCCGGCGCGTACGCCATCGGCACGCCGGGCCTTGGAAATCGCCCAGGTCAGGCTGGCTTCGATCGGCGTGGTGGTCGCGTCCATGTCATGGCCGTACAGGCACAGGCCCGCTTCCAGGCGCAGCGAGTCACGGGCGCCCAGGCCGATGGCTTCGACCTCGGGCTCGGCCAGCAACGAGCGCGCGAGCATTTGCGCAGCCTCTGCCGGTACGGAAATCTCGTAGCCATCCTCACCGGTGTAACCCGAGCGGCTGACGTAGCAGTCGACACCCAGCAAGCGCACCGGGGCGAACTGCATGAAGGTCATACTGCCGACCTCAGGCGCCAGGCGCGCCAGCACCTTGGCCGCCGCCGGCCCCTGCAGGGCGAGCAAGGCGCGGCTGTCGAACAGCGATTCGACCTCGCACTGCCCTTCCAGGTGCTGCCGCAGGTGGGTCAGGTCCTGGTCTTTGCAGCCGGCGTTGACCACCAGGAACAGTTCATCGTTGCCGAGGTTGGCGACCATCAGGTCATCGAGGATGCCGCCTTCGGCGTTGGTGAACAGCGCATAACGCTGCATGCCCACCGGCAGGTCGATGATGTCGACCGGCACCAGCGCCTCCAGCGCCTTGGCCGCCTGGGCGCCACGCAGGCGGATCTGGCCCATGTGCGAGACGTCGAACAGCCCGGCCTGCTCACGGGTGTGCAAGTGCTCCTTGAGTACACCCAGCGGGTACTGCACCGGCATGGCGTAGCCGGCGAACGGCACCATGCGCGCGCCCAGTTCCAGGTGCAGACCATGCAACGGTGTTTGTTGTAGTTGTTCAGTGGACATGGGTGACTCCTAGCATTCGATGATGTTGACTGCCAGCCCGCCGCGGGCAGTCTCTTTGTATTTGCTTTTCATGTCGGCGCCGGTCTGGCGCATGGTGCGGATCACCTTGTCGAGCGACACGAAGTGCTGACCATCCCCGCGCAAGGCCATGCGCGCGGCATTGATGGCCTTGACCGAGCCCATGGCATTGCGCTCGATACAGGGCACCTGAACCAGCCCGCCAATCGGGTCGCAGGTCAGCCCGAGGTTGTGCTCCATGCCGATTTCGGCGGCGTTTTCCACTTGCTGCACACTGCCGCCGAGTACTTCGCACAGGGCCCCGGCCGCCATCGAACAGGCCACCCCGACCTCGCCCTGACAGCCGACTTCGGCACCGGAGATCGAGGCGTTTTCCTTGTACAGAATGCCGATGGCCGCAGCCGTGAGCAGAAAGCGCACCACGCCGTCTTCGTTGGCCCCCGGCACAAAACGTGTGTAGTAGTGCAGCACCGCCGGGATGATCCCGGCCGCACCGTTGGTGGGCGCGGTGACCACGCGCCCGCCACTGGCGTTTTCCTCGTTCACCGCCAGCGCGTAGAGGTTGACCCAGTCGAGCACCGAGAGGCTGTCGCGCAGGCTGGCTTCAGGACTGGCATTGAGCTGGCGATGCAAGGCCGCCGCACGGCGCCTGACCTTAAGCCCGCCGGGCATGATCCCTTCGGTACGGCAGCCGGCCTTTACGCAGTCCTGCATTACCTGCCAGATGTGCAGCAGGCCCTCACGGGTCTGCTCCGCGCTGCGCCAGGCGGTCTCGTTCTCGGCCATCAACTGGCTGATCGAAAGACCGTGCTGGGTGCATTGCGCGAGCAACTCGCGGCCACTGAGAAACGGAAAGCGCAGCGGCGTGCGGTCTTCGACGATACGGTCGACACCGACCGCCGCCTCGTCCACCACAAAACCGCCTCCCACCGAGTAATACTCACGGCTGCACAGCTGCAAGCCGGCCGCATCGAAGGCGCGCAAAATCATGCCGTTGGGGTGATAGGGCAACGGCTTGCGGATCATTGCCAGGTGCTCTTTCTCGACGAAGCGGATGCTTTTTTCGCCCAGCAGCGACAGCCTTCCGCGCTGGCGAATCATGCCCAGGCGGTCGGCTACCATCGAGGTTTCGACGGTGTCCGGGTGCTCCCCCTCAAGCCCCAGCAGCACCGCCTTGTCGCTACCGTGGCCCTTGCCGGTGGCGCCCAGCGAGCCGTACAGCTCGGCCCGCACGCTTTCCACCTGAGGCAACAAGCCCTGGTCCCTGAGCCCCTCGGCAAAACGCGCCGCCGCCCGCATCGGCCCGACCGTGTGCGAACTGGAGGGGCCGATCCCTACCTTGAACAGATCAAAAACACTCAGCGACATACACGCCTCCGCACTCGCGCCCAGGGGTCAGGCCGGATAAACCGGGAACAGCTTGCACAGCGCGGCGACCTGCCGGGCCACCTGGGCCTCGACATCGGCATCGCCGAGGTGGTCGAGGATGTCGCAGATCCAGGTCGCCAGGGCCCGGCACTCCGGTACCTGGAAGCCACGGGTGGTGACAGCCGGGGTACCGATGCGCAGGCCCGAGGT
Source organism: Pseudomonas alkylphenolica (assembly GCF_004025535.1). Taxonomy (GTDB): domain Bacteria; phylum Pseudomonadota; class Gammaproteobacteria; order Pseudomonadales; family Pseudomonadaceae; genus Aquipseudomonas; species Aquipseudomonas alkylphenolica_A. The sequence goes on from NZ_QJRG01000042.1 coordinate 180,502, forward strand.
GACAAAGGGCGACTGCGGGTCGTTTGGCACGGCGTTCTTGTTGACGGTGATGTGCGCACGGCCCAGCGCGGCATCGGCGTCCTTGCCGGTAATGCCCTGGCGAATCAGGCTGACCAGGAACAGGTGGTTGTCGGTGCCCCCGGAGATCACGTCATAACCGCGCTGCATGAAGATCTCGGCCATCGCCTGGGCGTTCTCGATGACCTGGCGCTGGTAGTCCTTGAAGCCGGGCTCCAGGGCTTCCTTGAAGCACACCGCCTTGGCCGCGATCACATGCATCAGCGGCCCGCCCTGCCCGCCCGGGAACACCGCCGAATTGAGCTTCTTCTCAAGCTCCGGGTCAGCCTTGGCCAGGATCAGGCCGCCGCGCGGGCCACGCAGGGTTTTGTGGGTGGTGGTGGTGACGACATCGGCGTACGGCAGCGGATTGGGGTACAGGCCCGCTGCGACCAGGCCGGCGACATGCGCCATGTCGACAAACAGGTAGGCGCCGACCTTGTCGGCGATCTCACGAAAGCGCGGGAAGTCGAGGGTCTTGGAATACGCGGAGAAGCCGGCGACGATCATTTTCGGCTTGTGCTCGACGGCCAGACGCTCGACTTCGTCGTAGTCGATCAGGCCATTGCCGTCGATGCCGTATTGCACCGCATTGTAGAGTTTGCCGGACGAGCTGACCTTGGCACCGTGAGTGAGGTGGCCGCCATGGGCCAGGCTCATGCCCAGCAGGGTGTCGCCAGCCTGCAACAGGGCCAGGTACACCGCCGCGTTGGCCTGGGAGCCGGAGTGCGGCTGAACGTTGGCGTAGCCCGCGCCGAACAGCTGCCTGGCGCGCTCGATGGCGAGCTGCTCGACGACATCGACGTGCTCGCAGCCACCGTAGTAGCGCTTGCCCGGGTAGCCTTCGGCGTACTTGTTGGTCAGCTCGGTGCCCTGGGCCTGCATCACCTGCGGGCTGGTGTAGTTTTCCGAGGCGATCAGCTCGATGTGGTCTTCCTGGCGTTGCGCTTCCAGGCGAATGGCAGCGGCCAGTGCCGGGTCGAAGTCGGACAGGGTCAGGCTTTTATGGAACATGGTGGGTTTCCTTCTTGTTCGGTTGGCAAGCAAGACCCGGACCGAATCCGGGCCAGGGCAATCAAGCGTCTTGATAGATCGACATCGGCGGGCAGGCACAGGCCAGGTTGCGGTCGCCGTAGACATTGTCCACGCGCCCCACCGGCGGCCAGTACTTGCTCTCGCGCAAGGTCGCCAGCGGGTACACCGCCAGCTCCCGGCCATAACGATGCGGCCACTCGCCGGCCAGTTCGTGGGCGGTATGCGGGGCGTTCCTGAGCGGGTTGTCGAGCTTGTCCAGCGTGCCGTTTTCCACGGCGCGGATTTCTTCGCGAATGCAGATCATCGCCTCGCAGAAGCGGTCGAGTTCGGCCTTGGACTCACTCTCGGTCGGCTCCACCATCAAGGTGCCGGCCACCGGGAACGACATGGTCGGGGCGTGGAAGCCGAAGTCGATCAGGCGCTTGGCGACGTCTTCGACACTGATGCCGCTGCTGTCCTTGAGCGGGCGCAGGTCGAGAATGCACTCGTGGGCGACCAGGCCGTTTTCGCCGGTGTACAGCACCGGGTAGTGCTCCTCCAGACGCCGGGCAATGTAGTTGGCACTGAGGATCGCCAGTTGCGAGGCACGCTTGAGCCCTTCGCCGCCCATCATGCGCATGTACATCCAGGTGATCGGCAGGATGCTGGCGCTGCCGAACGGTGCCGCACACACCGCGCCGTGCTTGTTGTCCATGTGCCCGTGACCTGGCAGGAACGGCGCCAGGTGCGCCTTGACGCCAATCGGGCCGACACCCGGACCGCCACCACCATGGGGAATGCAGAAGGTTTTATGCAGGTTGAGGTGCGACACGTCGCCGCCGAATTTGCCCGGTGCGCACAGGCCGACCATGGCGTTCATGTTGGCGCCGTCGAGGTAAACCTGGCCGCCATGCTGGTGAATGATGTCGCAGATGCGGGTGATGCCGTCCTCGAACACGCCGTGGGTCGAGGGATAGGTGATCATCAACGCCGCCAGCCGCGCCTGGTGCTCCACGGCCTTGCGCTGCAGGTCGTCGACATCGACGTTGCCACGGGCGTCACAGTTGACCACCACCACGCGCATGCCGGCCATCTGCGCGGTGGCCGGGTTGGTGCCGTGGGCCGAAGACGGAATCAGGCACACGTCACGCCCGGCTTCGCCCCGGCTGGCGTGGTAGGCGCGAATGGCCAGCAACCCGGCGTACTCGCCCTGCGAGCCGGCGTTGGGCTGCAGCGACATGGCGTCGTAACCGGTGGCGGCACAAAGCATGGCCTCCAGTTCGTCGGTCAGCTGGCCGTAACCCTGCGACTGTTCGGCCGGTGCAAACGGGTGCAAGGCACCGAACTCCGGCCAGGTGATCGGGATCATTTCGCTGGCGGCGTTGAGCTTCATGGTGCATGAGCCCAAAGCGATCATGGTGCGGTCCAGGGCCAGGTCCTTGTCGGCCAGGCGACGCAGGTAGCGCATCAGCTCGGTTTCGCAGTGGTAGCGATTGAACACTTCGTGCTGCAGGAACGGCGTCTGGCGCAACAGCGGCGCCGGCAGGCAGTCGCCACTGGCGGCGGCCAGGGTGGCGAAATCCGGGGCTTGCTGAGCCGGTGCTGCAAACACCTGCCAAAGCGCTTCAACGCTTGCCTGCTCGCAGGTTTCATCCAGCGCCAGGCCGACACGGGTAGCGTCGATGATGCGCAGGTTCAGGCGTGCTGCGTCAGCGGCGGCCAGCACTTCGGCGACCGGCCGTGCGGTTTGCACACTGACGGTATCGAAGAAGCTCGCTTGCTCAACACGGTGCCCGAGTTGCTGCAGGCCCTGCACCAGAATCGCGGTCAGGCGATGCACGCGCCGGGCGATGTCCGCCAGGCCTTGCGGGCCGTGGTAAACGGCATACATGCTGGCGATGTTGGCCAACAGCACCTGCGCGGTGCAGATGTTGCTGGTGGCCTTTTCACGGCGGATATGCTGCTCGCGCGTCTGCATGGCCAGGCGCAGGGCCGGCTTGCCGAAACGGTCGATGGACACGCCGACCAGGCGCCCGGGCATGTCGCGTTTGAAAGCATCACGGGTGGCAAAAAACGCCGCATGCGGGCCGCCAAAACCCAGTGGCACGCCGAAGCGTTGCGCACTGCCAAGCACCACGTCGGCACCAAACTCGCCGGGCGGTGTTAGCAGGGTCAGAGCCAGCAGGTCGCTGGCCACGGCAACCAGCCCGCCGGCCTGGTGGACCTGCGCAACGAGTTCGCGGTGGTCGGCGATATCACCGGTGCTGGCCGGGTACTGCAGCAACACGCCGAAGTAGCCGTCGAGGCTTTGCGCCTGCAACTGCGACTCGTCGCCGACAACCACCTCGATACCCAAAGGCTCGGCACGCGTGCGCAGCACATCGAGGGTTTGCGGGTGGCAATGACGCGAGGCGAAAAACGCCGGGGCCTTGTTCTTCGCCAGGCGCTTGCAGAAGGTCATGGCCTCGGCCGCTGCAGTGGCTTCGTCCAGCAGCGAGGCGTTGGCGATTTCCATGCCGGTGAGGTCGCTGACCAGGGTCTGGAAGTTCAACAGCGCTTCCAGACGGCCCTGGGAAATCTCCGGCTGGTACGGCGTGTAGGCGGTGTACCAGGCCGGGTTCTCCAGCAGGTTGCGCAGGATCGGCGCCGGTGTGTGGCACGGGTAGTAGCCCTGGCCGATGTGGTTGCGGTACAGCTGATTCTTTGCCGCGATGGCCTTGATCGCCGCCAGGGCCTCTGCCTCGCCCTGCCCTTTGGACAGTTCGAGCACGCTGGTGCCCTTGATGCTTTGCGGGATGACGCTGTCGATCAGGGCGTCGAGCGAGGCATGCCCGGTCAGCGCCAGCATGGCGGCGATATCGTCGTCGCGCGGGCCGATGTGACGGGCAATGAATTCGTTGTCGGTGCCCAGCGAGATAGGTGCTCTGTTCATGTCGGCACCCTGGCTCAGGCGTTGTCGGCCAGGAAACGGTCGTAACCGGCCTGGTCCATCAGGGCGTCGAGGTCGGCGACGTTGTTGACCTGGATACGGAAGAACCAGCCGTCCTGCATGGGCGAGGCGTTGACCAGTTCAGGGTCATCGGACAGCGCCTGGTTGACGGCAACCACTTCGCCGGCCAGCGGCATGCTGATGTTGCTGGCGGCCTTCACCGACTCCAGCACTGCAACTTCATGGCCTTCGCCGTATTGGCCCAGATCCGGCAATTGCACGAACACCACATCACCCAAAGCCTGCTGCGCGAAGCTGGTGATGCCGACAGTCAGCTCGCCGCTGTCTTCCAGACGCAACCATTCGTGTTCAGGTGTAAAACGCAACATGCTCATGGCACTTCCTCTTGTTTTTAGGTGGGTCCTGCGGGAGGACTGCCAAGTACTAGAGCAAGGGCAATGCCAAGTATTTATTTTCTATATAAATCAATTAGTTAAATAATTTTTAAGGTGTATTGCAGGCCTCTGCTGCGGAGCGAAATCGCTCCATGCATCAGGCCGGGAATCACGCTTTGCCGGGAAGGTCCACTGAAACGCTGGCCTTGGGGCCACTGGAGCACAATCACTCCAGTGGAGCGCATTCACTCCGGCCCGTTCAGGACGGCCGGTTGGCAATGCCGTATTTGCGCAAGCGCTGGCCAATCGCGGTGTGTGACGTTTGCAAGCGCACCGCCAGTTGCCGGGTGGAGGGGTAAGCGGCGTACAGCTTCTCCAGCAGGGATTTTTCGAAGCCTTGTACGGCGGCTTCCAGGCTGATGATCTCCGGCACCTCGGTCTGCTGGCTGCTCAGGGCCGTGCCGGCCAGTTCCAGGTCTGCGCACTCGATCACCTCGCCTTCGCTGATGGCCGCAGCGCGGAAGATCACGTTCTGCAACTGCCGCACGTTGCCGGCCCAGCGGTTGCCCAGCAGCAGCGGATGGGTCGCCAGCGCCAGCCGGCACGGCGAGCGCTGGATCTGCGTGCAGGCCTGGCGCAGGAAGTGCTCGGCGAGCAACAGGATGTCGTTGCCGCGCTCACGCAGGGGCGGCACCAGCAGATTGAGCACGTTGAGGCGGTAGTACAGGTCTTCACGGAAGCTGCCTTCCAGTACCATGCTTTCCAGGTTGCGGTGCGTGGCACACACCACCCGGACATTCACCCGCACCTCCCCCCCGCCACCGACACGGCGAAAGCTGCCGTCGCTGAGAAAGCGCAACAGCTTGGCCTGCAGGTAAGGCGACATCTCGCCCACTTCATCGAGAAACACCGTGCCGCCGTCGGCCAGCTCCAGCAGGCCCGGCTTGCCACCTCGCTGAGCGCCGGTAAACGCGCCCGCGGCGTAACCGAACAGCTCGCTTTCGGCCAGGCTCTCTGGCAGCGCCGCGCAGTTAAGCGCCAGGAACGATGCGTCACGTCGCACGCTCAGGGCATGGCAGGCCCTGGCCACCAGCTCCTTGCCGGTACCGGTTTCGCCCTGGATCAGGATCGGCGCATCGAGGCTGGCCACTTTGTGCAGCCGCACCTTGAGTTCCTTGAGCGGCGCCGAATCGCCCAGCAGCGTTTGCAGCCCTTCGGCATGGTCATGCAGCAGCGAGGCCAGGCGTTCACCGATGCGGCTGGGCGGGTACAGGGTGAGCAATCCACCCACCAGCGCATCGGTGCCGCCACTGATCGGCGTGGCCTCCAGCAACAGCGCCTGGCCCTGCAGGCTCACCTCGCACATTGGCAGGCGAAAACCTTTGTCGATCAAGGTTTGCGCCAGGTCCGGCTCGGTGAACAGGCTGGACAACGGCTCGCCGGCAGGCTCGCGGCCGACCAGGCTGACCAGCGTCGGGTTGGCCAGCAGCACATGGCCGCAAGGGTCGACGGCCAGCACCGGATCGCTCATCGCCGCCAGCAATGCTTCCAGTTGCAGGCGTCGGCGTTGGCCAGGGAGAAAGTCGACCAGCTCCACGGCCTGCACCCCGACCACCCGCAGCAGCGCGTCGTGAAGTTCCTCCAGCACCGCTTGCGACAGCGCCGGGGCATCGATATAGACGTTCGGCGGGCTCATTTCCACCGCGTCCAGGTTGAGGTTGCGCGCGCCCAGCAACGCCAGGATCTCCTGGGTGATACCGACACGGTCGATGAAAGTGACGTGAATGCGCATCGTGAGCTCCTGCCTGTCAAACGACAACAGGGGGACGGCACCGCTGTGCCATCCCCCCGCCGGTTAATGAGTGATTGCGGTGTTCAATCCGCGTCAAAGGTCAACTGCATGCCCTCCTGCCGTTTCTGCCGCAACTGGCGATAGGAAATGCCCAGCACGACAAACCAGGCAGGCACCAGGTACAGCGCCTGGCGGGTGTCTTCCTGCAGGGCCAGAAGGGCCAGGATGAACATGAAGAACGTCAGGCACACCCAGACCATGAAAATCCCGCCTGGCATCTTGTACTTCGAGGCGCGGTGCAGGCTGTCGCGCTGTTTGCGGTACGCCAGGTACGACAACAGGATCATCGACCAGACAAACATGAACAGAATCGCCGACACCGTGGTGATCAGGGTGAAGGCATCGAGCATGTTCGGCACCAGGTAAATCACCAGCGCGCCGGCCAGCAGGCAGATGCAGGAGAAGATCAGGCCATTGGAGGGCACGGCGCGTTTTGACAGCACCCCGAACTTGCCCGGCGCATCACCGTCAACCGCCAGGCCATAGAGCATGCGGCTGGTGGAGAACACGCCGCTGTTGGCCGACGATGCGGCCGAGGTGAGCACGACAAAGTTGATGATCCCGGCGGCAGCAGGCAGGCCGGCGAGCACGAACAGCTCTACGAACGGGCTCTTGTTGGCGACCACGTCGCGCCATGGCGTCACGGCCATGATGGCGATCAGCGCAAACACGTAGAAGATGATGATGCGCAGGGGAATCGAATTGATTGCCCGTGGCAGGTTGCGCTCCGGGTTCTTGGTTTCTGCGGCGGTGGTGCCCACCAGTTCGATGCCGACAAAGGCGAACACGGCAATCTGGAAGCCGGCAAAAAAGCCCATGGCGCCATGCGGGAACATCCCGTCGTCGTTCCACAGGTTGGCCAGCGAAGCGGTGTTGCCGGTTGGCGACTGATAGGCGGCAACCACCATGTACAACCCCGTGCACACCAGCGCACAGATGGCGACGATCTTGATCATGGCGAACCAGAATTCCAGTTCGCCGAACATTTTCACTGTCACCAGGTTGAGCCCCAGCAGCAAGCCGACACAACTGATGGCCGGCATCCACAGCGGTATATCCGGGAACCAGAACTGTAAATAAGCAGAGATGGCGATAACATCGGCAATCCCGGTGACAATCCAGCAGAACCAGTAAGTCCAGCCGGTAAAATACCCGGCCCAGGGTCCTAACAGATCAGCGGAAAAGTCGATGAAGGATTTGTAGTTGAGATTGGACAGCAGTAATTCGCCCATTGCCCGCATGACAAAGAACAGCATGAACCCAATAATCATGTAGACGAATATGATTGAAGGCCCGGCGAGGCTGATGGTTTTGCCAGAGCCCATGAACAGGCCGGTGCCAATGGCGCCGCCGATGGCAATCAACTGAATATGGCGATTCGACAGGTTGCGTTTGAGTTCGTGTTCCTCTGCTTCAGGCGGGCGGAGATCGAGCGTCGGTTTTTTCATTGTTATATACCTTGCTAGTTTAATTGTTTTTATAACATCACAAGTTCAACTACCTCACCGGGACAAACAATTAGCGAGTCCGCTTTGGTACGGGTGAAAGAGCAAGGTCTATGCCAAACGTAAAATACCGCGTAAACCGCGGGTTTAATGAGTGCTGCAGTTGCCCGGGTGTAATGAAGTCACTCCGGGTAGTGCGCACTATTGGGCTGTGTAATGGCGCGAAAGCGTCGTATGGCCTGACGTAGGCGCCATTGGAGCGTTTTCGCTCCAATGGAACGCTATCAGTCCGGACTGCTGCGCGCCCTTCGCGGGTAAACCCGCGAAGACTCAGGTACCTACCTTGCGCACGGGCGCATGGCTGCGCTGCTGCGCTTCCCAGTTGTCCACCAGGCCTACATTGACCGTGGCCGGCGCCAGCGGCTGACGCCCACGCACCAGGTCAGCCGCACGTTCGGCGAGCATGATGGTCGGCGCGTTCAGGTTGCCGTTGGGCTCGCTGGGGAACACAGAGGAGTCGATCACCCGCAGCCCCTGCAAACCGTGCACGCGCAGCGCCGAATCGACCACCGCCATGTCGTCTTCACCCATGCGGCAGGAGCCACAGGGATGCATGGTGCTTTCCATGTTGGCGCGGACAAAAGCGTCGATCTGCTCGTCGGTCTGCACCTCCGGCCCGGGCGCCAGTTCTTCACCACGGAAACGGTCCATGGCCGGTTGCGCAATGATTTCCCGGGTCAGGCGCACGCAGCGACGAAAGCCCTCGCGGTCCTCTTCGCTTTCCAGGTAGTTGAAGCGGATTTCCGGGTGCTGGTAAGGGTCGGCCGACAGCGCCCGCACGTGGCCGCGGCTCTTGGGTTTGTTCGGCCCGGTAAGCACCATGAAGCCGTGCCCCTTGAACGGTTTGTCGCCGTCGTAGCGCATGGCCGCCGGCAAAAAGTGGAACTGGATGTCCGGCCAGCGCAGGCCCTTGGACGAGCGGATGAAACCACCGGCCTCGAAGTGGTTGCTGGCGCCCAGCCCATCCTTGAACAGCAGCCAGCGCAAGCCGATCAGCGCCTTGCCCAGCAGGCTCATCTTTCCGTTGAGCGTTACCGGCTGCTTGCAGGCGTACTGGATGTAGATTTCCGAATGATCCTGCAGGTTTTCGCCCACCCCAGGCAGGTTGTGACGCACCTCGATGCCGGCCTTTTTCAGCACCGCCTCCGGGCCGATCCCCGAGCGCTGCAACAGGTGCGGCGAGCCGATCGGACCGGACGACACCAGCACTTCGCGGTTGCAATACACGGTGTGGGTCGTGCCGCCTTCGTCATATTCCACCCCTACCGCGCGCTTGCCGTCGAGCAGGATGCGCCGGGTCATGGCATGGGTGACGACGGTCAGGTTCGGCCGGGTCATGGCCGGGCGCAGATAGGCATTGGCGGTGGACCAGCGCACGCCATCCTTGACGGTCATGTGCATGGCGCCAAAGCCTTCCTGCATGTAGCCGTTGCAGTCGTCGGTCTTGATGTAACCAGCCTCGGCACCGGCTTCCACCCAGGCGCCGTACAGCGGGTTCTGCATGTTGTTGCCGTTGTTGGTGGCCAGCGGCCCGCTGCCGCCGCGATAGTCGTCACCGCCAAACTTGTAGGTTTCGGCACGCTTGAAGTACGGCAGGCAGTTGCGGTAGCCCCAGTCTTTTGCGCCCAGGCTTTCCCACTCGTCGAAGTCGCAGGCATGGCCACGAATATAGACCAGGCCATTGATCGACGACGAACCACCGAGCACCTTGCCTCGCGGGCAGTGCAGGCGCCGACCGTCCAGGTGCGGTTCGGCGACCGTCTCGTAGCGCCAGTTGTATTTCTTGGTGTTCATCGGCAGCGAGAAGGCGCTGGGCATCTGGATCAGCACACTGCGGTCGCTGCCACCGAACTCCAGAACCAGTACCGAAGTACCGGCGTCCTCGGTCAGGCGGTTGGCCAGGACGCAGCCGGCCGAGCCCGCACCAATGATGATGTAGTCATAGCGTTTGTTCATGGTTCTAGTCCTTTGCGCCGAGGCCTGCAGCCTCGATAGTGCGTTCGTTGCCTTGTGGGTAGCTGCCCCAGCCCAGTCGTGTCGCCAGCACGCGGCTCAGCCCGTAGTGGACCAGCCCGGCCAGCAGGCAGGACGGCAGCGAGGCGGTGGCGAAGGTGAAGAAGGTGGTGTTGGCCAGGGTCTGCGGGTTGAACACCACCACGTAGATCGCAAAGCCTGCTGCCAGCGCCAGCAAGGCGATGGGGTTGAAGCCTTTGCAGAAGCGCAGCGGCGAGCGCGCTTGCGCGGCATAGAGGTGGCGCAGGTTCAGGCGCTGCTGGCGCAGGAAGAAGTAGTCGGCGATACCGATGCCGGCCAGTGCGCTGTTGAGTGCGGAGGTCCACACCAGGAAGATGAAGAAACCGTCGTAGATCCCCGGGAAGCACAGGACGATGGCCACCGGAATGACGCAGAACAACCCGATCAGCAAGCCCCAGGGCACCCTGCGCAGCCGCTCCCCGGCCAGCTGACGCAAACCGATGACAGCGGTGTAGAGGATGTTGACCATCCCGGTCAGGTTGGCCAGGGCGAGAAAGCTCAGCGCAATCACGCCAAAACCCAGGCCGCCGGCCAGGCGCATCCAGGCAGTCGGGTCACTGCTGCCCAGGGTCGAGGCGGCGAACAGGCTGACGATCTCGCCCAGCGACGCGGCGCCGAAAATGCCCACCAGGTTCGGCCAGAAGGCCGTGCGCTGGTTGCTGCACAAGCGTGACAGGTTGCCGATGTAGGGCCACCAGGAGAAGCCGGCCGCAATGTTGATTTCCACGGCGATCATGAAATTGATGCGCTGGTCGCCAAATGGCGGTTGCAGGGGTGGCATGGCCAGCAGTTCGCTCAGGCTGTAACGCTGGGAAATGAAGTACATCAACGCCAGCATGATCAGGATCAGGCTCGGTGCGATCACGGCGCTCAACCGGCGGATCATGTCTGGCCCGCGCATGGCCACCAGCGCCGCCAGGGTGATGGCGAGCAAGGCTCCGGCAGTCACCAGCCAGTCGTTGTTGTCGGCGGGCCGCTGTTGTACGAGGGTTTGCAGGTTGTCCAGCGCGCGCCCGCACATCAGCCCCAACACCGCCAGCCAGCCCATGGTCAGGATCACCACCGAGAGGATGTGGACCAGGCGACTGCCATTGATGCCGAACATGCTGCGCAAAAACGTAAACTGCTCGACACCGTACTTGCCGCACGGCACGCAGGTGGACGACGCGGCCAGCACCACGCCGATGATGTTGCCGATAATGATCGCGGCGATGCCCTGCAAGGGCCCGACAAACAGCGCCGTGGCGCCGCCGATCAGAAACACCCAGGTGGCCACCGCCAGCGCCGAGTTGGCATAGGCAAAGCCCCAGAAACCCCACACCCGTTCGGTGGGCAGCAAGGGGGTATCACCGCGTTCCGCGCTCAGGCGAAACTCCTCTTCTCTGGACGGGCTCATGGCTGGCCCCCGAGCAAATAAGCACCCGCGACCATCACCAGCGTCAGTAAACACAACGCCACCACGTCACGCACGCTCAATGCACCCGGCCAGTGCGCCCTCCTCTCCAGTTCTTCGTAGGCGCGTATGCGCCGCTCCAGATCTTGCGCACGCGCTTCATCCACTTGGCTGTTCATGGGCATCACCTCGATAGGTTCTTGTTCTTGAAATTCGATGCATCCGATAAACCTGCGCCGCTCGCCAACCGTCAGCGGCGCAGGTCAGCCCTGTTACCTCAGGGCAAGGTGATCCAGACCGCCTTGGTCTCCAGCAGGAACTCCAGTTGTTCGGCGCCCATGTCCTTGCCGTAGCCCGACTGCTTGTAGCCACCGAACGGCATCGACGGGTCGAGGGTGCTGTGGGCGTTGACGTAGACCGTGCCGGCACGCAGCTGCGGGATCAGCCCGTGCACCCGGCCGAGGTCATTGGAGTAGATCGCCGCGGCCAGGCCGAACGCCGAATCATTGGCCAGGGCCAGCGCCTGCTCCTGGGTGTCGAAAGCCATGGTTACCAGCACCGGGCCGAAGATCTCCTCGCGGACGATGCGCATGCTGTTGTCGCAGTCGGCAAAAATCGTCGGCTGCACGAAGAACCCGGGGCCTTCGAGCGGCTCGCCGCCGTAATACAGCTGCGCGCCTTCCTGCTTGCCCAGCGCGATGTAGTCCAGCACCCGCTGCTGTTGCTGACGCGACACCATGGGGCTGATGAAGCAATCCGGATCAAGACCCGGTGCAATTTTCAGCGTGGCGGTATAGCGCGCCAGCGCCTCGAGGAACTGCGGGTAGATGCTGCGCTCGACATAGGCGCGGGTACCGGCATCGCAGACCTGCCCGGAGTTGAAGAACACACCGTTGGCCACGGCTTCGGCCGCCGCCTCGATATCGGCATCGGCGAAGACGATGACCGGCGACTTGCCGCCCAGCTCCAGGGTCAGGCGCTTCATCTGGTCCATCGCCGACTTGCCCACCGAGCAACCCACCGGGGTCGAGCCGGTGAAGCTCAGCTTGTCGATGCCCGGGTGGCGCGACATCGCCTCGCCGACCACGCTGCCGCGACCGGTGACAATGTTGATCACGCCGTCGGGTATGCCCGCTTCCTGCACCAGCTCGGCAAACCGCAGCGCCGACAGCGAGGTCAGCTCGGCAGGCTTGACCACCACGGTGCAGCCGGTCGCCAGCGCTGCACCCAGTTTCCAGGCCATGGTCTGCAGCGGGAAGTTCCAGGGTACGATCGCCCCGACCACACCCACCGGCTCTTTGCGGGTATACGCCAGGTAGTTGCCCGGCAGCGAAGGCTCGACGGTACGCCCGTGAATCTTGCTGGCCCAGCCGGCGAAGTAGCGCAAGGTGTCGACGGTGCCCTGGATGTCTACAGCACGGGCCTGGGCGACCGACTTGCCCATGTCGATGGACTCGATCTGCGCCAGCTCGTCGCCATTGCTTTCGATCAGGTCGGCCAGGCGATGAATCAGGCGCTCACGTTCCAGCGGCTTGAGCTGGCTCCAGGGGCCGCCATCGAACTGCTCGCGCGCGGCATTTACGGCACGGTCGAGGTCATCGCTGGTGCCCATCGGAATGCGCGTCAGCACCGCTTCGGTCGATGGCTCGATGACTTCGGCACTGACGCCGTCGCTGGCTTCAAGCCAGGCGCCGCCAATGAACATGCGCTGCGGCTTGGACAGAAATCGCTGGGTGGCCTCGGACACACCAAAGGCCTGCAGGTAGGTTTTTACCTTGTTGTCCACGGGAAATGCTCCGGATCAACGGGCGCGGGCGCGCGCATGGAAAATGAAACCGATGCTGTTCATCAGCAGCTGCGCGGCGAGGATCGAGGTAACGCCAGCCGGGTCGTAGGCCGGGGCCACTTCCACCAGGTCCATGCCGACGATGCGGCCCTGGCTGCGCTTGGCCAGCGCCTGGATGATTTCCAGCACTTCGTAGTAGAAGAAGCCGCCATGGCTCGGCGTACCGGTGCCTGGGGCAATGGAAGGGTCGAAACCGTCGATGTCGATGGTGATGTAGTAGTCGCGGCCCTCAGGAATCTTCGCCAGCACACCCTCACAACCGAGGCGGCGCACGTCGCGTACCGAAAGGATCTGCGAGCCGGCTTCGCGGGCGGCATCGTAGTCGTCACGGTTGGAGGAGGACACGTTGCGGATGCCCATCTGGGTCATGCCGACGATGTGGTCCAGCTCCGAAGCGCGGCGCAGCGGGCTACCGTGGCCGTAGCGCACGCCATGGCGCTCGTCGACAAAGTCCAGGTGTGCGTCAAAGTGCACGATGTGGATCGGCCCGCGGCCTTCGAATGCCTTGATCACCGGAGCGTGAATCGAGTGGTCGCCGCCCAGTACTACCGGCATGGCGCCCGAGGCGAGAATTTGACGCACGGCCATTTCGATGTTGGCGTTACTGGTGGCCATGTCGGTGTGGACGATATCGGCATCACCGACATCGACCATGCGCACCTGGTCTTCGGTCAGGTAGGTGGCGTCGTCTTCGAAGTCGTAGGCGCCGGAATGGCCGAAAGAGAACAGGGTCGATGCCTCGCGGATGCCGCGCGGTCCGAAGCGTGCGCCGGAGCGCCATTGCGTACCCATGTCGTTGGGGGCACCAAGGATCGCGACATCGGCATCGATGGCTTCCCAGTCGGTGCAGATGGGCGATTTGGCGAAGGTGCAATGACCCACGAAGGGCAGGTTCAAGCGGCCGGATTCATAACCGTGCTTTGCCATGTTCGAGTTTCTCCAATTATTGTTCTGGTCAGGAGACGGGGCGACTGCTCGACCACCGTTGCAGCCACTATGGCGGCAGGTCGTCCACGGAAAAATGCGCAAGTCCAGATGCATACATCGCCAGATCCGAAGTATCCGCTTGCACCCCGCTCGCCCCGGAAAAATCGCTTTAGCCCGCAATGACTTTTCCAAACCGCAGGCATTGCGGCGAACGGTCGCACATGGTTAGCTTGCGAAAAAAAACATTGACCGCACGGTCATATCAGCGCCAGCGATGTGACAGGTGCACGGGAGGCCAGCGTGATCCAGCTCCACGATGTCGATCTGAAGCTCCTCAGGGTATTCACCACCATTGTCCGCTGCGGGGGCTTTTCAGCCGCACAGGCCGCCCTCAATGCCGGTCAGTCGACCATCAGCGAACAGATGACGCACCTGGAGACCCGCCTCGGGGTCAAGCTCTGCCAGCGCGGGCGCAGTGGCTTTCGCCTCACCGAGCAAGGCGTGGCCATCCACGAAGCGACGCTGCGCCTGCTGAGTGCGGTGGAGAATTTCTGCATGGACGCCGACGTGCTCAAGCAGCACATCAGCGGCAAGCTCAACCTCGGCATCATCGACTCGACCCTGACCGACCCGGACTCGCCCCTGCCCCGCACCACCCAACGCTTTGTCTCACGCGGCCACGACGCCCACCTGCACATCTACATCGGTGCCCCGGCAGAACTGGAAGAACGCGTGCTCGATGGCCGCCTGCACCTGGCCATCGGTCATTTTCCGCTGCACGTGCCGGGGCTGTCCTACCTGCCGCTCTACAATGAAGCCCTTGGGCTGTACTGCGGGCGCCGCCATCCGCTGTACGCCAGCAAGGCATCGAACGGGCGCTTGCTTGAGGAAGTGCGCGCCTGCCGCCTGGTGGTGCGTGGCTACATGAACCAGTACGACCTGGAACAACTGGGCATGACCAAGGCCGCAGCCACCGTGGAAAACATCGAGGCGGCAGCGATTCTGATCATTTCCGGTGCCTACGTCGGTTTTCTGCCGGTGCATTTTGCCGAGCAGTGGGTCAAGACCGGTGACATGCGCCGCCTGGGCGCCAGCACCCTGGACCTGACCTCCCCCTTCGATGTCATCACCCGCCGTGGCGTGTCGCCGCCACCAATCCTGCACGCGTTCCTCGAAGACCTCGCCGCCTGCACGCTTGCGCCTGTGCTGGTTTGAACCAGGCGCAGTAGCCACAGGGCACCGGTCCTCCCCGACGCCCTGAACGTATCGGTAATCAGGCGTTCGTCTGGCTAAGCGTTGCCCCCAGCAACGGCCCGATGTCTGTATCGGTCATCGCCGCAAACACTTCCATGGTCATCAGATCGCTCCAGTCCAGCACCCATTTTTGTACCAGCGCCAGGTCATCGGTTTCGACCACGCCAAAGCCCTGCTGGTGACCAACGGCATGCCAGCGACCGAGCACCTTGAGGTTTGCCGGGGGGGCACCGCCGGTCTTGAGGAAGCGGGCAATGGCGGCGTTGCGGGTTTGCGGGGTAAATGACCAGTGGATGATAAACAACATGAGGCACCTCCCAGTCGGGATCGGCACCTGTTCGCCACGCCCGGCTGCAGGGCGCCGAGGCCGCAGACGGGCGACTGCCATCAAGGTGTGCGTGTGCCCTGCCGACTACAGCGCAATGCAAGGCTTCAACCTATTAGGCATAGCAGAAAGTCGGGCATTGCGACGTCCCTGATCACGCGCCGAAAAAGGCGCTGAAAGGTTTAACTGCCCACAGGAAAAAACCCGCGCGAGCGCTTACAATCGGGCATCTTTCCCACGCATCAGGCTGGCTATGGCGCTTGACCCTCCCACAATGCTCACCCTCTCGGTTGCCCTGGCAGCGGCAGCGTCCCTGTACCTGGCGATCGAGTGGCGCAGTATCCGCGAACCCTCACTGCTGTTCTGGAGTGCAGGCTTTGCCACTATCAGCATCGGCTCGACCCTGGCCCTGCTGCGCATCAGCGGCCTGCTGCTGATCGGTATCTGGTTCGCCAACGGCCTGCTGGTGCTGGCCCACTGGCTGTTCCTGATGGGCGTGGCGCGCTTTACCCAGAAACGCCTGTCACCCGCCTGGTACCTGGTATTTGCCGCCTGGGGCGCCCTGCTGCTGTTACCTGAGGGCCCGTGGTGGTCCAAGGTCATGATGCTGGCCAACTCGCTGCTGGTTGCTGTACTGACGCTCAGGGCCAGTTTGCTGCTGCGCCCACACGGCAAGTCACTGAGCGTCGGCGCCGGGCAGCTGCGTTATGTGTTGCTGGCCCACGGCCTGTTCTACCTGGTCAAGACCCTGGTGGCGGTGGTGCCGGGCACGTTGGTCAACCTGGCGGCGTTTCAGGGCGAAATCATCCAGATTTCCCTGGTCGAAGGCACCATGGCGATCATGCTCATCGCCTTGTCAATGACCGGTACCGAGCGCCACCGCCGCGAAGCCCGTATCGCCCGGCTGGCGGCGCGCGACCCACTGACCGCCCTGTACAACCGGCGCGCGCTGGAAGTGCGCGCGCCGCGCCTGCTCGAGGGCGTTTCCAGTTCACGACCGGGCGCACTGCTGCTGATCGATATCGACAATTTCAAAGGGGTCAACGACCTGCACGGCCACGCCGCGGGTGACCGCCTGCTGATTACCCTGAGCGAGATGATTCGTACCCATCTGCCCGAGGGCGCACTGGCAGCCAGGCTCGGTGGTGACGAGTTCGTCATCCTCCTGAGCAACGCCTCGGGGGAGCGGGTGATGACACTGGCCACTGCCCTGCGCGAACAGTTCCAGCAGGCCGCCGCCCAGGCATTTACCACCCCCGAGGCGGTAACCCTGAGCGTCGGCGCGACCCTGTTCGACCAGCCGCCAGCGAGCCTGGCGGCGTTGATCGAACAAGGCGATGCGGCGCTTTACGATTCCAAGCGTGGCGGGCGCGACAGCATCCGCCTGGTCGATCGTACGTTCCTGAACAGTGTCAGTTGCTAAGTGCTACGCCACAGGCAAGCCGCTTTGCAGCACCAGCACACACCCCAGCCCGATGAGGATGGTGCCGCTTACCCACGGCACCATGCGCTGCAGGCCCGGTGCCGATAATGGCCCCAGCAGCAGCGACGCGCCCAGCACCGCCGCCACGTCAGCCAGGGAAAACACCAGGTTGACGAAGCTGCCCAGCAGCAGAAACTGCAGCCACACCGGCGCGCTGCTGGTTGCATCGACAAATTGCGGCAGGAAGGTCAGGAAGAACAGCGCCGTCTTCGGATTGAGCACCTCCACCACCACGCTGTCGCGCAGCACCCCGGGCTTGTGCAGTGGGTCCGCCGTCAATGGCTTGTGGCTGTTGACGATCATGCTGCCCCCCAGCCAGATCAGGTAGCCGGCACCGAACAGGCGTATCACCACGAACGCCATGGGCGCGGCCTGCATCAAGGCCGACAGGCCACACGTAGCGGCAGCAATATGCACGTAGCAGCCCAGGTGAATGCCCAATGCCGCTTTCAAACCCGCACTGCGACCATGGGTAAGGGTCTGGCTGGTCATGTACAAAATGGCGGGGCCGGGCATGCAGGCAAACGCCAGGGTGGCGATGGCGAAAGGAATCCAGAGGTGGGCAGACATGGGGATGCTCTTCCAATGAGGGGCGCTTGGGGTCCGGGTCTGGAAGACGCTGAGGGAAGTTGCCGGGTGGATCTGCAAGCAGCGCAATACCAGGGCTGCAGGTTAGGGCCGGGGCGGGACGGAGGAAATACGACAGTTGCCGTATTTTAACCTGTACGCGTTACGCAGGATGCTGACGGCACAGGATCAGGCACTCGGCAGGCCGAGCCGGACAACATAAGCCGCCAGTTCCGCAGTGTTGTGCAGATCAAGCTTGCGCATCAGGTTTTCCCGGTGTTTGCGTACGGTAAACGCGCTGATGCAAAAGCGCCCGGCGATCTCCGTGCTGCTCGCGCCCTGGGCGATCAGGGCGAGGATCTGGCGCTCGCGCGCGGTCAGCTCGGCATTGACGATCAGGTCTGATTGCGGGGTGCTGGAACCATGGCCATCGACCACATAACGCACGGCAACCGCCAGGTAGAGACGGTTCTGGGCAACGGCGTCGAGGGCGGCGAACAGTTCCTGGCTGTCATCGGTTTTCGAGATGTAGGCATGTACGCCCGCATCGAGCACGCCGCGAATGGTGCTCAGGTCGATGTTGGCGGTGAGTACGATAATTTTCAGGGCGGGAAAATCGCGCCGCAGCTCACGAATGAATGCCAACCGGTTGACCCCCGGCATGCCCAGATCGAGCAGCAACACATCAATCGGCTGCTGCGCCAGCACCGTAAGAATCGCTTCGCTGTGGGCCGCTTCACCGACCACCTCGAGATCGTCGCGGGTCGAGAGGAGGAACTTCAGGCCGTCACGCACGATGCTATGATCGTCGGCGATCAACACCTTGAGGCGATTAACTTCCATGTCATTTGCTCTTCTTTTGAGATGTCGCCATGCCTGAGGTTATCCAGCGCAAGTACTTTGTCGACCTGTTGTTTCGCCAGTCTTACGCGGTGTTGTTCGCCAACTTCGTGATCCCCTTGCCGGTCGCGTACATCTTTCGCGACGCCCTGCCATTGGCCGGGATCGTTGGCTGGATCCTGGCCATGTACGCGCTGACGCTGTGCCGGGTGCTGCACGCGAAGCACTACTTCAGTCAGTCCGCCTCGCGCGTGGAGCATCCGCAGACCTGGGGCTGGCACGCCGCTGTGCTGTCGTGGCTGGCCAGCCTGCTCTGGGGCCTGGTCGGCTGGGTGGGCTTTGCCACCGGCGATCCGCAGCTGCAGGCCTTTACCGCCGTGGTGCTGACCGGGCTTGTCTGCGGCGCGGTACCGTCACTGTCGGCGTTCCCTGCGGCCTATGCCGGCTCGCTGGTGGCCATGCTGGCGCCGCTCACTTTACAGTGTCTGCTGGGCGCCGGGGAGACGTACACCACGTATTTGTTCTTTCTGGCTTGCCTCGCCGGAGTCAACCTGTACTACAGCCGGATCACCTACCGCACGCTGTACGAGACGATCCGCCTGCGCCTGGAGAATGTCGACCTGGTCGCTCGCCTGGAACAGGAGCGTGATCGGGCCCAGGCCGCCGACCAGGCCAAGTCGCGGTTTCTGGCAGCCGCCAGTCACGACCTGCGCCAACCCATCCATGCCTTGAGCCTGTTCGTTGCCGGGCTTGCCGCGCTGGCCGAACGCGGCGACGTCGCAGCCCACAAGGCCCGCGATGTGGCAGCGCGCCTGGGTACGGTGATCGGTAATCTCGGTGGGCTGCTCAATGGCCTGCTGGACATCTCGCGCCTGGACGCCGGCGTGGTCAGCGTCAACCGCGAATCGGTGTCGGTGCAGCGCCTGTTTGCCGACCTTGGCGACGAATTCGCGCCGACTGCACGCGCACGGGATCTGCATTGGCGCATACGCCAGAGCCGGTTGTGGCTCGATACCGACCCGGTGCTGCTCAAGCGGATCCTCGACAACCTGCTGGCCAACGCCTTTCGCTATACCGAGAACGGCGGCGTGTTGCTCGGTTGCCGACGACGCGGCCGGCACCTGGAAATCCAGGTCATCGATAGCGGTCCCGGTATTGGCGAGGCCTTTCGCGAGCAGATTTTCGATGAGTTCGTGCAGTTGCATAATCCCCAGCGCGATCGCAGCCAGGGGCTTGGCCTGGGGCTGGCGATTGTGCGGCATACTGCACGGCTGCTGGGCCATGAACTGCGCATGGAGTCGGTGCCGGGCCGGGGCTCGTGCTTTTGCATCCGGGTGCCGATTACCACGCCTGCGGCATCCCGGCATCTCACGGCGCCAAGCGGGCCGGGCAGTGCCTTGGGCATTCTGATCATCGATGACGACAGCACCGTGCTCGACGCCTTGAACCAGTTGCTGGAGACCTGGGGCCACCGGGTGTATGCCGGCGCCTCGGTTCAGGAAGCCTGCGCCCGCCATGGCGAAGCTGCGGCCGTGGGCCCGGCGCCGGTGCACATGATCCTCAGCGACTTTCGCCTGCTGGGCATGAACGGCCTGCAGGCGATTGCCCAGGCGCGTAAGTACCTGGGTGCCGAGGTGCCGGCGATGATCATCACCGCCGACACCTCCGGGGCTTGCCATGAGGCGACGGCGGCGGGTGAGTTTCGCGTGCTGCAAAAGCCGCTGGATGCGGTGCTGCTATCGGAGAGCCTTGAGACCTGCCTGGGACGATGACGAGACAGTGCGCTGATCCGCTTACGCAAAGCAGTGCCGTTTATCGGCCAGCGCCCCCCGTTCAACCGAGCCTGTCGAATCCACTGCGCTCCGGACGACCATAGATACATTCACCCGCCGGAGCGTCATCATGGACAACTACCGCAACCCGCACGTGGTCTCCCGCAGCGAATGGCTCAGCGCTCGCCGGCAGTTGCTGCTGCACGAAAAAGCCCTGACCCATCAACGCGACGAACTCAGCAGAGCCCGGCGCGCCCTGCCCTGGGTCCGCATCGACCAGAACTACAGCTTTGAAAGTGCCCAGGGCCCACTGAGCCTGGCCGACCTGTTTGCCGGGCGCAGCCAGTTGCTGGTCTACCACTTCATGTTCGCCGAGGGCTGGACGGAAGGCTGCGGTGGCTGCTCGTTCCTCGCCGACCACTTCGATGGCGCCAACCTGCACCTGGCCCATCACGATGTCTCGCTGGTCGCCGTCTCCCGCGCGCCCTTTGCCCAGTTCCAGGCATTCAAACAACGCATGGGCTGGAAATTCCCCTGGGTGTCGTCCCACGGCACCCGCTTCAACCAGGAGTTCGGCGTCAGCGTCAGCAATGACGGTAACAGTCAGTACAATTACGAGCCCTACGCGGGCGACGAATCCGAACTGCCTGGGCTTAGCGTGTTCTACCGCGATGCCGACGGCACCCTCTTCCACACCTACTCAAGCTACGCCCGTGGCCTGGATATTCTGGTCGGCGCCTACAATTTCCTCGACCTGATGCCCAAAGGCCGCAACGAAGAAGGCACCATGGACTGGGTACGTCACCACGACCGCTACGAAGGCGCCGAGGCGCCCCACTGCTGCCACGAATGAAATGAACAAGGCTCAAAAGTACTTGAGCCAGGCGATATCCCGACGCTGCTGTTTCAGTGCCGCGAACCAGCGCGTCGGGTAAAACAGCAGTACCGCCAGCAGCGCACTGCACAGCCACACCGTGCCGATGTAATCGAAACCGAAATAGTCACCCTGGTTCAGCCCCCACAGTGCCACGGCGATCAGGTACAGCGCCTTGAGGACGTACAGGTGCAACAGGTAAAAAAACATCGGCGCCGCACCGAACAGCGCCAGCAGCGCCACCCAGCGCCGTGCCTGGTAACGTTCCAGTGCGGCCAGCAACAGCAGGCAGCCGCCCAGGGTGGGCAGCAGGAACATCAGTGAAGGCGGGTATTTGCGGGCACTGAGGAAACTCATGGCCGTACGCAGGCCATCGCCCGTACTGACCCAGGGCTGTTCGCCATAACCATTGAGGCAACGCAAAGCGACAAACGCCAGCAGCAGCCCGACGCCCCATCCGGTCAACAGCACCGCGCGCCGCACCGGGGTTGTGCCGCGGGCGAACCAGGGGCCGGCGCCCCAACCGAGCAGGATCACACCGATCCACGGCAGCACCGGGTAAGTCGTGCGCGCACGCACTTCACCGCCCAGGTCGATGAACTCGCGCTGGTGCAACATCGCCCAGGGCGCAAACCATGGCGACTCCGGGGTCAACACCAGCGGATCAAGCAAGTTGTGTCCGGCGACGATCAAAGCGCCGAGCCCCAGCAGCACTGCACGCGGCAGGTGCACAGCGCCGGCCAGCACGATCATGCAGATGCCGATGCACCAGATCACCTGCAACCACAAGGTTGGCCCCAGCAGGGTGCCGTTCCAGGCCAGGTTGACCAGGGTCAGCTCCAGCAGCACCAGGAACAGCCCGCGCTTGAGTAGAAATAGAGAGGTGTCGCGGCGGCTGTTCTTCTGGCTGTAGAGCCAGGCAGACAACCCGGTCAGAAAGATGAACACCGGCGCGCACAAAGCGCTGAGAAGGCGCGTGAAAAACAGCGCGGGCTCGACGCTCAATGCGTCCATCGGGTCGCTGACCTGGCGATGCAGGAAGAACGTCTCGCGCACATGGTCGAGCAACATGAACAGCATCACCAACCCGCGCAGGGCATCGATGGATTGCAGTCGGGCAGGATTGGAGGACATGGGAAGCTCACGGCATCTGTAAACGATACAGGATAACATATCATTCTGGCCGCACTGTATCACCGCAAAGCTTTGCCCTACAGTAATACGCGTAATCTCTCACGCCTCTGTACAAGGTTTGCCTTGATGATCATCCAGCCTCAAAAGCCCTCAATCCGCGTTCTGCTGTTTTCGCTCAGGGGCTCGATCATCCCGGTGATCTGGCGCAAGGTGCTGTACACCGTATTGATCAGTTCGGCCGTGGTTGCCACCCACGGCACCCTGTTCGAATACAAAGTGATCCTCACCGCAACGCCATTCACGCTCTGGGGCCTGACCCTGGCCATCTTCCTCGGCTTTCGCAATACCGTGGCCTATCAGCGCTTCTGGGAGGCTCGCACGTTGTGGGGCGAGCTGTTGATCGTCAGCCGCAACCTGACCCGCCAGACCCTGAGCCTGCTGCCGGACCTGGACGCAACCCGGCGCCGTGCCCTGTTCGACCCGTTGATCGGCTTTGCCTATGTGTTGCGCGACCAGTTGCGCGGCACGCCCCCCAGCGCCGACCAGCAACGCCTGCTCGACAGCCCGACCCGCCAGCAGCTGGACAGCAGCAGCGCCCCGGCCAGCCGCTTGCTCGGCCTCCTCGGCCAACGCTTCATGGCCCAGGCGCGTGAAGCCGGCGGCGGTGAAGTGGTGCAAGCCAACCTGGACCAGCAACTCAGTCGACTGTCCTACGTGCTGGGCGGATGCGAGCGTATCAAGAACACGCCCATCCCCTACCCGTACATTCTGATGCTGCACCGGATTGTCCACGTGTACTGCTTTCTGCTGCCATTCTGCCTGGTCGACAGCATTGGCTGGTTCACGCCCTTTGCCGTGTGCGTGCTGGCCTACACCTTTTTTGGCCTGGACGCGCTCGGCGACCAGATTGCCGACCCGTTCGACACCCAGCCCAATGACCTGGCCCTGGACGCGATGTGCCGCAACCTTGAAATTGCCGTGCGCGAGCTGAGCGACGAAGCCGCGCCGGCACCGCTGCAACCGGTCAAGGGTGTTCTGCTGTGAGTACCGGCTCGTCGACCCGTGCCGCGTAGCGCTGGGCCAGTACCGCGCACACCATCAACTGGATCTGGTGGAAGATCATCAAGGGCAGGATCATCGCCCCAATGCCACCACCGACAAACAGCACCTGTGCCATCGGCACGCCGGTGGCCATGCTCTTTTTCGAGCCGGCGAACAGCAGCGTGATGCGGTCTTGCAGGTTGAAGCCCAACCGGCGGCCCAAGGTGGCCGTGCACCAGAGCACCACGGCCAACAACAGGCAACAGACCACCACCAGCCCAGCCAGCCGCGACACCGGCACCGAATGCCACAGGCCGCTGACCACGGCATCGCTGAACGCGGTGTAGACCACCAGCAGGATCGAGCCCTGGTCGACGCTTTTCAGCCAGCGTGCATTGCGGGCCACCCAACTGCCGATCCAGCGCCGCGCCAACTGCCCGGCCACGAAGGGCACCAGCAATTGCATAACGATTTTCAGCACGGCATCGAGGCTGGAGCCGGTGTCGCCCTCCACGCCCATCAGCAGCACCACCAGCAACGGTGTCAGCACGATACCCAACAGGCTCGACGCCGCCGCGCTGCAGATGGCCGCCGGGACGTTGCCGCGGGCCAGGGAGGTAAAGGCGATGGCCGATTGCACGGTTGCCGGCAAGGCGCACAGATACAGCACGCCCAGGTACAGCTCGTTGCCCACCAACGGCAGGAACAGCGGTTTGAACGCAATGCCCAGCAGCGGAAACATCACAAAGGTGCAAGCGAACACCAGCAGGTGCAAGCGCCAGTGCCCGGCGCCGGCAGCGACCGCTTCGCGTGACAGCTTGGCGCCGTGGAGGAAAAACAGCAGGCCGATGGCAAGGTTGGTGAGCCAGCCGAATACCACCGCACCGCTGCCCTTGCAGGGCAACACGGTAGCAATGAAAATCACCCCGAGCAGGGCCAGGGTGAAATTGTCGAACAGCATCCGCAGGTACTTCATGATGTTTCCTGACTTGTTATTGTGGCGCGGCAGACGATAAGGTCTTTGCCCCCTAGCTGCTAACGCCAGAACCCTGCCAGTGTCGCCGAACGGACATTCCACCCTGCCCGAGCCACAAGCGCTCGAACACCTGACCGGGTTGCCGCGGCCAGTGTACGGCCATGTCCAGACGCTGCCCAATATTGTCCTGGGCTACCGCCATGCCCACGCCTGGGGGCAGTTGTCGTATGCGATCGACGGCATCCTGCAGGTGCACACCGACCACGGTTTCTACCTGGTGCCACCGCAGCGCGCGGTGTGGGTACCAGCACAGCTGCAGCACCGGGTCAGCTGCCCCGCCAACACCTGCCTGCGCAGCCTCTACCTGCAACACGCCCCTGCCGATTGGGCGGCCGCACAGTGCCGGGTCATCACAATCTCGCCGCTGGTGCGTGAGCTGATCCGCACCTTCAGCGAATTGCCGGTGCACTACGACGTCCACGGTGCCGACGGCCGCCTGGTGCAGGTGCTGCTGGATCAACTGGCCCTGGCTGAGGAACAGCAACTGATGCTGCCGCTGCCGCAGAACAGCCATCTGCGCGCCCTGTGCAGCCACCTGCAGGCCGAACCCGACGCGGCCACCAGCCTGGTCGACTGGGCGGCACAGGCCGGTGTGTCGGAAAAGACCCTGAGCCGGCTGTTTCAACGCGAGACCGGGCTGAGCTTCCGGCTCTGGCGTCAACGCATGCGTTTGCTGAGTGCGCTGCCGGCACTGGAACGTGGTGAGCGGGTGACAGATGTGGCCCTGGCCTGCGGCTACGATTCGCTTTCGGCGTTCATCGCCGCGTTCGGCAAACAGTTCGGCTTGCCACCCGGTGCGTTCTTTCGCAGTCGAAGTGAAACAGAGCAACCACCCCGTAATCCAAAGGAAACCGCCAAATGACACGCCTCACCACCAGGCCCCGGGCAAGGATGCTCGCCGTGGTCGCACTGCTGTTCGCTATCAACCAGAGCCATGCGGCTGCGGTCAGCGATGCCCAGGTCGAGACCATCGTCAACGCCACCCTCCCGCCGCTGATGCAGCAACAGGCAATCCCCGGCATGGCCGTGGCACTCTCGGTCAACGGCAAGCCGTACTATTTCAACTACGGGTTGGCATCGAAACAGACCGGCCAGCCGGTAACCGCCGATACCCTGTTCGAGATCGGTTCGTTGAGCAAGACCTTCACCGCCACCTTCGCTGCCTTCGCCCAGGCCAACGGCACGCTTTCGCTCAGTGATCCGGCGAGCAAGCACTGGCCGGAACTCAAAGGTACCGCGTTCGACGGCATCACCCTGCTCAACCTCGGCACCTACAGTGCCGGCGGGCTGCCCCTGCAGTTCCCCGACGCGGTCAAGGACCAGCCCAGCCTGCTCGACTACTACCGTCACTGGAAAGCCGACTATGCCCCCGGCACGCAACGGTTGTACTCCAATCCGAGCCTGGGCCTGTTCGGCTACCTGGCGTCGAGAAGCATGGGCGGTTCGTTTGCGCAGTTGATGCAAACGCAGTTGCTACCGCAACTGGGCTTGCAGCACACCTTTGTTCATGTGCCCGCCACACAGATGGGCCACTACGCCCAAGGCTACGACAAGCAGGACCGCGGCGTGCGGGTCGGCCCGGGGCCGCTGGATGCCGAAGCCTATGGCCTGAAAACCACCGCCGCCGATTTGCTGCGCTATCTCGAGGCGAACATGCAGCCACAAGGCCTCAGCCCGGCCCTGCAGCGCGCCATTGCCACCACCCAGACCGGCTACTACCGCGTCGGCGATATGACCCAGGGCCTGGGCTGGGAACTGTACCGCTACCCGGTAAGCCTGGATCAGCTGCTGGCCGGGAACTCCAACGCGATGGCGCTGGAGCCGCACCGCGTCAGCTGGTTGAAACCGGCCCAGCCGCTGCAGGACAACACCCTGCTGAACAAGACCGGCTCAACCAACGGCTTTGGCGCCTACGCCGTGTTCGTACCGTCAAAGCGCATCGCCATCGTGCTGCTGGCGAACAGGAACTACCCCAATGCCGAGCGGGTAAAAGCGGCCCATGCGATTATTTCCGCGCTGGACCGCTAAGCCTCTCATGGCGTGCCGTTGCGTCCATGCAGGCGATAGCCTGAACGCTCGGTCAATCGCTGGTAGTACGCCTCCACTGCAGGCAGCGGCGCATGCTCCAGTGGCGTCTGGAACCAGCGATTGACCGACAGGCCGATGGCAATGTCGGCGAGAGAGAAGTACTCGCCACTGACGTAAGCGCCGGTGCGCTGCAACTGCCCCTCAAGAATCGTCATGTTGCGCGTCCAGTTGCGGCAGGCCGCTGCCAGGGCCTGCGGGTCCTGATGCGCCGGTGACTGACGCACCAGTGACATGAACACATAGCTCCACGCCCCGTTCAGATCAGTGGCTTGCCAGTCCATCCACTGATCGACCCGTGCCCGCAACCTGGGCGCCGACGGATACAGGGCCTCGCCGCCATAACTCGAGGCCAGGTAACGAATGATGCTGTTGGACTCCCAGAGCACAAAGTCGCCGTCCTCAATGACCGGCACCATGGCGTTCGGGTTAAGCGCGAGGAACGCTTCGCTGGTGGTCGACTGAAATCCCGAGCCCCAGTCTTCACGTTCGAAGGGCACCTGCAACTCCGCGCAGGTCCACAACACTTTACGCACGTTGATCGATGACGCCTTGCCCAGCACTCTCAGCATGTTCCACTCCTGTGACGCAGCTTGACCTGACCGTTGCAACCAGAGACGACCAACCTCCTCTGGCACACTAGACTCTGAACAGCGCCCGCAGTATTGCGGTTGTTCGCTTGCTTTGCCACGTATCGCACCCGCATCGAGGGCATTGCGCTCAGTGCAGGAGTCGGTATGGTGGAGCACAGAAGATGGACGTTTACCCGCTCACAGGAAACCCAGAATGCCCCAACGTGAAGTTATCAATGCATCTGTCAGCCCAAAAGGCAGCCTGGAAACACTGTCTCAACGTGAAGTACAGCAACTGAGTGAAGCCGGTTCCGGCAGCCTGTACACCTTGTTCCGCCAATGCGCCCTGGCCATCCTCAACACCGGCGCCCATGTCGACAACGCCAAAACCATCCTCGAGGCCTACAAGGACTTCGAGGTGCGTATCCACCAGCAAGACCGCGGCGTACGCCTGGAGCTGCTCAATGCTCCGGCCGATGCCTTCGTCGATGGCGAGATGATCGCCAGCACCCGCGAAATGCTCTTCAGCGCCCTGCGCGACATCGTCTACACCGAAAGCGAGCTGGCCAGCCAGCGTATCGACCTGGAAAGCTCCCAGGGCATCACCGATTACGTCTTCCACCTGCTGCGCAACGCCCGCACCCTGCGCCCGGGCGTAGAACCGAAAATGGTGGTGTGCTGGGGCGGTCACTCGATCAGCACCGAGGAGTACCAGTACACCAAGAAGGTCGGCCATGAGCTGGGCCTGCGCAAACTGGACATCTGCACCGGCTGTGGCCCGGGCGTGATGAAAGGCCCGATGAAGGGCGCCACCATTGCCCATGCCAAACAGCGCATGACCAGCAACCGCTACCTGGGTCTGACCGAACCCGGCATCATCGCCGCCGAAGCGCCAAACCCGATCGTCAACGAGCTGGTGATCCTGCCGGATATCGAAAAACGTCTGGAAGCCTTCGTGCGTGTCGGCCACGGCATCATCATCTTCCCGGGCGGCGCCGGTACGGCCGAAGAGTTCCTGTACCTGCTCGGGATCCTCATGCACCCGGACAACCGCGACCTGCCGTTCCCGGTCATTCTCACCGGGCCGAAAAGCGCCGAACCCTACCTGCAGCAGCTGCATGCCTTCGTGCTGGCCACCCTCGGTGACGAGGCCCAGCGCCACTACCAGATCATCATCGACAACCCGGCCGAGGTTGCCCGACAAATGGTCGAAGGCCTCAAGGGCGTCAAACAGTTCCGCCGTGAACGCAATGATGCGTTCCACTTCAACTGGTTGCTGAAAATCGAGGAAAGCTTCCAGCGCCCCTTCGATCCGACCCACGAAAACATGGCCGGATTGCAATTGCGCCGTGAACTGCCGGCCCACGAACTGGCCGCCAACTTGCGTCGGGCGTTCTCCGGCATTGTCGCCGGCAACGTCAAGGACAAGGGTATCCGCCTGATCGAAGAGAAAGGCCCTTACGAAATTCATGGCGATACTGCCGTGCTGCACCCGCTGGGCGAGCTGTTGCAAGCCTTCGTGGCCCAGCACCGGATGAAGCTGCCAGGCGGCGCCGAGTACGTCCCCTGCTACCGCGTTGTGACCTGATTTCCTTCCTCCCCTGAATGCGGGCACCGCGTGTGCCCGCAACATTTGCTGCCATTTTCCTACACCCTTCAGTGAACCCACCTGCAGAAATATGGTCTTTCAGCTGGCGGCTTGCGTGCACGCCCGTGTTCACCGGCCCAGTCATCGGGCCCTTATTTTTACTTCACGCGAAGACCATCATGCCTATTTCTCGTCCTGTTCCTGCGGCGCTTGCCCCCGTTTTTCCTTCCTCCCTGCGCCCGCGCAACAGACTTGCCATTGGCCTGATCGGTGCCCTGATTGCCTTGAGCGGCTCGGTGCAGGCCGAAGAAACGGCCAGCAACGAGCGCTGGGTCAGCGACAGCCTGACCACCTACGTACGCAGTGGCCCCACCAATGGCCACCGAATCGTTGGCAACCTCAAGTCCGGGCAGAAGGTCACCCTGCTCGACACCCAGGGCAACTACAGCCAGGTGCGCGGTGAGTCCGGCGATATCGTCTGGATCACCACCAGCGACCTGCAGGCCGTACCCGGGCAGGCCGAACGCCTGCCGCAATTGACAGAGCAAGTCAGCGAGCTGGGCGACAAGTTGAAAACCATCGACGACAGCTGGAAAACCCGCGTGCAGGGCATGCAGGAGACACTGGATTCGCGCAAAGCCCTGATCGACGAACTGGAAGCACGCAACAAGGCGCTCAATGCCGAACTGAGCGATACCCAGTCCGAACTGCGCAGCACACAGGCCCGCCTGGGTGATGAGAACAAACAGGTACTGATGCGTTACATGGTCTACGGTGGCGGCATTGCCGGCGCCGGCCTGCTGGCTGGCCTGATCCTGCCGGCCCTGACCCGCGGGCGCAAACGCAACGACCGCTGGTTCTGAGTTCGAACGCAAGCATCAGGATGACGCGGCCGCTGCCAATGCTTACAGTGCATGGCTAACGCCCTGCCCTGAGGATTGACGCATGCCCGCCCGAGAGCTTCTGCTGGAGCGCATCGTACTGCCTGCGCCCATCGGCCAGGTCCTGATCGTCAGCGATGGCTGCCACTTGATCGGGGTGGAGTTCGACGAACCGGAAAAACGCCTGTTGCGGTTGCTGCACGGGCGTTTTGGCGCTGCGCTCACGCTACGTGAAACCGAGCACCCAACACCGCTCAATGCCCCGATTCGAGCCTATTTCGCCGGTGAGCTGCATGCCCTCGACGAGGTGCCGGTGGATGCGGGTGGCACGGCATTCCAACAGCGGGTCTGGGCAGCACTGCGCCAGATCCCGCTGGGCACCACCCGCACCTACGGGCAGATCGCTGCCATGCTCGGCAACCCAAATTGCGCGCGCGCGGTGGGGCTGGCCAATGCCCTGAACCCGGTGAGCCTGGCCATCCCCTGCCACCGGGTTATCGGCAGTGCAGGCGCGCTGACCGGCTATGGCGGTGGCATCGAGCGCAAACGCTGGTTGCTGGATCACGAGCGCCAGGTGGGCGCATGAGCAACGGTCCCTGGCGCCTGTTGGGCGCTGATGGCATCGAATACCTGAGCGACCAGCCCGGGCTGTTTGGCGGGCATCGGCGTAGCAAGATCTATGGGCAGCTGACTTGTCCGGGGGCATTGCGGGCGATTGCCCGGGGTGGCTATGTGAAGCACCGGGTGTTCTTTCTCGATGCAGACGCGGCACGTGGTGCGGGGTATCGACCGTGTGCGGTGTGTATGCCTGAGGCGTACCGACAGTGGAAATCCGGGGGCCGCTAACGCGCTCGTAGCTGATTAACCTGCACACTCACGCAACCACTCGATCATCACCCTGACCCGCATCGGCAGCGGCTCACGGCGCGGATGCACCAGGTAATAGCCCTGCCCGGTTGACGCCTGGAAATCCCCCAACGGCAAGATCAGTAAGCCTTGATCAATCAGCGGCTGCACAAGATGCCGGCGCCCCATGGCCACACCGACGTGATTGCTCGCGGCAAGCGCGCACAAGTCGGCCCGGTCAAAAGTCATCCCGCCGCCCGGCAAGTACGCCTGCCACCCCTGCAGACGCGCCCAGCGCTGCCACTCGGCGTCGAAAGCGGCATGTTCCCAGGCCAGGGCATCATGCAACAAGGTGCACTGTTGCAAACGTTCTGGCGCACCGATCAGGCCATGGCGCTCGGCGTACTGCCGACTGCACACCGGCGCGACCTGCTCCGCCATCAGGAGCTGGCTGGCAAGACCAGGAAAATCGCCCTCGCCGTATAACAGTGCCAGGTCGATATGCCGCGCGCGAAAATCCACCGCCTCATTGCCCGTGCGGATATCCAGGCTGATCTGCGGATAGCGCTGCTGAAAGTCCGCCAACCGAGGCACCAGCCAGCATTGGGTGATCGATGGGCGAGCGTAGAGGGTCAAAGCACCGCTGACAGTGGACGTCGAATCCGGTTGCAGGGCGTCTTCCAGGTCCTCGACCAACCCCTGCACCAGACGGTACAGCCGTTCGCCCTCAGCGGTCAGGCGTATCTGCCGGGTCAGGCGCTCGAACAGCCGTAGCTCCAGCGCCTGCTCCAGACGGGCAATGCGATGGCTGACGGCGCTCGGGGTCAGGCACAGTTCTTCGGCCGCCAGGGTAAAGCTCAAATGCCGCGCGGCCACGGAGAAGGTGTGCAGGTTGGCGAACTGCGCCCCGGTCAGGCGGGCGCCAAGGCGTGGCGGCAGGTTGAGCATGGTTATTGCCCGGCCAGCACGGCGCGGCCTTTGGCCAGGTAGGCATCCATTTCACTGCGCGGCACCATGCTGCCTCCAGTACCCCAGACCAGATGGGTGGCCCGCGCCATACGCGCGTTATCCAGCCCCAGGCGCCGGCGATAGCCCTGGGTTTCCGTCAGCACTCGTGCCATGCCTGGGACACCCGCCAGCGCCGAAGGCTCCAGTTCATAGCCTTCGCTGGCCTGCATCTGGCTCAGCAAGCGGTACAGGGTGGCATCATCGACAGTGTAGTAACCGTCGATCAGGCGTTGCATGGCGCGCCCGACGAAACCCGATGGCCGTCCCACTGCCAGGCCGTCGGCAGCAGTCTGGTTGTCGATGCCGAAGTCATACACCGAAACCTCATCGTGCAGCCCGGTGTACACGCCGAGCAACATGCACGGCGAATGGGTCGGTTCGGCGAACAGACAGTGCACGGCATCGCCAAATACCAGCTTCAGGCCAAACGCCACGCCGCCAGGGCCACCACCCACACCGCAAGGCAGGTAGACAAACAGGGGGTGTTCGGCGTCCACCACGATGCCCTGCTCGACAAACTGGCGCTGCAGGCGCTCGGCGGCCACGGCGTAGCCCAGGAACAGGTTGCGCGAGTTTTCGTCGTCGACGAAATGGCAGCGTGGATCAGACTCTGCCTCCCGACGCCCCTGCTCTACCGCCACGCTGTAATCGGCACTGTACTCGCGCACCTCTACGCCGTGGGCACGCAAGCGGTCTTTTTTCCACTGCCGGGCATCGGCCGACATGTGCACGGTGGCCTTGAAGCCCAGGCGAGCACTGATGATGCCAATGGAAAGCCCGAGGTTGCCGGTCGAGCCGACAGCAATGCTGTACTGGCCAAAAAAAGCCCGCGCCGCCTCGCTGTCGAGCTTGGCGTAATCATCACCGGGCTGCAGCAAACCACCCGCCAGGGCCAGGTCTTCGGCATGCTTGAGCACCTCGTAGATGCCGCCACGGGCCTTGATCGAGCCGGAAATCGGCAGCAGGTTGTCTGCCTTGAGCCACAAGGCGCCCCCTTCGGGCAAGGACTGCTCGGCACTCAAGAGCGCCTGCAGGGCCGGCAATGGCAACAAAGGCGACTCGATGATGCCGGCGCTGGCCTCGGTTTCGGCAAAGGCCGACCGTATGAAGGGGGCAAAGCGCTGCAACCGCTCGCTGGCATCACGCACATCCTGCCTGCCGAGCGGCACATCACCGAGGGCCAGGGTGCTGGCGGCGAGTTGCGGGTTGAACCACTGGGTAGGACGCAGGGCGACCAGGTCGGCGATCAGCGGATGTGTCTGGCACCAGGTGGCTACAGGCTGTTGCAACGGCATCGGAATACTCCATCGGCAAGCGGATAGAACGATTAAGCGTCAAGCGACGGCGGCTTTACAACCGATGGTTGCTCAGCGCATGGATGATCCTGGTTCAGCCATGCAGCACCGTGCAGACCGGCACACTTCTGCTACCTTGGGAGTACCCTCTTTTTCGTATCAAGCCCTCATACAGGTGACCCATCATGGCGCGCACCACCCCCATCGAGCTGTACCGCAACATTGGTATTGTCGCCCATGTTGACGCCGGCAAGACCACCACCACCGAACGCATCCTGTTCTACACCGGGGTCAACCACAAGATGGGCGAGGTGCACGACGGCGCCGCGACCATGGACTGGATGGCCCAGGAGCAGGAGCGCGGGATCACCATCACCTCGGCGGCGACCACCGCGTTCTGGCAAGGCTCGACCAAGCAGTTCCCGACCAAGTACCGTTTCAACATCATCGACACCCCCGGCCACGTTGACTTCACCATTGAGGTAGAGCGATCGCTGCGGGTTCTGGACGGCGCGGTGGTGGTGTTCAGTGGCGCTGATGGCGTGGAGCCGCAGTCGGAAACCGTCTGGCGCCAGGCCAACAAGTACCATGTGCCGCGCATGGCCTACGTCAACAAGATGGACCGCCAGGGTGCCGACTTTCTGCGTGTGGTCAAACAGATCGACAAGCGCCTGGGCCACCACCCGGTGCCGATCCAGCTGGCGATTGGCGCCGAGGAGCATTTCAAAGGCCAGATCGACCTGGTGAAGATGAAGGCCATCTACTGGAACGAAGATGACCAGGGCACCACCTACCGCGAAGAAGAGATCCCGGCAGACATGCTGGATCTGGCCAATGAGTGGCGCGCGCACATGATCGAAGCCGCCGCCGAAGCCAATGACGAGTTCATGGAGCTTTACCTCAACGGCGAGGAGTTGAGCAACGAACAAATCAAGGCCGGCCTGCGCAAACGCACTCTGGCCAACGAGATCGTCCCGGCAATCTGCGGCTCGTCGTTCAAGAACAAGGGCGTGCCGCTGATGCTCGACGCCGTCATCGACTACTTGCCTGCCCCGTCGGAAATCCCGGCCATCAACGGCACCGACCCGGACCACGAAGACAAGCACCTGGAGCGCCACGCCGACGACAACGAACCGTTCTCCGCACTGGCCTTCAAGATAGCCACCGACCCCTTTGTCGGTGCTCTGACTTTTGCCCGTGTGTACTCCGGGGTACTCAACTCCGGTGATGCCGTACTCAACTCGGTCAAGGGCAAGAAGGAGCGTGTCGGGCGGATGGTGCAGATGCACGCCAACCAGCGCGCCGAGATCAAGGCCGTGTGCGCCGGCGACATTGCCGCACTCATCGGCATGAAAGATGTCACCACCGGCGACACCTTGTGCGACATCAACAAACCGATCGTGCTTGAGCGCATGGACTTCCCCGACCCGGTGATTTCGGTGGCGGTCGAGCCCAAGACCAAGGCCGACCAGGAAAAAATGGGCATTGCCCTGAGCAAGTTGGCCCAGGAAGACCCCTCGTTCCGGGTGCGCACCGATGAAGAAACGGCGCAAACCATCATCTCGGGCATGGGCGAACTGCACCTGGACATCATCGTTGACCGCATGAAGCGCGAGTTCGGCGTCGAGGCCAATATCGGCAAGCCACAAGTCGCCTATCGCGAAAAAATCCGCAACACCTGCGAAATCGAAGGCAAGTTCGTTCGCCAGTCCGGTGGCCGTGGCCAGTACGGCCACTGCTGGATTCGCTTCGAACCGGGCGAGGAAGGCAAGGAAGGCCTGGAATTCGTCAACGAAGTGGTCGGCGGCGTGGTCCCGCGCGAGTACATCCCGGCGATCCAGAAAGGCATCGAAGAGCAGATGAAGAACGGTGTACTCGCCGGTTATCCGCTGATCGGCCTGAAGGCCACCGTGTTCGATGGGTCCTATCACGACGTCGACTCCAACGAGATGGCCTTCAAGGTGGCCGCCTCGATGGCCACCAAACAGCTGGCGCAAAAAGGTGGCGCCGTGTTGCTGGAGCCGGTGATGAAAGTCGAAGTGGTGACGCCCGAGGAGTACCAGGGTGATATTCTCGGCGACCTCAGCCGGCGTCGCGGGCTGATCCAGGAAGGCGAAGACAGCCCGGCCGGCAAGGTGGTGCGTGCCGAGGTACCGCTTGGCGAGATGTTCGGCTACTCCACGCAGATGCGCTCCATGACCCAGGGGCGCGCCAGTTACACCATGGAGTTCACCAAGTACGCCGAAGCACCGGCGAGCGTTGCCGACGCGATTATCAAGAAACAGGGGTAAAACCGGGCAACACCTGTAGACTTGGCCGCCAAGCCAAGTCAGCGGCCTTTTATTGCCTGGAGTTTGTCCCCGATGCCCGCCCTCACCCACGTTGTCGCCCCACCCGAGGAGGCGATCAAGAGCCAGATCCTGCAAATGGTGGTCGACTACCTGACCGACATCAGCGCCATCGCCATTACCCCGAGCAATCCGCTGTACAGCCTCTACCAATACGGCATCGGCTTCGAGGTTCACCGCTACCTGGAGGCGCTGGGTGGCAGCGGTGAGCTGAAGGTGGAACTGATCATCGCTACCGCTCCCGATGATCCTCAGGTCGTCACCGGCTTTCTCCTGTACCTGCCGATGCAGGACGATTCCGGTGCCTGCAGCGTTGCCTACATGGCCGTCAACGATCAATACCGGCGCCGCGGCATTGCCCGCGCGATGCTGGCGCACCTGGCTGAACGCTTCCCGCATGTGGAACTGGCCTGTGCCGTGAAGCAAGCGCCCTGGTTCGAGGCCATGGGTTTCACCATCAGCGGCGCACGCGGGCCGCAGGTGCTGATGAACAGCGACGAGCATGCCAGTGAAGGCTACGTGGTGATGCTGGATGTCGCGCCAATCTACCGCACCCTGGAAGTGCAGCAGATCCATACCTACCTGCTCAAGCAACACGGCAAGCGGGCCATGGTCGATGCCGAGAAGCAACGCGACCGCCATCTGGATCAGTTGCAGCGCAAGGCCCAGGCCTTTGTGCAGGAACGTCTGGGTGAGCGTGCCTGGCAGCGCCGAGGCACCGAAATCCGCCTGGTTTAGCGCGCGTCCTGCGCTGCCAGCTCGATCAGCACCTGCAAGACGAACGCAGTGCTCTGCTCCAGCTGCCCCTGGCGGCTGGCGATCCCCAGATGGCGCCACAACCCCGGGCGTAGCGGACGCATGC
Source organism: Pseudomonas alkylphenolica (assembly GCF_004025535.1). GTDB lineage: Bacteria > Pseudomonadota > Gammaproteobacteria > Pseudomonadales > Pseudomonadaceae > Aquipseudomonas > Aquipseudomonas alkylphenolica_A. The sequence continues at coordinate 216,265 of NZ_QJRG01000042.1, forward strand.
ACAGGCGCTGGTCGGGTTCCGGGGCACTGGCCTCATGGGGCAGCAAGGTCGCACCGTAACCTGCGGCCACCAGGCTCTTGATCGCATCGTTGTAATTAAGCTGAATGCGCGCCTGCGGTTGCAGGCCCGCGCTGGCGAACCAGTCATTGGTCACCCGTGACAACTGGGTGCTGCTGTCATTGAGGATCAACGCGCGCTCCGCCAGCCAGGCCGGTGTGATCTGCGCGGGCGGCGCCCAGCCGGTCGGGATGAAGGCCATGATCGGGTCGCGGCGCCAGGGTTCGATGTGCACGCCCTTGACCGCCGCCTGCGGCAGCGCCACCAGGCCAAGGTCCAGGGTGCCATCTTGCAACCGCGCCAGGGATTCGCGCGAAGTCAGCACCTGCACTTGCACATCGATACCAGGGTGACGCACGCCGAGAATGTCCAGCGCCTGTGGCAGCAAGTGGGCAATCGCACCGGTAGAGGCGCCCAGCCGCACCCGCCCACTCAACCCCTGGACCTGACGCTGCACGTCGTCCAGCGCCTGTTCGGCATCGGCCAGCAGGCGCCGGGCACGCTCAAGCAGGGTGTCCCCAATGGCCGTTGGATGGACCTGCCCGCGCTTGCGCGACAACAACGGTGCGCCGATGCGCGCCTCGAGGTCGGCAATGTGCAGGCTGACCGTGGGCGGTGCCAGGTTGAGGGCACGGGCGGCCTGGGCAAACGAACCGAGGTCGGCAATCACTACCAGGGTCCGCAAGCGGTCAAGGCTGATTTCGCGCATGGATGCTCATGATTCAGAATTTATGAATGTCATCATCATGATATTCAAATTTTCTTTCGTCCAGATCAGCGCGAGCATAGGCGCTCCCTGTCCTGATTCTTCGAGAACACCATGCACCAGCCCCTTGTCTTTATCGATGGCGACCAAGGCACCACCGGCCTGCAGATCCATGCCCGCCTGCACGGGCGCAGCGATTTGCGCCTGCTGACCCTGCCCGACAGCGAACGCAAGGATCCCCAGCGCCGCGCCGAAGCGATCAACAATGCCGACGTGGCCATCCTGTGCCTGCCCGATGACGCGGCGAAGCAGGCGGTGGCGGCAATCATCAACCCGGCAGTACGGGTGATCGATGCCAGCTCGGCACACCGTACTGCGGCCGGTTGGGTGTATGGCCTGCCGGAACTTGACGAGCAGCAGGCCGAGCGCATTGCGCAGGCCAAGCGTGTCAGCAATCCGGGTTGCTACCCTACCGGCGCCATTGCCTTGCTGCGCCCGCTGGTGAGCGCGGGCCTGGTACCGGCGGACTACCCACTGACTGTCAATGCGGTGTCAGGCTATTCCGGTGGTGGCCGTGCGGCCGTCGAACGTCACGAATCACCCGACGCGCAAGCGGCCCAAGGGGTGCTGGTGTATGGCTTGAACCTGGACCATAAGCATGTGCCGGAGATCCAGCAGCATGCCGGGTTGTCCCACAGGCCGGTGTTTGTGCCCAGCTATGGCAGCTACCGCCAGGGCATCGCCTTGACCATCGCCCTGCAGACCCGCCTGTTGCCGGCCGGCGTCGGCGCAGCGCGCCTGCATGCGTGCCTGCATGAGCATTACCATGGCGCGCGCCATGTCCAGCTGGCGCCTCTGGTGCATGGCGAGGCAGCGCCGATGCTCGACCCGCAGGCGGTCAATGACAGCAACGATCTGCGCCTGGCGGTGTTCGCCAACGAGGTGCACGGGCAGGTGTTGCTGACAGCGGTGTTCGACAACCTGGGCAAAGGCGCTTCGGGCGCTGCGGTGCAAAACCTGGACTTGATGCTGGCGGCAATGGCCTGATTATTGTTAGAGCGACTGCTTGCATCATGGCCTTTCGCGGGTAAACCCGCTCCCACAGGTGGCACCGTACCTGTGGGAGCGGGTTTACCCGCGAAGGATACGTGGTGCGCCTCGGTATTTACTGGCTCCTCGCGCTTTGAACACTGGCCCGCGCCTGCGAACTTCCGTAGCATCCTAGCCCTTTTTCGCTGGCAGCCTTTTCCCCCATGAGAACTACTTCAATCCGTGCCGACATCCTGGCCGGACTCACCACGTCCTTCGCCCTGGTGCCCGAGTGCATTGCGTTCGCACTGGTGGCGCACCTCAATCCGTTGATGGGGCTTTACGGCGCTTTCATCATTTGTACCCTCACTGCCCTGCTCGGCGGCCGCCCCGGGATGATTTCCGGCGCAGCCGGCTCCATGGCCGTGGTCATCGTCGCCCTGGTGGTGCAGCACGGCGTGCAGTACCTGCTGGCCACGGTGCTGCTGGGCGGCCTGATCATGATTGCCTTTGGCGTGCTGCGCCTGGGCAAGCTGGTGCGCATGGTGCCGTATTCGGTGATGCTCGGCTTCGTCAACGGCCTGGCGATCATCATTGCCCTAGCCCAGCTTGAACACTTCAAGCACGACGGCGCCTGGCTCAGCGGCCCGGCGCTGTACCTGATGCTGGGGCTGGTGGCGCTGACCATGGCAATCGTCTATGTGCTGCCACGCCTGACCCGCAGCGTGCCGCCAGCGCTCGTGGCGATCCTGGCGGTGGGCGCCGGGGTCTACCTGCTCGACCTGCCGACCCACACCCTGGGTGATCTGGCGCATATCGCCGGTGGCCTGCCAGTACTGACCTGGCCGGACATCCCGTGGAACCTGGAAACCCTCAAGATCATCGCACCCTACGCGATGCTGATGGCGCTGGTGGGGTTGCTGGAAACCCTGCTGACCCTCAACCTCACCGATGAAATCACCGAAAGCCGCGGCTACCCCAACCGCGAGTGCGTGGCGCTGGGCGTGGCCAACATGACCTCCGGCCTGTTCGGCGGCATGGGCGGCTGCGCGATGATCGGCCAGACCGCCATCAATCTCAGCTCGGGCGGCCGTGGTCGACTGTCCGGCGTGGTGGCCGGGGTGATGATCCTGATGTTCGTGCTGTTCCTCTCACCGCTGATCGAGCGCATTCCCCTCGCCGCGCTGGTCGGGGTGATGTTCGTGGTGTCGCAGCAGACGTTTTCCTGGGCCTCGCTGCGCGTGCTGCACAAGGTACCGGTGAACGACATGCTGGCGATCATCGCCGTCACCGTGGTTACGGTACTGACCGACCTGGCCACGGCGGTGCTGTGCGGTATTGTCATTGCCGCGATCAACTTTGCCTGGCAACAAGCCCGCGAGCTGTACGCCGACAGCCATCTGCAATCGGACGGCAGCAAGTTGTACCGGGTTCACGGCACGCTGTTCTTCGCCTCGACCACGCCGTTTCTCAACCAGTTCGACCCGGTCAACGATCCGGCCGAAGTGACCCTCGACTGCCAGCACCTGAACTTTGTCGACTACTCGGCCATTGCAGCGCTCAAGACCCTGCGAGAGCGCTACCACAACAACGGCAAGCACCTGCGCGTGGTGCACCTGTCCGAGCGCTGCAAACAGCTGCTCAAGCGCACCGACCTGCACTACGGCTGATTGCGGCCCTCAGGGCGCGCCGAACATCGCCGTCCAGTAGATCCCGGCATCGCTCTTGGGATCAACCGCGTAGGCAGCGCCCAGTTCACTGAACTGCGGGTTCATCAGGTTGGCGCAGTGGCCGGGGCTGGCCAGCCAGCCATCGACCACTTTGCGCGGGGTGTCCTGCCCGGCGGCGATGTTCTCGCCGGTCAGCTGACCCGCGTAGCCTGCCAGCTCGGCGCGGTCGCCCGGCGTACGGCCATCGCGATCGACATGGTCGAGAAAGTTCTGGTTGGCCATGGCCCGGGTATGGGCCTCGGCGGTGCTGGCCAGGGTGGCGTTCCAGGCCAGCGGCGTGGCGGCAGCAAAGTTTTGCGTGCCGCACTGACGCTGCTGGCCTCGCGCGGTATTGATCATTGCCAGCAACTTTTGCCCTTCAGCCTGCCAGTCCCCCAGGCGCCCGGCCAGCAGCGGCCGTGCCAGGACAATGCGCCAGTCACGGTCTTGCTGACTGACGCCGATATCAACGAACTGTGGGTCGAGCACTACCTGGCAGAAGCTTTCGCGCACCGCTTGCATGGCGCTCTGCGCATCGCGCGGGCCATTGAGGGTGATGGCCTGGACATTGACCATCGGGTAGTTGGCCTGGGCCAGCGCCGTGCGCAAATCCACACTGCCCCCGGCCGGCAGCACCAGGCGCGGATCACTCGCCAGCGGCGGCAGCTCCAGCGACGCTTGCCCACCGCAGCGCTGCGCCTGGCTGCGGTAGCTGTTGATCGAGTCGACCAGCTGTGACGGCTCGCTGGCCTGGACAGCAGTCGCCACGGCCAGTGCCAGTGGCAGGCTGGCAAGACGCAAAACGGATGACAGGACGCGCATGCAGATCTCCCTTGAACGGACGCCGCCATCATGCGCGATGTTGCCCGTCGTCGAACAGCTGGAATGTTTTGAGCGCCGCGCGGTCGACCCTGTAACGGGAAGTTTTGCTCCCCTTACCTGACGAAGGTCACCGTATGCGCCTTGCAACGATTGTAACCTGCCTTTTCCTGGCCTTCTCGGCACCCCTGGCACTGGCCACCGAGCCCAAGGCGCAGGTGGCCGAAGAAAAAGCCCAGGTGCTGGAACAAAAAGCCGCCGTGCAACCCGACGCGCCGCCGGCGCCCAAGAGCAAAGCCATCACCCAGACCGAAGTACAGGCCGTAGACCCGGCAGGACAGGCTGCGCTAGACGATGCAATTACCTGCATGGCCCGCAGTATCTACTGGGAATCGAAGGGCGGCAAAGCGCCGGACATGGAAGCGGTGGCCAGTGTGGTGATGAATCGCCTGGGCCACGAGGGTTTTCCAGACACCGTGTGCGGGGTGGTCAAGCAGGGCAAGGAAACCGGCAACTGCCAGTTTTCCTGGTGGTGTGACGGGCGTTCCGATTCGGTGCAGGAAGAAACGCGCTACGCCCTGGCCAAGGAAATCGCCCGCAAGGCCCTCAACCGCCAGCTGGACGACCGCACCAAGGGTGCGCTGTATTTCCACGATCGCCACGTATCACCGGACTGGGCACGGGCGTATGTGAAGACCACCGAGACCGGGGATTTTCTCTTCTACAAACCGCGTAACGGCACGGCGCGATAATCGAGGCGCTACTGACTGACATCCACCAAGGGGATGTCGCCTTGCCCAGCATCTGCCGCCTTGCCTGCACGGCGATCGTTCATCCAGTCGGCCACCTGCGTGGAAAACTCGGGTGGCGCCTTGCGCCCCACACGCCGGGCGATATCGAGGATGGTCTGCTGGGCCAGGGCTTCTTCCATACGCTTTTGTGCCGTCAGCATTACTGCATGGATGGAACAGGTGCCCTCCTGCGCCCAGGTCGGCGGCGAGCCGTCGAACAGCGCGCAGCGGTCGCGCACGTCGCGGCACTCGAAAATCATCTTGCGCCCGTCAATGGCACTGACGATGTCCAGCACACTGATTTCATCGGCCGGGCGCGCCAGCCTGAACCCGCCGCGCACCCCTTCGGTTGCGGCCACCAGGCCGGCCTTGGCCAGCTTGGTGAACACCTTGGCCAGGTACTCCTGCGGCACCCCTTGCAGTTCTGCAAGGTCGCGCACGCTGGCTTCGCGGCTGTCGCCCAGTTCATCGACCAGGAAGGCCAGGCAGTGGATGCCGTACTCCACTCCGGCGCTATACAGTGACATGCTTATCTCCGACTAATCTTGTCGCAAATACTATCAGTTTTTTCTACCTGCTTGAATGCCGAGCATCCAACGCATCTACCGTATGTCGGTTTCCAGAATGCCCTAACGGGTCACATTTGCCCAATGAAACCATCAAATAGAGCGGCTTTCGGGCAAGCCTACCCGGTTCTCCGGCCGGGTCATCATGAAAAATCACTTGCGCCGAACAACTACGACCAATAGAGTCGTAGTTGTTCGGCGCTACTGCGCCACCGTACAAACATCGAATTCGTCCATGCGGAGCAGCTACATGAAACAGCACATTCTGATTGTCGGCGCAGGTTTTGGTGGTGTCTGGAGCGCATTGAGCGCAGCCCGTCTGCTCGAGCAACACGGCCGCGACGACGTCGCCATCAGTGTCCTGGCACCTCAGGCCGAACTGCGTATTCGTCCACGCTTCTACGAGCCGGACGTACACCAGATGAAAGCGCCCCTGGGCGACCTGTTCAACGCCGTTGGCGTGACCTTTATCCAGGGCACTGCCGAGCAGATCGATGTAGATGGCAAACGCGTGAGCTACACCGATGCCCAAGGCGAGAGAACCGATATCGCCTACGACCGCCTGGTAATGGCCGCCGGCAGCGGTGTGTTCCGCCCCGACCTGAGTGGCATCAATGAACATGCCTTCGATGTCGACCAGATCGAATCGGCCGCACGCCTGGAGCAGCACCTCAAGGCACTGGCCAACCAGCCGGACTCGGTTGCCCGCAATACCGTGGTGGTCGCCGGGGGTGGCTTCACCGGGATCGAGACCGCCACTGAAATGCCGGGACGCCTGCGCGCCATCCTCGGTGCCGACGCCAATGTACGGGTGATCATCGTCGATCGCGGGGCCAAGATCGGCGCGGCGCTGGGTGAAGGCATCAGCCCGGCAATCATTGAAGCGTCCGAGGCGCTGGGCGTGGAATGGCGCGTCAATGCTTCGGTGGCCGCAGTCGACGCCGGCGGCGTGACCCTCGCCGATGGCGAACGCATCGAAGCCAGCACCGTTATCTGGACCGTGGGTGTGCGGGCCAGCGCGCTGACCGCGCAAGTGCCGGGCGAACGCGACGCGCAGGGCCGCCTGCATGTAGACCGCAACCTCAAGGTCAAGGGCCAGGCACATATCTATGCCACCGGCGATGTCGCCTATGCCGCCACTGACGACCTGGGCAACTTCGCCGTGATGTCCTGCCAGCACGCCATCGTGCTCGGTCGTCACAGCGGCAACAACGTCGCCGCCGACCTGCTCGGGGTCGAGCCTACGCCCTATAGCCAGCCCAAGTACGTCACCTGCCTGGACCTTGGCGCCTGGGGCGCGGTGTACACCGAAGGCTGGGACCGTCAGGTCAAACTGCTGCGCGAAGAGGCAAAAGAACTCAAGACCCAGATCAACACCACCTGGATCTACCCGCCTGCCGCCGACCGCGCCGCTGCCCTGGCTGCTGCCGATCCGCTGATCCCGATTGCCTGATGGACTGACAAGGGGCCGCTGATGCGGCCCCTTTTCTTTGTGCGACACCCATCGCCAGGCGATTGCACAAACCACCGGCAGACAGGTAGCATTGAGAACGATTCACACTCACATCTGGATAGCCACCCGGTGCAAACCCCGTCGACCCGCAAGCTGGGCTTCTTTTTCAGCGACCATCACCGTTGGCTCCTGCAACACATCCACAAGCGCCTGCGCAACCGTGCCGACGCTGAAGACACGGCGGCCGAAACCTTCTGCCAGCTGCTGGCCGCCAAAGTCGATCCGGAAAGCATCCAGCAACCGCGTGCCTACCTGTCAACGATCGCCCGCCGGCTGATCTTCGACCGCCATCGCCGCCGCCAGCTTGAAAACGCCTACCTGGAGCGCCTGTCTGCGCTACCCGAGCCCCTGGCGCCCTCCCCCGAAGAACAACTGCTGCTGATCGAAGCGCTGGTCACCATCGACCAGGTGCTCGACGGCCTGCCCATGGCAGTCAAGGCCACCTTCCTTTACAGCCAGCTGGACGGCATGAGCTATGTGGAGATTGCGCGCAAGCTTGAGCTGTCCGAACGCACGGTGAGCCGCTACATGCAGCAGGCCCTGCGCCAGTGCTACCTGAGCGAATTGCAGCCATGAGCCAGCGCAGCATCGACCCGGCAGGCGAACAGGCCATCGACTGGATGGTGCGCCTGAGCGCCGGCAATCCCGGTGAAAAACTGCAGCACGAATTCAACCAGTGGCTAAGCAGTGACCCTGCCCACGCCCATGCCTGGAACCGCTTGCAGGAGCGCCTCGGTGGTGCCTGCCGAACCGTGCGCGCGCTCGACCGGCGTGTGCCGGGCCAGGCCGGGGAAGCCCGCCAGCTGTTGCTGCAGGGCAACCATTCGCGCCGTGATGTGCTGCGCTCATTTGCTGCAGTCGGCCTGCTGGGCGGTGGGCTGTGGCTGGGCGCACGCAGTCAGCTGGGCGAAACCTTGCTGGCCGATCTGCGCACCGCCAAAGGCGAGCGCCGCCATTTCACCCTGGCCGACGGCAGCCGCTTGAGCCTCAATGCCAACAGCGCCGTCGACCTGCAGTTCGATACGCAACAGCGGCTGCTGGTGCTGCATCAGGGCGAACTGGTGATCCAGGTGGCCCCCGACCCGCAGCGACCGCTGCGGGTACGCACTGCCCAAGGCGAAGTGCGGGCGCTGGGCACGCGCTTTCTGGTCAGCCAGCAAGCCGAGAGCACCCGGGTGGTAGTGCTTGAACACGCCGTGCGCGCACGCCTGTACAACGGCGCCGAGCAGGATATCCAGGAAGGTCAGGCCGCCCTGTTGCATGCGCAACGTATCGAGGCCTTGGGCAACAGCGAACTGCACCGTGCCGACTGGCTAAGTGGCCGCCTGAATGTACTGGACGACTCTCTGGAGGCCGTTGTCGACGCGATGCGTCCGTACTACCGCGGGTTTGTCCGGGTTGACCCTGCAGTGCGCGCATTACGGGTACAGGGTGTGTTCCCCCTCGACGAGCCGCAACGTGCCTTCGCGGCCCTGGCCGAAACCCTGCCATTGCGGGTCGATCACTACAGCCCCTGGCTGACCCTGATCGGGGCGAAATGAGCGCCTTGAAATTATTTTTATGAAAATCACTCTTATTTGTGTCCGGTTTTCATTTCTCATCCCACCTATCTCCTGACACGCCAATACAATCAGGAGAATTCCGTGCTCAACCCTTGGTCCCACGCCCTTCCTGTCGCGGTGGCACTGGCCACCCTGGCCAGCGCCGTCCAGGCCCAGGAACAGACCCTGAACTTCAGTCTGCCCGCCGCTTCACTCGCCAGCACCCTCAATGCGATTGCGGCGCAGAGCGGGCATATCGTTTCACTGGAGCCGGCGCTGGTGCAGGGCAAGCAAGCGCCAGCCATTGTCGGGCGCATGAGCGCGACCCAGGCCATGCAAAAAGCCCTGGCCGGCAGCGGCCTGCAGTTGCTGGTTACCGAACAGGGTAACTTCAGCGTGCTGCCTGCGATCGACGCTGGCAATGCCCTGGAGCTGGGCGCGACCAGCATCAACGACCGTGGCCTGGATGCCACCACCGAGGGTTCGGGGTCTTATGCCGCGCGAGCAACGACCATTGGCAAGGGTAGCCACACCCTCAAGGAAATCCCCCAGTCGGTGTCGGTGATGACCCGCAAGCAGATGGACGATCAGGACATCGTCGATCTCAAGGACGCCGTCAACAGGACCACCGGCCTGGTTGGCCTGCAGGGCGTGGGCCCGGGCTTGATCATCTACTCGCGGGGTTTTCAGATCGATGACTGGCAGTACGACGGCGTGCCCATCCCGCGCAACACCTACTCGCTGGGCAACTGGGCAACTCAGGACCTGATTTTCTTCGACCGTATGGAAGTGCTGCGCGGCGCCTCGGGTCTGCTGCAAGGCACAGGCAGCCCGGGTGGCGCGGTCAACCTGGTGCGCAAACGCGGCCAGAGCGCGCCGACCGTGACTGTCACCGGCAAGGCCGGCAGCTGGGATCACTACGGCCTGCAACTGGACGCCGGCGGCCCGCTGAACGACGCCGGTACCGTACGCGGACGCTTTGTCGCCGACGAAGACCAGAGCGACTCGTTCATCGACTACGAATGGAGCAAGACCCACTCGCTCTACGGTGCTGTGGACTTCGACCTGCGCGAAGACACCACCCTGGGCCTGGCGGTCAGCCGTTCCGATGCCGAGTCGCGGCCCATGCTGCGCGGCCTTCCGCGCTACATCGACGGCAGCCCGCTGGACGTACCCCGCTCGACCTTCACCGGCTCGCGCTGGAACCATTCGGAAATCGACGTCACCACCCTCTACGCCGACCTCGAACACCGCTTCAACGACGACTGGAAATTTCGCATCGCCGGCGTACGCATGAGCGAAACCAACACCTCTGCCCACCAGCGCGTGCAATCCACCGGTGACGGACTGGAGTTCGATGGCAGCGGTGTGACGTATGCCGACTGGGTGACGGACTTCGACTCCACCAAAGTGGGTGTGGACATGAACGTGGTCGGCAGCTTCCAGGGCTTTGGCCTGGAGCAGGAGATCACCCTCGGCGGCAACTACTCCAAGCTGACCACCGATGACCTTTTCGCCCGCACCTTCAATGCCAGCGACGACACCGTGTTCGATATCGACCACCACCGCCCTGACATCGACTACGACAGCCTGCTGGCCAACCCCGCCGGCCGTGGTACCGGGAGCGCCTATGATGTACGCCAAAAAGGTCTGTATGGCAGCTGGCGGATCAAGCTTGCCGAACCCCTGACGGTGGTACTTGGCTCGCGGGTCAGCTGGTTCGACCAGACGTATGACTCCACTGCCTATACCCCGACCAACCGTGCCGGCACGGTCAATGCGCCAAGCACCATGACCGAAACTGGCGTAGTCACCCCCTACGCCGGCATCGTCTACGACCTGAGCCGCGAGTGGGCGGTGTACGCCAGCTACACCGACGTCTTCGTACCGCAGTCCGAACGTGACGCCAGTGGCTCGGTGCTCAAGCCGATCATCGGCAGCAACTACGAGATGGGCATCAAGGGCGAGCTGTTCGACGGCAAGGTCAATACCTCCCTGGCGGTATTCCGCTTCGACCAGGAGAACCGCGCGACCCAGGACCTGGCCTCAGGCTTTGCCTGTGACGACTGGTATTGCTCGACCGCCACCGGCAAGGTGCGCAGCCAGGGCATCGAGGCCGAGATCAGCGGCGAGGTACTCAGCGGCCTGCAACTGTTTGCCGGCTACACCTACAACACCACCACCTACCTGGACGACCCGGAGAACGAAGGCAAGACCTTCAGCACCTGGACGCCCAAGCACATGCTGCGGGTGTGGAGCGACTACCAGTTGCCGGGTGACTGGAGCAAGGTTAGCGCCGGCCTGGGCTTTACTGCGCAAAGCCACACACTGGGTTACGAGTCTACCTACGACGTAGCGGGTTATGCCGTGTGGGATGCGCGCCTGGCCTACCAGCTGACGCCTGAGGTGAGCCTGGCAGTGAACGGCAAGAACCTGTTCGACAAACGCTACTACGTGGCGGCTTACAATCAGCTCAGTGGCAACAACAACTTTGGCGAGCCGCGCAACTTCATGTTCAGCGTGAAATACACGCCGCAGTTCTGACATTCGCGGGTAAACCCGCTCCCACAGGTAGAGAGTGCAATGGTTGTGTGGGAGCGGGTTTACCCGCGAAAAAGCTGGGGCAGTGTAAGGTCACGGCGCCAACCCGATACCCCGCAGGATGACACTGGTCACTGTCTGCACCGCCCGCTCGAACTGCAGGTCGGTCAGTGGCTGGTGATCGTTGAGCAAGCCGACCTGGTGGCTGAAGTCGGCGTAATGCTGGGTCGAGGCCCAGATCATGTACAGCAGCCCGGAAGGCTCTACCGGCAGAATGCGGCCGTCGTCGATCCATTGACGGATCTTCGCCTCCTTCATTTTCGCCCAGTCGTACAGCGGATCATCCAGCGCCGAACCGAGGTTGGGCGCACCGTGGATGATCTCGTTGGCCCAGACTTTCGAGCCAAAAGGCCGCGTGCGCGAGTGATTCATCTTGGCGCGGATATAGCTGCTGAGGACGATGCGCGGATCATCGTAAAGCTCGAAACACAGCGCATCCTGCTTCCACACTTCAAGCAGGCCGAACAACACCGCCTGGTAAAGCTCGGTTTTGGTGCTGAAGTAGTAGTGCACATTGCTGCGCGGCAAATGCGCCGCCTCGGCAATATCGGCCATGGCAGTACCGGCAAAGCCTTTTTCGGCAAATACTTGTTCGGCAGCCAGAAGGATGTTGTCAACATTGCGTTGACGAATGCTGTGCTTGTGCCCGGTCATGACCAAATCCATTGCGACTGACCCTGCAAGGCTACACCAGGCGCCGGCAATTCGTGCGCTGGCGGCAAAAAAGTTGTGTTGTAACGGGGATGTTTCCCGGGCTGCGCAGTCGCAATACTGCGCACCTCTTTTCCTCAAGCCCTTTTCAAGGAGCCCTCACATGTCTATTCCCCTGTTCGGCCTGGGTACCTTTCGCCTCAAGGACCAGGTGGTAATCGATTCGGTCAGCCAGGCGCTGGAGCTCGGTTACCGGGCGGTCGACACGGCACAGATCTACGGTAACGAAGCCGAAGTCGGCCAGGCCGTTGCCGCCAGTGGCATCGCCCGCGACCAGCTGTTCCTGACCAGCAAGATCTGGACCGAGAACCTCGGCGCCGACAAGCTGATCCCGAGCCTGAAAGAAAGCCTGAGCAAACTGCGCACCGATTACCTGGACCTGACCCTGATCCACTGGCCTTCGCCTAAGGGCGCCGTACCGGTCAGCGAGTTCATGGGCGCCCTGGCAGAAGCCAAGGCCCAGGGGCTGACCCGCCAGATCGGCGTTTCCAACTTCACCATCGACCTGTTGCGCCAAGCCATCGACGTGGTTGGCAAGGAGGCGATTGCCACCAACCAGATCGAACTGCACCCTTACCTGCAAAACCGCAAGCTGGTCGAGTTCATGCAAAACCAGGGCATTGCGGTGACCTCCTACATGACCCTGGGCTACGGCAAGGTGCTTAGCGACCCGGTCATCGAGAAAATTGCCGGGCAGCACAACGCCACCCCGGCACAGGTCACCCTGGCCTGGGCGATGCAGCTTGGCTATGCGGTCATCCCCTCCTCGACCCGGCGCGAGAACCTGGCGGGCAACCTCAAGTCCCAGAACCTCACGCTCAGTGCCGACGACATGGCCCTGATCGCTACGCTGGACAGCGGCTTGCGCCTGACCAACCCGGAAAGCCTGGCACCGGCCTGGGACTAACCCCGGTCAGTGCATACCTGCGCCAGCTTCAGGTAGTGCAACGTGTGCTGCTGGCCGGCTGAGTCGACATAGACCATGCTGGCCTGTACCACATCGCAGATTTCGGTTGCAGGCTCGCTGAGGTTGACCACCTGGGCGACATCCAGCGGCATGCCGTAGTGGTATTCAGCGATCGATTCGGAAGCCTGAGCTGTTGCCGAGAGCAACAGCGCCAGGCCCAGTAGAGTTCGCAGGTACATAGCGACGCTCCTGTGGGTGTGCGAAAAGGTTCGCTGGCAAGCCGGCGAACCCCGACTCCTAAAGTGTGGCGCGTGCAGGCGCAAGCGTCGGGCGAAGGGATCAACGGCAGTTTGCGGGCAAATCGGTTAATCTCGGCGTCAGTCAATCGCCTGCGGATTTGCCCCAGCATGGAACTTCATATCAGCCTGCAAGGCAGCAAGGGCCTGGCCGAACAGCTCTACCGGCAACTGCGCGAAGGCATCGACAGTGGGCGCCTGGCCGCTGGCACTCAGCTGCCGCCGACACGGCTGCTGGCCGAACAACTGGGGGTGTCGCGCAAGACCGTGACCGATGCCTATTCCCGCCTGACCTACGACAACCTGCTCAGTGGCAAGGTTGGCAAAGGCACCTTCATCACCCCTGCCCCCACCCACGCCCCGTCGCCCGCCAGCAGCGTGCCCCTGGCCAGCGCCCAGACCCTGGCGAGCTGGCGAGCCCGCACCAACCCGCTGGCAGACATGGCACCGAGCACCGCACGCTATGACTTCATCGGCGGCGCCTCGAGCAAGGCGCAGTTTCCGTTCGATGACTGGCGCCGCTGCAACCAGTACGCCTTGCGCCAGATCCGCCGCAGCAGTGCCCGCTATGCCAGCCACCAGGGCTTGCCGGAACTGCGCGAAGCCATTGCCCGGCATATCGCCTTCGCCCGTGGCGTGCGCTGTAGCAGTGCCGATGTACTGGTGTGCAACGGTGCCCAACAAGCCCTGGACCTGATTGCCCGGATACTGATCGAACCCGGCAGCCGGGTAGCCATGGAAGACCCCGGCTACACCCCCGCGCGCCAGCTGTTTCTGGCCCAGGGTGCCGACGTGCAGTACGTGCCCGTGGATGACCAGGGCCTGTGCGTCGAGCAGATCGCCGAAGGCACCCGGCTGATCTACGTCACGCCCTCGCACCAGTTTCCCCTGGGCTTGCCCATGAGCCAGGCACGTCGCCTGGCCTTGCTTGAACGCGCCGCAGCACTGGGCGCAATCATCATTGAGGACGACTACGACAGCGAGTTTCGCTACGAAGGGCGCCCCACCGACTCGCTGCAGAGCATGGATCGCCATGGCCTGGTGGCCTATGTCGGGACCTTTTCGAAAACCCTGTTGCCGGAATTGCGCCTGGGCTATGCCATCGTCCCCGAAGCGCTGCGCGAAGCGATTGGCGTCGCCAAGCAGCTGACCGACTGGCACACCCCGACCCTCAACCAGTGGGCCTTGGCACGCTTTATCAGTGAAGGTGCGTTGCTCAAGCACATCCGCCGCGTTCACGAGGTGTATGCCGCACGCCGCGAACGGATCCTGCAGCGCCTTCGTGGCGATCTGGCGCCCTGGTTCGAGGCGGTGCCGGCCACCGCCGGCTATCACCTGAGCGCCCTGGCCAAGGGCGACCTCGACGTGGCGTTCCTGATCAACATGGCGCGCAAGGTCGACGTCGGTTTGTACGCGCTGGACCGCTTCTATGTCATGGCGCCGCCGCGGCCGGGCTTGCTGCTGGGCTTTGGCGCGATCGAGCTGCTCGACATCGACCCGGCCCTGGACCGGGTACGGGACACGTTGCAGACCCTGGGCTAATTGGCCCCCTCGGATTTGCCGCGATTGGCTATCCAAGCTGCAACGCCGTAGCGCTAAGGTAGTGCCATCGCCGCCTGATGCGGAACTGACTGGAGAGCACTGATGAGCAACCGTATCGAATGGGCCAAACACGCACCTGAAGCCTATAAAGCCATGGTCGGCCTGGAAATGGCCCTGGGCAAGTCCGGGCTGGAAAACTCGCTGCTCGAGCTGATCCGCCTGCGCGCCTCGCAGATCAATGGCTGCGCCTACTGCGTCAACATGCACGCCAACGATGCGCGCAAGGCCGGGGAAACCGAAGCGCGCCTGCAGACCCTGAGCGTCTGGGAAGACACCGCCTTCTTCAGCCCGCGCGAACGCGCCGCCCTGGCCTGGACCGAAAGCCTGACCCGCCTGCCCGAGCGGCATGCACCGGACCACCAGTACCGCGCCTTGCTCGAACACTTCAGCGAAGCCGAGGTGGTCAACCTGACTCTGGCCATTGCCACCATCAACGCCTGGAACCGTTTTGGCGTCGGCTTTGCGATGATTCCGGGCTGAGTCGCCAGCACAATAAAAAACGCCCTGCATTGCAGGGCGTTTTTTTTTTGCACAAGCCTTTCACGGGTACAACCGGCTCCTGCAGAGGAATGCGTGGTTCGCACTGCGGGAGCCCATCATGCCGGCGATTAGGCCTGCATTTACAACACGGAAAATCAGATCAGAAGGTCATCTCTTTGACATCGTCGGCGACGATCAGCTTGCCTGCGGTCTTCTCGATAATCTCTTCGACGGTCACACCCGGTGCGGTTTCGCGCAGGATGAAAGCGCCGTTTTCGATTTCCAGGTAGGCCAGGTCAGTCAGCACCTTGCGGATGCAACCGGCGCCGGTCAGCGGCAGGCTGCAGCGCGACAGCAGTTTGGACTCGCCGTCTTTGGAGGCATGGGTCATGGTGACGATGATGTTGTCGGCGCCGGCCACCAGGTCCATCGCCCCGCCCATGCCCTTGACCAGTTTGCCGGGGATCATCCACGAGGCGATGTTGCCTTCGACGTCGACCTCGAAGGCGCCCAGCACGGTCAGGTCGACATGACCGCCACGGATCATGGCGAAGGATTCAGCGGAGCTGAAAATCGACGCGCCACGGCGGGCCGTCACGGTTTGCTTGCCGGCGTTGATCATGTCGGCATCAAGCTGCGCTTCGGTCGGGAATTCGCCCATGCCCAGCAGGCCGTTTTCCGATTGCAGCATCACGTCCATGTCCGCCGGGACGTAGTTGGCCACCAGGGTTGGAATGCCGATGCCGAGGTTGACGTAGTAACCGTCCTTGAGTTCGCGGGCGACGCGTTGAGCCATTTGTTCGCGGGTAAGTGCCATGGTCAGGATCTCTTTGTTGTTCTGTTCGGGGATGGGTCAGGCTTTGAGGGTGCGTTTTTCGATACGCTTCTCGAAGGTGCCGACAATCACCCGGTCGACATAGATACCCGGGGTATGGATCTCGGTAGGTAACAGCACACCCGGCTCGACGATCTCCTCGACCTCGACCACAGTGATCTTGCCGGCGGTGGCAGCCAGCGGGTTGAAGTTCTGGGCGGTGTTGCGGTACACCACGTTGCCGTAGTGGTCAGCCTTCCAGCCTTTGACGATGGCGAAGTCGCCGGTAATGGCTTCTTCCATGATGTACTTGCGACCGTTGAACTCACGCACTTCCTTGCCGTCGGCAACCGGGGTGCCGTAACCGGTAGCGGTGAAGAACGCCGGGATGCCCGCGCCGCCTGCACGCATTTTTTCCGCCAGGGTACCTTGCGGGGTCAGTTCGACTTCCAGCTCGCCGCTGAGCAACTGGCGCTCGAATTCGGCGTTTTCGCCGACATAGGAGGCGATCATCTTGCGGATCTGGTGGTCTTCGAGCAGCACGCCCAGGCCAAAGCCATCGACGCCGCAGTTGTTGGAAACCACGGTGAGGCCCTTGACGCCGCGGCGCTTGATCTCGTTGATGAGGTTTTCCGGGATGCCGCACAGGCCAAAACCGCCGGCCAGTACTGTCATGTTGTCGGTCAGGCCTTCAAGAGCCTGTTCATAGGTTGCTACGCGCTTGTCCAGTCCGGCCATGCTGATCCGCCTTTTGTAGTTGTTGATCCGACAAGGGTGTCGGCGAGCGTTTGCGCCATCTTCACCCCATTGCACTTATTTGTTAATTTTGTTTTTGTGATCGTTTAATTAATTTTTCAAAAGAATAGCCCACCCTGATGAACGTCAAACAGCTGCGCGCCTTTGTCACCGTCGCCAAATTCCAGAGCTTCGCTCAGGCCGGCGAGCACCTGCACGTCTCGCAGCCGGCCCTGAGCCTGACGATCAAGGCCCTTGAAGACAATCTGGGCGGTGCCCTGCTCAGCCGTACCACCCGCAGTGTCAGCCTGACCCCCGAAGGTGAAGTATTGCTGCCCCTGGCCCGGCAACTACTGGCTGATTGGGACAACACTGAAGAACTGCTGCGCCAGCGCTTCACCCTGCAACTGGGCCGGGTGTCCATCGCCGCCATGCCGGCCTTTGCCGGCAACCTGCTGCCGGCCACACTCAAGGAGTTTCGCCAGCGCTACCCGCGGGTCAACGTCACCGTGCACGACGTCATCAACGAGCAGGTACTGGAACTGGTGCGCCATCGCCGCGTCGAACTGGGCATCGGCTTTGAACCGGAGGCCAGCGAGCCGATGCTGTTCAAACCGTTGTACCTGGACCGCTTCGTCGCGGTGGTCCCCACCGACTCGCCCCTGGCCCGGCAGCAACAGGTCACCTGGCGCGAACTGCTGGCCGAAGACTTCATCGCCCTGCAACGGCCTTCGGCGGTGCGCCTGTTACTGGAGCAGCACCTGGCGGCCGAACATGGCAAGCTGGCAGTGGCGTTCGAGAGTCACCAGCTGTCGACCATCGGCCGCATGGTTGCCAATGGCCTGGGCGTCAGTGCAGTACCGGCCTTGTGCATTCGCCAGATGGAAGAGCTCGGCGCCCATTGCGTGGCCCTGGTCGAACCGGTCATCGAACGACGCCTTGGCGTGTTCCTTCTGGCTGATCATAAACTCTCGGCTGCAGCCCAGGCGCTGCTCGATGTACTACAGCAATCAACCCGCTCCCAGGAGGTGAAATGCGTACAGTGAAGTTTGCCGGCACAACCGTAGCGGCCATCGGCCAAGGTACCTGGTACATGGGTGAGGACCCAGGCCAGCGCAACCATGAAGTGGCGGCCCTGCAACAGGGTATCGAGCTGGGCCTGACATTGATCGACAGCGCCGAGATGTATGCCGAGGGCGGTGCGGAAGAGGTGGTGGGCCAGGCCATTGCCGGGCGTCGCGACCAGGTGTTCCTGGTCAGCAAGGTCTACCCGCACAACGCCAGCCGCAACGGTGTGCCCGCCGCGTGCGAACGCAGCCTCAAACGCCTGGGCACCGATTACATCGACCTGTACTTGCTGCACTGGCGTGGCCAGTATCCGCTGGAAGAAACCGTCGAAGCCTTCGAGCGCCTGCGTGAAGCCGGCAAGATCGGGCGCTGGGGCGTGTCGAACCTGGATGTCGACGACCTGCGTGAGCTGTACCAATACAGCGACAACTGCGCCACCAACCAGGTGCTGTACAACCCGTCGCAACGCGGCATTGAATTCGACCTGCTGCCCTGGAGCCGCAAACGCCAGTTGCCGATCATGGCCTACTGTCCGCTGGCGCAGGCCGGCCGCCTGCTCAAGCACCCGACGTTGCAGGAAATTGCCGAGCGTCATGGTGCCACCCCGGCCCAGGTGTGCCTGGCCTGGGTCACCCGTCAGGACGGCGTGATTGCCATCCCCAAGGCGGTGACGCCCGAACATGTACGCCTGAATGCGGCAGCAGCCAACCTGAGCCTGAGCAGCGAAGACCTGCGCGCGATTGACCGCGCCTTCCCGGCGCCAACCCGCAAGCAGCACCTGGCCATGGTTTGAGTTCGATAGTTGCGTAGAGGGATGGCGACCGTTGCGCGGCCCCGGAATAGAAGCGCTTCAGTGGAAATCCCGGCTCCGCACATCCAGCCCCTGCAACAGGTGGCTGAGGTCTTCCAGGCGCTGGGCGATCAGGTGGCGCACGCCGCTCTCACACTCAAGCCGTCCACTCACCCGCAGCAACCGGGCGCCTATCAGGGCCCGGCGCTGACGCTCGGCCAGTTCACGCCAGACCACCACGTTGACGTTGCCGAACTCGTCCTCAAGGGTGACAAAGGTCACGCCACTGGCCGTCTGCGGGCGCTGCCGGCCGGTTACCAGCCCGGCCACACTGACCTTGTCACCATGCTCGGCCTGCTCCAGCTCCAGCGAACTGCGACAGCCCAACACCGCGAGACGGCGACGCAATAACGTCAGCGGATGCGGCCCCAGCGTCGTACCGACACTGGCATAGTCGGCGAACATGTCCTCGCCAACCGACGGCTGCGGCAAGCTCACCGGCGCCTCCTCAGGCGCCTCGACCCCGGCAAACAGCGGCAACTGCGCCTGCACCGCCGCCACACTCCAGCGCGCCCGGTAGCGATCACTGGCCAGCCCGCGCAAGGCGCCCGCATCGGCCAGCAGCTCGCGCGCACGGGCATCGAGGTGCGCTCGCTGGCAGAGGTCACCGACATCACGCCAGCGCGCCTCGGCCCGCGCCTGCTCGATGCGCCGGGCATCCTCCTGGCGAAAGCCGCGAACCTGCCGCAACCCCAGGCGCAGGGCCAACGCCTGCCCCGCCCCCGGCTCCAGGCTGCAGTCCCAGTCACTGTGGCAAACGTCCACCGGACGAATCTCGATGCGATGACGGCGCGCATCCTGAAGGATCTGGTCGGGGCTGTAGAAGCCCATGGGCCAGCTGTTGATCAGCGCGCAGGCGTAGATCGCCGGCTCATGGCACTTGAGCCAGCAACTGGCGTAGGTCAGCAAGGCGAAGCTGGCGGCGTGGGACTCCGGAAAGCCATAACTGCCAAAACCTTTGATCTGCTCAAAAATGCGTTCGGCGAACTCGCTGCTGTAACCGTTGCCGAGCATGCCTTTGATCAGTCGTTCACGGTGCGGCTCCAGGCCACCGTGACGTTTCCAGGCGGCCATGGCCCGCCGCAGCTGATCGGCCTCGCCCGCCGAATAGCCGCCGGCGACCATCGCCAGCTCCATCACCTGCTCCTGGAACAACGGCACGCCCAGGGTGCGCTCGAACACTGCGCGCAGCTCGGGTGACGGATAGCTCACCGGCTCCAGGCCCTGACGCCGGCGCAGGTAAGGGTGGACCATGTCGCCCTGGATCGGCCCGGGCCGGACGATGGCCACCTCGATCACCAGGTCGTAGAAATTCTTCGGTTTGAGCCGCGGCAACATGGCCATCTGCGCCCGCGACTCGATCTGGAACACGCCGACGGTGTCGGCGCGGCCGATCATTTCATAGGTGGCCGCGCAATCGGCAGGGATCTGCGCCAGGCTCAGCCGGCGCCCGCGGTGGCGGTACAACAGGTCGAAACAGCGGCGCAAGGCACTGAGCATGCCCAGGGCGAGGATATCGACCTTGAGCAGGCCAACCAGGTCGAGGTCATCCTTGTCCCACTGGATCACCGTGCGGCCGTCCATGGCAGCGTTCTCCACCGGCACCAGGGTGTCCAGCGGCTGCTCGCTGATAACAAAACCACCCGGGTGCTGCGACAGGTGCCGGGGAAAGCCGATCAATTCCCCGGTCAGCGTCAGCACCCGGTGCAGCAACGGACTGTCGGCGTCGAAACCGGCTTCGGCCAGTTGTTCGGCTGAAGGCAAGCGGTCACTCCAGCGGCCACAGCAATCGGCCAGGGCATTGATCTGCGCCACCGGCAGGCCCAACACCCGGGCGATATCGCGTACCGCGCCTGCGGCATGGTAGGTACTGGCCACGGCAGTCAGGGCGGCACGATGGCGACCGTAGCGACTGAACACATACTGCAGGACTTCTTCGCGGCGCTCGTGTTCGAAATCGACATCGATATCGGGCGGTTCGTCGCGTTCACGGGACAGGAAACGCTCGAACAGCAGGTGGCTGCGCATCGGGTCGAGCTCGGTAATGCCCAGCACGAAACACACCACCGAGTTGGCCGCCGAGCCACGCCCCTGGCAGAGAATGCCCTGGCCACGGGCAAAGTTGACGATGTCGTGGACGGTGAGGAAATAGCTTTCGTAGTTCAACTCGGCAATCAGCCCGAGCTCGTGCTCCAGGGCCTGGCGCGCTTTCGCCTCAATGCCGCCCGGCCAGCGCCAGCCTGCCCCTTTCTCGCACAGATGACGTAGCCAGGCACTGGCCGTGTGCCCCTCGGGGACCAGCTCGCGCGGGTACTGGTAACGCAACTGGCTCAGGTCGAAACGGCAACGGGCGGCAATGCGCAAGGTTTCCTCGAGCAAGGCCGGCGGATACAGCTCGGCCAGCTGTGCCAGCGGCCGCAGGTGGCGCTCGCCGTTGGCGAACAGGCGTTGCCCGGCCTGCGCCACGGTGCAGTGATGACGGATGGCGGTCATGCTGTCTTGCAGCGCCCGACGCCCGCGGGCATGCATGTGCACATCGCCGCTCGCCACCGCGGCGATGCCCAGGCTCTTTGCCAGGGCCAGCAGTTGTTGCAGGCGCTGGCCATCGTCGGCACCGCGGTGCAACGCCACCGCCAGCCACAGGCGCTCTGCAAAGCGCGCTTGCAGCCACTGACCGACCTGCAGGTCATGCGCATCGCCGTCTGGCAGCCACAGTGCCAACAGGCCGTCCAGCGGGCCATCAAAGTCTTCACGCAGGACCTGATAGGCACCCTTCTCCGCCCGCCGTCGCCCCAGGGTAATCAGCCGGCACAGGTGCTGGTAGCCCGTCAGGTTCTCGGCCAGCAGCACCAGCTTGGGCCCCTCGTGCACACGGATTTCACTGCCGACGATCAACGGCAGCTCCACCGCCTTGGCTGCCTGCCAGGCGCGGACGATCCCGGCCAGGGTGCACTCATCAGTGATCGCCAACGCCTGATAGCCCTGGTGGCGGGCGCGGCGAAACAGCTCCTGGGCACTGGAAGCACCACGCTGGAAGCTGAAGTTGGACAGGCAGTGCAGCTCGGCATAGGCCACCGGTGTCGTCATGCAAACCAGCCTTGCAGCCACAACGGCCCGTCTTCGCCCAGGTTACGGTAAGCCCAGGCGTACAACCCGGTCGGGGTCTGCACCCGGTAGTAGTCGCGGCGCACATCGCCGCCATCCCACCAGCCGGATTCGATCCGCTCGGCGCCGGTCAGCAGTTGCACACCTACCCCAGGCAAGGCCTGGGGCGCGGCCAGCAACCAGCCTGGGCGCGGCGACGGTGGTGTGGCTGGCGCCCGTGTCATGCCGCTGTCGAGTTGCCAGGCGCACTCCGGACGATGGTCGGCCTGGGCCGCCAGACCGCGCACCGCGTTGTCGCCCAGGCGCGCACGCAGACGTTCGCGCAACTGCTCCCAGGGCTGGTTCTGCTGCGGGCGCGGGTCGAACAGTTCACGGTGCTGCGGCACAAAGGCCGGCAGGTCTTCGGCCAGCAACCGCAAGTTGCGCACCGGCGCGCCCAGCTGCAGTTGCTCCAGGCGCCCCCGGGCCAGCTCGAACAGCATCAGCGGATCGCGCTCGGCGGCCAGCAGGCCTACGGCCACGCAGGTATCGGCCACTTCGGCATGTTCCAGGTGCAGGGTAAAACGCTGCACGCCACTGTCGCGACCGGCCAGAAACGCGGCCAGGTCGTTGATCAGGCGGCGCAGGGGGAAGAGCAAGGCCTGATGGGACTCGACATCGAAATTCAGCTCCAGCCGGGCATCGAAGCGATCCGGTGGCAGGTAGAAAGTCAACGCCATGGGCCGCAGCCCCAGCAGGCGATCCAGGTGCAGTTGCACCGCTGCGGCAAAGCGCAGGGCCAGCGCCTGACGCGGTAACGCCATGACCTGGCCGAGCCGGCGCAGGCCCATGCGGGCAAAGGCACTGGCCGCCTCGGCGGGCAGCCCGACCCGCTCAATGGGCAGTTGCTCCAGCGCTGCGCGGGTCTGTTCGGGGCAATCGAGTGCCAACCCGTCATGGCAGTTGGCGAGCATCCGCGCGGCGACCGGGTTGCTGGCCAGGACAATGCGATGCCGGAACCCCAGGGCGCTCAGCTCGGCGCGCAAGCGCGCTTCGAACGCAGGCCAGGGGCCAAACAGCCCCAGGCTGGATTCGACTTCCAGCAACAATACCCGTGGGTAATGCAGGCTGACCTGGGAACTGAAGCGGTACGCCCAGGCCGCAAGCAGTTGCTGCAACCCATTGATAGCCGTCGGGTCATGGTCGACACAGGTGAAATGCCCAGCCAGCGCCTGGGCCGTGGTCAGTGCCTGACCGGCACGCAGGCCAAGCGCTGCCGCCGCCGGGTTGACCGCCTGCAACACCCGGCGTTGCGGAGGGCCACTGAGCAACGCCAGCGGCGTGTCAGGATCGTCGCGCCCGCGCAGCACGGCGTCGAGTGCCAGCTGCGGCAGCACAATACAAGCCCAGAGCATGATCCATCAGCCTCGCCCGGGGCAGGCAATGGGTGCCGCCGGAGCCAGGCCGCCGCGGCACTTGAGCACCCGCCATTGGGCCGGGCGGGCATCGACGGCAATGCGCAAGGCAGCGGGTGAAGGGTTCAGCGCCACCTGCAGGGGGCGCAAGGCAAACGCCAGGGTCTGGCCGCTTTCGGCGGCCACCTGCAAGCGGCGCAAGGCACGGTCGTCGGCCTTGTGCGGCCAGCACAGCACCGCGCCACAACTGCCCGAACGCAAGCATTGTTCGGCCGCCCAGAGCACCTCGTCGGCCGCCGCCTCGACCAGCGCCAGCTGCTGCAGATCGACCCCGGCGGCCTGCCAGGCCGGGGCGTAGGGAATGAACGGCGGCGCAATCAGCACCACCCGCTCACCGCTGGTGGTCAGGCGCGCCAGGCTTGGCCAGAGCAATTGCAGCTCGCCGCAGCCCTCAGCGGCCAGCAATACCTCGGTCAGGGCGGCGGGCGGCCACCCGCCGCCCGGCAAGGCGCTGTCGAGCACGGCATGGCCAGTGGGCTGCAAACCCTTGCACTGGACCTGCGGGCGGCCCTTCCAGACCCGTTGCTGGTCGAGCAGCCCGTCGAGGCTGATCAGCGCGCCCATCAGCCGCGCCTCACCAGGCCACAGAACACGCCTTCGATCGCGAAGTCCTGCCCCGGGCCCACCTCGATGGGCGCATAAGCCGGGTTGCGCGGCAGCAAGCGGTAGTGCGCGGCGCTGACCCGCTCGAAACGCTTGATCGTCACCTCGCCATCGAGGCGCGCGACGATGATCTGCCCGTCACGGGCCTCGGCCTGTTGCTTGATGCCCACCAGGTCGCCGTCGAGGATGCCGTCTTCGAGCATCGAGTCGCCGCGCACCTTGAGCAGGTAGTCAGGTGAGCGGCTGAACAGCTGGGCGTCGAGCATCAGTTGCTCGTGGATGTCGACGTCCGGGCCAATCGGCCGCCCGGCGGCCACCTGCCCCAGCACCGGGATTTCCAGCACCTCGGGGCGGCGCAACACCCCGGCCAGGCGAATGCCGCGGGCCTGGTTGGGGGTGACTTCGATGAAACCGGCCTCGCACAACGCCTGGATGTGCTTGCGCGCCACGCTGCGCGAGGCAAAACCGAAGGCCGTGGCGATATCGGCCAGGCTCGGGGGCTGGCCATGGTCGGCGATACGCTCGCGAATGAACGTGAGGATCGCACTGCGTTTGGGAGATAGTGTGCTCATGGAGTACATTTGTACTCTTTTGTGCGCGCACTGACCAGCCCCCTCGATCGGGTTATGATGAGCGGCCTTTGCAAGGGATGCCTTACATGCTTGAAGCCCTGTTGTTCGACCTCGACGGTACCCTGACCGATACCGACAAACTTCACCTGCTGGCCATGCAACAACTGCTGCTCGAAGAAGGCCGGGTACTGACCGAAGCAGAATTCGACGCCCACGTCAGCGGCCGTGCCAATGCCGACCTGTGCCGCTACCTGTTCCCTGGGCGCCCGCTGGCCGAGCACCAGGCCTTTGCCGACCGCAAAGAAGCGCGCTTTCGCGCCTTGTCACCGACCTTGCAGCCCACCGCCGGGTTGCTGCGCCTGCTTGAACATGCCGAGCAGGCCGGTATCGGCATGGCCGTAGTGACCAACGCGCCCCGCGCCAATGCCGTGCACATGCTCGACGCCATGGGCCTGGGCGGGCGTTTTGAACATGTACTGGTCGCCGAGGAACTGCTGCGCGCCAAGCCCGATCCGCTGCCCTACCTGAGCGCGCTTGAGCGTTTGCAGGCCCGCGCCGGGCAGGCATTGGCGTTCGAGGATTCGGTACCGGGGGTGACTGCCGCCAGCCGGGCCGGGATCTTTACCGTCGGGCTGTCCACCAGCCAACCGGCCGACGCCCTGCTGGCGGCGGGCGCGCAACTGGTCGTGGCAGATTTCGAGGATGCGCGGTTGTGGACGCTGATAGAGCGGATGTCAGGCTGAAGGCGGGGCTGCCGGGCAGCCCATTTTGATCAAGCAGGGGCTGGCGCGCTGAAGCCTTAGCCAGAAATGCAGCGAGTCGCCGCAGTTTTCACGTCACCCAGGCGCAGGGGGAAATTGTTCAGGCGTTCGTACAGCTTGATGCTGCTGCCGCTACCGCGCTCGTTGATGTCCACCAGGGCCGCAGGGCCGCTACCGAGCTTTTGCGGTACCACCAGGCGCAAGCCGTCATGGTACGGCTCCACTTCCAGCGGGCCGCGGGTTTCGGCCAGTTGCTTCTGTACGCAATCAGCGTATGCCTTGGGCTTCTTGCCGGAAATCACGTTCAAGGTTTCTGGCGAGCGCTCAAGCTCCGACACGCTGACACACCCGCCCAGTGTTGCCGCCAACGCCACTACAACCCACTTCATCAAGCTACACCTCCACCACGGAAAAACACTCTGACCGCGCCAAGACCATTTTGCTCCCTTGATTGGCAGATTTATCTTGGCCCAGGCACGAAGGGCGGGAGTGTAACCTGTGATCATGGTATCGTTTTGATTTGCCCAAAGATCCATTGCGGAGAGCAACATGAAATTCGTACACCAGCGCGAACACCTCAACGAAGACGACATTGTCGTCATCGAGTGTTCCCAGCGCTGCAACATCCGCCTGATGAACGACGCCAACTTCCGCAGCTTCAAGAACGGCGGCCGCCACACCTATCATGGCGGCGCGTTTGTCGACTTCCCGGCGAAGATCACCGTGCCCAGCACCGGCTTCTGGAACATCACCATCGACACCGTTGGCCCGCGCGCGCTGTCGGCCGTGACCAAGCCGACCTTCACCCACAAGATCAAGTTCATCCGCCGTTCGTCGTCGAAACTGAGATAAGCCATGAGCCAGACCACCAAGTACGTCATCAAGTACAAGATCGACGGTGAGCGTCGTTTCGACTTTGCCCAGTTGAGCAGCGACGCGCCCGAAGAAGTACAGGCCGCCCTGCAGAAGCTCCACGGCGAAGACGCTAAAAACATCACCGACATCAAGGTAAGCAAAGCGCTGTAAAGGTTGCCTGCGCACAAGGAGTTCCAGGATGAGTCAATGGCCAGACACCCGCCTTCTCGACCTGCTGGGGATCGAGCTGCCGATTATTCAAGCGCCCATGGCCGGCTCCACCGGTTCGGCCATGGCCATTGCCGTGAGCCATGCCGGCGGCCTCGGGTCGTTGCCGTGTGCAACCTTGAACCTGGAGCAGATCCGCGCCGAGTTGCAGGCCTTCAAACAGGCCTGCAACGGCCCGCTCAACCTCAACTTTTTCTGCCACCAGCCGCCTGAACCTGACCCGGCCCGCGATGCGGCCTGGAAACAGGCACTCAAGCCCTACTATGCAGAGCTTGGCGCCGACTTCGATGCGCCAACGCCGGTGTCCAACCGCGCGCCGTTCGACGACGCCACCTGCAGCCTGGTCGAAGCCTTCAAGCCCGCCGTCGTCAGCTTCCACTTCGGCCTGCCCGAGGCGAGTTTGCTGGCACGGGTCAAGGCCACCGGGGCGAAGGTGCTGTCCAGTGCCACCACTGTCGACGAGGCCATCTGGCTGGAACAGCACGGTTGCGATGCCATCATTGCCATGGGCTATGAAGCCGGCGGCCACCGCGGGATGTTCCTGAGCACCGACCTCAACACCCAGGTCGGTACCCTGGCCCTGGTGCCGCAGGTGGTCGATGCCGTAAGCGTGCCGGTAATCGCAGCCGGCGGTATTGGCGACCACCGCGGCATTGTCGCCGCCCTGGCGCTGGGTGCGTCGGGCGTGCAACTGGGCACCGCCTACCTGTTGTGCCCGGAAGCCAAGGTCTCGGCCGCCCATCGCCAGGCCCTGCAGACCTCCAAGGACAGCGAAACTGCACTGACCAACCTGTTCACCGGCCGCCCGGCCCGGGGTATTACCACCCGGATCATGCGTGAACTCGGCCCCATCAGTGACCTGGCACCGCGTTTTCCGCTGGCCGGCGGCGCCCTGATGCCGCTGCGGGCCATCAGCGAACCCAACGGCAGCAGCGATTTCAGCAACCTCTGGTCGGGACAGGCGGCGCGTCTGGCCCGGGCCTTGCCGGCCGGCGAGCTGACCCGCAGCCTGGCTGAAAAAGCACTTACTCAACTGCGCCGTTAACGCAGCGCTTTCCGTTTGTCGGGAAATCGCTATATATTCTTGTATACAACGATTCCCTTCAGCCCATGGAGCTGTGTTTCATGAGTAAGTGCGCCCCCCGTTTTGCCCTGGCCGCCCTGGCCACGTTCATGACTTTCAACAGCGCCTGGGCCGATGAGGTTCAGGTGGCTGTTGCAGCCAACTTCACAGCGCCGATCCAGGCCATCGCCAAAGACTTCGAGAAAGACACCGGGCACAAGCTGGTCGCCGCCTACGGGGCGACCGGGCAGTTCTACGCGCAAATCAAGAACGGTGCGCCATTCGAAGTATTCCTCGCCGCCGACGACAGCACCCCGGCCAAGCTGGAAAGCGAAGGCGATACCGTCAAAGGCTCACGCTTTACCTATGCCGTCGGCACCCTGGCCCTGTGGTCGGCCAAGCCTGGCTACGTCGATGACAAAGGTGAGGTGCTAAAGAAAAATGAATTCAAGCACCTGTCCATCGCCAACCCCAAAGCCGCACCGTACGGCCTGGCCGCGACCCAGGTGCTGGACAAACTCAAGCTGACCGACGCCACCAAAGGCAAACTCGTCGAGGGTCAGAACATCACCCAGGCCTTCCAGTTCGTATCCACCGGTAATGCCGAACTGGGCTTTGTCGCCCTGTCGCAGATCTACAAGGATGGCAAAGTCACCGAGGGCTCGGCCTGGATCGTGCCCGCCAGCCTGCATGAGCCGATCAAGCAAGATGCCGTGATCCTCAACAAGGGCAAGGACAACGCCGCCGCCAAAGCCTTGGTCGAATACCTCAAAGGCCCGAAAGCCACCGCACTGATCAAATCCTACGGCTACGAAATCTGATGCCACTGGACGCCAGCGACCTGGGTGCCATCTGGCTGACCTTCAAACTGGCCAGCCTGACCACCCTGATTTTACTGCTGGTGGGGACGCCCATCGCCTGGTGGCTTGCGCGCACGCGCTCCTGGCTGCGCGGGCCGGTGGGCGCCGTGGTGGCACTGCCCTTGGTGCTGCCACCGACGGTGATCGGCTTCTACCTGTTGCTGGCCCTGGGGCCCAACGGCTGGATTGGCCAGACCACCGAAGCGCTGGGGCTGGGCACCGTGGTGTTCAGCTTTACCGGCCTGGTGATCGGCTCGGTCATCTACTCCATGCCCTTTGTCGTGCAACCGCTGCAAAACGCCTTCACTGCCATTGGCGAGCGTCCGCTGGAAGTGGCCGCCACCTTGCGGGCCAGCCCCTGGGACTGTTTCGTCCATGTCGTGCTGCCCCTGGCACGGCCCGGTTTCATCACCGCCAGCATCCTCGGCTTCGCCCATACCGTGGGTGAGTTCGGTGTGGTACTGATGATCGGCGGCAACATCCCCGACAAAACCCGCGTCGTGTCGGTACAGATTTTCGATCATGTCGAAGCCATGGAGTACCAGCAAGCCCACTGGCTGGCCGGAGCCATGCTGGTGTTTTCCTTCCTCGTGCTACTGGCGCTGTACTCCAGCCGCCGGGGCAAATCGGCCTGGAGCTGAGCGGTGCAGTCAATGATTCATGCCCGGCTGAAGGTGACCCGCAACGACTTCAAACTGGATGTCGACCTGCAATTGCCCGGTCGCGGCATCAGCGCCCTGTTCGGCCACTCCGGCTCAGGCAAAACCACCTGCCTGCGCTGCCTTGCCGGTCTCGAGCGCGCGTCCGATGCCTACATCGAGGTCAACGGGCAGGTCTGGCAAGACTCACGACGCAATCATTTCATTGCCCCGCACCTGCGCCCGATCGGCTACGTGTTCCAGGAAGCCAGCCTGTTTCCACACCTGACCGTGCAAGGCAACCTGACCTTCGGCTGGCGGCGTATCCCGGCGCAGTCGCGCAAGGTCAGCCTCGATCAAGCCTGCGAGCTGCTGGGTATCGAGCATTTGCTCAACCGCAAGCCTGCCACCCTTTCCGGCGGCGAAGCACAACGGGTAGGCATCGCCCGCGCCTTGCTTAGCAGCCCGCAGCTGCTGTTGATGGACGAACCGCTGGCGGCCCTCGACGGACCGCGCAAGCGCGAGATCCTGCCGTACCTGGAGCGTCTTCATGCCGAATTGGAAATACCGCTGATTTATGTCAGCCATGCCCAGGATGAGGTGGCGCGCCTGGCGGATCATCTGGTCCTGCTGGATCAAGGTAATGTCCAGGCCAGCGGCCCGATTGCCGCCACCCTCGCTCGCCTCGACCTGCCGCTGGCACAGGGCGATGATGCCGGGGTGATCATCGAAGGCCTGGTCAGCAGCTACGACAGCCACTACCAGTTACTGGGCCTGCAACTGCCAGGCAGTACGCTGGAACTGCGCTTGGCTCACGCGCCCTTGGCCCTGGGCACGCCATTACGACTCAAGGTCCAGGCGCGTGATGTCAGCCTGAGCCTGGCCGAAGATGCCAGTTCAAGCATCCTCAATCGGCTGCCGGTAACGGTCAGCGGTCACCAGGCTGCAGACAACAGTGCCCACGTGCTGGTCAGCCTCGATGCTGCCGGCAGCGTGCTGCTGGCGCGTATCACCCGCTACTCGGCCGACCAACTGGGCCTGCACGGCGGCCAGCAATTGATCGCACAGATCAAGTCGGTGGCACTGCTGGGCTGATCGCGCGGTCCATAGTACAGATTCGGTCAGCGGATATGTGCCATGGACGAAATCGCCCTTCCCGACAACCTGCATTACGTCGATGACAACCAGCCGGGCCTGCGCCGTAAAACCCTGCGCGGCCGCTTTGTCTACCTGGATGCTGACGGCCAGCGAATCAACGACCCCGTCACCCTGGAGCGGATCAAGGCCCTGGCCATTCCCCCGGCCTATACCAATGTGTGGATCTGCGCCGACCCGCAAGGCCATGTGCAGGCCACCGGACGCGATGCCCGTGGCCGCAAGCAGTACCGCTATCATCCCGGCTGGCGCGATTTTCGCGACAGCCACAAGTACGGTCGCATGCAAGCCTTCGCCAGCCTGCTGCCCAAGCTGCGCAGTCAGCTGGAAAGCCACTTGGCACGCCCGGGCATGGACCGCGAGAAAATCATGGCCCTGGTGGTCAGCCTGCTCGACACCACCTTGATCCGCGTGGGCAACCGCCAGTACGCCCGCGACAACAACTCCTTCGGCCTGACCACCTTGCGCAACCGCCACGTCAAGGTCCAGGGCATTGCCATACGCTTTCAGTTTCGCGGCAAAAGCGGTATCGAGCACCAGGTAACCCTGCGCAACCGACGCCTGGCCAACCTGATCAAGCGCTGCATGGACCTGCCCGGCCAGGACCTGTTCCAGTATCAGGACGAACAAGGCAATCGCCACAGCGTCGGCTCTGCCGATATCAATGCCTACCTGCAACAATTGACCGGCAGTGACTTCACCGCCAAGGACTACCGCACGTGGGCCGGCAGTGCGCTGGCGTTGAACCTGCTGCGCAAACTGCAATGGCAACCGGAACCCGAAGCGCGCCGACAGATCGTCGACACTGTCAAGCAGGTCGCCTTGCGCCTGGGCAACACGCCCGCCGTGTGCCGGCGCTGCTATATCCACCCGGCCTTGCTCGAATGCTTTGCCCGCGGCGAACTGGCCACCCTGCCGCGCGCGCGTAAACGCAAGGGCTTGAACGTCGAGGAAGTCCGCCTGGCGGTGTTTCTGAAAAGCCTGGATGGCCCTTGAAGATCGATACAACAGGCCCCAATTCCCCTATCATGCAGAGAAATTTCCCATATTCGCTCAAGCCCCCTATGCTTGCGTGTGTGAGCCGAAATCATGGGATCGCAGCGTACATTTGCCCCGTGGGGCACCTGTGACCAAAGGCTCGGCACAGATTGTGAATTCGGGGGAATTAATATCCGCCGAAAACGTCTTTAATGAAGGAAAAGAGGAACACGCAGCGCGGGTTCCCGGCTAGTGCGAGCACAGTTTGCACAGCAACTTACGTTACCAAGGAGAAATACATGCTGATACTCACCCGCAAGGTTGGCGAAAGCATCGTCATCAACGATGACATCAAAGTCACCATTCTGGGCGTTAAAGGTATGCAAGTGAGGATCGGCATCGACGCGCCTAAAGATGTCCAGGTGCACCGCGAAGAGATCTACAAGCGCATTCAGGCCGGCAGCCCGGCACCGGAAAAAGGAGACACTCACCACGAGTGAAGCGCGCCGATTCAAGTCGCACGGATGCGCTTGACCCTGATCTCGTCTGCCTCGCGGCCGGCCGCAATGGCCTCACGATGATTTGGGCGCGCCGACCAGCTCCTTGACCTTGGCTATCATCTCGCGAATGTCGAAGGGCTTGTCGAATACCGCCACGAACAAGTCAGGATTGCCTCGTCCTTCATGCGCCTGGGCGCCACTCATCAGTATCACCGGCAGGGTCTGCAACAGGGGCTGCCTGCGGATTTCCACTGCCAGTTCCTCCCCGTTCAACTGCGGCATCATGTAGTCGGTGATGACCAGCTCCACGCGCTTGCCTTTGAGAATATCCAGCGCTTTTTGCCCGTTGCTGGCCGTTTCCACCTGATACCCTTCATCCTCCAGGGCATAACTGAGAATATTGGCGATCAGGTATTCATCGTCGACGACCAGAATCGTGCTCATGACTGTACCACCTGCACGTTCACGCGCCCGGCACCGGCGACGGGGTGCCAGAGAGCACGGCTGTCGCCTGGGTGAAGGCTTTTTGCAGGTCGATGCCATGCGCGCTGATGATCAATTCCAGCAGCGCCGGATCGTAGTAACTGTCACGCACCTTGAGGATCGACAGCAGGCGCTTGAGTTCCGACTCCAGCTCGACAAAGCGCATCAGCAGCAGGTTATCGACAATGCTCGACAAGTCCGGGGCAGGTGCATTGATTTCCGAGCCGAAGATATCGCGCATTTCCCAAGTGGCCATGACACTCACATCCCGGGCCCGCAGCTCACCGGTCAAAGCCCGGAAAAACTCGTTCAGCCGCGCCGGGTTGCTCGCAAGGCGAGTGAAGGCCCCCAGGCTGTCGATCAGCACACGACGAATACCGTGTGCCTGAACCTGGCTCAGCAGGCGCGCACCCACCTCATCCAGCCCGCCTTCGGTGGTCGGCTGCCAACCTATGTGCAACGCACCATGGCGCTCCATTTCAGCAAAATCGTGTCCCAAAGCACTGGCTTTGAGACGTAATCGATGCGGTGTTTCGTAAAAGCCGAAATGCAGCCCGGGCGCCTCCGGCGTGGCTGCCGCCAGAAAACTCACACCCAGCGACGTCTTGCCGATCCCCGAGGGGCCCATGACCAGCGTTACCGAAGCGCCAGGCAAGCCGCCACCGAGCAACTCATCAAGCACCTTGATGCCACTGCTGACACGCCCCTGCTCGTCACTGCCGCTGCCACTGGGGTGGCTGTAAAGCGACTCAAGCCGCGGATACACCTGCAGGCCATCCTCGGTGATTTCGCAGTCATGCAGGCCTGACAACGCACCACTGCCGCGGGTCTTGCGTAACTGGATGCGGCGCACCGAACGACTCCCGACCAGCACCTCTCCCAGCTCGATCACGCCATCGACCATCGTGTGTTCCGGGCTGCCATCGTCCAATCGCGAACTGGTAAGAAACAGCACCGTGCAACCGGAAAACGCTGCATGCCCCTGTAGATCGGCAATGAATTTTTTCGTGTCCAGCGGCGTATCTGCCCGTGACCTGGCGGTCAACAAGCCATCGACAATCAGCAAGGTTGCCTGGTGGCGACTGATTTCGCCGCGCAGCAGCTTTACCACCGGGTCCAGGCCTTCACGCTCGAGCGTATCGAAAGCGCTGACAAACTGGATCTGATTGCCGACCCGGTTCGGGTCAAAAAAGCTCAGGGTAGAGAGGTACTGGAACAGGCGTTCGTGCGACTCGCTCAATAAAGTAGCGACCAGCACCCGCCCGCCCTGCCCGACATGATTGAACGCCAACTGGTTGGCCAAAATAGTCTTGCCCGAGCCAGGCGGCCCTTGAACGATATAGGACGCACCGGCAATCAAGCCGCCCTTGAGCAATGCATCCAGACCATCAATACCGCTTACAAGGCGCTTGAGTTGTTCCACGATACGCTCACCCGTTCAATTGGACGCCGCAGTGTTTGCCTCAAAAACCGGCAGATACAAGGTCATACGCGTGCCTTCGCCTTGCACGCTGGCCACCGTAACGGCGCCATTGCTCTGCTTGATAAAGCCATAGACCTGACTCAACCCCAATCCAGTTCCCTTGCCAAATGCCTTGGTGGTGAAGAAAGGCTCGAAGATCCGCGGCAATACACTCGGGGCGATACCTCGACCGTCATCGCTGACGTCCAGCCGTACAAACGCACCGTGCAAGTCTTCGACCTCTCCCGCCAGCTGACAGTTGCATGCCTGCAAACAAATAACCCCTTCGCCCTCCAGCGCATCACGGGCATTGAGGATCAGATTCACCAGTACCATCTGCAACTGGCCGCCATCCACGATGACATCCTGCAAGCCCTCCCCCAGCTGCACCTGCAACTCGACACCTTTGGGCAGTGCGTGCGCCAGCAGCAAACGACTCGATTCGATCAACGCTAACAGTTGCACCCGCCCTGACTTCAGTACTTTGTGCCGGGCAAAGCTGAGCAACTGTTGCGTCATCTGCGCGCCGCGCTCACCGGCATCAACAATATGTTCCAGCAGACGATGAACACGCAGCGAATCCTGACTGCCAAGGGCCAGCTTCGCCGAACCGATGATAATGGTCAGCAGATTGTTGAAGTCGTGCGCCATGCCCCCCGTCAACTGGCCGAGGGCGTCGAGCTTCTGCGCCTGAAACAGTTGCGCGCGCATGGCATCCAGTTGCTGAGCAGCTTCGAGACGGTCGGTGATATCCCGGGTTATCTTCGCCAGGCCGATGATCTCGCCGTCTGGCGAACGGATCACATCCAGTGCTGCCAAGGCCCAGAAACGCGTACCATCCTTGCGCACACGCCAGCCCTCGTCCTGGGCAACGCCGGTCCTGAGGGCCCGTTCAAGCAGCATGGCCGGTCTGCCTTCGATACGATCCTGGTCGGTAAAAAACAGTGAGAAATGCTTGCCTATCACTTCTTCGGCGCGCCACCCCTTGATGCGCTGCGCACCTGCGTTCCAGGAGACGATATGCCCTTGAGGGTCGAGCATGTAGATGGCGTAGTCCACCACAGCCTGCACCAACTGCTCATAAGGACTGGCTTGCAGGGTGTCCGGGCGATCAGAAGAACTCATGCAACCCCCACGCAATACGCAGACTTATTCAAGCATAGACAGCCCGCGGGCCTGGCAATTCCAGCAGATCGATATTTCCAATGAAAAGCACCGGTTCAATAGCCGGGCGCAGCCCCCAAAGGCGCAGCCCATGGCGGCTACAAGGCCTTGGCTGCGGTTGACTCAAATATAACGATGAGTTATAAAGCACGCTTGATTGCGGCGGAAACTCATTTTCCCCAGGGCTTCGATCCAACGACACGCCCGGTCGCCAGACCCTTTCAAACCTGTGCGAGTGTGGTGGAATTGGTATACACAGCAGACTTAAAATCTGCCGGCGTGAGCCTTGCGGGTTCGAGTCCCGCCACTCGCACCATCTTCTTGAAAGGCGCCTTGCAGGCGCCTTTTTTATTGCCTGCCGCCGTCCGTCGGGGCAAAAACGATAACCAGCTGCTATGGTGAAATGGCCCCATTACAAAGGAAGGCGGCCATGCGCTATACCCTGTTCGATAACCAGCGCGATGTGATCATCCTGCTGGCGCGTATCCTGCTCATGATCCTGTTTGTCATGTCTGGCTGGAGCAAACTGACCGGCTTCGACGGTACCGTCAGCTACCTGGCTTCGCTGGGCGCACCCATGCCCACGGTGGCAGCCGGAGTCGCCGTGATCATGGAGTTTTTTGTCGCCATCTTGCTGATCATCGGCTTCTACACCCGGCCACTGGCGTTTCTGTTCGCCTTGTTCGTGATCGGCACGGCGCTGATTGGCCACCCGTTCTGGACCATGACCGATGAGGCGGCCCGCGCCGCCAACAGTGTGCAGTTTTTCAAGAACCTGAGTATTTGCGGCGGCTTGCTGTTGCTGTCAGTGACCGGCGCTGGCAGATTCTCGGCGGACGGCCGATAAACCGGCGCTCGGCCTAGCAGTCGTCAAGCGGATCGACACCCTCGTCCCAATCCATTTCATCCAGGGTGTCGGCCGACTCATCGTCCTGCGGGTCGAACAGCGGGTCGACTTCGTCCTGCTGGGCGGGGTCAAGGTCATAGAACTCATGATCGAGCAGGTGGTCGTGTTCAGGTTCGTGAATGTCCGGCTCGTCATGCATCATCAGTACCTGTGGCAGCGCGTTTGGCAAAAGGGACGCTTGTATAAGCCAGGGATTCAAAATCGTCAACGCCAGGGAGCCACCATGAAGTATCTGCTGATCGTCCTCACCAGCTACATCGCTTCATTCTATGCCGTCGGGGCCATTGTCGATGCTCGCCTGCAGAGCATGACCGAAGATTTGCGTCATTACGCGCATGCCCCCGCTCAGTCCGAGTACCTTGAGGACGTGCGTGTGCATGCCCAGCATTCGAAGATCGAATACGCCGCCGTGCTGGGCACGCTGCTGGCGTTGGCCCTGTCGATGCTGGTGTGGGTGCTGGGTTGAGTCGCGTTCAGGGCTGGTGCAACAACGCAGCATTGGCCTGACGCACCATCTGCAGCCATTCGCCAGCGCTGACCGCGCCCGATTGCTCCAGACGGTCTGCGGCCATCAATGCCTGGTCGTACGCTTCTTCCTGCAAAACTCCCTCGCCAAGGAACGTTGCGCGCCATTGCAGTATTGCAACAGCCCCTTTTCTGTCTTCCATCTCCATCCCCAACTGGCCGTTAAACAGGCAGCAATGCGGGTTGCCGCCAAAGCGCCGGCAAGATTACAGGAGAGTGAAAGCCATGAGAACAGTTTTCATTATCAATTGAAATAAAAACCTGGATGCTTAACAAGAATCATCTGCTGATGAGTACCGCCACGCCATGACGCGGCTTTTTCTACCTCCTGTCGTTTCCCTCATCGCCTGGTTGCAGCAAGGCAAATCGATGACTAATAGTTACATGTCTGCCTGGGGAGGCGCAAAAATGCAACCAAGATTCGTTATTGTTCCGGCGGTGCCAATCGAGCAGGAGTCCTTCCGCGCAGGCGCCCGGTACTATGCAACCACAGTGCCGGGAGGATTCGACATTTACGATAACCAGGAAAAAATCCGGCTTAAACCCAGCTATCCCGTTAAAGAAGAAGCCATTACTCACTGCGAGCGCATGAACGCTGAACACAGCTGCGTCCCGGAAACTGATGCAGCTTGCTTGATACCGAGCTAGCCTGGCACTTCGACCCTGCCCACAACGCTGGCCTTTGCAGCTCCCTACAAATGCCCCGTAGACGTTAATCTGCGGGGTAGCCCAGCTGGCACGCAATCATGACTGCCGCTTTTTGAGCACCAGCTTCCCGGCGTCATAGGAAACTTCTTCATAGTCTTTGAACAGCGCAATGATCAGCGCCAGGCCCACAGACGCCGCGGCGATGATGGCGGCAATTTCAAGCCCGGTGAGTGCGGCAACCGGCGCCGCGGCGAACATCGACAGACCGCCGGTCAGGGGCATGGCGGCAAGCGCAACGGCTAATGTGCCGAGGGTGACTGAGCCGGCCAGCGCAATTTTCTTCGACCTTTTCACTTTTTCAGCAAGCTCGCCTTGTACGACAATCCGCTCTACGCCTGACTGCCTGGCTGTTGCCAGCTCTTCCTTTGTTCTGACCGTTACGATGCTCATCATGCTTCCTTAATTACCTGGTTTAAGCCCGCCGCGTCTGTCAGCCAGCACTGGACCGTCATGCTGCCGCAGGAGCATTCAAATGATGGCATTTTGACCCTTGACCAGCAACAGGAGTCCGGCAGCACCACAAAGGCCAGACTTTGTGTGGCACGCCAGCCATCAACGGCCTTGTTGAAGCGAACTTGAACTTAAGGCTATCTTCCAGAGCATCATTGCGTTGAAAAGGAGTTCACACGTGCCATTTCCATCGAAGGAGCGCACCGCGCTGCTAGCCCTCAAGGGCGTAGGGCCGACGGTGATTACACGGCTTGAGCAAATGGGTATTGAATCGCTGCAGGAACTTGCCAGGTCGAATGTCAGTGACATCCTGGGGCAAGCAGCTGCCGCATTAGGTTCGACCTGCTGGAAGAACAGCCCTCAAGCCCGAGCTGCCATTACCGCAGCAGTCGAACTTGCAAAAAATCACCAGCAAGTCCGTTGAGCCCACCTATATCCCACACTCAATCAACTCAATCAACTCAATCAACTCAACAATGAATCAATTGGAGAAAGCCTTGGAAGCGCGCAACACTGAAGTACCTGAATCGCCTGCGGACCTGCAATGGATCAACCTGCCGCATGGCGGAAGTCAGGCCGGATTTTATGTTGGCCGCCTCGTTGATGCGTTCAATCAGGAAGGTGTGCGGGAGAAGGTCATTGGTGGAATCCACAAAGGGCTTGCGGAAGTAAAAACCCACTCTCTGGACTTCCTGCTTCGCACGCGCTATGCCAAAACACCTGACACAAAACAAGTGGTTGCCGCTGTGATCGACGACCTGGTGAGTACCGGCCTTTTCCAGCGGTCGACCATGAGCGATCCAGAGACCGGAAAAGCAGTCGATAGCCTCGCACTAACCTGAACAGCCGAACTCGCCCCCTCTCTTGGAGAGGGTCTGGCGGGAATAGCCGCTGCTAAAGTGGCCCGGCATTCGCTCCCGCCCTCAGGAAACACTATGAGCAACCGCGCCACACCCGCCAGCCGGGCAGAATTCAAGTACTTCACCGAAGTAACAACACGCTGGGGTGATCAAGACCCTTACGGACACGTTAATAACGTCGTGTATTACTCCTATTGCGAAGCGGCAATCAGTGAGTTCCTGGTAGCCCGCGGCACGCTGGATATCACCGGCAGCCCGGTGATCGGGCTGATCGTGAACTCAGGCTGCACCTACTTCTCCCCTATCGAGTTTCCCGGGCGGATTGCAGTTGGCGTACGGATATCCCATTTGGGCAACAGCAGTGCGCGTTATGAAGTGGCACTGTTTCGGGGTGACGATGTGCACGCCTCAGCGGTCGCGCATATTGTTTATGTGTACGTCGAGCGGTCCAGTAACGTGTCCGTGCCCATTCCTGCAGCTGTGCGTGCCGAGCTTCATAGCCTGACGGATGACGCCCGCCTGGGAACAGCCGCTCAAGCTGAACCGGCCAACATCAACTGATTTTATAACCCGGGGAAGGATGCTCGCTGAATTGCCTCACGCGCTTGCAGTGCACGCTCAGAAACCACATCCCGGGAAGCCGGAAGCGCAATCGCTTCCATGGCCGACGTCCACTTCAAATAAGCATGGCTAACAGTCAGGTAGCCCGCCGGTGGCTTCTTGCTCGATGTGTAGTAATGGTCGAAGTAATAGCTGTCGACGATGGGCATCGAGCGCTTGCTGCAGCCGACTGGAGACGTGTCGGCGCGCCCGTTCAGGCAGCGTTCAAGTGATTGAGACATCAGTTTCACCACATTTTGCTCTGCTGAACGACTGGGGCTGACCTGATCATTGAGCCATTCTTCGAGGCTGGGATATTTAGCGCTATCTTTGGCCCAAAGTGCTTCAGCAAATTCCCGCTGCTGCCTGGCCTCTTCTTCTGTCATCGGCTTCCATTTCGGCTGGCATGCAGACAGCGCCATCGTCACAACGACAAGTGCGGTAGAACGTTTGAGCATATGACTTTCCGTGTTGATACGACCCGGCAAAAGGGTAACGCTATTCAGCAGGCGGAACGAGGGCCGCCAAGCAAAAGGCTTGGGCGGACTACTCTTTCTGACTCTGTTTCCAGCCTGCTACAACCATAACGGCACCAATGATCAAAAGGATGACCACCGGGGCATCATTACTTTTTTCTCGCAAAATGAAATTCAGCGTTACACCGGCCCCGACCATCAGCAGCATAACCCCGACCACAAAAACACCATTTCGAAATGCCTTATCCATAGCGCGCCCCTTCCTTGATCCCGCCCCAACTGAATATAGCCGCCAGGCGCCGCGCGCGCAGAGGGAAGCAGATTCAACCAGGCCTTTTATGCAGAAATGATCAGTTTTTTTCGAGCGCGCGTGCGTGCTTGTGTGCGCGTAAGCGCTACGGCGGCCTAGTTTTTTCCTTTGATAATCCTGGCAGTTGCAATACCTAGACACTCTTCGAAGGTAATGTTCCCGTGCTTCTCCTTCTCCAAGCAATAGCCTCCAACGTCAAAATTAGGGTTATCGGCATCAATGTCGCTGAAGGTGCTGTACGCGTCTCTTTCTCTCGGAGTGGAGGGTGAGGTTGAGGTTGACGTGGACGACAAGCCCTTATCATCAACGAGTTCGGAGGCCGGCGTAAAATGGGATGGGGGATTTCCGTGAGGCATATCTTTCACAATGGTATATAAG
Source organism: Pseudomonas alkylphenolica (assembly GCF_004025535.1). GTDB lineage: Bacteria > Pseudomonadota > Gammaproteobacteria > Pseudomonadales > Pseudomonadaceae > Aquipseudomonas > Aquipseudomonas alkylphenolica_A. The sequence continues at coordinate 256,155 of NZ_QJRG01000042.1, forward strand.
AGCACAACCACCCCGAGCACAGATAATACTGCGATAACCCCAATGAAGCGGATGAAAAACTTAGCCTTGAGTTTTAGCTCTTTAGTGGCGATTATTTTTTCGCGCTCCTTCAGCGATTGCTCAAGGTTTTTTAGCTCTTCTTCCTTTTTATACACCCAGTCTTCCAGTTTCCGGCGCTGGTTTTCATCGTACTCTTTCCTGAGCTCAGCTGCCTTCTCAATGAGCTCATCTGTCTTTTTGCCTGCGCCCTCTTTGAGCACGTTAGCTTTTTCTTTTATAAATTTCAGGGCGTCCAAGTTCTAATCTTCCAATGTGAAGTTTTTTTGTCAGCAGGGAAAGACAGGGTACGTCGAGGTACGTATTGCTACTAACGGTCGCGTGGAGTCACGCAAATATCGCGAAGCATTACAATCCCTCTCCCGGCGCCCTGCCGACCGCCAAAAATCAGCTGCACGTGACCATCCACAGCTGGTCGAGCCTGGTGGCAGCATCCAGCATCAGCCTTTGCCAATTCCATTGCCGACTTAATGCCCACGCCTTCAAAATCAGAAAGTAGAGGCGGCAGTACAGGTAAGACCGGCTACCTGGGCAGGTGCTCCTGCTTTCGCCGCCTGACCCAAAAGATAGAAGTCTGCTAAATTGGCGCGCCTCCCAGTGCGGGCCACGCTCAAGCCGCAACCATTGAACATACAGGAGTAACCATGATCTGGGCAGTTTTGGTAATAGGGGTACTGTTTCTTTCCATTATTGGAATCGGCTGCACCTTGGTCATCTTTAGTAAAGATGAAGGGTTAGGAAAACGGGTTCTTATAAGCGTGATTGGTGTTTCAATTCTCGCTGCAACCTGGAACGGCACTGGCTGGCTAGTAGAGAATTTAAAGTAACTTCTCTGCCCCTACGACCTTGCATGGGCGCTCGCCTCCTCCTGCGCCATCTCAACGCCACCGGTCACTTCGCTCAATGCTTTCTTGCAGCCTACGAAACAGACGACTACTACTAAAGTCTATATCTGCCTGGGGAGGCACGAAAAATGCAAAAGCGATTCGTTACTATTCCGGCCGTTCCGATTGAAGAAGAATCTTTCCGATCAGGCGCTCGCTTCTACGCCAACACGGTGCCGGGAGGATTCGACATCTACGACAACCAGGAAAAATTACGCCTCAAGCCAAGCTATACAGCCAAGGCGACGGCAGATGCCGCGTGCGCAAAAATGAATATGGAGTCACGTAACCCTGACGAACTCTTCCTGCCGCTGCGTACTTGTTGACAATAGCGCCCGCCTCAAAATCGATAGCTGCTTGGCCCGACGCACTCGAAAGAGTACCTGCCGTCAGGTAGCGTGGTTTAGAGGTCACTGAGCGCTCCGGATGCAAAAAGCCCAGCGCAATGGCTGGGCTCAACGGTTGGTCAATATGGAAAGTATTGGAACTCCGCGCTTTTCGAGCACGCAAAGAAAAACCCCGCAGACGTTAATCTGCGGGGCTTTCAATAATGGAGGCCGAGGTCGGAATCGAACCGGCGTAGACGGATTTGCAATCCGGAGCATAACCACTTTGCTACTCGGCCTCAAATGCCCGAGATCCTCTAAACAGCAATCTCAAACATATACAACTCTTTAAGGAAACAACTCGATAAAACCGCTATCTCCTTGAAAACGCTAAGCTTTTCAGCTGCCTCGTTTTCGATGGACGCAATTATGGACTCATTCGATTGAGCTGGCAACCCCTTGAATTCAAAAAGTTTATTTTTTTCTTTCAAGGGCGCTGAAGTGCCGCGATGCGGGGGTTCAAGCGCAACGTACAGGGTGACGCGGGCCCGGCAAAGGGTCTTATCATAAAGCGTCTTTCCCCTGCCCGCTTCATTAATGGCTGTTTACGATGCAAACCGAACTGGACCTGTTCGATCCTCAAAGCCCGCAGCAACCGCAATGGGTCGGCCCACACGCGGTGCTGCTGCCGGGCTTTGCCCTGCCTCAGGTTGAGGCGATGTTGCCGGCCCTGCGCCAGGTGGTGGCCTCGGCGCCATTTCGCCATATGCTCACACCCGGCGGTCTTAAAATGGCCGTAGGGCTTACCAACTGTGGCGCACTGGGCTGGGTCAGTGACCGTCAGGGTTACCGCTACAGCCCGGTCGATCCGCTGAGCAACCGACCATGGCCGGCAATGCCGGAGGTATTGCTCGACCTGGCCGGACACGCGGCAGCCCTGGCGGGGTTTGCCGACTTCAGCCCCGACGCCTGCCTGGTCAACTGCTATCGCCCCGGTAACCGCCTGAGCCTGCATCAGGACCGCGACGAGCAAGACTTCAGCCAGCCGATCGTGTCGGTATCGCTCGGTTTGCCGGCGGTGTTCCTGCTCGGCGGACACCGGCGAAACGAGCCCACCCAGCGTATCGGCCTGCGCCACGGCGATGTGCTGGTGTGGGGCGGCGAAGACCGTTTGCGTTTTCATGGTGTGCTGCCGCTCAAGCCAGGTGCGCACCCGGTGCTTGGGAGTCTGCGAATCAACCTGACTTTGCGCAAGGCGGGCTGAGCAGACAACATTAGCTGTATATCTATACAGATAAAACTTGCCAGCCCTGTCAATCCTGCGCATGCTATGGCCCACCCCAGCCATAGAATGACACCCCGCCGGCATGCGCCTGTTTCTCTGCGAAAAGCCTTCCCAGGCCAAGGATATTGCCAAGGTCCTCGGCGCCAACCGCCGCGGTGATGGCTGCTGGGTGGGCAGCAATGTGACTGTGACCTGGTGCATCGGCCACTTGCTCGAAACCGCCCCGCCCGATAGCTACGATGCCCGCTACAAGCGCTGGGTGCTGGCTGACCTGCCGATCATTCCGAGCCAATGGAAGATGCTGGTCAAGCCGAAAACCGCCAGCCAGTTCAAGGCCGTCAAACGCCTGCTCGGCGAGGCCAGCGAGCTGGTGATCGCCACCGACGCCGACCGCGAAGGCGAAATGATCGCCCGTGAGCTGGTCGAACACTGCCGCTACCGCGGGCCGATCCAGCGCCTGTGGCTGTCGGCACTGGACGATGCCTCGATCCGCAAGGCCCTCGCCGCACTCAAGCCAGGCAACGAAACCTTCAGCCTGTATCACTCGGCCCTGGGCCGTTCACGGGCCGACTGGCTGATCGGCATGAACATGAGCCGACTCTTTACCTTGCTGGGCCGGCAGTCCGGTTATCAGGGCGTGCTGCCGGTGGGCAGGGTGCAAACCCCGACCTTGCGCCTGGTGGTCGACCGCGACCGCAGCATCGCCAACTTCGTACCGGTGGCGTTCTGGGCCATTGACGTACTGCTCGACAGCGCCGGCACCCGGTTCACCGCGCAATGGCGGGCCAGCGAAGATGCCTGCGACGACCAGGGCCGCTGCCTTAATCAGGCACTGGCACAGGACGCAGCGGCGGCCATCGGCAACGCCCACAGCGCCCAGGTGGTCAAGGTGGCTACCGAGCGCGTACGCGAAGCGGCACCGTTGCCCTTCGACCTCGGCACCTTGCAGGAACTGTGCTCGAAAAAATTCGGCCTGGGCGCCCAGGAAACCCTCGACATCGCCCAGGCGCTGTACGAAACCCACAAGCTCATTACCTACCCACGCAGCGATTGCGGCTACCTGCCGGTCAGCCAGCACGCCGAGGCCCCAGGCACTCTGGCTGCGTTGCTGCGTGCCGACTCCGGCCTTGCGCCCCTGCAACCGCACCTGCAGGCCCAGCGCAAATCACGGGCCTGGAACGACGCCAAGGTCAGCGCCCACCACGGCATCATTCCCACGGCCGCCGCCAGCGACCCTTCTCGCCTGCCGCCCAAGTACAAGGCGGTGTATACCCTGATTCGCGCCCGCTACCTGGCGCAGTTCCTGCCCAATCACGAGTATGACCGCACCCAGGCCGACTTCGACTGCGCCGGCCAGGCCTTGCGAGCCGTCGGCAAGCAGATCGTCGAACCTGGCTGGCGCCGCGCCCTGCCCGAAGCCCTGACCCCGGGCAAAGGCCGCGAAGCACCCGTTGCCCAGGTGCTGCCGGCCTTGCATCAGGGCCAGGACTGCCAGGTGGCCGAGGTCAACCTCAAGGACCTGTGGACCCAGCCGCCCAAGCCGTTTACCGAAGGCGACCTGATCAAGGCCATGAAAAACGTCGCCAAGCTGGTGGACGACCCGCGCCTGAAGCAGAAGCTCAAGGAAACCACCGGCATCGGCACCGAAGCCACGCGTGCCGGCATCATTCAAGGCCTGCTCGATCGCGGCTACCTGATCAAACAGGGCAAGGCGCTCAGCGCCACGCCGGCCGCCTTCAGCCTGATCGATGCCGTACCCCGAGCCATCGCCGACCCAGGCACCACAGCGATCTGGGAACAGGCGCTGGACATGGTCCAGAGCGGCGAGATGAGCCTTGAAACTTTCGTTGCCAAACAATCGGCCTGGATGAGCAAGCAAGTGGAGCGCTGTGCGGGCCTGCAGCTGACCATCAGCGGTCCGGCGACGCCGGCCGGGCGTGGCGGCGCGCCATGGAAAAAGAAACGCAAGCGCAGCGCGACAGCGACGAAAACCCCGCGTAAACCGCGCGCCAAAACGCAGCAGGGCTGAGCCCCGGGGTCAGCCCAGGGCCGGCAAGCTGTAACGCTCGGCAAAGTACTGACGGAAAAACTCCACCGCCACCCGCACCTTGGCTGAACTGGCCAGGGGCGAGGTGTATACCGCCCAGATGTCCGCTGGCTGATGGTAATCGCCCAGCACCTGGACCAGCCGCCCCTCCGCCAGGCTGTCGTGCACATCCCACCACGAGCGCAGCAGAATCCCCCGTCCATCCAGGCACCAGTGGTGCGCCACTTCGCCATGGTTGCTCGACAGGTTGCCGGTCACCCGCACGCTTTCTTCGCCCTGGGGCCCCTCCAGCTGCCAGATGCCGAACGGATGGTCACGTTCCTTGATCACCAGGCAATCGTGGCTGGCCAGCTCGGCCAGCGCTTTGGGCGTGCCACGTCGCGCCAGGTACGCCGGTGCGGCGCACAGTACCCGGCGGTTTTTGGCCAGGGGCTTGGCGATCAGGTTGGGCGCAATCGCGTTACCCACACGAATGTCGAGGTCAACGCCCTCTTCGATCAGATCGACCAGCCTGTCATGCACATCCAGCCTGATGTCCAGGCGCGGAAAACGCTCGGCCAGCTCCGACAGGGCCGGGGCAACGAAACGCCGCCCCAGGCCCAGGCTGCTGGCGATGCGCAGCTGGCCCGTCGGTTCGCGATGTTGGGCGCTGATGTCGTCGCCCATGCGCTGCACCGCGTCGAAAATCTGCTGGGCCCATTGGTACACCCGCTCACCCTCCTCGCTCACTGTCACCCGTCGGGTGGTGCGGTGCAGCAGGCGCACCTCCAGGGTTTGTTCGAGTACGCGGATGCGCTTGCTGATGAACGCGGCGGACATGCCCAGCTCATCGGCCACCGCCGCAAAACTGGCGCGCTTGGCCACCTGGAGAAAGATGTTGAGGTCGTCGAGGCTCGGAAAATTATTCACGTTTCGTGCACTAAGAATCTATGAATGGCGAGATTATCTCTGAATAAAGCCCTTATAGCATGGCCAGCACCTGTTCCCTAGACAACGAGTGCGCCCCATGAGCAAGACTTTCAAAATCGCCGCCATCCCGGGTGACGGCATCGGCATCGAAGTTCTCCCCGAAGGTATCCGCGTGGTCGAAGCGGCGGCGCGCAAGCACGGCCTGGACATCAGCTTCGAATTCTTCGAGTGGGCCAGCTGCGACTACTACCTGGCCCACGGCAAGATGATGCCGGACGACTGGTTCGAACAACTCAAGGATTTTGACGCGCTGTACTTCGGTGCGGTCGGCTGGCCAGACAAGGTGCCGGACCACATCTCGCTGTGGGGCTCGCTGCTCAAGTTCCGCCGCGACTTCGACCAGTACGTGAACATCCGTCCGGTGCGCCTGTTCCCTGGCGTACCGTGCCCGCTGGCCGGTCGCGAACCGGGCGACATCGACTTCGTGGTGATCCGCGAAAACACCGAGGGTGAATACTCGTCCCTGGGCGGTCGCATGTTCGAAGGCACCGAGAACGAGTTCGTCCTGCAGGAGTCGGTGTTCACCCGCCGTGGTGTGGACCGCATCCTCAAGTACGCCTTCGACGTCGCCCAGACCCGCGAGCGCAAACACGTTACTTCGGCGACCAAGTCCAACGGCATGGCCGTGAGCATGCCTTACTGGGACGAGCGCACCGCCGCCATGGCTGCCAATTATCCGGAAATCAGCTGGGACAAGCAGCACATTGATATCCTCTGTGCCCGCTTCGTACTGCAGCCCGACCGCTTCGACGTGGTGGTGGCCTCGAACCTGTTCGGCGACATCCTCTCCGACCTCGGCCCGGCCTGCGCCGGCACCATCGGCATCGCGCCGTCGGCCAACCTCAACCCCGAGCGCAAGTTCCCGTCGCTGTTCGAACCGGTACACGGTTCGGCCCCGGACATTTTCGGCAAGAACATCGCCAACCCGATCGCGATGATCTGGTCCGGCGCCCTGATGCTCGACTTCCTCGGCAACGACGGCGCCGACCCACGCTACCGCGCCGCCCACGATGACATCCTCAAGGCCATCGAGCAGGTCATCGCCGCCGGCCAGACCACCCGCGACATGGGCGGCCAGCAGTCGACCCAGCAGGTCGGCCAGGCGATCACCGCGTTGATCAAAGGCTGATTGAGTGGGGCCAATTGTCAGAATTGTCAGACAAAGCGGCCCCACCCTCTTGCGAGCGGCGTGGATTGAATGCAGAATCTGTTAACCCAAAGATTCACGTTAACCTTTAGTTAACAACCCAGGGAAGGAGCAGCACCGCAACACCCCGGAATGCCTGCCGGGTATAGATAAGTACGCCAACGTCCAGGAGACGATGATGTCGCACAAAAATAAAAAGATTGATGTGTTCCTGATTACTGTGAGTTTGATTGCCGTGCTACTCACCGTAATTGGCCTTGCAGCCTTCCCCAGCGAAGCTGAAAGCGCCGCCAACCAGTTGTTCGAGCTGTCCACCCGCACCTTCGGTACCAGTGTCCAGGTATTGGTGTTCGGTAGCTCGCTGGCCGTGCTGTACCTGGCCTTCAGCAAGTACGGCAATATCCGCCTGGGCAGTGGCAAACCCGAGTACGCGACAGCGACTTGGGTGTTCATGTTTATCTGTGCCGGTATGGGCTCCTCGACCCTCTACTGGGGCGTCATGGAGTGGGCCTACTACTACCAGACCCCTGGCCTGAACATCGCCGCCGCTACCCCTAAAGCCCTCGAGTACAGCATCAGCTACTCGTTCTTCCACTGGGGTGTGAGCGCCTGGTCGATCTATGCCCTGGCCTCCCTGGCCATGGCCTACCATTTCCACGTGCGCAAGAAGAGCGGCCTGAACCTGGCCTCGATCGTTGAAGCCGTCACCGGTTTCAAAGCCACCGGCCCGGTCGGTCGCACCGTCGACCTGATCTTCCTGCTGACCATGATGGGCGCCCTGACCGTTTCCCTTGCCCTCACCGCCTCGACCCTGACCCGTGGCCTGCATGACCTGACCGGCACCCCCGACACCTTCACCGTGCAACTGATGGTGATTGGCGCCGTGGCGATCATGTTCTCGCTCAGCTCTTACATCGGTATCGACGGTGGCCTGCAACGCCTGAGCAAGATGGTCTGCATCGGCGCACTGGTGTTTGCCGGCGTGGTGCTGCTGGTCGGCCCGACCCAGTTCACCATCAACAACACGGCCAACTCGATTGGCCTGATGATCCAGAACTACGTGCACATGAGCCTGTTCACCGACCCGGCGGGCGACGGTGCCTTCACCCGCAACTGGACGGTGTTCTACTGGCTGTGGTGGGTGTCTTACGCACCTGGCGTGGCCATGTTCGTGACCCGCGTTTCGCGTGGCCGGCAAATCAAGGAAGTGGTCCTGGCCCTGCTGCTGGGCGGTAGCTTCGGTTGCTGGTTCTTCTTCGGCGCGCTGGAAAGCTACAGCATGCACCAGTTCATTACCGGTGCCGTGGACGTGCCGAAAATGCTCAGCGAGCAAGGCGGCGAATCGGCCGTGACCCACCTGCTGCTGGCACTGCCATGGGGCCAGGTGTTCCTGGGTGTGTACCTGTTCATCATGGCGATCTTCTGTGCCTCGCACATGGACGCCGCGGCCTATGCCGTAGCCGCCACCAGCACCCGCAACCTGCGTGAAGGTGACGACCCGACGCCAACCCACCGCCTGTTCTGGTGTGTGGTGCTGACTCTGGTGCCGCTGGCCATGCTGTTTGCCAAGGCATCGCTGTCGACCATGAAGACCGCCGTAGTGCTGACCGCGATCCCGTTCATGGTGATCCTGCTGGTGAAGATCTACGGCTTCTTCAAATGGATGTTCGAAGATTACGGCCAGATGCCGGCCTACCGTATTGAAGAAGAGGCAGCGCGCATGGCCGGGGAAGAACCCAAGGCCGTGAACGAAGCCCCTGCCCCGGTTGCGGCTCAATAGAACGAAACCCTCGTTAGTCCTGTGCGTCCTGCAAGGGCAGGCGCCAGGACCTTTTTTTGCCCGACCTGTTAACTGATAGATACGCGTTAACTGACAACTAAAAACCGAGCTTGTGAGACCCGATCATGAATGACTTCAAACGCCTGCCCGCCGATTTCTGCGCCAACGCCGAAGAGGCCTTCACCATCCCTGCCAGCTTCTACACCCAGCCTGCAGTGTTCGAGCACGAGAAAGAAGCGATCTTCGCACGCAGCTGGATCTGCGTCGGCCACCGCAGTGAAGTGGCAGAGAACAACGCCTACATCACCCGCGAAGTGATCGGCGAAAGCATCATCGTCGTGCGTGGCCGCGACAGCGTGCTGCGCGCCTTCTACAACGTCTGCCCGCACCGTGGCCACCAGCTGCTCAGCGGCAGCGGCAAGGCCAAGAACGTCATCACCTGCCCGTACCACGCCTGGACCTTCAAGCTCGACGGCGAGCTGGCCCACGCGCGCAACTGCGACAACGTGGTGAACTTCGACAAAGAAAATTCCACCCTGGTGCAACTGCGCGTCGAAGAATACGCAGGCTTCATCTTCATCAACATGGACATGGAAGCCGGCTCGGTCGAAGACCAGCTGCCAGGCCTGCAAAAGCGCATGCGCGAAGCCTGCGGCGTGATCGACGACCTGCACCTGGCGGCCCGTTTTGTCAGCGACACCCCGGCCAACTGGAAGTCGATCGTCGACAACTACCTCGAGTGCTACCACTGCGCCCCTGCCCACCCAGGCTTCGCCGACTCGGTGGACGTTGGCCAGTACAGCCATAACCTGCATGGCAACTGGACCCTGCAATACGGCCTGGCCAAGCCATCGGAGCAGTCGTTCAAATTTGACGAGAGCGTGAAAGACCCGTCCTTCGCCGGTTTCTGGGCGTGGCCGTGCACCATGTTCAACGTGCCGCCAGGAGCGAACTTCATGACCGTGATCTACGAGTTCCCGGTCGACGCCGAAACCACCCTGCAGCACTACGACATCTACTTCCTCAACAAGGACATCACCGAAGAACAGCAGAAGCTGATCGACTGGTACCGCGAAGTGTTCCGCCCGGAAGACCTGCGCCTGGTGGAAAGCGTGCAGAAAGGCCTGAAGTCCCGCGGCTACCGTGGCCAGGGCCGGATCATGGCCGACCGTGAGCGCAGCGGCATGAGCGAGCACGGCATCGCCCACTTCCACAACCTGATCGCCGTCGCCCACCTCGACGACTGATAGCCCTCGCCGCAGGCCCTCCCGCCTGCGGCGATCTTCGGAGTGCCTTGCATGCAACTCAATGACAACACCCTGCTGCGCCAGCAAGCCTACATCGACGGGCGCTGGTGCAATGCCGACGATGGCCGCACCCTCGCGGTGACCGACCCAGCCGATGGCACGTTGCTCGGCAGCGTACCGCTGATGGGCGGCGCCGAAGCCAAGCGCGCCATCGAAGCGGCCGAAGCAGCCCTGGCCGGCTGGCGCGCCCGTACCGCCAAAGACCGTGCGCAAATTCTGCGCCGCTGGTTCGAATTGCTGCTCGAACACGAGCAGGACCTGGCCCGGCTGATGACCTTCGAACAGGGCAAGCCGCTGCACGAAGCCCTGGGTGAAATCCGCTACGCCGCCTCCTTCGTCGAGTGGTTCGCCGAAGAGGGCAAGCGCGTGTACGGCGACGTGATCCCGAGCCCGGCCAACGACAAACGCCTGCTGGTGATCAAGCAGGGCATCGGCGTGTGCACCGCGATCACCCCGTGGAACTTCCCGGCGGCGATGATCACCCGCAAAGTCGCCCCGGCCCTGGCCGCCGGCTGCACCATGGTGGTCAAGCCAGCCAACGAAACGCCGTTCTGTGCCCTCGCCCTGGTCGAGCTGGCCGAGCGTGCCGGCGTACCGGCCGGCGCGTTCAGCGTGGTCACCGGTGATGCACCGGCGATCGGCGCACAGTTCACCGGCCACCCTGCCGTGCGCAAGCTGAGCTTCACAGGCTCCACCCCGGTCGGCCGCCTGCTGATGGGCCAGTGCGCTGAAACCATCAAGAAAGTCAGCCTGGAACTGGGCGGCAACGCGCCGTTCATTGTCTTCGCCGACGCCGACATCGACGCCGCCGTCGAAGGCGCGCTGATTGCCAAATACCGCAACGCCGGCCAGACCTGCGTGTGCGTCAACCGCTTCTATATCCATGACAGCGTCTACGCGCAGTTCAGCGAGCGCTTCGTCGAACGTGTGCGCCAGCTGGACGTTGGCCATGGCACTGCCGCCGGCACGCAGATCGGCCCACTGATTACCGACAAGGCCGTGGCCAAGGTGCGCAGCCTGATCGACGACGCAGTGGGTAAAGGCGCCGAACTGGTGCTGGGCGGACAGGCCCACGCCCTGGGCGGAACCTTCTTCGAGCCCACCGTGCTGGCCAACGTCGGCCCGGGCATGGAACTGCTGGAAGAAGAGATCTTCGGCCCGGTGGCAGCCCTGGTGCGCTTCACCAGCGACGACGAAGTCATCGCCCTGGCCAACGCCACCCAGTACGGCCTGGCAGCGTACTTCTACAGCCGCGATATCGCCCGCGTGTTCAAGGTCGCCGAGCAGCTGGAATACGGCATGGTCGGGGTCAACACCGGGCTGATCTCCAACGAGGTCGCGCCGTTCGGTGGCATCAAACAATCGGGCCTGGGCCGTGAAGGCTCCAAGTACGGCATCGAGGATTATCTGGAAATCAAATACCTGTGCCTCGCCGTCTGAGCGAGCACCGGTTCCGGGACGCGGCAGGGCCTGCCGCGTTGCCCCTGCAGTCGAGGTGAACCATGGCCAACAAATACGAAATGTTCAGCGTGCACGTAACCGAAGTGGAACAGGCCACGCCGCTGATCAAGCGCTTCACCCTGGCCCGTGAAGACGGTGCACCGATGCCCGCCTTCACCGGTGGCAGCCATGTCATCGTGCAGATGCAGGGCGCCGACGGCAGCCAGTTCAGCAACGCCTACTCGCTGATGAGCGACCCGCGCGACACCCGCAGCTACCAGATCGGCGTGCGCCTGGAAGAGCAATCCAAGGGCGGTTCGGCGTTCATGCACCAGCAGGTTGAAGTCGGTACGCAGTTGACCATCTCTTCGCCGAACAACCTCTTCGCCCTCGACCCCAGCGCCGGTCGCCACGTGCTGATCGCCGGCGGTATCGGCATTACCCCGTTCCTGGCACAGCTGCATGAGCTCGAAGGCGGCGCCACCGACTACGAACTGCACTACGCGTTCCGCGCCCCTGAGCACGGCGCGTTCCAGGCGCAGCTGGCCAGCGGCCCGCATGCCGACAACACCCATTTCTACATCGACAGCCTGGATCGCAAACTCGACCTGGCTGCGCTCTGCGCGTCCTTGGCAGACGATGCGCACCTGTACGTCTGCGGCCCGAAACCGTTGATTGACGCGGTGATCGCCACTGCCGCCAAAGCCGGTATCGCCGACCAGCGCGTGCACTGGGAGCAATTTGCTGCCACCCCGGTCACTGGCGCGGCCTTTACCGTGGTGCTGGCCCAGTCGGGCATCGAACTGCAGGTAGAAGAAGGCATGACCATTCTTCAGGCCATCGAGAAGTCCAAGGCTGCCAAGGTCGAGTGCCTGTGCCGCGAAGGCGTGTGCGGCACTTGCGAAACGGCGATTCTGGAAGGTGAAGCGGAACACTTTGATCAGTACCTGAGCGATGAAGAAAAGGCCTCGCAGCAGAGCATGATGCTGTGTGTCTCGCGGGCCCGTTCGGCGCGCCTGGTCCTCGACCTGTAACGCATTGCTGCCCAGATCGCAGGCTCCTACAGGCAACCTGTAGGAGCTGGCGACAGCCTGCGATTGAGCGCAAAGCGCTCACCTGCGTTGCACCCACCGTCAACCCAAAGTTAACGGGTTATGTATACTGGCAGGCTCTTGGCCCCGATCAGGACACCCTGCGCCCATGATGGAAAACAGCTTCGCCTTCCGCCTCAAGGAACTGCTCGAGCACCACAAGCTGACCCTGCAAGCGGTGGGGACGGCACTCGGCATCTCGCGCACGGCCGTGCACAAATGGACCCGCGGCGGCGAAATCGATTACGACAACCTGCGCAAACTGGCGGACTTTCTCAAGGTCAACTGGATCTGGTTGCGCTACGGCGAAGAAGCCCTGCAGAACATCCAGCAGCCACAAGTGGTGGAGCTGCCGATGACCGACCTGCGCCGACGCTACACCGCCGAAATCATGGAAAGCGAAACGCGCATGAAGCTGGCCCAGGAAGGCGCGCGCATCGTCACCTGGGAATGGAACCTGATCAGCGACGAAGTCACCTACTCGCCAAACGTCGAACAGGTGTACGGCTGGCCCGTGCATCGCAACGAAGATTTCTGGGTGCACCTGCCTGCCGAAGACGTTGCGCACATGCAGGCCATGTACGCACAGGCCGTGGCCGATGGCAGCGGTTGCGAATGTGATTTTCGCATCACCCGCCCAGATGGCGAACAACGCTGGATTTCCTCACGGGCGACGGTGGTGCGCGACAGCGTCGGCCGCTCGGTGAAAATGGTCGGCATCAGCATGGACAACACCGAACGCCAGGTGGCCGAACACGCCCTGCGCATCAGCGAAGAACGCTTTCGCGCCATCTTCGAACTGGCCTGGGGCGCCCTCGCCTACATCGACCCGGACGGCACCTGGCAGCGGGTCAACAATAGCCTCTGCGAACTGCTTGGCTACCGCGCCGAAGAGCTCTACGGCATGACCTTCCAGCAGATCACCCACCCCGACGACTTGCCGGCCAACCTACAGTTGCTGCAACGCATGCTGGCCGGCGAAACCGAGCGCTACGAAGTCGAAAAACGCGTGCGGCATAAAAACGGCAGCTACATTTGGGTGCGTGCACGTACGTCACTGCAACGACGTCAGGACGGTGAGCCGGAACACCTGATCAGCGTCTTCGAAGACATCAGCACCGAGCGTGGCGAACGCGAACGCCTGCAAGCGCATATCGCCGGACTCGAGGCCAGGCTGGCGCAACGCGCCTGATACCCACCTTGTCGATCGGGAGTGCAAGGGATGCTGCCAGGATCTTCATATGCGTCAGCCCGGGCCATGCGCACGAACAGATTGCGCGGCAAGGTCGGGCTGTACTTTGTTGCTGCCCTGTCGGTGCTGGCCGGCATGACCGATGCCATCGGCTTTATGGCCACCGGCGATTTCGTCTCGTTCATGAGCGGCAACACCACGCGCCTGGCCGTGTCGCTGGGTGAAGGTGACACCAGCCTGGTGCTGCGCATCGGCGCGCTGTTGCTGGCCTTCGTGGTGGGTAACGCGCTGGGTGTGGTGGTTGCCCGCCTGAGCGGCCGCAGGCCCTGGCCACTGCTCTCGCTGATTGCTGCGCTGCTGGCGTCGGCCGCTTTGCTGCCCGCTGCCTGGCAGTTGCCGGCGCTGATCGCCGCGGTGACTGCCATGGGCATGATCAATGCGGTGGTTGAGGAAGTGAACGGCCTGCCCATCGGCCTGACCTACGTCACCGGTGCACTGTCGCGCTTTGGTCGCGGGCTTGGCCGGGCGCTGCTGGGCGAGCGCCGTCAGGGCTGGCGCGTGCAACTGATTCCCTGGGCCGGGATGTTCGCTGGCGCGGTAGCCGGCGCGCTGCTGGAGCAACGCTTCGGCATCGCCGCCTTGCTGTTCAGCGCCTTGCTGGCTGCTGCGCTGGCGCTGGTCTCGCTGACCATTCCGCGGCGCTGGCAGCTCAGGTACATGCCCCGCTAGCGGATTACAGGCAGGTGGCCAACGCGGCCATGCGGCGCAGGGCAACGCTGTCGTTGTGCTGGGCGTAGTAACTGACCGCGGTGTTGCCACCTTGTGGCTGGATGTCGGCGAACGACTCGGCTTCGCGGGTGTACACGGTAAAGCCGCCCTGCTTGCCTGGCTCCAGGTAGCCGCTGGCGTCGACGCCAAACACCGACTCGTCCTGCCAGCCAAACTGGATGCACTGCGCCACGCGGTCGGCAGGCTTGCTCGAGGTGAGCTGCTTGGTCGGTGCCTTGGCCCGTGCCGCCTCCATGGCCGAAGAGGCACAACCGGCCAATACTGCTGCAGCGACCATCACCATGACTACCCGCATGACTCACCCTCGTCGGAAAAAAAACCGACTTTACCATTGCCCGCGCGCCAACACCCGCGCCTCAACCGGGTGATCGCGATAAAGTTCAGCAGTTAATCAGCCTTGCTTGCCCAGGGCATTCAGCACCCGCAGCACCAAGGCACAGCCCTGACGGGTATTCGGGTCGCGTAGCAGCGCCAGTAAACCGATCAGGCTGGGCGGTGTGGGTTGCTCACGGGTCTGGGCTTTGGCCAGGCGGATGGCATTGCCCAGGTTCCAGCTCAGCGCCGTGGCCTCCTCGAACTGTGTCGAGAGCTTTTCCACCAAAGGTGCATCCAGCAGGTCCACCAGGTCGGAGAGCAACGAGGCCAGGTCCACCAGATTGTCCAGCCGGCCACCGTCGAGCAACGGTTGCAGTTTGTTCAACAGGGCCTCGAGGCCCGGGTTGCTGACCTGCTGTACAGGCGATTCGATCACACTCATGTCTATCGGCTCCTTGCCAGTTCAGGTCACAGCATGCCGCGGGCGACGGCCCAGTACAGGCCGCGGTTGAAACCGTTGCGCAACAGGCCTCCGAGCTTGGTCGGCGGCGTGGGCAGCACATCGCGCTGATAGTCGTAGGTCAACGGCATCCCCGCATTCAGGCCCATCTGTGCGGCGGCTTGCACCTTGCCGTCATACACCGCCACTGTTCTGCCCAGGCGAATCTCGCCGGCGATATTGTTGACGATCACCGGCGCCTGGTTATGGCAGGCCCCGCCCGCTTTGCTGACCGGCAGATCGACCGTGTCGCCGATCACGTAGACGCCATCGAGCCCGTAAACCTGCAAGGTCTCGTGGTTGGTTGGCAGCCAGCCTTCCTGGTTAGGCGCCTGCGACGCACCGCTTTGCAGCACCGCATCCACGGCGCGGATCGGCGGCGTGGCCATAAGGATGTCGTACGGCTGCGCCTGGCCCTCTTCGGAGTAGGCAATGCGCTGCTCGGGGTCAACCTTGGCAAGGGTGAACCCGCGTTCAAAGCGGATGTTTTTCTGGGCGAAAATGCCCGGCAGTATTTCCCCCGTCGGCCGCTGCAGGAACAGGCAATTGCGTAGCAGCTGGGCGGTGGTCGGATAGGTGTAGATGATCTCGACCTTGTCGCGCACCCCGCGCCGGCGCAGGTAGTCGTCGAGCATCAAGGTGGTTTCCACCGGCGCGATACCACATTGGTGCGGCACGTTGGGGGTTTGCGGGAAGGTCACGGTGATGAAGATCCGCCCCTTCTGGATGGTTGCCAGGCGCTGGGCGAGCTGGCGCGCAGGCGCATACTGATAGAAATGATCGCCGCCCTGCTGCAAGCCTTCGATACGCTCCGGCGCCGGCACGCAACCGGTGGCAATCACCAGAAAATCATAGCCAAAGCGTTTGCCGGAGCGGGTGTGCAGCGTCTGTGCGGCGAAATCGAAGCGGGTCACCTCCTGCACCTGAAAATCGATTTCCGGGCGCAGCAACGAGCGCTCGGGGCGCTTAAGCTCTTCATTGAAGTGCAAGTCGAAGGCGACATACATGAACGCCGGCTTGTAGAAATGATCCGGCGAGCTGGACAGCAAGGTGATCCGCACCTGGCCTGCGAGGATCTCCGGGTAGAGCTTAACCACCAGTTGATTGGCCAGCAGGGTGCCGCCTACCCCACCGCCCACGACGACAATATGTTTGCTCATACGTACGCTTCCATGCGAATAAAGCCACAAAATCTTCATGGCCATATTCAAAGAAGCATCGGCTATAAACCAATAACTTTTGGCGATACCTGTTAGTTCTTTTTCATCACGTTCAGCGAAGATAGCCTCTGATACCGTATCAGAACCTGAAATCGCCCTGAATGAGGGTGCCAACATGTGCGGAAGACTGAGCCAGTACCATGGCATCCACGACTTCGTCGACGCCCTGAGCATGCCCGGCGCCCTGGCCAATGAAGTCGGTGATCAGCCCTTGGCGCACTTCAATGTCGCCCCCAGCACCAACGTCGCCGTGTTCACCCCCGGCCGGGCCCGATGGTTACGCTGGGGCTGGCGCCCGCACTGGGCGCACGATCGCGCACCGCCGATCAATGCGCGGGTAGAGAAAGTCGCGCACTCGCCATTCTTCCGGGCGATCTGGGGCCATCGCTTGCTGGTGCCGGTGGATGGCTGGTTCGAGTGGGTCGACGAAGGCGAGGCGAAAAAGCAGCCCTACTACATTCATCGCCGCGATGGCCTGCCGGCGTTCTGTGCCGGTATCGGCCAATGGGATGTGGCCGACGACGACGGCTTTGTCATCGTCACCGCCGACAGCGTCGGCGGCATGGTGGATATCCATGACCGCCGCCCTGTCGTGTTCGCACCGGACCTGGCCCGGGCCTGGCTGAACCCGGCGTGCGACAAGGCCGAGGCCGAACAGATGCTGCTGAACCTGGGCGAACCGTCGGAAGCGTTCGCCTGGTACCGGGTCGACAAGGCGGTGGGGAATGTACGGAATCAGGGGGCCGCATTACTACAACAGCTCAACTAGCCACGCCCATACAAATCAATGAAGCGTCATGTGCTTTCTGCCAGACTCTGTGCACTCACGTATCAGGAAGATTGCATGAACGACGAACTGTTCTGGGTGCTGGGCCTGCTGTTTACCAGCGTGGCCCTGTTCATTGCCAACCGGCCGCGCATGGATGTGGTCGCCCTGCTGGTGATCGTGGCGCTACCCCTCACCGGCATTCTCAGCGTGCAGGAAGCCCTCGCCGGCTTCAGCGACCCCAACGTGGTGCTGATCGCCGCGCTGTTCGTGATCGGTGAAGGCCTGGTGCGCACCGGCATCGCCTACCGCATCGGTGAATGGATGGCCGACCGCGCCGGTAACAGTGAGGTGCGTTTGCTGGTGTTGTTGATGGTCTGTGTGGCCGGGCTGGGCTCGGTGATGAGCTCGACCGGGGTGGTCGCGATTTTCATTCCGGTGGTGCTGAGCATCGCCGCACGCATGAAGGTGTCCCCCAGCCGCCTGATGATGCCGCTCAGTTTTGCCGGCTTGATCAGCGGCATGCTCAGCCTGGTCGCCACACCGCCCAACGTGGTGGTGCACAGTGAACTGGTGCGCCACGGCGAGACCGGTTTCAGCTTCTTCAGCTTTACCCCGTTCGGCCTGGTGATCCTGGTGCTGGGCGTCGGTTACATGCTGCTGACTCGCCACTGGCTCAGCGGCGAGGTGCGCAAGGACGGCACCCCGCAAACCCGCCGCACCCTGCTCGACCTGATCATCGACTACAAGCTGGCCGGCCGCGAACGCCGCCTGCGGGTGCGCCCGGACTCGCCGCTGATCGGGCACAGCCTGAGCGAGCTGAAACTGCGCACCGTGCACGGCGCCAACGTGGTCGGCATCGAGCGCCAGCACAAGTTCACCACCCGGGTGATCAGCCCCGACTCCAGCACCACGGTGCACGAGGGCGATGTGCTGCTGCTCGACCTGTTCGCCCCGCGCGATGACCTGCGCAGCCTGTGCCAGAGCATGAAGCTGGAGCCCCTGCACTTCAAGGCGGCCTATTTTATCGACCAGTCCCACGCCGTGGGCATGGCCGAGGTCGCCGTGGTGCCGGGCTCGCAACTGATCGGCAAAAGCATCCTGGAACTGAATTTCCGCACCCGCTGGGACCTGAACGTGGTCGGCTTGCGCCGTGGTCAGAGCGCCATTGAAGAACAACTGGTAGAGGAGAAACTAAAGCTCGGCGACACCCTGCTGGTGATCGGCCCGTGGAAGTCGGTGCGTCAGCTCCAGGCGCAACCCCGGGACTTTCTGGTACTGAGCCTGCCCGCCGAAGTCGACAATGTCGCCCCCGCTCTGACCCAGGCGCCTTATGCCCTGATCAGCCTGGCGGTGATGGTCGGGTTGATGATCAGTGGCCTGGTGCCCAACGTCATTGCCGCCCTGATCGGCTGCCTGCTGATGGGCGCCGGGCGCTGCATCGACATGAACAGTGCCTACCGGGCGATCCACTGGCAGAGCCTGGTGCTGATCGTCGGCATGTTGCCGTTTGCTCTGGCCCTGCAGAAAACCGGCGGTATCGCCCTGGCGGTCAACGGGTTGGTGCAAACGCTTGGCGGCGCCGGGCCTTATATGATCCTCGCCAGCCTGTTTGCCATCACCGCGATCATCGGCCTGTTCATCTCCAACACCGCCACGGCGGTATTGATGGCACCGGTGGCCGTGAACACTGCCGAGCAACTGGGTGCCTCGCCCTACCCGTTCGCGATGATTGTCGCCCTGGCGGCCTCGGCGGCGTTCATGACGCCCGTCTCGTCCCCGGTCAACACCCTGGTGCTGGGCCCCGGGCAGTACCGCTTCGCCGACTTCATCAAAGTCGGCGTGCCCTTCACCTTGCTGGTGATGGTAGTCAGCGTATTCATGGTGCCGTGGATATTTGCCCTGTGAAGGCAGCGGCGTTCTGCTGCTTGAGCGATTGCGCAGCGTTGCGCCAGTCCTGGGCCCAGCCGTCGAGCACCAGCTTGAGGTTCTCGGCGGTCATCACCTGGTCGTCGTTCTCCAGCGGCAGGCCGGTGCCCTTGCGCACCACTTCGGCCACCACGGCGCGGCTGCCGCCATCGAGGAACGCCGCCTCGGTGGCGATCACACTGTCCAGGTCGCGAATGCCAATGGCGCTGCTGACTCCGGCGGCCACCAGGGTCACCGGCAGGTACTCATAGTAGTGCAGTGACTGGGTATGGGCGCCCACCGAGGTAATGGCCGGGCGCACGATCAAGGTATTCGGCCCGGGCTGCTCGACCAGGTTCAAGACCTTGCCCAGTTCGCGCTTGAGCGCAGCATCATAATAGGTGGTGACCGCCTTCAAGGTTGAGTCGGGAATCTGCGCTGTAGCCTTGGGTTGCGGGTAGAACTGGCTCGGCGCGATATACACTTGGGAGTAACGCTCCATGCGCACGTCGGGGCTGATCCAGCGCAACACCGAGTCACCGGAGGCGGTCTTGTGCTCGCTCAGCTGGTCGTAATTGCGCAAAAAGCCGGAATAGTCCTTGGGCGCCACCTTGTTCTGGCTGCAACCGGCGATCAGCAGCGACATGCACAGCACCGGGGCGATGAGTTGTTTACGCATGCTGTGCGCTCCCTTGCTGTGGTTGTGACGCTCTTGGCGGGGTGCCGGAACGTTCGACATGCAGCTGACCATTGGCCATGATCCAGTGCACCAGCTCGGACAGCGACACCTTGTAGGTGTATTCCATCCACTGGCTGTTGCTCGGGCTGTAACGCTCGAAGTAGTGACCGAGGATCATGTGGGTGCCGTCGTTGCACAATCCCAGGCGCGAATCCTGGTAATTGAGCAAGGCGTTGCGCCACAGGTCCTGGGCAGGCAGTTCGAGGGTCAGGGACTGACTGCAATCGAGGCCGTCAATCGGAGGTTGTGCCGGCATGGAAAATTCCCTTTGGTTTGGATGGCCGACAGGATCGCCCAGGGCCTTTGCTGGCTGATGTCCGCTTTGTTTCCTGATTGCAGCTTTATTACGTGATTGAAATATATGACCGGCGCCGCAGAATGGTTTTAGATACGCACCTTTTCACGCCCCACGGGACCTGATCGTGAGCAGACTGCTGATCGTCGATGACGATGTGGAAATTTGTGCCCTGCTGAAAAAGTTCTTTGTCATGCATGGCTATGAAGTCGACCTGGCCGCCAACGGCACGGCGATGTGGGCGGCCATTGAGCAGCAGCGCCCGGACACCATCATTCTCGACCTGATGCTGCCCGGCGAAAGCGGCCTGCACCTGTGCCAGAAACTGCGCAGCAGTACCAGCATCCCGATCATCATGCTCACCGCCATGGACGAGCTGAGCGACCGCATCGTCGGCCTGGAACTGGGCGCCGACGATTACCTGGGCAAACCCTTCGATGCCCGCGAGCTGCTGGCCCGCCTGCGTGCCGTACAGCGCCGCGCCGGAGAACAACAGCGCCCGCTGAGTGAAGAGACCCGGCCGTTGATCCACTTTGACGACTGGCAGCTGGACGTCACCCGTCGTGAACTGCGCACCCCGGACGGGGTGATGGTGCCGCTGTCGGCCGGTGAATTCGATTTGCTGCTGGTTTTTCTTGAGCACCCGCAGCGCATCCTCACCCGCGAGCAGTTGATCGACCTCGCCCGAGGCCAGGGGCACGAAGCTTATGACCGCAGCATCGACGTGCAGGTCAGCCGTCTGCGCCGCAAGATCGAGCCCGACAGCAAACGTCCGGCGCTGATCCGCACGGTGCGTAACGGCGGCTACCTGTTCGACGCCAAGGTCAGCCGTTCATGATCCGCCTCGACCTGCGCCGCGACGGCATCAGCCGGCGCATTGCCCTGACGATCATTGCCGCCATGCTGATCTCGGTGGCGCTGAATATCGCCTTCGTGCAGCTGGCGGGCGTCTGGGCGCGCCCGCCCTTGAGCCAGACCGGCTTGCTCGAACAGATTGCCGTCACCACCCGGATGCTTGAAGCGGCCCCCATCGATCAACGCGAGCACCTGGCGCAGGCAGCGAGCAATCCCCAGTTGCAGGTGCATTGGAGCACGCAGCGGGAAAGCCTGGCCCTGCCCGGCCCCGGTACCCCGATTGACCTGAACGAGGTGCCGGAATTGCGCGGTCTACTGGCAAGCCACCCGCGCCAGGTGGAAGGTTTTCAACCGGCCGACTGGCCCGAAGACAGCCCCACGGCACACTACAAGCTGGTCATGCAACTGGCCGACGGCAGTTGGCTGGATTTCACTCCGCCTTACCGCAGCTGGGGCCTGAGTTCGGGCATGCGCTTTACCATCATCGGCCTGCTGGCGTTGCTGGCCGCCTTGCTGGTGGCCTGGGTCGGTACCCGGCAACTGGCCGGCCCGCTGCAGCGTTTTGCCCGCGCCGCACGGCGCTTTGGCAGCGACCTGCGCGCCCCGCCGATTCGCCTGGAGGGGCCTCATGAGTTGCGTCAGGCAATCACTGCGTTCAACACCATGCAGGCGCAGATCCAGCATTTCATAGCGGAACGAACGCAAATGCTCGCCGCCATTTCCCACGACCTGCGTGCTCCACTGACGCGCATGCGCCTGCGTGGCGAGTTCATCGAAGATGCCGAGCAACAGCGCAAGCTGTTTCGCGATGTCGATGAAATGCAGGCCATGATCAACGCCGCGCTGGGTTTCTTTCGCGACGAAACCCACCTGGAAACCGCCACGCCGTTCGACCTGGCCGAGCTGCTGCAGACCCTGGTCGACGATTATCGCGACCAGCAGATTGCCGTGGACTTCAAAGGTCCGGCGAACCTGGTGTACCTCGGGCGGCCGCTGGGGCTGAAACGTGCGATTACAAATCTGATCGACAATGCCGTGAAGTATGCCCAGCCACCGGCGGTTCGCTTGAGCAGCAATGCCCACAGCCTGTTCATTGACGTGTGCGACCAGGGCCCGGGTATACCGGAGGCCGCACTGGAAGAGGTGTTTGTGCCGTTCTTTCGCCTGGAAAGCTCGCGCAACCGCAATACCGGTGGCGTCGGCCTGGGCTTGCCTTCGGCACGCACGGCGGTGCGTGAGCAAGGTGGTGAGCTGAAGCTGAGCAATCAACCGGGTGGCGGCTTGCGGGCGCGTATCGTGCTGCCGCGTATCAATGACTGACCGGCGTTAACGCTCGCTTAACTGTAGGACATCACTGTAGGTCCGCTCCCTTCAGAACTTTCTTCGGCCCACCGCGTGTGGGCTTTTTTTTGTCGCCAGTTTCCGAAATTCATCACGGGTAAACCCGCTCCCACAGGTCCTGCAGGGATCCTGCTCCTACAGAAGGCCGGGTACTGAAACAAAATCAAGAAAACACAGTCTGAGCTATTACCCTATCTACCGCTGTGCGGATCAAGGAACCACAGTGCTGAAACACCTGACCCGATTTGCCGTAATCACTGCCGTACTGGCCACCAGTGCCGGCTGCTATTACCACGATTACGACCGCGACGATCACCGCTGGGATCGCGACCACCGCTACTCCCGCGACTGGGACGACGACCGCAATGACCGCGACCACCGCAACTACGACAAACGCTACCGCGACAATGACCGCTATCGCGGCTACGACAACGACCGCCGCCGCGACCGGGATGATGACGACGACGATTGATGGCTAGCGCCAGATTGCTACCGACAAAAAAAGGCCGCGCTCACCTCACCGGTGAGCGCGGCCTTTTTTATCTGATCAGATTTCCCAGATCACGTTAACCGCTGCATAACGTCCGGGCTGGGTCAGACGCCCCAGGCCCGCAGCATCTTCATCGCGGCCCTGCACATCACCCCAGTTCCAGTACTGCTTGTCGGTGACGTTGAACAGACCGCCATTGATCGACACCTGCTCGGTAACCTGCCACCAGGCATTGAGGTCAAGCACGCCGTAACCCGGGGTTTCGAACTGACGGTTGATCAGCAGATCGGCGTCGTCGGTGTGGTCGACACGGTCCTTGGCCTGCACCAGGGTCCAGGTCAGCTGGCCACCGTAGACACCGCTCGGGGCATCGTAACCCAGGCCAATCACGGCCTTGAGCGGGTCAACGCTGTTGAGCGCCTGACCGGTTTCTTCATCCTTGCCACGGGCATAGGCAATCGAGCCCAGGGCACGGGTACCGACCGGCATGAAGGCATCCAGCTTGATGTCGCCCTTGGCCTCGGCACCGCGAATGGTGACCTTGCCCACGTTGCGCGGCTGGAAGGTCAGCAAGCCGTTGCCGTCAGGATCAGGCACGGTACCGGTGTCAATGAAGTCCTTGTACTTGTTGTAGAACAGCGCCACACCGAAGCTGCCCTGGTCGTAGCGACCCCGCAGGCCGATTTCGTAGCTGTCGCTGGTTTCCGGTTTCAGGTCCGGGTTGCCGATCTGCTGGTAACCGAACTGCGGGTTGCTGAACTCGCCGTACATATTGACCGGGCTCGGCGCGCGGAAGCCGGCAGCGTACTGGCCGTAAACGCTTTCATGTTCGGTCAGCTGGTAGGTGACGGCGAATTTTGGCGAGATGTGATCGTCGGTGATGCGCGACGGGTCGGTTTCAGACGGCAGGCCATTGAGGAATTCGTCGGTGACGTGCGGGGTCTGGCGGTAGTAGTCGTAGCGCAGGCCCGGCAACAAAGTCCAGCGGCCAATCTCGATATTGTCCTGAACGAACAGGCCCAGCGATTCGCTGGTCGGGTCCGGGAAGTCGCTGACCGGGAAGTTCTCGGTGGCCGGCGCGCTGGCGCCGGTGTCCAGGCGTACTTCATTGCCTTTGCGCAGGTTGCTGGCCTCGATGCGTTTGACTTCGGCACCGTAGATCATGTGATGGCGGGTATCGCCGACAACGAACTGCTTGTCTGCCTGGGTGTTCAGGCTCCACAGACGCTCATCGTACTGCGAGTCGCGCGTGCGCACGCGGTTGACGCCGGTGACGGTCTGGCGCTGCTGCAGGGTTTTCTGGTTGTTGTTGCTTTCCTGATAGTTGAGCTGCCATTTCAGCTGGTCGGCCAACAGGCTGTCCAGGCTCAGGGTGTGTTCCAGGCTGTAGCGGTCGCGGTCGATGCTGTCTTTGGACTGCGAACCACGGATCGCGGGACTGGCGGAGGTCGCCCGCGAAGTGATGTCGCTCAGCAGGTTGCTGTCGGCATCGTCCTGATAGCGCTCGTAGGTGAATTGCAAGCGGTTGCCATCGGCATAGTCCCAGCCGAGCTTGGCCAGCAGGTTTTTGGTGGTGTAGTCGAGTGGGTTGGCCTCTTCACGCGCGCTGCCCACGCCGCCATTGCCACCCCAGGTGTCGGTCGACTGACCGTCGCGGCGCCCCAGGTGCAGCAGGCCGTCGACCGTGCCGGTTCGCCCGGCGAAAGTGGCGCTGCGCTGCCAGCTGTCATCGCTGCCGTCGTAGCCGGTTTTGAACCGGGCATAGGCGTCGTCGCCCTCCTCCAAGTAATCGGCGGCGTCCTTGGTCAGGAAGCTGACGGCTCCGCCAATGGCATCACTACCGTATAGCGAAGACGCCGGCCCGCGAATGATCTCGACCTGCTTGATGGTGTCGAGGTCGACGTAGTTGCTGCGCACGTCCTGGAACGGGCTGAAGAAGTTGCTTTGCGGAACGCGCACGCCATCGACCTGGGTCAACACGCGATTGCTGTCGATACCGCGAATGTTGGCGCCGGAGAGGCCGAAGCGACTGCCGGTGCCACTCACCGAAACGCCCGGTTCGTAACGCACCAGATCCTTGAGGTTCTTGTCGTTGTGCTGATCGATTTCACGTTCGTTGTGCACCGACACCGTACTCGGCACCTGCAGCAGGGTCTGCTCGGTGCGGGTGGCGGTCACGCTGATGGTATCGAACTGGGTAACGGGCTCGGCAGCCAGGGCCAGCGATGGCGAAAGCAGCAGCAAGGCAAGCCAGGAACGCTGGGGAAATGGCGGGCGGATCGACATCTAACTGACTCCTGATGGTCAGGCCGCGGTGCTTGCAGGCTGGCCATGGGGGCGCCTGCGCTCACCGTCGGGGCTGACGGGGATGTGTTTGATTTTGTTATGAGCTCGGCGATCGGCCCTTTTCCAGGGAAAGGCGGGTCGCTGAAAACGCTTCATGTGGCAGCGGCGGCGACAATAACCAGCTTGACTTGCAAATGCAAATAATTACCATACACATTCTAATTCAATAAGAAACGATCGTGCATGAAGCAACCCTGGGGCTATCTGCTGTTGTCAGTCGCGCTGCATCTGAGCGCTGGCTGGCTGCTGTACTCGCTACGGGCAGCGCCCGAACCACTGGCGTGGCAAACACCTATGGCCATTCAACTGGTGAGCCTGGCGTCGGCCGCCGAGCCTGCACGCGTACTCCCTGCCCGTCCGCTGCCGACAGTGGCCGACGTTCCGCCAACGCCCAAAGCACCCGCCCCGACCAAGCCTGTTGCTGCCGCCAAACCACTGCCGGCCAAGACACAGCCGGCACTCGCCAAAGCGCCACCGCCAGAAGCCAGGCAGCGCCCGGTCCAGCCCAGCGCTGCACCGAAACCGGTGCAGCCAGCACCCAGCCAACGGGCACCGGTTTCAGCCCCCGTAAACACTGCTATCGCGCGCGCACCGGCCCCTGCATCGCCGCCGACAGCACCGGTACTGAGCCTGCGCCCCAGTTTTGTCAGTCCGCCGCCGCCGCCGCGCTATCCGTCGCAGGCGCGCCGCCGCAACCAGCAAGGCGTGGTGCAGGTCGAAGTGTGCCTGGATGAACGCGGCCGGCAACTCAAGCTCACGCTGATTCGCTCGTCGGGGATTGAAAGTCTTGATCAGGCGGCGCTCGACGCCGTGACCCGCTGGCGTTTTCGCCCCGAAATTGTCGACGGCCGGGCCGTACCCAGCCGCGTGCAAATACCAATAGAATTCGCCCTTACGGCGAACCGATGACCCTGAAGGAGTTCACCATGACTGCCACCCCTCTCGCCCGGACCACCGGCCCTGCGCTGTACCAGCAATGGCAACAGCTGCGCGCCGAGCAATCGGGCCTGCGCGCCCGCGATGCCGCCGCCAAGCTCGGCGTCAGCGAAGCCGAACTGACCGCCAGCCGCCTGGGTGTCGATACCGTGCGCCTGCGCCCGGAATGGACGACGCTGCTGCCGGCGCTCGGCGAGCTGGGCTACATCATGGCCCTGACCCGCAACGAACATTGCGTTCATGAGCGCAAAGGCGTTTACCACGAAGTGACAATCATGGGCAGCGGCCAGATGGGCATGGTGCTGTCGCCGGACATCGACCTGCGCCTGTTCCTCAGCGGCTGGGCGAGCGTTTTTGCCGTCGACGAAAACACCGCACGCGGCCCGCAGCGCAGCATCCAGATCTTCGATCGCCAGGGCACTGCCGTACACAAAGTTTTCCTCACCGCCACCAGCGAAGCCGCCGCCTGGGCGCCGCTGGTCGAGCGTTTCCGTGCCGACGCGCAGAGCGCCGAGCTCGACCTGCAACCGCTGCCTGCCGCCAAAACTCCACGCGCGGACGCCGAGGTGGATGCCGACACCCTGCGCAACGAGTGGTCGCAACTCAAGGACACCCACGACTTCTTCGCCCTGCTCAAGCGCAACGATGTCGCGCGCACCCAGGCCTTGCGCCTGGCCGGCGAGCAATGGGCCGAACCGCTGGCCACGGTAGAACTGACTAATGTGATTGAAGAAGCCGGCAAGCGCGAAGTGCCGATCATGGTGTTCGTCGGCAACAAGCACTGCATCCAGATTCACTCCGGCCCGGTCAGTAACCTGCGCTGGATGGACACCTGGTTCAATGTGCTGGATCCTGCTTTCAACCTGCACCTGAAAACCACCGGCATCACCGAGCTGTGGCGTGTGCGCAAGCCAAGCGTCGATGGCATTGTCACCAGCTACGAGGGCTTCGATGCCGACGGCGAACTGGTCATCCAGCTGTTCGGTGTGCGCAAGCCCGGTGTTCCGGAGCGTGACGACTGGCGTGCACTGGCAGAATCCGCGACCCCGATGAGCGCCTGAGGAAGTCCCTAGATGCGTAAGAAACTCCTGCTGGCCTGTGCCGGCATACTCTTCAGCCAGCTGGCCAGTGCCAGTGACGCCCTCCCCCAGCGCTGGGTCAGCGCTGGCGGTGCGTTCAGCGAGTGGGTGGTAGCGCTCGGTGGCGAAAGCAAACTGGTCGGTGTCGACAGCACCAGCCAGTACCCGCGTTCGCTGCACAGCCTGCCCGGCGTCGGCTATCAACGGCAGCTGGCGGCCGAGGGCATTCTGGCCTTGCGCCCGGATATCCTGGTTGGCAGCAATGAAATGGGCCCGCCGCCGGTGCTGGAACAGCTCAAGGCCGCTGGCGTGCGCATCGAATTGCTGTCAGCCAAGGCCGATGTGCCGGCGCTGCAGCAGAACCTGACCACCCTGGGCCAGTTGCTGGGCCAGCAGGCACAGGCGCAAACCCTGATCAGCGACTACCAGCAACGCCTGCAACAACAGGCGGCAGTGGTGCAACAGGCCCGTCAGCAAAGCCCGGCACCACGGGTGCTGATGCTGCTCAGCCACTCCGGTGGCAACTTGCAGGTGGCGGGCAAGGACACCCTGGCGGCGTGGATGATCGAACAGGCCGGCGGTCAGAGCCTGGGCGACCACATCGGCTACAAACCGGTGTCCAGTGAAGCCATGCTGGCCCTCAACCCGCAGGTGATCCTGTTGGCCGGTAGCCGTCTGCAAGGCGATGCGGCACGCGCCGCGCTGCTCGAGCAGAACCCGGTGCTGGCGCAAACCCAGGCCGGTCGTGACGGTCGCGTGCTGGTGATTGACCCGACGCTGTTGATCGGTGGCCTCGGGCCTCGAATTCCAGATGCTCTGGCAACGCTGACCGCAGCCTTCTATCCCAAGACCAAGGCGTTGAGTGCCGAGGCTGGCCAATGACGGCGATTGTCCGACCGCGGCCGATGCTGATTACGCTGGGCCTGGTGTTGCTGCTGGTCATCTGGCTGTCCCTCGCCCTTGGGCCGGTCAGCCTGCCTCTGGGCGAAACCCTTAAGGCTGGCTTGCGTCTGGTCGGCCTGAAACTGGACGGCGACGTCACGCAGCAGGCTGACCTGATCCTGGGGCAGATCCGCATGCCGCGCACCTTGCTCGGCATTGCCGTGGGCGCGGTGTTGGCGTTGTCCGGGGTCGCCATGCAGGGGTTGTTTCGCAATCCCCTGGCGGACCCGGGGCTGGTCGGTGTATCGGGCGGGGCAGCATTGGGCGCCGCCATTGCCATTGTTGGCGGCAGTTTGATGGGCGGCATGCCACCGGCCATCGAGCCCTATGTGCTGTCGGTTTGCGCCTTCGGCGGCGGCCTGATCGTCACCTTCGTGGTGTATCGCTTTGGCCGCAGCAACGGGCAGACCAACGTCGCCACCATGTTGCTGGCGGGCGTGGCGATGACTGCCATGGCCGGTGCCGGTGTCGGTCTGTTCACTTACCTCGCCGATGACGCCACCCTGCGCACCCTGACCTTCTGGAACCTGGGCAGCCTCAACGGCGCCAGCTACCAGCGTTTGTGGCCACTGTTGATCGTGGTGGTGGCGGTGGCCTTGTGGCTGCCACGCCGCGCCGCAGCGCTCAACGCGTTGCTGCTTGGCGAGTCGGAAGCGCGTCACCTGGGCTTTGATGTCGAGCGGATCAAACTGGAGTTGGTGCTGTGCACCGCACTGGGCGTCGGCGCCGCCGTCGCGGCGGCCGGCCTGATCGGCTTTATCGGCCTGGTAGTGCCGCACCTGATGCGCCTGCTGGTCGGCCCCGATCACCGCGTGTTGCTGCCCGCCTCGCTGCTGGCCGGTGCCGGCCTGCTGTTGCTGGCCGACCTGATCGCGCGTCTGCTGCTGGCTCCGGCCGAACTGCCGATCGGTATCGTCACCGCGCTGATTGGTGCGCCGTTCTTCCTCTTCTTGCTGGTACGGGGGCGTTCCTGATGCTGGTAGCAGACAATTTGCTGGTAGAGCGCGGGCGCCGCACCGTGCTGGCCAACATCAATGTCCAGTTGCACCCCGGCGAAGTGCTCGGAGTGCTGGGGCCTAACGGCGCCGGCAAAAGCACGCTGCTTGCCGCCTTGTGCGGCGAGCTGGCGATTACCGAGGGCCATGTCAGCCTCGATAAACGCCCGCTTGCCGACTGGCCGGGCCAGGAGCGCGCCCGACGACTGGCGGTACTGCCGCAGAGTTCGAGCCTGAACTTTGCGTTTTCGGTCAACGAAGTGGTGGGCATGGGGCGCCTGCCGCATGCCAGTGGCCGCGTGCGTGACGCCGAAATCGTCAGCGAAGCCCTGCGCGCGGCAGATGCCCAGCACCTGGCCGAGCGCAGCTACCTCGCGCTATCCGGTGGTGAGCGCCAACGCGTTCACCTGGCGCGGGTGCTGGCGCAACTCTGGCCGGGCGCCGAGGGGCAGACGCTGCTGCTCGACGAGCCCACCTCGATGCTCGACCCGCTGCACCAGCACACCATTTTGCAAGCGGTGTGCGACTTCGCCGAACGAGGTGCCGCCGTGATGGTGATCCTCCACGACCTGAACCTCGCCGCGCGCTATTGCGATCAACTGCTGTTACTGCAAGACGGCCTGCCCCACGCCTACGGCCCGCCGGCCGAGGTGCTGACTGCCGATGCGCTGGCAGCGGTGTATGGCCTGCAGGTGCTCATTCACCAGCACCCGGAACGCGGACACCCTTTGATCATCGCGCGCTGATACCACTCCCCTCTTCACTGGGTGAACGAGGGGCCACTACTGAGCAAGGAATCCCGATGCGCCTTCTGCTGCTTTGCCTGGTCAGCCTGTTGGCGGCCTGCCAATCCCATTCTGTATTGCCGCCACCGGCGCCGATTGCCCCGCAAGGGCGTGATCACGCCGACCTTGGCGTGATTCGGGAACTGGCCACCGGCCGCACCCTTACGCCGCAACAGCTCATCGAGCAGTTGGCGAAAGCACCGCGCGTGCTGGTTGGCGAACAGCATGACAACCCCGATCACCATGCGGTGCAACTGTGGCTGTTGCGCGAACTGGCCAGCCAGCGTTCCCAGGGCAGCCTGTTGATGGAAATGATCAACCCCGACCAACAGGACAAGGTCAATGCCGCGCAGGCCGCGACCCGTGCCGGCCAGCCGCCGGGCGATGCGTTCCAGGCCCTGGCCTGGCAGGCCAACTGGGACTGGAGCGTGTACGGGGCCCTGGTCACCTATGCCCTGCGCCAACCCTATCCGTTGCTGTCGGCCAACCTGAATCGCGCGCAAATCATGCAGATCTACAAGCAGCGCCCGGTGCTTGAAGGCGCAGCCTCGACGCGTCCCGAGGTGCAAGCCACGCTGCTCGATGATATCCGCGAATCGCATTGCGGCCTGCTGCCCGAAACCCAGATGCCGGCCATGCTCGCCGTGCAGCAACAGCGCGACCGGCGGATGGCCGAAAGCCTGCTCGCCGCCCCTACCCCGGCGGTATTGCTGGCCGGGGCGTTCCATGTGCGCAAGGACCTCGGGGTACCGCTGCACCTGAGCGACCTGGGGGCTGGCGAAGGCAATCAGGTGCTGATTCTGGCCGAAGCGGGCAAGACCGTGAGCGCCGAAAGTGCCGACTATGTCTGGTACACGGCAGCGCAGCCGACGCAGGATCATTGCGCCAAACTGCGTCGCTGAGTTGAAAGCCAGCTACCCCGGCAAGCGGGGTAGTGATCGGTAAAGCGGGTCGTGTTCAGCCGAGCAAGGCCCGCGGCCAGCCCAGAATCTGCTTGGGCCGCGGCGACGCATAGGTGCGGACCTTGGAGGTGCTCAACTTCAAGCGCACCAGTGATTCGGCCAGGGCCACCGCCGCCGTCACACCGTCCACCACCGGTACGCCGGTACGGGCCTGAATGCGCTCATCCAGACCGGCCATGCCGCCACAACCGAGGCAGATCACCTCGGCCTTGTCGATACGCACAGCCTCTTCGGCCTGCGACACCACCGCCTCGATAGCCCGCTCGGGATCTTCTTCAAGCTCCAGCACCGCCAGACCACTGGCCCGTACCGAGGCACAACGACTCTCCAGCCCGGCCAGCTTCAGGCGGTCCTCGATCAATGGCACGGTGCGATCGAGGGTGGTGACCACCGAGTAGCGGTGCCCCAGCAGCATGGCGACACTGGCGGCCGCTTCGGTGATGTCCACCACCGGCACATTGAGCAGTTCCTGCAGGCCTTCGCGGCCGTGTTCGCCGTAACCGGCCTGGATCACTGCGTCATAGGGCTGGTCGTAGCTGAGCACCCGCTCCATCACTGCAATCGCCGCCAGGTAGCTCTCGAAGTTGCCCTCCACCGACTCGGCGCCAAAGCGCGGGGTCAGGCCGACGATTTCGGTGCCGGGCGAAGCCACGCTGCGCGCCTGGCGGGCAATGGCCTCGGTGATCGATGCGGTGGTGTTGACGTTGACTACCAGTATTCTCATGGGTCGGTTCCTTGTGCGTGACGCTCAGTGCTGGGCGCTGTCGACGGCAAAGTGCTCGCCGGAACAGTCCACGTAATGTTTGTTGCGATCGGAAATCAGGTAGTACACGCCGCCGGCAATGGCCGCACCGAACAGCCAGGAGAACGGCGTCAGGTCGCTGAACGCCGGCACCAGCGCCAGCAGCACCGCAGCAATGGCCGAAGGCACCAGGGCGGCGATGGCCTTGTAGTTGATCCCGCGGGTGTAGTGGTAGGTGCCGGTGGCCGCTTCGCTGTAGAGATCGGGGACGTGCACCTGTGCTTTGCGGATCAGCCAGTAGTCGACCATGATGATCCCGTACAGCGGGCCGAGCAGCGCGCCGAGGCCGGAGAGGAAGTAGACGATCACCAGCGGGCTGTTATAGAGGTTCCACGGCAGGATCAGCACCGCGAGCGTCGCACTGATCAGGCCGGCGCGGCGGAAGTTCAGGCGGCTGGGCGCCAGGCTTGAAAGCACGAACGCCGGAGCGACGAAGTTGGCCATGATATTCACGGCCACCGTGACAATCAGGAACGCCAGGCAACCGAGCACCAGAAAGGTCTTGTCGGGAATCGCGGCAATGATCTGGGTCGGGCTGTCGATCACCGTGCCGTCAATGCTGAACTGCGCACCGGACAACACGAAGCTGATGACCGCAAACACCAGGATGTTCACCGGCAGGCCCCAGAAGTTGCCGACGCGGATGGTCTTGCGGCACGGCGACGAACGCGCAAAGTCACAGAAGTTGAGGATCAGCGTGCCGTAGATCGCCAGCCACAGGGCGCCACCGGCAAACACCTGGGTCCACATCTTCACCCCGGTCAACGGCTCACCCACCGACCAGGCGAGGTTGCCGTCCACCCGCTGGTACATCCACACCGCCAGCACCAGCACGGTCGAGAGAATCACCGGGCCGGCAAACGACTCGTACTTGCGCACCATCTCCATGCCGAAGGTCAGGATCACCAGCTGCACCATCCAGATGGCGACAAAACTGGCCCAGCCCAGGCTCGACAGGCCGAGAATGGCGTTGTGGTCATAACTGGCCAACTGCGGCCAGATCGCCACCAGCAGCACCCGCAACACCACCGAAGCCAGGTAGGTCTGGATGCCGAACCAGGCAATGGCAATGACGGCGCGGATAACCGCCGGCAACTGGGCGCCGTAGATGCCGAAACTCATGCGGCTGATCACCGGGAACGGCACCCCGGTTTTTTGCCCCATGTACCCCGACAGGTTCATGAAGAAGTACACCAGCGCTGCCCCCACGGCCAGGGCGGCGAGCATTTGCCAGCCGGACAGGCCGAGGGCGAACAGGCCCATGGCAAAGGAATAGTTGGCGATGTTGTGCACATCGTTGGTCCACAAGGCGAAGATGCTGTAGCCGCCCCAGCGCCGGCCGGCGGCCTTGGTCGGGGCAAGGTCGGCATTGTGCAGTTTCGGGCTCAAGCTGGCGTGCCCCGGAACCTGCACAGTAACGGCGGGATCGGGTGACAGGTACGCGGTATCCAGAGGTTTGGAAGTATCCAATTGCATGTTCCCCGGGCTCCTGCCACAGCACCGGTGGCGCTGCAGCAAATTATTGTTGGACTTGAAGAGTTGGGACCGCTGTCGACGCCTGGAAGGCGCTGCATACAAAGATTGCATACAATTTTCGTATGACGATTTTCGAGGAACAATATGTGTGCCAAAGGGGTACCGAACGGCAGTTGGTCGATTGTAAAAATCAATCACAAGATATTGTTTTTTAACGCTTTTAAATTTTGACAAAAACCACTTTCGCACCCAGTAACCTGACCAAACGGTCAGCGGTAAAGCCCGCCACGGTGAGAACATGCGTAACGCAAAGCGGAAACATGTATCCACTTACTTGCTACATATGTACACACAATCAAGTTAAGGGACGCTGAAGGCCAACCAGCACGACATAGCGTGCAGGCGCGGTGCCCTCCCGCTCATTTCGCAACGAAACTTTTGGTCACGACACATTTCCGGCATGCTGGGGCAATCAAGGAATCACGGAGCTGGTAATGACGGAAAAACTCCCCGCCTCGACGGTTGAGCGTGTCTACCTGGGAGTCCACGAGGCGATCAGAAAGCGCACCCTGCGCCCCGGCATGAAACTGGGCGAGTCTTCGCTGGCGGAACTGTTCAAGGTCAGCCGTACCTCGGTGCGCGCCGCGCTCAAGCAGCTGGAAGGCGATGGCCTGGTGTCCACCGAGCTGAACAAGGGTGCCTGGGTGTCGTTGCCCAGCGACGACGACATCCGTTCGGTATTCGAGACACGCCGCCTGATCGAGATCGGCATTGTCACCGAGCTGTGCCGACGCGCCGACAAAAGCCTGCTGCAGCCCCTGCGCCTGCATGTTGCCGAAGAAGAGGCCGCAGCCGATGCCGGTGACCACGCCCGCTATGTGCACCTGCTGGGTGAATTTCACCTGCGCCTGGCCGAGGTGCTCGACAACCCGGTGCTGATGGACTGGTTCCGCAAGCTGATCGAGCGCGGTTCGCTGTACGCCTCGACCCTGGATGACGAACGTCATGAAGCCTGCCGGGGCAACGAGCACCTGCGCCTGATCGAATGCCTGGAAGCCGGCGACCAGCCCGCTGCCATCGACCTGGTGTGCACCCACCTGAGCGGCATCGAGGAGGCAATCCTAAAGGCCACCCATAACCTCAAGGCCGACTACCATCCACTCAAGCACCTGATCGGCGGTTGAACGCACATTCACAAAACCACTGCTATCGATCCCGATATTTAATTGGCCGATGTGCCGCGGCTTTTATAGGGTACGCGGCCTCCCCCTAGAGGTCGTGAAATGATTGATCGTGTGTTCGTCAATGCCGTCGCTGCTGACGGCAGCCCTTTGTCCATCGCCGTTGCCGACGGCCGTATCGCCCGCCTGGGCACCGATGTCGGTGCCGTTGCAGGTGTGGAGTCAATCGATCTACATGGGCAACTGCTGCTGCCCGGTTTCGTCGATGGTCATATCCACCTGGACAAGAGCTTTGTCGGCGACCGCTGGCACCCGCACCAACCGGCGGACAGCCTGCGTGAGCGGCTGGCCATTGAGAAACGCGAGCTGGCCCTTGCACCGCCCATTGTGGAACGCGCCGACGCCCTGATCCGTCAGGCCGTATCGTTCGGCACCGTCGCCATGCGCAGCCATGTCGATGTCGATGCCACCACCGGCCTGACCAACCTGCATGCGGTGATGGAGGCGCGGGAGAAATGGCGCGGCATCGTCGACATTGAACTGGTGGCCTTCCCTCAGGCCGGGGTGATGTCATGCCCGGGTACCGCCGATGTGCTCGAGGCGGCTGTCCGCGACGGCGCCGAGGTGATCGGCGGTATCGACCCGACCACCCTGGATGGTGACGCCGACGGTCAGCTGGATGTGGTCTTCGGGATTGCCGAACGCCATGGCGTAAAAGTCGACATCCACCTGCATGAGCCCGGCCTGCAAGGCGTCGAGCAACTGCAACGCATCGCCGCCCGCACCCGCGCCGCCGGCTTGCAGGGCCGTGTCAGCGTCAGCCATGCCTACGCCCTGGGCCAGGTCAGCGACGATGTCCTGCTGGCCATCGCTACCCTGCTGGGAGAAGCAGGCATTTCGATCATGACCAATGCCCCGGGCGATCACGCCTTCCCGCCGATCCTGCGTTTGCGTGCCGCAGGAGTGCGGGTATTTACCGGCAATGACAATATCCGTGATGCCTGGTGGCCGTATGGCAATGCCGACATGCTGCAACGGGCCATGCTGATCGGCTATCGCTCGGGCTTCTACCGGGACGAAGAACTGCAGCTGGCCCTGGACATGGCCACGCACGCTGGCGCGGCGGTGATGGGCAAGCAGGACTACGGCCTGAAGGTCGGCAACGAGGCCACCTTCGTGCTGCTCGACGCCCCGAATGCTGCAGCGGCGGTAGCAGGTGTGCCGGCCGGGCGTGTGCTGGTGCGTCGCGGGGTGATCCAGGACACACGCACCGGCATTTGAAGCGTTTCACTCACTGGCGTGTCAGACAGGCCGTTGGCTACCTGACACGCCGGGTGACGTCCTCGGGGTAGTACGCGATGTTCAGCGCCCGCCGCTGGCCCATCAGCTGCCCTTCGCCGTACCAGGTGATGTTGTCCTGACGCAGCACCATACCGTCGGTGCTGTATTCGTATTCGGCACCATTGGCGGAGCTGAACGCAAACCGCTGTTTATCCAGCTGTTTGAGTTTGAAGTGGGTGCCGGGCAACGGCATTTGCTGCTTCACGCGTTTGAGAAAGGCCGGGGCCAGCTCGGCGAACAACTCGCGGGTGCGCGCATGGTATTGCGCGTCGCTCAGCCCTGGCGACTGCTGCAGCTTTTGCGCAATCAGGGTGAAGTACTCGGCGTCGGTACGCGACAGGGCCAGACGCACCGCCATCACTTCGCTCAGGCGCGCCGGATCGACCTGCAGCTTGCCGTCGGCCGTTTTATTCGCGCTGATGAACTCGCTGCCATCGACCTGCACCAGCGGTGCGGTGGCCAGGTACGCGGCGCAGGCGATTTCCCGGCCCTTCTGGTTGTCGTTGACCAGCAAAGCGGTTACGCCGCCTTTTTTGTTCAGGCTCTCGACAGTTTCCCCGCTGCCGGCCACAAAGCGTTCAACCTCGGCGCGATCAACCTCACCACGTGCCAGCCCGCAGATCTGCTGCATCACCGCTGGGTTGCGCTTGCCGTCCACCAGGGGCGTCATGCTGAACACGGCATTACGGATCACCGGCAGTGCCGGGTAGTCGAGGTTGCCGAGGCTTTCGGCTTTTGGCGCCGCTGCTGGCTGTACAGCGGCGTGGTCGACGCCGTTGCAACCGGCCAGCAGGCAGATCGGCAGAAGCAGGCTGGCCAGCCATTTGCGTGGGGTATTCATGCTGCGTTCCTCTCTGGAATCGGGTGTCGCCACGTGGGCGGCTCGGGTATCAATCGGGTTCAGCGCTCTCATCTCGATCACCTCGCAACGGCCCGGCCGTAGCCGGGCCCGGGCAGGAACATTCACCACTGGTAACCGATGCCGACGGCCACGCCGGTATCCCCTTGGCTGGTGGTGCTGCCTTGCAGCTTGGTCACCCACTTGCCGTTGTCGGAAATCTTCGACACGCCAATTGCCAAGGCGCTTTGCCCGCGGTAGTTGCCAATCCCTGCAGCAGCCATGCTGGCCCCCGCCGAGTAAGGCTGTGGCAGCGTGGCCATGGCCATGGCGCCGGCAATGCCCGAGCTGAGGATGTCGTCCTGTTTCTTCAGGTCGTGACGCAATGCGTTGTAGCGGGCGTCGGTGTAGTCATAGAACTGGTTGGAAATGTCGCCCATGCTCTGCTGCAACTGCTTGACGTTGACCGCATCGGTTGGCGCCGTACCCGCAGCCACATGGGTGATCTGCCGTTCGTTACCGGCGCTGCCGACGGAGACACTGTTGGCGCGTTCGGCCACCGAGTTGGCGCCCAGTGCGACCGAGTTGTCGGCCTGGGCCTGAGCGTCGCTGCCCACCGCCGTGGCGTTGCGGCCACTGGCCCGCGCACGCGTACCGATTGCCGCGCTGTTGGCAGCCGACGCCTGCGCCCCTGCCCCGCCGGCAACCGCGTCGGCACCCGTGGCGCGCGGCTTGGGTTGCTTGCTGGTGTTGTTGACCTGGAACATGCCGTCGGTGCCGTTCTGCACATTGCTTACGTCGCCTTCGACCTGACCCACGCGGTTATCGAGGTTGCTGACGTTGGTGGTGACGTTGGCGATTTCACTGTTGACGTTGTGGATGGAGTCGTCGGTGTACTGCTTGGACTCGGTAACCGCGCCGTCGAGCTGGCGAAGGTTGACGGCATCGGTGGCTTCCTTGCCGTCGGCGACATTGCTCACAGTGCGCGTTTCACCTGTAGCCGCGTTGCCCACCGAGACAGTGCCAACGCTGGCATTGGCCGCATTGGAGTACTTGCCTGTGTAGCTTTGCGCACCCCGGCCGTTGTCGCTGGCGCCTTGCCCGAGGGCCACGCTGCCATCCGCCGAGGCACTGGCGCCCTCGCCCATCGCAACCGCACCGCTGCCGCTGGCCTGGGCGTTCGGGCCCACGGCGACTGCATCAACGCCGCTGGCGACGGCATCAGGCCTGGTCGAGTTGGCGTGGAAGTACTTGATGCCGCCGCCGTTGTTGATGGTGGTGATGGTGCCGTCGATTGCAGTAACGCGGCCGTCGATATTGGTGACCCGGGTGTTGGTCTCGTTGAGCTGAGACAGGTTCACCGCATCGCTGTCGTCCTCGCCGCGAGCGACGTTGGTGATTTTGCTGCCGCCGCTTCTGGTCACGCTGTTATAGGTCGTGCCGCCCAGGGTGATGCGGTCGTGGCTGCTGCTGTCATATAGCACCGCATCTGCAACCGCACCGCTGGTGATGGCTTTGAGCTGGGCGACGTTGACACCGTCGGTATCGTCTGCGCCGGCTGACACCCCGGTCAGGCGACGGTTGCCAATGTTGACTTCGCCCGTGGCGGTGCCCCCCACCAGGTAGGCTTGATGACCGAGCGAGCTGCCATTTGCAACGGCGCCGGCACCCAGGGCGACACTGCCACCATGGCTGGCGGTCGCGCCCATGCCGATAGCCACCGCGTCCGCACCGGTGGCGGAAGAATCGGTACCGGTGGAGTTAGCGTGGAAGTACCTGGTGCCCTTGTTATAGATGTTCTCGACATGGTCACCAAGGTTGGTGACATCGCCCTGCAGGGTGGTGACGTTGCCTTCTACGTTGGTTACTCGACCGTCAAGCTGTGTGACATGGGTAACCGTGGCGTCCACTTGCTGGTTGGTGGCATGCAACTGCGAGCCGTTGACCGCATCGACGGAGGTATCGTTCACCGCGCCGGCGGCGACGTTGTTCAGCACTTGCGCAGCGCCTGGCGAAGTAGCATCACCCCCCGTGGCAATCAGTGACAGTTGATCGGTACCCGTGCGCTGCACCGGGCCGAGCGAACCATTGCTGATGTTGTTGATGTTGGTGGTGACGTTGCTGATGTCAGTGGTGTTCCGCTGTACCTGCTGGTTGGTGGCGTGCAGTTGCGAGCCATTGATCGCGTCGGTGGAAAGTTCACTGACTTCACCGGCAGCGACATTGCTGATCTTCTGCGCATCGCCACTGCCATGGCTGGCATCGTAAGCGCCCAACATACCGTTCCACTGCAGCGCGTCCTGCTGCAGGGTGAAGATGTCGCTGGTGTTATGTATGACGCGGCCATCGAGGTTGACCAGGGCATCGCCGACATTGTTCAACGACGTACCGTCAAGGTTGTAGACTGGGGAAGAGATCGAGCCGTCCGGGTTGACCGCCGAACCGCCACCCAACGCGTTGGTAGTGGCGTTGGCCAGGGTATACAGCTGTGAGCCGTTGATCGCATCCGTAGACGACATGCTGATCGATCCGCTGGCCACGTTATTGAGCGTCTGCACTACACCTGGCGCCCATGCATCGCCACCCGCCGCAATCAGCGACAGCTGATCCGTGCCGGTGCGCTGCACCGGACCGATGCTGCCGTTGCTGATGTTGGTGGTGAAGTCGTTGAGCTGGCTGGTGTTCTGGTCCAGCTGCTGGTTGGTCGTAGCCAGTTGCGAACCGTTCACGGCGTCAAGGGAGCCGAAGTTGATAGCGCCCTCGGCAACATTGACGACTCTCTGGTTACCCGCATCGATACCGCTGTTGGTTACGCTCGGGCCGCCAGCGATGGTCAGACCGTTGGTCGCAACCGAGGTATCGCCTGTGGTCACCGAATCGAGCACGAGGTTGTCGGCCATTTGCACTTGCAGGCTGCCACCGCCGTCCACTTCCGTTCTCAGGTTGTTACCCGAATAGTTTCCTGCGCTGAGCGCAGCACCCTGGATAACGAAGGTATCGCCCAGCTTCTTGTCCACCGCACCGCTGTTGCCAACGAAGGTCATCGGCGTGTTACCCACGCTGCTGAGCTGCGCCACGTTCACCGCGTCACTGTCCTGGCTGCCGGCGGCAACGCCGGTGATCTGGCGGAACTGACCACTGGCAGCATCACCCACGGCGATGGCACCCAGGGTGCTTTGGGTAGCATTGACGGCGTTTGCTTGCTGCGCATCGGCGCCGCCGGGAATATAACCGGCAACGCCCCCGGCGGTACTCGCCACCGAGCCGGCCCCCAAGGCCACGCTGTCCTGGGCCACTGCCTGCGCCTTGCTGCCCAGGGCCAGGGCATTCTGCTCGCTGGCCAGGGCATCGTTGCCAATCGCTACCGAATCCTGGGCCAGGGCCCGGGTACCCAGTTGAGTGCCCAGCGCGTCGGTCGCCACGTTGCCGATGGCCAGCGAGTTGCTGCCATCGATCCGGTTGTTCAGCCCGATACGGCCGCCGTTGACATACAGCTCGTTGCCCAGGGTCAGCGAATCGCTGCCCTGCGTGCCGCTGCCGTAAAAGAGCACGCGCCCGGTCTGGCCCGCCTTGTCACTGGCGTCGCAATTGCTGTTGTTGCCGTCGTATTTCCAGCCCATATCGCCGCTGACATCGCTGTCGTTGACGAACACGCATGCCGAGTCGCTGCTGTCGTTGACGTACAGGCCGGCGGCAGCCTCAGCGTCCATGGCGTTGAGCCCGCTCACAGCGCAGAGGCCAAGCACGGCCAGTGCACGGCCACCCTTGCCG
The DNA here is from genome assembly GCF_004025535.1 of Pseudomonas alkylphenolica. Lineage (GTDB taxonomy): Bacteria > Pseudomonadota > Gammaproteobacteria > Pseudomonadales > Pseudomonadaceae > Aquipseudomonas > Aquipseudomonas alkylphenolica_A. Next base: position 296,351 of record NZ_QJRG01000042.1, read on the forward strand.
GCTTTGCGGGCGTATTCCGAGGCTACACACCAGCACTGCTGGGCTCTGGACCATACAAGACGATAAATCCTGTTCATGAGGGGCTCCCGCCAGGGCCGAACCCTGAGCTGAGTAGTAAGAAAATCTGGGGGAATGGATCAGCGCGAGGACAGCTGCAAGGCGCGGCTGGTCTGGATCAGCAGCGGCCGCTCGACCGCCGTGGGGCGCGACTGCTGAAGGGCTCGCTGGTAGGTGCGCAGTGCGCCGCTGTGGTCCTGACGGACGTAGTCGAGGTAGCCACCGGCAAACAGCCCGGCCTCGGTGCGCAGATCACGCTTCACCGCGTCGGGTGCCTGCAGTTCGTCGATGTCGGCAAACACTGCAGAAATGTCGGACTTACCTTGATACAGGGCCAGCAACGCGCGCTGTGGTGCGCTGGCCGGCTGGATGGCCCGTGCCTGTTTTTGCAAACGGGCGCGGATGACCTCGGGCTTGACCCCGGCGTCGCTGGCAGTGCGCGCCGCCAGCCACAGGCTCCAGAGGCCTGCGTAGCCTTTTATCTGGGCATTGGCCGACTGCTGACGCAACTGCTCGAAGGCTTTGCGCGAGGCGTCGAAGCGACCGAGTTCGGCCAGGTTCACCGCTGCCGGCACGGCGATCACCTGTGCCTGATCGCTACCCTTGAGAGCGTCATAGAATTGCCGCGCACGCATATGGCGGCCGCTGGCGTCTTCGATAAAGGCCTGTTCGGCCAGCGCGCGGTTACCGCCCTGCCCTTGTGCGCCTGCTTGCTGCAGCAGCGCCTGCGCGGCGATCAGATCACCTGCCAGCAGTTGCGCATGGGCCTGCAGCACCAGCGGCTGGGCCGCCACGCTGGATGGCGGCGACGCAGGTACAGTACTGGCGGGACCTGCCGTGGCCGCGCCGGCAGCAATGAGCAGGGCCAGGGCCAGCGCGCTGAGAACGCCGGGGCGGCAACGGCTGGAGAAGTGCGAGCAGCGGATCATGGTGGCAACTCCTGAAAGGATTCGAGTTGCTCACATGCTATGGGGCCCCCTTCGGGAAAGAACTCAGAGTCCGCCTGAAGCCGCCCTCAGACTTGTTCCGCAATCGCTGCAGCCGAACCGGCCTGGGGCAGGGTCAGCTCAAGCTCGATCGCCAGGCGTTGCTCATGGTCGCTGTGCACAAATCGCCCATGCAGGTACTCGGCGACTCGCTGGCAATGGTTGAGGTCGATGATGCTTTCCGCCGCGGCCTGCCCGGACATTTCCAGCCTTGCCAGCACCTGGCCCTGGCCACGCACGCGCATGTCCAGATGAATCAGGGCCGGGTTATCGGTGTCGGCCTGAAACAGGCCGATGGCGGTCGTCATCCAGTCGCAGAATGCGTCGGTGTCCAGCCATACCCGGCGAGTGTCGATGCGCTGCACGCCGAACAGCGACTGCGGGTGGCCGATGAGGCAGCGACCGATGAATTCCGGCAGGTCGCAGGCCTGAACAAGCGGTGCACGCGCATTGTCCTGAAACTGGTACAGACGCCCCAGCCGCCTCAGGCGTTCGATCAGGCCGGACAACCCCGGTGTGGCGGGATGCAACGCCAGTGCGCCGATACACCCTGCCAACTCGCTCAGCGATGCTTCGAAAAAATCAGCCTGTCGTCGTGCCTGGGCTTCGGCGGCGAGCAGTTGATCCTGCAGGGTCACAAGTTGCCCTTCACTGTCGGTGATGTCTTGCAACCCACCCAGCACGCCACACGCCCGCCCTTGGCTATCTCGGTACGGGACCATCCAGTAATGCATGACCCGCGCTTCGCCAAATATCTCCACCCGTGTGGTGACCGCCATGGGTATGCCTTCGAGCACAATGCGGGCAAAGCCCTCGGGCAGAGCCTTGCGCACGGCTGGCGAAAACCAGCGAGCCTCGGCAAAACCGGTTCCCAGGGCATCCTCGGCGCTGATGCGGTAGTAGTCGAGGAACTTCTGATTACAGAACAGCAAACGCCCGTCTGTGGTTCGCACGAACATGGGGTTGGGCGCGGCATCCACCAGACTGCGCAACAGGCCCAGTTCCGCCGGAAACACATCCGTCGCCAACGCGCCTGCCGCAGGCTCCTGACCCGCGACCAGGCCGTTGCGACGGGCAACTTCGGCCAACTCGACGTTCGAGCTGACGTGGAGCTTTTCCAGCAGGTGCGCCTTGTAGGTACTGACGGTCTTGAAACTGATGCGCAGTTCTTCGGCAATGCGCAAATTGGAGCGTCCCTCGGCGATCAGTTGCAGCACGGCCGACTCGCGGGGCGTAAGACTGTCGAGCTCACCGCCGCCACCCGGCTGCATGTGCTCGCGGGCGAAATGGCCGCGACCCGCCCAAACATCACTGATCGCCTTGCGCAGACTGGCCATGCCCTCGTGCTTGCTGACAAAGCCACTGGCACCCGCCCGGAAACACAGCGGGGCAAAGTGTGCGGGGTTCTGCAGGCTGTACACCAGCACCTTCAGGGCCTCATCACGGGCGCGCAGGCGGCGTAACAGGTCCAGACCGCCAGGCCCGGGCAAGGCGATCTCCAGAATCACCAGTTGCGGATTGCACTGGCGTGCCAGCGTCAGCGCCGCAGGAACGTCGGCAGCTTCCTGGATGTCCTGATGCCCCATGTCCTCCAACAGCGTGCGCAGCGCGCTGCGCACGATCGGCATGGGGTCGGCAATCAGCACTGTGGCCATCAGATTTTTCCCGGCTCATCCTTTAAGTGTTCAAAGCATAGGCGATGACCGAACAGCGCCCACTTTATGGGCGCTCTTTGGGTGTTGACCTGCCTGCTGTGTGGACGCGGGCAATGGCGCCTGTATAGTCTGTGGCGAGCCAATGCCTACACCCAACGCAGCGGGTGAACGGATTACCCATTCACTCGATGCGTCCAACAACAATAAGAGGAGACTCGATTTTGCAATCGATTCTGGACCCCAAATGGCACCACTTCATCAAGGTCGCAAAGTTGGGGAGCCTGACCCAGGCCGCCGTGGCACTCGATGTGCCGCAATCGATGATCAGCCGTCACATCTCCCAGCTGGAACGCGAGTGTGGCGTCAGGCTGTTCAACCGTACCGGGCGCGGGGTCAACCTCACTGAATTCGGCGTGCAGATCCTGCCGCGTATCGAAGCGCTGGTAGAGGAGTCGGAGGAAGTCTCCGATGTGATTCGCACCTCGGGTGGCATTCCGATCGGCGAGGTGCGCATCGGCCTGCTGCCGTCCACCGTCGAACCCATCGCCGGGCCGCTGTACCGGCTGGTGCATGAGCGCTTTCCACGCATCAAGCTGCAGATCTGCGAAGGCAGCAGCGCGCACCTGGAAGAGCTGATCAACGAAGGCCGTGTCGACATGGCGCTGCTGCTGCGCGAAGCCGATGTGTCGAGCCAGGAAGAGTCGGTGCTGGTGCAACCCAAGCTGATGCTGGTCGGGCGCGCACAGGACCCGGCCGTCACCCAGCCCACCGTCGAGCTGGCGAGCCTGCAGGGGTTGCCGCTGGTGCTGCCGTCGCGGCCGCATCCGTTACGCGCGCGACTGGAAAAACTGTCCAAGTCCCACGGCATTCAGTTCGACTGCGCGGTGGAGGCCGACTCGATTCGCTTGCAATGGGAAATCGTTGCCGCCGGCGGTGGCTACGCCATCACTTCCGGCCTGTTTGAACACGTCGACGACCCACGCTTTTCCGTTGCACGCATCATCAAGCCGGAGCTGTTGCGCAGCGTGGTACTGGCCAGCTCACTGCGCCGCCCCAACACCCTGGCGACCCGCACGGTTCAAAAGCTGCTGGAGCAAGAAGCACCATTGCTGCTGAAGAACCGTGCCTGAGTGAACCGGCCCGCCGGCAGCTCAGGGCTGCCGGTGCAGCACGGCCCGGTTGAGCATGCCCTGATCGGCCACCACGGTCTGGCCGGTCATGATGCGGTTATGCCGGGATGCCAGAAACGCGTAAAGCGGCCCGTGATCCTCGGGTGTCGGCAGGTCCTTGAGCAGGCTCAGCGAGCGGAACATCGAGAGAAAGGCGTCCTGGGGAATGTCGGATTGTTTCTGTTCCTCCAGCCCCAGCGAGCGTGGCCCACTCAACTGGCTGTTGGCGATGCCGGCCGGCGCCACGGCATTGACCCGCACGTGTGGCGCGAACTCGAACGCCAGCTGATTGACCAGACTGCGCACGGCGCCCTTGCTCGCGCTGTACACCGCGCCACCTCCATCGGCGGCATAGGCCGCAGTCGACGTAGTCAGCACCATCGCCCCCTCACTGGCGCGCAACAGCTCGAAAAACACCCGTGCCGACAGCAGGTAACCCTTGACGTTGACCCGCATCACTTCGTCAAACAAAGCGTCGAGACGCTCTTCGGGCATGTCCGTCAGCGCGACGTTGCCGTCGAAAATGCCCTGCGCGCCGATCAGCGCATCGAGCCGGCCAAACCGGGTGCACACTTCTTCGCGGCAGCGGCGCAAGTCGTCCAGGCGGGTTACATCGCCCTGAACGATCAGCACGTCGGGGCCGAATTCCTGCCGTAGCCCGGCCACCTTTTCGCTGGAAATCTCGAAGATCGCCACACGGGCGCCCTCGCTCAGGCAATGGCGTGCAAGCCCCAGGCCCAGGCCTGAACCACCGCCGGTTACCAGCACCACATGTTCGCTCAACAACGTCATGGCTTTCTCGCTCGCGGTCAAATCGGTTGGGCCAATGCGGCAAATGAGGCGTGCATGATGCGCATGTGCTCGGCCTTGTCGCCGCCATGGATCTCGATCTCGCCCAGGCGCATGGAGTTCTCCACCACCATTCGGCAGCGCTCCCAGCGCCGCTGTTGAAAGCGCTCAAGCGCCGCCGCAAGGCTCGGCGCCTGCTCAAGCTCCTGCGCCAGGACGATGGCATCCTCGATACCGATGCAGGCGCCAGACGCCAGGTGCGGCGTGGTGGCATGCACCGCGTCGCCAATCAGCACGGCGCGTCCGCAATACCACGGCTGTTCCACCAGCAGCCCTTCAAGCGGGCGAAACACCACCAGCGATTTTTCGTCCAGCAGCGCGCGAGCTTCCTGCACCGGCGGTGCACTGAAAGGCGCCAGCAAAGCGTCGAGCCGAGGTAGAAACTCCTCCGGCGGGACAAAATCATTGACCGGGCGATCTTCATTGACGAACAGGTACATTTCGTTTTGCGACACCGGGTTCAAGCCCACCTTCAGGTGATCGCCAACCCACAGCATGGTGCGTGTGACCGACGCCAAACGCGGCAGTACCGCACGCCATACGCCCTGCCCGCTGTAGCGCGGCTTTGGTGCCTGCGGGAGCAACCGCTCGCGCAATTGCGAATACAGGCCATCGGCGCCGATCACCAGGTCGTAGCGACGCTGACTGCCATCACTGAAATCCACCGTCGCCGCTTGCTCATCCTGATCCAGTGCCGTCACGGTGCAGCCCAGGCGTACATCGGTGCCGCTGGCACGCGTGGCGTCGGCCAGGATCCTGGCCAGTACCGGACGCATCACCGCACCGCTGCCAGGCACCTCGTCCCCGGCGATGCGCGGCGTCGCCACCTGGGTGAGCAGCACGCCGCTTGCGGAAAAAATGTCCAGGCCGTCGCAGGCATAACCTTCGTCGAGAAAACGCTCAAGGATGCCCAGCGTACGGAACGCCCTCAAGGTCGGCCCGCCGATACTGATGCCAGCCCCATAGTTGCGCCAGTGTGGGTCGATTTCCACCAGGTCGACCGCAATGCCGCGCTTGCGCAACTCGATCGCCGCGGACATTCCGGAAAAACCGCCACCTACCACGAGGGCGGATTGAATGAGTGCAGTCATGTGACTCTCCAAGGGCGCGGGATAGACCCGTCCCGCACCGGCTATTGTTATTGTCGAGACCGCCACGCAGGTTGCTGGCGCGGCTTCGGGTCAGCCTTGATCCTACAGACGCCCTTGGCAACGTCCCCCTCCAAAATCCGCAACGCAGCTTTCTATCGGCAGCCATGCATTGTCCGGATAGCAGCCATCCAGCTGATCGCCTACCTCCTCTGCCGGCACGTTCGTAACCTGTGGCCAGCCAAGGAGTCTGTTCAATGAAAGCACTGCCCACGTTTCATCACCTAATCAGCGGGCCAGCGGATGCACCCTGCCTGACGTTCATCCCCGGCATAGGCAATGATGCACGGTTCTGGGCCGAACAGGCCAAGAGCCTTTCGGCGCATTTTCGTGTTCTGCGCTTCGACCCCTGGGGTCATGGACACAGCCCGGCACCACCGCAGCACTGCAATTTCGCCACGATCCGTGACGGTGTGGTGCAGCTGTGGGACAGCCTTGGCATTGCTCACAGTACCGTGGTCGGCCTGGGCTTCGGCGGCTCGCTGGCCCTGGCGCTCGGCCTGGCCTACCCCGAACGGGTGAAGCGGATCGCTGCGTTTTGCTGCAGGCCGCGTCAGCCCGATGATCGCCGCCAGTTCTGGCGCGATCGCTGCGAGGCTGCGCAGTCCCAAGGCATGGACAGCCTTTCCGACGCCACCGTCGACCGCTGGCTGAGCGCCGACTTTCGCGCCCATCACCCGCAGGTGGACCAACTGCTGCGCACGATGATGAAAAACACCACGCTCGACGGTTACCTGGCCTATGTGCGGGCCTTTATCGAGATGGACTTCACTGAACAGTTTCCCGACCTGCGTGTGCCCACCTTGCTGGTCGCCGGCGAACATGACCACGGTGGCGGGCCGGTGGCCGACATGCAGGCCATGGCCGCACAGAACCCCCACGTCACGCTGGAAGTGATCGAGGGCGTCGGACACATCTGCAACCACGAAGCCCCCGCGCAAGTGGAGCACCTGCTGCAGCGGTATTTGCTGGATTAATCACGGGCCGGTGCACAGGGCGCCGGCCTGCCAACAAACGACAGAGACAACAATATGAACAGACATGTCGTTATCGTCGGTGCCGGGCACGCCGGGGTCAGCCTTTGCGCTGCCCTGCGTGCACTGGACTTCAGCGGCGCCATCACCTTGCTCAGCGACGAGGGCGACCTGCCCTATCACCGGCCACCGCTCTCCAAAGCCTTCCTCACCCAGGACAGCGCTCTGGTCGAAGCGCGACTGCTGCTTGAGCCGCACAGCTTCTACGACGAGAAGCAGATCGACCTGCGCCTCAACACCCGGGTCAGGGCGATCGATACCCAGGCGCGGTCGCTGCAACTGGCAGATGGCAGCGAATTGGCCTACGACGCACTGGTTTTGGCAACCGGTGCACGCGCCCGCATCTTGACGTTGCCCGGCAGCGAACTGGACGGCATCGTCGTGTTGCGCACCCTGGAGCAGGCACGCACCCTGCGCGAGCGCCTGGCGGCCAGCCAGTGCGTGAGCATTGTCGGTGGCGGGTTTATCGGTCTGGAGATTGCCGCCACCGCGCGCAAATTGGGTAAGCAGGTGACGGTGCTGGAAAGCGCCTCTCGGATCATGGAGCGCTCTGTATCCCCGGAGGTGTCGGCCTATGTCGCTCGCAAGCACCGGGAACAGGGCATCCACCTCGAGCTCGACAGCACAGTAAAAGCCTTTGTGGGCGACCACGGTCGGGTCACCGCCGTGCACACCGACAGCGCTGAATGGCCGGCTGATCTGGTGATCGTCGGCGCGGGCTCGCTGCCCAACAGCGAACTGGCCGAAGGTGCTGGCATTGCCTGTGCCAACGGCATACTGGTCGATGCCCGTATGCGTACCTCGGCACCCGAGGTGTACGCCGTCGGTGACTGCGTGAACTTCCAGAGTCGCCATGCCGGCAGCGCCCGCCTGCGACTTGAGTCCATTCAGAACGCCAACGATCAGGCCCGGCTGGTCGCGCAACTGATCAATGGCGAAAGCGCCGATTACGACGCCTTGCCGTGGTTCTGGTCCGATCAGGGCGAGGTCAAACTGCAAATGGTCGGCCTGGCGCTTGGCCGTACCCACTGCGTGATCCGTGGCGAGCCGGACCAGGGCCGCTTCTCGGTGTTTCACTACCGCGACACCACCCTGATCGCCGTCGACTCGGTCAACCAGCCCCTTGAGCACCTGCTCAGCCGCAAGCTGCTCAGCGCTGGCCTTTCCCCCGATCCGGCACTGATCGCAGACACCCGCTTCGCGTTGAAAAGCCTGCTCGACTGAAGGCTGCAAACCACCCGGGGCAGCGGCCTACCACCCTGCCCCGCATGCGGGTCCGCCCCCCCGGTTGCTCCCGCTACCGACCCTTACCCCTCTTATGGCACTGCCTCCCTGCACCCCGTGGCCACGGCAGGCCATTGCCGGTTCCTGAAGGAGATGTCCATGTTCGTTCGTGCACTCGCCAACCTCTCGGTGGGCGCCAAGCTCACCCTCGGCTTCGGCCTGGTCCTGGCCTCGACACTCGCGGTCACCGCTACCGCCTACAACGCCCTGCATGTGCTGGAGCAGCGCGGCGTGGTGATCCGCGACCTGGGTGGCGCCCGCGCCTTGATGCTGCAGGCGCGCAATGCAGAAAAAGACTTTGACCTGAGCCTGGCGGGGGCAGCCTCCACGCAGGTCGAGCAGTTGATCGGGCAGCTTGGCAGCCTCCTGAGCCTGCACCGAACAGAAATCGCCGACGCCGACACCGCCGCAAGCGCCAGTGCCACGTACTTCAACCAGTTCCAGCGCTTTGCCCTGGCCAAGCAGGAGGAGCGCGATGCGCGGGTGCGCATGCAGGAGCTGGCCCAGGCCCTTGGCGAGCGCTTCAGCGCCGTGCTGCTCGACCAGCTCGATGTGCTCAACAGCCTGGCCGATCAGGCACAACCGGTGTCGCCCGGCGTCATGACCCTGCTGGAGCAGACCTCGATGCTGCGCGACAAGCTGTCCAACCTGCGTGACAGCGAGCTGTACTTCGCCCATGAAAACAGCCTGAGCGCGCGCGATGACTGGGAAAACCGCATGACCGAACTGCTGACCTACCTCAACAGCCTGGCGCGCCAGCTCGAGGCGGGCGAGCAGGATTCACTGAGCCAGGCCAATACGGCGCTGGCGGGTTATCGCGCCGCCTTCGAGCACTTCGTCGCCAGCCGTGAGCGTGCCACCCAGAGCCAGGCGCTGATGAACGCTGCCAGCCTGCAAGTCGGGACATTGCTCGGCACCGTCAGCGACGCCCAGGAACAGGCCTGGCAACGGACCAGCCACCAGGTGACGCAGCTGCTGGCGGCAATAGTGATCATCTCGCTGGCCGTGGGCAGTGGCGCCGCGCTGCTGATCCGCCACTTGATCTTGCGCCCGCTGACCCAGGTGCTGGCACTGACCCGGCGGATCGCCGCCGGCGACCTGAGCGATGAACCGCGCGCGCCCCTTCGACGCGATGAACTGGGCCAGCTACAGGCCAGTGTCGGCAGCATGCTCGAGAGCCTGCGCGGGCTGGTCGGGCGTATCGCCGAGGATATCCATACACTCAACCGCACCGCCGATGATGTGGTGCAGGTTGCGCAACGCACCACACAAGGTGTCGAACTGCAGAACACCGAAACCGAGCTGGCCGCCTCCGCCATGCAACTGATGACCACCACCGCCGAAGCCGTCGCGCGCAACGCCAGTGAGGCCTGCACCGCAGTGCAACAGGCCAATCTGGAAGCGCAACGCGGCGATCAGCTGGTGCACCAGGTCAGTCACCAGATCGACCATCTGGCCGCCGAGATGAGCGGTTGCAATGAGGCCATGCACCGCCTGGTGCAGGAAAGCAGCAGCGTAGGCCGGGTGCTGGAGGTGATCAATGCCCTGGCCGAGCAGACCAACCTGCTGGCGCTGAATGCCGCCATCGAGGCCGCGCGGGCTGGTGAGCATGGCCGTGGTTTCGCTGTGGTGGCCGACGAAGTACGCCACCTCGCCCGGCGTACCCGCACCGCCACGGAAGAAATTGCCAGCATCGTTGTACAGCTGCAGCACGTCAGCGGTGACGCCTGCGATCGTCTGCAAGGCAGCCAGGTGCTGACCCGTGCCAGCGTCACACTGACGGCACAAGCCTCGGCGGCGCTGCAAGCCATCAGTGCCTCGGTGAGCACAGCGGAGCACATGAGTCAGCAGATTGCCGCTGCGGCTGAACAACAGAGCTGCGTCGCCGTGCAAGTGGGTGACAGCATGGCACGGGTGCGCGCCATCGCCGAGCGCAGTGGCTCGGCGAGTGCTCATCTGGAGGGAACGGTACGCGAGCTCGGCCTGGTCGGCAGCACGTTGAACGCGGCTGTGACCGGGTTTCGTACCTGACGCGGGTGCTTTACAGGCGACGGCCGACAAACAGCGCCATCAGCGCGCTGAAGTAAATCAGCCAGGCCACCGGCGCCGTGGTGCCGGTGTAGCACAGGTTGAGCAACACCCCGGCGAGCATGCCACCGGAAAAAATGGCGCCGTTGAGGATCGCCGATGCCTTGCCGGCGCGGCGTCCCTGGTCGGCCATGGCCAGCGCCGAGGCGTTGGGGTTGACGAAACCGACGCTGAACACCGCAATGAAAAAGCCCGGCAGCACCAGCCACAAGCTGCTGCTGGGCAAGTGGGCGTCGATCACCAGCAAGGTACCGCCGAAAAACGGCAGCCACAGTGCCCGACGCAGCACGTCGATCGGCGTGAAGCGCTTCAACAGCGCCCGGTTGAGCTGCCCCGCCAGCATCACGCCGATGGCATTGGCCGCAAAAAAGTAGCCGAAGGCGCTCGGCGCGATGCCATGCACCTCCATCAGTACGAAGGGTGAGCCGATGATGTAGCTGAACATGCAGCCCATGACCAGCGCCTGGATCGACACGAAGGTCATGAAACGGCTGGTGCCAAGCAGTTCGCGGTAGTCACGCAGCACCGCGCCCACCCCGCCACCGCCATGCCGGGCTAGCGGCGGCTCGTCGAGTACCACCAGCGCATACACAAACAACAATACGCCGAACACCGTCAATGCGCTGAACACGCTGCGCCAGCCCGCCAGTGCCATGACCCAACCGCCCAGCAACGGTGCCAGGATCGGCGCGGCGCCCATGATCAGGATCAACAGGGAAATGTTTTGCGCACTTTGCGACAGGTCGCAGCGGTCACGAATGATCGCGAAGGTCAGTACCGCCCCCGCGCAGCCCCCCAGGCCCTGGACAAAGCGCCAGCCGACAAGCCCGGACAGGCCGTCGACCTGGGTGATCGCCATGCTGGCAAGCACATAAAGCCCCAGCCCGATCAACAGCGGCAACTTGCGCCCGACGCGGTCGCTGACCGGCCCATAGCAGAGCATGCCGATCAACATGCCGATGAAGTAGGAGGAGAAACTCAGTTCCACCTCGCCGGCGGCCAGGCCAATGTCCTCGCGGATCAGCGAAAACGCCGGCAGGTACATATCGGTGGACAGCGGCGCAATTGCGGCCAGGCTACCAAGCAAAAACAGGAGTGGCACTGAGACAGGGCGCAGTGCAGTCGTTGTACTGTTCAAGGCGAAGACTCACAGGTTTGATGAGCGGGAAAACAGCGGGGGACTGCAGGCGCACACATGCACCTGCAGGGGTGCGGGGGTTAACGCTTGAGCAGGTCCAGCGCGACGTCGACGATCATGTCTTCCTGACCGCCGACCATGCGCCGCTTGCCCAGCTCGACAAGGATGTCGAGGGTCTTCAGGCCGTACTTGGCGGCGGCCACTTCGGCGTGACGCAGGAAGCTGGAATAGACGCCGGCATAACCGAGACCGAGGGTTTCGCGGTCGACTCGCACCGGGCGGTCCTGCAGCGGGCGGACGATGTCGTCGGCCGCGTCCATCAGGGTGTAGAGGTCGGTGCCGTGGTTCCAGCCCAGGCGCTCGGCGGCAGCGATGAACACCTCCAGCGGCGCGTTACCGGCGCCGGCGCCCATGCCGGCGAGGCTGGCGTCGATGCGGTCGCAGCTCTCCTCCACCGCAGTGATCGAGTTGGCCACGCCGAGCGACAGGTTGTGGTGGGCGTGCATGCCGGTTTCGGTTTCCGGCTTGAGCACCGCCTTGAACGCGCGCATGCGGTCGCGGATGTCCTGCATGTTCATCGCACCGCCGGAGTCGGCCATGTAGATGCAGGTGGCGCCGTAGCTTTCCATCAACTTGCCCTGGGCGGCCAACTGCTCGGCCGGGATCATGTGGCTCATCATCAAAAAGCCGACGGTGTCCATGCCCAGCTCGCGGGCGTACTCGATGTGCTGCTTCGACACGTCGGCTTCGGTGCAGTGCGTGGCCACGCGCACTACCCGCGCGCCGGCGTTGTAGGC
>NZ_QJRG01000043.1 GCF_004025535.1 Pseudomonas alkylphenolica
GTTGGCGGATTCTTCTTCGCCCACAACAGACTGGGCGATTACCTGCTCCCAGTCGAGGACGGCGATGCCACCAGCGAAACGCGGTCGGTGCAGATAGACCTGGCGGGTAACTCGGTTGAAACGGATCAGCAGTCGGCGTTGAACGAAGTTTTCGAGGCGAATAAAGATGCGTGCATATCGAAATACCACATAAAAGCAGCCTGCGGTCATTGAGGCTACGAACAGTCCGGTTATGTAATCGCTGGCTGTTGCAGGGGTTCTCATCCAAAAGTGCACGCCAGTGAGCCAAACTGAATTCATCACTAGAGTGATGTCTGTAAAGGAATAAAGAAAATACACAATCATAAGTGTGACGTACGTCATGACGCCGCGACGTTCCCCCATTGCACCAGATTTTATCTCAATGTAGGTATCATTAAATTCGTAGATCGAGCCATCTGCACAAGGCGCTTCGCTCACGCGATCATGAATTCCAGGCAGATTGTCCTCGTGTTTGTATTTTCCCGCATGAGCATTTGCCACATGCTTTTCAAGCCTCTGTTGCCAATCCTCGCTTTCGGATTTCGAAGTCTGCGTATACCACAACATCCATTCAATTAGGTACATTTAGTTCACCGCCTGGAGTGACTCATAGAGCTTCTCGAGCTCGGTTTCCTGATCTTTGAATGGCTTGAGAAAATCCCCTGATTTCCATTCTCTGAGGCAGCTATGCCAACACCATTCCTCCATTTCGTCTGGGGACAAAAAAATAATGGCTACGCTAATCCCCACAGTAATAAAACTGCCGATACCAATCAGTCGCAGGAAGACAGGTACCAATCTGGATCCTGCAAATTTCTCTATCGTCAGCACAAATCCGAGTCGGCTATTTTTTCCAACGAGAAATCGCAGTAGTGGCCCTGAGTAAGAAAAAGCTACTGCTGCACCAAGTGCTGATATTCCCCCAGATACAATTGCTCGCGCTAAATAGGCGCTGCCAAGCAAGTTGTGTTTCTTTTGCCAATATTTTTTGCCATCTTCATAATCAATAGAAGCAAGCATCACCCCACCCACTGTCGCCAGTGACCCGCCAACAAGCCGTAACCCTCCCAGCGAAATCGCCGCACCACGTCCCACCACACCCGTGGGCGCAAAGCGCGTGGCCACCGACTGAACACCGAGCGCAGCCAGTTCGATACCCGCGGCCGTGGTGATCAGAAACGCTGCCTTGTATTCGAGCTTCTCCTTGTCACCGTTGTCCTTGTTGAAATATTTGATGCCAAGGACGATGCCCTCGATCAACGCCATGACCACGCCACCGCGGATCTGATAAAACTTGCCGCCGCCACCGTTCTGGAACTCTGCCGCGAGGTTGTCGCGTACCTTCCCGAT
>NZ_QJRG01000044.1 GCF_004025535.1 Pseudomonas alkylphenolica
TCACATACCCGATTCGCTGGAGTGTCTAACAAGACCTTCTGGCAACAGAATTTCTTGACGACCATAGAGCATTGGAACCACCTGATCCCATCCCGAACTCAGCAGTGAAACGATGCATCGCCGATGGTAGTGTGGGGTTTCCCCATGTGAGAGTAGGTCATCGTCAAGATTAAATTCCGAAACCCCTATCTGCACACGCAGGTAGGGGTTTTGTCTTTTCCGGCTGCCGCCAGTACAGCTCTCCCTCGATCCTGTGGGAGCGGGTTTACCGGGGCGCCGGACCGCCGCGAAAAGCCGCTGCGCGGTTCACGGCCAGCCGTTGACCCGCATCGGTTCCATCTGCCGTGTATCGGTTAGAATACCGCCCTTATGTAAACTCAGAAGTTCACTATGTCCGACTCCGTCGAATCCCGTCCGCTCTCTGACCTGCCTTTGGATCAGCTGGTGGCGTGTCACGAATGTGACCTGTTGATGCGCAAGCCGGTACTCAAGCTGGATGAGAAGGCGCATTGCCCGCGTTGTGGCTACGAGCTTTATGCCCACCGTCACAACGTCGTGCCACGCAGCCTGGCTCTGGTCCTGGCTGCCTTGCTGCTTTATATACCCGCAAACTTCCTGCCCATCATGCAACTTCACCTGTTGGGGCAGAGCTCTGACGATACGGTCTGGAGTGGTGTGGTCGGGCTGTACAACACCGGCATGCGCGGCGTGGCGGTGGTCGTGTTTTTGTGCAGCATGGCCATCCCGTTACTCAAGTTGCTGTGTCAGCTGATCGTGCTATTGAGCATTCGGCTGAACATCGGGCGCAGTTACGGTCTGTTGCTGTACCGGATTTATCACCACCTGCGTGACTGGGGCATGCTCGAGGTCTATTTCATGGGCGTGCTGGTCGCAATGGTCAAGTTGGTCGATCTGGCCGAGCTGAGTCTTGGCCTGGGGCTGGCCTGTTTTGTCAGTTTGTTGCTGGTTCAGGTCTGGCTGGAGGTGGTCATGTCACCTCACCAGGTCTGGACAGCGTTATCGGGGGAAGATCTGCATGCGTGCGATTGATGCCGGGATTCTGATCTGTGGTGAATGCCACGAACTCAATCGTCAGGATCCGGAGAGCACTTCACAAACCTGCAATCGGTGCGGTGCGATTGTCCATGCGCGGCGGCCGAACAGCCTGGTGCGAACCTGGGCCTTGCTGATCACAGCAGCGATTCTCTACATTCCGGCCAATGTGCTGCCGATCATGACCGTCAGTGCCCTGGGGCAGGGGAGCCCGGATACCATCATGTCGGGTGTTGTCACCCTGATGAAACACGGCATGTTTCCGATCGCTGCGGTGGTGTTCATCGCCAGCATCCTGGTGCCGACATTCAAGCTGGTGGGCATTGCCTTGCTGCTGTATTCGGTACAGCGCCACCAACCCTTGTCTGCGCGCCAGCGCATTTTGATGTACCGCTTCATCGAATTTATCGGGCGCTGGTCGATGTTGGATATCTTCGTGATCGCCATTTTGGTGGCGGTGGTGAATTTCGGTCGTATCGCCAGTGTTGAAGCCAACCTTGGTGCGGTCGCCTTCGCCAGTGTGGTGATCCTGACGATGCTCGCTGCAGTAACTTTTGATCCCCGACTGATTTGGGATAACACGGAGTCGGATGACGACAATGAGTGATTTGCCTACGGCTAAAACCCGCCCAGCCTCGAACTGGTCGGCTATCTGGATATTGCCCCTCATCGCACTGGTCATTGGTGGATGGTTGGGGTGGCAGGCTTACAGCGAATCGGGGGTGAATATCCAGGTTCGTTTCGAAAGTGGGGAAGGCATCGTCGCCAACAAGACCGAGGTGGTCTTCAAGGGCATGTCGGTCGGTAAGGTCAAGGAACTGGTGCTGGATGCCACGGGCAGCAACACCGGCGTGATCGCTACCATCGAGATGAACAAGGAGGCCGAACCGCACCTGAACACCGGGACGCGCTTCTGGCTGGTCAAGCCGAGTGTCACCCTGGCCGGTATTACCGGCCTGGAGACCCTGGTTTCCGGCAACTATATCGCCGTCAGCCCGGGGGAGGGTGAGCCGACCAAGCGCTTCAAGGCGCTGGACGAAGCACCGCCCCTTTCGGATAGCGAACCGGGCCTGCATTTGACCCTGAAGGCCGACCGATTGGGTTCGCTCAACCGTGACAGCCCGGTGTTCTATAAGCAGATCCAGGTTGGCCGGGTGAAAAGCTATCGTCTGGCCGAGGACCAAGGCACGGTGGAGGTCAAGGTGTTCATCGAGCCGGCCTACGCCAAGCTGGTGCGCAAACACACGCGTTTCTGGAACGCCAGCGGCATCAGTATCGATGCCAATCTGTCCGGGGTAAAAGTACGCAGCGAGTCACTTGCCAGTATCGTTGCCGGCGGCATTGCCTTTGCGACACCCGAGCACCGCAAGGACAGCCCGCCCACCGATCCTAACCTGCCGTTCCGCCTGTACGAAGACTTCGATGCTGCCCAGGCGGGTATCCGCGTCAAGGTCAAGCTGAGCGACTTTGAGGGCCTGCAGGCCGGGCGTACGCCGGTCATGTACAAAGGTATCCAGGTCGGTTCGCTCAAGGCCCTGAAAGTCGATAGCGACCTTACCAGTGCAACCGCCGAGCTGACCCTGGACCCACTGGCCGAGGACTACCTGGTAGACGGCACCCAGTTCTGGGTGGTCAAGCCATCGATCTCCCTGGCCGGCATCACCGGTCTGGAAGCTCTGGTAAAGGGTAACTACATTGCGATCCGCCCGGGTGACAAGGGTGCTTCTCCGCAGCGTGAGTTCGAAGCGCGGCCCAAGGCGCCTCCGCTCGACCTGAAGGCGCCGGGCCTGCATCTGGTGCTGTTCAGTGACAACCTCGGTTCGCTGGAGGTCGGGAGCCCGATTCTTTACCGTCAGGTGAAAGTGGGTACCGTGCAGAGCTATCAGTTCTCGAAAAAGAGCGGCCGCCTGCTGATTGGTGTGCACATCGAGAAGGAGTACGCCAACCTGGTCAACGGTTCGACGCGGTTCTGGAATGCCAGCGGCATCACCCTCACCGGCGGTTTGTCGGGCATCCAGATCAAGAGCGAGTCGCTGCAAAGCCTGATGGCCGGTGGCATCGCGTTCGACACACCGACCCCCAATGTAGCGCTCAAGCGCCGTATTCCTACCTTCCGCCTGCATACGGACCAGGAAGCAGCCAATCGCAGCGGCACCACCGTTACAATTCGGGTAGAGCGCGCTGACGGCCTGAAGGTCGGCACGCCGATTCGCTTCAAGGGCCTGGATGTCGGCAAGGTGGAGCAGGTGGACCTGACCAAGGACCTGCAGGCGGTGCTGCTCAAGGCGCGCATTACCGAGGTGCCGGAGCGCATAGCGCGCGAAGGGACGCAGTTCTGGGTGGTCAAGCCGGCACTGGGGATCGTCAAGACCGCAAACCTGGAAACCCTGGTCACCGGGCAGTACCTGGAGGTGCAGCCGGCGGTGAAGAACCTGGGGCCGCAGCGTACATTCAACGCGCTGGCCGAAGCACCTGATTTCTCCGAGCGTGAAGCGGGGCTCGCGTTAGTGCTCAGTGCGCCGCGAAGGGGGTCGATCAAGCCTGGTGTGCCGGTGACCTACCGCGAAATCCCGGTTGGCAAGGTGACAGGGTTCGAGCTGGGGCAAACGGCTGACCGCGTGCTGATCCATATCCTCATCGAGCCACGTTATGCCGCCCTGGTACGAGGAGGCAGCCGGTTCTGGAACAGCAGTGGCTTCGGCTTCGATTTCGGCTTGTTCAAAGGGGCTACGGTGCGTACAGAGTCGCTGGAAACCATGATCGAAGGTGGCATTGCCTTTGCCACGCCAGATGGCGAGCAGATGGGTAACCCGGCGCGACCACAGCAGACCTTTGCCTTGTTCGACAAGGCGGAAGACGAATGGCTGCAGTGGGCTCCGAAGATTCAGATCGGCAAGTAACTGTGGTATCGGGTTGTGGCCTGCGATCGCTGCGCGATCGATCGCAGGCTACGCCAGCTCCTACAGAATGAGCGGTACCCTCTGAAACTTAAGAGGTGAAACACTAAATCGCAGGCAATAAAAAACCGACCCTAGGGTCGGTTTTTTAACAAGCGTGTCGCTTAGGCAGCCAGTTTCAGCGCCTTGATGTGGCCATTCAGACGGCCTTTATGGCGAGCAGCCTTGTTCTTGTGGATGATGCCTTTATCGGCCATGCGGTCGATAACTGGCACAGCCAGGATGTAAGCAGCTTGCGCTTTTTCGGCGTCTTTTGCGTCGATGGCTTTAACCACATTCTTGATGTAGGTACGAACCATGGAACGCAGGCTGGCGTTGTGGCTGCGACGCTTCTCAGCCTGTTTTGCACGTTTTTTGGCGGAAGGTGAGTTGGCCACCGTCGAGCTCCTCGAAAGACTTGGTAAATAGCAAACAAAATAGGCCGCGAATCATGCCGATGAGTTAATCGGTTGTCAAGGGCACTTGCATGGTTCCGCTGAGTGGTCGTTCCTTACAAGGGAGTGATTCCCTTCTGCGGTATGACCTGTAAACTCGGGAGTTTTTGCTCTGCTTGCGTTGCGGCGCGGAGTATCGCACAACTGGGCGCGTTCCGGCACAGCCCTTTATCTTAAGGCGTGAAAAACTTTCGATGAACCTTCTGAAATCCCTGGCCGCCGTCAGCTCCATCACCATGATTTCCCGGGTGCTGGGCTTTGTCCGCGACACGATCCTTGCGCGGGTATTCGGCGCTGGTGTCGCCACCGATGCCTTCTTCATTGCCTTCAAGCTGCCCAACCTGTTGCGCCGGATCTTCGCGGAGGGCGCGTTTTCCCAGGCGTTCGTGCCGATTCTGGCGGAGTACAAGACCCAGCAGGGTGAGGAAGCGACCCGCACCTTCGTTGCCTATGTCAGCGGTTTGCTGACCCTGGTACTGGCACTGGTCACGGCCCTGGGCATTCTGGCTGCGCCCTGGGTGGTATGGGTTACCGCCCCGGGGTTTGTCGACAGCGCCGAGAAGTACCAGCTGACCACCGACCTGCTGCGGGTCACGTTCCCTTATATATTGCTCATCTCGCTGTCGTCGCTGGCCGGGGCCATCCTCAACACCTGGAACCGCTTTTCGGTGCCGGCGTTCGTGCCCACGCTGCTCAATGTGGCGATGATCGCCTTTACCCTGTTCCTGACACCGTATTTCGACCCGCCGATCATGGCGCTCGCCTGGGGCGTACTGGCCGGTGGGTTGGCGCAGTTGCTGTATCAGCTGCCCCACCTGAAGAAGATCGGCATGCTTGTGCTGCCGCGCCTGAACCTGCGTGACAGCGGCGTCTGGCGGGTGCTCAAACAGATGCTGCCGGCCATCCTCGGGGTGTCGGTCAGCCAGATTTCGCTGATCATCAACACGATCTTTGCGTCGTTCCTGGTCGCCGGCTCCGTGTCGTGGATGTATTACGCCGATCGCCTGATGGAATTGCCTTCCGGCGTCCTGGGCGTGGCCCTGGGCACCATCTTGCTGCCAACCCTGGCCAAAACCTATGCCAATCGCGACCGTCACGAGTACTCGCGTATTCTCGACTGGGGCCTGCGCCTGTGCTTCCTGCTGGTGCTGCCGTGCACCCTGGCCATGGCGATCCTGGCCGAACCGTTGACCGTCGCGCTGTTCCAGTACGGCAAGTTTTCGGCGTTCGACGCCGCGATGACCCAGCGCGCCCTGATCGCCTATTCGGTGGGGCTGCTGGCCATCATTTTGGTCAAAGTGCTGGCGCCGGGGTTCTATGCCCAGCAGAACATCCGTACTCCGGTTAAAATCGCCTTGTTTACGCTGGTCTGTACCCAGTTGTTCAACCTGGCGTTCATCAGCCACCTGCAGCACGCGGGCCTGGCCCTGGCCATCAGCCTCGGCGCCTGCCTGAATGCCGGCTTGCTGTACTGGAAGCTGCGTCAGCAGCAGTTGTTCCAGCCGCAACCGGGCTGGGCGAAGTTCCTCGCCAAGCTGATTGTGGCGGTGCTGTTGATGTCGGCGGTATTGCTGGTAGGCATGCATTACATGCCAGCCTGGGCAGAAGGGCAGATGCTTGAACGCTTCCTGCGTTTGGGGGCGCTGATTCTGGCGGGTGTTGTGACGTATTTCGGCAGTCTGTTCGTGTTCGGTTTCCGCCTGCGCGACTTTGCGCGCAAGGCGCTGCATTGAGCCGCGAGCACGGCCAGACGTCGGTTTTATCCATTCCATGCCTCGGGGTTGCGCTGCTGCCTGTCGTCAGCGCCCGGGTGTGGTTATAATCGACCACTTTATGAGCAAGAAGCGCGTTATGCAGCTGGTTCGAGGCCTTCACAACCTGCGCCCCCAGCACCGGGGCTGTGTCGCCACTATTGGCAACTTCGACGGTGTTCACCGTGGCCACCAGGCAATCCTGGCGCGTTTGCGTGAGCGAGCGGTCGCGCTGGGCGTGCCCAGCTGCGTGGTGATTTTCGAGCCACAGCCGCGTGAATACTTCTCTCCCGAGACCGCCCCGGCGCGTTTGGCACGCCTGCGTGACAAAGTCGCGTTGCTGACCGCCGAAGGTGTTGACCGCGTGCTGTGCCTGGCGTTCAACCAGCGCCTGAGCAAACTCAGTGCCGCCGAGTTCGTCGACACGATTCTGGTCGATGGTCTGGGTGTAAAACACCTGGAAGTCGGTGATGATTTCCGCTTTGGCTGCGACCGCGTCGGCGACTTCGAGTTTCTTCAGCAAGCCGGGTTGAGTCAGGGCTTTACTGTAGAAGCTGCGCAAACTGTCGAGCTGGAGGGCCTGCGGGTCAGCAGCACGCAGGTGCGCCAGGCGTTGGCCAAAGCCGATTTTGCCTTGGCCGAACGTCTGCTCGGGCGCCCGTACCGTATCAGCGGTCGCGTCTTGCACGGACAAAAGCTGGCGCGCCAGCTTGGTACCCCGACCGCCAACATACAACTCAAGCGTCATCGCGTACCGCTGACCGGTGTCTACCTGGTCAGTGTCGAACTCGATGGCAAGGCGTGGCCAGGCGTCGCCAACATCGGCGTACGGCCAACCGTTTCAGGTGATGGCAGTGCCCACCTGGAAGTGCACATCTTGGATTTTGCCGGCGATCTCTATGGCCGGCGTCTGACGGTGGAGTTCCACCACAAGCTGCGCGACGAGCAGCGTTTCGCCTCCCTGGAGGCGCTGAAGTCGGCGATCGATGCGGATATCGCCGCCGCACGTGCCCATTGGCACGCTCAACCGCTAACGAAGAGCCTGAAATGACCGACTATAAAGCCACGCTAAACCTTCCGGACACCGCCTTCCCGATGAAGGCCGGCCTGCCACAGCGCGAACCGCAGATTCTGCAGCGCTGGGACAGCATTGGCCTGTACCAGAAGCTGCGCGAAATTGGCAAGGATCGTCCGAAGTTCGTGCTGCACGACGGCCCGCCCTACGCCAACGGCAAGATCCACATCGGTCATGCGCTGAACAAGATTCTCAAGGACATGATTGTCCGCTCCAAGACCCTGTCCGGTTTCGACGCCCCGTACGTGCCCGGCTGGGACTGCCACGGCCTGCCGATCGAGCACAAGGTTGAAGTTACCCACGGCAAGCACCTGACCGCGGACAAAACCCGTGAGCTGTGCCGTGCCTATGCCGCCGAGCAGATCGAAGGGCAGAAGACCGAGTTCATCCGCCTGGGTGTGCTGGGTGACTGGGACAACCCTTACAAGACCATGAACTTCGCCAACGAGGCCGGTGAAATCCGCGCCCTGGCCGAGATGGTCAAGCACGGCTTCGTGTTCAAGGGCCTCAAGCCAGTGAACTGGTGCTTCGATTGCGCCTCGGCCCTGGCTGAAGCGGAAGTCGAGTACGCCGACAAGAAATCGCAAACCATCGACGTGGCCTTCCAGGTGGCTGACGAAGCCAAGCTGGCCGCTGCGTTTGGTCTTTCTGCGCTGGCCAAGCCGGCGTCGATTGTCATCTGGACCACCACCCCGTGGACCATCCCGGCCAACCAGGCGCTGAACGTCCACCCGGAGTTCAACTACGCCCTGGTCGACGTCGGCGACAAGCTGCTGGTACTGGCTGCCGAGCTGGTCGAGTCGTGCCTGAAGCGTTATGCGCTGGAAGGTTCGGTCATCGCCACCGCGCCAGGTTCGGCACTGGACCTGATCAACTTCCGTCACCCGTTCTACGACCGCCTGTCGCCAGTTTACCTGGCCGACTACGTCGAGCTCGGCGCCGGCACCGGTGTGGTTCACTCCGCGCCTGCCTACGGCGAGGACGACTTCGTCACCTGCAAGCGTTACGGCATGGTCAACGACGACATCCTTACCCCGGTGCAGAGCAACGGTGTGTACGTGCAGTCGCTGGAATTCTTCGGTGGCCAGTTCATCTGGAAGGCCAACCCTGCGATCGTCGACAAACTGACCGAAGTCGGTGCGCTGCTGCACACCGAAACCATCAGCCACAGCTACATGCACTGCTGGCGCCACAAAACCCCGCTGATCTACCGCGCTACCGCGCAGTGGTTCGTGGGCATGGACAAGCAGCCGGACAACGGCGAAACCCTGCGCAAGCGTGCGGTCAAAGCCATCGAAGAAACCAAGTTCGTCCCGGCCTGGGGCCAGGCGCGTCTGCACTCGATGATCGCCAACCGTCCGGACTGGTGCATCTCGCGTCAGCGTAACTGGGGTGTGCCGATCCCGTTCTTCCTCAACAAACAGACCGGTGAACTGCACCCGCGTACCGTCGAGCTGATGGAAGAAGTCGCCAAGCGTGTCGAGAACGAAGGCATCGAAGCCTGGTTCAAGATGGACGCTGCCGAACTGCTCGGTGACGAGGCCGCTCAATACGACAAGATCGCCGACACCCTCGACGTCTGGTTCGACTCCGGTACTACCCACTGGCATGTACTGCGTGGCTCGCACAACATCGGTCACGAAACCGGCCCGCGTGCCGACCTGTACCTGGAAGGTTCCGACCAGCACCGTGGCTGGTTCCATTCCTCGTTGCTGACCGGTTGTGCCATCGACGGCCACGCGCCGTACCGCGAACTGTTGACCCACGGTTTCACCGTTGACGAAAACGGCCGCAAGATGTCCAAGTCGTTGGGCAACACCATCGAGCCGCAGAAGGTCAACGACACCCTGGGTGCCGACATCATGCGCCTGTGGGTTTCGGCCACTGACTACTCCGGCGAAATGGCGGTTTCCGATCAGATCCTGCAGCGCAGCGCCGACGCTTACCGTCGTATCCGCAACACTGCACGCTTCCTGCTCTCCAACCTGTCGGGCTTCGATCCGGCGCGCGACCTGCTGCCGGCCGAAGACATGCTGGCACTGGACCGCTGGGCCGTCGACCGTACCCTGCTGCTGCAGCGCGAGCTGGAAGAGCACTACGGCGAATACCGCTTCTGGAACGTCTACTCGAAGATCCACAACTTCTGCGTGCAGGAGCTGGGTGGCTTCTACCTGGACATCATCAAGGACCGCCAGTACACCACTGGCGCCAACAGTGTTGCCCGTCGTTCCTGCCAGACCGCGCTGTACCACATCAGCGAGGCGCTGGTGCGCTGGATCGCGCCGATCCTGGCGTTCACCGCAGACGAGCTGTGGCAGTACCTGCCGGGCGAGCGTAACGAATCGGTCATGCTCAACACCTGGTACCAGGGGCTGACCGAGCTGCCGGAAGGCTTCGAACTGGGCCGTGCGTACTGGGATCGCGTGATGGCGGCCAAGACCGCAGTCAACAAGGAACTGGAAAACCAGCGTTCGGCCAAGGCCATCGGTGGCAACCTGCAAGCCGAAGTCACCCTGTTTGCCGACGAAGGCCTGAGTGCCGACCTGAACAAGCTCGGCGACGAGCTGCGTTTCGTGCTGATCACCTCGGCCGCGACCGTCGCCCCGTTCGTGCAGGCACCTGCCGATGCGGTGGAAACCGAAGTCGCAGGCCTGAAGCTCAAAGTGGTCAAGTCCGCGCACACCAAGTGCGGTCGTTGCTGGCACTTCCGCGCCGACGTTGGCGTGAACCCCGAACATCCGGAAATCTGCGCCCGTTGCGCCGACAACATCAGCGGCAACGGCGAGGTGCGTCACTATGCCTAACCCTGCTGCAGGGCGCTTCGGGCGCCTTGGCTGGCTCTGGCTGAGCTTGCTGGTCCTGGTCCTTGACCAGGCCAGCAAGGTCTACTTCGAGGGCGCGCTGAGCCTGTACCAGCAGATCGTGGTCATCCCCGACTACTTCAGCTGGACCCTGGCCTACAACACCGGTGCGGCCTTCAGTTTCCTGGCTGACAGCTCTGGCTGGCAGCGCTGGCTGTTCGCACTGATCGCACTGGTGGTCAGCGCCGTGCTGGTGGTCTGGCTCAAGCGCCTGGGGCGCAACGAAACCTGGCTGGCCGTGGCGCTGGCGCTGGTGCTTGGCGGTGCGCTGGGCAACCTGTACGACCGTATCGTGCTTGGCCACGTGGTCGACTTCATCCTCGTGCACTGGCAGAACCGCTGGTACTTCCCGGCCTTCAACCTGGCCGACAGCGCCATCACCGTTGGCGCGGTGATGCTGGCGCTGGATATGTTCAAGAGCAAAAAGTCCGGAGAACCCGTCCATGACTGAAACCCGAATCGGCCAGAACACCGAAGTCAAACTGCACTTCGCGCTGCACCTGGAAAACGGCGACACCGTCGACAGCACCTTCGACAAATCGCCGGCGGTGTTCAAGGTCGGCGACGGCAACCTGCTGCCAGGCTTCGAAGCCGCAATCTTCGGCTTCAAGGCGGGTGACAAGCGCACCGTGACCGTTGAGCCGGAGAACGCCTTCGGCCAGCCGAACCCGCAGAACGTGCAGATCATTCCACGGTCGCAATTCAATGACATGGAACTGTCTGAAGGCCTGCTGGTGATCTTCAACGATGCCGCCAACGCCGAGCTGCCAGGTGTGGTCAAGGCATTCGATGACGCCCAGGTGACCATCGACTTCAATCACCCACTGGCCGGCAAGACCCTGAGCTTTGAGGTGGAAATCCTCGAAGTCACGGCGCTTTGAGCCCGGAGCCAAGCATGCAAATCAAACTCGCCAACCCTCGCGGCTTCTGTGCGGGCGTGGACCGGGCGATCGAAATCGTCAACCGCGCCCTGGAAGTCTTTGGCCCGCCGATCTATGTGCGTCACGAAGTGGTGCACAACAAGTTCGTGGTCGAAGACTTGCGCAACCGTGGGGCGATCTTTGTCGAAGAACTGGACCAGGTGCCGGATGATGTCATTGTCATCTTCAGTGCTCACGGTGTTTCCCAGGCTGTGCGCCAGGAAGCGGCCGGGCGCGGCCTGAAGGTTTTCGATGCCACCTGCCCGCTGGTCACCAAGGTGCACATCGAGGTGGCGCGCTACAGCCGTGACGGCCGTGAGTGCATCCTGATCGGCCATGCCGGGCATCCGGAAGTCGAAGGCACCATGGGCCAGTACGACGCCAGCAATGGCGGCGCGATCTACCTGGTCGAAGACGAAGCTGATGTTGCCAAGTTGCAGGTCAATGACCCGGACAAACTGGCCTTTGTTACCCAGACGACCCTGTCGATGGATGACACCAGCCGGGTGATCGATGCCCTGCGTGCGCGCTTCCCGAATATCGGCGGCCCGCGCAAGGACGATATCTGCTACGCCACCCAGAACCGCCAGGATGCGGTCAAGCAACTGGCTGACGAGTGCGATGTGGTACTGGTTGTCGGCAGCCCGAACAGCTCCAACTCCAACCGTCTGCGCGAGCTGGCCGAGCGTATGTCAACGCCGGCTTACCTGATCGATGGCGCCGAAGACCTGCAGCAAAGCTGGTTCGACGGTGTCGAGCGTATTGGCATTACCGCGGGTGCTTCTGCACCGGAAGTGCTGGTGCGCGGGGTGATCGAGCAGCTTCGGGCATGGGGCGCTGTCGGCGCTGAAGAGCTGGATGGGCGCGAAGAGAACATCACTTTCTCGATGCCCAAGGAACTGCGCGTTCGTTCACTGATTTGACCCGGCAGCCGCGCACAGCGCTTGCTTGGTCAGGTCATTGCGTAAACTGACTCTTCCACTGCGTGACAGCACTATCTGGTAATGACTCAGTAACTCGGGACGCTGGCAAATAAACAGCGTCCCGATCTGCAGGCCTCCACTCTCCAGCAGTGGAACCCCCAAGCCATTGAAGCGTATGTATCGCTTCAGTGGCTGATTCCCCACAATCACGGTTCGCCCGTTGCTGCGCCACTCATGCAGCAGTAATGGGTTGTCCTGTTCAAGCAGCATCCGCCAACCGTTACTCCAGTCCGCATCAATCGCCTGCAGGCGTACCACGCTGTTGCGGAGCAGCGCTTCACTGCGTGTGGTGCGTAATGCTGCGGCCAGGTCATTGGCTGTCGTTTGCCGTTGTAGCCCTTCACTTATGCGGTTGTAGGCCGGGACACCCAGCTGGGTAAGCAACCCCAGCAGCCCCAGCGCGAACAACATTTGTATCAGTGTTACGCCCTGTTGCCTCACGCTGCATTCCTCCCTGGAAGTGCTTCGCTATAGAGTCGAGCCCGTTGCTGTCGGCGTCCAGTCGGCCGGTTTGGCAAAGGGATGTGGAAAAGTCTGCGGGGGTAAGCCATGGATGGCGGGCGGCAAACAGGCATGACGTTGATTGAAGTACTGCTGGCGATGGTGGTGCTGGGGATGGGCTTTCTCGCGCTGGCCGCGTTGCAGGTGCAGGCGTTACAGGCTACGGACAGTGCGTTACGCACTACCCAGGCGGCTTATGCAGAGCAGGAGCGATGAGGCGGCAGACGGGCTTCAGCCTGCTGGAAGTGCTGCTGGCCCTGAGCCTGGGCTTACTCCTGTTGCTGGGTGCCAGTCGGTTGTTTATGGCGGCATGCCAGTCGTGGCAGGCGCAAGCCGCGGCGGCCCGGATGCAGGAAGATGCACGCCAGGCCCTGCAACGTCTGGCCCAGAGTATCCGCATGGCGGGCATGTTCGGTTGCCTGCAGCAAGACGCCATCAAGTTTGACGACCCCTTGCACGCCGAAGCCTTTGCCCAACCCCTGCACGTCACCCAGGGGGCAGACGGGCGCCTGCAACGCCTGAGCCTGATCAGCGCAGAAGTTACCCAGGGCGGTGGTCGCCCGGACTGGACCTTGCTTACCGACTGCCGAACGCAGGCCCGTGTGCAGGCGGGGCCGCAGGTACCGGGCGCCGGGCAGTTTGCCGTGGCCCTGCACCGCCAGGTTTACCGTCTGGAGGGCCATCAGTTGCACTTGCGTAGCGGGTCGAGCACCGGCGTGCTGGTTGACGGAGTCAGTGACCTGCAGCTTGAACTGCACAAAGACGCGGTGCATCTGAGCCTGACCCTGTTCGACCCACAGCAACGTGCCAGGTCGCAGGCGTACGGCATGCGTATCGCACTGGAAAATCCGGTGGCCAGTTCATGAGAGGGCAGCGCGGCCTGGTGCTGCTGATCAGCCTGACGATGGTTTTGTTGCTGGGCCTGCTCGGGCTCTCGTCAGCAGGCAGTGCGCTCCAGCAAGAACGCATGGCGCGAAACCTGCGCACATCCTTGCA
Organism: Pseudomonas alkylphenolica; assembly: GCF_004025535.1. Taxonomy (GTDB): domain Bacteria; phylum Pseudomonadota; class Gammaproteobacteria; order Pseudomonadales; family Pseudomonadaceae; genus Aquipseudomonas; species Aquipseudomonas alkylphenolica_A. The sequence goes on from NZ_QJRG01000044.1 coordinate 13,532, forward strand.
GGTCTTCGACCAGGCGCATCAGTTGCTGCAATACGCAGAGTCCCGGGTACAGGCCCAGGCATGGCCACCTTGTGCATTCTGTTTGCCGCCGCCTGAAGCCGGTGACGTCACCCACGGTGGCGTGTACGCGGGGCCAGGGGAAAGCTCGGGGCTGGATTGGCAGGCGGGCGCGGGCGGCTTCTACCTTGTCCAGTCGCTGGGGGCGAGCACCCAGGCCAGGCACATGCCACGCGGGCTCGAGGTCAGCCTCTATCGCGTCACTGCCGTGCGCCGCGAAGGCATGGCCCGCAGCGTGCTGGAAAGTGTGATTGCGCAACCTGTTGACCCAACTCTGTCGCCCGCGCAGCGGATCCTCTGGCGGCAGATCCATTAAGGAACAGGTGAATGATGCAGCAGAAAGGATTGAGCCTGATCGAACTGTTGATTGTCATCGCCGTGGTCGGCATTCTGGCGAGCATTGCCTACCCCAGTTACCGCGACCAGGTCAGAACGACTGCGCGCACGGACGTTGTCAGCCTGTTGTATGCAAGTGCGCTGCAGCTTGAGCGTCATTACGCGCGGGCAGGCCAGTACAGCGACAGTGACTCGGAGCAGACGTCCCTGGCCAGTGGCACCGCGCACTACAGCCTGCAGGCTGTGCGCGATATCGAGTCCTTCAGGCTCCTGGCCCGGCGGCTGCCGGCTGGCCTGATGACGGAGGATCACTGCGGTGACTATGAACTGGACCAGGCTGGTGTGCGTGGCAACCCTGGCAGTGCAGGGGAGGCGGGCGGTAGGTGTTGGGGTGGCTGACGCCCTTCACGGTTTACTTCGGAAATTGGATCGATAGATGACCAAGCAAGTAGTGATAGTCGGCGGCGGGGTGATCGGCCTGCTGACTGCGTTCAACCTCGCCAGCGAGGTCGAGCACGTTGTGCTGTGTGATCGGGGTGAGCTTGGGCAGGAATCATCGTGGGCCGGCGGCGGCATTGTCTCGCCACTGTACCCCTGGCGCTACAGCCCGGCCGTGACGGCGCTGGCGCACTGGTCGCAGGATTTTTATCCACAGCTGGGCCAGCGCCTGTTCGCCAGCACTGGTGTGGACCCCGAGGTGCATACCACCGGCCTGTACTGGCTGGACCTGGACGATGAAGACGAGGCGCTGGCCTGGGCCGCACGGGAAGGGCGCCCGCTCAGCGCCGTCGACATTACTGCCGCCTACGATGCGGTGCCGGTACTTGGCAGCGGCTTTCAGCGGGCTGTCTATATGGCCGGCGTTGCCAACGTGCGCAACCCGCGCCTGGTCAAATCGCTGAAGGCGGCGCTGCAGGCCATGCCCAATGTGAGCATTCGCGAGTACTGCGAAATCACCGGCTTCAGCCAGGAAGGTGAGCGAATCTGTGGCGTGGAGACCACTAAAGGTGTCATTCGTGGTGATAGCGTGGTGCTGACAGCCGGCGCCTGGAGCGGCGATCTGTTGAGCACCTTGGGCCTGGACCTGCCGGTCGAACCGGTCAAAGGCCAGATGATTCTGTACAAGTGCGCCGCCGACTTCCTGCCGAGCATGGTGCTGGCCAAAGGTCGCTACGCGATTCCGCGGCGTGACGGGCATATTCTGGTGGGCAGCACCCTGGAGCACGCCGGTTATGACAAGACGCCAACCGACGAAGCGCTGGAAAGCCTGAAGGCTTCGGCGGTGGAGTTGTTGCCGGCGCTGGCCGGGGCCATCCCGATTGCCCATTGGGCGGGGTTGCGGCCTGGCTCCCCTGAAGGGATTCCGTATATCGGGCAGGTGCCGGAACACCAGGGGCTGTGGCTGAACTGCGGGCACTACCGCAACGGCCTGGTGCTGGCGCCTGCATCGTGCCAGCTGTTTGCCGACCTGTTGCTGGGCCGCGAGCCGGTGATCGACCCGACCCCGTATGCACCCGCCGGGCGTCTGGCTGCCATCCAGACCTGACCGGACTACCCGGGCCTAGCGTTGCGCCCCTGGCCCTTGTTCCAGGTGCGCCTGGCTGCAATACCACTGCGCCCCGCGGTGTAATGCCCGGTCACTGGGCAGGTGCACGCCGCAGTGGGCGCAACGTACCATCTTCAGCGGGTCTTCGAGGCTGTTGTGAGGCGCAGCATTGCTGGCCTTGAACTTGCGCCACAGCCAGAACGCGGCAGCAATCAGGGCAATCCAGAAAAGTAGGCGAACCATGGGTGTTCAGCTTTATCAGTGAAGAGCCTTAAGTCTATGGCCCGGGCAAGAAAAAAGGGAGGCCTTGGCCTCCCTTTATCTATTGCAACGTTCTATTACAACGTTGCTCAGTCGAACACGCCGAAGGTCATATAGCTGAACCACGAGCGGTCGTCGTTGTTGCCTTCCGCTTCGTGCTGCTCTTCTTCGACAGCGTCGCGGTTTTCAGGCAGCAGCTCTTCTGGAATTGCTTCTTTGGCGTCTTCGTACTGCTTGATCACGTCCTGGTTGGCGCGGGTTTCACCCGGCGGCAGCGGCGCTTCGCTCTCGATCAGGCCCAGAGTAGCCTTGGACAGCCACGAACGGTTGTCGGCTTCTTCCTGCTTGGGCTGGAATTGACCGTCGACCAGGCTCGGGTGATCCGGGTAGTTGAGCTTCAGGGTTTCCAGGCTGGTGGCAGCCAGTTCATCCAGGTGCAGGCGCTGGTAAGCCTCGACCATTACCGCCAGGCCGTCGCCGACCGATGGGGTTTCCTGGAAGTTCTCGACCACATAGCGACCACGGTTGGCGGCAGCGACATAGGCCTGACGGGTCAGGTAGTAGTCGGCCACGTGGATCTCGTAGGAAGCCAGCAGGTTGCGCAGGTAGATCATGCGCTGCTTGGCGTCTGGCGAGTAACGGCTGTTCGGGAAGCGGCTGGTGAGCTGGGCGAACTCGTTGTACGAGTCACGGGCAGCACCCGGGTCACGCTTGGTCATGTCCAGCGGCAGGAAGCGCGCCAGCAGGCCACGGTCCTGGTCGAAAGAAGTCAGACCCTTGAGGTAGTAGGCGTAGTCGACGTTCGGGTGCTGAGGGTGCAAGCGAATGAAACGCTCGGCAGCCGATTTGGCGGCCTCGGGCTCTGCGTTCTTGTAGTTCGCATAAATCAGCTCGAGTTGGGCCTGGTCGGCATAGCGACCGAAAGGATAGCGCGACTCCAGGGCCTTGAGCTTGCTCGTGGCGCTGGTGTAGCTGTGGTTGTCCAGGTCGGCCTGCGCCTGCTGGTACAGCTCGGCTTCGCTCAGGTTTTCGTCGACGACTTCCTTCGAAGAACAAGCAGCGGTCAGTCCGAGGATGGCGATCAGCAGCAGGTGTTTCACTTGCATAGCGGCTTGCGTCCCTATGACGGCCGCTGTCTTGGGCGGGGCCGTCCTGTTATGATGAGCACCCCGATGTAGTCTCCGGGGCAAAAGACGTCGTATTTAACCACAAGCGCGCAGTCGAAACCAAAGGCTGTGCCGCCCGCTGATTCGAGCATGTCCGAGATCATTCAACTTAGCGCAGAGGTGCCGTCCGAATTGGGCGGGCAACGCCTCGACCAAGTCGCCGCCCAATTGTTCGCTGAGCACTCGCGCTCGCGCCTTTCCACCTGGATCAAGGAGGGGCGCCTGACGGTCGATGGCGCCGTCCTGCGTCCGCGCGATATCGTCCATGGCGGCTCGCTGCTGGCCCTTGAGGCCGAGCAGGAAGCCCAGGGCGAGTGGGTGGCCCAGGACATCGAGCTGGATATCGTCTATGAAGACGACCACATCCTGGTGATCAACAAGCCCGCAGGGCTGGTGGTCCACCCGGCTGCGGGCCACGCCGATGGCACCCTGCTCAACGCACTGCTGCACCACGTGCCGGACATCATCAATGTCCCGCGGGCCGGCATCGTCCACCGCCTGGACAAGGACACCACCGGTCTGATGGTGGTGGCCAAGACCATTCAGGCGCAGACCCAGCTGGTTGCCCAGTTGCAAAGCCGCAGTGTCAGCCGCATCTATGAATGCATCGTGATTGGCGTGGTGACCGCCGGTGGCAAGATCAACGCCCCGATCGGTCGTCATGGCGGGCAACGCCAGCGCATGGCCGTGACCGAAGGTGGCAAGCCGGCTGTCAGTCACTACCGCGTGCTGGAGCGCTTCCGTTCCCACACCCACGTGCGGGTCAAGCTGGAAACCGGGCGTACCCACCAGATTCGCGTGCACATGGCCCATGTGAACTTCCCGCTGGTCGGCGATCCGGTCTACGGCGGGCGCTTCCGCATTCCGCCAGCCGCCAGCCAGACCATGGTCGAGGCCCTCAAGACCTTCCCGCGTCAGGCCCTGCATGCGCGTTTCCTCGAACTGGATCACCCGGTGACCGGCGAGCGCATGGGCTGGGAATCGTCGCTGCCAGACGACTTCGTCTGGTTGCTGTCGCTGCTCAAGCAAGACCGTGAGGCGTTTGTTGGATGAGTGAGCTGGCGCACCACCTGCTGATTCCGGACTGGCCTGCGCCAGCCGGGGTTCGTGCGTGCGTCACCACCCGTTCGGGCGGCGTCAGCCTGCCGCCTTATGACAGCTTCAACCTCGGTGACCATGTCGGCGATGCGCCGGATGCAGTCGCCGAGAACCGTCGTCGCCTGACCGCCGAGTTCGGCATCCAGCCGGCCTGGCTCAAGCAAGTGCACGGCGTTGTCGTTGCCGATGCCAACCCTGCGGTAATTGCCGAGGCCGATGCCAGCTGGACGGCCACCCCGGGCATCGCCTGCACGGTAATGACCGCCGATTGCCTGCCCGCGCTGTTTTGCGACCGCGCCGGCACCCGGGTTGCAGCCGCACATGCCGGTTGGCGCGGGTTGGCCAACGGTGTGCTGGAAGCCACGGTCGACCGTTTGAGCGTTGAGCCGAACGACGTCATGGTCTGGCTCGGGCCGGCTATCGGCCCGCAGGCGTTTGAAGTGGGCGCCGAAGTGCGTGAAGCCTTCGTGACCGTTCATCCGGAAACTGCCACGGCGTTTGTACCGGGCGCGCAACCCGGAAAATTCATCGCCGACATCTACAAGCTGGCGCGCATTCGCCTGGCTGCACATGGCGTCACTGCTGTGTATGGCGGCGGTGAGTGCACCGTTAGCGACCCGCGCTTCTACTCCTATCGTCGCACCCCGCATGGCGGCCGCTTTGCCTCGCTGATCTGGCTTGATCCGCGCTGATCTGAATCAACCCGTCTAAGCTTGAATCCTCCAGAATCACCCTCATCTAATGGGGTATCTCAGGCAGGTTTATCTTCATCAGGTGTGTCCATCGCTCCGGCCTGCCCATAAAAGGAAGGTAACTTATGCGAATAGACCGTTTGACCAGCAAATTACAGCTGGCGTTATCCGATTCCCAATCCCTGGCCGTTGGTATGGACCATCCCGCCATCGAGCCTGCGCACCTGTTGCAAGCGTTGATCGACCAGCAAGGTGGTTCGATCAAGCCGTTGCTGATGCAGGTGGGCTTTGACGTCAACAGCCTGCGCAAGGCGTTGAGCAAAGAGCTCGACCAACTGCCGAAAATCCAGAACCCGACCGGCGACGTCAACATGTCGCAGGACCTGGCGCGCCTGCTCAACCAGGCCGACCGCCTGGCCCAGCAGAAGGGCGACCAGTTCATCTCCAGTGAGCTGGTGCTGCTCGCCGCCATGGACGAGAACAGCAAGCTCGGCAAATTGTTGCTGGGGCAGGGCGTGACCAAAAAGGCTCTGGAAAACGCGATCAGCAACCTGCGCGGTGGCGAGGCGGTCAATGACCCCAATGCTGAAGAGTCACGTCAGGCCCTGGACAAGTACACCGTCGACCTCACCAAGCGTGCTGAAGACGGCAAGCTTGACCCGGTGATCGGCCGTGACGACGAAATCCGCCGCACCATCCAGGTGCTGCAACGCCGTACCAAGAACAACCCGGTGCTGATCGGTGAGCCTGGCGTGGGTAAAACCGCCATTGCCGAAGGCCTGGCCCAGCGCATCATCAACGGCGAAGTACCGGACGGTCTCAAAGGCAAACGTCTGCTGTCGCTGGACATGGGCGCGCTGATTGCCGGTGCCAAGTTCCGCGGTGAGTTCGAAGAGCGCCTCAAAGGCCTGCTCAACGAGCTGTCCAAGCAGGAAGGGCAGATCATTCTGTTCATCGACGAACTGCACACCATGGTCGGCGCCGGTAAAGGCGAAGGCTCGATGGACGCCGGCAACATGCTCAAGCCGGCCCTTGCCCGTGGTGAGCTGCACTGCGTGGGTGCTACCACCCTCAACGAGTACCGTCAGTACATCGAGAAAGACGCAGCCCTTGAGCGGCGCTTCCAGAAGGTACTGGTAGAAGAGCCGAGCGAAGAAGACACCATCGCCATTCTGCGTGGCCTCAAAGAGCGTTACGAGGTACACCACAAGGTGGCGATCACCGACGGCGCGATCATCGCCGCGGCCAAGCTCAGCCATCGCTACATCACCGACCGGCAGCTGCCGGACAAGGCCATCGACCTGGTTGACGAAGCGGCCAGCCGCATTCGTATGGAGATCGACTCCAAGCCCGAAGTGCTCGATCGCCTGGAGCGCCGCCTGATTCAACTCAAGGTTGAATCCCAGGCGCTGAAGAAGGAAGAAGATGAAGCCGCGCTCAAGCGCCTGGAAAAGCTGACCGAAGAAATTGCCCGGCTGGAGCGTGAGTACGCTGACCTGGAAGAAGTCTGGACCTCGGAAAAAGCCGAAGTGCAGGGCTCTGCCCAGATCCAGCAGAAAATCGAGCAGTCGCGCCAGGAGCTGGAAACCGCACGGCGCAAAGGCGACCTCAGCCGCATGGCCGAGCTGCAGTACGGGGTGATCCCGGACCTGGAGCGCAGCCTGCAGATGGTCGACCAGCACGGCAAGGCCGAAAACCAGTTGCTGCGTAACAAGGTGACTGAAGAAGAAATTGCCGAAGTCGTCTCGAAGTGGACCGGCATCCCCGTGGCCAAGATGCTTGAAGGCGAGCGGGAAAAACTGCTGAAGATGGAAAGCTTGCTGCACCAGCGCGTGATCGGTCAGGAAGAAGCCGTGGTGGCTGTTTCCAACGCCGTGCGCCGTTCGCGGGCCGGTCTGTCCGACCCTAACCGGCCAAGTGGCTCGTTCCTCTTCCTCGGCCCGACCGGGGTGGGTAAGACCGAGCTGTGCAAGGCGCTGGCCGAGTTCCTGTTCGACACCGAAGAGGCCATGGTGCGTATCGACATGTCCGAGTTCATGGAGAAACACTCCGTGGCCCGCCTGATCGGTGCACCACCTGGCTACGTCGGTTACGAAGAGGGCGGTTACCTGACCGAAGCGGTACGGCGCAAGCCTTACGCGGTTGTGTTGCTGGATGAGGTCGAGAAGGCCCACCCGGATGTCTTCAACGTGTTGCTGCAGGTGCTGGAAGACGGGCGCCTGACTGACAGCCACGGTCGTACGGTGGATTTCCGTAATACCGTGATCGTGATGACCTCCAACCTGGGCTCGGCTCAGATCCAGGACCTGGTCGGTGATCGTGAAGCGCAACGTGCAGCCGTGATGGACGCCGTGGGTTCGCATTTCCGCCCTGAGTTCATCAACCGTATCGACGAAGTGGTGGTGTTCGAGCCTCTGGGTCGCGAGCAGATCGCGGGTATCACCCAGATTCAGTTGGGCCGTCTGCGCAGCCGTCTGGCTGAGCGCGACCTGAGCCTGGAGCTGAGCGACGAAGCACTGGATAAACTGATCGCCGTCGGTTACGACCCGGTCTACGGTGCACGGCCGCTGAAGCGGGCGATTCAGCGCTGGATCGAAAACCCGTTGGCGCAGCTGATTCTGGCTGGCAAGTTCCTGCCAGGCACCGGAATTACCGCCAAGGTCGAGGGCGAGGAAATCGTCTTCGCCTGATTTTTCGGGTGGTTACGCTAAGGCCTCGAAATTCGAGGCCTTTTTTATTTGCATTTTGTCTCGAGTGTTTGTAAAGTGCGCCCCGCTGTATGTCACCCCGCAGGTTTCCAGCAAAATCGGGAATCTGAAAAAAAGTTGCAAATCAGTAAGTTGAATGCAAATTAGGGGTTGACAAGGGTTTTGAAGGTTGTAGAATAGCGCGCCTCAGAGACATGAACGCAGCGATGCACAAGGTCGAAGGGTTCGAAGCGGTAGAGATACAGTTTTCGAAATTGCAGTACTTGAAATTGATAGTTCCGCGATAGCTCAGTCGGTAGAGCAAATGACTGTTAATCATTGGGTCCCAGGTTCGAGTCCTGGTCGCGGAGCCAAATTTCAAACCGGGGTATAGCGCAGTCCGGTAGCGCGCCTGCTTTGGGAGCAGGATGTCAGGAGTTCGAATCCCCTTACCCCGACCATTTTTTGGGTCGTTAGCTCAGTTGGTAGAGCAGTTGGCTTTTAACCAATTGGTCGTAGGTTCGAATCCTACACGACCCACCATTTTTGAATCCGGTACGCTGGGTTCAAATCTTAAAAGGTTGGTTTGCCATTAGCAGCCAGCCATTAAAAAAGGCGCCTTAATTGGTGCCTTTTTTTTACCGGGGTATAGCGCAGTCCGGTAGCGCGCCTGCTTTGGGAGCAGGATGTCAGGAGTTCGAATCCCCTTACCCCGACCATATTCAGAGAAAAGGGCACCTTGAAAAAGGTGCCCTTTTTTCGTTTCTGCTGTTTAGTTTATTCGCGGGTAAACCCGCTCCCACAGGTCCGGTGCTGGTCTCAACCATTGCACCCCTCCTGTGGGAGCGGGTTCACCCGCGAAAATCTCCTGCGATCCGTTATCAGTGCAGCTTCAGACGCGGCTCAGTGCCACGACCAATCCGGCTGCCCAGCATCAGCATCAGCGTGCGGAACGTGCCGTACAGTGCCATCTGGTGCATACGGTAGAGCGACACGTAGAACATCCGCGCCAGCCAGCCCTCGAGCATCACGCTACCAGTCAGGTTGCCCATCAGGTTACCCACCGCCGAGAAGCGCGACAGCGACACCAGCGAGCCGTAGTCACGGTAGGCGTAGGTCGGCAACGGCTTGCCTTCCAGGCGCGCCTTCAGCGACTTGGCCAGCATTGAAGCCTGCTGGTGCGCCGCCTGGGCCCGTGGTGGCACGTTGCGGTCGCTGCCCGGCTGCGGGCAGGCGGCGCAGTCGCCAAAGGCAAAGATGTCATCGTCCAGGGTGGTTTGCAGGGTAGGGCGAACCACCAGCTGGTTGATGCGGTTGGTTTCCAGGCCATCGATGTCCTTGAGGAAACCTGGCGCACGAATGCCCGCTGCCCAAACCTTGAGGCTGGCCGGGATGACATCGCCATTGGCGGTTTTCAGCTCGGTGGCCGTCACTTCGCTGACCGAAGCATTGGTCATCACTTTCACGCCGAGCTTTTCCAGGGTCTGGTGCACCGGCACGCTGATGCGCTCCGGCAACGCTGGCAGTACCCGTGGGCCGGCCTCGATCAGGGTGATGTGCATGTCTTTGGGCTGGATACGGTCCAGGCCATAGGCAGCCAGCTCGTGCGCCGCGTGGTGCAGCTCGGCGGCCAGTTCCACCCCGGTAGCACCGGCACCCACGATGGCGACACTGATGGTCTCGTTGGCCTGATCGCCGGCATGGGCGCGCAGGTAGTGGTTGAGCAGTTGCTGGTGAAAGCGCTCGGCCTGCTTGCGGGTATCCAGGAACAGGCAATGCTGGGCCGCCCCCAAGGTGCCGAAGTCGTTGGTGTTGCTGCCCACGGCGATCACCAGCGTGTCGTACGCCAGGGTGCGTGCAGGCAGCAGCTCGCGGCCCTCTTCATCAAGGGTGGCGGCCAGCTGGATCTGCTTGCCTTCACGGTCAAGGCCACTCATGCGGCCGAGCTGGAACTGGAAGTGGTTCCACTTGGCTTGCGCCACGTAGTTCAGTTCGTCTTCCGAGGAGTTCAGCGAGCCGGCGGCCACTTCGTGCAGCAAGGGCTTCCAGATGTGGGTCAGGTTGGCATCGACCAGGGTAATGCTGGCGCTGCCTTTTTTGCCCAGGGTTTTACCCAGGCGGGTCGCCAGTTCCAGGCCGCCAGCGCCGCCGCCGACAATCACGATACGGTGAGTCATTAAGATATCTCATAAGGTTTACGGAATTCGGGTCTCGAGTGGGCGGCCGCGCAGGGCGGGCGGTTCGGGCGAGCGCAAGGCAGCTCATAGCACCAGGTTACTCAAGAGGCGGCTCAACAGGCCCAGGCCAACAGTCACGAGCACCACCAGCCAAAGGAGCAGCCACGGCCGGAAAGGCTTGCGCTCGACTTGATGTTGGGGTGCTTGCAGGTATTGATCGACACGACGTTGGTCTTCGGGATTCAGGCGGCTGGTCATGAGGGCCTCGTCAGGTAGACGCTTGTGACTGAAGGGAAGCTACAGGGTTCACTGTAGTTGTTTGCTCAGGGCCCATGGCGCAGTCACGCGCGACGTGTATGACGAATGATTGCGCTTTGTATCACCGCCGCGCAATTTATGCCATTACGCGTTGGCAGGGGGCCAGCTCACAGGCTGATACCAACGTCGAAGACAATGCTGCGTCCCAGGTTGCCGCGCAGGAAATCCGGAGCATCCGGGTGGGCGAACAACACCCGGGCAAACGTCGGCCCGACCAATGACAGCGAGCGCCAGCCCTGGCGCAGGTATTCGGTGGGCGGCGGGAAGTGGCTGTTGAGGTCGAGCACTTCACGCTTGAGGCTGGCGAAGGCAATGATGTCCAGCTCGCTCAGGTCCAGCCCGCGTTCCTGGTAGTTATGGGATTTTTTGCGCAAGGTCGGCGCCAGGCGCTGCAACAGCTCCTGGGCGCTGATCCGCCGTGGCCGCGCTTCGCGGCGTACCAGCTGGCTCAAGGAAAAGGCGCTGCGCCGGCGTTGCAGCTCTTCGCGCCACTCATCATTGAGCCGACGCCCTTCGTCGAGCACAAAAAACACCTCGAAGGCGGCATCGCGAAACAGCACGTCGGGCGGCTCCTGGCCGGCGGGGGTGAAGTCTTCGCTGCGGTAAGGAATGTTCAGCCCTTGCAGCAGGCGCTGGCAGACCCAACGCTCGCGTTCCCATTTACGGGCATTGGAGAGAAAGGCATTGGCTTGTTCGGCCTGAATGGTGAGCAGGCGCAAGTAGTCTGAGTCATCCATGGGGACAAGCTTAGCGTTCAAAACTGGTCTTTATGAAGAAAGTCTGCGGCAAAAGGCAAAGCCCGCCGCAGTTGAGTTTGTCTGTCCTCCAAAAAAAACTATTGATGAAGTCATCAAAAATGATGAATATATCAATAACGTTCGATCCGGCCTTCTCCACTGGGTACGAACCTCGACAAAAACAATAGAAAAACAGGACGACACGATGAACGCGATTGATCCCGCAGCACCTGCCGTAGCCGTTGATGCAGCCCTGGACCGCAGTGCGACGTTGCTGGCTTATGCCCGCTCGTTGATCCCGACGCTCAAGGCCCGCGCACCGGAAACCGTGAAACTGGGACGACTTCCGGCAGAAACCATCGCCGATCTGGAGGCTGGTGGCCTGCTCAGCATGACCACGCCGCGTCGCTATGGCGGCCAACCGGTGAGCGTGCGCACCTTCCTCAATGTGGTAGCTGAGCTGGGCCGTGCTGATGCATCGGTGGCCTGGGTCGTAGCGCTGACCAACGTCACCACCTGGGGCGCTGCCACACTGTTCAACGAGAAGACCGGCGATGCGATATTCCGCGGCGCCAAACCTGCGCGCGTCACTGGCGTGCTGTCACCGCGCAAAGCGGTGGTGCGCAAAGTTGAAGGCGGGTACCTCATCGAAGAGGGGCTGTGGGGTTTCAACTCGGGTGTGTACCACGCTACCTGGGACATGCTCGGCATTCCCATCGTCGACGCCTCCGGCAAGGTCATCGACCAGGGCGTGGCGATGATTCCTACCGCTGAACTCAAGATTCTTGATGATTGGAACGTGATTGGTATCTGCGGCAGCGGCAGTTCCAGCGTGGCGGTGAATAACGTGTTCGTTCCCGAGGATCGCGTCACCTCCCTGAGCCGCGCCATCGAAGGGGACTACGCCTCCACTCACCTGGCCGACGAGCCGCTGTTTCGCACCGCGTGCATGCCGATGCTGGCGATCATCCTCGTGTTCCCGGCACTGGGCCTGGGTGTGGCCGCGCTGGAAACCTTTCTCGACACCTTGCCGCGCCGTGGCATCCAGTACTCCTGGTACGCCAAACAATCCGAGGCGCCCATCACGCATCTGCAGGTGGGGGAAGCCTCGGCAAAAATCGAAGCTGCCCGTGCCATCCTCGAACGCCACGCCGATGCCATGGATGCCAGCGCCGCTTCAGGTGTGTACATGGACTTCCTTGATCGCGCCCGGATACGCCGCGACGTGGGTTACGCCGAAAAACTGATTTGGGAAGCGGTCGATTTGCTCGCATCGGCCTCGGGTGGCTCGCTGGCCTCGGTGAACAACCCCATGACGCGGATCTGGCAGGACGCGCGCATTGCCTCCTTGCACGGTGTGGTCAGCCCCAATACCAACTTTGAAACCTATGGCCGGATTCTCTGTGGCCTGACGCCCGGCACGCCGTTCATTTGAGTGTGCAGCCACGTCATGAAAACCACAGAGGACAAGCGCATGCAGGTTCGACATATCGATGCCCGGGCATTCCGTCGGGTAATGGGCAAGTTCGCCACCGGCGTCACGGTGGTTACCTTCGAGCATGAAGGCCAGGCCAGCGGCATGACGGCCAATGCGTTCATGTCGTTGTCGGTGGACCCACCGATGGTGCTGATCGCGGTGCGCAACCCGTCGCGATTTGCCAGCAGCGTGAGGGTGGGTGATGACTTCGGCATCAGCTTCCTGCGTGAAGAGCACGAAGCCTTGAGCAGTCATTTTGGCGGCCGACCGAACCCCGAGCAGGGCCCGTGTTTCTCGACCTTGCACGGTGCCCCGGTGGTGGAGGGCGCCCTGGTGCAACTGGCGGTCAGGGCCAACGCGATTCACGTGGGCGGCGATCACCTGATCTACACCGCGGATGTGCAACGCCTGGAAGAGTCAGAGGGGCGACCCCTGCTGTTTTTCTCCGGGGCTTACAAACAATTGCATGCACTTGACCCCGCCACCTGCTGGTTCGACGTCGGCTAAGCCGATTTTCATCGCCCGATAAACCCCTTCCACTCACGCGGCATTCGAGCCGTGCGGGAGCTGTTTGCCTCCCGTTTGGCAACGACCCAGAAAAGGAGCAAAAGATGATTGCCGTTCGCGACATTGCCTACGTGCGCTATCAAGTGCCCGACATCGCTGTTCAAGCGCGCTTTCTCGAAGATTTTGGCCTGAGGGTGCATCGTCAATCGAGTACAGCGCTGTCCATGGCGACCTGCAGTGGCGGTTACCCGGCCTACCTTGCCAGCGAGGGGCCCGCCATGGCGCTGGGTGTCGGCTTCGTCGTCGACCGCCTGGCAGACCTGCAGCGGATTGCCGAACAGCATGGCACTACGGTGCGTTTCAACGACGAATTGGGTGCTGGCTCAGTGGTCAGCCTGCGGGACCCCGATGGCTTCCAGATCGACCTGCTGTTTCGCGGCAACGTGATCGAGCCCGTGCCGGTACGCCCGGCACTCACCCTCAACTCGGCCGGGAATCGCCGACGCGTCGGGCGCAGCAACCGCGTAAATGCCAAGGCGTCGCAGGTGATGCGCCTGGGGCATGTGGTGCTCAAGACCGTCAACTTCGCCGCCATGCTGGCCTTTTACCAGGACGTATTGGGCTTTCGCATTTCCGACAGCTACCACGGTGAAACCCCCGACCAGACCGTTGCGGCATTTCTGCATTGCGGCCTGGGTGCGCACTACACCGATCACCATACCGTGGCATTGCTTGGCCTGGGCGATACGCAACCCGCGTTCGATCACAGCGCCTTCGAAGTACTCGACTGGGACGACCTGGCCTACGGCAACCACTACCTCGCCGAGCGTGGCCATCGCCATTCCTGGGGGATTGGCCGGCACGTGCATGGCAGCCAGGTCTTTGACTACTGGCGCGATCCCTTTGGCAACAAGGTCGAGCACTGGACCGATGGCGACCTGGTCAACGACCAGACCCCTGTCAGCCATAGCCCCTTGACCCCCACGGCGTTGGCGCAATGGGCGCCCCCGCTGGCCCCTGACTTTTTGTCCTGACCCTCGGCTGGTCGGAATTCTTGAAGAGGAACATGCAATGAAACTCGCTCGTTACAGCTATCAGGGCATCACCCGTCTGGGCAAAGTCGAGGCTGATCACATCATTGACCTCACGGCGCTGGTTGCGCCGCACGTCCTGCTTGATGTGGCCGCCTTGCTGGCACCCGCCACCCTTGCCGCCGCTGCTGAAGTTCAGGCCACGGCAGAAAATAGCCTGGCGCTGGATCAGGTGCGCTTGCTGGCGCCGATTCTGCGGCCGGGTAAATTCCTGTGCCTGGGCATGAACTACAAAGACCACGAAGCCGAAGCACGGCGCCTGGGCGTGCCGATCCCGGCCTCGCAAGTCTGGTTCAGCAAGCAGATCAGCTGTATCAACGGCCCTTTCGATGACGTGCACGACCCCATTGCCTGCGAGCGTCTGGACTATGAAGCCGAGTTGGGCGTGGTGATCGGCAAAGGCGGGCGACGCATCAGCGAAGCCGACGCCTTGAACCATGTGGCCGGCTACTTCGTCGCCAACGACGTCAGCGCCCGTGACTGGCAGGCGAAAAGCCCGACCTGGACCTTGGGTAAATCGTTCGACACCCACGGCCCCATCGGCCCGTGGATCGTCACTGCAGAAGAAATCCCTGACCCACAGAACCTGGCAATTCGCCTGAGCGTCAACGGCGAAGTCCGCCAGGACTCCAACACGCGGCTGATGAATTACAGCATTGCGCAGCAGATCGCCTACCTCAGCGAGGTGATGACCCTGGAGCCCGGCGACATCCTGATCACCGGTACGCCGGCTGGCGTGGGGATCGCCATGGAACCGCAGCGCTTTCTCAAGGCGGGCGACGTGGTGCGGGTGAGCATCGAAGGCATCGGCCATCTGCAAAACACCATCGTTGACGAACCGCGCTAGCCCCAATGGCCGGTAGGTGCTGCCGGCCTTCACTGTCCTGAACAAGGAGTTGCGTCATGGCTGCCCACAACAAAAAAGTCATCATTACCTGCGCCATAACCGGTTCTATCCACACCCCGTCGATGTCGCCTTACCTGCCGATCACCCCTGAGCAGATCGCGCGATCGGCCATTGAAGCCGCCCAAGCCGGTGCCGCCGTTGTTCACCTGCATGCCCGACACCCGGAAACCGGCGCCCCAAGTCAGGACCCAAGGCTGTTCGAGCAGTTTTTGCCGGTGATCAAGCAGGAGTCCGATGTGGTGGTGAACCTGACCACCGGCGGCGCGCCGAGCATGACCATCGAAGAGCGCCTGGAGCCGGCAATGCGCTTCAAACCTGAGCTGGCCTCACTGAACATGGGGTCGATGAACTTCGGTTTGTATGAATTGCTCGATCGTTACACGTCGTTCCAGCACGACTGGGAAGCCCCACACCTGGCCAACAGTGACGAGCGCATTTTCCGCAACACCTTCCGCGACATCGCCCACATCCTTCAGGCGTGCGGGGAAAATTCCACCCGTTTCGAGATCGAGTGCTACGACATCGGCCACCTGTACACGGCGGCCCATTTTCGTCAGCGCGGGCTGTTGCAGGACCCGCTGTTCATCCAGTCGGTGTTTGGTATCCGCGGCGGTATCGGCACTCATCCCGAAGACATCATCCACATGAAACGCACGGCCGATCGCCTGTTCGGCGACACCTACAACTGGTCGGTGCTCGGCGCCGGAGCGCAGCAGCCGCGCATCGTTGCGCAGGCGCTATTGCAAGGTGGCCATGCGCGCGTGGGGCTTGAAGACAATCTGTGGCTCCGCAAGGGAGAGCTGGCGCAAAGCAATGCGCAGCAGGTCCGCGCGATCAAACAGATCATCGAAAGCTTGGGGTTCGAGGTGGCCACACCCGATGAGGCGCGGGCAATCATGGCGCTCAAAGGGCGCAACAACGTCGCGTTCTGATTCAAGCCGGCGCGGGTAGGGGACGCTCTACCTGTGCCGCCGCAAAGCTCGTTGCTAATAAAAATAAAATCATCGCGGGTATCAACATGACTGTGAAAATCTCCGACGCCATCTCCATGGCGAGCGTGCTGCTGGGCGGCGGTTTCTGCCTGCTGGGCACCAGCACAGCGCTGGCCATGAACTTCAATATCCCCACCTCCGCCAGCATCGAATCAGCCCAGATGGGTGGCGCCTCAATGGCTTTTGCGCAATCGAGTGCAATTGCCAGCGACAACCCTGCGGGCATGGCGATGCTGGGTAATCGCATGGACGGCGGCCTGCAGCTGTTCATGGCGCACTTTCGGTCGAGCTTCGGCAGCGCCGACAACCGTGATGACTTCAAGGTGCGGGTGCCGATTCCCAGTGGCGGTTTCAATTGGGCCGCGACGGATCGCCTGAGCCTGGGCATGTCGATGTATTCAATAGGTTCCGGCGTGGACTACGAGCATGCAGCAGTGCCCGGGCTGGGTTTTCCGGCGGCCAAGACCAAAGTGGTCTTCGTCAACTTCGCGCCGACGCTGGCCTACAAGATAACCCCGGATTTCAGCCTGGGCGTCTCGATGATCATTGGCGTGCAGCACCTTCAGGCGCGCGGCATGGTCGCGCCACAGCCGGATGGAAGCCTGGGTGTGCTGCCCACCCATGGGGTTTCGACCAACATGGGCATAGGAGGGCGTGTCGGCGTGCTGTGGAACCTCAACAGCCGGATCAGTGTCGGGGCGTCCTGGTCACCGAAGATGCGCTTCGCCGATGCAGACGGCTACAAGGAAGATCTGCTGGCGAGCGCTGGCGGGCACCTCGACTTACCGGCGCAATACGGGGCCGGCGTGGCGCTGCACCTGACACCGGACCTGACGCTTGCGGCGGATTACCTGCGAATCGAATGGGCGGATGTAGGCTTTCTCAACGACCCCAACGGCAACGGCCTGCACAGCCAGAACGTTTACCGGGTTGGCGCTGCCTGGAACGCCACCCCCGCATTCACACTGCGCGCCGGGTTCAAGCAGGCCTCGAAGGCTGTGGACTCGGAGCACACCAACGCCAACTACTACGCCCCGGGCATCCTCAACGACTCGCTCAGCGCCGGGCTGACCTGGCATGCCACGGATCAGACCGACCTGTCACTGGGGTATGAATACCACCTACCGGAAACCATACGGGGCAGCGGCCCCAGCACCGGTACCAACCTCGGCGCACATTACTCGCAAGTGCTGATGGGCATCGGCATGCGCTTCTGATTGCCTTGCCGGGAAGGTTGCTGTCATGGGGCAGGGGAGTCGAGTATCCTTTGCCCTGTGTCAGACAGTCTCCTTGTAAGGAAAAGCCATGCCTGTCGAAGGCGAAGAAAGCGCAGCACCTGCGCGCAAGCCGAGAATCAACGAGAAGGCTCGCCAGCGCACGCGCACCAAGCTGCTGCGTGCTGCACGCACCGTCATGGGCAGCAAAGGCATCGAAGCCACTGCCATCAACGACATTACCGAAGAAGCCCAATTGTCGTTCGGCTCCTTCTATAACTACTTCTCCAGCAAAGAAGAGGTCGCCCGCGCCGTATTCAACGAAGACGCCGTGCTGATGGCCGATTTGCTGGATGCCGCCACATCCCCCGATGCCGGCATTGCCGAAGTGGTCGGGGTGAACATCCGTCGCACCATCCATCGCGGCCTGACCGATCCGGTGTGGGGCTGGTTCTTGATCCACTCGGTCTACAGCATCAACGACATGGTCGTCACCATGGGCATTCGCCTGGCACGAGACCTGGAAACCGGTAACCAATCCGGCGTATTCGAGGTCAAAGACATCAGCTCCACCGTCGATTGCATCGTCGGCGGAATGCTCTACCTGCTGCGCCAGATTCTTGAGAAAAACCAGCCAGCAAGCTCCGTAGAGAGCATGGTGCACTTTGTTCTGCTCGGCCTGGGCATTCCGAGGGAAGAGGTTGAGCGGATCATCAGCATCAATCTGGATGACCCTGTGCCGGTGTAAGGTGCGGGCGGCACAGTCTTGTCACTGATCTGGCTGTAGCATGTCAATGAGGTAGGTAGCGAGGTCGAACACGGTGATTGGCGCTCAAGTGTTGTCTGAACAGACCCTGTTGCTCGGTTGGCTGGGCTACGTTCCGGTGCTGCTCTGGGCCATCTGGCGTGCGCCCTGGGTCGAGTTGTTCACCGACAGCCGCCGTCAGCATCTGCTGTTCGGCACGGTGCTGGCGCTGTTTGCCTTGTGGCTGGTGCGGCGCGATTTCGACACCGGCGTGTCCTATCACTTCATCGGCATGACCGCCGTCACCCTGCTACTGGACTGGCCCCTGGCCCTGGTCGGCGGGCTGCTTGCGCAAACCGGCCTGATGCTGCTCGGGCGCCAGGACCTGGCGGCGATGGGTGTCAACGGCCTGTTGTTCATCGGCCTGCCGGTGCTGGTCACCGAGGCCTGCGCGATCCTGGTGGAACGCGCGCAGCCGAAAAACCTCTTCGTTTACATCTTCTGTTCGGGATTTTTTGCCGCAGCCCTGTCGGCACTGCTGTGTCTGCTGCTGGCGCTCGGCGTGCTGTGGATGGACGAGCGCTTCGTGATGCCGGAGTGGATCGAAGACTTTATCGGCTACCTGTGGCTGATCATCTTCCCCGAAGCCTTTATCAACGGCATGGTGGTCAGCGCACTGGTGGTGTTTTGCCCGGAGTGGCTGGAAACCTTCAACCGCACCCGCTACCTGCAGGCACCCTGGAAGGATGACGACCCCGGGCGCTGAGCCTTAATGGTGGGCGCGCGGGGCGAGCTCGCCGGAAAACAGCTCGTCTTCGGCATCCGGTGCCACCGGGATTTTGTGCTCTTCAGCGGCCCAGGCACCCAGGTCGATCAGCTTGCAACGGTCGGAACAGAACGGGCGGAAGGTGCTGGCCGCATTCCATTCAACAGGGGCGCCACAGGTCGGGCATTCAACGGTCATCGGTTGGCTCATGCTTGGCCTCCTCGCAAAGTCAGGTAAAAGTGGTGCAGGCGGTCGACCTCCGAATGCAGCCAGGCAAGATCGCGGTCGTTGACCAGCACATCGTGGGCGTGGCGCAGGCGTTCCTCGCGGCTGGCCTGGGCCTTTAGAATGGCCTGCACCTGCTCGGGGCTGGTCTGGTCACGCAGCAGAGTGCGCTGCACCTGCAGTTCTTGCGGGGCATCGATCACCAGCAGGCGCTGGGTGCGCTGGTACTGCCCCGACTCGACCATCAACGGCGACACGAACACCGCATACGGCGACTCGGCCTTGGCCAGGTAGCTGAAAATCTCCTGGCCGATCAGCGGGTGCAGCAGCGCCTCCAGCCAGCGGCGTTGCTCGGGGTCGGCGAAAATCAGCTGGCGCAGGGCGGCGCGGTCCAGTTGCCCGTCCTCCTGCAGCACGCCGGGGCCGAAGTGCTCGACGATGCTCGCCAGCGCCGGGCGGCCGGGCTCAACCACCCAGCGCGCGGCCTGATCGGCATCGACCAGGTGTACACCCAGTTCGACAAAACGCTGGGCGGCAGCGCTTTTGCCACTGCCTATGCCGCCAGTGAGGCCGAGAATCCAGGGAGTGAAAGCAGCGGTGGTCATCACATTCCAAGGTAGTTGATGTAAGAAGTGGTTATTTGACCACCCCATAGCAGTGCGATCCAGCCCGCGATGGCCAGATAAGGACCAAAGGGGATCGGCGTGCTGGCCTTCAGGCCCTTGACCCGCATCATCACCACGCCGATCACCACACCCAGCACTGACGCCACCAGCAACGTCAGCGGCAATACTTGCCAGCCGCCCCAGGCGCCGATCAACGCCAGCAACTTGAAGTCGCCATAGCCCATGCCCTCTTTGCCGGTGATGATCTTGAACAGCCAGAACACCGACCACAGGCTCAAATAACCGATCACCGCCCCCCACAGCGCCGCCTGCAGCGGCACGAACAGTTCGAAGGCGTTAGCGATCAGTCCCGCCCACAGCAGCGGCAACACCAGGGCATCGGGTAATAGCCGGTGCTCGATGTCGATCAGGCTCATGGCCAGCAGCCCCCAGCTGAGCAGCATCAACGCCAGCGCTGCCGACGTGGGGCCGAGGTACCAGGCAATAAACCCGGTCAAGGCCGCGCAGCCCAGCTCCACCAGCGGGTAGCGCACGCTGATGGCGCTGCTGCAACTGCTGCAGCGTCCACGCAATGCCAGGTAACTGAGCACCGGGATGTTTTCCCAGGCACGGATGCGGTGGCCGCAGTGCGGGCACTGCGAGGCGGGCAGGAGCAGGTCGTAGCGTTCGCCTTCGTCTGTAGCGGGCAGCTCCAGCACCTCGCGCGCTTCGGCCTGCCACTGGCGTTGCAGCATGATCGGCAGGCGATGCACCAGCACATTGAGAAAACTGCCAACGATCAACCCCAGCAGCAGGGCGCAACCGAGGTAAAACAGCGGCTGGCGTGCCAGCGTATCCATCAGGTCCATGTTCAGATCACACTACCCAGCTGAAAGATTGGCAGGTACATGGCGACCACCAGGCTGCCCACCAGCAGCCCGAGCGTCAGCACGATCAGGGGTTCAAGCAAGCTGGCCAGGTTATCGAGCAAGCGTTCGATCACGCTTTCATAATGGCTGGCGACTCTGGCGAGCATATCGTCCAGCGTACCGCCTGTCTCGCCGATAGCGCACATCCGTTGCATCAATGGCGGGAACAGCCCGCTGCAGGCCATCGCCTGGCTCAACGACTGGCCGCTGGCCAACGCCTTGCGCAGGGCCAGCACCGCGCGCTCATACAGCGGATTGCCACAGGCCGCGGCCACTGGCGCCAGCGCCTCCACCAACGGCACCCCCGCCGCGTAGGAGGTCGACAGCGTGCGGGCGAAGCGGGCGAGGGCGGCGTTGCTCAACAACATCCCAAGCACTGGCAGCTTCAACGCTACGCCCAGGCTCCACACTTTAAAAGCCGGTTGGCGCTGATAAGCCCGATGCAGCCCCCAGCCAACTCCAGCCACGCCCAGCAGCAACCGGCCCGCATACTGCCCCAGCCACTCCGACACCCCGATTACCCGTTGGGTGAAGGCCGGCAACTGCGCGCCAAAGCTACTGAACATCAGCTGAAACTGCGGCACCACCTCAAGCAGTAACAACGCCGACACGCCCAGCCCGGTCAGCATCACAATCAGTGGATAGAGCATCGCCTTCTGCACGCGGGCGCGCAGGGCCTGGCGCTGCTCCTGCAGGCAGGCGACCTGATCGAGCACCGTCTCCAGGCTGCCGGATTGCTCGCCGGCAGCCACCAGGTTGCAGTACAGCGCATCGAAATAACGTGGATGGCGGCGCAGCGCCTGCGCCAGATTGCACCCGGCGCCGATATCGGTTTTCAGCGTGCCCAGCAGGCTGACCAGCGCCGGGTTGCTGCTGCTTTGCGCAATCGCCTCAAGCGCTTGCAGCAGCGCCACGCCCGAGCTGATCAGGCTGGCCAACTGTCGGCTTAACTCGCACAGCTCGCGGGTGCCAAGCGAGCCCGACCGGCGCCATAACCCTGCCCGTATCCGGGTAACGCGTACCGGGCGAATACCGCGTTTACGCAATTCGGCACGCAGCAGGGCAGGGCTGCGCCCGCGGCTTTCGCCGCTGACCAGTGCGCCTTGGAGGGTGGTGCCTTGCCAACTGAAGCTGTAGGTCTTTGTGGTCATCGCGACATCCTTGCTGCGAGGCCTGCACAAACCCGGAAACAGCTTAAGGGCCCGTGCCGCGAGCAGGAGTGCCCGCTGCTCACTAGAGTAGTCGAGCGAACATGACCGAATGAATGGCGCAGGGTGACAAAAGGTGTCTATTCGGGCCTACTGGCGCGCCTGTCGGCGGCCCGAGCCTGAGCGCCGCCGACCAGAACCGAATTTGCGAGGGAGAACGTCCATGAAAGGGCAACGCGGCATTACCTTGATCGAACTGATGATCGTGGTGGCGATCATCGGCATCCTGGCGACCATCGCCTTACCCATGTACACCAACCACCAGGTGCGCACCAAGGCCACGGCCGCCCTGGTCGAAATCACTGCCCTGAAAACCCCGTTCGACCTGCGCCTGAACGAAGGCAAAGACGTCACCGACGTCGCCGCCCTGGGTGGCCAGGCCAGCACCAGCAACTGCGCCATCACCGCCACCGGCACTGCGGCCACTGGCGCCGGCAGCATCGTCTGCACCCTGGCCGACGCCCCGGCCACTGCCTTGGGCAAAACCCTCAGCCTGACCCGCTCGACCAGCGGCTGGGCCTGCACCACAACGCTGGAAGCCGACCTCGCCCCAAGCGGCTGCACCTCGACTGAAAGCGCCGCTGCACAGTGATCAATAGCTGTTATTAAACAGTGATTTGCGTAACGCATCCGGCAGTGGTAGCGTTGGTGCCACGCCGGTGTAGCTCAGTCGGTAGAGCAGCGCACTCGTAACGCGAAGGTCGCAGGTTCGATTCCTGTCTCCGGCACCAGATACAAGTTTCACGATGGCTTTGGCTGTCTGTGGAGCATCCAACAAAGCCCGCCTTGTGCGGGCTTTGTTGTTTCTGGAATATCTCTGATTGGTTCTACGCCTTTGCGGGACATTTGGGGCGCGCTTGCAGGTTGAAAGTGAAGGCTATCTAGAATCAATGTGCTTCACCCCGGATGTAGTTGTTCCGTTTGCCTGATGTAGAGGCGTCCAGAGCCGACCTCCCTCGACCCAAAGCTGCAATTGGTGAATGGCAGTAATCGGCCATAAGCTGGACTACCCCGGTACGATAGACATCCCCGGCCAACGCTTTTGGCCGAAAGTAGACGTTAGGGCGCTTCCGCTTTCGGCTGTCCTTATCTTTAAGTGGTCGGCAAAATTCAATTCGCTTCAGCACCTTTTGCCAAAATCCCCACCCATCATCCCAAACGCCAAATCCTCAACCAGCGCCTTCGCCATCCCGCTCAAAAAGTGCGCCGCACACACCATCGCCTCATCCTGCTCAAACCACGCGTTGTGGCTGAGCTTGCTCACGCACCCCATCAACAGCGCGGCCTGATCCAGAACAAAGTCCGCGTTATGCCCGGGCTCAACCCGAAACAGCCGATCAGTCGTCAAGCCGCTGGCACCTTCGCCGAACACACCGACGCCGGTCGTTTTTAACCCTGCAGTACTACCTTCAATCGAACCCTTACTCATCATCGCGCTCCCGTCCTGTTTCACGCCTCAAGCGCCAGCCTTGCCTGAGCAGTGCTGACGCTTTCCTGTAGATGCTTCAGTGCTGTATCTGAACTCTGCTCAACGCCGCTTCGACCAGGTTCCGGGCGTAGTCGATTTCGTGCACGCAGGCCAAGGTCAGCACCTGACATGAGGAGTTGGAATGCAGCAGGACGGTCTGTTGCGCCACGGTCATGGCACAGACCAGGTATTCAGAGGCCTGGACAAGAATGTCTTCGATGGATTGGTTGGGGTGAAGCGGTGGATCTGGAACGATCTTCAGCATGTAGCCTCCCGGTGATTGGGGCCGCCACGAATCTGCTGTCAAACAAATGGGTGGCAACTGTACGTGGGTTGACAGACCGAACACCGGGGGAACTCGGCGCACACAAAGGTGCCCCACGCACAATCGCCATGACTGCACATGTTCCCGGTATTTAGCGGCCTGTCACAACCGGTCGTTAAAAATGCTAACGACGGGCCGAGACTAGAAGCCTGACGGGACCACTGCAATGGCTTGAAAGCCGCAAAAGTATGATTCGGAAATGGACTACACGGAATCGGGAAATTCTGATGTTTTGAGCTGCTGAAGCACTGTCTTAACTTGTAAATCACACGCGCGGTTACAAGCCCCCACCATTACTTAGTTACAATGCGCCCCCACTGCACGGGTGACCCTGCCAAGGCCCCCGTCATCACAGGTTGTCAGCAGCGCCTGCTCCGCTCAGGTGCTGCGCCATATACGAAGGGCAGGCAATGCCCTCATTTTTCTGCTGGGGCGATGGATGAAACAAGGGCGCTTTTGGGCACTGATGCTGTGCCTGGCGATATTCACGGGCTGCGCCACCGCGCCACCCCGGGACCAGAACAACCTCTGCAATATCTTTCGCGAGTACCCCGACTGGTACGAAGACTCGCTGGAGATGCAGCAAAGATTCGGCACGCCGCAAAACGTGGCAATGGCGATCATGAAGCAGGAAAGCAGCTTCGTTCACGATGCGCTGCCACCGCGCGACTACCTGCTGTGGGTGATCCCGTGGGGCCGGGTGAGTTCGGCCTATGGCTACGCCCAGGCCCAGGACCCGGTCTGGGGCGAGTACAAAGACCGCACCGGCAACGGCGGTTCGCGCGACAACTTCGATGACGCGGTGATGTTCATCGGCTGGTACACCGACGGTACGCAAAAGCAGCTGGGCATCTCCAAATGGGACGTCTACAACCAGTACCTGGCCTACCACGAAGGGCGCGGCGGGTTCAGCCGTGGTACCTACCTGAGCAAGCCGTGGCTGATGCAGGTGGCACGCAAGGTTGAGCAGCAGGCGAAGAACTACGGTGCGCAGCTCAAGCAGTGCCGGGCCGAGCTGGAACAAGACACCGGCTGGTTTTAATCCGCCGGCCTGTCATCAATTGCGAACCCTCTGACGCTCAATGCGAAGCAACAAAACTGCGTGTGACGATACTGAAACGCTCCAAAAAACTGGCGGGATGCAGCCAGTTGCCTTTCAGGATTTTCGTCACAGGGAGCGCAGCAGCATGTTCAGGTTTATCGGGAACAACCACCTTGGCCGCCGGCAGGTTCTGCGCGATGCCATCGCCCTGGCGGTGGCCGCCTCGCCGTTGGCCAGCCTGGCCAAAGCCGCCGAGGCAAACCCCGAAGAAGTGACCTTTGCCGCCGGGCCACGCCCGCTGGTGCAGTACCCGCAAAAGCGTCCGCTGACCCTGGTGACCACGCGACCACCGCACCTGGAAACCCCGTTCGCAGTGTTCAACGAAGGGCCGATCACGGCCAATGACGCGTTCTTTGTTCGTTACCACCTGGCCGACTTTCCCACCAGCATCGACCCCGACAGCTACCGGCTGACGGTCAAGGGTTCAGTCGGTACGCCGCTGTCGTTGTCCCTGGACGAGCTCAAGGCCCTGGCCGAGCCGGTCGAGGTGGTGGCGGTCAACCAGTGCTCTGGCAACAGCCGCGGTTTTTCGATGCCACGGGTGTTCGGCGCGCAGCTGGGCAACGGCTCGATGGGCAATGCGCGCTGGCTGGGGGTGCCGCTCAAGGCGGTGCTGGAAAAGGCCGGGGTTGGCGCGCAGGCACAGCAAGTGACCTTCCGTGGCCTCGACAAGCCGGTGCTGCCGAGCACGCCAAGCTTCATCAAGGCGCTGGACATCAGCCACGCCATGAACGGCGAGCCGATGATCGCCTGGTCAATGAATGGCACCGACCTGCCGTTTCTCAACGGCTACCCGATCCGCCTGGTGGTGCCGGGTTATTTCGGTACGTACTGGGTCAAGCACCTGAGCGAGATCGAGGTGCTGGATCACACCTTCGATGGTTTCTTCATGGCCAAGGGGTACCAGGTGCCAGACAACGACTGTTTCTGTATTTCACCGGGTACCACGGCGGCGAAAACCCGGCCGATTTCACGGCTGCCGGTGCGCAGCTTCATCACCAGTGTGCAGGCGGGTGCGGTGTTGCCGCTGAACAGCGGGGTGCTGCTCAAGGGCATTGCCTTCGACGGTGGAGCGGGGGTGGACAAGGTGGAGGTATCGATCGACGGCGGGGCGCGCTGGTATCGCGCTGCGCTGGGTGAAGACCTGGGGCGGTTTTCGTTTCGTGAGTGGACGCTGCCGATCACCTTCAGCCACAAAGGCGCTATGCAGTTGATGGTGCGCGCCACCAATGCGGCGGGCGAAACGCAGCCGATGAAAGCCGACTGGAACCCCGGCGGTTATCGCCGTCACGTCGTCGAAACCACCCATGTGACAGTCGCCTGAGGAGCCCGGCATGAAGCCTATGAAACCGATGTTAGCGCTATTGTGTGCGGTTCAGCTGTGTGCGGTGGCCACGCTTGAGGCGGCGCCGTTGTCGATTACCCTACCGCCAGAAACGGCGGTGTTCAAGGCCAGTGAGTTGCCGGGCTATGCGCTGGCTCAGCAGAAGTGTTCCACCTGCCATTCGGCCGACTACATCAATTTTCAGCCGCCGGGCATGAGCCTGGCGCAGTGGACGGGTGAAGCCGGCAAGATGCAGAAGGTATATGGCGCGCCGATCAGCGATCAGGATGTGACTGTGATTGGTGCTTATCTGGCGGCCACCTATGGCAGTGCACAGGTGAGCGATGCCGAGGTGCAGACGGCTTCGTATCCGTTGAAGGCCGAGCCTGCACCGGGGGCGAAGGTGGATGCCATGGCGTTGCTGCAGAACAATGCCTGCCTGTCGTGCCATGCGCTGGACCACAAGGTGGTGGGGCCGGCGTACCGCGATGTGGCGGCCCGGTATGCCAACGATGCGCAGGCGCAGGCCAAGGTGGCGTTGCACATTCAGCAGGGCGGTGCGGGTAAATGGGGCAACATTCCCATGCCGCCGTTTACGCAATTGAGCCAGGAGGATTTGCAGGCGATGGCGGCGTTTATATTGCAGCAGTAGGGCTGAACGAATTTGCGACCGCTGCGCGCTCGATCGCAGGCTGCGCCAGCTCCTACAGGGGGAGGTGTAGGAGCGGATTTATCCGCGATGGACTGCGTAGCAGGCCCGCTTTGGCGTCGATCCGGCCTACAGGCGCTCGGTCAGTCGACCAGCGCCCAACCAAACAGCTCACACGCATTGCGCGTACTCACCTCGGCCAGTTGCTCCACTTCAATCCCGATCACCTCGGCCAGTGCGGTGGCAATCTGCGGCAAATGCTCAGGGCTGTTGCGCAGCCCGGCATACATCACCGGGGCCATGTCCGGGGCGTCGGTTTCCAGCACCAGGCTTTCCAGCGGCAACTGCGGCAATACTTTGTGCAAACGCAGGGCCTGCGGCCAGGTGGCGGCACCGCCGAGGCCCAGTTTGAAGCCCAGCTTGTGGTACTCACGGGCCTCTTCAACACTGCCGGCAAACGCATGGATGATACCGCCACGCGCAAGCTTGTAACGCTTGAGCGTGGCAATCACCGCAGCATGGCTGCGACGCACATGCAGCAGCGCCGGCAGGTTGAAGTCGACGGCCAGTTGCAGCTGGGCCTCGAACCAGTGCTGCTGGCGCTCGCGGTCGAGTTCCGGCAGGTAGTAGTCCAGGCCGAATTCACCCACGGCACACAGCTGGCGCTCGCCCTGCAGGCGGTTCAACCAGTCGCCCAGCTCACGAAGGTGCTCGGGGCGGTGCTGGTCGAGGTACACCGGGTGCAGGCCAAACGCGGCATACAGCTGTGGATCGCTGCACACCAGGTCCCACACGCGCTGCCAGTTATCCTGGTACACGCCCAGCACCACCATGCGCTCGACACCCGCCGCCCTGGCGTTGGCCAGCAGCGCCGCCCGGTCCGGGTCGAAGTCCGGAAAATCCAGGTGGGTGTGGGTGTCGATCAGGCGCATGTTCAGGCCTTGATGATTCGCTGTTTGAAGGTTCGACCCACGGCATGCACGCCCGGTTCGTAGTGCTTCTCTTCCACGGCGGCCAGGGCCAGTTTCAATGCGGTTTCGGCCATGACGCCATGTTGCTGGGCCATGGCATTGACCGGCAGCGGCAGGAAGTCGAGCAGCTGGTTATCACCAAAGGTGCCCAGCTGCAGGCTGCGCGAGTCGGCCGGGCGCGCCTGCAGCACGTCGAACACGCCTTGCAGCAGCACGTAGGAGGTGGTCAGCAGAGCATCCGGCAGGCCGCCAATTTCGGCGATCAGCTGGGTCATCAGGCGCTGGCCGCATTCACGGCTGAAGGCTTCGCCCTCGTAACGGCTGATGCTGCCTTTGAAGCCTTGCAGGGCCTCGTCGAAACCACCGGCGCGCGCCTGGCTGACGCTGAGCTCGGGGCGGGCACCGATCAGGGCGATGTGCGAAGGCTCGGTGGCGAGCAGGCTGCGGGTCAGTTGCAGGCTGGCGTTGCGGTCGTCACTGACCACCGAGCAGAAGTGCGCCGGGTCCATGCTGCGGTCGATGGCAATGATCGGCAGGCCCTTGGCCTGCAACTCGCGGTAGCTGTCGTCACCGGCAGGCAGGCAGCTGGCGACAAACAGCGCATCGCAACGGCGGGCGCGGAACAGTTGCTGCAACTGGCGCTCGCTCTCGGGCTGGTCGTCGCTGCTGGCAATCAGCAGTTGGTAACCTTTGGCCCGGGCGCCTTGTTCCAGTTGCTTGGCAATGCGTGCGTAGCTGGGGTTTTCCAGGTCCGGGAGAATGAACCCCAGGGTCTTGGTGTGACGGCTACGCAAGCCGGCCGCTTGTGGGTTGGGGGTAAAGCCATGGGCTTCCACCACTGCACGCACACGTTCGACCGTGCTGCTGCTGATGCGCTGCTGTTCGGCCTTGCCATTGATGACGTAGCTGGCAGTGGTCACGGACACACCGGCCAGACGCGCGATATCGCTGAGTTTCACCGCATTTTCCTTGTTATACCGGGGCTGCTTGCGCAGCCTGACCGGGAATTGTCGCCGATCGTGCAATCGAGACGCAGACGACCATTGTCGCAATTGTCCGACAAGATGGGGCTTCATTGATCGAAGATTATCGAGTAACGTGCTCACAATTCCAGATTAAACGTTTCAGCAGGCGATTTTTCTGCCGAACCAACGCCTGCGGTGGGCCCTGCGCAACTGGCCCTATGCTTAAAAATTCACAACAATACCTCAGCACCCTCTTGGTGCTGCAAAGGAGAAGGTCATGCTCGAGCTCACTGTAGAGCAGATATCCATGGGCCAGTCGGCTGTGGATAAGTCGGCGGCGCTGCAGCTTCTGGCCGAGCATCTGGTCCGTGATGGCCTGGTTGCCGAGGGCTACCTGGCCGGCCTGCAAGCGCGTGAGGCGCAGGGTTCGACCTTTCTCGGCCAGGGTATTGCGATTCCCCATGGTACCCCGGATACCCGTGAGCTGGTGCATACCACCGGCGTGCGCCTGTTGCAGTTCCCCGACGGGGTGGACTGGGGCGATGGCCAGCGCGTGTACCTGGCCATCGGCATTGCCGCCCGTTCCGATGAGCACCTGCGCCTGCTGCAACTGCTGACCCGCGCCCTGGGCGAAACCGACCTGGCCGAAGCCTTGCGCCGGGCGAGCTCTGCCGAGGCACTGCTGAAATTGCTGCAAGGCGCACCGCAGGAGCTGGCGCTGGATGCACAGATGATCGGCCTGGGCGTGCCGGCCGAAGATTTTGACGAGCTGGTGTGGCGCGCCGCGCGCCTGTTGCACCGTGCCGATTGTGTCGGCGCGGGCTTTGCCGGTGTGCTGCAACAGGTCGAGCCGCTGCCGCTGGGCGAAGGTTTGTGGTGGCTGCACAGCGAACAGGCGGTGCGCCGGCCTGGCCTGGCGTTTGTCACCGCGCAGCAACCGCTGCGTTACCGCGACCAGCCACTGCATGGGGTGTTCTGCCTGGCCAGCTTGGGCGCCGCCCATCAGGCCTTGCTTGAGCGTTTGTGCACTCTGTTGATCGAGGGGCGCGGCCAGGAACTGTGCCGCGCCACCAGCAGCCGCGCGGTGCTCGAAGTGCTCGGTGGCGAGCTGCCCAGCGACTGGCCCAGCGCCCGTATCGCCTTGGCCAATGCCCATGGCCTGCATGCCCGCCCGGCCCAGGCGCTGGCGCAGTTGGCCAAGGCATTTGACGGTGACATCCGTGTGCGTCTGGTCGACAGCGGCCAACCGGCAGTGTCGGCGAAAAGCCTGAGCAAACTGCTGAGCCTCGGTGCGCGGCGCGGCCAGGTGCTGGAAATCATTGCCGAGCCGAGTGTGGCCGCCGATGCGTTGCCGGCCTTGCTGGCAGCCATCGAAGCCGGTTTGGGCGAAGAGGTCGAGCCGCTGGCCGCCAGCGTTGAATCCGCCGTGCAGCTGCTGCCGGAGCCTGAGTTGGTGGCCCCGGAGGCGGGTGCGGTAATTCAGGGCGTGGCAGCGGCACCGGGCATCGCCAGTGGCCCTGCGCATGTGCAGGTGCTGCGTGAGTTTGACTACCCGCTGCGCGGCGAGTCGCTACCGGTGGAACGCCAGCGCCTGCAGCAGGCACTGGCCACGGTCAACGGCGAAATCGAAGCGCTGATCCAGCGCAGCCAGGCCAAGGCTATTGGCGAAATTTTCGTCACCCATCAGGAAATGCTCGCCGACCCGGACCTGGGCGATGAGGTGGACCAGCGCTTGCGCCAGGGCGAAAGCGCACCGGCGGCGTGGATGGCGGTGATCGACAACGCCGCACGCCAGCAAGAGGCGCTGCAGGATGCACTGCTCGCCGAGCGTGCGGCCGATTTGCGCGACATTGGTCGCCGGGTGCTGGCGCAGCTGTGTGGCGAGGCCGATGTGCCGGCCCCGGAGCAGCCCTATGTGCTGGTGATGGAAGAAGTGGGCCCGTCGGATGTGGCGCGCCTGGACCCGGCACGGGTTGCCGGCATTCTCACGGCCCGTGGCGGTGCCACCGCGCACAGCGCCATTGTCGCCCGCGCGCTGGGCATTCCGGCGGTGGTCGGTGCGGGCGATGCAGTGCTGTTGATCGCGTCGGGTACACCGCTGTTGCTGGATGGCCAGCGTGGCCGTTTGCAGGTGGCGCCGCCAGCTGACGCGCTGCAGCGTGCGCTGGCCGAGCGCGAGCGTCGCGAGCAACGCCTGCAGCAGGCCCGGGCGCATCGCCTGGAACCTGCGGTGACCCTCGACGGCCATGCGATTGAAGTGTTCGCCAACATCGGCGAGAGCAAGGGCATCGAAGCCGTGGTCGATCACGGCGCCGAAGGGGTCGGGCTGTTGCGTACCGAGCTGATGTTCATGGCCCATCCGCAAGCCCCGGACGAAGCCGCGCAAGAGGCCGAGTACCGCCGTGTGCTCGATGGCCTCAACGGTCGGCCTTTGGTGGTGCGTACCCTCGATGTCGGCGGCGACAAGCCGCTGCCGTACTGGCCGATTGCACAGGAAGAAAACCCGTTCCTCGGGGTGCGCGGCATTCGCCTGACCCTGCAGCGCCCGCAAGTGATGGAGAGCCAGCTGCGCGCGTTGCTGCGTGCAGCTGACGACCGCCCGCTGCGGATCATGTTTCCCATGGTCGGCCAGCTGGAGGAATGGCAGCAGGCGCGGGCAATGGTCGAGCGCCTGCGTGAGGAGATCCACGTCAGCGACCTGCAACTGGGGATCATGATCGAGGTGCCGTCGGCAGCCTTGCTGGCACCGGTACTGGCGCGTGAAGTGGATTTCTTCAGCGTTGGCACCAACGACCTCACCCAGTACACCCTGGCCATCGACCGTGGCCACCCGAGCCTCTCGGCCCAGGCCGACGGCCTGCACCCGGCGGTGCTGCAACTGATCGACATGACCGTGCGCGCCGCCCATGCCCATGGCAAGTGGGTGGGCGTGTGCGGCGAGCTGGCCGCCGACCCGCAAGCGGTGGCGGTGCTGCTGGGGCTAGGCGTCGACGAGCTGAGCGTTGCGGCGCGCAGCATTGCCGAGGTGAAAGCGCAGGTGCGCGAACTGAACTTTGAACACGCCCGGCAGCTTGCTCAGCAAGCCTTGCTGCAGGGCAGTGCCAGCGCCGTAAGGGCGCTGGTGGAGAACAACTGAATGGCCAAGATCCTCACCCTTACCCTCAACCCGGCGCTCGACCTCACCGTCAGCCTCGACGCCCTGCACAGTGGCCAGGTCAACCGTAGCCAGGCGCAGCACAGCCATGCGGCGGGCAAGGGCCTGAATGTCGCCCAGGTGCTGGCTGACCTCGGGCACAGCGTCACGGTCGCGGGCTTTCTGGGTGCAGACAACCTGCAACCGTTCGAACGCCTGATCGCCCAGCGTGGCTTTACCGATGGCTTTATCCGCGTGCCGGGTGAAACCCGCTGCAACATCAAGCTGGTCGAGGCCGATGGCCGCGTCACTGACATCAACGGGCCAGGCCCGCAGGTGGATGCCGCGGCCTGTGAGCAACTGCTGGCGCGCCTTGAGCAGCTGGCGTCCGGTCATGAGGCAGTAGTGGTGGCGGGTAGTTTGCCGCGGGGAATCACTGCGAGCTGGCTGCAGCAATTGCTGGCAACGCTCAAGGCCATGGGGCTGAAAGTCGCCCTCGACAGCAGCGGTGAAGCCCTGCGTGCGGGGCTCGCCAGCGCCCCCTGGCTGGTCAAGCCGAACACCGACGAGCTGGGTGATGTGCTGGGCAAGGTGGTGCACGGTTTTGCCGAGCAACAAACCGCCGCCCAGGCGCTGATCGCGCAAGGTGTCGAGCATGTGGTGGTGTCGCAGGGCGAGCACGGGGTCAACTGGTTCAGCCGCGATGGTGCGCTGTCGGCGGTGCCGCCCAAGGTCAAAGTCGCCAGCACGGTAGGGGCGGGTGATTCGTTGCTGGCCGGCATGGTGCATGGCCTGCTCAACGGCGATGCCCCGGCGCAGACCTTGCGCCTGGCCACCGCGATTGCCGCGCAAGCGGTCACCCAGATCGGCTTTGGCATCAACGACCGCACGCAGTTGGCGCAACTGCAGCACGACGTGCGCGTGGGCGAAGAACAACAAGAGGGTCGCAGATGAACATTGCCATCGTCACCGCCTGCCCGAATGGCCAGGTGTCCAGCGTGCTCAGTGCACGTTTGCTGGCAGCCGCTGCGCAGCGGCTCGGCTGGAGCACCAGTGTCGAAATTCATGACCCGCAGCAGCCGCACGGGCAGTTGTCGGAGGCGGTGATTGCCGCCGCCGACTGGGTGCTGGTGGTCAACACCGGCCCGCTGGACCTGCGCCGGTTTGCCGGCAAGCGTCTGTTCCAGTGCACCCCGGCGCAAGCGCTGGCCGATGCCCAGCACTTCCTGCGCCAGGCCGCCGAGCAGGCGACGGTGTATGAGCCTGTTGCGCAAACGTCGGCAGTACCTGCCGGGCAGGGCGCGAAGATCGTCGCCATTACCGCCTGCCCGACCGGTGTGGCGCACACCTTCATGGCCGCCGAAGCGTTGCAGCAGGCCGCGCAGCAACTGGGCTACCAGCTGACGGTCGAGACCCAGGGGTCGGTGGGCGCGCGCAACCCATTGCCGCCAGCGGCGATTGCCGAGGCCGATGTGGTGTTGCTGGCCGCCGACATTGAAGTACCGACCGCGCGTTTTGCCGGCAAGCGCATTTATCGCTGCGGCACCGGCGTCGCCCTCAAGCAGGCCCAGGCCACCCTGAACAAGGCGCTCGCCGAAGGGCGCGAAGAAGCCAGCGGGCAAGCGGCAGGGACCAGTGCCACGGGCGAGAAAACCGGTGTGTACAAACACCTGCTCACCGGGGTGTCGTTCATGCTGCCGATGGTGGTGGCCGGCGGTTTGATGATTGCCTTGTCGTTTGTCTTCGGCATTGAAGCGTTCAAGGAGCCCGGCACCTTGCCGGCAGCGTTGATGCAGATTGGCGGTGAGGCAGCCTTCAAACTGATGGTGCCGTTGCTGGCGGGTTATATCGCCTACTCGATTGCCGACCGTCCGGGGTTGGCGCCGGGGATGATCGGCGGCCTGCTCGCCAGTACCCTGGGTGCGGGTTTTATCGGCGGTATCGTCGCAGGCTTTCTCGCCGGTTACAGCGCCAAGGCCATCAGCCGCTGGGTGCGCCTGCCCAGCAGCCTGGATGCACTCAAGCCGATCCTGATCATTCCGCTGTTCGCCAGTCTGTTCACCGGCCTGGTGATGATTTACGTGGTCGGCAAACCGGTGGCCGGCATGCTCGAAGGGCTCACGCATTTTCTCGACAGCATGGGCACCACCAATGCCATTCTGCTCGGTGTGTTGCTCGGCGGGATGATGTGTGTCGACCTCGGCGGGCCGATCAACAAGGCCGCTTATGCGTTCTCGGTGGGCCTGCTGGCGTCGCAGAGTTACGCGCCGATGGCGGCGACCATGGCCGCCGGCATGGTGCCGCCGATTGGCCTGGGCATCGCCAGCTTCATCGCCCGGCGCAAGTTCGCCCAGAGCGAGCGCGAGGCCGGCAAGGCGGCGTTCGTGCTGGGGCTGTGCTTCATCTCGGAGGGGGCGATTCCGTTTGCCGCCAAAGACCCGCTACGGGTGATTCCGGCAAGCATCGCCGGTGGCGCCTTGACCGGCGCACTGTCGATGTATTTCGGCTGCAAGCTGATGGCGCCGCATGGCGGGCTGTTCGTCATGCTTATCCCCAATGCCATCAACCATGCCGCGCTGTACCTGCTGGCGATCGTTGCCGGCAGCCTGCTGACCGCCTTGGTCTACGCCGTGCTCAAGCGCAGCGAAGCGGTGGAGCTGGCGGTGCAGCCGGTCAAGGCCTGATCAGGGGTGGCGTCGCGGGTGCTTCTTGCGCAGGGGCACCAGCAGTTCGCCGAGGCCGTTATGGTCAATCTCGTGCATCAGCGCCAGCAGGCCGCCGAGCTCGCCCTTGGGAAAGCCCTGGCGGGCGAACCAGGCCAGGTAGTGGCCGGGCAGGTCGGCGATCAGTCGGCCCTGATATTTGCCGAAGGGCATTTCGCGGGTGACCAGCAGTACAAGCAGTTCCGGATTCATGAGGCGTGGATCTGGGCGGGAAAGGCATGAACATACATGCAAACTGCATGAAGGCCAAAGGACAGTTCATGCAGAACACGGTAAACCTGATCGTTCAATATTTCTTAAGTATTTGAAAAATATATCTATATTTTTAGTTTGAGGGCTGGCACGAACACTGCTCGGTAGTACTGCATGGTTATTTATTCATGCAAAGGAGACGTGTCATGAGCAATCCCAACAAAGACGTAATCTCGGTACTCAACGACCTGATCGAATTCAGCAAAGACGGCGAGAAAGGTTTCAAAACCGCCGCTGAAGACGTGAAGAATCCTGGGCTGAAAACCTACTTCATGCAGCGCATCGGCGAGTGCAGCACCGCAGTCTCCGAACTGCAGCATCAGGTGCGTGCCCTGGGCGGCGACCCGGAAACCTCGACCAGCGTCAGCGGTGACCTGCACCGTGGCTGGGTCAACCTCAAGTCGATGCTCACCGGCAAGGATGAGGTGGCCGTGCTCAATGAAGTCGAGCGCGGTGAAGACCACGCCCTGAAAGCCTACAAAGATGCGCTGGAGAAACTCGCCAAGCTGACCCTCGCACCGGGCAGTGAGGTGATTGCCCTGGTCGAGCGTCAGTACCATGGTGTGCAACGCAATCACGACCAGGTCAAAGCCCTGCGCAATCAGGCCCGGGCCCAGGCTTAAGCCGCCGTTTCCACCCGGTTGCGGCCATTGCGCTTGGCACTGTAGAGCGCTTCGTCCGCGTTGCCCAGCAAGGTCGCCAGATCGTGCTGGGCGCTTGGCGTGTGGCAGCCGATGCCGATACTCACGGTGACCGGTTGCGTGTCGCCGCCAAACGGCGGCAGCGCCTCGACATTGCGGCGAATGCGCTCGGCCAGCAGTTGCGCGCCGTGACGGTCGGTTTCCGGCAACACCACCAAAAACTCCTCACCGCCGTAGCGCGCCGCCAGGTCTGCCGGGCGGCGGATACTGCATTCAATCGCCGCCGCCACCTGGCGCAGGGCTTCATCGCCGCCGGCGTGGCCGTGGCGTTCGTTGAACGCCTTGAAGTGATCCACATCGATCATCAGTACCGCCATCGGGCTGGCCGTGCGTTGCGTGCGCGCCCATTCCTGGCGCAGCACCTGGTCCAGGCGCCGACGGTTGGCCAGGCCCGTCAGGCTGTCGGTGGCGGCCAGGGCGGCGAGGCTCTGTTCGGCGCCCTGGCGGCGGCGCAGTTCGCGGCCCAGCAACAGCGTCAGCCAGAGGATGCCGATGCACAGCACGCTGGTGGCGGCGCTGACGAACAGCGCGGTGCGCCGCCACGACTCGAACACTTCGTCAGCCGAGCGGGCGACGATCACGATCAGGGGCAACTCGCCCACCCGCGCAAAGGTGAACAGCCGCTGCTTGCCGGTGCGGCCGGAGTTGCCGGCAAAGGTGCCGCTGATTTGTGAACGGATGCGCTGGAAGTTGGGCCGGTCGCTGTAGTTGGTGCCGATTGTCGGCTCATCGGGCGCGGCGGGCTGTCGGGCCAGCAGGGCGCCTTCGGTGTTCATCAGGTTGATGCTGCTCTCACTGCCGATATCCAGGCGTTCGAACAGGGCATTGAAATATGACAGGCGCAAAGCGCCGGCGGCCACGCCGTCGAACTCGCCGTTGGGCCCGGAAATACGCCGGCTGAAACTGATGCACCAGTCCAGGTCACCCAGGCGCGCCTTGAACGGCTGGCCGATCAACAGGCCAAGGTTGGGGTTGTCGCGGTGCGCCTGAAAGTCCGCGCGGTCGGCGAAGTTGGCCTGGCGCGGGATGGCGCTGGTGGAGTCGGCGACGATGTCGCCCTGGGCATTGAGCCAGAGAATGTCGCCGCGCTCGGGGGCGGTAACCGCCTGGTTGAACAGAATCGGTTGGCGCAGTTGTGCAGGTATGGCCTGGATCTCCGGACGCTGGATCGCCCAGATCAGCCCTTGCAGGGAGTGGTCATAGAGTTCGACGTTGCGCACGATGTCGCTTTCGATCAGCTGCACAATGTTGCTGGCGGAACGCGCTGCCGCCTGTTCGACGCTGGTGCGCTCGCGCATCAGCAGGAAGCTGACGATGGCAACAATGGCGAGCACCGCAAGGCAACTGCCCAGGTTAAGGATCAGCTCAGGGTGAGACTTATACAGGGCGGATCGCTTGGATCGGGTGGGCAAAGTCATGGTCGCTGTTGCCGATGACTCTGCAAAAGTCGCGGCCTGGTTACGTGGCGGCCGTATTCTAGGGGGCAGCTGATTGTCGGACAAGAACTTAATGGCTGTCAGCCGACGGACAGGGCTGGCGCGAACGCCAGCCCTGCCAGGGGCGCTGTGATCAGAAGATGTTCAGCGGGTAGTCAACGATCACGCGGTACTCGTCGACATCGGCATCGATTTGCGCGTAGTCCTGGTTACCGCGGTGGCTGGCCCAGCGCAACAGCACCGACAGGTCTTTCAGGCTGCCTTCCTGGAACACGTACTGCAGGTCGAAGTCGCGCTCCCAGTGGCGGGCGTCGTTGCCTTCGGCGTTGTACCAGTGTTCGCCATAGCCGACGCTGTTCGGGTCGACCTTGGTCAGGTCCATCTTGCCGCTCGAGTACGACACCACCGAAGTCAGGCCCGGCACGCCGACGCCGGCGAAGTCGTAGGCGTACTTGAGTTTCCACGAGCGCTCGTTGGGGCCGTTGAAGTCCGAGTACATCTGCGAGTTGTCCAGGTACACGCTGTCGCCCTGGTTGATGTAGTCGAACGGGGTGTTGCCGTTGACCCGCTGGTACACCGCAGTGAGGCTGTTGTAGCCGACGTTGACGGTGAAGTGCAGGCTGTAGGTGTTGTTGTCGATGTGCCCGAGCAGCGACTGGCCGGTGTCCTGGGTGTGGTAGTAGTGCAGGCCCGGGTTGAGGCTGACCAGCTCGTTCACCTGGTAGGTGTAGTCGAGGTCGAAGTAGTACTGGTTCCAGATGTCCTTGAGCTCGGAGGCGTACAGGCTCGAGGTCAGGTTCGGTACGCCGCTCCAGGCCATGCCGGCCCAGTTCAGGTGACGGCTTTCGCGGTCATCGGGCAGGGCGCCGTAGAAGGTGTCGATGCGGCGATGGCCGCTCTGGTTGTAAGGCTTGGTAAAGCTGGCCTGGCCGCCTTCGAGCATCAGCCCCTCGATGCTGTTGTTGGTCAGGCTGACGCCGCGGAAGGTCTGCGGCAGCATGCGTGTTTCGCCACCGGCGATCACCGGGTTGGTTAGGAACAGGTCACCGGCCTTCAGTTCGGTGTCGAAGGCCTTGAGCTTGACGGCCGCACCCGCGGTCGAAAACGAATCCGGTGCCTTGCCCAGCTCACCGTCGCCCTTGGTGTTGATCGGCAGGATGCTCGAGCCTGCGGTACCGCCACCCCCGTCGAGTTTCAGGCCGAGCATGGCGTGGGCGTCGAGGCCGAAGCCGACGGTGCCCTGGGTGTAGCCCGATTCGAACTTGCCGATAAAGCCCTGTCCCCATTCCCTGTTGTCACGCACCCCGCGGTCGAGCTGATTGCGGTTGAGGTAATAGTTGCGCGCGTGCACGTTCAGGCTGGACCCTTCGATAAAACCCTCGGCCTTTTCGTCCTCGGCGTGGGCGTTGAAGGGGATCGTTGCAGACAATGCAACGAATAGCGGGGTGAAACGTAAAGCTGTGTTCACCGGGGTGGACTCCTTGCTGTAAAGGTGGGGCAGTTTTTATTGTGCGAAACACGATCTTTTTATGATTGAACGGGCCAGCGGACTGGCACTTTTCGACACGCCAAAAAAAACCGCTGATAGGCAGCGGTTTTGGAAGACAACCGCACAGGCGCTTAAGTCACCTGTGCTGTCGCCGGGGGAGTCGAAAAGTTTTGCGGTGTGGCTATCAGCTGTCGCTTGCGTCACTCGAAAAACCCTTGGCGGCAGTCTGTTCTGCGGGTTTCGACGATTGCTCAGCCTTCGCGGCAACGGCGTCGCGAGCCTGTTCGTGGACAGCGGCCAGTTCGGCATTACGAGCGACGAACGCCTGAGATTCCTCGGCCATGGCCAGGGGAGACAAGAACAGGGAAGACAGGACGAATACGCTGGCAACACCCATACTGTTGGACATTTGATACAGCCTTCTTGCGATGCAAGTGTTAAGTAGGTTTGATTAAATTAGTCGGAATTGCCGGCGAGAAACAGTGACTTTTTCGAGAAGTACTATTGCGTCAAAGGTAATAGTCGTGGTGGCGCGGGGTCCCTTCGCGGGTAAACCCGCTCCCATGAACCGCTAATTGTGGGAGCGGGTTTACCCGCGAAGCTGTTAAGCCGGCAGCAGCATGCCAAAGGTATTGGCACCTGCCTGGCTGCGCACGAACACGCTGCCGCCGTGCATCAAGGCAATCGCCTTGACGATGGCCAGGCCCAGGCCGTGGTTGCCGCCGCCGCTGGTGCGCGCGGCATCGA
Source organism: Pseudomonas alkylphenolica (assembly GCF_004025535.1). Lineage (GTDB taxonomy): Bacteria > Pseudomonadota > Gammaproteobacteria > Pseudomonadales > Pseudomonadaceae > Aquipseudomonas > Aquipseudomonas alkylphenolica_A. The sequence goes on from NZ_QJRG01000044.1 coordinate 52,558, forward strand.
CGCGGTAGAAGCGCTCGAACAGCATCGGCAGGTGCGCTTCGTCAATCGCCGGGCCGGGGTTGCTCACGGCGATGCTGATCTGCCCGTCGCGCTGCTCGATGCTCACCTGAATCACCGAATGGGCAGCGGTGTGCTGCACGGCGTTGTTCAGCAGGTTGATCAGCGCCCGACGCAACTGGGCCTTTTCGATATGGGCCTGGGCATCACCACTGACCTCGACACGCACCTGGGCGTCTTCAAGGATGTAGTCCAGGTAGTCCAGGGTTGCCGCGACTTCTTCGGCCAGCGAGCTGCAGGTCAGCGCCGTGGCCTTGCTGCCCTGGTCGGCACTGGCCAGAAAGAGCATGTCGTTGATGATGGTGCGCAGGCGTTCGAGCTCTTCCAGGTTCGATTGCAGCACCTCGAAGTAATGCTCGGCACTGCGCCCGCGGGTAAGGGCCACCTGGGTCTGGCCGATCAGGTTGGTCAGCGGTGAGCGCAGTTCGTGGGCCACGTCGGCGTTGAACGCTTCAAGGCGCGAGTAAGCCTGGTCGACCCGCTCCAGGGTGGAGTTGAAGGCGCTGGCAAACTGCGCCAGCTCCGGGGCCAGCGCCGATTGCTGCAGGCGCCCGCTCAAGCGCGGCGGCGCCAGTTTTTGTGCTTCGGCCGAGAGCGAACCCAACGGACGCAAACCGATCCGCGCCACCCAGTAGCCGAGCAAGGAAGCCAGCAGCACGCCGAACACCGACAGGCTGATGATCGCCACCAGCAATGTCTGCTGGGTTTGCCAGAAGGTTTCGGTGTCGATGGCGATCAAGAAGCGCAACGGTGGTCGCGCCCCCATGGCCGGCAGCTCGCTGACCAGCACTTTGAACGGGTAAGGGCTGTCGGCCAGGCGCAGGTCGCGCATACCCAGCGCGCCATTGGCAAAGGCACGGATGGCAGCGTCCGGCTGACCATATTCGAAGGTGCTGTTGCCACTGACCACCCAGAAGCGGATGCGCCGGTCTTCTTCGCCGAGCAGGTTGAGTTTGTTGGTGATCTTGGCCCAGTGTTCGAGGGTGTCGTAGCGGGTCAGCGATGACTCCAGCACGCTGAAACGCGCTTCCAGTTCTGCCGCCGGCAGCAGGTCGAGGCTGCGGTCGACCTGTTTGTACAGGGCGCTGCCGATCACCAGGAACACGCCCAGCGCCACCAGGGTGAACAGCGCGCTCAGGCGCAGGGCGATGGAGTTAGTCGGCACGGTTTTCCAGAACATAGCCCATGCCTCGGATGGTGTGCAGCAGCTTGGTGTCGAAGGGGCCGTCGAGCTTGGCCCGCAGGCGCTTTATCGCCACTTCGACGACGTTGGCGTCGCTGTCGAAGTTGATGTCCCAGACCAGTTCGGCAATGGCCGTTTTCGAGAGGATCTCGCCCTGGCGCCGGGCCAGTACGCTGAGCAGCGAGAACTCCTTGGCGGTCAGGTCCAGGCGTTGCCCGGCGCGGCTGGCCTTGCGGCTGATCAGGTCGACCCAAAGGTCGGCAACCTGGATCTGCACCGGCTCGTGGCTGCCGCTGCGGCGGGTCAGGGCCTGCAGGCGGGCCACCAGTTCGAGGAAGGAAAACGGTTTGCCAAGGTAGTCGTCAGCGCCTTCGCGCAGGCCATGAATACGGTCTTCGACCCGCTCACGGGCGGTGAGCATGATCACCGGCGTCTGCTTGCGCGCACGCAGGGCGCGCAGTACGCCGTAGCCGTCCAGGCCCGGGAGCATGACGTCGAGGACGATCACCGCATAGTCGCCTTCAAGGGCCAGGTGCAGGCCGTCGATGCCGTCGCGGGCGAGGTCCACGGTAAAACCCTGTTCGGTGAGACCGCGGTGCAGGTAGTCGGCGGTCTTTTCTTCATCTTCGATAATCAGCACGCGCATGATCGGCTCTCAACTGGCAGGGGACTGCGCCACGCGTTGCGATGCCTGGCGCCGATGGAACAAGCGCTCCAGGGCCAAGTATATGATCGGCGTGGTGAACAGTGTCAGCGCCTGGCTGACCAGCAGGCCGCCGACCACGGCAATACCCAGGGGTTGGCGCAGTTCGGCGCCGGCGCCCATCCCGAACATCAGCGGCACCGCGCCCAGCAGGGCGGCAAGGGTGGTCATCATGATCGGCCGGAAACGGGTCAGGCAGGCCTGGTGGATCGCCTGCTCGGGGCTCATGCCCTGGGTGCGCTGGGCATCGAGGGCGAAGTCGATGAGCAGGATGCCGTTTTTCTTGACGATACCGATCAACAGCACGATACCGATCAGGCCCATGATGCTGAAGTCCTGGCCGGTCAGCCACAGCAGCGCCAGGGCGCCAAGCCCGGCCGAGGGCAGGGTGGAGATGATGGTCAGCGGATGGACGAAGCTCTCGTAGAGCACGCCGAGAATGATGTACACCGCCACCAGCGCGGCGAGGATCAGCCACGGCTGGCTCGACAGCGAACTCTGGAAGGCCTGGGCTGCGCCCTGGAAGTTGCCGATGATCGAGTCGGGCATGCCCAGTTCGCGCTGGGTGCGCTCGAGGATCTGCACGGCGTCGCCCAGGGCCACGCCCGAAGCCAGGTTGAACGACAGGTTGGCCGCCGGGAACAGGCCGTCGTGGCTGATCGACAGCGGCCCGGTGCTGGGCGGCGCGACGTGGGCCAGCACCGACAGTGGCACCATCTCGCCACTGAGCGGTGAGCGCAGGTAGAAGTAGTTGAGGCTTTCGGCCTTGCCACGCTGGCGGGCGTCGAGTTCGAGGATCACCTTGTACTGGTTGGTCTCGGTCTGGAACTCGCTGATCTGGCGCTGGCCGAAGGCATCGTAAAGCGCCTGGTCGACATCGTTGGTGGTCAGGCCAAAGCGCGCGGCCGCTTTGCGGTCGATCTCGATGCGGGTGACGCTGGCGCCCAGCTGCAGGTCGTTGGACAGGTCGCGAAACGCCGGGTTGGCCTTCAGGCGTTCGGTCAGGCGCTGGGTCCACAGGTTAAGCGCCGCGCCATCGTTACTCTTGAGCACGTACTGGTACTGGCTGCGGCTGGGACCGGAACTCAGGTTGATGTCTTGCCCGGCACGCAGGTAGAGGACCACGCCCGGTACCTTGGCCAGTTTCGGGCGCAGGCGATCGATGAACTCGCTGGCCGAGACATCGCGGTCGGCGCGGTCCTTGAGGGTGATCCAGAACCGGCCGTTGGCGATGGTCTGGTTGCTGCCGGTGACGCCCACCGCGTGGGAGAACGCCTTGACCGCCGGATCGGCCTCGATGACCTTGGCCAGCGCCTGGTGCTTTTTGATCATGTCCGGGTAGGAGATGTCGGCCGCGCCTTCTGAAGTGCCGAGGATAAAGCCGGTGTCCTGCACCGGAAAGAACCCTTTGGGGATCGCCACGTAGCCGACCACGGCCAGGGCCAGGGTGACGCCGAAAATCCCCATCATCATTCGCTGATGCGCCAGGGCCTTGACCAGCACGCGTTCGTAGCCGGCCAGCAAGCGCTCACCGAAAGTCACCTTGTGCGCGTCGGCGTGTGCCGGGCGGCCCATGAACAAGGCGCAGAGGGTCGGCGCCAGGGTCAGCGAAACCACTACCGAAATCAGGATGGTCGAGGTCGCGGTGAGGGCGAACTCCTTGAACAGGCGGCCGACAACACCGCCCATGAACAGCAGCGGAATGAACGCAGCCACCAGCGAAAAACTGATGGAGACCACGGTAAAGCCGATTTCCCCGGCGCCCTTGATCGCGGCCTCGCGTTTGCCGTCGCCGGCTTCCAGGTGACGGTGAATGTTCTCCACCACCACGATCGCGTCGTCGACCACGAAGCCCACGGCAATGACGATAGCCACCAGGGTGAGGTTGTTCAGGCTGAAGCCGAACAGGTACATTAGGGCGAAGCTGGCGACCAGCGACACGCCCAGCACCGCCGAAACAATCAGCGTCGCCGACCACTGGCGCAGAAACAGCGCCATCACTCCGATCACCAGGATGACGGCGATCATCAGGGTGATCTCGACCTCGTGCAGCGAGGCGCGGATGGTTTGCGTGCGGTCGTTGAGCACTGACACCTCGACCGAGGCCGGGAGCATCTGCTCAAGGCGCGGCAAGGCCTCCATGACCTGGTCGACGGTGTCGACGATATTCGCCCCGGGCTGGCGGAAGATCACCAGGTTCAGGCCCTGTTGTTCACCCGACCAGGCTTTGACGTAGGCGTTCTCTGCACCGTAGATGACCTTGGCAACATCCTTCAGGTGCACGGGGGCGCCGTCGCGGTAAGAGACGATCAGTTGCGCATATTCATCGGGATGAAACAGCTGGTCGTTGGTTGCCAGGGTCGAGACGCTGTTCTCGCCATACAGGGCGCCCTTGGCCAGGTTCAGGCTGGTTTGCTGGATCGACTGGCGCAGGTCGGCCAGGGTCAGGCCCAGGGCAGCAAGTTTTTCCGGCTGCGCCTGCACGCGGATCGCCGGGCGCAACTGGCCGGTGATGTTGATCAGGCCGACGCCTTCGATCTGGCTCAGTTGCCGGGCCAGCAGGGTTTCGGCGTAGTCACTCAGTTCGTTGGCCGGCATCTGTGCCGAGCTGACGGTCAGGATCAGCACCGGGCTGTCGGCCGGGTTGACCTTGCGCCAGGTCGGCGGGCTGGGCATGTCCTGGGGCAGGCGGGCGGTGGCGGTGTTGATCGCCGCCTGGACTTCCTGGGCGGCGGTGTCGATGCTTTTTTCCAGGGTGAACTGCAAGATCAGGTTGGTCGAGCCCAAGGCACTGCTCGAGGTCATCTGGGTCATGCCGGGGATGGCGCTGAACTGCACCTCCAGGGGCGTCGCCACCGAGGAGGCCATGGTCTCGGGGCTGGCACCGGGCAGTTGCGCGGTCACCTGAATGGTCGGGAAATCGGCTTCGGGCAGCGGCGCCACCGGCAGGCGCGGAAAGGCGATAACGCCAAGCAGCACCAGGGCGAAGGTCAGCAGCAGGGTGGCAACCGGGCGGTCGATGCACCAGGCCGAGATCGAGCCGCGCGCGTTCATGGCTGCACCTGGCGGTCGGCAACGTCTTCAGGCGCGGCAGTTTCTGCGGCGACCTCCACTGTGGCACCGGGCTTGAGCCGCGACTGGCCGTCGGAGACCAGCTTGTCGTCCTTGCTCACACCGGCAACGATGTTCAGCGCGCTGTCCTGGTACAGCACCTTGACCGGCACGCTCTCGACCTTGTCGCCGACCAGGCGGTAAACGTAATGGCCGTCGATGCCGCGTTGCACAACTTGCGGTGGGACTACCAGCGCCTGCTGGTCGAGGGCGGTCTGCAGCTTCAGGGTTACCAGTTGCCCCGGCCACAGGCGCGCACCGGAGTTGGCGAACTCGGCCTTGACCCGGATGGTGCCGGTGTTGGCCGCGACCTGGTTGTCGATCAGGGTCAGGTGGCCTTCGGCGAGCAAGGTGCCGCCGCTGTCGCCGTCACCTTCCAGGTAGGCCTGCACCACCGCGGCAGGCTGTGCCTTGAGCAGGCCCTGCAGGGTCGGCAGCATGTTCTGCGGCAAGGAGAACTCGACGCCGATCGGGTCGATCTGGGTAACGCTGAACAGCCCCTGGGTGTCGGCCACGCGCAGGAAGTTGCCTTCATCGACATTGCGGATGCCGACCCGGCCGGTCACCGGCGACAGAATCCTTGTGTACGACAACTGCACCTGGGCGGCTGCAATGGCCGCCTGATTGCCCTGCACCGTGGCTTGCAGTTGATTGAACAGGGCCTGTTGCTGGTCGAGGGTCTGGCGCGATACGCCGTTGTCGATACTCAGCTCCCGATAGCGCTTGAGGTCGACGCCCGCCACGCTCAGCTGCGCCTGGCTCTGGCCGAGCTGGGCCTTGGCTTGCTCAAGGCTGGCGCGGATGGCGCGGTCGTCGATGGTTGCCAGCAGGTCACCTTCTTTCACCCACTGGCCTTCCTTGACCAGCAGTTGCGTCAGTACGCCTTCGACTTGCGGGCGGATCACCACGCTGTGCAGCGACAGCACCGAGCCGATAGCGCTGGCAAAGCGCGGCACGTCTTGTTGCTTGACCGCCACGACCCGGATCGGGATGGCACTGAGGTGCACGGCTTTTTCCTCGCCTGAGCGCTCGAACAGCCACGCGGCAGTGCCTGCCAGGGCCAGGAGAACAGCGCAGATCACGAGGGAACGGGTGGGGATACGCATAGGTGCTGGACACCGCCGACAGAAAAGGAGCGTGAGTTTAAGTCAGTTATAGCGGCCCGACCGGGTCAGCAACGTGACGCCTAACTGACAGCGCTGACAGGTTGCCGGGTGGGTGTGAAGGGCAGTGGACTGCTCCGGGATCGGCTACTGGCAAATTGCCAATATCCTGCGCTGGATCAATGAATCAGGTCAATTTGCCACTAGCATCGTATGCCCTGCCGATTCTCCCCAATAACAACGAGTGCCTCCGATGAAGAGCAATATGCCTGTGACCGGTCGCAATGTGGATTATCCCGGTGACGCCAACATCCTTTCCACCACTGACCTTTCCAGCACGATCACCTACGCCAATGATGATTTTGTCACGGTCAGCGGGTTCAGCCGTGAAGAACTGATGGGCAGCGCGCACCATATCGTGCGCCATCCGGATATGCCGCCGCAGGCATTCGCGCAAATGTGGCAGACCCTCAAAAGTGGCCGGTCGTGGATGGGGCTGGTGAAGAACCGCTGCAAGAATGGCGATCACTATTGGGTCAGCGCGTTCGTTTCACCGATTGCCAGTCAGGGGCAAACAGTGGAGTACCAGTCGGTCAGGACCAAGCCTACAGCCGATCAGATCGAGGCGGCCGAGCGTTGTTATGCACAGCTGCGCAGCGGCAGAACGCCGTGGTGGCAGCGTTTGCCCGTGCTTGGGCTGGGCGCGCAACTTTGGGTCGGTGTGACCTTGGGGGTGGTGCTGGCGTTGGCACTGAGCCGCTTGCTCGCGCCACTGCTGCCCTGGCCAGAAATCGTCGAATTGTTGCTCGCCAGTGGCTTGAGCGCGGTGGCGATTATGGCGGTGCTCAAGCCCTTTCGGCGCTTGTGTGCCGAAGCAAAAAGTATTGCCGACAACCCGCTGAGCCAGCACTTGTATACCGGCCGGCGTGACGGCATCGGCCAGATCGACTTCGCCCTGCGCATGCTCAAAGGCCAGCTCGGCGCGGTGGTCGGGCGCATCGGCGACACCTCAAGGCGCCTGGCCGGACACAGCGGCTCGCTGGCGCAGTCGCTGCAAAGCAGCCACAGCAGCAACCTTGAGCAGCAGGGCGAAGCGGATCAGATCGCTACGGCGATCAACCAGATGGCTGCCAGCGTCGCCCAGGTCGCCAGCAATGCCCAGCAAGCGTCACAGGCTGCCGACCAGGCCGAAGGTGAAACCCGTGCGGGGCATCAACTGGTCGACCTCAACCGCAGTGCGATTCAGGAACTGGCCAGCTCGTTGGGGACGGCCACGGAAGTTATCCACACCCTGCAGCATCACAGCAGCGAGATCACCGGGGTGGTCGAGGTGATTCGCGCGATTGCCGAGCAGACCAACCTGCTGGCGCTCAACGCCGCCATCGAGGCGGCCCGGGCCGGCGATCAGGGCCGTGGTTTTGCCGTGGTGGCCGATGAGGTGCGCGGCCTGGCCCAGCGCACGGCGCAGTCGACCCACGAGATTCAGCGCATGATCAGTGTGCTGCAGAACGGTGCGCGCGACGCAGTGCAGGTCATGCAGCAAAGCAGCGAGCATGCCGGGCACAGTGTCGAGCAGGCGCTGCGCGCCGCCAGTGCGCTGGACGGCATCAGCCTGCGGGTCAACCAGATCAGCGAGATGAGCGTGCAGATCGCGGCAGCGGTAGAGCAGCAAAGCCAGGTCAGCGAGAGTATCAACCGCAACATCATCAGCATTCGCCAGGCCAGCGAGTCCACGGTGCAGGTTGGCCAGCAGAGTCACCTCAGTGCCAGCGATGTCGCGGCCCTGGCCGAAGACCTGCGTCGCCTCGCCGCCGAGTTCTGGCGGCGCTGTCACTGAGCCGCTGGGCTCAGCTCTCGCTGTAGGCCACGGCCCGCGCCGCGACGATCAGGCAGTCGGTGAGTTCTGGCGAGGAGAATTTGGTGAGCACCGCGTTGGCCCCGGCAAGGCGGGCTTTTTCGCTGTTCATCGCACTGTCCAGCGAGGTATGCAGCAGCACGTAGAGGTGTTTGAAATCCGGCGTTTCGCGCAGGGTGCGGGTGAAAGCAAAGCCGTCCATCTCGGACATTTCGATGTCCGAGACCACCACGTTGATTTCCTGATCGGTGCCTTGCAGGTCCAGCAGGGTGTTGATCGCATCCTTGGCGCTGCGCGCGGTGTGGCATTCGATGCCGAGGCTGCGCAGGGTATGCACCGACTGCTGCAGGGCCACCTGGCTGTCATCGACGACGAGGATGTTGGTGGCGGCCAGGACTGCAGCGTCGTCCGGGTTCAATTCGCTGATGACCGGCTCATGCGCTGGCGGCGCGATGCCATGGATGACCTTTTCGATATCCAGTACCTGCACCAGGGTGTTGTCGACGCGAGTGACACCGGTGATGAACGACTTGTTGCCCGAACCGAACGGCGGCGGCTTGATGTCGGTGCTCAGGCAGTGAACGATTTTGCTCACCGCCTGCACATGCAGGCCCTGTTTGGAGCGGCTGATGTCGGTAACGATCAGGCAGCCGCCCAGCGGGTCTTCAAGCGGCCGCTCGCCAATGGCACGCGACAGGTCGATCACCGACAGCGAATTGCCGCGCAGCGTGGCCACGCCTTTGACGTGCGGGTGCGACTCCGGCAGCTTGGTCAGCGGTGGGCAAGGGATGATTTCACTGACCTTGAGCAGGTTGATGGCCATCAGCTTGCCGCTGCGCAGGGTGAACAGCAGCAGCGACAGCGAGTCGGCGCGGGCATTGTGCGAGGCCATAGGCACCTTCAGGACAGATTGAATGGGGAGATGCCGGGTTATCGACCCGACAGCCCCGGGCTTTAATCACTCAGGCAAATCAGCGTAGCCCCAGGCGTTTTGCCAGGCGGCTGAGGTTGGCCCGGTCCAGGCCCAGCTCGCGGGCGGTGCTGGCCCAGTTGTACTCATGACGCTCGAGGCTGGCCTGGATCAACTGGCGCTGATAGTCATCGAGGGCCTGGCGCAGGTCGCCGCCGGGCAGCGCAGTGGCTGCGGGTGGCAAGGCCGCTTGCTGCTCGGGCGCAGGTTCGACGGGACGCAGGTCGAGGTCGCTGGCATCCAGGGTGAGGATCTTCGGGCGCTGGCGGTGCTGCCCCAGGGCCTTGAGCGCCGAGCGCCCGATCAGGTGTTCCAGCTCACGCACATTGCCCGGCCAGTCGTAGGCCAGCAGGGCCGCCTGGGCTTCTGCACTCAGCCGCAGGCTGCCCAGGCCCATGCGCGAACGGTTCTGTTCGAGAAAGTAGCCGCTGAGCAACAGCACGTCGCGGCCGCGTTCGCGCAGGGGCGGGACCCACAATGGGTACACGCTCAGGCGATGATAGAAGTCGGCGCGGTAGCGGCCGGCGCGGACTTCTTCGGCGAGGTCGCGGTTGGTCGCGGCGATCAGGCGCACGTCGACGCGGTGCTCCTGGTCGGAACCCAGGCGTTGCAGCTGACCGCTCTGCAGCACGCGCAACAGCTTGGCCTGGACGGTCAGCGACAGCTCGCCGACCTCGTCGAGAAACAGCGTGCCGCCATTGGCCAGCTCGAACTTGCCCCGACGCTCGCCGACGGCACCGGTAAACGCGCCACGTACATGACCGAACAGTTCGCTCTCCACCAGAGTGTCGGGCAGGGCCGCGCAGTTGAGGCTGATCAAGGGTTGCTGGGCGCGGCTGGAGGCCTGGTGGATCGCTTGCGCGACCAGCTCTTTGCCGACCCCGGTTTCACCGGTGATCAGCACGGTCAGGTCGCTGCTGCCCACCAGCTGGATTTCCTCCAGCAGGCGCTTGTGGGCTTTACTCTGACCGATCAGCTCTTTGTGTTGCTGGCCGCTGGCCTGGCGGTAAACCTCGGCCCGTTCGTGTTCATCCTCGGCGCGCAAAGCCAGGCGCTCGATGCGCTCGGCGACATTCACCGTGGCGGCCGCCAGGCTGGCAAAGGCCTGCAAGGCATCGAGCTCGACCTGTTGGAACTGCTCCGGGTCCAGGGCATCAAGGGTCAGCAGGCCCCAGGGCTGCTCATCGACAAACAGCGGGCAGCCCATGCAGTCGTGAACTTCCAGGTGCTGGTGCAGACCCTCGACCAACCCGTCGTAGGGGTCGGGCAGTTCGCTGTCGCTGGCAAAGCGGGTGGGTTCACTGCTGCTGAGAATTGCCTCGAAGCGCGGGTGCTCGCTGACCTTGAAGCGTCGGCCCAGGGTGTCGGTGCTCAGGCCGTCGACGGCCAGCGGCACTAGCCATTCACCGTCCAGGCGCAGCAGCGCGGCGGCGTCGCAGGGCAACAGGGCGCGCATGGCTTCGAGCAGGCGACGGTAGCGTTCGCGCTCGGGCAGGTCGCGGGACAGGTCGCTGACCAGCGGCAGCAAGGCGGTGAGCAGGGATTTTGCGGTCATAAAGACTCCTGTTGGTCTTAATGACTATATTCCTCTTGTGGTCTTTTTGACTAATAAATTTATAAACCGTTGATTTATAACGATTAAATAGTTGGCACGAAACCTGTAATAACACCAGTATTCATAAAGCAGCCACAGGCTCAGGAGTCATACATGCTCAATGCCCAGGATCGTGCAATCGTCAAAGCCACCGTCCCTCTGCTGGAAAGCGGCGGTGAAGCGTTGACCACCCACTTCTACAAAATGATGCTCAGCGAGTACCCCGAAGTGCGTCCGCTGTTCAATCAGGCCCACCAGGCCAGTGGCGACCAGCCACGGGCTTTGGCCAACGGCGTGCTGATGTATGCCCGGCACATTGACCAGCTCGAACAGCTGGGTGGCCTGGTCGGCCAGATTATCAACAAGCATGTGGCCTTGCAGATCCTTCCGGAACATTACCCGATCGTCGGTAGCTGCCTGCTGCGCGCCATCGAAGAGGTGCTGGGCAAGGAAATCGCTACCCCCGAAGTGATTGCAGCCTGGGGCGCGGCGTACCAGCAACTGGCCGATATCCTGATCGGCGCCGAAGGCGACATCTATGCACAGAAAGCGGCGGCCCCGGGTGGCTGGCGCGGTGCGCGTCAGTTCACCCTGGTCAAGCGCGTAGAGGAAAGCAGCGAGATCGTTTCCTTCTACTTCGCCCCGGTGGATGGCGGCGCGATTCTCAAGGCCGAGCCGGGCCAGTACATCGGTTTGCAGCTGTTCATCGATGAGCAGGAGCAGCGCCGCAACTATTCCCTGTCGGCCCTGAGCAATGCCGGCCAGTACCGCATCAGCGTCAAGCGCGAAGACGGCGGCAAGGTCTCCAACTACCTGCACGAGCAGATGAAGGAAGGCGACACCATCAACCTGTTCCCGCCATCGGGTGAATTCACCTTGAGTGCCAGCGACAAGCCGCTGGTGCTGATCAGTGGCGGCGTGGGCATTACCCCGACCTTGCCAATGCTCGAAGCCGCGCTCGACAGCGGCCGTCTGGTGCACTTTATCCACTGCGCACGCAACGGTGCGGTGCACGCTTTCCGTGACTGGGTGGATGAACTGGCTGCGCGTCATCCGCAACTCAAGCGTTTCTACTGCTACGCCGAAGACGACGGCGTCAGTGAGCCTGGCGATGCCCTCGGCCTGTTGACGGCCGACCAGCTTGGCCAGTGGCTGCCGCAAGACCGTGACCTGGATGCCTACTTCCTTGGCCCCAAAGGCTTCATGGCCAGCATCAAGCGCCAGCTCAAAGGCCTGGGTGTGCCTGAGCAGCAGAGCCGCTACGAGTTTTTCGGCCCGGCCAGCGCCCTGGAATAACCCGGTTTTTCCCACCTACGCGTGAACGGACAAGGCACAGCCAGCAATGGCTGTGCCTTGCGGCATTTGGTCGCCTTCTCAAACAGGGTGCCTGGCCTTTTTACTGCATGCAGATAAAGCGTCATGTGCGTGCCGCATCATCCTTCTCGCCGTATCAAGGAAACCGAAATCGTGAACATCAATTGGGCTGACAAACTGCGCAAAGGCCTGCATGGCTCAGCCGACTCGCTGGGCAACCTTTGCGTCGAAGCGTTTCACTATCTGGCGTTGTTCGGGATTGGTGCGATCACCGCCTATGCGGCGGTAGCGACCTTCATCGACATGCTCGGCAAGGGCGGTGTCAGCGTCGATGACATCCTGTTGCTGTTCATCTACCTCGAGCTCGGGGCGATGGTGGGGATCTATTTCAAGACCAACCACATGCCGATCCGCTTCCTGCTCTATGTCGCGATCACGGCACTGACCCGTTTGCTGATCGGCGACGTCTCGCACCACAAAGCGCCGGATGTCGGCCTGCTGTACGTGTGCGGCGGCATTTTGCTGCTGGCATTCGCCATCCTGGTGGTGCGCTATGCCTCGTACCAGTACCCGTCGACCAAGGCTATTGATGCGAGCGGCAAAGAGATCGAAGAGTCGAAGTAGCCTGCATGGCGGCGAGTACCTCCATGGCGTTGTGGCCCTGCTCGATGGCGATGCCGAACTGGATGCTTTCGATCAGGTGCTGCAGGCGTTTGGGGTCGTTGCGCTGGGCCGGGCTGATCAGCCGTTTGGCTACCACCCCCTGTTCGTTGGACAGGGTCAGCATGATGCTGCCGTCCAGCCGCTCGATGCTCAGGTTGACGCGATAGTGCGGTGCGAAAGCGTCGTTGATCTGCTCGAAAGGATTGATCATGGGGCTTCACCTGCTAAAGACATGCAGTGATTGACCGGGTGAGGGTGGGTTGGTTCCTCGATGCTGTTTCCGAGAGCGATGTAGGACAGTTCTCTATCGTGTTCACCCGCGCAGAATCGCGCTAACACCATGCTAGGTTCCGGGCTCCACTTGCTCAGGGAATCAGTGCATGGTCTTTCGCATCAACATCAATGGTCGCGGTTTCATTTGGCGTCGGTGGGGCTGTGTGCGCAATTGTTCTGGTTGGAGGTGGATCAATTGCTGGTGGAATCGGGGTTGGAAAATTCGGAGAGTGGATGGGGGACAATATCTACGAGGCACAAAGTGATTGATATAAACACTTGGCCGCCAATTATTGTGATTCCTTTTGGTCTAGCGCCCTTCGTAATTGTTTTATCTGGTATCGCGCTGAATGCATACACCGCTCGCAGTCGTGACTTCGACCTCATTATTGCGAGTCTCCCGAACAGCCTTTGGCTCAAACAGCAGATACCTTTTTGGGGGACGAGTAGCCTGAAGTCGCGTTGCTACCTGCTCAGTTCAATCAGCGGTGCAATGCTTTATCCGAAATTCTGCATCCGTTTGGGAATGATGGATGCGGAGGATTTACGTAACTTTCCTCAGCGATTGCGGCGCCGAATACAGCTGATCTGCTGGTTGGTAATGATTGGTTCTGCCTGGTTTGCGATAGGGCTTGCCTTGATCCAGCTGTCACCAACAAGGTGAATTGTTCGCAAAAAAAAAGCGAGCCCACTGGGCTAATGCCGATCAGTTAGGCCCAAGGGCGCGCGCGCCCCACCTGTAGGAGCCAGGCTTGCCGGCGAACCAGGCGCTGCGATTGAGCTGCTACACCGCGTCATCGTTCTTCGCGGGCAAGCCTCGCTCCTACGGGTGGGGCAGACGTTGCCTGCGATGGGCTGCATAGCAGCCCTAACTACAGGCGCTTGGGCTTAACTGACTGGCATTAGCCCACTGGGCTCGCTTTATTTACCGTCTGCGTTCTGCTTATTTATCAGCTAATGCTGCGAGCTGGCTCGTTCTCCAGGAACTCTTCCTGCAGCAGGCCGTCATTCTGGGCGCCATCGACGCTTTGCTGAGCGACGGCGCGTTTGCTGCGCAGCCTGCCGTAGAAATGTTCCAAGTATGGCTGAAGAACTTTACAACTGGGATGAGCAATGACGCCTGATTTCTACTTTTCCTGGCATCCGGGACTGCGGTTCGCCTTTCTATTTACTCCATTCGTGATCGTAATGTCCGGCGTGGTAATGGAGACCTATATCGCCCGTAGTCGTAACTTCGACATCATCATTGCAAGCCTGCCGAACAGCCTCTGGCTCAAGATGCAGTTACCTTTCTGGGGGACGACCAGGTTGAAGTCGCGTTGCTATCTGCTCAGCACAATTTGCGGCGCGATGCTCTATCCGAAGTTATGCATTCGAATGGGGATGATGGATGCAGAAGACCTGCGTAACTTTCCACAGAAACTGCGGCGCCTGTTATTAGTGTCTTCCTGGATGATGATTACTGGCTGTGCCTGGCTTGCGCTGGGTTTCGCCTATATCAAGCTGTTCTCAATTCGATGACACTTGCTAACAAAAAAAGGCGAGCCCACTGGGCTCGCCTTTTTACCGTCTGCGTTCTGCTTATTTATCAGCTGATGCTGCGAGCTTGCTCGTTCTCCAGGAATTCTTCCTGCAGCAGGCCGTCATTCTGGGCGCCGTCGACGCTTTGCTGGGCGACCGCGCGTTTGCTGCGTAGCTTGCCGTAGAAGTGCTCCAGGGCATGGTTGAGCTTGATTGCGGCACCTTCGACAGCCTGGTCGAGCGATGCGGATTTATGGCTCACGGAAATCGGTTGATGGCCTTTTGGGCGTGCCTCCATCTGGCAGCGTTTGTCATGCGGACCGGGCTTGTCGCCGTTCTCGTCGCGCAGGTGGACCTCAACGCGGGTGAGGTCTTCTTCAAATCGTTCGAGCGTGCTTTCCAGTGTGCTGCGGACCCACTCTTCCAGTCGAATGTTGCCTTGAATATGGTTGTCGCTATTGACTTGGATTTGCATAGTTCAATCCCTTATTCAGCTAGCTCGCAAGAGAATCGATGGGGCCGTTGCGGCCGGTGGAACTCATCGCCTCTTGACTACAAGGTCAGGCACTTGGCGCAACATTTCAACCCCTTGAAGAAGAAAAATATCTTGTAGCAAAAAGCCCGGCGGCGGCCGGGCTTTTGCATGCGCTGGGTCAGAACGCGACCGAGGTCTGCAGGTATACCGTACGAGGTTCACCCACGTACTTGCCCTTGTTGTTGTCGTCAAACGAGCGGGTGTAGTACTGGTGATTGAAGAGGTTTTTCACCCCGACAGCGACGTTCAGGTTGGACAGCTGCGGGCCGAAATCATAGGCAGCACGGCTGCTGAACAGCATGTAGCCAGGGATGCGGCCGGTGCTGCCGTCGGCGCTTTCGCTGCTGGTATTGGCGTTGTCGGCGAACTGGTCGCTCTGGTAGGTGCTGTCCAGGTTGAGCTGCCACGGGCCCTCTGTGTAACCGACACCCAAGGTGCCTTTGTGGCGCGAGGAGAAGGGCACGCGATTGCCTTTGTTCGGCCCGTCTTCGCGGATTTTAGCGTCAACAAAGGCGTAGGTGGCGTAGACGTCGAAACCGGCCAGGGCAGGGTTCAGGCCTTCGAGGGCGTACTTGACGCTGGTCTCGATGCCCTGGTGACGGGTTTCGCCGCGGGCAATCACCGAGTCGTTGGTCTGGTTGCTTTCGTACTGGTTGTCGAAGTTGATCAGGAACGCGCCGATTTCGGCCTGTAGCAAGCCATCGTCGTAGCGCGTACCCAGTTCCCAGGTACGTGCCTTTTCCGGTTTGACTTCGCCGCTGCTGACCCGGTTGGGCATCTGGCTGTACTGCACGCTGCCGAAGGAGCCTTCGGTGTTGGCATACAGGTTCCAGCTGTCAGTCAGGTGGTACATGACGTTCAGGGCCGGCAACGCGGTGTTGTAATCCCCCTGGTAGCGCACACCGTTGATCTTGTTGGTCTGCTCCGAGTCGATCATCTCGTAACGGACACCCGGGGTGATGGTCCACTGGCCGATGTCGATGCGGTCATCGAGGAAAATCGCATGGGCGTCGGTGCTGCCACGGGTGTCGCGGTCTTTGCGACTGGCAGTGGTGGGCAACTGGTCGGCGCTGAGCGGTTCGCGGTAGCGCAGTTCGTGACTGGCCTCGTTGATGTAGCGGTAGCCCACGCCGACTTCATGCCAGCTTTCGCCCATGGCAAAGCCCTGCGACAGGCGGGTTTCGATGCCGCGTACCCAGTATTCGCGGGGTGACAGCGAGATAAAGTTGCCCTGGTCCAGGTAGCCGCTGCGCAGGGTCTTGGTGAAGAAGCTGTTGACGCTGAACTGGCGGGCGTCTTCCTTGTAGTCATAACCGAGATTGAACATCGTTCGGCGGCCCCAGAACTTGTCCTGCAGGCGGGTCGACTGGTACGGGTCGGCATCGTAGTCGGCGACGCTCAGGCCACCGGGCATCTGTGCCTCGCCTTCGTAATACTGAGCCATGGCGTGCAAGCTGTTGGCTTCGTCGAGCTGCAGTTTGCCCTTGAGGATCAGGTCGTCGATTTGTGTGTCGCTGTGCTCACGCCAGTCGCCACCGCGGGTGCCGGAGTAGAGCAGGGCGCCGCCCAGACCATTGTCGTTGGTGCCGCCGGCCAGCAGGTTGGCGCTGGTCTTGAAGCCGTCATGGCTGGAAGACGGGCTGGTCTGGGTCTGAAACCCGGCTTTGACGGTTGGCTCGTCGGGAATCGCCCGGGTCACGAAGTTGACGATGCCGCCGACGTTTTGCGGGCCGTAGCGCACGGCACCACCGCCGCGCACGACATCCACGGCATCCATGTTGCCCATGCTGATCGGCGCAAACGACAGCTGCGGCTGGCCGTACGGGGCGAAAGGCACCGGAATGCCGTCCATCAGTACCGTGGAGCGCGACGCCAGGCGCGGGTTGAGACCACGAATGCCGAAATTCAGCGCCATGTCGTGGCTGCCGGTGCCGTTGTTTTCCGGGGCGTTGACGCCAGGAATGCGGTTGAGGACTTCACGGGCGGTGGTGGCGCCGCTGCGCTCGAACTCTTCACGGCGCACCACATCGCGGGCACCGGCGTGTTCGAACACATTGTCCTGCTGGGCCGCGCCAAGCCAGTCGCCAACCACCGACGACACACCCAGCTCTACCGGCGCAGTGGCAGGCGTCGCCGCTTGCAGGCTGTAGGCGTTGTCGCCTTCAGCACGGGCTTGCAAGCCGCTGCCTTCAAGCAGAATGTCGAGGGCTTGCTGCGCGCTGTACTGGCCGTGCAAACCCGGACTCTGCAGGCCTTGGGTAACCTGCGAGCCGAACGAGATCAGCACGCCGCTTTCGCGTCCGAACTGGTTCAGGGCGGCTTCCAGCGACATCGGTGCGATCTGGTAGCTGCGCGCAGCGCTGTCGTCGGCGTGGGCCGTAACGGCGGCGAAGCTCAGGCCGGCACCAAACAGCACGGCACGAAGGGACTGGGCAAGTGGACTCGGGCGAAGGGGCATGCAAGGGATCCTTGAGAAGGTCAACGCAAAGGGTTCTGCCTTCTCTGTCACGCGAGATGAAAAATCGGCTCAGAAGATTTGAAAAATTTCAGACCCTGGCTTCGACCGTCACCCAGTAGCGGGTAAAGCGCCGCACCCGCACGGGCAGGGCAATCTGCAGCAGGTCGAGAATGCGTTCGCTGTCGGCCAGTGGATAACTGCCGGAGATCAGCAGCTCGGCCACCTCGGGGGCACAATTGAGCTGGCCGCGACGGTAGCGGCCGAGGTCGGCCAGAAAGTCGTCAAGGCGCCTGTGCGAGGCGACCAGCATGCCGTCGACCCAGGCCCCGACATTGCTGTCGAGCGCTTGCCGGGCCTGCCACTGCGGACCGTTGAAGCGCGCCTGATAGCCTGCCGACAGCGGGTTGCCGGCGAGCTGGGCGGTGCCCTGGTAGATCCCGAGCTGGCTGTAGCGCTCGAACTGGCGCAGGTTGTAGCGGCCCGTGCCCAGCTGCAGCAAACCAAAGTCGGTGAGCAGGTGCAGCGGGCGGGCATCTTCGGCAACGCTCAGCTGAATTTCGCCTTCCAGCAGATGTATCAGGCGCTGCTGGCTGTCAAAGCGGACATCGACGGCGCTGCGGGTGTTCAAGTGCAACTGGCTGCCATCGTCGAGTTGCTGGTGGCGGCGTTCGCCCACCGGGCTGCGGTAGTCGGCGAGCAGGTTTGGCACCGGGTTGTGCTGTTGCAGGGTCAAACCGGCCACGCCGCCAACCCCCAGTATCAGCAAGGCCTTGAGCGCCCGACGGCGGCTGGCGGAGTGTGGTGCCTGCAAGGCTGCATGGGCCAGCGGCGAGGACAGGCCTCGCAAGCGCTGGTTGACCCGCTGAATATGCTCCCAGGCACGACGATGCTCTTCGTGGGCCTGCAGCCACTGTTGCATGGCCTGCTGTTGGCGCGGGTCGAGTGCGCCACCCTGCAGTTCGATCAGCCAGTGCACGGCCTGCTCGGCCACCTGCGTGGAAAATTCCGCGTGGGGGCTGTTCATAGGGCGAAGTAACAGCGCATGGCCGCCTTGTTCAGGTCGCGTTTGACGGTGGCCAGCGAGATGTTCAGTTGCGCAGCGATTTCGCCATAGCTCAGGCCGTCGACCTGGGCCATCAGGAAAGCGCGCTTGACCCGTGGTGCCAGGCCGTCGAGCAAACGGTCCAGTTCCAGCAGGGTTTCGAAGATGATTGCCCGGTGTTCTTCCGAGGGTGCCAGTGCTTCGGGTAACTGGGCCAGCGCCTGGTAGTAGGCGCGTTCGACATCCTGACGCCGGTAATGGTTGAACAGTACCCGCTTGGCGACTGTGGTGAGGAACGCCCGTGGTTCGTTGAGTACCGGCGTTTCCCGCGCCTGCAGCAGGCGCATGAAGGTGTCGTGCGCCAGGTCGGCGGCGTTGTCCGGGCAGCCCAGGCGTTGTCGCAACCAGCCGGTGAGCCAGTTGTGATGGGCGTGGTAAAGGCCTTCAAGCGAGGAAGAAGGGGCGCTGGGCACCGTGAACACTCCGGCGCCACAATGCGCAACAGAATAAGAATTGTTCGCATTGTAGGTTTTTTTTGAATGGATCAGCAAACGTTTGGTGACTGGAGGTCATGTCGACACAGGCCAGCGCTTTGAACTTTGCTTATGAGAATATTAATCATTATTATTGGCGCCTCTTCGTTATGGATGGACGCCATGAACCTTAAAGTCGCCGCACTGCCCTTGAGTTATCGCCTGGCCGTGACATCGCGTTGCCTGGCTGCAGTGTTGGGTGGCTATGTGTTGGCGGCCATGGCCAGTGTCTGCGTGACCTTATTGGCGCCCATGCCCAAAGCCGAGGCGGTAATCAGCGGCATGATGCTGTCGTTCCTTTTCTACCTGGTGGCGTTTCTCTGGTGCTTTGCTTGCCGCAGCGCCTGGCATGCCTGGTGGGGTGTGCTGCTACCGAGCCTGGTGCTGGGTGCGATCAACGGCCTCGCTTACTGGGCAGGCAACTGATGAAAGAGGGTTTTCGCCAGGCAATGGCCTGGCTGCACACCTGGACCGGGCTGATCTTCGGCTGGCTGCTGTTTGCGATTTTTCTGACCGGTACGCTGTCCTACTTCAAGGAAGAGATCAGCCACTGGACCCAGCCCGAAGTCCCGGTGCGCGCGCTGGATGCGCCGGCGAGCCTGGCCCTGGCGCAGGATTACCTGCAGCTGCATGCCCCGCAGGCGGCGAGCTGGTTCATCCGCCTGCCGGATGCCCGTGAGCCCGGGTTGAGTGTCAGCTGGCGTGAACACGGTGGCGGGCGCCGGGATTTCATCGACAAGACCCTCGACCCCGCCACCGGTGCCGAAATCCAGGCCCGCGACACACGCGGCGGCGAGTTCTTCTACCGGTTTCACTTCCAGCTGGAAATGCCCCATCCGTGGGGGCGCTGGCTGGCCACCTTTGCCGCCTTCATCATGCTGGTGGGGTTGGTGACCGGGATCATCACGCACAAGAAGATCTTCAAGGAGTTCTTTACCTTTCGCCCCGGCAAGGGCCAGCGCTCCTGGCTCGACGGCCACAACGCCATTGGCGTGCTGGTGCTGCCGTTTCACCTGATGATCAGCTACAGCAGCCTGGTGATATTCATGGCGATGGTCATGCCGGCGAGCATCATCGCCAGCTATGGCGACGACACCCGGGGCTTTTTCAATGACCTGTTTGGCGCACCCGCCGAGGTCAGGGCGGCCGGAGTGAGCGCGCCCCTGATGCCACTGCCGACGCTGTATGCCCAGGTGCAGGCGCAATCACCGGGCAGCCGTGTTGGCTGGATCGAGGTGCAGACCCCGGGTGACCAGAATGCTCGCGTACGCTTTAGCCGCCATGCGGGCGAGCGCATTGCCCATCAGCGCGGTGGTGGCTGGCTGTTTGATGGGGTCAACGGCACGCTGCAGGCACAAAGCAGCCTCGAGGCCACACCGATGCTGATCTCTGGCGGCATGTACGGCCTGCACATGGGCGAGTTTGCCGGCCCCTGGCTGCGCTGGTTGTATTTCTTCTTTGGCCTGGCCGGTACGGCGGTGATCGGCACGGGCCTGGTGATGTGGCTGGGCAAGCGTCAGCTCAAGCATGCCAAGCGTGACGCCCAGCCGTTCGAACTGCGTTTGGTCGAGGTGCTGAACATCGCCAGCATGAGCGGTCTGGTGCTGGGCGTTGCGGCATTCTTCTGGGCCAACCGGCTGTTGCCGGTGGCGCTGGCGGGGCGTGCCGACTGGGAGATCAGGTGGTTCTTCCTGCTCTGGGCGTTGTCGTTGCTGCACGCCATGCTGCGCCCCGGGCGGCGTGCCTGGGCCGAGCAGTTGAGCCTGGCGGCGGTGCTGTGGGCCGGTTTGCCGCTGCTCAATCAGCTCACCACCGGCCAGGGCCTGCTGCAGTCGATCCCGGCAGGCGACTGGGCCATGGCCGGCTTCGACCTGACCGCGCTGGGCAGTGGCCTGTTCCTGGCCTGGGCGGCGGGCAAGATGTGGCGTACGCCGGTGGTGAGCAAGCGTGCGGCGAAGCCGGCAAAAAGAGCCTGCAGCACCTTGATCGAAAGCGAGGTGGGCTGATGCTCGCGGTTGCCCTGTTCGGATTTGCCGGCTTTGCCGGCCTGTGCCTGTGTATGGAAAAACACTACAAGGAGCTCCTCGGCCGCGCGCCGACGGCGGGCCGCTTGCGTACCTTGCAGATAGGTGGCTGGTCGTTGCTGCTGGTGGCGCTGTGGCTGGCCGTCGACCACAGTGGCTGGGCGATGGGCCTGGTTGAGCTCGTTGCGGTACTGATGGCAGGCGTGACCCTGTGGGTATTCCTGCTGCCGTATCAGCCGCGCCTGCTGTTGGGGCTTGCGGCACTCAGCCTGGTCCTCGGGCCGGTGCTGGCGCTGTTGCCCGGGTAAGCAGATATAACGAGCCCTTTGAGGGGTAGATTCAGCGATCCTGCTAACGCCGGAACGCCGCCCGATAGGCGCCGGGCGTGGCGCCCAGCGCCTGGCGGAAGCGGTTGCTGAAGTGGCTGGCGCTGGCAAATCCGCAGTGCAGTGCAACGTCGCCCAGTGGCAGGTTGCCACTTCGCAACAACTGGCAGGCCGTGGCCAGGCGCCGGGCCAGCAGGTACTGGTGCGGCGGCAGGCCGAAGCTTTCGCGAAACATCCGCGCAAAGTGGTACTCGGACAAATTGCACAGCGCTGCCAGCTCACCCAGGCTCAACGCCTGGTCCAGGTGGCTTTCGATGTATTCACTCAGTTGCCGACGCTGATGCGCGGCCAGGCCGCCCTTCAGGCGCAGCCCCTTGCGCAGGCCGACCTGGCTGAGCACCGCATGATCGAAAATGGCGTGGGCCAGGGTGCTGGTCAGCAGCCGCTCACCCGGCTCGTCCCAGTTCAGCGTGATCAGCTGGCGAAAACGCTGGGCCTGTTCGGGATCGTCAAGAAAGGTCGCTTCCTGCAGTTGCAACTCGCGGGGCTCGCGATCAAGCAGGCGCACGCAGCCGAGGGCGAACTGTTCCTCGCTGATGTACAGGTGTGCCAGGCGAATCGAGCCATTGACCACCCAGTGTGACGGGGCGCCGGCCGGCATGATGCACAACTTGTCGGGTGAGCCTTTGCGGGCGGGCTGGTCGCGGCGAAAGGTGCCGGTGCCGTCGGCGATGTAGCAGGACAGGGTGTGGTGGGTGGTGGCTTCGTAGTCACGGGCGTCGTGGCGGTTGTTCCACAAGGCTGCTGCCAGGCCGTCCCCCAGATGCGCGCTGTGTTCCAGACGGGCATGGGGTGAGTCGTGCATGGATTTGAAGACTTGCAGCTGGTTCAACGGCGTCATCTGAACTCCCTCTGAAGCCCATCCTACTCCGGCGCGCGCGTACCGGCAGCAGCTGTGCGCGCAAAAGCGCAAGAATGTGCAAGCGGGCATCGCACCGGGGGCCACAGACTGAAAGCCTGGATGCGAGGAGTGCTGCCATGAACCTGTCGTTGTACCTGTTGACTGTATTGATCTGGGGCACCACCTGGATTGCCCTGAAACTGCAGTTGGGTGTGGTCGCTATTCCGGTGTCGATTGTCTATCGCTTTGCCCTGGCGGGGCTGATCCTGTTCGCGATCCTGCTGCTCAGCCGTCGTCTGCAGCCGATGAGCCGGCGTGGCCACGGCATCTGCCTGGCGCAGGGGCTGTGCCTGTTCTGTGTCAACTTCATGTGTTTTCTGACGGCCAGCCAGTGGATTCCCAGTGGTTTGATCGCCGTGGTGTTTTCGACTGCGACCTTGTGGAATGCGCTCAATGCGCGGTTATTTTTTGGGCAGAAGATTGCGGCCAATGTGCTGGGCGGGGGTGCGCTGGGTCTGGGTGGATTGGGCTTGCTGTTCTGGCCCGAACTGTCTGGGCACGCGGCGAGCCGCGAAACCTTGATCGGCCTGGCGCTGGCCCTGCTTGGCACCCTGTGCTTCTCGGCGGGCAACATGCTCTCCAGCCTGCAGCAGAAGGCCGGCTTGCGGCCGATGACGACTAACGCCTGGGGCATGCTTTATGGTGCGGGGATGCTGGCTGTGTATTGCGTGTTCAGCGGTATACCGTTTGATATGGAATGGAACACGCGCTACATCGGTTCGCTGTTGTACCTGGTGATTCCGGGTTCGGTGATCGGCTTTACCGCGTACCTGACCTTGGTCGGGCGCATGGGGCCGGAACGCGCGGCGTATTGCACGGTGCTGTTCCCGCTGGTGGCGTTGAATGTGTCGGCGTTCTACGAGGGCTATCAGTGGACGGCACCGGCGCTGTTTGGCCTGGTGCTGGTGATGCTGGGGAATGTGCTGGTGTTCAGGAAGCCCAAGGCCAAGGTCGAAGCTCCTGTCGCAGCCTTGAGATAACCCTGAGCAGCAGCGGCACACCCGTAGCCGCTGCTGCCGGGCGACGATCATGCCTGAAGGGACTTCATGCGATTCTGCTCAATCGTCAATTTTCAGCACGATGAAAATCAGGACTGCCACGATAAAGTCGACAATACGCCCCGAAGTACTTAAAGCATTCCATTGGGTCGATTGCCACATGGCAAACCATTCCCCGCCCACGACCTGAAAAAACAGATACCAGATCAGAATACCTAGCAGGCAGCCGAGCACGGCAAAGCGCTTGGCCTGGTGAAACAGTGCTGCCTCAGCCCGTCGATGACGATAGAGCTGATAGGCACCGAGCAGGCAGGACAGGGCGAACAGCGTTTGGGTGGTAATGATCAGGCCATAGAACAGGTGCTGAAGGGCGGGCGAGTGAATTGCGCGATAGAGCAAGGCATTACCCGGGAAGGTGGTATCCATGCTCAGCGTGTGTTGCACGAAGGAAAAGTTTGAGGCGTAGTCACTGAGATTGCCGAACACCACCAGGGTGCCGAAGATGCCAGTGAAAAATATCATCAGAATTTTGCTTGAGCGGACCAGTCCGCCGGTCGAAAGATTATCCATGTCATTGCACTCCAGTTGCGGTCGAACAGCCTATGACAGCCGCTCGACGTGCACTGTGAGCAATGCGTTTCGCAGTGTGACGGCTACTTCCACACCTGCGGATTGACCAGGTCCTGCGGGCGATCACCGAGCAGGGCGCTGCGCAGGTTGTCGATCGCGCGGTTGGCCATGGCTTCACGGGTTTCGGCGGTGGCCGAACCGACGTGGGGCAGGGTCAGGGCGTTGGGCAGCTGGAACAGCGGGGATTCAGCCAGCGGTTCCTTCTCATACACGTCCAGCCCGGCACCGCGAATGGTGTTGTTGCGCAGTGCTTCCACCAGCGCGGCCTCATCCACCACCGGCCCGCGGGACACGTTGATCAGGAACGCGCTCGGTTTCATCAATTGCAGTTCGCGGCTGCTGATCAGGTGCTTGGTCTGCGCGCCAAGCGGCACCACCAGGCAGACGAAATCCGCTTCGGCCAGCAGTTCGTCGAGGCTGCGGAACTGGGCGCCGAGTTCCTGTTCCAGCGCGGTCTTGCGCGAGTTGCCGCTGTAGATGACCGACATGTTGAAACCGAAACGGCCACGTCGGGCAATTGCTGCACCGATGTTGCCCAGGCCAACGATGCCCAGGGTCTTGCCGTGTACGTCGCTGCCGAACTGCGCCGGGCCGACGGTGGCTTGCCATTGCCCGGCCTTGGTCCAGGCATCCAGTTCGGCCACGCGCCGGGCGCTGCCCATGAGCAGGGCAAAGCCCAGGTCCGCGGTGCTTTCGGTCAGCACGTCCGGGGTGTTGGTCAGGGCAATGCCACGCGCGTTGAAGTAGTTCAGGTCGTAGTTGTCGTAGCCCACCGACACGCTCGACACCACTTCCAGCTTGCTGGCCGTGGCCAGCTGCGCTTCACCGAGCTTGCGGCCCACGCCGATCAGCCCATGGGCCTCGGGCAAGGCTTCGTTGAACTGGGCGCTGATGTCGCCGAGCTTGGGGTTCGGCACAATCACGTTGAAATCTTGCTGCAAGCGCTCGACCATCGCCGGGGTGATGCGGCTGAAGGCAAGGACAGTCTTTTTCATCGGCGAAATCTCTGCGGGCGGTGGAGAATGGGTAGCACGCTATCATTCTACGCCGCCTCTGTGCAGCAAGATTTCAGTTGGCGATCCGCAGCTCGTGGGTCTTGAGGTCTGCTTCATGCGCCGCGAGGATTTCCGGCAACGAGTTGCGCAGGTACTCCACCCAGGTCTTGATCTTGGCATCCAGGTACTGACGCGACGGGTAGATCGCGTACAGGTTCAGCTCCTGCAGGCGGTACTCGGGCATCACCCGCACCAGCGAGCCGTCACGCAGGCCGTCGATCGCCGAATAGATCGGCAGCACGCCAACGCCCATGCCGCTACGGATCGCGGCTTTCATCGCATCCGCCGAGTTCACCTGGAAGGGCGCGTGGGTGATGTTGACCAGTTCCTGGCCCTCCGGGCCGTCGAACAGCCATTTTTCCAGCGGGATCACCGGGCTGACCATGCGCAGGCAGGCGTGCTTGAGCAGGTCGACCGGCTTTTGCGCGATGCCGTGTTGCCTCACGTAGTCGGGCGAGGCGCAGACGATGCTGTAGGTGATGCCCAGGCGCTGGGAGACGAAGCCCGAGTCCGGCAGCTCGCTGGCCAGCACGATGGACACGTCATAGCCTTCGTCTAGCAGGTCCGGCACGCGGTTGGCCATGGTCAGGTCGAAGGTGACGTCCGGGTGTGTTTCACGGTAGCGGGCGATGGCATCGATGACGAAATGCTGACCGACGCCGGTCATCGAATGCACTTTCAACTGCCCGGCCGGCCGCGCATGGGCGTCGCTGGCTTCCGCTTCCGCTTCCTCGACATAGGTGAGGATCTGTTCGCAGCGCATCAGGTAGCGCTTGCCCGCTTCGGTCAGCGCGATGCGGCGGGTGGTGCGGTTGAGCAGGCGGGTTTGCAGATGGGCTTCAAGGTTGGAAACCGCCCGCGAAACGTTCGCGGTGGTCGTATCCAGGTGCACAGCCGCGGCAGTAAAACTGCCGACCTGGGCTACGCAACTAAAAGCACGCATGTTTTGCAGGGTGTCCATGGGTCGCTCTCAAAGTAGACGACAAATTGTGACATGAAGTAACCGGGCCGGTCTTCAGACTAAAGCCGGATTATCGCCGTTTTCGTAACAAAGATTCGCAGTAATACACGCTTATCGCCAGTGCAACCGCCCCCTAGAATTGCGTCTCCAAGCGTCATCCACCTTTTACGTCGGGAATTTGCAGCTGTGCCGCGTCGCATCATCAGAGCGCTCAATGCGCTCAGTGTCTGTGCCTTTAGCTTGACCTTGAGCGGCTGTATCGGAACCTGGGGCATTGCCCCGCAAAGCAAGACGCTGCAAGCCAATACCCTGACCACCGACGAGGCGATCCGCGAGGCCGCCCGTGATGCCCACTGGCCAGCCCAGCAGTGGTGGCGCGCCTATGGCGATCCACAACTCGACCGCTGGATCGCCCTGGCCGTCAACGACAGCCCGAGCATGGCCATGGCCGCTGCACGGGTGCGTGAAGCCAAAGCCATGGCCGGCGTGGTCGAGTCTGCGGAGAAACTGCAGGTCAATGGCCAGTCGGCGATAAAGCGCCACAACTGGCCGGAAGACCAGTTCTACGGGCCGGGTGCGTTGTCCGGGGCCAATACCTGGGACAACAACGCCGCGCTGGGCTTCAGCTACGACCTGGACCTCTGGGGCCGTGAGCGCAATGCCAGTGAGCAGGCCGTGGACATGGCCCACATGAGCCCAGCGCAACTGCGCCAGGCCCAGCTGGAACTGCAGAACAACATCGTCAAGGTGTACATCCAGCTGTCTCTGCACTTTGCCCAGCGCGACATCGTCAAGGCCGAGCTCGAACAGCAGGAGCAGATCCTGGCGCTGGCCGAACGGCGCCTGGCCGGCGGCATCGGCACCCATTTCGAAGTCAGCCAGGCGCAAACCCCGCTGCCGGAAACCCACCGTCAGCTGGACGCGCTGAATGAAGAAATTGCCCTGGCGCGTAACCAGCTGGCGGCCCTGGCGGGCAAAGGCCCGGGGGAGGGCGCACAATTGCAGCGCCCGCAATTGACCCTCGGTGCCGCCTTGAAGCTGCCGTCGGCGCTGCCTGCCGAGCTGGTCGGCCAGCGTCCGGATGTGGTTGCCAGCCGCTGGCAGGTGGCCGCCCAGGCGCGCGGTATCGATGTCGCCCACGCCGGCTTTTTCCCCAATGTCGACCTGGTCGGCGGGCTGGGCTTCATGGCCACCGGTGGCGGCGCGCTGGAGTTCCTGACCGGGCGCAAGTTCAACTATAACGTGGGCCCGGCCATCAGCTTGCCGGTGTTCGACGGCGGCCGTTTGCGCTCGGAGTTGGGCGTCGCCTCAGCCGGTTATGACATTGCCGTGGCGCACTACAACCAGACCGTGGTCGAAGCGCTCAAGGGCATTTCCGACCAGTTGATCCGCCGCGAGTCGATGAACGAGCAGCAGCACTTTGCCGCCGAGTCGGTGGCCTCGGCGCAGAAAACCTACGACATCGCCATGATCGCCTTTCAGCGAGGCCTGACCGACTACCTGAATGTGCTCAACGCCCAGACCCTGCTGTTCCGCCAGCAGCAGATCCAGCAACAGGTCCAGGCTGCCCGCCTGACCGCGCATGCCGAACTGGTCACCGCCCTCGGTGGCGGGGTGGGCGCAGGCACCGATGTGCCGAGCGAAGATAAACAGCAAGCGCCGAAAACCCCGGCGACCCTGGCCATCTTCGACAAGCCGGGTCACGCCGAATGAGTGCCTTGACCCTGCCGTTTCGCTGGTTGGCCAGCCTTGAGTGGCGCCGGGGGTTCTTTGAGTGGGCACGTACCGATGGCGTGACCTGGGTGTATATCTTCAAGGTCCTCAGCGCGGCGTTTCTCACCCTGTGGCTGGCCATGCGCCTGGAGTTGCCGCAACCGCGTACGGCGATGATCTCCGTGTTCATCGTCATGCAGCCGCAAAGCGGGCATGTGTTTGCCAAGAGCTTCTGGCGGCTGCTGGGGACCTTGGCCGGTTCCTCGATGATGGTTGCGCTGATCGCCATCTTTCCGCAGAACACTGAACTGTTCCTGCCAAGCCTGGCGATCTGGGTGGGCCTGTGTTCGGCCGGCGCCATGCGCTACCGGACCTTCCAGGCCTATGGCTTCGTGCTGGCCGGCTACACCGCGGCGATGGTCGGCCTGCCGGCCCTGCAACACCCGGACGGGGCGTTCATGGCGGCAGTGTGGCGGGTGCTGGAAATCTCCCTGGGCATTCTGGTCTCGACACTGGTCAGCGCTGCGATTCTTCCGCAGTCGGCCGGTGCGGCCATGCGCAACGCCTTGTACCAGCGCTTTGGCGTATTCGCCGGCTTCGTGACTGAAGGGCTGCGCGGTGATAGCCAGCGTGACCGCTTCGAAAGCAGCAACGTGCGCTTTATCGCCGAAGCGGTGGGCCTGGAAAGCCTGCGCAACGTGACTGCCTTCGAAGACCCGCACATGCGTCGGCGCAATGGGCGGCTAGGGCGCATGAACAGCGAGTTCATGGCCATCACTACGCGCTTCAATGCTTTGCACCAGCTACTAGAACGCCTGCGTTTACGCGGCCCGCTGCAAATCGTCACTGCCATCGAACCGGGCCTCAACGCCTTGGCCGAATTGCTCGATGGCTACGCCGGGCGGGCCTTGACCAGCCCCGATGCGGCACGCCTGGCCGGGCAGCTGGCTGCCTACAAGGAAGGCTTGCCGGAGCGGGTGCGCAGTTTGCGCGCCGCGTATGTCGAAACCGGCCCGACCGACGCTGACCTGCTGGACTTTCATACCGCCTACGAACTGCTCTACCGCTTCGTCGATGACCTGCACAACTATGCGTTGACGCACGCCTCGCTGGCCGACCACAACCATGCCCGTGAGCAGTGGGACGAGCCTTACGTGGCGCAAACCAACTGGATGGTGTCGTTGGCTGCGGGTGTTCGCGCCTCGTTCATCCTGCTGGTGCTCGGCAGCTTCTGGATTCTCACGGCCTGGCCCAGCGGGGCGATGATGACCCTGATCGCCGCCGCCACGGTGGGGCTCTCGGCGGCCACGCCCAACCCCAAGCGCATGTCGTTCCAGATGGCCTGCGGCACCTTGCTGGGTGCCTTTGTCGGCTTCTTCGAAACCTTCTTTGTGTTTCCCTGGATCGACGGCTTCCCCTTGCTCTGCCTGGTGCTGGCGCCGGTGTTCGTGTTCGGTGCCTTTCTCGCATCGCGCCCGGCGTATGCCGGCTATGGCCTGGGGTTGCTGATTTTCTTCGGCACAGGTTCGGTACCGGACAACCTGACCGTCTACAACCCCTACAACTTCATCAACGACTACATCGCCATGGTCATCGGCATGCTGGTCTGCGCCGCCGCCGGGGCAATCATCCTGCCGCCCAACAGCCGCTGGTTGTGGCGTCGCCTCGAGCACGACCTGCGCAGCCAGGTGCTGTTTGCCATCAGCGGTCGTCTGCGCGGGCTGGGTTCGGCATTCGAAAGCCGTACCCGCGACTTGCTGCACCAGGCCTATGGCCTGGCGGCGGGCAAGCCGATGGTGCAGAGCAGTTTGCTGCGCTGGATGTTCCTGGTGCTGGAGGTGGGCCACGCGATCATCGAGCTGCGCAAGGAGCAGGCGATTCTGCCGGTTCACCCCTGCTACGCCGAGTCGCAACCCTGGCGCCAGGCGATCCGCGTCATGGGCCGGGCGTTGACCCGGCTGTTCCTGCAACCGAGCGCGAGCAATCACGAGCGTGCGCTGGTGGCGGTGGATCACGCCATCAGCCGGGTGCAGGCCACCGACGAACCCTTTGCCCGGCACTTCGACACCTCGGCGCTGCGCCGGGTGCAGAGTTACCTGCACTTCATCCGTACTTCACTGCTCGACCCCCAGTCGCCGCTTGCCGCCCTGGCCCCGGCCCAAGGACTGCCCCATGCCCCGTGAAATCGCCTTCCATGGCGTCTACATGCCGACCATGACCCTGATGTTCCTGTTTGCCGCCGGGCTTGCATGGGGCCTGGACCGCTTTATCGCCAGCGTCGATGGCTACCGCTTCTTCTGGCACCCGGCGCTGCTGCGCCTGTGCCTGTTTATCTGCTTGTTCGGTTCCATGGCCCTGACTCTCTACCGTTGAGACCCTGTTGATGAAAAAGTTTTTCAGCCTGATCGCCACCTTGCTCGTGCTGGCTGCTGCCGTGGTGATCGGCCGGCAGCTCTGGGAGCATTACATGAACACGCCCTGGACCCGGGACGGGCGGGTGCGTGCCGACATCATCAACGTCGCCGCCGACGTACCGGGCTATGTGGTCGATGTACCGGTGCGCGACAACCAGCTGGTGAAGAAGGGTGAACTGCTGATGCAGATCGACCCGGAGCACTACGAAGTTGCGGTCAAGCAGGCGCAGGCGCTGGTGGCATCGCGCAAGGCCACCTGGGAGATGCGCAAGGTCAACGCTCACCGGCGTGCCGACATGGACAACCTGGTGATCTCGCGGGAGAACCGCGATGACGCCAGCAACATCGCCAATTCGGCCCTGGCCGATTACCAGCAGGCCCAGGCGCAACTGGCCGCGGCCGAGCTGGATCTCAAGCGCACCCGCATCCTGGCCACCGTCGACGGCTACGTGACCAACCTCAACGTGCACCGTGGCGATTATGCGCGTACCGGTGACCCGAAGATGGCGGTGGTCGACAAAGATTCGTTCTGGGTCTACGGCTTCTTCGAGGAAACCAAGCTGCCGCATGTGAAGGTTGGCGACCAGGCCGAACTGCAGATGATGAGCGGTGAGCGGCTCAAGGGCCACGTGGAGAGCATTTCGCGGGGCATCTATGACCGTGACAACCCGGAGAGCCGCGAGCTGATCGCCGACGTCAACCCGACCTTCAACTGGGTGCGCCTGGCCCAGCGGGTGCCGGTGCGGATTCACATCGACGAAGTGCCGGAAGGCTTTTTGCTGGCGGCGGGGACGACCTGCACGGTGGTGGTCAAGCCGGTGAAAGACGCTCCGGCTGGCGCGAATCCACCAGCACCGGGCAGCTGACCTGATCGATGACCTTGCTGCTGATCGACGGATCCAGCAGTCGCCCCAGGCGGTTCAGGTGGCGGTGGCCCATGATGATCAGGGTGCAGTCGAGGCGCCTGGCTTCACTGACGATCGCCGTCACCGGGTCACCCTGAACCAGTCGCCCTTCAGCGTCGAAGCCCAATGCGCGAAGCTGCTGCACCGCGCTGTGCAGCGCCTGTTCGGCATGCCGCTGCTCATCGCTGGCCGCCGGAAATTCCTGTTGCTCGTACGCTCCGATCTCGCTCAAGGCAAAGGCGCTGTCAATCGCCAGCACCACCTGCAGGGGGTGAACCTCGGCCCGGCAGTACTGCCGGGCAAGTTCCAGCAAGCCGTGGCAGGCACTCGAGCCATCGATGGCGATCAACACGGTACGGGTCATGCAGGGCTCCACTGGGCAAGGGACGAACCGCCCATTGTTGGCCATGCACTGGCGCGGATAAAGCCCTTGGGCTGCACTGTGTAGTTGCGTCTGACGCAACCCGGAAGGCGCTGCCAAGCTGTTAACATCATTGCTTGTTCACCCCTTGCTGATGGATACCTGGCCATGCAGATCCCGGATATGAACCTGTTGGTTGCCCTTGACGCCCTGCTCGACGAAGGCAGTGTGGTGGGGGCCGCGCGGCGCATGAATCTGAGCCCTGCAGCCATGAGCCGGACCCTGGGGCGAATCCGCGATGCGATTGGCGACCCGATCCTGGTGCGCGCCGGTCGCGGCCTGGTGCCCACACCCCGGGCGCTGGCCCTGCACGAGCAGGTGCGGGCGCTGGTCGAGCAGGCCGGGCTGGTGTTTCGCAGCCGCGAGGAAGTCGATCTGAGCACCCTCGACCGCGCCTTCAATATCCGCACCAACGACTTGTTCATTGCGCTGTACGGTGCCCAGTTGCTGCACATGATGCATGAGCAGGCGCCGCATACGGTGCTGCGCTTCGTGCCCGAAGGCGGTACGGACGACGACGCGGTGTTGCGCGACGGGCGCACCGACCTGATCGTCAGTTCGACCATCGACCTGGGCCCGGAAATCAAGGTGCAGAGCCTGTTCAACACCATCTACGTTGGCCTGGCACGTCAGGATCACCCGATCTTCGATGGCGAAATCACCCCCGAGCGTTTCGCCGCCTACCCGCAGATCAGTGTGTCGCGCCGGGGCCGGGCCAATGGCCCGATCGATATCGAACTGGGCAACTACAAGGTGCAACGGCGTGTGGCGCTGATCACCCCGAGTTTCCACTCGGCGATGTTCTCCCTGCCGGATTCCGACCTGCTGCTGCCGATGCCGGCGAATATTCTCAGCAGTGTCACCAAGCTGGGCTTGCCGTTGCGCTCGTTCCGCATTCCGCTGCCGATGGAGCGTGTCACCGTGATGCAGGCCTGGCACCCACGTTTCGACAACGACCCGGCCCATCGCTGGCTGCGCCAGACCCTGAGGGCGTGCTGTAGCGACAGCGCGTAACGGACGGATTGCGTTTGCTGCACTAGTAAACTGCCAATATGTCAGTTTTCGTCAGCATTAACGCTTCATAGACTTCTGGCGGTGGTTATTCCCGTTCCAGAGGCCCTTGATGAGTTCGTTGACTGCGCAGCCTGTTGCTGCCGCCCCCGCGCCTGTGGCCGCACCTGCAGCAACGACCGGTTTTGGCCTGCGCATTGTGGTCGGGCTGCTCGGCGTGTTGCTGGCGGTGTTGTGTGCCGGCCTCAACGAAATGGTCACCAAGGCATCGCTGGCCGATATCCGTGGCGCGATGTTCATCGGCGCCGACGAAGGCGCCTGGCTGATCGCGGTGTACGCGGCGGCTTCGGTGTCGGCCATGGCCTTTTCGCCCTGGTTGGCGGTGACCTTTTCCCTGCGCCGCTACACGCTCTGCGCGATCAGCGCCTTTGCACTGCTGGGGCTGTTGCAACCCTATGCGCCGAACCTGTCGAGCCTGATGCTGCTGCGCATTCTGCAGGGCCTGGCGTCTGGCGCATTGCCGCCGATGTTGATGAGCGTCGCCCTGCGTTTCCTGCCGCCTGGCATCAAGGTCTACGGCCTCGCCGGCTATGCCCTGACCGCCACCTTCGGGCCGAACCTGGGCACGCCGCTGGCGGGGTTGTGGACTGAATACGTCGGCTGGCAGTGGGCGTTCTGGCAGATCATTGCCCCGTCGATGCTGGCCATGGTCTGTGTGGCCTGGGGCCTGCCGCAGGACCCGCTGCGCCTTGAGCGCTTCAAGCAGTTCGACTGGCGCGGGCTGTTGCTCGGCCTGCCGGCGATCTGTTCGCTGGTCATCGGCCTGACCCTGGGTGACCGCTTGGGCTGGTTCGACTCGCGAATGATCTGCTGGCTGCTCGGCGGTGGGGTGCTGTTGCTGGTGCTGTTCCTGTACAACGAGTGGTCGGAGCCGTTGCCGTTCTTCAAGCTGCAGATGCTCAAGACGCGCAACCTCACCCACGCCCTGGTGACCTTGTTCGGCGTGCTGATCGTGCTGACCGCGGTGATCCTCATTCCTTCCAGCTACCTGGCACAGATTCAGGGCTACCGGCCGGCACAAACCGCGCCCTTGTTGTTGCTGGTGGCCGTGCCGCAACTGCTGGCCCTGCCGCTGACTGCAGCACTGTGCAATATCCGCGCGGTCGACTGCCGCTGGGTGCTGGCCGCCGGGCTGGGCATGCTGGCGCTGTCGTGCGCGCTGGGCACGCAACTGACCAGCGTATGGATTCGCGACAATTTCTACCTGCTGCAGATGCTGCACATTTTCGGTCAGCCGATGGCGGTGTTGCCGCTGCTGATGCTCGCCACCGGTGGCATGACCCCGCAGGACGGCCCGTTCGCATCGGCCTGGTTCAACACGGTCAAGGGCCTGGCTTCGGTAGTGGCAACCGGGTTGCTGGAGGCGCTCACCACCCTGCGCCGGCATTTTCACTCGAACATGCTGGTCGACAATCTGGGCAACTCGCCACTGGCCGACGGCACGGCGCCGGGGCTGGCGTCACGCATTCACGAGCAGGCGCTGGTACTGACTTCGGCGGACCTCTACCTGTGCATGGCGCTGCTGGCTGCGGCGCTGATCATGCTGATTCCTTTTGTCCCTACACGGATCTACCCACCGCGTGCGGTGGCCTAGTGCACTGCTTCGAGAGCCTTTCATGACGACTGTAACGACCCATAGAAAAACCGCCTTGATCGTCGCCGCGCTAGCCGTTGCCGGCGTGCTCGGGATTGCCGGCCCGTTGTTGCTGGGCAGCGCTGATGAGCAAAGCACCAACGACGCCTATGTCTACGCTGACTACACCGTCATCGCGCCGAAAGTGCCGGGTTTTATCAAGCAGGTGCTGGTCGAAGACAACCAGCAGGTCAGCGCCGGTCAGGTATTGGCCCTGATCGACGACCGCGACTACCAGGCCGCACTGGCGGCGGCGCAGGCGCAACTGCTGGTGTCGACCGCCCAGCGCCACAACGCCCGGGCCACGCTGGAGCGCCAGGCCTCGTTGATCGACCAGGCGCAAGCTGCGGTCAGCGCTGCCCAGGCCGAGACGGCGTTTGCCGACCACGAGCTGACGCGCCATAGCCGCCTGGCCGAGCAGGGCGCCGGTACCGTGCAGAATGCCCAACAGGCCCGCAGCAGGGTGGACCAGGCCCGCGCCCGGTTGGCCAACGCCCAGGCGGCGCTGGCCGCTGCCCGCAAGCAGGTGGACATTCTTAGCGCCGAAGTCGACAGCGCCGAAGGGGGCCTCAAGCATGCTCAAGCGAGTCTTGAACGCGCCGAGCTCGATCTGTCCTACACGCGGATCGTTGCGCCTATCGACGGGATGGTCGGTGAGCGCGCGCTGCGCGTGGGCGCCTACGTCAATCCGGGGGCACGCCTGCTGTCGGTGGTGCCGCTTGCGCAGGCCTATGTGGTCGGCAACTTTCAGGAAACCCAGCTGACCCACGTGCAGCCCGGGCAGCCGGTGCTTATCGAGGTCGATACTTTTGCCGGCGAGCCGTTGCACGGTCACGTCGAGAGTATTGCCCCGGCCACCGGCGTTACCTTCGCGGCGGTCAAGCCGGACAACGCCACCGGTAACTTCACCAAGGTGGTGCAGCGCATTCCGGTGAAAATCGTCTTTGATGCTGATCAGGCGATGTTGCAGCGCTTGCGGGTGGGCATGTCGGTGGTGGCAAAAATCGACACAGGCGCCACCCTCGCCACGGGTAAAAAGGTCAGCGCCCGATGAACGCTGTGCGTACGTTGAGCCTGTTGTTACTGAGCTTGCTGGCTGGCTGTACCCTGGGCCCGGATTTTCATCCGCCTGCCAGCCAGGCGCCGGCGAACTGGGCCGCCTTGCAGGAAACGCCGGCAGCGAGTCAGCCGCTGGCCGAGCCGATTGAGCAGCGCTGGTGGGAGACTTTCCATGACCCCATGCTCAGCGCCTTGATCGAGCGTGCCAGCCAGCACAACCTCGACCTGCAGATCGCCAGTGCGCGGGTGCTGCAAAGCCGCGCGTTGCGCACCAGCGTTGCTGCCGAACAAACCCCGGCAGTCGATCTTGGCGCCGGCTACAACCGCGCACGCAACAGCGCTGAAGGTCTCAACGACCCTTCCGGCAACGGCGGCAAATCCGCCTTCAACCTCTGGCAGGGCGACCTGACCGCCAGTTGGGAACTGGACCTCTGGGGCCGCGTGCGCCGCCAGGTGGAAGCCGCCGATGCGGTGGTCGAAGTGGCCGAGAATGACCGGCGTGGCGTGTTGCTGTCGTTGCTGGCGGAAACCGCAGGCAACTACATCCAGTTGCGGGCGGTTCAGGGCACCTTGAAGGTGACCCGGGAAAACCTCGAGGTCTCGCGCCACAGCCTGCAGCTGTCGCAAATGCGTTTGCGTGACGGCGTCGCCACCGACCTGGACGTGGCCCAGGCCAGCGCTCAGGTCGCCTCGCTCGAAGCACGCTTGCCAACGCTGGAAGAGCGTCAGGCACAGTTGATCAATGCCTTGAGCCTGTTGCTGGCCGAACCCCCACGCAGCTTGCAGGCCGAATTGCTGGTGCCGGGTGCCATGCCGGCACCCGAGCAAACTTTTGCCATTGGTGTCCCTTCGGAACTGGCGCAACGGCGGCCGGACATTCTCCAGGCCGAGGCCCGGCTGCATGCAGCCACCGCCAGCATTGGCGTGGCCAAAGCCGATTTCTATCCGAGCATTCGCCTGTCGGGTTCCATGGGGTTTCAGTCGCTGCAGTTGTCGGATTTTGCCGGGTGGGATTCGCGCCGCTTCGGCATCGGCCCACAGCTGAGCCTGCCGATTTTCGAAGGCGGGCGCCTGAAGGGCGTGCTCAAGTTGCGCGAAGCCCAGCAGCAGGAGGCCGCCTTGCGCTACCAGCAGGTGGTGCTGGGCGCCTGGCATGAAATCGACGATGTGCTGCGCCGCTACAACGCCGGCCAATTGCGTCGCGAGCTGTTGGCAGAAGCCGTGCGGCAGAACCGCATTGCCTTGCACACTGCCCAGCAGCAGTACATCGAAGGCGCCGTGGACTTTCTCAATGTACTGAGCGTGCAGGGCGCGTTGCTGGCCAGCGAGGAACAGTGGGTCGACAGCTCGGCGGCGGTGTCCCAGGCCCTGGTGGGTTTGTACAAGGCACTGGGCGGTGGCTGGCAGGCATTCGACCCGCCAAGCATGCCGTCGCTACAGCGGACGGCTAAGGCCGAAACGCTTTTTCAGTACGCTGTCCAGTAACCCCCGGGGCAACCAGCGCGCCAGCAGCGGCAGTGCGCGGCTGCCGTTGCCCAAGCGAACCAGCGGCGGGGTCGGGCGCTTTTCCACCGCCGCCAGCAGGCCCTGGGCGAAAACAACGGCGGAGGTCGGGCGGTCCTGGGAGGCGCGGGCGCGGGCGTGAATCTGTTCACGCAACGGCCACCAGGGTGAGTTGGCCGCCAGGATCTGCTCGGCCTGGGCTTGCGCATTATCGGCAAACTGCGTGGCAATCGCCCCCGGCTGAACTTCCATGACGCGGATG
Source organism: Pseudomonas alkylphenolica (assembly GCF_004025535.1). GTDB lineage: Bacteria > Pseudomonadota > Gammaproteobacteria > Pseudomonadales > Pseudomonadaceae > Aquipseudomonas > Aquipseudomonas alkylphenolica_A. Next base: position 89,409 of record NZ_QJRG01000044.1, read on the forward strand.
CCCATGGGCGAAAGCTCAAGGCGCAGGGCGTCACACAGCGCATGCACCGCCGCCTTGGAGGCGCAGTAGGCGCCGGCAAACGGCGTCACCAGCACGCCGGAGACGCTGCCGATGTTCACCACCAGGCCCTTGTTGCGACGCAGGGCCGGAAACAGTGCACGGGTGACGCCGACCAAGGCAAACACGTTGGTTTCAAACTGGCGCTGCATGGCGTCGACGCCGCCATCGAGCAACGGGCCCATGGCGCCGTAGCCGGCGTTGTTGATCAGCACATCGAGGCCGCCGTGGGTGCTTTCAATGGCTTCGGCCAGCGACTCTAGGGCGCTGGCGTCGTTGACATCCAGCTGGCGGCCAACGAAACCGGCTGCTTGCAGCTGGGCCACGTCTTCGGGTTTGCGTGCCGTGGCCCAGACGGTGTGGCCGGCATTCTTGAACGTGTCGGCCAGGGCGCGGCCGATACCGCTGGAGCAACCGGTGATAAGCACGATGGACATGAACAGGCCTGCTGATCGGGAAAGATGCACCGATCATACGACAAGTCGCCTGGTGCATTTGTGCCAGATCCTGCGAATGGCTAGTTGGCGAAGCTGCCTTGCATGCGCTCGGCACGAAACTCCAGGGTTTGCGGGCGGTAGCCGGCGCGCAGCGGTGGGAGGGGCAGGCATTCCTGCCAGGTGGCACCTGCTTGCAGTTCGCCGGGGCCGCGGTAGCGCGGAGCGGAATAGGTATTTTCAGCCAGGTTGACGGTGTCGCCGGGGGCATAGGCGGCGATGCGCCAGTTCAGTTCCACCAGCGGTACATCATTGCCGTTGTTCATCTGCACACGCAGCGGGCGGTCGGCGGGGCAGTCTTGCGGGGCATAGGACAGGCGCAGTTCCAGGCGCGCCAGCTGGCTGGCTTCACGGTTGTCGAGCCAGACCACCCACAACGCCACCAGGCCCAGGCCGAACAGGGCCGAGAGGGAGATGGGCAGAGCCTTTGCCGGATAGCGCAGCAACAGGACCAGCCAGGTGAGGATGAGCAGGGCACCGATAAACATGGAGCACGCCTTGTGTGCGGGTGTGCTTTCATCCTAACCGTAAAAAACGTCTGGTGGGATGACCTGCAGGAGCGGATTCATCCGCGAAAGACTGCAACGCGGCCAGTCTTTCGCGGATGAATCCGCTCCTACAGGCGATTGCGGTGCCTGTAGAAGCGAAGTTTTACTGCGCGATGGTCTTGATCGAGATACCGCGTTCGAGCGGCGTCGAGCGCCCGTAGATGTCTTCGAAGCGTTCGATGTCGTCCTCACCCAGGTAGCTGCCCGACTGCACTTCAATGATCTCCAGCGGGATCTTGCCCGGGTTGCGCAGGCGGTGCACCGAGGCAATCGGAATGTAGGTGGACTGGTTTTCGGTGAGCAGGAAAACGTTCTCGTCGCAGGTCACCTCGGCAGTGCCGGACACCACGATCCAGTGCTCGGCGCGGTGATGGTGCATCTGCAGCGACAGGCAGGCGCCCGGCTTGACGGTGATGTGCTTGACCTGGAAGCGCCCGCCCATGTCCACCGAGTCGTAGGAACCCCACGGCCGGTACACTTCGCAATGGTTCTGGGTTTCGCTGCGGCCCTGTTCATTGAGGGTGTTGACCAGCTGTTTGACGCCCTGGACCTTGTCCTTGTGGGCAATCATCATGGCGTCCTTGGTCTCGACCACCACGATGTTCTCAAGGCCGATCACTGACACGAGCTTGCCGTTGCCGTGGATCATGCAGTTGCGGCTGTCTTGCACCACGACGTCGCCTTTGGTGACGTTGCCGTTGCTGTCCTTCTCGTTCACTTCCCAAAGCGATGACCAGCAACCGACGTCGCTCCAGCCGGCGCTGAGCGGCACCACGCAGGCGCGTTGGGTCTTTTCCATCACCGCGTAGTCGATGGAGTTGTCCGGGCAACAGGCGAAGGTGGCTTCGTCGATGCTCAGGTTGTCGCCGTCTTCCTCGCTGCGCTCAAGTGTCAGCACGCAGGTGTCGTAGATGTCCGGATCATGTTTTTTCAGCTCTTCGAGGAAGCGGCTGGCGCGGAACAGGAACATGCCGCTGTTCCAGAAGTAACCACCGGCCTGAACAAACTCGTTGGCACGTTTTTCATCCGGCTTCTCGACGAACTGGGCAACGCGGCTGACTCCTTCGGGCAGCAGCGCATCCTGGCTCGAGCGGATGTAACCGTAACCGGTTTCCGGCTTGGTCGCCGGCACTCCGAACAGCACCATCTCGCCACGCTCGGCCGCCACCGTGGCCAGGGCCAGGGCACGTTGCAGGGCTTTCTGGTCGTCGATCACGTGGTCGGCCGGCAACACCAGCATCAGTTCGTCACGGCCTTCGTTGACCAGCTTCATCGCGCTCAGCGCCACGGCCGGTGCGGTGTTGCGGCCGAAGGGTTCCATGAGGATGCCCTGGGTTTCGAGTTTGAGCGTTTGCAACTGCTCGTTGACGATGAAGCGGTGATCTTTGTTGCAGACCACGATGGGCGCGTCCATGCCCTCGAACACCAGGCGCGACAGGGTTTGCTGGAACAGTGTGTGCTCACCGGTCAGGGCCAGGAACTGCTTGGGGAACTGCTTGCGCGACAAAGGCCACAGACGCGAGCCGCTACCACCGGAAAGAATGACTGGAATCATGAGTGTTCTCCGAAATTAGAAAATAGGCAGGTGATTAACGGGTCGATACCGGGCGCTTGACCCAGACCGGCGACAGGTTGCTGCCGGAGCCGGTGACGTACAGCACCGCTGCTTCGCCGCGCTCCAAAGCCACAGGCTTCAGGTCGCTGACTTTTTTATCGCCTTCATACAGGGCCAGGCTGACCTTGACCGGGTTGATCTCGCGTTCGCCACGGGCTTTGGCGGCAACCGGCTTGACCACTTCGGTCTTGCCGTCGGCGGTTTTCAGGGTCAGGGCCTGGTCACTGAGGTTCTGCACGCGTACCAGGGATTTCTGTTTGTTCTTGAAGGGTGGCTCCTCAACCAGCTGCGGCTTGCCCGAAGCGTGGTTGACCAGGGTGTAGTAGTGATCGGAGGCAAGCTTCACCGGCACGCTCTGGCTACCGAGCGTGGCGCTGTAGTCGCCTTGCGGCATGAAGCTGAAATCGCTGCTGGCCTGGGCGGCGACGTTGTCGATGCGGGTGTTGCCGACACTGGCGCTGACCGCCTGGTTACCGGCGTTGTAGATGCGCACGAAGGTCGAGCCTTTCGGTGCGCTGGGGCCGTACAGGGCGGCATCGGCGCCAGCGAAGGCCTGCAGCGAGAGCAGGCTCATACCGGCGGTCAGGGCAAAAGCTTTGGCAATACGGTGCTTGGTGGTCATGTGCGTTTCCTCTCAGTGTTCCGTCCGATTGGACGACAGGGCCAGGTCTTGATTGGCATTTCGGGTTTTTTTCAGCTGTGCGATCCACTGCGGATCGAAGTCGCTGAGGTCGCTTTTCATTGGCAGATAACGTTCCGGGAACTCCCAGATCAGCACTTGCGGGGCGCTGGCCTTGAAGGCATCGCTTTGCAGGTACTTGAGCATCGGCAGCAACGGGCCATGGCCGTCTTCGGCGTAATTGACCACGTCGCTGCGCAGCGCCTGTTGCAGGGCGCCAAGGAAGTTCCAGTGCGGGTTGGCGCTGTAGCTGGTGCCGACCAGCGCCACCGGGATTTCTGTGTCGGCGAACAACGCATCGCCGCTGTCGGCGTTGGTGGCTGCCGGGCGGGTGCTGCGTTGCTGCAGGGTGTCGGGTGGCGGCAGCAGGTTGCTGAACAACGGGTCGAGCGGCAGGAAGTTGGTCAGGTCGCCCTTGTATGGCGCACCGGCCTGCTGCTCGGTGACGAACAGCTGTGGCTCGCCGCTGAGCAGGTCCTGGCGGTTGACCGCTTCGGCCAGGTGCTGGGCGACCACTTCTGCGCCCATCGGCGTCCAGTGCGTGTCGGTGCGCAGGAACACCTGGCCACGGGTCTTGGCGGTGGTCAGCGGTGCCAGCAGGTCGGGCGCAAAGACGCCGGCCTGACGGGCCTGGGCATGGAACTCGTTGTACAGGTCGTCATGCAGGCTGGCCGGGGTTTGCTCGCCCAGGTATTCGCTGTACAGGCGCGCCTTGGCCGGGACGATCGCCAGCACCAGTTGCACGCCATGTTGCTGCAGGGTGTCGCGTACGCCGCGGATCAGCGCGAGGTTTTCCTGTTCGTACTGGTCGCTGTTGGCGACCGGCTTGAACTCTTCGTCGCTGAACAGCCACTGCTCGCGGCCTAGCACTACGCCCGGACGGCCTTCGTTGAAGACCTTGAAGTCCAGCGCGGCCCAGAGGTTGGTACCGATGCGCTTGAGCGGGAACTGTTCGTCGTAGTGGGTCTCGGCGGCCTTGGCCAGCTTGCCGTCGAGCACGCTCATTTGCGCGGTGCGCTGGAAGCCGTTCAAGCCCCCCAGCGACCACACCCCCAGGCCCAGCAGCAGGGCGAGGAACAACACGGAGTAGAGTTTGCGTAATGATCGGGTCATGGTCGGCTCACTCAGAACTGGAAGTAGAGAAACGGCGAGTAGCTTTGCGCCGAAAGTTTGAGGATCGAGGCGACAAACAGCAGCAGCACCAGCGCGCGGGTGACATACAGGCCCCAGTCCAGGCTCAGGCTACCGTCGGCATGCACGGCCACCGGGCTGGCTTTGGCGCTGGGCTTGGCGTTGCGGTAGAAGTCGCGCAGGCCAAAGAACGCCAGCGTGACGTAGGCCACCGCCAGGGTTGCCACTTGCAGGCTGGTGAGGTTGGCGCGGTTGAGTTCCGACAGCTGCCAGTCGGCGAAGCTGAACATGGCGCCGTACATGCGGGCGGCGACGTCGAGGTTTTCGGCGCGGAAGATCACCCAGCCGACCACCACCAGCAGAAAGGTGAACGCCCACTTGATCGGGTTGAAACGCTGCGGGTTGGTGTCCAGGCCCAGGGCCCGCTCGATGGCCAGCCACATGCCGTGCCAGGCACCCCAGATGATGTAAGTGAAGTTGGCGCCGTGCCACAGGCCGCCCAGCAGCATGGTCAGGAACAGGTTGCGGTAGGTGGCGACGGTGCCGCCGCGGTTGCCGCCCAGGGTGATGTACAGGTAGTCGCGCAGCCAGGTCGACAGGCTGATGTGCCAGCGCCGCCAGAACTCGGTGATCGACTGGCTGATGTAGGGCTGCTTGAAGTTCTCCATGAAGCGAAAGCCCATCATCAGGCCCAGGCCGATGGCCATGTCGCTGTAGCCGGAGAAGTCGAAGTACAGCTGCGCGGTATAGGCCAGCGCACCCAGCCAGGCATCGCCGGTGGTCGGGTTCTGCAGGGCAAAGCAATGGTCGGCGACCACCGCCAGGGTGTCGGCGATGAAGACTTTCTTGATGAAGCCCTGCATGAACCGCGTGCAGCCCTCGGAGAATTTATCCAGGGTGTGGGTGCGGTGGTTGAACTGGTCGGCGAGGTCCTTGAAGCGCAGCACGGGGCCGGCGATCAGGTGCGGGAAGATCGCCACGAACGCGGCAAAGTCGATCAGGTTGCGTGTGGCCGGGGTGTCGCCGCGGTACACGTCGATGATGTAGCTGATCGACTCGAAGATATAGAACGAGATACCGATCGGCAGCAGCACGTGGGTGAGGATGAACGGTTCAAGCCCGAACGAGGTCATGATCGCATTGATGCTGTCGACACCGAAGTTGGCGTACTTGAAGTAGCCGAGGATGCCCAGGTCGACGGCCACGCCGAGCAGCAGCCAGCGCTGGGCCGGTTTGCTGCGCACGCCGGCGGTGCCGACTTTCAGGCCGATCCAGTAGTTCCACAGGGTGACCCCGGCGAACAGCGCGAGGAAGTCCACCCGCCACCAGGCGTAGAAGATGTAGCTGGCCAGCAGCAACAGTGCGTTGCGATAGCGTTGCCCGCTCAAGTAGTACAAGCCGAGAAAGATCGGCAGGAACAGGAATAGGAACACATTGGACGAGAACACCATCCCGATCTCTCCTTGTCGTTATTCACAATCGGGGCAGCAGCCCCCCAAACCCCCCACAAAAAATGAGGGGGACCGAAACACTGTGGGAGCGGGTTTACCCGCTCCCACAGGTACTGCGTTATTGCTTCTCGTACACCCGTGTCACATCACCGCCGAGGCGGAAACTTTTGAACGGCTGCATGTCGTGCTTTTTCTTCAGTGCGCTCGCGCTGCACGAATAGAGGCTGCACCACGGTTCCAGCCAGGCGTACTTGCTGTCGATCTTCAGGTCGGTCATGTCCTGCTTGTCGCCGTTCTTCGCCTTGAACGCACTGGGGTCATCGGCCCCTGACAGCACCCGGTCACCCAGGCGCTTGAGCGCGTTGTTGTTCTCGGCCCGCACGTCGACGCCATTGGCCTGAGCGAAGCTGGCGATCATCGCCAGGGGCGGCAGGGCGTAGTTGTGATAAGCCAGTGCGCGCTGCTTGCGGTGCAGTTCGTTGGGCAGGAAGCCCTGCGCATCCACCTGGTTGGCGCCGACCTTGTATTCCTTCACCGCCCAGTCGAACAGGTCACGCCGGTCCGTCGCCACGGCAGTGGCCATCACCGACCAGGCCGCCCAGTACGAGTGGTTGTTGATCTTTGCCAGCGGCAGGTCGCTCCAGTCGCTGACCACCTGGTCGGCGAGGCGCCCGAACCATTTCTCGATCTGCTCGGCCTGGGCCTGGTGCGCGGCCAGCGGCTGCGAGTTGGAGAACTTCAGGCGCAGGTACGCCGAACTCATGCTGCCCAGCGCCCATTTGCGCATCGATTTGCCGGTGTGGTTGAAGTCCTTGGACATCAGTGCATCGGCCTGGGCCCAGGTGCCCAGCAACTTCAGGGTGCAATCGAGCTGTTGCGGGCGGCCGTCACGCATGTACTGCATCACCTGCTTGCTCACGCCGCGCTCAAGGCTGGTGATGTCGGCGGTGGAATCGCGAAAGGCTTTTTCCGAGGCCTTGTTCAGTGTTGCCCGGGCCTTGTCCGAACCTTCGTATTTGCTGCGAAACTGCAACGAGCCGGTGTACGGCGTCGGCACGGCTTCGCACTTGAAGTCGCCCGGGCCGCTCTTGAGCTTTTCGATCCCGGCGTAATACCCCTGCGGCGGGACCAGCCCCGCGGCCTGCGCGGCCGGGCCGAACAGGGCCAGGGCGAGCAGGCCGGGAGCGGCGATCTTGCAGAAACTGTTCATAAGCGCCTCACTGGCCGACTTGCGCGGTACGTTGCGCAGTGGCGAAGTTGTTGCGTTTGCAGAGCGTGGCCTCGACCCTCTGGGTACCGCTTTGCGGTCCCTGAACCTCCAGTGCGAGCAGGGTTTGGCTAGCCCAGTCCTCGTCTTCGCGCAGCTGGAAGGCAAAACGGCCGTCGGTGTCGGAGGTTTCCGGTTTCTCGATCTTCACGTCTTCGTGACGGCCATTGAGGTACCACAAGGTGGCCTGCAAAACCTTGACCGAGGTGTCTTCGAACTTGATGTCCAGCTGATGACGGCCGTTGACGATGTCTTTGATCACGCCGCCCTTGCCGTTGACCATCAGTTCGTTTTTGCCGGGTTTCAGCGTGGCATTGGCTTTCATCAGCGCCGGCTTGCCTTCGCAACCGTTGTCGAGCAGGGCCAGCATCTGCCGCCAGATGGTTTCCTGGTCCAGGCGGTACAGCGGCGAGAATTCCCAGATAAGGATCTTCGGCGGGTGCTGCTGGAAGTCTTCGCTGCCCAGGTACTGGATCATCGAGCCTTCGAGGCCGCCGCCGGGGAAGGCAACGTTCAACACGTCGGCACCGATGTACTGCTCCAGGAAGCCGGAGAAGTTGTAGTTCTTGCCGCTGTGGCTGGTGCCGACCAGGGTGATCTGCGGGTTGCCGGAGTCGCCGAACAGGTCGTCGCTGCCACTTTCACCCTTGGGCTCGGTGGTGAACTGGTCCATGTACTGCACGGCGTAGCTGGTGCCGCAGAGCTGGCCGGCGACGTTGTGCAGGGTGCCGGTCTTGCCCATGCGCCCGGACTTGTGGCTTTCGAATTCGCGCTTGGGGACGTCGGCGAAAGCTGGCATGTTGTGCACGGTGTCGGCGACGATTTTCGCCGCACGCTCGGCGCCGTAAGGCGTCCAGTGCTGGTCACCGCGGAAATAGAAATCCTTGCCCTGGTCGGCGGCGGCCAGTTGTTCGTTGGTCAGCGGCGACAGGTCGGGCACGTTGTAGCCCATCTTGCCGAAGCGCTGGAGCATCGCCTTATAATTGTGCAGGGCCTTCTCGTAATTGAATGCGGCCTTGTCCGCCGGGTTGAGCATGTTGCGGTTCACCAGGCCACGGGTCGGCTGGTAGACCACCACCAGCTCGACGCCACGGGCCTTGAAGGCGTCGTGAATCTGCTGCAGGCGGCGGTAGCCGCTCGGGGTGGTATCGAACTCGGTGCGCAGGTCTTCGCGGGTACGGAACAGCCAGTCGCCCTGGGCTTGCACCAGGGTGGTGAAGTTCTGCTGGTAGCGCGTGGTGTAGCGGCTGGCATCGTGCGCTTCGGGGCACAGCTGGCAGCACGGCTCGGCACTGAAGCTGGGCGCCTGCACGGTATCGGCCGAGGCACCGGTGCTGATCGCCAGCAGGGCAGCGGCAAGGCCGGAAAGGGACAGCAGCTTGGTCAGTTGTGGTTGCATGGGATTGGCTTCCTCAGTCCAGCATTTCGGTCTGGCGTTCGACCGGGTCGATCAGCACCGCTTTGCCCTGGCGTACCATCAGGTCGAGGATTTCGTCCTGACGGTCGCCCAGCACACCGGAAAAGCTGATGCCGTTGGCCTTGCTCGGTGCCAGCATCGAGACGCGGTACAGCTCCACGCTCAGGGGCGAGTCAATCGACAACGGGCCGCTGCCATTGGCCGCCAGTTCGCCGCCGACCACGATCAACGAGACCTTGGTGTCGAACGGGTCGAGGGCGATGTCGCGGTCGGTGTCGGAGAGATCTTTGATGTGCCCGTAGACGCCCACCAGGCCGTTGGCCATGGCGACGTTCTCGTACAGGCGGATGTTGACGCTGTTGCGCACGCGAATGCCATGGCGACGGTTGTTGATCAGCTTGTTGCCCCAGATCAGATTGTCGCCGCTCTCGTACAGGGTGATGCCGTCGGTGTGGTTGCGGTAGATCTCGTTGTAGGCAATCAGGTTGTTGACGCTGTTACGGTCGATCACTACCCCCGAGAGCTTGTTGTCGTAGCTCTTGTTGTTGATGATCCAGCTGTCGTTGACCTCACGGGAAACGATGATGCCGTGCTTCTTTTTTGTGCCGTACACGGTGTTGCCGGCAATGATCAGGCGGTGCGAACGGTCGTGGGGGTCGATGCCGTAGACGATGTTGTCGCGGTAGACGCTGTCCTTGACCACGAAGTCGCTGGTTTCGTAGCAGTAGAAGCCGTACCACATGTCGCTGAACTCGGAGCCGATGATCCAGCCGGTAGGTTCGGCGCGGCCCATCTGCTTGGCCATGTTCGGCGTGTACTGGGAAATGCTCACGCCATAGGACTTACTCTTGGCATAGCCGAAGCTGGCCATCTTGCTGTTGACGATGTAGGTCTCGGTGCCGCCCCAGGACAGCAGGAACGGACGAAATTCCTTGGGCGAGCGGAAGGTCGCCGGGCCGTTGTCTTTTTCGCGCCAGCCGGTCACCTGGGTGTCGGTGACGAATAGCTTGCCGTCGTTGACGATGAACGCGCCGCCCTCTTGGGACAGGCGCAGTTGCTTGACCTTGGCGTCGATCTCCAGCACGCCTTTTTTCCCGACCACGATTGGCAGCCGCGCGAGGAACACGCCCGGTGCGGTTTCGCTCAGGTACTGCTTGGGCACGTGCTTGCTCAGTTCGGTGAAGTCGACATGACCGTCATCGATGAAGATCGCTTGCGGGATGCCGTGCTGACGTGCCACCCACTCGGCCATTTTGTTGTCGCCGCCGATGAACTCCTTGAGTGCATCTTCCTGCAGCATGCGCCGTACCGAGACTTTGCCCTTGTGCTGGCGCTCGATCTTCTTCTGCACCGCGTCTGCGGTGTAGCCGGTCAGGTCCGGTAAGGTCGGCGCCGGAATCTGCAGCGGTTCGATCGGTGCGCTGCTGACCGTATAGGTCTTGGCCTGTTGCAGCCCCTTGGCGACAGGCACCGGCGCCTGGCCGTTGGCCAGGGCGATGCTGCTGGCCAGCAGCAGGGTGCCGGCCAGCAGGTGCTGCAGGGTGTTGGATTGAAGGCTCATATCAGTGCACTCCAGGCATCAGAAGCGCCAGATCACGTCGACAAAGGCGCGGTGCATGTACGAGTCCGCTTCCTTGCCATAGGCATCGCCGGGCTTGAACACGCCACCGCGAAAGCGCACCAGCGCCGAAGGTTCGTCGATCGACTGGCTTAACGCGGCAGGCAGCAGGCCCTGCTTGAAGTACTTGGTGACCACCAGATCCATTTCCTGGCCAAGGTCTTTTTCACCCTGGATCAGCGGCCGGTTGATGCCGTTGTCCTCGACGACGGCGTTGATGCCGCTGCTGCCGATGTTCTGGTCACCGTCTACACGCCAGAACTTGTGGTAGATCAGGCTGGCGTCGTAGTCGTCGCGCAGTTGCCAGGAGGTGAACAGAGTGGCGGCCTGGACGTTGCCCAGTTCGCCACGGAAGGCTTCGCCAAAGCGGTGTACCCGCGAGCGGGTGCCGGTGAAGTTGGAGCGGTTGCTCTCAAGACCGGTCTGCTCGTAGTTGCTTGAACCGTCGCTGCCACCGCCGCCACTGCCACGGGCATACGCAGCACCGACCTGCCAGTTGGGGTCAAGGCGCAGGCGAATGCCAAGGTCGGTGGCCCAGGCGTTGACGTCGCCACTCTGCTTGCCGGTGGCAACCTGTTCGCCGTTGACCGTGGTGGTGTTGAGGCTGTCGCGGTCACCGGTGAGCCAGGTCACGCTGCCCCAGTAGTTGACGCGGTTCTGGTTGCGCCAGTTGTAGGCGTCGCTGTTGGCTTCGATGCCCAGCCAGGTGAGATCGCCGGTGCGGGTCTTGTCCAGTGCGTCGACGGTTTCGCCGGGGCTTTTCAGGTTTCCGTCGTCATGGGTGTGGTGGGCGCGCAGGCCAACCCAGTGGCCCGGCGTCCATTGTGTGGCGACATCACCGTAGATGTGCAGGCGGTCTTTGTCTTCCGGTGCCAGTTCGGTGAGGTCGGTGCGGTATTCGCTGAAACGCTCGGCCACACCGAGGTTGGCGCGCAGCAGGGTGGTGTCGAAGGTCCAGTTCAGCGCTTCGATGTTGGTGTCGCGCCACATGCCGTCGTCGTTGCGCAGGCGCTGACGGCCGAAACGCAGCTGCTCGCCCGGGTAGGCGGTCAGGCCGCTGTAGCCGACCCAGAATTCGCGCAGGGCCAGGTAGCTTTTATCGGCTTCGCGGCCATCGTCGCTGCGGTTCTCGGCTTCGGCTTCATCGCCGGACTGGCGCAGGGTATCGGTTTCGATGATGTCGGTGGCGGCTACCGCCTGGCCCATGGCAAAGGCGCTCCAGTTGCCACGCTCACCGTAGACCCAGGGGCGCAGGTCCAGACCCACGCCGTTGACGTCGCCGCCGGAGCGGGTACCGAGGTCGCGGTCGTCTTCGGACTGGCCGGTGATCTTCACGTCCAGGCCAAAGTTCTTCTCTGCGGTCATGGCCGCCAGGGTCGGGCACGACCAGAGCAGGGCGAAGCCCAGGCCTATGCCTGCTTTCATCCACGGGTTAAGAGTCATAGGGAATCCTCGCCTTCTACGGGTTCTTGCACGGCCTGCAGGGCCAGGGCGCCAACACCCTGGCCGATGGCGCCACGGGCCTGGCGCTCCTGTTGCAGCAGACGCTGGGCCTGTGGCCGTTGTGCGGGGGTGAGTTGCTGATCGAGCTGGGTCGCCAGGGCCTGCGATTGATCGCTCGGGTTGGCTTGTGCCAGCTGGCTGAAGACCCAGGCGTTGACCGGGTCCTGGCGGATGCCATGGCCTTCGCTGAACAGCTGGGCGAGGGCGTAGTCGGCGCTGAGCTGGCCACCGCGAGCGGCAGTGAGCAGGTGGTCGACAGCTTTTTGCGGGTCGACCTTGCCCAGGTAACCGCGGCGGTACAGTTGCCCAAGGTAATAGTGGGCGCTGATCTCGCCAGCATTGGCGGCGCTGAGCAAATGGGTTTCGGCTTGCTGGGCATCAGCCGGTACGGTCTTGCCTTCGTAGTACAGGCGGCCGAGCAACAATTCGGCGCGCGGCTGTTCGGCGGCGCGGCCCTTGTCGATATAGGCCATCAAGGTGTCGGTATCGCCCAGCTCGGGGAAGTCGTAGAGCAGTTGCGCCAGGCTCACCCAGGACCCCGGGTTCACCGGTGCGACCTGCTCAAGCAGGACCTGTGCGGTTTTTTCGTCAGTCTGGCCCAGGGTACGGTCGGCCAGTACGCGCGCCACGCTGTCGACGCGGGTAGCCGGAATCGCGCCGCGTTGATAGGCGTTTTTCACTTGCTCGATCAACGCCGCCTGCTGTTCGGCCTGACCGCGCTTCTGGTAGACGGTGGCCAGTTCGACGTAGCAGATGTCGGTGGTATTGAGCGCCGCCTTGCAGATGCGCTCGACCTCGGCCAGGTGCTGGTCGTAGGTGTTCTGGGTGCGGTACAGCAGCACCTGGGCCAGGCCTGCTTCCGGGTAGCCGGCGGCGCGCCACTGGTCAATCTGCTGCTGGGCGTTGGTGTTCGGGAAGCTCTGCGGGTATTGCAGGTAGAGCATCGCCAGTGGAATCAGGGTATTGCCCTCGCCATTGGCGAAGGCTTTCTTGAGCAGGGTCTCGGCTTCCTGACGTTCGGCTTCGCTGGCGTCCGGTTTTGCCGCCAGCAGGCGACCCAGGCGGGCTTGGGCCCGGGGCGAAATATCGGCGGCGGCGCGGTAGGTGGCTTCCGCCTCCTTGAGTTTGGCCGGGTCGCGGGTTTCCACCTGGATATCGGCCAGCCCGACCTGGGCTTCGCTGTAACCGAGGTCGGCGAGCTGACGGTAGTTCTGTTCGGCCAAGGCGGTGTCGCCGCGTTTGAGCGCTTCGTTGGCCAGGCGCTGGTCAGGCAGGCCGGCACAACCGGCCAAGCCGATTGCCAGGGCCAGGCCGCACAGTGTCAGGCCTGGGAACTGTCGATTGGGGATTTGGACGTTCACCGGCATCTCTCCCTTAGAGCCCACGGGCCACGGCTTTGTCGATCAGCCAGTCCAGCGACGGGCCACGGTTGCTGTCGACCGCGACGGGGCGACCGGCCAGTTCGCTTGGCAGCGACTCGTCGGGTTTGATCTGCACGCGGATGTCCGAGGACAGGTCGTCGCTGTTCAGGCTGGCGCTGTTGACGATCTGGCCGCTGCGCGCCTGGTCTTCGCCGGCCACGGTGAAGTGCACGCGGGCGCCGGGCTGGACGTCGTCGAACTGGCGATAGCTGAAGCGGGCTTCGATGGTCGGGCTGGTGGTGCGCGGAATCAGCTGGAAAATCACCTGGCCTTTGCTCGCGTATTGGCCGTCATCCACCAACTGGCGGGCAACCACGCAATCGCAAGGGCTGGTCAGGGTGCCGCTCAGTTGTTTGCCGAACAGCTCTTCGACTTTGGCCGGTTCCAGTTGCTGGTCATCCAGATGGCCTTTGAGCATGTCCAGCATGCTGGTGCTGAACGAGGCCAGCGGCGCGCCTTTGACGATTTGCCCGCCGCTTTCGACCAGGCTCTGCACGGTGCCGTCGCGCGGCATGGTGACGTTGGTGGTGGGCACACTGACCACGCCGGCCTGGGCATGGCTGACGAAATACAGGCCGTACACCGATTTGGCGATAAAGCCGAAAGCGGCGACGCCGACGACGAACACGCCAAGGCTGAAGGTCACCGCACGCAGGCGGCCAAAGGCGCTCATGCCGCCGTTTGTGTCTTTCTGCTTGCGCGCCTTGGTGAAGTTGTCGCGTTGCAGAGTGCTGAGCACGTCGCCCACGGTAATCAGCTCGCCTGACAGGTGCGAGGTGATGATGTGACGCAGGGTGGCGATGTCACGCGGTTCAAGGTTCTGGAACTGCACGCCGGTACGGCCACTGGACGGGTCGAAGGAACGCACCTGGAACTCGATGTCCATGGCCAGGCCGAGTTTGTCGACGTTGAACTGCAGGCGTCCGCGCAGCACCTCGCCGACTTTGAGCGGGTGCTTGGCATGGAAACTCAGGCCGCCGGCAGACAGGTCGTCGACCTTTACTTCCAGGGTTTCCCGATTGCCACCCAGGTAGCGCAGCTTGGCCGGGATGCGCACCCGGGCGTGCTGGCGCTGGGCTTCGGACTCATGCACGACATTGACGTTCACGGCGGTATTCATGGCGATTTGTTCCTGTTTAATCCGATCGGGTTCCGGCTCACACGACCATGAACAGCACAGCAATGAAGATGCTGGCTGCCGAGAAGGTCATGGTCCGGGAGGACCAGGTGTTGAACCATTGTTGAAAGCTGGCGAGGTCGCGTTTGAGTGCAGTGGGCTGGCGGGTCCAGGACTGCTTGTCGAGGCGGAAGAACACGTAGATCTTCATGATTGCGCCGACGATCTGGTTGTAATAAAGAATCAGCGGGTAGGCCGGGCCGATGGCGTGGCCCGAACACAGCAGCATGATGGTCAGGATCAGGCGGGTGATGCCGATCCACAGCAGGTACACCAGCAGGAACGCCGGGCCGAACTTGAGGCTGGCGATGACGGCAACAGTCAGGCCCAGCAGGCTGGTCCACATCGACACGCGCTGGTCGAACAGCACCACGCTGGTGAACAGCCCCAGGCGACGGATACCCAGGCCCAGTGCGCGGGAGTTCTGGCGCAGGTTGTTGCCGTACCAGCGGTACATCAACTTGCGACTGGCCTTGATAAAGCTTTTTTCCGGCGGGTGTTCGACCGTGTTGATCGCCGCATCCGGCACGTAGAACGTGTCATAGCCCAGGCGCATGAGGCTGAACCAGCTGGACTTGTCATCACCGGTGAGGAACTTGAAGCGCCCCAGGCGCCAGTGTTGCAGCGAGTCGTTCTCGACGTCGGCGATGAACTCGGGGTTGGTCACTACTGCGGCGCGAAACACCGACATACGCCCGGTCATGGTCAGCACGCGTTTGGACAGGGCCATGGAGCACATGTTGATGTGGCGCTGGGCGAAACGCAGCTTGTGCCACTCGCTCATGATGTAGCCGCCGCGCACTTCGCAGAACTCGTTGGTGGTCAGGCCGCCGACATTGCCGAACAGCTTGAACCAGGGCACGGTCTTGCGTACCACACCGTCGCCGAGCACGGTGTCGCCGTCGATCACGGCCACCACCGCGTTTTCATCCGGCAGGTGGCGGGAGATGGCGCGGAAACCATACGCCAAGCCATCACGTTTGCCGGTACCGGCGATCCGCACGAAATCCAGGGTGACGCGATCAGGCGGATTGAATTTTTCCCAAAGGCTTTTCACCAGCAGCTCGTCGGACATTTCCACCAGCGAGCAGACCACAGTGGTCGGGTAGCCGCAGGCAATCGCCTCGCGGATCACCGAGCTGTAGACCTGGGCTGTGGTCAGGGCATCGATGCGAAAGCTGGTCACCATCAGGTAGACGTGCGAGGGATCTGCGGCGCTGCCCAGCTTGCGCACTTTGCGCCGCAGCATCGGGTAGACCACGTAGAGAAACAGCATGCCGCGCACAAAGTGCGTGGCACCCATGGAATAGCGCCAGATACCGACGGCACCGACGAGGAAGATGAAGTCCTTCGATTCGGGGTCGAAAATGGAGTTGGGCAAGGCCAGGGCGATCAACATGAGCAGGCTCACGTAGAACAGCCAACCGGCGACCTGTAGCAGGCCGTGCTTGAGCCTTTGCATGTTCTGCATCCGTATCCAGTGAGGGAAGAAGGGTGTTGCCCGGGGCCCTGGGGCCCCGGGCAGCCTGCCGGGATTACCAGCAGATGCCTTCGGTGCGGCTGGTGGGGGAGGTGGATTTGCTCATGAAGCCGACCAGGTCGATGACCTGTTTGCCTTCTGGCGCCTGTTGCGCCAGGGCGCGGAACTTCTCGTCACGGTTACCCAGTACGATCACGTCGGCCTGGTTGATGACCTGCTCGAAGTCGGCGTTGAGCAGCGACGACACGTGAGGGATCTTCGACTCGATGTAGTCTTTGTTCGCACCGTGGACACGGGCGTACTCGACGTTGCTGTCGTAGATGTTCAGGTCGTAGCCTTTGCCGATCAGGCGTTCGGCCAGTTCGACCAGCGGGCTTTCACGCAGGTCGTCGGTACCGGCCTTGAAACTCAGACCGAGCAGGGCGACCTTGCGTTTGTCGTGGCTCTCGATGATGTCAAAGGCGTTCTGAACCTGGGACTCGTTACTGGTCATCAGCGAGTTGAGCAGCGGGGCCTTCACATCGAGGCTGCTGGCGCGGTAGGTAAGGGCACGCACGTCCTTGGGCAGGCACGAGCCGCCGAAGGCAAAGCCCGGGCGCATGTAGTACTGCGACAGGTTCAGGGTCTTGTCCTGGCAGACCACGTCCATCACTTCGCGGCCATCGACGCCGACGGCCTTGGCGATGTTGCCGATCTCGTTAGCGAAGGTGACCTTGGCCGCGTGCCAGACGTTGCAGGTGTACTTGATCATCTCGGCGACTTCGATGTCCTTGCGGATGATCGGCGCATCGAGTTCTTCGTACAGCGACTGCAGGACATCGCCACTGGCCGAATCCAGTTCGCCAATCACCGTCATGGGTGGCTGGTCGTAGTCCTTGATCGCGGTACTTTCACGCAGGAATTCCGGGTTGACTGCAACGCCGAAGTCGACGCCGGCTTTTTTCCCCGAGCAGTCTTCCAGGATCGGGATCACCACGTTCTTGACGGTACCTGGCAGTACGGTACTGCGTACCACGATGGTGTGGCGGCTGGCTTTTTCGCGCAGGACAAAACCGATTTCGCGGCACACCGATTCGATGTATTCCAGGCCCAGGTCGCCGTTCTTCTTGCTCGGCGTACCGACGCAGATCATCGACAGGTCGCTGTCGCGAATGGCGGCGGCAAAGTCGGTGGTGCCACGCAGGCGGCCGTTGTCGATGCCCTGTTGCAAGAGTGCTTCAAGCCCGGGTTCGACAATTGGCGATTTGCCCTGGTTGATCAGGTCGATCTTGGTCTTGGAAACATCCACGCCAATCACTTCATGACCCCGTGCGGACAGGCAGCCAGCACAGACTGCACCCACATAACCCAAACCAAAGATGCTGATACGCATCGCTATCACCTCATGTGTTTATCATGCCGGCTCAACTAGCAGAGCCAGACCGGATTGATTAACCAGCAATTTTCGGGCGAACGGAGTTGTGGCAAAAAGATGTCACTTCACCGTGCGCAGGCATATAAATATGGAGTGCAAAATAATCTGCACTCAAAGTTGGCAGCCAATGGCCAAAAATTATGGACGTGCCCTTAAATGCAGCCGTCTTTATTGCAGAACGGTTCGCCGATACTGCAGTGCTTGCTCTTTCAACTGGATAAAAATCCTTTGAAATCAACCACTAGGACGATTTATTAGGGCGCGGATCTCCTGAGTTTAACGGGGCGTCAATATATGGCGCTCTCGTTGTATGGGTTGTTCTGCACACAGCTTGTGCATTGCCAACTGTGTTGTAGGTCATCTCTCACACGGGGCTCGAGAATCGTTACGGGTGGTATGAGCGATGGCTGAGGGGATAAGTTCCGAGGGCGGTTCATGCAACGTGAAAGATTTTTAAATATTTTTTCAAGTGCCATTACTTCCACTTTGATGGCACTGGGTAGTTTCACCCCTGTATATAAAGGACGAACTCGGGGAGGGATGTTTTTGTGCCAGTATCGAAAAAATTTTTACGAAATTCGTCAAAAAATTACGAACGGGCTTATGACGATTGGCGATAAAAGAGGGGGTGATGTTTTGTTGACGTCAGATTTACGTCGATTGTGAGGCAAAACAGCAGGTGCGGATTTACCGGTCCGAGGTCCCGGTGAATCCGCTCCTGCAATCGGTTCGACTTATGCGTCCGGATGGTCGCGCAGGAACACCAGGTTGTCCGGCTTGGACTGTTCGGCACTGTAGTAGTAACCCTGTACATCGAACTGCTTGAGCTGCTCGGGATCGTTGATGCGTTCCTCAATCACGAAGCGGCTCATCATCCCGCGGGCTTTCTTGGCGTAAAAGCTGATGATTTTGTACTGGCCGTTCTTGAAGTCACGGAACTCGGTATTGATGATCCGCGCGTTCAAGGCACTGCGTTTGACTGCGCTGAAGTATTCGTTGCTGGCCAGGTTCAACAGCACGTCGTCGCCCTGATCCGCCAGGGCCTGGTTCAACCACTCGCTGATACGGGTGCCCCAGAAGGCATACAGGTCCTTGCCGCGGGCGTTGGCCAGCTTGGTGCCCATTTCCAGGCGGTAAGGTTGCATCAGGTCGAGGGGGCGCAGCAGGCCGTACAGGCCGGAGAGCATGCGCAGGTGGTCCTGGGCGTAGCTGAAGTCGTCCTCGCTCAGGCTTTCGGCGTCCAGCCCGGTGTACACGTCACCCTTGAATGCCAGCAGGGCCTGCTTGGCGTTGTCCGGTGTGAACGCCGGGGTCCAGCTGCCGAAACGGGCGGCGTTGAGGCCGGCGAGTTTGTCGGAGAGGTGCATCAGCTCGCTGATCTGCGCCGGCGACAGCTCGCGCAGTTGCTCGATCAGTACCTGGGAATCATCCAGGTACTGCGGCTGGGTGTAGCGCTGGGTTACCGGCGGGGTGTCGTAATCGAGGGTCTTGGCGGGGGAAATCACCGTCAGCATGGGTCGGGCTCCTTGAATCGTGGCGCCGATTCTACGGGGCGGGGGCGCTGATCTCCAGCTATGACGCCAATAGCCACAGACCATCCCGACGCTTGACGCTATAGTGCGCGGCGAGGAAATCGGAGAGTTGATCGTGCGCATTGCTTTTCTATTGCTGGGTGGGTTGTTGAGTGTGGCGGCGCAGGCGGCGCCGTTGCCGGTGGCGACATTCGAGCGCAGCCACTGGCCGGAGCAATTGAACAGCCCGGCACTGTTCGATGTCGCCTCGCGCGCCGAAATCCTCGCGTTCGCCCAGGTTCTGGAGGCCAGTGAGGCGCTTGACGAGCCAAGCCTTGCGACTCGTCTGGGGCTCAAGCAGATCAACCTGGTGTCTATCAACCAGGTGCGTGCGCGGCTGTGGCAACAGCTGTGGCGCAACTACGACCTGGCCCAGCAAAGCTGCGAACAGGATGCCTCGTTCTGTTATGTCATCGACAGCCAGGCTGAACTGCGCAAGCAGGCGGCCCGGTTCGAAGTGGCCAGCGATTCGTTCTACGCCAGCTGGGCGGCTCCCAGTCGCGAGTTTCATCAGCGCTACCTCGACGAACTGCTGCGCAAGGCGGCGCTGTTTCCGCAAACCGCCAGCGAAGTCGAGCGCTACGCGGACCTTGAGCGTACCGGCGATGAGCTCAACGATCGCCTGTTCATGCTCACCTTCGATTCAGGGCCGGGTGCTGTCGGCGGCAGCACCGACGCATTGACCGACTTTCTGCGCCGGCAAAAGCTCGGGGCAACCTTCTTCGTGCTCGGCAACAGCGTGCAGATGCGCCGTGACAAAACCTCGCTGGCGGACCTGCGGGCGCTTTACAAAGGCCAGTGCGTGGGGATTCAGGGTTGGGAATATCGCTCCCATGGGCAGTGGCAGGACTGGCAGCGCTCGGTGCTGCGCAGCCAGGCGCGGGTCCAGGCTGACCTGCCGGATCAGTACGTGGCGTTGTTCAGGCCGCCCTATGGTCAGCGCCGTGCTGACAGCCAGGCGTTCTTTGCCAGCCAGGGCCTGCAGGTGGCGTTGTGGAACATCGATGCCCAGGATCAGGGGGCATTGAGCAGCGAGCAGTCAGCGCAACGGGTGCTGACCCTGATGCTGCTCTGGCGCCGCGGACTCATCCAGTTTCACGACACCCAGCCCAAGGCGCAGGAAGCGGTGGCCTGGCTGCTGGAACAGACGGCGCAGAGCGGGATCGGTTGGGAAGATTGTCGGCATTTTGCCGGGAAAAGCTGAAAACCGGCGGGGAAGGGCGAGGCAGGCAAGATTTTCGATGTGTTTTTAACTGACCTGGATTTATGACTGTAGCGGTGCTTTGACACCACGCCAAGGGCAAAATGCCCCGTAGAAAAATAAACTTCAAAAATACGTAAAAGTGCTTTTTCCAGTCATGGGTTTTGCGGTATCAAGAAGACAGACCGCCGAACCCTGCAGCACAGGTGGCGTCACTGGGCACCTCAGCTGTTTGTAGTTTCCCGACCGTAACGACGCGGATCAGGGGAGAACCGGCGGCCACTTCTCGGCGCAGCACCGACCAGGTATTGCGTCGTCTGGCTCCCACAAAGGTGACCGAGTATGGATGATCAAGGACGCAGCACTTCCTCCACCCAGCCAATCCTTTATGTGCTCGATACCAATGTACTGATCCACGATCCAAACGCATTGCTCAACTTCGAGGAGCACCACGTCGCCATACCGATGACGGTGCTGGAGGAGCTCGACAAGCTCAAGACTGGCAAACACACCATCGCCGCCGAATGCCGCCAGGCCATCCGCCTGATTGACCAGACCCTGGGCGATGCCTCGCCAGCTGATGTGGAACAGGGCGTGCCGATCCAGCGTGGCAAGAGCGGGCCCAAGGGCTTGCTGTCGATCCTGATGAGCCCACGCAACGAGCCTAACCGCCTGCTACCGGAAAACCTCAACGACAACATCATCATCAACCAGTTGCTGGAGCTGCGCAGTCGGCGCAAAGACCTGGACGTGGTGCTGGTGACCAAAGACATCAACATGCGCCTGAAGGCCCGCGCCTGCGGTATCGCGGCCGAGGACTACAGCACCGACCAGCTGGTTGACGACGTTTCCCTGCTTTCCAAGGGCTATCACAGCGTCACCGGCTCGTTCTGGGACCGCGTGAGCAAGGTCGAAACGCGCCAGGAGCGTGGTCGCACCTGGCACCGGGTGCAAATGGTCGACAACCTGCCGGCCGTGCATATCAATGAGTTCATCATCGATGAGCAGGGTTTTGTCGGCTGGATCAAAGGCATCAAGGACGACGAGCTGCTCCTGCTCGATCTCCATCAGGAACCGTTGCTGCACCAGGAAGCCTGGGGCCTGAAACCCCGCGACATCCACCAGAGCCTGGCGCTGTTCGCCCTGCTTGATCCGGACATCCATCTGGTCAACCTGACCGGTGCCGCCGGTTCCGGTAAAACCATCCTGGCCCTGGCTGCCGCGATTGAGCAGACCATGGTCAGCAAGCGCTACCGGCGCATCATCGCCACCCGCAGCGTGCAGGGGCTGGACCAGGAGATCGGCTTTCTGCCAGGTACCGAGGCGGAAAAAATGGAACCTTGGCTCGGGGCGATCACCGACAACCTCGAAGCTCTGCACATGGATGACGAGAACACCCATGGCAGCGTCGATTACATCCTTGAGCGGGTGCCGCTGCAGTTCAAATCGCTGAACTACATTCGCGGTCGCAGTTTCCAGCAGAGCCTGATCCTCATCGATGAGTGCCAGAACCTCACGCCGCACCAGATGAAAACCATCATCACCCGTGCCGGGGCCGGTTCCAAGGTGATCTGCCTGGGCAACCTGGCGCAAATCGATACCCCTTACCTGTCCGCCACCAGCTCGGGCCTCACCTACCTGACCGAGCGCTTCAAGGACTTCCCCAACGGCGTGCACATCACCCTGCAGGGTGTGCCGCGTTCGATCCTGGCCGAATACGCCGAATCGCACCTGTAATCCCCTCCGTGCCGGGCGGTCTGACCGCCCGGTTTTTTTCGCTGCGAATTCCTGACTCCTGGGTTTACACTCGTTGCTCCTGAACAGGAGGAAGGCAGTGCTGACTCATCTCGATTCCCAAGGTCGGGCCAATATGGTCGACGTCACCGACAAAGCCGTGACCTCGCGTGAGGCGGTGGCCGAAGCGCGGGTGCGCATGCTCCCGCAAACCCTGCAGATGATCGTTGATGGCGAACACCCCAAAGGGGATGTGTTCGCCGTGGCGCGCATTGCCGGTATCCAGGCGGCAAAGAAAACCAGTGACCTGATCCCGCTGTGCCACCCGCTGATGCTGACCAGCGTCAAGGTCGAACTCAGCGCCGAAGGCAACGACACGGTGCATATCGTCGCCCGTTGCAAGCTGGCCGGGCAGACCGGCGTGGAGATGGAGGCACTGACAGCGGCCAGCGTCGCTGCGCTGACCCTCTATGACATGTGCAAGGCAGTTGATCGCGGCATGATCATTGATAGCGTGCGGGTGCTGGAAAAAACCGGTGGCAAGAGCGGTCATTATCAGGCGGATGAAACAAAATGAGCATCAACGTGGTGTACTTCGCCCGTTACCGCGAAGCCCTGGGTAGGGATGGCGAGGCACTGGAAGGTGCGTTTGCCACGCTGGAACAGGTGCGCCAGGCGCTGCTCGCCCGAGGCGGCAAGTATGAGGTGCTGGCCGAACAGAACCTGATGTGCGCGCGCAACCAGGACCTGTGCAAGCTTGACGAGCCGCTTGTCGAGGGTGACGAAGTGGCCTTCTTTCCTCCTGTAACCGGAGGCTGAGATGAGCATACGCGTTCAGGCCGAGGTCTTTGATCCGGGGGCTGAAACCAATGCCATGCACGCGGCCAACGTCGGCGTCGGGGCGGTGGTTGCGTTTGTCGGTTATGTGCGCGACTTCAATGACGGTCAGGAAGTCGCGGGCATGTTTCTGGAGCACTATCCGGGCATGACCGAAAAAGCCCTGGCGAAGATTGTCGTCGAGGCGCAGCAGCGCTGGCCACTGCTCAAGGTCGAGGTACTGCATCGTATCGGCGCGCTTGATCCGGGTGAGCCGATCGTTTTTGTCGGCGTGGCCAGCGCCCACCGCCAGGCAGCGTTCGATGCCTGCAACTTCATCATGGACTACCTCAAGACCCGTGCACCGTTCTGGAAGAAAGAGCAGACCGGTAATGGCCCGCGTTGGGTTGAGGGCAAGCAGAGCGACGAAGACGCGGCCGGGCGCTGGTAGTACTGGCGAGGGTGGCTGTGCGAATCTGCGACCGCTTCGCGGCCGATCGCAGGCTTCGCCAGCTCCTATAGGTCGGTTCTCTGACTGCCCAAGGCGCGCTCCTACAAAAAACGTGTAGGGCGTCTGTTGAGTTTTTATACAATAAAGTCCAGTATGGAATTATAAGTACAAAATAATTCCAGGCCGACGTACGCCTGCTCCCTTTCCTCTGTCTTGCAACACACCTCCAACAACGAGCGAGAGAGACCCATCATGAAGACCTTCACCCTGATCAGCGGTCTGGCCCTGAGCCTGTTGGCCAGCAGCCTGTTCGCCGCCGAGAACACCTTGCGCATCGGCATCGAGGCCGCTTATCCACCCTTTGCCTCGAAGAACGACAAAGGCGAAATCGTCGGTTTCGACTACGACATCGGCAACGCCTTGTGCGCGCAGATGAAGGTCAAGTGTGAGTGGAATGAGGTGGAATTCGACGGGCTGATCCCTTCGCTGAAGGTGAAGAAGATCGATGCGGCCCTGTCGTCGATGACCATCACCGATGAACGTAAGAAATCCGTGGATTTCACCCACAAGTACTACTTCACCTCGTCCCGCCTGGTGATGAAGAAGGGCGCGACGGTTGACGACCAGTATGAAAGCCTCAAGGGCAAGACCGTGGGTGTGCAGCGCGCCACCACCACGGATCGCTACGCCACTGAAGTGCTGGAGCCCAAGGGCATCACGATCAAGCGCTACAGCAACAACGAAGAAATCTACATGGACCTGGCATCCGGGCGCGTAGATGCGATTTTCGCCGACACCATTCCTCTGGATGACTTCCTGTCGATGCCACGTGGTGCTGACTACGCTTTTACCGGCCCTGAGCTCAAAGACCCGAAATACGTCGGTGAGGGCGCCGGGATCGCCATTCGCAAGGGCAACAGTGAGCTGGTCTCCCAGTTCAACAATGCCATTGACGCGATTCGCGCCAACGGCGAGTACCAGAAGATTCAAGCCAAGTACTTCAAGTCCGATATCTACGGCGACTGATGGCCCGCCTCAAGGCCTGAAGCCCTTCAGGCCTTGAGTTCCTTCAGGTGTTTGTACACCGTCGCGCGCCCCATCCCCAGTACATTGGCCACATAGTTGGCCGCACTCTTGCCCTTGAACGCGCCTTCGGCGTGCAGGGCCAGCACCAGTTCGCGCTTGTGGTCGCGGGTCAGCAGGTTGAGGCTCAACTGACGCTGGCGCAGCCAGTTGTTGAGGAAGGTGTTGATACGTTCCTGCCAGTCGTCGCGAAACAACGCATCCGGTTGCGGAATCAACCGGCTGGGCGAGAGGAACAGGTCCAGCGCCGCCTTGGCGTTTTCGAACAACGAGATGTTCAGGTTGATGCACAGCACCGCCAGCGGCGTGCCTGACTCGGTGCGCAGCACGGTGCTCAGCGAGCGGATTTTCTGTCCGTCCCAGTTGAGTTTCTCGTAGGGGCCGATGTTGGTCTCGTCGGTACCTGCCTCGAGCATGTCTTCCAGTGCCGCATCGTCGCCAATCTCGCGTTTGGACAGGTTGTTGGCGATGTAGTCGATTTTCTGGCTGCGCAGGTCGTGCAGCACCACCTCGGCATGCGGGAAGAACAGGGTGGCGATGGCATCGGCGATGGCCCGGTAATTGTCCAGGACAGGATCGCGGCTGGGGGTCGACATTCAGGCAGGCTCCAGGCGGTGTCAGCGCCCTTGGGGCAAGGGCGCTGCGAGTGTGCCGCAATCGCGGCGGCGCGTCATCCCTGCAGGCGGCGCGGGGAGAGCATGGCCTCGTTCAGGCCGAAGGCCTTGAGCGACTGCGGCAGGTCTTCGCCGCGTACCAGGGCAGCGCTGGCCTGGCCCATGGCCGGCGAGGTCTGAATGCCGTAGCCGCCTTGGGCGGCAACCCAGAACAGTCCGGGTACCTCGGGGTCGAAGCCGGCGACCAGATCGCCGTCCGCGACGAAGCTGCGCAAACCGGCCCAGGTGCGGGTTGGCCGGCGGATGCTCAAGGTAGTGGCTTCCTCGATCTGATAGATGCCCAAGGCGATATCCAGTTCTTCGGGCTGCACATCATGCGGCTCGACCGGGTCGGCGTTGGCCGGGGAGCCGAGCAGCATGCCGGCGTCAGGCTTCATGTAGAACGACTCGTCCAGGCTGACCAGCATCGGCCAGGCGTGGCTGTCGATACCTTCGGGCGCGGCAAAGATGAAGGCGGCGCGGCGCTTGGGTTGCAGGCCAAGTGGCTGGGCACCGGCCAGCGTGCCGATCTGGTCGGCCCAGGCGCCGGCAGCATTGATCAGCACCGGTGCACTGAAGGTGCCGCGGCTGGTCTGTACCTGCCAGAGGCCGTCGGCATCGCGGCTCAATTGCAAGACTTCGCAGTCGCTGTGCACTTCGCCCTGCTGGCGGCGGATACCGCGCAGGTAGCCCTGGTGCAGGGCATCGGTGTCGATATCGCTGGCGCTCGGGTCATACAGGGCGCCATGTACCTTGTCGCGGCGCAGCACCGGCACGCGGGCGCAAGCTTGCTCGGCATCGAGCAACTCGACCTCCGGCACGCAGGCCTTGGCGCTCAGGTACTGGCGTTGCAGCTCTGCGGGGTCGCCGGTCAGGTCGACGGTCATCTCGCCGCGCGGGCTGAGCAGCGGGTGCTCGGCAAAGCCTGCCGGCGGCTGGTCGAAGAACGCACGGCTGGCCAGGGTCAGGGCACGCACCTGCGGGGTGCCGTAGGCGGCGGTGTACAGCGCTGCGGAGCGGCCTGTCGAGTGATAACCCGGCTGCGGCTCGCGTTCCAGCAGCAGCACCCGGCCATGGCCGGCGAGCCAGTAGCCGGTCGAGGCACCGGCAATGCCGGCACCGATGATGATGAAGTCTGCCTGTTGCATGAAGAAGTCCTCAGACGGCGCGCTGCAGGTGGTACAGGGCATTGGCCAGGGCGATGTCTTCCAGGCCCAGGCCGATGGAGCGGAAGAAGGCATGGCGCTGGTAGCTCGGCGCGGGCGCCTGCTGGCTCATCAATTGCGCCAGGTCACCGACGATGGCCTCGGGGCTCCAGCCGTGTTGCTCGGCGGCGATGCGCATCTCACCAGCGCTGCCCGGGGTGGTTACCCGGTAATCACAGTACACGTCCATGTCGCCCAGGCTCGCAGGCGGAACTTCGTGAGCGCGTACGGCGTTGGTGCTGATCGAGGTGATCAGCGCTGGCTTGCTCAAGGTGGCCGGGTCGATGACCGGTGTGGCCGAGGATGTGCACAGCAGGATCACATCGGCATCAGTCAGCGCCTGATCGAGGCTGTCGCTCAGGGTCAGACGCGGGTCGAGGTCGCTCAGGGTCTGGCGTTGTTCGGCGCTTTGCCGGGCCAGGCTCGGGGAGTACAGGCGGATGTCCTGCCAGTCACGCAAGCCGCGCACATAGTGCAGGTGCGCGCGGGCAATCGGGCCGCTGCCAATCAAAGTCAGGCGCTTGGTGGTCGCCGGGGCCAGGGCATCGACAGCAACGGCGGTAGTGGCCGCCGTGCGCGCCGTGGTCAGCTCGCCGGCATCGCACAGCAGCAATGGCTGTCCGCTGTCCATCGACATCAGCAGGGTCCAGGCGGTAACCAGCGGGCCTTGCTCGCGGACGATATAGGGCGAGGTCTTGACGCCATACACACGCTCCCCGGCCAGCACGCCGCCGTAATTGATGAAGTCGCCTTGGCCGTGCGGAAACTCGACCAGTTGCTGAGGCGGCTGCACCGCTTGCCCGGCCGCCAGGTCACGAAACAGGTTGCGCAGGATCTGTGGCACATCCACCTGTGCCAGCAGCTGGCGAGCGAGCGGTTTATCGATGACGAGAGGCGCGGACATACGAGGCTCCAATTAAACTATTTTGTCTATTATGGACTCTTTGTTTATTTGGACAATATCAGCGGCATAAAAAAACGCAGCCGAGGAGGGCTGCGTTTTCTGGCAACGTCGCAACAATCAGTGATGTTTGCGCGGCACCGGCTTGAGCAGTTCGGTCGGCGGCATTTCGCAGCTGATCTTGCGGCCCAGCAGTTCTTCGATAGCCGGTAGCTGGTAGGAGTCGTCCTCACCGGCGAAGCTGATCGACACACCGCTGGTGCCCGCCCGACCGGTACGGCCGATACGGTGCACGTAGTCGTCCGGATCTTCGGGCAGGGTGAAGTTGATCACATGGCTGATGCCGTCGATGTGGATGCCGCGACCAGCGACATCGGTCGCAACCAGCACGGTGATGCGGCCTTCGCGGAAATTTTCCAGGGTCTTGATGCGTTTGTGCTGAGGCACGTCACCCGACAACTGGGCGGCGTTGACGCCATCGCGCACCAGGCGCTCTTCGATGCGGCGCACCTCGTCCTTGCGGTTGGCAAAGACCATTACCCGTTCCCACTTGTTCTCGGTCACCAGGTTGTACAGCAGCTTGTACTTGTCGCTGCCGGCAACGGCGTAGACATGCTGCTCGACGGTTTCGCTGGCAACGTTCTCCGGCTCGATCTCGACGATGGACGGCTCGGTAGTCCACTGCTTGGCCAGGTTCATCACGTCTTCGGTGAAGGTCGCGGAAAACAGCAGGGTCTGGCGCTCGCTCTTGGGCGGGGTCTGGCGAATGATCTGACGGACCTGCGGGATAAAGCCCATGTCGAGCATGCGGTCGGCTTCGTCCAGTACCAGCACCTCGACCATGTCCAGGTGGGCTTCGCCGCGCTGGTTGAAGTCGAGCAGACGGCCCGGGGTAGCGACGAGGATGTCGCAATGGCGCGCTTCGAGGGCCTTGAGTTGCTTGTCGAAGTCCATGCCGCCGACGAAGGTCATCACGTTCAGGCCGGTGTACTTGGTCAGCGCGGCAGCGTCCTTGGCGATCTGTACCACCAGTTCGCGGGTCGGGGCGATGATCAGCGCCCGTGGCTCGCCCATGTAACGCTCTTTGGGCGGCGGGGTCTGCTGCAGCTGGGAGATGATCGAGATCAGGAAGGCTGCAGTCTTGCCGGTGCCGGTCTGGGCGCGGCCAATCGCGTCTTTGCCGCGCAGGGTGTGGCCCAGCACTTGCGCCTGGATCGGCGTGCAATACGGGAAGCCCAGGTCATGGATGGCATGCATCAGCTCGGGCGAGAGCTTGAAGTCATGAAAACGGGTTTTGCCTTCTTGCGGCTCAACCACAAAATCTTCCAGCTTCCAGGTGGAGGCTGCAGGTTTTGGCTTGCGCTCACGGCGCGGTTTGGCTTCGGCCGGCTTTTCGGCGCGTGCCGGTTTGGCGGCTTCAGCCTTGGTCTCGGTGTTGAGCGGGGCAGCCGGGGCAGGGGCCTTGGGGGCTGCGGGTGGCTGCTTCACAGGCGCAGCGCTTTCGGTGGCGAGTTGCTCAACCTCGCTCTTGCCGAACATCTTCTTGAGTGCTTTGAGCACGGTCATCTCATCAATTGGTTAAGGAATGTACGCCGGCCAGTGTAATGCAAGAATCGGGCGCGGCGTAGTGGATTGCACTGACAACTACAGGGAAGGCCGGTTTTAACGCAGGCGTGCGCCCAGCCAGGCGGCGATATCGCTGATTTCTTCCTGCACAACTTCGTGTTCCATCGGGTATTCAGCCCATTGCGTGCTGACACCCCAGTTTTTCAGGTGTTCAAAGGCCGCGCGACCCATGGCCGGCAGAACCACCGGATCGTACACACCATGCAGGCACAGGGCCGGGGTGCGCTGCTGGCAGGCGGTCAACTCGACCTTGTCGTTGAACGTCGGTGCGTAGGTCGAAAGGGCCAGGACGCCACCCAGGGCTTCTTGCCACTTTATATAAGCAGTGTGCAGCACCACCGCGCCGCCCTGGGAGAAACCTGCGAGGACGATACGGGCCAGGTCGATGCCTTTGGCCTGCTCGGCCTTGATCAGTTCGATCACCTGCTCGGCGGACGCCTGCAACTGATCCTCGTCGATGGCGCGCGCCGGGGTCATGGCCTTGATGTCGTACCAGCTGGGCATCTCGTAGCCGCCATTGATGGTCACTGGCCGGGTCGGCGCCTGGGGCATGACGAAGCGGGTGGACAGCAGCACTTCCTGCAGGGCTTCGGCCACCGGCATGAAGTCGTAACGATCGGCCCCCAGGCCGTGCAACCAGATCACACAGGCGTCTGCTTTTTTTTGTGGCTCAAGAATCAGCGGGTGGCTCATGACTGCTCCGAAAATGTGCGCGCGCGCTTGTTTGCGTGCATGAAATGAAGGCGCGTGGTGTGAAACCGGGAAGAACCTGTCGCAACGGTGCAAGTTTTCCTGTTGACGTTAACTGAAACGCTTTAGCCATTCAGTTTGGTACGCGCTTTGCTATGAAAATCCAGATGCGAGGTTACACGTTTTGGACGGTAACACCCGTTAGCGGTCCCCAAGGCTGTCACAGAACAGCGCATTGCGCCAATTGACCCAAAAACAAGCCAACACGGGTCGGATGCGCCTCATAAGGGTGCGGTGCAATCCCGGCTCAACACAATAAGAGCAAAACTGGAGGTTTGAATGAAGATGTTGAAATCCACCCTGGCAGTGGTTACCGCTGCTACCGTACTCGGTATCAGTGGTATCGCACAGGCAGGTGCGACCCTGGACGCCGTGCAGAAGAAGGGTTTCGTTCAGTGTGGCGTCAGTGACGGCTTGCCGGGTTTCTCGGTTCCGGATGCCAAGGGCAATATCGTCGGTATCGACGCAGACGTCTGCCGCGCAGTAGCCGCGGCTGTATTCGGCGATGCCACCAAGGTCAAGTTCAGCCAGCTCAATGCCAAGGAGCGCTTCACCGCGCTGCAGTCCGGCGAAGTCGACGTGCTGTCGCGTAACACCACCTGGACCAGTTCCCGTGACGCCGGCATGGGCCTGGTGTTCGCGGGTGTTACCTATTACGACGGCATCGGCTTTTTGGTGAACAAAAAACTGGGCGTTTCCAGCGCCAAAGAGCTGGACGGCGCAACCATCTGCATCCAGGCCGGTACCACCACCGAACTCAACGTCTCCGACTACTTCCGCGCCAACGGCCTGAAGTACACCCCGATCACCTT
The DNA here is from genome assembly GCF_004025535.1 of Pseudomonas alkylphenolica. Lineage (GTDB taxonomy): Bacteria > Pseudomonadota > Gammaproteobacteria > Pseudomonadales > Pseudomonadaceae > Aquipseudomonas > Aquipseudomonas alkylphenolica_A. The sequence goes on from NZ_QJRG01000044.1 coordinate 119,484, forward strand.
CGACACCTCCGATGAAAGCGCCAAGTCGCTGGAGTCCGGCCGTTGCGACGTACTGACGTCCGACAAGTCGCAACTGTACGCACAGCGCTCCAAGCTGGCTGCGCCAACCGACTACGTCGTTCTGCCGGAAACCATTTCCAAAGAGCCACTGGGCCCGGTGGTACGCAAAGGCGATGAGGAGTGGTTCAGCATCGTCAAGTGGACCCTGTTCGCCATGCTCAATGCCGAAGAAATGGGCATTACCTCCAAAAACGTCGAAGCTGAAGCCAAGTCCACCAAGAACCCGGACGTGGCGCGCATGCTCGGTGCCGACGGTGAGTACGGCAAGGACCTGAAACTGCCGAAGGACTGGGTCGTGCAGATCGTCAAACAGGTCGGCAACTACGGTGAAGTCTTCGAGAAGAACCTGGGCAAGAGCACCCCGCTGCAGATCGACCGCGGCCTGAACGCCCTGTGGAACAACGGCGGCATCCAGTACGCGCCACCGGTGCGCTGACGGTTGCGGCCTGCGGCGGCCCCTGGCCGTCGCAGGCTGTTCGCTTCCCTTCCTTTCGGGGCATTACATGCAAAATCAAATCGGCGCACCCAAGGGGCCATCCCTTAACGATCCACGTGTGCGTGCGTGGCTGTTCCAGATCATCACCGTGGTCGCGGTGGTCGCTCTGGGCTGGTACCTGTTCCACAACACCCAGACCAACCTGCAACACCGGGGCATCACCTCGGGCTTCGATTTTCTCGAGCGCAGTGCCGGTTTCGGTATCGCTCAACACCTGATTCCCTACACCGAACAAGACAGTTATGCCCGGGTATTCGTCATCGGCCTGCTCAATACGCTGCTGGTGACCTTTATCGGTATCGTCCTGGCGACCCTGCTGGGGTTCATCATCGGTGTGGCGCGGTTGTCACCGAACTGGATGATCAACAAGCTGGCCACGGTGTATGTCGAGACTTTCCGTAACATTCCACCGCTGCTGCAGATCCTGTTCTGGTACTTCGCGGTGTTCCTGACCCTGCCGGGACCGCGGGGCAGTATCAACATCAACGACGCCTTCTTTATCAGCAACCGGGGCTTGAACATGCCTGGTGCTTCCGTGGCCGAAGGATTCTGGCCATTTGTCGTCAGCCTGGTGCTGGCCATTGTCGCCATTGTGGTGATGGTGCGCCTGGCCAACCGCCGTTTCGAAGCCACTGGCGAGCCGTTTCACAAGTTCTGGGTCGGTTTGTTCCTGTTCCTCGGCATTCCCGCCCTCAGCGTGCTGCTGGCGGGTAGCCCGCTGCACTGGGAGATGCCACAGCTCAAGGGTTTCAACTTCGTCGGCGGCTGGGTATTGATCCCGGAACTGCTCGCGCTGACCCTGGCGCTGACCATCTACACCGCGGCGTTCATCGCCGAGATCGTGCGTTCGGGCATTCGTTCGGTGAGCTACGGCCAGACCGAGGCGGCCCGCTCCCTGGGGCTGCGTGAAGGCCCGACCTTGCGCAAGGTGATCATTCCCCAGGCGCTGCGGGTGATCATTCCGCCGTTGACCAGCCAGTACCTGAACCTGGCGAAGAACTCTTCGCTGGCCGCCGGTATCGGCTATCCGGAGATGGTGTCGTTGTTCGCGGGAACCGTACTCAACCAGACCGGCCAGGCTATCGAGGTGATCGCCATCACCATGAGTGTCTATCTGGCTATCAGCATCAGCATTTCCCTGTTGATGAACTGGTACAACAAGCGCATTGCGCTGATCGAGCGGTGAGGACACGCGCATGACTACCCATGTTTTCAAACCTGATATGCCGCCACCGGTGAAAACCGTCGGCGTGCTGGCCTGGATGCGCGCCAACCTGTTCTCCAGCTGGCTTAACACCTTACTCACGCTGTTTGCCCTGTACCTGGTGTGGCTGATCGTGCCGCCGCTGTTGCAGTGGTCGATCTTCGACGCCAACTGGGTCGGCACCACCCGCGCCGATTGCACCAAGGAAGGCGCTTGCTGGGTGTTTATCCAGCAACGCTTCGGGCAGTTCATGTACGGCTACTACCCCAGCGAACTGCGCTGGCGCGTGGACTTGACGGTATGGTTGGCGGTGATTGGTGCCGCGCCACTGTTCATCGCGCGCTTTCCGCGCAAGGCAACTTACGGCCTGTGCTTCCTGGTGCTGTACCCGATCATTGCCTTCATCTTGCTGCACGGCGGTTACCTGGGCCTGACCACGGTGCCGACCAACAAGTGGGGCGGCTTGATGCTGACCCTGGTGATTGCCACCGTCGGCATTGTCGGGGCCTTGCCGCTGGGCATTCTGCTGGCGCTGGGACGGCGCTCGAAGATGCCGGCGGTGAAGGTCGTCTGCGTTACGTTCATCGAGTTCTGGCGCGGCGTGCCGTTGATCACGGTGTTGTTCATGTCGTCGGTGATGCTGCCGTTGTTCCTGCCCGAAGGCATGAGCTTCGACAAACTGTTGCGGGCGATGATCGGGGTGATCCTGTTCCAGTCGGCGTACATCGCCGAAGTGGTGCGCGGCGGTTTGCAGGCCATTCCCAAAGGCCAGTACGAAGCGGCTTCGGCGATGGGGCTGGGTTACTGGCGCTCGATGGGCCTGGTGATTCTGCCGCAGGCCCTGAAGCTGGTGATCCCGGGCATCGTCAACACCTTCATCGCCCTGTTCAAGGACACCAGCCTGGTGATCATCATCGGCCTGTTCGACCTGCTCAACAGCGTCAAGCAAGCCGCGGCCGACCCCACCTGGCTGGGTATGGCGACCGAGGGCTATGTGTTCGCCGCCCTGGTTTTCTGGATTTTCTGTTTCGGTATGTCCCGCTACTCCATGCATCTGGAGCGCAAGCTGGACACAGGCCACAAGCGTTAGGAGCAATTTCATGAGTGAAGCGATCAAACAGCCTGTGAGCCCTGAAGGCATTATTCAGATGCAGGGCGTGAACAAGTGGTACGGCCAGTTCCACGTGCTCAAGGACATCAACCTCAATGTGCGCCAGGGCGAGCGTATCGTCCTGTGCGGGCCCTCGGGCTCGGGCAAGTCCACCACCATCCGCTGCCTCAACCGTCTGGAAGAGCACCAGCAGGGCCGCATCGTGGTCGATGGTGTGGAGTTGACCAACGACCTCAAGCAGATCGAAGCGATCCGTCGTGAAGTCGGCATGGTGTTCCAGCACTTCAACCTGTTCCCGCACCTGACCATTCTGCAGAACTGCACCCTGGCGCCGATGTGGGTGCGCAAGCTGCCCAAGCGCAAGGCCGAGGAAATCGCCATGCACTACCTGGAGCGGGTGCGGATTCCGGAGCAGGCACACAAGTACCCGGGGCAACTGTCCGGTGGTCAGCAGCAGCGCGTGGCGATTGCCCGAGCGCTGTGCATGAAGCCGAAGATCATGCTGTTCGACGAACCGACCTCGGCGCTCGATCCGGAAATGGTCAAGGAAGTGCTCGACACCATGGTCAGCCTGGCAGAAGACGGCATGACCATGCTCTGCGTGACCCACGAAATGGGCTTCGCCCGTACCGTGGCGAACCGGGTGATATTCATGGACAAAGGGGAGATCGTTGAGCAGGCAGCGCCGGACGACTTCTTCGACCGGCCGCAGAATGAGCGGACCAAGCTGTTCTTGAGTCAGATTTTGCACTGATTACGTGCACTCGATGCGGGTTGGAATGTGGACGTAAAAAAAGGCGAGCCCAGGGGGCTCGCCTTTTTTATTGGTGGGAAGTCATCGGGTTGGAGAGAGTTTGATTAACGCGAGGACTATCGCAAACCAGGCACAGCCAATGATTATTAGCCAGGAAGATAACAATAGTCGACGTCGCAGGTGCGGCGGAAAGTTAAGCATATCTTCTGCATCCACCATCCCTAACCGAACACATAACTTTGGATAGAGCACCGCCCCGCTAAAGGTACTGAGCACGATACAACGTGATTTCAAGCGCGTCGTCCCCCAGAACAATACCTGCTGCTGGAACCAGCCACTGTTTGGCTGGCTTGCAATGATGAGGTCAAAGTCGCGGCTGCGGGCCATCCAGACCTCCATGAAAATGCCTGAAAAGGTGATCACAAAGGGGAGCAGAACGAAGGGGATCACAATAATTGGAGGCCAGCTAGTTATATCAATCACTAGTCACTCCGTAGAGGTAATCTCCAAACCACTCACCTATCGAACCAACGCCGACAGCTTCTGCAAGCGACCCACCTCCAACTAGGCTCTGTCTGAAAAAAGGTGTCTCAGACACCGAATGACACAAGCCAGTGAGACCATCGCACCATAGCTTTTTGCGAGCTTGTCAAAGCGTGCGTCAGCGTCGTAGCCCTTGTCGGCCAAAAGCCAGCGGCAGCGCTTGCGAGGTCGCCTTTCAGACAGAACCTAAGTGACGTTTGGGTTGTGGCGCTGTACCTTCTACGAGGCGCTTCGCAGCCCCGGAGGGCGTCGGCGGCCGTACGTCAGGCTATACGTCCATCAGGTGTGAACTTGGCTCGCCTCCCTCCTTGAAGATCGTACCGAAAGTTTTCGTAGTGTGTCTTCACCGTAGACTGTTGCTCTGCCACTCTCATCACTTCCTCACTGGAAACAGTGAAGTGCTCAGTTTTTATCGGGGCACTGAAGGGCTCACTGTATAGGGCGGTCCCCCATTGTGCAGGAAGGCCGTGGTTTGCTGCCCCAAGGTTGACTTCAATCATGGAGTGGTGATTGTCATCGACCAGGTAGCCGGTTGCCATCCAGCGAACCAATTCTTTCATTTCTCTTTCAGCCCTCACATTATTTTGCTCCTGAGTTTCAGCGCCCTTAGGTTGGTTAAGGCCAAGTTCGTTCATCAGGCCATTTCCCAATAGCCGAGCAGCGGTCATAAAGCGATCCGTCGTACCAGACGGACCAGCAACAGTTGGCTTATGTTGTAACTGAGCATCTTGGAAAAAGCCGGTCCCTTCTTTGACTTGCCAGACGGCAAAACCATTTCCTCGAACAACTACAGTCTGCTCGAGCGAGAGTGACGCGAATGCCTTGATTGGACCTTGATTGCCAAACTGACTTTCGTCACGATCCACTCGATTACGAGGATTGTAGTGAGCAAATACAAGTTCGCGCCCCGTTAGTCGTTGATCTGCTGCAAGGTCGGCAGCCGATGCCCAGACCATTTCGGCATGCTCAGGCTTTTGACGAAAGTCATTTTGCACCTTGGTCAGGCTGCTGCCCGCTTTAGCCGGATTGCTGCTGGTTTTTTGACCCGCGACCTCTTTTAGCTGTTCATAGAGGTGTACATTTTCCGAGGCATCATTCTTGTTTTCGTTTTTAAACGTGTAGAGCGCTAGCTGATCACCTGATGGCCGTTCCTTGCTGTTCCCGCGAGCTGGCGCAAATTGCTTGGACTCCAGATAGCTGATGTCAACAATATCAGCAGCCATTTTTTTCAGCTCGGGAGAGCTGTGGATCTTCTCCATGGTTTCGCGAAAATAGGTCGAATTGGTCAAATTGAAAAAGGCGGTCGCTTTCTCTCTAAGGGTTAGTGGTTCCTGTCCATCACAAAGGGCGCGTGCGCTTCCGTGACGAGCCTCATCCATGACACGACTAAATCCACCGGCGCCAAGCTGTCCGACAACACCGAAGTTGGGGGTGTCCGATGCATAACTCGCCAGCATTTTGGTAGTGGCTTTAAGTTCATTTTCCTCAATCAGGATAAAGAGTTTGGCCAATGTGGCCAGTAGTGCGTCGGCAGTTTTTAGGGCTGCCGGATTTTCACTGGCCAAGCGAGCGAGGTTGGCTTCTATCTGCTTATTATCTGCAATGCTATTATTCTGCCACTCGATTTTTTGCGGCGCGGAATTAGTTAGTGGTGTGATGGAGGTCGAGTGAGAAGGTTCAATGTCAGATGTGCTCTTGGATTCTTGCAGTGTTGTAGCAAGTGGATTGAATAATGCTGAAGTGGAGATAACCATGGGGAACGTAATCTCTTATCTATAAACAGGGCAGTTAGAGGTCGAGCTATTGATGCGCATAGAGGGGCATAGGTAGATCGGTACGAACCTGTTGCAAGTTATCGAGTAAGTTAGCCAACACATTTCCATCCAGCCGAACTACTTCTTGCAGCAGGCATAATCTGATGGTCTCGGTTGGCTGATGGTAGGCAAGCCAAGCACCTCCCAAGAGAGAAAATTGGCAATTAATATCTAGCCAGTGGGCAAATTCACTCGGTTTGGCTTGGCCGACCGTATGGTAAAAGGTCAATACTCGCTGGCTGCTGTCGGCCTCCAGCCACCATGGACCGAATTGTCCAATGTCCAGGCGCACAGGCCCGATACTTAGATCAAGCTTTACCCCGGTCAGCTGGCTGAATTCCTGACACAGTATTGTCAATGCGTTCAATTTAATCTCCAAAAGGTGTAGGGGTTTTGATGTTTTAGTGGTTTTCTATGATAGTTTGTATTTCTATTCAGGGCTTGCGCCATTGAGCACCTTGTATATGCTATAGGTATGGATAAGAGAGGCTGCAGCCATCCGGCTTCAGCGCAATTTTCTCAAGGTTAGCCAAAGTGATTCTGCGTTTGAGTTGCGTTTTTAGGTTGATATTTGTCCCAGCCCAGAAACGAAAAGCTGTCTCGTGTGAAACGAGTTTTATATGCAAAGAAAATTTAACGTTTTCTTTTTCTTTAACATTATCACGATGTATTTATCGTAGTTCGTGCGAGGTTGTTGCAATGATTTTCGGAACCATATCCAGAAATTGGCCTGCACAAAAAATAACTGGCTTGTCTCGGATTTTAGTTTGAAATTAAAGTCCTGCTTTACTCGTTTTTGCGAAAAACCCCTTGGTGTGTTATGCCTACTCCACCTGTCACGCTGGCGTAACCACATACGGGCGCAGCCGCTCTACCCCAAATAAGCGCCAGCCAAACCACCACTTACCCACCTGAGAAACTCCCAGTCTCTCCAGCACGACACACTTCCTGCACCTTAGGCACCGAAGCCCCGCCGCCAAGAGCAATCCTGAGGTATCCGCCGTACTTCCGTTGGTACAGCTGTTCAAGCGCGCGCAAGCTGCCTTCAACCTGCTTCAGCCCTTGGCTCAGCCTGTCCTTGCCCACTCCCATCGCTTGGCTGGCACCACCGAGCACCTCGGTGATCTCGCCCTGGAAGCACTCCATGAAGTTGGTCTCGTCCTCGTCGAGCTGATCCAGCGCCTCACGCACCTGCGTGGCGGCAGCGTCAACTGGGCCTCCTCGCGGGTGCAGGTTGTGCCGTTGTCCGGATCGTCGATCACGAAGATCTCGCCCGCTTTGAAGCCTTGGGCGAAGGTCGGGTTGAGCCGCTGCAGCGGGGTCGACAGGTAGCGGGTATCAAGCCCCAGCTCGGCCAGCACCTGCTGAACGGACATGCTGCGCGGTACCACGTAGAAGCCGGGTTCGCGAGTCCCGGCTATGGCAGACATGGCGGGCATCGAGCGATCGAAAACGGCAAACTCGGTAAAGGCGGAAGTGGATGACGTCGAGGGTGAAGCGGCCGCGTGCTGGGCCGATTCGGAAAACCTGCTGACCGGCTGCATCGCGCTGACCGCCGCGCCCTTCCTCGCCGCACTCAGGACAAGGCGTGGTGGTGTCCCCCAGGCGCAGGCTGGGGACATCGTTCCGTCGATGAAGGTCTGACTGCTGAGGCACACAGCGCCGCTGGTGGTCGAGTCGCCATGCTGGCCGACGCCGCGACCATTGATGTTGATGCGAAAGACCATGCACTGATTTCCTGAGCAAGTGGAGCCCGGAACCTAGCACGGCCTTTTCAGGAAAAAACGTCAGCCATGGAGATGGAGAGATATCCCACGCAACTCTCGGAGAGTGCTGTTGGATCTGGTGATTTACTGTGGGAGAGGTCGACGAAGACTAAGCACACCGCGACTCACGCTGTCCGTAAGCCGCGGTGTGTTGGGGCAGGGGTCATTCTTCTTCTTTGGGGGCTGGCGCAGGTGGCGGACGCAATCCGACTTCGGCCATCAGCTTCAACTCCTTGCCATTGCGCATTACCTGAATCGCCACCTTGTCGTTGGGCTTGATCCGCGCCACCTGGTTCATCGAGCGGCGGGCATCGCCGGCCAGCTCGCCATTGATGCTGAGGATGATGTCGCCCAGCTGCAGGCCGGCCTTTTGCGCCGGGCCGTCACGGAACACGCCCGAAACGACGATCCCAGGGCGACCCTGCATGCCGAACGAGTCGGCCAGTTCCTGGCCCAGTGCCTGCACTTCGATCCCCAGCCAGCCACGAATCACCTGGCCGTGTTCGATGATCGACTTCATCACCTCCAGGGCCAGCTTGGTCGGAATGGCGAAACCGATGCCCTGCGAGCCGCCGGACTTGGAGAAGATCGCGGTGTTGATGCCGGTCAGGTTGCCGTTCGCGTCGACCAGTGCGCCGCCGGAGTTGCCCGGGTTGATCGCCGCGTCGGTCTGAATGAAGTCTTCGTAGTTGTTCAGGCCCAGCTGGTTGCGGCCGGTGGCGCTGATGATGCCCATGGTCACGGTCTGACCGACACCGAAGGGGTTGCCGATGGCCAGCGCAACGTCACCGATATGAATGTTGTCGGAGCGGCCAATGGTGATCGATGGCAGGTTCTTCAGATCGATCTTGAGTACCGCGAGGTCGGTTTCCGGGTCGCTGCCGATGACCCGCGCGAGGGTTTCACGACCGTCCTTGAGCGCCACCACGATCTGGTCGGCACCAGAGGTCACGTGGTTGTTGGTCAGCAGGTAGCCTTCCGGGCTCATGATCACCGCCGAGCCCAGGCTCGACTCCCAGCGCCGCTGCTTGGGCAGGTTGTCGCCAAAGAATCGGCGGAACTGCGGGTCTTCAAACAACGGATGCGCGGCTTTGTTGACCACTTTGGTGGTGTACAGGTTGGCCACTGCCGGGGCGGCGATGGTCACGGCGTCGGCGTACGACACCGGGCCCTGCATGATCCGCGTGGTTTGCGGTGCTTGCTGCAGGTTGACGTCCTGGCTGGGCAGGCCGACCCATTGTGGAAAGCGCTGGATGATCAACAGGGCGATCAGCACGCCGACCAGCAGCGGCCAGCCAAAGTAACGCAAAGCCTTGAACATTGAACGAGTCCTGGGAGTGGGCAGAGGGCCGTCGGGTGCGTGGGAGCAGTAGAGCGCGCGCGATCATACTGCGGCACTGGATGTGCACAAACAGTTAAATCGTTACGCAGGCTAAACAAATAGCGACCCAGCCCCCAGGCAACTGCCGTCGGTTTCCCCAAACCCGGCGACGGCCCATAATGGCGGTCATTATACGGGGCCTTGCGCCGCACTGAACTGCTGTTTTGAGGAGTCTTTTCATGGCTGTTGCCCTGAGCACCCTGGTCGAGGAAGCCGAACGCTACCTCGGCAGCGCAAAAATCCAGGATTACTGCCCCAACGGCCTGCAGGTCGAGGGCCGCCCGCAGGTCACCCGGATCGTTAGCGGCGTGACCGCCAGCCAGGCGCTGCTGGATGCGGCGGTAGAGGCAAACGCCGATCTGGTGCTGGTCCACCACGGTTATTTCTGGAAAGGTGAAAACCCCTGCATCACCGGCATGAAGCAGCGCCGGCTGAAGACGCTGCTGAAAAACGACATGAGCCTGCTGGCCTTCCACCTGCCGCTGGACCTGCACCCGGAGGTCGGCAACAACGTGCAGCTGGCGCGCCAGCTCGATATTACCGTCGAAGGCCCGCTGGACCCGGACAACCTGCGGGTGGTCGGCCTGGTCGGGTCGCTGGCCGAGCCGATGTCGGCACGCGACTTCGCCCGCAAGGTACAGGAAACCATGGGCCGCGAGCCGTTGCTGATCGAAGGCGAGCAGATCATTCGCCGTGTCGGCTGGTGCACAGGCGGCGGCCAGGGTTACATCGACCAGGCCATTGCCGCCGGGGTTGACCTGTTCCTCAGTGGCGAGGCCTCCGAGCAGACGTTCCACAGCGCCCGGGAAAACGGCATCAGTTTCATTGCCGCCGGTCACCACGCCACTGAACGTTACGGCGTCCAGGCCCTGGGCGACTACCTGGCCCGGCGCTTTGCCCTGGAGCACCTGTTCATCGATTGCCCGAACCCGATCTGAGCTAAAACGACAGGGCATATTCTTATACTGTTTCGTTCTAGTTGGCCGCCTAAATAGAATCGAGTGCTGTGATAAAGTGGCCCGCTCGAACACGGCCCGCTGGCCGTCCATAAGATCGTATTTCCGTGAGTAGCCATGGTCGACAAACTGACGCATTTGAAACAGTTGGAGGCGGAGAGCATCCACATCATTCGTGAGGTGGCCGCCGAGTTCGATAACCCGGTGATGCTGTACTCGATCGGCAAGGATTCGGCCGTGATGCTGCACCTGGCGCGCAAGGCCTTCTTCCCGGGCAAGCTGCCGTTCCCGGTGATGCACGTCGACACCCAGTGGAAATTCCAGGAGATGTACAGCTTCCGCGACAAGATGGTCGAGGAAATGGGCCTGGAGCTGATCACTCACGTGAACCCGGACGGCGTCGCCCAGGGCATCAACCCGTTCACCCACGGCAGTGCCAAGCACACCGACATCATGAAGACCGAGGGCCTCAAGCAGGCGCTCGACAAGTACGGCTTCGATGCCGCCTTTGGTGGTGCGCGTCGCGATGAAGAAAAGTCGCGGGCCAAGGAACGCGTCTATTCGTTCCGTGACAGCAAACACCGCTGGGACCCGAAGAACCAGCGTCCAGAGCTGTGGAACGTCTATAACGGCAAGGTCAACAAGGGCGAATCGATTCGCGTGTTCCCGCTGTCGAACTGGACCGAGCTGGACATCTGGCAGTACATCTACCTCGAAGGCATCCCGATCGTGCCGCTGTACTTCGCCGCCGAGCGGGAAGTGATCGAGAAGAACGGCACCCTGATCATGATTGACGACGAGCGCATCCTCGAGCACCTCTCGGATGAAGAAAAAGCCCGCATCGTCAAAAAGAAAGTGCGCTTCCGTACCCTTGGCTGCTACCCGTTGACGGGTGCGGTGGAATCAGAGGCCGAGAGCCTCACGGACATCATTCAGGAAATGCTCCTGACCCGGACGTCCGAACGCCAGGGCCGAGTCATCGACCACGATGGCGCCGGTTCCATGGAAGACAAGAAACGCCAAGGCTACTTCTAATTTCAGGGTTACTCCATGTCGCACCAATCTGATCTGATCAGCGAGGACATCCTCGCTTACCTGGCCCAGCACGAGCGCAAGGAACTGCTGCGCTTCCTGACCTGCGGTAACGTCGATGACGGCAAGAGCACCCTGATCGGGCGCCTGCTGCATGACTCGAAGATGATCTATGAAGACCATCTGGAAGCCATCACCCGCGATTCGAAGAAAGTCGGCACCACCGGTGACGACATCGACCTGGCGTTGCTGGTAGACGGCCTGCAGGCCGAGCGCGAGCAGGGCATCACCATCGATGTCGCGTACCGCTATTTTTCCACCGCCAAGCGCAAGTTCATCATCGCCGACACCCCGGGCCATGAGCAGTACACCCGCAACATGGCGACCGGTGCGTCGACCTGCGACCTGGCGATCATCCTTGTCGACGCCCGTTATGGCGTGCAGACCCAGACCCGTCGCCACAGCTACATCGCTTCGCTGCTGGGCATCAAGCACATCGTCGTCGCCGTCAACAAGATGGACCTCAAAGGGTTTGACGAAGGCGTGTTCGAGAGCATCAAGGCCGACTACCTGAAGTTTGCCGAAGCCATCAACATGGCGCCGAGCAGCCTGCACTTCGTGCCGATGTCGGCCCTCAAGGGCGACAACGTGGTCAACCGCAGCGAGCGTTCGCCGTGGTACACCGGCCCTGCGCTGATGGAAATCCTCGAGACCGTGGAAGTGGCGGCCGACCGCAACTTCACCGACCTGCGCTTCCCGGTGCAGTACGTCAACCGTCCGAACCTGAACTTCCGCGGTTTCGCCGGCACCCTGGCCAGCGGCGTGGTGCACAAGGGTGACGAAATCGTTGTGCTGCCGTCGGGCAAGAGCAGCCGGGTCAAGTCCATCGTCACCTTCGAAGGTGAGCTGGAGAACGCCGGCCCTGGCCAGGCAGTGACCCTGACCATGGAAGACGAGATCGACATCTCCCGTGGCGACCTGCTGGTGCATGCCGACAACGTTCCGCCGGTGACCGACCAGTTTGATGCCATGCTGGTGTGGATGGCTGAAGAGCCGATGCTGCCGGGCAAGAAGTACGACATCAAGCGCGCGACCAGCTACGTGCCGGGTTCGATTGCCAGCATCGCCCACAAGGTCGATGTGAACACCCTGGAGCAAGGCGCTGCCAGTGCCCTGCAACTGAACGAAATCGGCAAGGTCAAGGTCAGCCTCGACGCCCCGATCGCGCTGGACGGCTATGACAGCAACCGCACCACCGGTGCGTTCATCGTCATCGACCGCCTGACCAACGGCACCGTAGGCGCCGGCATGATCATCGCGCCACCGGTGGTGCCGCACGGCACCGTCGGCCAGCACGGCAAACTGGCCCACGTGGCCACCGAAGAGCGCGCCCTGCGCTTCGGCCAGCAACCAGCCACAGTGCTGTTCAGCGGCCTGTCGGGCGCCGGCAAGAGCACCCTGGCCTATGCCGTGGAGCGCAAGCTGTTCGACATGGGCCGTGCGGTCTATGTGCTGGATGGCCAGAACCTGCGTCACGACCTGAACAAAGGTCTGCCACAGGACCGTGCCGGTCGCACCGAGAACTGGCGTCGTGCCGCGCACGTTGCCCGTCAGTTCAACGAAGCCGGCCTGCTGACCCTGGCCGCGTTTGTTGCCCCGGATGCCGAAGGCCGTGAACAGGCCAAGGCGCTGATCGGCAAGGAGCGCTTGCTCACCGTTTACGTCCAGGCTTCGCCAATGGCCTGCCGCGAGCGTGATCCACAGGGCCTGTACGCTGCCGGTGGCGACAACATCCCGGGCGAAAGCTTCCCGTATGACGTCCCGCTGGATGCCGATCTGGTGGTGGATACCCAGAACGTCAGCCTGGAAGATGGCGTCAAGCAGGTGCTGGATCTGCTGCGCAAGCGTGGCGCGATCTAAGCGTTGGCGATGAACAAAAAGCCCCACCTCGGTGGGGTTTTTTGTTGCCTTAATTTCGGTATCCTGGGCACTTCCCGAGTTATTTGAAGCCGAGTTTATCGTTAGCTGCTCGCCATTGGACTATATGTTCAAGAATTTGCTCTGGAGTCCCGGCTTTGCCATTGGCTGGGTAAAAAATAAGGTCGGAGCCATCTGGATGCTCCGTGATATCTATGAAGTGTTCCAGCAGTTCGTCCTGATACGACTCAGACCCCGTTGCATTGATTATTTCTCTGATAACCAGTTTGAATTCGGTGGGTGTGTAGTCGCTGATAGATGCTTTTAGTTTCAATGCTATTGATCTCCATAAGGACTAATGCATTGTTTGGGTGTCATTATTCTTATGTTGTTCATGTCATAGAGCTCTCCGCCCTCGGCAGTCGGAACCAGGTGGCGTGCTTCATAAGATCGCCGGCCAGTAACAGTTTCCGCGAACGGCGCCCTGGGAGCGAAGCCTTTACTCATCCGGGCAAGGTTCGCGCTTGAAAATGGATCAGCCATATTCTGAGATGCCTCATTGGTGAATACGTATGAATGCTTGGTGATGGAGTCACTAGGAAATCTTGCTTTCATCATGCTGATTTGGCGGTCGCGCGTCTGTCCTGCTGAAGAGCTACAGTTGTGGGAATGCTCTGAGAAGCAAGAGGCCCGCTTCTTACAGGCTACGCTGCTGTAGTGTAGAAGCGGGTTAGTATTCGAAGCGTCGGTTTGGATTTTAGCTACTATTATTCAGCCTTGAATCCGGGCTTTCCATTGGCTTCTCGCCATTCCTTGATAATTCGAACAACTTGTTCCGGGGCGTCAAGACCTTTAACCTCAGGCCAATAGATCAAATCAGTGCCTGCAGGGTGTTCGATGATTGCTTCGAAATGATGAAGTAGTGGATTTAGTACGTCGTCATCAAAACTTCCATTGACGAAGTAAATGTGCTTGATGAAATCCATGAACTCCGTTTCTGTATAGTCTGATATTGATGGCTTGAGGTTCATGGCTTTCTTCCGTAATGGATGTGTTGGTGTGCTAGAGGTGTAACAATTCTCAAATTTTCAATATCGTAAACTGCACCGCCAGCGGCAATCGGAATGACATGGTGAATTATAAAAGTATCCAGTGATTGATGACGCTCGGATTTTGTTACTTTAGGTGCTAGCCCTCGTGTCATTCGTGCGATGTTCTGCGGCGAAAACTGCTGCGCGAGGATGGCGTCTCGGGCAACAAGTGTCCACATAGCCTGCCTGAGCTTATTGAAGCTTTTGAATTCCTGACCGGCCAGCATCCCAGCAATTTGACTGGGTATCGGTGCACCTGAATTACGTGTTGAATCGCCAAGCCAAACCCCCGTAATGTCTTGCCCTGATCCTGTGGCGGCCCCAGGTTCCAACCGCCGATCCCTGAACATAACCAGAATCGGCGCCAGCCCGGAATCAGCCGGGAAGGTGACGATGATGCGGTCCAGTTCAAGCGGGTCTAGAGCCGGGTAGCTTTCGACCAGGCCTGTCTGCGGGATGAGCTCACTGCCGGTGTAAATTGTTGCGCCTGTCGGCGCAACCGGCAGGCTGGTAGAGCTGCCCAGTTCGGTGCCGGGAGCGTTGAGCGGAGTCCAGGTGAGGATTCGTGACGGGGTGTCGAGAGCCAGGCTGTAGACCTGACGCTCGTTGTCGAACACCGCCGCGCGCACGGGTATCGGACCGCTGTCCTGGCTCACCAGCAGATGCAGACGGTCATCTTCTTCGCGGCTGGCAAGAGCGTATGGCAGCGTGAGTGTGCCGCCGGCTGCAGCAATGGTGGTGAGGTCAAGGTTGTTGGGAGGTGAAAGGTCTGCCAGTGGCACGCTGGCGGCAAATTGTCGTTCTCCATCGCCAAGGCTAGGGGACCAGGACATTGCCACTATGCCGACAACAAGTGGCGCAAGAGGAGCAACGCGCGCGGCCATCGCTACGACCGCGATGCGGATTGCATGTTGCAAGGCTGTATAAGTGCCCGCTGTCAGATCGAAAGCGGCGCCGCCCAAGGGGATGATTAGAGGTGCCGCCGTGGCGGCGCTGCCCAGGCCTGCATAGCTGATACGCAGGCGTTCAGTTTCCCTGGCCCTGCGCTCTGCTTCGATGGCCAGGCGGGCAGCTGCCTGTTCGGCCATATGGCGCGCCAACAAGGTATCAACCTGCTCGGCACGTTCCTGCAAGCCCGTCATGGCAACCGCAAACAGGTCCAGGTAACGAATGGATTCGTTCAGAGCCAGCGCATGGTGATACTCCGCCCATAACGGCCCGGCTCGCCGCTTGGTCTGCTCGTCGACGAGATGGTGCAAGGCTTCGAGTTGGGGTTTGGACAGCGGGCCGTTGATCTCCGGGTTGCTGGCGCTGTACCCCGGCACTTGCTGGCGCTTGAGGTTGGCCAGCTGATTGGCGCTTTCCCGGTAGGCGCGCAGTGCTTGCGCCAGGGTGACGTTGTCCTGGTTGGGGGTTAGCTCGATAAGTTCATGCTGGAGAAAGGCTGGTAAACATTCGAAGCAGATGCGTTTTTCTTCACGAATCTGTGCTTCACGCCGTGCTGCTGCTTGCTGCAGGTCCACCGGTACAGTCTGCAGTTCGGCCTCGTCGAGCTGGGCGGCGAGGGCCGCCAGGTCGTTACTGAACAGACGGATCGACTCGCTTTCCAGATGCGCGCGGTAAGCCGCATCGACAGATGCGAACAGAATGTCGAATAGCGTAGTGGCATCGTTGAAGGCGCCAGGATCGTAGATCCGAGTGACCAGTGAGTCCGTACGCTTATAGAAGGGCATCGCCCCATAGAAGCTGTGGGCGGTTGGCAGCAGAGCAAGGTAGCTCTGCCGCTTGTCATCGATTAACGCGGTAAGAGCAGCTTGCTCCGTTGTCAGTTGTGCTAAGGGAGTGCCGCCGCTCGACGCTGCGCGTTGTCTGAGTGCATCGCGCTCGGCTTGCTGCACGGCCGGTAGTTGAGCAATGAGCGGCTGGTAGGTCTGCAGCGCATAGTCGTCGGTACCACGACGTTCGTCGTCCAGCACGCGCCTGACCGCCGGCTCGTGAGAGCTGAAACGGCCCGGCCCGCCAGTGCCGCGAGCGCGCCCCTCGCTCAACCCCCAACCGCCGGACCCGAAACCACCACCGCCTGAAGGCAGTGGCTGTAGCAGTGGCCGGTCAATGGGGGCGTCGCTTATGTAAAGCGCTTCGGTCAAATAGAACGTGTTCTGTGCCATGTAGGTCTCCTCCTGGTCGCTACATGGCAAGGGTGATGGGATGGGCCGTGCGGGTATGCCGCCTGGCGCTGGTTAAAAGGTAGGACTGGGCCTATGTAAGGGAAAGACGATCCCTAGTTATGCTTCTCCGACACCGGAATCACCCGCTTCTCCTTCACCGCCTTGAACGAAAAACTCGAATAGATTTCCTTCACCCCCGGCAACGTCTGCAACACCTCGCGGGCGAATTCGCCAAACGACTCCAGATCCCTCGCCAGTACCTCCAGCAGGAAGTCGTAACGTCCGGAGATGTTGTGGCAAGCAACAATCTCGGGGATTTCCATCAGCCGCTGTTCGAAAGCGCGGGCCATGTCCTTGGAGTGGGAGTCCATCATGATGCTGACGAAGGCGGTCACACCAAAGCCCAAGGCCTTGGGCGAAAGGATGGCCTGGTAGCCGGTGATATAGCCGTTCTCTTCGAGCAACTTGACCCGCCGCCAACACGGCGAGGTGGTCAGGGCGACGCTGTCGGCCAGCTCGGAAACGGTCAGTCGGGCGTTGTTCTGCAGGGCACCCAGCAGGGCGCGGTCGGTGCGGTCGATGGCGGCAGGCATAGTTTGCCCTCCGTGGCTTGAATTAATTGTTTTTATGTCAATAACCATTAAAGGCAGTGGTTACATTTGGAAAAAAATCAGTACCTCAGTGGCATAAGCTTATAACAAACCACAAGAGGCTGTTGTCATGAGCGGCTCCACCAAGGATTCAGGTTTTGCTACCCGTGCCATCCACTACGGCTACGACCCGTTGAGCCATCAGGGCTCGCTGGTTCCACCGGTCTATCAAACCGCCACCTTCGCGTTTCCTACGGTTGAATACGGTGCCGCCTGCTTTGCCGGTGAAGCAGGAGGGCATTTCTATACGCGCATTTCCAACCCCACGCTGGCGTTGCTGGAAACCCGCATAGCGTCACTTGAGGGTGCTGAAGCGGGATTGGCACTGGCCTCCGGGATGGGGGCGATTACGGCTACCTTGTGGACGCTGCTGCGGCCGGGCGACGAAGTGCTGGTCGGCCGAACGCTGTACGGCTGTACCTTCGCTTTTCTGCATCACGGCATCGGCGAGTTCGGGGTCAAGGTCCGGCATGTCGACATGAGCGACCTGCAGGCCCTGGAAGCTGCAATCAGCGCGCAGACCAAGGTGATCTACTTCGAAACCCCGGCCAACCCCAACATGCAGATGGCCGACATCGCCGCAGTGGCGAAGATTGCCCATCAGCGCGATATTACTGTGGTGGTCGACAACACCTACTGCACGCCTTACCTGCAACGCCCGCTGGAGCTTGGCGCCGACCTGGTGGTGCATTCGGCAACCAAGTACCTGAGCGGACACGGCGATATCACTGCCGGGCTGGTGGTGGGGCGCCAGGCGCTGGTGGATCGGGTGAGGCTTGAAGGGCTCAAGGACATGACCGGCGCGGTGATGTCACCGCAGGATGCTGCGCTGCTGATGCGCGGGATGAAAACCCTGAACCTGCGCATGGACCGCCATTGCAGCAACGCCCAGGCGATTGCCGAGTATCTGCAGCAGCACCCGGCCGTGGAATTGATCAACTATCCCGGCCTGCCTGGCTTCGCCCAGTTCGAACTGGCCCGGCGGCAGATGCGCTTGCCCGGCGGCATGATCGCTTTCGAGCTCAAGGGCGGTATCGGTGCCGGACGGCGCTTCATGAATGCCCTGCAACTGTTCAGCCGGGCAGTGAGCCTAGGCGATGCCGAATCCCTGGCCCAGCACCCGGCGAGCATGACCCACTCCAGCTATTCCCCGCAGGAGCGCGCCCAGTACGGCATTTCTGAAGGGTTGGTGAGGCTGTCGGTGGGGCTGGAGGATATCGACGACCTGCTGGCCGATATCGAGCAGGCCCTGAACGCCTGCGCCTGAACTGCTCACGGAAGAGGTCAACGCAATGGTGGCAACGATGAGCCTTGTGTCGGGAGAGGGCGTACCACGACGCCCGGGAGATGCACCCGAGGTCGATAGCGACCCGGGGGAGACCGCCGAGTGGCTGGAGGCGCTGGAGTCGACCCTGCAGCACTGTGGCCCACAGCGCGCGCGGTTTCTCCTCGAACAGCTTGAGGCACACGCCCGGGAGTTGGGCGTGGAGCGCGGTGCGCAGCCTTTTTCGGCATACCGCAACACCTTGTCGGTGGAACAGCAGGGCGCCTATCCGGGCGATCTGGAGCTGGAAGAGCGGATCACCAGCCTGTTGCGATGGAATGCCTTGGCCATGGTGGTACGGGCTAATCATGCCTACGGCGACCTGGGCGGACACATTGCCAGCTACGCCTCGGCAGCAGAAATCTTCGAGGTCGGTTTCCAGCATTTCTTTCGTGGCGAGTCCGGGGGCGAACAGCGAACGGCCGACCTGGTGTTCTTCCAGCCGCACTCGGCGCCAGGGGTTTATGCGCGGGCTTTTCTTGAAGGCCGGCTGAGTGAAGAGCAGCTCGCCAATTACCGTCAGGAGGTGTCGGGCAACGGCCTGAGCTCGTATCCACACCCTTGGCTGATGCCTGATTTCTGGCAGTTCCCGACCGGTTCCATGGGGATCGGCCCGCTCAACGCGATTTACCAGGCGCGGTTCATGCGTTACCTGCACCACCGGCAGTTGCTTGACACTGGCGCGCGGCATGTGTGGGGCGTGTTTGGCGACGGCGAGATGGATGAGCCGGAGTCGATCGCCGGGTTGACCCTGGCCGCTCGCGAGCAACTGGATAACCTCACCTTTGTCGTCAACTGCAACCTGCAGCGGCTGGACGGGCCAGTGCGTGGCAACGGTCAGATCATTCAGGAACTCGAGGCCCTGTTCAGCGGCGCCGGCTGGAACGTGATCAAGGTGCTGTGGGGCTCGGAATGGGATGCGTTGTTCGCCCGCGACACCGAGCACGTGCTGTTGCGCCAGCTGGCGGCCACACCGGATGGGCAGTTTCAGAACCTCGGCGCCAAGGATGGCACCTACAACCTGGAACACTTCTTCAACCAGCACCCCGCGTTGCAGAAGCTTGTGGAGCACATGAGCTCGACGGAGATCAACGCGCTCAAGCGTGGCGGCCACGACTTTCGCAAGCTCTACGCTGCCTTTGCGGCGGCCAAGGCCTGTAGCGGGCGGCCGACGGTGATATTGGCCAAGACCAAAAAAGGCTACGGCATGAGCGCCGCCGGCGAATCGCGAATGACCGCGCACCAGGCGAAGAAACTTGATGTCCAGGCATTGCTGGCATTTCGTGATCGCTTTCATCTGCCACTGAGCGACACTCAGGTCGAACAGCTGCAGTTCTATCGGCCGGCGGAGGACAGTCCCGAACTGCGCTATTTGCGCGAGCGTCGCGCTGCGCTGGGTGGGCCGTTGCCGGCGCGGCGTGTCGACGTGCGCCCGATCCCGGTACCGGGCCTGGACGACATGGGGCGTTTTGCCTTGCAGGCCGAGGGCAAGGAAATGTCCACCACCATGGCGGCGGTGCGCATGCTCAGTGCCTGGCTCAAAGCGCCGCAGTTGGGCCCGCGTGTGGTGCCGATTGTGGCGGACGAGGCGCGCACTTTCGGCATGGCCAGCCTGTTCCGTCAGATTGGCATCTATTCACCTCAGGGGCAGTGCTATGAGCCGGAAGATGCCGGTTCGCTACTGTCGTACAAGGAAGCGCAAGACGGGCAATTGCTCGAAGAGGGCATAACCGAAGCGGGGGCGATTTCTTCCTGGGTCGCCGCAGCGACATCTTACGCCGTACACGGCGAGCCAATGCTGCCGGTGTACATCTATTACTCGATGTTTGGTTTTCAGCGCGTCGGCGACCTGATCTGGGCCGCCGCCGACCAGCGTGCCCGCGGTTTGTTGCTGGGTGCCACCGCCGGGCGTACCACCCTGGGTGGCGAAGGGTTGCAGCACCAGGATGGTTCGAGCCTGGTGATGGCTGCCATGGTTCCCAACTGCCGCGCCTGGGAGCCGTGCTTTGCCGGCGAGCTGGCGGTGATTCTCGAGCATGCAGCCCGGCGCATGCTTACCGAACAGCATGACGAGTTCCACTACGTGGTGCTGATGAACGAAAACTATCCACAGCCGTCCCTGCCTGCGCAGGTCCATGAAGAGGTGTTACGCGGTATGTACTGCTATGTGCAACAGCAGGTGGTCGACGCACGAGGGCGGGTGCGCCTGTTGGGTTCGGGGGCGATCTTGCGTGAAGTCATTGCTGCCAGCGAACTGCTGGCAACTGATTGGCAGATCGATAGCGAAGTGTTCAGCGTCACCAGTTTCAGCGAGCTTGCGCGTGAGGCGCGGGACGGTCAGCGGGCCGCTCGTCTGGGCATGGACAATGGCACGCTCAGCCATGTACAGCGTTGTCTGACCGGTAACGAACCGGTCATTGCCGCCACGGATTACGTGCGTGCCTGGCCGCAGCTGATCGCTGAGTACGTGCAGGCGCCTTACGTCACGTTGGGCACCGACGGATTCGGTCGCAGCGATACCCGCCAGCAACTGCGGCGCTTCTTCGAAGTGGACCGCTTCAGTATCGTGCTGGCCAGTTTGCACAGCCTGGTGGTTCAGGGCGGCATGGAGCGGCGGGTGCTGGATCAGGCGCTGGAGCGCTATGGTCACAACACAGGGCAGGCGCCCTGGTATGGATGAGGCGGCTGCGCCGCCGGGTCAATAAAAAGCCCCGCCGGATGGCGGGGCTTTTTTGTCAGTTACGCTTGAGCCCGTAGTGCTCATCGAGCATGCCCGGTGCATTGGGCGCTTTGGGTGCATAGTCGCGTGGCACTTCGGCGTCCTTTGGCGGGGTCAGGCGATCACGCGGCGCCTGTGCGGCCTCCGAATGCAGGGCGGCCAGCAGACGCTGGCGGGTCAGGTCGTCCAGGGCCAGGCGGTTGGCGCCATCAGCCAGATGGTCCTGCACTTCCTGGTAACTTTGGGTCAGTTTCTTGACCAGCGCAGCCGTACTGTTGAAGTGAGTAACCACCTCATTCTGGTAGCTGTCGAAGCGTTCCTGGATATCGTCCAGCTGCCGCTGGGTGCTGCTCGGTGCGGCATTGGGCAGCAGGCGGGCAACCAGGAAACCAACGACCACACCCACGACGAGGGCCAGGGTCGGCAACAACCAAACTAAGAGCGAGAGTTCCACGAGTCCTTCCTCTATAAACGGCTTTGCTTTACGTTAACGGCTCGGACCTGCGCTGTATACCGCGAACGATCGCAAATATCTCAGACAGAATCATTCAGCTAGACGTGTCGACCCTTTCCGAGGTCACGGAGTTTATCCTTGCTTATCCGCGAAACCCCCGTATTCATTGATGGCCCGGTCGGCCAACTGGAAGCCTTGTATCTTGATGTGGCCGACGCCCGTGGCGTGGTACTGCTGTGTCACCCCAACCCGGTACAAGGTGGCACCATGACCAACAAGGTGGTGTCGATGCTGCAGCGTACCGCACGTGACGCGGGCTACATCACCCTGCGATTCAATTACCGTGGCGTCGGCGCCAGTGCCGGTAGCCATGACATGGGCAGCGGCGAAGTTGACGATGCCCAGGCCGCTGCTGCCTGGTTGCGCGAAAAACACCCGCAATTGCCGCTGACCTTGATGGGCTTTTCCTTCGGTGGTTTTGTCGCTGCCAGCCTGGGCGGACGCCTGGAGGCTGAGCAGGTGGCCATCAAGCATCTGTTCATGGTCGCCCCGGCGGTGATGCGCCTGGGCGGCAACGATGCCGTGCCGCAAGCGTGCGCGCTGAGCGTGATCCAGCCGGAAACCGACGAAGTGATCGATCCACAGCTCGTCTACGACTGGTCCGAAGCACTCTCGCGCCCCCATGAGCTGCTGAAAGTGGCAGAATGCGGACACTTTTTTCACGGCAAGCTCACCGACCTCAAGGATCTGGTGCTGCCACGCCTTTCGAACTGATACAAGCCTGATAAGCGATTACCCATGACTACGCGCATCCTTACCGGTATCACCACCACGGGCACGCCTCACCTGGGCAACTACGCCGGTGCCATTCGCCCGGCGATCCTCGCCAGCCGTGAGCCGGGTGTCGACTCGTTCTACTTCCTGGCCGACTACCACGCCCTGATCAAATGCGATGACCCGCAGCGCATCCAGCGCTCGCGTCTGGAAATCGCCGCGACCTGGCTGGCCGGTGGCCTGGACCCGGAGCGAGTGACCTTCTACCGCCAGTCCGATATCCCCGAGATTCCCGAACTGACCTGGCTGCTGACCTGTGTGGCGGCCAAGGGCCTGCTCAACCGGGCTCACGCCTACAAGGCCTCGGTGGACAAGAACCTGGAAAACGGTGAAGACCCGGATGCGGGTATCAGCATGGGCCTGTACAGCTACCCGGTACTGATGGCGGCCGACATCCTGATGTTCAACGCCAACAAGGTGCCGGTCGGTCGCGACCAGATCCAGCACGTGGAAATGGCCCGAGATATCGGCCAGCGTTTCAACCACCTGTTCGGCCAGGGCAAGGAATTCTTTGCCATGCCCGAAGCGCTGATCGAAGAAAGCGTGGCGACCTTGCCGGGTCTGGACGGCCGCAAGATGTCCAAGAGCTACGACAACACCATTCCGTTGTTCACCAGCGCCAAGGACATGAAGGACGCGATCTCGCGCATCGTCACCGACTCGCGTGCCCCGGGCGAAGCGAAAGACCCGGACAATTCGCACCTGTTCACCCTGTTCCAGGCCTTCGCCACGTCGGCTCAGGCCGAGGAATTCCGCAGCGAACTGCTACAAGGGCTGGGCTGGGGCGAAGCCAAGCAGCGCCTGTTCCAGCTGCTCGATGGGCAGCTGAGTGAGCCGCGTGAGCGCTATCACCAACTGATCAGCCGTCCGGCCGACCTGGAAGACATCCTCCTGGCCGGTGCGCAGAAAGCACGCAAGGTTGCCACGCCGTTCCTCGAGCAACTGCGCGAAGCGGTGGGTCTGCGTTCGTTCCGCAGCATTGAACAGGGTACTGCCCAGGTCAAAAAGAAAGCCGCCAAGGCCGCGCGCTTTGTCAGCTTCCGGGAAGACGACGGCAGCTTCCGCTTCCGTCTGCTGGCGGCCGATGGCGAGCAACTGCTGCTGTCGCGCAACTTTGCCGATGGTAAAACAGCTGGTGCGGTGAGCAAGCAACTGCAACAAGGCGGTGAGCTGGACGTGCGTACCGAAGGCCTGGGCTTCAGCCTGTGGCTGGAAGGCGAATGCGTTGCCGACGGCCCGCAGCTGGCTGACGAAGCCGCGCGTGATGCCGCTATCGAGAGCCTGCGCGTCGCCTTGCAGCCACAGCAGGACTGAACGGCCAGACGCAAGTCTGATTGCCATTATCCG
Source organism: Pseudomonas alkylphenolica (assembly GCF_004025535.1). Classification (GTDB taxonomy): domain Bacteria; phylum Pseudomonadota; class Gammaproteobacteria; order Pseudomonadales; family Pseudomonadaceae; genus Aquipseudomonas; species Aquipseudomonas alkylphenolica_A. The sequence continues at coordinate 143,105 of NZ_QJRG01000044.1, forward strand.
GGGCCGTCGCTACAGTGACGGCCCGTTTTTGTTACCTTGCTAACGAATTATGACGCCCCTAGAACGATATCAAGCAGATCTGAAACGTCCCGAATTCTTTCATGATGCGGCGCAGGAAACTGCGGTGCGTCATTTGCAGCGCCTGTACGACGATCTGATCGCGGCGCAGAACAACAAGCCCGGCGTGTTCGGCAAGTTGTTCGGCAAGAAGGAGCAGGCACCGGTCAAGGGCTTGTACTTCTGGGGTGGGGTAGGGCGCGGCAAGACCTACCTGGTCGATACCTTCTTCGAGGCGCTGCCGTTCAAGCAGAAGGTGCGTACGCACTTCCACCGCTTCATGAAGCGTGTGCACGAGGAAATGAAAACCCTCAAGGGCGAGAAGAACCCGCTGACCATCATTGCCAAGCGTTTCTCCGAAGAAGCGCGGGTGATCTGCTTTGACGAGTTCTTTGTTTCGGACATTACCGATGCGATGATTCTTGGCACGCTGATGGAAGAGCTGTTCAAGAACGGCGTGACCCTGGTGGCGACGTCCAACATCGTCCCGGACGGCCTGTACAAGGACGGCTTGCAGCGTGCGCGCTTCCTGCCGGCCATCGCCCTGATCAAGCAGAACACCGACATCGTCAACGTCGACAGTGGCGTCGACTATCGCTTGCGTCATCTGGAGCAGGCCGAACTGTTCCACTTCCCGCTGGACGAAGCCGCCCACGAAAGCCTGCGCAAAAGCTTCCGGGCGTTGACGCCTGAGTGCACTCTGGCGGTGGAAAACGACGTACTGATCATCGAAAACCGCGAGATCCGCGCGCTGCGTACCTGTGACGATGTGGCCTGGTTCGACTTCCGCGAGCTGTGTGATGGGCCGCGTAGCCAGAACGACTACATCGAGCTGGGCAAGATCTTCCACGCCGTGCTGCTCAGCGGCGTTGAACAGATGAGCGTGGCCACCGATGACATCGCTCGCCGGTTCATCAACATGGTCGACGAGTTCTATGACCGCAACGTCAAACTGATCATCTCGGCCGAAGTTGAGCTCAAGGACCTGTACACCGGTGGTCGCCTGACCTTCGAGTTCCAGCGCACCCTGAGCCGTTTGCTGGAAATGCAGTCCCACGAGTTCCTCTCGCGGGCACACAAGCCTTAACGCGTTACGGGTAGGCGGCCGGGAAATCGGGCGCCTACCTCATTCTTCTCACGCTTCCTGCACAAACTGCTGGCGATACTGGTTCGGCGACAACTCCGTGTGCTGCCGGAACAGGCGTGCAAAGAAGCTGGCATCGTCATAGCCCACTTCATAGCTGATGGTCTTGATGCTCTTGCGTGTGCCGGAGAGCAGGCCCTTGGCCGTTTCAATCCGCAGTCGCTGCAGGTAGTGCAACGGCTTGTCACCGGTGGCACCCTGGAAGCGACGCATGAAGTTGCGGATGCTCATGCCATGGTTGCGTGCCACATCTTCGAAGCGGAACTTGTCGGCAAAGTGCTCTTCAAGCCACTGCTGGATCTGCAGGATGGTCAGGTCCTGGTGCAGCTTCTGCCCGCCAAAGCCCATGCGACCCGGGGTGTAGTTGCGCTGCACCTCGTAGAGCGTGTCGCGGGCTACCGCCTGGGCGACGTTGGCGCCGCAGAAGCGTTCGATCAGGTAGATGTACAGGTCGCAGGCCGAGGTGGTGCCGCCGGCGCAATAGAGATTGTCGGCGTCGGTCAGGTGCTTGTCCTGATTCAGGCTGACGTTGGGGAAGCGCTCGGCAAACTGGTTGAAGAAGCGCCAGTAGGTGGTCGCCTCCTTGCCGTCGAGCAGGCCGGCCTCGGCCAGCCAGAACACGCCACTGGCTTCGCCACACAGCACGGCGCCGCGTGCATGCTGCTCACGCAGCCACGGCAACACCTGCGGGTAGCGCTGGCAGAGCGCGTCGAAGTCGTCCCAGAAGGCCGGCAGGATGATCACGTCGGCCTGTTCCAGCCCGCTGTCCACGGGGAGCATGACTTCGCTGAAGCTGCGCACCGGCTGCCCGTCGGGGCTCACCAGGCGAGTCTCGAACATCGGCTTCAGGCCCAGCCCCAGTTGCTTGCCGTAGCGCAGGCTGGCCAGGTAGAAGAAATCCTTGGCCTGCATCAGGGTCGACGCAAAGACGTTATCGATGGCCAGGATACTGACGCGCCGCAAGGACGCGCTCGGTTGGGTAAACATCATTTTCTTTATTCTTATAGGGGAGAGTGGTCAATCACCGGCTGGATCGTCTTATTTTTTGGCCGTTGTGTCTACCCTCGAATCCCGCGCCGTGCGCGGGATCTGCTATCGCGCTTCAGGGGGCCGGGTTGGGCTGGTCCTGATGAATGGCTTCGATACCTGCCAACAGCTCCTGAGAGAGCGTGAGATCAATGCTGGCGAGGTTGCTGTCCAGTTGCTCCAGGCTGGTGGCACCGATGATGTTGCTGGTCACGAACTGCTGCTGGGTGACGAAGGCCAGGGCCATCTGCGCCGGGTCCAGGCCGTGGTCGCGGGCCAGCTTCACGTAGCGACTGCAGGCCGCTACCGTTTGCGGGCTGGAGTAGCGTGAGAAACGGCTGAACAGGGTCAGGCGACCTTGAGCGGGGCGCGCGCCGTTTTCGTATTTCCCCGAGAGCATGCCAAAGGCCAGCGGCGAGTAGGCGAGCAGGCCGCACTGTTCGCGGATCGCGATTTCCGCCAGGCCCACCTCGAAGCTGCGGTTGAGCAGGTTGTAGGGGTTCTGGATCGACACGGCACGGCTCCAGCCACGAGTCTCGGCCAACTGAAGGAACTTCATGGTGCCCCACGGTGTTTCGTTGGACAGGCCGATGTGACGGATCTTGCCGGCCTTGACCTGCTCGTCGAGCACTTCCAGAGTTTCTTCCAGCGGGGTGAAATGATCCTCGGGCAGGTGCTGGTAGCCCAGCTTGCCGAAGAAGTTGGTGCTGCGTTCCGGCCAGTGCAGCTGGTACAGGTCGATCCAGTCGGTCTGCAGGCGCTTGAGGCTGTCGTCCAGCGCCGCAACGATGTGCTGGCGGTTGTGCTTGAGCTGGCCATCTCGGATATGGCTGATGCCGTTGCCCGGTCCGGCTACCTTGCTGGCGAGAATCCAGTCGGCACGGTCGCCGCGGGCCTTGAACCAGTTGCCGATAATACGCTCGGTGCTGGCATAGGTTTCAGGGCGGGGCGGCACCGGGTACATCTCGGCGGTGTCGATGAAATTGATTCCGGCGGCCTTGGCGCGTTCGATCTGGCTGAAGGCCTGATCCTGCTCGTTCTGCTCGCCCCAGGTCATGGTGCCCAGGCACAGGGCGCTGACGTTGAGGTCGGTACGGCCCAGTTGGCGATAGTCCATTGGCGTCTCCCTGGTAAAAGAAGCATAAAAGCAGGTTGAATTTTTTTTCGCAATCTGGATAATTCAGCCCCTCTCCGTGTTGTGGGAGTGATGCCCCGCTTCATAGAAGAACCCTGCCGAATATTGGACGCGCTGACCCGAGCCCCCGATAGCGTCCGTGTGCGGCTGTGTCCTTGACTTGTCAAGGTGCGCACTATCCAGTAAGATCCGCCGTCTTATTTTCGCTGGGCGGCCCCTGAGGCTATAAAGAATGAAAACTTTTACTGCTAAACCGGAAACAGTAAAGCGCGACTGGTTCGTAGTTGACGCCGCTGGTCAGACCCTGGGTCGTCTGGCTACCGAAATCGCTACCCGTCTGCGTGGCAAGCACAAGCCAGAATACACCCCTCACGTTGACACCGGCGACTACATCGTCGTAATCAACGCCGAGCAGGTACGTGTTACTGGTGCCAAAGCTTCGGACAAAATGTACTACTCCCACTCCGGCTTCCCGGGCGGTATCAAGGAAATCAACTTCGAGAAGTTGATCGCCAAGGCCCCAGAGCGCGTGATCGAGACCGCGGTTAAAGGCATGCTGCCTAAAAACCCACTGGGTCGCGACATGTACCGTAAGCTGAAAGTCTATGCGGGCGCTGCTCACCCTCATACTGCTCAGCAGCCCCAAGAACTGAAGATTTAACGGAATAGTTCATTATGTCGGCGACTCAAAATTACGGCACTGGCCGTCGCAAGACCGCAACCGCTCGCGTTTTCCTGCGTCCAGGTACCGGTAACATCTCCATCAACAACCGTCCACTGGACACCTTCTTCGGTCGTGAAACCGCGCGCATGGTAGTTCGCCAGCCGCTGGAACTCACTGAAACCACCGAGAAGTTTGACATCTACGTCACCGTTATCGGTGGTGGTGTCAGCGGCCAGGCTGGTGCGATCCGTCACGGTATCACCCGTGCACTGATGGACTACGACGAGACTCTGCGTGGCGCTCTGCGTCGTGCTGGCTTCGTCACCCGCGACGCTCGTGAAGTCGAGCGTAAGAAAGTGGGTCTGCGTAAAGCACGTAAGCGTCCTCAGTACTCCAAGCGTTAATTTTCGCTTCGGCGTTCAAAAAAAGCCCGGTTCCAGTGGAACCGGGCTTTTTTTATGTCTTGAATAAACATATTGGCCTTTACTTAGCCTGTGCCGTGACAACTTGCCGCATAGACGCAAGTCAAGTGCTATAAGGGATGCAGCCTTTTGCCATGGGTAATCACCTTGTAATAGCAGGGTCTTTTCATTACCATGCGGCAAATTTTAAGCAGTTCAGAAATTACTTAAGTAGATGCCTGTTGTAACAGGCCATAAAGCTGATGGGAGAGGACTGAATGAGCAATGACGGCGTCAATGCAGGCCGGCGTCGCTTCCTCGTAGCAGCCACGTCCGTGGTGGGTGCTGCAGGAGCGGTGGGGGCTGCGGTCCCGTTCGTGGGGTCATGGTTCCCCAGTGCCAAGGCGAAAGCCGCAGGTGCACCGGTGAAGGTCAACATCGCCAAGATTGAGCCGGGTCAGCAAATGATTGCTGAATGGCGTGGCCAGCCAGTCTTCATCGTCCGCCGTACCGAAGAGATCCTTGGCAACCTCAAGAAGATCACCGGTGACCTCTCCGATCCTGAATCCAAAGCATCGGTCCAGCCCACTTACGTCAACCCGGAAAACCGTGCGATCAAGCCGGAAATCCTGGTGCTGGTCGGCCTGTGCACCCACCTGGGCTGCTCGCCAACCTTCCGTCCTGAAGTGGCTCCGGTCGACCTCGGTCCGAAGTGGGTCGGTGGTTACTTCTGCCCATGCCACGGTTCTCACTACGATCTGGCAGGCCGCGTTTACAAATCCCAGCCGGCGCCGCTCAATCTGCCAGTGCCGCCGCACTCTTATGAGTCGGACGACATCATTGTCGTCGGCGTCGATCAGGAGAACGCGTGATGAGTAAGTTCATGGACTGGGTTGACGCCCGCTTCCCCGCCACCAAGATGTGGGAAGACCACCTCAGCAAGTACTACGCACCAAAGAACTTCAACTTCTTCTACTTTTTCGGCTCCCTGGCGCTGTTGGTGCTGGTTAACCAGATCGTTACCGGTGTCTGGCTGACCATGAGCTTTACCCCTTCGGCCGAAGAGGCGTTTGCCTCGGTCGAATACATCATGCGTGATGTCGAATACGGCTGGATCCTGCGTTACCTGCACTCCACCGGCGCCTCGGCGTTCTTCATCGTCGTCTACCTGCACATGTTCCGCGGCCTGCTGTACGGCTCGTACCAGAAGCCTCGCGAACTGGTCTGGGTGTTCGGCATGCTGATCTACCTGGCGCTGATGGCCGAGGCCTTCATGGGCTATCTGCTGCCATGGGGTCAGATGTCTTACTGGGGCGCCCAGGTGATCATCTCGCTGTTCGGTGCGATTCCGGTGATCGGCGATGACCTGACCCAGTGGATTCGTGGTGACTACCTGATCTCCGGCATTACCCTGAACCGCTTCTTCGCCTTGCACGTCGTTGCGTTGCCCATTGTGATCCTTGGCCTGGTGGTGCTGCACATCCTGGCCCTGCACGAAGTGGGTTCGAACAACCCGGATGGCGTCGATATCAAGAAGCACAAAGACGAAAACGGTGTGCCGCTGGACGGTATCGCGTTCCACCCGTACTACACCGTGAAGGACATTGTCGGTGTCGTCGTGTTCCTCTTCGTGTTCTGCGCCATTGTGTTCTTCTTCCCGGAAATGGGTGGCTACTTCCTGGAAAAACCGAACTTTGAGCAGGCGAACGCCTTCAAGACCCCAGAGCACATTGCCCCGGTCTGGTACTTCACACCGTTCTACGCAATCTTGCGGGCGGTGCCGGACAAGCTCCTTGGCGTGATCGCCATGGGCGCCGCGATTGCCGTGCTGTTCGTGCTGCCGTGGCTCGACCGTAGCCCGGTCAAGTCCATGCGCTACAAGGGCTGGATGAGCAAGATCTGGCTGGTGGTGTTCTGCATCTCGTTCGTGATCCTCGGCGTACTCGGCGTGCTGGCGCCTACCCCGGGCCGTACGTTGCTGTCGCAGGTATGCACCTTCCTGTATTTCGCCTACTTCCTTCTGATGCCGTTCTACACCCGGCTCGAGAAGACCAAACCGGTTCCGGAAAGGGTGACTGGCTGATGAAAAAGCTATTTGCAGTATTGATTCTGGCAGTGATGCCCTCGTTGACCTTCGCGGCCGAACACGGTCTGGAGCTGGACAAGGTCGATATCGATCTGAGCGACAAGGCGGCCATGCAGGACGGTGCGCGTACCTTTGCCAACTATTGCATGGGTTGCCACAGCGCCAAGTTCCAGCGGTACGAGCGCGTTGCCGACGACCTGGGCATTCCTCACGAGCTGATGCTCGAGAAGCTGGTATTCACCGGCGCCAAAATTGGCGACCACATGAAGATCGGCATGAAGCCTGAAGACGCCAAGACCTGGTTCGGTGCTGCGCCGCCGGACCTGACCCTGGTTGCCCGGGTGCGTGGTACCGACTGGTTGTACACTTACCTGCGCAGTTTCTATGCAGACAGTTCGCGTCCGTACGGCGTGAACAACAAGGTTTTCCCGAACGTTGGCATGCCTAACGTGCTGGTTGGCCTGCAGGGCAATCAGGTCATCGGCTGCAAACAGGTGCAGACCGTGGTCGACGGCAAGAAGCAGTTTGACCCGCTGACCGGCTCGCCATTGACCCATGAAGCATGTGACCAGCTGACCGTGGAGCCGAAATCCGGTACCCTGAACGAAGAGCAGTTCGACGAGAAGGTCAAGAATCTGGTGACCTTCCTGGCCTACTCGGCCAACCCGGTCAAACTGGAAAGTCAGCGCATCGGCACTTACGTGCTGCTGTACCTGGCCTTCTTCTTCATATTCGCTTACCTGCTCAAGCGCGAATACTGGAAGGACGTGCACTGATCACGCAGTAGTTTCTGGTAGTTGAACGCGCCCTGAGGTGCCTCCGGATGACGGAGGTGCCTGCAGGGCGCGTTTGCATTTGTAGCTTCTATAATTTCATCTGCGAGGAGGACCACTATGGGCGTGACCAACCGGTTGGCCTGCTACTCCGACCCCGCTGACCATTATTCTCATCGGGTGCGCATCGTTCTCGCCGAGAAAGGTGTCAGCGTCGAGATCATCAATGTCGATCCCGGACGCCTGCCGCCCAAGCTGGTCGAAGTGAACCCCTATGGCAGCGTGCCGACCCTGGTCGATCGCGACTTGGCACTGTACGAGTCGACCGTGGTGATGGAATACCTCGATGAGCGTTACCCGCATCCTCCCTTGCTGCCTGTGTACCCGGTGGCGCGGGCCAACAGCCGGCTGCTGATCCATCGCATCCAGCGTGACTGGTGTGCCCTGGTCGATCAGATTCTTGATCCGCGTACCAAGGATTCCGTCCGCGTCCAAGCCCGCAAGGAGCTGCGCGAGAGCCTGACCGGCGTGTCGCCGTTGTTTGCCGACAAGCCCTGTTTCCTCAGTGAGGAGCAAAGTCTGGTTGATTGTTGTCTACTGCCCATACTCTGGCGTTTGCCAGTGTTGGGAATTGAACTGCCGCGGCCGGCCAAGCCGTTGCTCGATTACATGGAGCGACAGTTTGCCCGCGAAGCTTTCCAGGCAAGCCTGTCCGCTGCTGAACGTGAAATGCGCTAGGTTTTAAGGAGCTGTCGATGAACTCCAGTCGCCCCTATTTGGTACGTGCACTCTATGAGTGGATCGTGGATAACGACTGCACCCCCCACATGCTGGTGAATGCCGAGTACCCCAAGGTACAGGTGCCCCAGGGCTTTGCCAGCGACGGCCAGATCGTCCTGAACATCTCGCCCAATGCCGTACGTCATCTGCACATGGATAACGACGCAGTGAGCTTTGAGGGGCGCTTTGGCGGTGTTGCCCATACCTTGTTCGTGCCTGCCGGTGCGATTCTCGGTATCTATGCCCGTGAGAACGGTCAGGGCATGGTCTTTGAGCTCGAGCCGCCGGTATTCGAAGAAGATGAAGAATACGAAGATGAAGGTGTCGAGCCGGATGACGACGGTCCGCCGGCGGGTGGTCAGCCACCACGGCCAAGCGGGCGCCCGAGCCTGAAGGTTGTGAAGTAATAAAAAAGGCGATCCGGTTGGATCGCCTTTTTCTTTGCGCGAAAGAATTACAGGTCGCTGATGGTGCGGACCTGATCCTTGTTGACGCGGGTCACTTTGCCGTCCAGTTGCTCGAACTCGTAGAAGCCGGTGCTGCGTTCGAAGTGCGGGGCATCGACGGCCTGGAATTCGCGGCCGTCGTTGAGGGTGATCAGGCTTGGGGTGGAGCAGCCGGCCAGGGTGGCGAAAGCGCCGATCAGCAAGGTGGACAGCAGGCCGTTTTTCATGGGGACTTCCTAGGCTAAATGTAGTGAAGGGGTGTTCAGTCGATGTATTCGAACAGCTTGACGATCTTCTGTACGCCCGACACGCCCTGCACCAGGTTGGTGGCGCGGGTGGCTTCCTGCTGGGTCAACAGGCCGAGCATGTAGACGATACCGTTCTCGGTGATCACTTTGATGCGTGAGCCGGGAATGTTGTTGTCGGTCAGCATCTGGGCTTTGATCTTGGTGGTCAGCCAGGCGTCGTTGTTACGCGCCAGGATCGACGAAGGCGGCAGTACCTGTAGCTCGTTATGGACCTTTTTAACGCGCTGCACCTGGCCTGCAGCCTGCTCGGCGAGGGTCTTGAGGTCGGCGCGCGGGGTCTGGCCGGCCAGTAGAACGATGCCGTTGAAGCTGCTGACAACGATGTGCGAGTTCTTGTCCAGGTCTGGGCTGGCCTTGGCGACGTTGACCGACACCTTGGTTTCGATCAGCGAGTCATCGATCTTGCTGCCGAAGGTGCGGGTGCCGCGATCGTCTTCGATCGGCGTGTCACGTGTGGCGGTGAGCACCGAGCTGCAGCCGGTCAGGCTCAGGCACAGGGTCAGGGCCATCAGGCCGAGGCGGTTAGGGGTCATTCTTCACTCCCGAACAATTGGCTGTCGATCAGATCGCAAAGGCAGTGGATCGCCAGCAGGTGGACTTCCTGGATACGTGCGGTGACGTTGGCCGGTACGCGAATCTCGACGTCTTCGGGCAGCAGCAGCGAGGCCATGCCGCCACCATCGCGTCCGGTCAGAGCTACGACAATCATTTCGCGATCATGTGCGGCCTGGATCGCCTGAATTATGTTTGCCGAGTTACCGCTGGTCGAAATCGCCAGCAACACATCGCCTGGTTGGCCCAGGGCGCGGATCTGCTTGGAGAAGATTTCGTTGTAGCTGTAGTCGTTGGCGATCGAGGTGATGGTCGAGCTGTCGGTGGTCAGGGCGATGGCCGGCAGGCTTGGGCGTTCACGTTCGAAGCGGTTGAGCAGCTCGGAGGAAAAGTGCTGGGCATCGCCGGCCGAGCCGCCATTGCCGCAGGCGAGCATCTTGCCCTCGTTGAGCAGTGCATTGACCATGACCTGACTGGCTTGCTCGATGTGGGGTGCAAGGACTTCCATCGCCTGTTGCTTGGTGTTGATGCTGGCCTGAAAAAGCTGGCGAATTCGGGATTGCATGTCCATCAGTGAGACCTTAAGTAGGGCGGCTGGCCGGGCGTGTCGGGAGTGTACAGAAAAGGTCCCGGCACATGACTGTGCAGCCCGCGAAGCAAAGAGCAAAAAAGTTAATGGGGTATAGGTGCAGGGTCAGGGCGGGCTCAGCATTCGAAGGCGTTTTTCAGCCATTGAAGCGCTTGGCCCTGGTGGCCTCTGCCTTGCACGGCGATCACATCGAAACGGCAGGGGTAATTGGCCCAGCGTGTTTCCTTGTGCAGAAAAGACTCGGCGGCTAGCACCAGTTTGTCCTGCTTGCGCCCGTCGATACTGCCGAGCGCACCGCCAAAGTCCGCATGCAACCGATAGCGAACTTCGACGAATACTACTGTATCGCTGTCGAGCATGACCAGATCAAGCTCGCCACCTTTGCATCGCCAGTTCTGCGCCAGCAGTTGCAGGCCATGCCCCTGAAGGTGCTCAAGGGCGTGCCGTTCGGCGGCCTGGCCGGCCTGCTGTCGCGAACCTTGTGGCATCAGCGCGGGGTGTCAGGCAGGCGCTTGATCTGGCCGCCGGAGAACTCTGCCCAGGGCAGTTGACGCTCGATGCGCTGCTTCGGGTTCATGCTCAGGCTGCCGGAGAAGCCTTCGATGCGGTTGTCTGGCAAGGCCTTGAGCTGCGTCAGGCGTGGCGCCAGGCTGTAGGCGTCGATACCCATGGCATACAGGCGACCGAGGCTGCCGGCGGCTTGTGGCCACTGGCTGACGACTTGCTGGCGCAGGCTGTTGTTGGTGTCGAGCAGCCATGGGGTTTCACAGAAGCGAATGCCGTTCATGTCGTTGTACTGGTTTACGTCACCGCTGGCGCTGTACAGGTGTGAGGTGGCGTAGACCGGAACATCGCCCGCGTACTGGAAGTTCAGGGTCGGCTTGATCTGCTGGCCTTGCTGCGGGGTGGCAGCGAGGAAGATGAAATCGATGTCCTGGCGGCGCGATGGCTGTGCCGAAACGCTGCCACCTACAGTGTCTTGCAGGCTCTTGGCGCGGCCTTCGCTTTGGCGCAGCTGGAACAGATCGGCGATTTGCTGGGCCAGGGCAACAGGTTGGTCGATGTGTTCGGCGGCGAGCAGGGTGCCGCCCTTGGCTTCCCAGTCCTGGCGGAAGGCCTTGAGCACGCGGTCGCCCCAGTCGCCACGTGGCACCAGGGCAACGGCGCGCACCATGCCGTCGGCGTGGGCGCGGCGCGACACTTCACGGGCTTCGTCTTCGGCAGCAAGGCCGAACTGGAACAGTTGTGCCGGGCCGTTCTGACCGACGTCGCTGTAGTTCAACGCCAAGGTGGTGATAGGCAGTTGCGGGCGCGAGGCGAGCTGTTTGACCAGGGGTTTTTCCAGTGGCCCTACGACCAGCTGGACGCCGGCTGCCTGGGCCTGGCGATAGAAGTCATCCAGGGAGGTCATGCGCGAGCTGTCGAAAACTTCGACGGCAGGTGGCTTCTGTCCGGCTTGTTGCGCCTGGAAGTGTGCGGCCATGAAGCCATCACGCAGGGCGCGGGCAACACCGGCCAGCTGGCCTTCCTGAGGCAGCAGCAAGGCAATCTTGGTCAGCGGCTGGCTGGCCAGTTCCTTGAGTTTCACCAGTGGCAGCGGCAGTTGCAGAGCGGCCGGGTGCTTGGGGTGCTGGCTTTTCCAGGTGTCGATGGCGGCCTGTTGTTGCTCCAGGGTGCCGGCGCTTTTCACCGCCAGGGCCAGGCTGGCCCAGCCGGCAAAGGTGTCGTCGCCGGCGCTGGCTGCTTGCAGTTGGTCGGCGGGCAGGGCGGCAACCAGGTTCCAGATGGCATCCTGGTTGGCGCTGGCGGCATTGCCGGTGAGCAGCGGAGCGAGGTCTACGCGGGTTTTCGCCGCGGCCAGGGTCTGGCCATCGGCTTCCAGGGCGCTGGCCTGCACGCTGCGGGTGCGGCGCTGTTGCTCATCCGGCAATTCGTTCAGGCGTGCCAGGCTTGGGTGGTTCAGGGTGCTCAGGGCGGCCTTGGGTTGGTTGCGGCTCATGGCCAGCTCGGCACTCAGGGTGCTGGCGAAGATCTGCTGGGCAGGTTTGAGCTGCTCCATCGGCACCTGTTCGAGGATGCGTGCGGCGCGCACGTTGTCTTTTTGCTGATGCGCCAGGTCGGCGGCGCTCAGGCGCAGCAGGGCGGCTTGTTCCGGTGTCTTGCTGGTGTTGGCTTGTTCAAGCAGTTGCTCGATGCTGGCGTCCGGAGTGCGCGGCAGCTCGCCGAGGCTCGACGAGGGCGAGCTGGCGCAGGCTGCCAGCAGGGCGGCGAAGCAAAGGGCTGTGAACAGCCGCAGGCAAGCGATCATGTAAAGGTCCTGTTACTCGATCAAATTAACTGGCAATTGTACCCAAGCACTGGCCGGGGCGCGATGTTGCTGGCGTTAATCCTTCAATATAGGTGCTGGGGCGCGCCCTGCAGGCTGTGCGCGTTACGCATTGTTGCCGTCAGTCGGGCTACAATGGCGCTTTGTTCACTTTCAAAGGTGTGTGCTGTGACAGATGTTCCAGGGGCTTCCCATTCCACGATCGGCACGCTCTACGTGGTGGCCACGCCCATTGGCAACCTCGACGACATGAGTGCACGGGCCCTTAAGGTGCTTGGCGACGTGGCGTTGATCGCCGCTGAAGACACGCGCCATTCCATTCGTTTGTTGCAGCATTTTGGAATCAACACACCGTTGGCGGCCTGCCACGAACACAACGAGCGCGATGAAGGCAGCCGCTTTTTGACGCGCCTGCTGGCGGGTGACAATGTGGCGCTGATTTCCGATGCCGGTACGCCGCTGATTTCCGATCCTGGCTACCACCTGGTGCGCCAGGCACGTGCGGCCGGTGTCAAAGTGGTGCCGGTGCCGGGTGCGTGTGCGCTGATTGCCGCACTGTCGGCGGCGGGCCTGCCGTCGGACCGCTTTATTTTCGAGGGATTTCTGCCGGCCAAGGCAGTTGGGCGGCGTGCGCGCCTGAGTCAGGTCAAGGAAGAGCCACGGACCTTGATCTTCTACGAAGCGCCGCACCGTATCCTTGAATGCCTGCAGGACATGGAAGCGGTGTTTGGCGCGGAGCGTCCTGCCTTGCTGGCGCGCGAACTGACCAAAACCTTCGAAACCCTCAAGGGCCTGCCGCTCGGTGAGCTGCGCGCGTTTGTCGAGGCAGACAGCAATCAGCAGCGCGGCGAGTGTGTTGTGCTGGTGGCAGGCTGGACCGCACCTGAGGATGATCAGGCCGTCAGCAGTGAGGCAATGCGGGTGCTCGACCTGCTGCTGGCGGAGATGCCGCTCAAGCGGGCCGCGGCCCTGGCCGCAGAAATTACCGGTGTGCGCAAGAATGTGCTGTACCAGGCAGCGCTGGAAAAACAGAAAGACAACGGCTAACGCGTTGCTACAATCTGTTTTATTGCTTGTTCTTGGGCGTCTCTGCCGTTAACCTTTGCGGCGGAGAGTCGATCGGACAGTCGCTGCCTTCTTTTGTTCCGCAAAAGAGGGGGGAGGAAAGTCCGGGCTCCATAGGGCAGAGTGCCAGGTAACACCTGGGGGGCGTGAGCCTACGGAAAGTGCCACAGAAAATAACCGCCTAAGCACTTCGGTGCCGGTAAGGGTGAAAAGGTGCGGTAAGAGCGCACCGCACGACTGGCAACAGTTCGTGGCTAGGTAAACCCCACTCGGAGCAAGACCAAATAGGGTTCCATATGGCGCGGCCCGCGTTGGAACCGGGTAGGTTGCTAAAGGCGTCCAGTGATGGCCGTCGTAGAGGAATGACTGTCCTCGACAGAACCCGGCTTACAGATCGACTCTCCACCTCTTCCTCCCCTGCTTGATTCGATAGCAGATGTGTCCCGGTAATACCAAAAAAATCTTACTCTTAATAAATTACTTTAACTTCGGACTCTATTTGTCTGAATGAGTTTGGTTTTTTCCGTCAAAAGCCTCTTCGAATTCTCCGAATATCTTCCCTCCATACGCTAAATCTCCGATCTGTAAGGGATTTCCTTATAAGCGCGCCTTGACGGTGTGGTGGGCGGATTCCTATAGTGTGCGCCAGTGGCAGAAAGTGGCATGAAGTGGGTTTTCTGATCACAAAAAAGCTAACAAGTGGGGAATCGCAGCCGTGTTCCGCGGAGCAAACGCCATCAACCTCGACGCAAAGGGCCGTCTCGCAATGCCGAGCCGGTACCGTGACGAGCTCGAATCGCGTAGTTCCGGGCAGTTGATCGTGACCATCGACGCTGTCGACCCTTGCTTGTGTGTGTACCCGCTCGACGAGTGGGAACTGATTGAAGCCAAGTTACGCGCGTTGCCGTCATTGCGTGAGGAGAACCGTCGCCTTCAGCGTTTGCTGATCGGCAATGCGGTGGATCTGGAGCTTGATGGCAGTGGACGTTTCCTGGTGCCTCCGCGTTTGCGCGAATACGCCAAGCTCGACAAGAAGGCGATGCTGGTGGGGCAACTGAACAAATTTCAGCTGTGGGACGAGGATGCCTGGAACGCAGTTTCGGCAGCCGACCTTGCAGCTATTCAACAACCGGGCGCCATGCCTGATGAACTGCGTGATTTGATCCTGTGACTATAGATAGCGGCTTTAACCACATCACCGTACTGCTTGACGAAGCCGTCGAGGCTCTCGCCGTACGCGCCGATGGTCGCTATCTGGATGGCACCTTCGGACGCGGCGGGCACAGCCGCTTGATCCTCAGCAAGCTCGGGCCGCAAGGGCGGCTGCTGGGCTTTGACAAAGATCCTCAAGCGATTGCTACCGGGCAAGCGCTGGCGGCCGAAGACGGCCGCTTTGTCATTGTGCAGCGCAGTTTTGCCGAACTGGGTGCCGAAGCGCTTGAACGCGGCATCAATGGCAAAGTCAACGGCATCCTCCTCGATCTGGGCGTTTCTTCGCCACAGCTGGACGATCCTGAGCGCGGCTTCAGCTTCATGAACGATGGTCCGCTGGACATGCGCATGGACCCGAGCCGTGGCGTCAGCGCTGCGCAGTTTATTGCCACGGCGTCTGCCGAAGAAATCGCACGCGTATTCAAGGAGTATGGTGAAGAGCGTTTTGCCAAGCGCATGGCCAACGCTGTGGTTGCGCGCCGCGAAACCCAGCCGTTCGAACGCACCGCCGATCTGGCCGAAGTACTCAAGGTTGCCAATCCGGCCTGGGAAAAGGGCAAGAACCCCGCGACTCGCGCGTTCCAGGGCCTGCGTATTCACGTTAACAACGAACTGGGCGATCTGGAGGTCGGCCTCGAGGCGGCCCTTGACGCACTGGAGGTCGGTGGGCGTCTGGTGGTGATCAGCTTCCACTCCCTGGAAGACCGCATCGTCAAGCTGTTCATGCGCAAGCTGGTCAAGGGCGAGGGCGACAACCTGCCGCGCAACCTGCCGGTGCAGCACAAGCATTTCGAGCCGAAGATCAAGCTGATCGGCAAGGCGCAATTCGCCTCCGAAGCCGAACTCAAGGCCAACCCACGTTCACGCAGCGCGGTTATGCGCGTTGCCGAGAAGCTGCGGTGAGCCGCCTGTTCGCCAAGCCTTTGCCAGGCGGAAGCTTCCTGATGCTTCTGCTGTTTGTTGCCGTGCTCGTTTCTTCGGTGGCGGTGTCGTACAGCGCGCACTGGAACCGTCAGTTGCTCAACACGCTCTATGGCGAACTCAGCGAACGTGACAAGGCGCAGGCCGAGTGGGGCCGGCTGATTCTTGAGCAGAGCACCTGGACTGCGCACAGCCGTATCGAAAACCTGGCCAGCGAACAATTGCAGATGCGTATCCCTGCCGCCGACGAAGTACGGATGGTGGCGCCATGATGAAACTTGAAGGCGCACTCTACCCCTGGCGGTTCCGCGTGGTCATTGCCTTGCTGGCGGTGATGGTGGGTGCCATTGCCTGGCGCATTATCGACCTGCAAGTGGTAGACCGTGACTTCCTCAAGGGCCAGGGCGATGCCCGCAGCCTGCGTCATATCCCGATTCCTGCGCACCGTGGCCTGATCACCGACCGTAACGGTGAACCGCTGGCGGTCAGTACCCCGGTCACCACCCTGTGGGCCAACCCCAAGGAAATGCAGGCCTACAAGGATCGCTGGCCGGCACTGGCTGCCGCTCTCAAGCAGAATCCGCAACAGCTGACCCAGCGTCTCGAGCAGCAGGCCAGCAAGGAGTTCATCTACCTGGTTCGCGGCCTGACCCCGGAACAGGGACAGGTGGTGCTCGATCTTAAGGTTCCTGGTGTCTATGGCATCGAGGAATTTCGTCGTTTCTACCCGGCAGGTGATGTCGCCGCACACATGGTCGGTTTTACCGACCTCGATGACCATGGTCGCGAAGGTGTAGAGCTGGCGTATGACGAATGGCTTGCCGGGGTGCCCGGCAAGCGACAGGTGATCAAGGATCGGCGCGGGCGGCTGATCAAAGACATCCAGGTAACCAAAAACGCCAAGGCCGGTAAGACCTTGGCGTTGTCCATCGACCTGCGTCTGCAATACCTGGCGACCCGTGAACTGCGTAACGCCATTGCCGAGCAGGAAGCCAAGGCCGGCAGCCTGGTGATTCTCGACGTGAAGACCGGTGAAGTGCTGGCCATGGTCAACCAGCCCACCTATAACCCGAACAACCGCCGCAGCATGTTCCCGGCGGCCATGCGTAACCGCGCGATCATCGACGTGTTCGAGCCCGGTTCCACGGTCAAGCCGCTGTCCATGAGTGCTGCGCTGCAGAGCGGGCGCTGGAAGCCGACCGACAAGGTCGAAGTCTACCCGGGCACCCTGCAGCTTGGGCGCTACACCATTCGTGACGTGTCCAAGAGCGAAGGCCCGATCCTTGACCTGACCGGCATCCTCATCAACTCCAGTAACGTCGGCATGAGCAAGATTGCCTTCGATATCGGGGGTGAGTCGATCTATCGCGTGATGTCCCAGCTCGGTCTGGGTCAGTACACCGGCCTGGGCTTCCCGGGTGAGCGCGTCGGTAACCTGCCGAACCACCGTGAGTGGCGCAAGGCCGAAACCGCCACCCTGTCGTATGGCTACGGCTTGTCGGTAACCGCCTTGCAGTTGGTGCATGCCTACGCCGCGCTGGCCAACGACGGCAAGATGGTGCCGTTGAGCATTCTCAAGGTCGACAAGGCGCCGGAATCCACCCAGGTGGTTCCGGTGGAAGTCGCCAAGACCATCCAGGGCATGGTGCAGCAGGTAATTGAAGCGCCGCGCGGTGTGTTCCGTGCCCAGGTGCCGTTCTATCACGTGGGTGGCAAGAGTGGTACGGCGCGTAAAGCCACGATTGGTTCCAAAGGCTACACCGAGAATTCCTACCGCTCGCTGTTCGCCGGCTTCGGCCCGATGAGCGATCCGCGCTATGCGGTGGTGGTGGTCATCGACGAACCGAGCAAAGGCGGCTACTTCGGTGGCCTGGTCTCGGCACCGGTATTCAGCAAAGTCATGTCGGGCACGTTACGCCTGATGAACATTCCGCCGGATAACCTGCCGCCGGCGACTCCACAGCAGCAGGTCAATGCTGCGCCCGCCAAAGGAGGGCGCGGTTGATGACGATGCCACTGAGCAAACTGTTCGCCCAGGCCAGCCGTGATCCGTTGATTCGCGAGCTGACGCTCGACAGCCGTAACATCCGTCCCGGTGACCTGTTCCTGGCGGTGCCCGGGGCGAAGGTCGACGGCCGTGATCATATTGCCGATGCGCTCAGGCGTGGCGCTGCTGCCGTGGCCTATGAGGCTGCAGGCGCCACCGTGCTGCCAATTACCGAAGTACCGCTGATTCCGGTGCGGGGGCTGATCGCCCAGCTGTCGGATATTGCCGGGCGCTTCTATGGTGAGCCGAGCCGTCAGTTGGACCTCGTGGGTGTCACCGGTACCAACGGCAAGACCAGTGTGACGCAGCTGGTGGCTCAGGCCCTGGACAAGCTCGGTCAGCGCTGTGGCCTGATCGGCACCCTGGGTACCGGGTTCTATGGGGAGCTGCAAAGCGGTCGCCTGACCACGCCGGACCCGATCGCGGTGCAGGCCACCCTCAATGACCTGAAGAAAGGCGGCGCCAAGGCCGTGGCGATGGAGGTTTCCTCCCATGCCCTGGATCAGGGGCGGGTTGCCGCCCTGGAATTCGATATCGCGGTGATGACCAACCTGTCCCGTGATCACCTCGATTACCACGGCAGCATGCAGGCCTACGAAGACGCCAAGGCGCGCTTGTTCGCCTGGCCGAACCTGCGTTGCCGGGTGGTCAATCTGGATGACGACTTCGGCCGTCGGTTGGCCGCCGAGCATGCCGAGTCGCGCCTGATCAGCTACAGCCTCAAGGACAGTTCTGCGTCGCTGTATTGCCGCGAAGCACACTTCGACGATGACGGCGTGCGCGCCGTGATCGTTACCGCCCAGGGCGAGCGCACGCTGCGCAGTCGCCTGCTGGGCCGCTTCAACCTGAGCAACATGCTGGCGGCAGTCGGTACCTTGCTGGCGCTCGACTACGCGCTGGATGAAATTCTGCAGGTTACCCCCAAGCTGGAAGGGCCGATCGGCCGTATGCAGCGTCTGGGTGGCGGCAGCAAACCGTTGGTGGTGGTCGATTACGCCCATACCCCTGATGCGCTGGAGCAGGTGCTGCAAGCCCTGCGTCCGCACGCCAAGGGGCAACTGGTGTGCCTGTTCGGTTGCGGCGGCGATCGTGATCGCGGCAAGCGCCCGTTGATGGCCGAAGTGGCCGAGCGCCTGGCTGACCGGGTCGTGGTGACTGACGACAACCCACGCAGCGAAGACCCGCAGCAGATTTTTGCAGACATTCGCCCGGGTTTCGCCCGGGCCGATGCGGTTGAGTTCGTGGCCGGTCGTGGTCCTGCGATTGCCCAGCTGATTGCCAGCGCTGGCGGTGACGATGTCATCGTCCTGGCCGGCAAGGGCCACGAGGACTACCAGGAAATCAACGGCCAGCGTCACGATTTTTCCGATTTGGTCGAGGCTGAAAAAGCCCTCGCAGTCTGGGAGGCTCCCCATGCTTAAGCCGATGACCCTTTCCCAGTTGGCCGCGCCACTGCAAGCGCAGCTGTCAGGTGCCGATGCGATCTTTACCGGTGTCAGCATCGACAGTCGCGCAATCGTTGCCGGGCAGCTGTTCGTGGCGCTGGCCGGGCCGCGTTTCGACGGCCATGACTACCTGAACGAGGTTCAGGCCAAGGGTGCAGTTGCCGCGTTGGTCGAGCGTGAAGTGCCGGGTACCGATCTGCCACAGCTTGTAGTTGCCGATAGCCGTGTGGCCCTGGGGCAGCTCGGCGCCCTCAACCGTGCAGCGTTCAACAAGCCGGTTGCAGCCATCACCGGCTCCAGTGGCAAAACCACGGTCAAGGAAATGCTCGCCAGCATTTTGCGTAGGCAAGGCCCGGTCCTGGCCACCCGTGGCAACCTGAACAACGACTTGGGCGCGCCGCTGACCCTGCTTGAGATTGCTCCGGAACATACTGCGGCGGTCATCGAGCTGGGCGCTTCGCGCATTGGCGAGATTGCCTACACCGTAGGTTTGACCAAGCCTCACGTGGCGTTGATCAATAACGCCGGTACGGCGCATGTCGGCGAATTCGGCGGGCCGGAGAAGATTGTCGAAGCCAAGGGCGAAATCCTCGAGGGGTTGAATCAGGATGGCGTCGCTGTATTGAATCTTGATGACAAGGCGTTCGGCATCTGGAAACAGCGCGCTGGCAAGCGCCAGGTGCTGACCTTCGCCCTGAACAATGCCGACGCGGACTTCCACGCCGGCAACATTGCCCATGATGAGCGCGGTTGCCCGGCCTTCGACCTGCGCGCCCCGCAGGGTGTAGCGCGGGTTCAGCTCAACCTGCTGGGTACGCACAACGTTGCCAACGCCCTCGCCGCGGCTGCTGCGGCTCATGCCTTTGGTCTGCCGCTGAACGGCATCGCCGAGGGCTTGAATAATGTGCAGCCGGTCAAGGGCCGCACTGTGGTGCAGATGGCCGCCAACGGTGTGCGGGTAATCGATGACACCTACAACGCAAACCCCACCTCCATGTGCGCTGCCGTTGATATACTCGCCGGCTTTTCCGGGCGCACCGTTCTGGTGCTCGGGGACATCGGCGAATTGGGCCAGTGGGCTGAGGAAGGTCATCGGCAGGTAGGCGATTACGCCAAAGACAAGGTTTCGGCGCTGTATGCGGTGGGCCCGAACATGGCTCACGCCGTGGCAGCGTTTGGCGCCAATGCCCGTCATTTCGCTACTCAAGCTGATCTGATCGACGCGGTTCGCGGCGAGCAGGCCACCAATACCACTATTTTGATCAAGGGTTCGCGCAGCGCTGCGATGGAAAACGTCGTGGCGGCCTTGTGCGGTTCCAGCGGGGAGAAACATTAATGCTGCTGCTGTTGGCTGAGTATCTGCAACAGTTCTACAAAGGCTTCGCGGTCTTCCAGTACCTGTCCCTGCGCGGGATTCTCGGTGTACTGACCGCGTTGTCGCTGGCCCTGTGGTTGGGGCCATGGATGATTCGTACCCTGCAGATCCGCCAGATCGGTCAAGCGGTTCGTAACGACGGCCCGCAATCGCACCTGTCCAAGTCCGGGACCCCGACCATGGGTGGTGCCCTGATTCTTTCGGCAATCGGTGTCAGCACTTTGCTCTGGGCCGACCTGGCCAACCGTTACGTGTGGGTCGTGCTGATCGTTACCTTGCTGTTCGGTGCCATCGGCTGGGTGGACGACTACCGCAAGGTGATCGAGAAAAACTCCCGTGGCCTGCCAAGTCGCTGGAAGTATTTCTGGCAGTCGGTGTTCGGCCTGGGCGCGGCAATCTTCCTCTACATGACCGCACCGAGCAGCGTCGAAACCACCTTGCTGATACCGATGCTCAAGGATGTCACCATCCCGCTGGGTATCGGTTTTGTCGTGCTGACGTATTTTGTGATCGTAGGCTCGAGCAACGCCGTCAACCTGACCGACGGCCTCGATGGCCTGGCCATCATGCCTACCGTAATGGTCGGCGGTGCCCTGGGCATCTTCTGCTACCTGTCGGGCAACGTGAAGTTTGCCGAATACCTGCTGATTCCATACGTACCGGGTGCCGGTGAGCTGATCGTATTCTGCGGCGCGCTGATCGGTGCCGGCCTGGGCTTCCTGTGGTTCAACACTTATCCGGCCCAGGTCTTCATGGGTGATGTCGGTGCCCTGGCGCTGGGCGCTGCACTGGGCACCATCGCGGTCATCGTTCGCCAGGAAATCGTCCTGTTCATCATGGGCGGCGTGTTCGTCATGGAGACCTTGTCGGTGGTGATCCAGGTCGCTTCCTTCAAGTTGACCGGCAAGCGCGTGTTCCGCATGGCGCCGATTCATCACCACTTTGAACTCAAGGGTTGGCCCGAGCCGCGGGTGATTGTCCGTTTCTGGATTATCACCGTGATTCTGGTGCTGATCGGTCTTGCCACCCTGAAACTGAGGTAGAAACGCGTGTCACTGATCGCTTCTGACCACTTCCGCATCGTTGTCGGCCTCGGCAAGAGCGGCATGTCCCTGGTTCGCTTTCTGGCGAACCGGGGCGTTGCCTTTGCGGTCGCCGACACCCGTGAGAACCCCCCGGAACTGGAAACCCTGCGCCGCGATTACCCGCAGGTAGAAGTGCGTTGTGGTGACCTCGACGTTGAATTTCTGTGCCGTGCCGACGAACTCTATGTCAGCCCTGGCCTGGCCCTGGCGACGCCGGCTTTGCAGCAGGCGGCAGCCCGCGGCGTGAAGCTGTCCGGTGATATCGAACTGTTTGCGCGCAATGCCAAGGCGCCGATCATTGCGATCAGCGGCTCCAATGCGAAAAGCACCGTGACCACCCTGGTCGGCGAGATGGCCGCGGCGGCAGGCAAACGTGTGGCAGTGGGCGGCAACCTTGGCACGCCGGCGCTGGATCTGCTCAGTGACGATGTCGAGCTGTACGTGATGGAGCTGTCCAGCTTCCAGCTGGAAACCACCGACCAGCTCAATGCTGAAGTGGCCACCGTGCTCAACGTCAGCGAAGACCATATGGACCGTTACAGCGGCCTGCCGGCCTATCACCTGGCCAAGCACCGGATCTTCCGCGGTGCTCGGCAAGTGGTGGTCAACCGCCAGGATGCCCTGAGCCGACCGCTCCTGGCTGAAGGCCAGCCGGTCTGGACCTTTGGTTTGAATGCGCCTGACTTCAAGGCCTTTGGTCTGCGTGAAGAGAACGGCGAAAAATACCTGGCGTTCGAGTTCCAGAACCTGATGCCGGTGCGTGAGTTGAAGATTCGCGGTTCGCACAACCAGTCCAACGCCCTGGCGGCATTGGCGCTGGGCCATGCCGTCGGTTTGCCGATGGACGCCATGCTTTCCAGCCTGCGTACCTTCGCGGGCCTGGCGCACCGTTGCCAATGGGTGCGCGAGCGCAACGGCGTGAACTGGTACGACGATTCCAAGGCGACCAATGTCGGCGCAGCCCTGGCGGCGATTGAAGGCCTGGGCGCCGACATCGACGGCAAGCTGGTGCTGATCGCCGGAGGCGATGGCAAAGGGGCCGACTTCAGCGCGTTGCGTGAGCCGGTAGCGGCCCATTGCCGTGCGGTGGTGCTGCTCGGCCGTGATGCCGAACGCCTGGCTGAAGCACTGGGCGACCGTGTGCCGCTGATCCGGGTCAAGACCCTCGACGAGGCTGTCGCGCAATGTGCCGAGCAGGCGCAACCAGGCGATGCGGTGCTGCTGTCGCCGGCGTGCGCCAGCCTCGACATGTTCAAGAACTTTGAAGAGCGTGGGCGTCTGTTCGCCCAGGCCGTAGGAGGGCTGGCATGATCTTCGGCATCATCAAGCCCTTTCCGTCGCCGCTGATCAGCGGTCGTGGTATCGATCTCGACTTTGCGATGCTCGCCGGCTGCCTGGCGTTGCTTGGCCTTGGCCTGGTAATGATCACGTCGGCGTCCTCGGAAGTGGCCGCCGCGCAGTCGGGTAACCCGCTGTACCACATGTTCCGCCACCTGGTGTACGTGGCCATCGGCATTTTCGCCTGCATCGTCACCATGATGGTGCCGATCGCGACCTGGCAGAAGATGGGCTTCACCATGCTCGTCGGTGCCTTCGGCTTACTGGTATTGGTACTGGTGCCAGGCATTGGCCGGGAAGTAAACGGCTCGATGCGCTGGATCGGTTTCAGCTTCTTCAACGTGCAGCCCTCGGAAATCGCCAAGGTTTTCGTCGTCATCTACCTGGCGGGCTACCTGGTTCGTCGGCAGACCGAAGTGCGTGAAAGCTGGATGGGCTTCTTCAAGCCGTTCATTGTGCTGCTGCCGATGGCGGGTCTGCTGCTGATGGAACCGGACTTCGGTGCCACGGTAGTAATGATGGGCGCGGCTGCGGCCATGCTGTTCCTCGGCGGGGTGGGGCTGTTCCGCTTCAGCTTGATGGTGGTGCTGGCGGTAGGAGCGGTGTTCGTGCTGGTACAGGCCCAGCCCTACCGGATGGCGCGTCTGATCACCTTTACCGACCCTTGGTCCGACCAGTTCGGTTCCGGTTATCAGCTGACCCAGGCACTGATCGCCTTCGGCCGCGGCGAGTGGCTCGGCGTCGGCCTGGGTAACAGCGTGCAAAAGCAGTTCTACCTGCCGGAAGCGCATACCGACTTCGTGTTTTCGGTACTGGCCGAAGAGCTGGGTGTGGTCGGCTCGCTGGTTACCGTGGCGCTGTTCGTGTTCGTCACCGTGCGCGCGCTGTACATCGGTCTGTGGGCCGAGAAAGCCAAGCAGTTCTTTGCGGCCTACATGGCCTTCGGCCTGGCTTTCCTGTGGATTGGTCAGTTCCTGATCAACATCGGTGTGAACGTCGGCCTGCTGCCAACCAAGGGCCTGACTCTGCCGTTCCTCAGCTACGGTGGTAGCTCGCTGGTGATCTGCTGCGCCTGTGTCGGGTTGTTGCTGCGGATCGAGTGGGAGAGTCGTACCCACCTGGGCAGCGAAGAACATGAATTCGATGAAAGCGATTTTGCCGAGGAGCCGAATCATGGCCGCTGACGGCAAGAACGTACTGATCATGGCAGGCGGCACCGGGGGCCATGTGTTCCCGGCACTGGCCTGTGCCCGGGAGTTCCAGGCGCGTGGCTACAGCGTGCACTGGTTGGGCACCCCGCGTGGTATCGAGAATGAACTGGTACCGCAAGCGGGCTTGCCGTTGCACCTGATCCAGGTCAGCGGCCTGCGCGGCAAAGGCAAGCTTTCGCTGCTCAAGGCGCCGTTTACGTTGGTCAAGGCGGTGTTCCAGGCGCGGCGCATCATTCGTCAGCTCAAGCCGGTCTGTGTGGTCGGCTTTGGTGGTTATGTGACCGGGCCAGGCGGTGTGGCTGCCAGATTGTGCGGCGTGCCCGTCGTGGTTCACGAACAGAATGCCCGTGCCGGTACCGCCAATCGGCTGCTGGTGCCGTTGGCTGGCCGAGTCTGCGAAGCTTTCCCTGGCACGTTCAGTGTGTCGGAAAAGCTGCGCACCACCGGCAACCCGGTGCGTAGCGAGTTGTTCATCCAGACGCCGCGTGAGCCACTGGGCGCACGACGGCCGCGCTTGCTGGTGCTGGGCGGAAGCCTGGGCGCCGAACCGTTGAACAAATTACTGCCCCAAGCCCTGGCCCAGGTGCCTGCGGACGTGCGTCCCGAGGTGTTCCACCAGGCAGGTAAAAAGCATGACCAGATTACCGCCGAGCGTTATCGCGAGGCCGGAGTCGAGGCTCAGGTAGAGCCCTTTATCAAAGACATGGCCAAGGCCTATGCCTGGGCCGATCTGGTGGTCTGCCGCGCCGGCGCACTCACTGTCAGTGAGCTGGCTGCGGCCGGCCTGCCATCGATGCTGGTGCCATTGCCCCACGCCATCGACGATCACCAGACCCACAACGCCCATTATCTGGCCCGCGAAGGCGCTGCCTTCCTGATGCCACAAGCGACAACTGGCGCAGCGCAGCTCGCTGAACGCCTGAACGAGGTGCTGATGCAACCGGAAAAACTCAACACCATGGCCGCCACTGCCCGGCGCCTGGCCAAACCCGCTGCCACAAGCACCGTGGTCGATATCTGCCTGGAGGTGGCGCATGGTTGAAAATCAGAAAGCCATCCCGCAACCGGAAATGCGCCGTATCCGCCGTATCCACTTCGTCGGTATCGGCGGCGTGGGCATGTGCGGTATTGCCGAAGTACTGCTGAACCTGGGTTACCAGGTCTCGGGTTCCGACCTCAAGACCTCGCCGGTCACCGAGCGTCTGACCTCGTTCGGTGCTGAAATCTTCATCGGTCACCGCGCCGAGAACGCTGCCAGCGCCGACGTGCTGGTGGTGTCCAGTGCCATCAACCCTGCCAACCCGGAAGTTGCCACCGCCCTTGAGCGACGCATTCCGGTGGTGCCGCGTGCGGAAATGCTCGCCGAACTGATGCGCTACCGCCATGGCATTGCCGTCGCCGGTACCCACGGCAAGACCACCACGACCAGCCTGCTGGCCTCGGTGTTCGCCGCTGGCGGCCTGGATCCGACCTTCGTTATCGGTGGCCGTCTGAATGCAGCGGGTACCAATGCCCAGCTTGGCACCAGCCGCTACCTGATCGCCGAAGCCGATGAGAGCGACGCCAGTTTCCTGCACCTGCAGCCGCTGGTGGCCGTGGTCACCAACATCGACGCCGACCACATGGCGACCTACGAAGGTGACTTCAACAAACTGAAGAAGACCTTCGTCGAGTTCCTCCACAACCTGCCGTTCTACGGCTTGGCGGTGATGTGCCTGGACGACCCGGTGGTGCGTGAGATCCTGCCGTTGGTCAAGCGTCCTGCCGTCACCTACGGTTTCAGCGAAGAAGCCGACGTGCGTGCGATCAACGTTCGCCAGTCGGGCATGCAGACCCACTTCACCGTGCTGCGCCGTGACCGCGAGCCGCTCGATGTGTCGGTCAACATGCCGGGTAACCACAACGTCCTGAATGCCTTGGCGACCATCGCCATTGCCACCGACGAGGGCATCAGCGATGAAGCCATCGTGCAGGGCCTGTCCGGGTTCCAGGGCGTCGGTCGCCGCTTCCAGGTCTATGGCGAGCTGCCGGTCGACGGTGGCAGCGTGATGCTGGTCGACGACTACGGTCACCATCCGACCGAAGTGGCTGCTGTGATCAAGGCCGTGCGCGGGGGCTGGCCTGAGCGCCGCCTGGTGATGGTGTATCAGCCGCACCGGTATAGCCGTACCCGTGACCTGTACGACGACTTCGTCCAGGTCCTGGCTGACGCCAACGTGCTGCTGTTGATGGAGGTCTACCCGGCCGGCGAAGAGCCGATTCCCGGCGCCGACAGCCGTCAGCTGTGCCACAGCATTCGTCAGCGCGGCCAGCTCGATCCGATCTACATCGAGCGTGGCGTTGAGCTGGCGCCGCTGGTCAAGCCATTGCTGCGTGCCGGCGACATCCTGCTCTGTCAGGGCGCCGGTGACATTGGTGGCCTGGCCCCACAACTGTTGAAGAGTCCGTTGTTCGCTGGTGCCGTTGCCAGTCAGGAGAAGTCGAAATGACTGTTAACGCATTTGCCTCGTTGCACTCGACCCTCGACCCGAAAGCCTTCGGCCGCGTTGCCGTGCTTTACGGTGGCAAGAGTGCTGAACGTGCCGTGTCGTTGAAATCTGGCGCGGCAGTAATCGACGCGCTGACCAGTGCTGGTGTCGACGTTGTCGGCATCGATGTCGGCGACGACCTGCTGGCGCGCCTGCAGAGCGAAAAAATTGATCGTGCCTTCATCATCCTCCACGGCCGTGGCGGTGAAGACGGCAGCATGCAGGGCCTGCTCGAGTGCCTGGGCATCCCTTACACCGGTAGCGGCATCCTGGCTTCGGCCCTGGCGATGGACAAGCTGCGCACCAAGCAAGTGTGGCAGAGCCTGGGTATTCCGACCCCGCGTCATGCCGTGCTGAGCAGCGAAGCTGACTGTATTTCTGCGGGCACGGAACTGGGCTTCCCTTTGATCGTCAAACCGGCCCATGAAGGTTCCAGTATCGGTATGGCGAAAGTGAGCAGCGTTGACGCATTGATCGCTGCCTGGAAAGACGCCGCCACCTACGATTCGCAAGTGTTGGTCGAACAATGGATTCAAGGTCCGGAGTTCACTATCGCGACCCTGCGTGGCCAGGTATTGCCACCGATTGCGCTGGGCACCCCCCATTCGTTCTACGACTACGACGCCAAGTACCTGGCCTCCGATACCCAGTACCGGATTCCGTGTGGCTTGAGCCCGGAGAAAGAACAGGAACTGATCGACCTGACCGCCCGTGCCTGCGACGCCATTGGCATCGCTGGCTGGGGTCGTCTGGACGTCATGCAGGACGAGCAGGGCCGTTTCTGGCTGCTCGAAGTCAACACCGCACCAGGCATGACGGATCATAGCCTGGTCCCTATGGCGGCACGCGCGGCCGGTCTGGACTTCCAGCAGTTGGTGCTGGCGATCCTGGCGGCCAGCGTCGAGGCGCGAGGTTAAGCCCATGCAAGGCGCGATGTTACGTCATCAGCAACCCGCCACCGGCCGTAGCAAGCCGGTGCCGCGTGGTGCCAGCCGGATGGTGGCCAAGGAGCCACTGTCGGCGCGCCTGCCCAAGGCTAACTTCAGCATCTTCAAACGCCTGCTCTGGCCGGTGTTGCTGGTCGCCGCAGCGTTTGGTGCGTACGAGGGCGCGCAGCGGCTGATGCCGTATGCCGACCGCCCGATCACCAAGATCGCGGTGCAGGGCGACCTCAGCTACATCAGCCAGCAAGCCGTGCAGCAGCGGATCGCCCCGTACGTAGCCGCCAGCTTCTTCACCGTTGACCTCGCCAGCATGCGCGCGGAACTGGAAAAGATGCCCTGGATCGCCCATGCCGAAGTGCGTCGGGTGTGGCCGGACGAGGTGGTGATCCGCCTGGAAGAACAATTGCCGGTGGCGCGTTGGGGAGAAGAAGCCTTGCTCAATAACCAGGGCCAGGCCTTCACGCCACGCGAACTGGCTAACTACGAGCACCTGCCGCAGCTGTTCGGGCCGCAGCGGGCGCAGCAACAAGTGATGCAGCAATATCAGGTACTGAGCCAGATGTTGCGGCCGATGGGCTTTTCGATTGCCCGGCTGGAATTGCGCGAACGCGGCAGCTGGTTCCTGACCACCGGCGCCGGGAGTGCGGGGGCGGGTATCGAACTGCTGCTTGGGCGCGACCATCTGGTGGAAAAAATGCGCCGTTTCATTGCCATTTACGACAAGACACTCAAAGAACAGATCACGAACATCGCCCGCATCGATCTGCGTTACGCCAACGGCCTGGCTGTTGGCTGGCGGGAACCGATTGCACCGACGACGGCCCAACCCGCCGTTGCGAAGAATTAGAGAGAGGCAGGACCATGGCAAATGCGCATAGCGGCAAAATGATCGTCGGGCTGGATATCGGTACCTCCAAGGTGGTGGCGCTGGTAGGCGAAGTCGCGGCAGACGGTACCCTGGAAATCGTCGGTATTGGCACGCACCCTTCGCGCGGGTTGAAGAAGGGCGTCGTGGTCAATATCGAGTCGACCGTGCAGTCGATCC
The DNA here is from genome assembly GCF_004025535.1 of Pseudomonas alkylphenolica. GTDB lineage: Bacteria > Pseudomonadota > Gammaproteobacteria > Pseudomonadales > Pseudomonadaceae > Aquipseudomonas > Aquipseudomonas alkylphenolica_A. Next base: position 171,608 of record NZ_QJRG01000044.1, read on the forward strand.
AGCGGGCGGTGGAAGAAGCCCAGCTGATGGCCGGCTGCCGTATCCACTCGGCGTTTGTCGGTGTGGCCGGCAATCACATCCGCAGCCTGAACTCGCACGGCATCGTTGCAATTCGCGACCGTGAAGTCAGCTCGGCCGACCTTGAGCGCGTGCTCGACGCCGCCCAGGCTGTTGCCATTCCGGCCGATCAGCGGGTCCTGCATACCCTGCCTCAGGACTACGTGATCGATAACCAGGAAGGCGTGCGCGAGCCGCTGGGCATGTCCGGCGTGCGTCTGGAGGCCAAGGTTCACGTGGTCACCTGCGCCGTTAACGCCGCACAGAACATTGAAAAGTGCGTGCGCCGCTGCGGTCTGGAAATCGACGACATCATCCTCGAGCAACTGGCCTCGGCCTACTCGGTGCTGACCGACGACGAGAAAGAGCTGGGCGTGTGCCTGGTGGACATCGGTGGCGGCACCACCGATATCGCCATCTTCACTGAAGGCGCGATCCGTCACACCGCGGTGATCCCGATTGCCGGCGACCAGGTGACCAACGATATCGCCATGGCCCTGCGCACGCCGACCCAGTACGCCGAAGAGATCAAGATCCGTTACGCCTGCGCCCTGGCCAAGCTGGCCGGTGCCGGCGAAACCATCAAAGTGCCAAGCGTCGGCGACCGTCCACCGCGCGAACTGTCGCGCCAGGCATTGGCCGAGGTGGTCGAGCCGCGTTACGACGAGCTGTTCACCCTGATCCAGGCCGAGCTGCGTCGCAGCGGTTACGAGGACCTGGTGCCGGCAGGCATCGTCCTCACCGGCGGTACCGCGAAGATGGAAGGTGCGGTCGAGCTCGCCGAAGAGATTTTCCACATGCCGGTGCGCCTGGGCGTGCCGCATAGCGTTCGGGGTCTGAGTGACGTCGTGCGCAACCCGATTTATTCCACCGGTGTGGGCCTGCTGACCTACGGCTTGCAGAAGCAGTCCGACGGCGTGTCCCTGACCGGTAACAGCAGCAACAGCTATGGCGATGAACCGAAGGCTCCAGCGTTCGAGCGTTTCAAACGCTGGGTCCAGGGCAACTTTTAAAGTTTCAAAGCAGTAGTAGTAGGCGCAAAAAACTAGAGAACTGTAAGGAGAGGGAAAATGTTCGAGCTCGTAGACAACGTCCCGCAAAGCCCGGTCATCAAAGTGATCGGCGTCGGTGGCGGCGGTGGCAACGCCGTCAATCACATGGTCAAGAGCAACATCGAAGGCGTTGAGTTCATCTGCGCCAACACGGATGCTCAAGCGCTGAAAAACATCGGTGCACGTACCATTCTGCAACTGGGTACCGGTGTGACCAAGGGCCTGGGCGCCGGTGCCAATCCGGAAGTCGGCCGTCAGGCCGCGCTGGAAGACCGTGAGCGCATTGCCGAGGTACTGCAGGGCACCAACATGGTGTTCATCACCACCGGCATGGGTGGTGGTACCGGTACCGGTGCTGCACCGATCATCGCCGAAGTCGCCAAGGAGCTGGGCATCCTCACCGTTGCGGTGGTGACCCGTCCGTTCCCGTTCGAAGGCCGCAAGCGCATGCAGATCGCCGATGAAGGCATCCGTGCACTGGCAGACAGCGTCGACTCGCTGATCACCATCCCGAACGAGAAGCTGCTGACCATCCTGGGCAAGGATGCGAGCCTGCTGTCCGCCTTCGCCAAGGCCGACGACGTACTGGCCGGTGCCGTTCGCGGTATCTCCGACATCATCAAGCGCCCGGGCATGATCAACGTCGACTTTGCCGACGTGCGTACCGTGATGAGCGAAATGGGCATGGCCATGATGGGTACTGGCTGCGCCAGCGGCCCTAACCGTGCGCGTGAAGCGACTGAAGCGGCCATCCGTAACCCGCTGCTCGAAGACGTCAACCTGCAGGGTGCCCGCGGTATCCTGGTCAACATCACCGCCGGTCCGGACCTGTCGCTGGGCGAGTACTCGGACGTGGGTAGCATCATCGAGGCCTTCGCTTCCGATCACGCCATGGTCAAGGTCGGTACCGTTATCGATCCGGACATGCGCGACGAGCTGCACGTGACTGTCGTCGCCACCGGTCTGGGTGCGAAGATCGAGAAACCGGTGAAGATCATCGACAACACCATGCAGACCGCTGCCATGCAGACCCCTGCGCCTGCCCCGGTTCGTCAGGAGCAATCGTCGGTGAACTACCGTGATCTGGAGCGTCCTACCGTGATGCGTAACCAGGCTCACGCCGGTGCAGCCGCCGCAGCCAAACTTAATCCGCAAGACGATCTGGATTATCTGGACATCCCAGCTTTCCTGCGTCGTCAGGCCGATTAATGAAATTTATCAGGGGTATAAGGGTGATTGGTATTCAGCAAAGGTCGGGTCTGGTATTATCCTCAACCTTTGTTGATACCAGTTCGCAATTTGCGCTGAAGCGGCCAATGCCATGATTAAACAACGCACCCTGAAGAATATTATCCGTGCCACAGGTGTCGGCCTGCACTCCGGGGAAAAGGTTTACCTGACCCTCAAACCTGCACCTGTGGATACCGGCATTGTATTTCGCCGAGCCGACCTCGACCCCGTGGTGGAAATTCCTGCTCGCGCGGCGAATGTCGGCGAGACCACCATGTCGACGACATTAATCAACGGCGATACCAAGGTAGACACGGTAGAGCACCTGCTTTCGGCCATGGCTGGCCTGGGCATCGATAACGCCTACGTCGAGCTCTCCGCGTCCGAAGTGCCGATCATGGACGGTAGCGCAGGGCCCTTTGTATTCCTGATTCAATCGGCTGGCCTGGAAGAACAGGACGCAGCCAAGAAGTTCATCCGCATCCTGCGCGAAGTAACAGTGGAAGACGGCGACAAGCGCGCCACTTTCCTGCCATTCGACGGGTTCAAGGTGAGCTTCGAGATCGATTTCGATCACCCGGTGTTCCGCAACCGGACCCAAAGTGCCAGCGTGGACTTTTCCAGCACCTCGTTCGTGAAGGAAGTCAGTCGCGCCCGGACCTTCGGGTTCATGAGCGATATCGAGTACCTGCGCAAGCATAACCTCGCGCTCGGCGGCAGTGTGGAAAACGCCATCGTGGTCGACAAGGACGGCGTGCTCAATGAAGACGGCCTTCGTTACGAAGACGAATTCGTCAAGCACAAGATCCTCGACGCCATCGGCGACCTCTACCTGCTGGGCAACAGCCTGATCGGCGAGTTCAAGGGCTACAAGTCCGGACACGCGCTGAACAACCAGCTGCTGCGCAAGCTGATCGAGGAGAAAGATGCCTGGGAAGTGGTGACCTTCGAAGATGCCAGTACGGCACCGATCTCTTACATGCGTCCCGTTGCGGCAGTGTAAGTTCGAACACTCTCTCTAGTGATTAAGGCCACCTTCGGGTGGCCTTTTTTATGCGCGGTCACTTTTTGCCGTGGCTGGCCAGGCGCTCAAGGGCAGCACGCAGGTTGGGATCGCTGATGCCTTCGGCGGTCGACTGGATGTTCTGCGCCGACTCGGTGGAAATATCCATGGGGTGGCCGGCGACAGGCGGCGTCCCGGCGGTGGGTTGCACCTTGAACAGGATGCGGGTCAGGCTGGCGAACACCTCCAGGGTCTGCAGCTGGCGTTGCAGGCGCTTTTGCTGGTAGCGCAGGCGGGTAGCCCAGTGGCCGTCGGTGACGATCAGCAGCAGGGTACCTTCGCGCCAGGAGGCAATATGACAATGTTCGCGGGCGGCCGGCTGCAGCTGGCTGTCGAGCAGCTTTTGCAGCTGCGCCAGACGCTGGGCCTGACTGAACAGGGCTTTGAGTGGTCGGGCTTCGCGCAGGAGTACGGCGGGCGCGCGGGCCGGCAAGGGGCGAAAAGCCATGAAGGGACACCTGAAGTTACAGTACCGGCATCTTATCAGATCCCCCGGCGCACGCCTTGCGCGGGTGCCTGTGGAAAAACTTCATGTTGCCGGTGGGTTGAAGTTGTGAAAAAAGCCCTTATTGTAAAAAAGCCCCGTCAAAGCGCTGTGCCAGCATCGTGGAAATCCGCCACTTTCCTCACCGTCGTTTCCGGGTAGAATGCTCGTTCGCATGCGGCCATAAGGGCTGCACGGGCGACTCACGGGGCCGCCCTCCATCCCTATGTGTGGAAGATCCTGCCGATATGTTTGCGCCTTTGTTAAAAAAACTTTTTGGAAGCAAGAACGAGCGTGAGGTGAAACGCCTGCTCAAGGCGGTGCAGTCCGTTAATGCCTTCGAAGAGAAGATGGTGGCCCTCTCGGACGAACAGCTGCGCGCCAAAACCGCAGAGTTCAAAGAGCGCCTGGCCAAAGGCGAGACCCTCGACCAATTGCTGCCGGAGGCCTTCGCCGTTGCCCGCGAGGCTGGCAAGCGGGTCATGGGCATGCGCCACTTCGATGTCCAGCTGATCGGTGGCATGGCCTTGCACGAAGGCACTATCGCAGAAATGCGTACCGGTGAAGGCAAGACTTTGGTCGCAACCTTGGCGGTATACCTCAATGCCTTGTCGGGCAAGGGTGTGCACGTGGTTACGGTCAACGACTACCTGGCCCGCCGTGACGCCAACTGGATGCGTCCACTGTATGAATTCCTCGGCCTGAGCGTTGGCGTCGTTACGCCGTTCCAGCCGCCGGAAGAGAAGCGCATTGCTTATGCCGCTGACATCACCTACGGCACCAACAACGAATTCGGTTTCGACTACCTGCGCGACAACATGGCGTTCAGCATGGACGAGAAATTCCAGCGCGAGCTGAATTTCGCCGTGATCGACGAAGTCGACTCCATCCTGATCGACGAAGCGCGGACCCCGCTGATCATCTCCGGCCAGGCCGAAGACAGCTCCAAGCTGTACATCGAGATCAACAAGCTGATCCCGCGCCTCAAGCAGCACATCGAGGAAGTCGAAGGCGAAGTTACCCAGGAAGGCCACTACAAGATCGACGAGAAGACCCGTCAGGTCGAGCTCAACGAGGCCGGTCACCAGTTCATCGAAGAGATGCTTGCCCAGGTCGGCCTGCTGGCCGAGGGCGAGAGCCTCTACTCGGCGCACAACCTGGGCCTGCTGACCCACGTCTATGCCGGTCTGCGTGCGCACAAGCTGTTCCATCGCAATGTCGAGTACATCGTCCAGGACGGTCAGATCCTGCTGATCGACGAGCACACCGGCCGTACCATGCCGGGCCGTCGCTTGTCCGAAGGCCTGCACCAGGCGATCGAAGCGAAGGAAAACCTGAACATCCAGGCCGAAAGCCAGACCCTGGCATCGACCACGTTCCAGAACTACTTCCGTCTGTACAACAAGCTGTCCGGCATGACCGGTACCGCTGACACCGAAGCCTTCGAGTTTGCCCAGATCTATAACCTCAACGTTATGGTCATCCCGCCGAACAAGCCGCTGGCCCGTAAAGACTTCAACGACCTGGTCTACCTGACCGCCGAAGAGAAGTACGCGGCGATCATTGCCGATATTAAGGAAAGCATGGCCCAGGGCCGTCCGGTGCTGGTGGGTACAGCCACCATCGAGACCTCCGAGCACATGTCCAACCTGCTCCAGCAGGAAGGCATCGATCACAAGGTACTGAACGCCAAGTACCACGAAAAGGAAGCCGAGATCATTGCCCAGGCCGGTCGTCCGGGGGCGCTGACCATCGCGACCAACATGGCCGGTCGTGGTACCGACATTCTCCTGGGCGGTAACTGGGAAGTGGAAGTCGCGGCGATGGAGAGCCCGACGCCTGAGCAGATCGCCCAGATCAAGGCAGACTGGCAGAAGCGTCACCAGCAAGTGATCGAGTCCGGTGGCCTGCATGTAATCGCTTCCGAGCGCCACGAGTCCCGTCGTATCGACAACCAGCTGCGCGGCCGTGCCGGTCGTCAGGGGGATCCGGGTTCCAGCCGTTTTTACCTGTCGCTGGAAGACAGCCTGATGCGTATCTTTGCCTCTGACCGGGTGAAGAACTTCATGAAGGCACTGGGCATGCAGTCCGGTGAAGCGATCGAGCACCGCATGGTGACCAACGCGATCGAAAAGGCCCAGCGCAAGGTTGAAGGGCGCAACTTCGACATTCGTAAGCAACTGCTCGAATTCGACGACGTTGCCAACGAACAGCGTAAAGTCATCTACCACATGCGTAACAGCCTGCTGGCAGCTGACAACATTGGCGACACCATTGCCGATTTCCGTCAGGAAGTGCTCGACGCCACTGTTGCCCAGCACATTCCGCCGCAGTCGCTGCCCGAGCAGTGGGATGTGGCCGGCCTCGAGGCTGCCCTGGCGAGCGATTTCGGCGTCAAGCTGCCGGTTCAGCAGTGGCTCGACGAAGACGATCACCTGTACGAAGAGACCCTGCGCGAGAAACTCATGGCCGAGCTGATGGCGGCCTACAACGAGAAGGAAGAGCAGGCCAGCGCCGAAGCCCTGCGCACCTTCGAGAAGCAGATTCTGCTGCGCGTACTGGACGACCTGTGGAAAGACCACCTGTCGACCATGGACCACCTGCGTCACGGTATCCATCTGCGCGGCTATGCCCAGAAGAACCCGAAGCAGGAGTACAAGCGCGAGTCGTTCAACCTGTTCCAGGAACTGCTCGACTCGATCAAACGCGACACCATCCGTGTGCTCTCGCACGTTCAGGTTCGCCGCGAAGACCCTGCCGAAGAAGAAGCACGCCTGCGCCGCGAAGCCGAGGAACTGGCCGCTCGCATGCAGTTCCAGCACGCCGCTGCTCCAGGTCTTGAGCAGGTTCAGGAGCAGGAGGAGGGCGCTGAAGTCGCCGTCGCCGCCGCCCCTGTGCGCAACGACCAGAAGCTGGGCCGCAACGAACTGTGCTGGTGTGGTTCGGGCAAGAAGTTCAAGCACTGCCACGGTCAGATCAACTAAAGTAATCGACCCGGCAATCTGCTGATTCACGAACACCACGCCGCGACCGGTCCCGTACCCTCGCGGCGTTGTTCCATCTCAAGCACCGGTATATTCGAGCCGGTGTATTTTTTCTAGGAGCGCTTTCATGGCTGTTGGTCTTGGTCCTTTGCCAACGTTGCACCCGGTTCCAGGTTTTGAACTCGGCATCGCCTCTGCGGGTATCAAGCGCCCGGGGCGCAAGGACGTCGTCGTCATGCGCTGTGCCGAAGGTTCCAGCGTGGCCGGCGTGTTCACCCTCAATGCCTTTTGTGCAGCGCCGGTAATCCTCGCCAAGCAGCGCGTACAGGGCACCGTGCGCTACCTGCTGACCAACACCGGTAACGCCAATGCCGGCACCGGCGCGCCAGGCCTGGCCGCTGCCGAGCGCACCTGCGCCAAGCTGGCCGAGCTGACTGGCGTCGACGCCAGCGCGGTTCTGCCATTCTCAACCGGTGTGATCGGTGAGCCGCTGCCGGTCGAGAAAATCGAAGGCGCGCTGCAGGCCGCACTGGATGACCTGTCGGAAAACAACTGGGCGGCTGCCGCTACCGGCATCATGACCACCGACACCCTGCCAAAGGGCGCCAGCCGTCAGTTCCAGCACGAAGGCGTGACGATCACCGTTACCGGTATCAGCAAGGGCGCCGGGATGATCCGTCCGAACATGGCCACCATGCTTGGCTATATCGCCACCGACGCCAAGGTTGCACCGGCGGTGCTCAAGGACCTGATGCTCGACGGCGCCAACAAGTCGTTCAACCGCATCACCATCGATGGCGATACCTCGACCAACGATTGCTGCATGCTGATTGCCACCGGCAAGGCGAACGTCGCCGAAGTCACGGAAGCCAAGGGCGTGCTGTTCGACGCGTTGAAAAAAGCCGTGTTCGAGGTGTGCATGGAAGTGGCCCAGGCCATTGTCCGTGACGGTGAGGGCGCGACCAAGTTTGTCACCGTTGAAGTCAACGGCGGCGGCAACCATCAGGAATGCCTGGATGTCGGTTACGCGGTGGCCCACTCGCCGCTGATCAAGACCGCGCTGTTTGCCTCCGACCCGAACTGGGGCCGCATCCTGGCAGCCGTAGGCCGCGCTGGCGTGCCTGATCTGGATGTCAGCCTGATCGACGTGTACCTGGGTGATGTCTGCATTGCCAGCAAAGGCGGCCGCAGTGCCACCTACACTGAAGCTCAGGGCTCGGCGGTGATGGCCGAAGAGGAAATCACCATCCGTATCGAGTTGGGCCGTGGCCAGTGCAGCGAAACCATCTGGACCACCGACCTGTCCCACGAGTACGTAAAAATCAACGCTGAGTACCGTACCTGATCACATCGCGGGGTCAGTCGCTTCGACTGGCCCCGCGATAGTTCCCCTGATGGAGCCGAACCATGAGTTACCACCTGATCATCGGCGACAAGCTTTACTCCTCCTGGTCGCTGCGTGGCGCCCTGGCCCTTGAGCTGGCCGGCGCCGACTATGAGGAAACCCTGATCAAACTCAACCAGGCCGACACCCGTGCGCGCCTGCTGGAGTTCTCGCCTACCGCCAAGGTGCCGCTGCTCAAGTGCGAGCACGGGATCATTGCCGATTCCCTGGCCATCGCCGAATACCTTGCCGAGCGTCATCCCGAGGCCAACCTGTGGCCAACCGACGTCGCCGCGCGTGCCCAGGCCCGTTCGGCCTGCGCGCAAATGCACAGCGGCTTCTTCGCCCTGCGTGGCACCATGCCGTTCGACCTGTCCCGCGACGAAGCCTTGGAGAACATGCCACTGGAAGTGCAGGTCGATGTCGACCGCATCGTCGCGCTTTGGTCTGAATGCCGTCTGGCGGCCAAAGAAGCCGGCCCGTTCCTGTTCGGTACACCAAGCCTGGCGGATGCATTCTTCGCTCCGGTGGCAGTACGCCTGCGCACCTACCGGGTGGAAGTGCCTGCTGAAGCAGCTGCCTACATCGAGACCATCTACCAGTGGCCGGCCTTCCAGGCATGGCAAAAGGCTGGGCTGGCGGAGCGTGAAGGGTGAAACGCATACATGTAGCCGCCGCCGTCATTCGCGGTGCTGACGGCCGAATCCTGATTGCCCGGCGCGCCGATACCCAGCACCAGGGTGGTCTGTGGGAGTTCCCTGGTGGCAAAGTCGAAGACGGCGAAGCGGTGGAAGTCGCCCTGGCCCGTGAACTGAATGAAGAGCTGGGCATTGTCGTCACGGCCGCGCGGCCGTTGATCAAGGTTCACCACGACTACCCGGACAAACAGGTGCTGCTGGATGTCTGGGAGGTCAGTGCATTCACCGGCGAGCCGCATGGCGCCGAAGGCCAGCCACTGGCCTGGGTAACCGCCCGTGAGTTGCCACAGTACGACTTCCCTGAAGCCAACCAGCCGATCGTGGCGGCAGCGCGCCTGCCGGGCGAGTACATGATTACCCCGGAAGGCCTGGAAGTTCCGCAGATGCTGCGTGGCATTCAAAAGGCTATCGCCGGCGGGATCAAACTGGTTCAGCTGCGTGCACCGAACATGTATGACCCCAAGTATCGCGACGTTGCCGTCGATGCGGTGGGCCTGTGTGCCGGCAAGGCGCAATTGATGCTGAAGGGGCCGCTGGAGTGGCTGGGTGATTTTCCTGCGGCCGGTTGGCACCTGACCTCCGAGCAGTTGCGCAAGTACGCCAGCAAGGGTCGGCCGTTCCCGAAAGAGCGCTGGTTGGCGGCGTCGTGCCACAGTGCCGAAGAGCTGAGCCTGGCCGAGCAGATGGACGTGGATTTTGTCACCCTGTCGCCGGTGCAAGCGACCCAGACACACCCGGATGCCCAGCCGTTGGGTTGGGAGCGGGCTCGCCAGCTGATCGAGGGCTTCAGCAAGCCGGTGTATCTGCTGGGTGGTGTCGGTGCTGGCGAACGCGAAAAGGCCTGGCAGCACGGCGCTCAGGGGGTGGCGGGAATCCGCGCGTTCTGGCCTGAGAGCTGAGTCTTTAGCGAGCCCGCCCCCACAGGTTGAGCTGGTCCTGTGGGAGCGGGTTCACCCGCGAAGAGGTTTCGCCGCTGCCTGCCAAAGCACCTCTGCCACCCCCTGACGCCGCCCGATCAACCGCGCTGCTACAAACAGCAGATCCGACAACCGGTTGATGTACGCCAACCCCACCCCAGCCAATGGCTCGACACTGTTCAGTTGCTGACAGCGCCGTTCGGCACTGCGCGCCAGGCTTCGGCACACATGGGCCTGGGCAATCAGCGCCGAACCACTGGGCAGAATGAAGTTTTCTAGCGGCCCCAGTTCCTCGTTCCAGCGGTCGATGGCCGCTTCCAGGCGCTCCACTTCGGCGGCGCTCAGTGCCTGGTAACTGGGCATCGCCAGCTCACCGCCCAGATCGAACAGACGGTGTTGGCAAGGCGCCAGCACCTCGGTCAGTTCATCCAGCTGGTGTTCGGCCAGCCCCGCCAGCAGCAGCCCGAGCTGGCTGTTGAGGCTGTCGACCTCGCCGATGGCCTCGATGCGTGGATGATCCTTGGGTACCCGACGGCCGTCCCCCAGGCCGGTTTCGCCTTTGTCGCCGGTGCGGGTGTAGATCTTCGACAACCGAAAACCCATGTTCATGACTCCATTGAGTGGGGCTCGACCACGCTGGGTGAGCTGCTGGCCAGTGGCAGGCGCAAGGTAAAGCAGGTGCCTTGCCCCGGTGCCGATTGCACCTCCATCTGGCCCTTGTGGTTGTTGGTGATGATGAAGTACGAGACGGACAGGCCCAGACCTGTGCCCTGGCCTATTTCCTTGGTGGTGAAGAAAGGCTCGAACGTGCGCTTGCGCACGGCCTCGGGCATGCCGACGCCGTTGTCTTCCACCTGGATTTCGGCCCAGGGCGGATTGAGTCGGGTACGCAGGATGATGCGCCCAGGCTCGCTGTCGTCTTCGCGCAGGTGAATGGCCTGGGCGGCGTTCTTCAACAGGTTCAGCAGCACTTGCTCCAGTTCGTTGGCCGTGCAGGGCACCGGGCCCAGGTTCGGGTCGAACTGGCGGATGATGGCCTGGCCCTTGAAGTCGAAGCCGATGGTGAGGTCGAAGTCGTTGCCGGCAATTTCCACAGCTTGATCAATCAACGCCGGCAAATCGCAAGGCGCCAGTTGGCGATTGCTGCGCCGACTGAAACTGAGCATGTGGGTGACGATCTTGGCTGCGCGCGCGCCGGCCTGGGCGATGCCATCGAGCAGTTGCGGGACCTCACGGCTTTCCAGGTAGCGGTTGACGGTAGCCAGGTCGATGCCCAGTTCGCCAGCCTGCTCCTGGTTTTTCACCAGGTCCGGCGACAGGCGTCGGCGTACGTTCTGTACGTTGTGCAGGATTGCTCCCAGTGGATTGTTGATTTCATGAGCCATGCCGGCAGCCAGGCCGCCCACCGACAGCATTTTTTCCGACTGCACCATCATTTCTTCCAGCGACAGGCGTTGGGTGATGTCGTCGATCCGGATCACCACACCGCGGCCGCCGCCCCCCATCAACGGATAGAAGGTCAGGGCGTAGTAGCGGCTATCGTCACCCTTGGTCCAGGTCACCCGTTCGATCTTCGCCACCCGGTGCTTCTCGACGCTTTCCTTGAGCTGCGGCAGGAACGGCTTGAGTGGTTCGAAGGCGAGGAAAATCGGCTGGTTCAGCGCTTCGTCCAGTGGTGTGCCGGACAGCGCGCTGGCTTCCTGATTCCACTGGGTGACGTAGAGTTGCTCGTCGAGGGCGATCAATGCCGAGGGCATGGAGTCGATGATGCTGTTGAGGTAGTTCTGAAAGCCGGTGAGCTTTTTCTCGATCTTGCTGCGTACCTGAACTTCCAGCTCCAGCTTGCGATTGGTGTGACGGGTTTCCTCGGCCAGGCCTTGGGCCTGGTCGTAGGCTTGCTGGAACTCGTCACGGGTGCGCTTGAGCTGTTGCTCGCGGGCCTCGATGCGCGAGAGCATGGTGTTGAACGCTTCGGCCAGGCTGCCGATTTCGTCGTCGTTGCCGCGGCGAGCGCGCAGCGCGTAGTTCTCCTCGCGGGTCACCTGGCGCGACAGCTGTTCGAGTTGATCGATCGGTTGAGTGATCAGGCGTTTGATCTGCCGGGCAATGACCATCCACAGCAAAATACTGAACACCAGGATGCCCAGGCTCGCGGTGAGGATGCCGGTATAGAACGCCATCGGCAGTTCACTGCTGGCGACCATCAGCAGGTGACCGGGAGGCCCACCTGGTCGCGGAATCGTCGTCAGCTGCGTACTGCGAAACTCGGTCAGGCGCCAGTTCTCGATGTTGCGGTATCGCTTGGGAAGGGGCAGTTGTTCGCCGTGCTGCAATTGCGCAAGCAGTTTGCCGTCGCCGCCGTACACCGCGGCCGCACGCAGCGGCGTATAGCTGTCGAGTTCCTTGAGCAGCTCATTCGCCGCTTCGGGCGAATCGGCGGCCTGGGCCGACAGTTGCGGGTTGGCTACCAGCCGGCCAATGGTCTGCAAGGCCTGCGGGGCCATGCTTTCCTGGGAGATCCAGTAGGCGGCGCTGATAAAGGTGACGTTGGCCACCAGCAAAATGGTGATCAACAACACCAGCAGGGCGGCCAGCAGTTTCTGGCCGACCGGCAGGTTCTCCAGGCGTTCGCGCAGCGTCATGTGAAAGCCAGATCCTGGTCGGTAGGTGAAAGGGCAGGGTACCGCTGCGCTTAGTCGCTGGGCAATCGGCGTGCGTTCAGGTGTTCGATCAGGCGCCGGTACAGGCGTTCCAGGTGCGGCAGTTCACGACCATGGCGACTTGCTACCCGGCAGGCATGACCAAGCAGGTAATGGATCTCGGTGCGCCGGCCCTGACGAACATCCTGATACATGGAAGAGTAGTTGGCGGCGGTGGCCTTGATCACCCGCTCCACTTCCTCGTCCAGGCCTTCGGCGGCTTCCGGTTGGCCACAGCACTGCAGCAGTTCGGCAAGTTCGGCGCACAGGGTGGCCACTTCGCAGTGGTGCTCCTGCAGGCCGCCGTTACGGCAGTCGTACAACACTGTCAGGGGATTGATGGCGCAGTTGAGCGCCAGTTTGCGCCACAGGCGGGTGAGGATGTCGGGCGTCCATTGGTGGGGGATGCCGGCGTCAACCAGATCATCCAGCCACTCTGCCGGTGTGGGGTTGGCCGGATCTCCCAGCCAGTTGAAGCCGTGCCCGGCGAAGTTGACCTGCCAATCGGCCTGGCGAAATGCGCCTTCGGTGCTGGAGGCGAAGATGCACCGGGCATGGGGGACCAGTGCCGCAACGGCATCCTGGCTGCCCAGACCGTTCTGCAACAGGATGAGCTCGGCGCCGTGGCTCAGGCGCGGTGCCAGTTGCGCGACGGCGTGTTCGGCGTCATAGGCCTTGCAGGCCACCAGCAGGCGATGAATGGGCGTGGTGTCGTGCGCGGTTTGCGCCGGAATGGCGTGCAATTGCGCTTCGCCATGCTCGATCAGGGTCAGGCCGCCGCTGGCCTCGTAGGCCTGCACGCGTGCCTCATCGCGCAGGATCAGCCGAACCGCTTTGCCTGCGCGTGCCAGTCGGCAGGCCCAGAGGCTGCCCAGACTGCCGGCGCCGAGAATATGCCAGGTGCTGCTCATCAGCGTTTCGCAACCGTTATAATGAGCCGGTATTTTAACCGTCAAACCCAGCAGGCTCCATCGCGCTCTTTCATCAGAGCGGCGAGCGTGCGTTTATTTTTTGGAGAGAAGGTATGCCGTCGTTCGACGTGGTATCGGAACTGGACAAGCACGAAGTCACCAACGCCGTGGAAAACGCGGTCAAGGACCTGGACCGTCGCTATGACCTCAAGGGCAAGGGCAGCTTCGAGTTCAAGGAAAAGGATCTGACTGTCACCCTGACGGCCGAAGCCGAATTCCAGCTCGAGGCGATGATCGAAATCCTCAAGCTGGCCCTGGTCAAGCGCAAGATCGATGTGCAGTGCCTGGAAGTGAAGGACGCCTACGCGTCGGGCAAAGTGATGAAGCAGGATGCCACCCTCAAGGAAGGCATCGACAAGGAGCTGGCGAAGAAGATCGTCGCCCATATCAAAGACGCCAAACTCAAGGTACAGGCTGCCATCCAGGGTGAGCAGGTACGTGTCACCGGTAAAAAACGCGATGACCTGCAGGAAGCCATTGCGGCCCTGCGCGCCAAGGAATTCGGCATGCCGCTGCAGTTCAACAACTTCCGCGACTGATCATGGCGCTTTGGAACCTTGGCGCCGAATTGGCGTCCGAGGTTTGTGCTGCCGCTGAAACCATTGCGGCGTGTTTTCACAGCTTTTGCCCTTCGGCATGAGGAATGGATTATGGATTTAAGTGCTGAAGTCGATCAGCTGGTTAAAACGTCGCAAACCTGGGTCCCGATGATCATGGAGTACGGCAGCCGCCTGTTGCTGGCGCTGCTGACCCTGGCCATCGGCTGGTGGCTGATCAACAAAGTGGCCGACCGCCTGGGCAAGCTGCTTGCCCTGCGTAAAGTCGACCTGGCCTTGCAGGGCTTTATCAGCAGCCTGGCCAACATCATCCTGAAGATTCTGCTGGTGGTCAGCGTTGCCTCGATGATCGGTATCGAGACCACCTCGTTCGTCGCCGCCATCGGTGCTGCGGGCCTGGCCATCGGTCTGGCCTTGCAGGGCAGCCTGGCCAACTTCGCGGGCGGCGTGCTGATCCTGCTGTTCCGTCCGTTCCGTCTGGGCGACTGGATCGAAGCACAAGGCGTTTCCGGCACCGTGGACAGTATCCAGATCTTTCACACCGTATTGCGCACGGGTGACAACAAGACCGTGATCCTGCCCAACGGCAGCCTGTCCAACGGCATCATCACCAACACCAACCGTCAGCCGACCCGCAAGGTTGTGTTTGATGTGGGGGTTGATTACGAAGCCGACCTGCAAAAGGCGCGGCAGGTGCTGCTGGAGCTGGCCGATGACCCGCGTATCCACCAGAGCCCGGCGCCACAGGCTGTGGTTTCGCTGCTGGGCGACAGCTCGATCACCCTGTCGTTGCGGGTGTGGGTGAACACCGCCGATTACTGGGACGTGATGTTCATGCTCAACGAACACGCCCGTGATCGTCTGAAGCAAGAGGGCATCGACATTCCGTTTCCACAGCGGGTAATCCGTGTGGTGCAGGAGACGGCGGTGCAATAACCCTCGGTGTAGGAGCGGATTCATCCGCTCCTACAGACTGCATTACACTTGTTCACGTCTTCGCGCTACCTGCGCCCTGGTGTTTCTGGCATATAGGCTGGCTTACCTTTGTTTGCCCGGCCTTACCATGCTGACTCCGCTGATCAACATCACGCCCTTTCGCGCGTTCTGCTTTGCCATGACCCTGGCGCTTTTCGAGTTGCTGACCTACCTCGCCAGCGATGTGGTCATGCCCGCCATGCCTGTGGTGGTCGGCGATCTCAATGCCAGCCCCGAATTCATACCGCATGCCCTCAACCTGTACCTGCTCGGCGGTGTGCTGCTGCAGTGGCTGATCGGTCCGCTGGCCGACCGCTATGGGCGCCGGCCGTTACTGCTGGTGGGCTGTGCGTTCTTCTGCGCGGCCTGTCTGGCGACGTTCTGGGTCAAGGGCATTGAACTGTTCAACCTGCTGCGTCTGCTGCAGGGCATCGGCCTGGGCTTTGTGGTGACGGTCAGCTACCCGGCCTTGAACGAAGCCTTCAGTGAAGCGGATGCGGTGCGCATGATGGCCTTGCTGGCCAACATTGCGCTGCTGTCGCCGCTGCTCGGGCCGTTGGTGGGCACGCTGCTGCTTGAATGGGTGTCGTGGCGCTGGCTGTTCGTGATCTTCGGCGCCTGTGCCGTGCTGTCGTGGCTGGCCCTGTATCGCTTCATGCCGGAAACCCTTGGTGTTGAGCGCCGAGACGGCTCACGGCTGGCGTTTCAGCCCATTCACCTGCTGCCGCTGCTGGCTGGCTACGGCCAGTTGCTTGCCAATCGCCGCTTTGTGGCCGGCAGTGCCGCACTGGGCCTGGTGGGCTTGCCGTTGATCGGCTGGATCGGCTTGTCGCCGGTGCTGCTGATTCACGATGAAGGCCTGAGCACTTTTGACTATGCGCTGTGGCAGTTGCCGGTGTTTGGCGGCCTGATCCTCGGCAACCTGATCATCAACCGTATTGCCGACCGTTACCCGCTGACCAGCCTGGTACGTCGCGCGCTGTGGCCGTATCTGGCCGGGCTGCTGGGCATGATGCTGGCGACCTGGCTGCACCCGACCGTACCTAGTCTGGTGGCCGGCCTGTCGGTCTACGCCCTGGGGCTGGGGATCGCCAACGCCGTGCTGTACCGCATGACCCTGTTCGCCAGTGAGCAGAGCAAAGGGCTGGTGTCGGCAATGCTGGGGATGATCACCATTGCCCTGCTGGGCCTGGGAGGTGCTTTGCTGGCCATGTTGGGCGCGGGTGCCAGCCTGCTGAGCTTTGCTCTGGCTGCCGGTGTCGCCGGCATCCTTGCGCTGTGGCCGCTGAGGGTCGTTCTGAGGGCTTCCAGCGTAGAGGTGCAGGCGCTACCGGAATAAAACCCGTAAGCGCCTCATTCGGGCTCAGGGGCGCTGCTCGGCAACCGGGTTGTCGGTGGGTAGCTGTTTGGCGCGATTCTGTTCCTGACGCCACTGCAGGGCGATCAGGATCAGGGTCGGCACACCCAGTAGAGCGGTGATCAGGAAGAAGTCGTGGTAACCGAACTTCTCCACCATGACACCGGAGTAGCCGCCGATCAGGCGCGGCAGCAGCAGCATGATCGAGCTCAGCAGCGCATATTGGGTCGCCGAGAACTTCAGGTTGGTCAGGCTCGACAGGTAAGCCACGAATGCCGAGGTCGCCAGGCCCGAGCTGAAGTTGTCGAGGGAAATGGTCACCACCAGCATTTGCAGGTTCGGGCCCATGTCGGCCAGCATCAGGAACAGGATGTTGGTGGCGGCCGAAGCCGCACCGCCGATGAACAGGATCGGCAGGATGCCGAAGCGTACGATCAGCAAACCGCCCATGCCGGCGCCGACCAGGGTCATGATCAGGCCGAAAATCTTGCTGACACTGGCGATCTGGTCTTTGGTGAAGCCCTGGTCGATATAGAACACGTTGGCCATCACGCCCATCACCGTGTCGGACATCCGGTAGGTGGCAATCAGCCCGAGCAGCAACAGCGCCTGCCAGCGATAGCGCAGGATGAAGTCATTGACCGGGGTGAGCACTGGCGCCAGGCCGCGTCGACCCATGGACGACAGGCACAGGGCGGTCAGGGTGATGTAGAGGATGGCGCGCAGGAACGCACGGTCTTGCAGCAGCAGGTCAAGCAGGCTTACGCCGTCGAACAGCACACTGGCGAAATCGGTGTTGTACAGCTGGGTGAAGGTGGCCGGTACCGAGACCAGCAGAACGATCAGGACGAACACGGAAACCAGCTGGTGCACCAGGCCGTAGCGGGCGGCCGACAACTGCGTACGCAGGGGGACCGGCGGCTCTCGCATCAGCAGGGTGGTGATGACCGCAGGCAGCATCAGCACGCCAAACAGCACGTAGGTGCCGGTCCAGGCCTTGTGCAGGTAACTGAAGCCGGTAGAGCCGAAGCCTTCGGCGAAAAACAGTGCGCCTGCGGTGGCCAGCAGTGCAGCCACCCGGTAGCCCGCCATGTAGCTGGCAGCCAGCGCAGCCTGGCGCTGATCGTCGGCGATTTCCAGGCGGTAGGCATCAACGGCGATATCCTGGGTGGCGGAGGCGAAGGCCACCAGCACGGCCAGGGCAATCAGCCAGGACAGATGTTTTTGCGGGTCACAGAAGCCCATGCCGACCAGCCCGATCACCACCAGCACCTGGGACAACACCAGCCAGGACCGGCGTCGACCGAGTTTACCAAGCAAGGGCAGGCGCCATTGGTCGAGCAGCGGCGACCAGACCCATTTGAAGGCGTAGGCCAGGCCGATCAGGCTCGCATAGCCGATGGTTTCGCGCGCTACACCGGCTTCGCGCAACCATACCGACAAGGTCGAAAACACCAGCATATAGGGCAGGCCGGCGGCAAAGCCGAGCAGCAGCAGCACCAGGGTCGACGGGCTGGCATAGGCAGCAAGCGCAGCGCGCCAGGTTTTACGGGGCATGGGCCAACATCTGCCTCAATATTACGAAAACAAAGCGCGCACTCTAACCGCTGTGCTCTATCGGGCGCCAGCCATGGCACAACATATCCACACGATTATTGTGCAGGGTGATGCCTTCCGCTCGTAATCGTGCACGCTGCTCGTCGCCTGATGGCGTACCCAGGGCCAGGCTCAGGCGCCCACCTGCCCCCAGCACCCGATGCCAGGGCAACTGGGTGTCGACGGGCAGCTGACTGAGGGTGCGGCCAACCCAGCGTGCTGCGCGGCCCAAACCGGCCAGTTCGGCCAGTTGTCCATAGCTGACGACCTTGCCGGGGGGCACTTGGCCGAGTACCAGGTAGAGCGCCATTCGTCGGGCTTCTGCATTTTCAGTTGGATCGCCAGGTGTCGGTTTCATCGCGGCCTCGCGGGCGTGGGCGGGTAAAAGCAGGAGTCGTTTGCCGTAACAGGCATGGAACTCATCGGCATGGGGTGGGTCAGTCCTTGCTCTGCGGGCTGGTATCTGGATAATGCCCGACTTTTTTTGTGAACCCGAGTCCGTACCTGCTTATGTTTTCTAGAGTCTTGCTGTGCCTCACCCTCCTTGGCCTGTGTTCTGCGGCGATGGCAGATACCGTCTGGATGAAGAACGGTGACCGGCTCAGTGGCAAGATCACTGTCTTTGACGGTGGCAAGCTGCTGATCAAGACCGAGTACGGTGGCTCCATCGCCCTCGACTGGAAACAGGTCAAGACCCTGGAGAGCGACCAGGAGTTGCTGGTCAAACAGGATGCTTACACTGGCGAGAAAGCCAAGTCCCTGCACGCGGCAGATGATGGCAAAGTCACTCTGGCCAACGGCGATGCGCCCAAGACGGTTGAACTGGCCAGTATCCAGCAGATCATGAAACCCAAGCCGGTGATCGAAGACCTTTCGTGGAAAGGTAACGTCGATGTGGCGATGGACTACAAGCGCGCGGACACTGACAGCGACGATTACGATGTCGACTTCAAGACCACCGCCCGCCATGGCCGCTGGCGTCATCAGGCTGAGGGGGAGTACAACCGCGAATCCAAGGACGACGTCACCACCACCAACAACTGGAGCGCCGAGTATGCCCTGGACCGCTTCCTTACCGAGAAGTGGTTCTGGCAGGGGCGCCTTGAGTACAAGCGTGACCATATCGAAGACCTGGCCCGCCAGCGCACCGTGGGTACCGGCCCGGGTTACCAGTTCTGGGATGATGAACTGGGCGCGTTCTCACTGGGCTCGCTCATCAACCGCACCGACTATGAATACGCCGACGGCGGCAAGGACAACTTCTACGCCCTGGCCATGAAGTGGGATTACAACCGCTACCTGATTGGCAAACGTGTCGAATTCTTCACCAACGGTGAGCTCGGCAAGCCGCTGGACGGTGTTGCCAACTATGCGCTGGATGCCGAAGTCGGCCTGCGTTACAAGGTCACCGAATGGGCCTCGCTCAACCTCAAGGCCGAGAAGGACGTGATCAGCGGCACCCGTGACAGCGACCTGGACAAGACCCGTTACACCGCAGGCTTCGGCGTAACCTGGTAAGTCTTCTGGCAAGCGCCGGCGATAATGATTATTTTGACGGTTTAGCACGTGCCGGACTTCACGTCCGGCCGACCTTCGCAACATTATCGAGTCGGGAGTTACACCGTGAGCGCAAAAGTCGCACAACAGGCCCGTGAGCTGTTGCTCAAGGAGTACCGTGGAGTCTTGTCGACGCATTCCAAGTCGATGCCTGGCTTTCCGTTCGGTTCGGTGGTGCCGTATTGCCTGGATGCTGAGGGTAACCCGCTGATCCTGATCAGTCGCATTGCCCAGCACACCCACAACCTGCAAAAAGACCCCAAATGCTCGTTGCTGGTCGGCGAGCGTGAAGCCGAAGATGTGCAGGCCGTCGGTCGGCTTACCGTGCTGGCCGAGGCGCACAAGCTCGATGATCCGGCTGCCATTGAAGCGGCTGCCGAGCGTTACTACCGGTACTTCCCCGAGTCGAGCAGCTACCACAAGGCGCATGACTTCGATTTCTGGGTGCTCAAGCCGGTTCGTCACCGTTACATCGGCGGTTTCGGCGCCATCCACTGGGTCGATCATCTGAGCCTGGCCAACCCCTTTGCCGGCAAGGCCGAATTGAGCATGATCGAGCACATGAACAGCGACCATGCCTCGGCCATCGAACACTACGTCCAGCTCAGCGGCCTGCCGCAAAGTGCGCCGGCGCAGATGGTCGGTATCGACAGTGAAGGCATGCACCTGCGTATCGGCCAGGGCGTACACTGGTTGCCGTTTGCAGTACCTTGCAATACGCCGATACAAGTGCGCGAAGCCCTGGTTTTTCTGGCTCGCGCCGATCAGTGGCCGGATCGTGAAAACGCCCAGGCTTGAAATAGCGGTGGATCGCATCCATTAAAGGTCTACTGCAAGTCATTCTTGCGCAGAGGAACCCTTGATGCGTGCTTTTCTATTGCTGTTTCTGATTTTCCCGGTGCTGGAGCTGTATGTGTTTTTCAAGGTCAGCACCGCGATCGGCTTCTTTCCGGCGCTGCTGCTGATTATCGCCGGCTCCGCCCTCGGTGTGCTGGTGGTACGGATTGCCGGCCTGGCCACTGCACTGCGCGCCCGTGAGAGCCTGCAACGCGGCGAACTGCCTGCCGAAGACATGTTCCAGGGCTTGATGCTGGCGCTGGGTGGTGGCCTGTTGCTGCTTCCTGGCTTTATCAGCGACGTGATCGGCCTGATCTGCCTGTTGCCGTTCACCCGCCGCCTGCTGGGGCGCAAGATGCGCGAACGTGCCGAGGCCCAGGCCATGCGCCAGCGTGCCTTTGGCGATGACCCGTTCATGGCCCGCCCGGGTAACCCGGGTGGTCAGCCACGCCAGCCAAACGTCATCGAAGGCGAGTACGAACACCGCGACGGGCCGGACCCGCGCGTGCCGCGCAACCCCCACGACATCTGATCCAGCGCTTTTTGCCAACGGCCCCTGACGGGGCCGTTGTGTTTTGTATGAACCATCGCTAAAAAATTTAACCGGCAAGCCTTGTAATTGAACTTGGCGACCTCATGTAGGGGTTACCGCAAGGTTTCCAGGGGTTTGCCCTGGACATTACATGGGTAGTTCGCACAGCGAGCTACGAGCGGCTACGCCGCAAGCATCAACCCGCCGGTGTCGATACCGGCCGATGAAAACCACAATTAGGAGAGATCGACAATGAAGCTTCGTCCTCTGCATGACCGCGTCGTCATCCGTCGCAGCGAAGAAGAATCGAAAACCGCTGGCGGTATCGTTCTGCCAGGTTCGGCCGCTGAAAAACCTAACCGTGGCGAAGTCGTCGCTGTAGGTACCGGCCGCGTTCTGGACAACGGTGAAGTGCGTGCGCTGGCCGTGAAAGTGGGTGACAAGGTGGTTTTCGGCCCTTACTCGGGCAGCAACACTGTGAAAGTTGACGGCGAAGACCTGCTGGTAATGGCTGAGAACGAGATTCTCGCTGTTATCGAAGGCTGATTCTGCTGGTTTCCCGTTACTCCAAAGTATTCAAGGATTAAACGATCATGGCTGCTAAAGACGTAAAATTCGGCGATTCCGCCCGCAAAAAAATGCTCGTTGGTGTCAACGTTCTGGCTGACGCGGTAAAAGCGACCCTGGGCCCGAAAGGCCGTAACGTAGTGATCGCCAAGAGCTTCGGCGCTCCGACCATCACCAAAGACGGTGTATCGGTTGCCAAAGAAATCGAACTCAAAGACGCGTTCGAAAACATGGGGGCCCAGCTGGTCAAGGAAGTTGCTTCCAAGGCCAACGATGCTGCCGGTGACGGCACCACCACTGCTACCGTTCTGGCTCAGGCCATCGTTAGCGAAGGTCTGAAATCCGTTGCTGCCGGCATGAACCCGATGGACCTCAAGCGCGGTATCGACAAGGCCACTGCTGCCATCGTTGCCGAACTGAAGTCCCTGTCCAAGCCATGCGCCGACTCCAAGGCCATTGCCCAGGTAGGTACCATCTCTGCCAACTCCGACAACTCCATCGGCGACATCATTGCCGAAGCCATGGAAAAAGTCGGTAAAGAAGGCGTGATCACCGTTGAAGAAGGCTCGGGCCTGGAAAACGAACTGTCGGTTGTAGAAGGCATGCAGTTCGACCGTGGCTACCTGTCCCCTTACTTCGTCAACAAGCCAGACACCATGGTTGCCGAGCTGGATGGCCCACTGCTGTTGCTGGTTGACAAGAAGATCTCCAACATCCGCGAACTGCTGCCAGTTCTGGAAGCCGTTGCCAAAGCCGGCCGTCCACTGCTGATCGTGGCTGAAGACGTTGAAGGCGAAGCGCTGGCTACCCTGGTAGTCAACAACATGCGCGGCATCGTCAAGGTTGCAGCGGTCAAGGCACCTGGCTTCGGCGACCGCCGCAAGGCCATGCTGCAGGACATCGCCGTCCTGACCGGCGGTACCGTGATCTCCGAGGAAATCGGTCTGAGCCTGGAGTCCGCTACCCTGGAGCACCTGGGTAACGCCAAGCGCGTCACCCTGTCCAAGGAAAACACCACCATCATCGACGGTGCTGGTGTTGAAGCCGACATCGAAGCACGCGTCAAGCAGATTCGTGCCCAGATCGAAGAGACTTCGTCGGACTACGACCGTGAAAAACTGCAAGAGCGTCTGGCCAAACTGGCTGGCGGTGTTGCCGTGATCAAGGTCGGTGCTGGCACCGAAGTTGAAATGAAAGAGAAGAAAGCCCGCGTTGAAGACGCCCTGCACGCTACCCGTGCAGCCGTTGAAGAAGGCGTGGTGCCTGGCGGTGGTGTTGCACTGGTTCGCGCCCTGCAAGCCATCAAGGATCTGAAAGGCGACAACGAAGAGCAGAACGTCGGTATCGCCCTGCTGCGTCGCGCTGTTGAAGCGCCGCTGCGCCAGATCGTTTCCAACGCTGGCGACGAGCCAAGCGTTGTGGCCGACAAGGTCAAGCAAGGTTCGGGCAACTTCGGTTACAACGCTGCTACCGGTGAGTACGGCGACATGATCGAAATGGGTATCCTGGATCCAGCCAAAGTTACCCGTTCCGCGCTGCAGGCTGCAGCTTCGATCGGTGGTCTGATGATCACCACCGAGGCCATGATTGCTGACGCGCCAGTAGAAGCTTCTGCTGGTGGCGGCATGCCAGACATGGGCGGCATGGGTGGTATGGGCGGCATGGGCGGCATGATGTAAGCCAGCCTCACCGCTTGAGAAAAAGCCCCGCTGATGCGGGGCTTTTTTTTGGCTTAACGTTTGGGTTTGGGGAGGGCATAGAGTCAATCACCCAACTCAAGAACCAGCGACCCAGGACCGGATCACGAAACCTGCTGCAGCGTTTGCGCCGACTCGGCCGAAACCGGCACAGGCTTGCGATACAGCACCCAGTGGTAACAACCCAGGCTGATCAACCAGCAGAACACCGCTGTCCACACGTTGTGCGAAAAGAAGTGCGCACCCTGCAACATGCGCCCAATAGAGAACACGGCCCCCAGGGTAAAGGCAAACAGCAACGCGGCCCGCGCCAGGCGAGGGCGCCGGTCACGCAACGCAAAGAACAGCGCAAACAGGGTAAACCCCGTGGCCGCGTGACCGCCGGGCCAGCAACGGCCTGGTTTATCCGTATCAGGGCGAGCGCTCAGCAGTTCACTGTAGGTTTCCTTGCCACCGAACTCCTTCAGGCTCCACGGGCACTGCACCGCAGTCACGGCCTTGACCGGCGTAACAAAGCTGGTCGACAACGCCATGGCCAGCACCAGGTAGCCCAGTTCGCGGCGCCAGCCTTTGAGCCGGTGCCAGAAGAAGCTGGAAATGAACGCTACAATCGCTCCCAGGCTGAGGACGATCACTGCCTGTTTGGCGCGATCGTGGAGGATGTCTTCGAGGAAATAGCTGTGCCGGCCAATAAACTCGCCGGCAGCGGGGTCGAAGGCCAGTTTGGCCAGGTCCATGTCCAGGGAGGTGAGCTCCAGCAGGATCAGGGTCAGGGCAGTCGCCAGAGGAATTCCCAGGGTAATCCAGGGATTGAGCGGGCGCGAAAACTCAGGTCTGGGCATGGCATATCCAGGTGGGTCGAAAGGACGGACCCGACCGGCAAGCCGTACCGGGTAGCGGCGAGAGGCAACGACCGGCGATTCTGCGTCAGCCGCCATTGCTTGTCCGTGAAGGCTCGGTGAAAAAAACGTTAACAGGCAATAAAGTTTGTGCGGCCTAGCCTCGCACTGCCGATGGTCGTAAGCTGCGCCTGCCAAGCAGGCAAAAGCCCTGGACGGGAGACTCCATGCGAATTCTACTGGTTGAAGACAACCGCGATATCCTTGCCAACCTGGCCGACTACCTGGGCCTTAAAGGTTACACCGTCGACTGCGCCCAGGATGGACTGTCGGGTCTGCACCTGGCAGCCACTGAACACTATGACCTGATTGTGCTCGATATCATGCTGCCGGGTATCGATGGCTACACACTGTGCAAACGTCTTCGCGAAGATGCGCGCAGGGATACCCCGGTGATCATGCTGACGGCCCGCGACCAGCTTGATGACCGCCTTCAGGGGTTTCGTTCGGGCGCCGACGACTACCTGCTCAAGCCATTTGCCCTCTCGGAACTGGCAGCCCGCATCGAGGCGGTATTGCGCCGGGCCCAAGGCGGTGGACGACGCACCTTGCAGGTCAGCGACCTGACCTATGACCTCGACACTCTTGAGGTCACGCGTAGCGGCAAACTGCTCAAGCTCAACCCGGTGGGCCTGAAGCTGTTGGCGGTGCTGATGCAGAAAAGCCCTCATGTATTGCGCCGCGAAGTGCTTGAAGAAGCGCTCTGGGGCGATGACTGCCCGGACAGCGACAGCTTGCGCAGCCATGTCCACCAGCTGCGGCAGGTGATCGACAAGCCGTTTGAAAAGCCCTTGCTGCATACCGTCCACGGCGTCGGCTATCGCCTGGCCGAGGGCCGTGATGGAGTTTAAGCAGAGCCTTGCCCAGCGCATCATTATTGCCTTTGCCCTGATGAGTGCACTGGTGGCCGGTGCGTTCGCATTCGGTATCGTTGCCACCGTGCACCTGGTGGAAGAACGTCTGATCTCCGCTGTGTTGGGTGGCGACCTGCAGCGCCTGCTGCGCATGGACAGTGTCAACGACTGGAGCCACAGGCCCCGTCCTGATCAGCTGTTCTATTACAGTGGCGGGCGTGACGAGTTCGAGTTGCCCAAGGACTTGCGTCATTTGTCACCGGGTTTTCATGAAGTTTTCCGCGAGCAGTTGTCCTATCACGCCATGGTCGAGGTGGTCGACGGGCGGCGCTATGTGTTGCTGCAAGACCAAAGCGATTTCGAGGAACGTGAACGGGTGCTGTTCGCCATTGTCGTGGTGGGCTTCGTGCTCAGCCTGGCACTGGCGGTGTTTCTCGGCTGGGTGTTGGCGCGCAGGGTGATGGCACCGGTGATCCGCCTGGCGCGTCAGGTGCGCCATCGTGACCAGTTGCTGGGCCTGGCGCCGCCACTGGCCCCGGATTATGCCGCCGACGAGGTTGGTCAGCTGGCGGTGGCCTTTGACGACACGTTGGGACGTTTGCGTGATGCCTTGAGTCGCGAGCGGCTGTTCACCAGCGATGTGAGCCATGAATTGCGTACGCCGCTGATGGTGCTCGCCAGTTCCTGTGAGTTGTTGCTGGTCAATCCGAACATCGAGCCGCGTGTGCGCTCGCAGATTGAACGTATCGCCAGGGCTACCGAAGAGATGCAGGAATTGGTCAAGACCTTCCTGATGCTCGCCCGGGCCCAGCGTGATGAAGGCGCGGTGGCGTCCCGGGCGACGATCAAAGAGGTGGCTGACGACCTGGTCGGCGTATGGCGTGACGCAATCGAGCAGAAAGGCCTGGTGCTGGAATACGATGCCTCGATTACTTCGCCGACGCTGTATAACGCCACCTTCCTGCAGGCGGTAATGGGCAATCTGCTGCGTAACGCGGCGCACTACACTGATTATGGGTTCATCCGCCTGACCCTCGAGCCTTTGGGTTTTCGCGTAGAAGACAGTGGCGTGGGCATCCCGGAAGAACAGCAGGAAGCCATGTTCAGGCCATTCGTTCGTGGTGATGAGCGTCGTGGTGAAGGCCTTGGCCTGGGATTGTCGCTGGTGCAGCGTATCTGTGACGATCAGGGGTGGGCGGTCAGCCTGTCGTCGATGACACCCAATGGTTGCCGTTTTCATGTGGACTTGCGCTATGGCGCGAAAAGCCTGTTGGAAACGGAGTGACCACGGGTACCGCTTTTCTGGTTACTTCCTGTAACTTATCTCCCGTTTCCTAACGAATTTTTCACATTCGCATGACCTGACGACAACGCTTGCCCCCCTAAATTGGGCGAATTGGAGTCAGGAGATGCACCATGCGTAGCCCCATCAAACTCGAGTTTTCCGAAAAGTACGACCAGCAGCACGCTCAGGAATACTTTCTCAAGCATCAGGATGGCCTGGCTCGGCGCCTGTCGCATCAGCGTGACGAACAATTGGCCCGGCGTGCCCTGGCGCTGGTTGGCGAGCCGGGGCTTGTACTCGACCTGCCGTGCGGTGCCGGTCGTTTCTGGCCACTATTGGCAGAAAAGCCCAATCGCGTGATCATTGGTGCGGATAATTCCGAAGCCATGCTGGAAACTGCCAGCAAATCCCAACCGGCGCATATCGTCGAGCGGGTACGGACTTTGCAGACCTCAGCGTTCGCGATCGATTTGCCAGACAATTCGGTCGACAGCATTTTCTGCATGCGGCTGATGCACCACATCGGTGAGGCAGCGCATCGGAAGACAATTCTCTCGGAGTTTCAGCGAGTTAGCCGTGACAGTGTAATTTTGTCGCTGTGGGTCGACGGCAATTTCAAAGCCTGGCGTCGGAAGAAACTCGAAGAACGTCGCTTTGCCAAAACCGGTGAAGTCAGTTATCAGAACCGTTTTGTGTTACCGGTTGCCACGGTTGAGAAGGAATTTCAGGAAGCCGGTTTCCGGATTCAGGAACGTTTGGACTTTTTGCCGTTCTATGCCATGTGGCGAGTGTACGTATTGCGTAAGGGGTAGTAGTGGATGGCGGTAGAGCGCTTGGCAACAACGACGGGAAACAGCCGTTTTGACCATTTCTGGCAACAGCAAGGGGAGTGGGTGGAAGAGCCCAACCAGCGTCGGGGTGGGGAAAGTGGCGTTCAGCGTCTGAACGATGAAAACGGTCAGGTGCTGTATTCCAAGCGTCAGATTGGCCATATCTACCGCAGTTTTTTGCACCCCTTCGGCCGTCCGACGGTGTTGCGCGAGTATGAGGCAATCAACAGCTTTGAAGCGCTCGGCGTGCGCGTCCCGCACATCGTCTATTGCGGGGTCGAGCGCGATGCCGACCGCCAATGGCGGGCGCTGCTGGTCAGTGAGGCGCTCGACGGTTTCGTAGACGCCGACAACTGGTACGCCAATGGCGCGCGTGAACGTTACAGCGAAGCCCTGCATGAGCGCATGCTGCAGGACCTGGCCCAGAACCTGGCGCGTATGCACCGTGGTCACTGGCAGCATGGCTGCCTGTACGGCAAGCACATCTTCATCAAGGTGATTGGTGAGGGCGAGGAAGCCCGCGCCGAAGTGGCGCTGCTGGACCTGGAAAAGTGCCGTCGGCGCATCAGCCGGCAACGTGCAGCCGCGCGCGACCTGAAGCAACTGAAGCGCCATTCGTCATTCAACGACGCGGAATGGCGCAAGCTGCTCTACTTTTACCAGATGGCGTTTGGCAGCGCTGTCAAAGGTTTAGGGTAATGAAACTAGAAATAGCTCGAGGTTTGTTTCTGGTGACGGCGTTAGCGGTGGCTACCGTTGCCGTCGCCGCGTGGGAAGAACCAGGACCGGTGGTGTTCAGCCACGCCGACCAGGCATTGCAATGCCCGTTGCCCAGGCTGGTGAAACCCCAGGTCGATGCCAAGCCTGACCATGACCTGTTGTTGCTGCTGTTTGGCCTCAGCCAGGGTACACGCGGGCAGAGTTGACGCGACATGATGTCCCAGCCAAGGCCTCGTCAGTGACGAGGCCTTTTTGCGTGTGCCGGCTCAGCTCGGTTGTGTCTGCGCCTGCGGCACATGAGATTGTGCCAGCAAGGTATACACGCAGGGCAGGACGAACAGGGTGAACAGGGTGCCGACCGACATGCCGGTGGCGATTACCGTTCCGATGTCGAACCGGCTGACCGCGCCGGCGCCGGTCGCCAGAATCAGCGGCACCATGCCGAAGACCATGGCCGCGGTGGTCATCAGCACCGGACGCAGGCGAATCGACGCGGCTTCTTCCACGGCCTCACGGGCACTCAAACCTTTGTGCTCGCGCAGCTGGTTGGCGAACTCGACGATGAGGATGCCATGTTTACTGATCAGCCCGATCAGCGTCACCAGGCCCACCTGGGTGTAGATGTTCATGCTGGAAATACCCAGGAACAACGGAATCAGTGCGCCGCAAATCGACAGCGGCACGGTCACCAGGATCACCAGCGGGTCGCGGAAGCTTTCGAACTGAGCGGCCAGCACCAGAAAGATGATCGCCAGGGCCAGGCCAAAGGTCACCCATAACGAACTGCCCTCCTGAACGTACTGGCGTGCAGCACCGGCATAGTCGAAGGCATAGCCTTGCGGTGCTTCTTCACGGGCAATGGCGCGGATGGTATCCAGTGCCTCGCCCATGCTGACCATTGGCACCCCCTGAATCAGGGCCGAGTTCAACTGCTGGAACTGATTGAGCTGACGCGGCCTGGCCCGGTCGCTGACGGTGATCAGGGTCGACAGCGGCAGCATCTCGCCCTGCTGGTTTTTCACGTAGTAGTTGCTCAGCCAGGCCGGGTTGTCCCGGTAGGGGCGTTCAACCTGGGCGATGACTTTGTAACTGCGGCCATCAATGGTGAACCGGTTGATTTCCGCCTCACCGAGCAAGGTCGCCAAGGTGCCCCCCAAAGCATCCATGGAGACGCCCATCTGCGCTGCTTTGGCCCGGTCGATGTCGACCACCACTTCTGGTTTGTCGAAGGCCAGGTCGATGTCGAGAAAGGCGAACTTGCCCGACGCCAGGGCGCGTTCCTTGACCCGCTCGGCGATCCCCAGCAACAGTTCGTAGTCATTGGGTGTGTTGATCACGAACTGGAAAGGCAGACCTTCACCCGTACCGGGTAACGACGGCAGGTTGAAGCCGAATATCTGCAGGCCGCTGATGCCTTCGAGTTTGCTTTGTACCAGCGGCAGCAGTTCCATTTGCGTCCGGTCGCGCTCGTTCCACGGCTTGAGCAGAAAGCCGCCGATACCGGATTGCACGCCGTTGAAGCCGTTGATCTGGAACGAGGAGTAGTACTCTGGGAAGGCCTTGAAGATGCTGATGAATTCGTCGGTGTAGGTGTTCAGGTAATCGAGGTTGGTAGGCTGCGGGGCGGTGGCCATCATGAAAATGATGCCCTGGTCTTCATCGGGTGCCAGTTCATTCTTGCTGAACATCATGAACACCGGGATCAGGCACAGGACGATGACGGCAAACACCAGGACCACCGGCCGGGTATTGAGGGTCGCATGCAGGAGCTTCTGGTAGCGCACCTTGAGGCCTTCGAACAGCACGTCGAGGCGATGCGCCAGGCCGCTGGGGTTCTGGTCGTGGCGCAGCAGTACCGAACACATCATCGGCGACAGGGTCAGGGCCACGATGCCGGAAATGACCACTGCACCGGCCAACGTCAGGGCGAACTCCTTGAACAGGGCGCCGGTAAGCCCCTGCAGAAAGCCGATGGGGGCGTAGACGGCTGCCAGGGTGATGGTCATCGAGACCACCGGCATGGCGATCTCCCTGGCGCCTTCAAGGGCCGCCTCGTACGGTGTTTTACCTTCTTCGATGTGGCGGTGGATGTTTTCCACGACGACGATGGCATCGTCGACGACCAGGCCGATGGCCAGCACCATGGCCAGCAGGGTCAGCAAGTTGAGCGAATAGCCCATCAGTTGCATGAAAAACAGAACCCCGATCATCGACAGCGGAATGGTGATCACCGGGATCAGCACCGAGCGCAGGGCGCCGAGGAACAGAAACACCACGACAATGACGATCAGCACCGCTTCGAACAGGGTCTTGATCACTTCGTCGATGGAGGCCTGGATGAACAGGGTGGCGTCATAGGCGATGGACGCCTTGAGGTTGGGCGGCAACTGGCTTTCCAGTTCCGGAACCAGCTTGCGCACCTCCTTGATCACCTCCAGCGGGTTGGCGCTGGGGGCCGCCTTGATGCCGATGTACACCGATGGCGTGCCATCGAAGGAGCTGACGGTGTCGTAGTTTTCCGCCCCCATCTCGACCCGTGCGACATCACCGAGCAGCACTCGGCTGTCACCACTGACTTTGAGCGGGATCCTGGCGAAGGCTTCGGCGGATTTCAGGTCGGTGGTGGCGTTGATGCTGGTGACGATGTACTCGCCTTTCACTTCGCCGGCGGCAGAGAGAAAGTTGTAGCGCCTGACGGCATCGGTGACTTCGTTTGCGCTCAAGCCATAACCGGCCAGTTTCACCGGATCGATCCAGATACGCATGGCGAACAGCTGGTTGCCGAGAATCTCCGCTTCGGCCATGCCTGGCAGGGTGGCCAGCTTGGGCTGGATCACCCGCGACAGATAGTCGGTGATCTGCGGGTTGCTCAGTTCGCTGCTGTAGAAACTGATGTACATCAGCGCCGAGGCATCGGCCGCTTCCTTGTTCAGCACCGGGTCTTCAGCATCTTGCGGCAGCTTGTTCTTGACCTCGTTGGCTTTGGCCAGCAATTCGGTGAAAAGGCGGTCGGTATCGGCGCCGATCCGCGCATAAATCGAAATCACCGAGAAGTTCTGCCGGCTCACCGAGGTCATGTAATCAATGCCTTCGGCACTCGCGAGGCTTTGCTGCATGGGCTGGGTAATGTAACCCTGGATGGTTTCAGCGTTGGCCCCGGGGTAAGCGGTGGTGACGGTGATCAGGGCGTTTTCCATCTGCGGATACTGACGGATCGACATCGTGCCCCAGGCGTGAAACCCCAGCAGCACGATCAGCAGGCTGACCACACAGGCCAGCACCGGACGACGAATGAACGGATCGGTAAAAGCCATGACGCATCCTCGATCAGTCGGCGGGTTTGGGCTGAGCTTGCAGGGTTTTGTCCGGGGTGATGCGGATGGCCGCGCCCTGGGTCAGTTTCAGCTGGCCTGCCGTCACCACCTGTTCGCCGGCCTGCAACCCTTTGCTGATGACCACCAGGCCGTCGCGGCGCTCGCCGGTATCGACAAAACGCCGCTCGGCAATCAGTTGCGGTTGGCCGTCGGCGTCTTTCTCTACCTGGCCGTCATCGGCTTTTTTCGCCACCGCCACGTACACCGAGTTGCCGTACAGGGTGTAGGTCACTGCGCTTTCCGGAACGACTACTGCGGGCTTGGGATCCGGCAGCAACACCTGCAGGCTGCTGAACATGCCGGGCAGGAGCTTGCCGTCCGGGTTGGCCAGGGTGGCGCGTACCTGCACGTTGCGAGTGCTGTCTTCGACTTTCGGGTTGATGGCGCTGATGCTGCCGGGGAAGGTCTGCTGCGGGTAGGCTGCGACACTCACCAGCACCTGCTGGCCGATGCTCAACTGGGGAATGGCCTGTTCGGCCACGAAGAAGTCGACATACAGGCTGCTCAAATCCTGCAGGGTGGCGATGACTGTACCGCTGGCGAGGTATTCGCCGACATCGACCTGGCGGATACCGATGGTGCCGCTGAAGGGCGCGTTGATGCTTTTTTTCGCCAGGGAGGCCTTGAGCTGATCGACGACGGCCTTGTTGCGTTTGTACTGCGCGTTGAGGCGATCGTACTCGCCACGGGAAATGGCCTCGCTGCCCACCAGCTGGCTGCCGCGATTGAAGTCCACCTGGGCGAGCCCGAGGTCAGCCAGGGCGGTACCCAGCAAGGCGGTCTCAACATCGCTGTCCAGTTGCAGCAGGGGCTGGCCCTTGCGGACCTGCTGCCCGGACTCGAACTGCAACGCCTTCACCGTGCCGGCAATTTCCAGGCTCAGGTCGACCCCTTGCAGGGCGGTGAGGCTACCGACTGCGGGCAGGCGGTTTTGCCAGGCGCGCTCGCTGGACGCGGTGCCCGCCACGCTGATGGGCGGCTTGGGTGCCGAGAACATCTGGACCTGCTGATAGATGGAGAACGCCTTGTAGCCCCCCAGGATCAGCACGAGCAGCACAACAACACCTAACATGATCAGCATGCGGCGGCGGAGCATAGTCCAGTTCCTTGGATACGAATTATTGTTCGTTTGGCACGACTACGGGCGATCCTGCCCACGTGCGCTGTAGCCGAATATTACTCGTTTGACCGGGCCTGAGAAGCCTGTGTTCCCGGCTATTTAAGCTCAGGTCAGGTGCAGGTGGTTGTCCCACAGCCCGGAGGGCAGTTGCAGGGGCTGGCCGATCAGTTCGCTTTTGCGACAGTCGTAGAGCCGGCAACGGCCCTGGCCCGAGGTTACGACGAAGCCGTCCGCTACCGCGCCGACGCCGGCGCAGTCGGGCATGGGCGCTTCGAGGCGAACCTGGGCGGTGTCCAGGTCCCAGATAAACAGACGGTTGGCCCGCGGCGCAGTGAGGGCGACCAGGCGCAGCTCACTGTGAATCGCCACGCTCGCGGTGTAGTGAGCCATTGCCTGCAGTTGCTGCTCGGCCACCGGGAAAGCCGCAAAGGGCAGCCCGGGACGCTTGATGGCAATCAGCTCGGCGGTGTCGTCGCTGGCGCCCATGTACTGCTGGCCGGCGACAATCGTGCCGTCAGCAGCAATTGCCAGGTGGCGCACGCTGTTCATTTGCTGTGGCAGCAGTTCCTTGCTCAGCAGGGTGCCGTCACGTTGCATCAGCACCAGGCTCGGCTCCATGGCGTTGAGGTTCATCTCCACGCGGCTTTCGGCCTCGGTGCGGATACCGCCATTGGCCACCACCAGCGTCTCGCCATCGGGCATCCACGACACCTGGTGCGGGCCGATGCCGTGGGTAGAGATCTCGCCGCTGTGCTGCAGGCGCTCGCCATCGAAACGGTAGACACCGAGTACACCACGGCCGGGGTCGGTGGTGTCGTTTTCGGTGGCATACAGCCATTCGCCGCTTTTATGGATCACTGCATGGCCATAGAAGTGTCGGTTCGGCTGGGAACGAATGGTCTGCAGCAGACGGCCATCGCGCAGGTCCACCAGGTAGCTTTCGGTACCTGGACGGCGGGCGACGAACAGCGCAATCGGCTGTTCGGGGTGATTGATGATGTCATGGCAACGCTGGGCCACCTCGGTGGCAAACACCTGGGTGCCGTCCAGGCGGTAGCCGACGGCGTAGTGCTTGCCGTCGATGTCGTCGCGCGCCGAGAGCAGCAGCGGGCTGCCGCTCTTGCCGCGGAACAGGGTCCAGCCGCCCAGTGTGAGGGCGCTGAGCAGAACGCTACCGAGTTTCAGAGCCTGGCGTCGCAGCATGATCAGTCACCGTCGTTGGCGTTGAAGCCCAGTTGAATGCCGAGCGCCTTGGCCAGCTCGCCTTCGTGCAGGCGGTGGACGGCGTTGAGGCTGTCGTAGATGGCATTGAGCTGCTGGCGGCCGGCGTCGTCGTCGAGCAGTTCGGTCAGCGACTTCTGATTGCTCGAGAGCAACTTCAGGGCGTCAGCGTAAGCCGCGTCGATCTTGTCGGCCAGGGCTTTCTGGTCTTTGCTCAGCAGCCCGCGCAGGCCCTGGTTGTCGACACCGACCCAGACGGTTTGCGCGGCGCTCAGGCTGGCTTCCAGGCTTTTCAGCGAGGCGTGGCTGCGCCAGGCTTCGGCTTGCAGCGGCTGAGGGATGCCCTTGCTCAGGCGACCCATGGGCGCGCCGAGTTTTTTCTTCAGGGTGTCCAGCGCGGTGACCTGGGCACGCAGCACATCAGCGATGGCCTCGTGGGAGTCGGCATAGCGCTGGTTGGGGAACTTGGTCATCTGCGACAGCATGCCGTCGGTGTTGTTCCAGTCTTTGAGGATTTCTTCGGCCAGTGCTTTCTGATGCTCGCCGATGGCCACCAGCAGCGGGCAGTAGCGGGCTTTCTGTTCGGCGTTGGCGGCGTCCGGCTTGCTGTCGAAGAGGATGTACTCGTAGGCGGAAAGGCCCCGTACCACCACACTGGACTTGCTCAGGCTGGCGGCATCGATCGGTTTGTCGCCATTGACCAGTTGTTCGACCTGACGGCCGACCAGGTTTTTCTTGTCGGGCCAGAACTGCACCTGCCAGGCGCGGTTGCCTTCGGCCAGCGGGCCGATCAACAGCGGCTGCAGTTCGGCCCAGGCTTTTTGTGCATGCAGGAAATCGGCGCGAGCGGTGGCCAGGTCGGCCTTGCCTTCGCAGAACGCCAGAGCGCTGACAGCCAATTGGCGGTCGGCTTCAACCCAGCGGCTGTAGGTCGGCAGGATCACCTGCTTGGCGATCGCCGCAGAGGTCACGGCCTGCGGGTCCTGAGGCGAACAGGCGCCGAGGGCGAGGGCGGCGAGGCTGGTGAACAACAGTTTGGGTCGGAACATGCCCGGCTCCTTGCTTAAAGTGAATTCAGGAACGCCAGCAACGCGGCGCGCTGCTCGGCATTGAAGGTCAATACGTGCTGCTTGGCCGCCTCCGCTTCACCGCCGTGCCACAGCACAGCTTCGAGCAGATTGCGGGCGCGGCCATCGTGAAGAAACTGGGTGTGGCCGCTGACCGTCTCGTTCAGGCCGATGCCCCACAGTGGCGGGGTGCGCCAGTCCTGGCCCGAGGCGGCGAATTCGCTGCGGTTGTCTGCCAGGCCCGGGCCCATGTCATGCAGCAACAGGTCGCTGTAGGGGCGAATGAGCTGGTTGGCGAGTTCCGGTTCGGCGGCATCGGCAGCGGTGGTAAAACTTGGGGTGTGGCAGCCTTGGCAGCCGGCTTGGTGGAACAGGTTTTTACCGGCCAGCACGTGGGGCGAGTCGACATCCTGGCGGATCGGTACTGCCAGGTTGCGGGTGTAGAACAGCACCAGGCGCAGCAGGTTGTCGCTGACTTCCTGTTCGCCATTGGCGCCGTTGCCGTTGGGCGCGTTCAGGCAATCGACCTGTGACGGGGTGCAGTCGTCCATCGGCCGCAGGCTGGTCGTCAGGCCCATGTCGCCGGAGAAGGCGTGCACATTCTGCTGGTTGAGGTTCGGTTGCCCGGCTTTCCAGCCGAAACGGCCCATGACGGTCTTGCCCTGGGCGTCGTCCCAGACCTGGTTGGCACGGCCGCGAATGCCATCGCCGTTACGGTCGTCGGGGTCGGCATTGGCCAGCAGGGTGGCCTCGGGAATGGCTTCGAGCAGGCCCAGGCCGATCATCGGCGGGGCGATGCGGGCGGAAAACCGCGTGTCGGCATGCATCGGGCCGTAACCCAGTTGAGTGATTTGCAGTTGTGGCTGGCGCAACTCGACCTGCGTGCCGTCCTTGAAGGTGACAGGCACCGGGGTGTAGTCGACGCGTACCTTGCCCTCAGGGGCAACACCGGGCACGGCCATGTCCTGCAACTGGCCGCCATACACCGGCTCGGGAACGATGCCCAGCTGTTCGATGACCTTGGCGTACTGCGGCTGGTCAGGGACAGACAGGCGCACCAGCATCGACACGGCGTTGCTGGCACTGGGGCCGGGTGGATGACCGCGGCCGTCCTTGATATGGCAGTTCTGGCAGGCGTTGGTGTTGAACAGCGGCCCCAGGCCGTCGCGTGCCGTGGTGGTCGAGGGAGCGATCACCCAGGGGTTGCGGAAAAAACTGTTGCCGACGCTGAAGTCCAGGCGCCGGCTCGGCGCGAGGTTGGCCGATGGCATGGAGTAGGCGTTCTGGTCGCGCTTGTTCACGGTTGCCTTGCCGCCGCCCAGGGCTTCGCCCGGTTCGGCCTGCGTGAAACGCGGGGCGTCATCACAGGCGACCAGGGTCGTGGCCAGAAGCAGGGGGCTGATACGGAGCAGCAACGAAGACATCCAGGATCCTGAACTTGAGCAAAAAACCGGCGTGCAAGCTTAGCAGGCTCAGGAACCTCGAATAAGAGGGATTTGCGTTTGCCAGATGAAATCGTTCATCAGCGGCGGCCATCGGGCAAAAAAAAGGCGACTCGAAGGCCGCCTTTCTCTGCGC
Source organism: Pseudomonas alkylphenolica (assembly GCF_004025535.1). GTDB lineage: Bacteria > Pseudomonadota > Gammaproteobacteria > Pseudomonadales > Pseudomonadaceae > Aquipseudomonas > Aquipseudomonas alkylphenolica_A. The sequence goes on from NZ_QJRG01000044.1 coordinate 207,770, forward strand.
GATCGATCAGAACTCGTGATCGGCGGTGTCCGGGTTCAGGTTGGCGATACCCAGCTTGCCTGCGGCTTGCTCGATAGCGCCGGTCTGCTTGACCAGCGCTGCGATGGCGTCACGCACGATCTGGTTGCCGGCAGCATTGTCGGCAGCGATCAGTTGGTCGTAGTGTTCGCCTTTGGCAGCGTGGTCAACCATGACCTGGATCTTCGCCTCGGTGGCTTCCAGGTCAGCCTTGAGCGTGGTGTCGGTCGCAGGATCTACCTTGGCAACCAGCGACGACAGGCTTGGGCCGGTCAGCTTGGTACCGTCGGCACGGGTGTACTCGCCCAGGTAGACGTTGCGGATACCCTTGGCATCGTAGAAGTGCGAGTTGTGGGTGTTGTCGCTGAAGCAATCCTGCTCGTCTTCAGGAGAGTTGGCTTCCAGGGAAACCTTCATGCGCTCGCCCGCCAGTTCGCCCAGCGACAGGCTGCCCATGCCGAACAGCATTTTGCGCAGGCCGTCGGTGACAGGTTCGGCTTCCAGCGTGGCGCGGTAGTTGTCGGCCACGTTCGGCTTCCAGTTGCCGACCATTTCTTCCAGGTCGCTGACCAGCAGTTGGGTCACAGCCTTCAGGTAAGCGCGGCGACGCTCGTTGTGGCCGCCGGTGGCGCCTTTGCCTTCGAGGTAGTCGGAGGCTGGACGGGCTCCCGCACCTGGGCCGGTGCCGTTGAGGTCCTGGCCCCAGAGCAGGAATTCAATCGCGTGGTAGCCAGTGGCGACGTTGGCTTCGGAGCCGCCCAGCTCGTTGAGGCTGGCCAGTTTTTCCGGCGTGATGTCTTTGACGTCGACCTTGTCTTCACCCACCTGGATCTCGGTGTTGGCGATGATGTTGGCTGCTGCACCCGGGTTACCCAGAGCGTGTTCGTAGCTGGCATCGACGTAGTCGATCAGGCCTTCGTCAAGCGGCCAGGCATTCACCTGACCTTCCCAGTCGTCGATGATGGTGTTGCCGAAGCGGAACACTTCACTCTGCAGGTACGGCACGCGTGCGGCGAACCAGGCGGCCTTGGCAGCCTTCAGGGTGTCGTCGTTCGGCGTCGCGAGGAAGGCGTCGATGGCGGTTTGCAGGGTTTTCGCGGTGCTCAGCGAGTCGCTGTAGACGGCGTGGACCATGTCGGCGTAATGCTTGACCACTGCCTTGGCGGCAGCTTCGTCGACCGCGCCTGCCGCAGCAGGGGCCGCCGCGGTGGCTGCCGGGGCCTGGGCTTGCGGTGCTGCGGCCTTGTCCTTGCTGTCGCCGCAACCGGCGAGGGAGATGGCAATGGCCAACAAACTGGCGGTGGCCAGAGGCATACGATTCATGGCGAATTCCTGCGTCGAGAGGTTGGACAGGCGTACGGGGGTACGCAAAACTGCAACATAATGCGAAAGATTTGCATTTTGTGTAAAGGGGGAAGCACGTAAATATTCAATTGCGTGTTTGCGCCCTGAAGTTCAATGCTGACGGGGGTTACAGAATCGAAACCTGGTTGCGTTGCGCCTGTTTCAGAAACACCGTGAGCTCGCGGGCCGGCAGGGGCTTGCTGTAGTGATAACCCTGACCTTCATGGCAGCCCTGGGCAATGATGTAGGCTTCCTGGTCCGCGGTTTCCACGCCTTCGGCGATCACTTGCATGCCCAGGCTCTTGCCCAGCTGGATAATGGCGCGAACGATGGTGGCATCGTCGTCATCATCGAGCAGGTCCTGAACGAAACTCTTGTCGATCTTGATCTTGTCCAGCGGCAGTGACTTGAGGTAACTGAGCGAAGAGTAGCCTGTACCGAAGTCGTCGATGGCGATCATCGCCCCGGAGCGGCGCAGGCTGAGCAAGTGCTGGGCTGCCGTGCTGATGTCTTCCATCAGGCCGGTTTCAGTGACCTCAAGCTCCAGGCTGCGCGGCGGCAGGCGGTAAATCTGCAGCAGGTTGTTGACCACTCGCGGCAGTTCGTTGTGGTGCAATTGCACGGTGGACAGGTTGACCGCCATGCGCAATTCGCTGAAGCCCTGGTCGTGCCATTCGCGCAGTTGCCTGCAAGCCTGGTCGAGCACCCATTCACCGATGGTGATGATGTTGCCGTTCTGTTCGGCCAGGGGAATGAACTGGTCAGGCGGGACCATGCCCAGCTCCGGGTGCTGCCAGCGCAGCAGGGCCTCGACCCCGACCACGCGGTGATCGCGGTAGCTGATTTGCGGCTGGTAGACCAGAAACAGCTGATTGCGCGGCAGGGCTTCGCGCAGGTCTTTTTCCAGCTCGCGGCGGCGGCGCATTTCGCTGTCGACGCTGGCGATGTAGAACTGGTAGCGGTTGCGCGAGCGGGTCTTGGCCAGGGTCATGGTCTGCTCGGCTTTTTGCAGCAGCTTTTCCGTGCTGTCGCCATCTTCCGGGAACAGGGTGATGCCGATGGTGGCGCGCAGGCGAATTTCCTGGTGGTCGAGGGCGAAGGGCGCTTCCAGGTCATCCAGAATGCTTTGTGCCAGTTCGGCTGCCTCATAGGGCTGTTCGATATCGGCCTGGACCAGGGCGAACTGGTCGCCACCCAGGCGTGCCAGGGCACCGAGGCGGCCACTGTGGGCACGCAGGCGATCTGCTAGCGCCAGCAGCAGCTGGTCGCCGGTCTGGTAGCTGAACTGCTCGTTGATGCCTTTGAAGTCGTCGAGGCCTACACACAGCACGGCAACCCGACGCTGCAGGCGACCGGCGTCGACCAGGATCTTGTCCAGTTGCTGTTGCAGTTGCTGGCGATTGGGCAGTCCGGTGAGGAAGTCGTACTGGGCCATGCGCAGCAGGCTGTTCTCGGCCTCGTGGCGCAAATGAGTGTTGCGCTCGATAGAGGCGAGCAGCTGGTTGGCGGTGTTGACCCACACACCCAGTTCATTGCGCTCGTGGCCTTTGAGCAGCGGCAGCTGGTGCTGGCTGGGGCGGTCGGGATTGATCTGGGTGAGGTGTTCGATGATCTTCGACAGCGGCTTGGTCAGCATCCAGTGGTAGACCAGATACAACACCAGGCCCATGGCCAGGGCGCGCAGTACACCGGAGATGAAAATGATCACCGAGCTGACCAGAAACCCCGCACCATAGGCCGCCGTGTCGAGGGTGATGTTCAGGTCGCCGTAGTATTCGCTGTAGGGGCCGCGGCCGACCAGTTGCGTGGAAAATGTGCGTTCCTGGCCAAGAATCAGGTCGGTAAGCCAGCGCGTTGGCGTCTCCTGCAACGGCCGGGCTTTTTCTGCCAGCATGGTTTCGTTGGGGTGGCCGATCGAGGCCATGCGCACGGACTCGTCCTGGAACAGGCCTTCCATGACCTGCATGCCCATTTCCTTGTCCAGGCTGTAGACCGCCTGGGTAGAGGGGTCACGGAACATGTCGAGGATTCGCTGGGCGTCATTGGCCACTGCCTGACGGGTCTTGTAGGCATCGAAGACGATTTGCGCGCAACTGAGAACGACACCGACTGCCAGTGCCGAGAGCAGTACGACCCTGAGCAACTTGACCGATAAGCTGTTCTTGAGTTCCAGCTTCAATGGGGTTTCCTTAATCCATGCGCATGACATCATTTTGCCATCAAATTTGGCAATCCACTATCGGCCGTTGGCAGGACACCACCACCCATAGTTGTGCGTGCGCCTGCTGTCACTGTATCGGTTGCCCGGCCTTGCGACTTTAATTGCGAAAGCAATCTTCCCAACGTTTGATGTTAGCGTGGTATCAGCCCGGAGCAAGAGCCAGAGGCCAGTACGCAGATGAAAAAAAACCCGGACAAGCCGGGTTTTTTTCTCACAGCATTCGCTTAGGCAGTGAAGGTCTTGCCTTCGAACTGCTCGGCGACGAACTTCCAGTTAACCAGGTTCCAGAACGCCTCGACGTATTTTGGACGCAGGTTGCGGTAGTCGATGTAGTAAGCGTGTTCCCAGACGTCGCAGGTCAGCAGCGGGGTGTCGCCGCTGGTCAGCGGGCAGCCGGCGCCGATGGTGCTGGCCAGGGCCAGGGAACCGTCAGCTTTCTTCACCAGCCAGCCCCAGCCGGAGCCGAAGGTGCCGACGGAAGTCTTGGTGAACTCTTCCTTGAACTTGTCGAACGAGCCGAACGCAGCGTTGATGGCATCAGCCAGGGCGCCGGTAGGCTGGCCGCCGGCGTTTGGTGCCAGGCAGTTCCAGTAGAAGGTGTGGTTCCAGACCTGAGCGGCGTTGTTGAAGATGCCACCGGAGGAGGACTTGACGATCTCTTCCAGGGTCTTGCCTTCAAACTCGGTGCCTGGCACCAGGTTGTTCAGGTTCACGACATAGGTGTTGTGGTGCTTGTCGTGGTGGTATTCCAGGGTTTCCTTGGAAATGTGCGGCTGCAGGGCGTCGTGGGCGTAAGGCAGCGGCGGCAATTCAAAAGCCATGGTGATTCTCCTAATCAGGTCTGTTGCGGTGAGCGCAAGGCCGATCACGGGCGGCCGAATGTGCGTCGGGGAGTTTGTACTCTTTGCGACGCAAGGGCTGGATCATAGCACCGGGCCCTGTGCTTAACCACGCAACAACTGTACGGGAAAGAGGTTCCAGAGCCTTTGCAGGCCGCAGACCAGTGGACTCAGGTGAAGATCAGCTGAGCAGCCACGGCGAACATCATGACCGCCACCATCAAGTCCAGCAGGCGCCAAGTGCCCGGGCGTGCCAGCCAGGGTGCCAGCCAGGCGGCGCCCAGGGCGAGGGTGAAGAACCACAGCAGCGAGGCGCTGGCGGCGCCGGCCACGTAAGCGCCGGGCACTGTTTGCTGGGCACCGAGCGAGCCGATCAGCAACACGGTATCCAGGTACACATGGGGGTTGAGCAGGGTGACGGCCAGGGCGCTGAGCAGCACGGCCCGGCGTGAACGGATGCCCTGGCCTTCGCTTTGTTGCAGGCTTTGTTGTGAGCAGGCGCGCATCAGGGCTTTGCTGCCGTACCAGATCAGGAATACCGCACCGCCCCAACGGGCGACGGCGAGCAGGGTCGGGTTTTGTGCCAGCACCGTTGCCAGGCCGAACACCCCGGCGGCCACCAGCAGGGCATCACAGAACACGCACAGCGCCGCCACCGGCAGGTGATGTTCGCGGCGCAGGCTCTGGGCCAGGACGAATGCGTTCTGGGTGCCGATCGCCATGATCAGGCCGAAGGCGACCAGCAGGCCGTTCAGATAGCTTTGCCACATAGGGAACACTCCACAAACACCGGCAGGGTACCGGCGCAGAAAATCAAACAGGATGCTGGCTATTCTGGGGGCAAGCCTTGTATAAGAAAAACAAATAAAGCTGATCTGGCATTAGGGAAAATAATGTTCGATTACAAACTGCTTTCGGCACTGGCCGCTGTCATTGAACAGGCCGGTTTCGAGCGTGCGGCGCAGGTGCTGGGGTTGTCGCAGTCGGCGATCTCTCAGCGCATCAAATTGCTTGAGGCACGGGTCGGCCAGCCGGTGTTGATTCGGGCCAATCCACCGAGCCCTACCGATGTCGGGCGACGCCTGCTCAACCATGTGCAGCAGGTACGCTTGCTTGAGCGCGACCTGCAAAGCCAGGTGCCGGCGCTGGATGAAGAGGGGCTGCCCGAGCGTTTGCGCATCGCCCTCAATGCCGACAGCCTGGCCACCTGGTGGGCCGGTGCGGTGGGGGCATTCTGTGCCGACCAGCAAGTGCTGCTGGATCTGGTGGTCGAAGATCAGGAGGTAGGCCTCAAGCGCATGCGGGCCGGCGAGGTGGCAGCCTGCCTGTGCGGCAGCGAGCGCCCGGTGGCCGGTGCGCGCAGCCTGTTGCTGGGTGCCATGCGTTACCGTGCCCTGGCCAGTCCGGCCTTCATGGCGCGCTACTTTCCGGGCGGCTTTGATGCGGCGCGGTTACCACGTACCCCGGCACTGGTGTACGGCCCGGATGATTTCCTTCAGCACCGCTACCTCGCCACACTGGGCATACAGGACGGTTTCCTGCATCACCTGTGTCCTTCCTCCGAAGGTTTTTTGCGCATGACCGAAGCGGGGCTGGGCTGGGGCCTTGTGCCGGAACTGCAGGTGCGCGAACAGCTGGCGGACGGGCGTCTGGTAGAAATTTCGGTGGATAAACCCATCGATGTGCCGTTGTACTGGCATCATTGGCGCAATGGCGGGCAATTGCTCAGTCAATTGACCGAGCATTTACGACAGACGGCCCGGCATTGGCTGGTGCCCTTGTAAGGCCCGGCAGCGTCAGCAGCTTCTGAATATTGGTTAGGCGGAGTGGTACATGCGAATTCTGGTCACCGGCGCAAGCGGCTTCATTGGCGGGCGCTTTGCGCGTTTTGCCCTTGAGCAGGGCCTGGACGTCCGGGTCAACGGCCGGCGTGCCGAAGGCGTCGAGCATCTGGTGCGGCGCGGGGCGCAATTCATCCCCGGTGACTTGAGCGACCCGGAACTGGCGCGCCGCCTGTGCCAGGGGGTGGATGCCGTGGTGCATTGCGCCGGGGCGGTGGGTAACTGGGGACGCTACCAGGATTTCTACCAAGGTAACGTGGTGGTGACCGAGAACGTGGTCGAGGCGTGCCTCAAGGAACATGTGCGGCGTTTGGTGCACCTGTCTTCGCCGTCGATCTACTTCAATGGTCGCTCGCAGCTGAATATCCGCGAAGAACAGGTGCCCCGGCGCTTTCATGACCACTACGGGGCCACCAAGTACCTCGCCGAGCAGAAAGTCTTCGGTGCCCAGGAGTTTGGTCTCGAGGTACTGGCGTTGCGTCCGCGGTTTGTCACCGGGGCTGGGGACGTCAGCATTTTCCCGCGGCTGTTGCAGATGCAGCGCAAGCGTCGCCTGGCCATTATCGGCAATGGCTTGAACAAGGTCGATTTCACCAGCGTGCAGAACCTCAACGAAGCGCTGCTCAGTGCCCTGTTCGCCGATGAGGATGCCTTGGGCCAGGCCTTCAACATCAGCAACGGTCATCCACTGCCGTTGTGGGATGTGGTCAACTATGTGATGCGCCAGATGCACTTGCCGCAGGTGAACCGCTACCGCTCCTATGGCCTGGCCTACACGGCGGCGGCACTGAACGAAGGCGCCTGCATGCTCTGGCCGGGGCGCCCGCAGCCCACCCTGTCGCGTTTGGGCATGCAGGTGATGAGCAAAGATTTCACCCTGGACATCAGCCGCGCCCGGCAACTGTTGAACTACCGGCCCACCGTCAGCCTGTGGACGGCGCTGGACGAGTTCTGCGGCTGGTGGGGCGCCCAGCACCCGGCGAAGTGAACCCGGGGAATGCTTTGCGGTCGATGAGTGCGCCGTGTAAGCGGTTTATACTAGTGTCCATTTGCTATTACGGCGGTTGAAGGCTCCCATGCGTAACGATGCTCAAGACGATTTCGACAATGTCCCGACCCTGCGGGCGGTTACCCGCGACGACGATGACTTTGATCCGTTGCCTGCCGGGCATGGCCCGGTAAAGGCTGGTGCGCGCAAGGCACCACGTGCCACCAGTACCGGGCCTTTGTGGGCACTGCTGGGCGCGTCCTTCATCGCGCTGGCGGGGCTGGGTTGGTGGAGTTTTCAGCAGGTGTCGCTGATGGAGCAGCAACTGGTCGCTACCCAGGAAAGCTTTGCCCGCATCAGTGAGGACGCGGCGGGGCGCCTGCAGGCCATCAGCGGTAAAGTCGATGCCAGCGAAAGCAACGTCAATACCGGCAGTGAAGCGCTCAAGTTGCAAATCAAACAGCTGCAGGCAAGTCTTGCCGAGCAGGGCAAGCAGCAGCAAGGGGTGGCCGGGCAGGCGGGTGATCTGGGTAAACGACTGGAGCAGGTGTTGGCCCAGGCCAACGAGCAACAGGCGACGACGGCCAGACTGCAAACCGAGTTGCAGGCGCAACTCAAGGCTGTGAACGGTGAGTTGGCGGCGTTGAAAGCTGCCCAGGTGGACGGCGGCAAACTGGATGCACAGATCAGCAGCCTTACCGGCGATGTGGCTGCGCTGAAGAAGCAAGGCAACCCCAGTGCAGCCATTCAGCGTCTGGAGCAGGACCTGATTGTGCTCAAGAGCGAGCAGGAGAACCGTCCGGCGACGCCAGCAGCCTCAGGCGCCTCGGTTGCCGAGTTCGATGCCTTTCGCGCGCAGATGACGCGCAACATCAACACCCTGCAAAGCCAGGTGCAGAACCTGCAACAGCAGATCAACGCCCGGCCCTGATTGATGTGCGTGGGGCTCTTCGCGGGTGAGCCCGCTCCCACAGGTCAGGTGCAACGGTTGAGATTTGCACCTGACCGGCCAAATTTACATCCGTGGATAATCGATGTAACCAACCGGGCCCTTGGCGTAGAAGGTTTCCGGATGGGCCTGGTTCAGCGGTGCATCGGCTGCCAGCCGGGCCGGCAGGTCCGGGTTGGCAATGAACGGCACACCGAAGGCCACGGCATCGGCGCGACCGCTGGCCAGTGAGGCGTTGGCGGTGTCCTTGGTGAAGCGCTCGTTGACGATGTAGGGGCCGCCAAAGGCGTCCTTGATCAAGGTGCCGATGCTGTCGTCGCCTTCTTTCTCGCGCGAGCAGATGAAGGCAATCCCGCGCTTGCCCAGCTCACGAGCCACATAGGTGAAGGTTTCGGCGCGATTGGCATCGCCCATATCGTGCGAGTCGGCGCGTGGTGCCAGGTGCACGCCGACGCGTTGCGCGCCCCACACGTCGATGACCGCATCGGTCACTTCCAGCAGCAGGCGTGCACGGTTTTCCAGCGAGCCACCGTACTGATCGGAGCGCTGGTTGGTGCTGCTTTGCAGAAACTGGTCAAGCAGGTAGCCGTTCGCGGCATGCACTTCGACGCCGTCAAACCCGGCTGCCTTGGCGTTCTCGGCACCGGTACGGTAAGCCTCGACGATGTCGGCGATTTCTGCGGTCTCCAGCGCGCGTGGCGTCGGGTAGTCCGCCAGCGGACGCACCAGGCTGACGTGGCCTTTGGGCTGGATTGCGCTAGGCGCCACCGGGGTTTCGCCATTCAGGTAGATCGGGTGCGAAATCCGCCCGACATGCCACAGCTGGAGGAAAATCCGTCCGCCCGCGGCGTGCACGGATTTGGTCACGCTGGTCCAGCCGCGCACCTGGTCGTTGGACCAGATGCCTGGGGTGTCCGGGTAACCGACGCCCATCGGCGTCACCGAGGTGGCCTCGCTGAGGATCAGCCCGGCGCTGGCGCGTTGTACGTAGTACTCGGCCATCAGCGCATTGGGAACCCGGCCTTCGTCGGCGCGGCAGCGGGTCAGCGGGGCCATGATGATGCGGTTCGGCAGTTGCAGATCGCCGAGGGTGATGGGATCGAAAATAGTCGTCATAAATACCTCAGGCTTATCAGTGAGTCGCAGGAGCCAGTTCGGCCTTGTCGCCGCGCTGGTTGAAGGTGATCAGGGTGACGATCAGGGCCAGCACCGCCAGGGCGGCGGCGGCCAGCGGCACGCGGGTCAGGCCCAGTCCTTGAGCGATTACCGTGCCACCGACCCAGGCGCCCAGGGCATTGCCCAGGTTGAATGCGCCAATGTTCAGGGTCGAAACCAGGTTCGGGGCAGCCTTGCCGAAGGTCACCACGTTGACCTGCAAGGCCGGTACGGCGGCAAAGGCAGCCGTGGCCCAGAGGAACAGGGTGATTTCTGCCGGGATCAGGGCAACGCTGGTCCAGCTCAGCGCAGTGGAGACCACGGCCATGCTGATGAACACACCGATGAGGGTGGCGCTCAGGCGGCGATCTGCCAGCTTGCCGCCGACAATGTTGCCTAACGTCAGGCCCAGGCCGATCAGCAACAGGGTCCAGGTGACGCCGGTGGGTGAAACACCGGTGACATCGCCGAGCAAGGGCGCCACGTAAGTGAACAGTGCGAACATCGATGCCGAGAACAGCACGGTCATCGACAGCGACAGCCAGATGCCCGCGCCCTTGAGGGCAGCCAGTTCGGCGCGCATGTCGAGTTTTTCCTCGTCATGGCGAAACGGCAGGAAGCGGATCAGGCCGATCAAGGCAATCACGCCGATCACCGTGACTGCCCAGAAGGTCGAGCGCCAGCCATAAACCTGGCCCAGGGCCGTGCCCAGTGGCACGCCGAGTACGTTGGCCAGGGTCAGGCCGGTGAACATCAGGGCGACCGCCGAGGCGCGGCGGTTAGCCGGCACCAGGCTGGCAGCCACTACCGAGCCGATACCGAAGAAGGCGCCGTGACACAGGGCGGTCACCACGCGGGCGAACATCAGCAGGTTGTAATCGCTGGCCACTGCACACAACAGGTTGCCGACGATGAACACGCCCATCAGCGCGATCAGTGCCGCCTTGCGTGGCAGCCGTGAGGTGGCCAGGGCCATGAACGGCGCACCGATGGCGACGCCCAGGGCGTAGCCGGTGACCAGCCAGCCGGCGCCGGGAATCGACACGCCGAGGTCTGCCGCTACATCAGGCAGCAGGCCCATGATCACGAACTCGGTCGTGCCGATGGCGAAGGCGCTGAGCGCCAGGATCAACAGGGAAAGGGGCATTGCAAGGTCCTTGTCAGAGCTCGTGGCTCATCTGCATGAGGAAGGCCTGGATGGTTTCCTCATTGCGTTTGAAAAAGTGCCATTGCCCGATCTTCTGGCTACTGATCAGACCCGCACGTTGCAAGGTGGCCAGGTGGGCCGAGACCGTAGACTGCGACAGGCCGCAGCGTTGATCGATCTGGCCGGCGCAGACACCGTGTTCGGTGCTGTGGTGCTGGTCAGGGAATTGCACGTCCGGGTCTTTCAGCCAGTTGAGGATTTCTCGCCGTACTGGGTGGGCCAGGGCTTTTATTATTTCGTCGAGATCGAGAGGCATGGTTGGGCTCATGGTTGTGTAGCGTTATATCGCGATGAGGCGAAATATAAATCGGTATTTCGCGATATACAAATATGAAGAGGTTCTGAGCTCAGCGTAAATCGCTATATCGGGTTATAACGATATAGACCGCGCTAGTGCTAGACTGGGCGCATGAACTACCTCGCACACCTTCACCTGGGCGGCCAGCAACCCGAGCAATTGCTCGGCAGTCTCTATGGCGACTTCGTCAAAGGGCCGCTACAGGGCCGCTTTCCCTTGCCGTTGGAAGCCGCGATCCGCCTGCATCGGCAGATCGATGTGTTCACCGACAGCCATCCGCTGGTCCATGAGGCGCTGGGCCGGTTTCCCGCATCGCGTCGGCGTTATGCCGGGATCATCCTCGATGTGTTCTTCGATCACTGCCTGGCCGTGCACTGGCAGGACTACAACGAGCAACCCCTGGAGCAGTTCACCGGCAGGTTCTATCAGGTGCTGACCACGCAACCCGATCTGCCCGGGCGACTGGCGCAGATCGCGCCGCACATGGCCGCCGATGACTGGCTGGGCTCTTACCGCGAGTTTGCGGTGTTGGGTCAGGTGTTTCGCGGCATCGCCCGACGCCTGTCGCGCCCCGAGGGCATGGAGGGCGCGCTGGAAGAAGTCGAGGCGTTGTACACGCCCTTGAGCGAAGATTTCCGCGCCTTCTATCCTGAGCTACAGGCCTTCGCCGGGAAGGCCTTGGCTCAGGGTTAAGCGGCTCTGGCCCGGCGTTGCGGCGCGGTAGCCGATGCTTGAACACCGAACAACGCCACTTGCACCGCTTGTTGAGCCTTGTAGGCCAGGGCCGCGCGCTCTTCGCCGGCGCTCGCAATGGGCGTCAGCAGCTGGATTTCCACCTCGCCACAGTCATGGGCAAACAAGCGCATCAGGTGTGAGAGCAGGTCGTCATCGCCGATGAACGGCGCGATCAGATCGGCTTTGCCGTCGCGCAGGTAGCGAAGGGCGACCGGCTGCAGAGGCACCTGGCAGTCGATGGCACTGGCCAGCAGGCGCCCGTGAAAGGTGCGCAGGCTGCGACCATCGGTGGTGGTGCCTTCGGGGAAGATCAATAACGCGCAGGCCTGCTGCAGGTGCTGGCTGATCTGTTGACGCAGCAGCTGGCTGTCACTGCCACCGCGACGAATGAACAGGGTACCGGCCTTGAGGGCCAGCCAGCCCGCCACCGGCCAGCTCCGCACTTCAGCTTTGGACAGAAACGACAATGGCGCAAGCATGCCCAGCAGGGGGATGTCGGTCCAGGACACATGGTTGCTGACCCAGAGCATCGGCTGTTGCGGCAGCTGACCGATGACCCGGACCTTGAAGGGCAGGGCGCTGCTGAGTTTGCGCATGAACAGTTGCGACCAGCGTTGGCGGCGGTCGGCCGAGGCCGGAACCTGCAAGCGCTCATAGAGCGTGAATAGCGTCGCCATGGCCAACCCGAACAGAACCACCAGCAGCACCCGCAGGACGCGTGCCATGACGCGCAGGCGCAGCATCAGACGGCCGCCTTGAAGTGGCGGGCGTAGCGAGGGCAGAGCTCGTCGCGCTTGAGCAGGATGAAGACGTCCGCGACCTGGAAGTCTTCGTCCCAGCACGGCTCGCCGCAGATTTTCGCCCCCAGGCGCATGTAGGCCTTGAGCAGCGGCGGCATTTCAGCGATGACGTTGCCCGGCAGTGCCAGGTTCGGTAGTGGCTTTTTCGGTTCGGCGCGCAGGTGTTCGGTGCACAGGTAGCGTTCGCGCAGGCGCTGCATGATCGCATGGGCCTGCACACCGCCATCCTGCATGGGAATGCTCGCGCAGCCCATCAAGTAACTGTAACGGCCTTCGTTGAGCACCTCGGCCAGTTCGCCCCAGAGCACGGAAATGGTGCCGCCGTTGCGGTAGGCCGGGTCAACGCAGGTACGACCCAATTCCAGGATCGGTCCTTGCAGGTGACCGAGGCCGTGCAGGCTGAATTCTTCTTCGCTGTAGAAACGGCCCAGGCTGTTGGCGGCCTGGTGGTCGAGCAAGCGGGTGGTAGCGACCAGGCGGCCGCTGTTCAGATCACGTACGCCGATATGCCGGCAATGAATGTCGTAGTCGTCCATATCCAGGCCCAGCTCGGCGCCTTTGAGTTTGGCCTTGAACTCACCGCTGAATACGCTGAAGCGCAGGGCTTGCGCTTCCTGCAGGGCGGCGGGGCCGACCAGGCGTTCGGCTTGCAGACGGCGTTCAGTGCTGTTGTCGCCAGAGCGAGCGATCCGAGTCATTGCGAGTCTCCGTAAGCCAGCCATGGGGTTGCGGCCGGTCAACTTTGTTGTGCAAGCTCAGCCTAGGTAGACGCGGTGTCACCCCTGTGAACCTTTGGTGATGCTTGGATGACAGCCCCCAAGGAGTGATGAAATGGTCTGGTTGCAACGACTCAACGATCCCGAGCGACACACGCTGTCGGCCGACCTTGCCGACACCTACAGCAGCCTGCTGACCCGCTTGGGCGCGGTCAGCGCATTCGAGTTGGCGGTGCTTGGCGCCCGGGCGATGCCGACGCCCGGGCTGGCCTTTCTGATGGGTTACCAGGCGGCATTGCGGGTGCTGTGGCCCAGTGCCCCGGCCAGCCTTGGTGCGTTGTGCGCCAGTGAACGGCGCAGCGTGCGGCCGGCCGATATGCAGGTGCGCCTGAATGATCTGCGCCTGAGCGGCAGTAAAGACTTCGTCACTGCGGGGCTGGATGCCGACTGGCTGCTGGTGGCGGCGCGCAGCGAGGCGCCGGGTGATTCGCCGCAAGTGAGCCTGGCAGTGGTCTATCCCGGCGAGCCCGGCGTGAGCCTTGAGCCATTGCCGGCCTTGCCGCTGATGCCGGAGGTTGGCCACGCCAGGCTCCACCTGGACCAGGCCCAGTGCGAGCGCCTGGCGGGGGACGGCTGGGATGCTTACGTCAAGCCGTTCCGCACGCTTGAAGACCTGTATGTGCTGAGCGCGCTGTGCGCGTGGTTGTATGGGGTCGGCCAAGACAACGGCTGGCCGCAAGGCATGCAATTGCGGTTGATCGGCCTGCTCGGAGGCTGCGCCGAAGGTACTCGGCTATGCGCCGATTCCATGGCTTGCCACCTGCTGCTGGGCGGCCTTTTCGCGCAGTTCGCTGCGCTCAAGGAAGAGATCAGCCAGGCACTGCAAAACACTCCGGGCGAATGGGCGATGCTGTGGCAACGCGACCAGGGTTTGCTGGAAATTGCCAGCGCAGCACGGGCCAAGCGCCTGGCCAAAGCCTGGGCCAGCGCAGGATTGTCATGAAGCACCGCTAGGCTGGTCTCACGTCGGTCTTGGGTGCTGCGGCATGGTCAAAACGTTGTCGGGGCTGGTGCTCAGCCTAGTGCTCAGCAGTGCCTGCGCCCTTGGCCAGGAGACCTGGCCAGTGCCGGAGTGGTCAGTAGCGCCAGCGGCCAACAGCGCTGACTGGCGCGATGTTCAGGCCTATGCCTTCGCCAGGCGCGATGAACATCAGCGTGACGGAGTGCGGACCGATGCGCTGCTGGTTATCAAGGACGGGCGGATTGTCTATGAACACTACGCCGCACCTACCACCCGGCATACTCCCCACCTGACCTGGTCGATCAGCAAGAGTGTGCTGGCTACATTGCTGGGGGTGGCGTGCAGAGAAGGCCGCTTTGCGCTGGATGATCCGGTCGCGCGTTTTTACCCGCCCATGCAGGCCCATCCCGAAGTGCGTATCGAGGATTTGCTGCATTGGGCCAGCGGTCTAGAGTGGCAGGAGGATTACGAATACGCACCGCTGCATTCCTCGGTGGTCGCCATGCTCTACACCCGGGGACACGCGGATATGGCCGCTTATACCGCTGCGCGGCCTGCAGCGGTCGCACCGGGGCAGCGTTTTCTCTATTCCAGTGGCGACAGCAATCTGCTGGCGGCGGCCTTGCGCAGCATGGTGGGAGCCGAGCGCTATGGGCAGTACCCCTGGGATGCGTTATTCACCCCACTTGGCATTACCTCGGCGGTGTGGGAGCGCGATGCCAGCGGCACGTTAGTTGGCTCCTCCTACCTGTACATGAGTGCCCGCGATCTGGCGCGAATCGGCTTGTTGATGCTGCGCGAGGGGCGCTGGCAATCGCAGCAGGTGCTGGCAAAAGATTGGGTTGCGTTCAACCGCACCCTCTTTGCCAAGGCGGTTGCGCAACCGGGGGAAGCTAATCCCGGCGGTCAGTGGTGGCTCAATCAGCCATTGCCTGGGGCAGGGCGGCCCTGGCCAAGCGCGCCGGCCGAAACCTTTGCTGCCTTGGGCCATTGGGGCCAGGCACTCTATGTACTGCCCAGTGAGAATGTGGTGATCGTGCGCTTTGCCGACGATCGCGATAGGCGCTTTGAGCATGACGAACTGCTCAGGCGCGTGCTGGCCGCACAGGCCGGGAGGCAGCCATGAAGCGTGTGTTACTGCTGCTGTTGCTACTGGCGGGGGGCTGGGTGTGGTACGAGCGTCAGGCGCTGGCGGACTTTACCGCTATCCTCAGTGCTTACTCGGCCAAGGAATACTGTTCCTGCCGTTTCGTGATGGGCTTCGATGCCGCTTACTGCCAGGCCTATGTGCGTCAATACCTGCCGCTGAGTGGACTTGAAGAACACACGCAAACCCGAGAGGTCACGGCTAGGGGATTGGGTGTCGAGCGCCACGCCCGCTGGCACAGCGAGCATGCGGGCTGCGGCTTGCTGCCGTGAAGGCAGCCGGGTAAGGTTGACGGCCTCTGTGTTTCAGGATTTCTCATGTTCTCTGTGTCCCGTCTTTTACTGGCCCTGCTCGCCCTGCTGAGCTTCTCGGCCCACGCCAACTGGCACCTCGATGGCGAATCGTCGCGCCTGTCGTTTGTCACCAGCAAAAATGGCGATACCGCCGAAGTCCATCGTTTCCTCGTGCTGCACGGCAAGGTCGACCGCAAAGGCGCGGCCCAGCTGCAGATCGAGATGGACTCCAACAGCAGCGGCGTACCACTGCGTGATGAACGCATGCGCCAGTCGTTGTTCGAGTTTGCCCGCTTCCCGGAGGCTAAAGTCAGTGCCCAGATAGACCTGCGGCCGATCAACGACCTGGCCAACGGTGCCCAGGTCGAGCTGCGCTTGCCGCTGACCGTTGAACTGCATGGCAAGGAGCACAGCTACAACGCCCTGCTGCTGGCCACGCGCCTGGATGAGCGGCGCTTTCAAGTCGTGACCCTGGAGCCGTTGATGCTGCGCGCTGAAGACTTTGACCTGGCTCCGGGCCTGGAGACGTTGCGCAAACTGGCCGGGCTTAAATCCATCAGTCCGTCGGTGCCAGTGGCCGCGGTACTGATCTTCACAGCGCGCTGATATGGCCGGACCGGTTTTCCCCTGGCGAGAGAACAACCGGTTCGAGTTATTGATCGACGGTCCTGTTTTTTTCCCGCGCATGCTCGCCGCTATCGAAGGGGCGCAGCAGCAGGTGGATCTGGAACTGTACCTGGTGGAGGCTGGCGCCTGCGCCGAAGCCATGGTGCAGGCGCTGGTACTGGCTGCCGAACGCGGCCTGCAGGTGCGTTGCCTGTTCGATGACTATGGCGCCCTGGCGTTCACCTTGAGCCTGCGTCAACGTTTGCTGTCGGCGGGTGTCGAGCTGCGCTGGTATAACCGCCTGCGCTGGCGCCGGGGCTTTCGTAACCTGTACCGCGATCACCGCAAATTGCTCGTGGTTGATCAAAGCTGGGCGGTAGTAGGTGGCACGGGCGTGACGGACCAGTTCTGGATGCCAGGTGAAGCCGTCAGTGAGTGGCACGAGGTGATGGTGCAGATGCAGGGGCCTTTGGTGGCCGACTGGCAGATGCTCTTCGACCGCCAATGGCGCGCCAACCTGCGGCGTACCGCCTGGCGGCCGCCTACACACTTTGGTTTGACGCACCTGCCACATGTGCCGGACAGCGGCCGGGGCATGGGCCGGGTGGCCTATGCCGATGCCCGCCAGCACCGGGACATCCTGCAATCGCTGGTGCGTGCCTTGAACAGCGGCCAGCGCCGCATCTGGCTGGCCACACCCTATTTTTTGCCGACCTGGAAAGTTCGCCGCTCGCTACGGCGCGCCGCTGCGCACGGTATCGACGTGCGTCTGCTGTTGACTGGCCCGCGAACCGATCACCCGTCAGTGCGCTATGCCGGGCATCGCTACTACCCGCGCTTGCTGCGCGCTGGGGTGAAAATATTTGAATACCAGCCGTGCTTCCTGCACCTGAAAATGGTGCTGGTGGACGACTGGGTGAGCATTGGTTCGTGCAACTTCGACCATTGGAACCTGCGCTTCAATCTCGAGGCCAATGTCGAAGCCTTCGACCCGCCACTGACCGCTGCCGTGGCCGCCAGCTTCGAGCGCGATTTTGCCCAGAGCCTGTGCATCGACCTTGCCCACTGGCATGCGCGGCCACTGTGGAAGCGTGTGCAGCAACGCGTATGGGGCTGGCTCGACCGGCTGGTGGTCAACCTGCTTGACCGTCGCGGCTAGCCCTGGCGACAGGACGGTCTATGGTGTCTTGTACCTTTCTGACGCACATGAGGGAGTTGCTGAGATGGCTGCGAAGAAGATTCTGATGGTGGTGGGCGACTACGTTGAAGACTACGAGGTAATGGTGCCGTTCCAGGCCCTGCAGATGGTTGGCCATCAGGTACACGCCGTGTGCCCGGGCAAAGGCGCCGGGCAATCGGTGCGCACGGCGATCCATGACTTCGAGGGTGACCAGACCTATAGCGAAAAGCCCGGGCACAACTTTGCCCTGAACTTCGACTTTGCCCAGGTCAAGGCTGACGACTATGACGCGCTGGTGATACCAGGTGGGCGGTCGCCGGAGTACTTGCGTCTGAACGAGCAGGTGCTGGCATTGGTCAAGGCTATGGATCAGGCCGGTAAACCCATTGCCGCAGTGTGCCATGGTGCCCAGTTGCTGGCGGCCGCCGGCGTGCTGGAAGGCCGTGAATGCAGTGCGTATCCGGCGTGTGCGCCAGAAGTACGCCTGGCGGGCGGGCAGTTCGTCGATATCGCCGTGGACAAGGCCCATGTACAGGGCAACCTGGCCACCGCTCCGGCCTGGCCAGCGCACCCGGCGTGGTTGGCGGGGTTCCTGCAGTTGCTGGGCACGCGCATTACCCTGTGACGCTGTAGCAGGCAAAAAAAAGCGGCAGGGGAATGATCCCTTGCCGCTTTTTTATCAGCAAACCCTGAGGTTTACTTCACTTCGACCGCCAGGCTTTCAGCGATCTTGCTCTGCCACAGGGCGGGACCGGTGATGTGCACCGACTCACCGTTGCTGTCGACGGCGACAGTGACCGGCATGTCCTTGACCTCGAACTCGTAGATCGCTTCCATGCCCAGTTCGGCAAAGGCCAGGACCTTGGACTTCTTGATCGCCTGGGCCACCAGGTAGGCAGCGCCACCCACAGCCATCAGGTACACGGCCTTGTTGTCCTTGATCGCTTCGATCGCGGTCGGGCCACGCTCGGACTTGCCGATCATGCCCAACAGGCCGGTTTGCTCAAGGATCTGACGGGTGAACTTGTCCATCCGCGTTGCGGTGGTCGGGCCGGCCGGGCCAACCACTTCTTCGCGCACCGGATCAACCGGGCCGACGTAGTAGATGAAGCGGCCCTTGAGGTCGACCGGCAGCTCTTCGCCACGGTTGAGCATTTCGACCATGCGCTTGTGCGCAGCGTCGCGACCGGTGAGCATCTTGCCGTTGAGCAGGATGGTTTCGCCCGGCTTCCAGCTTTGCACGTCTTCCGGGGTCAGGGTGTCGAGGTCGACACGGCGGGCCGATGGACCGGCTTCCCAGACGATTTCCGGGTAGGCGTCCAGCGACGGCGCTTCGAGGTCGGCAGGGCCGGAACCGTCGAGCACGAAGTGGGCGTGACGGGTAGCGGCGCAGTTGGGGATCATGCAGACCGGCAGGGACGCTGCGTGGGTCGGGTAGTCCATGATCTTGACGTCGAGCACGGTGGTCAGACCGCCCAGGCCCTGGGCACCGATGCCCAGCTGGTTGACCTTCTCGAACAGCTCCAGGCGGATCTCTTCGATACGGTTCTGCGGTCCGCGGGCCTTGAGCTCGTGAATGTCGATCGATTCCATCAACACTTCTTTGGCCATGACCGCGGCTTTTTCAGCGGTGCCGCCGATACCGATGCCGAGCATGCCAGGCGGGCACCAGCCAGCGCCCATGGTCGGAACGGTTTTCAGCACCCAGTCAACGATCGAGTCGGACGGGTTGAGCATGGCCATTTTCGACTTGTTCTCGGAACCGCCGCCTTTGGCCGCCACATCCACTTCCACGGTGTTACCCGGAACGATGGAGTAGTGGATGACCGCCGGGGTGTTGTCCTTGGTGTTTTTGCGAGCACCAGCCGGGTCGGCCAGGATCGAGGCACGCAGGACGTTTTCCGGCAGGTTGTAGGCGCGACGCACGCCTTCGTTGATCATGTCGTCCAGGCTCATGGTGGCGCCATCCCAGCGCACATCCATACCGACGCGCACGAACACGGTGACGATACCGGTGTCCTGGCAGATCGGGCGATGGCCGGTGGCGCACATGCGCGAGTTGATCAGGATCTGGGCGATGGAGTCCCGTGCAGCGGGCGACTCTTCACGCAGATAGGCCTCATGCATGGCCTGGATGAAGTCAACGGGGTGGTAGTACGAAATGAACTGCAGGGCGTCGGCAACGCTCTGAATCAGGTCGTCTTGCTTGATCACGGTCATGCAGCGCGCTCCTCTTAAAGACGGGAACATTCAATAAGGTATTCCGACGCGGACAGGCCGAGGTGTCGAAACGACCTTTCACGGCGCACCGGCGGCTGGGCCTGCGGCGCAAAAAGGCGCGGCAGTATAGCGTGCATCGCACTTTGGTACACGTATCAGTGGTCTGACGAAGGTCTGCCCTGGTCAGGCATTGCTTTTGCGTGGCAAGGTGCTCGATACAGGCTGCAAAGTGGCAATTATTCTTCACACGCCATAAAGTGGCGGTTTGCCATGCCCTTTCTTCTCTGCACGGGCCCGCAGCACGGTGATTCCCCTGTGACTGAAACAGCGCTGCAGCAGCTACTCCTCAAACGTTTTCTTCTGGCCGCCGGTACCTACCTGCTGGTGCTGGGCCTGGGGTGGACGGCGTTTATCAGCGGACACTTCCAGGCTCCGGCCGGTGTGCTGCTCACGGGCGCTGGCCTGGCGCTGCTCTGCCAACTGCTGCTGGGCTGGGTGTTTGTCAGTGGGCGCAACCTGCGCTTCGCCGACCCCAGCCTGAGCGAGTTTCAGGTGTTGCTTGCCCTGGCCTGGCAGACCTGGTTGCTCAGTCACCTGGACCAGGCTCGGGGCACCTTTCTGGTGGTGTATCCCCTTATCCTCATGTTCGGCCTGTTCCACCTCAGCGGGCCGGTGTTCCTGCGCTGCGCGGTGCTGATCTTCGCCAGCTTTGTCGGGCTGTGCGTCTGGGAGGCGTACAAGGGCGAGTGGCTGGATGGGCCGTTGGTCGCCCTGCAAGCGACAACCTTGCTGGTCGTGCTCTGCTGGTTGTGCCTGTATGCCCGCTACGTGCAGGGCTCGCGCCAGCGCATGCGCAAACAGCGCTATGCCTTGCAGACCCACCAGGACACCTTGCGGGCGATGATGAGCCAACTGGAAGAACTGGTGGCAACCGATGAACTGACCGGACTGTTCAATCGACGCCACTTTCTCAACCTCGCGGGGCAGGCGGTAGATGTGATGCACAGCGGTTCCCGCCATGGCCTGGCGCTGATCGACCTGGACCATTTCAAGCGCATCAATGATGTCTACGGTCATGCCGCGGGCGACCAGGTGCTGCAGACATTCGCCCGTGTGGCCAGCAGTTGCCTGCGCAACACCGACGTACTGGCGCGTTATGGCGGGGAGGAGTTCGTCTTGCTCATGCCCGACTGCACCGAGGCGCAACTCGCAGCGTGTTGCGAGCGCGTGCGCCATGCCTTCTCACTGAGCCAGCCGCCAGCGGTGGGCCTGCGTGTGGACGCGTTGAGCCTGTCGGTCGGCATGACCCTGCTCGGCGCTGGCGACGACCTGGATGACGCCTTGCACCGCGCCGATCAGGCGCTGTATTGCGCCAAGCGCAGCGGTCGCAACCGTTGCCTGGGCGCCTGGGAGACCATCGATGCCTGATATCCGGGTGGGCGAGCGCTGCTGGTCGGTAGCGGCCGGCAGCAATTTGCTGGATGCCTTGAACGAGGCTGGCCTGACCGTACCTTACAGTTGCCGGGCGGGGAGTTGCCATGCCTGCATGGTCCGGTGCCTGGACGGCCAGTTGCAGGACGCCCGGCCAGAGGCGCTGGAATCTGCCAGACGCCAGCAGGGCTGGCGCTTGTCCTGCCAGTGTCGGGTTGAAAGCGATGTGCAGGTAGCGCTGTTCGACCCGATGCAGGATGGCGCGGGGGCAAGCGTGGTTGGTGTTGACTGGCTGAGCCAGACGGTGCTTCGCCTGCGTCTGGAGCCTGAGCGGTTGCTGCGGTACCAGGCGGGTCAGCATCTGGTGCTGTGGAGTGTGAACGGTGTAGCCCGGCCTTATTCGCTGGCGAGCGTCCCCGGTGAGGATCGCTGCCTGGAGTTTCACCTCGATTGCCGCCAGCCAGGGGCCTTTTGCGAGGCTGCGCGCCAGTTGCGAGTCGGTGACATGCTGCGTTTGGGTGAGCTGCGCGGGGGCGCCCTGCACTACGATGCCGACTGGCAGGAACGTCCGCTCTGGTTGCTGGCGGCAGGCACCGGGCTGGCGCCCTTGTGGGGCATTTTGCGTGAGGCGTTGCGCCAGGAGCACCACGGTCCGATTCGTCTGCTGCACCTGGCCCATGACGACACCGAGCACTACCTGGCGAAGGCGCTGATGACACTGGCTGAGGGCCACCCGCAATTGCAGGTTGAGCTGTTGACGCCGCAGACGCTGCCACAAAGCCTTGCTGCATTGCGCTTGCAGGCCCGCCAGACGATTACCCTGGCCTGTGGATCACCCGCCAGTGTCGAGCAGTTTTCCCGGCGCATGTTCCTCGCTGGTTTACCGCGCAATCAGCTGTTTGCCGATACTTTCGTCGGCCACGCATAAAAAAACCGCAGCACAGGCTGCGGTTTTTTCATTACGGGGTGTAATCAGACCAGCGAATCACCGACATGCAGGATCTTCATGCCGTTGGTGCCACCCACGTTGTGGTAGCTGTCGCCCTTGGTCAGGATCACCCAGTCACCGGGTTCGACCAGGCCGCGCTTGAGCAACTCGTCGACCGCCGCCTGGCTGACTTTTTCCGCCGGCAAGGCAGCCGGGTCAAAGGCAATCGGGTAGACGCCGCGGAACATCGAGGCGCGAGCCTGGGTGGCGCGGTGCGGAGACAGGGCGAAGATCGGTACCGAGGAACGCAGGCGCGACATGATCAGCGGGGTGTAGCCACTTTCGGTGAGGGCGATGATCGCCTTGACGCCCGGGAAGTGGTTGGCGGTGTACATGGCCGCCAGGGCGATGCTTTCGTCGCAGCGCTCGAAGGTGGTGTGCAGGCGATGGCTGGACTTCTGGCTGGTCGGGTGCTTTTCAGCGCCCTGGCAGATGCGCGCCATGGCCTGGACCGCTTCGATCGGGTAGGCACCCGCAGCGCTCTCGGCCGACAGCATGACCGCGTCGGTGTTGTCGAGCACGGCGTTGGCCACGTCGGACACTTCAGCGCGGGTCGGCATCGGATTCTGGATCATCGACTCCATCATCTGCGTGGCGACGATCACGGCCTTGTTGTTGCGACGGGCGTGCTGGATGATCTTTTTCTGGATCGCGATCAGCTCGGCATCACCGATTTCCACGCCCAGGTCACCACGCGCAACCATCACCGCGTCACTGGCAGCGATCAGGCCATCGAGGGTTTCGTCGTCGGCAACAGCTTCGGCGCGCTCGATCTTGGCCACCAGCCAGGCGCTGCCGCCGGCTTCGTCGCGCAGGCGACGGGCGTATTCCATGTCGCTGGCGTCACGCGGGAAGGATACGGCCAGGTAGTCCAGGTCCATCTCGGCAGCCAGCTTGATGTCGGCCTTGTCTTTTTCGGTCAGGGCCGGAGCGGTCAGGCCGCCACCTTTGCGGTTGATGCCTTTGTGGTCGGACAGCGGGCCGCCGATCAGTACCGAGCAGTGCAGGGCATCGCTGGTGGCGGTTTCCACGCGCATGACCACACGGCCGTCGTCGAGCAGCAGCTCGTCACCGACGCCGCAGTCCTTGACCAGGTCCGGATAGTCGATGCCGACGATATCCTGGTTGCCATCGGTCAGCGGGTGAGCGGTGGAGAACGTGAAGCGATCACCGACTTTCAGTTCGATGCGCTTGTTGGTGAATTTGGCGATACGAATCTTCGGGCCTTGCAGGTCGCCGAGCAGGGCTACGTGGCGACCCAGGCGTGCAGCGATGTCGCGGATCAGGCGAGCGCGGGCCTTGTGCTCATCGGGCGTGCCGTGGGAGAAGTTCAGGCGAGCGACATCCAGGCCGGCAAGAATCAGTTGTTCGATAACTTCCGGCGAGTTGCTGGCTGGGCCAAGGGTGGCGACGATTTTGGTACGGCGGATGGTCATGCACAGACTCCTATAGTGAAGCGCAGCGAAAGGCTACTCTGGAAATTCGCTGTAGTCATTGTTCCTTTGCACTACCTTGCCCGTCGGGCGGGTGGCGTTTGAACGGGGCGAGGTGCCGTCTACAGATTTCCCGGGCAATGCCGATAAACTGCTCAATACAGGAGATACCCCCATGCGAGCCTTGATCGTTCTAGCCCTGGCGACCAGTGTCGTCGGCTGCACCCGCTGGTCGATGGACCACCATTTGAACAATGCCTACCGCGCCTACGATCGCGGTGACTGCGAGAAGGTCATGCTCGAGCTGTCGCAGGTCGACCGCACCAGCCGTGCCCGGCCGTTTGTGCATCCTGAAGTGTCGATGCTGCGGGGGCAGTGCCTGGAGCGTCAGAAGCTCTACGTCGATGCCGCGCAGACCTACCAGTACCTCATCGCACAATACCCGCAGAACGAGTACGCCTACCGTGCCCGTGCCCGCCTGCAGACCCTCGAACAGCTCGGACACCTGCGCGGCGAAGCGGCCCTGGCCCGGCCCAGCAGCACCACGCCTTGGCGTTAATACTAAAGTGTTCGCGTGCGATTGTGACGCCGGGGTCAGGTTGGGCTAATCTTATTGCTGTAACACAGGCGACAATGCAGCACTAGCGCGGCCCTGCTAAAGGGTCTCCGACAGCGATCCCGATCATGCTTAACGAGCGTCACATCGAGCGTCATCAGCTCCCTTACTTCCTCAAAGTCTTCAACCGCTATACCGATCAGCCCATTGGCTACCTGGGTAACGTTTCTGAAGACGGCCTGATGCTGATCAGCCAGTTGCCCATGCTGGTCGGCCCGGATTACGAGTTGCAACTGAAAGTGATCGGCCGTGGCGGCGGGGTGCACCTGATCAACCTGACCGCCAGTTGCCTGTGGTGCCACGAAGATGCGACGCCCGGTCACTATGACGCCGGGTTCATGCTGCTGCAGGCGCCGCGCGAATACAGTCAGCTGGTCAGGGCCCTGCGCAACTATTTCAGCTTCTACCCGCTGGGTGCTTCGGTCTGAAGCTGGCCGTGGCCGGCGAGTAGCCCTAGACTCTGGTCGATCTTACGTTCAGGACGACCCCGTGAGCACCAGCATTTTCTGGCACGACTACGAAACCACCGGCATCAATCCGCGCAGCGACCGGCCTTTGCAGGTCGCCGGTGTGCGCACCGACCTCGACCTCAATGAGATCGAGGCGCCGATCAACCTGTACTGCCAGCCCAGCGACGACATCCTGCCGCACCCGGCCGCGTGTCTGGTCACCGGTATCACCCCGGATCAATTGGTTCGCGACGGCCTGCGCGAAGCCGAGTTCATGACCCGCGTGCACGCAGAACTGGCCCGCCCGGGTACTTGCGGTGCCGGCTACAACAGCGTGCGGTTTGACGATGAAGTCACGCGCTACAGCCTCTACCGCAACTTCTTCGACCCCTATGCGCGCGAGTGGCAGGGCGGCAACAGCCGCTGGGACCTGATCGATGTGGTGCGCGCAGCCTATGCCTTGCGCCCGGAAGGTATGGTCTGGCCCGAGCAGGACGGGCGCGTCAGTTTGCGCCTGGAGTTGCTCACGGCGGCCAATGGCATCAGCCACGGCCAGGCCCACGAGGCGCTCAGTGATGTGCGGGCGACGATTGCCCTGGCGCGACTGATTCGAGAGAAACAGCCGAAGCTTTATGACTGGTTGTTTCAATTACGCAGCAAACAGAAAGTGCTGGATCAAATTCGCCTGTTAAAACCACTGGTGCATATTTCCGGGCGCTTCGCTGCGGCACGTAATTATCTGGGGGTGGTCCTGCCGCTTGCCTGGCACCCGCGTAACCGTAACGCCCTGATTGTCTGTGACTTGGGCATGGACCCTGAACCTTTATTACACGAAGACGGCGAGTCGTTACGCCAGCGTTTGTACACGCGACGTGAAGACATGCCTGAAGGGCAATTACCGGTGCCGTTGAAGTTGCTGCACATCAATCGCTGCCCGGTTGTTGCACCGCTGACTGTAGTGCGTGCGCAGGATCAGCAACGCTTGGGTCTGGATATGTCCTTATATCAAGCGCGGGCATCACGCCTTACACAAGATCAGGCGCTTTGGCAGCCCAAGTTGGAAAATCTCTACGCAGAGGAAGAGTTTGCCCCTTGCGAGGATCCCGAGCAGCAGTTGTATGACGGATTTATCGGTGATCGAGATCGACGTTTGTGCGAGCAAGTGCGCACTGTTGAACCTGAGCAATTAGGCCAGGGGCACTGGATGTTCGATGACGAGCGTTTACCTGAATTACTCTTTCGCTACCGCGCGCGAAATTTTATTGAAACCTTGAACGCGCAAGAGCTGCAGCGCTGGCGCCAGTTTTGCCAGCAGCGCCTGAGCAATCCGCAGATGGGCGCGCCTAACACCCTCGGGGATTTCGAGCAGGCCCTGCAGGGGTGCTGGGCGCAAGCCAGCGCGGCGCAGCGGGAGATACTCGGGCAGTGGCAAGTGCATGCTCAGGCGTTGAAGTTGCAACTGGGCCTTTAAGCACTATTTAAGCAAGCGCCGCAAACAAAAAACGCCAGCAAGCTGGCGTTTTTCATCAGTGCAACATCGGGTTGCAATGGTCGGTGATTAACCCAGCAGGGTTGCCCAACCTTCAACCACATCGCCACCCCACTTGGCTTTCCACTCTTTCAGGGTTTTGTGGTTGCCGCCTTTGGTTTCGATGACTTCACCGTTGTGCGGGTTTTTGTATTGCTTGACCTTGCGTGCGCGCTTGGTGCCGGTGGTTTTAACCGCGCCACGTGACGCTTTGCCCGATTTCGATTCCGGATCCAGCAGGGCAATGATATCGCGCAGCGACTTCTGATATTCGCCCATCAGATTGCGCAATTTGCCTTCGAATTCCAGTTCTTTCTTCAGCTTGTCGTCGTTCGACAGGTTGGCCAGGCGGGCCTGCAGTTCTTTGATAGCTTCTTCGGTAGCGCGATATTCGTTGATCAGGGACATTGAGTGATCCTTGGGAATGGGGGGAATCAGGGAGACAGTGGGGCAATAATAGTCAGAGCTTCCAGTCAAGTAAACATTAAACTGGGCAATTAACCGGTAATGGCTTAAATCGCTTTGATCGATTTGATTAAGAAAAATTTACAAACTAAGACTTGCGCATAACTGTTAATTTTCCGCAATGCGTTATGTGCTGTGGCCTCGGACTGCATTCAGACAGCGGCGTTGCCAGCGATGAACGCGTGCATTCCCTACTGCAGTTTTCCCGGGCACTCGTTAGAATGAGCGCCTTTGCGAAGTATCTGGAGTCTCATTCATGCGCACCTACCGGCTGGTGATTGCTTGCCCCGACCGCGTTGGCATCGTCGCCAAAGTCAGTAATTTCCTGGCGTCCTATAACGGCTGGATCAACGAAGCGAACCATCATTCCGATGAGCAGAGCGGTTGGTTCTTCATGCGTCACGAAATTCGCGCGAACACGCTGCCATTTGGTATCGAGGCCTTCCGTGAAGCCTTCGCGCCGATTGCCGAAGAGTTCTCCATGGTCTGGCGCATCACCGACACCGACCAGAAAAAACGAGTGGTGCTGATGGCCAGCCGTGAGTCCCACTGCCTGGCTGACTTGCTGCACCGCTGGCACGCCAAGGAGCTCGATTGCGACATTCCTTGCGTGATCTCCAACCACAATGACCTGCGCAGCATGGTCGAGTGGCATGGCATTCCGTTCTTCCACGTCCCGGTCCACCCGCAGGACAAGCAGCCAGCGTTTGCCGAAGTGTCGCGCCTGGTCAAGGAACACGGTGCCGACGTCGTGGTGCTGGCGCGCTACATGCAGATCCTGCCACCGCAACTCTGTCAGGAGTACGCTCAGCAGGTGATCAACATTCACCACAGCTTCCTGCCATCGTTTGTCGGCGCCAAGCCTTACCACCAGGCGTCGTTGCGCGGTGTGAAGCTGATTGGTGCAACCTGCCACTATGTCACCGAAGAGCTCGACGCCGGGCCGATCATCGAGCAGGACGTGGTGCGTGTCAGCCACAGCGACAGCATTGAAGACATGGTCCGTTTCGGCCGTGACGTCGAGAAGATGGTACTGGCGCGTGGCTTGCGCTATCACCTGGAAGACCGCGTGCTGGTTCATGGCAACAAGACGGTGGTCTTCAACTAACGCGCACAAGGAGGTTGAACCGTGGCCGATCCCCTCGACAAGGCAACCTCCAAAGCCCCGCCAACCCTTGGCGAAGGCTGCCTGAGCCGTTACGACCCAGAGGCGCTGGACAGCGAGGATGGCACCGAGTTTCCCGGTGCCGCCGAGCTCTGGGAGCAGTTGCACCCACCTGTTGAGCCTGATTGACTCAAACCTGCTGCTGCTGCTGCTGCTGCTGCTGCTGCTGCTGCTGCGCCAGCCAGGCCGCCTTGGTCAGTGGCGTGCGTCCTTGCTCCAACAACTGCTGCAAGGTGTCTAACCAGTAGCGGCGTGCGACGGCATGGCGCATATCCACCGGGTGGAGGCCAAGCCGTATCACCGATGCCTGCTTCAGGTGTGCGGCGTACAACTGGCAGGCGATGTTCGACAGCCCCCGCCGCCAGGCGCTGCGGGCACTCCATACCAGGCCTGGAGCAGCGACGGGAACAAAATCGGGTAACCGGTACAGGTGCTTCGAATCGCTGGTGTAGTGCAGCGGCAGGTTGCTCAATGCCTGGCGCGTACCTTCGCTCATCAACCAGGCCGGTGCGACAAAGCCGGTCAGCGGCCAGTCAAACTGTTGAAACGCCGCGATTCCGGCTCCCAGACGCTGCTGGGCAGTGGCATGGTCGAGGTCATAGAACTCGCCCTCGGTGGTGTAGAGTCGACGCATGAAGTAATCGCGGGGCGAGCGTGGTGGTGGGCCATCATCGGCATGGTAGTAACCATGCAGCACCAGCTCGTCACCACGGGCCAGGCGTCGGTCCAGCAGGCGCCGGAACTGATCTGCCCGGGCCAGCGGTGCCTGCTTGTGGAAGTTGGGTACCACCAGCCAGGTGATGGGGATGTTGCCCAGGGCGTCAACGGCGTCGACGAACCGTTGATAGTCCGGCCAGGTGGGCGGGGCAACGTCATGCAGGACCAGCAGCACGCTCTGGCCGCCGCAGATGAGAGGATCAGGCATGCGCGCGCGCCGCCAGTTCATGGCCCAGCACGGCGCGGTAATGCGCCAGCAGATCCTTGATCACGCCGTCCCAGGCATAGTGTTGCTCGACGTGTAACCGCGCCTGATGGCCAAGGCGTGCTGCGCCTTCTTCCAGTACTTCGTGCACGGCCCGGGCCATGGCATGACCGTCATTGGGCTGGCACAGGCGCCCGAAGCGCTCGTCGACGAGCTCGCAGAATGCGCCTGCGGCCACCGCTACCACGGGGGTGGCGCTGGCCATGGCCTCCAGCACTACCAAGCCGAAGGTTTCCTGATCACCCGCATGCAGCAGCATATCTGCACTGGCCAGCAGGCGCGCGACTTCGCTGACCGGGCAGAAGTGGTCGATGACCGTGACATTGGCCGGCACGTTGCTGGGCATGTGCGAGCCGACCAGTACCAGGTGGTAGTGCTTGCCCAGGCGCTGCATGCAGTCGAGCAGTACCGGCAGCTTTTTCTCGCGTGAGCCGCGGCCGGCAAACACCAGCAGATGTGTGCTGTCTGCCAGGTGCAGTTGCCTGCGCAGATCGCTGTCATAGTGCTGTGGGTGGAAGGCGGCAAGGTCCACGCCCAGGCGTTGTACATGCACATTGTCGATACCCAGCGCACGCAGCTTGTTGGCCATGACCAGGCTGGGGGCCAGCACCCGGTCAAAATTGCCATAAAGCTTGCTGACATAGGCTTCGACATTGGGAGTGAACCAGTTGCCCATGCGGTTGCTGACCAGCAACGGCAGGTCGGAATGGTAGAAACCGATCACCGGTACATCGAGCTGGCGGCTGGCATCCAGGGCTGCCCAGGCCGTCAGGTAAGGATCGGCGACTTCGATCAGGTCCGGTTGAAGGTCTTGCAGCACGGCGCACCAGGGCGCCAGGCGCAAGGGGAAGCGGTAGCCGTTGCCAAACGGCAGGGCAGGGGCTGGCACGTGGTACAGGCCGTTGGCGTGATGGGCGCTGGCGCCCGGGATCAGCAGGCTGTGGCGGACATCGGGGAGGCGTCCAAGGCGACGATGTTTGGCATCAAGATAGGTGCGTACGCCACCGCTGGCGGGGGCGTAGAACATGGTGATGTCAGCAATGTGCACGATCAGCATCCCTCCGAGATCGTCTTCAGGGTGTCTCATCAGGCATTCAATAGAAGCGGATGAGGCGCCCTTGGGTTGACCTCTATAAAGGATAGTTTGTTCGATCGCGGTGCGAGGGAGGGCAGCGGCGGGCGCCGCTGCCCGAAGGGCTCAGATACGGAAGCTGCCGACCAGCTGTTTCAGGCGGCTGGCTTGCTGCTCGAGGTCTGCGCAGGCACGCAGGGTCGATTGCAGGTTCTCGACGCCTTCCTGGTTGAGCATATTGATTTCGTTGATGTCCATGTTGATCGAGTCGACCACGGCGGTCTGCTCTTCGGTGGCGGTGGCAACCGACTGGTTCATGCCGTCGATCTCGCCGATGCGCAGGGTCACGCTGCCCAGGCGTTCACCGGCCTGGTTGGCGATTTCCACGCTGTCCTGGCTGTGGCGCTGGCTCTGGCCCAT
Organism: Pseudomonas alkylphenolica; assembly: GCF_004025535.1. Classification (GTDB taxonomy): domain Bacteria; phylum Pseudomonadota; class Gammaproteobacteria; order Pseudomonadales; family Pseudomonadaceae; genus Aquipseudomonas; species Aquipseudomonas alkylphenolica_A. The sequence continues at coordinate 237,897 of NZ_QJRG01000044.1, forward strand.
GGTGTCGACCGACTCGCGGGCACCGACTTGCAGTTCTTCGATCATGTTCTGTACCTGCTGCGCCGACTCCTGGGTGCGGTGAGCCAGGTTGCGCACTTCATCGGCGACTACCGCAAAGCCACGACCGGCTTCGCCAGCACGGGCGGCTTCGATGGCGGCGTTCAGCGCCAGCAGGTTGGTTTGCTGGGAAATGCTGGTGATCACTTCAAGGATCTGGCCGATGTTCACCGTCTTGCTGTTGAGCGTTTCGATGTGCGAGCTGGAGGTGCAGATCAGGTCAGACAGGCGGTTCATGGCGGCAATGCTGCGGTCGACCACTTGCTGGCCTTCTTCTGCCAGGTGGCGTGCCGAGCTGGCCTGTTGCGAAGCCTGGGCGGCGTTATGGGCGATTTCCTGGGCCGCTGCGCCAAGCTGGTTGATTGCAGCGGCAACACTGTTGGTGCGGTTGGACTGCTCGTCGGAGTTGACCATCGATGAGTTGGAGGCGCTGACCACTCGCAGGGCCACTTCGTTGACCTGCTCGGTGGCCGACGATACTTCGCGGATCGAGGTATGGATGCGTTCCACGAAACGGTTGAAGGCCTTGCCCAGGGTGCCGAACTCGTCCTGGCTATGGATGCTCAGGCGTTTGGTCAGATCGCCTTCACCTTCGGCAATGTCTTCCATGGCGCGGGTCATGGTGTGCAGCGGTTGCAGCAACACGCGGATCAACAGGCCAAGCAGGGCGATGATGATCACCACGGCTACCAGGGTTGCAATCACTGCCGAGGTACGGAACTTGCTGAGCATCGAGTAGGCTTTGTCCTTGTCGATGGACAGACCGATGTACCAGTTGGCCGAAGGCAGGCCTTTGACCGGGGCGAAGGTCAGCAGCCGGGTTACGCCGTTGAGTTCTATTTCGCTGAGTTGTTTGCTCAGGCGCGGGGTGTTCTGTGGGAACAGGTCCGAGAGCGACTTCATCACCAGGTTCTTGTCCGGGTGAACGAGGATTTTGCCCTGGTCATTGACCAGGAACGCATAGCCCATGCCGCCGAAGTTCAGCGAGTTGATGATCTCGCTCAAACCGTCCAGAGCCAGGTCACCGCCCACCACACCGACGTTGCGTGCGGCAGTGGCCACTACCGAAATCACCATCTTGCCGGTGCTGACATCAATATAGGGTTCGGTCAGGATCGGGCCGTTGGCGGCCATGCCGTCTTTGTACCAGGGGCGCACGCGCGGGTCATAGCCATCAGGCATCTTCATCTGCGGGCGAATGGTAAAGCCGCCGTTGACATCACCCAGGTAAACCGTCAGGAAACTTGATACCAGTGCTTGTTGGCCAAGCAATGTGCCAGGGTTATCGGCACCCGGGAACGCGGCAATATTCTGCGCCACGTTTTGCACCAGTTGGATGCGGCCATCAAACAGGTTTTTGATATTGGTGGAGGTGCTATCGCCCATCTCGGCGAGATAACTTTCCAGATCTTCGCGAATGGCATTACGCTGCAGGAAGTCGTTGTATAACGTAAAGAGTGTGAAGGCGATCATGACGATCAAGGAAGCGGCCAGAAGGATCTTGTGGCTGAATCGGAGGCTTTTGTTCATAACGTGTCGGTCCGCTAAGGTTTTGTTATCCGGGTCGTTCGCACAAAGAACAGTTTGAAAGCAGTGCAGGTCCCCTTTCCTTGTCGGGCTTTTCCTGTCTTTCTGGTGGTCTATCGCTTATTCAGATATCGGCCGATTCGAGCCAAAGCTTAAACAGAGGGTGAAAAAACATGCCTGACACTTCGCAGTTTATTCTTGGCGCCGATCCAGCCGGACAACCCGTGGCGCAGGCCATGCGCCTGGCCAACCGACATGGCCTGGTGGCCGGTGCTACCGGTACCGGCAAGACCGTCACGCTGCAGCATATGGCCGAGGCGTTCAGTGATGCTGGGGTGGCGGTATTTGCCGCCGATGTCAAAGGTGATCTGTGCGGGCTGGGGGCCGTCGGCACTCCACAGGGCAAGGTTGCCGAGCGGATTGCCGGCATGCCCTGGCTCGGGCACCGGCCACAGGCGTACCCGGTGAGTTTGTGGGATATCCACGGACAGTCCGGTCACCCGTTGCGCACCACCCTCAGCGAAATGGGCCCGCTGTTGCTGGGTAATTTGCTGGAGCTGACGGATAGCCAGCAAGCGGCGTTGTATGCGGCGTTCAAGGTAGCTGACCGCGAAGGCTTGCTGCTGCTGGACATCAAAGACCTCAAGGCGCTGTTGGCGCACCTCAAGGACAACCCGCAATTGCTCGGCGACGACAGTGCCCTGATGACGACCGGCTCCAGCCAGGCGTTGTTGCGGCGTTTGGCAACGCTGGAGCAGCAGGGCGCCGAAGCCTTGTTCGGGGAGCCTGCCTTACAACTGGAGGACCTGTTGCGCCCGGATGCTGATGGCCGTGGGCGTATTCATCTGCTCGACGCCAGCCGCCTGGTGCATGAAGCACCAAAGGTTTATGCCACCTTCCTGCTGTGGCTGCTTGCGGAGTTGTTTGAACAACTGCCTGAGCGCGGTGATGCCGACAAACCGCTGCTGGCCTTGTTCTTCGATGAGGCCCACCTGTTGTTCAACGGCACGCCAAAGGCGTTACAGGACCGTCTGGAGCAAGTGGTCCGGCTGATCCGTTCCAAAGGCGTCGGTGTGTACTTCGTGACCCAGTCACCCAGCGATCTGCCGGATGACGTGCTGGCGCAACTGGGGCTGCGAATCCAGCATGGGCTGCGTGCCTTCACCGCCAAGGAACAAAAGTCCTTGAAGGCGGTAGCTGACGGCTTTCGTCCGAACCCCGATTTTGACACTTTGAGCGTGCTGACGGAGCTGGGCATTGGTGAAGCGCTGGTCGGTATCCTGCAGGAAAAAGGCACGCCTGGCATGGTCCAGAGGGTGTTGATCGCGCCACCGCAGTCGCGTATCGGGCCTTTGACTGAAGCCGAACGGGCAGCCTTGATTGCCGCTTCGCCCCTGGCCGGTCGTTACGACAAGCCGGTGGACCGTGAGTCTGCCTACGAAATGCTCACCGCGCGCAAAGGTGGCGAGGCGGCGCCTGAGCAAGCGCCGAAGGCAGCACCCGCGCAAGAGAGCTTCGCCGACCAGGCGGGGGAGTTTCTGCAGAGCGCGGCCGGGCAGGCGATCAAATCGGCGGTGCGCCAGGCGGCCAACCAGTTCGGGCGTCAGTTGGTGCGCGGCTTGATGGGTTCGCTGCTTGGCGGCAGCAAGCGCCGGTAGCAGTCAGCCCGCAGGCACGAAAAAGGCGCCCGAAGGCGCCTTTTTCAATGCAGTTCAGTTCAAACGATGAACTTGGTTGCAAACCAGAACAACGCCGCCGACAGGCCCACGGTTGCCGGCAGGGTCAGGACCCAGGCCAGCAGGATGGTCTTGACGGTGCCACCTTGCAGGCCGCTTTTGTTCGCGACCATGGTACCGGCTACACCCGAAGACAAAACGTGGGTGGTCGATACCGGCAGGCTGAAGATGTTGGCCATGCCGATTGCGCACGCTGCGGTGATCTGCGCCGACATGCCCTGGGCATAGGTCATGCCCTGCTTGCCGATTTTCTCACCGATGGTCAGTACGACACGTTTCCAGCCGACCATGGTACCCAGGCCCAGGGCCAGGGCAACTGCGAGGATGACCCAGAACGGTGCGTACTCGGTGGTGGCGGTCAGGTCTTTGCGCAGCTTGTCGAGGTCCGCTTTCTCACGGGCCTGCAGGCCTGGCAGCTTGCCGACTTTCTTCGCGGTATCGTCCAGGCAGAGCAGGTAACGACGTACTTCAACGCGTTTTTCCGGGCTCAGCGAACGGTACTCAGTCACGCCTTTGAGCGAGTTGAGCAGGGCATCGATGGTCGGTTCGGTTTGTTGCGGGTTGCAGCTGAACTGCTCTGGCAGGTCGCCAGTCTTGGCTTTGCCCAGCGCCAGGAATTCGCCCAGCGTGGCTTCGTTACGCTGATAGAACTGGCTCAGGTGCAAAGTGGCGTCACGGGTACGCTCGATCTGGTAGGTGGTGCTGTTCAGGTCGAGAACGAACTGCGCCGGAACGATACCGATCAATACCAGCATGATCAGGCCGATGCCTTTTTGACCATCGTTGGAGCCGTGCACGAAGCTCACGCCCATGGCCGAAATCACCAGTACCAGGCGGTTCCAGAACGGCGGGTGCTTCTTGTCGTCGAGCTTGCGGCGCTGTTCGGGGGTCTTGTGCATCTTCGACAACGGGCGCCACCATTTGAGGCCCAGCAATACCAGGGCTGCTACGGCGAAACCGGCCATTGGCGAAAGCAGCAGGGAAACGCCGATGTCGATTGCCTTCTGCCAGTTGACTCCGTCACCCAATGGAATGTCGCTGATCAGGGCGTTGGCCAGGCCTACACCGAGGATCGAACCGATCAGGGTGTGGGAGCTGGACGCCGGGATACCGAAGTACCAGGTCCCCAGGTTCCAGGCGATGGCTGCGGCCAGCAAGGAGAAGACCATGGCCAATCCATGACCGGTGTTCACATTGATCAGCAGTTCTACTGGCAATAGATGCACGATGGCGTAGGCCACCCCGACACCGCCGAGCAGCACGCCGAGGAAGTTGAACACCCCGGAGAAGAACACCGCCAGGTGCGGAGGCATGGCTTTGGTATAAATGACTGTAGCTACCGCGTTTGCGGTGTCATGAAAGCCATTGATGAACTCGAAGGCGAGTACGAAGGTCAAAGCGAGCAGCAGGCTCACCAGTACCCAGGCATCAAGTCCGCTGAATAAATCGATCATGAAGGTTTTCTGACCCGGTCATAAGGGGGCGCGATTATGCCAGAAATCCCTGCTAATCGATGCATCTGCCGCTGACTGGTTAGCGTCCGTTCGGCGCTTTTTGGCACAGCGGAGTGTCGGGAATGATTAGGGAAATGTCGGCTAAAATCTGGAAAAATCGAGAAAATACAAAGCTATACGACAGAAATGGTCGCAGATTAAAGATTCAAACGATCGTATGAAATTTGTGAGAATCCGTTACGATCTGCTGTAAGCACTGTAACGATCATCCGGCAGGACTTTTTTCAAGTACCAGCCATCCGCCTGCCAGAGGCAGGCGGTGCGGACGACGGTCAGGACTCGTCGGCTTTGAGTTCTTTCTCGATCTTTTGCAGTTCCTGGGCGAACGCCTGGTCATGAATAGTGGCGCGCTTGCGCCAAGGCTTACGCTCCGGGTCCGGTTGGGCGGCGTAGGTGGTGACTTCCCCGCCGTAAACTTCCTTGTAACGTTGTTCCTGGCGCTCAAGTTCCGCGCGCAGTTCGTCTTTCGTCACAGTGCTACCTGTTGGTTGTGAATAAACTCCGGCGTTAACACGTGAGGACGCTGTGCACCGGCACAAGTTACACGTGGCTACGCTGCCAGAGCGGCATGACTGTCGCAGCAACAGTAGGTTCTTAATAGGCAAGTCATTACGAGTGACTGAGCACTCTATGTGACCAGACTTGCAGTGGGTCAGTTCCCGAAAACACTTCAGGCAAGTGCAGGTTGGATCCTACAACGGCCTGCAAGGCATTGGGTACTGAACTTTATTATAGCAAGCAAGTTTAATCACTGTGCCAATCAATATTGTTTGCTAAATGACAACAAAGGTTGGCTTTTGTTACACGACTGTTAATGCTGGTGAACAGGTGCGTGGCGCATGTGTCGGCCATGCAGCGTTGTCAGGCGCCAGGCAATAAAGCCGGAGGAGGAAAAAACGGCCTCGCTTCGGGGGCAAGGCCGTGCCTGGGACTTCTACGGTGGGTACCTGACCAGTCTCTCCAAGAAGCCACATAGTGGCGGTGGAAAGGTATAAGCAATTGAGGGTAGCGGTCAATTGCGATTATCGGTCGTTGGTTCGATAATCGCCCCAGAGACTGTGTGCCGAGGTAAGCCATGACAGAAGATACAACGCCCAAAGGGCCCGGATTGAACGATCAGGTGCGCACGTCGTTTGCGTCGCTGGCGCCGCCCATCGTCGCATCACCGGCCAGGCGTATCCAGGCGTTTACCGGTGATCCCGATTTCATGACCTCGCTGGCCCGTGGCCTGGCAGTGGTCCAGGCCTTTCAGGAGCGCAAGCGGCATCTGACCATTGCCCAGATCAGCCACCGCACGGAAATTCCCCGTGCGGCCGTTCGTCGTTGCCTGCATACCTTGATCAAGCTGGGGTATGCCACCACTGACGGGCGCACCTATTCGCTGCTGCCCAAGGTCCTGACCCTGGGCCATGCCTACCTGTCGTCGACCCCTCTGGCGGTGTCGGCCCAGCCCTACCTGGACCGTATGAGCGATCAGTTGCACGAAGCCTGCAACATGGCCACCCTCGAGGGCGACGACATCCTTTATATAGCCCGCTCGGCTACCGTCCAGCGCCTGATCTCCGTGGACCTCTCGGTAGGCGGCCGGCTGCCGGCCTACTGCACGTCCATGGGCCGGATTCTGCTGGCCGCGCTGGACGATGCGACCTTGCACGAATACCTCGAGCATGCCGACCTGCAGGCCAAGACCAGCCGCACCATCCACGACCCGGTGGCGCTGCTCGAATGCCTGCAGCAAGTGCGTCAGCAAGGCTGGTGTGTGGTCGACCAGGAACTGGAGCAGGGCCTGCGTTCAATTGCCGTGCCGGTCTACGACGCGTCCGGGCAGGTGCTGGCTGCCTTGAACGTCAGTACCCATGCCGGCCGGGTCAGCCGCACCGAACTGGAACAACGCTTTTTGCCGATCATGCTCGCCGCCAGCCGCGACCTGAGTGCCCAGTTGTTTATCTGATATAGCGCATTCCTGTTCGATAAACGCACAGAGTTGCGTTTATCGAATTGCGCAGGTTTCAGCGTCTTATTAATGTCCCTCGCAACGGTCAACTGCCCCTGACCGAACATAATAATGAGCGAGAGGCGCATGCCCCATGACCCACTTCCCTTCAAAGCCCCGTACCTGCCTGTCGACGCTGAGACGACGCGCTAGCTGACGTTTCGATATCTCCTGACGCTTACCGTCTGTGCCGTTTTCGCGCGCACCCGCACACCCGCGCGCTTTATCTGGATAAAAACAATGAACAGTCCCCAAGCTGCTGTTGGCAAATGCCTTGATGTGCAGTCCTTCATTAATAACCAGCCGTTGTCACGTTATCAGTGGCGCGTGGTCATCCTGTGTTTCCTGATTGTTTTCCTTGATGGCCTGGACACTGCGGCGATGGGCTTTATCGCCCCGGCGTTGTCTCAGGACTGGGGGATCGACCGTGCCAGCCTGGGCCCGGTGATGAGCGCCGCACTGATCGGCATGGTGTTCGGTGCGCTGGGTTCGGGGCCGCTGGCTGACCGCTTCGGGCGTAAAGTAGTGCTGGTCGGGGCGGTGGTGCTGTTCGGTGCCTTCAGCCTGGCGTCCGCCTACAGCACCAACGTTGACCAGTTGCTGGTACTGCGCTTTCTGACGGGCCTGGGCCTGGGTGCCGGCATGCCTAACGCCACGACCTTGCTGTCCGAGTACACCCCCGAGCGGCACAAGTCGCTGTTGGTGACCAGCATGTTCTGCGGCTTCAACCTGGGCATGGCGGGTGGCGGTTTCATTTCGGCCAAGCTGATCCCGATGTTCGGCTGGCACAGCTTGCTGCTGATCGGCGGCGTGCTGCCGCTGCTGCTGGCGGTCGTGCTGCTGGTCTGGCTGCCGGAATCGGCGCGCTACCTGGTGGTGCGTAACCGCGGTGCCGACAAAGTGCGCAAGACCCTGGCGCCGATCGAGCCGTCCATCGTTGCCCAGGCAGCGAGCTTCAGTGTGCCGGAACAGAAGACCGTCAAGGCCCGCAACGTCTTCGCGGTGATCTTTTCCGGTACCTACAGCGTCGGCACGCTGTTGCTGTGGCTGACTTACTTCATGGGCCTGGTGATCGTCTATCTGCTGACCAGCTGGTTGCCGACCCTGATGCGCGACAGTGGCGCAAGCATGGAGCAGGCCGCCTTTATTGGTGCCTTGTTCCAGTTCGGTGGGGTATTGAGTGCGGTGGTCGTCGGTTGGGCTATGGACCGTTACAACCCACACAAAGTCATCGGCACGTTCTATCTGCTTGCCGGGGTATTTGCCTACGCCGTAGGGCAGAGCCTGGGCAACATCACCTTGCTGGCTACCCTGGTGCTGATTGCCGGTATGTGCGTCAACGGCGCGCAGTCGGCCATGCCGTCCCTGGCGGCACGCTTCTACCCGACCCAGGGTCGTGCCACCGGCGTTTCGTGGATGCTCGGTATCGGTCGCTTTGGCGCCATTCTCGGTGCCTGGATGGGGGCCACCTTGCTGGGTCTGGGCTGGAACTTCGAGCAGGTGCTGACGGCGCTGGTGATCCCGGCCGGATTGGCCACGGTGGCGGTGATCGTCAAAGGCGTGGTCAGCCATGCCGATGCTACCTGAAGGCCATGCTTAGCTAGGTAACAATATGTTCGATAATCGAACAGATAGTCGATTATCGGATTGAATGGGGAAATGCCCCGTCTTAATCTGACCCCATACCGGCGCCGTCCACGGCGCCATGCACACCGACCTCGACTCAGCATATCCAGGAGTCTGCAATGGCTGAAATCCTCTCGCTCCACGACGCCGTGAAGCAGTTTGTCCACGACGGTGACAGCGTCGCCCTCGAAGGCTTCACGCACTTGATTCCGACCGCCGCCGGGCATGAAATCATTCGTCAGGGCAAGAAAGAGCTGACCCTGGTACGCATGACGCCTGACCTGATCTACGATCAGCTGATCGGCGCCGGTTGTGCCCGCAAACTGATTTTCTCCTGGGGTGGCAACCCTGGCGTGGGTTCTCTGCACCGTCTGCGCGATGCCGTTGAAAAACAATGGCCACAGCCGATGGAGATCGAAGAGCACAGCCACGCGGACCTGGCCAACGCCTATGTTGCCGGGGCTTCGGGCCTGCCGTTCGCAGTACTGCGCGCCTACGCCGGCTCCGATCTGCCCAAGGTCAACCCGCTGATCAAGAGCGTTACCTGCCCGTTCACCGGTGAAGTACTGGCCGCCGTGCCATCGGTACGTCCGGATGTCACCGTAATCCACGCACAGAAAGCCGACCGCAAGGGCAACGTGTTGCTCTGGGGCATTCTTGGCGTCCAGAAAGAAGCCGCCCTGGCAGCCAAGCGTTGCATCGTCACCGTCGAAGAAATCGTTGATGACCTCAACGCCCCGATGAACGCCTGCGTGTTGCCTACCTGGGCACTGTCGGCGGTGTGCCTGGTGCCAGGCGGCGCGCACCCGTCTTACGCACATGGTTACTACGAGCGCGACAACCGTTTCTACCAGGCTTGGGACCCGATTGCGCGCAATCGCGAAGCCTTCACAGCCTGGATTGACGAATACATTCGCGGCACCACTGACTTCAACGATTTCAAGGCAAAACTGGCCCGCGCTTCGGAGGCTGCACAATGAGCTACTCCACCAATGAAATGATGACCGTCGCCGCAGCCCGTCGTCTGCGCAATGGTGCAGTCTGCTTCGTCGGCATCGGCCTGCCGTCCAAGGCCGCCAACCTGGCGCGCCTGACCTCGTCGCCTGACGTGGTGCTGATCTACGAATCCGGCCCGATCGGTGCCAAGCCAAGCGTGCTGCCGCTGTCCATCGGCGACGGCGAACTGGCCGAAACGGCCGACACCGTAGTGCCGACCGGCGAGATTTTCCGCTACTGGCTGCAGGGCGGCCGTATTGACGTGGGTTTCCTCGGTGCCGCCCAGGTTGACCGCTTCGGCAACATCAACACCACCGTGGTCGGTGATTACCATCAGCCGAAAGTGCGCCTGCCTGGCGCCGGTGGCGCGCCGGAGATTGCCGGTTCCGCCAAGCAGGTGCTGATCATCCTCAAACAGTCGAACCGCGCCTTTGTCGACAAGCTCGACTTCATTACCTCGGTGGGGCATGGCGAAGGCGGCGATTCGCGTAAACGCCTGGGCCTGCCAGGTGAAGGGCCGGTGGGCATCATCACCGACCTGTGCATCATGGAGCCGGAAGCCGGCACCAACGAGTTTGTCGTGACGTCGATCCACCCGGGCGTGACCCGCGAGCAGATCATCGACGCTACCGGTTGGGCCATTCGTTTCGCCGACAACGTCGCGACCACGGCTGAGCCCAATGAGGTCGAGCTGACCGCCCTGCGTGACCTCGAAGCGCGCACCGCTGCCGCTCACGGCCAAGCGCCAGGAGAAGCCTGATGCGTGACGTATTTATCTGCGATGCCATCCGTACGCCCATCGGCCGCTTTGGCGGCGCGCTGGCCGGGGTGCGTGCCGATGACCTGGCCGCCGTGCCGATCAAGGCGCTGATCGAGCGTAATCCGCAGGTGCACTGGGATCAGCTGGACGAAGTGTTCCTTGGCTGCGCCAACCAGGCCGGTGAAGACAACCGTAACGTCGCCCGTATGGCACTGTTGCTGGCCGGTCTGCCAGACAGCGTTCCAGGCGTAACCCTGAACCGCCTCTGTGCCTCGGGCATGGACGCCGTGGGTACCGCCTTTCGTGCCATTGCCAGCGGCGAGATGGAGCTGGCGATTGCCGGCGGCGTCGAGTCGATGTCGCGTGCGCCGTTTGTGATGGGCAAGGCCGACAGTGCCTACTCGCGCAACATGAAGCTGGAAGACACCACGATTGGCTGGCGCTTCATCAACCCGTTGATGAAAGCCCAGTACGGCGTCGATGCCATGCCGCAGACGGCTGACAACGTCGCTGACGATTACCAGATCTCGCGTGCCGATCAGGACGCCTTTGCCCTGCGTAGCCAGCAACGTGCCGCCGCCGCGCAGGCTGCCGGTTTCTTCGCGGAAGAAATCGTGCCGGTGCGCATCGCTCACAAGAAAGGCGAGATCATCGTCGATCAGGACGAGCACCCGCGGGCCGACACCACGCTGGAAGCCCTGACACGACTGAAGCCGGTCAACGGTCCTGACAAAACCGTCACCGCTGGCAATGCCTCGGGCGTCAACGACGGCGCCGCGGCACTGATCCTGGCTTCGGCCGAGGCGGTGAAAAAACACGGCCTGACCCCACGTGCCCGCGTCCTGGGTATGGCCAGTGCCGGTGTTGCACCACGGGTCATGGGTATCGGCCCGGTGCCGGCAGTGCGCAAGCTGGCCGAGCGTCTGGGTGTGGCTGTCAGCGATTTCGATGTCATCGAGCTCAATGAAGCCTTCGCCAGCCAAGGCCTGGCAGTGCTGCGTGAACTGGGCCTGGCCGACGATGCCGCGCAGGTCAATCCCAACGGTGGCGCCATTGCCCTGGGGCACCCGCTGGGCATGAGTGGAGCACGCCTGATCCTCACGGCGCTCCATCAGCTGGAGAAATCCGGCGGCCGCAAAGGCCTGGCGACCATGTGTGTCGGCGTCGGGCAGGGCCTGGCCCTGGCCATCGAGCGCGTGTAAAACCAATGACCCCGGCTGTACGGCTCCCACGCAGGGTCGTACACCGGGGTGATTGTTGTGTGGAACGAGGGTGTTACTAGATGTGTCTAGACTTCAACTACCCTCCAAGAGTGAACTGTCATGACATCAGCCTATTACACCGGTGAGGAGCGCAGTAAGCGCATTTTCGCCATCGTCGGCGCCTCCTCGGGCAACCTGGTCGAATGGTTCGACTTTTACGTCTATGCCTTCTGCGCCATCTACTTTGCTCCGGCGTTTTTCCCCTCCGACGACCCCACGGTGCAATTGCTCAACACTGCCGGGGTGTTCGCGGCTGGCTTTTTGATGCGTCCGATCGGTGGCTGGCTGTTTGGCCGGGTTGCCGACCGTCATGGCCGCAAGAATTCAATGATGATCTCGGTGCTGATGATGTGCGCCGGATCGCTGGTGATCGCCTGCCTGCCCACCTACGCCACGATTGGCGCCTGGGCCCCGGCACTGCTGTTGCTGGCGCGCCTGTTCCAGGGCCTGTCGGTGGGTGGCGAATACGGCACCACCGCGACCTACATGAGTGAAGTGGCGCTGCGTGGTCAACGCGGCTTCTTCGCCTCTTTCCAGTACGTGACCCTGATCGGCGGCCAGTTGCTGGCCGTGCTGGTGGTGGTGATTCTGCAGCAGATCCTGACAGAAGATGAACTGCGCGCCTGGGGCTGGCGTATTCCTTTTGTGGTGGGTGCGATTGCAGCGTTGATTTCGCTGTTCCTGCGTCGTTCGCTGGAGGAAACCAGCAGTGCCGAAACCCGTAACGACAAAGAGGCTGGCAGCATCGCCGGTTTGTTCCGCCACCATACGGCAGCTTTTATCACCGTGCTGGGGTACACCGCCGGCGGCTCGCTGATTTTCTACACCTTCACCACCTACATGCAGAAGTACCTGGTCAACACGGCAGGCATGAGTGCCAAGACGGCGAGCTTCATCATGACCGGCGCGCTGTTCCTGTACATGTGCATGCAGCCGCTGTTCGGCATGCTCTCCGACCGCATTGGCCGGCGTAATTCGATGCTGTTGTTCGGCGCCCTGGGTACCGTATTCACCGTGCCGATCCTGATGGCACTGAAAACGGTCACCAGCCCGTTCTTGGCCTTCGTGCTGATTACCCTGGCCTTGTGCATCGTCAGTTTCTATACCTCGATCAGCGGCCTGGTCAAAGCCGAGATGTTCCCGCCGCAGGTGCGTGCGCTGGGTGTGGGCCTGGCCTACGCCGTGGCCAACGCGATCTTTGGCGGTTCGGCCGAGTACGTGGCGCTGGGGCTGAAATCCATGGGCATGGAAAGCACCTTTTACTGGTACGTTACCGCCATGATGGCGATTGCCTTCCTGTTCAGCTTGCGCCTGCCCAAGCAGGCCGCTTACCTGCACCACGATCATTGACCTGTTGAAGGACGTGTAGATGAACCCGCGACCGGGCAATCAGTTGTTCGATGCCTACTTCACCGCGCAAGCCATGCGTGAAGTGTTTTCCGACCGTGGCCGGATCCAGGGCATGCTTGATTTCGAAGCGGCCCTGGCCCGTGCCGAGGCGGCTGTTGGGGTGATTCCTCAGGTCGCCGTGGCACCTATCGAGCTGGCTTGCCAGGCCGAGCGCTACGACTTTGCGGCATTGGCCGAGGCCATCGGCATTGCCGGCAATTCGGCGATTCCACTGGTCAAGGCGCTGGGCAAGGTGATCGCCAGCGGCGTACCCGAGGCCGAGCGTTACGTGCACCTGGGGGCTACCAGCCAGGATGCGATGGACACCGGCCTGGTCCTGCAACTGCGCGCGGCCTTGAACCTGATCGAAGCCGATCTGCAGCAACTGGCCGAATCCCTGGCCGTTCAGGCCCGTGCCCATGCCGACACGCCGCTGGCCGGGCGCACCTGGCTGCAGCATGCAACGCCGGTCACCCTGGGCATGAAGATCGCGGGTTGGCTCGGTGCTTTGACCCGCCATCGCCAGCGCCTGCAAGAACTCAAGCCACGCTTGCTGACCCTGCAATTTGGCGGTGCTTCCGGCACCCTGGCCGCACTCGGCGACAAGGCTTTGCCGGTCGCCGAAGCGCTGGCCCGGCAACTGGACCTGCAACTGCCGGAGCAACCCTGGCACACCCAGCGCGATCGCCTGGTGGAGTTTGCCGCGGTGCTTGGCCTGATCGCCGGCAGCCTCGGCAAGATGGGGCGTGATATCAGCCTGCTGATGCAGACCGAGGCGGGCGAAGTGTTCGAGCCCGCAGCGCCGGGCAAGGGTGGTTCGTCGACCATGCCGCACAAGCGTAACCCGGTGGGGGCGGCGGTATTGATCGGTGCGGCAACGCGGGTGCCGGGGCTGGTATCGACACTGTTTGCCGCCATGCCGCAGGAGCATGAACGCAGCCTCGGGCTGTGGCACGCCGAGTGGGAAACCCTGCCGGAGATCTGCTGCCTGGTCTCGGGTGCCTTGCACCAGGCGCGGATCATCGCCGATGGCCTGCAGATAGACGCAGCGCGCATGCGCTACAACCTCGACCTGACCCAGGGCCTGGTGCTGGCCGAGGCGGTGAGCATCGTCCTTGCGCAGCGCCTGGGCCGCGACACCGCCCATCATTTGCTGGAAACCTGCTGCAAACGGGCAGTGGCTGAACAACGCCACTTGCGCGCCGTACTCGGCGATGACCCGCAAGTGAGCGCCGAACTTTCGGCAGACGAACTCGATCGTCTGCTTGATCCCGCGCATTACCTCGGCCAGGCACGTGTCTGGGTCGAGCGTGCGCTGGCAGAACACCACCAATTCAATGCCTGAGGAGGCTGCTGTGGCACAGGTACAACTCGCCGATGGCGCACTGAACTATCAACTCGACGGGCCTGAGCATGCGCCAGTGCTGGTGCTGTCCAACTCCCTGGGTACCGACCTGCACATGTGGGATACCCAGGTACCGGCCTTTGCCGCGCACTTTCGGGTATTGCGCTACGACACCCGTGGTCATGGCGGTTCGCTGGTAACCGAAGGCCCATACAGCATCGAGCAACTGGGCCAGGACGTGCTGGCGCTGCTGGATGCCCTGAACATCGAACGCGCACATTTTTGCGGTCTGTCCATGGGTGGCCTGATCGGCCAGTGGCTGGGCATCAATGCCGGTGAGCGCCTGAACCGCCTGATCGTCTGCAACACCGCAGCCAAGATCGGCAACCCCGAGGTGTGGAACCCGCGTATCGAAATGGTCCTGCGTGATCGCCAGCAAGCCATGACCGGCCTGCGCGATGCGTCCATCGCCCGCTGGTTCACCCCGGCTTACGCCGCAGCGCATCCGGAGCAGGCCAAGCGCATCACCGACATGCTCGCCGCCACCTCGCCTGAAGGCTATGCCGCTAACTGCGGCGCCGTGCGCGATGCCGACTTCCGTGATCAGCTGGGTGAAATCCGTGTACCGCTGCTGGCCATTGCCGGCACCGAAGATGCCGTGACGCCACCTTCGGGCAGCCTGTTCATCCAGGAGCATGTGGTCGGTGCCGAATACGCCGAGTTCCATGCGGCGCATTTGTCCAACGTTGAAGTCGGCGAGCCGTTCAGCCGCCGCGTCATCGATTTTCTGCTGGCTCGCTGAGGAACCTGTCGTGGACGAAAAGCAACGTTACGAAGAGGGCATGAAGGTGCGCCGGGCGGTGCTCGGCGATACCCATGTCGACCGCAGCCTGAGCAACCTGACCGCGTTCAACAGCGAGTTTCAGGAAATGATCACCCGTCACGCCTGGGGTGATATCTGGACCCGTCCGGGCCTGCCGCGGCACACCCGCAGCCTGATCACCATCGCCATGCTGATCGGCATGAACCGCAATGAAGAACTCAAGCTGCACTTGCGCGCCGCCGCCAACAATGGCGTGACGCGCGAGGAGATCAAGGAAGTGCTGATGCAGAGTGCGATCTACTGCGGTATTCCGGCGGCCAATGCGACGTTCCATCTGGCCGAGTCGGTCTGGGACGAGCTGGGCGTCGAATCGCGGGCGTAGGCGCGAGCCACTCAGATAGCCGCATTCTTCTGCCGGATCGCTACGGGTCCGGCATTGCGCTCGATGGCCAGTTTCAATTCCGGGCACAGGCCCAACAGGAACGCCAGTTCCGCCACCACAAACAGCGGTCCGATGATCAAACCGCTGATATCGTCGACAAACGCCGGTTTGCGCCCTTCATAGTGGTGACCGACAAACTGGATCACCCAGCCGACCACGAACAAGCCCAGACCGGCACTCAACCAGACCATCGTGCTCTGCAGCGCCAGCACCTGGCCGAGCCACAGGCACATGCCCAGTAGCAGCCCCATGATCAAGCCGAAGCGCAGATCCAGGCGCAGGTAGAACCAGGCCGATACCAACGCCGCCAGCAATGCCGGTGACAACCACACTCCGGCCAGTTCCAGCCCCGGGCGGGACAGCAACACGGTGACCGCGACCACGATCATCGGGATGCCGACGAAGTGGGTGGCAATGTTGCGCGGGTCACGGTGGTAGGCTGCGTATTGACTCAGGTGTTCGACCAGGTTTTTCATTATTGTTCCTCCTGTAGGGTGGCCTGAGCATGCCCTGCAGACATTTTGGCTGTCTGTCGGCTAGGCGACAGAGTTGACCTCAGAGGCGTTATGAAGCGTGATCCCATCTGGCGCGAGACGTTGCTCCAGGGCCACTGGTTCAAGCAGTTACCGTTATCGCTTCAGGATAGTCTGCTGGACGTTGCCCGGCTGCGTGAGCTGGCATCCGGGCAGTACCTGTTCCAGCGCGGCGATGCGCCGTGCGGTCTGTATGCGGTAGTGAGCGGAGCCATGCGCGTCGGTGCGGTCAGCCGGGACGGCAAAGAGGCGCTGCTGACATTGGTGCAGGCGCCGCAATGGTTTGGCGAGATCAGCCTGTTCGACGGCCAGCCACGCACCCACGATGCCCAGGCAGAAGGTTCCGTCAGTTTGATCTGGGTGCCCCAGGCAGCGCTGTTGGCATTGCTGAGGCAACACCCTGAGCATTGGCGAGACTTTGCTTTGCTGATGAGTCAGAAACTGCGCTGGGTGTTCATCGAACTGGAACAGCAAAGCCTGTTGGCAGCGGCCCCGCGGGTCGCCCACCGGCTGCTGCAGATCGCCGCCGGCTACGGCGAAGTGGACGGCAGCCGGTGGGTGTTGCAGCTGTCGCAGGAGCAACTGGCGCTGATGCTGTCGCTGTCTCGGCAGACCACCAACCAGATCCTCAAGTCGCTGCAGCAGGAAGGGGCGCTGCGCCTGGGCTATGGCGAGATCGAGATTCTCGATCCCGCCCGACTGCAGGCGTTGACTAGTCCGGCTGAAACGGTGACTCGCTGAGGATCACCCCGGTTTCCTCAACGTACTTCTGCCATTCACCAAGCAATGCAGTGAGCTTGGCCGGTTGTGCCAGGGCCAGGTCGTCGATCTCGCCGGGATCGTTGGCCAGGTCGTACAGCTGCCAGGTTGCCGGGCCCACCGGGCCGGGGATGTACACGGCTTTCCATTGCCCCTGGCGAATTGCCCGGCGGCCGAACAGCTCCCAGCCGGTCACGGTGTTTTCATCGTGCACCTGCTCGGTTTCGCCCGACAGGTAACCCAGCCACGACTTGCCACGCAGGGCGGCGACGTCGCGCCCGCGCCAGCGGGTGCCGGGATGGCGCACACCGGCAAGGTCGAGCAGGGTCGGGGTGATGTCCATCACCGTGCTGAACTGATGGCTGATCTGCCCCTGGCGGCTGAGCGCCGGGTAGTGCACCAGTGCCGGCACGCGAATGCCGCCTTCGCTGGTAAAGGCCTTGAACAGGCGCGACGGTGCGGTGGCCGCCTGGGCCCACTGCGGGCCATACCAGACGTAGGAGTTGGCTCGGCCGATGTTGTCCAAGCTGTTGTCGTAGTGCTGGTCCAGGTAACTGGCCAGGTGTGGGCCGAACTTGGGGAAGGCTTCGAGTAGTGCACCTTCGGCGCCGTTGTCGGACATGAACAGCACCAGGGTGTTGTCCAGTTGCCCCTGGTTGCGCAGGTAGTCCAGCACGCGCCCGATGTTCCAGTCCATGCGCTCGACCATAGCGGCGTAAACCTCCATGGACCGTGCCGAGCGCTGGCGCTGCTCGTCGCTGAGGCTGGCCCAGTGGTTGTCGACCGGGTGGGCACGGGTGTCGGCGGCGATCAGGCCAAGTGCGCGCAGTTTTTCCAGGCGCTCCTGACGCAACACTTCCGGGCCTGCGTCGTAACGGCCCTTGTAACGTGCGACCACTTCGGCCGGCGCCTGCAACGGCCAGTGCGGGGCAGAGAAGGGCAGGTAGGCGAAGAACGGGCGGCTCTGGTCGCGTTCTTTGAGGTACTGCAGCAACTTGTCGCCAAAGGCGTCGGAGGAGTAGAAGCCCTCAGGCAGTTCCTCGACAAAGGTCTGGTCTTCGATGTACAGCGCCGGCGTCGACTTGAGCAGGCGCGGGGTCTGCTCGTCATAGGTCGGCTCGAAACCGTAATGGTTGGCCGCGCCGGGCAACAGGGCGAACGAGCGCTCGAAACCGCGGGCATGGGGTGCCAGTTCGGCTTTCAGGCCCAGGTGCCATTTGCCGCTCATCAGCGTTTGGTAACCCGCCTCGCGCAGCAGTTCCGGCAGCGCTACCACGCGGTCGTTGAGGTAGCCCTCGTAACCGGGTTTGCCGATGAGGTCTGGAGTCAGCGCTTCGGCCATGGTGCCGATACCGGCAATGTGGTGGTCGGTGCCGGTCAGCAGCATCGAACGCGTCGGCGAGCAGGTGGGTGCGGTGTGAAAGTCGGTCAGGCGCAGGCCGGCAGTGGCCAGGGCATCCAGGTTTGGCGTGCTGATTTCGCCGCCGAAGGCGCCGAGGTCAGAGAATCCCAGGTCATCGGCAACGATGACCAGAAAGTTGGGGCGTTGGCTCATGGTCAGCTCTCAATAGGCAAGGTAGGACAAGGGCAGGTTATGGATCTGTTCGGGGGCCGCCGGCAGGTAACGGTCGTCGGCGGTCAGCTCGTGCAGCAAGGCCTCGCGCAAGCGGTGGAAACTGTGGCTGGCACGCTGGCGCGGGTGCGCCAGGTCGATGCGCTGGATGCGTTTGATACGCCCGGGGCGTGGCTCCAGGACCACCACGCGGTCAGCAAGAAACAGCGCCTCTTCGACGTCGTGGGTCACCAGCAAGGTGGTGATGCGTGCACGCGCGCGGATCGCCAGCAGTTCGTCCTGCATCTGCTGGCGGGTCAGGGCGTCGAGGGCGCCGAACGGCTCGTCGAGCAACAGGATGCGCGGGCTCGACACCAGGCCGCGGGCAATCGCCACGCGCTGCGCCATGCCACCGGAAAGCTGATGCGGGTAGGCCTGGCTGAAGTCCTGCAAGCCGACCAGGGCGATGTAGTCGGCGATGCGCTGTTCGCGTTGCTGCGCCGACAAGGGCTCGTTGACCAGGCCCAGGGCGATGTTGTCGTGAACCGTCAGCCAGGGGAACAGGCGGTGTTCCTGAAACACGATGCCGCGCTCACTGCCGATGCCGGTCAGCGGCTTGCCGTCGATCAGGATCTGTCCCTGGTAATCGTTGTCGAGGCCGATCAGCAGGCGCAGCAGGGTGGATTTACCACATCCACTGGCGCCGACAATGGCAACGAACTCGCCATCGGCGATTTGCAGGTTGAAGTCGCGAATGGCTTCCAGCTCACCGCCGGCCACCGCAAAGTGCTTGCTGATCTGGTTGAAGCTGACCAAAGGATGGGCGATTGCGTTCATGCTCGTCTCCAGCGCGTGGCACGCGCTTCGATGTATTGTCCGAGGGCGCCCAGCAGTGCGCCGGTGAGGCCGACCAGGAGCATCGCGGCCATGATCAGGTCCATGCGCAGCAGTTGCTGGGCGCCGATCATCAAGCTGCCGATGCCACCACCGGAGGGCATGAAGTACTCGGCGCCGATGGTGCCGAGCCAGGCATAGATGAGGCCGATGCGCAGCCCGGCGAATATCCCCGGTGCTGCGCCGGGAAGCACCAGGCGCAGCAGACGCTGGAGCAGATTCAGGTGCAGGACCCGAGCGGCTTCTTCCAGTTGTGCGGAGCGGTTGGCGACGCTGCGCTGCGTGGCAATGAACAGCGGGAAGAACGCGGCCAGCCCGACAAATACCCATTTGGTCAACTCGCCCAGGCCGAACCAGGCCGTAAGCAGCGGTACCCAGGCGAAGATGGCGATCTGGCGCAGGCCGGCAAGAGTCGGTCCAAGTAGACGTTCGGCCGGGCGCGACAGGCCTAGCCACAACCCCAGCGCAAAGCCCAGGCCGCCGCCCAGCAACAGGCCGCCCAGCGCCCGACCGACACTGACGGCCAGCGCCGAGGTCAGTGAGCCGTCGAGCAGGCCATCCCAGGCGGTGACCAGCACCTGCCTGGGGGCCACGAGGATGGTTGCGTCGACCCACTGCAACTGGTTCGCCAGTTGCCAGACGATCACCAGGGCCAGCGGCAACAGCAAGGCCTGCAGGTACTCGACACCCTGCAGGCGCTGAACCCGCAATTCGGCGCCGGCTGGATGCGGCCAGTGCACCAGGCGCCGCTCCAGCCAGCCCAGGCCGCGGTCCATGGCAAAACCGAGCAGGCCGATGACGGCGATGCAGACAAACACGATATCGAGCATGAACAGCTGGCGGGCCCAGACCATCAGGTAGCCAATGCCCTCACTGGAGGCGAGCAACTCGACCGCCAGCAGTGAAGACCATCCCGTGGCCAGCGCCAGGCGCACACCGGCCATGAAGGCGGGCAGGGCAGCGGGCAGGATCAGCCGGGTGATCAACAGGTGTCGCGGCAGCTTGAGCACTGCCGCCGCTTCACGCAGGCGCGGTTGCGCATCCCGCACGCCGACCAGGGTGTGCAGGGTGACCGGAACAATGATGGCTTTGACCAATACCACCAGCTTGAGCACTTCGCCGATACCGAACAGCACCATGAACAACGGCACCCAGGCCAGCGTCGGGATTTGCGCCAGCGCATTGAAGGTGGGTAGCACCAGGCGTTCGGCGCGCCGGCTGACGCCCAGCCAGGCACCCAGCACGGCGCCGCTGCCAACACCGACCAGCAGGCCGATCAGCAAGCGTTGCAGGCTGATCGCCAGGTGTGACCACAGTTCGCCCCCGGCCAGCTCCTGTGCGCTTTGCCAGACCACGACGGGCGCCGGCAGGATCTGTTCGCTCATCCACAGGTTGCGACTGGCCAGCCACCACAACAGCGCCAGGCCGAAGGGCAGGTACCAGGCACTCAGGTGCCCTCGATAGGCGCTGATGAAGGGGCGCAGGCGTTGACCGGGCGGGGCCAGGGACGGGCTGGAAAGTGAGGCTCGGGCCATGGCGAAGCTCCGTGAATGGGTATTTATATATTCCTTTTGAGTCTATTTAACTGAAAATAAATTCGAATAGCTCATAAGAGAGCGCATTTAAAACAGGCATGGGGCCGTGTATCCAATGCATTCGAAGCATATTTTTCTTGTGTCGTCTGCATGAGCTTCGCAAAGGCCCGTACTGCCTCGTTTATTCCTTTTGATTATTAAAATGTAATTTAATAGTATTTATTTGCTGGTAAGCGATGTGGTTAGCGTGGCGGCACCATTACAAGGAGTCGCGCCATGAACCTGTCGATCAATCGTGTTTTCAGCCTGTTTGCCGCCCCCGCCCTGGCCGCTGTGGTGGGCTGGCTGCCGCCGCTGGCCCAGGCGGTCGAGGTCCGTGAGATTCGTATCGCCGTGCCCGACCTGAGCGCGGGCACGAAGAACTCCGGTGGCGGCGTCAGCGATGTACTGCGTAACCAGCAGCTACTGGAAAAAGCCTTTGCGGCCGACGGCATCAAGATCCAGTGGAACTACTTCAAGGGCGCAGGCCCGGTGATCAACGAAGCTTTTGCCAACGGCCAGGTCGACTTCGCGTACCTGGGTGATCTGGCTGCCATCATCGGCAAGGCCAATGGCGTGGACACGCGCTTGCTGGCGGCCACGGGGCGCGGCATCAAGCATTACCTCGGTGTGGTCCCTGGTAGCGGCATCAAGACCTTGCAAGACCTGAAAGGCAAACGCGTGGCGATCTTTCGCGGCACCGCCAGCCAGTTGTCGTTTGACGCAGCCCTGGCCAGCCAGGGGCTGAGCGAGAAAGACCTGAAAGTGATCAACCTCGACTTCAGTGCCGCCGTGGCCGCGCTGGCCGCCCGGCAGATCGATGCCACCTGGGGCCTGTCGGGCCTGAATGCGCTGCAGGAACGCGGTTTGGCCGAGTTGCCGCTGAACACCCGTGACCTGGGCGGCGTGGGCAGTATTCAGGCGGTGCTGGTGGGCGCGGGTGCGTTTGTCGATGCTCACCCCGAGCTGGTGCAACGTCTGCTCGAGACGCAGCAGCAGGCGGTGCAGTGGTTGAGCGATGAAAACAACAAAACGGCCTATATCGAACTGGTCTCGGAACTGGCCAGCTACCCACCGGTGATCCTCCAGCGTGACTTGCAGGACGAGGTACTGGGGCAGACGTTTCGCTCAAGCCTCGACCAGCCGTTCCTCGATCAGCTCCAGGCCTCGGTGGACCTGGCTGCCGAGCAACGGCTGATCCGCAAGCCGTTCAAGGTCAGCCAGTGGCTGGCGCCTCAGGCTACCCGGCCAGCACCTGCAGCGCTGGCTGCTGATCGAGGCTGATCAGGGTATCGATCATCGCCCGCGCCGCCGGTGACAGGCGAAACCCGCTGCGGCTGACGATGCCGCAGCGGGCATTGAGGCTGTCGAGGTTAGCCGGCAGGTTGCGCCAGTGCAGCCGTACCAGGCGCCCTTGGCGAATATCCTCGGCAAAGGCTTCTTCGGTGCCGATGCCAATGGCATCGCTGGCCAGCACTCGGTGCAGCAGCGTCGGCAGGTGCTCAGTGAGCAACTGCGGGGTGAAGTCGGTTTTGCCGCTGAGGTTGGCCAGCAGTTTGCGTACGCCCGGTGGAATCAGTGTGGTCGCCAGCGGGTAGTCGAACATGTCGTTTGTCGACAGGCTTTCCTTGGCCAGCAACGGATGCCCCGGACGGCAGAAAAACAGACCGCGACGCTGGTTCAGGGGCACAGTGTGAAAGTTCGGGTCTGCTTCGAACTGACGGATGTCGGCGATGAAGAACTCGATCTCTTCGCGGTTCAAGGCCCGACTGAGTTTCTCCCAGTTATCCACTTCGAGGCGGGTGTGTACCTTGGGGTAAGCCTGAAGGAATTGCGCCAGCGCCCGCGGCACCAACTGCACTGCCGGCGCCGGCCCGCAGCCGAAATGCAGCTCGCCGGCATCGAGCTTGGTCATCTGCAGCACTTCGCTACTCAACTGCGCGGCGCCTTGCACTAGGCGCAAGGCGTGCTGTAGCACCACCTGGCCTTCCGGGGTGGGGCGCAACTCCTTGTTGCCACGGTCGACCAGCACGCACCCGAACTCCTGTTCCAGGCCCTGGATACTCCGGCTGAAAGCCGGTTGGGTAATGCCCATGGCGTCTGCCGCGCGGACAAAACTGCGGTGTTCAGTAAGGGCGATGAAGTAACGCAGTTGGCGAAGATCCATATGCTTTCCCGGCATTCCAAAAATACGGCGAAGGTATTTGCCGCCACGAAGCCTCAGGTTTTAAATGCAAGCTCTTATTCCGTCAATGAAGCACTTGAATATCTGTTAGAGCTTATTTGCATATAGATAGCGCCAGTGTTTTATCGGCATTTTCCCAGAGCAGCCAGATGAGGGTCGTCACATGAGCAATGCCGCACACGCCGTAGCACCGAGCAACCACGTGCTGGACATCCATCCGGTGGCCGGACGCATCGGTGCCGAGATTCGCGGGGTCCAGTTGAGTGCCGACCTTGAGCCTGCCGTGATCGAGGCCATCCAGGCCGCGCTGGTGGAGCACAAGGTGATCTTCTTCCGCGCCCAGCATCACCTCGACGACCAGGGCCAGGAAGCATTTGCGCACCTGCTGGGTGAGCCGATTGCCCACCCCACAGTGCCGGTTCGCGAAGGCACGCGCTTTCTGCTGGAACTGGATGGCGAGCGTCGGGCCAACTCCTGGCATACCGATGTGACCTTCGTCGAGGCTTACCCGAAGGCATCGATCCTGCGCTCGGTGGTCGCGCCGGCGTCGGGTGGCGACACGGTCTGGGCCAACACGGCGACGGCCTACCAGGACCTCCCGGCCGAACTGCAGGCCCTGGCCGACAAGCTCTGGGCAGTCCACAGCAACGAATACGACTATGCGGCCGCCAAGCCGAATGTCACCGCCGAGCAGCAGGAAAGCTACCGTCGTATCTTCACCTCGACAGTGTATGAAACCGAGCATCCGGTGGTGCGCGTACACCCGGTCAGCGGCGAAAAGCACCTGTTGCTCGGCCACTTCGTCAAACGCCTCAAGGGCTATTCGCAGTTTGACTCCAGCCACCTGTTCAACCTGCTGCAGAGCCATGTCACGCGCCTGGAAAATACCGTGCGCTGGCGCTGGCAGGCGGGTGACGTGGCGATCTGGGACAACCGTGGCACCCAGCACTATGCCGTCGATGATTACGGCACGCAGAACCGGGTTGTGCGTCGGGTAACCTTGCAGGGCGATGTGCCGGTCGGCATCAACGGCCAGCGCAGCCGCACCACCCGCGGGGCATAAACGGCAGGGCGGCGACCCTGGGTCGCCGCCCGGGCTCAGAGAATGCTGATCGGGTAACTGATGATCAGACGGTTCTCATCGAAGGCGTTGGTACTGTAGTCGCGGCGCATGGTCGAGTTGCGCCATTTCACCGACAGGTTCTTCAGCGTGCCGGACTGGATCACGTAGGCCAGCTCCGATTCACGTGCCCATTCTTCGCCATCGCTGACCGTTGCGGTGTGCACATTGTCACCGCTGATGTAGCGGTTCATCAGGGTCAGGCCGGGGATACCGACACCGGCAAAGTTGAAGTCGTGGCGCACTTGCCAGGAGCGTTCCTTGGCATTGTCGAAGCTGGAGTTGTAGCTGTCGTTGGCCAGCGAGCCGCCACTGGTGCCGTTGACCCGCATCCAGGCATCGTCACCACTGACTTTCTGCAGGCCGACGTAGAAGGTGTTGCTCCCGTACTTGGCCGACAGCAGGGCAGACGCGGTGCGGTTGTCCAGCTCACCGGCCCGTTCGGCGCCATCTTCCTTGCCGAAAAAGTAGCCGAGGTTGGCGCCCAGGGTCCAGTCGCCCAGAGGCTGGCTGTGTACCAGGTTGATGTACTGCTGGCTGTAGATGTCTTTGAGCTCGGCATTCCACAGGCCGATCAGCGTACGTTTGTCGTTGAAGCTGTACTCGCCACCGACAAAATTGAAACGGTCGGAGGTAAAGGCCGCCTTGCCGTTCATCGACATGTCTTCCATGCTCGCGTCGTTGCGCGGGCTGTTGCCACGGAACTGGCCGGCGTACAGGGTCAGGCCGGCGATTTCCTGGGAAGTGATCTGCCCGCCGCGGAACGTTTGCGGCAACGAGCGGCCATCGTCCGAGCGCAGGATCGGCAGTACCGGCATCCACTCGCCCATTTTCAGTTCGGTGTTGGAGACCTTGGCCTTGAGGGCCACACCCAGGCGACCAAAGTCATCGGCAGGGCGGCCATCGTCATGCACCGGCAACAGGTGGGTGCCGGCGGTGCCTTTGCCGCCATCCAGCTTGACCGAATACAGCCCCAGTACATCGACGCCGAAACCGACAACGCCCTGAGTGAACCCCGAGCGTGCATCGAGAATGAAGCTTTGGGTCCATTCTTCGCCTTTGCTTTGCGGGTAGGCCGGGTCGACGAAGTTACGGTTGATGTAGAAGTTGCGCAGGTTGAGGCTGGCTTTGGCGTCTTCGATAAAGCCGCCTTCAGTTGCTACGGCGGGCAAGGCGCAAGCCATGGCCAGCAGGCCGGGAAGCAGGTGTCGTGCGGTGGGAGGTGTGGTCATCTTCGCTATGTCTCTTGTTTTTATGTAAGCCGAAACCGTCCGCTGTGACGTGTTGAGGTCACAGGCCGGGTAGCGATCTTTGGGTGCGGCATGAAGAAGCTGCGAAAGGATGGTGCGGTGGCGGGGAGGGGGAATCAATTCGTTACAAGCGGTACTGGGCGATAACCGAACACTAACTGGTTAGTTACTTTTGATTTTGTAGGAGCGGATTTATCCGCGATGAACTGCGGTGAAGTCCATCGCGGATAAATCCGCTCCTACAGCGTGTGTGCATGGCGAATAAAAAGCCCACCGCAAGGGTGGGCTCTGGTCACTCAACGGCTACTCAGCTTTTTGGCGACTCAACCGCCGCCTGCTGCTGGGCCTGACCAGTCTGTTCGTACCAGCCGCCACCGAGGGCTTTGTACAGGTTGACCTCACTCACCAGCTGCGACAGCCGGTCGGTGATCAGCGACTGCTGGCTGTTGAACAGCTGACGCTGGGCATCCAGGAACGTCAGGTTGCTGTCGACACCGATGCGGTAGCGACGCTCGGCCAGGCGGTAGTAGTCCTGGTTGGCAGACACCAGATCACGCTGGGCTTGCAACTGCTCGTTGAAGGTCTTGCGCGCCGCGAGGCCATCGGAGACTTCCTGGAAGGCGGTCTGGATGGTTTTCTCGTACTTGGCGACGTTGATGTCCTTCTGGATCTTCGAGTAGTCGAGGCTGGCGCGCAGCGCTCCGGCGTTGAAGATCGGCAGGTTGATCTGCGGCTGGAACAACCAGGTACCGGAACCGCCGTTGAACAGCCCGCTCATGTCCGGGCTGATGGTGCCGGCGTTGGCGGTCAGGCTGATGCTCGGGAAGAACGCAGCCCGGGCGGCGCCGATGTTGGCGTTGGCAGCTTTGAGCAGGTGCTCGGCTTCCTGGATGTCCGGACGGCGATGCAGCACGTCGGACGGCAGGCCTGCCGGTACCTCGGCGAGCAGGTCGCTGTCGAGGTCCTTGGCCGCCGGCAGGTTGGCCGGAATGCCGGTGCCGAGCAGCACAGCCAGGCTGTTCTGGTCCTGGGCAACCAGGCGCTGGTACTGGGCCAACTTGACCCGCGCACCTTCTACCGATGTGCGCGCCTGGCTCAGGTCCAGGGCCGAAGCCACTCCCACTTCATTGCTGCGCAAGGTCAATGCGTAGCTCTGCTCGTAGGTCTTGAGGGTGTCTTCGGTGAGCTTGAGCAGGTCCTGATCGGCCTGCCAGGTGAAGTAGGCGTTGGCCACGCTGGCCACCAGGGCGATCTGGGTCGAGCGCCGCGCTTCTTCACTGGACAGGTAGATTTCCAGTTGCTGCTCGGTGAGGCTGCGCACACGACCGAACAGGTCGAGTTCGTAGGCACTCACGCCAAGGGTGGCCGAGTAGGTGCTGGTGATACCCGCTTCACCGGACTGCGACATGTCCGCCGGCAAACGCTGACGATTGCCGCTACCGGTGGCGCTGACCGCCGGGAACAGATCGGCCCGCTGGATGCGGTACTGCGCCCGGTAGGCATCGATGTTCAGCGCCGCGACCTTCAGGTCGCGGTTGTTGACCAGCGAGGTCTGGATCAGTTGCTGCAGCGCCGGGTCATGGAAAAACTGACGCCAGCCTTGTTCGGCAGCGGCCACTTGCGCCGACTCGGTCGGCGAGTAGGCAGGGCCTTGCGGCCACTGCGCGGCCACCGGCGATTCCGGGGTCTGGTAGTCAGGGATCAGCGAGCAACCGCCCAACATGAAAGCGGTGATCGCCAGGGACAACAGGGACTTACTCATTGCCCAGCCTCATTGCGTGGAGTGGCAGGGGTGGCGTCTTCTTCTTCGGCTTTTTTGCCGGTGAACATCGACGACACGGTAACGAAGAACAGGGGTACCCAGAAAATCGCCAGTACGGTGGCAGTCAACATCCCGCCGATTACCCCGGTACCGATGGCGTGCTGGCTGCCCGAGCCTGCACCGGTAGAGGTAGCCAACGGTACCACGCCGAGGATGAACGCCAGCGAGGTCATGATGATCGGCCGCAAGCGCATCCGGCAGGCTTCGATGGCCGCATCGACCAGGCTGCGGCCCTGCTCGTGCAGTTCCTTGGCGAATTCAACGATCAGGATCGCGTTCTTCGCCGCCAAGCCGATGGTGGTCAACAGACCGACCTGGAAGTACACGTCGTTGGACAGGCCGCGCAGGCTGGTGGCCAACAGCGCACCGATGATCCCGAGCGGCACCACGAGCATGACCGCGATCGGAATCGACCAGCTTTCATACAGCGCCGCCAGGCACAGGAACACCATCAATAGCGACAGCGCGTACAGGGCAGGGGCCTGGGAGCCCGACAGGCGCTCCTCGTACGACAGACCGGTCCAGGAGTAACCGATACCCTTGGGCAGTTGCGCCGCGATACGTTCAACCTCGAGCATGGCCTCACCGGTACTGTAGCCAGGGGCTGGCGCACCGAGGATCTCCATGGCTTCCACACCGTTGTAACGCGCAAGCTTCGGTGCACCGTAGATCCACTCGCCTTTGGCGAAGGAGGAGAACGGCACCATCTCGCCAGCGGCGTTGCGCACGTACCACTTCTGCAGGTCTTCAGGGCTCATGCGCGAAGCGGACTCACCCTGGATGTAGACCTTCTTCACCCGACCGCGGTCGATGAAGTCGTTGACGTAGCTGGCACCCAGGGCAATCGACAGGGTGTTGTTGATGTCGGCAATGGTCACGCCCAAGGCACTGGCGCGCTCGTCGTCGACGGTCAGCTGGTATTGCGGTTCATCGTTCAGGCCGTTCGGACGCACCGCCGAGAGGATCTTGCTCTGCGCGGCCATACCAAGGAACTGGTTGCGCGCTTCCATCAGCTTGTCGTGACCGACACCGGAACGGTCTTGCAGGAACACGTCGAAACCGGTGGCGTTACCCAGCTCCAGTACCGCAGGCGGGGCGAAGGCGAACACCATCGCGTCACGGAAGGTGAAGAAGTGCTGCTGGGCGCGGGCGGCCAGGTTGAACACGTTGTTCTCGGCAGAACGCTCTTCCCATGGCTTGAGCATGATGAAGGCCATACCCGAGCTCTGGCCGCGACCGGCGAAGTTGAAGCCGTTAACGGTGAACACCGAAGCGACGGTGTCGGCTTCCTTGTCCAGCAGGTAGCTGCGCATCTCGTCGATCACCACCTGGGTCCGCTCGGCACTGGAGCCGGCCGGTGTCTGTACCTGGGCAAACAGTACGCCCTGGTCTTCTTCCGGGAGGAACGCGGTAGGGATGCGGGTGAACAGCCAGATCATGCCGACCACGATCAACAGGTAGGCCAGCAGGTACGGCGCCTTGTGCCGCAACATGTTGCCCACACCGCGCTCGTAGCTCTGTACGCTGCGATCGAAGTTACGGTTGAACCAGCCGAAGAAACCGCGTTTGGGAACGTGATGTTCACCCTTTGGAATTGCCTTGAGCATGGTTGCGCACAGGGCCGGGGTGAAGATCAGCGCGACCAGTACCGACAGTGCCATGGCCGAAACGATGGTGATCGAGAACTGCTTGTAGATCACCCCGGTCGAGCCGCTGAAGAATGCCATTGGCAGCAGTACTGCCGAGAGCACCATGGCGATACCCACCAGTGCGCCCTGGATCTGGCCCATGGACTTCTTGGTGGCTTCCTTGGGTGACAGGCCTTCTTCGGCCATTACCCGCTCGACGTTCTCCACCACGACGATGGCATCGTCCACCAATAGACCGATGGCCAGTACCATGCCGAACATGGTCAGGGTGTTGATGCTGAAGCCGGCGGCGGCGAGGATGCCGAAGGTACCGAGCAATACCACCGGTACCGTCATCGTGGTGATGATGGTTGCGCGGAAGTTTTGCAGGAACAGGTACATCACCAGGAACACCAGCACGATCGCTTCGATCAGGGTGTGGATTACCCCGCTGATCGATTCGGTCACCACTGGCGTGGTGTCATACGGGAACACCGCCTTCATGCCTTCCGGGAAGAACGGCTCGAGGTCGCTGATGGTCTTGCGCAGTGCCTTGGCAGTGTCCAGGGCGTTGGCACCGGTCGCCAGCTTGACCGCCAGACCCGAAGCCGGCTTGCCGTTGAACTGCGCGCTGACGGCATAGTTTTCACCGCCCAGGCTGACCTTGGCGACATCGCTCAGGCGTACCTGCGAGCCATCGCGGTTGACCTTGAGCAGGATCTTCTCGAACTGCTCGGCGGTCTGCAGGCGGGTCTTGCCGATGATCGTGGCGTTCAGCTGCGTG
This sequence comes from Pseudomonas alkylphenolica, assembly GCF_004025535.1. Lineage (GTDB taxonomy): Bacteria > Pseudomonadota > Gammaproteobacteria > Pseudomonadales > Pseudomonadaceae > Aquipseudomonas > Aquipseudomonas alkylphenolica_A. Next base: position 267,468 of record NZ_QJRG01000044.1, read on the forward strand.
CCAGGCAGGGCCGGCAGGCCGCCGAGCTGGCCAGAGGAAATCTGCACGTTCTGTGCGGCCACGGCAGTGCGCACGTCGACGGGGGTCAGCTGGTACTTGTTGAGCTTGGCCGGGTCGAGCCAGATACGCATCGCATACTGGGCACCGAACACCTGGAAGTCACCGACACCGGCTGTCCGCGAGATCGGGTCCTGCATGTTGGAGACGATGTAGTTGGCCAGGTCGTCCTTGGTCATGCTGCCGTCTTCAGACACCAGGCCGATTACCAGCAGGAAGTTCTTCACCGCCTTGGTAACGCGAATACCCTGTTGCTGTACTTCTTGCGGCAGCAACGGGGTCGCCAGGTTCAGCTTGTTCTGGACCTGGACCTGTGCGGTATCGGGGTTGGTGCCCTGCTCGAAGGTCGCGGTAATGGTCATGGTGCCGTCGGAGTTACTTTCCGACGAGACATAACGCAGGTTATCGATACCGTTGAGCTGTTGCTCGATCACCTGAACCACAGTGTCCTGTACGGTCTGCGCCGAGGCGCCCGGATAGGTTACGGCGATGGCGATGGCCGGTGGCGCAATGCTCGGGTACTGGTTGATTGGCAACTTGAGGATCGACAACGCGCCGACCAACATGATCACCAAGGCGATCACCCAGGCAAAAATCGGGCGATCGATAAAAAATCTCGACATGGTTTACTCCCCTTTGGCCCCTGCATTCGTTGCATTGGCCTGGGTGGTCTGGGCAGGCTTGACGTTGGTGGCTTCGCTGACCTTCACCTCGACACCCGGTTTGACGTACTGCAGGCCTTCGGTGATCACGCGGTCACCGGCGTTGAGGCCTTCCTGGATCAGCCACTCGCTGCCAACGGTCCGGCTGGCCTTGAGCTGGCGCAGCTCGACCTTGTTTTCCTGGTTGACGATCAGTGCAGTCGGCTGACCCTTGAGGTCGCGGGTCACGCCTTGCTGCGGCACCAGGATGGCCTGGTCGTTGACGCCGGCCTTCAGGCGCGCGTGGACGAACATGCCCGGCAGCAGGTTGTGTTCGGGGTTGGGGAACACAGCGCGCAGGGTCACCGAACCTGTGGTCGGGTCAACCGACACTTCGGAGAATTCCAGGCGACCTTCCTGGCGGTAGGTGCTGCCGTCTTCCAGGGTCAGGGTGACCTTGGCGGCGTTGTCACCGACCTTCTGCAGCTGGCCGCTTTCCAGTTCACGGCGCAGCTTGAGCAGCTCGGCCGAAGACTGGGTGACGTCGACGTAGATCGGGTCCAGTTGCTGGATGACGGCCATGGCGTCGGCCTGGCCATTGTTGACCAGGGCGCCTTCGGTGACCGCGGAACGACCGATACGGCCGCTCAGCGGGGCCAGCACCTTGGTGTAGCGCAGGTCGATCTGGGCGCTGCGCAGCGCGGCTTCAGCCTGCAAACGTTTGGCTTGCGCGTCGTCGTATTCCTGACGGCTTACAGCCTGTTCGGCAACCAGCTGCTTGTAGCGTTCGGATAGCGAACGGGTCGATTGCAGGTTGGCCTGGGCGCTGGCCAGGGTCGCCTCGTACACCGACGGGTCGATCTGGTACAGCTGCTGGCCTTCCTTGACCTCGGTACCTTCCTTGAACAGACGCTTGAGAATGATGCCGTTGACCTGTGGGCGAACTTCAGCAATGCGGTAGGCCGTGGTCCGCCCCGGCAGGTCGGAGGTGAGGGTATAGGCTTGAGTTTTCAGGGTTACGACGCCGACCTGAGGCGCTTGCGCAACGGGCGCAGCCTCTTCCTTTTTACAGCCACTGAGCAGTGTTGCCAGGGCGACGGCGGATACCAGAGCGGTAACAGCTGGCTTGAATTGCATGAAGATCCTCGGGTCGCAAGAGCTGAAGACGCTCAAGAATAGTGGAAAGGGTGTTTAAGAAAAAATTCTGTCGAGTGGATAAATAGCTTGCTAAGGAATATACTTACATTCATGGTTGTTTGTAAATACCTTGCTGACGATGCCTCAGGCCGCTGCAAGCCTTGAATTTCATATGCCGGCCACAATCTTCAAAAGGTTGGCCCGGCCCAGCTCCCGGATGGCCACAGGCACGTCTGGGCCTTGATGAGGTTGTACTGCCATGGTCCGTAGAACCAAAGAGGAAGCCCAGGAAACCCGCGCCCAGATTCTTGAGGCAGCAGAAAAGGCCTTCTACAAGCGCGGGGTGGCGCGAACCACGCTCGCCGATATCGCCAAACTGGCCGGGGTTACCCGTGGCGCTATCTATTGGCATTTCAACGACAAGGCCGAGCTGGTCGAGGCGATGCTCGACAGCCTGCATGAGCCGCTGGACGCGCTGGCCCGGGCCAGCGAAAGCGAAGACGAGCTGGATCCGCTCGGCTGCATGCGCAAGCTGCTGGTCCAGTTGATGCACCAGTTGGTGCTTGACCCGAAAACCCGCCGTATCAATGAAATTCTGCATCACAAGTGCGAGTTCACCGATGATATGTGCGAAATTCGCCAGCAACGGCAAACCTCCACTGATGAATGTCATGCCCATATCGCGTTGTCGCTGGGCAATGCAATCAAGCGCGGGCAATTGCCCGCTGATGTGAATCCGGAACGTGCAGCGCTGGCGATGTATGCCTACATCGACGGTCTGATCCGACGCTGGCTGCTCTTGCCGGAAAGCTTCGACCTGCTCGGCGATGCAGAGCAATGGGTCGATACCGGGCTGGATATGCTGCGCTTGAGTCCCGCTTTGCGCAAATAGGACTTTGTGAAGGTTTGTGATGGAATTTGTCCGCCGTCCTACCCGTGGCCGCGCAATTGCGTGTCAGGCAACGCCAGCGCGGCCGTCAGTCCGAACAGGGACACCATAGCACTGCCCAGTAATAAATGGCGGAAGGTTGTCAGCAACTGCAGCTGCATCTGCTCATCAGGCATGCCCGCCTTGAGGCTGCCGAGCAAGGCATCGCCGGCCAGGCTCAGGCCCGTGCTCTGCAGCATCGCCAGCAGCAACGCTGACATGCAGGCCACGCCCATGGCACCGCCCAGCGAACGGAACAGGTTGCTGGTGCTGGTGGCCACGCCGATATCCCGTGCCTGTACCGCACTCTGGGCCGCCACCAGCGACGTCGGGAACTGCAGGCCCGAGGCAATCCCGGTCAACACCATGAACAGGCCACTGAGCCAGGCCGCTTGCGGCGCGGTGAAGGCCATGCCGGCGATGGCAAACGGCATTAATAGCGCGCCGCCAAGAATCTGTGGCTTGAAACGTCCGGTGAAGCTGGTCAGGCGACCGCCGCAATAGGCGCCGATCGGCAAACCGATGGCCAGCGGCAAAATATGCAAGGCGGCGCTGTCGGCACCCGCGCCGGTAATGCTCTGGTAGCGCAGGGGCATCAGCATGGTCAGGGAGATGGCCTGGAAGCTGGTAAAGAACAGCGTGCACCAGCACAGCGTGGCAACCCGGTTGGAGAACAGCTTGAGAGGCAGCAAGGGTTCGGCGACCTGACGCTCATGGCGCACAAACACCCATAGCCCGACCAGCGCGCACAGCACCAGCGCACCGACCTCTGGTGCATGCCAGGCATGGCCCTGGCCGACCAGGGTAATGCTCAGCATCAGGCTGCCCAGGCCGAAGATCAGCAGCGCCGCGCCCAGGTAATCCACCTGAGCCTGGCGTTGTGGGACCACCAGGGTGTGCAGTGCGCGGCGGGTTACCCACCAGGCTGTCAAACCCAGGGGCAGGTTCAGCCAGAACACCCAGCGCCAGGACAGGTACTCGGTGAGGTAGCCGCCCAACACCGGGCCGAGCACACTGGCCAGGGCGTACATGCTGCTGAAGTAGCCCTGGTAGCGACCGCGTTCGCGCGGTGGCACGAAGTCGCCGATGATCGCCTGACTGACCGACACCATGCCGCCGGCGCCGATACCCTGCAGCACCCGGGCGAGGATCAATTGCTCCATGTTCTGTGCCACGGCGCAGAACAGCGAGGCGAGGGTGAACAGCGCGGTGCCGGTGAGGATCATCCGCCGGCGGCCATACAGGTCGCCCAGTTTGCCGTAGATCGGCACGGCCACGGTCATGGCCACCATGTAGCCGGAGATCACCCAGGCCAGCAGGCCGACGTCATTGAACTGCGCGGAAATCGCCGGCATCGACACGGCGACGATCGTCTGGTCGAGGGCACCCAGGAAAATAGCCAGCATCAGCGCCATCAGCACGCTACGCAGCACCGGTTGAGGTGTGTTGAGTTGGGTCACAGGCCAGCTCGAAAAGGCAGGTTTGTCGCGCAGCGATGCGCTGCACGAGCAGGTGCCGACCAGTGTACTAGATAGCTTGCTAAGCGTCTGCTGCGATCAACACGGCGTGTTCATCGAACGCTGACATTGGCCTATTTGAGGGCGCTGAGGGTTGCCGTGTGCGGTACGCAATGGGCCAGGCTGCAACTGGCTGCCGAATACGGCTGATGGCGAGCCTGTTCGACCCGGTAAGCAGCAGTGCCATAAAGCCCGAGCACTGCGGCAATGGCGCAGACCACCGCGCATCTTCTGGATTTGAGGCCCATGATGCTCACCTCTTTCAACCAGCACATACGTGCTACTTAAAGCATAGGTCAGCATTGCCCCGAGTGCCGCGGTTATTGCAGGTCACGGTCCCATTGCGGCTCGGCGGTGAAACGTTCGGCGAGAAAGTCGAGCATGCTGCGCAGCGTGGCCGGCATGTGTTTGCGCGAGGTGTAGACGGCGTTGAGGTTGAGCTCCCGGGGCTTGGCCTGCGGCAACAAGCGGATCAGTTCACCGCTGCGCAAGGCGGCCGCTGCCTGGTAGGTCGGCAGCATGGCGATACCACTGCCGGCCAGTGCTGCACGTTGCAAGGTCATGGCTTCATTGGCGCTGATGTTGCCTTGCACCGGCACCGAAACGCTTTCGCCGTTCACCTCGAAGTGCCACAGGTGGCGGCCAAAGTAGGAGTGGGTCAGACAGTTGTGCCGGGCCAGGTCCTCCACCTGCAAGGGGGTGGAATGCTCGCGCAGGTAGGCGGGGGCGGCACAGACTACCGAGCGGCAGACACTCAGGCGGCGGGCAATCAGGTTGGGGTCCAGTTCGTTGCTGGTGCGGATGGCCAGGTCAATGCGCTCATCCACCAGGTTCACGGTGCGATCGAGCATTTGCAGGTCGATGGTCACCCCCGGATAGCGTTTGACGTACGCGGCGACAGCATCCACCAGCTGCGCCTGGCCAAACGAGGTGCTGACGCTGATGCGCAGTTCGCCACGAGGCGCCTCGTCGGGGGCGCGCACAGCGGCTTGCAGGTCGCCAGCCAGTTCCAGCATTTGCCGACAGCGTGACAGGGTTTCCTGGCCGGCGGCGGTCAGGCTCAGGCGCCGCGTGGTGCGCTGCATCAAGCGCGCGCCGACCCAGTCTTCGAGCTCGGCCAGGTAACGCGAAACCACCGGGCGAGAAAGGTCCAGATGGTCGGCGGCAGCAGATTGGCTGCCCAGGTCGACCACAGAGACGAACACCCGCATTGCAGTCAGACGGTCCATGATTTGCCCGATTTCAGAAACAAACTAGTCCTGATAATCGCATTTTTTGCGACGGATCGCGCAACTAAGCTGGTGCCCATGCTTCCACTTTCAGGAATTTCCTTGATGCGTCGTTCGTTCTCCTTGCGCGGTTTGTTGCTGGCATTGGTTACTCTGGGGGCGCTGGCCCAGGTTCAAGCGGCTGAGCAGCCGTTGCACTTGACTGTCTATAACCCGGGGAGCGAGGCGTTGTTCCCGGTGAGCTCAGTGATTGTCAGCGGCAGGCACGATGCCATTCTGGTTGATGCCCAGTTCGGCAAGGCGCAGGCCGAGCAGGTGCTGGCGAATCTGCGCGCCAGCGGCAAACACTTGACCACCATCTATATCAGTCACGGGGATCCGGATTATTACTTCGGCCTGCAGACCCTGACCGAGGCTTACCCCGAGGCCAAGGTTGTCGCCTCGGCGGCTACGGTTGCTCATATCAAACAGTCCATGGATGCCAAACTGGCGTACTGGGGGCCACAGATGGGCGCAGACAAACCGGCCAGACTGGTCGTTCCGCAGGTATTGCCGGGCAACCGGCTGACCCTGGAAGGCCAGCACCTTGAGGTGATCGGCCTGGATGGCTCGCAGCCGGAGCGCAGCTTTGTGTGGATTCCTTCAATCAAGGCCGTGGTCGGCGGCGTGGTGGTGGCGAACCACCTGCATGTGTGGATGGCCGACACGCAAACCGCGCGATCGCATCGTGACTGGCTAGCGACCCTCGAGCGTATCGAACAGCTCAAGCCGCAAACAGTGGTACCCGGTCATTACCTGAGCCAGCCGGGCGAAGGCCTTGAGGCTGTGCGTTTTACCGCCAGTTACATCAAAGCCTTCGATGTCGAAACCGCCCGGGCCAGCAATGCCGATGCGTTGGTTGCAGCGATGAAAAAACGTTTCCCGGACCTGGGCGAACAGAGCTCCCTGGAACTCAGTGCCAAGGTCGCTACGGGCGAAATGAAGTGGTAAGAACTCGTTAATCCTGACAGGAGCGTATCCATGAGCAAGATCGCAATCATCGGAGCTACCGGACGTGCCGGCAGCCAGTTACTGGAAGAAGCGCTGCGCCGTGGTCACCGCGTTACGGCCATTGCCCGCAACCCGGCCAAACTGCAGGGGCGTGAAGGCGTGACGACGGTGGCGCTGGATGTCACTGACGCGGCTGCACTGGAGCAGGCCCTGGTGGGGCACGACGTGGTGCTCAGCGCCGCGCATTTTTCCGGCATCAAGCCGCAGGCGATTATCGAGCCGGTGAAGAAAGCCGGGGTGAAACGCCTGCTGGTTGTCGGAGGGGCGGGTAGCCTGTTGCTGCCGTCGGGGCACAAGGTCATCGACAGCCCTGATTTTCCTGAGGCCTACAAGGCCGAGGCCACTGCCGGTGGGCACTACCTCGACACCTTGCGTCAGGAAAAGGAACTGGACTGGACCTTTCTGTCTCCCTCGGCGGAGTTTGTCGAAGGGGCGCGCACCGGCCACTATCAGACGGGCAAGGATCACCTGCTGATCGGTGCCGACGGCAAAAGCTGGATCACCTTTGCCGACTACGCCATCGCCATGCTCGATGAAGTGGAAAAGCCTGCGCACTCGCGTCAGCGCTTCACTGTCGGTTACTGATCGCGCCGGCCCTGCGCCTGCACGCCCAACCAGTCGAACAGTTCGAGCAGGGTCGGGGCGTTCGACCCCTGAGGGCGGACCAGGTAATAGGCCTGACCCGTCCTGACCTTCAAAGGAAAGGGCGTCACAAGACGCCCGCTCTTGAGGTCGTCGCCGATCAGCGACCAATCGCCAATGGCGACGCCGGTTCCCTGAGAGGCCATCGACATCGCCATGTCCAGGGTTTCGAAATGCTGGCCTTTGCTGTGACGTGGCAGGTTGGCGCCTGCAGCGTTGAGCCAGACGTTCCAGTCATGGTGATCGCGGGTAGGATGCAGCAGCATGTGCTGGTCGAGGTCGGCCAGTTGCGTGATGGGCAGCTCACCGGACAACAGGTGCGGAGCACACACCGGCGTCAGTTGTTCATCGAACAGTTTGAGGGTGTGTAATCCGTGATTCGGCGCCGCACCATATACCACCGCGGCATCGAACACCTCGCGGCGAAAGTCCACACCGTGTTGCACTGTAGTGGTCAGCTCGACCGGTACGTCCGGGCGCAGTGCCTGCCACTCCATCAAGCGTGGTAGCAGCCAGCGCATCACACAGGTCGGCGCCTTGAGCTGCAGCGTGGTACTGCGCGCGCCGACATGTTGCACACCTTCCTCGATCAAGGCGAACACCTGCTGTACCCGCGGGAGCCAGTCCTGGCCTTCACGGGTCAGGCTCAGGCCTCGGGCCTGGCGCAGGAACAGGGCGTACCCCAGGTGCTCCTCGAGCCCGGCAATCTGCCGGCTGACCGCACCCTGGGTGATGTGCAACTGTTGTGCAGCCCGGGTGAAGTTGCAGCACTGGGCCGTGACCAGAAATGTATGCAGGGCGGGCAAGGGGGGCAGGCGTTTCATCATCGTCAAGCCATGATCTGTAGACATGGCTAGTATGCGCTTTTTTGCATTGTGCCGTTAGCGTGGCGGCAGTCCAATAGAGCCTGTTTTCAGCACAACAACAGGCAGGCGAACATGGCAACTTGCGGCGAAGTACTGGTCAAACTCCTTGAAGGCTATGGCGTTGACCATGTCTTCGGAATTCCCGGCGTGCACACCGTCGAGCTTTACCGCGGGTTGGCACAATCATCTATCCGGCACATTACCCCGCGTCATGAGCAAGGCGCAGGCTTCATGGCTGACGGCTACTCGCGTACCCGTGGCAAACCCGGCGTCTGCTTCATCATCACCGGCCCCGGGATGACCAACATCACCACCGCGATGGGGCAGGCCTATGCCGATTCCATCCCGATGCTGGTGATCTCCAGCGTTCAGTCGCGCAACCAGTTGGGCGGCGGTCGCGGCAAGCTGCATGAGCTGCCGGCACAGGGCAACCTGGTCGCCGGTGTGGCGGCGTTTTCCCACACCCTGATGAGTGCCGACGACCTGCCGATGGTGCTGGCCCGCGCCTTTGCCGTGTTCGATGGTGCCCGTCCACGTCCGGTGCACATCGAGATTCCCCTGGATGTGCTGGTCGAAGACGCCGATCACTTGCTCAATAGCACGCCGGTGCGCATTGCCCGCGCCGGCGCGGCGCCGGCCCCGGTGGCGCAGATGGCAGCCCTGCTGGCCAGCGCCCGTCGACCGCTGATTCTTGCCGGTGGCGGTGCCATCGACGCCAGTGCAGCGCTGACGCGCCTGGCTGAATACCTGCAGGCGCCGGTGGCACTGACCATCAATGCCAAAGGCGTGCTGCCATCGAGTCATCCCTTGCAGATCGGCTCCACCCAGTCGCTGGTGGCGACTCGCGCCCTGGTGGCCGAAGCGGACGTGGTGCTGGCCATCGGAACCGAGCTTGCCGAAACCGACTACGACGTGACCTTCAAGGGTGGCTTCGAAATCCCTGGCCGCCTGCTGCGCATCGACATCGACCCGGACCAGACCGTACGCAACTACCCACCGGAAATCGCTCTGGTGGCCGACGCGACGGTCGCGACGCAGGCGCTGTTGGTGGCGCTGGCCGAGCAACCTGCACCGGTACGCGGCACTGAGTGGGGCGCCAGTCGTGCGGCACGCCTGCGCGAAACGCTGCTGGCCGATTGGGACCTGCCGATGCACAGCCAGACGCGCATGCTCAAGACCCTGCTCGACACGTTGCCGAATGCCATTCTGGTGGGTGACTCGACTCAACCGGTGTATACCGGCAACCTGACCCTGGACATGGATCAGCCGCGCCGCTGGTTCAACGCCTCCACCGGTTACGGCACCCTCGGTTACGCCTTGCCGGCGGCCATGGGCGCCTGGCTCGGCAGTGCCGAGGCCATTGAAGAGCGGGCACCGGTGATCTGCTTGATCGGCGACGGCGGCCTGCAGTTCACCTTGCCGGAACTGGCCAGCGCGACCGAAGCCCAGGTGCCGTTGATTGTTATGTTGTGGAACAACCAAGGCTACGAGGAAATCAAGAAATACATGGTCAACCGCGCCATCGAGCCGGTGGGCGTCGACATCCACACCCCGGACTTCATCGGCGTGGCCAAGGCGCTGGGCTGTGCTGCCCAGGCAGTCTGCGATGTCGACGGGTTGCGCCAGGCACTGCGTCAGGCCTGCGATCGCAAGGGGCCGAGCCTGATCGAGATCGACCAGAACCAGTGGCAGCAGGCAGTACCGGCCTAAGCGGCCTTGCGCACTGCTTTACAGTGCGCTGCGCAACCGGGCCAGATCCCGTGCGGGCGGCGCACCGTAAAGCCGGCTGTATTCACGGCTGAATTGCGAAGGGCTTTCGTAACCCACCCGGTAGCCGGCCACGGCTGCCTCCAGGCCATCGTTGAGCATCAGCCGCCGCGCTTCCTGCAGGCGCAATTGCTTCTGGTACTGCAGCGGGCTCATCGAGGTCACTGCCTTGAAGCGATGGTGCAGGGTGGAGCTGCTCAGGTTCACTTCGCGGGCCAGATCCTCGATGCGCAGCGGGCGATGAAAGTGCTGATTGAGCCAGGTGATCGCCTGGCAGACGCGATGGGTCTGGCTGCTCGACATGGCAATTTCATACAGGCGGTAGCCCTGCGGCCCGCGTAGCAAGCGGTACATGATTTCCCTGCGGATCAACGGCGCCAGGACGGCGATGTCCTTGGGCGTATCCAGCAAGCGGATCAAGCGCAACAAGGCGTCGAGCAGCAATGGATCGGTACGTTCGACATACAGTCCACGCCCCGATGGCAGCGCAGGAACTCCCATCGGACCGGCTTCGGCAAGCAGGCTGTTGATCTGCGCCGGGTCGATGTTGAGGCGCACGCCGAGGCTCGGGTTCTCCGGGCTGGCTTCGAGCAGCACGCCACTGAGCGGCAGCGCCACCGACAACACCATGTAGTGCAACGGGTCGTAGGCGTAGCGTTCATCGCCCAGACTGATTTCCTTGCTGCCATGGGCCATGATGCACAACGCTGGTTGTGCCAGGGTAGGCACCGACCGCACGCTTTCTTCGTAACGCACCAGGTACAGGTTCGCGATGGCCGATTCTGCCGTCGTGGTTCCCGGTGCATGGCGACGCACCAGGTCGGCCAGCTCCTGACGTTGCTGTTCCAGGGTCGGGTCGAGAACCTGGCGTTCAGGGTCGAGCGTAGACATCACGATTACTTCCAGAAAGGGACTGAAGCAGCATAGGTTTGTGCAAGCTACGGCGCTAGCCAAATGCTGTCGAGCGCTTGCCTGATCCTGCCGCACGCAGGATCAGGCAAGCGTGTGACAGGAATGGCCTAACGGCACGCGCGGGGTGTCGCCTAACCTTGGCAGCCTGGTACTACGATCTGGCTGCTCTAGGAGAAATGCGCATGACCTCGTCCCACTCGGTCACTCACCTTGCTTTTATCCGGGCCAGTAGCGGTCGCTCCGTGGAACTGGGCCAACGCTTGCGCCAGTTGCTCGAACCGTCGCGGCAAGCGCCGGGCTGCCTGCAGTTCAACTTGCAGCAGTCCCAGGCTGACGCGGACCTGTGGTTGCTCAGTGGTTTCTGGTGCGATCAGCAGGCGATGAGCGGTTACTTTGCCTCACCCACGCTGGACCTGTTCGGCGAGCTGGTTCAGGCCCAGGTGGTCGCCAGTCTCGATCTGCATACGTTCGGCGAGCCCACGGCGAGTTAGAATGACGGTTTTCGACAACCGATGTGGATTTACAGCACATGGCACGTAAAGAGTTTTCGCAGTTTGAAGCGGTATCGGCAGCGGTACGCGGTGAAGAGGGCTACAACGCGGCAATCGCGGTGAAAGGCCTGGGTGCCACCGGCGCGCCGCGTTTTCACAAAGTACTTGAAGGGCAGACCTTCAAGACTGCCCTGGCCGCCGACGAAGCGGCCTGCGCTGAACTGGAACGCTTGCAGGGCGTCAGTGACGACGCCGAGCTGGTCTGGTAACTCAGCCGTTGACCTGCGGGCGGGCCATTTTGAACAGATTGCCCAGCTCGAAGTAGTCCGCAGGGCCACCTCCGCGCAGAATCGGTTGCGCGGCTGCGGTGTCATAGATGCCGTCTTTGAGCAGGTGCTCGGCGATGTGCACCGCCACCACTTCACCCAGAATCAACCAGCTCGGTACCAGCACCTGGTCGGCGCGCTGCAGCTGGATAATCTGGGTCACCTTGCATTCGAACGACACCGGGCTTTCCTGCACCCGAGGCACTGCGATGACCCTGGACGCTACCGGCGTCAGGCCGCTCAGCGCGAACTCGTCGACGTCTGCCGGCACGGCTGCGCAGCTCTGGTTCATGACGTTGGCCAGGGGCAGGGTGGCCAGGTTCCAGGCGAATTCGCCGGTTTTCTCGATATTGTTCAGGCTGTCTTTACGCCCGACGCTGGAGAAACCGATGATCGGTGGAATGTAATTGAAGGCGTTGAAGAAACTGTAAGGCGCGAGGTTCAAACGACCTTCGTCATCCTGGGAGGAAATCCAGCCAATGGGGCGTGGGCCGACGATTGCGTTGAAGGGATCGTGGGGCAGGCCGTGGCCTTTGCTGGGTTCGTAGTAGTACATCTGCCTTGAAGCCTTACCGATGAGTAAGTGCCTAGTGTGCCAAGGCTTTGCCCGGCTGAAAACGATTAAGCCCGGCCGAGGCCGGGCTGTGTGCGTCGCATCAGCGCTTAGCTGATGCGGTGGGCCTGGGTGCGATCGAAGCCGTCTTCGGCGAATTTGGCGCCGCCAGTACGATCGAAGCCGTCTTCGGCGAATTTGGCGCCGCCAGTACGATCGAAGCCGTCTTCGGCGAATTTGGCGCCGCCAGTACGATCGAAGCCGTCTTCGGCGAATTTGGCGCCACCAGTGCGATCGAAGCCGTCTTCGGCGAATTTGGCGCCACCGGTGCGATCAAAACCGTCTTCTGCAAAAGTTGCCGACTGAGTCTGGATGGCGCTGAAGCTGTGGGCGTTGGTGCGATCGAAGCCGTCTTCAGCAAAAGCGTTGGCAGCCAGTACCGAGAAGGCGAGGGTCAGGATCAGTTTGGTTTTCATGGTCGTTGCTCCGAGGTGGTGTGGGGTTGTTTCTTTCTATGGGTTTAATGCTACGCCGATTAATTTGATTAAAAAGCGCAAAAAATAGCGTATATAAATCGATTAATTAGATGTGTTTGGCGGCGAGAATTACTGCTTCACGGAACACACCGTTGATTCAGGTAAGTGGTTTGTCAGTAGCCAAAGACTAAGCCGCGAGGATTAATGAGGTGTTAAGCGAATAATTCTCAAGGCCAACGCTTTTTTCATTAGTCCACTACCGTTTTTTCATCGGCCGCTCAGCAGTCTGTGCCGCACCTGACTATGGAGCTGCACTGCATGAACAAACTTCCCCAGATCACACTGGCCTTCTGGGTCATGAAAATCTGTGCAACCACCCTGGGCGAGACGGCGGGCGACCTGCTCTCGATGACATTGAACGTGGGCTATGCCCTGAGTTCGGTGATGCTGATCAGCGTGTTTCTGGTCACTCTGGTGACCCAGTTGTTGTCGAGGACCTATCACCCGGTGCTCTATTGGCTGGTGATCCTTTCGACCAGTACGGCGGGCACCACCATGTCCGATTTCATGGACCGTACCCTCGGCCTGGGTTACGCCACCGGCTCGGCGATTCTGATTGGCATCCTGATGTTGACATTTGCCTTGTGGCGCCTGAGCGGCAACCCGCTGGACGTGAATCGCATCACCTCGCGCAAGGGGGAGTTGTTCTACTGGGTCGCCATCCTGTTCTCCAACACCCTGGGCACGGCATTGGGCGACTACCTGGCGGATGACTCCGGGCTGGGCTTTGCCGGCGGTGCGCTGTTGATCGGATCGGCCATCGCGCTGGTGGTGGTGGCGCGCTACTGGACGCGGATATCGACCGTTGTACTGTTCTGGATTGCGTTCGTGCTGACCCGGCCCTTTGGCGCGACCCTGGGCGACTTCCTGACCAAACCGCATGAGAAGGGTGGCCTGGACTTTGGCACCGTGGGCTCGTCCGCAGTGCTCGGCGCCGTGCTGCTGGTGCTGATCGGCATGGCCTACTACTACAACAACCGCAATCAGCGCCAGACGGTCTCTGAACTGTCCTGATTCTCCGGCATGAAAAAAGGGGCCTCCAGTGCTGGAGGCCCCTTTTTTATCAACCCCGCAGAGTCGATCAGTCGGTGGTAATGCGCGAATGCTTGCGGGTGTCTTTCATGAACACATACACCAGCAACGAGCAGGCAATACAGGCGGTCACGTACCAGTAGTAGCCGGTTTCCATGCCGATGCTCTTGAACCACAGGGCCACGTATTCAGCAGTACCGCCGAAGATCGACACGGTCAGTGCATACGGCAGGCCGACGCCCAGAGCACGGATTTCGGTGGGGAACAGTTCGGCTTTGACCACGGCGTTGATCGAGGTGTAGCCGCTGACGATGATCAGCGCCGCCATGATCAGGAAGAACGCGCCCCACCAGGTCTGGATGGTGTGCAGGGTGGTCAGGATCGGCACGGTGCAGATGGTGCCCAGTACACCGAAGGCGATCAGGATCGGGCGCCGGCCGATTTTGTCGGAAAGGCTGCCGATCACCGGTTGCAGGCACATGAACAGGAACAGCGTCGCCGCCGAAATGGTCGTCGAGTCGCTGATGCTCATGCCGACCGTGTTCACCAGGTACTTCTGCATGTAGGTGGTGTAGGTGTAGAAGGCCAGGGTGCCGCCCATGGTCAGGCCGACCACGGTTGCCAGTTCCTTGGGATGGCGCATCAGGGTGCGCATCAGGCTTTCCTTGGACTTTTCCTTTTTGGTGAACGACGCGGTTTCTTCCATGCCACGGCGCAGGTACAGGGCCACGACCGCACACAGGGCGCCGATCACGAACGGTACACGCCAGCCCCACGCGTACAGCTGCTCGGTAGTCAGGGTTTGCTGAAGGATGATCAGCACCGCCAGGGCGATGAGCTGGCCAGAGATCAGGGTCACGTACTGGAAGCTGGAGAAGAAGCCGCGACGTTCCTTGGTGGCCATTTCGCTGAGGTAGGTGGCCGAGGTGCCGTATTCGCCACCGACGGACAGGCCCTGCATCAAACGGGCGATCACCAGCAGGATGGGGGCGGCAACACCGATGGTCTCGTAGCCTGGCGTCAGGGCGATGACCAGCGAGCCTGCGCACATCAGTAGAACCGACGCCATCAATGCGGCCTTGCGGCCTTTGCGGTCGGCATACAGGCCCATCAGCCAGCCACCGATCGGGCGCATCAGAAAGCCCACTGCGAAGATTGCGGCGGTGTTCAGCAGTTGTGCGGTAGTGTCGCCGGCAGGGAAGAATGCTTTGGCGAAGTACAGGGAGAATGCGGCGTAAACGTACCAGTCGTACCATTCGACCATGTTGCCGATCGAACCGCTGAAAATCGACTTGAGCCGGCTTCGGGTGGTTTTGTCCGCGGCGGGCGCAATGGCCGCCCCGGCGGGCAGGGTGCTGGAGTTATCCATCGAAGGGACCTTCATAGTTGTTTTTGTGGAGCGCGCCGAAACGCAGCCTGCGAGGGCTATAGCAGGAGCTGTGCCAGGTGCTGAGGGCCCGGATTACAAGGGGTTCGTCCGGTTGATGAGCGGAAACCCGCTCATGCTGCGGTGAGTGATCGGCAAGATTCCGCTTATTGCAGGAAGTCTTCGCGCAGCAATCCGTGGCGCTGCATCTTCTCGTTGAGGGTGCGGCGCGGCAGTTGCAGTTCTTCCATCACCGCCTTGATTTCGCCTTTGTGACGGCTCAGAGCTGCACGCAGGCAGTGAGCTTCAAAGGCTTCCTGCTGGGCGGCCAGCGACTGTCCGGACTCGACCGAGGCAACGGCCGGTTCGCCGAGGCCCAAGGCATGGCGTTCGGCCGCGTTGGCCAGTTCGCGGACGTTGCCCGGCCAGTCGTGGCTGAGCAGGTGACCCAGCTGTGCGCCACTGAGTTGCGGTGCAGTACGCCCCACGCGCTCGGCGGCCTGGCGGGCAAAATGGGCAAACAGCAAGGGGATGTCTTCACGCCGTTCGCGCAATGGCGACAGGCGCAGTTCGGCGACGTTCAGGCGGTAGGCGAGGTCTTCACGAAAGCGTCCGGCGCGGGCTTCTTCCAGCAGGTCGGGCTTGGTCGCAGCGATGATGCGCAAATCGACGCGGATACTCTGGTTGGCTCCCAGGCGCTCCAGCTTCTGCTCCTGCAACACCCGCAGCAGCTTGGCCTGCTGGGCCAGGGGCATGCTCTCGATCTCATCGAGAAACACTGTGCCGCCGTTGGCGTATTCCAGTTTGCCGATGCGTTTGCCCTGGGCGCCGGTAAAGGCCCCGCTTTCATGGCCAAACAGCTCGGCCTCGAACAAGGCTTCGGGTATCGCCGCGCAATTGAGCGCAACGAAGGGTTTGTCGGCCCGTGGACCGAAGTCGTGCAGGCAGCGGGCGACCTGCTCCTTGCCGCTGCCGGTTTCGCCACGGATCAGGACATTGACCGGCAGGTCGGCCAGGTCCAGTACCTGCTTGCGCAGTTGCTGCATGCCTTGCGACATGCCCAGCAGGGTCTGGTCCAGGCGCGCCTTGAGGTCGGCCTGCTCATGCAGGCGCCGGTTCTCCAGCACCAGTCGGCGTTTCTCCAGCGCACGGCGCAGGCTGCCCAGCAGGCTCTCCGGGCTGAAGGGTTTCTCGAGAAAATCATAGGCGCCGTTGCGCATGGCATCGACGGCCATGGGTACATCGCCGTGCCCGGTCAGCAGAATCACCGGCAGGTCGGCATCGCGGGCCTGCAGCTGCTCGAGTAACTGCAGGCCGTCCATGCCCGGCATGCGCACATCGCTGAGGATTACCCCGGGGAAGTGCTCGGGCAATTGCTCCAGGCAGTCGCTGGCGCGGCTGAACAGTTGCACGTTGAAGCCGGACAGGCTCAGCCATTGTTCCACCGCCGTGCGGATGCTGGCTTCGTCGTCGACGACCATTACCGAGTTCAACATTAGGGCTCCGGGTCTCTGGGCAGGGTGAAGGCGAAGCAGGCGCCTCCGGGTTGGTTCTCGACGGTCAGGCGCCCACCGGCTTCATGAATGATGCCATAGGAAATTGCCAGTCCAAGCCCCAGGCCTTCGCCGACGGGCTTGGTGGTGAAGAAGGGGTCGAAGACATTGCCCAGGTGCTCGACAGGGATGCCACCACCGCTGTCGAACACACTGAGGCGCCAGTGATCCGCTGCCAGTTCTATACGAATTTCCAGGCGCTTGTAGCTTTTGCCGGCCATCGCATCGAGGGCATTGCGCAGCAGGTTGATGAGTACCTGTTCGAGGCGGATGGCATCACCGCGCACCCAAGCCGGGCGGGCCAGGTACAGGGCAACTTCTACCTGCTCGGCGCGGATGCGTGTATCGAGCAGTTGCAAGGCCTGGTCAACCACCGTGGCCAGGTCCAGGCGTTCGCGCAGGCCGCTGGGGCTGTTGCGGGCAAAGGTTTTCAGGTGGCCGGTGAGGGCCGCCATGCGTGTCAGCATCTGCTCCAGCGGTTCCAGTGCCTGACGCGCTTCGTCATAGCGCTGGTTGTCGAGCAGCAGGCGCAAGGTTGCCAGTTGCATGCGCTGGGTCGTCAACGGCTGATTGATTTCATGAGCGAGGGCGGCAGACATCTGCCCCAGGGCTGCCAGCTTGGCCGATTGCACCAGACCTTCCTGCGCGGTGCGCAGGTCGCGGGTGCGCTCTTCGACCAGCTGCTTGAGCTCTTCACGGCTGCGCTGGCGCAAGCGGGCCAGGCGCAGGCGCTGGCTGATGAACAACAGGGCAAACACCAGGCTCAGCCATACCGCCGCAGCGGCGAGGGCTGCATTGCGCCCGGCGTTGCTGACCTGCGGTTTTCGCAGCAGGTGCAGGGTCCAGCCTTCGGCTTCCAGTGGCAAGCTTTCCCACAGGTACTCGGTGCTGCCTTCCGGGCCCTGTACACGGGTCAGGTGGCTGTTGTCACCGAAGCGGTTGAGGACCTGGTGCTGCAGTGGCACCAGCGGTTGCTTGTCGTACTGGCGGGTGACTGCCAGTTCGGCCCGGTCTTCGCGGCTCAGGGGCTTGAGCTCGCGGTAACGCCAGCCGTCCTGGTTGGCGATGAAGATGATCCCGCGGGCATCGCTGACCAGCAGGATATCGCTGCCCTGACGCCATTCGCGCTCAAGTTCCGGGAACTCCAGCTTGACCACCATGGCCCCGAGAAAGCGCTGGTTCTCACCCTGTACCGCGCTGGAGAGAAAGTAACCGGGCACACCGCTGGTCACGCCCACGGCATAAAAGCGCCCGGTGCCCTGGCTCTGGGTCTGCTTGAAGTAGGGGCGAAAGGCGTAGTTGGAGCCCACATAGGTGCTGGGCAGGCGCCAGTTGCTGGCCGCCACGGCGAGGCCGGTGCTGTCCAGCAGCTCCAGGGTCGAGGAGTTGGCGGTGCTGTTGATGCGTTCGAGCTTGTGATTCAGGGCGTCCTGCACCGGCTTGTCGACCGGGCTGCTCAGGGCCTTGATCAGTTCCGGGTCCAGAGCCAGCACGGCTGGCAGGGCGCGGTAGCGGTCGATCAGGGTATGCAGCGAATTGGCGTACAGGCCCAGCTGCTGGCTGGCGCGGCCGGCGTCTTCAATCATCGCCTGACGTTTGGCGTGGTGCATGGCCCAGCCGGCAGTGAACAACATGCCGGCCAGTATGAAGAAAACAAACAGTCCCAGACGCAGGGCTCGGAAGGAAAGCGGCATGGTGCAGATCCCGGCAGATCGGGAAGGCCTCCTGGCCTTCCCTGGGTGCTTGGCGAGGTTTACAGCAGTTCGAAGCGCTGTTGCTGCACGGCCTGGGAGTCCAGCCCGACCTGGACATTGAACTCACCCGGTTCCGCCGCCCATTGCAGCTGGTTATTGTAGAACTTGAGGTCGTCTTCACTGAGGGTGAAGGTCAGGGTGCGCTCCTCACCGGCCTTGAGCATGACTTTCTGGAAGTTCTTCAGCTCTTTCACCGGGCGGCTCATCGACGCGGCAACATCCTGCACATACAGCTGCACCACGGTTTCACCGTCACGCGATCCGGTGTTTTTCACGTGGATGCTGGCTTCCAGCGTCTGGCCTTTTTTCAGGGTCTTGCTCGACAGGGTCAGCGCCGAGAGGCTGAAGTCGCTGTAGCTCAGGCCATAACCGAAGGGGTACAGCGGGCCGTTTGGCTCCTCGAAGTACTGCGAGGTGTAGTTGCCAGGCTTGCCCGGGGTAAACGGCCGACCGATGCTCAGGTGGTTGTAGTACATCGGAATCTGCCCGACCGAGCGCGGGAAGGTGATGGCCAGCTTGCCCGACGGGTTGTAATCGCCGAACAGCACATCGGCAATCGCGTTGCCCCCTTCAGTACCGCTGAACCAGGTTTCGAGGATGGCATCGGCCTGTTCCCGCTCCCAGGCCAGCGACAGCGGCCGGCCGTTCATCAGTACCAGCACCAGCGGCTTGCCGGTGGCCTTCAGGGCCTTGATCAGCTCGCGCTGGGCGGCAGGGATTTCCAGGGTGGTGCGGCTCGACGATTCGTGGGACATGCCACGCGATTCACCCACCACCGCAACCACGACATCCGACTGCCTGGCGGCCTTGACCGCTTCGTCGATCAATACCGCGGCCGGACGCGGATCGTCGATGATTTCCGGGGCATCGAAGTTGAGGAAGTTCAGGTAATCGAGAATGGCCTTGTCGTGGGTGACGTTGGAGCCTTTGGCGTAGATCACCTTGGCCTTGTCACCGAGCACCTGGCGCATGCCTTCGCGCACGGTGATTGATTGATGCGGACGGCCAGCGGCGGCCCAGCTGCCCATCATGTCGATCGGGGCATCGGCCAACGGCCCGACCAGGGCAATCGTGCCGGCTTTTTTCAGCGGCAGGGTCTGCTCGCGGTTCTCCAGCAGCACCATGCTGCGGCGTGCCACGTCGCGGGCTTCGGCACGGTGCAGGCGGTTGTCGGCGTAGGTGTCGGCAGGGTCTTCGCTGGCCTTGCCGATGCGCCGGTACGGGTCGGCGAACAGGCCCATGTCGTATTTGGCGCCGAGCACTTCACGCACGGCGTTGTCGATGTCGGCCTGGTTGATTTCACCTGCCTTGAGCAAGCTGGCCAGTTCTTCGCCGTACAGCGAGTCGTTCATGCTCAGGTCGATGCCGGCCTTGATCGCCAGTTTTGCCGCTTCGCGGCCATCGCGGGCGACGCCGTGGCGAACCAGCTCGGTGATCGCACCGTGGTCGCTGACGGTCACGCCCTTGAAGCCCCAGTCCTTGCGCAGCAGGTCTTGCATCAGCCAGGTGTTGGAGGTGGCCGGCACGCCATTGATCGAATTCAACGCGACCATCACGCCACCGGCGCCTGCATCAATAGCGGCGCGGTAGGGCGGCAGGTAGTCGTTGAACATCTTGCTCGGGCTCATGTCGACGGTGTTGTAGTCGCGCCCGCCTTCCACTGCGCCATACAGGGCGAAGTGCTTGACCGCGGCCATGAGGCTGGTGGCTTCTGCCGGGCTCTTGCCTTGGAACGACTCGACCATGACCCTGGAGATGCGCGACACCAGGTAAGTGTCTTCGCCAAAACCTTCGCTGGTACGGCCCCAGCGTGGATCACGGGCGATGTCGACCATCGGTGCGAAGGTCATGTCGATGCCGTCGGCAGAGGCTTCAAGTGCCGAAACCCGGCCGACCTTGGCGATTGCGTCCATGTCCCAGCTTGAGGCCAGGGCCAGGCTGATCGGGAAAATGGTGCGGTGACCGTGGATCACGTCGTAGGCGAAGAACATCGGAATCTTCAGGCGACTGCGGCCCGCAGCGTCCTGCATCGGCCGGTTCTCGGCGCGGGTGATCGAGTTGAACGTGCCACCGATGCGCCCTGCGGCGATTTCCTTGCGGATCATCTCGCGGGGCATTTCCGGGCCGATACTGATCAGGCGCAACTGGCCGATCTTCTCATCCAGGGTCATCTGCCCCATGAGGTCGGCGATAAAGGCCTGCTTGTTCTGCAGCGGTGCGGATGAGGTGTCGGCAAAGGCCGATTGACTGGCCAGGCTAACGAGGAGGCCCAGCAAACACAGCTTGTTCATTAAGTGAGTTCTCAAGGCTTACGGCAGTATTCACGGTGATACTGCCCAGCCGAAGTTGGGGAAGCGGCTATTGTTGTAGTTTGCTGGGGCATCTTCTAGCCGATTGGGCCGTCACGATCCAGCGGCGGTGTCGGATTATGCCTCAAGTGCAGCGGTTAACGCAGATCTAGGAGAAGAGCAACTATGCAGGTAATCCACTACAAGGGCGCAAAGCTGTGGCTGATATTGATGCTCGGCAGCCTGCTGGCCGGTTGCGGGATCAACAACATTCCCAACTACGATGAACAGGTAAAAGCAGCCTGGGCCCAGGTGCAGAACCAGTACCAGCGCCGTGCCGACCTGATTCCCAACCTGGTCGAAACGGTCAAAGGCTATGCCAAGCAAGAACAGGAAACCTTGACCGCAGTCATCGAAGCGCGTGCCAAGGCAACGTCGATCCAGGTCGATGCCAGCACCCTGGACGATCCGCAGAAACTCCAGCAGTTCCAGCAAGCGCAAGCGCAACTCACCGGTGCGCTCAGCCGCCTGATGGTGGTATCGGAGCGCTACCCGGACCTGAAATCGAACCAGAACTTCCTGGCGTTGCAGTCCCAGCTTGAGGGCACGGAAAACCGTATTGCCGTGGCTCGCAAGGATTTCATTGCCGCCGTTCAGCGCTACAACACCGAGATTCGTACGTTCCCCGGCCGCCTCTGGCACATGGTGATGTACAGCAACCTGCCGATTCGGGAGAACTTCGAGGCCACCGCCACCGATGCCGACAAAGCCCCTGAAGTGAAATTCTGATGCGCCGGCTGGTATGGGGGCTGATGCTGGCGTTGCTGATGGTCGCACCGCTACGCGCAGAGGTTACCTTCCCGGCCCTGACCGGCCGGGTAGTGGATGATGCCGGGTTGCTCGACAGCAATAGCCGCGGCCAGCTCGAACGCATGCTCACGGCACATGAACAGGCCACCGGCGAGCAGGTTGTGGTGGTCACCCTGAATGACCTGCAAGGGCTGGAAATCGAGGATTTCGGCTACCAGCTCGGTCGACAGTGGGGGATCGGCCAGAAGGGCAAGGACAACGGCGCGCTGTTGATCATCGCCCCCAAGCAACGCCGGTTGCGCATCGAAGTGGGCTATGGCCTTGAAGAGCGCCTGACCGATGCGCAGTCGTCGGTGATCATCAACAGCATCATTACTCCGGCGTTTCGCCGTGGCGAGTTCAGCCAGGGCATCGTCCAGGGCACCGCAGCCATCCTCCAGGTGCTGGGTGGCAATCCGCTGGCCGAGCCATCGCGCGCCCAAGGTGGCGGTGGGCAAGCGCAGGCACCGGGCTGGTCTATCGGACTGTTCATTCTGCTGGTCATCGTCGTCTTTGCCTTGCAGGGCATGGGCCTGGGTGGCGGCGGCCGTGGTGGCCGCGGCGGCATGGGCGGTGGTTTCGGTGGCGGCTACGGCGGTGGTTTTGGCGGTGGCGGAGGCGGCGGATTCAGTGGCGGCGGTGGCGGCTTCGGCGGCGGCGGTTCCTCTGGTGGCTGGTAAACAACACTCAACGGGATTTCCAGTGCATGACATTGCTCAGTGAACATGAACAGCGCCAGGTCGCCGAGGCCATCGCCCGGGTTGAACAGCACACCGATGCGGAGCTGGTCACGGTACTGGCCCGGCGCGCCGACGATTACGCCTACATTCCCTTGCTCTGGGCCAGTTTGCTGGCCTTGCTGGTGCCGGGCATCGTGCATTACCTCAGCGGCTGGTCAAGCGTCAGCACGCTGTTGATCAGCCAGTGGCTGACCTTCATCGTCTGCAGCCTGGTGTTTCGCATCCCGCGCCTGACAACCCGGCTGATACCGCGCTCGGTACGCCATTGGCGTGCGTCGAACCTGGCCCGGCGGCAGTTTCTGGAGCAGAACCTTCACCACACCATGGGCAGTACCGGTGTGCTGATTTTCGTCAGCGAAGCCGAGCGCTATGTCGAGATCCTGGTGGATGAAGGCATCTCCCGGCACCTCGACAACAAAGTCTGGGACGGCATCGTCCAGCGTTTCACCGACCAGGTAGGCAAAGGCCAGACGCTGCAGGGGTTCGTCTCCTGCGTCGAGGCCTGTGGCGAGGTCTTGCGCCAGCACGTGCCGGTGACCCAGGCGCGCAACGAACTGCCCAACCGCCTGGTGGTACTGGGGTAAGCGGCAAACGCTGATCGACAAAAACTGTGCGCAGGCCGGTCATCCACGTAAAATGCCCGGCATTGCGCCCAGTCGCCCCCTTCGTAACCCGAGGCACCCACTCCCGATGTCCGATTCCCCCTCCGCCCAGACCGCGCCGGATGCGCGTGCGCAGTTTCTGAGCCTGCTCGCCACCAGCCTTGAACAGAACGCCCTGATCAAGCTGGTGCTGGCGCGCCATGTCGGTACTGAAGAAGCCTTGCAGCGGATCATCGCCAAACCGTTGACCGTCAAGGGCCAGGCCTGCCTGTCGCTGGTGTATCGCTACCAGACCCGTGACATCACCCGTAACCTGCCCAATGACCAGGCGCTGGCGCTGGTGGCCGAATTGCTGCCGGGCTCGTTTCGCAACGCTCACCTGTTGAGCCTCAATAATGAGGCGCAGCTGGAGTTCAGCAAAAAGGGCAAACCGATGTTGCACAGTAGTGCCGTGCAGCAGGCACGCAAGGCAGCGGACGGCGAGCATGACCGGGAGAAAAAGCGTTACCTGGAGCTGAGCCGGCCGTTCTTGCATGACCTGGGTGTGACCGACAAGCAACATGCGCTGATCCCGGCGATGTCGCGCAAGTGGAAGCAGATCAACAAGTTCATCGAAGTGTTTTCCCATGCCTTGAGTTCCGCGCCGCTGGCGGCTGATCAAGCCTTGCGCGTGGCGGACTTTGGTTCGGGCAAGGGTTACCTGACTTTTGCCATCCATGACTACCTGCGCAACACCTTGCAGCGCGACGCGCAGGTGACCGGTGTCGAGTTGCGTCCGGACATGGTCGAGCTGTGCAATGCCGCTGCCGCGCGCCTGGAGCATCCGGGGCTGGTGTTCGAGTGTGGTGATGTGCGCAGCGTGGTGCCCAGCGCCATTGACGTGATGATTGCCCTGCATGCCTGCGACATCGCCACCGACTATGCCATTCATACCGGTATCCGTTGCGGTGCGGCGATCATCATGTGCTCGCCGTGCTGTCACAAACAGATTCGCCCGCAATTGCACAGCCCGGGCCTGCTCAAGCCGATGCTGCAGTATGGATTGCACCTGGGCCAGCAGGCCGAGATGCTCACCGACAGCTTGCGCGCGTTGTACCTGGAAGCCTGTGGCTACGAGACCAAGGTGTTCGAGTTCATTTCGCTTGAGCACACCAACAAGAACAAGATGATCCTGGCGGTGAAGCGACAGGCGCCGGGAGATTCAACGGCGCTGCTGGAGAAAATCCAGCAGCTGAAGGACTTTTATGGGGTCAAGGAACATTGCCTGGAGACCCTGTTGCGCGCGGATGGACTGATCGCCGCTTGAAGCAAAACCTGCAGGAGCGGATTTATCCGCGAAAGGCTCGCGAATGAATCCGCTCCTACAAAAGCACACCCTTTAGGCCCTGGCGGGCGCCGGGTGCACACGGGTCTTGCGCCCCAGCACCACGGTACCGATCACGCCTGCGGCAAACACCCAGGTAATCGGCTCGACCTGCTCACCAAAGAAAAGCGCTGAGAAGGCGATGGTGAAGAAGATCTGCAGCAACTGGATCTGACTGACCCGGGCGATGCCGCCCAGCGCAAGCCCGGCATACCAGGCAAAAAAGCCGATGAACTGCGAGAACAGCGCCACATACCCGAAGGCCCACCACGCCTGGGCGCTGACCGGTCCCTGGTGCTGCAGCGCCAGGTACACCACCGGGCCGATCAACAACGGGCTGGCGAGCACCAGCGCCCAGCAGATCACTTGCCAGCCGCCCATTTCCCGCGCCAGTCGCCCACCCTCGGCATACCCCAGGCCACCGACGGCAATCGCAGCCAGCATCAACAGGTCACCGGCCTGAATCTGCCCGGCGCCCATGATCATCGCGTACACCAGCACCAGCGCACTGCCCAGGGCAGCGCAGGCCCAGAAGGCCTTTGACGGACGCTCATGCGACAACCAGGCGGCATAGAAGGCGACGCACAAGGGTTGCAGGCCATTGACCAGGGCCCCGTGGGACGCCGGCACCGTCTGCATGGCCCAGGCCGAAAACACCGGAAAGCCGAGAATCACCCCTAGTGCGACCAGGCTCAGGCCTTTGATCTGCTGCCAGGTCGGCCACTTTTCGCGGCGCCACAGCAGCAAGGCCGCCGCCGGGATGGCTGCCAGCAAGGCGCGCCCCAGGCCATTGAGCAGCGGGTGCAGTTCCTGTACGACGATACGCGTCATGGGCAGGGTCAGGCTGAAAATCACGACACCGAGCAAGCCAAGGGCCATCCCGGTGTTTTCGCGGCTGGACATAACGAACGCCTGTGGCAGATAAGTCTGACCATTGAGCCACAGCAGCCACGGATGATCTTGTTACAGTTGCTCACAAGTTCATCCGTACAGTTTGCCGGCGCTTCAGAAGAAGCGCGTGATGCTGACCTTGGCGTTGCGGCCCTGGCTGTAGGCATAGGCGCCGCTGAGTTCGGAGCGGTAGTCGTTGTTGAACAGGTTATCGATGGTCAGGTTGACTTCGGTGCCCTTGAGGTACGGCTGCTGCGGCTTCCAGTTGGCGAACAGGCCGTGGACCTGGTAGTCGTCGTTGGCGTAGTGGTCGTAGTAGCGGTCACCCAGCGAACTGGCCGGGCCTTCGCGGTAGTTGTCGCTCGGTAGGCGGTCGGTCTTGCGCACGAACTGCGCCTGCCAACCCACCCTGGCGTCCCAACTGGGGATCTTCACACCCAGGGTGGTGATCCACTTCGGTGCCGGGATGTCCTTGGCCCAGACGTCCGGGCCCCAGGGATTGGTATAGGCGCCTTCATGGCGGCCGGTGATCCATGAGTACGAAACGGCGCCGAACAGGTAGGTGGAGTCGTAGAAGCTCTCGACCTCAAAGCCCTTGATGGTGACGCTGTCGATGTTGCGGTAGTTGGACATCAGGCCCTTGCCACACGCCTTGGCAATACTCTGGCCGCTGACCAGTTGCTCCGGACAGCCGATGCCGGTGGCCTTGAAGATTTCATCTTCGATCTCGTTGCGGAATAGGGTGGTGCGGATCAGTACGTTGTCGTGGTCGGTGAAGACATCCGACAGGGTGGTGATGTTACCGGCGCGCAATGCCGTAATGCGCTCCGGGTCGAGGTTGCGGCTGCTGGCAGTGCGAGAGCCAAGGCCCTGGACCTCATACTGCTCGTCGAGCACCGGCGCGCGCCAGGTCTTGCTGTAATCGGCAAAGAACGCCGTGTGCTCATTGGTCTTCCAGAACACCGACAGGCGCGGCGACCATCCACTGTAGGTTTTCTCGCTGTAGTCATGCCCCAGCGCCGGGTCGTTGTAGAACGGCGCATCGTTTTCTTTGCCGTTGTTGGCAACATGGTCATAGCGCAGTGACGGGGTCAGGGTCACTTCACCCAGGGTGATGGCGTCCTGGAGGAAGTAGCCCTGGCTGTCGACGCTACCGCTGGGCATGAAGTTCGGCTGGTAATTGCCGTTGTTGTACAGCGGCGTTTCATATTTGCTGCCGGGCATCCACATCTGCGTGTCGCGTTCGTGGCGGCGAACCTGGAAACCAGCGGTCATCGCGTGCTCCAGCGGGCCGGTGGCAAACAGGCTGGTGTTACGCACGTCGAGCATCTGGTCGGTGTACTCGGTGTCCATCTTGCGCCCGCCCGTGGCCGGCTGGAAGAACGCGGTGGCATCGCGCTCGTCGGTCTGGTCGGTATCGGAGACCGAGAACTTCACCTGCAGGTCCACCCACGGGTTGTTGATCGGCTGGTAGTTGTACGTCCCCGACCAGGTGGTGTCGGTGGTGGTGCGGTTGGCCAGGAAGCGCTTGAGCGCGTTGTCGTAGCCGTACTTGTTGATATCGGCCTGGGTCGGCGGAGTCGGGTAGGCGGTGGAGGAAAACGGTGCCCAGCGCTCACTTTGCGAGCGCGACCAAGAGAAGCCCAGGCGCTGCTCTTCGGTCAGTTGCAGGTTGAATTTGAACAATGCCCCGTCCAGGTCAAGGGCGCTGTTGGGCAGGCGCTGGGGGTTGATCGGGTAGTCGTTGTCCGGGTCGGGCAGGGTGCCGGCCAGTTTCATGTCGTCGCCGTCACGCTTGGTCAGGTACACCAGAGCATCCATGCGGCCATCGTCGGTGCGGCCGAACAGGGCCGAGCTGTAAACCTGCTGGTGGTCATTGCTGGCGTAGCCGTACTTGAGCATGGCGCCACTGTTGCGGCCGTCTTGCAGCAGGTCCGGGGCGTCTTTGGTGGTCATGTTGACGCTGCCGCCAAAGCCGCCGTTGCCGGTGTAGACCGAGTGCGGGCCTTTTTCGACTTCGATGTTCTTGATCAGCTCGGGCTCGATGAAAATAGTGCCCTGCTGGTACCGCTCAAAGCCGCTCTTGGTCGCGCCATCGACGGTCATCGGCACGTCTTCGGCATCGCTCAGGCCCCAGATGTTGATGGTCTGGCCACCGGGTTTTACCGAACCGCCCATGTTCACCCCGGGCAGGGTCGACAACACGCTGGGGATGTTGCTTGGTTGATAACGGTCGATGTCGTCCTGGGTCAGGGTCGAGCGGCCGACGGTACTGGGGTCTACCTGCTGGCCGTCACCGACGATGCTCACGGCGCTGAGCTGGATGCCGTTATCGGCGGTCGGGTCATCTTCGCGCAGGCGCACCACGTAGGTACTGCCGACCTTGACCAGGGCGAAGCGGCTATTGAACAGCAACTGCCGGATCGCCTGCTCGGCTTCGTAGGGACCTTGCAGGGCCGGGGCCTGCACGCCACGCAGCAAGGCTTCGTCGAACAGTAATTGCACCTTGGTCTGCTGGGCCAGCTGGCTCAGCGACAGCGCCAGTGATTGCGCCGGCAAGTTCAGCTCTACCGGTGCGGCCTCGGCCATCAGGCTCAAGGTCAGACAGGCCGCCAGCAGCGATGGACGGGCAGACAAAGGTGTAAAAGGACGAAACGCACGCAACATGAAATCCCCCAATACGGCAACAATGGCCAGAAGGCCTGCAATGACGACGCAGACGGGAGGAAGACGCGTTGCAGCGGGAAACCCTCATATGCGAATGAAAAATATTCTCAGATTTTTATTTCGGCTCGATTCGCAGGCGGCCATCGGCAAGCGTCACGGTGCTGACCGGCAGCAGGGCTGGCAGGGCCTTGAGCAAAGCGTCAGGGTCGTCGACATCGAGGTTGCCGGAAACCCTGTAGCGCCCCAGCACCGGGTCGGCGAGTACCACCGGCGCCTGGCGGTAGAGTGAAATCTCGTCGACCAGGCTGCTCAGCTCGCGGTCGCGAAAGGTCACATGACCGCTACGCCAGTCGCCTACTTCCTGATCGCTCAGGGTTTGCCAACGCAAGCTGCCCCCTGCAAGGTCATAGCTGGCGCGCTGGCGAGCGCCGAGCAACGCCGGCTGGCGATCTTCGCCCGGTGTTTCCAGGGCCACCTGGCCGTGGGCCACGCTCACCACCAGCTCCTGCTGGCCGCGGCGCAGGTCGAAGGCCGTGCCGACCACCCGAACCCGGGCAGCGCCGGCATCGATAAACAGAGGGCGTTCCTTGTTGGCAGCGACGTTAATGAAAAGCTGGCCCTGATCCAGGTGAATCAGGCGGCGCTCGGCATCGAAGTCCACCCGCAGACGCGTGTGGGCATTGACGGTCAGCTGGCTGCCATCGGGTAGCTCAAAGGTGCGCGGGTGTTGGTCATCAACTGCAAACGCGTCGGCGTAATGTGTGCCGGGCAGTCCGACGTTACGCGCCAGCAGGGCACATACCAGCGTGGCGGCGACGGCCAGTGCCGGGCGCCAGTTGCGGGCTTTGCGCGCCGGCAAGGCCACGGGCTGATTGAGGCGCTTGAGGGCTGCGAGGTCATCCCAGAGCTGTTCGAACTGGCTGTATGCGCGGGCGTGCTCGGGTGTCTGCAGCCACACGGCAAAAGCTTTGCGCGCTTCACGCGAGGGGGCGTTGCGGTTCTGGCTGAACCAGCTGGCTGCCTGGGCATCGATGGCGCGCTTATCGATTTCGGGAATCGGGGTCATTGTCCTTGCTCCGTGCCATTGTCACTGTCCAGGCGCTGCTTGCAATGCAGCAGCGCGGCAGCAATGTGCTTTTCCACCATGCTCACGGAAATGCCCATTCGCTCGCCGATCTGTGCCTGCGTCAAACCTTCGAAGCGGTGCAGCATAAGGGCTTCGCGTCGGCGCGGCGAGAGCTCGGCGAGCACACGCTTCAATTGTTCCAGGCGTTGCTGTTGTTGGGCATGGTTCAGCGGGTCGGCCTGGGTGTCGAGCGGGGTGTCTTCGCCGCTGTTGACCTGCTCGTCGAGCACGGCGTGCCGCACCCGTTGGCGGCGCCAGTGATCACTGAGCAGATTACGTGCGACCTGAAACAGAAAGGCCCGGGGTTGCTCGACCCGCGCGCGGTCCCGGTACCCCAGCCACTGAGCAAACACGTCCTGGGTGATGTCGGCCGCATCACTGGCATTGTCCAGGCGCTTGCGCAGGAAATGCAGGATGTCGGCATAAAACCCGCGGCATGTGTCAGGGGGCAGTGGATCGGGTTTGGGGCGTTGCATGCAAACTTTCCAGGGGGCCTGCGTAGAAAGTCGCGGATGTTATCGATAATAATTGTTATTTGCCAATGCGAAATTGTATTGCCTCAGCGCCGCTTGCGCACCACGGCGGGCACCGGGACTTCCAGTTCGACAGCGCCGAGGGGATGACTGCTAGCGTCGAAAAAATACAGGGGGATGTCCGGGGTGTCGGCAAATCGCTGGGCGAAATGCTGCTTCTGGCTGATGATCGAGGCTTCGCTCAAGGGCCGGATGGCAATGGCCAGGTGCACCGGGCGGGCCTGCTTGATGGCCTGCAACAGGTGACCGTCGCTGCTGTCCAGATGTTGGCCAAACAGGCACAGGCCGTCTTGATGGGTGGCCAACTCACCCAGGCACCAGCTCAGGTAGTCGGAGCTGCGTATCGCTTTGAGCTTATCGTCGCTGCTGCTTTCGTTGACGAACAGCGGTACATCGCCAGGTGTGTTCACCGCAAAACCATCGAGCAACTGACTGCCGCTGGCACTGCGCTGACGGGTGCTGCCGTCCTGTTGCTTGAGCAGGTGCAGGCCACCATGCATGTACAGCAGACGGGTACCGCTGCTGTGGGTGCGTCGGATATCGAAGGCGCCTTCCTCATCGAACAAGGCCTGAAAACGGTCCGGGGCGTGGCTGACCGCCCAGTGGCAGAGCAGGTCGTAGTTGCTGGAGTAAACGCTCTGGTAGCTGCACAGCGCGCTGTTGATGCGCTGCAAGGTGCTGCCTGGCAGCAGGCGCCACGGGATGTGTACGCTGCGCACCGCATGGATCAGGGCTTCCTTGATCGCGTAATAGCGGTTCAGCGGCGCCGATGAGCTGATTGCCAGCGCGGCGTTGATGCGCACCGTGGTGTTCAGGGCGCTGAGGACCGGCTCGAACAGTTCGCTGCCCAGCGACTTGAACAAAGCCTGGTCGGTCAGGCTCAGGGGTTTGTGACGTACCCGCTGCGCTTCTTCGAACAATGAGAAATAAGTGAACGGCCGCCACACCGCACGACTGGCGCCATTGCCCAGCAGCAAACCGCTGCAGGGGTGGTCGGCATTCAGTTGCGGCCAGCTGTGAAGGCTGGCGTCGAGGTCGGCATGGGACATGGTGTTCTCTTGGCAAGGTCGTTCGATCGGCGCGACTTTAGCATGCCATCGGGCTGTCATCAGTGCCGGCGACTATGCTGGGGTCGCAATCAATCAGGAGGATGGCGCATGCGCGTATCAGGATTTCGCTGGCTCGGCTGCCTGCTGCTGTTGCCCCTGACCGGGTGGGCGACGGCTGATACCGGCAAGGAACTGGCAGCCAGGCAGGGGATCCCGTACCCGGCGGTCATTGCCCATCGGGGAGCGTCGTTTGACGCCCCGGAATCAACAGCGCCCGCTTACCTGCTGGCCCGGGAGCTGGGCGCCGACTACCTGGAACTGGATTTGCAGCGCTCCAGCGACGGGGTGTTGGTGGCAGTGCATGATGACAACCTGTTGCGCACCAGTGATGTGGGCCAGCGCTTTCCCGAGCGCAAGGACAGCCCGGTCAGTGCCTTTACCCTGGCCGAGCTCAAGTCACTGGATGCCGGCAGCTGGTTCAACACGGCCTATCCCGAGCGGGCGCGGGAGCGCTTCAAGGGCCTGCAGATCCTGACCCTCGACGAGGTCATGGACATTGCCGAAGGCCAAAAGGGCAAACGCCCCGGCTTGTACATAGAGACCAAGGTACCGAAGCTGTTCCCCGGTATCGAGGCTGACCTCAAAGCACGCCTGCAAGCGCGCGGCTGGCTCGATCATCCGGGACAGGTGGTGCTGCAGAGCTTTGATCGCGGCAGCCTGGCCCTGCTGCACAAGGCCATGCCCGAGGTGCCCAAGGTACTGTTGCTGTGGGTCGGCAAGGGCAGCATCGAGCCTGCGGCGGCGCAGAGCTTTGCCGAATCGGGCGAGACCGACAAGGCGGCGTTTTATGCGCGCCAGCAACCCAGGAGTCACGCCGAATTCGAGCGTTGGCTCGATTACGCCAAAGCGGCCGGAGCCATCGGCACCGGGCCGTCGGCTGCCCTGAGCGCCGGTGGGGCGCAAAGCTATGCCGACCTGGTGCAGCCGCGGATGAACCGCATGACCCATGACAAGGGCTTGCTGGTGCATGTGTACACCGTCGATGAACCCGTGGACTTTGCCCAGGTCCTGGACGCCGGTGTCGATGGCATCTTCACCAACCGCAGCGGCCAGTTGTTGCGCTACCTGGGGCGTCCACCGCAGCGCAGCGAGGCACAGCTGCTTGAGGCCTACGACTACTGAGGTGTTGGCCGCAAGCCGGTGGCTACCGTAGACTTCGCCTCTTTTCCGATGCACCGAGGAGCCAGGCCCCAATGACCCTTTCGCTATTGTTTGCCGTGATGGCTTCCGGATTTATCTATGGCATTACCCCGGGGCCCGGCGTGCTGGCGGTGCTGGGCATCGGCGCGACGCGCGGGCGTCGGGCGGGGGCGGGGTTTCTCTGTGGCCATCTGCTGGGTGATGTGCTCTGGTGCAGCACGGCGCTGGTCGCCATTGTCGGTGCCCGCCAGATCGGCAGTTCCGTGTTCGACATCCTCGGCCTGCTGAGTGGCCTGTACCTGTTCTGGCTGGGCTGGCGGGCTCTACGCAGCAAACCTGGCAATGGAAACGGCGACGGCGGCCCGGTGCGCAAGCCGTTCTGGCACGGCATCGTCTTCGGCCTGACCAACCCCAAGGCATACCCCGTGGCCGTGGCCACCTTCACCGCGTTGCTCTCCAGCCGCGCTGAGGCGCTGGACTGGTCGATGCTGCCTGCGCTGATTGCGCTGAGCTTTCTCGGTGGGCTGCTGGCCTACGTGATTCTGATCGGGGTAGTGGGCGCGCGTCAGGTGCGCACCCTGTATACCCGCTACGAGCTGTGGATCACCCGTGCCTGCGGGGTGATGTTCATCGGCTTCGCCGTCAACGCCCTGATGCATGCCTTGCCGGGGTTGATGCCGCGTTCCTGAGCCGACCGATCGCGTTACGGCAGTTGCGGCGGAGCAGTTGGTGCTGCTGCCGTCTCCTTGCGCATGCGGTTACGCCACAAGCGGTACGCGCGGATGCCCGAGCGTACCGAACCGAAGAGCATGCCGTTCTCCATCTCCCGGGCGATCCCCGATCGCACCAGCATGCGCAAAAAGCGTCCGCGGGCCCGGGCAATACCGAAGTGGATGCCACGCGCGTTGAGGGTTTCACACACTTCGCGTAGCGCCGCAATGCCGCTGACATCAATGGACGTCACGGCTTCTGCGTCGAACAGCACCGCCCGTGGTTCAGGCTCGCGTTGCACCGCTTCTAGCAGGCGCATCTTGAAGTAGTCGGCATTGAAGAACAGGATCGCGTCGTCGAAGCGGTACACCACCAGGCCTTTGACCGTGCGCGCATCCTTGTGCCCCTCGATATCGACCTGGCCTTCAATCCCGGGTACCCAGCCCAGCACCGCGTCGGTGGGCTGGTAGATGCTGTAGAGCAAGCGCAGGATCGCCAGGGTCACGGCGATGATGATGCCCGGCAACACGCCAACACCCAGCACACCCACGGTGGTGAGCACGCACAGCCAGAACTCGAAACGGCTGAGCTTGTAGATCTTGCCCAGCGATTTCACATCGATCAGGCCCCAGCCGGCCATCAGCAGCACAGCGCCCAACGCTGCCTGGGGAATCCAGGCCATGGGTGCGGTGAAGAACAACAGGATCAGGGCGATCACCAGGGCGGCGATGATCCCGACCAGCTGGCTTTTGCCGCCGACCATGTCGTTGACGGCGGTGCGTGAATCGGCGCCGCTGATGGCAAAGCCCTGGGATACACCGGCGGCAATGTTGGTAACCCCCAGGGCGAGAAACTCGTGGTTGGCGTTGATGGCATAACCGTGTCGGGCGGCAAAACTGCGGGCGGTGAGCATGGCACTGCAGAAGCTCACCGTGGCAATACCCAGGGCGTCTCGCATCAGGCTCTTCATTTCTTCAAGGTTGGTTTTCGGCCAGGCCAGCTCCGGTATGCCCGAAGGTACCGGGCCGAGGACTGCCACGCCGAAGCGGTCCAGGCCAAAGACGCCGACCACGGCCGTGGCGATGATCACCGTGACCAGTGCCGCCGGCAGGCGCGGGTAACGGCGCGGCAGCCAGATGAGCAGGGCCAGGCCGGCAAGGCCGATGGTCAGGGTCAGCCAGTGGATTTCATTCAGGCGCTGCATCAGGTTGATCAGGCTGAGAATGAAACCGTTGCCTTCGATCTTGAAGCCGATCACTTTGCCCAGTTGCCCGGCCAGCAAACTCAGGCCGATGCCGTTGAGGTAGCCGATGAGAATGGGCCGGGAGAAAAAGCTGGCAATGAAACCGGCGCGCGCCACCCCGGCCCCGATCAGCATCAGGCCGACCAGGATGGTGATGATCACCGACAGTTGCGCCAGCCGTGCCGGATCGCCCATTGCCAGCGGTGCAATGGCCCCGGCCACCATGGCGCAGGTGGCGGCGTCCGGGCCGACCATCAGTTGCCGTGAACTGCCGATCAGGGCGTAGACCATCATCGGCAAAATACATGCGTACAGCCCGTACTGCGGCGGCAGGCCGACAATCTGGGCATAGGCAATGGCAATCGGAATCTGGATGGCGGCCACCGACAACCCGGCCTGCAGGTCGGCATGAAACCATTCGCGGCGGTAATGCAGCAGATTGGACAGGCCGGGTAGCCAGCGAGCGAGCAGCATGAATCGATCCTTTCGCGTAGTTCAGGGCGGACGCAGTTGTTTGAGCAAGGCTGCTCGCTCAGTGTTGCGGCCAAAGCACAGACCGGCAAGCGTACGCCCATAGGGCATCAGCATAGGCAGGCCGTGCGATGTTTTCACCGACTCAAGTCAACGGCCGGATGGGCAAACTCCGTCCGGGTGCTACAAAGTGTCGAGGAACGCCCGTAGCGCCAGTAACTCCGAACGGTTCAAAGCCAGCGGCTTGAGGCGTTCCGAGGTGCGGGGGAACAGTGGGTCGTTTTCCTGACCGGGTTGCGGCTTGGGCCGTGGCATGCCGACGTTGTAGAAATTCAGTACGCCCATCAGGTCTGGAATCAGGCCGTTGTGAATCCACGGCCCGGTGCGGCCAACCAGGCGCAGTGACGGTGTGCGAAAGCGTCCCGAATCCTCGCTCAGGCCGGTTTGCTCATAACGGCCGAGGTCCTGGTACTTGCGGCCGTAATAGGTCATGCCGGCGTTGTGGAACTGGCCATCGCTCATTGCTGGGCCGAAGTGGCAATTGAGACAGCGCGCCTTGGTGCGGTACAGGTGCAGGCCATGCAGTTGCTGGTCATTGAGCTGATCGTGCCGCCCCCGTAGAAAGCGCTCGAACGGAGTGTTTCGGGCTTTCTGTACCAGGGTGCGCTGGTAAGTGCCGAGCGCTGCGGCGATTTGCCCGGCGTCAAGCGGCCCCTGCGCAAACGCACTGGTGAACAGCGGCGGGTATTCCGCCAGGCCACGCAGGCGGGTGACCAGTTCCTCGCGGGTAAAGGCCATTTCCAGCGGGTCGACCACCGGCATCAGGGCCTGATCTTCCAGCGTCGCCGCGCGCCCGTCCCAGAACAGCGGTGTAACCAGGCCGCTGGTGACGATGCTCGGCGCATTGCGCCGTCCCGCCGCGCGGTTGTGGCCGAAGGACACCTTGCGGCCATCGGCGAATGCCAGGTCCGGCTCGTGACAGGAGGCACAGGCAATCTGCCCGGACCGCGACAAACGCGGGTCAAAGAACAGCTTTTCGCCGAGTCGGGCTTTCTCGCTGCTGAACGGGTTACTTGCGGGCGAGGGGGCCCGCTGCGGCAGCGGCGCCAGTTCCTGCCAGGCGATATCGGCATCCACCGCCGGTTTCGGCCATTGCTGGCTGGGGCCGCTATAGAGTTTTCGCAGGCAGGCGGCGTCGGCGTCGCTGAACGTGCCGGCGGCCAGCTGTTGCAGGCAGTCGTCGGCGTGGGCAGCGCTCAGCCAGAGCAGGCTGGCGATGAAGGCGGTTATCAGGCTTTTCATGGTTATTCTTCTGGTCGGCATCGGGTCAGGTCGGCTCAAAAGCGGTAGCCAACTTCCAGCCAGAACTGGCGCCCGGTCTCGTAGATGGCCGAATTGATGGCGGCGGTGGCCGAGGTATCGCCACTGGCAATCACGCGGTCGGTGACGTTGTACACATCGATGTTGACGAACGCGGCCTGCTCGCGGCCGGTGGGGATTTCCCAGGCCAGGCGCATGTCCCAGGTGAGTGCGTTGCCGTAGCTCTTGTCGAAGTACTCGGTGTAGCCGTCCACCTTGCCGACCCGGGTCTTGAGCGTGTCGATACCGGCGCGGTAACGGAAGAAGTTGGTCCAGCCCAGGTTCCAGGCAGGAATCTCGGTAGTGGTGGTGAGTCGATAGGTCCAGTCGTGGTTGTAGTTGCTCGGCGGCAGCTCACTGATGTGCATGATCTGGCCGTTGTAGCGCACGTAGTCGTCGTCTTCGAACGCTTCGCTGTAGTCGGTGTGGGTGGTGTTGAAGTGGGTCCAGTCGGCGGCCAGCTGGCCGGAGTTGCGGGTACCCCAGACGTCGTAGCTGAGCAGCGGTGTGAGGGTGAGCGTCACCACTTCGGTGTTGGATTTGCCGTCGTTGGTGTACACGTCATAGCTGCTGGTCAGGCTCGGGTCACCGCTGTTGTCGACGACTTTCTGCATGACCTGGTCGCGGCCCTCGCGACGTACCCACTTCAGCGCAACCTCCAGGTCGCGCACCTGTTGGGTGATACCCAGGGTCCACTCGTCGTCGTAGGGAATGTCTAGCTTGTTGAACTGGGCATCGTTGGCGAACGAAGTCTTGGTCCAGGCACCGCCAGCGGCGGTGCGGGCGTAGCGGGTCTGCAGGCTGTTGACGCCTTCACGCAGTGCCCAGTACGCGGAGTTGCGGCCGTAGTAGCGGTTGCGCCCGGCACTGAAACGCGTGCTCTGGTCGCCGAATACATCCCACTCCAGCGCCAGGCGGGGCGCGACGGTGGTCTGCTGCATGTAGTCGTCGGAGTCGATGCGCACGCCCGGGCGCAGCGTGACACGGCCGATCTCGATCTCGTCCTGGACGTACAGGGCGGTGCTGTTGACGTTGAAGTCGAAGTCGCCGGCGGCGTAGCGGGTGAGCTGGCGAACATACTGACGGGCGTCGCTGTCGCAGTAACGGTCACCACCAAGGCTGCTGGCGCTGGCGCAGCTGGCGGTGCCAGTGAGTGCGCCATACACGTTGACGTCACTGGCGGTCAGGCGTTCATAGCTGAACGCCTGATGCTTGAGCTCCATGCCGGTGGTCAGGCTGTGGCGGCTACCGTAGAAGTCCATGGCGTCCCAGGCCGCTTCAAGCTTGTACTCATAGCTGTCCTGGGTCTGGTCGATGTCACCGTAGCCACCTTCTTGCGGGGTGGAAACCCCCCAGTTTTTCACGTCATTCTTCACCCAGTTGTTCCAGTCGTCGGCGTCACTGTCGCGCGAGTTTTCCATCCGGCTCCAGGCAAACTGCTGGGTGATCTTGGCGTTGTCGGCCTGATAGTCGGCTTTGAAGCTGAGCAGGGTGCCGCCCGACTTGATGGTGTAGCCGGTGTCCAGCGCGTTGTCGCGAAAGTAGGTGGCCTCTTCGGGCGTAGAGGTGAAGCTGCTTTCCAGGTCGAGGCGCTCGCTTGCCTTGTACACTGCCTTGAGGAACACACTCTGGGATTTGCGTTCCTGGTCTTCCTGCTGGGCGGTATAGCCGGCCTTGCCGTCGTTGTTGCTGCTGAACACATTGACCGGGATGGTCGAGGTTTTCTGTGTGATGTTGGCAAGCAGGCCGAGGTTTTCGGTCAGGTGGCCTTCGAGTGTGGCGCGTACGAAGTGCTTCACGAAATCGGGCTGGTAGGCATAGCTGCTGCCCGAGCTTGCCGCGTCGAACTTGGCTTGCTCGTCTTCGTCAACGTGGTAGCGGGTCCAGGATGAACGGGTGGTCTGATAGGAAACCTTACCGTGCAGGTCCTTGGTCGGCTGGCGCGTTTCGGCAGCCACCACGCCACCGTTGAAGCCGCCGTACCTGGCGCTGATGTTGCTGTCGTAAACCTTGATGTCTTCGAGCAGTTCGGTGTCCAGCGCCAGCCCCTGGCTACGTCCGGGGACCGAATTCACCAGGTTGTGCTGGCTGTCGCCGGGGTTGATGTCGTTGTTCATGCTCATGCCGTCTACCAGAAAGGCGTTCTGGTAGTACTTGGCGCCGTTGATGCTGATGTTGGCCGGGGCGATTTCCCCCGGGCTTTTGCTGCTCAACTGGTTGTTGTCGAACTGCACGTTGGGGTGGATCTTGAGCAGGCTGGTGATGTCGCCGTTGCCGCCGGGCAGGGCGTCGATGGTCTTGCGGTCGAGGGTGGTTTCGCCCTGGTGCGGCGATGTGCGGGTGCTGACGACGGTGTTGGCCAGGTTCAGTGCGCTCTGCGTCAGGGGCGTCAACACCAGCGCCGATGGCCCGCTGTAGCGCCAGCCGAGGCCGCTGCCATCGAGCAGGCGCTGCAGCGCTTCTTCGCTGCTCATGGTGCCCTGGATACCGGCGCTCAGGCGCTCATCCAGCAAGCGGCTGTCGACGCTGACCTGTAATCCGGACTGGCTGCCGAAGCTGAGCAGGGCGCTGGCCAGCGGCTGTCGCGGGATATCGAAATGGCGTCGGCTCTCGCGGGTGTCGGGGCTGGGCTCGGCGGTTGCCGGCTCAGCGCCGGACGGCAGGGCAATGAGCGCGAGCATCAGCCCGGTAGCACCCAGCAGGTAGCGAGGTGCGAGAGCGGTTGTGGACATCCGGATGTTCCCCCAAGAGCGCAACGGCGCAAGTAATGAGAATCGATATCGATCCTATTGGCGGGGGAAAGACGAACGGGCGAAGTGAATTTCCAGAAAATAATGCTAAAGCGTGAAAATCAGTGGCGGTCGATCACCAGCAGCAAGGGTGACCAACTGCTGACCTGCCCGCCCAGCGGCGCCAGTGCGGCCTGCAACGCCAACTTGGGGGAGCGCAGATCAAGGGCAGCGGTAATGCGTCGTTCGGCCAGGGCGTTGTCCTGGAGCAGGATCAACCCCGGTTGATAGCGACGCAGTTCATCGACGACTTCACTCAGTGGTCGGTCATTGACCAGCAGGCGCCAATTGCGCCAGGCCGCGATCTGATCGCGGGGGACTCGGTCGAGCAGCGGAGCACCGTGCTCGGGAAGGCGCAGGCGGTCACCGGCCGCGAGTCGTGCCAGCGGTACGCCGGCAGCGCCGTTGCTGACCTGCACGCTGCCATGATCGACCGCCACGGCAACCTGGTGCAGTGCCAGGCTGACGTCGAAGGCGGTACCGGTAA
The DNA here is from genome assembly GCF_004025535.1 of Pseudomonas alkylphenolica. Lineage (GTDB taxonomy): Bacteria > Pseudomonadota > Gammaproteobacteria > Pseudomonadales > Pseudomonadaceae > Aquipseudomonas > Aquipseudomonas alkylphenolica_A. The sequence goes on from NZ_QJRG01000044.1 coordinate 306,193, forward strand.
CCGTCACCTCAACCTCGCCCGCTCGTACCTGGAACGGGCGCTGGCTGTCGGGCGTGACCTGGAAGAATGCCTGCCCGCGACGCAGCGTGACCTGACGCCCGCCGTTGCTGAAATGCACGTCGATGGCACTGTCGCTGTCCAGTTCGACGCGGCTGCCGTCTTCGAGCACAAGGCTGCGGTGCTCGCCGACCGCCGTGGCTTCGTCGGAACTCAGCCCCTGCCAGGTTGGCAAAGCCAGTAACGTGATGCTGGCCGCCAGGGCACCGGCGACCAATGCCCGGCGCCAGCGGTTAATGCGTCTGGGCGGGGCTATGGGGGGCGGTTCCGGACACTGAGCAGGTCGCGCAAATGAGAGATCGCCACTGAGCAGCCAGACGCGTTCTGCCTTGCGATAGGCGCGCGCATGCTCAGGTGAGCTGCCCAGCCAATTCGCCAGTGCCTGCTGCAGCGCTTCATCGGTGGGCGCTGCGCGGGTTTTCAACAGCCAGTCCAGGGCCTCTGCCCAGATCGGGTCGTCACGCAAGGAGGGGCGCGGAGTTTCGGTGGCGCGTTCGTCTGGCAACTGGGGTGCCTCCATGGCGTGAGGCACCCCATTATTCCTCAGTCGGGTAGCGGGCGGAAGGTTCGGAATGCGGGCGTCAGTCATCGTCGAGCTGCTCCGCACAGTAAGTCAGCGCGTCACGCACCAGTTGATGGGCGAGGCTGACGGAAATGCCCAGCTGTACGGCGATCTGCTGAAAGGTCTGCCCCTCCAGGCGATGCAGGCGAAAAGCCTCACGCGTACGCGCCGGCAGACGTGCGAGGGCCTCCTGCAGAACACGCAGTTCATCGACGTAGAGCGCTTCGTGCTCAGGGGACGGCTGCGGCGAGGCAAGCTCGTCAAGGTACTCGGCGGCGTCCGGTACACGGTTTTCCAGGGTGCTGCGGCGGCTGACATCCAGCGACAGGTTGCGCACGATGCGGTAGAGGTAACCGGCCGGCTGGGCGATGGCTTTTTCTTCTTCCAGCGTGCGGCTGAAGCGGAGCCAGGCTTCCTGCACCACGTCCTCGGCCTGCGCACGGCAGCCAACGATAGGTGTCGAGTAGTCCACCAGCGCAGTGCGATGGGACATGTAGAAATCGAGCTGGTCGCTGGGGCTGGACACGACGACGAATACCGGGATATCAATCGGCGAATTATATGCAACTGAGAATTGTTATCAAGCTCGATTGTAAGCAGTGCGGCTTACCCGGCCTGAGCCGGGTGGCAGATCAACCGACGACCGTTTGTTCGATCTGCGTTTCAAACCAGCTGAGAACCGCACGGCAGGCAGGGTGCGCTGCACCGCTGTCACGCAACCACAGGGCATACACAGCTCCGGTCTTGAGCGGCTCGCCGAAGGGGATGACCAGGTCGCCGCGCACCAAAGCGTCGTGGGCCAGCGTCCTGTCTGTCATGGCGACGCCCAGACCGCGGCTGGCGGCATCCAGCGCCAGGTCGTCGAGGTTGAACATCAGATGTTTGAAGCTGCGTTCGGTCTGATCATGTTGGGCCTGTAGCCATACTGTCCATTCATGCTGACGGGTCGAACCGTGTATCAGCGCGTGTTGCTCGAGTTGATCGAGTGCGCGCGGCGGCATGCGCCCATCGTTGAACCCTGGCGCGCATACCGGCACCAGGTACTCTTCGAACAACAACGTCATCGGCCGCTCGTCGAGCCCGTCGGGCAGGTACAGCACATAGGCGTCGCAGTCGCCGCTGGTATCCACCATTTCGCCGCTGACGGTCTCGATGGACAAGCATAGGCCGGGGTTGATGGCATAGAACGCGCTCAACCTGGGCAATAGCCAGCGCACCGCCAGGGAGACGAAGACGCGGATACGAAAAGGCCGGTCCAGCGCTGCAGGTGCCAGGCGCTGTTCCAGTGTCCGTAGCGACGCCAACATTTCGCGAGCAACCTCGTACACCTCACGCCCTTGAGCGGTCAGCGCCACCTTGCGGCTGGTGCGCTCGAACAGCACCGTCTGGTAGTGCTCTTCGAGTTGCTGCACCTGTCGGCTGATCGCACTTTGAGTCAGGTGCAACTGCCGGGCGGCCTCGGTGAAGTTACTGGTGTCGGCCACCCGGACCAGGGTTTGCAGCGCCTGCAAGGACGGCACACGGAAGTTTTTATCCATGCAAATTCCGAATGGATGGATGATTTTTTAACGTTAGAGTCAATGCCCGTGAGCCCTTAAATTAGAGATCAAGAGGGCGCATCAGCGGGTTATTGCCAATAACTCCTGCGCATTGATTGTGGAGGAGTGACAGACAATGAACAACCACTGTGGCTGGATCGCCCTGGCGGGCGAATCTGCGGTGCGACCGCGGCTTGTAGGCAAACAGAATGTCGATTGGCTGATCATCGGCGGTGGCATCACCGGCTTGTCGGCTGCGCACACACTGGCCAGCCGCTTTCCTTCTCAGCGCATTGCATTGCTTGACCGCCAGCGTGTGGCGCAAGGCGCTTCTGCGCGCAACTCGGGCTTCGTGGTCAGCCACGAGCTTCCGGGCGCCGGTGAATTGCTCGGCACCCCAGGGTTTTCGGGCTATCAGCTCGCCTCCCGCATTGGTGTTGCTGCGGGCCTTGAGGTTCGCCAGCGCATCGCTGAACTGGATATCGACTGCGAACTGAGCGATGACGGCTACCACTTTGCCGTGCATGAGCCCGCTCACCTTGATGCCGTTGAACAGACGCTGGAAACGCTGAAGGCCGTTGGCGCGCAGGCGCGCTTTTTTCAGGCAGGCGACCTTGAACGGCGTCTGGGTACAGCCTTCTACAGCCGAGCCATTCACTGCGGCGGTGGCAATGGGCTGTTGCAGCCGGCGCGCTATGTCAAAGGCTTGGCCGACAGCTTGCCAGCGCAGGTGGATGTCTATGAAAACAGTGCGGTGACCGATTTGCAGCGGGCGCCGGGCAAGGGCTGGGCAGTCCGGACTGACGCTGGCGAGGTGCACGCAAAACGGGTGCTGATCTGCGTTGGCGCCTTCCTGCCAAGGGTAGGGGTGCAGCGTAGCGGTACGTTCCCGTTGGAACTCAGTGCCAGCATCACCCGGCCGCTGACCGATGGCCGCTGGCAACACCTGTTCGACGAACAGGGCTGGGGCGTGCTGTCGACGTTGCCAGGCGGTTGCACGCTGCGCCTGCTACCGGGGCGGCGCCTGTTGATCCGCAACACGGTCGAGTACCGCCAGCGCGATATTGACGCCCAAGGCCTTGCGGTACGCCAACGCGAGCACCTGCTGGGGTTGCAAAAACGCTTCCCGGGCATCACCGCGCAGGACCTTGAGTACACCTGGACCGGTCATCTGAGCGGAACCCGTTCGGGCGAGCCGTTCTTCACCAGGCTCGACGACGGCCTGCACACGGTCGCTGGTTGTAATGGTTCAGGTGTCGCTCGCGGCACCTTGTGGGGACGTTTGCTGGTCGAGATGGCGACCGGCGCCGATTCGTCCTTGCTCAGTGATGTGCTCAGTCAGGCCAGGCCGGGTTACCTGCCACCCAAGCCGTTTTTTGATGTGGGCGCCAAGGCCCGCATGGCCTGGGAAGTCTGGCGCGCCCGCAACGAACGTTGAAATTTTCGGCGAACACGCCGCAACAAAAACAAGAGAGGCACCCCATGTTCAAGCGCACCTGCATGACCCTGTTGTCGATGACATTGCTGACCGCTACGGCCCATGCCGCCGACGCCATCAACATTGCCAACTGGAGCGGCTACATCGCCGATGACACCCTGAGCGAGTTCACCCGTCGCAGCGGCATCAAGACCACTTACGACCTGATCGACAGCAACGAAACCACCGAAGCCAAGTTGATGACCGGCAACAGTGGCTATGACCTGGCCAGCCCGTCCAACCATTTTTTGCCGCGACTGATCAAGGCCGGTGCGATTCAGGAGCTGGATCGTAGCAAGTTGCCCAACTGGAGCAACCTTGATCCCAAGTTGATGAAAATCCTTGAAGCCAGCGATCCGGGCAACCGCTACGCGATTCCCTACATGTGGGTGACAACCGGCATCGGTTACAACGCTGATAAGGTCAAGGCCATCTTCGGAAGCACCGAGGTGACCCAGTCCTGGGACATGCTGTTCAAGCCGGAGAACATCAAGAAACTCAGTCAATGCGGCGTGGCGTTTCTCGACAACCCGACCCAGATCATCTCCATCACCCTCAAGACCTTGGGCCTGGACCCGCACAGCCAGGACCCGGCCGACCTGAAGAAGGCCGAAGCGGCATTGCTGACAATCCGTCCCTACATCAGCTACTTCCACCAGTCGAAATACGTCAGCGATCTGGCCAACGGCAACATATGTGTCGCCATCGGCTTCAGCGGCGATGTACAACAGGCCATGACCAGCGCGCAGCAGGCGGGCAACGGGGTGAACATCGGCTACAGCATCCCGCGCGAAGGCTCCACCGTAGCGGTCGACATGGTGGTGATTCCCAAAGGCGCGCCGCACCTGGAAAATGCCTATGCCTATCTCGATTACCTGCTTGAGCCGCAGGTGATCGCCAACATCAGCAACGCGGTGAAGTACCCCAACGGCAACGCTGCGGCACTGGAATTCATCACCCCGGAGCTGCGCGACAACCCGGCGATCTATCCACCGGCAGCTGTGCTCGACACATTGTTCCCGATCAAGACCTTGTCACCGGCAGGCATGCGCTTGAGCACCCGCTTGTGGACGCGTGTGTTGAGCGGGACGTAAGTTGGCGATACGTAAGGTGCGCGTGAAAAGCAGCGCAAGGAAGCGTTGAGGCAAAGCTTTGAGGGGAAGCTGACAGGCAGCAGGTAGAAGCGCTTAGCTTGCGTACCTTGGAAGAACTGGAGCGGGTGAAGGGAATCGAACCCTCGTTATCAGCTTGGGAAGCTGGAGTAATGCCATTATACGACACCCGCTTGCAGGGCTGACGTTGTACCAGAAGCGCTCTGCGATTTGAAGCCTTGACGTACAAAAAAGCCTGGGGCGGTGGCCGGTAGCGCAAGGTCATGCATCTTCCTTCTGCCCTTTCGGGCCGCTGATGCAGGAGGCTGCGCTACCGCCAACCAGGGTGCTCAGATCGCCAGTGCATGATGCTCCTGGACGTACGCGTTGCGTACGCGGGACTCCCGGGCGGCGGGTTTGAGGAAGCCCAGCAGGGCGTCACGTGTAGCGTTGCAAGCCGCCTTGTGTTCCATGTCGAGGAAATGCCCCGTCGCACGGATTTCGCTGAAGTGACTGTTGCGCACGTGATGGCTGAACTGCCGGGCATCATCGATGGTGGTGTATTCGTCCCACTCGCCATTCATGAACAGCACCGGAATGTCGATGACCCGGGCCGAACGCAGGGCATTGTCGAGGTCGTGGTCGAGCACCTGGTTGATGTGGAAGTGCATCTGCGCGTACTCGTGGTTATCGAGGCTGCTGACGTGCCGGTAGTTGAAGCGCTTGAACAGCGACGGCAGGTGCTTGCCGATGGTGTCGTTGACCAGGTTTCCGACCTGATAGCGGTCGCAGGTGCTGAGGAACTGGCAGCCGCGTTCGAGGTAGTCGCGCATCGGCTCGTTGATCACCGGCGAGAATGAACTGATCACCGCCTTTTCCACGCGCCGTGGCTTGTGCGCCAGGGCCAGCAATGTGCAGGCGCCACCCCAGGAAAACGACATCACATGGTCAGCGGCAAAGTGGTCGATCAGTTCCAGCAGGATCTGCCCTTCGGCTTCCTTGGTCAGCAAGTGCTCGTTGCGATTGTGCGGCTTGGATTTGCCGGCATAGGGCTGATCGTAAAGCACCACGTTGAATTGCGGGTGCAGGTTACGCACAGTCTGGGCAAATGATGCCGTCGTGGCCAGTGAACCATTGATCAGGATGATCGTCTTCTCAGCGGCGTCTGCGCGATAGAACTCCGTGTAAACCCGATACTGACCTTGTATATCAAGCACAGCAATTTCTGGCCTCATGTCGTCGACTCCTGGCGCAAGAAAGGGTGTTCGCACATGTAAGAATGTGCGTTCTTTATGACAGGTAGGCATACGCCTTGAAGAGAAGCTGAGGGCCCTTGTCGATCCTGGAGACTGCGGTCGACCGGTATTGTTCTAGGTGGGCAATCTGCCGGACTCCGGTGCTTCGAGGCACAGGTAGCCAGCAAAAAGGTGTCTTGGACTACGACTGTGACTGGTGAGTCACATGCAGACCGACGATTGGATTCAAGCAGGCAGGCGGGTAACCCGCAAGTGCCTTTGGGACGATTGAGGAAAATTTTCCGCCAGGCGGTCTTCGCCTCAGATTGCCAGGATTTCTTCGGGGTAAAGGGCGCGGTACTCGCCGGGGCGCAGGCCCGGGTCCAGCTGCAGCGGCCCCATTCGTTCGCGGTGCAGGCGCAGTACCTTGTTGTCGAAGTGGCCGAACATGCGTTTGACCTGGTGATAGCGGCCCTCGACGATGCTCAGGCGGGCCGAGTGCGGGCCGAGCAGGGTCAGCTCGGCGGGCAGGGTGGTGAGGTCTTCGAAGGCGAAGTAGAAGCCCTGGCGAAATTTTTCGATGTAGTGCGGCTCGATGACCTGTTCGGTTTCGACGTAGTAGATTTTCGCCAGTTTGGTTTGTGGCTGGGTCAGGCGCCGTGACCACTGGCCGTCATTGGTCAGCAGCATCAGGCCGGTGGTGTTGAAGTCCAGGCGCCCGGCAAGGTGCAACTCGTGTTTGTCGGTTTCATCAATCAGGTCGAGCACGGTGCGGTGCTCGGGGTCGTGGGTAGCGCTGACGCAGCCCTGGGGCTTGTGCAGCATCAGGTAGCGCGCAGGATGCCCGGCTTGCAGTAGTTGCTCGTCGACCTCGATGCGGCTGAACTCGCGCACCTCCAGGTGCGGGTCGCTGACGCACTGGCCGTCGACACGGACCCGTCGCTCGGCCAGCAGCAGGCGTACTTGCTGACGGTTAAAGCAGGGCAGGTTGCTGAGGAATCGATCGAGGCGCATACAGGTTCGGGGCAGGGCGTTGCAGTTTAACTGCCGGGCAGCGATTTTACCGCCTCAAGTTGCTCAAGTACCTGGGCGCAGGCGGGGCACAGGCATGCCTTGTTGCGCTGCTCGGCGGGCAGCGCCGCAATGACCTCGGGGGCAATGCTGACGCTGTAGCACCAGCAGGCCTTGGTTGCCGTGCGCGGGTCGGCAAGGCTGCAGCGGTTGCTGGCGCCGCAGGCAGGGCAGTGTTGAGGGTCATGCATAGTCGGACCTGAGCATTTCTACGCAAACGCGGTTGCGTCCGCTTTGTTTGGCACGGTAGAGCGCATGATCGGCACGGGCGATCAGGCTGTGCAGGGTATCTTCAGGCTGCAGGCAGCTCAAGCCGATGCTGGTGGTCAGGGTAATCGGGCGGTCGGCGAAGGTGAACTTCAGTTGTTCGGTACGCAGGCGGATTTTCTCGGCGACTTCTCGCGCTTGTGCACCGTCGGTGTCCTTGAGCAGCACGATGAACTCTTCGCCACCCCAGCGGCAGATGATGTCCGACAGGCGCAGGCAGTTTTCCAGGACCTGGGCGAACTGGCGCAAGACCTCGTCGCCGGCCAGGTGGCCATGGGTATCATTAAGCACCTTGAAGTGATCGAGGTCGATCAATAGCGCGACCAGCGGCTTGGGTTCGCGCTGGGCTTCGAGCAGCGCCTGGGCAGCCAGCAGGTCGAAGCCACGGCGGTTGGGCAGGCCGGTGAGGCTGTCGCGGGTGGCCAGGGTCTCGATATTGTCCTGGTGGCGCTTGACCATGGCATTGAGCAACGACAGCACCACCAGGCCGATCATGGCGCAGATCGCCAGGTTCAGGTAAAGCGACTGGCGGATCTTGTCCAGCGCCGCCCCTTCGCGTTTGTCGACGAACAGGTACCAGTTCAACTCCGGTACCAGGCGTACGTTGAGAAAATGGCTATGGCCGTCCGTGCCACGGTATTCATGGCTGCCGGTGACCGAGCCGGGCATCTGCTTGAGCACATCCTGCAGTCCACCCAGCTCGTGCAGCGACTGGCCGACGCGGATCGCGTCGGCTCCGCCATTGGAACCGGTCAGTACCACGTCGCCTTTCGGGTCTACGAAGAATACCTGGCGCTGGTAGCGTTTCTGGTAGTCATCGATCAGATGGACCACGGCTTCAACGGTCAGGCCGATGCCGGTGACGCCGATGAAATTGCCGTTGTAGTCGAATACCCGGTAGTTGATGAAGACGGTGAGCTTGTCCTGGTTGGCCATGTCCAGGTCGACGTTGATCTCGTAGGGGGCGGTCATGTCTCGCACCCGGTAATACCAGGTGTCGCGCGGCTCCTGCGGGTTGACCTGTTTGAGCACGCCTTTTTGCGCCTGGTAATAGTTGTTGCTGGCGCTGGAGACGAAAAAGGCGGTGTAGGCGCGGTACTGGCCCATGACCTCGTTGAGGTAACGGGAGATCTGCGCCGTGTCGCGCTCACCGCCCAGCACCCAGTCGCGCAGGAAGGTGTCGTGGGCCATCATCGAGGAAATCAGGATCGGCCGCACCAGGTCCTTCTGGATTTCCGAATAGACCGTGTCGGAGGTCAGCGGCAGTTCGGTGTTGATGATGCTGTCGCGAATCGCGCTGCGCGAGGCAAAGTAACTGATCAGGGACGTTGCGAGGAATCCGCAGCCCAACAACAGCAGCAAGGTCAGGATGAGTGAGCGCTGCGAAAACACCGCGGATCGAGGCAATTGGTCATTCCCTTGGTATAGGCCAATGCCGTTCATTCTAGTGGCTGAGCCGATAAATAACTGGACAAATATAATGGGTATTGGCGTTGTTTCAAATTATTGCAAGATCGGCACCGGCGGGGCATTTCGTGGTCTTAGTTAATGTCGACGGGCGCTTGTCTGTCGGCGCCGACCAGCGTCGCTGGGATGGGCAGTTCCGCGGTCCGGGAGGCCGCCATGTATCGCCGACTTTTGCTTGTTGCAGTGCTGGGTTTGCTGACAACCGCTTGTGTCCCTTACGGAGGTAACGGTTACTATCGCACCGAGGTCTACACCGCCGACCGCTATGGTTATCCAGGTTATTACCGGCCTGCCTACCCCTACAGCCGTGGCTATTATGTGGTGCCACCGCCTCGCTATTACGCGCCGCCGCCCAACCACTACCGACCGGCACCGCACTATTACCGTCCTTCTCCCCAGTACTACCGGTCATCACCGCAGTATTACCGCCCGGCCCCGGGCCACTATTACCAACCGCATCCCGGCCGGGGTAACGACCGTTACCGGGCGCAGCCCTCGGGGCAGAACCGCGACCGCAATGGCTGGCCGGACCGCAACTGGCACCGCTGATCGTCTCAGGCAAGGTCGGCCAGGGGATGGCGGCCTTCCCAGACTTTGGCAAAGTGCGCGTCGATCACCGCTTTCGGCACCTGGGCAATGTTCGCCCAGTGCCAGTGCGGCTTCTGATCCTTGTCGATCAGGCGCGCACGCACCCCTTCGCTGAACTCCGGATGCCGGCAACAGTTGAGGCTCATGGCGTATTCCATCTGGAACACCTGAGCCAATGACAGGTACCTGGCGCGCTGGATCTGTTCCCAGACCAGGTGGGCGGTCAGCGGGCTGCCTTCGAGCATGGTCTGGGCGGCCTTGGCCAGCAGCAGGTCGTCACTGTTGCGCAGCGCCGCGATCGCCCGCCAGGCGCAGACCGGATCCGCCACATCGAGCAAGCTATCGATCTGTATGCGCCGTGGCAGCCACTGGGCAGCAGGCCGGTCAGTAGCTGCCTGATGCTGATGGGCCTTGAGCAGGCTGTTGAGTTGCAGGGCGGTTTGCTCTTGCCAGTTCAGTTGCAGCAGGTCATCGAGTAGCGCTTCCTGCTGGTTCTCACCCAGCAGGCGATCGGCCAGCCCCAGGTCCAGCGCATCGCAGGCGTTGATCGGCGCACCGGTCATGCCGAGAAACAGCCCGAGCTTGCCGGGCAGGCGCGAAAGGAACCAACTGGCACCGACATCCGGGTACAGCCCGATGCTGATCTCCGGCATGGCGAGGCGGCTGCCCGGGGTGACAATGCGAATGGCCGAGCCTTGCATCAGCCCCATGCCACCGCCCAGTACATGGCCGTGTGCCCAGCAGATCAGCGGCTTGGGGTAGGTGTGCAGGCGGTAGTCGAGGCGGTATTCGCTGGCGAAGAACAGCGTCGCCAGGTGCGGCACTTCGCCAGGGTGGTCACGGCACGCCTGGGCCAGGCTGCGTACCTCGCCACCGGCGCAAAAGGCCTTGCTGCCATTGCCGCGTAGCAACACACAGACGATGTCGCTGTCTTCGGCCCAAGCCTTGAGCTGTTCATCGATGACCTCAATCATCGGCAGCGACAGCGCGTTGAGCGCCTGCGGGGCGTTCAGGGTAATGACGCCAATGCGGGCGCCATCGACACCCGTGAGTTCCTCATGCAGTACGGCAACCATGGGCGACCTCTTCACGTTTATCCGCACAAGTATGGTCGCTGCTGACGAATACGCCGGTCGCCGGTCGGATCGATTGACAAGTCCGGGCAGCTTTCCTAGTGTCGCGCCATTGTTTACGGATGACCCCATGACTGACGACGATCGCATCAAACTCGAAGCAAGCTGGAAAGAAGCGCTGCGCGCTGAGTTCGAGCAACCTTACATGCAGCAGCTGCGTGAATTCCTGCGCCAGGAACACGCCGCGGGCAAAGAGATCTACCCGCCGGGCCCGCTGATCTTCAATGCACTCAACTCCACGCCGCTGGATCAGGTCAAAGTGGTGATCCTCGGCCAGGACCCGTACCACGGTCCGGGTCAGGCCCATGGTTTGTGCTTTTCGGTACAACCGGGCATCCCGACGCCGCCGTCGCTGGTCAACATCTACAAGGAACTGCACCGCGACCTCAATATCGAGATTCCTGCGCACGGTTGCCTGCAGCACTGGGCGGACCAGGGCGTGTTGCTGCTCAACACCACCATGACCGTAGAGCGCGCCAATGCTGCCTCCCACGCCAAGAAGGGCTGGGAGTTCTTTACCGACCGCATCATCCAGCTGGTCAGCGAGCATCAGCCCAATACGGTGTTCCTGCTGTGGGGCGCACATGCGCAGAGCAAGCAGAAGCTGATCGACAGCACCAAGCACCTGGTGCTCAAGTCCGTGCACCCGTCGCCGTTGTCCGCCTACCGCGGATTTTTGGGTTGCGGGCATTTCAGCCGCACCAACAAGTTCCTCGAGCAGCATGGCCTGACGCCTGTGCAGTGGGCATTACCGCCGCTCTAGGAGACGGGGCTGCAGGGCAGCCCCATTGACGTCGCCCCTCAATTGCCGTTGTTGCTGTCTGACCCGGGTGTTGCGCGTTCGCTGATCCAGTGGCGGAACAGCGGTTCGGCGAGAAACAGCACAAACAGCAGACGCATCACCTGCAGAGCCGTCACCAGCGGTACCGACAGTTGCAGGGTTTCGGCGGTCAGGCTCATTTCGGCGATGCCGCCCGGCATCATGCCCAGGGTCAGGGAACGCAGGTCCAGTTGAGTCAGGTGGCTCAAGGTCCAGGCCGCGGCAGCGGCGATGAGCATGCTCAGGGCCGTGGCAATCAGAGTGCGGCCGAGGAACGACGGCGCCCGGCGAAAGAAGGCGCGGTTGAAATGACAGCCCAGGCCGCTGCCGATCAACCACTGGCCCACCTGGCTGGCGCCGTCGGGCAGGGCGATCTGCAGGTCGGCACCGACACTGGCAATGGCGGCGATCAGCAACGGGCCGAACAGCCAGGGGTTGGGTTGTTTCAAGCGCTGCCACAGCAAGGCCATGACCAGCCCCAGCGGACAGATCAGCGCCAGCCAGGCCCAGCTGACACTCCCGGCATGGGTGATCGGCACGCCATCGCCCAGCAGATACTTGAACAGCGCCGGCACACACAGCACCACGGCCAGTACCCGCAGGCTCTGCGCGGCGGCAACCTGGCTGAGGTTGGCACCATTGCGCGCACCGAGGTTGACCATCTCTCCCGATCCCCCCGGCATGCTGGAAAAGAATGCCGTGGCGCGGTCTTCGCCGGTGCGGCGCAATAACCAGATGCCGACCACGCTGGACACACTGGTGATCAACGCACCGCAGAAAATCAGGCCGAAATTGCTCGCCACCTGCTCGACCACCGCAGGGGTGAAGTGCAGGCCAATACCGATGCCGATAATCCACTGCCCGCACTTTCGCCCGCCGGGTATTTCGCTCAGTTGCCAGGGCGTCAGGCAGCGCACGAGGATGATCGCCAGCAACGAGCCGACCATCCACGGCAAAGGCCAGCCGACCTGGCTGGCGAGATACCCGCCTGCCAGACCGACCAGCCCCGTGGCCCAATACAACTTCAGCAACCGGTCAGACATCGGCCAGTGCGCGCCGCTGAACACTGCGTTTACGCCAGATCCGCAGCAACGGCAACAGCATCATGGCGATGGTCAGGCCCCACACGCTCAGGGTGATCGGGCTGGACCAGAGGATATCCAGGGCACCATTGGAGATCGATAGCGCACGGCGCAGGTTCTGTTCCATCAACCCGCCGAGAATGAACCCGAGAAGAATCGGTGACAGCGGGAAATCCAGCTTGCGCAGGATGTAGCCGAAGATGCCGATGCCAATCATCAGGAACAGGTCGAAGGTCGTCGCATGCACGGCATACACGCCGATCGCGGTAATGATCGCGATCACCGGCACCAGGGCCCAGTTCGGCACGGCCAGAATGCGGGTGAAGATACGGATCATCGGGATGTTGAGGATCACCAGCATGATGTTGGCGATGAACAGCGAGGCGATCAGGCCCCAGACAATGTCCGGTTGCTGTTCGAACAGCATCGGCCCCGGGGTGATGTTGTACAGGGTCAGTGCACCGATCATCACCGCAGTGGTACCCGAGCCCGGGACGCCGAGGGTCAGCATCGGCACCAGGGCGCCACAGCAGGAGGCACCGATGGCGGTTTCAGGCGCGGCCAGACCACGTTTGTCACCCTTGCCGAAGGTGCCCTTGGCGCCGGCGATGCGCTTCTCGGTCATGTAGGCCACGGCACTGGCCAGGGTTGCTCCGGCACCAGGCAGCACGCCCATGATGAAACCGAGCAGACCGCAGCGGATGTTCACCACGAAAACCGAGGCGGCCTCCTTGAAGTTGAACAGCATGCGGCCGGTGGCTTTTACCGCTTCGTGGCCGTGGTGGGTCTTTTCCAGCAGCAACAGAATCTCGCTGATGGAGAACAGGCCCAGCACCAGCACTACGAACTGGATGCCGTCGGCCAGGTGCACGCTGTCACCGGTAAAGCGGTACACACCACTGTTGGCGTCGATACCGACGCTGGACAGAAACAGACCGATCAAAGCGGCAATAAAGGTTTTCAGCGGCCGGTCGCCTGCCATGCCGCCCAGGCAGACGATGGCGAACACCATCAGCACGAAGTATTCCGCCGGCCCGAAGGCGATCGCCCATTTCGCCAGCAAAGGCGCGAACAACACCATGCCGCAGGTGGCGATGAAGGCACCGATGAACGAGCTCCAGGCCGACAGCGACAGCGCGACGCCAGCCAGGCCCTGGCGGGCCATGGGGTAGCCGTCGAGGGTGGTCATGACGGTGGACGCTTCGCCGGGGATGTTGAGCAGAATCGAACTGATCCGGCCACCGTACTCGCAGCCCAGGTACACCGCTGCCAGCAGGATCAGCGCCGACTCCGGTGGCAGGCCGAGGGCAAAGGCAATCGGAATCAGCAGGGCCACGCCGTTGATCGGGCCGAGGCCGGGTAGCAGGCCGACCACGGTACCGATCAGGGTGCCGGCCAGGGCCGTGACCAGGTTGTAAGGACTGAGGGCGACGCCGAAGCCCTGGCCCAGGTAGCTGAGGGTATCCATGTCAATTCTCCAGAACGTCGAGCAGGCCGAGGGGCAGGGGGACATCCATGACGCGGTCGAACAGCCAGTACAGGGCAATGCTCATCAACCCGATGATCATCACACTGGGCAGCCAGCGCCCGCCGTAGAGCCGTGCCATGGGCACGCCGATCAAGATGCTGCTGACAATGAACCCGAGGGTCTCGAAGGTGGCGGCGAATACCAGCAGCAAGCCGATGCACATGGCAATCTTGTTCAGGGTTTCGCGGTCCAGTTCCGGCTCGTCCTCTTTGTGCACGATGGGCGTAGGACGAAATGCCAGGTAAAGCAGGCCAAGGCCCATCAGGCCGAGCATCAGCAAGGGGTAGGCGCGAGGGCCAACCGGTTCGTAGGAAAATGCAGCCTGGTAAGGCCAGGCCATGACGGCCAGGGCGGCGCAGAGCGCCAGCAAAAACAGGGCAAAGACGCGTTGCAGGATCATCGCGCGTGTCCTCTGTGAGGTTCACAAACATTGGTCGCCGACCTTGTAGGCGCGAATTCACCGGGGTGCCGGAGAGTCCGCTTCTACGGGATCGCTGGGAGAAACGCAGGGCTTACTGAATCAGCCCGAATTCCTTGGCCAGGGCCTTGTAGTCGGCCACCTGTTTCTTCACATAGGTATCCAGCTCGACGCCGGTCATGGCAAACGGGAACAGCTCGCGCTGGTCACGCAGCTTGGCGAACTCTTCCGAGGCCAGCAGTTTGTCGAACGAGGCTTTCCACCAGTCGTACTCCTCATCGGTGACCTTCGGCCCCAGATAGAAGCCGCGTACCACCGGCCAGACAATGTCGTAACCCTGTTCCTTTGCGGTCGGAATGTTCTTCATTTCCGGCTCGTCCAGACGGTTTTCGGCGAACACCGCCAGCAAGCGCATGTCACCGCTCTGGATGTGCGGCATGGAGTCGGAGATGTCGGTACTGCCCACCTGGATATGGCCACCCAGCAACGCCGTGGCAATTTCACCACCACCTTCGAGGGCGACATACCGCAGGTCGCGCGGATTGATACCGGCGGCTTTGGCGATCAGAGCGGTTTGCATCCAGTCCTGGCTGCCGACGGTACCGCCGGAGCCGATCACCACTTTGCTCGGGTCCTTTTTCAGCGCGGCAACCAGATCATCGAGGGTTTTGTAGGGCGAATCGTTTTTCACTGCGATGGCGCCATAGCTGGTGCCGACTGCCGCCAGCCAGCGTACGGCGTTTTCGTCGAAGCGACCGAACTTGCCTTGGGCGAGGTTGAGCAACGAGCCGCTGGACCAGGCCACCAGGGTCCCGGCATCGGCCGGGCGCTGAGCCACCACGGCGTTGTAGGCGACGGCGCCAACACCACCAGGCATGTAGGTCACGCGCATGGGCTTGCTGAGGATCTTCTCGTTGACCAGGGCGCTTTGCACCAGTTTGCAGGTCAGGTCGAAGCCGCCACCGGGGGAGGCCGGGGCAATGCACTCAGGGCGTTTGGGTTCGCTCGCCAGGACGTTGCCGGCAAGCAGCAGGCAACTGGTGGCAAGGGCAATGCGGCGCAGTGAAAAGGTCATCGTCTATCTCCGTGAGCATTATTGTTATCGGGGATTACCACAGCGCAAGGCTGTAACTCACCAGCAGCCGCACTTCGTCCGCATCGCGGGTGAAGTTGGAGCGGAAAGTGGCGTTGCGCAGGCGCACGGCGACGTTTTTCAGGGCGCCACTTTGCACCACATATTTGAACTCGGTGTTGCGTTCCCACTCTTTGCCTTCACCACCATTGGCCAGGCTGACATTATCGCCGCTGATGTAGCGGGTCATGAAGGTCAGGCCGGGAATGCCCAGCGTGACGAAGTCAAAGTCGTAGCGGGTTTGCCAGGAACGTTCGTCTTTACCGGCGAAGTCGTTGATCTGCACGAAGTTGACCAGGTACGGGTCGGAGCCGTCGACGTAAGGGAAAGCGCTGTCGCCCGACATGTGCTGGTAACCGGCGCTGAGCTTGTGGCCCTTGAGGCCGTAGCTGAGCATGCCGTTGAGCGCGGTGTTATCGATCTTGCCGCCGCGTGCCTGGCCCTGGTCGTCGCTGAACGCCATGCGCAGGTCGGCGCCGAAGGTGCCCGGGCCCCAGGGCTGGCTGGCGATCATGCCGACAAAGTGCTGGCGATAGACATCGTCCAGTTGTGCCCAGTGGTAGCTGCCGGTGATTTTGTCGGTGAACTTGTAGTCCAGGCCTGCGAGGTCGAAGTGATTGCCGGCAACGGTGCCGAGAAAACGGCCGTTCTTGTTGTTAAGGGCAATGTCTTCCTTGTTGGTGTCGTCGCGGTCCTTGGCTTTTTCCAGGCGCCCGCCGGTAAAGGTCAGGTTCTTGATTTCGCCGGAAGTCAGCAGGCCGCCTTCGAAGGTCTGCGGCAGGATGCGGCCGTCGTTGGGCTGCAGGGTGGGCAATTCGGGAATCAGGGTGCCGACTTTCAGTTCAGTGGCGGAGATCTTCACCTTGCCGGTCAGGCCGAGCTTGGAGTACTCGTCGGCGGCGCGGCCATCGTCGTGGGTGGGCAGCAGGCCGGTCCCGGTGCGGTCGGGGCTGGAGTCGAGCTTGATGCCGAGCATTCCCAGGGCATCGAGGCCAAAGCCGACCGGGCCGTCGGTATAACCCGACTCGAAATTGAGCATGAAGCCCTGAGCCCATTCGTCACGCTTGGATTGCTGTGCGCTGGTACCGTCGCGAAAGTCGCGGTTGAAGTACATGTTACGGGTTTCGAAGCCGGCCTTGCTGTCATCGAAGAAGGCGGCCTGGCTAAGCGGGGCGACGCCGGCAAGCGCAAGGGCACTGGCAACTGCGGTCTGGCGGGAAGGTAAACGGCGGGTAGGCACACAGGCCTGTGGCTGCATGGACAGCATCGTGTTGAAACTCCGTTATTGTTCTTATTAGTTCGAACGTCGAGGTTCGGTTGTACGGCAAGCAGAGTGAGCCGTCAGGCGATGCTAGGGGCTGAACCTTTCGCTAACCTTTCAGCAGCTTTTCATTGTTACCAGGGCTTCACAGCTGATCTGTCAGCTGTACACTCCGCGCCATTGACTGCGACGTGACCGGGAGAAATCGATGCGTGTGCTGCTCGTCGAAGACCATCTGCAGCTGGCTGAAAGCGTGGCCCAGGCCCTGAAAAGCACCGGCCTGACCGTGGATGTACTGCACGATGGCGTGGCTGCCGATCTGGCCTTGTCCACCGAGGAATATGCCGTGGCGGTGCTCGATGTGGGCCTGCCGCGCATGGATGGCTTCGAGGTGCTGGCGCGCCTGCGCGCCCGGGGCAAGACCCTGCCGGTGCTGATGCTGACCGCGCGCAGCGACGTCAAGGACCGGGTCCATGGCCTGAATCTGGGCGCTGATGATTACCTGGCCAAACCCTTTGAACTCACCGAACTCGAGGCACGGGTCAAAGCCCTGTTGCGTCGTACCGTACTGGGCGGTGAACGCCAGCAGCGCTGCGGGCCGCTGGTGTACGACCTCGACACCCGGCGCTTTACCCTCGGTGACGAACTGCTGACCCTGACCTCCCGCGAACAGGCGGTGCTCGAAGCCCTGGTAGCGCGGCCCGGGCGGGTGATGAGCAAAGAGCAACTGGCCGCCCAGGTCTTTGGCCTGGATGAAGAAGCCAGCGCCGACGCCATCGAGATATACGTCCATCGTCTGCGCAAGAAACTGGATGGGCATGCCGTGGCCATTGTTACCTTCAGGGGGCTCGGGTACCTGCTTGAGCACCGCGATGCGTGACAGCGGCAGCCTGCGCGGGCGGCTGCTGTGGAACCTGGCGTTGCTGCTGGTGGTGTTGATGCTGGCCAGTGGCTTGAGTGCCTACTGGAACGGTCGTGAAGCGGCTGACACTGCCTATGATCGTACCTTGCTGGCATCGGCGCGTACCATTGCCGCGGGTTTGTCCCAGCGTGACGGCAGCCTCAGCGCCGATGTGCCTTATGTCGCGCTGGATACCTTTGCCTATGACAGTGCCGGGCGCATCTATTACCAGGTCAATGACATTCATCAGCGCCTGATCTCGGGCTACGAAAACCTCCCCGCACCGCCGCCTGGCACCCCGCGCACTGATGATTATCCGGCGCTGGCGCGCTTTTACAACGCCCGTTACCTGGGGCAGGACGTACGCGTGGTGAGCCTGCTCAAAGCGGTCACCGAACCGAACATGAACGGCATGGCCGAAATCCGCGTAGCCGAAACCGAAGAGGCGCGGGTGCGCATGGCGCGTGGCCTGATGGCCGATACCCTGTTGCGCCTGGGCATGCTGGCGCTCGGTGCACTGATGCTGGTGTGGTTTGCCGTCAGCGCCGCCTTGCGCCCGCTGGAGCGCTTGCGTAGCGCGGTGGAGGAGCGCCAGCTTGACGATTTGCGGGCCTTGCCGCTGATCGAGGTGCAGCGCGAACTGAGCCCGCTGGTGCGAGCCTTGAACCACTTCACTGAACGCCTGCGTGTGCAGTTCGAGCGCCAGGCGCAATTCATCGCCGAGGCCGCGCATGAGTTGCGCACGCCTCTGGCTGCGCTCAAGGCCCGGGTCGAGCTGGGCTTGCGTTCCAGCGAACCGCAGGTCTGGCGTGACACTCTGGAGTCTGCTGCGCAGGGCACCGACCGCCTGACCCACCTGGCCAACCAGCTGTTGTCACTGGCGCGGGTGGAGAACGGTGCACGGGCGATTGCCGAGGGTGGGGCGCAGTCGCTCGACCTGAGCCAGCTGGCCCGTGAACTGGGCATGGCGATGGCGCCGTTGGCCTACGCCCGAGGCGTGGCGCTGGCACTGGAAGCCGAAGCGCCGGTGCATGTGCGCGGCGAACCGACCTTGCTCAACGAGTTGCTCAGCAACCTGGTGGATAACGCCCTGGCGCATACACCCAAAGGCGGCAACGTGATTTTACGGGTCTACGCACCTTGCGTGCTGGAGGTCGAAGATGATGGCCCGGGTATTCCCGAAGCGGAACGCGAGCGGGTGTTCGAGCGCTTTTATCGGCGCAGTGCGCAGGGCACAGGCCTGGGGCTGGCGATTGTCGGCGAAATCTGCCGCGCCCATCTGGCACAGATCAGCCTGCACGATGGTGAGCGCGGCGGCCTCAAAGTACGGGTAAGCTTTTCGGTGGACGAGCGGAACGTTAATTAGCGGAACAAGGCGCGGGCGTTGAGCAGGTCGCACGCCTCGAGCTCGGTACCGGCCGGCAAGCCCAGGTGCTGGTAGGCGGGAAGGGTCGCCAGTGGTTGCAGCTTGCCAGTGGCATGGCTCAGGGCCCGGGCGATCTGGACGACGTCGACATAGTCGACCTGGTTGCTGCCGCGGTGAAGGTCAAGGACCTGTCCGGGCAGTTTGACCAGTTGTTCGGGGAATTCCCAGGTGCTGAGGATCTTGTCGCCCAACACCGGGTGAATCTGGTCGATCACATAGTTCAGGCAAACCGGATCGGAGAGCAGTTCGTTGTGCTCTTCGGCGTAGATCAGGATCGGCAGCACGCCGATCTGGTGAACCAGGCCGGCAAGGGCGCCCTGATCGGGTTTGAGCTGGGTGTAGCGCCGGCACAGTTCATAGCTGATACCCGCGACTTCCAGGCTGGAAGCCCAGACTTCGCGCATTTTCTTCTCAACGACGTCGGAGCGGGCATGGAAGATCTGCTCGATCACCAGGCCAATGGCCAGGTTGCAGCTGTAGTTGATGCCCAGGCGGGTAATGGCGGTCTGCAGGTCGGTGACTTCGACTGTGGCGCGCAGCAACGGGCTGTTCACCACTTTGATCAGGCGAGCCGACAGGGCAGCGTCGCGGCCGATGACTTTACTCAGGGCGCTGACGCTGATTTCGCTGTTCTCGGCGGCCTCGCGGATGCTCAGTGCCACCTCGGGCAAGGTCGGCAGCACCAGGTCATCGTTGTTGATGGCAGCCAGCAACTGGGTCTGGACCATCTCGGCCAGATTGTTCATCGTGATTCTCTAGCGTTATTCATTGAGAGCCCCGGCCTTCCAGGCACCGGGGCAGGGCTGGCTCAGCGCTGGATCTCGCGGTCGCGATCCAGTTCGTAAGGCAACGACAGCAGCTCCAGGCGCGGGCCATCGGGGCTGCCCACGTGCAGGTTGTTATCTGCAACGGCATCGGCGGTCAATACGGCCAGTAGTTCGCTGCCCTCGGCGTTGCGTGCCGACAGCACCACTTCACCTACCGAGGAGTTGTGGGTTGGCGAGAAAATTTCGGTGCCCGGTGCGGGCAGCTCTTGTCCTGCCAGGGCTGCGCGGTACTGACGACGTTTGAGTTTGCCCAGGTACTGCATGCGCGCGACAATTTCCTGACCGGTGTAGCAGCCTTTCTTGAAACTGACACCGCCCACTGCCTGCAGGTTGATCATCTGCGGGATGAACAGCTCGCGGGTTTGCGCCATGACCTGGCCAATGCCGGCGCGGATCTGCCCGAGCAACCAGTCGTTGAGGTCAGCCTGTGGCAACTGTTCAGCCAGTTGTGCCTTTATCTGTTCTGCCTGATCGGCAGCCACCCAGAGTTCGATCCGCCCAGGCGACACGGCAATTGCGATCAACCCGGCATGGCGCGTCATCGCGTCGGTTTGTGCCGGCACCTCAAGGCCCAGGGTCTGCAGCGCGGCTTCACCGCCGTGCACGCCAAAGCGCACCCAGGCGTTGCTCTCGTCGGTCAGCTTGGCTTTGGAGAACACTGCATATTTCTTCAGGTCCGCCAGTTGCGGTTCCAGCAGTTCGCGGGCCATCGCCAGCAAGTAGCCGTCGCCTTCCGGCAGGATGCGAAAGCTCGACTGCATGCGGCCCTTGACCATGCAGCGCGCGCCAAGGCTGCTGGTGCTGTCGCCCAGGTAGCTGATGTTGCAGGTCAGTTGGCCTTGCAGGAACTTGCCAGCGTCCGAGCCGCGGACGGCGAGGACGCCTTCGTGGGAAAGGGTGCAGAAAAAAGCGGATTCGGCCATGGGACATCGCAGGGTAGATAAGACTGGGGACCATGATAGAGCGCTGTCGTAAAAATAGGTAGTTGAGCTGGCCCCTCTGTCATTTTTTGCGCCGAACTACGGACCAACGTCGCGTGTTCCCCGGGCGCGGGCTCTGTATACTGTCGGCCTATTTTAGGAGGGCTCCATGGTCGAACAAATTGAACTCAACCGGCTCTTTTGGCATAGCCGCCGCGGCATGCTGGAGCTGGACGTGTTGCTGGTCCCTTTCAGCCAGGATGTCTACCCAACCCTGAGCCCGGAAGACCGCGAGCTCTACTGGCGCTTGCTCAGTTGCGAAGACCAGGACATGTTTGGCTGGTTCATGGAGCGCAGCGAGTCGCCAGACCCCGAGCTGCAACGCATGGTTCGCATCATTCTGGATCGTGTCCAGCCCAAGTGATCGCTTCGAGTGCCGCTGGCATGGCTCTTCAAGCCTGCTGGCGGCCTACCTGGCGTGCCAGTTGCTGGCGATGCTGGGGCTGTGCGTGCTGCCGCTTGCCGGGTGGCTGCAGGTAGCAGGCATTCTCATGTGTCTGGTGCACGCTGGCTGGATGATTCCCCGGCGCATTCTGCTCAGCCATCCCCAGGCTATCAGTGGCTTGCGACGTGCCCCTGACGGCTGGCACCTGTTCAGCCCTGCCAAGGGCTGGCAAGCGGTGCAGCTGCGCCCCGACAGCCTGGCTTTGCCGGGCCTGATCGTGCTGCGTTACCGCCGCAAGGGCAGCTATTGGACGCAAGGGTTGTGCGTTGCCGCTGACGCGCTGGAGCCGGTGCAGCACCGGCGCCTGCGCGTGCGCCTGAAGTTCAGTCGGCGTAGGTGGGCGGCTGCAGGATAGTGTCGCGTGCCTCGGCGAGCATCCCCGGGTAGTCCAGGGTGTAGTGCAGGCCGCGGCTTTCCTTGCGCTGCATGGCTGAGCGAATCATCAATTCGGCAACCTGGGCCAGGTTGCGCAGTTCGATCAGGTCACGGCTGACCTTGTAGTTACTGTAGAACTCATCGATTTCATCCAGCAGCAGACGCACGCGGTGTTCGGCGCGTTGCAGGCGTTTGCTGGTGCGCACGATCCCGACATAGTCCCACATGAAGCGCCGCAGTTCGTCCCAGTTGTGCGCAATGATCACGTCTTCGTCCGAGTCGGTGACCTGGCTGGCATCCCAGCAGGGCAGGGCGCGTGGCATGCTGATCTGGTCAAGGTGCGCCTCGATGTCGGCAGCAGCAGCACGGCCGTAGACGAAGCACTCCAGCAGCGAGTTGCTGGCCATGCGGTTGGCGCCGTGCAGGCCGGTGAAACTGGTTTCACCAATGGCATAGAGCCCAGGCACGTCGGTGTGACCGCTGTCGTCCACCATCACCCCGCCGCAGGTGTAGTGCGCCGCTGGCACTACCGGGATCGGCTGGCGCGTGATGTCGATGCCGTAAGCCAGGCAGCGTTCATAGACGGTCGGGAAGTGAGTCTTGATGAAATCGTCAGACTTGTGGCTGATGTCCAGGTAGACGCAGTCCACGCCGAGTCGTTTCATCTCGTGGTCGATGGCCCGGGCGACGATATCGCGCGGCGCCAGTTCTTCGCGCGGGTCAAAGCGCGGCATGAAGCGCTCGCCGTTGGGCAGGCGCAACAAGGCCCCTTCACCGCGCAGTGCTTCGGTAATCAGAAAACTCTTGGCTTGCGGGTGGTACAGGCAGGTGGGATGAAACTGGTTGAATTCCAGGTTGGCCACCCGGCAGCCGGCCCGCCAGGCCATGGCAATGCCGTCGCCGCAGGCGCCGTCGGGGTTGCTGGTATACAGGTAGACCTTGGCGGCCCCGCCGGTGGCGAGCACGGTGAAGCGTGCGCCATAGGTATCGACTTCGCCGGTATTGCGATTCAACACGTAGGCGCCCAGGCAGCGGTCGCCGTCCTGGCCCAGGCGCCGCTCGGTGATCAGGTCAACGGCGACGCGCTGTTCCAGCAGTTCGATGTTCGGACGTTGGCGTGCCTGGGCCAGCAGCGTAGTGAAGATCGCCGCCCCCGTGGCGTCGGCAGCATGAATGATGCGCCGATGGCTGTGGCCGCCTTCGCGGGTCAGATGGAATTCGAAGCCACCGTCGTCGACACGGGCGTGTTCATCGCGGGTGAAGGGTACGCCCTGGTCAATCAGCCACTGGATCGCTTCGCGGCTGTGTTCTACGGTGAAGCGCACGGCGTCTTCGTGGCACAGGCCGCCACCGGCGTTGAGGGTGTCGTCGACGTGGGATTGCACCGTGTCGGTGTCGTCGAGCACCGCAGCGACGCCGCCCTGGGCCCAGTAAGTCGAACCGTTGGCAAGATCGCCCTTGCTGAGCACGGCAATGCGCAGGTGACTCGGAAGGTTCAGCGCCAGGCTCAGACCGGCGGCACCGCTGCCGATCACGAGGACATCATGTTGGAGTTGTTGGCTCATGTCAGGACACTAGTATCTGAAGGGGGGGATCGGCACAATAGTCAGGCGCAGATGGCATTGTGAAACTATCGTGAATCTGGACCGGCTGCCTTTATAGCAGTCTCAAGGCCCTGATTTCCAATGGCGCTTATGCGGGGCAGGCGCTGCTGTGGGAACTTTCCATGCTGTGTGGATATCCATAGTAGGCTGACCGCCCGCCACAATACCGCGGCGACGCAGGGCAGTGACCCGTAACAGGGCCTTGCCGGCGTATTCGAGACCCGATTATCGACGCAGCCGGCCGTGACCGCGCTGCGTTTTTCGTGCGAGCCGACCAAGGGCCGCAGGAAACTTGCTTGAAGGGGAGAACTTTTGCGAAAAGCCCGAGTCTATGGTTGCAAGCCTGAACGATGCTTCTCGTACGGCTCCTTCGAGTTCACTGAGGAGTGTTCATGCTAACCCAGGAAGAGGATCAGCAGCTTGTCGAGCGCGTGCAGCGTGGCGACAGGCGAGCGTTTGATCTGTTGGTGCTGAAGTATCAGCACAAGATTCTCGGGTTGATCGTGCGTTTCGTACACGACACCCATGAAGCCCAGGATGTTGCGCAGGAAGCTTTCATCAAAGCTTATCGTGCGCTGGGTAATTTTCGCGGAGACAGTGCCTTCTATACCTGGCTGTACCGCATTGCCATCAACACGGCAAAGAACTATCTGGTGTCCCGCGGACGGCGGCCACCGGACAGCGATGTAAGTTCCGAGGATGCGGAATTTTACGACGGCGATCATGGCCTCAAGGATCTGGAGTCCCCCGAGCGTGCGTTGTTGCGAGATGAGATCGAAGGCACCGTCCATCGGACCATTCAGCAACTGCCAGAAGATTTACGTACGGCGTTAACTTTACGTGAATTTGACGGTCTGAGTTACGAGGACATTGCGAGCGTCATGCAGTGTCCGGTGGGTACCGTGCGCTCTCGAATTTTCCGCGCTCGGGAGGCCATAGACAAAGCCCTGCAGCCGTTGTTGCAGGAAACCTGAGACAGCGGCGACAGCCAAGAGAGGAACCGCCATGAGTCGTGAAGCTTTGCAGGAATCGCTGTCCGCGGTGATGGATAACGAAGCGGACGAACTGGAATTACGTCGGGTGTTGAACGCCGTCGATGATGCCGAAACCCGTGCTACCTGGTCTCGTTACCAGATTGCCCGTGCGGCCATGCACAAGGAACTGGTGCTGCCAAAACTGGATATCGCCTCTGCGGTGTCTGCCGCGCTGGCTGATGAAGCAGCGCCGGTCAAGGTCAACCGTGGTCCGTGGCGTAGCCTGGGTCGTCTGGCCGTGGCGGCTTCGGTAACCGTTGCGGTGCTGGCGGGTGTGCGCCTGTACAACCAGGACGAAATCAGCGGCGTGCAGTTGGCTGCCCAGCAACCTGCCCAGCAGGGACTGAGTGTGCCACAGGTTCAAGGCCCCGCTGTGTTGGCAGGCTATAGTGAGAGTGCAGAGCAGCCAGGGCCAATGGCCAATGGCGTGCTGCAAGGGCAATCCGGCTGGCACGACCAGCGTCTGCCCGGCTATCTGCGCCAGCATGCTCAGGAAGCAGCACTCAAGGGTACCGAGAGCGCTCTGCCTTATGCCCGCGCGGCCAGCCTGGAAAACCGTTAAGTAAGGAGGATCATGCGCGCGCTACCTCTTATACCGCTGTTGCTGGGAGGCTGGCTGATACTGCCGGCCCATGCGGCCAACTCCTCACCGGAGGCGGGCGACTGGCTGAAGAAGCTGGCGCAGGCCGAGCAACAGCAGAGCTATCAGGGTACTTTCGTTTACGAGCGTAACGGCAGCTTCTCCACCCACGATATCTGGCATCGCGTCCAGGATGGCAAGGTCAGCGAGCGGCTTTTGCAGCTCGATGGCTCGGCCCAGGAAGTCGTGCGTGTCGACGGGCATACCCAGTGCGTAAGCGGAGCCTTGGTGTCTGGTGTGACCAATCCACCAGAGTCCACGGCGCGAGTGCTTGATCCCCTCAAGCTGATGAGTTGGTACGACCTCGGCATTGCCGGCAGGTCGCGGGTGGCGGACCGTGAAGCGGTTATCGTCACCCTCAGTCCCCGTGACCAGCACCGCTATGCCTTCGAGTTGCACCTGGACCGCAAGACCGGGCTGCCGCTGAAGTCATTGATGCTCGACGACAAGGGGCGGTTGCTGGAGCGCTTTCAGTTCACCCGGCTGAACACCGCGCAAGCGCCGACCGATGACGAGCTCAAGGCAAGTGAACTGTGCAAGCCGGTCACCCTGGTCGCGTCCCAGGCCAAGCAGCCGGTGACAGCCTGGCGCTCAGAGTGGTTGCCTGCAGGTTTTGAACTGGTCGACAGCTCGGTGCGCAAGGACCCTCAAGGCAAGAACGTTGTCAGCAGTTTGATGTTTGACGATGGCCTGGCACGGTTCTCGGTATTTGTCGAAGCCCTGGACGGTGGCTCGGCGGTCGATATTCGCACGCAGCTGGGGCCGACCGTAGCGGTCTCCCGGCGCTTGACCACACCCAAAGGTGAAGTGATGGTCACCGTAGTCGGCGAAATTCCGATCGGCACCGCGGAGCGGATTGCCTTGTCCATGCGATCCCAGGATGCCCAGGCACAAAAATGACGGGTAACTATCCTGTTTATCGGTCGAGGGTGCCTTGGCTGACATGATTGGCAAGCTTTGCAGTTTGCAAAAACTTCAGATTTTTTCTATAGGTCAGTCCTTTCGGGGACTGGCCTTTCCTGCGTTTGCAGGGCCCTACTGCTAACCACGCTCGATGTGACGGGAGCCGTATGTCAATACCACGCTTGAAAACCTACCTATCGTTGTTCGCCGCCGTGCTCATGCTCGGTCAGGTGGTCACCGCCCAGGCTGAAGCCCTGCCGGACTTCACCACCCTGGTCGAGCAGGCCTCGCCTGCCGTGGTGAACATCAGTACCAAGCAGAAGCTGCCGGACCGCAAGTACGCCGCCGGTCAGATGCCTGATCTGGAAGGCCTGCCGCCGATGTTTCGCGAATTCTTCGAACGCAATATGCCGCAAGCGCCGCGTTCGCCGCGCGGTGACCGCCAGCGTGAAGCGCAGTCGCTGGGATCGGGCTTCATCATCTCCAGTGACGGCTATGTGCTGACCAATAACCACGTGGTCGCCGATGCCGACGAAATCATCGTCCGTCTGTCCGATCGCAGCGAACTGCAGGCCAAGCTGGTCGGCACTGATCCTCGCACTGACGTTGCGTTGCTCAAGGTTGACGGCAAGAACCTGCCGACCGTCAAGCTGGGCGACTCCGAGAAGCTCAAGGTCGGAGAGTGGGTGCTGGCCATTGGTTCGCCGTTCGGTTTCGACCATTCGGTGACCAAAGGTATCGTCAGCGCCAAGGGTCGTACCTTGCCGAACGACACCTATGTGCCGTTCATCCAGACCGACGTGGCCATCAACCCGGGTAACTCGGGCGGCCCGCTGTTCAACATGAACGGTGAAGTGGTGGGGATCAACTCGCAGATCTTTACCCGCTCCGGCGGCTTCATGGGGCTGTCGTTCGCCATCCCGATCGACGTCGCCCTGGATGTTTCCAACCAGCTGAAGAAAGACGGCAAGGTCAGCCGCGGCTGGCTGGGTGTGGTGATTCAGGAGGTCAACAAGGACCTGGCTGAATCCTTCGGTCTCGACAAGCCGGCTGGCGCCCTGGTGGCCCAGGTCCTGGAAGACGGCCCGGCGGCGAAGGGCGGCCTGCAAGTGGGTGACGTGATTCTGAGCATGAACGGTCAGCCGATTGTCATGTCTGCCGACCTGCCGCACCTGGTTGGCAGCCTGAAAGACGGCGCCAAGGCCAAGCTGGAGATCATCCGCAACGGCAAGCGCCAGAACCTTGATGTTACGGTCGGCGCCTTGCCGGATGACAATGCCGAACTCGCCGATGCCGCCAGCGGTGGCGTCGAGCGCAGCAGCAACCGTCTGGGGGTGTCGGTGTCCGACCTGACCGCCGAGCAGAAGAAAACCCTGGAGCTCAAGGGCGGCGTGGTCATCAAGGAAGTCCAGGACGGTCCTGCGGCGCTTATTGGCCTGCGTCCGGGCGATGTCATCAGCCACCTGAACAACCAGGCGATTGCCTCGGCGAAAGAGTTCACCGAAATCGCCAAGGAACTGCCGAAAAACCGTTCGGTGTCGATGCGCGTGCTGCGTCAGGGGCGCGCAAGCTTCATTACCTTCAAGCTGGCTGAGTAAGCAGCGCGGTACAGGGGAGGGCAGCGCAAGCTGCCCTTTTTTGTGCCTGAACGGTCACCCGGGGTTGGACGCTGGCATTCCTTGTCACCACAGTTCACGTGACGCCAAGGTCAGGCTTCAGGTACAATTCCCGGCTATTTTTCGGTGGGCGTCCGGCCCGCAGCCTTTTTGAGTGTTGACCCGTGAGTGATTTGAGTCATATCCGCAATTTCTCCATCATCGCCCACATTGACCATGGCAAGTCGACCCTGGCGGACCGTTTCATCCAGATGTGTGGCGGCCTGTCTGCCCGCGAGATGGAGGCCCA
Organism: Pseudomonas alkylphenolica; assembly: GCF_004025535.1. Classification (GTDB taxonomy): domain Bacteria; phylum Pseudomonadota; class Gammaproteobacteria; order Pseudomonadales; family Pseudomonadaceae; genus Aquipseudomonas; species Aquipseudomonas alkylphenolica_A. The sequence continues at coordinate 333,960 of NZ_QJRG01000044.1, forward strand.
GGTACTCGACTCCATGGACCTGGAGCGTGAGCGCGGTATCACCATCAAGGCCCACAGTGTCACCTTGCATTACAAGGCAAACGATGGCGTCACCTATCAGCTGAACTTCATTGACACCCCGGGCCATGTTGACTTCACCTACGAAGTCAGCCGTTCGCTGGCGGCGTGTGAAGGCGCGCTGCTGGTGGTAGACGCCGGCCAGGGCGTTGAAGCCCAGTCGGTTGCCAACTGCTACACCGCCATCGAGCAGGGCCTGGAGGTTATGCCGGTCCTTAACAAGATGGACCTGCCTCAAGCCGATCCGGACAAGGTCAAAGACGAGATCGAGAAGATCATCGGTATCGATGCGACCGACGCCGTGGCCTGTAGCGCCAAGAGCGGCATGGGCGTGGACGAGGTGCTCGAGCGCCTGGTGCACACCATTCCTGCGCCAACCGGCGACATCGAGGCGCCACTGCAGGCGTTGATCATTGACTCCTGGTTCGACAACTACCTGGGCGTTGTCTCCCTGGTGCGCGTGCGTCATGGCCGCGTGAAGAAGGGCGACAAGATCCTGGTCAAGTCCACCGGTAAAGTCCACCTGGTCGACAGCGTTGGTGTGTTCACCCCGAAACACACGCAAACCGCTGATCTGAAAGCCGGTGAAGTAGGCTTTATCATTGCCAGCATCAAGGACATTCACGGTGCACCGGTCGGTGACACCCTGACCCTGAGCAGCACCCCTGAAGTTGACGTGCTGCCTGGTTTCAAACGCATTCAGCCACAAGTTTATGCCGGTCTGTTCCCTGTCAGTTCCGACGATTTCGAAGATTTTCGTGATGCGTTGCAGAAACTGACCCTGAACGATTCGTCGCTGCAGTACCTGCCCGAGAGCTCCGACGCACTGGGCTTCGGCTTCCGTTGCGGTTTCCTCGGCATGCTGCACATGGAGATCATCCAGGAGCGCCTGGAGCGCGAATACGACCTGGACCTGATCACCACCGCGCCAAGCGTAATCTTCGAGGTCAAACTCAAGACCGGCGAGACCATCTACGTCGACAACCCGTCGAAGCTGCCGGATGTGTCCTCGGTTGAAGACTTCCGCGAACCGATCGTCGCCGCGACCATCCTTGTGCCTCAGGAGCACCTGGGTAACGTCATTACCCTGTGCATCGAGAAGCGTGGCGTCCAGCGCGACATGCAGTTCCTCGGCTCGCAGGTGCAAGTGCGCTACGACCTGCCGATGAACGAAGTGGTACTCGACTTCTTCGACCGCCTCAAGTCCACCAGCCGTGGCTACGCGTCGCTCGACTACCATTTCGACCGCTACCAGTCGGCCAACCTGGTCAAGCTCGATGTACTGATCAACGGTGACAAGGTCGACGCCCTGGCGCTGATCGTGCACCGCGACAATGCGCACTACAAGGGCCGCGCATTGACCGAGAAGATGAAGGAACTGATTCCTCGGCAGATGTTCGACGTTGCAATCCAGGCCGCCATCGGCGGGCAGATTGTTGCGCGTACGACTGTCAAGGCGCTCAGAAAGAACGTACTGGCCAAATGCTACGGTGGTGACGTGAGCCGTAAGCGCAAGCTGTTGGAGAAGCAGAAGGCCGGTAAGAAACGCATGAAACAGGTCGGCAACGTGGAAATCCCACAAGAAGCCTTCCTCGCCGTGCTCAGGTTGGAATAATTAGATCCTATGTCGCTAAATTTCCCGCTGTTGCTAGTCATCGCCGTAGCCGTCTGCGGTCTGTTGGCCCTGGTCGATCTGCTGTTCCTGGCACCGCGCCGGCGTACGGCAATCGCCAACTATCAGGGCAGCGTCAGCCAGCCAGAAATGGCTGTGGTCGAGCGGTTGAACAAGGAGCCGTTGCTGGTTGAGTACGGCAAGTCGTTCTTTCCGGTGCTGTTCATCGTGCTGGTATTGCGTTCGTTCCTGATCGAGCCTTTCCAGATCCCCTCGGGATCGATGAAGCCGACCCTGGAAGTGGGCGATTTCATCCTGGTGAACAAGTTCTCCTATGGCATCCGCCTGCCAGTGATCGACAAGAAAGTCATCGAAGTCGGTGACCCACAGCGTGGCGATGTCATGGTGTTCCGCTATCCGAGCGACCCGAACGTCAACTACATCAAACGTGTAGTCGGCTTGCCGGGCGACCAGATTCGCTACACCAACGACAAGAAGCTGTTCGTCAACGGTCAGCCGATTGCCGAGCAACTGGTGGGCAGCGAGCCGGGTACCTTGGGTAGTGCGCAGCTGTACAAAGAAAAGCTGGGCGAAGCCGAACACCTGATCCGCAAGGAAATGAGCCGTTACCGCATGCCGCCTGACCAGCAATGGACAGTGCCGGCCGGCCATTACTTCATGATGGGTGACAACCGTGACAACTCCAATGACAGCCGTTTCTGGGATGATCCCAATATTCCCAAGGCGCTGCATGGCATGGTTCCGGACCAGAACATAGTCGGCAAGGCCTTCGCGGTCTGGATGAGCTGGCCAGAGCCAAAACTCAGCCACTTCCCGAACCTTTCGCGGGTTGGCCTGATCAAGTAACACCACAACGGCGCTGTCCTGGGACAGCGCCGAATGCATTTCTGGCATAGGCTGTGTGCAGGGGATCGATGATCCGCCTGGACCGCCGACACCGGTGAGCATGAGCCAAATAGTCTTTCAGGATGTTGATTTGAACAAAGTGTTGAATACCGGCCACGAACTGCGCGTGGGTACACTGTGAGCGTTTCCTTGAACCGCCTCGAGCGCCAGCTCGGTTACACCTTCAAGAACCAGGAGCTGATGCTGCTGGCCCTGACGCACCGCAGTTTTGCCGGGCGCAATAACGAACGCCTCGAGTTTCTCGGCGATGCGATCCTCAACTTCGTCGCCGGCGAAGCGCTGTTCGAGCGCTTCCCCCAGGCCCGCGAAGGCCAGCTGTCACGCTTGCGCGCGCGTCTGGTCAAGGGCGAGACCCTGGCCGTACTGGCGCGTGGTTTCGACCTGGGCGAGTACCTGCGTTTGGGTTCCGGTGAGCTGAAAAGCGGTGGCTTTCGCCGCGAGTCGATCCTGGCTGACGCCCTCGAGGCGCTGATCGGCGCGATCTACCTGGACTCGGACATGCAGACCGCCCGCGAGCGCGTGCTGGCCTGGCTGACCGGTGAGTTCGAGAGCCTGACGCTGGTCGATACCAACAAGGACCCGAAAACCCGTCTGCAGGAATTCCTACAGTCGCGGGCCTGCGATCTGCCGCGCTACGAAGTGGTGGATATTCAAGGTGAACCCCATTGCCGGACGTTTTTCGTCGAATGTGAAGTGACCCTTTTGACTGAAAAAAGCCGAGGGCAAGGCGTCAGCCGGCGTATCGCCGAGCAAGTCGCAGCCGCCGCAGCACTGATCGCCCTGGGCGTGGAGAATGGCAATGACTGATACGAATACCACCCGCTGCGGCTACGTCGCCATTGTCGGCCGTCCAAACGTTGGCAAGTCGACCTTGCTCAACCACATCCTCGGCCAGAAGCTGGCGATCACCTCGCGCAAGCCGCAGACCACCCGCCACAACATGCTCGGGATCAAGACCGAGGGTGATGTACAGGCGATCTACGTTGACACGCCCGGTATGCACAAGAGCAACGAAAAGGCGCTCAACCGCTACATGAACAAAACCGCCTCGGCCGCCCTCAAGGACGTCGATGTGGTGATCTTCGTGGTCGACCGCACCAAATGGACCGACGAAGACCAGCTGGTTCTGGAGCGTGTGCAGTACGTGCAGGGGCCGGTGATCCTGGCGATCAACAAGACCGACCGGATTGAAGAGAAAGCCGACCTGATCCCGCACCTGCAATGGCTGCAGGAGCAACTGCCGAACGCCGAGATCGTGCCGATCTCCGCACAGCAGGGGCACAACCTCGAAGCGCTGGAAAGCCTGATCGCCAAGCACCTGCCGGAAAACGATCACTTCTTCCCGGAAGACCAGATCACCGACCGCAGCAGCCGTTTCCTTGCCGCCGAACTGGTACGTGAAAAGATCATGCGCCAGCTCGGTGCAGAGCTGCCGTACCAGATCACCGTGGAAATCGAAGAGTTCAAGCAGCAGGGGAAAATCCTGCATATTCATGCGTTGATCCTCGTCGAACGTGACGGTCAGAAGAAGATCATCATTGGCGACAAGGGTGAGCGCATCAAGCGTATCGGCTCTGAAGCGCGCAAGGACATGGAAGTACTCTTCGACGCCAAGGTCATGCTCAACCTGTGGGTCAAGGTCAAGGGTGGCTGGTCCGACGACGAACGCGCCCTGCGTTCGCTGGGCTACGGCGACCTCTGATCGTCTCAGACCCGACAGCGTCCGCTGTCGGGTCAACTCTTTGCTGACGCGCGCTCATGGACATCCCAGAAGGCCTGCCGGCCTACGTGCTGCATAGCCGGGCCTACCGTGAAACCAGTGCGCTGGTTGACTTCCTCACCCCGCAAGGGCGCCTGCGCGCCGTGTTACGCCGTGCGCGGGGCAAAGGTGGCAGCCAGGCGCGGCCGTTTGTTCCGCTTGAAGTGGAATTCCGTGGTCGCGGCGAGCTGAAAACGGTTGGCCGTCTGGACAGCGTCGGGGTAGCGGCCTGGTTGCATGGTGATGCCCTGTTCAGCGGTCTGTACCTCAATGAACTGTTGATCCGTTTGCTGCCGGCCGAAGATCCGCAACCGGTGCTGTTCGAGCATTACGCTGCCACCTTGCAGGCGCTGGCCGCCGGGCGCGCGCTGGAACCGTTGCTACGAGCGTTCGAGTGGCGTTTGCTGGACGAGCTGGGGTATGCCTTTGCTCTGGACCAGGACATCAATGGCGAGCCGTTGCTCGTCGATGGCCTGTATCGTTTGCAGGTGGATGCCGGACTCGAACAGGTGTTCTTGCTGCAACCCGGTTTGTTCCGGGGCGCCGAGCTGATTGCCATGGCGGAGGCCGACTGGAGCGTGCCGGGCGCCCTGAGTGCGGCCAAGCGCCTGATGCGTCAAGCCCTGGCCGTTCACCTCGGTGGACGGCCACTGGTCAGTCGGGAACTGTTTCGCAAGCGCTGAGCTCGTCGTATGCTGTCAGGCTAAATCTTCTGGAGAGCCTTTTCGTGACTCAAAGCAACCGCATGCTGCTTGGCGTGAACATCGACCACGTAGCGACCTTGCGCCAGGCGCGCGGCACGCGTTACCCCGATCCGGTCAAGGCCGCACTGGACGCCGAAGAGGCGGGCGCCGACGGCATTACCGTGCACTTGCGTGAAGACCGCAGGCACATCCAGGAGCGCGACGTGCTGGTACTCAAGGACGTGCTGCAAACGCGCATGAACTTCGAAATGGGCGTCACCGAAGAAATGATGGCGTTCGCCGAGCGTATTCGTCCGGCGCACATCTGCCTGGTGCCGGAAACCCGTCAGGAACTGACCACCGAGGGTGGCCTGGACGTCGCCGGCCAGGAAGAGCGGATCAAGGCGGCTGTTGAACGCTTGTCGCGTATGGGCTCGGAAGTCTCGCTGTTCATCGATGCCGACGAGCGCCAGATCGAAGCGTCGCGCCGCGTCGGTGCGCCGGCCATCGAGCTGCACACCGGCCGTTATGCGGATGCCGAAACCCCTACAGAGGTAGCTGAGGAGCTCAAGCGGGTCGCCGATGGTGTGGCGTTTGGCCTGGCCCAGGGGCTGATCGTCAACGCTGGTCATGGCCTGCACTACCACAACGTTGAAGCCGTTGCCGCGATCAAGGGTATCAACGAGCTGAACATCGGCCACGCCTTGGTGGCCCATGCGCTGTTCGTCGGCTTCAAGTCGGCTGTGGCGGAAATGAAGGCACTGATCATGGCCGCCAGCCGTCATTGATCGGGCTGTTGCAGGAGCGGAAATATCCGCTCCTGCAGGCATCAAATCTTTGCAAATACCAGGCTGAATCGGGTCAGACCATTCAATTGGCTGCTCACCTCAACCCGCCCGCCATGCACGTCCATGATCGATTTCACGATCGCCAACCCCAATCCTGTACCGCCTTCCAGTCGAGAACGCCCCGAGCCTGCCCGATAGAAACGGTCGAACAGGTAAGGTAGATGTTCCGGCTCGATACCTGGCCCGTGGTTCTCGACCCACAGGCACAGTTCGTCGCCCCGGCGCTCGATGACAATATCGATCGGTTGCCCCTCAGGGCTGTGGCGAATGGCATTGCTGAGCATGTTGGACAACGCCCGCTGCACCATCAAGCGATCCGCCTGGACCATACCCCAGCCTTGCTGGCGCAGGGTTATGTCTTTCTGTTCGGCACTGAACTCGAACAGTTCGCTGACGCGCGCTACCTCATCGGCGAGTGCCACTGATTTGAGCGGCACCTGAGTCTGCGGCTGACTGACCTGGGCCAGAAACAGCATGTCATTGATGATCCGGTTGAGCCGGGTCAGCTCTTCGATGCTGGCCTCCAGTACGTCGCGGTATTGCTCCACCGGGCGTTCCCGGGACAGGGTCACTTGCGCCTTGCCCATCAGGTTGCCAATGGGCGTGCGCAGCTCATGGGCGAGGTCGTCGGAAAACTGCGAGAGTTGCTGCACGCCGCTGTCCAGGCGGTCGAGCATGATGTTGATGGCCTTGGCCAGGTCACTGAGTTCCAGGGGCAGGCCATCCACGGGAAGGCGCAGCGCCAGTTGCTGGGCGCTCACTTGCTCGGCAATCTGGCGAAACCGGCGCAGCGGCTTCAGGCCGCGTTGCACCAGCTTCCAGGCACCGACACCTATCAGCAGTAGCAACAGCGGCAGGGCCACCAGGGTCGAACGCAGGTAGGCCTGGAGCAAGCTGTGGTCATCGGCGCGGTTGACCGTGAGCAGCACACGCACTTCGCTGCCGTCCTGCAAGCGCATCAGCCGCGAGGCGGTCAGCAGATGGTTGCCATCGCTGTCGCGCCACGAGCTGAATGCCAGCTGCGCGGTCCCGGGGATCTGCATCAACGCCTGCGCATCCAGCCCCGGTCCAAGGGTCAGCAGGGCCGAATGGCGGCCGGTCAGGGCGATGACGCTCAGGCTCATGTTGTCATGCCCCATCACCACGTCCAGCAACGGGTGGGCGGAGGTTTGCAGGTCAGCCGATTTGAGGTCGATGCGCAGCCCGTGTTCAATCTGCGTCATCTTCGCGCCCAGGCTCTTGCGGGCGCGACTGTCCAGTTCATGGTCCAGGGCCAGCACTGCCAGGCACGCCAACAGCAACACCAGCGTGGCGCCCATCAAGGTGACGCTCAGGCCCAGGCGCAGGGAAAGCCTGCCCGGTTTCATTCGCGGCGCTCGAGCACGTAGCCAACGCCGCGCAGGGTGTGGATCAGCTTGTCGTCGAAGGGATCATCGATTTTGGCCCGCAAGCGACGGATGGAGACTTCAACCACATTGGTGTCGCAATCGAAGTTCATGTCCCAGACCAGCGAAATGATCTGTGTGCGCGACAGCACCTCGCCGCTCTGTCGCATCAGCAGGTGCAGCAGGGCAAACTCCTTGGCCGTCAGGTCGATGCGCTGGCCACCGCGGTAGGCACGGTGGCGACCCGGGTCCAGCTCCAGATCGGCGACTTTCAAGGTGCTCGGCTGCAGGTTCTGGTCGTTGCGGCGCAGCAGGCTGCGAATACGTGCGAGCAGTTCCGGGAATTCGAAAGGTTTGAGCAAGTAGTCGTCGGCGCCCAGGTCCAGGCCCTTGACCCGGTCCGAGAGGCGTCCGTGAGCGGTGAGCATCATGATGCGTGTGCTGGACTCGTCACGCAGGCGTTGCAGTACCGTCCAGCCGTCAAGCTCGGGCAGGTTGACGTCGAGAATGATCAGGTCGTAAGGCTGCTGGCGGGCGAGGTGCAAGCCGTCGGCTCCGCTGTGGGCACAATCGACTATGTAGCCGTTTTCGCTCAAGCCCTGGTGCAGGTAGTCGGCGGTGCGGAGCTCGTCCTCGATAATCAGTAAGCGCATGCAATGACTCGGTGGTGTAAAAAGCGGTGATTCTCGACCCTGAAGTAACTGCAGGGTCAAGGGCGGCAGGGCATCGAGCGGCGGATACTAAGGCATCTTTGCTGCCGCTGCGGCTGGATTACAGATTTGTAATCCTCGAGTCATCTTGAGGATAAACCCCGGTTACTACAGTGCGGGCTCCCAACAGGCGCAGGAGTCCGCCATGTTTCGCACCCTGGACAGGCCTGGCACCGGCCGCGTTCTGCTGACGCTGCTGATGCTCGCCGCACCTTCGCTGGCGTTGGCCCAAGGCCCCGTACTGACCCTCGACAACGCTTTGCAAAGCGCCCAGGCCAATAACCCCGAGCTGGCGGCTGCGCGGTGGGGTATTGATATTGCCGAAGGCGACCGGCGCCAGGCCGGCGTGCTGCCCAATCCCGAGTTGAGCTGGGAGGTGGAAGACACCCGCAATGGCTCGCAGACCACCACGGTCAGCGTGAGCCAGATGTTCGAGCTGGGCGGCAAGCGCGGGGCGCGCCTCAGCGTGGCGGGGCAGGATGCGCAATTGGCCGGGCTTGAACTTGAGCGCCAGCGCTATGCATTGCGGGCCGAAGTGATTGGCGCCTATCAGGCCGCGGTACAGGCCCAGGACGGTCTGCAACTGGCTCGACAGTCACTGGACCTGAGCGAGCGCGCCTTGCGCGTGGTGCAAGGGCGGGTAAAAGCCGGCAGTGCGTCGCCCGTGGAAGCGACCCGGGCGCAAGTGCAGCTGTCTGAGGTGCGCCTGGAGCTGGGGCGGGCCGAACAGGCACTGACCGTGACCTATCAGCAGTTGGCCGCAGCAACCGGTGCGCCGACAGCAACGTTCAGCCGGGTCGACGGTGTCGGCAGTGAAGACCCGGACCTGCCGAGCCGCACCCAACTGATGCAGCGCCTGGAGCAGACACCGGACATGCGCCTGGCCCGCGTGCAGATCGATCAACGCGATGCCGCCCTGGACCTGGCCCGTACGCAGCGGATTCCCGACCTGACCGTGAGTGTTGGCAGCCAGTACAGCGAGACCGAGCGTGAGCGCGTCAATGTCGTTGGCGTGTCGTTGCCCATTCCGTTGTTTGACCGCAACCAGGGCAACGTCCTGGCTGCTGCACGCCGTGCCGATCAGGCGCGTGACCAGCGCAACGGTGCCGAGTTGCGACTGCGCAGTGAAGTCATACAGGCCCTGGCCCAGTGGCGCACCGCCGCCCAGGAGGTCGAGGACTTCGACCGCTCGATCCTGCCGTCCGCGCAACAGGCTGTGGATGCTGCTACCCGTGGTTTCGAGCGCGGCAAATTCGCCTTTCTCGATGTGCTCGACGCTCAGCGAACCCTGGTTGCGGCTCGTCTGCAGTACCTCCAGGCCCAGGCCCAGCGCAGTGAAGCACGGGTGCGTCTGGAGCGAATTTTCGGCGATCTGAGCCTGGCCAGTCGTTGAGCCTGATCGACATTCCCCCGCTTTGATCGACGCCGCACACCGCGGCGCGTGCCAAGGAGACTGCATGAACAAGAAGTCCATAACCCTGCTGATCGCAGCCTTGTTGCTGGGCGTGGGACTCGGCGTGCTAATGGCACGTCAGGCCGCTCCTCAAGCGCCGATGGCAGCCGCCGCACATGATCATGCTGAAGAAGCTGATCACGAAGAGGAGGGGCACGGCGAGCATGGGCATGCCGACGCTGAATCGGGGCATGAAGAAGATGAGGGCGCCATTGTGCTTAGCCAGGAGCAGATTGATCTGGCTGGCATCGAGCTGGCATCGGCCGCACCACGGCAACTGCAGAATAATCTGTCGTTACCGGGCGAGATCCGCTTCGATGAAGACCGCACCGCACATATGGTGCCGCGCGCTGCCGGGGTGGTGGAGTCGGTGGCGGTAGTGCTTGGCCAGCAGGTCAAGGCCGGTGATGTGCTGGCGGTGATCGCCAGCCCGCAGATTTCCGAACAGCGCAGTGAACTGGCAGCCAGTCAGCGTCGGCTGGAACTGGCACGCAGCACCTATCAGCGGGAAAAGGACCTGTGGCAGGAGGGCATCTCCGCCGAGCAGGACTACTTGCAAGCCCGTCAGGCCCTGCAGGAGGCAGAAATTGCCCAGGCCAATGCCCGGCAGAAAATCAGCGCCCTGAGCGGCACCACGGTATTGGCGGGCGGTAACCGTTATGAACTGCGGGCGCCGTTTGCCGGGCAGATCGTCGAGAAGCACCTGGTGCCGGGCGAAGTGGTCAACGAAACCAGTGCCGCTTTCACCCTGTCCGATCTGTCTCGCGTGTGGGCAACCTTTGGCGTGGCGCCACGTGATCTGGGCAAGGTCCGCGCGGGGATGGCGGTGACCATTGTCGCCACCGAACTGGGCGAGCAGGTTGAAGGGCGAATCAGCCATGTCGGCAGCCTGCTGGGTGAGCAAACGCGAACCGCCAGCGTCCGTGTCACTCTCGATAACCCGCGTGGCGCGTGGCGCCCAGGGCTGTTCGTAGCGGTGCAGGTACCGAGCGACGCCGTTGCCGCCGTATTGGCGGTACCCGACCAGGCCATCCAGACCCTCGAAGAAAAGCCCACCGTGTTCGTGCGAACCGCCGAGGGCTTCAGTGCCCAGCCGGTCGAACTGGGCGCCAGTGCCAATGGTTACATCGAAATTCGCAAGGGCCTGCAAGCCGGCCAGCAAGTGGCCGCGCTGGGCAGCTTCGTCCTCAAGTCGGAGCTGGGCAAGGCCAGCGCCGAGCACGTCCACTGACCCGCGCGAGTACCCGTCATGTTCGAACGCTTGATTCAATTTGCCATCGAGCAGCGCCTGATGGTGCTGCTGGCCGTGCTGCTGATGGCCGGGCTGGGGGTGGCCAGCTATCAGAAGTTGCCGATCGATGCGGTCCCGGACATTACCAACGTCCAGGTGCAGATCAACACCCAGGCGGCGGGCTTTTCGCCGCTGGAAACCGAGCAGCGCATTACCTTTGCCATCGAGACCGCCATGGCCGGTTTGCCCGGCCTTGAACAGACCCGTTCGCTATCGCGCTCCGGGCTATCGCAGGTGACAGTTATTTTTGAAGAGGGCACCGACCTGTTCTTTGCCCGGCAACTGGTCAACGAGCGGCTGCAACAGGCTCGAGGACAATTGCCGGACGGCGTGGAAACGGCCATGGGACCGATCTCCACCGGTCTTGGCGAGATATTCCTGTGGACGGTGGAAGCCGCCGAGGATGCACGCAAAGAAGACGGTACGCCGTACACCCCGACAGACCTGCGAGAAATCCAGGACTGGATCATCAAGCCGCAATTGCGCAACGTTCGCGGTGTTGCAGAAATCAACACCATTGGCGGTTTTGCCAAGGAGTATCAGATTGCCCCTGATCCCAAGCGCCTGGCGTCCTACAAGCTGACCCTGGGTGATCTGCTTACTGCGCTGGAACGCAACAATGCCAACGTCGGTGCCGGCTACATCGAGCGTCGTGGCGAGCAATTGCTCATCCGCGCGCCGGGGCAACTGGCGGGGATCGACGATATTGCCAATATCGTCCTGGCCAACATCGACGGCACGCCCATCCGTGTGCGCAATGTCGCAGAGGTGGGCATCGGTAAAGAACTGCGCAGTGGTGCAGCGACTGAGAATGGTCGGGAAGTGGTGCTGGGCACCGTGTTCATGCTGATCGGTGAGAACAGCCGCACAGTCTCCCAGGCAGTGGCGCAAAAGCTGGTGGAGATCAACCGCTCGTTGCCGGTCGGGGTCAGTGCCGTGACGGTCTATGACCGTACCAACCTGGTCGACAAGGCCATCGCCACGGTGAAGAAAAACCTGATCGAAGGCGCGATCCTGGTCATCGTGATTCTGTTCCTGTTCCTTGGCAACATTCGCGCCGCGCTGATCACCGCGATGATCATTCCGCTGTCGATGCTGTTTACCTTCACCGGCATGTTCAGCAACAAGGTCAGCGCCAACCTGATGAGCCTGGGGGCGCTGGATTTCGGCATCATCGTCGATGGGGCAGTGGTGATCGTCGAAAACGCGATCCGTCGACTGGCTCACGCTCAGCAGCACCATGGTCGCTTGCTGACCCGCTCCGAGCGCTTTCATGAAGTCTTCAACGCCGCCCGCGAAGCACGTCGGCCACTGATTTATGGTCAGCTGATCATCATGGTGGTGTACCTGCCGATCTTTGCCCTGAGTGGGGTCGAGGGCAAGATGTTCCATCCGATGGCGTTCACCGTGGTGATTGCCCTGCTCGGCGCCATGCTGCTGTCGGTGACTTTCGTGCCGGCGGCCATTGCCCTGTTTGTCACGGGCAAGGTCAAGGAAGACGAGAACCTGCTGATGCGCAGTGCCAAGCGAGGCTATGCACCGCTGCTGCAGTGGGTCATGGGGCAGCGGCGCTTCGCCTTCAGCCTGGCCGCAGTGATGGTGCTGCTGTCGGGGGTGCTCGCCAGTCGCATGGGCAGCGAATTTGTGCCGAGCCTGAGCGAAGGTGATTTTGCCCTGCAGGCGTTGCGCGTTCCCGGCACCAGCCTGAGCCAGTCGGTGGCGATGCAGCAGCAACTGGAACAGAGTGTGTTGAGCCAGGTGCCTGAGGTCGAGCGGGTGTTTGCACGGACCGGGACTGCCGAGATCGCCTCGGACCCGATGCCACCGAACATTTCCGACAGCTATGTGATGCTCAAACCACGGGAGCAATGGCCCGATCCGGGCAAGTCGCGCGAGCAGTTGATCGCCGACATTCAGCGCGCCAGTGCCCGCGTGCCGGGCAGCAACTATGAGCTGTCGCAACCGATTCAGTTGCGTTTCAACGAGCTGATTTCCGGGGTGCGCAGCGATGTCGCGGTCAAGGTCTTCGGCGATGACATGGACCAGCTCAATCGCACTGCCGCGCAGATTGCCGCAACGTTGCAGGCGGTACCGGGCGCCTCGGAGGTCAAGGTCGAACAGACGTCGGGACTGCCGGTTCTGACCATTGAAGTCGACCGCGACAAGGCCGCTCGCTACGGGCTCAATGTCGGCGATGTGCAGGACACCATCGCCGTGGCTGTTGGCGGCCGCCAGGCCGGCGCCCTGTACCAGGGCGACCGTCGATTCGACATGGTGGTGCGTCTTTCCGATAACCTGCGTACCGACATCGATGGCCTCGCGCAGCTGTTGATTCCGGTGCCGGCGGGCAGTGCTGGCAATGGCCAGATCGGCTTTATCACCCTCGCCGATGTCGCCCGCCTGCAACTGGTCCAGGGCCCTAACCAGATCAGCCGCGAAGACGGCAAACGCCTGGTCGTGGTCAGTGCCAACGTGCGCGGCCGTGATATCGGCTCTTTTGTTGACGAGGCGGGCGCGCGCATCACCGGTCAGGTCAGTATTCCGGCGGGCTACTGGATACGCTGGGGCGGGCAGTTCGAGCAGTTGCAGTCGGCCGCACAACGCCTGCAGGTGGTGGTGCCGGTGGCCTTGCTGCTGGTGTTTGGCCTGCTCTTCATGATGTTCAACAACCTCAAGGACGGGTTGCTGGTGTTTACCGGTATTCCCTTCGCCTTGACCGGTGGGGTGGTGGCGCTGTGGCTGCGCGATATTCCGTTGTCGATATCGGCCGGGGTGGGCTTCATTGCCTTGTCCGGCGTGGCAGTGCTCAACGGTCTGGTGATGATCGCCTTTATCCGCGGCTTGCGCGAACAGGGACGGCCGTTGCGTATCGCCATCGATGAAGGCGCGTTGACCCGCTTGCGTCCGGTGCTGATGACTGCCCTGGTAGCGTCGCTGGGCTTCATCCCGATGGCGCTGGCGACAGGCACTGGTGCCGAGGTGCAGCGGCCGCTGGCAACTGTGGTAATCGGCGGCATTCTGTCGTCTACCGCATTGACCTTGTTGGTGCTGCCGGCGTTGTACTACTGGGCGCACCGCAAGGATGAAACGCAAGGCGTTGAATGACGAATCCCGGGGGTGTTGCAGGGCCTTTCTTGCAACACTGTAATGTCCGGCTCACCTTGCCGTTAGCTTGCCCTCCTTAAGATTGAAGCGTACCGACATTCAATCACGAGGTGAGCAACATGAGCCTGATCAAATATGTGCTGATGGGCGCACTGGCCCTGGGTAGCGGTTCCGCGTTGGCCGAAGGCGGCGCGGAACGTTCAAAACAGTTCTGGGAGAAATTCCGTCTGAGCCAGGAGCAGCTCCATGGCAAGAAGGATCAGGCGTTGGTCGCCGCCGACAAGCCCAAGCGCGACAACGCCCGGCAGCAGGTCGCCAAAGAGTAGCTCCATTCACCTTGGAAGCTCCCCTGCTCCTTTGGTAAAGGTGAATTTTCAGGCGCCCCTAACAGGCGCCTTTTTTTATGCCGGCAAAAGGGTGTTCTGCCCTTACTTGCGTGCTACCAGCACCGCACGACGTGGCGCAGGCAAGCCTTCGACGGTACGGCTGTGGTCGGCGGGGTCGAGGAAGTCGCTGAGTGACTGGTAGCGCATCCACTCCGTGCTGCGCTGTTCTTCGATACTGGTGACACTGACGTCGACGCAACGCACGTCGGTGAACCCGGCACGGCGCAGCCAACGCTCAAGGGCCGGTACCGAAGGCAGGAACCAGACGTTGCGCATTTGCGCGTAGCGATCTTCCGGGACCAGTACCTGATGTTCGTCGCCTTCGACCACCAGGGTTTCCAGTACCAGTTCACCGCCTTTTACCAGGCAGTCCTTGAGCGCCAGCAAGTGCTCGATGGGCGAGCGACGGTGGTAGAACACGCCCATGGAAAACACCGTGTCGAAGCCTTCGAGGTTGGCTGGCAAGTCTTCCAGGGCGAACGGCAGGTGCCAGGCCGGCAGTTCCGGCAGGTAGCGCTGAACCGCCTGGAACTGACAGAAGAACAACCAGTTGGGGTCGACACCGATCACGCTGTCGGCACCGGCGCCGAGCATGCGCCATTGGTAGTAGCCATTACCGCAGCCGACATCCAGCACGCGTTTGCCCTTGAGGTCCAGGTGCGGGGCGACCCGCGACCATTTCCAGTCCGATCGCCATTCGGTATCGACGTGCACGCCGAACAAATCGAACGGGCCCTTGCGCCATGGCGACAGCCCCATCAGGGCCTGGCGCATGCGTTCACGGGTATCGGCGTCGCAGTCGCAGTCCAGGTTCAGGCCGTTGACCAGCTCAACCTGGCTGGGGACCAGCGCCGGCAAGGCGTCCAGCGCGTTTTGCCAACGTTCCAGGTCGCCGTGACCTTTCTCCATCTTGGCGTCGAGTTGCGCTTGCAGGCCTTGCGACCATTGCGCCAGGGGAGTGCCCGCCAAGCGGCGGACCAGAGGGGAAAGATCAATCATGGCAGGGCAATCAACGAGGCAAAGTTAAGGCATTGGAACCAGGGCACGACGCTGGAAAAACCGGCCGCCAGCAAGCGTTCGCGGTGCTCTTCAAGGCTGTCGGGTTTCATCACGTTCTCGATGGCACTGCGCTTCTGGGCAATTTCCAGCTCGCTGTAGCCATTGGCGCGTTTGAAGGCGACATGCAGGTCGGTGAGCAGGGCGTGTTCTTGCGGGTCATTGAAACGCAGCTTTTCCGAGAGGATCAGCGCACCGCCCGGCAACAGCGATGCACGGATTCTGGCAAGCAGTTCCAGGCGTTGCTCCGGGGCGATGAATTGCAAGGTGAAGTTCATCGCCACCACAGAGGCGGGCGTGAAGTCCAGGGCGAGAATATCCCCTTCGATCACTTCGACCGGTAGCAATTCCTGGAACATCGAGTCCTGGGCATTGAGGTATTGCCGGCAACGCTCGACCATGGCCGCGGAGTTGTCGACCGCGATGACCCGGCAACCTTCGCTGCGCACGTGGCGGCGCAGCGCCTGGGTTACGGCGCCCAGCGAGCTGCCCAGGTCGTACAGGGCGGTGTTCGGTTGTGCAAATTGCGCCGCCAGCACGCCGAGGTTCTCGACAATGGTCGGGTACCCCGGCACCGAACGCTTGATCATGTCCGGGAACACCCGCACCACGTCTTCGTTGAAGGCAAAGTCGGGCACCTGGCCAAGAGGCTGGGCGAATAGGCGGTCAGGTTCTTTGCTCACGGGGGCAATCCAGGCATTGGGCGGTAAAAGGCGGGCATTTTAGCCAAACTGGCCGCCAGATGCATGGCCTGACTGACCAGCGCGGTCACTTCACCGTAATGACACAGTCGAAGGTCTGCACCGGGCGTACTTCCGGGGCCCAGGGCTGCTGATAAACCAATAGCAGATGGCCCTCTCCGGCGGCCTGGGCCTGGAAGCGCCATACCGATTGGCCGGCGCTGCCTACAACGCCGGCATCTTCCGGATGGCTGTACACCTCAGGCCCCAGGCTGCGCAGGATCCCGCTGGCGGGGTTTTGCACCAACCAACGATAGCCCGTGCTGGGGTTGCTGGGCAGCGTCAACGTCAGCGTTTGCTTTATCTCCAGGTGAACGGGGCACTGGCTGACCTTTTCCAGCTCCACGTTGCTGTGTTCGCCCGGCGTATGAGCGCAAGCCGCCAGAAGCAGGGGAAGGCCAAGGACTAGCAATTTGCAGTGGGTCTTCATTGACAATCCATTCATTCAGGCCGGTGGCTTTCAGGAAAGCCTGCCCTCTGCCGGGCAGCACTCAGCCGTAATAGTTTGAGGGTCCCAGGCCGGAGCGGCCTATGAAAAGGGACATGGATATGAGCAGCATACAAACAGATTTTGACACATTGCAGAAAGAGGCTGAACTCCTGCCCGGTAACCTTATTCAGGCGATGGCGGAGCGAGACGGTCCCGAGGAAGGCGGACTGACCCTGACACGTGAACACATTGTTACCCTCAATCAGTACGCCAACCATGTTTTCAGCCTGCCGACCGCCAATGACGCTGTGGTTCGCTGGCTGGGCTACACCACCATCGCCGAACCCGCGCTGATGCCCGCCAGGATGGGCGAGATGCACAAGCAGTTGCAGAAGCATGGGCGTAGTTGGACGACCCTTGCAGACAACAGCAAAAAACTCGGCTTCGAACTGGCTGCCAGTGCCAATGGCATCAACACAACGGGTGACGAAGTGTTGGTGATACTCGAAAGAACCGATGCCCTGGGCAAGCGCAGGGATGCATGGGACAGCCTTCGCTTCGATACGCCGGTCAGCCTTGACAGCGATGACAAACGCCGGGTTCTGGATCTGGTGGACTACATGGAAGTCCTGCGTGAAGACGTGAATCTGTTTGCTCGACGCGTGACGGCAGTAGGAGAGGAAGCCAAGCAGTTTCGAGATGAGGCGGTAGTAAAGCTGATTCCCTTGGTTGAGGAGAAGTCCGTAGCAATCAAGCGCCAGAAAACCAGTGGAGTAGTGGAACAGCTGCGTAAGGAACTGGTCGAGCTCGATAAAGAGATCACGCGCCTCGGAGCTGAGTATGACCAGTATGTCAAAGCGGCGCTTTCAGGTTTGGCCGCAGGGCCTTTAGGCGCCGTCATTACCGGCTCTATATATGGCAGTAAGGCGGAAAAAGTACGTAAGGAGCGCAACAAGCGTCAGGCCCTACGTGGTGAAGTGAGCCGGAAGCTCAAGTCTGCCATCCGGCTGGAAGGGCTTGTGGAGGAACTGGGTACTCACATGGGCCAGATGAGGACTCGGCTTGATGATGTTCAGACCGCCTCTAAACACCTGCATTCGGCCTGGCAGCTCATTGCTACTTACATCGATGAGTCGATTGCGCAACTGGAACGAATCGAATCCAATCAGGCACTTTACAGATTTGCGATGTTTTTCAAGCGCTTTATTGGTCAATGGAAAGGTATCGAAGACTCTGCAAAACATATGAATCGTGTGTTTGATGACGCCGCAGCTGCCAAATAAGGACGCCCTGTTATGAAAGATAATGTTGTCAGTCTTCACACCCGTCTGCGCACGCCGGAAATGACTAAGATATTGAGCGTTGCCTCTGCGTATTCAGGTTACTGGGAGAAGCGTACTTTCGATTTTCTACCGTTGTTGCATGCATCGGTGGAGCGGCACTACAAGGGCATTTTGAGGTGTGTAGAATATTTTGCCAAGAACTCTGAAGTTCTTGCGGTAAGTATAAAATCAGAAAATATCGAGCTCTTGCTTAATGACCTTAAGGCGAGTGCTGGTGATGCCGAGGAAGAAGAGTTTCTGCTGGAGGAGATTCAGCGCTCGCTGGCTAATATTGGCAATAAACTCGATGTGCTGCTGTCAGGGGTGGAGACTGCCACCAAGTCAATATCCAGCCTGCCAGTTTACGACGCCAGCCGCGATCATACGAATTACCAGGCTACTCGGACGCAATTGGCTGACCGCTTGCAGGCGATCTCCACTGCACTGACTGACAAGCGCGCAGAGCTTGCAGAGCTGGAGAGGGTAATTGGAGTCTTTGAGGCCAATGGCGTAGAAAAGGCGTTTGAGGGCAAGCTGCCAACGGTGGAGCAGGTCCAGGCGCTGGCTGCCTCTGGCGCTACTCCGGCCGGCGCAGCATTAGCGGTCGAGCAGGCCGTGGAGGCGTTGAACAAACTGTTGAGTGGCGTTCAGGAAGTGAAGCAGTACTCGCAGCTTCAAGGGCGCCGTCGTGCCTTGCAAACTGAAGTGAATGAATTGGTTGCTGAGCAACGTGAGCAGGAAAAACGGGGAGCGCAAATTGAGTCTTATTTGAATGCGCTTTCGGAATACAGCCCGCTGGTTGAAAAGCGCCTGGAGTGGCTGGCTGAGAAAAATCAGATTCGTGCGCATCTCACGACTGTTCGTAATCAGTTACGCAATAATGACTTGAAAGGTGCTGAGAGTGTTGAAGGTGTGAACAAGCTGTTGGCAGAACTGCTTATCTATGTGCGCCACATTGTAGCTGAGTTCAAAAAATCATTTTAGTTGATGAGGGGGTCAGGTTTCCGCCTGACACCCTTGATATTAGGGTGAGAGGACAGGTAGTCACATCTTTGGCGGTGAGAAACAGATGGATACGGATAAGGATCTGGAGTGGCAGCGACAGGCGAAGTGGTTGCCGGAAAATTTATTGAAAATAATGAATTCGGAGATGGATACCGGTGCTCTGACATTGTCACAAGCGCATGTACTTACTGTTCAGCAATATGTGCGGTATGTCAGAAGCTTGCCGAGTTCGCCGAACGATTTGATACGCTGCCTCAGTGTATCGGGGATGCTTGCTGATAAAGCATCTGTTTACAGCGCTTTGACCGGGGCTCCCGGGCTTGACCCAAGCAGCTTGCTTATATTCTATCGTCAGTTCAAAGAGCACGCTGACAGCTGGGAGGTGTTGTTCGCTACAAATTTGCGGCTGACCAGCGATTTAATAGCAGCGGCCTCCCAAATCGCGCGTACCGGATCAGACATACTTGAAGCCTGTGCACGCACCGACGCGTTGGGTAAACGACGAGACGCCTGGGACTCGCTGCAAGGTGGAGAATTAGCCCTGCTCAGCCCTGCGGATAGAGAAATCATTTCTTCTTTGCCCGCGCATGTGAACTCAATCAAACAATACATCACGACGTATTCTCTGCAGGTTGAACGTGTGCGTGCCGATGCCTCCCGCTTTTGTGATGAAGCCCGAACGCAGCTCATTCCTGTAACCCTGAGTAAATTGAAGGAGCTTGCGAGGCACCTGCGGCCATCCACAAAAATCGCGAGGCTGGACATGCCGGTACTCTCAACACTGCATCAGCGCACCACGTCCCAGTTAGATCATCTTCAGACGCTGGAGAGGCTGTTGCGAGAAACACTGACCGCTTCTTCACATTTTCATTCAGCCTGGCAAAGCTTATCCAGCTACATTGATATGTCGAATGAAAAGCTGCAGCAAATCACCACGGGCCAGCAATTGGCCAGATTCGCAATCTACTTTGGTCAGTTCCTCGGGCTGTGGGGCGCCATTGAGCAAAGTGCCCGTGAGATGAAGCACAAACTGACGCAGTTTCAAGGGTGAGCACAGTGGAGTAGCTCGCTGAGCGCCTGTCAGTAATGCGGGCCTATCTGGCCCGCATCTGGGTTAACCCTCAGTTGAACAGCACCTTGGCAACGTCACTGAAGCGTTTGGCAAAGTGCACGGTCAAGCCTTCCTTGAGGTAATCGGGCAGCTCTGCGAAGTCGCCACGGTTGGCCTCTGGCAGGATCAACTCGAAGATTTTCTGGCGCCGCGCAGCAATCACTTTTTCTCGTACCCCGCCAATGGGCAGCACCTGCCCAGTCAAGGTCAGTTCACCGGTCATGGCCACACCCTTTTTCGGCGCCTGGTCGCGGGCCAGGGACAACAGGGCGCTGGCCATGGTGACACCGGCGCTAGGCCCGTCTTTGGGGGTGGCGCCTTCGGGCACGTGCAGGTGGATGAAGGCTTCGTTGAAATAGGCCGGTTCGCCGCCGTACTTTTTGAGGTTGGCGCTGACATAGCTGTAAGCAATTTCGGCCGACTCTTTCATCACCTCACCCAACTGGCCGGTAAGCTTGAAGCCGCGGTTAAGGGTATGGATACGGGTTGCTTCGATGGGCAGGGTGGCGCCGCCCATACTGGTCCAGGCAAGGCCGGTGATGACGCCTTTGCCCGACAGCACCTGTTCGCTACGGAACACCGGCATGCCCAGCGACGATTCGAGGTCTTTGGGGGTGATCTTGATCGTCGCGTCCGGGTTTTCCAGCAGTTGCATCACCGCCTTGCGCACCAGTTTGCCCAGCTGTTTTTCCAGCTGACGCACACCGGCCTCGCGGGCATAGCCCTCGATCACGGTTCGCAGCGCGCCATCGGTGATGCTCAGGCTGGTCTTGGCCACGCCGGCCTTTTCCAGTTGCTTGGGCCAAAGGTGACGCTTGGCAATGGCCAGCTTCTCTTCGGTGATGTAGCCCGACAGGCGAATCACTTCCATGCGGTCGAGCAACGGTCCGGGGATCGAGTCCAGGGTGTTGGCGGTACACACGAACAGCACCTTGGACAGGTCCAGGCGCAGGTCCAGGTAATGATCGAGGAAGTCGATGTTCTGCTCGGGGTCGAGGGTCTCGAGTAATGCCGAGGCCGGGTCGCCCTGGTAGCTCTGGCCCATCTTGTCGATCTCATCGAGCATGATCACCGGGTTCATCACCTCCACATCCTTGAGCGCCTGCACCAGTTTGCCGGGCTGGGCGCCGATGTAGGTGCGGCGGTGGCCTTTGATTTCTGCCTCGTCGCGCATGCCGCCGACGCTGAAGCGATAGAACGGCCGGCCCAGGGATTCGGCGATGGATTTGCCGATGCTGGTTTTGCCGACACCAGGCGGCCCGACCAACAGAACGATGGAACCACTGATTTCACCTTTCCAGGCACCGATGGCGAGAAATTCGAGGATCCGGTCCTTGATGTCGTCGAGCCCGGCATGGTGTTGGTCGAGGACCTTGCGGGCGTGCTTGAGGTTGAGTTTGTCCTTGCCGTAGACACCCCACGGCAGTGCGGTGGCCCAGTCCAGGTAATTGCGGGTGACGGCGTATTCGGGCGAGCCGGTTTCAAGGATCGCCAGCTTGCCCATTTCGTCATCGATGCGCTTTTGCGCAGGGGCAGGCAGGGTCTTGCCCTGCAGGCGCTGTTCGAACTGTTCCAGGTCGGCGCTGCGGTCGTCTTTGGTGAGGCCCAGTTCCTGCTGGATGACCTTGAGCTGTTCCTTGAGGAAAAACTCGCGCTGGTGTTCGCCGATCTGCCGGTTCACTTCGGCGGAAATCTCGTTTTGCAGGTGCGCGACCTCGACTTCCTTGCGCAGCATCGGCAGGACTTTCTCCATGCGCTTGAGCATGGGCACGCAGTCGAGAACTTCCTGCAGCTGATTGCCGGTGGCGGAGGTCAGCGCAGCGGCAAAGTCGGTCAGTGGCGAAGGGTCGTTGGGGCTGAAGCGGTTGAGGTAGTTTTTCAGTTCTTCGCTGTACAGCGGATTGAGCGGCAGCAACTCTTTGATCGCATTGATCAGGGCCATGCCGTAAGCCTTGACCTCGTCGGTGGGTTCGCTCGGCTGGTGGGGGTATTCAACCTCGACCAGGTAGGGCGGACGATGGTGTTTGAGCCAGGTACGGATGCGCACCCGGGTCAGCCCCTGGGCGACGAATTGCAGTTTGCCGTTTTCGCGGCTGGCATGGTGAACCTTGACCAGGGTGCCGTAAAGCGGCAGGGCCGAGGTGTCGAAATGGCGGTGGTCTTCTGGCGGGGTGTCCATGAAGAACAGGGCCAGGGCGTGGTGCGGGGTCTTGGCGACCAGATCGAGGGTTTCCGCCCAGGGTTCTTCGTTGACGATCACCGGCAGGACTTGCGCCGGGAAGAACGGGCGGTTGTGAATCGGGATTACATAGACTTTGTCCGGCAGTTGCTGGCCGGGCAGGGCGAGGTGATGGCCGGTGTGTCGGGAGGCTTCAGGGTGCTCGACTTCGGCGTGGTCCTCGGGATGTTCGGGTAGATCCTGCTGATCGCTCATGGGGCACCTGCGTAAATGGCTATGGTGCTTAGATGGGGACTTAAGCTTCAGGCTTCAAGCTACAAGCCGCAAGTGGGGATTGCGGGGCTTGCAGCCTGTAGCCTGTAACGTGGCGCTAAGGCCTATTCCGCCAGCTTATAAGCGATGACATAGTCACCCATCTTGGTGCCCAGCGATCCGTGACCGCCGGCAGTCACCAGCACGTACTGCTTGCCGTCCTTGCCCGTGTAGGTCATCGGCGTGGCCTGGCCACCGGCCGGCAGGCGCGCTTTCCACAGCTCCTTGCCGGTGTTGGTGTTGTAGGCCCGCAGGTACTGATCCAGGGTGCCGCTGAGGAAGCCCAGGCCGCCAGCGGTGACGATGGAGCCGCCCATGCTCGGTACGCCAATCGGCAGGCCGATCGGGATCGGTGAGCTGTCACGGCTGGTACCGTTCTTGTGCTTCCACACCACCTGGTTGGTGGTCAGGTCGATACCGGCGACATAGCCCCAGGCTGGCGCCTGGCACGGTACGCCAAGCGGCGACATGAACGGGTGCATGATGACTGCATACGGTGCGCCGGTATTCGGCTGTACGCCGCTGGTCTCGCTCTCGCGCTTGCTGCCGGCAGCCACTTGCTCACGCGGTACCATCTTCGAGACGAAAGCCATGTAGTTTGGCGAGGTGAACAGCAGTTGACGCACCGGGTCGACCGAGACGCTGCCCCAGTTGAACACGCCAACGTTGCCGGGGTAGACCAGGCTGCCCTGCGTCGACGGCGGGGTGTACTGGCCTTCGTAGCGCAGCTCGCGGAACTGGATGCGGCAAAGCATCTGGTCGAACGGGCTGGCACCCCACATGGCTTGTTCGGTCAGGTCCGGGCCAAGCAGGTTGAGGTCCGAACGGGCCTGGGTCGGCGCAGTGTGATCGCCTTCTACAGCGCCTTGCGGCGCCGGAATTTCGCGAATCGGTACGATTGGCGTGCCGTCACGACGGTCCAGAACATACAGGCTGCCCTGTTTGGTCGGGGCGATCAGTGCAGGTTTGACGCCGTCGGCGGTCTTCAGGTCAAGCAGGGTAGGTTGGCTGCCGACGTCCATGTCCCACAGGTCGTGGTGGGTGAACTGGTAGTTCCAGCGGACTTTACCGTTGGCCAGGTCCAGCGCGACGATGCCGGCGCTGAACTTTTCCGCGCCCGGGGTACGGTCGGCGCCCCATTGGTCAGGGGTCTGATTACCGAGCGGCAGGAACACCATGCCGAGTTTTTCGTCGACACTGGCCAGCGACCACATGTTCGCCGAGTTACGGCTGTAGGTCTTGCCGGGTGCCAGCGGTGCGGTGTCGTCCGGGTTGTTGCTGTCCCAGTTCCACACCAGTCGGCCATCATGCACATCGTAGGCGCGGATGACGCCCGACGGCTCGTTGGTCGATTCGTTGTCGGTGACATGGCCGCCAATGATCACCAGTTCACGGGTGATGGCTGCCGGCGAGGTGGAGTAGTAGCCACCTGCGGTGAACGGGCCAATACCGGTGGTCAGGTCGATCACACCCTGGTTGCCGAAGCCTTCGCAGACCTTGCCGGTGTCGGCGTTCAGGGCGATCAGGCGTGCATCGGCGGTGGGCAGGTACAGGCGGCGCGGGCAAGACAGGGCTACGGCTTTGCCTGCGTCGGAGATCTTCGGCGCCGGGCTGCCATCAACGTTGACGTAGCTGTTCTCGTCGTAATACGAGACACCGCGGCAGGTCATGTGGGCAAAGCCTTTGAAGCCGACCGGGCTCTTGATCTGCGGGTCGAAACGCCAGATTTCAGCGCCGGTGTCCGGATCCAGGGCCAGCACTTTGCTGTGGGCGGTGCAGGCATAGAGCATGCCGTTGACCTTGAGCGGGGTGTTCTGGTTGGTCAGCTCCACCGGGTCGTTTTCGGTCGGCAGGTCACCGGTGCGAATACGCCAGGCTTCTTGTAGCTTGTGCACGTTGTCCGGGGTGATCTGGCGCAGCGGCGAATAGCGGTCACCAAACTCGGTGCGGCCATACGCCTGCCATTCGCCATCGGGCATTTGCGGGGCG
Source organism: Pseudomonas alkylphenolica (assembly GCF_004025535.1). GTDB lineage: Bacteria > Pseudomonadota > Gammaproteobacteria > Pseudomonadales > Pseudomonadaceae > Aquipseudomonas > Aquipseudomonas alkylphenolica_A. Next base: position 358,320 of record NZ_QJRG01000044.1, read on the forward strand.
GTGCTGGTCAGGCCGGTGCTGTCGCGACCGAGCTTGCCCTTGATTTCACCGGGATGGGTGAACTGGCTGGCAACGGCGGTGGCACCGGAGAGCACTACGGCCAGGCTGAGTAGAGCCGGGTTGATCTTGGTGGGGTTACCCTTAAGCGGACGACGCGCCCATGGCAGCAGCAACACCACGCCCAAGGCGAACCACAGGGCCAGGCGTGGCACCAGTTGCCACCAGTCCAGGCCGACTTCCCATAGAGCCCACAGGGTGCTGCCCAGCAGGACCAGGCCGTACAGGCCCAGGGCAGTGCGCTGCAGTGCCAGCAAGAGAATGCCCGACAGGGCAAAGCCAATACCGGCGATCAGGTAGTACAGCGACCCGCCAAGCTGGCTCAGCTTGATGCCGCCCGCGAACAGGGCCAGGCCCATCAGTAGCAGCAGCACGCCCAGCAGGCGTGGCAGCCAGCGGGTTCTACTCAAGGCACCATCAGTGCTCATCGTGTGTTCTCCGTTAGGTCAAAAGGTTGATTAAAAACTGCTTTGAATCTTGAGCCCGCCGATCAATGCGTCGTCGACCTGGTGCACCCCACCGGGGTGGCGGATGTACTGCAGGTTCGGGCGCACCGTCAGCCAGTCGGCCAGGTGTATGCCGTAATACAGCTCGGCGCTGTACTCGGTGTCCTGGATCGGACGGAACAGGGGATCGTTGTAGTCGCTGACGCCGTTGGCTTCATTGAGTGCCTTGGCGTTCTTGCGGTAGGCAGGGTTGACGTGCACGCGGGCCAGGGCGAAGCCGATATCGTCCTTGGCGCGGGCGTCGAAAGGCCCCTTGTACACCACACCTGCCTGAACATAGTTGTCGATGGCATTGGTCTTCTTGTCGTGCAGGGTGGCGTTGGCGAATACGCTCAGGCCACGGGAGTGGTCGGAAGCTATCGACGTCACCTGCTGCTGGGCGCCGAGCCAGAAGCCGTGTTTGCTCGAACTGCTGCGATATGCCTGGCCACTCAGCGCTGCCGGTTGGTCGTTGCTGTCTTTATAGACATCAGTTGCCTTGGCATTACTGTAGTAGTAACCGGCGCGATATTCCCCTTTCAGGCCATCAAGTGTCGGCGTCCACACCAGTTCGATCGGCATTACTGCACCCTGGGTGCCACTGCCGCTGAGCTTGAAGCCGTTGCCTCGGTCGAGGTTCGAGGGGTTTTGCTCGTAGGCACCGATCTGCGCGTAGAGCTCGGGAGAGAGGTTGTATTTGACCCGCAGCGCCCACTGGCTGACCGGCCAGTTGTACCAGATGTCACCGGCCCAGTTGCCGACCTGCGAGCCGCAGAAGGCGAGGTTCTGGAAGTCGCAGGGGAAGCTGTTGAAGTCTTCGCCCTGGCCGAAGCGGCCAAACTTCACATCCAGTGCACCATCGAAGTATTTCTGCTTGATCCACATTTGGGTCAGGCGCCAGGTCTGGCCGCGCCCCCAGACTTCCTGGGCCGAAGTGAACCCACCCACGCGCGGGTCGTTGATACGGTCGTTGCTGATGTTGTCGCCATGGCGCTGGGTGACGGTCAACTGGAACTCGGTGTCATGCCAACCGAGGATTTTCTGCAGGTCCAGGTGTGTACCGAGGGCGAACTGGCCACTGTAGCGCGCGGTTTGGTTGTCGTCGTAGCCGCCGTGCAGGTTGGCGCCCATTTCGCCGGTGTAGCCGAGAGTGAAGTCGTAGCCGCGTTCAGCCAGCTCCGTGCGGGTGCCGCCCCAATCGCCGAGCATCCATGGCGAGTCGCTGGCGAACATCGCATCAGCCTGGGTACAGGGGGCAAGGCTGGCGATGGCCAGACCCGAAAGCAGTGTCCGGGTGGCGGGAGAAAGGCGGAAACGATGAATCTGAGGCATGAGATAGCGCTATCTTTTGATTGTTGAGTAAACGGCAAGGGCGCCGGGTCCTGAGGATCTTCGGCGATAAGGCGGTCAGGGGATTTGACTGAAGCGGTTCAGCTTGCGGCGGAGAGGATATAGCTGAATTTGTAAGAAAAAAAGTCAATTCAACAAGAGGGATCGTTGCCGGATTGGTAACAGTCCAGGTGGGAGCGTGCTCCCACACAGACAGTTGGCTTAGAAGGATGTACGCAGACCTACCTCGATACTGCGCCCCGGCGCCGGTGCGATGTCACGCAAAATGGAGCTGGCATAGCGCACCGTCTGGTCCGTGAGGTTCTCACCGCGCACAAACGCCAACCACTCACTCTGACCGATATCGAACCGGTAACCGACGCTGGCACCGAGGGTGGTGTAGCCATCGGTGCTGGTTTCATTGTCCGGTTTGCGATGCTGGGCGCTGGCATGCTGAACATCGACACGCGCCTGCCAACGTTCCAGTTCCCACAGCAGGCCACTGTTCAATCGCAGGGGCGCGATACGGGGCAAGTCCTCACCGCTGTCCAGATTTTTGGCCCGCGTGTAGTCGCCCGACAACTCCAGGGCGAAACTCCCCAGCCGGTTTTGCGTCAACTGCCAGCGGTCCTGGGCTTCAATACCGTAGAAGCGCGCACGCACCCCCTTGTACAGGTACTCGGGCATGTCACCGCCGTGGTCATGGTCGTGGTCCTCGTCACCGTGATCATGCTCGTGCCCTTCACGCATTTCGCCACTGGCCAGCAGGCCGATGTAGTTGCGGAAATGGCTGTAGAACACGCCGACACTGCCTTTGTGCACGCCGTTGTCGAAGCGCAGTGCCAGGTCGCTGGAAATGGCTTTTTCCTTACCCAGGTCCGGATCGCCGACTTCATAAGTGCCGGTGGCGACGTGGGCACCATTGGCATACAACTCGTAGAAGGTCGGGGCTCGCTCGGTGTAACCCAAGGTTGCCGCCAGCGACCAGACTGGCGTCAGCTCGTACACCGCGCCGGACGACAGGCTGGCAGCGGTGAAGCTGCTGGTGCTGTCAGCGTGGGCAAAGCGCTCACTGCCCAGGCTGTCGGGGTCGACCCGGGTATGTTCCAGGCGTCCGCCCAGGCTCAGGTTCAGGCGTTCAGTGGCTTGCCACTGTTCGAGCATGAACAGCGCCAGGCTGTCGGTATCGGTCTGCGGGACGAATGCCTCTTCGCCTAATGCCGAGAACTCGCTGCGGGTTACTTGCGCGCCAACCATACCCTCGACGGGCCCGAAAGGTTGATGCCGGGCTTCTACCCGTGCCTCGTAGCCCTTGTTCTTGAACGTGGTGTGTACCTCGCCGCCCTCGAGCTCACGGTGCTGGTAATCGGTGTAGCCGACGTCGAATTTCAGCGCACTGAACGGGCCGTCCAGATCGCGCAGTTCCGAGGCGAAGCCATAGTGATCCTGTTGCATGTCCAGGCGCACACCGGGCTCTGCGACCGAACCGTAGTTGGCGTCGTAACGGCTATAGGACAGCCCCGCGTAGCCGTGGTCCCAGTGATAGGCACCGCCCAGTGCGCCACCGTCCTGGCGGCCGTCGCTGTTCTCCAGGCGGTGGCGCGAGCCCGGTTCGTCAGCGTTACGCACGTTGCCACTGCGGGCGTAACCGGGAATGCGCAGGTCGTTGAACTGGCGGCTGTTGGCATCCAGGTGCAAGGCAAAGCGACCATCACCCGCCTCGAGTTTGCCCGCACTGCTGCGGGTGGTGTCGGCGCCTCCGTAACGCAGTTCGCCAGCGCCGTGGATACCGTCGATGGGGGCAGTCGGGATGCGGTTGTCAAAGCTGTTGACCACGCCGCCGACGGCATTACCACCGTAGAGCAGGGCGGCCGGGCCGCGGACGATCTCGATGCGCTCCACGGTCGCCGGGTCCAAAGGCACTGCGTGGTCGTAAGACAGGGACGAGGCATCCAGGGCGCCGACGCCATTGCGCAGAATGCGGATGCGATCGCCATCCAGGCCCCGGATCACCGGGCGGCTGGCGCCGGGACCGAACCAGGTTGAGGCAACGCCTGGCTGGTTGTTCAGGGTTTGCCCGAGGCTGCCTTTTTGTTGCAGGGCAAGGGTATCGCCTGCAAGTACGGTCGTCGGTGCGGCCAGTTGGCTGTTGCCGAGCGGGTTGGCGGTGATGACCTGAGGTTCAAGCTCCACCGCCTGGCCTAGCGGTGAAGTGAAATACAGTGCGGCGGCGAGCGGCGAAAGTCGAAGGGGGAAGTGACGCATGGGCAACGAGGGTCCTTGGCAGTGTCATAGTATTGATACAATATAACATTGCTAATTCGATTTAAACGCCCTTGCGCTGACCAGAGCCTTTGCGCGCACTAGACTGTCAGCTGAAAGCGCCTTGAAAGTTGAAATGTCTGAAGACTTGCAACCCGACCCTGGGCTAAGGTGCGCACCTTTGATTCGCTGGAGCACAGGCATGACCACCGCCAACCCCAATCCGCTGCATGGCGTGACCCTGGAGCAGATCCTCACCGCCCTGGTAGCGCACTACCAATGGGAAGGGCTGGCCGAGCGTATCGACATCCGCTGTTTCAAAGCTGACCCCAGTATCAAGTCCAGCCTGACCTTTTTGCGCCGCACGCCCTGGGCACGGGAGAAGGTCGAGCGTTTGTACCTGAAGCTACAGCGCGGTCGTTAAGCCCATGGCCCGGCGCGAGGTCGTGATCGGCCTGGCGGCCTGTCTGGGCTGGAGTGCGCTGGCCATCCAGATGTATCTGGTATTTTTCGCGCGTTGGCAGGAGCAGGCGAGCCTGATTGGTGGCCTGATCAATTTCTTCAGCTACTTCACGGTGTTGACTAATACCCTGGTGGCGGTAGTGCTCAGCCAGGCAGCTTTCGGCAAGGCGTCTGCAGCGCGGCGCTTTTTCCTCGCCCCGGCCGTCAGTTCGGGGATCGCTGCCAGCATCATTCTGGTTGGCCTGGCCTACAGCCTTTTGTTACGTCACTTGTGGCATCCGCAAGGTTGGCAGTGGCTGGCCGATGAGTTGCTGCATGATGTGATGCCGCTATTGTTCGTCGCCTATTGGTGGTGCTGCGTGGATAAAGGCAGCCTGCGCCTGAAGCATCTGGCGCTGTGGTTGCTGTATCCGCTGGGGTATTTTGCCTTTGCGCTGCTGCGCGGGCATTCGATCGGGGTCTATCCCTATCCGTTCATAGACGTGAGCAAACTGGGGTATGCGCAGGTGGTCTTTAACGCCTTGTCGATCCTGTTCGGCTTCATTGCCATCGGTGGAGTGATACTGGCGCTGGACCATTGGCAGGGCGGGCGCCTGGCCAAGGCCAGGACGCAACCCTGAAGTGCCGGTTCACTCGTCATCGTGCGGGTCGAGGTGCCAGTAGGCGGCGGCCTTGATCAGGTCTTCGTTGACGCCTTTGTCGTCGATCAACAGACGTTTGGTTTTACGCGTCAGGGCTTTTTCCAGGGCGACCCAGGTGTACAGCTGACCTTCAGGCAGGGTCAGGTTCTTCACCACCTCCAGCAGATCTTGCTGATGACGCTGTACCCAGATCACTTCCAGTTGCGCCTGAGTCAGCAGTGGCTGTTGCTCTTGGGCATCTTCAATTTCGATCACCGCCAGCACCTTGCGGGTGGCCGGCAGTTCTTCCAGGCGCCGGGCGATGGCCGGGATCGCCGTTTCATCGCCGATCAGCAGGTAGCTGTCGAAAATATCCGGTACCACCATCGAGCTACGCGGGCCGGCGATGTTGAGGAGCTGTCCGGCTTGCGCCTGAGCGGCCCAGGTCGAAGCAGGGCCATCGCCGTGCAAGACAAAGTCGATGTCCAGTTCACCGGCCGCCAGGTCAATACGGCGTGGGGTGTATTCGCGCATGGTCGGGCGCACGCCCTCGTTGCCCATGTCAAAACCATCCAGTGCGGCCTGTTCTTCAGGCGAGCAGGCGAACAGCAGTTTGATGTGGTCATCGCTGCCGAGGCTGATGAACCCCTCGAGTTGCTCACCGCCGAGGGTGATGCGGCGCATGCGTGGGGTCAGGTCGGTGACGCGCAGCACTTGCAGGCGGCGGCGTTTGATCTCGTGGTTGACGCGGTGAATCGTGGCGTTGTCGTTGACACTCATTCGGCATGCTCCGAGGGGGTTGCAGTGGGGCCGGCAACGATGGCTTTGGCGGTGTTGTTGATCAGGGTACGGACGCGTTCGATCTCTTGCGGGTTCCAGCGACCGCTGTGCATTTGCAAGGCATGGCGCAGGTTGTGGATCGCTTCGTGGATTTCTTGCGGGCGATCGTGGCCGACCAGCGAGCGCTTGCTCACTTCAATGCGCATGCGCACGCCATCCAGGGCGACGGCTTGCTCGGCCAGTGACTCAAGGCCGGCCGGGGTGACGCTGTAGAGTTTCTTGCTGCCGTGCGGCTGGCTGACGATCAAGTCGCTCTCTTCTAAGAAGGTCAACGTCGGATAAATCACGCCAGGGCTTGGGCTGTAGTGGCCGCCAAACAGGCCTTCGATCTGGCGGATAAGGTCGTAGCCATGACACGGCTGCTCGGCCAGCATCGACAGCAGCAGCAGTTTCAGGTCGCCGGGGGCAAAGACCCGTGGGCCGCGGTCGCCACGTTCGCGGCTGTGGCGGCGTTCGAAACCGTCGTGGCGTTCGCCAGGGTCACGATGAGGGTGGTGGGGGTGATGTTCACGCATGGAAGTCTCCCGTTGCGTTAGATGTATCTTCAGATAGTACTCAAGATATATCTTAAAGCAAGCGTGGTCGTGAGAATTATTCTCATTAATCACAGGCAGGTGATGAGTGGTAGTAGCAAATACGCAGGTTCAGGCGTTGCTTATCCGCCTGAACCTGCCTGCTGAAATGGCTACTTTTGCGCCACTTGCGGTGCCTTGCACAGGGTATGGGTGCCTGGTTGCAAGTACGGTGTGAGGATCGGTGCCATGCCTTTGAGCACTTGCACCGGCAACGCCGAGGTGAACTTGAAGGCTTCGGCGGCGCGTCCCGGTACGAAGGCGGTGAGGGTGCCGAAGTGGTTGTCGCCCAGGAAGAACACGAACGTCGCGGTACGGTTGAGCGCCCGCGAGCCGATCAGCCGGCCACCGGCGCCGAAGCTTTCAATGCGGTTGTCACCGGTACCGGTTTTGCCGCCCATGACCATCGGGGTGCCGTCGTTGAGTTTGAAACTGCCGGACACGCGCCGCGCCGTCCCGGCATCGACTACCTGCGAAAGTGCACCACGCAGCGCCCGCGCAACTTCCACCGACAATACCCGTTGGCCCAGGTCGGGGTCACCCGCCAGGCGCGTTTCATACGGTGTGTCGGCGGCAAAGTGCAGAGTGTCGATACGCAATACGGGCAGGCGAATACCATCGTTCTGAATGATGCCGATCAGCTCGGCCAGGGCTGCCGGGCGATCGCCCGAGCTGCCGATGGCGGTGGCCAGTGAAGGCACCAGGTGATCGAACGGGTAGCCGACGCGCTTCCAGCGCCGGTGAATATCCAGGAAGGCTTCGATTTCCACCAGGGTACGGATGCGACTGTCGCGGGCGCCTTTGTGCCGGCTCTTGAACAGCCAGCTGTAGACTTCCTGGCGTTCGAACTCGCTGGCCTGGGTCGCATCCTGGAAACTGGCCGTGGGATTTTTCAGCAGATAACCCAGTAGCCACAAGTCCAGCGGGTGGACCTTGGCGATATAACCCTGATCGGGCAAGTCGTAGTTGCCCGGACCATAGGCAAAGTACATGTCATCCAGGCGCTTGTCGGTCACCGCGTCCTGTTTGGTCGGGGCACGCTTGGTTTCCTGCAGCTCCTTTTTCATGTGGGCGCGAACGAAAGCATTGAAGGTGGCCTGGTCGGCTTCGGGAAACAGGTAACGGTGCACGGCCGCCAGACGCATCGGGGTGACCCGCAAGCCGTCAAGGAAGGTATCCAGGCGTTGTTGCGATGATTTGCGCTGGTACTTTTTCCAGAACCTGCGCAGGTAGTCGGTCCCTTCCTTGTCGGCAAAGCGTGCCAGGTATTCCTGCCGACGGGGCTCGGCATCGTCTTTGAGCAGGCTGGCGCTGTTACCCGGCGCCTGATAGGTGCTGTAGCGCACCAGGTCGCGCATCAGGCGGATGAAGGGCAGGTTGATCGACTCGCGCAGGGCGTCCTTGAGTGTCGGGATGCGGTTGTTGTCTTCTTTGCGGAAGTTGTTGAACACATGCATGCCGCCGCCAGTGAAGAACGCTTCGCCGGGGCTGGCCGAATATTTGCGATTGAGCGCTGCATCGAGCATCGCGGTGATGTTGCGATCCTTGTTCTGGATCAGGTAGTCGATAGACCAGCGGGTGATGAAGTCGAGCTCGGCAACCGGGACCTTCTTGAGGTCGGCGGCCGGAGTCTCGGCATACTTGTCATGCAGCTCGGCAATGATCTCCAGGTAACTGGTCAGCACCCGCAATTTGGCGGTGGATCCCAGTTCCAGCTTGCTGCCTTCGTTGATGTCGAATGGCTGGTCGGTGCTGTCGGTCTGTACCCGTACCCGTGAACCGTTGGCGGTGCGTTCCAGCAAGGTGAAGCTGTAGCGCACCTGGGTGGTGCTGGTCGGCGTCAGCAGGCGTTCACCGAACAAGCCGAGCTTTTCCGCAATCGCCGGGTCGGCGAGGTCTTTGAGGTACTGGCTGACCTGGCCCTGCAGGTCGGACTGCAAGGTGCTGGTGGCCGACAGGTCCAGGCGGTCGAGGTCGTAAAGTGGTCGTGCCAGTGCCAGGGACAAGCGGCTGCGGGCAACGCTGATGCCCTTGTTGGTGACGATCGGCTGGATCGTCGGCTGGGCCACCCAGTCGCGGAAGGTCGCTTTGCTGGCCAGGGCTGCATCGGCCAGTGGCTGGTCGACGATGTTGCTGGCGGCGAGGACGCGGATGTGGCTGTCGGTCAGGTCGGCCAGTTCGTTGCGTCCTTTGGACAGAAAATGCGAAGGGCGGCGCTGGGCGATCATCAACGACAGCACCTGACGCAACGCTAACCCGCGAGCCGCCATGCTTTGCGGGTCGGTGGCAGTCGACGCCAGGGCCTGGTTGACTTGCGCAAAGTCGGCGCCGTACCAGACCCGCAAGCCTTCGGCCATGCCGTGCACCTCGCCGTGCCCAGGCACTGCCGACAGCGGCACGCTGTTGAGGTAGTCACGCACGATGCGTTGGCGCGCTTCCAACGTCTGCGGTCCACCTTGGTAGGCCCTTACGCTGGCGGAAATCATCTGGCGGATTTTCTCGCCGCCGGAAACCGTCAGGCCATCCGGCGAGTGGCGGTACTTTTCCAGCTGGGTAGCCAAGGTACTGCCGCCAGCGGACTGGCCGGGCAGGGCCAGGTATTTCGCCACCTGGCTGTAGGCCGCCTTGGCAAACCGAGGCCAGTCCACAGCCGGGTTGGCACTCGGGTCGTTGGGGTCGAGCAGGTCGCGGTTCTCGATGAACAGCAGGCTGTTGACGATGACCGGGGGGATCGAATCGAAATCCGGGTAGAGAAACTGCGGGTAGTGGTACTGGTAGAGCACATCGCCCTTGCAGTCGGTGATCGACAGTCCTGCCTGGATCTTCTCTTTGTACGGCACAAAGAAGCCACGCTCGGTGTAGGTCATCAGCGCCGGGGAGAAATGCACCTGTTCGCTGACCACGTAATCGCGTTTGAGCAGGCGTGGCAAAAACTCGCCCAGGGCGCTGTAGCCCAGGCGTTTGTCGAAGGGGCCTTCACCCGGATAAATGATGGCGTCGCTGGGCCCTGGCTGCAGCGAGTAGGTGAGTGTCGAGGCGTATTGGCTCAGCTCACGCGATTGCAGGCGCGAGGTGTGCATTTCGTTGGCGATGGCAATTCCCAGTGCGATCAGGGCGAGCAGCAGCACCAGCCAGACCAGCCGCCACCACAGATGACGCTGGCGGGGGCTTTTCGGCAAGGGTGATTCTTCAAGGGATTCAGGGGGAGCTTCCTTACTCGTTGGTTCCGATTGCCACAATGCGCCCATATTTATCAGCCCGGCTTCGTATTTTCGTCTTGCTTGTCTGAAGCTTAGACGGTGAGCGGATTTGGTGAAAAATTTGTAGGCGTTGTAAGGCACTTCCTAAAAGCCTAGAGGTTTGTCCGCCTTTGGTTGAGGTTGTAATGCCCTGTTTTGGTGCTATGTTAGCCGCCCTGAAAGTAGGAATGGAGAAATCACGGGGAATGCCCCTCCGTGAATAGGGTTTTTGCCGAGACTTCTCGCCAAATATCCTGCTCTTTATAGTGAAATACCCTGCAGAGGGCTTCCTATACTGCTCGCCCCTTTCGCTTTGCCGGCATGTTGCGTGCCGGCAGACGGGACCGCTCACGAGGTGGCTCCCGGCAAGGCAGCGTATCCCGCCTATCGGCGGTACCAGGCCTGCACGAACGGTCTATATCCAATAACAAAATGAGGTTGTATTTCTATGCCAGTCGGCAACCATCCTTCTCCTGGTGAGAACGCCCAGGGCGGTCCACTCAAACGAGAACTCGGCGAGCGACATATTCGCCTGATGGCGCTGGGCGCCTGTATCGGTGTCGGCCTGTTCCTGGGCTCGGCCAAGGCCATTGAAATGGCCGGTCCGGCAATCATGCTGTCTTACATCATCGGTGGCCTGGCAATCCTGGTGATCATGCGCGCACTCGGCGAAATGGCCGTGCACAACCCGGTCGCAGGCTCCTTCAGCCGCTATGCCCAAGACTACCTCGGCCCATTGGCGGGCTTTCTCACCGGCTGGAACTATTGGTTCCTGTGGCTGGTAACCTGCGTCGCGGAAATTACTGCAGTGGCCATCTACATGGGCATCTGGTTCCCCGAGGTACCCCGCTGGATCTGGGCCCTGGCTGCCCTGGGCAGCATGGGTGCGATCAACCTTATCGCGGTCAAGGCCTTTGGTGAGTTCGAGTTCTGGTTTGCCCTGATCAAGGTCGTCACCATCATTGCCATGGTATTGGGCGGCATCGGCATCATTGCCTTTGGCTTCGGTAACGACGGCGTGGCGATGGGCATTTCCAACCTCTGGAGCAACGGTGGTTTCATGCCCAACGGCGTCACCGGTGTGCTGATGTCGTTGCAGATGGTGATGTTCGCCTACCTGGGCGTAGAAATGATCGGCCTCACTGCCGGTGAAGCCCGCAACCCGCAAAAGACCATTCCCCAGGCCATCGGCTCGGTGTTCTGGCGCATCCTGCTGTTCTATGTGGGTGCCCTGTTCGTGATCCTGTCGATCTACCCATGGAATGAAATCGGCAGCCAGGGCAGCCCGTTCGTGATGACCTTCGAGCGCCTGGGTATCAAGACCGCCGCCGGCATCATCAACTTCGTGGTGATCACTGCGGCGCTGTCGTCGTGCAACGGCGGCATCTTCAGCACCGGGCGCATGCTCTACAGCCTGGCGCAGAACGGCCAGGCACCTGCGGTTTTCGCCCGCACCTCGAAAGGTGGTGTGCCGCGTAATGCCCTGTTGTTGTCGATCGCGGCGCTGCTGCTGGGCGTGCTGGCCAACTACCTGGTACCGGGGAAAGTCTTCGTCTGGGTAACGGCCATTGCCACGTTCGGTGCGATCTGGACCTGGGTGATGATCCTGCTGGCCCAGCTCAAGTTCCGCGCTGGTCTCTCCAATGCCGAGCGTGATGCGCTCAAGTACCGCATGTGGTTGTGGCCGCTGAGCTCCTACCTGGCACTGGCGTTCCTGATCCTGGTGGTCGGCTTGATGGCCTACTTCGAGGAAACCCGTGTGGCGCTGTACGTCGGCCCGGCGTTCCTGGTCATGCTGACGGCGCTGTACTTCGTGTTCAAGCTGTCGCCCAAGGCTGACGACGTTCAGCTGGCACGCGCGGCGTCCTGATCTGAACGCACACCGCAAATAAGTGGGCGCCGACAGGTCGGCGCCCACTCTATAGAAAGGCTCAAGCCGGCACTTGCACCGGCCGCCCCAGGCGCTTGTTCAGGTCAAGCCAGAGCGCCAGCAACACCATCAAGCCCACCCCGACCAGCGCGGTCACTACCTGCACCGGCCAGGTATCGCCACCCAGCGCATTGGCCATGTCGGCCAACGGTGCCAGCAGTACACCAAAACAGAACACCTCAAGCGAATAGCGCCCCATGCGGCAGCTTTGCTGCACCAGCCAGCCTTCAACCCAGCGCCCGCTCGGCAACAGCTTGGCGGTGACATAGGCCAGGGCGAGGAAGTGCAGCAAGCGCGCGGGCGACAGGTTGGTCTTGCTGATCGGGTACAGCCATTCGGCGAGCAGCTTGGGCATCCAGGCGTCATGCACGGCAGGCCAGCGCCAGGACAGGGCTATGACGGCGCACACCAGCAGGTAAATCGTGGCCATCACGAACAGCGGTTGACGCCAGGGGGCTCGGGTTTGCGGCGGCTTTTCACGCTGGGCATGTATCGCCACGGCGCCGCCGAGGATAAACAGCAGTTGCCAGGCCAGTGGATTAAAGAACCACACGCCACCTTCCTGGGCCGCGAGGTTCCACTGGAACATCGGCGCCAGCAGGTACAGGGCGACCGATAAACCCACTACATACTCGACCTTGCGTAGCATCGCCGGCAGCACCAGCGGCAGGCCGAGCAGCAGCAGGATGTACAGCGGCAACGGGTCCATCAGGTTGGGCTTGAAGCGCAGCAGCAGTTCGTCCACCAGCGCTTGTTGCGGGTTGCTGAGGAAATAGTAGAGGCCCATTTCCTGGATCATGTCACGGGTTTCGACATGGTTGTTGGCGACGAAGACGATTCCCATCAACAGCACCAACAGGAAGATGTGCACCACATACAGCACCCAGGCACGGCGCAGAATACGCACGCTGGCGATCAGCCAGCCATCGCGCAGGGCAATCTTGCCGTAGGCCAGCGCCGCCGCGTAGCCGGCCAGGAAGACGAATATTTCGGCGGCATCGCTGAAACCAACGTTACGCACCGTAAGGTTGGCCAGCGGGTTGCCGGGAATGTGATCCCAGAAGATGAAGATCAGCGCCAGTCCGCGATAGAAGTCGATGCGATGGTCGCGACCGTTGTTCATGATGAAAGCCTTGGCGAGGGTGTTTCAGTAAAGGATAGGTGCCCTGCAGCAGTGGTTCCGTGCTGCAGGGACAGGCCGATCGGCGGCGGGAGGGTTGCAAGTTTTGTCGACGATTGCAAAGAGAGGGTATTACCGGATGTCTCAGTCTCACTTCGTGATCGACGGGCTACCGGTTTATGCCGCCGCGATAGTGCGTGGTTCGAAGCTCTCAGCCTGGGCCATCTGCCACATCCGTGAGTAGAACTCGCCGCTGATTTCGCCGCTGAGCAATTCGCCCGGCTTGAGGAACACATGCATCTGCGAGAACAGTTTGATCTCGGTGGCCGAGACACGGCGTACCAGGTGTTTGGCCTCCAACTGTGACGGGTGATCCAGGCCGGCGGCGGCGAGCATTTCGGCCAGGGCTTTGAGCGTGCTGTGGTGAAAGTTGAACACTCGCTGGGCTTTGTCCGGCACCACCAGGGCACGCTGGCGCAAGGCATCCTGGGTAGCGACGCCGGTGGGGCATTTGTTGGTGTGGCAACTTTGCGACTGGATACAGCCAATGGCGAACATGAAGCCACGCGCCGAGTTGGCCCAGTCGGCACCGATGGCCAGCACGCTGGCGATGTCGAAGGCACTGACAATCTTGCCGCTGGCGCCGAGTTTGATCTTGTCGCGCAAATTCAGGCCGACCAGGGTGTTGTGCACGAACAACAGGCCCTCACGCAGGGGTACGCCGATATGGTCGGTGAACTCCACCGGTGCGGCGCCGGTGCCGCCTTCTTTGCCGTCAACGACGATGAAGTCCGGGAGGATGCCGGTGTGCAACATGGCTTTGGCAATGCCCATGAATTCCCACGGATGGCCCAGGCAGAACTTGAAGCCGACCGGCTTGCCGCCCGACAGCTCACGCAGCTGGGCAATGAACTGCATCATCTCGATCGGTGTCGAGAAGGCGCTATGGCGCGACGGGGAAATGCAGTCTTCGCCCATCATCACCCCACGGGTGTCGGCAATTTCCCGGGTGACCTTGTGCTTGGGCAGGATGCCGCCATGGCCGGGCTTGGCGCCTTGGCTCATCTTGATTTCGATCATGCGCACTTGCGGGCTGCGCGCTTGCTCGGCAAAGCGCTCGGGATCGAAACGGCCGTCCGAGGTGCGGCAGCCGAAATAGCCGCTGCCCAGTTCCCAGGTCAGGTCACCGCCGTGTTCGCGGTGATAGGGGCTGATACTGCCTTCGCCGGTGTCATGGGCGAAATTACCCAGCTTGGCACCCTGGTTGAGCGCCCGGATGGCATTGGCGCTGAGCGAGCCGAAGCTCATGGCCGAGATGTTGAACACCGACGCCGAATAAGGCTGGGTGCACTGCGGCCCGCCGACGATCACGCGAAAACTCGACGGATCGCTCAAGGGGGCCGGGCGCATGGAATGGCCGATGAACTCGAACCCGGCCTGATAGACATCGATCAAGGTGCCGAAGGGTTTGTCGGAGGCTTCGTTTTTCGCCCGCGCATACACCAGTGAGCGTTGCGCTCGGGAGAAGGGCAGGGCATCACTGTCGGCCTCCAGGAGGTATTGGCGGATTTCCGGGCGAATGCCTTCTACCAGGTAACGGATATTGCCCAGTATCGGGTAGTTGCGCCGCACCGCATGGCGGCTCTGCAGCAGGTCGACGATACCGATCAGGCTGAGCACTGCGGTGCCCAGGGTGAAGGGCCACAGCCATTCATGGTGCAGAAACGGCAGGCTCGCCAGGGTGAACAGGACACAGGCGGCGAAAAAGGCGTAGCGGCTGAGAAGTGACAGGCTCATACGGGTTCCTTGCGATGGCACGGTCAGGCTCAGGGCCTGGACAATCCTCGACCATAGCCCGGTTGGGCGCGATAGCGCCAGCCTGGGTAGATGAAGGTTTGCAGGCGCACCGATTGAGTAAAAATCATTCGCGCACTGCCGGTTACGTCGCAAGACTGCCCTCGCGGATCAAGCGGTCGCGCAACAGGCCCTGCTGGTTCGGTTCGATTTCAACCAGGTAATGAAGGCTTCCGGCAACCAGGGTGGCGACCGGCAGGCCATCACGGTAGAGCACGCGGTTGCCGCTCAGCGCAGGCACCTTGTTGCCCGGCAGCAGCGTGCCGAGCAGATTCAATGGGTCGCTGGCACTGATGGCAATCAGGCTGTCGTCCACGGGACGCCTGCGCACTTCGCGTAGCAGTGCCACGGCTTCGGGCAAGGCGAACTGTTCGCCTGCCAGGCCGCTGATAAAGCGCCCGCCACGAATCTCGCCACGGGCTTCGAGGCGATGGTAGCAACGCAGCAGTTCGCGCCAGCTGGGTAACCAGTCGGCCTCGCGCTCCAGCAGGCGCCAGCAGATCACGCCGTAACGACGCAACAAGGTACGGGCAATGTGTTCCAGGCCAGCTTCGCGATTGTCCGGGGCGGTGGCTTTGCGCAGCAGGGACCAGCGCCCGGCGTCTTCCATACCACCGAACAGCGGGCCGCGGCCACGCCGGTGGCTTCGGCCCTGACGCTTGTTGGCGGGGGTAATGAGCGCGCGCAGGCCGGCAAAGCTGTCGGCGCTGACCAGGCCGGCGGCGACCAGCTCCTGCAAAACAGTTTCCAGTTCACTGGGTAGCAGGTGCGCGTCATGCACCAGTTCGTCGAAAAACAGCGCACCGTGCTCGTTCAACACGGTGTGAACCCGCTGTGCACGTGGGCTCAATTGGTTATTGTCTGCGCCGGGGACGAGTGCACGCCAGAGGTTCAGTTGCGGGCGGGGTAACAACACCAGAGGCGTGCTGCGCAGGGTGTTGCTTGCCGCACCGGGCGCCAGGCGTGCCCAGACATGCTTGCCGGCACGGCAGCTCTCATCCAGCCAGCGCGGGCTGTAGTCTTTGATCCGGCTGGGTAGCAGGTCGCTTTCCCAGGCTCCGGCGGCGGCCGAATAGCCCTCCATTTGCGCGAGCACCTCGGTCAGCGCTGCCGGCCCTTGCAAGCGGGTGATGGCTGACAGGTGCTGCCAGTCGAACAGAAAGCGCATGAAATCCTGCAGGCTGACCGGCTCGATCTCTCGCCGCAGGCGTTTGACCGTGTAACGATGAATGCGCGCGAGCAAGTGGCGTTCACACCATTGCAGCGCCACTTGCTCGGGGCAGAAGTAGCCGCGCATGACATAGCCTTGCGCCTCGAGCACGGCCAGCGCCTGTTCCAGCACGTTGCTGGACAGTTGCAGCGGTGCAGCGATCTGTTCCAGGGTGAGGGGCCCGAAACCGCTCAGGCGTGCACGCAACACTTCCACCAGCGCCGCTTCGGGTTCGATGGGCCGGTCAAACCCGGGCAGTGGCGCGAGGGCTGGGGTCAAGGTCGCATCTGGATAGAGACTGCGCAGCAGCATCAGGCGCTCACGGGGCAGCCACAAACCATGACCTGCGTCCACTTGCAGGTAGCAGGCCCGGCCGGCGCTGGCGAGTGCTTCAAGCCACGCGTGCCATTCGGGGTTGGCCGTTACCTCCTCCAGGCTGATGCACCCAAGGCTCATTAGCGCCTCGTGCATTTCATCGCTGCGGTCAGGTGTTGGCCAGGCTTCGGCTTGCACCGCGCAGATGGCCTCGGGGTCGAGGGCGCCGAGGTCGTCGTTGCTTTGTACATCCGTGAAGCGCCGACGTTGCACTGCCTGAGTCCGTCGCTCTTCAAGCGGCGCATCATCCAGAAAGGTGTAGGGCCGCGCATTGAGAATGGCTGCCGCAAGCGGCGAGGGCGCGGGCAGGTCCCGACACACCAGAGTGATCTGGCCGTGCTCGATGCGTTTGAGCAAGGCCAGCCAGCCTGCGCAGTCCATGGCCTCATGCAGGCAGTCATAGAGCGTTTGCTCGACAAGCGGATGGTCGGGGATCTGCCGTTCGCCGACGATGTTCTCCAGGCAGGCAATCTGGTCGGGGAACACGGCGGCGATCAGGTCTTCGCTTTTCATGCGCTGGATCTGCGGGGCCACCTTGCGGCCACCGACAAAGCGCGGCAAGGCCAGGGCAACGCCGGCGTTCCAGCGCCAGCGTACGCCAAACAGCGGTGCATCGAGCAGCGCCTGAACCAGAATGGATTCGGCGGTGTTGCTCGACAGGTACTGCCACACCTCCTCCAGAGCAAAACTGTGGCTGGTCGACAGCGACAGCACAATGGCGTCTTCGCTGGCCGCCGCCTGCAATTCAAAATTGAACGTGCGGCAGAAGCGCTTGCGCAGGGCCAGGCCCCAGGCACGGTTGATCCGGCTGCCGAAGGGCGAGTGGATGATCAGTTGGGTGCCACCGGATTCGTCGAAGAAGCGTTCCATGATCAGGGTGTCTTGCGACGGCAGCGCGCCCAGCACCCGGCGCGTCAGGGCCAGGTAGTCGAGCAGTTGTTCGGCGCTGTCCGGCGCCAGGCCAACCTCGCTCTGCAGGTAGTCGAGCGCCGTTTGCTGCGGGTCGGAGGGCGTGGCCAGGCGCCGGTCGATCTCGCCTTGCAGGCGTGCAACGGCGAATGACAGCTCATCGCTGCGCCCCGGTGCCTCACCCAGCCAGAACGGGATGCTCGGCGGCAGGCCCTTGGCATCCTCGACCCGCACCTTGCCGCTTTCCACCCGCAGGATGCGGTATGAGATATTGCCCAGCTGAAAGATGTCGCCGGCGATGCTTTCCACTGCAAAGTCTTCATTGACGCTGCCGATGTTCAGCCCTTGAGGCTCCAGCAGTACCGCGTAGTCAGCGTTGTCGGGGATAGTGCCGCCGCTGGTCAGGGCAGTCAGGCGGCTGCCGCGTCGTCCGCGCAGGCTGGCCGTCACGGCATCGCGGTGCAGGTAGGCGCTGCGTACGCCCTGGCGGCCATTGAAGCCCTCGGCGAGCATCGTCAGCAGGGCTTGATAGTGGCCCTGGTCGAGCCTGGCGTAGGGCTTGGCCTGGCGTAGGCAGTCGAACAGCGCTTGCTCCTGCCAGGGCTGGCAGCTGACCTCGGCAACGATCTGCTGGGCCAGCACATCCAGTGGCGCCTCGGGAATGTGCAGCCTGTCCAGTTCGCCACGGCGCACGCAGTCGAGCAGGGCCGCGCATTCGATCAGGTCATCGCGGGAGAGTGGAAACAGCCGCCCTTTGGGGGTGCCCTCAACCTGGTGGCCGGAGCGCCCGACCCGTTGCACAAAGGCCGAGATGGAGCCTGGCGAGCCGATCTGGCACACCAGTTCGACCTCACCGATATCGATCCCCAGTTCCAGTGACGCGGTGGCCACCAGCACCTGCAGCTCGCCACGCTTGAGGCGCTGCTCGGCCGCCAGACGGTGTTCTTTGGCGAGGCTGCCGTGATGCGCGGCGACCGCCTCCGGGCCAAGGCGCTCGCTCAGGTGGCGGGTCAAGCGTTCGGCCAGGCGCCGGGTGTTGACGAACACCAAGGTCGTGCGGTGTTCGCGCGCCAGGGCTGCCAGGCGGTCGTACAGCAAACCCCAGACATCGGTGGCCATCACCGCATCCAGCGGCACGGGCGGGACTTCCAGGGCCAGGTCACGGGCGCGGGCGTGGCCGATATCGACAATTGCGCAAGTGCGACCCTGGCCGGTCAGGAACTCGGCAACGCGTTCAATCGGACGCTGGGTGGCCGACAGCCCGATGCGCCGCAGGGGCTGCGCGCACATTGCTTGCAGGCGCTCCAGGCTCAAGGCCAGGTGACTGCCGCGCTTGTTGCCCGCCAGGGCATGAATCTCGTCGACGATTACCGTGTGCACGCTGGCGAGGCCTTGGCGCCCGGATTCGGAGCCCAGCAGCACATACAGTGACTCGGGGGTGGTGACCAGAATATGCGGCGCCTGGCGGCGCATCGCGTTGCGATCCTTTTGCGGGGTATCGCCGCTGCGCACGGCGGTGCGAATCGCCAGCGGCTCCGCGCCTTGTTCGATCAGCGCCTGGTTAATGCCGGACAGTGGAGTTTGCAGGTTGATCTGGATGTCGTTGGACAGCGCCTTGAGCGGCGAGACATAGATCACCTGGGTCTGTTCGGGCAACGCGCCGTTGGCCAGGCCTTGCTCGAACAGCTCGTTGAGAATCGCCAGGAACGCGGTGAGCGTCTTGCCTGAGCCGGTGGGGGCCGCCACCAGCAATGACTGGCCGCGACGAATCAGCGGCCAGGCTCGGGCCTGGGCGGCGGTCACGGTCGGGAAGCGACGCTGGAACCAGGCACGTACGGCCGGGTGGAAAGCCGCCAGTTCCGGGTGGTTCATCGCGGGCAGGTTCATGGACTGTTTATGCGGCCAAGCTTAGTACGTTGCAAGGGGCGTTCGTCAGCGCGTGGTGATGCAGCGACGGCGCTGCGATTGTGCTGTCACCGGCAACATGTGATCCTAGCGCGCTTTCCTGGCGACGAGTTTCCCATGAGCAAAACCATCCGCATCGCCGCAGCCCTGCTGCTCGACCCGCAGGGCCGTACCCTGTTGGTACGCAAGCGTGGGACCCAGGCTTTCATGCAGCCCGGCGGCAAGATCGAGGCCGATGAACAGCCGGTGTCGGCCCTGGCTCGAGAGCTGTTCGAAGAGCTGGGGTTGCAGATCGATCCGCAGGACGCGGACTACCTTGGCCAGTTCAGTGCGCCAGCAGCCAACGAACCGGGGTTTGAAGTTCAGGCCGAGCTGTTTCAGGTCCACACGGCGATGCCCGTCGAGCCCGGTGCAGAAATCGAAGAGGTGGTCTGGGTCTCGGCACGCAAGCCGCTGTCGCTCGAGCTGGCGCCGCTGACCCGCGACCTGATCCTTCCGCTGTACCGCACGCTGGCGCGGTAAGCTGGCTGACCTTCCATTGGCAAAGGACTGCTTATGATCCCCCTGCATGAATGG
The DNA here is from genome assembly GCF_004025535.1 of Pseudomonas alkylphenolica. Classification (GTDB taxonomy): domain Bacteria; phylum Pseudomonadota; class Gammaproteobacteria; order Pseudomonadales; family Pseudomonadaceae; genus Aquipseudomonas; species Aquipseudomonas alkylphenolica_A. The sequence goes on from NZ_QJRG01000044.1 coordinate 378,065, forward strand.
CTGCTGTTTTCCGGCGCGGCGTTGTTGATGGTACTGACGCCCGGCCCCAACATGATCTACCTGATTTCGCGCTCGATCTGTCAGGGTCGGATGGCTGGCGTTACCTCGCTGGTGGGCGTGGTTGCCGGTTTTCTGGTGCACATGACGGCCGCAGCCGTGGGCCTGACGGCCTTGTTCATGGCGGTTCCGCTGGGGTATGACCTGCTCCGCTGGGCGGGCGCCGCCTACTTGCTGTGGATGGCCTGGCAAGCGCTCAAGCCGGGGGCACGCTCCCCCTTCGAGGCCCGTGAACTGGCCCCCGACGCACCGGCAAAACTGGTGATGATGGGCTTTCTCACCAGCGTGCTGAATCCCAAGGTGGCGATCTTTTACCTGTCGATCCTGCCGCAATTCATTACCCCCGAGCACGGCTCGGTCCTGGCCCAGAGCCTGATTCTCGGGCTGACCCAGATCAGCGTGAGTTTTTCGGTGAATCTGTTGATCGCCGTGTTCGCCGCCAGCCTTTCGGCCTGGTTCGTGCGTTATCCGCTGTGGCTGAGGCTGCAGCGTTATGTCATGGGCTTTGTCCTTGCCGGCCTGGCGCTGCGACTGGTGCAGGAGCAGCGCAAGCTGGCGTGACCGTCAACGCACGGCGCTGACCCCGTCGAGGGTGGAGAACGAGGTGTCTTTGGCGGTCAGCAAAAAGTCGCGCATGTAGGGTGCATCGAGCATGTCGGTGCGTACGGCTGCATACAGGGTGGCAAACAGACCTTTCTCGCCCAGGCGTTTGCCCTTCACGTAGCCACGTGAGCTGTATTCGTGCAAAGCCCAGTGCGGCATGCCGCAGACGCCTCGCCCGCTGGCGACCAGCTGCATCATCATTACCGTCAGTTCTGCGGTGCGCACCTGTGCAGGCTCAACGTCGGCGGGCTCGAGGAAGCGGGTGAAAATATCCAGGCGGTCGCGTTCCACCGGGTAGGTGATCAGCGTTTCACTGATCAGGTCATCCGGCACGATGTACGGCTTGCTGGCCAGGGGGTGCTGGTTGGCGACGGCGAGCATGGCTTCATAGGTGAACAACGGCACATACGTCAGGCCGGCCAGCTCGAGCGGGTCGGAGGTCACCACCAGGTCGAGGTCGCCGCGAGCCAGCGCGGGCAGCGGCGCAAAGGCAAAGCCTGAGGCCAGGTCCAGTTCGACTTCTGGCCAGGCGTCGCGAAACTGGTCGATGGTGGGCATCAGCCACTGAAAGCAGCTGTGACACTCGATGGCCATATGCAGGCGCCCGGCGGTGCCGCCTGCCAGGCGGGCGATGTCGCGTTCGGCACCGCGCAATAACGGCAGGGTGGCATCCGCTAGCTGCAGCAGGCGCAGGCCGGCGCTGGTGAAGCGGATCGGCTTGGTCTTGCGCATGAACAGCTGCATCCCCAGGCGCTCTTCCAACTCTTTGAACTGGTGAGACAGGGCCGACTGGGTCAGGTGCAGGCGTTCGGCCGCCTCGACCAGGCTGTCGGCCTCGCGCAAGGCATGCAGGGTTTTCAGGTGGCGGATCTCAAGCACGACGGGCTCCATGAGCAAAACTGGATAAAAAGCTTTATATGTTGAGTTTCTCTCATGTTAGCGCGGGCTGTCGACTGACATTTAGCAGTTGAGCGACGTCTGGTATCGGCGACAGGTTGGCAGTCGGACTGACCGCTGGGCGCCATTCATCAAATTGTCACGCAACTGTGGCAGCGCGCTTGAACGCGTTTCATCAGACTCGCGCTCTACTGGGGATTTGCATTCTGGTGTTTCTGTCATGCGGGCTTTTCTGTTTTTTCTGGCACTGATCGGTGCTACTTCTTCGTTTGCAGCCTCGCGCTGTGACGTCAATGTGCCCAATGAACGGGTTGAGTTGGCACAACTGAGCGTGGTGTACCAAAGCATCGGCCGCGACTCGGACCCGGCGCTGCTATTGATCATGGGCCTGGGCGGCCAGCTGATCCACTGGCCCGATGAGGTCGTGGTTGCCCTGTGTCAGCAAGGTTTTCGGGTGATCCGCTACGACAATCGCGATGTCGGACTGAGCTCCTGGAGCCAGGCCCCGGCCAGTGCCAGCCTCACCTATCAGTTGTTGCGTTACAAACTGGGGCTCTCGGTGACTGCACCCTACACCCTCACCGACATGGCCGAGGACAGCCTGGGGCTGATGGATGCCCTGCGTATTGAACGCTTTCATGTGCTGGGGGTGAGCATGGGCGGCATGATCGCCCAGCACCTGGCGGCGCTGGCTCCCGAGCGGGTCGAGAGCCTCACCTTGATCATGTCCAGCTCTGGCGCCCAGGGCCTGCCAACGCCAAGCCCGGCGCTGGTGCAGTTGCTGGCACGCCGCGAAGCGCCGAACCGCGAAGTGTCCATCGAGCAGCAGGCCGACCTGCTGGCGGCATTGGGCAGCCCACAGGTCGAGGATGATCGTCAGGAGCTGTTGCGCCAGGCGGCGCAGTCCTATGACCGTGCCTTCAATCCTGAGGGGGTCGAACGCCAGATCATGGCCATACTTGCCGAACCCAGCCGCGTGGCCTTGCTGGATCGCCTGCGGGTGCCCACCCTGGTGGTGCATGGCACGGCCGATCCGTTGCTGCCGGTGATGCATGGCGTGCACCTGGCTGCGCATATTCAGGGCAGCCAGTTACGCTTGATCCCAGGGTTGGCCCATCGCTTTCAGGAGCAATTCAAGGCGCCGCTACTGGCGGCCGTACTGCCATATCTGAAGGCCCATCGTCAGGACCTCAGCCATTGGGCGCAGCTCTAGTGCAGGCGCAGCCAGAGGCTCACCAGTACACCGGCGGCTACCAGCCAGGCCAGCGTCGCCAGGGCGAGCGACGCTTCCAGGCGCAGGCGATCGACCAGCAGGTACAAGGCTATCAGGTAGACCACGTAGGGGATGATTGACCACATGCCGAACAGGATGGTGGTCTTCAGGTCTTCCAGTGAGCGCTCTTTGCCGACAATGTAGTGGGCAATCAGGGCGAACGTCGGAAACAGCGGGACCAGCCCGGCGATGTAGTAGTTGCGGGTTTTCGCCAGGGCGGCAAGGATCACCACCACGGCGGCGCCCAGGCAGGCTTTGAGTATCAGGTCCACGTGCGTTCTCGATTGATGAGTCGGTCAACCCAAGCCGTATTTTTTCACTTTGTCGAACAGGGTCGTCTTGGCCATGCCCAGTTCCTGACTGGCCTGGCTGAGGTTGCCCCCCGTACGCTGCAGGGCATCGCTGAGCAGGTTGCGTTCGAAGGCTTCGACCGCTTCGGAAAACCCCAACCCCTGAGCGGCGCTGGTACCGGACTTTTTGAACGCCGGCAGCCCCAGCGCATAGCGTTCGGCAACGTTGCGCAGTTCGCGCACGTTGCCTGGCCAGTCGTGGGCCATCAAGCGTGACAGGGTCTGGCTGTCCAGTTGCGGTGTTTCGCGATCGAAGCGAAGCGCGGCCAGCTGCAGGAAGTGCTCGAAAAGCTGGAGGATGTCTTCGCGACGCTCACGCAGCGGCGGTAGCTCCAGGGTAACGACGTTGAGGCGGTAATAAAGGTCGCTGCGAAACTGTCCGCTCTGGCCAAGGGCGTCGAGGTCGGACTTGGTGGCGGCGATTACCCGGCAGTCGACGGCGATGCTCTGGTTCGAACCCAGTCGCTCCAGGGTACGCTCCTGCAACACCCGCAGCAGTTTGATCTGCAGGTTGATCGGCATGCTCTCGACCTCGTCGAGGAACAGCGTGCCGCCGTTGGCGTGCTCGATCTTGCCAATACGGCGTTTGCCGGCACCGGTAAAGGCATTCGCCTCATGGCCGAAGATTTCACTTTCAAACAGGTTTTCCGGCAGGCCGCCACAGTTCAGGGCAACAAAGGGCTGGCTCTGGCGGCGGCTGAAGTCATGCAGGCAACGAGCGACCAGTTCTTTACCGGTACCGGTCTCACCTTCAATAAGGACGTTGGCCGACGTGTCGGCAACGTTGGCGATCAGTTCACGCAGGTTCTGCATTGCGGGCGAGCGGCCGATAATCCGGCCTTCAAGGGTGCTTTGCTCGGCCAGTTGCCGGCGCAAGGCGAAGACTTCCCGCGACAGTCCGCGTTGTTCCAGGGCACGGCGCACCACTTCGACCAGGCGCTCCGGAGCGAAGGGTTTTTCCATGAAGTCGTAGGCACCGTTGCGCATGGCACCTACCGCCATGTCGATGTCGCCGTGACCGGTAATCAGTACCACTGGCAGGCTGCCGTCACGGGCCTTGAGGCGGCTCAGCAGCTCCAGGCCATCGATGCCCGGCAGGCGGATGTCGCTGACCACGATACCGGCAAAGTCGTCACCGATGCGTTGCAAGGCTTCTTCGGCGCTGCCGACGCCCTCACTGGCGATGTCTTCCAGCGCCAGGGCCTGCTGGCAGCCAAGCAGGACATGCGGGTCGTCTTCAACGATCAGGACGGTAAGGGGCGCTTGGTTCATAGGGGCTCGGCAACTTCTGTTGGGGCATTGGCCAGGGGCAGGGTAATGACGAAGGCGGTACCGCCATCGATGGGGTGCTCGACACTCAGGCTGCCCTTGGCGGCAGCAGCCAGGCTGGCAGACAAGGTCAGGCCCAGGCCCAGGCCATGCTCACCGGGTTTGGTGGTGAAAAAGGGTTCGAACAGGTGCTTGCGCGTTTCATCGTCAATCCCGTGACCATTATCGCGTACTCGCAGGCGATATTTGTCACCTTGCAGCTCGCCTTCCAGCCAGAGCTCGGGCAAGGGTTGCGCGGCCATGGCGTCGAGGGCGTTGCCGATCAGGTTGACCAGAATCTGTTCCAGGCGTGTCTGGTCGATTGCCAACTGTTGATCGTCGAACTGCTGGTTGAGTTTCAGATGGCACCCGGCAATCCGCGTACCCAGCACCTGAAGGCTGGCCTCCACGGCCTTGGCCAGCGATGCCTGGCCACTGTCCTCACCGCGCCTGGCAAAGGAACGCAGGCTGGCGGTGATCCGCCCCATACGGTCGATCAGGTCGTTCATGGTGCGCAGGTTGGTGCTGGCGGTTTCCAGTGCGCCGCGCTCGAGAAAACGCACGGTGTTGCCCGACAGGGTGCGCAGCGCCGCCAGCGGCTGGTTCAATTCATGGGCAATGCTGGTGGACATCTGGCCAATCGCGGCGAGCTTGCCGGCCTGGACCAGTTCGTCCTGGGCATGGCGCAAGGTTTGCTCGGCGTGGCGGCGCTCACGAATCTGCGCCTTGAGGCGGTCGTTGCTGGCGCGCAGGTCGGCGGTACGCTCGGCAATTTTGCGTTCCAGCTGGCTGTTGGCTTCTTCCAGCGCTTCGCGGGCGGCCAGCCGTGTGGCGATGACCTTGCGCCGTTCGTTCCAGGCGATCAGCACGATGGTCAGCAGGGCAAAGGCGACGGCGACCAGTACACCCTGGATGATCGACTCGCGGCGCAGGTCCTGCAGCGGGGTGAGCAGGGTGAAATGCCACGGGGTGTCGGCCAGGCGGCGAGTCTGTGCGAGGTAGGCGACTTCACTGCGACCGTCGCCCAACTCGGCATTGGCCGGGAAGCTGAGCTTTTCGATGCCGTCAGCCAGCGTCTCGCGCGACAAGGGTTGCAGCTCGTTGAGCGGCCACCAGTAATATTGCAGGCTGCGCGCCAGGCGCTCCTTTATTTCAGGGGTCAGTGCGCGCACGGACTTGAGCCGGCGCGCCGGGTCGCTGGAGAGGATGATGATGCCATTCTCGTCGCTGACAAAGGCTTCCAGGCGTGCGCGCTGCCAACGCTCTTCCATGTTCTCCAGGCGCACCTTGATCACCGCTACACCGATGATCTTGCCGTGTTCTTCCAGGCCGTGGGCCAGGTAGTAGCCTGGCTCGCCGGTGGTGCTGCCGATGCCATAGAAACGGCCCGGCTGACCGCGTACGGCGTGCTGGAAGTAGGCGCGGAACGACAGGTCTTCACCGAGGAAACTGTCGACATCGCGCCAGTTGCTGGTGGCCTGGACCCGGCCGGTGGTGTCGAGGACGAAGATCGCGCGGCTACGGCTGCGGCGATTCAAGCCCTCGAGGTATTCGTTGACCGTCTGGCGATGCTCGCCGTCGGGGTCGGTCAGCAAGCTGGAAACGCTGTTTTCCAGTTCCAGCAGGCTGGGCAGGTAGGTGTACTTGCTGATTTCACTCTCGACGCCGCGCGCGTGCAGCTCAAGCTGGCGCTCGCCGGACTCGCTCAAGGTGCGGATGCCGTTGTGTTCGCTGATCATGAAGCCGGCCACACCCAGCCCGACCATCAGCAGAATGATCAGAGGCGGTATCAACAGTTGGCGGATCAAACGGGGTTTCACGGCAAGGGCAGGCTTGGCTGGGCGAAAGAGCGTGGGATCGCATTTCATCACAGTGACCTTGGTACGGCCAGCCTCCTCTGTCTGGCCAGGCGCAGACAGAGGAGGCTGATCGTCACCTCAGTGTTGCAGGATTTTGCTGAGGAAGTGCTGGGTGCGCTCATGACGCGCGCTCGGGTCGCCGAAGAAGGCTTCCTTCTGGCAATCCTCGATGATTTTGCCCTGGTCCATGAAGATGACCCGGTTGGCGACCTTGCGGGCAAAGCCCATTTCATGGGTCACACACATCATGGTCATGCCTTCGTGTGCCAGCTCGACCATGACGTCGAGTACTTCGTTGACCATTTCCGGGTCCAGTGCCGAGGTCGGTTCGTCGAACAGCATGACGATCGGGTCCATCGACAGGGCGCGGGCGATGGCCACACGCTGTTGCTGACCACCGGAGAGTTGCCCCGGGTGCTTCTTGGCGTGGGCGCTGAGGCCTACGCGTTCGAGCAGGGCCAGGCCCTTCTTGGTCGCTTCCGCTTCACTGCGGCCCAGTACCTTGCGCTGAGCAATGGTCAGGTTCTCGGTAATGGTCAGGTGCGGGAACAGTTCGAAGTGCTGGAACACCATGCCGACCCGCGACCGCAGTTTGGGCAGGTTGGTTTTCGGGTCGGCGATCGAGGTGCCGTCGACAACGATGTCGCCTTTCTGGAAAGGCTCCAGGGCGTTTACGCACTTGATCAGGGTCGACTTGCCCGAACCGGACGGGCCGCAAACGACCACCACTTCGCCTTTCTTGACCTCGGTGTTGCAGTCGGTCAGAACCTGGAAGTCGCCGTACCACTTGTTGACGTTCTTGATGGAAATCATACGGTTATCCTTTTCTGCAGACGCTTGACCAGCCAGGAAGCGGAGAAGCTGATGACGAAGTACACAGCACCGGCGAATACCAGGAACTCGTTGGAGCGTCCGATGATGTCGCCACTGGCACGTGCCGAGTTGAGGAAGTCGACCAGGCCGACGGTGTAGACCAGCGAGGTGTCCTGGAACAGGATGATGCTCTGCTGCAGCAGCAGCGGGGTCATCTTGCGAAACGCCTGGGGCAGGATGATCAGGCGCATGGTCTGGCCGTAGGTCATGCCCAGTGCCTGGGCGGCACCCATCTGGCCCTTGGATATCGACTGCACGCCAGCCCGGACGATTTCACAGAAGTACGCCGCCTCGAACATCATGAACGCCACGACGCAGGAGGTGAAGGCACCGATCGGCGTGTCTTCGCCGGTGATCCAGCGCAGCACGAACGGCACCGCCAGGTAGAACCAGGTGATCACCAGCAGCAGCGGGATGGAACGGAAGTAGTTGACGTAGGCGCCGGCGAGATTGGCCAGCAGCTTGCTCGACGACAGCCGCATCAAGGCCAGGATGGTGCCCAGCACGATACCGCCGACAACCCCCATGACCATCAGTTGCAGGGTCATCACCATGCCGTTCCACAGGCCCGGCAGGGCAGGAATGATTCCACTGAAGTCCATTATTTACCCCCCACGGAAATCAGGCCGGGTACCGCGACTTTCTTCTCGACCATGCGCATGAGCAGCATCAGGCCCATGTTCAGGGTGAAGTAGATCAGGGTTGCCAGGGTGAAGGCTTCGAACAGGTTGGCCGAAAACTCGGCGGTCTGTTTGGTTTGTGCCAGCAACTCCATCAGGCCGATCAGCGAGGCTACCGAGGAGTTCTTGAAGACGTTGAGGAACTCCGAAGTCAGCGGCGGAATGATGATCCGGTAGGCTTGCGGCAGCAGCACATTCCAGTAGATCTGCGGCAGGCTGAAACCCATGGCACGGGCAGCGGCTTCCTGGCCGCGCGGCAGCGCCTGGATACCGGTGCGCACCTGTTCGCAGACACGTGCGGCAGTGAACAGGCCCAGGCAGATGACCACGCTGATCAGTGCCGAGGTGGTCGGGTTGAGGTCTTGCTTGAACCATTCCTGCAGGCCTTCAGGCAACAGGTCGGGCACCAGGAAGTACCAGATGAACAGCTGCACCAGCAGCGGCACGTTACGAAACAGTTCCACGTAGCACGTGGCGATACCCGATACCACGCGGTTCGGGACGGTACGCATGACACCGAGCACGGAGCCCAGCAGCAGCGCGATGATCCAGGCGGCGACGGCAATGGCGATGGTCCAGCCCAGGCCGGTGATATACCAGTCCAGATAGGTTTCGCTGCCAACGCCAGTGGACTTGAAGAACACGCCCCAGTCCCAGTTGTAATTCATCGGGATTTCCCCTCAGATCAGTTGTTTCACGGGCACCTTCGAGCATCCGGGGGTGCAAGGCACCCTCGGATGAAAGGTTAGACACAAACTAGCTGGGGATCAGGACTTCTTGTCGTCTGCAGCTTTGTCGGTAGGCGTGGCGATCAGCGCCTTGAGCTCGTCGCTCATCGGGAAGTTCAGGTTCAGGCCTTTAGGCGGGACTGGCTGGTTGAACCACTTGTCGTAGATCTTGTTGATCTCGCCCGACTTGTAGAGGCCGACGATGGCATCGTCGACGGCTTTCTTGAATGCCGGGTCGTCCTTGCGGACCATGCAGCCGTAGATTTCATACGACTGCGGCGTGCCTACGATGGCCCAGCCTTTCGGGTTCTTGGCCTTGGCCATTTCGCCGGCGAGCAGGGCGTCATCCATCATGAAAGCTACGGCGCGGCCCGACTCGAGCATCTGGAAGGATTCGCCGTGGTCCTTGGCAGAGATGACGTTCATCTTCATCTGCTTGTCGGCGTTCATGGCCTTGAGGATGCGTTCGGAGGTGGTACCCGCAGTGGTGACCACGTTCTTGCCAGCCAGGTCAGGGAAGTCCTTGTACTTGGCGTTTTCCGGCTTGCCGTCTTCTGCTTTGGTCAGCAGACGGGTACCCACTTCGAAGATACCGACCGAGAAGGCCACTTGCTGTTGGCGCTCGACGTTGTTGGTGGTCGAGCCGCACTCGACATCAACGGTGCCGTTCTGTACCAGCGGAATTCGGGTCTGGGAGGTGACGAGGTTGTATTTGACTTGCAGGTCTGGCTTGTTCAGGTCCTTTTTCAGGGCCTCGACGATTGCCAGCTGGATGTCATGGGAGTAACCGACGGGTTTACCCGAAGCGTCGGCGATGTAGGAGAACGGGATAGAAGCGTCGCGGTGCCCCAGGGTAATGGTGCCCGAGTCGTTGATTTTCTTCAGGGTGCCGGTCAGTTCTGCAGCGCTGACGGGCATGCTGATCAAAGCAGCCGTGACGGCTGCGCCCAACAGGTGGGGGACGATACGCATCAAAATTTCCTCGACGTTGTTTTTCTTATGGAGCCGTTGGCCGGCTCTTTCGTTCAGCGAACACTGCAATGAAGCGTTGCGCATTCGGGTACTGAGTGTAGAGCATGAGTCGTGCCAAGCCCTGACTTTGATCACAAGGCCTTGAGAAATCGGGGTATTAATCTTTTTTGAAGGTTCGGTGGCGGGATGATTCGTCCGGCCGGCCGAATGCCGCTCGTCTGCCTGTTCGGGATTCCGAATGCAAAGAGACGAGCGGCCATTGATTGTCGGAGCCGGCTTAGCCGGCGATAGGGATGACCCGGCGTCAGGCTGCCTGAACGCGTGCCCGGTTCACTTCCAGTCGCTGCAGGTAGTCCTGCAGTGCCTGTTGTTCGGCGGAAGTGGTGAACAACCCCAGCTTGCTGCGACGCCAGAGAATGTCGTCGCTGCTGACGGCCCACTCTTCGCCACACAGGTAATCCACCTCGCGGGTGAACAGACCGCCTCCAATCGCATCGCCCAGGTCTGCAGGGCCTTGCACACCTTCGAGCAGACGCCAGACGCGGCTGCCATAGGTCAGCGCCCAACGCTTGGCGATCTCGGCCGGAAGCCAGTTGCAACGGGCCAGAATTGCCTCGGCCAGCGCTTGCGGGGTGGTCATGTCTTCGCCGCCCGGTAGGGGTGCAGCCGCAGTCCAGCTGCCACGCATCTGGGTGAAAAACGGTGCCAGCTCGGCCATCGCCGACTCGGCAAGCTTGCGGTAGGTTGTCAGCTTGCCACCAAATACAGACAGCAATGGCGCTTCGCCGGCGCTCGCCGACAGGGCCAGGGTGTAGTCGCGGGTCACCGCCGATGGATTGTCGGATTCGTCGTTGCACAGTGGGCGCACCCCGGCGTATGTGTGCAGGATGTCGGCGCGGCTCAGTTGGTGGTTGAAGTGTTCGTTGACCACCTTGAGCAAGTAGTCGGTCTCGCCTTCGGTGATCGCGACCTTGGCCGGGTCACCGGTGTACTCGCGGTCGGTGGTGCCGATGAGGGTGAAGCGCTCCAGGTACGGGATGGCGAACACGATGCGCTGATCTTCGTTCTGCAGAATGTAGGCGTGTTCGCCGTCATACAGCTTGGGGACGATCAGGTGGCTGCCTTGGATCAGGCGAATGCCATACGGCGCCTCAAGGTTGAGGTCGTCCTGGATGAACTTGGCAACCCACGGGCCGGCAGCGTTGACCAGGGCGCGAGCCTGGATGGTTTGCAGGCTGCCGTCGGCATTTTGCAGTTGTACCTTCCACACACCGTCAACCCGCGCGGCACTGATGCAGCGAGTGCGGGTTCGGATTGTTGCCCCGTTTTCCCGGGCGGCCATCGCGTTGAGAACCACCAGGCGGGCATCGTCTACCGCACAGTCGGCATATTCGAAACCGCGGGTGATCGCAGGTTTGAGGGGATTGCCAGGGCCGAAGCGCAGGCTGCGCGAGGCGCCGAGCTTTTTGCGCTTGCCCAGGTTGTCGTAAAGGAACAGACCTGCGCGAATCATCCAGGCCGGGCGCAGGTGCGGACGGTGCGGCAGTACGAATCGCATCGGCTTGACGATATGCGGGGCTTTGGCCAGCAGCACTTCACGCTCGGCCAAGGCTTCGCGGACCAGACGGAATTCATAGTGCTCGAGGTAGCGCAGGCCACCGTGGATCAGCTTGCTGCTGGCCGACGAGGTATGGCTGGCAAGGTCGTCTTTTTCACAGAGGAACACCGACAGGCCGCGTCCGGCTGCATCAGCGGCAATCCCTACACCGTTGATGCCACCGCCAATTACGGCGAGGTCATAGATGTCGGCGGGGGCGGGCGACGGTTGGCTGGACTGCTGCACGGGCGGCTTCCTCAAGATCTTTGTAATATCGAAATTGAACATCAATGTTCATTTACGAAAATATTAGCGCAAGAAGATGCTGTCCACCAGTCACACCTGATAGAAAGTGCTGATCGAACGAGAAGAAAGTGAAAAATAACGAACATTTACGCTGCCACCCTTGCGGTGGCAGCTGTTGCTGGCTCAGACCACTTCGAGACGGATCTTGTACTGGTTGAGCAACTGGGTAAGGGCAGGCACCGGGGCCTGGTCGGTCACCAGGCAATCGATCAGGCTGATCGAGCCCAGGCGAACCATGGCATTACGCCCGAACTTGCTGGAGTCTGCCGCCAGAATGACCTGCCGGGCATTGGCGATGATGGCCTGGGAAACGCGCACTTCCTGATAGTCAAAATCCAGCAGGCTGCCGTCTTCGTCGATGCCACTGATACCGACCAGGGCAAAGTCGACTTTGAACTGGTTGATGAAGTCAACGCTGGCCTGGCCAACCACGCCGCCGTCACGGCGCACATTGCCGCCCGCCAGCAGTACTTCGAAGTCGTCCTTGGCGCTGAGGATCGAAGCCACATGCAGGTTGTTGGTGATGATTTTCAGGTGGTTGTGATTGAGCAGGGCGCGGGCAATGGACTCTGTTGTGGTACCGATGTTGATGAACAGCGAGGCATGGTCGGGAATCTGCGCAGCGATGGCTTCGGCAATGCGCTGTTTCTCGTCGCGCATCTGATCGGCGCGCATGGCGTAGGCGGTGTTCTCGATGCTCGAGTCGTAGGCTGCACCACCGTGGTAGCGGCGTAGCAGATTGACTTCCGCCAGTTGGTTGATATCGCGGCGGATGGTTTGCGGGGTGACGACGAACAACTGCGCCATTTCTTCGATACTGACATAGCCGCGTTCACGGACCAGTTCGAGGATTTGTTGTTGGCGGGGGGGCAGATTCATGGGCGGTCCTTGGGGCTGCCGGGCAAATTGCGCCATGAAAGCAGCTCAGGCCACAAGCTGCAAGCTACAAGATGGTTCGCGCCTACACGCTTGCCGCTTGTGGCTTACAGCTTTGTGCTACAGCTTACTCCTCGTGCGGTTCCCAGTCCCGAGTACGGTCTACCGCTTTCAACCAGCCTGCATAGAGTTTCTCCTTGCGCGCTTCATCCAGCTGCGGGGTGAACTCGCGCTCGATGATTGCCTTGCCGCGCAACTCGTCCAGGCCGCTCCAGAAACCGCACGCCAGGCCCGCCAGGTAGGCGGCGCCAAGGGCCGTGGTTTCGCGCATTTGTGGACGCTCGACGCAGGTGCCGAGAATGTCGGCCTGGAACTGCATGAGGAAATTGTTGGCCACCGCGCCACCGTCCACGCGCAGTTCGCTAAGGCGCTCGCCGCAGTCCTGCTGCATGGCGTCCAGAACATCACGCGTCTGGTAGGCGATCGACTCAAGGGCCGCACGGATGATGTGATCGACCTTGACGCCACGGGTCAGGCCGAACAGCGCGCCGCGGGCATAGGGGTCCCAGTAGGGTGCGCCGAGGCCGGTGAAGGCCGGCACCAGGTAGACACCATTGCTGTCCTTGACCTTACTGGCAAAGTACTCGGTGTCGTGCGCGTCATTGACGATTTTCAGTTCATCGCGCAGCCACTGCACGGTCGAACCGCCATTGAACACCGCACCTTCCAGCGCGTAGGCCACTTCGCCGCGTGGGCCGCAGGCGATGGTAGTGAGCAGGCCGTGGGACGACTTGACCGCCTTGTTGCCGGTGTTCATCAGCAGGAAGCAGCCCGTGCCGTAGGTGTTCTTGGCCTGGCCCGGCTCCACGCACATCTGGCCGAACAGCGCCGCCTGCTGGTCGCCGGCGATACCGGCAATGGCGATACCGCTCTTGGTATGGCCATAGACTTCCGAGGAGCTGCGCACCTCGGGGAGCATCTGCCGGGGAATGTTCAGTACCTCCAGCATCTTCTCGTCCCACTGCAGGGTGTGGATGTTGAAGAGCATGGTGCGCGAGGCGTTGGTGTAGTCGGTGACGTGGACCTTGCCGCCGGAGAATTTCCAGATCAGCCAGCTGTCGACGGTACCGAACAGCAGTTCGCCACGTTCGGCGCGCTCACGGGCGCCTTCGACGTTGTCGAGAATCCACTTGAGCTTGGTCCCGGAAAAGTACGGGTCGGTGACCAGACCCGTGGTTTCGCGAATGTAGTCCTGAAGGCCTTCACGCTTGAGCTGTTCGCAGATTTCGGTACTGCGCCGGCACTGCCAGACAATCGCGTTGTACACCGGGCGACCGGTTTCCTTATCCCAGACTACCGTGGTTTCACGCTGGTTGGTGATGCCGATGGCGGCGACCTGGTCGTGGCTCAGGCCGGCCTGCGCCAGCGCCTCGACCATGGTCGCGCTCTGGGTGGCGAAAATTTCCATGGGGTCGTGCTCGACCCAGCCGGCTTGAGGGTAGTGCTGTGCGAATTCGCGCTGGGACGTGCCCACCACGTTGGCGTCACGGTCGAAAATGATGGCCCGCGAACTGGTCGTGCCCTGGTCCAGGGCAATGATGTAGTTCTTGTTCTGGGTGTCTGTCATGTCGTTGGCCTTGCACTTAATAAGGTGGAATCAGGGCAGGGCGAGCCTGGCTCGCCGCTCCGGCATCAGGATGCCTGGGTCTTGCCCTGAGGGTTGGCGTCGGTCTGCGCGTTCTCGCTCTGGGCAACAGGCAGGTTGCGGGCGATCACGCCGCGGTACAGGGCGGCACCAAGGCTCGCTCCTATGATCGGCGCAAAAACTGGAATCAGGAAATAGGGAATGTCACGTCCGCCAGTAAAGGCGACTTCGCCCCAACCGGCGAGGAAGGTCATCAGCTTCGGGCCCAGGTCGCGGGCGGGGTTCATGGCAAAGCCGGTCAGTGGCCCCATGGCACTGCCGATCACCGCAATCAGCAGGCCGATCAGCAGGGGCGCCATGGCGCCACGAGGCAAACCGTTGTTGTCGTCAGTCAGCGCCATGATCACGGCCATCAGAATTGCGGTGATGATCACCTCAACGAGAAAGGCCTGGCCGGTGGACAGCGCCGGATGCGGGTAGGTGGAAAACACCGAGGCCAGTTCCAGGCTGGCCTGGCTGCCGCGAATCATTTCATGGGCCTGTTCGTAATCGAAGAACAGGTTGCTGTACAACGTGTACACAAGCGCTGCACCACAGAACGCGCCGGCGATCTGGGCAACGATGTAGAACGGCAGTTTGTGTTTTTCGAACCCTGCAAACAGGGTCAGGGCGATGCTCACGGCAGGATTCAGGTGTGCACCGGAAACACCGGCCGTCAGGTAGATCGCCATGCTCACGCCGACGCCCCAGATGATGCTGATTTCCCATAGACCGAAGCTGGCACCGGCGACCTTGAGCGCAGCGACGCAACCGGTGCCGAAAAAGATCAGTAGCGCAGTGCCAAGAAACTCGGCCATACATTGGCTCGAGAGCGTTGGTTGTTGTAGAGCAGTCGTCATTCGTAACCTCGGTTCTTGTTGTTGTGAGGCGCGTGGGCGCTCGACAAGCACCCGACAGAAATCCCCATTTCAGTCGGGTGAGGGTGCAAAAAGTGCACCTTATCAGGGCACTGCTATATTCAAAATCGAAAAAATATAGACAAGAAACGATTATGTCAAAGGTCGAAAGTGAACGGTGGTTCACAAACTGACTATTGGTGGGGGGAAGTGTATCGGGTTTACGCAAACGATTGCGTTCAGGTGTGTTCTGCTCACCAGTGGTTGCAGGGTGGTAATTGACCTACAGTAGCGAGCGAAAGAGTACCGATACCCTTGTATGGAGTCCTGCATGACCCCCGCTCTGGATTTGTTGAAAAAGGTTCGCGCCGAACATCGTATCCACAGTTACGAACACGATCCCAAGGCAGCCTCTTATGGCCTTGAAGCGGCTGAAAAGCTCGATCTTGAGCCAGTTCGCGTGTTCAAGACATTGCTTGCCAGCAGCGAAAAGGGTGAGTTGCTGGTTGCGGTGGTTCCGGTGATCGGCAGCCTTGATCTGAAGGGGCTTGCCCACGCTGCGAAGGTAAAGAAGTGTGAGATGGCGGACCCGGCTGCAGCCCAACGCTCAACGGGTTACCTGCTGGGCGGCATCAGCCCGCTGGGGCAGAAAAAGCGCCTGCGCACCTTTATAGACTTCTCGGCGCAGTCTTTTGAAACCATATTTGTCAGTGCCGGCCGCCGCGGACTCGAAGTCGAGTTGTCGGCCGCAGTGTTGGCCGAGCACACCCAGGCAACGTTCGCCCAGATTGCTCGCGACTGACATCTGTATGCTGAAAATCCGCTGACTCTGTCTCTGTTGGCCGACACCTTCCAACGTGCATGCTCTGGGCTCTGAACAAGAGAGAGTTGCCGCATGCACTTGGAATTTCATCAGGTCGACGCCTTCAGTGAGCGTCCCTTCGCCGGGAACCCGGCCATGGTCTACCGCTTGCAGGAGTGGCTCAGCGACGGGTTGATGCAGCAGATTGCTGCGGAGCACAACCTGGCTGAAACCGCGTTTGTGGTGCAAGACCGATCGCAGTGGCAGATACGCTGGTTCACCCCCACTACCGAAGTGCCGCTGTGCGGCCACGCCACCCTGGCCAGCGCCCACGTGCTGCTGGAGGTTTACAACGTGCCCAGCGAGCGCCTGGAGTTTCACAGCCAGTCGGGGCCATTGAGCGTAACGCGTGAGCAAGGGCGGCTGTTGCTGGATTTCCCGCGCATCGACCCGCAACCGTTGCAACAACGCCTGCCGGTGGCCGAGGCGCTGGGTTGCCCGGTCGTAGAGGTACTGCAGACCAAGGAGTTGCTGGTGGTGCTGGAGTCGGAGCAGGCTGTGCGCGATTGTGTGCCGGACATGGCCGCCATTGCACAACTGCCCGGCCTGGGGGTGATCGTCACCGCGCGGGGTGACGCGCATGATTTCGTATCACGCTATTTTGCCCCGGGCATTGGCATACCCGAAGACCCGGTGACCGGTTCCACCCACTGTTGTCTGATTCCTTACTGGGCACAGCAACTGGGCAAAACCGAGCTGCGCGCGTTCCAGCGGTCTAGTCGTGGTGGAGAGCTTTACTGTCGGCTGGAAGGCGATCGGGTGAAGATCGGGGGGTATGCCCGGCGAGTGGCGAGCGGCACGTTGATGCTGTAACCGTATCGCGGGAGCGCTACCGGCGCCCCGCGAAAGGTGCTGAAGCCGTCCTCGATCAGACGGCAGAGCTGTACCGGCGAACGCCGTTTTCCGGTACTGGCAACTGCGCAGCAACGCTGCCAGGCACGGAGAACAGCACAAGGTGATCAGCAGCGACCTCGACCCCGACTTCAGCGCCGACCAGATGGTCGATATGGCTGGGGAAAATCGCTTCGAGCTGGCTGCCGGTTGGTAGTTGCAGGCGATACAGAGTCGATGCACCGAGGAAGCTCTTGCCGACGATCAATGCCTTGAGCGCACTGTGCGGGGCATGGATGATGTCGTCGGGTCGCAACAATACGTCGACCGCGCTGCCCGGGGTAAAAGTGTAGGCCCGGTTACCGCGCAGCTCGCCCAGTTCGGTTTGCACCGACTCCGGGCTGGTCAGCTGGCCACGGATGAAGTAGCCCTGGCCAATGAAGCTGGCGACAAAGGGCGTCAACGGCTCGTGATACAGGTTGTACGGCGTGTCCCACTGCTCCAGGCGACCTTCTTTGAATACCCCGACATGATCACTCACGGCAAAGGCTTCTTCCTGATCGTGGGTGACCAGGATGGCGCTGGTACCACGGCTCTTGAGAATGTCGCGAACCTCATGGCTGAGGCGTCGGCGCAGTTCCACGTCGAGGTTGGAAAACGGCTCGTCGAGCAACAGCAGTTGCGGCTCGGGTGCCAGGGCACGGGCCAGCGCCACACGTTGCTGCTGGCCGCCGGAGAGTTCGTGGGGGTAGCGTTTGCCGAGCCCGTCGAGCTTGACCAGCTCGAGCATCTGCGCCACCACCTGTTGTTGCTGGGGGTGCTTGCCAATGCCGAAGGCAATGTTCTGCGCCACGGTCAGGTGCGGGAACAGCGCATAGTCCTGGAACACCATGCCGATCTTGCGCTTCTCCGGTGCGAGGGTGAAACCGGCCTTGGAGATCACCTCTCCGGCCAGCTGGATCTCACCTTCATGCACCGGTTCGAAGCCGGCAATTGCGCGCAGGGTGGTGGTCTTGCCGCAACCCGAAGACCCAAGCAGGCAACCGATGTCGCCTGCGTTGAGGTGCAGGTTGAGGTTCTGGACGATGCGTTGCTCGCCATAGCCGCAGGCGAGGTTGCGCAGGTTAAGCAGTAAAGGTTGACTCATGCGTGGTGGTAGGCCGGTTCAACAAGGTATTCGAGAAGCGCCTTCTGGGCATGCAGACGGTTTTCAGCTTGGTCCCAGGCGACCGAACGAGGGTCGTCGAGCAGGTCCAGGCTGATTTCCTCGCCACGGTGGGCGGGTAGGCAGTGCATGAACAGGGCATCGGGTGCTGCCAGGTCGAGCAGTTCGCGGGTTACCTGATAAGGCGCGAACAAGGCCAGACGCCGTGCAGTTTCCTCTTCTTGACCCATGGAAGTCCAGACATCGGTACTCACCAGGTGTGCGCCTTGCACCGCCTCCTTGGGCTCGCGGAAGATTTTCACGCGATCGCCGGCATTGGCCAGGAACTGCGGGTTGGGCTCGAATTCGGCCGGGCAGGCAATGCGCAGCTGGAAGTCGAACTGGATCGCCGCTTCTATATAGCTGTTGCACATGTTGTTGCCGTCACCGATCCAGGCCACGGTCTTGCCCTGGATCGAACCGCGATGTTCGAGGAAGGTTTGCATGTCGGCCAGCAGCTGGCACGGGTGCAGGTCATCCGACAGACCATTGATTACCGGTACGCGGGAATTGGCCGCGAACTCGGTCAGGGTGCTGTGGGCAAAGGTACGGATCATCACCGCATCGAGCATCCGCGACATGACGATGGCGCAGTCGCCGATCGGTTCGCCACGGCCCAGTTGGGTGTCGCGTGGGGACAGGAAGATCGCCTGGCCGCCAAGCTGGATCATGCCGGCTTCGAACGACAGTCGGGTACGGGTCGAGGATTTCTCGAAGATCATGCCCAGTACACGGTTCTTCAGGGGTTCGAACAGTACGCCGCGGTTACGCAGGTCCTTCAGCTCGATGCCTCGACGGATCACACTGAGCAGTTCGTCGGGTGTGAAGTCCATCAGGGAGAGAAAGTGCCTAGCGCTCATGTTTGACTACCTTTTTGCAACAGACCGCAGATCAACAATGCCGGTTTTCAGAAACAACGGAAGTGACCTGCGGCGAAAGCCGCACGGGGCGACGAAATAAGGGGAGACGCAATACTATAATTAAATGTCGCGTCATACCAAGTGGGGTGTGCACGGTCTGTCGTGCGGGCAGCCTCGTAAGCCATTGGCCGGCTGCTTTTTTGTTTGCCACCCCCCGGGTTTTACACTGACCGCTGGCGCCTTGGCAAACCCTGCGGCTAATCGCTGTGCCTGATGCCGGTAGATTCACACGGCGAAACTCGCTGGCCGCCAGGCAAGCTCCGGCCCATAGTCAGGTGCATTTCCAGACACCCGATAGAGGTGGCCATGAACAAGACCCTGCATTACCGTGCCTGTCACCTGTGCGAAGCCATTTGCGGCTTGACCATCGAAACTACCGATGAGCCTGCTGCCGGGTTGCGCATCAGTTCGATCAAAGGCGATCCTCAGGACAGCTTCAGTCGCGGCCACATCTGCCCCAAGGCGGTGGCCCTGCAAGACATTCAGAACGACCCCGACCGGCTGCGGGTGCCGCATAAACGGGTGGGCGATGACTGGCAGGCGATCAGTTGGGAAGAGGCTTTCGAATTTGCCGCCCAGAAGCTCTGGGCGATCCAGCAGGCCCATGGGCAGAACGCGGTGGCGGTCTATCAAGGCAACCCCAGCGTGCACAATTATGGCTTGATGACCCACAGCAATTACTTTCTCGGCCTGCTCAAAACCCGCAACCGGTTCTCGGCCACCTCTGTCGACCAGTTGCCCCAGCACCTCACCAGCTACCTGATGTATGGCCACGGGCTGCTGCTGCCGATTCCGGACATTGACCACACCGATTTCATGCTGATCCTGGGGGGCAATCCCCTGGCGTCCAACGGCAGCATCATGACCGTGCCGGATGTGGAAAAACGCCTGAAGGCTATTCAGGGACGAAGTGGCAAAGTGGTGGTGGTCGATCCTCGGCGCAGTGAAACTGCAGCCATTGCCGACCAGCATGTGTTCATTCGACCGGGAGGCGATGCGGCACTGCTCAGTGCTCTGCTCAATACCCTGTTTAGCGAAGGCCTCGAGCGTCCAGGGTCACTGCCGGTCGATGGGCTGGATCAAGTGCGTGAGGCCATCGCGCCGTTCACCGCCGAGGCCATGGCACCGCTGTGCGGCATCGATGCGCGGGTGATTCGCCAGTTGGCACGTGACTTCGCGGCCGCCGACAAGGCGGTGTGCTATGGCCGCATGGGAGTTTCGACGCAACGCTTCGGTACCCTCTGCCATTGGCTGATCCAGCTGATCAACCTGGTCAGCGGCAACCTCGACCGCGTCGGCGGCGCGCTGTGCACGCAGCCAGCCGTGGATCTGGTGGCGACCACGGCCGGCGGACACTTCAACGCCTGGCAGAGCCGGGTGTCCGGGTTGCCTGAATATGGCGGCGAGCTACCGGTGGCGGCCTTGGCCCAGGAGATGCTGGTTGCAGGCGAAGGGCAGGTGCATGCGCTGGTCACCGTTGCCGGCAACCCGGTGCTGTCCACGCCAAACGGGCAGCAGGTGGAGCGGGCGTTGAGCAGTCTGGAGTTCATGCTCAGCATCGACCTGTATATCAATGAGACCACGCGTTACGCCGACCTGATCCTGCCGTCTACCAGCGCGCTGGAAAACGATCACTACGACACCACTTTCAATTTGTTGGCGGTGCGCAACGTCAGCCGCTTCAACCGGGCGATCCTGCCCAAGCCGCAAGGCGCGCTGCATGACTGGGAAATCTTCGTGGGCCTGGCCAAAGCGTTTGCCGCGCTAAGCGACAAGCCGCTCAAACCGACCATGGCACCGGCCCAGATGATCGACATCGGTTTGCGCCAAGGTCCTTATGGTGAAGGCTCGGCGTTCAACCTGTCCGTGGAAACACTGGCGCAACACCCTCACGGTGTTGACCTTGGGCCGTTACGGCCGAACCTTGCGACGCGTTTGAAGACCGCCAGCCAGCGTATCCAGGCCGCGCCCTCGCAAATACTCGATGACCTGCAACGACTCGCCGAGCAGTTGCCTGCCGATCGCGATCAATTGCTGCTGATCGGGCGGCGGCACGTGCGCAGCAACAACTCCTGGATGCACAACTATCACCGGTTGGTGAAAGGCAAGCCGCGTCATCAGTTGCTCATGCACCCGGATGACCTGGCGGCAAGGCAGTTGCAGGACGGGCAGCGGGTGAAGGTCAGCTCACGGGTGGGCAGCATCGAGGTCGAGGTGCAGGCGTGTACGGACATGATGCCAGGGGTGATCAGCCTGCCTCATGGCTTCGGCCATGCGCGTGCCGGCGTGCGCATGGATATCGCCAGCAGCCAGGCGGGCGCCAGCGTCAATGACCTGACCGATGAGTGTCAGCTGGATGCCGTATCGGGCAATGCCGCGCTCAACGGCGTGGCAGTGCAGGTGGTTGCCGCCTGATATCGGCAAGGCCGAGCGCCACGCTCGGCTTTCCGATACAATGCGTCACCGTGCCGACAACCAGGTCGGAAAGTTCAGCCGCGAGGTGCTTCATGGATATTATCGAAACAATCAAAGAGCAGATTGCCAACAACACCATTCTGCTTTACATGAAAGGCTCGCCGAATGCCCCGCAGTGCGGTTTTTCGGCCAAGGCGGCGCAAGCCGTGATGGGTTGTGGCGAGAAATTCGCTTACGTGGACATCCTGCAAAATCCGGAAATCCGCGCCAACCTGCCAAAATACGCCAACTGGCCAACCTTCCCACAACTGTGGGTGGCAGGTGAGCTGGTCGGCGGTTCCGACATCATGGCTGAAATGTTTGCCAACGGCGAACTGCAGACCCTGATCAAGGAAGCTGCAGCCAAGGCTGAGGCGGCCAAGGCCTGATTACAGGTTTGCCAATAAAAAGCCCCGCATTGCGGGGCTTTTTATTGGCTGATCGACGAGGTTATTCGCCCATCTGCGACTGCAGGTAGTTTTCCAGACCGACTTTGTCGATCAGGCTCAACTGGGTTTCCAGCCAGTCGATGTGCTCTTCTTCGGACTCGAGGATGTCTTCAAGCATCTCGCGGCTGCCAAAGTCGCCAACGGTTTCGCAGTGCGCGATGGCGGCCTTGAGGTCGACCAGGCCTTTTTGCTCGATCTTCAGGTCGCATTCGAGCATTTCTTTGGTGTGCTCACCAATCAGCAGCTTGCCCAGGTCCTGGACGTTGGGAATGCCTTCGAGAAACAGAATACGCTTGATCAGTTTGTCAGCGTGTTTCATCTCGTCGATGGATTCTTTGTACTCATGCTTGCCCAGCTTTTCCAGACCCCAGTCTTCGTACATGCGTGCATGCAGGAAGTATTGGTTGATTGCGACCAGCTCGTTTCCGAGGATCTTGTTGAGATGCTGGATGACGCTAACGTCGCCTTTCATGATGGGGTCCTGCCCTGTAGGTGTGCCTATAACCGCAAGTCTGAGCCCCGCAACTACTACTGTCAAACCTAAGTTATTGAATAATAAGTGAAAATTAATCGGAATAAGAATGTTTGTGTTCCGCGTTTTAAGCCTAACTTATTGAATTACAGGCATAAAAAAACCGGACACGAGGTCCGGTTCTTGGAATGGGCTGTTTTTACGCTACGGAAAATTCCACAGGGTAGGGCAGGGCGGCCTGGCTGACCTGCAGTTCGGTCAAGGTTTCACGCACCACCTGCTTGGCCAGGCAGGCACATTTGCCGCACTGGCTGGCCACGTTGGTGGCCGTTCTGACTTCCTTGTAACTGCAGCATCCTTCGTAGATCGCATCGCGGATCTGTCCGTCGGTTACACCAACACAAAGACACACATACATAAGGCAGACCATCGCGGGTTAAGGCTCAATGCGAAGAAGCTTAATGTTAATGAGAATGCTTGTCAAAGCACAATCATGCCCGGTGCAAGTCAGGGCGACCAACGGCATCTGTCCGGCAACGTAAGCTGAAATTCGGCGAGGAGCGCCCAGCGGTGTATCATGGCCGCCCTTTGCACTGTCTGTGGGCGTCTGCCCGCATGCACAGCGTGTTTCAAACCATCAGGAGATATCGAATGAGCGTACTCGTTGGCAAAAATGCCCCGGATTTCACCGTCCCAGCCGTACTGGGCAATGGCGAAATCGTCGACAGCTTCAACCTGGCTTCGGCTATCAAGGGCAAGTACGGCCTGGTGTTCTTCTACCCGCTGGACTTCACCTTCGTCTGCCCGTCCGAGCTGATCGCCCTGGACCACCGCATGTCCGAGTTCCGTGATCGCAATGTTGAAGTGATCGCGGTGTCGATCGACTCGCACTTCACCCACAACGCCTGGCGCAACACGCCGATCAATGCCGGTGGCATTGGTCACGTTCAGTACGTCATGGCGGCTGACATGAAGCACGAAATCGCCAAGGCCTACGACGTTGAGTCCGAAGGCGGCGTGGCCTTCCGTGGCGCGTTCCTGATCGACGACAAAGGCGTGGTCCGTTCGCAGATCGTCAACGACCTGCCGCTGGGCCGTAACATGGACGAACTGCTGCGTCTGGTCGATGCCCTGCAGTTCCACGAAGAGCACGGCGAAGTCTGCCCTGCCAACTGGAAAAAAGGCGACAAAGGCATGACCGCTTCGCCAGAAGGCGTAGCTGCTTACCTGAGCGAGAACAGCGGTAAGCTGTAATTGCGAGTGACAAAAAAACCGGCCTGATGGCCGGTTTTTTTATGCGCGCAGCAAAACCTCAGTCGTTGAAGTCTTGCCAGCCGCCCATTTCTTTCCAGCGGTTGACGATGCCGCAGAACAGCTCGGCAGTCTTCTCGGTGTCGTAGCGCGCCGAGTGGGCTTCACGACCGTCGAAGTCGATGTCGGCGCTCTGGCAGGCTCGGGCCAATACGGTCTGACCGTAGGCGAGACCGGCCAGGGTGGCGGTATCGAAGCTGGAGAACGGATGAAACGGATTGCGTTTCATGTCGTTACGCGCCACGGCAGCGTTGAGAAAGCCTAGGTCGAAACTGCTGTTGTGCCCGACCAGAATCGCCCGTTTGCAACCATTGGCCTTCAGCGCCTTGCGTACGCCACGGAAGATATCGGTCAGCGCCGACTCTTCACTCACAGCCATGCGCAGCGGGTGATCCAGCTTGATCCCGGTGAACTCCAGCGCCGCCTGTTCGATGTTGGCACCCTCGAACGGTTCAACACGGAAGAAGTAGGTGTGCTCTGGAAACAGAAAACCCTTTTCATCCATGCCGATGGTCACGGCAGCAATTTCCAGCAGGGCGTCGGTGGCGCTGTTGAAACCACCGGTCTCGACATCCACTACAACCGGCAGGTAACCACGAAAGCGTTCAGCCATCGGGTGGCGGGGGCCACCACTCGGACCGTCCTGGTCGTCGTACAGATCTTCACTCACGCAGTTTCCTCCAGCAGGCGCCAGCGCAGTTGCTCACCGGCGCGCAGCGGGATGACAGTCTGCTCGCCGAACGGCAAGCTGCTTGGGGCGGTCCAGCTTTCGCGAACCAGGGTAATGGTGTCGGTGTTGCGCGGCAGGCCGTAGAAGTCCGGGCCGTGCTTGCTGGCAAAACCTTCGAGCTTGTCGAGGGCGTTGCGTTGTTCGAATGCTTCGGCATACAGCTCGATGGCTGCATACGCGGTGTAGCAGCCGGCGCAGCCACAGGCCGCTTCCTTGGCATGACGGGCGTGGGGCGCGGAGTCGGTACCGAGGAAAAACTTGCTGCTGCCGCTGGTGGCCGCATCCAGCAACGCCACTTGGTGGGTGTTGCGCTTGAGGATCGGCAGGCAGTAGAAGTGCGGGCGAATGCCGCCAACCAGCATGTGGTTGCGGTTGTACAGCAGGTGCTGGGCGGTAATGGTCGCGCCGACGTTGGCCGGGGCCTCGTTGACGAACTGTACGGCTTCGCTCGTGGTGATGTGCTCGAACACGACCTTGAGGGTCGGGAAGCGCTCGACGACGCGACGCAGGTGTTCGTCGATGAACAGTTTCTCGCGGTCGAACACGTCGATCTCGCTGCGCGTCACTTCACCGTGCACCAGCAAAGGCATGCCGACTTCGGCCATGGCCTCGAGCACCGGGAAAATGTTGTCGATGCTGGTAACGCCGGAATCGGAGTTGGTCGTGGCGCCGGCAGGGTAGAGCTTGGCGGCATGCACGAAACCGGTAGCCTTGGCCGCGCGGACTTCCTCGGGCTGGGTGCGGTCGGTGAGGTACAGCACCATCAGCGGTTCAAAGCGGCTGCCAGCCGGGCGCGCGGCCAGGATGCGCTCGCGATAGCCTTCGGCTTCTGCGGCATTGCGCACGGGCGGTACCAGGTTGGGCATGATGATTGCGCGTGCAAAGGTGCGCGCAACGTCGCCGACGGTGTGGGGCAGGACGGCGCCATCGCGAAGATGGATGTGCCAGTCATCGGGACGCAAGAGGGTCAGGCGGTCGGACATTGGGGATTCCAGGCGGGTCGAACTCAAGGTGAATGCTACCGGAAAAGCCGGGTTCGAGCACTCGCTATCAAGTTTTGCCGGGCCTGACCGATAGCCTGCGGGTAGACCGTGAAATTTTGTGGAGCCGCCCGTGCGCCAGCGTTATCTTGCCCTGCTCAGTGTGTTTGCCTGCCTGCCCGCGACAGCACTCACGTTCCAGACCCGTCTGGAGAATATCGAGTGGAAGGTCGAAGGCGATCAGTTCGAGTGTCGATTGGTCCAGCCGGTTGCCGATTTCGGCAGCGGTGAGTTTGTTCGGCGTGCCGGTGAACAGGCTACCTTCCAGTTGCGCTCGAGCACCAATGTACTGGGTACGGGGTCAGCGACCTTGCTCGCCGCCGCTGCACCGTGGCAGCCGGGTCGCGGGGACATCAATCTCGGCTCGGTGCGTATGGCGCGCAACGGGGTGCTGTTCAACAGCAGCCAGGGTCAGGCCAGCCGCCTGATCAACGGCTTGCTCGACGGCCGTAGTACCGTGGTGCGCAACTTTGCGGGCGAAGCCGGGCGGTCGATGGAAGTGCGCTTGCTGCCGGTGAAGTTCAGCAAGGCCTACGCCGATTATCAGCTGTGCGCCGCCAAACTGTTGCCGATGAACTACGACCAGGTACGCCAGACCCGGGTGGGCTTTCCGGGCGGTGGCATAGACCTGGACGCCGATGCCAAAGCGCGGCTTGATGTCATATTGGCCTTCCTCAAGGCCGATCCTACGGTCAACCACGTCGAACTCAATGGCCACTCTGACAACAGTGGCAATCGCCTGACCAACCGTGACCTGTCCCGGCGCCGGGCCCTGGCGGTCATGGAGTACCTGAAAGCCAACGGCATCCCGGAAGACCAGATCACCGTGCGTTTTCATGGTGAGCGCTATCCGTTGGCGGCCAACAATTCCGCGAGTAATCGTGCGCGTAATCGGCGTGTGAACATAGAGCTTGATCGCGTCATGCCGGTTGAGAACCCAGTGGAGCAGGCCGCGCAGAAACCGCCAGTCCCGGTCTCGACACCCGCGGTACAGAACGACGTCAGCACGTCGTCTGCTAAGTCCTGAGGTGCGACCGTCCGTCGCGCCGTCGACAGATCCTGTCGCTTTGTCGTCACAAGCTGTCGCCCCACTGTAATTTTTGCGGCAAGGCCGGTAGAATCGACGGCTTTCCGTAAAACCCCGTGGAGTGATGGCATGGCGGACGTAAAAAAGGTCGTACTGGCGTATTCCGGCGGCCTTGATACTTCGGTGATTCTCAAGTGGCTGCAGGATACCTACAACTGTGAAGTGGTGACTTTCACCGCCGACCTGGGGCAGGGCGAGGAGGTCGAACCGGCCCGCGCCAAGGCTCAGGCCATGGGCGTGAAGGAAATCTATATCGATGACCTGCGCGAAGAGTTCGTGCGCGACTTCGTCTTCCCGATGTTCCGCGCCAACACCGTTTACGAAGGCGAGTACCTGCTGGGTACTTCCATCGCTCGTCCGTTGATTGCCAAACGCCTGATCGAAATCGCCAATGAAACCGGCGCCGACGCCATTTCCCATGGTGCGACCGGTAAAGGCAACGACCAGGTGCGTTTCGAACTGGGCGCCTATGCGCTCAAGCCAGGCGTCAAGGTTATCGCGCCATGGCGTGAGTGGGACCTGCTGTCCCGCGAAAAACTGATGGACTATGCCGAGAAGCATGCGATCCCGATCGAGCGTCACGGAAAAAAGAAATCTCCGTATTCGATGGACGCCAACCTGCTGCACATCTCCTACGAGGGTGGTGTACTGGAGGATACCTGGACCGAACACGAAGAAGACATGTGGAAATGGACCAAGTCGCCAGAAGCCGCGCCGGACGTTCCTACCTACCTGGAACTGACCTACCGCAACGGTGACATCGTTGCCCTGGACGGCGTTGAAATGACCCCGGCCACCGTACTGGCCACCCTGAACCGCATCGGCGGCGAAAACGGTATCGGTCGTCTCGACATCGTCGAGAACCGCTATGTCGGCATGAAGTCCCGTGGTTGCTACGAGACCCCGGGCGGCACCATCATGCTGCGCGCTCACCGCGCCATCGAGTCGATTACCCTGGACCGCGAAGTCGCTCACCTCAAAGACGAGCTGATGCCCAAGTACGCCAGTCTGATCTACACCGGCTACTGGTGGAGCCCTGAGCGCTTGATGCTGCAACAGATGATCGATGCTTCCCAGGTCAACGTGAACGGCGTTGTGCGCCTGAAGCTGTACAAAGGCAACGTCATCGTCACCGGCCGCAAGTCTGATGACTCGCTGTTCGATGCCAACATCGCAACTTTCGAAGAAGACGGCGGTGCTTACAACCAGGCCGATGCTGCCGGCTTCATCAAGCTCAATGCGCTGCGTATGCGTATTGCGGCAAACAAGGGTCGTTCGCTGATCTGAACCACCTCTTGAGAAAAGCCCCGGCCTGGTCCGGGGCTTTTTTTTACCTGCCCATCGGCTGAATGTTCAGTGTCGTGCGCGTACCGGTCTCAAGGTTGTGAACGATCCAGTGAGTACAGTGTGATTCAGTCTGGTTCAGTGCAAGGTTGATAAGGTGCTTTAGCAACTGATCGGTTTTAGCGCCACTCACCGTAATCGTCACAGTTACCTGGGTACTGTTCAGTAAAGATTTCGGGGCGAGGGTCGATAGAGCGTTTTTATCGGGTGGGGTGTCGTTGGCTTCATTATTATTCGTTAGTTGCCTCTCTTCATGTGTGGCAGTGTCTGTCGGTTTTTCCAGAGTGTTGAGTGCAGCGGGAAGAACGGCATTGTTCAGGTCAGCGGTTGGCGGTGTAAATAGCGTCTTGTTATTGAAGTTAAGTGTCAGGAAGAACAGCACAGTCAGAAAAAATGGAAAACCAACCAAAAACCAGGTGTAGATGTTCTGACTGTCCTCGCTTAAAAAAGGAAGCGATGCCAGTGCGGAAGCTTCGATAATGCCGGCGAATATCGCAATGATGGTCAAAGGGCTTTTCGGCTCTGCATTGCTCATGGCCGTAACCTCCGCGTCGAGTTAGCCTTCACGCAACTATTCGGGAAAAGAGACTGGATGGGCAGTGGGCGAGATTTCTGTTTAGGGAACTAATTACCCTCTTAAGTGCGTCGGTCTTATAGTAAGCGGTAAATATCAAACAGTGATATAGGACTTTTCCTGCGTGTTTTATGGTGTTGTTAGCTGGGTTATTTTTGCGGTTTAGTGTTACTTTGGATTATGAAGATTGGCCTGCACTTCGCGGTGGATTTGGTGCGACTGTCTGCATCAATAATTTCAATTTTTGTAGGACTAATCCTTTGTGAGTGTAGGTTTTATCCTTGTGTGCATTTGCTCGCGGGCGCCGCAATACAATAAGCCGTGTGACTAGGCTATTGTGCGGGCTCAAAAAATCGAACAGCGAACAATTGGATCTGCCCATGAATAAAGTGCTGATCGTGGATGATCATCCGGTCATTCGCCTGGCGGTACGCATGCTGATGGAACGGCATGGTTATGAAGTCATCGCGGAGACGGACAATGGTGTAGACGCTTTGCAACTGGCGCGTGAACATGATCCGAACATTGTCATTCTGGACATCGGTATTCCCAAGCTCGATGGCCTTGAAGTCATCGCTCGCCTCACCTGTACAGTTCCTGGGGCCAAGGTGCTGGTATTGACCTCCCAGGCGCCAGGGCACTTTTCCATGCGCTGCATGCAGGCGGGTGCTGCGGGTTATGTCTGCAAGCAGCAGGATCTCACCGAACTGCTCAGTGCAATCAAGGCCGTACTGTCCGGCTACAGTTACTTCCCGAACCAGGCGCTGCATTCGGTGCGTTCCAACCTGGGAGGCATCAGCGAGGCTGACATGGTTGAGCGCTTGTCGGGGCGGGAGATGATGGTCCTGCAACAACTGGCCCGGGGTAAGACCAACAAGGAAATTGCCGATGGCATGTTTCTAAGCAACAAAACTGTCAGTACCTACAAGACGCGGCTGTTACTCAAGCTCAACGCGCGTTCATTGGTAGACCTGATTGAACTGGCACAGCGCAACGGCCTGGTGTGACGAGCCAATAAACAAGAAAGCCTCCTTCAAGGAGGCTTTCTTGTGAAAGATGTAGCTGATGGGCGTGAGAGGGAGCGCTCAGAGATCGAAATCGTAGTCGGCCAGTTGCTTCTTCAAGCGGCGCTCTTCCAGAAGGTTGTCAATGGTGCGGCGTTTACTCAGGTTGGTCTTCGCTGTTTCAACCGGTTCGTCAACCGGATCCTCCGCAACCACTTCGTCATCTACATCCAGGTCTTCTTTATCGGTGCTCATAAGTCACTCCAAGCCGAGAGGGCCATTGGCGCACCTTATAGCGAGAATCCGTGAGCGGGTAAAAAAGATTTTTTCAATCGACCGGGCACAATTTTAACTATCTTCTCAATCGTCCGAGGTTTTCTGCTTGTATTCGCACAAATCTTCGATTCGGCAACTGCCACAACGTGGTTTGCGCGCGAGGCACACGTAGCGTCCGTGGAGGATCAGCCAGTGATGAGCGTCGAGCAGGTAGGCCTTTGGCACAAACTTCAATAGCGCCTTTTCCACTTCCAGCACTGTCTTGCCCGGGGCAATACCGGTGCGATTGCTGACCCGGAAGATATGCGTGTCTACCGCCATTGCCAGTTGCCGGAAGGCGGTGTTGAGCACCACGTTGGCGGTCTTGCGCCCTACGCCTGGCAGAGCTTCGAGTGCCTCGCGGGTTTCGGGCACCTGGCTGCCGTGTTGTTCGATCAGTAGCCGGCAGGTCTCGATGACGTTGCGGGCCTTGCTGTTGTACAAGCCGATGGTCTTTATGTATTGCGAGAGTCCTTCTACGCCCAGTGCGTAGATGGCTTCCGGGGTGTTGGCGACCGGATACAGCTTGGCCGTCGCCTTGTTCACGCTGACGTCGGTAGCCTGGGCCGAAAGAATGACCGAAATCAGCAGCTCGAAGGGGGAGGTATAGGCCAGTTCTGTCTTCGGCTCAGGGTTGTCTTCGTGCAGCCTGCGAAATATTTCCAGGCGTTTGGCAGCATTCATGGGGTCAACGCTTTCCTTGACGGCGAGTGAGGGCGTGCCGCAGGCAAACCCGGTTGTACAGGGCCAGCAACAGGCCCAACAGAAGCAGCGCACCGGGGAGCAGTGCAACCAGACGAATACTCGCCCAGCCTGCCAACACTTCGCGGCACGCCCCCAGTGCGACGCACAGGCCGGCGAATGCGCCCAGCCATTGAGCGACGCTTTGCCAGCGGCGTTGTTCGCCTTGTGCGTATTGGAAAACCACGCATTGTACGGCGATCAACGCCGGATAGGGACTTAGCGACTGATACAACGGCAAGGCCCAGGCACGCAGCCCCAAGTCCAGGCAGGTGGCTAGCATGGCGGCCAACAACACGCTGGCCACCATCCTGGCGCGGGGCTCCAGCCAGCGCTGCAATGGGTTCAGGAGCAGATGATGAAGGGTAATCAGTGACACGCCAAAAATGGCAATGGCGCACGCACCGAGCAGCGTCTGGGTTGCCCCCAGCATGAGCGCGAGGCTCACTGCAGCCAGCCAGTGTCTATTCACTGTGAGCCTCCCCAAGCAAGCGCTGGCGGTGATCGTCGAAGTAGCGCAACGCATCGTGTACAGCATTAATGGCTGCACGTGAAGTAACAGTCGCACCTGCCAATTGGTCGAACTGGCCGCTGTCGCGCTTCAGGGCCCAGCCAGCATCGGGGGTGGTTTGACGGCTCGCGCCATTGAAATGCTCCAGCCAATGGTTACCGGTTTCCACCAGTCTGGCGCCCAGGCCGGGTGTTTCCTGTTGACGCAGTACGGTGGTGCCGATGACACGTCCCTGGTTGTCGATGGCAATCAGCAGTTCGAGAGGTCCTCCGTAGCCTTGTGCTTTGCTGTGGAGTACCACGGCCGTGGCCTGCCCGTTCAATGTGGCGCGATAACCCGCTATGAGTTGGCTGTGTGCCAGAGCGGAGTCGTTCAGCACCAAGGGCGCCTCCAGGGGCTGGTTGTCATAGGATACAGGCGGCAGAACGCCAAGCCAGGTGCGCGCTTTGAGCGTTTGTTGTGCCAGGGTGATCGTGGGCGCAAACACGTGCTGCCAGGCTACAGCGATACCCACCGTCAACAGAGTGATCAGCAACACTAGCGCGCCACTGCGAACCGTTGTGCGGTTCATGGGAACACCGCTTGCCGACGTCCGGCCCAGCGCTCCAGTGCCGGTACACAGAGGTTCATCAGGAGTACCGCGAAGGCGGTACCGTCAGGGTAGTTCCCCCAGGTGCGGATCAGGTAGATCAGCAAGCCCATGCCAATGCCGAACACTAGCTTGGCCTGCGGCAATCTGGGTCCGGAGATCGGCTCAGTGGCAATAAAAAATGCCGCCAGCATGGTTGAGCCGCTGAGCAGGTGCAGCAACGGTGAGCCGTTGGAGTCGGAGCCCGAGCCGTTCCAGCATACAAGGCTGATCACAAACAGGCTTGCAAGCAAGCCGACCGGCGCGTGCCAGCTGATGATCTTGCGCTGCAGCAGCAGTAGACCGCCCAATAGAAAAGCCAGGTTGACCCATTCGCCGCCTTTGCCGCCGTAGTGGCCAAAGCCTGGATGACTGGCGAACAGTTCGTCCAGGGTCAGGCTGCGATTGTTGCGCAAGCCGTCAAGGATGGTCGCCTGGGCCCAGGCGTCCGGTTGCTCGCTGCTCAGGCCAAAGACGTGCTGCAGGCTGGTGGCGAGATCGAGCAATTGCGCGCCGGGCCATTGGGTCATGTGCTGCGGGAAAGTCAGCAGGACTGCGGCATAGCCCAGCATGGCCGGGTTGAACAGGTTTTTACCCACGCCGCCGTAGAGATGTTTGCCTACGGCGATGGCGCTTGCCGTAGCGATTACCGGGACCCACCAGGGGGCATAGGCGGGGAGCGCGGCAGCCAGCAGGGTGGCGCTGACCAGTGCGCTGCCATCATTGAGCGAGGCGAGAACCGGCTGGCGCTGAAGTTTGAGCAGCAGGGCTTCACTTGCCAGGGCGGTGGTCACACAGAGCAGCAACGAGAACAGCAGCCCCCAGCCATGTTGCCAAAGCAGTGTCAGTACGCCCGGCAGGCAGGCCAGCAGCACCAGCATCATGCTGCTGCGCAGGCGATCCTGGGGGTCAGTGGCTGGCATCGGCACTGACCGGTTGCAAGGCTTGCAGGTGCGCCTGGGCGATTTGCGCCTCCTGCTCAAGTTCCACCAGTTGTACTCGCTGGGCATCGGTGGGTGTCTCGCCGAAGGCGCTTCTAGCTTTGCTGAGCTGTGCTCGACTCATGGCCGCCGCAATCTTGGCTTTTTTCAAGGCGGCGTCTGCGGCGGCTGCTTTCTGGGCCTTGACCCGCTCGATGGCGGCTTTGATTGGGTCATCGCTGACCGTTGTCTGGCTGCTGGCGGTCGGGGTTCGTTGGGTACGAATTGCACGCTCGGCCTGTTTACGTGTTTCATCGCGCTGCAGGCGGTTGTTGCGTGACTCGAAGCGGCGCCGTGCATGATTGCGTTTGTGGCTGCGTGCCGCCAGGGCCTCTGCGTCTGTGGCCATGCCACCGACAATTGGCACGATGTTGCTATTGGCTCCTAGCGGTAGCAGGTCGATGCAGTCCACCGGGCAGGGCGCTACGCACAGGTCGCAGCCTGTGCATTCGGCGCGGATCACCGTGTGCATCAATTTGGCTGCGCCGACAATTGCATCCACCGGGCAG
Organism: Pseudomonas alkylphenolica; assembly: GCF_004025535.1. Lineage (GTDB taxonomy): Bacteria > Pseudomonadota > Gammaproteobacteria > Pseudomonadales > Pseudomonadaceae > Aquipseudomonas > Aquipseudomonas alkylphenolica_A. The sequence continues at coordinate 410,951 of NZ_QJRG01000044.1, forward strand.
GCCTGAATGCATTTTGTACATCCGATGCATTCGGCTTCGCGGATGTAGGCAACCTGAGGGGGTGCGCTGCCGCGTTCGGGGTCCAAGGTGATGATTGGCACATGCAGTAGCGCAGCCAGGGCGGCGATGGTCTCGCTGCCACCGGGAGGACATTTATTGATCGCCTCGCCCTTGGCCAAACCCTCAGCATAGGGTTTGCAGCCCGGGTGGCCACACTTGCCGCACTGGGTCTGCGGTAGCAGGGCGTCGATGCGTTGAATCAGACTCATGATGTAAATAATCCGTTGAAGCCGAGAAACGCCAAGGCCATTACGCCGGCCCCGATCAATGCGATCGGCCAGCCACGAAAACTCTCGGCAATAGCTTCATTATCGCTGCGTTCAAGCAGGTCGGCGAACAGCCCCAGCGCCAGCCAGAAACCCAGGCCTGCACCCAGGCTCCAGGCCAGGGTTTGCAGCGCACCGTAACCGCCTTCAGTGACCTGCAAAGTCAGCCCGAGCACTGCCACATTACTCAGCAACAAGGGCATCAAACCGTTAAAGGGCAGGGTGGGAACTGCGCGCGAGAGCAGGCCAAGCAGTGGCTCGATCAGCACGACACACAAGGGCAGAAAAACGAACAGGCGAAGGTATTCAAGTTGCAAGGGGTGCAAGGCGTACAGGTAAATCAATCGGCCCAGGTTACAGGTCACCACCAGTAATGTGAGCGTTGCCAGGCCCAGCGCATGAAGTCGACGGCGGTCGCAGTCCTTGGAAACGTTCAGGACCGGGTCGATGGCCAGTCCCTGGTGCAGGACCAGGTTGTTGATCAGCGCGGCGCTGATCAGGGCCAGGATGAATTCGCTCATGGAGGTGCACATTGCCAGGGCTGTTCGCCATTATCCGGCAATGACGCGAGGATGAGAACGCCCCGGACGCAATTGTCCGGGGCGAGAGGCTTACTTGATGCGCTGACCTGGCTTGGCGCCGCTGTCAGGGCTGAGCAGGTAGATTTCTTCACCGCCAGGGCCGGCGGCCATGACCATGCCTTCGGATACGCCAAAGCGCATTTTGCGCGGCTTGAGGTTGGCGATCATCATGGTCAGGCGACCTTCGAGCTTGGCCGGGTCCGGGTAGGCCGACTTGATGCCGGAGAACACGTTGCGCTGTTCGTCACCGATATCCAGGGTCAGGCGCAGCAGCTTGTCAGCACCTTCAACCGCTTCGGCTTTGAGGATCAGGGCTACACGCAGGTCGACGGCGGCAAAGGTGTCGAAGTCGATTTCGGCCGACAGCGGGTCCTTGGTCAGTTCGCCATTGCCGGTGGCCACGGAAGTCTGGCTGGCAGCCAGGTCTTCCTTGCTGGCGGCGACCATGGCCTCGACCTTGGCAGGCTCGATACGGTTCATCAGCGCCTTGAACGGGTTCAACTTGTGGTTGGTCAGGCGTGTCTGGTGGTCGTTCCAGGTCAGCGGGGCGACGTTGAGGAATGCCTCGGCGTCGGCGGCCAGCAATGGCAGTACCGGCTTGAGGAAAATCACCAGTTGGCGGAACAGGTTGATGCCCTGGGCGCAGATCGCCTGGACTTCGTCCTGCTTGCCTTCCTGCTTGGCCAGCGACCACGGCGCCTTGTCGGCGATCCAGGCGTTGGCGCGGTCGGCCAGGCCCATGATTTCACGCATGGCACGGGCAAAGTCGCGGCCTTCGTAGGCTTCAGCGATGCCCGGTGCAGCAGCGAGGAAGGCTTCGGTCAGTTCTGGCGCGGCATCGCCGTCAACCATCACGCCGTCGTTGCCTTTGTGGATGAAGCCGGCGCAGCGGCTGGCAATGTTGACCACTTTACCGACCAGGTCGGAGTTGACCTTCTGCACGAAGTCTTCGAGGTTCAGGTCGAGGTCGTCGACGCCACGGCCGAGCTTGGAGGCGTAGTAGTAACGCAGGTATTCCGGTGCCAGGTGGTCCAGGTAGGTGCGGGCCTTGATGAAAGTGCCGCGTGACTTGGACATTTTCGAACCGTTGACCGTCAGGTAGCCGTGCACGTTGATGCCGGTCGGCTTGCGGAAGCCGGCGCCTTCGAGCATGGCAGGCCAGAACAGGGCGTGGAAGTTGACGATGTCCTTGCCGATGAAGTGGTACAGCTCGGCCTTGGAGTCCTTGTTCCAGAACGCGTCGAAGTCCAGCTCGGGACGACGGGCGCAGAGGTTCTTGAAGCTGGCCATGTAGCCGATTGGCGCATCGAGCCACACATAGAAATACTTGCCCGGCTCATCAGGGATCTCGAAACCGAAGTATGGCGCATCACGGGAAATGTCCCATTCCTGCAGGCCGGCATCCAGCCACTCGGCGATCTTGTTGGCCACGGCGTCCTGCAGGGTGCCGCTGCGGGTCCACTGCTGGAGCATGGCCTGGAAGTCGGGCAGCTTGAAGAAGAAGTGTTGGGAATCCTTGAGCACCGGGGTGGCGCCGGAAATCGCCGACTTGGGGTTCTTCAGCTCGGTCGGGGCATAGGTGGCGCCGCATTTTTCACAGTTGTCGCCGTATTGATCCTCTGCCGCACACTTGGGGCAGGTGCCCTTGATGAAGCGGTCGGCCAGGAACATTTTCTTGTCCGGGTCGAAATACTGGGTGATCGAGCGGGTGGCAATGTGCCCGGCGTCGCGCAGCTTGAGGTAGATCTGGTTCGACAACTCTCGGTTTTCTTCGGCGTGGGTCGAGTGGAAGTTGTCGAACTCGACCAGGAAGTCGGCGAAGTCGCCGCTATGCTCAGCCTGAACGGCGGCAATCAGCTGCTCGGGGGTAATGCCTTCCTTTTCGGCGCGCAGCATGATGGCCGAGCCGTGGGCGTCGTCGGCACAGACATACACGCACTGGTTGCCGCGTAGTTTCTGGAAGCGCACCCACATGTCTGTCTGGACGTACTCGAGCATATGGCCAAGGTGAATGGAACCATTGGCATAGGGCAGGGCGCTGGTGACGAGAATCTGACGTGGCTCGGACATGGGGGCTCGGCTACTTTTTTCGGCTACTAGAGATGAAACGGTGATCGGCCACTATAAAACGCCGGGAAATTTATTTCACCCCATGGACGTAACTCCGGTTGTCTTGCGGGTTAGCATAGTGGTCTGTTTTGCTCAGTCTTTATCACGGGAGTCTCCATGAGTGCCGTCACTCGCGCCGCCGTCGAAGCCGTTCTTCGCCAATACACCGATCCTTACCTGAACCAGGATCCGGTCAGTGCCGGCTGTGTGCAGGCCATTGATATCCAGGGGGCACGGGTCAATGTCCAGCTGCAGCTGGGTTATGCCGCCGGCCTGTTCAAGAATGGCTGGGCCCAGGTGCTGCAAACGGCCATCGAAGGTATCGACGGCGTGGACGCGGCGCGGGTCGAGATCGATTGCGTGATCGCTGCGCACAAGTCCCAGGCGCAGATCCCGGGTATGGCCAACGTCAAGAACATCATTGCCGTGGCCTCAGGCAAGGGCGGCGTGGGCAAGTCCACGACCGCTGCCAACCTGGCCCTGGCGCTGGCCCGCGAAGGGGCTCGGGTGGGCATTCTCGATGCCGACATCTATGGCCCGAGCCAGGGGGTGATGTTTGGTATCCCCGAGCGCACCCGACCACAGGTACGTGATCAGAAATGGTTCGTGCCGCTCAAGGCGCATGGTGTGGAAGTCATGTCCATGGCGTTCCTGACCGATGACAACACGCCGATGGTCTGGCGTGGGCCGATGGTCTCCGGTGCCCTGCTGCAGCTGGTGACACAGACCGCCTGGGACAACCTCGACTATCTGGTGATCGATATGCCGCCGGGAACGGGTGATATCCAGCTGACCCTGGCGCAAAAAGTCCCGGTGGCCGGCTCAGTGATCGTCACCACTCCTCAGGACCTGGCACTGATTGACGCCAAGAAAGGCGTGGAGATGTTCCGCAAGGTCAACATCCCAGTACTGGGTGTAGTCGAGAACATGGCTGTGCACATCTGTTCGAACTGCGGCCATGCCGAACACCTGTTTGGTGAGGGCGGCGGTGAAAAGCTGGCCTCCCAGTACGGGGTGGAACTGCTGGCCTCGCTACCGTTGTCGATGCTGATTCGCGAGCAGGCCGACAGCGGTAAGCCGACAGCCATCGCCGAGCCGGAAAGCCAGATTGCCATGGTCTATCAGGAGCTGGCCCGCCAGGTGGGTGCGCGGATCGTGTTGCAAGAGGCCGCTACGCCGGCGATGCCTAATATCACCATCAGCGAAGACTGATAGGGCTCATTCGCGGGTAAACCCGCTCCTACAACATCCCTGTAGGAGCGGGTTTACCCGCGAAGTTTTCCCAGGGCAAAAAAAAGCCCCGCCTGTTAAGGGCGGGGCTTTCTTCAAGCTGTAAAGCAGAAGTTAGATAACTTCTACTTCCTCAGCCTGCATGCCTTTCTGACCGCGAGTAGCGATGAAAGAAACCTGTTGGCCTTCTTTCAGGCTTTTGAAGCCGTCAGCTTTGATGGCTTTGAAGTGTACGAACAGGTCGTCACCGGATTGTGGGGTGATGAAGCCGAAGCCTTTTTCATCGTTGAACCACTTAACGGTACCGGTTTGGCGATTGGACATGGTCTGTCTCCTTGGACAAAGTTAACTACGACTCAGGAAACGCCCTGGCCGAGACTGAGTGCAAAGAGGCAGAAAATTCATGAAGATGGGTTGATCGAAATCTTGCATCAGGTAGATATTCTCAGTGACACGTGCAGCACAGTGGCGTCACCATAACCGTTTTTCCAGAACGTGCCAATGGTCTTGTTGAGCTTTCGCGCAAATCATGACTGACGGTGCTACCGGTCGGCCGCAAAGCCCCGTGATACGTGGATTCGACGCGTGACGGCGGATGGAACTTTGAACCAGGCGCCAGGCCCGGTAAGATGCGCCACAGATATTTTTCACCTCGCTACTTTCAGGACACCCGCCATGAGCATCAAATCGGACAAGTGGATTCGCCGCATGGCGCAGGAACACGGCATGATCGAGCCGTTCGTCGAACGCCAGGTGCGTGGCGAGAGCGATAACCGGCTGATTTCCTTCGGTGTATCAAGCTACGGCTACGACGTGCGCTGCGCCGACGAGTTCAAGGTGTTCACCAATATCAACTCGGCGACCGTCGATCCGAAAAACTTCGACGCGGGCAGCTTTGTCGATGTCAAAAGCGACGTCTGCATCATTCCGCCCAACTCCTTCGCCCTGGCCCGCACCGTCGAGTACTTCCGCATTCCGCGCAACGTCCTGACCATCTGCCTGGGCAAAAGCACCTACGCCCGCTGCGGCATCATCGTCAACGTGACCCCGCTTGAGCCAGAGTGGGAAGGCCACGTTACCCTGGAGTTCTCCAACACCACCACCTTGCCGGCGAAAATCTACGCCAACGAAGGCGTGGCACAGATGCTCTTCCTCGAATCCGATGAAGAGTGTGAGGTGTCCTACAAGGATCGTGGTGGTAAATACCAGGGGCAGCGCGGCGTCACCCTGCCTCGCACGTGAGCCGACAAAACGCGGGAATTCCTCGCCGCTTGTAGACTCCAATGCAGTGAACCGTTTCGCCAGGCAACAGGCCTGGCGAACCTCACCCAGGAGTCGTCCATGAAACTCGACCCGAGCATCAGCGCCAAACTGGCCGTGTTGCAGCCCAATCATGTCGGGGTGCTGGCCTGGTCGCTACTGGCTCATCCGCATCCCCACAGCATCCACGCTGGCGGTGTACCCGGTCAGCCTGACCCCGATACCCCTGATCAGCCACCTCCGGGCGAAGGGCAGCCGATGGAACCGGGCGAACCCACCTTGCCAGACGAGCCACCTCCGGCGCCTGTGGCCTGAAGCTCATGCGTGTAGCGTTGAGAGTGGCGGCTCAAGGCGACAGCAGGTAGCCACTGCGGTAGGCCTGGCGGCCTGCCACGTGTGCGATGACCATGCCAGCGGTGGCCATGCGTCGCAACGAGCGGGCGTAAAGCAGCCCGGGCTGCAGATTGCGCACGGGAGTAACGCGATCGTTGAGCGGATCGATGACCTCGGCGATCAATTGATCTGCTTCCAGGTACTGCCCGGGCGCAGCGTGAAACACCAGCAATCCCCCCAGGGGCGTTACCACAGGTTCTACGCCGGCCAGCGGTGTGGCCGGGTACATCAGCGGTGGCGGTGCGCTGGTGTTGCCTTCAATGGCACCGTACTGCGTCAGGTAGGCCAGGATCGCCGCGCAATCTTTTTCGGCCAGCGGATGGCTGACGTCGCCTTGGCCGCGCAATTCGATAGTGACCGAGAAACTGCCCTGGGGGATCGGGAAGTGCTTGGCGAAGCGCTGCTGCAGTTGCCACCAGACCAGGGTGAAGCATTCGTCGAAGGATTGTCCGCCTGAGTCGGTGGCAAGCAGGTTGGCCTGGGCGCCAAGGTAGCGCGCCAGCGGCTCGACCTGAGGCCAGGCCTCAGGGGTGGTGTACAGGTGGGCGACGGCTTCGAAATCGCAGTGCAGATCCAGCACCATCTCGGCATCACAGGCCAGGCGCTGCAAGGCCAGGCGCTGCGACTGCAGCGGCGTATGGGCGGGCTGGGCATCCAGCGCGCGGCGCAGGCACTCGCGGATGAGGGTGAGGTTGTGCGCAGGGTCCTGGTTCAGATGGGCTTCGATCTGGTCGCCGATGCTGTCGCTGAGGTCGACGAAGTTGCGGTTGAAGTTCTCGCCACTCTGCAGTTCGTAGCGGCCAAGCGGCACATCCATCAATACCTGTTCGAGGCCTACCGGGTTGGCAATCGGCACCAGCACGATCTCCCGACGCAGCGCTCCCTGTGCCTCGAGTTCGCCCAGGCGCTGCTTGAGGTGCCAGGCGACCAGCATGCCGGGCAGTTCGTCAGCATGCAGTGACGCCTGGATGTAGATCTTGCCGGCGCCACGGGGGCCGAAATGAAAGCTATGGATCTGGCGGGCGATACCTGGAACCGGGGCCAGAATGTCGTGGGTCGAATGATGCATATCAGTCCTAGTGAGTCGGTCCTGGGAATTCCGGCCAGCGCCGTTCGGCGAGGCGAAAAAGACACCGGGCGGCGCAGCGCCGACGGCATGATGATGTAAGCATAGAGCTTCATCGGGATGGCACCGAGCGTTACCGCTCGATGCCTGACTTCACCATGACAGCAAATTTCTCTCCACAGCCCTGATGCGCGTTGAGCGATCACTTCAGTAACGGGCATCCACCGGTTTGCCGCCGTTGGGCCAGTCGTTGACCTTGTCCGGGAAGTCCGGACGCGGCTGCTGCGAGAACCAGGCGGCGACATCCACCGCCTCCTGATCGCTCAGACCACCCTGACCCAACGGAAAGCGCCCGTGAAAGCCGATCGGCATGTTGCGTTTGACGAACGCTGCGGCGGTATAGGTACGCGCCATTCCTGCACCGATATTGAAGGATTGATCACCCCACAGCGGTGGGAATATCAGGTTGCCGTCCTCGTGGGCCAGCCCTTCGCCGCTGACACCATGGCACACTGCACACTGCGTGGCGTACACCTGTTGGCCGTTGCCAAGGTCGGGCTTGATCGCAGGATCGATCTTGCCGACACCGCGCCCGGCGACTTTGTCGCCGGGTTGGGTGTTGTTCTTCATCCAGTCGAAATAAGCCACCATAGCCTGCATGTCCGGTGATTGCGCCGGAATCGGTTTACCGTTCATTGAGCGGCGGAAACACCCATTGATGCGTTCTTCCAGAGTGATCACCTTGCCCGCACGGGGTGCATAACCGGGGAAAAAGGCGGACACGCCGACAAAGGGGGAGCCATCGGCCACCGTGCCGGCGTTCAGGTGACAGCTGGTGCAATTCAGGGCATTGCCGACGTTGTCGGGCAGTAGCGCCTTGGTTTGCAGGTGCAGGCGCATGCCACGGATCACTTGATCGGCGTTCGTGGCCATCAGCAGGTTGGCCAGGCGCGGGGTGTCGAAGGCGGTGGAATCTGAAGGTTGTGGGTTGAGTGAATCGCGCAGTTTTTTCACCTGGGCCGGAGTGACCGCCGTGCTGTTGTTACCCCAGCGACTGCGCACGAAACTGAGGATTTCGGCAATCTCCTGATCGGCAAGGCGATCGAAGCCGGGCATGCTGAAAACCCGCGAATGGGTGGTGGTTTGCGCCGACTTCCAGCCGGTCAGGGTGATGTGCAGCAGTGACGTCGGATCGCGTGAGGCAACGCTCGGGTTACCGGCCAGTGGCGGGAACATGCCTGGTACACCGGCCCCATCGGCGCGGTGGCAATCACTGCAGAACTGGGTGTAACCCAGCCCGCCACGGCTGCTGAACAGGTCGTCTGGCGCCGAGGCCCGGGTAAGAGGCAGCGCCGGCATGGGTCGGTCGTTTTCACCCGGTGGCAGCGACTTCAGGTAACTGGCTATGGCCGTCAGGTCGGCGTCGCTGAAGTGCTGGGTGCTGTGATGAATCACATCGACCATGTTGCCGGAGACCGTTGCAAAACGGTTCTGCCCGGTTTTCAGCAGTTGCACGGTATCCGGCACCGTCCACAGGTTGCGCAAGCTTAGCGCGCGCCAGTGCTCTACAGTCTCGCCGGCAAGGAAGTGCTTGCCGCTGCTGCCGGCATCGCTCATGGCCTTTTCCTGAAAAGCGATGCCACGAGGGGTATGGCAGGCACCACAATGACCCAGGCCTTGCACCAGATAGGCGCCACGGTTGATCAACGCAGGACGTTTGGGGTCTGGCTCAAACGGCTGGTCGTCGAGGAACACCCAGTTCCACAGTGCCAGCCCCCAACGCATGCTGAACGGCCAGCTCATCTGCGCCGGCAGATCGGCCTGATTGACCGGCGCGACGTCTTCCATCAGGTAGGTATACAGCGCGCGCATGTCCGCTTCGGTCATCTTCGCGTAGGACGGGTAGGGCATGGCGGGGTAGAGGTGGGTGCCCTCGGCATTTACCCCTTCGCGCATGGCCCGGTCGAACTGCTCGAAGCTGTAGCGGCCGATACCGGTGTCAGGGTCCGGCGTGATGTTGCTCGAGTAGATCGTGCCCATCGGCGTCTGCAATTGCAGGCCGCCCGCCATCAACGCGCCCTGCGGTGCCGTATGACAAGCGATGCAGTCACCCAGTTGGGCAACATATTTGCCGCGATCGATCAGCGCCGTGTCGACCGGCTCAGAATCCGTTGCCGCTATCGGCTCACGGGCATGAAGAACAGGGATCAGTAGCAGGGTCATGGCGCACAGGGCCAGACGCGAACGGACGGAAGCCATTGCATATTCCTTTATTCGCCCGGCCCGGGAGGTCCCTTCATGCGGGCGTGCAATCGTTTTTATGATTCATCAGGCAACGCTGGGGCGTGAGTACGTCCCAGGCTGGTTGTAGAGGATTTGTACGCGGGGGCTGTTGATTTGGATCAGCGCAGCCGGCATTGCGCCGGCTGCGAGGGAAGGGTTACTTGCCCGGCACCAGGCTCAGGCGCTTGTTGCCGTAGGCACGATCAAAGTTCTGCGGTTGCAGCGGCAGGCTCATGTAGCGGCCGTTGAACCAGGCGTCCAGGCCGTCGGCAAAGTGCGGGCTGGCCGGGTTGCCGGACTGACCGCTGCTGCTGAGCAATTGCAGGGGTTCAACCTGGCCGAAATCCACCACCATGCGCAGGGATGGAGCCAGCTCTGCATTGAAGTCCGCACCCCAGGCATAAGGCGCCAGGTTCAGGGTGCTATGGTCGCCACCGGTGGCCTGCGGCTTGCGGCTGACGGCATCACCCAGGCCATGGAAAGTTGCGGCCGGCCAGCGGTACTGGTGCAGCTTGCCCCATTGCCAGGCCTTGCGGTCGTTGCCCAGCTGCGATTCTGCAGCATTGACTGCGGCCGCCAGGCTGCGGGCGAGGATGGCAGGTTTGTCCTCGATTTGTGCAGTGCGCCGGTCATCCCAGAACGGGCTGTCTTCGCGGCCCAGCAAGTGGTCGGCCTGGGCCGAGTAAGAAAGGCGGGCGTTGCCGACAAAGGCCTTCCAGGTTGCTGACGATTCCGGGCCCAGCTCGTCAAGGAAGGTGAGCTTTGCGCTTTCCTGCAGGAACAGCTCATACAGTGCGGCGTCTGCCGAGGTGGTGCTCAGGCGTCCATCGAAGGCCATCAACCGTGTGTAGGCTTCCCGCGCTTTCGGGCGTTGATCGCCAGGCAAGGCCTCGATGGCTTGCTTGAGCGGCTGGGCCATGCCGGGCGCTTCGAACATTTGCTTGAGCTTGGCGGCAAATAGCGTGGTCTGGTCGTTCTGCATGGTGATCAGGCTGCGGCTGTCGTGCTTGCCGTTACCGGCCAGCTGGCCCAGGCGTTCGGCACGCTCAGGGTAATACCAGCTGTTGGAAAGCTGCATGCCATAGCCCTTGGGGACGCTACGCTGGTTGGCATTGCCGAGCCAGCCCTGCGGCGGGTCCTGGTCGTAGGGGTGGAGCATCGGGTCGGCATAGCCATCCCAGTCGTAACGCCCTTCCCAGCCCGGAGAAGGCAGCAGGCCCTGGCCTTCGCGGCGGTTGGGGAAGCGCCCGCTGACTTGCCAGCCGATGTTGCTGGCGTCGGCAAAGACGAAATTCAGCGCCGAAGCGCCGATTTCCCGGGTGTTGTCGAAGGCGCGTTCGACGTTTTGCGCGCGCGACAGGTCAAAGAACGCGTCCAGGCTCTTGTCGCCCCTGAGCTGCGGCAGTTGCAGGGCCAGGCCGAGGCCGGCATTTTGCGTCTGTCCGAGCAGGGTGCCGTGACGGGTGTCGTAAAGGGTTTCACGTTGCGGACGCTGGCCCTTGATAAAGAAGGTCTCGTTGCGGGCCTGGGCAGGCAGCCATTTGCCATCAGCCTGATACAGCAGTCGATTGCCTTCGCGCTTGAGCCGTTCTAGGTACAGGTCCTGGTTGTCGGCCATGACCGCGCTGGCGCTCCAGGCCAGCTTGCCGTTGTACCCTGACAGCAGCAGCGGCAGACCGGCGATGCTGACTCCGGCGCCCTGGTATTTCGGGGTTCTGAGCTGCACCGGCGTCATTGCCCAGGCACCGAGGGTGTCGCCGGCCAACAGGCTCTTGCCGCTGCGGCTTCGCTGTGGCGCGATCGCCCAGTTGCTGGAGCCGGCACTGCCCAGCAGATTGAGGGCAGCCAGCTGTTCGCTGGCAGCAGTCAGTGCGGCCAGGCCAGGCAACTGACTACCCAGGTTCAGGCCCTTGAGCTTGTCGGCCTCGGACATTGGCAGCGGCTCATCCGGGTAGCTGGGCAACAGCCACGGCAGCTTGTCGCTGCCGACTTTCTGCGCCAGGGTCAGTGCTGCCAGTTCCTCTTGCACGTTCACCGACTGGCTGAAGTTGAACAAAGTGAAGATCAGCGCCGAGTCTTCGGGCTTCCAGTACTCCGGGCGGTAGCCACTTTGCGCCAACGGCGCCGGCAACCGGTCGCGGTAACGGAACAGGTAGGCGTTGACGCCCCGGGCGTAGACTTCGAAGAAGCGCTTGAGGCGTGGCGAGGCATCCGCATAGAGCTGGTTGGCGGTCTGTTTGAGGTGGGCCGCACGCATCAGACGGTCGACTTCCAGTACGTCGGGCCCGGCCAGTTCGGCCAGCCGCCCCTGTGCCAGCAAGCGCATGCTGACCATTTGCCCGATACGATCACCGGCATGCACGTAACCCAGCGCAAACAGGGCGTCGTGGAAGTTGCTGCTTTCAATCAGCGGCATGCCCAGGGCATTGCGCCGCACCGACACGCTCTGCGCCAGGCCTTTTAGCGGTTGCACGCCGGTGCTTGGCGGCACGCTGTCGCGGTAGCCGCCGACCTGGCAGCCCCCCAGGGCAAGCAAGCCGAACATCGCTGCGGCTACGCCGAACCGGGGGAGAAAAGGGGGGAAGGCTGGCGCGGCCATGGTCGGGCTCCTGCAGGGCGTGGCGTCTAAAAGGCGCTACGTTAGTGAGCCCGACCGCGCCATGCAAGCGGAGCACAGCCTTTATTTTCAGTGCTCTGCAGCGTGTCGGCGCGGCTTACTGTGGCGGTGGGTTGACCTGTTCGATCAGGGCATAAGCGCGCTGGGTGGCCGGACGTGCCTGAATGCGCTCAAACCAGCCCTTGAGGGCCGGGAAATCGTCGAGATTCTGCTGCTGCCAGGTGTGCGGAACGATCCATGGGTAGATCGCCATGTCGGCGATGCTGTACGCGTCGCCGGCGACGAACGGTCGGTCAGCCAGGCGTTTGTCGAGTACGCCATACAAGCGTGCGGTTTCGTCCACGTAGCGTTGGATCGCGTAGGGGATCTTGTCCGGGGCGAAGCGATTGAAGTGGTGATTCTGCCCGGCCATCGGGCCCAACCCGCCCATTTGCCAGAACAGCCATTGCAGCACTTGCTGGCGACCGCGCAGGTCCTGGGGAATGAACTGTCCGGTTTTCTCGGCCAGGTACAGCAAAATGGCTCCGGACTCGAACAATGACAGTGGCGGCTGGCCGTCGAGCGGCTGGTTGTCGACGATGGCGGGGATGCGGTTGTTCGGGGCGATGCGCAGGAAGTCGGCGGCGAATTGCTCACCTTTACCGATGTTGATCGGGTGCAGGGTGTAGGGCAGCCCGGACTCTTCCAGAAACAGGGTGATCTTGTGGCCGTTGGGGGTAGTCCAGTAATACAGGTCGATCATGGCACGCTCCGTCGAATGACTGGCAGCTGCGCCACAGCGCAGCAGTCGCGCCTATGGATACCACAGGCGACGACCGCTGTTACAGGGGCTGTATCAGGCCCCGTGGCACTTCTTGAACTTCTTGTTGCTGCCGCATGGGCACGGGTCGTTACGGCCAACGTCCTTCAGGGCGTTGCGTACCGGCTCTTGATGGCCGTGGTTGCAGTGCGGACCGTGAACATGGCCGTGGTCATGGTCGTGGTGATCATGATCGTGGTTGCAGTCAGGGCCATGAACATGGGGTTGCTGGGTCATTGCAGGTTACTCCGGTAAAAGATCGCCGGGAATTATCTCACCACTGCGCGACAAGTGCAGGTTGCGACCGAAGATTAATCCACTGATGAGTTCGCCATCGAGGCGATAGTGCAAAGAGCCCTGGCTGTCCTTGAGCATCTTGGCCAGGGGTTTGACCTTTTGCCAGAGGTTGGTGCGCACCGGAATCTTGAACGTACGCTGGGTATTGGCACCAACGCTGCGCCACAGGCTTTCTTCGCCCTCGGCCAGGAGCATGTCGTTCAGACGCACGGAATAATTGAGGTAGCGAATGAACAGGCGTTCATCGTTGAGATTCTTTACCCGCACGTGGAGGATGAACTCCTGCTGCATCAGGCGAGCCTTGACGGTTTCGACCTGAACCAGGCTGACCTCGGGATTGCGGTAGTCGTCTTCCCCCCAACTGGCGCAGCCCGTCAGTTGCAGAATCAGAAGGCTGAAAAGCAACAGGCGGGCCATAGGCATCAGTTCCTCAGGTAACTGGCGCAACATTTTTTGAATTTCTGCCCGCTGGCGCAGGGGCAGGCATCATTGCGTCCGGCCTTCAGGTCCACGGTGGGATCAATGAAGTACCAGCGCCCGGCGTTCTGTACAAACGCCGAACGTTCACGGTGGCTATGTTCTCCGGCGCTGTCGTGCCAGCGGGCGGTGAACGTGACGAAGGCATGCTCGGGCTGGCCGCCGAAGACCTCGGCACTTTCCACCTCAAGGCCCAGCCAGGTGCTCTGCGAGCTCCAGGCGGCAATGGCGGTTCGATCAAGGCCGGCCTGCTGCGCAGGCAGGGTCGTTTCCACCAGATAGTCGAGCAACCCCAGCACATAGGCGCTGTAGCGCGAGCGCATCAGTGCCTGGGCATCGGGGGCCGGATGCCCGGCGTGATAGTGCCCGCAACAGGCGTCGAGCAGATTACCGCTGCCGCAGGGACATACCGAGACACTCATTGTTTCACCACCAGTACTTGCCAAAATTTTGCGGGTTGGCCCAGAACTTGGCATTGAGCCAGTCCGGGACCTGTTTGTATTCACGTAGATCATAGGTGAACAGACTCAGTACCTGCTCATCGCGCTGAAACTTTTCGTTGGCCTGCAGGGCCAAGGCAAAGAAGTCGGTGTCTTGCCAGCCGCAGGCATTGAGGTCGGCCAACACTGCCACGCGGCTGGCATTGAGGTTGCGGATACCCCCCAGTAAATGCAGGCCGTCACGTTTGGGCAGGTGCTCCAGGCAGTCGACCAGCAATGCCAGGTCGAACCGTTGCGCTGCCAGTGCAGCCGGCAAAGGCCCTGGTTGGGCCTGAGCAATCTCGACCTGTGGATGGGCCTGGGCGAAGGCTTCAAGAGCAGGGAAACGCGTACCCACTAGCAATAGTCGTTGCGGGGTGTAGCGCTCAAGCAGCGCGGCCAGGGCTTGTTGCGGCGTGCGCTGGGAAAATCCGTCAATCATCGGGAATCCTCGGTCAGATGCGTCAAGACTAACGGTCGCGGACCGCCAGGCATAGTGGCTGACGGCCGCATCATGGCTTATTGCTGGCGGAGATGGTGTGCGCGGTCTTTACTCCCAGAGCGTCGGTTAAGAACTGATTCCCCCTAGGAGATTGCAACAAATGAGCATAGTACGCACCGCATTACCTCTGGTTCTGCTAACCAGCGTGTTGACTGGTTGCGCAGGTTTGCAAAAAACCGACTGGCCAAAGTGTGCAGCCGTCGGGGGTGTAGGTGGCGCGGCCCTGGGCGCCATAGAAAGTTCGAGTTGGGCAGGCTGGGGCGCGTTGCTCGGTGGCGGCCTGGCGGCTGGCTATTGCTGGGCACATGGCGATGGCGATGAAGACGGGGATGGCGTGCCGGACAGCCGTGACAAGTGCCCGGGTACGCCGCGTGGCGTCCAGGTCGATGCCGATGGTTGCCCACCACCTGCCGTGGTCGAAGAAGTTGCCGTGGTCAAAGAAGAGGTCATTGTCATTCGCGATGTCACCTTCGAGTTTGACTCTGCCAGGCTGACGCCTGCCGACAAAGAGCGTTTGAACACCATCGCTACCCGTCTGAAAAACGAAGCGCCAACCGCGAAATTGAGCGTGACCGGTCATACCGACAGCGTTGGTCGTGATGCCTACAACCAGAAACTGTCGGAGCAACGTGCCCATTCTGTGACCGACTACCTGATCAGTAATGGTGTGCCGCGCGCGAGCTTCGTCTCGGTGCAGGGGGCTGGTGAAACTCGTCCGGAAGCTGACAACGCGACTGCGGAAGGCCGGGCCATGAACCGCCGTGTGGAAATCCGCATCGACCGTTGATGCACCACCGGCCTGCAGCTTGAGAAGTACTGCGGGCAGGTCTTTACTCCTGTGTGACCGGCAAACGCCGGTGACACAGGAGCAATTCCCATGAGTGTTTTCTCCAAGGCTGCGATTCCCGTTGTGGTTGCCGCAAGCCTGCTCTCCGGTTGCGCCACCCACAGTGATGGCAGCGCACCACTCAATCAAAGGACTTGGCCAGTCTGCAGCCTGCTCGGTGGTTTGGTCGGCGGTGGATTGGGGGCAATTGAAAGTTCTGCCTGGGCCGCGGGTGGCGGTGTGGCCGGCGCCATCGCCGGCGGTTTGATCTGTTACGCCCAGGATGGCGACGAAGACGAGGATGGCGTCTTCGACCGGCGCGACCGTTGTCCGGATACTCCGGCCAACACCCCGGTCAGCCATAACGGTTGTCCACTGCCGCAGTATCCGCAAGCTGCGACGCAAGCCACCACCTCCGAGGTCATCACCCTTAACGATCAAGGCGCGGTGATGTTTGCCTTCGATTCCGCCGAATTGACGGCTGATGCCAAAAGCCAGTTGCAGGGGCTGATGAGCAAGCTAAATGCCGACAGCGTGCGCAGTGTCAAAGTGATTGGTCATACCGATAGCCAGGGCGAGGATGCCTACAACCAGGCACTTTCCGAGCGGCGCGCCAGCAGTGTTGCCGAGTACTTGATCAGCCAGGGCCTGGCGCCGGCCAAAGTCACCAGCCAGGGGCGTGGCGAGAGCGAACCCATTGCCGGCAACGACACCGATGCCGGACGCGCGCAGAACCGCAGGGTGGAGCTGCACATTAATTAACCAGGCTACTGGTAGCGGACGATGCCAGCCGTTACTGTTACAAGCGATGCCAAGTCCTTGGCATCGCCTATTAAAAGAACAAGAGCAGGGGGCGGGAATGAAGGGCTTACTGGGGCTGGGCAAAGCCTTGACGGTGGTGTTCTGGTGGGTGGTGCTGGTGAATCTGCTGATTCCCCAGGTATTTCCTTTCGATCGTCTGATCAGTATTGCCGGCCTCGCGCTGCTGGGTCTGCACGCGCTGGAAGTGCTGTTCTTCAATGGCAGGCTGCGTGGCCGCAGCCATCGCTGGTTTGACCGCTTGCAAATCCTGCTGGTCGGTATCTTTCACGTCCTTTCGATCCCGGCCCCCCGTCAGGAGAAGTCCCATGCGTAAGTTGGTCCTGTTAGCCGCACTGTTCAGCCCGTTGGCGATGGCGGAGTCGATCAGTGTCGCGCCGCATTCGGTGCTGCGTTTGCCGAACAAATCCAGTGTCGTGCATTTGCAGCGTCTGGAGGTTGCCGATGCCGCCACTTTGCTGTTGCCGGCCAGCCTGGTCGAGTTGAAGGTGGACGAACTGCACCTGGGCCAGGAAGCGCGCATCGCCATTGCCCCGTCTGAGAGCACGCTGCACCTGGAGGTGACACGGGCGCAACTGGGCGAGGGTAGTCAGATTGCCGCGCGTGGTGCGCCGGGCACCTATGAGCGTGCAGCGATGGCCGGGCGTAACCTTGACTTGAATGTGCGTACATTGCAGGCGCCGGTACTGGCCATCGATGCCCGTGGTGGGGCTGGTGCGCCGGGGTATGTCGGGCTTGACGGCGCCAACGGCAAGGCCGGCGGATGCACGTGGGGGCAAGCCAGCCGCGGTGCCAATGGCGACAATGGTGGCGATGGTCATGATGGCGCGGCCGGTGGTCGGGTGCACCTGACGCTGCCTGCAGAGTTTCCTGTCGAGCGCATCCAGGTAAAACTGGATGGAGGGGCGCCCGGTATGGCCGGGGCAGCTGGCAAGGCTGGCGCGGGCGGGGCGAGTAAAGGCTGCCTGGTGTATCGCACCGCAGCGGGTGCACCGGGCAAACCCGGGGTTGCCGGCCAGCCAGGGCTGGCAGGTGCCACGGGCGAACTGATTCTTCAGCGCCTGTAAAGCGGGGCAGGGTTGATCAGGGTCCCGTTGCGGACCTGATCAACCCGGGTTGCGCTCAAGTCAACAGGCGCGTGCTCGCCACCACGATCACCGCCATGCCCAAGAGCAGGTTGATCCCGACCAGTCGGCGAATTTTTCCCAGGACCGCAGCGCCTGTCGGCCAGTCTTGTGCTTGCACCGCCGTGCGCAATTGCGGCAGCAGCAACGAATGCACACGAATGAACAGCGCAATCATCGCAATGCCGCCGCCCATCATCACCTGCACGTAGCGTGGCGCCCCGTCAAAACCGGCAAAGCGCACGTGCAGCAAGCCCACACCACTGATCGCCAGCACGGCAATCGCAATCCATACCCATAGAAAAAAACGCGGAAACACTTCTGCCCACAGCCGCAGACGATCGGGGCCTTCAAGGGCTGCAACCATGGCGGGACGCAGGATCAGCCAGGCGAAGAACATTCCCCCGACCCAGATAACAGCGGCCAGAACGTGCAGGCTATAAGGAAGGGCAAAGGCGGTCATCGGGATCTCCATTCGGCGCAAAGGGCAATAGCGGGGTATGATAGCGACCCGATCGAAACACTGAAAATTTATCCAGCCCTCCGGGCGCCCCGACACCATGATCAGCAACGAACTCAAAACTACCATTCAGGGCGCCTATTCGCGTTTTCTCGAAGCCAAGAGCCTCAAGCCGCGCTACGGTCAGCGGCTGATGATTGCCGAAGTGGCCAAGGTGCTTGGCGATATTGCCTGCGACGACGAAGGTCGACGCTCGGGCGACCCCGCCGTGGTGGCCGTCGAAGCCGGTACCGGTACCGGCAAGACCGTTGCCTACAGCCTGGCCTCGATCCCGGCGGCGAAAGCTGCCGGCAAGCGCCTGGTGATCGCCACGGCGACGGTGGCGCTGCAGGAGCAGATCGTCTTTAAAGACCTGCCCGACCTCATGCGCAACAGCGGCCTGAACTTCACGTTTGCCCTGGCCAAGGGGCGGGGGCGCTATCTGTGCCTGTCCAAGCTCGACCTGCTGCTGCAGGAAGGCCATGCGCAATCGGCCACGGCCTCGTTGTTCGAGGAGGAAGGCTTCAAGATCGAGGTCGATGAGGCCAGCCAGAAGCTGTTTACCAGCATGATCGAAAAGCTCGCTGGCAACCGTTGGGACGGTGACCGCGACAGCTGGCCCCAGGCCCTTGAAGACCAGGACTGGGCGCGCCTGACCACCGACCATAGCCAGTGCACCGGCCGCCATTGCCCGAACTTCGGGCAATGCACGTTCTACAAGGCCCGTGAAGGCATGGGCAAGGTCGACGTCATTGTCACCAACCATGACATGGTCCTGGCCGACCTGGCCCTGGGCGGCGGCGCTGTGCTGCCCGACCCGCGTGACACCATCTACGTGTTTGACGAAGGCCATCACCTGCCAGACAAGGCCATCGGCCATTTCGCCCATTACACCCGCCTGCGCTCCACCGCCGACTGGCTTGAGCAGACCGCCAAGAACCTGACCAAACTGCTGGCGCAACACCCTTTGCCAGGTGACCTGGGCAAATTGATCGAGCAGGTGCCGGAGCTGGCGCGGGAGATCAAGGCGCAGCAGCAGTTCATATTCAGCGCTTGCGAGCAGGTGGCCGATTTCCGCCCCGGCGAAGACATGGAAGGCCGTGAGCGGCCCCGACACCGCTTTGAAGGCGGCGTGGTGCCCGAGCACATGCGCGAAATGGGCATTGAACTGAAGAAGGGCTTCTCGCGCCTGACCGACCTGTTCACCCGCTTGACCGAGTTGCTCAAAGAGGGGATGGATGCCGAGGTCAACATCGGTATCGCCAGCCATCAGGCTGAAGAGTGGTACCCGCTGTTCGGCAGCCTGTTGATGCGCGCCCAGGGCAACTGGGAACTGTGGACGGCCTTTACCGCCGAAGACCCGGAAGACAGCCCGCCCATGGCGCGCTGGCTGACCCTTGCCGAGAGTGGGGCGCTGTTCGACATCGAGGTCAACGCCAGCCCGATCCTGGCTGCCGAGATGCTGCGGCGCAACCTGTGGAACGTGGCTCATGGCGCACTCGTCACTTCGGCAACGCTGACGGCGCTGGGTAAGTTCGATCGTTTCAGAATGCGTGCCGGCTTGCCCAAGGACGCAGTCACCAGCGTGGTGCCCAGCCCGTTCCATCACACCGATGCCGGTGTTCTGCGTGTACCGGACCTGCGTGCCGACCCCCGCGATGCTGCCGCGCATACGGCGGCAATCATCCGCGACCTGCCGGAGCTGGTCGAGGGATCGCGTGGCTCGCTGGTGCTGTTCTCCTCGCGCAAGCAGATGCAGGACGTATTCGACGGGCTGGACCGTGATTGGCGTAAACAGGTGTTCATCCAGGGCAACCTGTCCAAACAGGAAACCCTGAACAAGCACAAGGCGCGCGTGGATGGTGGCGACTCCAGTGTGCTGTTTGGCCTGGCGAGCTTTGCCGAAGGCGTCGACTTGCCAGGTGCCTATTGCGAACACGTGGTAATCGCCAAGATCCCCTTCGCCGTGCCGGACGACCCGGTCGAGGCGGCGTTGGCCGAGTGGATCGAGGCGCGTGGTGGTAACCCGTTCATGGAGATCGCCGTGCCGGACGCGTCCCTGCGCCTGATCCAGGCCTGTGGTCGCTTGCTGCGTACCGAAGAAGACCGCGGCACGATCACGCTGCTCGATCGTCGCGTGGTCACCCAGCGTTATGGCAAGGCTATTCTCAACGCGCTGCCGCCGTTTCGACGGGAAATTTCCTGACCCCCGGGGATCTATGCTCCGGGGTGTTGTCTATGACTCAGTTCAAGGCCCGCATGGGCCCTCAAGGAGAGCTCCAGCCCTATGATTCGCCGTACCTTGCCTGCTGTCTTCGCCCTGATGTTCAGCACCCCGCTGCTGGCCGGGCAACAGACGCTGTTCAGCTTCGTGCGTCCGGCCGCTGTGGTCAACGTGGCCACTGAAGACGCCAGCTTGCCGCAATACAACGCAGAGCAGACGGCCGAGGGCGAGGTGTTGCGGCGGGTCGTGTTCAATCCGGTGCAGCGCCCAAGCCTGCGCCTGAGCCCGCAAGCTGGTGCGTGGGACTGGTCGGCTGCCACGGCCATGACGTTGCGCCTGCAAAGCGGCATGGACTGGCCGCTGACGGTTGATGTCACGGTGTTGAGCAGTGATGGCAAGACCCTCACCAGTCGCATCGACCTGCCTGCGGGCCCGGCGCAAACGGTGCTGGTGCCGCTGGTGGCCAGCTCGCCGCTGAGCCAGGGCATGCGCGCCGGGCCGCCGATGCCCTGGGTTCACGCTGGTCAGCGCTGGTTGCTGACCAGCAGCAGCGGGGCGCTGGACCTCAAGCAAGTGGTGTCGGTAACCCTGTCGATGAGCCAGCCGAATGTCGCCCAGAGCCTGATGATCGAGCGTGTCGGCATCCAGGATGACGACCAGGTGCAAAAGGCCGTGTACAGCGAGCTGATTGATGGCTATGGCCAATCAACCCGGGGTCGTTGGCCAGAGAAGATCGTCAGCGATGATCAATTGAAGGTTGCGGCAAACCGTGAGCAACAGCAGCTCAAGGGCTGGCTGGCCGAGCGCAGCCAACTGCCGCGCGATCAGTTTGGCGGTGTGACCGGCGGGCCGGCCTTCGACGGCAAGGGCTTCTTCAGGACCGAGAAGCGGGACGGGCGCTGGTACCTGATCACCCCTGAAGGTCATCCGTTCTACTCGCTGGGCGTCAACACCGTCGCTGCCGACGGTGGCCGCACCTACGTTGCCGGGCGCGAATCGATGTTCACCGCCTTGCCCCAGGCCGGCGAGCCGTTGGCGCAGTTTTATGGCGAGGGCAACAACAAGGACGGCAACGGCTCGTCGAGCGGTCGCCAGTTCAATCAGGGCCGCTGGTTCGACTTCTATGCCGCCAACCTTGAGCGCAGCTATGGCAAGCCATGTACCCCGGTAACGGCTACTGCCACCACTGCAGCCGTGGAATGCCCGGCGCCGGTGCTGGATATTCAGCGTTGGCAGGGGCACAGTCTCGATCGCCTGCAGGCCTGGGGTTTCAACACGCTGGGCAACTGGAGCGATGCTGGCCTGGGCCACGCCAATCGTCTGCCGTACACCCTGCCGCTGTCGATTGTTGGTGACTACACCAGCATCAGCACGGGCATGGACTGGTGGGGCAGCATGCCTGACCCGTTTGACCCGCGCTTTGCCATGGCCACTGAGCGTGCGGTGGCCATCGCTGCCCGCGACCACCGCGACGACCCCTGGCTGATTGGTTATTTTGCCGACAACGAGCTGGCCTGGGCAGCGCCAGGTAAAGACCCCAAGGCGCGTTACGCATTGGCCTATGGCACCTTGCGACTGACCACGGACGTGCCGGCCAAGCGTGCATTTCTCAAGCAGCTGCGTGACAAGTACCGGAACCAGGAAGGCCTTTCCAAGGCCTGGGGTATCAACCTGCCTGCTTGGGAATTGATGGAAGACCCTGGCTTCGAACCGCCGTTACCGAGCCCGGAACACCCCGAGATCGAAGCGGACTTCCAGTACTTCCAGAAGGTCTTCGCCGAAACATACTTCAAGACCATCGCCGACTCGCTCAAATGGCATGCACCCAATCATCTGCTGCTGGGTGGGCGTTTCGCCGTCAGCACGCCGGAAGCGGTGGCGGCCTGTGCCGAATTTTGCGATGTCCTGAGCTTCAACTTCTATACGCCAAAACCTCAGGATGGCTACGACTTCGCCCAGCTCAATGCCCTGGACAAGCCCGTGCTGGTCTCTGAATTCCAGTTTGGTTCGCGTGACCGCGGCCCGTTCTGGCCGGGCCCGATGGAAGTGGCCAAGGAAGAAGGGCGAGGGCCGGCCTATGCCGCCTTTCTCAAGGCCGCGCTGGCAGAGCCATCGATTGTTGGCGTGCACTGGTTCCAGTACCTGGATCAACCTGCCAGTGGCCGTCTGCTTGATGGCGAGAACGGTCACTTCGGCCTCGTCGGTCTGACGGATGTCCCGTTTCAGGGTTTTGTCGACGCGGTACGTAAAAGCAACCTGCAAGCGCAGCAACAGCTCGTTCATTCCCAGGCTGCCGAAAAAGCGGCTAAGGCCCCTTAACGATGGCTTGGCGGCCTGATGCGCGCTGTGCGCACCAGGCCCTTGAAGGGGCTGTTTTGTGCAACCGCCTGGCCTCTGTCTGTTCCCAAAATCACCGCAGGCTGAAACAATGCACGCCATTTCTGATATTGGTGTGCGGGAGAACGGCTGAGTGCAGATTCAGGGTCATTACGAGCTTAAATTCGAAGCCGTTCGCGAAGCCTTTGCCGCGTTGTTCGACGATCCCCAGGAGCGTGGTGCAGCGCTGTGTATTCAGGTCGGGGGAGAGACTGTCGTCGACCTCTGGTCGGGTACCGCCGACAAGGACGGTGCCGAGGCATGGCACAGCGACACGATCGTCAATCTGTTCTCCTGTACCAAGATGTTCACTGCCGTGACTGCCTTGCAATTGGTGGGGGAGGGCAAACTGGCCCTGGACGTACCTGTTGCGCGCTATTGGCCCGAGTTTGCCCAGGCCGACAAGCAGGCGATCACCTTGCGTCAGTTGCTCAGCCATCGCGCTGGTTTGCCGGCCATTCGCCAGCTGATGTCGGCTGAGGCGTTCTACGACTGGCAGACCATGGTCGACACCCTGGCCGCTGAAGCTCCCTGGTGGACACCGGGCACCGCCCACGGCTATGCGGCGATCACCTTCGGCTGGCTGATCGGCGAGCTGATCAGCCGCGCCGATGGTCGCGGGCCGGGTGAGTCGATTGTGGCCCGCACCGCACGCCCTTTGGGGCTGGACTTTCATATCGGTCTGGCCGACGACGAATTTCACCGCGTCGCCCACCTCGCCAGAGGCAAGGGCAACATGGGCGACGAAGCTGCCCAGCGCCTGCTCCAGGTCACCCTGCGCGAGCCCGAGGCGTTGTCGACTCGTGCTTTTACCAACCCGCCCGGCATGCTTACCAGCACCAACAAGCCTGAGTGGCGGCGCATGCAGCAGCCGGCGGCCAACGGCCACGGCAATGCCCGCAGCCTGGCAGGGTTCTACGCCGGTTTGCTCGACGGTAGTCTGCTGGAGTCCGAGCTGCTCGATGAGTTGACCCGTGAACACAGCCTGGGCGAGGACAAGACGCTGTTGACCCGTACCCGTTTCGGTCTGGGCTGCATGCTTGATCAGCCGACCGTGGCCAACGCTACCTTTGGTCTGGGCAGTCGTGCATTTGGTCATCCAGGTGCCGGCGGGTCTGTCGGTTTTGCCGATCCGGAGTACGATGTCGCCTTTGGTTTTGTCACCAACACCCTGGGCCCTTATGTATTGATGGACCCTCGGGCGCAAAAGCTGGTACGCGTCCTGGCCGAATGCCTTTGATCGGTTAACCCCGGTAGGGCCTGAACCCTTTGTCTATTCTGAATTCCAATACCCACTGCCAGTGGGCTGAATTTCTTTCATTTTCATGGTGTATCGCTGATGTCTTCACATAAAACCTTAGCTCTTGCCCTGTGCCTGGCCATGACCGGTTGTGCCCAGCACGCCCAGAAAGGCCAAGCCGACAGTGCAATCAACTGGTGGCCGTTCGGTTCGGAGCAAGTTGCCGACCAGGAAGTGAAGGACGTTGTGGTCGAGAAAGTGGCCAAAGCTGAAGCCAAGTCCGAAACCAACAGCCGCTGGTGGTGGCCGTTTGGCGACAGCGACAAGGCCAAGGCTGCTGCGGTACCGAAAATTGACCAGAAGGCTACGCAGGCCTGGCTGGACAACTACGAGCCGAAACTGCGTGAAGCCATCAAGGACAGCAAGTTCGAAGTGGAACGCCGTGACGACGTGCTGATCGTGACCGTGCCGGTCGACAGCTCCTACAACCCGGATCGTCCGGCGATGCTGCTGCCGGTCACCCTGGGTCCGATCACCCGCGTAGCCAAAGCCGTTGAAGCTGACAAAGACGCCGCTGTTCTGGTGCTGGGTCATGCCGATTCCAGCGGCGCGGCTGCGGCCAACCAGAAACTCAGCCAGGAACGTGCCCAGTCGGTGGCGGCGATCTTCCGCCTCAGCGGGCTGGAGCGTAACCGTCTGATGCTGCGTGGCATGGGCTCGGTAATGCCGCGCGCCGCCAACGACAGCCTGCAGGGACGTTCGCTGAACCGTCGGGTTGAACTGGTGCTGACGCCACAGAACACCATGGTTGCCATGCTGGCCAAGTACAAGCAGCCAACGCCGAGCCCGGCCGAATTGGTAGCGGTGCAAGATGCCAAGGCACCGGTCAAGGCGGCAGTCAAGCCGTCAGCGGCTGCCACGAAAAAAGCCAGCACCGTCAAGAAGGCGAGCGCGAGCAAAACCGTCGCCGCCAAGAAAAAAGCCCCGGCAGCCAAGCCTGCCGCAAAAAAAGCAGCCCCGGCTGCGAAAAAAGTGGCTGCCAGCACAAGCCCTGCGAAGACCAACTGATCGTCAAGGAACGCAGCAATGACCCAAACCCTGGCTGATATGCGCCGCGACTACACCCGTGATGGACTGGCTGAAGGCCAGGCGCCGGGTGAGCCCTTTGCGTTGTTTCGCCGTTGGTTCGATGACGCGGTGAAAACCGAGCAGCCGCCGGTGGAAGCCAACGCCATGACGGTGGCTACGGTGGATGCCGATGGCCGTCCGCATTGCCGGATCCTGTTGCTCAAGGGGCTGGATGAACAAGGTTTTACCTTCTTCACCAACTACGAGAGTGCCAAGGGCCAGCAGTTGCAGGCCAATCCGTGGGCTGCCATGACCTTCTTCTGGCCTGCCCTGGAACGCCAAGTGCGGATCGAAGGCAAAGTGGTCAAGGTTACGCCGGCAGAATCGGACGAGTATTACCAGGTGCGCCCGCTGGGCAGTCGCCTGGGCGCCTGGGCATCACCGCAGAGCCGGGTAATTGCCGACCGTGCCGAGCTGGAAGGGCTGGTCAAGGCCACCGAACAGCGTTTCAGCGACACCCAGCCGCACTGCCCGGAGCATTGGGGGGGGTACCGTCTGCTGCCTGAACGTATCGAATTCTGGCAGGGGCGCGCCAGCCGTCTGCATGACCGCCTCAACTATCGTCTGGAGCAAGGTGCCTGGTTGCGCGAGCGCCTGGCCCCTTAACCCTGCGGGTATGCAGCAGCCTGGCGTTCCAGCCAGGCTGCCAGCTCGGCGCGTTTGACCCGTTGCGCACGGGCTTTGTCCAGACAAGCCAGCATGTAGGCTTTCTTGCGTTCATCCGCCCCGGCGAGTGAAAGGGCCAGGTCACGGTCCATCCAGCGGCGGATGCGCACGTACAACCACCAGTGAAAATACAGCCCAGCCACTGTCGTAACGACGACGATGAAGTAATCCATGACTATCCTTGCGCTAGAAATCGACACGCTGCATCGATACGGCAGCCTGTGCATAAGGTCAATGGAATCAATTTTACTCTGCCTGCGTCGTGACAGTCGTCAATGAGCGGAGTCTAATGAACACCTGTCTTACGGAGAACATCCAATGCGTAAATCTGTTTTGCTGGTTGCCAGCTTCACCACGATGTCTTTGCTGCTCGGTGGTTGTGCCTCGAGCCTGACCGGCGATTCTTATTCGCGTGACGAGGCCCGCCGTGTACAGACTGTTCGTATGGGCACCATCGAATCGTTGCGCCCGGTGAAAATTGAAGGCACTAAAACGCCTATCGGTGGCGGCGCTGGCGCAGTCGTCGGTGGCGTAGCGGGCAGTGCGATCGGCGGTGGCCGTGGCAGTATTGTTGCTGCCGTCATTGGTGCCGTAGCCGGTGGCCTGGCAGGTTCTGCCGCTGAAGAAGGCCTGACGCGCACCCAGGGTGTGGAAATTACCGTGCGTGAAGATGACGGCAGCATGCGTGCCTATGTACAGGCGGTCCAGGAAAACGAAGTTTTTCGCGTCGGCGAACGTGTTCGTATCATGACGGTTGACGGTACCAGCCGGGTTTCTCACTGATACCCCACTGAAAAAACAAACCCCGACCCGGCAGTGCCGGCTCGGGGTTTTTTAATGCCCTGGCTGGGTCAGGCCGGGGACGCCTTGCGGCTGGCCAGTGCGGTGATGGTGTAGCCGATCACGGCGGCGAGGATGGAGCCGGTGAGGATGCCCATACGGTCCATGCCCGCGTATTCGCTGCTACCCGGCACAAATGCCAGCGAGCCAACGAACAGGCTCATGGTGAAGCCGATACCGCAGAGGATCGCCACACCCAGTACCTGGCCCCAGTTGGCCCCGGCCGGCAGAGCTGCGACGCCCAGTTTGACGGCAATCCAGGTCAGGCCGAATACGCCGACGGTCTTGCCCAGCAGCAGGCCGATGGCAATGCCCATCGGCACATAGTGGGTGAAGCTTTCCAGGGTTACCCCGGCCAGCGATACCCCGGCGTTGGCAAACGCAAACAGCGGCAGGATGCCGTACGCTACCCAGGGATGCAGGGCATGCTCCAGGCTCTGCGCCGGGGAGGTTTCGGCGTTGCGGGTGCGCAAGGGAATACACAGGGCCAAGGTAACGCCGGCGAGCGTTGCATGCACGCCGCTCTTGAGTACGCAGACCCAGAGAATCAGGCCGACCACCATGTAGGGTCCAAGCTTGACGACGCCCAGCCGGTTCATGGCAATCAGGCCCACCAGGCAGGCGCCGGCCAGCATCAACGACAGGCTCGACAGTTCACCCGAATAGAACAGGGCAATGACGATAATGGCGCCCAGGTCATCGATGATTGCCAGGGTCATCAGGAACAGCTTGAGCGACACCGGTACACGTTTGCCCAGCAATGCCAGCACGCCCAGCGCGAAGGCGATGTCAGTGGCGGTGGGGATCGCCCAGCCAGCCACGGCAGCGGGGTTGTCCTTGTTCAGGAACCAGTAGATCAGCGCAGGCACCACCATGCCGCCAACGGCTGCAGCACCCGGCAGGACGATTTGCGAAGGCTTGGACAGGTGACCGTCGATGACCTCGCGCTTGACCTCGAGGCCGATCAACAGGAAGAACAGGGCCATCAGGCCGTCATTGATCCACAGCAGCAGGGGCTTGGCGATTTTCAGGGCGCCGATCTGGACGACCACGGGAACATCCAGCAAGCCGTTGTACAGGTACGACAACGGCGAGTTGTTGATGATCAGGGCCATGGCGGCTGCAGCAATCAATAGTAGACCGCTGGCAGCTTCCAACTGAAAGAAACGTGTGAAGGTGCTACGCAGCAAGGGCGCTCTCCATCCTGAGGGTTCCGATAGGGAGGACACCCTACCTTGTGATGATATGCATTAGAACAAAAATTATATTCTTTTTTGTTATAAGCTGTGACCGGCCCGGCTACAGGAGCCTAGCAGTTGCAGGGGATTATTTTGCCTGGCTGTACCTGTTGTAGCTGTAGGGACTTTCTTAACATGATCGTTTGTACAACGATCTTTTCGGGACGTGACCATGAACGATCACCGCCGGTGGGCACGTGAAGCCATCCGCATCATCGAGGCTGATTTTCAGCGCAGCGCCGACACTCACCTGATTCCGCTGCCGTTGCCGGGTTTCCCGGAGGTCGAGCTGTATTTCAAGGATGAGTCCAGCCATCCTACAGGCAGCCTCAAACATCGTCTGGCCCGCTCACTGTTTCTCTATGCCTTGTGCAATGGCTGGTTGCGGCCGGGTGCTCCGGTAATCGAGGCATCCAGTGGTTCCACGGCGATCTCCGAGGCGTACTTTGCACGCCTGCTCGGGCTGCCGTTCATTGCCGTGGTACCGGCAACCACTTCGCAAGAGAAAATCGCCCAGATTGCTTTCTATGGGGGCCAGAGTCACCTGGTCAGCGACCCCACCCAGTTGTACGCGGAGTCCGAGCGCCTGGCGCGGGAAACCGGTGGCCACTTCATGGACCAGTTCACCTATGCCGAGCGCGCCACCGACTGGCGGGCCAACAACAACATCGCCGAGTCGATCTTTACCCAGATGCGTTTTGAGCGGCATCCGGAACCGGCCTGGCTGATCTCGAGCCCGGGCACCGGGGGCACCACCGCCACCCTCGGGCGCTATGTGCGCTATCGCCAGCACGTCACCCGTGTGCTGTGTGCCGATGCCGAGCGCTCGGTATTCTTCGACAGCTATACCAGCGGTGACCGTTCGTTGTTGCTCGACTGTGGATCGCGGATCGAAGGCATCGGCCGGCCACGCGTTGAAGCGTCGTTTCTGCCACAGGTGATCGATGCGATGATCAAGGTGCCGGACGCCTTGTCGCTGGCGGCCATGCATTACCTGGCCGAGCGTCTGGGGCGTCGGGTGGGCGGTTCGAGTGGTACCAACTTGATTGGTGCGTTGATGGCGGCGCGGCAGATGCAGGCGGCCGGGGAAGCGGGATCGATCGTGGCGATTCTCTGTGACGGCGGCGATCGTTATGCGACCACCTACTACGATCAGGACTGGCTGAACGGGCAGGGGTATCAACTGCAACCGGTGATCGAGGCCGTAAAGGCCTGTGTCGAGCGGGGCGAGGCGTTGCCCGAGACGCTAGAGCGCGCCGGGATTTGAGGCGAACTGCGGAGCAAACTGTACTTCTACAGCTTGCTCCGCGATCACATCATCAGCTGTTGATGCCCAGCATGCTGCGTGCAACCGCCTCGGCAATGCGGATGCCATCCACACCTGCCGAGAGGATCCCGCCGGCATAACCTGCACCTTCACCCGCCGGGAACAGGCCCTTGAGATTCAGGCTCTGCATGCTCGCGTCACGGGTAATGCGCAGGGGCGAAGAGGTGCGCGTTTCGATACCGGTCAACACCGCGTCGTGCAGGTTGTAGCCTTTGATCTGGCGATCAAAGGCCGGCAACGCCTCACGAATGGCTTCGATGGCAAAGTCCGGCAGGCTCGGGGCCAGGTCGCCCAGGTTGACGCCGGGCTTGTAAGACGGCTCGACACTTCCCAACGCAGTGGATGGCCGGCCGGCGACAAAGTCGCCCACCAGTTGTGCCGGTGCCTGGTAGTTGCTACCGCCAAGCACATAGGCGTGGGCTTCAAGTTTTTCCTGCAGCTCGATACCGGCCAGCGGGCCGCCCGGGTAATCCTGCTCGGGGGTGATGCCGACGACGATGCCGGAGTTGGCATTGCGCTCGTTGCGCGAGTATTGGCTCATGCCATTGGTGACTACTCGCCCTGGCTCGCTGGTGGCCGCAACCACGGTGCCGCCCGGGCACATGCAGAAGCTGTAGACCGAACGGCCGTTCTTGGCGTGGTGTACCAGTTTGTAGTCAGCCGCCCCCAGTTTCGGGTGCCCGGCGTATTTGCCCAGGCGTGCCTGGTCGATCAGCGACTGCGGGTGCTCGATACGGAAACCGATGGAGAACGGTTTGGCTTCCATGAACACACCGCGGGCATGCAGCATGCGGAACGTGTCACGGGCGCTGTGGCCCAGAGCCAGAACCACATGCCGGGAGTGCAATTGCTCGCCGCTGGCCAGTACCACGCCATTGAGCTGGCCGTCGTCCATCAGCAGGTCGGTGACCTTCTCCTCGAAGCGCACTTCACCACCCAGGGCGTGAATCTCGTGGCGCATGTTTTCGACCATGCCGGTCAGGCGGAAGGTACCGATGTGAGGCTTGCTGACGTAGAGGATTTCTTCCGGCGCGCCGGCCTTGACGAACTCGTGGAGCACCTTGCGACCGTGGTGCTGCGGGTCCTTGATCTGGCTGTAGAGCTTGCCGTCGGAGAATGTACCGGCACCGCCTTCACCGAACTGGACGTTGGACTCCGGGTTGAGCACGCTTTTACGCCACAGGCCCCAGGTGTCTTTGGTACGTTGGCGAACTTCCTTACCGCGCTCGAGGATGATCGGCTTGAAGCCCATCTGTGCCAGCAGCAGGCCGGCGAAGATGCCGCACGGGCCGAAACCAACGACGATCGGACGCTCCTGCAGATTGGCAGGAGCCTGGCCGACCACCTTGTAGCTGACATCCGGCGCGGCGTTGACGTTGTGGTCATCGGCGAAGCGCTGCAGCAGTTCGGCTTCATTGCTGACGGTCAGGTCGATGGTGTAGATGAACAGCATTTCGCTGTTCTTCTTGCGGGCATCGTAGCTGCGCTTGAACAGGGTGAAGTCCAGCAACTGTTCGTCGCTGATCCCCAGACGTTGCACAATGGCCTCGCGCAGGGCTTCATCAGGATGATCCAGCGGCAGCTTCAGTTCGGTGATTCGTAACATGGCAGGGTCCAGTATCCCGGCCATGAACGGCCGGCGGCTTTACTCAAACCGCCAAGTATAAGCTGTTCAGGCGCGTTGCAGGCAGCTTAAACGCCGCCTACCGACGTTCAGTCGTTACGCGAGCCACCATAGTAGGCACAGCCGCGCATGGTCTGGCCGTTTACCCGCAGCTCGGCGCTCAGGTGGCTGACGGCACCGGTCATGCTGTCGACGCAGCGTTGCGGGGCGACCCAGAGGTCCACGCGCTGGCCATTGGCTTCGGTACTGAGGTTGAAACGCCCGTCAGGCAGTTGTTCTTCCAGAAACGGTACTGCCAGCTCCGGTACCCCCGGGCGGGTCAGCACCATGCCCTTGCCGCCGGCTTTGAGGTCCCAGTCCGGTTCGTTGCCGTGGGCGCGCACGGTCAGGCGCTTGAAGTTCGGATCGCTGCAATCATTGTTGGAGTGTTCGACCCGGTACAGGCGCTGCACGTTCAGCTGGCCGTCGTTGCCCGCCTGTTGACTGGTGGAGAGGTTGCCGCTGATGTCCGCGAACAGCGCGCCCGGTTGGCTGGCCAGGGCGGCGGCTTCTTGCAACAGGCCGGTGCTGCCGGCGTCGAAGACGGCAAAGTGACGGCTTTCGTTGCATGGTTTGAACAGCAACTGGCCCCCCTTGGCGCTCAGTTCACCCTGCATGCGTGTCATCCCGGCCTGAGGGTTCTGCGGTTTTTCCTCCAGCAGCTGGCAGCCGGCAAACAGCGGCAACAGGGCGGCAAGCAACAACGATGGGGCGGCACGCATCAAGCAAACTCCAGGGCTTTACTGAAAGGTGCCGCCACGTTACGCAGGCTGAATGCCGATCACAAGGCCTTAACCGACATGATAGGTCTGGCCGGTCTGCAAACCTTCCACGCTTTTCGCGTAGGCCAGCGCCACATCGGCAGCGGGTACCGGCTTGAATCCGCGAAAGTAAGGGGCATAGGCCGGCATGGCTTCGACCAGTACATTGGGGCTGATCGAATTGACCCGCAGGCCGCGCGGCAGTTCGATCGCGGCGGCCTTGACGAAGGCGTCGATGGCGCCATTGACCAGGCTGGCCGAAGCCCCGGTGCGAATCGGGTCATGGCTGGTGATACCCGTGGTGAAGGTGAACGAGCCGCCGTCGTTGATGAACTCGCGGCCGATCAGTAGCAGGTTGACCTGGCCCATGAGCTTGTCGTTCAGGCCCAAGGCGAAGTGTTCTCCAGTCATCTCGTCCAGAGGCGCAAAGGTTACGTTACCGGCAGCGCAAACCAACGCATCGAAACGGCCTGTCTGTTCGAACAAACGACGAATCGAAGCACTGTCGCTGATATCGACCTGATGCTCACCGGAGCTGCGGCCGATCCTCACCACTTCATGACGTTGTTCCAGTTCTTTGGCGACAGCCGAACCAATGGTGCCGTTAGCGCCGATGAGCAGAATTTTCATTGAACCTGTCCTCTTGGTTTGTTGGGAGACGAGTTCAGTCTAGGGTGGAAATTTCTGCAGATAAGCGTGCTAATAGGCAACCTTTGGTTTTCATATGGAAACAATCGATGAGCGACCTGGATGATCTGGCGGCCTTTGCCGTATTGATGGATGCCGGCAGTTTTACCCAGGCTGCGCAACAGTTGGGCTGGAGCAAGGGCCAGCTGTCCAAGCGCATCAGTGCGCTGGAAGCCAGCCACTCGATAAAGCTGTTGCACCGCACCACCCGGCGGCTGAGCCTGACGGCCGCCGGTGCGATGCTGTTGCCCCAGGCCCAGGCACTGGTGCGGCAAATGAATGGCGCGCGTCAGACCCTGGCCATGCTCAAGGACGAACTGGCCGGGCCGGTACGTATCACCGTGCCGGTGTCGTTAGGGGAGACGTTTTTTGAAGGCTTGCTGCTGGAGTTCAGCGGTCGCTACCCGGACTTGCAGGTGGAGCTGGAGTTGAGCAATGGCTACCGTGATCTGCTCGGCGATGGATTCGACCTGGCGATTCGTACGGACGTTGAAGACGATGCGCGCCTGGTCGCACGCCCGGTATTGGCCATGCAGGAGCTGACCTGCGCCAGTCCTCTCTACCTGGCGCGTCACGGCGAGCCGCAGACGCCGATGCAACTGAGTGGCCACCGCTGCTTGCTCAACAGCCATTACAGTGGGCGTGAAGAGTGGTTGTACCACCAGCAACACGACCTGTTGCGGGTACAGGTGGCGGGCAGTTTTGCCAGCAACCATTACAGCTTGCTGAAGAAGGCGGCGTTGCTCGGTGCGGGGATTGCCCGCTTGCCGTCCTACATGCTGCATGCCGAACTGGCCGATGGCCGCCTGCACTGGCTGCTACGTGAATATCAGACCCGCAGCGTGCCGTTGTTTCTGGTTCACCCGTATCAGAGCCAGATGCCCAAACGGGTACAGGTGCTTGCCGATTACCTGATGGACTGGTTCAAGCGCAGCAGTCAGGCGCTGCAGCGCCTTTGAATTGCAGGCAAGAAAAAAGGCCCGAAGGCCTTTTTTCATTTGCGCAGGTTGATCAGCCACCGAGGTAGGCGTCGCGGACCTTTGGATCGGTCAGCAGCGCTTCACCGGTACCCTGCATCACCACCCGGCCGTTTTCCAGTACATAGGCACGGTCGGCGACCTTCAGGGCCTGGTTGGCGTTTTGCTCGACCAGGAACACCGTTACGCCATCACGTCGCAGTTGCTCGATGATGTCGAAGATCTGCTGGATGATGATCGGTGCCAGGCCCAGGGACGGCTCGTCGAGCAACAGCAGCTTGGGTTTGCTCATCAGCGCACGGCCGATGGCGAGCATTTGCTGCTCACCGCCAGACATGGTGCCGCCGCGTTGGGTGAAACGCTCTTTCAGGCGCGGAAACAGGTGCAGGACCTTGTCCATTTGCTCCTGGTAGTCGCCCTTGTTGGTGAAAAACCCGCCCATGGCCAGGTTCTCTTCAACGGTAAGGCGCGCGAACACCCGGCGGCCTTCCGGCACCACGGCAATACTCTTGCGCATGATGTGCGAAGAAGGTTGGCCGACCAGTTCTTCGCCCAGGTACTTGATGCTGCCACTGTGGGCCTGTGGCGAACCGCAGAGCGTCATCAGCAGGGTCGACTTGCCGGCGCCGTTGGCACCGATCAGGGTGACGATCTCGCCCTGGCGGATCTCGACGTTGACGCTGTGCAGTGCCTGGATCTTGCCGTAGAAGGTGGAAACGTTCTCGAACTGCAGCATTTACGCTTCCCCCAGGTAAGCTTTGATCACATCAGGGTTGTCGCGAATCTGTTCTGGCGTCCCGTCGGCCAGGGGCGTGCCCTGGTTGATCACCACGATATGGTCGGAGATGCTCATGACCAGTTTCATGTCGTGCTCGATCAACAGCACGGTAACGCTGTGTTCTTCGCGCAGGTAGCCGATCAGTGCCTTGAGGTCTTCGGTTTCCTTCGGGTTGAGACCCGCTGCCGGTTCGTCGAGCATGATGATCCGTGGACGGGTCATCATGCAGCGGGCGATTTCCAGGCGGCGTTGCTGACCATAGGCCAGGGTGCCGGCGGTGCGGTTGGCGAACTCGGTCAGGTTGACCTTCTCCAGCCAGTACTGCGCGTACTCCATGGCCTCGCGCTCGCTTCGACGAAAACCCGGGGTCTTGAACAGGCCGGCAAAGAAGTTGGTGTTCAGGTGCCGGTGCTGGGCAATCAGCAGGTTTTCCAGTGCAGTCATTTCCTTGAACAGACGTACGTTCTGGAACGTCCGCACCACGCCCTTGCGGGCGATTTCATGACCGGCCAGGCCCTGGATCGGCTGGCCATCGAGGAGGATGGTGCCGCCGCTGGGCTTGTAGAAGCCGGTCAGGCAGTTGAAGACGGTGGTTTTACCGGCACCGTTGGGGCCGATCAACGCCACCACCTGTTTTTCCTTGACGGTCAGGGCCACGCCGTTGACCGCCAACAAGCCGCCGAAGCGCATGCTCAGGCCGCTGACTTGCAGAATTTCGCGGCTCATCGACGCAGCTCCATATGAGGACGTTGCATAGGCAGCAAGCCTTGCGGACGCCAGATCATCATCAACACCATCAGCGCACCGAACATCAACATGCGGTATTCGCTGAACTCTCGCATCAGTTCGGGCAGCAGGATCATCACGATGGCCGCCAGAATCACGCCCAGTTGTGAACCCATGCCGCCCAGTACCACGATGGCGAGGATGATGGCCGACTCGATGAAGGTGAACGACTCCGGCGTCACCAGGCCTTGGCGCGCGGCGAAGAAGCTACCGGCGAAACCGGCGAAGCAGGCGCCCAGGGTGAAGGCCGACAGCTTGATGACCGTCGGGTTCAGGCCCAGGGCACGGCAGGCGATCTCGTCTTCACGCAGCGCTTCCCAGGCGCGACCGATCGGCATGCGCAGCAGGCGGTTGATCACGAACAGCGCGAGCAGCGCCAGCAGCAAGGCAACCAGGTAGAGGAAGATCACCTTGTTGATCGAGTTGTATTGCAGACCGAAGAACTCGTGGAACGTCTGCATGCCTTCGGCGGCCTTGCGTTCAAACGTCAGGCCGAAGAAGGTCGGTTTCTCGATGTTGCTGATGCCGTTAGGACCACCTGTGAGGCCGGTGAGGTTACGCAGGAACAGGCGAATGATCTCACCGAAGCCCAACGTCACGATCGCCAGGTAGTCACCACGCAGGCGCAATACCGGGAAGCCGAGCAGGAAGCCGAAAGTGGCCGCCATCATCCCGGCAATCGGCAGGCAGATCCAGAAGCTCAGGCCGAAGTAGTGCGAGAGCAGGGCATAGCTGTAGGCGCCGACGGCATAGAAGCCGACATAACCGAGGTCGAGCAGGCCCGCCAGACCGACCACGATGTTCAGGCCAAGGCCGAGCAGTACGTAGATCAGGATCAGGGTGGCGATGTCGACTGCGCCGCGCGAGCCGAAGAACGGCCAGATCAGTGCGGCGACAATCAGGCCGAGGATGATGTAGCGCTGGGTGCGCGGCAGGGTCAGGAAGTTGCTGACCTTGGGTGAAACCAGCGAACCCTTGGGCGCCGATTTCATCATCGCGCTCCACTGCTTGTCGAACAGTACCCGCAGGAACATCAGCACCGAGCACAGGGCGATGACGGTAAGGGTGAACGGCCCCTGGCTGTGCACGATCAGGTTGATGCCGTCGATGCTGAGCTTCAGGCCCAATACCGGGAAGGCCACGGCCCAGACCAGCAAGGCGGCGAAAAACGCCTGTTTGAGATGTTTGTTCATACTTTTTCAACCTCCGGACGGCCGAGAATGCCGGTCGGACGGAACAACAGCACCAGAACCAAAAGACCGAAAGCCACCACGTCCTTGTACTGGTCGCCGAAGATGTCGGCGCCAAAGGCTTCAGCCACCCCCAGCACCAGCCCGCCGAGCATCGCGCCCGGAATACTGCCGATGCCGCCCAGCACCGCCGCGGTAAAGGCTTTCAAGCCCACCAGGAAGCCGGCGTTGGGGTTGATCACGCCGTACTGCATGCTCAGCAGTACCGCCGCCACGGCCGCCAGGGCGGCACCGATGACGAAGGTCAGGGCGATGATGTTGTTGGTATTGATGCCCAACAGGTTGGCCATCTTGATGTCTTCGGCGCAGGCGCGGCAGGCGCGGCCCAGGCGAGAGCGGGAGATGAACAGGGTCAAACCGGTCATGGCCACGAGCGTGACGACGAATACCAGGATCTGCATGTAGGAGATCAGCACTTCCTCTGCGCCGCCTGGTCCGAAGGAGATGCTCCCGGGGATCAGGTTGGGGATGGACTTGTCCTTGGAGTCCTGGGATAGCAATACGGTGTTTTGCAGGAAAATCGACATGCCGATGGCAGAAATCAGCGGGATCAACCGGTTGCTGTTACGCAAGGGGCGGTAGGCGACCCGTTCGATACTGTAGCCATAGGCACTGGTTACGAAGATCGTGGCGACAAAGGCGACGGTCATCAATATCGGCAGAGAATGGATACCCATCATGGCCAGCCCGGCAAGGGCAATGAACGCCACGTAGGAACCAATCATGTAAACCTCGCCATGGGCGAAGTTGATCATTCCAATGATGCCGTAAACCATTGTGTAGCCAATGGCTATCAAGGCATAGGTGCTGCCAATGGTCAGGCCATTAACCAGCTGTTGGAAGAAGTGGTAGATCTCAGGCATTACAGCGCTCCTAAAAACCCGATATGCATTTCACTGGTGTGCCGGTCTTGTAGTCTTGGGCCACTTCGACGCAGGTACAGGCAGCGAACCGCTGGTGACGGTTTTAAGATTTTCAGGTGAACCTGCTCCCGGATCGCGGGAATCAGGCCCATGAACCTCGTAAAACAAAGCCCACTGCTCGCACAGTGGGCTTGTAGTCATGTAGTCAGACGGGATTACTGAGGGGAAACTTCGGTTTTAGGTTTGCCGAAATGCCATTCGTAGACCACGAATTTGAAGTCCTTCAGGTCGCCCTTGTCGTCGAACGACAGGTCGCCGGTCGGGGTCTTGAAGGTGCCGGCGTGGATGGCGGCAGCCACTTTGTCGGTGTCTTCGGATTTGGCGGCCTTGATGCCTTCGGCGATCAGCTCGACAGCGGAGTAGGCCGGGAACACGAACGGGCCGCTTGGGTCTTTGCCGTCGGCTTTGATGGCATCAACGATGGCCTTGTTCGCAGGCTCGGCATCGAACGACTTCGGCAGGGTGACCAGCAGGCCTTCGGAGGCTTTCTGGGCGATTTGCGAGATGGAGTCGTTGCCGACACCTTCTGGACCCATGAACTTGGCGTTCAGGCCTTTTTCCTGGGCTTGGCGCAGGATCAGGCCCAGCTCTGGGTGGTAGCCGCCGTAGTAGACGAAGTCGACGTTGGCTTGCTTGAGCTTCTGGATGATCGAGGAGAAGTCCTTGTCGCCGGCGTTCAGGCCTTCGAAGACGGCAACCTTGACGTTCTTGCCTTCCAGGGTCTGCTTGACCGCCGTGGCGATGCCTTCACCGTATTGCTGTTTGTCGTGCAGAACAGCAACCACTTTCGGTTTAACGTGGTCGGCGATGTAGTTGCCGGCCGCTGGGCCCTGGGCGCTGTCCAGACCAATGGTGCGGAAGATCAGCTTGTAGCCACGGGCGGTGATTTCCGGGCTGGTGGCAGCCGGGGTGATCATGATCACGCCTTCGTCTTCGTAGATGTCCGAAGCGGGCTGGGTGGAGCTGGAGCAGAGGTGGCCGATCACGTATTTAACGCCATCGTTGACCACTTTGTTGGCTACGGCTACGGCCTGTTTAGGGTCGCACGCGTCGTCGTATTCCTTGGCTTCAAGCATCTTGCCATCGACGCCGCCCTTGGCGTTGATGTCTTTGATGGCCTGTTTTGCACCGATGAACTGCATGTCACCGTACTGAGTTACCGGGCCGGTTTTCGGGCCGGCGATGCCGATCTTGATGGTATCGGCTGCAAACGAATGGCTGGCAACCCCGGCCAGAACCATTGCGGCAAACAGCTTGGAAATCTGCTTAGTAGCCTTACTCATAGTGCTCCACTCATTCTGTTGTAATTTTTATAGTCCTGCGGCCAGAGCTGAGGACCGGATCAGGTTCCGTGGGAGGCCACGCCTCGCCATGGACCCGGATTGCTCCGAATTTGCCCTGGCAACTGTACCGGTACAGTGTAGAGCGCTGCTTTGTCGCTTGAAAAGCAGCCCCGCTGGGACAAACTCGGCGCGTGTCGCTTAATTGACAGAAACTTACAAGAAAGCGGCCTGGTCTGGCCCGGATTCACCCGGTCATCCTTTGCTTCCAAGTCCTTTTCGATCAATTACTTATTTGAAACCGGGTTTTTCTGCAAAAATACCGACTTCTTACAGTAGTCGAATTATTTCTGGCAGGAACCCATGACTGATCAACCAAGCACCCTCTATGCCAAACTGCTCGGCGAGACCGCAGTAATCGAGTGGAAAGCCCTGGAGCGTTTTTGGGCCAAGGGTGACCTGATTTGGGTCGACCCGAGCCTGGACCTGATTGAAGTTGCACAGGCGATGGCCGAGAACCGTAGCGAAACCTTCGCTGCATGGCGCAATGCTGGCACTGTCGGTGCCGTGTCCGCAGAGCAGGCACTAGACCTTCAGAGGCGCGATCCAGAGATCTGGGCGGTCGTGGTTTCGCCGTTCATCGTGATTCAGGAAAAGAAAAAGGCCTGAGTGCGCCCCAGATTGGTGCGCAAAAACAAGCAGCGAGAAGATTTGGTGCGTGGGATTGTTCAGCGAGGGTGACTGTTGGTAACAGTCGAGTGTGCTTTACGTTAACGGTAACAGTCCTGTGGGAGCGTTTTCTTCGCTCCCACAGGGTGGAAAGCCATCGCAGATCAGTAGTCCACTTTCCCGGTGTGACTGTTCAGCGAGATCACGCGAGTTTTACCGATACGGTGGCGGAAGATTTCGCGCAGGTATTTCACCGCTTTCTTCACGCATTCCCGTGACAGACGAATGTCGTTGATCGAGACAAACTTGCTCTTGTCGTTGATCAGCTCACGGTACTTCTTCTCGTACATCGGCTTGATCGCATACCAGTTGGTGTCGAGGATCTTCGCCGGGTTTTCGAATTCATTGAGCAAGTCATCGATACGCTCTTCATCGAAGGTATCGCTGGTGATGAATTCAAGGATGGCGTTGTCCAGGGTGTCATCGAAACGGTAGGCGTTGCGCGCGAAGCAGCGTTTGATGAACGCCACGATCAGGGTCAGGAAGTCATCCGACAGGCACGGGCTTTTGGCGATCAGGGTGGTGAGCGACAGGTTGGCCGACGCGCCGATTACCAGGGCATAGCGTTTGAGCGTGGTGTTGGGGAACAGGCTGTTGAGGTGGGTCTTGAGCCGGTTCAGGTCCATGTACGAGAGTTTGTAGTCCTTTGGCAACGAGACGATCGACACCACCGACGAACAATTCTTGAAGAAGTGCAGGTCGTGCAGGGCTGCGGCGTCATAGCCCGACGCTTTGTATTGCTCCAACGCTGCGCGGTAGCGCTTGGACTCGATCGGCAGCAGGCTGATCCCTTCGATGGCCTGGGTCACTTTGTTGAAGTGCGGCAGGTCGATGGAGCGGAAGAACAGGTCGTCTATGTTCAGGCGTGGCTGGTCTTTCTCGAACACTTTGAATTTGTCCGAGCTCGGTGACGGCTGTTCCGGTACCACCGATTCCGCATAGGCAATGGCGACAGGGCCGGCCAGGCTCATGAACAGGTCGTTGGCATCCAGGCGGATGGTTTCGCCGATGTCGATACCGGCCCGGCGGAAATAGTTCTGGTCGTAGTCGGTGGTCACCGCCTGGGCAGTCAGAATGTTGAAGATCTGCTGAGAGATGTATTGGTTGGCGTGCTTCTCCATGGCATTGACGTCAATGTTCTGGATGTTGCCGTCATCATTCTCTTCGGCGTAACGCATGATGTCGTTGGAGATCAGCATCATTGCATTCCAGGGGCGGATACGGCCCATGACGCTGGCTTCGCTGCTGTCTTCATTATCGAAGTTGTAGGAGAAGTCCCACTCTTCCGACAGGTATTTGCACAGCAGGCGCCCGGCGTTGATGTGCAATGCTTCGGACATTTCGCTGCGGTGATCGGAAATGTTAGGCAGCACACAGATGCCACTGGTGAAGATGGGCTCGAACACAAACGAGTGCCCGCTCTTGCCGTCATTTTCGTCGGCAGGCTTGGTGTCGAAGGTCTTGTTCATGTACGAGTACTGCTGGGCCAGGCCGAACTCCGAGGCCATGCCCGAACCGGTACCGCCGCCGGCACTGAAAATGTAGAAGTACAGCCGCGACTGGTTGGCTTTGATCCCGCACGAATCAATCAGGTAAGAGTGAATCAGCTTCCAGTCGGCGCTGGAAAACCGATGCGTCTCTTTGTTGAGGATGATCTTGGCCAGGTACTGGCCGAGGATCGGCGCGTTACCGGCGCCGCCGGCATGGACTTCCGAGAGGTCCATGATTTTCATTTTGCTGTAGTCGCGGATGAAACCGCTCTTTTCTCCTTTGCGCGAGAAGCGGATGCGGCCGGCAATGTCCTTGTCCAGGTCACCCAGCATCACCAGCGGTTCGACCAGGAATACTGGCTTGCTGCCTTTGTTCTGGACCAGGCGCAGGTTGTTGCGGATCCAGCGTGCCGGGCTGTAGGTGGGCTCGCTGCCGACACGGTCCTCATTGTTGAATTCGTTGAGGTAGAAGGTCCTGGCGTTGTATACAAGTTCGGCAACATCCAGTGCGATGTTCGAGCCGCAACGGCCGAGGCCGATCAGGCACACCGATGGGAACTGTTGATCGAGGCGCAGCTGGCTTTCATCTTCGACATGCACACTGGGTGGAAACACCAGGTCGCGCAGGCCGTCGAGGTTGTCGAGGATGCGCTGGATATCC
Organism: Pseudomonas alkylphenolica; assembly: GCF_004025535.1. GTDB lineage: Bacteria > Pseudomonadota > Gammaproteobacteria > Pseudomonadales > Pseudomonadaceae > Aquipseudomonas > Aquipseudomonas alkylphenolica_A. Next base: position 451,662 of record NZ_QJRG01000044.1, read on the forward strand.
GGCTCGGTGAAATACAGGTACTGCTGCGGGTTGAGCGCTCGCGGGCTATAGAAATCCTTGGGCCCTGCAGCGCTGTACGCGGGAGTGGGTGTCGGCAACTCGGAAACCGCGTTGGCAGAAGTAGTCTTGGAGGTCATTTTGCGCCATTTGCCTGGAGGTGGGTGGCTGTTCTAGTGGATATCATAGAGCCATCACTGGATAAGTTTCGCGACTGTATCAGTGCGCATTTGGCGTGAGCGATAGGGGATTGCCCTAGTGCTGTAGGAGTTTTCCTTGCCACGCCTGCAAACTGAATCGTCCAATGTTTCAACTTCTTTAATCTGTCTGGAGCTGTTCATGAGCACTGCACGTCCTTCACTGGGGTTTGCCGGAATCGGTCTGATGGGATTGCCGATGTGTCGGCGCTTGCTGGCGGCGGGGTATGCGCTGACCGTCTGGAACCGATCGCCGGAAAAATGCGACGCGCTGGTGAAGGCTGGCGCCCGGCTGGCACAGACCCCGGCCGAGCTGTGCGCGGAAGCTGATGTGGTGTTGTTGTGCCTGGCCGATACCGCCGTGGTGCGTGAGGTGGTGTTCGGTGCCGAGGGCGTGGCCAAGGGTGCCAAGCCCGGGCAGTTGCTGGTGGACTTCTCCAGCCTGGAGCCGACGGCGACCCGGGAGATGGCTGCTGAGCTTGCTGCCCTCAGTGGCATGGGCTGGCTGGATGCGCCTGTTTCAGGCGGAACACCGGGCGCCGAAGCCGGTACGCTGGCGATCATGGTCGGCGGTGATGCCGCGGACCTTGAGCGTGTGCGCCCGGTGCTGTTGAACCTGGGGCAACGTGTCACCCACATGGGGCCAGTAGGTGCGGGGCAGGTGACCAAGGCTTGCAATCAGATGATCGTGGCCTGCAATGCCCTGGTGATTGCCGAGGTGGTGGCGCTCGCGGAACAGTCAGGCGTCGATGCCAGCTTGATTGCCGAGGCCTTGGCCGGTGGCTTTGCCGACTCCAAACCGCTGCAGATTCTCGCGCCGCAAATGGCCGAAAGCCGCTTCGAACCGGTCAAGTGGCACGTGCGCACCCTGCTCAAGGACCTCGATACAGCAGTCAAGTTCTCTCGCGAGCAGGGTTCGGCCACGCCGCTCAGCGGCCTGGCCGCACAGCTGATGCGCCTGCATGGTAGTCAGGGTTATTTGCAAAAAGATCCGGCGACACTGATTGATTTGTATCGACATAAGGCGTGAAGCAGGCCAAAAACGACTCGTCACGCTGGTCGAGTCGGGAGAGGATCGGACGCAATTCGCCCAGTGGTACCGGGCGGCTGAGCAGGTAGCCCTGGACGAAGTCGCACCCCTGTTGGGCGAGGAACTGGTACTGCTCCATGGTTTCCACACCCTCGGTAATCACCTGCAAGTGCAGGGTGTGGGCCATGATGATGATCGCCTGGACAATCTCCATGTCCTGGCGGCTGCGTGGAACATCCTGAATGAACGAGCGATCGATCTTCAAGGTGTCCAACGGCAGGCGCTTGAGGTAGGCCAGCGATGAGTAGCCGGTGCCAAAGTCATCGATCGACAACGACACGCCCAGGGCGCGAATGTCCTTGAGCAGGCTGATGGTGCTGTGGATGTTGCCCATCAGTGCGTTTTCGGTGACTTCCAGTTCAAGCTGGTGGGCGGCAAGGCCCGCCTGTTGCAGGGCATCGGCAACATCCCGGGCCAGTTCTTCGCAGCCCAGCGTCAACGCCGAGCAATTGACCGTGACCTTCAGGCCGCCGTAACCGTGGCGATTGAGTTGAGCCAGGTCCTGGCAGGCGTGGCGCAGCACCCAGAGGTCAAGGTCGGTGATCAGGCCATTGGCTTCGGCAATGCCGATAAAGCGATCGGGGCTGAGCAAACCGTGCTGGGGATGTTGCCAGCGCACCAGGGCTTCAAGTTTGGCTACCTGACCGGTATGCAGGTCAAAAATGGGTTGGTAGTGGATACGCAGGCCGCGCTCTTCAAGCAGGGCCACGCGCAGTTCTTCCTCGAGCTGCAACTCCAGCGTGGCGCGGGTCTTGAGGCCACTGTTGAAGAAGTTCAGGCTGTTGCGCCCGCTGTCCTTGGACTGGTACAGCGCTAGGTCCGCATTTTTCAGCAGTTCTTCGCAGGTGCGACCGTCATCGGGAAAGATGCTGATACCAATGCTGGTGGTCATGACCATGCGCCGCCCGGCGAGGTCGATGGGCTCTTTCATCTTCTGCATGATGCGTTGCGCCAGATGCCGGGCTTCATCCCGCGTATTCAGGGCAATCAATATGCAGAATTCATCTCCGCCGAAGCGTGACACCACATCCTGGCTGCGGGTAGCGGCTTTGATGTAGCCGGCAATGACTTTGAGCAGCTCGTCGCCGGCATCATGACCAAGGCTGTCGTTGATGCGCTTGAAGTGATCGATATCCAGGAACATCACCGCCAGCATGCCCTCGCTGGTGGCCTGTTCGGCCAGGCGTTCGGCAAACACCTGGTTGAAGCCACGCCGATTGATCAGGTTGGTCAGGGCGTCGTAATGCGCCGCCTGTTGCAGCGACACTCGCGCCTGGTCCAGCTGGCTGAGCAACACATTGACCCGGCGCAGGTCGTGTTCCTTGCTTTGCAGCTTCTGGTCGGACATCGCCGCACTGATGCTACTGGCGCTGATCAGCAGGGTTATCAAAGCGATGGTCAGGCTCAGTTGCAGGCTGTTGTCTGCAGCCGGCAAGGCCATGGTGGCCTCGGGCGGGATGATCAGGGTCATCGCCCACATGCCGGTGAAATGGGTAGCAAAGATGCCACCGGCCATCAACAGGCTGGCCGCGTACTTGAGCAACTGATGGAGCGTGCCGCTGCCATAGCGAAAGTAGCGTGCCAGTATCAACGCCAGCAGGCTGGCGCTGATGGCAATGGCAATCGAGGCGACAAACATGTCCGGGCGATAGAACTGTTGGGCGTTGGAGCGCATTGCTGCCATGCCGATGTAGTGCATGGCAGCAATGCCCAGGCCGATGCAGGTGGCGGCCTGAACAAAGTGACGGGGGCGTAGGTCACGACGCCCGAGGGTGTTCATCGCCAGCCAGCCGGCGAACAGCATGATCACCAGAGACAGGCCCGTCAGGGCAAAGTCGTAGTGGACTTCAATGGGTGCCTGAAACGCCAGCATGCTGATGAAATGCAGGGCCCAGACGCTACCGGCCAGGCAACAGGCCCCCAGCAGCCGCCACTGCCGCTGGGCTACGGGTTCTTCCACATGGTTCAGGCGCTCGGCCATGCTCAGGGTTGCGAAGCTGCCCGCGCCCGCAACCAGCAAGGCAAGCACCACCAGGTAAGGGTTGTAATTGCACTCGAGAATGATCTGTCCGGTAGACGGAAGTTCGGAGAGCATTTGAAGCCCCAGCCACTCCATAGCATTCCTCTTTATCGAGTTCGCACTCGTCCCCCAAACGCCTGCCTGGAGACCGTTCTGCTGGAGTATAGGAAGAGAGCATTAACCCATCCTGATTAATGGCACATTGACTTCTACGATTTGGACATTGAGGTAATAGCGTTGGGTTCTAAAACCCTTGCAATCTTGGAAGCGCAAAAAAAAGCGGCCCTGCAACGCGAAGCTGCAGGGCCGTTTTTATGGCGTCGATGGAAAGTGGTTATCAGCCAGCGACCAGTACCCGAATGGCCTCCAGGCGCAGTGCGGCTTTATCCAGCATCGCCAGGCCTTGCTCGCGTTGCTTGCGCAGCGCTTCGATTTCGCTGTCGCGTACGCTCGGGTTGACGGCTTGCAAGGCCGTCAGGCGCGCCAGCTCTTCGTCGGTCTCGGCGGCCAGGCGACGCTGGGCCTCGGCGACGCGCTCGGCATGACGCGGCATGATCTTGGCTTCACCGCTGTTGATCCGGGGTGTCAGTACATCACGCTGAGCCTGGATGAACTTGTTGGCGCTCGCCTTCGGTACGCTTTCAAGTTGGTCGTTCAGGGTTTCGAACGAGACGCGTGAAGCCAGGTCGTTGCCGTTGGTGTCGAGCAGGCAGCGCAGGGCCGCCGGCGGCAGGTAGCGGCCCAGTTGCAGGGCGCGCGGTGCGACCACTTCGCTGACATACAGCAGTTCAAGCAGCACGGTGCCAGGTTTCAGCGCCTTGTTCTTGATCAGCGCCACCGCGGTGTTGCCCATCGAACCGGACAGCACCAGGTCCATGCCGCCCTGGACCATCGGGTGCTCCCAGGTAATGAACTGCATGTCTTCGCGCGACAGTGCCTGGTTGCGGTCGTAAGTGATGGTCACGCCTTCGTCGTCGCCCAGCGGGAAGCTCGCGTCGAGCATTTTTTCGCTCGGCTTGAGGATCAGTGCGTTTTCCGAATGGTCTTCGCTGTCGATACCGAACGCATCGAACAAGGTTTCCATGTAGATCGGCAAGGTGAACTGATCATCTTGCTCAAGGATCGCTTCGACCAGCGCCTCACCTTCGCCAGCGCCGCCGGAGTTGAGCTCCAGCAAACGGTCGCGACCGGTGTGCAATTCGCTTTCCAGGCGCTCGCGCTCGGCGCGCGCCTCGTCGACCAGGGCTTGCCACTCACCGTCGTCACCGCTTTCGAGCATCGGCAGCAGGCGCGGGCCGAACTGGTGCTGCAGGGCGTTACCGGTCGGGCAGGTAGCCAGGAAGGCGTTCAGAGCCTGGTTGTACCACTGGAACAGACGCTCTTGCGGGCTGTTCTGCAGGTACGGCACATGCAGTTCGATGGTGTGTTTCTGACCGATCCGGTCGAGACGGCCGATACGTTGCTCGAGCAGGTCCGGGTGGGCGGGCAGGTCGAACAGCACCAGGTGGTGGGCAAACTGGAAGTTGCGGCCTTCGCTACCGATTTCCGAGCAGATCAGCACCTGAGCGCCGAATTCTTCGTCGGCGAAGTAAGCGGCGGCGCGGTCGCGCTCCAGGATGCTCATGCCTTCATGGAACACCGTGGCCGGAATACCGGAGCGCACGCGCAGGGCGTCCTCGAGGTCCATGGCGGTTTCGGCGTGGGCGCAGATTACCAGGACCTTGACGCGCTTGAGCATCTTCAGGGTGTCGATCAGCCAGTCGACCCGAGGGTCGAAGCGCCACCAGCGTTCCTCTTCGGCGGTGTCGCCCTGGGACTGGAAGGCAACTTCCGGGTACAGCTCGGCGTGTTCGCCAAGCGGCAGCTCCATGTACTGATCGGGGCTTGGCAGCGGGTAGGGGTGCAAGTTGCGCTCAGGGAAACCCTGGACGGCAGCACGGGTATTACGGAACAGGACACGGCCGGTGCCGTGACGGTCGAGCAGCTCGCGAATCAAGCGTGCGCTTGCCTGGGTGTCGCCGTCGTTGATCGCACCCAGCAGTGCCTCGCCTTCGGCACCGAGGAAACCCTGGATGGTGGCATGTGCCTTGTCCGACAGACGACCTTCGTCAAGCAGCTCCTGGACCGCTTCGGCCACAGGGCGATAGTGCTCGCTCTCGGCACGGAAGGCTGCCAGGTCATGGAAACGGTTCGGGTCGAGCAGGCGCAGGCGCGCGAAGTGGCTGTCCTGGCCCAGTTGCTCAGGCGTCGCCGTCAGCAAGAGCACGCCCGGAATCACCTGAGACAGTTGTTCGACCAGGCCATACTCGGGGCTGACCTGCTCTTCGTGCCAGACCAGGTGATGGGCTTCGTCGACGACCAGCAGGTCCCAGCCCGCAGCGAACAGCGCGTCCTGGGCTTTCTCGTCTTCGGTCAGCCATTCCAGGGCGACCAGCGCCAGCTGGGCATCTTCGAACGGGTTGCTGGCGTCGCTTTCAATGAAGCGCTCGGCGTCGAACAGGGCGACCTGCAGGTTGAAGCGCCGGCGCATCTCTACCAGCCACTGGTGCTGGAGGTTTTCCGGCACCAGGATCAGCACACGGCTGGCGCGCCCCGAGAGCAATTGGCGATGAATCACCAGGCCGGCCTCGATGGTCTTGCCCAGGCCCACTTCGTCGGCCAGCAATACTCGCGGGGCAATACGGTCGGCGACTTCACGGGCAATATGCAACTGGTGAGCGATCGGCTGGGCACGGGTGCCGCCCAAGCCCCACAGCGAGGACTGCAACTGGCGGCTGGTGTGCTCGAGGGTGTTGTAGCGCAGCGAGAACCACGGCAGCGGGTCGATTTGCCCGGCGAACAGACGGTCGCTGGCCAGGCGGAACTGGATAAAGTTCGACAGCTGGGTTTCCGGCAGGGTACGGGCCTGGTTCTGCCCGTCGAGGCCGTGATAGACCAGAAGGCCGTCAACGTCGTCTACTTCGCGTACGGTCAGTTTCCAGCCTTCGAAATGGGTGATCTGGTCGCCGGGCGAGAAACGCACGCGGGTCAGGGGCGCATTGCGCAGGGAGTACTGGCGAGTGTCGCCAGTGGCCGGGTAGAGCACGGTCAACAAGCGGCCGTCCTGTGCCAGAACGGTCCCTAGACCCAGCTCGGCCTCGCTGTCGCTGATCCAGCGTTGCCCCGGTTGATACTGCTGCGCCATACTGCCTGACTCCCGCCTTGAAAAGCCGACTATCTTAACGGATAGGACTGTGCAGACCAAAGAGTCTAGCAATTTCAGCGAAGAAAACCGCTGTCGCCAGTGAGGGGCCTGAACATTCATGCGTCTACAAGCATTGTGGTTACCCCGATGGCTGCTCGTGGGCAGCGTGTTGCTGCTGGGGGCGTGCGACAAGCCTGGTTTTGAACTGCTGGCGCCACTGCCCGCCGCACAACTTGATGCCCTGGGAATCGCTACTGCGGTACAGACCGTGCACTTTCGTGACCGCGAGGGCGAAGGTTTGCTGGTGCTCAGCCGTGGCGATGATCAGGTGCGTGACGAGGACGCCGGTCAGGACCTCGACCGGGTGATCCTCACGGCCACGCTGTATGGACGAAGCGCCGAGAGTGACGCGCTCAAAGTGCGCTGGACATTCGAGGATGAAACCGACTGCGCCGGCCTGGACCTGGACGTTGGTTTTTATACCGATGTCAGCGGTGCCAGCGATCTGAACAACGATGGCGTGGCGGAGCTGACCGTCGCCAGTCACGCTTTTTGTGGGGGCGGAATCGATCCGCACGCGTTGCGTGTGGAAGTGCGTGAGGGGCAGGCCAGCTATGCCATCGTCGGTCAATCCCTGATTACCCCGCCGGGAGAGTCGCCCTATGGTGGTGAGCGTGAAGACAACCCTTCACTGGCATCGGCGCCCGCGGTATTGCGCGATCACCTCAACGCGGTGTGGAACAGCATCCTCACCCGGCCTTGGAGCGAGATCGCGCCGGCACCGGATGACAGCGACGAACCCTAGGGAAGGCTACACTCCAGGTGCCCACCTATTATTCGTTTCAGGCTAAAGGCTGGCGCTGGCTAGCCGACACACTGGCGACAGGAGACCGACCCCATGCTGCCGCCCCTCATTCCGCTCAGTGCTGCCCCCGTGACATCGCAACTGGACCCGGTCAAGCCGACACCCGACATCAAACCGGTGGTGCCGACGCAGCCGGCGTCCAGTGAAGGGGCCATCGACCTGAAACACCGTGATCCGGAACAACCGGCACTGTTGCTGCGCGAAGAACAGCGTCGCCAGCAGCGCAACCGGTCGCACAAAGGTGACGACCTCTACCAGCCCATGCCGGGGGATGAAGTCAACGCTGACAACACCGTGCCGGTGGCTCCCTTGATGGGTGAACAGCCACGCCAGGGGCTGTTGGTGGACATCGAAGTCTGAACATTGGGCCACTGACTGGTCAGCGACCGCAACTGCCTTCATTATTGCAGGATCGCAGCCCGCTTCCCGAGCCAGACAATGAGCCAAGATGACAACCTGATCGACTTCGACGCCGAGCGCGCACGACGCATTCATGACATCAAAGAGAAACGCCTGAACGAAGTACGCCAGGCGTTCGAGCAAGCCATGCCACTGGGCAAGGCCAAGAAAAAGCCCAAGGGCAAACCCAAGAAGCGTTGAAAACTTGATGCAGGTCAACCCTGCACCCGCCTCGCGCGCCCGGACCAGGGCGCCATTGATCTCGGTCAATTTTTATCCTCCGGCCTTTCGCTACCTTGAGCACATCAGACGGGGTCAGGCGAAAGGAGGTCGGCATGTTCTTCGATAATGTGGTTATCGCTGGAGTCATCACAGTCAGCCTGATGCTGCTGTTTTTCGTCGGATTCGGAATTTTTATCTGGAAGGACTCGAACAAGCGCAAACAGCGCTGATTCTTCCGGTACATGAGCACGCAAGGCATTTAGGGCGACTTCGGTCGCCCATTTTTTTGTCCGCAAGAAAACCTTCGTCTTACTGGACTTTTATTAGTTAGCTAGCTAATAATCTGTTTCCAATCCTTTCACACAGCCCTGTCTATCTTTACAACACAGCCCGTCAAGGTTCGACCCGTGCCCATTACGTTGCAGGCGCTGTTTGCGCCGAACAAGCTCGCCGTGCAATTTGCCATCAAGACCCTGCTGGGCGGTGGTCTGGCTCTGTGGCTGGCATTGCGGTGGGGGCTTGAGCAACCGGCCTGGGCTCTGATGACGGCATTCATCGTGGCTCAACCGCTTTCCGGCATGGTCCTGCAAAAGGGCCTGGCGCGTTTGCTCGGGACCCTGGTGGGCACGGTCATGTCGGTAGTGTTCATGGGCATGTTTGCCCAGACGCCCTGGCTGTTCCTGCTGGCCCTGGCGCTGTGGCTGGCGTTGTGTACCGCCTGCTCGACACTGTTGCGCAGCGCTTGGGCGTACTCGTTCGTGCTGGCCGGTTACACCGTTGCAATCATCGCATTGCCGGCCGTCGATCACCCCTTGCTGGTGTTTGACCAGGCGGTAGCGCGCTGTACCGAGATCTGCCTGGGGATTGTCTGCGCCACGGCAACCAGTGCCTTGCTCTGGCCCATGCGGGTCGAGCAACAGTTGGGCGGGCAGGCGCGTCAGGCCTGGAGCAGTGGCCTGCAGGCCGCCAGTGCGACACTGACCGGTGAGCAGCAGGCACGCAAAGGCTTGCTGGAGATCCTTGGGCGCATAGTGGCGGTAGACGCACAACGCGAACATGCCTGGTTCGAAGGCAGCCTTGGTCGCCAGCGGGCTCGTGCCATTCGCGGTTTGAGCCAGAAGCTGCTGATCCTGTTGCGTATCGCCCGCTCGGTCCGGCGTCAGTGGCAACAACTGGACGAGGCGCAGACCCGCCATCTGCAACCCTGGCTCGATGAGGTCCAGGCAGCCCTGGCCACGCCTGACCAGGCGAGCCTGTTGCTATTGCGCCAGCGGGTGTGGGATGCGGCGCACGATGAACACATCAGTACGGCCGAACACTACTGTCTGGCCCGCCTGACTTTGTTACTGGATAACGCCATGGCCGCGACCCTGGCTTTGCGTGCAGTGGAGGAGGGCACTGCACTGGCCGATGTACCCGACAGCCTGGCGGTGCACCGAGACGTACCGTTGGCCCTGTTGTTCGGCTCGCGTAGCGCGCTGGCCTTTCTGGCCATGGCCGGTTTCTGGTTGGCTACCGGCTGGATTTCGGCCCCCGGTGGGCTGGTGCTGACCTGCGTGGTCTGCAGCCTGTTTGCCAGTCGTGAAAACGGCGCGCAAATCGGCTTGAGTTTTTTGCGCGGCATTTTACTGGCCCTGCCAGTGGCCTTTGTTGTCGGGCAGATTCTGCTGCCGGAGTGGAGCGGTTTCCCCATGCTGTGCATGGCCTTGGGTGTACCGCTTTTCTTCGGGGCACTGGGCATGGCCAATCCGAGGATCGGCGCTACGGCGACTTCCTATTGCCTGCATTTTATTGTGTTGGTGGCACCGCTGAACGCCATGCACTTTCAGGTCGCGACCTTCCTCAATAGCGCTCAGGCCATGCTGATCGGGGTGGGCGCGGCGGTGCTGGCGTTCAAGTTGTTGGTGCTGCGTAACCCCGCCTGGCATGGGCGGCGCCTGCGTGCAGCCACCCAAAGTGATCTGGTGCGCTTGACGCGACGAGACCTGCGCGGTGCCGACACCTGGTTTGGTGGTCGTATGGCCGACCGCCTGCTGCAACTGGCGCGCCACTACGCGGCGCTGTCCGAGCAGGAGCGCACGCGCTGGGACGACGGTGTACATGGTCTGGATATCGGCGATGAGCTGTTGCACCTGCGTCACTGCCTGGCAATAGCGCGAGCGCCGCTGGACAGCGCCGAACGCGCCTACCTGCAGCAACTGGAAAGTGTATTGGCGCGGGGTCCGGCGCCTGGCAGGAGCGATCGCCTGGATGCTGCCAGCGAACAATTTATCGAGGCTATACAGCGTCAACCGGCCAGCGACCCGCTGCGCCTGGCCATCGGGGCGGTGCTGCAATTGCAGCGCAGCTGGGGTAAGTGGTGCCGTCGGCAGGAGGAAATCCATGGGCTTGCGTGAGTGGGCGCTGGGCGGTGTATTGCTCAGCCCGTTTCTGGTTTATGTGGTGCTGGCGCTGGGACTGACCGCTGCCGTGCACCTGTTGTTGCACCTGACCCCCTTGGGTCGATGGATCTGGCACAAAGCCTTGTTCGATTGTGCACTGTTCATTTGTGTACTGACCCTGGTAACGCTTTGGCTGGGGCCTTTGTAAGGAGTTGAATCATGCGTGCACTGGTACGTATCGCCGTTACCCTGTGTCTGGTGGTAGTGGCCATTTTTGCCGGCTGGAAGCTGTGGCAGTACTACATGCTCACGCCCTGGACCCGCGATGCGAAAATCCGCGCCGATGTGGTGATCATTGCTCCAGACGTGTCCGGCTGGGTGCGAGAACTCAAGGTGCGTGACAATCAGCAGGTCAAGGCCGGCGAGCTGTTGATGTCGATCGATCGGGATCGTTTTGAAGCCGCACTCGAGCAAGCCAGCGCAGTGGCTGAAACCCGTCAGCATCAATTGCGCCTGCGTGAGCATGAAGCCTCCCGGCGGGCCGCACTGGGGCCGCAGGCGATCAGTGCCGAACTGCGCGAAAATGCCCAGATCAATGCGGCAGTCGCCCGGGGTGAACTGCGCGAGGCCCAGGCGCAGGTCAAGGTGGCGGCGATTAACCTGGCCCGTAGCCAGGTCAAGGCGCCGCGCGACGGTCACATCACCAACCTGCGGTTGGCCGAGGGCAACTATGTCAATGCCGGGCAGCCGGTCATGGCCCTGATCGATGACGCGACCTTTTATGTGCAGGCCTATTTCGAAGAAACCAAGCTGCCACGCATTCGTGTCGGTGACTCGGTCAAGGTCTGGTTGATGAGCGCTGGCGAGCCCATGCAGGGCCATGTCGAGAGCATCAGCCGCGGCATCACCGACAGCAATACCAACCCCGACAGCCAGTTGCTTGCCGAAGTCGAACCGACCTTCAACTGGGTGCGCCTGGCCCAACGCATTCCGGTGCGGATCAAGTTGGACCAGTTGCCCGACGGCATGACCCTGAGCGCGGGCATGACCGCCAGTGTGCAGGTGCACGAAGACACCCTGCAACGCTGATCATTGCTGTTGGCGAGTCGCGGCCAGAACGATTTCGCGAATGCACACGTGTTGCGGCTGCTGATACGCGTAGGCAATGGCCGCTGCCACATCGTCGGCGCTGAGCACCTGGCCACCCATGTCGGCTTTCCAGGCCTGGTAGCCTTCTTTGATGCTGGCGTCGGTGGTATGCCCTAACAATTCGGTTTCCACGGCGCCCGGGGCGATCGTCACCACCCGCACATTGTGCGGCGCGACTTCTTCGCGCAGGTTTTCGGAAATCCCGTGCACGGCGAATTTGGTACCGACGTAGGCGACATGGCTGGGGAATGTCTTGCGCCCGGCCACAGAGCTTATGTTGATGATCGTGCCATGGCGGCGCTCAATCATCCCGCCCACCAATGCATGAATACCGTTAAGCAGTCCTTTGACGTTGACGTCGAGCATCTGCTCCCACTGGGCGGGGTCCTGTTCGTGCATTTGCCCCAACAGCATCACTCCAGCGTTGTTGACCAAAGCATCTGCCGGGCCGTAGAGCGCTTCGGCTTCTTTCACCGCCGCAACGAAACCTTCGCGGTCGCTGACATCCACCGCACGTGTCATGCAGTCGGGCAGCGCCAGTGCCTGCATCCGCTCCAGGCGCCGGGCCAGCAGCAACAACGGGTGGCCTGCTTGCGAGAACAGACGTGCCGTGGCTTCGCCAATCCCTGAACTGGCACCGGTGATAATGATCAGTGGTTTGCGCATGTTAATCTCCAAGGCATAATCGATTTGAATGGCTTGAGTGTATTGGCTCGGGTTTTCGTTGAAAAACGGCTTATTTCTCTGGATGGCATCGGAAATACCTATGGATATCCGTCACCTGAAAGCGTTTCTCGCCGTGTTCGAGGAACGCAACATCACCTTGGCAGCGCAACGCCTGTGCGTCGCACAACCGACGTTGTCGGTGACCATCCGCCAGCTTGAAGACGAACTGGGCGTGGCGTTGTTTCTGCGCCAGGCGCGTGGCGTCGAGGTCAGCGAGCAGGCCCGGCAGCTGTACCCGCAAGCGCAGCGCATGGTGGCAGAGGCACAGGCCCTGAGCCGGCGCTTTCGCGAGGGGCAGGACCGGTTGCCGCTGCAACTGGGGGTTGAGGCGGATATTGCTTGCGCCCAGGTCGAGGCGTTTGTGCGCCTGGCCCGTCAGGCCGTTCCTGTCATTCAGCTGACGTTGCTCGATGGCTGCGTGGGCGATGCCCGGCTGGGTGTCGAGGCGCTGTGTTGCGAGGATGAACTGTTTCTGGCCTTGTGGGAGGAGCCTTTTGTGCTGGCCATGGCCAGTGGCAGCCAACAGGTCGAGCAGTGGGTCACCTGCCCACAGCATTTTTCTCATCAGCGCCTGCTCGGCTTTTACGGCAACGCCGAGCAAGTCGGCCATGCCGGCTCCTTGCAGCAGGCCGTACCGATGGTGGCGGCCGGATTGGGCGCCGCGTTGTTGCCGCAATCGCTGGTCGAGCGCCATCCCGGCATCCATTGGCGGCCTTGGCAAGACTCCATGCTGACTCGACGGGTGGGCCTGTGCTTTGCCGCCCAGGCGCTGGGGTTGCCGGTCCTCAAACAATTGCATCATGCCCTCGGCGGTGCGCAGTCCGATTAAAGGAACATACCGCCGGACACTTCCACACGCTGGCCGGTGATCCAGTCACCACCATCGCTCAGCAGCAAAGCAACGGCTGCACCGATGTCGTCCGGCAGCCCTACGCGCCCCAGCGCGGTGTTGCTGGCGATAAAGTCGTTCACATCGGCATTGTCACGCACTACACCACCGCCAAAATCGGTTTCGATGGCACCCGGGGCGAGAATGTTGACGCGAATACCACGCGCGCCCAACTCCTTGGCCTGATAACGGGTCAATACTTCCATGGCCCCTTTCATGGCGGCATACGCAGCGTAGCCGGGCAGGGCGAAGCGGGTCAGGCCGGTGGAGATGTTGACGATCCGGCCGTGGTCGGCAATCAGTGGCAGCAAGCGCTGGGTCAGAAAGAACGGGCCCTTGAGCTGGATATTGCACAGTTGATCGAACTGCACTTCGCTGGTTTCACTGAACGGCGCGTTAATACCAATGCCGGCGTTGTTCACCAGAAAATTCAGTTGCTCACGGCCAAACACCGACTTCAGGGTGTGGCGTAGCTGCGTGGCGAAGTCTTCGAAGCGGGTACTGTTACTGACGTCTAGTTGCAGCATCGCGGCGCGCACGCCTCTTTTCTCCAGCTCCTGCACCAGTGTCTGAGCTTCCTGGGCCTTGCTGTTGAACGTTCCGATGATGTCGACGCCCTGCGCTGCCAGGTGCAGGGCGGTGTTCTTACCCAGGCCGCGGCTGGCGCCTGTGATCAATGCAATTTTCCGGTTCATGCGCTGTACCTCGGGAGAAGAGTCGAGGAAAGTCTATTGGTCGGCTGTTTGCTGATAAATCCACGGATATCGGAAATACTGGTCTGTGTAAACGAACAATAGAGCCTGCCTGCCATGAACAAGCTGGAGTTGCTGCGGACTTTTGTCCGGGTCAGCGAACTGTCGAGTTTTACCCTGGCCGGGGAGCACCTGGGGCTGCCGCGTTCGACGGTGTCCGAACAGGTTCGGGCCTTGGAGACCTTGCTCGGTACACGCTTGCTCAATCGCACTACGCGGCGGGTCCAAGCGACTCAGGACGGCTTGCACTTGTACGAGCGTAGCAAAGACCTGTTGTCGCGCATGGATGAGATCGAAGGCCTGTTCCACAGCGAGAAAGCTACGCTCAAGGGGCGCTTGCGCATCGATCTGCCGACCTTGATGGCGCGGCGCGTCATTCTGCCCAACCTGCCACAGTTCATGGACCGTCACCCCGAGGTCGAGCTGGAAATCAGCTGTACAGACCGTCAGGTCGACCTGTTGCGCGAGGGATTTGACTGCGTGCTGCGTATCGGCACCCTCAGCGACCTGGACTTGATTGCCCGTCCACTGGGGGCGCTGAGCCAGATCAATTGCGCCAGCCCGCGCTACCTGGCGCGGTATGGTGTGCCAAAGACGCTGGCAGACCTGCATCAGCACCAATTGATTCACTATGTGAAAACCCTGGGGAGCCGCAGCCCGGGATTCGAGTACCTGCTGGAGGGGACGCTGCAGCTTCAACCGATGGCCGGTGCCGTTACCGTCAACAGTACCGAAGCCTACGAGAGTGCCTGCGTTGCCGGCCTGGGTTTGATTCAGGCGCCAGCGGCAGGGTTGCAAGGTTACCTGCAACGGGGCGAGCTGGTGCCCCTGCTGGACGAGTTTGTTCCTGCGCCACTGCCGGTGTCATTGCTGTATGCCAGGCAACAACACATCCCGCCGCGACTGCGCGCGTTCATGGAGTGGTTGGCGGGTTTGCTTGAGCCTCGTCTGGATCCAGCGGCAAGCGGAAACTGAACAGTGTCCCGGCCTCCTGGCTGGAAATCACCTCCATGCGCCCGCCGTGGGCCTGGGCAATCTGGTTGGCGATGTACAGGCCCAGCCCCAGGCCGGACCGCACGGCATCATTGAGGGGGTGGGCGAAGGGTTGAAACAGCTGCGCCAGCACCTGGGGTGCAATCGGTTCGCCGAAATTATGCACCCCGAGCACGAAAGCCTGGTCACGGATCTGGGCGCTGACATCCACTGGTTGGTCCTGGGCACCGTGGGTCAGGGCATTGGCAATCAGATTGGACAGCAACTGGGTGACCCGCTCGCGGTCGCAATGTACCCGGCTAAGGTCGCCGATATGCAGGTTGATCTGCCGTTGCGGGTAAACGCGCTGCAGTTCCGAAGCAACATGCCTGAGGGCATCGCCCAGATCCGGGCAGGGCTGGATGTTGACGGTCATGCCATTGCCCAGGCGCCCGCGGGCAAAATCCAGGATATCGCGTACCAGGTTGGTAGCGCGCCGGCCGCAGGTGAGGATATGCAAGGCAATGGTGCGGCTTTTTTCCTCCTGCAGGCGTTGGGCAAGCAGCTCGGCGCCGGCGGTAATTGCAAACAGCGGATTGCGCAGGTCATGACCCAGCACGGCAATGAATTGCTCACGCAACTCGGCCATGGCCCGTTCCTTTTGCAGGGCCTGCTCGGTTTCCTGGGCCGTTTCCTCACTCTCGATCTGAATCGACAGCAAACGTGCGAACGACTCCATCATCGGCTGAATGGCGCTGCCCTTGAGGGCGGCAGGCAGTGGGTCAAGGGCACAGATGGTGCCGAAAAAGCTGCCATCGGTGCGAAATACAGGCACCGAAATGTAGCTTTCAAATTTGTAGATGCGCGGAGTGTGGTGGTTGCAATACAGCGCGTCTTCGCTGGCTTTGTCGATCACGATGGTCTGGTGAGTGCCGCGAATTTCGTGACACAGGGTCGTGTTCAAGTCCAGTTCATCACCGACTGCCAGGCCAAAACCCAGGGTGTCCAGAACGGCGCAGGTGGTCCAGCTGTTATCGGTGACCCGCGCCACGGCGGCAAAGCGCATGCCGGTGGATTCACAGATCACCTGCAAAATGGCCGGCACGGCGTTGATTCGGCCGATGATGGCGATGTCTGAGGTAATAGCCTTGATCATGAATCATCCACGGTGGCTGGTGGTATGAAGGGCGTGTCGGTTAAGTCTAGCGAGCCAGCCTCAATCAGGTGACAAATCCGTACCCTGCGGCGATGTTTTTCCATTAGTCTGAGCCTTGAGTCATTCCGCCAGAGAGTGACCCTCTTGCCCAGCGTGCCAATCCCTTTCGTCCTGCATCCCTTGGATGTTTCAGTGAGGTTTGACATGCACATCACATCACAGGATATCTGTGCCGCCGCCGACCAGCTCAAGGGCTTCGTTGGTTTTCACCGCAAACTTGGCAAGCATATCGTACGTTTTAGCGAAGATTCCTTCGGTATGGACGTGGCCGATGACAGCATCACCCCCAGTAGCGAGTTTGTCTGGCAAGCGGGGGAGGGCGACGTCATGACCTTGAGCCGCGGGCTCATCGACATCCTGCTGTTACAGAACGTTGATGAACGGCTGAATATCACCGAGCCATTGCGGGTTTACCTGCGTCGGCGTGATTTGCCGGAAATAGCTGCGCAGCGGAGCTTGCGGGTGTAAGCGCAGGCTTGTGGTGCAGCGGCTTCAGGCCAGGTTGAGTGCTGGCATATCCATCTGCGCGAAGCTGACCTGATTGCGCCCACTGTTTTTTGCGCCATACAGTGCTTTGTCGGCTTCCTTGAGCCAGGATTCGGCGTCAGCCAGGTCCTGGCGGCAACTGGCCAGGCCAATGCTCAGGCTGACCCGCAGTTCCGGCAATTGTGGATTTCGGTAGCTGCCGACACGTTCGCGCAGGCGTTCCATGACCAGATGGGCTTGCTCCAGGCTGGTATTGGGCAGGATCAGGCAGAACTCGTCGCCACCGTAACGACCGGCGAGGTCATCTTCACGCAGGCTATGCTTGAGCTCGCTGCTAAGTTGGCTCAATACACAGTCGCCGACCACGTGACCAAAGGTGTCATTGATGGTCTTGAAGTGATCGATGTCGATAATCGCGATCACCGCCTGGCACTGCTGTTGCTGACAGATCTGGAACTTGAGCTGCAACAGGTCCTTCCACGAGCCGTGATTCAACAGTCCGGTCAGGCTGTCGGTACGGCTAAGGGCGCTGAGGCGGCGTTTGTGTTCGGACAGTTTCATCGCCAGCCGGTAGCAAACCCAGCCCAAGGCCATAGGGTAGAGGGTCAGCATCGGCAGACAGGCGTAGACCTGCAGAGGCGTGGCCTGCAACTGCAGGTGGGCACCGAATACTGCAATCGACAGGCCGGCGCCTACAACTTGTGCCAGCAGCCCCTTCAGAAACAGGCGCTGACCACCGGCGGCAAAGTTGTTCATCGCCATCATGGCCAGGATGGTGACGCTGGGCAGGGGGTTAAACTGTACCGTGGCGGTCCAGAAACCACCCATCAGCGAATCGAGTAGCAGGTTGCGGTATTCGGCGTGATAGGGCGTTTTGGCGTGACGGGCCAATAGAAAGGCCATGTGTGGCCAGACCAACCCGTTGAACAACAAAAGCCCCCACACCCACGGCGCCATGTCCAGCGTCGAAATGCCGGCCATAACGCTGAGCATGCCGATACCCAGGCCGACAATGCGCGGCGGGTATATCCTCCTGACAAATGAAAGTCCCTTGCCGCTGCTGTTATCCATCATGCGTACTGGTCTGTTCCGGGTCGCCGTTTATCGCATAAAGCGTGTGAATATTGTTGAACAATCGCAGGCTGTTGAAAAATGGCCTTACAAGCCATTTCACGGTTGATGCAAACATCGGGGTAGCATGAAACTTGCCCTTATCCTTGGAGTGCTTCTAGTGATGGCCCCTATAACCCCAGAGGCCGGCGAACCGGCTCCGCTTCAGGATGGGCGTTTTCACAACCAATACCCGATGCCGCAAGACAGCGTGTGGAAGAAGCTGCGCATCGGATTCAAGTTCCTGTTCCTTGGCAAGCCGCCTGGCACCCGGCCTGAGGTTGAGATCCCGGTGCAACGCCTGAGTCGCGTGCAGTTGCTCGAGGCGCCGGATCGTAGCCTGTGGCGGCTTGGGCACTCTACGGTTCTGCTGAAGTTGCGCGAGCGCTTTTTCATCACCGACCCGGTGTTCGCCGAACGCGCCTCGCCGGTGCAATGGGCAGGGCCCCAGCGCTTTCACCAGCCACCGCTGGACCTTGAAGAGCTGCCGCCGCTGACCGCAGTGATCCTTTCTCACGATCATTATGATCACCTCGATGAACAGGCAATACGCCAACTGGTTAACAAGGCCGAGCACTTTCTTGCGCCCAAGGGCGTGGGTGACCTGTTGATCGAGTGGGGCGTGCCGTCGGGCAAGGTACGCCAGCTCGATTGGTGGCAAGAGACCGAGGTTGCCGGTATACGCTTTGTCGCCACACCCGCGCAGCATTTCTCCGGCCGTGGCTTGTTCGACAGCAACAGCAGGCTGTGGGCGTCCTGGGCGATCCTGGATGAAAACCTGCGGCTGTTCTTCAGTGGCGACACGGGGTACTTCGACGGCTTCAAGCAAATTGGCGAGCAGTACGGCCCGTTTGATGTGACGCTGATCGAAACCGGTGCCTACAACCTTGAGTGGCCCAATGTCCATATGCAGCCCGAGCAAAGCCTGCAGGCCCACAAGGATCTGCGCGGTCGTTGGCTGTTACCCATTCATAACGGTACGTTCGACCTTTCAGTGCATAGCTGGCATGAACCCTTTGATCGGATTCTGGTCTTGGCCAATGCTGCCCAGGTGCCGCTGAGTACGCCGCAGATGGGCGAGCGGGTCAGCCTTGAGCAGCCCCACAACGGCCCGGCCTGGTGGCTGCCGAAACCGTCACGCCAGCTGCATAGCGCGGGCGAGCGGGTGATGGCTATGAAAGACCTGTGACGACGTCTTCTATTAAGAAGTGCCGTTATGCGGTGGCTCCTTGTGCTGTTCAGGCGCTGGGGCAGGGGGCTTGCCGCTGTCACTTCGAATTTGAGCATGGCTGATCAGGGCAAAGATAAAGCTGCCGCCAATGATGTTGCCAATCAGGGTAGGCGCGGCGAAGTCCATCCAGAACACCGGCCAGCTGACCTCGCCTGCCCATACCAGGTAGGACACCTCCACGGAACCGACGACGATATGGGTAAAGTCGCCCAAGGCCATCAGGTACGTGATCATCAGGATGATCCAGATCTTGGCGTGCTCCATGGAGGGAATCATCCAGACCATGGTTGCGATCATCCAGCCCGAGATGATGCCTTTGGCGAACATCTGGCTCAGGTCGTTCTCCATGACCTTGCGGCCAACATCGAGAAAGGCTTCGTCGGTCTTGCTGTCGAAAATTGGCAGGTTGAGCATTACATAAGAAACCAGCACGGTACCGGCCAGATTGCCGAGCAAAACCACTGACCACAAGCGCAGCAGTCGACCCAGGTTGCGCAGCGTGGGTTCGGTCATCACTGGCAGCACAGCAGTGAGGGTGTTTTCGGTAAACAGTTGCTGGCGAGCGAGGATCACCGCGAGAAAGCCGGCGGAGTAGCCCAGGCTCGCGATCACCTGAGCGCTGTCACCCTCCAGTCGCGCATAGAACAACCCCATCGCCATCATCGACAGACCCATGCTCAGCCCGGCGGCCAATGCCGACCACCAGAGCGCCGCCAGCGTGCGCTCCAGCTCCTGGTCGCCCTGGGCACGAATGATCTCGTGCAGCACTGCGGCGCGGGGCGGCTGGTTCTGACTGACTTCCTGCTCTTCGTCCGCTGACAGGCCTGGGGTTTTGCTGCTTTGTGATTCGCTCATGGTTATGGCTCACAGGGGGTGCCTTTACTACAGAGCCGTGCCGAGGCCGATTAGTTGCCTGTTGCACCGTTTATATGGGGGGAAGGTACAAAGTTGAAATAAGTGCTTGACGCCCCTGCAGATCTCTCTATAATTCGCCCCACTTCCGGCGCAGTCGGAACGGAAAACTCCTTAAGCTTCAATGAGTTAGATGTTCCAGGTAGTACCGGAGGGGCTTCGATCGAAAGATCGGTAGCGGTGAAAAAGGTGGTTGACAGCGGATTGAAACGCTGTAGAATTCGCCTCCCGCTGACGAGAGATCGCAGCGAGTTAAGCGGTTGAAGTTGAAAGAGAAATTCTGAAAAACTTCAAAATAAACGCTTGACAGACACTGAGGAAAGCGTAGAATGCGCGCCTCGGTTGAAGCGAAAG
>NZ_QJRG01000045.1 GCF_004025535.1 Pseudomonas alkylphenolica
ACAGAATTTCTTGACGACCATAGAGCATTGGAACCACCTGATCCCATCCCGAACTCAGCAGTGAAACGATGCATCGCCGATGGTAGTGTGGGGTTTCCCCATGTGAGAGTAGGTCATCGTCAAGATTAAATTCCGAAACCCCTATCTGCACATGCAGGTAGGGGTTTTGTCTTTTCCGGCTGCCGCCAGTGCAACTCTCCCTCGATCCTGTGGGAGCGGGTTTACCGGGGCGCCGGACCGCCGCGAAAAGCCGCTGCGCGGTCGCCGGCCGGCCTCTGCCTCAACTACCAAAACCTTCAGTTTTCTATGCAATCTCTACGTGCATGGCTATCATGCCAGCCTCATTAAAAGTCGAGATTGGCATGCTTAAGTTGTTGAAGCTCCTCAAGGATGGCCGGTTCCATTCCGGGCAGGACCTGGGGGCCGCCCTTGGCGTAAGTCGCGCTGCCGTCTGGAAGCAATTGCAGCTTCTGGAGGCCGAGCTGAATCTGCCTATTCATAAAGTGCGCGGCCGCGGATATCAGCTGGCTGCGCCTTTGTCGTTGCTCGAAGAATCCGCTATTGCCGCACATTCGCAGAGTGAGTGCTGGCCGGCGTTGATATTTGACTCCATCGATTCGACCAATGCACAGGCCCTGCGCGCTATTAATGAGGGCCGGGCGGCGCCTTTTCTGGTGCTGGCCGAGCGCCAGACCGCGGGTCGCGGCAGGCGTGGGCGCCAATGGGTCAGCCCATTTGCCGAGAACCTCTACTACAGCCTGGTGTTGCGTATCGAAGGCGGTATGCGTCAGCTGGAGGGATTGAGTCTGGTCGTCGGGTTAGCGGTCATGCGCGCGCTTCAGTCGTTCGGTGTGGCGGATGTCGGCTTGAAGTGGCCGAATGATGTATTGGTTAATAATCAGAAAATCGCCGGTATTCTTCTGGAGTTGGTCGGTGATCCCGCTGATGTCTGCCATGTGGTGCTGGGGATTGGCATCAATGTAAATATGCAGGCATCGAGCGATATTGATCAGCAGTGGACCTCTGTTCGCCTTGAGTCAGGGGTGGCTATTGATCGCAACGAACTGGTTGCAAGGCTCAATCAGAGCCTGCAGCGCGATCTTGAGCGTCATCGCCAGGTGGGCTTCACCGGATTCCAGCAGGAATGGGAGCAAGCGCACCTATGGCAGGGGCGGCCCGTGTCCTTGATTGCGGGGATTAACAAGGTGGATGGCGTGGTGTTGGGTATCGATGGCCAAGGGGCGTTGCGCCTTGAAGTCGATGGTGTAGAAAAGAGCTTTAGTGGTGGTGAGCTCAGCCTGAGGTTGCGTGATGATTCTTGAGCTCGATTGCGGGAACAGCTTTATCAAGTGGCGTGTTATCCGCAGCGCCGGTGCGGTTGTTGTGGCGGGTGGGGTTGTTGACTCCGATCAGGCACTGCTGGAAGCAATTCAGGCGCTTGCGCAGCCGCCTCGACGCGCCCGCCTGGTCAGTGTCCGCAGTGAAGAGGAGACGAGCGACCTTTGCGCGTTGCTCGCCCGGCACTTTGGCCTTGAAGTGCTGGTTGCGCAGCCCGCTAGAGAAGTATCCGGTGTGCGAAATGGCTATGAGGATTACCAGCGCCTCGGGCTTGACCGTTGGCTTGCTGTCCTGGGTGCGTATCGCCTGGCAGGTGGCGCCTGCCTGGTAATGGATTTCGGCACGGCGGCCAAAGCCGACTTTGTCGCGGCCGATGGGGAGCACTTGGGTGGCTTCATCTGTCCAGGCATGCCATTGATGCGCAGCCAGTTACGTACGCACACGCGCCGCATCCGCTATGACGATGCATCTGCTGAGCGTGCACTGGGGAGCATGGCGCCTGGGCGTTCGACCGTAGAGGCGGTAGAGCGTGGCTGTGTTCACATGCTTCAAGGGTTCGTGCGTTCCCAGCTCGAGCACGCCGGTGGTTTGTGGGGGGATGACTTTACGGTGCTGCTGACCGGCGGCGATGCGCCGCTGGTGCAGGATGCTGCGCCTGGCGCGCGAGTGGTGCCGGACCTGGTGTTTGTCGGACTGGCCATGGCCTGCCCCCTGGAGTGAGGTGACTATGCGTTGGCTGTTTCTGTTGTTGGTGGTGCTCAATGGCGTTTATTACGTCTGGCATCAGCAGGAAGCACCGTTGAAGGCCAAGGAAGTGGCGCCGCTGTCGCTCTATAAGGGGAATCAGCAGGGAATTCATCTGCTGAGCGAATCAAACCAGGGTAAGCCAGCGCCTCAGCGTGGGCAGGAGTGCCTCTATATTGGTGGGCTAAGCACCCAGGAGCAGCTCAGTGCGTTGCGTCAGCGGCTGCTGACCCTGGATGTATCGGCGCTCCAGGTGTCTGGACGCCTTGGTGATGCTACCGGTTTGTGGCTGCAGATTGCCCCGCGTAGCCAGCGTTTGCTGGACGAAACGCTGCTTTCTAGTCTTTCCAATGATTTCAAAGACTTAAAACATAAAATAATGTTGTGCGAGGGTGTTGCAACGGTCGAATAGTTTGCATAGAATGGCGCCCGCTCCACAGGGAACACCACTAGATGGAAATCTGTGAAGCGCTGTCAAATTAGCTAACCTCAAGATTTTAATGAGAAAAAGCTTGACAGCAGGACGGCAAGAGTTGAAAATGCCGCCCACGTTCAGGAGGGGTTCCCGAGCGGCCAAAGGGATCAGACTGTAAATCTGACGTCTACGACTTCGAAGGTTCGAATCCTTCCCCCTCCACCATTTTAGCGAGAGCTGCACGCTCCGCGGGTATAGTTTAGTGGTAGAACCTCAGCCTTCCAAGCTGATGATGCGGGTTCGATTCCCGCTACCCGCTCCAAGTTTGCAGTTGTTGCACAGTGTTACGCTCTTGTAGCTCAGTTGGTAGAGCACACCCTTGGTAAGGGTGAGGTCAGCGGTTCAAATCCGCTCAAGAGCTCCATATAACAAGGCAGATATGAAAATATCTGCCTTTGTTTTAATGGTCGTATTGACTTGCTAATTTCTTCTTGCTGAGGGTTGTCTCGATGGCTAAGGAAAAGTTTGATCGTAGTCTGCCGCACGTTAACGTCGGCACCATTGGTCACGTTGACCATGGCAAGACCACGCTGACCGCAGCGCTGACTCGCGTCTGCTCCGAAGTTTTCGGTTCGGCTGTTGTCGAATTCGACAAGATCGACTCGGCTCCAGAAGAGAAAGCTCGCGGTATCACCATCAACACCGCGCACGTCGAGTACAACTCGAACATTCGTCACTACGCTCACGTTGACTGCCCAGGTCACGCTGACTACGTGAAGAACATGATCACCGGTGCTGCCCAGATGGACGGCGCGATCCTGGTTTGCTCGGCCGCCGATGGTCCGATGCCACAAACCCGTGAGCACATCCTGCTGTCCCGTCAGGTAGGCGTTCCGTACATCGTGGTCTTCCTGAACAAGGCTGACCTGGTAGACGACGCTGAGCTGTTGGAACTGGTCGAGATGGAAGTTCGCGACCTGCTGTCCACCTATGACTTCCCAGGCGACGACACCCCGATCATCATCGGTTCGGCTCGTATGGCGCTGGAAGGCAAAGACGACAACGAAATGGGCACCACCGCTGTCAAGAAGCTGGTTGAGACTCTGGACAGCTACATCCCAGAGCCTGAGCGTGCTATCGACAAGCCGTTCCTGATGCCAATCGAAGACGTATTCTCGATCTCGGGTCGTGGTACCGTTGTTACCGGTCGTATCGAGCGTGGTATCGTCCGCGTTCAGGACGCCCTGGAAATCGTTGGTCTGCGTGACACCACCACCACCACCTGCACCGGTGTTGAGATGTTCCGCAAGCTGCTGGACGAAGGTCGTGCTGGCGAGAACTGCGGCGTTCTGCTGCGTGGCACCAAGCGTGACGACGTTGAGCGTGGTCAGGTTCTGGTCAAGCCAGGTTCGGTTAAGCCGCACACCAAGTTCACCGCAGAAGTTTACGTTCTGAGCAAGGAAGAAGGCGGCCGTCATACTCCGTTCTTCAAAGGCTACCGTCCACAGTTCTACTTCCGTACTACTGACGTGACCGGTAACTGCGAGCTGCCAGAAGGCGTTGAAATGGTAATGCCAGGTGACAACATCCAGATGACTGTCACTCTGATCAAAACCATCGCAATGGAAGATGGTCTGCGTTTCGCTATCCGTGAAGGCGGTCGTACCGTCGGCGC
>NZ_QJRG01000046.1 GCF_004025535.1 Pseudomonas alkylphenolica
ACAGAATTTCTTGACGACCATAGAGCATTGGAACCACCTGATCCCATCCCGAACTCAGCAGTGAAACGATGCATCGCCGATGGTAGTGTGGGGTTTCCCCATGTGAGAGTAGGTCATCGTCAAGATTAAATTCCGAAACCCCTATCTGCACATGCAGGTAGGGGTTTTGTCTTTTCCGGCTGCCGCCAGTGCAACTCTCCCTCGATCCTGTGGGAGCGGGTTTACCGGGGCGCCGGACCGCCGCGAAAAGCCGTTGCGCGGTCCCCGGCTAGCTTCTGTCTCAACCACCAAAACCCAGACCCAAAAAAAACCACCCCGCAGGGTGGTTTCAGACGCGTATACGCTTAAACAAAAGCCTGAGGCGCTACACCACGAGGCAAGCGACAGCGTTCCGGCAGGGCGGCCAGGCGTACACGCCAGTTGGCCTTGAAGCAGAACGCGGCGGCCTTCGCCTGGCTTGCCTGGCTTTCCAGGCGCTGCTTGCGCAGCTCTGCCAACGACGGGGTGGCTTTCTTGACGGGGGCGGCTTCGGTTTTGACCAGCGAGCGCTGGCACGACTTGCAATCGACCTTCTCGGCTTCAGACGTGGCGCTGAGATTATTGCCGTTGCGACCGCAGGCGACAGTGTCGTCGCTGATTGAGTAGTGCATTACCAAAACTGTACATCTCCACACATATGAACAAAGCGCGGGTATTTTCGCATAGGTTGGCACTGCGTGCGGCGCTAACCTTCACGCGTGATCGCCGTTAGGGTGTCCAGTCGACGCCGCGCTCTTCCAGGTAGGCATCCACCGCCGCGCCAACGGTTGGCTGGAACACATCATGGCCAATATGCTCAAGCACTTCCAGGCGCAGGAGTTTGTCCTTGACCGGGTCTTTCATCTCGGCAAAGCGCAGCTCGATGTTGGCCGCCTGCAGTGACTGTTCCAGCTCCACCAGCATGTCGGCCGAGGTCACGTCGACACTGGTGACCGGCTCGGCGGCGACCACCACCCGGCGCACTTCGGTCGGGGCATTGGCGATCGCCTCCATCACGCACTTCTGGAAGAACTCGGCATTGGCGAAGAACAGCGGTGCATCCCAGCGAAACAACACCAGGCCAGGCACCAGGCGAGCATGAGGATAGCGGGAGATATCGTGATAGCCCCGTACACCGTCAACGCGGCCGAGTACCGTGTAATGAGGACGCCAGCCATCCCAGAGAAACTCGATCACTGCCAGCACCACCGCCAGGCCGATGCCCGGCACGGCGCCAAGCAGTACAACCCCGACAAAGCAGGTGATCGACAGCCAGCATTCCCAGCGCTGAATACGATAGATCCGCTTAAGGTCCTTGATCTCGAACAAGCCAATGGCGGCAGCAATCACCACGGCGGCCAGCGCGCTGTTGGGCAGGTGCTGCAACAGCGTGGGCGCAAACAGCAGCAACAACGCAACCCCGATTGCAGCGAACACGCCGGTGAGCTGAGTGCGCGACCCTGCCGCCTCGGCGACCGGGGTACGCGAGGAGCTGCTGCTGATGGGAAAGCCCTGGAACAGTCCTGCGGCAAGGTTGGCGGCTCCCAGCCCGACCATTTCCTGGTTCGGGTCGACAGGGCTGCGGAGCTTGGCTGCATAGGTGCGCGACAGCACGCTGGTATCGGCAAACGACACCAGGGCGGCAGCGAAGCCCCCCATCAGCACCGGGATCAGATCTTCGGCCCGCAGCCAGGGCACCACAAAACCGGGTAGCCCTTGTGGCATCGCGCCCAACACTTTTATACCGTGACTGGCATCGAGGCCAAGTCTGCCCACCACCAGGGTGGCAGCGACCACGCCGATGAGGATGCCCGGCACGCGCTTGAAGCGCTCGAGCACCAGGATCAGGGCCAGGGTTCCGGCGCCAATGAGTAATGCGGCCCAGTTCGCATGGCCGGCCAGCAGGGCCTGGGCGAGGTTGAGTACCTCGCGAAGGGGGCCACTGCTTTCCACCGAGATGTCGAACAACTTGGGTGTCTGGCTGATCAATACGGTAAAGGCGATACCGTTCATGTAGCCGTAGCGAATGGGCTTGGACAGCAGCTCGGTGATGAAGCCCAGGCGTAGCAGGCCTGCACCGACACACACCAGGCCGCACACCAGCGCCATGGCGCTGGCCAGGGTAATGGCGCGCAGCGGGTCGCCGGCAGACAGGGGCAGCACCACGGCCAGAATGATGGCAGCCAACGCCGAATCGGGTCCGAGCACCAGAATGCGACTGGGGCCGAACAGGGCATAGACCAGCAGCGGCACGATGCTCGCGTACAGCCCATAGATGCCGGGCACGCCTGAGGCCTCGGCGTAAGCGATGCCCACCGGCACCAGCATGGTGGTGAGCACCAGCCCGGCGAGCAGATCTTTCGGCAGATTGCCCAGCGGGTAGGTGCGCAGCACCTGCAACCCGGGCAACCAACGCCGCCAGCCGTGCTGAGGTGTGGTGGTGCGTGGGGATGGCCTTTCATTCATGCAGTGCTATCCAATGGCGCTGACAGGGATCCTGGGCTGAAGCTTTTAAAGCATGGCTCACTATCGTGTCTGCGCCGAAAAACTTGGCTGCTTTGGATCAATTGCAGTCGAATCACCTGCCTCGCTTGGCGCTCAGGCAATTTTCCGCCCGTCTGTACTCATTCTGTAGCAATTGCTATCACTGCCTCCTTATCTATAAAATGCGATCAATTCTTAATTACATCCTGCCACTGACGGCCGGTGTGTTCAGTGGCGTTTATGTCTTCTACCGATCGCGCGCTCAATCTGCATATCCACACCCTGTACAGCGAGCATCACGGCTGGCTGCATGGCTGGCTCAATCGTAAGCTGGGCAACACCAGTGATGCCGCCGATCTGGCCCACGACACCTTCGTACGCCTGATGACGCGCCAGTCGACCAGCATGGGCGCCGAGCCACGTGCGTTGTTGACACACATTGCCAAAGGGTTGGTGATTGATCGGTGGCGTCGCCAGGATGTCGAACGTGCCTACCTCGAATCGATAGCCCATCTGCCTGAGCCTGAGGTCCCGTCGCCGGAGACACGCTGGCTGATCCTCGAAACGCTGTATCGCATCGATGCCATGCTGCGCGAAATGCCGGCACGTACACGTCAGGCCTTCCTGTTGTCGCAGATCGACGGCCTGACCTACGCGCAGGTTGCCGAGCAACTGGGCGTTTCTCTGGTAACGGTCAAGCGCTACATGCGTGACGCCTTCCTTGCCTGCTTGAGTGTGGCCTGATGACCCCGTCGATTGATCCGCAGATCCTCGGCGAGGCGGCCGACTGGCTGGTGCAGTTGCAATCCGGCATGGCCACGGCGGAAGACCATCGTGCCGTGCAGCATTGGCGCGCCCGCAGCGCACAGCATGCAATGGCCTGGGAGCGTGCTGAAGCCTTACTGGGTGATCTGCGTGCGGTTCCGGGTGCCGTTGCCAGCGATACCTTCCAGCGCCTGAGCCGCAATGCCCGCATCGGCCGTCGCCAGGCGCTGCATCGCCTCGGCGTGTTTCTGCTGGCTGGCCCTGCGGTGTGGTTGGCCTGTCGCGAGTTGCCGTGGCAGCAGTGGAGCGCCGATCAGCGTACCGCCATCGGTGAGCAGAAACGCCTTACCCTGCCTGACGGCACCCAGTTGCTGATCAACACCGGCAGCGCACTCAATATCGCCTTCACAGCGCAAGAGCGACGCATCAAGTTGCTGGAGGGCGAAGTGCTGATCAGCACCGCCCAGGACCCATCGCCCAGCTATCGGCCTTTCATTGTGCAAACCCGGCACGGCACCGCACGTGCGTTGGGCACCCGTTTCAGTGTCCGTGTCGATGCCGAGCAAAGCCGTGTGGCGGTGAGCGAAGGCGGGGTGCAGATGCAGCCCCTCAACGGCGATCGCAGTCTGGTCCTCAAGGCCGGCGAGCAAAGTGCTTTTGGCACCACCGCAATCCAGGCCATCGAGCCGCTGGACACTGCCGCGCTGACGTGGGAGCAGGGCATGATCGTCGCCAAAAGCATGCGCCTGGACGATTTGATTGCTGAGCTCGGCCGCTATCGTCCGGGGGTGATGCGCTGTCACGACGAGGTGGCCAAGCTGGTGGTCTCCGGTGCGTTCCCGCTGCGCGACACCGACGCGAGCCTGCGTCTGCTCCAGGACACGCTGCCAATCAACGTCAGCAGTCTGACGCGCTATTGGGTTGCCATCGAGCCGCGCTGAAGCCCTCCAGATTATTTTCCGGTTCGCGTGATACCTTTTTCCTGGTCATCCGGTGTGTAAGTGAACCCTCACTTTTCCTAGCGCCGACAGGAACACCGAATGACTTCAAGGCTGCTGCAGTCCACCTCCCGAATGAGCCCTCCCTGTGTCGCCATGAGGGCCTTGAGCTTTGCTGTTGCGCTGGCCGCGCTGATGCCGGTGCACTTCGTGTTTGCCGCCGATGCCGTGACCAGCAGCGCTACCCGTGACTACAGCATCGCCTCCGGTCCGCTGGGTGACACCCTGGCGCAATTCGCCGCTCTGTCGGGGGTGCCGTTGTCGTTCGATGCCAACCTGCTCAACGCTCGGCAGAGTCCGGGGCTGCAGGGGCGCTACACGGTAGAGGCGGGTTTTGCGCGCTTGCTCGAGGGCAGTGGTTATGACCTGCAGCGCACCGGTAGCGGCTTCACTCTCGCACCCCACGTGAGTGCCGACGGGGCGCTGGAGCTTGGTGCAACCACGATCAACAGCGCTGCAGACGGTGTGGCGCTGGATACCTACGGTGGTGGCCAGGTGGCCCGTACCGCGCGCCTGGGGTTGTTGGGTAACCGCTCGATCAACGATGTGCCGTTCAGTGTGGTCAGCTACACCGCCAAGACCATCGCCGATCAGCAGGCCCGTACCGTCGGCGACGTGCTGCTCAACGATGCCTCGGTTCGGCAGTCGGCGGGTTTTGGTAACTTCTCTCAGGTCTTCACCATTCGCGGCTTGCCGCTGCAAAGCGACGACATCGCCTTCAATGGCCTGTACGGCGTGCTGCCACGCCAGATCATTACCACTGAGGCGCTGGAGCGGGTGGAGTTGTTCAAAGGCCCCAACGCCTTTCTCAACGGTGTCGCGCCCCAGGGCAGTGGCATCGGCGGCAGCGTCAACCTGGTACCCAAGCGCGCCGAAGATGCGCCGACCCGCAGCGTGACCCTCGATTACGCCAGTGATACCCAGGTCGGTGGCCACCTCGACCTGGGCCAGCGCTTCGGCGTAGACAACCGCTTTGGCGCGCGGATCAACCTGGCCCAGCACGGCGGGGATACCGCGATTGATGATGAGACCAAGCGCTCTTCGTTGATTGCCATCGCGCTCGACTACCGTGGTGAGCGCCTGCGCTTGTCCACGGACCTCGGCTACCAGAAGCAGCGTATCGACAATGGCCGCTCGGTGGTTTACCCCACCGGCACCAAAGTGCCCGACGCCCCGTCTGCCAAGGACAACTATGCCCAGGACTGGACCTGGTCGCAGCTGGAAGACACCTATGGCATGGTCAACGGTGAATACGACCTCAGCGACAACTGGACCCTGTATGCCGGCGCCGGGGCGAAGCACACACGTGAGAACGGGCAGTACTCCTCGTTGTATGTCGGTAACGACGGCAGCGGCCGTGTGGGCTTTCTGTACTCGCCGCATGATGAAGACAACAAGAGCGCGATGGCCGGTCTCAACGGTCACTTCAACACAGGCCCTGTCACCCACCAGATGAACTTCGGCCTCTCGGGTATCTGGGGCGAGCAGCGCTCCGCCTTCGAAGCGATCCTGGTGGCCAACCGCGTACCCGGTAACCTCTACAATCCCACCCAGGTCCCGCGGCCGAGTGTCACCTATTTCGGCAGCGACATTCACGACCCGCGCATCGTCGGCAAAAACCGCATCAAGAGCGCTGCGGTCTCCGACACCCTGGGTTTTCTCGATGATCGCGTCTTGCTGACCCTGGGGGTGCGGCGGCAGACCATCGAAGTAGACGCCTGGAACACCACCAGTGGCGTGCGCAATGCCAACTACGACGAGTCCATCACCACGCCCGTATACGGTCTGGTCATCAAGCCGTGGGAGCATGTGTCGTTCTACGCCAACCGCATCGAAGGCCTGGCCCAGGGTCCGACTGCGCCGACCACCGGCGTCACCAACCCGGGCGAAGTGTTCGCGCCCAAGCGCAGCAAGCAGACCGAAGCCGGCGTCAAGCTGGACTGGGACAGCTACGGCGCTACCCTGGGCGTGTACCGCATCGAGCAACCGAACAACTCCACCAGCTTCACTCCGGGTGTAGTCAACGGCACGTTCAACGTCGATGGCGAACAGATCAACAAAGGCGTCGAGCTCAATGTCTTTGGTGAACCGCTTGATGGTTTGCGGCTGTTGGCCGGTGCGACCTGGATGGACACCGAGCTGAAGAAGACCGCAGGCGGTGCCACCGATGGCAATCGTGCCGCCGGCGTGCCGCGCTTCCAGTTCAACGTCGGCGCCGACTGGGATGTGCCGGGCATCGAAGGGGCTGCCGTGAGCGGGCGTCTGCTGCGTACTGGCGGTGAGTACGTCAATGCCGCCAACACCCTGAGCATTCCGGCTTGGACGCGGGTGGACCTGGGTGCACGCTATGGCTTCAAGGCCGATGACAAGTACATCACCCTGCGCGCCAACGTCGAGAACGTCGCCAACAAGGCCTACTGGGCCTCGGCCTCCACGGCGAACAACTACCTGACCCAGGGTGAACCGCGCACCGTGAAACTGTCGGCGACCGTGGATTTCTAAGTCGTATTTATTGCAGGGGCGGGTTCAGCCGTCCATCCAGCGCAAACCGCTCCTGCAGTACAACCTCGTAAAGCCCCGTGGCCAGCTGTGGGTTCATCAGCAGGTTCCAGCTATGCGGCGAAACACAGGAGGGAATCAGCACGAAGGGGTGCTCCTCCAGGAGCTTCGCCCCAAAAGCCTGTTGGCTGCGGCTGGGCGTTCCTGGCCGCAGCCAGTTCAGGTTCGGCACCTCCTTGCGCTCGACCCTGTACACCCTGGAGGTGTCCATCACCCGAGCGGCGGTCAATGTGTGCGCCACGCAGTCGAGTGTCTGGAAGCCTTTGTGCACCGCCACCTCAAGAATCGCCGTAGCCGCATCGAGGCTTGCATACACCACCTGCACGCCTTTGGGGTTCCAGCGTCCACCGCAGGCCTCGGCACCAATGCCGCTGTTCCACGAAGGGGCGTGCCTGGCGTGGTCGAGGCGCCAGAAAAGCAGGTCATGGGTCAGTGGGTCCGTCACCATCAATAGACCCCGTAATCCAGCCGGTTCAGAAAGTCGGTGACCAGCTCATAGCCGACCGGATTGGACAGCAGGTCGATGGGCGACTCGCCATCCAGCCCGAGCGCTGGCCGGGTCATCCATTCCTCGGCCAGTGCGCGGGTACCGAACACCTCCTGTGCCTTCTCCAGCACCTCGGCGTAATACAGCGCCCGCGCACTTTGCTCGGGGCTCAGGGCTTCATCCTTGTTCTTCATGCGGCGGGCGAGGGTGCGCTCTGACAGGCCGACTATCTTCGCCAGCACGTTATGCCGCTTGAAGGTTTCAACCGATTCCACCAGCTGGATCACAGAGCTCAGCGGAAAGCCGCTTTGTGTAGCTTTGAACACCTCCATACGGTCGTCGGTGTTGGTGTCGGGCAGCAGCAGGTCGACAATCGTCAGGCTGCAAGCGCTCGCGGCTGACCCGGCATCGGCTGGTTGTGCTTTTACAGGCTTTTTCGATGACTTTCCGGCGTCGGTGGTTTGCGCGGTAGCAGACATGATCGGTGCTCCACTCTGGACAGATGGCATTCAGTGTACTGCCAATTGGCAAGGCTGTGAGAAAAGATGTGCGTCGGCATGTTGTTGCTTGGTGTTCTTGAGATCTTGCGGGCGGCGCTCGATCTCATGAGCGCCGAAAGTCTCAAGACAAGCACCTGCGAGCTTCCATACATTCAAACGCCCAAAAAAAAGGCCGCCTTACGGCAGCCTTTCTTGGAACCCGAGCGGAAAATCAATCCCAGCTCAACGCCCCACCCGTCTGATATTCAATAACCCGAGTCTCAAAGAAGTTTTTCTCCTTCTTCAAGTCCATGATCTCGCTCATCCATGGGAACGGGTTAGTGGTACCTGGGTACTCTTCTTTCAAACCAATCTGCGACAGGCGACGGTTGGCGATGAACTTGAGGTAGTCCTCCATCATCGCTGCGTTCATGCCCAGTACGCCGCGCGGCATGGTGTCGCGTGCGTATTCGATTTCCAGCTGGGTGCCCTGCAGGATCATCTGCGAGGCTTCTTCCTTCATTTCGGCATCCCACAGGTGCGGGTTTTCGATCTTGATCTGGTTGATCACGTCGATACCGAAGTTCAGGTGCATGGACTCGTCACGCAGGATGTACTGGAACTGCTCGGCAACGCCAGTCATCTTGTTGCGGCGACCCATGGACAGGATCTGGGTGAAGCCACAGTAGAAGAAGATGCCTTCCAGAACGCAGTAGTAGGCGATCAGGTTGCGCAGCAGCTCTTTGTCGGTCTCGACGGTGCCGGTGTTGAACTCGGGGTCGGAGATCGCGCGGGTGTAGCTCAGGCCCCAGGCGGCTTTCTTCGCAACCGACGGGATCTCGTGGTACATGTTGAAGATCTCGCCTTCATCCATGCCCAGCGATTCGATGCAGTACTGGTAGGCGTGGGTGTGGATCGCCTCTTCGAACGCCTGGCGCAGGATGTACTGGCGGCATTCCGGGTTGGTGATCAAACGGTACACGGCCAGGGCCAGGTTGTTGGCAACCAGAGAGTCGGCAGTGGAGAAGAAGCCCAGGTTGCGCATGACGATACGACGCTCGTCGTCGGTCAGGCCTTCCTGGCTTTTCCACAGGGCGATGTCCGCGGTCATGTTGACCTCTTGCGGCATCCAGTGGTTGGCGCAACCGTCCAGGTACTTCTGCCAGGCCCAGTCGTACTTGAATGGCACCAGCTGGTTGAGGTCGGCGCGGCAGTTGATCATGCGCTTTTCGTCGACCGCGACGCGTGCAGCGGAGCCTTCCAGCTCAGCCAGGCCTTCGGCGATGTCGAGTTTGTCCAGGGCAGCCTTGGCGCGCTTGACGGCGTCCGAGTCATCGGCGGTCACGGCACGGGCTTCCAGGGCAGCAACACCGCCGGCGTTATCAAGCTTGTCGATGCCTGCGGCAGCCGCTTGAGTGGCGGTTGCGCCTTTGGCGGCTTCTTCGCCTTCGTCTTTGTCGAATTCGTCCCAGCT
Source organism: Pseudomonas alkylphenolica (assembly GCF_004025535.1). Taxonomy (GTDB): domain Bacteria; phylum Pseudomonadota; class Gammaproteobacteria; order Pseudomonadales; family Pseudomonadaceae; genus Aquipseudomonas; species Aquipseudomonas alkylphenolica_A. The sequence goes on from NZ_QJRG01000046.1 coordinate 9,265, forward strand.
CAGCATGGTGGGTCTCCTGCTTGAGGGCCATGTTCAGTATGGCCGGTGGATCTTGGTTGCGATGCTTGCGGTTAGGTACTGCGGTGCACGCAAAAACTTGGAATGCTTCCGGGAGCGGGGCTCCTCGGCAGGTCGTGGGCATAAGGGCCCGGGACCTATTTGTCGTGTTGCGAAGGGCAGGGCAGCGGTGCCGCCCTGTCGCTGGCAAGCCAGCGCCTACAGTGAGCGCTGGCTGGCCTTCAGGCGCTTATTGGCAAGCTTCGCAATCCGGCTCGTCGATCGCGCAGGCCTTCGGCACTGGCGCCGGGCCCGCTGCTGCCTGGACCGGGGCGCTGTCGCCACCGCTGGACACGGCATTGAGCTTGCCGGTGTTGATGGTCGACTTCTCGGTGCTGGTCGCGGCCAGGGCACGGAGGTAGTAGGTGGTTTTCAGACCACGGTACCAGGCCATGCGGTAGGTGACGTCCAGTTTCTTGCCCGATGCGCCGGCGATGTACAGGTTCAGCGACTGCGCCTGGTCGATCCACTTCTGACGGCGGCTGGCGGCGTCGACGATCCACTTGGTTTCCACTTCGAACGCGGTGGCGTACAGGTCTTTGAGTTCCTGCGGGATGCGCTCGATCTGCTGTACCGAACCGTCGTAGTACTTCAGGTCGTTGATCATGACCGGGTCCCACAGGCCACGGGCCTTGAGGTCGCGAACCAGGTACGGGTTGATCACGGTGAATTCGCCCGAGAGGTTCGATTTCACATACAGGTTCTGGTAGGTCGGCTCGATGGACTGCGATACGCCGGTGATGTTGGCGATGGTCGCGGTCGGCGCAATGGCCATGATGTTCGAGTTACGAATACCTTTTTGTACGCGAGCACGGACCGGTGCCCAGTCCAGGGTCTCGTTCAGGTCGACGTCGATGTACTTCTGGCCACGGGCTTCGATCAGGATCTGTTGCGAATCCAGCGGCAGGATGCCTTTGGACCACAGCGAGCCCTGGAAGGTCTCGTAGGCGCCGCGTTCGTCGGCCAGGTCACAGGAAGCCTGGATGGCGAAGTAGCTGACCGCTTCCATCGACTTGTCGGCGAACTCGACGGCAGCGTCGGAACCGTAAGCAATGTGCTGCAGGTACAGCGCATCCTGGAAGCCCATGATGCCCAGGCCGACCGGACGGTGCTTGAGGTTCGAGTTGCGCGCTTGCGGCACCGAGTAGTAGTTGATGTCGATCACGTTGTCGAGCATGCGTACTGCGGTGTTCACGGTGCGCTGCAGCTTGGCGGTATCCAGCTTGCCGTCGGTGATGTGGTTCGGCAGGTTGATCGAGCCCAGGTTGCAGACCGCGATCTCGTCCTTGTTGGTGTTCAGGGTAATCTCGGTGCACAGGTTCGAGCTGTGGACCACGCCCACGTGCTGCTGCGGGCTGCGCAGGTTGCACGGGTCCTTGAAGGTCAACCATGGGTGGCCGGTCTCGAACAGCATCGAGAGCATTTTGCGCCACAGGTCTTTGGCCTGGATGGTCTTGAACACCTTGATCTTGTTGTACTCGGTCAGGGCTTCGTAGTACTCGTAGCGCTCTTCGAAGGCCTTGCCGGTCAGGTCGTGCAGGTCTGGCACTTCCGATGGCGAGAACAGGGTCCACTTGCCGTCATCGAAGACACGCTTCATGAACAGGTCGGGGATCCAGTTGGCGGTGTTCATGTCGTGGGTACGACGACGGTCATCACCGGTGTTCTTGCGCAGCTCGATGAATTCTTCGATGTCCAGGTGCCAGGTTTCCAGGTAGGCACACACAGCGCCTTTGCGCTTGCCACCCTGGTTAACGGCTACGGCGGTGTCGTTGACCACTTTCAGGAAGGGTACGACGCCCTGGGATTTACCGTTGGTGCCCTTGATGTAGGAGCCCAGTGCACGCACAGGGGTCCAGTCGTTGCCCAGGCCACCGGCGAATTTCGACAGCATGGCGTTGTCGTGGATCGCGTGGTAGATGCCCGACAGGTCGTCTGGAACGGTGGTCAGGTAGCAGCTCGACAGCTGTGGACGCAGGGTACCGGCGTTGAACAGGGTCGGAGTCGAGGCCATGTAGTCGAAGGACGACAGCAGGTTGTAGAACTCGATCGCACGGGCTTCTTTGTTTTTCTCTTCCAGCGCCAGGCCCATGGCCACACGCATGAAGAACACCTGAGGCAGTTCGAAGCGCACGCCATCCTTGTGGATGAAGTAACGGTCGTACAGGGTTTGCAGGCCCAGGTAGGTGAACTGCTGGTCGCGCTCGTGGTTGATCGCCTTGCCCAGTTTTTCCAGGTCGAAAGCGGCCAGGGCAGGGTTCAGCAGTTCGAACTCGACACCTTTGGCGATGTAGGCCGGCAATGCCTTGGCGTACAGGTCGGCCATTTCGTGGTGGGTGGCGCTGTCGGCCACGCCGAGGAAGCCCAGGCCTTCGGCACGCAGGGTGTCCATCAGCAGGCGGGCAGTCACGAACGAGTAGTTCGGCTCGCGCTCAACCAGGGTACGGGCGGTCATCACCAGGGCGGTGTTGACGTCCTTGATGGCCACGCCGTCGTAGAGGTTCTTCAGGGTTTCGCGCTGGATCAGGTCGCCATCGACTTCGGCCAGGCCTTCGCAGGCCTCGGTGATGATGGTGTTCAGGCGGTTCATGTCCAGTGGCGCGAAGCTGCCGTCGGCCAGGGTGATGCGGATGCTTGGGTGCGGCTGTACGTTGGCGTCTTCGGCGTGAACGCGGGTAGCACGCTCTTTGGCGCGCTGGTCACGGTAGATCACGTAGTCGCGGGCCACTTTCTGTTCGCCGGCACGCATCAGGGCCAGTTCGACCTGGTCCTGGATTTCTTCGATGTGGATGGTGCCGCCCGATGGCATGCGACGCTTGAAGGTCGCGGTGACCTGTTCGGTCAGGCGGGCAACGGTGTCGTGGATACGCGACGAGGCAGCGGCGGTGCCGCCTTCAACTGCGAGGAACGCCTTGGTGATGGCCACGGTGATCTTGTCGTCGGTGTAGGCGACGACAGTGCCATTGCGCTTGATCACGCGCAGTTGGCCTGGGGCGGTAGCGGCCAGATCCAGGTTCGAATCGGCGGCCTGCGGCGCCTGGGCCTGCGGGTTCTCGCGAGTTGTGTCGGTTTGCATGGGTGTCTCCACGTTCTCTATGTTTGTTTAGGCGCCTTGTGGGCGCCAGCCGTTCCGTCCGAAAGCCCAACAACCGACCCTGATGACACGCGGGAACGCAACGTTCCGGCATGCCGAACAGGTCGGGCATACTCACTTCGGGACAGATCAGGAATAAGGGGCAATTTCTTGCCGCTCCCTGGCCGAAGTCAAAGGTTCTGAATCGCTGATCCAAAACTGTTGCTGTCAGGTGTGCCGATGGCTTGCAACACCCGTACCCGAAACAACACCCTCCGAGGGTTTGCAACGGTCGCCTCCGCAGGAGCGGTTTGGCTGCTGATTACGTCTAAAGTTCAAGCGAAAAAAGCACCTTTAAAGGGCTTGAGTTCTCTGCTCGACTTGTGCTTGGGATTTGCTTCAAACCCCAAGATGTAGTGTTTTGTTTCGATAGGGATACAAGATAATGCGGTCCTGGGGGTATTGCAAGTTGGTGCGCTGTGGATAACTTGTGCGTATTTTGTGTGTGATTTCAATCAACGCCTTGTAGGCTGCGTCTTAGCGCCGGATGACCGCTCGTCACCCTTTTTTTCACCGTCACGCACAAGGCCGATGAATTTTTCGGGCGCGCACCCTACCACATAATCAGCGACTGTCCGAGCGGCCCGACAATCAGCGGTGGCGGTTGGCAGGCGTCGGTGCCCGACGTAGTATCCCGAGCCCATGTTGCCTTTTGGTGAAGCGCGGTAACGGGCACTCTTTATAACAACAAGCTGTCGAGGTGAACCGTGGAGCAGCAGCGCAGTCGGGTGTTGATCGTCGAGGATGACCAGCGTTTGGCCGACCTGACCTGTGAATACCTGCAGGCCAATGGCTTCGATGTTCAGGTTGAAGGGGACGGTGCCCGGGCGGCGGCGCGGATCATCGCCGAGCAGCCGGACCTGGTGATACTCGACCTGATGCTGCCCGGCGAAGACGGCCTGAGCATCTGTCGTAAGGTGCGCCAGCAATTTGCCGGCCCCATCCTCATGCTCACGGCCCGCAGCGACGACCTGGACCAGGTTCAGGGCCTGGACCTGGGCGCCGACGACTACGTGTGCAAGCCGGTGCGCCCACGGCTGCTGCTGGCGCGGATCAACGCCTTGCTCAGGCGCAGTGAACCGGCCGCCGAGAGCGAGCCTCCGCAGTGCCTGCAGTTCGGGCCGCTGCGCGTGGACAACGTACTGCGCGAAGCCTGGCTGTATGCCGACGGTATCGAACTGACCAGTGCCGAGTTCGACCTGTTGTGGCTGTTGGTCAGCAATGCCGGGCGCACCTTGTCCCGCGAAGAGATTTTCACCTCGTTGCGCGGTGTGGGTTACGACGGCCAGGACCGGTCCATTGATGTGCGTATTTCCAGGATCCGCCCCAAAATAGGTGACGATCCCGAGCACCCGCGGATGATCAAGACCATCCGCAGCAAAGGCTACCTGTTTGTGCGCGAGGCAGCCGAGGCCATGGGCCAGGCGCAATGAATTCGATTTTTCTGCGGATCTATGGCGGCATGCTCGCCGCGTTGGTGCTGGTGGCCGTGCTCGGCGTGCTCAGCATGCACCTGCTCAACGAAGTGCGCGCCGCGCAGTACCGTGAGCGCCTGGCGCACGGCACCTTTACCTTGATGGCCGATAACCTGGTGTCGATGGGCAGCGTCGAGCGCAAGCGCGCGTTGCTGATCTGGGAGCGGCTGCTGGGTATTCCGCTGGAACTCGACAGCATGGCCGCGGTAGGCCTCGACGGTGGGCAGCGCAGCACCTTGCAGCGTGGCCAGGTGCTGGTGGAGAAGACCGGGCCCCATGCGGCCAAGGTCATGCGCCAGATCGGCACCGAAGAGCTGCTGCTGGTGGGCGAAGTGCAGCAGATCAGCGAACAGCTGGCGCGCGCCACCATCTTCCTGTTGGCCGATGAACTGGTGCGCTATCCGATTGGCGAGCAGCCCCGGCGCCTGGCCGAGATTAAAAAGAACAAAGGCTTTGGCTTTGACCTGAGCCTGCGTCGTCTGGACCAGACCGACATGGACGAAGACCAGCGCCGGCGTGTCGATGAAGGCGACACGGTGTTGGCGCTGGGCAAGGATGGCGACTCGATCCGGGTCTATGCCGGTATGGTCGGCACCCCGTGGGTGCTGGAAATCGGCCCGTTGTACCAGATGAACCCGTATCCACCCGAGCTGCTGGCGCTGATTGCCGTGCTCGGGCTGTGCCTGATCGGGCTGATTGTCTACCTGTTGGTGCGTCAGCTGGAGCGGCGTCTGTCTGATCTCGAAACAGCCGCCACCCGTATCGCCCAGGGCAGCCTGGAAACCCGCGTAGTTGCCGATGATGCCGACTCGGTCGGGCGTCTGGCGGCGGCGTTCAACGGCATGGCTGAGCATTTGCAGCGTTCGCTGACCATCCAGCGCGAGCTGGTGCGCGCCGTGTCCCATGAGCTGCGCACGCCAGTGGCGCGTCTGCGCTTCGGTCTGGAGATGATCGCCAGTGCGCGCGACGACCAGGCGCGGGAAAAGTATTTGAGCGGCATGGATGGCGACATCCAGGACCTGGACAAACTGGTGGACGAGATGCTCACTTACGCCCGTCTAGAACAGGGCGCGCCGGCACTGCATTTCCAGCGGGTCGATCTCGATGCCTTGCTCGATCAGGTGATTGAAGAGCTGGCGCCGTTGCGCGGTGACGTCAAGGTCGTGCGCGGGCCATGTGAGGTGGCAGAGGGTGCTGCGCCGGGGCAGGGGCCCTGGGTTGAAGCCGAGCCGCGTTACTTGCACCGGGCCCTGCAGAACCTGGTGAGCAATGCCATGCGCCATGCGGAGTCGCAGGTGAGCCTCAGTTATCAGATTGGCCTGCAGCGCTGCCGCATCGATGTCGACGACGATGGCCCAGGCGTGCCGGAAAGTGCCTGGGACCGCCTGTTTACCCCCTTCACCCGACTCGACGACAGCCGCACCCGGGCCTCGGGTGGTCATGGCCTGGGCCTGTCGATTGTGCGGCGAATCATCTATTGGCATAACGGCCGAGCGTCGGTCGGGCGCAGCGAACGCCTGGGCGGTGCCCGCTTCAGCCTCAGCTGGCCGCGCAGTCAGGGCCAGGCATGAGTGAGTCGCTACGCCTCGAGCACCTGCTGCAACCTGAGCGCTTCGACAGCTTGCTGCTCAGGCTGTATGGCGCCGGGTTGATGCCGGCGCAACGGCCGGTGCTGGTGTCGCAATGGTCGAAATATTACTTCGGGTTGGTTTGGCAAACCTTGCTGGACGGTGTTGCATTGCCCCTGTTCGATGCCACTGAAGTGACCCTCGATGCCCGCGGTCTACCCATTGCCATTGATGGCCGAGGCGGGCATTGCGAAGGGAATCAGGCGCTGCTGGGGGAGCACTTCAATCCCGTGGTGTCACGGCTGGCGGTAGTGGGCGCGCTGGCCCCGGGGGTAGTGTGGGGTAATGCCGGAGATTGCCTGGATCAGGCGCTTGAGCGTGCCGAGTGTGATGCCCATCTTGATTTAGGCCACTGGCTCAGCTCGCCCGACAGCCCTATGCATGCGGCCGTTGGCCTGGATGCAGCGGGCAAGCGCCGTCGGCGCACCTGCTGCCTCAGCTACAAAGTCGACTGGATTGGCCACTGCGAGCATTGCCCGCTGCTGGCCTGACGCTCAGACGCTGACCAGGCTCAGCAATTGGTCATCCTGCAGGCTGAACTGCCCTTCAAGCTCCCGTCCTTTATGCCACTGCGCCGACAGGTCGGTCAGTAGGCGCAGGCGGGCGTGACCGTCGGTTGACCACTCCAGCACTTCGGCGTGCTCAAAGTAGAAGCGTTGCCGCACGATAGGGTAGAGCGCCTTGAACAGGCTTTCCTTGAGCGAGAAGGTCAGGGTCACCGTCAGGCCTGTTTGCCCGGCTTGCATGCGCTGCAGCTCGGCTGCGGTGAGGATCTCGCGCGCCAGGCGTTCGGCGCGCGCATCACTGAGCAGGCTTTCCTGATCCAGCCCCAACCCCTGGCAATCGGCGTCGCGCGCCACCACGGCGGCCGCCCAGCCTTTGCCGTGGGTGATCGAGCCGCTGATGCCGGCCGGCCAGACCGGTGAGCGGTCTTCGTGTGTCCCGGGTACGTACTCCAGCCCGTTCAGGTGCTGCAGGGCGGCGCGGGCACACACCCTGCCGGCCAGGTACTCGGCCTGACGCTTGGCTACCGAGCGTTGCAGGCTCGCGGTCTGTTCGATGCCGGCGCGGGCGAAGTCATCGCTGGCCAGCAGGGCAGGGTCGAAGGCGCAACTGACCAGTTGCGCGCCAGGGACCGGGCGGGGCAGGGGCCAGTGGTGCAACAGCGGCGCGCAGCAGGAGGGGAGTCGGTTCATGGCCGGTATTGTGCCGTGGGCGCGGGGGGCTTTCCAGTAGCGGCGGTTCGTTCAGGCGAGGTTCAGCTGGGGTTCAGCAGCGGTTCAGGGCCGTCTGCGTACTCTGGCTTCAACACCTAAACGGCACATCGCCAGGAGTAGCCCCTATGAAATCGCTCAATGCACTGTTTATCGCCGCCGCCGTCTTTGGCGCCAGCGCCGCTGTTCAAGCCGCCGACACCACATTCGCCGGTGTCAGCTACGGCCAGACCAGCGACCGCATCAGCAAGTCCGGCCAGCTCAACAGCAACACCGACCACCTGAACGCCAGCGGCATCATCAGCAAAGACGACACCTGGGGCGTGCGGGTCGGGCAAATGAACGAAGAGCGTCGTTACTACCTGACCTATGACAACGTCTCCAACGACCACAGCGGGCTGAAACTGCGTCAGGAAAACCTCTTGGGCAGCTACGACATGTTCTACCCCGTGGGTAACAGCACCAAGCTGTTCGGCGGCGCCAGCGCCGGCATCACCAAGCTGAGCCAGGAATCGTCCGGTTATAGCCGCGACACCGATACCGGCTACGCTGTCGGCCTGCAGGCCGGTGTGTTGCAGAAGGTCACCGACAACACCTCGGTCGAGTTGGGCTACCGTTACCTGCGCAGCAATGCCAAAACCGAGCTTGCCGAGCACGGCGGCCCGAAACTTGGCACCCTGCGCCTGGACAGCAGCGCCCAAACCTACCTTTCGGCCAACTACATGTTCTGAGCCGCAGATGAGGACGATCGAACCGGCCTTCAGCGGGAAGGCCGGTTCGCTGTTTTGGCAACGATTTAGTAGGGTACCGGGGACACTGTTGCCGGTAGGGAAAGGGAGGAACCTATGAAACTGCTGGTGGTTGAGGATGAAGCGCTCTTGCGTCATCACTTGTACAGCCGGTTGAGCGAGAGCGGGCACGTCGTTGAGGCGGTGCCCAATGCCGAGGAGGCGTTGTTCCAGGCTGAACAGTTCAACCATGACCTGGCCATCATCGACCTCGGCTTGCCCGGCATGGGCGGGCTGGACCTGATTCGGCAACTGCGCTCGCAGGGCAAGAGCTTCCCGATCCTGATCCTGACCGCCCGCGGCAACTGGCAAGACAAGGTCGAAGGGCTGGCGGCCGGGGCTGACGACTATGTGGTCAAGCCGTTTCAGTTCGAGGAGCTGGAAGCGCGGCTCAATGCCCTGTTGCGTCGCTCCAGTGGCTTTGTGCAGTCGACCATTGCCGCCGGGCCATTGTTGCTGGACCTGAACCGCAAACAGGCGACCCTGGATGACGAACCGCTGGCGTTGACGGCGTTCGAGTACCGCATCCTCGAGTACCTGATGCGTCATCATCAGCAGGTGGTGGCCAAGGACCGCCTGATGGAGCAGCTTTACCCTGATGACGACGAGCACGATCCGAATGTGATCGAAGTGCTGGTAGGGCGGCTGCGGCGCAAGCTTGAAGGCAGCAACGGCTTCAAGCCGATCGATACGGTGCGCGGCCTGGGCTACCTGTTTACCGAGCGCTGCCGATGATCCGCTCGTTGCGCGTACGCTTGATGCTGGCCGCGGCATTGTTGGCGCTGCTGTTCATGCTGGCGCTGCTGCCGGCGTTGCAGCAGGCCTTCAGCCTGGCGTTGAAGGAAGCCATCGAAAAACGCCTGGCATCGGATATCACCACACTGATTTCGGCTGCGCGGATTGAAAATGGTCAACTGAAAATGCCGGATTTGCTACCGGACGAGCAGTACAACCTGCCTGACCGCCGCCTGCTCGGTTACATCTTCGACCGCGACGGGAACCTGGTCTGGCGTTCGCGGGCAACCAACGACGAACAGATCAACTACACCCCGCGCTATGACGGCAGAGGCAATGAGTTCGCCCAGTTCCATCAGGCCGATGGCGAGGAGTACTTTGTCTATGATGCGGAGGTCAAGTTGCTGGGCGGCCAGAGCGCGGCCTTCAGTATTGTTGCCTTGCAGCCGTTGCGCGAATACCAGCAAACCCTCAATGGCCTGCGCGAGCGCCTGTACCTGGGTTTTGGCGCCGCCTTGCTGGCCTTGCTGGGATTGCTTTGGGGCGGGCTGACCTGGGGTTTGCGCTCGTTGCACCAGTTACGCCACGAACTGGATGAGGTCGAATCGGGGGCCCGTGAGGGGCTCAGTTCGGAACACCCCAGGGAGCTGCTGCGCCTGACCGGCTCCCTCAACCGGCTGTTGCGCAGCGAACGCGAGCAACGCCAGCGTTACCGCGATTCGCTGGGCGATCTGGCCCATAGCCTGAAAACCCCTCTGGCGGTGTTGCAAGGGGTCAGCGAAAGCATGGCGCAGCGCCGTGAGGACCGCGAGCAGGCGCGGGTGCTGCAAAGCCAGATCGAGCGCATGAGCCAGCAGATCGACTATCAGCTGCAGCGCGCCAGCTTGCGCAAAAGCGGTCTGGTGCGTCACCAGGTGGTGTTGCAGCCGTTGCTTGAAAGCCTGTGCAGTACCCTGAGCAAGGTGTACCGCGACAAGCGCGTCAAGGTCACCCTTGAGGTGCCTGAGCGCGCGACGGTGCCCATGGAGCAGGGCGCGTTGCTGGAAATGCTCGGCAACCTGCTGGAAAACGCCTACCGCCTGTGCCTGAGTGAAGTGCGCGTCAGCCTGCGCAGCGGGCCCTCGCTGGTCGAGCTGTGCGTCGAGGACGATGGGCCCGGGGTGCCGCCCGATCAACGCGAGCGCATCCTCCAGCGTGGCGAGCGCCTGGACCGGCAGAACCCGGGGCAGGGGATTGGCCTGGCGGTGGTCAAGGACATCATCGAAAGCTACGACGCCAACCTCACCCTCGATGACTCCCCCCTGGGCGGCGCGGCATTTCGCGTGCGGTTCTCCCTGGACTGAATCGCCGTCAGCTCGGGCGGATATCCGCCATCCTGAACCCTTTGCAAAAGATGTCGGGCGGAAATCCGCCAGGATGCCCGGCAACCTTGCAACCTCATTGTGCACCTAACCCCCGTAAATACGGAGCTCGCACCGATAAAGCGCATTTTGGCATCGGGCTTGCTATTGCCCTAGCAGAGTACTGCCAGGCAGCTCGACACAACAAATCCCTCCAGTGCAGGAGGGTTCGCGCTTTAGGTACCCCTCGCGTCCTGGGAAGGATCGGGTCGGTACACTTGAGGAAATAGCCATGACGACGCGTCAGCCACTGTACAAATCGCTGTATATCCAGGTGTTAGTAGCGATCACCATCGGTATCCTGCTGGGTCACTACTACCCCGAAACCGGCGTTGCCCTGAAACCGCTGGGTGACGGGTTCGTCAAACTGATCAAGATGGTTATCGCCCCCATCATCTTCTGCACCGTGGTCAGCGGTATTGCTGGCATGCAAAGCATGAAGTCGGTTGGCAAGACCGGTGGCTATGCGCTGCTCTACTTCGAAATCGTCTCCACTATCGCCCTGATCATCGGTCTGGTCGTGGTCAACGTGGTCAAGCCGGGCGCCGGCATGCACATCGACGTCAGCACCCTGAACGCCAGCAGTGTGGCCGCCTATGCCGCCGCCGGCGCGCAGCAGACGACTGTCGGCTTCTTGCTCAACATCATCCCCAATACTGTGGTCGGTGCCTTCGCCAACGGCGACATCCTGCAGGTGCTGATGTTCTCGGTGATCTTCGGTTTCGCCCTGCACCGCCTGGGTGCCTACGGCAAGCCGCTGCTCGACCTGATCGACCGCTTCGCCCATGTCATGTTCAACATCATCAATATGATCATGAAGCTGGCGCCGCTCGGTGCCTTCGGTGCCATGGCCTTCACCATCGGCCAGTACGGCGTGGGTTCGCTGGTACAGCTGGGCTACCTGATGGCCTGCTTCTACGTCACCTGTGTCCTGTTCATTCTCGTGGTGCTGGGCGGTATCGCCCGGGCTCACGGCTTCAGCGTCCTCAAGCTGATCCGCTATATCCGTGAAGAGCTGATGATCGTGCTGGGTACCTCGTCGTCCGAGTCGGCCCTGCCACGCATGCTGACCAAAATGGAGCGTCTGGGCGCGAAGAAATCCGTGGTGGGCCTGGTGATTCCTACCGGCTACTCGTTCAACCTCGACGGTACCTCGATCTACCTGACCATGGCCGCGGTGTTCATCGCCCAGGCCACCGACACCACCATGGACATCACCCACCAGATCACCCTGTTGCTGGTGCTGCTGGTGGCCTCCAAAGGTGCTGCGGGCGTTACCGGTTCGGGCTTCATCGTGCTGGCCGCTACCCTGTCGGCTGTCGGCCACCTGCCGGTGGCAGGCCTGGCGCTGATTCTCGGCATTGACCGCTTCATGTCCGAAGCCCGTGCCTTGACCAACCTGATCGGCAACGCGGTAGCAACCGTGGTTGTGGCCAAGTGGGTCAAAGAGCTGGACGAAGACAAACTGCACGCCGAGCTGGCGTCCGGTGGTTCGCCGCTGGTCGAAGTCGGCCCGGTCGATGACCTGGGTGTCGCTGAAGTGTCTACCCGCTAACGGCGCAGGCACACTGAAAAAGCCCATCTTCGGATGGGCTTTTTCGTTTCTGGAGGGGTGGTTATTCCACGCGTGTTTCGCCGCTGTATACCAGGGTGTGGCGGCAGCGTCGGCACAGGTAGCGGCGGCCCTGGCGCACCAGGCTGTGGCGCTGCGCCGAGAACGGGAAGTCGCTACCTGCACAGGGGCAGCGGTAGATGTAGCGGGTCACGGTGCGACGCTTGATTGCGTAGTTATGGCAGCGATGCGGCGGCAGTTCGTAGACCCCGCGCATTATCAGCTGCCATTCCTCACCATGCGGGGCAATCGTGTCGCCAAACAGCTGGTGCGCTACCAGGTGCGCAACTTCGTGGGCCACGGTCTGCTTGAGGAAATCCTCGCTGTTTTCGCGGTACAGCTGCAGGTTGAAGCGCAGCAGGTTTTCATGCAGGTGAGCAACACCGGCTTTTTGCCCGCGCAGCTTGAAGCTGACCTCAGGGCGAGGGAAGGGGCGTTTGAAAAAGGTTTCGGCTTGCTGGTAACAGGTCTCGACGCGGGATTTGAGCAGCTCGGGCATATCGGGGAACACTCCTGGCCGACGATTATGCCGCAACCACCGCCGCGTTGCCGAGCCACCCGTCAGCACACAGCATCAGGCCGTCTTGCGACGGCCCGATGGTTTACTGCGCCTATGTTGCAGATTTTCTAGTGATAGCTTCAGTTGGTATAGACCGGCCCCACGCCGAGTCCCCAGACAATCACGGTGAAGGCCATGATGGCAACCAGCACCACCAGGCCGACCGCCAGTACCGAACTCGAGAACAGGAAGCCTTCATCCGAAGGAATGTTCATGAAGGTCGGTAGGCCGACATAGAGCAGATAAACCGTGTAGCACACGGCTGCCGTGCCAACGATCATTCCCAGCCAGAGGTGGGGGTACAGCGCCGCCAGGCCGCCGACAAACAGCGGCGTTGCGGTGTAGGTGGCAAACGCGATGCAGCGGGCCATGCTCGGGTTGGCGTCGTAGGTGCGCGCCATCCAGTGAATGAACGCGCCCATCACTGCCACCCCGGCCAGCATCGCCAGGTACGACATGATGGTCATCCATAGCGCGCTTTCATGGGTGAGCATGACCGGCGCCCGTTCGCCAATGACCCAGCCGACCTGGGTCGTACCGATAAATGCAGAAACGGCAGGAATCGCCGCCAGTACCAGCGTATGCGTCAGGTACATGTGGCTTATGCTTTCTTCCTCGCCACGGATTTCTTTCCATTCTTGGTCAGGATGGGTAAACAACCCCAGAACGTGATGGATCATGCCAGTCACTCCTTCCATCGTTGCCATCGCCCCCCAGCGGAGCGCTTGCGACCCCACGTGTTGGGGCCAAGAGGATCGAGGTCACTTACAGCTGTGGCCTTATGTCGCAGTATAGGAAGGAGTTAACCGCTTAAAGTCGACTTTTTAGAGCAAATCGCGCTGTCAGCGTGCCCCTTAATCACCTTGCAGTCTTTATCGGATTGGCCTACGCCTGCTCGCGGTTTGTGCGTAAAATATGCCGCTTTTGTCACACCTCGCGGATTTCAAGCGCTATGGGCACCCTTTCGGTCAACCAGAACAAACTGCAAAAACGCCTGCGTCGTCTCGCCGGCGAAGCCATCACCGACTTCAACATGATCGAAGAGGGCGACAAGGTCATGGTCTGCCTGTCGGGCGGCAAAGACAGCTACACCATGCTCGATGTTCTGCTGCACCTGCAGAAAGTGGCGCCGATCAAGTTCGAGATCGTCGCGGTGAACATGGACCAGAAGCAGCCCGGTTTCCCCGAGCACGTACTGCCGGCCTACCTGAAGGCCCTGGGCGTCGAGTACCACATCGTCGAAAAAGACACCTACTCGGTGGTCAAGGAGCTGGTGCCGGAAGGCAAAACCACCTGCTCGCTGTGCTCGCGCCTGCGTCGCGGCACCCTGTACACCTTTGCCGACGAGATTGGCGCGACCAAGATGGCCCTGGGGCATCACCGCGACGACATCGTCGAGACATTCTTCCTCAACATGTTCTTCAACGGCACGCTCAAGGCCATGCCGCCGAAGCTGCGCGCCGATGACGGCCGCAACGTGGTGATCCGCCCGCTGGCCTACTGCAGCGAGAAAGACATCCAGGCCTACTCGGACATGAAGGAATTCCCGATCATTCCGTGCAACCTGTGTGGCTCCCAGGAAAACCTGCAGCGCCAGGTGGTCAAGGACATGCTGGTGGAGTGGGAGCGCAAGACCCCGGGTCGTACCGAGAGCATCTTCCGTGGCCTGCAGAACGTGGTGCCGTCGCAGTTGGCTGACCGCAACCTGTTCGACTTCGTCAACCTCAAGATTGACGAAACAGCGACGCCGCGGTTTCTCGATGTGCTGAACATCTGACCGGCATGCGTGATTATCAATGGCTGCATGAGTACTGCCTGAACCGCTTCGGCTCCGAAGCGGCCCTGGAGGCGTACCTGCCGCAGCCCAAGTCCGCCGCGCAGCTGCGCGCCATCAGCGCCGACCGCTACCTGTCGACCTTGGCCCTGCGGGTGTTTCGTGCAGGGCTCAAGCACAGTCTCGTGGATGCCAAGTGGCCGGCGTTCGAGCAGGTGTTCTTTGGCTTTGACCCGAACAAGGTCGTGCTGATGGGCGCCGAGCATCTGGAGCGGTTGATGCAGGACACGCGGATCATCCGCCACCTGGGCAAGCTCAAGAGCGTGCCGCGCAATGCGCAGATGATCCTCGATGCCGAGCACAGCCACGGCAGCTTCGCCAACCTCATCGCCGACTGGCCAGTGACCGATATCGTCGGCCTGTGGAAGTACCTGGCCAAGCATGGCAATCAACTGGGCGGGTTATCGGCGCCACGCTTTTTGCGCATGATCGGCAAAGACACCTTCATCCCTTCCGATGACATGAGCGCTGCCCTGATTGCCCAGGATATCATCGACAAGCCTCCGACCAGCCAGCGCGACCTGGCCCTTGTGCAGGCGGCCTTCAATCAGTGGCATGCCGAGAGTGGCCGGCCGCTGTGCCAGCTGTCGGTGATGCTGGCACACACGGTCAATCATTGAGATTGACCCCGCGACCTATCAACTTTGCCAGTTGTGGGGCGCTATCGATTACTCGGATTCTTTAAGTCCCGATTGATAGCGACAGGACAACACTCATGGCAAAAGCAAACAGCATCAGGCAGGGCAGCGGTCTGATTGATCCTGATTACCGGCAAGACGTGTTCCCCGAGTTTGCCGGGGTCACAACCTCGGTATTGGACTGCATGGGGCGGGTGTGCGTCGGCAGTGCCTATGTCAGTGATAGCTCCCTTGAGACGCACTATGCCATCTTTCGTCTGACCACCGACGGTCAGCTGGATCGTCGGTTCGGCGGTGACGGGAAAACCACCGGCACTTTTCAGGACGGTAATCAGTCCATCGGTTATCACATCATTCAGAGGCCTGACGATGGCAAGTTCATGGTCCTTGGCCTGACCTTTACCGGTTTGTCCCCGAGAAAGCCAGCGCTCGCGCGTTTCAACCCGGACGGCACATTGGACACGACATTTGCCAACCAAGGGCACTTCGTCATAGAACAGCCAAGCCTTGAATCCACGCCAATCTTTCAGGCAGATCACGGAACTGCAATGCAATTGTCCGATGCAGGAGCGGCGACACCGCAGCAATCATGGCAAATAAAACCCATCGGCGACTCATTCATCGTTTTCGGAAATTACTACGGCCATGACCTGGTAGTGATGATGTTCGACTGGGAGGCGAATTTTGTCGCTGCCTTCAATGGTTGCGGATACAAGTACCTGGAGCGTCAAGGTGAGGGCACTGTTTACGGCCTCGCCCTTCATGCGGACAGCCAATCCATTTGGGTGGGGGCCTGCATGCAAACGCCTGATTTCAGGTTCCGCGATGCCTTTGTCGTTCGACTCACCCGACAAGGTGAATATGACCAGGCTTTTGGTGCCGCAGGCATTGCCGACTTTCCGGGGCTCCATACCCTGAAGAATATTCTGGTGCTACCTGACGATCAGCGAATCATTGGCTGTGGCGCACGCGAAGACGGGGCCGGTCTGCTGGTTGCGCTGCGCCAGACTGACGGCTCGCTCGACGAATGCTTCGAGCGTACTGGCGTGAAACATGAGGGGCACAACATTCGCTGGGACCATGTTCTTGCCGTTTCACCTGGTACCGAGGGCAGCAAGATCATCGCCGCCGGAGAACTGAGAGTGGGTGTTGGCAACTTGCCAGGAGTGGTTGGATGCTTCAACAGCGATGGCTCGCTCGACGCGTTCGCTACTCAAACATTCGCGTTGCGAAGGATCACCATGCTGGCGGGATGCACGCTGGATACGCAGGGCCGGATGCTGGTCCATGGGCAGACGCAGATTCCGGAGCGTTTCAATGGCTATGTTGTCCGCTTGCTCACCCAGCAGTAATCAGGACCGCAGCTGTTCGAAGGCAAGCCCGCAACGGGCTTGCCTTGCGATCAGTTCGAACCTTCTCCGGCCAGGCGCCGGTCGTACTGAAAGCGCCAGCGCACATACAGCAAGGCGCTGACGAACAGCGCCAGGCTGATCGCCACTTCCAGGTACCCGAACAACGCACGTGCCGGGTCGAATGCGGCCAGTACACCTTTGATGAAGTACAGGTTGACCACGAAGCAGGTCCAGGCATGGGCGCGGGCGTTGCCCAGCAGCATTCCTGGCAGCAGCAAAGCCAGCGGCACCAGTTCGATGGCGAGAATCACACCTGTGCGGGCGCCATGCAGGTTGGCGAACACCAGGTTGTTGACCGTCAACAAGGCGACCAGGCCAAAGAAACTCGCCAGGCTCAAGGCACGGCTCAGGCGCAGGCGCGGGGTTAACCATTCAAGCGTAGGCAGCACCTTGGGTTTTTTAGCCACGGCCGTTCTCCAGCAGTTTGGCGGTGGTGGCCAGGCGTTGCCCAAGGGCGCGGCACAAGGCGATTTCATCGGCGTCCAGGTCGCGTTTTCCGTCCGCCCCGGCGTGGTGGCTGGCGCCGTACGGCGTACCGCCGCCACGGGTTTCCAGCAGGGCCGACTCGCTGTAGGGCAGGCCCATGATCAGCATGCCGTGGTGCATCAACGGCAGCAGCATCGACAGCAGGGTCGACTCCTGACCGCCGTGCAGGCTGGCGGTGGAGGTGAAGGCGGCTGCCGGCTTGCCGACCAGGCCGCCACTGAGCCACAGGCTGCTGGTGCCATCGATGAAATACTTCAACGGCGCGGCCATATTGCCGAAGCGGGTTGGACTGCCCAGGGCCAGGCCCGAGCACTGGCGCAGGTCGTCGAGGGTGGCGTACAGCGCGCCAGTGTCCGGAATGTCCGGAGCGACGGCTTCACATTCGGTGGAAATTGCCGGCACGGTACGGATCCGCGCTTCCAGGCCGGCCATCTCCACGCCACGGGCGATTTGCCTGGCCATCTCGCTGGTCGAACCGTGTCGGCTGTAAAACAGGATCAGGATGTAGGGTGTACTCACGGCAGGATCTCCAGGACCTTCTCCGGTGGCCGGCCGATCACGGCCTTGTCACCGGCAATCAGGATCGGTCGTTCGATCAGCTTGGGATGCTGGACCATGGCGTCGATCAGTTGCGCATCCGTCAGGGCCGGGTCGGCCAGGTTCAGGGTCTTGTATTCGTCTTCACCGCTGCGCAGCAGCTGGCGCGCACCGATGCCCAGCTTGCCCAGCAGCGCCGTGAGTTCGGCCGCGCTTGGCGGGGTTTCCAGATAACGGACAATGGTCGGTGCCAGGCCGCGGGCCTCGAGCAATTCCAGGGCGCCACGGGATTTGGAGCAGCGAGGGTTGTGATAGAGGGTCAGGTCAGTCATGTTCGGGTCGCATCCAGCAGGGTGTGGCGGCTATTCTAACCGTAGCGACTTTGCATTTTGCTTGAATCTTAGAGAAGGATTGACCCATGACAAGGCGTTTGGCAGCAGCACTGGCCATCACCGCGAGCCTGTTGCTCGGCGGCTGCGGTGCAGACTACGGCCTGGACCAGAACGGCCAGGCGGTGAAAGCCGAGCAAATCGACGGGCACTGGCTGGTGCTCAACTACTGGGCTGAATGGTGTGGCCCTTGCCGGACCGAAATTCCCGAGCTCAATGCCGCTGCCAAACAATGGCAGGCGCAGGGTATCAAGGTCGTCGGGGTGAACTTCGACGGTTTGCAGGGTGAGGAGCTGAAAAAGGCCAGCGAGGCGCTGGGCATCGGCTTCACCGTACTGGCCAGCGACCCCGCCGAGCGTTACCAGCTGCCGCGCAGCGAGGCCTTGCCGGTGACCTACATCATCGACGACAAAGGCAAGGTGCGTGAGCAGTTGATGGGCGAGCAGACGCTTGAGGGTTTGAATCAAAAGTTGGCAGCGCTCAAAGGCACTCTGTAGGAGCGAATTTATCCGCGAAGGGCCGCTACGCGGCCCCTTCAAAGCTTCGCGGATAAATCCGCTCCTGCACGCCTGCTTCAGCCTTCTTCAGGCCAGAACCGCAGCGGCTTGCCTTCGGCTGGCCAGAAGCGAACCTGCTCGATGGGCGAAACATCCCAGCGCTGTACGGTCTCCAAGGCCTGGAGGAAGCGCTTTTCCTGTTCCATCAACGCGGGTGCACACAGCTTGCGGGTGCTGCCGACCTTGCCGAAGGTGAGCTTGTCACCGTCGAGCTGGTAGGGCGCGAACCAGTGGTTGCATCCGCCGTTGCCGTAGGCCCGGCCATCAGCCGCCAGGGTCAGGGTCAGGTGGCTGTAGTCCATCAACGGGCGCTCACCGATCCACTCCAGCAGGTAGCTGCGCTCCTGCTCCAGCTTCATCGGCTCGGCGGCGCAGCCCAGCAGGGCCGTGCCGATCAGGGCTGAGAGCAAAAGCGTTTTCACTGGGCCGTCTCCTTGCAGTTCGGGCACAGGTGCTTGTCGCCGCGGCTGCTCCAGCCGAGTTCGGCGATGCGCGCCGTGGCGGCCGGCTGCAGGGCTTTCTTGCCCAGCTTGGCATCCACCGCAAACTCGAAGCTCAGGTTGGTCTGGCAGCTGTCGCAGTTGACCTCCCAGGTATGAATCGCCAGCTCGCCGAACACCGGTCCGCTGGCTACCGCAACCCACTGACCGCTCGGGTTGATCAGGTGGCGCACGGTTTCAACGGTGAGGCGCATCGACAAGTCTTTGCTGCCCTTGAGGGTGACGAGCAAAACGTCGTTCTTCTGGATCGAGCCACCATTGCCGGTCACTTGGTAGCGGCCCGG
This sequence comes from Pseudomonas alkylphenolica, assembly GCF_004025535.1. Classification (GTDB taxonomy): domain Bacteria; phylum Pseudomonadota; class Gammaproteobacteria; order Pseudomonadales; family Pseudomonadaceae; genus Aquipseudomonas; species Aquipseudomonas alkylphenolica_A. The sequence goes on from NZ_QJRG01000046.1 coordinate 28,503, forward strand.
CACCAGGGCGCGGCATTCGATCAGGGTGTGCTGCGGGTTAAACAGGGTGTAGCGGAAATCGTGTTCGACCATGGGTCCTCCAAATCTGCCGCGTATCCTAGCATCAACCCTCCACCAAGTTTTGCGGATTGCCTGCCGCCCAGCGGGTAATGTTATCGAGTGTCGTTTCAGCAATGGCCGCCAGCGCTTCCCGGGTGAGGAAGGCCTGGTGGGCGGTGACGATGACGTTGGGAAAAGTCAGCAGGCGGGCCAGCACGTCGTCCTGTAGCGGCAGGTCGGAGCGGTCCTCGAAAAACAGCTGGGCTTCCTCTTCGTAGACATCCAGGCCCAGGTAGCCCAGTTGCCCGTCTTTCAGCGCCTCGATCAACGCAGGCGTGTCGATCAGGGCGCCGCGGCCGGTGTTGATCAGCATCGCGCCAGGCTGCAGTTGCGCCAGGCTCTGGGGATTGATCAGGTGGCGTGTGTGTTCGGTCAGGGGGCAGTGCAGGCTGATGATCTGGGCCTCGCGCAGCAACTCCGGCAGTTCCAGATAACGGGCACCCAGAGCGAGCAGTTCGGGGTTGGGGTAGGGGTCGTACGCCAGCAGCTGGCAACCGAACCCCGCCATAATACGGGCGAAGGCCGCGCCGATCTGGCCGGTACCGACCACGCCGACGGTTTTGCCGTGCAGGTCAAAGCCGGTCAGCCCATGCAGGCTGAAATTACCTTCGCGGGTACGGTTGTACGCCCGGTGCAGGCGGCGGTTAAGGGCCAGGATCAACGCCACAGCGTGCTCCGCCACGGCATGCGGCGAGTAGGCCGGCACCCGCACCACGGCAAGGTTAAGCTGCTTCGCCGCTGCCAGGTCGACATGGTTGTAGCCCGCCGAACGCAAGGCGATCAGGCGTGTGCCGCCAGCTGCCAGGCGCTCGAGCACTGGCGCGCTGAGGTCATCGTTGATGAAGGCACAGACCACTTCGTGGCCGCGGGCGAGTGCCGCAGTGTCTTCGGTCAAGCGCGCCGGCTGGAAGTGCAGTTCCAGGCTGTGGGGCGACAGTGCCTGGGTAAAGCTGTCCTGGTCGTAGGTCTGGCTGCTGAAAAACAGTACGCGCATGGGATCTTCCTGAGTCGGTTGCGAGTGAGTCTAACCGCGCGGCCTGTCCTTCATCTTGCCCTGGGTCAGGCGCTCAAGCGCGCCTGGGCCGTGAGGCGGGTGATGGCCTTGTCCAGTTCGTCGAGGGCGCGCGGCGCTTCGGGGTCGTTCTGTTTGAGCAAGGTTTCGCTGCGTTGGCAGGCGGCCCGCAACTGCGGTACGCCACAGTAACGTGAAGCGCCGTTCAGGCGATGCACGCGCTCGATCATGCCGTTGCGATCCGCTGCCTCGCGGGCGCTGCGAATTGCCTCGCGGTCGGCTTCCAGGGACGCCAGTAGCATGGCCAGCATGTCCGCCGCCAAGTCGGGTTTCCCTGCCGCCAGTCGCAAGCCTTCTTCCGGGTCGAGGACTTTGAGTTCATTGCTGTCGGCGATGCGTTCGTGCAACCGCTCGCTGTGCGGGGCGTTCAGGTTGAGCCCCGTCCACTTGAGTACCACCTGGGCCAGCTGACGCTCGCTGATCGGTTTGGTCAGGTAGTCGTCCATGCCGCTGTGCAGCAGCGCACGTTTTTCGTTAGCCATGGCGTGGGCGGTCAGGGCAACGATGGGCAGCGGCGCGCCACTCTGGCTGCTCTCCCACCGGCGTATCTGCTCGGTGCACTCGCGGCCGTCCATGCCCGGCATCTGCACGTCCATCAGCACCAGGTCAAAGCGTTCATCCTGAACCGCCTGAACGGCGGCAAAACCGCTGTCGACTGCCAGCACTTCGGCCCCCAGGTCTTCGAGCAGGGTTTGCACCAGCAGCAGATTGGCCGGGTTGTCGTCGACGCAGAGCACCTTGGGCAGGGGCTGGTCACTGGCGGCTTTGGCTTCGCTGACACTGCGCCGTGGCTGGACCAGCTCCAGCAAGGCCCGGCGCAACTTGCGCGTGCAGGTCGGTTTGGCCTGCAACTGGCTGTGTGGATTGGGCAGATAAGTGTGGTAGAGCGCTTGCTCGGTGGTCGGGCACAGCACCAGGGCCTGGCAGTCCAGGCGTTCCAGTTGCTGGACATAATGGCCCAGTCGCTCCGGCGATACGCTATCGAGGTTGACGCCCATGACTGCCAGGGTAATCGGCTCGCCCGCCATCCGCGCGGCCGCGACGGCATGCAGCAGCGGGTCGATTGAATTGAACGTGCTGATACGCAGGCCGCAATCTTCCAGCTGATGCTCCAGCGCCTGGCGGGCCAGTTCATGAGCGTCGACGATCGCCACCCGACGTCCCTGCAGGGCTTGCAACGGCGGCTCCTCGACGTCGTCGCGGGCCTTGGGCAGGCGCAGGCTGACCCAGAACTGCGAACCTTCGCCGGGCGTACTGTCGACGCCGATCTCGCCGCCCATCTGCTCGATCAGGCGCTTGGAAATCACCAGGCCCAGTCCGGTACCGCCGGGCTGGCGCGACAGCGAGTTGTCGGCCTGGCTGAAGGCCTGGAACAGCGCGCGGACATCCTGGCTGGACAGGCCGATGCCGGTGTCCTGGACACTGATACGCAGTTGCACGCTGTCTTCGTGTTCTTCCTCAAGCATGGCCCGGGTGACAATGGTGCCTTCACGGGTGAACTTGATGGCATTGCTCACCAGGTTTGTGAGGATCTGCTTCATGCGCAGCGGGTCGCCGACCAGTGACAGCGGTGTGTCGCGGTACACCAGGCTAACCAGCTCCAGCTGCTTGGCATGGGCGGCGGGGGCGAGAATGGTCAGGGTGTCCTGAATCAGGTCGCGCAAATTGAACGGAATGCTGTCGAGTACCAGCTTGCCAGCCTCGATCTTGGAGAAGTCGAGGATTTCGTTGATGATCCCGAGCAGGCTGCTGGCGGATTTTTCAATGGTGCCCAGGTAGTCGAGCTGGCGCGGTGTCAGTTCGCTTTTTTGCAGCAAGTGGGTAAAGCCAAGGATGCCATTGAGCGGCGTGCGGATCTCGTGGCTCATGTTGGCAAGGAACTCGGACTTGATACGGCTGGCCTCGAGGGCTTCCTTGCGCGCCATGTCCAGCTCGATGTTCTGGATCTCGATGGTCTCCAGGTTCTGGCGTACATCTTCGGTCGCCTGATCGATGCTGTGCTGCAATTCCTCATGGGCGTTGTGCAGGGTTTCGGCCATGCGGTTGATGCCAGCGGCCAGCTCGTCCAGTTCATGGCTGCCCATGACCGGCAGGCGTTCCTCCAGATTGCCATCCTTGAGCTGAGTCACGGCGTGGGTGATCTGGCCGATCGGGCCATTGATCGTGCGGCTCATGCGCATGGCCAGGAGTGCGGTGGCCACCAGCCCGAAAAAAATCAGCAGCAGGCTGGTGAACAGGCTGCGGTAACCGCGTAGCAAAGTACCGTCGTGGGACAGCTCGATCTCTACCCAGCCCAGCAGGCGATCGACTTCGCCCGGGATGCGTTCACCGGCCAGGTCGCGGTGGTGGCCAAACACTGGCAACAGGTAGCGGGTGGCATCGCTGCCGGTGCGTTGCAGCAATTCTGTGCCACCACCGGCCGGTGCCTGGTTGAGCATGCTCGGCCCGGCATGGGCCAGGCGATTGCGGTCTGGGCCGAGAAAGGCCACGGCACGCACATCCGCCTGTTCAAGGGCTTGTGCTGCGATACGCTCCAGCTGCGCGGGGTCGAGTCGGACCAGGGCCGGTGCGGCCAGGGGCGCCAGGTTCTCGGCGATCATCTTGCCGCGTTGCACCAGTTGAGCCTGCAGCTCGTTTTGCTGCAGCCAGGTGAAATAGCTGCCCAAGACCACTGCCATCAATCCGGCAGGCAGCAAGGCCAGCAGCAACACGCGGCTGCGGATTCCCAAACGATTCAGCACGCCAATCTCCTGTGCCTGGCAAGTCTGTAGGCCGTCCTCGGAGCTAGCTGACGGACCAAATCGGAAAAGTACCGCGCCTTCCCGCGCAATGCACTCATTTGTATCTAATTTTGAAGCAGACAACCGGCGTGGCCTGCGACCGGCGAGCAGTTGCGGGTTGCCTGCTCCGGGCAATTACTCAATAATCGCGTAACTGAGAATTGCTAGCACCCGCCAATGAATCCTGTATCTATTCGCGACTCCAACATTCTGGCCATCGAGGACGACCCCGTTCTGGGGGCTCACCTGCATGACGCGCTGCAGCGCGGTGGCTTCAACGTGACCTGGTGCAAGAACGGTCGCGAAGGCCTCGACGTTGCCCGTGATTCGCAGTTTGATGTGGTGCTGATGGACATTCTGCTGCCAGGTTTGAGTGGCCTGGATGTGCTGGCCAAATTCCGTGAAAGCAGCTCGACGCCAGTGATCATGATGTCGGCTTTGGGGGCCGAGGCAGACCGTATCAGCGGTTTCAAGCGCGGCGCCGACGACTACCTGCCCAAGCCTTTCAGCATGGCCGAACTGCAGGTGCGTATCGAGGCGATCCTGCGCCGGGTGGCGTTGGAGCGCCGACGTCAGGAGCCCGCGCCGGCGCAGGCCGGGGCGTTGCAGTTCGATGAGCAGGTCAATGACGTCTGCTGTGACCAGCGCTGGGCGGGATTGACCCTGAGCGAGTACCGTCTGCTCGACATTTTGCACCGCAGCCATGAAGAAGTGCTGAGCAAGGCCTTCCTCTATCAGCAGGTCCTGCAGCGTGGCTATGCCCGCCATGACCGCAGCCTGGACATGCATGTCAGCCAGATCCGGCGCAAGCTCAAGGCCATCGGCTACCAGGAGCGCGAAGTGCGCACGGTGTGGGGCAAGGGCTACGTGCTCAGTGCCGCCGAGGTCAACTGACATTGCCTAACCGCCACTCGTTGTTCTGGAAGCTGGCCATTTTGTTGGTGGGCTTCTGCCTGTTGATGATCGGCCTCAGCATGAGCTGGGGTCGGCACATGGAAACCCAGAACGCCTTTCTCTCGGATGAAGCCCGCACGACCTTGACCGAGTATGCCGCCGAAGCCGAGCAGGCCTGGGCGCGGGGCGGGGCGGCCGGGGTCGATGCCTGGCTGGCCGAGATGGCCAATAAGGAACAGGTCTGGATCAATGTGCTGGGACCGGATTTGCAGTCGCTCAGCAGCACCCACCTGACACCTGAGCAGGCACGCAAGATCACCTTTCTGCGCGGGATTGACTGGCCTGTCAGCCGCCGGGTGATTGGCTTGCCGTGGATGCGCGTGCCGTTTGTCGAACACCCTGAGCAAGGGCTGTTGGTCATCGAGTTGCCGGAGCGCCTGATGCCGGGACAGTACCGCTTGTTCTGGCAGTTCATGACCAACGGCATCATTCCCGGTCTGTTCACCTTGTTGTTGTGCGTGGGGCTGTACCGCATGTTGATCATGCCCTTGATCCAGTTGCGCGAGCAGGCCAATGCCTGGCGCGCGGATCAGCTGTCGGCGCGTGTGGCCAGCAGCACCACCAGCCGCCAGGATGAGTTGGGGGAGTTGGGGCGCGCGTTCGACGACATGGCTGAGCGGCTGCAAGGCACCGTCGCCTTGCAGCAGCAACTGTTGCGGGACTTGTCGCATGAATTGCGCACTCCGCTGAGCCGCCTGCGCGTCGCCAGTGAAGGACACACCGATGTTGAACAGTTGCGCGAACGCCTGGGGCGTGAGGTCGACTGCATGCAACGCCTGGTGGAGGACGCTTTGCAGCTGGCCTGGCTGGACACCGAGCGCGCGCCCATGAGCAATGAGCCGATCCAGGTTCAGGCGCTGTGGGAGATGCTGGCCGAAGATGCCTGCTTCGAAAGCACCTGGCCGTCGACGCAATTGCAGTGTGCACTGGACGCGTCCTGCTGGATCCAGGGCAACCTCAACAGCCTGGCCCAGGCGCTGGAAAACATCCTGCGCAACGCCATTCGTCACTCGCCGGCCAACGGCATGATTCGCCTGGACGGTCGCCGTCAAGGTAACTACTGGCTGTTGTGGCTGGAGGATCAGGGCGGTGGGGTCGACGAGGCTGAGCTCGAGCGAATTTTCGCACCGTTTACCCGCCTGGATGGCTCGCGTCCTGGTGACGGCGGTTTCGGGCTTGGCCTGAGCATTGCCCGCAATGCCATCGCCCGCCAGGGCGGCCGCCTCTGGGCGCAAAACACCGGCCAGGGTTTGCGCCTGAACATGCAGTTGCCGGTGGCAAGCGAGGGATGAGCTGAATGTGGCTGTGTCGCTTGCTGCTTATAGCCTGTAGCTATAACTCCAACACATTGCGTGATATGGGCAAATCCCGTTTGCCGGTATGATAGTCGCCCCCGCAGTCTGGATTGCGAATTACGCCATGACCTTGCAGTACCCAACCATCGCCGATTGCGTCGGCAACACGCCTCTGGTCCGCCTGCAGCGCATTGGCGGCGAAACCAGCAATACGCTCCTGCTCAAACTTGAAGGCAACAACCCGGCGGGTTCGGTCAAAGACCGGCCGGCGTTGTCGATGATCACCCGGGCGGAGTTGCGCGGGCAGATCAAGCCGGGCGACACCCTGATCGAAGCGACCTCGGGCAACACCGGGATCGCCTTGGCCATGGCAGCGGCGATCAAGGGTTACAAGATGATCCTGATCATGCCTGACAATTCCAGTGCTGAGCGCAAGGCGGCAATGACCGCCTACGGCGCCGAGCTGATCCTGGTCAGCAAGGAAGAAGGCATGGAAGGCGCCCGCGACCTGGCCGACAGTCTGCAGGCCGAAGGCCGTGGCCTGGTCCTCGACCAGTTCGGCAACGGTGACAACCCCGAAGCCCACTATGTCAGCACCGGCCCCGAGATCTGGCGCCAGACCCAGGGCACCATTACCCATTTCGTCAGCTCCATGGGCACCACGGGCACCATCATGGGCTGCTCGCGTTATCTCAAGGAGCAGAACCCGGCGGTGCAGATCGTCGGTCTGCAGCCTATGGAAGGCTCGGCGATTCCGGGCATCCGTCGCTGGCCTGAAGAGTACCTGCCAAAAATCTACCAGTCGGACCGGGTTGATCGCGTGGTCGACATGGCCCAAAGCGAAGCGGAAGAAACCACTCGCCGACTGGCCCGGGAAGAGGGCATTTTCTGCGGTGTGTCCTCCGGTGGTGCAGTCGCGGCGATGCTGCGTTTGTCCCGCGAGCTGGAAAACGCTGTGATCGTGGCAATCATTTGTGACCGTGGCGACCGTTACCTGTCGACCGGTATTTTCGACGCGGCGAACTGATGTCCAAAAGTAAACGTAACAGCGGCCTGCGCTTCCAGCCCAGCGGCGGTAGCCGCACGCCGCAGATTCCCACAGGCAAAAAGCAACGCCTGCGTATCGAGCGCCTGGCCGGGGATGGCCGTGGCATTGCTTTTCTGGACGGGCGCACCTGGTTTGTCAGCGGTGCGCTGGCCGAAGAAGAGGTCGAAGCGCGGGTGCTCAACACCCACGGCAAGGTTGTGGAAGCGCGCCTGGAGCGTGTGTTCAGCGCCAGCGAACAGCGTCGTCAGGCGCCGTGCAAGCACTTCGACCGCTGCGGCGGCTGCAACCTGCAGCATCTGCCTCATGCCGATCAATTGGCCCTCAAGCAACGCTTGCTGGCCGAGCAACTGCAGCGGGTCGCAGGTGTGGTGCCAGAGCGTTGGGTCAGCCCGTTGAGCGGGCCCGAGTTTGGCTACCGGCGCCGTGCGCGGGTGGCAGTGCGCTGGGATGCCAAGGCGAAAAAGCTGGAAGTCGGTTTTCGCGCCGAAGCCAGCCAGGACATTGTCGCCATCGACGAATGCCCCGTGCTGGTACAACCCTTGCAGTCAATCATGCGTCACCTGCCGATGCTTTTGCAGAGCCTGAGCAAGCCGCAGGTGGTTGGCCATGTCGAGCTGTTCAGCGGCACGGCGCTGGCGTTGCTGGTGCGTCATACCGGCCCGTTGGCCGAGGACGACCTGGCGCGCCTGCAGGCGTTTTGCACCGAGGCAGGTGCACAACTCTGGTTACAAGGCGAAGGTGAACCTGCGCCCGTGGATGCAGGTCAGACTCTCGGATTTACCCTGGCGCCCTGGAACCTTGAGCTGGCCTATCGGCCGGGCGACTTTGTCCAGGTCAACGCCGAGGTCAATACGGCGATGATCGAGCAGGCGCTGGCGTGGCTGGCGCCGCAAGCCGATGAGCGGGTGCTGGATTTGTTCTGTGGCTTGGGCAACTTCGCCCTGCCGCTGGCGAGGCAGGCGCGCGAGGTGGTTGCGGTCGAAGGCGTGCAGGCCATGGTCGAGCGCGCAGCGGCCAATGCGCAAAGCAACAATTTGCATAATGTGCAGTTTTTTCAGGCCGATTTATCGCAGCCATTGTCCACCTCCGGCTGGGCCGTTGGAGGCTTTTCTGCGGTACTCTTGGATCCACCACGCGACGGCGCTATCGAGGTTGTGCGAAAAATCGCAGACCTTGGTGCGAAACGTCTGGTGTATGTATCGTGCAATCCGGCAACGCTGGCCCGCGACACGGTTGAGCTGGTCAGGCAGGGTTACCGGTTAAAATGTGCCGGGATTCTCGACATGTTTCCTCAAACGGCGCATGTCGAAGCCATGGCGTTATTCGAAGCGGGCTAGCGAAGCTGGCGCGTTGGGCGCTGCACCTTGGGTCCGGCAGGGGCAGCACCAGTGATTTCAAGCGCATCGCGAATGCGCTGTAGGGAAAGGTAGACAAAGATGGTACAGGTGAGAGTGCACCAGCCGGTCAACACAGACGGCAGTATCAATCTCGAAGCATGGCTGGATCATGTGGTGAGCGTCGATCTGGCGCTGGACCGTGAGGCGCTCAAGGAGGCTTGCGAGTTCGCCCAGGAAATCGAGAAAAAAGGTAACCCGGCCAAGCATTCCTGGGCCGACGGTACCTCGAGTTTTCAGGCCGGCCTGGAAATCGCCGAAATCCTCGCTGACCTCAAGCTGGACCAGGACTCACTGGTTGCCGCGGTTATCTACCGCGCCGTACGCGAAGGCAAGGTAACCCTGGCCGAAGTGGGCCAGCGCTTTGGCCCGGTAGTGTCGAAACTGATCGACGGCGTGCTGCGCATGGCCGCCATCAGCGCCAGCCTCAGCCCGCGTCAGTCGCTGGTACTGGGTTCCCAGGCGCAGGTCGAGAACTTGCGCAAAATGCTCGTGGCCATGGTTGATGACGTCCGTGTGGCGCTGATCAAACTGGCCGAGCGAACCTGCGCCATCCGTGCAGTCAAAGGCGCTGATGACGAGAAGCGCCACCGCGTCGCCCGCGAAGTGTTCGACATCTACGCGCCCCTGGCCCACCGCCTGGGGATCGGTCACATCAAATGGGAGCTGGAAGACTTGTCTTTCCGCTACCTGGAGCCGGACCAGTACAAGCAGATCGCCAAACTGTTGCATGAGCGACGCCTGGACCGTGAGCGCTTCATCAGCGATGTGATGAACCAGCTGCAGAATGAGTTGCTGGCCACCGGGGTCAAGGCCGACATCAGTGGCCGGGCCAAACACATTTATTCGATCTGGCGCAAAATGCAGCGCAAAGGCCTGGAATTCAGCCAGATCTACGATGTGCGCGCGGTGCGTGTGCTGGTGCCGGAAATGCGCGACTGCTACACCGCGCTGGGTATCGTGCACACGCTGTGGCGGCACATTCCGAAAGAATTCGACGACTACATCGCCAACCCCAAGGAAAACGGTTACCGCTCGCTGCACACGGCGGTGATCGGCCCTGAGGGCAAGGTGCTCGAGGTGCAGATCCGCACTCACGCCATGCACGAAGAGGCCGAGCTGGGGGTGTGTGCGCACTGGCGCTACAAGGGCACCGACGTCAAATCCGGCTCCAACCACTACGAGGAGAAAATCTCCTGGCTGCGGCAGGTGCTGGAGTGGCATGAAGAGTTGGGTGACATCGGCGGCCTGGCCGAGCAGCTGCGCGTGGATATCGAGCCGGACCGGGTGTATGTGTTCACCCCGGACGGGCATGCCATCGACCTGCCCAAAGGCGCCACGCCGCTGGACTTTGCCTATCGGGTACACACCGAGATCGGCCACAACTGCCGGGGCGCGAAGATCAACGGGCGAATCGTGCCGCTCAACTACAGCCTGCAGACCGGCGAACAAGTCGAGATCATCACCAGCAAGCACGGCAATCCCAGCCGCGACTGGCTGAACTCGAACCTGGGCTACGTGACCACGTCGCGGGCACGCGCCAAGATCGTTCACTGGTTCAAGCTGCAGGCGCGTGATCAGAACGTTGCCGCCGGCAAGACGCTGCTCGAGCGCGAGCTCAACCGCCTGGGCCTGCCGCAGGTGGACTTTGAGCGCCTGGCTGAGAAGGCCAATCTCAAGGCTGCCGAAGACATGTTCGCCTCCCTGGGTGCCGGCGATCTGCGTTTGGCTCACCTGGTCAATGCAGCCCAGCAACTGGTGGAGCCGGAGCGCAGCGACCACGTCGAGCTGGTCCCGCGCAAAGCTACCGGTTACAAGCCGGGCAAGCGTGGCGATATCCAGATCCAGGGTGTCGGCAACCTGCTCACGCAAATGGCCGGCTGCTGCCAGCCGCTGCCGGGCGATGCGATTGTCGGTTACATCACCGTGGGGCGCGGCGTGACCATTCACCGCCAGGACTGCGCTTCGGTGCTGCAACTGGCCGGGCGCGAGCCGGAGCGGATCATCCAGGTCAGCTGGGGGCCGGTGCCGGTACAGACCTACCCGGTGGATATCATCATTCGTGCGTACGACCGCCCGGGCTTGCTGCGTGATGTTTCGCAAGTGCTGCTCAACGAGCGGATCAACGTGCTGGCGGTCAACACCCGCTCGAACAAGGAAGACAACACCGCGCTGATGTCCCTGACCATCGAGATTCCAGGCCTGGATGCCCTGGGTCGCTTGCTGGGACGGATATCGCAGTTGCCGAACATCATCGAGACGCGGCGAAACCGTACGCCTTGATGTTCTCATCGCCGGTAACACCAGTTCCGTGGGAACTGGCGTTGCCGGCGATGAGGCCGGGCCTGCCTGAACAGAGATCACACGATGTATACCCTGGATGACCTGCTCCACCTCATGGCCCGCCTGCGCGACCCGCAGTACGGCTGTCCGTGGGACCTCAAGCAGACTTACGCGACAATCATTCCCTATACCCTCGAAGAAGCCTACGAAGTGGCCGACGCCATCGAGCGCAGCGATTTCGAGCACTTGCAGGGCGAGTTGGGCGACTTGCTGTTCCAGGTGGTCTACTACAGCCAGCTGGCCCGTGAAGAAGGGCGTTTCGAGTTTGCCGGGGTAGTCGACAGCATTACCCGCAAGCTGATCCGTCGCCATCCGCATGTGTTTCCTACCGGTGAGCTGTATGCACCGCTGGACACGCCAAAGCTCGATGAGGCCCAGGTCAAGCAGCGCTGGGAGGAAATCAAAGCCCAGGAGCGGGCCGAGAAGGGCGTACCCGAACAGCTCTCGTTGCTCGATGATGTACCGGCCGCCTTGCCCGCGCTGTCCCGGGCCGCCAAGCTGCAAAAGCGCACGGCCAAGGTCGGGTTCGACTGGCCGGATGCCTTGCCGGTACTCGACAAGGTGCGTGAAGAGCTCGACGAAGTGCTGCAGGCCATGGCCGATAATGACAATGCCGCGCTGGCTGAAGAGGTCGGCGACCTGCTGTTTGCCACGGTCAACCTGGCCCGGCATCTGAAAGTCGATCCGGAAAATGCATTGCGCGGCGCCAACCAGAAATTTGAACGACGTTTCCGTTTTATCGAGCAGGCATTGCGCGATATGGGTCGTCCGATTGAAGATTGCACCCTTGAAGACATGGACGCACTCTGGGGCGAAGCCAAACGTCAGGAAAAGAACCTGCCCAGTTGCGGCTGAGCAGAAGCACATAAGTGAGTGAACGATGAGCCTTTCCCTTCGCGACCAATTGCTCAAGGCCGGTCTGGTCAACCAGAAACAGGTCAAGCAGGTCAGTAAAGAACAGAAGAAGCAAAAGCGCCTGGAACACAAAGGTCAGGTGGAAGTTGACGATTCGCAGCAGCGCCTGGCGCGTGAAGCCATGGCCGAAAAGGCCAAGCGCGATCAGGAGCTCAATCGTCAGCAGCAGGAGAAGGCCGAGCAAAAGGCCCGTGCCGCCCAGGTCAAGCAGTTGATCGAAGTGTCGCGCCTGCCCAAGCTGACCACCGAGGACTACTACAACTTCGTCGACGACAAGAAGGTCAAGCGCCTGTCAGTCAACGCCCTGATGCGCAGCAAGCTCAGCAGCGGCTCGCTGGCCATCGTCGCCCATGGTGGTGGTTACGAAGTGATCCCGCGTGAAGCGGCGCTGAAGATCCAGGAGCGTGATCCCAAGCGTATCGTGCTGCTCAATACCCAGGTGGAAGAGCCGGATGCCGATGATCCGTACGCCGCGTATGTGATCCCTGACGATCTGATGTGGTAATCACGACAAACCCCGCCACGGCGGGGTTTGTTTTTTCTGCAGTGGGCTATTGCTGTTGCTGTCTGGTTTCGAGGAATTCCAATTCGATGCGGTAGCTGTGGGCTTCATGCTCGTTGTGGAACATGCCCACCAGTTCGTCCTGCTGGTGCACATCCCAGATGCGCAAACCAGCGGCAAGGCTTTCGTAAGACATTTTGTTTTCGTCGCGCTCAGTTACTTTGACAGTCATCTGCAAACTCCACTTTCAGTTAACTGCGGCACCGTGTCGCAGGTCTCTTTTATAGGGTTTGATAGCTGGCTAAGTAAATGTTCGCGCCATGAAACATCTTTCATGCTGGCTTGAAATCGGCGCCTACAAAAAAAGAAACCCCGCACAAGGCGGGGTTTCGGGTGTAACCAGCAGTCAGTCAGTCAATTACTTGCCGGACACTGCCTTGCCATCAACCGTACCGTCCTGGAGTACGATCACATACTCCTTGCCGTCGGTTTCGACCTGGCGCAGTTGCACCAGCAGGTAGTCCCAGTCTTTGGCGAACCACAGTTCGGTGATGCGCTTGCTCTGGCTCGGGTCGCGTACGCGCTCGACCTTGATGGCATCGACCTGGCCGGTCTTGGTGGTAACTTTTTCGGTACCCAGGACGCGGAAGTCATAGGTATCGATTTCGTCGCCATCAACCACCTGGTAGCTCACGCTCTTTTTGCCGGCGGCCACATCGTGTTGCAGAGCCAGCTGGTAGGTGGACTTGTCCAGCACGCCACGGTTGAGCGGCAGCTTGATCGCGTCACCGCGGTCGGTACCGGTGATCTGCTTGCTGCTCCAGTCGAAATCCAGGTCAACCTTCTTGGCCTTGCCCAACCCGCCACGTTCGAAGTGGTAGGTTTGCGGCAGCAGCGTGTCCTTGTCCAGGCGCAGGGTACTTTGCTCGGTCAGGCTGGCAATCATCATCGATGCCTTGAAGTTCAGGCTCCAGGTACCGTTGGCGTTCTTTTCCAGGCTGCGCTCGGCGGTGCCGCTCATGGGCAGCTGCTTCCAGTCGGCGGTGTAGCTGGCCGAGAAAGGCTTGAGATCCGCTGCCTGAAGCGGCAGTGCGAGCACGGCAAGTGCAAAGAGCAGGGCGCGACGCATAATTTCTCCTAGGGTCGAATCAAGTGGCCGCTGGCCGCCAGAGGCTGGCCATCCAGTACAGCACCGTGCTCACCGAGGCGCAAACGGCCTTCGGCGAACCAGCGCACCGCCAGCGGGTAAATCTGGTGTTCCTGGCTGTGAACCCGTTGCGCCAGACGTTCTGGCGTGTCATCCAACTCTACCGGTATTACTGCCTGTACGACCAGCGGCCCGCCGTCGAGTTCCTCGGTGACGAAGTGCACGCTGCAACCGTGCTCCGTGTCACCCGCCTCGAGTGCGCGCTGATGGGTGTGCAGACCCTTGTATTTGGGCAGCAGCGAAGGATGGATGTTCAACAGGCGGCCTTGATAGTGACGCACGAACCCTGCGCTGAGGATGCGCATGAAACCGGCCAGCACTACCAGGTGTGGCTGGAAGCCGTCGATCAGCTCGACCAGTGCGGCATCGAAGGCCTCGCGGCCCTCGAAGGCTTTGTGGTCGAGTACTGCCGTGTCGATACCGGCATCACGGGCGCGCTGCAGGCCATAGGCGTCGGCGCGGTTGGAGATGACCGCGCGGATCCGCACCGGGCTGTCGCCGGTGCGGAAACTGTCGATCAAGGCTTGCAGGTTGCTGCCGGTGCCAGACAGCAGCACCACGACATCACACGACGTGCTCGGCATCAGTGCGCCTTGACGTTCTTCAGCTCGACCTGGGCAGCGCCTTCGGCGGCAACGCCGATCTGGCCGATGACCCATGGCTGTTCGCCCGAAGCGCGCAGGTTGTTCAGGGCGGTTTCGACCTGGTCCTGGGCCACGCAGATGACCATGCCGACGCCGCAGTTCAGTACGCGGTGCATTTCGTGCTCGTCGACGTTGCCTTGCTGTTGCAGCCAGTCGAACACGGCAGGACGGTTCCAGCTGGCAACGTCAACCACGGCCTGGGCGCCTTTTGGCAGGACGCGCGGGATGTTGTCGAGCAGGCCGCCACCGGTGATGTGGGCCATGGCCTTGACGGCGCCGGTGTCCTTGATCAGCTTGAGCAGCGGCTTGACGTAGATACGGGTCGGCGCCATCAGCAGTTCGGTCAGCGGAGTGCCGTCGAGCTGGGTGTTCTCGATATCGGCACCGGACACTTCGATGATCTTGCGGATCAGCGAGTAGCCGTTGGAGTGCGGGCCGGAAGACGGCAGGGCAATCAGCGCGTCGCCGGTGGCAACCTTGGAACCGTCGATGATTTCGGCTTTTTCCACCACGCCAACGCAGAAGCCGGCCAGGTCGTAGTCTTCGCCTTCGTACATGCCAGGCATTTCAGCGGTTTCACCGCCAACCAGGGAGCAGCCAGCCAGTTCGCAGCCAGCGCCGATGCCGGTGACCACGGTAGCGGCCACATCAACGTTGAGCTTGCCGGTGGCGTAGTAGTCGAGGAAGAACAACGGCTCGGCGCCGCACACGACCAGGTCGTTAACGCACATGGCGACCAGGTCCTGGCCGATGCTGTCGTGCTTGTTCAGGTTCAGCGCCAGACGCAGCTTGGTGCCGACGCCGTCGGTACCGGAGACCAGAACCGGCTGTTTGTAGCCGGCCGGGATTTCGCAGAGGGCGCCAAAACCGCCCAGGCCGCCCATGACTTCCGGGCGCGCCGTGCGCTTGGCGACGCCTTTGATGCGTTCGACCAATGCTTCACCGGCGTCGATGTCTACACCGGCGTCCTTGTAGCTCAGGGAGGGTTGCTTGCTCATGATCCAGGCCTTTAGGGGGAGGGATTCGGGGGAATCGACCGTGACCTGCCAGGCAATGCGGGGGGAATTCCAGCTGCCTGACCGTCGCCGGTCTGCGAAGGCGCGCGATTTTATCAGGGTTGCCCCTAAGCGGCCATCCTCAGGCCGACGGGCAGGGCCCAGATCCGTTAAAAAATATGCTTTAACGGCGTCTTGCTGGTTGCCTTGGCGCAGGCTGTATAAGGTATAGCAAAGGCGACAAGACAAAATTGACGGCACTGACCGAATGTTTTGCAGGGTGCTGCGGTCTTACCGGCACTTGCTCATGAGCATTGCTTCTTTATTACCAGGACAGGAATCCTCCATGCGATTGCGTAATTACCTGGCCGCTGGCTGTCTTGCCATGCTGGCGCTGTCGGCGCAGGCCGAAACCGTCTCGGGTCTCTATCAGGTGCGTGAAGCGGTCGACGGCCAGGGCGCCGAGGCCCGTGCCCAGGCCACCGGCAAAGCCCTGGATACCCTGGTGCTGCGCCTGACCGGTGACCCCAAGGCGGCGCAGAGCCCGGCCCTGGCGGCGCTGCGCAAAGATCCGCAACAGATCATCAGTCAATTCGGCTTCGAGGCAGGCCCGCCTGAGACCGTGCTGGTGGATTTTGATCCCGGCAGTACCGAACGCACCCTGCGCCAGGCTGGGCTGGCGCTGTGGGGCAACAATCGCCCGTCGATCCTTGGCTGGTGGTTGAATGACAGCGCCGAGGGTTCGAGCCTGGTGGGCGATGGCCAGAGCAGCGCCGAGCCGCTGCGCCGTGCGGCGCAACACCGTGGCTTGCCGCTGCGCTTGCCGCTTGCCGACCTGGATGAGCAGCTGGTGGCCACGGCGAAAAACCTCGAAGGCACCGACCCGGCGCCGTTGCGCGGTGCGTCCGAGCGCTATGGCGCTGATGCCTTGCTGGCGGTGCATGCCAGCGAAGCGGACGGCAAATGGCAGGGTATCTGGCACTTGTGGATGGGCGAGCTGCGCGAACAGGGCAAGGCCGAAGGTGCTGATCAGGCCGCGTTGGCCGATGCAGTGATGCTCGCGGTCAGCAGTCGCCTGGCGCCTAAATTTGTCGCACGTCCCGGCGCCAGCAGCGAGATGCAGTTGCAGGTCCAGGGCATGAACCTGGCACGTTATGCCGAACTGGGTCGGGTGCTTGAGCCTTATGGTGCACGCCTGAAACAGGTGGATGGCGGTACCCTGACCTACCAGGTGACCGGCAACAGCGACCAGTTGCGTGCCCAACTGGGCCTGGCCAAGCTGCAGGAGCTGCCCGCTGAACCTGCTGCGCCTGCGCCCGCCGTTGATCCCGCCGTGCCAGGGGCAACCCAGGCGGCCGCCCCGAAACCTTTCAACGGGCTGCGTTTTCGTTGGTAATCCCTGAGCTGGCCTGGAGTTGTACATGACCGATATGCGTCGTTGGGTGTGGGGCGCGGTGGCACTGCTGTGCGCCGCGCTGCTGTACGCGCTGCACCCGATCCTTTCACCGTTTCTGGTTGGCATCCTGCTGGCCTACCTGGCCGACCCGCTGGTCGATCGGCTGGAGCGTGCCGGGTTGTCTCGCACCTGGGGGGTAGTGGTGGTGTTTGCCCTGTTTACCCTGGTGCTGACGCTGTTGCTGCTGGTGCTGGTGCCCATGCTTGCCAAGCAACTGATGCGCCTCTATGAGCTGGCGCCGCAGATGCTCGATTGGCTGCAGCATGAGGCCTTGCCCTGGGTGCAGGCGCGTTTGGGCCTGGCCGAAGGGTTCTGGAAGTTCGACAAGATCAAGGCGGGCATCAGCGCCCACATGGGCCAGACCACCGATATCGTTGGCGTGATCCTGTCGCAGGCCACGGCTTCCGGCCTGGCCCTGCTGGGCTGGTTGGCCAATCTGGTGCTGATTCCGGTGGTGAGCTTCTATCTGCTGCGTGACTGGGACCTGATGATGGCCAAGATCCGTGGCCTGTTGCCGCGTCAGCGCGAGGAGCGGGTGGTGGCGCTGGCCGGTGAATGCCATGAGGTGCTCGGTGCCTTCGTGCGCGGGCAATTGCTGGTGATGCTGGCGCTGGGCGTGATCTATGCCTCGGGCCTGATGCTGGTGGGCCTTGAGCTCGGCTTGCTGATCGGCCTGTTGGCGGGCCTGGCGGCGATCGTGCCGTACATGGGCTTCATCATTGGTATTGGCGCAGCAATGATTGCCGGGCTGTTCCAGTTTGGCGGCGATCCGTATCCGCTGTTGGGTATCGCGGCGGTGTTCATGGTTGGCCAGGCTCTGGAGGGCATGGTGCTCACACCGTTGCTGGTGGGGGATCGCATCGGTCTGCACCCGGTGGCGGTGATTTTCGCGATTCTTGCCGGTGGTGAACTGTTCGGGTTTACCGGCGTGTTGCTGGCGCTGCCTGTGGCAGCGGTGATCATGGTGTTGCTGCGCCATGTCCATGACCTCTATAAAGAGTCGGACATGTATGCCGGAGAGATCGACCCCGATCTCTAGGTTAATGGCCAAAGGCTTGCATCGTTTCCGACACCCCGATGCAAGCCTTTGATTTTACTTGTGGTCCGCGCCGATTGTGCGACCGGCGCCACGGGTATAAACTTTGCAGACTTTTCACTAAAGGCCCCTTGCGGTTCTTCGGAACTGCCCAGCCAGCATGAAACCGATCCAGTTGCCCTTGGGTGTGCGTCTGCGTGACGACGCCACCTTCATCAACTACTACCCGGGTGCCAACGCCGCCGCTTTGGGCTACGTCGAGCGACTCTGCGAAGCCGACGCCGGCTGGACCGAAAGCCTGATTTACCTGTGGGGCAAGCAGGGCGTCGGCCGGACCCACCTGCTGCAGGCCGCGTGCCTGCGTTTCGAGCAATTGGGCGAGCCTGCCGTTTACCTGCCGCTGGCGCAGTTGCTCGACCGCGGCGTCGAGTTGCTGGACAACCTGGAACAGTACGAACTGGTCTGCCTCGATGACTTGCATGTGATTGCCGGCAAGCCCGAGTGGGAAGAGGCGATGTTCCATCTGTTCAACCGCCTGCGCGACAGCGGCCGTCGCTTGCTCCTGGCCGCCTCCAGTTCACCCCGCGAGCTGCCGATCAAACTGGCTGACCTCAAGTCGCGCCTGACCCTGGCGCTGATTTTCCAGATGCGCGCTCTGTCCGACGAAGACAAGCTGCGCGCCCTGCAATTGCGCGCCTCGCGCCGTGGCTTGCACCTGACTGACGAGGTCGGGCACTTCATCCTCACTCGCGGCACGCGCAGCATGAGCGCACTGTTCGATTTGCTCGAGCGTCTCGATCAGGCTTCGTTGCAGGCTCAACGCAAGCTCACCATCCCGTTTTTGAAAGAAACGTTGGGCTGGTAACGCAGGTACTAGAGCCTCGGCACATAAAAGTCACATTTTTTTCGATTGAATTTGCAAATCGAACCGATAGAAGGCATAGTTTCCCACTCAATAAATTCCAGACACGGTCGTGCCCATGCTAAAGCGCTTCGCACCCCTCGTGCCCCTCGCACTGGTTACCCTGCTTTTTGGCTGCGCGGCTCATAGCCCTGTATCGCAACAGCAGGACCCACATTCGGTTGCCTCCCAGGCATCGGCATCGTCCTCCACCCATCTGGTGTTTGAGGAAGAAATGGCCACCGAAGACGACCTGCAGGCCTTTGCCAGCAGCAAGCCTTACCAACTCCCAGCCCTGGCTGACAACATTCTCGAACGTGGCATGTCGCTGATCGGTACCCGTTACCGTTTTGGTGGTACCTCCGAGAAGTCCGGCTTTGACTGCAGCGGTTTCATCGGTTACCTGTTCCGTGAAGAGGCGGGCATGAACCTGCCGCGCTCGACCCGCGAAATGATCAACGTGGATGCCCCGCTGGTTGCACGAAACAACCTCAAACCGGGCGACCTGCTGTTCTTCAGCACCAACGGTCGCGGTCGTGTCAGTCACGCCGGTATCTACCTGGGCGACGATCAGTTCATTCACTCCAGCAGCCGCCGCAGCGGTGGCGTGCGCATCGACAAGCTCGGTGATCGCTACTGGAGCAAGACCTTTATCGAAGCCAAACGCGCATTGGCCATGGCACCGACCGCGACCACCATTTCGCGTAACTGATCTTGCCCTTTGCGGTACCACGGCGACGTAGCTGAAAAGCTCGTCGCCGTGCGTGTTTACAGAAAGCGTCTAATCTAAATTCTCAACTATTTCCGGCCCAACCGCCGGACGGCCTCAGACAGGATGTTCTGACCATGGCGATGAAGGCGCGCTTCGCTCTATTTTCCCTGCTGGCACTGCTCGGTGCCTGCTCAAGTCATGCCCCGACACCACCGAAGGTGGTCGAGCCGGTGGTCATGGCGCCTCAGGTGTATTTCAATCCCGTTGCTGAAGATGTGCTGTTTCGCGCCCTGGGCCTGGTGGGTACGCCTTATCGCTGGGGCGGCAACACGCCGGACTCGGGCTTTGATTGCAGCGGCTTGATCGGCTATGTCTATCGCGACTCGGCAGGTATTTCGCTGCCGCGTACCACCCGTGAAATGATCACGCTGCGTACCCCGAGCATCGACCGCAACGCCCTGCAATCGGGTGATCTGGTGTTCTTCGCGACCAATGGCGGTTCGCAGGTCAGCCATGCAGGCATCTACGTGGGCGAGGGGCGCTTTGTGCATGCGCCGTCTGCAGGTGGAACCGTGCGTCTGGACTACCTGTCCAACAGCTACTGGAACAAAACCTACCTGAACGCCAAGCGCGTGCTGGCGCCGACGCACCTGGCGCGTAACCCCTGACCTTGCGAGGTAGGCGATGACGGCACAAACGCTCTACCTCGACGATGCGCTCTACCACTACCTGCAGGCGGTGTCTCTACGTGAGTCACCGTTGCTGGCCCGTTTGCGCGCCGAAACCCAGGCATTGCCCGAGGCGCGCTGGCAGGTAGCGCCGGAGCAGGGGCAGCTATTGGCCCTGTTGGTGCGCCTGATCGGTGCGCAACGGGTGATCGAAGTCGGCACGTTCACCGGTTACAGCGCACTGTGCATGGCGCAAGCCATGGAGCGCGGGCAGGTGCTGTGTTGTGACCTGGAAGGAAGCTATAACGCCGTTGCCTGGCGCTACTGGCGCGAGGCCGGGGTGGCAGAGCGCATCGAACTGCGCCTGGCGCCGGCCTTGCAGACCTTGGCGACGTTGCCGTCAGCGCGCTACGACCTGATCTTCATTGACGCTGACAAGGCCAACTATCCACAGTACCTGGAAGAATCGCTGCGCTTGTTGCGCACGGGCGGGCTGCTGCTGTTCGACAATACCCTGTGGAGCGGGCGGGTGTTGCAAGTGCAGCCTGACAGTGACGACACGCGAGCGATCCAGGCGCTGAACCTGAAGCTCAAGGACGACCCGCGGGTGGATCTGTCGATGTTGCCCATTGGCGATGGTTTGACGCTTTGTCGCAAGCTGTAGGGATGTACCGGGGCTATTTCGCCTTGGTGACCCGCCAGATCGTATTGCCGACATCATCGGCCACCAGCAAGCCACCACGCTGATCGTTGATCACGCCCACCGGCCGGCCCCTGGCTTTACCCTCGTCGTCGAGAAAACCGGTCAGCAGGTCAATGGGCTTGCCAGCGGGTTTTCCGGCCGTACTGAACGGCACGAAGATCACTTTGTAGCCGCTGTGTGGCTTGCGGTTCCAGGAACCGTGCTGGCCAATGAGTGCACCTTGCTCAAAGGGTGGCGGCAACACCCCGGGCTCGGCAAAGGTCAGGCCCAGAGACGCGGTATGCGGCCCCACCGCGTAGTCGGGGGAAATCGCCTTGGCGACCCGTTGCGGGTCCTGCGGGCTGACGCGTTGGTCGACATGCTGGCCAAAATAGCTGTAGGGCCAGCCATAAAAGCCACCGTCCCTGACCGAGGTAATGTAGTCGGGCACCAGATCACTACCGATTTCGTCACGTTCGTTCACGGCAGTCCATAGCTGCCCGGTATGCGGTTCCCAGGCCATACCGTTGGGGTTGCGCAAGCCTGAAGCGAAAAGGCGCTGCTGGCCGCTGGCGGCATCGATTTCCCAGATCGCCGCGCGGCCTTTTTCCTGTTCCATGCCGTTTTCGCCAACGTTACTGTTTGAGCCCACGGTAACGTAGAGCTTCTTGCCGTCACGGCTGGCAATCACGTTCTTGGTCCAATGATGGTTCAGCGGGCCGCCGGGCAGTTCAGCCACCACAGTGCCGGGCCCCCGGATTGAGGTTGCACCTGGCTGGTAGCGAAAGCGCAGCAGGCGATCGGTGTCGGCAACATAAAAGTCGTTGCCGACCAGGGCCATGCCGAATGGCGAGTTGAGGTGTTCGATAAAGGTGGTGCGGGTTTCGGCCACGCCGTCATGGTCACTGTCGCGCAGCAGGCTGATGCGGTTGGCACTGGGCACCGCTGCACCGGCGCGGTTCATGGCCTTGCCCATGACCCAGCCACGGATGCCTTTGCCATCTTCCGGTTTCGGTGGTGCGTTGGTTTCAGCAACCAGTACATCGCCATTGGGCAGTACATAGAGCCAACGCGGGTGGTCCAGGCCTTGGGCAAACGCCGCTACCTGAGTGCCGGATGCAGCCACCGGCTTGGAGCCCTGAGGCCAGCCGATGGCCTGGGCGATATTTACGGTGGGGATCAGCGTCGGGTTGGGCTCCGGCAATTGTGGCGTCGGGCCGTAGCCGTCGCTGACCTCCAGCCGGGCATTTTCACCGCAACCGCTCAGTCCGGCGACGAGCGCCATCAATAAGGCAAACCGGTTCCTGCCCATATCGTACCCCTTGCAACCCTGACCACTGTTTAGCGTAGAGAGGCGCGGTGCACGAGAGGTTCCCTCGTTCAGGCCTGTTTGAGTAGCAGGGCGACGCCGGGGTGGTATTGACCGGCCTCGTTATGCAGCTTGCGGTAGGCATAGGGGAAGTACCAGGCAATGGCACAGGCCGTGTGCTTCTGCAGGTCGTCCACCAGATCCTGGAGCTCCTCGGGGCTGGCGTGCTGCCCGGCCTTCCACGGGCTGGCGAACAGGGCAGCAACCTTGAGCTGGCTGGCGGCGGCGACCTGACGGGCGGCGAGGGCGGTTTCCTGCAGGGCATTGCTCAGGTCCAGGCGGGCGATGCGTGGCCAGCGCTGGCTGGCTTGCAGGTAGGCGGCTTCTTCGCGGTTGGCGATGTAGAGGTCGCAGCGGCCTTCTCGGTCGCCTTCTTCACGCTGCTTGCTGCTTTGATGGTGTTGCAGGGTCACCAGTTCCGCTTGCCAGGCCGCGGCAGATAACAGGCTCAGATTGGCCTGGGCGCCGTGCCAATAAGGTGCCTCGCCATCGCCCAGGGTCTGGTTGAAGCGGTCGATGCATTCGACCCAGCGCTCCAGGGCCGGGCGTAGAAACTCCAGGCGTGCGTTATTGATGATCAGACCTTGCATGCCGCTCTCTCCTTTATCGTTGTAATCGAGAATAGCCGGGTTATGGCTATTTGATATCACCGATGCCAAGGTGACACAAGATGACAAACACGCCATTGATCCAGGCCAGCACTGCGCCTTTCATTGACGCTCCGGGTGCAACCCTCTAACCTTCGCGACTTGTTTCAGGTGCTCTGTGGACGATGGTCTGGCAGGGTGAAACAGGGAAGCCGGTGAACGTGCAATGGTACGTAAATCCGGCGCTGCCCCCGCAACGGTAGGTGAGTCAAGGTCGCGCATGGCCACTGGGAAGCAACTCCCGGGAAGGCGCGCGACCCGGGTGTTGATGGCCCCGCTCACAAGCCCGGAGACCGGCCTGAATCAGCCAACGGCATCACGGAGGGTGATGCGCGGTTACTTCGGCCTGTGCCGCAGCCCTGCGCGTTTCTCCGTCTGCCTAATCCATTCATCTGTTGCCCACTTTTTGCCGCGAACCCTGTGCAGCCCGGCGCTGCTACGCTCGTTGCGGAGTGGCCGACAGTGCTGTGCGGAGACTGCGATGACTGAATCCACCGAGCGTGACGAACGTCACCTGGCACGTATGCTGCGCAAAAAAGCAGTAATCGACGAACGTATTGCCAACGCGCCCAACGAGTGCGGCTTGCTGCTGGTGCTCAGCGGTAACGGCAAAGGCAAGAGCAGCTCCGCGTTCGGCATGCTTGCCCGGGCCATGGGCCACGGTATGCAGTGCGGCGTGGTGCAGTTCATCAAGGGGCGCAACAGCACCGGCGAAGAGCTGTTTTTCCGGCGCTTTCCCGAGCAGGTGCGCTATCACGTGATGGGCGAAGGCTTTACCTGGGAAACCCAGGACCGCCAACGCGATATCGCCGCGGCCGAGGCAGCCTGGGCGGTGTCCCGCCAGTTGCTGCAAGACCCGGCGATCACCTTCGTGGTGCTCGATGAGCTGAACATTGCCCTCAAGCATGGCTACCTAGACCTCGAACAAGTGCTCAGCGACCTGCAGGCCCGCCCGCCAATGCAGCACGTGATTGTCACTGGCCGCGGCGCCAAGGATGAAATGATCGAGCTGGCCGACACCGTCACGGAAATGGGCATGATCAAGCACGCGTTCCAGGCCGGCATCCGCGCCCAGAAGGGCGTTGAGCTATGACCGCTACGCGGCACTGCCCGGCAGTCCTGATTGCCGCCCCGGCTTCAGGGCAGGGCAAGACCACGGTAACGGCGGCGTTGGCGCGTTTGCACCGTAACCTCGGGCGCAAAGTCAGGGTCTTCAAGTGTGGCCCGGACTTTCTTGATCCGATGATCCTTGAGCGCGCCAGCGGTGCGCCGGTGTACCAGCTGGACTTGTGGATGGTCGGCGAGCAGGAAAGCCGGCGGCTGCTCTGGGAGGCGGCGGGTGAGGCCGACCTTATCCTGATTGAAGGGGTGATGGGGTTGTTCGACGGTACGCCGTCGAGTGCCGACCTGGCCCGTCACTTCAATGTACCGGTGCTGGCCGTGATCGACGGCACGGCCATGGCCCAGACCTTCGGCGCCCTGGCGCTGGGGTTGGCTCGCTATCAGCCCGATCTGCCCTTTGCCGGGGTACTGGCCAACCGCGTTGGCACCCTGCGCCACGCCCAGCTGCTTGAAGGTAGCCTGACCGAAGGGCTGCGCTGGTATGGCGGCCTGTCGCGGGAAACCGGCATCGAATTGCCCAGCCGGCACCTGGGCCTGGTGCAGGCCAGCGAACTCAACGACCTGGATGTTCGCCTGGATGCGGCTGCAGCTGCGCTGGGCGCCAGCTGCGAGTCTTCCTTACCGCCTGCGGTGGCCTTTGCGGCGCCGACGGCGCAGGCCATCGAGCCCATTCTCGACGGCGTGAAAATCGCCGTGGCCCGGGATGAAGCCTTTGCCTTTACCTATGGCGCCAACCTTGACCTGTTGCGCAGCATGGGCGCGGAGCTTGCGTTCTTTTCGCCGCTGCACGACCGCGAATTGCCGCAGGCTGACAGCCTGTATCTGCCCGGAGGGTATCCGGAGCTGCACCATCAGGCACTTGCAGCCAACGCGCCGATGCTCAGTGCGATCCGTGTCCATCACCAGGCCGGCAAGCCATTGCTCGCCGAGTGTGGCGGTATGCTTTATCTGCTTGATGCCCTGACCGATGTCGCCGGTGAGCGAGCCGAGTTGCTGGGCCTGCTTGAAGGCGAGGCAGTGATGCAGAAACGCCTGGCGGCGTTGGCCCTGCAAGCGGTTGACCTGCCAGAAGGCACCTTGCGCGGGCACACCTACCACCACTCCTTGACCCAGACAGCCCTTGAGCCGATTGCCCGGGGGCACAGCCCCAATGGCGGGCGGGGCGCCGAAGCAGTCTATCGCTGTGGCCGACTGACGGCGTCTTACGTGCATTTCTATTTTGCTTCCAACCCCCACGCGGCGGCGGCGCTATTGGCACCATGAGCGAGCTGGCTTTCACTGACGCCGAGCGCGCGGCGGTTTACCGGGCGATTGGCGAACGTCGCGACATGCGCCATTTCGTCAAGGGCGAGGTGGCCCCCGAACTGCTCGCGCGCTTGCTGGGCGCTGCACATCAGGCGCCCAGCGTCGGTTTGATGCAGCCCTGGCGCTTTATCCGTATTACCGACTTCAAGCTGCGCGGCCATATCCAGGCGCTGGTTGAGGCCGAGCGGCTGCGTACTGCGCACGCCTTGGGCGAGCGTTCGGACGATTTCATGAAGCTCAAGGTCGAAGGCATCAATGACTGCGCCGAAGTGCTGGTGGCGGCCTTGATGGACGATCGCGAAAAGCACATTTTCGGCCGCCGCACCTTGCCGGAGATGGATCTGGCGTCGTTGTCCTGCGCCATTCAGAACCTCTGGCTGGCGGCCCGCGCCGAAGGCCTGGGCATGGGCTGGGTCTCGCTTTTCGATCCCCAGGCACTGGCGGACCTTTTGGGTATGCCGACCGGTGCCAAGCCGCTGGCGATCCTCTGCCTGGGCCCGGTCGAGGCATTTTATCCGGCGCCGATGCTGGCCCTGGAAGGCTGGGCCAGCGAGCGTCCGTTGAGCGACATGCTGTTTGAAAACCAGTGGGGAGAGTCCTGATGAGTGTGGCGTTGCTGACTGTGGCTGGCGTAGCGCTCGATGCGTTGTGGGGCGAGCCCCAGCGTCGGCACCCGCTGGTCGCCTTTGGCCGTCTGGCCGGGCGTCTGGAGCAGCGTTTCAACGCCGGCGGTCGCGGCTGGCGCAGCCACGGCGTGACAGCCTGGTTCCTCGCAGTGATCCCGCTGACCTTGCTGGCGACGTTGCTGTCGTGGCTGCCCTATATTGGTTGGTTGGTCGAAGTATTGGCCTTGTACTGCGCGTTGGGCCTGCGCAGCCTGGGTGAACACGTGACGCCAGTGGCAGATGCGCTGCGCCAGGGCGATCTGGACGAAGCCCGTCGTCGCGTGGGCTTTCTGGTCAGCCGCGAAACCCGCGAGCTGGACGAAACGGCCGTGGCCCGGGCAGCGACCGAGTCGGTGCTGGAAAACGGCAGCGATGCCGTGTTTGCCGCACTGTTCTGGTTTGTCGTGGCCGGGGCGCCGGGGGTGGTGCTTTATCGACTGAGCAACACCCTGGATGCCATGTGGGGCTATCGCAACGAACGTTTCGAGCGTTTCGGCTGGGCCGCTGCGCGTATCGATGATGTGCTCAATTACCTGCCTGCGCGGCTGGTGGCGTTGACCTATGCGTTGCTTGGCAAAACCCGCCTGGCGCTGAATTGCTGGCGCCGTCAGGCCCCCCTGTGGGACAGCCCCAATGCCGGTCCGGTCATGGCCGCCGGCGCCGGTGCCCTGGGTGTGGAACTGGGCGGCGCAGCGGTGTATCACGGCGAGCTGCACGAACGACCGCAACTGGGCAAAGGCCCGGCGGCGGATGCCCAGTCCATCGAGCGCGGCTGGCGCCTGGTCTGCCAAGGCGTGTGGCTATGGTTGCTGCTGTTGTGTTTGGGGGCTGAACTTTATGCTTGAGCACGGTGGACGCCTGCAGCGCGCAGTGCAGCAGTACGCTATCCCCAGGGCGCAGTGGCTGGACCTGTCCAGTGGCATAGCGCCCTGGTCGTTTGCCATTCCGCCCATTCCGGAGCAGGCCTGGGCGCGCTTGCCCGAAACCGACGACGGCCTGGAGCAGGCCGCCGTCCAGTATTACCAGGCACGGCAGGTGTTGCCGGTGGCCGGTTCGCAGGCGGCGATCCAGGCCTTGCCGCAATTGCGCGCGCGCGGCACGGTGGGGGTACTTTCACCCTGTTATGCCGAGCACGCCGAAGGCTGGCGGCGTGCCGGGCACCGGGTGCTGGAACTGAACCCTGATCAGGTCGAAGGGCTTCTCGACAGCCTTGATGCACTCGTGGTGGTCAACCCCAACAACCCTACGGGTAGCCTGCTCAAGGCAGACCAGTTGTTGGGCTGGCATGCCCGGTTGGCCCGGCGCGGCGCCTGGTTGCTGGTGGACGAAGCGTTCATGGACAACACCCCGCAGTTCAGCATTGGCGCCCAGGCAGGCCAACCGGGGCTGATCGTGCTGCGCTCGTTCGGCAAGTTCTTTGGCCTGGCCGGCGTGCGCCTGGGGTTTGTCCTGGCCGAAGCCGAGCTGTTGCAACGCCTGGCCGAGCTGCTGGGCCCGTGGACCGTCAGCGGACCGACCCGCATCCTCGGCCAGAGCTGCCTGCTCGACAGCGCCGCACAGCAACGCCAGATCGCACGTTGTGCCGAGGCCAGCCAACGCCTTGCCAGCCTCATGACAGGCGCCGGTTTCACCCCGACCGGCGGCTGCGATCTGTTCCAGTACCTGGTTACAGATCAGGCCATGCGCCTGCATGAATTCATGGCGCGGCGTGGCATTTTGCTGCGGATGTTCAATCAGCCTGCCAGCCTGCGTTTTGGCCTGCCGGCCAGCGAGCAGGATTTTCAGCGCCTGGCCCAGGCCTTCAACGATTACCGCAAGGAAACCCTATGAGTACCCTGATGGTGCAGGGCACCACCTCCGATGCCGGCAAAAGCACCCTGGTAACCGCCTTGTGCCGCTGGCTGCTGCGTCAGGGCGTGGCCGTGGTGCCCTTCAAACCGCAAAACATGGCGCTCAACAGTGCCGTGACTGCCGATGGCGGCGAGATCGGTCGGGCCCAGGCTGTACAGGCACAGGCGGCGCGCCTGGCACCGCACACCGACATGAACCCGGTGTTGCTCAAACCCAACAGCGACACCGGTGCTCAGGTCATTGTCCATGGCCGTGCCGTGACCAGCATGAATGCGGTGGCGTACCACGATTACAAGACCATCGCCATGCAAGCGGTACTCGACTCTCACCAGCGCCTGAGCGCGCAGTACCCGGTGGTAATGGTTGAGGGCGCAGGCTCGCCGGCCGAGATCAACCTGCGTGCCGGCGACATTGCCAACATGGGCTTTGCCGAGGCGGTGGACTGCCCGGTGATCCTGATTGCCGACATCAACCGTGGTGGGGTGTTCGCTCACCTGGTCGGGACTCTGGAACTGCTTTCAGCCAGTGAACAGGCGCGGGTCAATGGCTTTGTCATCAACCGTTTCCGCGGCGATATCGCCTTGCTGCAGCCGGGCCTGGACTGGCTGGAAGCACGGACCGGCAAGCCGGTACTGGGCGTGCTCCCCTATGTGATGGACCTGCACCTGGAAGCCGAAGACGGCATCGATCAGCGCCAGGGCGACAAGGCGGCGCGGGCACTCAAAGTGATTGTGCCGGTGTTGCCGCGCATCAGTAACCACACCGATTTCGACCCGCTGCGCCTGCACCCGCAGGTCGACCTGCAGTTCATCGGCCCGGGCGAACCTATCCCGCCAGCGGACCTGATCATCCTGCCCGGCTCCAAGAGCGTGCGCGGCGATCTGGCGCAACTGCGCGCCCGTGGCTGGGACCAGGCCATCAGCCGCCACTTGCGCTACGGCGGCAAAGTTCTGGGTATCTGCGGTGGTCTGCAGATGCTTGGCCAGCGTGTGGACGATCCGCTGGGGCTCGAAGGTGCGGCAGGCAGCAGCGAAGGGCTGGGCCTGCTTGAATTCACTACCGTACTGGAAGCCGACAAACAGTTACGCAATGTGGCCGGAACCCTGCAACTGGAGCAGGCCCCGATCAGCGGTTACGAAATTCATGCCGGGGTGAGCCAAGGCCCGGCTCTGGCGTGTCCGGCCGTGCAACTGGCGGACGGGCGCGCTGACGGCGCGGTCAGCGCCGACGGACAGATCATGGCGACTTACCTGCATGGCCTGTTCGAGTCGCCGCAGGCATGTGCCGCCTTGTTGCGCTGGGCCGGTTTGCACGAGGTCGAGCACGTCGATTACCACGCGCTGCGCGAACGCGACATCGAGCGCCTCGCCGACCTGGTCGAGCAGCACCTGGACACCGCGCGTTTGCGCCAACTGTGCGAGCTCAATTGAGATGATCAACCTGATACTCGGTGGTGCCCGCTCCGGCAAGAGCCGCCTGGCTGAACAGCTGGCCGAACGCAGTGGCCTGGCGGTCACCTACATCGCCACCAGCGAACCTCTGGACGGCGAGATGAATGCGCGGGTGCAACTGCACCGCGAGCGCCGCCCGGCTCAGTGGGGCTTGATTGAAGAACCGTTGGCGCTGGCCCGGACCCTGCGCGCCAATGCCAGCGCCGACCGCTGCCTGCTGGTCGACTGCCTGACCCTGTGGCTGACCAACCTGTTGATGCTCAATGACCCCGAACGGCTGAACGCCGAGCGCACGGCGCTGCTCGAGTGCCTGGCGGCGCTGCCGGGTGAAATCGTTCTGGTCAGTAACGAGACCGGCCTGGGCGTGGTGCCCATGGGCGAGTTGACCCGCCGCTATGTCGACGAAGCCGGTTGGCTGCACCAGGCGATTGCCGAGCGTTGTCAGCGCGTGGTGCTCACCGTCGCCGGCTTGCCCCTTACTCTCAAAGGAAACGCACCATGAGTCAGACCTGGTGGCTTGAAGCCTGCCGTCCCGTTGATCAGGCCGCCCGAGACCAGGCCTTGGCGCGCCAGCAGCAACTGACCAAACCGGCCGGTTCGCTGGGGCGTCTGGAGCAGATTGCCGTGCAGCTTGCCGGCCTGCAGCGGCAGCTCAAGCCGCGCCTTGACCAGGTGCACATTGCGATTTTCGCGGGCGACCATGGCGTGGTCGCCGAAGGCATTTCCGCCTATCCCCAGGCCGTGACCGGGCAGATGCTGCATAACTTCGTCAGCGGTGGTGCTGCGATCAGTGTGCTGGCGCGGCAGCTGGATGCCCAGTTGGAGGTGGTAGACCTCGGCACGGTTGATCCGCAGCTGAACCTGCCGGGGGTACGCCACCTGCGGGTGGGGCCTGGTACGGCGAACTTTGCCCAGACCCCGGCGATGACCTGGGCGCAGGGGTTGCAGGCATTGCAGGGCGGCCGCGACAGCGCAGTGCGCGCAGCGGCCAGCGGCGCCCAGCTGTTTATTGGCGGCGAGATGGGCATTGGCAACACCACGGCTGCCAGCGCTCTGGCCTGTGCCTTGCTCACTTGCCCGGCGGCGGAACTCAGTGGGCCGGGAACCGGCCTGGACCCTGATGGGGTGCGCCACAAGGCGGCGGTCATCGAGCGTGCCTTGGCGCTGCACGCCGACCTGCCTGCGGACCCTGTGCAACGCTTGTTCTGCTTTGGCGGCTTTGAAATTGCCGCCTTGGTGGGGGCGTATCTGGGCTGTGCCCAGGCGGGCATCGCGGTGCTGGTCGATGGTTTTATCTGCAGCGTCGCCGCGCTGGTGGCGGTGCGGATCAATCCGGGCTGCCGTGACTGGCTGCTGTTCGGTCACTGTGGCGCCGAACCCGGGCACCGCAGATTGCTGGACGAGCTGGATGCCGAGCCGGTGCTGGCGCTCGGCTTGCGCCTGGGGGAGGGCAGCGGGGCGGCGCTGGCAGTTCCGGTGTTGCGTCTGGCCTGCGACCTGCACGGGCAGATGGCAACCTTCGCCGAAGCCGCAGTAGCGGATCGACCGGCATGATCCTCGACCTGCTGCGTCACGGTGAAACCGAACTGGGTGGCGGCCTGCGTGGCAGCCTGGACGATGCGCTGACGGCCAAAGGCTGGGCGCAGATGCAGGCTGCTGTGGACACGGCCGGGCCCTGGGAGGGTCTGGTCAGTTCTCCGTTGCAGCGCTGCGCGCATTTTGCCCGACGACTCGGCGAGCAAACCGGCCTGGCGGTACAGCTGGTCCCTGGTCTTGAAGAACTGCATTTTGGCGAGTGGGAAGGTCGCAGTGCCGCCGAGTTGATGCTCACCCATGAACAGCAACTGGGGCAGTTCTGGTCGGATCCCTATGCTTTCACCCCGCCGGGTGGCGAAGCCGTGATCGACTTCTCCCGGCGAGTGCTGCAAGCCATTGCCGAGGTGCATCGGCAGCACGTGGGCAAGCACTTGTTAGTGGTCACCCATGGTGGCGTGATGCGTCTGCTGCTGGCGCGCGCCAGAGGCCTGCCTCGTGAGCAGTTGCTGCAGGTCGAGGTGGGGCATGGGGCGTTGTGCCGCCTTGAGGTGCTCGCCGACGGCAACCTGCGGGAAGTCTGCTGAGATGCTGCCGTTCTGGATTGCCTTGCAGTTTCTCAGCAGCTTGCCGGTGCGCTTGCCGGGGATGCCGGCGCCTGAACAGATGGGGCGCTCGTTGTTGTTCTATCCACTGGTTGGCGTGCTGTTCGGCGTGTTGCTGTGGGGGTTGAATGCGCTGCTCAGCGGCAGCCCGCTGTTGTTGCATGCCGCGTTGCTGCTCAGTGCCTGGGTGGTGCTCAGCGGTGGCCTGCACCTGGACGGCCTGGCCGACAGTGCCGATGCCTGGCTAGGCGGCTTTGGCGACCGTGAGCGCACCCTCGAGATCATGAAAGACCCCCGCAGCGGGCCGATTGCTGTGGTCACGCTGGTGCTGGTATTGCTGCTCAAGTTCTGTGCCTTGCTGGTGCTGGTGGAGCGCGGGCAGGGGTTGTTGCTGATCCTCGCACCGCTACTGGGCCGCGCGGCGTTGCTGGGGCTGTTCCTCTCCACCCCTTATGTGCGGGCAGGCGGACTGGGCCAGGCCCTGGCCGATCATCTACCGCGGCGCAGCGCCGCCTGGGTGCTGCTCGCCAGCTGCGTCCTGAGCGTGTGTCTGGCAGGTCTGCAAGGCGTGTATTTATTGGTCGTCGTGGTGGTAGCCTTTTTCTGTTTGCGTCGCGTGATGATTCAGCGGTTGGGCGGCACCACGGGCGACACCGCAGGCGCGCTCCTGGAACTGCTGGAACTGGCGGTTTTACTCAGCCTGGCGTTGTAACTCCCGGCAATCATCGCGTCCTTTTCCCGGGCAAAGTGAGGCGTATCCTTCGCCTTCTTTTGTCGGGGGATGTCACGTGAAGCGAGTATTGCAAGCCGGGCTGCTGGCCCTGCTCAGTGTTCATGGCAGTGCCGGCGCTGCCGACCTGATCACGTTCTGGGATGCACCCCGTCACGGCGGCAACAGCTTCAACCGCCTGCCGCCTGATCAGGCGTACTTCCAGGCGCTCAAAGACTACGGTGCGACCTGGGTGCGCCTGTCCTATGACAAGTGGCAGCCAGCCGGTCGCGATTTCCTCCTGGGCGATGCCGATGGCTACACCGGGTTGGCCGCCGACGATCTGATACAGCTACGCGCGGTGCTCGATGCTGCCCAGGCTGCCGGGCTCAAGGTGGTCATTGCACCGCTGTCGTTGCCGGGCATGCGCTGGGCACAGAACAATCACGATCGTTTTGACGACCGTCTCTGGCAGGACAAGGCCTGGTGGACGCAATCGGCGGCGTTCTGGCGCGATCTGGCCAGCGCGCTCAAGGATCACCCGGCCATTGCCGCCTACAACCTGATCAACGAACCGGCGCCGGAGAAGAGGGCCGGGCTTGCCGAACATGCGCCGGTTGCCGACATGCGTGCCTGGTACCAGCAGCAACAGGGTGGTGCGCGTGACCTGCCAGCGTTTTACACCCGGGTTATCGCGGCCATCCGTGAAGTGGACATGTTGACGCCGGTGATGGTCGATGCCGGCTGGTATGCCGCCGCCGATGCCTTTGCCTACTGGCCGGCTGCGCTGACGGATGCGCGGATGCTGTACAGCTTCCACATGTACGAGCCTTATGAGGCGACCAGCGCCCCCAACATGAGCCGCGCCAAACCCTATGCCTATCCCGGGCCGGTGAAGTTTGCCGGGCAGCAGCAAGTGTGGGACAGCGAGAGGGTCGAGGCGTATCTGCACAGCCCGTTACAGTGGGCCCGTGCGCAGCAGCTGCCGACCAGCCGGCTGGTGGCTGGTGAGTTTGGCTGCATGCGCCGCCTGCCAGGGTGTCGGCAGTACCTTGAAGACGTGCTGACCACCCTTCAACGGGCAAACCTGCACTGGGCCTTCTACAGCTTCCGAGAAGACAGCTGGGACGGCATGGACTACGAACTGGGCAGCGCCAAGGTGCCCTGGGCTTATTGGCGGGCAATAGAGCAAGGGCAGCCGGACCCGATTGAACGCCAGTCCACCGCCGAATTCGAACCCATCCGCAAGCGTCTTCAGCCCTAGTCGAGGCAGGAAATGCTTGCGTCGAGAAATATGCGGGTATATACACATATCCATGTTGACCAGTGAATGCATTTGCACCCACCTGCGTCGAGCTGCCCGTGGGGTCAGCCGGCATTACGACGAGGCCCTCGAAGGCTTCGGGATCAATGTCGCGCAGTTTTCCTTGCTGCGGCACTTGCGCCGCCTCGACCAGCCGAGCATTTCGACCCTGGCCGAAGCCATGGGCCTGGATCGCAGCACGCTGGGGCGCAACCTGCGGGTACTGGAAGCCGAAGGGCTGGTGGCGTTGGCCGAGGGGCGCGACCTGCGCAATCGCCTGGTGCTGCTGACCGAACAGGGGAAAACCCGCTTGCGCGAAGCCGAACCGGCCTGGGAGCAAGCCCAGACCCGCCTGGTGACAACCCTGGGTGAAGGGCAGCGCGATGAACTGGTTCGCCTGCTAGCGCTGTTGGCCTGATATTTTTCGACTAAAGCGGGTATATACCCGTAAACCTTGCGGTGCTGTGGAGAAAACAACAATGACATCGGTATGGCGAACCAGCGGTTGGATTCTATTGGGGGCGGCATTGATCCTCGCGCTCTCATTGGGCGTGCGGCATGGCTTTGGTCTGTTCCTGGCGCCCATGAGTGCCGATTTCGGCTGGGGGCGTGAAGTCTTCGCCTTCGCCATTGCCTTGCAAAACCTCATCTGGGGCCTGGCGCAGCCCTTTGCCGGGGCCCTGGCCGACCGCCTGGGTGCGGCCAAGGTGGTGATCGTCGGCGGCATTCTCTATGCCACCGGCCTGATGTTGATGGGCATGTCCGATTCGGCTCTGACGTTGTCGCTCAGTGCTGGTCTGCTGATTGGCATCGGTCTTTCCGGCACCTCGTTTTCGGTGATCCTCGGCGTGGTCGGCCGCGCCGTACCGGCCGAGAAGCGCAGCATGGCCATGGGTATCGCCAGCGCTGCAGGTTCTTTCGGCCAGTTCGCCATGCTGCCGGGTACGTTGGGCCTGATCGGCTGGCTGGGCTGGTCGGCAGCGCTGTTGGTACTGGGTCTGCTGGTCGCGTTTATCGTGCCGCTGGTTGGCTTGCTCAAGGACCGGCCGCTGCCCAGCCATGGTGCCGAGCAAAGCCTGGGCCAGGCATTGCGTGAAGCCTGCACGCACTCGGGCTTCTGGTTGCTGGCCCTGGGCTTTTTCGTCTGTGGCTTCCAGGTGGTGTTCATCGGCGTGCATCTGCCGGCCTACCTGGTCGACCAGCACTTGCCGGCCACCATTGGCACCACCGTGCTGGCGTTGGTGGGGCTGTTCAATATCGTCGGTACCTATACCGCCGGCTGGCTCGGCGGGCGGATGTCCAAGCCGCGTTTGCTCACTGCGCTCTATTTGCTGCGCGCGGTGGTGATCGTGCTGTTTCTCTGGGCGCCGGCCACCCAGATCAGCGCTTACCTCTTTGGTATTGCCATGGGCTTGCTGTGGCTGTCGACGGTGCCGCTGACCAATGGCACGGTGGCCACTCTGTTCGGCGTGCGCAACCTGTCGATGCTCGGTGGCATCGTGTTCCTGTTCCACCAGTTGGGCGCGTTTCTCGGCGGCTGGCTGGGCGGTGTGGTGTACGACCAGACCGGCAACTACGACCTGGTCTGGCAGATCTCGATTCTGCTCAGCCTGCTGGCAGCCGCACTCAACTGGCCGGTGCGCGAGCGTCCGGTGGCGCGACTGCAGGCGCAAGCGGCATGAACCGCCTGGTGTTGCGCGGCGGCCTGGCCCTGGCGGCACTCCTGTTGCTGGGGCTGGTCTGGTGGGGGTGGCACGAGGGCGGCCTGGCGTTGATGCAATTGGGCATGGGCGTGTGCTAGGAGTACTCTGGTAAATACATGCCGGTTCAAGGGAGAGAAAAAATGCGTGCACGCTGGATACTGGTACCCCTGTTCACCCTGATGGCAGCGGTTTCTGCACAGGCCGCCGACAGCAAATGCCCGGCAGTACTTGAGGGCAGCCTGCCGGAGTTGCGCGGCAAGGAACAGATCGACCTGTGCGAGCGTTTTGCCGGCAAGCCGCTGGTAGTGGTCAACACCGCCAGCTATTGTGGCTTTGCTCCGCAATTCGAAGGGCTGGAAGGGGTTTACAAGACCTACCACGGCCAGGGCCTGGAGATGCTCGGCGTGCCGTCCAACGACTTCAAGCAGGAAGACGCCGACGCCGAAAAGACCGCCAAGGTCTGCTATGCCAACTATGGCGTAACCTTCACCATGACCAAGGCGCAACCGGTTCGGGGCGACGATGCAATTCCATTGTTCAAGGAATTGGCGGCCAAAAGCAGCGCACCCAAGTGGAATTTCTACAAGTACGTGGTCGATCGCCAGGGCAATGTGGTCGCCAGTTTCTCCAGCCTGACCAAGCCGGATGACCCTGAGTTCACCGCCGCCATCGAGAAGGCCATCGCCTCGCAGCCGTAGGCGGCCTTTTCACTGGCCGGGGTGTACGGTCCACGCTACCAGTTTGAGCACGATCGGGCGCACCACCAGCACACAGGCGAATGCCACCGGCATGGCCAGTTGATAGGCCTTGAGCACCTTGCTCAGGTACTGGTCGTCGATGCCGGTGGCGGCTGCCGTGATCACGAAGCACATCAGTAAGGCCATGATCGCCGACATGTAGAACGCGAACACGTAAGGGGTGGCGCGCACGCCGAGTTTGCGACGGCTGCGGGTGGCGGTGCGGGGTGTCATGCTGGCTCCTTGTGTAGAGAGAAGTGCGCAGCCTAGCAAGCGTAATGGCGAGGCAGGTAGACGCGGGCACGTTAGGTCTTTATAAAGAAAACCTTACGAATACCGGATTTATCCGCATGAATTTGCTGGGCTCGATCAAAAGCTTCATCAAGGTGGTTGAGGCCGGCAGCATTGCCGGTGGTGCCCGCGCCTTGGGCTTGAGCGCAGCGGCGGTCAGTCAGAATATCGCCCGGCTGGAAGCCCACCTGGATGTACGTTTGCTCTCGCGGACCACGCGCAGCATGGTGCTGACCCCTGGCGGCGCACTCTACTACGAGAAGGTCAAGCACATTGAACGTGACCTTGAGCAAGCGCACCAGGCCATTCTTGCGCCCGACAGTGAACCCAAGGGCCGCCTGTGCATTGCCTCGTCATCGGCCTTTGCCCGTCATGTGCTGGGGCCACTCATACCCGCATTCAGCGCTCGCTATCCGCAGCTTTCAATTGAACTGATTACGAGTGACCGTCGCGTCAATCATGCACAGGAAGGCGTGGATGTCAGCATCCGCATCAAGCCTCAGCTTGAAGATGGTCTGCTGGCCCGACGTATCGCCCAGGTGCCATTTATTTGCTGCGCTTCACCGGCTTACCTGGCTCAGGCCGGTCGGCCAGAGGCGCCGGAGCAACTCAAGGCGCACCGCTGCCTGGTGTTTCGCTACCCGGTGGACGGACGTTTTCTACGTTGGGGATTCGTGCGCGAGGGCCTGCGTTTCGATGCCGAATTTGCGGATGTACTGATCAGTGACGACATCGATGTACTGGCGCAAATGGCCGTCAACCATGGTGGTATTGCCCGCCTGGCCGACTTCGTGGCCCGGCCGTACATCGAGCGCGGGCAACTGGTGGCGCTGTTCGAGTACTCTCAACCCGCCAAAGCGTATGCGCAGACCGAGCCCATGGATATCTACCTGTGCGTGGCAGATCGTTTTGCCATGACGCCCAAGGTCCGGGTGCTCATGGATTACCTGCAAGATCGTCTGGATCAGGCCTGGCCCATTGTGCAGGCGTAAAAAAACCGCCGGATCCGGCGGTTTTTTGTGTTGCCAGCGTTGTATCAGAAACGGTAGGTGAGCGATGCACCGACGCCGTGAGCGCTGTTCTCGTACTTGGCGTTGTAGGTGCCCTTGCTTGGGCTCGCCAGGTTGACCTTGGTGTCTTCTTCCCACAAGTAGGAGTAAGCCAGGTCGATGGTCATGTCGTCGGTTGGGCTGTAGCCAGCACCGAAGCTGATCACCTTGCGATCGCCAGTCGGGATGCGTGGCGAACGGTCATGGTTGTTGGTCGGCGACTGGTCGACGGTGAAGCCGGTGCGCAGTACCCATTCTTTGTTCAGCTTGTACGAAGCACCAATGGCGTGCGCCCAGGTGTCATGCCAGTTCTGGTCTTCGTTAATGGTGGCGAACTGGCCAGCCAGTGGGGCAGGTACTTCGTTCTGAACGGTGATGGCTTCCAGGCGGCTCCAGCGGGTCCAGGTGCTACCTGCGTAGAGGGTCCACTGGTCATCCAGTTCGTGAGTGACCGAGAAGTCCACCGACTCCGGGGTCTTGATCTTCAGTTCAGCGTCGAACTTGCTGCCGCTGAACGGGCCGATCAGGGCCGAGTTGATCTTGGTATTGCCTTCGAGCTTGTAGTCGACCATCGAGTGATAGGTCAGACCCAGTCGGGTTTTGTCGGTGGCCTGGACCATCACGCCGATGTTGTAACCAACAGCGGTATCGTCACCCTTGATCTTCACTTCGCCGTCGTTGCTGCCGGGAGTGAATCGGTTGATGATGTTGGAACTCAGCTCACCCTTGATCTTGTTGATGGTCGGGCCGAAACCGATCGATACCCTGTCGTTGAAGGCGTAGCTGATGGTTGGCTGGAAGGTGATGACTTCAACGTAGCTTTTCTTGCCCCAGTAACGGCTGGCGGCATCGTCTTCGTATTCGGTTACCAGGCCGAACGGTGCGTAGACACCGAAGCCGACGCTCCAGTGCTCGTCCAGCGGCTTGACGTAGAAACCCATGGGAACCGCTACGAACGGCACCATGTCGCCGTCGGTGCTGTTGCCACTCGGGCGGCCGCTGCCAGAGATATCGGACTTGGCGATCACGGCTGCGGCGCCAACGGTAACCTGTTCACGTTTCAGGCGCGACATACCGGCAGGGTTGCCGAATACGGTGCTGGCATCATCGGCAGATGAGGAACGACCCGCGAAACCTGTGCCCATGCCACTGACGCTTTGTTCGTTGAGGGCAAAGCCGCTGGCGAACAGTTGAGTCGAGGCGAGAGTGACGGCGAGGCTAAGAGAGGTTTTGAGCATTACTTTTTTCATTATTAGAACTCCTTGGGATCTCCGGGGCGAAAACTACCAACATTTCGCCCGCAGCGCTATAGGCTGTATCGCAGGAGATAGAGCGGTTTTGTAGGACAATCCGACCAAAAAAGCGGGGATTTTCCGAATATGGAATGCAGTGACTCTCAGCAGGCCTGGAGAGTCACAGGGGCGATGCAGGTTTGCCAGGCGCAGGTGAAGTCGCGCAGGCGTCCCTGGGGCTGGAAGGTCTGGCGCCAGATGCGCGCAAGGCCCAAAAGATCGTCGGCAGCGGGGAGTTCGGGGGCTTGTTCTTCAATCAGCATCCAGGCGATGGCCGTGGCGTAGCGCAGGTTGACGGTCAACTCCAGGTGCGGGCCGCTGAGGAACGCATGCTGGCTGGCCAGGCCGCGTACCAGGCTGGCCAATTCCGGGTCGCGGGCCAGAAACTGGTCCCAGACACTTTGGTGGCGCAACTCGCCAATACGGTAAAGGCCGTGGCCGCGGCGATCGTGCAGTGCCGAGCCAAGTGCCGACTGGCTGGCGGCAACACCCAGCAACAATGCTTCGGCGGCGGCGCAGTGGCGGTCCAGGTAAATCAGGGTTGGGCGAATGACAAACTGGCTCAACTCGCTCGCGGCGATACCCATAATGCCCTCGAACTTGAATTTGGCCGGCGGACACTGGAGCTTGGCAGCTGGAGAGTCGGCAGGTCCGCCGGAAGCGGCTACGGCCGCTTGAGTTGAAGTGTAGTGTCATATTCGCGCTGTAAAGGACTGTTTTTAAAACATTTGCAGCATTTAGTTATAAATCATATGCCGTGGAGTGATTAGCGCGGTGCCTGTGCAGTGAGCGGATCGCCCCGTCAACGCCTGCCGTTTGAGCCCTCCCTGCATATCTGGAACGATTGCACCGACGTCGCGGTCAACACCTTCAGTAGTGATCAAAAAACGGACTACATCATGAGGTTTGGCCATGAGTACCCTGACGATCGAAGGCTGGTGCAAAGGCAACGGCGAGCAGAAATCCACCCCGATAGAAGACATTCACTTTGACATCGAAGGTGCCGTCCATACGCGCCTGGAGGAGGCAGAAAAACGCCTGCAGCAGAGCCAGGAAAAGGAAGCCTATCTGGATGTCGATATGGCCTCGCTGAACCTGAAATTGCCGGAGGGCTATGGCCCGCTGTCTGACTGCCAGCTGCGCGTTTACCTGCATGAGGATCGAGGCCAGTTCCATCTGGTCGGCCACCAGGCCAGTGACGGCAGCCTGATCTATAGCAATGCGGTGCTGATTGCCCAGTTAAGCTGACCGTCATCCTGGCAGGCTGTTTCAGAACGTCCAGGCGTAGGCGGCGCCGAGGATGTCCTGGCTCATTTTAAGGTTGGCTTCGCCGCCACCGAACGCCGCCGGGATGGAGCCGTTGCCCTTTACCTCCTGCTCGAACCCGTGGGTGTACGCCAGGCTCAGCTCATTGCCTGGTGAAACCTGCCAGGTCAGGCCGAGGCTCAGGTGATCCTCGATCACGCCGGGGGCGAGAATGTTGAGGAAGGTCTGGTCGCGCTGCACTGGTTGCTCGGCGTGGCTGAAACCGCTGCGCACGGTCAGTTCAGGGCTCAGTGCGTAGCTGACCGCGAGCTTGTAAACCGTGATGTCCTGCCAGCCAAACCCGGGACCGTCCTTCGAACCGAAGTTCGCGCCTGCGAACACGGCCTGGGCGTCGAAGTCGTTGCCGACCGAACGCACGTTGCCGTATTTGATGGTTTGCACGTCGGCACTGAGGGTCAGGCGCGGTGTCAGCGTGTACGACAGGCCTGCGCCATAGTTCTCCGGGATATCGAAACTGCCGCTGTCGGCGAACAGGCCGGCGTAGCGGTCGAATTTCTGTGCCTTGATTTTCGATGACCAGGTCAGGCCCAGCGTCAGGTTGTCGGTTACCTGCCCTTGCCAGCCCAAACGCAGTCCCCAGCCGGTGGAGGTGTCGTGGCCGCGGTCGTTGAGGTTGTCGGCATCGCTGGAAAACGCGGGGTTGGCGAAGGCGCTCAAGCCTTTGGCGGCAAACCGCTGATAGACGAAATTGAGGCCAATCCCAAACGACTGGTGTTCGGTGAATTTGTACGCCAGCGATGGTGTGACGAACACTTGCGCGAGATCGACGCCAGCACTGCCCTGGCTGCCAAAGGCTGCATAGGGGTTTTGCTGGTAGTCGGTGTTCATCCCGCCATTGCCGTAAAGCGCCAGGCCGACGCCTAATCGCTCACTCAGCTGATGGCTGTAGCCAATCTCCGGTAGCAGGAAGTAATTGCGATTATTGCCGTCGTATTGACCATTGGCGCCGAACGCGTTGCCTTCGACTTCAGCACCACGATCAGGTGCGAACAGCGAGGCGCCGATGTCGAGCCGGTCACCGATCCAGGCGGTCCCCGCCGGGTTGTTTGCCGCAGCGAGCCCGTCCTGTGGCTGGGCAATGCTGACGCCGGCCTGGCCTTGCGCCTTGATGCCATATCCATGAACAAAGTAACCGTTGGTTGCGAAGGCATGTGGGCTAGCGGCCGCGCCAAGGGCTACGCAGAGGGCGAGAGGGGGGATCGATTTCACGTGATTGCTCCTGAAGGTCAGCCGTCACTGGCCGCGTGGGAGCAGATTTTTAAACAATATATATAATGTTTAAAAGTAATATTAATACATACCAATATTCGAAATCTGAATAAGAGGCGGGGTGAGAAGGTTCAGGTTTTCGGGCAGTAGAGCGCGTACAGGGTGCCGAGCAGTTGCAGGGCTTTCGGGTCTTTCACCGAATAGAACATGCGCTTCCCTTCACGGCGCGTCGCGACCAGGCCTTCGCTACGCAGCACGCCCAATTGCTGAGACAGATTGGGTTGCTGGATGCCCAGCAGCTCTTCCAGTTCACCGACCGAACGCTCACCTTGGCTGAGCTGGCACAGCAACAATAAACGGTCCGGATGGCTCAGGGAGCGCAACACGGCTGCTGCGTCTTTAGCTGCCAGACGCATCTGCTGAATATCCATAAGGTCCTGAGGTTTCCGCTGGTCACTCGAAGAAGCGCACAGTATAAGAAAAAAGCCACCGGCTCCGAGAAAAAAGGCCGGAAAAGTAGCGCCGTGCAAAACGGGCTGGAAACATTATCTGATTTTATATAATGTAAAAGAGCATATTGATTGCTCTTTCCACGCTGTATCGCCCTTGCCGAGGCTAACCATGACGATCGACTGGCAACATTTCACGTGGTTCCACGCCCTGTTGGGCGGGGTGTTGATCGGCAGCGCCGTCGCGGCCTTCATGCTCCTCAGTGGTCGCGTTGCCGGGATCAGCGGGATTCTCGGCGGCCTGTTGCGCTGGCAGGCTCACGACCGTGCCTGGCGCCTGGCCTTTCTGGCAGGGCTGGTGTTCGCCCCGTTGCTGTATGCCGCAATCTGGCAACTGCCGGAGATCGTTATCGACGCCTCATACCCACTGTTGTTGATTGCTGGCGTGCTGGTGGGGTTCGGCACTCGCCTGGGCAGTGGCTGTACCAGTGGGCACGGCATCTGCGGCGTATCACGCGGCGCGTTGCGGTCATGGGTGGCCACCGGTGTATTCATTGCTGTTGGTATCGTCACCGTGTACCTGCTGCGTCATGTGCTGGGAGGCGTCGTATGAACAATCTCATCGCGCTCGCCTGCGGGCTGCTGTTCGGCCTTGGGCTGCTTGTTTCGGGGATGACCGAGCCGCAAAAAGTGCTCGGCTTTCTCGACCTTGGCGGGTTATGGAACCCTTCGCTGGCCTTTGTCATGGCGGGTGCGGTCGGCGTTGTGGCGGTGGCCTATGGCATCGCCAGGCAGCGCTTGCCGGCACTCACTCACACCAAGATCGATAAAAACCTGCTGCTGGGAGCCGTT
The DNA here is from genome assembly GCF_004025535.1 of Pseudomonas alkylphenolica. Classification (GTDB taxonomy): domain Bacteria; phylum Pseudomonadota; class Gammaproteobacteria; order Pseudomonadales; family Pseudomonadaceae; genus Aquipseudomonas; species Aquipseudomonas alkylphenolica_A. The sequence goes on from NZ_QJRG01000046.1 coordinate 70,674, forward strand.
GTGTTCGGCATAGGCTGGGGGTTGGCGGGCATCTGCCCGGGCCCTGCGGTGGTGCTGCTGGGCACCGGGTCAGCCAAAGGCGCAGTGTTTTTTCTCGGGTTGCTCGGTGGCATGGCCCTGTTTGAGCAGTGGGTAACGTACCGCAACCGATAAAGCCAAGTGCCAGGCATAAAAAAGCCCCGCGAGAGGGCGGGGCTTGAGCGGTTGCAGCGAAGCGCGGGTCAGGCCACCAAGGCCTGACGGGTGCGCTCGATCACCGCTTGAAGCGGCTCGGCCTGGCTGTACTGCTCGGGGTACAGGCGCTCGCTGTGACGGGCAATGCCGTGCTCGTTGACCAGGGTGAAACTGAAGCCGCCGTTGCGCGACGCCAGGATCAGACAGTTCAATGGGGCAAATGCCTGGGAAAGGGTGCTAATCGCAGCCTGAGTATGGATAGAGTGAGTCATAGTTATTAGATGTTCCTGCAATAGACACGGTTTCGATCCGTGCACACTTAAAACGTTCCAGTGACGCCGTGATTTAGTCTGGGCGAAGAACCTGCCTGGAACAGGGCAGCCAGTTTTGAGCGCATTTATCATGTGGCGCTGGGCTGACTGGTAGGTACGTCAGAGGGCAGGCAACACACCGGGTCGAGGTTCTATGCCACGGGGTGAAGATCCTGATCAATCTGCAGGTTGGTTCGGTCAGGGTAAGAAGTGATTACCTGGGAACCATCGAGTGGGCCGGTCCTGGTTTCAACAGGCGCTGTTCCAAGGTGGAGCAGGGCGCTGTAAGGACTGCTTTGGCCAGAATTGACTTTCAGCTTGGTACTAACGGTGGCAAGACTACAGCAACGGCCGACCCTTGGCAAGGATTGCTGGCTTGTCATCAGAGGAGCCGACCAGTATCTCGCGTTTTTTCCTTGCTGTGAAGGGCCCTCTGGCGGGGATCACGCAGGGAACGGTCCAATTTCGTGCAGTGAACCGCCTTGCTTTGGGGCGGTTGTACACACTTGGCGCAGCGGCTGTTACAGCGCTGCAACAGCAGTCGACGAGGCAGCCAATGACTTGACCGAGAACTTAAGTCAATGAAAAAAAACACTTATTTTAGCTGGTGAAAAAATCGTCAGTTTGAGCCAAAGCCCCATTTCATGGGGGTTTGCGGGGCATTGGAGGGGGTTGTCCACCGAGTTATCCACAGCTTCTGTGGATTGTCCCGAGCGCTTGCTCTAGGACGGGCGTGCCAGCTTTTTCCGATGTGTCGGACAATCCTTACGCATCTTTCTGGCAGGGGAAAATTCCTCGCCGGAGGTCAATAAAAAAACATGGAAATATTTTGTAAAAAGTATCGCCAGCGGCAGGGCCATTGTCGGAAAAATGGAGTAGAGTGGCGCGCCTCTCGAGTTGCCTTCGCTGTTGGTCATGAAGTTTCGCACCAAAATCCCTGCCATTGCTTCCGCTCCCCCGACCGTGCCCGAGCCCAAGCGGTTCACCTTGAAGGTGGCCCTGTGGCTGCTCGACAACCCGCGGCTGGGTGACAACCCCAACGTCAAGCATTTTGCCGGTCGCCTGCTCAAGCAGCCGGCACGTCAGGGTGTGGTGGTTGCACAAAGTCGCCTTGGACAAATGCTCTGTCGTGATTGCGGTAATGCCCGCGACCGACGCATTGGTCACGATCTGTTGCGTCAGGCCGCACGTGCCGGTGACCGCCGCGCTCAGCTTGAATACGGGCGGTTGTGCGCCCAGCCGCAGATCAATGAGCCGGATCAGGCACGCTACTGGCTGGAGCTGGCCGCCACGCAAGGCTCCCAGGAAGCCCGACGCTTGCTCAAGCAACTGCCAGACGCCTGACTGCAGAGCAGCGGCAAGGCTGATAAGCTCAGCCGTTGTGTTCAGGTGGGAGTGTTCGGGTGGCAATGGCGTTGGATCTGACCAGCCTGGTGCTGGGAATTATGGCGGCCGCAGTGCCGTGCTTGGGTTGGGTGTTTGCACAGCAGCGCCGGCACGCAGCCCGCGAGGCGCAGATGGCCTTGTTCGAGGAGCGCCTGAGCAGCGCCCAGATGGCGCAGGAAGGCCTGCTCGCCCAGCTCGATGCCAGTCGCGACGAAATCAGTGACCTGAGCCAGGCCAATGCCGCCAAACAAGCGACGCTCGCCGCCCAGGCCCGGGAGCTGGAGTTGTTGCAGATTGACCGCGATAACGCCCGTGACGCCGCGCATGCCTGGCAGCTCGAACGTAGCGCACGCGAAGCCGAATTGCGCCGCCTGGATGCCCAGAGTGCAGCACTCAGTGCCGAGCTGCGCGAACAGCAGGAAAGCCATCAGCAACGCCTGGATGATCTGCAAGGCTCGCGCGATGAGCTGCGCGCCCAGTTCGCGGAAATGGCCACGAAGATTTTTGACGAGCGTGAGCAACGCTTTGCGCAGACCAGCCAACAGCACCTGGGGCAATTGCTCGACCCGCTCAAGGAGCGCATCCAGGCGTTTGAAAAACGTGTCGAAGACAGCTATCAGCAGGAGGCCCGCGAGCGCTTTTCTCTGGCCAAGGAGCTGGAGCGCCTGCAGCAGCTCAACCTGCGCCTGAGCGACGAGGCGACCAACCTGACCCAGGCACTCAAGGGCCAGAAGACCCAGGGTAACTGGGGCGAACTGATCCTGGAGCGGGTACTGGAGCATGCCGGGCTGGAAAAAGGCCGCGAGTACCAGACCCAGGTCAGCCTCAAGAGTGCCGACGGCGAACGCTTCCAGCCGGATGTGCTGATCCTGCTGCCGGGCGATAAGCAGGTAGTGGTGGACTCGAAGGTCAGTCTGACGGCCTATCAGCAGTATGTGGCGGCTGACGACAACGACATTGCCCAGGCGGCCCTCAAGCAGCATGTGCTGTCGTTGCGTAACCATGTCAAAGGCCTGTCGGGCAAGGACTACAGCCGCCTCGAAGGTCTGCACAGCCTCGATTTCGTCCTGCTCTTCGTGCCCATCGAAGCGGCATTTTCCGCCGCGCTGCAGGCCGAGCCCAACCTGTTCCAGGAAGCGTTCGACCGGCAGATCGTGATCGTCAGCCCGACCACCTTGCTGGCCACATTGCGGGTCATCAACAGTTTGTGGAAGCAGGAACGCCAGAGCCAGAATGCCCGGGAAATCGCCGAGCGTGCCGGCTGGCTGTACGACAAGTTCGTGCTGTTCATCCAGGACCTGGATGAGCTCGGCAGCCGTTTGCAGCAGGTCGACAAAGCCTACAGCGCAGCACGCAACAAGCTGTGTGAAGGTCGTGGCAACCTGATCAGCCGTAGCGAACAATTGAAGTTGCTCGGCGCCCGCACCAGCAAAAGCCTGCCGGCCGATTTGCTGGAACGGGCCATGAGCGAAGGCGACCCGCTGGCCGCCAGCGCCCTTACTGGGCCAGGCTCAGATGCCGATTGAGCAGGGCGCGCAAGGCGGCCGGCTTGACCGGCTTGGCCAGGTAGTCGAGCCCGGCGGCATGCACCTGGGCCACGGTTTCGCTGTGGCCATCGGCGCTGATGACGACACCGGGCACCGGCTCACCCAGGCGCGTGCGTAGCCAGGCCATCAGTTCGGTACCAATTTCGCCATCGTCCAGATGGAAGTCTACCAGGGCCAGGTGCGGGCGCATGCCGGTGTTCAGCAGCGCTTCGCATTCGGCCCGGTTGCGTGCCGTCCACACCTGGCAGCCCCAGCGGCTGAGCAGGCTGTTCATGCCGATGAGGATGCTGTCTTCGTTATCGACGCACAGTACCTGCATGCCGGCCAGCGGTTGGCCGGCCTGTTCCGCCGGAGTGGCAACGACCACCGCCGGTGCAGTGGCCAATGGCACGCTGACGCGAAACACACTGCCTTTGCCGGGCCAGGAACGTACCTCCAGGGTATGGCCCAGTACGCGGCACAGTCCGTCGGCGATCGCCAGGCCCAGGCCCAGGCCTTTTTCGGCACGGGTCTGGTGGCTGTCCAGGCGCTTGAACTCCTCGAAGATCACTTGCAGCTTGTCGTCGGCAATGCCTGGGCCACGGTCCCAGACCTCCAGCCACAGCTTGCCGTTCTCCCGGCGTACGCCGAGCAGGATCGGGCTTTTGCCATAGCGGAAGGCGTTGGTCAGGAAGTTCTGCAGGATCCGCCGCAGCAGCTTCATGTCGCTGTGCACGCGCAGGCGGCTGCCGCGCAGGCGGAAGTCCAGGCCCTGCTCCTGGGCCAACACCTTGAACTCGGCGCCAAGGGTGTCGAACAGTTCGTTGAGGGCAAAGGGCTTGGGATCAGGTGTGATCTTGCCGTTTTCCAGCCGCGAGATATCCAGCAGGTCGCTGATCAGTTCCTCAGCCGAGCGCAGTGAGCTGTCCAGGTGCTGCACCAGTTGCCGGGCCTCCTGGGAAAAGCCGTCGCCCTGGTGCGAGAGGGCGGCAGAGAACAGCCGGGCGGCATTCAGCGGCTGCATCAGGTCATGGCTGACGGCTGCGAGGAAATGGGTCTTGGACTGGTTGGCGGCTTCGGCGTGGCTCTTGGCCTCGGTCAGCGCCTGGTTGAGTTGCGACAGCTCCTGGGTGCGCTCGGTTACCCGTTGTTCCAGGCCCTCGTTGGCATCCTTGAGGGCCTGTTCGGCTTCGCGGAACGGGGTGATGTCGGTGAAACTCATGACGAAACCGCCGCCCGGCATGGGGTTGCCGATCAGCTCGATCACCCGGCCATTGGGGAACAGGCGTTCGGAGGTATGCGCGCGGCCCTGGCGCATCCAGTGCAGGCGGCGGGCCACGTGAACCTGGGCTTCGCCTGGGCCACACAGGCCGCGCTCGGCGTTGTAGCGAATGATGTCGGCAATCGGCCTGCCAACGCTGATCAGGCCATCGGGGTAGTTGAACAGCTCCAGGTAGCGGCGGTTCCAGGCCACCAGGTGCAGGTTCTGGTCGACCACGCTGATGCCCTGGCTGATGTTCTCGATCGCGCCCTGGAGCAGCGCGCGGTTGAACTGCAGCACTTCGGAGGCTTCGTCGGCGATGCGCACGACGTCCTCAAGCTGCATGTCGCGGCCTTCGATGGCCGCCTTGACCACCGCGCGGGTTGAAGAAGTACCGAGCACACCAGCCAGCAGGCGTTCAGTGTGCTCGATCCAGTCACCGTCGGCGTTCTGGTTGGGGTTGAAGCCCTTGCCCTGGCGATAGGCAAAGCGGATGAAGCTTTGCCGCGCGCGCTCTTCCCCGACAAAGCGCGCGGCGAGGTTGAGCAGGTCGTCGATCTGCACCGCCAGCAACGATCGGCTGTTGGGCCTCGCGCTGGTTTGCTGGCCGATAAAACGCCCGGCCTGCCAGTGTTCGGACACCCGGGTGCGGGACAGAATCGACACCCAGGCGAACAGGGTGAAGTTGCCGGCCAGCGACAGCACCACGCCTTGGGTCAGAGGCGTGATGGGCAGGTCGAGCGGGTTGCCGTGCAGCCACGCCAGGCCCGGGAACAGCTCCAGCGGCCAGCCCAGACTGTGCGCGGTAATCGGCAGCACCAGGGTGTAGAACCACAAGAACACACCGGCCGCGAGGCCTGCGAAGACGCCGCGCCGGTTGGCCTGTTTCCAGTACAGCGCACCGAGCATGGCCGGGGTGAGCTGGGTCACCGCAGCAAAGGCGATCTGGCCAATGGTGGCCAGGCTGGCAGTAGACCCCAGCAGGCGGTAGCTGACGTAAGCCAGCAGCATGATCACGACAATGGTCACCCGGCGTACCGAGAGCATCCAGTGGCGGAATACTTCGAACGGCCGTTCGGCGTTGTTGCGCCGCAGCAGCCAGGGCAGCAGCATGTCGTTGGAAACCATGGTCGACAGGGCTACTGCTTCGACGATCACCATGCCGGTGGCCGCCGAGGCGCCGCCAATGAACGCCAGCAGTGCCAGTGCCGGGTGCGCTTCAGCCAGGGGCAGGCTGATCACGAAGGAGTCGGGCATCACCCCGGGCAGCAGCATCTGCCCGGCCAGGGCAATCGGCACCACGAACAGCGCGGCGAGGATCAGGTAGGCGGGGAACACCCAGCGCGCCAGGCGCAGGTCCTGCGGTTCGATGTTCTCGACCACGGTGACATGGAACTGCCGTGGCAGGCAGATGATTGCCATCATCGCCACGCCCGTCTGCACCACCATCGACGGCCAGTTGATGGTCTCGCTCCAGAACCCCTCCAGGCGCGGGGCCAGTTTGGCCTGGCTGAACAGGTCGTCGAAACCGTTGAACAGGCCGTAGGTGACGAAGGCACCCACGGCCAGAAACGCCAGCAACTTGACCAGCGCCTCGAAGGCAATCGCCAGCACCATGCCGCGGTGGTGCTCGGTCACATCCAGGCTGCGGGTACCGAAGACGATGGAGAACAGCGCCAGCACCAGCGACACCACCAGCGCGGTGTCCTGCACGCGGCTGCCGGTGGCGTCGGCACTGGCGCCGATCAGCAGGTTGACGCCCAACACGATGCCTTTGAGCTGCAAGGCGATATACGGCAGTACGCCGACCAGGCAGATCAGCGCCACTACCACCGCCAGTGATTGGGATTTGCCGTAGCGGGCGGCAATGAAGTCGGCGATCGAGGTGATGTTTTCCTGCTTGCTGATCAGCACCATCTTCTGCAGCACCCAGGGGGCGAACAGCAGCAACAGCACCGGGCCCAGGTAGATCGGCAGGAACGCCCAAAGCTGTTCGGCGGCCTGGCCGACGGCGCCAAAGAAGGTCCAGCTGGTGCAATACACCGCCAGCGACAGGCTATACACCCAGGCACGCAGGCGCGGTGGCAGCGGCGTTTTTCGGCGGTCACCATAGAAGGCAATAGCGAACATGATGGCCATATAGGCCAGGGCGACCACAGCGATCAGCCCACTGGACAGCGACATGACGACTCCGAAACAAAAGGTGGAACTACCGTCGGTGCAACGGCGAACCTCGATCAATCAGTCTGGCACGCCGACGCCGCTTCGTCAGCGCCGACGTTGGTAGCAGTGGCAGAGCGTCGCAGGTGTCAGGCGGGCAGGGCCTGGTCAAACTTCGCGTTCGGATTGCGATTTCCGTGGCTTGCGTGTGCGTCTTGATGTCTTCTTGGTGGGTTCAAGCGTGGGCAGCGGCGGCCAGTCGGCAGCGGTGGACAGTGGCGGAACAGGCTTGCCGGGCAGGCCTGCCTCGCGGATGATGCGCGGCCAGCGCGGTTCCCAGCACAGCAACAGCGAAATCCAGTGCCCCGTGGCGTGCACTGCAAGGCCCGGAGAGGCCAGCGCCACCCAGCAGGCGACCTGCCAGCGCAGCCCGGCGCGCCACAGCGGCCTGAAGAAGTTCAGGGAGACCATGGCCGACTGCCACGGCCACGGCACTTTGCCGAGCAGCTTCTTTGGCACCGGCACTGACTGCGGGCCTTCCTCCATATAGCGGCGGATGAACTCCCACAGGTTGACCAGATCGCTGGTGCCATCGGCGGTCTTGCCGACGAACACCAGGTGAAGATGGGGGAGTCCGGTGATGGCGGGGTCCCAGAATAGAAGGAGTTGCCGACCGGCGTTGGCGGATTCTTCTTCGCCCACAACAGACTGGGCGATTACCTGCTCCCAGTCGAGGACGGCGATGCCACCAGCGAAACGCGGTCGGTGCAGATAGACCTGGCGGGTAACTCGGTTGAAACGGATCAGCAGTCGGCGTTGAACGAAGTTTTCGAGGCGAATAAAGATGTGTGCATATCGGAAGACTAGATAAAAGCATCCTGTAGTCATGGAGGCCAAGACCAGTCCGAAAATGTAATCACCCATAGTTGCGGGATCTTTCCCCCAGTAATACACACCTGTAAACCAGACTGTATTAATCTCTGCGGTGGTGTAAGCGAAGCCGCAAAGAAGATAAATTATCATAAGCGTGGCGTATGTCATGACTCCGCGCCGCTCCGCCATCGCGCCGGACCTTATCTCAATATAAGTTTCGTTAAACTCATAGATTGAGCCATCTGCGCAGGGCGCTTCACTTACGCGATCATGAACTCCGGGCAGATTGTCCTCGTGTTTATACTTTCCTGCATGAGCGTTTGCCACATGCTTTTCAAGCCGCTGCTGCCAGTCCTCGCTTTCGGATTTCGAAGTCTGCGTGTACCACAACATCCATTCAATTAGGTACATTTAGTTCACCGCCTGGAGTGACTCATAGAGCTTCATGAGCTCGGTTTCCTGATTTTTAAATGGCTTGAGTAAATTCCCCGAATTCCAATCTCTGAGGCAGCTATGCCAACACCACTCCTCCATTTCGTCTGGGGACAAAAGAATAATGGCTACGCTGATCCCCACAGTAATGAAACTGCCGATACCAATCAGTCGCAGGAAGACAGGTACTAATCTGGATCCTGCAAATTTCTCTATCGTCAGCACAAATTCGAGCCGGCTATTTTGTCCAACAAGAAATCGCAGTAGCGGCCCTGAGTAAGAAAAAGCTACTGCTGCACCGAGTGCTGAAATTCCGCCTGATACAACTGATCGTGCAAAGTAAGCTGAGGCAAGCGTTTTGTGCTTTTTTTCGGCACTCTTCTGCCCGTCTTCATAGTCGATAAAAGCAAGCATGGTGCCCCCCACCAATGCCAGTGACCCACCAACAAGCCGTAACCCCCCCAGCGAAATCGCCGCACCACGTCCCACCACACCCGTGGGCGCAAAGCGCGTGGCCACCGACTGAACACCGAGCGCAGCCAGTTCGATACCTGCAGCCGTGGTGATCAGAAACGCTGCCTTGTATTCGAGCTTCTCCTTGTCGCCGTTGTCCTTGTTGAAGTATTTGATGCCAAGGACGACGCCCTCGATCAGCGCCATGAGCACGCCACCGCGGATCTGATAAAACTTGCCGCCGCCACCGTTCTGGAACTCTGCCGCGAGGTTGTCGCGTACCTTCCCGATGTGCGAGTTCACCTGGCCCGCCACCCGGTTGGGGTTGGCTGTCAGGCCTGCCGCCGCCAGGTCCTTCATCCGCAGGCTGGTTGTTGCCTTGCCGAGGCCGGCATGGACAAAGCCGAGCATTGGCGCCAACAGGCGCCGGTCCAGGGCATTGCCGGGCATCGCGGTCATCAGGTACTGGTGCAGGGACGAAAACAGTGAAAGCACCAGCTTGA
>NZ_QJRG01000047.1 GCF_004025535.1 Pseudomonas alkylphenolica
GCAGTTTCACCGTTACGGCCCCGGATGGCCTGCAGACCCTGACCGTCGGCGGCATCACCGTGGTCAGTGGCGGCAGCGCGGTCGGCTTCCCGCAATCGGCCGTCACCCCGGAAGGCAACACCCTGACTATCACTGGCTACAACGCCAGCACCGGCGTGGTGAGTTACACCTACACGCTGGTGGATAACGAGGCGCACGCCAGCGGCGCAGGCGCCAACAGCCTGGGTGAGCAGTTCGCCGTGGTGGCGACCGACACCGACGGCAGCACGGCCAGTGGCAGCATTGACGTGAGCATCGTCGACGACCTGCCGACTGCCGTTAACGACACCAACCCGGTCACCGCCACGGAAGCGCAGCTGACCCTGACCGGCAACGTACTGACCAACGATGTCCAAGGCGCCGACCGCATTACCACGGGGCCCATCACCGCGGGCACCTTCACCGGTACCTACGGCACCCTGGTATTGGCCGCCGATGGCACCTACACCTACACACTGAACACCAGTGATCCGGACTTCATCAATCTGCACGGTGGCGGCAACGGCATAGAGGTCTTCACCTACACCCTCAACGATGCCGATGGCGATACCAGTACCGCCACCTTGAAATTCAATGTCACCAATATCAACGACCCTGTGGTGATCAAGGGACTGGACCTTTGTGGTGGTGAGTTGACGTTCTACGAGAAGAACCTCAGCGACGGCAGCAGCCCCAACGACGGGGCATTGACCTCGGGCGGCACATTCACTGTGGTAGCGCCGGATGGCCTGCAGTCATTGACCATTGGCGGCCTGAGTATTGTCAGCAACGGGGTCGCGAGTGGCTTCCCGCTCACCGCAACGACACCGATGGGCAATACCCTGACCATTCACAGTTACGACCCGATCACCGGCGTGGTGACTGGCAGTTACACCCTGGTGCATACCGAAACTCACCCGAACGCCAACGGCGCCAACACCCTGGTTGAAAGCCTTGAAGTCGTTGCGGTGGACACCGATGGCAGTACGGCCTCAGCCTCTCTGGACGTCAACATCGTTGACGATGTGCCGACTGCGGTTAATGACATCAACCCCATTACCGCGACCGAAGCGCACCTGGTGCTGACCGGCAACGTACTGACCAACGACATCCAGGGCGCCGACCGTATCGCCAGCGGCCCGATCACTGCGGGCACGTTCACTGGTACCTACGGCACCCTGGTGCTCGCCGCCGACGGCACCTACACCTACACGCTGAACACCAGCGACCCGGACTTCATCAACCTGCACGGCGGTGGCAACGGCGTCGAGGTGTTCACCTACACCCTCAACGATGCCGATGGCGACACCAGCACCGCCACGCTGAAGTTCAACGTCACCAATATCAACGACCCAGTGCTGATCAAGGGTCTGGACATTTGCGGCGGTGAGCTGACGTTCTACGAGAAAAACCTCAGCGATGGCAGCAGCCCGAACGAGGGGGCGCTAACCTCGGGCGGGACCTTCACCGTGGTGGCACCCGATGGCCTGCAATCGTTGACCATCGGTGGCATGACCATCGTCAGCAACGGTGTGGTCAGCGACTTCTCGACCCCCTGGACGACACCGTTTGGCAATTTGCTGACCATTCACAGTTTTGACCCGGTCACCGGCGTGGTCACGGCCAGCTACACCTTGCTGAACAACGAAACTCACCCGAACGCCAATGGCACCAACACCTTGGTGGAAAGCCTTGAAGTGGTAGCCGTCGACAAGGATGGCAGCACGGCCACGGCATCGGCGGACATCAACATCGTCGATGATGTGCCGACAGCGGTGAACGACATCAACCCCATTACCGCCACCGAAGCGCACCTGGTGCTGACCGGCAACGTACTGACCAACGACATCCAGGGCGCCGACCGTATCCCGAGCGGCCCGATCACCGCCGGTACGTTCACCGGCACCTACGGCACGCTGGTACTGGCTGCCGACGGCACCTACACCTACACACTGAACACCAGCGACCCGGACTTCATCAACCTGCACGGTGGCGGCAACGGCGTCGAGGTCTTCACCTACACCCTCAACGATGCCGACGGTGACACCAGCACCGCCACCCTGAAATTCAACGTCACCAATATCAACGACCCTGTGGTGATCAAGGGTCTGGATATTTGCGGCGGCGAACTGACGTTCTACGAGAAAAACCTCAGCGATGGCAGCAGCCCGAATGAGGGGGCGCTAACCTCGGGTGGGACCTTTACCGTGGTGGCGCCCGATGGCCTGCAGTCGTTGACCATCGGCGGCATGAGCATCGTCAGCAACGGTGTGGTCAGCGACTTCTCGACCCCCTGGACGACACCGTTTGGCAATTTGCTGACCATTCACAGTTTTGACCCGGTCACCGGTGTGGTCACGGCCAGCTACACCTTGCTGAACAACGAAACCCACCCGAACGCCAACGGCACCAACACCTTGGTGGAAAGCCTTGAAGTGGTAGCCATCGACAAGGACGGCAGCACGGCCACGGCATCGGCGGACATCAACATCGTCGATGATGTGCCGACAGCGGTGAACGACATCAACCCCATTACCGCCACCGAAGCGCACCTGGTGCTGACCGGCAATGTGTTGACTAACGATGTACAAGGTGCCGACCGCATCGCGAGCGGCCCGATCACTGCGGGCACCTTCACCGGCACCTACGGCACGCTGGTACTGGCTGCCGACGGCACCTACACCTACACACTGAACACCAGCGACCCGGACTTCATCAACCTGCACGGTGGCGGCAACGGCGTCGAGGTGTTCACCTACACCCTCAACGATGCCGACGGTGACACCAGCACCGCCACCCTGAAATTCAACGTCACCAATATCAACGACCCTGTGGTGATCAAGGGTCTGGATATTTGCGGCGGCGAACTGACGTTCTACGAGAAAAACCTCAGCGATGGCAGCAGCCCGAATGAGGGGGCGCTAACTTCGGGTGGGACCTTTACCGTGGTGGCGCCCGATGGCCTGCAGTCGTTGACCATCGGCGGCATGAGCATCGTCAGCAACGGTGTGGTCAGCGACTTCTCGACCCCCTGGACGACGCCGTTTGGCAACCTGCTGACCATCCACAGTTTCGACCCGGTCACCGGTGTGGTCACGGCCAGCTACACCTTGCTGAACAACGAAACCCACCCGAACGCCAATGGCACCAACACCTTGGTGGAAAGCCTTGAAGTGGTAGCCGTCGACAAGGACGGCAGCACGGCCACGGCGTCGGCGGACATCAACATTGTCGATGACGTGCCGACGGCGGTTAACGACATCAACCCCATTACCGCGACCGAAGCGCACCTGGTGCTGACCGGCAGCGTACTGACCAACGACATCCAGGGCGCCGACCGCATCGCGACTGGCCCTATCACAGCCGGCACCTTCACCGGTACCTACGGCACCTTGGTACTGGCTGCCGACGGCACCTACACCTACACGCTGAACACCAGCGACCCGGACTTCATCAACCTCCACGGTGGCGGCAACGGCGTCGAAACCTTCACCTACACCCTCAAGGACGCCGACGGTGATATCAGCAAGGCGACCCTGACGCTTAATGTCAGTAACCAGGACAGCCCCGTGACCATTGAGGGGCTCGATATCAAGGGTGGTGAGCTGACCGTCTACGAGAAGAACCTCAGTGACGGCAGCAGCCCGGATGACTCGGCACTGACCCGGTCGGGCAGCTTTACCGTGACGGCGCCTGATGGCCTGCAGACCCTGACGGTCGGCAGCATCACTCTGGTCAGTAACGGGGTGGCCAACGGTATCCCGCAAACGGGTGTGACGCCAATGGGCAACTCGCTGACCATCACCGGCTACAACCCCAGCACCGGTGTGGTCAGCTACACCTACACGCTGAAGGACAATGAAACCCATCCGGCGGGCAACAGTACCAACAGCCTCAACGAGCCGATCACTGTCACGGCAACCGATGTCGATGGCAGTACCAAAACAGCCACTATCGATGTGAACATCATCGACGACGTTCCGTCGGCGGTAGGTGCTGAACGGTCGGTCACACCAGGCCAGGTCGACTCGAATCTGCTGCTGACCATTGATGTATCCGGCAGCATGAACGACTCGTCCGGTGTCACCGGGTTGACCCGTTTGCAGCTCGCCAAGCAAGCGATCAGTGCGTTGCTCGACAAGTATGACGACATGGGCGATGTCAAAGTACAGATCGTCACCTTCAGCTCCGACTCCTCGGTGAAGGGAACCAGTTGGGTGTCGGTAGCCGATGCCAAGAACATCGTTGCCGGCCTCAGCGCGGGTGGCGGTACCAACTACGATGCCGCCGTGTCGGGCGCGCAATCGGCGTTCAATACCAGCGGCAAGCTGACCGGAGCGCAGAATGTCGGCTACTTCTTCTCGGACGGCGAGCCATCGACCACCGCTCAAGGGATTGATGCAACCGATGAAACCGCGTGGAAGGCATTCCTCGATGCCAACGGCATCAAGTCGTATGCAATCGGCCTGGGCACAGGTGTCAACGCCGAGAACCTGAACCCGCTGGCGTATGACGGCAGCACCCATACCAACACCAACGCCAACATTGTTACTGACCTCAACCAGCTCAATTCGGTGCTGACCGGCACCGTGCAAGGCGCGCCAGTCACCGGCAGTCTGATGAGTGGCGGCGAGTTTGGTGCCGATGGCGGCTTCATCAAGTCGCTGGTGATCGACGGCACTACCTACACCTTCGATCCGTTGGGCAAATCCGGTGCCGGCTCCTATGCCACCAGTGGCGCTGCGGACCGTGGCACCTTCGATACAGTCACCAACAGCATCACCGTGAAGACGGCGCTCGGTGGCAGTATCGTGGTCGACATGGACAGCGGCGAGTTCACCTACACACCGCCCAAGGACACCGCTAGCAGCAAGGTCGAGCAGATCGGCTTTGTGGTCAGTGACAACGACGGCGACACCGCAAGTGCGACACTGGTGGTGAACGTCTACGCCAACACCGACCCGCTGGCCGGTGCCGACCATGTCATCACCAACCTGCTGTCGAGCAAAATCACCGTGCCGGCCGAAGCGTTGCTGGCCAACGACAGTGATGCCAACAATGATCCGCTGAACGCTTCGCCGATCACCTTCAATACCGGCTGGGCCGCCCGTGGGGCCGATTTCACGGTGGGCAGTTCGACGCCGACCGTGACCTTCTCGGGTACCAACGCCAACAATGCGTCCAACCAGTTGCTGAACCTTTCGCGTAGTTCGTTCACGGTCACTTCGGCGTCAATGACGGCGGCGTTGATTGTCAGCGGTTACCTGGGGGCTGTGAGTAAAAACAACGTCAATGACGAGGACGTGATTACGGTCACCCTCAAGCAAGGCGAAAAGCTGACGCTCGATCACAACCGTTTGGCCTCTGACAATCTGTTGATGGAGTGGAAAGACGCCAGCGGCAACTATCAGGGCATTGCTGATGGTGGCAGCTTCACCGCCAGCCATGACGGGGTCTACACCATCCATCTGCAGAACCAGGCCAACGTCAATGGCGGTACTTCTGCCGAGTACTACCAGTTGAACATGAGCATCGACTACGCCGGTGCGCAGGACAGCACACCGCAGTACAACGGCAGCTACGGTGTGAACGATGGCCATGGCGGCAGCGGCACCGGTGCTGTGGATATCAGCTACCAGGCGGGCGATACACTGACCGGAACCAATCACGATGATGTTCTGGTGGCCGCCAATACGGCGACAACGCTTAATGGTGGCGAGGGCAATGATGTGTTGGTGGGCGGCAATGCCGATGATGTTCTGCACGGTGGTAACGGCAACGACCTGCTGATCGGTGGCCTGGGTAATGACCTGCTCGACGGCGGGGCAGGGATCGATACCGCCAGCTTTGCCAGTGCGCCAGGCGCGGTAACGGTCAACCTGAACCTGGCCGGGCCTCAGAACACCGGCGGTGCCGGAACCGATACGCTGAGCTCGATCGAAAACCTGATCGGCTCGGACTACAACGACACGTTGACGGGCGACAGCAACGCCAACCTGTTGATCGGCGGCAAGGGCAATGACACCTTGAATGGCGGTGGCGGCGATGACGTGCTGATCGGCGGGCCGGGCAACAACACCCTGACGGGTGGGGCGGGCGCTGATACATTCCTCTGGCAACAGGGCAATGCCGGGCATGACCGGGTGACTGACTTCACCCCGGGCACTGATCGACTGGATCTGTCGCAGTTGCTGCAAGGTGAGAACGCGACAACGGCGTCACTGGATGATTACCTGCACTTCAAAGTGACTGGCAGTGGCCCCGGCGTGGTCTCGACCATTGAGGTGAGTGCAGTGGCCGGCGCGGCGCCGACCCAGACCATCGACCTTGCCGGTGTCGATCTGGCTCAGCATTACGGTGTGACGGCGGGGGCGGGCGGGGTGATTGCGGCGGGGCAGGACACGGCGACGATCATCAATGGCATGCTCAATGATCATTCATTGAAGGTAGATACGGTGTAAGTCTCGGCATGGGTAGGAGCGGACTCTCAGGGCCGCTCCTACTGACCGCGTCAGGACGGCCGGCGCAAGGTTTTCTGGCGCAGGATGTAGATCGTCACCAGCACCGCGCTGGTCAGCATGAAGCCGCGCGCCCAGGGCAGGGGCACCAGGTAGCAGGAAAAACCGATGCTCAACCACATCAGCCCGATCGCATACACCTTGCCTTTGAGCGGAATGCCTTCGCCACTCAGGTAGTCGCGAATCCACGGCCCCAGCCTGGGATGGTAGACCAGCCAGTCGTGAAAGCGTGGGGAGCTACGGGCAAAGCAGGCCGCTGCCAGCAACAGGAACGGGGTGGTCGGCAGCACCGGTAGAAAGATGCCGATCACCCCGAGCGCGACGCTGAGCCAGCCGATGGCCAGCAGCAGGTAGCGCACCGCAGCAAACTCAGTGGTGGCGCGGTTTGAGCAGTGCAGGTGCAGGCTTTTCGTCTGGCGCGTGCTGCAACAGGTACAGCGCGGTCAGGGCCTCTGGAATCTGCACGATCATGTCGTCCATCAGGTTGGCATCGCTGGCGATGTCGGCGAATTCAGGCTGTTCGTCGAACAGGCCGGAACCGACCATGATCGGCAGCAGCATCTCGCTGACTTCTTCCTCGGCCGTTTCGAACCAGGCCTCTTCGCGCATGAACACGCCTTCCATGAAGCCGATGCACCAGCCGCGCAGGTCGGAGTCGTCCGGCTCGTCGCCCAGGTCCAGGTCGCAAGGCAGTTCGAATTCCTCGTCGCTGGCCAGCTGGCGGGCGATGTGCGCCTTGAGCTGGATCAGTGTGGCTTCGATCTCCTGACGCTGGGCGTCGTCCTTGTAATGAGGCTCTTCGGCGAACAGGGCTTCGATCCATTCGCGCTCGGGAACCGCCTCGGTACCAATCGACAAAGCGGTCAGGTAGCCGTGGGCGGCAACGTAGTCCAGCGCTTCTTCGTGCAGCTCGTCGGCGTCGAGGAAGGCTTGCAGGCGGTTCAATTGCTCGGCGAAGGACATTACAGGGCTACCTTGGGAATAAACGATGAGCGAATTCTAGCATCTTGCAGCCCTGGCGAGGCAAAGGATGACGCCTATCGCAGAGCGCCCTGTACGAGGCGGTGCTCGGGTATACTGCCCGGCTTTTGTACCTGGCCATGGGCAAACGCCCGGCCTGGTAAAAGCCGCTTACGCATTTTGGGGTGTAGCGGGGAAGGTTTTCATCCAGCCTGTGGCCAGGATGGTTCTGCGATTTATGGAGTTTTTATGCTCGAACAGGCTCAGCGCGTCCTCAAGGACATCTTCGGCTACGACAGCTTTCGGGGTCGCCAGGGGGCGATTATCGAATGCGTAGCCAAAGGTGGCGATGCGCTGGTGTTGATGCCCACCGGGGGCGGCAAGTCCCTGTGTTTCCAGGTACCGGCGCTGCTGCGCCCGGGCCTGGCGGTGGTGGTGTCACCGCTGATCGCGCTGATGGAAGACCAGGTGGCGACACTCGATGAGCTGGGGGTGGCTGCGGCGTCGTTGAACTCCACCTTGAGCGCCGAGCAGCAACGTGACCTGGCCGGGCGCATCCGTCGTGGCGAGGTCAAGATGCTCTACCTGGCACCGGAACGCCTGGTGCAGCCGCGCATGCTGGACTTCCTGCGCACGCTGGATATCGCCCTGTTCGCCATCGACGAAGCCCACTGCGTATCGCAATGGGGCCATGACTTCAGGCCCGAGTACCTGCAACTGGGGCAACTGGCCGAGCTGTTCCCCCAGGTCCCGCGCATCGCCCTGACCGCTACCGCGGACATGCGTACCCGCGAAGAGATCGTCACTCGTCTGCATTTGCAGAACGCCGAGCGTTTTTTGTCCAGTTTCGACCGGCCGAACATCTTCTACCGCATCGTGCCCAAGGAACAGCCACGCAAACAGTTGCTGGCGTTCCTCAGTGAGCGTCGCGGCAACGCCGGCATCGTCTACTGCCTGTCGCGCAAGAAAGTCGACGATGTTGCGGCCTACCTGTGTGAACAGGGGTACCCGGCGCTGCCTTATCACGCCGGCCTGCCCGCAGAGACCCGCGCCGCCAACCAGCGCCGCTTCCTCAACGAGGAAGGCCTGATCATGGTGGCCACGATTGCCTTCGGCATGGGTATCGACAAGCCCAACGTGCGCTTCGTCGCTCACCTTGACCTGCCCAAGTCGCTGGAAGCCTATTATCAGGAAACCGGTCGGGCGGGCCGCGATGGCCTGCCGGCCGACGCCTGGATGGCGTACGGCCTGCAGGACATGGTGATGCTCAAGCAGATGCTGCAAAACTCCGAAGGCGATGAGCGGCACAAGCGCGTCGAGCAGCACAAGCTCGATGCCATGCTCGCGCTGTGTGAAGAAACCCGCTGCCGTCGGCAGACATTGCTCAATTACTTCGATGAAGAATTGCCGCAACCCTGCGGGCACTGTGACAACTGTATCGATGGCGTACAGACCTGGGATGCCACCGAGCCTGCCCGTCAGGCGCTGTCGGCGGTGTACCGCACCGGTCAGCGCTATGGCGTCGGCCACCTGGTGGATGTGTTGCTCGGGCGCGACAACGAGAAAATTCGTAATTTCGGCCACGAAAAACTCGCCGTGTACGGTGTCGGCAAAGCCCGTTCCGAAGGCGACTGGCGTTCGTTGTTCCGTCAGCTGGTGGCGCGTGGCCTCGCCGATATCGACCTGGAAGGCTATGGCGGCCTGCGCCTGTCCGACACCTGTCGGCCGTTGTTGCGCGGCGAGGTGAGCCTGGAGTTGCGTCGTGACCTCAAGCCGCAGATCAGCAGCAAAAGCAGTGGCAGCGGTGGCAGCCCGGCCAGCCAGCTGGTGCGTGGCGACGAGCGCGAACAATGGGAAGCGCTGCGTGCGTTGCGGCGCAAACTGGCTGAGGAACACGGCGTACCACCCTACGTCATCTTCCCTGATTCGACGTTGCTGGAGATGCTGCGCAGTCAGCCGACCAGCCTCAGCGAAATGGCCCAGGTCAGTGGCGTTGGTGCGCGCAAGCTTGAACGCTACGGCGAAGCGTTCCTCGACGTGCTGGGCGGTGCGGCCGAGGCGCCGCCACAGGTCGCCGACCTGCGTCACGAGCTGACCAGCCTGGCCCGCGCCGGCATGACCCCGGCGCAAATCGCCGGGCAGTTGAACTGCAGCGAGAAGAACGTCTACAGCATGCTTGCCGAAGCCATCGGCCGTCAGCAACTGTCCCTGGAACAGGCGCTGGACTTGCCGGAAGACCTGCTCGGCGAGGTTCAGGATGCCTTCCTCGATGGTGAGGGCGAGCTACCGCCGGTGTCGGCGATTGCCGAGCAGTTCGGCAGCCGTGTGCTCGAAGGGGTGCTGTACTGCGTGCGGGCTGCGCTGGCCGCTGAATTCGGGATGTAAGCGGCCATCTGTCATCATTTATAACGATTGTCAGCCGGATCTGGTCCGGATGAGTCTTGCCTGATGCGCAGGAGCATGGTTAGCTGACTAATAATTAGTTCTGATGATGAGTTTTCTATGCCGTTGACCGATCAACACCGCTTCGGAATGCAGCTGGCCCATATGTCACGAGGCTGGCGCGCCGAACTGGACCGCCGCCTGGCCGGGCTCAACCTTTCCCAGGCTCGCTGGCTGGTGCTGCTGCACCTGGCACGTTTCGAGGAGGCACCCACCCAGCGTGAGCTGGCCCAGAGTGTGGGCGTCGAGGGTCCGACCCTGGCGCGTTTGCTCGACAGCCTTGAGTCTCAGGGGCTGGTACGTCGTCAGGCAGTGCTGGAAGACCGCAGGGCGAAGAAAATCCTCCTGTGCCCCCCGGCCAAGCCATTGATCGAGCAGATCGAAACCATTGCCAATGCCTTGCGCATCGAGCTCTTCGAAGGCGTCGACGAAGAAGAACTGCGCGTGTGCATGAAGGTCCATGCACGCATCCTGGCCAATCTTGAAAAGTCCTGAGCGACCTCAGAATGTGTTTCCGAGGTTCAGGTACAGTGCCTGCTGATGCTCGCTGTTGGTCCCGTAACTGAAGTTCAGCGGCCCCAGCGGCGTCTCGAAACCGATGAAGACGCTGGCTGCATTGATGTAGCCACTGTCGAACTCGTTGTCGTTGTTCCAGGCGCGCCCGCGCTCCAGTGATCCGCCCAGGTACAACGGGAAGTCCAGGGGCAGGTAGGCGCGCGGGGTCAGTCGACGGTAGTAGACCATGCGCATCAGGCTGACGTTCTGCCCGGACACCGAGTCCTGGCGGAAACCGGACAGTTGCCTGGCGCCCCCTAGCACGAAGCTTGAGGTGACCACCTCGGCGTCGTCCAGGGTGCGACCGTATTGCCCGCCCAGCACCCAGGTATTCGGGCCGCTGCTCAAGGCCTTGTCCAGCTTGAACGCCCATTGCCGGTAGCGTTGGTCGGAGCCCAGGCCTTCGTCGTACTGGCGCATGATCAGGTTGATGTCTTCACCGCTGTGGGGGAAGTAGACGTTATCCAGGGTGTCGAAGGAGTACTTGAGCTCATAGAAGCCTTCGTTGAAGCTGAAGCTTGGCAGGTCCTGGTCGCCGATGCGTACGTCTGCCTTGCCCCATGCCTGGCCCACCCCGAAGCGTACCTCACCGCTGGTGCCGATCTGGCGACCCAGGTTCAGGCCGAAACCGTAACGCTCAAGGCGGTACTCGGCGACCGGATCGTCTTCCAGCGTGGCCTCGACATTCTGTGAGCCCAGGTCCACATAGGGGGCGACAAAGTAGCGCGAACCGGCATCCAGGGGTTGGTAGAACTCGCTGTACAGCTCCTGTTGATCGCCAATCTGTGCCCGTGTCAGCCACTCGGCACCCAGCTCGTTGATGCCGTTCACGCGGTAACTGGCGCCAATGTTGAAGGCGCTGTCGCCTTGCAGGTCATCCGACAGGTTCAGCCCGAGGCGCAAGTAGTCGGTGCCGCCGCGGCGGCCACGGGCGTTGATGACCAGGGTGTTTTCCTTGCCCTTGTGCACCACCCGGTATTGCACCCGGTCGAAGTAGTCGAGGCCGTAAAGGGTGCCCATGTCGGTTTGCAGGCGCCCCAGCTCCAGGGGTTCGCCGATAGGCTGGCGAATGTAGTAGCGGATCACGTCGTCGCTGACTTTCGAGTCGTTCTCGATCCTGATCGCATTGATCACCGGCGTGCGCTGGCTTGGCGAGCGCGCAACATCCAGTTCGGCATCGGTGTTGTCGGGGCGTTTGAGAGCAGCCAGGCGCAGGTTCAGGGCCTGGGCTGCACGGTAACCTGCATCAATCATTTCCTCGGCGCGGCCGAAATCGGTGACGCCAAAGCTGGCCAGCGGCGGCTGGATCAGGATGTCGTCGCGATGCAATTGTGCCAATTGCTCTTCGGAGTTGCGCCGGGTCATCAGGGTGATCGACTGATTGAGGACATCGACCACGGTTGCCAGTTG
Organism: Pseudomonas alkylphenolica; assembly: GCF_004025535.1. Lineage (GTDB taxonomy): Bacteria > Pseudomonadota > Gammaproteobacteria > Pseudomonadales > Pseudomonadaceae > Aquipseudomonas > Aquipseudomonas alkylphenolica_A. The sequence continues at coordinate 11,904 of NZ_QJRG01000047.1, forward strand.
CTTGCGGTTGCGCAGCGGCGAACCGATGTCGACCACGATGGCGACGTCGACGCCCATCTCGCGCGCGACGTCCAGCGGGATGTTGTCGACCATGCCGCCATCGACCAGCAGTCGGCCGTCGAGCTCGACGGGAGCGAATACCGCGGGAATCGACATGCTGGCGCGAATCACCTGAGGCAGGTGCCCACGACTGAATACGACTTTTTCGCCGCTGGCGATGTCGGTGGCCACGGCGCGGAAGGGGATTGCCAGCTTGTCGAAGTCGCGGGTATCGCTGGTATGCGCCAGCAAACTTTCGAGCAGCAGCGCCAGGTTCTGTCCCTGGATCACCCCCAACGGCAGGCCAAGGCTACCGTCATCGCGGAAGCTGAGTTTTTGTTTCACGAGGAAGTCGCGGTCGTCCTGTTTGCGCCGGAACGGCACATCCTTGCGCGGCGGTGCATCCGACAACGCCTGACGCCAGTCGATTTCCAGGGCGAGGCGCTCGAGTTCGTCGACCTTGTAGCCGGAGGCATACAGGCCACCGACCACGGCGCCCATGCTGGTGCCGGCAATCGCATCGATCTTGATACCTTGTTCTTCCAGGGCCTTGAGCACGCCGATATGGGCAAGGCCCCGGGCCGCACCGCCGGACAACACCAGGCCGATTTTCGGGCGTGGCGGCTCGGCAGCCAGCAAGGGCATGGCGATGACGGTCAATAACAAACTCAACAGCAAGCGGCGCATCATGGCTCTCGGAGCTAAGGCAAAAGACCGCTAGTATAAGCGCGCCCGTCCGTCAGGAGTCTGTTCCCCATGCATGTCCACAAAGCTGAAATTGTCATTACCTATTGCACCCAGTGCCAGTGGCTGCTGCGTGCCGCCTGGCTGGCCCAGGAGTTGCTCAGCACGTTCGGCGACGACCTGGCGCGGGTGGCGCTGGAGCCTGCCACTGGTGGCGCTTTTCGTATTACCTGCGACGGCGTGCAGATCTGGGAGCGCAAGGCCGATGGCGGTTTCCCCGAGGCCAAGGTGCTCAAGCAGCGGGTGCGTGACCAGATCGATCCTCAGCGCGACCTGGGGCACAACGACCGTTCCTGAGTTTCAGCTTTCGACTGCCACTGTCTTGGTTCCCTGATTGCCGGCCGCCATGCGGCTGGAAACAACGATGGCAAGAATGATCAGTACGCCGCCCAGAAGCATGCGCAGGGTCGGAGTCTCGGCAAAGATCAGCCAGGCCATGGCAATGCCGTAGACCGGCTCAAGGGCAAACACCACTGCAGCAGTACGCGCCTTGATCACGGCAAGGCTGGCAACGAACAGGCTATGGGCGACGCCCGTACAGAACACCCCCAGCAGGCCAATCCACAACCAGTCCATGGCCGCTACATCGGCCAGCGCCGGGGCGGCCGCCGGCAGCAGGCACAGGGCAACCACCGCGTTCTGGCACAGCGCCGCCTGAACTGCCGGAATGCGGCCGCTGGAGGCGCGGTTGGTCAGCGACAGCAACGAGAACAGCAAACCTGACAACAAAGCCCAGAGCAGGCCGCCAGTGGCCTGGCTGGCCAGGTCGAAATCCGGGGTGACCAGCACCAGGCCGATGCTGACCAACAGCACCAGGATGATTTCGTTGCTGCGGATCCGCTCGCGAAACAGCAGCCCTTCAAGGATCACGGTGAATGCCGGAAAGCTGGCAAAACCCAGGGTTGCAATGGCAACGCCGGCTACTTTCACCGCAATGAAAAAACTCACCCAGTGCCCGGCCAGCAGCCCGCCCCCCAGCAGCAGTCGACGCCAGTCCTGGCCTTGCAGCGCTTGCCAGCCTTTTTGCATCAGGCGTGCAAACAGGCCGAGCGCTAGCACCGCAAAGGCCGCGCGGCCAAAGACGATGACGGAGGGCGCCGCCTGGGCCAGTTTGCCGAAAACGCCGGTCAGGCCGAAGAACAGCGCGCCGATATGCAGGGCGCCGAGGGCAGTGCGGTGGTTCATGGTGATCCTTGTGGTAGGCAAGACAGCCCGGCCAGTGTACGAAGCCGTGCGGGTGGCTGTCTGTCGCGGTCCTTGCGTCAGTTGTCGCCAGACTCTTGGCGTAGCGTCCGGGGCGCACAACCAAAGGCCTTGAGCATGGCGGCGGAAAAAGCGCTTTGCGAGCTGTAGCCGACCCGGCTGGCGATTTCACCGATTGCAAGGTCGGTTTCGACCAGCAGTTTGCGCGCTTGCAGCAGCCGGCGGTGGCGGATGTAGTCCATGGGCGTCATTGCCGCTTCGGCGATAAACCGTGCATGCAGGCGGGCGCCGGACAACCCGGCCAGGCGCGCGAGGTCGGCCACCTGCAAGGGGTAGGCGGCGTTTTGTTCGATATGCGCATCGAAGCGCGCAAATGGCAGGCGCTTGGGCAGCGGAGCAGGCGCCGGGGCCGCGTTGAGGCTGGCCAGCAGCAAGACTGCGCCTTGCTGGGCAATCAGCGGGTCGTTTACCGGGCTTGTGGCCAGCCAGTCGACCAGTTGTTGCTGGCGGGCATCCAGGCTGAGCGGGCCGTGATGTTCGAGCAGCCGTCGGCTGGCCTGGGCATGCTCCCCCAGGCTGCTGTCGAGCCAGGTGTCGCCCGGTACATCAAGGACCAGGCAGTGGCTGCCCGAGGCACTGCCGCAGGTGTGGTGGGCGCCGGACGGTACGACCATCAGGCCTTGGCGTTCAACCCGGGCGCCACGGCCTTCCAGTTCGAAGTCCAGTTGCCCGCGCAGGCCGAACACCAGTTGTGGGTGTTCATGGCTATGGGCAATCAGGTCGTGGCGGTAGTGACGCAGGGAAAGTATCGAGCCGCTGCTCATTGCGGTGTCCTCCAAGCAGTGGCGGCAGTGTACAGGGTTGCTGGAGCACCTGGCATGTCATCGGATCGACGTTGATTCGTTATGTTCGGCGTCACTGAACGTCGCTGAATCAGGCCTCCTCTCTCATTGCTTGCAACGCTGCCTTATAGATCGACTGGCGCGGCTGGGCGAACAGTCGCTTGAGCATGGGCTCGAAAAAACTCAAGGGCAGGCTGTCATAGGCCGGGTCGAAGGCAGCGGCATCGTAGAGGGCACAGAATTCGATGGTCTGCTGGTATTGGGGATGGGATTGAAACTGCTCGCGCAGGTGCCGGTCCATGCCCAGGTGATGAAAGAAATAGTAGCCCTGAAAGATCCCGTGTTTTTCCACCATCCACAGGTTTTCCGGGCTGACGAACGGCTTGAGGATGGCGGCAGCGATGTCAGGGTGGTTGAAGCTGCCGAGGGTGTCGCCAATGTCGTGGAGCAGGGCGCAGACTACGTATTCCTCGTCACGTCCATCGCGCCAGGCGCGAGTGGCGGTTTGCAGGGAGTGGCTGAGCCGGTCGATGGGGAAACCGCCGAAGTCACCGTCGAGCAGTTGCAGATGCGCGAGGATCCGCTCCGCAAGCTGGCTGGCGTAGGCCCTGAAATCACTGGCGATGATCGCCCAGTCCTGCTGGGTGCCGTCTTGCATGTGCGTGAAGCGGGCCAGTTCATTCATCGGCATTCCAGAGGCAGGGACTTTCAGTTCACTCTACCCGGGCGGCCAATCGAGGCAGTGGCCGGTGAAGACGCGTTTCTGGCCTTGCGGGCCTAATTCAGAACGATACTTTGCCACGCAGCATGTCGCGGTACATGGCGAAATCACCGATGAGGCTGTAAAGCGGGTGTTTGAAGGTGGCGGGGCGGTTCTTCTCGAAAAAGAAATGGCCGATCCAGGCAAACCCGTAGCCAGCGAAGGGGATCGCCAGCAACAACAGCCATTTGCCGCTGCCGATGGTGAAGGCCAGCAAGGCGATTACCAGGCTGGTGCCGACAAAGTGCAGGCGCCGACAGGTGGGGTTGCTGTGTTCTTCCAGGTAATAAGGGTAAAACTCGGCAAAACTGCGAAAATGCTGAGTGTTGTTCACGATGTAGCTCCTTAAAGCTAACGATACAAGTGAAGATACACGGCGTGGATCCAAATCTGAGTCTAGAGTGAGTAAAAATCGCGGACAGTGACAATGGGCGCCATTTGAGTATCCTTTGAGTTCGCCGCAGGAGCGGTCAGTTCGAACAAAAAGAAGCCGGCCATGAGCGAAAGAACCACGTCAGCAAGCTGGGCATCAGGGATCGTCAAGGCACTCGAGCTGGAAGGGCTGGATTGCCGTGCAATGTTCAAACAGCTCGGCCTGGATTTCGCCGCGCTGGACGATCCGGATGCACGTTTTACCCAAGACTCCATGACCCGTCTGTGGCAACTGGCCGTGGACCTGTCCGGCAACCAGGCCATTGGCCTGAACATGGCGCGGGTGGTGCGTCCTGCGTCATTTCATGTGGTCGGTTACGCCTTGATGTCGAGCCGGACCCTGGCCGAAGGTTTCGAGCGGCTGGTACGGTACCAGCGAATCATCGCCGAAAGCTCTGACCTGAGCTTTCGTCTGGAACCTGACGGTTATGCGTTGATCCTGACCGTGCATGGCGACCATCTTCCTCCCACCCGGCATAGTGCCGAGGCCTCGCTGGCTTGCGCGCTGTCGTTGTGCAGCTGGCTGAGCGGGCGGCTGATACAGCCGCGGCGGGTGCTGATACAGGGGCCCCAACCGGCTGACCTGACGCCGTACAAGGTGGCGTTTCATGCGCCGCTGATATTTGGCGCCGCCCATGATGCACTGGTATTTGAGCACGCCGACATGGAGGCGCCGCTACCGACGGCCAATGAGGCCATGGCGACGCTGCATGACCGCTTCGCTGGTGAGTACCTGGCGCGTTTTTCCGAGAGCCGGGTGACCCATCGGGCGCGTCAGGTGCTCTGTCGTGTGTTGCCGCAGGGGGAGCCCAAGCGTGAAATGGTGGCGCAGGCCCTGCATATGTCCCAGCGCACGTTGCAGCGGCGTTTGCAGGAGGAGGGCACCAGCTTCCAGACCTTGCTCGACGACACCCGGCGCGAACTCGCCGAGCAATACCTGGCGCAGCCGACCATGACGCTGCTGGAGACCGCCTATCTGTTGGGTTTTGCCGATCCGAGCAACTTTTTTCGGGCATTTCGCCGCTGGTTCTCGGTCACGCCCGGTGAGTACCGGGCGCGTATGTGCAGCGGCGTCGTGGTGACAGAACCAGAAGAAGCCAGCAACGAGCCGGTCAGTGACGCCAGAACGCGGGCATACACAGCACCAACACCGTAATGATCTCCAGGCGTCCAAGCAGCATGCCGAAGGCCAGGATCCATTTGGCCGCATCCGGCAGCGTGGCGAAGTTTCCGGCCGGGCCGATGGTTTCACCCAGGCCCGGGCCAACCCCCGAGACTGTGCTGGCGGCGCCGGTCAGCGCGGTCATCCAGTCGACCCCGAGCAGCGACAGCAGCAGCGCGATCACGCAGATGGTGATGGCAAAGAAGAACGAGAAGGTCAGGATCGACCGGACAATTTCTTCATCCAGGCGGTGGCCATTGTATTTCTGCTTGATCACTGCCCGCGGGTGGATCAGTTGATTGAGGTTGGCCTTGAGCAGGATGTAGGCCACCTGGAAACGGAAAATCTTGATGCCGCCAGCCGTAGAACCCGAGCAGCCGCCGACGAAGCCCAGGTAGAAAAACAGCATCAGCGAGAAGTTGCCCCACAGGCTGTAGTCGCCCAGGGCAAAACCGGTGGTGGTGACGACGGAGGTGACGTTCAGTGCCACGTGACGCAATGCGTCGAGCCAGTGCAGGTCGGTGGTTGCCCAGTACCAGGTGCCCAGCACCAGCCAGGTGGCCACCAGCATTGCCAGCAACCCCTGGACCTGCTGGTCCTTGATCAGTGCCTTGCGGTTGCCGCGCAGGGTGGAAACGTACAGCGCAAACGGCAAGCTGCCGAGAATCATCACCACCACCGCCACCCAGTGCACGGCCGGTTGCTCCCACTTGGCCAGCGACTGGTCGGAGGTGGAAAAACCACCGGTGGAGATCGCCGACATGGCGTGGTTGATCGCATCGAACACGTTCATCCCCGCCAGCCAGAACGCCAGGCCGCCCAGGGCGGTGATGCCGACATACACCGCAACGATCGATTTGGCGACCATGTGCGAGCGCGGCATGACCTTCTCCGAGCGGTCTGACGACTCGGTCTGGAACAGGCGCATGCCACCAATGCGCAGCAGCGGCAGAATCGCAACGGCCATGGCGATGAAACCGATGCCGCCAAGCCAGTGCAGCAGCGAGCGCCACATCAGGATGCCGGGTGACATGGTGTCCAGGCCACTGAGGACGGTGGCGCCGGTAGCGGTGATGCCCGACATGCTCTCGAAGAAGGCATCGGTGTAGCTGATGTGCTGGGTCAGCAGAAACGGCAGGGCGGCGAAGATGCACACCACCAGCCAGCTGCTGACCGTCAGCAGGTACATGTCGCGTGGACGCAGGTGTACGTGCTCGGGGCGACCGGGAATGACCAGGGCGAGCCCGCCGACAAAGGTGATCATGCTGGCCCAGAGAAACGAGGGCAGATCGCTGGTGCGATCAAAGATCACCAGGGTGGCCATGGGCACGACCATGCTGATCGCCAGGGTGATCAGGAAGATGCCGATGATGAAACCAATGATCCTTAAGGTCGGCAACGCCATGTAATCTGCTCTGACTCGTAACGGAAGGGCGCCATTCTACCTATGGACCTTTTTAAGTAAACGCTAGAATAGCCGCACATTTCTTTTCAGGGGGTAGCCGATGGAGGCTCTCGACGCATTGCTCAACCGTGTTTCCGTACCACGCCTGGTGGAGCCCGCGCCCAATGATGCGCAGCGCGAGGCCCTGTTTCAGGCAGCCTTGCGTGCGCCGGACCACGGTCAACTGCGGCCGTGGCGCTTTCTGACGGTCGAAGGGGAGGGGCGCGAAAAGCTCGGCGCACTGCTGGCCGAAGCGGTGAAAATAGAAGGGGACGCCTCGGCGGCAGCCCTCGACAAGGCTCGCGCCATGCCGTTGCGTGCGCCGTTGCTGGTGGTGGTGATTGCGCGTCTGCAAGATCATTTCAAAGTGCCGGCCTCGGAGCAGCGCCTGGCAGCTGGTTGTGCTGCTCACGGCATCCTGCTGGCAGCTTATGCGCAGGGTATCGGGGCGGTCTGGCGCACCGGTGAGCTGTCGTACAGCAAGCATGTGGCCAAAGGCCTGGGGTTGGCTGACAACGAAGAGATCGTTGCCTTCCTGTACCTGGGGACTCCACTGAACGAGCCGCGTACGGCGCCGGTACTGGCCACGGCTGACTATGTCAGCGCCTGGGGACAGTAAACCGGGTTATACGGGGGCGCTACGCGCCCCATCGCAGGCTTCGCCAGCTCCTACAGGTAAGGTGTAGGTTTCAGCCATTGCAGTCCTCCTTCAGGCGCTACCGGGCGCGGCCAGCGGTAGCTCCAGGCTGGCAACAAACCCTCCCTGCGGGTGATTACCCAGGCTCAGGCTGCCGCCATGGCGCTCTGCGGCCTTGCGCGCAATGGCCAGGCCCAGGCCATGGCCCGCAGCGCTTTGCCCCGGGGCGCGAAAGAACGGCTCGCCCAGTTGCGCCAGGTGCTCTTCGGCGACACCCGGCCCGTGGTCGCGTACGCTCAAGGTAATTTTCTCGTTGTCGCGTACGGCGGTGATTTCGATCGGCTGCCCGGCGGGATTGAAGCGCAGGGCATTGCGCAGCAGGTTATCCAGCGCACGCTCAATCAGGGTCGGCCAGCCTTGCAGGGTCAGGCCGGTTTCCTGATGAAGCTGGATCTGTTGCTCCGGCGCACTCAACCGGGCGTCCTTGTGCACGGCCTGCAGGATCGCATCCACGTCCACCGGCTCGGCCCGGGTCTGTTCGGCATCAACCCGGGCCAGTACCAGAATTTCACTGATCAGCGCTTCCAGGCGATCACACTCACGTGTCAGCCGTGGCCACAAGGCCTGGCGTTGTTCCGGCTCGGCGCGCTCGGCCAACGCCAGGGCAATGCGCAAACGGGCAAGGGGCGAGCGCAATTCATGGGAGACATCGCGCAACAGCTGGCGCTGGCTGCCGATCAGACTTTGCAGGCGCGAGCCCATTCGGTTGAAGTCGTTGGCCAGTACGCCGAATTCGTCTCGCCGGTTGGCCAGCCGCGCCAGGCTGTTTTGCTGATAGGACGTCTGCCCCAGATCATGCACTGCACTGCGCAGCCGGCTCAGTGGACGGGTGATGGACAGCGTTACCAGCAGGCTGAACAAGGTCAATACCACCAGGGCGATGCCAAGTGCACTGAGGGGCCACATCAGGCTGTCGCGATGCCAGGCGTCCAGTTCCGGGTGCGGGATGCGGTAGATCAGCAGGTAGGTGTCACCGCTTTGCGCGCTGGTGTACTCCTCGGTCAGGCGGCGCCAGGGCAGGCGCCGGTCGTCGTTGTTGCGACGCGCCTCGAACGCTGCAGCACGACGCGGAAAGGTCCCGGGGACCACCGCCTCGCCACTGTCGTTAAGCACCTGCACATCGATGTTGTAACGGTGTTTGCGGTGTTCCAGAAAGTGCTGGGCGGCCTCCGGTCCTTGCTGTTCATAACGCTCGGTCCAGGTCTGCGCCAGGGTATTGAGGCCCGGATGGCGGCTGAGGATCCACGCGTCCTGGTTGAGCATGTGCCCGAGGAGAATCGACAGGCCGGCAACCAGGGCGATGGCTAGCCAGAAACTGGCCAGGATGCGCCAGAACAATGAACGCAAGGGAGGCTCCTTTTACGGCAAAAAGCCCGGCCTGCGCGAAGGCAGGCCGGGCGGTGGGCTGACAGCTTACTGGGCCTTGGCCGCTTTTTCAGCTTTCCAGGTCTTGAACTCGTTCCATTCGGCGCGCTGGGCGGCACGCTCTTTTTGCAGCTCGTCGAACTTCTTCTGCTGGTCAGGCTTGAGCAGGGCACGGATGTCGGCCTGGGTCTTGTCCTTCTTGGCCTGCAGTTCGTCTTTGAGTGCCTTCTGGTCGGCTGCCGGGAGTTTTTCCAGGTAGCGCTTGGTGATTTCCTGGCGGCCTTTCATCTGCTCGCCCATCAGCTTGCCGATTTGCTGACGTTGTTCACGGCTCAGGTCCAGCTGGGCGAAAGGCGCGTCACCGCGGTGGTGATCGCCGTGGCGAGGGCCGCCTTCTGGCATGGCCATGGCGACGGTCGGCAGTGCGGCAGCGAACATCAGGGCGATAAGGGTCTTGCGCATGGTGTCTCTCCTTTCTGAGGCCGGTGGTTACCGGATGTGCTCAGTTTAGGGAGATCAAGGTCAATGGCGGTCAGGCAAGGGTAAAGCTTCGGTAAAGATGCCCGGGCGCCGAACTGACATTACAGGCTGTAGTAATAGCCACGACTGCGCAGGGCGACGATGCGCGGTCGACCGTCGGGATGTGGCCCGATCTTTTTGCGCAGGTTGCTGATGTGCATGTCCAGGCTGCGGTCATACAGGGTGAGCTTGCGGCCCAGGGCGATTTGCGCCAGTTCCTGCTTGTCCAGCGGTTCACCCGGCTGGCGCAGCAGGGCTTCGAGCAAGCGGCTTTCCGAGAGGGTCAGGGTCAACTCGTGTTCGTCGATGCTGACAACGCCGCGTGCCGGACTGAAGCACAGGTCACCGACTTCCAGCTGGCTCGGTGTGGCGTTGGGGTGGCTGCGGCGCAGCACCGCGCGCAAGCGTGCGGTCAGTTCACGGGGGTCGCAAGGCTTGGCCAGGTAATCGTCGGCACCCAGCTCCAGGCCCAGGATGCGATCCAGGGGTTCACCACGGGCCGACAGCATGAGTACCGGCAGCTCGGCATGTTCACTGCGCAGTTGTTTGAGCAGCTCCAGGCCACTGCCATCGGGCAGCATCACATCCAGCACCACCGCAGCGGGCGGCTGCTCGCTCAAGGCCCGACGGGCGCTCTGGCCATCGTGGCAGGCGCGTACCACGAAACCTTCCTGGCTCAGCCAGCTGCCGAGCAGCTCGCAAAGTTCCTGGTCATCATCAATCAGTAACAGCTCGCTCATGACTCACTCAATTCAACCATTGCCGACGCTTTCTGTGTCCGCCACTGGCAAAGATACCGCAGACTGCAGCCAACAGGGCAACTGCGCCACCAATCAGGAACCATTGTTGCTGGTCGGTGATCAGGCGTTCAGGTGCGCTGGCCTGGAGTTCCTTGAGTGTCAGTTTCAGGCGCTGGTTCTCCTGACGCAGGCGGGTGAGCTGGGCGCTTTCCCGTTCGCTGTCGGCATTGTGCAGCTGTTGGGCCAGCGCTTCGCGCAGGCGCTCGCTTTCTTTCAGGCGTTGTTGCAGTTCGGTGATCTGGCTACCGGCACTGAGCGACAGCGGCGTGCTGGCGGCAGCGGGTTCTTCGGCCAGGGCGATCGGGCTCAGCAACAACAGGCACAGCAGCAGGGACAACGGACCTTGACGCATGGGGACTCCTGATTCTCGTCGATTCGGCAGGTTGTCGGCTGCAAGACGAGAATAATGAGCAATTACGTCAGTAAAAAGGGGGAAGGCAGTGCGCAGCTTGGCGCACTGCCTGAAGCCATTACGGCAGGACTTGCTTGAAAGGTTTGACCAGAACGTTGGCGTAAACGCCAGCGGCGATGTACGGGTCGGCATCGGCCCAGGCTTGCGCGGCGCTCAGGGAGTCGAACTCGGCAACGATCAGGCTGCCGCTGAAACCGGCAGCGCCCGGGTCATTGCTGTCGATGGCCGGGTGTGGGCCGGCCAGTACCACGCGGCCTTCGGCCTTGAGTTGCTGCAGGCGCTCCAGGTGAGCCGGGCGTGCGGCCAGGCGGGCGTCCAGGGAATTGGCAACGTCGGTGGCGATGATTGCGTAGAGCATGTCAGTCCTCGTGCTTCGGGGTGGAAGGCGGTGTTGTAGGATCGCTGTCGTGCAGGTGGCGTGACAGGTAGACACCCTGGCCCACCAGGAACAGTACGGTCATGCCCAGGCTGCCGAACACCTTGAAGTCGACCCAGAAGTCCTGGAAGGTGAACGCGACAAACAGGTTGGCGGCGCCGCAGAACAGGAAAAACACGATCCAGGCCAGGTTCAGGCGAGTCCACACGCCGTCCGGCAAGGCAATGGCATGGCCCATGATGCGCTTGATCAGCACCCGGTCACCGACGAAGTGGCTACCGGCAAAGGCCAGGGCAAACAGCCAGTTGACCACTGGCGCCTTCCATTTGAGGAAGGTTTCGCTGTGGAAGGCCAAGGTCAGGCCGCCGAACACCAGGCAGGCGACCAAGGTCAGCCATTGGCCTTTTTCCAGCTTGCGCTGGCGGATGAAAAGGGCACCGTAGACTACCAGCGAGCTGATGATCAGCATCGCCGTGGCACTGTAGATGCCGCCCAGCTCGAAACTGTGGCCGGCAACTTCGACAGGGCGAGGATCGAGTTTGTAGACGATGAAAAACAGGAGCAGCGGGATGAAATCGATGAATTGTTTCACAGTGGCAGCCAGAAGCAGGATGTGACGGCATAATAACAAACATCAATGACAGCGAAAGCGCCTCCTATGAATGTTGATCTGCACTGCCACAGTACGGCCTCCGACGGCGCACTCTCGCCGACGGTTCTGGTCGAGCGGGCCTTCGAGCACGGCGTGCGGATGCTCTCGCTGACCGACCATGACACCCTCGAAGGCCAGCTGGAAGCGCGCGCCGCCGCCCAGGCACTGGGCATGCAGTGGGTCAGCGGTATCGAGTTGTCGTGCACGTGGGGCGGCGCCACCATCCACATATTGGGTTACAACTTCGCCCTCGATGCCGCGCCTCTGCTTGAAGCGGTCGAGTCGCTGCACCGCGGACGCTGGTTGCGCGCCGAAGAAATCGACCGACGGTTGTCGCTCAAGGGCATGGCGGGGGCGCTTGACGGTGCGCGGGCCATTCAGCAGGAGCTGGGTGACAGCGGCAATGCACCGGCGCGGCCGCATTTTGCCGAGTACCTGGTGCGTGCAGGCCACGTAAAGGACCGCGCCGAAGCCTTTCGCAAGTGGCTGGGCGCCGGCAAGCTGGGGGACGTCAAACTGCACTGGCCGACCCTGGATGACACCGTACAGACGCTACGCAAATCGGGTGCCTGGGTCAGCCTGGCGCACCCTATGCATTACGATTTAACACGCAGCAAGCGCCGCCGGCTGATTGCCGACTATATTCAAGCAGGCGGGCAGGCACTGGAAGTGGTCAATGGAATGATGCCGGCCGAGCAGGTGGGGACGATGTCCATCCTGACCCGTGAGTTCGGTCTGCTGGCAAGTGCTGGCAGTGACTTCCATGGCCCTGGCACCTGGGGCGAGATCGGTGTCTACCGGCCATTGCCAGAGGATCTGCCACCCTTGTGGCGTCGATTCAACCATGAGCAGCCAATCGCGGCCGTCTGAACAGGAAGAGCACGTGAGTCAATTTTTCCAGATTCATGCGGAAAACCCGCAACCGCGCCTGATCAAACAGGCTGTGGAAATCATTCGCAAGGGCGGCGTGGTGGTCTATCCCACCGATTCCTCTTACGCCATGGGCTGTCAGATCGGCGACAAGAATGCCGTTGAGCGCGTTCGTCGTTTGCGCCAGCTGGATAAAACCCACAACTTCACGTTGATCTGCTGCGACCTTTCGCAAATGGGTTTGTTTGCCAAGATCGACACCGGGATCTTCCGCCTGCTCAAGGCCCACATTCCTGGGCCCTACACGTTCATTCTCAACGGTACCCGCGAGGTGCCGAGGCTGCTGCTGCACGAAAAGCGCCGCACGATTGGCCTGCGCGTGCCGCAGAACCCCATTTTGCTCGCATTGCTCGAAGAGCTGGGTGAGCCGCTGATGAGCGTCAGTCTGATCCTGCCGGGCGATGAAGAGCCCATGACCGACCCGTATGAAATCCGTGAGCGCCTGGAGAAGCAGGTCGACCTGATCATCGACGGTGGCTACGGCGACCTCAAGGCGTCTACCATCATCGACCTGAGTGGCGATGAACCCGAAGTGATCCGTGTCGGCTGCGGCGACCCGACCCCGTTCATGGTCGAAGCGTGAGTCAGACATCACCCACCGTGCCGGTTGTCGACCCGCAAGCCGGCGCCCAACAGGAACTGCCACTGGTACTGGTATATGGCGAGGCCATGACCGAAATGCCGGTGGACCTTTACATTCCGCCGGACGCGCTGGAGGTGTTCCTCGAAGCGTTCGAGGGTCCGCTAGACCTGTTGCTCTACCTGATCCGCAAGCAGAACGTCGACATTCTCGATATACCGGTGGCCGAGATCACCCGCCAGTACATGGGCTACGTCGAGTTGATGAAGACCGTGCGCCTGGAGCTTGCGGCCGAGTACCTGGTGATGGCGGCGATGCTCGCCGAGATCAAATCGCGCATGCTCCTGCCGCGCTCGACCGAGGTTGAGGAAGAAGAGGGTGACCCGCGCGCCGAACTGATCCGCCGCCTGCAGGAGTATGAACGCTTCAAGGCGGCGGCCGAAGGGATCGACGACCTTAGTCGGGTGGGCCGCGAGATCATCGTGCCGCGCCTGGATGCGCCGCAGGCCAAGGCCCGCAAACTGTTGCCGGACGTCAGCCTGGAAGAGCTACTGGTGTCGATGGCCGAAGTGCTGCGCCGGGGCGATCTGTTCGAGAGTCACCAGATCAGCCGTGAGGCATTGTCGACCCGCGAGCGCATGAGCGAAGTGCTGGAGCGCCTCAAGGGCGGCGGTTTTGTCCCCTTCGTCGAGCTGTTTACCGCCGAGGAAGGCAAGCTGGGTGTGGTGGTGACCTTTATGGCGATTCTTGAACTGGTGAAGGAATCCTTGATCGAACTGGTGCAAAATGAGCCTTTTGCGCCGATCCACGTCCGCGCCCGGGCCGAGTGACAACGAGCAACGCCATGAACCTGAATGATCCGCGCGACCTGGCGCCCCTGCTTGAAGCCTTTTTGCTGGCCAGTGGAAAACCGCAATCGCTGGAGCGTCTGTTCGAGCTTTTCGAAGAAGCCGAGCGACCCGAACCTGCCGTGTTCAAGAAAGCCCTTGAGGTGTTGCGCAAATCGTGCAACGGCCGGGCCTTCGAGCTCAAGGAAGTCGCCTCTGGCTATCGCCTGCAGATTCGCGAAGATTACGCCCCTTGGGTGGGGCGATTGTGGGAAGAACGGCCGCAGCGTTATTCGCGGGCGCTGCTCGAAACCATGGCCTTGATTGCTTATCGCCAGCCAATTACCCGTGGCGAGATCGAAGATGTCCGGGGCGTGGCGGTGAACAGCAACATCATCAAGACCTTGCTGGAACGCGAGTGGATTCGCATCGTCGGCTACCGCGAAGTGCCGGGTAAACCGGCGATGTTTGCGACCACCAAGGCCTTTCTCGATCACTTCAACCTGAAGAATCTCGATGATCTGCCGGCACTCGCCGACTTGCGCGAGATGGAGCCGGAGCCTGTACTGGAGCTCGATGATGCACCGGTGCCGGCTCACCTTCAGGCGCTTGCCGATGAAAGTGCCGAGCCTGCAGAGCCTCGGGAAGAAACCAGCTTCCGTACCTTACTGGTTGAGCTTGACTCCATGGAGGAAGGGCTCAAGACCGACTTTGACGACTTGCTCGACGCATCGCCTGCAACCGACGACGCCGAAGTGCCAGATGTTGAGCCCGAGCCTGAGTCGCCACATCAGTAACCAGTACCCTTCGGGCGGATTTACCCGGCAGTCACAAGAATTTCAGCTAGTCTCAGGTGCGCTTCAGGCGTGATCAGCGTATGATTCGCGACCTTTTTGGCGCAAGTTCGCCCAATCAGTATTCAATTCTTACACCGGGAGGTGCCCAGATGAGTGATAAAGACCTGCAAGAAACCCAACCATTGCCGCCATCAGGCGAGAAACTGCAAAAAGTTCTCGCGCGTATCGGCGTGGGCTCGCGTCGTGACGTTGAGGCCTGGATCAGCCAGGGCCGCATCAAGGTCAACGGTAAGGACGCTACCCTCGGCCAGCGTGTAGACCTGCATGACGCCATTTCGGTCGATGGCCGCCTGATCAAGCGTGAAGAGTCTGCCGAGACCGTGCGCCGGGTGATCATGTACAACAAACCCGACGGCGAGATCTGCACCCGTGACGACCCGGAAGGCCGTCCGACCGTGTTTGACCGCCTGCCACGGCCCAAAGAAGGCCGCTGGATCAACATCGGGCGCCTGGACATCAACACGACTGGCTTGCTGATGTTCACCACCGACGGTGAACTGGCCAACCGCCTGATGCACCCTTCCTACGAGATGGACCGCGAGTATGCGGTACGCGTACGTGGCGAAGTCGACGAAGACATGATTGCCCGCCTCAAGGCCGGTGTTGTGCTCGAAGACGGCCCGGCGCGTTTCACCGACATCCAGGAAGCGCCCGGCGGTGAAGGTTTCAACCACTGGTATCACTGCGTGGTGATGGAAGGTCGTAACCGTGAAGTACGTCGCCTGTGGGAATCCCAGGGCCTGGTGGTCAGCCGCCTGAAGCGCGTGCGTTTCGGTCCGGTGTTCCTGAACTCCGACTTGCCGATGGGCCGCTGGCGCGAAATGAGCCAGCAGGAAGTCGATATCCTGGCGGCCGAAGTCGGTTTGACTCCGGTGGCAATGCCGACCCTGAACCACAAGTCCAAGGACAAGCTGGAGCGTTTGCAGCGCAAGTCCACCCGTCCTATGGGCCGTGGCGAGCGCGTGCGCACTCTGCGTCCGGCGCAGGACGCTGCTGCGGCGGGCGAGCGTCCGGCACGTCAGCCACGCGGTGGTGAAGCCGAACGTCCGGCGCGTCAGCCACGTGGTGGCGAAACCGAGCGTCCAGCGCGTCAACCGCGTGGTGGTGAAGCCGAGCGTCCAGCGCGCCAGCCGCGTGGCGAAGCGCCGCGCAAGGATGCCGGGCGTGGTCGTAGCACCGTCGCCGAGCGTCCGAGCGAGATGAACAAGCGTGACAAGCCAGCGCCCAAGCGTCCAGGCAGCACCCGCAACAAGCCTCGCCCGTAAGCGTTTCTTCGGGCCGGTGAAAAAAGCCAACCTTCGGGTTGGCTTTTTTTTTCGTGAAAAAACATTGTCTTACGAACGGTAGCGCGCACCGTGGAAAGTTTTCAGACCGCTTTGTAAATAAATCGTTACAAAGATGCCCCTTCTGTATTGGGGTTTACGCTGGCCGCCGCCACTGTAAACAGAACTTGCCGCAAAACCTGCGGCGCCAGCATTTACGCGCACGTCAAGTGCTTGCTCGCAGGTCCCGGGGGCGGTGATATGTGCGCATTGCCGTGTGCAAAGCCGGGCCGGAGAGCCGGGCATTCAATAAGAACAAATGGAGGCGCCATGTACGCCGATTACCTCCCCAGGCTTCATTCTTTCCTCAGGAACGCTGCGTTTTGTCGTCGGACATTTACGCAACGTGTTGACCCCTGCGCGTCAGCAGGGGTATACAATGCGCCGCGTTTTACCTGTGACCCCAATGCGTACCGCGCACTCTTGCTGACACCCGGCTGATTTCCCCACGGCTTTTGCCCTGGAAGGGCAGCAGTTGTCCAAGATCCTCAAGGTAACCACCTTGTTAATTCCGCTGCGCCACGAGCGCGGTGGGTCCGATCCCGTCACAGATAAAAACAATGCAGGTGACTTCGTTCATGAGTGGACAAAACACGCATTCAGGCGAGCTGAAACGCGGCCTGAAAAATCGCCATATCCAGTTGATTGCCCTGGGCGGTGCAATTGGTACCGGCCTGTTCCTGGGCTCCGCCGGCGTGATGAAATCGGCGGGCCCGTCGATGATTCTCGGTTATGCGATCTGTGGTTTCATCGCCTTCATGATCATGCGCCAGCTGGGCGAAATGATCGTCGAAGAGCCGGTGGCCGGTTCGTTCAGTCACTTTGCCCACAAATACTGGGGCGGTTTCGCGGGTTTCCTGTCCGGCTGGAACTGCTGGGTGCTGTACATCCTGGTGGGCATGTCGGAGCTGACGGCCGTTGGCAAGTACGTGCACTACTGGTGGCCGGAGATTCCGACCTGGGCGTCGGCTGCGGCCTTCTTCATCCTGATCAACGCGATCAACCTGGCCAACGTCAAGGTGTTCGGCGAGGCTGAGTTCTGGTTCGCGATCATCAAGGTGCTGGCCATCGTCGGCATGATTGCCCTGGGCAGCTACCTGCTGGTCAGTGGTAGCGGTGGCCCGGAGGCTTCGGTCAGCAACCTGTGGGAGCATGGTGGCTTCTTCCCGAACGGGGTGAGCGGCCTGGTCATGGCGCTGGCGATCATCATGTTCTCCTTTGGCGGCCTGGAAATGCTCGGTTTCACCGCAGCTGAAGCAGACAAGCCGAAGACAGTGATCCCGAAAGCGATCAACCAGGTGATCTACCGTATCCTGATTTTCTACATCGGCGCCCTGGTCGTACTGCTGTCGCTGACTCCGTGGGACAGCCTGGTGAGCAGCCTCGACGCCTCGGGTGGCACCTATGGCGCAAGCCCGTTCGTTCAGGTGTTCTCGCTGCTGGGTAGCGATGTGGCGGCGCATATCCTCAACTTCGTGGTGCTGACCGCGGCGCTGTCGGTGTACAACAGCGGCACCTACTGCAACGCCCGTATGCTCTACGGCATGGCCGAGCAAGGTGATGCGCCGGCTGGCCTGGCGAAGATCGACAAGCGCGGTGTGCCGGTCCGTTCGATTCTGGCCTCGGCGGCGGTGACCCTGGTAGCGGTGCTGCTCAATTACTTCATGCCGCATCATGCGCTGGAACTGCTGATGTCGCTGGTGGTTGCGGCGCTGGTTATCAACTGGGCGATGATCAGCTACTCGCACCTGAAGTTCCGTCAGCACATGGACAAGACCGGCCAGAAGCCGCTGTTCAAGGCGCTGTGGTATCCCTACGGCAACTACATTTGCCTGGCGTTCGTGGTGCTGATCCTGGGCATCATGCTGATGATCCCGGGCATCCAGATGTCGGTGTACGCGATTCCGGTGTGGCTGCTGGTGATGTTTGCCTGCTACGGCCTCAAGGGCAATCGCCAAGCCCGAAGCATCAAAAAGCCAGAGGCTGCGGCAACCAAGTAACGCGTAGCCTGTAACCAGAAAGCCCGGCCCGTGCGCCGGGCTTTTTGTTTTTGCGGTATCCTCAAGGCCTTATCAGGCCCGTGACCCATGTTGATCATTTCCAATACCGTGCAGATCCCCGACCATGAGATCGAGCTGAATGCCATCCGCGCCCAGGGGGCTGGCGGGCAGAACGTCAACAAGGTCTCCAGCGCCATGCACCTGCGTTTTGACAGCCAGGCCTCCTCGTTGCCACCGTTCTACAAAGAGCGCTTGCTGGCCCTGCGCGACAGCCGCATCACCCGTGATGGTGTGATCGTCATCAAGGCCCAGCAATACCGTACACAGGAGCAGAACCGCGCGGATGCCCTGGAGCGTCTGCGTGAGCTGATTGTGTCGGCAGTCAAGGTGGAGAAGGCGCGCCGCCCGACGCGCCCAACCCTGGGCTCGAAAACCCGGCGCCTGGACACCAAGAGCAAGCGCGGGGCGATCAAGGCCGGGCGTGGCAAGATCGAGTACTAGGGTTACTCGCGCGGCCGCGGGTGCAGTCGTGCCTGGCGATAGAGGTACAGGCTCAGCAGCAGGCCGCACAAGGCTGCAATCGCGGCAAACAGAAAAATCGAGCCGAAGCCGAAGCCGGCGGCAATCGCGCCCGCCAGTGGTCCGGTGATCCCCAGCGACAGGTCGATAAACAACGAGTAAGCCCCTACGGCGGCGCCACGGTTGGAGGCGGGCACCAGGTTCACCGCCTCTACGCCCAGGGCTGGAAACACCAAGGAGAATCCGAAGCCACTGAGTGCGGCCCCTGCCAGCGCCAGTTCGGCAGAGGGTGCCAACCAGAGCAGCAGCAAACCGGCGGTCTCCACGGAGAGGCAGGCGATGGCGACGCGATAACCGCCGATACGGTTGATCAGGTTGCCGAACAGCAGGCGTGCGCCGATAAAGCAGGCACCGAACAGGCTCAGGCACAGTGCCGCGTTGTTCCAGGCATGGCTGGCGTAGTACAGGGTAATGAACGTGGCGATGGTGCCGAAGCCGATCGAGCCCAGCGCCAGGCCGGCGCCGTGACCGAATACCCGTCCGAGCACGTGGATGAACGGCAAGCGTTCGCCGGCGACGACGGGCGCGGCCGTTTTCGGCCAGGCCAGCGCCAGGCCCAGCAGGCACAGTGCGACAATGCTTGCACCCATGCTCCATAAGCCGAACTGTTGCACCAGCACTACGCCCAGCGGCGCGCCAATTGCCAGCGCGCCGTAGCTGGCAATGCCGTTCCATGAGATCACCTTGGCGGTGTGCTGCGCACCCACTCGGCCAATGCCCCAGCCAATCGATCCGGAACCTACCAGGCTTTCGGCGCTGCCGAGGATCAGGCGACCGACCAGCAGGCTGCCCAGGCACAGCCAGGGCGCCTGCTCAAGCCAGGCTGACAGCAGCATGAATACGCCGCTCAACCCGCAACCCGCCAGACCGTACAGCACGGCGCGCTTGCTGCCGAGGTTGTCGATGATGCGGCTGGCGTAAGGCCGGCTGAGCAGGGTGGCCAGGTACTGCACGCTGATCACCAGGCCGGCGACCACGGCGCCAAAGCCAAGATTGTTATGCACGTAACCGGGCAGAACGGCCAGGGGGATGCCGATGTTCAGGTAGCCGATGAAGGTGAAAAGGACGATGGAGACGACTTGCAGGGTGACCGCAAGGGGACGCGGTGAGTCGGGCATGAGGGGCTTTCGTCGCTGAGGGCTTCTTGACAGTGTGAAAACGTATTGGCGGGGGAGTCCCGGCATCAAGCGTTTTCACACAGTCTGATCGGTGCGCGGTTATTCCTGGTCGGCGCTGGGAGTTTCGTCGCCGTCGTGATCAGCCTGGGCTGGTTCGGCGCTGTGGGTGGCAGTTGACTGCTCTTCTGGAGTCAGGCTTGGGAAGGGAAAGTTCGGGATTTCATGCATCTCGTCGTTCCTCGCAAGTGTGTGGAAAGGCTGCGCAAGGCGCGCAATGGCTCATAAAAAGCCTGTGCAGGATACAGGAGTCTGGATGACAGTATGAATTTTCCTGCTTAATGGCCATCATCCGGCCGATCCGCACCTGAAATGCGGCCGGCCGGGTGAGGGTTTCAGCGGCAGACGTCGGCGATGGCGGCAGCCAGTGCGCCCAGGCGTGCAGCATCTGCACCGGCGATGTTGGCCCGGCCTGTGCCGACCATGTACACGCTGTGGCGCTCACGCAATTGCCCGACCTGCTCCGGCGAAAGTCCGGTGTAGGAAAACATGCCGCGTTGCGCGGCGATGTGGGCAAAACGTTGGTTCAGGCCGTGCGGGGCCAATGCCTCGACCAGGCCCACGCGCAGCTCGGCAATGCGCTGGCGCATGGCCTCGACTTCTTCGCTCCACAGCTTTTTCAGCATTGCATCACCGAGAATCTCGGCAACCACCGCAGCACCATGATCCGGTGGCGTCGACCACAGGTTACGCGCCAGCAACGCCAGTTGGCTGCGCACGTCCAGCAGCTTTTCGGCGTCATGAGTGCACACCAGCAGGGCGCCGGTGCGATCTCGGTAGAGGCCGAAGTTCTTCGAGCAGGAACTGGTGATGAGCAGCTCGGGGAGTTCGCTGGCGAACAACCGCACGGCCCAGGCGTCTTCCTCCAGGCCGTCACCGAAGCCCTGGTAGGCGAAGTCGATCAGCGGCAGCAACTGCCGGCGACGCACCACCTCCAGTACTGCGTGCCAGTCGTCCCGCGACAGGTCGAACCCGGTCGGGTTGTGGCAGCAGGCGTGCAATAGCACCACATCACCCACAGGTGCCACCTCCAGCGCCGCCAGCATGCCGGCGACGTTCAGGCGGTTGTCTTTGCCCACGTAGGGGTAGTGGCTGACCTTGAGGCCTGCGGTGGCGAAAATGGTCTCGTGGATCGGCCAGGTCGGGTCGCTCAACCAGATGCCGCAGCCCGGCAGGCAGTGCGCGATGAACTCGGCTGCCAGGCGCAACGCTCCGGTGCCACCCGGTGTCTGGGTGGCGCCGGCACGTTTGTCGGCCAGCAGTGGTGAGCCTGTGCCCAGCACCAGCTCGCTGATCAGGCGGCCGAACGCGGCGTCGCCATGACCACCGACGTAGCTCTTGCTGGTTTGCCGATCGAGCAGGCGCTGTTCCGCATGTTTGACTGCTGCAGGAATCGGCGTCAGGCCCTGTTCATCCTTGAACACGCCCACACCCAGGTCGAATTTCTGGGGGTTGCTGTCTTTGGCATAAGCCTCCATCAACCCCAGAATCGGATCGCCAGGTACGCGCCCGATTGCGCCGAAGTGCATTACTTGCGGCCTTCGGCGGTGCTGGCAACCTCGTCGGTGCGTGCGGCCATGATGAAGTCGTTGCGGTGCAGGCCCTTGATCGAGTGGCTCCACCAGGTCACGGTGACCTTGCCCCACTCGGTCAGCAGGCCAGGGTGATGGCCTTCAGCTTCGGAGATTTCGCCGACGGCGTTGGTAAAGGCCAGGGCATGCTTGAAGTTTTTGAACAGGAAGACTTTTTCCAGCTGCATGATGCCGTCACGGACTTCGATGTTCCAATCCGGGATCTGCTTGATCAGTACCGGCAGTTCTTCGTCGCTGACCTGGGGGGCGTCGGCGCGGCAGGCTTCGCAGTGAGCTTGGTTCAAGGCGTTCATAAGGTTTTCCGCAAGTGGTTTGTTATTGGTTTGAAGGTTGCTCAGGCAGCAACCTTAGGTGGGAATTTCGGCGCGTGCAGGCCCATTTTCATCGCGGTGTGGACCATGCCCATGATGTCTTCGTGGGCCAGGTCGAACAGGCGCTTGAGGTTCGGCAGAGCGAAGTACAGTGGCTGCAGGATGTCGATGCGATACGGCGTACGCATGGCTTCCAGCGGGTCGAAGGCCTGGTGCTCAGGTTCATCGGACAGGCTGTAGACGGTTTCTTTGGGTGAGGACAGGATGCCGCCACCGTAGATCTTGCGGCCCTGCGGGGTATCGACCAGGCCGAACTCGATGGTCATCCAGTACAGGCGGGCCAGGTACACGCGCTCTTCTTTGGTGGCCTTGAGACCGAGCTTGCCGTAGGTGTGGGTGAACTCGGCGAACCAGGGGTTGGTCAGCAGCGGGCAGTGGCCGAAGATTTCGTGGAAGATGTCCGGCTCTTGCAGGTAGTCGAGCTCTTCTTCGGTGCGAATGAACGTCGCTACCGGAAAGCGCTTGCTGGCCAGCAGTTCAAAGAAGGTCTGGAACGGAATCAGCGCCGGTACCCGGGCGACTTGCCAGCCGGTGGTGGCGCCCAGCACTTTGTTGATCTCGCCCAGCTGCGGGATGCGGTCGTGCGGCAGGCCCAGTTGTTCGATGCCGTCCAGGTATTCCTGGCACGCACGGCCCTCGATCACTTTCAGTTGGCGGGTAATCAGGGTATTCCACACCGCGTGTTCCTGCTGCGGGTAGTCGATAAAACCCTGCGCATCGGGCTCGCGAGCCACGTATTGCGTCTGTTTCATACTGCTCTCCTGCTGAGGGCCGTTCTTGTTATGAGTACAAGCGATTGCCCTAAGAAATAGCGCGCGCCGCGGGGCTTTGCATCGCTTGGTGGGTTGGCTGGTAGGGTTTGGTCAGGCTTTTTCGTAACGAATACTTTACGAATTCAGCAAGGGTCCGAAAAGCCGAGGGGTATCGGCGCTCGATTTTCGGCTTTTTGTCACGTAATCTTTACAAATAATCTATCGGGTCGGTAAATAAATGCCGGCCTGACCGCTGTCAGTGCTCGTTCCAGACCTATTTGTAGGACATTTCATGCGTATCAAAGTGCATTGCCAGAACCGCATCGGCATTCTGCGCGACATCCTCAATTTACTGGTTGAGTACGGCATCAACGTCGCCCGCGGCGAGGTGGGTGGCGAACACGGCAATGCCATCTATCTGCACTGCCCGAACCTGATCAACCTGCAGTTTCAGGCCTTGCGGCCCAAGTTCGAGTCGATTGCCGGGGTGTTCGGGGTCAAGCGCGTTGGCCTGATGCCCAGCGAACGCAGGCACATGGAGCTCAATGCTTTGCTCGGCGCGCTGGATTTTCCGGTGCTGTCGATCGACATGGGCGGCTCCATCGTCGCGGCCAACCGGGCGGCGGCGCAGTTGCTCGGGGTGCGGGTGGACGAGGTGCCGGGCATTCCGCTGTCGCGTTATGCCGAAGATTTTGACCTGCCCGAGCTGGTGCGGGCCAACAAGTCGCGGATCAACGGCCTGCGGGTAAAGGTCAAGGGCGATGTGTTTCTCGCGGATATCGCCCCTCTGCAATCAGAGCATGACGACAGTGAAGCGCTGGCTGGCGCGGTACTGACCCTGCACCGGGCCGACCGCATTGGTGAACGCATCTATAACGTGCGCAAGCAAGAGCTGCGCGGTTTCGACAGCATTTTCCAGAGTTCGCGGGTGATGGCTGCAGTGGTTCGCGAGGCGCGCCGCATGGCGCCGCTGGATGCGCCGCTGCTCATTGAAGGTGAAACGGGAACGGGCAAAGAGCTGTTGGCCCGCGCCTGTCACTTGGCCAGCCCGCGTGGGCAGGCACCGTTGATGGCGCTCAACTGCGCCGGCCTGCCGGAGTCCATGGCGGAAACCGAACTGTTTGGTTATGGCCCGGGGGCATTCGAAGGGGCGCGGGCCGAAGGCAAGCTTGGTTTGCTCGAGCTGACCGCAGGCGGCACCCTGTTTCTCGATGGGGTAGGGGAAATGAGCCCGCGGCTGCAGGTCAAGTTGCTGCGCTTTTTGCAGGACGGTTGCTTTCGCCGGGTGGGCAGTGACGAGGAGGTGTACCTGGATGTGCGGGTCATCTGTGCCACCCAGGTCGACTTGTCGGAGCTTTGCGCGCGGGGCGAGTTTCGCCAGGACCTTTACCATCGCCTGAACGTGCTGTCGCTGCATATCCCCCCGCTGCGGGAGTGCCTGGATGGCCTGTCGCCGCTGGTTGAGCATTTTCTCGATCAGGCCAGCCGCCAGATCGGTTGCCCATTGCCGCGCCTGGCGCCGGCTGCCATGGAGCGACTGAGTCAGTACCACTGGCCGGGTAATGTGCGGCAACTGGAAAACGTTTTGTTCCAGGCGGTTTCGCTGTGTGATGGCGGGGTGGTCAAGAGTGAGCACATACGTTTGCCGGACTATGGCGCGCGTCAGCCGTTGGGTGAATTCTCCCTGGACGGCGATCTGAGCGATATTGTCGGGCGCTTTGAAAAAGCGGTGCTGGAACAATTGATGAGCGAATTCCCCAGCAGTCGGGCACTTGGAAAGCGACTGGGTGTTTCGCATACCACGATCGCCAACAAGTTGCGCGAACATGGGGTGGGAAAGTCGGCTGAATAACTGCGCTTAGTTGCAGTATTTACGTCGCGGGATATTTACAGCGCAAGTAGAAATGTTGAACCGCGCGCCTCGGTCCTGAATGATCGAGGCGCGGCGAGCGGTAATCTGCAGATTAGCCGTTGGAGCAACCGTTACCCATCACACGGTACTCGAGAATGTGGCGCTGGCCCTGCGAGTCCTCGTAGGTCATGCGGGCGGGGACGACTTCACAGACGTTCGGAACTTCGCTCATGGAAATGACTTTGGCGATGTCCAGATGCTGCGAGTAACTGTACTGTTCAACCGGAATTTGCTCGGCGCCACCGTTTGCAACTTCGTCGGCCATCGCCACGCTGCAAACACTGCCAAGTACCAATACCAGTAAAGCTTTCATTTTTCGTTTACCTGTCTAAGGTCGTAAGGGGGCACGTAGCGCTTGTGGCGCCACGTGTACAACTCAAGTTCAACTATCACAGTTATCGCGGGATTAACGGCCTTCGTGGGGGCTGTAACAAGAAGTTAATCGCGTTGCCGTTGCTGGCGGAGTGAATTTTAGGGGTGGCCACGTGCCTTAAACAGATGACCTTTTGATAAACACTGTTGGCAAAAACTGTAACAATCGATTTTTTTCCCGTTCGCGAAATTATTTTTCCGGCGCCAATGCCCGGTCTTGAGCCTGCGGTCAAGTGCATGGGTGCAAATGGGGGCGGCGTTACTACCAACGTCGAATGGCCCATGAGGTCTGGTACAGTTACAACGAGGTCATACAAAAACAACTATTACACCGAGGTAGATAAAGATGAGTGCGGCTCCCCTGTACCCCGTTCGTCCCGAGGTTGCGGCCACTACGCTGACTGATGAGGCGACCTACAAGGCCATGTACCAGCAGTCGGTTATCAACCCGGACGGTTTCTGGCGTGAGCAGGCGCAGCGCCTGGACTGGATCAAGCCCTTTACCAAGGTCAAGCAGACCTCCTTCGACGACCACCATGTCGATATCAAATGGTTTGCCGACGGCACTCTGAACGTCTCCTACAACTGCCTTGACCGTCACCTCGCTGAGCGTGGCGATCAGGTCGCAATCATCTGGGAGGGCGACGACCCTTCCGAACACCGCAACATCACCTACCGCGAACTGCACGAAGAAGTGTGCAAATTCGCCAACGCCCTGCGCGGCCAGGACGTGCACCGTGGCGATGTGGTGACCATCTATATGCCGATGATCCCCGAGGCCGTGGTGGCGATGCTGGCTTGTGCCCGCATTGGTGCCATCCACTCGGTGGTCTTCGGTGGCTTCTCGCCCGAGGCCCTGGCCGGGCGCATCATCGACTGCAAATCGAAAGTGGTGATCACCGCCGACGAAGGTCTGCGTGGTGGTCGTCGCACGCCGCTCAAGGCCAACGTTGATCTGGCGCTGACCAACCCGGAAACCGCCAGCGTGCAGAAGATCATCGTGTGCAAGCGCACCGGTGGCGATATTGCCTGGCACCAGCACCGTGACATCTGGTACGAAGACCTGATGAAGGTTGCTTCAAGCCACTGCGCACCGAAAGAAATGGGCGCCGAAGAAGCCCTGTTCATCCTCTACACCTCCGGTTCCACCGGCAAGCCCAAGGGCGTGCTGCACACCACCGGCGGCTACATGGTTTACGCCGCGCTGACCCACGAGCGGGTGTTCGACTACCGTCCGGGTGAAGTCTACTGGTGCACCGCCGACGTCGGCTGGGTCACCGGTCACAGCTACATTGTCTATGGCCCGCTTGCCAACGGCGCGACCACCGTGCTGTTTGAAGGGGTGCCTAACTACCCGGACATCACCCGCGTGTCGAAGATCATCGACAAGCACAAGGTCAACATCCTCTACACCGCGCCGACTGCCATCCGCGCGATGATGGCCGAAGGTCAGGCCGCTGTAGCCGGTGCCGATGGCTCCAGCCTGCGCCTGCTCGGTTCGGTGGGCGAGCCGATCAACCCTGAAGCCTGGAACTGGTACTACCAGACCGTAGGCAAAGAGCGTTGCCCGATTGTCGATACCTGGTGGCAGACCGAGACCGGTGGCGTGCTGATCAGCCCGTTGCCAGGCGCCACTGCACTCAAGCCGGGTTCGGCGACGCGTCCGTTCTTCGGTGTGGTGCCAGCGCTGGTCGATAACCTGGGCAACCTGATCGACGGCCCGGCCGAAGGCAACCTGGTGATCCTGGATTCGTGGCCGGGTCAGTCGCGTTCGCTGTACGGCGATCACGATCGCTTCGTCGACACCTACTTCAAGACTTTCCGTGGCATGTACTTCACCGGTGATGGCGCGCGTCGCGATGAAGACGGCTACTACTGGATCACCGGCCGCGTCGACGACGTGCTCAACGTGTCCGGGCACCGTATGGGTACCGCTGAAATCGAAAGTGCCATGGTTGCCCACCCGAAAGTGGCCGAGGCTGCGGTTGTTGGTGTGCCGCATGACATCAAGGGGCAGGGTATCTATGTCTACGTCACCCTCAATGGTGGCGAGGAGCCGAGCGAGGCGCTGCGTCTGGAATTGAAAAACTGGGTGCGTAAAGAGATCGGCCCGATTGCTTCGCCGGATGTCATCCAGTGGGCGCCAGGCCTGCCCAAGACACGTTCGGGCAAGATCATGCGGCG
The DNA here is from genome assembly GCF_004025535.1 of Pseudomonas alkylphenolica. Lineage (GTDB taxonomy): Bacteria > Pseudomonadota > Gammaproteobacteria > Pseudomonadales > Pseudomonadaceae > Aquipseudomonas > Aquipseudomonas alkylphenolica_A. Next base: position 38,804 of record NZ_QJRG01000047.1, read on the forward strand.
TATCCTGCGCAAGATTGCCACGGCCGAGTACGATGCCCTGGGTGATATCTCGACCCTGGCCGACCCAAGCGTGGTTCAGCACCTGATCGATACGCACAAATCGATGAATCTCGCTTCAGCCTGAGGTTAGTCGTTCCCCCAAAAGCCCCGACTGGTCCGCCAGCGGGGCTTTTTATTGCCTGTTACGCCAATAACCATCGGTAACCCTTGTGTCACCGCGCGAGCGCAAAAACGGGGCGAAGGGGAACGAATTTGCCTGTTGTTGAGGTATTTTCCGTTCTGTCGTTGGCTTCGGGCACGCTACACTTGCCGGATTAGAAGGCTTTGCCAATAATAGGCCCGTTTATTGCTTCGTTGATTGGTTATTTGTCTTTTGCTTTTGCATATCTTGTGAAAGCTGTCAATATCTCCGCCCCCGCGTTCCTGCGCTTCTATAACTAGTTGTCGCATTGAGGAAATATCGGCTTCGGAGCTGTCGCTAAAATGCCGATCACTCGCTCGTGGCGTTCGACCTTCGTCGACCCTGCGCAGCTCGCGTTGTACCCATTCGCATTTCAGGCTGTTTACGCGCTGCCTGCTATTGCCCTTTACCGATGGAGTTCCAGATGAAGAAACTCGCACTGCTTGGCGCATTGGCGCTATCTGTGTTTTCCCTGGCGGCGCTGGCTGATGAGAAACCGTTGAAAATCGGTATCGAGGCCGCCTACCCACCGTTCGCCTCGAAAGCACCGGATGGCAGCATTGTTGGCTTTGACTACGACATCGGTAACGCCCTGTGCGAAGAGATGAAGGTCAAGTGCACCTGGGTCGAACAAGAGTTCGACGGCCTGATCCCGGCACTGAAAGTGCGCAAGATCGACGCCATTCTCTCGTCCATGTCGATCACCGAAGACCGCAAGAAGTCTGTCGACTTCACCGGCAAGTACTACCTGACCCCAGCGCGCCTGGTGATGAAGGACGGCACTACCGTCAGCGACAGCCTGGTTGAACTCAAGGGCAAGAAAATCGGCGTACAGCGCGGCTCTATCCATGACCGCTTTGCCAAGGAAGTCCTGGCTCCACAAGGCGCGACCATCGTTCCTTACGGCACCCAGAACGAAATCTACCTGGACGTCGCTGCCGGTCGCCTGGATGGCACCGTTGCCGATGCTACGCTGCTCGAAGACGGCTTCCTGAAAACTGACGCCGGTAAAGGCTACGCCTTCGTCGGCCCGGCCTTCACTGACGCCAAGTACTTCGGTGACGGCATCGGTATTGCTGTGCGCAAAGGTGACAAGGCCAACCTCGATCGTCTGAACGCTGCCATCGCGGCCATCCGCGCCAATGGCAAGTACAAGCAGATCCAGGACAAGTACTTCAACTTCGACATCTACGGCCCTGAAGCCAAGTAAATCGTCGACGTTTCACCTGTGTAATGGTGCAAGCAGCAGAGGCTCTGAGGTTTGCACCATTTTTTCATCCCTAAGGTCGAGGACCTCATCATGTTGAAAGGCTACGGGGCAGTTATCCTCGACGGCGTGTGGCTTACGCTGCAGCTTGCCTTGTCGTCCATGGCCCTGGCCATTGTACTCGGCCTTATCGGTGTGGCCCTGCGCCTGTCGCCCGTGCGCTGGCTGGCATGGCTGGGCGACCTGTATTCCACGGTGATCCGCGGGATCCCCGATCTGGTACTGATCCTGCTGATTTTCTACGGCGGTCAGGACCTGCTTAACCGCGTCGCACCGCTGCTCGGTTACGACGACTACATCGACCTCAATCCGCTGATGGCGGGTATTGGTACCCTGGGCTTCATTTTTGGCGCCTATCTCTCGGAAACCTTTCGTGGTGCCTTCATGGCCATTCCCAAAGGGCAGGCCGAGGCCGGCGTGGCCTATGGCATGAGCAACCTGCAGGTGTTCTTCCGGGTCATGGTGCCGCAGATGATTCGCCTGGCAATTCCCGGTTTCACCAACAACTGGCTGGTCCTGACCAAGGCGACTGCACTGATCTCGGTGGTCGGCCTGCAGGACATGATGTTCAAGGCCAAGCAGGCGGCCGATGCCACCCGCGAGCCTTTCACCTTCTTCCTGGCGGTTGCGGCGCTGTACCTGGTGATCACCAGTGTCTCGCTGCTGGCCCTGCGTTACCTTGAGAAGCGCTACTCGGTTGGCGTAAAGGCGGCTGATCTATGATTTTTGACTACAACGTCATCTTGGAAGCGCTGCCCCTGTACCTCGGCGGGCTGCTGACGACCCTCAAGCTGTTGGCGCTGTCGCTGTTTTTCGGCCTGCTGACGGCAATCCCGCTGGGCCTGATGCGGGTCTCCAAGCAGCCACTGGTCAACCTGATCGCCTGGCTCTACACCTACGTGATCCGCGGTACGCCGATGCTGGTGCAACTGTTTCTGATCTACTACGGTCTGGCTCAGTTCGAAGCAGTGCGCGAGAGCTTCCTGTGGCCGTGGCTGTCGAGCGCGACCTTCTGTGCGTGCCTGGCTTTCGCCATCAATACCAGCGCCTACACCGCAGAAATCATTGCCGGTAGCCTCAAGGCCACGCCCCATGGCGAGATTGAAGCGGCCAAGGCCATGGGCATGTCGCGGGTCAAGATGTACCGTCGCATTCTGCTGCCTTCGGCCCTTCGTCGGGCGCTGCCGCAGTACAGCAACGAAGTGATCATGATGCTGCAGACCACCAGCCTGGCGTCGATCGTTACCCTGATCGACATCACCGGTGCAGCGCGGACGGTCAACGCCCAGTATTACCTGCCGTTCGAAGCCTACATCACCGCCGGCGTGTTCTACCTGTGCCTGACATTCATTCTGGTGCGCCTGTTCAAGCTGGCCGAGCGCCGCTGGCTCGGTTACCTGGCGCCGCGCAAGCACTGAGGCCTGCGCCAACTTTTTCGCCCTGGGCGTTAGCTCAAGACTGACTGCTTTGTGAGAATCGACAGCATGTACAAACTCGAAATCCAAGATCTGCATAAACGCTACGGCAGTCACGAAGTGCTCAAGGGTGTATCCCTGGCCGCCAAGGCGGGCGATGTGATCAGCATCATCGGCTCCAGTGGTTCGGGCAAAAGTACCTTCCTGCGCTGCATCAACCTGCTTGAGCAGCCGCATGCGGGCAAGATCCTGCTCAACAATGAAGAGCTCAAGCTGGTTGCCAACAAGGATGGCGCGCTCAAGGCCGCCGATCCCAAGCAGTTGCAGCGCATGCGCTCGCGCCTGTCGATGGTGTTTCAGCACTTCAACCTGTGGTCGCACATGACGGCACTGGAAAACATCATCGAAGCGCCGGTGCATGTGCTGGGCATGTCGAAGAAGGATGCCCTGGAAAAAGCCGAGCACTACCTGGCGAAAGTCGGTGTGTCCCATCGCAAGGATGCCTACCCCGGGCATATGTCCGGCGGTGAGCAGCAGCGTGTGGCGATTGCCCGTGCGCTGGCGATGGAGCCGGAAGTGATGCTGTTCGACGAGCCGACTTCGGCACTCGACCCCGAATTGGTCGGTGACGTGCTCAAGGTCATGCAGTCGCTGGCCCAGGAAGGCCGGACCATGGTGGTGGTGACCCACGAAATGGGCTTTGCCCGTGAGGTGTCGAACCAGCTGGTATTCCTGCACAAAGGCCTGGTGGAGGAGAGCGGCAACCCGCGCGAGGTGCTGGTCAATCCGCAATCGGAGCGTCTGCAGCAGTTCCTTTCGGGCAGCTTGAAGTAAGATTGCCCCGTCGCACCAAAGTGGGTCATGCTGCAAATCTAGCGCAGCATGACCCGGCTTCCCTCTCTTGACCTCACACAGGTTTCGGACCGCACTCAATGACCACCCAGCGAATCGGTTTTCTCATCTGGCCCAGCACCAAAGCCCTGACTCTGGCGCTGGCTGAAGAGGTTTTGCGGGTCGCGCAAAAGGTTCATCCGGAGGTGGTCTACGACCTGGCGTTTCTTCAGGCCGAGCCTGCGGCCGAGGGCGCCTGGCGCTTGCCTGGCGAGCCTTGGGCGGGGCGTCTGGAAGGCTGCCAGAAATTGTTCCTGCTGGCGGACGAGCCGCCGCAGTCGGTCGCTTCGGGGCTGGGCGCGGCGCTCAAGCAACTGGCACGCGCCGGTTGTGTGGTTGGTGGACTGTCGGCCGGGGTTTATCCGCTGGCACAACTGGGCTTGCTCGATGGTTATCGCGCTGCCGTGCATTGGCGCTGGCAGGATGACTTTGGCGAGCGTTTCCCCAAGGTCATCGCGACCAGCCATCTGTTTGACTGGGACCGTGATCGCCTGACCGCGTGCGGCGGCATGTCGGTGATCGATTTACTGCTGGCGGTACTGTCCCGCGATCATGGTGCCGAGCTTGCCGGTGCTGTCTCGGAAGAGCTGGTGGTCGAGCGGATCCGCGAGGGTGGCGAGCGTCAGCGCATTCCGCTGCAGAACCGCCTGGGGTCGAGCCATCCGAAGCTGACCCAGGCGGTGCTGTTGATGGAAGCCAACATCGAAGAGCCGCTGACCACCGATGAAATCGCCCAGCATGTGTGTGTCTCGCGACGCCAGCTGGAGCGCATTTTCAAGCAGTACCTCAATCGTGTGCCGAGTCAGTATTACCTGGAGTTGCGCTTGAACAAGGCGCGGCAGATGCTGATGCAAACCAGCAAGTCGATCATTCAGATCGGCCTGTCGTGCGGTTTTTCCTCCGGACCGCATTTTTCCAGCGCATACCGCAACTTCTTCGGTGCAACGCCGCGGGAAGACCGTAACCAGCGCCGCAGCAGCAGCCCGTTCGAGCTCTCTTCGGCACCTGCCGAACGCGGCTGATTGTTGATCACGCTGTAGGAGATTCACCGGTGACGCGCCCCGGTGAATCCGCTCCTGCGCGCTTGTCGAAACAGAATCTCCCACCCATTCCCCGCACCGTTTAAACTGCGCCTTTGCGACCCTATTTGTCGCATTGCCGAAAGCCTTGGTAAAACAGGGTTGAGCGCTATAAGAAGTTGTCGCTTGGCGGCAATGTCGGGCGCCAATCTGTCCTTACAATCCCCCCATCGCTCGCCAGTTCCAGGCAGGCGTTCCTCTTAGGAGACTCCGATGTCCGCTCCGCAAGCTCCGGTGCAACGCGCCGATTTCGACCAGGTAATGGTCCCCAATTACGCACCGGCGGCTTTTATCCCCGTTCGTGGTGCGGGCTCCCGCGTCTGGGATCAGTCGGGCCGCGAGCTTATCGACTTCGCGGGCGGGATTGCCGTGAACGTTCTGGGGCATGCTCATCCGGCGCTGGTCAGCGCTTTGACCGAGCAAGCCAACAAGCTGTGGCACGTGTCCAACGTCTTCACCAACGAGCCGGCGCTGCGCCTGGCCCACAAGCTGGTCGACGCCACCTTCGCCGAGCGGGCGTTCTTCTGTAACTCCGGCGCTGAAGCCAACGAGGCCGCGTTCAAGCTGGCCCGTCGTGTTGCCCATGACCGCTTCGGTCCGGAAAAGCACGAAATCATCGCCACCGTTAACAGCTTCCACGGTCGCACCCTGTTCACCGTGAGCGTCGGCGGGCAGCCCAAGTACTCCGATGGTTTCGGCCCGAAAATCACTGGCATCAGCCACGTGCCGTACAACGATCTGGAAGCGCTGAAAGCACAGATTTCCGACAAGACCTGCGCAGTGGTCATCGAGCCGATCCAGGGCGAGAGTGGCGTGGTCCCTGCCGATGTTGCGTACCTGCAAGGTGCTCGCGAGCTGTGCAACCAGCACAACGCACTGCTGATCTTCGACGAAGTGCAGACCGGCGTCGGCCGTACCGGTGAGCTGTTCGCCTACCAGCACTACGGTGTAACCCCGGACATCCTGTCCAGCGCCAAGAGCCTGGGCGGCGGTTTCCCGATCGGCGCGATGCTGACCACCGAAGCACTGGCCAAGCACCTGGCCGTCGGTACCCATGGCACCACCTATGGCGGTAACCCGCTGGCCTGTGCGGTGGCCAATGCGGTGCTGGATGTGGTCAACACCCCTGAAGTGCTGGCGGGCGTCAAGGCCAAGCACCAGAAGTTCAAGGCCCGTCTGGAACAGATCGGCGAGAAGTACGGCTTGTTCACTCAAGTGCGTGGCGTTGGCCTGCTGATCGGTTGTGTGCTGAGCGATGCCTGGAAAGGCAAGGCCAAGGACGTCTTCAACGCGGCCGAGAAAGAAGGCCTGATGGTGCTTCAGGCCGGTCCGGATGTGGTGCGTTTCGCCCCGAGTCTGGTGGTTGAAGATGCCGACATCGACGAAGGCCTCGACCGTTTCGAGCGTGCCGCTGCAACCCTGACCCAGGCCTGATTGGCGCCTGCGGTCCTTTCGCCGGCCCTTCGGGGCCGGTGAATCCGAATTCCATAGCCGGTGCCAACAGGGCGCTTGCTGTTTTTTTCTGTGCCGGCAGTGGCCGGCCTGTTTTCCCGAAAGGAGTGACACCATGCTGGTGATGCGCCCCGCGCAAATGGCTGATCTGGGCGAAGTACAGCGTCTGGCAGCGGACAGCCCCATTGGTGTCACGTCCTTGCCGGATGATGCCGGTCGCCTGAGCGACAAAATTGCCGCTTCGGAGACTTCCTTCGCTGCCGAAGTAAGTTTCAACGGCGAAGAAAGCTACTTCTTCGTGCTTGAAGACAGCAGCACCGGCAAGTTGGTGGGGTGCTCGGCCATTGTCGCTTCCGCCGGTTACTCCGAGCCGTTCTACAGCTTTCGTAACGAGACGTTTGTGCACGCTTCGCGCGAGCTGAAAATTCACAACAAGATTCACGTGCTTTCGCAGTGCCACGACCTCACCGGCAACAGCCTGCTGACCAGCTTCTACGTGCTGCCGGAACTGGTCGGCACCGGTTGGTCGGAGCTCAACTCCCGTGGGCGCCTGTTGTTCATGGCCGCTCACCCGGAGCGTTTCGCGGAGTCGGTGGTGACCGAAATCGTCGGTTACAGCGACGAGAACGGTGATTCGCCGTTCTGGGATGCCATCGGGCGCAACTTCTTCGACCTCAACTACGCCGAGGCCGAGCGCCTGTGCGGCCTGAAGAGCCGGACCTTCCTCGCCGAGCTGATGCCGCATTACCCGATCTACGTGCCGTTGCTACCCGATGCAGCGCAAGAATCCATGGGCCAGGTGCATCCGCGGGCGCAAATCACCTTCGACATCCTGATGCGCGAAGGCTTCGAAACCGATCACTACATCGACATTTTCGACGGCGGCCCGACGCTGCACGCACGCGTCTCGAGCATCCGCTCGATCGCCCAGAGCCGTGTTGTGCCGGTCAAACTGGACAGCACGGTGGTCAAGGGCGGGCGTCCCTACCTGGTCTGCAATGGCCAGTTGCAGGATTACCGCGCTGTGCTGCTGGAACTCGACTGGGTGCCAGGCAAGCCGGTCACCTTGAGTCTTGAAGCCGCCGAAGCCCTGGTCGTCGGCGATGGCGCCAGTGTGCGCCTGGTCGCGGTTTGATCCCTGCGGTTCGATAACCGCGCACCCCAGGTCGAGTTTTGCGGCAGGCCAAAGGCCGCCGCCCGAGGAGATAGCATGATCGTTCGTCCCGTACGCAGCAGCGATTTACCGGCGCTGATCGAGTTGGCGCGCAGTACTGGCACCGGCCTGACCACCTTGCCGGCCAACGAAGAGCGCCTGTCGCATCGCGTCGGTTGGGCCGAGAAAACCTTCCGTGGCGAAGCGGAGCGCGCTGACGCCGACTACCTGTTCGTGCTGGAAAACGATGACGGCGTCGTCGTCGGAATTTCTGCCATCGCCGGTGCCGTCGGCTTGCGTGAGCCCTGGTACAACTACCGTGTCGGCCTTACCGTCAGCGCCTCCCAGGAGCTGAACATCTACCGGGAAATCCCGACGCTGTTCCTGGCCAACGACCTCACCGGCAACTCGGAACTGTGCTCGTTGTTCCTGCGCAGCGATTCCCGTACTGGCCTCAATGGCCGCCTGCTGGCCAAGGCACGCATGCTGTTCATCGCCGAATTCCCGGAGCTGTTTGGCAACAAGATCATTGCCGAGATGCGCGGCATGTCCGATGAGCAGGGTCGTTCGCCGTTCTGGGAGAGCCTGGGTCGACACTTTTTCAAGATGGAATTCAGTCAGGCCGACTACCTGACCGGCGTCGGCAACAAGGCCTTTATCGCCGAACTGATGCCGAAGTTCCCGCTGTACACCTGTTTCCTGTCCGAAGCGGCCCGTGGCGTGATCGGTCGGGTGCACACCGATACCGAGCCGGCCCTGGCCATGCTCAAGAGCGAAGGCTTCAGCTATCAGGGCTATGTCGACATTTTCGACGCAGGTCCTGCGGTGGAGTGCGAAACCTCCAAGATCCGTGCGGTGCATGACAGCCAGCCGCTGGTGCTGGCCGTGGGTACGCCGGGCGACGATGCCACCCCTTTCCTCATTCATAACCGTAAGCGTGAAGACTGCCGTATTACCGCGGCACCAGCGCGCCTGGCGGCCGGTACCCTGGTGGTCGATCCGTTGACTGCAAAACGCCTGCGCCTGTCGGCTGGCGATCAGGTGCGTGCCGTACCGCTGTCTGCTGCCCGGGAGGCCAAATAATGACGACTCACTTTATCGCAGGTGTTTGGCAGGCAGGGCAGGGCGAGGCGCTGCAGTCGCTGGATCCGGTCAGCCAGAAGGTCATCTGGCAAGGCCAGGGCGCCGTCGCCGGGCAGGTTGACGAAGCGGTCAGGGCCGCACGCCAGGCATTTCCTGCCTGGGCGTTGCAGTCGCTGGAGGCGCGCATCAGCGTGCTTGAAGCCTTTGCAGCGTCGCTGAAAGCCAATGCCGAAGCGCTGGCCCATTGCATCGGTGAAGAAACCGGCAAGCCGCTGTGGGAGTCCGCCACCGAAGTGACCAGCATGGTCAACAAGGTCGCCATTTCGGTTCAGAGCTACCGTGAGCGTACCGGGGAGAAAAGCGGCCCGCTGGCAGATGCCACTGCCGTGTTGCGACACAAGCCCCATGGCGTGGTGGCCGTGTTCGGCCCCTACAACTTCCCGGGCCACCTGCCCAACGGCCACATCGTACCGGCGCTGCTGGCGGGCAACACCGTGGTGTTCAAGCCCAGTGAGCTAACCCCCAAGGTGGCCGAGCTGACGGTTAAATGCTGGATCGAAGCCGGGCTGCCGGCAGGTGTGTTGAACCTGGTTCAGGGGGCGCGTGAAACCGGCGTGGCGCTGGCCGCCAACCCGGGTATCGATGGCCTGTTCTTTACCGGCTCCAGCCGTACCGGCAACCTGTTGCACCAGCAGTTCGCCGGTCGCCCGGACAAAATCCTGGCACTGGAAATGGGGGGTAACAACCCCCTGGTGGTCGATGAAGTCAAAGACCTCGACGCCGCGGTCTACACCATCATTCAGTCGGCGTTCATTTCCGCCGGCCAGCGCTGCACCTGTGCACGTCGCCTGTTGGTACCGCAAGGCGCCTGGGGTGATTCGCTGCTCGCGCGCCTGGTCGAAGTGTGCCAAACCATTACTGTCGGCGCTTTCGATCAACAGCCGGCACCGTTCATGGGGTCGGTCATTTCCCTGGATGCGGCCAAGGCACTGCTGAATGCTCAGGCGCAGTTGCTGAGCAACGGTGGCGTGTCGCTGCTGGGCATGACCCAGCTGCAAGCGTCGGCTGCCCTGCTGACCCCGGGTATTGTCGATGTGACGGCAGTCGCCAATCGCCCCGATGAAGAGTTCTTCGGTCCGCTGCTGCAGGTCATTCGCTACAGCGATTTCGACGCGGCGATTGCCGAGGCGAACAACACCCAGTACGGCCTTGCTGCCGGTCTGCTGTCTGATTCGCGCGCGCGCTACCAGTACTTCTGGCTGCAAAGCCGTGCGGGCATCGTCAACTGGAACAAACAGCTGACCGGCGCCGCCAGCAGTGCACCGTTCGGCGGTGTGGGTGCCAGCGGCAACCACCGCGCCAGTGCCTACTATGCGGCCGACTATTGCGCTTACCCGGTAGCCTCGCTGGAGACCGCCAGCCTGACTCTGCCTGCCACGCTGACGCCAGGCGTCTCCCTATAACAAAAGGTCTACGGAGCCTTGCCGATGAAATCGTTTGAAGTGAATTTTGATGGTCTGGTGGGACCGACGCACAACTACGGCGGGCTGTCCTACGGCAACGTGGCCTCGCAGAGCAACAGCCAGCAGGCTTCCAGTCCGCGTGAAGCCGCGCGCCAGGGCCTGGCGAAGATGAAGGCGCTGATGGAAATGGGCTTCCAGCAGGGCGTACTGGCCCCGCAGGAGCGCCCGGATGTTGCCGCGCTGCGCCGCCTGGGGTTTGCCGGTACCGACGCGCAAGTGATCGAGCGTGCCGCCAAAGAGGCCATGCCGTTGCTGGTCGCCAGTTGCTCGGCGTCGAGCATGTGGGTGGCCAATGCCGCCACGGTCAGCCCGAGTGCGGACACGGCCGACGGTCGGGTGCATTTCACTGCTGCCAACCTCAACTGCAAGTACCACCGCAGCATCGAGCACCCCACTACCAGCCGTGTACTCGGAGCGATGTTCGCTGACAGCAAGCACTTCGCGCACCACGCCGCCTTGCCGGCAGTCGCGCAGTTCGGCGACGAAGGTGCGGCCAACCACACGCGTTTCTGCCGTAGCTATGGCGAGGCCGGCGTGGAGTTCTTCGTGTATGGCCGCAGCGCGTTTGACACGCGCTATCCGGCACCGCAGAAGTACCCGGCGCGGCAAACCCTCGAGGCCTCCCAGGCGGTGGCCCGTCTGCATGGCCTGAGCGACGAGGGCGTGGTCTACGCCCAGCAGAATCCGGCAGTGATCGATCAGGGCGTGTTTCACAATGACGTGATCGCGGTGGGTAACGGCGAAGTCCTGTTCTATCACGAAGACGCCTTCCTCGAGACCGAGGCGATGCTTGGCCAACTGCAGGCTAAACTGGCTAAACGGGTTGGCAATTTCAAAGCGATCTGTGTCCCGCGCTCGGCGGTTACGGTAGAGGATGCAGTGCGTTCCTACCTGTTCAACAGCCAGTTGCTGTCCCGTGGCGACGGTTCGATGCTGCTGATCGTGCCGGAAGAGTGTCGCAACAACGAGCGGGTATGGGCCTATCTGTCGGCCTTGACCCAGCAGGGAGGCCCGGTTGCCGAGGTCAAGGTGTTTGACCTCAAGCAAAGCATGCAGAACGGCGGCGGCCCGGCGTGCCTGCGTTTGCGCGTGGCGCTCAACGAAACGGAGCTGGCGGCGGTCAATCCAGGGGTTATCATGACGGCACCGCTGTACGACACCCTGACCCAATGGGTCGACAAGCACTACCGCGACCGTTTGAGCGAATCTGATCTGGCGGATCCGCAGCTGTTGCTGGAATGCCGTACGGCACTGGATGAACTGACCCAGATCCTGAAGCTGGGTTCGGTCTATCCGTTCCAACTCCAACCTTGAGAGAGAATTCGACTATGTCCGACGCCCTGCAGCTGATCCTTGAAGATGACGATGGTACCCAGCTGGAAACTTCCTGCACCCGTTTCGCCGTGGTCTGGCAAGGCAAGGAGGTATGGATTCAGCAGGATGGCCGTGGTCAGCTGCTGATCGGCGTCGATGTCGAAGAAGACGACGCCGAGTATGCCAACCTGTTGCTGCGTCCGTTGGCCACCAACCTGGTCAGCCTGCAGCTGGAAATGGAACCGGCTGATGCCGGCGACGATGATGATCACGTTCATGGTCCTGATTGCGGCCACCATCACTAAGGAATAGCCCATGCTCGCCCTCGGCAAACTGCTTGAACTGACCCTCGCCGGTCGTGAACCGGCGGAGAAGACTCAGCTGACTGTCGAAGGCGTGCGCATGCGCTGGCTGGGTGAGGGGGCACTTGAAGTGCGCCCGCCCGAGGCGCGTGACAATGGCATGGACCTGCTGCTGTCAGCAGGCATCCATGGCAACGAAACCGCGCCGATCGAGTTGCTCGACGAGCTGCTCCATGGCATTGCCCGCGGCGAGATCAAGCCACGGGCGCGGATTCTGTTCCTGTTCGGCAATCCCGAAGCCATCCGCAAAGGCGAGCGTTACCTGGAACAGGACGTCAATCGCCTGTTCAACGGCCGTCATGAGCTGTCCAGCGGTTCCGAGGCGCTACGTGCCTGTGAGCTGGAACGCCTGGCTACCACCTTTTTCAGTGTGCCCGGACGTACCCGGTTGCACTACGACCTGCACACCGCCATTCGTGGGTCGAAAATCGAGCAGTTCGCGCTGTACCCCTACAAAGAGGGGCGCCAGCATTCCCGGCGGGAACTGGCGCGCTTGAGGGCGGCAGGCATGGAGGCGGTGCTGCTGCAAAGCAAACCGTCGATAACTTTCACCGCCTTTACCTACGAAACCCTCGACGCGGAAGCCTTGACCCTGGAGCTGGGCAAGGCGCGTCCTTTCGGGCAGAACGAAGGGGTCAACCTTGGGCCTCTGGAAACCCGTCTGAAGCAGATCATTGAAGGCAACGAGCCGGGCGAGCCGGAGGCGCTGGACGGGCTGAAGCTGTTCAGTGTGGCGCGCGAGATCATCAAGCACAGCGACAGTTTCCACCTGCACCTGCCGGCGGATATCGAAAACTTTTCGGAGTTGTCCAAGGGCTATCTGCTAGCCGAGGACTTGAGCAGCACGCGCTGGATCGTTGAAGAAGAGGGGGCGCGCATCATTTTTCCCAACCCCAAGGTCAAGAATGGCTTGCGTGCCGGAATTCTGATTGTGCCGACCACGCCGGATCAATTGGCGTAGGAGCGGATTTACCGGCACGCCGGTAAGTCCGCTCCTATAGGGCTGGATCAGCCTACGCGTTTCTGCGGCATTTCATTGCGGCGCAGGGCGCGCAACTTCTGCAGCGTATCGGCACAGGTCTTCGCCGCCTCGGCACCCTTGACCAGGAAATGCTCGAAGTAGAAATTCTGGTGCTCATCACCGGCGTGGAAGTGGTGCGGGGTCAGCACCGCCGAGAACACCGGCACTTCAGTTTCCAGTTGCACCTGCATCAGGCCGCTGATAACCGACTGGGCAACGAACTCGTGGCGGTACAAGCCGCCATCGACCACCAGGCCGGCGGCAACGATGCCGGCATAACGGCCGGTTTTCGCCAGGAGCTTGGCGTGCAGAGGAATTTCGAAGGCGCCACCGACTTCAAAGAAGTCGATATCGCTTGCCTGATAGCCCTGGCGGCCCATTTCCTCGACGAAGGCCTTGCGCGCCTGATCGACAATATCCTTGTGCCAGCAAGCCTGGATAAAAGCGATGCGTTCGTGAGTAGGGTTTTTGCTATCGATTGCGGTGGGTTGCATTGAAACGGACTCCTGTTTGTATGAGAAACAGGGCATCTGGATCGAAAGGGATTTCGCCACGCAAATGCGCAACGACAGACACAGCTGTGCCGATCCCGTTCTCTCTTTATCCGGACTATGACCGTCGGCCCCGGAATCACACCGGGTCTGCTGACCTTGCAGGCAAGCCTGCAAGCGCTCGCGGGCTATGCGCAGTACGCGCAATTACCGCCGGTGGGGAATCGCACCCCGCCCTGAGAACGTTGCCACCGAGTGCCGGCGGCGGAGAATTATTAGCACATATGTGAAGCGAACGTATAGGCTGCTAACGATTTTTTCGCAGGTGAACGGCATTTCATCCGGGAAACCTTGCCAATTTTACATTCGAACCCCAGTAATACTGCATCGGCCGACTATCGAAGACCGTCCAATTGACGGTTTCTATAGCATAAACACACTGCATCCAAGCCTAAGGCCCGATATAATGCGGCCCTTTGCCGTCGTTTCGTCAATTTGACGCAAGCATTTGCCTTAAGGCCGCCGTTTCCGTGGAAGAACCTATGAAAAGCGCAGAAATCCGTGAAGCCTTCCTTCGCTTCTTCGAAGAGCAGGGACACACCCGAGTTGCCTCCAGCTCCTTGATTCCGGGCAACGACCCGACCCTGCTGTTCACCAACGCGGGGATGAACCAGTTCAAGGACTGCTTCCTTGGCCAGGAAAAGCGCGCCTACACCCGCGCGACCAGCAGCCAGAAGTGCGTGCGCGCCGGCGGCAAGAACAGCGACCTGGAAAACGTCGGTTATACCGCCCGTCACCATACGTTCTTCGAAATGCTGGGTAACTTCAGCTTTGGCGACTATTTCAAGAAAGACGCCATCACCTATGCCTGGACCTTCCTGACCAAGGTGCTGAACCTGCCGGAAGAAAAACTCTGGGTGACCGTCTATGCCAGCGACGACGAGGCATACGATATCTGGACCCGGGAAATCGGCGTCCCGGCCGAGCGCATGGTGCGCATCGGCGACAACAAGGGCGCGCCTTACGCCTCCGACAACTTCTGGACCATGGGCGACACTGGCCCCTGCGGTCCTTGCACTGAGATCTTCTACGATCACGGTCCTGATATCTGGGGCGGCCCACCCGGCTCGCCGGAAGAAGACGGCGACCGTTACATCGAGATCTGGAACAACGTGTTCATGCAGTTCAACCGTACTGCCGATGGCGTACTGCACCCGCTGCCAGCGCCGTCGGTGGATACCGGCATGGGCCTGGAGCGTATCAGTGCGGTCATGCAGCACGTGCACTCGAACTATGAGATCGACCTGTTCCGCAGCCTGCTCGACGCGTCGGCCGCCGCCATCGGCTGCAAGAACGAAGAGCAGTCGTCGCTCAAGGTGGTTTCCGACCACATCCGCTCTTGCGGCTTCCTGATTGCCGACGGCGTGCTGCCTTCCAACGAAGGCCGCGGTTATGTGCTGCGTCGCATCATTCGTCGCGCCTGCCGTCACGGTAACAAGCTCGGCGCTACCGGTAGCTTCTTCTATAAGATCGTCGCGGCGCTGGTTGCCGAAATGGGCGAAGCCTTCCCTGAACTGACCCAGCAGCAGGCCAACATCGAGCGCGTGCTCAAGGCTGAAGAAGAGCAGTTCGCCAAGACCCTGGAGCAGGGCCTGAAGATCCTCGAGCAGGACCTCGCCGAGCTCAAGGGCAGCGTGGTTCCGGGTGACGTAGTATTCAAACTCTACGACACCTACGGCTTCCCGATGGACCTCACCGCCGACATCGCCCGTGAGCGTGAGCTGACCATTGACGAAGAAGGCTTCGAGCGTGAAATGGAAGCGCAGCGTGAGCGCGCGCGTTCCGCCAGCGCCTTCGGCCTGGACTACAACACCCTGGTCAAAGTCGATGTAGCCACCGAGTTCACCGGCTACACCAGTACCGAAGGCGAAGCGAACATCGTTGCTCTATATAAGGACGGCAAAGTCGTCGAGCAACTGAGCGAAGGCGAGCAGGGCGTGGTCATCCTCGATCGCACGCCGTTCTACGCCGAATCCGGTGGCCAGGTGGGCGACACCGGTTACCTGCAGGCAGCCAGCGTTCGCTTCGATGTGCGTGACACCACCAAGACCGGCGGCGCGTTCCTGCACCACGGTGTGGTTGCCAGCGGCACACTGGTGGTCGGCTCCAAGGTTCACGCCAAGGTTGACGCCGACGTGCAGCACGCCACGTCGTTGAACCACTCCGCGACGCACTTGCTGCACGCCGCACTGCGCCAGGTACTCGGCGAGCACGTACAGCAGAAAGGCTCGCTGGTCGATAGCCAGCGCCTGCGTTTTGACTTCAGTCACTTCGAAGCGGTCAAGCCAGAGCAGCTCAAGGCGCTGGAAGACATCGTCAACCGCGAAGTGCGCAAGAACTCCGAGGTGCAAACCGAAGAGACCGATATCGAGACCGCCAAGCAGAAGGGCGCCATGGCGCTGTTCGGCGAGAAGTACGGCGACAATGTGCGTGTACTGAGCATGGGCGGTGATTTCTCCGTCGAGTTGTGCGGTGGTATCCACGCCAAGCGTACCGGCGATATCGGCCTGCTCAAGATCATCAGCGAAGGTGGTGTGGCTTCTGGCGTGCGCCGTATCGAAGCGGTCACCGGCGAAGCGGCACTGGCCTACCTCAATGCAGCCGAAGAGCAACTCAAGGAAGCCGCGCAGCTGGTCAAGGGCAGTCGTGACAACCTGATCGACAAGCTCTCGGCCGTGCTGGAGCGCAACCGTCAGCTGGAAAAACAGCTGGAGCAACTGCAGGCCAAGGCCGCCAGTGCTGCGGGCGAGGATCTGTCCAATTCGGCGGTCGAGGTCAAGGGCGTCAAGGTCCTGGCTGCGCGTCTGGATGGTCAGGACGGCAAGGCGCTGCTGGCGCTGGTCGATCAATTGAAGAACAAACTCGGCCGCGCAGTGATCCTGCTCGGCAGTGTCCATGAGGAAAAGGTCGTACTGGTTGCCGGTGTGACCAAAGACCTGACTGGCCAACTCAAAGCCGGTGATTTGATGAAGCAAGCCGCTGCCGCAGTGGGCGGCAAGGGCGGCGGTCGTCCAGATATGGCGCAAGGCGGTGGCGTTGACACCGCGGCGCTGGACAACGCGCTGGCCCTGACCGTTCCATTCGTGGAGCAGGGCGTTTAAGGCACCATCCGGCCCGTCGTCTAGTGGCGGGCCCTGGTGTCGTTTGAATGTTTATTGGGTGCCCTTCATGGGCTGAGGCGGCTTTGAAATGGCGTTGATCGTACAGAAATTTGGCGGCACTTCGGTCGGCACGGTCGAGCGAATCGAGCAGGTTGCCGACAAGGTCAAGAAGTTCCGCGAGGCCGGCGATGACCTAGTGGTTGTGCTGTCGGCGATGAGTGGCGAGACCAATCGCCTGATCGACCTGGCAAAGCAGATCAGTGATCAGCCGGTTCCACGTGAACTGGATGTGATTGTGTCCACCGGCGAGCAGGTCACCATCGCCTTGCTGGCCATGGCGCTGATGAAGCGGGGTGTTCCTGCGGTGTCCTACACCGGCAACCAGGTGCGTATCCTGACCGACAGTGCGCACAACAAGGCGCGTATCCTGCAGATCGACGACCAGAAAATCCGTGGCGACCTCAAGGCCGGCCGCGTGGTTGTGGTTGCAGGTTTCCAGGGTGTCGACGAGCACGGCAACATCACCACCCTCGGGCGTGGTGGTTCGGACACTACCGGTGTTGCCCTGGCGGCAGCCCTCAAGGCTGATGAGTGCCAGATCTACACCGACGTCGATGGTGTCTACACCACCGATCCGCGTGTAGTGTCCCAAGCTCAGCGCCTGGACAAGATTACCTTCGAAGAGATGCTGGAAATGGCCAGCCTCGGTTCCAAGGTTCTGCAGATCCGTGCCGTCGAGTTCGCCGGCAAGTACAACGTTCCGCTGCGCGTGCTGCACAGCTTTCAAGAGGGTCCGGGTACCCTCATTACTATTGATGAAGAGGAATCCATGGAACAGCCGATCATTTCCGGCATCGCCTTCAACCGCGATGAAGCCAAGCTGACCATTCGTGGCGTTCCGGATACCCCGGGCGTTGCTTTCAAGATCCTCGGCCCGATCAGTGCCGCCAACATTGAAGTCGACATGATCGTGCAGAACGTTTCGCACGATAACACCACCGACTTCACCTTCACCGTGCACCGCAACGACTACGACAAGGCCCACAAGGTCCTGGACAAGACTGCCGAAGAGCTCAACGCTCGCGAAGTGGTCGGTGATACCAAGATCGCCAAGGTCTCGATCGTCGGCGTTGGTATGCGCTCTCACGCCGGTGTTGCCAGCCGTATGTTCGAAGCCCTGGCCAAGGAGACCATCAACATCCAGATGATCTCCACTTCCGAGATCAAGGTCTCGGTGGTCATCGAAGAGAAATACCTGGAGCTGGCTGTGCGTGCCCTGCACACCGCTTTTGAACTGGACGCGCCAGCCCGACAGGGCGAGTAAGGCGTTGCCCAAAGGGGCGCGGCTAAGCCGCGCCCTTCGCGTTTCTGGCAGGTGCGGCAAAGCTATCGTTTTGTTCGTGCTGGTCAATACTAAGGCATGGGTCGGTAACCGTTAACGGTTGCAGGCCCAAGCCCTTTTTTTTGCAGACTGTTATCCCTGAACTGAATTTCGTGAGGAGAAAGGTATGTTGATTCTGACTCGTCGGTGCGCCGAGAGCCTGATCATTGGCGACGGCGAGATCACCGTGACGGTGCTCGGCGTCAAAGGAAACCAGGTGCGAATCGGCGTGAATGCCCCTAAAGAAGTGGCCGTTCACCGCGAAGAAATCTACCTGCGGATCAAGAAAGAGAAGGACGAAGAACCAACCCATTAATTTTTATCGAGTTTTTTTCAAAAAAGAGTTTGCAAACGGGGAAGGCTCTGGTTATTATACGCCCCGTGTTGCGGAGAGGTGGCCGAGTGGCCGAAGGCGCTCCCCTGCTAAGGGAGTATACCTCACAAGGGTATCGGGGGTTCGAATCCCCCCTTCTCCGCCATTATTCATGTAGGACGCTGTAATCTGCCTGAATCGCGTAAGTCGTTGAAATTAAACGAAAAAGTGGTTGGCAAAAAGATTTAGCGGTCTATAATGCGCGGCAACAAATGCACTCATAGCTCAGCTGGATAGAGTACTCGGCTACGAACCGAGCGGTCGGAGGTTCGAATCCTCCTGAGTGCACCATACGACGAAGCAGTTTTCATCTTGAAAGTTGCTTCAGCTTCAACCAGAGGTGATCTGGTCCATCAAGCGCCAACCCTGCACTCATAGCTCAGCTGGATAGAGTACTCGGCTACGAACCGAGCGGTCGGAGGTTCGAATCCTCCTGAGTGCACCATATATGAAGCGGTTTTCTTCGTGAAAATTGTTTCAGCTTCAACCAGAGGTGATCTGGTCTACCAAGCGCCAACCTGCACTCATAGCTCAGCTGGATAGAGTACTCGGCTACGAACCGAGCGGTCGGAGGTTCGAATCCTCCTGAGTGCACCATACAACAGAAAGCCCGCCTTACAAGGCGGGCTTTTTGCTTTTCTGCGTTTGCGATTTTTCTGTCAGACATGTGTTTTTTTTATTCTGGCCACCGTCGCACTGATAGTTGCATAGACTGTCATAGCTAAAGCTCGCAAACGATTGTTCTAGCCGCGATTTTTTAAGCGCCCTTACCGCTCAAGCGGTGTATGATGCGCCCGTCAGCCCCGCCGGGGCTTGTGGAAAACCACCATGGACTTACCCAGTAGTTACTCAATAGCAAGTTTTGCCAATCAAGATCTGACTGATTGAATCTCCCGGCGTGCTCCGCTGCTGGGAGTGGAGTTCGCCTATGACTGAAAACGAAGCAAAAAAGACGCAAGAGAGCTTGCAGGACCGCCTTGCCCAAGTGGTCGAGCTGCTGCAGCGTCAGCGTGTGGTTGAAGACCTGACCCACCGTCAGGAAGGTCATCACCATGACCTGGTAGAAAACCTCGTTCACCGCCAGAACCTGGTCGAGCTGCAGCGCAAGCTCGACGACCTGCACTCTGCAGACGTTGCCTACATTCTCGAAGCCTTGCCCCTGGATGATCGTCTGACGGTCTGGCAGCTGGTCAAGGCCGAGCGTGACGGCGACATCCTCCTGGAAGTATCCGACTCGGTTCGTGAAACCCTGATCGCCGACATGGACGATCACGAGTTGCTTGCTGCCGCCAAGGAAATGGACGCCGACGAACTGGCCGACCTGGCGCCCGAGCTGCCCCGTGACGTTGTTCATGAACTCATGGAGACCCTCGATGCCCAGCAGCGTGAGCGTGTTCGCTCCGCGTTGAGTTATGACGAGGAGCAGGTCGGTGCGCTGATGGACTTCGAGATGGTGACCATCCGCGAAGACGTCAGCCTTGAAGTGGTTCTGCGTTACCTGCGCCGCCTCAAGGAGCTGCCCGGGCACACCGACAAACTGTTCGTGGTTGATTACGACGGCATCCTCAAGGGCGTGCTGCCGATCAAGCGCCTGCTGGTCAACGACCCCGAGAAGAAAGTGGCCGAGGTCATGGCCGACGACCCGGTGGTGTTCCAGCCGGAGGAAGACGCCTACGACGCGGCCCAGGCGTTCGAACGGTATGACCTGGTATCGGCACCGGTAGTCGACAAGAACGGCCGCCTGATCGGCCGTCTGACCATCGACGAGATGGTCGACCTGATTCGTGAGGAAAGCGAAACCGAAGTGTTGAACATGGCCGGTCTGCGCGAAGAAGAAGACATCTTCGCCTCGGTCTGGCGATCGCTGCGCAACCGTTGGGCGTGGCTGGCAATCAACCTGATCACCGCGTTCGTCGCCTCCCGTGTCATCGGTTTGTTCGAAGGCTCCATCGAGAAGCTGGTGGCGCTGGCGGCCTTGATGCCGATCGTGGCGGGTATTGGCGGCAACTCCGGCAACCAGACGATTACCATGATCGTGCGGGCAATGGCGCTCGATCAGGTCAGCCCGGGTAATACCTCGCGCCTGATGCGCAAGGAATTGGCGGTAGCGTTGATCAACGGCCTGGTCTGGGGTGGGGTGATCGGTGTGGTGGCCTACCTGCTGTATGGTAGCTGGTCGCTGGGTGTGGTGATGACGGCGGCAATGACCCTCAACTTGCTGTTGGCGGCGCTGATGGGGGTGCTGATTCCGATGACCCTGGCGCGCCTGGGGCGTGACCCGGCGATGGGCGCCAGTGTGATGATCACCGCCATGACCGATAGCGGCGGCTTCTTTATCTTCCTTGGCCTGGCGACGATTTTCCTGCTCTAGGCCTGAACAGTAGCGCAGACACAAAAAAGCCAGCTTTCGCTGGCTTTTTCAATTGCAGGTCGGACTTCAGGACGCGTCGGCGGCCATTTCAACGTCGTGGGCAATCAGCGCCACCAGGGCGTTTTGCTGGCGGTGAGACAGTTGACGGAAGCGTTGCAGCAATTCACGTTCGTGCAGCGACAGCTCCGGGCTGTCAAGGCGCATGCTGAGCTCGTCACCCAGTGCACCTTCCTGAATCAGGCTCTGTTCCAGGCGGGCGATGATTTCCGAGTTCATGCTGCGGTGATGGTGGCGCGCTACTTCGGCAATGCGCTCACGCATCCCGTCTGGCAGGCGGACGACGAACTTGTCAGCGGTACGGCTTGAGTAAACAGCCTGTTTCAATGGGCGCATATAATTGACCGGTTTTAGTTCAGGGGAAGCGGTTCTCGAAATTGGCCGCAGGATGAAACTACGACCATCACGGCGACAAAATGTTCAACCTGAATTGTGAATGAGGCGTGAATCATGCCTCATTGTCGCCGGTTCCTTGGCGTCAATTCTGTGACAAATATTGAACCGGGTAAAGGCGATTTGCCAGTACCAATTATCAGAAATGAGCACTGGTTTGAAAAGTTTTCATTTCGTCGTTTGGTACTCACGCAGAACCTCCGCCATCCACAATGGGTAGCAGGCGAAAACACCTGGGAAAGTGTCTAGAATGCGCAGGCTTTCCTTCAACTGAGCATAGTGGCTATGCAGCATGACGCAAGCGTCGCGCCCGATTCCAGCACCCCTGGGCGATTGATCTATTTGATGGGGCCTTCCGGTTCCGGCAAGGACTCATTGATAGACGCTGCCCGGGCCACGCTCGAGCAGCACCACGTCATGGTGGCCCGACGCGTTATCACCCGTTCGGCCGAAGCCAAGGGCGAAGATGCCCTGGGTGTTTCAGCCGAGCGCTTCGAGCAACTGTGTGCCGAGGGCGCCTTTGCCCTGCACTGGCGGGCTAACGGCCTGGCGTATGGCATTCCGGTGCAGATCGATACGTGGTTAAGACAGGGCAGGGCGGTGCTGGTCAACGGCTCGCGTGCGCATTTGCCTGAGGCGCGCAAGTCCTATCCGGACCTGCTGCCGGTGTTGTTGGCTGTCGAGCCGCAGGTGCTGCGTCAGCGTTTGCTGGCGCGTGGCCGCGAGAGCCTGGAGGATATCGAGCGGCGTCTGGCGCGTAGCCAGCAGCTGTCGGTGGCAGATGATGGCGTGCACGTACTGGATAACTCCAGCCAGCTCGACGACGCCGTGGCGCGGTTACTCGACCTGCTGCGCGAGCAGGGCGTGCTGGGCAACCGGTAATCTTCAGAACACCAGCCGACCTTGTGGGGCCGAGGGCAGCCGCTGGGTTGGCAACGTTGCGGCAGTCGCCTTTCTGCTTGTAGCGTCGAGCACGGTCAGTTGTGCGTGGGGGGCGTTGATCCTCACTGCTTGTGGAGTGCTTGGCGTCGAGCCTTGCGGCTGGAAGATCAGGCCTATCAAGGCGGTCAGTGCCAAAGCATTGAGCAAGAGCAGCGTGCGGTTCATCTGGCGTACTCCACAGGCGTAGGGGCGGTAGCCGGGCGCTTTTTAGAGAATGGAGTGCATGCTGCGTGCCAGTCGTGCTGGCTGATTTTCTCTATTTAAATCAGATGTTTATGGTCAGAAAGGGTGTGTGGGGCCGTGCACTCTGCAATGATGGCTCACTGCCTTGTTGCAAAATGCACGATTGCCATCGGCGAGTAGGAAAAAGCCACAGACAAAAAGCCCCACGGATGACATGACAAATGCCGACGTGCTGGTTAACATGCACGCCGTCCTCCGTCGTGCAGCGCCCGCTGCCGGCACCTGTGTCTCAGTAGCTCAATTGGATAGAGCATCCCCCTCCTAAGGGGAAGGTTGGCAGTTCGAACCTGCCCTGGGACACCATATTCCTCGTCTCGTGCGCCTTTCAAACGTTATCAATGACTTTCGCTCGTGCACCGTGTGCGCTTGGCGCGTGTTTTCGCGTCCGCTGGTCAACTACTCATTTGGCTCTACTATTTAGGCAATGCGAAGGAACGCTGACGGCCCCTGACGTACCCGTACAGCGCCAAGGTTGGGACGAGGCATCCAGGACAAGGGAGAGCGTCCATGATTCAAGCACCGCAATCGACAGAAGCGAAAAACCCCTCCATCGTGCTCGATCAGGCGCAATTGCAGACCCTGCTCGAGCTGATCAGCGACGGCATCTGGGACTGGAACGCCAACACCGGTTATGTCTACCGCAACCGTGGCTGGTACTCGATGCTCGGTTACGCCAGCCACTCGCTGGACAATTCGGTGTTCACCTGGGAAAGCGTCATTCATCCCGAGGACTACCCGCGGGTGATGGCGCATTTCGAGGCCTATGTCACCGGGCAGACCGCCCAGTACAGGGTTGAATACCGCTGTCGCTGCCAGGATGGCAGTTACCTGTGGATTGAAGACAGCGGCCACATCATCGCACGCAACCCGGATGGCTCGGTGGCGCGGATGCTGGGCGCCCATCGCAACATCGAGGCCAGCAAGCGTCTGCTGCTACAACTGGAAAAGCACAACCATACGCTAGAGGCAAAAATTGCCGAGCGTACCCGTGAGCTGTCATGGGTCAACGAACAACTGCAACGCCAGCTGGACGAGAACCGGGACCTGGCCGAGCGCGATGCGCTGACCCTGATCGCCAACCGCTATCGCCTGGAAAAGGTCCTGCTTCAGGAGTGTGAGTGGGCCCGGCGCTTTCGCCACCCGCTGTCGCTTGTAGTCATGGACATCGACGACTTCAAACCGGTCAATGATCGCTACGGGCATGCCCGTGGGGATGCCGCGCTGATCGATGTGGTTGAGCGCATCAAGGGCTGTCTGGGCGCAGGCGAACTGTTGGCGCGGTGGGGCGGTGATGAATTTGTCGTGGTGATGCCGCAGGCGCCGCTGACACAGGCGCGGGCCCTGGCTGAACGGATCGGTGTGGCGATGCAGCAGGCGCTACCGGTTGGCGAGACTCGCCTGACCTTGAGCATCGGCATCGTGCAACTGGCAGAGGGTGAAGCGCAGGCAGGGTTGTTGGCGCGTGCAGATCAAGCCTTGTACCGGGCCAAGGCCGCGGGCAAACAGTTCATCAGCGAGTAAAAAGGACCCGCTGCGCCGTGCAGCGGGTCAAAATCGGCCGCAGCCGCTTCAGTGTTCTACAGGTGCAGGGCGTGACCCAGTGCCCGCAGTGCCGCTTCCTGGACCGCTTCGCCCAGGGTCGGGTGAGCATGGATGGTGCCCGCCACATCTTCCAGGCGCGCGCCCATTTCCAGCGATTGGGCAAATGCCGTCGACAGCTCCGAGACGCCGACCCCCACCGCCTGCCAGCCAAGGATCAAGTGGTTGTCGCGACGGGCAACCACGCGGACAAAGCCGCTTTTCGATTCCAGGGTCATGGCGCGTCCGTTGGCAGCAAAGGGGAACTGCGACACGATGCAGTCCAGGCCTTCCTGTTCGACGTTGTCCGGCGTTTTGCCCACCACCACCAGCTCCGGGTCGGTGAAGCACACTGCGGCAATCGCGGTGGGTTCGAAGCGGCGGGTTTTGCCGGCGATGAGTTCCGCGACCATTTCGCCCTGGGCCATGGCCCGGTGAGCGAGCATCGGTTCACCACTGAGGTCGCCGATGGCCCAGACGTTACGCATGCTGGTCTGGCACCGCTCATCGATGGCGATGGCCGCACCGTTCATCTTCAGTGCCAGGCTTTCCAGGTTGAAGCCCTGGGTGCGTGGTTTGCGGCCTACGGCGACCAGCACCTGGTCAGTCTCAAGCTGCAGCAACGCGCCCGCCGGGTCTCGCACCTGGAGGCGCTGCGTGTCGGCATCGAAGCCTTCGACGCTGTGCTGCAGGTACAGCGTTACGCCGAGCTTCTTGATCGACTCGGCCACCGGTGCGGTCAGCTCGCTGTCGTAGGTGGGCAGGATCCGTTCACGGGCCTCGACCACGCTGACTGCGACGCCGAGCTTGCGGTAGGCGATGCCCAGCTCCAGGCCGATGTAGCCACCGCCAACCACCGTCAGGTGCTTGGGCAATGCTTTGGGCGCCAGGGCTTCGGTGGACGAGATGATCGCGCCACCGAGCGGCAGCATCGGCAATGCGACGCTGCTGGAACCGGTGGCCAGCAACAGGTGTTCGCACTGGATGCGCTGGCCATCGACGTCAACGCTCTTGCCGTCGAGAATCTTCGCCCAGCCATGAATCACCTTGACCCCGTGCTTTTTCAGCAGGGCGGCGACGCCGCTGGTCAGCCGGTCAACGATGCCGTCTTTCCATGCCACGCTCTGGCTGATGTCGAGGCTGGGCGGCGAAACCTTGATGCCCAGGTTTGACTGCTGGCTGTGCTGTTGGGTCTGGTGGAACTGCTCGGCGACATGGATCAGTGCCTTGGACGGAATGCAGCCGATGTTCAGGCAGGTACCGCCAAGGGCCTGGCCTTCGACGAGAATGGTCGGGATGCCCAGTTGCCCGGCACGAATCGCCGCGACGTAACCGCCAGGGCCGCCACCAATGATCAGCAGGGTGGTGTTAAGCGTCTGTTGCATGGTCACTCCACAAACAGGCTGGCAGGTTGTTCGAGCAGGCCGCGGATGGCCTGGATGAAGAGCGCTGCGTCCATACCGTCGACCACACGGTGATCGAACGAGCTGGACAGGTTCATCATCTTGCGGATGACAATCTGGCCGTTGATCACCATCGGTCGTTCGACCATGCGGTTGACACCGACTATGGCGACTTCCGGTGTATTCACCACCGGTGTCGACACGATCCCGCCCAAGGCGCCGAGGCTGGTCAGTGTGATGGTCGAGCCGGAGAGCTCTTCACGGCTGGCCTTGTTGCCGCGCGCGGCATTGGCCAGGCGCACGATTTCGCCGGCGTTGCTCCACAGGCTGCCGGCTTCGGCATGGCGCAGCACCGGAACCATCAGGCCATTGTCGCCCTGGGTGGCGATGCCGACATGCACCGCGCCGTGGCGGGTAATTACCTGGGCTTCATCGTCGTAGGTGGCGTTGATCTGGGGAAACTCGCGCAAGGCCACGACCATGGCGCGCACCAGGAATGGCAGCAGGGTCAGCTTGCCGCGGCTGTCACCCCACTTCTTGTTCAGGTGCAGGCGCAGCTCTTCCAGGGCGGTGACGTCGATCTCTTCGACGTAGCTGAAGTGCGCGACGCGGCGTTTGGCATCCTGCATGCGCTGCGCGATCTTGCGGCGCAGGCCGATGACCGGGACCTGCTCGCTGTCGGTGCGTTTGCCGTAACCGCCCGGCGCGCTCTGGGTGCTCAGGGTCGGCTGGGTGAGGAACGCATCCAGGTCTTCATGCAGGATGCGTCCGGCCGGCCCGCTGCCGTGTACGTAACGCAGTTCGATGCCGGCATCCAGGGCGCGTTTGCGCACGGCCGGGGAGGCCAGTGGGCGCTCGTTGGCTTCACGCGGGACGATTGGAGCGGCCTGGTGTGCCGAGGGTGCTGGCGCAGCGGGGGCTTCTACAGGTGCAGCTGGCCTGGTTACCGGTGCAGGTGCCGGTGCCGGTGTATCGACAGCGCGGGCCTCTTCGCGGGGCAAGCCCGCACCCGCAGTGGCAGGGGGGCTGGCACTGGCCTGCAAGTTGCCGGCACCTTCGACTTCGATGCGAATCAGCTCGCTGCCCACCGCCATGACTTCGCCAGGCTGACCACCCAAGGCCAATACCTTGCCGCTGACGGGGGAAGGAATTTCCACCGTAGCCTTGTCAGTCATGACATCGGCCACGACCTGGTCTTCGGTGACGGTATCGCCGACTTTGACGAACCATTCCACCAGTTCAACTTGTGCGATGCCTTCACCGATATCCGGCATCTTGATGACGTGCGTGCCCATTCAGACCTCCATGACCCGTTTCAAAGCCGCGCCCACGCGTGAGGGGCCGGGGAAGTACGCCCATTCCTGCGCATGCGGGTAGGGAGTGTCCCAGCCGGTAACGCGCTCGATCGGGGCTTCGAGGTGATGGAAGCAGTGTTCTTGCACCAGCGACACCAGTTCGGCGCCAAAGCCGCAGGTGCGGGTGGCTTCGTGGACCACCACGCAACGACCGGTCTTCTTCACCGAGGCGACAATGGTTTCCAGGTCTAGCGGCCACAGGCTGCGCAGGTCGATGACTTCGGCATCGACACCGGTTTCTTCGGCGGCGACTTGCGAGACGTAGACGGTGGTGCCATAGGTGAGCACGGTCACGTCATTGCCAGGGCGGGTAATGGCGGCTTTGTCCAGCGGCACGGTGTAGTAGCCGTCAGGCACGGCACTGGCCGGGTGCTTCGACCACGGCGTTACCGGGCGGTCGTGGTGGCCGTCGAACGGCCCGTTGTACAGACGCTTGGGCTCAAGGAAGATGACCGGGTCGTCGTTTTCGATCGAGGCGATCAGCAGGCCTTTGGCGTCATACGGGTTTGATGGCATCACCGTGCGCAGGCCGCACACCTGGGTGAACATCGCCTCGGGGCTCTGGCTGTGGGTCTGGCCGCCATAGATGCCGCCACCGCAAGGCATGCGCAGGGTTAGCGGGGCAACGAACTCGCCGGCGGAACGGTAGCGCAGGCGCGCCATTTCAGAGACGATCTGGTCGGAGGCTGGGTAGAAGTAGTCGGCGAACTGAATCTCCACCACCGGCCGCAGGCCGTAGGCACCCATGCCGACGGCGGTACCGACGATGCCGCTTTCGGAGATCGGTGCATCGAACACCCGCGACTTGCCGTATTTGGCCTGCAGGCCTTCGGTGCAGCGGAATACGCCGCCGAAGTAGCCTACGTCCTGGCCGTACACGACCACGTTGTCATCGCGCTCAAGCATGATGTCCATGGCCGAGCGCAGGGCCTGGATCATGGTCATCGTGGTCGTCGCCATGGCAGTTTCCAGCTGGATAGAAGTGTTGTGATCGTTCATCTCAGACCCCCAGTTCCTGGCGCTGGCGGCGCAGGTGCTCAGGCATTTCCTTGTAGACATCCTCGAACATCGAGGCTGGGCTTGGCATCTGGCCGCCGGCGAGGGTGCCGTACTGTTCGGCTTCTTTTTGCGCCTTGATGATCTCGGCCTCGAGCTCGGCAGTAACCGCCTGATGCTCTTCCTCGGACCAGTGACCGATGGCAATCAGGTGCTGTTTGAGCCGTGCGATCGGGTCGCCCAGCGGGAAGTGGCTCCAGTCGTCGGCCGGGCGGTACTTGGACGGGTCGTCCGACGTCGAGTGCGGGCCGGCACGGTAGGTCACCCATTCGATCAGGCTTGGGCCAAGGCCACGGCGGGCGCGCTCGGCAGCCCAGCGCGAGGCGGCGTAGACGGCGATGAAGTCGTTGCCGTCAACACGCAGCGAAGCGATACCGCAACCGACACCGCGACCGGCGAAGGTCGTCGACTCGCCACCGGCGATGGCCTGGAAGGTGGAGATGGCCCACTGGTTGTTAACCACGTTGAGGATCACCGGGGCGCGGTAGACGTGGGCGAAGGTCAGGGCGGTATGGAAGTCGGATTCGGCGGTGGCACCGTCACCGATCCATGCCGAGGCGATCTTGGTATCGCCCTTGATCGCCGAGGCCATGGCCCAGCCGACCGCCTGGACGAACTGGGTCGCGAGGTTGCCGCTGATGGTGAAGAAACCGGCTTCGCGTACCGAGTACATGATCGGCAGCTGACGACCCTTGAGCGGATCACGCTCGTTGGACAGCAACTGGCAGATCATCTCCACCAGCGAGACGTCGCGGGCCATCAGGATGCTTTGCTGGCGGTAGGTGGGGAAGCACATGTCGGTGCGGTTCAGGGCCATCGCCTGACCACTGCCAATGGCTTCTTCGCCCAGGCTCTGCATGTAGAAGGACATCTTTTTCTGGCGCTGGGCGACGACCATGCGGCTGTCGAACAGGCGGGTCTTGAGCATGGTGCGCATGCCCTGGCGAAGGACATCAGGGCCGATGTCTTCAGCCCACGGGCCCAAGGCATTGCCTTTGTCGTCCAGCACCCGGATCAGGCTGTAGGCGATATCGGCCGTATCGGCGGCATCTACATCAACGGGAGGTTTACGGACCTTGCCGGCATCGTTCAGCCGCAGGTAGGAAAAGTCGGTCTGGCAGCCTGGCCGGCCGGTAGGCTCGGGCACATGCAAACGCAGGGGGGCGTACTCGTTCATGCTTTTTTACGCTCGCTCTGTCTTGTGTTTTTGTTGAGCTTTGAAGCGGTCGCTACTGAAACCCCGGCTTGTGACCAGAGAGTCAGTCTTGTCCTACATAATATTCGGGCGCCTGAAGAATATTTATCTCAAGTTCATTGCCTTTGCTCGGGCTTGCGGATAAACATTCTTTATAAAGACAAAAAACAGGTGAAATTTTCTCATGCGTAAACTGGATCGCACTGACATTGGCATTCTCAATAGCCTTCAAGAAAATGCGCGAATTACCAACGCCGAGCTCGCGCGTTCGGTCAATCTGTCGCCGACGCCCTGTTTCAACCGGGTCAAAGCCATGGAAGAGCTGGGCGTGATTCGCCAGCAGGTGACTTTGCTGGCGCCGGAAGTGCTGGGGCTGGACGTCAATGTGTTCATTCATGTCAGCCTCGAAAAGCAGGTGGAGCAATCCCTGCACCGTTTCGAGGAAGAGATCGCCGAGCGCCCGGAGGTCATGGAGTGCTACCTGATGACCGGGGACCCGGATTACCTGTTGCGGGTACTGCTGCCAAGCATCCAGGCGCTGGAGCGCTTTCTCGACTACCTCACGCGTCTCCCGGGTGTGGCCAACATCCGCTCGAGCTTTGCCTTGAAGCAGGTGCGCTACAAGACCGCGCTGCCGCTGCCGGCCAATGGCCTGACCTTGCCGGCCTGAGTGAGGATGCATCGCGTGTAGATAATTACGATCACCAGGGCTTTGGGTGCTTGAAATTTCGAACAGCCAATGCCTATGTTGTAGGTGTCGCCGATACCGGCATGCGAAAACAATAAGGATAGCGTCATGACGACCAGTGGCCACCGCTCTCTCGCCGAGCGATTGACGGGCATCGATGAGATCGAGTGCGTAACGCCAGACCTCAATGGCGTACCGCGCGGCAAGGTAATGACCGCTGCGGGATTTCTCGAAGGCCGCCGTTTGCAGATGGCGCGAGGCGTGCTGCTGCAATGCATCATGGGCGGTTACCCCGCTGCGCGTTTCTACGGCAGCGATGATGGCGACCTGGCCCTGGTGGCGGATGCGCAACATATTTATCGCCTGCCCTGGAGCGACGAGCCGCGTGCGCTGGCGATCTGTGATGCGGTCGAACTGAGCGGTATCAGTTCCGGGCTTTCCACCCGTGGTTTGCTCAAGGCAGTGATTGCCCGTTATGCGGCGCGGGGGCTGGCGCCGGTGGTGGCGACCGAGCTCGAGTTCTTTGTCTTTGCCCCCAACACCGACCCCACCCAGCCGTTCCTGCCGCCCGTGGGCAAGGATGGTCGCCGCGAAGAGGGCCACTCGGCGTTCAGTGTCAGCTCCAACAACGGTCTGCGCCCCTTCTTCAATGAAGTCTATCGCTGCATGGAAGCCCTGGGCTTGCCGCGTGACACCTTCATGCATGAAATGGGTGTGAGCCAGTTCGAGATCAACCTGCTGCATGGCGATCCGCTGTTGCTGGCCGACCAGACCCTGCTGTTCAAGCACCTGCTCAAAGAAGTGGCGCTCAAGCATGGCCTCACCGTGGTGTGCATGGCCAAGCCGCTGGCCCACACACCAGGCAGCTCGATGCACATCCATCAAAGCGTGGTGGAGATCGGCAGCGGGCGTAATGTGTTCAGTGATGACGAAGGCAAACCTACACCAGCCTTCTACCATTTCATCGGCGGCCAGCAGGCCTGCATGGCCGACTTCACGGCTCTGTTCGCCCCCAACGTGAACTCCTACCAGCGGCTGTGCCATCCCTACGCCTCGCCCAACAATGCCTGCTGGTCCGAAGACAATCGTGCGGCGGGCCTGCGAATCCCGGCCAGTGCGCCGGTGGCACGCCGGGTGGAAAACCGCCTGCCGGGCGCCGATACCAACCCCTACCTGGCCATTGCCGCCAGCCTGGCGGCAGGCCTGCACGGCATCGAGCAGCAGCTTGAACCGACAGCGTCAATCCAGGGCGAGTTCGAAGTGCCCGATCATTTGAGCCTGCCGTGTACCTTGCATGCGGCCCTCGAGCGTCTGAAGCGCAGTGAGCTGGCGCGCGAACTGTTCGGTAAGGAATTCATCGACGGCTACATCGCTACCAAAACCATGGAGCTGACCAGCTTCTTTGACGAAATCACCCCATGGGAACGTCGCGTTTTGGCAACTCAAGCGTAGTTTTGGCAACGCAGCGATCACTGCGATGGGAGATGATTGAGGCAGGCAGCAGACATTTTTCAATGAAGGTCTGCTGCCTGTTTTTTATGCCTGGCGCCTGCAGCGCCGCTATTTTCACTTATGCTTTCAAGCAGTTTTTCCCACCTGTTCAAGGAGCCGTTAGGGACGCTGATGCGACAGATCTGGAAGTCTTTTCGCGCGCTGTATTTTGCCGCGCTGATGATGTTGATCGGCTCTGGCCTGTTGAGTACCTACCTGGCCTTGCGCCTGACGGCCGACCATGTCGATAGCCTGTGGGTAGGTGCGCTGATGGCGGCCAACTATTTTGGTCTGGCCCTGGGTGGCAAGATCGGTCACCGGCTGATTGCCCGGGTCGGCCATATTCGCGCCTACGCCACCTGTGCCGGCATTGTCGGCGCGGCGGTGCTTGGCCATGGTCTGGTCAGCTGGCTGCCGGCGTGGGTGGTGCTGCGGGTGATCGTCGGCCTGGGGATGATGTGCCAGTACATGGTCATCGAAAGCTGGCTCAACGAGCAAGCCGACGCCAAGCAGCGCGGGATGGTGTTCAGCGGCTACATGATCGCGTCCTACCTGGGGCTGGTGCTCGGTCAGCTGATTCTGGTCGCGCACCCGCAACTGGGGCCTGAGCTGTTGATGCTGGTGGCGATGTGTTTTGCCCTGTGCCTGGTGCCGGTGGCAATGACCCGGCGTATTCACCCGGCACCGCTGCGACCGGCCCCCATGGAGCCGCGCTTCTTTATCAAACGTGTGCCGCAGTCGCTGAGTACAGTGCTCGGCTCGGGGCTGATTGTTGGCTCCTTCTATGGCTTGGCGCCGCTGTATGCGGCCAAGCAGGGCTTGAGCACCGAGTACGTCGGTTTGTTCATGGGCTGCTGCATTTTTGCCGGCCTGGTGGTGCAGTGGCCGCTGGGCTGGCTGTCGGACCGCTATGACCGGGCGCTGCTGATTCGCAGTGTGGCGGTGGGCCTGGCGCTGGCGGCATTGCCGCTGGCGATCATGCCGACGGTGCCGCTGGTTGTGTTGTTTGTTGCCGGGTTT
The DNA here is from genome assembly GCF_004025535.1 of Pseudomonas alkylphenolica. GTDB lineage: Bacteria > Pseudomonadota > Gammaproteobacteria > Pseudomonadales > Pseudomonadaceae > Aquipseudomonas > Aquipseudomonas alkylphenolica_A. The sequence goes on from NZ_QJRG01000047.1 coordinate 70,743, forward strand.
GTGGTGTCGTTGCTGCAGTTCTGCCTGTACCCCTTGGCGGTGGCGTTTTCCAACGACCATGTTGAAAGTGAGCGACGGGTGTCGCTTACCGCCATGTTGCTGGTGACCTACGGTGTCGGCGCCAGTATCGGGCCCTTGGCGGCGGGGGTGCTGATGAAAATGCTGGGCACCCAGATGCTGTATGCCTTCTTCGTGTTCTTTGCCCTGGTGCTGGTCTGGCGGATTCGTCCGAAAGCCGTTACCGGTCTGCATCAGGTTGACGATGCGCCGCTCAATCACGTGGCCATGCCGGCGGCCGGTTCACCGTTGTCGGCAGCGCTCGACCCGCGGGTTGATGAGCAGGTCGTACAGGATCAGATGCAGGCGCCAGTGGCGGCTGAAGACACCGAAGATGACGAGGAAGACGCTGTACCGAAGGAGGAGGGCACCGCTGGCGAGCCGGAGGAGAAGCCGACGCCGGTGTGAGACGCCGCTGGCCCGGCTATGCCGGGCTTCGCGGATAAATCCGCTCCTACAGGTGTGGGAGCAGGCTGTTGGCTCAGTAGTCGTCTTTATCGAAGCGGCGTGCTTCGCGCTGCAGTTGATAGACGAAGGTTTCAATCTTGCGCTGCATCTGCCCGTTCAGGTTGTGAAAGCGCACGCCGGCGAAGGTGGTGTTGAAGCGCTCTTCAAAGTGCAGGTGGCGTAGCTCCACTTCAACCTGGGACAAGCCAAGCGGTGTGCCGGTGGCGAACTTTTCGTACACCTGGCCCAGTTGCAGGCGCTCAGTCACATCGCCTTCGAAGCGCAGCTTGCAGCCGGTGGCCGAGATGTCCAGCAACTTGCCGCGCAGATCGCCATTGCCTTTGAGCTTGTCGCCGTCGAGCTTGATATCAACCAGCTGTGACAACTTCAGTGCGGCGCGAAAGGCGTTGCGACGCTGATGGTAGGCCACTTCGCTCGGCAGGGCGCCGCGATAGCAGCGATGGCCATCGACTTCGCTGATGGTCAGCGACGTGTTGCATTCCCACGCAATACGTACGCCATCATGAAAGCCCTCGACGCGAAACGGCTCGCCATTTTCCAGGAAGCGTTCACCGTCACGGGGGATCATTTCATCGAGCGCCAGGCGATTGCTTTCGCGGTCGACTTCGACCACATAGCTCTGGAAACGCTGGCTGCGTTCATGGAAAGTGATGATCAGCGGGTCATGGCTCTCTTGCAGCGACCGCAAGTTGGCGGCAATTTCCAGAGGCGTGGTAAGCACCTTCGGCGGCTGCGGAGCTTCTGCTTCATTGAACACGGTTAATCAATCTCCAGGCAAAAACGACACACGCAAGTAACGGCATTTTGCCAGTATGTTCTGCGCCTTGATACAGGGAATCAAGCCTGGCTGAGTGCACGCGGCTTGGAAAGGGGGGAGGTCGACCCACGGCTGTCGTAGAGCGAAGGTGCTTCTCCGCCCATGAGGATTCTGATCTGGTTGGCGGTGGTGCTTTGCTGCAGTGTGATGGCGCGGCCATTGCGCTCATTGATTGCCTGGCAATCGGCGAGCATTTTGCCCAGGGTATCGAGTTGCTGCATCAGCAGCTCGCCCAGCGATGACTGGCTGGCCAGTTGTTGTGCACCTTCGCGGTCCGGGCTCAGGCCAAGACCTGCCAGTAACTCACTGCGCCGCCGGCCTTGCTGATCGAGGAGGAGCACCAGCGACTGCTTACGCGCAAGAATGTCTTCAAGCAGCGGCATGTCACGACCGTGCAGGGCAGTTGATTCGGCCTGCAGCAAGTCGAGCAGTTGTTGCGCTGGAGCAAAATCGTCTTCGATCAATTGCAGCAAGGTAGTGTCGTGCATGGCTGGCTCTTTGGTTCAAGCGTCCTGAAGTCAGCGCGCCAGGGGCTAGCGCTGGGCTTCGAAATTTAGCAGTTTGCTGGCGACGCGGTTGCTGTCGACCTGATAGCTGCCGTCGGCGATAGCCTGTTTCAACTCGGCCACACGGGCGCTGTTGACAATCGGCTGGTCGCGCAGCTTATCGCTGACCTTTTGCAACTGCTGTGCCTCTTGGCTGAGGTGTACGGTTTCTCCGCTGGCGCTGCCCTGGGCGACGCTGTCGGCCTTGGTGGCTACGGTGCTGGCAGTGTTTTCCTGGCTGTTGCCAGTACGCACGCCAGTCACTGACGGAGAATTATTCAAACGACTGATGTCGATGACCATGATCAGAAAACCTCTGGGTATATGGACGCTTGCCTTGTTTTCGGCCAACCCGAAAGAAACTTTAGGCGCAATTGCATTGCAGCCGTGAGCGGCACGTCTGGGCTCCCAATGGGACACAGTTTAGGAAAAGCAGTTCCTGATCGCCAGAGTTCTTGCTGATTTAGCGTTTACATGGCCACTTCCACCTGGCCCGGCCCGGTTACCCTGGCCTTGACCACCCGTTTTGAATTGAGGTTGCGCACCCGGATCTGTTCGCTCAGGCCGCCTTTGGCCAGGGCTTCGCCGGGCATGCGCACGCTCAGGCTGCCGCTGCGCGCGGTGATCACCACCTGATCGCCCTTGCGGATCACCTCGGCCTGCTCCAGGTGTTGAGGCGTCAGCACCTGGTCCATGACCGTCGGTCGGATAAGTTTGAGCCCGATCGCCTGGTCCAGGCTGCTCAGGAATCCCTGGTTGAGCGTGCCTACGTCGCGCTCGCGCAGGGCGACGTCCTGCTCACCGACAATGCTTTCGCGCTTGAGCGGGCGGGTAACGGTCACGACATTGCGAAACAGACGTACCTGGGCGGGCACAAACACCGTCCAAGGACCGCTGCCTGCGCAACGCACCCTGACGGTAACCCGGCCCAGAGGCTGCGCAGGGCTTTCCAGGCTGGCGTCCAGTTGGCGGTCACACAGGGGCATGCGCAGGCGCGGGTCAAGGGTGTTGACCTGGATTTCATAACGTCCTTCGGTCTGGCTGCTGGCCAGGTAATCTTCGACGGTGAATTCAAGAAACCCTTGGGTGACACCGATAAGCTGTTCAGGCAAGGTGAAAGAATCAGCCAAGGGGCGGGTGCCTGGCATCAACAGGCACAGCGCAGCAAGGAAGCCAGGCAGAAGGCAGGTCAGGCGTCGGAAAAATGTCGTTTTCGTGTTCATACGATTAAAAAAAGCAAAGCGCGTGCCGACTGGGTACGTAGCCTGTAGCGTTTGGTGAAGGAGTCTGGCATGGCTGGTGTAATGGATTCGGTTAACCAGCGCACGCAATTGGTTGGACAGAATCGCCTGGAGTTGCTGTTGTTTCGCCTCAATGGTGATCAGCTCTACGGGATCAACGTGTTCAAGGTGCGGGAAGTGCTGCAATGCCCACCCCTGACCGTGTTGCCAAAGTCCAACCCGGTAGTGCGCGGTGTGGCGAATATTCGTGGGGCAACCATCCCGATCCTGGATCTTGCGATGGCGACCGGGATGCCCGGTCTGCGTGAAGAAACAAGCAACAGTTTCGTGATCATCACCGAGTACAACACCAAGACCCAGGGTTTTCTGGTGCACTCGGTGGAACGCATCGTCAACATGAACTGGGAAGAGATCCATCCGCCACCCAAGGGGACCGGTCGCGATCACTACCTGACGGCGGTGACGCGCGTCGACAACAAGATGGTCGAGATCATCGACGTGGAGAAGATCCTCGCCGAAGTCGCGCCGACCTCCGAGTCCATCTCGGCCGGTGTGGTGGATGCCGAGGTGCAGGACAAGGCAGTGTTGCTGCGGGTGCTGACCGTCGACGATTCGTCGGTGGCGCGCAAGCAGGTCAGCCGTTGCCTGCAAACCGTCGGGGTCGAAGTGGTGGCGCTCAATGATGGCCGTCAGGCGCTCGATTACCTGCGCAAGCTGGTGGATGAGGGCAAGCGTCCGGAAGACGAGTTCCTGATGATGATCTCCGATATCGAGATGCCGGAGATGGATGGCTACACCCTGACCGCCGAGATTCGCAACGACCCGCGCATGCAAAAGCTGCATATCATCCTGCATACTTCGCTTTCCGGAGTGTTCAACCAGGCGATGGTCAAGAAGGTCGGGGCAGATGACTTCCTGGCCAAATTCAAGCCAGACGACCTCGCCCAGCGCGTTGTCGATCGCATCAAGGCTACGCACTAACGGCCAGGGGTCCAGCCCCTGGCGGTTCACACGATTTAAGAGGCGGCATCATTGTCTACGGGTAATTTGGATTTCGAACAGTTCCGGGTCTTCCTGGAAAAAGCCTGTGGCATCCTGCTGGGCGAAAATAAGCAGTACCTGGTCTCCAGCCGTCTCAACAAGCTGATGGAGCAGCAGGGTATCAAGTCCCTGACAGAGCTGGTGCAGCGCATTCAGAGCCAGCCGCGCAGTGGCTTGCGTGAGCAGGTGGTGGATGCCATGACCACCAACGAGACACTCTGGTTTCGCGATACCTATCCCTTCGAAGTGCTGAAGAACAAGGTGTTGCCCGAGCAGATCAAGGCCAACCCCGGGCAGCGCCTGCGTATCTGGTCGGCGGCCTGTTCCTCGGGGCAGGAGCCGTACTCGATCTCCATGGCAATTGATGAATTCGAGCGCAGCAATATTGGCCAGTTGAAGATGGGGGCACAGATTGTTGCCACCGATTTGTCCGGGTCCATGCTCACCAACTGCAAGAGTGGCGAATACGACAGCCTGGCGATTGCCCGTGGTTTGTCCCAGGAGCGCCTGCAGCGTTATTTTGACGTGAAGGCGCCAGGGCGTTGGGCGGTCAAGGCACCGATTCGCAGCCGTGTGGAGTTTCGCTCGTTCAACCTGCTCGACAGCTACGCAAGCCTGGGCAAGTTCGACATCGTGTTCTGCCGCAACGTGCTGATCTACTTCTCGGCGCAGGTCAAGAAAGACATCCTGCTGCGCATTCACAGCACGCTCAAGCCGGGTGGCTACCTGTTCCTCGGGGCATCAGAGGCGCTCAATGGTCTGCCTGATCATTACCAGATGGTTCAGTGCAGCCCGGGAATCATCTATCAGGCCAAATAAGCGGCAAGCAGCCTGCTGAAAGCGGCAACTTACACGCTGATCGCGGTGGGCTTTTCTTGCCGCTTGCAGCGTCTGACTTGCCGCTTTTTTTTGCCACTTTGCTGGCGGCAGCGGAAATCCTTTGCCGCTTTTCTGGCATTGCCGCCAGTGGCAAATCCTTCAGGGCCCCGTATTTGCGGGGTTTTGTTTTTTGGCATGGCTCTTGCTCTAGCTCAGTCAACGAAAAACCTTCGAAGGTTTCCCCGACATGAGCATCAGCTTCGACAAAGCGCTCGGCATTCACGAAAAGGCACTGGGCTTCCGCGCTCAGCGTGCTGAAGTGCTGGCCAACAACATCGCCAACGCCGACACGCCCAACTACAAGGCGCGCGACATGGATTTCGCTTCGGTGCTGGCTGCCGAGAGCGAAAAAACCAAGACCGGCCGCTTTGCGCTGGATCGCACCAACACCCGGCATATCGATGCCGAGGGGCTGGCCATGGCCGACGACACCTTGCAGTACCGCACGCCGATGCAGCCGTCGATCGACCAGAACACCGTCGATGCCCAGCTCGAGCAATCGAGCTATGCGGAAAACGCCGTGGGTTTCCAGGCCAGCTTTACGCTGCTCAACAGTAAATTCAAAGGGCTGGTATCGGCCCTGCGCGGAGAGTAAGTCATGTCCCTCGCCAGTGTCTTCAACATTGCCGGTAGCGGCATGAGTGCGCAAACCACGCGCCTGAATACCGTCGCTTCGAACATTGCCAACGCCGAGACCGTGTCGTCGAGCATCGATCAAACCTACCGTGCCCGTCATCCGGTGTTTGCCACGACGTTCCAGAACGCCCAGGCCGGTGTCAGCCAGTCGCTGTTCCAGGACCAGGATGCCGCCGGACAGGGTGTGCAAGTGCTGGGTGTGGTGGAGGACCAGAGCAATCTGGAGGCGCGCTACGAGCCGAATCATCCGGCGGCGAACAAGGACGGCTACGTCTACTACCCGAACGTCAATGTGGTCGAGGAGATGGCGGACATGATTTCTGCCAGCCGCTCGTTCCAGACCAATGCCGAGTTGATGAACACGGCCAAGACCATGATGCAGAAGGTCCTGACCCTGGGTCAGTGATAAAGGACGAAGCCAATGGCAAGCGTTAACGACACCACCGCCGGGGTCAACCTGAACGACGTCCTCAAGGCGTCGGCCAAGACCTCTACGACCGGCACCTCCACCGGGGTTGCCTCGGCAACCAACAGTGCCACGGGCAACCAGACCCTGGGCAAGGATGCGTTCCTGCAGTTGCTGGTTACCCAGATGCGTAACCAGAATCCGCTCGATCCGCAGGACAACAGTGAGTTCGTGGCCCAGCTGGCGCAGTTCAGCAGCCTGGAAGGAATTACCTCGCTGAACGAGTCGGTGACGGCAATTTCCGGCAACTACAAATCGTCGCAAGCGCTGCAGGCGTCTTCGCTGGTCGGTCGCTCGGTGATTGCCCAGACGGACAAGGCGGTGGTCGATACCACCAAGAGCTTCAACGGTTCGGTGGTTGTGCCGCAATCGCTGAGCAACGCCACCGTCACCATCACCGACAAGGATGGCAAGGTGGTCAAGACCATCGAGCTGGGTGAGCAGGCAGCCGGCAACGCGGCCTTCGTCTGGGACGGCACCAACGATGCAGGCGAGAAGGTTGATCCGGGTACCTACACCTTCGGCGCCAAAACCACCATCGATGGCAAGCAGCTGGACATGTACACCATGCTGCCTGCCACGGTCAGCAGCGTAACGATCAGTCAGACCGGCGGCGAGATGATGCTCAATCTTGCCGGCCTGGGCAGCATCGCCCTGTCCAAAGTCCAAACCATCGGTATATAGAGCCGGCTAACGCGGCACAAGGAGTGAAAGATGTCATTCAATATCGGCCTTAGCGGTCTCTATGCAGCCAACAAACAACTGGACGTGACCGGCAACAACATCGCCAACGTTGCGACCACCGGCTTCAAATCGTCGCGCGCGGAATTCGCCGACGTCTATTCGGCCAACAAACTGGGTGTCGGCTCGCAGAGCGTCGGCAACGGCGTGCGCCTGGCCTCGGTTTCCCAGCAGTTCACCAACGGTGAAATCACCAACACCGGCAACGTGCTGGACATGGGTATCCAGGGGCAGGGCTTTTTTGTCCTGAGCGACAACGGCTCGCTCAGCTACACCCGCGCCGGTGCCTTCCAGACCAACAAGGACAACTACGTAGTGACGGCCGATGGCCTGCGTCTGCGTGGTTACGGTGTGGATGAAAACGGCAAGATCGTCAACGGCGTGTTGACCGACCTGAAGATCGATACCTCGGCGCTGGCGCCGAAGTCCACGACTTCGATCGATCAGGGCATCAACCTGAACTCGTCGGACAAGGTCATTGCGGGTACGGTGACATTCGACCCAAGCGATGACTCCACCTGGAACAAGACCTTCGCCACCAAGATCTATGACAGCCAGGGTAACGAGCACGTCATGGATCAGTACTACGTGAAGACCGACACCAACGAGTGGAAGTCCTACACCCTGATCGATGGTCGCAATCCGCTCGATCCGACCCAGGAGCCACCGCAGGCACTGGAAGGTACCATTACCTTCAAGCCTGACGGCAGCGTCGACACTATGACTGCCGGCGCGGCAGGTTCTGGCTACGAGGTAGTGAACAAGGTCTTCAAGCTGACCGGCTGGATCCCGGCTACCGTCACTGATGCCACTACCACACCGCCAACCTGGGGTAACAACGGTTCCGAGGCCAACGCTGGCGGCATCGCCATCGACATGACTGCGACCACCTCGTACAACACCCCGACCACGCGCCTGTCGCAAAGCCAGGACGGTTATGCCACCGGTATCCTGTCGAGCCTGAGCATCGACTCCAGCGGTGTGATGTTCGCCAGCTTCAGCAACCAGCAGTCTCGCGCCATTGGCCAGGTGGCCGTTGCCTCGTTCGCCAACGAGCAGGGTCTGCAGCCAATGGGCGGTACCCGCTGGACCGAAACCTACGCCTCGGGCATTCCGGGTATCGACGCGCCGAAAACCGGGACCCTGGGCTCGATCGCTTCCAACTCGCTGGAAGCATCCAACGTCAACCTGACCAACGAACTGGTCGAGTTGATCAAGGCGCAGAGCAACTACCAGGCAAACGCCAAAACCATCTCGACCCAGAGCACTATCATGCAGACCATCATTCAGATGACCTGATGCGGTTGTGATGCGTTAGCAGTGGACGGACCCCTTTCTCGAAAGGGGTCTTTCATTTCAGAGGGACTGATCATGTGGCGACGATGGTTGTTGGGCGTGTGTGCCGCACTGCTGGTAACCGCGGTGAGGGCGGACGCTGCCGCCTGGTATCGCTGGGAGAGCCAGGCTGACGGGCGTCTGGTGTGCGCACAGTTTTCGCCGGGCGAAGGCTGGAAACGTTTTGCCGGTCCCTTCAACAATGCGGCATGCCGCGCCTATTGAGTGTTGCCGCTAGCGGCAAGCTGGCGCCGTAATTTCGACGGCGCTTCTTTTCTTCTTGTCCTTGCATGGCGCTCGGGCCCTTGTGTGGCGGGACTTTGCGCTGCTGGCGCAAAGTTGGTTTGAAACTTGCTTAAAGCACTGCAAAGCAGCGGCGAACGGCAAGTGTTCGCCAGCGCAGGGGAGGAATACTGTGGACAAGATGCTGTACGTGGCCATGACCGGGGCCAGCCAGAACGCGCTGGCGCAAAAGGCACATGCCAACAACCTGGCAAACATTTCCACCACCGGCTTTCAGCGCGACCTGGAGCAGGCGCGTTCGATGCCTGTGTTCGGTGACAGCTTTCCGGCGCGTGCCTATGCCATGACCGAGCGCCCGGCGACGGACTTCTCGCCAGGCTCGATGCAGGAAACCGGTCGTGATCTGGACGTGGCCATTGGTGGCGACGGTTTTATCGCCGTGCAGGCGCCGGATGGCAGTGAAGCCTACGTGCGCACCGCAAGCATGAACATTGACGCCCTGGGTGTGCTGCGTGCCGGCAACGGCATGCCGGTGATGGGCAATGGCGGACCGATTGCGGTGCCGCCGGAGCAGAAGATCGAGGTCGGTGAAGACGGCACGATCAGCATCCGTGCCATGGGCGAGGGGCCGCGGGTGATGGCTGAAGTCGACCGCATCAAGATGGTCAACCCAGACCTGAAAACCATGACCAAAGGCCTTGATGGCCTGATCCACACCACCAATGGTCAACCGGCTGCGGCCGATGCCGACGTCAAGCTGGTGTCGGGTTTTCTGGAAACCAGCAACGTCAATGCGGTCGAGGAAATGACCTCGGTACTGGCACTGTCCCGTCAATTCGAACTGCACATCAAAATGATGACCACGGCCAAGGAAGGCGATGAAGCCATGGCTCGGGTTTTGCAAATCGGCTAATTACACAGACGTAGCGCCGTAAAACAGGCGCGCGAGGAGAACAGCATGCTTCCGGCTCTTTGGGTCAGTAAAACAGGCTTGTCCGCCCAGGACATGAACCTGACCACCATTTCCAACAACCTGGCCAACGTTTCGACCACCGGCTTCAAACGTGATCGTGCCGAGTTCCAGGACCTGCTGTACCAGACCCGTCGCCAGGCAGGCGCCCAGTCGACCCAGGACAGCGAGCTGCCTTCGGGCCTGCAGCTGGGTACCGGTGTACGCATTGTCGGCACCCAGAAAAGCTTCACCGCCGGTAGTCTGCAGACCACCGAGAACCCGCTGGACATGGCCCTCGATGGCCGCGGTTTCTTCCAGATCCTGCAGCCGGATGGCACGGTCTCCTACACCCGTGACGGTACCTTTCACCTGAACTCCGACGGTCAGATCGTCACCGCCAGCGGCTTTGCCCTGGAGCCGGCGATTGTGGTGCCGCCGGAGGCGCAAACCTTCACTGTCGGCCGTGACGGCACCGTGTCGATCACCACCGCTGGCAACCCGGCATCGCAGGTCATCGGCAACATCCAGACCGCAGACTTCATCAACCCGGCCGGCCTGCAGGCCGTGGGTGGCAACCTGTTCCTGGAAACCGCCGCCAGTGGCGCGCCGCAAGTCGGTACCCCGGGGCTGAACGGCTTTGGTGTGGTGCAGCAGCAGACCCTGGAAAACTCTAACGTCAGCACCGTGGAAGAACTGGTCAACATGATCACCACCCAGCGTGCCTACGAAATGAACTCCAAGGTCATTTCCACCGCCGACCAGATGCTCTCGTTCGTTACCCAGAACCTGTAAGTGAAGTCTTCGAGGTCGCTTTAACAGCGCCTGTTACACCGTGAGGTCAGAGTCATGAGTCGTCTGTTTTCCGTACTTGCCCTGAGTGGGATCGCTGTGCTGGCCGGCTGCGTTGCGCCGACACCCAAGCCCAACGATCCGTACTACGCGCCGGTATTGCCGCGTACACCACTGCCGGCCGCGGCCAACAACGGTTCGATCTACCAGGCGGGTTTCGATCAGAACCTGTACAGCGACCGCAAGGCATTCCGGGTCGGTGACATCATCACCATCACCCTGAATGAGAGGACCTCGGCGAGCAAGAACGCCAACTCGCAGATCGACAAGAACAGCACCGCCGATATCGGCTTGAGCTCGTTGTTTGGCTCGTCCGCCACCACCAACAACCCGTTTGGCAGTGGCGACCTGAGCCTGAGTGCCGGCTACAGCGGCGACCGCTCGACCAAGGGTGACAGCAAGGCTGCGCAGGGCAACACGTTGACCGGTTCAATTACCGTGACCGTTGCCGATGTGCTGCCCAACGGCATCATCGCCGTGCGTGGCGAGAAGTGGCTGACCCTCAACACCGGTGACGAACTGGTGCGTATCGCCGGCATGATCCGCGCCGACGACATTGCAACGGACAATACCGTACCGTCGACCCGGGTCGCCGATGCACGCATCACTTATTCGGGAACCGGCTCGTTTGCCGATGCCAGCCAGCCGGGTTGGCTCGACCGTTTCTTCCTCAGCCCGCTTTGGCCTTTCTAGGTTCGGATGACCATGTTCAACTACAAGCAGCTGATCGCCGCCGCGCTTCTGATGTCTGCCGCCTTCGCCGCACAGGCTGAGCGCCTGAAGGACATCGCCAGCATTTCCGGCGTGCGCAGTAACCAGCTGATCGGCTACGGCCTGGTGGTGGGGCTCAACGGTACGGGTGACCAGACCACCCAGACCCCGTTCACCCTGCAGACCTTCAACAACATGCTGTCGCAGTTCGGCATCAAGGTGCCGGCGGGTTCGGGCAACGTGCAGCTAAAGAACGTCGCGGCGGTGTCGGTGCATGCCGATCTGCCTGCGTTCGCCAAGCCGGGGCAGGTGGTGGATATCACCGTGTCGTCGATCGGTAACTCCAAGAGCCTGCGCGGTGGCAGCCTGTTGATGACGCCGCTCAAGGGTATCGACGGCAATGTCTATGCAATCGCCCAGGGTAACCTGGTGGTCGGCGGTTTTGACGCTGAAGGGCGCGATGGCTCGAAGATCACCGTCAACGTCCCCTCGGCCGGTCGCATCCCGGGTGGTGCGTCGGTAGAGCGTGCCGTGCCCAGCGGTTTCAACCAGGGCAACAGCCTGACCCTGAACCTCAATCGTCCGGACTTCACCACCGCCAAGCGTATCGTCGACAAGGTCAACGAACTGCTCGGCCCGGGTGTGGCGCAAGCGGTGGATGGTGGCTCGGTGCGGGTGACAGCGCCGCTTGATCCAAGCCAGCGCGTCGACTACCTGTCGATCCTCGAGAACCTCGAGATCGATCCTGGTCAGGCAGTGGCCAAGGTCATCATCAACTCGCGTACCGGCACCATCGTCATCGGCCAGAACGTCAAGGTTTCGCCTGCTGCCGTCACTCACGGCAGCCTGACCGTGACCATCACCGAAGACCCGATCGTCAGCCAGCCGGGGCCGTTCTCCAATGGCCAGACCGCTGTGGTGCCACGCTCGCGGGTCAACGCCGAGCAGGAAGCCAAACCGATGTTCAAGTTTGGCCCGGGCACCACCCTGGATGAAATCGTCCGTGCGGTGAATCAGGTGGGTGCAGCGCCCAGTGACCTGATGGCGATTCTCGAAGCCCTGAAACAGGCCGGTGCCCTGCAAGCCGACCTGATCGTGATCTGAGGCCTGACCAATGGATATGCCCAAGCATGCAGTTGCCTCCGCGGCTGACAGCGGTGCCTACACCGACCTCAACCGCCTCAGCTCGCTGAAGGTCGGTGATCGCGACAGCGAAGCCAACCTGCGCAAGGTGGCCCAGGAATTCGAGTCGCTGTTTCTCAACGAGATGCTCAAGTCGATGCGCTCGGCCAGCGATGTGCTGGCCAAGGACAACCCGCTCAATACCGAGACCACCAAGCAGTACCAGCAGATGTATGACCAGCAGTTGGCGGTGAGCATGTCGCGCGAGGGCGGTGGTATCGGTTTGCAGGACGTGCTGATGCGTCAGCTGTCCAAGCAGAAGGCCGCCCCGGCAGGCAATACCAGCCCGTTCCCGCGCTTCGATGTGCAGGCGCGTCCCTTGGGTGCCGTGGCAGTCGGGGTGGCCGAGCGACCACAGGAAACCGCGGTCACGCGCAATGATGTGGCGGCGCTCAATTCGCGTCGCCTGGCATTGCCTGGCAAGCTTACCGATCGCTTGCTGGCGGGCCTGGTGCCTGCCGCAGGCGGTGTGGCGGCAACCACCAATACCGCGCCGATTCCCGGGCGCTCGACCCAGGTCGGCGATGCCGTGGTCAAGGGCGACTGGCAGCCGGCTCAGGCCTTTGCCGCACCTGGCAGTCTACGCATCTACGGTCGCGCCATGGCCCAGCCACCGCTGGCGCCGGCCAAGCGTGCCTTCGCGTCTTCAGATGACTTTGTCGCCACCATGCTGCCGATGGCCGAGCAGGCCGCCAAGCGCATCGGTATCGATCCGCGTTACCTGGTGGCCCAGGCCGCCCTCGAAACCGGTTGGGGCAAGTCGGTCATGCGCCAGGCCGATGGCCGCAGCAGCCACAACCTGTTCGGCATCAAGGCTACGGGTAACTGGCAAGGCGAAGAGGCGCGGGCGATCACCAGCGAGTACCGCGATGGCCAGTTCGTCAAAGAGACGGCGGCGTTCCGTTCCTACGACTCCTACCAGGACAGCTTCCACGACCTGGTGAGCCTGTTGCAAAACAACGCGCGCTATAAAGATGCGGTCAAGGCTGCCGATAAACCGGAACAGTTTGTACGCGAGCTGCAGCGGGCCGGTTACGCAACCGACCCGGATTACGCGAGCAAGATCTCGCAGATCGCCAAGCAGATGAAGTCCTACGAAAGCTACGCAGCGATTGGCACCACTACGCAACTATAAGGTTTGAACCATGGCGAGTTTGATCAACATCGGGATGTCGGGCCTCAACGCCAGTCAGTCGGGCCTGCACACCACCGGTAACAACATTACCAACGCCGATGTCGCTGGTTATTCGCGCCAGCAGAACGTGCAGCGGGCCAACGGCTCGCAGCAGTACGGCAATGTATTCATCGGCACCGGCACGACCTTGTCCGATGTGCGCCGGGTGTACAACGCCTACCTGGAAAACCAGTTGCGTACCACCACCTCGCTGAGCAGCGACGCGTCGGCCTACCTCAATCAGGTTGCGCCCATCGACAGCATGCTGTCCGATGCCGATACGGGCATCACTGCGGCCCTGAAAAGCTTCTTCACCGCCATGCAGAGTGCGGCAGCCAAGCCCAACGAAGACGCGTCGCGCCAGTTGCTGCTGACCAGTGCGCAATCGCTGAGCAAGCGCTTCAACACCATCGCCAACCAGCTCAACGAGCAGAACACCAACATCAACGGCAACCTGGCGTCGATGGCCGACCAGGTCAACAAGCTGTCGGCGACCATTGCCCAGTACAACGATCAGATCTCCCAGATTTCGGCAGTGCAAGGCACGCCGAATGACCTGCTCGATCAGCGCAACGAAGCCGTGCGTCAATTGTCCGAGCTGGTTGGTACCCAGGTGGTCGAGCGTGAAGGCAACCTGGATATCTACCTGGAGAACGGCCAGCCGCTGGTGATGGGTAAAACCATCAACACCCTGGAGGCGGTGCCGAGCAAAACAGACCCGACCCGCTCCAGCATTCAGCTCAACCGTGGCACCACGGTCATGGACGTCACCTCCAGCCTCAATGGCGGCGAGATCGGTGGCCTGCTGCGTTATCGCAGCGAAGTGCTGGACCCGTCGCTGAACGAGCTGGGGCGTGTGGCCCTGGTCATGGCCGACCAGATCAACAAACAGCTGGCCCAGGGCATCGACAAGAACGGCGAGTTTGGCGCCGCGCTGTTCAACAGCATCAACAGTGCCGAGCAGATCAGCCAGCGCAGCACTGCCCGGTCCGGCAACACCGGTAACGGCATGCTCGATGTGACCATCAAGGACACCGGCAAGCTGAGCACCAGCGACTACCAGGTGACCTTCACCAGCGCCACCGGCTACAGCGTCAAGAAGCTGCCGGAAGGCACCGACCTGGGCAGCTTCGACATTACCGATGATCCGGCACCGGTCATCGATGGCTTCTCGCTCAGCCTGAACAGCGGCACCAACAAGCCTGGCGACAGCTTCAAGATTACTCCGACCCGCAACGCTGCGAGCAACCTGGATACCGTCCTCACCGACCCCAAGCGCATTGCACTGGCCTCGCCGTTGACCGCTACCAGTGGCTCGGGCAACCAGGGCACCGGGATCATCGGCCAGCCGAACCTGACCTCCAGCCTCGACATCTATGACGCCACCCAGCGTCTCGACCTGCAGAATGGCCTGAAGTATTCGACGCCGGTGAAGCTGGTGTTCGGTGATGACACTGCGTCGCCGCAAACCTACAAATTGCTTGATGCCCAAGGTGGCACCCTGGGCACCGGCACCATCATTCCCGGGCAGGCCAACAAGCTGCAGTTTTCGGTACCGATGGTCGACTCCACCGGCGCACCGATCAACGACGCCAGCGGCACGCAGAAGTCCTTCACCTTCGAGATGGAAGTGTCCGGCTCGCCCAAGCAGGGTGACAGCTACACCGTTGCGCTTACCGGTGCAGGTTCGGACAACAATCGCAACGGCCAGTCTGTGATCGACCTGCAGACCAAGGGTACGGTTGAAGTCGGTGCCAACGGCAAGGGTATCAGCCTTACCGATGCGTACGGCAAGCTGGTGGAAAACGTCGGTGGCAAAACGGCGCAGGCGCAGATGGACGTGGACTCGACCACGGCACTGCACACTTCGGCCAAGGCCTCGCGTGATTCGTTGTCGGGTGTTCAGCTCGATGAAGAAGCCGGCAACCTGATCAAGTACCAGCAGTACTACACGGCCTCGTCGCAGATCATCAAAGCGGCGCAGGAAATCTTCTCCACGCTGATCAATGCCCTTTAAGGAGTGGTAGACCGTGCGTATTTCTACTTCCCAGTTTTACGAAGCCAGTGCCTCCAGCTATTCGCGCAACCTTGCCAACGTGGTGAAGACTGGCGAGCAGGCCACTGACAACATTCGTGTACGTACTGCTGCCGATGATCCGGTGGGGGCCGCGCGGTTGCTGCAATTGCAGCAGCAGAGCAACCTGCTTGGGCAGTACAACGGCAACATCACCAGCGTGCGCAACAGCCTCAGCACGGCCGAGTCGACGCTCAACGGCATCACCAACGTACTGGCCCGGGTCAAGGAGTTGGCAATCGGCGCGGGTAACGGCAGCTTTACCGATGCCGACCGCAAGGCGAACGCGCAGGAGCTGAGCCAGCTTGAAGAGCAGCTGTACAGCCTGATGAACAGCCGCGATGAGAACGGCAAGTACCTGTTCTCCGGCTCGCGTGGCGATACCCAGCCGTATGTACGCAACGCCGATGGCACCTACACCTATCAAGGTGACCAGAGCACCCTGAACCTGCAGGTGGGTGACATGCTCAGCATGGCGACCAACGAAAGCGGTTACACCGCATTCGAACAGGCGCTCAACACCAGCCGCAGCCAGACCTCGCTCACCTCGCCAGCAGCGGCCGACTCACGTGTGAGCCTGTCCGATGGTCAGGTCTCCGGCAGCAGCACCTACAACGAACGCTTTCGCAGTGGCGAACCGTACGTCATCACCTTCATCAACAGCACGCAGTACAAGATCACCGATTCCACCGGCACCATCGACTACACCCTGGAAGCTTCGGGCGGCGGTACCTACGACTCGTCAGAGACCGATACCATCACCTTCCGTGGTGTCGACATGCGGGTTGATGTCAATTTCCGCGACGGCGACAACGGCACCATCGCACCGCATGCATTCACCCTGGCCTCCAAGCCGGATGCCATTGCCGGTTCGCGCAGCCCGGGCAACCCGTCGTCGTCGCAAATTACCGGGGCCAATATCAGTGACAAAGGGCTGTACCAGGACGCGTTTCCGGGCGGCGGTGCTCTGATCAAGTTCACCAGCGACACCGACTATGAAGTCTATGCCCAGCCGGTGGGGCCTGATGCGCGTCCCGTTGCCACGGGTAGCCTGACGGGCAGCAATGCCAGCATTGCCGGTGTCGACTTCACGTTCAGCACGCCTCCGGACGAGCCAAAGTCGGGCGATCAGTACTCGGTGAAGGTCAATACGCACCAGACCCAGAACATCCTCGACACCATCTCGCAGTTGCGCTCGGCGCTTGAGATGCCGGTGGACAACGACCTTGATGCGAAGCAGAAGTACCAGGCTGCCCTGGACTCGGCTATCGGTAACCTGGAAAGCGGCGCGAACAAGATCGCCGAGTCGATCAGTTCGATCGGTGCCCGTGGTGCCGCGCTGGACGTGCAGGCTGAGACCAATGAAAGCCTGCAGATTGCCAACACCAAGACGCAAAGCTCGATTCGTGATGCCGATCCTGCTGAAGTGCTGATCCGTCTGAACCTGCAGCAGACCATGCTGCAGGCCTCGCAGCTGGCGTTTACCAAGATCTCCTCGCTTAGCCTGTTCAATCAGCTCTGATCTCTATCCTCCGCGTTAACGGTCTATGCGCCTGCCTGTTCAGGTAGCGCAGGTGCATAGACCTTCTTCAAGGTTTCCCACGGTGAACGAACAGCCTCTCGTCAGCATCGCCATCCCCGCATTCAACACTGAATTCTTTCGCAGTACGTTGGCCAGCGCGATTGCCCAGGACTATCCGAATCTGGAAGTCGTGGTATGTGACGACAGTTCCGGTGCAGAGATCGAAGCTATCTGCGAGGCGCTCCGGAGTGACTCGGCGGTGCCGGTGCGCTATGTGCGCAACCCTGAACGCTTGGGGTTTGCCCGTAACCTGCTGGCGTGCCTGGCGCAGTCGTCCGGCGAGCTGATCAAGTTCCTGTGTGATGACGATGTGTTGTTCAGCACCTGCATCAGCCAACAGGCCGGTGTCTTGCGTGACTGGCCGCAGGTGAGCATGGTCAACTGCCAGCGCTTGCTCTGCGCGGCCGATGATGTGCTGCTGCCCTCGCGTTCGCTGAATTTCGTTATGTCGATGCACAGTGCCGTGCTGCGTGGTACGGACCTGCTGGACAGCATTGCCGACCGCGCACCGAACCTGTTCGGTGGGCTCAGCCATGCCCTGTTTCGCCGGGCGCAGGTAGAGGAATACCTGGCAACCCTGGTGCAGGACGGGCAGGGCTTTGTTGCACGCCTGGACCTGGCCTTGTACACCTGCCTGTTGCGCCGGGGTCATCTGTGCAACCTGGATCAGGTGCTGAGCCTTGAGCGCGTATATCCTGGCAGACTGAGCCACCAGAGCAGCATGACCGAGGCCTACAAGGTCGAGTCCGAATGGTTGCTGCAAATGCTCGCAGCACGCAGCGGTGAGGCCGCGCCGGCTGAAGGCTGGGTGCGTTACCAGTCGCTGGCAAGTTACGACGACAGCGCGGATGCGCACTGGGAAGAGCTGGATATGCGGCGCTTCTTTTCCGGGCAGATGGCCAACTTCAACCAGCAGGTTGGTAGCAACAGTCTGAGCTTTTCCGAGCTGTACGCCGAGTGGCTGAAATACCGCAGCCTCTCGGCGGGCCAGTTGCGCCTGCTGCCCAAGCGCATCGAGCAATGGCCCAGCCAGCCGCGTATCGTGCCGGTGATTTTCTGCGGGGACGACGAGGCCGGGTTGCGTGTGACCCTCGACAGCCTGGCAGAGCAATCCTATCCCGCCCGGCGCATTCTGGTGATGGGGCCGGCGTCGCTGCAGTCTGTGGCCGGTGACGAGGTTCAGTACCGGGTGTGCGCCGACAATGACTTTGCCGAGCTCAATCAGTGGCTGTTCAGCGACGAGTCGGCTGACTGGTTCTTCCTCCTGCGCGCTGGCGACCGTTTGCATCCGCACGCGCTGGTGATCATGGCTGAGCGTATGGCCCTGCGCGCTGACAGCCTGTGCCTGTACACCGATGAAGGCGCCAACGACAACCTTGAGCCGTCGAGCCCGATCTTCAAACCGGACTTCAACCTTGACCTGATGCGCAGCCTGCCCTATGTCGGGCGCCTGCTGGCCTTCAATGGTGCGGCAGTCCGTGGGCTGGGGGGCTTTGATCAGCGCTTCGATAGCCTGGCACCCCAGGACCTGCTCTGGCGTCTGGTTGAAGCCCATGGCTTGCCGGTGGTGGAGCACATTGCCGAAGTGCTGGTGCAGTGCCGGTACACCTATGCCCAGTGGTTGGCTGAGGCCGGTGCCCAGGTCCAGGCATCACGTGTGGTGGAGGCGCACTTGCAGCGCTTGGGCGTTAGCGCCCAGGTGGCTGGCATTGACGGTGGCCTGATGACCCGCGTGACCTATCAGCATGAGTGGGCGGCGAAGGTGTCGATTCTGATCCTTGCCGGTACCGACCTGACGGCGTTGATGCGTTGCGTTGAATCCTTGCTTGAGAACACCGCCTACAGTCAGTTTGAATTGCTGCTGGTGGTCAACGACGAGGCGCCTGCTGAAGTCCGTGACTGGCTCGCGGCAATGGCCAATCTGGGCAGCGATCAGTTACGCGTCGTTGCCGTCTCTGCCAGCGGTCAGGCCGCCAGCCTGAACCAGGCGAGCCTGCAGGCGACCGGCGACTACCTGCTCTTGCTTGATCCGGCCTGCGTACTGTTCGACAAGCAGTGGCTGTGCGAGTTGATGCACCTGGCGCAGCGCCCGGAAGTCGGTGTGGTCGGTCCAAAATTGCTCGACCGCAATGGCGCGGTGATTTCGGCCGGCCTGGTACTGGGCATGAATGGCCTCGCTGGCAGCCCCGTACTGGGCTGTGCGGCAAACGCCGACAGCTACATGAACCGCCTGCAACTGGTGCAGAACTGGAGCGCCTTGAGTCTGGACTGCATGCTGGTGCGCAGCGAGCTGTTCCAGTCACTTGAAGGGCTCGATACTGGCAGTTTGCAAAGTAACTTGCTGGACGCCGATTTTTGCCTGCGGGCGCGCAAACTCGGCTACCTGTCGGTGTGGACGCCGTTTTCAAAAGTGGCCCGGTTGACGGTGGCTGACGACCACGGCACCGCGCACGTCGAGGCCGACCAGGCCGCGTTCTACCAACGCTGGCTGTCCTGGGTGGCCTTCGATCCAGCCTATAACCGCAACCTCAGCCTCAAGCTGGCGAACTTCAACTTCGAGCCCGGCCTGCGCAGTGGTTGGGACCCGTTCATCGCACGGGCCATGCCATCGGTACTGGCGTTGCCAAGCAATACATCGGCGATCGGACATTATCGGGTGGTTCAGCCTTTTACGGAGCTGGAACGTGCCGGCTGGATTCAGGGCCGCATCGACTACAGCTCGCCGGGCCTGATCGAGCTGGAGCGGGAAAAGCCCGACGTGGTAATCCTGCAGTGCCGCTACACGCCGGGCAACATCAAGGACATGGGCAGGTACAAGCAGCTTTCCAATGCCCGGCGTATTTACGAGCTAGACGATTACATCATCGAGCCGCCGAAAAAGAACGATCACGCGCGCAACATGCCAAGCAACATGCGCGAACTGGTTGGCCAGGCCATCAGCCTGTGCGACCGCGTAGTGGTGTCCACCGAGCCGCTGGCCGATGCGCTGTCGAGCATGCACCACGACATTCGTGTGGTTCCCAACATGCTGGCCGCGCCCCTATGGAGCGGACTTGTCAGTGAACGTCAGACCAGTGCGCGGCCTCGCGTGGGCTGGGCCGGCGGTACCAGTCATCGCGGTGACCTGGAACTGCTGCTGGAGGTGATCAAGACCCTGGCCGGCGAAGTCGACTGGGTGTTTTTCGGCATGTGCCCTGACGTGCTGCGGCCGTACGTGAAGGAGTTCTACGAAGGCATTTCATTCGCCCAGTACCCGCGCAAACTGGCCAGCCTCAACCTCGACCTGGCCTTGGCACCGCTCGAGCAGAACCTCTTCAACGACTGCAAGAGCAACTTGCGCTTGCTGGAATATGGCGCCTGTGGGTTTCCGGTGATCTGCACCGATACCAAGGCCTATGCCGGTTATCTGCCTTGCACGCGAGTGCGCGAAAACACCACCGAACAGTGGCTGGAGGCAATCCGCATGCACCTTGGCGATCCATTGGCCAGCTATCGCCAGGGCGATGCCCTGCGTGAGGCGGTGTTGCGCGACTACGTACTGAATGAACACCATCTGCAGCATTGGGCCAATGCCTGGCTGGCGGACTGAACCCTGGCGTCCGGCGGGGCCGGATGCCGAATCGATAACTGGAACAGGTGCACTATGATCGAAATCGCAACTGGGAAGCGCAGCGATGTAACCGTTGTCCTGCTCGGGCATGATCAGGCGGACCATCGTGCCCGCGCGCTTCACTACTACCGCGAGGCCGGTGTGCCTTGCCTGGCCCTGCAACCGTTGTCTGCGAACGCTAGCGGCGCACAGTTCTGCGAGCGCCTGAGCCAGGCATTGGCGCAGGTAACGACGCCGTTCGTAACCTTGGCCCAGGATGCCGATTTCGTTCTGGCCACGGCGTTGGACAACGCCGCAGCGCACCTGCATGAGCAACCACAACTGGCGGCCGTGCAGGGTTATGCGCTGGCCTATGCCGCCGGCAATGCTGAAGTGGCTTACCACAAGTCTGGCGTTTCCTTTGCGCCAGCAGCCGGGGAGGGTGCGATTGCCCGCCTCAAGCAGTATGCCCAGGCGGGCCAGCAAGCCTGGCGTGCGGTATCGCGCGTTGCAGTCTTGCAGGCGGCGTTGGCCGAGGTGCCACAGGCACTGGATGTTGCTGGTGTGCGTACGGCTTTGTCGTGTGTGCTGCTAGCCGATGGCGCCATTGCACAGCTCGAGCAGACTGACGTGATTTGCGAGTACGCGCCCTGCGCGTTGACACCGGTCGTTCGTGAAGAGCGGGTTAACCAGACGGTGCGCACGCTGCGTCAGTGGGATGCCGATCGCCAGCGTCTGTACGCCGACGACGCCGGGTTCGCGGTGCTCAATGGTTTTGTGCGCAGCAGCCATGAGCAGGGTGAAGAACCATTGCTGTTTACCTCGGGATGGAAAAGCGTCATTGATGACCCGGAGCGTGTGTTCGAGCCGCGGCAGTATGTAGAGCTGCCGTACTACAATCGCGCGCTGTTCGAGCAGTTGACCGCGCTGGAGTTTCTTTGCCACGCCTGGCCAACGGGCCAGCGCCAGCAGCAGGCGCTGGAAGGCATCTGGGTGCGCCAGCGCGATCTCATGCAAGTGCATCCCAATGACACCCCGGAGAGTTTGCAGGCGCGCTATTGGCAAGCCATGGCGCTGGGCCTGTTCAACCTGAGCCTGTGCCAGCAGCTGATGCCGATGTTGAGCGATGGCGAGGAGGGTGAGCGCGTTCGTGAGTTGAACAACTGGCTGCAGCGTCTGCAACAGGTACCGGGTATCGAAATGCACGAGCGGCTGCGTGCTACGCCGTCAGGAAAGGTGCTGGAGGCAATCGCCGCCGCCACGCCTGACGAGCAGGGGCGCCAGCGCGTACTGGCGCACCTGGCCAGCCATCCGGCCGGGCAAATCGCCTTTGTGGTGCTGGATCTCAATGACGACGACCTGGCCCTGCAAGCCACTTTCGACAGCCTGTTGGCTTCGGGCGTACGCAACTTCAAGCTTGTAGTGCTCAAGGCCGGCAACTTGCCGACGATTACCACGCCACGCGATACCCTGCACTTCATCCAGGTGACCGAGAGCAATTGGGCCACTCACCTCAATCATGTTGTGAAGCAACTGCCAAGTGAATGGCTGCTGCTGTTGCAGGCGGGCGACGTATTGCTGGCCGGCGGCCTGCTGCGCTTGATGGTGGAGCTTGGCGAGGCACCGGCGTGCCAGGCCATTGCTGCCAACGAAGTGCAGCGTGACCAGCAGGGGCGTTTGCTCAGTGTGGTGCGACCGGGTGCCAACCTGGACCTGCTGCGCAGCCAGCCGGGCCTGATGTCCCGCCATTGGCTGGTGCGTCGCCAGGCGGTACTGGACCTGGGCGGTTTCAGCGAGACCTCGCGCCAGGCACTGGAACTCGACCTGTTGCTGCGTCTTGTGGAGACCCAGGGGCTAGGCAGCCTGGCGCATATGGACGAGTACCTGGTAATCGGCCAGCAAGCTTCGCCCGCACTGGTTACCGAAGCGCAGGCAATCCTCAACCGTCACCTGACGCAACTGGGGTATCGCAGCCAGGTCAGCGATCAGGGTGCAGCCGGCTTGCTCATCGATTTCCGTCATTCGGCCACGCCGCTGGTCAGCATTCTGCTGGCGCATGAAGGCGATAACGCACAGCTGCAGGCGTGCCTGACGTCTGTGCTCCAGCGTACCCGTTACCCGCGTTATGAAGTGCTGGTGGCCTGTGTTGGTGATCACGTCGAAATCGACGCAGCGGCATTCCAGGCCTTTGCCGGCCGTGTCCGGCTGTTGGCGGGCGAGCCAGGTGCATCGCAGGGCGAGCTGCTGAACCTGGCTGCCAGCGAGGCACGTGGCGACTACCTGGTGCTGCTGTCGGAGCACGCTCAAGTCGTCACGCCAGCCTGGATCGAAGGCCTGCTCAACGAAGCGCAGCGTCCGGAGGTCGGTGTGGTGGGGGCGCGTCTTCAGACGGCTGACGGAACCTTGGCCCATGCCGGATATGAGTTGCTGGCCGGACCTTCGGTGCACGCCCCCTGGGCGGGAGCTGCGTTTGAACAGGACGCTGTCAACTTCTGGCCGCTGTCGGTACGCAGCTGCACCGCCGTGTCCGAAGGTTGCCTGATGGTACGCAAGCAGGTGTTCGAACACGTTGGCGGTCTGGTCTCGGCACCCGGCGCCGATGTCGAGTTGTGCCTGGCGGCTGCCCAGGCCGGTCTGGCAGTGGTGTGGACCCCACGCGCGCAGTTGTTCGTCAGTGAGCTGAGCGCGGTTGATGAAAGCGTCAGTCGTGCGCTGGCTGAGCGCTGGCCGACAGCGTTCACCGGTCGGGCGCCGTTCAGCGTGAGCCTGGAGTGGCTTGCTCAGTTGGCATAGCTGGCGTGGGAATTGCAAAAGCCGGGTATAGACCCGGCTTTTTCATTTCTGGTGGCGATTTATTGACAGGTGAGAGGCCCAGGTGTCCGTTGTGAACATGAGGCTCAGGATGCAGAAGAAAGTGGCTGTGGTGCAGTCGAACTACATACCTTGGAAAGGCTACTTCGATCTGATTCGTAGCGTCGACGCATTTGTCTTGTATGACGATGTTCAGTACACCCGGCGTGACTGGCGTAATCGCAACAAGATCAAGACTGCCCAGGGAGAGCATTGGTTGAGTGTCCCGGTGAAGAACCGTGGCCGTTATGAGCAGTTGATCAATGAAGTGCAGGTCAGTGAGCCGGACTGGGCAGCCAAACACTGGAAGACCATCGAGATGAATTATCGGCGAGCGGCTTGCTTTGCCCAGATGGAGGCACCGGTTCGTGCCCTCTACGAGCAGGCTGCCAGCCTCGAGAACCTTTCCTGCATCAACGCGATGTTCATCCGCGGTCTGTGCGCGCTGCTCGACATTCATACACCGCTGTATCGCTCCGAGGATCTGGGCCACAGCGAAGGCAAGAATGAACGGCTGATCCAGCTATGCCAGGCACTTGATGCCACCGAGTATCTCTCGGGGCCAGCGGCCAGTTGCTATCTGGACGAAACGGCCTTTGCCAATGCCGGGCTCGAGGTGTCGTACATGAATTATGCGGGCTATCCCGAGTACCCACAGTTGTTCGGCGAGTTTGAGCATGCCGTCAGCGTCGTTGACCTGTTGTTCAACACGGGCAGCGATGCGTCAACTTTTCTGGAGCGACGTCCATGAGCACGGACATCTTGCAAGACG
The DNA here is from genome assembly GCF_004025535.1 of Pseudomonas alkylphenolica. Classification (GTDB taxonomy): domain Bacteria; phylum Pseudomonadota; class Gammaproteobacteria; order Pseudomonadales; family Pseudomonadaceae; genus Aquipseudomonas; species Aquipseudomonas alkylphenolica_A. The sequence continues at coordinate 94,947 of NZ_QJRG01000047.1, forward strand.
TGGCGCACTATTACTCATCGCGAGTCCGTGCACATGGTGCCACCCCTGAGGGGGTCGACTGGAACGGCAGTGCATCGCAGCAACTGCGGTTTGCCCAGTTGCTCAAACTGGTGCCTGCCAATGAGCAGCAGGAAGGGTTCAGCCTGATCGATGTTGGTTGTGGTTATGGTGCGCTGCTGACGTGGATGCGTGAGCGTGGCCTGGCGGTCGACTACCATGGCTACGACCTCTCGGACCAGATGATCGCGGCAGCCCGTCAACAGCATCCGGCCAACGATGCGGTGCGCTTCGAGGTGGCCGAACGTGCCTCATGCACAGCGGATTATGCGGTGGCCAGCGGCATCTTCAATGTCTGTCAGGATACCCCGCGTGAAGCCTGGGAGGCTTATATCGGCGACGTGCTGCGCAGCATGGATGCCTGCAGTCGCAAAGGCTTTGCGTTCAATTGCCTGACCTCTTATTCAGACCCTCCTTTCATGCGTGATTACCTCTATTACGGTGATCCGTGCTTCTACTTTGATCTGTGCAAAAGGAACTACTCCAGAGAGGTGGCACTCTTGCACGATTATGGTTTGTACGAGTTCACCTTGCTTGTGCGCAAGGCGTCCTGACGAACTGTCCGATCACTCTGTCTCCTGGAAAACACTATGCTCAAAAGCGGTTCCACCTCCGTCACACAGTCCAGCGATGGCCAGCTCGAAGCCCGTGAGCAGCTCTGGCTGGCTTTCCATAATGCGCCTCTGGATGATGCCGAAAAAGAGCGCAACCTCGGTTTGTTCATCCGCTCCGCCTCATTGGCGCGGATGCTGGCGGTTTCCGATCTTTATCGTGAAATTGTCCGGTTGCCTGGTTCGGTACTGGACTTCGGTACGTGGCGCGGGCAGAACGCCGTGCTCTGTGAGAACCTTCGGGCGATCTTTGAACCCTTCAACAAGCAGCGCCGGATCGCGGCGTTCGACACCTTTGCCGGCTACAAATCCCATACCGGCGACGGGCAGATTGCCAACGCGCATTTTCAGGACGGGTGCTATGACACCGGCAATGGCTATGCGGATTACCTGCGTCACCTGCTGGCCCTTCATGAAGGTATCAATGCCTTGCCGCAAGTATCAGGCGGGCATCAGGTGGTGGAAGGCGATATCAAGGACACCTTGCCACAGTTCATCGAGCTGCAACGCAACTTGCTGGTGGCCCTCGCTTTCTTTGACATGAACCTGGAGGGGCCGACCCGCTTTGCCCTGGAGCAGATTCTGCCACGCTGCGTGCCTGGCTCGCTGCTGGTGTTCTTCCAGTTGCAGCGCGACTTCCTGCCGGGCGAGGGCTATGCCTACGTCGCGGAGATACTGGGGAAAGTGCGTCACGAGATCAAACGCTCGGAAACCTACCCGTCACTGTGCATCGTCAAGCTGCTGTAAGGAGCTCTCCATGTTTCTGATCGTTGGCAATGGCATGGTCGCCCTGGCTATCGCCGCCGGCCTCTCGCGTAGTGTGCCGGGTGAGCGCATCCAGGTGGTGGGTCCGGCTGCGCGCCCTAACAGCGCTTCCATGGCCGCTGCGGCCATGCTCAACTCCTTTGCCGAGCTTGAGCCGGGCGCACTCGATCAACCGCGTGACCGTCTGAAATTCGAGTTGAGCCAGGCATCAGCCCGTCTGTGGGAGAACTTTGTCGAAGAGTTCGATATTCCCGCCGAGTACTATCGCCTGGGTACCGTGCTGGTGAACAACAACGCCTCCAACAGCTTCGAGGATGCTGCGTTCGATGCGATCGCCGGATACCTTGACGAATTCGCCGAGCCGTACGAGCGTGTCGACCCACACCTTGAACCTGCCTATGTGCCAGGCGCGAGCTATCGTACCCGTCAGGCGCTGTTCCTGCCGCGCGAGGGCGTGCTGAATCCGGATGGTGTGATCCGTGCGCTGCAGGCAACGCTGGAAAAACGCGGTGTGCGTTTTGTCGATGGCGTGGTGAAAGCGTTGGACAAGGTCAACGGTCGCACCCGTGGCGTGACCCTGGAAGACGGGCGCGTGCTGGGTGCGGAGCGTGTCGTGCTGGCCAACGGCAGTATGGCCACGCGCTTGTGGGACGAAGAAGGCTGCATCCGGATAATCAATGGCGTCGGCGCGACTGTGGTGTTGAAGAACCCCGGTATCAAGGGCCGCTATGTTTTGCGTACTCCCAACCGTGGCGGCGCCTGTGGCATCTACCATGCTCCCTATCAGGACGATCAGTTCGTCGTCGGGGCCACCAACCTGGTGACCACCGCCGATGAGCAGTTCCCGCGTGCAGAATCGGTGGCGGCGCTGATTAACGGTGCGATCAACCAGGTCAACCACCTGCACCGCACCAGTGGGTTCATCCGCTACAACTTCGGCTATCGTCCGCTCAGCCTTGATGGCTATCCGGTTATCGGCCAGCTCAACGACAACACCTTCATTGCTTCCGGCACCCGCAGGGATGGCTACCATTTTGCGCCTTGGCTGGCGGACAACCTGGCGGCATTGCTGCTCGACCAGTCGATCTCGACACAAGCCAGGGAGTACTTCCACTTCACTCGACCACAACGCAGTGCATGGCTGGACCAGTCGGTGGAGGCGTGCTGTCGCAAGTATGCGGCGGTCAAATGTTCGGCGTTGTCGCAGCACGGCTTCGATGCCGGACACACCGATGCCGACCAGGCGCTGGAGAATTACTACTACCAGCGTGCGCGTGCCTTTTTCGACAAGCACGGGCTCGAGCAGAGCGTTCAGGTGGATTTCCTGGACGCGCTGCTGGGTGGTTACCTTTCACTGTCGGATTTTGCCTGAAGCCCGAGCGCCGGAGTCACGAAAGTGAGCAATCAGATCATTCCTTTCAATAAGCCTTTTGTCGTCGGCAAAGAACTGTTCTATATCGCGCAGGCGGTGATGAATGGCGGTATCGCCGGTGATGGGCAATTCACGCGCTTATGCCAGGAATGGCTGGAGGACAACCTGGGGTGCCCCAGGGCTTTGCTGACGCATTCGTGTACGGCGGCCCTCGAGATGGCCGCGATCCTGGCGGACATCGGGCCGGGCGATGAAGTCATCATGCCGTCGTTTACCTTCGTATCCACGGCAAACGCCTTTGTCTTGCGTGGCGCGGTTCCGGTGTTTGTAGATGTACGCAAGGATACGCTGAACTTGGACGAGCGCCTGGTGGAGGCGGCAATCACCGAGAAGACCAAGGCGATCGTCGCGGTGCATTACGCAGGCCAGCCTTGTGACATGGATGCCCTGCTACGCCTGTGCGACAAGCACGGGCTGATTCTTATCGAGGACGCCGCCCAGGCGATCCTCGCCAGGGAGAAAACCCGTGCGCTGGGGACCATAGGGCATCTCGGTTGCCTGAGTTTTCACGAAACGAAAAACGTGATCAGCGGTGAGGGTGGGGCGCTGCTCATCAATGATCCCAAGCTGATCGAGCGGGCCGAGATCATCTGGCAGAAAGGCACCAACCGCAAAGCCTTTTCCCGCGGGGAAGTGAGCAAGTACACCTGGGTCGACGTGGGCTCTTCATTCTTGCCTAGCGAGCTGACGGCTGCTTTCCTGTATGCCCAGCTGGAGCAGGGAGAGAGCATCAATACACACCGCCGCTCGTTGTACGAGTCCTATTACCATCAGTTGGCGACGCTTGAAGCAGATGGTTGTTTCACCCTGCCTCGGGCCCAGGGCGGCAAGCCGGCCAATGCGCATATCTTCTATCTGCTGATGCGCAGTAACAAAGAGCGCGGCGAGCTGATCGAGCATCTTCGCGAGCGGGGCATTTATGCCGTGTTCCATTACGTCCCCTTGCATGATTCGCCTGCCGGATTGCGTTACTCACGCAGCGTCGGTGACTTGCCTGTCACGCAGGAGGTTTCTGCATGCCTGGTGCGCCTGCCGCTTTATTCCGACATGAGCCTGCGCCAGGTCGCTCAGGTGTGTGCAGCCATCTTCCAATTCTTCGCAGGTGCCCGGGAGGCTTGAGTGCCTTGGGCTCGGCGATTGTTCAGCTGATTTCTGGAGTTTCACCCCATGTTGAATTCTGTACAGGCTGGCGCGGGCCTGGAGCAGGCCATGAAGCGTCTCCGACTGATGTATGCCCGGCCGGAGCACCCTTACTACATCATGGCGCCGGGTTACCGGGAGACTTCATCGGGGGTCGCCTCGCTCCATTACCTTTGCCACCTGCTCAACCTGAATGGACGAGAGGCCTACATCTGTGGCGGCAAGGTGGTGAACCCGGAGTTGAAGACACCGTTGCTTGACGACGAAGCCCGCCAGCGTCACAAGCAGGCGGGTCGGGTGCCGATTGCGGTCTATCCGGAAGTCACCACGGGCAATCCGTACAACTGTTCAGTGGTGGCGCGTTTCCTGTTGAACTTCGAAGGGTTCATCACTGGCCGGGGTATGGAGGCTGCTCCCAGCGATCTGCTGTTCTACTCGGGCAAATTGATCGCCGAAGATCATGGTCACCCGGACGGTGATTTGCTGTGCCTGCCCACCATCGATGTTGATCTGTTCTGTAGCGGACAACCGTCGGGTCGGCGTGAAGGCCGTTACCTCTACCAGAATCGCTTTCCTCTCGACGCCATAGATTATTCGATACTGCCGGCGGATGTTCGCTTGCTGAGCATGGCCAATGCCCTGACGTTGCCAGAGCTGGCGCAGCTGCTTCAACAGGCAGAGGTGATGTACACCCATGAGTGGTCGATGACCTGCGTAATCGCGGTGCTCTGCGGTTGCCCGGTCATCTTCATTCCCGGGCATGGCATTGATCAGGCATTTCTCGATGCCAGCTTTGTCGGCAGCAGTGGCTTTGCCATGCTGGATCGCGAGGATGCGCTGGCTCATGCCCAGGCCGGCCTAGAAGGTGCGTTGCAACGCTACGTCGAGCGAACCGCACCATTCTGGAGTCAACTGGACGTTTTCATCGCCAAGACCCAGGCATCTGCCTGTCGTGAGGTTGTGGGCAACCGGCTGGGGGTGCGGGATTGGCTGCGGCAGCGTTATCCACAGCCGCAACAGATGCGGGTTATCGAGCATCAACTGGCAAATGCCCCGGCTGCGCGTTTTTCTGTGCTGGTGGTCGATCACGGTGACCCCGCAGCGCTGGCAATCACCCTGGACAGCCTGAAGCGTGGCCTGTGTCCGGATGTCAAGGTTTGCGTGCTGGGTCGGGATAACCCGGGGCTGAGCACCGTTCAATGGTTGCAGTGCAATCCTGAGCAGGTGGTTCTTGCGATCGAAGCCTGTCTGCGTGGGGGCGATAGTGATTGGTTCATGTTGGTAAATGCCGGCAGCGAATTTACCGCCAGCGGCTTGTTGCTGACAGCGCTGGAGTTGACCAGGCTGCCCGTGGATTGTCTGGCTGTCTATGCGGATGAAGCGTTGTGCCAGGCGCAGGGCGTCGTTGATACCGCATTGCGACCGGACTTGAATCTGGACCTGCTGTTGGCCTTCCCGGGCTACCTGTCGCGACATTGGTTGTACCGATGCGATACCTGGCGCCAGCTTGGTGGCTTCAGCGAGGCGGGTGGCCGAGCGTTCGAGCTCGACTTCCAGCTGCGTTTGATCAGTGAGCGTGGGCTGGGATGTGTCGGTCATGTCAGCGAGCCGTTGCTGATCGGTAATACCCTGCGGTTGCAGGCCTGTGCCGACGAATGCGCGGTCATCGAAGCGCATCTGCAAGGCCGTGGATATTCTGATGCCCGAGCGCTACCGTTGGCCGCGGCGCCGGGGCGATACCGTATCGACTACGGGCTCCAGCAGCAGGCGTTGGTCAGTATCGTCATCTTCCTCGAAGGGCAGTTGCTGGACTTCCAGCGTTGCCTGGAGAGCTTGCTGGCGCAGACGACCCATGGCCACTACGAGGTGTTGCTGGTTGAGCCGGGCGGTGATGATCCTTTGCTGCTGGACTGGCTTGCAATGGTCGGGCAAATGGGGGGAGGGCGCTTCAATATCCTGCGCTTTGAACCCGGTCACACACGGGCCGCGATGTGCAACGCGGCAGCGCAGGAGGCGCGGGGCGACTATCTGCTGTGGCTGGATGCCGGCAGCGCCGTGCTCGATGGTGACTGGCTGCAGGTGTTGCTCAATCATGCACAGCGTCCGGAGGTGGGCGCCGTTGGTTGCAAACTGGTGAGCCGGGACAGTACGGTTCGCCAGGCTGCTCTGGTACTGGGGCTGGGGGGCGGGGTGGGACGTGCCTTCGAGGGGCGGTCCACGCAGGATGCCGGGTACATGGGGCGCCTTGGGCTGGAGCAGGACTGCTCGGCGGTCGGGGGCGAATGCCTCATGGTGCGCCGCTCGCTGTTCATCGAGTTCGGTGGCTTCGACATTGCCCCGCTGTTTTCTCGCTGGGTGGCTGTGGACTTGTGCCTCAAGCTGCTTCAGGCCGGTTACCTGAACGTGTGGACGCCCCATGCCCGGCTTTTGCTGGAAACCTCTCAGGACGCGCCGGTCAGCGCCGACCAAGAGGACGCATTGTATGCGCGCTGGTTACCGCAGCTGGCGCGTGACCCCGCGTACAACGTCAACTTCTCGCTGCGTGCTGGCGAGGAGTTTGCCGTTCAGGGGGGGGACATGAGCTGGCGGCCACTGCGGGGGTTGGTACCTACCGTACTTGCCTGCGCTGACGATCAGAGTGGAGCGGTAAGTTCGCGTCTGCTGGGGCCTATGGCAGCTTTGCGTGGCGCAGGGAGTATCGATGGCGCGGTGATCGCCGGGACGTTGTCGCCGGTGGAGATAGAACGCTTCAATCCTTCAAGCATCGTACTGCAGCGTCCACTGGAAGACTCCGGGCTACTGGCACTGCGTCGCCTGCGGGCGTTTTCGCAAGCATTCAAAGTCTACGATCTGGACCGTTATGTGCTCGATATCGACGATGGGCAGGTGCGTTCTGCCGAGGATCTTGAGCAGCGCATCCGCTTTGGGGTAATGCAGGCTGACCGGGTCTTGGTTGCAACTGCAGCGTTGGCGGAGATGGTGCGGGCCCAGCACGATGAAGTACAGGTTCTGGAGAACGCGCTGCACCCCTCGTGGGGGCGCCTGCAAGGGGCTCGACGGTTGGGGGAGAAGCCGCGTGTGGGGTGGCTGGGCTGCGCTGATGCGTACTTGCTTGCCGAGGTTGTGCCGATGCTGGCGGGCGAAGTCGAGTGGGTGGTCCTGGGCGATTGCCCTGTCGCCTTGAGGCCCTACCTGAAGGAACATCACACAACCGTGGATCCGCATTACATGGGGGTCGATCTGGCTGCCCTGAATCTGGACATTGCCCTGGTCCCGATGGCTGAAACCCTCGTCAACGGGTGCTCCGGCGATATACGGGTGCTCCAGCATGCCGCATGCGGTCAATCGGTCATCTGTAGCCGGGTGGCGGGATTTGCCGGTGGCGACTCGTTGCCGTTGTCGCGGGTGAACAATCAGGCCGCTGATTGGGTCCGGGCTATCCGCCAGCATCTGGAGGACCTTGATGCTTCTGCGGCCCTGGGCAACGCCCAGCAGACAATCGTGCGTAGCGACTGGCTGCTGCAAGGGCAAAGGCTGGAAGATTGGCGGCTCGCCTGGCTGGCCAATTGATCGCCAGTGCGAGGCAGGCAGGTAGTCGACATCACAGGCGCTATGAATAGCGCCTGATTTTTGCGTGCGGCGGTAGCGGGAGAAACCGGAGGAGGCGCCCGAATGGGATGCAGGCTTGTCCGTAAGCAAAATATGCGCCTAAACCCGGTGGTGCCGGTGGCCTGTAGCGAATCGACAAAAAGCGCGTGACTCGAGAGTCAGAACGCGCATCTTCACTGTATATTGTCGAAACCGGGAACTGCTGCGTCGCGCCTGGAGAAACGGTCAGAGAAGGGGGTGCCCCGTTCGTCTGGCTGCTTGTCGTTGTAGTCGCAGTGGGTATTTCGCTGTTATTGAATTGGGAAGCCATATGATTGGCATTAAAAGCATCGCCAGTTACGTGCCTACTGAAGGGATAGACAACTATGCCCAGGGCGCGAAATTCGGCAAGGACCAGGATTTCATCTTCGGCAAGATCGGTTCTACCTTCTTGCCGCGCAAGGACGCTAGCCAGGAAACCTCCGACCTGTGTGTCGAAGCGGTCCGCAATCTGTTCGCTGCCAATCCGTCGCTGGACCCGGCCTCTATACAGGCCGTGATCGTCGTCACCCAGAACGGCGATGCCGAAGGGTTGCCGCACACCGCCGCGATTGTTCAGGACAAGCTTGGCTTGCCCACCCATATTGCTGCCTTTGACATCTCTCTGGGCTGCTCGGGCTATGTGTATGGCCTCTATGCCTTGAAAGGCTTCATGGAGGCAGCGGGCCTGAAGAATGGCTTGCTGATCACCGCTGATCCTTATTCGAAGATTGTCGATCCCGAAGACCGCAACACCACCATGTTGTTCGGTGACGCGGCAACCGCGACCTGGATGGGCGAAGATGCAGCCTGGCAGCTTGGCAAATCACTGTTTGGCAGTGATGGCGCCGGTGCCGAGCATTTGCGTACCACCGATGGCAAGTTCTTCATGAACGGTCGCCAGGTCTACAACTTTGCCCTGGTCAAGGTGCCAGCTCACCTGCATCTGTTGCTTGAAGCCAGCCAGTTGCAGGCCGAAGACATCGATCTGTACTGCCTGCACCAAGGCAGCGCGGCGATTGTCGATGCGGTGTCGGCGCGTTTCGATGAGGGCGAGCACAAGGCGAAGTTCGTGAAGGACATGGTCGAGACTGGTAATACCGTGTCGTCGAGCATTCCTTTGCTTCTGGAAAAGCACGTGCTCGGTTCCCAGTGCAAGCGCGTCGCGCTCAGTGGTTTTGGCGTGGGGCTGTCCTGGGGTTCGGCGATCATCGAGCGTCGCGACTGAAGCCTACGCGTCAAACCGAAAACGCCGCCCCTCCCGGGCGGCGTTTTTGTTTCCGGCTGCTGTATGGCCTGCCTGATAATTGGCGTCAACGCCTTGATTTCATTGGGCTGGCAGGTGGCCAGTAATTTTTTTTGAAAACTCCCTAAAGCAACCCGCCCTGACGACGATAACTATTACGAAGGTTCTCTGTGCCACACCCGGCGAATTGCCAAGGCCGGAAGCCGTAGTACCCATCCAACGAGGAATTCGTCATGGCTTTGACTGTAAACACTAACACTACCTCCCTGGGCGTTCAGAAGAACCTGAACCGTGCTACCGACGCTCTGAGCACTTCGATGACTCGTCTGTCTTCGGGCCTGAAAATCAACAGCGCCAAAGACGACGCCGCCGGCCTGCAGATCGCTACCCGCATGACCTCGCAGATCCGTGGTCAAACCATGGCAATCAAAAACGCCAACGACGGTATCTCCATCGCCCAGACCGCTGAAGGCGCGATGCAAGAGCAGACCAACATTCTGCAGCGTATGCGTGAACTGGCCGTTCAGTCCCGAAACGACTCCAACAGCCAGACCGACCGTGACGCCCTGGACAAAGAATTCCAGTCGATGCTGAAAGAGATCGACCGTATTGCTGACAGCACCCAGCTGAACGGCAAGAACCTGCTGGACGGTACTGCTGGCGCCATGACCTTCCAGGTCGGCTCCAACTCCGGCACCAGCAACCAGATCACCATCAGCCTCAGCGCTGCCATGAAAACCACCGGTACTGGCGCAGCCCTGACCGGCCTGGCTGGCAAGAGCATCACCGGTGCCAACACCACCGCCGCTGAACAGACCTTCACCGCTGCTGTCAGCGCTATCGACGACGCGCTGGCCGCAATCAACGCCTCGCGTGCTGACCTGGGTGCCAACCAGAACCGTCTGACCAGCACCATCAACAACCTGCAAAACATCAACGAGAACGCCGAAGCCGCTCGTGGCCGTGTACAGGACACCGACTTCGCTGCTGAAACTGCTCAGCTGACCAAGCAGCAGACTCTGCAGCAAGCATCGACTTCGGTTCTGGCTCAAGCCAACCAGCTGCCATCGGCAGTTCTGAAACTGCTGGGCTAATCTGCCTGATGGTTTTCGGCGGGGGAGTGCACTTGAGGCACTTCCCCGCCTTTTCATTCTGAGGTGGTGGACATGGACATGAGTGTCAAAATGAACCTGTCTTACCCGGCTGCGCGTGCGGCCGAACAGGTTGCGGATAAGCCGGTTAACCGGTTGGCCGAGGCGTCCGGTGACAACGACAAGCCTGGCTTGCAGTCGAGCGGGGACGTCGATAAGGTCAAGAGTGCCGTCTCGGAAATCGAAAAATTCCTGAATGCGACGCGACGGAATCTGGAATTCTCCACCGATGAAGATTCCGGCAAAATCGTCGTCAGGGTTCTCGCCAGCGATACCGGCGAGCTGATTCGCCAGATTCCCTCGGAAGAGGCACTGCGAATCGCCAACAGTTTGAGCGATGTAAACAGTATTCTTTTCGACGCCAAGGTCTGACCGGGCGGCGAACAGTTTTGTGGTGTTTGATGTCGGGCTTGCAGGATAGGGCCTGACGCAACGATGAGAGGGACAACAGCATGGCAAGCCCGATTACTTCCTCCACTGGCCTGGGTTCCGGTCTCGATATTTCCGGGATCGTCAAGGCGCTGGTCCAGTCTGATACCGCCGCCAAGCAGGCGCAGATCACCCGCCAGACCAGTAACAACAGTGCGATGATCTCCGGGATTGGTGCGCTGCGCAGTGCCCTCACGGCGTATCAAGACGCCATGAAAAAACTCAACGACAAAGATGCGCCGTCGTTCAACGCCTTTGCGGCGAAGTCTGCCAACGATGCAGTGATCAAGGTCACCTCCGGCAACACTGCCGTCGCAGGTGAGTACGACATCAAGGTCAACCAGCTGGCAACCAGCTCGAAAGTGGCCAGCCAGGCTTATACCGAGGGTGCAGCCAAGTCGATCACTGCGGGTGAGCTGACCATCGGTCAGGGCACCAAAAGTTACAAGCTCACCATCGGTGATGGCGCCACGCTGCAAAGCGTGCGTGATCAGATCAACAAAGAGATGGGCGCCAACGGCATCAGTGCCAACATTGTTACCGGTAAGGATGGTACCCGTCTGGTGCTGTCGTCCACCACCACAGGTGCGAACACGGACCTCAAGCTGACGGGCATTCCCGAGCTTGAAATCGATGGCACCAAATCCATGGCAACTGAAGGTGCCGGTTACATCACGGCCAAGACTCAGGATGCCGAACTGACCATCGACGGGTTGGTGGTCAATAGCGCGAGCAACACCATCAGCAACGCGATCAGCGGCCTGACCTTCGACCTGGTCTCCGCTACCCCTGCCGGTGGTGCGGGCACCAAGGTCAGTGTGACGGCCAACAACGACGGCCTGAAAACCTCGATCCAGAGCTTCGTCGATGCCTATAACACGCTGCAAAAAGCGATCACCACGCTGACGGCCACCAGCCGTGACGAGAACGACAACCTGGTGCTGGGGTCGCTGACCAACGACCCGACCACCCGCTCACTGCTGGGTGATGTGCGCAAGGTGCTGACCGAAGTGGGTGCCGGCGACCAGCTGACCACGTTGAGCCAGCTGGGTATCAACACCCAGAAGGACGGTACGCTGGAGTTCAACAGTACCAAGTTCGATGCTGCGATGAACGACAAAAAGCTCGGTCCTGAAGTTCAGGAGCTGTTCACCGGGACCAACGGTATTTTCGAGCGCATGAACAAGGCGATCGACCCTTACAACGCCACCGATGGCAGCCTGGCCTCGCGCAAGACCAACCTGGACAAGACCGCCAAGGCGTTGAGCGATCAGCAAGAGGCGCTGGATCGTCGTACCGAGTCGCTGACCGAATCGCTGACCAGGAAGTACGTAGCGCTGGATACGGCGCTGGGCAAAATGAAGGCTCAAGCGGATCAGATCACCTCGTTCTTCGACGCGATCAACGCGCAGGCCAAAAAGTCCTGACCGCGTAGTACGCCAAAAGCCCGGCAGCGTCTCTCTGATGCGCCGGGCTTTTTCTTTTGCCTTAAAGTTTTTTGACGCGCAGGCGATATAAGCGGTATACGAAACCTTTTAGTTGTGACGAGGTAGAACATGAACCCTATGTTGGCCCTTCGGCAGTACCAGAAAGTCAATGGCGTGGCCCAGACCTCTGAGGCCAGCCCCCATCGTCTGGTGCAAATGCTGATGCAGGGCGGCCTTGACCGCATTGCCCAGGCTAAGGGCGCCATGGCGCGTAACGACATTGCCCAGCGCGGCATTTTGATCGGCAAGGCCATTGGCATTGTTGGTGGCCTGCGTGAGGGGCTGGATCTGGACAACCATGCAGACACGCTGACCGATCTGGACAATCTGTACGCCTACATGAGCAAGCGCCTGGTCGAGGCGAATGTGCAGAATGACCCGGAGATCCTCAATGAGGTCGCCCGGTTGCTGATTACTGTCAAGGAAGGCTGGGACGCAATTGGCGATCAACCCGCCGATATCTAGGAGGTTGTGATGAGTGTCGTGCTCGAGCGTATCGAACAAACCCGCGCAGCATTGCTGGGTGCCCTGGCCAGTCGCGACTGGGAGGCGATCAGCGAGCTCGATACCAGCATCAGGTTGTGTGTCGACGATGTATTGGGGGAAGCGTCGGTCAACGAAGCGGTGCTGCGTAGCAGCCTTGAGGAGTTGCTCGGCGTCTATCGACAATTAATTGCGGTTGCAAGTGACGAGCGTCAAACAATAGTCAACGAGATGACGCAGTTCCGACAAGCGAAAAACGCGGCAAAGGTATACCATTTGTTCAGCTGACGCTGGGCGAAACCAGAAACAGAGCGCCATAAATTTGACTCTGTGCGGTTTTTTGACTTAACTAGTGGCTGTTTTCACAATTCAGACGTCCGAACACTGATCGTTCAGTCGGAATGATGTCGAGCAAGCCCTTTACGGGGCGCCGAGATGACTAGGGAAGTTGCTATTGCATGTGGCGTGAAACCAAAATTTTGCTGATCGATGACGATAGCGTTCGCCGCCGCGACCTGGCGGTGGTACTCAATTTTCTCGGCGAAGAAAATCTTACCTGCTCAAGCCAAGACTGGCAGCAGGCTGTCGAATCGTTGTCATCCAGTCGTGAAGTACTGTGTGTCCTGATCGGGACCGTAAATGCTCCGGCAAGTCTGTTGAGCGTGCTTAAGACAGTGGCTGCGTGGGATGAGTTCCTTCCAGTTTTGCTTTTAGGTGAAATTTCTTCAGCCGAGCTTCCGGAAGAGCTACGTCGCCGCGTACTGTCCAACCTCGAAATGCCGCCGAGCTACAGCAAGTTGCTCGATTCGCTGCATCGCGCCCAGGTCTATCGCGAGATGTACGACCAGGCTCGCGAGCGCGGTCGCCAGCGCGAACCGAACCTGTTCCGCAGCCTGGTCGGCACCAGCCGTGCCATTCAGCACGTGCGGCAGATGATGCAGCAAGTGGCCGATACCGACGCCAGCGTATTGATCCTTGGCGAGTCCGGTACCGGCAAGGAAGTAGTGGCGCGTAACCTGCACTATCACTCCAAGCGTCGCGAAGCGCCGTTCGTGCCGGTCAACTGCGGCGCGATCCCGGCCGAGTTGCTGGAAAGCGAACTATTCGGTCACGAAAAAGGTGCCTTCACCGGTGCAATCACCAGCCGTGCCGGGCGCTTCGAGCTGGCCAACGGCGGCACGCTGTTCCTCGACGAAATCGGCGACATGCCCCTGCCGATGCAGGTCAAGCTGTTGCGTGTGCTGCAGGAGCGGACGTTCGAGCGGGTCGGCAGCAACAAGACCCAGGGCATCGACGTACGCATCATCGCCGCGACCCACAAGAACCTCGAGAGCATGATCGAGGCGGGTACCTTCCGCGAAGACCTTTACTACCGCCTTAACGTCTTCCCGATCGAGATGGCTCCGCTGCGCGAGCGTGTCGAGGATATCCCGCTGCTGATGAACGAACTGATTTCGCGCATGGAGCACGAAAAGCGCGGGTCGATCCGTTTCAACTCGGCGGCGATCATGTCGCTGTGCCGCCATGGGTGGCCGGGCAACGTCCGTGAGCTGGCCAACCTCGTGGAGCGCATGGCGATCATGCATCCGTATGGGGTGATCGGGGTGTCGGAACTGCCGAAAAAATTTCGCTACGTCGATGACGAAGACGAACATCTGGTCGACAGCCTGCGTTCGGACCTGGAAGAGCGTGTGGCCATCAATGGCAGCTCGCCGGGTTTTGCCACGCACGCCATGCTTCCACCTGAGGGGCTGGACCTCAAGGACTACCTCGGTGGCCTTGAGCAAGGGCTTATCCAGCAGGCGCTGGATGATGCCAACGGTATCGTCGCCCGCGCAGCCGAGCGTTTGCGTATCCGCCGCACGACGCTGGTGGAGAAAATGCGCAAGTACGGCATGAGCCGTCGTGATGGAGACGAACAGGCGGAGGATTGACGCCTGTCTCACCGTGACGGAGCGCAGGGATGCTCCCGTCATGGAAATACCCCTATCTTTTCAAGGGCTGTAACGCCCGCCCCATCGGTGTTTGCCGTTACTCTGCGGTACCCGACACTACCCGCCTCGCACTATTCGGCACGGCTATTGCTACTACGCAGACACCATACCGTTTTATGACGGTCAGTCACGCGAGAGAGCACGATGCCCCAGGCCGCCCCCATCTCCTGTGTCCCTGATTCGAAGGGGCAGAACGCCGCCGAACAGGAAAGCCGTCTCGGGTTGGAGCAGGCCTTTGCCATGTTCGACCAGGTTTCCAATCAGCTGAGCGAATCCTACAGCCTGCTTGAGGCGCGGGTCACCGAGCTCAAGGGTGAACTGGCGGTGGTCAGCGCCCAGCGTATGGCTGAACTGGCCGAGAAGGAGCGTTTGGCCAATCGTCTGCAAAACCTGCTCGACCTGTTGCCCGGTGGCGTCATCGTCATTGATGGCAGTGGCCGTGTGCGCGAGGCGAATCCTGCCGCCTGTGAGCTGTTGGGGGAGCCGCTGGTAGGCGAGTTGTGGCGTCAGGTGATTGCCCGCAGTTTTGCTCCGCGTGAAGACGATGGTCACGAAGTGTCACTGCGCGACGGGCGTCGCCTGTCGATCGCCACGCGTTCGCTGGATGCCGAACCGGGGCAGCTGGTGCTGCTCAATGACCTTACCGAAACCCGTCGTCTGCAGGGTCAATTGGCCCGCCATGAACGCTTGTCGTCGCTGGGCCGGATGGTTGCTTCGCTGGCGCATCAGATTCGCACGCCGTTGTCGGCGGCACTGTTGTACGCCAGCCATCTGGCCGAGCAGAGCCTGCCGCTGGAAACTCAGCAGCGCTTCGCCGGCAACCTCAAGGAGCGCCTGCACGAACTGGAGCATCAGGTGCGCGACATGCTGGTGTTTGCCCGCGGTGAGTTGCCGTTGACCGACCGGATCACGCCCAAGGCGCTGTTTCAGTCGCTGCAACAGGCGGCTCAGGTTCATGTTCAGGGGCACGCGGTGCGTTGGCAGTGCGACAGCCATCTGGGCGAGCTGCTGTGCAACCGTGACACCCTGGTCGGTGCTTTGCTGAATCTGGTGGAAAACGCGTTGCAGGCCAGCAGCGAGCCGGTTCGCCTGAAGGTGCACCTGTACCGCCGTGGTCAGGTCCTGCGCCTGTGCATCAGTGATGCCGGTGCCGGTATCGACAGTGCGTTGCTGGCGCGGCTCGGGGAACCCTTCCTGACCACCAAGCCGACCGGCACCGGCCTCGGGCTGGCGGTGGTCAATGCGGTGGCGCGGGCCCATCAGGGTGCCTTGCAATTACGATCACGGCCGGGCCGTGGTACGTGTGCGTTGGTCACGTTGCCGTTGATCGACGTAATGAAAATGGAGAGTGAGCAATGAAGGCAATCAAAGTGCTGCTGGTCGAGGACGATCGGGCACTGCGTCAAGCCTTGGGTGACACCCTCGAGCTGGGCGGCTTTGACTATCAGGCGGTGGGGTCGGCTGAAGAGGCATTGCAGGCCGTTGCTGCGCAAGCGTTCAGCCTGGTCGTAAGCGACGTCAATATGCCCGGCATGGACGGGCATCAACTGTTGGCGTTATTGCGTGCGCGGCAGCCGCAACTGCCGGTGCTGCTGATGACCGCACATGCTGCCGTTGAGCGTGCAGTTGAAGCGATGCGCCAAGGGGCGGTGGATTATCTGGTCAAACCGTTCGAGCCCCGGGCCTTGCTGGATCTGGTTGCGCGTCATGCCTTTGGGTTGGTGGCCGCCGCAGCGGATGAGGGGCCTGTGGCCTGTGAGCCGGCCAGCGCGCAATTGCTGGAGCTGGCCGCGCGGGTAGCGCGCAGCGATTCCACGGTGCTGATTTCGGGTGAGTCGGGCACCGGTAAAGAGGTGCTGGCGCGCTACATTCATCAGCAGTCCACGCGTGCCAGTCAGCCCTTCGTGGCCATCAACTGTGCGGCGATTCCGGACAACATGCTGGAGGCGACGCTGTTCGGGCATGAGAAGGGCTCGTTCACGGGTGCTATCGCCGCTCAGGCGGGCAAGTTCGAGCAAGCCGATGGTGGCACGCTGTTGCTCGATGAAATCTCCGAAATGCCCCTGGGCTTGCAGGCCAAACTGCTGCGCGTGTTGCAGGAGCGGGAGGTGGAGCGGGTAGGTGGGCGCAAACCGATTGCCCTGGATATTCGCGTGGTGGCGACCACCAACCGTGACCTGGCCGCCGACGTGGCGGCAGGGCGTTTTCGTGAAGACCTGTTCTATCGCCTGTCGGTGTTTCCGCTGGCGTGGAAGCCGTTGCGTGAGCGCAGCGCCGACATTCTGCCGCTGGCCGAGCGTTTGCTGGCGCGTCACGTCAATAAAATGAAGCACGCCGCGGTTCGTTTGTCGCCCGAGGCCCGGGCCTGCCTGCAGGGCTATGCCTGGCCGGGCAATGTGCGCGAGCTGGACAACGCCGTGCAGCGCGCGCTGATCCTGCAGCAGGGTGGCGTGATCGAGGCGGCGGATTTTTGTCTGGCCGGTGCGATGCCGACCTTTGCCGCCCCGATTGTTCAGTCGACGCCAGCGCAGCCCGAGGCCAGCGGCCTGGGTGGCGATATGCGGCGTCACGAGTTCCAGATGATCATCGATACCCTGCGATCCGAGCGAGGCCGGCGCAAGGAAGCCGCCGAGCGCCTGGGTATCAGCCCGCGCACCCTGCGTTACAAACTGGCGCAAATGCGCGACGCCGGCATGGATGTCGAGGCCAGCCTCTACGCCAGTTGATGGGGACGAATATTCGCGCTTTTGTCGGTGTGATGGGTAGAGCTGGCACTTTTGTTGCTAAGTCCTGCCTATCCGCTGCGTGAGTGTCAAAAAAATGCGGGCCGTCGGAGAGAGAAGTCCATGAGCCAAGGTGTTGAGTTTAATCGATTGATGTTGGACATGCGGGCCATGCAAATGGACGCCATGTCGATGCCGAAAACGGCAGCCGCGCCCGAGCTCGGTTCGAGCAACTTTGCCGACATGCTGGGCCAGGCCATCAACAAGGTCAGCGACACCCAGCAGGCTTCCACGCAGTTGGCCAATGCATTCGAGATCGGCAAAAGCGGTGTCGATCTGACCGACGTGATGATTGCCTCGCAGAAGGCCTCCGTCTCCTTTCAAGCCTTGACCCAGGTGCGTAACAAGCTGGTTCAGGCGTATCAAGACATCATGCAGATGCCGGTATAAGGGCGAGATTGAGTCATGGCCGAAGCAGTCGTCGATAACGTGCCCGCCAAAGGCAGCGCAACAGCGCCCAAGCCGCCGTTGTTCGGCATGTCGTTCCTGGAGAACATCTCGCAGATGCCCATGCTGCGCCAGGTGGGCCTGCTGGTGGGCCTTGCCGCGAGCGTGGCGATTGGTTTTGCCGTGGTGCTCTGGTCGCAACAACCTGACTACCGGCCGCTGTATGGCAGCCTGGCGGGGATGGACACCAAGCAGGTCATGGATACCCTGGCGGCTGCCGATATCCCTTACAACGTCGAACCCAATTCCGGCGCCTTGCTGGTCAAGGCCGACGATCTGTCGCGTGCGCGCCTGAAACTGGCGGCTGCCGGTGTGGCCCCCAGCGACGGCAATGTCGGCTTCGAGATTCTCGACAAGGACCAGGGCCTGGGCACCAGTCAGTTCATGGAGGCAACCCGTTATCGTCGTGGCCTTGAGGGTGAGCTGGCACGGACCATCTCCAGCCTGAACAACGTCAAGGGTGCACGCGTGCACCTGGCGATCCCGAAAAGCTCGGTGTTCGTGCGTGACGAGCGCCGGCCCAGTGCTTCGGTTCTGGTCGAGCTGTATCCGGGCCGTGCTTTGGAAGCCGGTCAGGTCATGGCGATCGTCAATCTGGTGGCAACCAGTGTGCCGGAGCTGGACAAGTCGCAGGTCACCGTGGTCGATCAGAAGGGCAGCCTGCTGTCCGACCAGGTTGGCAACTCCGAGCTGACCATGGCCGGCAAGCAGTTCGATTACAGTCGGCGCATGGAAGGCATGCTCACCCAGCGTGTGCACAACATCCTGCAACCTGTGCTGGGCAACGACCGCTACAAGGCCGAAGTGTCGGCGGACGTCGACTTCAGTGCAGTCGAGTCGACCTCCGAACAGTTCAACCCGGATCAACCGGCGCTGCGTAGCGAACAGTCGGTGAACGAACAGCGTTCCAGCAGCATGGGCCCTCAAGGCGTGCCGGGTGCCCTCAGCAACCAGCCACCAGGCCCGGCCTCTGCGCCACAGACCACGGGTGGCGCGCAGCCAGCCACCGCCGCCATCCAGCCTGGACAGCCGCTGCTCGATGCCAACGGTCAGCAGATCATGGACCCGGCCACGGGGCAGCCGATGCTCGCGCCGTATCCTGCCGACAAGCGTTCGCAGTCGACCAAGAACTTCGAGCTGGACCGCTCCATCAGCCATACCCGTCAGCAGCAGGGCCGCCTGAGTCGTTTGTCGGTCGCTGTGGTGGTCGATGACCAGGTCAAGGTCGATCCGGCGACGGGTGAAAGCAGCCGTGCCCCGTGGGGTGCCGAAGATCTGGCGCGCTTTACCCGCCTGGTGCAGGATGCAGTGGGCTTCGATGCCAGCCGTGGTGACAGTGTCAGCGTCATCAACGTGCCGTTCGCCGCTGACCGTGGCGAAGTGATCACCGAGATTCCGTTCTACTCGCAGCCCTGGTTCTGGGACATCATCAAGCAGGTCATGGGTGTGCTGTTCATCCTGGTGCTGGTGTTCGGTGTGCTGCGTCCGGTACTTAACAACATCACCGGCAATGGCAAGCAGGGCGCCGGTGCCGATGGCGACATGGAACTGGGCGGTATGCTCGGTCTGGATGGCGAACTGGCCAACGACCGCGTGAGCCTGGGTGGTCCGCAAAGCATTCTGCTGCCAAGCCCGAGCGAGGGTTACGACGCGCAGCTCAATGCAATCAAGAGCCTGGTGGCCGAAGACCCGGGTCGTGTGGCCCAGGTCGTGAAAGAGTGGATCAACGCCGATGAGTGATAACCGAGCCCTTACCGCGAAACTGACCCGGGTCGACAAGGCAGCAATCCTGCTCCTGTCCCTGGGGGAAACCGATGCTGCGCAGGTGCTGCGCCACATGGGGCCCAAGGAAGTGCAGCGCGTCGGTGTGGCCATGGCGCAGATGGGCAACGTCCATCGCGAGCAGGTCGAACAGGTGATGAGCGAGTTCGTCGAGATTGTCGGCGACCAGACCAGCCTGGGCGTTGGCTCCGACGGCTACATCCGCAAGATGCTTACCCAGGCGCTGGGTGAGGACAAGGCCAACGGCCTGATCGACCGTATCCTGCTCGGTGGCAACACCAGCGGCCTGGACAGCCTCAAGTGGATGGAGCCGCGTGCCGTGGCTGATGTCATTCGCTACGAGCACCCGCAGATCCAGGCGATTGTGGTTGCCTATCTGGACCCTGACCAGGCCGGTGAAGTACTGGGTAACTTCGACCACAAGGTGCGCCTGGACATCATCCTGCGGGTTTCCTCGCTCAATACCGTACAGCCGGCGGCACTCAAGGAACTCAACCAGATCCTCGAGAAACAGTTCTCCGGCAACTCCAATGCGGCGCGTACCACCCTCGGTGGTATCAAGCGTGCGGCAGACATCATGAACTTCCTCGACAGCTCCGTGGAAGGTCAGCTGATGGATGCGATCCGTGATATTGATGGCGACCTGTCCGAGCAGATCGAAGACCTGATGTTCGTCTTCAACAACCTCGCCGATGTCGATGACCGCGGCATCCAGGCGCTGTTGCGCGAAGTCTCTTCCGATGTGCTGGTGGTGTCGCTCAAGGGGGCGGACGAGAAGGTCAAGGACAAAATCTTCAAGAACATGTCCAAGCGTGCCTCCGAGCTGCTGCGCGACGACCTGGAGGCCAAGGGCCCGGTACGGGTCAGCGACGTCGAGACGGCGCAGAAAGAAATCCTCACCATCGCCCGCCGTATGGCCGAAGCCGGAGAAATCGTGCTCGGTGGCAAGGGCGGCGAAGAGATGATCTAAAGTCCGCGATTTTTTGAGTGCGTGCAATCATGTCGACCAACGAGCACCTGAGCGAACTGATTCGCGCCAACGAGGTTGAGGGTTTCGATCGCTGGGCGCTGCCCAGCTTCGACCCTGAACCCGAGCCAGAGCCCGAGCCCGAACCTGAAGTGGTTCAGGAAGAAATCGAGGAAGTGCCGCTGGAAGAAGTCCAGCCACTGACCCTCGAAGAGCTTGAGAGCATTCGCCAGGACGCCTATAACGAAGGCTTTGCCATCGGTGAACGCGAGGGTTTCCACAGCACTCAGCTCAAGGTCCGCCAGGAGGCCGAAGCGGCCCTGGCGACCAAGTTGGCCAGCCTTGAGCAATTGATGGGCAACCTGCTTGAGCCCATCGCCGAGCAAGACAGCCAGATCGAGAAAGCCTTGGTCAGCCTGGTCGCGCACATGGCTCGCGAGGTCATCGGTCGCGAGTTGCGCATCGACTCCGGGCAGATCACACAGGTGTTGCGCGAGGCGCTGAAGCTGCTGCCCATGGGCGCCGAAAACATCCGCATTCATATCAATCCGCAGGACTTCGAGCAGGCCAAGGCCTTGCGCGAGCGTCACGAAGAACGCTGGAAGCTGCTTGAAGACGAAGCCTTGCTGCCTGGCGGTTGCCGGATTGAAACGGACCATAGCCGCATCGATGCGACCATGGAAACCCGGCTCGAGAAAGCCTTGGCGCAACTGTTCGATCAATTGCATGACCAGGGCCTGCACCCGGCCGCACCTGACCTGACGGTCGAGCTGGACACAGCCGATGCGCCTTGAACGCACCAGTTTTGCCAAGCGCCTGGGTACTTACGCCGATACCGTAAAACTGCCCGCCCAGCCGGTGGTTGAGGGGCGCCTGCTGCGCATGGTCGGCTTGACCCTGGAGGCTGAAGGCCTGCGCGCAGCAATTGGCAGCCGCTGTGTGGTGATCAATGATGACAGCCATCACCCGGTGCGCGTCGAAGCGGAAGTGATGGGTTTTTCCGGCAGCAAAGTGTTCCTGATGCCGGTCGGCAGTGTTGCCGGCATCGCGCCGGGTGCGCGCGTTGTGCCGTTGGCCGACAGCGGGCGTCTGCCGATGGGCATGAGCATGCTTGGGCGGGTGCTCGACGGTGCCGGGCGCGCGCTCGATGGCAAGGGTGGCATGAAGGCCGAAGACTGGGTGCCCATGGATGGTCCGACCATCAACCCGCTCAATCGCGACCCCATCAGCCAGCCGCTGGATGTCGGCATTCGCAGCATCAACGGTTTGCTCACGGTCGGGCGCGGTCAGCGTCTGGGCCTGTTTGCCGGTACCGGTGTCGGTAAGAGTGTGCTGCTGGGGATGATGACCCGCTTCACCGAGGCCGACATCATTGTGGTCGGCCTGATCGGTGAGCGTGGTCGTGAGGTGAAGGAATTCATCGAGCACATTCTCGGTACCGAGGGGCTCAAGCGCTCGGTGGTCGTGGCCTCTCCGGCAGACGATGCGCCGCTGATGCGTTTACGCGCGGCAATGTACTGCACGCGCATTGCCGAATACTTCCGTGACAAGGGCAAGAATGTCCTGTTGCTGATGGATTCGCTGACCCGTTTCGCCCAGGCCCAGCGGGAAATCGCCCTGGCCATCGGCGAGCCGCCCGCCACTAAAGGCTATCCACCCTCGGTGTTTGCCAAGCTGCCCAAGCTGGTCGAGCGCGCCGGTAACGGCGAGGCCGGTGGCGGCTCGATAACTGCGTTTTACACCGTGCTGTCCGAAGGTGACGATCAGCAGGACCCGATTGCCGACTCGGCGCGGGGTGTGCTCGACGGGCATATCGTCCTGTCCCGGCGCCTGGCTGAAGAAGGGCACTACCCGGCCATCGACATCGAAGCGTCGATCAGCCGGGTCATGCCGCAGGTGGTCAGCCCGGACCAGATGCGTGAGGCGCAGCAGTTCAAGCAGCTGTGGTCGAGACTGTCGCAGAGCCGCGACCTGATCAGTGTCGGTGCCTATGTGGCCGGCGGCGATGCCGAAACCGACCTGGCCATTGCCCTGCAGCCCAAGCTGGTACATTTCCTGCGCCAGGGGTTGAACGACAATGTCGGTATGCAGCAAAGCCGTGAGCACCTGGCCAGCGTTTTTGCGCAGCCCAAATCCGACACGGGCGGCTGATAGGTCATGGCTCAGCCCAGTCGTGCGGCGCGCCTGGCGCCGGTCGTCGAGATGGCCGAAAACGCCGAGCGTCAGGCTGCCCAGCGTCTGGGCCAGTTCCAGCAGCAGGTGAACCTGGCACAGGCCAAGCTCGCCGAGCTCGACCGCTTTCGCGCGGACTACCAGTTGCAGTGGATTGACCGCGGCGGGCAGGGCGTGTCCGGTAGCTGGCTGGTCAATTACCAGCGCTTTCTCGGGCAACTGGAAAGTGCGATGACTCAGCAACGCCAGAGCCTGGCCTGGCACCAGAACAACCTCAACAATGCCCGCGGCACCTGGCAGCAGGCGTATGCGCGGGTTGAGGGGTTGCGCAAGCTGGTTCAGCGCTACATTGACGAAGCGCGGGTGATCGAGGACAAGCGCGAGCAGAAACTGCTCGACGAACTGTCCCAGCGACTTCCGCGCCATGATCGCTACTGATGCGCGCCAGGATGGCCCTGGCTTGCCGCGCGGTGGGCGGGCTGCTAAACCTTCTAGATGACTGCATGGGTCGTAACGGAAAGGATTGCCACTATGGGCGTTATCTCTGAGTTGTCCCAGGATGGGAAAAAACTGACGATCAAGGTCAAGGGGCGTTTTGACTTTGGCAAGCATCAGGAGTTTCGCGAGGCCTATGAGCGCAACGCGCAACCCGCCTCGGTGGTGGTTGATCTGAAAGAAGCCACCTACCTCGACAGCTCGGCGCTGGGCATGCTGCTGTTGCTGCGCGATCACGTCGGTGGCGATGACTCGGAAATCCGAGTGGTCAACACCAGCTCGGATGTCCGCAAGATTCTCGCCATTTCCAACTTCGACAAACTGTTCGACATCAGTTGAGCCAGGCCATGCCTGACGCCGTCTTGACGGTGCTGATCGCCGAAGACAGTGCGACCGACCGCATGCTGCTGGCGCGTATCGTCAGCAAACAAGGGCATGCTGTGCTCACGGCTGAAAACGGCGAACAGGCGGTGGCTTTGTTTGCCGAGCAGCGGCCGCAACTGGTGCTGCTCGATGCGCTGATGCCGGTCATGGACGGCTTTGAGGCCGCCCGGCAGATCAAGGCATTGGCAGGCGAGGCGTTGGTGCCGATCATCTTCCTCACCTCATTGAGTGAAGAGGAGGCGCTCGTGCGGTGCCTTGAGGCGGGCGGCGACGACTTTCTGGCAAAACCCTACAGCCCGGTGATTCTGGCTGCCAAGATCAAGGCCATGGATCGCCTGCGCCGGCTGCAGGCGACGGTGCTGGAGCAGCGCGACCAGATTGCCCGCCACCACCATCATTTGCTCAACGAGCAGCGCGTGGCCAAGGCAGTATTCGACAAGGTGGCGCATGCCGGTTGCCTGAGTTCACCCAATATCCGTTACCTGCAATCGCCCTACGCGTTGTTCAACGGTGACCTGCTGCTGGCCGCCTTTACCCCGTCCGGGGATATGCATGTGCTGCTGGGGGATTTTACCGGGCATGGTTTGCCGGCGGCGGTAGGGGCCATGCCCCTGGCCGAAGTGTTCTATGGCATGACAGCCAAGGGCTATGGCCTGGCAGAAACCCTGCGCGAGATGAACGCCAAGCTCAAGCGCATCCTGCCTGTGGATATGTTCTGTTGTGCGCTGCTACTCAATCTGAGTTTTTCCCGGCGCATGGTTGAAGTCTGGAACGGCGGCATGCCTGACGGCTATGTGCTGGATACTGACGGGGGTGAGCCATTGCCATTGGTGTCCCGGCATTTGCCTTTGGGGGTGCTGGCGCCTGAGCGCTTCGACGACTCCACGCAGGTACTACCGTTGGCGCTGGGCCAGCGCCTGTTCTTGCTATCGGATGGTGTGGTCGATACCAGTGACGACAACGATCAGCTGTTTGGGGTCGAGCGGCTGCGTCGGGTGCTGGTCGCCAATCGTCAGCCGGAGTTGTTGTTTGAAGAGGTGCTTGGGGCGCTGGAGGCGTTCCGTGGGTGCTGCCGCGATGACGTGAGCCTGCTGGAGATCGGCATCGTTGATCCGGATGCCTTGTCGCCGCCGCCAATGACCTATTCCGATAGTGGCCAGTGCGCGCCGCTGGACTGGTCGTCGCAGTTCGAGTTTCGTGCCGACACGCTCAAACGCTTCAATCCGTTACCTTACCTTTTGCAACTTTTGCAGGAGATACATGGCCTGCGCACCCAGAGCGGCGCCCTGCACAGTGTGCTCAATGAACTTTATTCCAATGCCCTGGAGCACGGCGTGCTGGGCCTGGATTCGGCGCTCAAGCGGGATGCCCGCGGCTTTGCCGAGTATTACCGTCAGCGCAACGAGCGCTTGCAGGCGCTGAACAGCGGCTATATTCGATTGAGGTTGCGTGTCGAGCCGCAAGGCCTGGGTGGGCGGCTGATTATCGAGGTAGAAGACAGCGGTAAGGGCTTTGATGTGAACAAGGTGCTCGGACGTCCATTGGTTGAGCAGGGGTTGTATGGGCGCGGGCTTAACCTGATACGCCGACTGAGCCGGCATGTGGAGTGGGCTGACGAGGGGCGGCGCGTATGCGTGGAGTTCACCTGGGAGGCTCTGGCATAATCCAGCTTGATCAAGGAGTGAGCAAGTGTCCGATATCCACATCGATCGTAACGTACTGCGTGACCTGCAAGAGGTCATGGAGGAGGGTTACGTGTGTTTGCTGGAAACCTTTCTGGATGACTCCGACAAACGTCTGAGCCAGTTGCATGAAGCCAAGAGCGCCCTGGAGCTGGGCCATGCAGCGCACAGCTTCAAAGGCAGCAGCAGCAACATGGGCGCGTTGGCGCTGGCCGCGCTGTGTCAGCAGCTCGAGGCGCGCGTCAAGCAACAGCCGTTGTACGGCATCGAGGACCTGATCAACCAGATCGATCGCGAGTACGAGGTTGTTCGTCATTTGTATGCCGAGGAGCGCCATCGGGTGTCGATCGGCTAAATATTCTCTGGAAATTGGCGCGACTTTTGCTGCGTCATTGCCAACTTACGTTCATTACACGCTGTCGCGGAGATTTCCACATGCCTGTCGCTTCCAATCCACTGCTGCAAAACAGTGTTGCGACGAAACCTTCGCGGGTTGCTGCCAATCAGCCGGACAAAGTGCTGCAGGCCCCGAACGACAAGGCTTCGGGCTTCTCCAGTGTGTATGCCCAGCAGTCCCGGGAGACAGCTACTGATGCGCTCAAGCGCGGCAAAGGTGCGGCGGGCGACAAGGAGGCGGTCGACGGCAAGGGTGCTGCCGCCGACAAACGTCATGTTGCCGACAGCGGCAAAACCTTGCCTGATGACCAGGGCGTCAGTACAGACGAGGCGGGGCAGGCAACTGAACCGACGTTGCTCGACCCTAATCTGGTGGCCGGCCAGGTGACGGATGCGCAGCCCGGGGCCCAGTTGATCCAGGCGCAGGCCGAAGCCGTGGCGCCGGTCGTCCAGGCGGCGCAGTTGCAGGCCCAGGTGGCGCCTGTGGCGGCGCTTCCGGCTGACCCCGAGTTTGACCCGGAGGCTGATCCCTTGGCTGATCTGCCTGCCTTGCGCATGGCGCTGGAGCAAAGCGCGCAGGCGCAGGGCACCACGTCGGCACATGCCGCCAGCAAATCGACAACGGCGCAAGCGGAAGCGGCGCCGGCCCAGCCTGCCGTCAATACCCTGGCGGCCCTGCTGGACAAGCCGGGGGCTGACGCTGAACAGGGCGAGCCAGGCGACAAGGCGTTTGCCGGCTTGCTCGATGATGGCCTCAAAGACCTCAAGGGTGCGTCCAGCGATACGCGGGTGGACAACTTCGCTGAGCGCCTCGGCGCCTTGACCCAGGCGGCTACCGCGAAAGCTGCCAGCGCCGTGCCGCTGGCGGCGACAACCCTTCAGCAGCCGCTGGCGATGAATCAGGGTGGCTGGACCGAAGGCCTGGTCAACCGGGTGATGTACCTGTCCAGTCAAAGCCTCAAATCGGCCGACATTCAGTTGGAGCCCGCCGAACTGGGGCGCCTGGATATCCGTGTGCACCTGGCGCCCGAGCAGCAGGCGCAGATTACCTTCACCAGCGGCCATGTCGGCGTGCGCGAAGCGCTGGAGAACCAGGTGCATCGGCTCAAGGAAATGTTCGCCCAGCAAGGCCTTGGCCAGCCTGATGTCAACGTTGCCGATCAGTCGCGAGGGCAGCAACAACAGGGGCAGTCTGATTCGCCGCGCCTGAGCGGCGTGGCGGCGCGGCGCAATGAGGCTGCTGGTGCGCAGGCGGAGGCTGCTGCAAGCGCCTCTGCAGTCGAGCATCAGACCGTGATTGGCTCCAGCGCGGTCGATTACTACGCCTGATCGGTGTCACTGCTTCGCGGGTAAACCCGCTCTCACAGGGGAGTGCACTGATTTATCCGTGAACAGGCCTGAATCTGGCATAACACTTGCTCAACCCTCGCCATGTGACTGAATTCTCCGATGAATGACGGAATATTGGCATGGCGAAGAGCGACGCAGAAAAAGACCCCGCCGCTAAAGGCAAACTCAAGCTGATCTTGTTGGTGGTGCTGGCACTGCTGCTGGCCGTCGGCCTGTCGGTAGGTGCGACCTGGTTTTTCCTGCACAAGTCTGCGGATAAGCCGGAAGCCGACCCGGCGCAAGTCAGCAACCTCAAGGCTGCGGCCATCTACGAACCGCTGGCCCCCGCTTTTGTGGTCAATTTCAACCAGAACGGCCGTCAACGCTACATGCAGGTGAGCATCACCTTGCAGGGGCGCGACCAGGCGGCGCTGGATGCGTTGAAAGTGCACATGCCGGTCATTCGCAACAACCTGGTCATGCTGTTCTCCGGTCAGGGCTTCGACACCCTGGCAAGCCCTGTGGGCCAGGAGATGCTGCGTCAGAAAGCGACCGCCAGTGTGCAGGAGATCGCGCAGAAGGAAGTCGGCAAACCGGTCGTCGACCAGTTGCTGTTCACCAATTTCGTATTGCAGTAGGAGCCACCGATGGCCGTTCAGGACCTGCTGTCCCAGGACGAAATCGATGCCTTGTTGCATGGTGTCGATGACGGTTTGGTACAAACCGAGAGCAATGCCGAGCCCGGCAGTGTCAAAAGCTATGACCTGACCAGCCAGGACCGCATCGTTCGCGGACGCATGCCGACCCTGGAAATGATCAACGAGCGCTTCGCCCGTTACACCCGTATCAGCATGTTCAACCTGTTGCGTCGCTCCGCTGACGTGGCAGTGGGCGGTGTACAGGTGATGAAGTTCGGCGAGTACGTGCATTCGCTGTATGTGCCGACCAGCTTGAACCTGGTGAAGATCAAGCCGCTGCGTGGCACCTCGCTGTTCATTCTGGATGCCAAGCTGGTGTTCAAGCTGGTGGACAACTTTTTTGGCGGTGACGGTCGTCACGCCAAGATCGAAGGGCGTGAGTTCACCCCGACCGAGCTGCGGGTGGTGCGCATGGTGCTGGACCAGGCGTTCGTCGACCTCAAGGAGGCCTGGCAGGCGATCATGCCGGTCAACTTCGAGTACATCAACTCCGAGGTCAACCCGGCCATGGCCAACATTGTCGGGCCAAGCGAGGCGGTGGTGGTCTCGACCTTCCATATTGAACTCGATGGTGGCGGCGGCGACCTGCACGTGACCATGCCGTACTCGATGATCGAGCCGGTGCGCGAAATGCTCGATGCGGGCTTTCAGTCCGACCTGGATGACCAGGACGAGCGCTGGATCAAGGCCCTGCGCGAAGACGTACTGGATGTCAGCGTACCGCTGAGTGCCACGGTTGCCCGTCGCCAGTTGAAACTGCGCGACATCCTGCACATGCAGCCGGGTGACGTGATTCCGGTCGAGCTGCCTGAAGAGCTGATTCTGCGGGCCAACGGCGTTCCGTCGTTCAAGGCCAAGCTGGGTTCGCACAAAGGCACCCTGGCCTTGCAGATTATTGATCCGATCGAGCGCCGCTGAGCGGCGCCGGTTGTTCCAACTCCGAATTGATTGCCCGTCGAGGACAAAATGGCTAACGAAAACGATATCACCTCTCCGGAAGAGCAAGCGCTGGCCGATGAGTGGGCAGCTGCACTGGAAGAAACCGGCGACGGCGGCCAGGCCGATATTGATGCCTTGCTCGCTGCAGACGTTGGCGGTGGCGGCTCGTCCTCCAACCGCCTGCCCATGGAAGAGTTCGGCAGTTCGCCACGCAGCAATGAGCCGGTGAGCCTGGAAGGCCCGAACCTGGATGTGATTCTGGACATCCCGGTGAGCATTTCCATGGAAGTGGGCAGTACTGAAATCAACATTCGCAACCTGTTGCAGCTCAACCAGGGTTCGGTCATCGAACTGGATCGCCTGGCCGGTGAGCCGCTGGACGTGCTGGTCAACGGCACCTTGATCGCCCACGGGGAAGTGGTCGTGGTCAACGAAAAGTTCGGTATTCGCCTGACTGACGTGATCAGTCCGAGCGAACGCATCAAGAAGCTGCGCTGAGTGAGCCGTTTGTTGCCCCGCGTGCTGGCGCTGGTTGCCGCCCTGTACGCAGATGTCGCCCTGGCCACGGTGCAGCCGGCCGCTGCGGTGGTGGCGCCGGCCAGCGGTGGCAGTGCTGCCGGTCAGTTGACGCAGCTGGTGCTGGGGCTGCTGCTGGTGCTGGGGCTGATCTTCTTCCTCGCCTGGTTGTTGCGCCGGGTGCAGGGCACGGCGTCAGGTAGTGGCCAGGTGATCGAGATTCTCGGCAGTCGTTCGCTGGGGCCGAGGGATCGCCTGCTGCTGGTCCAGGTCGGCAAGGAGCAGATCCTGATCGGCCACTCGCCCGGCAGTATCGAAGCGCTGCACGTCATGGCAGAGCCGGTCGATGTGCCGGCCGCCGCGCGTCAGGCAACACCAGAGTTCGCCCAGCGCCTGATGGAGCTGATGGGCAAGGATCAGAAGGGTAGGTCGTAATGGGCGCATTGCGCATGATGTTGACGCTGCTGTTGCTGTTGGCAGCGCCATTGGCCCTGGCTGCCGATCCGTTGTCGATTCCGGCCATTACCCTGTCCAACGGGGCAGACGGGCAGCAGGAGTATTCGGTCAGCCTGCAGATCCTGCTGATCATGACGGCGCTGAGTTTCATTCCGGCGTTCGTCATCCTGATGACCAGCTTTACCCGCATCATCATTGTCTTCTCGATCCTGCGCCAGGCGCTGGGTCTGCAGCAGACACCGTCGAACCAGATCCTTACCGGGTTGGCGCTGTTCCTGACCATGTTCATCATGGCACCGGTGTTCGACCGGGTGAACAAGGATGCCCTGCAGCCTTACCTGAACGAGCAGATGGTGGCCCAGGAGGCGATTGCCAAGGCGCAGGTGCCGCTCAAGGATTTCATGCTGGCTCAGACCCGCCAAAGCGACCTGGACCTGTTCATGCGCCTGTCCAAGCGCACCGACATCGCCAGCCCCGAGCAGGCGCCGTTGACCATCCTGGTGCCGGCCTTTGTCACCTCTGAGCTGAAGACCGCGTTCCAAATCGGGTTCATGATCTTCATTCCGTTTCTGATCATCGATCTCGTGGTGGCCAGTGTGCTGATGGCCATGGGTATGATGATGCTTTCGCCGCTGATCATCTCGCTGCCGTTCAAGATCATGCTGTTTGTGCTGGTGGATGGCTGGGCATTGATCATGGGTACCCTGGCCGGCAGTTTCGGCGGCGTTTGACGCCTCGAGGAGAAGTGGATCATGACCCCTGAAGTGGCTGTCGACCTGTTTCGTGATGCGCTGTGGCTGACCACCTTGATGGTCGCTGTACTGGTGGTCCCCAGCCTGCTGGTGGGTCTGGTGGTGGCCATGTTCCAGGCGGCCACGCAGATCAACGAACAGACCTTGAGCTTTCTGCCGCGCCTGTTGGTGATGCTGGTGACCCTGATCGTGGTCGGGCCCTGGTTGGTGCAGAAGTTCATGGAGTACATGCTGTCGTTGTACGGCAGCATTCCGCAGCTGATCGGCTGACCTGTCCATGCTCGAATTGACCGATGCCCAGATCGGCTCCTGGGTGGCCAGTTTCATCTTGCCGCTGTTTCGCGTGACCGCCGTGCTGATGACCATGCCGGTATTCGGCACCACGCTGGTATCGGCGCGCGTACGCCTGTATTTCGCCCTGGCGATCACCGTGGTGATCGTGCCTGGATTGCCGCCGATGCCCGTGGTCAACGCACTGGACCTCAGTGCGCTGTTGCTGATTGCCGAACAGATCATCATCGGCGCGCTGTTCGGCTTTTCGCTGCAGCTGTTTTTCCAGATTTTCGTGATTGCCGGGCAGATCGTGGCAATCCAGATGGGCATGGCCTTCGCGTCGATGGTCGACCCGGCCAACGGCGTCAACGTGGCGGTTATCGGCCAGTTTCTGACCATGCTGGTGACCTTGCTGTTTTTGTCCATCAACGGCCATCTGGTGGTGTTCGAGGTGCTCACCGAGAGTTTCACCACCTTGCCGGTAGGCAGTGGCCTTTTGGTCAATCACTTCTGGGATCTGGCCGGGCGTCTGAGCTGGGTGCTGGGCGCTGCGTTGTTGCTGGTGTTGCCGGCGATCATCGCCTTGCTGGTGGTGAACGTCGCCTTTGGCGTAATGACGCGTGCGGCGCCGCAGCTGAACATCTTCTCCATCGGCTTTCCGCTGACGCTGGTGCTGGGGTTGGGCATCTTCTGGGTCAGCCTCGCCGAGATTCTTCCGCACTACCAGGCGCTGGCCTCCGAGGCCTTGCAGTGGCTGCGTGAACTGGCACGGGCGCGTTAAGCATGGCAGAGAGCGAAAGCGGTCAGGACAAAACAGAAGACCCCACCGACAAACGCAAGAAGGACGCGCGGGAGAAGGGTGACGTTGCGCGCTCCAAAGAGCTCAATACCGTAGCGGTAACCCTGGCCGGTGCGGGCGCCTTGCTGGCGTTTGGCGGCGGCATGGGTGAGGCGTTGATGGAGTTGATGCGCAGCAATTTCGTGTTGTCGCGCGAGGTCATTAGCGATGAGCGCTTCATGGGGATTTTTCTCATGGCCGCGGGCAGGACGGCGCTTCTCACCGTTCAGCCGGTGTTGCTGGTGTTGCTTGTAGCCGCAATCATCGGCCCGGTGGCGCTGGGCGGCTTTCTGTTTTCCGGTAGCTTGCTGGAGCCCAAGTTCAGTCGCATGAACCCCTTGGCGGGGATCAAGCGAATGTTCTCGATCAACGCCTTGTCCGAATTGCTCAAGGCCCTGGCCAAGTTTGTCATGATCCTGATCGTCGCTCTGGTCGTGCTGTCGGCGGACCGTGACGATCTGTTGGCAATCGCCAACGAGCCCTTGGAACAGGCCATTATTCATGGTGTTCAGGTGGTGGGCTGGAGTGCGCTGTGGATGGCGGCAGGGCTGTTGCTGATTGCGGCGGTGGACGTGCCGATCCAGCTCTGGCAAACCCACAAGAAACTGTTGATGACCAAGCAGGAAGTGCGTGACGAGTACAAGGACAGCGACGGCAAGCCAGAGGTCAAGCAGCGCATCCGCCAGCTCCAGCGCGAGGCTTCGCAGCGGCGGATGATGGCTGCCGTGCCGGAGGCCGATGTCATCATCACCAACCCGACGCACTACGCGGTAGCGCTCAAATACGACCCGGAGAAAGGTGCGGCGCCGCTGTTGCTGGCCAAGGGTGCCGACTTCATTGCCTTGAAGATTCGTGAGATCGCCAACGAGCACAAGATCCAGGTGCTCGAGTCGCCGGCCCTGGCCCGTTCGATTTACTACTCCACCGAGCTTGAAGAAGAGATTCCTGCCGGGCTGTACCTGGCGGTGGCCCAGGTGCTGGCCTATGTCTATCAGATCCGTCAGTACCGGGCCGGCAAGGGCAAGCCGCCGGAGCCGCTCAAGGACCTGCCGATCCCACCGGATCTGCGCCGCGATCAGTAAGCCTTTGCTGTCGCGCTTGCGATCTTCGCGGATAAATCCGCTCCTTCGGTTATCAGTGACGCCCCCGTTTGATCAACACCGCAAAATCACCTGAAACGCAAAGTTGGAGAGCTTCTTGCAAAGGCAGCGCTGCGCGCGTCGTTCGCGTCAAAGTTTTGCTTGAGCTAGACGAGGAATACCGGTGGATCGCTCTCAGTTAATCAGCAATGCCCGTAACAACCTGGCTGGATTAGGCCGGGGGAATCTGGGTGTGCCGCTGTTGCTACTGGTGATGCTGGCAATGATGATGTTGCCGATCCCGCCATTTTTGCTCGACGTGTTTTTCACCTTCAACATCGCGTTGTCGATCGTGGTCCTGCTGGTTTGCGTCTACGCGCTGCGCCCCCTCGATTTCGCCGCGTTTCCGACCATCCTGCTGGTGGCGACCTTGCTGCGCCTGGCGCTGAACGTGGCCTCCACAAGGGTGGTCATGCTCCATGGCCAGGACGGCCATGCCGCCGCCGGTAAAGTGATCCAGGCCTTCGGTGAGGTGGTGATCGGCGGCAACTACGTGGTCGGTATCGTGGTGTTCGCGATTCTGATGATCATCAACTTCGTGGTGGTGACCAAGGGTGCCGGGCGTATTTCCGAGGTGAGCGCGCGTTTCACCCTCGATGCGATGCCGGGCAAGCAGATGGCCATCGACGCCGACCTCAACGCTGGCCTGATCGATCAGGCGCAAGCCAAGGCACGGCGCTCGGAAGTTGCTCAGGAGGCCGAGTTCTACGGTTCTATGGACGGTGCCAGCAAGTTCGTTCGCGGTGACGCCATCGCCGGCCTGCTGATCCTCTTCATCAACCTGATCGGCGGCATGCTGGTCGGTATGTTCCAGCACGGCATGACCTTCGGCGATGCCGGCAGAGTCTATGCCTTGCTGACCATCGGTGACGGTTTGGTGGCGCAATTGCCATCACTGTTGTTGTCCACCGCTGCGGCCATCATGGTAACCCGTGCCTCCGGCTCCGAAGACATGGGTAACCAGATCAATCGGCAGATGTTCACGTCGCCCAAGGCGCTGGCGGTGTCGGCGGGGATCATGATTGTCATGGGCCTGGTGCCGGGCATGCCGCACTTCGCCTTCCTGAGTCTGGGGCTGGTAGCTGCTGGCGGGGCCTATTGGCTCTGGCGCAAGCAGAATGAAGCCAAGGTCAAGGCGTTGGCGGAAGTCCAGCGTCAGCAAGACCTGTTGCCGTCCCCGCAGCGGGCGATGGAAACCAAAGAGCTGGGCTGGGACGACGTCACGCCCATCGACATGATCGGCCTGGAGGTCGGTTACCGGTTGATTCCGCTGGTCGACCGCAACCAGGCAGGTCAATTGCTGGCGCGGATCAAGGGGGTGCGCAAGAAGCTCTCCCAGGACCTGGGTTTTCTCATGCCCACCGTGCATATTCGCGACAATCTCGACCTGGCGCCGAGCGCCTACCGCCTGACCCTGATGGGCGTAATCCTGGCGGAGGCCGAGATCTATCCGGACCGCGAGCTGGCGATCAACCCGGGACAGGTGTTCGGTACCCTCAACGGTATTGCCGCCCGCGACCCGGCTTTCGGCCTGGAAGCGGTGTGGATCGACGTCAATCAGCGCAGCCAGGCACAGTCGCTGGGTTACACCGTGGTGGACGCCAGCACGGTGGTCGCCACCCACCTGAACCAGATTCTGCACAAGCACTGCCACGAGCTGATCGGCCACGAAGAGGTCCAGCAACTGCTGCAGGTGCTGGCCAAGGCCTCGCCGAAACTGGCTGAAGAGCTGGTGCCAGGCGTCATTTCATTGTCGGGTCTGCTCAAGGTGCTGCAGGCGTTGCTTGCCGAGCAGGTGCCGGTGCGTGATATTCGCAGCATTGCCGAGGCTATCGCCAACAACGCGGCGAAGAGTCAAGATACCGCCGCGCTGGTGGCGGTGGTGCGCGTCGGATTGTGTCGCGCCATCGTCCAAAGCATTGTCGGCGTTGAGTCCGAGCTGCCTGTGATCACCCTTGAGCCAAGGTTGGAACAGATTTTGCTCAATAGTCTGCAAAGGGCCGGACAAGGTCAGGAAGATGGTGTTCTTCTTGAACCGAGCATGGCCGAAAAGCTTCAGCGTTCGTTGATCGAAGCCGCCCAGCGTCAAGAGATGCAAGGGCAGCCGGCGATCTTGCTGGTCGCAGGACCGGTTCGGGCGATGCTGTCGCGCTTCGGTCGTCTGGCTGTACCGAATTTGCATGTTTTGGCGTATCAGGAAATACCTGACAACAAGCAAGTTACCATCGTTGCCACAGTAGGCCCCAACGGCTGAGGTAGTGGGTTATGCAAGTTAAGCGTTTTTTCGCAGCCGATATGCGTCAGGCCATGAAGCTGGTTCGTGATGAGCTGGGGGCTGAGGCCGCCATCATCGGCAACCGGCGGATTGCTGGTGGCGTCGAGCTGACGGCTGCGCTGGACTACAAGCTGTCTGCCCTGGCGCCGCGGGTGCCGAACGTCGAGCTCGAGGACGAACTGCGCAAGACCCAGTCGCGCATCGTCACCGCTCAGGCCGAGCTCAGCAGCCGCAGTGAAAGCGAAGAGGGTAACCGCCAGTTGTTCGCCGGTTTGCCCCTGACGGCTTCAGAGCCGCTGATCGACACCCATGTGGAGGCGCCGGTGGCACCGCCTGTGGTAGCGCCTGCGCCGGTTGACCCGCGTCTGTTCGACGCCATGCGTTCGGAGCTTTCCGGGTTGCGCGAGCTGCTGGAAGTGCAGCTCGGCTCGCTGGCCTGGAGCCAGTTGCAAGGCAACCAGCCGCAGCAAGCCAACCTCTGGCGGCGCCTGCAACGTGTCGGCCTGTCGGGGCCGTTGGCGCACGAGCTGCTGGATCAGGTCGCCGGTATCGAGGAGCCGCGTCAGGCCTGGCGCATGCTGCTTGCGCACTTGGCGCGGCGCATTGACGTGCCCGAGATCGAACCGATCGAAGAGGGTGGGGTGATTGCCATGGTCGGTCCGGCCGGCATGGGCAAGACCACCACCCTGGCCAAGCTCGCCGCGCGTTATGTGCTCAAATACGGCGCGCAGAACCTGGCGCTGGTCAGCATGGACAGTTTTCGCATCGGTGCCCAGGAGCAGCTCAAGACCCTTGGGCGGATCCTCAATGTGTCGGTGACCCACGTCGATCCGGGGCAATCGCTGGCGCAGGCGCTGGAGCCGTTGCTGCGCAAACGTGTAGTGCTGATCGATACCGCCGGCCTGCAAGCCAGCGATCCGGCCCTGCGCATGCAGCTGGAAACCCTTGCCGGACGCGGTATTGCGTCTAAAAATTATCTGGTGCTGGCGACAACCAGCCAGAAGCAGGTGCTCACGGCGGCCTACCACAGCTACAAGCGTTGTGGGCTGGCCGGGTGCATCCTGACCAAGCTTGATGAAACGGCCTGTCTCGGTGAAGTCCTGAGCCTGGCCATCAGTCATGAATTGCCAGTGGCCTATCTAACCGATGGGCCGCGCATTCCTGACGATCTGCACTTGCCCCGCCGGCACCAGCTGGTCAGCCGGGCGGTGAGCGTGCAGATGCAGGAGGAGCCCAGCGAAGAGGCGATGGCCGATATGTTCGCTGATCTCTACCACAGCCCCGGCAAGCGTGTTGGCTGAGGTGATTGTGAAGACGTTGCAAAGTATCTGCATTGATGGACTGCCAGGCATTTTTCAGGTGTTGAAAGCGCAGCCAGTCATGTGGCCTCGGTCTAAGCAAGACAAGGTAATAAACAAATATGGGTAGCATGCATCCCGTACAGGTGATCGCCGTAACTGGCGGTAAAGGTGGCGTCGGCAAGACCAACGTGTCGGTGAACCTGTCATTGGCGCTGGCCGAACTCGGCCGTCGCGTCATGCTGCTGGACGCTGACCTGGGGCTGGCCAACGTAGACGTGCTGCTGGGCCTGACGCCCAAACGCACCCTGGCTGACGTGATCGAGGGCCGCTGCGAGCTGCGCGACGTGCTGCTGCAGGGGCCGGGCGGTGTGCGCATCGTGCCGGCAGCCTCCGGCACGCAAAGCATGGTGCACCTGGCACCGGCACAGCACGCCGGCTTGATTCAGGCGTTCAGCGAGATCGGCGACAACCTCGATGTGTTGGTTATCGACACCGCTGCGGGTATTGGTGACTCGGTAGTCAGTTTTGTTCGCGCAGCCCAGGAAGTGTTGCTGGTGGTGTGCGACGAACCGACGTCGATCACTGATGCCTACGCGCTGATCAAATTGCTCAATCGCGATTACGGCATGAACCGTTTCCGTGTGCTGGCCAACATGGCGCAAAGCCCTCAGGAAGGGCGCAACCTGTTCGCCAAGTTGACCAAGGTCACGGATCGCTTTCTTGACGTGGCCCTACAATACGTCGGCGCAGTGCCGTACGACGAGTGTGTGCGCAAGGCGGTGCAAAAGCAGCGAGCCGTGTATGAGGCCTTCCCGCGTTCCAAGTGCGCGCTGGCATTCAAGGCGATTGCCCAGAAGGTTGACACCTGGCCGCTGCCGGCCAACCCGCGTGGCCACCTGGAGTTTTTCGTCGAGCGTCTGGTACAGCCAACCAGTGCGGGTCCGGTGCTATGAACGCCAGCGGTTATCGGATGTACAGCAAGGCATCGCGCGATGGCCAGTATGAGTTGATCGAGCGCTATGCGCCGTTGGTCAAGCGCATCGCCTATCACTTGCTGGCACGTTTGCCGGCCAGTGTGCAGGTGGAGGATCTGATCCAGGCCGGAATGATCGGCTTGCTCGAAGTCGCCAACAAGTACGACGCGAGCAAAGGGGCCAGTTTCGAGACCTATGCCGGTATCCGGATCCGCGGCGCAATGCTGGATGAAGTGCGCAAGGGGGACTGGGCACCGCGCTCGGTTCACCGCAACACCCGTATGGTCAGTGACGCAATTCGCGCAATTGAAGCAAAAACCGGCCGTGACGCTAAAGATCACGAAGTTGCTGCCGAACTTCAATTGAGTCTCGATGATTACTACGGGATTTTGAATGACACCCTGGGCAGCCGCCTGTTCAGCTTCGACGACCTGTTGCAGGACGGCGAGCATGAAGGCCTGCACGAGGACGGCGCCAGTGCCCAGCTCGAGCCTTCGCGCGATCTGGAAGACGAGCGTTTTCAGGCAGCACTGGCCGATGCCATTGCCAACTTGCCTGAACGCGAGCGCCTGGTACTGGCGCTGTACTACGACGAAGAGCTGAACCTCAAGGAAATCGGTGAGGTGCTGGGGGTCAGCGAGTCGCGTGTCAGCCAGCTGCACAGCCAGTGCGCGGCGCGTTTGCGCAGTCGCCTGGGGGAATGGCGGGCGCGTTGAACGTACGTTCAATGCAGTCGTGAAATGTAGTGCCCGAATTGATTGAGTGCGCGTTCAGCGCCGAACGCGTTTAAGACTGCTTGGAGGTCTAATTGAACAAAGACATGAAAATCCTCATCGTCGACGATTTTTCGACGATGCGGCGGATCATCAAGAACCTGTTGCGTGACCTGGGCTTCACCAACACCCAGGAAGCCGACGACGGCAACACGGCGCTGCCGATGCTTGAAAGCGGTCATTTCGATTTCCTCGTGACTGACTGGAACATGCCGGGCATGTCCGGTATCGACCTGCTGCGCAAGGTGCGCGCCGACGAGCGCCTCAAGCACCTGCCGGTGCTGATGGTCACCGCCGAAGCCAAGCGCGAGCAGATCATCGAAGCGGCCCAGGCCGGCGTCAATGGTTACGTGGTCAAGCCTTTCACCGCCCAGGTGCTGAAAGAAAAGATCGAGAAGATCTTCGAGCGCGTCAATAGCTGAGACACGCCACGGGGGCGCTATGGAGCAAACACAATCATCCTTGGGCGAGTTCGAGTCGACGCTGAAAAAGCACGCCCAGGAACTGGTCGACAGCCTTGAAAGAGGCAAGTTCGGCGACGCGGTGCAACTGATCCATCAGCTGAACCAGACCCGTGACCGTGGCTTGTACCAGGAAGTGGGCAAGCTCACGCGTGAGCTGCACAGTGCGATCGTCAGCTTCCAGATCGATCCGCAGATGCCTCAAGCCGAGGAAGTCTCGCAGATCACCGATGCGACCGAGCGCCTGTCTTATGTGGTCAAGCTGACGGAAGGGGCGGCCAACCGGACCATGGACCTGGTCGAGGAAAGCACCCCGGTACTCAATGAGCTGAGTGCCGAAGCGAAAAGCCTGAGTGTCGACTGGCAGCGCTTCATGCGCCGTGAAGTGGCCGCACCGGAGTTTCGTGAACTGGCCAAGCGCGTCGACAGCTTCCTGACGCGTAGCGAGGAGGGCAACCGCAAGGTCGCCGGCCACCTTAACGATATTTTGCTGGCTCAGGACTATCAGGACCTGACCGGTCAGGTAATCAAGCGCGTCACCGCACTGGTTACCGAAGTAGAAAGCAATCTGCTCAAGCTCGTGCTGATGGCCAGTCAGGTCGACCGTTTTGCCGGTATCGAACATGACCACCAGCAGCTGCGCGCTGAAAAAGATCAAGAAAAACATCCGACTCGGGGTGAAGGTCCGCAGATTCATGCCGATAAGCGTGAAGACGTTGTGTCCGGTCAGGACGATGTCGACGATCTGCTGTCCAGCCTGGGTTTTTAGGGAGCACGTTTAATGAGCTTCGGCGCCGATGAAGAAATCCTCCAGGATTTTCTGGTAGAAGCCGGGGAGATTCTTGAGCAACTGTCCGAACAACTGGTCGAGCTGGAAAGCCGCCCGGATGATGCCGACCTGCTCAATGCGATCTTCCGCGGATTTCACACTGTAAAAGGGGGCGCCGGCTTCCTCCAGCTCAACGAGCTGGTGGAGTGCTGCCACATCGCCGAGAACGTGTTCGACATCCTGCGCAAGGGTGAGCGCCGCGTCGATGCCGAACTGATGGACGTGGTCCTGGAAGCCCTGGACACGGTCAATAGCATGTTTGGCCAGGTACGCGAACGCACTGACGTGACGCCGGCTACCGCCGAGTTGCTGGCCGCTCTGGCGCGTCTGGCCGAACCTGCCGGTGCCGAGCAGGCAGTGGCTGTTGCAGCAGAACCCGTGCCGGAGCAAACCGTCGAGGCTTCGGCCGATACCGACATTACCGATACCGAATTCGAGCAGTTGCTTGACTCGCTCAACGCGGTCAAGGCGCAAGCCGAGGCCGAGACGCAAGCACCTGAGGCTGCCAGTGACGAGATCACTGACGCCGAGTTCGAGTCGCTGCTCGATCAACTGCACGGCAAGGGCCAGTTTGCTCCGGGCAGTGTCAGCGCGCCGGCGTCCAATGCCGAGACCGCGCCAAGCGCCAGTGACGAAATCACCGATGACGAGTTCGAAGCACTGCTGGACCAGTTGCACGGCAAGGGCACCTTCGCCGTCGACGCGCTGGCAGGCGCTGCACCGGTTGAAGCATCGGCCGCAACGACGACCGACGAACACATTTCCGAGCACGAGTTCGAAGCGCTGCTCGATCAGTTGCATGGCAAGGGCAAGTTCACCCCTGACAGCGTTGCCACCGCGGCCGCACCGGCGGTTGCCAGTGTCGCCAAGCCTGCCGCAGCTGCTGCGCCAGCGCCTGCCGCCAAGCCCGCGCCAGCACCCGCTGCTGCCCCGGCGAAAGCCGCAGCGCCTGCCCCGGCCCCTGCGCGCCAGGCGGCTGCGGCGCCTGACAAGCATGCCGCCAGCGAGGCGGAAACCACCGTGCGGGTCGATACCGCGCGCCTGGACGAG
The DNA here is from genome assembly GCF_004025535.1 of Pseudomonas alkylphenolica. Classification (GTDB taxonomy): domain Bacteria; phylum Pseudomonadota; class Gammaproteobacteria; order Pseudomonadales; family Pseudomonadaceae; genus Aquipseudomonas; species Aquipseudomonas alkylphenolica_A. The sequence goes on from NZ_QJRG01000047.1 coordinate 135,080, forward strand.
ATCATGAACATGGTCGGCGAACTGGTGCTGGTGCGTAACCGCCTGGTACGCCTGGGGCTGAACAGCGGCGACGAGGCCATGTCCAAGGCAGTGTCGAACCTTGACGTGGTCACGGCCGACCTGCAGACCGCGGTAATGAAAACCCGCATGCAGCCGATCAAGAAGGTCTTCGGGCGCTTCCCGCGCCTGGTTCGCGACCTCGCCCGTCAGCTGAAAAAAGAGATCAACCTCGAGCTCGTCGGAGAAGAAACCGACCTCGACAAGAACCTCGTAGAGGCCCTGGCTGACCCGTTGGTGCACTTGGTGCGCAACGCTGTTGACCATGGCGTCGAAACCCCGGAAGAGCGCGAAGCTTCGGGCAAGGCCCGGGGGGGCAAGGTGGTGCTGTCGGCCGAGCAGGAAGGCGATCACATCCTCCTGTCGATCTCTGACGACGGCAAGGGCATGGACCCTAATGTGCTGCGCGCCAAAGCGGTGGAAAAGGGCCTGATGGACAAGGACGCAGCCGATCGCCTGAGCGAATCCGACTGCTACAACCTGATTTTTGCCCCGGGCTTCTCGACCAAGACCGAGATCTCCGATGTGTCCGGTCGCGGTGTGGGCATGGACGTAGTGAAAACCAAGATCGCCCAGCTCAACGGTTCGATCAATATCTTCTCGGCCAAGGGCCAGGGCTCGAAGATCGTCATCAAGGTGCCGTTGACCCTGGCGATCATGCCGACGCTGATGGTGATGCTCGGCAACCAGGCGTTTGCCTTCCCGCTGGTGAACGTCAACGAGATTTTCCACCTCGACCTGTCGCGCACCAATGTCGTCGACGGCCAGGAAGTGGTCATCGTTCGCGACAAGGCCTTGCCACTGTTCTATCTCAAGCGTTGGCTGGTCAGTTCCGCCGCTCATGAAGAGCAGCGCGAAGGCCATGTGGTGATCCTTTCGGTGGGCACCCAGCGTATCGGCTTCGTCGTCGATCAGTTGGTGGGTCAGGAAGAAGTGGTCATCAAGCCGCTGGGCAAAATGCTCCAGGGCACGCCAGGCATGTCGGGCGCCACCATCACCGGTGACGGGCGCATTGCGCTGATTCTCGACGTGCCGAGCATGCTCAAGCGTTACGCCGCCCGGCGTATTTGATTCTGGTGGCGCGGCCGCCCGCCGCGCCCCCTAATGGAGTGTTTATGGCAGTCAAGGTCCTGGTGGTGGATGATTCCGGTTTCTTCCGCCGCCGTGTCTCGGAAATTCTTTCAGCGGACCCGACTATCCAGGTCGTGGGTACTGCGACCAACGGCAAGGAAGCGATCGACCAGGCGCTGTCGCTCAAACCCGATGTCATCACCATGGACTATGAAATGCCCATGATGGATGGCATCACCGCGGTGCGGCACATCATGCAGCGTTGCCCGACCCCGGTGTTGATGTTCTCTTCGCTGACGCACGAAGGCGCGCGGGTCACCCTCGACGCCCTGGATGCCGGCGCGGTCGATTACCTGCCAAAAAACTTCGAAGACATCTCGCGCAACCCGGAGAAGGTCAAGCAGATGCTGTGCGAAAAGGTCCATACCATTTCGCGCAGCAACCGTCGTTTCAGCAGCCATGCCAGCCCGGCTCCGGCGCCGCAGCCGAGCGTCGCAGCTCAGCCGAGCGTCAGCAGCCTGGGTGCCAGCGCTGCCGTGCGCAGCGCTGCGCCAGTGCGGGCGGCGGCACCTGTTGCCAGCTCGCCTGCACCCAAGCGCAAGCCCTATAAACTGGTCGCCATTGGCACTTCTACTGGCGGCCCGGTGGCGCTGCAGCGCGTGCTGACCCAGCTGCCGGCAAATTTCCCGGCACCGATCGTGCTGATCCAGCACATGCCGGCGGCATTCACCAAGGCCTTTGCCGAGCGCCTCGACAAGCTGTGCAAGATCAGTGTGAAAGAAGCCGAAGATGGTGACATGTTGCGTCCGGGCTTGGCGTTGCTGGCCCCGGGCGGCAAGCAGATGATGGTCGACGGGCGTGGTGCGGTGAAGATTCTGCCGGGTGACGAACGCTTGAACTACAAGCCATGTGTAGACATCACCTTTGGTTCTGCAGCCAAGTCCTACGGCGACAAGGTCTTGTCAGTCGTGCTGACCGGCATGGGCGCCGATGGCCGTGAAGGCGCGCGTCTGCTCAAACAAGGCGGGAGTACGGTGTGGGCCCAGGACGAGGCCAGCTGCGTGATTTACGGCATGCCCATGGCCATCGTCAAGGCCAACCTGGCCGACGCGGTCTACAGCCTGGATGAGATAGGCAAACACCTGGTCGAGGCGTGCGTCTGATGGATGTCTTGAGCCTTATCGGGATCATTCTGGCGTTTGTCGCGATTATCGGCGGCAACTTTCTTGAAGGCGGGCACCTGTCGGCCTTGATCAACGGCCCGGCGGCCTTGATCGTGCTGGGCGGTACCCTGGCGGCAGCACTGCTGCAGTCGCCGATGAGTGCCTTCAAGCGGGCGCTGCAGATCGTGCGCTGGATCCTGTTTCCGCCACGGGTCGACCTCGCCGGCGGCATTGATCGCGTGGTCAACTGGAGCCTGACGGCACGCAAGGAGGGCTTGCTGGGCCTGGAAGGCGTGGCTGATGCCGAGCCCGATCCGTATGCGCGCAAAGGCCTGCAGTTGCTGGTCGATGGCGCTGAGCCCGAAGCCATCCGGAGCATCCTTGAGGTGGATTTCTACACCCAGGAAAGCCGGGATATCCAGGCCGCCAAGGTGTTCGAGTGCATGGGCGGTTATGCCCCGACGATCGGCATCATCGGTGCGGTCATGGGCCTGATCCATGTGATGGGCAACCTGGCTGACCCGTCGCAGCTGGGCAACGGCATTGCCGTGGCCTTCGTTGCCACCATTTATGGCGTGGCCAGTGCCAACCTCATCCTGTTACCGATCGCGAACAAGCTCAAGGCCCTGGCCATGCGTCAGTCGCGTTACCGGGAAATGCTGCTGGAGGGCCTGCTGTCGATCGCTGAGGGTGAAAACCCGCGTTCGATCGAGCTGAAGCTTCAGGGCTTCATGGAGTAATACATGGCGCGCCGTCGACAGCCCGAAGAGCATGAAAACCACGAACGCTGGCTGGTGTCCTACGCGGACTTCATCACCTTGCTGTTTGCCTTTTTCGTGGTCATGTACTCGATCTCTTCGATCAACGAGGGCAAGTACAAGATCCTTTCCCAGGCGTTGATCGGGGTATTCAACGACCCTGAAAAGAGCATGCGGCCGATCCCCATCGGCGATGAGCGCCCGCTGACGGTCAAGCCGGCCGAGCCGTTGATCAAGGACAGCGACCAGGTGGACGCCGGGCTTGCGCAGACCAGTAGCGATCCGCTGAAAACCATTACCGACGACGTGCGTGATGCCTTTGGCGATCTGATCAAGTCGGATCAGATGACCGTGCGCGGCAACGAATTGTGGGTCGAGATCGAGCTCAATTCTTCGCTGCTGTTCGGCAGTGGCGATGCGATGCCCAGCGATGTTGCGTTCAATATCATCGAAAAGGTGGCGAAGATCCTCAAGCCGTTCGCCAACCCGGTGCACGTCGAGGGCTTTACCGACGACCTGCCGATTCGCACGGCGCAATACCCGACCAACTGGGAACTGTCTTCAGCACGCGCCGCCAGTATCGTCCGCCTGCTGGCGATGGAAGGGGTAAACCCGGCACGCATGGCGTCGGTCGGTTATGGCGAGTTCCAGCCGATTACCGGCAACGACACCGCTGAAGGCCGGGCGCGCAACCGTCGGGTGGTGCTGGTGATCTCACGCAACCTTGAAGTGCGCCGTAGCCTGACCGGTACCGGTAGCGCCAATGCCACGCCGGATGCGGCATTGAAGCGGGCTGGCACACAAACTGCACCTGCAGCGGTATCACCGACGGTGGGGGGCAATCGCGTCAATCCTCCGTCATCGAACCCATAACCGTTCCTGGCAGGGCAGGCCGCCTTGCCGGGAGGAAGCAGCGTAATGAGAGTCTGGGCAGTAGCCAATCAAAAAGGTGGCGTCGGTAAGACCACCACTTCTATCGCTCTGGCCGGCTTGCTGGCCGAGGCGGGCAAGCGCGTGGTCGTGGTCGATCTCGACCCCCACGGGTCCATGACCAGCTACTTCGGGCACAATCCGGACGTTCTGGAGCACAGCTGCTACGACCTGTTCCTGCACAAGGGCGCGGTGCCTGAAGGCCTGCCAGGGCAATTGCTGCTGCCCACCAGTGACGAGAAGATCTCGCTGTTGCCGTCGAGCACGGCACTGGCAGTACTGGAGCGCCAGTCGCCCGGGCAAAGTGGCCTGGGCCTGGTAATCGCCAAGTCTCTGGCGCAGCTGTGGCAGGATTTCGATTACGCCATTATCGACAGCCCGCCGTTGCTGGGCGTTCTGATGGTCAACGCCCTGGCGGCAAGTCAGCAGCTGGTGATTCCGGTGCAGACCGAGTACCTGGCGGTCAAGGGCCTGGAACGCATGGTCAGCACCCTGGCGATGGTCAACCGCTCGCGCAAGCAGGCGTTGCCGTATCACATCGTACCGACGCTGTTCGACCGCCGTACGCAAGCTTCGATGGGCACCTTGCGGGTGTTGCGCGATGCCTATCCGGAGAACATCTGGCAAGGCTACATCCCGGTGGATACGCGGCTGCGCGATGCCAGCCGTGCCGGCGTGACACCCTCTCAGTTCGACGGCAAGAGCCGCGGGGTGGTGGCCTACCGGGCGTTGCTCAAGCACCTGTTGACCTGCAACATTGCCAAGCAGGTGGCCTGATGAATCGCGCACGCACGCTAGCTACCGGCCCGCAACTGGCATTGCAGTCTTACCTGGACGGTCTGCTGCATGAGGCCACCGAGGAAATCGAGCAGGTTGTACAGTCCATCGAAATCGATGAGTTCCAGGCCGCCGTGCTTGAGGAGCAGGCGCGCGATGCCCAGGTTGTCCGTCAGTCGCCAGCGCTGGTGGTCAAGGCTGAGCCTTTGCCGTTTGCGGAGCCTGCAGCTGTAGCGCTGCCGGCGGTGCTGCCAGTTGTTGCGCCGATGCCTGAACCCGAGCCCGAACCGGTTGCGGTTGCAGTGATTGCTGAGCTTCCGACACCGGTCGAGCCGCTGGTGGAGGTGCACCTGCCTCCGGCGCCCAACGCGCCAGTGCCGCCAGTCACCGTCGACGGCCGCCCGGCCTGGGCGGCTGAACCCTTTGAGTGCCTGCTGTTTGACGTGGCCGGGCTGACTTTGGCTGTACCGTTGGTGTGCCTGGGCTCGATCTATTCTCTGGCCGGCCACGAGCTGACGCCGCTGTTCGGGCAACCCGACTGGTTCCTGGGCATCCTGCCAAGTCAAAGCGGCAACCTTAAAGTTCTGGACACTGCGCGCTGGGTGATGCCCGACCGCTATCGCGACGACTTTAGACAGGGCCTGCAGTATGTCATTTCGGTACAGGGCTACGAGTGGGGGCTGGCGGTGCATCAGGTCAGCCGTTCGCTACGCCTGGACCCCAACGAGATCAAATGGCGAAGCCAGCGCGGCCAGCGACCCTGGCTGGCGGGCACGGTCATCGAACATATGTGCGCCTTGCTGGACGTTGCCGAACTGGCCGAGTTGATCGCCAGCGGAGCGGTCCGGCAACTGCACGCAATCCATAAATAATCGGTCGCACCAGCGACCGCACAGAGCACTCCGCCGAAGGCGGTTTTTGAGGGATAGGGGAATGAAAAAGTCGTCTGCACAAGGTTCCGAAGATCCGATCCTGCAGTGGGTAACCTTCAAACTGGACAACGAGTCCTACGGCATCAACGTGATGCAGGTGCAGGAAGTCCTGCGCTATACCGAGATCGCCCCGGTCCCGGGAGCACCTAGCTACGTGCTGGGCATCATCAACCTGCGCGGCAACGTGGTCACCGTGATCGACACCCGTCAGCGCTTTGGCCTGATGTCGAGTGAAATCACCGACAACAGCCGCATCGTCATCATCGAAGCCGACAAGCAAGTGGTCGGTATTCTGGTCGACAGCGTCGCCGAAGTGGTTTACCTGCGCCAATCGGAAATAGAAACCGCGCCGAATGTGGGCAACGAAGAGTCGGCCAAATTCATTCAGGGCGTGTGCAACAAGAACAACGAACTGCTGATCCTGGTCGAGCTGGACAAAATGATGACCGAGGAAGAGTGGTCCGAGCTGGAGAACATCTGAGGTGATCCTCGAGGTTGCAGTTATTTTTCTGGCGCTGCTTTGGGCGCTTAGCCTGTGGTTCTTCCTGAACTACAGCAAGCGCCAGCGTGAACTGGCCGCCCAGCAGGCCCAGGGTGATGCGCTGCGTGACCAGCGCATCAAGGATCTGGCTAAACGCCTGGACGACTACCAGAACGGCACGGTGCGCATGGGCGAAGCCCTGCATGAGCTGCGTGCGACGGTAGCGCCGCTGCCCGACAAAATGTTGCAGTTGGAGCAGCGCGATCCCAATAGCCTGTCGTTCGCTCAGGCGGCTCGACTGGTGGGCATGGGCGCCAGCGTCGATGAGCTGACCCAGTCGTGCGGCCTGACCCAGGCCGAAGCGGAGCTGATGAGCAAGGTGCATCGCGCCGAGCCATGAGCATAGTGGCTACCGGGGCGGGCGAATCCGCCCCGGTGGTGGTCAGGTGGTGGTCCACGAATGGTTGCCGCCTACCTTGGCAATGCGCACAAAAGGCAGTTGCTCGTGCCAGGCCTGCCTGAAGGCCTCTCGCGGTATAAATGACCAGCTATTGAGCTGCTTCATTCCCAGCAAATTGAACACTTGCCGCAATGTGCGCAAACCGGGCAAGTGCTGATCGACGACGTCGGTCAGCAGGCGTGGGCCGGTCATGCGATTGAGGCGTTGTGCATAGCGGTAGAATCCTCGCGAGTCATCGGCCAGGCTCGGCCTGCTGTTGTAGAACTCTGGATCGGCCAGGTAGCGGGCGCGCATTTCATCTGAAATCAGGCGCAAAGTCGGGTTACCTGGGTGGCTGCCGATCATGCTGGTGTTGTATTCCCAGTTCATGCCCAGCGTGTGGTTGCTCATCGGTTGCGGTAGCAACAGCCCTTCCGGTGTGGCGAGCAACGGCACGGTATCGATGGCCGCGACGTCGGAAGGTGCATCCTGCGTCGGTTCGCGCAAGGGGTCTTCGTGTGCGCTTAGCAGGGTGTCGTCGATATCCATGTATAAACCGCCCTCATGGTCGAGCAAGGGATAGCGCAGCACATCGGAGGCCGAAGAGAAGTTGCAGGCAACGCCGCCGTTGCCATCGATTGCATGGCGATATTGGTTGAAGTAGTCACTCGTGCTGAATGATTGATAGAACGGATGTTCTTCAAGTGTCAGTACCGTCAGGCCCGGTGCATGCTCTGCCAGCAGGCGTGTGTTTGCCTCGAACGCTGCCGGTGTAGCATTTGACAGAAACAGGCGCAACTCATAGTCGCTGTTGCTCAGGCGTTGCACATTGGCAGCGACATTCTCCAGCAGCTTGCTGCTGATGACCTTGTCTCCCACCCAGATCGAGGAGATCTTTTTAGGGAGCGGTTGCAATCTTGCATGATCGAGAACCGGAATCTCCACCGGTAGCGGTAAGTCAACACCCAGCGAACGTAGCGTGTTCATGCGCATCTGATCTGTTACCGGACGCTCCATGGCGTTGATGGTGACCAGGTCTCGTTGTCCTTGTCTGGCGATGTAGAAGGTGGGCATCACGGCGTTCACGTCGTCTTCAGAGATGAAGGCATCCCGTTCCATGTCATACACAACGTTCATGCCATAGCCACCCATAGACGCCTGGAGTTGATCCACTTCGCCGGTATACAGCGGCTGGCGGATAATCGAATCGGCGACCGCCGGGTCGCCACCCGGAAGGGGCGCAATGGTGTCATCCAGGATGAAGAACTCGGCTGTTTCGATCTCGGGTAGCCGAGGCGGTGAGACGGGGCTCAGCGGGTAGCCCCATTGTTCGTTGACCCGTCTTGGCAGGACGAAGCCTTCACTTTTGATACCAAACAGTGCCGGGACTTTGGCGCCCGCCTCCAGCGCCAGCGGAAGGGCGTTGAGCAGGCCGTATTCAAGGGTGGTCACACCGTCGGCCTTGGCATCCAGTGACTTGCCGTTGATCGCCTGATCCAGACCCAGGCTGAATTGGCTGATGCCGACCAGGGCAAACAACGGCGCCAGCTCCGGTACTACCAGCGCGAGCGGGCCAAGCAGGTTGATGGAGGTGCTCAGGTAACCGCGCCATCTGGCCTTGGTCACTTCACTGTCGCTGGTGATGATGAAATCGGCATCGGCATAGCTGCGCTCGCGTTGGCGCTGGCTCAATGCTTCGAACAGGTCACCTTTAATCGAGCGGCTGTAGGTGTTTGGGCGGTAATTTACGTAGTCGCGCGGTGACCAGCGGCCATCGGTGGTAAACCCTGCGCGGTTGGAGGAGCGCCAGTGGATCGCGGGGTAAGCGCCGAGCCCCTCAAGCGCTGTGTCCAGACCGCTGAAGTCGAGTCCGTCGGGGGTGTCGGCGAGGTGGAAATGCTGGCGCAGCGCCTGGCGCTTGTCGGCGTCCTGGCACTGTAGGCCAATCCAGTCCTTCATCGCATTCATACTGGCGAATTCGTGAAGCGGAGCACTGTTGCCCGGGATATAGAGCAGCACTGGCGGGCCGGCGCTGTCAGCGATACAGATAACATCGGAGGCGGCATAACCATAAATATTCAGCGGGCGGATGCGCAGACCGGGTGAGCGCTTCTCAAGTCCTGCCGCCTGCCAGCTGAGGCGGCGCCCGGCATCGCTCATAGACCCTTGCAGCGTTTGTTTGTTACAAGCAGCGATGAAGTTGATCTTGGCGGCGAGGCGATGGTCTTGCAGGTGTTGCTCCCAGTAATCGTCGAGCAACGTCTTGTAATGGGCATGAAAATCCAAATTCCAGATGTAGCGCTGCAGTGCCTCGACGTCGACGGGCAAGTGAGTGGTTGCATCGATCTGCACCGGCTCGGACCTGCGAAACAGCCCATTGAACACCGAGTAGGCTGCGCTGTTGTCCAGTACGCTGTGCTCGGGTAACGCGTTGACAATTTTCAGCGTGCCTTCGGGAAAGTAACCTGCCCAGTGTCCGGGGAGCAGGCTACCGATAAGGTCTTTGTTCGATTCGCCCTGCCAGTTCGACACCAGCGCCTGGGTGAGCGACATCCGGTTGACGATCACCGCTTCTTGGCCACGGTAATGCAGGGTGACAACGTCGGTTTGCTCCGGGTCGAGCTGCAAACCTTGAGTGGCCGCCCATTCGCCGATGCATCGGGCAGCTTCCCGGTCGGGGCGGGGGACGTGCTTGAGGAGATCGCGCACAAACTGTACGCCGGCGGCATTTACATAGGTCTGGAGCATGGTGGGGCACCTTTGTGGGGATGAAAGGTGCAAGCTTGACCATGAAGGGGAACTCGACGTGGTAGTTAGTTATGTCACCTTGTGCGCACGTAGGTCATCGTGTGCCCGACCCCGGTAGCAGGCGCAGTTGTTCAGGTGTGACATCTTTCGGCCCGCTGGTCGGGTCATTGAATCCGGCGGGCACCTTGCCGCGCAACTGCCAGGCGAAGGCGATGATTTCCGCAATGGTCAGGTACAGCGCTTCCGGAATCTGGTCGCCCAGTTCCATGCGTGCGAGCAGGCGCACCAGCTCGGCATTTTCGTAGATGGGCACTTCGTGTTCGCGGGCAATGGCCAGGATCGCCTCGGCCAGCTCATCGTCACCCTTGGCGCTGAGTACCGGGGCCTGCTGCCCGTCGTAGCTCAGGGCAATGGCCTGTCGCGGGTTCTTCTCTGTCATGCCGTTTCATCCACCCAGCGCTGTTCCAGACGGGTACGCGGCCCTTGCGGCGGGGTACCGTGATGACATTGCAACTCTGTCACGTTGAGGCCGCGAGCCAGCAAGCGTTCTCGCAGGTTGCCCAACTGACTGTCGATCAGTTGCGCGGTGCACGGGAATTCTGCCCACAGCTGGCTGGACAGCGTTCCCTGGCTGATATGGGCCTGGATCTGTACCGGGCCCAGCGGATGCAGGTCAAAGGCCAACTCGATCCGCCAAAGCATTTCCAACGGATCGCGACGTTCGCGTTCCGGGTCGCTTTGCTGCTCGGGCGTTTCTTCGCGCTGCAGCTTCATTTGCACGGGCATGAAGTCCTGGCCGCTGCGCACAGGTATTTCCAGCTGCCAGGTGGTTTGCAGGTTACCGTCGGCTGTAGTGCCGGTTTGTTCCAGGCTCGCCAATTGGTGGCTTTGCAGGCGAGAGATCGCCGCAGCCGCCAGGCGCAGCAAATGCTCGAGATCACCTTCACCTTGCTGGCTTTGCAGCTGTCGTGAGGGCAGGGGGAAACCACCGGGTTGCGGGCGCGGGCTGACCTGGCCGAGCATGCCCAGGGCATTGCGGACCATCCCGGGCATCACCTGGGCCAGGGTGCTGGCCGCAGCACCCGGGTTGAACTGGGCGTTACCGGGCAGTCCCGGCAGCATCTGCGCCACCAGACGCACCACCTGTGCCTTGAGGTCGGGCGCGAGACTGGCGGGCAGGCCGGCAAGCAGCTTGGCTTCCAGAAATACGCCACTGTTGCTCAGTGCCTGGGCCAGGCCTTTGGGGTCACTGAGCTGGCGGATATCCGGCAAGGTGTTCAGCAGCTTGTCGACATTGCTGCGTATCTCGTTGGAAGCGATGCTGTCGCGCATTTGCTGCAACTGGCTGAGCAACCCCTGCAACGAGGCCTGGCGACTTTGCTGGCTGCTCAGGTGCTGGGCGATTGCCAGCTGTTCCTGACGCCCGCTGAGCGGGACGAAGCTCAGCGATTGGTCGCCCTGGACCCTGGCACTGAGCAAGCTGCCCACTGCCAGTGGCCGGGGGCTGTCGATGGTCAGTGTGGTGCCGGCCTGACTGCCGCCGAGCAGGGTCACCAACGAGCGGAATTGTGCCAGTTGACCGCCGGCTTGCGGCAGCGCCTGGCTGGTCAGTACCTTGCCTTGCAACAGGGTGCCTATGGGCATTTCCCGGGTGTCGATACGGGTCAGGCTGGCGACGCTGCTGGCGATGGCCTGCTGCACGGTGATGGCCAGGCTCGAGGTGCTGGTCTGACTGACGGCCAGCAGACTGCCCTGCGCTAACGGCTGGCTGCTGCTGGCCTGGACATTGGTTTGCTTGCCGCTGTCCTGGGTGAGTTTGAGCAGCAGTTGAAAGTCCTGGCCGACCTGGCGCAGCGCCAATACTTCCGCCTTCGCCGTCTCGCCGGGGGCGAGCAAAGCCGGCTGCTGTGGTTGCAACAAACGCAGCAGCTCACCGGTCGTCGACGCGCGTACCTGAGCGGTGGTCGGAAGCGCTGTACCGAGGTTGTTGATTTCGCCTGTCATCCGCTAGCAACCTGTTGAAATAGCCCTCTTTGCAGTAGGACATCGCATGTATAATGCCGCCCGATCTTTCGCGATCAGAGCGGCCGGGCCGTATCTCCATTGCCAGTATAACGGCAAGGCCGGGACCGACTTGAGACAGGCATCCCAAGCATAAGGCGAAACTGTGACCCCTCAACTCGAAGCCGTGGGCCTGGCCTGCGAGCGCGACTGGCGCATGTTGTTCGAACACCTCGAATTGCGCTTGGCTGCGGGCGACATGCTGCAGGTCAGCGGCCCTAATGGCAGCGGCAAAACCAGCCTGCTGCGTTTGCTGGCCGGCCTTATGAGCCCGACAGCCGGGCAGATTCGCCTCGACGGCAAACCCCTGGCCGAACAGCGCCATGAACTGGCGAAAATTCTGCTTTGGATCGGCCACGCCGCCGGTATCAAAGACCTGCTCAGCCCCGAAGAGAACCTGGCCTGGTTGTGCGCCCTGCATCGCCCGGCAGAGCCTCAAGCGATCTGGAAGGCCCTGGAAGCGGTCGGCCTGCGCGGGTTCGAGGATGTTCCCTGTCATACCCTGTCGGCCGGCCAGCAACGCCGTGTGGCCCTGGCCCGCCTGTACCTGGACAGCCCGCCGCTGTGGATCCTCGACGAGCCGTTCACGGCCCTGGACAAGCAGGGTGTGGCGCAACTGGAAGCGCACCTGGCCGCGCATTGCGAGCAGGGCGGGATGGTTGTGCTGACCACCCACCACACGCTGGAGCGCAAGCCGTCCGGTTACCGTGAACTGAATCTGGGGCAGTGGGCCGCATGAGTGTGTTTGTCCTGTTGTTGCGTCGCGAAGCGCGCCTGTTGTGCCGACGGCCAGCTGAGCTTGCCAACCCGTTGGTGTTCTTTGCCATCGTCATCGCGTTGTTCCCGCTGGCGGTGGGACCGGAAACTCAATTGTTGCAAACCTTGTCTCCAGGGCTGGTGTGGGTGGCGGCCCTTTTGTCGGTTTTGCTCTCGCTGGACGGGCTTTTCCGCAGTGATTTCGAGGATGGCTCGCTGGAACAGTGGGTCCTTTCGTCGCACCCCCTGCCGCTTCTGGTGTTGGCAAAAGTACTGGCACACTGGGCCTTTTCCGGTCTGGCGCTGGTATTGTTGGCGCCCTTGCTGGCACTGATGCTAGGTTTGCCTTCGGCGTGCCTGCCAGTCCTGCTGGCATCGTTGTTACTCGGTACCCCGGTACTGAGCCTGCTGGGTGCTGTGGGTGCGGCCCTGACAGTGGGTTTGAAGCGTGGCGGCCTGCTGTTGGCGCTACTGATTTTGCCGTTATATATCCCGGTATTGATCCTGGGCAGTGGCGCTCTGCAAGCGGCCCTGCAAGCTATGCCGGCGACCGGTTATCTGCTCTGGCTTGGCAGCCTGACCGCCTTGGCAGTAACTCTGGCACCTTTTGCAATAGCGGCTGGCCTGAAGATCAGCGTCGGCGAATAATGAGGTCTGGGCAGTGCCCAGCAAAGACCCTGGATGTACCGTGATGAAAAGCAGCGCAATCAGCTGGACGTGGTTTCATAAACTGGGTTCGCCCAAGTGGTTTTATGCCATCAGCGGCCGCATGCTGCCGTGGCTGGCGGTTGCCGCCGTCTTGTTGATCGGCATCGGCGTGATCTGGGGCCTGGCATTCGCGCCGCAGGACTACCAGCAGGGCAACAGCTTTCGGATCATTTACATTCATGTACCGGCCGCCATGCTGGCGCAATCCTGTTATGTGATGCTGGCCGTGGCGGGCGTGGTCGGGCTGGTGTGGAAAATGAAGATCGCCGACGTCGCCCTGCAGTGTGCGGCGCCCATCGGTGCGTGGATGACCGCTGTGGCGTTGGTCACCGGCGCCATCTGGGGCAAGCCGACCTGGGGCAGTTGGTGGGTCTGGGACGCGCGCCTGACCTCGATGCTCATTCTGCTGTTCCTGTACTTCGGCCTGATTGCCCTGGGCCAGGCCATCAGCAACCGCGAAAGCGCGGCGAAGGCCTGTGCGGTGCTGGCCATTGTCGGGGTCATCAATATTCCGATCATCAAGTATTCGGTGGAGTGGTGGAACACCCTGCACCAAGGCGCCACCTTTACCCTTACCGAGAAACCGGCGATGCCGGCCGAGATGTGGCTGCCGCTGCTGCTCACCGTGCTGGGTTTTTACTGTTTTTTCGGCGCGGTGCTGTTGTTGCGCATGCGCCTCGAAGTACTCAAGCGCGAGGCCCGCGCCAGCTGGGTCCGCGAAGAAGTCCTGAATAGCCTCGGGCGGGAGATGGCACGATGAGTTTTGCCTCGTTCGGCGATTTTCTCGCCATGGGCCATCACGGCCTGTATGTCTGGTCGGCCTATGGCATCTGCCTGCTGGTGCTGGCTGTCAACGTTGCTTCGCCGGTACTGGCGCGGCGTCGTTACCTGCAAGAAGAGGCGCGCCGTCTGCGCCGGGAGAACAACCAGTGAATCCGCAACGCAAAAAGCGCCTGTTCATCATCCTCGGCCTGCTGGCCGGGGTTGGCATCGCCGTAGGCCTGGCCCTGAGTGCTCTGCAGCAGAATATCAACCTGTTCTATACCCCGACCCAGATCGCCAACGGCGAAGCCCCGCTTGATACCCGTATTCGCGCTGGCGGCATGGTCGAAAAGGGGTCGTTGCAGCGCTCGGGCGATTCGCTCGACGTGCGTTTTGTGGTCACCGACTTCAACAAATCGGTGCCGATTACCTACCGTGGCATTCTCCCTGACCTGTTCCGCGAAGGGCAGGGCATCGTCGCCCTGGGCAAACTCAACGCCGACGGCGTGGTGGTGGCCGATGAAGTGCTGGCCAAACATGACGAGAAGTACATGCCACCGGAAGTGACCAAGGCCCTGAAAGAGAGCGGCCAGGCGGCTACCGACGCTGGAGCCAAGCCATGAACGCGGCCCTGATCATTCCCGAACTCGGCCAGCTCTCGATGATTCTGGCGATCTGCTTTGCCTGTGTGCAGGCCACAGTGCCGTTGCTGGGGGCCTGGCGTGGCGACAGCCTGTGGATGAGCCTGGCGCGCCCGGCGGCCTGGGGCCAGTTTGCCTTCCTTGCCTTTGCATTCGCCTGCCTGACCCATGCGTTCATGACCGATAACTTCTCGGTCGAATACGTTGCCAGCAACTCCAACAGCGCGTTGCCCTGGTACTTCAAGTTCAGCGCCGTGTGGGGCGCCCACGAGGGCTCACTGCTGCTCTGGGCGCTGATCCTGGGCGGCTGGACCTTCGCCGTGTCGATTTTCTCGCGGCAACTGCCGCAGGTGATGCTGGCGCGGGTGCTGGCGGTGATGGGCATGATCAGCGTCGGTTTCCTGTCGTTCCTGATCGTCACCTCCAACCCGTTCACGCGTTTGTTGCCTCAGGTACCTACCGATGGCCGTGACCTTAACCCGCTGCTGCAGGACATCGGCCTGATCGTGCATCCGCCGATGCTGTACATGGGCTATGTGGGCTTCTCGGTGGCGTTCGCCTTTGCCATTGCCGCGCTGCTCGGCGGTCGCCTGGATGCGGCCTGGGCGCGCTGGTCGCGGCCGTGGACGCTGGTGGCCTGGGCGTTTCTCGGGATCGGCATCACCCTGGGCTCGTGGTGGGCCTACTATGAACTGGGCTGGGGTGGCTGGTGGTTCTGGGACCCGGTAGAAAACGCCTCGTTCATGCCGTGGCTGGTGGGCACTGCGCTCATCCACTCGCTGGCGGTCACCGAAAAACGCGGCGTGTTCAAAAGCTGGACCGTGTTGCTGGCCATTGCGGCGTTCTCGCTGAGCCTGCTGGGTACGTTCCTGGTCCGTTCCGGCGTTTTGACCTCGGTGCACGCGTTCGCCTCGGACCCTGAGCGTGGCATCTTCATCCTGATCTTCCTGCTGTTCGTGGTGGGTGGTTCGCTGACCCTGTTCGCCCTGCGCGCGCCGGTGGTTAAAAGCCAGGTCGGCTTTGCCCTGTGGTCGCGGGAAACGCTGCTGCTGGCCAACAACATCGTGCTGGTGGTTGCCGCCTCGATGATCCTGCTCGGCACCCTGTACCCGTTGATCCTCGACGCGCTTACCGGGGCGAAACTGTCGGTGGGGCCGCCGTACTTCGATGCGCTGTTCATTCCGTTGATGGCCTTGCTCATGCTGGTCATGGCCATTGGCGTGCTGGTGCGCTGGAAAGACACCCCGAGCAAATGGCTGGCCGGCATGCTGACCCCAGTGCTGATCGCCAGCGTGGTGCTGGCGCCGATCTGCGGGCTGTTGGTAGACGACTTCGACTGGCAGGTATTGACTACCTTCGCCCTGGCCGCGTGGATCGTGCTGGCCGGTGTCCGCGACATTTTCGACAAAACCCGGCACAAGGGGCTGCTCAAGGGGCTGCGTGGCCTCAATCGCAGCTACTGGGGTATGCACGTAGCCCACCTTGGGCTGGCGGTTTGCGCCCTGGGCGTGGTGCTGTCGAGCAACAACAGTGCCGAGCGCGACCTGCGCCTGGCCCCGGGCGAGTCGGTCGAACTCGGTGGTTACCAGTTCATCTTCGAAGGCGCCAAGCACTTCGAAGGGCCGAACTTCACCTCTGACAAGGGCACCGTGCGGATTGTCGAAAATGGCCGCGAAATCAGCGTGCTGCACCCGGAAAAACGCCTGTACACCGTACAACAGTCGATGATGACCGAGGCCGGTATCGACGCCGGTTTCACCCGCGATCTCTACGTTGCCCTCGGTGAGCCGCTGGACAACGGCGCCTGGGCCGTGCGTGTGCACGTCAAACCTTTTGTCCGCTGGATCTGGCTGGGCGGTTTGCTGACGGGCCTGGGCGGCCTGCTGGCAGCCATGGATGGACGTTATCGGGTCAAGGTCAAAGCCCGTGTGCGTGAAGTACTGGGCATGTCTGGAGCAACTGCATGAAGCGTTGGATCATGGTGCTGCCGCTGGCGGTGTTTCTGTTGGTGGTGGTGTTTCTTTACCGCGGTTTGTTCCTCGACCCCACCGAACTGCCGTCGGCAATGATCGGCAAGCCGTTCCCGGCGTTCACGCTCAAGTCGGTGCAGGACGGCAAGACCCTGACCCAGGCGGACCTGATCGGCAAGCCGGCGCTGGTCAACGTCTGGGCCACCTGGTGCCCGTCGTGCAAGGTCGAGCACCCCTACCTGAACAAGCTGGCCGAACAAGGCGTGGTCATCCATGGGGTCAACTACAAGGATGACAACGCGGCCGCCAACAAGTGGCTGGCCGAGTTTCACAACCCTTACCAGCTCAATATCGCTGACGACCAGGGTGGGCTGGGTTTGAACCTGGGTGTGTACGGCGCGCCGGAAACCTTCCTGATCGATGCCAAGGGCATCATCCGCTACAAGCATGTCGGTGTGGTCGATGCGACCGTCTGGCGTGAACAACTGGCGGCGCAGTACCAGGGGCTGGTCGATGAGGCCAAGCCATGAAGCGCTGGCTGGCCGCAGTTGTTTTGGGCGTTGGCCTGGCCGGGGTAACCCAGGCGGCCATCGACACCTATCAGTTTGCCAATGACGCCGAGCGCGAGCGCTACCATGAGCTGACCAAGGAGCTGCGTTGCCCGAAGTGTCAGAACCAGGACATCGCCGACTCCAACGCGCCGATTGCCGCCGACCTGCGCCGGGAAATCTTCCGCATGCTGGGCGAGGGCAAGAGCAACCAGCAGATCATCGACTTCATGGTCGATCGCTACGGTGATTTCGTGCGCTACAAGCCTGAGCTGACGGCCCGTACCTGGTTGCTGTGGTTCGGCCCGGGCGTGCTGCTGGTGGGTGGTTTTGGCCTGCTGGCACTGATCGTGCGCAAGCGCCGTGCGCAAAGTGCGGGTGGCCCTGTCGACCTTTCCCCCGAGGAGCGCGAGCGCCTCGCCAAATTGCTGGACAAAGAACAGACCCATGACTGAATTCTGGCTTGCTGCAGGCCTGCTGTTGCTGGTGGCCCTGAGCTTTTTGTTGATCCCGGTGTTGCGTGGCCGTCGTGCGCAACTGGAAGAAGACCGCACCGCGCTGAACGTCGCGCTTTATCAGGAACGGGTCGCCGAACTGACCGCTCAGCAGGCGGCGGGCGTTCTCGATGCCGATCAACTGGCAAAAGGCCGCGATGAGGCCGCCCGCGAGCTGCTGGATGACACCGAAAATGCCGAGCCGCAACGTCTGGGGCGGCTCGGAAAACCGCTGCCGTTGCTGGCCGCGGTGCTGGTGCCGCTGATGGGCCTGGGCCTGTATATGCATTTCGGCGCCAGCGAGCAGGTCGAACTGACCCGTGAGTTCGCCGAGGCGCCACACTCGATGCAGGACATGACCGAGCGCCTTGAGCGCGCTGTAGAAGCGCAACCGGATTCGGCTGAAGGTTTGTACTTCCTCGGGCGTGCCTACATGGCCCAGGAACGGCCGGCCGACGCTGCCAAGGTCTTCGAACGCGCCGCCGCGCTGGCGGAGCGTCAGCCGGAGTTGCTCGGGCAGTGGGCGCAGGCGCTGTACTTCGCCAATGGCAAGCAGTGGACCGAACAGCTCCAGACACTCACCGACGAAGCGCTCAAGGCCGACCCCAACGAAGTTACCAGCCTTGGTCTGCTCGGCATTGCCGCGTTCGAGAGCGAGCATTACCAGCAGGCCGTCGATTACTGGAATCGCCTGCTCGTGCAATTGCCGGAGGGCGATGCCTCGCGCAACGCCCTGCAAGGCGGCATCGAGCGCGCTCAGGAAAAGCTCAAGGCGGGTGAGGGTAAGGTTGCTTCGGCACCGGCACCGGCACCGGCACCGGCACCGGTGGCCGGGCCACGGTTGAAGGTGCGCGTGGAGCTGGCTGCTGCGCTCAAGGATCAGGTCAAGCCTGACGACACGGTGTTCATTTTCGCCCGTGCCAGTTCCGGTCCGCCCATGCCGTTGGCCGCCAAGCGGGTGACGGTGGCGCAGTTGCCCATCGAGGTCGAGCTCAGCGACAGCGATGCAATGATGCCGAGCATGAAACTGTCGAGCTTTCCTGAAGTCCAACTGGTTGCACGCGTATCGCGGGCTGGCAAGCCGACCCAGGGTGAATGGATCGGTCGTAGCAGCCCGCTGGCCAGCAGCACCACCGCTGCTCAGCACCTGACCATCGACAGCCCGGACCAGTAAGAGAATCACTATGAACAGCATCGCACGCCTGACCTTACTTTCCCTGGCCATAGGCTTGAGTGCGTGTACTGTTCAGCAACCCAGCGAGCCGACTGCGCCGCCGATCGAAAGGCTACCCTCGGAGCCGGCCAGCAAGCCGGTTCCGCGTCCGAGCACGGTGCCGAGCAAGCCGGCGGTCACCCCGGCGACCAAGCCGATGCCACGCACCTCGGCCAGCTTTGCGCCCCCGCCGGGCGGGGCCAGTCACTGGGACCCACGCCTGGGCGTCTATGTGCTTGAAGGCCAGACCAACACCTTCTACCGCCAGCGCACCTACTACCGCTGGAACAACGGCTGGAGCTGGTCAACCAACCTCAACGGCCCCTGGCAGGAAACCGACAGCAGTGGTGTGCCAGGCGGTCTGGGCCGGGCTTTCGCGCAATAGCCCAAGCTGCGCATAATGCCCCTTCGTATTGAACCGGAGGGTGGCATGAGCAAAACAGTCCTGGTACTGGTGGAAACCGTTGACGATTACCTGCCGTTGCTGGAACAGGCGGGCTATCGCCTGGTGCGTGCCCAGACCCCGGCCCTGCGCGCCGAAGCCATTGCCCGTGACGGCGGCCAGATCGATGCCGTGCTGACGCGAGGCCCGTTGGGCCTCAGCGCCGATGAAATCGCGGCCTTGGCCAACCTGAAAATCATCTGTGTGATTGGCGCTGGCTACGAGCAGGTTGACCTCGCTGCTGCTGCCGCCCGTAGCATCACCGTCACCAATGGCGCGGGCGCCAATGCCACGGCCGTCGCCGACCATGCGATGGCACTGCTGCTGGCCTTAGTGCGCGACATTCCCCGGGCCGATGCCTCAACCCGGCGGGGCGAGTGGAATCGTGTCATCAGCCCGTCGGTCAGTGGCAAACGCCTGGGCATTCTCGGGCTTGGCGCGGTCGGCCTGGCCATCGCCAAGCGCGCGGCGCAGGGTTTTGACATGCCGATCAGTTACCACAACCGCAGCCCGCGCAGCGATGTGCCCTACACCTATTGCGACAGCCCGCTGGCGCTGGCCCAGGCGTCGGACTTCCTCATCGTCGCCACCCCCGGCGGCGCCAACACCCGGCAACTGATCGATAAAACGGTGCTCGACGCGCTGGGGCCGGATGGCTTTCTGGTCAATATCGCCCGGGCCAGTGTGGTCAACACTGCAGACATGCTCGAGGCGTTGCGCACTGGCGCGATCGCTGGTGCAGGGCTGGACGTGTTCGATGACGAGCCGGCAGTGCCGGATGCGCTCAAAGCCCTGGGCAATGTCGTGCTCACCCCGCATGTGGCCGGGCAGTCGCCGGAAGCGGCACGCGACACCGTGGCGCTGGTGTTGAAGAACCTGCAGGCATTCTTTGCCGGTGAGCCAGTGCTGACGCCGGTGCGAGGGTGAATTCAAGGGTGGAGCACCAACTGCTAGACTGATTCGCTCCTTATCCCAAGCAAGGAGCGTTGATCATGTCCCTGGAAAAGCACGGTAGCTGCCTGTGCGGCGCCGTCAAACTCAGCGTCAGCCTGGAAAATGCAAGTGTCGATGCCTGTCATTGCAGCATGTGCCGCCAGTGGGGCGGCGGGCCGCTGTTTTCCGTGCACTGTTCGCAACCGGTAAGGTTCACGGCCGGGCAACCCGTGTTCTATGAATCATCCGAGTGGGCCGAACGGGGCTTCTGCGGCCAATGCGGTACCCATCTTTTGTACCGGCTCAAAAGCGGCCAGTTCGATTCCGTGTCGGTAGGGGTGCTGGAAGGCGACACCGACTGGGTCTTCGACCTGCAGGTGTATGTCGACAGCAAGCCGGCGTACTACTGCTTTGCCAACCAGACCAAAACGATGACCGGTGCTGAAGTCGAAGCCCTGTTCAACTGAGCGCCAGCAGCCAGGTGGCGAAGACCTGCGCTGCAGGTGAACAGGGGGCCTGCTTGTCGTGCACCAGATAGTCGGCTTGCCCGGTGTGCACGACAAACGCCGATACCTGGCGAATGGCGCCCTGGTCGATACGTTCACGCGCCATGAACTCCCAGCCAAGCCCCACCCCCATTCCCTGCATCACCGCCTCGAACACCAGGTTGACCTGGTTGAACGTCACTGCATCGGCGGGTGCCTTGTAGGCCTGGCCTTGATGGCTGAACCAGTCCTGCCAGTCCAGGCAGTTCCACGCCGAGGCATCCAGTTGTATCAAGGGCAGGGCTTGCAGTTCGCTCAACGAGTCGACCGTGGGCAGGGCGCGTTTGGCGCTGGCAATGGGGTAAATGGTTTCATCGAACAGTTTGTCGGCCGTGAGCGAACTCCAGTGGCCGTGCCCGTAGAGGATGCCGAAGTCGTAGTCGCTGATGTCGCTTTCGCTGATTGCGTTGCTGGCGTGAATGTTCACGGTCAGCTCCGGGTGTTGTTCGTTAAAGCGCAGTAGCCGCGGGAACAACCAGTACTGAGCTACCGCATGGGTGCAGATGACGCTGACATTGCGGCTGCCATGGCCCGACTTCAAACGCAGGACATTGCTCAGCAGGCGCTCAAGCATCGGCTCGACGATGGCGTTGAACTCGGCGCCGGCCGTGGTCGGTGCGATGCCGCGGGCACGCCGTTCGAACAGTACGGCGCCGAGGTGCTCCTCCAGCAGTTTGATCTGCTTGCTCACGGCGCTTTGCGTCAGGTACAGCTCGCTGGCTGCACGGGTGAAACTGCCCGTGCGCATGACCGCTTCAAAGGCAATCAGGGTATCGAGCGGGGGCAGGTGACGGCTGAAGCGGCTCATGTCGAGAGTCCGGTTGGGGAATGGCTGCATCATAGGAGTGAAGTCGCAGGTGATAAAGGTATTCCGCTGGGGAATGCCTGCATGCCGAATGATCTTTTGTTCGCAGGCCTGCCAGAAGGTAGCCTGCGCACTTCTTTGAGCAGGAGCAGGCAAGTGAAACAGGGTGTGGCCTACGCCGGGATAGCCGGTGCGATGTGGGGGCTGGTACTGATGGTGCCGCAGTTGCTGCCGGAGTTCAGCCCGGTGCTGCTTGCCTGTGCGCGATTCGTGTTGTTCGGTGTCGTGACCCTGATCCTGGCGGTGCCGATGCGCAAGGTGCTGGGGCGTTTGACGATGGCAGACCTGTGGATGCTGGGACGTCTGGCGCTGGTCGGCAACCTGCTGTACTTCATCTTCCTGGTGGCAGCCATCCAGCGCCTGGGCGTGGCACCCGCCTCATTGATCGTCGGTGTCTTGCCGCTTACCATCACCCTCTATGGTCGCCATGACAGTGGCGGCGTGGCCCTCAAGCAGTTGTTCGCGCCGCTGCTGCTGATTCTTGCCGGCATGCTGTGTATCAACGTGCAGACCTTTGCCGTCGAAGCGGGCACGGCCGGCGATAAGCTTGCAGGTGTGCTCTACGCGTTGGCAGCATTGGCCTGCTGGACCTGGTACGCAGTGAACAACAGCCGCTACCTCAAGCTGTGCGGGCATTTCGACAGTCACCAGTGGTCGGTGCTGGTTGGCGTGATGACGGGAGTGTTCAGCCTGGTGCTCGTCGCTGCACTCGTACTGTGGCAGCCGGCACAGCTGCAGGTGGAGGCGGCGCCTGAGCGATGGCGATTGTTCTGGCTGTACAGCCTGGGCTGCGCGATTTTCGGCTCCTGGCTGGCAGCGCTGTTGTGGAACGCTGCTTCCAAACGCATGCCGTTGACCCTTAGCGGTCAACTGATCGTCTTTGAAACGCTGTTTGCCTTGCTCTACGCCTTTATCTGGCGCCAGAGCGGGCCGAGTGTGCTGGAGGCGGCGGCGATCATTCTGGTGATTGGCGGGGTGTGCTGGTCGATGCGCCAGCACGGCACCCCGGCAACGCTTGCCAAACCTGTGCATTCCTGAGAAAAGGCTGCCACGACACACTTTTCACGCGTTAACGAGGTCAAGCATGAGCAGCGAACTGCAAATCACCGACATCCAGCTGGGTGAGGGCAAAGAGGCGGTCAGGGGCGCGCTGATTACCACTCAGTACACCGGCTGGCTGGAGGACGGCACTAAATTCGACTCCTCTTACGATCGCGGCAAGCCATTTCAATGTGTGATCGGCACCGGCCGGGTGATCAAGGGCTGGGACCAGGGCCTGATGGGCATGAAGGTGGGCGGCAAGCGCAAGCTGGTGGTGCCCTCGCACCTGGCCTATGGCGAACGCAGCATGGGCGCAATCACGCCGCATTCGAACCTGACGTTCGAGATCGAACTGCTGGAAGTGCTGACACGCGACGAATGACCGATAGTTGAATTAATTCAGCAACATTTGTTTGTTACATTCACCTTTGCTCAGGGTTGAGCACTCAGGGATCGAACCAAACGGGCTTGACGCACTCTCAGTTAACCCCGCTCCACGGATGGAACGACAGACAGGGATCACCCGCGGCCTCGGCCGCGGCGTGTCACAGGCGGGTCAGCCGTATCCCTTTTTGCCGAATGAGCCCGCTTCATGACGTTGTCTACCCTGTTCAAACGCCACCGCCATGCCCTTTGTTCGCTGGTACTGCTCGGTGGTGTCACCCTGCTAGCCCTCGAGGCTGTCGAAAGCCGCGCAGCCCCAGTAGACGGTGTGCAGACGTTAGTGTTTCTGCGTCATGCCGAAAAGCCGGGAGAAGGGTTGGGGCAACTCAATTGCCAGGGCCTGAATCGCGCCCTGGACCTGGCCACTGTGCTGCCGGAAAAATTCGGCAAGGCCGACTATGTGTTTGCCGCCAACCCATCGCGTCACGTCGAGGAAGGCAGCAAGGACGACGCCTACAGCTACATTCGCCCGTTGATGACCATCAGCCCGAGTGCCATCAAGCTGGGCTTGCCGGTGAACATCGACTTCGGTGCGAACGACACCGCTGCCCTTGCAGACGAACTCCTGCAGAACAAATACCGCAACGCTACCGTCTACACCGCCTGGTCCCACGGCTACCTGCCCGAGCTGATCAACACGGTGGCCGGCAAGGCGCTGGGTGAGAAACAGGTGATCACCGAGGACTGGGACGGCGGCGATTTCGACTCGCTGTATGTCCTGACCCTGACCTGGCACGACGGCAAGGCCAGCCTGCTCAGCCGTAACTACAAGCAGGGCCTGAACAACGGTGAGCAGAGCTGCCCGAGCTGATTGCCATTCAGGCGCTGTGAGCGGGCAGAGTGGGCACTTGGGCAATCTGTTCCCGCGCATGCTTGCCAAACAGCTGCAACAGGTCGTCCAGCGTGTGCGGATGACTCTCGTTGGCCCGGGTCAGGGCATACAAGGTAATCGGCAACGGTGGGTCAAGGGGACGCACCAGCGTGTGCTGCGAACCCAGGGCGGTGAAGGGGTCGATCAGCGCCAGCCCGGCGCCGGATTCGACCATGGCTCGCGCGAGCGAATAAGTCTGCACACGAATGGCGATACTCGGCGCTGGCTCCAGGTTTTTCAGGTAACTCCCCACCTGCGCGGCCAGCGGATCGCTGCTGCTCAAACCAATCAGCGGCGCGCCGGCCAGGGCATCGACGCCCAGCGGTAGGCCTTGACTGCTTTCGCTCCAGTAGCCCTTTGGCGCCATCGCCACCAGCACGCCATGGGCCAAGGCCTGCACACTCAAGCCAGGGTGGTCGGGGTGGCGCAAGGTCAGCGCAACGTCGATTTCACGCATCAGCAACTGTTGCACCAGCTCACGGCTGTGCAAGCTTGAAAGTTCGCATTCGGACTGCGGGTGACGTTCGGACCACTGGCTGATGACCGGCGGCAGCAGCGACAGCGCCAAGGCCGGTGTGGCACCGATACGCAACTGCAGGCCGGGCTGGCGCCGCAAACTGGCAGCCAGGCGGCGCACGCCTTCGACGCTGTCGGAGACCTTGTCGACCTCACGCTCCAGGGCCAGGGCCTCGGGGGTTATCTGCAACTTGCCACGCACCCGCAGGAACAGCGGAAAGCCCAGCTGGGCTTCAGCGTGCTGAAGGATCTTCGAGACCGCCGGCTGAGTGACGTGCAGCAGCTGTGCAGCACCGCTGATCGAGCCGGTCTGGCGGATCGCCTGGAACACTTCGATGTGACGTAAACGCATGGTCTGGCCCATAACCTTTGTTTATGGATGCCTCATTCTTATTCATTATCCAGCCGCTGTCACCGGCCCTAGTCTGAAGGTCTTCGGACTTTTCGGTGGTTGCACATGGCTCAGCGGGTGGTGGTGATCGGTGGTGGCGTGATTGGTCTGGCAACAGCTTATGCCCTGGTGCGAGAAGGCTTTGCAGTCGACCTGATCGAGGCGCGGGACAGCCTTGCCGGCGGTACCAGCTTTGCCAACGGCGGGCAGCTTTCGTATCGCTATGTGTCGCCGTTGGCCGATGCCGGGGTACCGCTGCAGGCATTGGGCTGGCTGCTGCGCAGCGATTCGCCGCTCAAGCTGCGACCACGCCTGGACCTGGCGCAATGGCGCTGGCTGGGAGCCTTCATGGCGGCGTGCCGAAGCTCGGTCAATCGCACCAATGCGGCGCACCTGCTGCGTCTGGCGTTGCACAGTCAGGCCACCCTGGCGCAATGGCGCAACGATGACGCGCTGGAGGATTTCGCCTGGCGGCGCAACGGCAAGCTGGTGACCTTTCGCAACGCGGCCAGTTTCGCCCACGCCCGTGCTCATCTGCTTGATCCCAAGGACCAACAGGTGCTGGACGCCAGCGCGATTGCGGCACTCGAGCCGAGCTTGGCCGAAGCGCCTTTTATCGGCGGCGTGTTCACCGCGGATGAAGAGGTTGCGGACTGCCAGCGCTTTTGCCTGGCCCTGGCGCAGCGCTTGCAGGCTTCCGGGCAATGCCGGTTCTTGCTGGGGCAGACGGTCACGAAGATCCAGCATGCCGACGGTATGGTGCAGGCCGTGGAACTGAACGATCAACGCCTGCCGGTGGAGCGCCTGGTGCTGTGCGCCGGGCACCGCAGCGCCAGCCTGGGCTTGCCGGGCTTGCACCTGCCGATCTATCCGCTCAAGGGCTATAGCCTGACCGCGCCAATCACGGCCGGACACCAGGCACCCGATGTGAGCATCACCGATTACGACCGCAAGATCGTCTATGCCCGGCTCGACGATCAGCTGCGGGTGGCGGCGATGGTCGACATCGTCGGCTATGACGAATCGCTCGACCCTGCACGGCTGGCGAGCATGCGTCAGCTGGCGGCAAGCACATTACCCAACGCGGCCGATTACACCCATGCCCGGGAGTGGGCGGGTATGCGCCCGGCGACTCCCAGTGGCGTGCCGCTGTTGGGGACAACCCGTTATCGCAACCTGTGGCTCAACCTCGGCCATGGTGCGCTGGGCTTTACCCTGGCCAGTGCCAGCGGCCAGCTTCTTGCCGAACTGATTGCCGGGCGTGCGCCTTCGATCGACCTGCACGGGCTGACCCCTCGGGCGGCCTGACCTGCATACGTACAACAACCACCAGGAGTGTCCCGATGTCGATAACCCGTTTGCACAGCAACGAACGCTTGAGCGCCGCCGCCCTGTATGGGCAATTGGTGTTCCTCTCCGGTCAGGTGCCCACGTGTACTACCGGGATCGCCGAACAGACCCAGGAAGTACTGGAGAAGATCGATCAGCTGTTGGCCGAGGCGGGGAGCGAAAAAAACCAGATACTCAGCGCGACGATTTACCTCAAGGACATTGCCAGTGATTTCGACGCGATGAACACCGTCTGGGCGGCATGGCTGGCGCCGGGTTGTGCACCGACCCGTACCGCGTTGCAGGCTGAACTGGCGCGCCCCGGCGTGCGTGTGGAAATCACTGTCATTGCCGTGCGCGGCTAGGAGGTCGTCATGTTCAAACCTGCTCTGTTTGCCCTGTCACTGGTGTGTGCGCATTCGGCGCTGGCCGACACGGTGCCGCTCAGCGGCACCCTGAAGAAAATCGCTGACTCGGGCAGCATTACCCTGGGCTATCGCGATTCATCCATTCCCTTTTCTTATATCGGTGACCACAGCGGCAAACCCATGGGCTACGCGGTGGATCTGGCCGGTGAAATCGTCAAGCACTTGCAGAACAAGCTGGCGATACCGGCGTTGAAGGTGCGCTACAACCTGGTCACTTCGCAGACCCGAATTCCACTGGTGCAGAACGGCACTGTGGATCTGGAGTGCGGTACAACGGGCGTTACCGCCGAGCGTGCGAGGCAGGTGGACTTCTCTTACGGATTCATTTTCGTCAAGGGCCAGCTGTTGACCAAAAAAGACAGCGGCATCCAGGGGCTCGATGACCTGAAGGGCAAGAATGTGGTCAGCACCGCGGGAACCACCAATGAAAAGTACCTGAAGAACTACAACCTCGAGCACAACCTCGGCGCCTTTGTGATCAGTGCCAAAGACCACGGTGAAGCGTTCATGATGCTTCAGTCCGGCCGCGCTGCGGCGTTCTACATGGATGATGCGCTGCTCTACGGCGAGCGGGCCAAGGCACGGGATCCGCACGACTGGGTGGTGGTCGGCGAGGCGCAGTCGAAGGAAATTTACAGCTGCATGATGCGTAAGGGCGATGAACAGTTGCTGGTGGCGGTCAACGAGGCGCTGGCGGATGTTTATCGCAGTGGCAAAATCGAGGGCATCTACCAGCGCTGGTTCGAACAGCCAATTCCACCCAAGGGCCTGAACCTGGAATTTCCAATGACCAGCGAACTGAAGGGCCTGATTGCCCGGCCATCGAGCGAACCGGTGCAGTAAGTGCGCTCAGGCCATCGGCGGCAAGCGTCGCTTCACCGGGGTCTTTTTCACGATGGCGGTGTTGGTCTCGGCATGGCTGTTGAGCTTGTCCAGCAGCGTATCGAGCTGTTCCATCGAACGCACATGCAAGCGGGCGATGAAGCAGTCGTCGCCGGTCACCTTGTCACACTCGGTGAACTCGGGGATGGCCATGATCTGGCGCTCTACTTCCTGTAACTGGCCGGGCAAAGGGCGCACGCGGACGATGGCCTGCAGCTGATAGCCAAAGCAGCGCGGATCAACTTCCACGGTGTAGCCCTTGAGCACGCCGCGTTCTTCGAGGCGCCGCAAGCGTTCGCTGACACTGGGGGCCGACAGCCCGCTGAGTTGGGCAAGGGCCTTGAGCGAGCGGCGCGAGTCGTCCATCAGGGCCTTTATCAGCAATTGGTCGATATCGTCGGTCATCGCAGCCTCATTAGGCAATTGATGAAATCTGCCTTGATAGTAAAGGTGAAGTGGCAGTTTAGCCTGCTTTATCCACTGGAGCGGCAACCACCAGGCTCGCATAATTTAGCCATCGTTCAGGAGGTGAGTGATGGACAATTCAATACGCCGTGGGTCGCTGGAGATGGTCGCCGCGATGTTGATATCGGGGACCATTGGCTGGTTCGTACTGGTGTCCGGGCAACCGGTGCTGGATGTGGTGTTCTGGCGCTGCGTGTTCGGTGCCACGACCTTGCTGCTGATCTGCCTGGCCATGGGCTTTCTCAAACCCGGCATCCTGACGCTGGCCACGTTCGCCCTCGCGGTGCTCAGCGGCGTGGCCATCGTCGGTAACTGGGTGCTGTTGTTTGCCTCCTACTCGCGCGCCTCGATTGCCATTGGTACAGCGGTGTACAACGTCCAGCCATTCATGCTGGTGGGGCTGGCCGCGGTGTTCCTCGGTGAAAAAATCACCGTGTCGAAGCTGTTCTGGCTGGCACTGGCGTTCCTCGGCATGCTGGCGATTGTCAGTGCCCATGGCAGCGTGGGCGGCAGTGGCAGCGATTACCTGCTGGGCATCGGTCTGGCTCTGGGCGCGGCGTTTCTCTATGCCGTGGCGGCGTTGATCATCAAGCGCCTGAGTGGCACGCCGCCGCACCTGATCGCGCTGATCCAGGTGTGCACCGGAATTTTGTTGCTGGCGCCCTGGGCCAACACCTCGGGCCTGCCCGGCGAGGCGGGTGCGTTGGCCTCGCTGGTGACGCTGGGAATCGTTCACACCGGGGTGATGTATGTACTGCTGTACGGCGCGATCCAGAAACTGCCGACGGCGTTGACCGGAGCCCTGTCGTTCATTTACCCGATCGCGGCGATCTTCGTTGACTGGTTTGCCTTTGGCCATCGCCTGGCGCCCCTGCAATGGCTGGGCGTGGCCGCGATCCTGCTGGCCGCAGCGGGCATGCAGCAAGGCTGGTGGTTCAAGCCTGCGGCCAAGGCCGTAGCGGCCAAGCCGGAGTGAGCGCGGCGCGATGCCGGCGGGCAGGGTAGAATAGGCCGCTTTACACGCGTTGAAATTGCCCATGACCTCTGTGATCGACACCCTCCAGCACCACTTGCTTGCGGCCCTTGACCCGGCGCCGGCAGAAACCCGCCGCTTGTTTCATGGGCGTGGGCGCTGCTGGCCAGGGCTTGAGCAAATCAC
Organism: Pseudomonas alkylphenolica; assembly: GCF_004025535.1. Classification (GTDB taxonomy): domain Bacteria; phylum Pseudomonadota; class Gammaproteobacteria; order Pseudomonadales; family Pseudomonadaceae; genus Aquipseudomonas; species Aquipseudomonas alkylphenolica_A. The sequence goes on from NZ_QJRG01000047.1 coordinate 163,900, forward strand.
CGTGGACTGGTTGCAAGGTGTGCTGCTGGTGTCGCTGTTTCGCGAGCCACCGAGTGGCCAACTGGTCGCGCTTGAACAGATGTTGCTGAGTCTGGCGCAGGCGCCGTGCTGGAGTGGGCAGGCGATGTTGATCCAGCACCGTTACCTGCCCGAGAGCCCGGGGCAGTGGCTGCTGGGTGAGCCGAGCGAGCACTGGCTGATCGATGAAGACGGGCTGCGCTATCAGCTCGATCTGGGTTTGAAGCAGAACACCGGGCTGTTTCTTGATATGCGTTACGGTCGGCGCTGGGTGCGTGAGCAGGCCGCCGGCAAGCGCATACTCAATCTGTTCGCTTACACCTGCGGGTTTTCCGTGGCGGCGATTGCTGGTGGTGCCGAGCAGGTGGTCAATCTGGACATGGCCCGTTCGGCGCTGAGTCGCGGGCGGGACAATCATCGGCTCAACGGCCATGACCTGGGGCGAGTGAGCTTTCTCGGGCATGAATTGTTCAAGTCGTGGGGCAAGGTGCGCAAGTCGGGGCCTTACGACCTGATCATCATTGATCCGCCGACGTTTCAGAAAGGCAGCTTTGTGTTGACGCAGGACTACCGCAAGATTTTGCGCCGATTGCCGGAGTTGTTGACTGAGGGTGGGACGGTGCTGGCGTGTGTCAATGATCCGGCCATCGGGCCTGATTTTTTAATCGAGGGTATGGCCGAAGAGGCGCCGGACCTGGTGTTTGTCGAGCGTTTGGCCAACCCACCGGAATTTCCCGATAACGATCCAGCGGGTGGACTTAAAGCACTGGTGTTCCGCTCGGGCCCTTCGCGGATAAATCCGCTCCTACAGGTACGGCGCAGATCTCAATCATCGCACTTCCCCTGTGGGAGCGGGTTTACCCGCGAAGTTTACCGCGCGACAGTCGCCGCCATCCCAACACCGCACCACTGACGCTGAGTATCAGCCCGCCAACGCTGAATGCGATCATCCAGATATCCCAGGCCGGCCGCCGCTGTAGCAGCGGTAACCAGTCCCAGCTATGCAGCAATGCAAACAGCCATCGCGACACCCGTTTCGGCTGATCCACAACCCCTGACACTTCACCTGTATACAGATCCAGATGCAGCCAGGTTTGCTGAGGGTCATCAAAACGCACCCGCAACGCCGGCAGGCGTTTTTCCAGGTGCCCGAGCATGCTTTGCTCGGCCCGTTCGTAATAGTAAAAGTCGTAGCCATCGAGTTGCTCACTGCGCATCTGCCCTTGCGGCAGAACCGCCTGCGCAGCGCGTTCCAGCACGGCCCTCGGCAAGCGCCTGAGCACCTGCCCGTCGGCCATCGACAGCACCCGCGTACGGCCGCCGCCGTCGTAGCCGATCACATACCCCGCGCTACCGATCAGCCGCCATTCCAGCTGCCGCGCAACCAGACCGTCATCGGCAAAGCGTGAAAGTGCGTGTGCGGTGGACACCGGAAAGGCCTTGGCCGTCAGCGGCCCACCCTGGTACGCAGCGGTATCCAATGGCGCTGAGCTGCTGAAAATCCGCCAGGGGTTCATCGACATCAAGCCACTGAAGATCCAGGTGATCGCCAGCACCCCGAACAGCAAGCCACCGACATGGTGCCAACGGGCAAAGCCCCGATAAGGCGAACGAGAGCCACTGCGGTAAGGGCGGTTGAAGCGCCAGCGCAGCACACCGATCACTGCCCCGAGTACGGCCATGATTGTGGCCGTCAGCGACAGGTAGATCACCAGGTTGCTCCACAGCCCATCCATGCCGATGCCGCGCAGTGGATACAGCCAGTGCAGCCAGGCGCCGACGAAATTCCAGCCACGCTCCAGGGCGCTGGCGTCGCGCACCACCTCGCCGGTTTGCCCCGAAAGGTACAACAGCGTGCCGTCGGCGTCGGCAAGTAGTACCCGTTGCAAGGGCCTGTCGGCATTGAGGGCGCGGGAATGGCTCCACAGGTCTTCCTGCACCGCGCCCTGATAGCGGGCTGCTGCCAACGGGGCGTACTGGCGCGCAGCAGCCAGGGCCTGTTCGCGCCCGGTCAACGGCACGCGCAGACCGGTGCGCGCATCAACCGCTACGTTGCTGCGCCCCGGGTAGCTGAACAGGTAGCGCGGCTCTCCTGCTACCGTACTCAGGCGGATGCTGGCCGGTGCCCGTTGCGGATCGGCAGCGTCCAGAGCAGCGGCGAGGTCGACGCAGCAGTCCTGCAGGTTCAGCACAGGCAAGTGCGCGAAATGCTCGCGGGGTGTCAGCTTGGGGTAGCCGACATACAGCATGACCACGCCCGAGAAGAACCACAGGGCCATGAACAGGCACAGGCCGATACCCAACCAGCGGTGCCACAAGTACAGGTAGCGTTTCATCAGTGGCGTCCTAGAAGCGCGTCTGCACGGCCAGCTCGACAGTGCGCGGTGCACCGAGGTACAGCATGCTGGATGAAGTCCACTGGGCATACACCTCGTCGGTCAGGTTACGTACCCGGGCGGTGATGCGTGTGTCGGCATCGACCTTGTAGGCAGCAAACGCACCAAAGATCGTGTAGGACGGTGCATGGCGGGTGTTGGCCGCATCGGCATACACCGAGGACACGTAGCGGCTGTCGGCGCCGACTTGCCAGGTGGGGTCGATGTCGTAGGTCAGCCACAGGTTGGCCACCCGCTCGGGGATGTTGGTCGGGGTGTTGCCCTTGCGCGATACGCTGGTGCCGCCGACGTTCTCATTGAATTCGTCGTACTGGGCATCGACGTAGGCAAGGTTACCTTCGGCCAGCAGCTTCGGCGTGACGTGCAACGAGGCCGCCAGCTCGACACCGCGCGAGGATTGCTTGCCCACCGGCTGGGTGGTGCCAGGGTTGGCCGGGTCGGCGGTAGCCAGGTTCTTGCGTTCGATGTGGTAGGCGGCAACGGTGGCGGCGCCACGGCCATCAAGGAAGCTGAACTTGCTGCCGACTTCCACTTGCTTGCCGGTGCTCAGGTCGAAATCACGCACCTGGGCAAAACTGGCGGTGGTGAGGATGCCGGCGGGTGGGTCGGCAGCCGTGCTGTACTGGACGTAGACGTTGGCTGTGGGGGTCAGTTCGTAGACCAGGCCGACACGCCCGGTAGTGGGTTCGTAGATGCGCTTGAAGTCGCGTGGATTGTTGGCATCGACCGTACGGTAGTTATGCACCTGAAGGTCGATGTGGTCATAGCGCAAGCCGGTCAGCAGCGACAGACGATCGGTCAGTTGCAAGCGGTTTTCGAGGAAGGCCGCCCAGGTGTCGACGGTGTTCTGACGGTTTTTCTGATAGCCCGGCACCATGCCCTTGAGGTCGTAGAAATGACCCGGGTCGAAGTGCGCCGGATCAACACTGTCGAACACCCCGGTGATGGAGCGTGGATAGTTCATCTGCACGTTATGGCTGTAGTCGATGCCGCTCGACCACTGGCTGTTCAGGCCCAGCAACCGGCCTTGATGCAGCAGCTCGAAGCGGTTGCCGTTGAGCTCCTGGTCGTGCCGCTGCAACAGCGCGTTGGAACGTCTTACCTGGCTGTTGTCAGCGTTGTAGGCATAGGTCTCGAGGTTCCGGAAGTTGCGCTCGGTGTTGTAGTGATACAGGGTGTTGCGCACGGAGGTGGCATCGTTGAAGCGGTACTCGGTGATCGAGCGCAGCCAGCGCACGCGCTGTTCGTAGCGACCGTCCTCGACGTTGTAGTTCTCGAAGCGCCGGCTCTCGTCGACCTTCATCTCCCCGCCGAGCGGGTTGAGCACCGGTGTACCCCAGTAGGGGCTGTCGACCGTTTCGTTCTGGTATTCCAGGGCCAGGGTATGCGAGAGCTGGTCGTTGATGTCGGTCAGCAGCGAGAACGCCACGCTCCAGGCATCGCGCTCTTCGCGGTCGACGTAGCCGTTGCTGTGGGTATGGCTGAAGTCCAGGCGTGCGTAGTTGCGAATGCCGTCGCCTTCGTTCAGCGCGTGATTGAAACCGAAGGAGGTTTCGCTGCTGTCGTAGGAGCCATAGCTGATGCGTCCTTCGTTGAAGTCTTCGTCACGGCTGGCCAGCTTGGTGATGTAGTTGACCGAACCGCCCACCGCACCTGCGCCGAACAGGAAGCTCGACGGACCGCCAATGGCTTCGACGCGGTCATAGATCCAGCTGTCTACCGGTCGTGCGGCAACGGCGTCGTACTGGACGCTGATGCCGTTGAACAACTGGGTGATCTGCGCCCCGGAAAAGCCCCGGTAGGCCACCGAGCCGGCCGAGCCGGGCGGTGAGGCCGCGGTCATGCCGGGTACGCCGGCAAGTGCGTCCTGGGTGGTCCTGGCGCCGCGTTGTTCGATTTGCTGACGGTTGACGATATTCACCGATGCCGGTGTTTCCCGTGGGGTCAGGCCCAGGCGTGAACCGGTTTGTGATGGCGTGTCGAGCAGTACGCCGTCGTCGGATTCTGCGCGACCTTCAATGCGCAGGTCAGGCAAGGTCAGTGGCGCCTCGGCCGAGGCATTGAACGATAGCGCGCAGAGCAGGGCCGCGCAGCCGGAGAAGCGATAGGAGTAGGGCATGAAGCACTCTCTGGAAATTGAGCCAGCGGCCCGCTGCACCTGTCAGGCAGGCGCAGCACAAGAGGGCCGGTACAGGCAGCCCGGTGAGCTGCCAGAGGGTTCAAGCCAGAAGCGGGGAGGCGCGGGGGTTGGCGGCAGGCCAGCAGTAGCGCGGCGGTGCCTTGCTGCGCAATTCGCGGTGGTAGCGACGCACGCGGCTGGCGGCCAGCAGCCAGCCGATAACCAGGGTCAGGGCCAGGCAGACCACGGCAGCGGCGCAGACCGGGCAGGTTTGCAGGCTGTCCCAGCCAGCGACGGTCTGTTCGCCAAAATCACTTTTGAGCGTCGGCCCGGCGCTGCCCATGGCCGAGCAGAAGGCGCCACCGATGCCGTTGAGTTTCAGGCCCATCATCTGCCCATGGCCGATACCGCAGGCGAACAGATTGAACAGGACACAGAAGTACAGGGTCCAGGCAATCAGCGGGCGGTTGGCTAGGGATGGCGTCATGGGCGCGACTTTATCATCGTTGTCCAGGGGCTAGAAAGCCGAATCAGGCCTTGCCGTCACCCAGGCGTGCAGGTGGAGGGTTGTACTGGGCAAAGCTCACATCGTCGGTCTCGTCTACGCGCTTTTTCAGGCGTTCATTGAAGGCGCGATTGACCGCGTACTGGCCGCCCGAAGTGGTGCGGAACTGCGCGGTGAGAGTGATGCCGTTGAGGTTCATGCTGTCGACCCCGAACACCTGCAGCGGGCCTTGCAGGCTGTGGCGCAGCAGGGGGTCTTCGCTGATCGAATGGCCGACTTCGCGAATCAGTTCCAGGGCACTGTCGACGTTGGTCTGATAGCTGAACTGCACTGAGAAGAAGGCATAGGCGAACTGCCTGGACTGGTTGGTGACCGCCTTGATCTGGCCGAACGGCACCGAGTGCACAAAGCCTTTGCTGTCGCGCAGGCGCAGGGTTCGAATGGTCAGGCTTTCCACGGTACCGGCGTGGTTGGTGTCGAGTACCACCCAGTCGCCAATGGAGATGGTGTCTTCGATGATGATGAACAGGCCGGTGATCACATCCTGAACCAGTTGTTGCGAGCCAAAACCGATCGCCAGGCCGATCACCCCGGCACCGGCCAGGAACGGTGCGACGTTGATGCCCAGGTTGGCCATGGTGGTGATGGTGCAGATCACCACCAGCATGATTTTGATCGCATTGCGCAGCAACGGCAGGATAGTTCGCACCCGCGTGCTGGGCTGGCGGCTGTTGCGACGCCCTACGGTGGGCTTCATCGCTTCCTGGATAGCCGTGTCGATCACCACCCAGAGCAGCCAGGTGACCAGCAGGATCAGGCCGATGCTGCTCAGCGAGTCGCTGATGGCGCGGCCCAGGCTGTTGCGCATGGCGAAGTCGAGCACCGAGAAACCCCAGATACGCCCCAGCAATACGATAAACGCCACGGCGATGGAAATGCGCAGCAGGGCGCGGGCCAGGTTGCGCACCAGCTCCTTGTAGGGGCGCAGGCGCTGCCTGGCATCAACTTCTTCCTGATGTTTGAACATGTGCTGGAACACGGTGCTGAGAAACACCGTGCCGATTAGCAGGATCGAGGTCAGCAAGGCTTTTTGCAGGGCGCGCTGGCTCTCTTCGCCGGCGCCGATCAAGTGGATGGCCGAGACCAGGATCATCATCAGGATCGGCAGGAACCACAGTGCTGAGAAAATTCGCAGGGTTTCCTGCACGGCACGGTGCTGCAGGCGATCGGGCAAGGCCCGGTTGCGGATCAGGTGCGCAACCGGGCGGCGCAGCTTGAGTACCAGTACGGCAAACGCCAGGGTCGCCAGCAGGCCGGTGACGGCGGCGACGCTGCTGGTGATGTTGCCGCCCAGGTAGCGGGCGATCTGCGGGCTGGTCAGGGCATCGCTCCAGGCGGCAAGAAAGCCGATCAGGAACAACGGTCGCGGCGCTACCCGGCGAATGATGCGCACGGCGGTGCGTTTGTGCCCAGCGTCGAACAGGGTGATCAGGCAGAGGATGATCGAGGTCGAGAAAATGCCGGCGCTGGTGGCATAGGCCAGGCTCATGCCCAGCGCACGACCGGCAGAGAGCGCGAGGAAATGACTGATGTAGAGGGTGATGATCAGGCTGGCCACGGCCGGCAGGGTGAACACCAGCAGGTATTTGATCACATGGCTGGCGCGCGGTCGTTCGCGCAATACACGTGACTGGCTGGACTTGCGTGTCAGCAGGCGGCCACCGTGGGTGAGCAGGGCATAGGCGAGTAACCAGGTGATCGTCAGCAGGGCGAAGTCGGTCCACAGCTCCAGAGAGGTGAAGCCTGCGGGCTGGCTGACCAGTTGATCGACTTCATCGGCAGCGCGATCGGCGCGCAGGCGCCAGTTGTCGATCAGGTGATTGTCGACCTCCAGCTCCTGGCTGACATCGTCCAGGCCGTCGGCAATCGCGCCGAGCAGGCCGCCCTGAACCACGGGCTCTGCAGGTTCGGCCGGCTTTGCCGTGGGCAGCAATGCTGCGGCGTACGCCAACTGCACGCTGAGCAGGCAACCGAGCAGGGCGGCGATGAGGGATCGGATCACTGGGTACTCCTTGAACCGTGGATGACGGAAAGGGTAGTCAATGAACGCGAGGGGCAGGGGAGGAAGTGAGGTGAATGGGCGGTCCGGTGGCCCGGTAAATCCGCCCCTACAGGCTTTTCGCGGGTAAACCCGCTCCCACAGGTAGGGGCAGGTCTCAACCATTGCACTTCCCTGTGGGAGCGGGTTTACCCGCGAAGTTGTTACTGCCCGGTGTAGATCTGGTCGAACACGCCACCGTCATTGAAGTGGGTTTTCTGCACGGTGCGCCAGTCACCGAAGGTTTTCTCTACCGACAGGAAGTCGACTTTCGGGAAACGGTCGGTGTACTTGGCCAGCACGGCCGGGTCACGTGGGCGCAGGTAGTTGTTGGCGGCGATTTCCTGAGCTTCTGGCGACCACAGGTACTTCAGGTAAGCCTCGGCGGTGGTACGGCTGCCTTTCTTGTCGACGACCTTGTCGACCACGCTCACTGGCGGTTCGGCTTCGGCAGAGACGCTTGGGTAGATGACTTCGAACTGATCACGGCCAAACTCGCGGGCGATCATTTCGGCTTCGTTCTCGAAAGTCACCAGTACATCGCCAATCTGGTTGGTCATGAACGTGGTGGTGGCGGCACGGCCACCGGTATCGAGCACAGGCGCCTGCTTGAACAGCTTGCCGACGAAGTCCTTGGCCTTGTTTTCGTCGCCGCCGTTCTTCAGGACATAGCCCCAGGCGGAGAGGTAGGTGTAGCGGCCGTTACCCGAGGTCTTGGGGTTGGGGACAATGACCTGGACGCCGTCTTTGAGCAGGTCCGGCCAGTCTTTCAGAGCCTTGGGGTTGCCCTTGCGCACGATGAACACGGTAGCCGAAGTGAACGGCGCGCTGTTGTTCGGCAGGCGGGTGACCCAGTTGTCTGGTACCAGCTTGCCGTTGTCGGCCAGGGCGTTGATGTCGGTGGCCATGTTCATGGTGATGACATCGGCAGGCAGGCCGTCGATGACCGAGCGCGCTTGCTTGCTCGAGCCACCAAAGGACATCTGCACGGTGATTTTCTCTTTGTGCTCGGCTTCCCAGTGCTTCTGGAACGCGGCGTTGTAGTCTTTGTAGAAGTCGCGCATCACGTCATAGGAGACGTTCAGCAGCGGCGCCGGAGCGGCCTGGGCGAGGGAGCCGAAGGCCAGGCCTGCGGCCAGAAGCGAGGCACTGAAGAGTTTTTTCACTGCGCTTTCCTTGTTCGAATTAGCGTTAAAGGCATTATGCCAGCGACTATAGCGGTTGGCGCTTAGGCGCTAAAAGATTAAAAAGTACTTTACTTATTCCAATTTCTTGAATAGCGCGTTGCCACAGCGTGAACAGAAGGCTGCGCCATGTTCGTGGTGGTTTTTGTTGCATACCGGGCAGTCGTGCTTGAGCTGTTCACCGCGCATGGCATTGGCCAGTTCGGCGGTGAAGATCCCGGTGGGTACGGCGATGATCGAGTAGCCGGTGATCATCACCATCGAGGAAATCACCTGACCGAGCGGTGTCTTGGGCACGATGTCGCCGAAGCCGACCGTGGTCAGGGTGACGATTGCCCAGTAGATCCCTTTGGGAATGCTGGTAAAGCCGTGTTCGGGGCCTTCGACCACATACATCAGGGTGCCGAACACCGTAACCAGGGTCGAGACACTGACCAGGAACACGATGATCTTCTGCTTGCTGCCGCGCAGGGCCTCGAGCAGGTAATGCGCCTGCTTGAGGTAGGGGCTGAGCTTGAGCACGCGAAAGATCCGCAGCATCCGGATCACCCGGATGATCAGCAGGTACTGGGCATCGCTGTAGTAGATGGCAATGATCCCCGGCACGATCGCCAGCACGTCGACCAGCCCGTAAAAACTGAAGGCATAGCGCAACGGCTTGGGTGAGCAATACAGCCGCGTCAGGTACTCGACCAGAAAGATCGCGGTGAACACCCACTCGATAATCGCCAGCACCCTGGCATAGTTCTGGTGAACCTCGTCGATACTGTCGAGGATCACTGTCACCAGGCTGGCGAGGATGATCAGCAGCAGGGTTTTGTCGAAGCGCCGGCCGGCGACGGTGTCGGTCTGGAAGACGATGACGTAGAGCCGCTCGCGCCAGCTCGAAGGGGTGTCCATATTCAGCTCCATTGCACAATGGAGCTGAGCCTAGGGGCAGCCTCTCAGCTATGCAAGCGACCGGCACGGCGAGCCAGGGGCTGGCGCATCAGGCGCTGGCCGATCAGTACCAGCCAGCAGGCAAGGATGAACGGTGCAGTCAGGCCGGGAACCGGCAGGTGCGCCACTATCGGTTGCAGAATGATCGCCAGGAGCATCGCCAGCAAGGGCAGCCAGGGCTGTTTGCGGGTCTGGCTGAAAGCCAGGGCAGCGAGTGCGGCATTGAAGCCGTAAAGCCCGGCATAAGCAGCATTGGCGTCGCCACCGAGCAGCGCGACACTACCGCCCAGCGCGGCGCCGAGCAACGCCCAGGCGGCGGCATAGCGGTTGGCGATGAGCAAGCCGATGGCGATCAGCAGACCGGCAAGCGGGTTGTCCAGCAGGAAGATCTGACCCAGGCCTCGGGCCAGGGCGTAAAGCGCATTGTGTTCGACCGGGCTGGCGGCGCTGGCGTCCGGGCTGCTTGCCAACAGCACGGCCCAGCCGATCAGCACGAACGGCGCGGTGTAAGCCGGCAGCAGCAGGTTGGAGCTGGCCCGTTTGAGCCACTGGTGCACGAACATGCTGCTCAGGCCACCGGCGGCGATGATCAACGGCGGCAGGATCGCCGACCACGGCAGGGCGTAGCTGAGCAGCAGGCCGATCAGCACGCCGTTGTAGCTGTACAGGCCGGCCTGGCGATCAGTGCGGTTGTAGCCACGGCGTTGCGCGGTAAGCAGCCCGGCCAGTGCGCCGAGCAGGGCGCCGCCTACCAGGTCGGGGGCGGTCAGGGTGATGGCCAGCAGGCAGAACAGGCCGCACAGCGGGTTGCGCTGCAGCAGCACCTGGCTGAAGCCATTGAGTAGCGCCGTAGCCCAGTCGGGGCACGGGTTGACGAAATTTTTGGTGTACATGGGGGCAGTCTGGGTTGATGTGGAGTGGGGGAGCCTCTTTGGGCCGGGTTTTCCCACGTTAATGTCTGTTTGGCGGTCTGGCCCCATCGCCGGCAAGCCGGCTCCCACAAGGCAGGAGCCGGCTTGCCGGCGATGGGGTTCAACTCAGATCAATGTCTCGATCCGCAGCGTGTTAGTCGACCCCGGCTTGCCAAAAGGCACACCGGCGGTGATCAACAGGGTATCGCCACGGCTGGCCATGCCTTGTGCCTGGGCGATTTCCAGCGCGGTGGAGCAGATTTCATCAACCTGACGCAGGCGATCGTTGACCACCGAGTGCACACCCCAGGCCACGCTCAGACGGCGGGCAGTGGACAGGTTGGGGGTCAGGTTGAGAATCGGTGCCCGTGGCCGCTCGCGTGCAGCGCGCAGCGTCGAGGCGCCCGACTCGCTGTAGTTGACCAGCACCGCCACCGGCAGAATACCGCTGATGCGGCGGATCGCGCAGCTGATGGCGTCGGAAACCGTCGCTTCGGCTTTCGGACGGCCGACGTCCAGTTGCACCTGATAATCCGGGCCGTTTTCCACCTGGCGGATGATCTTGCTCATCATCTGCACGGCTTCCAGCGGGTAGTCGCCGGAGGCGGTTTCGGCCGACAGCATCACTGCATCGGCGCCTTCTGCCACCGCATTGGCAACGTCGGTGACTTCAGCGCGGGTCGGCGCCGGGGAAAAACGCATCGATTCCAGCATCTGGGTGGCAACCACCACCGGTTTGCCCAGCTCGCGGCAGGTGTTGATGATGCTCTTCTGGATCTGCGGCACGCTCTCGGCGGGAACCTCCACACCCAGGTCACCACGGGCGACCATGATCGCGTCGCTGAGCTCGGCGATGGCGCGCAGTTGGGTAACGGCCGAGGGTTTCTCGATCTTGGCCATCAGGTAGGCACGGTCACCGATCAGCTGGCGGGCTTCGACGATGTCCTCAGGACGCTGCACGAACGACAGCGCCACCCAGTCCACGCCCAGCTCCAGGCCGAAGGTCAGGTCGCGGCGGTCCTTGGCAGTCAGCGGGCTGAGGTCCAGCACCGCTTGCGGGACGTTGACACCTTTGCGGTCGGACAGCTCACCACCGTTGAGCACTTCGGTCTCGATGGCGTCGCTGTGCTTGGCGGTCACCCGCAGGCGCAGCTTGCCGTCATCGAGCAGCAGGTCCATGCCCGGCTCCAGTGCAGCGATGATTTCCGGATGCGGCAGGTTGACCCGCTCGACGGTGCCCGGGGTGCTGTCCAGATCCAGGCGCAAGGCCTGGCCGCGTTGCAGCTGGACCTTGCCTTCGGCAAAGCGGCCGACGCGCAGCTTGGGGCCCTGCAGGTCCATGAGGATACCCAGCGGGTAATTGAGCTGGCTCTCTACTTCACGGATCCACTGGTAGCGCAGGGCGTGGTCTTCGTGTTCGCCGTGGCTGAAGTTGAGGCGAAAGATGTTCACCCCGGCCTCGACCAGCTGGCGGATGTCGTCGATACCCTTGATGGCAGGCCCCAGGGTGGCGAGGATTTTGACTTTTTTATCAGGCGTCATGGTTTGGCACTCTCGAGAATCAGAATCGCGCGAAAATCGTTGACGTTGGTCCGCGTCGGCTCGGTGACGATCAAGGCATCCAGAGCGGCGAAGTAGCCATAGCCATTGTTGTTGTCCAGTTCGTCGCTGGCCGACAGGCCCAGGGCGGCTGCGCGGGCATAGCTGTCCGGGGTCATCAGGGCGCCGGCGTTGTCTTCGGAGCCGTCGATACCGTCGGTGTCACCGGCCAGGGCGTAGACCCCGGGCAGGCCCTTGAGGCTTTCGGTGAGGCTCAGGAGGAATTCGGCGTTGCGTCCGCCACGGCCGTTGCCGCGCACGGTCACCGTGGTCTCGCCACCGGAAAGGATCACGCAGGGCGGCGACAACGGTTGACCGTGCAATACGATCTGCCGGGCGATACCGGCATGCACCTTGGCCACTTCCCGCGATTCGCCTTCCAGGTCGCCAAGGATCAGCGGGCTGAAACCGGCCTGGCGGGCTTTAACCGCCGCCGCTTCCAGCGACTGCTGGGGCTTGGCGATCAGCTGGAAGTGGCTGCGCGCCAGGGCCGGGTCGCCAGCCTTGACGGTTTCCGAGGCCGGGTTGTTCAACCAGGCCGTAACCGCCGCCGGGGCATCGATGTTGTAGCGCTTGAGAATTGCCAGCGCTTCGGCCGAAGTGCTCGGGTCTGCCACGGTCGGGCCGGAGGCGATGACCGTGGCCAGGTCGCCCGGTACATCGGAAATCGCATAGGTGTAAACGGTGGCTGGCCAGCAGGCCTTGGCCAGGCGGCCGCCCTTGATCGCCGAGAGGTGCTTGCGCACGCAGTTCATCTCGCCGATGGAGGCGCCGGACTTGAGCAGCGCCTTGTTGATCTGTTGCTTGTCGGCCAGGGTCAGGCCCTCGGCAGGCAAGGCCAGCAGTGCAGAGCCACCGCCGGAGAGGAGGAAGATCACCCGGTCGCTTTCGCTGAGGTTGCTGACCATCTCCAGCACGCGTTTGGCCACGGCCAGACCGGCGGCATCGGGAACCGGGTGTGCGGCTTCGACCACTTCGATTTTCGAGCAGCTGGCGCCGTGACCGTAGCGGGTCACCACCAGGCCGGAAACCGGGCCTTGCCAGTTGCGTTCGACGACTTCGGCCATGGCGGCGGCAGCCTTGCCGGCGCCGATGACAATGACGCGACCGCTGCGGTCGCTGGGCAGGTGTGCTTCAAGAACCTGACGCGGGTGCGCGGCATCGATGGCCGTAGCGAACAGGTCGCGCAGAAAGTGTTGCGGATCGAGCGACATGGCAGGCTCCAATCTTATTATTCTTCAGAATCGAAAACGCCCCTGGATCTGCCTCCGTGCAGGCCGACCCAGGGGCGGTGGTGCTCTTTGAGCGGCAAGCCTCAAGAACATGCGGGTCGATGCGCGGCCCGGCGTTTCTTACGGCGTGAAGCTTGCTGCTTACTCGTCGCCGCGGATCGAGAAATTGGCCATGTGCTCAAGGCCTTTGATCAGCGCTGAATGGTCCCAGTTGGCACCACCGATGGCCGCGCAGGTGCTGAACACTTGCTGGGCGTTGGAGGTGTTGGGCAGGTTGATGTTCAGCTCTTTGGCGCCTTGCAGGGCGAGGTTCAGGTCTTTCTGGTGCAGGCTGATGCGGAAGCCTGGATCGAAGGTGCCTTTGATCATGCGCTCGCCGTGCACTTCGAGGATTTTCGAGGAGGCGAAGCCGCCCATCAGTGCTTCACGGACCTTGGCCGGGTCGGCACCGTTCTTGGCAGCAAACAGCAGCGCTTCGGCGACGGCCTGAATGTTCAGGGCGACGATGATCTGGTTGGCGACTTTGGCCGTCTGGCCGTCACCGTTGCCACCGACGCGAGTGATGTTCTTGCCCATGGCCTGGAACAGCGGCAGGGTGCGTTCGAACGCGTTCGGGCAACCACCGACCATGATGCTCAGGGTCGCGGCTTTGGCGCCGACTTCACCGCCGGATACCGGGGCGTCGAGGTAGGCAGCGCCGGTGGCCTTGATTTTCTCGGCGAAGGCTTTGGTGGCGGTAGGGGAGATCGAGCTCATGTCGATCACTACCTTGTTCGGGCCCACGCCCTGGGCGACGCCGTTGTCACCGAACAGGACCGCGTCGACCTGTGGGGTATCCGGCACCATGACGATGATGAATTCAGCTTCCTGGGCCACTTCTTTCGGGTTGGCCAGGGCGACGGCGCCAGCGGCGACCAGGTCGGCCGGGGCGGCATCGTGGTGGGTGGAGAGGAACAGGCTGTGACCGGCTTTTTGCAGGTTCTGCGCCATTGGGCGGCCCATGATGCCGGTGCCGATAAATCCGATTTTAGCCATGAGAGATGCCTCTTGTAATTGTTGTCAGGTCAGATCGCGTTGTGGGTTTTCAACCAGCCCAGGCCAGCTTCGGTGGTGGTCAGCGGCTTGTATTCACAGCCCACCCAGCCCTGGTAGCCAATGCGGTCCAGGTGTTCGAAGAGGAAGCGGTAGTTGATTTCGCCCGTGCCCGGCTCGTTGCGGCCCGGGTTGTCGGCCAACTGGATGTGGTTGATCTTGGCCAGGTTGCTTTCCACGGTACGGGCCAGGTCGCCCTCCATGATCTGCATGTGGTAGATGTCGTACTGCAGGAACAGGTTGCTGCTGCCGACCTCGGCCTGGATTTCCAGGGCCTGCTTGGTGGTGTTCAGGTAGAAACCCGGGATGTCGCGGGTGTTGATCATTTCCATGACCAGCTTGATCCCGGCAGCCTCGAGCTTGTCGGCGGCGTACTTGAGGTTGTCGACGAAGGTCTTGCGCACGGTGGCGCAGTCCGGGCCTTGTGGACGGATACCGGCCAGGCAGTTGACCTGGGTGTTGCCCAGTACCTTGGCGTAGGAAATGGCCAGGTCGACCCCGGCGCGGAACTGCTCGACGCGGGCCGGATCGCAGGCGATGCCGCGATCACCGTTGGCCCAGTCGCCAGCGGGCAGGTTGAACAGCACCTGGGTCAGGCCATGAGCATCGAGTTGCTGCTTGATTTCAGCCGAGCTGAAGTCGTACGGGAACAGGTATTCGACACCGCTGAAGCCGGCATCGGCTGCAGCTTTGAAACGGGCGAGAAAGTCCTGCTCGGTGAACAGCATGGACAGGTTGGCGGCAAAACGTGGCATGGATGTCTCCTTGCAAAGGTGGGCCCCGGGCATCACGCACCGGGGCCAATCTGCGATCAGTCGAGCAGGGAAATCGCGGTTGGCGCGTCGTTGCCGACCAGTGCCAGGTCTTCGAATTCGTTGACCGCGTTGATTTCGGTGCCCATGGAAATGTTGGTGACGCGCTCGAGGATAACCTCGACCACCACCGGAACCTTGAACTCTTCAGCCAGCTTTTGCGCCTTGAGCAGGGCCGGGGCGATTTCGCCAGGCTCGGTCACGCGCAGGGCCTTGCAGCCCAGGCCTTCGACCACGGCGACGTGATCGACGCCGTAGCCATTGAGTTCCGGTGCGTTGACGTTTTCGAACGCCAGCTGCACACAGTAATCCATCTCGAAGCCACGTTGGGCCTGACGAATCAGCCCCAGGTACGAGTTGTTCACCAGTACGTGGACGTACGGCAGGTTGAACTGTGCACCCACGGCCAGCTCTTCGATCATGAACTGGAAGTCATAGTCACCCGACAGTGCGACGACCTTGCGGGTCGGGTCAGCCTTGACCACACCCAGGGCGGCAGGAATGGTCCAGCCCAGTGGGCCGGCCTGGCCGCAGTTGATCCAGTGACGCGGCTTGTACACGTGCAGGAACTGCGCGCCGGCGATCTGCGACAGCCCGATGGTGCTGACGTAGCAGGTGTCTTTGCCGAACACCTGGTTCATTTCCTGGTACACGCGCTGTGGCTTGACCGGCACGTTGTCGAAATGGGTCTTGCGCTGCAGGCTCGATTTGCGCTGCTGGCAGTCTTCCAGCCAGGCGCTGCGGTCCTTGAGCTTGCCGGCGGCTTTCCACTCGCGAGCCACTTCGAGGAACACGTCCAGGGCGGCGCCAGCATCGGAAACGATACCCAGGTCCGGGGTGAATACGCGACCGATCTGGGTCGGTTCGATGTCGACGTGAATGAAGCGACGGCCTTCGGTGTAGACGTCGACCGAACCGGTGTGACGGTTGGCCCAACGGTTACCGATACCCAGCACCACGTCCGACTTGAGCATGGTGGCGTTGCCGTAGCGGTGCGAGGTTTGCAGACCGACCATGCCGACCATCAGCGGGTGATCGTCCGGGATGATGCCCCAGCCCATCAGGGTCGGGATAACCGGGATGCCGGTCAGTTCAGCGAACTCGACCAGTTTGTCGCAGGCATCGGCGTTGATGATGCCACCACCGGCGACCAGCAGCGGACGCTCGGAGCTGTCGAGCATGGCCAGGGCTTTTTCGACCTGGATGCGGTTGGCGGCAGGCTTTTGTACCGGCAGCGGCTGGTAGGCGTCGATGTCGAATTCGATCTCGGCCATCTGCACGTCGAACGGCAGGTCGATCAGCACTGGGCCTGGACGGCCGGAGCGCATTTCATAGAAGGCTTTCTGGAACGCGTAAGGCACCTGGCCTGGTTCCAGAACGGTGGTCGCCCACTTGGTCACCGGCTTGACGATGCTGGTGATGTCGACGGCCTGGAAATCTTCCTTGTGCATGCGGGCACGCGGCGCCTGGCCGGTGATGCACAGGATCGGGATGGAGTCGGCGGAGGCGCTGTACAGACCGGTGACCATGTCGGTACCGGCGGGGCCGGAGGTGCCGATGCACACGCCGATGTTGCCGGCTTTGGTGCGGGTGTAGCCCTCGGCCATGTGCGAGGCGCCTTCAACGTGGCGAGCGAGGACGTGATCGATACCGCCGACTTTCTTCAGGGCCGAGTACAGCGGGTTGATTGCAGCACCCGGAATACCAAACGCGGTTTCAACACCTTCGCGGCGCATCACCAGAACGGCTGCATCGATTGCTCTCATTTTGCTCATGGTTTTGTGCCTCTTTGATTTTGTAATTGTATACAAATGGCTTTTCGTCAGAGTGTATTCACGCCAGGCGACTCTGGTCAATCCATTTTCATCGGCGATGGGGGCATTCGTCGGGAAGGCCTTAAGAAAGGCGTTTCGTCAGAATTGGTTTGTCGCGCTGAAAATATTGTATACAAAAAAATTCGCCATTGTGTTCTATTTGTTCTATTGATTTCACACCTGCCCTCAGGGCTTCTAACAACAAGAGGACCTTTCCATGAACGCTTTGACTCTGAAAGTCGCTGTCAGCCTGGTGAACGCCGCGCTGGCTGCAGGCCGCAAGATTTCCTCCGCTCCGTTAACGGTGGCGGTGCTCGACAACGGTGGTCACCTGCTGGCGCTACAGCGTGAAGACGGCGCCAGCCTGCTGCGTCCGCAAGTGGCGATGGGCAAGGCGTGGGGCGCGATTGCGCTGGGTAAGGGCTCGCGCTTGCTGGCGCTGGACGCGCAGCAACGCCCGGCATTTTTTGCCGCGCTCAATGGTCTGGGGCAAAGCCCGGTGGTGCCTGCGCCTGGCGGCGTGCTGATCCGCAATCAGCAGGGCGTGGTGCTGGGGGCGATCGGTATCAGTGGTGATACGTCTGATATCGATGAGCAGTGTGCGATCAGTGCGATCGAAGAGGCAGGTTTGACTGCAGATGCTGGTGTAGCGGCCTGACGAATTTGGGGCTGCTGCGCAGCCCTTCGCCGGCAAGCCTGGCTCCTACGGATCCAGGCGCTGCCTGTCAGGCGTCTGGCTCACACCCTTTGAGCACCAGGCGAATGATGGTCTGCGTCGCCGCTTCGTAATCGCTGTCTTCAAGCTTGGCCTTGCCGGTAACCACCGAGATCTGCCAATCGAAGTCGGCGTAGGTTTGCGTCGCAGCCCAGATGCTGAACATCAGGTGGTGCGGGTCGACCTTGGCGATCTGGCCGCGGTCGATCCAGGCCTGGATGCATTCAATGTTGTGGCGGGCCTGGTCGTTGAGTTGCTCGACCTGGTTGGGGCTCAGGTGCGGGGCGCCGTGCATGATCTCGCTGGCAAACACCTTGGAGGCGAAGGGCAGGTCGCGGGAGATGCGCACTTTCGAGCGGATATAGGCGCTGAGCACTTCTTTGGGGTCACCCTCGGCATTGAACGGGGTGGACGCCTGCATGATCGGCTCGATAATGCTTTCCAATACCTCGCGGTAGAGGTTTTCCTTGGACTTGAAATAGTAATAGACGTTTGGCTTGGGCAGCCCGGCCTTGGCCGCGATGTCGCTGGTCTTGGTGGCGGCGAAGCCCTTGTCGGCGAATTCTTCACTGGCCGCGCGCAGGATCAGCTCCTTGTTGCGCTCGCGAATGGTACTCATGGTGCTGGCGGTCCTTTGACGCTGCGAGCACGGATGGTAGCAGGATCATTGAATTAGAGCACCACACGTTGTGCACCCGACCGCTTCAAACGCGGATCGGGGCATGGCCTTATGGCTATTTAGCCTCTTTGAACGCGCAGCCTTGGAGGTCCTGATGGCGGCACTCGAAATAGGTTGAACCGAACGCACCCTTTTTCTTTTCCCATGCAGGGGCCCAGGCCAAGCGGATCGAGATGTCTGGGGCTACGTCCGGACGGTAGTGCATATCCACCATTTGATTGTCCGAGGAAGCAAACCTGCAGGCTCGAAGTCGTCCTACGCCTTCGACGGCATTGTCATAAGAGTAGAATATGGCGCTGTCGAAGGCAGTAATTGATGCCTTGGGGTTTCTCAATACACCAACCCACTCTCCTTCGCCGCTCTCTGTCTTCACAGTGAGGACACCGAGGGTGTTCTGGATTTCTTTCGGGTTGGGGCAAAATTCAACAGTGCTGGCCATGGCGTGGCTGGCGAACAGGGCAGGTAGCAACAGCAACAGTGCCGGTTTTAACATGAAAACGCTCCTTGGTTTGAATGAGGTGTCGCATTGATGCGGCTCCTGCATGCTAGAAACGTCTATGTTTGAGCGCTGTAGTTCGTTACTTATGGTCATGTGGCTTTGTTCAACCTGCAACGTAGGCTATTCGGTATCTGCACTACGCTGGCTCAGGTCAATGTTTTTTGGGAGTAACGCATGGCAGGAAGTAGCTTATTGGTATTGATCGACGATATCGCCACCGTACTCGACGATGTGTCGGTGATGACCAAAGTCGCGGCAAAAAAGACCGCCGGTGTGCTGGGCGACGACCTGGCGCTCAATGCGCAGCAGGTCACCGGCGTGCGTGCCGAGCGGGAGATCCCGGTGGTCTGGGCGGTGGCCAAGGGTTCGTTCCTGAACAAGCTGATCCTGGTGCCGGCAGCGTTGTTGATCAGCGCCTTCATCCCTTGGGCGGTGACCCCGCTATTGATGGTGGGCGGTGCGTTTCTGTGTTTCGAGGGCTTCGAAAAGCTGGCGCACAAGTTTCTTCACAACAAGGAAGAAGAGCAGGCCGAGCAGGCGGCGCACGTCGAGGCGGTGGCCGATCCCGCAGTTGATCTGGTGGCCTATGAGCAAACCAAGATCAAGGGCGCGATCCGTACCGACTTCATTCTTTCGGCAGAAATCATTGCGATTACCCTGGGCACGGTCGCCGATGCGCCGTTGACCCAGCAAATCATCGTGTTGTCGGGTATTGCCATTGTCATGACCATCGGTGTGTACGGCCTGGTTGCCGGTATCGTCAAACTTGATGACCTGGGCTTGTGGCTGACCCAGAAAGCTTCTCGGGCGGCACAGGCGCTGGGCAACGGCATCCTGCGTGCGGCGCCGTACATGATGAAGAGCCTGTCGGTGATTGGCACTGCGGCGATGTTCCTGGTCGGCGGCGGCATCCTGGTGCATGGCGTGGCGCCGCTGCATCACGCCATTGAAGCGTTCAGCGAAGGGCGGGGCGGGGCGTTGACCGGTGCCTTGCTCAATGGCGGGGTGGGGATTGTGGCAGGTGCTGCGGTACTGGCGGTGGTCGCGGTGGTCGGCAAGCTCTGGCGTGCTGCCAGAGGCTGATGGCGTTAGCGTTGGCAAGGCCAGCCCCTACAGGGTCGGGTGTTGATCCAGACCCTGTGGGAGCCGCTTCGATCAGAAGTGCGCTTTGATCAGGAAACTCGCCGTGTTCTGGTCGGTATCAAACGCGTCGCTGTCCTTGATCCCGTACTTGTTCTTCCAGTAGTCGTATTCGAAACCGACATAGAGTTGCTTCTCGCCCCAGTTCAGCGCTTTACCCAGGTCATATTTGACCTGTGGGTTGAAGTGCAGGTTGGCGTGGTAGGTGCCACGGCGGCTGGTCGCGTCATTATCCACAACCCAGTCCATGAAGCCGTCGATGAGAATGTCCGAGTTACCCACAGGGATGGTGTAGGCCCATACCGGGGTGATCTGCCAGACGTTGTCACCGGCGCGGCTGCCTTCGGTGTTGCGCTGGTAGAAGTTCAACTGGAAGTAGTCAAAGCCTGGGATCGCCAGGTCAAAGCCCGGGCCGATCAGGTAGGACTCGGTGTCGCCTTCGCCAAACTCGTAGGTCATGGCCAGCAGCACGTCCTTGACCGGGCCGAATTCCAGCTTCTGGTCGAAGATCTTGCCGAACGACAGGCGCGGGCTGAATTCGCCGTAGTAGGTGTTGTCGCCGTTGTTGAAGTCTTTATCGCCGTTGTAGAAGATCTTGTCGACGAAGAAGAAGTTGTCACCGTACTTCCAGGCATCGGCGTGCTCGAAGGTCACGGTCTGCTGGATTTCCGGGTTGACG
This sequence comes from Pseudomonas alkylphenolica, assembly GCF_004025535.1. Taxonomy (GTDB): domain Bacteria; phylum Pseudomonadota; class Gammaproteobacteria; order Pseudomonadales; family Pseudomonadaceae; genus Aquipseudomonas; species Aquipseudomonas alkylphenolica_A. The sequence goes on from NZ_QJRG01000047.1 coordinate 184,331, forward strand.
GCGAAGTTCTTGCCCCACAGGTAGGTCAGGCTGTTGTTCTGCCATTGCAGCAGGTCGTCGGCGCTGGCGGCCGTGCTGGCCGCCAGCAGGCTGCCGGCGAGAATCAGGCTAGTGGTCATGCGCATCGCTGTGTTGCTCCCTTGATTGATTCTGTTGTCGGTACTCTGGGTGGCACCGTTACGTTGTAATACTTGTCTTTTGAGTCAGTTTTTTTCGATTGGCCACAGCTAATTGGCAAGTGCTGCGCCAACTTTCCGGGTACGGCACAACAATCCTGCTCGACGTCTCTCTGAACAGCTGAAAAGGGTCTTTCAGGTTGGCGTTACGCCTGCCAACCGCCCGAATTCATTGACTGAGCGGTCAGCAAACGCAGGCAGGATCCGTCCTGCCCTGATCGAGGGGCCGCGCAGATTACTGACTTGCGCGTTGCTCCTCAAGTACTCCGTCCTGGAGTGGTGGAACTAAAGATGATCAATTGGTCAGGAATCAAAAGTGAAACTTGACCAGGGCACTGGCAACGCTTTGCTGGGTGTCCAGTCGACCGCTGTTTTCGATGCCGTATTTGTCCTTCCAGTAGCTGTACTCAAAACCTACGTACAGCTGCTTGGCGCCGTAGTTCAGCGCCTTGCCCAGGTCATATTTGACCTGAGGGTTGAAGTGCAGGTTGGCGTGATAGGTACCGCGGCGGGTCTCGTCGTTGTCGACGACCCAGTCCATGTAGCCATCGACGAGAATGTCCGATTTGCCCGCAGGAATGGTGTAGGAGAATGTTGGTGTGATCTGCCAGACGCCATCACCCGGGCGGCTGCCTTCGGTGTTGCGCTGCATGATGTTGAGGGTGAAGTAGTTGAAGCCGGGAATCGCCAGGTCGAAGCCTGGACCGATCAGGTAGGCTTCGTTGTCACCTTCGCCAGACTCGTAGGTCATGGCGATCAACACGTCTTTGATGGGGCCGAATTCGAATTTGCGGTCGAAGATCTTGCCGAACGACAAGCGTGGGCTGAACTCACCGTAATAGGTGTTGTTGCCTTTGTTGCGGTCTGTGCCGCCGTTGTAAAAGATCTTGTCGATAAACAGGAAGTTATCGCCGTATTTCCATTTGTCGGCGTGCTCAAAGGTCACTGTCTGCTGGATCGCAGGGTTGACCTCGAATTTGGTGCCGTACAGGTAGGAGAGGCTGTTGGTCTGCCAAAGCAGCAGGTCTCCTGCGGTGGCTGGCAATGCGGCCAGCAGACTGCTACCCAACAGGAGTGAGGTGGTGATGCCCTTCATGTTGTGATTCCCGGCTTTGTTATTGTTGGTTTGGGTATTCGGCGCGAGACGCCCCGGCCGACCCGCTCCCACGGGTCGACGGTCCTGCGTAGTGCTCGGGTGATACCGGGCGGCAAGCGCCGCCCCAAGACTCAGTGCTGGTGGGCGGCTTCGTTGTGCGCTGCGCGCTCGGCGCCGCCAAGAATGTTGAACAGCAGGTTGAGGATCAGCGCGCTGACCGTGGCCATAGCGATACCGCTGTGGGTGATGGGTTCCATCCATTGCGGCATCTGCGCGAAGAACTCCGGGCGCACCACGGGAATCAGGCCCATGCCGACGCTGACGGCGACCAGCAACTGGTTGCGGCGGTCGGCGATATCGGCTTCCTGGAGGATCTTGATCCCGGTGGCGGCGACCATGCCGAACATGGCGATGGACGCGCCGCCCAGTACCGCTGGCGGAATCGAGGCGATCAGGAAGGCGGCCTTGGGCAGCAGGCTGAGCAGGATCAGGAAACCACCGGCAACCACCGTGACGTAACGGCAACGTACGCCGGTCATCTGCACCAGGCCGATGTTCTGGGCGAAGGAGGAGTGGGTGAAGGTGTTGAAGAAACCGGCAACGAAGGAGGCGCCGGCGTCGCACATCAGCCCGCGGCGCAGCATGCCCGGGGTGACTTCGCGGTCAGTGACCTTGCCAAGGGCCAGGAACATCCCGGTGGATTCGACGAAGATGATCACCACCACCAGGCACATCGACAAGATCGGCGCCAGGCTGAAGGTCGGCATGCCGAAGTGCAGCGGCGTTACCACTTGCACCCAGGGTGCCTCGTCGAGGCCGGAGAGGTCGACCATGCCGATCGAGCCGGCCAGGATATAACCCAGGCCCATGCCGATCAGTACCGAGACATTGACCCAGAAACCGCGCATGAAGCGGTTGACCAGGAGGATGGTCGCCAGCACCAGGCCAGCAACAATCAGGTAGATGGGGGAGCCGAAGGTTTCGGCGCTGGCACCGCCGCCGGCCCAGTTGACCGCAACCGGAAACAGCGAAAGACCAATCGAGGTGATGACCGTGCCGGTCACCAGTGGTGGGAAGAAACGCACCACCTTGGACATGAACGGGGCGATCAGCATGCCGAAGAAACCGGCGGCGATGGTCGCACCAAAGATGCCTTGCAGGCCGACACCGGGCATTCCGGCCATGGCCACCATGCTGCCGACTGCAGCAAAGCTTGCGCCCATCATCACCGGCATACGGATGCCGACTGCGCCAATGCCGAACGACTGGACGATGGTGGCGACACCAGCGACCAGTAGGTCGGCATTGATCAGGAAAGCGACTTCTTCACGAGAAAGGCCGGCGGCCTGGCCGATGATCAGTGGCACGGCAATCGCGCCTCCGTACATCAGCAAGACATGTTGAAGACCCACCAGGAACAGTTGGAGCATTGGCAGTGGCTGTCGTGGGGGCGCAACGGGGATGTACGCCTTGCGTGACTCGGACATGCAACACCTCGGTTTTGTTTTTATTCTTTGAGCTGCAAGCTTCAAGCGCCACGCCTCAAGGAGAGCAGGTGGTGGCGCTTGGCTTGCAGCTTGTAGCTTGCCGCTTGAAGCCTGTTGCTTAGTTCGTTGGAGCACCTTTGGCGATCCACGCGCCAATCAGTTCACGTTCCTGCTGGGTCATCTGAGTGATGTTGCCCAGGGGCATGATCTGCGTGGCGACGGCTTGCGCCTGAATGCGCGCGGCCTGTTGCTGGATCTGTTGCGGAGTGTCGAGCATGACCCCGGCAGGGGCTGCGCTGAACAGCGGGCTGGTCGGCTTGGCCGAATGGCACACGGCGCAACGTTCCTGGATGACGCTGTGGATCTTGTCGAAGCCGGCATCGTCCAGTTTCGCCACAGGGGCAGCCTGTTCTTCAGCCGGGGCAGCTGCCTGGGCAGGTTCGGCGGCTTTCTCTGCAGCTTTCTCGGCGGCAGTCTTGCCACCCAGCGCCGTTTCCGGCAGCGGTTGGTATTCGATCTTGGCCGCAGCCTGCTCAGGTGCGGTCGGCATCGGCGCAGGGCCGGTGACGTACGCCAGGCAGATCATCGACAAGGCACCGACTGGCAGGGTCCAGGCGTATTTGTTGCTGTCGTGACGGGTGTTGAAGTAGTGACGTACCAACACTGCAGCCACAGCGATGCCGCCCAGGATCAACCAGTTGTACTGGCTACCGTAGGTGCTCGGGAAGTGGTTGCTGATCATGATGAACAGCACCGGCAGGGTGAAGTAGTTGTTGTGACGCGAGCGCAGCAGGCCCTTGGCCGGCAGGAGCGGATCCGGGGTCTGGTTGGCTTCGATGGCAGCGACCAGCTGACGCTGGGCCGGCATGATGATGCGGAATACGTTACCGACCATGATGGTGCCGATGATCGCGCCGGTGTGCAGGTACGCACCACGACCGCTGAATACCTGGCTGAAACCGTAGCAGGCGGCAATGACCAGCACGAACAGCACCAGGCCGAGCAGGCCAGGGCGCTTGCCCAGTGGCGAGTCGCAGAGGAAGTCGTAGATGAACCAGCCGGCGATCAGCGAGCCGACACCGATGGCGATACCTTCAGCGCCGCTCAGGGTGCTGCCAGGTGCCAGCAGGTACAGCGTCGGGTTCCAGTAGAACACCAGGCACAGCAGGGCAATACCCGACATCCAGGTGAAGTAGGCTTCCCATTTGAACCAGTGCAGGTTCTCCGGCATTTTTGGCGGAGCCAGCTTGTACTTCTCCAGGTGGTAGATCCCGCCACCGTGAATCGCCCAGAGATCGCCGGACAGACCGTCGCGCGGGTTGGCGCGATTGAGGTTGTTTTCCAGCCAGACGAAGTAGAACGACGCGCCAATCCATGCCACGCCAGTGATCATGTGAACCCAACGCACGCTCAGGTTCAGCCATTCCAACAGATGTGCTTCCACAGTCTTTACCTCTACCCTGGCACCCTGTATCCGGGTGCTCAGGTCTTCTCTTATTGGTGGGGGGCGAGGATCAGTTGCTCATCCTCATTGAAAAAATGCTCATCGCAGTTGTTGCCAGTGCCACTGCGATCAACCACCAGGAAGTCATCCCGCTTTTCGATCGTCAGCACCGGGTGGTGCCAGACGCCGCGATGGTAATTAATGCCCTGCTTGCCATTGCTGACAAAAGCACGGACCAAACCTGATACAGGTGCATCGCCAACGGGCGCGACCACGATCAGAAAGGGGTTGCCGAGCAGCGGAATAAACGCCTGGCTGCCCAGCGGATGGCGCTCCAGCATGCGTACGGTCAGTGGCATGTCCTGTGCGTCGGCACGGAAGATGCTGATGATCGCGTTGTCCTCAGGCTGGGCGGTTTGTACCGTGGCCAGCTTGTGGAAGCGCATGGTCGAACCGTTGTTGATCATGAAGTGGTCGCTGCCGTCGGTTTCGATCACGTCACCGAAAGGGGCGAAGGCTTCTTTGGTCAAGGGCTCAATCACTAAAGTGCGCATGCGGTATCTCTTTATTCTGTGTTGTGGAGGGTAAGGCTGGCCTTGCCCTTAAAGTTGCAGCAGGCGGAACAGGGCAATCAGGTTGATCTGCGCCAGCGCTTCCTTGAACTCGGCTTCTACCGAGTTGTGGATGCGTTTTTCGAACGAGGCGAGGATCTGGTGCCGATTGCTGCCTTTTACCGCCATGATGAACGGAAACTGGAACTTGGCCTTGTAGGCGTCGTTGAGTTCGGTAAAGCGCTCGAACTCTTCGGCGGTGCACTGGTGGATACCGGCGCCGGCCTGTTCATTGGTGCTCGATTCGGTCAGTTCGCCCTGGATCGCGGCTTTGCCGGCGAGGTCCGGGTGAGCGTTGATCAAGGCCAGCTGGGCGGCGTGATCGGCACTCAGGAGAATGTCGCTCATGCGCTGGTGCAGGGCTTCGATCTGATCGATTTCCTGCAGTTGGCCCAGGTCGTAGGCTTTTTCGGCAACCCACGGCGAGTGTTCGTAGATGTCGGCAAACGCTTCAACGAATGCCTGGCGTTCCAGGGTCGAAGGCGTGAGGGTTTTGAACGCGGTCATGAGACGGTCTCGGCTTTGTAAGGGTGGGTGGCATGCCAGTGACGGGCGATGTCCACGCGCCGGGTGAACCAGACCTGGTCATGGCTCTTGGCGTATTCGATGAAGCGCTTGAGCGCGGCCAGACGTGCAGGGCGGCCGACCAGGCGGCAGTGCAGGCCGATGGAGAGCATTTTTGGCGCTTCGGCACCTTCTTCGTAGAGCACGTCGAAGGCATCTTTCAGATACTGGAAGAACTGCTCGCCACAGTTGAAACCCTGAACCTGAGTGAAACGCATGTCGTTGGTGTCCAGGGTGTACGGGATCACCAGGTGCGCTTTGCCGGTCGGGTTGTTCGGTTCCCAGTAGGGCAGGTCATCGTCATAGGTGTCGCTGTCGTAGAGGAAGCCGCCTTCCTCCATCACCAGGCGGCGGGTGTTCGGCCCGGTGCGGCCGGTGTACCAGCCCAGTGGGCGTTCGCCGGTCAGTTCGGTGAGGATACGGATGGCTTCGAGCATGTGCTCGCGCTCCTGCGCCTCATCCATGTTCTGGTAGTCGATCCAGCGGTAGCCGTGGCTGCAGATTTCGTGGCCGGCTTCGACCATGGCACGGATCACGTCCGGGTGACGCTGGGCAGCCATGGCGACGGCAAAGATAGTCATCGGCACGCCAGTGTCCTTGAACAGCTTGAGCAAGCGCCAGACACCGGCACGGCTGCCATACTCGTAGAGCGATTCCATGCTCATGTTACGAGCGCCCTGCAGGGGCTGGGCGGCGACCATTTCCGAGAGAAAGGCTTCTGATTCCTTGTCTCCGTGAAGAATGTTGCGTTCACCACCTTCTTCGTAATTGAGCACGAAAGACAAAGCGATGCGGGCATTCCCCGGCCAGCGCGGATGGGGTGGGGTATTGCCGTAACCGATCAGGTCGCGAGGATAATCAGCGCTCACTGCAGTCTTCCTTCTTATACGTGTAAACGGATGGCGTGGTGCCCGGGTAGGGTATCGCCCACGTCGATGAGATGATTGTATACAACTTTGTTTGCGGTTTGTAAGCCTGTTTTTTCGTATTTCTTCATGGCTGGCCCCGGAAAACCCTCTGCAAGAAATCTGCCTGATTGGTCAGCTTATGACGCGATCAATGGCCAGCTGTATGGTTTTGCGACTGATGGCGTATTTACAGGGGGGTAGGGCGCTGCCAGGAAAGAATACCTAATTATTGTGTACAATTTTACAGAAAAATGTCTTAATAATCCGACAGTCGTACGTTGCCGTGCCCCCTGCCGGTGCCGTGCGGGATTTTTTGCCCACAGACAGAACAGAGGCGAGCAAGCAATGGGACGATTGACCACGCATGTACTGGATGCCGCACATGGCTGCCCTGGCAGCTCGATCAAGGTCGAGCTGTACCGGGTCGAAGGCCAGCAGCTGGAACTGGTAAACACTGCCCTGACCAACAGCGACGGTCGTTGCGATGCACCGCTGTTGCAGGGCGAGGATTATCGCAGTGGCGTTTACCAGCTGCAGTTCAATGCCGGCGATTACTACCGTGCCCGTGGTGTGCAGTTGCCCGAGCATGCATTCCTGGACGTTGTGGTTCTGCGTTTTGGCATCAGCGCCGAGCAGGATCACTACCACGTGCCCCTGTTGATCTCGCCGTACAGTTACTCGACCTATCGTGGAAGCTAGTTGGTCGCTAGAAGAATCTTCGTAGGTCCTTGCCCGCTATCACACTGGCGGGCTTTTTTTTGCCCAGGTTTTGGTAGGAGCGGATTTGCCGGGACGCCGGACCGCCGCGATGGACTGCATGGCAGTCCCAAGGTCTGGGGCCGCTGCGCGCTCCATCGCGGATTAATCTGCTCCTACAGAGGTTGTGCGCGATGAATAAAAAAGCCCCACCCGAAGGTGAGGCTCTGTTTACACGGCGTTGTGTTTACAGGAACACGAACTTGGCAATGAAAATCGCGGTCAGCACCCACAGGCTCGCCGAGATCTCGCTGAAACGCCCGGTACCGGCCTTGAGCACCACATAAGTGATAAAGCCCAGGGCAATACCGTCGGCCACCGAGAAGGTCAGCGGCATCATGATTGCGGTCACGATGGCCGGAATGCTGTCGGTGGCCTCATCCCAGTTGATGTGGGCCATGCTGCCCATCATCAGCATGGCGACGTAGATCAACGCACCCGCCGTGGCATAGGCGGGAATCATCCCGGCCAGTGGTGCGAAGAACATTGCAGCGATGAAGAACAGGCCGACCACCACCGCCGTCAGGCCAGTACGCCCCCCTGCAGCGACACCGGCAGCACTCTCCACGTAGCTGGTGACCGGCGGTACGCCGACCACCGCGCCGAATACGCTCGATGCGCTATCAGCCTTCAGGGCCCGCGAGAGGTTTTCGATGCGACCGTCGGCGTTTACCAGATTGGCCCGCTGGGCGACGCCCATCAGGGTGCCGGCGGTGTCGAACATGTGCACGAAGAGGAAGGCAAACACCACGGCAATCATGCTGACGTTGAACACGCCTGCAACATCCATGGCCATCCAGGTCGGCGCCAGGCTTGGCGGCAGCGAGAACAGGCCGCCGTACTCGACCAGGCCCAGGCCCCAGCCAGCGAGGGTGACGCTGATGATGCTGATCAGGATCGCGCCAAACACGCGGTGATAGCTGAGTACCGCGATCATCAGGAAGCAGATCGCCGCCAGCAGCGGGCCAGGCTCGTGCAGGGAGCCGAGCTTGATCAGGGTGGCCGGGCTGTCGACGACAATTCCGGCAGTTTTAAGACCGATCAGTCCGAGAAACAATCCGACGCCGGCACCCATTGCATGACGCAAGCTCACGGGAATGCTGTTGAGCAGCCATTCACGTACGCGCGACAGGGTCAGTAGCATGAACAGCACCCCGGAGACGAACACTGCGCCCAGTGCCGCTTCCCAGGTGTAGCCCATGGTTCCGACCACTGTGTAGGTGAAGAAGGCGTTGAGCCCCATGCCCGGAGCCAGGCCGACCGGCCAGTTGGCATACAGGCCCATCAACAGGCAGCCCAGGGCGGCAGCGATGCAGGTGGCGACGAACGCCGCACCGTGATCGATGCCGGCATCGGCCATGATGTTGGGGTTGACGAAAATGATGTAGGCCATGGTGATGAAGGTGGTCAACCCGGCGATCATTTCGGTTTTGACGGTGGTGCCATGTAGCTTGAGTTTGAAAATCCGCTCCAGCCAGCTCGTTTCGAGCGGTGGGGCAAGATCCAGCGTAGGGGCTTCGGATTTGCGGCTTTCCACAGCATGTACTCCTCAAGTCTTTTCTTGTTTTTCAGAGCCAGTCCTGCGCACGCACTGGGGAGCTCTGTGAGGCGGATGGGATGGCAGGCGACCGGACCGTTTGTTGACTTCTGAGTCAGGAAGTTGCACGCATGGATTATGCGTTTGTATACAAAGAATGCAAATAATGTTTTTGGTGTTGTGCTCAAATAATTTCTGCGTCTAGCTATAAAGGCCATCATCCCCTGCAGAAATCGCTGCGCCTGTGTACAATGCGTCCATACCTTAATCGTTTAATTTTCTGACCAGGACTTGCCTTCGCCCCGCTGACTGCTATTAAAGTCAGGGTCCGATTGGTGGATTTCCGTGCACGAGCGCCCATGAACGAACAGCTGCAACCCCTCAAGAAACCTGTACGTACCGGCAAGGCCGGACGCAGTGGAACCCAGGACGATATCGTCTACGCGCACATTTTCGAGGCCATTCTCGAACAGCGCCTGGCGCCGGGTACCAAATTGAGCGAGGAAGCGCTGGGGGAAATCTTTGGTGTCAGCCGCACCATCATTCGTCGTGCGCTGTCGCGCCTGGCCCATGAAAGCGTGGTGCTGCTGCGGCCCAATCGCGGCGCCGTGGTCGCCAGCCCGACCGTCGAAGAAGCGCGTCAGGTGTTCTTCTCGCGGCGCATGGTCGAGCGTGCAATCACCGAGCTTGCGGTCGAGCATGCAACCGCCGAGCAGCTCAACGAGCTGCGCCAGATGGTGCGTGACGAGCGCGACAGCTTCTCCCGTGGCGACCGCGGTGCAGGCATTCGCCTGTCCGGCGAGTTCCACCTGAAACTGGCTGAAGCTGCAGGCAATGCGCCCTTGATCAGCTTTCAGCGCAGCCTGGTGTCGCAAACCTCGCTGATCATCGCCCAGTACGAAAGTGGCAACCGCTCGCACTGCTCCTACGACGAGCACATGCAGTTGATTGATGCCATCGAGGCCCGCGACGTCAACCTGGCGGTCAGCCTGATGATGCATCACATGGACCACATCGACAGCAAGCTCAACCTCGACGAAGACAGCGCCTCGGATGACCTGCACGCGGTGTTCTCGCATCTGCTGCAAACCAAAAAACGCGGTGCCGCTCCCCTCAAGGGCTGAAGCCCTATCGCTCTATCACCGCAAGCCGACTCCCGCGAAGCAGGAGCAGGCTTGCCGGTGATGCGTTTCAGGCCAACTGGCACTTCAACCATCCTCTGCTAGATTCTCACCTGTTCATTACCGCAAACCTTCATCCAGCAGTTGGGCTTGCGCGTTAAGCGTGGAACTTCAACTCGATGAGGAATGGAATATGTCGATGCCTCTGGGCAAGCGCATGGGTGCGGAGCTGATCGGAACCTTCTGGTTGGTGTTGGGCGGCTGCGGCAGTGCGGTGTTAGCCGCCTCGTTACCGGCGGGGATCGGGCTGGTCGGGGTGGCGTTGGCCTTTGGCCTGACCGTGCTGACGATGGCTTTTGCAATCGGCCACATTTCGGGGTGCCATCTGAACCCGGCCGTCTCGCTGGGGCTGGTAGTTGGCGGGCGTTTCCCGGCTAAAGAACTCATTCCTTACGTTGTTGCTCAAGTGATCGGGGCCATCATTGCTGCGGGCGTGATCTACTTCATCGCCAGCGGCAAGGCGGGCTTCGAGTTGTCTTCGGGCCTGGCTTCCAACGGCTATGCCGAGCATTCGCCGGCCGGCTATTCATTGGCGGCAGGTTTTGCCAGTGAAGTTGTGATGACTGCGATGTTCATCCTGATCATCATGGGCGCCACCGACAGCCGTGCACCGGCAGGCTTTGCGCCGATTGCCATTGGCCTGGCACTGACCCTGATCCACTTGATCTCGATTCCGGTGACCAACACCTCGGTCAACCCGGCGCGTAGCACCGGGCCTGCGCTGTTTGTCGGCGGCTGGGCGCTGCAGCAGCTGTGGCTGTTCTGGGTGGCGCCGCTGATCGGGGCAGTGATCGGCGGCGCGCTGTACCGCGGCCTGGCTCGTGAGCCTTAGCGCTGGTGCACGCAGCGCCCGGCGGCGAACGTCTGTTTGACGGTACGGTCGTCGCCCAGGGTCATCAGCACGAACAGCGTCTCGTCGATGCTGTTCGATTGCTGGATGCGGTAGTCCATCAACGGCGTCGCTTTATAGTCGAGGACTACGAAGTCGGCATCGTTGCCCGGCTTGAGGCTGCCGATGCGGTCATCCAGGTACAGCGCCTGGGCACCGCCCAGTGTCGCCAGGTACAGTGACTTGAACGGGCTCAGGCGCGCCCCCTGAAGTTGCATGACCTTGTACGCCTCATTGAGGGTGTTGAGCAGCGAGAAGCTGGTGCCTGCGCCGACATCCGTCCCCAGGCCGACCTTGACCTTGAAACGTTCCGCCTGTGGCAGGTTGAACAAGCCGCTGCCCAGAAACAGGTTGGAGGTCGGGCAGAACGCCACGGCCGAACCGGTTTCGGCCAGACGCTGACATTCCTCGTCGCACAGGTGCACACCGTGGGCGAACACCGAGCGCTCACCGAGCAGCTTGAAGTGGTCGTAGACGTCGAGGTAGCCCTTGCGCTCCGGGAACAGCTCCTTGACCCAGTCGATTTCCTTGAGGTTTTCGCTCAGGTGCGTGTGCATGTACAGGTCAGGGAATTCGCCCAGCAATTGACCGGCCAATGCCAGTTGTTCCGGTGTGCTGGTGGGGGCAAAGCGCGGGGTGACTGCATAGTGCAGGCGGCCCTTGCCGTGCCAGCGCTCGATCAGCGCTTTGCTTTCGGTGTAGCCGGACTCAGCGGTGTCGGTCAGGTAGTCCGGGGCATTGCGATCCATCATCACCTTGCCGGCGATCATGCGCAGGTCCAGCCGCTCTGCTTCTTCAAAGAAGGCATTGACCGACTCGGGGTGCACGCTGCCAAACACCAGGGCGGTGGTGGTGCCGTTGCGCAGCAGTTCTTCGACGAAGATCTTCGCCACCGTGTCGGCGTGTGCCTTGTCGGCAAACTGCTTCTCGCACGGGAAGGTGTAGGTGTTGAGCCAGTCCAGCAGTTGCTCACCGTAGGAACCGATCATGCCGGTCTGCGGGAAGTGGATATGGGTATCGATAAAGCCAGGGGTGATCAGTGCGTCCTGATGGTGCTGCACTTCAATGTCGGCAGGCAGTGTCGGCAGCAGTTCGCTGGCATGCCCCAGGGCGCTGATCTTGCCGTTGTCGACCACCAGCAGGCCGTCTTCGAAATACTGGTACGACGCCTCGATGCCCACTTCGGCAGGGTCGGCGATGCTGTGCAGGATGGCGGCACGGTAGGCTTTGCGGGTTGCGCTCATAGGGCTCTCGTCATATGGCTTGGCTGCGCCGTGAAGGCGGCAGCAATTGGGCAATGGGGCCGGCGTTGGTAGCATTGTCGTGCTGGCCAAAGCTGGCGTTGTAGGTGGCAATGATTTCTGCGGCGATGGACACGGCGATCTCGATCGGCAGCTTGCCCTTGACCTCGGCCAGGCCCATCGGGCAACGCATGCGTTGCAGGCGCTCGTCGGTGTAGCCGCGTTCGCGCAGGCGATGCTCGAACTTGACGCGTTTGGTTTTCGAGCCGATCAAACCGAACCAGGTGAAATCGTTGCGTTTGAGGATTGCGGCCGTCAGTTCCAGGTCCAGTTGATGGTTGTGGGTCATGACGATGCAATAGCTGCCGGCGGGCAGGTCGTCTACTTCATCGACCGGCTCTTCACTGACAATCTTGCTGACTCCGGCGGGAATGCTTTCGGGGAATTCCTGTTCGCGTGAGTCGATCCAGCGCACCCTGCATGGCAGCGCGGCGAGCAAGGGTACCAGAGCTCGGCCGACATGGCCTGCGCCGAACACGGCGATCTGCGCTTGAACCTGGCCCATAGGCTCGAACAGCAGCACCGTGGCGCCACCGCAGCACTGGCCAAGGCTGGCGCCGAGGCTGAAACGCTCCAGGTGGGGAGATTCGCGACGTTCGGCAAGCATTTGCCGGGCGATTTTCATCGCCTTGTATTCCAGGTGCCCGCCACCGATGGTGTCGAACAGCTGTTCGGCGCTGACTACCATCTTTGAGCCGGCGTTGCGCGGCGTCGAACCGCGCTCTTCGATGATGGTCACCAGCACGCAGGCTTCACCGCGGGCTTGCAGGTCGGCGAGGGCGTTGATCCAGGTGTGCATATTCACTTACCTATCGGGTGCCTGTGCTGGCCTCTTCGCGGGCAAGCCCGCTCCCAAAGCAGGAGCAGGCTTGCCCGCGATGGGCGCGTTACGGAGCTACGGTTTCAACCTCGACAGCCGCCTCGCGGGCTGCCACCGCCTTGCGCATCTGCTCACACCCCCACAGCACACGCTCAGGGGTTGCCGGTGCATCGACCTTTGGCTGCACGCGGTAGTCAGCCAGGCTGGCCACGGCATCCTTGATCGCACACCAGGCGGCGATGCCCAGCATGAACGGCGGTTCGCCCACGGCTTTGGAGTGGAACACGGTGTCTTCCGGGTTCTTGCGGTTTTCTACCAGCTTGACCCTGAAGTCGATCGGCATGTCGGCCACGGCCGGGATCTTGTAGCTCGCCGGGCCATTGGTCATCAGCTTGCCCTTGGCGTTCCACACCAGTTCTTCAGTGGTCAGCCAGCCCATGCCCTGTACGTAGCCGCCTTCCACCTGGCCGATGTCGATGGCCGGGTTCAGCGAGGCGCCGACGTCGTGCAGGATGTCGGTGCGCAGCATCTTGTATTCGCCCGTCAGGGTGTCGACGATGACTTCGGCGCAGGCCGCGCCGAACGCGAAGTAGTAGAACGGACGGCCACGGGCCTGGCTGCGGTCGTAATAGATTTTCGGGGTTTTGTAGAAGCCGGTACTCGACAGCGACACCTGGGCAAAATACGCCTGCTGGATCAGTGCGTCGAAGCTGACAATCTCGTCGCGGATACGCACATGGTTGTTGCGGAATTCGACATCTTCTTCAGTCACCTTGTACTGGCGAGCGGCGAATTCGACCAGGCGTTTCTTGATGGTCTCTGCCGCATTCTGCGCTGCCTTGCCGTTGAGGTCGGCGCCGGAGGAAGCCGCCGTTGGCGAAGTGTTGGGTACCTTTTCGGTGTTGGTGGCGGTGATTTGAACCCGGTCAAAATCGACCTGGAACACTTCGGCCACCACTTGCGCAACCTTGGTGTTCAGGCCCTGGCCCATTTCGGTGCCGCCGTGGTTCAAGTGGATGCTGCCGTCGGTGTAGACGTGCACCAGCGCACCGGCCTGGTTGAGGAAACTGGCAGTAAAGGAAATGCCGAATTTAACCGGAGTCAGCGCCAGGCCTTTTTTCAGGATCGGGCTGTGGGCGTTGAAGCGACGAATCGACTCGCGGCGCTCGTGGTAGTCGGCACTGGCTTCCAGCTCTGCGGTCATTTCCTCGAGCATGTTGTGCTCGACGGTCTGGTAGTAGTGGGTAACGTTGCGCTCGGTCTTGCCGTAGTAGTTGGCCTTGCGCACCGACAGCGGGTCGGTTGCCAGGTGGCGGGCGATGTGGTCCATCACCTCCTCGATGGCAACCATCCCCTGCGGGCCGCCGAAGCCGCGGTAGGCGGTGTTCGATGCGGTGTTGGTCTTGCAGCGGTGGCCGTTGACCGTGGCATCGCCCAGGTAGTAGGCGTTGTCGGAGTGGAACATGGCGCGGTCGACGATCGATGCCGAAAGGTCCGGCGAATAACCGCAGTTGCCGGCCAGTTCGAGGTTGATACCGTGCAGGCGGCCGCTGTCGTCGAAGCCGACGTCGTATTCGACATAGAACGGGTGACGCTTGCCGGTCATCAGCATGTCCTCGACCCGCGGCAGGCGCATCTTGGTGGGCTGGCCGGTCAGGCGCGCGATCACTGCGCACAGGCAGGCCGGGCTGGCGGCCTGGGTTTCCTTGCCGCCGAAGCCGCCACCCATGCGACGCATGTCGACCTGGATCTTGTTCATTGGCACATCGAGCACTTCAGCGACCAGCTTTTGCACTTCGGTGGGGTTCTGGGTCGAGCAGTAGACGATCATCCCGCCGTCTTCGGTGGGCATCACCGAGGAGATCTGGGTTTCGAGGTAGAAGTGTTCCTGGCCGCCGATGTGCAAGGTGCCTTGCAGGCGGTGCGGCGCGCTGGCCAGGGCGCTGACCGAGTCGCCGCGCTTGTGGGTGTGGCTGTCGAGCACGAAGTGCTTTTTGCGCAAGGCTTCGACGACATCCAGAACCGGTTCCAGGTCTTCGTATTCAACAATGGCGGCCATGGCCGCACGGCGTGCAGTGTCGAGGTCGCGCGCGGCGACGGCGAGTACCGGCTGGCCGACGAACTCGACGGTGTCGATGGCCAGCAGCGGGTCGCCGGGCATGATCGCACCGATGTCCTTGAGGCCGGGGATGTCTTCGTGGGTGATAGCGATACGCACCCCTTCGAAGGCATAGCAGGGGCTGGTATCGATCTTCAGCACCCGGGCATGGGCGCGGTCGGACATGCGCGCATACACATGCAGCTGGTTGGGGAATTCCAGGCGGTCATCGATGTACTGCGCCTCACCGCTGACCTGTTTGTCGGCGCTGTCGTGCTTGAGGCTGCGACCGACACCGGTGGTCAGGTCCTGGCTGAACAGTGCGGCCATTTCTGCCTGGCTTTTGGCGACGTGATGATTAGACATAAGCGGTCACCCGGGTTTCGATGTGCGGCGTTTGCAGTTCAATGAAGTATTTGCGCAGCAGGTTCTGCGCGCTCAGCAGACGGTATTCCTTGCTTGCGCGGAAGTCCGACAGCGGCGTGAAGTCTTCGGCCAGGGCCTGGCAGGCACGCTCGATGCTGGCCTGGTTCCAGGCTTTGCCCACCAGTGCGGCCTCACAGGCACGGGCGCGCTTGGGGATCGCGGCCATGCCGCCGAAGGCGATGCGTGCGGCTTCGACCACGCCGTTTTCAATGCGTAGGTTGAACGCTGCGCACACGGCGGAAATATCGTCATCCAGGCGCTTGGAGACTTTGTAGGCGCGGAATGTCCAGCCGCTACGGGCGCGCGGCACGATGATCTTCTCGATGAACTCGCTTTCCTGGCGGGCAGTGATGCGGTAGTCGATGAAGTAGTCTTCCAGTGCCAGGGTGCGGGTGTTTTCACCTTTGCGCAGCACCACCTGTGCGTCCAGGGCAATCAGCAGCGGCGGGGAGTCGCCGATCGGCGAGGCGTTGCCGATGTTGCCGCCCAGGGTGCCCTGGTTGCGGATCTGCAACGAGGCGAAACGGTGCAGCAGTTCACCGAAGTCCGGGTACTCGCGGCTCAGGGCGTCGTAGCAGTCGGTCAGTGGCGTGGCGGCACCGATCTCGAGCTGCTCATCGTTGCTGTCGATACGCTTGAGCTCAGCAACGTTACCGACGTAGATCATCACCGGCAGGGTTTTATGGAACTGGGTCACTTCCAGCGCCAGGTCGGTCCCGCCGGCGAGCAGGCGGGCTTCGGGGTGCGAGCCATAAAGGTCGGCGAGATCAGCCACGGTCAACGGCACCAGGCAGCGCTTGTCGCCACTGTTGAGCTCACCGGTTTCGCTTGGTGCGATGGCTTTCAGGCGGGCGATGGTTTGCGCCTGGTTGGTATCGAACTGGTCAGGTTTGGCCTGGCAGCAGGATTGTTCGGCAGCAGCGAGGATCGGGCGGTAACCGGTGCAGCGACAGAGGTTGCCGGCCAGGGCTTCCTGGGCCTTGTGCAGATCCGGTGCATCGCTGTTCTTTTGCAGGGCAAACAGCGACATGACAAAGCCCGGGGTACAGAAGCCGCATTGCGAGCCGTGACAGTCGGCCATGGCCTGCTGCACGCTGTGCAGTTGGCCCTGATGCTTGAGGCCCTCAACACTGATCAGTTGCTTGCCGTGCAGCGACGAGACGAAGGTCAGGCAGGAGTTCAGGCTGCGGTAGCGGATGTGCTCGCGGCCATCGTCGTCTTCACTCAGCTCGCCGACCACCACGGTGCAGGCACCACAATCGCCGCTGGCGCAGCCTTCCTTGGTACCGGACTTGCCCAGGTGCTCGCGCAGGTATTGCAGCACGGTCAGGTTGGGATCCAGGGCATGCTCACTGCGCAGCTCCTGGTTAAGAAGAAACTGGATCACGGGAAGGCCTCACACGCGGTTTATTGTTGTTGAGCGGACTGTAAGCAGACTTGATTTTTAGGTCAACATTTTTCTGACCTCTGGGTCAGGAAATTTTCCAGCCCATTACCCACCTGCAACAGGTGCTTCTTCTATAGAGCATAGCCCCGCGCTCCTGGCAGAACTGTTTGCATAACTATTTGCAACAGAGGTGCGTGATTCGTGCCAACTTCTGCACCCAGGCCCCTGCGCGACGCAGGGGCAAGTGCGCTACAATTGCGCCCTTTGCACCGTTCAATGATTTTGAAGGACAACCATGACGTTCAAGGCGCCGGACAGCCTCTCCGAGCAAATTGCCCACTACCTGGCCGAGCGGATTATCCGCGGCGAGCTAAAGCCTGCTGAACGGATCCAGGAACAGAAGGTCACCCAGGCGTTGAATGTCAGTCGCGGCTCGGTGCGTGAAGCCTTGCTGATCCTTGAACGTCGCCACCTGGTGACCATCTTGCCGCGCCGTGGCGCGCACGTGACCGAACTCGACGAGCACGGTGTACGCAGCCTGTGCACGCTGATGGGCGAGCTTTACACCTTGCTGGGCAATGCCGTGGCCAAGGGCTGGCGTCATGACACCGACCTGCTCGCATTCCTCAAGATCCAGCAGCGCCTGACTGTGGCGCTCGAGAGCCAGGACATCAAGGCATTCGTCGAAGAAAGCTTCGCGGTGATGCGCGCAGCCTATCCGTTCGCCAACAATCCTTACCTGCAGGAAACCGTTGAAAACCTGCAGCCGGCGATGAGCCGCGCTTATTACCTGGCGCTGGATCAACGCAAGGCCGAGATGAGCGATTTTCTGGCCCTGTTCGCCAACCTGCTCGAGGCCGTGATTGCACGCGACCAGGCACGGATTCGCACGGTGCTGGCCGAATACTGCCAGCGCAGCTGCGAGCTGGTGCTGGCGGCATTGGCGTCTGCCTGAGCATGCGCCTGAAGTGCATTCGCCTGGCCGGGTTCAAGTCGTTCGTCGACCCCACTACGGTTAACTTCCCCAGCAACATGGCGGCCGTTGTCGGCCCCAATGGCTGCGGCAAGTCCAACATCATCGATGCGGTGCGCTGGGTGATGGGCGAAAGTTCGGCGAAAAACCTGCGTGGCGAGTCGATGACCGACGTCATCTTCAATGGCTCGACCAGCCGCAAGCCGGTCAGCCAGGCCAGTATCGAGCTGGTGTTCGATAACTCCGACAGCACCCTGGTCGGCGAATACGCCGCCTATGCGGAAATCTCCATCCGCCGCAAAGTTACCCGTGACGCGCAGAACACCTATTACCTCAACGGCACCAAATGCCGGCGCCGCGATATCACCGATATCTTCCTCGGCACGGGCCTGGGGCCGCGCAGCTACTCGATCATCGAGCAGGGGATGATCTCCAAGCTGATCGAGGCCAAGCCTGAAGACCTGCGCAACTTCATCGAGGAAGCGGCGGGGATCTCCAAGTACAAGGAGCGTCGGCGCGAGACCGAAAACCGTATTCGTCGCACCCACGAAAACCTCGAACGCCTGACCGACCTGCGCGAAGAGCTGGAGCGCCAGCTTGAACGCTTGCACCGTCAGGCCCAGGCCGCCGAGAAGTACAAGGAATACAAAGCCGAAGAGCGCCAGCTCAAGGCGCAGTTGTCGGCGTTGCGCTGGCAGGCGCTGAACCTGCAGGTGGCCCAGCGCGAAGCGGTGATCGGTGACCAGGAAGTGGCCTTCGAGGCGCTGATGGCCGAGCAGCGCAATGCCGATGCCAGCATCGAGCGCTTGCGCGATGGTCATCATGAGCTGTCCGAACGCTTCAATCTGGTGCAGGGCCGCTTTTATTCTGTCGCCGGTGACATCGCCCGGGTCGAGCAGAGTATCCAGCATGGCCAGCAGCGTTTGCGCCAGTTGCAGGATGACCTCAAGGAAGCAGAGCGCTCGCGCCTTGAAACCGAGTCGCACCTGGGGCACGACCGCACCTTGCTGGCCACGCTGGGTGAAGAGCTCGAACTGATCGAGCCCGAGCAGGCCATGACCCTGGCCGCCGCCGAAGAGTCGGCGGCGGGCCTGGAAGAAGCCGAAGGCACCATGCACGGCTGGCAGGAGCAGTGGGACACGTTCAACACCCGTTCCGCCGAGCCGCGCCGGCAAGCTGAAGTGCAGCAGGCGCGCATCCAGCAGCTTGAGCAGGCACTGGAGCGGCTTGCCGAGCGCCAGCGCAAGCTGGGCGAAGAGCGTGACCAGCTCAGCGCGGATCCGGAAGACGCCGCCATTCTGGAGCTGGGCGAACAGCTGGCCAGCAGCGACCTGGTGCTTGAAGACCTGCACCTGCAGGAACAGCAGGTAGTGGAACAGCTGGAAGCACTGCGTGAGCAACTTCAGCAGGCAGCAGCGGCGCAGCAGCAGGCTCAGGGCGAGTTGCAACGCCTGGGCGGCCGTTTGGCGTCGCTTGAGGCCCTGCAGCAAGCCGCTCTCGATCCTGGCACCGGCACTGCGCAATGGCTGCGTGAGCAAGGCCTGGAGCAGCACCCGCGCCTGGCCGAAGGCCTTCGGGTAGCGCCGGGGTGGGAACTGGCGGTAGAAACCGTGCTGGGCGCCGACCTGCAGGCCGTGCTGGTCGACGATTTCACTCAGCTTGACCTGGGCGCATTCAGTCAGGGCGACCTGCGCCTGCTTGAGTCCACGGCCGATAGCGCGCGAATTGCCGGCAGCCTGCTCGACAAGGTCGAGGGGCGAATCGATCTGGCGCCCTGGTTGGGGCAGGTCGTGCCTGTGGAAGACCTGGAGCAGGCCTTGGCGCGGCGCAGTCAGTTGAGTGCCGGTCAAAGCCTGGTGAGCCGCGATGGGTATTGGGTGGGTCGCCACTTCCTGCGGGTCAATCGCGCCAGCGACGCACAGGGTGGCCTGCTGGCCCGTGCCCAGGAGCTGGAGCAACTGGGACTCGAGCGTCAGGAGCAGGAGACGGCACTTGAGCTGCTCGACGCCCAGCTTCAGCAGCAGCGTGAGCAGCAGCAGGCGCTGGAAGAGCGCCGCGAGCAGTTGCGTCGCCATGCTCAGGATCAAGCCCGTCAGCAGAGTGAGCTGAACGCACGCCTGTCCGCGGGCAAAGCGCGCGCCGAGCAATTGAGCTTGCGGCGCCGGCGTCTGGAAGAAGAGCTCGTCGAGCTGGTCGAGCAACGCGCCCTCGAAAGCGAAAACCTCGGTGAGTCGCGTCTGCAACTGCAGGAAGCGCTGGAACTGATGGCCCAGGACACCGAACAGCGCGAGCTGTTGATGGCCCAGCGCGACAGTTTGCGCGAGCGCCTTGACCGGGTGCGTCAGGAGGCGCGTCAGCACAAGGATCATGCCCATCAGTTGGCCGTGCGTCTGGGTTCGTTGCGCGCCCAGCATGACTCCACGCGTCAGGCCCTGGAGCGCCTGGAGCTGCAATCGGAGCGCCTGACTGAAAAGCGCGAGCAGCTCAGCCTGAATCTGGAAGAGGGCGAAGCGCCGCTCGAAGAGCTGCGCCTGAAACTCGAAGAACTGCTGGAAAAACGCATGAGCGTCGATGACGAAATGCGCCAGGCACGCTTGCACATGGATGAAGCGGATCGCGAACTGCGGGACGTGGAAAAGCGCCGTACCCAGGCCGAACAGCAGGGGCAGTTGCTGCGTGGTCAGCTGGAGCAGCATCGCCTGGAGTGGCAGGGCTTGAGCGTGCGGCGTAAAACCCTGCAGGAGCAACTGCAGGCCGACGGCTACGACTTGCAAGGGGTGTTGAATACCTTGAGCGATACGGCCAGCGAGCAGGAGTCCGAGCAGGAGCTGGAGCGTATCGATGCCCGTATCCAGCGTCTGGGCGCAATCAACCTGGCCGCCATCGACGAGTACCAGCAGCAGTCCGAGCGCAAGCGCTACCTCGACGCGCAGAATGCCGACCTGGTCGAAGCCCTGGACACCCTGGAAAACGTCATTCGCAAGATCGACAAGGAAACCCGCAACCGCTTCAAAGATACCTTTGATCAGATAAATGCCGGTTTACAGGCACTTTTCCCAAAAGTTTTCGGTGGCGGCAGCGCTTACCTGGAACTGACGGGCGAAGATCTACTCGATACAGGGGTGACAATTATGGCGCGGCCACCAGGCAAGAAGAACAGCACCATCCATCTGCTCTCGGGCGGAGAGAAGGCGCTGACCGCACTGGCCCTGGTATTTGCCATTTTCAAACTCAACCCGGCACCGTTCTGCATGCTCGATGAAGTCGATGCGCCATTGGACGATGCCAACGTCGGGCGCTATGCCCGCCTGGTCAAGGAGATGAGTCAGACCGTGCAATTCATCTATATCACCCACAACAAGATCGCCATGGAAATGGCTGACCAGTTGATGGGGGTAACCATGCACGAGCCGGGTTGTTCACGTCTTGTAGCAGTTGATGTGGAGGAGGCGATGGCCATGGTCGACGCCTGATTGGAGGCGATATAGCGTGAACCTGCGCTAAATGGCCCTGTCAGTTGCGACAGACGGTGTAAAGTTATCTTTGGTCGTGCTAGCTTAATGTCACTTATTTTTTGCGTGGGTAAAACGCCTGTCAGAACATAGAGTTGGCGCCACGTTTTAAAGGGGTTTAAACCCTTTATTTTTCAGCATTTTTTACAGAGGCACAGGATTACATGGAAATCGGTCTGCGCGAGTGGCTGATCGTCATCGGCATCATTGTCATTGCCGGTATTCTTTTTGACGGCTGGCGCCGCATGCGCGGTGGCAAGGGCAAGCTGAAATTCCGTCTGGATCGCAGCTTCTCCAACCTGCCGGATGAAGACAGCAGCCCCGAGGTGATCGGCCCGCCACGGGTATTGGACACCCACAAGGAACCTGAGCTGGATGAGCATGACCTGCCGTCCATGACTGCCCCTGCGCGTGAACGTGACGGCGGCAAGCCGTCGAAAGGGTCCAAGCGCAAGCGTGGCAACGAGCCGCAACAGGGCGACCTGAACCTGGCTGCCGAGCCGCGTGAGCAAGAGCCGGATCTGTTCGCCGCTGTTGACGATGACTACCCGGATGAAAGCCGCGGCAGCAGTACCGGCTTCGGTTCCAGTGAAAGCCGCGACCTGCCGCCGGTTGAAGAAGTGCTGGTGATCAGCGTGATTTCCCGCGACGAAGGTGGCTTCAAGGGCCCGGCCCTGTTGCAGAACATTCTTGAAAGCGGCCTGCGCTTTGGCGAAATGGACATCTTCCACCGGCACGAAAGCATGGCCGGTAATGGCGAGGTGCTGTTCTCGATGGCCAATGCGGTCAAGCCGGGTGTGTTCGACCTCGATGACATCGACCATTTCAGCACCCGCGCCGTGAGTTTCTTCCTCGGTCTGCCGGGGCCGCGTCATCCCAAGCAGGCGTTCGACGTCATGGTCGCAGCAGCACGCAAGCTGGCCCACGAGCTCAATGGCGAGCTCAAGGACGACCAGCGCAGCGTAATGACCGCCCAGACCATCGAGCACTACCGTCAGCGCATCGTCGAGTTCGAGCGTCGCGCACTGACCCAGAAACGCTGACAGCGTCGCCGGTCTGGCCGGCGAGATACACTGCAGCGAGTAGAGACATGCCCAAAGAGCAGCCCCGGCTGCTCTTTTGCTTTGCAAGAGAATACGAAAATGACCGCCGAATCCCGAATCCTCGAACTGCGCGCCGAACTCGACCAGCACAACTATCGCTACTATGTGCTCGACGAACCCAGCGTTCCGGACGCCGAATATGACCGCCTGTTCAACGAGCTCAAGGCTCTGGAGGCCGAGCACCCTGAACTGGTGACGGCCGATTCACCGACCCAGCGCGTCGGTGGCGCGGCGTTGTCGGCGTTCAGTCAGGTGCGTCACGAAGTGCCGATGCTCAGCCTGGGCAACGCCTTCGAGGAAAACGACCTGCGCGAGTTCGATCGGCGCGTGGTCGAGGGGCTCGACCTGCCGGCCGGCGACCTGTTCGGTGACGGGGCGGCGGTGGATTACAGCTGTGAACCTAAACTCGATGGCCTGGCCGTGAGCCTGCTGTACCGGGACGGCCAGCTGGTGCAGGGCGCTACCCGTGGCGACGGCACCACCGGTGAAGACATCAGTGTCAACGTTCGTACCGTGCGCAACATTCCCCTGAAACTGCAGGGCGAGGGCTGGCCGGCCGTGCTCGAGGTGCGCGGTGAAGTGTTCATGTCCAAGGCCGGCTTCGAGCGCCTCAACCAATCGCAGATCGAGGCCGGCGGCAAGACCTTCGCCAACCCGCGCAACGCTGCGGCGGGCAGCTTGCGCCAGCTGGATTCGAAGATCACCGCCAGCCGCCCGCTGGAGTTCTGCTGCTACGGCCTGGGTCAGGTTTCGGCGCCACTGGCAGACACCCACATCGGGACCCTGGAGCAGCTCAAGGCCTGGGGCATGCCGATCAGTCGCGAACTGCGCCATGCGGCGGGCGTGGCCGAATGCCTCGAGTACTACCGTGATATCGGTGCGCGCCGTAATGACCTGCCGTACGAAATCGACGGTGTGGTGTTCAAGGTCAACAGCCTGGCCGCGCAGCGTGAGCTGGGTTTCCGTGCCCGCGAGCCGCGCTGGGCAATTGCCCACAAGTTTCCGGCCATGGAAGAGCTGACCGAAGTGCTGGATGTGGAATTCCAGGTTGGGCGTACCGGCGCGGTAACACCGGTGGCGCGCCTCAAGCCGGTGAAGGTCGCCGGGGTGACAGTGTCCAACGCCACCCTGCACAACATGGATGAAGTGGCGCGCCTGGGTCTGATGATCGGCGATACCGTGATCATTCGCCGGGCGGGTGACGTGATCCCGCAGGTCATGCAGGTGGTGACCGAGCGCCGTCCCGCCGATGCCCGGCCTGTACATATTCCTACCGAGTGCCCGGTGTGTGGTTCGCAGGTCGAGCGTACGCAGTTGATCAAGCGCAGCAAGGGCAAGGAATCGGTCAGTGAAGGCGCGGTATACCGTTGCGTTGGTCGGCTGGCGTGTGCAGCGCAGCTCAAGCAGGCGATCATTCACTACGTCTCGCGACGGGCCATGGACATCGACGGGCTGGGTGAGAAAAGTGTCGAGCAGTTGGTGGACGAAGGCCTGATCCGCTCGCCGGCCGATCTGTATCTGCTGACGTTTGAGCAAATCGTCGAGCTCGAAGGTTTTGCCGAGATGTCGAGCAAGAAGCTGCTGGCCGCGATTGCCGCCAGTAAAACGCCGGGCCTGGCGCGCTTCATCTATGCCTTGGGCATTCCCGATGTCGGTGAGGAGACCGCCAAGGTGCTGGCGCGCTCGCTGGGCTCGCTGCAGCGGGTCATGGTGGCACTGCCGCAGGTGCTGACCTACTTGCCTGATGTCGGCCTTGAGGTGGCTTACGAGATCCATAGCTTCTTCGAAGACGACCACAACCGTACCGTCATCGCACAACTGCTTGAGCATGGCCTGCAATTGCAGGACGAGGGCGAACTGGGTGCCGAGTTTGCCGCCAGCGCGACCCTGGCCGGCCTGATTGCCAAGCTGGATATTCCCTCGGTAGGGCCTACCGGGGCGGAAAAGCTGGTGGCCAAGCTCGACAGTCTGGAGAAAATCATCGCCGCCGACGGTATTGACCTGCGCCAGGCGCTGGCGGCCAAACCGGCCGAGGCGGTGCGCGCGTTCTTCCAGGTGCCGGCCAATGCCGCCCTGGCCTTGGCGATCGAGGCCCAGTTGCTGGAGTTCGGCATGCACTGGACGAGCGAGAAGAAGGTCGCTGCCGGCTTGCCGCTGGCGGGGCAAACCTGGGTGTTGACCGGTTCGCTGGAGCGCATGAGCCGCGACGTGGCCAAAGACAAGCTGGAAAGCCTGGGTGCCAAGGTGGCCGGTTCGGTTTCTGCAAAGACCCATTGCGTGGTGGCCGGGCCGGGTGCCGGCTCGAAGCTGGCCAAGGCCAATGAACTGGGACTCAAGGTGCTGGACGAGGATGCCTTCGTGGCCTTCCTCGCCGAGCAGGGTATTGCCGTGTAAACACGGCAACGCCTCGCTGTGGCGATGGTCTAGTCTTGGCGGCAGCCAGGAGGATCGCCATGTACCGTTTTTTTGAGCAACTGGGCGCCAGGATTGCAGCGTCGTTCGTCAGTCGGGAGCGCCCGCCGGACCGGGTCTGGCAATGCCAGTGCGGGCAGTCGGTGTTCTTTCGCAACAGCCAGTGCCTGGCATGCCAGGCAGCGCTGGGCTACTGGCCACCGAGCAATCGGGTGGCCAGCCTGCTGCCCGGCGCTGGCGAGGGCCTCTGGCTGCTCGACGGCGAGCCGGAGGCGGGTGCGCTACGCCGCTGCGCCAATCTCGATACGCCAGCGGCCTGCAACTGGCTACTGAGCGCTGACGAACCCGACGGTTTTTGCCTGGCCTGTCGCCTGAACCGGACCATTCCGGACCTGTCGGTTACCGACAATCACCCGCGCTGGCGCAAGCTGGAGATCGCCAAGCGCCGCCTGGTGGCGCAGCTCCTGCACCTTGGTTTGCCGGTTGAGCCCAAGCAGGGGGGCGAGGGTGCAGGACTGGCGTTCGACTTCCTGGGCGTCGACCTTGAAGGCAATGCGCCGATCACCGGCCATGCCAATGGCCTGATCACCCTGGATGTGCGCGAAGCCGATGACGACTGGCGCGAGCGTGTGCGCGTGCAGTTGCACGAGCCCTATCGAACCCTGCTGGGCCATTTACGCCATGAGGTGGGGCATTACTATTGGGACCGTCTGATTGCCAGCAGTGATTGCCTTGAAGGCTATCGCGCGCTGTTCGGCGATGAGCGCGAAAGCTACAGCGACGCGCTGGAACGCCACTATCAGCAGGGCGCACCGAACGACTGGGCAGCAGCCCATGTCAGTGCCTATGCGACCATGCACCCCTGGGAAGACTGGGCGGAAACCTGGGCGCACTATCTGCACATGACCGATGCCCTCGATACCGCGCTGGCGCTGGGCATGAACGCAAGCAGCCTGGAGCTGGACTACCCGCCGTTCCAGCGTCAGGACCTGTACCGACCGGACGACCCCGAGGCGGATCTGTTCCTGGCGTTTATCAACGCCTGGATCGAGCTCTCGGCAATGCTCAACGAGCTGTCACGGAGCATGGGGCAAGCGGATTTTTACCCGTTCATCCTCAGCACGCCGGTGGTGGCGAAGCTGCATTTTATCCACCTGGCGGTTCAGGGGCGGGCCGCCTGAGCGACACAAGTGCTTGAGCTAGAGTGGTTTTTTCTCGTCGGGGAGGTTGTATCTTGGCGCCAGACCGGTACAATGGCCCCGCTCGCTGCCAGGCGAGCGTCGTTATGGTGACCCCATCGGTCCCCCCGCAACGATTACCCGTTAACCTGGTCAGGCCCGGAAGGGAGCAGCCACAGCGGGAACATTGTGTGCCGGGGTGTGGCTGGTGGGGTCGCCACCTAATTCAAGGCTCTTGAGTTCTCAAGGCTTTCGCAGCAAAAAATCTCGAAGCGTGACAGCGTTCAGGTGCACCTGGGTGGTGAATCATGCTGTGCATTTTAATCGGCGATACCTCAATCCTCCAAGCTCGATGTTTATGTAGCCTCGAAAAAACGGCGACAGGCATTCTGCTGTCTGCCACCTTTTAATACGTCATCCACAATCAAAGCATCACTACGGACAACAATGCAAAATCGCAGAAGACGGAAAGGCCACAAAGCCGCAAAAGGAAACGTAGAGGCCATCGTGACTACGGCGGCAATCTGCTTCGGGCTCATAATAATCCTGTCCATAGTGAACGGGTTGATTTCCTTCTTCAGTTCTCACCCGTTAGCGCTTTTCGGGTTATTCGCCGCAGCCTTTGTGCTTGCATGTGTTTACATGTATTTAATTCTCCCGATGATTGTTGATAAAAAACTTTCAAAGCAAAGAAAAGTCCTTGAGGTGCTTGCTGCCACAATTAAATCAATGTCAAAAGGTCATCCCGGGTACGACTTGTCAACCTTTACGAAGGGCAGTGATTATACTGCGATCAAGGACAGTCTTTGCTGGCGGCTGCTTGAGTGCGTTGCCCTGAAGTCGGTAGAGCCACATTTGAAAACCTTGACGCGTAAGCGATCCCAACTCGTCTATGTCGATGAATATGGCCGGGAAAATAATTCGAAGTGGAAGAAGGAACTGGATTACTTCGTCGGGGAAGTGATGCTTCCCATTGACGTAGGGGGACTTCCACAGCAAGCACTAAGCCTACTGGAGGGAGGGTATGCATCGTTTCTGTCGGAAAGTGACGATAAGACAGTAAAGCTGCATTGGATCAACTGGCTTGAGGGTATCACTGCAGAAAGTCAGCCAGGTGCCAGGGTGCATGGCGATATGACGGGTCATGAATATGAACACTACGTTGCTGAAATCATAAGGGACAATGATTGGAGTGCAAGCGTGACCAAGGGGTCTGGTGATCATGGTGCCGACATTATTGCTACGCAGGAGGGCGTGCGTTTGGTGGTGCAATGCAAACAGTATTCATCGGCCGTCGGCAACAAAAGTGTCCAGGAGGCCTACTCGGCAAAGGGGTTCTACGAGTGCCATTACGCTTGCGTAGTCACAAACTCAAGTTTTACGCCTGCCGCTAAACAGGCTGCAACAAAGCTGGGTGTTCAACTATTACACCACGATGATCTTCCTGACTATCTGGTGGGGCTTGAGACTGAACGGCTCCCGCTAGGTGCTGCTACTGGCTGATGGCATTACCGGTGTTCAGATCACCGAGGTGCCTGCCCGTATGGTGTTGCACGATCCGCTCGATCTCCCCCGACATCTTCATGACCAGCAACTCACGCAAAATGCTTTGCGTCGGGACTTCGGGATCATTGCGCACATAGCAGCTCAGCGCCTGCTCTTCGAGCAGGGCAACGGGCATCAGGCGTCGGTCCGGGGGTTGTGAGCGATTGAACCAGTCCAGGCTCAACTGGCTGCTCACCGCATAGTGGTAGCGCCCGGCTTGTAGCTTTTGCAGAACTTGCTGCTGGTTGCGTGCGTCGTCGCGGGCAAAATGCGCGTTGTCGAATTCAGACTGCAGGGTGGCGTAGCGGTAGCCGAGCACGGTGCCGATGGTCTGGCTGGGCAGGTCGCTCAGTGTGGCGGGGGTGGTTTCCGGGTGGCGGGCCACCAGCCAGTCGCGCTGCTCGAACAGTGGCAGGCTCCAGGTGAAGTTGCCCGATTGGCCACCCAGCCATGAGGGCATCACAAAGCAACGGATGTCGACGCTGCCGCGCTCCATCGCCGCCTGCAGGCGCAGGCGTGCCAGCACATGGAACTCGGGGCGGCGTTGCAGGCGGGCGGCGAGGGCGGTCATCAGATCGAACATGATACCGTCGACGGGTTGATTGTTCTCGATACGCACCAGTGGCATTGCCCAGCTTTCTGCAATGGCAAAGCGCAGGGGCGGCAGTTCATTGGCGGGCAGGTGGCCGACGTACAGCAGCAACAGGCTTAAAACCCAACGCATCGGCCTCTCCCTGTCTGGCATACGCATCCTGGCGAACAAAGCTTAGTCGTTGTACTGCTTAGCGGATGCAATTTCAGGCCTGCTCCGCTAGGATTAGCGGTCTTTGGTCTATCAATTTGACGGTTTTCGATGAGTTATCAGGTTCTTGCACGTAAATGGCGTCCGCGCTCGTTCCGCGAAATGGTCGGCCAGACCCATGTGCTCAAGGCTTTGATCAACGCACTGGATAACCAGCGCCTGCACCACGCCTACCTGTTCACCGGTACCCGCGGCGTGGGCAAGACTACCATTGCGCGGATCATCGCCAAGTGCCTGAACTGCGAAACCGGCATCACCTCGACCCCCTGCGGCACCTGTTCAGTGTGCCGGGAGATCGATGAGGGGCGTTTCGTTGACCTGATCGAGATCGACGCCGCCAGCCGCACCAAGGTCGAAGACACCCGTGAACTGCTCGATAATGTGCAGTACGCGCCAAGCCGCGGCCGCTTCAAGGTCTACCTGATCGACGAAGTGCACATGCTGTCCAGCCACTCGTTCAACGCCTTGCTCAAGACGCTGGAAGAGCCGCCGCCCTACGTCAAGTTCATCCTCGCGACCACCGATCCGCAGAAGCTGCCGGCGACCATTCTGTCGCGCTGCCTGCAGTTCTCCCTGAAGAACATGACCCCCGAGCGCGTGGTCGAGCACCTGAGCCATGTGCTTGGTGCCGAGAACGTGCCGTTCGAAGACGATGCGCTGTGGCTGCTCGGGCGCGCTGCCGACGGTTCGATGCGCGATGCCATGAGCCTCACCGACCAGGCCATCGCCTTTGGCGAGGGCAAGGTGCTGGCGGCCGATGTGCGCGCCATGCTCGGTACCCTCGATCATGGTCAGGTTTATGGTGTGCTGCAGGCGCTGCTTGAGGGCGATGCGCGGGCCCTGCTCGAAGCGGTGCGTCACCTGGCCGAGCAAGGGCCGGACTGGAGCGGTGTGCTGGCAGAAATGCTCAATGTGCTGCACCGCGTCGCCATTGCCCAGGCCTTGCCCGAGGCCGTGGATAACGGTCAGGGCGACCGTGACCGGGTGCTGGCCCTGGCTCAGGCACTGCCGGCTGAAGATGTGCAGTTCTATTACCAGATGGGCCTGATCGGCCGCCGCGACCTGCCACTGGCGCCGGATCCGCGGGGCGGTTTCGAGATGGTCTTGCTACGGATGCTGGCGTTCCGCCCGGCTGACACCGACGATGCGCCGAAACCGGTACTAAAGCCGGTGGGGATCAGCCAGGCCACAGCTGATTCTGCAAATAGCGTGGCAGCGGCCATACCGGCTGCGCCGGCGGTGGTACAGGCGCCAGTAGCCCAGCCTGCGGTCGTTGTTGCCGAGTCCGCAGCCGTTGCCCCTGAACCTGAAGCTGAGCCTGAGCCGGTTGTGCAACCCGAACCGGTCGAAGCTGCGGCACCAGCGCCCGAGCCTGTTGTCGATCTGCCCTGGAACGACCCTGTCGAGGCTCAGGCCGTTGCCGAGCCCGAAGTCGAGCCTGAGCCCCAACCTGAGGCTGAACCGGTTGTCGCGGAGCCACAGCCCGAACCCGCACCGGTTCAGGCCGCCGTGCGTCACGACGAGCCGCCTCACGACGACGGCGTCGGCTACAGCCCGGCCGGCATGGAGCGCGACGACGAGCCGCCGCTGGACGAAGATTACTACGAACCGGAGATGGATCCGGCCAGCTACAGTTACCTGGATGAGCTGGCGATCGAACATGTCCACGAGGAAGCACCTGTCGCTGCCCCTGAGCCCATGCCCGCTGCGATGCCGGCCACCGGGCTGGCGCTGCAATGGCTGGAATTGTTCCCGCAGTTGCCGATCTCCGGGATGACCGGCAGTATCGCCGCCAACTGTACGCTGATGGCCGCAGATGGCGATGACTGGCTGCTGCACCTGGACCCTGCGCACAGTGCGCTGTTCAATGCCACGCAACAACGGCGCCTGAACGATGCCCTGAACCAGCATTTCGGGCGCACGCTGAAGCTGACCATCGAGCTGATTCGCCCGGAGCAGGAAACCCCGGCCCAGGCGGCAGCCCGCAAACGTGCCGAGCGTCAGGGCGAGGCCGAGGCTTCGATCGAGTCCGACCCGCTTATCCAGCAAATGATCAAGCAGTTTGGCGCCATGGTTCGACACGATACCATTGAGCCTGTAGACGCCCCGGTAACCCAGGGCGAATGACCGAATGACACAAGCGGCCCGGGCACGACCCTCGCCGCACCCCGTAAGTCTAAATTTGAGGTGATCCCCATGATGAAAGGTGGCATGGCCGGCCTGATGAAGCAGGCCCAGCAGATGCAGGAAAAAATGGCCAAGATGCAGGAAGAACTGGCCAATGCCGAAGTGACTGGCCAATCGGGTGCTGGCCTGGTCAGCGTGGTGATGACCGGTCGTCACGACGTCAAGCGCATCAGCCTGGACGACAGCCTGATGCAGGAAGACAAAGAGGTTCTCGAGGACCTGATCGCCGCCGCCGTCAACGACGCGGTGCGTAAAGTCGAACAGAACAGCCAGGACAAGATGGGCAGCATGACTGCCGGCATGCAGCTGCCACCTGGCTTCAAGATGCCGTTCTGAAGCAACCCCGTAGTACCCTCGGTGGGAGCACGGCTGTGAAGCCGTTGCTCCCATTGTCGTTTTTCCGGCTTTATTGAATTTTCAGGCTAATGACCATGAGCTTCAGTCCTCTGATTCGCCAACTGATCGATGCCCTGCGTACGCTGCCAGGTGTCGGCCAGAAAACCGCTCAGCGTATGGCCCTGCAATTGCTGGAGCGTGACCGCAGCGGCGGGCTGCGCCTGGCGCAGGCCTTGAGCCAGGCCATGGAAGGGGTCGGCCATTGCCGTCAGTGCCGTACCTTGACCGAGCAGGAGCTGTGCCCGCAATGCGCGGACCCGCGCCGGGACGACACGCTGTTGTGCGTGGTCGAAGGGCCGATGGATGTCTATGCGGTGGAGCAGACCGGCTACCGTGGTCGCTACTTCGTGCTCAAGGGGCACCTGTCGCCGCTCGATGGCCTTGGTCCGGATGCTATCGGCATTCCGCAACTGATGGCGCGTATCGAGGCGCAGGGCAGCTTTACCGAAGTGATCCTGGCCACCAATCCGACGGTGGAAGGTGAGGCGACGGCGCATTACATCGCCCAGCTACTGGCCGACAAAGGCCTGGTGGCCTCGCGCATTGCCCATGGCGTGCCGTTGGGTGGTGAGCTGGAGTTGGTGGACGGTGGGACGCTGGCGCACTCCTTTGCGGGGCGCAAGCCGATTGCGTTGTAGGAGCGGATTTATCCGCGATGGGGCGCATTGCGCCCCCAAAAGATGGGCCTGCTACGCAGTCCATCGCGGATAAATGCACTCCTACGCAAGCGTGGGGTATTCAGTATTCGCTCAACGAGAACTCGGTCAGGCAGAAAGTCGGCACACCCAGTGATTGCAGCTTCTGCGAGCCACCCAGCTCCGGCAGATCAATGATCGCTGCTGCTTCGAACACCTGTGCACCCATGCGGCGCACCAGGCTGGTGGCGGCCACGAAGGTGCCGCCGGTAGCGATCAGGTCATCGAAAATCAGTACCGCATCACCTTCGCACAGGCTGTCGGCGTGCACTTCGAGGAAGGCTTCGCCATATTCGGTCTGGTAGCCTTCGGCGAGCACGTCGGCGGGCAGTTTGCCCTGCTTGCGGAACAGGATCAGTGGCTTGTTCAGCTGGTGGGCGATGATCGAGCCAATCAGGAAGCCACGGGCATCCATGGCGCCGATATGGCTGAATTCGGCCTCGACATAACGCTCGATGAAGGCGTCGGCTACATGGCGCAAGCCCCGTGGCGACTGGAACAGCGGGGTGATGTCACGAAAGATCACGCCGGCCTTGGGGAAATCCGGTACCGGGCGAATCAGGGCTTTGAGGTCGAACGTGTCGCTGTGCATGAGGCGGGTATCCTGAGAAACGAATACCCGCCAGTATACCTGTATCCGGCGAAATCAGCTGTCCAGCGAGCCGCCGGCCAGCGCACACAGCTGGATCGGATCGAGGATATGGATTTCCTTGCCTTCGGCGGCGATCAGGCCATTTTGCTGAAAACGGGTGAAAACTCGTGAAACAGTTTCCACAGCCAACCCCAGGTAATTGCCGATTTCGTTGCGCGACATGCTCAGGCGGAACTGATTGGCCGAGTAACCGCGGGCACGGAAGCGCGCCGAGAGGTTGACCAGGAAGGTGGCGATACGCTCGTCGGCGGTTTTCTTCGACAGCAGCAGCATCATTTGCTGGTCATCGCGAATCTCGCGACTCATCACCCGCATCAACTGGCGGCGCAGTTGTGGCAGCTGCACGGACAGCTCGTCGAGGCGTTCGAAAGGGATCTCGCAGACCGACGTGGTTTCCTGGGCCTGGGCCGATACCGGGTAGGCCTCGGTGTCCATGCCGGACAGGCCGACCAGTTCGCTGGGCAGGTGGAAGCCGGTGATCTGTTCCTCACCGCTGTCGCTCAGGCTGAAGGTTTTCAGAGCGCCGGAGCGCACAGCGTAAACCGAAGAGAAGTTGTCACCCTGACGGAACAGAAACTCGCCTTTTTTCAGTGGTCGCCCACGCTTGACGATATCGTCCAGTGCATCCATGTCTTCCATGTTCAACGACAATGGCAGACACAGGGGCGCCAGGCTGCAATCCTTGCAATGGGCCTGGTTGTGGGGGCGCAGTTTGACTGGCTCTGACATTTCTTCATTCCTTGGTGTAAAGCACACATAAGCCGTAAGGGTAACTCAGGGCATGGGGTTAGGGCCAGTCCGCACCCGGGTAGGGTGCACTGGCAGGGGTGCGACTTTTCGTCAGACCCCCTGTCAACATTAAACATAGTGTGCTTTACAAATATCGCTGTAAACAGCGCCGGCGCAGGCGGTCAGATGACCCGGGAGAAGCGCTGCTGGCTGTGCAGGCCAAGGTAGGCGTCAAACACCATGCACACCGAGCGCACCAGCAGGCGCCCGGCGGGCAATACCTGGATGCCCTGGTTGCTGAGGGTGATCAAACCGTCCTTGTGCATGGCCTCAAGGGCCGGCCACTCCTCCTTGAAGTAGCCTCGGAAGTCCAGGGTAAATTGCTGCTCGATGGTCTCGAAGTCCAGCTCGAAATGGCAGATCAGTTGCTGGATCACCGCGCGCCGCACGCGGTCGTCGTTGTTGCAGACCAGGCCTCGGCTGGTAGCCAGTTGGGCGCTGGAGAGGGTGTCCTGGTAGTGGTTCAGGTCGCTGCTGTTCTGGCAGTACAGGTCGCCGATCTGGCTGATGGCCGACACGCCCAGGCCGATCAGGTCGCAATGGCCGTGGGTGGTGTAGCCCTGGAAGTTGCGCTGCAGGGTCGACTCTTCCTGGGCGATGGCCAGTTCGTCATCGGGCAGGGCGAAGTGATCCATGCCGATGTAGCGGTAACCGGCCTGGGTCAGTTGTTCGATGGTGCGTTGCAGCATCTGCAGTTTCGCCGCAGGTGCCGGCAGGTCGTTGCTGTCGATGCGTCGCTGGGGTTTGAAGCGCTCCGGCAAATGGGCGTAGTTGAACACCGACAGGCGGTCCGGTTGCAGCTTGATCACTTCGTCCACGGTGCGGGCAAAGCCTTCCGGCGTCTGCTTGGGCAGGCCGTAGATCAGGTCGAGATTGATCGAGCGAAACTGCAGGGTACGCGCCGCGTCGATGATGGCGCGGGTCTGCTCCAGGGTCTGCAGGCGGTTGATCGCCCGCTGTACCTCAGGATCGAGGTCCTGCACGCCGAGGCTGACGCGGTTGAAGCCCAATTCGCGCAGCAGGCCCATGGTCGGCCAGTCGGCTTCGCGCGGGTCGATCTCGATGCCATAGTCGCCGGAGTCGTCATCCAGCAGGTTGAAATGCTGACGCAGGCTGCTCATCAACTGGCGCAGCTCGACATGGCTGAGGAAGGTCGGGGTGCCGCCGCCGAAATGCAGTTGTTCGACTGTCTGTTTCGGGTCCAGGTGACAGGCGATCAGCTGGATTTCCTGCTCCAGTCGCTGCAGGTATGGCTGAGCACGTGCACGGTCCTTGGTGATGACCTTGTTGCAGGCGCAGTAATAGCAAATGTTCGCGCAAAACGGCACATGCACGTACACCGACAGCGGTCGTACGGCGCGGCGACTGTCGCGCAAGGCGTGCAGCAAATCGAACGAGCCGACTTCGCTGTGCAGTTGCATGGCGGTCGGGTAGGAGGTGTAGCGAGGGCCAGACAAGTCGTAGCGACGGATCAGGTCTTCGTCCCAACGAAGTGCGTCGAGCATGTGGGTAGTCCCTGGAATGAGCAGCAGTGGGCAAATTCTAGGGGGCAGTGCAAAAGCGCTTGTTGATTTGCATCAACGGCGCTTCAGTGGCCCATCAGCCAGTGCTGGTGGGGGCCAGGTAATGTCCAGATACCGAACAGGATCACCAGCACGCCGCCAGCGACACGTACGCCGCGATTGCGCAGCAGGGCGTTGGTGCGCTCTGCGGCCAGTCCGGTGGCCAACAGCACCGGCCAGGTGCCAAGGCCGAACGCCAGCATCAACAGCGCACTGTCGACGGCATTGCCCTGGCTCGCGGCCCACAGCAGGGTGCTGTACACCAGTCCACACGGCAGCCAGCCCCACAGCGCACCCAGCAACAGCGCCCGTGGCAAGCTGGACACCGGCAGCAGGCGGTTGGCAACCGGCTGGATGTGGCGCCACAGCCCACGGCCAAGGCGTTCGATGCGGGTCAACCCGCTCCACCAGCCGGCCAGGTACAAGCCCATGCTGATCAACAGCAAGCCTGCCACGACACGCATACCCAGGGCGAGCGGGCTGCTGGCCACGGCCCAGCCGGCCAGGCCAAGCAGCAAACCGGCAGCGGCATAGCTGAGGATGCGCCCGAGGTTGTAGGCCAGCAGCAGGTTGAAGCGTCGGCTGCGCTGTTCCTTGGGGATGGCCAGGGTCAACGCACCCATCAGGCCGCCACACATGCCCAGGCAGTGGCCGCCGCCGAGCAGGCCGAGAATCAGCGCCGAGCTGAGCAGTGGCAACAGTTCAAGCACGGGGTGGGGCGCCGTCGTCGGGTTTCTTGCCGTCGGCTTCGTCCATGGCAGCGGTGTGCTGTGGGTCCTGGTCGTCGAAGAGGATACTGTGGGCCGGGCTGTCGAGGTCGTCGTACTGGCCGCTGTCCACCGCCCAGAAGAAGATGTACACGGCAATCGCAACGATGAGCAGCGCCGCCGGAATCATGATGTATAACGCGGGCATGGGAGCTCCTGATCAGGCCGTGGCCGGGTGTGAGGTGCGCGTGTCTGCGCCGGTGACGGTCACCGCACTGATGCGGGTCAGGCGCAGGGCGTTGAGCACCACGATCAGCGAACTGGCCGACATGCCGACGGCCGCCCAGATCGGTGTGATCCAGCCCAGGGCCGCAAAGGGCAACATCAGGCCATTATACAGCGCTGCCCACAGCAGGTTTTCGATAATGATCCGCCGCGTGCGACGTGCCAGGCTGAAAGCCTCAATCAGGGCGTCCAGACGGTTTGACAGCAGCACGGCATCGGCGCTGGTTTTGGCAAGGTCAGTCGCCGAGCCCATGGCAATACTGATATCGGCCGCAGCCAGTACCGGTACGTCGTTGACCCCGTCGCCGAGCATCAGCACTTTGTGACCCTGTTGCTGCAGGGCCTTGAGTTTTTCCAGCTTGGCGTCCGGCCGCAGGCCGCCAATGGCCTGGTCGATGTGCAACTCGGCGGCCACGCTCTGGACCATCGGCGAGCTGTCGCCGGACAACAGCAGGGTGTGCCAGCCGCGGTCGCGACAGGCCGCAAGCAGGTCGGCGGCGTCGCTGCGCAGGCGGTCATCGAGCACCAGCCAGGCCAGCGCACCGTGTTCATCACCCAGCAGCAACCATTGGCCAGGCTCCGCCGGCATGGGTGGCGTCGTGGCGCCGCTCAAGGCGCAAACGAACGCCGGTTCACCGATGCGCAGGTGCCGGCCTTCGACCCGGCCCTCCAGGCCGAGCCCGGGCACCGCCTGGACATCATCGGCGGCAACGCTGGCGCGGCCAAAGGCACGGGCGATCGGGTGTTCGGAGCGGTTCTCGAGGGCGGCGGCGAGCATCAGGCACTGGTCCGCGTCGGCAGCGCCCAGCGGGCGGATGGCGCGCAGTGTCAGGCGGCCCTCGGTGAGGGTACCGGTTTTGTCGAAGATCACCGTGTCGATCTGGTTCAGGCCCTCCAGGACATGGCCGCGGGTCAGCAGCAGGCCAAGTTTGTGCAGGGTGCCGGTGGCGGCGGTCAGCGCAGTTGGGGTGGCAAGCGACAGGGCACAAGGGCAGGTGGCAACCAGCATGGCCAGGACAATCCAGAACGCCCGGTCCGGGTCCAGGTGCCACCACAACAGGCCAATCGCCGCAGCGGCGACCAGGGAGAACAGCAGAAACCATTGCGAAGCACGATCAGCGATTTCAGCCAGGCGCGGCTTTTCCGACTGGGCGCGTTCAAGCAGGCGCACGATGGCTGAAAGCCGGGTGTCCTGGCCCAGGGCCTGGACTTCGACGGTCAGCGCGCTTTCGACGTTGAGGGTGCCGGCCGTGACCACATCGCCGGCGCGACGGGCTTGCGGCAGGTATTCGCCGGTCAGCAGCGACTCGTCGACGCTGGACTGGCCGCTGACAATGCGCCCGTCGGCGGGCACCACATGGCCGGGCTGGATCAATACGCAGTCGCCCAGTTGCAGCTCGCTCAGCAGGATCCGTTCGCTCTGGCCTGCTGCCCCCAGGCGCAGGCACGAGGCGGGCAGCAGGTTGACCAGCTGCGCGGTGGCCGCAGCCGTGCGTTCACGGGCCCGGCGCTCGAGGTAGCGTCCGGCCAGCAGGAACAGGGCGAACATGCCCACCGCGTCGAAATACAGCTCGCCACTGCCGGTGATCGCGGTCCAGATCCCGGCGCTGTAGGCCAGGCCGATGGCCAGGGATACCGACACGTCCATGGTCAGGTGGCGGGTGCGCAGGTCACGGGCGGCACCGCGGAAGAATGGCGCGCAGCTGTAGAACACGATCGGCGTGGTCAGGAACAGCGCGACCCAGCGCAGGATGGTGTGCAGCTCCGGGCTCAGGTCGATGTTGAATTCCGGCCAGGTGGCCATGGTTGCCATCATTGCCTGAAACCACAGCAGGCCGGCGACACCCAGTTGCCGCAGGGCGGTACGGTTTTCGTTGGCCAGTTGTTCGGCGGCGCGGTCGGCCTGGTAGGGGTGGGCGGCATAACCGATGTGGCGCAGTTCGGCCAGCAACTTCGACAGCGGCAGTTGGCTGTCGGCCCAATTGACGTGCAGGCGATGGTTGGACAGGTTCAGCCGCGCCTCGCTGACCCCGGGCAGGTTGCGCAGGTGTTTTTCGATCAGCCAGCCGCAGGCGGCGCAGCTGATGCCTTCGATCAGCAGGGTGGTTTCGGCAAGCTCGCCGCTGTGGCGAACGAAG
Organism: Pseudomonas alkylphenolica; assembly: GCF_004025535.1. Classification (GTDB taxonomy): domain Bacteria; phylum Pseudomonadota; class Gammaproteobacteria; order Pseudomonadales; family Pseudomonadaceae; genus Aquipseudomonas; species Aquipseudomonas alkylphenolica_A. The sequence continues at coordinate 221,948 of NZ_QJRG01000047.1, forward strand.
GGTTTCTGAACGTCGGCACGGTCATACAGGGCCAGCTCGTCGACCAGTTGCTGAGGCAGGGCATCGGGGTTGGCGCTTGCTTCACTGCGGTGCTGGTAATAACTCTCGAGGTTGCCGGCAACAATTGCCTCGGCCACAGCCTGGCAACCCGGGCAGCAGAACAGCCGGTCCTCGCCGAGTACCACGGCGGTGAAGTGGCTGCCGGCGGGAACGGGCAGGGCGCAGTGGTAGCAAGGCGTGGGGCTGGTCATGGCAATCTTCGCTGTCATTTCAGGTGCCATCGCCGACGCGGCCAGCACCCACCGGGTGGGGCTGGACGTGCAGGCGACGCAGGCAACTCATTTTTCGAGGTGTTCAGCCCCTTGCAGCGCTTCATCGCCCAGCTGCAGGGTGGTGTCATGGCCGACTTGCTCTTCTTCGAACAGGCGCCAGGTGTGTTCGTCCTGGCTGCCCAGCAGTTCGACGAAGCGGCGTCCTTCGACCTTGTCATTGAGCTGGCCGACGTAGCGGCCGGCTTCGTTGGTGCTCAGGGTCAGGACAATCTTGCGATCCTTCTGCGGTTGGGTGGGGGAAATCAGGTTCAGTTCCAGGGTTTTCGGCTGGCTGTTGCCGCTCAGGCGCACGTCGACTTCACCGGTCAGTTCGTCCAGGTGCACGCTGGCCTTGAGGTTCAGGGTTTGTGCCAGCAGTTCGCGGTCCAGTGAGCGGTTGATGCCTTTGCCGGCCTCGTAGTAGTTGTCGTTGACCAGGTTGTCCGGGTTGTTCACGGCAATGGTGACCATGGTCAGGCTGAGGGTCACCGAGGTGGCCAGCACCCCGATGATGATCCATGGCCAGAGGTGCTTGTACCAAGGGCTAGTGGCTGTTGCAGCAGGCATAGACTCAGTCTCTTATCGAATTTGTGGGCCGATGAAGCGGCTTTTTGCTTCAACCTGGCTGGTGCTGTCGTCGGCATCCTTGAGGGTGAAGATCACTTCGTTGGTGCTCGACGGCAGTTGTTCCGGGGCCATCGACAGTTGTACCGGCAGGCTGACAATATCGCCGGCAGCCACGCGGATTTCGCGTGCGCCTTCAAGCTTGAGGTCCGGCAAACCACCGGCTTCCAGCACGTAGACGTGGTCGCGCTGATCCTTGTTCATCACCTTCAGGCTGTACACGTTCTCGATCCGGCCCTGGGCGTTCTCGCGGTACAGCACGCGGTCTTTGCTGACATCAAAGCCCACCAGCGGACGCATGACGAAGGCACTGGCGAGCAAGCCGATCATGGCCAGCAGCACCACCGCATAGCCGATCAGACGCGGGCGCAGCATATGGGTTTTCTGGCCTGAGAGGTTGTGTTCGGTGGTGTAGCTGATCAGGCCTTTGGGGTAGTTCATTTTCTCCATGATGGTGTCGCAGGCGTCGATGCAGGCGGCGCAGCCGATGCATTCGATCTGCAGGCCGTCACGGATGTCGATGCCGGTCGGACACACCTGCACACACATGGTGCAGTCGATGCAGTCGCCCAGGCCCTTGGCTTTGTAGTCGAGGTCCTTTTTGCGTGGGCCGCGGGTTTCGCCACGGCGCGGGTCGTAGGACACGATCAGCGTGTCTTTGTCGAACATCACGCTCTGGAAGCGGGCGTACGGGCACATGTACACACAGACTTGCTCGCGCAGCCAGCCAGCGTTGCCATAGGTGGCCAGGGTGAAGAAGCCGACCCAGAAATACGCCCAGCCGTCGGCCTCGCCGGTAAAGAACTCCAGCACCAGTTCGCGGATGGGAGAGAAGTAGCCGACGAAGGTCATACCGGTAACAAAGCCGATCAGCAGCCACAGGCTGTGCTTGGCCAGTTTGCGCAGGAACTTGTTGCCGCTCATGGGGGCCTTGTCGAGCTTCATGCGCTGGTTGCGGTCGCCTTCGGTGACCTTTTCACACCACATGAAAATCCACGTCCAGACGCTTTGCGGACAGGTGTAGCCGCACCACACCCGACCAGCGAATACGGTGATGAAGAACAGGCCGAACGCGGCAACGATCAACAGGCCGGACAGCAGGATGAAGTCTTGCGGCCAGATGGTGGCGCCAAAGATGTAGAACTTGCGCTCCGGCAGGTTCCACCAGACAGCCTGGTGGTTACCCCAGTTCAGCCACACCGTGCCGAAGTACAGCAGGAACAGGACGGCGCCGCCGACCATGCGCAAATTACGAAACACCCCGGTGAAGGCGCGGGTGTAGATTTTTTCCCGGGAGGCGTAGAGATCGATGCTGTCCTTGTCTTTGTTGGCAGGCGGGGTGACATCATGTACTGGAATCTGCTTGCTCATCATTGAGTCCCACGGCAGTGGAATAATGCCGCGATCAGTACGTGCCGACCGCAGTCAGAAGTTTATGCTGCTCTAGGTCGGATAATACGCCTGTAGTGGCACTACGGGGCATGGCTGCGACGTTTAGTCGCGTTGGGTTTGTCTGGTGATTAGTGTAGTGGGCGTGTCAATTGATCTGGGTCATGCGCGGCGGTAATGCAGGCCTTGCGAACGTATAAAAAAGCCCCGCCAGTCTTCACTGACGGGGCCGTTGGCTGACCGGGCGAATTACTTCGCGTCGGCCGACTTTTCACCTTGATGCGACAAGCTGTAGACATAAGCCGCCAGCAGGTGGACTTTGTCGTTGCCCTGGATCGCTTCCTGCGCAGGCATCTGGCCCTGGCGGCCGTAACGGATGGTCTGTTGCAGCTGGGCGAAACTCGAACCGTAGATGAACGCCTGCGGATGCGTCAGGTTGGGTGCGCCCATGGCTGGTGTGCCCTTGCCTTCAGGACCGTGGCAGGCCACACAGTTGGCGGCGAAGATCTTCTGGCCATTGGCTGCGTCGGCTTTCGCGCCTTCCGGCAGCTTGCGGCCATCCAGGTTGGTCAGGACGAACGCGGCGACGTCGGCAACGCCCTGTTCGCCGATGACTTCCGACCAGGCCGGCATCACGCCGTGACGACCGCCCATGATGGTGGTCTTGATGGTTTGCGGTTCGCCGCCCCAGCGCCAGTCGTTGTCGGTGAGGTTGGGGAAGCCGTAGGAGCCTTTGGCGTCAGAGCCATGGCACACGGCGCAGTTGGAGGCAAACAGGCGGCCACCCATTTTCAGGGCTTTTGGATCTTTGGCCACTTCTTCGATAGGCATGGCTGCAAATTTGGCGAAAATAGGCCCAAATTTGGCGTCAGCGCGGACCATTTCCTTTTCCCACTCGTGCACACCGGTCCAGCCGGCCTGACCGTTGGCGAAATCGGTTTTTTTCTCGTTGTCCAGGTACTGGTAGCCGGGCAACACGCCCTTCCAGTTACCCAGGCCCGGGTACAGCACCAGATAGCCCAAGGCGAAAATGATGGTGCCGACAAACAGCCAGAACCACCATTTTGGCAACGGGTTGTCATACTCCTCGATACCGTCGAACGAATGGCCGACGATTTCATCGGTGGGTTCGCTGCGCTGCCCCCTACGGGTGGACAGCAACAGCCAGGTCAGGGCAAAGATGGTGCCCAGACTCAAAACGGTGACGTACAGACTCCAGAAGGTAGTCATTCGTTGTTACTCCTAGACGCTTTCGCTTTCGCTTGCGCTTGCTCGACGTGCTTGCTGGCTTCGGGATCATCCGCGAAGGGCAGCATGGTCGCTTCGTCGAACTCGGACTTGCGCCGAGAACTGAACACCCACAACGCCAGGCCGACAAAGGCCACCATCACTACGACGGTGCCCAGGCCACGAATCATCCCGATATCCATCAATGTCACCGTTTGCTTTTGATGATGGTGCCCAGGCCTTGCAGGTAGGCAACCAGGGCGTCCATTTCAGTCTTGCCCTTGACCGCGTCGCGGGCGCCGGCAATGTCGGCGTCGGTGTACGGGGTGCCGAGGGTGCGCAAGACTTCCATCTTCTTGACCGTGTCCTTGCCGTCGAGCTTGTTCTCGACCAGCCACGGGTAGGCCGGCATCTTCGACTCGGGCACGACGTTGCGCGGGTTGTACAGGTGGGCGCGGTGCCAGTCATCGGAGTAGCGGCCACCGACGCGGGCCAGGTCCGGACCGGTACGCTTGGAGCCCCACAGGAACGGGTGATCCCAGACGCTTTCACCGGCAACCGAATAGTGGCCGTAGCGCTCGGTTTCGGCACGGAACGGCCGGATCATCTGCGAGTGGCACTGCACGCAGCCTTCGCGGATGTAGATGTCGCGGCCTTCGAGTTCCAGCGCGGTACGAGGCTTCATGCCTTCGACCGGTTTGTTGGTGACGTCCTGGAAAAACAGCGGGACGATTTGGGTCAGACCGCCAACGCTCACGGCGATGACCATGAAGAAGGCCAGCAGGCCAATGTTCTTCTCGAGTACTTCATGCTTCATCAGTGAGCTCCAACTACAGCGATCTGAGCGGCGGCTTCAGCTTCAGCCGGCTTCGAGGCGCGAACGGTACGGAACACGTTGTAGGCCATCAGCAACATACCCGATGCGAAGAACGCACCGCCCAGGGCGCGGACGATGTAGCCCGGGTGGCTGGCTTGCAGGGCTTCGACGAAGGAGTAGGTGAGGGTGCCATCATCGTTGATTGCACGCCACATCAGGCCCTGGGTGATGCCGTTGACCCACATCGAGGCGATGTACAGCACGGTACCGATGGTCGCGAGCCAGAAGTGCGCGTTGATCAGGCCGGTGCTGTGCATCTGCTCGCGGCCGTAGACCTTCGGAATCATGTGGTACAGGGCGCCGATCGAGATCATCGCTACCCAACCGAGGGCGCCGGCGTGAACGTGGCCCACGGTCCAGTCGGTGTAGTGCGACAACGAGTTGACCGTCTTGATCGCCATCATCGGCCCTTCGAAGGTCGACATGCCGTAGAACGCCAGGGAGACCACGAGGAAGCGCAGGATCGGGTCGGTGCGCAGCTTATGCCAGGCGCCCGAGAGGGTCATCATGCCGTTGATCATGCCGCCCCAGCTTGGCGCCAGAAGGATGATCGACATGGCCATGCCCAGCGATTGGGCCCAGTCAGGCAGGGCGGTGTAGTGCAGGTGGTGGGGACCTGCCCAGATGTACAGGGTGATCAGTGCCCAGAAGTGCACGATCGACAGGCGATAGGAGTAGATCGGACGCTCGGCCTGCTTGGGCACGAAGTAGTACATCATGCCGAGGAAGCCGGTGGTCAGGAAGAAGCCCACGGCGTTGTGGCCGTACCACCACTGGATCATCGCGTCGGTGGCGCCCGAGTAGGCCGAGTACGACTTGAACAGGCTGACCGGCAGCGACATGTGGTTGACGATGTGCAGCATCGCGGTCACCACGATGAATGCACCGTAGAACCAGTTGCCCACATAGATGTGCTTGGTTTTGCGTTTGACGATGGTACCGAAGAACACCACGCCGTAGGTGACCCAGACAATCGCCAGCAAAATGGCGATCGGCCATTCCAGCTCAGCGTATTCCTTGGTCGTGGTGTAACCCAGTGGCAGGGTAATGAGCGCACCGACGATCACCGCTTGCCAACCCCAGAAGGTGAAGGCCGCGAGGCTGTCGGAAATCAGTCGCGTCTGGCAGGTTCGCTGCACGACATAGTAGGAAGTGGCAAACAGCGCACAACCACCGAAGGCGAAAATCACCAGGTTGGTGTGCAGCGGGCGAAGACGTCCAAAACTCGTCCATGGCAGGTCCAGGTTCAGTTGGGGCCATACCAGTTGCGAGGCGATGAAGACTCCAAGCCCCATGCCAAGGATCCCCCAGACCACCGTCATGATGGCGAACTGGCGGACGACCTTATAGTTATAAGCAGTCGGACTGATTGCTGTGCTCATTCTAAGGTTCCACGGTTTGGGTGTTTTTATAGGTTAAAAAATCGGCGCAAGTATGTATAAACCGTGTGGTTATTGCAACGCGATGGCTCCCGCGCCGACCCTTGCCAAAGCCCGATATACCGCTGTTTCGAGCGCTCTTGGCGGACGAAGTGTACACAATTATCTGATTGATATGTGTACTGTTATTCATATTTTCTTGTCCAATTGGTCAGGCTTGCTGTAACCATTTTCTGTTGTCCAGAAACCGGTACTGCTGAGGTCGAGCCGATCCCGTCTGCCTTTGCACGCATTCTTCAACGGCCACAACCGCCCAAGGGTTTTATCAACCCCTTGTTTGCGGTCGCTGTGGCAACAAGCTTAGTTCCGATCAAGGCGTGCGCAAGGCGCGGCGGCGGGGGAGGTGCGACGTTTGGTCGCAAGGGGAAACGAAGACGCCGCATCCGGTTGGATGCGGCGTCAGCCGTCAAGATGCAGTTACACGAAACATTTACTGGGCAGAAACGGTTTCGCCTTGCGCCGGTTCCGCCTGGGACAGGCTGTAGACGTAAGCGGCCAGCAGGTGGACCTTGTCGTTACCCTGAATGGCATCCTGCGCCGGCATCTGGCCCTGGCGACCATAACGAATGGTCTGTTGCAATTGGGCAAAGCTTGAACCGTAGATGAACGCCTGCGGGTGCGTCAGGTCCGGTGCGCCCATCGCCGGGGTGCCTTTGCCTTGCGGGCCGTGGCAGGCCACGCAGTTGGTTGCGAAGAGCTTTTCGCCATTGGCGACATCGGCCTTGGTGCCTTCCGGCAGTTTGCGGCCATCGAGGTTGGTCAGGACAAACCCGGCCACGTCGGCGACACCTTGCTCGCCAATGACTTCGGCCCAGGCGGGCATGACGCCGTGACGGCCGTTCATGATCGACTGTTTGATAGTCTCGGGCTCGCCACCCCAGCGCCAGTCCTTGTCGGTGAGGTTGGGGAAGCCGTAAGCACCTTTGGCGTCGGAACCGTGGCACACCGCGCAGTTGGAGGCGAACAGGCGGCCGCCCATTTTCAGCGCCTGTGGATCCTTGGCAACTTCTTCGACCGGCATGGCGGCGAATTTGGCAAAGATCGGACCGAATTTGGCGTCTGCCTTGTCCATCTCTTTTTGCCATTCGTTAACCTGGGTCCAGCCGTTCTGATAACCCGGCAAGATGCCTTTCCAGTTGCCCAGGCCGGGGTAGAGGATCAGGTAGCCGACGCCGAATGCCAGGGTGCACACGAACAGCCAGAACCACCACTTGGGCAGCGGGTTGTCATACTCCTCGATGCCGTCGAAGCTGTGGCCCATGGTCTGGTCGCTGGTCCCCGGCTTTTCGCCCTTGCGCGTGGCCAGCAGCAGCCAGGTCAGGCCGATCAGGCTGCCGATGGTCAGTACGCTGATGTACGTACTCCAGAAGGTGGTCATTGCCCGTTACTCCTCGATTCGGGTTCTTTGGCGGCGGGTGCCAGGCGGTCATCGGCGAACGGCAGCAGGCTTGCTTCGGCAAACTCGCGGTCACGCCGACCGTTGAACACCCACAGGGAGAGGCCGATGAACGCGATGGCCACCAGCAAGGTGCCGAGGCCGCGCAGTTGACCGATATCCAGTGTGAAATCCATGGCCCTTACCTCTTGTTCTTGATGGCGGTGCCCAGCACCTGCAGGTAGGCAACCAGCGCATCCATTTCGGTCTTGCCCTTGATCGAGGCCACTGCACCGCTGATGTCGTCGTCGGTGTAGGGCACGCCGAGGGTGCGCATGGTGCGCAGCTTGTTCTCGGTGTGGCTGCTATCTACCGGGCTGGCGACCAGCCAGGGGTAGGCGGGCATCTTCGACTCGGGTACGACGTTGCGCGGGTTGTACAGGTGGGCGCGATGCCAGTCATCGGAGTAGCGGCCACCGACACGGGCCAGGTCCGGACCGGTACGCTTGGAGCCCCACAGGAACGGGTGATCCCAGACGCTTTCACCGGCAACCGAATAGTGGCCGTAGCGTTCGGTTTCGGCACGGAACGGACGGATCATCTGCGAGTGGCACTGCACGCAGCCTTCGCGGATGTAGATGTCGCGGCCTTCCAGTTGCAGCGCGGTGTAGGGCTTCATGCCTTCGACCGGCTTATTGGTTACGTCCTGGAAGAACAGCGGGACGATCTGGGTCAGGCCGCCGATGCTGACGGCAAAGACCATCAACAGCACCAGCAGAAAGACGTTCTTCTCGATCACTTCATGTTTCATCTCGATCTCCTCAGGCCAGCTGCGCAGTGGCAGGGGCGGTCGCGACCACCGGGCCGCGCACGGTGCGCCAGGTGTTCCATGCCATCAGCAGCATACCGGTGAGGAAAATCGCCCCGCCGACGAAGCGCACGATGAAGCCTGGGTGGCTGGCCACCAAGGTTTCGACGAAGGAGTAGGTCAGGGTGCCGTCGGTGTTGACTGCACGCCACATCAGGCCCTGGGCAATGCCGTTGACCCACATCGAAGCGATGTAGAGCACGGTGCCGATGGTGGCCAGCCAGAAGTGCGCGTTGATCAGGCCGATGCTGTGCATCTGCTCGCGACCGAAGACTTTCGGGATCATGTGGTACAGGGCGCCGATCGAGATCATCGCTACCCAGCCCAGGGCACCGGCGTGTACGTGGCCGATGGTCCAGTCGGTGTAGTGCGACAGGGCGTTGACCGTCTTGATCGCCATCATCGGCCCTTCGAAGGTCGACATGCCGTAGAACGCCAGGGACACCACGAGGAAGCGCAGGATCGGGTCGCTGCGCAGCTTATGCCAGGCGCCCGAGAGGGTCATCATGCCGTTGATCATGCCGCCCCAGCTTGGCGCCAGGAGGATCAGCGACATGATCATGCCCAGCGACTGCGCCCAGTCGGGCAGGGCGGTGTAGTGCAGGTGGTGCGGACCGGCCCAGATGTACAGGGTGATCAGCGCCCAGAAGTGCACGATCGACAGGCGATAGGAATACACCGGACGCTCGGCCTGCTTGGGCACGAAGTAGTACATCATGCCAAGGAAGCCTGCGGTCAGGAAAAAGCCCACGGCGTTGTGGCCGTACCACCACTGCACCATGGCGTCGGTGGCGCCGCTGTACAGCGAGTAGGACTTGGTCAGGCTGACCGGTACTTCCAGGTTGTTGACGATATGCAGGATCGCCACGGTGATAATGAACGCACCAAAAAACCAGTTGCCCACGTAGATGTGCTTGGTGGTGCGCTTGAGCAGCGTACCGAAGAACACCACGGCATAGGCGACCCAGACAATGGTGATCAGGATGTCGATCGGCCATTCCAGTTCGGCGTATTCCTTGGAACTGGTATAACCCAGCGGCAAGGTGATGGCGGCCAGCACGATCACCAGTTGCCAGGCCCAGAAGGTAAAGGCGGCAAGGCGTGGTGAGAACAGGGTGGTCTGGCAGGTTCGCTGGACCGAATAGTAGGAGGCGGCGAACAGCGCGCAACCGCCGAAGGCGAAGATCACCGCGTTGGTGTGCAGCGGGCGCAGGCGTCCGAAGCTGGTCCAGGGGAGATCAAAGTTGAGTGAAGGCCAGACAAGTTGCGCGGCGAGAAAAACGCCGAGCCCCATCCCGACGATTCCCCACACCACCGTCATAATGGCGAATTGGCGGACCACCTTGTAGTTGTAGGCGGTACTGCTGGTTGTGTTCATGTATGGGTTCCCATCCACGGTTATAGGCAGACTAATTAGCGAGGCAAGCATGAGTAATGGGCAGACGACCGGTATTGACGGGGATCAATGGGCGCAGCTGGTCGAAAGCCACGGCTGGCTATGGAATGCCCCGCAAAATCAGGGGGATGGCGCACCTTCTGGATGTTTGATCTTGGCCCATGGTGCCGGTGCTCCCATGGACAGTCCGTTCATGGAGGACATGGCGCAAAGGCTGGCCGCACAAGGGCTGGGCGTGTTGCGTTTCGAGTTTGAGTACATGGCGCGGCGGCGCATCGACGGTGGCAAAAGGCCGCCAAATCCTCAAGCGAGGCTTCTGGAATGCTGGCGCGAGGTGTACCGGCAGGTGCGACCATTGGTCACTGGGACGCTAGCCATTGGCGGCAAGTCCATGGGCGGGCGTATGGCCAGCCTGCTGGCCGACGAGTTGGGCGCCGATGCGCTGGTGTGCCTGGGGTATCCGTTCTATGCCGCTGGCAAGCCGGAAAAGCCGCGGGTGGCGCACCTGGCCGAATTGAACACGCCGACCTTGATCATTCAGGGCGAGCGCGATGCGCTGGGCGATAGGCAGACGGTAGAGGGCTATGCATTGTCGCCGGCAATTGAACTGTGCTGGTTGCAGGCGGGGGATCATGACCTGAAGCCGCTGAAGGCGTCAGGGTTCACGCATGCCGATCATCTGGCGACGGCGGCGCAACGCATTGTGGCGTTCTTGCGTGTGTAGGAGGGATTCAGCAGATTCTTCGCGGGTAAACCCGCTCCCACAGTTATCGGGTATACCACTACCTGTGGGAGCGGGTTTACCCGCGAAGCTTACTGCAGTACCGGACTTAGCCGCGGTATTCGCACAGGTAGGCAGTGTCGACGGCGACTTTCAGCTGGAACTTGCTGTTGGCCGGTACGTTGAACTGGCTGCCGGCGCTGAAGGTTTCCCAGTTGTCGCTGTCAGGCAGTTTGACGGTCAGGGCGCCCGATACCACGTGCATGATTTCACGTTGGGCGGTGCCGAACTCGTACTCACCGGGGGCCATAACGCCGACAGTGGCCGGGCCTTCGGCGGTGCCGAACGCAATCGACTTGACCGTGCCATCAAAGTACTCGTTGACTTTAAACATGGGCGACTCCTGAAAAGGGGCTTAAAAGGCTGGCCAGTATGCCCAAGGCGTCTGGCGCCGTCATCCGCTTTCAGGTGCCGTTGGCCGGGAGCGACAGGGGCAGAAGCCGCGCAGTATTGCGCGCGTCTTCAAGGGCCCGGTGCTGCATGCCGTTGAACTGCAGGCCAGCCAGTTGCAACGCACTGTTCAGGCCCAGTGGGCGCTGCAAGTGGCGGGCTTTGGCGAAACGCTGCTTGAGGTTGATGTGCGGCAGGTCGGCCAGCAGGCTGTGCAGCTGATGCTGCTGCCATTCCTGCAGCAGTTGCTGGCGGTCATAGTCGCCCCAGCTGACCCAGGCGTTAAGGTGCGTCTGGTGATGTCCGAGCCAGCGCTCGAACTGGCCCCAGACCTCGCTGAACGGCGCAGCAGTGTCGACGCTGGCCTGGCTGATATGCGTCAGTTCACGGCAGAAGCTCGTCAGTTGCGGGCGTCGCCGCGGTTTGACGAAGCGCTGGAAGTGGTCGACTTCCCGGCCTTGACGATTGACCAGCGTTGCACCAATTTCGATGACTTCCATTTCTGTCACCGGCCAACCACCGTCGTCGGTGGTTGCTTCCAGGTCGATCACCAGCCAATGCCCCATAGTAGGCTCCCTTGCAAGACTGGCTAGAGCGTAGCCAAACTTGGACGCTTGGGGTATCCCTATGGCTTTTTGCCTTCAGCTGGCATTTTGCACAATCGCCAGTTGTGCGGCGCCAGGAAAACGCCTAGTTTAAGCAAATTCCGGTTAAAGCCCGTAAAGAGTGTGTTGCTTTGATTCCTACGCCCATGTCGCAGGTCGTGTCGTTCCTGTTCATGCTCGCAAGCCTGGGGTTTGCTTCGTCCGCCCTGGCGCTCGAGGAAATCGAGGTTAAAGTCGGCGCCACGCATTTTCCTCCTTATATAGTGCGACCCGAGCGGGGGGCCGACACCGGGCTGTTGCCGCAGTTGATCGAGGCACTGAACAATGCCCAGGCGCATTACCGTTTTGTGCTGGTGCCGACGTCGATCCCACGCCGCTTCGGCGACTTCAGGCAAGGCCGCACCGACATTGCGATTTTCGAGAACCCGCAGTGGGGCTGGCAAGAGATTGAACACGTTGCCGTCGACATGGGCCTGGAAGATGCCGAGGTGTTCGTTACCCACCTGCAACCCGACCGCGATGAAGGCTACTTTGCCGACCTCAGTAGCAAACGATTGGCGTTGTATAGCGGCTATCACTATGCGTTTGCCGACTTCAACCCGGATCCCAAATACCTCGCCGAGCGCTACAACGCGACCCTGACCTATTCGCACGACAGTAACTTGCTGATGGTCCAGCGGGGGCGTGCCGATATCGCGCTGGTGACCCGTTCCTACCTCAGCGATTTTCTCGTGCGCAACCCGAAGAGCAATGGCCAGTTGCTGACCTCTGAGCGGGTCGACCAGATCTATCACCATTACGCCCTGCTGCGCCCCGGCGCGCCGATCACTGGCCCGGCCTTTGCCCGGCTGATGCAGCAGTTGCGTGATTCAGGGGAGCTGCTGAGGATTTTTCAGCCGTATCGCATCAGCGTCAGCACGCCCCAGGAAGACTAAATTTCGCCAGATCGTTCACGTTCACCCAGGTGAGTACCTTTCCTTCGTGAGCCGATAACATGTCCTTCGACCCTGCTTCGCAAACACTGAGTTCGCCCCGCTGGCGTAGCCTTGACGCTGTAGAAAACGGCTGTCACCTGAGCCTTGTGCTGGAAGGCAAGCCGCTGATCCGGGTGCGCCTGGTACAGAGTGGGTCACTTGATGTTCACCTCGAGGACATCGCCCGCGACCGGCCGCATGAGGCGTTATGGGCCGCCTGTTACTGGCTGTTTTCCCGCGATCCGGCGTGTCAGCAGTTGATCTGGCACCTCGATTCGTTGCCCGTCGAAGCCTTGCGCAGCGGCCTGCTGCTTACTCACATGCAAGCGGGTGTGTACCGCTGTGAAAGAACCCAGTTCTGGCAGTTGCCGCAACCCTGGCTCGGTCAGGCAATGGGCGGTGTGTACCCGCAGCAAATGCACATCACCGACGGCAAGCGTCACCCACGTCGCGCGCCGAAGCCCCGTGGTGAGGTGTACCGTCGCTTTGATGTGCGTCTGGGGGCCTGGGTGTCGCTGCGCACGCTGGAAATCGACAGCGACCTCGAGCGTTTCAACCGCTGGCAGAACAACCCGCGGGTACTGAACTTCTGGCAGGAGGGCGGCAGCCTTGAACAGCACCGTGAGTACCTGAACAAACTGCAGGCCGACCCGCACAGCCTGACCTTGATTGGCAGCTTTGATGATCAGCCCTTCGCTTATTTCGAAGCCTATTGGGCCAAGGAAGACCGCATCGCGCCGTTTTATCCGGCCGATGACTATGATCGCGGCATTCACATGCTGGTCGGCGAAGAGCAGCACCGCGGGCCGCACAAGGTTGCCAGCTGGCTTTCGGCGCTGGTGCACTACCTGTTTCTCGATGACCCGCGAACCCAGCGGGTGGTGGCTGAACCACGGGCGGACAACAGCAAGATGATCGGCTACATGCACGACCAGTGCTTTCATTGCGAGAAGGAGTTCGACTTCCCGCACAAGCGGGCGGCCTTGATGATTCTGGGACGGGAGCGTTTTTTCGAGCGCTGCAGGCTCGCTTGACGCTCAAGCGGCAAGTCTCAAGCTGCAAGCTTCAAGTTGGGTGCGTGCCGCTTGCCGCTTGCAGCTTGCAACTCTCAAGCCTTCTGGCTTGAGACTTTCCGACAATGCACCAGGGCATCGCGAATCATGAAGTTGACCAGGGTCGGTGAGACGCCCAGTTCCTTGGCGATGTCTTTTTGCGGGACCCCGTGCAGGCGATACATCTCGAACGCATAGCGCGTGCGCTGGGGCAGTTCGTTCAAGGCGTCGGCAATGTGTTCAAGGGTGGCGAAGTTGATGTGCGTGGCTTCGGGCGAGGCGCCCTGGATGACCACATTAAGGCCTTCTTCTTCGCTGCCGGAGTACCTGAGCTCCATGGACTGCTTGCGATAGTGGTCGATCGCCAGGTTACGCACGATCTGAAACAGGTAGCTGAGCTGGGCCTTGAACGAGGAGGTGATTTGCGGCGCGGAATTGAGCCGGAAGAAGGCGTCCTGCACCACATCTTCAGCGCGGGAACGACAGCCGGTAATGCGTGCAGCGATTTTCACGAGAATGTTGCGGTTGTCGACGAACGCCTGGAGCAACGGTGAATCGCACTTACTTGTGGATGTTTGTTCCGCCATGGAAATCACCTTATCTCTAAGAGGGAAGGGGAGCGCTCCGGGGTAGGAGGCTGCCTGCGACGTGCGACAAACTATGCGTAATGATAATTATTGTCAAATGAGAAAGTTAATACGTTACTGGGTATTTGCGTTATAAGCCCCCGGTCTGTGACCGGATTCAAAAAACCGGCGAGAGGCCTGCTGCTCAGGCGTAGGGCGGCGCTTAATTATTTTCCCGGTCCATCCGTTCCTCTCTGTACATCCTCGGGCGCTCGACAGTCGCAACGTGCAGCCGCACCCCGGCATGCGCCGCTGTCGAGCCCTGACTTCACGTACAGACTCTGGCAGGAACCCTCCCATGACGGACGCCTTCGAACTCCCGGCTACGCTGGTCCAGGCACTGGTGCAACGTGCTGCGCACTCCCCGGATCGGGTGGCCTTGCGCTTTCTGGCCGATGATCCGCTTGACGAGGCCGTGCTGACCTACCAGGACCTGGATACCCGTGCTCGCGCCATCGCTGCAGCGTTGCAGGCGCGCACGCAAGTCGGTGACCGCGCCATCCTGTTGTTTCAGAGCGGCCCGGATTATGTGGCAGCGTTTTTTGCCTGTTTGTACGCCGGCGTCATTGCCGTGCCGGCCTATCCGCCGGAGTCGTCGCGTCGCCACCATCAGCAGCGCTTGCTGTCGATCATCGACGACGCCGAACCACGGTTGTTGCTGACCACCGGTGCCCTGCGTGCCAGCTTGCAGGCGCTGGAGGTGCTGGCCGAAGACGGGGCACCCGCGTTGCTGGCGGTCGATGAGCTGGAGGCATCATTGGCCGCAACCTGGCAGATGCCGACGTTGCAGGCAGACGACATCGCATTCCTGCAGTACACCTCAGGCTCCACGGCCTTGCCCAAAGGCGTGCAGGTCAGCCACGACAATCTGGTGGCCAACGAGGTGTTGATCCGCCATGGCTTCGGTATCGACCTGAACCCGGACGACGTGATCGTCAGCTGGTTGCCGCTGTACCACGACATGGGCCTGATCGGCGGCTTGCTGCAACCGATCTTCAGCGGCGTACCGTGCGTGTTGATGGCGCCGGCCTATTTCCTCGCCCGTCCGCAGCGCTGGCTGCAGGCGATCAGCGATCACGGCGGGACCATCAGCGGCGGTCCGGACTTTGCCTACCGGCTGTGCAGCGAGCGGGTCAGCAGCGCAGCGCTGGCCACCCTCGACCTGAGCCGCTGGCGCGTGGCCTACTCCGGCTCCGAGCCCATCCGCCAGGACAGCCTGCGCGCCTTTGCCGAAAAATTTTCCGGCTGCGGGTTCAGTGCCGAGAGTTTTTTCGCCAGTTACGGTCTGGCCGAAGCGACCCTGTTTGTCAGCGGCAGCAGCCGTGGCCAGGGCATTGGCGCCCTGACCCTGGATGCCGCTGCGCTGGCGCGCAACAGCGCCGAGCCCGGTGAAGATTCGGTGCAAATGAGTTGTGGCCGCAGCCAGCCAGGGCACGCCGTGCAGATCGTCGAGCCGCAGCAACTGACGGTGCTGGCCGACAATCAGGTCGGTGAAATATGGGCCTGTGGTCCGAGCATTGCCAAGGGCTACTGGCGCAATCCTCAAGCCAGTGCGCAGACCTTTGTCGAGCTTGGCGGGCAGACCTGGCTGCGCACCGGTGATCTGGGTTTTCTGCGTGACGGAGAGTTGTTCGTCACTGGCCGCCTCAAGGACCTGCTGATTGTGCGTGGCCACAACCTGTACCCGCAGGATCTGGAAAAGACCCTGGAGCGCGAAGTCGATGCCTTGCGCAAGGGCCGGGTGGCGGTCTTCGCTGTTGACGATCACGGCGAAGAGGGCATTGGCGTCGCCGTGGAAATCAGCCGCGCGGTGCAGAAAAACATCCCGGCGCCACAGCTGATCAAGACCGTGCGCCAGGTGATCGCCGAGGCCTGTCAGCAAGCGCCTGCGGTGGTGCTGTTGCTCAATCCCGGCGGGTTGCCGAAGACTTCCAGTGGCAAACTGCAGCGCTCCGCCTGTCGCTCGCGCATGCGTGACGGCACGCTGGATTGTTACGCGCGCTTCCCGGATGAGCAGGTTACCCACGGTGTGGAGCCAGCGCTTCAAGACGAGGTATTACACCCCCAGATTACGCGCCTGTGGTGTGAGCTATTGGAGCTTGAGCAGGTTGCTGACGACGACCATTTTTTCCTGCTGGGGGGCAACTCCATTGCCGCTACCCAGCTCGCTGCGCGCCTGAGCGATGCGCTGAACCTGCACGTGAGTATGCAGGTGCTGTTCGAGGCGCCCCTGCTGGCTGACTTCTGTGCTGCCGTGGCCGCATTGCAGCAACAGGGCGGTGCCAGCCGCAGTGCAATCGTGCGCCTGAGCCGTACCCAGGCCATGCCGCAGTCGTTGGCGCAGAATCGTTTGTGGTTGCTCTGGCAACTGGAGCCGTACAGTGCTGCGTACAACATTCCCGGCGCGCTGCGCCTGCGCGGTGAACTGGACAAGGACGCTCTGCATTCCAGCTTCCAGGCCCTGATCGAGCGCCATGAATCACTGCGCACTGTGTTTACCGAGGTCGAAAGCCAGGCGTTGCAGCAGGTGTTGCCTTCATTGCTGCTCGATGTCCAGCACCTTGACCTGAGCGCAGCTGATGCTGAAGAGGTACAGGCGCAGCGTGAAGCCGAAGCCCGGCAACCCTTCGATTTGCGCAGCGGCCCGTTGCTGCGGGTGACGCTGGTACGGCTTGCCGATGAAGAGCACCAGCTCTGGGTGACGGTGCATCACATCATCGCCGACGGCTGGTCGATGAACATTCTGATCGATGAGTTTTCACGCCTCTACGCCGGCCATTGCCAAGGGCTGCAGGTCGATCTGCCGGCCCTGGCACTGGACTACTGCGACTATGGCGATTGGCAGCGGCAGTGGCTGGCCGAGGGCGAAGCGGCGCGACAACTGGCTTACTGGAAAGCCCGTCTGGAGGATGAGCAGCCTGTCCTCGACCTGGCCACTGACCACCCGCGCTCCAGCCTGCGCCGCAAGTCGGCCGCGCGCTTCAATCTGCGCGTGCCGGCTGCATTGGGCGATGCCCTGCGCCGCACCGCCCACCAGCACGACAGCACCTTGTTCATGCTGTTGCTGGCCGGTTTCCAGAGCCTGTTGCATCGCTACACGGGGCAAAGCGATATCCGTGTCGGCGTGCCCGCTGCCAACCGCCCGCGCCTGGAGGCGCAGGGTGTGGTGGGCTTTTTCATCAACACCCAAGTGCTGCGCGCCCAGCTGCATGCGCGCCTGCCGTTTGCCGATTTGCTGGTACAGGTAAGGCAGGCCACTCTGGAGGCTCAGGCGAATCAGGACCTGCCGTTCGAGCAGTTGCTTGCCGCGTTGCCGCAGGCGCGTGAGCACGGCTTGTTCCAGGTCATGTTCAACCATCAGCAACGCGATCTGAGTGCCTTGCGCCGCCTGCCCGGGCTGCTTGCCGAAGAGTTGCCGTGGCACAGCCGCGAGGCCAAGTTCGACCTGCAGCTGCACAGTGAAGAGGATCATCAAGGGCGCCTTAGCCTGTCGTTCGACTACGCCAGCGAGCTGTTCGACGCCAGCAGTATCGAGCGCATGGCGGCGCAGTTGCTCAGTGTGCTGGAGCAGGTCTGTGCCGCACCGGCACTGGCCCTGGGTGACCTGCAATTGCTGGACGCCAAGAGCCACGAGCAACTGCTGCAGTGGGGGCAGGCGCCAGCCGCCGAGGCGCAACGCTGGGTGGTCGAACAGCTCAACGAACAGGCGCGGACAACCCCGCTGCGCACGGCGCTGGTATGGGACGGTGGCAGCTTCGATTATGCCACCCTGCACCAACACGCCAACCGCCTGGCCCATTACCTGCGCGACAAGGGGGTGGGGCCGGATGTGTGTGTGGCGATTGCTGCAGAGCGTTCGCCGCAGTTGTTGATCGGTGTGTTGGCAATTCTCAAGGCCGGGGGTGCCTACGTACCGCTGGATGTCGATTACCCGGCCGAGCGCCTGGCCTACATGCTGTCGGACTGTGGTGCGAGCCTGCTGCTCAGTCACAGCGATGTCGTGGAGCGCCTGCCACAGGTAAACGGCGTCAGCGTCATTGCCATGGACCGGCTCAAACTCGAGCGCTGGCCGTGCCAGCCGCCGGGCCTGCACCTGCACGGCGACAATCTGGCCTACGTGATTTACACCTCCGGTTCCACCGGGCAACCGAAAGGTGTGGGCAACACGCATGCCGCACTGGCCGAGCGCCTGCAGTGGATGCAGTCACGTTATGCCCTGGATGAGCACGATGTGCTGATGCAAAAGGCGCCGATCAGTTTCGATGTGTCGGTGTGGGAGTGCTTCTGGCCGTTGGTTACGGGCAGTCGCCTGGTACTTGCCGGCCCGGGTGAGCACCGTGACCCGCAACGTATCGCCGCCCTGGTCCGTGAACACGGGGTGACCACCTTGCACTTTGTACCGGCGTTGTTGCAGGTGTTCATTCAGGAGCCGCTGGCGGCGGGTTGCAGCAGCCTGCGTCGTTTGTTCTCCGGTGGCGAGGCGTTGTCTGCGGCGTTGCGGGACCGGGTGCTGCAGGTGTTGCCGCAGGTGGCGCTGCACAACCGTTACGGTCCGACTGAAACGGCGATCAACGTCACCCATTGGCAGTGCAGTGAGGCGGACGGCTCGCGCTCGCCGATCGGTAGGCCGCTGGCCAACGTGGTGTGCCAGGTACTGGATGACGAGCTGAACTTTTGTGCGCCGGGTGTTCCCGGTGAACTGTACCTGGGCGGGGCGGGCCTCGCGCGGGGTTACCTGGGGCGCCCGGGGCTGACTGCCGAGCGTTTCGTACCGCACCCGCAAGGGGTTGGCCAGCGCTTTTATCGCAGCGGCGACCGCGCGCGCTGGGCCGCCTCGATCCAGGCGCTGGAGTTTCTCGGGCGTGTTGACCAGCAAGTGAAAGTACGCGGTTTTCGTGTCGAGCCTGAAGAGGTCGAGGCTTGCCTGTTGGCTCAAGCGGGAGTCCGGCAGGCGGTGGTGTTGATTCGTCAGACGCCCACCGGGGCGCAGTTGGTGGGGTATTACAGTGGCGTTGAAAACAACACCGGCTTGCTCGCTGTGTTGACCGAACAGCTCCCGCCCTACATGGTACCCGCTCTGTTGATGCAGGTTGCGCAGATGCCGCTGGGCCCGAGCGGCAAGGTCGACCGCAAGGCGCTGCCCGAGCCGGTGTGGACCAGCGCTGAACATGTCGAACCGCAAACCGCGCTGCAGCGGAAGATCGCGGCGATCTGGCGCGAAGTCCTGGGGTTGCAACGGGTGGGCTTGCAGGACGACTTTTTCGCGCTGGGTGGGCACTCGCTGCTGGCCACCCAGATCATTGCCCGCACGCGGCAAGCCTGCGATGTCGAGCTGGCGCTGCGGGTGATATTCGACGCCAGCGACCTGGGCAGCTTTACCGCTGAAATCGAACGTATCCAACTCAGCGGTGCGCAAAACCTGCAAGGCACGATTGCCCGCGTTGACCGGCGCCAGGCCGTACCGTTGTCGTACTCGCAGCAGCGCATGTGGTTCCTCTGGCACATGGAGCCGGACAGCCCCGCCTACAACGTTGGCGGCATGGCGCGCTTGAGTGGGGTGCTGGATATCAGCCGTTTCGAACAGGCCCTGCAGGCGCTGATCGTACGCCATGAAACCTTGCGCACCACCTTCCCCAGTATCGACGGTGTGCCGTACCAGTGCGTACACAGCGACAGCACCGTGCATATGCGCTGGCTGGATTTTTCTGCCGACGATGCGGCTCAATGCGAGCAGCGTCTGCAAGCGCTCGCCGATGAACAGGCTCATGAACCGTTCGACCTTGAGCGCGGTCCGTTGCTGCGTGCGTGCCTGGTCAAGGCCGGCGAGCAGGAGCACTACTTTGTCCTGACCCTGCACCATATCGTCACCGAAGGCTGGGCCATGGACATCTTCGCTCGCGAGCTGGGCGAACTCTACGAAGCCTTTATCGATGAGCGCGAGTCGCCGCTGCCGGCGTTGCCGGTGCAATACCTCGACTACAGCGTGTGGCAGCGTCAGTGGCTGGAAGGCGGCGAAGGCCAGCGTCAACTGGACTACTGGAAAGCCCGGCTGGGGGGCGAGCACCCGGTGCTCGAACTGCCCACCGATCGCCCGCGGCCTGCACTGCAAAGCCACCGTGGCGAGCTCTACCGGTTCGACCTCAACCCGGCGCTGGCGGCGCAGGTGCGCGCCTTCAATGCCCGGCACGGCCTGACCCTGTTCATGACCATGACCGCAACCCTGGCCGTGCTGCTCTATCGCTACAGCGGCCAGCACGACCTGCGCATCGGTGCGCCGGTTGCCAACCGCATCCGTCCGGAAAGCGAAGGGCTGATCGGTGCCTTCCTCAACACCCAGGTGCTGCGTTGTCAGCTCGATGGGCAGATGCGCGTCGGTGAACTGATCGACCAGGTGCGCCAGCGCGTGATCGAAGGCCAGTCCCACCAGGACCTGCCGTTCGATCAACTGGTCGAAGCCCTGCAGCCGCCGCGCAGCACGGCCTACAACCCGTTGTTCCAGGTGATGTGCAACGTACAGCGCTGGGAGTTCCAGCAGCGTCGGCAACTGGCGGGCATGCAGGTGGACTACCTGGTCAACGATGCCCGGGCGACCAAGTTCGACCTCAACCTGGAAGTCACCGACCTGGACCGGCGCCTGGGTTGCTGCCTGACCTACAGCTGCGACCTGTTCGACGAGCCGCGCATCGCGCAAATGGCCGCGCACTGGCAGAACCTGCTGGCGGCCATGATCGACAACCCCGAGCAGCGGCTGTGTGAGCTGCCGATGCTGACCGGCGACGAACAGCAGCAACTGCGCAACAGCCTTGAAGGTGATGGTCAGGCGGACCTGAGCCAGACCATCGAAGGGTTGTTCAGCGCCCAGGCGGCGCGACAGCCGCAGGCACTGGCCTTGACCTTCGACGGCGAGCACCTGAGCTATGCCGAGCTGGAGGCCCGTGCCAACCAGTTGGCACGGGTGCTACGCCAGCGTGGTGTCGGCCCGCAGGTGCGCGTGGGCCTGGCGCTGCAGCGCTCGCTGGACATGGTGGTTGCCCTGCTGGCGATTCTCAAGGCAGGTGGTGCTTATGTGCCACTGGATCCGGAGTACCCGCTGGAGCGCTTGCACTACATGATCGAAGACAGCGGCATCAGCCTGTTGCTCGCCCAGCACAGCCTGTTCGAGGCGCTTGGTGAACTTCCAGCCCAGGTTGCCCGCTGGTGCCTGGAAAGCGATGGCCCAGCATTGGCCGAGGTCAGCCGCGAGGCGCTGCCAGTGTTGAGCGAGGCAGGCCACCAGGCCTATGTGATCTACACCTCGGGCTCCACCGGAAAGCCCAAGGGTGTGGTGGTCAGCCGCGGTGAAATCGCCATGCACTGCCAGGCCGTCATCGAACGGTTCGGCATGCGCAGCGATGACTGCGAGCTGCACTTCTATTCGATTAATTTCGACGCCGCGACCGAGCGTCTGCTGACGCCGCTGTTGTGCGGTGCGCGGGTGGTGTTGCGGGCCCAGGGTCAGTGGGATGCCGAGGCGATCTGCACGCTGATTCGCGAACAGAACGTGTCGATCCTTGGCTTTACCCCAAGCTACGGCAGCCAGTTGGCCCAATGGCTGGCGAGCCGCAACGAAAGCTTGCCGGTGCGCCTGTGCATTACCGGTGGCGAAGCGCTGACCGGCGAGCACCTGCAGCGCATTCGCCAGGCGTTTGCGCCCCGGCAGTTTTTCAATGCCTACGGGCCGACCGAAACCGTGGTCATGCCGCTGGCGTGCCTGGCGCCCGAGCAGTGGGACGTTGGCACTGGCAGTGTACCGATTGGCAGGGTGGTCGGCGCGCGCGTGGCGTACATCCTCGATGCCGATCTGGCGCTGTTGCCGCGCGGCGGCGTCGGTGAGTTGTACGTCGGTGGCGCGGGGCTGGCCCAGGGTTACCACGGGCGTCCGGGGCTCAGCGCCGAACGCTTTGTTGCCGACCCGTTCAGTGCTGAGGGCGGGCGCCTGTACCGCACCGGTGACCTGGTGCGTCAGCGTGCCGACGGGCTGGTCGAATACGTTGGCCGTATTGACCATCAGGTGAAGATTCGCGGTTTCCGGATCGAGCTCGGCGAGATCGAAGCCCGCCTGCTGGAGCATCCGGCGGTGCGCGAGGCGGTGGTGCTGGCCGTGGACATGCCCGGTGGCAAGCAGCTGGCGGCCTACCTGGTGTGCGCGCAAGCCCAGGCCGGTGCTGCCGAGCAAGCGGCGTTGCGCGATACGTTGAAAGCGCACTTGCGCCTGCACCTTCCGGACTACATGGTACCGACGCACCTGGTGCTGCTTGAGCTGATGCCCCTGACCGGCAACGGCAAGCTTGACCGTCATGCCTTGCCGGCACCCGATCCGGTGCAGGGGCATGAGCAGTATGAGGCACCGCGCTGCGCACTGGAGCAGCAGTTGGCTGACCTGTGGCGAGATGTGCTGAATGTGTCGCGGGTCGGCCTGCAGGACAACTTCTTTGAACTGGGTGGTGACTCGATCCTGTCGATCCAGCTGGTCAGCCGTGCCCGTCAGGCCGGGCTGCATTTCACCCCGCGTGACCTGTTCCAGCACCAGACCATCCAGACCTTGGCCAGCGTGGTTAGCCGCAGCGCCGACAGCCAGGTTGATCAAGGTCCGTTGCACGGTGCCGCTGCGCTGACACCGATCCAGCACTGGTTCTTCGACAGTGAAGTGCCGCAGCCGCAGCACTGGAACCAGGCGGTATTGCTGGCACCTGCGCAGCGTCTGAATGCAGCTACCCTGGAGCAGGCCCTGCAGCAACTGGTGGTGCACCACGATGCCTTGCGTTTGCGCTTCAGTACTCAGGCAGGCCAATGGCAGGGCGAGTATGTGCAGGGAGACGAGCGCGAACTGCTCTGGCAGGCATCGGTTGCCCGCTTTGCCGACTGCCAGCCCCTGTACAGCGATGTGCAGCGCAGCCTCGATCTGCGCAACGGCCCGTTGTTGCGGGCGCTGCTGGTTGACGACAGCGAAGGGCAACAACGCCTGCTGCTGGCGATCCACCACCTGGTGGTCGACGGTGTCTCCTGGCGGGTACTGCTTGAAGACCTGCAGGCGCTGTATCGAGGACAGGCGCTGGGCGCCAAAACCCGCGCCGCGAGTGATTGGGCCGCCCGCCTGCAGGCCTACGCCGGCAGTGACTCGCTGCGTGATGAACAGCACTGGTGGCAGCGTCAGTTGGCTGAGGCCCATCGCGAACTGCCGTGTGATCACCCGCAGGGCGCGAACCTGCACAAACAGGCGCACACCTTGAGCGTACGTCTGGATGCGCAACAGACCCGACAATTGCTCAAGGACGCCTCCGCGGCCTATCACACGCAAGTCAACGACCTGCTGCTGACCGCGCTGGCGCGGGTGCTGTGCCGCTGGAGCGGCGACAGCGCAGTGCTGGTGCAACTGGAAGGCCACGGCCGCGAAAACCTGTTCGACGAGATGGACCTGACCCGCAGTGTCGGCTGGTTCACCAGTGCCTATCCGCTATGCCTGCGCCCCTCGGCGGACCACGGTGAGGCCGGGCAGGGAGCATCGATCAAGGCCATCAAGGAACAGTTGCGTCAGGTGCCGCACAAAGGGCTGGGGTACGGGGTGCTGCGCTACCTTGCTGAGGCGCCGGTGCGTGAAGCCATGGCAGCGTTGCCGCAGGCGCGGATCACCTTCAACTACCTGGGCCAGTTCGACCAGCAGTTCCAGGACGATGCCCTGTTCCAGCCGGTGGATGAGCCCGCTGGCCTGGCCCATGACCTGGAGGCGCCACTGCCGAACTGGCTGAGTGTCGACGGGCAGGTGTATGGCGGTGAACTGCAGTTGCGCTGGACCTTCAGCCGTGAACGTTTTGACCTGCGTACCATTGAGCAACTGGCCCAGGCGTACCAGGCTGAACTGCTGGGCCTGCTCGAGCATTGCCTGCGCCCCGGCAGCGGCAGCTTCACGCCGTCGGACTTCCCGTTGGCGCAACTGAGCCAGGCGCAGATCGACACCTTGCCAGTGCCGGCGGCCGAGATCGAGGACGTTTACCCGCTAACGCCCATGCAGGAAGGGTTACTGCTGCATACCTTGCTCGAGCCTGGCACCGGCATCTACTACATGCAGGACCGTTACCGGATCAACAGCGCCCTGGACCCGCAGCGCTTCGCCCAGGCCTGGCAGTTGGTGATCGCGCGCCACGAGGCGCTGCGCGCATCGTTCAGCTGGAACGCAGGCGAAGCCATGCTGCAGATCATTCATAAGCCGGGTACTACGCCGCTCGATTTCCAGGACTGGTCCGACCTTGCTGAAGACGCGCAGGAAGCCCGTCTGCAGGCCTTGCATAAAGAGGAACGTGAAGCCGGTTTCGATCTGCTACAGCAGGCACCGTTTCACCTGCGCCTGATTCGCGTGGGGGCGGAGCGTTACTGGTTCATGATGAGCAACCATCACATCCTCATCGACGCCTGGTGCCGGTCGTTGCTGATGAATGATTTCTTCGAGCTGTACATGGCCCTGGGCGACGGCCGAGAGGCGCGGCTGCCGGTGCCGCCGCGCTACCGCGACTACATCGGCTGGTTGCAGCACCAGGACCTGGACGCCGCGCGTCAGTGGTGGCGCGATAACCTGCAGGGCTTTGAGCGCAGTACACCGGTGCCGAGTGACCGGCCGTTGCTGCGAGATCATGCTGCACAGAACGCCGGGATGATCGTCGGCGACTGCTACACCCGACTTGCGGTGAGTGAAGGTGCCCGCTTGCGTGAACTGGCCCAGGCCCACCAGTTGACCGTCAACACCTTCGCCCAGGCGGCCTGGGCCCTGGTGTTGAGCCGCTATAGCGGCGAGCGCGATGTGCTGTTCGGCGTGACCGTGGCCGGCCGTCCGGTGAGCATGCCGCAGATGCAGCGTACGGTCGGGCTGTTCATCAACAGCATCGCCTTGCGGGTGAAACTGCCGGCAGCCGGGGAGCGCTGCAGTGTCCGCCAGTGGCTCAAAGGCCTGTTCGAACGCAACATGGAGTTGCGTGAGTACGAGTACCTGCCACTGGTGGGCATTCAGGCGTGCAGCGAACTGCCCAAGGGACAGCCGCTGTTCGACAGCCTGTTCGTGTTCGAGAACGCCCCGGTGGACGTGTCGGTGCTGGACCGCGCGCAAACCCTGAACGCCAGCTCCGACTCGGGGCGTACCCACACCAACTTCCCGCTGACGGCGGTCTGCTACCCGGGCGATGACCTCGGGCTGCACCTGTCATTCGACCAGCGCTATTTCGACGCGCCTACCGTCGAGCGACTGCTGGCCGAATTCAAACGTCTGTTACTGGCGCTGGCCGATGGCTTTCAGGGCGACATGAGCGAGCTGCCCTTGCTGGGTGAGCAGGAGCGCCGCTTCCTGCTGGAGGACTGCAACCTTAGTGAACGCGATTACCCGCTGGAGCAGAGTTATCTGCAGTTGTTCGAAGCGCGCGTCGCTGCCCACCCGCAACGCATTGTCGCGCGCTGTCTCGAACAGTCGCTCAGCTATACAGCACTGAATCAACAGGCCAACCGCCTGGGCCATGCGTTGATCGCTGCGGGTGTGGCGGTGGACCAACCGGTGGCCCTGCTGGCCGAACGCGAGCTGTCGTTACTCGGCATGATCGTCGGCAGTTTCAAGGCCGGAGCGGGTTACCTGCCGCTTGATCCGGGCCTCCCGACTGCGCGCCTGCAGCGTATTGTCGAGCTCAGTCGTACGCCGGTGCTGGTGTGCAGCCAGGCATGCGCCGAGCAGGCGCGCGCACTGCTCGATGAGCTGGCCTGTGCAGGTAGGCCCAAGCTGCTGGTCTGGGAGCAGGTTCAGCAGGCCGGGCTGGCAGATTGCAACCCGGAGATCTACAGTGCCCCCGACAACCTTGCCTACGTGATCTATACCTCCGGCTCTACCGGCCTGCCGAAGGGGGTAATGGTCGAGCAGCGCGGCATGCTCAACAACCAGTTGAGCAAGGTGCCGTACCTGCAGCTCGATGAGCACGACGTTATTGCCCAGACCGCTTCGCAGAGCTTCGATATTTCGGTGTGGCAGTTCCTCGCCGCGCCGCTGTTCGGGGCGCAGGTGGCCATCGTGCCCAACGCCATCGCCCACGACCCGCAGGGCCTGCTGGAGCACGTTCAAGCCTGCGGCATCACCGTGCTGGAAAGCGTGCCGTCGCTGATCCAGGGCATGCTTGCCAACGAACACCAGCAACTGGACGGTCTGCGCTGGATGCTGCCTACCGGTGAGGCGATGCCGCCTGAACTGGCGTCGCAGTGGTTGCAGCGTTATCCACAGGTCGGCCTGGTGAATGCCTATGGCCCGGCGGAGTGTTCCGACGACGTGGCGTTCTTCCGCGTCGATTCTGCCTCGACCCGTGGCAGCTACCTGCCGATCGGCACGCCGACCGACAATAACCGCCTGTACTTGCTGGGCGACGACCTGACGCTGGTTCCGCTCGGCGCCATTGGCGAGCTGTGCGTGGCCGGCACTGGCGTCGGGCGCGGCTATGTCGGCGATCCGCTGCGCACGGCACAGGCGTTCATTGCCCATCCTTTCGGTGCGCCGGGTGAGCGCCTGTACCGCACGGGGGATCTGGCACGGCGACGTGCCGATGGTGTGCTCGAATATGTGGGCCGTATCGATCATCAGGTGAAGATCCGTGGCTACCGCATCGAGTTGGGCGAAATCGAATCGCGCCTGCATGAGCAGGGTGAGGTGCGCGATGCTGCCGTCGGCGTTCAGGAGGGCGCCAATGGCAAGCACCTGGTGGGCTACCTGGTGGCCCGCGATACTGCGGCAGACACCGCGCCATTGCTCGAGCTGATCAAGCAACGCCTGCGTGCGCAACTGCCGGAGTACATGGTGCCGTTGCACTGGGCCTGGCTCCAGCAGCTGCCACTCAATGCCAATGGCAAGCTCGACCGCAAGGCCCTGCCGCGCATCGACTTCGCCGCTGCGCAGCGCCAGGACTACCTCGCACCGCGCAGCGAACTGGAGCAGACCCTGGCCGCTATCTGGGCCGAGGTGCTCAAGGTTGGACAGGTGGGGGTGCACGACAACTTCTTCGAGTTGGGCGGGCACTCGTTGCTGGCCACCCAGATTGCCTCGCGGGTGCAGAAGGCGCTGCAACTGAACGTGCCGTTGCGGGCCATGTTCGAGTGCAGCACCGTCGAGGCGCTGGCGAGCTATGTGGAGGGCCTCAAGGCCAGTGAGCTGAGCGATGACAAGGTCGACCGGCTCAGTGACCTGATGGCCGAGCTCGAAGCGTTGTAGCGGTCAGGCGGGTGCCGTGCTGCTGCCAGCAGCACGGTGTCCTGGATCAGGCGCGGTGTAACTGCTTCAGCGTTTGCCGAGGATTTTCCCGAGCATTTCCGGTTGCGGAGCGCCTTGTTGCGATTGCAGTTGCTGATCGTCGTCCAGGTAGAAAATCGCCGGTGTCGCCTGCAGCCCCAGCTCTTCGAGCAAGGCCTGGTTGGCGTCGAGCTTGGCCTGAACATTGGCGGGAATGTTGTCCAGCGCTTTCAGCTTGCTGGCCTTGCCGGCTTGCTCGTGGGTTTGCAGGGCCTTGACCGGATCGCTGCTGCCCAGCAGGGCGGCCGATTTGCCCGGGCTGTCCTCACGGATGATGCCGACCATGATATGGCGCAATTGCACTTTGCCGGCCTCTACCCAGGGCCGGGCCTGTTGCCAGAACATGTTGCAGTAGGGGCAATTGGGGTCACTGAACAGGTAGACGATGCGCGGTGCATCGGCCTTGCCGTCAGCGATCCAGTTGCTCTTTTCCATCTTCGCCCAGACCTCTTTGGCCATCGGCGCGTAAACCAGCTTTTGCAGCGGGGCTTCGCTGAGGTCCTGGCCCTGTTCATCGAACAGGCTGCCGACCAGTACATGTTTGCCGTCCGGGGTCAGGTACAGGGCCATGCCGCGGCTCTGGTATTCGGCGGCGTAACCGCGCAGGCCATCGGGGGCATCGAAACTGCCTTTGATTTTCACGCCCTTGGCTTCAATTTGCTGCACCGCCTTGGGCAGCGTTTCGGCCATGGCGGCCTGGCTGGCGAGCAGGCCGAGGGTGAGGGTCAGGGGCAGTTTTAACAAAGCGTGCATGCGTCGTTCCTTGATGAGTCGGTGACAGCGGGCGCGGGTGTGCGCTCGAACGATTCCAGCGCGTGGCTGAGGCTTGCCCGTGAAAGCTCGCCCAGGTGGCTGGTGACCAGGCGGCCTTCAGCGTTGTAGAACAGGGTAGTAGGGAGGGCCATGGAGCCCACTTGTTGCGCCAGTTGCCCACCGCTGTCGAACAGTACGTGGGACAGCTCCAGGCCGGTGGTGGCAAGGAAGGTGGTGACGGTTTGCGGGGCTTCACCCTGGTTGACGAACAGGAAGGTGATGCCCGGGTAGTCATGCTGGGCCTGTTGCAGCACCGGCATCTCGCGGCGGCAAGGCGGGCACCAGGTGGCCCAGAGGTTGATCACCAGTGGCCGCCCGCGGTAAGACGTGAGTTGCACCGGCTGGCCGTTGGCTTTTTGCAGGCTCATCTCCGGCAGTTGCGTGCCTTGGTCATACAGGTGGCTGGCGAGGCTGCCGAGCAGCCACAGCAGCGCGCCACTGAACAGGCCCCAGCCCAGCGGGCGCCGTAGGGTGGTGCGGCGCCAGCCCTGCCAGAGGGCACCGACGGCGACGACCACCAGGCCCGGCCAGAGCAAGAAGCCGCCGTCGCGCAGATCGACGATCTGCATCGGGTCTTCGCGGTACATGGGCCAGTAGCTCAGTACAAACCCCACGCGTGCCCCCAGCAGCCCCAGGAGAAACAAGGTAAACAACACCGACTCGGGGTTATCGCCACCGCGCTTGGCTACCCGCCAGCCGACCAGGGTGGCCACCGTCAGGGCACTGATTAACAGCAGGTGATCGACGGCCATCGTCAGCGGCCCGAGGTTTACGGTCAGCATCAGCCTTGACTCCGGGTCTGGGCCCACTGTTCGAGGAAGTTCTTCGCATCGATTTCACCGGTAATACGCCGAGCACGACGCTCGTTACCTTCCGGGCCTATCCAGATCAGGCTGGGTGGGCCCGGCACCTGATAGCGCTGTAGCAGCTCGCGGCTCGAGGGCGCATCGGCAGTGACATCCAGGCGGATCAAGCGTACGTCGTTCAGTGCAGCCAGCACATCGGCGCGGGCGAACACCTGCTTTTCCATGACCTTGCACGACACACACCAATCGGCATAGTAGTCGAGCATGACCCACTGCCCCTGGGATTTGGCGGTGTCCAGTTCGCGCTGCAGGTCGGCGGGTTGGCTGACCGTCACGAAGGCATCGCTGTGGGCAACCGTGGCCAGCGTACCGCTCGCGGCGCGCAAAGGCTGCAAGGGTTGCCAGGGATCGTCGCCGCCCGCTGCCGCACCGATCACCAGCAGGCTGCCCCAGAACCCGAACAGCAACGGTACGGCGCGTAGCGGCCGCAGTGCATGCAAGGCCGGCCAGGCTGCCCAGGCCAGGGCAATCAGCCACGCACCGGCCAGCCCCAGCCACAGCGACGGTGCCAGCACCGCTCGCAAGGTGTACAGGGCCATGGCCAGGAAGACGAAACCGAACAGGCCTTTAATCAGATTCATCCAGGCGCCGGGGCGTGGCAGGTAGCGATTGCCCAGGGTCACCAGCAACAACAGTGGGAGCCCCATGCCGATGCCCAGGCTGAACAGCACCAGGCCACCGTGCACTGCGTTACCGCTCTGGGCGATATACAGCAGGGCACCGGCCAGCGGCGCGGTCATGCAGGGGCCCATCAGCAAGCCCGACAAACCACCCAGTAAGGCTGCACCATAAAGATTGCCGCCGCGGGTACCGTGGCCGGCGCGCTCCAGGCGATCGCGCAGCCAGACAGGTAGTTGCAGCGCGAACACGCCAAACATCGGCAGCGCCAGCAGGATAAACAGGCCCGCCAAGGTACCGAGCAACCACGGCTGTTGCAGCCAGGCTTGCAGGCTGCCGCCGAGCAATGCGGCGATCACGCCAAGGGCGGCGTACACCAGCGCCATGCTCAGCACATAGACACTGGCCAGTGCCCAACCACGACGGCCGCTTACGCCGTTGCCCATGACCAGGCCGGCGAGAATCGGCAGCATGGGCAGCGAGCACGGGGTAAAAGCCAGTAGCACGCCAAGCCCGAGAAAGGCCAGCAGGCTCCAGGCCAGGTTCGACTGTTGCAGGCCTCCGGCCAAGGCCTGATCGCTGGCTTGTTCATCGACCGTCTGGGTGCTCAGGGCGACCAGGCTGGTTTGCGGTGGATAACACAAGCCGGCATCGGCGCAACCTTGCCAACCCATGCGCAACTGGCCAGTGGCGGCGGCAGGCACGATCAGGTTCAGCTCGCCGCGGTACACCAGGGTTTCACCGAAGTACTCGTCGTGGTGGGGCAGGGCTTGCGGCAGGGCAGGTTGCTGGTCGACGGGCAAGCCGTCGAACTTCAGGCGCTTCTGGTACAGGTAGTAACCGTCGGTGATTTTCCAGTGCAGGCGCATCTCGCCGCCTTCCAGCCGTTCGCTGCTGAAGACGAAGGCCTTGTCCACCGGCAGAAAGTCGCTCTGGGCAAAGGGGTTGGCCTGGGTCAGGCCGCTGAACAGGAGCATCAGGGCAATGAGTAATGTGCGCATCGTGAAGCCTTGGCAGTGCGATTAAGGGCCCGATCCTGGCCGAGCGCGATTAACCGAGTGTTAACCCGAATGCGTCGATTGTCGCCCCGACCGCGACGATCAGGCCCTGGCGCGGCATAATCCTGGCTTAATCCGTTTGCGCTTCACTGCCTCTTTTCGTAGCGAGACCCACCATGCACGTACTGCTCTGCGAGGATGACGACCTGATTGCCAGCGGCATCGCCGCGGGGCTGACGGCCCAGGGCATGACCGTGGACAGGGTCGCCACTGCGGCGGCTGCCCAGGCGATGCTCCAGGCCGCTACCTTCGACGTGATGGTGCTGGACCTGGGCCTGCCCGACGAGGACGGGCTCAAGCTGCTGCAACGCTTGCGCCAGCAGGGTGAGAACTTGCCGGTGCTGGTGTTGACGGCGCGCGATGCGGTCACCGACCGGGTCGACGGTTTGCAGGCCGGCGCCGACGATTACCTGCTCAAACCCTTCGATTTGCGCGAGCTGGCTGCGCGGTTGCATACCCTGCTGCGCCGCTCGGCCGGGCGCGCGGTCAACATCATCGAGCACGGTCCGCTCAGCTACGACCCCAGCAGTCGCGAAACCTGCCTGGGCGGCGTGCCGGTGGACCTGTCGCGACGCGAACAGGCGCTGTTGCAGGCACTGCTGCACAACCGTGGCCGGGTTCTTTCCAGCGAGCAGCTCAAGGACAGCGTCTACGGCTTCGGCGACGAGGTGGAAAGCAACGCCCTGAACGTGCACATCCATCACCTGCGCCGCAAACTGGGCAACGGCATTGTCGAAACGGTTCGCGGTCTGGGCTATCGCCTTGGTCCTGCGCAGTTGCCTGAGGGATCGCAGTCATGAGCCTGCGCGTACGCCTGACCCTGATCCTGGGCTCGGCCTTCGTGCTGATCTGGGCGCTGGCGGCGGCCTGGATGCTGCGCGACCTGCGTTATCAGATGATGTTTTCCCTCGATCAGCGCCTGGTCGCCTCGGCCCGCATGGTCGCCGGCCTGATCGATCAGTTGCCACAACCGCTGGTGGCCCGGGGCGAAGGCACGCAACTGAGCGCCGACCAGCTCAGCGTGCCGGATGGCATGGCCTGCCAGGTCAGCTCGTTACGCGGGGAGATCATTGCCCGTAACCATAACCAGGAGCACACCCTCGAAGACGACCGCAGCGGTTTTCGCGACCAGACCATTGAAGGTGCGCGTTGGCGCACCTTCACCTATTACCGCGGTGATGTGCGTATCACCACGGCCGACCGCCACCAGGAACGGGAAGCACTGAACCGCTCGATTCTGCTGGCCGCCTCGGCACCGGTGCTGGTGGCGCTGCTGGGCAGCCTGGGGCTGTTGTGGATTGGTATTGGCAAGGGCCTGGCACCACTCAACCGTATGCGCGATGCCTTGCGCCGGCGTAGCCCCGACGCGGTCGAACCGTTGCAGGTGCGCGCCTTGCCCAGCGAGTTGCAGCCGTTGCTGGATACCCAGAACCAACTGTTTTTGCGCATAGCGCAAACTATCGAACGCGAACGCCGGCTGACCGACGACGCCGCCCATGAACTGCGTACCCCGCTCACCGCGATCAAGACCCACCTGCAAGTGGCCCAAATGACCGACGGAGTTGCCCGCGAACAGGCCCTGGCGCACGCCGAGCAGGGCGCTGACCGCATGCACCGGACCCTTGAACAGCTGCTGTTGTTGGCGCGGGTCGAAGGCAGCCTGTCGTTCGAAGACGGTGTGCAATGCAGCGCCGAGCAGGTGGCACGCCAGGCCATTCAGGACACCGGGCTCGGCAACTCGCAACGTGTCGACCTGCAGGTGGCACCGGAGGCTGCTCAGGCGTACCTGGGCATGCCTTCGCCATTGGCGGTGACCGCCTTGCGCAATCTGCTGGACAACGCCTTGCGTCATAACCAGGGCACAGCACCGGTCGAGTTGCTGGTGAAGCTGGAAAAAGGCCGTGTGGCGTTCACTGTCCGCGACCACGGGCCGGGGATTGCCGAGGAGGACCTCGAACACCTCACCGAGCGATTCTGGCGTACGGGCCAGAGCGGTGGCTGCGGATTGGGGCTGGCTATTGTCCAGGCCATCGTCCAGCGCTGCGCCGGCACGCTGCGTTTCGACAGTCGCGCCGATGGGTTGCGCGTGCTGCTGCAGATTCCTGTGCGCAGTACCTCGACTCAGTTGGGGTAATTGTGGAAAAACCACGGCCTGGTCGTTGAATCGGCTAAATCCTCGCAACGCTGAAGCGTTTTTCAAGCGATAACAACCCGTCACTCATCTGCTTGCAGGCGCGTGCCGGGCACATCCGCTTGCTTGCGAGGGTTCTCCCCGATGTCAGTCGCTATCAGCCTTGCCCAGCCGTTGCCGGCGTCTTCGGACGCGGCCGCCGCCGAAACGCTTTACCACTTTGAACAGTCGCCTTTGCTGGCCCGGCAGGCGCAGCAGGAATCGAATGCGCGCAGTTATCCGCGACGCATTCCGCTGGCACTGAAAAAAGCCCGCGGCCTGTATGTCGAAGATGTCGAAGGCCGGCAGTTCATTGACTGCCTGGCCGGGGCCGGGACCTTGGCGCTCGGGCACAATCACCCGGTGGTGATCGAGGCTATCCAGCAAGTGCTGGCCGATGAACTGCCGCTGCACACCCTCGACCTCACCACCCCGGTCAAGGACCAGTTCGTTCAGGACCTGTTCGGGATACTGCCAGCTGCCTTGCGTAACGACGCGAAGATCCAGTTTTGCGGGCCGACCGGCACCGATGCGGTGGAAGCTGCCTTGAAACTGGTGCGTACAGCCACCGGTCGCTCAACAGTGTTGTCATTCCAGGGCGGCTATCACGGCATGTCCCAGGGGGCGCTTAGCCTGATGGGCAGCCTGGCACCGAAGAAGCCGTTGGCCGCGTTGCTGGGCAATGGCGTGCAGTTTCTGCCGTACCCCTATGACTACCGCTGCCCGTTTGGGCTGGGCGGCGCGGCGGGCGTCAAGGTCAACCTGCATTACCTGGAGAACCTGCTGAATGACCCGGAAGGCGGCGTGCAACTGCCGGCGGCAGTCATCGTCGAGGCCGTGCAGGGCGAGGGCGGGGTGATTCCGGCTGATGTCGAATGGTTGCGCGGCGTGCGACGGATTACCGAGAAGGCCGGGGTGGCGTTGATTGTCGATGAGATCCAGAGCGGGTTCGCCCGCACCGGCAAAATGTTCGCCTTCGAACACGCTGGCATCGCTCCCGATGTGGTGGTGATGTCCAAGGCCATTGGCGGCAGCCTGCCGCTGGCGGTGGTGGTGTATCGGCAGTGGCTCGATAGCTGGCAGCCCGGCGCGCATGCCGGGACCTTCCGCGGCAACCAGATGGCCATGGCGGCAGGGTCGGCGGTGATCCGCTATCTGGTCGAGCACGATCTGTGCACCCATGCCCAGGCCATGGGCGAGCGTTTGAGTGACCATCTGCGCCGTTTGCAAAAGGATTTCCCGCAGTTGGGCGATATCCGTGGGCGTGGCCTGATGCTGGGTGTCGAACTGGTTGATCCGCACAGTGCCCGGGATGCTCAAGGTCATCCGGCTGCGTGCCCGCACCTGGCACCACGGGTGCAACGCGAATGCCTCAAGCGTGGTTTGATCCTGGAACTGGGCGGGCGTCAGGGGGCGGTGGTGCGCTTCCTGCCGCCGTTGGTCATCACGGCGCATCAGGTTGATGAAGTAGCGGAGCGCTTTGCCCGGGCGCTGGCGGCGGCGGTGGCAAACCGTTAAAGGCGTGACACGTTGATGCGTGAGCCCGGTGCAATGCATCGGGCCCAGCTCAGTCAGTCGAAAGTGCGTCCGGCGCGCCAATAGCCCATCAGTGTCAGCGCCTTGCGATCCAGGCCGCAGTCGCTGATCAGGTAGCGGCGAATACGCATCACCGCAGCGGATTCACCGGCAATCCAGGCATGAAACTCACCGCTGTCGGGCGCGGCGCGCTCCCAGAGAATCTGCCGCTCGATATCCACTTCCTCTAGCCCTGCGGCACTCCCCGCGTTGTGCTGAATGTGCGGTAGCCGCGCCAGTTCGCGCACGGCATGCAGCATCGCCTCGCCGTGATCGCCGTTGAGCAGATCACGGGGTAGCCAGTTCAGCTCGGTCGCTGCGCTGCAGGTCATGTCGATGCAGTCCTGTTCATCGGGCACTTCAATGAAGGCTTGAACAGGCACGTCGACATGCTCCAGTGCCATCTGTTCGAGGATGCCGGCGATGGCCGGCAGTGCCGTTTCGTCCCCCACCAGCAGCAGCGAGCGCAGGTCTTTGGGCGGTCGCCATTCGTAACCGCCGGGGTCGCCCTTGAAGGCGAGGTTGGGTGCGACGATCTGCAGGCGATCACCGATGCAGGCGCGTGTCGCCCAGGCCGAAGCCGGGCCATTGACGCCGTGCAGGACAAAGTCGACATCCACTTCCCGCGCGTCACGGCGCAGGTTGCGAAGGGTGTAGGTACGCATCGGCGGGCAGTGCTGGTCATCCAGCTCGCGCCTGGCCTGTTGCCAGGCACCGTCCTTGGGCAGGCGCGGTGGCCGGCCATCGGCACTGGGGAAAAAAATCTTGATGCGCTGGTCGGC
This sequence comes from Pseudomonas alkylphenolica, assembly GCF_004025535.1. Lineage (GTDB taxonomy): Bacteria > Pseudomonadota > Gammaproteobacteria > Pseudomonadales > Pseudomonadaceae > Aquipseudomonas > Aquipseudomonas alkylphenolica_A. The sequence goes on from NZ_QJRG01000047.1 coordinate 257,103, forward strand.
TGCCAGGGTGTGCATCTGCGCGACATCTTCACCGGTAAACACGTAACGGGCGAGCGACGGGCTCAAGGCAATGATCGCCTTGAGCTGGACATCGAACAGGCGATAGGCGCTGGGTTTGGCCGGTTTGCCAACCAGCTTGCGCAGGCCGTGGCCCAGGGCATTGGCCAGGGAAGCGGGGGAGGACATGGGGAGACCCTTTCAAGGAATACAGCTGAGAAACGAATCCCGACGTCGCTGAATTAACCCCGCTTGCGCCGCCTTAAATTTCCCGACTCAGGATACGTCCTTGCTTGGATAAAGCCTGCTTCATGGCGGACACGGGTAGAACAATGACGATATCGCGACGAGGATTCATGGCAGGTCTGGCAGTGGCGGGTGCCGCAGTGCCGGCGGTCTATTACGCGCATAAAGAACTGACCCATGATCCTGAAGACGACATCGTCACACCGGGCGAGGCCAGTGTTGAACTGGCCGATGCCGCAGGGCAGCACCTGGCCGATCAACTGCGTGGCGTCTGGGACCTGCAGTTCAGCGGCGACCAGGGCGGGCTTGGCGGTTTGCCTGCGGCTGGCGTTCAGATGTACCTGGACGTGGCCGGCAAGGGGCGAGGGCTGCGTGGTTTCGTCGATGAGAAAAGCCGCCTCGAAGGGCCGGGGCCGGTGGCCTATCAAGTGCTCGGCGATCTGGTGGGGGCATCTACCGCCCAGGTGCGCTGGCGCTTGTTGAATACCGGGGGCGGAACCGATTACGAGTGCGTCGCCAGCCTGGATGAAGTCTGGGGCAGTTTTGGCAATGCTGGCAGCGGTACCTTGAGCGGTCGCCTGCAACCGTTGGATCGTTCGATGGCCTTGCCGCTGCTCGACAGCCACTTTGTTGCGGTCAAGCGCCTGTTCCCCGAAGCCCGCGAGCGCTTGCCCTATACGCCGCAATTGCAGGCCTGGCTGATCAGTGCCGAGCATCGCCTGTTTCACCAGCTCTGGCATGCCAGTCGTGACAAGTGGTACCGCTTGCCGGAAGCGAAGCAGGGCGCCTTGCGCGGGCTGGGCTGGCAACCCGGCCCGCGTGACCATGAGCGCGATGCCCGTGGCCCGCGCAAACACAGGAACGGCTCCGGCGAGGACTTTCTGTTCATGCACCGGCACATGCTCGGCACCGCCCGCACGATGCAGGACTTGCCCTCCTGGCGGCACTTCCCGTTGCCCAAGCCTGATGTCGACCAGGATCGCCAGGGTTTTGCGCGCTACTTCGACAATCACAGCGGCTACTGTGTACCACCGACCTGGCAGGCGCCGGGCGATGAGGCCTATGGCCTGTGGGTGTCGGCGATCAAGGCGCGGGAAACCTTCTGCAGCAACTTTCAGGTGTGGGAATCCCAGTACCGGGACCCGTTGTACCTGTCGAAGCTGACCCTTGGCGCGTTCGGCTCGGAGCTGGAGATGAACCTGCATGACTGGCTGCACATGACCTGGGCGTCGGTACCCCGCGATCCCATGAATGGCGCGCCGCTACCCTTTGCGCGCGATCCGGCTGATTTTGCGGCGCGCTGGTTCGGTGCCGAGAACGACTTTCTTGGCGATCCGTTTTCATCGCATGTGAACCCGGTGTTCTGGGGCTTCCATGGCTGGATCGACGACCGGATCGAAGACTGGTACCGCGCCCATGAACGGCACAACCCGGGGCAGGTTCGCAGGCGTGAGGTCAGCGGCGTGCAGTGGTTTGCTCCGGGGCGTTGGGTCGAGGTCGACGACCCCTGGCTGGGGCCGGTGACCCATGGCTGCAGTACGCTCCCCGGTGCCTTCCCCGGCAAGTCGGTGGAGATGGATGTCGAGACCATGAAGCTCGCGCTGCGCATTACCTTTGGCGAAGATGACAAGATCGGTGACCTGGTCCGGCGTGTGCCGCAGCGCCCGTGGTATGCGCGACACCTGTCATTGCGGGGGATCGTTTCCTGACAGCGGTGGTGCCGGCACCTGCCAACCCCCGCCCAACGCCTTGTACAACGCCACACTGCCTTGCAAGCGCGCCAGGCGCAGTTGAACCTGCTGATCCTGAGCCTGGTACAGCGTGCGTTGGGTTTCCAGCACGGTCAGCAAGGTCTCCGCACCGGCGCGGTAGCGGCTTTCGGAGAGCGTGAACGCGGTACGCGCCTGCTCGACTTCCTCATCCTGCCATTGCCGTTGATGGTCGACGCCACTGATGCTGTTGAGGGCTTTCTCGACGTCGGCAAAGCCGGCAACGATGCTGCTGCGATAGTTCTGCAACAGCTCGTCTTGCCTGCCTTGGGCCTTGTCCCGCTCGGCACTCAAGCGGCCATTGTTGAATACCGGGGCGGCCAGGCCTGCGGTCAGGGTGTAGTAGGGGCTACGCAGGATCTGCGCGAAGGTGTCGGCCCCTGATCCCAGGTCTGCACCCAGGGTCAGGCTCGGCAGCATTGCTGCGCGCGCCACTTGTACGTTGGCCTGGGCGGCGGCGAGGCGCGCCTCGGCTGCGGCGATGTCCGGGCGGCGGCTGAGCAGGTCGCTCGGCACGCCATTGCCAATCTCCGGCCAGCGCACCTGGCCTATCGATTCGCGGGTCGGTGGCAACTGCTGCACGGGTTCGCCGAGCAGGGCTGCCAAGGTAACCCGGGCTTCCTGCAGTTGCTGTTCGAACAACGGCACCTGGCGCGCCTGACCGGCTACCAGGCTGCGTTGCTGGGCCAGTTCCAGCGCGGTGGCCGACCCCGAGTCGTAACGGGTCTGCACCAGGCGCAGCACATCTTGCGCATTGGCCAGGTTGAGCCGGGCGATGCGCACTTGCTCGGCCAGCGCCAGGCTTTGCAGGTAGCTGTTGGCGACTCCGCTGAGCAGCGTCAGCGCGACGGTCTGGCGATCGTAGCGGCTGGCGCCAAGCTCTTGCTCGGCGCTGTCACGGGCGGCGGCGTTGCCACCCCAGAAGTCGATCTCGTACTTGGCGCTCAGGCGCGTGTTGAACGAGGTGCTGGTGCGCTCGCTGCTGCTCGCATCCAGCTGCTCGAAGCCGTCGCCACGCAACAGTCGTTGGCGGCTGGCATCGAGGCCGAAGGTGACCTCAGGCAGCAACGGCGCACCGGCGATCACCGCCGAGGCTTGTGCCTGACGCACCCTGGCCGTGGCGGCGGCAAGGTCGAAACTGTTGCGCTGGGCGCGCTCGATCAGCTGGTTGAGCTGAACGCTGGAAAACTGCTGCCACCAGTCCTGTTGTGGCAGTGGCTGCTGCACCGGGGCAGCCTGGCCCTGCCAGGCGCCAGGCGCCTGCAGGCCACTTTGCACGGGTGGAAGTTTGTGGCTGCAGGCGGCGATGAACAGGCTGATGGACAACACACTGAGACGGCTGGGCAAGGTCATGGATTATTCGCTGGTAAGGGCTTTGACCGGGTCGAGGCGGGCAGCTTTGCGTGCGGGCATGAAGCCGAACACCACCCCTGTAATCACTGCACAGGCAAAGGCACCGAGCACGGCCGTCAAGGAAAAGGCCACGGCGATGTTGCCGAGCAGCAAGGCACCGCCGATCAGCATCGCCAGGGCGATACCGGTCAGGCCGCCGACCATCGACAGCAGCACCGCCTCACTGAGGAACTGACGCATGATGTCGCGCTGGCGGGCACCGGTGGCCATGCGGATGCCAATTTCCCGGGTACGTTCACGCACGGTCATCAGCATGATGTTCATCACGCCGATCCCCCCGACGAGCAACGAAATCGCCGCGATGGCGCCGAGCATGAGTGACAGGGTGTTCTGCGTGCGGGCCTCGGCCTGGATCAGTGCAGCATCGTTGGTCAGCTCGAAGTCATGTTTGCCGTTGTGCAGCTTGCGCATCAGCGCATCGATGGCCGCTTCGGCTTCCGCCACCCTGCCCGAGTCGGCGGCAGCAATGGTTACGTACGCCGGGTCGTGGCTGCCGAACAGGCGAATGGCCGCAGCGGCGTAAGGCACGACGACACGTTCGTCACTGTCTTGGTCGCCGGAACTGGCACCTTTGCCTTGAAGCACGCCGACCACCTGGAACGGCACGTTCTCCACCAGGATGTACTGACCGATGGGGTCGACGTGAGGGCCCATCAGTTTTTCCCGGACTTTCTGGCCGATCACGGCGACGGCGGCAGCGCTCTGTTCGTCGGCTTCGGTGAAGAAGCTTCCCTGGACCACCGGCCAATTGAAGATCTCGCTGAAATAGGTGTTGTTGCCGCCGACATAGAATTCCTGGTTGTTGTTGCCATAGCGCACCATCAATTTGTTGCCGATCACCGGCATGATCATTTTCACCTGGGGCAGGGTGCCCACGGCGGCAACATCGTCCAGGGTGATGACCCCGGCAGGCTCGCGCAGGGTTGGCATGCTGCCATTGAGGTAGAGGACGTTGGAGCCGAAGGAGGCCAGTTGGGCCATGACCTGGCGTTTGCTACCTTCGCCGACGGCGAGCATGACTACTACCGATGCCACCCCTATGACGATGCCGAGCAAGGTCAGTGCGGTACGAAAGCGGTTGATCCACATGATTCGCCAGGCGGCCTGCAGGGCCTCGATCATTTCGCCTTTCCAGGCGCCGCGTTGCGTGGCGCCCTGGTCCAGACGCTGGCGCAGGTCGGCGGCTTGCAGGCCTGGATCGCCGGTGTGTTCAGGGGCGTGTTCACTGGCCGAGTCGCTGAGGATCAGGCCGTCGCGGATCTCGATCACCCGCTTGGCCCGTGCGGCGACTTCGCGGTCGTGAGTAATCAGGATCACTACGTGGCCCTGGCTTGCCAGCTCATCGAGCAAGGCCATGACTTCGGCGCCGCTCTGGCTGTCGAGAGCACCAGTGGGTTCATCGGCGAGGATAATGTGGCCGCCGTTCATCAGCGCCCGGGCGATCGACACCCGCTGCTGCTGACCGCCGGACAACTGGTGCGGACGGTTGCCGGTGCGGCTGGCCAAACCCAGGCGATCGAGCAGGGCGGTGGCGCGGGCGTGGCGATCGGTCGCGGGTGTGCCGGCATAGATGGCCGGCATCTCGACGTTCTCCTGGGCTGTGCCCGAGGCAATCAGGTGATAGCCCTGGAAGACGAAGCCGAACGCTTCACGGCGTAGCCAGGCCAGCTCGTCGCTGTCCAGCTCGGCGACGTTTTTTCCGGCAAACAGATAGTCGCCTGACGTCGGTCGGTCCAGGCAACCGAGAATGTTCATCAGCGTCGACTTGCCGGAGCCAGAAGCCCCTACGACAGCGACGAATTCCCCCGGGTGGATCGACAGGCTGATGCCGCGTACGACCTCGACCTTGGGCGTGTCGATGCCCCCGTAGGATTTGCGGACCTCGCGCAGTTCAATCAGCGGCGTAATCATTCAACCTCCGCTGCCTGCAGGTGCACCGATCAACAATCGTTCGCCCTCGTCCAGGCCATCAAGCACCTGCACCCGCAGGCGATCACTCAGCCCGGTGCGCACCTGGCGTTGCTCGACTTTGCCCTGGGTAGTGAGCACCTGGGCTATGCGCAGGTTGTCGCCACCACCCTCGTTCAGTGCGGCCACCGGCACGGTCAGCACCTTGCTGGCGCGGCCGGCGACGAAAAATACCTGGGTGGTCATCTCTGCCATCAAGGCGTTATCGGGGTTGTCCACATCCAGCAGCACGGTGTACAGCACTACTTTGCTGCTGGCGCTACTGCCGCTGGTGCTGGCCGGGCTCCCGCTTCCCTGGCTCGATTGGTCAAGAGGCTTGGGAGGTACCGGCAGAATCTGGCGTACAGTGCTGGTCCAGCGCCGCTTGCCGCCTGCCAGGGTGGTGAAGTACGCCGACATGCCGGGTTTGACATGACTGATATCGGCTTCCGATACCTGCGCCCAGACGGTCATCGGCGACAGTTTGGCGATGCGCAGGATCAACGGTGTCTGTTGCTGGGCATTGAGGGTCTGGCCTTCGCGGGCATCCACGGCGACGACGGTGCCGGCCATCGGTGCATAGATTCGGGTGTAACCGAGCTCGGCCTCATCGCTGCGCAGGTTGGCCTGGGCCTGGCGGATCTGGGCGCGGTACATGTCGATGCGGGCCTGGGTGACCTTGAGTTCGGCCTGGGCGCTTTGCACGTCTTCCTCGCGGGTGGCGCCACCGGCAGCCAGGTTGCGCTGACGTTTGTACTTGTGTTCGGCCAGCTGATATTGAGCCTGCTGCTCGGCGAGCTGGGCCTTGAGGTTGTCGATCGAGAAACGCCCCGCGTCGAGTTTGGCCTGCTGCGTTGATGGATCGATTTCGACCAGCAGCTGGCCTTCCTTGACCTGGTCGCCAACTTCTACATGCAGTTTGCGGATCTGCCCCGACGCCTGGGCACCGACGTCGACGTAGCGCCTGGGCTGCAGGGTGCCCAGTGCGGTGACGCTGCTCTCGATATCGTGGCGAGTGACGCTCACGGTGTTCAGCGAGTCATCGCCGGCGGGCAGGGCTTTCCAGGCGATCAGCGTGCCCAGGGTCAGCAGGCCGAAGCCGCAAAGCACTACGCGGCGAGTAAGTGAAGAACGTCTCATCTAGGGTTCCAGCCAGTGGATGGGGCCTTGCAGGCAGGACAGGCATGGGAGGCTCCCAGGTAAACGAGGGCCTTGCTGAAGAATTTACCCATACCACTGTTGGCTGGCAGTCATCTTGTTCCGAGGGTCAGGCAGGAAGGCTCCGATAAGCCCAGCTTGCTGAGAATACTTATAATTTGTATTATCGAAAACTGCCATCATCCAGACCCACTCGGCAAACTTCAGGCATGCTCCGCGTGTCGCGGCCAGGTACTGTGTTGGAAAACTACTATCGCGAACTGGTGAGTTTCCTTTGTGCCCGCCTGGGTAACCGGCAGGCCGCCGAAGACGTCGCCCATGATGCCTACACCCGGGTGCTGGAACGGTCGGGTGGGAGTGATATCGAGCATCCGCGGGCGTTTCTCTACCGTACCGCCTTGAACCTGGTGATCGATGGTCATCGCCGCGGACTGTTGCGGCAGGTCGAGCCGCTGGAGGTACTGGACACAGATGAGCGCTTCTTTTCCCCCGCGCCATCCCAGGACGTGGACCTGCGTCAGCGCCTGGCCTTGATGCAGCGCGCCCTTGATGAATTGAGCGGGCCGTGCCGCGAGAGTTTTCTGCTGCGCAAGCTTGAAGGCCTGTCCCACCAGGACATTTCCGAACGCCTGGGCATTTCCAGCAGCCTGGTGGAAAAGCACATCGTCAACGCAATGAAGCACTGCCGCACCCGCATGCGGCAATGGGAGTCATAGTGCCATCACCGGCTACATGAAAATTCTGTCATGTGGATCCTTGATTTATGCGGGTTTCCCAACAACTATCAGTAAAGACCCTGAAGCTGGCGAAGTGTCCGCCACAAGCCCGTAGTCGAGTTGTTGGCGCAGTCTGGTCGAGGAACGTCGCTAACGCTCTCTGCCCTGGTCACTGATGATGCCTAACAAATCAATGCGCATCCTGATTGCCGATGAACATCCGATGCAGTTGCTGCAACTGGAAAAAATGCTCAATGGCATGGGGTACTTCCGCATTGCCCCGGTCGAGTCGTTCGAAGACCTGCAGCGTCTGGTGCAAAGTGCGTTGCAACCGTTCAACCTGCTGGTAGGCAACATCGACCTGGCCAGCCATGTCGGCGTCGACCTGGACCGATTCTGCCGGGTCAATCCACAGATCCAGCACGCCTTGCTGTACGAGTCCCAGCACCTGAAAGTACCCACCATCCCCAGCGGCCAGCGCGAGGCGGTGAATGTCAGCCTGCCCAAGGTCCCGGACAACGAAACCCTGCAGGGCTTCATGGCAATCATCGACATGCCCAAGGTGATCGGGCAATTGCCGGACGTGTCGCGGCGCACCAGCTTTGGTGGTTACCCGCGTCGGTTGGGGTTCGCACCCACCATTTTCTCCCGTTAATACTCAAACGTGGCATCAGCCAGCAACGCCGGGACGGGTTTGCTATCCTCTTGCGCTTGTTCGCGCGCCTGCTGCGCTGCTGCCCAATGATCAACGGATGCCCCTATGACAGCCACCCTGCCGACGCCAGCCCTGCGCCTGACGCGCAGTGACCACAAGACCTTGAGCCTGGCGGCTTTGGGCGGCGCACTGGAAATCTACGATTTCATCATTTTCGTGTTCTTCGCCCTGACGCTCAGCCAGCTGTTCTTTCCGCCACAGATGCCCGAGTGGCTGCGCCTGCTGCAGAGTTTCGGGATCTTTGTCACCGGTTACCTGGCGCGGCCGCTGGGTGGCATCCTCATGGCGCATTTCGCCGATCATCTGGGGCGCAAGAAAGTCTTCAGCCTGAGCATCCTGATGATGGCCTTGCCATGCCTGCTGATCGGCATCATGCCCACGTACGCCGAGATCGGCTATTTTGCGCCGCTGATCCTGTTGGCACTGCGTATCTTCCAGGGCGCGGCAGTCGGTGGTGAAGTGCCCAGCGCCTGGGTGTTCGTTGCCGAGCATGCGCCAGCCGGTCGGCGCGGCTACGCACTGGGCTTCTTGCAGGCGGGCCTGACCTTCGGTTACCTGCTGGGCGCCTTGACGGCCACGGCGCTGGCGCAACTGTTTACGCCGCAAGAGATCCTCGATTATGCGTGGCGCTTCCCGTTCCTGCTGGGCGGCGTGTTCGGGGTGTTCGGGGTGTGGCTGCGCCGCTGGTTGAGCGAAACCCCGGTGTTTCTGGCTTTGCGTGAGCGCCGCGAACAGCCGGTGGCTTTCCCGTTGCGCACGGTGCTGACCGAGCACCGCCGGGCGTTGCTGCCGGCGGCGCTGCTGACTTGTGTGCTGACCTCGGCGGTGGTGGTGCTGGTGGTGATCACGCCGACGGTGATGCAGCAGCGCTTTGGCATGAGCGCGGGTCACACCTTCGCGTTGAGCAGCGTCGGCATTGTCTTTCTCAATATCGGCTGCGTGCTCGCCGGCCTGCTGGTCGACCGGGTGGGTGCCTGGCGTGCACTGATGCTCTACAGCCTGCTGCTGCCGCTGGGTGTTGGCGCTTTGTACGCCAGCCTGGTCTCGGGCTGGGAATGGCCCGGCTTGGCCTATGCGTTGGCCGGCCTTGCCTGCGGTGTCGTGGGGGTGGTGCCGTCGGTGATGGTCGGCTTGTTCCCGGCGCCTATCCGCGTCTCGGGCATCTCCTTTACCTACAACATCGCCTATGCGTTGTGGGCCAGTACCACGCCGTTGATGCTGATTGCACTGATGCCCTGGAGCCCGTGGGTGTGCGTGGGGTTCAGTTTCATCATGGGCGCTGTGGGGCTGTTGACGGCTGTGTATTTTGCGGCGACGGAACCTGAACACTGCGAGGATGAGGCGCCGCAGCCATCGCTTAATGTGTTGTGACATTGCACCGGAGCGCTGTTATGGACTGCGTAGCAGCCCCTTTTGGGGCTTGTGCAGTGGGCCTTCGCGGATAAATCCGCCCCTGCAAAGACAGTTGTTCCTACAGATTTCCGAGCAAAAAAAAGCCCCCTGGCCGCAAGGCGAGGGGGCTTTTTATCGGGTGCTGACTTACATGTTCGGGTAAGTCGGGCCGCCGGCACCTTCCGGAGTGACCCAGGTGATGTTCTGCGAAGGGTCCTTGATGTCACAGGTCTTGCAGTGCACGCAGTTCTGGGCGTTGATCTGGAAGCGCTTGTTGCCGTCTTCCTGGGTCACCACCTCGTACACGCCGGCCGGGCAGTAGCGCTGCGCCGGTTCGTCGTACAGCGGCAAGTTGGTACCGATCGGAATGCCGGCATCGGCCAGCTTCAAGTGGCACGGTTGCTCTTCTTCATGGTTGGTGCTGGAGAGGAACACCGAGCTGAGCTTGTCGAAGCTCAACTTGCCATCCGGCTTCGGATAATCGATTTTCTTCGAGTCGGCGGCCAGTTTCAGGCAGGCGTAATCCGGCTTGGTGTCGTGCAGGGTGAACGGCAGTTTGCCGCCGAACCAGTTCTGGTCGACATAGTTGAACGCCGCGCCGAGCATCGGGCCGAACTTGTGCATGGCCGGGCCGAAGTTACGGCTGGAGAACAGCTCTTCATACAGCCAGCTGGCTTTGAATGCGTCGACGTAGCTGTTGAGCTGATCGCCACCTTCACCACCGGCGAGCAGGGCTTCTGCCACCGCGTCGGCTGCGAGCATGCCGGACTTCATGGCGGTGTGGCTGCCCTTGATCTTGGCCACGTTCATGGTGCCCAAGTCGCAGCCAATCAGGGCGCCACCGGCGAAGACCATTTTCGGCAGCGAGTTCAGGCCGCCTTTGGCCAGGGCGCGAGCGCCGTAGCTGATGCGCTTGCCGCCTTCGAGGTACTGGCTGATCACCGGGTGGTGCTTGAGGCGCTGGAACTCGTCGAACGGCGACAGGAACGGGTTGCTGTAGGACAGGTCGACGATCAGGCCAACCACCACCTGGTTGTTCTCCAGGTGATAGAGGAACGAACCACCGGTGTTTTCCTTGGCCATGACATCCAGCGGCCAGCCAGCGGTGTGCACCACCAGGCCTTGCTCATGCTTGGCCGGATCGATTTCCCAGATTTCTTTCAGGCCGATGCCGTAATGCTGGACGTCGGATTCGCTGTCGAGGTTGAAGCGCTTGATCAGCTGCTTGCCGATGTGACCACGGCAGCCTTCGGCGAACAGGGTGTACTTGCCGCGCAGTTCCATGCCCGGGGTGTACAGGCCGTCCTTCGGGTTACCTTCACGGTCGACACCGAGGTCGCCGGTGATGATCCCGCGGACCACGCCATTTTCGTCGAACAGGGCTTCCTGGGCAGCGAAGCCCGGGTAGATTTCCACGCCCAGGTTTTCCGCTTGCTGGGCCAGCCAGCGGCACAGGTTACCCAGGGAGATGATGTAGTTGCCTTCGTTGTGCATGGTCTTGGGCACGAACAGGTCCGGGACCTTGACCGAGCTGCCAGCATCCTTGAGCACATAGATGTCGTCGCGTTTGACTGCGGTGTTGAGCGGGGCGCCCAGCTCTTTCCAGTCCGGGAACAGTTCGTTCAGGGCGCGCGGTTCGAACACCGCACCGGAGAGGATATGGGCACCGACTTCGGAGCCTTTCTCGACCACGCAGACGCTGATTTCATTACCGGCTTCGGCGGCCTTCTGCTTCAATCGGCAGGCGGCGGACAGGCCAGCCGGGCCAGCGCCGACAATGACCACGTCGAATTCCATGTATTCGCGTTCCACAGGTTCTCTCCTACTCAAGGCTCATCGGTTTTCTTTTGTTGGCGGGTGTCAGGCGGTCATTTACTGAGGCTCAAGCTGTAGCTCGAGCGATGACGGACTACACCGCTTTCTCTTGGCCGCGCATTATATCTACACCACTCGCGGGGTCCAATACAAACGTTTGTTTGAATTTGCCGCAGCCCAGTAAAATCAAAGACGCACGGCATGAATCTGGCCGGTTTGCCGTATTGACCGGATTGGGCGTTACGGTCAAGATACGAGCGGTTTTGCGCTCGCCGTAGGCTGACCGCCGGATGCAGGTGCACCCCTAAAAACCAGGCGAAAAGCAGTGCAGCAGGGCCGCAACCCGCTTTGTAGTGGAGTTTACACACCACGACAGAAAATGACTCACGGGTTTTGCTGCTGTGAGGTCGAATCGAGACTGCTGGGTCAGGGTTGAATTCTGCCGACTGCCATCGTTTTTAGAGGTGCCCTTGTACCCACGCGCAATCGCCGGGTTTGCCCCAGGCGACATTCTTTTCACCGGAGAGTAACGAGGAATCCATGAAGGTTCTTGTAGCTGTCAAACGAGTGGTCGACTATAACGTCAAGGTTCGCGTCAAGGCGGACAACTCCGGCGTCGACCTTGCTAACGTCAAGATGTCCATGAACCCCTTCTGCGAAATCGCCGTAGAAGAGGCCGTACGCCTGAAAGAAAAAGGCGTGGCGACCGAGATCGTCGTCGTTACCGTCGGCCCGGCCACTGCTCAGGAACAGTTGCGTACTGCCCTGGCACTGGGTGCTGACCGTGCCATCCTGGTCGAGTCGGCTGAAGAGCTGACCTCGCTGGCCGTGGCCAAGCTGCTCAAGGCTGTTGTCGACAAGGAACAGCCTCAGCTGGTGATCCTTGGCAAACAGGCCATCGACAGCGACAACAACCAGACTGGCCAGATGCTGGCTGCGCTGACCGGCTTCGCCCAAGGCACCTTCGCCTCCAAGGTCGAAGTGGCTGGCGACAAGGTCAATGTCACCCGTGAAATCGATGGCGGCCTGCAGACTGTAGCGCTGAACCTGCCAGCGATCGTCACCACCGACCTGCGTCTGAACGAGCCACGCTATGCGTCGCTGCCGAACATCATGAAGGCCAAGAAAAAGCCGCTGGAAACTGTTACTCCAGACGCGCTGGGCGTTTCCACCGCCTCCACCAACAAGACCCTGAAAGTCGAAGCGCCAGCTGCTCGCAGCGCGGGTATCAAGGTCAAGTCGGTTGCTGAACTGGTCGAGAAACTGAAGAACGAGGCGAAGGTAATCTAAATGACTATCCTGGTTATCGCTGAACACGAAAACGGTGCCGTTGCCCCGGCCACCCTGAACACTGTTGCTGCTGCCGCCAAGATCGGTGGTGACATCGCCGTGCTGGTCGCTGGCCAGAATGTCGGCGGTGTTGCTGAAGCTGCCGCCAAGATTGCTGGCGTTGCCAAGGTACTGGTTGCCGACAACGCCGCTTACGCGCACCAGCTGCCGGAAAACGTCGCGCCGCTGGTTGCCGAGCTGGGCAAGGGTTACAGCCACGTGCTGGCACCGGCCACCTCCAACGGCAAGAACATCCTGCCACGCGTTGCCGCGCTGCTGGACGTCGACCAGATCTCCGAGATCATCTCGGTAGAGTCGGCTGACACCTTCAAGCGTCCGATCTACGCCGGTAACGCCATTGCCACCGTGCAATCGAACGCTGCCGTCAAAGTCATCACTGTTCGTGCCACCGGCTTTGACGCCGTTGCCGCCGAAGGTGGCAGCGCTTCGGTTGAAACCGTGGCTGCTGCGCACGACGCTGGCAAGTCGTCCTTCGTCGGTGAAGAACTGGCCAAGTCCGACCGTCCTGAGCTGACCGCTGCCAAAATCGTCGTTTCCGGCGGTCGCGGCATGCAGAACGGTGACAACTTCAAGCACCTGTACGCCCTGGCCGACAAGCTCGGCGCTGCCGTCGGCGCTTCGCGCGCTGCGGTCGACGCAGGTTTCGTACCGAACGACATGCAGGTCGGTCAGACCGGCAAGATCGTTGCGCCACAACTGTACATCGCCGTCGGTATCTCCGGCGCGATCCAGCACCTGGCCGGCATGAAAGACTCCAAAGTGATCGTAGCGATCAACAAGGACGAAGAAGCGCCGATCTTCCAGGTTGCCGATTACGGTCTGGTTGCTGATCTGTTCGAAGCCGTACCTGAGCTGGAGAAGCTGGTTTAATCCCGCTGCTTCACTTATAAAGGGCCCGGTCCATGCGGGCTGTGCAAGCGAGTCTTGCACAGCCCCGGGACCGGGCTTTTTTATGTTCTGAAGAAAGGTGGGAGTGGTTTGCATGGGATGGCGGGGTCGGATGAGTGTGGCGCTGATGGCGGCTGCAGTGCTGTTGCCGTTGCAGGCCATGGCGATAGGCAAGTGCGAGCGGCTGGTGGTCACCGGCAGTCCCGACGCGCCCCCCTACCTGTGGCGTGATCCGAAAGATCCCCGGCACCTGGTTGGCGCCAATGCCGATCTGCTGCAGCAGGTTGCGGCCGAAATCGGGGTGAAAATCGAGGTGCTCTACAGCGGCAAGCGCAGTGATGCGCGGGCAGAAGTACGAAGCGGGCGCGTGGATATGCTTATTGATGCGCCGCTGCTGGTCAGCGAACTGACCAGCATGGACTATGTTCACCCGCCGCTGATGCAGAACGAGTACCTAGTGTGGACCCGCCATGATTCGCCGCTGATCTATGAAGGGCTGGCCGATCTGCACGGGCATCAGGGCAGCCTGTCGCAAAAAGCCCGCCTGACCCCGCACTTTGAAGCCTTGGCCAAGGCGCAGCTGAAGCTTTCCGAGGCGCAGAACCTGACTCAGGCATTTCAGCAATTGTTGCTGGGACAGGTGGACTATGTGCTGGCCGGGCGTTACTCCGGCATGGCCATGGTCCAGTCCCTGGGTATGGCGGATGTACTGGTGCCCCGCGGGCTGCCGCTGGATCGGCCGGGCCTGTACCTGGCGTTATCGCATAATTCAGCCTGCAATGACGCCTGGATACGCGGACAACTGGCTAAAAAGCTGACAGAATTGCCGACCTCCGGCGTGTCTCAGGCGGTGCTGCAACGCAATATAGAGCGCTGGAAAGCGCAAACGCAGGCACCGCAGGATGCCCCCAAACAGTAGGAAGATTGCGTGAGAATCCAACCTTTTTTTGCCGCGCTGGCGCTGCTGGCGTTGGCCGGATGTGCCAATGACCCGGCACCCAACGAGCAGTTCCGCCTGTCTGAACAGGCGCTGGAGCAAGCCAAGGCTGTCGGGGCGACCGATGAGGTGGCCGAGCTGAAGATGGCTGAAGACAAGATGGCGCGTGCTCAGGTCAACATGGCCAATGAGTCCTATCGCGATGCACGCATGCGCGCCGAACAGGCCGAGCTCGATGCACGCCTGGCCGAGGCGCTGGTGCTGACCAGCAAAAGCAATGAACAGCTTGACCAGCTGCAGTCGCGGGTCAATCGCCTGCGCAAACAGTTGGGGGCGCAGCCATGAGTCCGATCAAACCTATGGCGGCCTTGCTGTTGATCGGCCTCGTTGGGCTGCAGGGCTGTGCCAGCCAGCGTAGTGAGTCGGCACTGGATGAGGCAACGGCCAAGTTCCAGACCGTCAAGGATGACTCCAACGTGCTGCGCAGTGCGCCGCGGGATGTTATTCGAGCCGGCGAATCGCTCGCGCGGGCGGAGCGGCTGTCCAGCTACTTCGGTACCGGGGCAGATGTGCGCCACTATGCCTACCTGAGCCAGCGCTACAGCGACATTGCCCGCGAGCACAGCAACCTGGTGCTCAACCAGGAGCGTCTGGCCAAGCTTGAGCTGGAGCGCCAACGCCTGCAGCTGGCGCTGCGCGAGGCCAAGCTCGCCAGTGTGCAGCAGCAGGGCAAATGGCTCGAAGCGCAGATCGTCAGCCTGGCCACGACACAGAGTGATCGTGGGCTGGTCATGACCCTGGGTGACGTACTCTTCGACACCGGCCGCGCAGAGCTGAAAAATTCGGCGAGCCGTACCGTGCTCAAGCTTGTGCAGTTCCTGCAGCTCAACCCCAAGCGTGTGGTACGCATCGAAGGTTATACCGACAGCACCGGCGCCTCGGACGACAACCTGAAGTTGTCGCGCGATCGGGCTCAGTCAGTTGCCGACATGCTGGTCGACCTGGGGGTCGACGAAAAGCGAATCCAGGTTGAGGGCTACGGTGATCAGTACCCGGTCGAAGCCAACGCCTCGGAGCGGGGCAGGGCGCAGAACCGCCGCGTCGAGATTGTGTTCTCCGACGCCAAAGGCAAACTCGGCGCGGCGCGCTAAGGCGTGAAGTGCTGAAAAAAACCCGGTGAGCATCGCTCATCGGGTTTTTTTATGGGCAGTGTAGATGGCTGACAAGGGGTGCTGTCACACAACTGTATTGTCGACTATTCTGCAATCTGTCCCAGTACACTTTGCAACTGTTCCGGTATTCTGGCTCCATTATCGAGTCGTACAACAACAATTACATTGCCTGCGTGTCGAGAACCGATCATGACCAACCTGTTGCTCTACCAGCGTATCGCCCAGCAGCTGGCCGAAGACATCCGTAGGGGTGTCTATCAGCCGGGTGAGCGGGTGCCGTCGGTGCGCAAAATGAGCTCGCAGCTCAACGTAAGCCACGCCACGGTGTTGCAGGCTTATGCCAATCTGGAAGACCAGGGGCTGATCCGTGCGCGACCGCAGTCTGGCTATTATGTGCACCAGACGCCGGCATTGACCGCGCAGACCCCGGATATCGCCAGGGTAGAGCGTCCAGGTCTGGTCACCCGCAGCAGCATCATCCAGCAAGTACTCACCGAGGCCCGACGCGACGGGGTGTTTCCTTTCGGGGCTGCAGTACCGCATGTCGATTACTTGCCGGTGCGGGCGCTGCATCAGCAACTGGCCAAGGTCACCCGGTTCCATAGCCCGCGGGCCTTCAGCTATATGTTCAGCCCGGGTTTTGAGCCCTTGCGCCGGCAGATTGCCATTCGCATGCGTGATGCCGGGGTGGTGGTAGACCCCAGTGAGGTGGTGGTCACCCATGGCTGTGTGGATGCGCTGCAAATGTCGCTGCGGGTGTTGACCAAGCCGGGTGACCTGATCGCGGCCGAGTCGCCGACTTATTATGGGTTGCTGCAACTGGCCGATTTGTTGGGGCTCAAAGTCATCGAAATCCCGAGTGATCCGTCTACCGGCATCAGCCTGGAAGCCTTGCAGCTTGCGGCTAATCAGTGGCCGATCAAGGCGCTGGTACTGACTGCGCGCCTGAGCAATCCGCTGGGCGGCACCATTCCTGAAGAGCGGCAAAAGCAGTTGTTGCGCCTGGCTTCGGATTTCGACATTCAGATCGTCGAGGACGATATCTACGGCGAGTTGATGTTCGAGCAGGGTAAAACCAAGGCGCTGAAGGCGTTTGACCGCCTGGGGCGGGTAATCTACTGCTCGAGTTTTTCCAAGACCCTGTCGCCCGGGGTGCGTATCGGCTGGATGATTGCGGGTAAGTACCAGGCGGAAATCCAGCGGCTGCAGACGTTTACCACGCATTCGGCCTGCAGCGTCACGCAGATGGGCGTCGCTTCTTATCTTGAGAATGGTGGCTACGATCGGCATCTGCGTTACATCCGACAGGAGTACCGGAAAAATCTGAGTGCATATCAACTGGCCGTGCAGCAACATTTCCCTGAGGGGACGCAAATGACGCGTCCGACAGGCGGCTTCATTCTCTGGGTGAGCTTGCCTGGCCGGGTCAACACCCAGGAGCTGCACGTGCGCGCACTGCAGCAGGGCATCAGTATCGCCCCGGGGCTTATTTTCAGTAATACAGAGCAGTTCAACCACTGCATACGCCTGAACTGCGGTATTCCATGGAATCGTGAGGCGGAAAGGGCGGTGGTGACGCTGGGCATGTTGGCCAGTCAGTTATGCCAGGAGTCTGGCGCGGCCAACTTTTTTTAGGTTTTCCAGGCTTCCCGGGTACGGGGAGTCTATGTATTTTTGCGGGTGATTTTGGTGTCTATGAAAGCCATGTCTCGGGTTGGCGTGTTTCTGTGCTTGCTGGGTTTTCTGGCTGGTAGCGGGAATCTGATGGCCCAGACACCCACAGCTACACCGAGCAAGCCCGCCAGTGCCACCTCAAAAGCCAAGCCCGCGGTCCAGCAAAAGCAGGTCAAGAAGGCGCCGGTCAATAAAAAGCCGGCCGCCAAGGCGAAAAAGACCACCAAGAGTGCCCCGGCAGCGTTGCCTTCAGCCAAGCTGGATTTGCGTCTGCCGGTCGAAATGGTCAAAGACCTCAAGCCGGCCACTCAAGATCCGGTGCCTACGCCCAAGCCGCTATTGCCTTACCTGTTTGGTGAAAAACCGCCTTCGGATAGCCCATTTCAGCTTAACGGTCGCCTGCTGAGCAACGAAATGCAGCTGCAGTTGCGCAATGATGCCCGGCAAACGGATATCGAAGGCGCGGCGATCGAGTTCGAGTTCAAGCAATAGCAACTGGGCTGACTCATGGGTCACGGCGGTTGGCGTGATTTTTCATCTTTCCGGCAATTTCAAACGACCGTTTAAACGGTTACTATCCGGGTTCATTCATCATTTGCTGTGCCGAGGGTTCTGTTGTCATGAATTGCCGTGAAGGATGTGGCGCTTGCTGCATCGCGCCTTCCATAAGTTCGCCGATTCCTGGCATGCCCAATGGCAAGCCGGCGGGCGAGCGCTGTTTGCACCTGTCGGTGGTCAATCTGTGCGGCTTGTTTGGCAAGCCCGAGCGGCCTGCGGTGTGCGGTGGCTTCAAGGCTGACGTGGACGTGTGTGGCAGCAGCAGTGACGAGGCAATCAGAATTCTGGGCTGGCTGGAGCAAATGACGGCGGCTTGAAAGCTGGATCTTCAATAATAAGGAACAAGAGCATGGGATCGTTTAAGCAAGTAGCACTGGTGATGGGGTTGAGCGCGCTGGCTTGCGTAGCACACGCCGAAGAGTGGGAAGTGGCCAAGGACGAGCAGGGCGTCAAGGTGTCGCTGGCGAGCATTGCCGGTTCGGATTACAAGGCGTATCGCGGCGTAACCTTTATCAAGGCGCCGTTGGCCAAGGTGCGGGCGCTGCAGGAAGATGTTGCCGGTGCGTGTGCCTGGATTCACGAGTGCAAGTCGCAAAAGCTGCTCAAGGCCGAAGGTGATCAGAGCTGGACCTACACCCAGTTCAGTACGCCGTGGCCGGTTACCCCGCGCGACTCGATCCTGCATATCACCACCTCCCAGGATGCCGATGGCAGTGTCACCCGCAAGCTGGAGGGTGTGCCGAAGTACCTGCCCGAGGAAAAAGGCTTTGTGCGTGTGGCCCAGGTCGAAGGTTTCTGGAAGTTGCAGCCAAAGGACGGTGGCACTGAAGTGACCTATCAGGTCCATACCGAGCCAGGGGGCAGCGTGCCGTCGATGGTTGCCAACAAGTTTGTGGTGGATGCGCCGTTCAATACATTGAAGGCGTTGAAGGCGAAAGCCGAGCGACCATAAGTACAGTTGAGCAGGGGTAGAGAAAAACAGTAACTGTTCTATTTCCAATCAATAAAAAAGGCTGCCCGAGGGCAGCCTTTTTCGTGTTCAGCGCAAGGCTTACTTACGGTCTTCCAGCTTGACGATGTCGCGTGCTTCGTAGCCGGTGTACAGCTGGCGCGGACGGCCAATCTTGTACGGGCTGGAGAGCATTTCTTTCCAGTGCGAGATCCAGCCGACGGTCCGCGCCAGGGCGAAGATCACGGTGAACATGCTGGTTGGAATGCCGATCGCCTTGAGGATGATCCCCGAGTAGAAGTCGACGTTCGGGTACAGCGAGCGCTCGATGAAGTAGGGATCGGTCAGGGCGATCTCTTCCAGGCGCATGGCCAGTTCCAGCTGCGGGTCGTTCTTGATGCCCAGCTCGCGCAGGACTTCGTCGCAGGTCTGCTTCATCACGGTGGCGCGTGGGTCGCGGTTCTTGTAAACGCGGTGACCGAAGCCCATCAGCTTGAACGGATCGTTCTTGTCCTTGGCCTTGGCGATGAACTTGTCGATGTTCGAGACATCGCCGATTTCATCGAGCATGGTCAGAACGGCTTCGTTGGCGCCGCCGTGAGCCGGGCCCCACAGTGCAGCGATACCGGCAGCGATACAGGCGAACGGGTTGGCACCCGAGGAGCCTGCCAGGCGCACGGTGGAGGTCGACGCATTCTGTTCGTGGTCGGCGTGGAGGATGAAGATCCGGTCCATTGCCTTGGCCAGCGTCGGGCTGATCGGTTTGATCTCGCACGGCGTGTTGAACATCATGTGCAGGAAGTTTTCTGCGTACGACAGGTCGTTGCGCGGGTACATCATGGGTTGACCCATGGAGTACTTGTAGACCATCGCGGCCAGGGTCGGCATTTTGGCGACCAGGCGAACTGCAGAAATTTCGCGGTGTTGCGGGTTATTGATGTCCAGCGAGTCGTGATAGAACGCCGACAGGGCGCCAACCACGCCGCACATGACGGCCATCGGGTGGGCGTCGCGGCGGAAGCCGTTGAAGAAGGACTTCAACTGCTCGTGCACCATGGTGTGATTCTTCACGGTGCTGACGAACTGGGCCTTCTGCTCGGCATTCGGCAGTTCGCCGTTGAGCAGCAGGTAGCAGGTCTCGAGGTAATCGGATTTTTCAGCGAGCTGTTCGATCGGATAACCGCGGTGCAGCAGGATACCCTTGTCGCCGTCGATATAAGTGATCTTCGACTCGCAGGATGCGGTCGCCATGAAACCAGGGTCGAAAGTGAAGTGACCCGTGGCCCCCAACCCTCTAACGTCGATAACATCGGGACCAACGGTGCCGGTTAAAATGGGCAGCTCGACGGGGGCTGCGCCCTCGATGACCAACTGCGCTTTTTTGTCAGCCATGTGGCCTCCTATTAATGCTTGAAATCATCAGACAGACCCCCCACGCAGGGCCCGCACCACTATAGTGAGATAAATTCGAATGTCAATTTGCCTAAAGCACGGTTGTAAAGGGCTTTGGGCGCCGTTTTTCCTCGAAATTGCCGCCCGTTTACGCCTTTTATGCGCTAAAGGCAATGCGCTATTTGGGCTAGGGGCTTGCGTTGTCATTAGTGACCTAACTGTCTATAATCGGCACCCGACCGCCAGGGGCTTGCAAGCCCGTGTTGCTGGGGTCGTCACTCCCTGGGTGGTGGGTACCTGACCAGTACACTTACCAACAACTTTGCCCTGCTTGCTAGGGGCTCTTCAGTGTGAAAAAAGCCGTGAAAAGCCAACGACCTGTAAACCTAGACCTAAGGACCATCAAACTCCCCATTACCGGCGTTACGTCATTTCTTCACCGTGTATCCGGCATCATCCTCTTCCTGGGCCTTGGCTTCATGCTTTATGCATTGGGCAAATCCCTGGGTTCGGAGGAAGGTTTCGCCGAGGTGAAGGCATGCTTGACCAGTCCGCTGGCCAAGTTCGTGGCATGGGGCCTCCTGTCCGCCTTGCTGTATCACTTGGTAGCCGGTGTGCGCCACTTGATCATGGACATGGGCATCGGTGAGACGCTGGAAGGCGGAAGACTGGGCTCGAAAATCATCATCGCCGCTTCCGTGGTGCTGATCGTGCTGGCAGGAGTTTGGATATGGTAACTAACGTCACGAACCTCTCGCGTTCGGGCCTCTATGACTGGATGGCGCAGCGTGTTTCTGCGGTCGTTCTCGCGGCTTATTTCATTTTCCTGATCGGATACCTCGCCGCGCACCCGGGCATTGATTATGCCCAGTGGCACGGTCTGTTCTCCAACAACGCGATGCGTATCTTCAGTCTGCTGGCACTGGTTGCCCTGGGCGCTCACGCCTGGGTCGGCATGTGGACCATCGCAACTGACTACCTGACGCCAATGGCGCTGGGCAAGTCGGCGACTGCTGTACGTTTCCTGTTCCAGGCGGTATGCGGTGTTGCGATGTTCGCGTACTTCGTCTGGGGTGTGCAGATTCTCTGGGGTATCTGATTCATGGCTAACATTCCTACGATTTCATTCGACGCCATCATTGTTGGTGGTGGCGGTGCCGGCATGCGCGCTGCGCTGCAGCTGGCTCAAGGTGGTCACAAGACTGCCGTGATCACCAAGGTCTTCCCGACCCGTTCGCACACTGTATCGGCCCAGGGTGGCATCACCTGCGCCATCGCTTCGGCTGACCCGAACGATGACTGGCGCTGGCACATGTACGATACCGTCAAGGGTTCCGACTACATCGGTGACCAGGACGCTATCGAGTACATGTGTCAGGAAGGTCCTGCTGCAGTTTTCGAACTGGACCACATGGGCCTGCCGTTCTCGCGTACCGAAACCGGCCGTATCTACCAGCGTCCGTTCGGTGGTCAGTCCAAGGACTTCGGTAAAGGTGGCCAGGCCGCCCGTACCTGTGCTGCTTCCGACCGTACCGGTCACGCGCTGCTGCACACCCTGTACCAGGGCAACCTGAAGGCAGGTACCACGTTCCTGAACGAGTACTACGCTGTTGACCTGGTGAAGAACCAGGAAGGCGCGTTCGTCGGTGTGATCGCGATCTGCATCGAAACCGGCGAAACCCTGTACATCAAAGCCAAGGCCACTGTATTGGCCACTGGTGGTGCAGGTCGTATCTACTCGTCGACCACCAACGCCCTGATCAACACCGGTGACGGTATCGGCATGGCGCTGCGTGCCGGTGTTCCGGTTCAGGACATCGAAATGTGGCAGTTCCACCCGACCGGTATCGCCGGCGCCGGTGTACTGGTTACCGAAGGCTGCCGTGGTGAAGGTGGTTACCTCATCAACAAGCACGGCGAGCGTTTCATGGAGCGCTATGCGCCTAACGCCAAAGACCTTGCCGGTCGTGACGTTGTGGCCCGTTCCATGGTTAAAGAGATCATCGCCGGTAACGGCTGTGGCCCTAACGGCGACCACGTGATGCTCAAGCTTGACCACCTGGGTGAAGAAGTACTGCACAGCCGCCTGCCAGGCATCTGTGAACTGTCCAAGACCTTCGCCCACGTTGACCCTGTTGTTGCTCCGGTACCTGTTGTTCCGACCTGCCACTACATGATGGGCGGCGTTGCCACCAACATTCATGGTCAGGCGATGACTCAAGACGCCGACGGCGTTGACCAGATCATCCCGGGTCTGTTCGCTGTGGGCGAAGTCGCCTGCGTATCGGTTCACGGTGCCAACCGTCTGGGCGGCAACTCGCTGCTCGACCTGGTCGTGTTCGGCCGCGCTGCTGGCCTGCACCTGGAAAAAGCGCTGACCGACGGTATCGAATACCTCGACGCCAGCGACACCGACATCGACGTTGCCCTGAGCCGCCTGAACAAGCTCAACGAGCGCAACACCGGTGAAGACGTGGCTACCCTGCGTCGCGAGCTGCAAAGCTGCATGCAGAACTACTTCGGTGTGTTCCGTACCGGCGAATACATGCAGAAGGGTATCGAGCAACTGGCTCAGCTGCGCGAGCGTATTGCCAACGTCAAGATCAACGACAAGTCCCAGGCCTTCAACACCGCGCGTATCGAAGCGCTGGAGCTGCAGAACCTGCTGGAAGTCGCTGAAGCTACCGCAATCGCTGCAGAAGTACGTAAAGAGTCCCGCGGTGCGCACGCCCGTGAAGACTTCGAAGATCGTGACGACGAAAACTGGCTGTGCCACACCCTGTACTTCCCGGGCGAAAAGCGCGTTGCCAAGCGCGCCGTCAACTTCGCGCCGAAAACCGTACCGGCGTTCGAGCCAAAAGTCCGGACTTACTAAGGGGTGGTCGCTATGTTGCAAGTCGAAGTCTATCGTTACAACCCCGATACCGACTCTGCGCCGAAAATGCAGACGTTCCAGGTCGATACCGGTGGCAAAGACCTGATGGTGCTGGATGTATTGGCACTGATCAAAGAACAGGATGAAGGTTTCTCGTATCGTCGTTCCTGCCGTGAAGGTGTATGCGGTTCCGACGGTATGAACATCAACGGCAAAAACGGCCTGGCGTGCATCACGCCACTGTCGGCGGTGGTCAAGCGTAACAAGCTGATCATCCGTCCTTTGCCTGGGCTGCCGGTCATTCGTGACCTGGTCGTCGATATGAGCATCTTCTACAAGCAGTACGAGAAGGTGAAGCCATTCCTGCAGAACGACACGCCGGCTCCGGCCATCGAGCGTCTGCAGTCGCCGGAAGAGCGTGAAAAGCTGGACGGTCTGTACGAGTGCATCCTGTGCGCTTGCTGCTCGACTTCCTGCCCGTCGTTCTGGTGGAACCCTGACAAGTTCCTCGGTCCAGCTGCGCTGCTGCAGGCCTATCGTTTTCTGGCCGACAGCCGTGACACCAAGACCCAGGAGCGTCTGGCTTCGCTGGACGACCCGTTCAGTGTATTCCGCTGCCGCGGGATCATGAACTGCGTAAACGTTTGCCCTAAAGGTCTGAACCCGACCAAGGCAATCGGTCACGTACGTAACATGCTGCTGCAAAGCGGTACCTGATTTTAAAAGTGTTGTACCCGTAGCACGCCGAAGTGCGGGCCCTTGCCCGCACCGAGGTGAAACCAAGCGAGGGCTTACAAGGCCCGAGCTTTACCTATGAAGATATGAGACCAGCAGGGGCTTCCGGGCTGGTACCCGGAAAATCTGTGGGATCCTTGGTGGCTTGGTTCGGTCGCTGCATTAGGACTTTTCCAGGCTTGCTGTGGCTCTCGCCGATCCGTCCCCTAACCGAGGGTGACCAAGCATGCAAGAAAGCGTGATGCAGCGCATGTGGGAAAGCGCCCACCTTTCAGGTGGTAACGCTGCATATGTGGAAGAGCTCTACGAACTCTACCTGCACGACCCTAACGCTGTGCCAGAAGAGTGGCGCACTTACTTCCAGAAGTTGCCCGCCGAAGGCAGCACCGCTACCGATGTATCGCACTCGACGATCCGCGACCATTTCGTATTGCTGGCAAAGAACCAGCGCCGCGCCCAACCGGTATCTGCCGGGAGCGTGAGCAGTGAACACGAGAAGAAGCAGGTTGAAGTACTGCGACTGATCCAGGCCTACCGTATGCGCGGCCACCAAGCCGCTAAGCTCGACCCCCTGGGGTTGTGGCAGCGCCCTGCGCCAGTAGACCTGTCGATCAATCATTACGGCTTGACCAATGCCGATCTAGATACGACCTTCCGTGCCGGCGACCTGTTCATCGGCAAAGAGGAAGCGAGCCTACGCGAAATCTTCGACGCTTTGCAGCAGACATATTGCCGCACCATTGGCGCCGAGTTTACCCATATCGTCGACTCCGAGCAGCGCAGCTGGTTCCAGCAGCGTCTGGAGAGCGTTCGTGGTCGCCCGGCTTTCTCTGCGGATGTCCAGAGCCACCTGCTCGAGCGTGTGACCGCAGCAGAAGGTCTGGAAAAGTACCTGGGCACCAAGTACCCGGGCACCAAGCGTTTCGGCCTGGAAGGCGGCGAAAGCCTGATTCCTATGCTGGACGAGCTGATTCAGCGTTCCGGTTCTTACGGTACCAAGGAAGTCGTGATCGGTATGGCCCACCGTGGTCGTCTGAACGTACTGGTCAACACCTTTGGCAAGAACCCGCGCGATCTGTTCGACGAGTTCGAAGGCAAGAAGAAGGTCGAGCTGGGTTCCGGTGACGTTAAATACCACCAGGGCTTCTCGTCCAACGTGATGACCGCTGGCGGCGAAGTCCACCTGGCCATGGCGTTCAACCCTTCCCACCTGGAAATCGTCTCGCCAGTGGTAGAAGGTTCGGTGCGCGCCCGTCAGGATCGTCGCAACGACACCGTGGGTGACAAGGTTCTGCCAATTTCCATCCACGGCGACGCGGCATTTGCCGGTCAGGGCGTGGTCATGGAAACCTTCCAGATGTCGCAAACCCGCGGTTTCAAAACCGGCGGTACCGTGCACATCGTGATCAACAACCAGGTTGGTTTCACCATCAGCAACCCGCTGGACTCGCGTTCCACCGAGTACGCTACAGACGTCGCCAAGATGATTCAGGCGCCGATCCTGCACGTCAACGGTGATGACCCTGAGGCAGTGCTGTTCGTGACCCAGCTGGCCGTCGACTACCGCATGCAGTTCAAGCGTGACGTGGTTATCGACATGGTCTGCTACCGTCGTCGCGGCCACAACGAGGCCGACGAGCCGAACGGCACCCAGCCGCTGATGTACCAGCAGATCGCCAAGCAGCGCACCACCCGTGAGCTGTACGCCGAAGCGCTGACCAAGTCGGGAAGCCTCGATGCCGAGCGCGTCCAGGCCAAGGTCGACGAGTACCGCAACGCGCTGGACAACGGTCTGCACGTAGTAAAAAGCCTGGTCAAAGAGCCGAACAAAGAGCTGTTCGTTGACTGGCGTCCGTACCTGGGTCACACCTGGACCGCGCGTCACGACACGCGTTTCGACCTCAAGACCCTGCAGGAACTGTCGGCCAAACTGCTGGAACTGCCAGAAGGTTTCGTGGTTCAGCGTCAGGTTTCGAAGATCTACGAAGATCGCCAGAAGATGCAGGCCGGTGGCTTGCCGATCAACTGGGGCTACGCCGAAACCATGGCCTACGCGACCCTGCTGTTCGAAGGTCATCCTATCCGCATGACGGGTCAGGATATCGGTCGCGGCACTTTCTCGCACCGCCACGCGGTATTGCACAACCAGAAAGATGCCAGCACCTACCTGCCACTGCAGAACCTGTTCGGCGGCCAGCCGAAGTTCGACCTGTACGACTCCTTCCTCTCGGAAGAAGCGGTACTGGCTTTCGAATACGGCTACTCCACCACCACGCCAAACGCGCTGGTGATCTGGGAAGCGCAGTTCGGTGACTTCGCCAACGGTGCCCAGGTGGTTGTCGACCAGTTCATCACCAGTGGTGAGCACAAGTGGGGCCGTCTGTGCGGTCTGACCATGCTGCTGCCGCACGGTTATGAAGGGCAGGGGCCTGAGCACTCCTCGGCACGTCTGGAGCGTTACCTGCAGCTGTGCGCCGAGCACAATGTCCAGGTTTGCGTACCGACCACGCCGGCTCAGATCTACCACCTGTTGCGTCGTCAGGTCATCCGTCCGCTGCGTAAGCCGCTGATCGTACTGACGCCAAAGTCGCTGCTGCGCCACAAGCTGGCCATCTCGACCCTGGAAGAACTGGCCGAAGGCTCGTTCCAGACCGTGATCCCGGAAATCGATACCCTCGATCCGAAAAAGGTCACTCGCCTGGTCCTGTGCAGCGGCAAGGTCTACTACGATCTGCTGGAAAAACGCCGTGCCGAAGGCCGCGAAGACATCGCTGTCGTTCGTATCGAGCAACTGTATCCATTCCCTGAGGACGATCTGGTCGAGATCCTCGCGCCGTACACCAATCTCAAGGATGTGGTGTGGTGCCAGGAAGAGCCGATGAACCAGGGTGCCTGGTACAGCAGCCAACACCACATGCGTCGTATCCTGACCCGCCACAATAAAGAGCTGGTTCTGGAATACGCTGGTCGTGATGCTTCGGCAGCACCCGCTTGTGGCTACGCTTCGATGCACGCCGAGCAGCAGGAAAAACTGCTGCAAGATGCCTTCACCGTTTAATGCCATCGCGCACTAGAAACCGAATTTAAGGAACCACTGATAATGGCTATCGAGATCAAAGCCCCTACTTTCCCGGAATCGGTTGCCGATGGCACCGTTGCCACCTGGCACAAGAAACCGGGCGAAGCCGTCAAGCGTGACGAGCTGATCGTCGACATCGAGACCGACAAAGTCGTTCTGGAAGTACTGGCGACTGCCGACGGCGTACTGGGCGCTATCGTCAAGGGCGAGGGCGAAACCGTCCTGTCCGACGAAGTCCTGGGTTCGATCGAAGCCGGTGGCGTTGCTGCCGCCGCGCCTGCTGCTGCCGCTGCTGCTCCGGCTGCTGCTGCCGCGCCTGCTGCTGCCTCGGACGAAGACGCCATCGGCGCTCCGGCTGCTCGCAAGCTGGCAGAAGAGAACGGCATCGCGCTGAACAGCATCAAGGGCACCGGTAAAGACGGTCGCATCACCAAGGAAGACGTTGTAGCTGCCATCGAAGCGAAGAAATCCGCTCCGGCTGCCGCTCCAGCTGCCAAGCCTGCCGCTGCTGCCGCTGCGCCGATCGTTGCTGCCGGCGACCGCACCGAGAAGCGTGTACCGATGACTCGCGTACGTGCCACCGTTGCCAAGCGTCTGGTCGAAGCACAGTCGAACATGGCCATGCTGACCACCTTCAACGAAGTCGACATGACCGAAGTCATGGCCCTGCGTTCGAAGTACAAGGACCTGTTCGAGAAGTCCCACAACGGCGTTCGCCTGGGCTTCATGTCGTTCTTCGTCAAGGCCGCCACCGAAGCACTGAAGCGCTTCCCGGCTGTCAACGCCTCGATCGACGGTTCCGACATCGTCTACCACGGCTATGCGGACGTCGGCGTTGCCGTCTCCAGCGACCGTGGTCTGGTCGTACCGGTTCTGCGTAACGCCGAGCAAATGAGCCTGGCTGAAATCGAAAACGGCATTGCCACTTTCGGTAAAAAAGCGCGCGACGGTAAGCTGTCGATCGACGAAATGACCGGCGGTACCTTCACCATCACCAATGGTGGTACCTTCGGTTCGATGATGTCGACGCCGATCGTCAACCCACCTCAGGCCGCAATCCTGGGCATGCACAACATCATCCAGCGTCCTATGGCCGTCAATGGTCAGGTCGTGATCCGTCCGATGATGTACCTGGCGCTGTCCTACGATCACCGCC
The DNA here is from genome assembly GCF_004025535.1 of Pseudomonas alkylphenolica. Classification (GTDB taxonomy): domain Bacteria; phylum Pseudomonadota; class Gammaproteobacteria; order Pseudomonadales; family Pseudomonadaceae; genus Aquipseudomonas; species Aquipseudomonas alkylphenolica_A. The sequence continues at coordinate 285,036 of NZ_QJRG01000047.1, forward strand.
TGATCGATGGTAAAGAAGCCGTGACCTTCCTGGTGACCATCAAGAACCTGCTGGAAGACCCGGCTCGTCTGTTGCTGGACATCTAAAAAAACAGCTGCAAGGTGCAAGCGACAAGCTTCAGGTAGAAGCGGGTCGTCTTGCAGCTTGCAGCTTGTGGCTTGAAGCTAAAAGGAATCTTTTATGACCCAGAAATTCGACGTGGTAGTGATTGGCGCAGGCCCTGGCGGTTATGTAGCTGCTATTAAGGCTGCGCAACTCGGTCTGAGCACTGCCTGTATCGAGAAGTACACTGACGGCGAAGGCAAATTGGCCCTCGGCGGTACCTGCCTGAACGTGGGTTGCATTCCTTCCAAGGCACTGCTGGACAGCTCCTGGAAGTACAAGGAAGCCAAAGAAAGCTTTAACGTCCACGGTATCTCGACCGGCGAAGTCAAAATGGACGTCGCTGCGATGGTTGGCCGCAAGGCCGGCATCGTCAAGAACCTGACTGGCGGTGTTGCCACCCTGTTCAAGGCCAACGGCGTTACTTCGATCCAGGGCCACGGCAAACTGCTGGCTGGCAAGAAAGTCGAAGTCACCAAGGCTGACGGCACCACCGAAATCATCGAAGCCGAAAACGTGATCCTGGCGTCCGGTTCGCGTCCGATCGACATTCCGCCGGCTCCGGTCGACCAGAACGTCATCGTTGACTCCACCGGCGCCCTGGAATTCCAGGCCGTACCTAAGCGCCTGGGCGTTATCGGTGCTGGCGTCATCGGTCTGGAACTGGGTTCGGTCTGGGCTCGCCTGGGCGCAGAAGTGACTGTCCTGGAAGCCCTGGACACCTTCCTGATGGCTGCTGACGCTGCCGTCTCCAAGGAAGCCCTGAAGACCCTGACCAAGCAAGGTCTGGACATCAAGCTGGGCGCTCGCGTGACCGGCTCCAAGGTCAACGGCGCTGAAGTCGAAGTGACCTACACCGATGCCAACGGCGAGCAGAAGATCACCTTCGACAAGCTGATCGTTGCCGTCGGCCGTCGTCCAGTGACCACTGACCTGCTGGCTGCCGATAGCGGCGTGACCATCGACGAGCGTGGTTTCATCTTCGTCGATGATCATTGCGCGACCAGCGTTCCGGGCGTTTACGCCATTGGTGACGTGGTTCGTGGCATGATGCTGGCGCACAAAGCCTCGGAAGAGGGCATCATGGTTGTCGAGCGCATCAAAGGCCACAAAGCCCAGATGAACTACGACCTGATCCCGTCGGTTATCTACACCCATCCGGAAATTGCATGGGTCGGTAAAACCGAACAGACCTTGAAGGCTGAAGGCGTTGAGGTTAACGTGGGCACCTTCCCGTTCGCGGCCAGCGGCCGTGCGATGGCGGCCAACGACACCGGTGGTTTCGTCAAAGTCATCGCCGATGCCAAAACCGACCGCGTTCTGGGTGTACACGTGATTGGCCCATCGGCTGCCGAACTGGTGCAGCAGGGTGCAATCGCAATGGAATTCGGCACCAGCGCTGAAGACCTGGGCATGATGGTTTTCTCCCATCCGACCCTGTCCGAAGCGCTGCATGAAGCCGCACTGGCTGTGAATGGCGGTGCCATTCACGTAGCCAACCGTAAGAAGCGTTAAACAATAAGAAACCACGGCGGGTGGCCCGTCGTGAGTCTTGCGTGCATGACTCACCGCGGAAAGTCCGCCGGACTCGTACTCCCGGAGCATACCGGGGGAAAGCAGTCACAGGTGGCGCGGCACTCCCAGCGAGCGCAGCGCCGAAGCGCAGTACCTAACGAAGACGGTAAAAAGCATGAATCTTCACGAGTATCAGGGTAAGCAGCTGTTCGCTGAATACGGCCTGCCAGTTTCCAAGGGTTTCGCAGTCGACACCCCTGAAGCTGCAGCAGAAGCCTGCGAAAAAATCGGTGGCACCGAGTGGGTTGTAAAAGCTCAGGTTCACGCCGGTGGTCGCGGTAAAGCGGGCGGCGTCAAGCTGGTTCGCAGCAAAGAAGACGCCAAGGCGTTCGCTGCGCAGTGGTTGGGCAAGCGTCTGGTGACTTACCAGACTGACGCCAACGGTCAGCCAGTGACCAAGATCCTGGTCGAATCCTGCACTGACATCGCCAAAGAGCTTTACCTGGGCGCTGTAGTCGACCGTTCGAGCCGTCGTATCGTGTTCATGGCCTCCACCGAAGGTGGCGTGGACATCGAGAAAGTCGCTCACGACACTCCTGAGAAGATCATCAAGGCTACTATCGATCCACTGGTTGGCGCTCAGCCATTCCAAGGTCGTGAACTGGCGTTCCAGCTGGGTCTGGAAGGCAAGCAAGTTGCACAGTTCGCCAAGATTTTCGTCGGCCTGGCCAAGCTGTTCAAAGAACACGACCTGGCCCTGCTGGAAGTAAACCCGCTGGTCATCAAGGCCGACGGCGACCTGCACTGCCTCGATGCGAAAATCAACATCGACGCTAACGCCATGTACCGTCAGCCTAAGCTGAAAACCTTCCACGACCCGTCGCAGGACGATCCTCGTGAAGCCCACGCTGCCAGCTTCGAGCTGAACTACGTGGCCCTGGAAGGCAACATCGGCTGCATGGTCAACGGTGCTGGCCTGGCCATGGGTACCATGGACATCGTCAACCTGCACGGCGGCAAGCCAGCCAACTTCCTCGACGTAGGTGGTGGTGCTACCAAAGAGCGCGTTACCGAAGCCTTCAAGATCATTCTGTCCGACAGCAATGTCGCGGCCGTTCTGGTCAACATCTTCGGCGGCATCGTTCGCTGCGACATGATTGCCGAAGGCATCATCGGCGCTGTGAAAGAAGTCGGCGTGAAAGTGCCGGTTGTTGTTCGCCTGGAAGGTAACAACGCTGAACTGGGTGCTAAAGTTCTGGCAGAAAGCGGTTTGAACATCATTGCGGCAACCAGCCTGACCGACGCTGCTCAACAAGTTGTCAAAGCTGCGGAGGGCAAGTAATGAGCGTCCTGATCAATAAAGACACCAAAGTCATCTGCCAGGGCTTCACCGGCTCGCAAGGTACTTTCCACTCCGAACAAGCCATCGCCTACGGCACCAAGATGGTTGGCGGCGTGACTCCAGGCAAAGGCGGCACCACTCACCTGGGCCTGCCAGTGTTCAACACCGTTAAAGAAGCCGTTGCGGCTACCGGTGCTGACGCTTCGGTCATCTACGTTCCGGCTCCTTTCTGCAAAGACTCGATCCTGGAAGCTGCTTTCGGCGGCATCAAGCTGATCGTCTGCATCACCGAAGGCATTCCTACCCTGGACATGCTGGATGCCAAGGTCAAGTGCGACGAGCTGGGTGTTACCCTGATCGGCCCTAACTGCCCAGGCGTCATCACTCCGGGCGAGTGCAAGATCGGCATCATGCCAGGTCACATCCACTTGCCAGGCAAGGTCGGTATCGTTTCCCGTTCCGGCACCCTGACCTACGAAGCGGTCAAGCAGACCACTGACGCCGGTTTCGGTCAGTCCACCTGCGTTGGTATCGGCGGTGACCCGATCCCTGGCTCGAACTTCATCGACATCCTGAAGCTGTTCCAGGAAGACCCGAAGACCGAAGCGATCGTCATGATCGGTGAGATCGGCGGTTCCGCTGAAGAAGAAGCTGCTGCCTACATCAAGGCAAACGTGACCAAACCAGTTGTTTCCTACATCGCTGGTGTTACCGCTCCTGCGGGCAAGCGTATGGGTCACGCTGGCGCGATCATCTCCGGCGGCAAAGGCACTGCAGACGAGAAATTTGCTGCGCTGCAAGACGCCGGCGTGAAAACCGTGCGTTCGCTGGCAGACATCGGCAAGGCCCTGGCCGAGCTGACTGGCTGGGAAGTCAAGAAGTAATCAGCTGCCCAGTTAAAAAGAGGCCACCTTCGGGTGGCCTTTTTTTTTGCCTCGCAACAGCCAGTCGCCAATAGGTGTCACCCAGGCGACAAACTTATTTGCCGATAGGACACCTCGTCAGTCAATTGTGCGTAGCAGGTGCAACTTGGTTACACTGTGAGCACTTTTATGTCGGTGCCCCAAAAGGGCACGGGCATGCTTTAAAGGGTCTGTCTCATCCGGACGGGCTACATTTTCCCTCACCCCAGGGGAAATCCCTCTCTAAATCCCGATTTCAGAAGTGTGGTATTTCCTTAAATGAAAGTCTTGAAAGGCCAGGATGTCCTGGCGCTTGGTTTTATGACGTTCGCGTTATTCGTCGGTGCGGGCAACATTATTTTCCCGCCGATCGTCGGCCTGCAGTCCGGCCCCCACGTGTGGATGGCTGCACTGGGCTTTCTGATCACGGCCGTCGGCCTGCCGGTAATCACCGTCATCGCACTGGCCAAGGTCGGTGGTGGCATGGATGCGCTCAGCAGTCCGATCGGCAAGATTGCCGGTGGCTTGCTTGCGGCTGTCTGCTACCTGTCGGTAGGCCCGCTGTTCGCCACCCCGCGTACCGCGACGGTGTCCTTCGAAGTGGGCGTAGCGCCGCTGACCGGCGAAAGCCCGACTGCGCTGTTCATCTACAGTCTTGTGTACTTCGTGATCGTCCTGGCTGTGTCCATGTACCCGGGCAAGCTGCTGGACACCGTGGGTCGCTTCCTGGCGCCGCTGAAGATCATTGCCCTGGCGGCTTTGGGCATTGCTGCCTTCATGCTGCCAGCCGGCACCATCGGTGAAGCGCAGCCGGCCTATCAGGCTTCGGCGTTCTCGCAGGGCTTTATCAACGGTTACCTGACCATGGATACCCTGGGCGCACTGGTGTTCGGTATCGTTATCGTCAATGCGATCCGTTCCCGTGGCGTCGAGTCTCCGCGGCTGATTACCCGTTACGCCATCATTGCCGGCCTGATCGCCGGTGTGGGCCTGGCGCTGGTGTACATCAGCCTGTTCCGCCTGGGAGCGGGCAGCCATGACATCGCTGCAGGTGCAACCAATGGTGCGGCCGTTCTGCACGCTTACGTGCAGCACACCTTCGGTTCGCTGGGCAGTGGCTTCCTCGCCGTGCTCATCGCGCTGGCGTGCCTGGTGACTGCGGTGGGCCTGACCTGCGCCTGTGCCGAGTACTTCAGCCAGGTGTTGCCGTTGTCGTACCGTACCCTGGTGGTGATCCTCTGCGGTTTCTCGCTGCTGATCTCCAACCTGGGCCTGACCAAGCTGATCATGTTCTCGATTCCGGTGCTGACGGCCATCTATCCGCCGTGCATCGTGGTGGTGGGCCTGAGCTTCTGCAAAGACCTGTGGAACTCGCAGGTGCGCATCCTCGCGCCGGTCATGCTGGTATCGCTTCTGTTTGGCATGGTTGACGCCATCAAGGGCACCACCCTGGGCCACATGCTGCCAGGCTTCATGGCGCACCTGCCGCTGAGCGAGCAGGGCCTGGCGTGGCTGGTACCTTCGGTGGTCACCCTGGTCGCGGCGGTAATCTGTGACCGCATGCTGGGCAAGCCGCGCGAAGCGCTGGCGTAAGAATCAGCCCGGCACCCGGCGTCGGCCACAAGCCATAGCACGTCAGGCAGGGTAGATTCCAGGCCCCGTGTCCGAAAGGATGCGGGGCTTTTTCGTTTCTGCGGTGGCGACGTGTCTTTTTCTTCGGCAGAGCGTCGAAAGCCGGAATGCACAGGTTACTGTGCGCGAAACTCCCTATCAGGATCTTGCATGAGCTTCATTCAAAGTAATCTGATCCACCTGCTGGCGGTCTGCTGGTTTGTTATCTGCTGGGGCGGCTACACCCGCTACGCAACCTGGAAGGCACGGGACACCGCTTGCCTGGCCAGCGTGCTGCACCTGTACCGTGAAGACTGGATGCGCCGCCTGCTGATGCGCGACAACCGCATTGCCGATGCCAGCGTGGTCGGCAATCTTGAGCGCAACGCGTCGTTTTTCGCCTCCAGCACCCTGATTATCCTGGCCGGTATCCTTACGGTGCTGGGGGCGTCTGACCGTGCGGTGTCGCTGCTGGCGGACCTGCCGCTGGTTCAGCAGGCCACTCAGGGCATGTCGGAAATCAAGCTGCTGTGCCTGGCCACCGTATTTGTATATGCCTTTTTCACCTTCAGCTGGTGTATGCGCCAGTACAACTTTGCCGCCGTGCTGGTCGGTTCGGCGCCGATGGTCGGCGAGCGGCAAGTCAGTGAGCAGGAGCGCAAGGCCTTTGCCCAGCGTGCCGCGCGGGTGATTTCCATGGCCGCCAACCAGTTCAACTTCGGCTTGCGCTCTTATTACTTCGGCATGGCCATGCTGAGCTGGTTTATCAGCCCCTGGCTGTTCATGCTCATGAGTGCAGGTGTTGTCCTGGTGCTCTATCGCCGGGAGTTTCACTCCGATGTGCTGGATGTCATGGTGTATACCCAGACGGAGTCGTCGGCCGTGGATGCAAACAAAGAGACGGTTATTAACTGAATCGTTAAATCTTAAAGTTGTACGCATAAAAAAACCCGACATGTGTCGGGTTTTTTTATGCCAGTGTGCGTGCTTATTTAGCAGGCTCAGCTGGAGCGGTTTCTGGCGCCGGGGTGGCCGGTGCAGCTTCTTTAGCGGCCTCTTCAGCAGCTTTCTGTTGCGCTTCAGCACTGTCTTTGGCGGCTTCAGCGTTTTCTTTTGCAGCCTCGTTCACTTTATCCTGAGCTTCGTCCATTTTTTGTTGGGCGTTCTCGGTGTGTTGCGCGGCATCCTGAGCTTTGTCTTCGCTGGCTTTATCGCAAGCAGCGAGACCCAGGGCGGCGGCCAGCATTACGGCAAAAGCAAAAGGTTTACGCATGGGGTGTTTCTCCTTGTGGAAATAAGTTACTTGTTCCTTTGAGCTCAAGTAACGGACAGAAGTTCCGCCTACATTACAGATATATAACTGCCGGATCTATATAGACTTTTTTCTAGGCTTGTGCCTTGCCTGAACACCACAAGGGCGTTAGTGATATGAGTGAGAGTCCAATGCTGGCCATGGCCGAGCGATTTCTTGGCGCATTGCCTCATTGCCAGCTATTGCAAATGCGCGTTCATCATGCTGATGCCAAGGGTATGACCCTGGTATTGCCTTATTCGACGCAGATCATTGGTAATCCGCATACCGGTGCCATACATGGCGGCGCACTTACCACGTTGATGGACACCACCTGCGGCATGGCCACACTGTGCGCGTTGGCGGAGTTTGAAGTCTGCCCGACACTCGATCTGCGTATCGATTACATGCATTCGGCCAAGGCCGGGCTGGATATTTTTGGTTATGCCCAGTGCTACCGGGTTACCCGGGATGTGATCTTTACCCGTGGCATGGCCTATCAGGATGATCGCGAACAGCCGATTGCCCAGGTGGTCGGCACCTTCATGCGCCTGGGTAAAGGGGTCAAGGGCGGTCTGAATTTTGGCAATAGCCTCAAGGAGCGTAACCAATGATTCCGCCCGAAGTGCACCGGCAACTGCGCCAGGCCCATGCCGAAGGCAACTATCAGCCGCTCCTGCAGCTTATTCCCTATGCCGGGCTGATCGGGATTGAGTGCAAGCGTGACGGTGATGACCTGCTGTTCTCTCTCCCGGCCAGCAAGCACAATATTGGCAACCCGTTGCTGCCGGCCATACATGGCGGGGTGATTGCCGGGTTCATGGAGTTGTCGGCAGCGCTGTACCTGATGATTTTCAGTGAAAGTGCGACGGTTCCGAAAATCATCGACTTCTCCATCGATTACCTGCGTGCCGGGCACTTTCGCGACACCCATGCGCGCTGCCAGCTCTGGCGCCAGGGGCGGCGGGTGACCAACGTGGCGATTACCGCCTGGCAGGGCAGTGAGCAAGAGCCGATTGCCACGGCTCGCGCGCATTTCAAGATCGAAGAACTGCCGGTGCCCTTGAAATAGCCTCTCAAGCCCCCATCTGCTAGTCATCCCGCCGTGAAAGCAGGCTGCGTCGTAGACCCACCTGCCGAGCGAAAACTGCCATCAGATCGGAGTGTTGAAGACCATGAGTGTGGAAACTCAAAAAGAAACCCTGGGCTTCCAGACCGAGGTAAAGCAACTGCTGCACCTCATGATCCATTCCCTGTACTCGAACAAGGAAATCTTCCTTCGTGAACTGATTTCCAACGCTTCCGACGCTGTCGACAAGCTGCGTTTCGAGGCCCTGGCCAAACCTGAGTTGCTTGAAGGTGGCGCCGAGCTGAAAATTCGCGTCAGCTTCGATAAAGACGCCAACACCGTCACCCTCGAAGACAACGGCATCGGTATGAGCCGTGAGGACGTCATTACTCACCTGGGGACCATCGCCAAGTCCGGCACTGCCGACTTCATGAAGAACCTCACCGGTGACCAGAAGAAAGATTCGCACCTGATCGGCCAGTTCGGCGTGGGCTTCTACTCGGCTTTTATCGTCGCCGACAAGGTCGACGTATTCAGCCGTCGTGCCGGCGCTCCGGCTGCCGAAGGCGTGCACTGGTCGTCCAAGGGCGAAGGCGATTTCGAAGTCGCGACCGTCGACAAGGCAGACCGCGGTACCCGCATCGTTCTGCACCTGAAAAAGGGTGAAGAAGAATTTGCTGACGGTTGGCGCCTGCGCAACATCATCAAGAAATACTCCGACCATATTGCCCTGCCGATCGAGCTGCCAAAACAGGTCGAAGCTGCTGAAGGCGAAGAGAAGCCGGCCGAAGAATGGGAAACCGTCAACCGTGCCAGCGCGCTGTGGACCCGTCCGCGTACCGAAATCAAGGACGAGGAATACCAGGAGTTCTACAAGCACATCGGTCACGACTTCGAAAACCCGCTGGCCTGGAGCCACAACAAGGTCGAAGGCAAGCTTGAGTACAACTCGCTGCTGTACGTACCGGCACGTGCGCCATTCGACCTGTATCAGCGTGAAGCGCCGCGCGGCCTGAAGCTCTATGTTCAGCGCGTGTTCGTCATGGACCAGGCCGAGTCGTTCCTGCCGCTGTACCTGCGCTTTATCAAGGGTGTAGTCGACTCCAACGACCTGTCCTTGAACGTCTCTCGCGAAATTCTGCAGAAAGACCCGATCATCGATTCGATGAAGTCGGCGCTGACCAAGCGCGTACTGGACATGCTCGAGAAGCTGGCCAAGAACGAGCCTGAGCAGTACAAGGGCTTTTGGAAAAACTTCGGTCAGGTAATGAAGGAAGGCCCAGCCGAAGACTTCGCCAACAAAGAGAAGATTGCCGGTCTGCTGCGCTTTGCTTCCACCAGCGACGAAAGTGGTGAGCAGAGTGTATCCCTGGCCGACTACCTGGCGCGCGCCAAGGAAGGTCAGGACAAGATCTACTTCCTCACCGGCGAGTCGTACGCACAGGTCAAGAACAGCCCGCACCTGGAAGTCTTCCGCAAGAAAGGCATCGAAGTGCTGCTGCTGACCGACCGTATCGACGAGTGGCTGATGAGCTACCTGAGCGAATTCGACGGCAAGAACTTCGTCGACGTCGCCCGTGGTGACCTGGACCTGGGCAAGCTGGACTCTGAAGAGGACAAAAAGGCCCAGGAAGAAGTCGCCAAGGAAAAAGAAGGCCTGGTAGAGCGCCTGAAGGCCGCACTGGGTGAAAGCGTCAGCGAAGTGCGGGTATCGCACCGCCTGACCGACTCGCCAGCGATCCTCGCCATTGGTGAGCAGGACCTGGGCTTGCAGATGCGCCAGATCCTCGAAGCCAGCGGGCAGAAGGTGCCGGATTCCAAGCCGATCTTCGAGTTCAACCCTGGCCACCCACTGATCGAGAAACTGGACAACGAGCAGAGCGAAGACCGTTTCGCCGACTTCTCGCACATCCTCTTCGATCAGGCTGCACTGGCGGCAGGCGACAGCTTGAAAGACCCGGCGGCGTACGTTCGTCGCCTGAACAAGCTGCTGGTCGAATTGTCGGCTTAAGTAGAGTCAGGAAAGCCCGCTTCGGCGGGCTTTTTTCATGGTGCAAGGAGAGGACTGCATGAGCAAGGTTACCGTTGAGTCGCTGGTCTATCATGTTGCCGGCAAAGCCTATGAGAGTCGTTTGTTCTACACCCAGGGTGCCAAGGAGCAGCCAGGCTTGCTGATGGCGCCCAACTGGATGGGGGTCGGCGAAGGCGCCGAGCGTATTGCCAAGGATGTGGCCGCCCAGGGTTATGTGGTGCTGTTGGCCGATATTTACGGACAGACCCTGCGACCGTCCAACATGGACGAAGCAGGGGCTGCGATGATGCCGCTGAAGGATGACCGGGTTGAACTGCGCAAGCGCATGAAAGCTGCGCTGGACCAGTTGCTGGGGCAGTCGAAGGCAGTACTGGAGCCGGGCAAGCTGGGTGCGTTCGGCTTCTGCTTTGGTGGCTGCTGCGCCCTGGAGCTGGCGCGTGAGGACACTCGCCTGCAGGCGGCAGTGTCGTTCCACGGCACCCTTGATTCGCCGCTACCTGCCCAGGAAGGCAAGACCAAGGCGTCGATGCTGGTGTTGCATGGCGCGGCTGACCCGTTGGTGCCCAAGGAACAACTGCCGGCCTTCGAAGCCGAGATGGATGCCGCCAAGGTTGATTGGCAGTTGATCAGCTATGGCGGCGCGGTGCATTCGTTCACCGACACCGCAGCCAATATTCCCGGCAAGATGAAGTACGACGCAAAGACCGCCAAGCGCGCATTCCGGGCGATGTACAACTTGCTGGATGAAGTGTTCCAGCGCTAATCGGGCCCTATTGTAGGAGCGGAAAATCCGCTCCTACGGCAACTCGATCCGCTCGTTTTCCCCCGGTACCGTTGGCCAATCTCCAGCCGCCCAGCGCGCTCGCGCCTGGTCGATCAACGCCGGATCACTGGCAACGAAATTCCAGTTCATCCGCCGTGGCCCATCCAGTGGCGCGCCACCGAACAGTACCAGCTGGCACTCGCTGTCGGCATACAGGCTCAATTCCTCCCCGGCAGGCAGCACGACCAGGCTGTGGGGCTCGACAGCTTCGTTGTTGAGGCTGACTTCACCGTCCAGTACATAGAGCGCACGCTCGGCATGTTCGTTGGGGACGTTCAGCGTGGTGGCCGCCTGCATCCGCACCAAGGCATAAAGCGTCGGTGACAGCACCGGTACCGGCGATTGCAGGCAAAAGCCGTTGCCGGCGATCAGGCGGATGCTTACGCCGAGGTTATCGCTCACCGGCAGGCTGTCAGCCGGGTGATGGCTGTAGTGGCTGTCGCCTTGTTCGGCGTCCTTGGGTGAAGCCAGCCAGACTTGCAGCCCATGCAGCCGCGAGCCGCTGGCCAACAGGTCGGCTGGGGTTCGTTCGACATGCGCGACACCGCGTCCGGCGGTCATCCAGCTGACGTCTCCAGGCTTTACCCGTTGATCGGAACCCAGGCTGTCCTTGTGCAACAGCTCACCTTCAAGCAGGTAGGTGAGGGTGGACAGGCCGATGTGCGGGTGCTGGCGAATATTCACGCCGTTGCCGGCGGCATAGTCGGTTTCCAGCATGTGATCGAAGAACACGAATGGTCCGACACTGCGGCATTGTGCTGAGGGCAGCGGGCGCAGTATCGGTTGGCCCTCGACAGATTCTGCGCGAGGGCGGATGACCAGTGGATTGCTCACGGTGGGCTCCAGGCCTGGGATGAATGCCTTGAGCATAACCTGTTACAGGTTTGGCCTGAACTGCGTCGCCCCCTGGCCGGTCTACCCTGTCTGAATCGCCAGGAAGGAGTATCCCATGTTGGCCAGGCAGCTGGGCTGGATCGTGTTGATGGGCCTGACCCTGCAAAGCGTGCAGGCGCGTGAGTACCGCTACAGCGATGCACACCTGCACTATGTGGACTTCTTTCAGGAAAGCGAGGGCATGCAGGCGCTACTCAAGGCGATGGATGCAGCGCGCATTGACCAGTCGATGATTTCCGGCATCCCGGTCGCGAAGAAGTGGCACGAGGACGAACCCAAGCGCCCACGCTACTACGCCGGCGATGACGCCGACGCGTATTGGTACAGCGCCACTGATGTGTACATCGCGGCGGCCCTGGAAAAGCTCGAGCCTGCGCAACGCCAGCGCTTTCACCCGTTCCTGACCGGCTTCAACCCGGTCGACAAGAATGCCGTGAGCCATATCGAGCGCATGCTCGAACTGTATCCCGGGCTCTGGCAGGGCATTGGCGAGGTGTTCACCCGGCATGACGACCTCACGGCCCTGACCACTGGCGACACGCCACGGGCCAATAACGAAGCCATGACCCGCATCTATCACCTGGCTGCCGAGCAAGACCTGCCAGTGCTGATCCACTCCAACATCACCTCCAAGCGCGAGCGCAATCCGTTGTACCTGGCTGAAATCGAAACACCGCTGCGCAACCATCCGCATACGCGTTTCATCTGGGCCCATGCCGGGACCAGCATGGAAATCCACCGGCACCAGGTTCAACTGGATTTCTTGCTGCCAACGCTGACGCGCCTGCTTGAGGATTATCCCAACCTGTACATCGACCTGTCCTGGAGCGTGCTGCAGCCGTACCTGACGGACGAGCAGGGCAAACCCAGGGCGCAGTGGCTGGCCCTGATCGAACGCTTCCCCACGCGCTTCATGCTCGGTTCTGATGTGGTCGGTCGTTTCGACAATCTGGGCGAGCAGTTGCAGGGGTTCGATGCGTTTCTTGATGCCTTGCCGGCGGATGTTGCGCAGCAGGTTGCCCGCGACAACTTCCTGGCCGTTCTGCCCAAGGTGCGGCAATGACAGGACTGTCATCAGCCTGTCATGCCAACGTCATAGCCTGCCGCCATCAATCGAGATGGAGTGCGCCATGTTTTTCAGTCGTTTCAGTGCAGTGTGCGGGCTTGTGCTGGTCAGTGGCCTGGCCGGTGCCGAGGTTCGGGTCGACGGCCCGGTCGAGTACGGTCTGTTCGAGACGCGTCACGAGAACTTCCAGCCGGGCGAGCGGGTGCTGACCCAAAGCAACCAGACCCTCAAGCACACCGAGGAGATCCCGGCACGCCTGGGCAGCAAGTTCGGTATGCGCTATCGCCTGCAAGGCAAGGTGGCGGAAGACACGCCACTGACCCTGCTGTACCTCACGCCGGGCGTGCAGACGCCGGATGGCAAGCGTCATGACAAGTTCGAAGTAGTGCAGAAGCTGGTGCCTGGCGCGGCACAAGACGTGATGGCGTTCGAGTTCACCGAAAACCACGAAGTGGTGCCGGGGCAATGGCACTTCATGGTATTCCAGGGCGATCGTTTGCTCGCCGAGCAGCGCTTTACGGTGCGCTGAGCCGGGCGCATTTGCCGCATACAAAAACGCCCCGAACCAGTCGGGGCGTTTTTATTGCAAGGGCCTAGCCCTTACTTGCCAGCCCAGCGCTTGAGCACCAGGGTGGCGTTGGTGCCGCCGAAACCGAAGCTGTTGCTCATCACGGTATCGATCTTGGCGTTTTCGCGGGTTTGCAGCAGAACTGGCAGGTCGGCCACTTCCGGGTCCAGCTCGTCGATGTTGGCGGAACCGGCAATGAAGTTGCCTTCCATCATCAGCATGCAGTAGATCGCTTCGTGAACGCCGGCAGCGCCCAGGGAGTGACCCGACAGGCTCTTGGTCGAGCTGATGGCAGGTGCCTTGTCGCCGAACACTTCACGTACACCTTTCATCTCGGCAACGTCGCCGACCGGAGTCGAAGTGCCGTGGGTGTTCAGGTAGTCGATCGGGGTGTCGACGGTGGACAGCGCCTGCTGCATGCAGCGGATGGCACCTTCGCCACTTGGGGCAACCATGTCGTAGCCGTCGGAGGTCGCGCCGTAGCCGACGATTTCAGCGTAGATTTTCGCGCCACGGGCCAGAGCGTGCTCCAGCTCTTCGACCACGACCATGCCACCACCGCCAGCGATGACGAAACCGTCACGGTCGGCGTCGTAGGCACGGGAGGCTTTTTCCGGGGTGTCGTTGCGCTTGCTGGACAGGGCGCCCATGGCGTCGAACAGGAACGACTGGCTCCAGTGCTCTTCTTCACCGCCACCGGCGAAGACGATGTCCTGCTTGCCCATCTGGATCTGTTCCATCGCGGTGCCGATGCAGTGTGCGCTGGTGGCACAGGCGGAGGCGATGGAGTAGTTCAGGCCCTTGATCTTGAACGGCGTGGCCAGGCATGCAGAAACGGTGCTGCTCATGGTCCGGGTAACGCGGTACGGGCCGACGCGCTTGACGCCTTTTTCGCGCAGGATGTCCAGCGCTTCCATCTGGTTCAGGGTCGATGCGCCGCCGGAACCTGCAATCAGGCCGGTGCGCGGGTTCGACACTTGCTCTTCGGTCAGGCCCGAGTCCTTGATCGCGTCGGCCATTGCCAGGTAGGCGTAGGCAGCTGCGTGACCAACGAAACGGTAGATCTTGCGATCGATCAGTTCTTCAAGGTTGAGGTCAATGGAGCCGGAAACCTGGCTACGCAGACCCATTTCGGCATATTCCGGGTTGAATCGGATGCCAGGGCGGCTTGCACGCAGGTTGGCGGAGACGGTCTCTTTGTCATTGCCCAGGCACGAAACGATGCCCAGACCAGTGATAACGACGCGGCGCATGCGGATAACCCTTAGAAATTGTCAGTGGAGGTGAATACGCCGACCCGGAGGCCTTCGGCGGTGTAGATCTCGCGACCGTCGACACTGACCGAACCATCGGCGATAGCCATGTTCAGCTTGCCCTTCAGGACGCGCTTGATATGGATGTTGTAGGTAACTTTCTTGGCGGTCGGCAGTACCTGGCCAAAGAATTTGACCTCGCCCGAACCCAGGGCGCGACCGCGACCTGGCAGGCCTTGCCAGCCCAGGAAGAAGCCAACCAGTTGCCACATGGCGTCAAGGCCCAGGCAGCCCGGCATCACCGGATCACCCTCGAAGTGGCAAGCGAAGAACCACAGGTCCGGGGTGATATCCAGCTCGGCGACCAATTCACCTTTGCCGTACTTGCCACCCTCGGCGCTGATATGGGTGATGCGATCCACCATCAGCATGTTCGGGGCGGGCAGTTGCGCGTTACCTGGGCCGAACAGCTCACCGCGACTGCAGCGCAGCAGGTCTTCCCGAGTAAAGGCGTTTTGTTTGGTCATGCGAGCTCCTCAATAGTCCCCGTGTGGCAGGGGGCAAACTTCCCGGCCGACCCAGAGCGCGTGTGCTTGGGGCGGCAGCCTACACATAGACTATTGCGTTGTAGTGAAAGTCACAGCGCACGGGGCAAAGAAGTACACTTGTGCACTGAAATTTTATTTTCAGGCCTTTCGAGCGACCTGTCCAGCCTCTTAGACTGCCGCAATTTCAGATTAATCGCCAGTCGCAGTGGACTGATCGGGCAGCCAACGCTGCAGAATTTGCTGCAGGTCAGTGCGTTTGAACGGCTTGGCGAGGTAATCATCCATTCCGGCGTTCAGGCAGCGCTCGCGATCGCCCTGCAGGGCATTGGCCGTGAGCGCGATGATCGGCATGGCTTCGGCCTGGGGCAGTTGGCGGATACGCCGGGTGGCTTCGTAGCCGTCGATGATCGGTAAGCGGCAATCCATCAACGTGACCGCAAAGCGCTGGCGGGCGACCTGCGCGATGGCCTGGGCACCGTCCACGGCGATCTGCACTTCAAAGCCCAGGCTGCGCAGCATGGCTTCGATCACGGTCTGGTTTACCGGGTTGTCTTCGACCAGCAGGATCCGCCGGCCCTGGCCCTCTTCCTCGCGCTCGATGTGCTGGCTGGGGAGCCGGGGCGTTTGCTGCAGTGACAGCGCCAAGGGCATTTCCAGGGTGAAGGTCGAACCTTCGCCTTCACGGCTTTCGCCACGCAATGTGCCGCCCATCCGTTCCGCCAGGTTACGAGCGATCGACAGGCCCAGGCCAGTACCGCCGTAGCGCCGGGAAATGGAACTGTCCGCCTGCTGGAAGGCCACGAACATCATTTCCAGGCGCTCGTTGTCGATACCGATCCCGGTGTCGTGCACCGCACAGGTAAACCACAGCAATTGGCGATCGAGCACCTGCCAGCGCGGCTCGATACGCACGCTGCCCTGTTCGGTGAACTTCAAGGCATTGCCGACCAGGTTGAGGAGGATCTGCCGGATGCGTGTCGGGTCGCCGACCACCTGCAACTGCTCCATGCCCGGTGGCAACTGCAGCAGCAGGCTCAAGCCGCGTTGCGTAGCCAGGTGCTGGAAGGACTGTACGCAACTGCCGATCAGTTCGCCCAGGTTAAAGTCGATATGTTCCAGTTCAAGCTGGGTGCGCTCGATGCGGGAGAAGTCGAGAATGTCGTTGATGACCTTGAGCAGGTGACCGGTCGACTCGCTGGCGACCTCGGTGTATTCGGCCTGTTCCTCGCTCAAGGGTGTGGTTTCCAAAAGCTGCAGCATTCCCAGTACGCCGTTCATGGGCGTACGCAGCTCGTGGCTCATCATGGCTAGGAAGTCGGATTTGGCCCGGTTGGCCTGCTCGGCCTCTTCACGGGCCTGGATCAATTGCGACATGGCCTGTTGCTGCTCATGGCTGGCCTGGGCCAGGGCACGAGCAAGGTTGTTGATGTGGCGGGCCAGGTGCCCCAGCTCACTGTCGTCGACCACCGGTAGCGGAGCATTGAAATCCCCTTGCTGGATCGCCTTGACCGCATGGCCCATGTCACTGATCGGCTTGGCCAGGCTGCGGGCCAGGCGTCGCGCCAGTAGAAAGGTGAAGATCAGCGCGAACAGCGCGAGTATCGCCGCCTTGATCACAATTTCCTGCTGACGCTCGCTGAAGGCATCGTTGGACATGCCGACGATGACCCGACCCAGGTAATCGTCGCCGATGTTCTTCAAGGATTGGCCGCCGCTGTGCAGAAAGTCGTTGTCCAGGCGAATCTGCTGCAGGCGGATGGGCGCCTGGAAGACTTCTACCTGTTGTGCGCGGTTGTCGTGTTCATCCGGTTGTTCGACGTACACCAGAATGTGGTTGCTGCTGTCCTGAACCTCGAGAAAGCGCACATGGGGAATGCTCAAGGTAGCGCGCATCAGGCTTTCGAGTACTTCGTCGTTGCCAGCGATGACGCCGTATTCCGATGCCGGTGCCAACTGGTTGGCGATCAGTTGGCCGGTGTGATTGAGCTCCTGGCGCAGGTCCTGGATCCGCACGAAGGTAAAGAAGCTGATCAGCAGCAGCGTCAGCAGCAGGGCCGGTCCCAGGCTGATGATCTGCGTGCGGGTGTGGATGTCCCAGCTCAGACGACGCCTCATGGTCTGCGTTCTCCTTCGGCCAAGGCCAGGGCGGCGCCTTCGGTGTCGATGGCGTCGATACCCAGCGCACGGGCAACCTGCTGGTTGCCGACAACACTGAAATGCTCCGGGTACAGGGCGCGCGGCCATCTGCCGGGTGGTTGGTCAAGTAGCCGGTCGAGTACCGCCAGCCAATCCTCCTGGTTGCTCAGGGTGCTGGCCAGGGCGCCGGCACGGACAAAGCCTGCGGTGGGGCCAATCAGCGCTATCTGTTGACCATAGCTGCTGAGCAGAAGGTTTTTGGCTGTTTTGGCGTTGAACAGCTGTGGGTCGTCGAGGCCCAGCAGCACGTCGCTGTTTTGCAGCAGGGTTTGCAAGGGGCGGTTGTCGCGTAGGTCAGGCCAGGCCGCGGCAACGATTTCGAGGCCCATGGGCTTGGCGGCGCGGCGCAGGTCCTCAAGGAGAAAATGGCTGTGTTCGGCATAGAGCACGCCAACCCGGCGAGCCTCGGGCAGCAGGTAGCGGGTCAGGCGCAACTGGCGATCCAGCGGCGGATCGCTCCACAACAGGCTCAAATAGGCCGGACGCAATTTGCCCAGACGTTTTTCGGCCTGGACCCGGCTGATGCGCATCGCCAGCGCCGGGGGGCCTGCCGTTTCGCTCAGGCGCCATTCCAGGCTGCTGCTGTCGAGCAGGATCAGGCGCACAGCCGGATTCAACCGGGACGGGCGGGCCAGCTCGCTGACGGGGACGAAGTGCACCTTGTCGGCTGGCCGGCGTTCACGCAGGGCCTGGACGAACTGTTCGACGCCCGGGCTGGCGCGCTGGCCGGTGAGCAGGATCTCACTGGCCGACAGCACGCCCAGTGGCCATAAACAGACCAGCAACAACCAGCGCCGCAGCCCGCGCATCAGAATTCCAGCTCCGCACTGACGTACATGACATGACGGCTGTCGTAATTGTTGTTGGCGAAGGTGGTGGGCTCGTCGTCCAGGCGTTGCTGCACGGTGCCGGCCACTTCAAGTTGCGTGCTGTCCCAGCGAAAGCGCTTGGCCACTCGCAGGTCGACTCGCTCGAAGCGGTACTGGTTGAGCTCATCGTCGCCGTAATAGAAGAGGGCGCTTGACCAGCCGTGCCCCCAATCGCGCAGCCAGCCGGCGGAACCGCTGTTGTGTGCACTCATGCGGCGGTCATCGGGATTGCTGGCCCAGGCATTGACCAGTGCATAGGTCAGGCGCAGGCGATCGGCAGGGGTGACCCGCCAGTCCAGTTGCGCTTCGCTGCCGCTGAAGCGGGCCTTGTTGCTGTTGCTGGCGATGTACTGGTTGTTGCGCAGCGGCTCGCTGACCATGCCGGTGATTTCGTCGTAGAACAACTTGAGGTCGACGCTGAGGTCGGCGTCGGCGAAGTAACCGTTATAGCCCAGTTCGCGCGAACGCATCCGTTCTTGTTCGAGGTTGCCCGGTCCACGGGTCTTGACGAAATACTGAGCGCTGCGCTTGCCGAAAGCGCCTGGGGTCAGGTTGTTGACCCGGTAACTCCAGTTGACGTTGTTTTCAAACATGTCCGGTGAGCGCACCGCTTCAGAATACACGGCGCGCAGGCCGTGGCGCGGGGTGATCAGGTAGTTCACTGCCAGGCGTGGCGTGAGGGAGCTGCCCGAGAGGCTGGCGTCTTCGTACATCGCGCCACCCTGGACGATCCAGTGCTCGTCCACACGCCACTCAAGATGACCGAAAAGGCGCCAGGTGCTGTCGTCCAGGCTGCCGTTGAAAAATGTCTGCGAGTCGGCGCGGTCATAACGGTAGTTGGCACCGCTGACCAGGCGCAGGTTGTCGGACAGGCTCAGGGTGTCCTGTAGCTCCAGGTCGTAGCGGGTTTCCCGGGTGCTCTGGTCGATGTCGCCACAGACCTGGCGCGAGGCGCCATTGCGCCATTGCAACTGGGCCTGGCGGCCCAGTGCCTGCTCTTGGGCAGACCCCGGGGGCAGCGGCGAGAGAATGTGACGCGCGACTTGCTCGGCGTAATTCGGATTGAGCTGCCAGAGTTGCGTGAGCTCGGGGCTGAACGACAAGGCGGCGTCGCAGGCGCGCCACACTTGCTGGCGATCCCAGTGTTGGGCCGAGCCTTGCAGGTACAGTCGGTGTTCCGGGCTCAAGTCGATGTTCCAGCGCACAGAGCCTGCGTAATCCTTGGCGTTGGCGTCGGAGTTGTCGCCATTGGCGGTCACCCCATAGAACACCGGTTTGTAGGTGTAGGGGCGCTGGTCACTGCCTTCTTTGGCGGCGAACTGCCAATCCAGGCTCTGGTTGCTTGCCAGGGTGTGGCTGGCACTGAGATTCAGGCGGTTGAGGCGGCGGCTGTCGCGGTAGTCCTGGCCCAGACGGTCCTCATCGAAGCCATCATCCGCCATGCCCGAGAGCGACAGGCGCAGGTCGCCACCCTCCCAGTGACTGCTCTGGCTGGCATACCAGTCATTGATGCCGCGCTGGCCGCGGGTGAGCTTCAGGCGGGTGCCGTTGCTGTCGGCCGGCTTGCGGGTGAGGATGTTGACTACGGCCATCAGCGCGTTGGCACCGTAACTGACGGTGTTGGGGCCGCGGAACACCTCGATGCGTTCGATGTCCTCCATCGCCAGTGGAACATCGCTCCAGTCCACCGTGGCCAGCCCGGCGCGGTATATCGAGCGTCCGTCGATCAGCACTTGCATGCGCCTGGCGTCGTTGACGTTGCTGCCGTGGTAGTTGACCGAAGGCTGGTTGCCGGCGCCGTAGCCAATCATCATCCCGGGCACCAGGCGTAACAGTTCGGGGATGTCGCGGGCGCCGCTGGCGCGAATCAGTGCGCTGTCGAGCACGGTCATGCTGCCAGGCACAGCCGCAGGCGACTGCTTGAGACGGGTTGCGGTGAGCACCTGGGGCACGTCCTGGCTGTCGACGAACAGATCGTCGGCCAGCACTGGGCCGCCCAACAGGGCAGTCAATAGAACGAGAGGTCGAGGAGGAGGGCCAAATGACACGGCGCGGCCTTGGTGTGAAGTTCAATTGGGTTCAAGCCGCGCATGTTAACCGAGTGGCCAGCATTTTTCAGTCGAAGGCAACCTGACGCCCGGGTTAATTCGGTCATCTGGCGCTGGCTCTGGCACTGGCGCTCCGTATAATGCGGGAGTCGCCACTTTTATTGGTTTTAACGGATTGGATATGACTGAACAGCAGCCTGTTGCAGTGCTTGGAGGCGGAAGTTTCGGCACCGCCGTGGCGAATCTGCTGGCGGAAAATGGCGTCGGGGTCCAGCAATGGATGCGTGATCCCGAGCAGGCCGAGGCCATGCGTACCAACCGCGAAAACCCGCGTTACCTGAAAGGGGTGAAAATTCACCCCGGGGTCGACCCGGTCAATGATTTACTGGCCACGCTGCAAGCGTGCGAGCTGATCTTCGTCGCCCTGCCGTCCAGCGCCCTGCGCAGCGTGTTGGCACCCCATGCGCAATTGCTGCGAGGCAAGATGCTGGTCAGCCTGACCAAGGGCATCGAGGCGCAAAGCTTCAAGCTGATGAGCCAGATTCTTGAGGAAATCGCACCAGAGGCGCGTATTGGCGTGTTGTCGGGGCCGAACCTGGCCCGTGAAGTGGCCGAGCATGCGCTGACGGCCACGGTGGTTGCCAGCGAAGACGAAGCGCTCTGCCAGCGTGTGCAGGCCGTGTTGCACGGGCGTACCTTCCGTGTTTACGCCAGCAACGACCGCTTTGGTGTCGAGTTGGGCGGGGCGCTGAAAAACGTCTATGCAATCATTGCCGGCATGGCCGTGGCGCTAGGCATGGGCGAGAACACCAAAAGCATGTTGATCACCCGCGCACTGGCGGAGATGACTCGCTTTGCAGTCAGCCAGGGCGCCAACCCGATGACCTTTCTCGGGCTGGCCGGCGTCGGTGACCTGATCGTCACCTGCTCCTCGCCCAAGAGCCGCAACTACCAGGTCGGTCATGCCCTGGGCCAGGGGTTGAGCCTGGACGAGGCCGTCAACCGTCTGGGCGAAGTGGCCGAAGGCGTCAATACGCTCAAGGTGCTCAAGGTCAAGGCGCAGGAAGTGCAGGTTTACATGCCGTTGGTTGCCGGCTTGCATGCAATTTTGTTCGAAGGCCGGACCTTGACCCAGGTGATCGAACTGCTGATGCGCGCGGAACCGAAGACCGATGTCGATTTCATCTCCACCAGCGGTTTCAACTAACTACAGGAGTAAGACATGAACCCATCCCCGAACCCGTCCCAGCGCGAATCAATCATTTTGCGTGCGCTGTGGATGCTGGTGTTCCTGGTGGTCTGGCAACTGGCCGAGCTGCTGCTTGGCGGCCTGGTGCTGGTGCAACTGATCTATCGCCTGATCTATGGGGCGCCGAGCGCCAGCCTGATGAATTTCGGTGACAGCCTCAGCCAGTATCTTGCGCAGATCGGCCGTTTCGGCAGCTTTCACAGCGACCAGAAGCCCTGGCCGTTCGCCGACTGGCCGGCCCCGCGTGAGCCTGAAGGCGAAGCCGCGCACAGCGTGCCGCCCGCGCCGCACCCGGTGCGCGACGAAGAGCCCAAGCTGTGAAGCTCTGGGTGCTACGCCATGGCGAGGCTGAACCGCACGCCGCAAGCGATGCAGAACGTCGCCTGACTGCGCATGGCCGTGAGCAGGCTTTGCGCAGTGCCGCGGTATTGCTGGGCCAGCCCTTGCAGATGATCGTTGCCAGCCCGTACGTGCGCGCCCAGCAAACCGCCGGGCTGGTGCACGAAGCACTGGGCTTCGATAAACCGCTGCACACCGTGCCTTGGCTGACCCCGGACACCGACCCGCAGCACGTCATCGCCGAGCTCGACCGCCTGGGCCTGGACAATGTCTTGCTGGTCAGCCATCAGCCGCTGGTGAGTTGCCTGGTGGGGATGCTCGAGAAGGGGCGTCCGCAAGGGCCGCCGATGTCCACGGCCAGCCTGGCAGAGCTCGAAGGTGACTGGCCACTGGCGGGGCTGATGTCCCTGCGCTCGCTCTTCCACCCTTGAGCGGGGCTTGAACCCGGCGCCGACTGTCCGCTGATCGACCTGATGCTTATATCGGTTGTCGATCAGTGGCGAGCTTGTTAGCGTTCGCCCCTGTCGTGGGCAAGGTGGCCCTGGGGATCGAGCAATGAGCAGTAGTTGTCCGCAATTGGCCTATTCGGCGAATCTTCAACCCGCGCTAGATAAGGTGCAAGGCGGCCAGGCCCTGGATTTTGCCGAGTACCGGGTGCTCCAGGACAGTGCCGACGCCAAGCTGGATTACCTGCTACGCAAGTTTGAAGGCCAGTACGAGCTCGAGCAGCTTCGCCAGGCCAGTGTGCGCATGGCGCATTTACTGCAGTCCAGCTGCCTGGCACTGGGTCGACTTGAGCTTGACCCTGAAGACAGGCGCCGAGCCCGTGAGGCTCTGGAACAACAACTGGCCTCCATGCAGGCGTGTTTGCGCCGTTCCATGGCCAGTTTTGGCGAGTATTGACCTGATTGCCATCGGCGATGGCTTTTACGAACATTGCCGGTTCCCGGCCGCTTGCAGACAATGGCCCATCACTCCCCTCTGGACAGGCGGTCATGTCGCAGCAAATCTTCTTTGCCCATGCCAACGGATTCCCTTCGGGAACCTATGGCAAGCTGTTTGCCGCGCTGGCGCCTGATTACCAGGTGTTTCATTTGCCGCAGCATGCCCACGATCCGCGCTTTCCCGTCGATGCCAACTGGCAGAACCTGGTGGATGAGCTGATTCATCACCTGCAACAGCAACCAGAACCGGTGTGGGGCGTGGGGCATTCGCTCGGTGGCGTGTTGCACCTGCATGCGGCGCTGCGCTGTCCGCAGTACTACCGGGGTGTGGTCATGCTGGATTCACCTGTGCTGACCCGGGTTGATCAGTGGGTGCTGCAAGCGGCCAAGCGTCTGGGCTTTATCGACCGCATTACCCCGGCCGGGCGTACCTTGGGGCGTCGTGAAGCGTTCACTGACCGTGACAGTGCCCGGGCCTATTTCGCCAGCAAGTCGCTGTTCCGCCATTTTGACCCGGAATGCCTCGATGCCTACCTGGAGCATGGCCTGCAGGCGACCGAGGAAGGCTTGCGCCTGCGTTTTGATCCGGCCACCGAAATTAGCATCTACCGCAACATACCGCACACCCGGCCGGCACCGGCCAAGCGCCTTCAGCTACCGTTGGCCATGGTGCGAGGCAGCAGCAGCCGGATCGTCCGCCAGCATCACGCCCTGGCAGTACGCAGCATGCCCCGGGGGGAGTACTACAGCCTGCCGGGTGGGCATATGTTTCCGCTGGAGCGGCCAACCGATACCGCGAGCCTGATCAAGGGGTTGTTTGACCGATGGCAGCAGGAGCCGTAATGAGCGCTGAAATGGAAGAGATTCGCTTGAACCTGGGCCACATCGAGCTGGCTGCACACCTGTTCGGCCCTGCCGATGGCGAGCCGGTGATTGCCTTGCACGGCTGGCTGGACAATGCCAACAGTTTTGCCCGTCTGGCGCCGAAGTTACCGGGGCTGCGCATTCTGGCCCTGGACCTGGCCGGCCATGGCCACTCGCAACATCGTCCCGCCGGTGCCGGCTATGCCCTGTGGGACTATGCCCATGATGTGCTGCGGGTCGCCGAGCAAATGGGCTGGCAGCGTTTTGCCCTGCTGGGCCATTCATTGGGCGCGATCATCTCGGTGGTGATAGCCGGTTCACTGCCCGATCGTATTACCCGCCTGGCACTGATCGACGGCGTGATTCCACCCACCAGTGGCCCGCAGGATGCCGCCGAGCGCATGGGCATGGCCCTGCAGGCCCAACTGGACCTGGGCAACAAACAGAAGGCTGTACACCCCAGCCTCGACCAAGCGGTAACGGCGCGGATGCGAGGGCTGGTGGCGGTCAGTCGCGAAGCGGCCGAGTTGCTTGCCCAGCGCGGCCTGATGCCGGTGCCGGGTGGCTATACCTGGCGAAGCGACAGCCGTTTGACCTTGCCGTCACCGACCCGCTTGAGTGAAGCGCAGGCATTGAGCTTCGTTAAGCGCATTGCCTGCCCGGCCAAACTGATCGTCGCCGCCGACGGTATGCTGGCCCGTCACACCGGGCTGCTTGAGCAGCTACCCTTTAGCTATGAACTGTTGCCCGGCGGCCATCACTTGCATGTAAATGACGAGCAGGGCGCAACCCTTGTTGCAGACTGTTTCAATCGCTTCTTTGGCATTTCTTGACTTGCGGCGGGCAACTGTCGAGGCTTGGCGGGTTGAACAGGGAGACAACCATGAACAAGCAAGACACCGCAGCACTCGCTCACCAACCTGGCGCCTGCGATTGCGTGGCGCGCCTATGAACCTTACCTATTGCATCCGCACGCTGATTGCCGGGCTTGGCTTACTGCTCAGCGCGTCGTCGCTGGCCGAAGGATTACCGGTGCCTGTCGATGCCAAAGTCGTCGATGAGCGCCCGGCACAGGTGCAGGAGCGCGTCTATCCGTTGGGCGGCCTGCGCAAAATCAGCAACCAGCTACGGGTAGAAGGCAAGATTGAAAGCCGCGGCCAGGTCAGCTCCGTTACTTACGAGCTGCCGCGTGAGCGTAGCGCCAACGAAGCCTTCACCGCTGCGCGTGAAGCGCTGCAGAAAGACGGCGGCTATCCGCTGTTCTGGTGCCAGGCACGTGATTGCGGCGAAAACAGCCTGTGGGCCAATGAGGTGTTCAAGAACCGCCAGCTCTCGGGCTCGGACGAACAGCAGGCGTTCATTCTGTTGCGCCGCTCCGCCGAGCAAAGCAACACCCTGGTTTCGCTGTACAGCATTACCCGCGGCAACAAGCGGGCTTACCTGCATGTCGAGGAATTTGTTGCTGACGCGCCGCTCGGCGAGTTGTTGCCTACACCTGCTACGGTACTGCGCGAACTGCGGGATACCGGCAAGCTCGACTACCCTGATCTCGTAGGTGAACCGTTGCCGGCCTGGGTAACCTTGCTTGGGCGCAGCCTGAACCTGGACAGCACGTTGCGCGTGAGCCTGAGCGGTGCCCAGGCTGAGGCCTGGCGCGAGCAGCTGGGCAAAGCCGGCGTGCGCCTGGCGCGGCTTGAAGTGGGCGATGCCGAGACCGACGGTTTCCACGTCGAACTGATACGTTGATCGAGAGACATGATGCCCAACAATGACCGCCTGCTGGTTCAGATTATCCTGCTGGCGCTTCTCGGTGCCGGCCTTTGGGTGATGGCACCGTTCATGTCGGCGCTGCTCTGGGGCGCAATTCTGGCGTATGCCAGCTGGCCGTTGATGCGCCTGCTGACGCGAGTGCTGGGCGGCCGTGAAACCCTGGCTGCCGGGCTGCTGACCACCTTGTGGATACTGCTGGTGGCCTTGCCGCTGGTATGGCTGGGCTTCAACCTGGCCGATCACATTCGTGATGCAACGGCCTTCGTCCGCGACGTTCAGGTCGATGGCCTGCCAGATGCGCCGGACTGGCTGGCAGGGGTGCCGCTGGTAGGTGAACGCCTGGTGCGCATGTGGAACACCCTGGATCAGCAAGGGGCGGCAATGCTGACAACGATCAAGCCCTATCTGGGCCAGGTCGGCAACTGGTTCCTGGCCCGCAGTGCACAGATCGGCAGCGGCATGCTCGAGCTGACCTTGAGCCTGGTCTTCGTGTTCTTCTTCTACCGTGACGGCCCGCGCCTGTCGGCGTTTGTCCTGCGTTTGCTCGATCGGCTGATTGGCGAGCGCGGCGAGTATTACCTGGGGTTGGTCGCCGGTACCGTTCAGCGTGTGGTCAACGGTGTAATCGGGACAGCCGCAGCGCAAGCGATACTGGCGGTAATCGGCTTCCTGATCGCCGGTGTTCCGGGGGCCCTGGTGCTGGGTATCGTCACCTTCATGCTCAGCCTGATTCCGATGGGCCCACCGCTGGCCTGGATACCGGCCACGGCGTGGCTGGCCTGGCAGGGCGAGTACGGCATGGCGGTGTTTCTCGGCATATGGGGCACGTTCATCATCAGCGGCGTCGACAACGTGCTTAAACCCTACCTGATCAGTCGGGGCGGCAACCTGCCGCTGGTGATTGTGCTGCTGGGGGTGTTTGGTGGCTTGCTGGCCTTTGGCTTCATCGGCTTGTTCATCGGCCCGACCTTGTTGGCCGTGGCGTACAGCTTGTTGCTGGATTGGTCACGCAGCGAGCCGATGGCACCGCCGCGAACCGATTCGCGACCCTGATTCAGCGTTGCGGGGCAGCGTGCTTGACCACCGCCAGTTCCGGGTGGGCGACCAGCTTGTCGATGTGCAACTCGTCGTTGTTCATCCAGGTTTCGGTCAACACCCGGTAGTGCTCCATGTCGCGGCAACGCATGCGCAGGCTGTAGTCGAAATGCCCGCTGATCAGCTGGCAGTCCAGCACCTGCGGGCAATCGCGCACGCAGGCTTCAAAAGCCTTTTGCGATGCCCGCCCACTCTGGTTGGATAACGCCACCAGCACCAGCAGTGACAATCCTGGCGACACCCGCTGTTCGTCGATGATTGCGCTGTAGCCACGAATGATGCCGTTGCGTTCCAGCTTGCGCACCCGCTCAAGGCAGGGGCGAGGGGTGAGGTGTACCAGTGACGAGAGCTTCTCGTAGGTGATGCGGCCATCATGGCGCAGCACTTCGATGATTGCTTCGTCGATCCGGTCCAGGTGAGGCGCGGCGTGTGGGCTGTTGAACTTGGTATCCATGCAGGTTCGGCTTCACTTTGAGCGTATTCAAGGGAGACCTTGAACATGGTACGACCTTCCACGGTCAACGTCTGTATTGCCGTGAGTGCTCAGTCGGCAACCGGGCGCTGCATGATCGCCTGGCAGGGTGCGTGGGAGAGGGCTGAGGCCGCCGCGCCGAGGCGCGGCGGAGCAGGGGCTGACTAGGCGCTTTTTTTCTGGGCCTGGGCCAGCGGCTGGCGCAGCAGGGAGAACAGGTCTTTGGGGTTGTCGAGGTCTGGCACCAGGGCAGCCTCATGACCGATGTCCAGCGCCTTGGCCACGTCGAGCACGTAGCGCAGTGCCGAGTAGTCTTCCAGGGCAAAGCCGACCGAGTCGAACAGGGTGACCTGCTCAATGCTTTCACGGCCTGGCGCCTGGCCGCTGAGTACTTGCCAGAACTCGGTAGTCGGCGAGTCGGCAGGCATTTGCTGAATCTCACCTTCGATTCGGCTTTGTGGCTCGTACTCGACGATCACGCGAGCGCGCTCGACCACCTCGCGGTGCAGTTCCGTCTTGCCCGGGCAGTCACCACCGACGGCGTTGAGGTGCATGCCGGGTTCGATCATGTCTGGCGTCAGAATGGTTGCGTAGGCCTTGTCGGCCGTCACTGTGGTGACAATATCGGCGCCGCGCACGGCCTCGGCCACGGAGTGTGCGATGGTCACCTGCAACTGCGGGAACGCACTGAGGTTGGCCACAAGCTTGGCGCTGGCCCTGGGGTCCAGGTCGTACAGGCAGATTTCGTTGATGCCCAGCAGGGTGTGGAAGGCCAGGGCCTGAAACTCGCTTTGCGAGCCATTGCCAATCAGCGCCATGCGTCGGCTGTCCGGCCGGGCCAGGTAACGGGCGGCCAGGGCTGAGGTGGCAGCGGTGCGGATTGCGGTGGTCAGGGTCATTTCGCTGAGCAGTACCGGCGCGCCGGTATCCACGTCACCGAGGGCGCCGAAAGCCATCACCGTCAGCATTCCGCGCTGGGTGTTCTTCGGGTGGCCGTTGACGTACTTGAAAGCGTACAGGTTGGCGTCGGAGACCGGCATCAACTCGATCACGCCATCGGGCGAATGGTTGGCCAGGCGCGGGCATTTCTCGAAGTCGTTCCAGCGCAGGTAGTCCTCACGGATGTACTCGGCCATTTCGCTGATGCAGGTGCTTAACCCTTTGAGCGCAACCAGGCGGCTGAGGTCGGTCACATCGATATAGCGGGTCATGATGAACTCCTTTGTTATTGGCATCGAGGTAGCCTGCATCCAGTTGCAGTGTCTTTATTGTCGATGAAAGTCAGGAGCCGTCTGGGCTGAAGTAAGGTGGGATCACAGCCGGTTAAGCTGAAAAGGGCGCTATAACAGCAGAATCGGCTGTCTGGCGCGGCGATTGTTCAGCCGTTTACCGGCCCTTGCGTCTGCAGGCGTTTGTAGAGGGTGGTACGGCTGATGCCAAGGTCGCGGGCGAGGGCCGAAACGTTGCCTTTGAGCGCTTGCAGGCGCAGGTTGAGGTCCCCGGTTTCAGGTACTGCAGGTGATGTGTCCGGTGCGGGTGCCGGCAGTTCAACGAAGAAGCTTTCCGGCAAGTGCTCCAGTGCAATGGCCTGCTTTCCAGCCAGCGCCAAGGCCACCTGCAGGGTGTTGGACAGTTGGCGCAGGTTCCCCGGCCACGGATGTTGCAGCAGCTGCAGCAGTACCTTGCTGTCCAGGTGGGGTGGTGAATCGGCGTCGCGATAGTGCTGGTGGATTTGCTCGATCAGCGCGAGGCGATCATTGCGTTCGCGCAGCGGCGGCAAGTTCAGGCTGAGCCCGGCAATGCGGTAGTAAAGGTCTTCGCGAAAACGGCCCTGACGTACCAGGTCGGGCAGGTTCTGGTGGGTGGCGGAAAGCACGCGGATGTCCACCGGCACCGGCTCGGCGCTACCCAGTGGCTGGATGCTGCGTTCCTGAAGAAAGCGCAGCAGGCGTGCCTGGGTCGAGAGTGGCATGTCGCCGATCTCGTCGAGAAATAGAATGCCCTGGTCTGCCTTGCGGATCAGGCCGGGATTGCCCTTGTGGTGGGCGCCGGTGAACGCACCTTTCTCGTAGCCGAACAGCTCCGATTCCACCAGCTCGGCAGGAATCGATGCGCAGTTCACCGCAATCATCGGCTGGCTGCGACGACTGCTGGCGTCGTGCAGGGCCTTGACGAAAACCTCTTTGCCAACCCCGGTTTCACCCTGGATCAACACCGGGATGTTCTTTTCCAGCAGCAGCCCGGCCTGGCGCAGGGCCTTGGTTATCCGTGGGTCGCAGTCAGCGGACGTTCGGTTGCTCGCTGTCGATGGGCTGGTCAGCGGTTCATGCAACAAGCAGTGAAAGCGGTTGCGCCCGGTCACCTGGACGGGAAAAGGATGCCCCACGGCATGTTGCAATAACGCCGACAGCGGCATCTGGAACAGCTGCTCAAGAGTGTGGTGCAGGGCGGGCTCACCGAGCAGGCTGTCCGCCCGTCGATTGGCGGCGAGGATGCGGCCGCGGTCATCGAACATCAACAATCCAGCCCACTGGCTGTCGAGGTTGTTTGAACCGGTATTGAAACTCAATTGACGGTGTTGCCCGGCGTACCGCGCGATGATCAGGCGGTTCTCCAGGCTCTGGCTCATCATCCGCACCATGCCCAGGGTTTGCGAGGCGGGCAGGTAGCTGTCGCTGGACACGTCCAGCACGCCGATCAGGCGGCGTTCTGCGTCAAACAGTGGCGCAGCGGCGCTGGCCATGTAGCGGTTACGCTTGAGGAAGTGCTCATCCTGACCCACATGCACCGCCTCGCTACAGGCCAGGGCGGTGCCGATCGCATTAGTGCCTACTCCGTGCTCAAGCCAGCGGGCACCGGCGACGAAGCCGTGTTGCTGGCGTGGGTCGATGAAGCGGCGGGTGCCCCAGGTTTGCAGAAGCTGGCCCTGGTCATCGCTGAGCATGATCAGGAAACTGGAATTGCCCAGCAGGTGATTGAACTGCGGGATCACCTCATCACCCGTGGTGCGCATGAGTGCGTGCTGGCGCTCGAGCAGTTCACTGAGGCGGGTAGCAGGCAGCTCACCGAAGTCGGGTGCGGACTGGTGCTCGAGACCGTAGTCCCGACAGCGCGCCCAGGAGTCCTGGATCAGTTGGGCATGGGATGCAATGGAGACGGCCATGGGCGTTTCCTCTGCCAGCGTTGTCGTTTTTGTGTGATCCAGTGTTGTTCAGTCCTGTTCATTGTCAATGCCGGGGCTGTTCAGGTGTTCAGCAGTGACTGTTCATTTGTGTTCAGCAATGAACCGCTACTTGCTGCAGTAAAAGAAAAAACAGCGCTGCGACAAGCACTTGTCGATTGCGTTCAGCACTGGCACGAATCTGGCTCTACAGCGAAGGCCTGTCCGATAACAACAATCAGGGCCGCCCTATGTCGCTTACGCTGGAGCATGTCAGCCGCACCGTCGACAACCAGCGCTGGATTGTCGATGCCAGTCTCAGTTTCGAGCCGGGCTCGTTCAATGTCCTGCTCGGTCGGACCTTGTCCGGCAAAACCAGCCTGATGCGCCTGATGGCCGGGCTGGATCGTCCTGATCAAGGGCGTGTGCTGATGAACGGTGTCGATGTCACAGGCAGGCCGGTGCGACAGCGCAACGTGTCGATGGTCTATCAGCAGTTCATCAACTACCCGACGCTCAGTGTCTACGAGAACATCGCCTCACCGCTTCGTCAGGCGCGCATGGGCGAACAGGAAATTCGACACAAGGTGCATCAGACGGCGCAAATGCTCCGCATCGAGCCCTTTCTGCAGCGCCTGCCGCTGGAGCTGTCCGGCGGCCAGCAGCAGCGCACGGCCATGGCCCGGGCGCTGGTCAAGGACGCCGAACTGATCCTTTTTGATGAGCCGCTGGTCAACCTTGACTACAAGCTGCGCGAAGAACTGCGCCAGGAGATGCGCGAGCTGTTCGCGTCCCGGCATTGCATTGCCGTCTACGCCACCACCGAGCCGAACGAGGCCCTGGCGCTGGGCGGTACCACCACCATTGTTCATGAAGGCTGCATTGTGCAAAGCGGTGCGACCGCCCAGGTCTATCACCAGCCGCGCACGGTGCTGGCTGCCGAGCTGTTTTCCGAACCGCCGATCAACCTGATTGCCGGGCGTATCAGCGGTAATGAAGTGAGTTTTGCCGGGGCGGTGCACTTTGCCATGAACGCCGACCTGCGTCGCATCGGCGACGGCGAGTACCGCTTTGGCGTGCGGCCCAGCCATATCAGCCTGGTACCGTCCAACGACGATGACCTTGAGCTGGCGGTGCTGGTGGAACTCGCGGAAATCAGCGGTTCGGAAACCTTCCTGCATGTGCGCAACGAGCATTTTCGCATCATCCTGCACTTGTCCGGCGTGCACGAGTATCACGTCGATGCAGCGATCCGTGTGTTTATTCCGACCCACAAGCTGTTTGTCTTCGACAGTGCCGGCGTGCTGGTGCAGGCGCCGAGCGCGCGTGAAGCGAGGGTCGCCTGATGGCCGAGATTCGACTGCAGCAGCTGGCCCACAGTTACAGCCGCAGTCCTGGCAGCGCGGACGACTATGCCTTGCATGAGCTGGAGCATGTCTGGGCCCAGGGTGGCGCCTATGCCTTGCTCGGGCCCTCGGGGTGCGGCAAGTCGACGTTACTCAACATCATTTCCGGGCTGCTCAGCCCGTCGCAAGGCCAGGTGTTGTTCGATGGCAAGGTGGTCAACGAACTGTCGCCGCAGGCACGCAATATCGCCCAGGTTTTCCAGTTCCCGGTGGTCTACGACACCATGACGGTGTTCGACAACCTGGCCTTTCCCCTGCGCAATCAGGGAATGGACGAGACGCGGGTACGCAGCAAGGTGGAAGAGATCGCCGAGGTACTCGAGCTTGGCCCGGCGTTGAAAAAAAAGGCGCGCAATCTCAGCGCCGATGAAAAGCAGAAAGTCTCCATGGGCCGTGGACTGGTGCGCGACGACGTCTCGGCGATCCTCTTCGACGAACCGCTGACGGTGATCGACCCGCATCTGAAGTGGAAGCTGCGGCGCAAGCTCAAGCAGATTCATGAGCAGTTCAACATCACCATGATCTACGTGACTCACGATCAGTTGGAGGCCTCGACCTTCGCCGACAAGATTGCAGTGATGTACGGCGGGCAGATCGTCCAGTTCGGCACACCGCGGGAGTTGTTCGAGCGGCCGCGGCACACCTTTGTCGGCTATTTCATCGGCAGCCCGGGAATGAACCTGATCGATGTACAGCAGCAACCAGGGGGCGTCGGTTTCGGCGGGGTTCACCTGCCGCTGCCAGAGGCGCTGCAGCTGCGTGTGGCCCAGACACCGGCTGCGCGCTTGCAGGTCGGTATCCGCCCCGAGTTCGTGCAACTGCGCGAGTCGTCGTTCGATGATGCCTTCAGTGCCCGGGTGGTGGACGTCGAGGATCTCGGTACCTACCGGATCCTGACCCTGGAACTGGACGGTGTGGCCCTCAAGGTGCGCCTCGGAGAGGATCGCGTCGTCCCGCAAGGCCAGGCCTGGATCAGTTTTCCGGCGCAGTGGCTGATGCTGTATGCCGACGACGTTCTGCTGGAGGCAGCACCATGAACAAAGTGCCCAACAACAAGGCGTGGTGGCTGGTGCTGCCGGTGTTCCTGCTGGTGGCGTTCAGTGCGGTGATACCGATGATGACCGTGGTCAACTATTCGGTGCAGGACATTTTCGACCAGTCCAGCCGCTACTTCGTCGGTGCCGACTGGTATCGCCAGGTGCTGCAGGATCCTCGTCTGCATGACTCGTTGCTACGCCAGTTCGTGTATTCGGGTTGTGTGTTGCTGATCGAGATTCCGTTGGGCATTGCCATTGCCCTGACCATGCCGACCAAGGGGCGCTGGTCGTCGCTGTGCCTGATCGTCATGGCCATCCCGCTGCTGATTCCGTGGAACGTGGTCGGCACCATCTGGCAGATTTTCGGCCGTGCCGACATTGGCCTGCTCGGGGCATCGTTGAACCGGCTGGGGATCAGCTACAACTATGCGGCCAACACCATGGATGCCTGGGTCACGGTGCTGGTGATGGATGTCTGGCACTGGACTTCACTGGTGGCGCTGCTGTGTTACTCGGGTTTACGGGCGATCCCGGATGTCTATTACCAGGCTGCGCGTATCGATCGTGCTTCGGCCTGGGCGGTGTTCCGGCACATCCAGTTGCCGAAGATGAAGAATGTGCTGCTGATTGCCGTGATGTTGCGCTTCATGGACAGCTTCATGATCTACACCGAGCCCTTTGTGCTGACGGGCGGCGGGCCGGGTAACGCCACCACCTTTCTCAGTCAGACCCTGACCCAGATGGCGGTAGGGCAGTTCGACCTGGGCCCGGCCGCAGCGTTTTCGCTGGTGTATTTCCTCATCATCCTGCTGGTGTCGTGGCTGTTCTATACCGCCATGACCCATGCCGACAAAGACTAGGAGGGCAGCCATGAATCCGCGCAAAACGCTGCCCCTTTTGCTGTACATCCTGTTTTTGCTGGTGCCGATCTACTGGCTGCTGAACATGTCGTTCAAGAGCAACACGGAAATTCTCGGCGGCTTGACTCTGTGGCCGCAGAATTTCACTTTCGACAACTACCGGGTGATTTTCACCGACCCCAGCTGGTACACCGGCTATATCAACTCGTTGTATTACGTCTGCCTGAACACGGTGATTTCCCTCAGCGTGGCGCTGCCCGCGGCCTATGCGTTTTCGCGCTACCGCTTTCTGGGCGACAAGCACCTGTTCTTCTGGCTGCTGACCAACCGCATGGCGCCGCCGGCGGTGTTCCTGTTGCCGTTCTTCCAGCTGTATTCATCCATCGGCCTGTTCGACACCCACATCGCCGTGGCACTGGCGCACTGCCTGTTCAACGTGCCGTTGGCGGTGTGGATTCTGGAGGGCTTCATGTCCGGGGTGCCGAAGGAAATTGATGAAACTGCCTACATCGATGGTTACAGCTTCCCACGGTTCTTCGTGAAGATTTTTGTGCCGCTGATTGGCTCGGGCATCGGCGTCACGGCGTTTTTCTGCTTCATGTTTTCCTGGGTCGAGCTGCTGCTGGCGCGCACCCTGACCTCGGTCAATGCCAAACCCATCGCGGCGGTGATGACCCGCACGGTGTCAGCCTCGGGTATCGACTGGGGCGTGCTGGCAGCTGCCGGCGTGCTGACCATCCTGCCGGGCATGCTGGTGATCTGGTTTGTCCGTAACCATGTGGCCAAGGGCTTTGCCCTCGGCCGGGTCTGAGGAGGCGCGCAATGGACTGGATGGCCTGGACCTTGCCGACGGCCGTGTTCTTCAGCGCGATCGGCTTGCTACTGGTGGGCATGACGCTGTTCGAATTGCGCCGGCCGTGCGTGGAGCGCCGTGGCTTTCTGCCCATTGCCGCGACGCGCGGCGATCGGCTGTTCATCGGGCTTCTGGTCAGTGCCTATCTGCACCTGCTGGTGATCGGGGTCAGCGACTGGAATCTCTGGGTGGCCTCGCTGCTGTCGGTGGTGTGGCTGTTGGTGGTGATGCGCTGGGGTTAGCCGAACAGGTTCGGTCAGGCTCCATGGGAATACTCAATCGGGAGATCACGATGTTCGACAACAACAAAAACCGGCGACATTTGACCCTGGCCGCCTTGCTCGTGCTCGGCAGTTTCCACGCCAGCGCCTGGGCCGATGCCTATGAAGACGCGGCGAAGAAATGGATTGGCAGCGAGTTCAAGCCCTCAACCCTGACGCCGGAGCAGCAACTCGAAGAAATGAAGTGGTTCATCAAGGCGTCCGAGCCGTTTCGCGGGATGAAGATCAACGTGGTGTCGGAAACCATCGCCACTCACGAGTATGAATCCAAGGTGCTGGCCAAGGCCTTCAGCGAAATCACCGGGATCAAGCTGACCCACGACCTGCTGCAGGAAGGCGACGTGGTGGAGAAGCTGCAGACCCAGATGCAGTCGGACAAGAACATCTATGACGGGTGGGTCAATGACTCGGACCTGATCGGCACGCACTTTCGCTATGGCAAGACCGAGTCGATCACCGACCTGATGGCCAATGAGGGCAAGGACTACACCTCGCCGACGCTGGATATCAAGGACTTCATCGGTATCTCCTTCACCACTGCGCCAGACGGCAAGATCTACCAGTTGCCCGACCAGCAGTTCGCCAACCTGTACTGGTTCCGGGCCGACTGGTTCGACAGGCCGGAGCTGAAGGCCAAGTTCAAGGAAAAGTACGGCTACGAGCTCGGTGTGCCGGTGAACTGGTCGGCGTATGAGGACATTGCCAAATTCTTCAGTGAGGACGTCAAGGAGATCGACGGCAAGCGCGTGTACGGGCACATGGATTACGGCAAGAAAGACCCATCGCTGGGCTGGCGCTTCACCGATGCCTGGTTCTCCATGGCCGGTGGCGGCGACAAGGGTCTGCCCAACGGCTTGCCGGTGGATGAGTGGGGGATTCGTGTCGAGGACTGCCATCCGGTGGGCTCCAGCGTTACCCGTGGCGGCGACACCAACGGCCCGGCCGCTGTATTCGCCACGCAGAAATACGTGGACTGGATGAAAGCCTACGCACCGCCGGAAGCGGCGGGCATGACCTTCTCCGAATCCGGTCCGGTGCCTTCCCAGGGCAACATCGCTCAGCAGATTTTCTGGTACACCGCGTTTACCGCTGACATGACCAAGCCGGGCTTGCCAGTAATGAACGCCGATGGCACGCCGAAGTGGCGGATGGCGCCGTCGCCGAAAGGCCCGTACTGGGAGGAGGGCATGAAACTGGGGTATCAGGATGCCGGTTCCTGGACCTTCCTCAAGTCGACCCCGGAGAAACAGCGCCTGGCGGCCTGGCTGTACGCCCAGTTCGTCACGTCCAAGACGGTTTCACTGAAAAAAACCATCGTTGGCCTGACCCCGATCCGCGAGTCCGACATCAACTCCCAGGCCATGACCGATCTTGCGCCCAAGCTCGGCGGCCTGGTGGAGTTCTACCGCAGCCCGGCGCGGGTGCAATGGACGCCGACCGGTACCAACGTACCGGACTATCCGCGCCTGGCACAGTTGTGGTGGAGCCATATTGCCGAAGCGGCAAGCGGCGAGAAGACCCCCCAAGAGGCCCTGGATGGCCTGGCGCGCGACCAGGACAAGATCCTCGAGCGGCTGGAGCGTTCCAAGGCGCAGGCGACCTGTGCACCCAAGCTCAATCCGGAGCGAGATGCCCAGTACTGGTACGACCAGCCGGGGGCGCCGAAGCCGAAATTGGCCAACGAGAAGCCCAAGGGCGAGACCGTCAGCTACAGCGAGCTGCTCAAGTCCTGGGAGGCCGCACGTAAATAGAGGTGAACACAAAACCTTGTAGGAGCTGGCGTGGCCAGCGATGAGGTCCTTCAGCCGGGCACAAAAAAACGGCACCTTCGCAGGTGCCGTTTTTGATCCCGCCATCACACCTTACTTATGCAGTTCTTCCGCCGCATACAAAGTGTTTTCCAGCAGGCAAGCCCGGGTCATCGGGCCGACGCCGCCTGGCACCGGGGTGATCCAGCCGGCGCGGGGCAGGGCGGTCTCGTAGACCACGTCACCGACCAGCTTGCCATCGTCCTGACGGTTGATGCCGACGTCGATGACGATGGCGCCTTCCTTGATCCACTCGCCTTTGATCAGGCCTGGCTTGCCAGCGGCAACCACAACCAGGTCGGCGCGGCCGACATGGCCGGCCAGGTCTTTGGTGAAGCGGTGGGTGACGGTGACGGTGCAGCCGGCCAGCAGCAGTTCCATGGCCATCGGGCGACCGACGATGTTCGAGGCGCCAACCACCACGGCGTTCATGCCGTACAGGTCCTGACCGGTGCTTTCCAGCAGGGTCATGATGCCTTTGGGCGTACACGGGCGCAGCAGCGGAATACGCTGGGCCAGGCGACCGACGTTATAAGGGTGGAAACCGTCGACGTCTTTGTCCGGGCGAATGCGCTCGAGCAGCAGCGAGGCATCCAGGTGTGCCGGCAGCGGCAACTGCAGCAGGATACCGTCGATGTTCGCATCATCATTGAGGCGGTCGATCAGGTCGGTCAGGGTCTGTTGAGTGGTCTCGCTGGGCAGGTCGAAGGCCTGGGAGATAAAGCCGACCTCTTCACAGTCTTTACGCTTGTGCGAGACATAGACTTGAGACGCGGGGTCGGTGCCGACCAGGATCACCGCCAGGCCTGGAGTACGCAGGCCTTGCTGGCGACGCTCCACGACACGTTGGGCGATCTGCTGGCGCAGGCTGGCGGCGATCGCCTTGCCGTCAATAAGGTGTGCAGTCATGACGCGTGATTAACCATCGAGAGGGAATAAAAAGAGCGCGCATTCTCGCATGAAGGGGGCCGAGGGCAAAGGCGCTTGGTCCGGGTATTCCCCTAACCCCTTAAATAAAATGAATTTTTTTCAAAAAAGAGTTGACGACCTTTCCACTCGTCTATAACATTCGTCGCACTTGTCGGGCAGAGCCTAGCACTGGTTAGCAAGGTCAGGCAGAATGAGCGGATTTGTTAGCTTGTTCGGTACGGCTAAAAGTTAATTTGTAATCGTAACAGAAAGCAGATTAAATATGCGCCCGTAGCTCAGCTGGATAGAGCATCCGCCTTCTAAGCGGATGGTCGCAGGTTCGAGTCCTGCCGGGTGCGCCAATAGGCAGCTTAGGCACAAGTAAAGCGGTAAATGCAATATGGTGGGCGTAGCTCAGTTGGTAGAGCACAGGATTGTGACTCCTGTTGTCGTGGGTTCGATCCCCATCGTCCACCCCATATTCTAAAAGGCGCCCGATGAAAATCCGGCGCCTTTGCTTTAAAAGCTTCATGCGGACGTGGTGAAATTGGTAGACACACTGGATTTAGGTTCCAGCGGCGCAAGCTGTAAGAGTTCGAGTCTCTTCGTCCGCACCATCCAAGCTTTCACGGTACTTCGCTGAAGTGCATGAAAGCCTCGAAAAAGCCGCCTTGTGCGGCTTTTTTCGTTTCTGCGGTAATGGTCTTGAATTGCGAGTAGTCGAAGCCCGCAAGGCGGGATGGTGGGCGTTATGCTGGACGATCATCACGCCAGCAACGGCAGTTGTCGGCTGCGGGCTTCGACACTCAGGCAATAATCTCAACTGCTCCGAGCAGCAGGTGGTTATTCATCTCCCGTTTGCATTACTCCCTTTGCGCCATCGTCAGCGAATTGCTCGACGGGTACCGGGGCATTGGGATGCATCGAGTGTGAACCATTTCTTCCGACTGCCTGGATGTATCCAGATGCACTGTCGGCAGCGTCGTTGCCTTCCGTTGCTGAAACCGATGTCGTCATGGCCTGGAAGTCGCCAGATTCACCCGTGGTGCTGATCCGGTTTAGCTGTTCAGATGAGTCTGCAAGCGCCGACAGGCTGGCTGCGGTTAGCAGTGCTGCAGTCATCGCGCTCAGTAGGGTGGTACTCATTGTCGTACGCCTCCGTTTAGAGTCGCACGTCAAGTTTGAACCTCGGAGCAAAAAGCGTGGCTGCAGGTGACCAGCGGCCGGTAATCAGGCTTCAGTATTCCAGGCGCCGCACCGGTACATTGCCATGCTGAAACTGCTGATAGCCGGTATAAGGAATAAGGAGGGTATCGGCTATGCCCGAGGCGGCCATATCCACAAGGATCGCCCCTGAGGACCAATGGCTACCCGATCGGGGCGGTCCGTCGAAGTTGCAGAACTGATAGGCGACGCCACTGTAGGCGCGTGGTATCGAATGACAGTTCGATTCCCATCTGGCCAGATCATCCACGGCGCCCGCTTCGTTGGTCACGGTTTTGATGGTGCCGCATCCCGTCAATCCAGCCAGCAGCAGTGCTGCAATCCATGGCTTCATATATAACGCTCTCCTTTGAATGCGACGATCATAGCGCGTCGAACGCATCAATGGGTAGAGACGGCCCGGCTACCTGGACATCCCCTCGATCACCCAGTTCAGCGATGCGGGCAGCATGGGGCCATGGCCAAGCCCGTCGAAGCGTTTGAACGTGACCTGCAGCCCCGGTACCTTCGCCAGGTCCGCGGTCAGCTCGCGGGCAGGGCGCTCGGCATCGCCTTTGCTCGGCTCGCGCGGGCGTGAAGGTTCATCGCCGCCGCGCATTACCAGTAACTGGGGTCGACTGTTGCCCAGGCGTTGCTGCAATCCGGCGGCTTCGCGCACGACTGCGCCGTCATGCCACCACAGCGATGGGCTGGCGGCGGCGTAGTCGCTGAATTCTCCCGGGCGGGTGAACAGCGCGTGCAGCACGGCCAGCCCGCCGTAGGAGTGGCCCCAGAGGGTCTGTCGGCTGTTGTCGATGGGGGCGACATTGGCAACCATCGGGCGCATGCGTTGGTTGAGCAGGTCGAAGAAGGCATCTACGCCACCACTGGGTTGCCCGGTCAGCGGGTCAAGCTGCTCGCGCTGTCCGGGCAGGTTCGGGGTGTAGTCGTAAGTCCGGGCGCTGCGTTCGATGCGCTGATCGGTCTGGTAGCCGACAGCCACCAGCAGCGGCGCCTGACCCTCGGCAAGGGTGTGCAACTGGTCGTCATTCAAGGCGCTGATGGCGGCATTGCCATCGAGCATCCAGAGCACCGGATAGCCTGCGGCAGGGGCTGGCCGGTCAGGCTTGCCGACCCACAGTTGATAGTGGCGTTTGCCATCGGCAGAACTCAGCTGGAGTGTGGTAAAGAAGTAAGCCAGGTCCTGGCGCTGCAGCAGGCTGGCGTCCATCTGCTGTGCCGGTGCCGGTTGCGCCAGGGTGATGCCTGGAACTGCCAGGGCCAGTATCCACGCTAACGCTAAGGTGCAGTTTTTCATCAGGTGTTCTCTGTAGGGGTTCCGGGCATGACCGCCGCCGGCTACGAAACCGGGCGGCGGTTTGCGGTCAGAAGGACGCGGTCAGGCTGGTGTAGAGGGTGCGACCCGGTTCGTTGTACGTGGCAGCGCCAGCCCCTTCGATGCCGGCAACGCCCTGAGCGTTGCCTGCCCGGAACAGGCGCTTGTCAAACAGATTGTCCATCCCGGTGGTGAGGCTCAAATTTTTGGTTATGGTGTAGGTACCACTTATGCCGACCAAAGCATAGGGTGAAAGTTGATCGTTTGCGCTGCCCGTCACGCGATCGCCGTGGTAATCGTATTTTTTCGGCGTTTGCTTTCCGTACCAGGCAACGCTCAGTTGCAGCGAAAGATCGTCCCTGGCCTGCCAGTCGAGCATTGAGTTGAGGGTGTAGTCCGGAGTCACTGAGAGTGTTTCGCCGGTGGTCTTGTTCTTTGACTCAAGCATGTAGGTCAGGTTGTTGTTCCAGGTCAGCTGGTCGCTCAGCGGGATGGTCAGCGTTCCTTCCAGGCCTTCTACCAGCGCCTTGGGAATGTTCTCCCATTGGTAGACCGATGAGTTGACATAGCTGCCGGTGCCACCTGAAGCGTTGCCGATGGGGCTCAGGCCAGAGTCGATCTTGTTCTTGTAGTCATTGCGAAAGTACGTAATGCCTGCGACCCAGCCATTGTTCTTGAATTCGATGCCCAGCTCTTTATTGACGCTGGTCTCGGCGTCGAGGTTTTCATTGCCTTGCAGGTAACAGCTGGTGCTCTGGCCATAACAGCCCTGGCCGCGGCTGTAGAGCAGGTAGTCTGGGTTGAGTTGATACAGGTTGGGCGCTTTGTAGGCGCGGGCGATACCGGCCTTGAGAGTGATCGTGTTGCTCAGCGCATGTGACAGGTTGAGCGATGGGCTCCAGTTGTCTCCGACAATGCTGTGATGATCGAAGCGCAAGGCTGGCGTAAGCATGGTGCCGGGCAGCAGTTCGATGTTGTCTTCGGCGAACAGCGAGACGATCTGAGCCTGCGAAGTGGTGTCGCGGCCGCTGCTGCTCAGCCCGTCGACGGCACCGCCCTCGCTGGTGCTCTGGGTGTTGGCGCTGGGGTCATCGAGCTTTTGCTGGCTCCACTCGGCGCCCAGGGTCAGAGTCTGGTCACGCCAGGCGTGCAGCGGCAGGTTGAGTTCACCATGCGCGGTGAGGTCACGCAAGGTCGAGGTATAGAAGTCGACGCTGCTGAAAATACCTTCGGTGCCGCCGGCCAAGCCTTCATTGATCCGCGAGTTGCGGGTCTTTTCATATTGCAGATAGGCCATGGAGCTGCCGAAGTCCCAGTCGCCGTTGTGGGTGAGCGCATAAGTCTCGCGGTACAGGCGGTTGGTCTCTTTGCCGAGCATGCTTTTTACGTTGGCATTGGAGTTGGTGTTCTGGGTGTCGCCGGTATAGATGTTGCCCTGGCGGCTGAAGCCGGCTTCAAGCGACAGGGTCTGCTCCGGGCTCAGGCGCCAGGTCAGTTGGCCATTGAGGTCTTTGTTGCGTACGCCTTCGCGACCGGCGGGAAGGGTGCCGGCCTGGTTGCCGGTGCGCACCGACTCATGGCCCTGGTTGATATCCCAGTCGTCGGCGTCGGTCTTGGCCACATTGCCGTAGGCGCGGAAGCTGAGGGTGTCGGTAAGCGCGCCGCTGAGGCCGAAGGTCATGCGTTTGCTAGCGCCTTCGTCGCCGTGCTGGGGAAAGTTCTGGTAAACCGTAACGTTGCCGTGGGTCTCGGGGCTGGCCTGCTTGGTGATGATGTTCACCACCCCGCCCATGGCGCCCGAGCCGTAGCGCGCTGCTGCCGGGCCGCGAATGACTTCGATGCGCTCGACCTGATCGGCCGGTACCCAGTTGGTATCGCCGCGTGAGTCACGTTCGCCGCGCCAGCCGTAGCGCACCGAACTGCGGCTGCTGACGGGCTTGCCGTCGACCAGGATCAGGGTGTTCTCCGGGCCCATGCCACGAATATCGATTTGCCGATTGTTGCCGCGTTGGCCGCTGGTCGAGTTCCCCGTCAGGTTCACCCCTGGCATGGTCCGGATGATCTGCGACAGGTCGTTGGCCGGAGGGCGCTTCTTGATGTCTTCAGCGGTGATCACCGAGACGCCAGGTGCCTGTTTGGTCTCCTCCAGCGCCGTGGCTACTACCGACTGGCTTTCCAGTTCGATGGGCTCTGGTTGGGTAGTGGCAGCCTGCACGGCGCTGGCCAGCAAGCAGCTGGACAGCAGCAGGTAAGGGGCGAGGGACAGCGGGCGGGGCGACATCTTCGGTCTCCGAAACAGCGTGCGGAAGGTAAGAGGTCGTAGATGATAAGTACTCTTAATTGAGAGTAAAGCTCATTAACTTTCTAAACATTCCTCGGCCATTGGCAGCACGATATGCAGGCACAACCCTGGCTGGGCGTTGCTGGCCCACAGTCGACCTCCTTGCAGTTCGACGGCGCGACGGGCGATGGCCAGCCCCAGGCCGAAACCGGCGCCGCTTTCGGGTAAACGCTGGTAAGGCTTGAAGATGCGTTCGAGGTCGGCCTCGGGCACGCCTGGGCCCTGGTCGTGCAGGCGCAGGTGCCAGTAATCACCCTCGCGCTGCCCGTCCAGGGTTATCACGCCACCGCTTGGCGAATGGCGGATAGCGTTGCGCAGCAGGTTTTCCAGGGCTTGGGCCAGGCTGTCGAGGTGCGCGCGTACCTCGCAGTGGGTGCCTAGCAAACAGGGCAGCTGTGTCGGCGCCCAGCCGCTTTCAAAGCAAGCGTCTTCGCACAGCGCTTCCCAGACGGACAGCACCAGGACCGGTTCGGTGGGCAACTGCGGTTGCTCGGTGTCCATCCAGGCCAGGTCGAGGGTATCTACCAGCAGCTTTTGCATGTCGTCCACCTCCCGCCCCAGGCGTTCGCGCAGTTGCTCGGGTGCAAGATTGCTGTCATGGGCGATGCGCAGCCGTGCCAGCGGCGTGCGCAATTCGTGAGACAAGGTGCGCAGCAGCAGGCGCTGCTGCTCCAGGCTTTGGCGCAGGCGTCCGGCCATGTGTTCGAAAGCCTGGGCCAGCTCACCCAGTTCGTCACGTCGTTCCTGCAGGGGTAGGCCGGGGCTGTCGAGGTTGTCGGCGCGCAGGGCGTCGGCGCGGTCGCGCAAGCGGTTGAGCGGGACCACCAGCTGCCGATAGAGGGCCAGGCCCAGTGCCAAGGCAAGCAGGGTGGGGGCTACACCGTGGGTGATGATGTGGGTCCAGGGTGTCAGGCCGGTGGGCAGCAGGTGTTCGGGTAACTGCATGACAAGGCGCCCGT
The DNA here is from genome assembly GCF_004025535.1 of Pseudomonas alkylphenolica. GTDB lineage: Bacteria > Pseudomonadota > Gammaproteobacteria > Pseudomonadales > Pseudomonadaceae > Aquipseudomonas > Aquipseudomonas alkylphenolica_A. The sequence goes on from NZ_QJRG01000047.1 coordinate 328,051, forward strand.
CCTCCGGGTGCTCGGGAAAGGCAATGCTGACGTACGGCAGCTCATCCTGCAGGCGGCGACTCATGGGCCAGTCGAGCTTGCGCATGAACGTCAGGTGGCTGGCTTCTTCGGCGCTTAGCGGTGTGCTGCCGAGGCTCTCCAGGCGCGGGCCGATCAGGGCGATCCAGGTGCTTTCGTCCGCTGCCAGCTGGCGTCGATACGCCTCGGCGCCAGCTGCGCCGCCCTTGCGCCAGGCCGCTTCAGCTTGTTGCGCGTAGCGCGCCAGGTGCAGTTGTTCGGCCTGGCTGAGGAAGTAGGTGCTGCGTTCAACGGACAGGCCCCAGGTCCAGATCAGCCAGGTCAGCAGCAGGCAAAAGCCAACTTGCAGCGCGGCCAGCTTCCACAGCAGCGGGTGACGGCGCATCAAGGGGTTTCCGTGTCGACCAGGATGTAGCCCTGGCCGCGCACAGCCTGGATCTGCAAGTGCTGCGCGCCAATGTTGGCAAGTTTGCGGCGCAAGTTGCATACATGCACGTCCAGGCCGCGATCAAGGCGGGTGAAGGCACGGTGCAGCACGGTCTGATAAAGGAAAGCCTTGCTCAGGGCTTCGCCCGGGTGAGCGCGCAAGGTGGCGAACAAGCGGTATTCGGAGCCGGTAAGGCCGGCATTGCGGCCCTGGTGAACAACATCCTGGGCATACTCGTCGAGGGTCAGGTCGTCTTCGCTGCGGGCATCGGCGTGGCGCCGGTCCAGCGCCACGCGGCGCAGCAGTGCATCGACCCGCGCATCGAGCTCGGCCAGGCTGAACGGTTTGGGTAAATAGTCGTCAGCGCCGCGGGTGAACCCGCTGATGCGGTCCTGCTCCGCACCCAGGGCCGACATCAGCATCACCGGGGCCGTTTGGTGGCGGCGCAGCGCGTCCAGCAGGCTGAGGCCGTCTACGCCTGGCAGCATGATGTCCAGCAGCAACAGGTCAAAACGGCTCTGGTGCAGGGCGCTCAGGGCTTGAGTGCCGCTTTCACAGGCTGTGACGCTGAATCCGCGGTGCTGGAAGTGGCGTTGCAGATCCTGACGCAGGTGCGGATCGTCTTCGGCGAGGAGGAGGGTGGAGGACACGGAATGGCCTTTAATGAGAATTCGTTGCAATTACGAATCATCCCATTTCCGGCGTCGAAGCAGCAATGCCTAATGCTCAAAAGCGCGTACCCCATATAATGAACGGCATTTTCCAGTACAAGTCCGGTGTTCATCGTTGACTTGCTTGCGGTGCACTGGTGACAACTACATAAAAGCTGATAGATTTCAGCCGGTTGAGGCCGTGGCCAACGGCAAGGTAGTGAGGACCGCTTGATGATTTCAAAAGAACGCCAGGCCAGCGCGTTGCAGCGCTTTGCCGCCGCCAATCCGCAGCTACTGGAAGAAATTGCCGGGCTCAGCGCCCATGAGCAGCAGCAACAGATCGAATGGGCGTTCGAGGATGCGGCGCAGGAGCAGGGGCTTGAACCTTGGGAATTGACCCTGCAACTGATTGCCAGCTCCGACGCGGAACTCCAGGCCATGCGACTTGAAGTGCATCGGCAGGTCGCTGAAGCACTGGGCATGGAATGGGAAGAATATTGCAGCATCAACGAGATCGACGGCACGGCCCCCTGAGGCTGACCTTGGGTTTTGTAGTGTTTTGACAAGTATTTCTGGCTGCCTGAGGCCGGGTTCGCCATCTTGATCGGAGGTGGCGTCCAGGCCCTGGGTGGCGGGTCTTGAGCACCCCCGGACAGGGTTTTGGCCGGGGGTTATAAATGAAATGGACCGGCGTGCTTTCCCGTCGTCTTGAACGGGGTGACTTCTGGCCTTTGAGCCACTAGAATGCTTGCCCTTGATTCTGGAGTCGGGTATCGCCGGCTAACGTCTGTGCAACGAGGAATATCCATGCAAGTTTCTGTTGAAAATACTTCTGCTCTCGAGCGTCGCATGACCATCGCCGTTCCGGCAGAGCGCGTCGAGACCGAAGTCAACAAGCGTCTGCAACAGACTGCCCGTCGCGCCAAGGTTCCAGGCTTCCGTCCTGGCAAAGTGCCGATGAGCGTGATCCGTCAGCGTTACGAAGATGCAGCCCGCCAGGAAGCCTTCGGCGATCTGGTTCAGGCTTCCTTCTACGAAGCTGTGGTTGAGCAGAAGCTGAACCCGGCTGGCGCTCCTGCCGTCGAGCCAAAGTCGTTCGAAAAAGGCAAGGACCTGGAATACGTTGCCACCTTCGAAGTATTCCCTGAGTTCACCGTTGCCGGTTTCGACTCGATCGCTGTCGAGCGCCTGAGCGCCGAAGTGGCTGATGCCGACCTGGACAACATGCTGGAAGTACTGCGCAAGCAGAACGTCCGCTTTGAAGCCGTTGAGCGCGCTGCCCAGAACGAAGACCAGCTGAACATCGATTTCGTCGGCAAGGTCGACGGTGAAGTGTTCGCCGGCGGTTCGGCCAAAGGCACCCAGCTGGTACTGGGTTCCGGCCGCATGATCCCGGGCTTCGAAGAAGGCCTGGTTGGCGCCAAAGCCGGTGAAGAGCGCGTTCTGAACCTGTCCTTCCCTGAGGACTACCAGAACCTGGACCTGGCTGGCAAAGCCGCCGAGTTCACCGTTACCGTCAACAGCGTTTCCGAGCCTAAGCTGCCTGAGCTGACCGAAGAGTTCTTCGCCCAGTTCGGCATCAAGGAAGCTTCGCTGGAAGGTTTCCGCACCGAAGTTCGCAAGAACATGGAGCGTGAACTGCGTCAGGCCATCAAGACCAAGGTCAAGAACCAGGTAATGGACGGCCTGCTGGCTGCCAACCCGATCGAAGTGCCTAAAGCACTGCTGGAAAACGAAGTGAACCGCCTGCGCGTTCAAGCTGTTCAGCAGTTCGGTGGCAACATCAAGCCTGAGCAACTGCCGGCTGAGCTGTTCGAAGAACAAGCCAAGCGCCGCGTAGTGCTGGGTCTGATCGTTGCTGAAGTGGTCAAGCAAAACGACCTGAAGCCAGACGAAGATCGCGTTCGCGAAATGATCCAGGAAATGGCTTCGGCCTACCAGGAGCCAGAGCAAGTCGTGGCTTGGTACTACAAGAACGACCAACAGCTGAACGAAGTACGTTCGGTTGTGCTGGAAGAACAAGTTGTGGATACTGTTCTGCAGAAAGCGACTGTGACCGATAAATCGGTCTCGTACGAAGAAGCCATCAAGCCAGTGCAGGCTCCTGCCGCTGACTGATTGTTTCTCTCGTAGGAAAAACACCACAAGCCAGCCTTCGAGCTGGCTTGTGCGTATTCAAGACATGACTATTTGGGAGTGAGTGCAGGACATGTCCCGCAATTCTTATTATCAGCAGAGCTCTGACATCCAGGCCGCAGGCGGCCTGGTCCCGATGGTTATCGAGCAATCCGCTCGTGGCGAACGTGCCTACGACATCTACTCGCGCCTTTTGAAGGAGCGGGTGATCTTTCTGGTCGGCCCGGTAGAGGACTACATGGCCAACCTGATCGCGGCGCAGTTGCTGTTCCTTGAAGCGGAAAACCCGGACAAGGATATCCATCTCTACATCAACTCGCCGGGTGGTTCGGTGACTGCAGGTATGTCGATCTACGACACCATGCAGTTCATCAAGCCAGACGTGTCCACCACCTGCATCGGTCAGGCGTGCTCCATGGGTGCATTCCTGCTGGCTGCCGGTGCCAAGGGCAAGCGTCACTGCCTGCCAAACTCGCGCGTGATGATTCACCAGCCGCTGGGTGGTTTCCAGGGCCAGGCGACGGACATCGAAATCCACGCCAAGGAAATTCTCTCCATCAAGTCGCGGTTGAACGAGCTGCTGGCCTACCACACTGGCCAGGACCTCGAAACCATCAAGCGCGACACCGAGCGCGACAACTTCATGAGCGCCCAGCGTGCTGCCGAGTACGGTCTGATCGACTCGGTACACGAAAAGCGTCAAATGGCTGTCTGATCAAGGTGTCAAAGCAGGTGGCGGGTTTTTCCCGCCACCTGTGGACTTGAAAAAGCCCGCATTTGCCTTCATCTTGTGTTGCAAGCCTACCGGATTGGATCGATCGAATGACTGACACCCGTAACGGCGAGGACAACGGCAAATTGCTCTATTGCTCCTTCTGCGGCAAAAGCCAGCATGAAGTGCGCAAGTTGATTGCCGGCCCCTCGGTATTTATCTGCGACGAGTGCGTCGACCTGTGCAACGACATCATCCGTGAGGAGGTGCAGGAAGCCCAGGCCGAAAGCAGCGCGCATAAACTGCCTTCGCCGAAAGAAATCAGCACCATCCTGGACCAGTATGTCATCGGTCAGGAGCGTGCGAAAAAGGTACTGGCGGTAGCGGTGTACAACCACTACAAGCGCCTGAACCAACGCGACAAGAAGAACGACGACGTCGAGCTCGGCAAGAGTAACATCCTGCTGATCGGTCCGACGGGCTCGGGTAAAACCCTGCTCGCCGAAACCCTCGCGCGTCTGTTGAATGTCCCGTTCACCATCGCCGATGCCACCACCCTGACCGAAGCCGGTTATGTGGGTGAAGACGTCGAGAACATCATTCAGAAGCTGCTGCAAAAGTGCGACTACGACGTGGAAAAGGCCCAGATGGGCATTGTCTACATCGACGAAATCGACAAGATCTCGCGCAAGTCGGACAACCCGTCCATTACCCGTGACGTTTCGGGTGAGGGCGTGCAGCAGGCGTTGCTCAAGCTGATCGAAGGCACGGTTGCCTCGGTTCCGCCGCAAGGTGGCCGCAAGCATCCGCAGCAGGAATTCCTGCAGGTCGATACGCGCAACATCCTGTTTATCTGTGGCGGTGCGTTCTCTGGCCTGGAAAAGGTCATCCAGAACCGTTCCACCCGCGGCGGCATCGGCTTTGGTGCCGAAGTACGCAGCAAGCAGGAAGGCAAGAAAGTTGGCGAATCGCTGCGTGAGGTTGAACCTGACGATCTGGTCAAGTTCGGTCTGATTCCAGAATTCGTCGGTCGTTTGCCGGTGCTCGCCACCCTCGACGAGCTCGATGAAGCTGCCTTGATGCAGATTCTCACCGAGCCGAAGAACGCGCTCACCAAGCAGTATGCCAAGCTGTTCGAAATGGAAGGCGTCGACCTCGAGTTCCGTAGCGATGCGCTCAAGTCCGTGGCCCGCAAGGCCCTGGAGCGTAAAACCGGAGCACGTGGCCTGCGTTCGATCCTCGAGGGCATCCTGCTCGACACCATGTACGAGATTCCTTCGCAGAAGGATGTCAGCAAGGTGGTGATCGACGAGAGCGTCATCGATGGCACTTCGCAGCCGCTGTTGATCTACGAAAACAGCGAGCCGCAAGCCAAAGCTGCACCTGACGTCTGAGCCTCCAAACGGCTCGAATCAGCAAGGGGCCTTCGGGCCCCTTTGCTTTTCCTGTCGTAGAGCTTGTTTTTTTGCGGGGCTGCCCCCACATTAAACCCACGCTCAAATTCCACCGGTTTCCGGCCACAAGGCCGCTGTAGAGGCGAAATCATGAAGACCACCCTCGACTTGCCTCTTTTGCCATTGCGCGATGTCGTCGTCTATCCGCACATGGTTATCCCACTGTTCGTGGGGCGCGAGAAGTCCATCGAAGCCCTCGAGGCCGCAATGACGGGCGAGAAGCAGATCCTTCTGCTTGCCCAGAAGAACCCCGCTGACGACGATCCAGGCGAAGATGCCCTGTACCGCGTCGGTACCATTGCCACTGTGCTGCAACTGCTCAAACTGCCTGATGGCACCGTCAAGGTGCTGGTCGAGGGTGAGCAACGCGGTGCGGTAGAGCGTTTCAACGAAGTCGACGGCCATATTCGCGCCGAAGTATCGTTGATCGACGAGTCGCAGACCGCCGAGCGCGAGTCTGAAGTCTTCGTTCGTAGCTTGCTGTCACAATTTGAGCAGTATGTTCAGCTGGGCAAGAAAGTCCCAGCTGAAGTCCTGTCGTCGCTCAACAGCATCGATGAGCCGGGGCGCCTGGTCGACACCATGGCCGCGCACATGGCCCTGAAGATCGAGCAGAAACAGGAAATCCTCGAGATTCTCGACCTGGCCACCCGTGTCGAGCATGTCATGGCACTGCTGGACGCCGAAATCGACCTGTTGCAGGTCGAGAAGCGCATCCGTGGTCGCGTCAAAAAACAGATGGAGCGCAGTCAGCGCGAGTACTACCTGAATGAGCAGATGAAGGCCATTCAGAAAGAGCTCGGCGACAGCGAAGAAGGTCACAACGAAGTCGAAGAGCTGAAAAAGCGTCTCGACGCCGCGGGCCTGCCCAAAGATGCCTATGCCAAGGCCCAGGCTGAGCTGAACAAGCTCAAACAGATGTCGCCGATGTCGGCTGAAGCCACTGTCGTGCGTTCTTACCTGGACTGGCTGGTGCAGGTGCCGTGGAAGGCCCAGAGCAAAGTGCGTCTGGATCTGGCCAAGGCCGAGGAAATCCTCGACGCCGACCATTACGGTCTGGAAGAGGTCAAGGAACGCATCCTCGAGTACCTCGCCGTGCAGAAGCGGGTAAAGAAAATCCGTGGCCCTGTGCTGTGCCTGGTCGGGCCTCCGGGCGTGGGTAAAACCTCCCTGGCCGAATCGATTGCCAGCGCGACCAACCGCAAGTTCGTGCGCATGGCGCTGGGTGGCGTGCGTGACGAAGCCGAGATTCGTGGTCACCGGCGTACCTACATCGGCTCGATGCCGGGTCGCCTGATTCAGAAAATGACCAAGGTGGGCGTACGCAACCCGCTGTTCCTGCTCGATGAAATCGACAAGATGGGCAGCGATATGCGTGGCGATCCGGCCTCGGCGTTGCTCGAGGTGCTCGATCCCGAGCAGAACCACAACTTCAACGATCACTATCTGGAAGTCGACTACGACCTGTCCGATGTGATGTTCCTCTGCACCTCCAACTCGATGAACATCCCGCCAGCACTGCTGGACCGGATGGAAGTCATTCGTCTGCCGGGTTACACCGAAGATGAAAAAATCAACATTGCGGTCAAGTACCTGACACCCAAGCAAATCAAGGCCAACGGCCTGAAGAAGGGTGAGCTGGACGTCGATGTCACGGCAATTCGCGACATCATCCGCTACTACACCCGCGAAGCCGGTGTACGGGGCCTGGAACGTCAGATCGCGAAGATCTGCCGCAAGGTGGTCAAGGAGCATGCCGGGCTCAAGCAGGTGGCCGTCAAGGTCACTGGCGAGCAGCTGGAGCACTTCCTCGGGGTGCGCAAGTTCCGTTACGGCCTGGCCGAGCAGCAGGATCAGGTAGGCCAGGTAACCGGCCTGGCCTGGACCCAGGTCGGTGGCGAGTTGCTGACCATCGAAGCCGCAGTGATTCCGGGCAAGGGCCAGTTGATCAAGACCGGTTCCCTGGGTGATGTGATGGTCGAGTCGATCACCGCTGCACAGACCGTCGTTCGCAGCCGTGCTAAAAGCCTGGGTATTCCGGCCGATTTCCACGAGAAACGCGACACCCACATTCACATGCCGGAAGGTGCTACGCCCAAGGATGGTCCAAGTGCCGGTATCGGCATGTGCACCGCCCTGGTGTCGGCGCTGACGCAGATTCCGGTGCGTGCCGATGTGGCCATGACGGGTGAAATTACCCTGCGTGGGCAGGTGCTGGCGATTGGTGGTTTGAAAGAGAAATTGCTCGCAGCGCACCGTGGTGGAATCAAGACGGTGATCATTCCTGAAGAGAATGTTCGCGATTTGAAGGAAATTCCTGAGAATATTAAGCAGGATCTTCAGATTAAACCGGTTAAATGGATTGACGAAGTCCTCCAAATTGCGCTGCAATACGCCCCGGAGCCCTTACCAGATGTGGCTCCAGAGATTGTCGCCAAGGATGAAAAGCGCGACAGCGATTCCAAGGAAAGAATTAGCACGCATTAGTACGTATTTGGCTGGGGGGCTTTCTTGACAGTATTTTCAGGCCCTTGTTATAAAGCGGCACTTAAGTGTCAACAGGCCACCCAGCGCTCGTTAAGCTTTTCATTACATACTTAGATACAAACTCAATAGAGATATAAGGGGACTTAGAGTGAACAAGTCGGAACTGATTGACGCTATCGCCGCATCTGCTGATATTTCGAAAGCCACCGCCGGCAAGGCGCTGGACGCAGTTATCGAGTCCGTCACCGGTGCCCTGAAGGCAGGTGATTCCGTGGTACTGGTTGGTTTCGGTACCTTCTCCGTTACCGATCGTCCTGCTCGTACCGGCCGCAACCCGCAAACCGGCAAGACTCTGGAAATCCCTGCTGCCAAGAAGCCTGGCTTCAAGGCTGGCAAGGCACTGAAAGAAGCCGTCAACTAAGTCACTTCCTTCAGGCTTACGCCTAACCGAGCCGGCTCATGCCAGGCTTGGCTACCGAAGGTCAGGGCGCGCTGAAAGGCTCCTGACCTTTGGTCGGTTACGAGAAGGCGCATCTTCGGATGCGCCTTTCTTCTATCAGGAATCTACCCACGCTCCACGGTTGGTTCATTCAGTACAACCGTTTCTGGGGGACGCATGCTGCAGAATATCAGGGACAATTCACAAGGTTGGATTGCCAAGACCATCATCGGTGTCATCGTAGCCTTGATGGCACTGACCGGCTTCGATGCCATCTTCCAGGCCACCACCCACAGCCAGGACGCTGCCAAGGTCAATGGTGAAACCATTAGCCAGAACGAGCTGAGCCAGGCCGTCGACATGCAACGTCGTCAGCTGATGCAACAGCTGGGCAAGGATTTCGATCCGTCGTTGCTCAACGAAAACATGCTGCGTGAGGCCGCACTCAAGGGCCTGATCGACCGCAAGCTGTTGCTTCAGGGCGCTGAAGACGCCAAGTTCTCCTTCTCCGAAGCCGCGCTTGACCAGGTAATCTTGCAGACGCCTGAATTCCAGCAGGATGGCAAGTTCAGCTCTGAGCGTTTCGATCAGGTGATTCGCCAGATGGGCTACAGCCGCATGCAGTTCCGCCAGATGCTGGCTCAGGAAATGCTGATCGGCCAACTGCGCGCGGGCCTCGCCGGCAGTGGTTTTGTCACCGATGACCAGGTCAATGCATTTGCCCGTCTGGAAAAGCAGACCCGTGATTTCGCTTCGCTGACTTTCAAGGCCGACCCGGCTGCGGTGAAGGTGACCGATGAGCAGATCAAGGCGCATTACGACGAGCACGCCAAAGAGTTCATGAGCCCGGAGCAGGTCGTTATCGACTACATCGAGCTGAAGAAGTCGTCGTTCTTTGACCAGGTCACTGTCAACGAAGACGAACTCAAGGCGCTGTACGAAAAAGAAATCGCCAACCTCGCCGAGCAGCGTCACGCCGCTCACATCCTCATCGAAGTCAACGACAAGGTGAACGAGGCTCAGGCCAAGGCCAAGATCGAAGAGATTTCGCAGCGTCTGGCCAAAGGTGAAGACTTTGCCGCACTGGCCAAAGAGTTCTCCCAGGACCCGGGTTCGGCCAACAATGGCGGTGACCTCGGCTTTGCCGGCCAGGGCGTCTATGACCCTACCTTCGAAGAGGCGCTGTATGCGCTGAACAAGGACCAGGTCTCGGCTCCGGTACGCACCGAATACGGTTTCCACCTGATCAAGCTGCTGGGTGTGCAGGCGCCAGAAGTGCCGAGCTTTGCCAGCCTGAAAGACAAGCTGACCCGTGAACTCAAGACCCAGCAGGTCGAGCAGCGCTTTGTCGAGGTGACCAAGCAGCTGGAAGACTCTGCGTTCGAAGCCTCCGACCTGGCCCAGCCAGCCCAGGAGCTGGGCTTGAAGGTTCAGACTGCGCCGGCATTCGGTCGTGAAGGCGGCGAAGGCATTACCGCCAACCGCGCCGTGATTCAGGCCGCGTACAGCCCTGAAGTGCTGGAAGAAGGTTCCAACAGCAGCGGTATCGAGCTGGACCCGGAAACCGTCGTTGTGTTGCGTGTGAAACAGCACCTCAAGCCTGAGCAGCTGGCGCTGGACGTGGTGTCGGACAGCATCCGCAAGCACCTGGCCCAGGAGCAGGCGACCGCCGCACTGAAAACCAAGGCCGACGCGCTGATCGCTGGCCTGCGTGACGGCAGCATCCCGCTGGCGGCTACCCAGGAAGGTCAAAGCTGGAAGGTCCAGGAAGCGGTCTCGCGCAGCCAGGAAGGCATTGATCCGGTCGAGCTGCAGGCCCTGTTCCGCATGAACAAGCCTGAAGCCAAGGACAAGCCTGTGTACAGCAGCGTTGCGCTGAACGATGGCAGCCTGGTTGTACTGCGTCTGAACGGCGTCAACGAAGGCTCGGCGGCCACCGAAGAAGAGAAAGCGGCGTACCGTCGTTTCCTCGCTTCGCGTGCCGGCCAGCAAGACTTTGCGGCCTACCGCAAACAGCTGGAAGCCAAGGCGGACATCACTCGTTACTGAGTGCCTGTCGCTGAAAACAGAAAAGGCCGCTTATGCGGCCTTTTCTGTTTTCAGGGGTGTGATTACTTCAAACATCCAACTCCAGCTTGGCTTCGATATGGTCCAGGTGCTGGTGCATCAGCGCCAGGGCAGTCTGCGCATCGCCCAGCTCCAGTGCATCGATGATCGCAGCGTGCTCCTGCCAGGCGCAGTGGCTGCAGGGGCGGGTTTCGTACTGGGCGATGATCAACGAAGTTTGCGGTACCAGGCCATTGAGAAAGCGCGTCAGCGGTGCATTGTCGGCAATCTCCGCGAGCTTGAGGTGGAACTCGCCCCCCAGGCGGATCGCGGTGCAACGCTGGCCTTGTTCGTGGTGCTGGCGCTCGCGAGCGACCAGGTCACGCAACTGCCGGATTTTGGCTGGGCGTGAGCGCTGGGCGGCCAGGGTGATCAGAGTGGTTTCTGCCAGACGCCGGGCGCTGAGGATCTGCCGTGCCTGTTGCGGGTCGGGCGCGGCCAGGCGCGCGGTGTGGCTGGGCCGCTGGACAATCACTTGCTGGTCGCACAGGCGCCCCAGCACGCGTCGGATCACCGTGCGGCTGACACCAAAAGCTTCACCCAGCGCCTGCTCGGGCAGGGCGCTGCCGGGGGCCAGGCGCTGTTCCAGAATGGCATCGAACAGGCGCGGGTAGATCTGCTCGGCGGACAAGCGTACTTCGCCGTGGACGAGCAGCGGGGGCAGGGTGGTCGCCGGGGCTTGGGCGCTGGTGTTCATCTCTGCTCTCCTGGGTCAGGCGACCGGGTGGTCGTCCGGTATGTTCAGTTCGATACCCATGCGCCGGCCTTCCTGGAGGATATGGTGGCGCATCTGGGTGCTGGCCTGGGCGCTGTTCTTGTTGCGGATGGCGCGCACCACGGCCTCGTTTTCTTCCAGGCGTGCGGCCAGGTGCTCGGGCGAGTTGCGCAGCACCGCAGCGCTTTGCTTGAGGGCGTTGCTGGTTTGTTGCACCACGCTCTGGAAGATCGGGTTGGCGGTCAGGGTGAACAGCTCTTCGTGGAAGGCGATGTAGGCGTTGACCCCGGCTTCGCTGTCCTGCGCCTCAAGGGCTTCGCGCATGTCCATCAGCGTCAGGCGTAGCTGGCCGATTTCCTTGCTGCTGATCGACTGGGCCACCAGGCCGACGATAAACGGCTCGAGGGTGTAGCGCAGCTGCAGCACGTCCTCCAGGCTGGCGTCGGCCACGCCGGTTTGCAGCGGCGTTTGCTCGGCGAGGTCGGCGTCCAGTACCAGTACCCCTTTGCCCGGCATCGAACGCACCAGGCCGAGGGTCTCCAGCACGGTCACGGCTTCGCGCAGGCTCGGGCGGCTGATGCCCAGTTGCTCGGCCAGCTCGCGCTGCCCCGGGAGCATTTCGCCGGTGCGCCACTGGCCACGGGCCAGGGCCTGGCGGAGTTTTTCCACCACTGAGTTCACTACGGTCGATGAAGTAATCACAGTTCACTCCATGAGAACACTTGCATGGTTTGCTCCTGTGGCCGGCAGGGGGGCTGCCGGCCGCATTGCTCAGAACTCTTGTTGATGGGCGGTCGGGGTTTTGCGCTGGGCAAAGCCGAAGCCCTGTTTGCCGGCCAGTACATTGTTGGCCCGCTCCATGTCGATATCGCCTTCCCAGCGGCCGATGGCGACAGTGGCCACGCAGTTGCCGATCAGGTTGGTCAGCGCCCGGCCAATGCCCATGAACCAGTCCACCGCCAGTACCAGCACCAGGCCGACCACCGGGATTGCCGGAATGGCAGTCAGGGTTGCGGCCAGAATGACCAGTGCCGATCCGGGAATACCGTGAGCCCCCTTGGAGGTGATCAACGACACCAGCAGGATGGTCAGCAGGTCGGTCATCGCCAGCGGGGTACCGGTAGCGTTGGCGATGAACACAATGGCCAGGGTCAGGTAGATCGAGAAACCGTCAAGGTTAAAGGAGTAACCGGTGGGAATCACCAGGCCAACGGTGGAATTGCCGATGCCCAGGTGCTCCAGTTTGCGCATGATCTGTGGCAGTACGGCATCGGAAGACGCGGTGCCGAGTACGATGGTCAGCTCTTCGCGCAGGTACTTGATGAACGGCAGGATGCGCAGGCCCGAGAGGCGCATGACGGTACCCAGGATCAGCAGCACGAAACCGGTGCAAGTCAGGTAGAACAGGGCGACCAGACCACCCAGGTGCTGCAGCGACTCCAGGCCGTACTTGCTGGTGGTGAAGGCGATGGCACCGAATACGCCCAGCGGTGCCAGGCGCACGATCATGCCCATGATGCGGAAGATGACGTGGCTCAGTTCGTTGATCAGTCTTGAAATGCCCGAAGCCGCTTCGCCGACCAGGTTCAGCGCGCTGCCGAACAGCACCGAGAACAGCAGCACTTGCAGGATGTTGTTGTCGGCAAAGGCACCGATGACCGAGGTCGGAATCAGATCCATGAGAAACGCGGCGGTACTGTGCATATGCTGGCCGCGTTCTGCCAGGTTGCCGGCCTCGGCACTGGCCAGTTGGTCGAGGTGAATGTTGGCGCCGCTGCCAATCCCTGAGGTAAAGGCAAACACCAGGCCGATGACCAGGGCGATGGTGGTGAGGATCTCGAAATAGATCACGGACTTGAGGCCGATCCGTCCGACCTTCTTCAGGTCACCTGCGCCGGAAATACCGCTGACCACGACGCAAAACACAATCAGCCCGATGAGCATCTTGATCAGTTTGATAAAGCCGTCGCCCAGGGGCTTTAGCTGCAGGGAAACTTCGGGAAAGCTGAGGCCGCAGGCGATGCCAAGCATCAGGCCGAGCACGACTTGGAGAAAGATCGAACGCGAGCACCATTTGAGCATGGGAGGGATCTCTGATCGGTGTCCTTGCTTCGATGCCCGGGGGCGAAAGAGCGGAGGACTTAATTATTGTGGTCTTACCGGTATGTCCAGTGCGTGCTGAGTGTAGGCGCGGGTTTTCGGCGTTGGCAAGGAATTCTTGGGACTTGACTGAGTGCGACAGGGAGGGTTTTTTAAAATCAGTGGCTTACAGCGAATAGGTCTGACGGGCGGCGTTGCGACGAGCAGCCGAGACAGCGTTCAAGCGACGTGTGAACGGCGCTTGATACTTGAAAGGGTAGGGGTGAATTTTAACTGGTCAGACCGGTTCGGCAGCGCAATTGCCGGGCGGGAAAGCGTGATGGGGGCGCGGAGTACGCCCCCTGTTGAATCAGCGCAGCTTACAGAGACACCAGCACATCACACCGGGATTCGTTAAGGACATGCTTGGTGATGCTCCCTATCAGCAGTTCTTCCAGGGCGCTTTCGCCCTGCTTGCCGATCACGATCAGGTCGCAGTCCAGTTCCAGCTCCTGCTCGACAATCCGCCAGGCGGGGTCGCCGTGTACCACGACCTGACGGGCACCGGACACCCCGGCGGCATCGCTCAATGCTGCCAGTTGTTCAATGGCGTCCTTGCGGATCACATTGCGGTAGTGGGTGAGGGTGTCCTGGTCAACATGGGCAAAGCGCATGCTGCCTTCGAAGGGCGCTTCGTACACGTGCAGGAGAATGATCTCGGCCTCTGGCGCAACCGCCTTGGCGATCTTGATCGCGCGCAGCGAAGACGGCGAAAAGTCGACCGGAACCAGCAAGCGGCGGTAGGCATCGCGGGGTGCGCTCTTGACCACCAGCATCGGGCAGAGCATGCGGCTGAGCATGCGTTGCACGGTAGAACCGAGCAGCAGGTGGCGGACCAGGCTCTGGCCCTTGGCCCCGCAGACCAGCAGGTCGCTGCGCCTGTCTTGCACGACGCGGGTGATTTCACTGACAACCGAGCCGGACGTAGCTTGAATGCCCGAGGCGATGTCGTAGCGCTGGAACAGCATGTCTGCCAGTTCGTGGGTTTTTTCCTTGGCGGTGTCCAGTGCGCGTTTGAGCAAGTCTTCATCCGGCACGACGATCTGTTTGAGGCGCTCAAAGGGTGCCGGATTGGCCACATAGAGCAGATCCAGCGATGCATCCCGCGCCTTGCTCAGCAGTGCAGCCCGCTCTGCTGCGTTGCGGGCGGGGGTGGACAGGTCGGTGGCGACCAGTACGTGGTTCAACGAGGTCATATGGGTCTCCCTATGCGGTGCTTGCACCTGAATCTATGGCGGTGCCTTGGGGCTCAAGGCGGTGGCCAGCTGTCGATCCGTTCCCTACGTTCAGTCATCGTCTCGCGTACTGAGCTTAGCGTGTTGATCTGTATCAAGGGTGTGGGGAGCGCCTTGCGGGTGCTACCTTCTGCATTTGCCCGCCGTTGACGAGTAAACCATGATCGAATTTCACAACATTACCGCCTACCAGCAAGAGACCCGGGTACTCGATGGGTTTTCCCTGCACATTGGCGCTGGCGAGAAAGTCGCCATCCTCGGCCCCAATGGTGCCGGCAAGAGCACCTTGCTCAAGCTGATCACCCGCGAGCTGTATCCGGTTGAGCGGGCAGGCAGCCACCTGAAGCTGTTCGGCAGCGACACCGTCAACCTCTGGCAATTGCGCAGCCGCCTGGGCTTTGTCTCCCAGGACCTGCAGGAAGACTACACGCCCTATACCCAGGCGCTGGATGTGGTGGTCTCCGGCTTCTTTGGCGCTATCGGCGCCCACGGTCATCTGCAGCCCAGCGACGAGCAACTGGAGCAGGCGCGGGCGCTGCTTGGCGTAGTGGAAATGGCGGGCCATGAACAGACGATGTTCCAGCGCCTGTCCACCGGCCAGAAACGACGCCTGCTGCTGGCCCGTGCACTGGTCCACCAGCCCCGCGCCCTGATCCTCGACGAGCCGGCCAATGGCCTGGACATGGGCGCGAGCCTGGGCATGCTCAAGTTGCTGCGCAGTTTCTGTGGTGACGACCATGCAATGATCATCACCACCCACCATATCGACGAGATCATCCCGGAGATCGATCGTGTGGTGCTGCTGAACCAGGGCCGTATTGTTGCCGATGGCCCCAAGGCCGACGTGCTCGACAGTGCCGCCCTGTCCGATCTCTACCAGACCAACCTGCGCATCAGCGAGCAGGATGGCTGGTACCGCTGCTGGCATGCCTGAAACACGCCGCCCCTCATACAGATCTATGGAGTAAACCCATGAAAGCCGCCATCGTTCACGACTTCGACCAGCCGCCACGCTACGGCGAGCTGGATGCACCGCAGGCGTTGCCAGGCGAAGTGCTGGTGCGCGTTCGCGCGGCGGCGCTCAGTCAGCTGGTCCGTGCCCAGGCCAGCGGCAAGCATTACAGCAGCGGCAAGACGCTACCAGTAGTGCCGGGTGCCGACGGCGTCGGTCTGCTTGCAGACGGCACCCGGGTCTACTTCGCCTTTCCCCGTGCCCCGATTGGCGCCATGGCCGAGGTGGTCGCTGTGGATGCGCGCAACGTTGTGGCCGTGCCGGATGACATCGACGACATCACGGCCGCCGCCATCGCCAACCCGGGCATGTCGTCCTGGGCGGCCTTGCAGGAGCGCGCGCACTTCAAGCCAGGCGAGCGGGTACTGATCAACGGCGCGGCCGGCACTTCCGGGCGTCTGGCGATTCAGGTGGCCAAGCACCTGGGCGCTTCACGGGTAGTGGCCACTGCCCGTAACCCCGCGGTGGAGGCGGAACTGCGTGCGTTGGGTGCGGATGACTTCATTCGTCTGGACCAGCCCGCCGAGCAGTTGACCGCTGCACTGCGCGAGGAAATTCAGGGGAGGGGAATCGACGTTGTCCTCGACTATCTGTGGGGCCAGCCGGCGGCGTGCATTCTCGATGCGCTGGTCAGCCACGGTAGCGGCAATGCCGCGCCACGCGTGCGTTTCGTCAACATCGGCGCATTGGCCGGGGCAACCCTGCCGCTCAGCCCCGGGGTGCTGCGCAGCTCCGGCCTGGAAATGCTGGGCAGCGGTCTGGGCAGCGTTTCCAACGAGGGACTGGTCAAGGTAGTGGGGCAATTACTGCAGGCAATCAAGCCGGCCAATCTCAAGGTAGAAGCCGAGGCCGTGCCGTTGAGTGAAGTCGAAGCGAGCTGGCAGCGCAGTGCAGCGGAGCGCATCGTCTTCGTGCTGTAAGCGGCTGTGAGTAGCTGAGTTCGCCCTGACGATTTTCCCTTCTCTGCTTTCGATTGAATCGATGCGGCCTTTTTCGCGGCCGCATCATTCCCCTTCCTCGGATAGTCCTTCCAACACCCATTGACGAACCGGTCAGTTAATTTTCTTTATAAATCAAATATTTATTTTAATAAATCGACATTTGGTCGCAGCGAAATAGGTCACGGCTGGTTACAAAATGTGATGTAATTCGTAGGGTTATTTGAACGACCAATCAAATCGTATTGCGCTTTCGCCAGAAACTCGCCGCTCGATTTTCAGAACGCAGTAAAGGGAGTTTCATCGTGCGTTTCAACCTGCCGGTCACCGCCATCGAGCAAACGTTTGGCGCGGATCAACGGCTCATTTCTGCCACCGATATCGCCAGTAACATCACTTATTGCAACGCCGAATTTGCCGCCATGAG
Organism: Pseudomonas alkylphenolica; assembly: GCF_004025535.1. GTDB lineage: Bacteria > Pseudomonadota > Gammaproteobacteria > Pseudomonadales > Pseudomonadaceae > Aquipseudomonas > Aquipseudomonas alkylphenolica_A. The sequence goes on from NZ_QJRG01000047.1 coordinate 344,949, forward strand.
TGGCTTTAGCCAGGCAGAACTGATCGGCAGCCCACACAATCTGGTACGCCACCCGGACATGCCGGCTGCGGTGTTCGAGCAAATGTGGCACTACCTCAAGGCCGGCCAGAGCTGGATGGGGATCGTCAAGAACCGCTGCAAGAACGGCAACTTCTATTGGGTCAGCGCCTATGTCACCCCGATTCTGGAAAACGGCCGGGTGGTTGGTTATGAATCGGTCCGGGTCAAGCCGACCCGTGAACAGGTGCGCCGCGCCGAAGCGTTGTATGCACGTTTGCGCGAAGGCAAAGCGCCGGTGGCTACCGGGCGGTACATGACGCAGTTCGCCCGGGCCCTGAGCGTGCCGCTGGTGGCGGGCGCTACTGCCGTCGGCGCCCAGTTTCTGCTGCCAGGCTGGCAGGGGTACGGCATGACGTTGGCGCTGTTCGGCCTGGTCGGTCTTTGGGCGCATCGGCGTCTGGGGCAGCAACTGGCACAGATCGTCGCGTGTTCGGGCAATACCTTTGCCGATCCGGTGGTGGCGCTGACCTACAGTGATGCCTTGGGCCCGGCGGCACAATTGCAGTTGATGCTGATCAGCGAAGAGGCCCGGCTGAAAACGGCACTGACGCGCCTGAGCGACCTGGCGGTGCAAATGAGTGAAGCGGCGGGTGACTCCAGTCGCCTGTCCCGGCACACCGAATCATCGTTGCTTGAACAGCGTGCCGAAACCGACATGACTGCAACAGCCATGACTGAAATGGCCGCCTCGATCACCGAGGTGGCGCGTCACGTGCAGGACACTGCGGGCGAAGCGCACACGGCCAGTCAGCTGGCCGGGCAGGGGGGCGCAGTGGTCGGTACGACCCGCGAGGCCATTCAGCTGTTGGCCAGCACTGTCAGTCAGATCAACCAGGCGGTCACCCACCTGGCAGGCCAGACCCAGGATATTTCCCTGGCCGCCGAAGTGATTCAGTCGATTGCCGACCAGACCAACCTACTGGCCCTCAATGCGGCCATCGAAGCCGCCCGCGCCGGTGAGCAGGGTCGGGGGTTTGCCGTGGTCGCCGACGAGGTGCGGGCTTTGGCCGGCAAGACCCGGCAATCGACGGTGCAGATCCAGGGCATCATCCACAGTTTGCGCGCCGGTGCCGATGAGGCGGTGAGCATCGCCAGCCTGGGAATTGACGAGGCGGAGCACGGCGTTGCCCGGGTGCTTGAGGCGCAACAGGCGCTGCAGGGTATCCGAGTGGCGGTGGAGCGCATCAGCGACATGAGCCAGCAAATGGCGGCGGCGTCCCAGGAGCAATCATGCGTGGCGGAGGAGGTCTGCGCGCAAATAAACCGCGTCGCCGGTACGGTGCAGCATACCGCGCAGAATGCCAATGCCGCGGCCAGTCGCGGGGCGGAACTGGAACACATTGCGTTGGGCCTGCGTGCCCTGGTCGAGCGCTTCAACCGCTGACCCGAAAGGTACTCAAGCTTCATGGATGATAATTACCGCGCGGCCGTCGATGCGGCCGCGATCTTTTCCGAGACCGACCTGAGTGGCCGGATCACGTACGTCAACGAACAGTTCTGCAGCATCTCCGGGTACAGCCGCGAAGAGTTGCTGGGCGCCAATCACCGCATTCTCAATTCCGGCCTGCACGATTCGGCGTTTTTCTACGGTATGTGGTGTGCGCTGGTGGCGGGCAAGGTGTGGAAAGGGGAGATCTGCAACCGCGCCAAAGACGGCTCGCTGTACTGGGTCGACAGCACCATGGTGCCACTGATCGACCCGGCCAGTGGCCGGGTGCGCAAGTACGTATCGATCCGCTTCGATGTCACCGAGAAGCGCCAGCTGTTGCACACCCTGCAATGGCGGGTGGGGCACGATGTGCTGACCGGGCTGCCCAACCGCGCCTACCTCTCCGACCTGCTGCAGCAGGCGCTGGAATTCTCGCGCAGCGAAGACAAGCCCTTGGCGGTGTGCATGCTCGACCTGGACGGCTTCAAGGCCGTCAACGATGGCTACGGTCATGCCAGCGGTGACCTGTTGCTGGTGGAGGTGGCCGCGCGCCTGAAGGGCATCTTGCGCGGTGGCGATGCCGTGGCGCGGCTCTCGGGCGACGAGTTCGTGCTGATCCTGCGTCATGTGCAGGCACCGCAAGCGTTGCACGCCGCCCTGGAGCGAGTGCTCAATGCGATCGCTGCGCCTTATGTGATCCGGGAGCGGGAGGTCAGTGTCAGTGCCAGTATCGGCGTGACCCTGTTCCCGGTCGACAACGAAGATGCCGACACTCTGGTGCGCCACGCCGATCAGGCGCTGTACGTCGCCAAGCAGAGCGGACGCAATCGTTATCACCTGTTCGACGTATCGCTGGACCGCGAAGTGAAGGCCACCCACCAGACCGTAGCGCGCGTACGCCAGGCGCTGATCAGTGGCGAGTTGTGCCTGCATTATCAGCCCAAGGTCAATATGCGCACCGGTCAGGTGCTTGGCTTTGAGGCCCTTTTGCGCTGGCAGCATCCGCTCAAGGGCCTGGTGACGCCCGCCGACTTCCTGCCGCTGGTGGAACGCACCGACCTGATCGTCGACATCGGTGAGTGGGTGATTGCCCAGGCGATGGCCCAGATGCAGCAGTGGCAGGTGGCAGGGCACGCCTGGCCGGTGAGTGTGAACATCGCCGCACGGCATTTTCAGCGGGGCGACTTTGTCGAGCGCCTTGAACGCTTGCTGGCCCGCCACCCGGCCGTGGCGCCGCACATGCTCGATCTGGAAATCGTCGAGTCGGTGGCCATCGAGAATATCCAGCGGGTCAGCCAGTGCCTGGAGGCCTGCCAGGCGTTGGGGGTGCAGTTCTCCCTGGACGATTTTGGTACTGGCTACTCGTCCCTGAGCTACCTCAAGCGTCTGCGCACGCGGACGATCAAGATCGACAAGTCGTTCGTGCGCGACATCCTCCATGACCATGACGACCTGGCGTTGACCCAGGCAGTGATCAGCCTCGCCCAGGCCTTCGGGCGCCAGGTGGTCGCCGAGGGGCTGGAGACCGTCGAGCATGGCCTGGTGATGATGGACCTGGGGTGTGACATTGCCCAAGGCTACGGAATTGCCCGGCCAATGCCGCCTGAGGCGGTCATCGAGTGGGAGGCCAACTACGTACAACCGCCGCAATGGCGAGCGGTGGCCGGGTAGGGAAGGGTCTTTACGCATTCTTTATGCCCTGGCCAGGGTCTGCGTCTCGCACCTTTACGGGCATGCTCCGGACAATAACCGTCAGCGGCAAACAGCCGTAAGGACGGAGAGTTTCGATGAGCATTCTGGACGGGGTGTCACTGCTGCTGGCAGTGGCGTTGATGATCTACCTGATGGTCGCGCTGCTGCGCGCCGACCGGGGTTAGGAGCGACCATGCACAGTTACGATTATGCGGTGCTGCTGGCGTTCTTCGCCCTGGTGTTGATCCCGGCGCCCTGGCTCGGGCGCTTCTATTACAAGGTCATGGAAGGCCAGCGCACCTGGCTGTCGCCCGTGCTGGGGCCGGTGGAGCGTGGCTGCTACCGCCTGTCCGGGGTCAATGCCGAGACCGAACAGAACTGGAAGCAGTACACCCTGGCCCTGCTGGCCTTCAACCTCGCCGGCTTCGTGCTGGTGTTTGCTGTGCTCTTGCTGCAGGGCTATCTACCGCTCAACCCGACGCACCTGCCGGGGCAGGAGTGGTCGTTGGCGCTCAATACCGCGGTGAGCTTCGTCACCAACACCAACTGGCAGGCCTACAGCGGCGAAGCGTCGGTAAGCTACCTCAGCCAGATGATCGGCTTGACGGTGCAGAACTTCGTCAGTGCTGCCACCGGCCTTGCCGTGCTGGTTGCGCTGTGCCGGGGCATTGCCCGGCGCTCGGCCAGCACGCTGGGTAACTTCTGGGTCGACATGACTCGCGCGACCCTGTACGGCCTGCTGCCGCTGTGCGTGCTGCTGGCCTTGTTCCTGGTCTGGCAGGGCGTGCCACAAACCTTTGGTGACTACGTCCATGCCGTGACCCTGCAGGGCGTCGACCAGACCCTCCCGCTGGGCCCGGCGGCCAGCCAGATCGCGATCAAGCAACTGGGTACCAATGGCGGCGGCTTCTTCGGTGTCAACTCGGCGCACCCGTTCGAGAACCCGACGGCGTGGAGCAACCTGTTCGAAATGGCCTCGATCATCCTGATTCCGGCGGCCCTGGTGTTCACCTTCGGTCACTACGTCAAGGACCTGCGTCAGAGCCGGTCGATCATTGCCTGCATGCTCGCGCTGTTCCTGATCGGTGGCGGCGCTGCGCTGTGGTCGGAGTACCAGGCCAACCCGGGCCTGAACAACCCGCAGGTCGAGCAGACCGCGCCGCTGGAAGGCAAGGAGAGCCGCTTTGGCACCACCGCCAGCGTGCTCTGGACGGTGACCACCACTGCAGCCTCGAACGGCTCGGTCAACAACATGCATGACAGCCTCAACCCCATTACCGGCATGGTTGCGCTGGTCAACATGATGGTTGGCGAGGTGATTTTCGGCGGCGTCGGGGCCGGTCTCTACGGCATGCTGCTCAACGTGCTGATTGCGGTGTTCCTGGCTGGGCTGATGATTGGCCGCACGCCGGAGTACCTGGGCAAGAAACTGCAAGCGCGGGAAGTGCAGTTGCTGGTGGCGACCCTGCTGGTGATGCCGGTAGGCGTACTGGTTCTGGGAGCCCTGGCAGCCAGCCTGCCGGGCCCGGTGGCCTCGGTTACAAACCCCGGTGCCCATGGCTTCAGTCAGGTGCTGTACGCCTATACCTCGGCCAGTGCCAATAACGGTTCGGCCTTTGCCGGCTTCGGCGCCAACACCACCTTCCACAACCTGATGCTGGGCCTGGGCATGTTGATCGGCCGCTTCGGCTACATCCTGCCGGTGCTGGCCCTGGCGGGCAGTCTGGCAATGAAGAAAAGTGCCCCGCTGGGCGAGAACAGTTTCCCCACCCACGGCCCGCTGTTCGCGACGTTGCTGGTGGTCACCATTCTGTTGATCGGTGGCTTGACCTTCCTGCCGGCCCTGGCTCTGGGCCCGATCACCGAACACCTGAGCCTGGGTTTCTGAGGAGCGAATCATGAACATGCCGATTCCTGAAGTGAAAGCAGTTCCGGCCCCGGCGGCACGGACCACCTTTGCCGCGCTCTGGCGCCCGGCGCTGGTGCAGGCTTTCGTCAAGCTCGACCCGCGTCAGCTCAAACGTTCACCGGTGATGCTGGTGGTAGAGCTGACGGCGATCTTCACCACCGTGTTGTGCTTTGTGCCCGACACTGCCGTACCCACCACAGTGGCCATGCAGATTGCCTTGTGGTTGTGGTTCACGGTGTTGTTCGCCAACTTTGCCGAAGCCCTGGCAGAAGGGCGCGGCAAGGCCCGCGCCGACAGCCTCAAGGCCGGTAGCCAGGGCCTGAGTGCGCGGCGTCGCAACGCCTCGGGTAGCTTCGAGATCGTGCCGGCGACCAACCTGCGCAAAGATGATGTGGTCAAGGTGCTGGCCGGCGAGATGATCCCCAGCGACGGTGAAGTGCTTGAAGGCATTGCTGCCGTCAACGAGGCGGCGATCACCGGTGAGTCCGCGCCGGTGATCCGTGAGTCCGGTGGTGACCGCTCGGCGGTGACCGGTAACACCCGGCTGGTTTCCGACTGGTTGCTGATCCGCATCACCAGCAACCCGGGCGAGTCGACTCTGGACCGCATGATCGCTCTGGTCGAAGGCGCCAAGCGCCAGAAGACGCCCAACGAGATCGCTCTGGACATCCTGCTGATCGGCCTGACCATGATCTTTCTGGTGGTCGTGGTGACCCTGCAACCGTTCGCGCACTTTGCCGGTGGCAGCATCCCGCTGGTGTTCCTGGTGGCGCTGCTGGTGACCTTGATTCCCACCACCATCGGTGGCCTGCTGTCGGCCATCGGCATTGCCGGCATGGATCGCCTGGTACGCCTGAACGTGATTGCCCGCTCTGGTCGCGCCGTGGAAGCGGCCGGTGATGTACATGTGCTGATGCTCGACAAGACCGGCACCATCACCTTTGGTAACCGCCGCTGCAGCGCCTTGCACGCCGCTCCCGGTATCACCTCCAAAGAACTGGGCGAGGGCGCCTTGCTGGCCTCGCTGGCCGACGACACCGCCGAGGGCAAGTCGATTGTCGAGTACCTGCGTCAATTGCACGACTTCGACGAGCCGGCGGCTGATCAACTGACCCCTGTGGCCTTCAGTGCCGAGACGCGCCTGTCCGGCGTTGATTACCAGCAACGTCGATTCCGCAAGGGCGCGGTGGATTCGGTGCTGGCATTTGTCGGTATGCAGCGGCTGGAGCTGCCGGCGCCATTGTCCCGTGAGGTGGACAAGATCGCCCAGAGCGGCGGCACCCCGTTGCTGGTCTGTGTCGACAAGCGCCTGTTGGGGGTGATTCACCTCAAGGACGTGGTCAAGCCGGGAATCCGCGAGCGCTTTGCCGAGCTGCGCAAGCTGGGCATCCGCACCGTGATGGTCACCGGTGACAACCCGCTGACCGCTGCCGCGATTGCCGCCGAAGCCGGGGTCGACGATGTGCTGGCCGAAGCCACCCCGGAGAAGAAGCTCGCGCGCATTCGTCAGGAGCAGAACGATGGGCGTCTGGTCGCCATGTGCGGCGACGGCGCCAACGATGCTCCGGCGCTGGCCCAGGCGGATGTCGGCATGGCCATGAACGACGGCACCCAGGCAGCCCGCGAGGCCGCCAACATGGTCGACCTGGACAGCGACCCGACCAAACTGCTGGACGTGGTACAGGTCGGCAAAGAGCTGCTGGTGACCCGCGGCGCCTTGACCACTTTCTCGATTGCCAACGACGTGGCCAAGTACTTCGCGATCCTGCCGGCACTGTTTGCGGCGATCTATCCACAGCTGGGTGTGCTCAACCTGATGCGCCTGAACAGTCCGCAGAGCGCGATCCTTTCGGCCATCGTCTTCAACGCGCTGATCATCGTCGTGCTGATTCCGCTGGCCCTGCGCGGCGTGCGCGTGCAGGCCGCGAGTGCTGCCCACCTATTGCGCCGCAACCTGCTGATCTACGGCGTGGGCGGGCTGCTGGTGCCGTTCGCCGGGATCAAGCTGATCGACATGTTGCTCACCGCTTTGCACCTGGTCTGATACCAAGGAGATGACCATGACAACTTATCTACGTCCGGCCACAAGCCTGATCCTGCTGATGACCCTGATCACTGGTGCGGTGTACCCGCTGGTGGTCACCGGGGTGGCGCAGGTGGCGTTCCCCGAACAGGCCAACGGCAGCTTGCTGCGCGATGACCAGGGCCAGGTACGCGGCTCGCTGCTGATCGCCCAGGCGTTCAAGGGCGATGCCTGGTTCCATTCGCGGCCCTCGGCGGCAGACTTTGCCACCGTCGCCAGTGGTGCCAGCAACCTGGCACCGAGCAACCCGGCGCTGGCCCAGCGCATCAACGACAGCGCCGCACAGCAGTACCTCGAGGCACAGGGCGCGGTGCCGCTGGACCTGCTGACCACCTCCGGCAGTGGCCTGGACCCGCACCTGTCACCTGCAGCCATTGCCTATCAGCTGCCACGCGTGGCGGCAGCGCGACAGCTTGCCACAGAGGCCTTGCAAGCGCTGGTCGAGCAGTCCACCCTGCAGCCATTGATCGGCCCGCCGGTGGTCAACGTGCTGGCTTTGAACGCCGCGCTCGAGCGGCTGGCCCCGGCTTCGAAATAAGGACACACGGTGAGCGATAGCAACTCCGAACGCGCTGATGCGTTGTTGGCCGGCCTGCCGCGCGAAGGGCGCGGCAGGCTCAAGGTGTTTCTCGGGGCAGCGCCGGGGGTGGGCAAGACCTACGCCATGCTCCAGGCTGCCCACGCCCAGGTGCGCCAGGGCGTGCAGGTACTGGCGGCGGTGGTCGAGACCCATGGCCGGGCCGAAACCGAATCGCTGCTCGGTGGCCTTGCGCAACAACCCCTGGTGCGCTCGGAATACCGGGGTGTGCAGCTCGAAGAAATGGACCTGGACGGCCTGCTCAAGGCTTCGCCGCAACTGGCCCTGGTCGACGAGCTGGCCCACAGCAATGCGCCCGGCAGTCGTCACGCCAAACGCTGGCAGGATGTGCAGGAACTGCTGGCGGCGGGTATCGATATCTACACCACGGTCAACGTCCAGCACCTGGAAAGTCTCAACGACCAGGTACGCGGCATCACCGGTGTGCAGGTACGGGAAACGCTGCCGGACTGGGTGCTGCAGGAAGCCTTCGAGCTGGTCCTGATCGACCTGCCTCCGCGTGAATTGCTGGAGCGTTTGCGTGAAGGCAAGGTGTATGTACCCGAACAGGCGCGGGCAGCAATCGATGCCTTTTTCAGCCAGACCAATCTCACCGCCTTGCGCGAGCTGGCCATGCAGACGGCGGCGGCCCGGGTTGATGCCGACCTGGCGCACGGTTACCGTCAGCTCGGCCAGGACGCCCCTTCGTTACGTGGACGGTTGCTGGTCGGGGTCGATGGCGATGCCCAGGCCGAGCGCCTGGTGCGTCACGCCAGCCGGGTGGCGCAACGCCGTCATCTGCCCTGGAGCCTGGTGCATGTGGACAACGGCAAGTTGCGCGACGAAGCCGCCCGCCAGCGTCTGCAGGCGGCTCAGCAACTGGCTGAGCGCCTGGGCGGGGAGGTGGTTGTGCTGCGTGCCGGCGAGGTGGCCAAGACGTTGATCCAGCACGCGCTGGAGCGTCGCGCCAACCTGGTACTGGTCGGCCAGTCCCGTGACCGTCTGCGTCGGCGGCTGTTTGGTGCCGGTGTGGCCACGCGCTTGTTGCGCGAGGCCCATGGCCTGGAAGTCAACGTACTTGACCGTGACGATCGGCCTGAGCCGCCGAGTGCTGCAGTGAAGAAGGTCTGGGTCTGGAGGCATTACCTGCTGGCACTCGCCGCTACCGTGCTGGCAGCGGGCATTTCCTGGGGGGTTTCCGGTGTCCTGGCGTTGCCGAACATCTCGCTGGTGTTTCTTGCCGCGGTGTTGCTGGTCGCCGTGCGCAGTAGTCTTGGCCCGGCCCTGGCTTGTGCGGCGATGTCGTTCCTGACCTATGACTTTTTGTTCATTCCGCCGAACTTCTCCTTCGCCATCCAGCGCGAGGAAGATGTGCTTACGTCATTGTTCTTCCTGTTGATGGCGGCGCTCACCGGTAACCTGGCGGCGCGCCAGCGTCGGCAATTGCAGGCACTGCGCGAAACCCAGGAACAGACCAACCAGTTGCTCGAGCTGTCGCGCAAGCTGACCGCCGCCACCGATCGCCAGGCTGTGTTCAACGCCGCCGGGCAACACCTCGATGGCTGGAATGATTTGCAGGTGTGCCTGCTTGAGCGCGATGTGGAAGGCCGCCTGCAAGTTGCCAGTGCGGGCAGCGTACAGTTCAGTGACAACGAGCGGGCTGCCGCCGACTGGGCCTGGCAGCACGGCCAGGAAGCAGGCCTTGGCAGTGATACGTTGCCCAATGGCCGTTGGTGGTGGTGGCCGTTATCAGTAGAAGAGCAACCCCTGGCGTTGTTGGGCGTGCGCCCACGTCAGGGGCAGAATCTCAGCCCGCAGCGCCGCCGCTTGCTCAAGTCCTTGAGCCAGCCACTGGCTCAGGCATTGGCCCGGGCGCGTCTGGCCGAGCAACTGGAGGCCGCGCGCCTGCATGGTGAAACCGAGCAACTGCGCAGCGCGTTGCTCGCGTCGGTGTCGCATGACCTGCGCACGCCGCTGACGGCCATGCGCGGCAGTATCGACAGCCTGTTGGCGCTGGGCGAGGCTATTCCCCAGGCGGACCGTCAGGAGCTGCTCGAAGGCACGCGCAACGAAGCCGAGCGCCTGGACCGTTACATCCAGAACCTGCTGGACATGACGCGCCTGGGCCATGGCGGGCTGAAGCTGGCCCGCGACTGGGTGGCACCCACCGATATCGTTGGCAGCGCACTCAACCGCTTGCGCGTGGTGCTGGCGCCGTTGCAGGTCACCACCGAGGTGCCCGCTGATCTGCCGCTGCTGTTCGTGCATGCCGCCTTGATCGAGCAGGCGCTGGTCAATGTACTGGAAAACGCGGCGCGCTTTTCGCCCGCCAATGGCCGCCTGCAACTACAGGTGTCGACAGGCGATGGCCAGTTGCGTTTTGCCGTCAGCGACGAGGGACCGGGTATTCCGGCGGCCGATCGCGAGAAAATCTTCGACATGTTCTACACCGCTGCGCGTGGCGATCGAGGCGGGCAGGGCACGGGCCTTGGCCTGGCGATCTGCCAGGGCATGATCGGTGCACATGGCGGGCATATTCTGGTGGACGAGGGTATCGATGGTCAGGGTACGTGCATCACATTATGCTTGCCGCTCCCGACCCAGCCCGAACCCGAAAGCGAAGCCCCATGAGCCAGATCGCAACCCTGCTGGTCATCGATGATGAACCCCAGATCCGCAAGTTCCTGCGTATCAGCCTGAGCTCCCAGGGCTACAAGGTCGTGGAGGCCGCCACGGGCGCCGAAGGCCTGGCGCAGGCCGCGCTGGCCCGGCCTGACCTGGTGGTGCTCGACCTGGGCCTGCCGGACATGGACGGGCAACAGGTGCTGCGCGAGTTGCGTGAATGGAGTGCGGTGCCGGTGCTGGTGCTGTCGGTGCGCGCCAGTGAAGTCCAGAAGGTCGAGGCGCTGGACAGTGGTGCCAACGACTACGTGACCAAGCCGTTCGGCATTCAGGAGTTTCTTGCGCGGGTGCGGGCCCTGCTGCGTCAGGCGCCTCAGGCCGCCGCCACGGATGTTGCACCGAGCTTTGGGCCGTTGACGGTCGACCTGGCCTTTCGCAAGGTCACCCTCGACGGTGTCGAGGTTGCCTTGACCCGCAAGGAGTACGCCCTGTTGGCACAGCTGGCGACGTACCCCGGGCGGGTAATCACCCAGCAGCAGTTGCTCAAGGACATCTGGGGGCCGACCCATGTCGATGACAGCCATTACCTGCGGATTGTCGTGGCGCATGTGCGCCAGAAACTGGGCGATGACCCCACGGCCCCGCGCTTCATCATCACTGAGCCCGGAGTAGGGTATCGGTTGGTAGCGCCGGAATAGGGCCCCACAATCTGTGTAGGAGCTGGCGAAGCCTGCGATCGGGCGCGAAGCGGTCGCAGGCCCATGCAACCAACACCGGGCCTGGCGTCAGCGCCGTTCCGCCTCATAGTTATCCAGCGTATCCCGGGCAATCTCCCGCCCAAGGGCGATCAGCTCCGGCGCTTTGTAAAACTCGAAGAACCGGCACACACGCTTGGGCACGTTGATCAGGATATCCGGCGGGTAACCGGCGATCTTGTACTGGGCCAGTGACGTCTGCATCACTTCAAAGCTCTGGTTGATCAGGTCGAGCAACGAGGCCGGGCCGACGTTGTCGATGATGAAGGAGCCCGCGGCCGACTTCGGTGCGCCGGCGCTTTCCGGCGCTGCGGCCGGTTGTTGTGCTTCCGGGTCGGCCGCATCGCTGAGCCAGGGGTTGGGGATCTGCGCCGCCTCCGGTTTAAGCACTTGTTCGATACGCATCAGTTGTTCGGCCTGCTTGCGCCTGAACGGCAGGTGCGAGCCAAGTGAGCTGATCAGGTTGTCAAAGCGCAACTTGAACGCGGGCGGTCGCTCGATTACCGGGAGCTGGTACTGCTTCTGGTTGGTCGAGTTGAGGTTGACTGCAATGATCAGGTCGCAGTGGCTGGACACTACCGGGATGATGGGCAAGGGGTTGAGGATGCCGCCGTCGACCAGCATGCGGTTGCCTTGCACCACGGGGGTGAACAGGCTGGGGATGGCGGCCGAGGCGCGCATGGCCTGGTGCAGGCAGCCTTCCTGAAACCAGATCTCCTGCTGGTTGGTCAGGTCGGCAGCGACAGCGGTGTACGGAATGCGCAGGGACTCGATGTTGACCTCTCCGACGATTTTACGGATCTGCCCGAAAACCTTTTCGCCGCGAATCGCGCCCAGGCGAAAACTGACATCCACCAGCCGCAACACATCGAGGTAGTCCAGGCTCTCAATCCAGTTGCGGTACTCATCCAGCTTGCCGGCGGCATAGATGCCGCCGATGACGGCCCCCATGGAACACCCGGCAACACAGGCGATGTCATAGCCACGGCGCTCAAGTTCTTCGATCACCCCGATGTGCGCATACCCTCGGGCCCCGCCCGAGCCCAGCACTAATGCCACGCGTTTGCTCATGATGGCTCCTGGTCGTTGTGCTGCATTGGTCTAACAATGCGCTCATTCAGGTCTGTGCTTCAATCGTCATGCGCACTGCGCTACGCTCTTGAGGGCACTTTTATTCTTTGTTGCCGTCGAACGCGCCACTTCGAACTTTTTTTTAAGGAATCTGTGATGAAAGCCTGGATCTGCCTGCCCTTGATTGCCTTGGCCCTGACCGGTTGTGCGGGCAAGACTGCGTTTCGCGACAGTTGCGCCAATCAACTGGATTCGGCCTGGAAAGAGCTTGACCTCGCCAAGGCTGAAGGTTTCGCCGGTACGGTAAGCTACTCCAAGGCCTTGTCGTTGCTGACCGGTGCCAAAACCCAGCAACAGTTCGAAGCTTTCGAAGGTTGCAGCAACAAGGCTGAAAAAGCCCGGTTCTACATCCGTGAATCCCGCGCCGGTCGTTGATACAGGAGACCACCATGTCGGCCATGCTCGACCATGTAATTGCGCAGGTGCTGGCCCTGCAGGTTCGCCTGCTGGCCTGTCAGGCACGCCTGGCGGCTGACACCGACAGCGAGGCCCTGCATGACTTGCGCATTGCCACACGGCGCTTGCGTAGCGTGCTGCGGCCACTGCGGGAACTGCCGGGAGTCGAGCAACTTGAACGTGCGGCACAAGCGTTGGGCAACTTGACCACCCCCCTGCGGGATCGCGAGGTGCTGGCAGCTCAATTGCTCAAGCGTAATCAGCCGCAAGCCGCGCAGGTGCGCCTGGCGAATCGTCGCCAGACCTTCGCCAGCGTCGCCGAGAGCGCGGAACTGGCTCGCCTGCTGGCGATTGTCGATGCCTTTCCGGTGTTTTTGCGTGCAGCTGAACGCGAGGGCCTGACTCGCAACTTGCACAAACGCATCGACAAGCGCCTGGAAAAACAGTGGAAGCAACTGCGTGTAGCGCTGGCTGATCCTGCCCATGATCGCCATCGCCTGCGTTTACTGATCAAGCGTGTGCGTTACGCGGCCGAGGCCTATCCGCAGCTGGAGCATGCCAGCAAGCGGCTGCAGCGTGTCCTTAAAAGCGCCCAGAGCGATCTCGGCAGCTGGCATGACCTGTTGCAATGGCTGCTGCAGGCCGAGCAACAGCCGGACCTGGCGCCTTGTGTCGAGCATTGGCAGGCGCAACTGCGTGGAGCGGAGCAACTGGCGGATGTCACCCTGGAGCGCCTGCAAGCGTTACTGGCGCAACGATAAGCCGCTGATATGGCCGAAATGCGGGCTGTCGCTTCAGGATTGGCTGGTTAAGATCAGACTTTTCCCACGGATGAAGCCGGCATGAATTTTTCGCAATTACTCAAGGAAGTCCGCCTGCATCCCCAGGCGGTGTCCATTCCTGCCAGCTGGGCCCAGGGGCGTGCCTGTTTCGGTGGCGTGATGGCTGCCCTGTTGTACGAAACCATGCGTGCCAAAACCTCGCCCGGCCGCCCGGTGCGCTCCCTGGCAATTACCTTTGTCGGGCCGGCCGAGCCGGATGTGCCGATCAGTTTTGAAGTGGAACTGCTGCGTGAAGGCAAAGCGGTCAGTTCACTATTGGGCCGCGCGGTACAAAACGGCCAGGTGGTGACGCTGATGCAGGGCAGCTTTGGTGGCGGGCGCAGCTCGGAGATCGATGTTCCGGCACTGCCTGCGCTGGAAATGAGCAGCCTGGAAGCGGCTTCGCCCGCGCTCCCGTACATCAAAGGCATCACCCCGGACTTTATGCAGCATGTGTCGCTGCGCTGGGCAATTGGCGGCATTCCGTTCAGCAACACCCCCTCGCGCAACATGGGCGGCTGGGTGCGCCTGCGTGACGAGGGCGGTGATGAAACACTGAGTGAAGCGCACTTGCTGGCACTGGTAGACGCCTGGCCATCGACATTGCTGTCGCACCTGAAAAAGCCAGCTGCGGCCAGCACCCTGACCTGGACCGTCGAGTTCATTCAGCCGGTACCCAGCCTGACTACCCTGGACTGGTGCCGGTACTGCGCGCAGACCGAGCATGCCCGCGATGGTTACGGGCATGCGGCAGCGGCCCTGTGGACCGCACAGGGCGAGTTGCTGGCGATCAGCAGGCAGACGGTGACGGTCTTTGCCTAGTGGCGATGACGGTCCCGCCAGGCGCGCCACCAGGCACCGCTGAGGACAAAGCGCGGGAAGGTAATGAACTGCTCCACCAGTAACCGGCCGATGGCGTCCTTGCGGTCGCTGAACGGTTCCGGTTGCTGCGCTTCCAGCCGGTGGCCCTGGCGCTGCATGCCCAGGCCTGCGATCAGGGCGATAACGCCGACGGCCAGTTGCCCCAGATCCAGTGAGAACAGTCCGGACAGCACCAGTAACACGCCGAGAATGAACAGCGGCACGGCGATCAGGTGCAGCACCAGGTTGGTCGGGTTGCGGTGGTTATGGTGGTAGCCACGCCATTGCCAGGCGTGCAGGTTGGGTAAGCGTTTGTTCATGAGCTGTTCCTCAGGCTACTGTCTGAAGAATAGTGCGGCCCCCGGCAGGGGGCCAATGAGCGCCAGCTATCGGGATTATAGTTTGAGCTGACCAATGGCTTTGCTCAGTTCGCCTGCCAGGGTCGCCAGTTCGCTACTGGTGGTCGCCGAGTCGACGGTCTGCTGCACAGTTTCTTCGGTGACGTCACGAATGCTCACCACGGCCCGGTTCATTTCTTCTGCCACCTGGCTTTGTTGTTCGGCGGCCACGGCGATCTGCGTATTGCTTTCACGCATCTGCGCCACGGCGCTGGTGATCTCTGCCAGGGCAGCCCCGGCTTCCTGCGCCTGCTGAACGCAATCGTCGGCCTTGAACGAGCTTTCCTGCATGAAGTCCACGGCGTCACGGGTGCCGGCTTGCAGGGCCGAGACCATGGTGGTGATCTCATCTGTCGAAGCCTGCACGCGTTTAGCCAGGTTGCGCACCTCATCGGCGACCACGGCAAAGCCGCGGCCCAGGTCGCCGGCGCGGGCGGCTTCGATGGCTGCGTTGAGGGCCAGCAGGTTGGTCTGTTCGGCAATGCTGTGAATGACGCCGACCACGCCGTTGATCTTCTGGCTGTCTTCGGCCAGCTGCCGAATCATCTCGGCGGTCTGCTGAACGCCGCTGGACAGGCCGGAAATCGAGGTCTGTACCCGGCTGACCACCGCCTGGCCGCTGCCAGCCAGGGTGTCGGCGGACTGCGACAAATCGCGTGTGGCGCCCGCATGCTGGGCGATGTGATAGACCGTGGCCGACATCTCGTTGATGGCGGTGGCGGCCTGATCGGTTTCGCTTTGCTGGCCGAGCATGCCATGGCGCACTTCGCTCATGCTCGCGGCCAGGCGGGCGGCACCGGAGTCCAGTTGCGCAGCGGTGCGGGCCACGGTGGTGACCACGCGATGGTAGGTGGTCTGCATGGCGTTGAAGGCACTGGCCATCTGGCCGACCTCGTCGCCGCAGGCCAGGGGCACTCTGGCCGACAAGTCGCCGGTCTTCTCCACATGCAGCATCACATCCTTGAGGGTGTTGAGCTGGCTGAG
This sequence comes from Pseudomonas alkylphenolica, assembly GCF_004025535.1. GTDB lineage: Bacteria > Pseudomonadota > Gammaproteobacteria > Pseudomonadales > Pseudomonadaceae > Aquipseudomonas > Aquipseudomonas alkylphenolica_A. The sequence continues at coordinate 360,667 of NZ_QJRG01000047.1, forward strand.
CAGAAAGCGGATGAGCAACTGCGAGGCACAGAGCATGGCAAGCATCAGGATCAGCACGCACACCGCGTAGTTGGTGAAGCGGTCGGTAAACACCTGGAGCAGGCTGGGGGAGGGCGCCAGCACCGCGATCTGCAGGCCGTCGCGGCTGATCACCTGAGCGCCGCTGACGGGGTCGGTGCCCGTCAGTGCCAGGCCTTGTAGCTCGACCCAGCCTTGGGCTTTAGCCAATGCCTGGAGCGAGTCGCCCGCATAAACAGGCGCCTGTCCGGCAGGGTATTTCAGCCACAAGGGATTGTTCGGCAGCGGTTGCCCGGCGGGCCAGGCTGCCAGCAGTTGCGCCTCGGCCCTGGCTTTGGCCTGCGCATCCTGTGCGCGGGCCTGTTGCTCAAGGTGCACGGCATACAGCACCAGGAACAGGGTGGTAACGAAGGCCACCGCATTGACGGCCCAAAACTTGTATTTCAGGGAGATATTGCTAAGCCAGGCACCCATAGAAGGTCTTCTCTGATTGAGCTAACGCATTGTTGGCAAGGTGCCATCATTGTGCCGGGCCGTGCAGAGAAGCTTGTTGATATGCGTCAAATAATCGCGGGCAGGTTAAAGAACGTGCGTGCGCAGGCCGTCGTATGGGCTGCCAGCTCTTCAATGCTTTCGCCCCGGTGCAGGGCGACTTCGCGCAGCACTTCCGTGAGAAATGCCGGTTCGTTGCGGCCACTTTTCGGTTTGGGTCGCAGGGTGCGTGGCAGCAGGTAAGGCGCATCGCTTTCCAGCATCAGGCGACCGCGGGGAATGCTGGCAACCAGTGGGTGCAGGTGTGTACCGCGGCGCTCGTCGCAGATCCAGCCGGTGATGCCAATGTGCAGGTCGAGGTCGAGGTAGCCGAACAGCGCCTCGCGCTCACCGGTAAAACAGTGCACCACGGCTGCGGGCAAGTGGTCACGATAATCCTTGAGGATCGCCAACAGTCGCTCGCTGGCATCGCGCTCATGCAGAAACACCGGCATTTGTAGTTCGACCGCCAGGGCCAGTTGTGCTTCCAGGGCTTTTTCCTGTAGCGGGCGCGGGGAAAAGTCACGGTTGAAATCCAGGCCGCATTCGCCCACCGCCCGCACCCGGGGCTGCTCCAGCAGCGCACGCATGTGCCGGCTGCTGTCGGCGTTCCAGTGGCTGGCGTCGTGGGGGTGTACACCCGCGGTGCTGAACAGTCGCTGGGCACTTTCATCCAGCTGAATGCACAGCTCCAGCGCCTCCTCGCTGCCCTGCAAGCTGGTGCCGGTGACCATCATTTGCAGGACGCCGGCAGCCTCGGCGCGCTCGATAATGGCCTGGTGCTTTTCGGCAAAACTTGGGTTGGTCAGATTGACGCCGATGTCGATGAGTTGCATGGTGCTACCTCAGGCCGGGGGCCGGCCAGCATAACAAAGCTCGACGAAATTCGATAAATCCAAGAACTTCAACGAGTTGTCGTGGTCTTTTGCGGTCTTTTGTCATGTATTGACTGCAAACTATGACGTCAACCACACACGCGCGGACCTTGAAACGGATGACCCGAGCGCTGTTTTTGTTGATTGTGCTGAGCCTGGGGCTGCTGTCGGCAGGGCCGGTCAGCGCGCGCCTGCCCGGGCCGCAACAGACCGTGTCCAAGACCCAGGTCCGCGACCTGGCGCAGATCCGCAGTAGCCGGGTGCTCAAGGTGCTGGTCAACCAGAGCCGTAACAGCTCCGGTGAAGTCAAGGGCGAGCCGGTGGGCGTTGAGTACCATCGCCTGCGTGCCTTTGAACACTACCTCAATGGTCGCGCCCGCGACGGCGAGGAAATCCGCCTTAAAATCATTCCCCGCGCCAAGGACCAGCTTCTGGCCGCCTTGCAGCGCGGCGAAGCCGATCTGGTCGCGCCAGGCGAGCTGCTGGACCCGACCTCCACCCGCGGCCTGGTGGCCAGCGATCCGGTGGTCGACAACGTGCCGATGGTGCTGGTGGGGCGCAAGGGTGAGCGCAGTTATCAGCGGGTGGAACAGTTGTCCGGCCGCACCCTGGCGCTGACCAGCGCCAGTGCCGCAGGCGACACCCTGCATGAAATCAACCAGAAGCTGGCCCTGCGCAAATTGCCGCCGATCAAGGTGGAATGGGTCGATCCGACGCTGGCGGTGGAAGATGTACTGGAAATGGTCCAGGCCGGTATCTTCCATTTGACCGTCGTCGAGCAGCCGATTGCCGAGCGCTGGGCGCGGGTGATGCCCAAGCTGCGGGTCGAACGCAAGGTGCAGGTGGCGGCGCCTGAGGCGATGCGCTGGTATGTGCGGCGCGATGCGGTGATGCTGCATGCCACGGTCGATCGCTTCCTGCAGGGTTATCGGCCGCCGGAAAACCAGGATGCAGCTTTCGAACGTATCTATCGACGTCTGTACCGGGTGCACAATCCGTTGGCCCGCACCGACCGTAAACGCCTGGAGGCCCTGCGTCCGGTGTTGCAACGCCATGCCGCCGAACAGAACATCGACTGGCTGAACCTGGCCGCGGTGGCCTTCAAGGAATCCTCGCTCAACCCTTCGGCCCGCGGCGCCGGGGGCACCCACGGGTTGATGCAGATTACCCCTAGCGCGGCGCAGCGGGTGGGGGTGAGCAATATCAGCAATGTCGACGGTAACGTCCAGGCCAGTGCCCGTTACATGGCGCTGATCCGGCGCAAATTCTTTTCCAGCAACCAGCTCAACGAGCGTGAGCGCATGGCCTTTACCCTGGCCGCCTACAACCTGGGCCCGGAGCGCGTCCAGGCGATGCGCGCCGAAGCCCGGCGCCGCGGCCTCAATGGCAATCAATGGTTCTTCCAGACCGAACGCATTGCCATGGAGCAGGTGGGCATGGGGCCGGTCAGCTACGTCAACAGTGTGAACAAATACTTCCTGGCCTTTGACCGCGAACGCGCGTCACTGGAGCCGCAAGGGCGTAAGGTGGCGGGTCGTAAATAATCTAATTTATTGATTGTTATCTCGCAAAAATTGCGATTTTAACATTTGTGGATTTGATTAATATGGCGCCCATACCTACTCAACACCCCTAAGGAAGCGTCATGAACACCCATTACCTGAACATCGTATTCGCCAGCCGTGCCAGCTGGGGCCTAAGCGTCATTCGGATCATCGTCGGCATCATTTTCATGGCCCATGGCGCGCAAAAGCTCTTTGGCCTGTTTGGCGGTGGCGGGCTTGCCGGAACTGCGCAGTTCATGGAGAGCCTGGGCCTGGCACCGGGACTGCTGATGGCACTGTTGTCGGGCAGTGCGGAGTTTTTTGGTGGCCTGGCACTGGTGATTGGCCTGCTGGTGCGTCCAGCCGCATTGGCCCTGACCGTGACGCTGGTGGTGGCGATCTTTTCTGCCCACATCGGTAATGGTCTTTTCATGGCCAACAATGGCTACGAGTTTGCCCTGGCGCTTATGGCGGGCACGGTGGCAGTGATGATTGAAGGTGCAGGTAAAGCCTCGCTGGATCGGCTAATCGCACGCTGAGTTCATACCCCCGACTAAAGGCGGCCTGCAGGGCCGCCTTTTTTGTATCCGCTTATGTTGACATCCGCCCCGCAGCTTCTCTAGGATGCTGACTTGCGCCGATTTAAACAGCTACTTGCGGGGCGCAGGAGAACCTCCCCCGGTTCACCGAATACCGCTAAAGCGCTGGTTCGGTGACGCCTCCCACCGCAGCCCAGCGGGATCTGCGAGGCGGAGAAATACTCCATGAGTTGTCCACGTACCAGTGTCTGTCTGACTCCCTTGCCTGCAAGCCAGGCCACTCGTGTGCCGCGCATCCTGCTGGGTGGTAGCCACCAACCTACACTCCTGCGATACCTGGATGGCTGGCCGCGCCGCAAGGGCAGCGCCACTGCATTCCTGATCCAGTTTGCCGACAACCGCACTCCGCTTGGCCAGTTCGCCAACGACCGGTTTGATCTGGCGGTGATCCAGTCCCCCAGCGCCGAAGACGCCATCGAAGTGATCGGCCACCTGACCCGGGTTGCCCGGCAAGGTCTGATTACCCGCGGCTGAGCAAAACGTCGTCGCGTTACCTTCAGGCGCCTTCCGGTTTGTCCGGCTGGCCGTAGGTAACGCTGTTGATGTACCAGGTGGCCTCGCCGCCAGGCGTCTGTACTACCACTTCGTCATCCTTGCCTTTTTTCAGCAGTGCGCGGGCCATCGGCGAATCGATCGAGATGTAGTCGTTGCGCCCGTAGATCTCGTCGTAGCCCACGATCCTGAATTTCTTCAGCTCGCCCTCGTCATTTTCGATTTCCACCCAGGCACCAAAGAACACCTTGCCTTCCTGCTCGGGGGAGTAGTCGACGACTTTCGCGTCTTCCAGGCGTTTACGCAGGTAGCGTACCCGCCTGTCGATCTCGCGAAGCAGCTTCTTGTTGTACTGGTAGTCGGCGTTTTCGCTACGGTCTCCGAGCGAAGCGGCCCAGGCGACCTTGGCGGTGATCTCCGGGCGGTAGGTACGCCACAGATGATCCAGCTCGCTTTTCAGTGCCTCGTAGCCTTCTCGGGTGATGATGTTGGTAGCCAAGCGTTGTCCTTAATAGAGCGGTGGCGAGGGCATGCTCAGGGGTGTCCACGATAGCTCATCGCGGGCAACTGTTCAGCTCTCGCGCAGCACTTTCAGCGGGCTGGCATTGAGCGCCCGGCGGGTGCCAAAGACCCCGGCACCGCCAATCAGCAGCGCACCGATTACCGGTAACAACAGCAGCCACGGGTGCGGGCTCCAGCTCAGGTCGAAGGCGTACCGGTACAGCAGCAGGGTAATCAGCTCACAACCAATGGCAGCAAGCAGGCCGCTGGCAGCACCCAGCAAGCCGAACTCGATGCGTCGGGCTTTGATCAGCAGGCTGCGCCCGGCGCCCAGGGCGCGTAGCAGGGCACCTTGGCGAATGCGTTCGTCGAGGGTGGCCTGCAAACCGGCAAACAGCACGGCCAGCCCGGCAGCCAGGACAAACAGCAGCACATACTCCACCGCCAGGGTGACCTGGGCGAGGATGCTGCGCAGTTGTGCCAGCAGTGCGTCGACCTGCAGCAGGGTCACTGCCGGGAATGCACGAGACAGCGCGACGACCTGCTGGTCGTGCCCGGGGGCGAGGAAGAAGCTGGTCAGGTAGGTGGTGGGCAGGCCCTGCAGGGTGCCCGGCTGGAAGATCATGTAGAAATTGGGCTGGAAGCTGTCCCAGTTGACGGTACGCAGGCTGCTGACCACGGCCTTGCGTTGCTCGCCGCCGATGCTGAAGGTCAGCTGATCGCCCAGCTTGAGCTTGAGGCTCTGGGCCAGCTCGGTTTCGACCGAAACGCCGGGCAGGTGGGTGTCTGCAGCCGGTTCGCGCAGCCACCACTGGCCCTCGGTCAAGGCATTGCCCTGGGGCAGGTCGGCCGCCCAGGTCAGGCTCAGGTCGCGCTGTACAGCACGGTCGCCGGTGGATTCCTTGCTGACGATCTGTTGCACCGCCTGGCCGTTGATTTCCGTCAGGCGCCCCGGGATCACCGGATACAGCGGTGCTGCTTCGGCGGAGAACTCGTTCAGGCGCTCGGCGAAGGTGTTCTTGTCGTCGGGCAGGATGTTCAGGGCGAAGTAGTTCGGCGCGTCCTTGGGCAGCTGGTTTTGCCAGGTGTCGAGCAGCTCGGCCCGCAACAGGGCGATCAGGGCCATGGCCAGCAGGATCAGGCCGAAGGCGAGGGATTGTCCGGCAGCGGCCAGCGGGTGGCGTAGCAATTGCCCCAGGCCCAGGCGCCAGGCCAGTGGCGAACCGGCCAGCAGCCGCCGCAGGCTGCGCAGGCCAAGCAGCAACAGGCCGCCGAGCAGTACCGCCGCCACCAGGCCGCCGCCGAGCAGGGCAAAGGTCAGCAGCAGATCCAGGCTCAACCGCCACATGATCAGGCCCAGCGCCAGCAGTGCGGCACCGTAGACCAGCCAACTGCTGGGCGGCACGGGTAACAGGTCGCGGCGCAGTACCCGCAAGGGGGGTACCCGGCCCAGCGCCGCCAGCGGTGGCAGGGCGAAACCGGCCAGAGCCACCAGACCGGTGGCGATGCCGGCCAGGGCCGGTGCCAAGCCGCCGGCAGGAATTTGGGTGGGCATCAGGCCTTGCAGCAGCTTGAACAAGCCAAGCTGGGCCAGCCAGCCGAGCAGGGCGCCGCCGAGTGCGGCCAGGCTGCCGAGTATGGCCAGCTGCAGGCAGAACAGGCCCAGCGCCTGACGGCGGGAAAGGCCCAGGCAACGCAACAGGGCGCTGGCATCGAAGCGGCGGGTGGCGAACCGGCTGGCTGACAGGGCCACGGCCACACCGGCCAGCAACACAGCGACAAGGCTGGCCATGTTCAGGTAGCGCTCGGCCTTGCCCAGCGCGCCGCCGATCTGCCGGTTGCCGTCACGGGAGTCCTGCAGGCGCTGATTGGGGGCCAGGTGCGTGCTGACACTGTCCCGGTAGCTGGCCAGTGCATCGGGTTCGCCCCGCCAGAGGTCACGGTAGGTCACCCGGCTTCCGGGTTGCACGACACCGGTCGCCTCAAGGTCGGCGAGGTTGATCAGCACGCGTGGCGTCAGGCTGTAGAAGTTGCCGGCACGATCGGGCTCGTAGGTCAGCACGCGACTCAGGCGCACGGTCTTCATGCCAACATCGATACTGTCGCCGATCTTCAGGTCCAGGGCGGCCAGCAGACGCGGCTCGACCCAGGCCTCGCCCGGTGCCGGCCCGCCACCGCTGGTCTCGCTGGCATAGGGTTCGGCAGCACTGCGCAGCGCTCCACGCAGCGGGTAGGCACTGTCGGCAGCCTTGATGCTCGACAACTGGATACCGTTGTCGGTGGCGATCACGCTGGAGAATTCGACCACCTGAGCGTGGACCAACCCGGCAGCCGTGCCCTTGGCAATCTGCTCGGGCTGGGCGGGAGAGCTGCCCTGCAACACCAGGTCGGCACCCAGGAACTCGGTGGCCCGCAGCAGCATCGCGCCATTGAGGCGTGCGCCGAAGTAACCGATGGCAGTACTGGCCGCCACTGCTACCAGCAGGGCGAAAAACAGCACGCGTAACTCACCGGCGCGGGCATCGCGCAGGAGCTGGCGTAACGCCAGGGCCAGCAAGCGGATAAACGGCAGACGGGCCATCAAGGCTCCAGCGGCGCGACCAGGTGGCCGGCGTCCAGGCGAATGAGACGACGGCAGCGTTGAGCCAGGCGTTCGTCATGGGTAACCAGCACCAGGGTGGTGCCGCGTTCCTTGTTCAGATCAAATAGCAGGTCGCTGATGCGTTCGCCGGTGTGGCTGTCGAGGTTTCCGGTAGGTTCATCGGCGAACAGCACCGCGGGTTCGGCGGCGAAGGCGCGGGCGATCGCTACCCGTTGCTGCTCGCCGCCGGAAAGCTGGCGCGGTGAGTGGCTCAGGCGCTGGCCCAGGCCGACGCGCTCAAGCAGGGAGCGGGCATGCTCGCGGGCATCGCGGCGACCGTCCAGCTCCAGAGGCAACATGACATTTTCGAGGGCATTGAGGCTGTCGAGCAGCTGGAACGACTGAAAGACAAAGCCGACATGCTCGGCGCGTATCCGCGCTCGCTGGTCTTCATCCAGCTGGCCGAGGTCGTGACCGGAGAGGGTCACCGAGCCGGCACTGGGCAGATCGAGGCCGGCGAGCAAACCGAGCAGGGTGGATTTCCCCGAACCCGAGGCACCGACAATGGCCAGGCTGTCACCCTGTTTCAATTCCAGCGAGAGTTCGTGCAGGATGGTCAGGTCGCCTTCCGCGCTGGGAACCACTTTGCTAAGGTTGCGCGCACTGAGAATGCTGGGGCCCATGGAGAATCCGATGCGAGTGTGGTTATTGAGTGCTGGCTTGGCCTTGATGTGCATGGCCCAGGGCGCAGCGGCAGGTACCGTGCTGATTGTTGGCGATAGTATCAGTGCCGCTTTCGGCCTGGATACCCGCCAAGGCTGGGTTGCATTGCTTGAGCAACGCCTGAAAACCGAGGGAATTGACGCCCGGGTGGTCAATGCGTCGATCAGCGGCGACACCAGTGCAGGGGGCCAGGCGCGGCTACCGGCGCTGCTTGCAGAGCATAAGCCGGCACTGGTGGTGCTGGAGCTGGGCGGCAATGACGGGCTGCGTGGGCAGCAACCCAATCAATTGCAACAAAACCTTGCGGCGATGATCGACCGCGCGCGCGAGTCAGGGGCCAAGGTGCTGTTGCTGGGCATGCGTTTGCCGCCCAATTACGGCAAGCGTTACACCGACGCTTTTGCCCAGGTCTATGCCAACCTCGAACGCGAGAAACAGGTACCGTTGGTGCCGTTTTTTCTCGAGGGGGTAGGTGGAGTGCCCGAGTTGATGCAGGCTGATGGCATTCATCCGGGGCCGGGGGCTCAGGGGCGTTTGCTGGAAAATGCCTGGCCGCAACTAAAACCGCTGCTTTGACGCTTTTATACTGACCGGCTTTCGGCTAATGTGGCGCCCCCGATTTGGAGCCCCCGATGCCGCGTCCCGCCTGGTCCCTGTATGCCTATCAATTGATCGAGCCTGACGAACAGCTTGACCTGTTCGCCTGCCAGGAGATCCGCGTCCACCTGGTAGCCCGTCAACTCGAACTGGGCGGCTCGGCCGACCGCACCCTGTGCGGCACGTTGCTGCCGGCACAGCCGCGTTGGTCCCTGGTCGAGCGTGGCATCTACCGCGATCGCCGGCTGTGCACCCTGTGCCGGGCCATTCTCGACGCCCAGCGCCGTGGAACTCGCCCGGTATGGCCGCAGCTCTGAGCGCCCGATAGCGCCTTTCATCCCCTGTAACGCCTTCGGCACCCCGGATTACTCCCGATTGTGCCGGGGGCGGTGTACAATCGTCGTCTTGACCTTACTGAATTAGCGAAGGATTTCCCGGATGTTGCCGCGCTTTCCCGCCGTCACCCGTTGCCTGTCCCTGGCCGCCCTGCTGGCGGCAGGCCCTGCTGCTGCGCTGGAGTTTCCCCTGCCACCGCCCGGCGAAGACGTCATTGGCCAGGTCCAGGTGATCAAGGCCAAGTACGAAGACACGTTTGCCGACATCGGTACGGCCAACGACCTGGGGTACCTGGAAATGATTGCCGCCAACCCCGGTGTAGACCCATGGCTGCCGGGCGCAGGTACCGAGATCGTCCTGCCGACCCGTTTCATCCTGCCGCCAGGCCCGCGTGAAGGCATTGTCATCAACCTGGCCGAGTACCGCATGTACTACTACCCGAAAGGGCAGAACGTCGTGCATACCTACCCGCTGGGTATCGGGCGTGAAGGCTGGGGTTCGCCGATCGCCAACACCAAGGTAACGGCCAAGACGCCGAATCCTACCTGGACACCGCCTGCGTCGATCCGTAAAGAGCACGCCGCAGACGGCGACATTCTGCCAGCCGTGGTGCCTGCCGGCCCGGACAACCCGCTGGGGCCGTTCAAGTTCACCCTCGGTGTGCCCGGCTATCTGATCCACGGTTCCAACAAGAAGTTCGGCATTGGCATGCGTACCAGTCACGGCTGTTTCCGCATGTTCAACAATAACGTGCTGGAGCTGGCCAAGATGGCGCCGGTGGGTGTTGCGGTACGCATCATCAACGAACCGTACAAGTTGGGTGTGAGCGCTGGCAAGGTCTACCTCGAGGCCCACACACCGCTGGACGACAAAGGTGACCCGTCAGTGGTCGATAAACACACTGCGGTCATCAATGCCTTGCTCAAGCGTGAAGACCTGGTCAACAACATGCGCATGAACTGGGACATGGTTCGCGATGTGGTGGCTGCCGAAGACGGCATGCCAGTGGAAATCGCGACGCCAACCACCGCTCAGCAACCTATGGTTTCCAGCGTTCCATTCGACATGCAGTAACGCCTGAACTGTTGCACCCGAGGCCTGCCATTGCGCAGGCCTCGTCGTTTTTGCGAGTTACCGTTACTTTCCGTCGGGCAATAAAAAAGCCGACCCACAAGTGGGTCGGCTCCAAATAAAAATCCCGAGGGATAATTACTTACGGCTGGCTTTGTCCAGCATACGCAGAGCGCGCTCGTTAGCTTCGTCAGCGGTCTGTTGTGCTTTTTGAGCAGCAGCCAGAGCGTCGTCAGCTTTGCGGTAGGCTTCGTCAGCGCGAGCTTGTGCACGAGCAGCTGCGTCTTCAGTAGCGGTCAGACGAGCTTCAGTTTCTTTGGATACGCTGCTGCAACCGGTAGCCAGAACTGCGGCCAGAGCCAGAGCAGAAAATTTCAGAACGTTGTTCATCGTGTTCCCCTTCAAGGACTTTCTATTAAATAGCCATCTCTCAGCAAAGAGAAACTAGCCGGTGTACATAGTACCCATTACTTGTAGTAAGTAAACTGACAGAGCGCAAGAACTGCAAAAAAATACGCCTGTCCCGGGACCTTCACAGCCTGTGTAGAAAAATTGTGAAGGCGCCGCCATGGCGGCTGTATTCAAGTGTAGCAAGTGTGTATTTTTGTTGAACTAATGGTGACTTAAAGTGTCATCCAACGTCTTAACACTACAACATCCGGCAACTGTTCAGGGCACTGCCCGCGGCCAGGCCCGCTGGCTGCAAGTGCGCGATTTTGCGACCAGACGCCTTGAGTATCCGGGCCCTGGGCGCCTACTATTTGTACGTGCTCTTTTGCCAGAGAACGACCATGCTGTTCTTGCTGTCCAAATGGGCACGGGGTGGCGTAGAGGTTCCTTCGCCGGACAAACATCGGTAAGGTAGGGGTCTAATCAAAAGACCCGCAAGGAGTAGTGATGAGCGAGGCGTTGTCCATCCACCATGACCAGGCCGGTCATCAATTCGAGACCAGTGTGGACGGTCATCGTGCTTACCTGACCTACATGGACCTGGGTAAACAGACCCTGGATATCTACCGCACCTTTGTTCCCAATGCGTTGCGGGGCCGGGGTATTGCTGCGGCGCTGACCGAAAAGGCGCTGCAGTATGCAGAAGACATGGGTTACACCGTGATTCCGTCATGCTCGTACGTGGAACGTTACATGGAGCGCCAGCAGCGGCACTCCACCAAGGCCTGAGAATCGCGAAGGGCAGCCAGGCGGCTGTCATTCACAGTGCAGACACAAAAACGCCGGGCAATGCCCGGCGTTTTTGTGTCTGCGTGTCAGGCGCGGTTGCGCTTGGGCAGCACGTCCTTGAGCTTGGCGTGCATGCTGCGCAGGGTTTTTTCAGTAGCGTCCCAGTCGATGCAGGCATCGGTGATCGAGACGCCGTACTGCAGGTCTTCGAGGTTTTTCGGAATCGCCTGGCAGCCCCAGTTAAGGTGGCTTTCGACCATCAGGCCGATGATCGACTGGTTGCCTTCGAGAATCTGGTTGGCGACGTTCTCCATCACCAGCGGCTGAAGGGCCGGGTCCTTGTTGGAGTTGGCGTGGCTGCAATCGACCATGATGTTTGGTTTGATCTTGGCCTTGGCCAACGCTTGTTCGCACAGTGCAACGCTGACCGAGTCATAGTTCGGCTTGCCGTTGCCGCCACGCAGTACCACGTGACCGTAGGCATTGCCTTTGGTGGTGACGATGGATACGCCACCTTCCTGGTTGATACCCAGGAAGCGGTGCGGGCTGGATACCGACTGCAGGGCATTGATGGCTACGGTCAGGCCGCCATCGGTGCCGTTCTTGAAGCCTACCGCCGACGACAGGCCGGAGGCCATTTCGCGGTGGGTCTGGGATTCGGTGGTACGTGCGCCGATGGCCGACCAGCTGATCAGGTCCTGCAGGTACTGCGGGGAGATCGGGTCGAGCGCTTCGGTGGCGGTCGGCAGGCCCATTTCCGCCAGGTCCAGCAATAGCTGACGGCCAATGTGCAGGCCGTCCTGGATCTTGAACGAGTCATCCAGGTACGGGTCGTTGATCAGGCCTTTCCAGCCCACGGTGGTGCGTGGCTTTTCGAAGTACACACGCATGACCAGGTACAGGGTGTCGGAGACTTCGGCAGCGAGGGCCTTGAGGCGCTTGGCGTATTCATGGGCCGCTTTGATGTCGTGGATCGAGCAGGGACCGATCACCACAAACAGGCGGTGATCCTTGCCATCGAGGATATTGCGCACCACTTCACGGCCCGCAGTCACGGTCTTGAGCGCGGTGGCGCTAAGGGGAATTTCCTTCTTGAGCTGATCGGGGGTGATCAAGGTCTCGTTGGAGGCAACGTTTAGGTCATCGATCGGTAAATCAGCCATCGTGTTACTCGTCAGGTCACGGGTGCCGGCCGCCAGCGATCCCCGTGCGGCGGAGCAGCAAGATTGTACGCAGCGGGGAGCCGAACCTTAGCGCGTTACACCGTGGCTCGACAATGGGTAGAGGCCGCTTTCCTGCGTCTGAAAGCCCACTGGCGCAGGGTTTTTGTCCTTAAATGAGAATCTGTCGGCTATGGCTGGCTTCAAGACTCGCCTCGGAGAATTCGCCAGCGTGCTGTTTGACCCACTGCTGGGCCAGGGCGTCGAGATCGATCAGCGGGCTTTGCTCCCGCATGTGCTGCTGGTAGAGGTGCTGGATCTGGCACACCTGCTCGCTCATCCGTGCGCCGAACAGCGCCTGTGCATCGATGAAGGCAATACCGACCCGATAGCCGTCCTGCTGTTTCTGGCACCAGGCTACATAGCCCGGGTAGCGGGCGTTTTCGCCCAGGGAGGGGATGATCATCTCCACCGCCATACCACGGCGATATGCACGGGGATGGTTGCAGGCAATTCCGCCCAGGCTGATGGTGTGCAGCCGCTGGCGGAACAGGCTGGGCGACGGGCGCAACGCCAGTTCGACCGGAACATCGTCCGGGTGAGGCAGGAAACCGCGCATTCTCGACTCCGTGTCGACTTTTTGACCTTGTTCGCCTGAGTATAGTGATGGATCGTAAGGCTGTTGATTTGCGTGTGAAAAAATTGAACAAAAATTGAACGTTCGGGGGAAGCAGTATGACGAGCAAGCGTCCGCGTATCGGCATTATTGGAACAGGCGCCATTGGTGGCTTCTATGGCGTGATGCTGGCCAGGGCCGGATTTGATGTGCATTTTCTTCTGCGTACCGAGTTTGATGCAGTCAACGCCAACGGCATAAGGATCGACAGCGCGGTGCACGGGCCGCTGCAGATGGCGGTGCAGGCCTACGCCTCTGTTGCCGACATGCCACCCTGTGACTGGCTGCTGGTGGGCGCCAAGGCTACCAGTAATGCTGAGCTGGCTTCGGTCATTGCCCAGGCTGCAGCGGCGGATGGCAAGGTCGTATTGCTGCAGAATGGCCTCGGAGTAGAAGAGCAACTGCGACCATTGCTGCCGACCAACCTGCATTTGCTCGGCGGGCTGTGCTACATCTGCGTCAACCGCGAGGCGCCGGGCGTGATTCGTCACCAGGCCTTGGGCGCGGTGAACCTGGGATACCACAGTGGGCCGACTGGCGACGCCGCCGCACGCCAGACAATTACCCAAGAGGGCGCTGAACTGTTTCGCGCTGCCGGTATCGACTCGCAAGCGATGAGCGACCTGGCCTGTGCGCGCTGGCAGAAGCTGGTCTGGAATGTGCCTTATAACGGCCTGTCGGTATTGCTTCGGGCCAGTACTACGCCATTGATGGCGGATTCGCACAGCCGGACGTTGATCCAGGCATTGATGGCTGAAGTGGTTGAAGGTGCCCGTGCCTGTGGTCATGAAATGCCGCCGGGCTATGCCGAGCAGTTATTCGCCGGCACCGAGAAAATGTCTGACTACTGGCCAAGCATGTACTACGACTTTACCCACAACCGCCCGCTTGAGCTCGAGGGGATCTACGCCGAGCCGCTGGCCAGGGCGCGTGCGACCGGTTGCAACCTGCCGCGCATGGAAGCCCTCTATCAGGCGCTGGCGTTCATCGACCGGCGTAACCAGCAGGCGGCACAGTAGCCGTCAGCGGCTACAGTGGATATTCCCGGCACAAGAGGAAGCGTGCATGAGCAAGAACCTGGGCGACAAACTGGTCGTCGCCATCTCGTCAAGGGCGTTGTTTGACCTGAGTGAAAGCCATCGGATCTACCTGGCGCAAGGCGTCGAGGCTTACCGCCAGTACCAGATCGAACACGAGGACGAAGTGCTCAAGCCCGGGGATGCGTTTTTGCTGGTGCAAAAACTGCTGGGTCTCAATGCTCACCTTGGGCATCCTCGGGTCGAGGTGGTGCTGGTGTCGCGCAACAGTGCCGACACCGGCCTGCGCGTGTTCAACTCCATCGAGCACCACGGCCTGGGTATCTATCGGGCGGCGTTTGTCGGAGGGCGCAGCCCTTATCCTTATCTCGCAGCGTTTGGTTGTCACCTGTTCCTGTCTACCGATGCCGATGATGTGCGCAGCGCGCTCGAAGCCGGTTTTGCGGCGGCGACCATTCTCTCCGGCGGTGCGCAGCGTGCGGCCAGCGACGAGCTGCGAATCGCGTTTGATGGCGACGCGGTGCTGTTTTCCGATGAGTCCGAGCGGGTGTATCAGCTGGGTGGCCTGGAGGCGTTTCAGGCCAGTGAGCGCGAGTCTGCCCGTGAGCCATTGCGGGGTGGGCCGTTCAAGCCGTTTCTGGCTGCTCTGAATCAATTGCAGAGTGAGTTTCCCGACGGTGCATGCCCCATCCGTACCGCGTTGGTCACTGCACGGTCGGCGCCTGCCCATGAGCGGGTGATTCGTACCCTGCGCGAATGGGATATCCGCCTGGACGAGTCGCTGTTCCTCGGCGGCCTGGACAAATCGGCGTTCCTCGAAGCGTTCGCCGCCGATGTGTTTTTCGACGACCAGGCGGGCCATTGCGAACGGGCGCGCAGCGTCGTCGCAACCGGCCATGTGCCGCATGGCATCAGCAATGAACCGACCCTTGGCTAGGCGCGCCAGGCCGGAGCGCCGGACGGAACGGCGCGTGATTCGGGCGCTGCTAAGCTGAAGCTTGCTCTGCCCTAGTGGCAGTCGAGGAGGTCGAATGATCCGTTCCATGCTCTATGCCACCGACCTCGGTGTGTACGCGCCTTTTGTCATGCAGCATGCGCTGGCACTGGCGCGCACATTCAATGCAGAGCTCTATGTGATTCATGCCGTGGAACCGATGGGGCAGTTCGCCGAGTCGCTGTTGCAGAGCTACCTGGATGAACAAACGCTGGACCAGTTGCACCGCCAGGGGGTCAACAACGTCATGGCCAACATCGAGCAGCGGGTGCTGGAAAATTTTCGGGACGAATTGGGCGAAGAGGCTGACCTGGCGCTGATCAAGGCAGTCCGCGTTCGCCAGGGGGATCCGGCCCAGGTGATCCTCGAGCAGGCCCAGCGTCTGAGTGTCGACCTGCTGATCTTCGGCAGCCACAGCCAGGGGGCGGGTGTCGACATTCCCCTTGGGCGTACGGCCGTGCGCCTGTTGCAGCTGTCGCCGGTGCCGGTCTACATGGTGCCGTTGGCGCAACACCTTGGGCGTCGGAAGACTTAACGCTGCGTTGTCGGGGGTTTCCTACTAGACTGCTAAAATAGTTCTAGATTTATTCTTCAAACCACTAATATAGTTATAAATCGTCACTGCTGCCGGTGACGCCCAGCTGATTTGAGGGATACCTATGAAGCTTCAACAATTGCGCTACATCTGGGAAGTGGCGCACCACGACCTCAATGTCTCTGCGACAGCGCAGAGTCTGTACACCTCCCAGCCGGGCATCAGCAAGCAGATCCGCCTGCTCGAAGACGAACTGGGCGTTGAAGTGTTCGCCCGTAGTGGCAAACACCTGACTCGTGTGACCCCGGCCGGTGAGCGAATCATCACCACCGCAGGTGAAATCCTGCGCAAGGTCGAGAGCATCAAGCAGATTGCGCAAGAGTTCTCCAACGAGAAAAAAGGCACCCTGTCGATTGCCACCACCCATACCCAGGCACGCTATGCGCTGCCGCCGGTGATCAGCAACTTCATCAAGCAGTACCCGGAAGTGGCCCTGCATATGCATCAGGGCTCGCCGATGCAGATCGCCGAGATGGCTGCGGACGGCACCGTGGATTTTGCCATTGCCACTGAAGCCCTCGAGCTGTTCGGTGACCTGGTGATGATGCCGTGCTATCGCTGGAACCGCTGCGTGGTGGTTCCACAGGGGCACCCGCTGACCAAGCTGCCGAAGCTGACGCTCGAAGCCCTGGCTGAATACCCGATTGTTACCTATGTGTTCGGTTTTACCGGTCGTTCCAAGCTCGACGAGGCTTTCAGCCATCGCGGCCTGACCCCGAAAGTGGTGTTCACCGCCGCCGACGCCGACGTCATCAAGACGTACGTACGTCTGGGTCTGGGCGTGGGTATCGTGGCCAAGATGGCCGTCGACACCAAGCTCGACAATGACCTGGTCGTTCTGGATGCCAGCGAGCTGTTTGAATCGAGCATCACCAAGATCGGTTTCCGTCGCGGCACCTTCCTGCGGGGGTTCATGTGCGACTTCATCGAGAAGTTCGCCCCGCACCTGACCCGCGAAGTGATGGCCAAGGCGATTCAGTGCCATAACAAGCAAGAGCTTGAAGAGCTGTTTGCCGACGTCGAGTTGCCTGTGCACTGACAGCGGCGGCAGGCATGAAAAAACCGGCCATCGTGCCGGTTTTTTCATGCCTTGGTTCTGGCTCAGGCGATGTTCAGCGCAGCGGTGCCAATAAACACTGAAAGCATTGCGGTGATGGTGCCGGCGCCCAGTTGGCGGTGGCTCAATACGCCGCGCCAGGCCAGTTTGGCCAAGCCCAGGCTGACCACGACCATCACGCCGCTAAAGGCAATCGCGGGCAACGGCTGGTGAAGCCCGGGGGCTTCGTTCAGCGCGCCCATCGCAATGATGATCAGCGTCATCAATACTTGCTTCTCCAGCAGGCTGTTGCGCAATTGGCGCATCACCGAAGCCTGTAACTGATCGTGTGTGGGCCGGCCCGGGATCAGCAACAGTTCGTCCAGGGTTGCCCGACCCTGGTCGCGCAGGTCAATGAGGCGGCCTATGGAACGCAGTGGCATCCAGATAAGCAGAACGGCGACCCACATGGAGAGGAACGGTCCGCCGTATTGCGGTTGCAGTGCAAAGGCCACCAGGACGAAACCCATCACGGCCAGATAGCTCAAGTACTGGCGCCGCACGCCATGTGCCTGCCGGAGGGTCTGGTAGCCAAGGAGGGTGGCGATGCGGTCCTGATACAGGCTGTCCGCAAGGGCGTTGGGCGAGGCGTCCGTGTTACTCATTGCGTTCCTTCGTGTGGCGTGAAAAAAAACCGGCCGAAGCCGGTTTTTCAAACGGCTTGATCAGCCCTTGGTGATCAGGTTGCCGGCATGCAGGCCGCATTCCTTCTGGGTCGACTCTTCCCACCACCAGCGACCTTCGCGCTCGTGCTGGTTCGGCAGCACGGGGCGGGTGCAGGGCTCGCAGCCGATGCTGATGAAGCCGCGCTCGTGCAGGCTGTTGTACGGCAGTTCGAGCATGCGGATGTAGCCCCAGACTTCTTCGCTGCTCATCTGCGCCAGCGGGTTGAATTTGTACAGGGTGCGCTCGGGGGTGGAGAAGGCGCTGTCGATTTCCAGTGCGGCTACCTGGCTGCGGGTGCCCGGGCTCTGGTCGCGGCGCTGGCCTGTGGCCCAGGCGCTGACGGTACTCAGCTTGCGGCGCAGCGGTTCGATCTTGCGGATGCCGCAGCACTCGCCGTGGCCGTCCTTGTAGAAGCTGAACAGGCCTTTTTCTTTGACAAAGGGGTCAAGCTTGCTGCGGTCAGGGGAAAGGATTTCGATAGGCAGGTTGTACTGCTCGCGCACCTGGTCGATGAAGCGATAAGTCTCGGGGTGCAAACGGCCGGTGTCGAGGCTGAACACCTTGACGTTCTTGTTCAGTTTCCAGGCCATGTCCACCAGCACCACGTCTTCGGCGCCGCTGAAGGAAATCCACAGGTCATCGCCGAAGTGCTCGAAGGCGAGTTTGAGGATGTCTTGCGGGGACTTGTTGGCGTAGGTCGCGGCCAGGGCGGCGACGTCGAAGGGTTGGCTCATCAGGCGGCTTCCGATCATTGAATGGCGCTTGGCGCTCGTAATGCGTTGATGTTACCAAAAATTGCCCGGGCAGACGCCGCCCATGTAGAGTGCGGCTTCCCATTTTTTGTCGTTCGAGGAGTGTGCTGTGGAAATTGCCTGTCTCGACCTGGAAGGCGTGCTGGTCCCTGAGATCTGGATCGCCTTTGCGGAAAAAACCGGAATCGAATCGTTGCGGGCCACCACCCGTGATGTGCCCGATTACGATGTACTGATGAAGCAGCGCCTGCGCATTCTCGATGAGCATGGCCTGAAGCTTTCCGATATCCAGGCGGTGATCGCCACGCTCAAGCCATTGGACGGCGCCATCGAATTTGTTGACTGGCTGCGTGAGCGCTTTCAGGTGGTGATTCTCTCCGACACGTTCTACGAATTTTCACAGCCGCTGATGCGACAGCTAGGTTTCCCGACCTTGCTTTGCCATCGCCTGATCACCGATGAGACCGATCGGGTGACGGGCTACCAGCTGCGCCAGAAAGACCCCAAGCGCCAGTCGGTGCTGGCTTTCAAGAGCCTGTACTACCGGGTGATTGCGGCCGGTGACTCGTACAACGACACCACTATGCTGGGCGAAGCCGATGTAGGCATTCTGTTCCATGCGCCGGAGAATGTGATTCGCGAGTTTCCACAGTTCCCGGCCGTGCATGATTTCGACGCGCTGAAGCAAGAGTTCATCAAGGCTTCCAATCGATCGTTGAGCCTCTAAGGCTTCTGTAGGAGCGGATTTATCCGCGATGGGCTGCACGCGAGGTCCATCGCGGATAAATCCGCTCCTGCGGTTTCAAAGACTCTGCAGGGTGTCGAGCAGCACCTTGACCTTGGTGATCGACTCTTCGTACTCCGCGCGCCACTCCGAGTCTGCCACCACGGCGCCTCCGCCCCAGCAGCACACCTGGCCATCCTTGACCAGCAAACTGCGGATCGCGATGGAGCTGTCCATCTCGCCGCGCACGTCCACATACAGCAAAGAGCCGCAATACAGCGCCCGCCGGCTGGGTTCCAGTTCGTCGATGATCTGCATCGCGCGAATCTTCGGCGCGCCGGTGATCGAACCGCCGGGGAAACTGCCTGCGATCAGGTCCAGGGCGTCATTGCCCTCGGCCAGTTGACCGGTGACACTGCTCACGAGGTGATGCACGTTCGGGTAGCTTTCCAGGCTGAACAGCTCCGGTACCTTGACCGAACCCGTCTTGCAGGTTCGCCCCAGGTCGTTGCGCAGCAAATCGACGATCATCAGATTTTCCGAGCGATCTTTGCTGCTTTCCAGCAGTTCTGCAGCGTTGCGTGCATCTTGGGCTGCATCGGCGCTGCGCGGGCGGGTACCTTTGATCGGTCGGGTTTCGACCTGGCCGCCACTGGCCCGGATGAATCGCTCCGGCGAGAAGCTCAGCAGTGCGCTGCCATCGTCGAGTACCTGGAAGCCCGAGAAGGGTGTTGGGCACACCTGGCGAATGGCTTGGTAAGCCTGCCAGGGGTCACCCTGGCACGGCGCGCGAAACCGTTGCGTGAGGTTGATCTGGTAACAGTCGCCGGCGTGGATGTACGCCTGCACCCGGTCAAAGGCCTGGTGGTAGTCGTCGGCGCTGATGTCGCCGCGCATCGGTGCCAGCAGGGAAAACTGCGCAGTGCAGGCGGGCGCGGGTGCCTCGAACAGGTTGATCAGGCGTTGGCGCTCGGCATCGGCAAGGCTTGGGTGAAACAGCAACTGGCTGCGTTCAAGCTGATGGTCGCTGATCAATGCCCAGGCATACAGGCCCAGGCTGGCGTCGGCCATCCCCAGATCGTTGGCAGCCAGGCTGGGTAGCGGCTCCAGGCGGCGGCCGAAATCGTAGCTGAGGTAACCGATCAGCCCGCCGGCAAAGGGCAGTTCGACGCCCTTGGGCAGCTCTGCCCGGCCCAGTTCGTCAAGGCTCGCACGCAGACGTTGCAGATAGGTTTCACCGAGTTCAGCGGCCTGGGGCGTCAAGGTCTGCAGTGGCCATGCGCTGAGCAGGTCAAAGCGGCCGCGCTCGGCGGTCGGGCGCGCGCTGTCGAGCATGACGGCGCCAGGTGCCAGGCGGATACGGGCGAAATAGGCCGCAGGGTCGGCCAGGTAGGGCAGGGGGTGAAGCGTACAGGTCGGCATGCAAGTAACAGCTATGAATGCGGGGAGGCGATTGTAGTCCTGTGTAGGAAATGCGCCTAGCGTTGGCTGCGACCTTGAGTATGCCCGGCTGCGCCAATCGGGGTGGATGGCGCAGTCGGGCGGGTGCTCACTCGGATGGCACGTGGCCGAACAGCTCCTGAGCGAAGCGCACACGTTCTTCCGGGGTTTCCTGGATGCCGTCTTTGGCGAGCTTTTCCAGGTGCGCCTCAACGGCGTGGGTGCGCAGGGTCAGGCCGCAGTCGTTGGCGATCTGGATGTTCAGGCCAGGGCGGGCGTTGAGTTCGAGGATCAACGGTCCCTTGTCCTGGTCCAGCACCATGTCGACACCGATATAGCCCAGCCCGCACAACTCATAGCAGCCGGCGGCGAGCTTCATGAAGCCGTCCCAGTTCGGCAATTGCACACCGTCCACCGCGTTGGTGGTGTCCGGGTGCTTGCTGATGATGTTGTTCAGCCAGGTGCCGCGCAGGGTCACGCCTGTCGCCAGGTCGACACCGACGCCGATGGCGCCCTGGTGCAGGTTGGCCTTGCCGCCCGACTGGCGGGTCGGCAGGCGTAGCATGGCCATCACCGGGTAGCCCATCAGCACGATGATGCGGATGTCCGGCACACCTTCATAGCTGATGCTTTTGAAGATCTGGTCGGGGGTGACCCGGTACTCGATCAGGGCGCGGTCGCGGTGACCGCCCAGTGAGTACAGGCCGGTGAGGATGCTGGAGATCTGGTGCTCGATTTCCTCGTGGCTGATGATCTTTCCCGAGACCGTGCGATAACGGTCTTCGAAACGATCGGCCACCACCAGGATGCCGTCACCGCCAGCACCCTGTGCCGGTTTGATGACGAAGTCGTTGCGCTCACCAATGATCTCGCCGAGTTTTTCGATTTCCTTCTCGGTGGAGATGATCCCGTACATCTCCGGCACATGGATGCCGGCCTGGATCGCGCGCTCCTTGGTGATGATCTTGTCATCGACGATCGGGTACAGGTGGCGCTTGTTGTACTTGAGGACATAGTCCGCATTGCGCCGGTTGATACCCATGATGCCCCGGGCCTCCAGGGCTTTCCAGGTTTTCCAGAGACCGAACATCAGGCGTCAGCCTTCACGAAAGCTTTGAAACGTACCAGCTCCGTCAGGCGGTAGCCGCGGTAGCGACCCATTGCCAGCATGAAGCCCACCAGAATCAGCAGTACTGCCGGGAAGGTGAAGACAAAGTACACCAGCTCCGGCACGCTCATCAGCAGGTGCGCAAGGGAGGCGGCGAACAGGGTGCCGATAGCGACTTTCATCGCATGGCCACCGCCACGCTCTTCCCAGGTGATCGACAGGCGTTCGATGGTCATGGTCAGAATCACCATCGGGAACAGCGCCACCGACAGGCCGCGTTCCAGGCCCAGCTTGTGGCTGAACAGGCTGATGGCGGCAATCAGTACCACGACGAAGGTCAGTACCACCGACAGGCGCGGCAACATCTGCAGCTTCAGGTGTTCAAGGTAGGAGCGCAGCGACAGGCCCAGGGCCGTGATGACCGTGAACAGCACGATGCCGAAGCCCAGCTGGGTTTCACGGAAGGCCAGGGCGATCAGCACCGGAGTGAAGGTACCCAGGGTCTGCAGGCCGATCAGGTTACGCAGCACCAGGATCACCAGTACGCCGATCGGGATCATCACCATGATCATGAAGGTTTGCTGGGTCTGCAGCGGCAGGCCGTAGAGCGAATACTCGAGGAAGTCGGCGTCGGTGTTCTCGTCCGTCAGCTTGGCCAGGCGGATGGCGTTCATTTCGCTGTTGTTCAGGCTGAAGCTGACGTTGGCTTTCTTGCCGCCATCGACGGTGATCAGGTTGTCATCGCCGGTCCACCACAGCAGGCGGTCGGCAGGCAGCCCTTGTTCGCCGGTGTCCGGGTTGAAGTACAACCAGTCGGTACCGTTGAAGCTGCGCAGCCACAGCTCAGGGGTTTGTGGCTGGTCGGCAATCAGGCGGATGGTGTGGACTTTTTCCACCGGGACATGGGCGATGGACAACAGCAGGTCAATGATCTTGGCCTTGTTCAGCGACGAGGTATCACCAGCCAGCAGCAGCTTGACGTTGTCGTCGTTGAGGTTGTTGACGCGCTTGATGGTCTCGCTGACAAAGGTCTCGACGTCGGCCGAGTGCTGGCGAATCGGGGCCATCAACGCTTCGGCGGCGATTTTTTCCGGGCCTTCCACGGCCAGGCTGTCGCGGAAGGTCGGGCCCTTGATCTTGGCTTTTTCAGTGCTGTAGCGCTTGGTCAGCACCAGGCGGTAGTAAAGCGTCTGGTTGCCGCTGGCGCGGCGGGCCGACCAGGTCACCTTGCGGTTGCCATCGACGCGGTTGACGCTGACCCCGTAGTTGTTGGAGATGAAGCTCTCGTTGAGGCTGACGTAGTCACGGCTCAGCGGTGGCACGAACATCTGGACCTTGATCGGGTCCTTGGGGTTGGCGACGAACTCGACCTTGGCGTCAATGTTCCACAGGTCATCGGTCTCGTCTTCGGTCACCGGGATGCCGAGAAAGAAGATCTGATAGGCCGTGACGATGATGCCCAGTAGCACCAGTACGGTGATCAGGACTTTCAGGTGAAGGGTAAGAGAGCGCATCGGGATTACTCTGCGGTGTGAGCGTCAGGGGCGCAGGCAGGTTTGCCGGCCGCGTATTTAAGGCTTGGGTCGACCAGGGCGTCGAAGTGCTTGAGCGCCTCGGAGCCGATCAGCAGCGGGTACTGGAATGCGCTGCGGTCTGTCAGGTTCACTTCGATCACGCGTTGGGCCGTCCCCATGCAGATGTTCAATTCGATCACCGGGCGGGCGGTGTAGGCCTTGCCTTCGTCCGGGTTGTAATCGCCGGCGCGCCGCTTGATCTTGCTGACGCGGGCCAAGGGGCGTTCTATCGGATGCGCGTGGGCGGCGTCAATTGCCAGGTAGAAGCGTACCCATGATTCGCCGTTGCGCTTGAAGCGCTTGATATCGCGGGCGCTGAGCGAGGCGGTCTTGGCGCCGGTGTCGAGCTTGGCGGCAACCTCCAGGTCGATATCGGCAAGGCGGGCGTATTCATTAAGGCCGTACACGGTCTTTTCCGCGGCCTGACCCAGGGCAGGCAACAAAAACAGGCTGAGCAACAGTGGAAGGGGTGTAAGTCTCATAAATCCTGGCGCGGTGCTGTGCGATGTTCGGGTAAAGGCCACTGGCAACTACTGCGCAAGCTTCCTCGATTTGCTGTCATCACCACAAAAGGATGACAAACACACTATTCGTGCCCTGTGTGAGGGCGCGGCATTCTATCACGCTGGTGTGATGGCGCCAGCGGCTGCACTCAGACAACACCCGCACTGATGAAGTTCGTTCTTAGACGATTGTCGACAATATTTATTTTGTCTTTGACTCTGCTTGCCAATTTGGCTAGTTTTGGCCTCATTGATTTGTGAGGTGTCGACAATATGTTGGACGCAGCCTTGGTTCCCGGTGCCATCGCGGAGGATTCCGAAACGCTTTCGGAAAACGTCTTCCGCCGCATCCAGGCCGCTATCGTCAAGGGCGAAATCGCTCCTGGCAGCAAAATCTCCGAGCCGGAGCTGGCACGCACCTACGGTATCAGCCGCGGGCCGCTGCGCGAGGCCATCCATCGCCTTGAGGGCCAGCGCCTGTTGGTGCGCGTGCCCCACGTCGGTGCGCGGGTGGTGTCGCTTAGCCATGCCGAACTGATCGAGCTGTATGAGATTCGCGAGTCGCTGGAAGGCATGGCCTGTCGCCTGGCTGCCGAGCGTATGAGCGTAGCCGAAATCGACGAGCTGCGCCGGGTGCTCGATACCCATGAGCGCGACGCTACGTTCCAGGCCGGCCTGGGTTACTACCAGCAGGAAGGTGACTACGACTTCCACTACCGGATCATTCAGGGCAGTGGCAACCGCACCCTGGTGCAGATGCTGTGTGGCGAGTTGTATCAACTGGTGCGCATGTACCGCATCCAGTTCTCCGCCACGCCCAACCGTCCACACCAGGCGTTTGCCGAACACCACCGAATTCTCGATGCCATCGCCGACCGTGACGGTGAACTGGCCGAGCTCTTGATGCGCCGTCACATCGGCGCCTCCAAACGCAACATTGAGCGTCACTATCAGGACGCGTCTAGCCCACGAGGTGATTCATGAGTCAGAAAAGTCCCGGCCAGCGTTTTCGTGATGCCGTCGCCGCCGAGCACCCGCTGCAGGTTGTCGGTGCGATCAATGCCAACCATGCACTGTTGGCCAAGCGTGCCGGCTTCAAGGCGATCTACCTGTCCGGTGGCGGTGTAGCAGCCGGCTCGCTGGGCCTGCCTGACCTGGGTATTACCGGCCTTGATGACGTACTCACCGATGTACGCCGTATCACCGACGTGTGCGACCTGCCATTGCTGGTGGACGTGGACACCGGTTTCGGCTCCTCGGCTTTCAACGTCGCCCGTACCATCAAGTCGATGATCAAGTTCGGCGCTGCCGCCATTCATATCGAAGACCAGGTCGGCGCCAAGCGTTGCGGCCACCGCCCGAACAAGGAAATCGTCTCCCAGCAGGAGATGGTCGACCGCATCAAGGCCGCAGTAGATGCCCGTACCGATGACAGCTTCGTGATCATGGCGCGTACCGATGCCCTGGCCGTAGAAGGCCTGAACGCTGCCCTGGACCGCGCTGCCGCCTGCATCGAAGCCGGTGCCGACATGATCTTCCCGGAAGCGATCACTGAACTGGCGATGTACAAGACCTTCGCAGACCGGGTGAAAGCCCCGATCCTGGCCAACATCACCGAGTTCGGCGCCACCCCGCTGTACACCACCGAAGAGCTGGCCTCGGTCGATGTGTCGCTGGCGCTGTACCCGCTGTCGGCCTTCCGCGCCATGAACAAGGCAGCCGACAACGTCTACAACGCGCTGCGCCGCGACGGTACCCAGAAGAATGTCATCGACACCATGCAGACCCGCATGGAGCTGTATGACGCCATCAACTACCACGCGTTCGAGCAAAGCCTCGATGCGCTGTTTGCCCAGAAAAAGGGCTGAAGCGCGGTTTGAACCCGTGATGCATTGCCGTTTCCCATAACAAATTCAAGAGTGGAGAAAAACATGGCCGAAGCAAAAGTACTCAGTGGTGCCGGCCTGCGTGGTCAAGTGGCCGGGCAAACCGCACTGTCGACAGTCGGACAAGCCGGTGCCGGCCTGACCTACCGTGGTTACGACGTCCGCGACCTGGCCGCGGGTGCCGAGTTCGAAGAAGTGGCCTACCTGCTGCTGTACGGCGACTTGCCGAGCGCGGCCCAGCTGGCCGAGTACAAGGGCAAGCTGAAGACCCTGCGTGACCTGCCTCAGGCGTTGAAGGAAGTGCTCGAGCGCATTCCGGCAGACGCCCACCCGATGGACGTGATGCGTACCGGTTGCTCCGTATTGGGCACCCTGGAGCCCGAGCTGACGTTCGAGCAGCAACGCGACAAGACCGACCGCCTGCTGGCACTGTTCCCGGCGGTGATGTGCTACTGGTACCGCTTCACTCACCATGGTGTGCGCATCGAGTGCACCAGCGATGAAGACACCATTGGCGGTCACTTCCTGCACCTGCTGCATGGCAAGAAGCCGAGCGAGCTGCACGTCAAAGTGATGAACGTCTCGCTGATCCTCTACGCAGAGCACGAATTCAACGCCTCGACCTTCACCGCCCGCGTGTGCGCCTCGACGCTGTCGGACCTGTACTCGTGCATCACCGCGGCCATCGGCTCGCTGCGCGGCCCGCTGCATGGCGGCGCCAACGAGGCGGCGATGGAGCTGATCGAGCGCTTCCAGAGCCCGCAGGACGCGGTGACCGAGCTGCTGCAGATGCTTGAGCGCAAAGACAAGATCATGGGCTTTGGCCATGCGATCTACAAAGAGTCCGACCCGCGTAACGAAGTGATCAAGGGCTGGTCGAAGCAGCTTGCTGACGAAGTAGGCGATACCGTGCTGTATCCGGTGTCCGAAGCCATCGACAAGACCATGTGGGAGCAGAAGAAGCTGTTCCCGAACGCCGACTTCTACCATGCCTCGGCGTACCACTTCATGGGCATTCCGACCAAGCTGTTCACGCCGATCTTTGTCTGCTCGCGCCTGACCGGCTGGGCCGCTCACGTGTTCGAGCAGCGCGCCAACAACCGCATCATCCGTCCAAGCGCCGAATACACCGGCGTTGAGCAGCGCAAGTTCGTGCCAATCGAGCAACGCTGAGACCGGCTTTGGGTGGCCAGCACTGGCCTCAGTGCTGGCCCCCACGCCACCGAACTTACCGTGATTGAGTCCCTGTGCCATGAATACTGAATTTCGCAAGAACCTGCCGGGCACCGGCCTGGATTATTTCGACGCCCGTGCGGCGGTCGACGCGATCAAGCCCGGCGCCTACGACACGCTTCCCTACACCTCGCGCGTACTGGCAGAAAACCTGGTGCGCCGTTGCGATCCGGCCAGCCTCAATGCCTCGCTGAGCCAGCTGATCGAGCGCAAGCGCGATCTCGACTTCCCCTGGTTCCCGGCCCGCGTCGTGTGCCATGACATTCTCGGCCAGACTGCGCTGGTGGACCTTGCCGGTCTGCGCGACGCCATCGCCGACAAAGGCGGCGATCCTGCCCAGGTCAACCCGGTGGTACCGGTGCAGTTGATTGTCGACCACTCGCTGGCCGTGGAGTGCGGTGGCTTTGATCCGCAGGCGTTCGAGAAGAACCGCGCCATCGAAGACCGTCGCAATGAAGACCGCTTCCATTTCATCAACTGGACCAAGAAGGCATTCAAGAATGTCGACGTGATCCAGCCCGGCAACGGCATCATGCACCAGATCAACCTGGAGAAGATGTCGCCGGTCATCCACGCCGAGCGCGGCGTGGCCTATCCGGATACCTGTGTCGGTACTGACAGCCACACGCCGCACGTTGATGCCCTGGGTGTGATCGCCATCGGTGTCGGCGGCCTGGAAGCCGAGAACGTCATGCTCGGCCGCGCTTCGTGGATGCGCCTGCCGGAAATCGTCGGCGTCGAGCTGTCCGGCAAACCGCAGCCTGGCATCACCGCCACTGACGTGGTATTGGCCCTGACCGAGTTCCTGCGCAAGGAAAAAGTCGTCGGTGCCTACCTTGAGTTCTACGGCGAAGGTGCCCGTGCGCTGACCCTGGGCGATCGTGCGACCATCTCCAACATGGCTCCGGAATACGGCGCCACTGCGGCAATGTTCTCCATCGACCAGCAGACCATCGACTACCTCAAGCTCACCGGTCGTGACGACGAGCAGGTCAAACTGGTGGAAACCTACGCCAAGGTTGCCGGCTTGTGGTCTGACAGCCTGGCCAATGCCGAGTACGAGCGTGTGCTGCGTTTCGACCTGTCCAGTGTCGTGCGCAACATGGCCGGCCCGTCGAACCCGCATGCCCGCGTTGCAACCAGTGACCTGGCCAGCAAAGGTATCGCCGGCCAGTGGGAAGAGGTGCCGGGGCAGATGCCGGATGGCGCCGTGATCATTGCTGCCATCACCAGCTGCACCAACACCAGCAACCCGCGCAACGTGATTGCCGCCGGCCTGCTGGCGCGCAACGCCAACAAGCTTGGCCTGGTCCGCAAACCATGGGTCAAGTCGTCCCTGGCGCCGGGCTCGAAGACGGTTGCCCTGTACCTGAAAGAAGCGGGCCTCGATGACGAGCTGGAGCAGCTTGGATTCGGTATCGTGGCGTTTGCCTGCACCACCTGCAACGGTATGTCCGGTGCACTGGATCCGGTCATCCAGCAGGAAATCATCGACCGTGACCTGTACGCCACTGCCGTGCTCTCGGGTAACCGCAACTTCGACGGGCGTATCCACCCGTACGCCAAGCAGGCGTTCCTGGCGTCGCCGCCGCTGGTAGTGGCTTACGCGATTGCCGGTACCATCCGCTTCGACATCGAGAAGGATGTGCTGGCGGTGGTCGACGGCAAGGAAATCCGCCTCAAGGATATCTGGCCGAGCGACGAAGAGATCGACGCCGTGGTCAAGGCAGCGGTCAAGCCGGAGCAGTTCCGCCAGGTCTACATCCCGATGTTCACCATCGAGGAAGATACCGGTCCCAAGGTGCCGCCGCTGTACGACTGGCGCGAAATGAGCACCTACATCCGCCGTCCGCCGTACTGGGAAGGCGCGCTGGCCGGGGAGCGTACGCTCAGGGGCATGCGCCCGCTGGCGGTGCTGCCGGACAACATCACCACAGACCACCTGTCGCCGTCGAACGCCATCATGCTCGACAGCGCCGCCGGTGAGTACCTGGCGAAAATGGGCCTGCCGGAGGAAGACTTCAACTCCTACGCAACGCACCGTGGTGACCACCTCACCGCGCAGCGTGCGACCTTCGCCAACCCGAAACTGTTCAACGAAATGGTTCAGGAAGGCGGCAAGGTCAAGCAGGGTTCGCTGGCGCGGATCGAGCCGGAAGGCAAGGTCACCCGTATGTGGGAAGCCATCGAGACCTATATGGACCGCAAGCAGCCGCTGATCATCGTGGCCGGTGCCGACTACGGTCAGGGCTCGTCCCGTGACTGGGCTGCCAAGGGCGTGCGTCTGGCGGGTGTCGAGGCCATCGTTGCCGAAGGCTTCGAGCGTATCCACCGCACCAACCTGGTGGGCATGGGCGTGTTGCCGCTGGAGTTCAAGCCAGGCGTCAACCGCAAGACCCTGGACATCGACGGCACCGAAACCTTCGACGTGGTCGGCCAGCGTACCCCGCGGGCAACCTTGACCCTGGTGATCACCCGTCACAACGGCGAGCGCGTCGAAGTGCCGGTTACCTGCCGCCTGGACACCGCCGAAGAAGTCTCGATCTACGAAGCGGGCGGCGTGCTGCAGCGCTTTGCCCAGGACTTCCTCGAGTCGGCGACGGTTTGATTCACTGAGGCACACGTAACACACCCCTGTGGGAGCCGGTCATGCCGGCTCCCACAATTGTTTGCAGACTGCTGAACAATTACAGGACACGCTCAATATGGCTCACGTACCCCAGATCAAAGTCCCCGCCACCTATATTCGTGGTGGCACCAGTAAAGGCGTTTTTTTCCGTCTGCAGGATCTGCCTGAGCGCGCACAGGTTCCGGGTCCGGCCCGCGATGCCCTGCTGCTGCGGGTGATCGGCAGCCCCGACCCGTATGGCAAGCAGATCGACGGCATGGGGGGCGCAACCTCCAGTACCAGCAAGACCGTGATCCTCTCGCACAGCAGCAAGGCCGATCACGACGTCGATTACCTGTTTGGCCAGGTGTCCATCGACAAAGCCTTCGTCGACTGGAGTGGCAACTGCGGCAATCTTTCGGCAGCCGTTGGCTCCTTTGCCATCAGTGCCGGCCTGGTCGACAGCAGCCGTATCCCGCAGGATGGCGTTGCCACGGTGCGTATCTGGCAGGCCAACATCGGCAAGACCATCATCGCCCATGTGCCGATCACCAATGGTGAAGTGCAGGAAACCGGCGATTTCGAACTGGATGGCGTGACCTTCCCGGCGGCCGAAGTGCAACTGGAATTCATGGACCCGGCTGCCGACGAAGACGGCGAGGGCGGTTCGATGTTCCCGACCGGCAACCTGATCGATGACCTTGAGGTGCCCGGTGTCGGCACCCTCAAGGCGACGCTGATCAACGCCGGCATCCCGACCATCTTCATTCAGGCCGAAGCCATCGGTTACACCGGTACCGAGTTGCAGGACGCGATCAACAGCGATCCTCAAGCCTTGGCCAGGTTCGAGACCATCCGTGCCTATGGCGCGGTGCGCATGGGCTTGATCGCGCACATCGATGAAGCGGCCAAGCGTCAGCACACGCCGAAAGTCGCCTTTGTTGCGCCGCCGACGGCCTACCAGTCGTCCAGCGGCAAAGCGGTGGCGGCGTCAGACGTTGACCTGCTGGTGCGTGCGCTGTCGATGGGCAAGCTGCACCACGCCATGATGGGTACCGCTGCGGTGGCCATCGGCACGGCGGCGGCAGTCCCGGGCACGCTGGTCAACCTTGCGGCCGGTGGCGGCGAGCGCAGCGCGGTGCGTTTCGGTCACCCGTCGGGCACGTTGCGCGTAGGTGCCGAGGCGCGTCAGGTGAATGGCGAGTGGACGGTTACCAAGGCCATCATGAGTCGCAGTGCGCGGATTCTGATGGAAGGCTGGGTGCGCGTGCCTGGCGACGGGTTCTGAGTCGCATGCAAACCGAGCCCGCGTAAGCGGGCTTTTGCATTTCCAGCTCTGGTTGCGCCTCAATTTTCGTTCTGGAGCACTCGGGCATGCATCAGAATAGTGCCCTGAATGCGTAAAAAAAATCGGGATTACTTTAACTATAGGTAATGTCCTTCTTGCGATGAGGCTGATTCTTTCATGCACATCGGAAGCGAACGGCTTTTGTTGCGGATGTTGTCACGTAATTTCTTCGTTCCATTTAAAGTTGTAAAAGGAACGCAGCATGGCCGGTACGGTAACACCTCCTCCAATTAATGTTAGTGCTGCAGCCCCTGGTTACGCACCTGTTAGTCCCAGTTCCCAACTCCCAGCTCCTGCTCCGGGGCTGGTCGTGAGGGCTCAACTTGAGCAGCGGTTGCAGCAATATGCGGAAGGGTACTGGCGGGAAATGCTTGTAAAGCTGATGAGAGAGCAGTCCGCGTACATGGAGGGCGGGGAGGTGAAACTCCTCAATCCTGCAGTTGGTATGGATTTTCTGGTGGTTTCACATGCAGATCAATACATGTGTCTTAATCCAGAAGTTTCCATGCAGCATGCGCTTTTTCACGCGCTGCGGAATTTGCAACCCTATGCCAAAGTTAGTGATGTAACTGAACTGTCAGCAGGGCCGCTCACCGCTGTAGCGGCGCTTTCCCACTTTCTCTTTGGTAAAGGAGAGGCTGTAGCGACAGACATCAATCGACTCTCGATAAATCTCGCCACGAAAAATATTCCAGCGTTGGAACAAGCTTTTACTTCGGCGCTTGTTGGCTCTTCTCCTATATGTGTTGGAATGTTTTCCTATGATACGGCGCAGGATTCATGGTTGACGGGCGCCTGGTTGGGGAGTATTCCCCTGCGTTTAGAAGGCATGCTGCATAAGCGGAAAGATAATGGTTTCACATTCTCTGGGGTGGTGCGTGCTTATGATAATACCTATGATGCCAATCGGAGTACTCATAGGGAGTTGATTGGTGAGGAAGCTGCTCGCGTTTTGGTCGCTATTCAAAGTTATTTGGGGGCGGTGCCATATACAATTGCCATTAAGGGTGAGATGCCGATTGTAATTGAACGATAGTGTGAGTTGCTGGCGGAAAATCGGGGCTTTATGAAAAATAACGTCTGTTCAGCTACAGGGTGTACGGTACGCCGTTCGTGCTTTCTTCTGAGGCGCTGTGGTTTTGTATTCATCGAAATGGCTGGGGCAGGTGGCTGATGTTGAATTATTTCCCAACTCATTTTAATGAGTATAAAAAGCCCCGCCAATTGGCGGGGCTTTTTTTCACGCTAAGTCAACTTACGCTTGAACGACCGGGATGTTGGCGCTCGCAGCAGCTTCACGGAACTCGGCGATCTGGTCGAAGCTCAGGTAGCGGTAAACGTCGGCAGCCATGCTGTCGATGTTTTTCGCGTATTCCATGTACTCTTCGACGGTTGGCAGCTTGCCCAGAATCGAGGCAACAGCAGCCAGCTCGGCCGAGGCCAGGTAGACGTTAGTGGCGTCGCCCAGGCGGTTCGGGAAGTTACGGGTCGAGGTGGAAACCACGGTCGAACCGGTCTGTACGCGTGCCTGGTTACCCATGCACAGCGAGCAGCCTGGCATTTCCATGCGTGCACCGGCTTTGCCGTAGATGCCGTAGTAGCCTTCTTCGGTCAGCTGGTGAGCGTCCATCTTGGTTGGCGGTGCCAGCCACAGACGGGTAGGAATGCCACCCTTGACCTTCTCCAGCAGTTTACCGGCTGCGCGGAAGTGACCGATGTTGGTCATGCACGAACCGATGAACACTTCGTCGATCTTCTCGCCCTGAACGGTCGACAGCAGACGGGCGTCGTCCGGGTCGTTCGGCGCGCAGAGCACAGGCTCTTTGACGTCGGCCAGGTCGATCTCGATGATCTCGGCGTATTCGGCGTCCTTGTCGGCTTCCAGCAGCACCGGGTTGGCCAGCCAGGCTTCCATCGCTTGCGCGCGGCGTTCCAGGGTGCGCGGGTCACCGTAGCCTTCGCTGATCATCCAGCGCAGCAGGGTGATGTTCGACTGCAGGTATTCGGCGATGGCCTTTTCTGGCAGCTTGATCGAGCAGCCGGCAGCGGAACGTTCAGCCGAGGCGTCCGACAGTTCGAACGCTTGCTCGACGGTCAGTTCGTCCAGGCCTTCGATTTCCAGGATGCGGCCGGAGAAGGCGTTGATCTTGCCTTTCTTCTCGACGGTCAGCAGGCCTTTCTGGATGGCGTAGTAAGGGATCGCATGAACCAGGTCGCGCAGGGTGATGCCCGGTTGCAGTTTGCCCTTGAAGCGCACCAGTACCGACTCCGGCATGTCCAGCGGCATGACGCCGGTGGCAGCGGCGAAGGCGACCAGGCCGGAACCGGCCGGGAACGAGATGCCGATCGGGAAGCGGGTGTGCGAGTCACCACCGGTACCGACGGTGTCCGGCAGCAGCATGCGGTTCAGCCAGCTGTGGATGATGCCGTCGCCTGGACGCAGGGACACGCCGCCACGGGTGCGGATGAAATCCGGCAGGGTGTGGTGGGTGGTGACGTCGATTGGCTTCGGATAGGCCGCGGTGTGGCAGAACGACTGCATGACCAGGTCAGCAGAGAAGCCCAGGCACGCCAGGTCTTTCAGCTCGTCACGGGTCATCGGGCCAGTGGTGTCCTGGGAGCCGACGGTGGTCATCTTCGGTTCGCAGTAGGTGCCAGGACGTACGCCTTTGCCTTCTGGCAGGCCGCACGCCTTGCCGACCATTTTCTGCGCCAGGCTGTAGCCTTTGCCGGTGTCGACCGGGGCTTCAGGCAGCTTGAACAGGTCGGTTGCGCCCAGGCCCAGTTCGGCACGGGCTTTTTCGGTCAGGCCACGGCCGACGATCAGCGGGATACGGCCACCAGCGCGGACTTCGTCGAGCAGCACCGGGGTCTTCAGTTCGAAGGTGGTGATGACGTCGTCGGTGCCGTGCTTGCAGACTTTACCGGCGTACGGGTACACGTCGATGACGTCGCCCATGCCCAGGTTGGTGCAGTCGAATTCGATCGGCAGGGCACCGGCGTCTTCCATGGTGTTGTAGAAGATCGGGGCGATCTTGGTGCCGAAGCAGAAACCGCCAGCGCGCTTGTTCGGCACGTACGGGATGTCGTCGCCGAAGAACCACAGCACCGAGTTGGTGGCGGATTTACGCGAGGAGCCGGTACCGACCACGTCACCGACGTAGGCGACCGGGAAACCTTTGGCTTTGACTTCTTCGATCTGCTTGAGCGGGCCGACAGCGCCTGGTTGCTCAGGCACGATGCCGTCACGGGCCATTTTCAGCATGGCCAGGGCGTGCAGCGGGATGTCAGGGCGCGACCAGGCGTCCGGAGCAGGGGACAGGTCGTCGGTGTTGGTTTCGCCAGGGACCTTGAAGACGGTCAGGCTGTACTTCTCTTCGATCGCAGGGCGGGCGGTGAACCACTCGCCAGCGGCCCAGGATTCCAGTACGGCTTTGGCGTGAGCATTGCCAGCCTTGGCTTTTTCGGCAACGTCGTGGAACGCATCGAACATCAGCAGGGTGTGCTTCAGTTGCTCGGCAGCAACGGCAGCCAGCTCGGCGTCGTCCAGCAGTTCAACCATGGTGGCGATGTTGTAGCCGCCCTGCATGGTGCCCAGCAGCTCTACAGCGCGCTTTTTGTCGATCAGCGGAGAAGTGGCTTCGCCCTTGGCGACAGCAGAGAGGAAACCGGCCTTGACGTAGGCGGCTTCGTCCACTCCTGGTGGAACGCGGTTGGTGATCAGGTCGACGAGGACTGCTTCTTCGCCAGCAGGGGGATTCTTCAGCAGCTCGACCAGGCCTGCGGTTTGTTCGGCGTTAAGCGGCTGGGGCACGATGCCCAGGGCGGCACGCTCTTCGATGTGTTTGCGGTAGGCTTCAAGCACAGTTATTACCCTCATCAGTGGTCCCAAATGGGTGTCCGGGACGCTCATCCAGAAAATCCGGCACCCATGCGCAATACGGCTTCTTGGGCCGCGTAGCCAGGGTTGCAGGAGATCCTCACAGAAGCTGCTTTCAAAGTTTTACGCCTGTAGAACGGAGGCTGATGAGGGCTGGCGCGGGATATGCGATGAGGCGTATATCCCGGGCCAACGCCGTTCTACCGGATCAACTGTGCTCGTGACGCTTTGAAAACAGCTTCTAACGGACATTGGCGCCTTAAAAAGGCCGGATGATTCTACGGTAAAAACTCGATAAAGGTAAGGCGCGCACGATGACTTTAACGGGTGACCCCCGTTAGACAAAGGGCTAACATGGCAGGCTGATCCACCGTTCGGTTGTTGGTTTTTTCATGTCCAATCAGTCAATTAAAACGCCTTGTGTCGGCCTCTGTTCCACGGTTTACGGGGACTTGGTGTGCCGTGGCTGCAAGCGTTTTCATCATGAAGTGATCAACTGGAACGGCTATAACGAAGACGAAAAACGTGCGGTCTGGCTGCGCCTCGAGCAATTGCTGGTGCAGGTCATGGTGGCCAAACTTGAGGTCTTTGATGCCGCGCGGCTGCGTTCGCAACTTGAGCTGCGCAAGATCCGCTTCGTGCCGCACCAGTCCGAATATTGCTGGGCGTACCAGCTGATCGCCCGTGGCGCACGGGTTATCCGTGAGATAGAGGCGTATGGCATGGTGCTGTTGCCGGAGTTTCGCGACTGGGAACTGCCCGAGTTGCGTGATGCCATTGATCGGGAGTTCTTCTTGCTGTCCGAGGCCCACTACCAGCGTTATATCGCGCCGGGGTTTCTCAAGGACGCTCTGGGCTGAGGGCCGGAGCTGCCTTGCCGCCCATCGCCGGCAAGGCCGGCTCCCACAAGTAGAGGGTATGCCACTGCTTGTGGGAGCCCGCTGGGAAAATCAGCCTTGGGCCAGTTCTGTCAGGTGCACCCGCGCTTCTTCACTTTTAAGCACCAGCACATCGCACTCCAGCGAATCGAGCACGACCTCTGCCGTATTGCCGATCAGGGCTCCGGAAATCCCGGTGCGGGCCACGGTGCCGATGACAGTGACCACCGCATCGAATTTTTTTGCCGTGTACGGGATCAGTACATCAGCGGGGCCTTCGGCAACGTGCAGGCGATCATCGCTGACATCGAATTCGGCCTGGAACGCGGCGCATTCCTCGCGGTAGCGCTGTTCGATGGTCTCCTTGAGCTGATACACCGGATCGGCGGCCGACAGCATCGGTGATGGGTGGGCGCTGATCACGTGCAGGTTGCCCTTGGCCAGGTTGGCGATCTCGTAGCCGTGGTCGATGATGTTCTTGTGCAGCAGGCGGTGCGCGTCGTCATGGTTGCCGACATCCACGGCGGCAAGGATCACGCCACCGGTCCAGGGCCGTTCGGTCTTGACCATCAGTACCGCACAAGGGCACTGGCGCAACAGTTTCCAATCAGTCGGGGTGAGCAAGGCCCGTTTCAGCGGGTTGTCCGGACGGTGCTCCTTGATCACCAGGTCGCAGCCTTCTGCCTGCTGCACATCGACAATCGACTCGTGCAGGGTGTCGTGCCAGGCCTGTTCATGGGTGACGTTGTTGTAGCCGTCATCATGCAGCTGGCTGGCGAGCAGGCTGAGCAGGGCGCTGTGGTCCTGTTTTTTGTCGCACATCAAAAGGTGCAGGCGCGCACCCGTGGCGCCTGCGATCAGTTTGGCCCGCTTGAGTGCGCGGCTGTGAGCGTGTTCAGGGTCGAGTACCACCAGGATGCTGCGTACTTCTTGCATGAGCGTGAACTCCCTTCAGAAATGGCGACCGATGCCTGACTATAGTCGGCGCCAAGTGCAATGGGCGTTGATATGTATCAAGCATAGTTCACTGGTGATCGCCGCCGCTGCCGGTATAATCGCCGGTCTTGCCGTTTGCCCTGCCAGTTTGTGAGCCTATGCACCTTATTCCCGAAATTGATGCGTTTCTTGGTTGCCGTACTCCCGATGCCTGGGTCCAGGCGGCACTTGCCGACCAGGAAACCCTGTTGATCGACCACAAGAATTGCGAGTTCAAGGCTGCCAGCACCGCGTTGAGCCTGATGGCCAAGTACAACACGCACCTGGACCTGATCAACATGATGTCGCGCCTTGCCCGTGAAGAGCTGGTGCACCACGAGCAGGTGCTGCGCTTGATGAAGCGCCGCAAGATCGCCCTGCGTCCGCTGTCCGCCGGCCGTTATGCCTCGGGCTTGCGCCGTGTGGTGCGCACTCATGAGCCGGTGAAGCTGGTCGACACGCTGGTGGTTGGCGCCTTTATCGAAGCCCGTAGCTGCGAGCGATTTGCCGCGCTGGTGCCGCACCTGGACGAAGAGCTCGGCAAGTTCTACCACGGCCTGCTCAACAGCGAGGCCCGTCACTACCAGGGTTACCTGAAGCTGGCTCATCAATATGGCGAGGCGGCGGATATCGAGCGGGTGGTGGAGAAGGTCAGGGCGGTCGAGGCCGAGCTGATCAGCACCCCGGATGAAGAGTTTCGCTTTCACAGCGGCATTCCCGCCTGAGGCCTTTCGGTTGAACAAGGGCTGCCTCGGCAGCCCTTTTTATTGGCCAAATAGAAAGCAAGCTAATTAATGCCTTGACGATAACTGTCTAAGCAGTAACATTATGTTACTAGCTGCCTAAGCAGGGATCTCGTTCATGCCGCATTACACTCCGGAAAACTTTCAGACCTGCACCCTGGGCATGCTCCTGGGGCGTGCGGCGTTGGTTAAAGACCGCATTCTCGACAGCCACCTGCAAGCGTTCGGCGTTACTGCGGCGCAATTCAAGGTGCTGATCATCGTCGCCCAGTTCGGGGTCGACACCCCGGCCGAGCTGTGCCGCTACCTGGCGCTGGACAGCGGCTCGATGACGCGCATGCTCGACCGCCTGGAACAGAAAGACCTGCTGGTTCGCCGGCGCTGCCCCGATGACCGTCGTCAGGTGCGCCTGGCGCTGAGTGAAGACGGGAACAAGCTCGCCGACCAATTGCCGCATATCGGCGCGGCGGCAATGAACGAACTGCTCGGGGCATTGGCCCCGGATGAACTGGTCAGCCTGGAACACCTGCTGACCAAAGTGCTGCTGGCCGCGGGTGACAGCCTTACGGCGTTGCGCGTGGGTGCGGCAAACGAGCACAAGGCTGCTGTGCAGCCCTGTGCGGCTGATTCTGAGTAAGACAAGGTATTCGACATGGCCACTGCCACCCCCCAAGACACTGCCGACTCCGTGCAGGCACTCGATAACACGCGCAAACGCAAGACCTGGCTGCTCGCCCTGGCCTTGCTGGTCGTGCTTGGCGCCGCTGCGGTATGGGCCTGGCATGAGCTGTACGGGCGCTGGAATGAAGAGACCGACGATGCCTATGTCAACGGCAACGTCGTGGAAATCACCCCGCTGGTGACCGGTACGGTAGTCAGTATCGGCGCCGACGACGGCGATCTGGTGCATGAAGGCCAGGTGCTGCTGGAATTTGACCCCAGCGATGCCCAGGTCGGACTGCAGGCGGCTCAGGCCCAGCTGGCCCGCGCCGTGCGTCAAGTGCGCGGCCTGTACAGCGATGTCGATGGCAAGAAAGCCCAGGTGCAGGCGCGTCAGGCCGAGCTGAGCAAAGCCCAGGAAAATTACACCCGGCGCAAAACCCTGGCGGCCGGCGGGGCGATTTCCCTGGAGGAGCTGTCCCATTCGCGCGATGACCTGACCTCGGCCCAAGGCGCTTTCGACACCGCCAAGCAGCAACTCAACACCACTTCGGCACTGGTCGATGACACCGTGGTGTCGTCCCATCCTCAAGTGATGGCTGCGGCTGCCGACTTGCGCCAGGCGTACCTGAACGCTGCACGCACCACCTTGGTGGCGCCGGTTACCGGCTACGTGGCCAAGCGCACCGTACAACTGGGTCAGCGGTTGCAGCCGGGCACCGCGACCATGGCGGTGATCCCCCTGGATCAGCTGTGGATCGACGCCAACTTCAAGGAAACACAGCTGCGCCACATGCGCATCGGTCAGCCAGTGGATATCGTCGCCGACCTGTACGGCAGCGAAATCAAATACAGCGGCACCATCGACAGCCTCGGCGCTGGTACCGGCAGCGCCTTTGCCTTGTTGCCGGCACAGAATGCCACCGGCAACTGGATCAAGATTGTCCAGCGCGTGCCGGTGCGTGTCCATATCAACCCTGAGCAACTGGCGGCGCACCCGCTGCGTATTGGGCTGTCGACGCAGGTTACGGTCGACCTGCACGACCAGAGCGGCCCGGTATTGGCCCAGTTGCCGCCGCAAAAGGCGTCGTTTGCTACCCGTGTCTACGACAGTCAGCTGGTCGAGGCCGACGCTTTGATCGCGCGGCTCATCCATGACAACAGCGCAGGCACCAGCAAGACGGCGCTGCGATGAGCAATACGGCTTCATTCAGCCCGCCGAGCCTGCTGCTGACAACCATCGGGCTGTCGCTGGCGACGTTCATGCAGGTGCTCGACACCACCATCGCCAACGTAGCCTTGCCGACCATCTCCGGCAACCTGGGGGTCAGTTCGGAGCAGGGCACCTGGGTGATCACCTCGTTTGCGGTGAGCAACGCCATTGCCTTGCCGCTGACCGGCTGGCTGAGCCGGCGCTTCGGCGAGGTCAAGCTGTTTCTCTGGGCCACGCTATTGTTCGTGCTGGCCTCGTTTCTCTGTGGCATTGCGCGGTCGATGCCCGAGCTGGTCGGTTTCCGGGTGCTGCAAGGCATTGTCGCCGGTCCGTTGTACCCGATGACCCAGACCTTGCTGATAGCCGTCTACCCGCCGGCCAAGCGCGGTATGGCGCTCGCCTTGCTGGCGATGGTCACGGTGGTGGCGCCGATTGCCGGCCCCATTCTGGGCGGCTGGATTACTGACAGCTACAGCTGGCCGTGGATCTTCTTCATCAACGTACCCATCGGCCTGTTTGCCGCCGCCGTCGTGCGTCAACAGATGCGCTCGCGGCCGGTGAGTACGCAGCGTCAGCCCATGGACTACATTGGCTTGCTGAGCCTGATCATCGGCGTCGGGGCCTTGCAGATCGTATTGGACAAGGGCAATGACCTGGACTGGTTCGAGTCCGGGTTTATCGTGATAGGCAGCCTGATTTCGGTGGTGTTCATCGCTGTGTTCATCATCTGGGAGCTGACCGACAAGCACCCGGTGGTCAACCTGCGGCTGTTCGTGCACCGTAACTTTCGCATCGGCACGATCG
The DNA here is from genome assembly GCF_004025535.1 of Pseudomonas alkylphenolica. GTDB lineage: Bacteria > Pseudomonadota > Gammaproteobacteria > Pseudomonadales > Pseudomonadaceae > Aquipseudomonas > Aquipseudomonas alkylphenolica_A. The sequence goes on from NZ_QJRG01000047.1 coordinate 400,267, forward strand.
TGCTGGTGGGCGGCTACGCGGGCTTTTTCGGTATCAACCTGATCCTGCCGCAGTGGCTGCAAACGCAGATGGGCTACACCGCTACCTGGGCCGGCCTTGCCGTGGCGCCGATCGGTTTGCTGCCGGTGCTGATGTCGCCCTTTGTCGGCAAATATGCACACAAATTCGACCTGCGCGCGTTGGCGGGGGTGGCGTTTCTGGCCATCGGCACCAGTTGTTTCATGCGTGCCGGCTTCACCAACGAGGTGGATTTCCAGCACATCGCCCTGGTGCAGTTGTTCATGGGCATCGGCGTGGCGCTGTTCTTCATGCCCACCTTGAGCATCCTGCTGTCGGACCTGCCACCGCACCAGATCGCCGACGGCTCAGGGCTGGCTACCTTCCTGCGCACCCTGGGGGGGAGTTTCGCCGCCTCGTTGACCACCTGGATCTGGATTCGCCGCGCGGACCAGCACCATGCCTACCTGAGTGAAAGCATCAGCACCTACGAACCGGCCACCCGCGAAGCGCTGAATCACCTGGGCGGGGCGAACGGGCAGTCGTATGCGCAACTGGAGCGGATGCTCAGCAGCCAGGCCTACATGATGTCGACGGTGGATTACTTCACCCTGATGGGCTGGGTGTTTGCCGGGTTGATACTGCTGGTGTGGCTGGCCAAGCCACCGTTTGCAGCCAAAGCCGGGCCGGCGTCGGCAGGGCATTGAGCGCAAGCATCGCCGGCAAGCCGACGTCTACAAAGCAGCGAGTGTAGAAGCCGGCTTGCTGGCGAAAAGGCCCGGAGGGCCTTCATTCAGGGAAACGCAAAAGGCTGCAGCTGAAACCCTTGCTCATCCACTTCCAGCGCCCAGCCCTGGCGGTCCCAATCGCCCAGCACGATACGTCGCGCCGGCTGATCGTTGACCATCAGCTTGTGAATCGCCGGGCGGTGCGTGTGGCCGTGCACCAGCGTGAGCACGCCATGTTCGGCCATGACCCGCGGCACTTCTTCCGGGGTCACATCGACGATGTCGTTGGCCTTCATCCGTACCTGGGTGCGGCTTTCATTGCGTAGTTTGCGTGCCAGCTTCTGGCGGGTGCCGAGCGGCAGGTGCCGCAGGATCCACAAGCTCACAGGGTTGCGCAGGTAACGACGCATTTTCATGTAGCCCAGGTCCAGGGTGCACAGACTGTCGCCGTGCATCAGCAGGACCGGTTCGCCGCCCAGTGTCACCACGCTCGGATCGCGCAGCAAGGTGCAGCCCGCGGCTTTGCAAAAGGCCTCGCCGATCATGAAGTCGCGGTTGCCATGCATCAGGTAGACCTGCGTGCCGCTGTCGCTCAGGGCGCGCAGGGCTTGGCAGATCGTGGTCTGGAAGGGCGTCATGGCGTCGTCGCCGATCCATACCTCGAAAAAGTCGCCGAGGATATACAGCGCCTCGGCGTGGCGGGCACGACCGTCGAGCAGATCAAGAAACGCCCGGGTAATGTCCGGGCGTTCTTCTTGCAGGTGCAGATCAGAGATCAGCAGTATCACTCAACGATCTCGGCTTTCTCGATGATCACGTCATCAACCGGAACGTCCTGGTGGCCGGACTTGGAGCCGGTGGCAACGGCTTTGATCTTGTCGACAACGTCGGTGCCTTCGGTGACTTTACCAAATACCGCGTAGCCCCAGCCCTGGACGTTCTTGCCGCTGTGGTTGAGGAAGCTGTTGTCGGTGACGTTGATGAAGAACTGTGCCGATGCCGAATGCGGCTCCATGGTGCGAGCCATGGCGATGGTGTACTTGTCGTTGCTCAGGCCGTTGTCGGCTTCGTTCTGAATGCTTGGACGCTTGTCTTTCTTTTCTTTCATGCCTGGCTCGAAACCGCCGCCCTGGATCATGAAGTTACCGATGACGCGGTGGAACACGGTGTTGCTGTAGTGGCCAGCATTTACGTATTCGATGAAGTTGGCCGCGGTGATCGGGGCTTTTTCAGCGTTCAGTTCGATGACGATGTCGCCGAAGTTGGTGCTCAGTTTGACTTTGGACATGCTGGAATTCGCTCTTTCAAGGCATTTGAAATAGGGCCGCGCCGGGGCGCGATACACACTTGACGCACAGTCTACAGCCCGCGATACGTGATTTGCGGCAGTTTTTTCGCAATGCCTGCCGAATATCGCGGCTGTTTGTCGGCCCGACGCTGTCGGCAGCTCGACCGCTTCGGCTATGATAAGCGCTTTGATTCAGTCGGCCTACCCAGGCCGTGCACCCCGTATTCAAGGATCCTATGAGCAAGCCCACTGCCGACACCGCTCCCAACGCCGCTGCCAAAGGCGCCCCAGCCGTCCCTGCAAACTTCCTGCGCCCGATCGTGCAGGCTGACCTGGACGCGGGCAAGCACAGCAGCATCGTCACCCGTTTCCCGCCAGAGCCCAACGGTTACCTGCACATCGGTCATGCCAAGTCGATCTGTGTGAACTTCGGTCTGGCCCAGGAGTTCGGTGGAGCCTGTCACCTGCGTTTCGATGACACCAACCCGGCCAAAGAGGACCAGGAGTACATCGACGCCATCCAGAGCGATGTGAAGTGGCTGGGCTTTGAGTGGACCGGCCCGGTGCGCTACGCCTCGGAATACTTCGACCAGTTGCACCTGTGGGCGATCGACCTGATCAAGGCCGGCAAGGCCTATGTCTGCGACCTGACCCCGGAACAAGCCAAGGAATACCGCGGCAACCTGACCGAGCCAGGCAAGAACAGCCCGTTCCGCGAGCGCAGCGTCGAAGAAAACCTCGACCTGTTCGCGCGCATGAAGGCCGGCGAGTTCAAGGATGGCCAGTGCGTGCTGCGTGCCAAGATCGACATGGCATCGCCGAACATGAACATGCGCGACCCGATCCTGTACCGCATCCGTCATGCCCACCACCACCAGACCGGCGACAAGTGGTGCATCTACCCGAACTACGACTTCACCCATGGTCAGTCGGACGCCATCGAAGGTATCACTCACTCGATCTGCACCCTGGAGTTCGAAGGGCACCGTCCGCTGTACGAGTGGTTCCTGGACAACCTGCCGGTGCCGGCCAAGCCGCGTCAGTACGAGTTCAGCCGCCTGAACCTGAACTACACCATCACCAGCAAGCGCAAGCTCAAGCAGCTGGTCGACGAGCAGCACGTCAACGGCTGGGACGACCCGCGCATGTCGACCCTGTCCGGTTTCCGTCGCCGCGGCTACACCCCGGCGTCGATTCGCAACTTCTGCGAAATGATCGGCACCAACCGTTCCGACGGCGTGGTCGACATGTCGATGCTCGAGTTCAGCATCCGTGACGACCTCGACCGTACCGCGCCACGCGCCATGTGCGTGCTGCGCCCGTTGAAGGTAGTGATCACCAACTACCCGGAAGGCCAGGTCGAAAACCTTGAGCTGCCACGCCATCCGAAAGAAGACATGGGCGTGCGTGCGCTGCCGTTTGCGCGCGAGATCTACATCGATCGCGACGACTTCATGGAAGAGCCGCCAAAAGGCTACAAGCGTCTGGAGCCAGCCGGTGAAGTGCGCCTGCGTGGCAGCTATGTGATCCGCGCCGACGAGGCCATCAAGGACGCCGGCGGCAACATCGTCGAGCTGCGTTGCTCCTACGACCCGGACACCCTGGGCAAAAACCCAGAGGGCCGTAAAGTCAAGGGCGTGATCCACTGGGTGCCGGCTGCGGCCAGCGTCGAGTGCGAAGTGCGTCTGTACGACCGCCTGTTCCGCTCGGCCAACCCCGAGAAGACTGAAGACGGCGGCAGCTTCCTCGATAACATCAATCCCGATTCGCTGCAGGTACTCACCGGTTGTCGTGCGGAACCTTCGCTGGGCCAGGCCCAGGCAGAAGACCGCTTCCAGTTCGAGCGCGAAGGCTACTTCTGCGCCGACCTGAAAGACTCCCAGCCGGGTCGCCCGGTATTCAACCGGACTGTGACCCTGCGCGATTCGTGGGGCAGCTGAGGAACGCTCGTGCTTACCATCTACAACACGCTTAGCAAGACCAAAGAAGTTTTCAAACCGCTGGATGGCAACAACGTGCGGATGTACGTCTGCGGCATGACCGTGTACGACTTCTGCCACCTGGGCCACGGCCGCAGCATGGTTGCTTTCGACCTGGTCACCCGCTGGCTGCGTTACAGCGGCTACAACCTGACCTATGTGCGCAACATCACCGACATCGATGACAAGATCATCAACCGGGCCAACGAAAACGGCGAGTCGTTTGACGCGCTGACCGCCCGCATGATCGATGCGATGCACGAAGACGAGCGCCGTCTGAACATCTTGCCGCCCGATCTGGAGCCGCGTGCCACCGACCATATCCCGGGCATGCACGCGATGATCCAGACCCTGATCGACAAGGGCTACGCCTACGCGCCGGGTAACGGCGACGTGTACTACCGGGTCGGCAAGTTCGTCGGTTACGGCAAGCTGTCGCGCAAGAAGATCGAAGACCTGCGCATTGGCGCACGTATCGAGGTCGACGAGGCCAAGCAGGACCCGCTGGACTTCGTTCTATGGAAGGGCGTAAAGCCGGGTGAGCCGAGCTGGGAATCGCCGTGGGGCGCCGGTCGTCCAGGCTGGCACATCGAGTGCTCGGTGATGTCCACCTGCTGCCTGGGTGAAAGTTTCGACATCCATGGCGGCGGCAACGACCTGGAGTTCCCGCACCACGAGAACGAAATCGCCCAGAGCGAGGCCGCGACCGGCAAGCAGTACGCCAATTCGTGGATGCATTGCGGCATGATCCGCATCAATGGCGAGAAAATGTCCAAATCCTTGAACAACTTCTTCACCATTCGCGATGTGCTCGACAAGTATCACCCGGAGGTTGTTCGCTACCTGCTGGTGTCGAGTCACTACCGCAGCTCGATCAACTACTCGGAAGACAGCCTGCGCGAGTCCAAGGGGGCGCTGGAGCGTTTCTATCATGCGCTGCGTGGCTTGCCACGGGTCGAGGCCAAGGGCGGCGACAGCTATGTCGAGCGCTTTACCCTGGCGATGAACGACGACTTCGGTACTCCGGAAGCCTGCGCCGTGCTGTTTGACCTGGTGCGTGAAATCAATCGCCTGCGCGAAAGCGAGCCTGAGGTTGCTGCGGGCCTGGCGGGTCGTTTGCGTGAACTGGGCGGCCTGCTGGGTGTGCTGCAACTGGACGCGGATGACTTCCTGCGTGCCGGTGCCGAAGGCAAGGTCGATGCGGCCGAAGTCGAAGCCTTGATTCAGGCGCGCCTGCAGGCGCGTGCTGACAAGAACTGGGCAGAGTCGGACCGCATTCGCGACCAGATCACCGCCATGGGTGTGGTGCTGGAAGACAGCAAAGGCGCTACCACCTGGCGTCTGGCTGACTGATCGGCAGTGAATTCATCGCGGGTAAACCCGCTCCCACAGGTACGAATGCACGACCCTGTGGGAGCGGTTTACCCGCGATGAGGCCTTAACTGGCAACGCCAGTACGGCAATGCAGCACCAGTTTCGCCCCACCCAGCTCACTCGCTCCGACCTCAAGCGCATAGCCATGCAGGTCGACAATCGCCGCAACAACCGACAGCCCCAGCCCGAACCCCGGGTGGCGATGGCCTTCCTCGCTGCGATAAAAGCGCTTTAACACTGCCTCACGTTCATCCTCGGGAATCCCCGGTCCGCTGTCTTCCAACGCAATCCGTAACGTACTGGCCTCGCTGCTGGCGCGCATGCGCACCTGGCCGCCGGGTGGTGTGAATTTGATGGCGTTCCCCAGCAGGTTGGCCAGCGCCTCGAACAGCAGTTCGCGATCACCATGCAGTGGCGGTAGCTGCGCAGGCAGTTCAAGGCTCAGGCTGATTTCGCCGTCCTCGGCCAGCGGCAGGTAGAAGTCGTGCATCTCGATCAGCAATGTGCGTGGGTCCAGTTCGACGAAGCCGGCCCGGCGCTGGCGATCTTCCAGCTCACTGATACGCAGCAAGCCGCGAAAGCGCGCCATCAAGGTGTCGGTTTCGCCAATTGCCTGCTCAAGGGCCTCGGCCTGGGGCGACGTGTCGCCGGCTTGCTGGCGAATGCGGTAGAGCTGGGCGCGCAGACGTGTCAGCGGGGTGCGCAGGTCGTGGGCGATGTTGTCGCAGACCCCTTTGACTTCGTGCATCAGGCGCTCGATGCGGTCGAGCATGGCGTTGACGATGGCGGCGAGCATGTCCAGTTCATCGCGGCGTGGTGACAGTGGCAGGCGCCGGGTCAGGTCGCCGGCGACTATCTGTTCGGCGGTGGCCTGAATGGCGCGGATACGTTTGAGCGGCCGGCGTCGTAGCAGGTACCAGCCGGCAATTCCGGGAATGATGGTCAGCGACAGGCCCCAGAGCAGGGCATGCAGGATGATGCGGGTGACCACGAACAGCGAGCCGTTGTCGCGCACCAGTACCAGCCAGCGGCCGTCACGTACTTTCAGGGCTACCGCATCACAGCTGTCGCGGGGCAGGTGGGGATCATCGGCGTCCAGGCAGCGGCTCAGTTCATGAATCTTGCCGTCCAGGCCCAGGTCAGTCGGCAGTTGGCGGATCTGCCCGCCGAGCGGATTGAACTGCGCATCGAACAGGCCGTAGGCATCAAAGCTGCGTTCTTCGAAGGCCTGGCTGGCAATCAGCGCATCATCCAGCTGCTTGCCGCTCATGTGCGCGAACAGGTGCTGGCGCTGCATGAGTGAGTGGCGTGTCAGCTTGTTCAGGTAGCCCGAGACCTCGAAATACAGTACCCCCATGAGGATGCTGCTCCAGGCCACAAACAGAAAGCTGTACAGCGCCAACAAGCGGCTGGTGGACGAACTCCAACCCTTAGACGGGTTCGGCAATGGCATAGCCCGAGCCCCGCACGGTCCGAATCAGCGGGGTCTGGCCAGCGGCGTCGATCTTTTTGCGCAAGCGTCCGATATGCACATCGATCAGGTTGGTGCCGGGGTCGAAGTGATAGCCCCAGACCTCTTCGAAAATCATCATGCGGGTGATCACCTGGCCGGCGTGGCGCATCAGGAACTCAAGCAACTTGTACTCGGTGGGCAACAGGTTGAGGGTGTGTTCGCCACGCTTGGCTTCGTGGCTGATCAGGTCCAGCTCCAGGTCGCCCACCTGCAGGCGGGTTTGCGCCATCGGTACGCTGTTGCGGCGCAACAGCACTTCGACCCGGGCGGCCATTTCGTCGGAGGCAAAGGGCTTGGTCAGGTAGTCGTCGCCACCTGCACGCAGGCCGCGCACCCGTTCGTCGACATCGGAGAGGGCGCTGATCATCAGGATCGGCGTCGCGATCTTCAGGTTGCGCAGGGTGGTGACGATCGTCAGGCCGTCGAGCTCCGGGAGCATGCGGTCCAGGGTGATCAGGTCGTAGCCGCCGGCAATGGCTTTGGAAAGGCCTTCCCGGCCATTGTCCGCCCAGTCCACTTCCAGGCCATGGCTGGAAAGCTCGGCGACGATCTCCTGGGCGGTGACGGCGTCATCTTCAATGGTCAGTACGCGGGGCATGCTATTACCTGGGCGGCGAGTAGATAACTGATTGTGCCAAAGAATAGGCGGTGCCCGGGTTAAAGAAAAATTCATCTGCGCAGTGTTTTTTCCGCCCTGACGGGTTGCAGGGGCGTTGGGCGGGGCTGCGTACGGCAAAAAAATAAGCCTTTGGACCAAGCCTACTCGATGCCCGGATGGTTCCTACATCTTTGCACTCGGTGTTGTTGTTAGATTGCGGTTTTTACCACTTTACAAAACCTCATGAGGGTGATTTCAACATGTTTGTAAGTTTCTCGATACCTTGTGTGGTGTAGGTGGTCGACGGAGAAGCTCGCAACTAACCAATGTTGTAGGTGAAACTATGAATGAAGTTTTTTTTTGGCATAATTCAAAAGACCTGGCGAGACCGAAATCGATGCAGGAGTTTGGTGAAGCGTTCGTTGGGATGCTTCCTCGGCATCTGGATAACTTGAAAGTGCCCGGTCGATTGATGGGCGACGGTTCAAGAAATTTACCTTTGCATACCAAAGTTGAGCATGTGGCTGAACTCCAGATTGCAATGCGTGACGTGCTTTCTCACTCGATTACACGTAATGCGCAGTCATTTGCTGAAGATGCGTTTAGAGCTTTGCTTGAGCGGGATAGTGTGGACGCTGGTGTTCTGAAATTTTTCAATGGTTGGAATGAAACTCATAAAACAACCAGTCTCGTGTCTGCAAAGGTCATTATGCGGTTGTCCGCAGATTCGCGTTTTATATCAGTTGGAGGGCAAGAGGGCCATAATCGTGTTATGGCGCATATGCATGAGGTTGCAAAAGATGATTTTGGTCTGGGGCATGAAGGGCATGATGGAATGTACGCACATATGACGGCAGCCTTTGATGCCTCAGACTGGGTGAGAAATTCATATGAGGTTAATGAGTGTTGCGAATTCTCTCGGTTTTTGTATGAGGTTGGTGTGGCGCATCATAATTCTGCGGTCAATTCCCTTGAAAGTAAAAACTCCATAATGAACGCGATGATGATATCCGTTGCGTCGGAGCTCTGGAATGGAAGTGAGTACAACTTTCTTGCTCAATTCATCGAAAAAAAGTTGATTTCCATTAATGCGTCGCTGAGTAGCGATATTAAAAGTCTTCGCGATGCAAAGGGTTATGTGTTGGGGCACTCTGGCGATGTGGAAAACAAGCACGGGATGCATGCATTAGCTGCAACGCAAGCATATGGTCGCACCGTAGGTCTTGGGTTTGAGGTGAGTCGGCTCAAAGAGGTGATGCTTGACTATAATGCGCGTGTCGGAAAGGCCTTTAGCTCTTTATGTCGAGCGTTGAATGAGTGAGAAGTCGGTATTGGTAAAATTGCCTCGGGTGTAAGTTTGCTTGCCTTTACTGGGTTATTCTGATGGGCTATGAATATACACTGATCGCACTAGGTTTTTTTGCGTTTTGCGGTGGTTTAATAGATGCGGCGGTGGGTGGGGGCGGGCTAGTTCAACTGCCGGCGCTTCTGCATGCGTTACCACAATGTAGTTTGGCTACCGTCTTTGGAACCAACAAGCTTGCAGTGCTGGCCGGAAATCTCTCCTCTATTTTCAGCTATACAAAGAGAATAGAGATTGTATGGAAACTTTTGCTGCCTACGCTGATTTCAGCATTTGCATTTGCATTGTTGGGTGCTTTTTCCATCTCCCTGGTCCCGAAAGCGCTGATGGAACCGGTTGTCTTTATCGTTTTGATCGTGATGGCAGCCTATACCTTTGTAAAAAAGGACCTGGGTCGCGTTCATGCGAATATACAGTGCGGAACAAAGGAAGTGCTGCTGGGGGTGTTTTTTGGAGGGCTGATTGGTTTCTATGATGGGGTCTTTGGTCCGGGGAGTGGGAGCTTATTGCTGTTTTTGTTTGTGAGGTTTTTTGGCTTCGATTTCTTGAATGCATCGGCCTCGGCAAAATTGGTTAATTTAGGGACCTTCAGCGCGGCGTTGCTGTTTTTTATCCCTTCCGGGCATGTGTTATGGGCAATCGGTGGCGTGGTGGCCATCTGTAATATCGCAGGCTCTGTTACAGGCGTTTTCTTGGCGTTGCGATATGGCAGTGGTTTTATTCGGGTGTTCTTTTTGATTCTGCTGTTGTTTCTTATCGGTCGAATGGGCATATCCATGTTGATATGAAAAAGGGCATGCCATCTCTGGCATGCCCTTTGTGCGTTACGTAGTTGCGTTTCAGGCGACCTTGACGATCCAGCCTGCTGGCGCTTCCACATCGCCGCTCTGGATGCCGGTCAGCTCGTTGTAGAGCTTCTGGGTGACCGGGCCGACTTCGGTTTCGCTGTGGAAGACGTGCAGCTCGCCGTTGTACTGGATGCCGCCGATCGGGGTAATGACCGCTGCGGTGCCGCACGCCCCGGCTTCTTTGAAGCGCTTCAGGTCGTTGATCAGTACGTCGCCTTCGATCACTTTCAGGCCCAGGCGCGATTCGGCCAGTTCCATCAGCGACAGACGGGTGATGCCCGGCAGTACCGAGATGGATTTTGGCGTGACGAATTCGTCGTTGTTGGTGATGCCAAAGAAGTTCGCCGAACCGACTTCTTCGATCTTGGTGTGGGTCAGCGGATCGAGGTAGATGCAATCGGCAAAGCCGGCTTTCTTGGCTTCGTAGCCTGGCTGCAGGCTGGCCGCATAGTTGCCGCCAACTTTGGCGGCGCCGGTGCCCTGAGGCGCGGCACGGTCGTAATCGGAGATCAGGAACTTGTGCGGGGTCATGCCGCCCTTGAAGTACGAGCCGACCGGAATGGCGAAGATCGAGAAGATGAACTCCGGCGCGGTGCGCACGCCGATGTTGTCACCCACGCCGATGACGAAGGGACGCAGGTACAGGGCGCCCTTGCCGTACGGCGGAATGAAGCGCTCGTTGGCCTTGACCACCTGTTTGCAGGCTTCGACGAATACGTCGGTCGGTACTCGCGGCATCAGCAGGCGATCGCAGCTGCGCTGCATGCGTTCGGCGTTCTTGTCCGGGCGGAACAGGTTGATCGAGCCGTCCTTGCAGCGGTAGGCCTTCATGCCTTCGAAGCATTGCTGGCCATAATGCAGCGCGGTCGAGCCTTCGCTGATGTGCAGTACGTTGTCGTCAGTCAGGGTGCCCTGGTCCCACTCGCCATTACGGAAGTTGGACAGGTAGCGCTTGTCGGTCTTGATGTAGTCGAAGCCCAGCTTGTCCCAGTTAATTTCGTTACTCATGGCACCCTCGAATCGGTTTGCATTTGCCTGATGTTTCAGGCGTTTGTTATCGCGCACGCAGCCACGATAATACATCCCGTGCGGATCGGAAACGCCCAGTCATAGGATTGGACCATGGTCGCAGTGAAAATCTTTGAAAATTGCCCCGGCAACGCTCAGCAACGGGCTGTTGAGGCTGTTTTACGACCCGACGAAGGGCTACCTCAAAGGCGTTGACCAGTTGCAGAAGCAGGCGCACTATCAAACCATCAAGCTTTGCCTGCTGACCTCGTTCGTACTACGACCATCGCCAAACGCGAGGCGGGTACGCAAGATTCACGCCTAAGGCAGCAGGTAATCCAAGGCCCCGCCAGCAATGACGGGGCCTTGTCTTTTCTGGCTGTTCAGTCTTCGATCTGCTGACAGAACCGCAGGCGGTTACCGAACGGGTCGGCGATCTCCATCTGCAGGCCCCAACCGACGCGCACCGCTTCTGGGCGGGAGTAGCCGTAGCGCTTTTCCACCAGCTCGTGCTGCAGGGCGAGGATGTCCTCGACACGGGCAAATACCGTCGAGCCGGGGGTGGCGTCGCCGTGATGTTCGCTCAGGTGCAGTATCAGCCCGTCGCGGTGCACTTGGGCGTACAGGGGCAGGTCGGGCTCGAAGCGGTGTTCCCAGTCCAGGCTGAAACCGAGGAAGTCCAGGTAGAATTCTTTGGCTTTCTCGACACAAAAGATGCGCAGGACCGGGATGGCGGGAGCAAGGTGCATAACAAGGGCTCGTCAATTGTCAGTCGGCGGAGTTGGGCAAACCGTATCGTTACTTCACGGTCTGCAGGCGCAGATCACTGTAGTAGAAGTCGTTCCTGTCGGTCGATGCTTCAGCGAAAAAAACCGTCGTTCAGCGAAGTCGAAGCCATCGCCGCGCTGACGGGTCAGGATGCTTAGAAAGTGGCTTTGACCTGCAGGCCCAGCACCAGCGCATTGTCGATGTCCTGACCGGAGAAGGCCCCGGGCTCGATGATGTACTGCACATCCGGGCGCAGAGTCAGCCAGGGTGTAGCCTGGTAGCCGTAGCTGAGTTCCAGCAGCTGTTCGGCGCTGTCCAGGTCGGGATAGGCGATGCCTGCAGCGAGCGCGGCATCCTGCTGCACGTCGCGGCTGCGCGGGTTGGGTACCGCACGGCCATAACCCAGGGCTAGGGTGTCACGCGGGCGTCCTTCGAAGGGTTTGTACAGGACCATCCCGGCGCCGTACCACTTGCTGAAGGGCGACGCGGCACTACTGGCAGCCGAGTACTGGCCGAAGGCATGCAGGCTGCGCCCGGCTGAAACCGGGGAGTTCCACAGCGCCTGGTCGATCAGCAGGTAGTGGCCCGAGCGGCCGGCCACCTCCCTGTCGCTGCCGATGCGTTGGGCGTCGGAGCTGTCGTAGTAGTAACCCAGCTTGTACTCGCCCGGCAGTTCAGCCTGATGCTTGTAGACCAGCTCGATCGGCACCACGGTGCCGGTGGTGTGCTTGGGCCCCAGGTGCCAGGCACGGCTGGAGTTGCCGTTGCTTTGCGGGTCGACATTGAAGGCAGCCACACGCAGTTGCCAGGCCGCTGACAGGTCGTACTTCACGCGCACACCAAGGTGGGCATTGGGGTAGTTGGTCCAGCCGCTGCCGCCCGACATGTTCAACGGATGACCGCAGAAGCCGGCGTTCATAAAATTGCACAGTATGCCGCTGTCAAGGCCACCAAGGTCGTTGCCCATGGCCATGTAGCCGAGCTTGACGTTCAGTGCCGGGGTAAGCAGGGTGCGTTCGTAGCTCAACTCGGTCAGGCGGGTGTACAGGCCGCCGTAGTTTTCCTGGATGGGCAGGCGGTTGCCGACCAGGTCTTCCGAGGCGCTGTTGCCGCGGCGGTCGTTGATCGTGAGCTGGATTTTGCCGGCGTTTTCCATGCCGTAGAGCTTGCTCAGGTCGAACTGTATGCCGAGCTTGAGGTTCTGCGAATAACGCGCCGAGCGGTGCAGGCCGCCGTCGGCGTTGTAGGCCGTTTCGCCGCTGTAGTCACCGGTGAATTTGACGCCTTGTTCATCCAGCTGGTGGCGCAAGCCGCCCCAGTCACCGGTGAGGGTGCTACGGGTCAACAGGTCCGGGCTTTCATTGGCCAGCGCGGGGAGGCTGGCGCTGCAGGTCAGGCCGAGCAGCAGGCAGCTGACCAGGCGGGGAGGGGAAAAGCAAAAAACGGAAGACATGCGCAACCTTTCAAACGAATTCGCGAGCGACAGATAAAAAGAGGAGTGCGCGGTGCAAAGGCACCGCGCAGGTAGAGCGATGGTGGGTTACGGCAGCGCGTAGGCGATGACGTAGTCACCCCGGTCGGTCGACTGGCGAGCACCGCCAGCGGTAATGACGACGTACTGCTTGCCGGTTTTCGGTGACACATAGGTCATCGGGCCACCCTGGCTGCCCACGGGCAGGCGGGCTTTCCAGGCTTCTTCACCGTTGCCGCTGTTGAAGGCGCGCAGGTAGAAATCCTGGGTGCCGGCAATGAACACCAGGCCGCCCTGGGTCGACAGGGTGCCACCGAGGGTCGGCAGGCCGACCTTGATCGGCAGGTGCATGCGGATGCCCAGCGGCCCGGTATCTTCCACGGTACCGACCGGTACCTGCCAGGCGACCTTTTGGGTTTTCATGTCGATCGCAGTCAGGGTGCCGAATGGTGGTGCCTGGCAGGGAATGCCGGCCACCGACAGGAAGCGGTTCTTGTTCACCGCGTACGGGGTGCCCTTGAGCGGAACCGCGCCCATGCCGGTATTCAGCGCTTCGCCACCCGAGGCGGCCTGGGCCTTGTTTTGCGAGGGGATCATCTGGATCCACAGGCCCAGGCGCATGTCGTTGACGAAGATGAAGCCATGCACCGGGTCGGTGGACAGGCTGCCCCAGTTCATGCCGCCCAGCGAGCCCGGGAAGCTCAGCGACAGGTCAGTGCCTGGTGCCGTGTACAGGCCGTCGTAGCGCATTTTCTTGAAGTCGATGCGGCACAGCAACTGGTCGTATGGCGTGGCGCCCCACATGTCCGACTCGGTCAGCTGCTGGGCACCGATCTGCGGCATGCCGACCGACTTGGGCTGGGTAGGCGAATAGGGTTCGTTGGGGATGTTGCCCGGTTTGACCGGCACTTCATCGACCTGGGTCAGCGGTTGGCCGGTGGCGCGGTCGAGCACAAAGATCTGCCCGGCCTTGGTGCCGATCACCACCGCAGGCACTGACTGGCCGTCTGCCTTGGTGAAGTCGATCAGGCTTGGCTGCATCGGCAAGTCGAAGTCCCAGAGGTCGTTGTGCACGGTCTGGTATACCCACTTTTCGGCACCGCTGGTGGCGTCCAGCGCCAGTACCGATGCGCCGTATTTGTGGTTCAGTGCCGTACGTTCGACGCCATAGATGTCGGTGGACGAACTGCCCATGGGCAGGAACAGAGTGTTCATGGTCGGGTCATACGACATCGGCGCCCAGCTGTTGGGGGTGCTGCGTACGTAGGTGCTGTCGCCGGTCGGGGCGCTCTTGTCTTCGGGGTTGCCCGGGTCGAAGGCCCAGCGCATCTGGCCGCTGATCACATCGAAACCACGGATCACGCCGCCTGGCATGTCGGTCTGGACGTTGTCGGCAACGCGGCCACCGACGACGACGGTGGTACCGGCCATCAGCGGCGCCGAGGACAACTGGTAGTAGCTGTCCGGGACGTTGCCCAGGCCTGCCTTCAGGTCAACCTGGCCATTGTTGCCAAAGCCTTTGCAGAAGGCGCCGGTGTCGGCATCGACGGCGATCAGGCGGGCATCGATAGTGTTGGTCAGCAGGCGGCGCTGGCAGTTGGCGCCGGCCGGTACGCTGGCGGCAATGATCGCCGAACTGTTGGGTTGGGTCGGCTGCACGATGGGCGCAGTGGCGTCGAAGTAGGCCATGCCGCGGCAGCGTTGCCAGACACCCGACTTGGCGTTGATTTCGTTCTTCCACAGCTCTTTGCCGGTGTCGGCATCAAGTGCGATCAGGTTGTTGTGCGGGGTGCAGATGAACACCTTGTTGCCAACCTGCAGCGGCGTCAGCTGGTCTTCGGCGCCGTTGCCATCGCTGATGGCGACATCGCCGGTGTGATAGGTCCAGGCCACTTTCAACTGGTTGACGTTGTCGCGATTGATCTGGTCCAGCGCGGCGAAACGGCTACCACCCTCGGTGTTGCCGTAATGCGCCCAGTCTTTTTGCGCCTTGGCCGGGTCGACCGCAGTCAGTCCCGGGCCGGTGCCAGTGGGGGCTACGCTTGGGTGTGCGACAAACATGTTGCCGGCGGCAATCACCACGGCAATCGCCAGCACGCCGGCTACACCATAGGCGCCGCGACCGGGTTTGGCACCGGCGGTGCGGGCCAGCATCGGGTACACCAGTGCCAGCGCCAGGCCGATGACGGCGAACATGAACAGGCGCGAGAACAGCGGCCAGAACACCAGGCCGACATCGGCCAGGGCCCACAGCGCGGTACCGATGAGGAACGCGGCGTACAACCAGGCACCAGCGGGCTTGCGACGGGCGACCAGCAGGCCGGAAATGGCCATCACCAGGCCGCCGATCAGGAAGTACCAGGAACCACCCAGACTGACCAGTTTCACGCCACCGGCGGCCAGTGCCAGGCCGAGCAGGGCGATAATGATGCCCAGGCCTGTCAGGATGAAAGTTGAGGCGCCAGAGGTGCGCGGTGTTTGCTTCATATCGAAAAAAACTCGAAGAGGAGGGTGGCGGAATTATACCCTTAGCAAGCTAATTAACAAGTTAGTCCATTTTTCGGTGTTTAAAAAAATTGACGCCTCTGTTGCTTTAAATGCGCCGTCAGGGTTTTATGATGCGCATCGAATTGCATCAACCTTCAGCAGCAGGCAGTAACAGTATGATTGAAGTCACCGAAGTCTCCATTGCCGAACTGCGCGCGGCGCTCGAATCGGGTCAGACCACTGCGGTCGAGCTGGTTCAGGCTTATCTGGCGCGTATCGAGGCCTATGACGGTCCCAACACGGCCACCGCGCTCAATGCCGTTGTGGTCCGTAACCCCGAAGCGCTGAACGAAGCCCGGGCGTCCGACGCCCGTCGGGCCAAGGGTGAATTGTTGGGCCCACTGGATGGTATTCCTTACACCGCCAAGGACAGCTATCTGGTGAAGGGACTCACCGCTGCTTCCGGCAGCCCGGCGTTTGCCGATCTGGTTGCCTACCGTGATGCGTTCACCATCGAGCGCTTGCGCGCTGCGGGCGCCATTTGCCTGGGTAAAACCAACATGCCGCCGATGGCTAACGGTGGCATGCAGCGTGGCGTGTATGGCCGGGCCGAAAGCCCGTACAACGCCGACTACCTCACCGCACCGTTTGCGTCGGGCTCCTCCAATGGTGCCGGTACGGCCACGGCTGCCAGCTTCTCGGCATTCGGCCTGGCGGAAGAAACCTGGTCGAGCGGGCGCGGGCCTGCAACCAACAACGGCCTGTGCGCCTACACGCCTTCGCGCGGGGTGATTTCGGTGCGTGGTAACTGGCCGCTGACGCCGACCATGGACGTCGTCGTGCCGTTTGCCCGGACCATGGCCGACCTGCTGGAAGTGCTCGACGTGGTGGTTGCCGAAGACCCCGATACCCGCGGCGACTTGTGGCGCATGCAGCCCTGGGTGCCGATCCCGAGCGTTGCCGAGGTGCGCCCGGCGTCCTATCTGGACCTGGCTGCCGACCCTACGGCGCTGGCCGGCAAACGCCTGGGCGTGCCGCGTATGTACATCAATGCCGATCCTGAGGCCGGTACCAGCGAAGCGCCGGGTATCGGCGGCCCGACCGGGCAGCGCATCAACACCCGGCCATCGGTCATCAGCTTGTGGGAAGCGGCGCGCAAAGCCCTGGAAGCTGCAGGTGCCGAAGTGATCGAGGTGGATTTCCCGCTGGTGTCCAATTGCGAAGGTGACCGCCCTGGCGCGCCAACCGTGTTCAATCGCGGCCTGGTCTCCAAAGAATTCCTGCACCATGAGCTGTGGGACCTGACGGCCTGGGCTTTCGATGATTTCCTGCAGGCCAACGGTGACCCCAAGTTGAACCGCCTGGTCGACGTGGATGGCCCGAAAATCTTCCCGCACGACCCGGGCACGCTGCCTAACCGCGAAGGTGACCTGGCGGCGGGCATGGACGAGTACGTGCGCATGGCCGAGCGCGGCATTACCCCGTGGGACCAGATCAGCACCGTACCGGACGGGCTGCGCGGGCTGGAACACACCCGTCGTATCGATCTGGAAGACTGGATGGATGGCTTGCGGCTCGATGCCGTGCTGTTCCCGACCGTGGCCGACGTGGGCCCGGCCGATGCGGATGTCAATCCGGCGTCGGCGGACATTGCCTGGAGCAATGGCGTGTGGGTTGCCAACGGTAACCTCGCCATCCGTCATCTGGGTGTGCCGACCGTCACCGTACCGATGGGGATCATGGCTGACATCGGTATGCCAATCGGCTTGACCTTTGCCGGGCGCGCGTATGACGACTCGTCGTTGCTGCGCCTGGCGTCGGCCTATGAGTCGACCGGCTCCAAGCGCCAGGTGCCGCCACGCACGCCACCGCTGGTGTCGGGCAAGTAACAGAGGGTCGGGGTTGGAGCAGCGATGCTCCAATCCTGGCTGTTCAAGGCCGAGACGGGCTAAATGTTGGGTGCGTGCGAGTGCCGGGCTGTAATTGCCGGTTGGGAGAGGTTTGATACGGAAGAAGAAAATGGCAGGGGCGGCTGGATTCGAACCAACGCATGGCAGGATCAAAACCTGCTGCCTTACCGCTTGGCGACGCCCCTGTAGGTGTTGCGACGAGTGCCTGGCACCCGCTGGATGATATTCGCTGCTGTGCCGTGAGTGGCTCGTTGCAGGAATGCGCGGAAATTTACCAACTTTTTTCCCGTCTGGGAAGAGCCTGTACAGATAAATTGTTTTTAAAACAGCTGGTTAGTGTTGAGCGAGGGCAGGCGTCATAATGCCTGCGATGCGTTACCCCTCTATTTTCAGGAAATCCTCATGGCAAACCACGACCTGACCTTCACCCCTGATCCGGACCCGGAATCCATCTCCAGCGACGTCGTCGGCTTTGGTGGCGTGCTGGTTTCGACCCAGATCCCGACCCGTGCCGACGGCAGCCTGGAGCTGGGTGACATCACCCTGCAAAGCGAGTGCACCCTGCAGGCGCTGAAGGTGGCCTTGGAGCGGGCTGGCAGCTCGATGGACCGGGTGATGCACCTGACCATCTACCTGACCGACATGGCTGATCGCGCCGCGTTCAACGAGGTATACCAGCGTTTCTTCGCCAAACCCTGGCCTGTGCGCGCCGCCGTTGGCGTGGCCTCGCTGGCCGTTGAAGGCATGCGCGTGGAAGTGACGGCGATGGCGGCCAAGGCCTAGTGCAGCCATAGATCCCTTTAGGGGGGCTTGCTATCTGGCATGCAGCTCGGCAGCCGACGGGTGCCTGTCACGCGTTTCGCGCTACAATGCGCGCCTTGACCGTGACAAGCCTGACTAAAAAAACATGTCCTTACCCAAGCATCACCTGGAATTGCTGAGCCCTGCCCGCGATGTAGCCATTGCCCGCGAGGCCATCCTGCATGGCGCCGACGCTATCTACATCGGCGGCCCAAGCTTTGGCGCCCGCCACAACGCCTGCAACGAGGTGGGTGAAATCGCCCAGTTGGTGGAGTTCGCCCGTCGCTACCATGCCCGGGTGTTCACCACCATCAACACCATCCTGCACGACAACGAGCTGGAGCCGGCGCGCAAGCTGATCCACCAGCTCTACGATGCCGGTGTCGACGCGCTGATCGTCCAGGACCTGGGGGTGATGGAGCTGGACATCCCGCCGATCGAGCTGCACGCCAGTACCCAGACCGACATTCGCACCCTGGCACGGGCAAAGTTCCTCGATCAGGCCGGTTTCTCGCAGCTGGTGCTGGCCCGTGAGCTGAACCTGAAGGAAATCCGCGCCATCGCCGATGAAACCGATGCTGCCATCGAGTTTTTCATTCACGGTGCGTTGTGCGTGGCGTTTTCCGGTCAGTGCAACATTTCCCACGCCCAGACCGGCCGCAGCGCCAACCGCGGTGACTGCTCCCAGGCCTGCCGCCTGCCCTACACCCTCAAAGATGAGAAGGGTGGGGTGATCGCTTACGAAAAACACCTGTTGTCGATGAAGGACAACAACCAGAGCGCCAACATCCGCGCACTGGTCGAAGCAGGTGTGCGCTCGTTCAAGATCGAAGGGCGCTACAAGGACATGGGCTATGTGAAGAACATCACCGCCTACTACCGCCAGCGTCTGGATGCCGTGCTGGAAGACCGCCCGGACCTCGCGCGCGCCTCCAGCGGCCGCACCGCGCACTTCTTCCTGCCCGACCCGGACAAGACCTTTCACCGCGGCAGCACCGACTATTTTGTCAGTGAGCGCAAGATCGACATCGGCGCGTTTGACTCACCCACTTTCACCGGCCTGCCGGTCGGCGTAGTGGAAAAAGTCGGTAAGCGCGACATGCAGGTGGTCACCCACGAGCCGCTGTCCAACGGTGATGGCCTCAACGTGCTGGTCAAGCGTGAAGTCGTGGGTTTCCGCGCCAACATCGCCGAGCCTAAAGGCGAGTTCGAGGAAGACGGCGAGAAGCGCTACCGCTACCGCGTCGAGCCCAACGAAATGCCTGCCGGGATGTATCAGTTGCGGCCTAACCACCCGTTGAGCCGCAACCTGGACCACAACTGGCAGCAAGCCCTGCAAAAGACCTCCGCCGAGCGCCGTATCGGTCTGGGCTGGGTCGCACGCTTGCGTGAAGAACGTCTGGAACTGACTGCCACCAGCGAAGAAGGTATCAGTGCCAGCGTTGGCCTGGACGGCCCGTTCGGTGCGGCCAACAAGCCGGAGCAGGCCCTGGAGCAACTGCACGACCTGCTCGGCCAGCTGGGTACCACCCAGTACCATGCCACCACCATCAAGCTGGATGCGCCACAGGCGTTTTTCATTCCCAATTCGCAGCTCAAGGCCCTGCGCCGCGAGGTGATCGAAGCGCTGACCGCCGCACGGGTTGCCGCGCACCCACGTGGCGCGCGCAAGGCCGAGACTACGCCACCGCCGGTGTACCCCGAGTCGCACCTGTCGTTTTTGGCCAACGTCTACAACCAGAAGGCCCGTGATTTTTACCACCGTCACGGGGTCAAGCTGATCGACGCTGCCTACGAGGCGCATGAAGAGAAGGGTGAAGTGCCGGTGATGATCACCAAGCACTGCCTGCGCTTCTCCTTCAACCTGTGCCCCAAACAGGCCAAGGGCGTCACCGGTGTGCGCACCAAGGTTGCACCGATGCAGCTGATTCACGGCGATGAAGTGCTGACCCTGAAATTCGACTGCAAACCGTGCGAAATGCATGTAATCGGCAAGATGAAGGGCCATATCTTCGATCTGCCGCAACCGGGCAGCGTCGTGCAGCAACAGGTCGTTGGCCATATCAGCCCGGAAGACCTGCTCAAGACCATCCCCCGCGCTCCCCACTGAGTGCCAGCGAGCGTGACGTTGCTGCGTCGCGCTCGCCCTCAGTCACCCAGTTCCGTTCCCGCCTTGTCCAGCAGCCAGCCGCGAAACGCCTGCAGCGCCGGTAGCGCCTGGTTGCGCGGTGGATACACCAGGTAGTAACTGCGTGCGCTGGCATAGGGCAGGGCGGGGCAGCTCAGCTCGCCGCTGGCCAGTTCGTCGGCGATCAGTATGCGTGGCACCAGGCCAATGCCGATGTCGGCACGCACGGCCTGGATCAAATGCGAAGTCAATTCGAAGCTTGGCCCCAGGCGCATGACCTGATGGGGCAGGCCGTGGTGGGTGAACCATTCGCCCCAGGCATTGGCATTGTTGGCGACACTGAGCAGTACCTGCTGGCTGATGTCTTTTGCGCTCCAGGTGGTGCGGCTGGCAGCCAATGTCGGCGAGAGGATCACCATCAATTCTTCGGCATGCAGGCGATGGCAGATCAGCCCCGGCAACTCGCCGGTGGCGACGACAATGGCGGCGTCGATGCCGCTGGTAGCAAAGTCGACGGGCTCGATGCGTGAATTGATATGCACCAGCACATCCGGGTGACTGCGGTAGAACGCATGCAGGCGTGGCAGCAACCATTTCGAGCCGAAGGTCGGCAACGTCGCCAGGCGCAGGTTGCCGCCACCGGCCTGGTGGGCCACTGCATGCAAGGTGGCGCTGCGCACCCGTCCCAAGGCCTCGCTGATTTCGCGCTGATACAGGCGGCCGACGTCGGTCAGCTTGACCGTGCGCCCTTCACGCCGGAACAAGGTCACCCCCAGTTGTTGCTCCAGGGCTTGCACCTGGCGGCTGACGGCGCTCTGGGTCAACGACAGCTCGACCGCCGCGCGGGTGTAGCTTTCATGGCGCGCTGCGGCTTCAAATGCCAGCAGCAGGGACATGGACGGGGTGAGGTTGCGGTAATTCATTCGTAAAAGTCATCAAAGGCTGCGGGATTATCCGTTTGTGCCTGGCTCAAGGCTGCGGGATCATTGGCATCATCCACTACCTGGCGGTGTACTGACCATACCGTTTCAGCAAGTATTCATGATTAGCCTGACATAAATGAGGCCATCCCCCCGATGATCGCCCGACTGACCGGCACTGCACCGGCCACGTTGTACCCTGATTTCCTTGAAGCCCTGCGCACTGCCGGTTTCCGTGGCCAGCTCAGTGCCGACTACGCCACGCGTACGGTGCTGGCCACCGATAACTCGATTTACCAGCGCCTGCCCCAGGCGGCGGTGTTCCCGCAGGATGCCGACGACGTTGCACGTATTGCGGCGCTGATGGCCGAGCCGCGTTTCAAAGACGTCAAGCTGACCCCGCGCGGTGGAGGCACCGGCACTAACGGCCAGTCGCTGACCGACGGCATTGTTGTCGACCTGTCGCGGCACATGAACAGCATCCTTGAGATCAACGTCGAAGAGCGTTGGGTGCGGGTTCAGGCTGGTGTCGTCAAGGACCAGCTCAACGCTGCGCTCAAGCCTCACGGGCTGTTTTTTGCCCCGGAGCTGTCGACCTCCAACCGCGCCACTGTCGGCGGCATGATCAACACCGACGCCAGCGGTCAGGGCAGTTGCACCTACGGCAAGACCCGTGACCACGTGCTGGAGTTGCATAGCGTGCTGCTGGGTGGTCAACGCCTGCACACCCGGCCCTTGAGCAACGCCGAACTGGAGCAGGCCTGTGCCGAGCCAGGCCGTGCCGGGGAGGTATACCGTACCGCCCGGCAGATCCAGGAAACCCAGGCCGAGCTGATCGAACAGACCTTCCCCAAGCTCAACCGCTGCCTGACCGGCTACGACCTCGCGCACCTGCGTGACGAGCAGGGGCGCTTCAACCTCAACAGTGTGCTGTGCGGCGCTGAAGGTTCGCTGGGCTATGTGGTCGAAGCCAAGCTCAACGTGTTGCCGATTCCCAAGTACGCAGTGCTGGTCAACGTCCGCTACACCAGCTTCATGGACGCCTTGCGCGACGCCAACGCGCTGATGGCACACAAGCCACTGTCGATCGAAACCGTCGACTCCAAGGTGCTGATGCTGGCGATGAAAGATATCGTCTGGCATAGCGTCGCCGAGTATTTCCCTGCCGACGCCGAGCGCCCGACCCTGGGTATCAACCTGGTGGAGTTCTGCGGTGACGACCCGGCCGAGGTCAATGCGCGGGTCCAGGCTTTTGTCGGCCACCTGCAGGCTGATACCAGCGTCGAACGCCTGGGCCATACCCTGGCCGAAGGCGCCGAGGCCGTGACGCGGGTGTACACCATGCGCAAGCGCTCGGTGGGTTTGCTTGGCAACGTCGAGGGCGAAGTGCGTCCGCAGCCGTTTGTCGAAGACACCGCGGTGCCGCCGGAGCAACTGGCGGACTACATTGCCGATTTTCGTGCTTTGCTCGACAGCTACGGGCTGGCGTATGGCATGTTCGGTCACGTCGATGCCGGTGTGCTTCACGTGCGTCCGGCCCTGGACATGAAAGACCCGGCCCAGGCCGCACTGGTCAAGCCGATTTCCGATGCAGTGGCGGCCTTGACCCTGCGCTATGGCGGCCTGTTGTGGGGTGAGCACGGCAAGGGCCTGCGCTCGGAATACGTACCGGAATACTTCGGCGAACTGTACCCGTCTCTGCAAGCGCTCAAAGGCGCTTTCGACCCGCACAACCAGCTCAACCCCGGCAAGATCTGCACCCCGCCCGACAGTGCCCAGGGCCTGATCAAAGTCAACGAAGCGCCCATGCGCGGTGACTTTGACCGGCAGATCGATGAGCGCGTATGGCAAAGCTTTGGCAGCGCCGTGCACTGCAACGGCAACGGTGCCTGCTACAACTACGACCCTAACGACGCCATGTGCCCGTCGTGGAAAGCCACGCGCGAGCGCCAGCATTCGCCCAAGGGGCGCGCCTCGCTGATCCGCGAATGGCTGCGCCTGCAGGGGGCTGCCAACATCGACGTGCTGGCTGCGGCAAAAGGCAAGACCGCCTGGCTCAAGGGCCTGCCGGCGCGCCTGCGCAACAACCTCTCGCGCAGCAAGGGCGAGGCCGACTTCTCCCATGAGGTCTACGACGCCATGGCCGGTTGCCTGGCCTGTAAATCCTGTGCGGGGCAGTGCCCGATCAAGGTCAACGTGCCGGAGTTTCGCTCGCGCTTCCTTGAGCTTTATCACGGGCGCTATCAGCGGCCGCTGCGCGACTACCTGATCGGTTCGCTGGAATTCACCATCCCGTACCTGGCGCATGCGCCGGGCCTGTACAACGCGGTGATGGGCTCGAAATGGGTGAGCAAGCTGCTTGAGCGCCACGTCGGCATGCTCGACAGCCCGTTGATCAGCCGTTACAACTTCCAGGCCACCCTGACCCGTTGCAATGTACGCGTGGCCAGTATCCCGGCCCTGCGCGAACTTACCCCGGCCCAGCGTGAGCGCAGCATCGTGCTGGTTCAGGATGCGTTCACCCGCTACTTTGAAACCCCGGTGCTGGCGGCGTTTATCGACCTGGTGCATCGCCTCGGCCACCGTATCTACCTGGCGCCTTACAGTGCCAACGGCAAGCCACTGCACGTTCAGGGCTTCCTCGGGGCCTTCAACAAGGCGGCGATCCGCAACGCCCGGCAACTCAGCGCCCTGGCCGATTGCGGGGTGCCGTTGGTGGGGCTGGACCCGGCCATGACGCTGGTGTACCGCCAGGAGTATCAAAAGGTGCCGGGCCTGGGCGACTGCCCGAAAGTGGCGCTGCCTCAGGAATGGCTGATGGACGTGCTGCCCGAGCAGCCTGGCAAAGCCACTGGCACTTTCCGCCTGATGGCCCACTGCACCGAGAAAACCAACGTGCCCGCCAGCACGCGCCAGTGGGAACAGGTGTTTGCCCGCCTGGGCCTGAAGCTGGTCACCGAAGCCACCGGCTGCTGCGGCATGTCCGGCACTTACGGTCACGAAGCGCGTAACCAGGAAACCTCGAAGACCATCTTCGAACAGTCCTGGGGAACCAAGCTGGACAAAGAGGGCGAGGCCCTGGCTACTGGCTATTCTTGCCGCAGCCAAGTCAAGCGCATGGCCGACCGCAGTTTGCGCCATCCTCTGGAAGTGGTGCTGCAACAGTTGAGCCGCTGACGATCAGGCAGCGTTGTTCAGGGTTCGCCTTGGTCAACGCTGCTGTTTACGTGCTCTTGGCCGTCGCGCAGGTCAGCCGATAACTGAAATTATCAAGCGCTTTCCAACCGTCAAAAATTCAGATCGCTCTATTTCAGGGTTTTTCAGATAGCGTCAAAAAAATGGGAAAAATGCCATAAAAAATATGGCGAATTGCTATCAAATTTTCCTTTGTCTTGTTGTATCGTTCGCCGGTTTGGCTCCGTGCCCTGTGCTGTACCACCGGGAATTTCTCTTCCAAGACAAGGAAGTTACTGCAATGAATCATGTGTTTGCGTTGGTATGGAATGCGTCACAGGGCGCCTGGACTGTCACCCATGAGTACAGCAAGCGTTGCGGCAAAGGCACTCGACGCCTGAGCAAGCTTGTGCTGGCTTCACTCTTGCTGAGTACGGGTTTCAGTTCGTCGGCGTTCGCCGCTTGTGCCGTGACCAATCTGGTTGTGGACTGCTCCGGTATCGCTCATCCACTCATCGCCAACAACTTTTCCAGCCCGCTTGATGGCCTGACGGTCAATGTAATTCCGGGTTCGTTGATGACCGCGCCGATTGGCGGCACGGCGATGAACCTCACCGGTAACAACATCACCCTCAACAACTGGGGGGCCATCGACCCGTCGGCTGTTGGCCTGGTTAGCCTGCTCAGCAACGGCGCAGTGATCGGTAATGGCCTCTCGGGGGCAGTGCTAATCAACAATGAAATGACGGGAAGCCTCGTCGGCACTGTCGGCTTGATGGGCCTGGACCTCTACACCCTCCAGGGCATGGCGCTCAACGTTAACAATGGTGCTTCTGGCTCCACCACTATTGTCAATAACGGCACCATCAGCTCCAGGGCCCTGCTGGGGCTCTCCGTGTTGGGCGCCGACGCACCGGTGGTGGCCGTTCATGGCGGCTCCCAGGTCAACATGACCAATAACGGAACCGTCATTGGCCGGATCGCCTTCGAGGCCTCGCCTGACGGCAACACCTTCGTCAATGCCGGCTCCATCCAGGGCAGTGTGTCGCTCGGTGCTTACAGTACCGGCACCAACCGTTTTACAGCCATCACCGGCTCCAGCGTGTCAGCGGGTGGAGGCATTGGTTTGAGTCTGGGTGGTCCGCCAGGGAGCGACTTGACCTTCGCTGCTACCGGACAGGTCGACGGCGGTGCTGGCGGCAACGCCGAACTGATCCTGCAAAACAACCCGCTCGGTGTTGGTGGTGGTCTCGGGGGCAGCGGCACGGCGTCCAGCGCTAACTACGTCAACTTCAACCAGTTGACCGTCAACAGCGGCACCTGGATGTTGCAGGGGCCCTTGACGAGTGGCTCTACAAGACTCAATGGAGGTTTAGCCCGATTCGACAACAATGGCGCATTCGGTAGCGGGGTGTTGACCTCCAATGGCGGAGCCATCGAAGCGGTTACCAACGGCCTGACTCTTTACAATCCGATTGATGTAGGGCCGTTTGGCGGTCTGACCGTGGCCGGTGATAATTCCCTGGCGCTGGCCGGCGGGATCTATGGGGTGGGTGGCCTGACTAAAGTCGGCACGGGCAACTTGACACTAGCGGGTACTAACGCACTCTCAGGCCCGTTGAACATTCAAGCGGGTAGTGTCACGACGCTCTTCAACAACTCATGGGCATACACCCCCAGCGTCAACGTAAGCGCTGGCGCCAGCCTCAACCTCTACAGCGATTTCACTATCGGCTCCTTGGCCGGTAGTGGCAGCGTACGGACCGCTGTCGGCACCTTGACCGTGGGCGGTGACAACACGACTACCACCTTTTCCGGTGACCTCAGTGGTACCGGCAATCTGAGCAAAACCGGCTCGGGAGCCCTGAGCCTGACTGGAACCAATACCTACACCGGTACCACCTCGATCAATGCAGGCACCCTGTACCTCAGCGGTTCACTGGCCAGCTCGCAAGTCAACGTGAACTATGGCGCTGCCCTCATAGGGAATGGCACGTTGTCGGGTGCGCTGAGCATCAACAATGGCGGTTATCTGGCGCTGTCCTCGGGTAGCACCCTGACAGCCGGTTCACTGACCCTTAACGCCAACAGCAGTCTGGGAGCCATGCTGGGTGCGCCTTCGACCACTCCGCTGCTCAATGTCGGTGACCTCACGCTGGACGGTAACCTCAATGTCACTGACACCTTTGGCTTCGGCGCTGGTGTGTATCGTCTGATCAACTACACCGGTAGCCTGGTCGATAACGGCCTCGAGCTGGCCGGCCTGCCAAATGGCTTTGGTCTGAGTGATCTTGTGGTCCAGACGGCAATCGGCAACCAGGTCAACTTGCTGGTGGCGGCGCCCGACCAACACATTCGTTTCTGGGACGGCAGCCAGACTATCCCCAATGGTGTGATCGACGGTGGCAGCGGAACCTGGAATGCGCTCGGTACCAACTGGACCGACGTCAACGGCATAGTCAACCAGACCTGGGCGGGCGACTTCGCGGTGTTCCAGGGCACCGCCGGTACCGTGACCGTGAATGGCACCCAACTGCTGACCGGCATGCAATTTGTCACTGATGGCTACAACCTGGTCAGCGGTGCGGCGGGGCAGCTGACAGCGGTCAACGGCACCACGGCAGTGCGGGTCGATTCGGATGTGACTGCGACGGTTGGCGTCGCTATCAACGGTAGCGGCACCCTCAACAAAATCGACAGCGGTACCCTGGTACTCAGCGGCGCCAATACCTATACCGGCGGTACCCTGCTCAGTGGCGGTACGCTGGTGGTGGGCAGCAATAATGCGCTTGGCTCGGGACAGTTGACTGCTGCAGACGGTACGCAACTGAACAGCAGCACGAGCGTGGTTCTGGGTAACGCCCTGACCCTCGCCGGCGATCTCAACGTCAGCGGCAGCAATGCGCTGACCCTCAACGGGGTGATTGGTGGTGTCGGCAGCCTGACCAAAAACGGGGCCAGCCTGCTTACCTTGGGTGCCAACAACACCTTTGTTGGCCCGGTACTATTGAATGGCGGCGGGCTGGTGCTGGGCGCCGACTCGGCATTGAGCACGGGCATACTGTCTACGGCCGATGGCACCACGCTGGACGCCAGCACGGCGGTCGCCCTGAGCAACACGGTCCTTGTGACGGGCAACCTGGGCATTGGCGGCACTGCCGACCTGACGCTGAATGGCTTCGTTCTCGGTAATGGCGGCCTGATCAAGTATGGCGCGGCTGGCTTGACCCTGAGCAATTACAACGCTTACATCGGTGGTACCACGCTCACTGCTGGCACGCTGACTGTCGGCAGCAACGGTGCGCTGGGGATGGGCAACCTGAGGGTAGCGGGTGCGTCTAACCTGGACAGCAGCACAGCTGTCAGCTTGAACAATTATCTGGAACTCGACGCAACCCTGACTAACACCGCCAGCAATGACCTGACCCTGGGCGGTGTCATCAGTGGCGCCGGCGCCTTGAGCAAAAGCGGTAACGCCAACCTGACGCTCAACGGCCTCAATACCTACCAAGGTGGCACCACGTTGAATGCCGGTACCCTGACGCTAGGCACCGCCAGCGCACTGGGCAGCGGCGCACTGACCGCCACCGGCAATGCGACCCTGGACACCAGCGCTGCGCTGCTGCTGGCCAACAACGTCAATGTCAACGCCAACCTGAATGTGGCAGGTAGCAACCATCTGACCTTGGCCGGTGTAGTCGCCGGCGCTGGTACCTTGAGCAAAAGCGGGCAGGCCGACCTTACCCTGACAGGTAACAACACCTTCAGCGGTATGTTCGATGTAACAAGTGGCCGGCTCTTGACGCTAGGCAACAATGCACTGGGCAACGACTCCAGTGCCAACGTCGACGCCTCTGCCAGCCTCAATCTTGGCGGCAACGCCAGTCTTGTGGCGTTGACCGGGAATGGTTCAGTGCAGACCCTTGCCGGTAATACCCTGACGCTTGGCGGGATAAACCATACCGGTACCTTCGATGGTTCCATCGTTGGTGGTGGCAACTTGAGCAAAGTCGGCAGTGGCACACTGACCTTGAGCGGTATTAACGGCATTACCGGCACCACCCAGGTCAATGGCGGTACGCTGAACCTCAGCGGTTCTCTGGCCAGCACGCAGCTCACCGTTACCAGTGGCAGCACCCTTACCGGTGACGGAACGGTGCTCGGTGCGGTCAGTGTCAACAATGGCGGGCACCTGGCGCTGTCTTCGGGCAGCACCCTGGCGACCGGCTCGTTGATTCTCGGCGCCAACAGCAACTTCGATGCAACGCTGGGCGCGCCTACGCTCACGCCACTGCTCACGGTCGACGGCAACCTCTTGCTGGACGGCAACCTGAACGTCACTGATGCAGGAGGCTTTGGTGTCGGCGTGTACCGTTTGATCGACTACACCGGTGCCCTGATCGACAACGGCCTCGAGTTTGCCGGCCTGCCGAACGGTTATGGCCTGGGCGACCTCGTGCTTCAGACGGCAATCGGCAGTCAGGTCAATCTGCTGGTTTCGGCGCCTAACTACGACATTCGTTTCTGGGACGGCAGCCAGAGCATTGCCAACGGCTCGGTAGAGGGTGGCAGCGGTACCTGGGATGCGGGCGGCACCAACTGGACCAGCGTCAATGGCACGATCAACCAGACATGGGCCGGCGACTTCGCGGTGTTCCAGGGTGCCGCCGGTACAGTGACGGTGAACGGCACTCAGCTGCTGACCGGCATGCAATTTGTCACTGATGGCTACGACCTCGTCAGCGGCACGGCGGGGCAGCTGACGGCGGTCAACGGCACCAATGGCACCACGGCGGTGCGGGTCGATCCGGGCGTGACTGCGACGGTTGACGTCGCTATCAACGGTAGCGGCATCCTCAACAAACTCGACAGCGGCGCCCTGGTGCTCAACGGCGCCAACACCTATACCGGCGGTACCCTGCTCAATGGCGGCACGCTGGTAGTGGGCAGCAATAATGCGCTTGGCTCGGGACAGTTGACCGCTGCAGGCGGTACGCAACTGGACAGCAACACCGCCGTCGTTCTGGGCAACGGTGTGACCCTTGACGGCAACCTCAACGTCAGCGGCAGCAATGCGCTGTCGCTCAACGGTGTGATCGATGGTGTCGGTGGCCTGACCAAAAACGGGGTCAGCCTGCTCACCTTGGGGGCCAATAACACCTTTGTTGGCCCGGTGCTATTGAATGGCGGCGGGCTGGTGCTGGGTGCCGACTCGGCGTTGGGTTCAGGCACATTGGCTGTGGCCAACGGCACTACGCTGGACGCCAGCACGGCGGTCGCCCTGAGCAATGCAGTCAACCTGACGGGCAGCCTGGGCATTGGCGGCACTGCCGACCTGACCTTGAACGGGAACGTCAGCGGCAATGGCAGCCTGATCAAGTACGGTGTGGCGGGCTTGACCCTGACCGCTAACAACGCCTACTCCGGTGGCACCACGCTCTTTGCCGGCGCGCTGACCGTCGGTAGCAACAGCGCGTTGGGGCTGGGTAACCTCACTGTTGGCGGTGCATCGACCCTGGGCAGCAGTACGGCCGTCACCCTGGGCAATGACGTGCTGCTCAATGCCAGCCTGACGAACGTGGGTAGCCATGACCTGACCCTGGGCGGTGTCATCAGTGGCAGCGGTGGCCTGAACAAAAATGGCAACGCCAACCTGACACTCAATGGCGCCAATCTCTTCCAGGGTGGCACGCTGTTGAACGCTGGCACCCTGACGCTCGGCACTGCCAGTGCACTGGGTAGCGGCGCAATGACCGTTGCCGGCAATGCGACCCTCGCAACCGGTGCACCGCTGGTGCTGGCCAACAACGTCAACGTCAACGCCGACCTGAACATCGCCGGGGTCAACAACCTGACCCTCGGTGGCGTAATCGCCGGCGCCGGTACCTTGAGCAAAAGCGGCCTGGCTGACCTGACCCTGTCGGGTAACAACACCTTCAGCGGTACCTTCGACGTCTTGAGCGGCAGCCTCTCCACACTGGGCAACTCGGCGCTGGGCAACGACGCCAGCGTCAACCTCGGCTCGGGTGCCGCGCTGAACCTTGGCGGCTCAGCAAACATTGCCAGCCTGAGCGGCGGCGGTACTGCAAACGTTGGTGCAGGCAACACACTGAGCCTCGGCGCCAGCAACCTGAGCAACACCTTCGTGGGTACCCTTAGCGGTAGTGGTGCGCTGGCCAAGCTTGGCACGGGCACCCTGACCCTGAGCGGGAGCAACACCCTGACAGGCGGAACCACGATCGATGCCGGTACCCTGAAGGTCGACGGTTCGCTGGACAGTGCCCATGTGCAGGTCAATAGCGGTGCCACCCTTACCGGCAGTGGCGCCCTGGGAGGGGCTGTTACTGTGGCCGACGGCGGGCACCTGGCGGTGTCCAGCGGTAGCACCCTGGCGATGAACGCGCTGGTGCTGGAAAACAACGCCAACCTTGATGTCGACCTCAGCGCCCCGGTGACCGGGGGCGGCAACGGCCTGCTGGATGTGGCGGGCAACCTGACCCTCGACGGCACCCTGAATGTCAGCGACCTCGGCGGCTTCGGGACCGGTGTGTACCGCCTGATCAACTACACCGGCACCCTGACTGACAACGGTCTGGCGATCGGCAGTGTGCCGGGCAACGTGACGCTGGCTGACCTGCAGTTGCAGACCGTCATCGCCAACCAGCTCAATCTGCTGGTCGCTGCGCCTGATGTCACCGTGCAGTTCTGGGATGGTGCTCAGCAGCTGAGCAACGGCGCTGTGGACGGCGGCAGTGGCAGCTGGGGAGCTGGCAACGCCAACTGGACGTCGGTTGACGGGACCTCGAACCACGCCTGGGCCCAGAACTTTGCAGTGTTCCAAGGCACACCGGGCACGGTCACGGTAAACGGCACGCATGGCCTCACGGGCATGCAGTTTGTCTCCGATGGTTACCATCTGGTTGCCGGCACTGGCGCCGAGTTGACGTTGAACAATGGCAGCCTGGGCACGGCGTCGGTACGAGTCGACCCTGGCGCTACGGCGACAATTGATGTCGCGATCAACGGTGCCGCCACACTGGGTAAATACGACAGCGGAACCCTGGTCCTCAATGGCAGCAACGGCTACACAGGCGGCACCGCTCTGAACGGCGGTACGCTGGTAGTTGGCAATAACAATGCCCTCGGTGCTGGCGGCCTGACAGTGGCGGATGGCACCACGCTGGACAGCAACACTGCCGTGACCCTGGGCAATGCGGTGGGGCTCAACGGCAGCTTGACCCTGGCCGGTAGCCATGACCTGACCCTCAGTGGTGTGATCAGCGGTAGCGGCACCTTGAACAAGCAGGGCGGCAGTGAGTTGACCCTGAGCGGCAACAACACCTTCAGCGGAGCGCTCAATGTACTGAATGGCACCCTGAACCTGATCGGCAACACCGCGTTGGGCAACGCCAACCTGAATGTCGCTGACGCGGCATCGGTCAGCGTCGGCGGCCTCAACATTCTCAATGCACTCGGCGGCACCGGTGCGCTCGCGCTATCGGCGGGCAGCACCCTGCAGGTCGGGGCTAGCGGTGCCAGCAGTGTCTATGACGGCACCATTAACGGTTCAGGCCGTCTGGTAAAAGTGGGCGATGGCAAGCAAGTACTCAATAACAGCGTGACGCTGGGCGGCGGCACCTTGGTCGCCGACGGCAGCCTGATCGTCGGCGGTGCGGCCGGCTCCAGTGCGCTCCTGGGCAGCAATGTCGATGTCACCCAAGGGGCCATGCTTGGTGGCCACGGCCGCATTGTCGGTGATGTCGAACTGCGCAGCGGAGCAACCCTGAACCCAGGCAACTCCATCGGTACCCTGACAGTCAATGGCGACATCAGCTTCGACAGTGGCTCTACCCTGGTCATCGAGGCCGATCCTGACGGCCGTTCCGACCGGGTGGTTTCCACCGGAACCGTCTCGCTGGGCGGCTCGAACCTGAGCGTTCTGGCCGGCACCGGTAGCTGGGCGCCAAGCACGCAGTACAACATTATCCAGGCCGGCAGCTTGAACGGTACCTTCGGCAGCGTCAGCAGCAACCTGGCGTTCCTGACGCCGCAGCTGACTTACGCCAGCAATGGGGTGACGCTGAACCTGGCGCGCAACGACGTCGCCTTCACGTCGGTTGCGCAGACTTACAACCAGCGCGCCGTATCCGGTGCGCTGGATGCCGCCGATGCCGGTGGCGTGTATGACGCCATCGCTGTGCTCAGTGCCGATGAGGCGCGTGCGGCTTACGACAGCCTGTCCGGCGAAATTCACGCCAGCACCCGCGGCGCGCTATTCGACGACAGCCGTTACGTGCGTGATGCAATCGGCACGCGCTTGCGCAGTGCCCAGGGCCAGGCCCCCGGCGAAGGTATTCTGCACGTCGACGCCGACAGCGGCATGACCTTCTGGGTACAGGGCTACGGCGGCTGGGGTGACAGCAACGGCAACCACAACGTTGCCGATCTGGACCACAACAGCCAGGGCATGTTGCTGGGTGTCGACATCCCGTTGAACGACACCTGGCGTGCAGGGCTGGCGGCCGGCTATGGCAGCAGCGACCTCGACGTCGATGGCCGCAACTCGTCCGCACAGGTCGACAGCACATCGCTGACGGCCTACCTGGGCGGCCAGTGGGAGGCGCTGCATGTGCGCCTGGGCGCCTCTTATGCCTGGAATGAGGTCGACAGCAGCCGTCACGTCAAGGCCGGCAGCCTGCAGGAGCACGTCAAGGCGAACTACGACGCCAGCACCCGTCAGGTGTTTGGCGAGTTGGGCTATGCCGTACAGGCCGGTGATCTGACCCTGGAGCCGTTCGTGGGCCTGGCCCATGTTGAAGTGAGCACTGACAGCTTCAGCGAAAAAGGCGGCAGTACCGCGCTGAAAGGTGATAGCGAGAAAGACCGTGCCACCTACACCAGCCTCGGGGTGCGCGCTAGCACTCCGGCAGCCGACGTGGCCGGTGTGCCGGTCAGCGTACAGAGCAGCCTGGCCTGGCAGCGAGTGCTGGATGAGCCCGGCGAAAGCAGCCGCATGACCCTGGCGGGCTATGACAGCTTCACCGTCAAGGGTGTGCCGGTTGCTCAGGACACCGCTCTGGTACAGCTCGGGGTCAGCGCTAAAATCGCGCCGCAAGCGAGTGTCGACCTGGGCTATTCCGGGCAGCTCGGCGATGGCTATAGCGATCACGGCGTACGCCTGGGGCTCAACATCGCGTTCTAGGTACAGGAGCCTGCGCGGTGCACTACCGCGCAGGCTTTACTGCCGGCCGGCAGCCCTTTACAGGCCCGTGGTGGCGAGCAGCTGTTCGGGATAACGTTCGCCTTCAATCTGGATCGCTGCGGCGGCCTGCTCGATGCCGGCCAGTTCCTCAGTGCTCAGTTGCACGTTGGCGGCGCCGAGGTTTTCTTCCAGGCGATGCAGTTTGGTGGTGCCGGGAATCGGCACTATCCAGGGCTTTTGCATCAGCAGCCAGGCCAGCGCTATTTGCGCGGGGGTGGCGTCTTTCTCGCTGGCGATGCGCTTGAGCAGATCAATCAGGGCCTGGTTCTTGGCCATGGCCTCTGGTGTGAAGCGCGGAAGCAACTGACGGAAATCGCCTTCTCCCAGGGGGGTATCCTTGCTCATGGCGCCGGTCAGGAAGCCTTTGCCCAGCGGGCTGTACGGTACCAGGCCGATGCTCAGGTCCTCGCAGGTCTGCAGGATGCCGTTGCTTTCCACACCGCGGGTCCACAGCGAGTACTCGTTTTGCAGAACGCTGACCGGTTGCACGGCATGGGCACGGCGAACCGTATTCGCCCCTGGCTCTGACAGCCCGAAATACTTGACCTTGCCTTCGGCGATCAGGTCTTTGACCGCTCCGGCTGCTTCCTCGATTGGCACGTTGGGGTCGACGCGGTGCTGGTAGAACAGGTCGATCTGTTCAATGCCCAGGCGTTTGAGCGAGGCTTCGGCCACTTCGCGAATGTGCTCGGGACGGCTGTTCATTCCGGCCAGTTTGCCATCGACAATGTTGAAGCCGAATTTGGTCGCGATCACCACCTGGTCGCGTACCGGGCGCAGTGCTTCGCCGACCATTTCCTCATTGGTGAACGGGCCATAGGCCTCGGCGGTGTCGAAGAGGGTAACGCCGCGCTCTACGGCCTGGTGGATCAGGGTAACCCCTTGCTGTTTGCTGACAGTGTTGGCGTAGCCGAAGTCCAGCCCCATGCAGCCGTAGCCAAGGGCTGAGACGAGCGGGCCGTTGCTGCCGAGTTTTCGCAGTTGCATAAGGGGATCTCCGATAGGTGAGCCCGTCAGCGTAGGCGTGGTGGATTACCTTGATAAGTAGCTGAATGCCGATTGCAGTTATACCGGGATTTTATAAATGCCCTGAGGCGCGTTCGGCCACCAGCAGCAAGGACTGCGGCACCGGGCTTTGCGGGTGTTGCGGTTCCTGCAGCGAGACCAGCCGTAAGCCTGCCATGTCCAGCGCATTGAGCCAGCTTGAGAGGGTGCGAAAGTACCACGGCATCGGCCGCCACTGCCCTGCAAGCCCGGCGAAGGTTTCCTCGCGCCAGCCATCCTGGTAGCTGTTCTGCGCCACGCTCCAGGGATGCAGGGTCTGGATAACCAGCGCGCCGCCGGGGGCGAGCAAGGTGTTCATGGCGGCGAGCAGCGGAATGATGTCCTGGTGCAGCAAGGAGAAATTTGCGCAGATCAGGTCATAGCCGCTGCCAATGTAGACCTGGCCTTCGACCAGTGCCTCGTAGCTCGCGCAGTGCACTGGCGCATCGCCTGCGGCGCGCGCGGCAGCGGTCAAGCTGGCATCGCCGTCAACACCGACGGCCTCGATGCCCCGTTCGCTGAGCGCACGCAACAGCCAGCCTTCACCGCAGCCCAGGTCGAGCACGCGCCCGGGTTGGCGGCCCAGCACCGCCAAGAGGATCGCCTGGTTGGTGACTTGCTGACGGCTTTCAATGCTGCCCGAGCGTATGGCCTCGATCCAGGCATCGGCATTGTGCTGCCAGCTTTGCAGGAGAGCGGTTTCATCGGTAGGCATGGGCGTACCCCGGCGTGAGGGAGGGATACACAGCATAGGACAGCCGCCCAGAGTATTTGCGCGTAGAATGGCGGTTTTTTCACGGGCGTTGCCATGTCCTGCTTCACAGAGCAGTCTCCGCTTCGGCGCTACCAGCAGGCCATCGAGCGTGACGGGTTTGTCAGCGACCCCGCGCAGCTGCAGGCCGCCAACGCGCTGAATGCGTGTTTTCTCGCGCTACAGCAAGGTGAAACGCCGCAGGGCGTTTACCTCTGGGGCCCGGTCGGGCGTGGCAAGACCTGGCTGATGGACCAGTTTCATGGCTGCCTCACTGTGCCTGCCCGGCGTCAGCATTTTCACCACTTCATGCGTTGGGTTCACCAGCGCCTGTTCCAGCTCAATGGCACAGCCGACCCGTTGCATGCGTTGGCCTTGTCGTTGGCCGAAGAGATCCGGGTGCTGTGTTTCGACGAATTGTTCGTCAACGATATCGGCGACGCGATCATCCTCGGGCGGCTGTTCCAGGTACTGTTTGAAGCGGGTGTGGTGATCGTTGCCACCTCCAACCAACCGCCTGACCAGCTCTATTTCGACGGCTTCAACCGTGAGCGCTTCATGCCGGCGATTGCCGCCATCGAGCGGCACATGCAGGTGGTGGCAGTGGCCGGCGAGCAGGATCATCGCCTGCATCCGGGCGCTGCCCAGCAGCGTTACTGGGTGCGGGACACGGCGCAGCCGCAGGTGCTTGGCGAAGTCTTTGCGCGCTTGAGCGAAGACCTGCCTTGCACCGATCAGCCGTTGCAGATCGGCGCACGACAGCTGATGGTGGTGCAGCGCAGTGCCACCGTGCTCTGGTGCCGTTACGCCGACCTGTGTGAACAGCCGTTCGCCGCCATGGACTTCATGGTGCTGTGCGATCACTTCAAGGCCATTCTTGTCGGTGAAGTACCCGCCCTGGGTGCCCGTCAGCGCGAGGCCAGAATTGCCCGGGGCACCGAAGACGGTGCCAGTCGCGTAGTGGCTGGCGACCGGGAGCTGCCGCAGTTGTCGGTGCATGATGACAGCGTGCGGCGCTTCATCGCGTTGGTCGATGAATGCTACGACCGTCGGATCGCCCTGTACCTGGAAGCCGAGGTGGCGCTGGATGCGCTCTACACTCAAGGGTATCTGGAGTTCCCGTTCCGGCGCACCCTGAGCCGCCTGCGGGAGATGCAACTGCAACGCTTCTGTTGAAGGAGTCGATCATGCAGCCACTTTCGCATCATTTGCTGACCATGGCCTACCAGAACGGCTGGGCCAACCACAGGCTGTACAAGGCCTGCCTGCAATTGAGCCAGGACGAGTTCGTGGAGCCGCGCTGCAGTTTCTTTGGCTCGATCAAGGCGACCCTCAACCACATCCTGACGGTCGATTGGTTCTACCTCAATGCCCTGGAGTCCGAACAACGCGGCGAGGCACCGGAAGCCGACAGCGAACGCTTTTTCCAGCCGCAAGAACCCTATGCCACCAGTGAAGAACTGTATGCCGAGCAGGCCCAGGCCGATCACCGTCTGATTGCCTATTGCAGCCAGCTGCGCGATGACCAGCTGCAACGTTACGTGAGCGTCGTGCGCCCCGACTGGGTCCAGCGCGAACAGCGCCTGCGCCTGTTGTCACACCTGTTCGAGCACCAGATCCATCACCGTGGGCAGGTGCATACCCTGCTCAGTGAGACGTCGGTGCGGCCCCCGCAGCTGGATGAATTTTTCTGCGAGGACGAAGCACACCTGCGTGCCCAGGACTTTGCCGAGCTGGGCTGGACCGAAGCGCAGATCTGGGGGCGTTAGCGGCCCAGCCAGTCCAGCAGCGCCTTATGGAAGCGCTCCGGCTGTTCGATCTGTGGGGCATGGCCGAGACCGGGAAATTCCACCAGGCTGCCTTGGGGAATGGTCTTGGCCACCTGCTGGCCCAGTTGCTTGTAGTGGCCCAACCTGGCTTTTACTTCAGGCGCAGCGATGTCGCTGCCTATCGCAGTGGTATCGGCATCGCCAATCAACAGCAGGGTCGGCATCTGCAGGTGCTTGAACTCGTAGACCACCGGCTGGGTGAAAATCATGTCGTAGATCAGCGCCGAGTTCCATGCCACCGCCTCGTGCCCTGGGCCCTGGTTCAGGCCCACGAGCATTTGCACCCAACGCTCGTACTCGGGCTTCCAGCGCCCGTCGTAGTAGGTCTTGCGCTCGTAATTGCGCACCCCTTCGGCATCGAGCTTCAGCTCGCGCTGGTACCACTGATCCACCGTGCGGTAGGGCACACCGAGCGCTTTCCAGTCTTCCAGGCCGATCGGGTTGACCATCGCCAGGCGCTCGACCTGTTGCGGGTAAAGCAGGGCATAGCGGGTGGCAAGCATGCCGCCGGTGGAGTGGCCGAGCAGGCTGCTCTTGTTCACGCCCAGTTGCGCCAGCAGGGCATGGGTGTTGTCGGCCAGTTGCTGGAAGCTGTACTGATAATGGACGGGTTTACTGGAGGTGCAAAAGCCGATCTGGTCGGGGGCGATCACCCGGTATCCGGCCTGGCTCAAGGCGTAGATAGTGGTTTCCCAGGTCGCGGCGCAGAAGTTCTTGCCGTGCATCAGCACCACGGTCCGGCCATTGGCATTGCCACGGGCGGCAACGTCCATGTAACCCATTTGCAGGGTCTGGCCCTGGGATTGGAAGCTGAAGTGCTTGAGCGGGTGAGGGTAGTCGAAGCCTTCGAGTTGCTGGCCGTAGGTCGGGGCTTGGGCGGCAAACGAGCTGCTGGCGAACAGGCAGCTCAGGGCCAGGGCGGGCAAGCGCAGCATGGGCACACTCCGTGTCGGGCTATGGATTTGACCTCGGACTGTACCCGTTTGTGCCGGGTCAGTGGGCAATCCAGCCCAGGGTCAGCAGGGCGAGCACCGCATAACGCCCGGCTTTGGCGATGGTGACCAGGATGACGAAGCGCCAGAAGGGTTCGCGCATGATCCCGGCAATCAGGGTCAGCGGGTCGCCGATCACCGGCATCCAGCTCAGCAGCAACGACCACTGGCCATAGCGCTGGTAGCGTTGCTGGGCTTTGTCCAGTTGCGCCTGCTTGAAGGGAAACCAGCGGCGGTCACGCAAGTGTTCGATGCCTCGGCCTAGCAGCCAATTGACGATCGAGCCCAGCACATTGCCCAGTGTGGCAATCAGCAGCAGGCTGGCAACAGCTTGCGGTTCGCGCACCAGCAGGCCGACCAGCACCGCCTCCGATTGCAGCGGCAACAGGGTCGCGGCGCCAAAGGCGCTGAAGAACAGCGCCCATTCACTCAACATGCCGAGCGGATCAGTAACTGGCGACCACTTCGTCCTTGCCATCCTGGGTCAGGCCGATGACCTTGTAGGCGTCCTTGTGATCACCCATTTCCATGCCTGGCGAGCCCATCGGCATGCCCGGTACGGCCAGGCCACGCAGGTCCGGGCGCTTGGCCAACAGCTTGATCTGTTCGGCCGGTACGTGGCCTTCGACAAACTTGCCGTCGATCACCCCGGTGTGGCACGAAGCCAGGCGAGGGGCGACACCCAGGCGCTGCTTGACCGCGCTCATGTTGGCTTCTTCATGGTCGTTGACGGTGAAGCCGTTGTCGCGCAAGTGGCTGATCCAGGCCTTGCAGCAGCCACAGTTCGGGTCACGGTATACGTCGATGGTTTGCCCGGCCTGGGCCAGGGTGCTCAGGGCCAGCAGGCCAAAGGCGATGATTTTCTTGCTCAGCATGGTGATTCTCCAATTCAGAAACGCAGCCGCACACCCGCGAGCACGCGGGTCTGGCTGATATCGCCGTCATCATCTCGCAGCTGTTCGGCGGTATTGCCGTAAGTGCGGTTGAAGCTGACGCCCAGGTAGGGGGCGAAGCCGCGGGTGATCTCGTAACGCAGGCGCAGGCCGATTTCACTGTCTGCTAGACCCGCACCCTGATCGCGCGAGGCATCGTTGCGACCGTAGAGGTTAGCTTCCAGCGAGGGTTCGAGTATCCAGCGATTGGTCAGCAGGATAGCGTAACTGCTCTCCAGGCGCAGCGCGGTCTGTTGCCGCTCTCCGACATAGGCTGTGGCTTCCAGTTCCAGGCCATACAGCGGCGTACCCTGAATGCCGAACGCTGCCCAGGCCTGGCCGCTGGCCGGCTTGAAATCCTGGCGCAGGCCGCCGACCAGTTCCCACCAGGGGCTGATGGCATGACCCCAGAGCGCTTGCAGTTCGGCTTTATGGGTGACGCCCTGCTCGCGCTCGCCTTCGGTGCGCAGCCAGAGTCGGTCGATATCGCCACCGATCCAGGCATTGGCGTTCCAGTTCAGAGCGCTGCTGCTCTCGAAGTTTTGATACTCAAGCTGCTCGACGATCACCGCCCAGTTGACCTGCCGATCATGCACCTGATGACCGGGCAGGGGCGGGAAGGCGGCGCGGCGGTCGGCGTCGCTGATCGGCCGCAACGGCGTGCGCGGGGCTTCCTGCATTTGCCCGTGGCCCATGGTGCTGTGATCCATGGCACCGTGGTTCATCGCGCCATGATCCATCTCCTGCGCCCGTACGTCTTCACTGACCAGCAGGGCGAGCAGTGCCAGGCTGCCGAGCAGGGGGCGGTTGAGTGCTTCATTCATCGACGCGTACCTCGCGGAACATGCCCATTTCCATGTGGTAGAGCAGGTGGCAGTGGTAGGCCCAGCGGCCCAGGGCGTCGGCACTGACGCGGTAACTGCGTCGGCTGCCGGGTGGAATGTCGAGGGTGTGTTTGCGCACCTGAAAGCGCCCGTGCTCATCCTCAAGGTCGCTCCACAGCCCGTGCAGGTGGATCGGGTGGGCCATCATCGTGTCGTTGACCAGGGTGATGCGCAGGCGTTCGCCATAACGCAGGCGCAACGGTTCGGCGTCGGAGAATTTGATGCCATTGAACGACCAGGCAAAGCGTTCCATATGACCGGTCAGGTGCAGTTCGATCTCGCGTGAGGGTTCGCGGCCGTCGGGGTCGGCGAAGGTGCTTTTCAGGTCGGCGTAGGTCAGCACCCGGCGGCCGTTGTTGCGCAGGCCAATGCCAGGGTCGGCGAGGTTCGGTTTGGGCGACATGGTCTGCATGTCGACCAGTGGATTGCCGGTTTCACTGGCCGGGTGTTGTTGCATGCGACCCATGCCACCCATCCCGGCCATCCCGGCGTGGTCCATTGCGCCCATCTGGCTATGGTCCATGCCACCCATGGCATCCATGCCGCCGTGGCCCATATCGGCCATGGTCAGCACTGGTCGCGGGTCGGGTTGCGGCACGGGGGCTTCAAGGCCAGGGCGGCGTGCCAGGGTGCCGCGGGCGTAACCGGTGCGGTCCATGCTTTGCGCATACAGGGTGTAGGCGGGCAGATCGCCCACCTGCACCAGCACGTCGTAGGTTTCGGCCACGGCGATGCGCAGTTCATCAACGTTGACCGGCTTTACCGGCTGGCCGTCAGCGGCGATCACGGTCAGCTTCAAACCAGGAATGCGAAAATCGAAATAGCTCATGGCCGAGCCGTTGATCAGGCGCAAACGCACGGTTTCATCTGGCTGAAACAGACAAGTGAAATTGCCATCGGGTGGCTGGCCGTTGAGCAGGTAGGTGTAGGTGGCCGCGCTGATGTCGGCGAGGTCGGTAGGGCTCATGCGCATGGCGGCCCAGGCCTTGCGTTCGGCCAGGGTCTTCGACCAGCCGTGTTCGGCAACGTCGTTGATGAAGTCGCCGACGGTGCGCTTGTGGAAGTTGTAGGCGTCGGACTGCTTTTTCAGTGTGGCCATAAGCGCTTCTGGCGCCTGATCACTCCAGTCACTGAACAGCAACACATAGTCACGCTGGTAGTGATGTGGCTCGGGGGTTTTCGGATCGATGACAATCGCCCCGTACACCCCCGCCTGCTCCTGCAGGCCGGAATGACTGTGGTACCAGTAGGTGCCGCTTTGCTCGAGAGTGAAGCGATAGAGGTAGTCGCCACCGGGCTCGATGCCGGCAAAGCTCAATCCCGGTACGCCGTCCATGTTGGCCGGCAGGATAATGCCATGCCAGTGCAACGATGTCGGTTCGTCCAGGCGATTGCGCACGCGCAGCGTCACGGTATCGCCTTCGCGCCAGCGCAGCACCGGGCCGGGCAGGCTGTTGTTGATGGTCAATGCCGTGCGCGGTCGGCCGGTGA
Source organism: Pseudomonas alkylphenolica (assembly GCF_004025535.1). Taxonomy (GTDB): domain Bacteria; phylum Pseudomonadota; class Gammaproteobacteria; order Pseudomonadales; family Pseudomonadaceae; genus Aquipseudomonas; species Aquipseudomonas alkylphenolica_A. The sequence continues at coordinate 441,807 of NZ_QJRG01000047.1, forward strand.
TATTGACCGGGGTCTGTCCGATGAACAGTTCGAAGTCGCGCCCACTGAGTTCATGGCCCAGTGGTGACTCGGCAGCAAAGGCGGGCAGGCGCCAGAGGCCAAGGCCGGCCAGGGCGCTGCCAGCGGCAAAGCCTTTGACGAAGGTGCGGCGGGTCGGGTGTGCAAGCATGTCGGTGCCAATCCATCAGCGAGAATGGCACGACCTTAGCGAGTGCAGACTGTCAGTTATCTGAGTGCCAGATTACAGATTTGTCAGTGACCCTGATGGTTGTATGGCTTTGCGCAGCCGTTGTCCTGCGTTAGCCTTGAATGGCAATCATCACTGGGGGCAAGGAGTATCCATGGATAACGTCATCGTCATCACCGGCGCCAGCCGCGGTATTGGTGCAGCAACCGCACGGCTGGCCGCGCGTGAAGGCTATCGGATCTGTATCAACTACGTGAGCGATGATCAGGCTGCCCAACGGGTGCTGGCCGAGGTGCGTGAGCTGGGGGCCGAGGCCATCGCGGTCAAGGCCGATGTCAGTGTCGAAGACGAGATCATCCAGTTGTTCCAGCGCGTCGATGCCGAGCTGGGGCCGGTCACCGCGCTGGTCAACAATGCCGGCACCATTGGCCAGAAGAGCCCGCTCGAGCAGATGTCGGAATTTCGCCTGCTCAAGTTGATGAAAACCAATGTGGTCGGGCCGATGCTGTGCAGCAAGCATGCATTGCTGCGCATGTCGACACGCCACGGTGGCCAGGGTGGCAGCATCGTCAACGTGTCGTCGGTGGCTGCCCGGTTGGGCTCGCCCAACGAGTATGTCGACTACGCAGCGTCCAAAGGAGCATTGGACACCTTCACGTTGGGACTGGCCAAGGAGGTCGCCGATCAGGGGGTGCGTGTCAACGGCGTACGCCCCGGCTACATCTTTACCGATTTCCATGCGCTCAGCGGTGACCCGCACCGTGTCAGCAAACTTGAGTCGAGCATTCCCATGGGGCGGGGTGGTCAAGCCGAAGAGGTGGCCGAAGCCATTATCTGGCTGTTGTCCGACAAGGCTTCGTATTCCACCGGCAGCTTTATCGATCTCGGCGGAGGGCGCTGACCCGGCCCAGGCATGCCGCTCAGTCGAGCATCTGTGCGATGCGTTGGGTCAGGGTGTCGAAGCCGAAGGGTTTGGTCAGTACCCGCGTGGAGTGATCGAACAGGTTATCGCCGAACACCGAGTGTTCCGAGTACCCGGTAATGAACAGCACTTTAAGCCCGGGGCGCAGCTTGCGGGCGGCGTTGACCAACTGATGGCCATTGATGCCCGGCATGCCGACGTCGCTTATCAACAGGTCAATGACCGTTTCACTTTCAAGGACCTGCAGGGCACTGTGGCCATCGCTGAACGTCAGGACGGTATGCCCCAGGTCGCCAAGCACTTCGCTAACCAAAAGGCGCACGGCGGCCTCGTCGTCCACCAGCATCACCGTTTTGCGGCGTTGCCCGTTCGCCGGCTCGGTTACAGGTTCCAGGGGCGTTGCGTCCAGCGCCGCAGTGTGGATGCGTGGCAGATACAGATGAACATGCGTGCCATGCCCGGGGGCGGACTGCAGGCGCACCTGACCGCCGGATTGCCGTACAAACCCATACACCATCGATAAGCCGAGCCCGGTTCCCTGACCTGGCGGTTTGGTGGTGAAGAAAGGGTCGAACGCGCGGGTTTGTACGCTGGCCGACATGCCTGTGCCGGTATCGCTGACCGTCAGCCTGAGGTACTGCCCCGCTGGCAGTTCGAGGACGGCAGCCGCCTTTTCATCCAGGTCCATCGTGCTGGTTTCGACAATCATCTGCCCACCCTCTTGCAAGGCGTCGCGGGCGTTGATGCACAGGTTGAGCAGGGCGCTTTCCAGTTGCGGTGGATCAATGTTGCTCAGCCAGCGCGCCGTGCTGCCGATGACCTTGACCTCAATGTGCGGCCCGACACTGCGCCGGATCAGGTCTTCCATGCCTGTCACCAGGCGATTGATATCGGTAGGGCGTGGCTCCAGGGCCTGGCGTCGTGAAAATGCCAGCAACCGCTGGATCAATGAGGCCGCGCGAAGTGAGCTTTCTTCGGCTGCCATCAGCATTCTGCCGATTTCTGCGTGTCGACCTTTAGCGAGCAACTTTTGTGATATCTCCAGGGCGCCAAGGATACCGGTCAGCAAGTTGTTGAAGTCATGGGCGATGCCGCCGGTGAGTTGTCCTACCGCCTCCATTTTCTGTGATTGGCGCAAGGCTTCTTCAGCCTTGCGCAACCGCTGTTGCTCGCTGACGCGTTCGCTGATGTCATAGGCAAACAGATAGGCGCCGATCAGGAGCCCCTCGCTGTCATGCAGCGCACTGAAGCGAAGTTCATAGTGGTGCGGCTGATCTCCTACGTTGAAGGTGTCGATTTCGGTGAAGGTTTGGCCTTGCAGGGCACGATTCCACAACGCCATGCCGCGAGCGCTGTCTTCGGGGCGATGGCGCATGCACGCAAGAAGATCATCACCGACCTTTGGTGCCACGCCGAATATGCGCTGGAACTCGTCGCGCGCGGCGCTGTTGATTGCCATCCAGCGTCCGTCACTACCCACCACCTGAATCTGTGCCAGTGTGGCTTCCACCACATCGGTAAGCACTTTACGCTCGGCCACGGCCTTGGCGACGCGTATTTCCAGGTTTTCATTGAGCCGGTTGAGTGCTGCTTCGGCGCGTTTGCGCGCGGTGACATCCTGGAACAATACAGCGACCTGATTATGCCCGGCCGGCTCCATGCGAAACGCACAGATACTCAAAAAGTGGCCGGTGGCCACAAGCTCCTGTTCAAAGCGAACCGGCTCTCCTGTGATCAACACCGGACGGTAGCGGGCAATCCAGTCATCGGCCTCTACCGGCACCATTTTGCGCAGCGTTTGCCCCACGACATTTTCGATGCCGGCATGTTTGGCGTAGGCGGCATTGGCTTCGGTATGGATGTAATCGCTCAGCGGGCCATGGGGGCCATCGAAGAACTCGATGATGCAGAAGCCCTCGTCCATGGTGTCGAACAGAAAACGGTAGCGCTGCTGCGCTTCGAACAGCGCCTGTTCGGTATGTGCATGCAGCTGTGCCGACCCTTGCTGTTGTGCAAGCTGGGACAGGAGTTGGGTATTTTCCTGCTGCAGCAGGTCAAGTCGCTGGCGCAGGGACTGAAGTTCACTCGGCGGCATATCGGGGCGTTCCGGCCTGGGTTACGGACCAATATAGCGCTCGTGCGAAACAGAACAATGTCAGCGGGTTAAAACGAGCGCACAATCCGGCCCAGGGTTTCCATGGCTTTTTCCGATTGCTCGGTCCACGGGCTGCCGTAGTTCAGGCGGATGCAGTTGCGAAAGCGTTGGGTCGGCGAAAAGATCGGCCCGGGGGCGATGCTGATTCCTTGTGCCAGGGCCATCTGGAACAGCTTGAGCGAGTCCATCTGCTCGGGCAGTTCCAGCCACAGGAAGTAACCACCGGAGGGGTGGCTGACCCGGGTCTGCGCCGGAAAGTGCCGGGCAATCGCGGCCAGCATGGCGTTCTGTTGCTCTTCCAGGGCATAGCGCAGTTTGCGCAGATGCCGATCGTAGCCACCGTGCTGCAAGTAGTCGGCGATGGCCGCCTGCGCAGGCATCGAGGCACACAGCGAGGTCATCAGTTTCAGTCGTTCGATTTTCTGCGCATAGCGCCCGGCCGCGACCCAGCCTATGCGGTAACCCGGTGCCAGGCTCTTGGAAAACGAACCGCAGTGCATCACCAGGCCATCGGTATCGAAGGCCTTGGCCGGCTTTGGCGCCTGCGCGGCGTAGTACAGTTCGGCATAGACGTCATCTTCGATCAGCGGCACCTGATACTGGCGCAGCAGTTCGACCAGTTGCTGCTTTTTTTCCTCCGGCATGCTGGCGCCCACCGGGTTCTGGAAGTTGGTCATGCACCAGACGGCCTTGACCGGGTGCTTGGCCAGCGTTTGCCCCAGAACGCCAAGGTCGATGCCTTCACGTGGGTGCACGGGGATCTCCACCGCTTTGAGCTTGAGCCGTTCGAGCACTTGCAGGCAGGCGTAGAAGGCCGGGGCTTCGATCGCCACCAGATCACCGGGTTCGGTCACCGCCTGCAGGCACAGGTTGAGCGCCTCCAGCGCACCGTTGGTGATCAGCAATTCTTCCATCGGCAGCATCAAACCACCGACCACGTAACGCAGGGCAATCTGACGACGCAAGTGCGGGTTACCCGGCGACAGGTCGGTGACCACCATACGCGGGTCCATCTCGCGGCTGGCGCTGGCGATGGAGCGGGCCAGACGTGGCAGTGGGAACAGGTGGGGGCTGGGGAAGGCAGAGCCAAAGGCGACGGTTTGCGGGTCCTTGATCGAGTCGAGAATCGAGAACACCAGTTCGCTGACATCCACTTCAGTGGACTCGCTGGCCTGTTCGATGATCTGCGGTTCGCTGAACGGCCTGGGTACGTGGGCATTGACGAAATAGCCCGAGCGCGGTCGTGCCCGAATGAGCCCGCGGCGCTCCAGCAGGTAGTAGGCCTGGAACACCGTGGATGGGCTGACGCCGTGGGTCTGGCTGGCGTAGCGCACCGACGGTACGCGCTGGCCGGGGCCCAGGACCCCAGAGCGAATCAGTTCGGCAATGTCGTCGGCGAATTTTTCGTAGCGTTTCATCATGGCTCAAAAGGTTTCGACTGCTGCAGAGTGTATGTGATCAGCGGTTCATCGGCGCGACAAAACGGCTGTGGGCGACGCTGGAAATGCCCGGCTGGTCGCTGTCGGTGATCTCGAAGCCAATTGGCTGGGCGCTGCTTTTCGCGCGTTCCGCCAGCATCGCTACCGATACCGGGATCTCGCCCATCTCGCCGGCGGCCAGGGTAAATGACGTGTTGCCATGCAGTTCGAAGCCCTCGGCGTCCACCAGGCGCAGGCGGTAATGCTGCGCTTGCTGGGTCTTGTTGATGACTTTGAGGGTGTAGATGTTTTCGATTTGCCCCAGGTTGTTTTCGCGGAACAGGCCGCGGTCCTTGATGACGTCCATCGACACCATCGGTCGCTGCTGCAGGGCAATGACCAGGGCGCCGATCATCACCACCAGCACAGTGACGTAGCCGAGAAGGCGTGGGCGCAGCCAGTTGGTCTTGCCACCCTGCAGGTTGTGTTCGGACTTGTAGCCCACCAGGCCGCGGGCATAGCCCATTTTGTCCATGATCGAGTCGCAGGCATCGATACAGGCCGCGCAGCCAATGCATTCCATCTGCAGGCCATCGCGAATATCGATACCGGTCGGGCATACCTGCACGCACATCTGGCAGTCAATGCAGTCGCCCAAGCCGTTGGCCTGGTAGTCGCTGCCTTTTTTGCGCGGGCCGCGGGATTCGCCGCGTGCCGGGTCGTAGGCAATGGCCAGGGTGTCCTTGTCGAACATCACGCTCTGAAAGCGCGCATAGGGGCACATGTGCATGCACACCGCCTCACGCAGCCAGCCGGCATTGATGTAGGTGGCCCCGGTGAAGAACAGGATCCAGAACAGGCTGATGCCGCCCAGTTGCAAGGTGAACAGCGCTTCGGCCAGCGGCCGGATCGGGGTGAAGTAACCGACGAAGGTCAGGCCGGTGAGCACGCTGATGGCCAGCCACAGCGTGTGCTTGGCCGAACGCCGCGCCAGCTTGTTGAGGGACCAGGGCGCCGCGTCGAGTTTGATGCGCTGGTTGCGGTCACCTTCGGTGACCTTCTCGCACCACATGAAGATCCAGGTCCAGGAGCTTTGCGGGCAGGTGTAGCCGCACCACACCCGGCCGGCAAACACGGTGATGGCGAACAGGCCGAAGGCGCAGATGATCAACAGCGCTGACAGGAGAATGAAGTCCTGAGGCCAGAAGGTCGCCCCGAAAATGTGGAACTTGCTTTCAGCCAGGTCCCAGAGCACTGCCTGGCGGCCATTCCAGTCCAGCCAGACGGTGCCGAAGAACAGCAGGAACAAAAAGCCTGCGCCACCCAGGCGCAGGTTGCGAAACAACCCGGTAAAGCTGCGGGTGTGGATGTGTTTGTCACTGCTGGCGTTCTTCTTCTTGGCGTGAGAAGGCTCGGCAATTTCGACAATCTGGACAGGAATTCGATCGCTCATGGTTCGTCGCTCATCAGGCCTCGATCAGGCCAGAGCACTATGGCGTCGCATCTGTTTGCATAACAGGTTCAGGTATTTCTATAAAAACCGTATCAGATTTCACTCGATAGCGCTGAAGGCCCGGGTTTGCGGTGCTTTGCCCACGGCTATCGAGGTGGCTGCGACCATCCACCGCACCTGCTACAGCCGCTGGCACCGAGAGGCGGGCAAGCAGGTCGTCGCCGTCTGGTGCGCAATGTCGCACTTGCACCCAGGCGGGTGGTCCATCGAGAAAGGGCCGATCCTGGAGCACGTTGATGGATGCCTGGTGGCAACAAATCTGGACGACATTGATCGCCGAGTTCGCCGACCTCAAGGATATAAAACAACTGACCCAGGTCACCGTGCGCCTGCTGATGGCGGCGCTGCTGGGTGGCATCCTGGGCTTCGAACGTGAGCTCAAGGGCAAGGCCGCGGGGGTGCGTACGCACATGCTGGTGGCCATGGGGGCAGCGCTGTTCGTGCTGGTGCCGCGCATGGCCGGGGTAGACGATGCAGCGTTGAGCCGGGTGGTGCAGGGCATTGTTGCCGGTATCGGCTTTCTCGGCGCGGGCACCATTTTAAAAGGGCATCACCAGCAACTGGATCACGTCAAAGGCCTGACCACGGCTGCAGGTTTGTGGATGACGGCGGCCATCGGTATTGCCGCGGGCATGGGGCGTGAAGCCACTGCGGTGATCAGCACGCTGCTGGCATTGCTGGTGCTGGGGCTGATGCCGTGGGTGGTAAACCGGTTCGAGAAGGACGATGAGGACGAAAACGAGGAGGGCAGGAAGCACTGAGGGGAGCCTAAGCTCCCCTCAAAGATTGTTGCGTGCTCTTTTTTTGTTATTGGAGGGCGGCCTGTTGTTGTTTTTGGTGACCGTTGCCTCTGTACCACTGGCGATCCCTATCCGGGATCAAGAGCAAACGTATTTTTTTGAGCGCTGATCTACTCTTATCATTGCTGATCCAACCGTGACCTTCGCTACCTTGGGGTAGTTTTATTGTTTTTTGTCAGGTTGCGGGGGCGAACCCCGGAAAAGCACATCTTCTCCAAAAAAATCTGTTAGCTGCGTCTCTGCCGTGTTGTTCTTGTTATGTCAGAGTCGTTACGTCTTGTTTTTATTGTGTGTCGCACTTTTTATTGTTCTTGTACCAAAGATATAGCAGATGCCGTGCCAACTTTTTAAAACCTAGTAAAATCAATGGGTTGAGATTTTCAGCAGGAAAGAGGGGCGGGGATTTCTGTCGAATTGTTTCCGTGTTACCCGGTTTTTTCCGGTAAAGCGTGGGGGCGGTAACACTCAGCCGTGCAGACTGCTGTTACCGCCACCCTTTATCAGGCTGCGCTGCGGGCGCGGGCCACGCGCGAGCCGTTGGCACGCCCCAGTATGCTGCTGATGCGCTGGCCGGCCAGGATCAATTGCTCCAGGTCGATACCGGTGTTGATACCCAGGCCCTGCAGCATGTAGAGCACGTCTTCGCTGGCAACGTTGCCGCTGGCACCCTTGGCGTAAGGGCAGCCGCCCAGCCCTGCGACCGAGCTGTCGAACACGCTGATGCCCTCAAGCAAGCTGGCATAGACGTTGGCCAGGGCCTGGCCGTAGGTGTCATGGAAGTGCCCGGCCAACTGCGCCCGCGGTACATGCGCCGCCACCACCTCGAACAGGCGGCGGGTAGCGCCAGGGGTACCGGTGCCGATGGTGTCGCCCAGGGATACCTCGTAGCAGCCCATTTCGTACAGTTCGCGGGCCACCGGTGCGACCTGCTCGGCAGTCACCAGCCCTTCATACGGGCAGCCCAGTACACAGGACACGTAACCGCGCACGCGCACACCGTGCTCGCGGGCCGCCTCCATGATGGGGACGAAGCGCTGCAGGCTGTCGCTGATCGAGCAGTTGATGTTGCGCTGGGAGAAGGCTTCGGATGCCGCGGCAAATACCGCCACCTCTTTCACGCCGGCGGCCAGGGCATCCTCGAAACCGCGCAGGTTCGGTGACAGGGCCGCATAGGTGACCCCGGCTTTTTGCTGGATACGCGAGAACACCTCGGCAGATCCCGCCATCTGGGGTACCCACTTGGGTGACACGAAGCTGCCTACCTCTATATAGGACAGGCCGGCTGCCGTCAGGTCGTCGACCAGGCGAACCTTGTCCTCCACGCTGATGGGCTGGGCTTCGTTCTGCAGACCGTCGCGCGGGCCAACTTCGACCAGGCGAACGTTTTCAGGCAATGACATGGCAGGGGTCCTCAGGGCTCAGTGGCTGTTTTTCTGGTTGTTCAGGGTGGCTGCCAGGGCTTGCTCGCAACGCTCCTGGGCGGTATCCAGTTCCAGCTGCATCTGCTGGATATCGAGCAACTGCTGTTCGAGCTGGCTGCGCCGGTTGGCGATCTTGGCCAGCATGCTGTGCAATTGCTTGAGGTTACCGCTGGTAGGGTCGTAGAGCTCGATCAGCTCGCGGCATTCGGCCAGTGAAAAGCCGATGCGCTTGCCACGCAAAATCAGCTTCAGGCTGACTTTGTCGCGGGCCGAATAGACCCGCTCAAGGCCCCGACGCTCGGGGCTGAGCAAGCCTTGTTCCTCATAGAAACGGATGGCCCGGGTGGTGATGTCGAGCTCGCGGGACAGGTCGGAAATGCTGTAGGTCTGGGCGCTCATGGTCAGGCTCGGGAAAAGGGCATGAGCTAACCTACTGGCAGGTTGACGTATACGTCAAGCAAGGATTGGCCATCATAGCGCGGGCCGCCATCGGTCATCCCTCGGCAAGGCCTTTAGGCCGTGGCTTTGCTCGTGCGTTCGTCGTGCGCCACCACGGCCTGGCACAATTCGATGATTTGCTCACGCATCCAGCGGTTGGCCGGGTCCTGGTCGGTGCTTTCGTGCCAGTACAGATGGGTTTCCAGTGGCGGTACGTCGTTGACCGGCAGGTTCAGGTAGTTGAGTTGATGGCGGCGGGCGAATCGCTCCGGCACGGTCATGACCATATCGGTCTGTTGCAGCACTTGCGAGGCCATCAGGTAATGTTGCGAGCGCAGGGCGATCTTGCGTTGCACGCCCATCTTGCCCAGCGCCAGGTCGACATAGCCCAGGCCGTTGCGTCGGCTGGAGATATGGATGTGGGTCAGGCCCAGGTAGTCGTCGAGGCTGAGTTTGTCTTTGCCCAGCGGATGGCCCTGACGCATGGCACACACGTACTGGTCCCGCATCAATTTGACGTGGCGCACCTGCGGGTCGGTGTTCAGCGGTGCGTCCACGGCAAAATCCAGGCGCCCGGCCGCCAGCTCCTTGGTGGTCTCGCGGCGTTTGCACAGGAAGCTTTCGATGATCACCGCCGGTGCCAGTCGCCGCAGGCGTTGAAACAGAGGCGGGAGAATCACTGCCTCGGTGAGGTCGGTCATGCTGATGCGGAAGGTCTTGTTTGCCTGCAGCGGGTTGAAAATGCGGCTTTCCTGGACCGATACCCGTAACAGTGACAGGGCGTTGCGCACCGGGCCGATGATGTTCTGCGCCATCGGTGTTGGCACCATGCCTTGGGCGGTCCGCACGAACAGCGGGTCGTTGAAGGTTTCACGCAGCCGCGCCAGGGCGTTGGACACCGCTGGCTGGGTAATGCCGACGATCTGCCCGGCGCGCGTCAGGTTGGCTTCGGTGTAGATGGCATCGAAGACGATGAACAGATTCAGGTCGACCTTGCTCAGGTTCATGGGCGCTGCTCTTGTTGGTGTTATGGGTGGATCATATATTGGTTATGAATGTTTATACACGCCGAGAATAGACTAGGTGGATTTTGCTGGCTGATCTAGGCTCTTCATCAGATCCCCTTTCCACTGAAGGTACTGCCCATGGATTTCGCCTATTCACCCAAGGTCCAGGCGTTGCGCGAACGTGTCACGGCGTTCATGGACGCTTATGTCTACCCCGCCGAAGCGGTGTTCGAGCAGCAGGTTGCCGAGGGCGACCGTTGGCAGCCGACTGCGATCATGGAAGAGCTCAAGGCCAAGGCCAAAGCCGAAGGGCTGTGGAACCTGTTCCTGCCCGAGTCGGAGCTGGGGGCCGGGCTGAGCAACCTCGAATATGCGCCGTTGGCCGAAATCATGGGCCGTTCGCTGTTGGGCCCCGAGCCCTTCAACTGCTCGGCTCCGGACACCGGCAATATGGAAGTGCTGGTGCGCTATGGCAGCGAGGCGCAAAAGCGTCAGTGGCTGGAGCCATTGCTGCGCGGCGACATACGTTCGGCGTTTGCCATGACCGAGCCGGACGTGGCCTCTTCCGATGCAACCAACATGGCGGCCCGCGCGGTGCGCGACGGTGATGAGTGGGTGATCAACGGTCGCAAGTGGTGGACCTCCGGCGCCTGCGATCCCCGCTGCAAGATCATGATCTTCATGGGCCTGAGCAATCCGGACGGCCCGCGTCACCAGCAGCATTCGATGATCCTCGTGCCCACCGACACCCCGGGGGTGAAAATTGTTCGGCCGCTGCCGGTGTTCGGTTACGACGATGCGCCGCATGGCCATGCCGAAGTGCTGTTCGAAAACGTGCGGGTGCCCTACGAAAACGTGCTGCTTGGCGAAGGGCGTGGTTTCGAGATCGCTCAGGGACGGCTTGGCCCGGGTCGGATTCACCATTGCATGCGTTCGATCGGCATGGCTGAGCGCGCCCTGGAGCTGATGTGCAAGCGCTCGGTGGAGCGCACCGCGTTTGGTCGGCCGCTGGCGCGCCTGGGCGGGAACGTCGACAAGATCGCCGACTCGCGCATGGAAATCGACATGGCCCGACTGTTGACGCTCAAGGCGGCCTACATGATGGATACCGTGGGCAACAAGGTCGCGCGCAGCGAGATCGCGCAGATCAAGGTCGTGGCGCCGAACGTGGCGTTGAAAGTCATCGACCGGGCGATCCAGATCCATGGCGGCGCCGGCGTCAGTGGCGACTTCCCGTTGGCCTACATGTATGCCATGCAGCGGACCCTGCGCCTGGCCGACGGCCCGGACGAAGTGCACCGGGCGGCGATCGGCAAATATGAAATCGGCAAGTACGTCCCCAAGGAAATGCTGCGTAGCGGTCATTGACCGGCGCGCTTCACCGTTCAGGCCCGCTTGTGCGGGCCTGAATCATTTGTGGCTGTTGGAGTTGACCGGCTGGGGCGGCTGGTCGCGAGTCTTGAGCAGCGACAACACCACGCCGCCTGACAGCAATGCCACGGTCACGCCCAGCGACAGCAGGGCAGGCACCGCACCGATAAGGCCGTGGTAGAAGATTTTGCAGCCGATGAAAATCAGCACCAGCGCCAGTGCGTACTTGAGATAGACAAAGCGGTGCATCAGCGCCGCGAGGGCAAAATACAGCGCGCGCAGGCCAAGGATGGCAAAGATGTTCGAGGTGTAGACGATGAACGGGTCCTGGGTGATGGCGAAGATGGCCGGGACGCTGTCGACGGCGAACACCAGGTCGGCCAGCTCGATCAGCACCAGCGCCAGAAACAGCGGGGTGGCGTACAGCACCGCCTTGTGTTGCCCGGCAGCCTTGAGCCGCACAAAAAAATGCGGGCCGTGCAAATCGTCGGTAACGCGCATATGGCGGCGCACGAACTTCAGTACCGGGTTGTTGCCAAGGTCCGGATGGGCCTCTTCTCGGCTAAACAGCATCTTGATCCCGGTAACCAGCAGGAAGGCGCCGAAAACATAGAGGATCCAGGCGAACTCCTGGACCAGTGTGCTGCCGATGCCGATCATGATTGCGCGCAGTACCACCACGCCGAGGATGCCCCAGAACAGCACCCGGTGCTGGTACAGGCGGGGGATGGAGAAGTAGCTGAAGATCATTGCCATCACGAAGACGTTGTCCATGGACAACGACTGCTCGACCAGAAAGCCGGTGTAGAACTCCAGGGCGCGTTGCGTCCCCAGCTCCAGCCAGACCCAGCCGCCGAACAGGACCCCGACACTGAAGTAGCCGGCGTAAAGCAGCAGGCTTTCGCGCATTTCAATTTCGTGGGCCTTGCGGTGCAGCACACCCAGGTCCAGAAACAGCAGGAACAGGACAATGCCAATGAACGCCAGCCAGAACCAGGCGCTGGTGCCAAGAAAATCGTTTTCGAGAAATGCCTCTAGAGTCGCCATGCGCCCCTCCGTAATTGTCGTCGTTGCTGTAGCAACAGTGACTCCGACATGGCGGCTTGGCAGCCGTCAGAGGGGCCCGGCGTCACGTAAGAAAGCTTAGTTGCGATCCGGGTTGGTGTACGGACGGGGCTGTAACAAATGGTTGCGTAGCCCTCAATAGACCCAGACTTCGACCCGCCGGTTGCGGATGCGGCCTTCTTCAGCAAGATTGGTGGCCACCGGCAGTTCATCGCCCAGGCCGATGACCTCGCGCAATGTAACTCCTTCTTTAGCCAGCTCCCGGCGCACCGCCATGGCGCGCAGGCGCGAGAGCAGGGCGGCGCGCTCCTGGTCATGCTTGGCATCACCAAAGCCGACCAGCACGACACCGTGCTCAAGCTTGTCGTTGCGTCGCAGAAAGTCCGCTACGCGCTGCACATCGCGCAGCGCTTTGTTGTCCAGGCTGGCGTTGCCCTCCTGAAAGCGGAAGTTCACCGACAGGCGCTGGGCATCGCGGACCAGCGCCCGGTAAGGCTTGGGCATGCCTTCTGTCGGGGGGACTTTGAGGGCGTGTACCTGCTGCCCGACAAAGCCGCTGCCAGTCACGATTGCCTGACCCTTGGCGCTCTGGGCAAACTCCATCAGGGCGCGGGCCCACGGATTGTTCTGGCTGGGGGGCAGATAGAAGTACAAACGCCGTGACAAGGGGTAGTCTTCGCTGGCGACCAGGGCCGGGCTGGGCAGCATCGGTCGCGAGGCACCGTCGGCGATGGCCAGGACCTTGGTGCCATGCACCGAAGCCAGGCTGCTGAAACCGATGGCCTGACGGTCTGCGCGCACCTGTGCGGCCAGTTGCTCACCCGACTCGAAACGCTGCGCCGAGGTGGCCAGGTGCTGACCGGCAGCATCCAGCACCAACGCCTTGAAAGTTTCAAAGGTGCCCGAGCGATCATCCCGAGCATAGAGGTGAATGGGGCCGCTGCCCAGGCCCAGGGTTTCCCAGGTGGTTATCTGACCGGCAAAGATCTGCGCCAGCTGCTGGGTGCTCAGTTGTGGTAGCGGGTTGTCGGGGTGGACGATGACGGCGACGCCATCGAGGCCGATGATGTGTTCGGCTGCGGCACTGTTGAGGTCGCCCGATGTCCGCAGTTCGCTCAACTCACTGGCTTTGATCGGTCGTGAAGCCGCTGCCAGATCTGCCTGGCCGGACTTGAGCGCGGCAAAGCCCGTGCTCGAACCGTGAGCCGCGATGTCGACACGCAACGGGTGGCCGTCGGGGGATAGGGCGCGCACCTGGATTTCGTTGGCTGTCGCGGTGGCTTCAATCGAGATCTGGCGAGCGCCCTGGGACTCCAGCAGGCCTTTGACCAGCGCTGGCGCCAGGGCCGCACCGATGGTGTTCGAGCCCTGGATGCGCAGTTGCGCCTGATCATCAGGTGCTGCACGGGCAAGGAGGGGAAACAGGCACAGCAGGAGCAGACTGAGGGGGCGGAACATGCCGGCAGACACTCTTCAGGCAAAGGATGTGCCGCAGATTAAGACAGTTAGATGACTGCACGATGACAGTCATCCGGGGGCCGCCCTCAGTGTTATCAAGCGTTACGACAACTCCAGCCAGATCGGTGCGTGATCCGACGGTTTCTCCATGCTGCGCAGGTCATAATCGACACCCGCCGCCTTGATGCGTGGCAGCAGGGCCTGGGAAGCCATGATCAGGTCGATGCGCAGGCCACGCTTGGGCTCGTCTTCAAAGCCACGGCTGCGATAGTCGAACCAGCTGAAACGATCGGCGACCTCAGGGTGCAGGTGGCGGAAGCTGTCGACCAGGCCCCAGCTTTTAAGGCGGGCCATCCACTCGCGCTCTTCGGGCAGGAAGCTGCACTTGCCGGTCTTCAGCCAGCGTTTGGCGTTGTCGGCGCCGATGCCAATATCGCAATCTTCTGGCGAAATGTTGACATCGCCCATCACCAGCAGTGGCTGGTCGTTCTTGAACTGGGTTTCCAGCAAGGCCTGCAGATCGCTGTAGAAACGTTGCTTGGCGGGAAACTTGGTCGGGTGGTCGCGGCTTTCGCCTTGGGGGAAGTAGCCGTTCATGATGGTGATCGGGGTGCCGTTGGCATCGGCGAAGGTGCCCCAGATAAAGCGGCGCTGTGCGTCTTCTTCATCGGTGGCAAAGCCTTTGTGCAGGCTCAGCGGCGCCTGGCGCGACAGCAGGGCTACCCCATAGTGACCTTTCTGGCCATGAAAATGCACGTGATAGCCCAGGGCCTGAACTTCGGCCAGCGGAAACTGGTCGTCGCTGACTTTGGTTTCCTGCAGGCCGATGACATCCGGCTGATGCTTGTCGATCAACGCCGCCAACTGATGGGGCCGGGCGCGCAGGCCATTGATGTTGAACGAGACGATCTTCATGAGAAACACAGTCCTGGTAAAACCCAGGATGCTAGCCGACAACGGCGGCGGCGGCCAGCGTGGCGCTGCAACCGATAGGCTGCTAACGTGGTGCTCGGGGTGAACGTCGGCGCAACGTACACTTCAAAGGCAATGAATGCCCTTTTGCGGAGGTCTGCCCGATGACCGAATCACCAGCTGCTGTGGCTCAGATCCGTCTGCTCGATGGGGGGTACAGCCGCGAAGCACGCTCCCTGCTGTACCACGCCTACCGTCACGAACCTACCTATGCCTTTCTGTTCGAGGCGCAGCGCCCGGGCTTTGACCAGCGCATTCGCGCGACCGTGCGCGAGCGGGTCAAGCAGCACTTCTTCCAGGAATTGCCGGCATTGGGTCTGTTGCTCGACGACCGACTGATCGGCATCGCTCTGATCGCACCGCCGCAACGTCGCCTGGGCGTGACTGAAAGCTGGGCCTGGCGCATGCGCATGGTGCTCAGCACCGGTTTTCGCTGCACCCGGCGCTACCTCGATTACCAGGCGGCACTGATGGCCTGCCTGCCAGGTGATGCGGTGCACATCCTGCCGCTGCTGGGGGTTCACCCGCAGTTTCAGGGCAAACACTACGGGGAGCAATTGTTACAAGCTGTTCACGACTGGTGCGCTGAAGACGAGCATTCGCAAGGCGTCGTGCTCGATACCGGCAATGAACACTACCTGGCCTTCTATCAGCGCCAGGGCTACCAGGAAATTGGTGAAATTGCAGTAGGGCCTGTGCGTGAGCACGTGTTTTTTCATCCTAATCCCCAGTCTTCTCAACGTGCATCGGCCGTGCCTGCATAGCAGGCGGGAGAGCCTCGGACTCCATGCTGGCGCAAAGCTCTGGTAGCATCCGCGCCTATGACGTATTCAGGACGATTCACCTGCGGTTTGATTCTGTTGTTTGCCAGCGTTGCCGCGTATGCGCAAAGCGAGCTGGTGGTGCGGATCAAACCTGCCAATAAAGAACTCAAGGCCAATGTCGAAGGCTACATCGGCAGCCTTGGAAAACGCGATGAAGAGGCCCTGCTGCGCTTTAGCCGCGGCGCCATGGAGCAGGCGCGCAAAGCCGCCCAGGCGTTGGGTTATTACCAGGCGCAGATCGACAGCGAGGTCAAGCCGGCCAACGGCGACAAAGAGCCGCAACTGGTGCTCAGCATTGACCCTGGCGAGCCGGTGCATTTACGCGACGTGACCATTCGCATCGACGGCCCGGCCAGCGAGATGAAGGCATTTCGCCTGCCCGATAGCAAGGCGCTGCGCTCAGGGGAAGTGCTCAATCACGGTCATTACGAAGACGCCAAACGCCTGATCCAGAACCAGGCCGCGCGTTACGGCTTTTTCAGCGGACGTTTTGTGCGTCAGCGCCTGGCCGTTGATCCGCAGGCCGGTGTGGCCGACATCGAACTCGTCTATGACAGTGGCCCACGTTATCGCCTGGGCGCGGTCAGCTTTGCCGGCGATACGCCGTTCGACGAAACCCTGCTGCATCGCATGGTGCCCTTCAAGGCCGACACCCCCTACGACTCCGAACTGATCGCCGAACTCAACAACGCCCTGCAGTCCAGTGGCTACTTCGAAGGTGTACGGGTCGATGCCGCACCAACCGCTGCGGTCGATCAGCGCATTCCCGTTGCCGTGCAACTGAGCACCCGCAAACCCCGGACCATGGGCCTGGGCCTTGGCTTTTCGACCGACGTCGGCCCCCGTGGCAAGGCCAACTGGACGCGTCACTGGGTCAACCCGCAAGGCCATAGCTATGGCTGGGAAACCGAGTTGTCGGCGCCGCGCCAGAACGTCGGGCTGTGGTACGACATCCCCCTCGATCCGCCGCTGACCGACAAATTGCGCTTTGCCGGTGGCTACCAGAACGAAGAAATCGCCGGCACCGATACCTTGAGCAAGTTGCTCACCGTCGGCCCGGAGTGGCACAGCAAACTGCCCAGCGGCTGGCAGCGGGTGATTTCACTCAAGTACCAGCGAGAGGAATACCGCCTGGGTGACGACTCCGGCCTGAGCAACCTGTTGATGCCGGGTGTCAGCTACTCGTACCTGCGCAGTGATAACCGCATCGACCCGCACAACGGCTACCGTCTGCAGTTCGACGTTCAGGCGGCCAAGGAAGGGCTGGTATCGGATACCAACCTGTTGCACGGCAATGTCGTGCTCAAGGGCTTGACCACGCTGGCGCACAACCACCGCTTTCTGGGGCGAATTCAATTTGGCGGAAGCGCCACCAACGATTATCAAAGCTCCCTGCCGCCTTCGCTGCGCTTCTTTGCCGGTGGCGACCAGAGTGTGCGGGGATACGACTACCAGAGCCTGTCGCCGAAAAACTCCGACGGTGACCGCATCGGCGGCCGCTACCTGGTGGCGGGCAGTGTCGAGTATCAGTACCAGGTTGTAGACAAGTGGCGGGTGGCGACCTTTGTCGACCAAGGTAACTCGTTCAACAATCTGGAACTGCCCAGCCTCAAGACCGGTGTCGGTATTGGTGTGCGCTGGGTCTCTCCCGTAGGGCCGCTACGACTGGATCTGGCCCATGCGCTGGACGACGACGGCGGTTTCCGTTTGCACTTCTCCATGGGGCCGGAACTGTGAGTCGCGTTTTCAGAAACATCCTGCTCGGTCTGCTGGCACTGCTGCTGTTGGTACTGCTTGCGCTGGGTCTGGTGCTCGGAACCCAGGCGGGCAGTCGCTGGGCCCTGGGGCTGGTGCCAGGTTTGCAGCTTGAGCAATTTCAGGGGCGGCTGGCGGGCCAGTGGCAGGCCGAACGTGTGTTGTGGGAACAGGGCGGCGATCGGCTAGAGCTGGTCAAGCCGGTGTTTGCCTGGTCACCCGCCTGTCTGCTGGGCATGACGCTGTGTATCGACCGTTTGCAGGCCGAGCAGGTCAATCTCGCGTTTGCCTCGAGTGAGCCCACGCCTGACGCCGGCCCCTTGCAATTGCCGACATTGAACCTGCCCGTGGCGATCAAGCTGGGTGACATTCAAATCGGTCACCTGCGCCTGGATGGCAACGAGCAGCTGAGTCAGTTGCAGCTGTCGGCGCACTGGACTGCTGCGGGCATGCAAATCGACCGTCTCGCGTTGCAGCGTGATGACCTGCAGGTGAACCTGCACGGGTTGCTGCAACCACAGGGCGACTGGCCGTTGCAGGCTCAGGGGCACATACAACTGCCGAAGGTGGATGGGCAGGAGTGGCAATTGGCGCTGAAGGTCGATGGACAACTGCAGAAAAGCCTCACGCTCAGTGCCGACAGCAGCGGATACCTGAACGCCCGGCTGAACGGGGAAGTGCAAGCCTTGGCCGAACAGCTGCCGGCCACCCTGCAGATCAGTTCCAAGGCGTTCAAACCCGGTTCCGACCTGCCCGATACCCTGCAATTGAATGACCTTGAACTCAGTGCCAAGGGCGACTTGAACAACGGTTATCGAGTGCTGGGTACGGCCAGTCTGCCGGCAGAACAAGGGCCGGTAGCCCTTAACCTGCAAGGCAAGGTTGACGCCAAGGGCGCCCAGGTGAGCGCGCTTGATCTCGCGGCCGGTGCCGATCAGCACCTCAAACTGACGGCCAACGCTGATTGGCAACAAGGCTTGAGTGCCGATGCGACCCTGGACTGGCTGGATTTCCCGTGGCTGCGGCTGTACCCGCTGGAGCAAGCGCCTCAGGTGACCTTGCGCCGTTTCAATGCTCAGGTGCAGTACCGTGACGGCAGCTACAGCGGCGAATTCAAGGGCGGCCTGGATGGGCCCGCCGGCGCCTTCAGTCTGAGCAGCCCGTTCATGGGGGATTTGCAACAGGTTACCTTGCCGCAACTGTCGCTCGCAGCTGGCCAGGGCAAGCTTGCCGGCCGTGTCGGTGTGCAGTTTGCCGAAGGCGTGGCCTGGGATGCCGCGCTTGAACTGTCGGCGCTGAACCCGGCTTACTGGCTGGCCGAACTGCCGGGCACTCTGGCGGGGCCGCTGCGCAGCACGGGGCAGATGAAAAACGGCGAACTGCGCCTGGATGCCGACCTGGACCTCAAAGGACGCTTGCGTGGACAGAGTGCGGTGTTCAAGGCGGTCGCCGAGGGCGCCGGCCAGAACTGGACGCTGGGTACCCTGGATATCCGCCTCGGAGACAATCGCATCCAGGGTAGCGGCAGCGTGCAGCAACGCCTGGCGGGCAAGCTCGAACTCAATTTGCCGCGCCTGGGTCAGCTCTGGCCGCAGTTGCGTGGGCAACTCGGCGGCACGCTGGACGTTGCCGGCACCTTGAGCGCGCCGCAAGGCACGCTGATCTTGAACGGTCAGCAACTGGCCCAGGCAGACAATCACCTACAACGTCTGTCGCTGGACGCCAAGCTGGACAGTGCCCAGCGCGCCGTGATCGATCTGCAGGCAAGCGGTATTCGCCTGGGCGACACCCATCTCGGTGTGCTCAGCGCCAAGGGTCGAGGTGACATTCGTCAGCAACAGCTGGAGCTGGCGCTGGATGGACCGCAGCTCAAGCTTGACCTCGGCCTGGATGGACAGCTGGAGAAAGGCAATTGGCGTGGGCGCCTGGCCACGGGTCAGGTCCAGGCGGGCGGCCAGGACTGGCGCTTGCAGGCACCGGCCAAACTGCAGCGCCTGGCCAGCGGCCAACTGGATTTCGGCGCGCATTGCTGGCGTTCCGGCGAGGCCAGCCTGTGCGGTGAGGATCAGCGCCTGGCCCCGGAACCGCGCTTGCGTTATCACCTCAAACAGTTCCCGTTACAAAGCCTGGCCCAGTGGCTACCCAAAGACTTTGCCTGGCAAGGGTTGCTCAATGCCGATATCAATCTCGATGTGCCCGCCAGCGGCCCCAAAGGCACCATCGTGGTTGATGCCAGCGGTGGTACGTTGCGCCTGCGTGAGAAGGATCAATGGCTCGACTTCCCGTACCAGACCCTGCGCCTTGAAAGTAACCTGGCGCCACGCCGGATTGATACCCGCCTGGATTTTCGTGGCACCCGCCTGGGCGAGCTGGCGCTGGTTACCCGGCTCGATCCGGTGGCGCGCAACAAACCGCTCAGTGGTGACTTCCGCCTGAGTGGTCTGGACATCGGTATTGCCCGTCCATTTGCACCGATGGTGGAGCGCCTGTCCGGTCAATTGAACGGTAGCGGAACGTTGTCGGGTACCTTGCTGGCGCCGCAAGTCAACGGCAGCCTGAACCTCAGCGCAGGCGAAGTCGCTGGTGCGGAACTGCCGATCAGTCTTGAGGCGCTGAATGTTCAGGCGTTGATCGCCGGTGAGCACGTGCAGCTCAATGGCGCCTGGAAAAGCGGTGAAGCCGGTCAAGGTAGCTTGCGCGGCCAGATCGGCTGGGGACAGGCACTGGCGGTCGATTTGCAGTTGCAAGGGCAGCAACTCCCGGTCACGGTCGAGCCCTATGCAAACCTTGAGGTGGCGCCTGACCTGAAGATTACCCTTGAGAATGACAAGCTGGCGGTTTCGGGCAAGGTGCTGGTGCCACGGGGCAAGATCACCGTGCGTGAGTTACCGCCCTCAACGGTCAAGGTGTCGGATGACACTGTCATCGTCGGTCATCAAACCGAAGAGGGTAAGGCGCCGATGGCAATTGCCATGGACATCGATGTGGAGGTGGGGAAAGACAAGCTCTCGTTCAGCGGCTTCGGGCTGACGGCCAATTTGCTTGGGCATGTGCACATTGGCGACAACCTTGATACGCGTGGGGAGCTGAGCCTGGCCGATGGCCGATACCGGGCCTACGGTCAGCGCCTGACCATCCGCCGCGCGCGGTTGCTGTTCGCGGGGCCCATTGATCAGCCCTATCTGGATATCGAGGCCATCCGCCAGACCGACGATGTGATTGCCGGTATCCGCCTCAGCGGCAGCGCAGAGCAGCCGACCACCCAGGTGTTCTCGGAGCCGGCCATGAGCCAGGAACAGGCGCTCTCGTATTTGGTGCTGGGGCGCCCGCTGGGTACAACCGGTGAAGATAACAACATGCTCGCCGAAGCGGCCTTGGGGCTTGGCCTGGCCACCAGTGCGGGGGTAACCGGCAGCCTGGCGTCGAGCTTGGGTATCGAAGATTTCCAGCTGGATACCCAGGGCAGCGGCAACAGTACCAGCGTGGTTGCCAGCGGCAACCTGACCGAGCGGCTGAGCCTGCGCTACGGGGTTGGCGTGTTCGAGCCGGTCAATACCGTCGCACTGCGCTACAAACTGAGCAAGAAGGTCTACCTGGAGGCCGCCAGCGGTCTGGCAAGTTCGCTGGATATTTTTTACAAGCGCGATTTCTGATCGTTACAGTCCGCGCGATATCGCCGCTTCGCGGGTCTCGACTCAGGTGGGGGAGGCGAGCCAGAGGCCTCTCGTGTGCGAGAGGCCGGGTGTCTGGCAGTGCACGAAAGCGCTTGCCCGCGGTGACTGTGATTCAAACACCTGAAGCGCTTGGGCGAGCGCATGACTCCTGCCGACGGATATTGCCGATCTGGCGCAGGCTCAATCCGTATTTGTTGGCGAGCATGCTGCGCGACAGGCCCTCTGCACTTTCCTGCTGTATTTGCTGATTGCGCAGTTGGCGCAGAAAGTGATCGACCTTGGGGATCTCCAGGGCCATGCCGGCAAAGCGCTTGATCAGCGCGTCGAGGGCTGATGGTGGGAGCACGTTGGCCAGCGCGGTACGTTCACGGTGCTTGGGGATGTACTTGGGGCGCCCGCCAAAGGCGCAGGTCAGGAGGTAAGCGTTCTCAATACCCAGGCATTCGATCAACATCTGCAGCGAATGGGGCAACTGGTGAATATCGATACGGTCGAGCTCATGCAATTCCATGGAGACTTCCTTGTAGGTGTTGGCTTGACAACGTCATGGTTGAACATTCAGACCGGTTCCGACAGGCAGCAAGCGCAGCACGGATGGTGGGCATCGGGCACTCGGCGTGTAGGCTGGGCACTTTGTACAGATAGGACCGTTAGGGCTGATTCGACTTAACTCGTTGATTTTGTGTGCAAGGTGCAGGGGTAAAGGTGGGCAGGTTCGACCACCCATGTTCATTGGCAGCACGCGCCCAAAAGGGGGTGTTTCGTTCGAGAGGGGACGGTCGGTTCACCGCTTGTTCTGGCAGGGAGCGCCACGCGTCAGCATGGCGTTGGTCCTTTCGTCGGAGGGATTGCCCGGGACATCATGGTTTCAGGAGGCGGGGGGCTGCAAAAGGAGGAAATTGTCCGCCCGCGGCCAGGCAGCGTTGTATGATACGCCCGGGCTGTTGTAGCCCTTACCCCGATGTTGCAAGGAACTATCAATGACTCAAGGTCAACGCCTGAAATATTCCATTCTGATCTCCCTGCTGGTGCTGGGGATCATGCTCGGCCTGTCGTACCTGCAAAAACAGGGCATGATCAGTGAGCAAGTGTTCCAGTACGTCGCCATTGGCGTCGCCATCGTTGTCGTCGTGATCAACGGCATCATGCGTCGCAAGGTCAAGGTCTGAGTTCATCCGCACGGCCGGCTTGTGCCGGCCTGCTGCCTAGCGTGGGCAGTTGTGCGCGAGGATGCTGCGGGCCTCGGGGTTGAGGCTATAGCATTTATCACTGCCCAGGCTGATCACACCTTCAGCGCACAAGCGCTTGAGCACTTCGCGAACACTCAGGAACGATAGCGGTATGTCCAGCTGCTCAAGCTGGCTATGGACGCCGCGTACGCCGATGGTGCGGCCGTTTTTGTCGGCTGTGTGCAAGGCATCGATGACTTTCAGGCGTATCAGGCTGGTACGCAGCCCGTATGACTTGAGCAGCTCGCGAATGTGCTCGTTACCTGGGCGATCGTTGTCGACATTGTCGCTTTTCACCACCGGTGCCGACTGAGCCTTGCGCACGGGCCTGTTGATGATTGCCGTGTGTTGCTGGTTAAACATGTGAACACTCCCTTTCGTGGTCAGTCCAGATACCGATTTTTGCTGCCTACACCCTATAAGACGAATGAGCGGGTCAAAACTGCAGTACCTGGTGAAAAAAAATCCTGCCACTCAGGTAAAGACGTATTGGCGCGGTAGATTCCGTAAATTTATTCCCCGGGCTTCGTTCAATCAGGATCAACCGTTCCCTGATCAGAGCAGGAGTGTCCGTGATCAAATCCCGTCCATTGGCAAGTGTCTGTCTGGCTGGACTCCTCGTCGGCCTGAGCGGTAGCGCCCAGGCCCGCGTTGCGCCTGGCGATGCCAGTGCTGAAATCCGTCGTACCAGCTTTGGCGTTCCGCATATTCTGGCTCGTGATGAGCAAGGGCTGGGCTACGGCATTGGTTACGCCTATGGCCAGGACAACCTGTGCCTGCTGGCCAATGAAGTGGTCACGGTCAACGCCGAGCGGTCACGGTACTTCGGTCCTGATCAGCTGACGCTCGAGCAGCGCAAGAACATCGCCAGCGATCTGTTCTTCAGTTGGCTCAATACGCCCTCCGACGTCTTCGGATTCTGGCAGGCACAGCCTGAAGAGGTACGTGCATTGCTTGAGGGCTATGCCAAGGGGTTTAACCGCGCACTGGCTGAACGCACGGCACAAGGGCAAGGGGCGCAATGCCTGCAGGCGCAATGGTTGAGGCCGATTACGGCGCTTGACCTGGTCAAGCTGACCCGGCGCCTGCTGGTCGAAGGCGGTGTGGGGCAGTTTGCCGACGCGCTGGCGGCGGCCGCGCCGCCCTCAGCCGTCGCCACGCTTGAGTTCGACAGGGGCGTGGCCCAGGCACAGCAGGACAGTTTTTCCCTTGAGCGTGGCAGCAATGCGGTTGCCATTGGCCGTGATCGCTCGGCCAGCGGGCGTGGCATGTTGCTGGCAAACCCGCACTTCCCCTGGGCGGGAGGAATGCGCTTTTACCAGATGCAACTGACACTGCCAGGCAAGCTGGACGTGATGGGCGCCGCGTTGCCAGGCTTGCCGTTGATCAATATAGGTTTCAACCGCCATCTGGCCTGGACGCATACCGTGGATACCTCCAGGCATTTCACCTTGTACCGGCTTGAACTCGACCCCAAGGATCCGACCCGTTACCTGCTCGACGGAAAGTCGGTGCCGTTGACCCGTCAGCAGCTGACTGTGAAGGCCAAAGGTGAGGACGGCACACTCAAGACGGTTACCCGAGATGTATACAGCTCGGTATTCGGGCCCGTGGTGCAATGGCCGGGGCGTCTGGACTGGGACGGGCAGCATGCCTTCAGCCTGCGCGATGCCAACCTGGGCAACACCCGGGTGCTGCAGCAGTGGTACACCATGAACCGGGCCGACAGCCTGAAAGCCTTGCAGGATTCGGTTCAGCGCCTTCAGGGTATTCCCTGGGTCAATACCCTGGCCGTGGATGAGCAGGGGCAAACCCTGTACCTGAACCAGTCGGTGGTGCCCTACGTGGATGCCGCGATGCTGGCCCACTGCAGCGATCCGGCAGCAGGGCAGGAGATGGTGGTGCTCGACGGATCCCGCACCGCCTGCAACTGGAAGGTTGATAGCCGCGCCGCACAGCCGGGGATCTTCCCGACACAGTTGCAACCAAGCCTGCGCCGCAAGGACTTTGTTCAGCACTCCAACGACTCGGCGTGGATGGTGAATCCGGCGCAGCCCCTGCGCGGTTACTCGCCGCTGATCAGCCGCGAGGACCAGCCCTTGGGCGTGCGCAGCCGTTTTGCCCTGCAACGTCTTGCTGGCGGTGACAAACTGACGGGCGCTGATCTGCAGCAAATGGTCATGGGCAACCAGGTCTACCTGGCTGAGCTGCTGATGCCCGATGTGTTGCAGTGGTGCGGTGTGCAGGCACAAGACGCCTCATTGGCCGGGCTGTGCAGCAGCCTCAAGGCGTGGAACCTGCGTGCCGACCTGGACAGCGGCATCGGCTGGGTGCATTTCCAGAACATCCTGCAGAGCCTGCTCAAGCGCAGCGATATCTGGCGCGTTGCCTTTGACCCGGCCGATCCACAGCACACCCCGCGTGGGCTGGCAATCGAACGCGCCGAGGTCGCAGCTGCGTTGAACCAGGCGGCCCAGGCATCGCTGGTGGCGGTGAAACAGGCCGGGCTGGCCGACGATGTGCGCTGGGGGCAGATCCAGCAAGCATCGGATGGAACGCCCATCCATGGCGGGCCGGCAAGCCTTGGTGTCTACAACGCAATCCAGAGTGTGCCGGGCGGTGCCGGCAAGCGCCAGGTGGTCAGCGGTACCAGTTACCTGCAAGTGGTGACGTTTGATGCCAACGGGCCTCAAGCCCGCGGTCTGCTGGCGTTCTCGGAGTCCAGTGAGGCGCAGTCACCGCACGGCGGTGACCAGACGCGAGCGTTTTCAGCCAAGCAATGGCACCTGATGCCCTTCACCGAGGCGCAGATCAAGGCGGATCCGCAGTACCGCGTGCAGCTGATTCGCGAGACCGCATCGGTGGCCGACGCGGCACGATGAGGCAAAGGGGCCTGTTGCTGACAGGCCCCGCTCAGTCAGCCAACCAGTTCTCTGAGCAACAGCCCGAACGCCAGGTCTACCTGCTCAGGAATGGGCAGGTAGACCGTATGCCCATCCCCGGGCGCCACTTCGATGGCTGCACCTTGGCGATCACGCAGTTGGTGCAGGTCGAAGTGGTAGTTGCCACGCGGCGTCATCAGTTCCAGGTGATCGCCCAGGGCAAAGCGATTTTTTACCAGTACTTCGGCCAGCCCGTCGACGCGATTGCCGGTAAGTTCACCGACGAACTGCTGACGGTCCGATACCGAGTTGCCGCGTTGGTAGTTCTGATACTCATCATGCACATGTCGCCGCAAGAAACCCTCGGTGTAACCGCGTTGGGCCAGTGACTCCAGGTTGAGCATCAGGCTGCGGTCGAATTCACGGCCAGCCACGGCATCATCAATGGCCTGGCGATAGGCCTGGGTGGTGCGCGCGCAGTAGAAGTGAGATTTGGTCCGGCCTTCGATCTTCAGCGAGTGCACGCCCATTCGGGTCAGCCGTTCGACATGTTGCACCGCGCGCAGGTCCTTGGCGTTCATGATGTAGGTGCCGTGTTCATCCTCGAACGCCGGCATGTCTTCATCGGGGCGATTGCTTTCCTGCAGCAGGAACACCTGATCAGTGGGTGCGCCGATGCCCAGGGTTGGCTGCACTTCACGCACGATGTCACCGCTGGCGTCTTCAGTGGCCGGTGTGGCGCTGTACTTCCAGCGGCAGGCATTGGTGCAGCTGCCCTGGTTGGCATCGCGGCGGTTGAGGTAACCGGACAGCAGGCAGCGACCGGAATAGGCCATGCACAGCGCCCCGTGCACGAAAACTTCCAGTTCCATTGCCGGCACTTGCTGACGGATTTCCTCGATCTCTTCCAGCGACAGTTCGCGCGACAGGATCACCCGTGTCAGCCCCTGGCTGCGCCAGAACTCGACGCTGGCCCAGTTCACGGTATTGGCCTGGACGGAGAGGTGGATAGGCATCTGCGGGAAGTGCTGGCGCACCAGCATGATCAGGCCCGGGTCCGACATGATCAGGGCGTCCGGGGCCATCTCGATGACCGGGGCGAGGTCTTTGAGGAACGTCTTGAGCTTGGCGTTGTGCGGGGCGATGTTGACCACCACGTAAAAGCGTTTGCCTTGGCGTTGGGCTTCCTTGATCCCCAGCGCAAGATTGGCGTGGTCGAACTCGTTGTTGCGTACCCGCAGGCTGTAGCGTGGTTGCCCGGCATAAACGGCGTCGGCGCCATAGGCGAAGGCATAACGCATGTTCTTCAAAGTACCGGCTGGGGCAAGTAATTCAGGTTTGGCAAGCGAGGTCATGATCGGGTCGCGGCTAAAGGCGCGGATGCTATCGACAACGTACAGCGGGCTTGTTGATCTGCGTCAACTTCACGCTCCGCTGCTGGCTTTTGCGTGGAGCACCGGGCGTTCGGAGTTACTTATTTATTCAGCTAAATCAATGCTTTGATATGAAATGACGATTGTTGAGGGGTGTTGCAAGGTGGCTCGCGGGACACTGATCGGGTTGGTAAAGCGCGCCTGATTGGAACTGGTTCAGGCACATGGGGGTTATTCCATAAGGACCTGATAAATGTCGGAGCCCGTTAGATTGCACGCTCACCGCCAGACGCAATGCAAGACTTGCCGCCTGGCGCCAGTATGTTTGCCCGGCTCAGTGAGCCACGAAGAAATCGACGTACTCGATGGTCTGGTTAAACACACCCGCCCACTGAAAAAGGGTGAATTCCTGTTTCGCCAGGGCGACAGCTTCCACGCTATTTATTCGATTCGCTCCGGCGTGTTGAAGTCCGTAAGCCTGAGTGCAAATGGTGAAGAAAAGATCATCGCCCTGCATTTCCCGGGTGAACTGATCGGCTTGTCGGGCATGGATTCTGACGCCTATCTGGTAACGGTCCAGGCACTGGAGGTCACCGATGTGTGCGAGTTGCCTTTCGGTCCGCTTGATGAGCGCTTGATTCGCTTGCCGCAAGTGCGCCGACACCTGATGCGGACGATGAGCCGGGAGATTCGTAATACCCAGCAAATGTCCCGGGTACTGTCGCACAAGGCTGCTGATACTCGGGTCATCAGCTTGCTGGTCAATCTTTCGGCACGCTTTCGCAGCCTGGGCTACGCGGCCAATCAGTTAAACCTGAGCATTTCACGCAACGAGATTGGCAATTACCTGGGGCTGGCCTCGGAAACGGTCTCCCGTGTACTCACCCGTCTTCAAGAAAACGGCTTGATCGAAGTGGAGGGCAAGGAGGTCCGCATTCTTGATGTGCTACCCGGTAACAGCGGGTGCAACGCCGACAGCAGGCTGAGCCTGCATTAAGGAACCTCGATGACCTTGACTCTATCGCATGGCACCTGGTCTGTCACAATCGCCAGGCCAACCGGTCCAGCCGTTCACACGCAGTACATCCTCACTGAACATACCCACGTGGACACCACCTACCAGTGGAACCTGAAAGAGCAACGCCTGAGTGCCGTGAGCAACTGCACGTTCTCCTTTGCCAATCACAACGTGCCCAGTCCGTTTACCTGGAAACCCTCACTTGCTCAGAGCGCTTGGGAAGAAGCTGTCAGCACGCAGGCAACCGAAAGTCTCCAGGATGCGCCCGAGAATCATGGCGGTCAGCGCCATGTGCAGATTGAACTGGCCGCGCAATTCTGTTGGGAAAGTGACTTGGCAATAGGGCAAGCCAGGCCGAACTGGCACGCGGGGTAAATGCCCCCGCGGAGGAATGTGCTGTGTCGGTGGCACTTTTACCCCGGTGCTGTGCACTAATGTTGATAACGACAATGGTGCGCACATGAACGAAACCGCCCTGCAGCACAAGGCCTTGCTTCTGTTACTGGCCCTGGTGACCATCGCCTTCATCTGGATACTGTTACCGTTCTACGGTGCGGTGTTCTGGGCGGTGATCCTCGGGATCGTATTTGCACCCTTGCAACGGCGCTTGTTGTTGCGCCTGGGCTGGCGGCGCAATCTGGCGGCCGGGGTGACCCTGCTGGTGTGCCTGGTGATTGCCATCTTCCCGGTGATTGTCATCAGCACCTTGCTGGTCCAGGAAGGGGCAGCGCTGTACAGCAACATCGAAAGTGGTCAGCTGGACATTGCCAGCTACCTGGAGCGCTTCAAGGACCTGCTACCGACCTTTGCCCAGACGGGTCTGGAGCGGATGGGCATGAGCGATCTGGAAGGTCTGCGTGACAAGATCGCCAAGGGCCTGATGCAGGGCAGCCAGTTCTTTGCGACTCAGGTGTTCAGCTTCGGCCAGGGCACGTTCGAGTTTGTGGTGAGCTTCGGCATCATGCTCTATCTGCTGTTCTTCTTTCTGCGCGACGGTGCCGAGCTTGCCCGCAAGGTGCGCGCTGCAGTACCGCTGGCCGAGCACCAGAAACGTCGCCTGCAATTGAAGTTCAACCGGGTGGTGCGCGCCACGGTCAAGGGCAACCTGGTGGTGGCCGTGACCCAGGGCACGCTGGGCGGGATCATCTTCTGGGTACTCGACATCCCCAGTGCGCTGGTGTGGGGCGTCCTGATGGCGTTTCTTTCGTTGCTACCGGCCGTGGGTGCCGGCATCGTCTGGGCGCCGGTAGCGGCCTACTTCCTGCTGGCTGGGGCTTTCTGGCAGGGAATAGTGCTGACTGCATTCGGCGTACTGGTCATCGGCCTGGTGGACAACCTCCTGCGCCCAATCCTGGTGGGCAAGGACACAAAGATGCCCGACTACCTGATCCTGATCTCGACGCTTGGTGGCCTGGCGGTGTTCGGTTTGAACGGCTTCGTGATCGGGCCGTTGATCGCCGCGCTGTTCATGTCCAGCTGGGCGATCTTCGTCTCGACCAAACCCCAAGTGCAGTTGCCCGGTTAACGGAAACTGTAGGACACCCCGGCATACACCCCGAAGCCTTCGCCTGGTGTCGAGTGGGCAACATCCTTGCCGTTATCGTTGTAGCCGGGTGTGACCGTGGCGGCATAGCGCTTGTTGGTCAGGTTGCGCAGGTCAAGCCAGGTCTGCCAGTCCTGCTTCGCCGAGTTGTAGCCCAGCGTTGCACCGAGCAGGGCGTAGGCGTCGGTCGGGTAGCTATTGGCGTAGTCAACCTGAACCTTGGACGCCATCTGCGTATTGATTCCGGCGTAAAGGCCACTTGGCAAGTCGAAACGCAACTCGGCCTGGTAGTAGTGCATCGGGATACCCGGCAGGCGGTTGTCGCCGAAGGTATCGTCGTCGCGGTAGTGGAAGTCGCTGAAGGTATAGGCCTGACGCAGGGACAGTTTGCCCACATCGGCCTGTTCCCAGAGCAAGCTGTCCAGCCCGGCTTCGATGCCCTGGTGCACGGTGGGACTGGCGTTGAACTCTTTGGCCGGCAACCCCTGCACGATCTCCACCGCCAGCAGCTCATGGCGCACGTCCGAGTAGTACCAGGCCAGGTCCCAGCGACCAATGGCCGATTCGCCGCGAGCACCCAGCTCCAGGGTGGTGGCGGTCTGGTTCTGCATCTCTATCGGCTGCGTGGAGCTGGTCGAGCTCCAGATCAGCGACCAGGGGTGCGGCGGCTCAACCGAGCGGCTGAGGTTGCCATAGACCTGCAACTGAGGGTTGATGTCGTAGCGCAGGCCCAGGCGCGGGGCGTAGTCCCAGTCGTGCTGGCTGACCTTGCCACCATTGGCCGGATAGCTCACGTCGCTTTCGCGGCGGGTATAGATCATTGCCAGGCCGCTGGTCAGCCACAGGTCCGGTATCAGCTCGAGGTCGTTACCGACGTGTACCACGGTGTCCGAGCCCTGGTAGCTGAAATCACGGGTCCGGGCGCCGGTGATGTCGTTGGTACGGGCAAATTGTGAAGCACCGCTGTTGGGCAGGTGCTTGGTGGTTCGCCAGCCCACGGTTGTCTTGCTTTGGTGCCCGAACAGGGTGTCTGTCCGGAAATAATTCAGCGTTCCGCTGACGTCGGTATAGGCAACCTTGAGGCGCATAGGGCCTTCGCGCAGGTCCATCGGGTAGTCGTGATAGACCAGCCCGGTTTCCAGGCGGGAGTCGTCGTCCAGATAGAACGTGGTCTTGTTGCCCACCCAGGTACTGCCCGGTTGCGGGCGGCTGTCATCGCGGGCGACGTACGCCGGGTTGGCGTCGCGTGGGTGGTGCTTGATCTGATCCTTGGTAAGACGCCCGGCCAGGTCATTCTCGGTTTCCCGATACCGCAGGTAGAAACGGGTTTCCAGGTTCGGGTTGAAACGGTAACCGACATTGGCCGCAATGCCCTTGCTGCTGCCGCTGCTGTGGTCCTGGTACCCATCGTACTCTGAGTCGGTCAGGGCCACGTAGTAGTCCAGATCGCCCAACACCTGACCCGAACTGATCTGGCGCTTGGCATAACCGCGGCTGCCGGCCTCATAGCGTATCTGCAGGGGCGCCGCATCGTAGCCGGTGTGGGTGATGTAATCGATGGCGCCACCCAGGGCCAGCGCGCCTTTATCGAAACCATTGGCGCCGCGCAGCACTTCCGCGCGGCTCAGCCACAACGGCTCGAACAGCTCGTAGGGCGTGCCGCCGGGGCCGGTGAGCGGCAGGCCGTCGAACATCGTATAGACGCCAGAACCATGCGCGCCGGGTGCGCGGTTGATACCCGAGCCCCTGATCGACAACTTGATGCCGTCGTTGCCTGCCGATTGGGCAAATACACCTGGCTGGTAGGCGAGTACGTCCTGATTGCTGGCCACCCGACCTTGTTCTACCCGCTGCATGTCCACCAGGTTGGTGGCGCCCGGCACCTGCCGCAAGCGCTCCCGGGCTACGTCCACTTCAGATTCCTGGCGGTCTTCGATCAGCAGCTGGCCCAGCTCCAGCGGCGCAACCGTTTGTGCCTGGCTCACGGGAATGAACAACCCGAGGAAGCCAAGGGAGGAGTGGAAGAGTAAAGCGGGGCGCATCGCGGGACTCCAACGACAAAGGGACAGCAGGGATAGTGGGTCAGACGCCGGAAGGGCGGGGCAAAGCACGCGCCCGGGGCTAAAAAACGACTCAGCCGTTATTGCACTGAGTTGTCGCAGGACGCCGTACAAATCGCCTGGCTGGCGGTAGCACAGACGCTGTTCGTATCGTGGAAGCAACTCCTGAGCGGGAAACGTCCGCCGGAGAACTTCTGGAGATCAACCATGACATCGAACCCAACTGATACCCGCCCGGCTGACGCGTGTACCGACAGCAGCGAGATTCCCATCAAGCTGACAGCACGCGAACAAGAAGTGTTGTTGTGGTGCGCCCACGCGAAAAGCTCCTGGGAGATCGGGCGAATCCTTGACTGCAAGGAGTCCACGGTGAACTTCCATATCGCCAACATTCTACGCAAATTCAACGTGAGCAGCCGTATCGCCGCGGTGATCAAGGCTTTGCGCTACGGAATGCTACAGCACCTGTGACCAGAGGCGGTACAAATGAACGAGAGGAGCGTTTCATGTCTAGCACAAACGATACGGCCGAGCTGATCCATCGTCGTGACTTACTGGCGAGCGATGACCCCTTCTGGCCCAGTATCAGCCTGCTGGAATTGCGCCGGCACCTGCTACTTCCTCCTTCGGTCAGCGATGCGCGACTGGAGGTCGCCGCTCAGATGGCGACGCGTAAGGCTGCCGGGGATTTCGCCCAATGGCGTCGTGTGCTGCGGGCGCGTGGCTACAAGCGATTGCGGGACCTCTGCGCGCATGGCCGGTTGTCTTATTGCTACACACAAGCCGTTGAGGCGTACGCGTATAAAGCGCTGCAGCACAACGTGCGGGTTGTCTTGCACCAACGTGGGTTCGCGGGGAAACGTATCGATGAGTGAGCCAACCAGTACCAGTTCATTAAGCCTGCTTGTTGGTTTGGGGCTCGCTACATCCGTGCCGACGGTTGAAGGGGATGTAGTGTTCGGTGCATTGCTGGGGGCCTGGCTGGTCACCAGTACGCGAAGTTTGCTCAAGGCCTGGCAACGAATTGGAACGCTTGCTCTCTCGGCAGGTGTCGGGTACCTGTTCACGCCGCTGGTGGTGCAGATGGCGCCTTTTTTGTCGAATGGCGTCGCGGCATTCATTGCTGCAGTGGTGGTGATTCCGATCAGCATCAAGGTCATGGTCTGGCTCGATACGGCGGACCTGCGCGAGATTCTGCGGCGCCTGCGTAACGGTTCATGAAGTTGCCAGTGATCACGGATTAATGTGTAACTTTTTGCTCAACGCCTCGACTTGGCGCTCCAGTTGACGAATGTGTTGTTTTTCTTTGACTGCAATTGCAATCGCTTGTCGATCCAGCGGGCCTAATGTGCGGAGTTGGTTGAGGAGTTGAGTTTCCCAGTCTTCTGCCTGTTCGTCCGTGGCAGTAGCGTCGGGGATGCAAGTAAGCCAACACCGTGGGCCATTGCCGAGCAATAACCAGTCCAGCGACACTTCGTAGCGAACGGCAAGGTCTATGCATAACGAGTAGGGCGTGCTGTTGCGTCCTTTCCAACTGCTCAAGGTTTGCGGGCTAATCTTCAGCGCGTAAGACAATTCAGCATCCGTTGTAGTGCCAGTGATGAGTTTCATCCGACTCAGTACAGCAGCAAATCCCTTTGTACTCATTTTGAGTAATCCATTGCGATAGTCTTATAATGCCCGACAAAATAATATTCGTTTTGAGTACTCGATATTCGGAACATTCAATGCAACTCATAAGGAAGATAGCGACGCATGGCAAATTCCGGGAGAAAAAGTAAAAGGTACTCTTTTCATTTCCACTTGAGCTTACATCACGGCATGGAATGTATGAATTATTACCGAGTGATGAGTTTTTTTGCTGAGGAAAACGTGGGGCTTTTTCAATTGCTGATGTACTTCAGCGGGAGGCGGTCGTGAGCACTTACAAGTTGGTGTGCCCTCATTGCAAAAGCCGTATGCGCATTCGTACAAGTGAGGGGCGGCATATCTTCCTGCGGGTGGCCTACCTGCAATGCACGACCGAGGCATGCGGTTGGTCGGTGCGCGCCGAGTTCGAAATGACCCACGAATTGTCTCCCAGTGGCATGCCTGATCCTACTGTTCGCCTGCCCTGTGCCGGGGGCGAGTTGCGCCAGGCAGCACTGCGTGCGGAGCCTGGTCAAAGCAAAGCGCCGAGCGAAAAACGCGGTGTTCACCGCAAGGGCAAGGCGGCCTCGGTTCCGTTTGCGCCGCAACTCAGTAAGGCGTAGCCCCAAAAACAGAACACCCCGCCGAAGCGGGGTGTTCTGTATGGCACAGCTGATCAGGCAATCAGCCGATCAGTTGCAGGCCGGCATGTTGAACCATGTCCAGCAACGGCTGCGGGTAGACACCCAGGACGAAGGCCAGAATGGCAATCGCCAGCAGCATGACGCCACCGGTGCGTTGCTCCCAGTTCAACGGAGCATCGTGACGGCGCAGGTTCGGCTCGATCAGGTACAGGGTGACCATGACGCGCAGGTAGTAGAACACGCCGATGGCGCTACCGATGACCAGCGCACCGACCAACCACCACAGTTGCGACTCAACGCCGGTGGCGATGATGTAGAACTTGCCGATGAAGCCAGCGGTCAGCGGGATACCGGCCAGCGACAGCATCATCACGGTCAGTACGGCGGTCAGGTACGGACGGCGCCAGAACAGGCCGCGGTATTCGTACAGGGCGTCAGCGTCGCGGCCGTTGTATGGCGAGGACATCAGGGTGATCACACCGAACGCGCCGAGGCTGGTGATCACGTAGGTGACCAGGTAAACACCAATGGCTTCGACGGCCAGACCCTTGCTCGCCACCAGGGCAATCAGCAGGTAACCGAAGTGGGCGATGGACGAGTAACCGAGCAGGCGCTTGAGGTTGCTCTGGGTCAGCGCCAGCAGGTTACCGATCAGGATCGAGGCAACCGCAATCACCGACAGCACGGTGGTCAGCACGCCGCTGCTGGCAGCAGGGGAGAGCATGAACAGGCGTACCACGACGGCGAACACGGCGACCTTGCTGGCGGTGGCCAGGAAAGCGGCGACAGGTGCCGGAGCACCTTCGTACACGTCCGGGGTCCACAGGTGGAAGGGCACCAGCGACAGTTTGAACGCCAGGCCGACCAGCATCATGCCCAGGCCCAGTTGTGCCAGCAGGCTTGGCATGTTGGTGGCGGCCAGGGCCTTGCCGATACCGTCGAAGCTCAGGCTGCCAGCGTCAGCGTACAGCAGGGCCATACCGAACAGCAGGAAGGCGGAACCGGCAGCCGACAGCACCATGTACTTGATGCCGGCTTCCAGCGAGCGCTTGTTGAAGAAGGCATAGGCGACCAGGCCGTACACCGGTACCGAGAGCAGCTCCAGGCCGATGAACAGGCCCGCCAGGTGCTGTGCGCTGACCAGTACCAGGCCACCCAGGGCAGCCATCAGGATCAGCAGGTACAGCTCTTCGCGGTTGCCCGGGTAGCCCTTGCCGCCTTCACCCAGGTAGGCGTGGGCGAGGGTAACGCAGGCCAGCGTGGCGACCAGGATCAGTGCCATGTACAGGCAGGCGAACTTGTCGATGGTCAGCAGCGGGGTAACCGCCAGTGGTACGACTTTCAGTACCGGCAGAATCGACAGCAGGGCCAGGTTCAGGCCTACGGTCGACAGCAGGAAGGTTTGCGAGTGGTTGCGGCGCCAGGCGATTGCCAGCATCACCACGACAACGGTGATGGTGGTAATCAGCAGCGGCGCAAGCGCGATAAAGTGTTGAATCGTCAGGTCCATAGCGCTCTTACCGGGCCGAAGCGAGTTGAGTGAAAGCGGAGCCGAGCCACTGCTGCACACCACTCATGGTGGCGGCGGAAGTGTCCAGGAACGGCTGCGGGTAGACGCCCAGCAGGATCAGCAGGCCGGCCAGGCCCAGTACCATGATCATTTCGCGGGAATCCATGCCAGCCAGGACTTCGTCCGACTTCGCCGGGCCAAAGTAGGCACGGTGAATCATGATCAGCGAGTAGACCGAACCGAACACCAGACCGGTGGTGGCGATCACGGTGACCCATGGCGAGGCCACGAAGCTGCCGATCAGGATCAGGAATTCGCCGACGAAGTTACCGGTGCCCGGCAGGCCCAGCGACGCGGCGGCGAAGAACAGGCTGATGGCTGGCAGGTAGGCGATGCGATGCCACAGGCCGCCCATCTGACGCATGTCACGGGTGTGCAGGCGCTCGTACAGTTGGCCGCTAAGGATAAACAGTGCCGCTGCCGAGAGGCCGTGAGCCAGCATCTGGATCACCGCACCTTGCAGGGCTTGCTGGCTGCCGGAGTAAATGCCGATCAGCACGAAGCCCATGTGCGAAACGCTGGAGAAGGCGATCAGGCGCTTGATGTCGGTCTGCGCGAAGGCCAGGAACGCACCGTAGAAAATCCCGATCAGACCCAGGGTCATGGCGATCGGCGCGAACTCGGCCGAGGCATTCGGGAACAGCGGCAGGGCAAAGCGCAGCAAGCCGTAGGCGGCGGTTTTCAGCAAGATACCGGCCAGGTCCACAGAACCTGCGGTCGGTGCCTGGGCGTGCGCGTCAGGCAGCCAGGAATGGAACGGTACCACCGGCAGCTTGACCGCGAAGGCGATGAAGAAGCCGAGCATCAGCACGTATTCGGTGCCGGCTGGCAGTTCGGCCTTGAGCAACTGGGTGTAGTCGAAGGTGATCACACCGGTATTGCTGTAGTTGACCAGTACCAGCCCCAGGATCGCCACCAACATGATCAGGCCGCTGGCCTGGGTGAAGATGAAGAACTTGGTGGCGGCATAGATCCGGGTCTTCTTGCCGTCGGAGGAGCTGTGACCCCAGAGCGCGATGAGGAAATACATCGGCACCAGCATCATTTCCCAGAAGAAGAAGAACAGGAACAGGTCCAGGGCCAGGAACACACCGACCACGCCGCCCAGGATCCACATCAGGTTGAGGTGGAAGAAGCCGACGTGACGCTGGATCTCTTTCCAGGAGCACAGTACCGAGAGCACACCGAGCAGGCCGGTGAGCAGGATCATCAACAGCGACAGGCCGTCGAGGGCCAGGTGCAGGCTGATGCCGAAGCGCTCGATCCACAGCACTTTGAATTCGACCGCCCACTCAGGCGCAGCGCCTGGAGCAGGGGCGAGGGTGTAGTCCCCGTTGGCCCACAGCCAGAGGCCGATACCAAGCAGCAGGGACATGGTCAGCAGCGCAATCCAGCGTGGCAAGGTGGCGCCGAAGCGCTCACCCAGCCAGCACAGCAGGCCGCCGATAAAGGGGATCAGGATCAGCCAAGGCAAAATCATGACGGGCTCAATTCCTTTCGCAAAGTCGCAAGGTTCATATCAGACCGCAGCCATTACAACGGCGCCGAGTACAAGCACGGCACCTACGGCGATCGAAGCGGTGTACCAGCGCAGCTGACCGGTTTCGGTTTTGCTCATGGCGGCATGACCGCCTTTCGCCATACGCGGAATCAGGCCAATAGTGCGGTCAACCGGATCCTTGCGCAGGATGTGGGCGATCAGCAGGTAAGGTTTGACGAACAGCTTGTCGTAGATCCAGTCGAAGCCCCAGGCGGCGAACCACCAGGCCGACAGCACACGACCGATACCGCTGTTGGCAATCGCAGTCACCAGGCGACGCTTGCCGAGGAACAGCACGGCGGCGAGCAGGATGCCGGCGATGGCGATGGCGCCCGAGGCGATTTCCAGGCTGTGCTTGGCTTCACCGCCGGCATGGCCGACGCTCTGCGGCAGCACGCCTGCCAGTGGTGGATGAATCCAGGCACCGACGAAGGTCGACAGCACGATCAGCACGCCCAGTGGCAGCCAGTGAGAAATCCCGTGGCCGGCATGGGCTTCGGTCTTGGCTTCGCCGTGGAAGGCGATGAAGATCAGGCGGAAGGTGTACAGCGAGGTCATGAAGGCACCGACCAGGCCGGCGTACAGCAGACCGTTGTTGCCGCTGGCGAAGGCTTCCCAGAGGATCTCGTCCTTGGAGTAGAAGCCTGCGGTCAGCAGCGGCAGGGCAGCCAGAGCGGCACCGCCGACGATGAAGCTGGCGTAGGCCAGTGGCAGTTTCTTCCACAGACCGCCCATCTTGAAGATGTTCTGCTCGTGGTGGCAGGCAACGATCACCGCACCGGAGGCAAGGAACAGCAGGGCCTTGAAGAAGGCGTGGGTCATCAGGTGGAAGATCGCGCCTTCCCAGGCACCCACGCCCAGGGCCAGGAACATATAGCCGATCTGGCTCATGGTCGAGTAGGCGAGGATACGCTTGATGTCGGTCTGTACCAGGGCGGCGAAGCCGGCCAGTACCAGGGTCACACCGCCGACCACACCGACTAGGTGCAGCACGTCAGGGGCCAGGGCGAACAGGCCGTGGGTACGGGCGATCAGGTAGACACCGGCGGTCACCATGGTTGCGGCGTGGATCAGTGCCGAAACCGGGGTAGGGCCGGCCATCGCGTCTGCAAGCCAGGTCTGCAGCGGCAGCTGGGCGGATTTACCGACCGCGCCACCGAGCAGCATCAGGGTTGCCAGAACCATCCAGAAATCACCGGCCTGGAACTTCTGCGGCGCCAGTACCAGCAGCTCTTGCACATTGAGGGTGCCAAGCTGGGCGAACAGGATGAACAGGCCGATGGCCATGAACACGTCGCCGATACGGGTGACGATGAAGGCTTTGAGTGCGGCGTTACCGTTGTTGCGGTTGCTGTAGTAGAAACCGATCAACAGGTACGAGCACAGGCCTACGCCTTCCCAACCGAAGTAGATGAACAGCAGGTTGTCGCCCAGTACCAGGAACAGCATGCTGGCGATGAACAGGTTGGTGTAGGCGAAGAAACGCGAGTAACCGGTTTCACCGCGCATGTACCACGAAGCGAACAGGTGGATCAGGAAGCCGACACCGGTGACCACACCGAGCATGGTGACCGACAGGCCATCCACGTACAGGGTGAAGTTCGGCGCAAAGCCGTCCACCGACATCCACTGCCACAGCAGCTGGCTGTACGCACCGCCTTCAGGCGGTGCGACGTTAAACTGCCAGATCACGTAGGCAGCGGTGGCGGCCGAAAGGCCTACCGAGCCGACGCCGACCAGTGCCGACAGGTTCTCGGACCAGCGGCCGCGCGAAAACGACAGCAGCAGGAAGCCGATCAGGGGGAATACGAACGTCAGGAAGATAAGGTTCATCCGCGCATCTCACTGGCAGCATCGATGTCGAGAGTGTGGAAGCGGCGATACAGCTGCAGCAGGATCGCCAGGCCGATACTGGCCTCGGCGGCTGCCAGGCTGATCACCAGGATGAACATGATCTGTCCATCCGGCTGCGCCCAACGGCTGCCCGCGACAATGAACGCCAGAGCCGAGGCGTTCATCATGATTTCCAGGCTCATCAACACGAAAAGAATGTTGCGGCGCACCATCAGGCCGACGAGGCCGAGGCAGAACAGGATGCCGGCGACTGCCAGGCCATGCTCGAGAGGAATTGCAGGCATGTGATTACTCCTTCGCCTCGTTGCGGCCGAGGTGGAAAGCCGTCACCGCTGCAGCGAGCAGCAGCATCGAGGCCAGTTCCACCACCAGCAGGTAAGGACCATACAGGCTGATACCGACTGCCTTGGCGTCGACCGTGGTGTGGCCGATGCCAGCACCGCTTTCATTGCTGAACAACACGTACAGCAACTCGAGCAGCAGCAGCGCGGCGAGCACCACAGGACCCAGCCAGATACCCGGCTTGAGCCAGCCTCGTTCCTGGGCGACCGACGCCGGACCGAGGTTGAGCATCATCACCACGAAGACGAACAGCACCATGATGGCGCCAGCGTAGGCGATCACTTCGAGGACACCGGCGAACGGCGCGCCGAGGGCGAAGAACGTCATCGCCACGGAGATCAGCGAAATGATCAGGTAGAGCAGGGCGTGCACGGGGTTGGTGTTGGTGATCACCCGAAGGGTGGACACCACAGCGACACCGGATGCGAAATAGAAAGCGAATTCCATCTTTCTTCCTTAAGGGAGCAAGCTCTTCACGTTGATCGGCTCGGCTTCGTTCTGCGCAGCGCCTTTCGGCTTGCCGGCAACCGCCATACCTGCAACACGGTAGAAGTTGTAGTCAGGGTTCTTGCCGGGACCGGAGATCAGCAGATCTTCTTTCTCGTACACCAGATCCTGACGTTTGAACTCGGCCATTTCGAAATCCGGTGTCAGCTGGATTGCGGTGGTCGGGCAGGCTTCCTCGCAGAGGCCGCAGAAAATGCAACGGGAGAAGTTGATGCGGAAGAACTCCGGGTACCAACGACCGTCTTCTGTCTCGGCTTTCTGCAGCGAGATGCAACCGACCGGGCAGGCCACGGCACACAGGTTGCACGCTACACAGCGCTCTTCGCCATCCGGGTCACGGGTCAGGACAATGCGGCCACGGTAGCGTGGCGGCAGGTAGACCGGCTCTTCGGGGTACTGCAGGGTGTCACGTTTGCGAAACCCGTGGGAGAACACCATCACCAGGCTGCGCAGCTGGGTGCCGGTGCCTTTAACGATGTCGCCAATATACTTGAACATGGGTCAAATCCTCACTGGGCCGCAACAGCTGGCGTGTTGAGCAACACGAGCGCAGCGGTCACCAGCAAATTGATCAGGGTCAGCGGCAGGCAGAACTTCCAGCTGAAGTCCATCACCTGGTCATAGCGTGGGCGCGGAATCGAGGCGCGCAGCAAAATGAACAGCATGATGAAGAACGCGGTCTTCAGGGCGAACCACAGGAACGGTACTTGCGGCAGGATGCCGAACGGACCGTGCCAGCCACCGAAGAACAGGGTGACCAGCAGTGCCGAGATCAGGATTATGCCGATGTACTCACCGACGAAGAACATGCCCCATTTCATGCCGGCATATTCAATGTGGTAACCGTCGGCCAGTTCCTGTTCCGCTTCCGGCTGGTCGAACGGGTGACGGTGAGTCACGGCGACGCCAGCGATGAAGAAGGTGCAGAAACCGAAGAACTGCGGAATGATGAACCACAGGTTCTGGGCCTGATAGTCAACGATATCGCGCATGTTGAACGAGCCGACCTGCGCCACGATGCCCATCAGTGCCAGGCCCATGAACACTTCGTACGAGACGGTCTGCGCCGAAGCCCGCAGGCTGCCGAGCAGGGCGTACTTGTTGTTCGACGACCAGCCGGCGAACAGTACGGCGTACACCGACAGACCAGCCATGGCGAAGAAGAACAGCAGGCCGATGTTCAGGTCCGCGACACCCCAGGTCGGGGTGATCGGGATGATGGCGAAAGCGATCAGCAAGGCACTCATGGCCACGACCGGCGCCAGGGTGAAGATCATCTTGTCGACAAACGGCGGGTTCCAGTCTTCTTTGAAGAACATTTTCAGCATGTCTGCTGCGATCTGGAACATACCGAACGGGCCGACGCGGTTCGGACCGTAACGGTCCTGCCACCAGCCCAGCAGGCGCCGCTCGACGAAGCTGAGCAGCGCGCCGCAGACCACCACCGCCAGCAAGACCACGATGGCCTTGACGACAGTGATGATCACATCGATCACTTCAGGGGTGAACCAGGTCATTGTGCTGCCTCCTGCAGGCCTTCGACGGATGCACCGAAGATGGCAGGCGGGATGCCGGCCAGGCCTTTGGGCAGGGCAACCAGGCCAGCGCCCAGTTCTTCATTGATGCGCAGCGGCAGACGCAGGGTCTGGCCCGCCACGTTCAGGCTGAGCATTGCACCGTCGTTGACGCCCAGGCGATCTGCTTCGGACTTGGCCAGGCCAACGTAAGCCTGCGGAATGCGTTCTTGTACCGGTGCGGCGCGCGAGGAGTTTTCTTCGCTGCCGAACAGGTGATAGAACGGCACAACCTGCCAGGTGCCACGCGCCGGAGAGAACGCAGCCGGTACGCTGGCGAACCAGTTCAGCTTGTCGCCCTGGGTTTCGATCAGGCGGGTGCCCGGGTCGCCCGCACGCAGGTGACCGCCGACCTCGTCCTGGAACTTGTTCCAGGCTTGCGGCGAGTTCCAGCCCGGAGACCAGGCGAATGGCACTTGCGAGCGCGGTTCGGCCGAACCCGAGTAACCTTCCATGGAGAAGGCAAAGGCGGTGTCTTTGTCTTGCGGGGTACGCGGCTCGTGCACGCTGATGTTGGCGCGCATGGCGGTACGACCGGAGTAGCGCAGCGGCTCACGCGCGATCTTCATGCCCTTGATGCGGAACGAAGCGGACGGCGCGGCGTTGACGATACCGGTCAGTTGCGGTGCGGCAGTGGCGCATGCGCTCGTGACGTGGTCCAGTTGGGTCCAGTCCACCGGCTTGTTGAGCAGGGTTGCACGCAGGGCGTGCATCCAGCGCCAGCCTTCGTGAACCAGGATGCTGCTGTCCAGGTAGGTCGGATCGAATACCTGGAAGAAGCGCTGGGCTCGGCCTTCCTGGCTGACCAGGGTGCCATCGCCTTCGGCGAAGGTGGCCGCTGGCAGGACCAGGTGCGCGCGCTCGACAGTTGCGGTGCTCTGGTGATCGGCAACGATTACCACTTTGGCGGCGGCCAGGGCAGCGTCGACCTTGGCTGCAGGTACGCGGCTGTACAGGTCGTTTTCGAGCACGACGATGGCGTCGGCCTTGCCGGAAATCACGGCGTCCAGGGCGGCGTCGACGGACTCGCCACCGAGCATGGCCAGGCCGAGGCTGTTGGCCTCAGGAACGACCAGGCTCAGGGAGCCGTTTTTCTCGCGCAGCTTCAGGGCCTTGGCGATGTTGGCAGCAGCTTCGATCAGCGCGCTGGAAGCCAGCGAGGTACCGGCGACGACCAGCGGACGGTTGGCGGCAACCAGGGCGTCGGCGATGCGCTTGGCCAGGGCCAGGGCTTCGGCATCCAGGCCTTCTACGGCCGGTGCGCTCGGGTCAATGGCGTGGGCAACGGCGAAGCCGATGCGGGCCAGGTCGTCCGGTGCTGCGTGTACGCACTCTTCGGCAACGTCGTCGAGCTTGGTTTCAGCCAGGCTGGCGATGAACAGCGGGTACATGGCGTGCTGGCCGATGTTCTTCACCGCGGCATCGAGCCACGGTTGAACGCGCATGGCATCAGCCATGGCTTCGGCCTTGCCCTTGACCGACTGGCGCAGGGCCAGGGCGACGCGGGCAGCCGTCTGGGTCAGGTCTTCGCCGAGGACGAACACGGCGTCGTGGTCTTCCATCTCGCGCAGGGTCGGAACCGGCAGCGGGCTGTCGTTCAGCACTTGCAGCGCCAGGCGTACACGGGCCAGTTCACCGGCTTCCATGCCCGAGTAGAAGTGCTCGGCACCGACCAGCTCGCGCAGGCCGTAGTTGCTTTCGAGGCTGGCGCGTGGCGAACCGATACCGACGATGTTGCGACCGCGCAGCATGTCGGCGGCTTTGTCCAGGGCAGCATCCAGGCTCAGCTTGGTGCCATCGGCCAGCAACGGCTGACGTGGACGGTCGGTACGGTTGACGTAGCCATAGCCAAAACGGCCACGGTCACACAGGAAGTACTGGTTGACCGAACCGTTGAAGCGGTTTTCGATACGGCGCAGCTCGCCATAACGCTCACCCGGGCTGATGTTGCAACCGCTGGAGCAACCATGGCAGATGCTCGGGGCGAACTGCATGTCCCACTTACGGTTGTAACGCTCGGAGTGGGTCTTGTCGGTGAACACACCGGTCGGGCAGACCTCGGTGAGGTTGCCGGAGAACTCGCTTTCCAGCACGCCGTCTTCAACGCGACCGAAGTAGACGTTGTCGTGGGCGCCGTATACGCCCAGGTCGGTACCGCCGGCGTAGTCCTTGTAGTAACGCACGCAGCGGTAACAGGCGATGCAGCGGTTCATCTCGTGGGCGATGAACGGGCCGAGTTCCTGGTTCTGGTGGGTACGCTTGGTGAAACGGTAGCGGCGCTCGTTGTGGCCAGTCATTACCGTCATGTCTTGCAGGTGGCAGTGACCGCCTTCCTCGCAGACCGGGCAGTCGTGCGGGTGGTTGGTCATCAGCCATTCGACGACGCTGGCGCGAAACGCCTTGGACTCGTCGTCGTCGATGGAAATCCAGGTGCCATCGGTGGCTGGGGTCATGCAGGACATGACGATACGACCACGGGTGTCGTTCTCGTCGGTGTACTGCTTGACCGCGCACTGGCGGCAGGCGCCGACGCTACCGAGCGCCGGGTGCCAGCAAAAATAGGGGATGTCGAGGCCTAGCGACAGACACGCCTGTAACAGGTTGTCTGCACCGTTGACTTCGAGCGCTTTGCCGTCTACGTGGATAGTGGCCATGGTTCAAAGTTCTTCGTTGGCCCGCGTCTGCGGGCGTGGCTAATGGAAATCTGTGTGCCTGCGGCCCGCACAGGGACTACCTGGCGAGCTGCGTGGCAGCGGGTGGCACGGACCACCCGCATTTCATTTTTTATGCGCCGACTACGATCGGCTTGGCCAGGTTCGGGCGCAGGGCTTCGCTGCCTGTAACAGGGGCGACGCCGGCCTCGAACTCCGGACGGAAATACTTGATGGCACTGCCCAGCGGCTCGACGGCGCCCGGTGCGTGGGCGCAGAAGGTGCGGCCAGGGCCGAGGAAGTTGACCAGGCCCAGCAGGGTCTCGATGTCTTCCGCCTTGCCTTGACCTTTCTCCAGGGCGCGCAGCATCTTCACGCTCCACGGCAAGCCATCGCGACACGGGGTGCACCAGCCGCAAGATTCGCGGGCGAAGAACTCCTCCATGTTGCGCAGCAGCGAGACCATGCTGATGCTGTCGTCTACGGCCATCGCCAGGCCGGTACCCATACGGGTGCCGACCTTGGCAATGCCGCCGGCATACATCTGGGCATCCAGGTGCTCGGGCAGCAGGAAACCGGTACCGGCGCCGCCAGGCTGCCAGCACTTGAGCTTGAAGCCGTCGCGCATGCCGCCGGCGTAGTCTTCGAACAGCTCACGCGCGGTAACGCCGAATGGCAGTTCCCACAGGCCCGGGTTCTTGACCTTGCCGGAGAAGCCCATCAGCTTGGTGCCGTGGTCTTCGGAGCCTTCGCGGGCCAGGGATTTGTACCAGTCCACACCGTTGCCGACGATGGCCGGTACGTTGCACAGGGTTTCGACGTTGTTCACGCAGGTCGGCTTGCCCCAGACGCCAACGGCGGCAGGGAAGGGCGGCTTGGAGCGCGGGTTGGCGCGGCGGCCTTCGAGGGAGTTGATCAGTGCGGTTTCTTCACCGCAGATGTAACGCCCGGCGCCGGTGTGCACGAACAGTTCGAAGTCGAAGCCGCTGCCCAGGATATTCTTGCCCAGCAGGCCAGCAGCCTTGGCTTCGTCGATGGCGCGGTTGAGGTTCTTCGCTGCCGTGGTGTATTCACCGCGCAGGAAGATGTAACC
Source organism: Pseudomonas alkylphenolica (assembly GCF_004025535.1). Taxonomy (GTDB): domain Bacteria; phylum Pseudomonadota; class Gammaproteobacteria; order Pseudomonadales; family Pseudomonadaceae; genus Aquipseudomonas; species Aquipseudomonas alkylphenolica_A. The sequence goes on from NZ_QJRG01000047.1 coordinate 486,296, forward strand.
GCGGTAGGCTTTCAGTGCGCGGGCACTGATCAGCATGCCTTCGACCAGCAGATGGGGCTGTTGCTCCATCAACATGCGGTCTTTCCAGGTGTTGGGTTCCATTTCGTCCGCGTTGCACAGCAGGTAGCGGATGTTCATGGATTCGTCTTTGGGCATCAGGCCCCATTTGACGCCGGTGGGGAAGCCCGCACCGCCACGGCCCTTGAGGCCGGAATCTTTAACGGTCTGGACGATATCGTCCTGGGACATCTGCGCAAAGGCCTTGCGGGCGGCAGCGTAGCCGTCCTTGGCCTGGTACTCGTCGAACCACACCGGCTCGCCGTCGTCACGCAGGCGCCAGGTCAGCGGATGGGTCTCGGCCGAACGGGCGATGCGGTTGGCAGGGCCGAAGGAAGTGATGGTCATACGTAACCCTCCAGCAACTTGGAGACGCCAGCAGGCTGGACATCGCCAAAGGTGTCGTCGTCGATCATCAGTGCCGGGGCCTTGTCGCAGTTACCCAGGCAGCACACCGGCAGCAGCGTGAAGCGGCCGTCGGCGGTGGTCTGGCCGAGGCCAATGCCCAGCTCGCTCTGAATCTGGCTGACCACGGACTCGTGGCCGCCGATGTAGCAGACCATGCTGTCGCAGACGCGGATGATGTGCCGGCCAACCGGCTGACGGAAGATCTGACTATAGAAGGTGGCCACGCCTTCGACGTCGCTGGCAGGGATGCCGAGCACTTCGCCAATGGCGTAGATGGCGCCGTCCGGCACCCAGCCACGTTCCTTCTGAACGATCTTCAGGGCTTCGATGGACGCCGCGCGCGGGTCCTCGTAGTGATGCATCTCGTGCTCGATGGCCGAGCGCTCGGTTTCGCTCAGGGCGAAACGGTCGGTTTGGATAAGCGTGCTGTTCATGCTTAGCGGTCCACGTCAGCCATAACGAAGTCGATACTGCCCAGGTACGCAATGAGGTCCGCGACCATGCTGCCGCGGATCACCGAAGGGATCTGCTGCAGGTGCGGGTAGCTCGGGGTACGAATCCGGGTGCGGTAGCTCATGGTGCCGCCGTCGCTCGTCAGGTAGTAACTGTTGATGCCCTTGGTCGCTTCAATCATCTGGAAGGATTCGTTGGCCGGCATGACCGGGCCCCACGACACTTGCAGGAAGTGAGTGATCAGGGTTTCGATGTGCTGCAGGGTGCGCTCTTTCGGTGGCGGCGTAGTCAGCGGGTGATCCGCCTTGTACGGGCCTTCCGGCATGTTGCGCAGGCACTGGTCGATGATGCGGATACTCTGGCGCATCTCTTCGACACGGACCATGCAGCGATCGTAGGCATCGCCGTTGTGGGCCAGCGGTACTTCGAACTCGAAGTTCTCGTAGCCGGAGTAAGGGCGCGCTTTGCGCAGGTCGAAGTCCAGACCGGTGGAGCGCAGGCCAGCACCGGTGACGCCCCATTCCAGGGCCTCTTTGGTGTTGTACTGGGCAACGCCGATGGTCCGGCCCTTGAGGATACTGTTCTGCAGGGCTGCCTTGGTGTACTCGTCGAGGCGCTTTGGCAGCCATTCGACGAAGTCTTTCACCAGTTTGTCCCAGCCGCGCGGCAGGTCGTGGGCAACGCCACCGATGCGGTACCAGGCCGGGTGCAGACGGAAGCCGGTGATGGCTTCGATCACGGTGTAGGCGCGCTGACGGTCGGTGAAGGTGAAGAACACCGGGGTCATGGCGCCGACGTCCTGGATGTAGGTACCCAGGAACAGCAGGTGGCTGGTAATACGGAAGAACTCGGCCAGCATGATGCGGATCACGTCGACCTTTTGCGGCACCTGGATGCCGGCCAGCTTCTCGACCGCGAGCACGTACGGCAGGTTGTTCATTACCCCGCCGAGGTAGTCGATACGGTCGGTGTAGGGAATGAAGCTGTGCCAGGACTGACGCTCGGCCATCTTCTCGGCACCACGGTGGTGGTAACCGATGTCCGGGACGCAGTCGACGATCTCTTCACCGTCCAGCTGCAGCACGATACGGAAGGCACCGTGAGCCGAAGGGTGGTTCGGGCCGAGGTTGAGGAACATGTAGTCCTCGTTGGCGCCGTGACGCTTCATGCCCCAGGCTTCCGGGTTGAAGCGCGCGGCTTCTTCCTCGAGCTGCTGCTTGGCCAGGGTCAGGCTGTACGGATCGAACTCGGTGGCGCGGGCAGGGTAGTCCTTGCGCAGCGGGTGACCTTCCCAGGTGGGCGGCATCATGATCCGGGTCAGGTGCGGGTGGCCGGCAAAGTCGATGCCGAACATGTCCCAGACTTCGCGCTCGTACCAGTTGGCGTTCGGCCAGATACCGGTCACGGTCGGCAGGTTCAGGTCGCCTTCGCTCAAGGCTACCTTGATCATCACGTCGCTGTTCCGCTCCACCGACAGCAGGTGGTAGAACACGCTGAAGTCGGCGCCTGGCAAGCCACGGCGCTGGGTACGCAGACGCTCGTCCACACCGTGCAGGTCGTAGAGCATGCTGTACGGCTTGGCGACGTTGCGCAGGAAGGTCAGCACGTCTTTGAGTTTGGCGCGGGTAACCCAAAGCACCGGCATGCCGGTGCGGGTTTCCTGGGCGACGAACGCCTCGGGGCCAAACTTGTTGTTCAGTTCGACAACCACATCCTGGTCGTCAGCCTTGTAAGGCGGGATATAAATAGCGGTGTCCGCTGTCATGGTCTCGGTCGCTTTCGGTCAACGTAGAGAATGAAGCCAGGCTGCCTGTCGCGCATGCGCAGGCAACAGGTCGCTGGATCAGACTTCGTCGGGGCTGCGCAGGTTGGTGACCTGGATGCGCTGTTCACGGCGTTGCTCTTTCTGCGACGGCATCTCGGCACGGTAAATGCCTTGATCACCGACAACCCAGGAAAGAGGACGACGCTCCTGGCCAATCGACTCCTGCAACAGCATCAGGCCTTGCAGGAAGGCTTCAGGGCGAGGCGGGCAGCCGGGTACATAGACATCCACGGGGAGGAACTTGTCGACCCCCTGAACGACCGAGTAAATGTCGTACATGCCGCCGGAGTTGGCGCACGAACCCATGGAGATGACCCACTTCGGTTCAAGCATCTGCTCATACAGGCGCTGGATGATCGGCGCCATCTTGATGAAGCAGGTGCCGGCGATGACCATGAAGTCGGCTTGACGCGGCGATGCCCGGATGACTTCGGCGCCGAAGCGGGCGATGTCGTGGGGCGCCGTGAACGCCGTGGTCATTTCCACGTAGCAGCAAGAGAGGCCGAAGTTGTACGGCCACAGGGAGTTTTTACGCCCCCAGTTGACCGCACCACTGAGCACATCTTCAAGTTTGCCCATGAAGATGTTCTTGTGGACCTGGTCCTCTAGCAGCGAATCGGAGACGGTTTCCCGCTCTCCGATTGGATATTGCTCGTTAGGCGCATCCGGGTCGATTCTGGTGAGATTGTATTGCATTGCCAAAGCCTCATTGTTTCAGCTTCGCTTGCCGCTTACGGCGGGATTCCGGCGCCCAATCAAGAGCCCCCACCCGATAAAGGTAGACAAGACCTGCCAACAGAATTGCTATGAAAACGAGAGCTTCGACGAATCCGGTCCAGCCGCTTTCGCGGACGGACACAGACCATGCAAAGAGAAAGAGGGCTTCGATATCGAAGATCACGAACAGCATCGCGACCAGATAGAATTTGGCTGACAGGCGCAAGCGGGCGCCGCCAGTAGGCAGCATGCCGGATTCGAACGGTTCGTTTTTGCTGCGGCCCCAGGCCTTGCTACCGAGCAGGGCAGACAGACCGAGCATGAAGGCACACAGGCCAACGACACCGAAAAGGAAAATGGCAAAGCCCCAGTTGTGGGCGATGAGTCCTGTCGAATCGGGCATGCTGAAAATCCTTATACAGAGACCAGTCTCTGCGGCTTGGAAAGTAGTGGAGCAGTGACGATATGTCGCAGCGGAATCTATCGTGCTGATTTTATGGGTAAACCCGGTGCAAGTAAAATTTCTGCAGCAAATTTATTCGTAGCATTAAGAACAAAAATCTTTCGTAACACGCTGCAGGCCGCATGGGACGGGCATTGTCCCGGGTTTTGTTAATTATGTTTCTTGCACGGTGTAATGAAGTTGTAAATTCGTAATGATAATTAATATCATTTGGTTCAATGCAATTCGTCCCACTGTTACGGTCAACTACAAAGTTGTGCGGCATGGGTATCTCCCGCAAGTTTCGATGCCGGGTGTTTTAACCGAATTTATCCTGGCGTGCCGCGGTCTGGGTCAAGGTTTTTGCTGATCGTTGGGTATGCGCCGAGGTGGCAATGGCCCACTGTCCCAGCCAGTAGGCGAGGATGATCAGGTAAGGCGCGGCGTGAAATTGGCCGACAAAGCGGTCGATGCCGATCAGGCTGTCGGAAAACACAAAGGCGATGGCGCCCAGCGCGGCCAGGCCGCCGCACGCCAGGGCGCGCCAAAGCATGGCGCTGATGGCCAGGGCGTATACCGTCACCGGGATCAGCAAATCACCCAGGCCATGACTGATCAGTACGCTCAGCAATACACCGCCAACCACTGCCGACACCCCCAGCGCCCAGACGGCCAAGCGGCGCGTTTCGCTCAGGTAGGCACGCAAGTAGGCCAGGTGGGCGCAGAGAAACGCCGCCAGGCCAAATACGAACAGGTCGCCTGGAACGGCCAAGAGGATGTCGCCGAGGAGTGAAAAGCCCAGGCCTACGGCAATCCAGCGTCGGTAAGCGCAAGGTGCTGCGGTCCGGAGCCAGACGATAAGGCCGATGACAGGAATCGGTTTGACGGCAAGGCCGAGCAGCGCGTTGTGGCTCGCCAGTGCATATATATAGATGGCTGCAGCTGCCAGGGCCAGGCTGAGCAGCGTAACGGGGCGGGGCATGGCCAGTCCTTGGTGTTGTTGTGCACCTAGCATAGCCACTGGGGATTTATAGGGAAGTGGTGAATCGGCCGAATCACGCGGCACTGTGGAATCCTGTGGCCACCAAAAACAAAACCCGGAGCCCCATCACAGGCCCCGGGTTTTGTCTGTTACCCGAATTTCAGCAACCGATCGATGATCAGTGGAACTGCTCTTCTTCAGTCGAACCGGTCAGTGCGGTTACCGAAGACTTGCCACCCTGAATAACGGTGGTCATGTCGTCGAAGTAGCCGGTGCCGACTTCCTGCTGGTGAGCAACGAAGGTGTAGCCTTTCGAAGCGTCAGCGAACTCTTGCTCTTGCAGTTTCACGTAGGCGGTCATGTCGTTGCGGGCGTAGTCGTGCGCCAGGTTGAACATGCCGTGCCACATGTTGTGGATACCGGCCAGGGTGATGAACTGGTGCTTGTAACCCATGGCCGACAGTTCGCGCTGGAACTTGGCAATGGTGGCGTCGTCCAGGTTCTTCTTCCAGTTGAAGGAAGGCGAGCAGTTGTACGACAGGATCTGGTCCGGGTATTCCTTTTTGATCGCTTCGGCGAAGCGACGGGCCTCTTCCAGGTCCGGCTTGGCGGTTTCGCACCAGATCAGGTCGGCGTAAGGGGCGTAGGCCAGGCCACGGGCAATGGCTTGGTCCAGGCCGGCACGCACTTTGTAGAAACCTTCCTGGGTACGCTCACCGATCACGAACGGCTGGTCGTACGGGTCGCAGTCGCTGGTCAGCAGGTCAGCGGCGTTGGCGTCGGTACGGGCCAGGATGATGGTCGGTACGCCGGCAACGTCGGCTGCCAGACGGGCAGCGGTCAGCTTCTGTACGGCTTCCTGGGTCGGTACCAGTACTTTGCCGCCCATGTGGCCGCATTTCTTCACCGAAGCCAGCTGGTCTTCGAAGTGAACGCCGGCGGCGCCTGCTTCGATCATGTTCTTCATCAGCTCGTAGGCGTTCAGTACGCCGCCGAAACCGGCTTCGGCATCAGCCACGATTGGTGCGAAGTAGTCGACGTAGCCTTCGTCACCTGGGTTCTTGCCCGCTTTCCACTGGATCTGGTCGGCGCGACGGAACGAGTTGTTGATGCGCTTGACCACGGTTGGAACCGAATCCACCGGGTACAGCGACTGGTCTGGGTACATGGACTCGGCCGAGTTGTTGTCGGCAGCCACTTGCCAGCCGGACAGGTAGATGGCCTGGATACCGGCTTTAACCTGTTGAACAGCCTGGCCGCCGGTCAGGGCGCCCATGCAGTTGACGAAATCTTTTTCCGGGCGGAAGGATGGGTGTGCACCCTGGGTGACCAGCTTCCACAGCTTCTCGGCACCCATGCGGGCCAGGGTGTGCTCAGGCTGGACCGAGCCACGCAGACGTACGACATCAGCGGCGGTGTAGGTACGGGTCACGCCTTTCCAGCGCGGGTTTTCGGCCCAGTCTTTTTCGAGGGCTGCAATTTGCTGTTCGCGTGTCAGTGCCATGGAAATAAACCTCGTCGCATCGGTCTTGGAAAAATTCTCGCTCACACAGCGCAGATCAGAAGCCTGGCGTCAGTCATGTTCAGCGATTTTGCGACGGTCGAACGATGGAGCTCGACGGGGGGAAGTGAGCAGGGGCGGGCGAGATTTTCGCTGCAGGGTGGCTCGTGGTTGCCGAACTGCAGTGAACAGTGCTGCCGGGTGCCTCTTGATGCGCTTCCGTCCCTCGGGACAACTTCGTTCCAGTCGCAATCTCGTCAAACTGCCTTGTGGGCTGTACAGACACGAGTCGGCTCAGGTGGGTAGGTTAGAGCGCGGCTCGAAGGCCCTTGCCAGGGCCTCTGATTAGCGGGAGCGGGGCCATCATGCCTTTACCCAATGTGGTCGTCAAATGTTTTGTAGTGCTTTTTTATCACCACTACATCTTTTGTCTAATACGACCCGTCAGTCAGTTCCGAGGCCGTTGGTCGAGGCCTTGATTTACCTGGGTTCAGTCCAGTGCGTCGACTTTTACACGTAGTGTCACGTTTTCACCGCGCTGGGTACTGTAATTGAGGGTTGACGCGTTGCGATCAGACTGACTCTGCTGGTTGACACCGGCGAGGGTGATCCATTCGCCCAGCTTGCCACTGACGGTTGTGTCGGTACTTTGAACCTTCACTACATCGGGACGTTCCTGGCTCATCCGGTCATTATTGGTGCTGATGCTCAGGTTGACGGTGTCGCCATTGACCCGCGCGGTGACATAAAAGCCCTGGGTGACATTGCGGTATTCGGTGTCGCTTTGCAGCCGGCCATAACCGTCGGTGCTTGTGCTGGTGATCGGAATGCTCTGGCCGGTCTGGATCAGTGCCGGGCTGCCTTCGGTGGCCTGGATCTGCTGCATGCCGCCTTCGCGGTTGGCGGTACCGTAGTGAATGATGCGGGCGTTGCCGCGGTTGTCCTGGAAATTGCTGTCGTTGTTGTCGACGCTGATCAGCAGGCGGCGCTGGGCGGTGTCGAGCTGTTGCAGCAGTGTGCGCAGGTCATCGATCCGTTCAGGGGCTGCGTTGACGATCAGTTTGTTTTCGAAGGCGCTGACGGTGCCGTCCTTGCCGAGAAAGGACTGTGCGGTGGGGAGCAGTTCGGCGCTGGTGCGGTGGTTCAGCGGCAGGACTTCGGTGGCAGCCAGGGTGCTGAGGCTGAACGACAGAAGCAGGGAGGCAAGCAGGGGGCGTAGCGGCATGTCCGTAATCTCCGCGGGTAGAGCGGACATGATGGCAAATTTGTCGGGGTTTTGCTCAAGAGCAGGAGCCGGCATGCCGGCTCCTGCATTCTTCAGGCCAGCTCGCGGGACTCGCGAACCATGTCCACGTGCGGAATTCCTGCTTCGAGGAACTCCTCGCTGACCACCTTGAAGCCAAGGCGCTCGTAGAACGGCGTGGCATGCACCTGGGCGCTGAGCATCTGCTGCTTGAGGTCGCGGTTTTGCGCTTCGACGATAACCGCCTGCATCAGTGCGTCACCGACTTTCAGGCCGCGCCAGTCCTTGAGTACCGATACACGACCGATCTGGCCGTCAGGCAGCAGGCGGGCGGTGCCGATCGGGTAATCACCCTCAAGGGCCAGAAAGTGTACGGCGCTGTCATCGTCGGCATCCCACTCCAGTTCTGGTGGTACGCTTTGCTCGGCGATGAAAACAGCTTCGCGAATGCGGCGGATGTCGGCGTTGTCTTTGTGCCAGTCGGCGAGGCGGACCCGGATCTTATTCATTGGCAAATCCCAAACTTCCCTGTTTGACCAGTTCGCAGATCAATGTAATGCCTTGATCGTTTTCAAGCCACTGTTCCAGGTTTTCGATATGCAACGCGTCGGCAGCGCAGATCAGTTTCAGCAGCTCGCGCAGGTCGCCCGGCAGCAGACGGCTCTGGCCGCTGGCGAACAGCAGCAGGTTGTCGTCGACTTCAGACCAGGCCAGGCGCGCGCTCGGGTTGCGGATCAGGATCGCGCCCTGGGCCAGGCTTTCGATCAGCTCGACTTCATCCAGCGGCTCGCCGCTGACCAGTTCCGGGTAGCGTGGCTCGGTCATGAACTGGCCGAACCAGGTCAGCAGCAGGCGCTCGTCGCCCATGTGCTCGGTGAGCAGGCTTTTCAGGCGGTCCAGCGCGTCGTGCTGGATCTGGTGCGGGTCGCTGACCGGCTGGGCATCGGCATCGCTGTAGCGCTCTTCGTCAGGCAGGAACTGGCTGAGGAAGTCAGTGAAGTGGGTCAGTACTTCTGCGGCGCTCGGGGCGCGGAAGCCTACCGAATAGGTCAGGCAGTCGTCTTCGGCGACGCCGAAGTGAGCCAGGCGTGGCGGCAGGTAGAGCATGTCGCCAGGCTCAAGGGTCCACTCGTCGCTTTGCTCGAATTCGGCGAGGATGCGCAGGTCGGCGTGCTCAAGCAGCGGGCTGTCGCTGTTGCACATCTGGCCGATCTTCCAGTTGCGTTTGCCCTGGCCTTGCAGCAGGAACACATCGTAGTTGTCGAAGTGCGGGCCAACACTGCCACCCGGGGCGGCAAAGCTGATCATCACGTCATCGACACGCCAGCTCGGCAGGAAGCGGAAATGTTCCAGCAGCTCGCCGACTTCCGGCACAAACTGGTCGACCGCCTGCACCAGCAGGGTCCAGTCACGCTCGGGCAGGGTGCTGAACGCGTCTTCCTCGAACGGGCCGCGACGCAGCTCCCACGGGCGCTCGCCGTGCTCGATGACCAGGCGCGATTCGACTTCTTCTTCCAGGGCCAGGCCGGCCAGTTCGTCGGCATCGATCGGGCTTTCGAAGTCCGGGAAGGCCTGGCGTACCAGCAGGGGTTTCTTCTGCCAGTAGTCGCGCATGAATTCACGGGCGGTGAGGCCGCCCAGCAGCTGCAGTGGAGTATCAGGATTCATGTGTAACCTATTGAAAAAAAGTAATTTTCTTTCGGTAATAAAAACGCCCGGCTAAGCCGGGCGTTTACGCGCAGGGCGTCGATCAGATGCGTTTGGCTTGAGCCGCAGCGTTACCGATGTAATTGGCTGGGGTCAGCTTCTTCAGTTCTTCACGCGCTTCGGCCGGCATATCCAGGCCGTCGATGAAAGTCTGCAGCGCTTCAGGGCTGATGCCCTTGCCACGGGTCAGCTCTTTGAGCTTCTCGTAGGGGTTTTCGATGTCGTAGCGACGCATGACCGTCTGGATCGGCTCGGCCAGTACTTCCCAGCACGCGTCCAGGTCTTCAGCGATGCGCTGGGTGTTGATTTCCAGCTTGCTGATGCCCTTGAGGCTGGCTTCGTAGGCGATCACGCTGTGAGCAAAACCAACGCCCAGGTTACGCAGGACGGTGGAGTCGGTCAGGTCACGCTGCCAGCGCGAGATCGGCAGCTTGCTGGCCAGGTGCTGGAACAGTGCGTTGGCGATACCCAGGTTGCCTTCGGAGTTTTCGAAGTCGATCGGGTTGACCTTGTGCGGCATGGTCGACGAACCGATTTCGCCAGCGATGGTGCGCTGTTTGAAGTAACCCAGGGAAATGTAGCCCCAGATATCGCGGTCGAAGTCGATCAGGATGGTGTTGAAGCGGGCGATCGCGTCGAACAGCTCGGCGATGTAGTCGTGCGGTTCGATCTGTGTGGTGTACGGGTTGAACACCAGGCCCAGCTCGTCTTCGATGAAGGCGCGGGCATTGGCTTCCCAGTCGATCTGCGGGTAGGCCGACAGGTGGGCGTTGTAGTTGCCTACGGCGCCGTTGATCTTGCCCAGCAGCGGTACGGCGGCAACCTGTGCGATCTGGCGCTCGAGGCGATAGACAACGTTGGCCAACTCTTTACCCAGGGTGGTCGGCGAAGCCGGTTGGCCGTGGGTGCGCGACAGCATCGGCACGTCGGCGAAGCGGTGGGCCAGCTCACGGATCGCCTGGGCGATCTGGCGCATCAGTGGCAGCAGTACGTCGTCACGGCCGGCGCGCAGCATCAGGGCGTGGGACAGGTTGTTGATGTCTTCACTGGTGCAGGCGAAGTGGATGAATTCACTTACCTTGGCCAGTTCCGGCAGCTTGGCAGCCTGCTCTTTGAGCAGGTACTCGATGGCCTTGACGTCATGGTTGGTGGTGCGCTCGATTTCTTTCACGCGCTCGGCGTGCTCGAGGGCGAACTCATCGGCCAGGCCATTGAGCAGGGCGTTGGCTTCGGCAGAAAACGCTGGAACTTCAGCGACTTGCGGATGAGCGGCGAGGCGTTGCAACCAACGCACCTCGACCAGGGCGCGGAAACGGATCAGGCCGTATTCGCTGAAAATAGGGCGCAGGGCCTGGGTTTTGCCGGCATAACGGCCGTCAACAGGGGAAACCGCAGTGAGCGAGGAAAGCTGCATGGGGTGTTCTCGGACAGTCAGGCTTTGAAGAGGGCGCATATCATACATGAAAAACGCGCCCGAGTCGGGTGGCTGACAAAAGGTAATGCCAGCAGATCAATCAAACAGTGGATCGGCATACACCGGGTCTAGTGGGAGCTGGTGTAGCCGGCGATGGGCTGCGCTGCAGCCCCTGAAAATCAGCCGCGCAACATCGGATACAGTTCTTTGAGCAGCTTGCGCCGGCTGACCACCAGTTGCCAGCGGTGGCCGCCCAGCTGTCGCCACAGGCGCGCGGCGCGAATGCCGGCAAGCAGCAAGGCGCGAATCTTCGAAGCGTTGCTCGGCTGCTGCAGGTGGCGCATGTCGCCATGCACCTGGATGCGCTGACGCAAGGTGCTCAAGGTGTCTTGATACAGCGCGCCACTGGAGGCGATGACATTTTCATGGACCAGGCCAAAGTGATCGGCCTGGGACTGGATCTGCGGAAGGCGGTTGCCGATCACATCGAGCATGTCGCCGCGTTTGGCCAGCTGGCGCTCAAGACCGAGCATCGACAGCGCATAGCGCAGCGGCTCGCGCTGCAGGCTGCCTGGGTCGCGCTCCAGGGCGCTGGCCAGTGCGCGGTAACCATCGCGCAGGTTGAGGTCGTCGCCACCGAACACCTCCAGGGTGTTCTGCGGGTCGCGCACCAGCAGGCTGCCCAGCATACAGCCGAGGTTGGCCTCGCTGGCCTGGCCGGTGCGGGCGATGCGATCGACCAGCACCGCCGCCTGGAACACGCCACCGAGGGCGATCAGTTGCTCCTGGATCGAGCTCATCAGCGTGCGCTCCACGGCTCGGCCGTTTCGATCACGCCACCGCCCAGGCAGATTTCGCCGTCATAGAACACCACCGACTGGCCGGGGGTCACTGCCCGTTGCGGCTCATCGAACACGGCGCGGTAGCCGTGTTCGGTACGCTCCAGGGTGCAGGTCTGGTCGCTTTGGCGATAGCGCACTTTGGCGGTCAGCTGGCGCGGGCTGGACAGGTCGATCGGGTTGACCCAGAAAATCTCCGATGCCAGCAGGGCGCGGGAGAACAGCCATGGGTGCTCGTTGCCCTGGCCGACGACCAGCACGTTGCGGCCGAGGTCTTTTTCCAGCACGTACCACGGCTCGTCACTGGCGTCCTTGAGGCCGCCGATGCCCAGGCCCTGGCGCTGGCCGATGGTGTGGTACATCAGGCCGTGATGGCGACCGATGACTTCGCCGTCGGTGGTCTGGATTTCACCAGGTTGCGCTGGCAGGTACTGCTTGAGGAAGTCGCTGAAGCGGCGTTCGCCAATAAAGCAGATGCCGGTAGAGTCTTTTTTCTTTGCCGTGGCCAGGCCGTGCTTCTCGGCGATGGCGCGAACTTCGGGCTTTTCCAGTTCGCCTACGGGGAACAGGGTGCGGGCAATTTCCTTGCCGCCGACGGCGTGCAGGAAGTAGCTCTGGTCCTTGTTCGGGTCCAGGCCCTTGAGCAGTTCGGTGCGGCCGTCGGTGTCGCGTCGGCGCACGTAGTGGCCGGTGGCGATCAGGTCGGCGCCGAGCATCATGGCGTAGTCGAGGAACGCCTTGAACTTGATTTCGCGGTTGCAGAGGATGTCCGGGTTCGGCGTGCGTCCGGCCTTGTACTCTTCCAGGAAGTGTTCGAAGACGTGGTCCCAGTACTCGGCGGCAAAGTTGGCGGTGTGCAGCTTGATGCCGATGCGGTCGCACACGGCCTGGGCGTCGGCCAGGTCTTCGCGGGCGGTGCAGTATTCGGTGCCGTCGTCTTCTTCCCAGTTCTTCATGAACAGGCCTTCCACCTGGTAGCCCTGCTCCATGAGCAGGAGGGCGGAGACGGAAGAGTCCACGCCGCCGGACATGCCGACAATAACGCGTGTCTTTTCGGGTTCGTAAAGTGCTGGACTGGTCATAGGTACCGGCTGTGTATCTGGAAAAAGACAACGATTCTATCAGGCTGCGGCCTTCTCGGCATCGTCACTGTCAGTCGCGGATCAGTGCCAGGCTGTGCAGCGGCCCGGCCAGGTAGTCGTCGATGCAGCGCGGCACCAGCTCGCTGCGCCAGCGTTCGGGGTCGGTCAGCAGCTCGTCACGGGTCAGCCACACGGCGCGCACGATGTCGCTGTCCAGCGCGCGCCCGGCGTGGTGCTTGAGCGGGCGGGCGGCGAAGCAGATGCGCTGGTAAGTCACGCCATTGCTTGGGGCGGTATACAGGTAGATGCCGACGATGCCGGTCAGCTCGACGTCCCAGCCGGTTTCTTCGAGGGTTTCGCGTCGGGCGGCGTCCAGCAGGCTCTCGTTGGCCTCCAGGTGGCCGGCGGGCTGGTTGAACACGTGTTTGCCGGCCTTGAATTCCTCGACCATGAGAAAGCGGCCCTGGTCTTCGATGATGGTGGCGACGGTAATGTGCGGTTGCCAGGTCATGCAGTGATTCCTTGAGTCCGGAAAAGCGAAAGCCCCGGTGCGTGGCCGGGGCTTTCGATGTTACGTCAAGCGAACCTTACAGGGCGGCAATCGCGCTGTTGAGGGTCTGGCTTGGGCGCATCACCTTGCTGGTCAGCTCGGCATCCGGGTAGTAGTAACCACCGATTTCTGCCGGCTTGCCCTGAACGGCGTTGAGCTCGGCGACGATGGTCGCTTCGTTCTCGGCCAAGGCTTTTGCCAGTGGGGCGAAGCGCGCTTGCAGGGCAGCGTCGTCGCTCTGGGCAGCCAGGGCCTGGGCCCAGTACAGGGTCAGGTAGAAGTGGCTACCGCGGTTGTCGATGCCGCCAACCTTACGGGCAGGGGACTTGTTGGTGTCCAGGAACTGGCCGGTGGCCTGATCCAGGGTCGCCGCCAGTACCTTGGCCTTGGGGTTTGCGTAAGCGTTGCCCAGGTGCTCCAGCGAGGCGGCCAGGGCGAGGAACTCGCCCAGCGAATCCCAGCGCAGGAAGTTTTCTTCGACCAGTTGCTGTACGTGCTTCGGTGCCGAGCCGCCGGCGCCGGTTTCGAACAGGCCGCCGTTGTTCATCAGCGGTACGATCGACAGCATCTTGGCGCTGGTGCCCAGCTCCATGATCGGGAACAGGTCGGTCAGGTAGTCGCGCAGTACGTTACCGGTGACCGAGATGGTGTCCTGGCCAGCGCGGATGCGCTGCAGGGAAACCTTCATGGCCTCGACAGGCGACAGGACACGGATGTCCAGGCCGGCGGTGTCGTGGTCTTTCAGGTACTTCTGGACCTTCTCGATCAGCACGCCGTCGTGGGCGCGTTGCGGGTCGAGCCAGAACAGCGCCGGGGTGTTGCTGGCGCGGGCGCGGTTGACGGCCAGTTTGACCCAGTCCTGGATCGGCGCGTCTTTGGTCTGGCACATGCGGAAGATGTCGCCGGCTTCGACTTCCTGCGACAGCACCAGGTTGCCTTTGCCGTCAACGATGCGAATCACGCCGTCGGCCTTGGCCTGGAAGGTCTTGTCGTGCGAGCCGTACTCTTCGGCTTTCTGCGCCATCAGGCCAACGTTCGGTACGCTGCCCATGGTGGTCGGATCGAAGGCGCCGTGTTGCTTGCAGTCTTCGATGACAGCCTGGTAGATGGTTGCGTAGCAACGATCCGGGATCACGGCCTTGGTGTCTTGCAGCTGGCCTTCGGTGTTCCACATCTTGCCCGAGTCACGGATCATCGCCGGCATCGAGGCGTCAACGATCACGTCGCTTGGTACGTGCAGGTTGGTGATGCCTTTGTCGGAGTTGACCATGGCCAGCGCTGGGCGCACGTCGTAGACGGCTTTGACGTCGGCTTCGATCTGCGCTTGCTGCTCGGCCGGCAGGGCTTTGATGCGGGCGTACAGGTCGCCGATGCCGTTGTTCAGGTTGAAACCGATTTCTGCCAGTACGTCAGCGTGCTTGTTCAGCGCGTCCTGGTAGTACTCGGCAACGATCTGGCCAAACATGATCGGGTCGGAGACTTTCATCATGGTGGCTTTGAGGTGTACCGAGAACAGTACGCCCTTGGCCTTGGCATCTTCGATTTCGGCGGCGACGAAGGCGCGCAGGGCCTTGGTGCTCATGACGGCGCAGTCGATGATCTCGCCGGCCTTGACCGCGGTCTTTTCTTTCAGAACGGTGGTGTTGCCGTTCTTGTCCAGCAGCTCGATGCGCAGGCTGTCATCGGCTTCGATCAGCGCGGCTTTTTCGCTGCCGTAGAAGTCGCCCTGGCTCATGTGAGCAACGTGGGACTTGGAGTCTGCAGCCCAGGCGCCCATTTTGTGCGGGTGCTTGCGCGCGTAGTTCTTGACCGACAGCGGGGCGCGGCGGTCGGAGTTGCCTTCACGCAGTACCGGGTTTACAGCGCTGCCCTTGATGCGGTCGTAGCGAGCCTTGGCTTCTTTCTCGGCATCGGTGCTGGCAGCTTCAGGGTAGTCAGGAACATTGAAGCCCTTGGCTTGCAGTTCCTTGATCGCGGCCTTGAGCTGCGGTACCGAGGCGCTGATGTTCGGCAGCTTGATGATGTTGGCTTCTGGCGTGGTAGCCAGTTGGCCCAGTTCTGCCAGGTGGTCGGCCACTTGCTTGTCGGCGCCGAGCTGTTCAGGGAAGGCAGAAAGGATGCGGCCGGCCAGAGAGATGTCCCGGGTTTCTACGGCGATGTCGGCGCAAGCGGTAAAGGCTTCGACGATAGGGAGCAGTGAATAGGTGGCGAGGGCAGGGGCTTCGTCGGTGAAGGTGTAGATGATCTTGGATCGGGTGGGCATATTCGGGTTAACTCTCTGTTTTGCTGAGCGTGCGCAGAATCTCGAAGTGCGCAGGGTAGGCGCTTCGCTCAGACACATCTATGAGCAGAAGGTCGAGGGTTCTGTGCGGTGATGGTGGATTGCATCAGTCGAGTGTCAAACGGCTGAACTGCGGTAACAGCCCAGTCAGGTCGGGGTCGCGTTTCAGACGGTTTGCCCCAGTGACCCTTTGGTCACCGGCGGAGTATACCAAATCCTTGGTCGGAATCATCAATCTCAACGTGCATCTGCGGGTTTTTTAGACCAAAGATGTAGGCGCAATGGCCCCAAAATGGTGCATTGGCCACCATGGTTCCCGTTGCCGTGCAACTGGGGTACGCTCTGGGGATCCAGATGACGTACCACACCAAAAAAAACGGAGTGCAGCATGGGATACCAGAAAATCAAGGTTCCGGCAGTCGGCGACAAAATCACCGTCAATGCGGACCATTCTCTCAATGTTCCTGATAATCCGATCATCCCGTTCATCGAAGGCGACGGCATTGGCGTAGACGTCAGTCCCGTCATGATCAAAGTGGTCGATGCTGCTGTAGAAAAAGCCTATGGGGGCAAGCGCAAGATTTCCTGGATGGAAGTCTATGCCGGTGAAAAAGCCACCCAGGTGTATGACCAGGATACCTGGCTGCCCCAGGAGACCCTGGATGCGGTCAAGGATTACGTCGTCTCCATCAAAGGCCCGCTGACCACGCCGGTCGGTGGCGGGATCCGCTCACTCAACGTCGCCCTGCGCCAGCAACTGGACCTGTACGTGTGCCTGCGTCCGGTGGTGTGGTTCGATGGCGTACCGAGCCCGGTGAAAAAACCGGGTGATGTCGACATGGTGATCTTCCGCGAAAACTCCGAAGACATTTATGCCGGTATCGAATGGAAAGCCGGCTCGCCTGAAGCCAACAAGGTCATCAAGTTCCTTAAGGAAGAAATGGGTGTCACCAAGATCCGTTTCGACCAGGATTGCGGCATCGGCATCAAGCCGGTTTCCAAGGAAGGCACCCAGCGCCTGGTGCGCAAGGCCCTGCAATATGTCGTGGACAACGACCGCAAGTCGCTGACCATTGTGCACAAAGGCAACATCATGAAGTTCACCGAAGGTGCCTTCAAGGACTGGGGTTACGAGGTCGCGAAGAACGAATTCGGCGCCGAGCTGCTCGACGGCGGCCCGTGGATGAAGTTCAAGAACCCGAAAACCGGTCGCGAGGTCATCGTCAAGGATGCCATTGCCGATGCCATGCTCCAGCAAATCCTGCTGCGCCCGGCCGAATACGATGTGATCGCTACCCTTAACCTCAACGGTGACTACCTCTCTGATGCCCTGGCGGCAGAAGTGGGCGGCATCGGTATTGCGCCAGGTGCCAACCTGTCCGACACCGTGGCGATGTTCGAGGCTACCCACGGCACCGCGCCTAAGTACGCGGGTAAAGACCAGGTCAACCCGGGCTCGGTGATTCTTTCGGCCGAAATGATGCTGCGTCACCTGGGCTGGACCGAGGCGGCGGACCTGATCATCAAGGGCACCAACGGCGCCATCAAGGCCAAGACCGTGACCTATGACTTCGAGCGCCTGATGGACGGCGCCACCCTGGTCAGCAGCTCCGGTTTCGGTGAGGCCCTGATCAAGCACATGTAAGCCAGGCAAACAAAAGCCGGTCCGTTCGCAAGAACGGGCCGGCTTTTTTATGTACTGTGTTGCTGTTGAGTTGCAGTGTTTAGGCGGTAGTAGTGGCGGTAGTGGATGGTGCGGCTACCGGATCGGTGGCTGCTTTGGCGCCGGTGATCTTCACCGCATGCAGTCCCTTTGGCCCCTGGATGATCTCAAAGCTGACGGCCTGTCCGGCCTTCAGGGTTTTATAACCGTCCATCTCGATAGCCGAGTAATGGGCGAAGAGGTCTTCGCTTTTCCCCTCTTCATTGATGAATCCATAGCCCTTGGCATTGTTGAACCACTTGACTTTACCGCTTGCCATCCTCATATCCCTCTGCAAAGGACTCCATCACTGGAGTATCATCCACTCCATCCGCATATGAACCTGCGAAAATTTGGTTGACTGCGCGGATCTTTATCGACCACGGTGGGTTCTTATTGGTTGTAACACCGTTTTGCCGATAGTCAAGGTGAGGTGACGGCAGTCCCGCGTCGCCTGTGCAGTCAATCCATAATCCAACCTGTCGAAATGATGAAATTCTTTCCATGCATGCACATAGCCAGATTCGACTAACATTCAATCAGGATCGCCCGCAATCGCATGAGGACGATGGTTCTGGCCTGGCGGTACAGGAGGCCAAACCGGCCCTGCAGGCACCACCGATGTACAAGGTGGTTTTGTTCAACGATGACTACACACCGATGGATTTCGTCGTCGAAGTGCTCGAGGTGTTTTTTAACCTGAATCGCGAGCTGGCGACCAAGGTCATGCTGGCCGTTCATACAGAAGGACGGGCAGTGTGCGGATTGTTTACCCGCGACATCGCCGAAACAAAGGCCATGCAGGTCAATCAATACGCGAGAGAAAGCCAGCATCCGCTACTCTGTGAAATCGAGAAGGACGGTTAATCGCCGACCACTTGGGTATGAGGTGAAGCTATGTTAAACCGCGAGCTCGAAGTCACCCTCAATCTGGCCTTCAAGGAGGCGCGCTCGAAACGTCATGAGTTCATGACCGTCGAGCACCTGCTGCTGGCACTATTGGATAATGAGGCCGCCGCGACCGTTTTGCGCGCCTGCGGCGCGAACCTCGACAAACTCAAACACGACCTGCAGGAGTTCATTGACTCCACCACGCCGTTGATCCCCGTGCACGACGAGGATCGCGAAACCCAGCCGACCCTGGGCTTTCAGCGGGTGTTGCAGCGCGCAGTATTCCATGTCCAGAGCTCGGGCAAACGTGAAGTCACCGGCGCCAATGTACTGGTAGCGATTTTCAGCGAACAGGAAAGCCAGGCTGTGTTTCTGCTCAAGCAGCAGAGCGTGGCACGTATCGATGTGGTCAATTACATCGCCCATGGCATTTCCAAGGTGCCGGGTCATGGTGAGCACTCCGACGGTGAGCAGGACATGCAGGACGAAGAGGGTGGTGAAACCTCATCCTCGGGCAATCCGCTGGATGCCTATGCCAGCAACCTCAATGAGCAGGCCCGTCAGGGGCGCATTGATCCGCTGGTCGGGCGTGAGCTTGAGGTGGAGCGCGTAGCGCAGATCCTCGCGCGTCGGCGCAAGAACAACCCGTTGCTGGTCGGTGAGGCCGGTGTCGGTAAAACTGCCATTGCCGAAGGCTTGGCCAAGCGCATCGTCGATGGTCAGGTGCCGGACCTGCTGGCACAAAGCGTGGTCTACTCCCTGGACCTGGGCGCCTTGCTGGCCGGTACCAAGTACCGTGGTGACTTCGAGAAGCGCTTCAAGGCGTTGCTCGGCGAGCTGAAAAAACGTCCGCAGGCGATTCTGTTCATTGACGAGATTCACACCATTATCGGTGCCGGTGCTGCATCCGGCGGGGTGATGGATGCGTCCAACCTGCTCAAGCCGCTGCTGTCTTCGGGTGATATCCGTTGCATCGGCTCAACCACGTTCCAGGAATTTCGCGGGATCTTCGAGAAAGACCGTGCCCTGGCGCGACGTTTCCAGAAGGTTGATGTCAGCGAGCCGTCGGTGGAAGACACCGTGGGCATCCTGCGTGGGCTCAAGGGGCGTTTCGAGTCGCATCACAACATCGAATACAGTGATGAAGCGCTGCGTGCAGCCGCTGAGCTTGCTGCGCGCTACATCAACGATCGCCACATGCCCGACAAGGCCATCGATGTGATCGACGAGGCGGGTGCCTACCAGCGCCTGCAACCGGTCGAAATGCGCGTCAAGCGTATCGACGTGCCGCAAGTCGAAGACATTGTCGCCAAAATCGCGAGGATTCCGCCGAAGCACGTCACCAGCTCCGACAAAGAGCTGCTGCGTAACCTTGAGCGTGACCTGAAGCTGACGGTGTTTGGTCAGGATGCGGCGATCGATTCGCTGGCGACCGCCATCAAGCTGTCGCGTGCAGGGCTGAAGTCGCCCGACAAGCCGGTCGGTTCGTTCCTGTTCGCAGGGCCTACCGGTGTCGGTAAAACCGAAGCGGCACGGCAACTGGCCAAGGCGCTGGGCGTCGAACTGGTGCGTTTCGACATGTCCGAGTACATGGAGCGTCATACCGTTTCGCGTCTGATCGGTGCGCCTCCGGGCTACGTCGGTTTCGACCAGGGCGGCCTGCTCACCGAAGCGATCACCAAGCAGCCGCACTGCGTACTGCTGCTCGATGAAATCGAGAAGGCGCATCCGGAAGTCTTCAACCTGCTGCTGCAGGTGATGGACCACGGCACCCTGACCGACAACAACGGGCGCAAGGCGGACTTCCGCAACGTCATCGTCATCATGACCACCAACGCCGGTGCTGAAACCGCTGCGCGAGCCTCGATCGGCTTCACCCAGCAGGATCACTCTTCCGACGCCATGGAAGTGATCAAGAAGAGCTTCACGCCAGAGTTCCGCAATCGTCTGGACACCATTATCCAGTTTGGCCGCCTCAGTCACGAGACGATCAAGAGCGTGGTGGACAAGTTCCTCATCGAACTGCAGGCGCAACTGGAAGACAAGCGCGTGTTGCTTGAGGTGAGCGATGCGGCGCGTAGCTGGCTGGCAGCTGGCGGTTATGACGCAATGATGGGCGCGCGACCTATGGCGCGGTTGATCCAGGACAAGATCAAGCGGCCTCTGGCTGAAGAGATCCTGTTTGGTGAGTTGGCCGAGCACGGCGGTGTGGTGCACATCGACATCCGCGATGGCGAGCTGGTATTCGAGTTCGAGACCACCGCTGAAATGGCCTGACGTCCTGAGGGGGCGGATAACTCCGCCCCTGACAGGTGTCTGGATGAAGCAACAAAAACGCCCGGCATATAGCCGGGCGTTTTTGTTGGTGTCGCTTAGCGGGCGCGGTAGGTGATGCGCCCCTTGCTCAGGTCATAAGGCGTCAGTTCGACGCGGACCTTGTCACCGGTCAGAATACGAATGTAGTTCTTGCGCATTTTTCCAGAGATATGCGCGGTAACGACGTGCCCATTTTCCAACTCCACACGGAACATGGTGTTGGGCAGGGTGTCGACGACAGTGCCTTCCATTTCGAAGCTGTCTTCTTTCGACATGCAGTAAAGCCCTCGGTGTCCAGTTAATGGCCCGGTGCACGACTGCGCCAGGCAAAAAAAGTGGCGTGCATTGTGCCCGAAAAATGGGCTTTAAGCCAATGATTTCAATTGAGTGTTACCCAGCGCTGATTGATCAGGAGCTCGATCGGGCGGTACTGGGTCTTGTAGTTCATTTTTTTGCAGTTTTTGATCCAGTAGCCGAGGTACACCGCGTCCAGGCCCTGGCGCAAGGCTTCGGTGATCTGCCAAAGGATGGCAAAGCGCCCGAGGCTGCGCCGCTCTTCGTCGGGGTCGTAGAAGGTATAAACCGCCGAAAGGCCATTGGGCAGCAGATCGGTGACCGCCACGGCGACCAGGCGCTCGCCCAGGCGGAACTCGTAGAAGCGTGAAAACGGCAGGTCGCGAACCAGAAAGGTGGCGAACTGGTCGCGACTCGGGGGGTACATGTCGCCATCGGCATGGCGCTGCTCGATGTAGCGCCGGTACAGGTCGAAGTATTCTTCCTTGAAGCTCGGGCGCGCAGCGCTGACCGTCAGGTCGGCATTGCGTTTGAGAATACGTTTTTGCTGGCGGTTGGGTAGAAAGCGCGCAGCCGGTATCCGCGCCGGCACGCAGGCATTGCAGTTCTGGCAGTGCGGGCGATACAGGTGGTCACCGCTACGCCGAAAACCCATCTCCGACAGGTCTGCATAGACATTCACATCCATCGGCTGGCTCGGATCGAGAAACAGCGTGGTGGCCTGTTCGTCTGGCAGGTAGCTGCAGGAATGGGGTTGAGTGGCATAAAACTTCAACCGCGCCAACTCTGTCATGATCAACCCCTCGGGAGGTGCTTTAGATTTAAGTGTAAGCCAGCTGGAAAAACTCGCCTAGCAAACCCAGGTGGCGCTATTGGGTTGATCCAGGTAACGCTGCAGATAATCAGCAAAGGTGGCCCGGGCAATCGCCCGGGCCCCGAGGCTGTGCAGGTGATCGGTCGGCATTTGGCAGTCGATCAGCACGAACCCGGCCTGCTGCAGGTGCTCAACCAGCGCCACAAAGCCGACCTTGGAGGCATTGTCGGCGCGGCTGAACATCGATTCGCCGAAAAACAACCGGCCCATGGCTAGCCCGTAGAGGCCGCCGACCAGTTCGTCGTTCTGGCGCACCTCGACTGAATGGGCAAAGCCCTGCTGGTGCAGCTTGAGGTAGGCGGCCTGCATGCTGTCGGTGATCCAGGTGCCGTCGGCGTAGTCACGGGGTGCGGCGCAGGCCTGGATCACGGCGGCAAAGTCCTGGTCGAAGCTGACCTGGTAATGGCCCTGGCGGATGAACTTGCGCAGCGAACGCGACACATGCAGCTCATCGGGAAACAGCACGGTGCGCGGGTCGGGCGACCACCAGAGGATCGGCTGGCCGTCCTGATACCAGGGGAAGCAGCCGTGGCGGTAGGCCTGCACCAGGCGCTCGGCGCTCAGGTCGCCGCCTGCGGCAAGCAGGCCGTTGGGATCGCGCATGGCTTTGTCCAGCGCAGGGAACGTCAGGGAGTCGCGGCTCAACCAGGTCAGCATTGTCATTCTGTGATGGAGAAGGGCAGGGCACCCAGCATCGCTCCATTCCAGGGCCTTAGCAACTTGCTTGGGGCTTTGTTGTCACACTTGCGTAAAAACCCCGCATAAGCCTTTGTCACAAAAGAGAATGCGTGCTCAAATTGCGATATAGGAAATTGGCCCCCGTTTACGCGTGTTTCTGGCGTGCCGCCATGGCGGTAGGCGGGCAGTAATGTTAAAAGTAATGGTTTGTTGACTGTTCAAATAGGTCAATCACTGTTGGACGCGCATTGAGCGCAGGAATAGACGCGTTTTGAAGAAATCCACCGCTACACCGAATCCCTTGCCTGTGCCGCAGTGGCGCCAGCAGCTGCATTATCGCCTCAAGGAAGGCGCGCTGATCGCCATGGGGGCGCTGTGCCTGTACTTGTGGATGGCCCTGCTGACCTATGACCAGGCCGACCCGGGCTTCAGCCACACCAGCAACGTCGAACAGGTGCAGAATGCGGCCGGGCGTGCCGGTGCCTATTTCGCCGATGTGCTGTTCATGGTGCTGGGCTACTTCGCCTACATCTTCCCGCTGTTGCTGGCGATCAAGACCTGGCAGATCTTCCGCGAGCGTCACCAGCCGTGGCAGTGGAGCGGCTGGTTGTTCTCCTGGCGCCTGATCGGCCTGGTGTTCCTGGTGCTATCCGGTGCCGCGCTGGCCCATATCCATTTCCATTCCGCCTCCAGCCTGCCGGCGTCGGCGGGCGGTGCGCTGGGCGAAAGCCTGGGCGACCTGGCCAAGAACGCGCTGAACGTGCAGGGCAGTACCCTGATGTTCATTGCCCTGTTCCTGTTTGGCCTGACGGTGTTTACCGACCTGTCGTGGTTCAAGGTCATGGATGTGACGGGCAAGATCACCCTCGACCTGTTCGAGCTGTTCCAGGGCGCGGCCAATCGCTGGTGGGCGGCGCGCAACGAGCGCAAGCGCCTGGTGGCGCAACTTCGCGAGGTCGATGACCAGGTCCAGGAGGTCGTCGCACCGGTGGTGTCCGATCGCCGCGAGCAGGCCAAGGCCAAGGAACGCATCATCGAGCGTGACCAGGCCCTGACCAAGCATGTGGCCGAGCGCGCGCAGCAGCCTGCGCCGGTGATCATGCCGGCCCCGGCCAAAGCACCTGAGCCGAGCAAGCGCGTACAGAAGGAAAAGCAGGCACCGCTGTTTGTCGACAGTGCCATCGAAGGCACCCTGCCGCCGATCTCGATCCTCGACCCTGCCGAGAAAAAGCAGGTCAATTACTCGCCCGAGTCGTTGGCCGGTGTCGGTCACCTGCTGGAAATCAAGCTCAAGGAGTTTGGTGTTGAAGTCTCGGTAGACTCCATCCACCCGGGCCCGGTGATCACCCGTTACGAAATCCAGCCGGCCGCAGGCGTCAAGGTCAGCCGCATCGCCAACCTGGCCAAGGACCTTGCCCGTTCGCTGGCAGTGACCAGCGTGCGCGTGGTTGAAGTGATTCCCGGCAAGACTACCGTCGGTATCGAGATTCCCAACGAAGACCGGCAGATCGTGCGCTTCTCCGAAGTGCTGTCGTCGCCGCAATACGACGAAGCCAAGTCGCCAGTCACCATGGCCCTGGGGCACGACATCGGCGGCAAGCCGGTGATCACCGACCTGGCGAAGATGCCGCACCTGCTGGTAGCCGGTACCACCGGTTCCGGTAAGTCGGTGGGCGTTAACGCCATGATCCTCTCGATCCTGTTCAAGTCGGGCCCGGAAGACGCCAAGCTGATCATGATCGACCCGAAAATGCTTGAACTGTCGATCTACGAAGGCATTCCGCACCTGCTTTGCCCGGTGGTCACCGACATGAAGGACGCCGCCAACGCCCTGCGCTGGAGCGTGGCCGAGATGGAGCGGCGCTACAAGCTGATGGCGGCCATGGGTGTGCGTAACCTGGCGGGCTTCAACCGCAAGGTCAAAGACGCCGAGGAAGCGGGCGAGCCGATCTACGACCCGATGTTCAAGCGCGAAAGCATGGACGACGTGCCGCCGCTGCTGAAAACCCTGCCGACCATCGTGGTGGTGGTCGACGAATTCGCCGACATGATGATGATCGTCGGCAAGAAGGTCGAAGAGCTGATCGCCCGTATTGCCCAGAAGGCCCGTGCCGCCGGTATCCACCTGATTCTCGCCACCCAGCGGCCTTCGGTGGACGTCATCACCGGCCTGATCAAGGCCAACATCCCGACCCGGATGGCCTTCCAGGTATCGAGCAAGATCGACTCGCGGACCATCATCGACCAGGGTGGCGCCGAACAGTTGCTCGGCCACGGTGACATGCTCTACATGCCGCCAGGTACCAGCCTGCCGATTCGTGTTCACGGTGCCTTCGTTTCCGATGACGAGGTTCACCGTGTGGTCGAGGCGTGGAAGCAGCGTGGCGCGCCGGACTACAACGACGACATCCTCAACGGCGTCGAAGAAGCCGGTAGCGGCTTTGAAGGCGGTGGCGGCGGTGGTGACGGCGATGATGCCGAAACCGACGCGCTGTACGATGAAGCCGTACAATTCGTTCTGGAAAGCCGCCGTGCTTCCATCTCTGCCGTGCAGCGCAAGCTGAAAATCGGCTACAACCGCGCCGCGCGGATGATCGAGGCGATGGAGATGGCCGGTGTGGTCACCGCCATGAACACCAACGGCTCGCGCGAAGTGATTGCCCCCGGGCCGTCCCGCGACTGATGAACCACCCAGCCTGTGGCCCCTGACGGCCACAGGCCCATTCATACTGCAACGAGGATTGCCATGCGCCTGATTCGCATGATGTTGGTTTCCGCTTTGGCCCTGTCCAGCGCGTCGGTATTCGCTGGCGAGCAGGATGTGGCGCGCTTGACCCAGTTGCTGGAAAAGTCCCGGACCATCGAAGCGCGCTTCTCGCAGCTGACCCTGGACGCCAGCGGCACCAGCCTGCAGGAAACCGCAGGGCAGATGTCGGTACAGCGCCCGGGCCTGTTCTACTGGCACACTGATGCGCCGCAAGAGCAGGTGGTGGTGTCGGACGGCAAGACGGTCACCCTGTGGGACCCGGACCTGGAACAGGCGACCATCAAGAAGCTCGACCAGCGCCTGACCGAAACCCCGGCACTGCTGCTGTCCGGTGACGTATCGAAGATCAGCCAGAGCTTCGACATCACCTCCAAGGAGCAGGGCGATGTCATGGACTTCACCCTCAAGCCGAAAACCAAAGACACGCTGTTCGACTCGTTGCGTCTATCGTTCCGTAAAGGTCTGGTCAATGACATGCAACTGATCGATAGCGTCGGTCAGCGTACTAACATTCTGTTCACCGGGGTGAAAGCCAACGAGGCCATTCCGGCGAGCAAATTCAAGTTTGATATCCCCAAAGGCGCGGATGTCATTTCCGAGTAAGAGGTTGTAACGCCGTCCATGGACCTGTTTCGTAGTGACCCCGTAGCCCAGCCCCTGGCCGCGCGTCTGCGCCCGGCCAACCTGGACGAGTACGTTGGCCAGGAGCACCTGCTGGCCCGCGGCAAGCCGCTGCGCGAGGCACTGGAAGCGGGCGCACTGCACTCGATGATCTTCTGGGGCCCGCCCGGGGTTGGCAAGACCACCTTGGCGCGGCTGCTGGCGCAGTTCTGTGATGCCCACTTCGAGACCGTTTCGGCGGTGCTGGCCGGGGTCAAGGAAATCCGCCACGCGGTGGAGATCGCCAAGCAACAGGCCGGTCAATACGGGCGGCGCACCATCCTGTTCGTCGACGAAGTGCACCGCTTCAACAAGTCGCAACAGGACGCCTTCCTGCCATACGTCGAGGACGGCACGCTGATCTTCATCGGTGCCACCACTGAAAACCCCTCGTTCGAGCTGAACAACGCGCTGCTGTCGCGGGCGCGGGTGTATGTGCTGAAAAGCCTCGACGAAGCGGCGCTGCGCAAGCTGGTCAACCGCGCCCTCACCGAAGAGCGCGGCCTGGGCAAGCGCCAGCTGCGCGTCGGCGACGAAGCCTTCCAGATGCTTATGGCCGCCGCTGACGGCGATGGCCGGCGTATGCTCAACTTCCTCGAAAACGCCTCGGATCTGGCTGAAGACGGCGGCGAGATCGCTGTCGAGCTGCTGCAGAGCCTGCTCGGGGACAGCCGTCGCCGCTTCGACAAGGGCGGCGAAGCCTTCTACGACCAGATCTCGGCACTGCACAAGTCGGTGCGCGGTTCCAATCCCGATGGTGCGCTGTACTGGTTTGCGCGCATGCTCGACGGCGGCTGTGACCCGTTGTACATCGCCCGGCGCGTAGTGCGCATGGCCAGCGAAGACATCGGTAACGCCGACCCGCGCGCCCTCAGCCTGTGCCTGGCGGCGTGGGACGTGCAGGAGCGCCTGGGCAGCCCCGAAGGCGAGCTGGCGGTGGCCCAGGCCATTACCTACCTGGCCTGCGCACCGAAAAGCAACGCGGTGTACATGGGCTTCAAGACTGCCCTGCGCGAAGCCGGCGAGCACGGTTCGCTGGAAGTCCCGCTGCACCTGCGCAACGCCCCGACCAAGCTGATGAAGCAACTGGGGTATGGCGACGAATACCGCTACGCTCATGATGAGCCGGATGCCTATGCTGCCGGCGAAGATTACTTCCCCGACAACCTTGAGCCGCGCCACTACTATCAACCGGTGCCGCGCGGCCTGGAGCTGAAGATCGGCGAGAAGCTCAAGCACCTGGCCGAACTCGACCGCAACAGCCCGCGGCAACGGAGAAAACCATGATTGCCGTGATCGCCGCCGTCAGCGCGGGAGGCATTGCCGGCACCTTGTTGCGCTTTGCCACGGCCAATTGGGTCAACGCCCACTGGCCACGCCACTTCTATCTCGGTACGCTGGCGGTCAATCTGATTGGCTGCCTGCTGATCGGCCTGCTCTACGGGTTGTTTCTGCATCGCCCGCTGGTGCCGGTCGAGCTGCGCGCGGGCCTGATCGTCGGGTTTCTCGGCGGTCTGACGACATTTTCATCCTTTTCACTGGATACCGTGCGCCTGCTCGAAAGCGGGCAGGCGCCGCTGGCGTTCGGCTATGCCGGCATCAGCGTATTTGGCGGGCTGCTCGCAACCTGGGCCGGCCTGTCTTTGACCAAATTCTGAACCAACGAGAGAACGACATGCTCGATTCCAAACTGTTACGCGGCCAACTTCAGGAAGTGGCGGACCGCCTGGCCTCCCGTGGCTTCAGCCTGGATGTCGCGCGCATCGAGGCACTGGAAGAACGCCGCAAGGTGGTGCAGACCCGTACCGAACAACTGCAGGCCGAGCGTAATGCCCGTTCCAAGTCCATTGGCCAGGCCAAGGCCCGCGGCGAAGACATCGCGCCGCTGATGGCCGACGTCGAGCGCATGGCCAACGAACTGGCCAGCGGTAAAGTCGAGCTGGACGGCATTCAGGCCGAGCTGGATTCGATCTTGCTGGGCATTCCGAACCTTCCGGACGAAAGCGTACCGGTCGGTGCCGACGAAGACCACAACGTTGAAGTGCGTCGCTGGGGCACCCCGCGCAGCTTCGATTTCGAAATCAAAGACCACGTCGCTCTGGGCGAGATCAGCGGTGGCCTGGACTTCGAAACCGCTGCCAAGCTGTCGGGCGCCCGTTTTGCCCTGCTGCGCGGCCCGATCGCACGCCTGCACCGCGCCCTGGCGCAGTTCATGATCAACCTGCACACCAGCGAGCACGGTTACGAAGAAGCCTACACTCCGTACTTGGTTCAGGCGCCGGCGCTGCAAGGCACCGGCCAGTTGCCCAAGTTCGAGGAAGACCTGTTCAAGATCAGCCGCGAAGGCGAAGCTGACTTCTACCTGATCCCGACTGCCGAAGTGTCGCTGACCAACATCGTTGCCGGCGAGATCCTCGATGCCAAGCAGCTGCCGATCAAGTTCGTCGCCCATACCCCGTGCTTCCGCAGTGAAGCCGGCGCATCGGGTCGTGACACCCGCGGCATGATCCGTCAGCACCAGTTCGACAAGGTCGAGATGGTCCAGATAGTCGAGCCGGGCAAGTCCATGGAAGCCCTGGAAGGCCTGACTGCCAACGCCGAGCGCGTGCTGCAGGCACTGGAGCTGCCGTACCGCGTACTGGCGCTGTGCACCGGCGACATGGGCTTCAGCGCGGTCAAAACCTACGACCTGGAAGTCTGGGTGCCGAGCCAGGACAAATACCGCGAGATTTCCTCGTGCTCCAACTGCGGTGATTTCCAGGCCCGTCGCATGCAGGCGCGCTGGCGCAACCCGGAAACCGGCAAGCCGGAGCTGGTCCACACCCTCAACGGTTCGGGCCTGGCAGTCGGGCGTACGCTGGTAGCGGTGCTGGAAAACTACCAGCAGGCCGACGGCTCGATCCGTGTACCGGAGGTGCTCAAGCCGTACATGGGTGGCCTGGAGGTCATCGCTTAAATGGAGTTTCTGCCGCTGTTTCACAAACTGCGCGGCAGCCGTGTGCTGGTCGTCGGTGGAGGCGAAATTGCCCTGCGCAAATCGCGTCTGCTGGCCGATGCCGGCGCGGTGCTGCGGGTGGTCGCGCCCGAAATTGAAGCGCAACTGGCCGAGTTGGTCCGGCACAGCGGTGGTGAAATGCTCTGCCGTGGTTATCAGCCGGGCGACCTTGACGGTTGCCAGCTGATCATTGCCGCAACCGATGACCAGGCGCTTAACGCTCAGGTCTCGGCGGATGCTCACCAGCGCTGCGTGCCGGTCAATGTGGTGGATGCGCCTGCGCTGTGCTCGGTGATCTTCCCGGCCATTGTCGACCGCTCACCATTGGTGGTGGCGGTGTCCAGCGGCGGCGATGCGCCGGTGCTGGCGCGGCTGATCCGGGCCAAGCTGGAAACCTGGATTCCGGCGGCCTATGGCGAACTGGCCGGGCTCGGTGCGCGCTTTCGCGACAAGGTCAAGGCACTCTATCCGGACGTCAATCAGCGTCGTGGCTTCTGGGAAGATGTGTTCCAGGGCCCGATTGCCGAGCGGCAACTGGCCGGGCAGGGGGCTGAAGCCGAGCGTTTGCTGCAGGCCAAGATCGACGGCGCAACCTATCAGGCACCCGGTGAGGTGTACCTGGTGGGGGCGGGCCCCGGTGATCCGGATCTGCTGACCTTCCGCGCCTTGCGCTTGATGCAGCAGGCCGATGTGGTGCTGTACGACCGTCTGGTGGCTCCGGCCATCATCGAGTTGTGCCGCCGTGATGCCGAGCGCATCTACGTCGGCAAGCGCCGCGCCGACCATGCCGTGCCGCAGGATCAGATCAACCAGCTGCTGGTGGACCTGGCACGCCAGGGCAAGCGGGTGTTGCGCCTCAAGGGCGGTGATCCGTTCATTTTCGGCCGTGGTGGCGAAGAGATCGAAGAACTGGCCGAGCAGGGCATTCCGTTCCAGGTGGTGCCGGGTATCACGGCTGCCAGTGGTTGCTCGGCGTATGCCGGGATTCCGCTGACCCATCGTGACTACGCGCAGTCTGTGCGCTTTGTCACCGGGCACCTCAAGGACGGAACCAGCAACCTGCCATGGAACGACCTGGTCGCCCCGGCGCAGACTCTGGTGTTCTACATGGGCCTGGTCGGCTTGCCGACCATCTGCGCCGAGCTGATTCGTCACGGTCGTGCTGCTGATACGCCAGCGGCGCTGGTTCAGCAGGGCACCACGCCGAACCAGCGGGTGTTCACCGGTACGCTGGCTGACCTGCCTACCTTGGTGGCTGAGCATGAAGTCCATGCACCGACGCTGGTTATCGTCGGCGAAGTGGTCCAGCTGCGTGACAAGCTGGCCTGGTTCGAAGGCTCTCAAGGCTGAAGCCAATCACCGGCTATGTCGGATCCCACAAAGGTCGTGTATCACCTTGATCATTGTGGGAGCCGGCATAGCTGGCGATGAGGCCACCGAGCACACCCTCAAACCCCAGCCTTGCTCCAGATCCCTTTCCCCGCCAGCCTTTCCCGATCATGTCCCCGCGTAAAATCCTGCAACGGCCCTTTAGGCACAATCCCGTTCGGGTTGATGGTCTTGTGGCTCATGTAATAGTGCTTCTGGATATGCTCGACGTTCACCGTCTCGGCCACTCCCGGCCACTGGTACAGCTCGCGTAGCCAGTTCGACAGGTTCGAATAATCGGCCAGGCGCCGCAGGTTGCACTTGAAGTGCCCGTGGTACACCGCGTCAAAACGAATCAGCGTGGTGAACAGTCGCCAGTCAGCCTCGGTCAGGTATTCGCCGGCCAGGTAGCGGTGCTCGCCCAGATGCTTTTCCAGGCAGTCCAGCTCGGCAAACACCTCATCAAACGCCTGCTCGTACGCCTGTTGCGAGGTGGCAAAGCCTGCGCGGTACACGCCGTTGTTGATGGCTGGGTAGATCCGCTCGTTGAGCGCATCAATCTTGCCCTGCAGGGACTCCGGATAGAGGTCCAGGCGGTTGCCGGTCAAGTCATCGAAGGCATGGTTGAAGATGCGGATGATCTCTGCCGACTCGTTGTTGACGATGCGCTGCTCCTGCTTGTCCCACAGCACCGGCACGGTGACCCGGCCGGTGTAATGCGGGTCGTCACGGGTATAGCGCTGATGGAGGAAATCCAGGTGCTCGACCTTGTCGCCGGTAGAACCCAGGTGGGTGTCGAAGGTCCAGCCGTTTTCGCCCATCAGCCAGCTGACCACCGAGACATCAATCAGGCTTTCCAGCCCTTTGAGCTTGCGAAAGATCAGGGTGCGGTGGGCCCAGGGGCAGGCCAGGGACACATACAGGTGGTAGCGCCCGGCTTCGGCCGCGGGCAATTGGTTGCGTCGCTGCGCATTTTCGCGCTGGAACGCACCGTCTTTGCTGCTTTGATACCACTGGTCATGCCAGCGTCCGTCGATCAACAGGCCCATGGTGAGCTCCTTGGCGATTCGTTCGAATATAGAACCTAGTCTACGGCGTCAGGTTCGAACGAATAGCGCAAAGTCTGCGCCTGTATGATCGACTTTATTGATGCATTGCCTTAACGCGTGCGGCTATCCCAGTAGGCTTGCGCCTGAGCAAAGGCGTCATCGCGAGCCTGACCCAGGCCACGCAAGGCCAGGGCCATGGTCGCCACCACAGCGAGTTCGCCGTAGCTGTCGCGTGCTTCGCCGCGCCACACCGTCAACAGGTGCTCGGGCTCAAGGCTTGCCGGTTTGACATGGCGCTGAGCGGCCAGGGCCGGCCATTCTTCGTCCCAGTCGATGCCGTGCGCGGTGCCGTACAGATGGCTGCTGGTGTCCGGGTTGATCTCGATCTCGCCACCGTCGCCCTTGACCACAATGGCGGTGTCGCCGAGCAGGCGGCTGGCTTCGCGGTGCACGGCCTGGTAGCCCGGGTGGAAAATGCTTTGCAGGCCGCAGCGGGCGCCCAGCGGGTTGAGTACACGGGCCAGCGAGTGGATCGGTGAGCGCAGGCCCAAGGTGTTGCGCAGGTCGATCATCCGCTGCAGGCGCGGTGCCCAGTCCTGCAAAGGAATAAAGGCCAGTTGCTGGCTGTCGAGGGCCTCGGCAACCGCGTTCCAGTCGCGACACAGCGGGATCTGCAGCAGATCGAGCACCTGCTCGGTGTACAGGCGCCCGGCGGTGTGCGCACCGCCGCCGTGCAGCAGGATGCGCACGCCGTTGGCAGCCAGGCATTTGGCCGCCAGCAGGTACCAGGGCAGGTGACGCTTCTTGCCGGCATAGGTCGGCCAGTCGATGTCCACCGCAATCGACGGCGCGTCCAGGCGCTGGCGCAGCGCCTCGGTGAAGCCGGCGAGTTCCTCCGGGCTTTCTTCCTTGTGCCGCAGCAGCATCAGGAAGGCGCCCAGCTGGGTTTCCTCGACCTTGCCGTCGAGCAGCATGCCCATGGCCTCACGGGCCTCTTCACGGCTCAGGCCGCGGGCGCCGCGCTTGCCCTTGCCAAGGATGCGTACGAACTGGGCAAAGGGGTGTTCGGCCGGGGTTTCGGTGACTAGCGGGCGAGGATCGGTCATATGCAATTGGTCGGCTTCGGCAGGCCCGCAAGCTTTGCGGCGAGTTTGGCGGGAGTGCCTTTGAACAGGCGGTTGAGGTGCATGCTGTTGCCTTTTTCCGGGCCCAGCTTGAGCGCGGTGTATTTGATCAGCGGGCGGGTGGCCGGCGACAGCTCGAACTCCTGGTAGAACGCGCGCAGCAGCGTCAGCACTTCCCAGTGTTCTGGGGTCAGCTCCAGCTCTTCGTGGGCGGCCAGGGCAGCGGCAACCTCGTCAGACCAGTCGCTGAGCTCAACCAGGTAGCCATCCTTGTCCAGAGCGATGCTGCGCTCGCCTACGGTCAGCGTATTCATAGCCAGCTGTTGACCTTGTCGTAGTTCAGCGACAGCGCGACAAAGCCCGGGTAGTCGATGGCTCGGGTGGTCTCGCCAGCGCTGATGGCGCGGGCATTCAGGTCCTCTTCAAGGGCGAACAGGCGGCCCTGCAGGTTGCTCGCCTGCAGGCTGGCCAGCGGCGCGCTACCGGGCTGCAGGGCATACACCGCATCGCCGCAGAGCAACAGGCCATCGTCGCTGCCCAGCAGGCGCAGGCAGCTGCTCAGGCGATTGTCGCCGAACGGCGAGTGGGAAATTACGTGCAAGGTGCTCATCAGAGGGTAATCACCTGGTCAAAACGGTCGATCAACGCGGCCAGGGCGGTGTCATCCAGTGCTTGAACCGGCAGGCTCAGGGTCGCTGCGCTCAGGCCGCGTTCCTGCAGGCTGCTGCTGGCGACAAACAGCTCTTCGACGCCGAACATCGGCAAGGCCTGCAGGTTGGCGGCGAGGTTCTTTTGCTGCAGCTGGGCCGGTTGCTGGTCGGGCGCAAGCTGGAACACGCCGTCATCGAGAAAGAGCATGCCCAGCGGCAGGTCAAAGGCGCCACCGGCCAGGGCAATGTCCAGCGCCTCACGGGCGGACGGCCCGGCCCAGGGGGCCTGACGGCTGATAATCAGCAAGGACTTGGCCATCTCAGTCGCCTCCAAAGCACATCAAGCGGTCGGCGCTTTGTGCGCCCTCGTGCAGCTGACCCAGGCCAGACAGCTCCCACGGCGCCGGCAGGTTGACCGCCGGGCGCTGATAGCGTTGCGCTTCTTCGGCGTTGAGCACGCCACGGCGCAGGGCGGCGGCAATGCACACCACCGCATCGAGCTGATGCTCCGTGATGAAGGATCGCCATTGGCCGGCTACATCCAGCTCATCCTGTGGTGCAACCACGTTGGCCGAGGCGCTGTGCACGCCGTCCTGATAGAAAAACAGCCGGACAATTTCGTGTCCGCCGGCCAGCGCGGCCTGGGCAAACAGCAGGGCGCGGCGCGAGGAGGGCGCGTGGGCTGGAGAAAAAACCGCGATGGCGAACTTCATGGAAGGCTCATTCAGCAAAACTGCGCCAATAATAAAGCAAAAAGCCCGCAGCAACATGCCACGGGCTCTAGAACCAACCGCTCCCTATCTGTAGGAGCTGGCGTAGCCTGCGATTGGGCCGCAACTCGGCCCCAGCACCTCAAGCCTTCTCTTTAGGCTCCGGCAAGAACCAGTTCAGCACCAGGGCACAAATGCCCCCGGTCGCCACACCCGATTCCAGCACATTGCGCAGCGCCGACGGCATATGCGCGAGGAACTCCGGCACCTGCGCAACGCCCAGCCCCAGGGCCAGCGACACCGCGATGATCAGCAGCGCACGACGGTCCAGGCTGATGCTGGCAAGAATATTGATCCCCGAAGCAGCCACTGCACCGAACATCACCATCGCCGCGCCGCCGAGCACTGGCTCAGGCACCGCCTGAATCACCCCGGCAACGCTTGGGAACAGGCCGAGAATCACCAGCATCGCGGCAATCCACACACCGATATGACGGCTGGCGATACCGGTCAGCTGAATCACGCCGTTGTTCTGGGCAAAGATCGAGCTGGGGAACGTGTTGAACACCCCGGCCAGCAGCGAGTTGGCGCCGTTCACCAGTACGCCGCCCTTGATGCGCTGCATCCACAGCGGGCCTTCGACCGGCTGGCGCGACACCTTGCTGGTAGCGGTAACGTCACCGATGGCTTCCAGCGAAGTCACCAGATAGATCACCAGCATCGGAATGAACAGTGCCCAGGAGAAGCCCAGGCCGAAATGCAGCGGCATCGGCACCTGGAACAGCTCGGCTTCGTGCATGCCGGTGAAGTCCAGACGGCCCAGGTAACCGGCCAGTGCGTAACCCACAGCCAGGGCAATGACGATGGCGCAGCTGCGCATCCACACCACCGGAATACGGTTGAGCACCACGATAATGGCCAGCACCACGCCCGACAGCAGCAGGTTTTCGCCGTTGGCGAAGGTGCCGTTGCTCATGGCGCCGAAGCCACCGCCCATGCTGATCAGGCCGACCTTGATCAAGGTCAGGCCGATCATTAGCACCACGATACCGGTCACCAGGGGAGTAATCAGGCGCTTAACAAACGGCAAAATCCGCGAAATACCCATTTCAACGAACGAGCCGGCGATCACCACGCCGAAAATCGCCGCCATCACCGCTTCAACCGGCGTGCCTTGCTTGACCATCAGCGCGCCACCGGCGATCAACGGTCCGACAAAGTTGAAACTGGTGCCCTGAACAATCAGCAACCCGGCGCCGAACGGCCCGAAGCGGCGGCACTGAACAAAGGTCGCGATCCCGGAAATCACCAGCGACATCGACACGATCAGGTTGGTATCCCGCGGCGACACCCCCAGTGCCTGGCAGATCAACAGGCCTGGCGTCACGATCGGCACGATGATCGCCAGCAGATGCTGCAGTGCGGCCAGCATCGCGATCAGCGGCCGTGGCCGGTCTTCAAGGCCAAGAACCAGCTCATTGGCCTGCGCGGGTGCGCCAGGTTGCTCGATTGAACTCATGGGAGTGCTGCCCCGGAAGAAAAAAGGAGCGCATTCTACGGGGCATTGGCCATTAGGGGTAGCCATAGATATCACCCCTACACCGTCCCCTGTAGGAGCGGATTTATCCGCGAAGGCCGCAAGCGCGACGCAGAAACGGGCCTGCTACGCAGTCCAACGCGGCGATCCGGCATCCCGATAAGCGCGCGCACGAGCCAATCGTCCTTCATAAAAAAAGCCCGCCGAAGCGGGCTTTCCTACAATCAACCAACCCTGTGATCAGTCATCCCGACCCATCAGGCCGAACAGCTGCAGCAGGCTGACGAACAGGTTGTAGATCGATACATACAGGCTGATGGTCGCCATGATGTAGTTACGCTCGCCACCGTGAATGATCGCGCTGGTCTGGAACAGGATGCACACCGACGAGAACAGCACGAAGCCGGCGCTGATTGCCAGTTGCAGGCCGCTGATCTGGAAGAACAGGCTGGCCAGCACCGCGCCCATCAGCACGAAGAAACCGGCGGTGATGAAGCCACCGAGGAAGCTCATGTCCTTGCGGGTGATCAGCACATAGGCCGACAGGCCGCCGAACACCAGTGCGGTCATGGCGAAGGCCGAGCTGACCACTTCAGCGCCACCGGCCATGCCCAGGTAACGGTTAAGGATAGGGCCGAGGATAAAGCCCATGAAACCGGTTAGGGCGAATGTAGACACCAGGCCCCAGGCCGAATCACGCAGCTTGTTGGTGAGGAAGAACAGGCCATAGAAGCCGATCAGCACCACAAAGATGTTCGGGTAGCCCACACGCATCTGCTGCGCGATGAAAGCCATGACGCCACTGAAGGCGAGGGTGATGGCCAGCAGCCCGTACGTATTGCGCAGGACCCGGCTGACCTCCTGTTGCTCGACCTGCTGGCCGTGATTGACGGCGTAATCCTGTTCGCGCATGGCGACACTCCTGTGGGTTTGTAACGTTCAGATGCAAAGATCATAACAGAGCCACGCAAACCAGCTACACAGAGAGTTTGACAGCTTGTTTCATTTCGGTATTATGGCGCCCGCAATACGAGGAAGCGTGGCCGAGTGGTTTAAGGCAACGGTCTTGAAAACCGTCGATGGGCAACTATCCTAGAGTTCGAATCTCTACGCTTCCGCCATCTTCAAAGCCCTGATTATTCAGGGCTTTTTGCGTTTCTGGGCCATGGAAAAACTACCCATGGGAACACCCTTGGGAATGGCTTATTTTGTCAGCGCTGGCAAAACTTCGGCTACTTGGTGGGTTTCGCCAGGGCTCCTACGCGCCGGTAAACCCGTTCAGTGATGTCGCTTTTAGTGTGTCCAAGCAGCAGGCTTACGTGTTCCACATCAGTGATTTCCGATGCAGCTTTGGGGCGTATGTCGCGGAACTGGAACTGACTGATGCGGCCGGCCAGGGCCGGGTCGCCAGAGGCTGTCGCTTCCTTCACCGCCTCCTCCCGAGCATCATCCCAGCGGCGCCGAAGCATCGACGCGGTCACCCGCTGGCCACCGTCCGTCAAGATCAGGTACGGTGACGAGTGCGCTTCGTTTCTCTTCAGGATCTCTTTGATGAGGACGCCAAGGCCGCTTTCCGCTCCGTCCACTTCAAGCATGATCCGCAGTTTTTTGTGGGTCTTCTTCTGCGTCACACCGAGAGCGTTGTCCTCGATGTCGTCCTTCCTCATCACCAGTACGTCCGCAGGACGCTAGCCCGTCAGATACGCCAAATCCATGGCCACCCTCAGTTCATCCACCGCTTTGGCGTACACGGCTTTCCAGACCGAATCATTTGCATAAAAGTCGCGTGGCTTCTCCTTGTTCTTCCGTACACCCTGGCACGGGTTTTCCTTGGTAGATAGGCCCCACTCGCGCGCCATGTTGTAGATGTGAGATAGGAGAGCGATTTCCCTGTTCGCCCGGACAGGGGCCGAGCGCGCATCTCTGTACTGAGCGACAAGTGACGGCGTGATGGCGTCTATGGGGGCGCCGTCGAAGAACGGCCGAAGCTGTCGAAGCTCCGCCAGGTTGTCCTTTTGCGTGCGTGGCGCCTTCTTGGGGATGATGTCTCGTTCATATCGATCGAAGACTGACTTTATTTGGAGGAGATCGCGCGGCTTCTCCTTGGCTTCCAGCTCGGCCCACTTCAGCCTGGCCAGGTTCAGATCAGTGCCGAGAGGGATTAGCTTGCCTGATTTGTCCAGGTAGATATAACTAATCCACTCCTTTTTCGGGTTCTTCTTACTTTTACTACTGCGTATGCGCCGGTACATCCCCGGCGGCAAGTCCCTGTTTTCGTAATTCCGGGGGCGCATATCACCTAACCTTAGAAATATCAGGCGTCCATGCCGGTACCGGCAGAGGCGGGGGAGTTACAGACATCACTTGAATAGTGATACCCAGTTTCATACGGGCGTACTTCCGACCAACCATGGTCGCCCACCGCGGCTTTCGACAAAGTGCCATTGACGTTCTTCAAGCCAGCTGCGCTGGTAGCCCCTGGCCTTGTAGCCGGTCAGTTCGGCCAGTTCTTTCTCCGAGAGAATTTCGGTTTCCATGGGATAGGCTCCACGCCACGCATGGCGGCAGAGGTGGGGAGGGAGTTCTTTCCGGTAATCACG
Organism: Pseudomonas alkylphenolica; assembly: GCF_004025535.1. GTDB lineage: Bacteria > Pseudomonadota > Gammaproteobacteria > Pseudomonadales > Pseudomonadaceae > Aquipseudomonas > Aquipseudomonas alkylphenolica_A. Next base: position 524,012 of record NZ_QJRG01000047.1, read on the forward strand.
TTCGCGTTAGCGTCTAGATTGACGTTCTTGCTCTACGTCGTCTGGCAGCTCCTGTTGGCAAGCTGCAGCAAAATTACGGGTGGTTGACTGGTAGATCTAACGGTGTTCACTGCATCGCAGTGCTACCATAACGTTGGCGAATTGCTTGGGGGCGTGACTTGGCTACTGCAATAGATATGAGCAACTCCACCGACTGTCACGTATTTGATGTCTGTGTCGCTGGGTTCGACGTGGCTATAAATGTGACCGGCTCAACTGGGGCTAAAGTCAATAATGTTAATGTTGAGGGGGCAGTAGCTGTTAAAGGGGCGCGCGCTACAAATCTACGTATTTCAAACATTACCCATACGTTTGTTCCAACGTATTCGTTACTGGCGTTTGCCATATGGAGGGTAGTTAATGGCTATGTTTGAATTGGAAGACTCCGACGATGTTAAGATTGTAAAATGTAGAACTGATTCGGCCGCCTTAATTAAAGGTAAAGGACTAAATGGGCTTGAGGTTGAAGAGTGTGAGGCTGATTACAATTCGGTAGATAAAGATCAGAAAAGTCAGAAGGTTGAAAATTCTGAACTACCCCCTGCTCCAAAGAATGGGCCTCGCGCCATAGGTCGCAGCACTTTTAATTGGATAATGGCGATCATAGGGGGAGTAGTTGTGGCAGGCATTGCCAGGTGGCTGGGGTTTAGTTGAGTCGGTATTTCTCTATGGCACTCTGTGCATTTAGACTCCTCTCAGGAGCCAAGCCCCGGCGGGCGGGCCGTGATTTTGAGGGTGTGGCAGGTGGCGACAGCTCGGTGCGGTGCGGCACGTCGATGACGTTCTTGGTGGCCCTGGCACCGACAGCCTGCAGGAGGCAGAGGGCGGGTCATGGCTTGTACTCGACTGCAGGTGTGATCTTGCGGGCGTAGTCCAAAAGGTCCCGCGACCAGTTCTGGCCAGAGCCATCATCGAAGGCGAACAGCATGCCTCCCAGGGCCTTCCGAAGGTCCATCAGCTCAGTCATGATTGCTGCGATCACCGCAGGGTCAGCAAGTGTCACGTATCGCTCATCAGTTCGGAGCAGGTCGGCGTCTTCGACCATTCCTTTCCAGTCGTGAGAGCGGATCACGTCATCGGCAGCGGCTTTGGCGGCGACGTGTAGGGCATCCAGGTCGGTTGAGTCGAGGGCAATCTTTTCAACAGGCACGATTGTTCCTTGGCCGCCATATAGCGGCTATTCAATAGAGGGGAGAGGAGCGGAGTACAAATGTACTCCTTTGGTCATTCGGAAGCTTTGCTGCCGGTCAGCACGCTGCAAACTGCGTCGTACAGGTCGCAAGGGTCATCGCGGAGGAACATGGCTTTCATCCGCTCCAGCAGCTCATTTTGGCGAGCAACCTGGCCGCGCAGCTGTTCGACTTCCGGGTCACGCGCAGCAAACGCCTTGGCTCCTTGGTCGGCCATATCGCCGGCGCTGAATCCGTCGGCTGCCGGAGGGTGGAGATAGACTTCAGCGCTGCCGTCTTCTTCGCACAGGTCGTTGGCATCTGGCAGCGCGAATAGCACCATGCCTGGAAATTCCATTTCAGAGATCCCGCCCTCAAGCAGCCATTCAAGGCGCAGGCCTTCATCATCGTCTTCACGGGTTACCGCCACTGCTTGAATCAACACAGGCTTACCCTGGTGCTGGGCGGTTGGCTGGGAGAACAGGGCATCGATGTCCTTGAGCGAATCCTGTGCATCCTTGCAGTAGGCCGGATCGAACCCTCCGCGTAACCAGATCACCTTCTGACAGGCGTCCAAGTCACGATGGATCTTTTTCAGCTTGCTGGCCGGCACGCTGACCATCTGTTCGGTGTTGCTGGATCGGTTTTCTGTGGGCATGGGGATACCTCGCCGCCATATCGCGGCAATGAATAGAGGGAAAGAGGGGTTACAGCAGAAAGAGTACAGATGTACTCATCAAGCTCAGTAGACAAACAGGTCATAACGAGGTTGTTATTTTCAGGGGTGATACAAAAATTTAATTGATTAAAGTAAGCTATGCGGCTATCAAAATATAGGGGCTGTCATGAATCAAAATAAAGCGCTACGGAAATATGCTGAGAGTTTGATTCTTCGCAATCCTGATTTGAATGTTGTTTCGGATAATGACAGCTATCCTTGGTTTGTTCGTGAGTTTCAACGACATTTGCAAGCAAGCGAGGGTAGAAAGGAACTTTTGCTACCTAATCTTCAGGATCGCAATGAAACTATTGCGATTTTTAGTGATTATGGTGGGGAGCATTCGGCAAGTAAATATAACACTTACAGTTTTTTGATTGTTGCTTATAGTCAATTGCAGAGATTTCAAGACAAGATGCTGGAGCTTAGGCGGCAGTTTGGCTTGGATTCGCCATTTAAAGAAATTGCATATAAGAGACTTGATCATGGCCCTACAAGAAGGATTCTTGAGCCGTATTTGGTGATGGCGCAAAACTTGATAAATGGATTGGTTTTAACGGTGGTGGTTGAAAAAGATATAGAGTCATTATTTGTTGAAGGAAAGCTGAGCCACTCGCAGGTAATGAGTGACGCGCTGGCCCAGATAGGGATGTCCTATTTGAAACCTGCTGTTGCGGAAAAGCTTTTTCGAGTCATCCATTATCTATCCTTCCTTGTCACGCTGCTTTCAAAAGAAGATCAGAAAGTATTTTGGATGACTGATCATGACTCGATTGCAGCAAATCCAGAGCGATTCGCTGATGCCTTATCGTACTTTTGTCGGGTGCTTGGACATTATTCGGATAAGAGGTATGCCTTGGTCGGAGGGGCCGTTCCTTTTGAAGAAAAGGATAGTAGCTTTCTCGATTTGCTTAGTATTCCCGACCTGGTGGGTGGGGCTATTGAAAACTATTTTACGTCTAAGTCACGATCGCTAGATGACCAATTCCTCGTAAAGTCGGGTTCGGATGTTATTTTGAAATGGCTCGTGCATCAAGGTGTTGGTTTGAAGAAGCATACTATGATGATCTGCAGGGATGATGTTGGCGTAAGGGCTTCAACTTTAAAGTTTGATCTTATGGAGCCATTGACAGATGCCAAATTTATTCCTGTATATGTGTGATTTTTACGAGTTGTTAACCGTGACGGGTGCCTCCCCACTATCTGGCCGTAGAGTAGATGCGCGGGGTAGCTAACGGAGGTAGGTACCCAGGTCCTGGAATACATGCTCAGCATGAGGATGGTTGGCTGAATACCATTTCACGGCTTCAGGCCAGTGGTTTGCCGCCCAGAGAACCTGGACGCCTGCGGCGCGTGCGCCTGTGCTCCATCCGCCGAGGTCGGCGAACAGGTCGATTGCTGTGGTCATGAGTGATCCTTCGTGGTCGATGTTGGCGAGTAGATCCGCTCGCGATTTATAGGTGTGCGTTACGCATCTCCAAGAGGGAAATTCCCCAAGACCAATGGAGATGCCGATAGTAAGACTGACTAACTGGCTGGAACTGATCGCCGCGATCACCGAGTTGATCAACCAACTACTCCAGCTCTACCAACTCCTTAGCTAACAAGGAGGGCGGAAGACGAAGGTGGCAATGGGCTCTCTGCGAAGTGTGAGGGCCCATTCCTCGCCGGGGTGGCGTGATTCGTTGAAGTGGGGTATTCCTGGCGCGCAAATGAAGGAGCGCGATATGAATTTGGTGATGCTTGCTGATTACGGGTCGGTCGCTTTTGGTGCCATCTCGGCGTTCTGCTGGCTGGCCGCTGCGATTGTGAAGGTCGACCCACCGGAAAACCTGAGGGGGAAACCGGACGGCGACTACTGGGACGGAATAGTCGTAAATGGAGCTGATCTCATTAAGACATTGCGAGCTCAAGCTCGATGGAATAGTGCTGCTGCAATTGCTGCGGCGATAGGTGCCATCCTTCTTATCGTTTCGAAAACGGCATGAGGGAAGGCGCTGGCGGGCAGCGCCGGAGGGTCAGGCAGTGACTCGCTCGCCGATCACCTTGGTACTGTAGGTGACCTCGTAGTTCAGGGTCAGCTCGAAGCCGCCGCCGCATACGTCGCACTCCATCTCCTGGTCCTTGTGGTCTTCCGACTCCAGGTGGGTGGTGGTTGCACAGTGGGGGCACTTGCACTCGTCCTGATACTCGAAGTCCGAGCCGTCGAATTCTGCTTCGGCAAACTTGGCCAGGGCCTCAGCCTTGGCGGCGGCGTCGATGCGGTCTTGGCAAGGCTTACAGGTAAAGCCTTCGGAGTGCCCCCAGGGCGTCTCGGTAAGCTTCGAACCATGGGTTCCGCAGTGGTGACAGGCGTTGTGCTTGTCGCAGACGATGTAGCTCCACTTTCCCGTTGTGCCGTTGCACTTGTTGCAGCCCGAAACCCAGTACCAGGCGCCGTCGATACGCTCGGCGTACAGGCCCTTTTCCGGCGGTTCAAGTTTCACTTCCGGAAGGCCGTTTCGGTGCGGCCGGTCGTGATTCTTGCCGTTCCAGATGTTGGTGTGGCCGGAGCGGGTGCGTTCGATCCATTCGCCAGGTATCTCAGCGATGAGGATCTTGGTGTGCTTGTCCATGGCTTTCTCCGTGCATGCGCCGCCCTCCGTTGCCGGATGCGGCATGGTGGCAATTTGGCTTTAGATCAGCTATTGATATTGGTTTTGCTAAGGATGAAGCGAATTGTCGGAAGAGTTAAACCTCGATATTTATGAGCGTCCGTTACGCAGGGCTAGGCTTGGCTTCTTAATTTGTGGGTGCCTGGCTGTCATCACCCCTATCGCCGCTATTGCCATATGTTTTTGGTACGGCACACCAGTCTCTTGGATTTCTCGATCAGGAGCAGTAAGCACTGGTTTTGCTTTCTTGGCTCTTTTTGCTACGCAGGTGATGAGCGATGTCTTCCAGCCAAACGGATACGTAGGTCAAACCTTTGGAGATTTGCTAGAAAGGTATGGAAATCAAATCAGTTTGTTCAAGAAGTTAGCGGTGCTACTAGGGCTGGTCGCGACAGGTATATGGGGCTTCGGAGATCTGATGCCTATTGGCCTGGAGGTCTGAAACCTTAATTGCCGGAACTGATTCTTAGGCTCTCTCGGACCCTGAAGTTTTCAAGCTTCCGCGCCACGACCGGTGACACCGTGATTTCGTGGCGCGGCGGTTCAAGCAGCGTTAGCGCGCCGCCCGGGCCCAGCCCATGCACGTTTGGTTCTGTTGTGGGGCCGGCCGCTGCTGCTGGGAACGTTGTTGCTGTCGTGGCTGTTGAGTTTGCTGGTTGCCTTGCGACTGCTGTGGCGGGCTGCCGGCAAACTTGATGATGATCACGCGGCCAGTGAGTTTCACGCCCTGCGAGTTGTCGCCCCTGGTGTAGGTTTCGACGTGGGCGTCGTCGATGGTGAAGTGCACTTGCTGGCCCTTGACCAGGTACTGGGCCATGGCCTCAGCCTGCTTGCCCCAGAGCGTGGCATCGACCCACTGGGTTGGGCGCTTGCCGTCCTGGCCTTTGCGGCCGTATTCGCAAGCAATTGCGAGGTTGCAGACTGCGTCGCCGTTGGGAGTGTAGCGAAGTTCAGCGTCGCGGCCAATGCGGCCGATATCGGTAAGAGTAGGCATCGTGATTCCTTGGTTAAGTGGCCAGGCCGAGCACCTTGTTCATGCGCTCGTCGAGGATTTCGTAGACGGTCTTCACCCGTTCGGTGAGCTTTCGGATCATGGCTTCGTCGCGGTAAACCCGCTTGACGAAAAGAGGCATGCCGGGCCAGTAGCTGATGAAGTCCAGCCACTCGCGCTCCGAAACCCACAGGCCACCCTGGCACTGGGCGACGTGCTCTTTCGGAACATCCCCGGCCAAGATCACGCCGACCTGAAACTTGGGCAGCTTGGTCTTGATCTCGGTGAGGCCGTCGTCGCCGACCAGTGCGTCGGGCGAGTAGCCGATGCCGTGGTTCAGGATGATCCCGACTGAACGAGTCTTGAGGCTTTCACGGTCCTCATAGAGCCCGCGTGCGACACCCTCAAGCTCATGGCCACGGATGGTTGCCTTGGTCTGGAATGGAATCTCAGCAGCCTCTTCGGTGATGCGTTCACCGATTAACAGATCGATGTAGGTGAAGGCGGCCACGCCGAAACCCGCTTCACCTTTGCCGCTGACCAGCAGGCAATCCAGCTCCGAGCAGGTGATGATGCCCAGGCGCAGGGCCAGCCACTCAGGCGTGCCTTGCTCGATGTCAGTGATGATCTGCATTGGAAGTCTCCTGGCCTGCGGCAGAGTTTTGGGTGGCTGACTTGGTGAGCATGCCGAGCACCTGGTCGAATGCGGCTTTCACAACAGCCGATGGGGTGCCGTGAATGCTGGCGAATGCGGCCTTTGCCTTCTCGCTGCAGCGCTCCAGCAGCATGGCCAGCTGGGTGGCCTGCACTTAGGTCACCCGAGGTGTTACGACTGCACCGTTGCCGTCGTCATCCTCGCCGGTGGTGGTGAAGTTGAGCAGGGCGCCGGCGGTGTACCGCTTGCCGTAGCTCACGCTGGAGGCCACGGCCTGGACACCGTTCTTGCTGCCGGAGGTATCGGCCGGCAGGACCAGGGAGGTGGTTTCTCGGTACCCGGTGCGGTGGCTCAGCACGCCCTCCACTTCAATGCCTCGCTCGTTGCGTGGCGTGCGAAAGGAGAGGGCGAATCCGTGGCGGGCGAGCACCGGCTTGATCATCTCGTTGATGTCCTCTCAGAGCGCATAGGTGCTCTGGATGCGGCCGTTCTTGTCCTTGATGCCGCCACGCTCACCAATTACCGGCAGCTCTTCTTGCATGGCGGCCAGGGCCTCGTCGAACTGCTGCTTGGTCTGCAGCGCCTGGATGTTTTGGTGCGTGACCATCAAGCGTTCCATCTTGTCGATGTCTGCGTTGGGTGTCAGGGCGACCTGCTGGATGATCTGCAGGATAGTCACCGACTCGGCGGCGATCACCGGCGCATTGGTCTGTTCGACCCGGGCTACTTGGCTCATGGCGACCTCAGTAGGAAATGGAAACGTTGGGGATCTTGCGCTGCACGATCATGGTGACCGCATGTTTGGCGCAGGCCTCAGGCATGCCGCCGGCGATGAAGGCTTTCAGCGCTGCGCGGTTGATGCTCCGGCGATGGGCCTCGTCGCGCTCGCGCTCTTGCTGCTGGCGGAGTATCTCGGCTGCAGCGACGTCCGCCCGGCGGCGTTCATCAATGCGAGCCTGTTCAGCCGCCAGCTAATGCCCCGCAAATCTCAGCGGGCCAGGTACGCATTGCCTTTGACGGTGACGCCGTACTGTTCTCCGACGCCAGCGAGCTGGTCTATAAAACGCAGGGCCTGGATGCCTTTCAGGCTCGGGAAGATGCGTTGTAACATACGCCTATGGAAGAGGGCCCCTATGCCAGCCTGCTGATAAAGCTTGCCAAGTTACAGGAGCGTCTGCCCACCGGCGGAAAGGATTCACCGATCAGAATTGCTATCGTTACCGCACGGAATTCTCCGTCGGAAATGCGAGTAATCAATACCTTGCGTGCTTGGGGCGTGTACGTTGACGAAGCTTTCTTTCTCGGCGGCGTCGGCAAACCCAAAGTGCTCACGGCTTTCAATCCGCATATCTTCTTCGATGACCAGGATGTGCACTTGGAAGCAGCAGCCAATCTGGTACCCTCAGGCAAAGTGCCATATCTCACCAGGTGCGACTCGGTAGGTCTGCTACCTGTTCCGGCTGAGTAGATTCACCGTTTATACATGCAAAGGAATGCCAATGTCAGCGCAGAAATACTCCGTTAATCAGCACCTGATCGAAACTCTGCTGAGCTGGGTCAAGTCTGGCGAGATTGCCATTCCGGAAATCCAACGCCCTTTCGTGTGGGATGCCACTAAGGTGCGTGACCTGATGGACAGTCTGTACCAGGGCTTCCCAGTCGGTTACATCATCGCGTGGCGCAATCCCACGGTTAAGCTGAAAGACGGCTCGTTGGCCGAAGGCAAGAAGGTGCTGATCGACGGCCAGCAACGCGTTACGGCATTGACAGCGGCCGTAGCCGGCCAGCAGGTGATCAACCAGGATTATCAACAGATACGGATTCGAATTGCCTTCCACCCCATCGAGCAGCGCTTCGAGGTCAGCAACCCAGCTATTGAGAAAGATAAGGCTTGGTTCGCTGATATCGCGCCCATCGTCAGCGGCGAACTGAAGTCACACAAAGCCGCCAAGGATTATCTGGCCGCAAACCCTGAGTTAAATGAGGACCTGGTATACGAGCGCTTGGACAGGCTATGCGATATCACCAAGAAGCAGATCGGCCTGATTGAGCTAGCGGCAGATCTGGACATCGAGACTGTGACCGAGATCTTCATCCGCATCAACTCAAAAGGAGTTGTTCTCAGTCAGGCGGACTTCGTGATGTCGAAGATCGCCGCCAACGAAGAGTTCGACGGTAACACCCTGCGCAAGGCCATCGACTATTTCTGCCACCTCTCCATCGCACCTGAGTTCTACGCCCATATCGAAAACAACGATAAGGCCTTCGTCCAGACTGACTACTTCAAAGCTATGCGTTGGCTGAAGGGCGAAATCGATGATCTGTACGATCCTAGCTACTCTGACATGCTACGTGTGGCCTTCACTACCAAATTCAATCGAGGTCGCCTATCGGATCTGGTCGGGCTGCTCTCGGGCCGTAACTTCGAAACCCGAAGCTACGAGAAGGAAATCGAAGAGGAATCTTTCAAGACCCTGAGCGAAGGGGTCAAGGAGTTCATTAACGAAACGCACTTCAAGCGCTTCTTGATGATAATCCGATCGGCCGGATTCGTGGACAGCTCCATGATCGGTTCGGTCAACGCGCTGAACTTCGCCTACGTCTTATACCTCAAGCTTAAACGCGACTTGGGCAACAACCCCAATATCGAAAGTTGGGTTCGCCGCTGGTTTGTGATGTCGCTGTTGACTGGGCGTTACTCGGGCTCGCCAGAGTCGCGTTTCGACAAGGACATTAAGGCAATTCATGAACGGCAGTTCGTGGATGTGCTGGGCGAGATCGAGGCTGCTGAGCTTTCCGACGCCTTCTGGGACTTCGGCCTGCCGCAGGCGTTGACTACATCTTCCGTTAACGCCCCGGCCATCAAGGTGTTCTGGGCTGCGCAGGCCAATCGAGGTGAGAAGGGCTTCCTGTCTAAAGACATCACCGTGCGGGACATGCTCACGCATCATGGTGATATCCACCACATCTTTCCGAAGAGCTTTTTGAAGCAGCAGGGCCTCCTCCGAAGCAAGTACAACCAAGTGGCCAATTACGTGTACGTACAACAGGAAGTAAATATCAAGATTGGCCACACTGCTCCAGCGACCTACATGGCCGACGTATTTGCTCAATGTGAAAGCGGCGTGGCGCGCTATGGCGCTATTACACGCCTGGATGATCTCAAAACTAACCTGGCCGTCAACTGCCTCCCGGAGAATCTTGCGGCCTATCAGTCCGAGCAATTTGAAGCCTTCCTGGTTGAACGCCGTCGGCTAATGGCCCAGAAAATTAAGCAATATTACTGGGGGTTGTGAGAGCCGACGGCAGGGTATCGCGTCCTGTCCGCCTGTACAGGGGTAAGGCAAGCGGCAAGTTTCAAAGCTTTTGTTAGGTCATGGCTCAATCAAGGAAGTAGCTAATGCCTCAATCGGTATTCAAATTCTCTAGCTGGCTCGGCACATTTCTTCTGCGCCGAGGTATTCAGGCCCCTGACTATCGTGGCTTGTACGCATATCACTGCAGTCATGAAGAGTACCTGGACCTGTTGCATCAGCTCAGGGAGTTAGAGACCTTCGACCAGGCAGTAAATGACACAGCTGCCAGCGCCTGCTTGGTTCTCTTTTGTTCAGAATGGTACCGTCGTGAATATCAGCGCGATCATGGCTGGAGCTGGGAGCCGATATGGAAGACGCTGGGGTTTAGTCTATCGCCGGGCGATCTCGGCAAAGCGATTCCAAAAGGGCTGGAGCATTACTGGAAGCGCCCGATGCACTTCTACGAATCTGAGCGTAGGAATTTTCTTGGCTCATTGTTCAGTGAAGGCGGGCTTCCCTTTCAAGTATTACGTGAAGGTGGGAGCCGTTTTCAGACGCTATTTGATCGGGTCCTCAAGCAATATGACCAGTGGCATATTCTGGGCTACAGCACTGCACAGCAAGTAGAGCAGCAGCTGGAAAAAGCGAACTTACCCCAAGTATTTACCTCGCAGACTTCAGTGGAACTGATTGCGCATATGGCCGATCAGCTGGTGTCCTTGGTGCGTGATTATGGCCTGGTGCAGGCGAACGAGCCAATTGCTCGTTTGGATGCCATGAACCCCAAATGGCGAGAGCTGTTTCCGTTACCGCTTGATAACCAAACTGGCAGTGAGTTGCTTAACGGGTTGCTGAAAACTGCCACGGTCGAGGGTGGAAAGCGTCGCAAAGGATCTGGCGGTTGGGCCTGTCGACACTTTTGGCACGAAGCAGAACCCAATGTGCTAAAGGTGCAGGTATCGCTGCCGGCAGAGGTGGTTTTTCAACTAGCAACGCAGCCCTCTACTACGCGCTTCGAGCTTACGATTTTGGAAGGCGGTGAGGCTATCGCTAACCTTGGCCCCGGTTACGCTGTTGTAGACAACGGTATCGCCCAGATCAAGTTGAGGCAGCGTGAGGTAATAGGGCGCCGTAGTGACTACTCTCTGTCACTGAGGTTGGTGGCTATGGCGGGGGGCGTGGCTATCGCTTCATTACCCATTGAGAACAGCACCGTAGCGCTAGGCGAGGTTCCTGTGGGCTTTGAACCGGTGAATGACCGCTGGCAGCTATGTGGTCAGGCTTCATTCAATACCCTAAGTGAAGAACTATTGCTCGTGCTGCCGCCCGACAGCGCATTGGTCCAGGTAGACGACACGGGCGATGTCCGCACCACCGAGATACCTTCGGTACTTGCTCTGCGTGCATTCAAAGTACAGGGTAAAGCGGAGCTCAAAGTTGATTGCGAAGGGCTCTACAGAATTCGGACAGGGCAAACAGCCGGTACGGGCCTCGGACTGGAGCTGGCGGGTAGCCAGTTAGGTTGGGTCACAAATCCCGCACTTACTTTTTTAGGTCTGCCCAGAGTGCAATGGCTTGGCGCTTCAGACGAGCTGAAAAAACAAGGTGGTGACCTGTACGTTGGAGGCAAGCAGCCAGGCAGCGGAGTTCTGCAGGAAATGCTGGGCGCCCAAAATGTGGCCGTTCGTAACCGCGGTGGCGACATCTTGTTGCGTCGCAAAATCGGTATCTTGCCAGCTGACTTCCGTCTTGAACTGCGTAGTGGTGAAAGACCAGGGCAGGGCAAAATTCTGGTGCATACCCAGCAGCGTTGCCTGCTGAAGGTTATAGCCGACGGTGTTCAAACTCAGCAGATCAAGCGGGAGGATCATATTGAGTTAAAGCTCTCTACAGAGGGTTTGCCGCCGATAACGCTGTGTCTCTCAGTCACGCCAAGCCTGTTGTCGGATCCGATTGAAGTTGAGTTACCGTTCCCCAACTCTGGCTGCCTGGCCATTGATCATAGTGGCAAGCAGCTCAAGCGTGATATCAGTATTAATGATCTGTTGGGCGCACGTATTTATTTGTTTGCCCGTCAAGGCGCACCAACCAAGTTCGGGCTTGAATTGACCCTAAAGGGGCATGCCGCCAAGAATGCTTCTTACAATTGGTCCTATACGGCTACTGGAAAGCCAATTGAAATCAGCCTGTTTAACATTAGTGAGCAGATTATTGATTTGCTTTCTTTGCAGTCTGGCATCGATCAGGTAGTGGAATTACGAGTGTTTGGTAACGGTCAAAACGCCAATTTTCGAATTCGCAAGTACGCAACGGAGATGTTGCTGGATAGTGATCGTCGGGTGCTGCACGCCTCCAATCTTCAGGATGGTGGTACCGTCTTGCCTGAGCCGATTTTGATGTTGCTGCATGAACCGATGCGCGGTGCCGTTCAACTCAGTTCACGTACTAGCGAAGGCGTCCCCACCGGTGAGTTTGAGCTGCCGGCATTAGTTGAAAAAAATGGCCCTTGGCTTGTGCTGCCCAAGCAAGGATCAGCTGTTTCATTCAGACCTCTGTTTATTGTCGGTGGATGGGAACCGATACCGCAAAGTGATGACGCTCAGAGTTTGCAGAAAGCGGTACTGACCTTTGACCATGCTTCTCCTGTCAGCTCATTTGTGCCTGTTCTGGATTCCATGGCAGTGAATCCTATGCACAGCGGATGGCAGTTCCTGAGAGCCCTATACGAAGACTACGGTTATCTGCCTTTAGCCACGTTTGAGGTCTGGAGGGCGCTTGTGGGCCATACCCGTGCGTTGTCGATGGCGCTTTTTAAATTTGAGATGGACCCAAAATTTCTGAACCGAATTGAGGCCGAATTTCCAATTTTCTGGGAGTTTATTCCTGTTACTGAAATTCAACTAGCCGCCAAGCGGTTCGGCGCTTTTCTTAAGGTCAAGGGTGTTGCTGATGAAGCCATCTCAGCGCTGATTGGCAGAATGTTCAGCAGGTTAGGTAAGGCCTTCCCAACCTACGGAGAGAGTGTACAGCACTACCTCTCTGGTAAACCTTTAGGGCCTGAACACCACATGCCTCTCGAGATATTCAGGACTGTTGTTCACAGCTGGTATCTCCAACTAATGCGAGATCGTAGTGAAGCTACATGGCCTGAATATGCTGGCAAGAGGTTGGAGCTCTGGCACAACAAGAAGAGTGATTCGGTAATTTCTTTCCGGTTGGAAATGGATTACCGCAATGCGGTGGTCTACCTTCCTGTTTTCGCTGCTGCTGTTGCCAGCGGTAAAGCACAGTTTTCAGATGTTTTTGAGAACAGTGTCGAGGCGATATTTTTCCTTCGACAAGTTCGCGATTTCGATTCGAGTTGGTTCAGCAGCATCTACCAATACTGTCTGTTGAACAACGTCATGGGCATGCATAAGGCAGTACCAGTCAATGGATAAGTATTTCTCTGCGCTTGTCGATCAAGCACTGTCTCGCACCACAGAATCAACCTTGAGTGTTTTGAGCATTACGGATCCGGGCTTGCGTGAGCACCTTGGAGGGCTCATGCGCGCCGAGTGTGGCAAGGAGGGCTCATTCCTGGCGCCGCCCTTATTTGAGCAGACCTTCGGCTGGGAGGAGTCGCCTTTTACAATGGCGCAGTTGGCGGCTCAGGAGCAGCTACTTAGCAAAGAGATCGTGGCGTCGCTTGATGGTAAAGCCAACGGGCGCTACCGCTTTGGGTCGAGCTGGAGGCCTTTCACGCACCAATTGGCCAGTTGGCGTTCCCTGCTAGATAAGAAGCATTCAGTAGTGGTCACCAGCGGTACTGGCTCGGGTAAGACAGAGTGCTTTATGGTTCCGGTGCTAGATGACCTCTACCGGGAGTACCGCGATGCCGGCAGTAAGCCGCTGGTGGGTGTGCGAGCACTCTTTCTCTATCCGCTTAACGCTCTGATCAACTCGCAGCGTGAGCGTCTGAATGCCTGGACACAGAGCTTTGGTTCCGGCATTCGCTACTGCTTATATAACGGCAATACTGAAGAGTTACAGGCCAAAAAGCGCACAGAACAAAGGGAGCGGCCAAACGAAATTCTGTCGCGTGAGCTGATGCGCGAGCAGCCGGCCCCGATTCTGGTTACCAACGGCACCATGCTTGAATACATGATGGTGCGTCAGGTCGATGCACCTATAGTGCGCAAATCGAGAGAGCAGAAGTCGCTCCGCTGGATTGTCCTAGATGAAGCTCACACCTATGTAGGCTCGCAGGCTGCTGAGCTGGCACTGCAGTTACGACGCGTAATGACATCATTCGGCGTCACACCTAAGGATGTCCGCTTTGTTGCGACCTCTGCAACTATTGCCGGCGATGATGCTGCTGAGCAACTGAAACAGTTTCTCTCTGATCTGTCAGGGGTTCCGGTCACTCAGATTGATGTCTGGGGTGGTAAGCGTGTCATTCCTGAGCTTGCATCGTGCCAGCAGCAGCCGGTCACTTTACAGACGCTTGAGTTGATGTCACCTGTAAACCAAGACGATCCGGAAATTCACCCCGACCGTTATGAAGCGCTTGTGCATTCGCCTATAGCTCACGAATTGAGAAACGTTCTGGTGAACGCTCCTAAACCGTTGAAGCTGACCGAGATGGCCAGTCATATGAGTCGAGATCAGGGGCGGTCGTTAACGCAGGACGAGATTTTGCGATGGTTGGATCTGTGCTCTGGCACTCGCCCCAATGAGTCTGAGCCTGCGTTCTTGAAACTGCGTGCCCACTTCTTCCAGCGTACTACCCACGGTCTTTGGGCTTGCTTCGATAAGCACTGTTCAGCCAAAAATGGTACGCCGTTGAAGGAGAAGTGGCCCTTTGGTTATGTGTATGTGAACCAGCGACAAGCGTGCTCGTGTGGCAGCCCTGTTTTCGAGTTGGTCTTCTGCAATGACTGCAATGAGCCCCATCTACTGGCGCGTGATCATGGCGGAAAGCTAATCCAGTGGGAGAGTTCAGCGGGGGATGAGTTTTCGCTCCAGGCTGAGACATCTGTTGAGGACGATGCAGATAGTCCTGATGGGAAACTGCTAGCTAGGACTCCTTTAGTGCTCGGTACTGTGGACGGTGACGGTCCGTCGTATATCCCTGTCGAGTTCGATAAGTATGCAGGGTCTTTTATGGATGTCTCCGGCGAGCGTGTGCCGCTGCGCATAAACGACCTCGATGTGGTTTGTAGCCGCAAGGACTGTAGCTACAGCGGATATCAAGGTGCTTTTCCGTTTCGTCGTGCTATGTTGGGTGGCCCCTTCTATGTAGCGAACGCTGTACCAACGGTTCTTGAGTATTGCCAAGACTATCAAGATGATGAGCAAAAATCGGAATTTGGCCCGCAGTCTTTGCCAGGGCGAGGACGGAGACTAATTACCTTTACAGATAGCCGTCAAGGTACGGCGCGTATGGCAGTGCGCATGCAGCAAGAGGCCGAGCGCAGTAGGTTGCGTGGGCTCGTTGTAGAGATTTTGAACTGGCATCAGAAAAGCCAAGGCAATGCTCAGGTACTATCAAGTAGTGTTGACCCAGAGGTTCTGCAGCAACTAATTGCTAAAGCGCAGGAAGATGTGGCGCTTTACCGCAGCCTAGGTATCAAGGAGGAGATCAGGGTCGCTGAGGACAAGGTCGCACGCTTTACGGCGCTGCTTGCTGCGGCTAGTGGGGTTAAGGTTAGGCCGGCGCTAGTGTCCTTAGCTTGGTCAGAGCTTGTAAATGAGCTCAAAAAACGGGCCGATCTACAAGAGAAAGGCCCTATGCTGCTTGCGAACAAGTATCAGAAGCCAGAGATATTTAAAGAAACGGATGGACCACAAAAGCTGGCTGAGATGCTGCTTTTTCGTGAGTTTATGCGTAGGCCTAAGCGTCAAAACAGTTTAGAAACTCAAGGGCTGGTGAAGGTCAGTTATCTTGGGTTGGAAAAGATTCAAGAAGCCCCAGCCTATTGGGAGCTGAAGGGCCTGACGCTGGACGATTGGCGTGACTTCTTGAAGGTCGCGCTGGATTTTTATGTGCGCGAAAGCAGCTTTATCCAGATGACTGAGGAGTGGAAGGACTGGATTGGTAGCCGTTTTTCTTCCAAAACCTTACGCAACCCCGAGTCTAAAGAAGCTGACGAAAATCGAGTAAAACGCTGGCCGCAGATTCGTAATGGCAACCACTCACACCGCCTGACTAAGCTGCTGCTGTTGGGCGCAGGTTTGACTCCCTCAAGCTCATCTGATGTTGACTTGGTCAACGCTTGGTTACGAGCCGCCTGGCAGCAATTAACAAGGCCTGGCGCGGCATTGAAATCTGATGAGAATCGGTACTATTTACCCAGGGAACACATGCTTTTTTTGTTGGTTGATCAGGCGCTCGTTTGTCCAATTACCAACAAGCTGCTGGATACGACCTTCAAAGGATTTACGCCTTACCTACCAGCGCATTTGGATTTCTCCAAGCTTACCGATGAGAAACGTAAGAGTTTTATGTGTGAGCCGGTAGAGCTACCTAGTGTTTGGGAATTTGATCGCTCACAAGAAGACTATGCTCCGGGCCTTGCGAAAATCAGAGCTCAGGTCGCGGCAGATGTTCACATCACCGACTTGCGTGCGCGTAATCTTTGGACAGATATCAATGACAGATCGGTTGAAGGCGGCTTCTATTACCGCACTGCTGAGCATTCGGCGCAGCAGTCTTCCGAGCGCCTTGGCTCATATGAAGATATGTTCAAAAAGGGCCAGATCAACGTCCTGAATTGCTCCACTACCATGGAGATGGGTGTCGATATTGGCGGTATCTCCGCCGTGGTGATGAACAACGTGCCGCCACATCCGGCCAACTATCTTCAGCGTGCTGGCCGAGCAGGCCGCAGCAAAGAGTCCCGAGCACTGGCTTATACACTTTGCAAAAACAATCCTCATGACCAGCAGGTCTTTGCCAACCCTAGCTGGCCATTTGAAACAAAAATACCTGCACCGGCTGTAGCGCTGAACTCTGCTCGGCTTGTACAGCGGCATGTGAATTCGTTGGTGCTGTCTGATTTCCTCTGCAATGTCGTTGGCCCAACTCAAACTGAGAAAACCAGTCTTAACGCGCAGTGGTTCTATGACGATACGAATGGTAGCTCGCAGTGTGACCGCTTTTTTGAACGTTTGGGGCTCGCTGTTTGCGACGTCGATGAGGCGCTGTCGCTATTGGTAAAGGGAACCGCCCTGGCAGGTATCACGCCTGATCAGCTGCGCAGGCGCTCAATGGATCAGTTGAAGGCGTTACAAGGCCGCTGGTTGGGGAGTTACCGCTATCTGCTGTCAGAAGAGCAGCAGGCAAAGCCTAACAGCCCTTACCTAAAGCGCATTCAGGTCGAGAAAGCCCGTCACTGCAATGAGTACCTGTTGCGTGATCTATCTGCTCGCACTTTCTTACCGGGCTATGGATTTCCTACTGATGTAGTCAACTTCGATAATTTCACGATTGAGGACTATATCCGCGAGGGGGGAACTGAGAGGAAGGTAAAGCACGACCGTGAGGATAATGTGTCCCGGTATAAGGGGCTTCCTTCTCGCAACCTGGCGATTGCCATTCGGGAGTATGCGCCGGGAGCCGAGATTGTTTTGGATGGACGAGTCTTCAGATCAGCTGGTGTTTCGTTGCATTGGCACAATCTCAACGCGGATACCAAAGAAGCTCAGAAGATGGACATCGCGTGGCGTTGTGACGTTTGCGGCGAGCTCGGCTATGAAGAGGGCTTGGTCAAAAGTGATGAGCTGACGTGCACCAACAATGAATGCCTCGCCATCATTAAGTCGGCAAATATCCGCAAGGTGCTGCAGCCATCTGGTTTTGTTACTGATGCCTATCAGTCAGCCTCGAACGATATTCAGCATCAAAAATTTGTACCTGTTGAAACTGCATGGGTCTTTGTGAGGGCGGCCAAAACCCCATTACCAAATCCGGCGGTAGGAGCAATGGCCTATGGCACGGAAGGCCAGGTTTTTCATCACAGCTCCGGCGAGAACGGTGCTGGTTTTGCACTATGCATGAGTTGTGGTCGTGCGGTATCAATGCTGTCAGCAGACGAGTTCCCGCCAGGCCTCTCCCCATCCGGCGAACACTTTCCACCCCGGCCTAGCAAAGCCGATAAAGACCAGAACAATAAAAGGCTGCCTTGCCAAGGCAGCGGCAGTATTGTGCCCAATGTCAGCTTGGGTGTTACCTCCTTTACTGACGTGTTCGAGTTGACGCTGCATCATCCAGTAAGTGGGGAGTACATCGCAGATAACGACCAAGGGCGTTGTATCGCCATGACCTTGGCTGTGGCCATGCGTTCAGCGCTTGCCGAGATACTAGGGATTTCGGCCTCTGAACTTGGTTACGCAACACGACCAAGCAAGCTGGAAAACGGCCAGCCCATCAGGATTTTGCAGCTTTATGACGTGATCAGTGGTGGTGCAGGCTTCGCTTCAAGTGCTCCCCTGCATGTCGAAAATCTGTTGAGCAAGATGGTTAAAACTCTGCAATGTGCTCATTGTGAGAGCGGTTGCAGTGAATGCCTATTGGACTCTCAGACGCGACATGATCATGACAAACTTGATCGAAAACAGGCCAAGGACTGGTTGGGCGATGACTTCGTCCACTACGTCGGCCTTTCCTTGGAAGACAAGCTGTCCTTGCCAGATGGGAAATATGCGCCTGGCAGTATCGAAAGCGTTTTGCGTCGTTTGATCAATGAAGGCGTAGAGAAAGTTACGCTGGTAGCTGCAGGAGATCCGAGTGAATGGGATCTACTTGCCCCGCAATTCCGTAAGGCAATCCAGCGCTATTTGAATATTGATGAAGTGGCCGTCGAGCTTCTTGTGCCAGATGACATCACCGATGAAGATCTTTTGCAGGATCTGCAGCGCCTTTCGCTCCTTGGTGTAAGCGTCGGCTGCTATTCGTCTGATTGCGAAAAGCATGTCGTCGCACAGGCAAGCAGGGCGGGCGAGATAATTACGCTCGCCTCGCGCTCTGAGCTGGCAGCTGTTCCAGGTCGTTGGTGGCATCAGAGTGATTCACTGGTGGTGACTTCCCGGTCTCAACCTGCACTCTGTTGGCGTGCACTTGACCTTGCAAGTGCAGGGAGCAAGCCAGCCGACAGTAGCGTGATAATAGACTTGCCAATTCACCAGGAACTCAACGGCCCGTTGCTGACGTTTGGCGATCGCTTCTGGTCGCTTCTCGCAGAAAACGCGCAAATTGCGGATGTACTGAAAACTGCAAATATTTGCAGAATCAGGTACTCGGATCGATATATCCAAAACCCATCCGCGATCACGATTTTGGGTACATTGTTCAGTTTTCTAAAAGGGCGTATTGCTGCCGATGCTGACGTTCGGGTTTCTACGCTGTTCAAGCCTGGAAAGCTGCAAGGCCGCAAGGCTTTTGATGATTGGTCCAGAAAGGACGACTTTGAGTTTTTCGTCAGCAAATGGTTGTCAGCTATGGCCAGCCATACCGTGCATCTCGCTGTTGAGACCTCAAATCGTGACATCCCCCATCGTCGCCGACTTGATTTGGAATTTGAGGATGGCAGAAGCCTGAAAGTCAGGTTCGATCAAGGAATTGCGTACTGGCAGGTTCGTTTTCGCTCTCATGCAGACATGTGGTTTGACTTTGATCTTGAGGCCCGGGATCAGGTGATGCACATGGCTAAAGTGGTTGAAACAGCTCAGGTGCAGAATTCAGAGCAGAAATGGTCGACGGATGTGCTCGTGGAACTCAACGACTAACTCATATTGTTCTGGCCTCCGGCGGTTGCTCCAATGACGATCGGCAGGGGCCTTTTGCTCGCCTAATCAATGGCGAGCACTCCTCCAAAGCCACCCGCTTTGCGATGTATTGGTGAGTGATGGTTGGGAGCGCTGTCAGGTGTGCAGTGAGATGCGCTCATTTGTTTTGCTGTCGCAGCGGGAACACGCATATCCATTAGCTCGCCATCAACGGCCATTTCAAGGTTGTCCGGTACTTCACAGACAATTACAGGAGTAGCGGGAACAGACCTTCCGAACTCCAGCATTGAGGGCGAGCTTAGGAGCTATATGTAACCTCGTTTGGAAAATGACACGCAACCTTCATGGCCCAGCACCACATGATCGAACATTCGGATGTTGACCATGTTCAGAGCGTTCTTGAGGGTGGTGGTGAGTATGCGATCGGCTTGGTTAGCTCCAAGTCGCCTGTGGGATGATTGTGAGCCATTATCCCGCCTGCGGCGTTGTGGACTGACCAGTGGCTGGTGGTTGGCCTGGGCCAGTGCGGTGCCAGCCAGTGACGAGTTCGTGGAACAGCAATTTGCCCTGTTTCAGATCAAATACCCACAATCGTTGTTCGGTCGAGGGCAGGGAATAATCGATCACGGCTAGCCTCTGTGCCGGAGCAGTGCCTTGAGCGCGGATACATTGGCTGGCACGAACCGCCAGGGCAATGACCTTGGCATTGGCATTCGGAGCCGCTTTGGCTAGCGCGACTTCAAGCAAATCGGCGTAGGCTGGGGGTATGAAGGCCGAGAGATTAAGGATTATCCATGGTGCAATTAACAAGGTTAATCGTCATAAGCAGTGCTTTTGTAATGGTCTTTCTGATCAACTGCACTGCGCTGGGTGAAACGTCGCAGATCGAGTCGGTATCTCCTCAAGTCAGTCCGGCCACTGCAGCGCCTGACGATATCGTTGGTCAAGCGATCCAGGCCGCGTTTGAACCCCTGGAGTCGTCATTTCCTCCCTTGATTACCTCTCGCAAGCATCAGCGTGCGGACATCAATCGCGTTGTTCTCGATTTCTATTCCCATCGTAACTATCGCGCCGCCTGGACAGACGGGCGCGATGTCACCCAGTTGCTCAAGAGCCTGAATGACACACACGCCGACGGCCTGAACCCGGCGGACTTCCGGGGCGGCGAGTTGGCCGAGGCTCAATTGTTGTTGCAGGCCTCCGCGCCGACGCCAGCGCAAACGGCGGCTTTTGATATCGCGCTGACCCGCACCTACATCACCGCGCTTCTGCAATTGCGGCGCGGCAAGGTCAACCCGTCGCGGCTGGATTTTCATTGGAACTTCGACCCGGTCGGTGTGGATCCCCGTGAAGATGTGAACAGTTTCTTTGCTGCCCTGGATGCTCACGATGTGGCCGGTGCGTTCGTCCAGGCGCCGCCGCAAGAGCCGGTTTATAGCAACATGCGTGATGCATTGGCGCAGTTGCGTCAGGTTCGTGATGCCGGCGGTTGGCCGAAAGTCGCCGAAGGACAGTCACTCAAGCCGGGGATGGACGGCGCTGTGGTCGCACAGTTGCGTGCCCGTCTGGTGGCCGGTGGTTATCTGGAACCACATAAGGGCAAGCGCAGCAATTACGACGATAAAGTCATTGCTGCGGTGAAGAAGTATCAGGCCGATCAGTATCTTGGCGTGGATGGCGTAGCTGGGGCGGCGACCCTGGCGGCGCTGAATGTGCCTGTCGAGGCACGGATTGATCAGGTCCGGGTGAACATGGAACGGGCGCGCTGGCTGCTCTACAAACTCCATGGCACTTTTGTCGTTGTCGATATCGCCGGCTACAAAGTGGCGTTTTACCGCGACGGCAAACCCATCTGGCGTTCCCGGGTGCAGGTCGGCAAGCCTGTGCGCAGCACCCCGGTGTTTCAGTCCGAGATCACCTACATTACCTTCAACCCCACCTGGACTGTGCCGCCGACGATTCTGGTCAAGGATATGCTGCCCAAGATTCAGCAGAATCCAGGTTACCTGGCGGCCAGCCGGATCAGGGTCCTTGATCGGGCTGGCAATGAACTCGATCCGGCGAACGTCGACTGGTACAACGCGCGCGGCCTCACGCTGCGCCAGGATGCCGGCCCTACCAACTCGTTAGGGCGGGTGGTCATTCGTTTCCCCAACGACTATGCGATTTTCCTGCACGACACGCCGCATCGCGAGTTGTTCGCCAAGTCCGTGCGCACCACCAGCTCCGGATGTATTCGGGTGGAGAATCCACTGCAGTTGGTCGAACTGTTGTTCAACGACCCGGTGCGCTGGAACAGCGAGGGGATTCAAAAGCAGTTGGCCAATGGCAGGACCGAGAACATCAAGCTTCCGGTCAAGATACCGGTGTTGTTGGCCTATTGGACGGTCGATTTGAGCCCCGAGGGGCGGGTGACGTTCAAGCCCGACATTTATGGCTACGACACGCCGCTATTGCGGCAGTTGAATTCGCCTTCAAAACTGCCCGCCTTGGCGTTGCCGCAGGCAGAAACGACTATGGTGGTCACAGGGCAAACCCAGTTGTAGACAGCGCGTGAGCAACCAGGAATTGCGGCGCCCAACGATTGGAGCATGTCTTGTGGGCCTTCTTCTGCGTCACGCTCAATGTCGTCCTTCCTCATCACCAGTACGTCCGCTGGACGCTGGCCCGTCAGATACGCCAAATCCATGGCTACGGTCGTCTGAAATCGGACATGGCTCATCTCGCCCGCCTACCGGCAGGCTGAAATATGTGTAGGAAATGTCGGTAACTGCCGGAACGACCGGCGAATCTGGGCTTCACGTGCTTTCCTCAAGGTTCGCCTACAGAGGAACGGACTCCATGAAAGCGCTTGAGGGGATATCGAGGGTAATGAAGCTGGTGACAATGAGGGTGCTACTGGTTGTGGCCTGCGCCAACTGGCTGCTGGAAGAGCGTGGCGTGCCATGGCACCGGGCAGTGTGGGTTGTTGTCGAGTTTGCCCTTGTGGTGCTGACGGCTGCGATCATTGCCGACCTGGTGCGGTGGTGTGCGGCGAGCAAAAAACGGCAGGCTCGAGGGGAGGCTTGAGAGACTGCCAGTACGAGTGGAACCCCACAGGGTTTCAAATTCTCACTTAACGTTAGAAGGAAACTTGGATGGCAACTCCATTTGAATCAATTCAGCAACTGATCAAAACCATGAATGGGTCTTCGTCGATCTCGACTGAGATGAAGGCCGCAGCCGCAGAAGGTCTTGGCTACGCAGGGGGAGCGGACGCAAGGGCAGCGCTGATCAGAGTAATCAATGGAAGCTCTTCAATAGCGGTTGAAGTGAAGACCGCAGCCGCCAAGGCGCTGGGGCATGCGGCTAGTCGCTGAAAAGGATTCGGCTTGATAACGTTCTGGTGAACGCCGATGGGGCCAGGGTGTTACTTACCCTGGCCCTGGTGATTACTGGTTGGCGTCGTATGGGCCATCTCCGGACGTCAATCGCCATGGCGTCGCCAAAGCACTTACCGGAATGGCAACTGCCTCGAGTCCGTCACCAGCACGGGTTGAACAAAACCTTCGATATCACCCTCCAGCCACGCCTCTGAGTCGTTTAGCTTTTTGTATTTCAACCGCATGTTGACGGATTTGGACACGTCTATGAAGGCCGCATTTCGCTCCGGCCCATACGCTCTCACCTACACCGATTCCGTGCGATTATCGGTCACCGTCCCTTCTCTTAAATTATCGATATGGTGATAATTCTGTCATGGATGTGAAAACAGCAGCCCGTGTATTCGAAGTGATCAACTTGTTTGCCGAAGTCCGGCAGCCGATGACCTACAGCGAAATTGCACGCCGAACCGAGATTCCCCTGTCCAGTTGCCATGCGCTGCTGCAGACCATGGTGGCCAAGGGTTTCCTTTATGCCCCGGGGGTCAAGGCTGGCTATTACCCGACTCAGCGCCTGTTACATGTTGCCCGCGATATCTGCAGCCAGGACCCGCTGGCCCTGGTGTTCCAGCCGCTGCTGGCGGGCCTGCGCGATGCCACTGGCGAGACCGCCGCACTGGCGACGCTGGCGGGCAATCGGGTGGTGTACCTGGAGGTGGTCGAGTCACGGCAGAAGATCCGCTACAGCGACGAGCCGGGTGGCTTTATGTACGTACACGTCAGCGCCGCTGGCAAGGCGCTGCTGGGGGCGTTGAGCGTCAAGGCGCGCCGGCGCCTGCTCGACAGCTGTGAACCCCTGCCGTTGTCGACCGACGGTTCGGCCACCGAACGTAACGCTCTGGAACAGGAGATCGAGCAGGGCCTCGAGGACGGCTGGCACCGTTCTACGGGGGAGAACGTGGAGGATGTGGCGGCAGTAGCCCGCGGCTTCCTGATCAATGGCGAGCCTTTCGCGTTGGTCATCGCCGGCCCCAAGGCCCGGCTGCTGAAACATGAACACAGCACCGTCGAGGCACTGCTGGAAACCTATAAGCAAATCCCCGCATCACTGCTTGGCTGAACGTCCCTGGTGGATGTAGGCGGGTGGAGCGGGGTTTAAAAGCAGCGTGCCTGAAGGCGCCGGTAACACCGGCGCAAAGGGTTCAATTGCAAGCATCTCGTATCCAACACCTACTACAACAACAGAGATTCATCCATGCAAAAGATCACCAACTTCTTCACCGAGCTGATGCGTCGGTATCTGCCCGATCCTTTTGTCTTTGCCATTGGCCTGACCCTGCTCACCATGCTCCTGGCTGTCGTCGTACAGAACCAGGCGATTACAGCGTTGACCACCAGTTGGGGCTCGGGATTCTGGGCATTGCTGGCGTTCACTACGCAGATGGCGGTGATTCTCGCGATGGGTTACGTGTTGGCAACTGCACCGCTGACCGAGCGCTTGCTCGATCGCCTGGTGGTGCGCGTCAGCGATCCGCGCATGGCGATCATCGTCGCCACCCTGGTAGGCGGCATCGGTAGCTACCTGAACTGGGGTTTTGGCCTGGTGGTGGGCGGCGTCGTCGCGCGCAAACTCGCGCTGCATGTCAAAGGCGTGCATTACCCGCTGATCATCGCTTCGGCCTACAGTGGCTTCACCCTGTATGGCCTGGGGCTGTCGGCAAGTATCCCGGTGCTGATCTCCACCAAGGGCCATCCGATGCAAGATCAGATGGGGGTGATTCCACTGTCGGAAACCATCTTCTCGCCGGCCATGCTGCTGACCAGCCTGGTGGTCATCGTCACCCTGCCGCTGCTCAATGCGTGGCTGCACCCCAAGGCAGGCCAGCCGGTCAAGGAACTCGAACGCAACGAATCGGTGGAGAAGCAACCCGCGCCGGTGTTGGACATCGATGAAGACAACACCTTTGCCAGCCGTTTGAACAACAGCCGTCTGCTGAGCTACCTGATCGGCCTGATCGGCATGGGTTACGTGGGGTTGCACTTCTATGAGGGCGGCTCGGTCGACCTTAACCTGATCAACTTCTTCATCCTGTTCCTGGGCATCATCCTGCTCGGCACGCCGATCCAGTACGTCGAGAAGCTCAACGAAGGTATTCGCACCATCGGCGGCATCATCCTGCAGTACCCTTTCTATGCCGGAATCATGGCGATCATGGCCGGCTCGGGACTGGTGAATACGTTCTCCCATGCGTTCACCCAGGTGGCCACGCCTGAGACCTTGCCGTTCTGGGGGCTACTGAGTTCCTTTGTAATCAACTTCTTCGCGCCCTCCGGTGGTGGCCACTGGATGGTGCAGGGGCCCTTCATGGTCGAGGCAGCCAAGACCCTGGGTGCCTCCGTCAGCCACACCTCAATGGCGGTCATGCTTGGCAACGCCTGGAACGACCTGGTCCAGCCATTCTGGATCCTGCCGGCGTTGGCGCTTTCCAAGCTCAAGCTCAAGGACATCATGGGCTACACCGTGATCATGATGATCTGGGTCGGCCTGGTTTATGCGATCGCCATTCTTGCCTGGGCCTGAGCCCGGCTTTCTTCCAAGGAGAAACTCATGCTGTTTCTGGTTCACATGCAAGTGCGGATTCCGCCTGACGCCGACAAGGCTTTCACCGATGCGCTCAAGGCCGAGGAGAAAGCGTTCTCGCAGCAGCTCCAGCGCGACGGCAAATGGCGGCACCTGTGGCGGGTGGCCGGTGAGTATGCGAACTACAGCGTGTTCGACGTCGGCTCCAACGACGAACTGCATGAGGTGCTCAGCGCGTTGCCGCTGTTCCCGTACATGCAGATCAGCGTGACGCCCCTGGCTCAGCACCCATCCGCCATCGCGACCAATTGAGGCACAGTTGTCATGCCCTTTCTGATCGAGACCTTCGACAAGCCCGGTCATGCTCAGGTGCGCGCGCGGGAGCGCGACGTGCACCTGGCGTTCCTTGAGCGGCACAAAACGTTGTTGCTGGCCTGTGGCGCCAAGCTGAGCGACGACGGCGGCGATGCTGGCGGTGGCGTGTACATCCTTGATGTGGACAGCCGCGAAGCGGCCGAACGCTTCATCTCCCTTGACCCGTTCAGCCTGGCCGGGCTGTTCGAACGCGTGACCATCATCCGCTGGCGTAAAGCCTATCTGGATGGCCAGTGCCGCCTCGGCGGTTGATGCCACCGGCGACTGCCACCCTCGATGTTGCTGATTTTCAGGCGCCATCCATCGGTTGGGGTGGCGGACTGAGGCGTGGTTCGGTAAGGTCCGCGCTTTTTTTTGATGGGCAGGAGCGCCAGATGAGCAGCAGAACACTTTCGGTAATTTTCGGTCTGGCCTTGACAGCCGCATCCACCGCCGCCGCGTACTGCGCGTACGAAACCAGCCAGATCGTGCTGAAGACGTACTACATCGGTTTTGAAGCGCCGCAGCAGATCTGATTGCAGCCGCAGGGCAGATGATCAATCACCAATAAAGACTACAGCCGCCGCAATCAACCCCGTGGTCAACGAAACAAACGAGACAAACGAAACCAGCTGAAACCCCTTGGTGCTATGCACCTTGTTGGAAAACGCCATCGGCACGAAAGTCAGTGGGTTGATCACGCCACCGAACATCACCAGCGCTGCAACCCAGCCCGGTAGCTGCGGAACGGCCAGTGCGGTGACAGCCATCATCGTCCCCATGATGATCCAGTCCAGATGCGCCTGGCGCAGCCGCATGGGGTTGATAACGCCTATGGCGCGAAGCATCGCAGGATAGTCAACAGCGGCGAGCACTGCGAAGCCGGAGAGTGCACCCAGTGCAATGGACAGCAAAGCGGTAGCCAAAAGTACATGCGTCATGCGCTAAACCTAGGTAATGCCCGGGTGGCGCCGTGCAGCGTCATCCGGCAATAGCGATTGAAAAAGGTGGGTTCAAGCGTCGCAAAGGCTCAGGCCGGTGCGCGGGCGCCGATCAACCGATAGCTCGAAGATGTCCGGGCGCAAGTAGTGCCCGGCGACATCAAGGTCATGGCGCTGGGCGTCGATCTGCGTCAGGTCGATTTTCGCCAGCACAATGCCCGGCTCACCGAATAGCGGGCCGGCTATCCAGGCACCGTCAGGCCCGATCACGCCGGAGCCACCATTGAACAGCAGCCCCGCTTCAGGCACCTCGCGCCCGACACCACGGCTGTAGGCGTGCAACAACTCAGCAGGCACATCGTCGGTTGCAAGGTACTGGCCGGCACAGAGCACAAAACAGCGGCCTTCAAAAGCGTATGAGCGGGCGGCGATATGGTGCATTTCCGGCATGTCTGGCCAGGCGGCCACGTGAATCTGCTCGTCTTGAGCGTGCAATGCCTGGCGTGCCAGTGGATGCCAGTGCTCCCAGCACACCAGTCCCCCCACGCGGCCAACGTCGGTGTCGACCACCCTCAACCCGGCGGCATCACCGCTGGCCCAGACCGTACGCTCGGTATGAGTGGGGGTGAGCTTGCGATGCACATTCAGGATGACCCCATCGGGGCCGATGGTCACCAGCGAGTTGTATAACGAGCCCGCATGCGGTCGGGCGCGTTCGTTCATGCCCATTACTACCGTAACTTCGTTGCTGCGTGCAGCTTCGCGCAACACTGCCAGGTCATCGTCCATGGCATCGGGTCGTCCGATCGCCGGGCTGTCTGCCAGCAGCTTCGCATACCAGCTTTTTGCCTGGGCATCGTCCCACCCTGCCATGCCAAATACCCAGGCGGGGTAGCAGCTGAGCCAGGTCTCAGGAAACACCACCAGTTGTGCTCCCATAAGCGCGGCGTCGCGAATGTGCTCGGCTGCGCGACGCAGTGATTCGGCACAATCGAGAACGGCCGGAGGCATTTGCACGATGGCGACAGTTTTTTCGCTATTGCTGGTCATTCCAGTACCCTGTTTTTTATGATTGTTTGATGTTGTTAGCCAGAAACTTTTTCCAGCACCCTCTGGCTTTGGCCTTGCGCGGACATTTCCGCCGAGCGCTCAAGGTTGCGTGCCAGCAGGTAGTACAAGCCGCCGGAAATCAGCAGCCCGGGAATGAATGCGATATCTGCGCCGCCGAGGGCCTCGGCCGCGGGTCCGACAAAAAACGGGATGGAGAAGAATGGAATCATCGCAACAAAACCGACGATATAAGCGAGCACGCCACGCCAGGCCCAACGGCCATACACGCCGTGCGGATTGAAAATATCGGCGATGGCGTACTCGCCCTTGCGGACCGCATAAAAGTCGACGAGGTTGACGGCTGTCCACGGGATCAGGAAGTACAGCATCAGCAGTACAAAGCCATTGAAGCTGGCCATGTAGGCAGCGGGTAATGCCAGGGCAATGCACAGCGACACTACACCGACAATGGCCAGTCCTGTCACCCGCAGGCGGATGGTTGGGCGCACTGGACGGAAGCCATCCACTGCACTGATGCCGGTCAGCATCGCGCCATAGCTATTGATCCCGGTCACCGACAGTTGCGCGATCGCCCCTACCAGTACGACAAAGGTGCCAAAGCCTTCGAACAGGTAGTTGCCGGTCTGTACCAGTGAAACAATGCCATCGGCGCCCGGTATGTAGCTGGCAAGCACCGCTCCGAGCGACATCAGCCAGGCCGCGGAGACCGCAGCGCCCAGGTAGGTCCAGCCGATCAGCTTGGCACTGGAAGCGTTCTCGGGCAGGTAGCGCGAGTAATCGGAAACATAGACGGAGTAACTGATGTTGTAGCCCGCCGCCAGCGATAGCTGCACCAGAAACGCGGTAGTACTCCAACCCGCCTCAACAGGAGTCGAGGCCGCCGCAGGCAGTGCCGTGACGGCTAGAACGCTGACGACGCCGAAGACTGCAATCAGCAGGTAAGTCAGCCAGCGCTGAACGAAGTGCAGCAGGTCATAGCCAAACACCGCGATAACGATACTTACCGTGATCAGCGTGGGGTACCAGAACCACTTCGAACCGGGCAACACCAGCTGCAGGGCCTGGGTCACCAGTATGACGCCGAAGACGATAAAGCCGACGTAAACAAAGATGGTTGCCGCAAAGGGCACAATGGCCCCACGGCTACCGAACTGTGCCCGCGACTGGATCATCTGTGGCAAGCCCATCTTCGGCCCTTGATTGGCATGCAACGCCATGAACAAAGTGCCAAATCCCGCGCCGGCGACAACGGCCAGTACACTCCACGCGATACTCAGGCTCATGCTCGGGCCGACAAAGCCGACCATCATGGTGAGAAACACAAAGTTGCCGCTGAACCAGAACGGGCCCTGGTGCCAGACCTTGCCGTGTCGTTCCTCCCGAGGCACATAGTCGATCGAGCGGGCTTCTATTGTTGGCCTGCTTGATCCGCTGCTTTCTTGAGATGCCATGCCGCACTCCGTCGAAGTTTTATTCTTTTTGTTGATGCTGCGCCGCGAGTATCGGATCAAGGAAATAGCCGGTAAATCCTCAAAGGTAGAAGCTGAGTTGCTCGAAAACGAAACTGAAACGCGTCGTTGTATTGCTGATATAAGTGCTGCCCATACAGGGGTCGTGAATGAGTATCGGAGTTCGTCATGCTGACCAATCTCGCAGAGCTGGATCTGCGCAAACTGCGCATCTTCTGTTCGATCGTCGAAGCGGGCGGCTTTACCGCCGCGCAGGTGCGCTTGAATACCAGCCTGCCACGCTTGAGCACGTTGGTCCGTGACCTGGAAATACGACTTGGCTACTCCCTGTGCCGACGCGGCAAGGGCGGCTTTCACCTCACTGAGCAAGGCACGCAGACTTACGCAGCAGCGCAAGAGCTGTTTGCCGATATCGAGCGCTTTCACCAGCGCGTGGTGATGCTTAATGAGCAGTACCCGGAGTTCTTGCAGATTGGCACGGCAGATAACCTGCTTTCACACCCTCAGGCACCCTTGCCACTTACGCTCAACAGGTTCCGCAAAGCCTCGCCCCGCACCCGGATAGACCTGCAAGTAATGCGCGCTGATGAACTTGAGCAGGCGGTGCTTGAAGGCCGTCTGCACCTGGCAATCGGTTGCTTCAACCATCACTTGTCAGGCTTGCACTACCAACCGTTGTTCGAGGAGGAACAGAACCTGTACTGCGGGCAAGGACACCCATTCTTCGAGCGTTGTGACGAGCGACTCGGCAATGAGGAAATCGCTACGGCAGATTATGTGGATCGCGGTTACATGCTCGAAAGTCGCCGGCCGCACAACTTGCGTTTTGGCAACGCCGTGAGCGCATTTTCCATGGAAGCAATTGCCACCTTGATCGCTTCCGGCACGTGTATTGGTTATCTTCCAACACACTACGCCAACATCTGGGTCGAGCGTGGAGTATTGCGCTCGATTGCGCCTCAGCGGCTCGCGTACAGCGCGGCGTTCCATTGCATCACCCGACAAGGGCAAGCGCCAACCGTTGCGCTGGCGAAGCTGCTGGAAGCTCTTGACGCTGCGCAGCGTACGCTGCTCTTGCGCACATCTTGAGCCCGAGCGAATCCAAAGCCCCTGTGGCGGTTTTTGTTGAGCGCCTGCTGGCGTAGACTCCCCCATCCTCTACTGCACAGGCTGGGACTGCCCATGAAGCGTGACAACAAACTGGTGTTTGATGTTTTGGCGTTCATCGAATCTACGGACACAACCTATGGACCTACGCTTTCAGAGGTCCTGCAAGCGATCTGTTCGCAGCGAGGCGTGCGCGAAGGCGGCGATGCGGAAGAAGTGCTGATTGACCGTATCATCTACCACCTGGACATCCTTGAAACGGGCAATCTGGTCACGCAAAGCGCCGACGACATGTGCGACAACGATCCTGAGCAGATTTACTACCAACTGACCTGGACAGGCCACGACCAACTCGATGCACTGCGCATGGCGGGCGGCTTCCGTTGAAGGATGGTTCTCGGACATCCGAGACCGTCCTCACCCTCTCATCAGGGTCAGAGAGGGTGAGCCAAGCCAGCCACATCAGTTGTGATCGTCTGCGTTAAACCACAAACCTCATCACCAGACCGTTAAGCGAAACCGCCAGGCGAGACAGGTCCTGGCTGGCCGCGCTGGTTTGTTTCGCACCGGTAGCAGTCTGCGCCGCGAGGTCGCGGATGTTGGCGAGGTTGCCATCCACTTCCCGGGCGACCTGGGCCTGCTGCTCGGCAGCGCTGGCGATCACCAGGTTGCGCTCATTGATCTGGGTGAACGACGAAGCCATCTGGTCCAGCGCCTGGCCTGCGGCGTGGGCCACTTCGAGTGTGTCGCGCGCGTGGGTGTTGCTGCCTTTCATGGCATTCACCGCCGCCACGGTGCCTTCTTCGATGGCCATGACCAGTTGCTCGATTTCCTGGGTCGAGCGCTGGGTCCGGTGGGCAAGGCTGCGCACTTCATCGGCGACCACGGCAAAGCCACGGCCTGCCTCGCCGGCCCTGGCCGCTTCGATGGCGGCGTTGAGTGCGAGCAAGTTGGTCTGCTCGGCCACCGTGCGAATGACGTCGACGACCTGACTGATGTCGCGTACCCGGTCCGCCAGGCTTTCTACTTCACCGGCCGTTGCGGTTACGCCACTGGCCAGTTCGGCAATGGCGTCGACGGTACGCAAGACCTGCTGGCGGCCTTGCTGCGCAGTCAGGTCCGAGGTGCGGGTGGCGTCGGCAGTGGAGCTCGCGTTGCGGGCGACGTCTTCGGCGGCGCTGGTCATTTCGTTGATCGCGGTGGCCGCTTGCTCGATCTCGCCATTTTGCTGGTGTAGCCCGCGGCTGGCATCTTCGGTCACGGCACTCAACTCTTCGGCTGCCGATGCCAGCTGGTTGGACGATTCGGCGATGGCCATGATGGTGCTGCGCAGGTTGCTCTGCATGGTCGCCAAGGCGTTCATCAAGCGTGCAGGCTCATCGTTGCCAATAGCCACGACAGGGGTGGTGAGGTTGCCGGTGGCCACAGTCTCGGCCAGTTGCACCGATTGGCGCAGCGGCAGGACGATGCTGCGTATCAAGCTGACCGCTACAACGCATGACGCCAGTGCGACGAGCAACAACGCGGCGATAACGCCGCTGCGCGCACTGTTGAACACGTCGACGCTGTTGGCGGCTGCCTGATTGGCGCCACGGTTGTTCAGCTCGATCAGCTCGGCGAGTGCCTTGCTCAATTCATCTGCGCGCGGGTTCATCTCGCCGTTGATAAGGTTGCGGGCTTCATCGAGCTGATTCTTGCGCGACAAGTCGATGACGTTGACTTGCAGCGCCATATAGGCAGCTTCGGCCGCCTTGAAGCGCTCGTACAGCACCCGGTCTTCATCGAGGATGATGGTTTTCTCGTACTCCGCCATCGCCTTTCGGGTGTCGGCCTTGAGCACGTCGATCTTGCTGTAGTTCTGCTCAAGGGTTGCCGGGTCACGGCTGATCATGATGCGCAGGGTCAGGGCACGGATACGTTGTACGTTCTGCGCGCCCTGGCTCAAGACCATGACGCCGGGTAGCCAGTCATCACTTATCTGTCGCGTGCTCTCTCGCATGTCCTCCAGTTTTATCAGCGCGAATATTCCCAAGACTGCGGTTAGTGCAGTAACCAGACTGAAACCAATGGATGCACGCCAGGCGATATTGATAGTTCTGAACATATTATTCTTCTTGTGGGCGAGCGGAGGTCGTTTATAGGGTTGCCTTCGATGTGGCTGGCGACTGATTTATCTACGCGTTTTTTCTGAAATCGACTTTTCTTTCGACGTCATTTGCTTTTCTTTCCGTGACAAATCGTCGCCAGCACACAGGTTGCCGACTATCCCCGCCCACACGGAACCCCCCCGATAGAGGGGTAAAATAGGCGTGCTACCTCATCAGAAGGAGCCGCACATGGACACCGCCCCGCTGAATCAACCGTTGTCGGCGCAAGCCGTCTGGGATCAGTATTTCTGCGCTGCGTTGATTGCCGAAAGCAATCTGACCGCGCCGGTGGTAGGAGGCGCCACGCATGAAGACCGGCAGAATCTGCTGATAGAGCGGGCCAAGGCGCTCGCCGACAAGATGATGGAAAACAGAAAGTAGCCTTCGCCCAGCCTTCGTGCTGGGCGTTTACGCTTTTACATCAAGCACACGCAGGCTCATCTGCAAAAAGTGCGCTTCAAGGCGGGACGCGGTCCAGCTTGGCGAGCTGCCGCGCAACGCATCGGCGGTGCCGAGCAAGGCCATGATTGCCAGGGCGGCCGACTCGACGTCGATGTTGCCCAGGGTGCTTTTTTGTTGCCCGCGGTGCAGCAGGTTGTGCAGGCGAGACTCCAGGCTGTTGGTGCGCTGGGCCAGCCAGCCTTGTTGCTGGGCGTCGAGGTGACGGTGCTCATGTTCCAGCACTTTGGCGTCATTGGGGTGCGCCACCTGCCAGGCCAGCACAAAGCGAATCAGACCCTGCAGTTCGCCAAGAAAGGTTTTCTTGCGCGGGAGCTGCCGCCAGGCACTGTCGCGCTCCTCCAGCAGGTCCTGCAGCACCAGCAACAGCAGGTCCTGCTTGCTTGCCACATGGTGGTAGAGGCTGCCTGGGAGGATCCCCGCGCGGCTGGCCAGTTGGCGCATGGACATGGCGCCATAGCCGACCTCGGCCAGCAGCTCCTTGGCGGCGGCGATGATGAACTGTGCGCTTTCGGTGTTGTGCGCCAGGGCGCCGGCTTTAGGCATAGGCAGAGCGTCTCGAGGGGGTGGTGAGGTGCTGGTAGGTGCGCCAGAGCAAAACGATCGGGATGACGATGGTCAGGTTGATCAGTAGCAGGGCGTAACGCAGCGACTCGTCGGCCAGCATCGGCATCAGCGCATCGCTGAGCAGCCCGGTCGCCAGCGGGCCGATGCCGACCCCGAGCAAGGTCGAGACGATGGTCTGCAAGGCGACGGCGGTTGCCCGGCGGTGCGCGGGCACCAGCTGGGTCAGCAACGAAAAGCACGGCCCTACCCACCACACCGAGAAGAAGCTACCCAGCGCGCACCAGAGCATCGCGCTGGGCACCGGAACGGCGCCGACATACACGAGGATGTCGCGGGGCCAGAGCAGGTAAACGATGAGCGCGCAGTTGCCGAGCACATGGCCGATCAGCGGAATACCGATCTGCCACTGCTGGCTGCGGATTGCCAGGCGGTCGGTCAGCCAGCCGCTGAACAGGGTGCCGAGCCCGGCGCAGGTGCCACCGACCAATCCGGCAAGGATGCCGGCGTATTGCAGCGGCATGGCATGCGAGCGCACCAGGAAGCTGGCATTCCACATGGCAAAGGCGTAGGCGCTGAAGGTGGTGATGCCGCAGGCCAGCACCAGGCACCGGTAGGCCGGTTGCGCCATGAGCGCGCGCGCGCTGCCCAGCAGGCTTTGCATGGGCGGTGCAGCATGGCTGGCGGGGGGCAGGTCGAAGCGCCCGCGTACCGGGTCGCGCATGACAAAGGCGAACACCGCGCTGATCAGCAGCGAGGGCAGGGCGACGGCAAAAAACGCGCTGCGCCAGCCATACTGGTCGACCACCCAGGCGCCGACACACAGGGCAATGATGGTCGAAAAGGTCGGCGCGGCGGTGTAGCAACTGATGGCAAAGGAGCGCCGGTGCGGCGGGTAGATGTCGGCGATGATCGACATCGAGGTCGAGGTGCTCGGCGACTCGAATACGGCCACCGCCATGCGCGCGATCACCAGCATCGTGAAGCTGGTGGCCAGGCCGCAGAGCACTGTGGCCAGCGCCCATAACAGGCAGGTGACAGCGAGCAGGCGTGTGCGCGGCAGGCGGTCGGCCATACGCCCGGCCGGCAGGCCCAGCAGCACATAGACCGCCGCGAAGGCCAGGCCCGAAACCAGACCCATGGCGCTATCGCTGGCACCGAACTCGCGTTTCAGCGGTTCGATCATCACCGCGATGATCTGCCGGCCGACAAAGTTGTCGGCGTACATCATCGCCAGCACAAACAGCAGGCCATGGCTGCGCCAGCCAGTAGGTTGAGGGGGCGTACTGCGCATGGGGGCTCCCGGTCAAACGGCAGAGGGGGGCAATACAATCGCCGCGTGACGGTAGTCGGTTCTGGATGCGTGGCGCGCGGTGCGTACCAGCAACAGCATTGCACCGAGCACCGGCAGGCTCATCATCATCAATGCGTAGCGCAGCGACTCCTGGCCGTAGACCGGCACCAGCAGGTCGCTGCACAGGCCGACAACCAGCGGCCCGACACCGACGCCGAGCAACGTGCTGACGATGGTCTGCAAGGCCATGGCGCTACCCCGACGACCAGGGGCCACCAGTTGGCTGACCAGGTTGTAGGACGGTGCTACCCACCACACGGTAAAAAACGCATACAGCGCGCACCAGAGCATCGCCGTGGGGATCGGCACCGCGCCGATGCGTATTAGCACCGCGTCGGACCACAGCAGGTAAGGCACCAGCGCGCAGAGTGCGGTCACATGGCCAAGCACCGGGATGGAAACCTGCCAGTGCGGGTTACGCCGGGTCAGGCGGTCGCTCAACCAGCCGCTGAACAGCCCGCCGAATCCCGCCGAGATACCGCAGATCACGCCGACCAGCAACCCGGCGTGTTGCAGCGACAAACCATGGGAGCGCACCAGAAAGCTGGTGTTCCACATGCCGATGGCATAGGAGCTGAGCGTGGTCAGCCCGCCCGCGAGGATCAGGCAGCGATAAGCCGGCTGCGCCCAGAGTTCGCCTGCCTCGGCACGCATGCCCAGCAACGGGGAGGGCGCCTGGGCGTGAGGGGTGAGGTCCCAGCGGCCGCGTTGCGGGTCGCGCACGACAAAAGCCAGCAGGGCGCTGAACAACAAAGCAGGTGCGCCCAGGGCGATAAAGCCGCTGCGCCAGCCATAGTGCTCCACCACCCAGGCGCCGATACTCAGGCCGACGATCGAGGAAAAGGTCGGTGCACTGGTGAAGCAACTGATCGCGAATGAGCGGCGCTGTGGCGGATACAGGTCAGCGATCATCGACAGCGAAGCCGAGGTGGTCGGCGATTCACTCACCGCTACCAGCATGCGCGCAATGGCCAGCGTCAGGAAGCCGCCCGCCAGGCCGCAGGCCATGGTCGCCACGGCCCAGAGCAGGCAGGCCATGGCCAGCAGCCGGGTGCGCGGCATGCGGTCCACCAGCCGACCGGCCGGCAGGCCCATGACGGCGTATACGGCAGCGAACGCCAGGCCGGAGATCAAGCCCATGGCGGTGTCGCTGACGCCGAACTCGGATTTGATCGGCTCGATCATCACCGCGAGTATCTGCCGGCCGACAAAGTTGTCGGCGAACACCGCAGCCAGCAACAACAGCACACCGTGGCTGCGCCAACCGACGCTGGCCGCTGGCAAGGTGCTCATCGTGGGGCCCAGAGGTCCGGCAGGCCTGGGTCGCTGACCACAATCAGGCGCTTGAGCAACACTTTGAGCGCCTGGGCATCGGCGGGGCCGAGCTTGGCCGTAAGGTCTTCTTCCACGGCCTTGGCCAGCGCCAGCTGATGCAGCGACACTTCCCGGCCCTGGGCCGTGAGCACAAAGCGCAGCGCGTCGGCCGAACCTTCAATCGCCACCAGGCGCTGGTGCTCGAGGAAACGCATGCTCGCCAAGGTCACTTCGCGACCGGTGTAGGTCACGAAGGTATTGATCTCTTCAAGGCTCAGGTTGTCGCGGATGCACAGGATCGACAGGATGAAGAACGCCATTTCATCCAGTTGCTGGTTACTCAGCAGCTGCTGCAGGGCGTTCAGCACCTGATAGTGGCCGCGCCCCAACAGGTAGCCGAGCAAGTCTTCGGTGTAGCTGCACTCCGGTGGCGGCGGCGTGGTGGCCAGGCGCAGTTCGCTGCGTGGCTTGCGGGTTGCCAGGGCGTATTGGCCGCTCTGGAATGCCAGCGGTGCGCGGTCGCTGTGATCGAAGGCAAGCACTTCGCCGACAAAAATCACATGGTCGCCGCCTTCGTACTGGAACGCCGTGCGGCATTGAAAGCGTGCGGTGCAGTCCTGCAGCAGCGGCGCTTCACTGACGCCGTTGTCCAGTTGCACTTCAGAGAACTTGTCTTCGCCCTGGGTGGCGAAACGCCCCGACAGGGTTTCCTGCTCGGTGGACAGCACATGCACGTTCCAGTGCTTGCCACTGGTGAACACCGGCAGGCTGCGCGCCTTCTTCGACAGGCTCCAGAGCACCAGCGGCGGGTTGAGCGAAACCGAATTGAAACTGTTGGCCGTGATCCCCACGGGCGAGCCGTCTTCAGACTGGGTGGTAATGATCGTGACCCCGGTGGTAAAGGTGCCGAGTGCGGCACGAAAAGCCTGGGGATCGAAACTGACGTTTGGCGTTGCCATGATTGGCCTCATGGAGTGGGATTTTCGTAAGGCCAGTATTGGTCGCAACACGCCGTTAAACATCGTCTCAACGGACTAACAGATTTGGCCGAACCTCGTCCGATCGGACGAGGCGACACGGGGGGTGCAGGGCTAGTGTGGCGGCAAGCGCATCGGGCGCTTCCCGGCCATGGGGCCAGTACCTGCAAGGGGCCACGAATGAGTTCTGTCACATCATCCGTCCAAGGGCTTTCCAGCCTGCTATCCCGGCAAAAAAGCGCGTTCGCCAGCGCCGGTGCGGTAAGTGCCGATACCCGCCGCCGCCGACTCCAGCAAGTGATCGACCTGCTGGTTCGTCACCATGGCGCGTTGACCGATGCCATCGACGAGGATTTTGGCGGTCGGCCTGCCGGTTTCTCGCTGATGAATGATGTGGTGGGCGCCCTGGGCTCGCTCAAGTATGCGCGGGACCATGTGCAGGGCTGGATGCAGGACGAGCAGCGCGAACCGTTCTCGCCTTACGACCAGCTTGGCGCCAAAGCGTGGGTGATGCACCAGCCCAAGGGCACGGTGGGCATTCTCGGTACCTGGAACGCGCCACTGTTTACCCTGTTCAGCCCCTTGGCCTCGGTGCTGGCGGCGGGCAACCGGGCCATTCTCAGGCCCTCGGACGTAGTACCGCGTACCGCCGAGCTGGTGGCGCAGTTGTTTGCTGAACACATCGATCCACTGGAAATTGCCGTGGTCACCGGCGACGTCGAACTGGCCGAGGCCTTCAGCGCGCAGCCGTTCGATCACCTGGTGTACACCGGCAGTACTTCGACCGGCCGCCTGGTGATGCGCAACGCTGCACTGAACCTGGTGCCGGTAACGCTGGAGCTGGGCGGCAAGTCGCCGGTCATCGTCACTGCCAGCGCCGACCTGAAAAAGGCCGCCTTCAGTATCGCTGCGGGCAAAGCCTGCAACGGCGGGCAGATCTGCATCAACCCGGATCTGGTGTATGTGCCCAAGGCACAGCTCGAAGCGTTCCTGGACGCTCTGCGCAGCAGCTACGCCGAACTCAATCCAACGGTCGCCGGCAACCCGGATGTGGTGGCGGTGGTCAACCAGCGTCACCTTGACCGTGTCGAAGGTTACGTGCTGGATGCCCAGAATCGCGGTGCACGGGTCGAGAGCGTGCCAGAGCCGCTGGCGGTGAACGCCCAGGACCGTCGTCGTCCGTTGCGCGTGGTGGTCGACCCGGCGCCGGACAGCGTGATCATGCACGAAGAAATTTTCGGCCCGGCCGTGGTGGTGCTGACCTACGAAGACCTTGACTACGTCATCGACGACATCAATGCGCGGCCACGGCCGTTGGCCCTGTACTACTTCGGCGAAGACCTGCAACAGCAGCAGTACGTTCTCGAGCGCACGCTGTCCGGCGGGGTGACCATCAACGACGTGATGATGCACCCGGCGATGCACAACGCGCCGTTCGGCGGCATCGGCGCCTCGGGCATGGGCCATTACCACGGCCGCGAGGGGTTCCTCGAATTCAGCCACCAGCGCACCGTGTTCAAGGCACCGGCGCATGACCCGCGTCGTGAATGGGGGCTGTTGCCGCCGTATGGCGAGCATTTCCTGGCGGCCATGCTGGCCAGCGTGACAGCCGACTGACCGAGCGCGGCGCGCCTCCTGCGCGCCGCCTGCCGTACGGGACAAGCCATTGTTTATGTTCAAGACAATCACTATCGCCCAGCGCCTGTGGCTGTGGGCGCTGCTGGCCACATTGCTGTTTGTGCTGGCAGTCGGTTTTGGTGCCCACGGGTTGCAGCAGGCGCGCGATAGCCTGCGTGCCATCAACGATGACAACCTGGCGACGCTGCTGATGTTTGGCGAAGTCCAGCACCGTCTCGACGAGAGCCGGCGCCAGGTGTTGCTGGCCATCCAGCAGGATCCCGAAGGGCCGTTGGTGGCAGCGTTCGATCGCCCCGTGGAAGCCACCCTCAGCGCCATCGAAGCCAACAACCAGGCGCTGGACCAGATCTGGGGCGAGTACCGTCAACGCGCTCTGAACGGTGACGAACAGCAGGCGGCCGAGGCCTTTGACGAGCACTACCGGGCCTGGCGGGAGGAGCTGCAGATCCTGTTGGAAACCTTTCGCGCCGGCGATTTTCGACTGCCGGGAATTCTTTCATTCCTGCGCATGGCCGAACCGCAAGGCAATGCCGCAGTGCTTGAGCTGGGCAAGTTGCAGGCGATCCAGCAGGCGGCGGCCGAACACGCTTATGAGGCCGCCAAGCAACGCTATCAATCGACCTTGCTGGCGTACCTGGCCCTGGCCGTAGTCGGCGTGCTGGCAGGCAGCCTTACCGCGTTTTCCACTCTGACCCGGCTCAAGCGCGCCTTTGCCCAGGCCGGCGCCAGTGTTCGTGCGATCGCCGGCGGTGACTTGTCGCAAACCATCGCGGTCAAGGGCCACGACGAGTTTGCGCAGATGCTCAGGGACATCGCGGCGATGCGTGACAGCCTGCACGGGCTGATCTCGCAAATGCGCGTGCTGGTAACTCGGGTGAGTTCCGAGGCCGCGCACATGGCCGAATCAGCTGAGCTGGCCTCGCAGGCCACTCAGCAGCAGGCCGATGCGGTGCGCGGCATTTCCAGTGCGGTCGAGCACCTGTCGGGGTCGATCGGCGAAGTCGAAAACCACGTCGGCGTGTCACGCAGCATCACCCAGCACTCGGCGGGGCGCTCGGGCAAAAGCGAAGGCTTTATCCGCGACATGGCCCAGGAAATGAACCGCATCAGCGATGTGATCAGCGATACCGCCGTGCACATTCGCGAACTGGAAGGCTTTTCCGGCGAGATCAGCCACGTACTCAAGGTGATCCGCAACATTGCCGAGCAAACCAACCTGCTGGCCCTGAACGCCGCCATCGAGGCGGCGCGGGCCGGCGAACAGGGGCGTGGCTTTGCTGTGGTTGCCGATGAAGTGCGGATGCTTGCGCAGCGCACCGCAAGCTCGATTGGCGAAATCGACCTCACGGTGCAACGCATTCAGCAAGGCACCCTGGCGGTGGTCGACGGCATGGGCCGTGTGGTCAGCCGCGTGCGCGACGGGGTTAGCCTGGCGCATGAGGCCGGCGATTCGGTGGCGCAGATCCGCAGTGGCACCGACGACGTGATCCGCAGTGTCGATACCATCGCCACGGTGATCACCGAGCAGGTTCGGGTGACCCGCGAAATGGTTGCGCGGGTCGACAGTGTCTCGGCGGGCACCGGTGCGCTTTCGGCCAGCGCTGGGCGAAGCGCGGTTGCAGCGTCGGATCTGGAACAACTGGCGCGGGCGCTGGACCAGCTGTCGGCGCGATTCAATGTGGTTTGAAGGCCCGCTCGCGATTGCGGGCATCTGCTGAGCGACAACGCTATTCCATCACGTTCATAACAATAACTGACAGGACGCGAAACCATGCCAAGCAACGAAACCTCATTGATGACCGACGCTACTCCCGCGTCTACCAGCGCTTCGCAAACCGATTGGCCGCGGCGCAGTGTGCTCAAGGCTGGCGCCGTGGCCGTGGGGGGTGGCCTGCTCGGGCGCTTTGCCGATGCTCGCGCGGCAGGGCTGTCGGACAGCGACTATCAGGGGCTTGATGCCTGGGCCATGAGCGAGGCCATTCGCAGCGGTGAATTGCAGGCGGCCGACCTGCTGGCGGCGGCGCTGGCGCGCTGCCAGGCGGTAAACCCCAAGGTCAAAGCGGTGAACATGCTGCATGAGGACTACGCCCGCGCACTGCTGGCCCAGCGCCGCGTCGCCGGCACTGAAACCCAGGGCACATTGGCCGGCGTGCCGGTGTTGATCAAAGACCTCAACACCTACCTGCAAGGCACCTCGACCAGCAACGGTTGTCGGCTGTTCAAGGACGCTCCGCCCGCAGAGCGCACCAGCACCCTGATCAGCCGCTACGAGCGTGCCGGGGCCATCCCATTCGGCAAGACCACCAGCCCCGAGTTCGGCTTGACCACCACCACCGAATCCATGCTCTGGGGGCAGACGTGCAACCCGTGGAACCTGGCCATGAGTGCCGGCGGCTCCTCCGGTGGCTCGGCAGCGGCAGTGGCGGCCGGGATCGTCCCCGTGGCCCATGCCACCGACGGCGGCGGCTCGATCCGCATTCCCGCCTCCTATTGCGGCTTGGTCGGCCTCAAGCCCAGCCGCTACCGCACGCCGAGCGGGCCGGGGCATTTCGAGGGCAGTTTTGGTGCCAGCGTCGCCAACGTCGTCTCGCGTTCGCTGCGCGATACCGCGCTGTTTCTCGATGCGGGCCAGGGCCGTGAGCTGGGCAGTGCCTATTGGAGCCCGCCGCTGCTGCGTTCGTATGTCGAAGAACTGCAGCGCGAGCCGGGGAAGTTACGCGTCGCCGTGGTCCGCCAGTCGTTGACCGGCGCGCCACTGGAGCCGGCGATTGCCGCCACCCTGGAGCAAACCATCAAGCAATTGCTGGCGCTGGGACATGAGGTCGAAGAGCTGAAGCTGAACATCGATCCGCGCCAGCTGTTTGGCGCCCACGGCACCGTGCTCGGCACCGCCTTGCGCACTGCGATTCGCGATCGCGAGCAGGTGTTGGGCCGGGCCGCCACCGCGCAGGACCTGGAAAAAGTAACCCTGGTCAACCTGCAGCGCGCCCAGGCCACCACCGGTGAGGAGTTGTACCGCGCCCGACAGTCGTTCGAAACCGTTGGCGCGACCATGGAGCAGCAATTTGAACGCTTCGACGTGATCCTCTCGCCGGTCACCGCCAGCCTGACCCCGCAGTTGGGCCTGCTGACGCTCGACCAGCCGTGGGACAGCTATGCCCACCACGCCATGGGCAGCGCCGGCTTTACCGTGCTGGCCAACGTCAGCGGGCAACCGGCGATTTCCCTGCCGCTGGGCCAGAGCGACAACGGCTTGCCGGTGGGCATGATGTTCACCGCCCGCCTGGGCGGCGAGGACGGCCTGCTGCGCCTGGCCAGCCAACTGGAACAGGATCGCCCCTGGGTCGCCCGCCGCGCGGTGCTCTGACAGCACTTCGCTGGCTTGTTCAGCCGGTTGTTCTCGCACTGTGAACAACCGGCTTCAGGCCGCCAACCTAGTCCACTTTGACGATGAGCACCGCCAGTGCAGCCCCGATCATGGGTTGCACTCCGCCGCCGTTCCCGCAGCGTCGTCGGCGGTATTTTTCTGACCTCAGCTAATGGCATAACAACAATGACGGCTCAAGTTCAGTCTCAGACCCACTACGACGTGATCGTCGTTGGTTCGGGCGCAGGTGCAATGACCTCGGCAGTGTTCCTCGCCGACCAGGGTTTCAGCGTGCTGGTCGTGGAAAAAAGCGACAAGTACGGCGGCACCTCGGCGATTTCCGGTGGCGGTATCTGGATCCCCAACAACCACTATTTCGCCCGCCTGAACGGCAACGACGACTACGACACGGCCCTGCGTTATCTGAAGGCCGCAGCAGGCGAGCATGTCGATGAAACCCGGCTGCGCACCTACCTGGACAACGCCCCGAAGATGATCGAGGAACTGGCCCGCACCAGTCGTGTGCGCTACGCAGTGGCGGCCAAGTACCCCGACTACTACCCGCACCTGCCGGGTGCCTTGCCGGGCGGCCGAACCCTGGACCCGGAGTTCTTCGACACCAGCCTGCTGGGTGACGAACTGGACAACCTGCGCAAGCCGTCGCCCTCGACCTTGCTGATGGGCTGCATTGCCTGGACCGCCCGTGATGCGCACAAGGTCATGGCGCGCAACTTTGGCTGGCGCCTGCTGATCATGGGCCTGATGCTGCGCTACAAGCTGGACTTCAAATGGCGGCGTAAAAGCAAGATCGACCGCCGCGCCTCGCTGGGCAGTTCGCTGGTGGCCTCGCTGCGCCGCTCGTTGATGGACCGCAACGTGCCGCTGTGGCTCAACACCGATTTCTCCGGGTTGCTCAGCGAAGGCGGGCGGGTCAACGGCGTCACCGTCCGCC
The DNA here is from genome assembly GCF_004025535.1 of Pseudomonas alkylphenolica. Lineage (GTDB taxonomy): Bacteria > Pseudomonadota > Gammaproteobacteria > Pseudomonadales > Pseudomonadaceae > Aquipseudomonas > Aquipseudomonas alkylphenolica_A. The sequence goes on from NZ_QJRG01000047.1 coordinate 566,959, forward strand.
GTGGCGGCACCGAGATGCAATTGCATGCACGCCACGGGGTGATTCTGGCCTCCGGTGGTTTTGAACAGAACCAGGCGCTGCGGGAAAAGTACCTGCCGCAACCCACCCGCATGGGCTGGAGCGCAACGCCGCCGGGGAACAACACCGGCGCGGCACTGGAAGCCGGGTTGGCGCAGGGCGCCGCCACCGCCTTGATGGATTGGGCCTGGTGGGCACCGACCATCGCCGTACCGGGCGAGGACAAACCTCGTGGGATCTTCGCCGAGCGCGCGTTCCCGGGTGCCATCGTGGTCAACAGCCTCGGTCAGCGCTTTGTCAACGAGGCAGCACCGTACCTGGAATTCGTCGATGCCATGTACCGCGACAACGGCCTCACCGCGGGCAAGTCGGTGCCGGCCTGGGTGATTTTCGACGGGCACTTTCGCTTCAACTACGCCATGGGGCCGTTGATGCCGGCGCAGATCATGCCGGACAGCCGCTTGCGCAAGGAGTGGTTGAACAGCCTGTACTGGAAGGATGACAGCCTGGCGGGGCTGGCCAAGCAGATTGGCGTCGATGCCGCCGGCCTCGAAGCTACCGTGGTCAAGGTCAACGAATATGCGCGCACCGGTGAGGATGTCGATTTCGGCCGCGGTGGCAACGTCTTCGACCGTTACTACGGCGACAGCAACATCAAGCCCAACCCGTGCCTGGCACCGTTGCGCAAGGGCCCGTACTACGCCATGCGCCTGGATGCCGGCGACATCGGCACCAAGGGCGGCTTGCTCACCAACGAACATGCGCAGGTGGTCCGTGATGACGGTGCGCCGATCGATGGCCTGTACGCGATCGGCAACTGTTCGGCCTCGGTGATGGGCACCAGCTACCCGGGCGCGGGCGGTACCTTGGGGCCGGCGATGACCTTCGGCTACATCGCCGCCAAACACCTGGGCAGCCAGCGGTAGCAGCTGCGCCCTGATGTGGGACGAACACTGCGACGTGTTGATCATCGGCAAGCGGCGGGTTTCTACGACACCCCCGCAGCCCGGTGCAACAGATGCAACTGACCTTTGCACAAGAGGCAACATGATGACGAACAATAAGAACGGCCGTGTTCATGGCAAGGTGGCGCTGGTAACGGGCGGGGCCAAGGGCATCGGGCGTGCCAGCGTCCGCTTGCTGGCGGCCGAAGGTGCCCAGGTGCTGATCAGCGATGTGGATGTCGCGGCTGGCGAGGCATTGGCCGCTGAAATCGGCCCGGCGGTGAGTTTTATCCGCCATGACGTCAGCAGTGAAAGCGAGTGGCGTCAGGTCATCGCCCACCTGCGCGAACAGCATGGCCGCCTGGATATCCTGCTGAACAACGCCGGTATCCTGTTGCCTGGTAGCATCGAGGAAGCGACCCTGGAGGACTGGCACAAGGTCATGCGGGTGAACGCCGACAGCGTGTTCATCGGTTGTCGCGAAGGCATTGCACTGATGAAGCAGACCGGTGGCTCGATCATCAACCTGTCATCGGTCGCCGCCCTTGCCGGGCGTGACGACTACATGGCCTACAGTGCCTCCAAGGGCGCGGTGGCGGCGTTGTCGCGTTCGGTGGCAGCGTTCTGCCGGCGTCGAAAGTACCGGATTCGCTGCAACACCCTGCACCCGGATGGCGTGCTTACCGACATGACCAGCGGCGGCTTCCCCAAGGGCCTCGACCCGACGCGGTTGACCATCGACAGCGACCCGATGAACCGCATGTGCCTGCCTGAGGATGTTGCCGGCAGCGTGCTGTTTCTGGCCAGTGATGAATCGCGGGCAATCAACGGTGTGGAGTTGCGCATCGACAGTGGGCAGATGGTCATGAGTATCTAGCGCACAGGCATGAAACTGTAGGAACGAGCGGGCGGCGCTCCGACTTGCTCGCGAAGAACGCTGACGTGTTGTGACTGATGCACCGTGGCGCCTGGTTCGCCGGCTAGCCGGGCTCCTGCAGATTTCGCGCGGACCTGTAGGAGCGTGGCTTGCCCGCGAAAAACGCTGACGCGTTGTGACGGATGCACCACAGCGCCCGGCTCGCAGGCAGGCCGGCGCCTATTCCCCGTTGAAGTGCGCCGGGCGCTTCTCGATGAAGGCCTGCATGCCTTCCTTCTGATCGCGTGAGGCAAACAACAGGGCATTGGCCTTGCGCTCCAGCGCCAGGCCGGCCTCAAGCGGCGCGTCCATACCGGCCAGAATCACCTCCTTGATCTGCTCGGCCGCCAACGCTGGCATCGCGGCAATCACCCGTGCCAGTTCCAGGGCATGGGCCTGCACCTGGTCATCGTCCACCAGGTCGCTGACTAGGCCGGCCACCCAGGCTTCTTCGGCGCTGATCGGCTGGCCGGTGAGCGCCATGCGCATGGCCTTGACCTTGCCCACCGCGCGCACCAGCCGCTGGGTGCCACCAATGCCGGGCATGATGCCGATGCGGATCTCCGGCTGGCAGAAGCGCGCGCTGCGCCCGGCCACGATCAGGTCGGCATGCATGGCTAGTTCGCAACCACCGCCATAGGCATAACCGCACACCGCAGCGATCACCGGCTTGGGGCAATGCTGGATTGGCCCCCAGACGCGCTCGGTGTGACGTTTGTAGATATCAATGGCGCCCACCCCGGCCATGCTGTTGATGTCGCCACCGGCAGCAAACACTTTGTCGCCGCCGGTGAGCACGATGCAGCGCACCTCGGGATCGACCGCCAGCTCACTGAAATAGCGCGACAGCAGCGCCTGCAGTTCCAGGCTCAGGGCGTTGGTTGCCTGCGGCCGGTTGAGCCGCAATACGGCCACGCCCGGCAGCGGGCGTTCGAGCAGAACCGGGGCAACGGATGAATCGGACATGGGCATCCTCAAGGACCAGACGACGGGTGAATAAGCGTCAGTGTCCTGTCCGCAAGGTTTGATTTTCATCGTCCGTTCAGACGTAGTTTGGCCCCGGGTTCGTCCCTAGAGTGATCCTTGTCAGTAGAAAAGGAGCACATGATGGAGCTGCATTCGGGTCTTGATTACAGCGGCAAGGTGGTGCTGGTCACCGGTGGCACCAAAGGCATCGGCGCCGGCATCGCACTGGGGTTTCTGGCCGCGAATGCGCGGGTGATCGTCTGTGCTCGCCGCGAGCCTGAACAGGTACCGACGCTGGGTGGCAAGCACGCGACGTTCATCGCCGCCGACGTGCGTGACCACGATTCCCTGCAACGACTGTTTGCCACCATCGAGCGCGACTTCGGCCGCCTCGATGTGGTGATCAACAACGCCGGTGGCAGCCCTGCCGCCGAAGCCGCCACGGCCTCGCCGAGGTTTCACGAAAGCATCATCGGCCTGAACCTGATCGCGCCGCTCAACGTTGCCCAGCACGCCAACCGGCTGATGCAGGCACAGGCGCAGGGCGGCTGCATCGTCTTCATCGGCAGCATCAGCGCCTTGCGCTCTTCGCCAGGTACCGCAGCTTACGGCGCAGCCAAGGCCGGGGTATTGGCGCTGGTGCAATCGCTGGCCGTGGAGTGGGGCCCGAAGGTCCGCGTGGTCACCGTCAGCCCGGGCCTGGTGCTGACCGAGCAGGCCCATCTGCATTACGGCTCCGAAGCCGGTATCGCCGCCGTTGCCGCAGGCATTCCGGCGGCACGCATGGCGGTGGCCGAAGACATTGCCAACGCCTGCCTGTACATCGCATCGCCGCTGGCCAGCTACGCCAGCGGCTGCAACCTGTTGCTGCATGGCGGTGGTGAGCGTCCGGCCTTTCTCGGGGCGGCCGCGCAGGTTCTGCCCACCTGATCGACCCGTGGCGGCGGCCGGGTTCGGCTGCTGCCTTCAATTAGAAGGAGACGACTTTGGCTGATCCACAATTGCTATCCGATGCGCGCGCCCTGGTGGGGCGCCAATACGGCCGTGTGTATGCCTGGGATGAGGTCAACGCACCGATGGTCCGCCAATGGTGCGAGATCATGGGCGTGGACAACCCCGTGTACACCGACCCCGCGTTTGCCCTCGGCACCCGTCATGAAGGGCTGATTGCCCCGCCGGGCATGTTGCAGGTGTGGACCATGGAAGGCCTGCACGCCAACAACTATCCGCCAGGCTCCACCGACGAGAACCCGTACGAGGTGCTCAAGATCATGGAGGCCCACGGTTACCTGTCGACCGTGGCGGTCAACTCCGAACTGACCTTCACCCGCCCGGTGCGCATGGGCGAAAAGCTCTACTACACGACGCGCCTGGATTCGGTCAGCGATGAAAAAGCCACGGCCCTGGGCACCGGCTTTTTTGTCACCCTGGTCATGAGTCACTTCGCTGAAAAAGCCAGCGGCGACGAGCCGGTCGGCGAGTTGTTGTTTCGCGTCTTCAAGTTCCGCCCGGCCAATGCCCAGGCCCCCGCCAAAGTCGAAGCTGCACCGGCCAAACCCAAGCGCCCGCTGCCGGGTGTGAGTGACGACACACGGTTCTTCTGGGAAGGCTGCGAGAAGGGCCAGTTACTGATCCAGCGCTGCACCGCGTGCCAGACCTTGCGTCATCCACCGGCCCCGGTGTGTATCGAATGCCACAGCTTCGACTGGGACACCGTGCAGGCCAGCGGCCGCGCCGCGCTGTATTCGTTCGTGGTCATGCATTACCCCGAGGTCCCGCCGTTCGATTACCCCAACCCGATCGGGCTGATCGAGTTGGAGGAGGGCGTGCGCCTGATCGCCGGGCTGGTTGGCGTCGACCGCGAGCAACTCCAGATCGGCCAGCGCCTGCAGGTCGAGTTCCAGACCTTCGATGACCAGCAGACCCTGCCCATGTTCCGGCCGGTGGATGCCTAGGAGCCCGACACTATGGATTTCGAATTGACCGAAGACCAGCGCGCCATTGCGCAGATGGCTGACAGCCTGTTTGTCGACCATTGCCATGACGACTACATGCGCCAGTGGGACACCAGCGGCGAGCCGATGATGGCGCCGCTGTGGTCGCTGTGCATCGAGACCGGCCTGCAAGCGCTGGCCATTCCCGAGGAGCACGGCGGCAGCGGCCTGGGCATGACCGAGCTGATGCTGGTGCTGCAGGCCCAGGGCAAAGCCCTGGCCCAGGTGCCGTTGTGGCGCCACCAGCTGGCAGCCGCGACCCTGGCGCACTTCGCTGCCGACGGCAATGCCCACTGGGTCCGCCGGGCAGCCAGCGGCGAGTCGCTGTTGAGCTTGTCGCTGGACGGTTTGAGCAGCGCCCTGGGGATCGAACTGCAGGCCAGCGCCTGCGCGGATGGCTGGTCGATCGACGGCCGGGTTGCGGGGCTGTCGCTGGGCGATCAGGCCCACGCTGCCTTGGTGGTGGTGCAGGCAGAAGGTAAACCGCGTTTGCTCCTGCTCGACCTGGCAGCGCCCGAGATCCGCAAGGTATCGGCAGTGTTGACCCACGGCGAGGCGGTGGCCGACCTGCACATCCAGGGCTTGATCGTGAACGCTGCGGCGCTGTTGCCAGCCGAAGCGGTTGACTGGCTGGAGCTGCGCAGCGTGGCGGCACTGGCGGCGTTGCAGGTGGGTGTCAGCGAAGAGCAGATCCGCCGCACCGTGGCCTATGTCAGCGAGCGCCGGCAGTTCGAGCGCGTCATCGGCAGCTTCCAGGCCGTACAGATGAGCATGGCCGACAACCACATTGCCGTCGAAGCCTTGCGCACTGCGCTGTGGCAACTGGCCTACCGCATCGATGCCGGTTTGCCGGCGCCGTCCGAAGCCCTGGCCACGGCCTGGCTGGCCTGTGAAGCGGGCCACCGTATCGGCCATGTCGCGCAGCACGTACATGGCGGGATTGGTGTCGACCTGACGTACCCGATCCACCGTTTTCTCTATTGGAGCCGTGGCCTGACCGTAGCCCTCGGCGGTTCGGCGGCAAGCCTGGAACGCCTGGGCGACTGGCTCAACGATAACGACAAGCTGGGATGGAAATATGACCTCGAAGAACACCAAGCGCTTTGAAGACGTGCGCCCCGGCGAAGCACTGCCGGAACTGGCGGTGCCGGTCACGGTGACCCTGATCAACGGCGGCGCGATTGCCACCCGCGACTATTTTCCTGGCCACCACGACGCCGACGCGGCGCGTGCCCTGGGGTCGCCCCATGTGTTCATGAACATCCTCACCACCAACGGGCTGGTGCAGCGGTTCGTCGAACAGTGGGCCGGGCCGGAGGCGGTGTTCCGCTCGCTGAAGATCAAGCTCGGTGCACCGAACTATCCCGGTGACTGCATGACCTTCAGCGGCAGCGTCACGCAACTGGACGCCGACACCCGTACGGTGGAAATCACCCTCGGCGGCAAAAATTCCATGGGCAACCACGTGACCGGCACGGTCGCGGTGGTCCTGCCCTGACAGCCGGAGAGACACAGATGACTGATTCATCGATTTCCGGGCGCGCCGCGATCGTTGGCCTGGGCGCAACCGAATTTTCCAAGAACTCCGGACGCACCGAACTGCGCCTGGCCATGGAAGCCACCTTGAGTGCACTCAAGGACGCTGGCATCGACCCGAGCGAGGTCGAGGGGTTCAGTTCGTACTCCGTGGACAAGGTTCCGGAATACGAAATTGCCCGCTTGCTCGGCTGCAAAGACGTGAAGTTTTTTTCGCAGGTACCTCACGGTGGCGGCGCGGCCTGCGGACCGGTGATGCATGCGGCCATGGCCGTGGCGACCGGGGTGGCGAAAGTGGTGGTGGTGTACCGCGCCATGAACGAACGCTCCTGGTACCGCTTCGGCACCGGCAGCTACGGGTTTGCCTCGACGCCGACCTTCGACAACGTCAACTACGGCTGGTACATGCCCCATGGCTTCCATACGCCAGCCGCCTGGGTCGGGATGTTCGCCCAGCGCTACATGCACACCTATGGCGCGACCTCCGAAGACTTCGGCCGGGTTGCGGTGGCCGCACGGGATTTTGCCGCGACCAACCCGCAGGCGTTTTTCCATGGCAAGCCGATCACCCTGGAAGAGCATCAGGCCTCGCGCTGGATCTGCGAGCCGTTGCACCTGCTCGACTGCTGCCAGGAATCCGATGGCGCCGTCGCTATGGTCATCACCTCGGCAGAGCGTGCCCGAGACTTGCGGCAGAAGCCGGTGACGATCAAGGCCGGCTCCCAGGGCATCAGCCACGGCCAGCAAAGCATGACCTCGTTCTACCGCGACGACATCACCGGGCTGCCGGAAATGGGCGTGGTGGCGCGTGAGCTGTATCGCCAGTCGGGTCTGGGCCCGGACGCGTTCCAGACCGCCATTATCTACGACCACTTCACCCCGTTCGTGTTGCCGCAGCTGGAAGAGTTCGGTTTTGTCGAGCGCGGGCAGGCCAAGGAATTCATCCGCGCCGGGCACCACGCACGTGGCGGCAAACTGCCGATCAACACCCACGGCGGGCAACTGGGCGAGGCCTACATCCATGGCATGAACGGCATTGCCGAAGCGGTGCGCCAGGTGCGCGGTACCGCGGTCAACCAGGTGGCGGATGTAGAGCACGTGCTGGTCACGGCCGGCACTGGCGTACCCACCAGCGGCCTGATTCTCGGCGCAGCCTAAGGAGCAGCACATGTTCGTCGACCTCACTCCCGAACAACATGCCCTGCGCCACAAGGTGCGGGACTATTTCCAGGCCCTGATGACCCCGGACATGCGCGACCAGTTGCGCGGCAAGGAAGGCGGCGAGCTGTTTCGCCAGACCATCCGCCAGATGGGCCGTGACGGCTGGCTGGCGGTCGGCTGGCCCAAGGCCCACGGTGGCCAGGGCTACGCCGCCACCGAACAGTTGATCTTCTTTGAAGAAGCCAACATCGCCGGTGCGCCGCTGCCGTTCGTGACCATCAGCACCGTCGGCCCGGCCTTGATGACCCACGGCAGCGCGCTGCAGAAAGAGCGCTTTCTGCCCGGTATCGCCGCGGGTGAAATCATGTTCGCCATCGGCTACTCCGAGCCCGGTGCCGGCAGCGACCTGGCGGTGCTGAAAACCAGTGCGCGTCAGGACGATGAGGGCTTCGTGGTCAACGGCAACAAGCTGTGGACCTCGGGTGCCGAGTCGGCCGACTTTGTCTGGCTGGCCGCGCGTACCGATCCTGCCGAGGCACGGCACAAAGGCATTTCGCTGCTGATCGTCGACACCACGACACCGGGCTTCTCCCACACCCTGATTCCGACCACCAGTATCCCGACCACGGCCACCTACTACGACAACGTGCGGGTGCCCAAAGAGATGCTGGTCGGCGAGTTGAACGGCGGCTGGAAGCTGATCACCTCGCAGCTCAATCACGAGCGCCTGGGCCTGGGCACCTGGTCGGACAAGGTGGTGGCGTTGTTCCGCCGCGTCTACCTGTGGGCGCGGGCTCGCGACGAGCAGGGCCGCCGGGCGATGGACAAGGCCTGGGTACGCAGCTCGCTGGCCGAGTGTTATGCGCGCCTGGAGGCCATGCGCCTGATCAACATGCGCATCGCCGCCGACCTGGAGCACGAGCGCATGAGCGTGGCACTGAGTTCGACCACCAAGGTGTTTGGTTCGGAGTCGGCCATCGAAATCCTTCGCAAGCTGGCGGCGATTGTCGGCGCCAACGGTTCGATGCGCAGTGGCTCGGCGGCAACCCTGCTGCAGGGCGAACTGGAATTCGAATTGCGTTGCGTGACGACCCTGACCTTCGGCGGTGGCACCAATGAAATCCAGCGTGAGCTGATCGCCCAGTTCGGCCTCGGCATGCCACGCACCCAACGCTGACGCTCGTCCATCAAAAACAAAAACCGTACTCGCCCCGCAACCGGGGCGGGGCGAAGGGGACTTTCATGAGCACTATCGAGCAATTCCGGCACGACACCCGTGCCTGGCTGGAGGCCAACTGTCCGCTGTCGATGCGCACGGGCATGGCCGAAGGCGATGTGGTGTGGGGCAGCCAGAATCCGCAGTTTCCCTGCGAAGACGCGCGCCTGTGGTTCGAACGCATGCGCGACAAGCGCTGGTTCTGCCCGGAGTGGCCGGTGGAGTATGGCGGCGCAGGCCTGAGCGACGAAGAACTGGCGGTGCTGGAAAGCGAAATGCGCCGGATCAAGTGTCGGCCGCCGCAAATCAACCTGGGCATCTGGATGCTCGGCCCGGTGTTGCTGGCCTTCGGCAGCGAAGAACAGAAACGCGACCTGTTGCCGCCGATTGCCCGCGGTGAAGTGCGCTGGTGCCAGGGCTTCTCCGAGCCGAACGCCGGCTCCGACCTGGCCAGCCTGAAAATGGCCGCGGTGGATGCCGGTGACCATTTCGTGGTCAACGGCAGCAAGATCTGGACCTCCTACGGCGACAAGTCCGACTGGATGTATGCGCTGGTGCGCACCGACTTCAGCGCGCCCAAGCACGAGGGCATCAGCCTGATCGTGCTGGACATGCGTAGCCCCGGAGTGAAGCCGCAACCGATTGATCTGATCAGCGGCAAGTCGGCGTTCTGCCAGGTGTTTTTCGATAGCGTGAAGGTGCCCAAGAGCCAGTTGATCGGCCCGTTGAACGGCGGCTGGAACCTGGCCAAGTACCTGTTGCAGCACGAGCGCAAGGCGATGTCGAAGTTCGGCGAGTTCAGCTTGCCGTCACACTTCGACCTGCTGGCCCTGATGCGTGAATACGTGCCCGCGCCACAGAGCCAGAGTGAGCACGCACTGCAGGCCCGCGCCGCCGCCTGTGCGATGAACGAGCAGGCCTACAACCTGACCGTGCAGCGCATGGGTGAAGAGGCGCGGGCCGGTGAAGACATCAGCGGCCTGATGTCGATCATGAAGCTGGTGCACACCGAGCAGGAACGCGACAAGTTCGAGGTGTTGCTCGATGCCATGGGCGGGCATGCCTTCGGTTGGGAATGCCCGGCGTTCAGCGAGCAGCAACTGGCGGTCACCCGCGCCTGGCTTAGCAGCTATGCGCTGACCATCTCTGGCGGCGCCTCGGAAATCCAGCTCAATGTCATCGCCAAGCGCGTGCTTGGTTTGCCTGAAGCGAAGAAGCCAGCCGTGAAAACAGGAGCACCGTCATGAGCCTGCGTTATAGCGATGAACAGCGTTTGCTGGCCGACAGCGCGCGGGACTTTCTCGCCGCCCGCAGCCCGGTCAGTGCCCAGCGCCGACTGCGTGATGAAGCGTTGGCACCAGGCTTCGATACACAGCTATGGCGCGATGCCGTCGAACTGGGCTGGAGTGCGATTCCGTTTCCGGAAGACCTCGGCGGCCTGGATTTCGGCTGCAAGGGCCTCGGGCCGATCTTCGAATCCATGGGGCGCAACCTGTCTGCCACACCGTTGCTCTCAAGCGTAGTGCTGGGTGGCTCGTTGCTGCACCTGGCGGGTAATTCGACGCAGCAGGCGCAGTGGTTGCAGGCAGTGATCGGAGGCGAGCAGCGCCTGGCCCTGGCCGTCGACGAAGGCTCGCGTCATGCACCGAGCCGCATTGCCCTTGAGGCGAAGGCAGAGGGGCAGGGCTATCGCCTGCACGGCGACAAGTTCTGGGTCGTTGATGGTCTGGGTGCCGATGCCTATGTGGTGGCGGCGCGTACCGCCGGTCAACCGGGCGAGACCCAAGGCATCAGCCTGTTCCTGGTGCCCGCCACTACGCCGGGCCTGACGGTGAGTGCCTTGTCGCTGATCGACTCGCGCAACAGCGCACGCCTGCAACTGAACGGTGTGCAACTGGGCAGCGAGGCGCTGCTGGGTACCTTGAGCCAAGGTTGGGATGCGCTGGAAATCGCGCTGGACCGAGGTCGCACTTGCCTGGCGGCGGAGCTGCTGGGCATGGCCGAGCAGCTGTTCGAGACCACGCTGGAATACATCAAGACCCGGGTGCAGTTCGACACCGCGATTGGCACTTTCCAGGTTCTGCAACATCGCGCCGCGCAAATGTACGTCGACCTGGCGCTGACTCGCAGTGCCCTGATGGCGGCACTGGCGACGCTGGATGACGCCAGCGTGGATGCCCGGGCCCGCGCCCGACTGGTCAGCCTGGCGAAATGGAAAGCGGGCGACACCGCGATCAAGGTCGCCAACGAAGCGGTGCAGATGCACGGCGGGATTGGCGTCACCGATGAACTGGATGTCGGCCTGTACCTCAAGCACGTGCGCGTTGCGCAGAGCTGCCTGGGTGACCGCGACTTCCATTGCGAGCGCTATTCGGCCCACGCGTAACTCCTCCTTGTGGGAGCGGGTTTACCCGCGAAGGCGGCATGTCTGCTCATGCAGATGGCGGATCTTGCCGCCTCTTCGCGGGCAAGCCCGCTCCCACAGGTTATTCGGCTGTTCTGGAGAACACACAGATGAGCATTGAACGTTGGCAAACCGCGTGGCGCCAACTGATCGCCCCCGGTGCGCCCTTTGAAGTGGTGACGCCGGATGACGGCACACCACGCTATTTCCGTCACGCCGCGCACGACATGTTGCAGGTGATCGACGCCGGCCGGGTGCACGGCGACCGCGAGTTTCTGGTCTGGCAATCGCAACGCCTGACCTTCAATCAGTATTACGACCAGGTTGACCGCCTCGCCGGGCAGATGATCGCCCGTTTCGGCCTGCAACCAGGCGAGCGCGTGGCAATTGCCATGCGCAACCAGCCGGCGTGGCTGGTGGCCTTCGCGGCGATCCTGCGCTGTGGTGCGGTGTGTGTGCCGCTCAACAGTTGGGGCCTGCGCAACGAGCTGCAGTACGCCCTGCAGGACAGCGGCTCGCGCCTGCTGCTGTGCGACCAGGCGCGCCTCGATACCCTGCGTGATGACCTGGGTCGTGAGCAGCTGGCAACGATCGTTGTCGACGGCCAGGGTGAGCTGCCCGAATACTGCCTGAGCTACGAAGCGTTGCTCAGCGAGTCGGCGATGTCGGTGCCGGTCCTGGACATCGACCCCGATGCCCCGGCGATGATTCTCTACACCTCCGGCACCACCAGCCGCGCCAAGGGGGCGGTGTCCAGCCATCGGGCAATCTGCCAGGCGGTGACCGCGCTGGATTTCCAGAGCGCGTTTTGCGCGATGAGTTCGCCCGAGCGCATCGGTGTTGTGATCAACAGTGGCTTTGCGCCCACGACGCTCGCGGCGGTGCCGCTGTTTCATGTCAGCGGCTTGCATGCGCAGTTCCTCTCGGCGTTACGCGGCGGTCGCCGCCTGATGCTGATGTACAAGTGGGACGTCGAGCGCGCCATCGACCTGATTCGCGATGAACGTTGCACCCAGTTCAACGGTGCGCCGGTGATGATGCAGCAGCTGCTCGCTTCGCCGCGGTTTGGCACCGAACAAACCGCCAGCCTGTTCGGGCTGGGCCTGGGCGGTAGCGCATCCTCCGCCAGCGTGCTCGACGACATGCTCAGGATCAAACCGGATGTCATCGGTGGTGCCGGTTACGGCCTGACAGAAAGCAACGGCATTGGCGCAGCGATTGGTGGCGACCAGTTTGTCTACAAACCGGCGACGGCGGGGTGGGCGTTGCCCATCGTCGACATTCGCATCGGCGACAGCCCCGAACAGCCGCAACCGGCGGGCACGAGCGGGGTGATCTGGCTGCGTTCGCCAACCTTGATGAGCGCCTACTGGAACCTGCCGCAGGCCTCGGCACAAAGCCTGCGCGACGGCTGGCTGGACACCGGTGATATCGGTTATCTCGACGATGAGGGCTTCCTCAGCATCACCGGCCGGGTCAAAGAGTTGATCAACCGCGGTGGCGAGAAGATTTCTGCCGCTGAAGTCGAGACCTGCGTCCTCGATATGCCTGGCGTTCTTGAAGCGGCGGCGTTCGCCATTGCCGACCCGGTGTTGGGTGAGGCGGTGGGCCTGGCGGTGCACGGCCAGGCCGGCAGGCTGCCTCAGGAAACACAGATCTGCGCGTTCATCGCCGAGCGTCTGGCCGCCTACAAAGTGCCGGCGCAGGTCTTCCGGGTACTCGAACCCTTGCCGCGCAATGCCACCGGCAAGGTGCTCAAGGCGCAACTGCAAGAAAGTTTGGGCGCATGACGCCTGCTTAGTCTTTCCGGACGATGTCGGGGCCGGCAGATCAGGAACAAATGGGTGCATACCAAACAGCCTTATCAGCGAAGGAGGCAACACATGAAAATAACAAGAACAGGTCTCATGCTCGCGGTCGCAGTCACAGCCAATAGCGGGCTGCTGGGTTCCGCGTTCGCCGAGGTGTCGCCGCAGGAAGCCGCCAAACTGGGCAAGGAGCTGACGTGTGTCGGTGCCGAGCAAGCCGGGAACGCCGAGGGCACCATTCCGCCGTTTACCGGTAAATACCTGGGCGAAGTGCCCAGCTGGAATCACGTCAAGTTCTCCGGCGATCAACCGGTCGATCCCTACGCTGCCGAGAAGCCGATCCTGGTGATTACCGCGCAGAACATGGGCCAGTACGAGGCGCACCTGACCGAAGGGCAGAAGGCCCTGCTGAAGAAGTACCCGACCACCTACAAGATGAACATCTACCCGGGGCACCGGGATTTCCGCTACCCCGATTATGTCTGCCGCCGGGCGATGGACAACGCACTGAACGCCAAGCTGGTCAACGACGGCGAAGGCTTCACCGGGATTGGCCAGGTGCCGTTCCCGATTCCCAAATCCGGCACTGAAGTGGTGTGGAACCACCAGTTGCCGGCGCGTGCCTACACCGAAGAAAAGACCACCGACCTGGCCTCTGTCCTGCCTAACGGCAGCATTGGCTGGGGGCGTGCCTACGCCCGTAACCTGTCGATGGCCAACTCGCCTACCACCGACCCGCGCACCGAAGACAAACTGTCGGCGATGAGCAACAACATGACCCTCAAGCCTGCCCGTGACAACGGCACGCTCAGCATTGCCCATGAACCCTACAACTACGGCACCGATGCACGTCAGGCCTGGTCCTACAGCCCATCGACCCGACGCGTACGGCAACTGCCGGGGTATGGTTTCGACCAGCCGATGATCGGTACCAACGGCACCATGACCGTGGACGAAGACCGCCTGTTCAACGGCTCGCCCGAACGCTACACCTGGAAGCTGATCGGCAAGCGCGAAATCTACAGCCCGGCCAACGCCTTCAAGGCCAACACCGGCACCGTCAAGTACGCCGACATTCTCACGCCCAACCACCCCAACCCGGAGTTCATGCGGTATGAGTTGCGCCGCGTGTGGGTTGTGGAAGCGGACCTGAAGGAAGGCTTCCGTCACGTCTATGGCAAGCGGGTGCTGTTCATTGACGAGGACACCTGGCATGCAGTGATGGCCGACAACTACGATGCCCGCGGTCAGCTGTGGAAGCACGCCATGATCAACTACTACTACCACCCGGACATGAGCGCCTGGCAGGCCGGTTCGCAGTTCTTCATGGACCTGAACTCCGGCCAGTACACCGGCTACGGCATGACCAACGAATCGAAGAAGGGCCCGATCCTCAACGAAGGTAAATTCACCACGGACCAGTACACCGCAGATGCGGCGCGGGCTATCGGGCGGTAATCAACCGGTAACACCTGCAGTACAAAGCCCTGCCGGTTACCGGTGGGGCTTTTTTATGCTTCATGGGCGCGCCTTCACAAGGTACGGCTATCGACTTCGTGCTCGTCCTCAAAGGCCATGAACTGTTGCAGATCGAGCAGGTCCAGCTTGACCCTGGCAATAAAAGCCGAGAACGCGAGAGTGGCGGCGAGCCGCCGCAGGTCGCTGGCCCAGGCCGGTATATAGGCTGGCCCCTGCAACCAGCCCGAGTCGAACAGCGGCGCCAGGTGCAACGTGTCGCCGAGGGTCAGGCGCCCGGCAAACAGATGCCCGACCAGCTCCGGACGGTTGTCGCGGATTGCCACGCGCAGCAGGGTGTGCACGCCGAGCAACCCGGTCAGGTACGCGGCGTCCTTGGTAAACGCCGAGCCACCACGCACGTCGGCGCCGCGAAAGATCCGCTGGGTTGAGCGAAAGGATTCTTCCGGCGACTGCCCGGCCTTGAGAAAGCCTTCGAACACCTGGATGAAGTCGGCGCCATCGAGCGCTTGCTGCACCGCGAGCACGCGCAAGGCGAGGCGCCGCAGGCGGTTGATGTCCATGCTGCCGGTGAGCAGCTCGGCCAATGTGGCAATGCCTTCCTGCGTCTGAGTCGTGCGTGGCGCGCCCAGGGCCAGGCACTTGAGGTTGGGCTGGCGTGCACCGTTCTGCGCGGTGGCCACATGCACAAAGGCTTCATGCTGCAGCAACTGCTGTTTGTCCAGTTCGGTGAACAAGGCGCTGGCGCGCAGGCGAATGCGGCTGACCCCGGCAATGGCCTTGGCGGCCAGGTCCGGGTCAAGCTGAATGCTGATCTGGCCTTCACCAAAAAATCGGTCCAGTTCCGGTTGCAACCAGGCGGCAAACACCTCGGCGGGAATCTCGGCGGGGCTCGGGGGAATGCAGTCGCCGCCGAGCAGGGCGTCGGTGGTCTTGAGAAAGAAGTGTGCGGCGTCAAGCATGCTCAGCTTTTGCCTGGGGTAGTAAAAGTCCGGTCGCCGATACAGCAGCGAGGAGTAGCGGGTAAACGCAGGCGTACCCATGGCTCCGAGCATGCGCCCGGCCGTGGCATAGCTGTGCGCGGTCCTGGCGAGAAAGCGGCCCGCGGGATGGCCTTGGTCACAGCGGTCGACAAAGTTGTCGAGCGCGGAAATCTCGGCGCCATGCTCGCGCGGGGTGAAGGTGACTGTGGGCAATTGTGCTTTACCGCTGCGCCATTGACCGAGGAAAACCTCCTCGACGCCATCGGGCCACGCCAGTGCATCGAGCACCCGGATTTTACGGGTTAACGCCGGTAATGCGGCATCGAGTTCAGACAGCGACATGGCACTCATGGCCTTCACCTTGAGGGACGATGATCCATGTTTTGAGCTTAGTCGTTGCCAAGGCAATGCAGCGAAGCAGGCCGAGTTGGCCTGCTTCGCCTTCACGCTACCAGCCTGTTACTGAATGGACATGATGTTCACGGTTTTGTTGGGGCCGGCAACGGCGACTACGCGCGCGGTCACTGTCAGTCCGGTGGTGACATCGTGGGTGTTATGGTTGGTGTTGAGCGCCCAGCCGGCTGCGGAACCCGTCACCCAGTTGTTGGTGTGATTGATCACGAAGGTCTGCCCGGCGGGCGTCAGGTGCAACGCATGCAGTTGCTGCAACGCGTGCGGGGTCCAGGCGACGTGGGGGAACATGAGGTTCTCTGCCGTCTGGTAATGCTCTACAGCCGCCGCGGTGCCGAACGCCAGCACCAGCACATGGACGAACGAGGCCGTTACGCCTTTTTCACGGCAGCGGGCAATCAGCTGGCCCAGGCGCTGATCAATCCCGGCATCCCCGGTGAAGGCCAGGAAACCGGCATTGTGCAGACCGTTCTGGCCTGTACTGATACCGTCCAACAGCACATCGAGGTTGCGCGGGTCGTTGTTGACCAGCAGATCGACCAGACGGAACTCGATGCCGTCCAGCTCACCGAACGCCCATTCCACTTCCGCTGTGCTCAAGCCGCTGCTGCGCAGCGACTGGCTCAAGCGATCGCGCAAATCACCCGGCTGACGGGCCTGGGCGAGAAAGTCATCGAGTGGTGTACCCAGTGTTGGCAGCAAGTCGTGGACGACGAAGCGCAGGCTGGCGACAAGGTTTTTCACCGTCGCCGCCGCCTTGGTGGCGGCCTCGGCCTCGATGGCGGCCTGGCCGGATTGAGGAGGGTGACGCAAGGCCATGATGCTGGCGACACCCTTGCCAATGGTATCGAGCCGGGTGCTGAGGTTGGCCGCATCGAGTGTGGCCGCCTGGCTGCCGAACGGCATGAGAATGGCGTGTGCCAGGTGTTCCTGGCTACTGACAGTTGCGTTCATGTCGACTTCCTTGAATGAGAGTGAAGTAGCAACGTGATGCATAAACGCGTGGGCCGGGTTCAATAGTCGGTCCAGACGGTGACGGGATTGAAGCCGATATTCGATACCGTCATTAATGCGCCGGCGCCTTCCGATACATCAATCGTCGTGGGCTGGCCCGCCTCAAGCGCAACATCATGATTGCTCTGGCAACACAACTCGATATGCCAACTTATTTTCGAATCTCCAGCATCGCTGCACTTCGCCGATAGTTGCGTGCGCAGGCCCACCGGGCGAGTAGAGTAAACAACCGAACCGCCGGGGTTTAGTGTGGTTTGTTGAGTCATGACGAATGCTCCTTGCGTTAGCGTTACAGTGAGGGCGGCGTAGCCGGTTTCATGAGTATCCGGTCGTTGTAGGTCGTGGTGGTGTTGGCGGGAACCGAACTCACAAGTTCCTTGTCATTACCGCTGGCCGATGGCACGCGATATATTTCAATGGCTTCGCAAACCTGCCAGTTCAGGTACTGGTAGTCCGCCAGAAATTCCGTCGTGGTCATCACCTCGTGCCGGTAGTCGTAGGAACTGGTGTCCTCCTGGCGGTACTCCAGGGTGCGGGACAACTCGGCGCTGAGGTTGAAGGTCGAGGCACCAAGGGGCGCGGTCTGCGCCAGGGCGCCTTGCGTGGCCATTACCGGCGGTATCGGTGGTACTTCGCCGCCGGCAAACAGGTCGCCGCCCGACAGGTCAAGGCCCAGGTCCATGCCGATGCGCGTGGTGATCGAGCGGGTCTGGCCCTCAGAATGGGTGTAGGTGGCGCCGACGACGTTGGTCACCTGTTCGGTAACGTTGTTGGCATAGGTCTTACGGCTGACGCGGTGCCAGTAGCGGGTCCTCAACACCTGGTAGTGGTCGACATTGGCCAGTTTGTCGGCCTTGGTCTGCTTCCACTTTTCCCACTCGGACGGTGAATTGTGGTTCATCGTTTGCCAGGGGTAGCGTGGGTCTGTGACCAGATCGAAGTGATCCTTGGTTATCGAATAACTGCCCACAACAAGCGCACCGGAGTTTTCGGGTGGCAAGTTATCAGGATCGGTCATCAAAGGAGGGTGCGCCGGGTTGAAGGCGCTGTCATTATCATTCATTGATAGTGATTCCTTTAACGTACGGTAAATGAGTGAGCGGCTGTTTAAGTCGTTCATAAGGTTGTTGATCGGCGCGCACAACAACAGCCTGCCTGTGGCACGCGCTAACAAGTTTTGGTGAGGTGATTCGCGAGTAGGTTAGTCTGCTTGTTGTTAGTCTCCTTAGTGTGTTTACTTGCGTTTTCCGGAGGAGATAATAAGTCAGCAGTCACCCGTTAGTTATATTCTTTTGAAGCTAAAGGGCAGGGCGTTACCGCCGATAGAGTGACGGTTTATAAAATAGTTTTGTTTATCCGCAGGGTGGTGGGTGGAGGCCATAGTGCAGATCGGCTTGTCAATTTTTTGGCTGAGGCCTTAGAACTTTTCTCTATTTCGAGGTCTATCTGGGTAGGCACATCGACCTGACAGGGACGATGGTCAGACAGATACCCATTGCCAACCAGAGGTTGACTTCGCTCATGAAATTCCATGTCCCACGGATGGTGCTCTTTAGCCTGTTCGCGTTCGCGGCGATGGGCTCGGCATCAGCAACACAAATGAAACCTTCAACCTCGATGGTTGCCACCGAAGTCGCCGCCGTTCAGGCGCCACAGCGGGCCGTGAGCAACCCGTGGCCGAGCGTGGCCAGCATTGCCGACAAGCAGGCCGGGCCGTTGCTGGCCCACGATGACGACCGCTACTGGCACGACGGTCGTTGGCATGATCGCAGAGACGATTGGCGTCGGGAGAACTGGCGCCGCGACAACTGGCGCAGGGAACAGGCCCGCCGGGAAGCGGAACGCCGCCGGGATTGGGAGCGTCGTCACGATCGGGCCATGCAGCACCGCTACGACAACGATCACCGCTACTACCGCCGCTAAGGTGGCAGCACAGCGCGCGCGGCCATCGCAGATGAGATGGCCGCACTAACACCCGGCTTAGTGTTTGTGCTTGTTTTTGTGCTTATGCTTGTGGCTGGACTTGTGGTTGTCGTGATGGTCGTCGTCCGCCAGGCTGTTGCCGACAGCGCCACCGGCCGCACCGCCCAGGCCGGCGCCGATGGTACCGCCCGTCGTGCCGCCGATACTGCGCCCGACCACCTGACCGCCTGCAGCGCCAAGGCCACCGCCAATGGCGGCTTCGGTTTTTTTGCCATCCTTCGCGCTTACCGCACCACCTGCAGCGCCACCGACGCCGGCGCCGATTGCAGCGCCGGTGCTGCCGCCAACGGCTTGCCCCACCACGCTACCGAGCGCGCCACCGAGGCCGCCGCCGACGGCGGTATTCGCCGATTCCCCGGCATAGGCCCCTTGTGCTGCAACGACAGAGAGTGCCAATACAGAGAGTATCTTTCGCATTTCGTTAACCTCATACGGTGTACAGGGTTTGAGTCTGTCAGATGCGAAAAGTGCGGACAACGCGTGTTCCGGGGTTCCTAGACATGGGTCAAGGTCCAGACCCGAAAAGCGACCGCCTGTCGCGCATCAGGGGTAATTCGTTCGCGGGTGAACCCGCTCCCACAGAGATGTCTAAAACCGCTCGGCCGGATCGGTGGTCATCAGCATCTGCTGAAAGCGCTCGAGAAACACCGACTCGGCCTGGTTCATTTTCTGCTCACGGTGCCACAGCAGGTAGACATTCACATCGATCACGCCCTCCCAGGGCGGCAGGCGCCAGACCTCTTCGGCCTGCACATCGGCAGCGACGATGTGTTCCGGCAAACAACCGATGCCGTAGCCGGCGCCCACCAACCGGCGGATTTCATCCAGGCTCGGCGAAGAGGCGACAATGCGCCCTGTGAAACCCTGCTGGTCACGAAACACTGTGAGTGGCGAGAGGTTGCCGCCAATCTGGTCGCTGGTGAAACTCACGAAGTTTTCGTCCAGCAAATCGCTCAGGCCGAGGTTCTTGCGGCCAAACAGGCGGTGGCGTTTGCCACAGAAAAACGCGTAGCGCTGCTGCAGCAACACCCGCTGTTCGAGTTTGGGCTGCGGTGTGCGGCACAGCCCCAGGCCGAACGACGCGGTTTTTTGCAACAAGGCGCTGATCACATCCGAGCTGCGCAACACATCGACTTCCAGTTCTACCTGCGGGTAGTCGAGGTGAAACTGCGCGAGGAACTCGTCGTAAGCACGGGACTGGATGCGGCTGATGGTCAGCAGGCGGACCTTGCCCACCACCGTTTCGGCCGGCTTGTCCAGGGCCGGGCCCAGGCGTGACACGGTGCCGTAAAGTTCGGCGGCAATCTGAATGACTTCCTCGCCGGTCCGGGTCAGGCTGATACGCGGCCCGCGGCGTACCACCAGGGCACAGTCCAGTTGCTCTTCGAGCCGTTTGAGGGCCTGGCTGATGGCCGGCTGACTCAGGTACAGGCGCGCTGCAGCCCGGCTGATGCTGCCTTCCTGACCGATCACCAGGAAGGTGCGCAACAGGTTCCAGTCCAGGCGATCGTTGAGGAAGCGCCTGGCTTCCGGGTTGCGCAGCGGGGAAGCCGTGGGTGTAGTCATTATTGTTAATACTTATACTTGAGTATTGAGATTAGAAGCTTTTCCTAGCATAGGTGTTGCCGCACCATCTAGCAATGCACCGCCAGAGTGCAATGGCCTTGCGCAGCGCATGACAGACCTTTCTCCTGCCTATAACAATGATTCCCAGGAGCTTCAGATGACGAGCACTACCTCCACCCCGCGGCGTGCCGCGGCGGCCGCCTTTATCGGCACGACCATCGAGTTCTACGACTTCTACATCTACGCCTTTGCCGCGGCACTGGTGCTTGGTCAACTGTTCTTTCCCAGCGAAAACCCGATGCTCAGCACCATGGCGGCCTTTGGCAGCTTTGCCGTCGGCTTTATCGCCCGGCCTTTCGCCGGCATGGTTTTCGGCCACCTGGGCGATCGCCTCGGCCGCAAGAAAATGCTGGTGGTCACCATCGTGCTGATGGGCCTGGCGACCATGTGCATCGGCCTCTTGCCGACCTATGCCCAGGCGGGCATCTGGGCACCTATCGGCCTGGTGTTCCTGCGCCTGCTGCAAGGCATCTCGGTCGGCGGCGAGTGGGGTGGGGCGGTGCTGATGGCCAGTGAGCACGCGCCCAAGCACCGTAAAGTGTTTTTTGCCTCGTTCGCCCAGTGGGGCAGCCCGGCGGGCTTGCTGCTGGCGTTGATTGCGTTTCGCTGCATCAGCGCGATGGAACAAGAGGCACTGATGACCTGGGGCTGGCGTATCCCGTTCCTGCTCAGCGGGGTGCTGATGATCGTCGGCCTGGTGATCCGTTTCGGCGTGCCGGAGTCGCCGGAGTTTGCCGAGGTCAAGGACAACGACCAGACCTCTGACAACCCGGTGCTGGAAGTCATCCGCAAGGGCTGGAAGAACATCCTTTTCGCTGCGCTGGCGGTCACCATCGGCTCGGGTGGTTTCTTCTTCACCAACACCTTCATGATCACCTACGTTACCCAGTACCAGGGCATTGCCAAGACCACGATCCTCGACTGTCTGTTCGTGGTCACCATCCTGCAATTCCTTTCGCAACCCTGTTCGGCGCTGTTGGCCGAACGCCTGGGCGAGGGGCGTTTCCTTAAGTGGGTGGCATCGCTGTGCATCCTGGTGCCGTACCCGATGTTCCTGCTGGTGCAGACCGGCAACATCTACTACATGACCGCTGGCATCGCCATGGCCGTCCTGCTGCTCGCTGCCCTGTACGCGGTAATCGCCGGCTACATGGCCGAGGCCTTTCCGGCGCGGGTACGCTATTCGGGCATCTCGATTGCCTATCAACTGGGCAGCGGCCTGACAGGGGGGCTGACGCCGATGCTGGGTACCTTCCTGGCCGGTCACTTCGCCGGGCAATGGCTGCCGCTGGCGGTGTTCTTCAGCGTGCTGGCGCTGATGTCACTGACCGGCGTGCTGGGCCTGTCGCACCTGCGTAGCAGCAACGCCCGGCCAGTCGTGCTGTCCTCATCACAAGGAGTCGTTTCATGAGCAAACCCACCGCCATGTCGGCGATCGAGTGGCAGTCACGCTGTGACCTGGCCGCGCTGTATCGCCTGATTGCCTACTACCGCATGACCGACCTGATCGACACGCACATCACCCTGCGTGTGCCGGGGCCGCAACGCCATTTTCTGATCAACCGCTACGGCGTGGCGTTCGAGAAGATGCGCGCCAGCGACCTGGTGCTGATCGACCTGGAAGGCAAACTGGTCGACAGCAGTTACAACGGTGGGCAGGTGAATACGGCCGGCTTTGTCATCCATTCGGCCATCCACGACGCGCGCCCGGACCTGCACTGCATCATTCACACCCATACGGCCGCCGGCATGGCGGTGGCAGCTCAGCGCGATGGCTTGTTGCCGCTGACCCAGCATGCCTTGAAGTTCTACGGCAACCTGGCGTATCACACCTATGAAGGTATCGCGCTGTCGCTGGAAGAGCGCGAGCGGCTGGTCGCCGACCTGGGTTCACACAAGGCGATGATCCTGCGCAACCATGGCTTGCTCGCAGCCGGTGGCAGCGTGGCGGCAGCATTCCACGAGATCTACTTCCTGGAGCGTGCCTGCCAGGCGCAGATCCAGGCGATGTCCGCCGGAGTGGCACTGAACTTCCCGAGCGAAGAAGTGTGCCTGCACACGGCTGCGCAGTTTGGCCGTGATGGCATCGACGGGATCATTGATCTGGCCTGGACGGCCGCGCTGAGTCTGATCGACGAGCAGCGCGCCGATTGGTGCAGCTGACCATGACCCGTCTCATTTTGCTGTGTCAGGACCCTGCGTTGACGGATTGGCTGGCCGCGCTGTTCGCCCGCCATACCCCGCATCTTGCCGTGCTGCGCCCTGGTGATGACGGTGCGCAGCAGGCCGAAGTCGCGGTCTGCTGGTTCCCGCCCGCGGGTAGCCTGGGCGCTTTGGCGAACCTGCGCCTGGTGTACTCGATTGGCTCGGGCGTCGACCACCTGGCGCAAGATACTTCGCGCGATACGTCGGTGCCGGTGTGCCGGGTGGTCGACCCGGATCACACCCAGGGCATGAGCGAATACGTGCACTGGGGCGTGTTGCACTTTCACCGTGGCTTCGACCAGGTGATCGCCGGTAACGCCACACAGCGCTGGCAGCGCCCGTTGCAGCGGCGGGCACAGGCATTCAAGGTCGGGGTGATGGGCCTGGGTGCGATTGGTGCACCGGTGGCCATACGGCTGGCGCAGGCCGGCTACGACGTGCGCGGTTGGGCCCGCACGCCGCGGGAGATCGACGGGGTGACGACCTTCAACGGGGCGTCTTCGCTGCCGGACTTTCTGCAGGGGCTGGACGTGCTGGTCAACCTGCTGCCGCTGACGCCTGCTACCCAGGGCGTTTTGGGCCGCGAGGTGTTCCAGCACCTGGCGCCAGGCGCTGCGCTGATCAATTGCGGTCGGGGCCAGCACCTCAACCCTGCAGACCTGAGCCAGGCCCTGGCGGACGGACAATTGCGCGGCGCCTTGCTCGATGTGTTCGAGCGCGAACCGTTGCCTGCCGATTCGCCACTGTGGCGCACGCCCGGAGTATGGGTGACGCCGCACATGGCGTCCGCTGCCTCGGATTCGTGTATTGCCCAGCAGGTGGCCGAAAACGTCTCGCGCCTGACAGCAGGGCTGGCATTGAACAACCTGGTCGATCCCGAACTGGGCTATTGAGCGGACAGCGAACTAATCACTGGGCGCCGCGATCCCCTTGGGCGGTGGCGCACAGAACATGCATTACCTTTGAACGAGGTCATCAATGAAAACGTTTTTCCACCCGGCGCAGCGCCTGCACCATCCACGTTCCTACCTGTCACGGGGGCAAATGCGCGAGCCGCAGGAAGTACCGGACCGTATCGACCCGCTGCTGGCAGTGGCCGGGAAACTGGGTTACCCGGTACTTGAACCGGCCGACCATGGCGAGACACCGCTGGCCGCCGTGCACAGTCCGGCCTACCTGGAGTACCTGCGCACCGCGTACCAGCAATGGCACGAAGTGCCGGAGGACTGGGGCGATGAGGTGATGTCCAACATCTACATTCGCGAAGGCAACCCGCTGCGCGGGGTCCTCGGCAAGACCGCCCGTTACCTGGCAGACGGCAGCTGCCCGATCGGCGCGCATACCTGGCAGGCCGCGTACTGGTCGGCGCAAAGCGCGGTGGCCGCGGCGCATGCGGTGATCGAAGGCGACAGCGCCGCCTACGCCTTGAGCCGGCCACCGGGGCACCATGCCCGCGCTGAAGCGGCCGGCGGGTTCTGCTTTCTCAACAACGCTGCGATTGCCGCCCAGGTATTGCGCGGCAAGTTCGCCAAGGTCGCCGTGCTGGATACCGACATGCACCACGGCCAGGGCATCCAGGAAATCTTCTACGACCGCGACGACGTGCTCTACGTGTCGATTCATGGCGACCCCACCAACTTCTACCCGGTGGTCGCCGGGTTCGACGATGAAACCGGCTCCGGCATCGGTGAGGGCTATAACCTGAACCTGCCGATGGCGCATGGCGCCAGCGAAGCGGATTTCTTCGCCTGCATGGACCAGGCAGAAGCAGCCCTGCGTGCCTTTGCCCCCGACGTGCTGGTGCTGTCGCTGGGTTTCGACATCTACGAAAACGACCCGCAATCCAAGGTTGCCGTCAGCCATGAAGGCTTCCGCCTGCTGGGGCAGCGCATCAAGGCGCTGGGGCTGCCGTGCGTGGTGGTGCAGGAGGGCGGCTATGACATCGCCACCCTGGATGAAAACGCCACACGGTTCTTCGACGGTATGACCGCCTAACACCGAGTTTCATCTTCCCGGGCCGGGTAGTGCGCCGTCGCACCCGGCCCGGGTATATCGATCCATACATAAAACAATAACAGTGCCACGTGCGCCCATGCGCAAGTTAGTGGTCGGGTTGAGTGCTGCCCGATCCATAGCAACCTGGTTAATAACAATAAATCTTCACGCTGCCGTTCTGATAGCTGGCAATAAGGGAGTGTATTATGTGGCTTAAATTTTTTACCTTGGGGATGGCCGGCGCAAGTGTCTGCTTGAGCAGTGCAGTGGTGTGCGCAGCAGACGCAAATAACGGTTTTATCGAAGACAGTACGACGACTGTAGGTTTCAGAAACTTTTACTGGAACGCAGATAACCGTAACGGCAGTTACACCAACTTCGATGGCGAACGGCAAAGTTACCGTCAGGAGTGGTCGCAAGGGGTACTGGCCAAGTTCAATTCCGGCTTTACCCAGGGGCTGGTCGGTTTTGGCCTTGACCTGCATTACATGGGAGCGGTCAAACTCGACGGTGGCAAAGGCCGGGTCGGCGATGGCATCGGCAATGGCGGCATCGTCTCGCGTGATAACGACGGCGACCCGAAAAGCGAGTATTCCAAGGCCGGCGGGGCCCTGAAAATGCGCATTGCCAGCACTGAGTTGGCCTATGGCGACCTGTTTCCGGATTCGCCGGTGCTCAAATACGGCGATATCCGCTTGTTGCCGCAAACCCTCAGAGGCTGGAATGTCACCGACCGTTCTTTCGCCGGCCTGACACTCAATGCCGGGCGCTTCGTCTCCAGTAGCGACCGGGCACAACCCAATCATGGCGGGCATCTGGGCACGGCCTATGGTGGGCGTCAGGCAGACAGCGACTTTGTCAGTTATTACGGTGGTGTTTACACCGGCATCAACAATGTAAAAGTCAAACTGTTCGGCTCTGAACTGGACGATATCTGGAACCAGCAATTTGCTTCCATAGAGTACCGAGTGCCATTAGCCGTAGGCGGCACGTTCAATACCGGCATCAACTATTACCGCACCCGCGATACCGGTGCGGCGCTGTTGGGTTCCATTCGCAACGATGCCTGGAGCACCCGCGCAGGTTATGCGCTGGGCGGGCATAAAGTTGAACTGGCGTTTACCCAGATTGATGGCGACCAACCGTTCGATTATGTCTGGAACAGTTTTGACATCGAACTGGATGCGGCGTCACAGGGCAGCGACTTCAACAGCCCCAACGAAAAGGCCTGGAGTGCCCGTTACGATCTGGATGCAGTGGTCTTCGGTGTGCCGGGCCTGACCTTTACTGCGCGCTACATTCGCGGTACCGACATCGACGGCCGCAATGCCTCGGGTGCTTACTCACGGTTCCAGGCGGTGCACGATGGCTCGCAGTGGGAGCGGGACCTGTGGGTCAAGTACGTGGTGCAATCGGGTCCGGCGAAGAACCTTTCGCTGCGTTTGTTGCACGCTTCCATGCGCACCGGTGGCGACTATGGCGCGATTGCCAACGACCTGGACCAGACCCGTATCATCCTTGATTACCCGTTGGACCTGAACTTCCTGAAATAACGTCCGCACCCAGGGTCGCGTGCAGCGTCGGCTTCACGCGACCCGATGTGCCTGATGGTGCTACTTACCGCCTCGGATATGCCCGACAACCCCGCCCGCAGCAGCGCCAAGTGCCGCGCCAGTCCAGCCACTGCCACCGGAAATTGCCGCAATACCGGCGCCTGCTGCGGCACCAATAGCCGCGCCGCTGAGCGTGCCTTGCTGCTGCGAGCTCATGTTGGTGCAGCCGACCAGGCTGGCGACCGTGAGGGCAGCGGTAAACGCTAGAAACCGCTTCATGTTCATCTCCGCTATGGGTTCTGCTTCAGCCCTGGTACTACCATTTCGAACCAGATGGTTTCAATGACCGGCCGTTTCAGCTGATCAGGGTGGGCGGCATACCAGGTATCGATGCCCTGGCGCACCGTATCGAGCGTCTGGCCCTTCAGGCCTCTGCCAAAACGAGGAATCAGGCTCTGCTCATCAGTCGGCTTTTTGTCGCCATGGTAGGCCGCTTCCACTTCAAAGGCATTGGCAATGCCGATCAGGTAAACCTTCTTGAACTCCGCCGTTGACTGCGTCCACTGCTCGCCAGTGACCAGCGGAACCGGCAGTTCTTTGGCCCGGGCAATGCCCGTTGCCATCACCAGGGTCATGCAGATCGCCAGTGTCAGCGAACCTGTTCGCAACGCGCTCATTTCTCGTCTCCTCGCAAGACCGAACCGCAACGGCATGGCCCGCACCGACAGCCTGGGCGCGGCTACCTTCAAGGATAGTCGGCCCGCTGCAAGCCGGGGCGATCGGCCGTCTGGAAGGGACGATTTTCGCCGCTTGAGCCGACCGCCTGTCAGCCGTTGGCAGCGCCTGTCGAATCCTTCGCCAGCCATTCGACTACTGCACAGATCACCCCGATCAGCTCAACCCTTCTGCAGGAGTCAAGGTCATGTCCTATGTCGATGGTTTTGTGCTCGCCGTACCAACGGCCAACCGCGAAAAGTTCAAGCAGCATGCCGACGCGGCGGCGGTGGTATTCAAAGAGTGTGGCGCCGAGCGTGTGGTCGAATGCTGGGGCGATGATGTGCCCGAAGGCAAGGTCACCTCGTTCCCGCTGGCGGTGAAATGCAAGCCCGATGAGACGGTGGTGTTTTCATTCATTCTCTGGCCCTCGCGGGAGGTGAGGGACGCCGGGATGAAGAAGATGATGGAAGACCCGCGCCTGCAGCCTGACCAGAACCCGATGCCGTTTGATGGGCAGCGCCTGATTTATGGTGGGTTCAGGATTTTGGTGGATGTCTAGGGGTTAATGCCCAAGCGCGCTAAGCATGTATCCAACCGGTCTGACGCCCGGCCCGGTAGCCCTTGCCGGTTTTCGGGCCTGGCGTTTAGCTATTGGTTCACGCTGGCGTTGACCGCCAGCAGATGATGACCGCGCGGATAAATCAGGTGCAGAAGATGAGCACTCCCCTGGATTTGAAAGCGTTGAAGGCCCGCCAGCAGGCGGCCTGGGCCAGCGGCGACTACGCCGTGATCGGCACCACCCTGCAATTGGTTGGCGAGCGACTGGCCGAGGCCTGCGACTTGCGCTGGGATGAAAAAGTCCTGGATGTCGCCGCCGGCAACGGCAATGCCACCCTGGCCGCGGCACGCCGCGGCTGTCAGGTCCGATCAACTGATTATGTCGCCGAGCTGTTGAAACGCGGCGAGGAACGGGCGCAGGCGGAACGGTTGAAGGTGGTGTTCGAGGTGGCCGATGTCGAGGCGTTGCCGTATGCCGACGGCGCTTACGATGCGGTGATTTCCACCTTTGGCGTGATGTTCGCCCCCGATCAGGCGCAAGCCGCTCGCGAGCTTGCCCGGGTGTGTCGCCCGGGTGGCCGGATCGGCCTGGCCAACTGGACCCCGCAAGGCTTTATCGGGCAATTGTTCAAGACCCTGGGGGGACATGTACCGCCACCCGCCGGTGCGCTGCCGCCTTCGCGCTGGGGTGACGAAGAACAATTGCGCAGCTTGTTCGCCGACAGCATCGGAGCCCTGAATGCAAGCCGCCAGCAGTTCAATTTCCGCTACCGCTCGGCGGCGCATTTCATCGAGGTGTTCCGCACCTGGTACGGGCCGGTGCACAAGGCCTTTGCCTCTCTGGACAGTGAGGCTGCCAGCGCCCTGGAACGCGACCTGACCCAGTTGATCAACGACAACAACGTGGCCGGTCCGTCGTCGTTGGTGGTGCCCAGCGAATACCTGGAAGCGGTTATCACCCGCCGCTGATGACCCCGGTGGTTCTCCGGGCGGCGGCTTACTGCCAGCCTGCCAGGCTGTCGTCCGGACCGTCGGCATTGCGGCGGAAAAACTCGCGCAGGTGCTCGATAAAAAAGGCCACTTTGGCCGACAGGTTAAGGCGCTCCAGGTACACCGCGTAAATGTCGGCCGGGGGCGTGTGATAGTCGCTGAGCACCTCGACCAGGCGACCACTGCGCAGGTGGTCGGCGAGGTTCCATTCGGCGCGCATGAGGATGCCCTGGCCATCCAGCGCCCAGTTCAATGCCACCTCGCCATCGTTGGTACTCAGGGTGCCGCGCACTTTCACCGACTCGCTCTGTTTGCCCCGGCTCAGCCGCCAGCTGCCGAACGCGGCATCGTTCTGGCGCAGCACGATGCAGTTGTGCTGCAGCAGCTCGCGGGGCGTTTGCGGGCAGCCGAAGGCCTGCAGGTACGCCGGTGCCGCACACAGGCGGCGGCGGTTGGCGGCGATTTTGCGGGCGATCAGGCGTGAATCGGGCAGCTCGCCAAAGCGGATGGCCACGTCGATGGCGTCGTCCGGCAGGTTGATCGGTCGGTCGGTGAGCTGCAGTTGCACCTCGACCTCCGGGTAGCGCCGGGCGAATGACGATATTGCCGGCCCCACATGGGTACGCCCGAACCCCAGCGGCGCGTTCACCCGCAACAGGCCCTTGGGCGCGGCCCGGCTACTGGACACCTGCTGCTCCATCTCCTCGATTTCACCCAGGATCCGCTGCGCATTGATCAGGTAAGTCTCGCCCTCGGCGGTCAGGCTGATGCTGCGCGTGGTGCGGTTGAGCAGGCGCACGCCAAGCCGTTGTTCCAGCTGTGCCAGGCGCTTGGAAACCGCCGGCGGCGTCAGGTTCAGCTCGCGGGCGGTGGCGGCGAGGCTGCCGACCTTGACCAGCTGGGTAAAAAAGGCCAGTTCCGAGACCGGGTTCATAATTAACCTGAAGTAAATAATGAAGTGAATTTCATTGTATTACAGCATTTTTGAAAAGCCATTACCTTTAGCTCCCGTGATTAACCACAAAAAACCTGGGCTATTGATTTGCCACTGCCAGTGGCCCAGCCGCCAGAAAGAATCCGACTCACAACAATAATGCGGAGCAGATAATGGCCAAACGATTGATAGGCAAGCTGTATGTCCAGGTGCTGATAGGCGTGGCCCTGGGCATCGTACTGGGGGTGTTCTGGCCCCACGTCGGTGTCGACCTCAAGCCCATTGGCGATGCCTTTATCAAACTGATCAAGATGGTCTTCGCACCGATCATTTTCGCCACCGTGGTGCTTGGCATCGCCAAGATGGAGAACATGAAGGAGCTGGGCCGGGTGGGGGTGCGCGCACTCATTTACTTTGAAGTGCTGTCGACCTTCGCCCTGGTGCTGGGCCTGATCGTGGTCAACCTGGTGCAGCCCGGCCAGGGCATGAACGTCGACCCGGCCACCCTCGATGCCAAGAGCATCGCCACCTACACCTCGGCGGCGGCGAGCGGCTCTGGCAGCTTCAGCGACTTTCTCCTGCATGTGATCCCGGCGAGTGTCACCGACGCGTTTGCCAAGAACGAGATCCTGCAGATCCTGCTGTTTTCAACCCTGTTCGGCATTGCCCTGTCGCACCTGGGGCCTCGCGGCAAACCCTTCGTCGATGTGCTCGAAGCCTTCTCCCACGGCATGTTCCATATCGTCGGCATGATCATGCGCGTTGCGCCGCTGGCTGCCTGCGGGGCGATGGCGTTCACCGTCGGCAAGTACGGCCTGGGCTCGATCGTGTCGCTCGGCAAGCTGATGGCGACCATGTACCTGACCTGCTTTCTGTTCGTGGTGGTCATCCTCGGCTCCATCGCGCGGCTGTCGGGTTTCAGCCTGTGGAAGTTCCTCAAGTATCTCAAGGAGGAGCTGTTCACCGTGCTCGGCACCAGCTCTTCGGAATCGGTGGTGCCGCAGCTGATGACCAAGCTGGAGAAGGTCGGTGTGTCCAAACCGGTGGTCGGTCTGGTGATCCCCTCGGGCCTGACCTTCAACCCGGACGGCCAGTGCATCTACTACACCATGGCCGCGATTTTCATCGCCCAGGCCACCAACACGCCGTTGACCCTGATGGATCAGCTGATCGTGCTCGGCGTACTGCTGCTGACCTCCAAAGGCTCGGCGGGGGTGACCGGCTCGGGCTTCATCACCCTGGCCGCGACCCTGGCGACCATGGACAACATTCCGGTGGCCGGCATGGTGCTGCTGCTTGGCGTCGACCGCTTCATGTCGGAGGCGCGGGCCATCACCAACACCATTGGCAATGCCGTCGGCACCATGGCCATCGCCAAGTGGGTCGGTGCGCTCGACAAACAACAAATGGACCAGGTGCTCGAAGGCGGCCCCGTGCTGGAGCAAACCCCGGCGCAGCAGGCCGCACCGCTCGCCGTGCAACGTCCTGTGAAACCTGTCTTGTGATGCAATGAGGAGAACAACCGTGGATAAAGAAGCAGCCGTATCAACATTGACCGACGTGATGGCCAAGTTCACTGCCTACATCGGCAAACGCTTGCCCAAGGACGTAAAAGAGAAGACCGCGAAATTGCGCGCAGCGGAAACCAATCCGCTGGCCATCGCTGTCTACGACTCGATGGCCGAGAACCAGGACTACGCCGACAAGCTCGACCGTCCCAGCTGCCAGGACACCGGGGTGATCCAGTATTTCATCTCGGCCGGCGCGCGCTTCCCGTTGCTCAGCGAGCTCGAAGGCATCCTCGAAAACGCCACCAGGGAGGCGACCATCAAAGGTCCGCTGCGCCATAACGCGGTGGAAACCTTCGTCGAGAAAAATACCGGCACCAACACCGGTTCGAAGATTCCCTGGCTGGACTGGGAAATCATCCCCGATGCCGATCATGCCATCGTCGATGTGTACATGGCCGGTGGTGGCTGCACTTTGCCCGGCTCGGCCAAGGTGCTGATGCCCGGCCAGGGCTACGAGGGCGTGACCGAGTTCGTCTTCGACGTGATCACCTCGCGCGGGGTCAACGCCTGTCCGCCGCTGCTGGTGGGCGTGGGCGTATCGACCTCGGTGGAGACCGCTGCGCGTCTGTCGAAACGGGCCATCCTGCGCCCGGTGGACTCCAGCCACCCCAACGAAAACGCGGCAATGATGGAGCGTCTGCTGGAAGACGGCCTCAACGAGATCGGTATCGGACCGCAAGGCTTGACCGGCAACAGCAGTGTGATGGGCGTGAACATCGAATCGTCGGCGCGCCACCCCTCAACCATCGGCGTGGCGGTGTCCACCGGCTGCTGGGCCCACCGGCGCGGCAAGATCCGCATCAATGCCGACCTGACCTACGACATCCTCTCCCACGAAGGAGTAGTACTGTGAAAAAGATCCTCAGCACCCCGATCAAGGACGAGGACCTGGCCGGCCTCAACGTTGGTGATGTGGTTTACCTGACCGGCCAGCTGGTGACCTGCCGCGACGTGGCACACCGCCGCCTGATCGAACTCAAGCGCGAACTGCCGGTGGACCTGCGTGGCGGGGCGATCTTTCACGCCGGGCCCATTGTGCGCAAGAAAGACGATGGCAGCTTCGAGATGGTTTCGATAGGGCCGACCACCAGCATGCGCATGGAAAAGTTCGAGAAGCAGTTCATTGAAGAAACCGGGGTCAAACTGATTGTCGGCAAAGGCGGCATGGGCCCGGAGACCACTACCGGCTGCCTCGAAAACAAAGCTGTGCATGCCGTGTTCCCGGGCGGCTGCGCAGTGCTTGCGGCGACCAAGGTCGAGGCGATCGAGCGCGCCGAGTGGCAGGACCTGGGCATGCCCGAAACCTTGTGGGTCAACCGCGTGCGCGAGTTTGGTCCGCTGATCATTTCCATCGATACCAAGGGCAATAACCTGTTCGAACAGAACAAGGCGCGCTTCAACGAGCGCAAGGGCTCGATCATAGAGAAGATCAACAGCCAGGTCCGCTTCATCAAGTGACACAACCGGGGCCTGCGGCAAGGACGCCGTGCGCGCCCGGTTCACCTCAAAGAGATCACCATGCCCAAAGCCACTCATGTTGAGCTGCGCAGCGCCTTGCGCGCGCAGCTTGCCAGCCCTGTCTGCCTGCGCGCCGCGTCGGTTTTTGATCCCTTGTCGGCGCGGATCGCCGCCGACCTCGGTTTTGAAGTCGGCATTCTTGGCGGCTCGGTTGTTTCCCTGCAAGTACTGGGCGCCCCCGATATCGCCCTGGTCACCCTCAGCGAGTTTGTCGAACAGGCCACCCGCATTGGCCGAGTGGCACGTCTGCCGGTAATCGCCGATGCCGATCACGGCTACGGTAATGCCCTCAACGTCATGCGCACGGTGGCTGAACTGGAGCGCGCCGGGGTCGCTGCACTGACCCTCGAAGACACCCAGTTGCCGGCCCGTTTCGACGGCCAGCCAACCGAACTGATCAGTGTCGAGGAGGGCATCGGCAAACTGTGCGCCGCGCGCCAGGCGCGTGAAGACACGGGCTTGGTTCTCATCGCTCGTACGCATGCCGGGGCGCAGCCGCTACCCGAGGTCATTCAGCGCACCCGTGCTTATCAGGACGCTGGCGCAGATGGCATTTGTCTGGTCGGCGTGCAAGACATCGATCAACTTGCCGCAATCGCCGAAGGCCTGAACGTACCCTTGATGCTGGTGACCTACGGCAACCCGGCGCTGGGTAATGAAGGTTGTCTGCCCGAGCTGGGCGTACGCATCGTGGTTGAGGGCCATGGCGCGTACTTTGCAGCCGTCAATGCCACGTACCACAGCCTGCGAGAACAGCGCGGCCGCACCTGCGCCGAGGGTTTGAGCCCGACACAGCGGGTAGCGCGTTTCAGTGCGGTTGAGGATTACCGAGGTTGGGCCAGGGATTACCTGCGGGTGCAAACATGAGGTTGTCGAATTGAAGTGATCCTTGTGTTTCGGCGATTCGCTGAAGACCGGTCAGGCATGCGCAAAATATTTTGTAAGAAATCTCTTGAAAATTATTCGCGGATATAAATAATTCGCAAACGAAAATAATTACCATTTGGATCTTGCGCATGCTCCCCCGTCATCTCTCCCGGCTTAAACCGCTGCCGCTTCACCTGTGCCTAGGATTTACCGCTGTTTTCCTGCCGGACCCGGCGAGGGCTGAAACCCTTGAGGTCGCGGCCAAAGAGTCGGTGGCCGAGGAGACGGCCGAGCAATCGCACGGCCTTGAACTGTCGGCCACCAGCGTTGAAGGCGAATTTCTTGCCGAAAACACCGAAAGCTCCGGCAGCTATGCGCCGGGGATGACCGCGATCGGTGGCAAGGGCCCGCAGAAGCTGCGCGAGATAGCCCAGTCGGTCACCGTCATCACCAACAAGCGTCTGGAGGACCAGCAACTCAAGACCATGGACCAGGTGATGAACCAGATGACCGGGGTCACCCGCAAGGAAGCCTGGGCCAAGAACACCTATGTGTCCCGTGGTTTCGAGATCACCAACGTGCGCTACGAGGGCGGCGCAACCTCGACCATTCTCGACAGCAGCCGTTACGAAGACCTGGCCCAGTTCGACAGTGTCGGCCTGTTGCGCGGTGCCGACGGGCTTTACGGTGCTGGCGAGCCGGGCGGGGTAATCAACCTGATGTACAAGCGGCCGATGGCCGAAACCCAGGTCAAGACCCTGACCTCGGCCGGCAGTTGGGACAACTACCGCGGCGAGTTCGATGTCACCGGCACGCTGGGCCTGGACGGACGCCTGCGTGGTCGCTACGTTGGCGTGCTCGAAGACAAGCATTCCTTCGTCGACTACGACCACAAGAAGCGCAACCTGAACTACGCCTCGTTCGAATTCGATGCGACCGAAGACACCTTGCTGTTCTTTGGCGTCAGCCACCAGCGCGACGACCTCAATGGTGTGCGCAACACCCTCGGGCGCTACTCGGATGGCAGCGACCTCGGCCTGCCGCGCAGCACCAACCTGACCACGCCCTGGAGCTGGAACGACATCGAGAGCACCACGGTGTTCGCGCGCCTGGATCAACAGCTCAACGACTCCTGGAAAGCCGTGGCCAACGTCCGCCACAACATCAATGAGAACGCGCAGAACGTCGTTGAGCTGGAGAACCCCATCGACCCGGTGACCGGCGAGGGCGGAGTGTGGTGGAACAACCAGCACGACTTCCGCACCACGGAAACCACCCTCGACCTGAACCTGCAGGGTGCCTTCGAACTGTTTGGCCATGTGCACGACCTGACGGTCGGCGTCGATGCCAGCAAGAAGGAAGGCAAGGGCGGTAGCTACTGGAACGAGCTGTATGCAGACTCGGTGTTCTCGCCAACCCTGCCACCCTATTACCCGACGGCGGAGAACTTCCCGGACACCTCTACCGACGTGAAGAAAGTCGGCTCGTACACTTCGTTGCGCATTCGGCCGATGGATGACCTTTCGTTGATCGTGGGCGGCCGCTACACCCTCAAGGAGGATACCGAGTACGTCGGGGCAACGGGCGAGAAGCTGTCGTCGGTCGAGGAAGACCCGCAGTTCGTGCCGTACTACGGCATCGTTTATGACCTGACGCCCACCACCAGCCTGTACGCCAGCCACGCCGAGATCTACAAGTCCCAGGCCACGTTGCTGCAGGGCCCACCACCGGGCAGCAAGGCGCTGGAGCCGTTGACCGGCACCAACTACGAGATCGGTGTAAAAAGCGAACTGGCTGACGGCAGGTTACTGGCCAGCTTTGCCCTGTACCGTATCGAGAAGAAGGGCGAGGGTCAGACCGATCCGAACTATCCGCGCGAATGGGGCGCGGTGACGTCCTGCTGCTACGTCGGTAATGGTTACCAGTTGAGTGAGGGCTTTGAACTGGAGCTCAACGGCGAAGTGTTGCCGGGCTTGCAGGTGGCACTGGGGTACACCTTCAACTCGAACGAAAACAAGCGTGACGGTGATGCCCGGTTCAGCACCCACACCCCGCGTCACCTGTTCAAACTGTGGAGTGACTACCGCTTCCAGCGCCTGCCCGCCTTGAGTCTCGGCGCCGGTGTGGTGGCCCAGAGTGAACACAGCGAATCGGGCACGGTGGTGCCGATGGGCGCGGGCGCTGGCGACTCGCTGGACTACTCGTTCGTCGAAAGCGGCTATGCGATTTACTCCGCGCGCGCAGCATACGATCTGGATGAGCACTGGACGGTCGCCCTCAACGGCAACAACCTGTTCGACAAGACGTACTACAGCACGGTCTCCTCAACCGGGTATGGCAACCTTTACGGTGAGCCGCGCAGCTTCCTGGTCAGTTTGAGTGGGCGATTCTGAAGCAGGTGATCACTTCGGTGGTTTCTGACGCCGCTCGGGCTTGTTTGCCCCGGGCGGCGTCATCAATTGCACGGTCAGGATGAAGCGTGCCGGCACCAGCGACAGCAACCCCAGCATGCCGAGCACGGCAATCAGCACGACCCCGCGTAGATCCTGGTGAAGGTCGGTGAACAGTGCCAGGCCCAGCGCCAGCAGGAACAGCGCGATGCCTATCCATTGCAGCAGCGTCGCCCAGCGAAACAGCGAGGAGCGGCGGATCTGTTGCAGGTGTCGGGTCGATTCGGTGGGTTCGTTCATCACATCCCTCGCGTGTCAGGAAGGTTGAGCCTGTGCTTGGCATGTCGCGCAAAGCCGATCTTGATCGCCACCAGCAGCGGCGCCGCCACTGCGAATAGCAGGGTCACGGCGAGGAACGCGGTGTCGAAGGCAATCACCAACGCCTGGCCCGACAGCGCCCGCGCCAGCAGGGTGGTCGCTGCGCGGCCGGCGGCCACCGCATCCATGCCTTTGTCGGCCAGTTGTGCAGTCACGGCCGACAGGCGTTCGATAACCGCGCCAGTGCCCGGGGTGAGGTGACTGCCAAGCACCACGGTACTGGC
Organism: Pseudomonas alkylphenolica; assembly: GCF_004025535.1. Classification (GTDB taxonomy): domain Bacteria; phylum Pseudomonadota; class Gammaproteobacteria; order Pseudomonadales; family Pseudomonadaceae; genus Aquipseudomonas; species Aquipseudomonas alkylphenolica_A. The sequence continues at coordinate 603,315 of NZ_QJRG01000047.1, forward strand.
GGCTACCTGGTGCTCGATCAGGGTCTGCAAGGCCGCTACGCCCATCAGCCCGCCCAACTGGCGACCGGTGTTGAACAGGCCGATGCCACCGGCCAGGTCGCGCGGGTGCAAGTGGCTGAAGGCGATCAGGGTGATCGACAGGAACAGAAAGCCCAGGCCCAGCCCACGCAGCAGTACGCCCGCCAGCATGTCGTCTACGCCACTGTCGGCGCTGGAACCGGACAACATCCCCATCGTTACCATGATCATCAGGATGCCGAAGGGCACGGTAGCAAAGGGCGCGACGCGCCGGGCCTGCATGAGCCAGGCCGCGATCAGCAGCGCAACGATAAAGCAGCCACCACTGGGCAAGAGTAGCAGCCCGGCATCGGTCGGCCGCAAGCCGAGCACCGACAGGGCAAATGCCGGAATCAGGAAGGCACTGCCAAACAGCGCGGCACCGGCGACAAAGCTGACGATCAATGCAAAGGAAAAGTCGCTGGACTGGAACAGGCTGAAGTCCAGAAGACCTGCGCCTTTGGCCACACGTTGATGGCCAATGAAAGCGAGCAGGGTTGCACTGCCGATCAGGGTCAGCCAGACGATGCGCGGCGCGTCGAACCAGTCCCAGCGGCTGCCCTGGCTCAACACATAGGTAAAGCACATCAGGCTGGCCGCCATCAGCAGCCAGCCGACCCGGTCAAAGGGGTGGTGTGCCGTGAGGGTGGGGGCTGATGCATCGGCGATCAGCAGCAGGCCGCCGGCGGCCAGTGCCAGTGGCACCACGCAAAAGAAGATCCAGCCCCAGGAGTGGCGGTCGATCAACCAGCCTTGCAGGGCCGGGGCGAGGGTCGCCGACGCGACGACGGCGCCCATGGCGAACAGCGCTTGAATCAGCGGTTGGTGAGCGCGGGCGAAGCTGCGAAAAAGAATCGCCTGGCCGCCGACCAGCAGGGTGCCGCCGGCAAAGCCCTGGGCAATACGCAGGGTTACCAGCAGGCCGAGGCGGGCGGTAAGGGCGGTCACGGCGCAGGCCAGGCCCATGACCAGGGTGGCGACGATGACCACATGGTGTGGTTGCCAGCGGCTCAGCAGCCAGGACGCGGTCATGAAACCGATCAACTTGAAGGCGGTGTAGCCGACGTCCAACCAGGCAAACTCGTCGGGGGTGGCAGCGGTGTCGCCGAGGATGTCACTGCGCCCCAGCGCCAATACGGTGCTGGCGATAGCTTCGGTCAAGGTCGCCAGGACAACGCCGATGATCAGCAGCACGGCGCTGCTGCGCGAGAATTGTTGATGCCCGGCCAGGCTGGCGGTGTTCATGAGCCACCTCCGAGCGCCACTTCGACGCGGGCCGACAGACCGGGCACGATGCGCCCCGGCAGCGGGTTGTGGGCCAGACGGATCTTCACCGGCACCCGTTGCACCACGCGCACGAAGTTGCCCGTGGCGTTGTCGCTGGGCAGCAGGCTGAAGGCCGAGCCGCTGCCCGGGGCAAAGCTGTCGATCACCCCTTCGAGGGCGTCGTCGGGGTAGCCGTCGACGCGGATACTCACGGTCTGACCGGGGCGCAGGTGCTCAAGCTGGGTTTCCTTGAAGTTCGCCACTACCCAGACATCGTCGACAGGAACGATATCGAGAAGGGCGGCACCCGGTGTGACGAAGCGACCGACACGCACCTGACGGTTGCCGACCACACCGTCTACCGGGGCACGCACGCGGGTGCTGTCCAGGTCGATTTGTGCCAGTTCGCGCGCAGCCTGAGCCTGGGCGACGGCGGCCATGGCGGCTTCGCGCTGGGCCAGCAATACGGCAATACGTTGTTGTTGCGCCTCGACCGTGGCCGAGGCGGCCTCGACCGTGGCCTCGGCGTTCGAGCGTGCGGCGCCGGTTTCGTCGACCAGGGCCTGGCTTACGGCCTGGCTGACGATCAGCTTGCGGCTGCGTTCATGGGTTTTGGCGGCGAGGTTCATCTCGGCGCCAGCCGAGCGTTGTTGGGCTTGCGCTTGGCGTATCAGTGCGTGTTGCAGGCGCGATTCGGCATCGACATTGCTCAGGCGGGCTTCGGCCGCCTTGAGATTGGCGTCGGCCTGGGCAAGGTGGGCACGGTAATCATCATCGTGGATGCGAAACAGCACGTCGCCCGCGCGTACACGCTGGTTGTCCTGGACGTCCACGGCGGTGACATAACCGGCCACCTTGGCGGCAAGCGAGGTCACATCGCCGCGGACATAGGCATTGTCGGTGCTGGTGGTGCCGCTGGTGTAGGCCACGGCCCAACCACCGGCCAACACGACCAGGGCGCTGGCGCACAGCAGTACGCCGAGCCATTTTTTCTTGCTGCGCAACGGCTGTTCGGCACCGGTCCCGGTGCCTGCACCGCTGGCCTGGGTGGCAGTGTCCTCGAGCGCGTTCATGGCAGTTGTCCTGTACTGGGCCGTTGCCCCTTGCCAGCCGCAGGCGGCCGGCGAGGAGCGATCAGCCGGTTTGGCGAGTTATTTTTTTACCGGGGTCACCAGGTCTTTTTCGCTGCTGTCGAGCACGAACACCGCCAGCAGCCGGGCAGGCTGGGTGTCGCTGGCATTGGCGCTGACGGCGTGGAAAGAGCCGGGCTCTTCGACGAAGTTTTCCCCGGCCTTGTAGAGCTTTTCCGGCTCGTTGTTGACCTGGATGCGCACCGCGCCTTCCAGCACCGTGGCATAGATGAAGGCGGTTTTGGGGTGGGTGTGGGCTGGCGACGCGGCGCCTGGCCCGTACTCCACCAGCACACCGCGCATGCTCTTGCCGGGTACGTTCGGCAGGACGCGGTCGAACACCAGGGTGACTTTGCCGGGAACCGGGTCGGCGGCCGAAGCAGTGCCGATCGACAGCGCTGCGAAGGCAGCGGCCATCAGGATTCGAGTGAACATTGCAGTACTCCTTCGTGGAGGTTGGGGATCAGCGCGCCGAGCGGGCGAGCCAGTCTTCAAAGTGGATCGCACCCAGGCGCGGGTTATGGCCCGGGGTCAGGGACTGGTCATCGAGCACGTCACCGAAGTAGCGCGCGTGCACATCGGCCACCACTTTGCGGGTGTCGCCGGTGGCGCGGAAATAGCGCCGCACCAGTTCGTCCAGCGGCATGGCCTCTGGGCCGGCGATTTCCAGCGTGGCGTTGACCGGTGCTGCCAGTGCCACCTCGGTGAGCGCCGCGGCAACATCGTCGGAGGCCATGGGCTGGATCAGTGCTGGCGACAGGTGCACTTCGTCACCGACGCTGGCCGACTCGGCGATGCCGCCGACAAACTCGAAGAACTGTGTGGCGCGCACCAGGGTGAACGGCCGGCCCGAGGCCTTGATCAGGTTTTCCTGGGCGACCTTGGCGCGGAAGTAACCGTTGTCGGGCAGGCGCTCGCAGCCGACGATCGACAGGGCGATGTGATGACCGACACCGGCGGCGGCTTCGGCAGCAAGCAGGTTGCGGGTCGAGGTTTCAAAGAAGTCGAGTACGGCCTGGTCTTCCCACGACGGTGCGTTGGCGACATCGACCAGCACATCGGCGCCGTCCAGCGCCGCGGCCAGGCCCTCGCGGGTAATGCTGTTGACGCCGGTGTTGGGCGAGGCGGCGAACGCGTGGTGGCCGCGTTCGGTGAGGTTTTTGACAAGCTTCGAACCAATGAGGCCGGTGCCTCCGATGACGACGATCTTCATGGCATCTCTCCGCTTTGCTGACGGCAGGCATTGCCGTCGGGGTAGCTTCAGAGTGCCGTTGCGCGGGCGGGAAGTCCTTGCAGGGACCTTGGGTTTACCTCCACGCATGCCTGCTTTTTCGTCCAAAGCTGCCGTATCATCAAGGGCTCAGCACACTGCCCAGTCGCACGCAGCCCAGGGCGCTCATCCAGGGGACACTGACGGTGCCATACGCGTTTGAAGACTATGTGCTGGACCAGGAACGCCGGGAGTTGACCTGGCGCGGGCAGGTCGTGGCCATCGGGCCGCAGGTGTTCGACCTGCTGTTGCTGCTGGTCGACCAGCGTGATCGGGTGGTCAGCAAGGACGAGTTGCTCGACGCGGTATGGAGCGGCCGGGTCGTTTCCGAATCGACCATCACCAGCCATATCAATGCCGTGCGCAAGGCGGTTGGCGATACCGGTGAGGCGCAGCGCCTGGTACGCACCGTGGCGCGCAAGGGCTACCGGTTTGTCGGCCAGCTCAAAGTCAGTGACAGCCTGCAGGACCAGGCCGTTGAAGCGGACATCATCGCCCCGGTGCCAGGCGCTGCTGCGCTGGAGCTGCCCGACAAGCCGTCGATCACCGTCCTGCCGTTCCAGAACCTCAGCGGCGATGCCGGGCAGGACTACTTCGCAGACGGTATTGTCGAAGACATCATCACCGCTTTGTCGCGCATCCGCTGGCTGTTCGTCATCGCCCGCAACTCCAGTTTCACTTACAAGGGCAGGGCGGTGGACGTGCAGGGTGTCGGCCAGGAATTGGGCGTGCGCTACGTACTCGAAGGCAGCGTGCGCAAGAGTGGCAACAAGGTGCGCATCACCGGCCAGTTGATTGATGCCAGCCGGGGCACGCACCTCTGGGCGGAGCGCTTCGAAGGCCAGCTGGATGACATTTTCGATCTGCAGGACCGCATCGCCGAAAGCGTCGTGGGCGCCATCGCCCCGCAGCTGGAGCGGGCAGAGATCGAGCGGGCCAAACGCAAACCCACCGACAGTCTCGACGCCTACGACTACTACCTGCGCGGCACGGCGAAGCTGCATCAGGGCACCCAGGTTGCCATCGATGAAGCACTGGCATTGTTCTACCAGGCCATCGCACTCGACCCCGAGTATGCCTCGGCCTATGGCATGGCTGCCTGGTGCCACTTCTGGCGCAAGATCAACGGCTGGATGCGCGATCGCCAAGGCGAGATCGCCGAGGGCGCGCGCCTGGCACGGCTGGCGGTGGAACTGGGCCGTGACGATGCTGTGGCGCTGACCCGAGGCGGCCACGCCCTGGCCCATCTGGTGGGGGATGTCGACAGCGGTATTGCCTTGCTGGACCGCGCCCGCCTGCTTAATCCCAACCTGGCCCCGGCCTGGTTTCTGGGCGGCATTCTGCGTGCGCTGCGTGGTGAAACCGATGCCGCTGTCGACAACCTCAACCATGCCGTGCGCCTGAGCCCGCTGGACCCGGAGATGTTCCGCATGCAGATTGGCATGGCCCTGGCGCACTTCTTCGCGAGGCGCTTCGACACCGCCTCGGCGTGGGCGGAGAAAGCCTTGGGCAATCTGCCCCACCTGTTACCGGCAATCGCCGTGCTGACTGCCAGCTATGCCCTGGGCGGGCAGCTGCAAAGGGCCCGGCAGATGATGCAGCGCCTGCAGGCGATGGACCCCACCTTACGCGTCGGCAATCTGCAGCAATGGCTACCGCTGCAGCGCAGCGAGGACCTTGCGCTGTTCGCCGAAGGCCTGAGCCTGGCGGGCCTGCCGGCGTCCTGACTGGCGGCCCGCTGTCATCAGGCGCAATGCCTAGGCACGCTCGCGATGGCGTTGCTGATGATGGCTGTACGGCCAGGCGACAGCGTCAACCTGGGTGGCAGGGAGCGGCGGCGCGGCCAACGCTTCCAGGTGTAGGAGGATGTCCTGCGGTTTAAGCACCAGGATGTCGCTGTCCAGGGCATCGAGAATCATCTCGGCGGTGTTGCCGATCAAGGCGCCGCTCAATCCCGTACGGGCCACGCTGCCGATCACCGTCAGCGCCGCTTCGAGCTTGTGCGCCAGGTACGGAATCATCACGTCGGGTGGGCCTTCTTCGATGTGCAGGCGGTCGTCGCTGATGAGAAATTCCTGCTGCAGCCGCAGGCACTGTTCGCGGTAATACGCCTGGATGCTCTCCTTGAGCTGGAGCATGGTGTCGCTTGCCGAGAGCATGGGGTACGGGTGGGCGCTCATCATGTGCAGTGTGGCGCCGGCCAGTTGGGCGATGTCGTAGCCATGGCCGACGATGCCCGAATGCAGCACGCGATGTTCGACGTCTTCGCTGCCCACATCCACCGCCGCAAGTATGGTGCCGCCGGTCCAGGGCCGGGCGCTTTTCACCATCAGCACCGGGCAGGGGCAGTAGCGCAGCAGCTTCCAGTCCTCTGGCGCGAGCAGCGCTTTCATCAGCGGGTTGTCGGTGACGTGCTGCTTGATCACCAGGCTGCAGTCCTGCGCCTGCTGGGTGGCGATGATGGTCTTGTGCGTGCTGGCGTACCAGGCCTGCTCGGTGCTGACACTGAAACCTTGTTGTTCCAGATCGTTTCTCAGGTTGTGCAGAAAGGGTGTGTGGTGGTTGCCCTTGTTGCACACCAGCAGGTGCAAATGGGATTGCGTTATGCGGGCGATCATTGTTGCTCTGTGCAGGATCAGATCCATTGACTGCTGCGAGTTCACGACCACTAACGTGTTGCGAACAGTATGCATGAGTCTCTTCCTGTGCCTGGGTACAGTGTATTTTCAGGGCGGCACACGAGCGCAGCAGAATGTTTTATGCGCACGATGACGCCACAGCGCGAAGGCTGTTGTTTTTATGCTGTTACCTGGAGCGGGAGCAGTTGATTTGCGGCACGTTGTGCGCTCAATTCAACGGTCGGCCATTATAGGGCGGCAGGGCCCGGAACGACGGCAGTTGGTCGGCCGGGTTAGTTGATTTTCAGCTAAGTAAATTCGGCGAAAACAGCATTTCATCTGATGACCTGTTGTAGGCCCTGTAATACCCGCGATAAGTACCCTGTTTCATTCACCTTCTCTGCAGCGGGTAACTGCAGAGAAGGTGAGGAACGTTGACGGAACTTACAGCGCTGTGGCTTCTGTCAGGCGTGTGCTGTGGGCCGGCGTCAGGGGCTCTTGCTCGAACAGGCGGGATTCGGCCTCGATGTCCTGCGCACTGCGGTGGCGGTAGTCGCGGTACACCCATTTGGCGAAACCAACGGCCATCACCACCAACAGGAAGAAGAACGGGATAGAGGTGAGGATCACCGAGGTTTTCACCGTTTTCAGCGACAGGTGATTGGCGATCATGGTCAGCGGCACCAAGGCCAGCATCACGCACCAGAACAGGCGCAGGAAGGGCGACGGGTCGCGGCCTTCAGGCAGGTTGCGGGTGGTCGCGGCGGCTACGGTGTAGGCCGAGGCGTCGACGTGGGAGGCGAGGAAAATGACCATCACGAACAGGTAGAACGCGGTGGCCAGGCCCGACATCGGAAAACCGTTCAACAGCTGTGTGATTGCCACTTCGCCACCCTGGCTGGCGACGATGGCGGGAACATCCAGGGTGCCCGTGAGCAGTTGCTCGATACCATAGCCGCTGAGGCTGCCAAAAATTGCCCAGCAACTCACGCTGCCACCGAGCAGCAGCGCTGCGGCGACCTCTTTCAGCGTCCGGCCACGCGACACGCGGGCCACGAAGATCGACACCGCCGGTGTGTACGAGATCGCCCAGAACCAGTAGAACACTGTCCAGTTGCGGGTAAAGTCACCGTCGCCTGCGGGGTCGGTGAACAGGCTCATGTGCAGGAAGTTGGAGAGCATCAGGCCAACGCCGTTGACCGTGTTCTTGACGATGAACCCGGTCGGCCCCACCACCAGCACGGCCAGCGCGCAGAACAGCGCACCCCAGCAGACCATGGTGGCCAGGCGCTGCATGCCGCCTTCAAGGCCGATGTAGGAACTCAGGGAGAAGATGCTGGTGATCACCAGGACGATGCCCGCCTGCATGGCAAAGGTGTTGGGCAGGCCGGTGAGGTTGGACAGCGCGTTGGAGAAGGTCTGGGTGGTCACCACCATGGTCACCGTCAGCCCGCCGAAGGTACCGATGAGGAAGATGATATCGATCAGCCGACCGACCGGTCCGTTGGCCCTGAACCCGGTGATCGCTTCGATGATGCCGGCCAGGCTCAGCTTGTCGTGCTTGCGCACGTGGTAGTAGTAGGCCATGGCCATGCCGCCGACGGCGTAGCAGGCCCAGGTGCCAAAGCCCCAGTGGAAAAACGCGTAGGCGATGCTCATGTCCAGCGCTTCAGGGCTGCGTGGGGCAATGTTCAGCCCCGGGGTGTTGTAGTAGAAGGCCCACTCCACCAGGCCCCAGTACAGGGTCGCCGAACTGAGCCCGGCGCAGATGAACATGAACACCCACGGCAGGGTCTTGAACGCCGGCTTGCCGCTGCCCAGGCGAATGTTGCCGTACTTGCTGAAGATGATGAACAGAGACCCGGCGACGAAGGCCAGGAAGATTACCAGCACCGGCGCTGCGAGCAGGTCGGTGGCGCTCTGGAACAGCTGGCTGGCCACTTGCTCGGAGCGTGCCGGGAAAGCGGCCAGGGCAAACACGGTGAGGAAGATGGAAATCACGCTGACGACGATCAGCAGCGTGTCCTTGCTGGCCCGCACCGAGGGTGCATCCGCAGTGGCCGGCTGGGCGGTTGTGGTTATTTTCATGGCGTACCTTTCTATGTTCGGCTGTTTTGATTTTGTTGTTGTTCCGGGCGCAGGCAGCCACCCGGAACAGCCATAGAAGTGCTTGTGTAGGCGCACCGGGCCTGTGGGGGAACCGTGGGTATCAGGTGCCGGGTGTGCACCAGTCGGTGATCAAACGCCGGTACAGGCGCACCGCTTCGTCGATGCGCGCGACCTCGCAGTATTCGTCGGTCTGGTGCGCCATTTCCGGAGTTCCCGGCCCGAGGATCACGATGGGCACACCGGGGTGGGCGTGTTGCAGTGCGCAGGCATCGGTGAAATAGCTGGCGCCCCGGGGTTCGGGACGGATGCCGGTTTCTGCTTCGGTCATGTGGTACACCGCCGCGATCCACGGGTCGGCGCTGTCGCTGAATACGGCGGGCAGGTCGAGCACGGTGTGCGCTTCGCAGATGTCGGGTTGCAATGCGCTCAGCAGGGCCTCGCGGGCTTCGCTGTGAGACATGCCTGGCAAGCTGCGGATATCGACCCCCAGCTCGGCCAGGTCCGGCACGACATTGATGCTGCTGCCAGCGTGCAGGGTACCGGCACTGATGCTGGTGTTACCCAGTACCGGATGAGGCTGCGCCGTAACCCGGTAGTGCTCGATCTTGCCCAGCGCACGCGCGGCCTTGTAGAGCGCATTGTCGCCGCGCTCGGGCATGGAACCGTGGGCGCTTTTGCCGCGCGCGCTGAGTGACAGCCAGAGCGCGCCCTTGTGGCCGATCAGGGGATAGTTGGCGGTCATCTCGCCGACGATGATCGCCCCGGCACGGTGCTGGTCGACGCCATCGCGAAGCAGCGCAGCGGCGCCCTGGCAGCCGGTTTCCTCACTGGCGGTCAGCACCAGCACCACGCCCGGGCCGTCGGCAATCAGGCTGCGCACCTGCAGCGCCGCGCTGATGAAGGCTGCAATCCCGGCCTTCATGTCGCTGCTGCCCCGGCCGTACAGGCGGCCATCGCGGATCTCGCCGGCGAACGGGTCAACCGACCAGGGCGCCTTGCCGAGCGGCACGGTGTCCAGGTGGCCGGTGAAGCACAGCGGCCGCCCCTCGCCGTTGCCCAGATAGGCCACCAGGCTGGCGCGTCCCGGCGCCAGTTCGTGCAGGGTGGTGGTGAATCCGGCCTCGGCCAGCAGCGTGGCAAGAAACGCTGCGCAGGGCTGTTCGTTGCCGGGCGGGTTGGTGGTGTCGAACCGCAACAGGCGGCGGGTCAGCTCGATGGCGTGCTCGGTGGGGTTCATGCGCGGCGCGCCTCCTGCGCATCAACGGCAAGCGCATCGACCTGGACCGAGGCGCCATCCGGCAAACCGATCACCCGGACCAGGGTGAAGGGTGGCAGGTTGTCGCCGCAATAGCGCTGCAGGGCACGGGTGAACAAGGTCAGGGCCTGAAGCGGGGCGTGATCCGCCTCGGTGCCTGCGACCAGTACATGCAGATGGGCGAGCGCCTCGGGACCACAGCCGACGCTGCGCAACTGGCCGACAAGGCGTAGCAGCACGGCGTTGAACGCCGGCTCCAGTGCTGTGGTTGCAACGCTCTGGCCGGCAACATGCACGCGCGATCCGCTGCGCCGCACTTGAACATCGGTGGCCGCGTTACGGTTGCCAGCCTCAGTCACGCCATCCTCATGGGCGGCCCCGCGCTGGGCGCTGGCGTCGATCTCCAGCAGCAGCCCTTCGTACAGCAGGTTGACGCCAAAGGCGGTAACCGGCGGCAGCGGTTCGCCACAGGTCGCACGGACCACTTGCATGATGTCTTGCAGGCGCGATTCGGCCGCCTGCGCATCACCGTCGTGCAGGTAGCAGACCTTCAGCTGGGTGAGGTCGCTGAACTGCGCGCCGGCGTCCTGCAGCACATGGCGGATGTGCTCCAGCACGTTATGGGTTTGCCCCGACAAGTCACCCAGGCTGACCGCCTTGCCTGCTCTGTCGGCCGATACCTGGCCGCCCACCCAGATCTGCTCCTGCACCTGCCAGCCCTGGGACAAAGGCACCGGAATACTCCAGTCCCAGCTGTGTGCCGGCATGATCCGTTGCCGCTGTGCGCAAGGTACGGACAGCGCTTCGGCTTCCAGCTGGATCAGCGCTCCCGGGCAACCGGTGCCGTGCACGCGAACCGCCGTGGCGGCGGGGCCGGGGTCCGGGAAGTACTGCAGGCGTACCCGGGTCATCTTCTCCCAGTACACGGTGGCCTGGGCTTCTTCGCCCTCGTAGACGTAATAGGTATTGAGGCGCACCAGATCGGCCATTTCCAGGCCGGCGGCTTCCAGCGCCGCTTTCAGATTGCGGAATACGGCATGGGTCTGGGCCTCGATATCGCCAGCGCCGATCAGTTGGCCATCAGCGTCAACGGGCAGCACGCCGCCAACGAATAACTGCTGTCCAAGGCGTCGACAACGCCAGGGTTGAACCGGCAAGGATGAGGCAAGGGCAATGGCAGGGGTGAGGTCGGACATGGCGTTGCTCCCGTTGCTCGACCAGGGCCCCTGCAACAGCGGACCGGCAGAGCAATCGTCAGGTTGGCTTTATTGTCTCGACCCAGACTTTAGTTAACCCGATAGTTCGGAAGAATAGCCGGTTCATGAAGTTGACTTCGGCAATTGCCGAAGCAAACCGTGCTATGTGCTCAAACCTGCGAATGTGCGCAATCGAGCAACTGCTGGTGGAATGCCGCGACCGTGCGCGGCGGGCTGACACCGCGGTGGCGGATGATCGAGGTGAAATCCAGGGTAGGGGCATACTGCTCCGGGCACACCCTGCGCAGTTCGCCCTTGTCGACCCAGGGCTGGGCATAGTGCAGCGGCAGAAAGCCGATGTACTGGCCGGAGACGATCATCATCGCCCGCGCCTCGACGTTGTCGACGCTGCCTGCTGCCCGCTCGGCCTGCAGCTGGTCAAGGTCAAAGCGCCCGAGCCAGGTGCGGGCGGCCACCCGCGTCCGGCTCAGCAACTGCGGGGTGATGTCTGCGTCTGGCTGGCTGAACAACGGATTGCTGCGTGAACAGAACAGGCCATGGGCCTCTTCATACAGCGAGGTGTAGTCCAGGCCGGGCAACTGCACGGGAAACGGGCCGACGGCCAGGTGCAGGCGGCCATCCATGACCCGTTGTTCCAGCGCACTGGGCGTGTCGATGTGGATCTGCAGATGCACCTGCGGGGCCATTTCGCCGAAGCGGCGGATGGCCAGGGTCAACGGGCTGCCCGGGTCGGTCAGGGTGGCGTCGATGACACCGACGCGCAGCACGCCACTCAACTCCCGGCGCAGGGTGGCTGCTTCCATGGAAAAGGTCTCGACGGCGGCCAGCATGCGTTGTGCGGCTTCGTACAGCACCTCGCCCTCATCGGTCAGGCGGAACCCCGAGCGCCCGCGTTCGCACAGCCTGACACCGAGGCGGGTTTCCAGCAGGCTCATCTGCTCGCTGATGGCCGAGGCGCTGATGTTCAGGGCCGACTGCGCGGCCGAAAAGCCGCCGCATTGCACGATCGTCTCGAAGATTCGCAGTGCCTTGAGGTCTGCATCCTGTATCCGCATCGATAGAACTCCCTGTTGCCGGGGGCGCCGCGCTTGGCACCGACAGATTGGCCGCGCTGTTATTTACCACAGCGTATGGGGTTCACAAAAGTCGCGCAGCCACTACTCCCAGGTGTACCACCACAGCGCCGCAAGCCATCAGCGAGATGATGCTTGCCGTCGCGATCGCCTGGGCCGACACCGCCACTGGCGTTTTGCAGTTCAATAGTTGCTGCCGACGCCAGGCGCCATAAAACACGGCAGCGGCAGCGGCCACCAGCATGACACAGGCCAGTACGCTGACCGTCCCGTGCTGGCCGTGCCAGCCTTCGCGCAAAGCCAGTAGCGCATTGCCCAGCACCGCCAACCCGGTGCGATTCCAGGACAATGCGGTGCGTTCGGCCTGCAAGCCAGGATCACGTGGCAGGTTCATGCCCGGACCACTAACAGCAGCGCGATGGCCGCGGCTATGCCCAAGGTTGCACTGGCCAGCAAAGCGATGCCTGCTGCGCCTGGCAATCGGTGTGCATGGCGCATAGCAATCTCGTTGGCGCGCCAGCGCAGGTAGGCCATCGCGCACAGCGTGGCAGCCAAAATGCCAAACGCGATAGCGAGGCCTTCGATTATCACCGGCGGACCAAGCTTGCTGGCGAACTGATCGAGCAACAGGCCAGCGGCCAGCAGGCCAAGTGCAGTGCGAATCCAGGCCAGGAACGTGCGTTCATTGGCCAGGGAAAAACGGTAATCCGGCTCTTCACCCTTGAGCCGCCATTGCGGTTCGCGCATGGTCTGTTCCTGTACGAAGTGGCCGTAACCTCTCGGTTACGGCGGGTCGATGGAGGTTACTTGCGTGCAGGCAGGGCGATCAGTACAACCACCGCACCCAGCAAGGTGATCAGCCCCAGAATGGTCAGGCCTGCGTATATGCTGCCGGTGCTGGCTTTCATCCAGCCGACCAGGGTCGGGCTGACGAAGGCACCAATACCGCCCAGGCTGGTGATAAGGGCAATGCCACTGGCCTTGCTACTGCTGGTCAGGAAGGTTTGCGGGATGGTCCAGAACACTACAAAGCTGCCGTAGGACGCCGCTGCGGCCAGCGAGAGCAGGACGATCGCCAGTGTTACGTCGTGGGCCACCAGTGGCAGCAAGACAAAGCACGCGGCGATGACGCCACTGCAAGCCAGCAGGTGCCAGCGGCGCTCCATCCGCAGGTCCGAACTGTAGCCGACGACATAGGTACCGACCGCACCCGCCAGGAACACCGCGCTGGACAACATCCCGACCTGCAACAGGTCGCTCACCCCGACGTCGCGGATGATGGTCGGCGCCCAGAAGCCAATGGCGTTGAACGACACCAGTACGCAGAAATAGCCCAGCATCCCGATGTACAGCTTGCGGTTGCACAGTGCTTCACGCAGGCCGTGACCTGAGCCATGTTGCGCGCTGGTCTGCTCGGCGGCCAGGTCGCCCCGCAAGATCGACTTCTCCCGTTCACTGAGCCAGTTGGCATCCTCGGGGCGATCGCACAAGTAGTAGAAGGCGACAACGCCAAGACCTACCGCAGGCAGCCCTTCGAGCAGGAACAACCACTGCCAGCCATGCAGACCTTGCAGGCCAGCCATGTGGACCATGATCCAGGTAGAAACCGGCCCACCAATGATGCCGGCGGTGGCCGCACCCATCATGAAGAAACCGGTGACGCGCCCGCGGCGTGCGGCGGGAAACCAGTAAGTCAGGTAGAGGATGACCCCCGGAAAGAACCCGGCTTCGGCAGCGCCGAGCAGGAATCGCATGACGTAGAACTGTGTCGGTGTGTTGACGAACATCATGGCGCTGGAGATCAGGCCCCAGAGAATCATGATGCGCAGCAAGGTACGGCGTGCGCCGATGCGCTGCATCCACAGGTTGCTGGGTACCTCGAACAGCACGTAGCCGACGAAAAACAAGCCGGCACCCAGCCCGTAGGCCGCTTCGGAAAAGCCCAGGTCGCTCATGAACTGCAGCTTGGCGTAGCTGATGTTGGCGCGGTCCAGATAGGAAACGATGTAGCAGATAATCAGGAACGGCATGAGGCGAAGCGCGATCTTGCGGTAGGTTTGCTCAACTTCGTGAGCGGCAAACGTATCCGGGAAAGCGTTGGTCTGGTGAGAAATGTTCATAGGACCCTCGTTAACTGCAACTATAAAGTCGTTTCAAAGGTCGGCTGCCGTCAGCAGCCATCAGGGTGGCTGAAACGGCCAGCGTCATGAACCGACGAGGGCATCCTTGAGTGCAAGGTGAGGCTGTATGTTAGCGGCCCGGGGCTTGATCAGCGCATCGCCGGCCTTCACACCCTGGCCGGCACTCATCACGAACAGCGGGTTGATATCCAGCTCCTGCACGGTGTCTTTCAAGTCGACGGCCAGCGCCGACAGGCGCATCAGGGTGTCGACCAGCGCGGTCAGGTCGGCCTTGGGGCGGCCGCGGGCACCATCGAGGATCGCAAAAGCGCGTAGTTCGCGCACCATCGATTCGGCTTCCGAGCGGGTAATCGGTGCCAGGCGGAAGCTCACGTCTTTCCACACCTCAGCGAAAATACCACCAAACCCGACCATTACTGCCGGGCCGAACAGGGGGTCGTTGTTGATACCCAGGATCATCTCGATACCGCCACCGACCATTTCCTGAACCAGTACACCGTCGACAGCAGCCTGGGCATTGTGGCCTTCGGCATTGACGATGATCTGACGGTAGGCCGCAGTGATGTCCGCAGCACCTTCAACACCCACGCGCACGCCGCCAGCTTCGGTCTTGTGCGGGATATCGGCTGATTGAATTTTCAGCACCACCGGGCCGTGCAAGGCAGCGGCGATACGCACAGCCTCTTCAGCGCTGGTGGCAAGGCCTTCGCGGGTGACGCCGATGCCATAGGCGGCGAGTACTTTTTTGGCTTCGAATTCGGTCAGGTCGTTTCGGCGACCGTGCAGCGCCGCCCGTACTTCAGACCGATCAAGCACCAGCGGGTGCTCGTCCAGCACCTTGGCGATCTGCCCTCGTGCCTGTGCGAAGGCCCACAGTGCGCTGGCACCACGGGCGCAGCGAACCGGCGACTGATAGCGTGGGATGCCGGCCTTGTCGAGGATCTCGTACGCCTCTGCGACGCTGGCGGGGTCGGCGTTCCAGGCCACCAGGATGGGAACCTCGCGGGCCTTGGAGATGCGTACGATTTCCTTGGCCAGCTCGACGGCCAGCTTGCCACTGGCAGCGGCCAGTGCGAGGCCGATCATGTCGACATTCGGGTCGTCCGCCAACGTCTCCAGGGTGACCCGCAGCAGGTTCGCGTCGTTGAGCAGACTGGCGGTGACATCGAGCGGGTTGGCAATGGCGGCAAAGGACGGCAGTACCTCTTTGAGGGCAGCAACTGTATGCGTCGACAGGGCAGGCAGTTGCAGGTGACCGTCGGCAGCACCATCGGCCATGGCAATGCCGGCACCGCCTGAAATGGTGACGACGGCCAGGCGATTGCCCGCGGGTAGACGTCCTGGCAGCAAGGCTTTGCTGCAGTCGGCCAGGTCGCCGACGTCCGAGACTTCGATGATGCCACTCTGGCGGAAGGCGGCTCGATACAGCGCCATGGAACCACCGAGGTTGGCGGTATGGGAGGCGGCGGCTTTGGCCCCGGCTTCAGAGGTGCCGACTTTCCAGATTAGCAGTGGTTTACCGGCCATCAGTGCCCGACGGCCAATCGATAGCAAGCGCCCGGCGTCCTGGAAACCTTCGACGTAACCGGCGATCACGTGAGTGTCGGGGTCGTCGATCATCGCGTCCATGAAATCCAGCGAGGTAGTCACGGATTCGTTGCCGGTGGACACATAGTGACGAAAACCGATGCCTTCCTGGCTGGCCAGCATCACGATTGAATTACCAAATGCGCCGCTTTGCGAGGTGAGGCTCAGGTGGCCTTTGGGGTAGGTGAGGCCATACGGAGCGCCGAAGCCGACATGGATGCCTTCGCTGATATTCATGTAGCCCTGGCAGTTGGGGCCGGTCACCTGCATGCCATGGCAGTGGGCGATGGCGGTGATTTCCCGCTGGGCGCGAGCACCGGCTTCACCGGCTTCGGCAAAGCCTGAAGAGAGGATGACCGCAAAGCGACAACCTGCTTTCCCCAGCTCGCTGAGCACGCCAGCCACCCGTTGGGCGCCGACGGCGATTACCGCCACATCAGGGCACTCGGGGAGCGACGCTACATCGGGGTAGCACGGGTAACCCGCGACGTCTGTGTAGCGAGGGTTGACGGGCAGAATCTGTCCGCAAAAACCTTTCGCCAGCAGATGGGCGATGGGCTGCCCGCTGATCGAGGACAGGTCCTGGGAGGCACCGATCACGGCGATGGAACGAGGATTGAAAAAGGGCTCGAAACGGGACATGGGGCAATTCCTGTAGCAGAGAAAAGTAGGCGCGTACCCGACTCAGCGGTGGGCAGCGAGCACCTGCTTGGCAATGTTCAACTGGTGGATCTGGCTGGTGCCCTCGTAGAGGCGGAACAGCCTGACATCTCGATACCAGCGCTCTATTGCGCCATGGTCGGCGATATACCCGGCACCGCCGAACATCTGCACACAGCGGTCGGCGACCCGTCCGCACATTTCCGTGGCGAAGTACTTGCACATTGAGGCTTCGAGCACCACGTCCTCGCCGCGATCACGCTTGCGGGCGGTTTCGAGGATCATCGAGCGGGCCGCAAAGATCTCTGTCTGGCAGTCGGCAATCATTGCCTGGACCAACTGCATGTTCGCGACGGGCTGGCCAAACTGCACACGGGCACTGGTGTGCTCTATAGCCATCTGCAGCATGCGTATGGCGGGGCCGGTCGACAGCGCGGCGAGGTGTATCCGCTGCTTGTTCAGGGTCTTCATCACGGTCTTGAAGCCTTGGCCCTCAACGCCTCCGATCAGATTGGCCGCTGGCACCCGGCAATTGTCGAAGTAGACCGCACTAACGGGCGACCCAGCCTGGCCCATCTTGCGGTAGGGCGCGCCGGTGGTCAGGCCAGGCGTGTTACGTTCGACAATGAACGCCGAAACACCTTTTGCGCCCTGGCTGCCTGGTTCAGTGCGGGCGGTGACGGTGAACACATCGGCGAGGGGGGCGTTGGTGATGTAGCACTTCTCACCATTGAGGATGTAGCTGTCACCGTCGCGTTGCGCATGGGTGAGTACGTTGGTGGCTTCCGAACCGGCCTCGGGCTCGGTTACCGCCAGGCAGCCTGTCCATTCGCCGCTGGCAAGGCGTGGCAGAAACTGCTGCCTCTGCGCATCAGTGCCGTCGACCACGATGCCTTCCGAGCCGATGCCGGTGTTGGTGCCAACACGAGCGCGAAACGCCACAGCACATTGCGACAGTTCGAATGCCGCCAGTACCAGCTCCTCGGTGGTCAGCCCGGCCCCTCCATAGGCTTGGGGAATGCTCCAGCCAAAAAATCCGTTGTCGCGCATGCGCTGCACCAGCGCGGGAGGGATTTCATCGTGCTGCTCGACGTGGGCCTCCATCGGTATGGCCTCGGTCGTCACGAAACGGCGGATGGTGTTCAAGAACACGTCCAGCGCCTGCTGATCGCGGATCATTGTTGCCTCCAGTCTTGTTTTTATTGGGTTGCAGGAACATATGGCGCTTCATCCGATCATCAAACAAGCATCGTTCTGCTCTGCAGAACACTGTTTGAATAGTCGGAACATTGCTGGCACGCTTGCGTTGGATTGCACAGCGCTGGAGGTGGACAATGGCGACACACGACATACCGCAAAACGGCTCTGAGGATTGGCATTCACCCGAGCGGCACTACCTCGCGGAAGAGTTTGCCGATGACCGGCAATTTGCTATGACGCTGGCCCGTGGGTTGGAGATTCTGCATTGCTTCACCGCGCGCGATACCCAACTCGGCAATGCCGAATTGTCTGTGCGTACCGGGATGCCCAAAGCGACGATTTCGCGCTTCACCTACACCCTGGTGCGCATGGGTTACTTGCGTATCAACCGCCTGAACAACAAATACCAGTTGGGCGCGGCGGTGCTTTCCCTGGGTTATCCGTTGCTGGCCAGCCTCAATATCCGGCAGATTGCCCGGCCGTTCATGAAAGAGCTGGCTGATCACATCCGTGGCTCGGTGTCGCTGGGCATGCGCGACCGACTCAATGTGGTGTACCTGGAAAGCAGCCGCAGCTCTGCTCCCATGAGCCACCCACCGGATGTCGGGCTGAGCTACCCGGTGGCACGCACGGCGATGGGCCGGGCGTTCCTGGCGGCAGCCTCGCGTGAAGAACGCACGGCGTTGCTGAACCAGATCAAAGTGCGGACTCCCGAGGACTGGACGGCCTTTCAGGGGCGTATCGAAGAGAGCATCCAGGATGTTCACGCACGTGGTTTTTGTCTGTCGTACGGTGATCTGCGTCGCGAGATTCACGCCGTCGCGGTGCCGATGCGGCCCATGGCCGATGGCGAGATTCTGGTGTTCAACTGTGGTGTATCTGCATTTTTGCTGAATGAGGGGCAACTGAAAAACGATATCGGCCCGCGGCTGGTATCCATGGTGCGCAGCATTGAAGGCATGATGGGAATCTTTTAAGGGATACCTGCGCACAACCCGCGCAGGTATATACACCACGGTGCACTGTACGCGCCCCAGCGCTTACACCTTGAAGCGGGCCACCAGCGCGGTCAGCTCGCCGGCCAGCCCTGACAACGCCTGGCTGGCCTGTTGCGTCTGCTGCGCGCCGCTTGCCGAGCGGGTCGACAGCTCGCGGATGTTCAACAGGTTGCGGTCGACCTCACGGGCCACCTGGGCCTGTTCTTCGGCGGCGCTGGCAATCACCAGGTTGCGTTCGTTGATCTGGCCAATCGCGCTGTAGATGCCTTCGAGCACCTGGCCGGAAGCCTGGGTGATGCTCAGGGTCGATTGCGCACGCTGGGTGCTGGCCTGCATCGAGGCCACGGCCGATTCGGTGCCCTGTTGTACCGCAGCGATCATCTGTTCGATTTCCTGGGTTGACTGCTGGGTGCGGTAGGCGAGGGTGCGCACTTCGTCCGCCACCACCGCAAAGCCACGACCTGCCTCGCCGGCCCGTGCCGCTTCGATGGCCGCGTTGAGCGCCAGCAGGTTGGTTTGTTCAGACACCGAGCGGATCACATCCAGCACCTGGCCGATGTCGCGAATCTGCCCGGCCAGTTGTTGCAGGCGCTCGCTGCTGGTGTGCACTTCGCTGGCCATGGCACGGGTGCCGTCGAGGTTTTCACCGACCTGCCTGCGGCTTTGTTCAGCCAGTTGGTTGGAGGCGCTGGCCGCTTGCGAAGTGGTGACGGCGTTGCGCGCCACTTCTTCGACGGCAGTGGTCATTTCGGTGACGGCGGTGGCGGCCTGTTCCAGCTCCTGGTCCTGTTGGCGCAAGCTGCTGGCGCTTTGTTCGGTGACCTCATCGAGGGCGCTCGCGGCACTGGCCAGCTGACTGGCGCAGCCGGCGATCTGCCCGAGGGTGTCACGCTGGCTGTGCTGCATGCGCTGCAGCTCGCTGAACAGCTGGCCGATTTCGTTACGGCTGTGCACGGCTACCGGTACGCTCAGGTCGCCGCTGGCGATGCGCTGAAAATGCTGGCCTGCCTCACGCAGCGGGCGCAGCACGCGCTGGGCGATGAAGCTCCAGCACAAGGCGGCCAGCAGCAAGGTGACAATGCCCAGCACCGTGCTCAGTAGCTGGGCGTTGCTCAGGCGCCGGTCGGACTCGAGCATGATCTGCTGGCTGCGCTCGTTCAGCGCTGCCACCAGTTGCTGACGCAAGGCTTGCAGGCGGGCCATGGCATTGCCGGCGTCAGTGTTGACCGTGAAGTAGCGCTGCAGGTCGTTCTGGCCAGTGGCCTCGCGCTGCCCGGCCACGGCCCGGGCGTAGTCACCGAAGGTTTTTTGCAGGTCCACGGCCAAGGCTTTGAGGGCCGGATCCTGGGCATTGGCGACCAGCTCGCCGATCAAGGTGCGGCTGTTTTCAAGCAACTGTTGCGACAAGGCCAGGCGCTTGTTGGCGCTGTCGCTGTGGCCGCCGGTCTGTTCAATAAACCCGGAGGAGACATTGGCGCTGGCACGGATGGCCATCAGCAGGGCGTTGTTGAGGCGGTCGGACTGATGGGCGGTCTGGTCCAGTTCGGTGATCTGCCCGTCGCTGCCGACGGCTGCGCGCCAGGCGCTGACGGTGGAGAACAGCAGGGTCAGGCTGAACAGCGACAATACCCAGAACATCCCGGTGCGGATTTTCAGGTCGGCGAACATGCGGGCAGTACTCCTTGGTTTTTTATTAGCGCCACGCCGCGTCGAAGACTCGGCGGTGAGTGGACTGCTATCGGAGTGTGCCCGCGCAGACTTGAGGGCCCGGATGCGCTTGTGTTCGATTACCGCCCGCAGTTTGTTTCAGCGTCCTTCATGCTGGCGCCGGTAAGCCCCCGGCTGCACGCCCATGGCCTTGCTGAAGGCGCGGGTGAAGGCGGCTATGGACTGGTAGCCCACGGCCGCGCACACCTGTTCGACGGTGTTGTGCGCCTTGAGCAACTGGCAGGCATGGCGCATGCGCAGGGCCAGCAGCACTTGCCCCGGCGACTGGCCGGCCAGCTCGCTGAAACGCTTGAAAAAGGCCGAGCGCGACAGCCCGGTGCAGGCCGCCATGCTTTCCAAAGGCCAGGGCTGTTCAGGGTGCTCGATCAGTTGTTCGACCAGGGTAGCGAACTGCGGGTGGCGGGCCAGCGATACCAGGCCGCCCATGGGCAGGTCTGCCTGCACCTGCTGGCGCAGCACGTAGAGAAACAGCAGATGGCTCAGGCGCTCAAGCAAGGCCGAGGAGGGCGCAGGCTGGCGCTGGCATTCGGCGAGGATCAGTTCGAACAGCGCGGTGGCGGCACTCAGGGCCGGGTCGCCAGCCCGCAGGATCAACCAGTCAGGCAGGCCTTCGATGATCAGCGACGACAGGCCGGGCTGAAAGTGAAAGAACCCGCACACCAGGCCGACGCCGTCATTGGCGTCATGGTCCAGCGGCAACATCGCCATGCGCGGTTGCTGGCGTGCCAGTTCGCAGTCGGCGCTGCCAGACAACCGGTACTCAAGGTCACGCAGCAGGAACACCGCATCACCCGCTTCCAGGGCGACGGCCAGGGGCTGCCCAGCGATGTGCAGCCAGCAATGACCCTGCACCACCAGGTGAAAACTGGCCCGTGCCAGGCCCTGGGTACTGGCGTGCCAGCCACCGCAATAACGCCCGACATGGAACAGGCTGGCGTCTAGCTCAAGGCTTTCTAATAACCAATCGACAAGGGGGCTGGAGGAAATCATCTAATGGAAAGACTCAGGAGCAAGTAATAACGACTCTAGAATATGGAAGGTATTTCTTATAACCAACAGACTTGTGCGACACCCTAGTATGCAGGAGTCCACTCCATGTCGCGCGTTACTCTACACACGCTGCAAAGCGCCCCTGAAGCCGCTCGTCCTTTCCTGGAAAACGCCCAGAAGAACTCGGGCTTCATCCCCAACCTGCTCGGCGTGTTGGCCAATGCCCCGGCCGCGCTGGAAACCTATGTGACCGTTTCAGCCCTCAACGGCAAGGCCGACCTGAGCCTGGCCGAGCGCGAAGTGGTGCAACTGGTGGCGGCCACCAATCACGGCTGTGATTTCTGCGTGGCGGGCCACACCGCCGTGGCGCTGAACAAGGCCAAGCTGCCGCAAGAGGTGGTCGACGCCCTGCGTGCCCGTGGCGAACTGCCGCAGGAAAAGCTCGAAGCCCTGGCCGCGTTCACCCGTGAAGTGATCGCCACCCGTGGCAATGTCAGCGATGCTGGCTACAGCGCTTTCCGTGACGCCGGCTATGGCGAAGGTCACGCCCTGGAAGTGATTCTCGGGGTGAGCCTCGCCACCCTGTGCAACTTTGCTAATGTGTTCGCCCAGACGCCGCTCAATGACGAGCTGAGCAAGTACCGCTGGCAACCTTCGGCATAAGAACCCTTGGCGCCGGCGCAGGCTGGCGCTTTTTTAAAGGAGTAAACGCTATGCTTGATCCTGCATTGGTCACCTGGCTGGATGCCGAGGCTGAAGCCCTCGATCTGGGCCACTGCGACCCGCAGGCAGTGTTGGGGCAGTTGGCTGCGGCGCAGGTGTTGCGCGTCGGTATCGACGAAACCCTGGGCGGCAGTGGCGGTACAGTCGCCGACGCGGTGGAAACCGTGGCCAACGTCGCCAGTCATTCCCTGGCCGCTGCCTTCGTATTCTGGGGCCAGCGTGCCTTTATCGAATACCTGCTGCACAGTCCCAATAGCGCCTTGCGCGAGCGCTTGTTGCCGAAACTGCTCAGTGGTGAGCTGGCCG
The DNA here is from genome assembly GCF_004025535.1 of Pseudomonas alkylphenolica. GTDB lineage: Bacteria > Pseudomonadota > Gammaproteobacteria > Pseudomonadales > Pseudomonadaceae > Aquipseudomonas > Aquipseudomonas alkylphenolica_A. The sequence goes on from NZ_QJRG01000047.1 coordinate 625,643, forward strand.
GCGCCACCGGGCTGTCCAACGCCATGAAATACCTGTCTGGCATCGAAGCGTTGCAAGTCAGAGGCCTTGCCGATGCACAGGGCTGGACCCTCGACGGACGCCTGTTCTGGGTCACCAACCTGCGCAAGGGTGGTTTTGTCGTGGCGGCAGCGATTGAAGAAGAGGGCGCTTCACCGTTCGTGCTGGCGATCCCGGATAACGCTGCCGGGCTCACCCGTTCGGACGACCTGCAACTGATGGGGCTGCAATCGAGCAACACGGCAGCGCTGAATTTCGAGCAGGTCGCACTCAGTCGTGACTGGCTGCTGCACGAGAACGCCAAGCAGTTCCTGCCGGCGGTTCGCCCTTCGTTTCTGGGGTTGCAATGTGGCATGGCCATCGGCCTGGCGCGGCGCTCGCTGGATGAAGTTGAAGGCCATCTGCAAGGCATGCGCTCGTTCCTCGGCGAGGCCTTGAGCGTGTTGCGCGAGCGCCTGGAAAACACCGTCGCCGAATTGAAAAAGGGCCTGCTTGAGGGGCGCTTTCTGACCCAGCCAGCGGCGTTGTTCAAGTTGCGCATCACCTTGGCCGAGACGGCAGCCGATGCCGTGCAACTGGAGCTACAGGCCAGCGGGGGTAAGGCCTACCTGAGCGCCTATGGCGCTGGTTTCGCGCGGCGCTGGCGCGAGTCGGCATTCGTGCCGATCGTTACCCCAAGCCTGGTGCAGTTGCGCGCCGAGCTGCAGCGCCAGGCGTCGTCAGCATGACCCAGGTGTTGCTCGAAGCCCGTGGGATCAGCCTCGGTTACCCACGGGAACAAGGGTGGCAGAGTGTGCTGGAAGACTTCGACCTGCAACTGGCTCCCGGCGAGGTGATTACCATCCTCGGACCCAGCGGCGTCGGCAAGTCGAGCCTGTTGCGGGTGTTGGCCGGCTTGCAGCAGGCGCGCAGCGGGTCTGTCAGCCTGCTCGGTGAGCCACTGCAGGGGCCGCATCCACGCCTGGCGGTGGCCTTCCAGGACCCCAGTCTGTTGCCCTGGCTGAGCCTGGAGAAAAACGTCGCCTTTGGCCTGGACTTCGCCCGTCAGCCGAAGCTTGCCGCCAGTGAGCGCCGTGCGCGGATCGACCACGCCATCGAGGCGGTCGGCTTGCAGCACGCCCGTGAGCAGTACCCGGCGCAGCTCTCCGGCGGCATGGCGCAGCGTACCGCGCTGGCCCGCTGCCTGGCGCGGCAGCCGCAGGTGCTGCTGCTTGATGAACCCTTTGGCGCCCTGGACGAAGTGACCCGCGCCGACATGCAGCAACTGCTGCTGCAACTGATCGCCCGCCACAACACGGCGGCGGTGCTGATTACCCACGATATCGACGAAGCCCTGCTGTTGTCTGATCGGGTACTGCTACTGGGCAACCACCCGGCGCGCACCCTCGGCCAATGGCACATCGACCTGCCGCAGCCTCGCGAGCAGCGGGTCGAGGAGCTGGGCGCGCTGCGTATCGACATTCTCAAAACCCTTCGGCGGGCCAGCCGCGCTTCTGAACCTGATTCTGAACCCTTGCCGCTAGCGTCGGAGACTGCCCATGTGCCTGGACGACTTCACCCACACTCGTCGTGACTTCATCAAACTCAGTGCTCTGCTGACGGCCGGTGGCGCCATGCCGCTGCTGAACAGCCTGCAGGCGCGTGCCGCCAGCGATCCGGATGCCCCGGTGCGCATCGGTTACCTGCCGATTACCGACGCCACCCCCTTGCTGGTGGCCCACAACAACGGCCTGTTCGAGGCCGAAGGCATCAAGGCCGAACGGCCGGTGCTGCTGCGCAGTTGGGCGCAGGTGATCGAGGCGTTCATCTCCGGCCAGGTCAACGTCATTCACCTGCTTTCACCGATGACGGTCTGGGCGCGCTATGGCAGCAAGGTGCCGGCCAAAGTGGTGGCGTGGAACCATGTCGGCGGTTCCGGCCTGACCGTGGCCCCGGGCATTTCCGAGGTCAAACAGCTGGGTGGCCAGAGCGTGGCGATTCCGTTCTGGTATTCGATTCACAACGTGGTGGTGCAGCAACTGTTCCGCGACCACGGCCTGACCCCGGTGTCGAAACCGACCACGGCGGCCCTGGCCGCCAACGAGGTCAACCTGGTGGTGCTACCGCCTTCGGACATGCCACCGGCGCTGGCCAGCAAGCGCATTGCCGGGTACATCGTTGCCGAGCCTTTCAATGCCCTGGCAGAAGACCTCAAGGTTGGCCGCGTGCAACGCTTTACCGGCGATATCTGGCGCAACCATGCCTGCTGCGTAGTGTTCATGCACGAGCATGACCTGAACAACCGCCCGGAGTGGTCGCAGAAGGTGGTCAATGCCATCGTCAAGGCCCAGCTGTGGACCCGCGATCACCGCGCCGAAGCGGCGGCACTGCTGTCCAAGGCCGGCCCCAACCGCTACACCCCGCATACCCCGCAAGTGCTGAGCAAAGTGTTGGCGCCTTCTGCCGAAGACCGTGCGGCTTACCTGGCCAGTGGCGCGATCCAGCATGCGCAGTGGGACGAAAAGCGCATCGACTTTCAGCCGTATCCCTTCCCTAGCTACACCGAAGAGCTGGTGCGCCGCTTGCAGAACACCCTGATCGAAGGCGACAAGGGCTTTCTCGCCGGCCTCGATCCGCAACAGACCGCGCGCGACCTGGTCGACGACCGCTTTGTACGCAACAGCATTGAAGCCGTGGGTGGGCTCAAGGCCTTCGGCTTGCCGGACAGTTTCGAGCGCAGCGAGGAGTTCGCCATCTGATGGGTAAGCATGTACTGCACGGCGCCTTGGGTATTGCCGGTTTGCTCGGGTTGTTGTTGCTGTGGTGGCTGGGCGTGCAGGTGTTTGGCGAGGCCGATGGCTTGTCGGCGCGGTTTTCGCCGCAAGCCACGCTGAGCAGCCTGGTCGAGTTGCTGGGGCAGGGCGAGGTCTATGAGCATGTGTGGGTGAGCCTCAAACGCATCCTGATCGGCTTGCTCCTGGCGTTGCTGATCGGCGTGCCACTGGGGTTGCTGGTGGGCAGCTACCGTCACCTTGAGGCGGCGACCACGCCTGCGTTCCAGTTCTTGCGGATGATTTCGCCGCTGTCGTGGATGCCGGTGGTGGTGATGCTGATGGGCGTGGGCGACCAGCCGATCTACTTCCTCCTGGCTTTTGCCGCGTTGTGGCCGATTCTGCTCAACACCGCGGCCGGCGTACGCCAGCTCGACCCGCGCTGGCTGCAGTTGAGCCGCAGCCTCAGCGCGACCCGCAGGGAAACCCTGTGCAAGGTGATCGTCCCCGGGGTGATCGGCCACGTGCTGACCGGGGTGCGCCTGGCCATCGGCATCCTCTGGATCGTGCTGGTGCCGTGCGAAATGCTCGGGGTCAGCGCCGGTCTGGGCTACTTCATCCTCGATACCCGCGATCGCCTGGCGTACTCGGAACTGATGGCCATGGTGCTGTTGATCGGGGTGCTGGGGTTCATGCTCGACGCCCTGGCGCGCGGCCTGCACCGACGCTGGGTGCACGCCTGAGGCCTGGCTCCGGCAAGCCCGTTTCTGCCTTGCAGAGCGGGCGTGCCGGCTTTTGAGGTGATCTGTCGTTTCAAAGCGCTCTATTAATTGTTATGTTATTACATATTGATTAAGGAGCTTTCATGAATTACGCCCCCGGACGCTTGTCCCTCGGTCTGTCCGCTTCGTTGTTCGCCTTGCCCGCTGCTGCCGCCGAGCCGGTGTTGCTGGAGGCGCTGAGCGTCACCGAGCGCCAGTTTGAAGAAACCGCCACCGGTCCGGTGCAGGGCTACCGCGCTACGCGCTCAAGCACCGCGACCAAAACTGATACCGACATCCGCGACACCCCGCAAAGCATTGCCGTGGTGCCCAGCCAGGTACTCGAAGACCTGAACAGCACGCGCATCGACCGCGCCCTGGACTTTGCCGGCGGGGTGAGCCGGCAGAACAATTTCGGCGGCCTGACATTCCTCAATTACAGTGTGCGCGGCTTTACCACCGGCGAGCTGTACAAGAACGGCTTTGCCGTCAATCGCGGCAGCTACAGCGCCCCGGACACGTCCAGCATCGAACGCATCGAAGTGCTCAAAGGGCCGGCCGCCAGCCTGTACGGGCGTGGCGATCCGGGTGGCCTGGTCAACATCGTCACCAAGCGCCCCGAGGCGTACGCGTTCAGCCAGTTCAAGGTCAGTGCCGGCAGCTGGGACCGTTACCGCAGCAGCCTGGACGTCAACACGCCGCTGAGCGACGACGCCAGCGTGCTGTCGCGGGTCAACATGGCGGTGGAAGACAACGGCAGTTTCCGTGATTACGTCGGCAGCGAGCGGCGCATCGTCAGCCCGTCGCTGAGCTGGCAATTGAGCCCTGAAACGCGGTTGTCGATCGACAGCGAGTTTTCCCGCACCGAATCGGTGTTCGATCGCGGCATTGCCGCCGTGAGCAACGAGTTGGGCCCGGTAAGCCGCTCGAGCTTTTTCGGTGAACCCAACGATGGGCGCATCCGCAATGACAACCAGACCCTCGATCTGACCCTGGAGCACAGCCTCAACGACAGCTGGACCCTGCGCCTGGCCAACCATTACACCCAGGGCCGCCTCAAGGGCAACAGCTCCGAGCCTCAGCAGGTGGTGGGCAGCACCCTCAGCCGTTTCTATCGCGAGCGCGATTTCGAGTGGAACGACAGCATCACCCAGGCCGAATTGCATGGCCAGTTCGACTTCGCCGGCTGGCAGCACCAGACCCTGGCGGGCCTGGAGTACGAAAACTACCGCAATAGCCAAAAGTACCCGCAGAGCGCGACGTCGCCGGACTATGGCCTGGACCTCTACAACCCGGTGTACGGCAAGCCGAAACCGGCCCTGGTCAAAGCCAACGACTTCTTCGAGCGCACAGAGAGCTATGCGCTCAACCTGCAAGACCAGATCACCTTCACCGAGCGCCTGCGCGGCTTGATCGGGGTGCGCCTGGAGCACATCGAACAGACGGCCCAGAATCGCACCAGCCAGGTCAGCAACCGTCAGGAAAAGGACGTCGCCACCCCACGTGTCGGACTGCTGTATCAGCTCACGCCTGAAGTCGGCGTGTTCGCCAACGCCTCGACCTCGTTCAAGCCCAACAGTATCGGCACCCAGGGCCAGGTGTATAAACCGGAAAAGGGCCTGGGCTATGAAACCGGGCTAAAGCTCGACCTGCTCGACAGCCGCCTGGGAGCGACCATTGCCTTGTTCCACATCGACAAGGAAAACGTCATCACCACTGACGCTTTCGGTGACAGCGTTGCCGCTGGCAAGGCACGCAGCCAGGGTGTGGACTTGCAGTTCAGCGGCCAGCTCAGCGACGCCGTGCGCCTGATCGGGGCCTACGCCTACATCGATGCCGAAGTCACCCAAGGCGACGCCAGCCTGCCCAAGGGCAGCGATCTATTGGGCATACCGCAGCACAGCGGCAGCCTGATGGCGGTGTACACCTTCCAGAATGGCCTGCTGCAAGGTTCGGATATCGGTGCGGCGGCCAACTATGTGGGCGAGCGTTCCGGCCAGGCGGGCAGCAGCTTTCGCTTGCCGGGCTATAGCACGCTCGACCTGCTCGGCCATTACCGGCTCAATGAACAGGTCACGCTCGGCCTGAACCTCAACAACCTGTTCGACCGCAAGTACTACGAGCGCGGTTACAACACCGTGTGGAACATGCCGGGCGAGCCGCGCAACCTGATGGTCAGCCTGAGTCTTGCGCATTGAGTGCGCTATAGTCGAATGCTTTAACGTATGGCAGGGAGGCCTTCCATGAGCGATTCGATGGAACTCAACCGGCGCAACTGGGATGAACGCGCGGCGCTGCATGCCGCGTCCGGTGATTATGAAGTGGAGCGGTTCGTTGCCGACCCCCGACACTTGTCTGAAGTGGTGCGTTTCGACCTGCCGCGCCTGGGCGATATTAGCGGCCTGCAGGCCGTGCACCTGCAATGCCATATCGGCACCGATACCTTGTCACTGGCGCGCCTGGGTGCGCAGGTGTGCGGGCTGGATTTTTCCGCGCAATCGCTGGCCCAGGCGCGGGCCTTGGCCGAACGCTGCGCGGCGCCGATCGAGTATCTCGAGGCGGATGTTTATCGTGCGGACCAGGTGCTGACTCCGGGTCGCTTTGATCTGGTTTACACCGGTATCGGCGCCTTGATCTGGTTGCCGGAAATCGAGCCGTGGGCGCGAACAGTGGCCGCGTTGCTCAAGCCCGGAGGCCGCCTGTTCCTGCGCGAGGGGCACCCGATGTTGCTGGCAGTGAATGAGGACTATCAGGACCGGCTGGTGATCGAGTACCCCTATTTCGAACGGCAGGCACCGACGGTGTGGGACAGCGACCAGACCTACGTGCAGACCGGCACCGCGCTTACTCAGACCATTACCCATGAATGGAACCACGGCCTGGGTGAGGTGATTGGCGCCTTGCTTGCGCATGGCTTGCAGATTACCGCGCTGACGGAGCACGACAGCATCCCCTGGGAAGCGCTGCCGGGGCAGATGAGCAAAGACGCGACGGGGGAGTGGTCGTTGAACAAGGAGCGCTGGCGCTTGCCGTTGAGTTACACCTTGCAGGCGGTGAAGCCTGGCTGAGCCAATGGCGCTATCCGCCTATGCCGGCTCGATGATCTTCAACCAGGGCCAGCGTGCCTGGTAGCTCTTCGCCTTCTGTTCGAACAGATCGGGTTGCGCATTGTTCGGATTGATTCGCAGCAGGCCTTGCTCCACATCGCTCAGGCCATAAGGGGCATAGAGTGCTGCGCTGTCGATATCCAGCCCGATGCAGGTCCCGGCAATCAGGTAACGGTCGATGCCGTCTCTGGCCGATAGCAACTGCGGATAGTGCCTGCCAAAACGCTCCTGGTACCAGAGATGAACGCGCGCCTGGTTCTTGACTTCGATATTCACCTCCAGGTCCTGAAACAGACGCTGCGCAGCTTGAATCACATCATTCTCGGCCGCCCAGGACAGGTCGTCGTCGAAGTAGAACACGTCGTAGTCCTTGATACCCCATGCGGCCGGTCGCTGCGCCTGCTGATTCCATACCGCCTGGAACAGGCAGCCGGCGGTGAGCATGCACTGTTTGAGCCCCAGTAGCGGCAGGCGTTCGGCGATCCGGGCGTTGACCGGGTTGCCCATGGCGAGGGCGATCAGGCCGTCGGCCGTCAGGTTCATGGGCGCGTGGCCCTGGAGTTCCTGTACATCCATGTGCAAGCTGTCCTTGTCGGTGAGAGGGCAACGCCCATGCTACCCGGGGTGACGCCGCGCAGGTCAACCTTTCAGTGCCGCTTCAATGCCGGCAATGTCGATCTTGACCATATTCATCATGGCTTCAAAGGCACGTTTGGCCGCGGCCGGGTCGGGATGGGTGATCGCCGCGGTCAGCGCCCGCGGCGTGATCTGCCAGGAAATGCCCCATTTGTCCTTGCACCAGCCACAGACACTTTCCTGGCCAGCATTACCGACAATCGCCTGCCAGTAGCGATCGGTTTCGGCCTGGTCGTCAGTGGCCACCTGAAAGGAGAAGGCTTCGCAGTGCTTGAACGCCGGGCCACCGTTCAGGCCCAGGCAGGGGATGCCCATTACCGTGAACTCAACCGTCAGCACATCGCCTTGCTTGCCCGAAGGGTAATCGCCAGGCGCCTTGTGTACGGCGACTACTGCACTGTCTGGAAAGGTGTTGGCATAGAAGGTGGCGGCGTCCAGCGCGTCGCCTTCAAACCACAGGCAGATCGTATTTTTGCGGGTCATGGCGGGTCTCCGAAACCGGGACTGGGACAAACAGTGTAGTCGCAGTCAACCGGGCTTCCCTGCCCGCTGGGGCGTCAGGCAATCATCTCGACTTTGCCGGTCGCCAGGCGGTAGACACCGCCGACTATTTTCAGCTTGCCCTTGGCGATTGCATCGGTGAGCAAGGGCGTGGCGCCTTTAAGGCGCTGGACCGAGTCTTTGACATTTTGTGCCGTGGCATTTTCCATCAGGTTGCCGGGTTGCTTGAGCACCTTCTCGACGGCGGGTTGCAGGGCTTGTGTCAGGGTCGGGATCTGCCCGGGGAACACGGTTTTGTCCTTCACTGCTTTGATCCCGGCCTCGATGGCGCCACAACTTTCATGGCCCAGTACCAGGATCAATGGAGCGCCCAACACGGCAACGGCGTATTCAAGGCTGCCCAAGCCTTCGCCAGTAACGAAATTGCCGGCCACGCGTACCGCGAACAGGTCACCGCGTGCGGTATCAAAGGCATATTCGGGGGCGATACGCGAGTCGGAACAACTCAGCACGGCCACGAACGGGTTCTGGCCGGACACCAGGGCTTCGCGCTCGTCCTTGAAGTCGTGTGTTTGTGAATCTCCGTTGACATAGCGGTCATTGCCGGCGATCAGGCGTTGCAGCGCCTGGTCAGGGTTTATTGCGTTCTGTGGTTTAGGGGGCGTTGAGGTTTTCTCGGCGGCCTGCAGCAACCGGGCGGGTAGCGAGCTGCCAAGCAGCAGCGCGCCGGCGCCGAGCCCGGCTATACGAAGAAAACGACGACGATCGGGCGGGTTTGCTGTTGAGGTTGAATCACATGATTTACACATGATGGTGAGCACTCGGTGGCGGTAGCTACAGGCGGGGAAGGTGGTTCGAAGAGCCTGCAGCACCAGGACCATCAAGTCTAGTTGACACTGTCACGCTATGTTTTTTCCGCCACCGCAGCGGTCGGCAATACCACCGGCGAGGTGCCTTTGGGCGGTGCCGGTTTCAACCGTGATACGCCGAACAGTACCAGCGCCAAACCGATCATCTGGTACACCGACACCTCTTCGCTGAGCACCGCCCACGACGCCAGCACGGTCAACACCGGTCCCAGGTTGCCGACTGCAGCGGTATGGGTCGCGCCCATGCGCTGGATCGCCAGTGCCACCCAATAGATCGGCAGCACCGTGGAAATCACCGCCATCAGTGCGGCATACACCCACACCGACGATGGCAGTTGCCACAGCAGCCGGGTATCGGCTGCCAGCAGGTAGTGCGCCAGCACCATCAACGACGACGCCCCGCCTGCCAGCCCGGCCAGGCGCATCGAACTCATGCGTTTGAGCATCACGCCGGTACCCGAGTAGTACAGGGCATAGGTCACCGCACTGGCGAACACCCACGCCGCGCCGAGCATCACTTGCCCACCCATGCCAGCGACGCTGACGTCATGTACGAAGGCGACGCCCAGGCCCAGGTAGCACAGGCCCATGGCCGCCAGCGTTCGCAGGGTAGGGCGCTCGCGCAGGGCGATAGCCTGAAACACCAGCACCAGCGTCGGGTAGGTGAACAGGATCAGGCGTTCAAGCCCGGCGCTGATGTATTGCAAGCCATAGAAGTCGAACAGGCTAGCCAGGTAGTAACCGAACAGCCCCAGCAACATCACCCGCACGCCGTCGCCCAGGCTCAGGCGTGTGCTCGTCGGGCCGCGGCTGGCCCACACCAGCCAGGCGAACAGCGGCAACGACAAGCCCATGCGCATTGCCAACAGGGTAATGGCATCCACCTGGCTGGCGGCATACGACAGCTTGACGAAAATCGCCTTGAGGCTGAAACCCAAGGCCGACAGCACCGCAAACAGGCTGCCGTTCTGGACGCAACGTTGGCAGAACGCACGTAATGTATTCATCGACGGCTCAAACTGGGGAAGGTGTAGGCGTTATTCTAAAGTGAAGGCAAACTCTGCAGAATCGCATTTTTCCGAAACGAGCCTTCGCCAAAAGAGAAACCCTGATGCATTTTGATCTTTCTGACCTGCGTCTGCTCAGCGCCATTACCGCCTCGGGCAGCCTGAGCAAGGCGGCGGCCAGCATCCCGGTGGCAGTTTCGGCGGCCAGCACGCGCTTGCGCCTGTTTGAAGAGCGCTGCGGCGTTAACCTGTTTATCCGCAAGGCTGACGGCATGCAGCTTACCCCGGCAGGCCGGCTGGTGCTGGATGCGGCCAGCAGCGTGCTGGGCGAGGCGCAAAAACTCCAGGACACCCTCAAGGAGCTTGCCGGCCAACGGCGCATTACCCTGCGCCTGGCGGCTACCACGGTGACTACCAGCAGCCTGTTGCCAGCGGTGCTGGGTTCGTTTCTGGCGGACTATCCGGAAGTTGACCTGCAGCTGGCCGAGTACCGCAGCGCCGATGTCATGCGTGCAGTGCTGACCGGTGAGTGCGAGATCGGTGTGTATGACGGCAGTGTCATCAGCGACGGAGTGATGTCCTTGCCCTTTCGCCGCGAGCGCCTGGTGATGCTGGTGCCGGCCGGCCACCCACTGGCCGAGCTTGATCAGACGCGCCTGCGCGATGCCCTGGGTTATCCCTTCATCGGCATGGCGGCCGAACGGGCCATGCAGCGCTTCATCGAAGAGCGTGCGCTGAAGCTGGCCATGCCCTTGCAGATCCGCGTACGCGCACCGAGCTTTGAAGCCATCGCCCAGCTGGTTGCCCAGCGTGCCGGCGTCGCCATGCTGCCGGAAACCACGGCGCGGCGAATGGAGCAGGAGCTGCCGGTACGCACGGTGTTGCTTGAAGAGGCCTGGGCGACCCTCGAGTTGCGCTTGTGCATCAAAGGCTGGGAATCGCTCAGCAGCCATGGCCGGCAACTGGTCAGCTTTCTGTCCGGACAGAGTGAGTAATTGCACTCCCGTGTGTGCGGGCTTACCCGCTAAGGGCTGCGAAGCTGCCAGCGATTTGCTGTTCAGCAGGCACCTATGTCCCTTTGGGGACATACCGTTTTTTGCCGTGAACCCGGACTATCGCAACTGGAGCACTTCATCCAGTTGATCAAGGGGCGGGCACAATGAACAAGACCACCACGCTGAACACGTCTTCATCAGGGAGTGGCGGGGTCAGCTATCAGAGCGTCACCAGCGGCTACTTCGAACAACGCACACTGCAGCGTCATGCCGGGTTCTTCACCTTGTTGGTGCTGGGCGTGGGGGCGGTGATCGCCGGACAGTACTCGGGCTGGAACCTGGGGCTGGCCCAGGGGTTTGGCAGCATGCTGCTGGCCACCGTGATCATCGCGGTGATGTACTTGCTGCTATGTTCGTCCATCGGTGAAATGTCGGCAGCCTTGCCGCACACCGGTGGCGCGTATTCGTTCGCGCGCACCACGCTCGGCCCCTGGGGCGGTTTCAGTACCGGACTGGCAGAGAACATCGAGTTCATCCTGGCGCCTGCGGGCAACATGTTCTTCATGGGTGCCTACCTCTCGGCGATCTTCGATACCGGGCCGCAATGGCAACCGCTGTGGTGGCTGGTGGGCTACGCCTGCATGCTGCTGCTCTCGGTGCGCGGCCTGGGCGTGTCGATGCGCGTGGTGGTGTGCATCACCCTGGCCGCCATCGGCGTGTTGCTGTTCTTCTTCATCACTGCCATTCCCCATGTCGACTTCGCCGGCAATGCCCTGAACCTTGCGGCAGGTGCCGACGGCGCGCCAGTTGAGGTCACTGACGGCAGTGGCCCGTGGTTGCCCTTCGGCCTGACCGGGGTGATGCTGGCATTGCCGTTTGGCGTGTACATGTTCCTCGCCATCGAGCAGTTGCCGCTCACCGCTGAAGAATGCCACGACCCCAGCCGTCATGTGCCTCGGGCGCTGGTCGCCGGCATCCTGATCCTTGCCGCGCTGGCCATGGGGGTGCTGTTTTTCAGTGCCTCGATCGGTGGCGGCAGCTTTGCCATGAGCACCTCCGGCGAACCGCTGCTGGACGGCTTTCGCGAGATCTTTGGCCACACCGCCAGCAAGGTTCTGGCCGCAGTAGCCGTACTGGGCCTGGCAGCGTCGTTCCTGGCCGGTAGCTTCGCGGCCGGGCGCAACATCTACTCGTTGTCGCGTGCCGGCTACCTGCCAACGGCGCTGTCGGTCACTCACCCCAAGCACAAGACCCCCAACCTCGCACTGCTGGCCGGTTCGATGCTGGCGCTGACCATTCTGCTGGTGTTCTGGTTCAGCTTCGGCCGTGAAAACAATGCGCTGATGGGCGGCATTATGGTCAGCATGATCGTGTTCGCCGGGATGATCTCCTACATCCTGCAGTGCATCGCCTTCATTCGCCTGCGCCGTCTGCACCCGGACCTGCCACGGCCTTATCGCAGCCCCTATGGCGTGTTCGGCGCGCTGCTGGTGATCGGCATTTCGGCGATCACCCTGATCTACCAGTTCCTCGATCCGCTGTACAAATGGGCCGCCCTCGGCGCGGCGGCCTGGTACCTGATCGGCATGGCGTACTTCGCCTTTTATCGCCGCCACCGTCTGGTGCTGTCGCCCGAAGAGGCCTTCGCGGTCAGCGGTGGCCGTGACGGTCATCCGCGCTGATTGCACAGCGGGCTCAAGGCAGAGCCCGCGCTGTTTCCTTTTTACCCGTATCCAGGAGTTACCCATGCATTCCAATCAACCACGTCTGTACGGCAAGGTGGCGATCATCAGCGGTGGTGCTGGCGGTTGCGGGGAGGCGGCCAGCCGTTTGTTTGCCCGCGAAGGTGCGCACGTGGCGATCATTGATCGCAACGTCGAGGCCGCCCAGGCACTGGCCACGCAAATTGAACGCGAAGGGGGGCGGGCTATCGGCCTGGGGGCGGATGTGTCGCAGGCTGACGAGGTGGAGGCTGCGGTGGCCGCCAGCCTTGCCGCGCTGGGCCCGACCGATGTGCTGTTCAACCATGCCGGCACGCTGATTGTTAAACCCTTTCTGGAGGTGCAGGAAGCGGAGTGGGACTGGTTGATGGCCGTCAACGTCAAGAGCATGTTCCTGATGACGCGTGCGGTGTTGCCGCAGATGCTGGCCAAGGGGAAGGGCAGCATCGTCTGTACCTCGTCGATTTCTGCGCAGTACGCCACGCCTGGCGAGGTGGTGTACAACGCCAGCAAGGGGGCCTGCCAGATGTTCGCGCGGGCCATTGCGGTGGAGTTCCGCGACCGCGGCATCCGCTGCAACGCGGTGGCCCCCGGGTTCATTCGCACCGACCACGGGATGCGTGAACTGCGCGACCTGCAGGCGATGGGCGTGAATGCCAGCGAGGCGGACATTGCTCAACAGCAAGGGCGCCTGTGCGAGCCGGAAGAGGTCGCGCGGGCCGCGTTGTTCCTGGCATCGGATGAGGCTTCGTTCGTCAGCGGCGCCCACCTGTTCGTGGACAACGGCTTCTCCTCCGTTTAAGTGATGCGCAGTTGACCAGGCCCGGTGCATACAGATGCACCGGGCTTTTTCATGGCGGTCAGCCAGAGTGTTACTGAATGTTTGGCAAGCAAAATGCTTGTATATCGGCTTTGGCGATTAGCACCCGCAGCCGATGATTTTTGCACCGGCACAGGGCCCATGAGCAAGCAGAAGGTGAAGCATGGCGCACGTAACAGGACTCTCCCATTCCCGGAGCTGGAAGGTACTTGAAACCTGGCACCTGCATACCCCGTCATTGCTCACTGCGCTTGAGACCCCCACCTTTGTCCGTTGCCTGGACGAGGTATTGCAGGCAATCGCAGGGTTCGACCAGAGCTGCATTTTTCTGTACCCGGCAAGCGGTCGGCCGATCCTGTTGCACGACAACCTTCAAGGCATTCCTGAAACGGGCGCGATGCAGCGCTACATCAACGGCGCCTACCTGCTAGACCCGGTGTACACCGCCTGTGCCCATGGGCGTGAGGCGGGCTTGTACCGCATGGCGGAGCTGGCGCCCGACGCGTTCTTCGAGGGTGAATACTTCAACTCGCCGGATGTGCACCCGTGCATTTCGCTGGCTTCGGGCAGCCTGGCGGAGGAAATCGTTTTCCTCTCGCCATTGCCTGGCGGCATGTACGCGGCCTATTCGTTGATGCGCTGCAATGGCTCGGCGGCCTTCAGCGATGAGGAAGTGGCGGCGCTACGTTTGTGCCAGCCGGCGCTGGAGGCGTTGTTTCAGCGTCACCACGGTGCGGTGGCGAAGGCGTCCACCGCAACCCGACCTGCGAGGAGCATCGCCGAACAGCTTGAAGCGGCATTTTCCGGCTTTGCCACCGAGCGCCTGACCGCGCGTGAACAGGCGATTGTCGGCCTGATCCTGCGCGGGCATTCCAGCCTGTCGATTGCGTTGCACCTGGAAATTGCCGAAGGCACGGTTAAAAACCACCGCAAGCACCTCTACAGCAAACTGGGGATCTCCAGTCAGTCCGAGCTGTTCCACTTGTTCGTCAATCACCTGCTCGGCACCGAACCTGCCGAGCCATTCGCCCGGGCGCCCGTTGCGCCGGCGCCGGGCGAGTCGATCGGGCGTTAACCTGCTGCAACCCACTCAGTAAACGCCACCACCGGCCGTGGGCGGTGGCGGTGCATCCTTGAAGTCGCTGGCCAGGCCTTGCAAGCCACGCATCAGTACGGTGGTGTCGACACCGACGGCGACGAAGCGGGCGCCCAGCTCGATGTAGCGCCGCGCCAGGGCCTGGTCGGCACTGAGGATGCCGGCGGCTTTCCCTGCCTTGTGAATGCGCACGATGGCATCTTCAATCGCCGCCTGTACGTCCGGATGGCCGGGGTTGCCGCGATGGCCCATGGACGCACTGAGGTCTGCCGGGCCAATGAATACGCCATCGACGCCTTCGACCGCAACGATCTCATCCAGCCGGGCCAGGCCGTCGAGGTTTTCGATCTGCACCAGCAGGCACATCTGCGCGTCGGCCTGGTCGAGGTAGCCGGGAATGCTGTTCCAGCGCGAGGCACGGGCCAGGGCACTGCCCACACCGCGCACGCCACTGGGCGGGTAGCGCATGGCCCGCACTAGCGCCTGCGCCTGCTGCGCGCTTTCGACCATAGGCACCAGCAAGGTCTGGGCGCCGATATCGAGCATCTGCTTGATCAGGGCGGTATCGCCGATCACCGGGCGGATCACCGGCTGCGCCGCATAGGCCGCCACCGCCTGCAATTGGCCCAGTAACCCACGCAGATCGTTAGGTGCGTGTTCACCGTCGAGCAGCAGCCAGTCGAACCCGGCGTTGGCCGCCAGTTCTGCGCAGTAGGGATCGGCCAGGCCGAGCCACAGGCCGATCTGAACCTCACCCGATTGCAGCCGTTGTTTGAAGGTGTTGACGGGCATCTTCATGGTCAGTCTCCTCAGACAAAGCGGCAGGCAATGCTGCCGAGCATGTCGTAGTCGACGTGGAAGGTATCGCCGGGGTTGGCAGCAACCGGGCGGGTGAACGAGCCGCCGAGGATGATCTGCCCGGGCTCCAGGGTCACGTCGTACGGCGCGAGTTTGTTCGCCAGCCAGGCCACGCCCTTGGCCGGGTGATTGAGCACGGCGGCGGAGACCCCGGACTCCTCGATAACGCCATTGCGATAGAGCACCGCAGGCACTTTGCGCAGGTCGATCTCGGTCGGCCGCACGGCACGGCCACCCATGACCACTCCGGCATTGGCGGCGTTGTCGGAGATGGTGTCGAACACCTTGCGGGTGGCCTTGGTGTGCGGGTCGATCTGCTGGATGCGTGCGTCGATGATTTCCAGCGCCGGGATCACCCATTCGGTGGCATCGAGCACATCGAACACCGTCACGTTCGGGCCCTTGAGCGGTTTGCCGAGGATGAACGCCAGCTCGACTTCTACCCGCGGCACGATGAAACGTTCAAACGGAATATCAGTGCCTTCGTCGAACAGCATGTCGTCGAGCAGGGCGCCGTAGTCGGGCTCGGTGATGTTCGACGACACCTGCATGGCGCGCGAAGTCAGGCCGATCTTGTGGCCGACCAGTTTGCGTCCACGCTTGATCTTCTGCGCCACCCAGGCGCGCTGAATGGCGTAGGCGTCTTCGATGGTGATCTCGGGGTGATCGAGGGAGAACTGGCGCACCTGTTCACGCGAACGTTCGGCAGCGTCGAGGCGCTCGGCGGCCTGTTGGATGAGTGTGGCGTCTAGCATGGAGAACCTCAGGAATGCTTGTTGAACAGGGGGTGCAGGCTGCTGAATTTGCCGTCGTAGACCTGGCCCGGGCTTTCATCGATCTGCAAGGTGATGCCGACCGGACGCTGCGCGAGGATCGCCTCGAAGCGCGTGCGCACTACCGCGAGCAGGTTGTCACCCACGGCTTTGTGCACCGCCGGGCTACGGCCTGCGCCCATGCGCAGGTTGGCGTAGAGGAAGCCATAGTCGCCGCGGCCGTCGGCCACCGCACAATGCGCCGCCGGGTAGGCCAGCACCCGCGTGCCGCCGGTGGGGAACACGGCTTTGCCGGTCTCGTCCTGTTGCTGCAGCATGGTGTCGGCCAGGGCCCGGCACAGGCCGGGGATGTCGGCCTGTTGTTCAAGGTCGGGGGTGTAGAGCAGTACCAGATGAGGCATGGTGGTTGTCCTGCGTAGTTACCGGCGTACGGGCCGCCCCCGCGCAGCGGCGCGGCCCGTGTGCAGGCGTTGATCAGAGTCGGCTGCTGGTGGCAACGGCGGCCGGATTGGAGGCCTGCGCTGCGGGAATGCTGGTGCCGGTTTGCGGTGTCACCGGGAAGACTGCGTTGATCTGCCCGGTGCCGGAAGCGGCGAAGTACGGAGTCAGCACTTCGACCTGGGCGTCATACTCCGACCAGCCCAAAGCCCCCAGCAGCATGGCGGTGTCATGCATGAAACCTTCACCATGACCCTTGGCCGCGTACTCTGGCAGCATGCCGCAAAAGGCCGGCCACTCGGCGTTCTGCCACATGTCGATGACGCGCTCATCAAGCTGCTCGAGGAACGGGCTCCAGATCCTGGTGGCAAACTCTGGCGCCTGGCCGTTCTGGGCGAAGCGGTGCGACAGCGAGCCGCTGGCGAGGAAGGCAACGGTGCCGTCGTAGTGTTCCTCCACGGCCTTGCGCATCGCCCAGCCGAGGCGGGCGCTGTCGTGAAGAAAGTGTGAGGTGCACAGTGAGGAGACCGAGATCACCTTGAAGTGCTGATCGGCGTTCATGTAGCGCATCGGCACCAGGGTGCCGTACTCCGGCGCCAGGGTGGTGGCATCGTGGGCCATGGTCTCGACGCCGAAACGGTTGCAGCTCTCGGCGAGGATCTTGCCCAGTAGCGGGTTGCCAGGGAACGCGTACTCCATGTTGCTGATGAAGTGCGGCAGTTCGTTACTGGTATACAGCCCCTTGAAGTGCGGGCCGCAGTTGATGTGGTAGTTGGCATTGACCAGCCAGTGGGTGTCGAACACGACAATGGTGTCCACGCCCAGCTCGCGGCAGCGCCGGCTGATCTCGATATGGCCGTCGATGGCGGCCTTGCGAAAACCCTGACGTGGGCCAGGCAGTTCGGACAGGTACATCGATGGCACGTGGGTGACTTTGGCAGCCAGGGCGAGTTTGCCCATGATCTTTCTCCTAGCGCGGCCTCAAGGGCCTGGTTCTTGTGATTGGTCTGCACGCAGGAAGCTGGCAACCCTGACCGGGTTTATAAACCCGGTCGAGTCACGCTTGCGAGCGGATTGTCACACGCCCCAACGCGGGATGTGGTGATTGCCCATGGAAATGCACACGTTCTTGATCTCGGCGAACACCTCGAAGCTGTACTCGCCGCCTTCGCGACCGGTACCCGAGCCTTTCACCCCGCCGAACGGCTGGCGCAGGTCGCGCACGTTCTGGCTGTTGATGAAGACCATGCCGGCTTCGATGCCACGGGCCAGGCGATGGGCCTTGCCGATGTCCTGGGTCCAGATGTAGGAGGCCAGACCGTAGTCGGTTTCGTTGGCCAGGCGCAGCGCTTCGGCTTCGTCCTTGAACTTGATCAGGCACACCACCGGGCCGAAGATTTCCTCCTGGGCGATGCGCATGCGGTTGTCGACGTCGGCAAATACCGTCGGTTGAATGAATTGGCCTTTGGCCAGGTGCGCCGGCAGGTTGGCCGGGCGCTCCAGGCCGCCGGCAAGCAGGTTGGCGCCTTCCTCGATGCCGATCTTGATGTAGCCGGTGACCTTGTCGTAGTGAGCCTGGGTAATCATCGAACCGACCTGGGTTTTCGGGTCGGTCGGATCGCCGACGATCAGGCGCTTGGCGCGGGCGGCAAATTCGGCGACGAACTGGTCGTAGACGGTCTCCTGGATGAAGATGCGGCTACCGGCGGTGCAGCGCTCGCCGTTGAGCGAGAAGATCGTGAACAACGCCGCATCCAGGGCGCGATCGAGATCGGCATCGTCGAAAATCAGCACCGGCGACTTGCCGCCCAGTTCCATCGAGTACTTCTTCAGGCCTGCCGTCTGCATGATCTTGCGGCCGGTGGCGGTGCCGCCGGTGAAAGAGATGGCGCGTACGTCCGGGTGGCGCACCAGGGCATCGCCAGCGGTGGCGCCGTAACCCTGCACCACGTTGAGAACACCCGGTGGAATGCCGGCTTCCAGCGCCAGGCGGCCGAGTTCGTTGGCGGTCAGCGGCGACAGCTCGCTCATCTTCAGCACCGCGGTGTTGCCCAGTGCCAGGCAGGGTGCGGTTTTCCAGGTGGCGGTCATGAACGGTACGTTCCACGGCGACACCAGGCCGCACACGCCGACCGGCTGGTACAGGGTGTAGTTGAGCATCTGGTCGTCGACCGGATAGCTGTGGCCATCCATGCGCGTGCAGACTTCGGCGAAGAAGTCGAAGTTGTGCGACGCGCGCGGTATCAGCACGTTGCGGGTCTGGTGGATCGGCAAGCCGGTATCGAGGGTTTCCAGCTCGGCCAGCTGCGGCACGTTCTGGTCGATCAGTTCGCCCAGCTTGCGCATCAGCTTGGCGCGCTCTTTGGCCGGGGTGTTGGCCCATTTCGGGAAGGCTTCCCGGGCCGCGGCGACGGCCAGGTTGATTTCATCGGCGCCGCCGCTGGCGACTTCACCGATGGCTTCGCCGGTGGCCGGGTTGTAGTTGGTGAAGGTGTCGTGGCTTTCGACTTCCTGACCGTTGATCCAGTGCTTGATCATGCTGTGTGCTCTGTTCCGGGTTAGCCGCGGGCGGCAAAGAATGCGTGTTCGCTGACGATGCGGTTGACCAGGCGGCCAACGCCTTCCACTTCCACCACCACTTCATCGCCGGGTACGACATCGGCCAGGCCCTCGGGCGTGCCGGTGGCGATCATGTCGCCCGGTTGCAGGGTCATGAAGCTGGAGAAGTATTCGATCAGGTAGGGGATGTCGAAGATCATGTCGGCGGTGCTGCCTTCCTGTTTCAACTCGCCGTTGATCCAGGTGCGCAGTGTGAGTTTCGACGGGTCGGGGACATCGGCGGCATCGACGATCCACGGACCGACCGGGGTGGTGCAGTCGCGGTTCTTCACCCGCAGGTTGGGGCGGTAGTAGTTTTCCAGGTAGTCGCGAATGGCGTAGTCGTTGCACACGGTGTAACCGGCCAGGTAGCTCAGGGCATCCTCGCGCTTGACGTTGCGTGCAGGCTTGCCGATCACCGCCACCAGCTCGCACTCGTAGTGCATGTACTTGACGTTGTCCGGGCGCCAGGTCACCTGGTTATGGCCGGTGTAGGTGCCGGGCGACTTGATGAACGCCAGTGGTTCGGTCGGGGCCTTGAAGGCCAGCTCGGCGGCATGGTCGGCGTAGTTCAGGCCAAGGGCGAACATGCTGCCTTCGGCGGGCGGCAACCATTGCACGGCGCTTTCGGCGAGCAGGCGGCCGTCTTGCAGGCGCACGGCATTGTCGGCTTCAACGGTGACGGCATGCACCTGGTCTTCATAGCGGATGCGGGCGTGTTTCATGTGGGTCTCCTTATTCCGCCACAACGGTGTTGGTCAGGCGGCCCAGGCCGCTGATTTCGACGACTACCTGGTCGCCTGGCTGAACGTCGACCCGACCTTCCGGGGTGCCGGTGATCAGGACGTCGCCGGCGTGCAGGGTCATGAACTCGCTGAGTTCGGCGATCAGCTGGCCAATGCTGCGCACGAAGTTGGCCGTGGTGTTTTCCTGGCGGACCTGGCCGTTGACCGACAAGCTCAGGGTCAGGTTGTGGGGATCGGCCACTTCCTCGACCGGCACCACTTCGCTGCTCAGCGAGCAAAAACCGTCACGGCATTTGGCCTTGACCGCCGGACGGTAGTAGCTGTCTTCCGGCAGGCTGAACTCGTTGACGATCACGTAGCCGGCAACGTGCGCGAATGCCTGTTCGGCGCTGACCCGGCTGGCGTCCTTGGCAATCACCACGCCCAATGCCGGGCCGGGTTGCAGACGCTCGCCGGTGGGGGCAACCACCGGTTGACCGTCGCCGTTACGGGTGTTCGGGGTCTTGATGAACAGCACCGGCTTGACCGGTGGCTGCTGATAGGGCGGCTGGTTGAACTCGGGCAGACGGCTGTGCAGCAAGCCGGTGTAGTTCAGGGCGATGCCGAACAGGTTGCCTGTGGCGATTTCGCTAGCGGCGCGACGCATTGCTTCACTCCTGGATCGGGCTGGGGATTCCCAGTGGATAGCGTTTGGTTGATGCCCTGAGGGGAGGGCTGTCACCGGTAAATTGTTAACATGCTAATGTTATAATTAATATGTTAACGATGGTCAAGCCGTGGTGATTCTATGCGGGGCGAAACCTGCAACAATTGCCGGTTTGCGTCGGCTCCAAGTTATTGTTTAAATCGACATTGTTTCCCTTATCTGGCCGATCCCTTTATGTCCGCACCTCGTCCTTCACTGACCCTGACCCTGCTGCAAGCGCGCGAAGCGGCCATGGGCTTTTTTCGCCCGTCGCTCAATCAGCACGGCCTGACCGAGCAGCAATGGCGGATCATCCGCATCCTGCGCCAGAGCGGTGAGCTGGAGAGTTATCAGCTGGCCGAACAGGCCTGCATCCTCAAGCCGAGCATGACCGGCGTGCTGTCGCGCATGGAGCGTGACGGCCTGGTGCGTCGCTGGCGCTCTGCGCAAGACCAGCGCCGCGTGCACGTCGGGCTGACCGAAAAAGGCCAGCAATGCTTCGTGTCCATGAGCGAGGACATGGAGCACAACTACCAGCGCATCCTCGAGCAGTTCGGTGAAGAAAAACTCCAGCAGTTGCTGGCGCTGCTCGAAGAGCTGAAGCAGATCAAGCTCTGATCCCGGGCCGGCGTCGCCCTCCTGTTTTGCTGAGTGAGACCTGCTGATGGCGATGCGGCCCCCGATTCCCAACATCCACATTGGCCAGACCTACGATCAGCGCTATGCCGATGCCCAGGTGCATTACGAGGCGCTCGGCAAGCTGGCGGATTTTTTCGGGCGCAACATGCCCGTGCACCGGCACGACCGGTTTTTCCAGGTGCACTACGTCAAGAGTGGTACCGTGCGGGTGTACCTCGACGACCAGTTGTACCTGCAGCAAGGGCCGATGTTCTTCCTCACGCCACCCACCGTTCCCCATGCGTTTGTCACCGATGCGCACAGTGACGGCCATGTGCTGACGGTCAGCCAGCAACTGGTGTGGCCGCTGCTGGAAGAAAGCGTCGGCCTGGCCGGCGGTGCGCGCATCGCGCCGATCTGTGTGGCCGTGGGTGAGGGGGATGATGTCGACGCTTGCGAAGTGGCGCGGCTTAACCTGCTGTTCGACCAGTTGCGGGGTGAGTTCGCCGGCAACCAGGCCGGACGGGCCATGAGCCTGGAAGCCCTGACCCGGCTGATTTTCATCAGCCTGTTGCGGCTGTCGGCGCGCGCCTTGACGGCGCAGCCGTCACGCAGCGAAGACCTGCACATCTTTCAGGGGTTTAACCTGCAGATTGAGGCGCACTACCTGCAGCATCTGCCGCTGAGCCGGTATGCGCAGCTGTTGGGGGTGACCGAGGCGCGGCTCAATGACGTGTGCCGGCGTATTGCCGACATGCCGTCAAAGCGCCTGGTGTTTGAGCGTTTGATGCAGGAAGCCAAGCGGCTGCTGTTGTTTACCGGCAGTACGGTGAACGAAATCTGCTACCAGCTTGGCTTCAAGGACCCGGCGTATTTCAGCCGCTTCTTCACCCGTCACGCCGGGCAGACGCCCGGCGAATACCGGGCGCGCAGCCGCGCGGGTGATGACGCGCGCTAGCGTCGGGTGCGAATCGCCAGCCAAGACGCCTCACATCAACGGTAAGGTGTAACCGATGATGATGCGGTTTTCGTCGATATCCGACGTCAAGCCTGCGCTGGAACGGAAGGTGGCATTGCGTAGCCGAACGTTAAAACCTTTGAAGGTACCCGACTGGAAGACATACACCAGGTCGGTGTCACGCTCCCATTCCTTGCCGCCGCTGACCCGCGCCGTTTCGATGTTGCGGCCGTTCACATAGCGGGTCATGAAGGCCAGGCCCGGCACGCCAAGGGCGGCAAAATCGTAGTCGTAGCGGGCTTGCCAGGCATCGGTCTCGGCCTTGGTGAAGGTGTTCACCGTCACCAGGTTGACCGAGTACGGGTCCAGGCCCGGGAAGGCGAAATCACCCTCACCGGACAGGTTCTGGTAGCCGACCCCGAACTTGTGCGCGCCGACCCCCAGCGTCAGCATGCCGTTGAAGAAGCGGTTGTCGATCCGTCCGCCGTCGACCCGGGCGGCGCTGCGAAATCGCTGGTCGCCTTGCTCGCCGGTGTCGAAATAGCGCAGGTCGGTCTTGAGTGTTACACCCTCGGCCAAGGTGGCGTTGTGGACCAGCCCGGCATAGTGCTGCTGGTAGATGTTGTCCATCTGCGCGTAGTAGTAACTCAGCGCTAGCGTCGGGCTCAACGCATAGCTGCCACCCACCAGGTCGAGGTGGGCGCTGTCGACACCGCTGTAGTTCATTTCGTCGTTGCTCGACGAATCGCGTTGGTTGATCTTTTCCAGGCGCCCGGCATTGATGGTCAGGCCGGCGATCTCCTGCGACGTCAGCAAGCTGCCGGCATAGGTGGAGGAGAGCAGGCGCGTGTCGTTGTAGGCGGCCACCGGCAGCTGCGGCTGCAACGTACCAACCTTCAGCACGGTTTTCGACAGCCGCACTTTGGCAGCCAGGCCCAGTTCGCTGTAGGTGTCTTCCGGCTCCAGGCTGTCAGCGCCATAGGCCAGCAGGCCGGTGCCGCGCCGGTCGCGGCTGGAGTCGAGCTTGATGGCGGTTTCGGCAATGGCATCCAGGCCAAAACCCAGGGTGCCCTCGGTGAACCCCGACTCGATACGTGCCGTGAAGCCTTGCGCCCATTCTTCGGCCTTGGCCTGTGGCGCGTTGCTTTGGCGAAAATCACGGTTCATGTACATGTTGCGGGCTTCGATGCTGGCTTTGGTGTCGCCGAGAAAGTCGGCGTGTGCCATGTGGCTGAAGCCACAGGCGGTTCCGAACAGGCAGGCCAGTGCCGGGGCAGTGCGTGTAATCCTGGTCATTGTTGTTGTCTCTAGGATTGCTGTTGGCGTGTTGGCACGGCGTTGGGTCCTTGCGCCGCACGTAAATCATGTAGCCATATTGTTAAGTTATTAACAATAGTCTTTTTCACTAAAAGAAAAGATTACGGGCCACCAATGGCAGCCGTTCGCTCTGTTAATTCATTGAAATAAAACGACAAAAACTCGTTTTTCAACCTGCATAAATCACCTGCGTCGACACATGATGGCGCGCGCGGTGGTTGACAATTGCTGGTAAAAAATTAACTTATTAACGTATTGCGCTTCCTTAGAGCCTTCGCGCCAGCGTGGCCACAACAACAAAACGGAGCTAACACCATGAAAATAATGACAATTACTGCCTTGTGCCTGGCCATGGCGGGCGCCGCGTCGGCACAGGCCGAAACCGTCACGCTCAAGGTTGCGCACTTCCTGCCTTCTACCTCGAACGCTCAGGTCAACATCATCGAGCCGTGGTGCGAGCAACTGCGTCAGGAATCCAACGATCGCATCAAGTGCCAGCTGTACCCGTCGATGCAATTGGGGGGAACGCCAGCCAAGCTTGCCGACATGGCGCGTAATGGTGTGGCCGACATTGTCTGGACCGCGCCGGCGTATTCGGCCGGCAAATTTCCACGGGTCGAGGCGCTGGAGTTGCCGTTCGTACTGCCCTACGGCGGCAAGGCCGGCAACGAGATCATCTGGAATTTCTACGAGCAGTACGCCAAGGACGACTTCAAGGGCTACAAGGTGCTGGTGGTGCACGGTGACGGTGGCATGAACCTGCACACCCGCGGCAAGGCCGTACAGACCCTGGCTGACCTCAAGGGCCTGAAGTTGCGGGCGTCGAGCCGCACCGCGGCGAAAACCGTCGAAGGCCTGGGCGCGACCCCGGTGAGCATGCCTCCGGCGCAGATGACCGAAGCCATATCCAAGGGCGTGGTCGACGGGGCGTTGGCGGCCTGGGAAGTGGTACCCGCGACCAAACTGGATGAAGTCACCCAGTACCACAGCGTGACCCCGGTCGGGCAGCCCGCGTTCGGTTACACGGTGCTGGCGATGTTGATGAACCAGCGCAAGTTCGACAGCCTGCCGGCAGACCTGCAGGCCATCATCGAGCGCAACAGCGGCAAGGCCCTCTCCGAACGTTTCGCCACGGCCTGGGACAAGGCCAGCGATGCCGCCTATGTCGCCACACCGGCGGCAGGCCGGGTAACCATCGAGGCGAAAGACTACAGCCTGATGCAAGCCTCAACCGCCGAAGCCGTGCAGCAGTGGATCAAAGAGGCCGATGAAAAGGGCCTGGATGGCAAGGCGCTGGTGCAGGACGTGCGTAGCCTCTCCGGCCTGGCGCAGTAACCGCCATGCAGGAATCTCTGACTATCGAGTTCGATGCCGAGCAGCATCGTGGGTGGGTGCGCCGCACCTTGTTGGCCCTTACCCAGAGTTTTGCATTGGCCGGCGGCGTGTTGCTGATCGGCCTGGTCGCCATGTCGATGGTGTCCATCGTCGGGCGCAAACTGTTTTCCATGCCGATACGCGGCGACATGGAGCTGGTGGAAGTCGGCGCCGCCATTGCCATTGCGGCGTTCCTGCCGCTGTGCGAGTTGCGCGGTACGCACATCAAGGTCGATGCGCTGACCTCGTGGTTGCCGGCGTTGGCGCGTGACACGCTGGATGGCATCGGTCATCTGCTGTGCTGTGCGGCGGCCTGGATCCTGGCCTGGCGCACCTGGTTGCAGATGCTCGACAGCCGCGAGTTTGGTGAAACCACCACGCTGCTCGCATTCCCCCTGTGGATCCCGCTGTTGTTGATTGTCCCCAGCCTGGTGCTGCTGGGGCTTTGCGCGTTGGCGCGTGTTCAGGATATCTGTCGTAAAGCCGGGAGGCGCGCATGAGCGGTTTGGCATTGGGGCTGACCGCCCTGGGTATCACCACGTTGCTGTTGCTGTTGCGGGTGCACATTGGCGTCACGATGCTGGTGGGCGGCGCCGCGTGCTTTTGGGCGATCAACGATGGCGACTTGTCTAGCCTGTTGTTCACGCTCAACTCGCTGGCCTACTCGCGGCTGTCCAACTACGACCTGGCGGTAATTCCGCTGTTCGTGATGATGGGCCAGTTCGCCACCCATGGCGGCTTGTCGAAGGCGATCTTCCGCTGCGCCGCGGCTTTCATCGGGCACTGGAAAGGCGGCATGGGGCTTTCGGCCATTGGCGCTTGCGCCGGTTTTGGCGCGATCTGCGGGTCATCGTTGGCAACGGCCGCCACCATGAGCCATGTGGCACTGCCAGAGTTGCGCCGGCACAAGTACTCGGGACGCCTGGCCACGGCCACCGTGGCGGCGGGCGGTACCCTGGGCATTCTGATTCCGCCGTCGGTGCCGTTGATCATCTATGCGGTGCTGACCCAGGAATCGATCGCCAAGCTGTTCGTCGCGGCCATCGTTCCCGGCGTACTGGCGATCATCGGCTACATGATCGTGCTGCGTGTCATGGTTGCCCGTGACGAGAGCCAGGCCACCGTATCGGAGAAGGCGTCGCCGGCCGAGCGGGCCAAGGCACTGATCAACGTCTCGCCGGTAATTGGCGTGTTCCTGGTGGTGATCGTCGGTATCTACGGCGGCTGGGCCAACCCGACCGAAGCGGCGTCCATCGGTGCTGCCGCGTGCGGCGTGCTGGCGCTGTGGCAGGGCGGCATGCGCTGGAGCGGCTTTCGCGCGAGCATGCTGGGTACCGCCGAAACCACGGCAATGATCTTTCTCGTGCTGCTCGGTGCCGACCTGCTCAACTCAGGTCTGGCGCTGACCCAGATGCCGGGTGAACTGGCGGCCTGGGTGATCGGCAGCGGCATGGCACCGATGCTGGTACTGCTGGTGATTCTTGGCCTGTACCTGCTGCTGGGCTGTGTGATGGATTCGTTGGCGATGATCCTGCTGACCATTCCGATTTTCTACCCAATGATCATGGGCCTGGATTTCTTCGGCATGAGCGAAACCGACAAGTCGATCTGGTTCGGCATCCTCGCCCTGATGGTGGTGGAGATCGGATTGATCCACCCACCGCTGGGCATGAACCTGTTCATCGTCCAGCGCAGTGCCGGCGATGTTCCCTATGGCGAAACCGCCAAGGGCATTGTGCCGTTCCTGTGTTCGGACCTGGTGCGCATTGCCTTGCTGGTCGCCTTCCCGGGGCTGAGCTTGTGGTTGCTCACCTTCTGATTACTGCGTGCTCCTTTGGGCCGCCTTCGGGCGGCCTTTTTCGTTGCGGCGTGCCGATTCAGCCGTGTTTGAGCTTCAGCTGCCGTGTCGCCCAGGCACAGTAAAGCAACAGCAGGGCACCGGCTCCCAGCTGCACGGCGGGCGCCCCCAGGTGGGCGGCGAGCATCCCGGCGAGCAAGCCGCCGATGGCATCGAAGCCGAAGCGCGTCGAGGTGTACAGCGAAACGACCCGCCCCCGCAGCGCCTCCGGTGCATCGCTTTGCAGCAGAATGTTGGTGCCGACATTGCACACGGTGATACCGAACCCGAGCAGGGCCATGGCACCCAGCGACAAGCCGATCTGCGTGCTGGCGGCGAACAGCAGCATGGCCAATGCACTGGCAACAGCGCAGGCCAGGATCAAACGCTGCAGGGCCACGGCGCTGCGATTGCCGGCCAGCATCACGCTGGCGCTCAGCGAACCCAGCCCGGCAGCGCCCCACAACCAGCCCAGGGTGGTGGCATCACCGCCGAAGATATCGCGGGCAAATACCGGCAACAGCACCACGTAACTCGATGCAGTGAGGTTGACCACCATGACGCTGAGCATCATCTGCTTGATTTGCGGGGTGTCCAGGGCATAGCGCAGCCCTTCGCCGAGGATATTGCGAAACGAACCGCTGGCCCGCAGAGAAGGTGCCAGGCGTATGCATGCAAGGCCAATGACCAGCGCCAGGTACGACACCGCGTTCAAGGTAAAGCACACCGCTTCGCTGACCACCGCCAGCAACAGGCCGGCCAGGGGCGGGCCGATGAAGCGCGACAGGGTAAACAGCATGGCGTTGAGTGCCAGGGCGTTGGCCAGGTCCTGGCGGTCGTCGACGAACTGGCTGAGCAGCGATTGGCGCAGCGGCGTGTCCACGGCATTCAGCACGCCCAGCAGGGCAGCCATGGCCACGATCAGGGTCGGGCCGATCTGCTCGCTGGCGGTCAGCCCGGCGAGAACCAGGGCCTGCAGGGCCAGTGCCGATTCGACCACTATCAACAGCCGGCGTTTGTCATGGCGATCGATCCAGGCGCCGGCAAAGGGCCCTACCAGCAGTTGCGGTATCAGTGCGGCGAACGTGGTCAGGCCGAGGAGGGCCACGGAATCGGTCAGCCGGTAGATCAACCATGACAAGGCGACTTGCTGGATCCAGGTACCCAGCGTGGAAATCGAGTGGCCGATGAAGTACAGGCGGAAATTGCGATGGCGCAGGGCGCGCAGGGAACTGGGCCAGTGGCGCATGACTGAGTACGGCTCCGGTACCGGGTGGGGGCGCCATGTTAAAGGTTTCGTTGCGTTGTTAACAATTTTTTCGGCAAACAAACCTGCCGGAAATTCGACCCGCTCGCACTTCCGCACATAAAAAAGCCGACCCGGCAAAGACCACACTCCATCACGTGGCCTGCACCGGGTCGGCATTCACTCGTCGTGCAATCAGAACTCGTACTTGGTGCTCAGCAGAAAGCTGCGAGGCTCACCGTAGGAGCCGCTGTAAAAGTTGTCATCCAGGGAGCTGATGTACTTCTCGTCGAACAGGTTGTTCACCGTGGCAGTCGTCGACCATTGCGGTGTCAGCTGATAGCGCGCCATCAGGTTGACCGTCGCGTAGTCACCCTGTTTGGCCTTGGCCGGTGCGTTCAACTGCCACGAGTCCACGGTGAAGTGAATACCGCTCTGCCAGTTCACCCCACCGCCAATGGTCAGGCGGTCCAGCTCGCCAGGCAGGCGATAGGTGGTCCAGAACTTGACCATGTCAGCCGGGATGATGGTCTTTACCCGTTCGCCGTCATGGTCCTTGACCACCGCATGGGTGTAGCTGGCCGCGACGTTCCAGTCCGGCATGAGCTCGCCGTTGACTTCCATGTCGATGCCTTTGGTTTTGGTTTTCTCCGCTTTATAGGCAGTGATGAGGTCGTTGCCCTCCACCGTGCCGTCGGCGACGGCATCGTTGTCCTGCTTGACCTCGAACAAGGCGATGGCGCTGTTCATGCGACCGCCAAAGTACTCACTCTTCAGGCCGATTTCGTAGTTGTCGCCTTCACGCGGGTCGAGCAGCTTGCCGTCGCGAGCACGATAGGGCTGCGGCTTGAAGATGCTGGTGTAACTGGCATAGACCGAGTGCACGTCGTTGAGGTCGTAGACGATGCCGGCATAGGGGGTGACTTCGCCGCTGACCTTGACCGAGTCGTCGGTGTTGAAGCGCACCATGCTCGGTACGTTGTAGTGCAGCGAGGCATCGTATTTGTAGTTGCTGACCCGCGCGCCGAGGATCACCGACACGTCGTCGGTGGGCTTTAGGCGGGTGGCCAGGTAGGCGCCGTTCTGCCACTGGTTGATGTCATCGTCTTCACGGTTCATGGTGTAAACCGGCGTCGGGCCATAGTTGTCCCAGGTCCAGATGTTCACCGGCTTGCCGCTGACGCCGTTGTCGCTGCCGCCACTGGCGGTCAGGTTGCCGAAGCCGTTGCGGCGGTTTTCGTAGTCCTGGTAGTTGAAACCGACCACCAGCTCGTGGGTGCGACCGCCCAGTTCGAACGGCCCCGACAGCATGATGTCGACGCCGCGCTGTTCCTGGGTGTTGTCACCCTTGGTGGCGGTGTAGCGCAGGCCGGTGCCGGTCGCGGGATTGACGAAACCGGTAGTGGTACCAACGATCACCGAGTCGTAGTCACGGGTGCCATACAGCGAGTTGGCGGCCACTTTCAGGGTCCAGTCGTGGGCCAGTTTCTGCTCGATCGAGGCAAAGGCGTTGACCGACTCCTGACGGTTGGTGCTGTCGCGGCTGGCGCCGTTATCGGAGCGTTTCATCTGCACGCGGTTGCCTTTGTTGTCGATGATCGGCAGGCCGGTGGTGGAAAATCCGCGTGGGTCGCTGTTGAGGTATTCGACGCCAACGCTGAGCAGGGTGGTGTCGGTCAGGTCGGCTTCGACGATGCCGTAGAGCACCGTTTTTTCCTGCTGCAGATGATCGGTGAAGCTGTTGCCTTGCTGATACGCGGCCACCGCGCGACCGCGCAGGTTGCCGGTTTCGGTCAACGGCCCGGACACATCGACTTCGCCGCGGTACAGGTCCCATGAACCCAGGCCGCCACTGACGTAGCCCTTGAAGTTGTCGGTGGGGCGCTTGCGCACCAGGTTGATGGTGCCGGAGGGATCGCCCGCGCCCGACATCAGGCCGGTGGCGCCACGCACCACTTCGACCCGGTCGTAGATGGCCATGTCCGACAGCGCTTGCGGCAGGGCCTGGCTGAAGGCGAAGGAGGTGGAAGGCACGCCATCGTACTGGTAGTTGTCGATCGCCAGGCCACGGGAAAACACATACAGGCGGTCGCTGCCCGGGCTCTGCACGTTGATGCCGGGGGTTTGCTCCAGTACCTGGCCGATGCTGCGCAGGTTCTGGTCGTCGATGCGCTGGCGGGTCACGACACTGACCGATTGCGGCGTTTCGCGCAGGCTCAGGTTGAGCTTGGTAGCGGTGTTGGTGGAACCGGTGGTGTACGAACCCGTGCCTTCGGTGGTGCTCCCCAGCCCCGACGCGGCAATGGTGGTAGTGCCCAGTTCGACCGAGCTGGATGAACGGCGACCGGTCACCGTCAGGGTATCGCCCTGCAGGCTGTACGCCAGGCCCGTGCTCCCGAGCAGGATGCGGATTGCGGCCTCTGGTTGCAGGCGCCCGCGCACTGCTGTAGCGCGCAGGTTCATGACGTCGTCAGGGCTGAACAGCAGCTGCACGTCGGCTTGCTGGCCGAAGCTCTGCAGGGCACTGGACAGCGGCTGCGCCGGAATGTCGAAGACCACTTCGCGTGCTTGAACCTGGGCGCTCAATGGCAGGGCCAGGGCAATGCCCAGGGTCGTGGATAAAACGCGAGGCTTGAGCAGACCGCGCATCATCAGCGCTTTTGCTAGGGGTGAAAGGGCGTGTGCTGACATGTTGTGCTCTTGGAATATTGGCTATTTATTGATAATGATTTTGATTACTGATGATGAGACGTTTGCAGGCCCGCATTCCGGAAAAAAAACTTCGCGGCGGGCCATTTTTTTAAAAGAGAAGGTTCAGGCGGGATGTAACTGGGTGACCACGTTGCCGGCTTTCATGCGCAGCAACTGATCGGCGGCATCGAAGTAGCGATCGTCGTGGGAGATGACGATGATGGTTTTGCCCAGGCGCTTGAGGTCGGGCAACAGCTCTGTGTAGAAGATGCGCCGGAAGGTCGGGTCCTGGTCGGCGGCCCATTCGTCGAATACCAGTACCGGGCGCTCTTCCAGCCAGGCGTTGAGCAGTGCCAGGCGTTTGCGTTGGCCGGTCGACAGGTCGGTGGTGCTGAATACACCGTTTTGCACGCGGACTTTGTGGTCGATCTCCAGGCGTCGCAGGTAGCGGTCGGCATCGGCCGGGATCTGCGTGTCGCCCTGAACCACATCGTCGAACAGGTAGTAGTCGGCAAAAATGGTGGTGAACAACTGTCGGTAGTCGTCGCGGTTCTCGGCGCTGACCGCTGCGCCGTTGAGGGTGATGCTGCCCCCCTGAGGCGCATAGAGGCCGAGCAACAGCTTGATCAGCGTGGTTTTGCCACAGCCGTTTTCACCGACGATGAAAATGATCTCGCCTTGCTCGATGCGCACATTGACCGGGCCCAGGCAAAACGGTTCGACACCTTCTACCCGCGGGAAGCTGTAGGTGACATCGACAAGCTCCAGGCTGTGCACCTGCGCCGGTGCTTTTTTGCTGTCGCTGAGCAGCAAATGCGGCTCGGGCGAAGAGAACTGCTGCGACAGTTCGGCGATGCGGCGAAAGGCGATCTGCGCCCGGCTCACAATCGGCAAAGTGCTGATCAGGTGATCGAGCGGGCCTTTCATGTACAGCAGCACCAGTACAAAGCCGCTCATCGCGGTTTTGTTGTCGCTGGGCCACAGCGATTGCATGGCCAGGGCCAGGCCGATCACTACGAAGAACAGCATCGAGCCAAAGCTCTTGGCAATCACGAAGGTGTTGATCGAACGGATCTGCGTGCTGCAGATGCGCTCGGCCGTGGCCTGGATACCTTGCTGGAACATGCGCTGGCGCCGAGGCCGGTGAATGCGCAGTTCCTTGGCGCCTTCGGCAATCGCGTGGTAGTGCTTTTGCAGTTCGTCTTCCGCTTCACGAGCGGCTTCAAAACCTTGCAGGCCACGGGAACGGGCGATGAACTGCACGGCAGTACCGAGGGCGATCGCCACCAGTATCAGCAGGAACATCGGCCACGACAGCATCGCCAGGTAGCCCAGACAGCCGAGTACCACGGTCAGCGAAATCGCCAGGGGGGCAAAGGCGAAGGCGAAGTCGCTGATGGTATCGACGTCGTGGGTCAGTACCGGGATCAGGCGGTGGCTGCGGTAGCGTTCGATCTGCTCGATGGGTGCCGACAGCACTTTTTCGCCGAGCTGTTTGCGCAGGGTGGCGATGATGTGCTGGCCGACGTGGTTGGTGCCGATGTCAGAGCCGATCGAACTGAGCAAGGCCAGCACGCACAAGCCGGCAAAGCCCAGGACAACGCCCTGGGTCAGGCCGCTGTCGTTGTGCAAGGCGCCGTTGATGGTGGCCAGCAGCGTGGTCACGCTGAGGCCACCGATCATGCCCAAAGCGATAGACAGCGCCACCAGCGGCCAGAACGGTTTGAGCAGGCCGAACAGGTCACGCACAGCGCTGCGGGATGGACGGGTCATGGACGTCACTCGCTTCAGGCGTTGATCAGGTCGGCAGCCAGGGCGCGTGTGCGCGTGGCCAGTGGAGTGTTCAGGGCGCGGTACAGCGACTGGCTGATTTCATCGGCGCGCGCCGGCAGCACTGACAGCAGGGTGTCGCTCAGGCCGTGAGAGGCTTCGCAGAAACCCTGCAGGTAAACACTGGCGGTGAGGCGTTCATCGCTCAGGGCGCGGTAGTGGCGGTCTACCTGGTAGTCCTGCAGGTAGTCCTGCAGCGGCGCCAGCAATTCGCGGTGCGAACGCCGCTCGTAGCCGGTGGCGAGGATCACCGCGTCATAGCGATGGGTCTGGTCTTTGCCGGTGGCATGGTCGCGCAAGGTCAATTCGATCCCCTGATCGCGGGCGCTGACGGCTTCCACTTCGCGGCGGCACAGCACCGAGTGGCGGAACTGATGGGCAACCTTCTGGCGGTAGAGGATGCCGTAGATGCGCTCGATCAGGTCGATGTCGACCACCGAGTAGTTGGTGTTGTGGTACTGCTCGATCAGCTTCTCGCGGTCCTGGGGTTGCTGGTCGAATACCAGGTCGGTGTAGGCCGGGGCGAAGATTTCGTTGACGAAGGGGCTGTCGTCGGCGGGTTTCAGCGCCGATGAGCGCAGGATCATGTCGACCTTCACCGACGGGAAGCTGTCGTTGAGGTCGATGAAGGCTTCGGCCGCACTCTGGCCGGAGCCGATAATGGCGATGCGCATGGCCTGGCCTTGAGCACACGGCAGCTGTTCCAGAGCAGCCAGGTAACGGGAGTGGTGGAACACGCGTTTGTCGTGCTTGAACGGTGCAAAGGCCGCCGGAATGCGCGGCGAGCCGCCGCTGCCGACCACCACCGAGCGGGTCAGGCGCGTGTGTTCGCGGCCCTGGCTGTCGCGCGATACCAGCTTGAGCAGGTCAACGGTATCGCCGCCCAGGTGCGGTTCGATACGCACCACTTCTTCACCGTAAACGGCCTGGTCGCTGAAGTGCTCGGCCACCCAGCGCAGGTAGTCGTTGAACTCCAGGCGGCACGGGTAAAAGGTGCCCAGGTTGATGAAGTCGACCAGGCGGCCTTGCTTGTGCAGGTAGTTGACGAAGCTGTAGGGGCTGGTGGGGTTGCGCAGTGAGACCAGGTCTTTGAGAAACGAAATCTGCAGCTCGCTCTGGGTCGCCAGGGTGTTGCCGTGCCAGCGGTAGTCCTGCTGTTTGTCGATGAACAGCGACTTCAGCGACTGGCCGCTGCTTTGTGCGCGTTCTTGCAGGGCAATGGCCAATGCCAGGTTGGAAGGGCCGAAGCCCACGCTGATCATGTCGTGGAGCGTGTCGTGCGAAGTCGTCTGGCTCATGGGCGTGAATTCCTTGAATGAAGGCTGGGCGAGTGCATGAGAAAGCAGGCCCTGCGGCGGCGAGTCGCAGCAGGGGATCTAGCTTGAAAACGAGTGGGCAGTGGGGGAATTTAGCGCGCGGCCCGGATTTGCCCGGCCGTGCGCCGGGCGTCAGAGTTCGCGCACTACGCGCAGGCCGAGCCAGTCGCCACGGGTGTCGGCA
Source organism: Pseudomonas alkylphenolica (assembly GCF_004025535.1). Classification (GTDB taxonomy): domain Bacteria; phylum Pseudomonadota; class Gammaproteobacteria; order Pseudomonadales; family Pseudomonadaceae; genus Aquipseudomonas; species Aquipseudomonas alkylphenolica_A. Next base: position 659,393 of record NZ_QJRG01000047.1, read on the forward strand.
GGGCGGTCGTTACGGTTGCCGGAGCGTGAAAAGATCGGTGCTTCGCCCCAGTCGTTGCCACGGATATGCCGCGTGGTACAGCCCGGTTCGACCCAGGCACTGCCATCGGTGGGAGCGCCGACATAGTTCTCGTGCCAGCAGTCGGCGACCCATTCGTAGACGTTGCCATGCATGTCGTAAACGCCGAAGGCATTCGCCGGGTAACTGCCTACCGGCGAGCTGAAGCTGTAGCCGTCCCGCGGGCCGTAGGTGTTGGCATTGCGGGTGATCTGGTAGTCGCCGTCGGGGTCCATGGCGAACGGGAAGGGGCCAGTACTGCCCGCGCGGGCGGCGTATTCGCGCTGCGCCTCGCTGACCATGCGGTAGTGCTTGCCGGTCTTCTTCGACAGCCACTGGGTGTAGGCCTGGACATCGTGGTAACTCATGCACACGGCGGGCTGGCGCGGGTCCTGTTTGTAACGTGGCTTGCTGGCTTTGCATTCGCGGCCGGGACGGGTATCGCCATCGGCAATGGTCACACCCGCTTCGCGCAGGTAGGCATCCCATTCACCGGCGGTGACCTGGAAGCGGCTGATCGCAAACGGCCTGGCAAAGGTCACTGTGTGCAGGGGGCCTTCGTCGGGCTGGCGACCGACTTCGTCATCCGGGGTGCCCATCGGGTAGCTGCCGGCAGGCAGCACGACCATTTCCGGGCAGGCCGCGGTGCAGTCACGGAACACGCTGCCGGGTGCGCCGGGGGTAGCGGCCTGGGCGCTGGACAGTCCCAGGAGGGCCACCGCAGCGGCCAGCGAACGGTAGAAGGGGAGCGATAAAGACATGAGTGCGCCTATTCAGGTTTTTTTGATCAGGAGGTCCACTGCCCGGTCGATTTCCTGCTCGTTGTTGAGCAGGCCGGGCGCCATGCGCAGCACCGGGCCGACGTCGCGGTCCACGGCATCGACGACGATGCGGTGGTGGTTGAGGTAGGCGGCCAGCGCGTCGGAGTCCTGGTCCTTGACGCGCATGAAGGTGAAGCCCGCCGAGTACTCGGCGCTCAGCGGTGTCACCAGTTCGATGGCCCGGTGTTCGAGCAGGCGTTGTTTGAGGTAGTTGTTGAGCTGGTGAATGCGTGCCTGGACATCGGCCTTGCCCAGTTGCAGGTGCAGCTCGAACGCCTTGCCCAATGCCCAGCGGTGCTCGAAGGCGTGGTAGCCACCGGGGGTCATGATGGTGGCGAAGTCCTTGTCTTCGGAGAAGGTGGCAAAGGTCGGTACCAGGTTGCGCATCGACTCGCTGGCAGCGCAGATGATCCCGGTGCCGCGCGGGCCGAACATCCACTTGTGCGTTCCGGAGATGAAATAGTCGCAGTTGAAGTCGGCAAAGTTGGCATTCTCGACGCCAAAGCCATGCACGCCGTCGACCACGTAGAGAATGCGTTGGTCTTCGTCACGGTCGCGGTTGTGCGCGCGCACCAGTTCGCCGATCTCGCCGATGGGCAGCTTGACCCCGCTGCCTGAATGCACCCAGGTCATGCCCAGTACCCGGGTGTTGGCGTTAATGGCCTTGTCGAGCGTGCTCAGTACCTGATCGCTGGAGATCTCTCGCGGGTGCTGGAACAGGCGCAGCTTGCGCACCGTCGTGCCTTCGTTGCGCTGGCGGAATTCGAGGGTTTTGCGCGTGGCGTAATGCTCGTGTTCGGTGGTGAGAATTTCCTGCCCGGGGGCGACCTTGAGGCGGCCATAGATCATGCCCAGGCCCTCGGTGGTGCTACCGGTCAGGGCAATCTGCCGCGGGCGCACGGCCAGGTAGCGGGCGGCCCAGCCGCGCACCTCGCCCTCGCGCTGCCATTCGATTTCGCTTTCCCAGTCGACCCAGCGCGCCGGGTGGCGGTCGATCTGGGCGCGGTAGTAATCGATGGCGTCCTGTACCGGCTCAGGATGAGCGGTGACCAGGAAGTTGGCGAAATGCGCGTAGTTCGGGTCCAGGGGAAACAGCTGGCGCAACTGCTGCCATTTGTCTTTGCCGCTCAATGCCGGTGCCGCGCCGGCCAGCGCCTCGGGCAGCAGCGGCAGGCTGGCGGCGAGCAGGCCTGCCTGCTTGAGGAAGGTTCGACGGTCAGTCATCTCGAAGGCTGCCTGTTCAAGGAGTGGAGAGGCTGGCGACAGGGCGTGCGGCCTTTTGCACATCGGCCCACACGCGCAGGAAGTTGCCGCCCCACAGCTTGGCAATATCGGCCTCCGAATAGCCGCGGCTGAGCAGCTCGGCGGTGACGTTGCGGATCTCGCTGACATCCTTCCAGCCTTCAAGGCCGCCCCCGTCGTTGAAGTCCGAGCTGATGCCAACGTGGTCGATGCCCATCTTCTTCACGGCATAGTCGATGGCGTCGCCATAGGCCTTGAGGTCGGCCTTGGGCTCTTGCTCGACGATGTCGTAGAGCGTGCCGGCGTACTCGCCAAAGCGCTTTTCCGGCCAGATGGCGATCACCGCATCACCCGGTATCAGGGCGTTGGCCAGGCCTTGCAGCGGTTGCAGGTCGAAGCGCGCACGCAGGGCTTCGAGTTTCTCCAGGCTCGGCTTGCTCAACGGTTTGAGGTAGGTGCCGAAGGCCACCACCTGCAGCACGCCGCCGCTGTTTTTGATCAGCTGCATTTCCTTGTCGCTGAGGTTGCGCGGGATATCCACCAGGGCCCGTGGCGCCGAGTGCGATGCCACCATCGGCGTGCGGCTCAGGCGGGCGACGTCTTCCAGGGCCAGGGTCGACATCTGCGACACATCGATGATCACCCCCAGGTCATTCAAGCGCGCCACCGCCTGTTCACCCAATGGCGAAAGGCCCCCCAGCGCGTCCGGGGTGTCGTTGAAAAACGGCAGCGGGCGTGACGAGTCGGCCCAGTCATTGTTGGCCACATAGCTGAAACCGAACATGCGCATGCCGCGTGCGGCCCACAGGTCCAGCTGGGACAGGTCACGCCCTAGCGGGTAGGCATTGAGCATGCTGATGAAGATGGCGAACTTGCCTTCGCCATTCAGGCGCCGAAAGTCTTCCGGGGTGTAGGCAATGCCGACCTGGTTGGGAAACTCGCGCACCATGTTGCTGATGATCTTGTAGCGTACTTCCTGCTGGTGCCTGGCCTCGTCGACAAAACCCGGAGTAGGGCGATGCGGGGCATTGGGGCCGTTCCACAGTTCGGGCCAGCCGAATATGGTCAGCGCCGCACCCGACAGGCGGCCTTTGCCTGCCTTGATCAGGTCGAACTGGCCACGCCCGTCCTTGTCCGCCTCGTTGCCTTCGGCGCCAAACGTCAATGGCACGGTGATATGGCTGTCGAACGACAGCATGTGCTCATGCAGGGCATTGGCCTGTTCGACGATCTTGCGCGGGTAGCCAGCGCTTTGCTGCAGGTAGAAGTAACCGGCAGCACTAGCGCCCAAGGCCACCACCAGGGCAAGGGGCAGGCCGATGTACAGAGCTTTGCGGGAGCGGGTCGTGGTCATTGCCATCTCGTTGCTGGGCTGATCGGAACGCCTTGCCCTGGCACGCAGGCGGGCCACGGGGCAAAACGCGGGTATCAGGAGGGACGAGCGGCAGGAGGGTAAATTTATGCCTGGCGGCTGTGCTCAAGTTTCTCGGCTAACGGCCGATACCCAAGTCAACCCAAACACCATCAGGATGATAAGCATGATTGGCATCAATGCCGTATCGATCAGCCAGAGCCCGTCGAGCAGCGCAGCCGTTGGCGTGGGCAGTGTCGACGCTGGTACCCAGGCGACGGCGGCCAAGGCAGAAGAGGGCACGCTGAAAGTCGACCTCTCCGGCGCTACCCAAAGCGCTGCTGCAGACAAGAGCAGCAAGGCCGAATCCAGCGAAAGCAGCGAACCGGCGCACATCAAACAGCTGCGCGAAATGATCAAGCAACTGCAAAAGCAGTTGGCCGAAGCGCAGAAGCAGCTGCAACAGGTGATGGCCAGCAATATGGAAGAGACCGCCAAGGCCTCGGCGGTTGCCGGTGCTCAGGCGGCGGTGAGTACCATTTCCGGCTCAATCCAGTCGGCCACCGCGCAGTTGCTCAAAGCCTTGCTGGACAGTGGCGGCAGCACCTCCGGCACCATGGTCAGTACCACCGCCTGAATAAAACAACGGGCCTGGCGCGCAAGGCGCACAGGCCCGGTGGGTCAGTCCGCCGGACGGTTCTGGCTGCGGTCTGACTTGTAGCGCATGGCCACAGCCGGAGCCGGTTTGGTGCTGCCAGTCTCCAGCCACTGGCGCATGCGGCTGGCGTCGGCGAAATGGGTGTACTTGCCAAAGGCGTCAAGAATCACCATCGCCACCGGTCGGTTGTCCATCTTGGTCAACAGCACCAGGCAGTGGCCGGCATCGTTGGTGAAGCCGGTCTTGGTCAGGTTGATGTCCCAGTTGCTCTTGTTGACCAGGTGGTCGGTGTTGCGAAAGCCCAGGGTGTAGTTGGGCTTGCTGAACGCCACGGTCTTCTCGCGGGTGGTGCTCAACTGGCTCAGCATCGGGTAGTTGCGCGCCGCCAGCAGCAGCTTGCCCAGGTCGCGGGCGGTCGACACGTTGCTAGGCGATAACCCGGTGGGTTCTACGTAGCGCGTTTTGGTCATGCCCAACGCCTTGGCCTTGGCGTTCATGGCTTTGATAAACGCGTTGTAGCCGCCTGGATAGTTGTGAGCCAGGGTCGAAGCCGCACGGTTCTCCGATGACATCAGGGTAATCAGCAGCGTCTCCCGACGGCTGAGCTGGCTGCCCAGGCGCACGCGCGAATAGACCCCTTTCATCTCCTTGTTCTGGGCGATGGTCATGGTGAGCATCTCGTCCATGTTCTGCTTGGCATCAAGCACCACCATGCCGGTCATCAGCTTGGTCACCGAGGCGATAGGCACCACCCGGTCTGCGTTGTTGGCGTATAGCACCTTGTTGGTCTGCAGATCGATCAGCAGAGCGGCGCCGGAAGCCAGGTGCAGCTTGGAAGGATCGCGTTGTTCCTGGACAGGGGGTTGCGCAGCGGCGACCGGAGTGACAGTCGCGGTACCCGTGAGCAACAGCAGCAGGCTTAGGATGGATAGGGAGGTTTTCACGTCGAGGCTCACTAATAGTTGGTATGTTGTTGGCTGTGCAAGGGTTTTCCCCCAAAAAACCGCTGCATTTTGGAGTATGGCTCAATTGCTGTCGATTGCCTGTGCGACGTTAGGGTGCAGATGAAAAAAACTTAATCCAAGTCCCGTTCGTCCGCCCATAAAAAGCCCCGCCATAAGGCGGGGCAAGGGGGTGTGCGGAGCAACGCACGATAAAAGGATCCAACGTTTCAGGCTTGCCAGCGAGTACTCTCGAGCTGGCTGGCCAGGGCCTGGGCGGCAGGCAGCGAGGTCATTGGCCCGGAGACTGCTTCGCCATCGCGAACCAGGTACCAGCACGCCAGCAGGCCCAGCTTCCTGAGCGGGGCGGGGACGGCGCTGCCGATGACAGACATGATACTGATGCGGGCCATGGGGGTTCTCCTGCGAAACATGACCCTACCTTACGTGGCGTGAGCAGCCGGTTGAAATCAACCGGCTTGATAGTGCTCATCATCGGCATCGCTTACCAGCGCGGCGGCCCGTAATAGACAGGGGGTGGACCGTAGTAGCGCTCCTGGTAATAGGGCGGCGGCGGGTAGCGCTCGATCACCACCGGATACGGCCGGGGCTGGTAAAACACGTGCGGTGGTGACTGGTAATACACCGGTGGCGGGCCGTAGTAGACCGGTTGGGGCTGGACATACACCGTGCGGTCACGTGCGCCATAGAGTGCCGAGCCGACAACTGCGCCGACCACCGCAGCACCTACCACTGCGCCCGGGCCGTACCAGCCATGGTCGCCGTGGCCCCCGTGGCCGCCACCGGCGGCTGCCTGCCCGCTGGCAGCCAGAGCGCCGACCAGCAGGGTGATTGTTGCAACATGACGGTTCATGGTGACGCCTCACAGTGCGACCCTGATGCCAGGGATACTCTATGAGACAGCGGGAACCGGGCGTTGCACAGGGGGTCTGAGTAAAGGTTTTGTAAGCGCCGATCAGCGGTAGGGGTGGTCGCTGTGCATAATGTCCACTTGATTCCAAAGGAGCGGCAAATGGCCCATATTCCCGGTAAAGATACAGTGCTGTGCATCTCGCTGGCGGGGCGTCCCGGCACCTTTGGCGTGCGCTTTCACAATCACCTGTATGAGCTGCTGGGCCTCGACTACTACTACAAGGCGATGACCACCCAGGACCTGCCTGCGGCAGTGGGCGGCATTCGCGCGCTGGGCATTCGCGGTTGCGGGGTATCGATGCCCTACAAAGAAGCCTGCATGGCCCTGGTCGACGAAATCGACCCCTCGGCGGCGGCCATCGAGTCGATCAACACCCTGGTCAACGACGGTGGGCGACTCAAGGCGTACAACACCGATTACCTGGCCGTGCGCCAGCTGCTTGAGCAGCATAATGTCGACCCGGACACCGCTTTTGCCTTGCGCGGCAGCGGCGGCATGGCCAAGGCCGTGGCCAGCGCCCTGCGCGATGCCGGATTCGAGCAAGGCATCATCGTTGCCCGTAATGAGCAGGCCGGGCGACAGTTGGCGGACAGCTGTGGTTACCGCTGGCAGAGGGAGCTGGGCGATCTGTGCCCGCCGATGCTGGTCAATGTCACGCCGGTCGGTATGGCCGGTGGTGTCGAGGCTGACCAGCTGGCGTTCAGTCGTGACGCGATTGCTGCGGCGCAACGGGTCTTTGATGTAGTGGCGATGCCGGCGCGCACGCCGTTGATTATCGAAGCCGAACGCCAGGGCAAGGCGGTGATTACCGGGTTGGAGGTGATTGCCTTGCAGGCGCTGGAGCAGTTTGTGCTGTACACCGGCGTGCGGCCAACAGCGGAGCAGGTGGCGCAGGCCGTAGCCTACGCACAGACCCCTGCGATACCTGTGGGAGCGGGGCTTGCCCGCGAAGAACGATGACGCGGTAGGGCAGGCGCACCGCAGAGGGTTACTCCAGCGCCGCCAGCCGCTCTTCCAGCGCGGCAATCCGCGCCTCCAGCGCCTCGATGCGCTCCAGCGACACCGCGCCGCCGCTGCGCTCCGGCCCTTGCTGGCGGGCAGCAAGAATGGCCTCGATCTCCGCCGGGTCGCCCAGTGCATGGGTGTAACGGTCTTCACGCTGGCCGGCCTGGCGCGGCAGGTGCAAGGCAAAGCCACGGGCAATCAGGCGTTCAAGCTGATGCACGACCTGCTCGCTGTCCTCGAAATCATGCATGCGGTTGCTGCGGGTCAGCAGTTCGTTGACCGTCTGCGGGCCGCGCAAAAACATCAGGCCCAGCAGAGTGACCTGCGCCGGCACCAGTTCCAGTGCTTTGTCGACGCGCTGTTCCCAGCGGTCGGCGCGGCTACCCATCTGCAGGCGGGTCAGGCCCTGGCCTTCAAGGGCACGCAAGGCCTGGCCAACCTGGCCCTGGCTGAGGTTCATCACCGGCTCGCGGCTGGTCTTCTGGTTGCAGGCCAGTACCAGGGCATTCAAGGTCAGTGGGTAGGTTTCCGGGCTGGTGGCCTGCTTTTCGATCAGCGAACCGAGCACACGGACCTCGATGGGGGTGAAGCGGGCTTCGGAAGGGGAGTGGAGTTCGTCGGACATGGCCCTGTCTCTGTGCGAAGTAAGGCCACTAGCCTAGGTGCGGGACAGGGTAAAACACAAGCTGCCGGTGCAGTGCGCACCGGCAGCGGTCGGGCTCAGGAGGCGCGACGTTCTTCGGCCATGCACGCCGCAGCGGTGAACAGCACGTCGGTGGAGGAGTTCAGCGCGGTTTCCGCCGAGTCTTGCAAAACCCCGATAATGAAGCCTACAGCCACTACCTGCATGGCGATCTCGCTGGGAATGCCGAACAGGCTGCAGGCCAGCGGGATCAGCAGCAGCGAGCCACCGGCGACACCCGAAGCGCCACAGGCGCAGACGGCGGCGACAACGCTGAGCAGGATGGCCGTAGGAATGTCGACCGCGATGCCCAGGGTGTGCACGGCGGCCAGGGTCAGCACGGTAATGGTGATGGCGGCACCGGCCATGTTGATGGTCGCGCCCAGCGGGATCGACACCGAGTAGGTGTCTTCATGCAGCCCCAGGCGCTCGCTCAAGGCCAGGTTGACCGGGATGTTGGCGGCCGAGCTGCGGGTGAAGAAGGCCGTAATGCCGCTTTCACGCAGGCACAGCAGTACCAGTGGGTAAGGGTTGCGACGGATTTTCCAGAACACGATCAGCGGGTTCATCACCAGTGCGACAAACAGCATGCAGCCAATCAGCACGGCCAGCAGGTGCAGGTAGCCGAGCAGTGCATTCAGGCCCGACTGCGCCAGGGTCGAGGCCACCAGGCCGAAAATGCCCAGCGGGGCAAAGCGAATGACCACACGAACGATCAGGGTAACGCCGTTGGACAGGTCTTCAACCACGGTGCGGGTGGTCTGGCCGGCATGACGAATCGCCACGCCGAGGCCGATGGCCCAGGCCAGGATGCCGATGAAGTTGGCGTTCATCAGTGCGCTCACCGGGTTGTCGACCACGCTCAGCAGCAGGCTTTGCAGCACTTCAGTGATGCCGCCCGGGGCGCTCAGGGCCACCTCGGAGGTGCTCAGGGCCAGGTGTGACGGGAAGGCCATGCTGGCGACCACCGCAACCACCGCTGCGGCAAAGGTACCGAACAGGTACAGCACCAGGATCGGGCGGATGTGGGTTTCGGTACCGTGTTTGTGGTTGGCGATGGAGGCCATCACCAGAATGAACACCAGCACCGGCGCCACGGCCTTCAGGGCGGAGACGAACACCTTGCCGATGAAGCCGAGGTTCATCGCAACCTCAGGCGCGATCAGGGCCAGGGCAATGCCGGCCACCAGGCCGATCATGATCTGCACTACCAGGCTGGTACGGTTCAACAGCTTTAGAACGGGTGTCATGTCGGGTGTTTCTCAGCGGTAAAGAGGGGCAGCCAGCCCGGGGTGACGCCGGAAAGGAGGTGGCGTCGGGCAATCGGGCCACGAAAGGGGCGCGACTTTAGCACAGCGCGCCAGAAGGGTGATTGCCCTGTGTCAGTCAGCTGGGCTGGGGTGTAGTATGCGCGCCCCTCAAAACGCCACAGCGCCGTGGATGTTTAAACCGCTGGAGTGTAGATGTTATTGCCGATTCTGTTGCTGGCTGCGGCCGGTTTCACTGTGTTGACCACCGAGTTCGTAATTGTCGGCCTGTTGCCGGGGATCGCCCGCGACCTGGCGGTCAGCGTGCCCCAGGCCGGGCTGCTGGTGACCCTGTTTGCCTTTACCGTGGCCTGCTTTGGGCCGTTTCTGACGGCCTGGTGCGCCCGCTTTGATCGCAAGCGCCTGTTTGTCGGCACCTTGCTGTTGTTTGCCGCCTGCAATGCCTTGGCGGCGCTGGCCCCGAATATCTACGTCATGGGCCTGGCGCGACTGTTGCCGGCCTTGGGCTTGCCAGTGTTCTGGGCGTTGGCCAGTGAAACGGCGGTAGACATTGTCGGGCCGGCCTATGCCGGGCGGGCGATTTCCAAGATCAGCTTTGGCGTAGTCTGCGCCACGGTGTTCGGTATTCCGGTCGGCACCCTGGTGGGCGACGCGCTGGGCTGGCGGGCGGCGTTTGCCATGCTGGCCGGGCTGGCGCTGGTAAAGGCGCTGCTGCTTCACCTGTATCTGCCGCGTACGCCCCGGCACAACCAGGCCACTTCGTTGCGTGGTCAGTTCGGCATTTTGCGCAGCCGCTTGCTGCAGGGCCATGTGCTGCTGTCGGTGCTGGTGTTCAGCGGTATGTTCACCGCCTACACCTACCTCGCCGATATCCTCGAACGCCTGGCCGGGTTTGATGGCGCGCGGGTGGGCTGGTACCTGATGGGCTTCGGTGCGGTGGGGCTGATCGGCAACAGCCTCGGCGGACGCGCAGTGGATCGCCATCCGCTGCTGGCCTCCGGCGGCTTTTGCGCGTTGATGCTGGTGGGCCTGATTGCCCTGGTGCCAAGCATTCACTCCACCTACGGCCTGATCGCTGCCCTGGCCATCTGGGGCGCGACCCAGGCGGCGCTGTTTCTGGTCAGCCATGTGCGCTTGATCAAGGCCGCGCCCCAGGCACCTGCTTTTGCCGCATCGTTGAACATTGCCGGCGGCAACCTGGGGATTGGCCTGGGGGCGATCATTGGTGGTCGGGTGATCGACAGCGTCGGGCTGGCCAGCCTCGGCTATGCCGCTGCCGTGCTGATCGGCCTCTCCGTGCTGCTGGCCCTGGGGCTGATGCGCATGGACGCCACCCGCACTACCAGTTGAACAACTGGCGGCGTGCGCCCTCGGTGATGGCAACGATGCCGGGGTGCTTGACCTTGCGTTCCACCGAAATGGCATAGAACGATTCGATGACCGCGTCGGTCTGGCCAATCAGCTCGACGCCGTATTGCCGGCAGACCTCGTCGGCAATCACGCTGGGGCCGATGAAAATCCCGCTGCCGGACTGACCGAAGGCCTGCATCAAGGCGCTGTCGTCGAACTCACCGACAATGCGCGGTTGAATCTGCTGCTCGGCCAGCCAGCGCAGCAAGCGGCTGCGCACCACGGTTTCCTGGCCGGGGATCAGCATCGGCGCGTGCTGCAGGCAAGCCGGAAAATCCGTGCCCACCTGAGCGGCCAGGGCCGGGGTGGCGAAAAAGCTGATGCCGCATTCCCCCAGGCGCTGGCTCACGCCCTTGATGTCCAGGTGGCTGGGCATGGGGCTGTCGGAGATCACCAGGTCCAGGCGCTGGATCGCAAGGTCGGCCAGCAAGCGTTCCAGTTTGTCTTCCCGGCAACTCAGGCGCAGGGCGTCTTCCATCTCCATGGTGGGCGCCAACAGGCGGTAGACGATGGACTTGGGCACCACATCGGCAACCCCGACCCGGAACAGGATCTGCTGTTCGTCCGGGCGGGTGCGCAGCATGGCCTCCAGCTCACCGCCAATCTGGAACATCTGCTCGGCGTAGGTCAGGGCCTGGCGGCCGCTTTCGGTCAGTTCCAGTTGCCGCCCGACCCGTCGAAACAGCTCGATACCATAGGTTTGCTCGAGCAGGCTGATCTGCCCGCTGATGGTCTGCGGGGTCAGGTTCAGCTGCTCGCCGGCCCGCACAATGCTGCCGGTGCGGGCCACCACCCAGAAGTAATGCAGCTGTCGGTAGTTGAGCATGGATGTTCCCGATTCGTAAAAACCGAAGTATAACCGCTGAAAATACGAATTTTCCTGATGTATTAAGGTATTTAGAATTCCCGCCATTACGGTGCCACCGAGTGGGCGCTGATCATCGACACGGAGAACCACAGATGTTGAACCTCAAATCCATCGGAACACCCCTGGTGTTGCTGCTGGCCCTGTTTGCCATGAGCGGTTGCGAGCAGGCCGAGAAATCCGCCCAGCAAATGCTCAACCAGGCCGCGGAATCAGCCAAGGAAGCCATCGACAAGACCAACGAAGCCGCGCAACAGGCCCTCAGCGAAGCCACCGGCTCCGAGGGCGCGAAGGCTGAAAAAATTGAGCGCGACGACAGCGCCAAAGAAATCTGAACCACCCCTAACCTCGATGCAGGAATGATTCATGGAATACTTGTTGGAACTCGCTGCAAGCCCGACCGCCTGGGTAGCCCTGGCCACCCTGGTGGCCATGGAGATCGTGCTGGGCATCGACAACCTGATTTTCATCTCCATCCTTACCAACAAGTTGCCTGAGGAATTCCGTTCCAAGGCGCGCCGTATCGGTATCAGCATGGCGCTGGTGATGCGCCTGGGCCTGCTCAGTACCATTGCCTGGATCGTGCAGCTGACCGAGCCTGTCATTGACGTGTTCGGCCATACCTTCTCCTGGAAGGACATGATCCTCATCGCCGGTGGTCTGTTCCTGCTGTGGAAGGCGACCACCGAGATCCATGAGAGCGTCGATCCGCGGGCCAAGGAAGAAAGCAAAGCGTCTTCGACCATCACTCTGGGCTTTGCCGCCGCTATCGGTCAGATCCTGCTGCTGGACATCGTCTTCTCGATCGACAGCATCATCACCGCCGTGGGCATGACCGAGCACCTGCCGATCATGATCATCGCCGTGATCAGTGCCGTGATCGTGATGTTGGTGGCTGCCGATCCGCTGGCCAAGTTCATCAACGACAACCCGACCGTGGTGATGCTGGCCCTGGGCTTCCTGATCATGATCGGTATGACCCTGATCGCCGAAGGCTTTGGCGCCCACGTACCGAAAGGCTATGTGTATGCAGCGATGGCGTTCTCTACCGCGATCGAAGCGCTGAACATCCTGTCGCGTCGGGCACGCCTCAAGCGTGAAGCCGCCGAGGGCTGATCGCAGTAGTAAAAGTAAGGGCCAGCATCTGCTGGCCCTTTTTGTTTTCAGTGCGCGTTGGCGTGCCGGCGGCTGCGCCGGGTGGGGATCGGTTCGCCGGTCTGTTTTGGCAAGGTGTGGTGCGGGTGATGGCGGCGGGCAATGCGCAGCACGCCCCAGAGCATCGCCGCAGCTACGCTCAACCAGGCGCCAACCAGCAGGAAGATTGCCATCGTCAGGCTCATGTGTGCCTCCTCAGGTCCCTGGCCAGCCCATGATGCTTGCCACGAGGACACGACTACAGTCTAGCCCAGGCCATGTTGCAGGCTATTGACCGATGGTCTAGCGCCTTGGGCCACTTTGTTCTAAGCCACCGTCGGACTATACCCGCGCGGCCCGCCGGCCTTATGATCGCTCCCCAAGGCCGGGCGCTGTCTGCCGGGCATCAGCACAAGCGAGTGTTCATGCTGCCACTGTCTGCTTCATCCTTTTGCGTCGCCCCGCGTCGTTTGCTGGCCACTTGTGCGCTGGCCCTGGCTTTGGTCGGCTGTGCCAGCCAGCCGCCGGCGCCGATCAAGGGCCTGCCGCAGCGGGTAGAAATCGGATCGGTACCGTTCTACCGCGGCAATGCCAACCAGAGTGCGCCGATGGCGCTGGCGGCGATCCTGTCGCAACAGGGCGTGCGCATTACCCCGGGGCTGCTGGAGCAACCGCTGGGCTTGCCGCAAGGCATCGACAAGCTGCAGGAGTCGATGCAGACCGTGGCCCGTCAATACGGCATGGTGGTTTATCCGCTGGAGCCGAAACTGGACGCGCTGTTGACGCAGGTGGCCGCCGGTAATCCGGTGCTGCTGCACTATGAGGAAGGCTCGGCGTTCTGGGGCGAGCGGCGCTACGCCTTGCTGGTCGGCTACGACCGCTACAAGCAGCGGGTGCTGCTGCGTACCGGCATGCACCGGCGCATGCTGATGGACTTCGACGATTTCACGTCGGCCTGGAACAAGGAGGGGAGTTGGGCGGTGCTGGTCCAGCAACCGAATCAGTTGCCGGCTCAGGTTGACCGTCAGCGCTGGCTGAAAGCGGCCAATGACCTGGCCCAGGCGGGCCAGGAACAAGCGGCGCGCCAGGCCGTCAGCACCCTGGGGCAGTGACGGCACTGGCCGGGCCCGGGCTTAGAAGCCCAGGCGGTCGCGCAGGCTGTAGTACCAGGCGCCGAGGGCGCTGAACGGTACGCGCAGCAACTGGCCACCCGGGAACGGGTAGTGCGGCAGCTCGGCGAAGGCATCGAAACGCTCGGCCTGACCACGCAGGGCTTCGGCCAGTACCTTGCCCGCCAGGTGGGTGTAGGTGACGCCGTGGCCACTGCAACCCTGGGAGTAGTAGATGTTGTCGCCCAGGCGGCCAACCTGTGGCAGGCGCGACAGGGTCAGCAGGAAGTTACCGGTCCAGGCGTAGTCGATCTTCACGTCTTTGAGTTGCGGGAAGGCCTTGAGCATCTTCGGACGAATGATCGCCTCGATGTTGGCCGGGTCGCGTGCACCATAAACCACGCCACCGCCGAAGATCAGGCGCTTGTCGCCGGTCAGCCGGTAGTAGTCGAGCAGGTAGTTGCAGTCTTCGACGCAGTAGTCTTGCGGCAGCAGGCTGCGCGCCAGGTCTTCGCCCAGTGGCTCGGTGGTGATCACCTGAGTGCCGCATGGCATGGACTTGGCCGCCAGTTCCGGCACCAGGTTGCCCAGGTAGGCGTTACCGGCAACGATGACGAACTTGGCGCGTACTTTACCCTGCGGGGTATGGATGACCGGGTTGGCGCCACGCTCGATGCGTACAGCCGGGGACTGCTCGTAGATCTTGCCGCCCAGCGACTCGACTGCGGCAGCTTCGCCCAGGGCCAGGTTCAGCGGGTGGATGTGGCCGCCGCTCATGTCGAGCATGCCGCCCAGGTATTGGTCGCAGTCGACCACTTCACGAATGCGCTTCTGGTCCATCAGTTCCAGCTGGGTATGGCCGAAGCGTTCCCACAGGCGCTTTTGCGATTCCAGGTGACCCATTTGCTTGGCGGTCAGGGCAGCGAATACACCGCCGTCTTTCAGGTCGCACTGGATGTTGTACTTGGCCACGCGCTCACGGATGATGCGCCCGCCTTCGAATGCCATGTGCCCGAGCAGTTGCGCCTGCTTGGGGCCAACGGTGCGCTCGATGACGTCGATGTCACGGCTGTAGCTGTTGACGATCTGGCCGCCGTTGCGGCCCGATGCGCCGAAACCGACCTTGGCGGCTTCCAGCACGGTCACACTGAAGCCCGCCTCCAGCAGGAACAAGGCGCTGGACAAACCGGTATAGCCGGCGCCGATCACGCAGACATCGGTCTGTACCTCTTCCTGCAGCGCCGGGCGCGGCGGAACCGGATTGGCCGATGCGGCGTAGTAGGACTGTGGGTAGGGGGTGTTGGCCATGCTGCGAAACCTCTGTGTTATATTTTTTACGACTGTACCGATGCTATCAATAATAATAAACACCCGCTAGTCGTGTGTTGAAAATCCTTTACTCGGGGTTTTCACAAATACTTTTGTTATTCAGTGGTTTAGCTAGAAAAAAAGAGTTGACACGGTCGTCCGATTCCGTAGAATGCCGCCTCACAGCAGGCACATAGCTCAGTTGGTTAGAGCACCACCTTGACATGGTGGGGGTCGTTGGTTCGAGTCCAATTGTGCCTACCAAATCAAATCCGCCCCTGCTGGCGGTACAGAAAAGGCGATCCGAAAGGGTCGCCTTTTTTGGTTTCTGCACCTGCGTCTCCCCGCAGACCGGTCATCTGAAGAACAGCTCGCACAGGCAGCCCCGCTAGAATTAACAGGGGGATAACTTTCATGCGTACTGCTTGTAAGGAGTCCTACGATGAAGATTCTATCTTCGCTAGCACTGCTGATGGCGGCCGGATGGCTGTCAGGGTGTGCTGATCATCAGGTCGTCAACGTCCCGCTGAATGCAACCCAGGACAACGCCGGGCATATCGCCCTGGCCAGCCTGGTATGAATGGGCAGCGAGACGCAAATCCGCATCGCTGTCAGTGGTGTGCCGGATTCAACCAGCCTTCCTGCGCGGCTCTACACCTACCTCTATGCAGGTGGGTGCGGCGCCCTGAGTGGCAAGCCGGCTTACTCGATGAATGACACCGTGCGTTCAGACCTGCATGGCCCGGGTATGGAGCTGGTGAAGGTCGCCCCCTTGCCGCTCGACAACCTGCGCTCGGGCAACTATGCCCTGGTGGTGCGCAGCAGTGCTGCAGACGGCAATCAGGACCTGTTCTGCGCCAAGGTCATCTAGCCAAGTCGGGGCTGCCGCCTGCTCCTACAGGTCCTGCGGGAATTCTGAAACCTGCGATGTACCTGTTGGAGCGGGCTTGCCCGCGAAGAGGCCGGTACAGGCAGCGCAGATGTCAGGAAGATCGAACAAAGGTCACTGCCGGCAAGACCTCTGCATCGCGTTGAATGCTTCGCGGGTAAACCCGCTCCCACTGCGATGGGGCTGCATGGCAGCCCCTCTGGGCTACATCAGGCGTTGCGCTTCACCACCAGGGTGAGGATGTCGTAGCTGGCGCACAGCTCGCCGTTCTGGTTGGTCACCTCGACGTCCCACGCCACTACACCTTGCGGCTCGCCTTTCGGGCTGACCTTGCCCTGGTCGATCTTGCGCTTGCAGGTCAGGCGCGCCTGGATGGTGTCGCCGATGCCCACCGGCGTAATGAAGCGCAGGGTGTCCAGGCCGTAGTTGGCCAGTACCGGGCCCACACCTGGGGAGACGAACAGGCCGGCGGCAGCCGACAGCACGAAGTAGCCGTGGGCGATGCGCTTGCCGAACTGCGAGTCCTTGGCGGCGATGTCGTCGAAGTGCATGTAGAAGTGATCGCCCGACAGGCAGCCGAAGTTGACCAGATCCGACTCGGTGACGGTGCGGCGGTGAGTCAGCAGCGACTCGCCGATCTGCAGGTCTTCGAAGTGGCGACGGAACGGGTGCACTTCGGTCTCGTAGACCTTGGCGCCACGGACGTACTCACCGGTGACCGCCATGAGCATGCTCGGCGAGCCTTGTACCGCGGTGCGTTGCAGGTAGTGCTTGACCGCGCGCAGGCCGCCGAGCTCTTCGCCACCACCGGCGCGACCCGGGCCACCGTGCTTGAGTTGCGGCAGCGGCGAGCCGTGGCCGGTGGATTCGGCCGCCGATTCGCGGTCGAGGATGTGCAGGCGACCGTGCAGCGCAGCGGCAGCAGGTACCACCTTGGCGGCCACGCGTGGGTCCTTGGTGATCAGGCTGGCGACCAGGCTGCCTTTGCCGCGGGCGGCCAGGGCAATGGCTTCGTCGAGATCGTCGTAGGCCATCAGGGTGCTGACCGGGCCGAACGCCTCGATGTCGTGGGCGCCGCCTTCGGCATGCGGGTCGCGGCTGCGCAGCAGGGTCGGGGCGAAGAAGGCACCTTCGTTGACGCCCTCGCCACGCGGGGCAAAGCCGTCTTTGGCGCCGAACAGCAGGTCGCTCGACTCCAGCAGTGCGGCAACGCGCTCGGCAACGTCGGCCTGTTGGGCGTGCGACGCCAGTGCGCCCATTTTCACGCCTTCTACCGACGGGTCACCGACCACTACCTTGGCCAGGCGCTCACGCAGGCGCTCGGCCACCGCGTCGATGTGCTTGGCCGGAACGATGGCACGGCGAATCGCGGTGCACTTCTGGCCGGCCTTGGTGGTCATCTCGCGGGCGATTTCCCTGACGAACAGGTCGAACTCTTCGTCGTCCGGGGTGACTTCCGGGGCGAGGATCGCGCAGTTCAGCGAGTCGGCCTCGGCGTTGAACGGAATCGAATTGCGCACCAGATTGGCGTTGACGCGCAGCTTGGCGGCGGTGTCGGCGGAGCCGGTGAAGGTCACCACGTCCTGGCCCTGCAGGCGGTCGAGCAGGTCGCCGGTGCCGCCGACGATCAGCTGCAGGCTGCCGGCTGGCAGCAGGCCGGACTCATCCATCAGGCGCACGGTGGCTTCGGTCAGGTAGCTGGTGGCGGTGGCCGGCTTGACGATGCACGGCATGCCGGCGAGGAAGCTTGGGGCGAACTTTTCGAGCATGCCCCAGATCGGGAAGTTGAAGGCGTTGATGTGCACGGCGACGCCGCCGCGCGGTACCAGAATGTGGCTGCCGGCGAAGGTGTTGTTCTTGCCCAGCGGGATGACCGGGCCTTCATGCACTACATTGCCGGACGGCAGCTCGCGGCTGCCCATGCTGGCGTAGGCGAACAGGGTGCCGGCGCCGCCTTCGATGTCGATCCAGCTGTCGGCGCGGGTCGCACCGCTGTGGTGAGACAGCGCGTACAACTGCTCTTTACGCTCGAGCAAGAACTTGCCGAGGGCCTTGAGGCGTGCGGCGCGCTGCTGGAAATCCATCGCCATCAGTTCGGCGATGCCGCGCTGGCGGGCATGGGCGACGGCTTCAGCGAAGTCCAGCACCTCTTCATGGGTGCACGCCAGTGGCTGGCCATTGATCGCGCTACGCAGGGTCTGGGCGCCGTGCTGGCCGATCCAGCGGCCGCCGATGAAACTCTGCAGGGTAGGGTTGTTGCTCATCAAACATTCTCCAGGGTGTCGGGGGCGGCCGGCGCCCGTGGGGCCGGCCGCAAGTCTTACCAGAGGGCCAGGGTGTAGCCGAGGATCAGGCGGTTCTCATCGACGTCGGTGGTCAGGCCGTTACCGGAGCGGAAGGTCACGTTGCGCCAGCGCAGGCTCAGGTTCTTCAGTGGGCCGCTTTGCACCACGTAGACGAGGTCGCTGTCGCGTTCCCACTCTTCACCGTGGTCACCGGTGGCGGTGCGGGCGTTGCGGCCATCCACGTAGCGGGTCATGAAACTCAGGCCGGGGATGCCGAGGGCGACGAAGTCGTAGTCGTAGCGCAGTTGCCAGGCGTCTTCCTCGGCGCGGGTGAAGGTGTTGAAGGTCACCAGGTTCACCGAGTAAGGGTCACCACCGTTGAGGAAGGGAA
Organism: Pseudomonas alkylphenolica; assembly: GCF_004025535.1. Classification (GTDB taxonomy): domain Bacteria; phylum Pseudomonadota; class Gammaproteobacteria; order Pseudomonadales; family Pseudomonadaceae; genus Aquipseudomonas; species Aquipseudomonas alkylphenolica_A. Next base: position 677,743 of record NZ_QJRG01000047.1, read on the forward strand.
AGGCGCTGTCGCCAGACATGCTCTGCCAGCCCGTGCTGAGCCGGTGGCCGCCATGGCTGAGGCTGAGCATGCCGTTGAAGTTGCGGTTGTCGATCACCCCCGCGCGGCGCTGGCCGTCTTCGCGGCTGTCGAAGTAGCGCAGGTCGCTGCGCAGGCTGAAGCCACCACCCAGCGGCAGGCTGTGCACCAGGCCGACGAACTGCTGGCGGTAGATGTCTTCCAGCTTGCCGTAGTAGTAGCTGACGGCCAGTTGCGGGTTGATCGCGTAGCTGCCGCCGGCGAAGTCGAAGGCGTCGCTGGTGGCTGCGCTGTAACCGATATCGTCGCGGCTGGACGAATCGCGCAGGTTGGCGCGGGTCAGGCGGCCGCCGTTGAAGGTCAGGCCGTCGATCTCCTGGGAGGTCAGCATGCCACCCTGAAAGGTCGCCGACAGCAGGCGGGTGTCGTTATAGGTGACTACCGGCAGCGTCGGCTGCAGGGTGCCCAGGCGCAGGGTGCTTTTCGAAGCGCGCAGCTTGGCGGTCAGGCCCAGTTCGCTGTAGTCGTCCACCGGTTCGTGACTGGTCGGGCCAAACGGCAGCAGGCCGGTGCCGCGCCGGTCGCGGCTGGAGTCGAGCTTGATACCCAGCTCGCCGATGGCGTCGAGGCCAACGCCGACAGTGCCTTCGGTGAAACCTGATTCCAGGCGCGCGGTAAAGCCCTGGCCCCATTCCTCGGCCTTGGCCTGCGGCGCGCCGCTCTGGCGGAAGTCGCGGTTGAGGTAGTGGTTGCGCAGCTCCAGGCTGCCTTTGCTGTCTTCAATGAAGCCCGCCATGGCCACCGGGGAGATGGCCAGGCCGAGCGCCGCCAGCAGCGGCGCGTTAGAACGGAAATAAGTCATTGTTATTATGCTTCCGTTGAGTCAGTGGCGATTGGCGGCGGCTGCGCCGATGCCGGTCATGGAGCGGATGAATTGGGCCAGGTAACGGCCACGCTCGGTTTGCGCACGCTCCGAGCGATCGGTTACCGAGAACACCCAGGCACCGAGGAACGCCAGCGTCATCGAGAACAGCGCCGGGTTCGAGTAAGGGAACAGCGCCTTCTCGTGGTGCAGCACGCCGACCCAGACCACCGGGCTCAGCACCAGCAGGATGACGGCGGAAGCCAGGCCGACCAGGCTGCCGGCGACGGCGCCACGGGTGGTCAGGCCTTTCCAGAACATCGAGAGGAACAGCACCGGGAAGTTGACCGAGGCGGCAATGGCCAGCACCAGGCCCGACAGGAAGGCAATGTTCTGCGACTCGAACAGCAGGCCGAGAATCACCGCCAGTGCGCCGATTACCAGCGTCGCCAGGCGCGACATGCGCATTTCTTCGCGTTCGCTGGCCTGGCCCTTGCGGATCACGCAGGCATACAGGTCGTGGGCCACTGCCGAGGCGCCGGACAACGCCAGGCCAGCGACCACTGCCAGGATGGTGGCGAAAGCCACGGCCGAGATGAAGCCGAGGAACAGGCTGCCACCGACTGCCTGAGCCAGGTGTACCGCAACCATGTTGCCGCCGCCGACAATCGCGCCGCTGGCATCGCGGAACGAGGCGTCAGTGCCGACGATAACGATGGCGCCGAAGCCGATGGCAATCAGCAGCACATAGAAGTAGCCGATGAAACCGGTGGCATAGAGCACGCTCTTGCGCGCTTCGCGGGCGTCCTTGACGGTGAAGAAGCGCATCAGGATATGCGGCAGGCCGGCGGTGCCGAACATCATGCCGACGGCGAGCGACAGGGTGTCGATGGGGTTGCTCAGCAAGCCGCCCGGCGACATGATCGCCTGGCCCTTGGCATGCACGGCGGCTGCGCCGGCGAACATTTCCTCGGTGCTGAAGTTGAAGTGCTTGAGCACTGCGTACGCCATGAAGGTGGCGCCGCACAGCAGCATCACCGCCTTGATGATCTGTACCCAGGTGGTGGCGAGCATGCCGCCGAAGGTCACGTAGAACACGATCAGCACGCCCACCAGCAGCACTGCCTGCAGGTAGCTGATGCCGAACAGCAGTTCGATCAGCTTGCCGGCGCCGACCATCTGCGCCATCAGGTACATCAGTGCCACGATCAGGGTGCCCACGGCCGCGACGATGCGGATCGGGGTTTGCTCCAGACGGTACGAGACCACGTCGGCGAAGGTGTACTTGCCGAGGTTGCGCAGGCGTTCGGCGATCAGGAACAGGATGATCGGCCAGGCGGCTACTACGCCCAGGGAGTACAACAGGCCGTCGTAACCGGCCATGAAGATCATCGCCGAGATGCCCAGGAATGAAGCGGCGCTGATCATGTCGCCGGCAATTGCCAGGCCGTTCTGCAGGCCGCTGATGCCGCCGCCGGCGGTGTAGAAGTCGCTGGCCGAACGGGTACGCAATGCGGCCCAGCGGGTGATGCCGAGGGTGAACAGCACGAACACCAGGAACATGCCGATGGCGTGCCAGTTCAGTGGCCGCGCGGCGGTTTCACCGGCGATGGCTGCGCCACTCGCCAGCAGGCCTGCACCGAGCAACAGCAAATGCGAGGCTTTCATTGCTGAGCCTCCTGCTGCAGTTTTGCCACGAGCGGGTCGAGCACCTGGTTGGTCTGGCGCACATAGAAAGCGGTAAGAAGGAACGAGAGCAGAATGACCGTTACCGCCACAGGAATGCCGATACTGGTGGCGCCGCCGTTGAGCGGCTGGCCAAGCAGCCCGGGGGCGAATGCCATCGTCAGCACGAAGCCGTAGTAAATCGCCAGCATCGTCAGGGTCAGCGACCAGGTCAGGCGCTGCTTGCGGCGCACCAGCTGGATGAAGTCCGGGTGCTGCCGGAGACGTTCGGGGTCTTGTGGGGTCATGGTTTCACGCTCTCTTGTTGTGATTGTCGAGTCAGTGTTTTCGCGGTACGGCAAAACCCGGGCGTTGCCGGAGCCACTGCGCTAACGCGGTGGCTCTGGCAGCGGACCGGGCGGGTCAGAGCTGGTCGAAGTCGAGTACGACCTTGTCGCTGATCGGGAAGGCCTGGCACGACAGCACGTAGCCGGCCGCGACCTCGTAGTCTTCAAGGGCGAAGTTGCTGTCCATTTCCACTTCGCCTTCGATCACCTTGCACTTGCAGGTCGAGCACACCCCGGCCTTGCACGAGTAGGGCAGTTCGGCGCCGTGTTCGTTGCCGGCGTCCAGCACGCTGGCGCTGTTGCGTGCCAGCTCGAACGACAGCTCGCGACCGTCGCTGATCACGGTGATCTGGCTCTTGGCGCTGTCGGCCTGGGCCGCGGCCTGGCGTGCTTCGCGCTTCTGCGTGCTGCCGACGGCGGCGAACAGTTCGAAGTGGATGCGCTCGGCCGGCATGCCGTTGGCCTTGAGCTGGTCGCGCACGGTTTCGGTCATGGCCTGCGGGCCACAGATAAAGGCGGCGTCCAGGGCCTTGACGTCGAGCCAGCGGCTGAACAGCTGGGCGCATTTTTCGGCATCGATGCGGCCGTTGTAGAGGTCGACGTCCTGTTGCTCGCGGCTGAACACGAAGATCAGGTTGAGGCGCTGCAGGTAGCGGTTTTTCAGGTCTTCGAGCTGTTCGCGAAACAGTGCGGAGTTGCTCGAACGGTTGCCGTAGAGCAAGGTGAAACTGCTGTGCGGTTCGCGTTCCAGGGTGGTCTTGATGATCGACAGGATCGGCGTGATGCCGCTGCCGGCGGCCACGGCCAGGTAGTGGCCGTGGCGCGTGGCGTCGAGCGGCACGTAGAAGTGCCCGGACGGCGGCATCACTTCCAGTTGCTGGCCGGCCTTGAGGCTGTCGTTGGCGTAGGCGGAGAACAGCCCGCCGGGTACGCGCTTGATCGCCACGCGCAGCTCACCGTCGTTGACCCCGGTGCAGATCGAGTAGGAACGGCGCACTTCCTGACCTTCAAGGTGCGTGCGCATCACCAGGTGCTGGCCCTGGGTGAAGGTGAAATCGTTGGCCAGCTCGGCCGGTACGTCGAAGGCGATCGACACCGCGTCGCGGGTCTCCGGGCGCACTTCTTTAATCTTCAGGCTGTGGAACTTGCTCATTTTTTTTGTCTCCGGCAGCGCGCTGCTCAGATGCACTTGAAGTAGTCGAAAGGCTCACGGCACTCGATGCAGCGGTACAGCGCCTTGCAGGCGGTCGAACCGAACTCGCTGAGGCGCTCGGTGTGGGCGCTGCCGCATTGCGGACAGCACACCTCGTCACCCTCGCCGAGCAGGCTGCGCTTGCTGGTGCTGCCAGCAGGCGGGGCGATGCCGTAGGTGCGCAGGCGCTCGCGGCCGCTGTCGCTGATCCAGTCGGTGGTCCACGCCGGGGTCAGCCGGCGCTCCAGTTGCGGTGCGGCGAAGCCGGCCTGTTGCAGGGCGTCGGCGATGTCCTGCTCGATCACCTCGGTGGCCGGGCAGCCCGAATAGGTCGGGGTGACCACCACGTGCAGGTGGCCCCCTTGCCAGTCGAGGCCGCGGACGATACCCAGATCAACCACGCTGACCACCGGGACCTCCGGGTCCATCACCTCGCCGAGCACGGCCCAGGCCTGTTCCAGGTCATTGGCCTGGAGCGGGCGGGCGCCGCGGTCGCTGGCGATCAGCTCACCAGGTCGCATCGGGATAGGCTCGCGGCAGGAACTGCATTTCGGCCAGCAGCGCACCCAGGTGCTCGCTGTGTACGCCACGGCGCCCGCTCAGGTAGAAGTAGCTGGCTGCTGCCGGTACCGGCAGGGTGGCGCGGGTGAACACTTCGTCTACCTTGGCACGCCAGGCGCTGGCGATTGCCTCTGGCTGGGCGATCACGCCGGCGTCGGCCAGGCGTTGCTCGACCTCGTCGCCATCGGCCAGCTCGACGGTGAAGCGCCAAACCTGCTCGATCGCCGCCAGCATGCGCCGGTGGCTTTCCTCGGTGCCGTCGCCAAGGCGCTCGACCCACTCGCCGGAGCGGCGCAGGTGGTAGGTGACTTCTTTCAGGGCCTTGGCGGCGATGCCGGCGACACGCTCATCGCTGGAGCTGCTCAGGGCGCTCAACACCTGGAAGTGCCAGGCGTCGAAGAGAAACTGTTTGACGATGGTGACCGCGTAATCGCCGTTGGGCTGTTCGACCAGCAGCAGGTTGCGGTAGGCACGCTCGTCGCGGCGGAACGCCAGGTGGTCGGCGTCACGGCCGTCGGCCAGCAGCTCGGCGGCGTAGTCCAGCCAGTTGCGTGCCTGGCCGACCAGGTCGAGGCCGACGTTCATCAGCGCCAGCTCTTCTTCCAGTGCCGGGGCCTTGCCGCACCATTCGCACAGGCGCTGGCCCTGGATCAGGGCGCTGTCGCCGAGGCGCAGCAGGTATTGGATGAGGTCTTGTTGTTGGGTCATGGCAGTGGCCTCACATGTGACCGACTTCGGCCGGCAGCTCGTAGAAGCTGGCATGGCGATAAACCTTGTCTTCCGACGGCACGAACAGCGGGTCTTTCTCGTCTGGCGAGGAGGCAGTGATCAGCGCCGATGGCACGACCCACAGGCTCACGCCCTCGTTGCGGCGGGTGTACAGCTCGCGGGCGTTCTCGATCGCCATGGCGGCGTCGGCGGCATGCACGCTGCCGACGTGCTTGTGGTTGAGGCCGTGCTTGCTGCGTACGAAAACTTCGAACAGGGTCCATTCGGACATGGCGGGGTTCTCCAGATCAGGGGCTTGTCAGGCGGCGTTGCGCTTGGCTTGTTGTTTTTTGGCGTGGGCGACCGCGGCCTGGCGCACCCAGGCGCCGTCCTCGATGGCCTTGCGGCGGGTGGCGACGCGTTCGGTGTTGCACGGGCCGTTGCCCTTGAGCACGTCGTAGAACTCGTCCCACTGGATGTCGCCGAAGTCGTAGTGGCCGCGTTCTTCGTTCCACTTCAGGTCCGGGTCCGGCACGGTGCAGCCGAGCAGCTCCAGTTGCGGAATGGTCTGGTCGACGAAGCGCTGGCGCAGCTCGTCGTTACCCTGGCGCTTGATCTTCCAGGCCATCGACTGGGCGCTGTTCGGCGAATGCTCGTCGCTTGGGCCGAACATCATCAGGGCTGGCCACCACAGGCGGTTGATTGCGTCCTGGACCATGTCCTTCTGCGCCTGGGTGCCTTCTTTCATCATGGTCAGCAGCAGTTGGTAGCCCTGGCGCTGGTGGAAGCTCTCTTCCTTGCAGATACGGATCATCGCCCGCGAATAAGGGCCGTAGGAGGTGCGCTGCAGCACCACCTGGTTGACGATTGCCGCGCCGTCGACCAGCCAGCCCACTGCGCCCATGTCGGCCCAGCTCAGGGTCGGGTAGTTGAAGATGCTCGAGTACTTGGCCTTGCCGCTGTGCAGCTTGGCGATTTCTTCGTCGCGGTCGGCGCCCAGGGTTTCCATCGCGCTGTACAGGTACAGGCCGTGACCGGCTTCGTCCTGGATCTTGGCCATCAGCTGCAGCTTGCGCTTGAGGGTCGGTGCGCGGGTTACCCAGTTGCCTTCGGGCAGCATGCCGACGATTTCCGAGTGCGCGTGCTGGGAGATCTGGCGGATCAGGGTCTGCCGGTAGGCGTCGGGCATCCAGTTCTTGGCTTCGATCTTGATCTCGGCGTCGATCTTCTCTTGGAAGGCGCGCTCTTCCGGGGACATTTCGTCCAGCGCCTTGACCCGCTTAACGCCGGTCTCAACCAGTTGTGCGTACATGCTGCGTCTCCAGCCTTGTAATTGTTTGTCGGGAGGCCTTGGCCATGGGTGTATTTTTAAATGATACAAAAATAAATATCAAACATTAATTTGTGTGTCGCATGCGATTATTGTATCACTTCGTCGGATCGCGGCAGGGGTGGTTTGTGCCGGTGTGGGCTGCGGGGCTTTTCGCGGGCAAAAAAAAGCCCCGCCGAAGCGGGGCTGGGGGCAGGCTGCAATCAGCTCTGGCTACGTTTGTCGTAAACGTGGCAGGCCTTGCCTTCAGAGCGTTTCAGACTATGCGAAGGCTGGATCAGCACACGTGCGCTGATGCCGATGTAGGTCTTGATCTGCTTGCTCAGTTCGTTGCCGATCAGTTTCTGCTGGTCGGCGTCCAGGCCCTGCAGTTCATGCTTGAGCTCCACGTGCACATCCATGCCGTCGAGGTTGCCGTTGCGATACAGATGTATCTCGTAGCACTCGGAAAGTTGTTTTATTTTCAGTACCTGCTCTTCGATCTGCGTCGGGAACACGTTGACCCCGCGGATGATCAGCATGTCGTCGCTGCGCCCGGTGATCTTGTCGATGCGTCGCATCGGCCGTGCGGTGCCCGGCAGCAGGCGCGTGAGGTCGCGGGTACGGTAGCGGATCATCGGCAGCGCTTCTTTGCTCAGCGAGGTGAACACCAGCTCGCCGTATTCGCCGTCGGGCAGCACCGCGCCGGTCACCGGGTCGATGATTTCCGGGTAGAAGTGGTCTTCCCAGACGGTCGGGCCGTCCTTGGTCTCGGCGCATTCCATGGCCACGCCCGGGCCCATGATTTCCGACAGGCCGTAGATGTCCAGAGCGGTGATGCCCATGCGCTCCTCGACCGCGCGGCGCAGCTCGGCGGTCCAGGGTTCGGCGCCAAAGATGCCCAGGCGCAGCGCCAGCTTGTGCGGGTCGAGGCCCTGGCGTTCGATCTCGTCAGCGATGTTGAGCATGTACGAGGGGGTGACCATGATGATGTCCGGCTGGAAATCACGGATCAGCTGCACCTGCTTCTCGGTCTGCCCGCCCGACATCGGAATCACCGTGCAGCCCAGGCGCTCGGCACCGTAGTGGGCGCCCAGGCCGCCGGTGAACAGGCCGTAGCCGTAGGAAATCTGCACCTTGTCGCCACGACGGCCACCGGCTGCGCGGATCGAGCGGGCGACGACGTTGGCCCAGGTGTTGATGTCGTTTTGCGTGTAACCGACCACGGTCGGCTTGCCGGTGGTGCCGCTGGAGGCGTGCAGGCGCACGACGTCATGCATCGGCACGGCGAACATGCCGTAAGGGTAGTTGTCGCGCAGGTCGTTCTTGCCGGTGAACGGGAATTTGGCCAGGTCGTCCAGCGACTTCAGGTCGTCCGGGTGCACGCCCAGGCTGTCGAAGCGCTGCTTGTACAGCGGCACGTTCTGGTAGGCGTGGTTCAGGCTCCAGCGCAGGCGGTCCAGCTGGTGCTGACGCAATTGATCGATGCTGGCGGTTTCCATCGGATCAAGCGGGGATGTGTTTACAGACATATTCATGGCTTCACTCGAATTGTTTTTGTGCATTGGCCCGCACGCGGGCCTTTGAGTGCTGTTGATCAGAATAACCTTCGGCGGCCGGCGTGTCAGAGCCGCTCGATGATCAGTGCGATGCCCTGGCCGACGCCGATGCACATGGTGCAAAGGGCGTAGCGACCCTGGCGCGCTTCCAGTTCGTGCAGGGCAGTGGTGACCAGGCGTGCGCCGCTCATGCCCAGCGGGTGGCCGAGGGCGATGGCACCGCCGTTCGGGTTGACCCGCGCGTCGTCGTCATCCAGGCCGAGCTCGCGCAGTACCGCCAGGCCCTGAGCGGCGAAGGCTTCGTTGAGTTCGATGACGTCCATATCAGCCAGGCTCAGGCCGGCCAGGTCCAGAACTTTACGGGTGGCCGGCACCGGGCCGATGCCCATCAGGCGCGGCTCGACGCCGGCGGTGGCCATCGCCACCACCCGGCCACGGGCTTTAAGGCCGTGACGTGCGGCGGCTTGTGGGCTGGCCAGCAGCAGCGCACAGGCGCCATCGTTGACGCCCGAGGCGTTGCCGGCGGTGACGCTGCCGCCTTGGCGGAACGGCGTACCGAGCCTGGCCAGTTGCTCCAGAGTGGTGTCGCCGCGTGGGTGTTCGTCGTGCTCGACGCGCTTGGCCGGGCCTTTGCGCTGCGGGATCTCCACCGCGACGATTTCCTGGGCCAGGCGGCCGTTGGCCTGGGCGGCGGCGGCTTTATGCTGGCTGCGCAGGGCGAAGGCGTCCTGGTCGGCGCGCGAGACATTGAAGTGGGCGGCGACGTTTTCAGCGGTTTCCGGCATCGAGTCGGTGCCGAACTGTTCCTGCATCAGCGGGTTGATGAAGCGCCAGCCGATGGTGGTGTCGAAGATTTCCGCGCTACGGCCGAAGGCCTGCTCGGACTTGCCCATGACGAACGGCGCGCGCGACATCGACTCGACGCCGCCGGCAATCATCAGCCCGGCTTCGCCGCAGCGGATCGCGCGGGCGGCGCTGCCGATGGCGTCCAGGCCGGAACCGCACAGACGGTTGAGCGTGGTGCCTGGCACGCTGACCGGCAGGCCGGCGAGCAGCGAGGCCATGTGCGCGACGTTGCGGTTGTCTTCGCCGGCCTGGTTGGCGCAGCCGTAGATCACATCGTCAATGGCGCTCCAGTCCAGTTGCGGGTGGCGCGCTTGCAGGGCCTTCAGCGGAACCGCACCGAGGTCGTCGGCGCGCACGCTGGAAAGAGCGCCGGCGTAACGGCCGATAGGGGTGCGGATGGCGTCGATAATCAGGGCGTCATTCATTCGGGGTCTCCTGCGCCAGCACGGTGCCGCGCACTTTATAGGACTTGCCACGGAACAGGGCGATCAGCTGGCCGTGCTGGTTTTCGATGCGCACGTCATAGTTGCCGGTACGGCCACTGCGGCTCAGCTCGCTGGCGTGTGCGGTGAGGGTGTCGCCCAGGTGTGCCGGGGCGACGTAGTCAATGCTGCAGCCGATCGCCACGCAGGCATCGTTGTAGCTGTTGCAGGCGAACGCGAACGCCGAGTCGGCGAGGGCGAACAGGTAGCCGCCATGGCAGGTGCCATGGCCCTGGATCATGTCTTCGCGCACGCTCATGCCGATCATGGTGCGGCCCGGGGCGACCGACAGCAGGCGCATGCCCAGGCGCTGGCTGGCGTTATCGCGTTCGAACATGGTCTCGGCGCAGCGGGTGGCCAGTGACAAGGCTTCGTGGTTAGTCATGAAAGCGCCTCCCTTCGGCGACCAGGCGGCGCAGCAGCAGGGATGGGCGATAGCGCTCTTCGCCGTAGCTGGTCTGCAGATTTTCCAGAATGCGCAGCACGCCTGGCAGGCCGATGGCGTCGGCCCAGGCCAGCGGGCCTTGCGGGTAATTCACCCCGGCGCGCATCGCCAGGTCGATATCGGCGGCACTGCCGACACCCTGCAGCACCGCGTCGGCACCTTCGTTGGCAAGCATCGCCACGCTGCGCAGCACGGCCAGGCCGGGCAGGTCGGCCAGCTGGCTAACCTTGATCCCGGCACGTTGCAGCAGGGCCACGGCCTGGTCGCGGGCATCGATGGTGGTATCGGCGGCGCAGGCGATCGCCACGCGGCCGGCCTTGGCGTAGTCCAGTGCCAGGTCGATCAGTACCAGGTTGCGCAGGCCGTCTTCCTGGGCGCGCTGGCTGGCCAGGCGCCCGTCGGACAGGGCCAACAGCGCATCACCGACGCGCAGCAGGCCGCTGCCGTCGCGGCGTACCACCTGCACACCAGCGTCCTGCAGGCGCTGGACCAGTGGCTCGGCCACACCCAGGTGACCTTCCACCACGCAGCAGTCGACGCTGGCAGCGCTGGTCAGTTCGACCGGCTGCGCGCGCTCGACACCGTCGGCGTAGTTATAGAAGCCGTGGCCGCTTTTGCGTCCGAGGCGGCCGGCGTCAACCAGCTCTTTCTGGATCAGCGACGGCTGGAAGCGCATGTCGTTGTAATAGGCGGCGAACACCGAGCAGGTCACGGCGTAGTTGACGTCGTGGCCGATCAGGTCGGTGAGTTCGAAGGCGCCCATGCGAAAGCCACCGGCGTCACGCAGCAGGGCGTCGAGGGTGGCGCAATCGGCGGCGCCTTCCTGCAGCAGGCGCAGGCTTTCGGCATAGAACGGCCGGGCCACGCGGTTGACGATGAAGCCGGGGGTGGATTTGGTGTGTACCGGCTGTTTGCCCCAGGCGCGTGCGGTGGCGTACAGCTGTTCGGCCAGGGCGCGTGGTGTGGCCAGGCCGGAGACGATCTCGACCAGCGCCATCAGCGGAGCCGGGTTGAAAAAGTGCATGCCGATCACCCGCTCAGGGTGGGCGAGACCAGCGGCCAGGCTGGTGATCGACAGCGACGACGTGTTGCTGGCGAAGATGCACTCGGCACTGCACAGCGCTTCCAGCTGACGCAGCAGGCCGCGTTTGACCTCAAGGTTCTCGACGATCGCCTCGATCACCAGGCCGGCATCGGCCAGGGCTTCGATGGCGTCGGCCGGCTGCAGGCGGGCCACGGTGGCGGCGCGTGCCTCGGCGCTGAGGCGGCCTTTTTCCACCAGCTTGCCGAGCTGCCGGTCGATGCCGTCGATGGCCTGGGCGGCAGCGCCGGGGCGGGCGTCATGGAGCTTCACCGGGTGACCGGCCTGCGCTGCCACCTGGGCGATACCGGCGCCCATGGCGCCAGCGCCGATCACGGCAACGACAGTGCTGTTATCAAGTGCGCTCATCGCTTAGCGTCCCTGGAAGGTTGGGGTGCGTTTGGCCATGAAGGCGCTGACGCCTTCGCGGTAATCCTCGCTGCGCCCGGCCAGGCGTTGCAGGTCGCGTTCGAGCTCGAGCTGTTCGTCGAAGCTGTTGTTCAGGCTGGCGTTCAGGCTGCGCTTGATCAGTGCCAGGCCATAGGTCGGCTGGGTGGCCAGGTGGCGCGCCAGCTTGAGCGCTTCGCTGCGCAGTTCGGCGTCGTCGACCACGCGGTAGATCAACCCCCACTGCTCGGCCTGTTCGGCGCTCAGGCGATCGCCGAGCAGCATCAAGGCCTTGGCACGGGCGGTGCCGACCAGGCGTGGCAAGGTCCAGGTGCCACCGGAGTCGGGGATCAGGCCGATCTTGCAGAAGGCCTGGATGAAGCTGGCCGAGCGCGCCGCCAGCACCAGGTCGCAGGCCAGCGGAATGTTTGCCCCGGCACCGGCGGCGACGCCGTTGACCGCGCAGATCACCGGCAACGGCAGGTCGCGCAGGGCGCGGATCAACGGGTTGTAGAACTGCTCGATGGACTCGCCCAGATCCGGCGCGGCGGCACCCGGGGCAACGTTGCGGTCGCCCAGGTCCTGGCCGGCACAGAAACCACGGCCTTCGCCGCTGAGCAACAGCACGCGCACTTCGGGGTTCTGCCGCACCTGTTTGAGGGCTTCGCGCACTTCAGCGTGCATCTGCGCGTTGAAGCTGTTGAGTTGCTCCGGGCGATTGAGACTGAGGGTGGCAACGCCTTCCTCGATGGCAAACAGGATGTGCTGGAAATTCATGGCAGGGGGGCTCTAGGGATAACCAGGGAAGGGGCGGCCAGGCTTACTGACCGGTGAATTCGGGGCGGCGCTTGGCCTGGAAGGCGGCGATACCTTCATTGCGGTCGGCCGTACCGGCCAGCACGGTGAAAGCATGGCGCTCGAAGCGCAGGCCGCTGGCCAGGTCCGTGTCCTGGGCCTTGAGCAGAGCTTCCTTGGCCAGGCGTACCGCCAGCGGTGCTTTCTGCGCGATCACGCGGGCGATGGCGATGGCGCGATCGACGGTGAACTCGGGCTGGGTCACTTCGCTGATCAGGCCGGCGCGCTGGGCGAAGCGCGCATCGATGGCTTCGCCGGTGAGCACCATCTGCATGGCCAGCGACTTGCCGACCGCGCGCAGCAGGCGTTGGGTACCGCCGGCGCCGGGCATGATGCCGAGATTGATTTCCGGTTGGCCGAAGCGTGCGTCTTCGCCGGCAACAAGAATGTCGGCGTGCATGGCCAGCTCGCAGCCGCCGCCCAGGCAGAAGCCGTTGACTGCGGCGATCAGTGGTTTGGAGAACGCGGCAATGCGCTGCCAGTAGCCGACACGTGGGTCGTTGAGGATGCCGACCAGATCGCGCTCGGCCATTTCCTTGATGTCGGCACCGGCGGCGAAGGCCTTGCGGCTGCCGGTGATGACCACGGCGCGGGTCTCGGGATCACGTTCGGCGAGTTCCAGTTCGGCCGCCAGCTCACCGAGCAGCTCGGTGTTCAGGGCGTTCAGCGCTTCCGGGCGCTGCAGGGTGATCAGGCGTACGCCCGCTTCGGGGGCAAGAACGGCAAGGGTGCGAGGCATCAAACGCTCCTCAGGCTGCGCGCGCGGCTTGGTTAGCCGGCTAGTTATTGGGTGTTGCGGCCATGTGGTGAGTACCTGCGAGGGCACCTGCCGGGCCGGCTTTTTTCGAGTATACGCACAAAGCGATACAAAACAACAACGCAAAAATACAATTTCGTGTCCTATGTTTGGGTGCTGGAGTGCTGGCGGATAGTGGGTTGGTGCGGCTTACAGCTGCATGAATGCGGGTTTTAGCAGCACTGAAGGGCATGAAACATCGCGACGAACGGATAATATTCCGATACAGATGTCTTTACTTATCTGTCAAAAAGCGTTGTGATACAGAAAATCTCATCAAGCGCATCGCTTTCTGTAGCTTTGTGCTGAAGCCGCCAGTTTTTCGAGGATTTACGCGATGCCGTCCACTGCCACCCGTGCTGCCCTGGAACTGTTCGACCATCACCGCCCCATGCTTGACCGCGCGCTGCAGGCCATTGCCGAGCGCAGCTACTGGTCGCCCTACAGCGAACAGCTCAAGCAGTATCCGCAAGCGGCGGTAGAGGGCGCGCAAGCAGCATTCGAGGCGCTGCTCAACCAGTCGTTCGCTTTGCACGGCCCGGCAGCCGTGGCGCAAGTGGGGGCCGAGCGTTCGCCTTACGGCTTCGAGCTTGGCGTTCATTACGATCAATATGACGCCGAGCAGCTGCTGGCGCGCCAGCAGCAGGCACTGCCGGCCTGGCGCGATGCCGGCCCGCAGGCGCGGGTCGGTGCATGCCTGGAAATCCTCCAGCGCCTCAACGCGCTGAGCCCGACCCTGGCCCATGCGGTAATGCACACCACCGGGCAGGGCTTCATGATGGCCTTCCAGGCCGGCGGCGCACATGCCCAGGACCGTGGCCTGGAAGCGCTGGCCTACGCCTGGCGGGCGATGGCCGAGGTACCGCAGGCGGCGCAGTGGATCAAGCCGCAGGGCAAATTCGACCCGCTGCAACTGGACAAGCGCTGGCACATCGTGCCGCGCGGCCTGTCGCTGGTAGTCGCCTGTTCAACCTTCCCGACCTGGAACACTTACCCGGGCCTGTTCGCTAGCCTGGCCACCGGTAACCCGGTGCTGGTCAAGGCGCACCCGGGGGCGATCCTGCCGGTGGCGATGAGCGTCAAGGTGGCCCAGGACGCGCTCGCCGAGCTGGGCTTCGACCCGGCGCTGGTCAGCCTGGTGGTCGACACCCCGGAAGCACCGGTGGCGCAGCAGCTGGCGCTCGACCCACGGGTCAAGCTGGTCGACTTCACCGGCTCCAATGCCTTCGGCGAGTGGCTGGAACACAACGCACTGCAGGCCCAGGTGTTCACCGAAAAGGCCGGCATCAACAGCGTGATCATCGACAGCACCCACGACCTCAAGGCGGTGGCGAAGAACCTGGCGTTCTCCCTGAGCCTGTACTCCGGGCAGATGTGCACCACCACCCAGGCTATCTATGTGCCACGCGGCGGTATCCGCAATGGTGACGAGCAGCTCAGCTTCGATCAGGTCGCCGAGGCACTGGCCGCTGCCGTCAAAGGATTTCTTGCCGACAACGACCGCGCGTGTGCGGTGCTTGGCGCCATTCAGTCGCCGGCCACCGTGGCGCGCATCGACGCCTGCCGCGAACTCGGCGAGGTACTGCTCGACAGCGAAGTGCGCGAGCATCCGCAGTTCCCCGGCGCGCGGGTACACACGCCACTGCTGCTCAAGGTCGACGCCGCGCAGCGCGATGCCTACACGCAAGAGCGCTTCGGCCCGATCGCCTTCATCATTGCCACGGACGACAGCGCCCACAGCCTGCAGGTCGCCCGCGAAGTGATCGCCGCCAAAGGCGCCATGACCCTGGGCGTGTATTCCACTGACGAGGCGTTCCTCGAGCAGGCTGAAGCCTTGGCCCAGGATGTTGCCGTGGCGCTGTCGGTGAACCTCGACGGCGGTGTGTTCGTCAACCAGTCGGCGGCCTTCAGTGACTTCCATGCCACTGGCGGCAACCCGGCAGCGAATGCCTCGATCAGTGACGGCGCCTTCGTCAGCCGACGCTTTGTCATCGTCCAGAGCCGCCGCCACGCGGCCCAATGAGGACATCGTCATGACCTGCTACAGCCTTGACGGCCTGACTCCGGTGGTTCACCCCAGCGCCTATGTGCACCCCACGGCGGTGCTGATCGGTGACGTGATCATCGGTGCCGGCTGCTATGTCGGCCCGTTGGCCAGCCTGCGCGGCGACTTCGGGCGCATCGTCCTGGAGGAGGGCGCCAATATCCAGGACACCTGCGTGATGCACGGCTTCCCTGAAAGCGACACAGTGGTCGGGCGCAACGGCCACATCGGCCATGGCGCCGTGCTGCACGGCTGCCGCATCGGCGAAGACGTACTGGTCGGCATGAATGCAGTGGTGATGGACAACGCCGAGATTGGCCCGCGTTCGTTTGTGGCGGCGACCACTTTCGTGAAGGCGGGCTTTCGTTGCGACGAGCAGTCGCTGGTGCTCGGAGCACCGGCGCAGGTCAAGCGCCGCCTCAGTGACGAGGAAGTGGCCTGGAAGCGGGCAGGCACCGAGGAATACCAGCGCCTTGCCCAGCGCTGCCTGCAGGGCATGGTCGCCTGCGAGCCGCTGCGCGAGGTCGAGACGGACCGTCCGCGAATCTCTGCCAGCACCTTGCGGCCCAAAGGGGAGGGGCAATGAGCAGTGCGGCGAAGGTCAGTGGCAATGGCCAGGACTGGCGTGCAGCGGGTATATTTCGCAGTACTTTAATGCCCGGTTCTCCCATGACGTCCCTTGCCCCCTTAAATCAGTTGATTACCCGTTTCCAGCAGCAGACGCCGCTGCGTGCCAGTTCGCTGATCATCACCCTCTACGGTGATGCCATCGAACCGCACGGTGGAACGGTGTGGCTCGGTAGCCTGATCCAGTTGCTCGAACCCATCGGCATCAACGAACGGCTGATCCGTACCTCGATCTTCCGCCTGACCAAGGAAGGCTGGTTGAGCGCCGAGAAAGTCGGGCGGCGCAGCTACTACAGCCTGACCGGAACCGGTCGGCGGCGATTCGAGAAGGCGTTCAAGCGGGTCTACAGTTCGGCGCTGCCGGCCTGGGACGGTTCGTGGACCCTGGCGCTGCTGTCGCAATTGCCGCAGGACAAGCGCAAACAGGTGCGCGAAGAGCTGGAGTGGCAAGGTTTTGGTGCGATTTCGCCGGTGATGCTGGCCTGCCCGCGCTGCGAGCGTTCCGACGTCGTCGCGACCCTGCAGGACCTTGAGGTGCTCGAAGACACCATTCTGTTCGAGACCACTGCGCAAGACGTGCTGGCCTCCAAGGCCCTGCGCATGCAGGTGCGCGAGAGCTGGAACATCGAGGCCCTGGCCGCGCAGTACAGCGAGTTCATCCAGTTGTTCCGCCCCTTGTGGCAGGCGCTGCGCGAGCAGGACCAATTGCAGCCGATGGACTGCTTTCTGGCGCGAACCTTGCTCATTCACGAATACCGCAAATTGCTGCTGCGTGATCCGCAGCTGCCTGACGAGTTGCTCCCCGGTGACTGGGAAGGGCGTGCGGCGCGGCAGCTGTGTCGCAACATCTACCGCCTGGTCCAGGCCAAAGGTGAGGAGTTCCTGAGCAGCGCGCTGGAAACCGCCGACGGCCCGTTGCCGGAAGTGGGCGAAAGTTTTTATCTGCGTTTCGGTGGGCTTAAATAAGCGCGCCGGAGCGTGCGAGCGTTGCCAGATGATGAGGTAACCCAGGCGCGATGAGGTCGGCGCCTGGCCAATAATAAAAATATCAGCGAGGCCTGTAACATCATGATGACTGCAAGTGCACTCAGGGCAGACCGTTTTGATGAATGGCTGCAAAAAATCAACCAGGCCTGTGGTCGTTTTTGCGCGACCACCCTGGGGCCCGAATTTTCCGGCTCGGTCAAGGAGCACAAGGTCGGCGCGATCAAGCTGAGCCTGGTGGATGTGGCCCAGGCCCGTCTGTATCGCACCGGGCGCGAGGTGGAACAAAGCGAGGGCAAGCACTTTTTCGCCGCGTTTCAGCTGCAGGGCCAGGCCGGCATGGAGCAGGACGGCAAGCGTGTAACGCTGCGTCCTGGCGACATCACCCTGATCGATGCCACCTTGCCCAGCGACTTCACCTACAGCGACAACTCACGTCAGTTGTCGTTGATTCTGCCGCGACACCTGGTCGAGCACAGCCAGCGCTTCAGCAGCATTCGCTGCGCCCAGCGTATCGATGCCAGCTCGCCGATTGCGTTACTGGCCAACCGGCTGGTGCTGGAGGCGAGCAACATGGACACGCTCAGCCTGCAGGAGAGCGAAGCCACCCTGGAGGCGATCATCAGTTTGCTGCGCCCGGTCATCGGCAGCAACGAGGCGGATCCGGATGCCCATGAGCGGCTGTTCCGCAAAACCATCGCCTTCATCGATGAGCACATTCGCAGCGAAGAACTGTGCCCGGAGCTGCTTGCACGCGAGGTCGGGGTGTCGGTACGCGGTTTGTACCGGATGTTCTCGAAGAAGGGCCTGGTGGTTGCCCAGTACATCAAGAGCCGGCGCCTGGACTTCTGCGCCGAGTCGCTGCGCCACGGCGGCGCGGAACAGAAGCTGTCGGCCTTGGGTTATTCCTGGGGCTTTTCCGACGCCAGCTATTTCTCCACCGCTTTCAAAGCCCGCTTTGGCGTATCGCCGGGTGAATACCGCAAGCGTTACCAGCACTGATCTCCCGCCTACCGCAACCCTGCACCGACGTGCAGGGTTGCGTCCCCTGAGCCGCTATTGGCGCGCTGTCCTCATCACCGTCAGGTTGGCACTGCAGCCAATACGACTGGCATGCAGAAAAAAACCTTGTTTGGCCACTGCGGTTTAAATCGACAGGTCAAAGACCATCGTCCGCCTGAACGGCCGATGGCTTCCCCATGGCAGGAGTTTTAACGGGCAGTCGGATGCTCAGGTCAGAGGTTTCAGATTCATGCATAACAACAAGATTCGCCGGTGCCTGGCCGGCCTCACCGTGCTGGCGCTGTTTCAGGTTTCTCAAGTGCAGGCGGCTGCTGCCTGCGCACCCGCCGCGGTGCAGAAGGGTAGCCAGCTGTTCGCCCAGGAGTGCTCGGTGTGCCACGCCGTGCAAAAGGGCGTGACCGGCATGATGGGGGTCAACCTCAATGGCGTCGCTGGCCGCACCTCGGGCACGTTCCCGGGCTTCAGCTATTCCCAGGCGATGAAAGACAAGGCCGTGGACTGGAAAGCCGAGAGCCTGCAGGCCTTCATTACCCAGCCGCAGGCCTTCGTGCCTGGCACCTACATGCCCTACACGGGGATGGCGGCTGCAGAAGACAGCGCCGCGGTTGCCTGTTTCCTGACCCAGCAGTGAGCCTGGGTCGACTCGATCAATGATGAGGAATGCGAATGAGCAAGGTTGATGTACTGCCACAGGTAGCCGCTTTTCTGCAGCGTCGGCACGGCTGCTTCATCGATGGCCAGTGGGTGGTGCCGGAAGGCGCTGCGTCGCCGGTGTTGAACCCGGCCACCGGTGAAACCATTGCCGAGGTGGCGGACGCCAGCCTGGAGCTGGTCGAGCGTGCCGTACTTTCGTCGCGCAAGGCGCACGAAGCGCGGGTGTGGTCGGGGCTGCGCCCGGCCGATCGCGAGCGCATCCTGCTGCGCTTTACTGCGCTGGTAGAAGAGCACGGCGAAGAACTGGCGCAGTTGGAAACCCTGTGCCAGGGCAAGTCGATCAACATGGCGCGGATGCTTGATGTCAACGCCACGGTCGAGTTCATGCGCTACATGTCCGGCTGGGCGACGAAGATTGAAGGGCAGGCCCTCGACGTCTCCATCCCGCTGCCGGAAGGCGCGCGTTACACCGCGTTTGCCCGCCGCGAGCCGGTGGGTGTGGTGGCCGGTATCGTGCCGTGGAACTTCCCGCTGATGATCACCACCTGGAAGGTGATGCCGGCACTGGCCACCGGTTGCACGGTGGTGATCAAACCGTCGCCGGAAACCCCGCTGACGGCCCTGCGCCTGGCCGAGCTGGCGATCGAGGCGGGCATTCCTGCTGGCGTCTTCAACCTGGTGACTGGCGGCGGCAATGTCGGCCAGGCGCTGGCCTCGCACCAGAAGATCGACAAGGTGTCGTTCACCGGCTCGACCGCCGTCGGCAAGATCGTCGGCAGCGTCGCCGTGCAGAACATGACCCGCTTCGCGCTGGAGCTGGGCGGCAAGAACCCGATGATCATCCTCGCCGATGCCGACATCGACAAAGCCGTGCAGGGCGCGCTGCTGGGCGGCCTGCTCAACAACGGCCAGGTGTGTGCCGCGGCCTCGCGCTTCTATGTGCACCGCTCGCGCTACGACGACTTCGTTGCCGGCCTGGCGGCAGCGGTATCCGGCATGCCGATCGGTGCCGGCATGGACACTACCGCCGCGGTCAACCCGCTGGTGTCGCGCAAGCAGCAGCAGAGCGTGCTCCAGCACATCGAGACGGCCAAGCAGGAAGGTGCCCGCGTGGTCACCGGTGGCGAGCTGATCGACAGCGCTGGCTTCTACGTGCAGCCGACCGTGCTTGCCGACGTCAACCATGAGATGGCGGTGGCCCGCGCTGAAGTGTTCGGCCCGGTGCTGTCGGTGATTCCGTTCGACGACGAAGAGCAGGCCATTGCCATGGCCAACGACAGTGTTTACGGCCTTGCGGCGAGCTTGTGGACCAATGACCTGACCAAGGCGATGAACCTGGTGCCGCGCATCGAGGCCGGTACCGTGTGGGTCAACGCCCACGTGTTGCTCGACCCGAACATGCCGTTTGGTGGGCTCAAGCAATCGGGCATGGGCCGTGAGTTTGGCCGTGCGGTGGTTGAGGCCTATACCGAGATCAAATCGGTGTGCATCGCACACTGATCGTTTCGTGCTCCTTTCAGGTAGGCCTCAGGCCTGCCTTTTTTTTGGGGGTTCTTCACAAGGTCTTGGGTTGGGTGATGCGACTGTGGCATGTCCATTACCTATGGGGTTGCTGCTGGCCGCTTCCGCCCTTACGGCGGCACCCTGTTGTCTTGGTGTATGGACAGGAAACTTAGTGGGCACCTTCGGCGCGATCTCCAGCCGGTATTTCGTGAGAACGCCGGTTTTCTGGTGTTCAGAGCTCAACCTGAATGGTCAGACGATGAAGTTCACCAATCGATTAGGCACCACGATCATCCTTCCAGTGCCCACCAGATATTTGCTCAACTCCGAATCGGACAGCGCCTGGGCTCGAATTGTGTCCTGATCGGCATCAGCCGGCACCATTATTTCTCCGCGCAATCTGCCATTGATCTGCACCATCAACTTCACTTCGTCCTGCCTCAAAGCGTCGCAGTCTGGGGTCGGCCAGGGACTGTCGTAGATCTCGCCGGGGAACTCCAATGCCTCCCAGAGTATCTGGGAGATATGCGGTGTCACAGGATGCAGCACCTGCAAGAGAATGGACATGCTTTCCCGGCAAACCTGGCGACCAGCGCTGTGGGCACTCTCCAGCACTTTGAGCAGCTTCATCGCACCCGATACGACGGTGTTGTACCGCAGCCGATCATAATCGTTATTGATTTGCTTCAACACGTTATGGGTCATGAAACGCACACGGCTGGCTTCTGCGGCGTCTATCGCCTGGTCCTCACTTTCGCTCCAGCGTTTCTGCTCATTAGCGGCAAAACTCCAGAGACGGCGCAGGAAGCGAGAAGCGCCTTCCACACCGCTGTCGCTCCAGATCGTGCTCTGATCAGGTGGGCCGGCAAAAATGGTGAATAGCCGAGCGGTATCCGCTCCATACCGGTTGATGATGTCCTTGGGCTCGACGACGTTGTTCTTCGACTTGGACATCTTCTCCACTCCTCCCAGGGTGACGGGCAAGCCATCTTCGATCGCTGTGGCGCTGATCGGGCGGCCTTTTTCATCGTATTGAACCGATACTTCGGAGGGGTAGAACCACCGTCGGCTGCCGTCCTGTGCCTTGCGGTAATAGCTTTCCCGCAGCAGCATGCCCTGAGTGAACAGGTTCTTGAATGGTTCACTAAAGTCCACCAACTCTTCGTCGCGCATCGCTCTGGTCCAGAATCTGGCGTAGAGCAAGTGCAGCACCGCATGCTCGATGCCGCCGATGTACTGGTCGATGGGCATCCAGTATCGGTTGCCATGCCCTACCATTGAGGTGTGGCAGTCGGGATCGCAGTAGCGCATGAAATACCAGCTCGAGTCGACAAAGGTGTCCATTGTGTCCGTTTCCCGCAGCGCGGGTGCGGCACAACGAGGGCACGCGACATGGCGGAACGATTCATGCTGCTGCAAAGGATTGCCGCTTCCGTCGGGAATGCAATCGGTCGGCAGGATTACTGGCAGATCTGCGTAAGGCACCGGCATCTCACCACAGTGTTTGCAGTGAATGATCGGAATCGGAGTTCCCCAGTATCGTTGTCGGGAGATTCCCCAGTCTCGCAGTCGCCACGTGGTGGCTTGCTCGCCACGCCCACACTCGGTCAGGGCATCGACGATTGCTTGGGTCGCCTGCTCCACCGTGAGACCGTCGTAGGCGCCCGAGTTGATCAAGTGACCTTCCCGGCTGCCATATCGATCTGACCAGGTTGTAGGGTCATGAGAAACGCCATCGAACGCGATTACGGGCTTTATGGGCAAGTCGTACTGACAGGCAAAATCGAAGTCGCGTTCATCGTGGGCCGGTACTCCATCAGGGCGCCTTCCCCATGCTCACCCACCACATGGTTGGTGATCCACACGGGGACTGGCTCACCAGTCAACGGGTGCTCTACGTGCAAGCCGCCCGGGACGCCGAGTTTCGCCTGGGCGTCGGCGGCGGGGCCGGCCAGCGTCGCCTGTCGACATGCCTGCACCAGTGGTTCGAGCCCAGGATTGAGCTCCGTGGCACGCTTGGCCAGTGGATGGTCAGGAGAAACGGCGCAGAACGTCACGCCCATCAGCGTATCGACGCGTGAGGTGAACACCCACAGCTTGCCTGCGCCTATCAGCTGGCCGTTGGCGTCTTCGATTGTGTGGGTAAAGGCCAGGCGAACCCCATTGGCCTTGCCGATCCAGTTGCGCTGCATGCTGCGGACCATGTCCGGCCAACCCTCCAGGGTATCGATGGCCGACAGCAGCTCCTCGCCATACTGGGTGATGCGTAGGTAGTAGCCAGGAATTTCGCGTTTCTCTACGAGCGCTCCGGATCGCCAGCCCCGACCGTCCACCACTTGCTCGTTGGCCAGCACGGTCTGGTCGAGGGGGTCCCAGTTGACGATTTGGGTCTTCTTGTAGGCCAAGCCCTTTTCCAGCAACTTCAAGAAGAACCACTGGTTCCATTTGTAGTACTCGGGATCGCAGGTGGCGATTTCCCGTGACCAGTCGAACGCCAGTCCCAATGGCTGCATCTGCGACTTCATGTCGGCAATGTTCATCCGTGTCCAATGAGCGGGCGACACGCCTGACTGCATCGCGGCGTTCTCTGCCGGTAGGCCGAACGCATCCCACCCCATCGGCATCAGAACGTTGTAGCCCTTCATTCGCAAGTGGCGGGCCAACATGTCGTTGATCGTATAGTTGCGCACATGCCCCATGTGCAACTTTCCGGAAGGGTAGGGCAGCATCGAACAGGCATAGAATTTAGGCCGGCTTTCGTCTTCGATAGCCTTGAATGCTTCATCGCGAAGCCATTTGGCCTGAGCCGTACTTTCAACCCAGGCAGGATCATATTGCTGTCGCATAGGGGGCCTCAATGTTACAGGAGCTGAATGACGATCAATCGCCCGGCGCGTACGTTATTGTTAGTCGGACACAATCCTTCCATTTGCTTGGATCAAGCTTGATAAAAGATGTCTTTACGAGTGGGTAGATCGTTGTCGAATGCCCGTGTAGAGGCACGGTGAAGAAGTTGCCGAAAGTTTAATTCGTTGACCGAATTTGCAGTAGGTAAGAGCTCTGCTGGTCAGTGCGATAAAATATGGTTGCCACCTGGCGTCGGTGTCAAGCGGTTATTTAAAATAATTAAGTCGGACTGTAGGTAGCCACACAGGAGGTGGCGAAACAACGTGTTTAATAGTGTCGAGTGATTTGCAGGAAATGTCTCTGGGGTGTGTTGATTATCTTGGCGGAATGTTTATTGGATATCTTGTGTGCAGTATTCCTGTGTTGAGCATCTCAAGATGTAAATGATGGATATTCTTTAGTTCGTGTGGCTATTTAATAGATATTCGCCAGCTTCCTACATGTAGTTCAGTAATGTCTGTCATTGATGTGACTTGCTTTCAGGAATGACTAGTTCTGTGGTTGTTGTTATTGGAATTCCAGCTTAAATCTGAAGCGGCCACCTAAAAAGTAGGGGGGTGGCTGGCAGCGGTCGAGATCGAGTCCAGGGCCGGAAGAAGCAAGGCGAAAATTCCACCGGCGCGTGCCGAAGGCTCCATGCAAGCGGAACGTACTCGGCGAAGATGCACAGGGCAGAGAAGTTGAATAGGTCGCCGAGGTCGAGCAATTGCTGCTGAATGGGTTTAAAAAATCCGATACCAAGGGGTTGGTATCGGATTCACTAGAAACCCTGGCTTTGACTCGAATGCATTAGTGAAAAGCATTAAGCCACTAGGCGGGCTCGGGCTGATCGCATACTCAATAACTCATGCCATCTTCTATCGCGATGCCCTTGTCCCGCATCTGGCTGATCAACCCGGCACGGGCATTCGGTACATTGAGCACCGACCTGTGCCTGACCGCCGACACTTCCTCGCCGGTATAGGGCTGGTAGTGCTCCGGCAGACTGGTACCGGCAATGCCGTCCTTGCGCATCAGCCAGTTGATCAGGTCGGCCAGTTGCTCGTCGTTGAGCGCCGACTGGGCCATGCCCGGTACCCGCACGAGGAACTCGCGGCCACCCTCGACCTTGAGGAAGTTGCCGACGAAGTCCTTCATGCGCGGTACGTCGTTGGCCTTGGAGCCACTGCCGTCGCCAAGGTGGCAACCCGCGCACTGCAACTGGTAATTCACCGCGGTGCTGTAGCCGGCCTGGGCGATCGGGGTTTGCACCGCCTCGTTGCCGGGGGCGTGTTTCTGGTGCGGGTCGGGGATGGCCCGCGCCATGGCCAGCGGAGCGGCCAGGGCGCAGGTCAGGCCGATGATCAGCAGAGGGCGCATGATCGTGGCCACCTCAGATCGCGACGCCGCGGATGACCGACACGGTGCAGTGGTAGATGTGCGATTTCGCCGCCAGGCACCAGTTCACGTCGTTGTTGTTGAACGGACGATACGCGGGTTCCTCGCTGTCGTTACGGGTACAGGCGCACTGGTTGCAGCTGTGCTTACCGCAGCAGTCGTTGTAGGAAATGATGTAGTCCTTGCCGTCGGCCGGGTTGCGGCAGGTGCCGATCCAGGTGACCTGCGAGGCCTCGGTGCCGGGTGGGCAGGCATTCACGCTACCGCCGCAGCACGAGCAGAGGAAGCCGTCGACCGAGCAGTAGCGCCAGTAGTCGCAGCTGTTCGGGTCACCCGGGTCGCCAGCCATTGGCTTGTCGGCGGCCAGCGCCTTGCTGGTGCGGTCGATCGGCAGCAGTACAGGCAGCGCCGCGCCGGCGATCATCAGCGAACCGAGACGGCCGAGTAGCTTGCGTCGCGAGGTGGTGTCGGCGACGTGGCGGGCGGAGCGCTCGAACAGGAGGTCGAGGAGTTTCATGGGCCTGTCCTTTCGTTTTTGTTAGGCGTGGGAGTGTGGGGTGCTGTGGTCGTGCGCATGCTCATGCGCAGCGCTGTTGCCGTGCAGGTACTGCTGCAGGGTGGCGCTGCCCAGGTGCTCGGCTTCGAACAGGCTGTCGAGGTGTTCGCGCGAGTTGACCAGGCCCTTGGCACGCAACACGCCGTTCTGGTCGATCAGCGCGGCGTAGGGCAGCTTGCCGATCTGGTAGGTCATGCCGACTTGCGGGCCGACCACGTAGGTGGCGTCTTCGAGCTTGTGCTCCTGGATCAGCTTCTGCTGGGCGTCCATGTCGCCGTCGCTGACGAACACCACGTCGAGGCGGTTGGCCTGTTCCTTGGCGATCGACTTGATCGCCGGCAGCAGCGATTTGCAGATCGGGCAGGTCGGCGAGAGAAAGAACAGCAGCTGGGCTTTTTCACCGGCATAGCCGAAGCTGACCGGGCGGCCGTTGCGGTCGGCAGCGGTGACTTGTGGCGCCGGCTCGTTGACCGCAACGCCTTTGTCGACCATCAGGGCACCGGCAGGAGCCAGGCGCGAATGCAGTACGCCGATCTGGCGAACCAGACCCATCACGGCGAAGGCGAGGGCGATCAGCAGCGCCCAGAGCAGGATGTTGGAGACGATCAAGCCTTCCATAATTTACCTTCCAATCAGTTTGAACAGACGAGGACCGTTGGCCAGCAGGCCTTCGGCAGCGGCGTAGATGAGCAGCGCAACGGCGCTCGCGGCGATCACCACGAAACCGTCGAAAAAGCCGAGTTCGCGTGCCTGCGGGGCAATGCCGGCGGCCAGCGCCAGCGCCACCAGCACGCCGTTGCGGGCAAGCAGTACCGGGCGCAGCGGTTGCGCCTGGTCGGGGCCCGAGCAGCCGCAGTCGATGTCGGCGCGGCCGCGCCACAGGTTGATGCCGATGGCCGCCGCGTACAGCGCCAGCAGGGCCGCAGCCAGCAGCGCTGCGGTCGGCCGGCTGGCGGGTACCAGCAGGGCGAAGGCCACGCCGATTTCCAGCCACGGCAGGCCGCGGGCAACCAGTTTCAGCAGCGCCTGTGGCAGCAGCTGATAATCCTCCAGCTGCTTGGTGAAGCGTGCCGGCGCGCGAAGCTTGTGCGTCGCGGCGCTGGCGAGGATCACCGCAATGGTGATCGCGCCGGCAATGATGAAGATCGGATCGGTATGCATGAACTCACCTCGCTCAGTGGCTGAGAATCTGCGTGGCGGTTTTATGCAGCTTTTCCATGGTGCCGGTGTACTTGCCGCTCTTCAGGTCGAAGATGTCCATGCCGCCGCCAACGTTGATGCCGAGCAGCAGCGGGTTGTCGTCGCTGGTGGCCTGCAGGCTCCAGATCGGCGCGCCTTCGGTGCTCAGGGTGCCGACCTTCTTCTGGGTCTTCAGGTCGAACGCCCAGATGGTGTTGCTAGGGTCTTCCCACTTCATCGCTTCGTGGGCGTCGTGCATCAGCACGTACAGGCGGTTGAGCTTCGGTGCCACAGCCAGCAGCTGCCAGCCGCCCGGTGCCCAGCCGGCCTTTTTCTCTTCGTCGTTGACCAGCGACCAGGTCGGCAGGATCTTCGCTTCCTTCCCGGACAGGTCCAGGGTGTACACGGTGCCGGTGGTGGTGGTGAAGTAGAAGGTGTCGCCGACGTTTACGCCGCGCTCAACCAGCTTCTCTGCGTTGGGGTCGAAGAACTTGGTCTGGGTGCGCGCGGTTTCCTTGCCGTCGTCGCCCAGGGTCAGCAGCTGGATGCTGCCATCACCGCACAGCGAGGCGATGCGGCGCTTGCCCACCGGGTAACTGAGCACGCAGCCGGGAATGGCGATTTCGCTGGTGACAGCCTTGGCCTGGGTATCGACCACGGTGATCGAGGTCGACGGGGTGAAGTTGTAGACGTAGACAAAACGGTCGTCGGCGCTGGTGGACAGGCCAAAGCGCTGGGTCAGCGACTCGGCACGCTTGGAAGGAATGACCACTTCCCACTCGGGCGCGAGCTTGGAGGTGTCCCAGGCGGTCAGCACGTCGGTACGGGTGCCGCGGGTGCCGCGCGAATAAAACAGGTCGGCGGTGTACAGCAGCTTGCCGTCACGGCTCAGGGTCGAAGGCGCGGCGAAGCCGGTGCTGACCATGCCGAGGAAGCGCTTCTGGTCCGGGTCGACCACGACCACGCGGCCGGTGACAAAGTTGTCGAATTCCACATCAACCATATAGGCGCGGTGCGGCGAAGGCGGGAACGGCAACACCGTCTGGCCGATACCGGTGTCGGCGGGCAGCTCGGCGAGGGCGGAGTGCGCGCCGGCTAGCGACACGCCAAGTGCCAGGGTGGTTTGAGCAAGGATCCTGGTTATTCGCATCAGGGGGGCTCCCTTAATTATTGGATTTAGCGGATCGCGAAGGCATCGGCAGGGTTGTGCAGGTCTAGTCTGCCTTGAGGGCGGCGCGGGAATATTGTTGTGCCTGCCAACCCGTTGTGTACCTGTGCCAGTCCGCGCCTCTGCCAGGCCCCCGCGGTTCGACAGGGCCTGGCAAGGCGCTTTTACTGAGGTGGTTGGCGCGGTGAATCAGATGCGGAAGCTGTCCACCAGTTGTTTCAGGCGGGCCGCTTGCTGCTCCAGGTCACCGCAGGCGCGCAGGGTGGCGTTAAGGTTCTCCACGCCCTGCTGGTTGAGGGTGTTGATCTCGGTGATGTCCATGTTCAGCGCTTCGATCACCGAGGTCTGTTCTTCAGTGGCGGTGGCCACCGACTGGTTCATGCCGTCGATTTCGCCGATACGCTGGGTGACGCTGCCCAGGCGCTGGCCGGCCTGATTGGCGATGGTCACGCTTTCTGCGCTGTGGCACTGGCTTTCGCTCATGGTCGTGACCGAGTCGCGGGCGTCCACTTGCAGGCCTTCGATCATGCGCTGGATCTCTTGCGCCGAGACCTGGGTGCGGTGGGCCAGGTTGCGTACCTCGTCGGCGACCACGGCAAAGCCGCGCCCGGCTTCCCCGGCGCGCGCCGCTTCGATGGCAGCGTTAAGCGCCAGCAGGTTGGTCTGCTCGGAGATGCTTTTGATCACTTCGAGGATCTGGCCGATATCCACCGTTTTGCTGTTGAGCGTCTCGATGTTGCTGCTCGAAGCACTGATCTTGCCCGATAGCTGGTGCATCGCGGCGATGGTCTTCTCCAGGACCTGGCTGCCTTCTTCGGCCAGGTGGCGCACGTCTGTAGCCTGCTGCGAAGCATCGGCAGCATTGCGCGCGATTTCCTGGGCGGCGGCACCCAGCTGGTTGATCGCGGCGGCCACGCTGCTGGTGCGGCTGGCCTGTTCGTCGGAGTTGCTCATGGACGAGTTGGAGGCGTTGACCACCCGTGTCGCCACCTCGTTGAGCTGACGGGTGGTCGACGACACTTCGCTGATCGAGGTGTGGATACGTTCGACGAAGCGGTTGAAGGCTTTGGCCAGCTGGCCGATCTCGTCGCGCGATTGCACGGTCAGGCGGCGGGTGAGGTCGCCTTCACCCTCGGCAATGTCTTCGAGCATGTGCGTCAGGCTCTGCAGCGGGCGGGTGATGCGCAGCGCTGCCAGCCAGATCAACAGCACACCGAGCAGGGCCGCGCCGCCACCAAGCAGCAGCTCCAGGGTGGTGGTCTGTTCGCGTTGCTGGTCGAGCTCCTGTTGCAGGGCTTCTGCCGGTGCCAGCAGGACGTTCTGCGGCACCCCCACCAGCACGCCCCAGGGCTTGGCGCCGGCGATCGGTGCCAGCGGTTCGAGGACATTGATCTGTTGCTGGTCGGCAAACACCTTGGCCTGCTGTTGCTGCAATGCGCCCAGCACGCCGTCGGCCTCGTGCTCCAGCACCTGGTTCAGGCGCTGGCCGAGGCGCTTGGCATCCTGGCTGTGCGCGGCGATCACACCGCTGGGGCTGATGATGCTGATGCTGCCGTTGCCGTCGAACAAGCCCCGGCTGCTGGCCTCGCTGCTCTGTTGCAGGGCGGCGAGGTTGATATCGAGACCGATCACGGCGATGACCTTGCCCTTTTCCATCAGCGGGAAGGCGATGCTGGTCACCAGTTTGCGCGTGCCGGAGGCCTCGTCGAAATAAGGCTCGAGTACGCAGGCCGCCAGGCTGTCGCGGGCGCAGGTGTAGAACGCGTTGTACGGGCTGCCGCTGGGGCCGGGCTGGGTGTTGGCCAGCAAGCCCTCGTCGCCGATGACCGGTTGCAGCTCGCCCGGCGTGCCCTGCACCCAGTACAGGGCAAAGCGGCCGGCTTCGTTGCTGCCCAGCTCGGCCTGGCCGGCAAAGTTGCTGTCCACACCGTCGAGGGCGTTGGCTTCGAAAATGACAAAAAGCCCGAGCAGGTCGGGTTTGTCGGTCAAGGCCTGGCGCAGCTGCCGGGTCAGTTCCTGACGCAATTGCTGTGGCGTCAGTTCGCCTTGTTGCGCACGTTGGCGCAGGTACATGAGGTAACGGGACAGGCCCTGGCCGTATTCATGGGTTTGCATGAACGTGCGTTGCACCTGCAAGGCCTGCACCTGGGCCAGGGCCTGCATGTGGCGTTCGGCGGCGCTGGCCAGCATGGTGCTGCTGGAATGCTTGACCTGCTCGCTGCTTTGCCCGGCCTGGTACAGCGACAGCCCCACCAACAGGGCGACAATCAACAGGAGGCAGAGGCTGGCGAGGAGGGTGATCTTGCTTTGGATCGTCAAAAGGCTTGCGCGCATGACAGAGACTCAGATCAGGGTGAAACCTGTGCGGGTGACGGCGATGCCGCCACCCGCAGGGCTTCAGAAGAAAGTGGCGAACACCAGTTGGCTGTACAGGTTGTTGCTGTTGCTGCCCAACTGGGTGCCACCTTGTTCTGCGCTCTTGTCCGGCTGGTACAGGCCAACCAGCGGCATCACCATCAGGTGCTCGTTGACGGCCCACTCGGCATACAGGTCGAATTCCTTGCCGTCGGTGTTGCCCAGGTTGCGGTCGATGGTGTCGTAGTTGAACGCCAGCAGGCCGATGTTCAGGTTCTCCAGCGGCGACACCTTGAACTCGACTTTCTGGATGCGCGAGTTGCTGTTGAACGGCCCGGCATAGTTACCGGCGACCTCGCCCTGGAACCAGGTGCCATAGCCGCGGCTGAGGCCGTAGAACAGCGGGTCGAAGGCTTCCGAGAAGCGGCTGTAACGGTAGCTGACGTTTGGCGACCAGGCGACGTCGGCGAAGGTCCAGCCGGCTTCCAGGTACCAGGCGTTTTCGGTGCTGGTGTGAGGCTTGTCCTGGGTCGCGTATTCGCCGGAAAGGAACAGGTTTTCTACCCCGGCGTTGCCGGCGGCGCGCAGGCTGTAGGTCTTCATGCCGTCGCGTTCGAGCTGTGCCGGCGAGGCGTATTGCTCATCCACATCGGTGGTGTCGATGTAGGTCAGGCCAACGGTGCCGGCATCGGCCACGTGCTCCAGGGTCGCCACGTACATTTCGGTCTTGGCCTGGGCGCGGTTGTCAGACTTCAGCCACATCAGGTCACTGCGCCAGCCTTCCTTGCCACCCAGGCGCAGCACGGCGGTCTGGTCAAACGCCTTGCGTGCGGCCAGGTAGTAGGCGCCGCCGCGGTTGAACTCGCCATCGGCCAGGCCCTTGCCGACGTTGAGCGAGTCGCCCTGAATCAGGAAACCGTCGCCTACGGCGATGTTCTGGCGGCCGAACGACAGGTCGATGCCGTCTTCGCCCAGGGCCTCGATCAGTTTGCCCGAGCGCCAGCCCAGGTAGGCGTCTTCGAACTTGGTGGTGCGCTCGGAGCCATCGCTGAAACCGGCGGCGTCGCCGTCCCCCCAGGTGCCGGAGCTGAGCAGCGAGAAAGCGCCGTAGGCCGTGCCGACGCCGGCCAGGCCCTGGTCGCCGCTCAGGCCATATTTGATGTAGCCCTCGCGCCAGGAAGACGAACCCTGTTGCAGGCGGCCGCTGATGGCGTAGTTTTCCTCGCTGTGGAACACACCGAACACCGCTTCGAGGTTGGCGTTCAGGTGGCTGTCGTCATCGGCGTACAGCTCGTAGGCGTTGGCCTGGGCGGTAGCGGCGACCAGCAGGGCGAGCGTGGAGAGGCGAAGCAAGGGCGACTTGAGCATGGACGGGGTTCCGTTCTTATTAGTGTCGGCGAGTAACTCGTTTGAGCTGGTCGGGATACTAAGTCGTCGCTTCAGGCCGCCCTTGTGCCTGCTTGCCATCCGTTTGTGTGTGGCTGCCAGATTGTTGTGCCAGGGCGGGAGCCGTGAGTGCCCAACGCTCAGGCCCGATGGTTTCAGCGCAGACTAAAGCTGCTGATTTTTTTGGTTTTTTTATAAAATTTCGCTTTACGAGTAGTGCATACCTGCGTAATATGCGCCCCACAGCAGGCACATAGCTCAGTTGGTTAGAGCACCACCTTGACATGGTGGGGGTCGTTGGTTCGAGTCCAATTGTGCCTACCAAATCTCGACAGAAAGGGCGATCCGAAAGGATCGCCCTTTTTGCATTCTGCTGTTCAGTCATCGCCGTTTGTAACCTTTGACCTCGCCACCAATGCTAAAATCCTGCGCTTGTATTCAGGAGATAGACGCGTGCGCAAAGTGGCGATGGTAATGGCGGTACTGGCTCTGGCCGGCTGCGAAAATGAAGTCGAAGGCGTGCACAAGCAAATTGCCGAGCAGTTGCCCAACCCCAAGACGGCCAAGTTCGGCAACGTACGAATTGACAAGCAGGGCGCTATCTGTGGCCAGGTCCGCAGCAAGGACGACGCCGGGAAGTTCCTGCCGTACCGCAGCTACGTCGCGATCAAGCAGGCCGACGGTTACCAGATCATCCTCGCCGACAAGGGCAGCAACCTGCAGATCCGCGAGATTTGCGGTGGCGCCGACCTGCAGCGCCGCGCCGACGCCCTGGCCGACCAGCCGGCGCCTGAAGGTTGGGACGTTGAAATTGTCCAGGGCCCGAACATGGGCGCGCTCAGCGACATGACCGCGCGCCTGATCGAGAAGCAGATCCCTTCGTCGGTGGAGTATCGCGACGGCAAGCCGGTGGTGTTGCTGGGCCCGTTCCCGAGCAAGGCCGACGCCGAAGCCCGGCAGGCGGATGTCATGGCGGCATTGGGCACCGACTCGGTCGTCATCCAGCATGGCGTAACGCGCTAGCCAGCACGGTTCCCGGCCCCGTACACTCACGGCTCAACGCAAGGAGAGCCGTGATGAAGGAATCATCCCCCGCCATTTGCCTGCAGCCTGCGCTGCACGGTCATTCGCCAGTAACCCGTCGGGCGTTACAAATATCTGCATACAAGCGCCATGGCGTTGAAGTCGAAGGACAATTGCTTGGCTATGCTGTGCATGACGGCCGGTTGACAGACGTATGCAGCATGGCGCGTCTGACACAGCGCGAACGTTGAGCAGGAGGGCCTTATGTCTACGCTGGAGCGGGCCATTGCGGTGGCGGCCAGGGCACACGAAGGGCAGCGGGACAAGGGCGGTGCCGCCTACATCCTGCACCCGTTGCGGGTGATGCTGCGGGTTTCGACCGTTGAACAACGCATCGTCGCAGTGCTGCACGATGTACTTGAAGATTCCCCCATGACCCTGTCGGACCTGGCGCGCGAAGGCTTTGCGCTGAAGATCCTGGCGGCGGTACAGGCCCTCAGCCGGCGTGACAAGGAAAGCTATGAGGCTTTTGTCATCCGCCTGGGCGACGATCCGCTGGCGCGGGTGGTCAAGCTGGCAGATCTTGCCGACAACAGCGACCTGTCGCGCATCGCGATGCCCGGCCCTGACGACATGGCGCGCCTGGCGCGTTACCAGCAGGCCAGCGCCTACTTGCAGGCACTGGCCTGAATCTGCCTGCCCTCGATTGATCGCGCCAGTGGTATCGAGGGCAGTGGTTGCGGTGGAGTTATTTGGCTGCCCAGGCGTTGAAGCGCTGCTCAAGCTCTTCGCCGTGATCGACCCAGAAGCTGTTGTCGATGGGCATTGCCTGCTTCAGATTGTCCGGCGAGGTGTTCAGCCGTTCAGCCACTGCAGGGTCCAGCAGCGATTCAGTGCGCAGGTTGGTTGAGCCGTAGCCAAGCTTTTCGGTATGCACCTTTTGCTGTTCCGGGCGCAGGGAAAAGGCGATGAATTGTTCAGCGGCCGCCTTGTTCTTGCTGCCTTTGGGAATGGCCCACGAGTCTATATCGTAGATGCTGCCCTGCCAGATGGCGTGTACGTTGGTGCCCGCCGCCTGGGCGGCGAACACGCGGCCATTGAAGGCGCTGGTCATGGTGACATCGCCGCTGGCGAGAAACTGCATGGGTTGCGCGCCAGCTTCCCACCACTGCAGGTTGCCCTTGATCTGGTCAAGCTTGCGAAAGGCCCGGTCGACGCCTTCCTTGCTCGACAGCACGGTGTAGATGTCTGTGTAGGGCACCCCGTCGGCCATCAAGGCGATTTCCAGCGTGTATTTGGCGCCTTTGTGCAAGCTGCGCTTGCCGGGAAACTTCTGCGTATCCCAAAAATCGGCCCAGCCGGTAGGTGCAGTGGTGAGTTTGTCGGCGTTGTACGCCATGGCTGTCGACCATACCAGTACACCGGCACCGCAATCTGACAGTGTGCCCGGCATAAAGTCACCGGGCTGGCCTATCTTTGCCGTGTCCAGTTGTTCGAACAAGCCTTCCTCGCAGCCGGTCTTCAGTTCAGCGCCACCTACCTGAACGACGTCCCAGTTGACACTTTGGGTGTCTACCATGACTTTGATGCGACCCATTTCGCCGTTGTATTCGCCGGCCAGAATTTTATTGCCCGTGATTTTTTCGAAGGGTTTGTAAAACGCGGTGGTCTGGACATCCTTGCCCGCACCGCCAAACGAAACAACGGTAATTTCGTTCGCCGTGGCAATTGAAGCGGCAGTGCTAAGGAGCAGTGCGCTGATTACGTGAGTGTTCATGTCTACCTCTGGAATTGTTGGTTTGGCAGAGTAGAAGTCGGAATCATTTCGGCTGCGGTGGGTGCCTGGGTGTGGTATTGGCAGAGAGCTGTTATCTCGCGTGTTGAGTGCGGGCTTCAGCAAGAATGCATAGCATGTCAAACATCAAGGTTGCCGCGTTGAGCGCTGTAATTCCCGAGGGGTCGAGATCGGGCGCGACTTCAACCACGTCGCCGCCGATCAGGTTAAGGCCGCGCAGGCCCCTGATCATTCTCAGTGCCTCGCGCATGGTGATGCCCCCCGACTCTGGCGTTCCGGTACCTGGCGCGTAGGCGGGGTCCAGGCCATCTACGTCAAACGAAATGTAGGTTTTGCCATCGCCCACTACGCGCCTGATCTCTTTCAGTACACCGTCAACGCCCAGTTCATCAAACTCATCGATGAAAATCACGCGCATGCCGGATTCAATGCTGAAGTTAGGGGTTCCTGCATGTTCCGATCCGCGGATACCGATCTGGATGGTGCGATGCGGGTCCAGCAAGCCGTCTTCAACTGCGCGTCTGAAGGGCGCGCCGTGGAAGAACTTGGAACCGTACAGGCTATCCCAGGTGTCGGTGTGGGCGTCGAAGTGCACCATGCCGATGGGGCCGTCTTTGGCCAGGGCCTTGAATATCGGGTAGGTAATGGAGTGATCGCCGCCTACGGTCAGGGGCATGATGTTGTGCGCGCAGATCTCCTGGTAGTAACGCTCGATACAGGCGTGGGCGTCTTCGATGTTGTACATGTGGTCAATGAACACATCACCAAGGTCCCTGACCTGGCACAGCTCAAAGGGTGCAACTTCAGAAAAATGGCTTTTGGTGCGCATCAGGCATGACTGCTGGCGCACGCCGCGTGGCCCAAGGCGGGCGCCGGGTTTGAACGAGGTCCCGCCATCAAAGGGGACACCGATCAGGCCGATGTCGACACCGTTCAGCGACTCCGCGACGGGGGCACGCATAAAGGAGGCAATCTCATTGAAGCGTGGTCGCTTTTGCGGGTCGTAGAGCGAACCGTCGATAGCGTTTTTCTTCATGGTTGTCTCAGGCATGTGCTTCCCCTTGGTGTTGTTTCGACCGATTCAAACCCAAGTGGGTGAGCTGTAAAATCCTGTGTATTCAATCTGATTGTTCAAGGTTTCTTTAACTATGCCTGTTCACGCATGGCTAGTGCATGCTGCTGTACCCGGGGAACGTTGCTCGACTATAGTGACGGGCTTTTAGTGTGCGCGTGAGCACATGGTTTTGCATTTGCCCTAAAACAATGAAAACGGGGGAGCTGATGAAAGAGTCGCAATATAATCTCCGTCTGCTGAGGATATTTCTCACGGTTGTAGATAATCAGGGGTTCTCCGCGGCGCAACAAGATTTGAATATGTCGACCTCGGCCATCAGCACCCATATGAATCAACTTGAAACCCAGCTGGGTATGCAGTTGTGTAATCGCGGGCGGGCAGGGTTCGGGCTGACAAGTAAAGGCGCGCTTGTCTATGAGGAAGCTAAAAAGCTAATTGGCCAGATTGATGGTTTTGAATATTATGTTGCAGAGTTAAAAGGCGAACTGCGAGGTACGATAACGTTCGGAATTCTCGACTCGATGCTGACCGATGAAAAGTTCAATATTCCAGACCTGCTGGGTCGCTTCAGCAAGCGCAGCGATAAAATTCATGTGAACCTGAAGATCTTGAGCCCCTTTGAGCTTCAGAAAGAAGTGCTTGAAGGCAAAATCGATCTTGCTATTGGCTCGCTGCCCACGAAGATGAGCGGGTTGAAATATATTCCGTTGTACATTGAGCAGCACTGGCTTTACTGCAGTGATCACCATCCGCTTTACGCGCTGGCCGATCGTACGGTGGAGTCTGTCACCGCCCATGCCTTGATCAAGCGCGGCTACTGGTCCAACGCAGAGGGCCTGCGTCACGGCTTTACGCGTTATTCGGCCACCATCGACAGCATGGAGGCTGAACTCATACTGATACTGTCCGGCAATTATATTGGCTATTTGCCCGATCACCTCGCCAGGCGTTGGGAGGAAGAGGGGCGGTTGCTTCGGATCTTGCCGGAGGAGTTTGGTTATTCGGCGGAATTTTCACTGATTGTCAAAAATGGCCGGTCAAGAGAGCCGTTGATTCAAGCGTTCAGGGAAGAAATCGATACCGTGTTTGGCTTGCCCGGGAAAGTCGCTAAAACCTGACCCTCAACCACAGGCGCTGAGGTTCACCGGGCCGACAAACGGGTTGCCGTGGCCCATCACACAGGCTACCCGCTGATTGCGCTGGCGTTCCCAGGGCTGCGGCGGGTAGGTCTTGTTCCAGGCTTCGTATAGCTGGCGGTCCTGCCTGGAGAGCTTGAGGTTGTACTGCTTGCTCATATAGAAGTAGGTGCGCGCGATCATGCCGCGTATCGACGGGCGCGGCATGACCTTCTTGGCTTTGAAATCCACTTGCGTCAGGCACGAACCATACTGCCCGCGCTGCTCGGGCAGCCAGCCGAAACTGAAATTGCTGCGGTCGCCATTCACCTCGCCAATGCTCGGCACCAGGTTGTGCAGGTCGGCTTCGGCGCGCTGGTAGATCGCGTCGTTGCGCGAGCAGTTCTTGCGCCCACCGTTCTGCCAGCACTGGCGCTGATGACCGATCTGCCAGGCCGGAACAATGTGCTCCCATTCAATACGCTTGGCGCGGCTGGCATTCTTGCGCGGCACGTAACCGCACCCGGCAAGGTCCACCTTGTTGCCGTTGTACTTGCAGCCGCAGTAAAACTCGGTGGATTGCGGCGCATACAGGCGCCAGGCAACTTTCTTGGCTTCACTGAACGTGCGCGGTGCATCGGCGTGGGCGCTGACACTGAGCAGCAGGCAGGCGACTGCAAAAAACGGAACTCTCATGCGCAGTCAGTCTTCCTTCGGCACCACCCAGAAAATCTGCACGCCACCGTCGTCGCGATAGGCGAGGGTGACGTTGTCGTTCTCGGCAATTTCCTCAAGCAGGGTCGCCCAGTCGTCAGGGGATTCATGCTCAAGGCGGAAGATCAGCGCAGCCCGGGCTTTTTGTGCGGTAGGGGCGTTGATGATCTTCTGGATGCGAATGCCCAGTTGCTCGTAACTGCTGGCAGGGGCGGAAGTGGTGGCCACGATGCGT
Source organism: Pseudomonas alkylphenolica (assembly GCF_004025535.1). Classification (GTDB taxonomy): domain Bacteria; phylum Pseudomonadota; class Gammaproteobacteria; order Pseudomonadales; family Pseudomonadaceae; genus Aquipseudomonas; species Aquipseudomonas alkylphenolica_A. Next base: position 714,576 of record NZ_QJRG01000047.1, read on the forward strand.
TCCTTTGTTAGCTGTATGCGCATACAGTATTTTACTGTAGGGATTTTCGCAACAGCTCGTCGGTGAAAGAACGCATGTGACCGTAAGCGCCGGGAATCAGTATTCCCAGAAGATCCGCTGCAGCTCTTTGCTGTCCTGGGTCTTGGTCAGGGCGACCATGGCCAGGATGCGGGCTTTTTGCGGGTTCAGGTCGTGGGCGACCACCCAGTCGTTCTTGTCGTCAGGCTGCTCGGCGTTGCGCAGCACAAAGCCGCCGGCATTGACGTGGGACGAGCGAATGATCTGCACGCCTTCCTTGCGCAGTTCCTGCAGGGCAGGCACTACCCGCGACGACACTGAGCCATTGCCGGTACCGGCGTGGATGATCGCCTTGGCGCCGCCCTGGGCCAGTGCTTTGTAGGCGGTGTCGGTGACGTTGCCATAGCCGTAGGCGATGTCCACCTGGGGCAGGCTGCTGATCTGCTTGATGTCGAATTCCGAATCCACGGTGTGGCGCTTGGCAGGCAGGCGGAACCAGTAGGATTTGCCCTCGACCACCATGCCCAGCGCGCCCCATGGGCTCTTGAAGGCTTCGGTCTTGATGTTGATGGTTTTGCTCACGTCGCGACCCGACTGGATCTCGTCGTTCATGGTCACCAGCACGCCTTTGCCACGCGCTGACTTGTCGCCGGCCACCGCCACGGCGTTGTACAGGTTGAGCATGCCATCAGCCGACATGGCGGTGCCTGGGCGCATCGAGCCTACCACCACGATCGGCTTGTCGGTTTTTTCCACCAGGTTGAGGAAGTAGGCGGTCTCTTCCAGGGTGTCGGTGCCATGGGTGATGACGATACCGTCGACGTCCTTGCTGTCGGCCAGTTCGGCGACACGTTTGCCCAGTTGCAGCAGGTTGTCGTTGCTGATGCTTTCGGAGGCGATCTGCATCACCTGCTCACCGCGGACATTGGCAATGCTTGCCAGCTCCGGCACGCCCGCGATCAGCTTGTCGACGCCGACCTTGGCCGCCTGGTAGGTGGCACTGTTGGCAGCGCTGGCACCCGCGCCGGCAATGGTGCCGCCAGTGGCGAGGATCACCACGTTGGCGAGTTTCTGTTGGGTCTCGGCTTCTTTGGCGTTGACGCCGACAGGCAGCAACAGCAGCAGGGCCAAAGTGCCCGGAACGAAGGAAGTAAACGCAGCTTTCATTGTTTTCTCTCTTATTGGTGGACTTCGCTGTGTAGCGTCCATGTAGGAGCAGAAAACGGGCCAGCATGACCGTTCGTCGTATTTTATTTTAAGCCACTGATTTGTAAGGTCTTTTTATTCTGTTAAACCTACTGCCCAAGGGCTGGGCTCGGAATCCCGATTATTATTAGTTGGGTTGTTCGGTTTTCCGGTGATTTTGAGGATAATTCCTGAGTGCAACTTACACTGGTGCTTAGGGCTGTATTTGACAAAGCCGGGTTGCATTAGCATAGTTGCTTAACGCAAACGTTTGCGATCCGACAAAAATCACAAAAACCGGAGTAAATCGATGAAGCTGCCGTTCGCAGGACGCCTTTTGGCGGTCGCCGTACTTTCCTCCCTGTCCCTCGCAATGCCCCTGTCCCAGGCCCAGGCTGATGAGAAGCCCAAAGTTGCCCTGGTGATGAAGTCCCTCGCCAACGAATTCTTCCTGACCATGGAAGACGGCGCCAAGGCCTACCAGAAAGAACACGCCAGCGAATTCGACCTGGTTTCCAACGGCATCAAGGACGAAACCGATTCCAGTAATCAGATCCGCATCGTCGAGCAGATGATCGTCTCCGGGGTCAACGCCCTGGTGATCGCGCCCGCCGATTCCAAGGCCCTGGTTCCGGTGGTGAAGAAAGCCGTGGACGCGGGCATCACCGTGATCAACATCGACAACCGCTTGGACCCAGAGGTGCTCAAGAGCAAAAACCTCAGCGTGCCGTTCGTAGGCCCCGACAACCGCAAAGGCGCACGCCTGGTGGGCGAATACCTGGCCAAGGAGAAGCTCAAGGCCGGTGACGAAGTCGGCATCATCGAAGGCGTGTCGACCACCACCAACGCCCAGCAGCGTACCGCCGGCTTCAAGGATGCGATGGACGCGGCGCAGATGAAGGTGGTTTCGGTGCAGTCCGGCGACTGGGAAATTGCCAAGGGCAACGCCGTCGCTGCCTCCATGCTCAACGCCAACCCCGGCATCAAGGCGCTGTTGGCCGGCAACGACAGCATGGCCCTGGGCGCGGTGTCGGCGGTGCGTGCGGCGGGCAAGGCCGGCCAGGTGCAGGTGGTGGGTTACGACAACATCAACGCCATCAAACCGATGCTCAAGGACGGTCGCGTGCTCGCCACCGCCGACCAGTACGCCGCCAAGCAGGCGGTGTTCGGTATCGAAGCGGCACTGAAGGTGCTCAAGGGTGAGAAGCCCGCTGTGGATGCCGACAACGTCATCCAGACCCCGGTCGAACTGGTCACCCAGCCCTAAGTGTACACGCGCCAGGAGAACAGGCAATGACCGCGACCAGCGAAGGCGTGCTCACCGTCAGCGCAATCGGCAAGACCTACGCCCAGCCGGTGCTCGGCGATATCAGCCTGAGCCTGCACGCGGGCGAGGTGCTGGCCCTGACCGGTGAGAACGGCGCGGGCAAAAGCACCTTGTCGAAGATCATCGGCGGCCTTGAAGTGGCGACCACCGGGCACATGCACTTTCAGGGGCAGCCGTACCAGCCCGGCAGCCGTGCGGCGGCCGAGCGCCTGGGCGTGCGCATGGTCATGCAGGAACTCAACCTGTTGCCGACCCTGACCGTGGCCGAAAACCTGTTTCTCGACAATTTGCCCAGCCGTGCCGGCTGGATCAACCGCAAACGCCTGCGCCAACTGGCACAGGCTGCCATGGCCCAGGTGGGCCTGGACACCATCGACCCGGACACCCCGGTCGGCGAGCTGGGCATCGGCCATCAGCAGATGGTGGAAATCGCCCGCAACCTGATCGGCGACTGCCGGGTACTGATCTTCGATGAGCCCACGGCCATGCTCACCGCGCGCGAGGTCGAGTTGCTGTTCACCCAGATCGAGCGTTTGCAGCAGCGCGGCGTGGCCATCGTCTACATCTCCCATCGCCTGGAAGAGCTCAAACGCATTGCCCAGCGCATTGCCGTGCTGCGTGACGGTAAGCTGGTGTGTGTCGAGCCCATGGCGCGCTACACCAGCACGCAGCTGGTCAACCTGATGGTGGGGCGCGAGCTGGCCGAACACATCGACCTGGGCCAGCGCGAGATCGGTGCGTCGATCCTCAAGGTCAGTGGCCTGAGCCGTGGTGACAAAGTGCGCGACGTCTCGTTCGAGGTACGCAGCGGGGAAATCTTCGGCCTGTCCGGGCTGATCGGCGCCGGGCGCACCGAATTGCTCCGTTTGATCTATGGCGCCGACCGCGCCGAGCGTGGCACCGTCGAACTGGGCAGCCCGCTGCGTAGCGTGCAGGTCGATTCGCCCGTGGCCGCCGTGCGTGAAGGCATTGCCTTGATCACCGAAGACCGCAAAGGCGAGGGCCTGCTGCTGTCGCAATCGATCAGCGCCAACATCGCCCTGGGCAATTTGCCGGCGATTTCCCGCGCCGGGGTGCTCGATCGCGGCGCCGAACGGGCCCTGGCCCAGCGCCAGATCGGTGCCATGCGCATTCGCAGTTCAGGCCCCGAGCAGGTGGTCGGCGAGCTGTCGGGTGGCAACCAGCAGAAGGTGGTGATCGGTCGCTGGCTGGAGCGCGACTGCAGCGTGCTGCTGTTCGATGAGCCCACCCGTGGCATCGACGTTGGCGCCAAGTTCGACATCTACGGCCTGCTCGCCGACCTGGCGCGCCAGGGCAAGGCGCTGGTGGTGGTGTCCAGCGACCTGCGCGAACTGATGCTGATCTGCGACCGTATCGGTGTGCTCAGCGCCGGGCAATTGATCGACACCTTCGAGCGTGAAACCTGGTCCCAGGACCAGCTACTGGCCGCGGCCTTCGCCGGCTATCAGAACCGTGACGCGATGCTGCATGAGGCAGCTTCCAGGACACTCCCATGAAAACCTCACCGCTGGACACCACCTCGCCAAGCGCGAAACGCGGCGCAAGCTATTACGGCCTGGGCACCTACCTCGGCCTTGCCGGGGCCTTGCTGGCGATGATCGTGCTGTTCTCGTTGCTGAGCAGTCACTTCTGGTCGTACGCGACCTTCAGCACCCTGGCCAACCAGATCCCCGATTTGATGGTGCTGGCGGTGGGCATGACCTTCGTCCTGATCATCGGCGGTATCGACCTGTCGGTAGGCTCGGTGCTGGCCCTGGCGGCGTCGGCGGTCAGCGTGGCGATTCTCGGCTGGGGCTGGAGCGTATTGCCGGCTGCCTTGCTCGGCATGGGCGTGGCGGCGCTGGCCGGCAGCGTCACCGGCGCGATCACCGTGGCCTGGCGCATTCCGTCGTTCATCGTCTCGCTCGGTGTGCTGGAAATGGCCCGGGGCCTTGCTTACCAGCTCACCGATTCGCGCACGGCCTACATCGGCGACGCTTTTGCGTGGCTCTCGGACCCGTTGGCATTCGGCGTATCACCCTCGTTCATCATCGCCTTGCTGGTGATCATCCTCGCCCAGCTGGTGCTCACTCGCACCGTGTTCGGCCGCTACCTGATCGGCATCGGCACCAACGAAGAAGCGGTGCGCCTGGCCGGTATCGACCCGCGCCCCTACAAGATTCTGGTGTTCACCCTGATGGGGCTGCTGGCCGGCCTTGCCGCGCTGTTCCAGATTTCCCGCCTGGAAGCGGCCGACCCCAATGCCGGTTCCGGGCTTGAGCTGCAGGTGATTGCCGCCGTGGTGATCGGTGGCACCAGCCTGATGGGCGGGCGCGGCTCGGTGATCAGCACCTTCTTCGGCGTATTGATTATTTCCGTGCTGGCTGCAGGCCTGGCACAGATCGGCGCTTCCGAGCCGACCAAACGCATTATTACCGGGGCGGTCATTGTGATCGCCGTGGTTCTTGACACCTACCGTAGCCGACGTGCGAGTCGGCGGAACTGAATAATGGCAACCATTAAAGACGTCGCAGCACTGGCGGGAATTTCCTACACCACCGTGTCCCATGTATTGAACAAGACCCGACCGGTCAGCGAGCAGGTGCGCATCAAGGTCGAGGCGGCGATTGCCGAACTCGACTACGTACCCAGCGCCGTGGCCCGCTCGCTGAAGGCGCGCAGCACCGCCACCATCGGCCTGCTGGTGCCCAATAGCGTCAACCCGTATTTCGCCGAGCTGGCCCGTGGCATCGAGGATGGCTGCGAGCGCAAGGGCTACTGCGTGATCCTGTGCAACTCCGACGACGATCCACAAAAGCAGCGCAGCTACCTGCGCGTGTTGCTGGAAAAGCGCATCGACGGCCTGATCGTCGCCTCGGTGGGTGAAGACGCCGACCTGCGGGGCAGCCTGGCCAGCGTGCGCACGCCGATGGTCATCGTTGACCGCGCGCTGGAGGGCGTAGAGGCCGATCTGGTGCGCATCGACCACGAGCTGGGCGCCTACCTCGCTACCCAGCACCTGCTCCAGCTGGGCCATCAGGCCATCGCCTACATTGGCGGCCCGGCCAGCACCAGCGTGGCCCAGTTGCGCGAGGCCGGTTACCGGCGTGCGCTGGGCGAAGCGGGGGTGCCGGTCGCCAGTGAGTGGATCGTCAACAGCGACTTCACCAGCCTGGGCGGTTATGCCGCCGCTGCCAAGCTGCTCGAAGGGAATCGACCCACGGCAATTTTCGCCGGCAACGACATGATCGGCATCGGTGTGCTGCGAGCAGCCGCCGAGCGCAACATCTGCGTGCCGAGCGAGCTGTCGGTGATTGGCTTTGACGACATTCAATTGAGCCGCTACGTGTTCCCGGCGCTGACCACTGTTGGCCAGTCGATTCGCGAACTGGGCGAAAGTGCTGCGGCGCTGTTGCTGTCGCGTATCGCCCAACCGCTGCAAGGTGCGCCGGAGCAGCGCATCGTCGCGCCGAAAATCGTGTTGCGCGAATCCACCGCGCCGCGCCCGGACCTTTTCAATGATTACCGCTGAGAGCCGACGACCATGAGCGCCAAGGTGATAGTGGTAGGTAGCCTGAACATGGACCTGGTGGCCCGCGCCCAGCGGTTGCCGCGTGCCGGCGAAACCCTGGCCGGCGAATCGTTTGCCACCGTGCCGGGTGGCAAAGGCGCCAACCAGGCTGTGGCGGTAGCACGCCTCGGGGCGTCTGTGGCAATGATCGGCAATGTCGGCGACGACGCCTACGGCCAGCAGCTGCGTCAGGCCTTGCTCGACGAGCAGATCGACTGCCAGGGCGTGGCGGTGTGCCCTGGCGTATCAAGTGGCCTGGCCCTGATTGTCGTAGATGCCAGCAGCCAGAACGCGATCGTGATCATCCCCGGCGGCAACGGTCTGTTGCGGCCCGCATCGGTACAGGCCTTCGATACCTTGCTGCAAGGCGCCGAAGTGATCATCTGCCAGCTCGAAGTGCCCCACGAAACCGTGGCCTACACCCTGGCCCGTGGCCGTGCCCTGGGCAAGACGGTGATCCTCAACCCGGCGCCTTGCACCGGCCCGTTGCCGGCCGACTGGTACAGCGCCATCGACTACCTGATCCCCAACGAAAGCGAAGCCCAGGCCCTCACCGGGCAGCCGGTAACCGACCTGACCAGCGCCGAAGTGGCGGCCAGCCAGCTGCGCCAGCTTGGCGCCAACAACGTGATCATCACCCTTGGTGCCCAGGGCGCCTTGCTGGCCGGCCCGCAGGGCATGCGCCACTTTGCAGCGCCCGTGGTGCAGCCGCTGGACACCACCGCCGCCGGCGACACCTTTGTCGGCGGGTTCGCCGCGGCCTTGGCGCGCGGTGAGTCGCAAGAGCAGGCCATGGCCTTTGGTCAGCGTGCGGCGGCCTTGTCGGTCACCCGTGCCGGGGCCCAGCCTTCGATTCCCTACCTGGCCGAGTTGCAGCCATGAAAAAGACCCCATTGCTCAATATTGCCCTGTCGCGGGTCATTGCCTCGCTGGGGCACGGCGACATCCTCGTCATTGGCGATGCGGGCCTGCCCGTGCCGCCGGGCGTCGAGCTGATCGACCTGGCACTGACCCCGGGCGTGCCCGACTTTGCCAGCACCTTGCGCGCCGTGCTCAGCGAAATGCAGGTGGAAAGCCATGTGCTCGCCGACGAAATGTTCAAGGCCAACCCGCCGGCCTTGACTGTGGTCGAGCAATGCTTCGCCCATGGCCAGCTGGGCAAGCGCAACCTGCTCAGCCATGCCGAATTCAAGCAACTGAGCCGCGGCGCCCGTGCCGTGGTGCGTACCGGTGAATGCCAGCCCTACAGCAACATCGTGCTGATCGCCGGGGTTACTTTCTGATGCTGCGGCCTTCGTTCGACCTGATCATCGACACCGACCCCGGCGCTGATGACGTAGTGGCTTTGCTGCTCGCCATGGCATCGCCGGAAACCCTGAATATCCTTGCTATCACCACGGTGGCCGGCAACGTACGCTTGGACAAGACCTCGCGTAACGCGCGGCTGGCGAGGGAGTGGGGCGGGCGTGAAGACATTCCGGTGTATGCCGGCGCATCGCGGCCGCTGTTGCGCGCGCCAGTTTATGCGCCCGATATTCACGGCGAAGAGGGCTTGCCTGGTGTCACGGTGCACGAGCCCCGCCAGGGCTTGGCCCCCGGCAGTGCGGTCGGCTATCTGATCGACACCTTGAGCGCGGCACCGCCCCACAGCATCACCGTCGCCATGCTGGGCCCGCAAACCAACCTGGCCCTGGCACTGATCCAGGCGCCGCACATAGCCCTCGGCATCAAGGAGGTGGTGGTCATGGGTGGTGCGCACTTCAACGGTGGCAACATCACCCCGGTGGCCGAGTTCAACCTGTTTGCCGACCCGGAAGCCGCCGAGGTGGTGCTCAGCAGCGGGGTCAAGCTGACTTACCTGCCGCTGGACCTTACCCACACGCTGCTGACCAGTGACGCGCGCATGCAGCAATTGGCGGCGTTGGGCAACCAGGCGGGCAGGGTGGTGGTGGATATTCTCAACGCCTACGTCGCCACCGACATGCAGCGCTATGGCCTGCCAGGCGGCCCGGTGCACGATGCCAGCGTGATCGCCTACTTGCTCAAGCCGGAACTGTTCGCAGGGCGGCAGATTTACCTGCAGGTGGACAGCCGCGAAGGGCCGACTTACGGCCAGACCATTGCCGATTGGCACAATGCCCTCGGGCAGCCGAATAACGTGACGTGGATCGCCAGCGCAGACGCCCAGGGCTTTTTTGACCTGCTCAGTACGCGGCTTGCGCGTCTGCAGTAGTGTGCGAGTAGCGTTCAAAAACCTGTTCGACGAAGCTTCTGGCAGCCACGTGGCCGAGGTCTTTGACCAGCAGGTCGACCGCAATCAGCATCAGTTCTTCAGCGCTGGCAGGGCTGTAGGCGCTTTGGCCTTCGGGCCATTTGACTTTGATGTCGGCATCGATGATGTGGCTTGTCATGAGCTATTCCGAATGAAAACTGTCTGCGTTGTGGGGTTCAAATGCCGGGCCCTGGCGTTTGACGGGGCAGGGGAGAACACACTGCGCCCAGGCTGAAGTAAATCATGCCGGAGGCCTTCAAGGCACTGCGACTTAGGCATAAGCGCAAGGGCGTGGCAAACTAACGGTTTCCAGCGTGTCGGAACAGTGCTGTGCAGATCGATTTGAACAACCCCGAACAGTTCACCCTTGAGGCCGTGCGCAACCTGCTTGCCGCTGGCAACAACGCGGTGCACAACCAGCTGCGCGTCAATCGCAGCGGTATTGCCTGGTTGTCCCAGGTGGTGGGCGGGCGAGAGTTGGAGGGCTTGGCCTTTCGTCTGGAAACCTGGTCGGCGGGCTCTGGCTGCGTGGGTGAACTGGCTGCGCAGGACGAGCGCTGGGTCATGCAGGTGTTCAACGTGCTCAAGACCAACTGGCCGAAACCGGTCAGTGATTATATCGACCTGTACTGAGTGCCCGCGCGCATTGTGCAAAATCCCGTGACGATTGCGTTTTTACCTGAGTACGCTGGCTCAGGCAGACTTGACGGGTTTTGCAACGAAAAACCAGCGACGCTGTCACATGGACAGCAGTTTTTGTGTATTCAAAGGAGGATTCATGTTCCGTGCATCATTGATGAGCCTGTTGGCGGTTGCCGTTCTGGCGGGTTGCAGCACCGGTGGTTCGTCGTCGAAGGCGCCCGAGGCCGGAGCGGCCAACACTGACGGTCGTTGCGAGGCCAGCGGCGCCCAGTTCGCCATCGGCAAGCAGGCTACCCCGGCACTGGTCGAGCAGGCGCGCAAGGCCAGTGGTTCGCAGATGGCCCATGCCCTCGGGCCAAATGATGTCATGACCATGGACTACCGCTCCGAGCGCCTGAACCTGCACACCGATGCCCAGGGCATCGTCAAAAGCGTCAACTGCGGCTAATCCCGCCCCGGGCCCTGGCCTTGCCCCTGTGGGAGCGGGTTCACCCGCGAAGCCTTCAGGGCCAATGCAAAGTCCAAACCGCAGGCACAAAAAAACCCGCCACATGGACGGGTTTTTTTATTCGGTCAGAGCTTACTCTGGACGAACTTGTGCAGCCTGCATGCCCTTCTGGCCTTTTTCGGCAACGAAGGAAACGGTCTGGCCTTCCTTCAGGCTTTTGAAACCGTCGGTTTCGATAGCCTTGAAGTGAACGAACAGGTCGTCGCCGCCACCTTGTGGAGTGATGAAGCCGAAGCCTTTCTCATCGTTGAACCATTTTACGGTGCCGGTTTGGCGATTAGACATGGGTGTATCTCCAAGAAACATGATTTTCAGTAGTGCGGTGTTGCCGAGGCCAACAGGGTGCACGCCGACCATCATAGTCTAATTATGGGCTTGTAGCCCCTATTACCTTCGCAGATTGCTGATCTGGAGCAAAATAGCGATGGATTACCGGCCCAAAGGCCTATTTTTTCGGGGCGCAGGCGGCTGCAACCTTTTCTTGCGCGCTCTTCATTACCGCCGCATCCACGCCATCCTCAAGGGTATTGAGGTCTTTGATCTGCGCCTCGGTCAGGTTTTTTTCCAGCACCTTGCCGGCGCAGCTGCAATAGCCCTCGGCTTTATCCTTGGTCAGGCCGTGCTTTTGCGCCTGCGTCATGCAAGACATCTGATAGTCGGCAGGCAGCGTGGCGGCCGTGGCACTGAGCGGGAGCAACAGGGCAGAAGCAGCCGCCAGGGCCAGTAAAGACTGAAGTCGCATAACCAAACACTCCTTGGGTTGTCGGTTTCTCATCAAGAGTAGGACGCTTCACACACTCTGATGGGGAAATTTCCACTCAAGTTCCCCGCAATCGCCACAACGCTTTGTGCTAGCATGCCCAGCTTGAGCTCGCCGCAGCGTTTTTCTTGCTGCTCGCGGCTTGTAGCTCCCAACACTATTCATCTATTCCAGTCACTCTGGTTCGTTCCCTGGCAGGCTTTCGGGCTTCTGCCACTGTGAGGCAGGCTTTGCGCAGGCAAAGACAGGGGCGGATCGCGTACTGGCTCATCCCAACCCACGTGACCTTTGGTAGGGGTCACCACTAGGAGAGGAGGCGCCATGCCCATCATTACTCTTCCCGATGGCAGTCAACGTTCGTTCGATGACGCCGTAACCGTTGCCCAGGTCGCTGCATCCATTGGTGCAGGCCTGGCCAAGGCCACCGTGGCCGGCAAGGTCGACGGCAAGCTGGTTGACGCCAGCGACCTGATCGATCACGACGCCCGCCTGCAAATCATCACGCCAAAGGACGAAGAGGGGCTGGAGATCATCCGTCACTCGTGCGCTCACTTGGTGGGTCATGCCGTCAAGCAGCTGTACCCGACCGCCAAAATGGTTATCGGTCCGGTCATCGACGAAGGCTTTTACTACGACATCGCCTACGAGCGTCCTTTCACGCCGGACGACATGGCTGCCATCGAGCAGCGCATGCACCAGCTGATCGAGACCGAGTACGACGTGATCAAAAAGGTTACCCCGCGCGCCGAGGTAATCGAAGTGTTCAAGGCCCGTGGCGAAGACTACAAGCTGCGCCTGGTCGAAGACATGCCGGATGAACAGGCCATGGGCCTGTACTACCACGAAGAATACGTCGACATGTGCCGCGGTCCGCACGTGCCGAACACCCGTTTCCTGAAATCCTTCAAGCTGACCAAGCTCTCCGGCGCCTACTGGCGCGGTGATGCCAAGAATGAGCAGCTGCAGCGCGTCTACGGCACCGCCTGGGCCGACAAGAAGCAGCTGGCTGCCTACATTCAGCGCATTGAAGAAGCAGAAAAACGCGATCACCGTAAAATCGGCAAGCGCCTGGGCCTGTTCCACCTCCAGGAAGAAGCGCCGGGCATGGTGTTCTGGCACCCGAACGGCTGGACCCTGTACCAGGTACTCGAGCAGTACATGCGCAAGGTGCAGCGTGAGAACGGCTACCTCGAGATCAAGACGCCGCAGGTTGTTGACCGTTCGCTGTGGGAAAAGTCTGGCCACTGGGCCAACTATGCCGACAACATGTTCACCACCCAGTCGGAAAACCGCGACTACGCCATCAAGCCGATGAACTGCCCGTGCCACGTGCAGGTGTTCAACCAGGGCCTGAAGAGCTACCGCGAGCTGCCGCTGCGTCTGGCCGAGTTCGGTGCCTGCCACCGTAACGAGCCGTCGGGCGCGCTGCACGGCATCATGCGTGTACGTGGCTTTACCCAGGACGACGCGCACATCTTCTGCACCGAAGAGCAGATGCAGTCCGAATCGGCCGCGTTCATCAAGCTGACCATGGATGTCTACGCCGACTTCGGCTTCAAAGACATCGAAATGAAGCTGTCGACCCGTCCTGAAAAGCGCGTGGGCTCCGATGAGCTGTGGGATCGCGCCGAAGCCGCACTGGCTTCCGCACTCGACAGCGCCGGCCTGCCGTACGACCTGCAGCCGGGCGAGGGCGCGTTCTACGGTCCGAAGATCGAATTCTCCCTGAAAGATTGCCTGGGTCGTGTGTGGCAGTGTGGTACCCTGCAGCTCGACTTCAACCTGCCGATCCGTCTGGGCGCAGAATTTGTGTCCGAAGACAACGGCCGCAAGCACCCGGTCATGCTGCACCGCGCGATCCTCGGATCGTTCGAGCGTTTCGTCGGAATCCTGATCGAGCACTACGAAGGTGCGTTCCCGGCCTGGCTGGCGCCTACTCAGGCTGTGGTGATGAACATCACCGACAAACAGGCCGAATTTGCTCAACAAGTGGAAAAAACTCTGGCCGAAAGCGGTTTCCGTGCCAAGTCCGACTTGAGAAATGAGAAAATTGGCTTTAAGATCCGCGAGCATACCTTGCTCAAGGTTCCTTATCTCCTGGTTATCGGGGATCGGGAAGTCGAAACGCAAACTGTCGCTGTGCGTACCCGTGAAGGTGCTGACCTGGGCTCGATGCCCGTCGCCCAGTTCGCGGAGCTGCTCGCGCAAGCGGTTTCCCGGCGTGGTCGCCAAGATTCGGAGTAATTACTATTAAGCGTGATATGAGAAACGATAAACGAGCTGTACCGAAAGCCCCGATCAACGAGAATATCTCGGCACGCGAGGTTCGGTTAATTGGCGCTGACGGTGAGCAGTTGGGCATCGTCTCGATCGAAGAAGCGCTTCGTATCGCTGAAGAAGCGAAGCTGGATCTGGTAGAGATCTCTGCTGACGCCGTTCCACCGGTCTGTAAAGTACTGGACTACGGCAAGAGCCTGTTCGAGAAGAAAAAGCAGCAGGCTGCAGCTAAGAAGAACCAGAAAGTAATCCAGATTAAAGAAATCAAGTTTCGTCCAGGGACGGAGGAAGGGGATTACCAGGTAAAACTACGCAACCTGGTACGTTTCCTTACAGATGGGGACAAGACCAAAATCTCTCTGAGATTCCGTGGTCGTGAGATGGCCCACCAGGAGCTGGGTATGGAACTGTTGAAGCGGATCGAAGCTGATCTCGCCGAATACGGGACCGTTGAACAGCATCCGAAGATGGAAGGACGCCAGCTTTTGATGGTCATCGCCCCCAAGAAAAAGAAATAACCACCAGGGCACGGCAGGCCTTGCGGTTATGTTTATCAACTGAATGCGGAGTATCCGAACATGCCAAAAATGAAAACCAAAAGCGGTGCAGCCAAGCGTTTCTTGAAAACGGCTAACGGCATCAAGCACAAGCACGCTTTCAAGAGCCACATCCTGACCAAAATGTCGACCAAGCGTAAGCGTCAACTTCGCGGTAGCAGCCTGCTGCACGCGTCGGACGTTGCAAAAGTCGAGCGCATGCTGCGCCTTCGTTAATTTTTGGTTCTAGATAGAGGAAGTTACTCATGGCTCGTGTAAAGCGTGGCGTCATCGCTCGTAAGCGTCACAAGAAAATTCTGAAACTGGCTAAAGGTTACTACGGCGCTCGCTCGCGCGTTTTCCGTGTTGCCAAGCAAGCGGTCATCAAGGCAGGCCAATACGCCTACCGCGACCGTCGTCAGAAAAAACGTCAGTTCCGCGCTCTGTGGATCGCTCGTATCAACGCTGGTGCGCGTATCAACGGTCTGTCCTACAGCCGCCTGATCGCTGGCCTGAAAAAAGCGTCGATCGAAATCGACCGTAAGGTTCTGGCTGATCTGGCAGTGAACGAAAAAGCGGCGTTTGCTGCGATTGTCGAGAAAGCTAAAGCCTCGCTGGCTTAAGTACCCCGACAATCACCCGGCGTCATTTCCGGCGCCAGGTGTTAACGTCTTAATAGGGGAAGAGCCTGCGCTCTTCCCCTATTTTGTATCTGGAGTCTGTACATGGAAAACCTGGACGCGCTGGTCTCCCAAGCCCTGGAGGCCGTGGAACGCGCTGAAGACATCAATGCCCTGGAACAGATCCGGGTTCAATTCCTTGGCAAGAAAGGCGAACTGACCCAGGTGATGAAGACCCTGGGCAACATGCCTGCCGAAGAGCGGCCAAAAGTTGGCGCGCTGATCAACGACGCCAAGGAGCGCGTCACCGAGGTGCTCAACGCGCGCAAGGCGGCCTTCGAAGAAGCCGAACTCAGCGCCCGTCTGGCGGCCGAGTGCATTGATGTGACCCTGCCGGGCCGTGGCCAGACCTCCGGTGGTCTGCATCCGATCACCCGCACCCTGGAGCGCATCGAGCAGTTCTTCACCCACATCGGCTACGGCATCGCCGAAGGCCCAGAGGTCGAAGACGACTACCACAACTTCGAAGCCCTCAACATTCCCGGCCACCACCCGGCCCGGGCAATGCATGACACCTTCTACTTCAATGCCAACATGCTGCTGCGTACCCACACCTCGCCGGTGCAGGTGCGGACCATGGAGTCCAGCCAGCCGCCCATCCGCATTGTCTGCCCGGGCCGCGTATACCGCTGCGACTCGGACCTGACCCACTCGCCGATGTTCCACCAGGTCGAAGGCCTGCTGATCGATCGCGACATCAATTTTGCCGACCTCAAAGGCACCATCGAAGAATTCCTGCGGGTGTTCTTCGAAAAGGAACTGGCGGTGCGTTTCCGTCCGTCCTTCTTCCCCTTCACCGAGCCTTCGGCTGAAGTCGACATCCAGTGCGTCATCTGCACCGGCAAAGGTTGCCGTGTGTGCAAGCAGACCGGCTGGCTGGAAGTCATGGGCTGCGGCATGGTTCACCCGAACGTGCTGCGCATGTCGGGCATCGACCCTGAAGAGTTCCAGGGCTTCGCCTTCGGCATGGGTGCCGAGCGCCTGGCCATGCTGCGTTACGGCGTCAACGATTTGCGCCTGTTCTTCGACAACGACTTGCGGTTCCTTGCGCAATTTCGCTAGGTCGCGCACCCGTAACGAATCTTTCAGGAGAGCAGGATGAAATTCAGTGAAAATTGGCTGCGCGGTTGGGTCAACCCGCAGGTATCCCGAGACGAGCTGGTTGCCCGTCTTTCGATGGCCGGCCTTGAAGTCGACAGCGTAACGCCAGCTGCCGGCCAGTTCAGCGGCATCGTCGTCGGTGAGGTGCTGAGCACCGAACAGCACCCGGACGCCGACAAACTGCGCGTGTGCCAGGTCAGCAACGGCAGCGAGACCTTCCAGGTAGTGTGCGGCGCGCCCAACGTGCGCCCCGGCCTGAAGATCCCGTTCGCGATGATCGGCGCCGAACTGCCAGGCGACTTCAAAATCAAGAAAGCCAAGCTGCGCGGCGTTGAGTCCAACGGCATGCTGTGCTCGGCTGCAGAACTGCAGATCAGCGAAGAGAACGACGGCCTGCTGGAACTGGCAGCCGACGCGCCGGTGGGTGAAGACGTTCGCGTCTACCTCGACCTGGACGACGCCAGCATCGAAATCGGCCTGACCCCGAACCGTGGCGACTGCCTGTCGGTGGCCGGTCTGGCGCGCGACGTAGGCGCCCTGTACGACGTACCGGTCACTCGCGTGCAAGTGCCGGCCGTTGCTGCCGCCCACGACGAAGTGCGCCCGGTAGAAGTACTGGCCCCGGCCGCTTGCCCGCGTTACCTGGGCCGCGTTATCCGTAACGTCGACCTGTCGCGCCCGACCCCGCTGTGGATGGTCGAGCGCCTGCGTCGCTCCGACGTGCGCAGCATCGACGCTGCCGTCGACATCACCAACTACGTGATGCTCGAACTGGGCCAGCCGATGCACGCCTTCGACCTCGCCGAGATCAACGGTGGCGTCCGTGTGCGTATGGCCGAGGAGGGCGAGAAGCTCGTCCTGCTCGACGGTCAGGAAGTCGCCCTGCGTAGCGACACCCTGGTCATCGCCGACCACGCCCGCGCCCTGGCCATTGCCGGCGTCATGGGTGGCGAGCACAGCGGTGTTTCCGCCACCACCCGCGACATCTTCCTTGAAAGCGCCTTCTTCGAGCCGATTTCCGTCGCTGGCAAGGCCCGTTCCTACGGCCTGCACACCGATGCCTCGCACCGCTACGAGCGCGGCGTCGACTCGCAGCTGGCCCGTGAAGCCATCGAGCGCGCTACCGGCCTGCTGCTGGACATCGTCGGCGGCGAAGCCGGCCCGGTCATCGACGTCACCAGCGAGGCAGACCTGCCGCAGGTCGCGCCGATCACCCTGCGTGCCGAGCGCCTGACCCAGATGCTGGGCATGGAAATGGCCAGCGCCGAAGTCGAGCAGCTGCTCAACGGCCTGGGCCTGAAAACCACCGCCGGTGAAGGCCAGTGGCAGGTTGAAGTGCCAAGCCATCGTTTCGATATCAGCCTGGAAGTCGACCTGATCGAAGAACTGGCGCGCCTGTACGGCTACAACCGCCTGCCAGTGCGTTACCCGCAAGCGCGCCTGGCCCCGCAGGCCAAGGCTGAAGCCCGTGGCGAACTGCCGGCCCTGCGCCGTCTGCTGGTTGCCCGTGGCTACCAGGAAGCGATCACCTACAGCTTCATCGACCCGAAACTGTTCGAGCTGTTCAGCCCCGGCGTAGAGCCGCTGCTGCTGGCCAACCCGATCTCCAGCGACATGGCGGCCATGCGTGCCTCCCTGTGGCCGGGCCTGGTCAAGTCGCTGCAGCACAACCTCAACCGTCAGCAAGACCGCGTGCGCCTGTTCGAAAGCGGCCTGCGCTTTGTCGGCCAGCTGGGCGACCTCAAGCAAGAGCCGATGCTTGCCGGTGTCGTGTGCGGCAGCCGCCTGCCGGAAGGCTGGGCCAACGGCCGTGACACCATCGACTTCTTCGACGTGAAAGCCGACGTAGAGGCCGTACTGGGCTTCTCCGGCTCGCTGGCCGAGTTCAGCTTCGTACCGGGCAAACACCCGGCGCTGCACCCGGGCCAAACCGCCCGCATCGAGCGTGACGGTCGCGAAGTCGGCTACCTGGGCGCCATTCACCCGGAGCTGTCCAAAGCCCTCGGCCTGGACCGTCCGGTGTTCGTCTTCGAGCTGGTACTGGGCGAAGTGGCCGATGGCCGCCTGCCGAAGTTCAGCGAGCTGTCGAAATTCCCTGAAGTGCGTCGTGACCTGGCCTTGGTGGCAGGACGTGATGTTGCTTCGAGCTCGGTGCTTGAAGTAATTCGTGACAATGCAGGCGAATGGCTGACAGACCTCAGGCTGTTTGATGTTTATCAGGGTAAAGGCATTGATCCTGATAGAAAAAGCCTCGCCGTAGGCTTGACCTGGCAGCATCCGTCGCGCACTCTTAATGATGAAGAGGTGAATACCGCGACACAAAACATCCTCACCTCGCTCGAACAAAGGTTGAACACCACGTTAAGGAAATAGCGTATGGGTGCTCTGACGAAAGCTGAGATGGCCGAACGGCTGTACGAGGAGCTGGGCCTGAACAAGCGTGAAGCCAAGGAATTGGTTGAGCTGTTCTTTGAGGAAATCAGGCACGCTCTAGAAGACAACGAGCAGGTCAAATTGTCCGGATTCGGCAATTTTGACCTGCGGGACAAACGCCAGCGGCCGGGCCGCAACCCCAAGACGGGGGAAGAGATCCCGATCACGGCGCGTCGAGTCGTCACCTTTCGTCCAGGGCAGAAGTTGAAAGCCCGAGTTGAGGCCTATGCTGGAACCAAGTCATAACGACGAGCTTCCGCCGATTCCAGGCAAGCGCTACTTCACCATTGGTGAAGTGAGCGAGCTTTGTGCGGTAAAACCGCATGTGCTCCGCTACTGGGAGCAGGAATTCCCCCAACTCAACCCGGTTAAGCGCCGCGGTAACCGACGGTACTATCAGCGCCAGGACGTGCTGATGATCCGCCAGATCCGCGCGCTGCTGTACGACCAGGGCTTCACCATCGGCGGGGCGCGTTTGCGCCTCTCTGGCGATGAAGCCAAGGACGACACCACCCAGTACAAACAGCTGATCCGGCAGATGATTGTCGAGTTGGAAGACGTGTTGGTGGTGCTGAAGAAGTAGCCGTTATCAGGCCCGGAATTTTGGAAAAAATGCTTCCATAATTCAAAAGGTTAGGGTACATTCTTCAACGTTCTCAGCAACTAGGGGAACATGCTTCAAGCCCAGTCGGGGCGTAGCGCAGCCCGGTAGCGCACTTGCATGGGGTGCAAGGGGTCGAGTGTTCGAATCACTCCGTCCCGACCATATATTTCAACGACTTAGCCACCTTCGGGTGGCTTTGTTGTTTCTGGGGTCAGGGACTTTTGCGGGGGTTCATCCCGTTTTCCTCCTCAGTATCGTCAGCGCCGGCCCGCGCGAATCTGTCGCTGACACCTTGTTGGCTGCTTCAATCAGCTGCCCGAGTTCTGCACTTGAATAGTGGCTGGTGATGCTGCCATTCTTGTGCCCGAGCAACGCCTTCCGATCTTCCTCTGTGATACCCGCCGCCCGAAGCCGCCGTCCGAAGGAGTGCTTCAGGTCGTGAACCCTGATTGATCGGAACCCGGGGTGCGCCTGCGACTGGTGTTTTTCTTCCCACTTCGCCGCCGCGCGCACCCGGGCCTTCTTCCATGCCGTGTCATTCATTCGGTGAACGGCTGTTGCCCCATGCTGATCTGACTGTCCGTAAGGAAAGACCAGGTCTGCGTGTAGCCCTCGCTGCCCATCAACTACTGACATCGCCACGCTGTTCAGTACCACCAGGCGCTCGTCGCCATTCTTCACGCCTGACTTTTCATGGCGCCCGCCAAACCCAGCAGGAATCAAGAACACGCTTGTTCCCAGTTCTGGAACCCTGATCTCCCATTCCCACCGCAATTTGCAGACCTCTTGCTCCCGGCACCCCGTGTTCACCTTGTAGAGCGCCATCCTCAGGAGGTGGTCGGGGAGCTCGGCGAACAGGATTGACTGCTCCTCCCACGACAACGGGTAAGGCTTCCTGCTCGATCGCTTTTCCTCAAGCATCGTGATCATAGGGACAGTATCCAGCCAGGGCCTTTTCTCGGCATCCCGCCATTTCCGCGCACACAGATTCAAGATCCGAACCACCCTCTGAAGAGCGATGTTGATGGTTCGGTTCGACGCTGGCGGCTTTGGCTTCCCTGTTGAAGTTTGCCCAGGCCTCAATTTGTGCTTGATGAAAGGCGCCAAGGTCCCGTCATCTATATGCGTGATAGGCAGATCCCCAATGAATGGGTCGAGCTGCTCAAGGTAGATGGCCGATAGGCCAATCGATGCCTGGTGCCCGAACTCGACGAGAAACCTGGTAGCTGCTTCGCGCCAAGTCCTGATCTGCCGTACCCCGTATATCTTCGCCTGTCTCAGTTTTTCCAATCGGTGCGCTAAGTACTGCTCTGCTTCGTGCCTTTCGCTTGTTCCAGTGCTTTCTTGAAGTCGTGTACCTCTGACGACCTTGTCGATGTGCCAGATCCCGTTCCTCTCGTAGAGGCCCGGGGTTCTTTTTTGCGCCATGTGTCTCCTCCTCGGCGCTCGCTGCGGGGCCGATTGTTGTCCTGATTGGCTGCTTTTTCAATCGCCATGGACTCGATGTAGGCATCGGCCCAGGCGTCCAGTTCCAGGCGGTCGAATCCAACGCCCTGTTTCCCTATGGGAAATTCTCGGACGTGAGGCCTGACGGTGTTCTTGAATTCGTCCTTGCACATGCCGAGGTAGCCAGGCGCGTCTTTCGCACGCAGGAACCTTGGCTGCAGGGCGGTTTGCGCTGCTGCGGTGGCATTCGCCATGTAGGTCTCCACGCCGCGCATGGCGGCATAGGTAGGAATGGGTTAGACGACAGCTTTCTTGATGGCTGCTGCGAGGCGCACCTGGGTTCCGTTTCCATGGCCCGTTGGCTTGATTCGATCAATCACTCTAAGGGCCTCTTGCGCAGCGACGAGCAGGGCATCCCGCTGTTCGCGCGCCTGGACTAGGGCTTCGCCCAGATCCTCCTGCATCGCGCCCTCGGCCCGGCCGATGTCCCAGAACTCCCGACACCAGTGACCCTGGGGTGGCGGGTTGATGTTCTGCTTTCCGAAAGCCAAGGCGCCGAGGATCGAGTCGTACAGGTCGCGCTTGTATGCATTCTCGCCATCCAGACTCAGGCCGCCGCGGCGCCGGAGCCTGCTCACTACCTCGTCGACGTTCAGGCCTCTGTCCTTCAGAACAATGTCCCTCTCTGGTTCACCTGGCGTGTAAATCACCAGAGCCAGCTTGGCGCCAGGCATCAGATGCTTATTGATCGCCTCGAGCGCGTCGTTGGCGATTTCATGGAATCGGTTTATTACGGACATCGGTCATCCTCGCCCGGCCAATGCTGGGTGTTGAAAAGAGGGGTGGCAGGTCTACGATTAAGGTAATAACCCAAGGAGCCCTAATCGATTATGAACGACTACTTGGAGGTAAATTTCGAAGGGAATACCTACAAAGTTAGGTACTCAGTGAAAGGAAAGATCATCGATGTGAGCTTTGGTTTTATTTCAAGAACAACTCAGGTTGGTGGCTCGTCGATTCTGATGATCGCTGAAATTCTGGCGCACGAAGTGCTCGAAGAGGCTAAAGCAACAGGGCAGTTAAGGTGATTTTGGGAGCAGGGCGGCGATGGGTAGGAAGATCATGGCTGCAGCTCACTTGGTACCTGAACAGTTTCGCCGAGCTTTGCAGCGACGATCGCACGGCAGGCTGCGCACAGAGCGAATTCCCCTGCCTGCACAAACTCACCCTTGTCAGTGATGACCCAGGCAGCCCAGACATCGTCCGTTGATTGTGGGCAGTGCAGACTGATGTTGTGCTTCTCGATCAGCGGACCGCCCACCAGCCAATCAGCAGAAGGCTTGTATCGCACCGGGAACATCCCTTCTTGCTGGATGAATACCCGAGCAGGGACGCCGTACTGTGCCGGCACGACTGACGGGCTCAGGCCCATGGCAATTGCCACCGACCAGTTCAGCGGCTCGCCGGCCAGGTCGGCTGTTTTCACTTCGATCAGGTCGGTCATGGCTGCACCGCCTTTGGTTCAATCCTGGTAAGGCGATCGCGCAGCGAGTTGATTTCGTCCTGATATTCATCAGCGAGCTTGGCTAGGTCATCGAAGTTGACCCAGTTGCCATGCTTTTCTGGCACGCGGATGACGCTTCCTTTCTCGTCTTCGCCGCCGCGCCAGAAGTTGAACCTGGGAAGTTGGTGCGCCTTGTCCCAGAGGTCATAGCCCTCTCGAGTTTTGATGTTCCTCACAGCTGATACCTCTCATCAATCCAGCGCCTAGGCGCCAGAGCAGGTGTAGGTTCGGGTTGGGTTTCGTGCGGGGAGAGCTGTCGCTCGTTGCCGGCCTGGAGCTGGCTGTCGGGGATGCAGCTGATGCCTATCCCCATGCCTGCGCTGGCGACCCAGCAGGTAACGGCACGCTCACTGTCGTGGATGCGCTCGACGTACCGCGGTAATGGATCTGCACTGGCGCCGGTGGCCAGCAGCAGGAGGCAGAGGGTGAGGCGGGTCATTTGCGCAGGCCCTCGTCCGGGTCTAGCCCGTAACGCCGGCACAGCGCTTGGGCTACGCCTGAGCCGCAGACAAAGGCGTCCATCATGAGCACCCAGCGCGGGGTCTTCTGCCTACTGGTTCCGCTGACGCACCGGACCGCTGTGCCGATGAGGTCATCTTCCGTGTATTCGCACCCCGCCAGCGTGATGGTCCGGCTCCGACCCTTGAGCCGTTCAATTTCCGCCTGCAGCTCGGCAACCTGGCCGTGCTCGCATTCGTCGCTTTGGTCGTCGATCAGCTTGAGGCCCACCATTTCGTCGTCGCGCCAACCACCGTAATCGTGGTCGTACCGCTCGCAGCAGAAGCCCTCGTCGCCGTCGCGGGTCGGGATCGTGAAGCTGTCGAAAGGACCGCCATAGGTCGGAACCATCCCGCCATCGGGGTGCTCGATCCACATGAAGAACTTGCGGCCTGTTATCGGGCATTCGTCCGGGCACCACCGTGCCGCCGTTTGTGCGCTGGGCATACGGATTCCTTGGCCGCCATATAGCGGCTATTCAATAGAGGGGAGAGGGGCGGAGTACAAATGTACTCCAAGGGTCAAAAGCTACTGCGGCAGCGGCAAATCGCGGATGGCTTGGGCCAGTTCCGGATAGTCAGCGGCAAGCTCGGCTGCAGCCTTGATCCCGTTCCGGTAGCCGTCGGCGCCCTGAGCTGTCATCTGCTCGGCGCTGAAGCCGTCCGAGGATGGTGCAGGCTCTGCGTTGGTGGACAGGGCTGCCCGTGCAATAGAGCCGTCTTCGACGAACCACGCCTCATCTTCATGCCACAGAATGTTTGCAGGCTCGCCGCTGACGTTATCCCAGTCGCTGCCCATGTCTTCCGAGAAGTGATCTCGGTCTGCGTAGAACTTGAGAGCGACGCGTAGCCGTTCAACCTCGCCCGTGTCGGCGTGGGTGTAGAGAGGTGTTTCGACCTTGCAGCAGGTATCAAAAGCGTGTCCGCAATCCGCCTTTGTCAGCACGGATCCATCGCCATATAGAACTGCCACCGGCTCGCCCTGGTGCTGCGCGGCTGGCTGGTCGCCGAACACTTCGGCCTGGATCGTCTGCAAGTTACCGATCAGGAAGGCCAGCGATTGCAGACCGACCAACTTGGAACGCTTTCCGTTCAAGTGGACCCAGACAGCGCCGTCGTGGTGTTCCAGTTTGTCCAACGTACCGACTGGCTCGGGATAGGCGTTTTGGGCGTCTACCGGGTAGAACTTCGGCACGCTGACCATCTGTTCGGTGTTGATGGATCGGTTTTCTGTGGGCATGGGGATACCTCGCGGTTATGCTCGTGGCTTCGATGGAGGGAAGCCATGACAGTTGAAGTGGATTCGAAGGGGCGACCGATTGATCAGGTCTGCAAGCATTGCGGCAAGCTGTTTACGGCTAAGAGGCTGCGCAAGCACATCGACCGCTGCAAAGGCCCGGAAGGTGTCAGGGTTTGCGATCTGACAGGAGCAGCCCGAGCACGCCGAGTGCGCTTGTTGTTCAGTTCGAAGAAGAAAAAGAAAGGGAGGAGTGTGTTTACCGTGGGCGGTGGTGCATACGGCCTGGGTAAGAGTCGCAAGCACTAAGCCGCCTTTAGCAATGCCTCAATCACACGCTGTCCAGCCAGTGGCGGTACCGCATTGCCGGCCATGTGCATGGTTAGCCGGTGGTTGTTCGGGCGCAGGGTGTCGGCTGGGAATGACTGTGCGGCCAGTGCCTCGTTGGCGCTGAGCATTCGCATGCGATCACCGTCGACCAGGGCCCAGCGATCCAGGGTGGTGATGGTGCCGATTGGTCGGTTTATGTCGCGGCCGGTGGTGCCAGAGCCTTTGCCGTAGTAGGGCATGATGAACCGGTCACCGAAGCGCGCCCGACCATTGCGCACTCGGTCAAGTGTGGCCTGGGCCCGGCCTGGCTTCTCGATGGAAGTCCACTTACCTGCGTCGAAGTCGAGGAAGCTGGCCGCCGGTACGTGCTGGCGCCGGTGCAGCTCGAGCATCAGTGGCGCCTTGCTGCGGGTCAGGACCAGGAACAGTCGCACGCGGTGCTGCGGCACGCCCAGATCGGCGCAGTCCACAACGTGCGGCGCGACCTGGTAGCCGAGCGCTTGAACCGCTGACACCCAGGCCGGGTACAGCGCCCAGTCGGTGAACTCCTCGACATTCTCCACCAGCGCCGCTTCCGGCCTGTGAAACTCCAAGGCGGATACCACGGCCCAGGCTGTCGAGCGGGATGAGTCGTGCTGCGGGTTGCCCGATGCCTTGCCGCGGGCTTTTGAATGACCCTGGCAGCACGGAGAGGCCAGAAGCAGATCATGCTTTGGCACCTGCTCCCATCGGGCTTGGTGTAGGTCTTGGCAGACGTGCTCGGTGTCTTTGTGATTGGCGGCGTGCCATTTCACGGCCTCAGGCCAATGGTTTGCCGCCCAGAGAACCTGGACGCCTGCGGCGCGGGCGCCGGTGCTCCATCCGCCGAGGCCGGCGAACAGGTCGATTGCTGTGGTCATGGAAATATCTCGCAGATATAGTTCAGAAAAAGGAGCCTTGGATGAAAGAGCGAGTAGAAAGAAAGGACCTGTTGAGATACTTGAGAAGTCTGGCCGCTGCATCGATGTTCGTGGTCTCGATTACAAGTCCAGTGTTCGAAATAGGTTCAACGATAAAATCTGCCTACGAAGTAGCGCACATCGCAGAGAATCACTCTGATTTCTTCGGTGAAGGTCCGTTTTGGATCGAGAGCCGCGCGGGTGATCAGTGGAAAGAAAAGTCGCCTCCAGACGCTGTCATCGCCAATTACGCAGCTGTATGGACTGTTCATGCGCGGGTGGCTCGAAACGGTGCAGTTATTGGAGGTTACGAAAGCCTGATGGCGAATTTGGCAGGCTATGAGGTGCTCATAAGAAGCAACCCAAAATCAGAGGAGGGTGCCGGTGCAGGAACGCTTCTGGTGAAGCAACCTTCTGATCCGTCAGAATTAGAGAAACTCCGCGAAATATTGCTGAAGTACTCCGTGGCGTTCGCGATTGATGACGGGAGCGGATCCCTTCACTCTGGAAACGTGGTCATGGGGAACGGAATCCATTCCGAACTAGCGGACTCCTTCAAGGCGTAGGTCTTAGGTGACCAGCAGCGCCGGAGTATCAGGAGCAATTGTTGGCGCCACAGTTTGGGCAGTCGTTGAGGAATCGGCCGTCCCAGCTGATGAAGCGTCCGCAGCCGTGGCAGTTGAGCGGCCTCTGCCAGGGCTTGCGCTGCTCCCACGGCGCTGCCATTGCGATACCGGTACCGCGCAGGGCCTCTTTGATGTTCACGTCCCGCTTGTGCACCAGGCGCCTTGCCTTGGCCTCGAGGTAAGACAAGGGCCAGATCACCGCTTCCTCTGGGGTGTTGCCGATCGCTTCGGCAGCCTCGAAGGTGAGGTGGTGTGCCTTCTCGAATCGGAAGGTGTGGCCTATTGGCCACTTGGCCAGGGCGATGTCGTTCCCGTTCCAGTGTCCCGGGATCTGCAGGACAACAGTGCATTCCGGGCTCAGCTGGTCGCGGGCTTCGTCCAGGCTGATGTATTGGTGGTCGACGCCGAGATGTGCGCGGGCATCAACGTAGTCCTTCGGCCATGGGATGTCGGTATCGCGGTGGCTGCAGGCCTGCTCCTGGGTGAACAGCTCGGCCTTGTCGAGGCTGGTGGTGTACCCTCCGCCCAGAGCCCAGAACATCAGTCCATCACCGACATCGGTACGACTGTCCTGCAGGTAGAACAGAGTCATGGCTTTCTCCATGCATGCGCCGCCCTCCGAGGCCGGATGCGGCATGGTGGCAAATTAGTTAGAAGTTTCACTCTTGGTGCCTCATGATTTACCCAACTTGTATTGGGTGACTTCATGATCAAAGAAGACTTGCTTGTCCCGCTCGTAGGCGTGGTGGTAGCGGCCGTAATCGCCGGAGTGGTTTCATTGGTCGTGGCCATCCTGGCGAAAGACCAGAAAACATCGGAGTTTCGGCAGTCTTGGATCGATGCGCTCAGGGAGGATGTCGCCAAACTGGCAGGTCACTGGTTTATTGTAACCAGTGCGGCCTCCGATCACAGGGAGGTCCGAGGCGACGCAACCGATTTCCTAATGTCGCAGCACGACTACCTCATCCAGATTGAGATATGCATCAACCGAATAATCCTTAGGTTGAATCCGAAGGAGCACGTTGTACTGTTGACAATGCTCAACCAGCTTGGATCTGTGATGCTTTTGCCTCAAAAGCAAAAGGACTCTGCAATGCACGAAATCGTGATTGAGTCTCAAGGAATTCTTAAAGCCGAATGGACAAGAGTTAAGCGTGGCGAGTGGTCATTCCGGTTACTTAAGTGGGGGTCTAGTGCGGCTGTCCTCATTGCCGCTGTCGCTGGTTACTGTATCTATCGCACCATGCCAGCTTGAGCCCGAGAGTCCGAGTAATGGCAATTTGGTTTGGGATGGGGTATTACGGGTGGGTTACGGACATAGAGCGCAGAGTTTATGAGGCAATTGATTGCATTGGTGAAGCGAAAGCCGCACTGGCTACCCAGCGAAGGTTACTGGCGCATCCTGCAAATTCTTCGAATGGTAGCCTTTGCCCCGCTGGCGTTGGCGGGAGTCGTCTGCATCGGCGCAGCGATTATCGAGCATGACAGGTACTTCAAGGAAATTGCCGGTATGGGACTGTTATGGGTGGCTCTCGGTGTGGCGGGCTTTGTGGCAGTGCATGGCGCCGCATGGATGATCGTGTGGGTCTTGGATGGTTTTTCAGAGTCGAAGAACAGCTAATTATTTACCTAAAGGTCTGCGGAAATCCTGAGCGCCTCACGCGCCCGGAAATTCTCCAGCTTCCGCGCCACAGCCGGTGATACCGTGATTTCGTGGCGCGGAGGTATCAGCAGCGGCAGCGCGCCGCCCGGGCCAAGCCTGTGCAGGTGATGAATCATCAGCGTCATCACCTCGCCCTGTTCCTCGATACCGGCCCACTCCATCAGATCCAGCAGGGCCTGTTTAGTCCCTGGTCGAACCTTCAAGCGCAAGTCTTCCTCTTTCAGCTTGGCGGCCTTGGCGCGGCGCTTCTCGTCGCGCTCCTGCTGCGTCATCGCCATTTATCACCCCCTTTAGACCGCTAGGCGGCAAGTGAACCTGAACCCGGCGCTGGTGGCGCTGCAGGGCCATTCGTTTGAGTTTCATGGGTGAGTTCCATGTCCATGTCGTTGAAGCCTGCAAGCCACCAGGCGCCTTTGATGCTGATGGCGCTGAATGGGTTGGCCAGCTTGTTGCTGCCGCGCTGGCGGCATTCCCGGCCGTCGTAATAGGTCTGCGGGATATCGTCGCGTTTGGTCATGACTCATCCTCAGATCGGCCCGTCGCAGCGCTTGCCTTTCGCCTTTGGGAAGTCGAGGTCGAAGGCCTTTATGATCCGCAGGAGCGTCCGGTTGCAGATGGTCATTTGCTTCTGCACCTGGTACCGGCTCAGGCCTACGTCACGTAGCGCGGTGATGCGCTCGGCCAGCTTGGCGTCTTCCGAGGCGTCGGTGTAGGGCGAATCACGGCCGCCTTGCACGCCCGGTACGAACTTGAAGTCGCATCGCTGCGACATTGTCCAGAGCGTGTTCTGTGGAATTCCCAGTTCCTGCGAGATCTCCCGGCAGGTCATCGTTTTTGCCATCTCGGCAATCAGCGCGGTGCGTTCGGCGTTGCGCTGCTGCCTGGCGCTTTCCTTGACCGGCTTCGGAATTTTTGGCTTCGGTTCGGGGTGGCGGCGGAATGGAGGCGGCTTGTACGAGAAGCCGGCCAGAACCGTTGGCTGACCTCCAGACGCGAAGAAGGCAGCTTTCGCTGCCTCCAGTTCTGCCTGGCGCTGTGCGCCGACGAGGATTTGGTTGTCTATCATGCGGCTATTCCCAGAACGCGGTTCATGCGCTCGTCGAGGATTTCGTAGAACGTCTTCACCCGTTCGGTGAGCTTGCGGATCATGGCTTCATCGCGGTACACCCGCTTGACGAAAAGAGGCATGCCGGGCCAGTAGCTGATGAAGTCCAGCCACTCGCGCTCCGACACCCACAGGCCGCCTTGGCACTGGGCGACGTGCTCTTTCGGTATTTCACCGCCCAGGATCACGTCGACTTGCAGCTTCGGCAGTTTGGTCTTGATCTCGGTCAGGCCTTTTTCGCCGACCAGGGCGTCTGGCGAGTAGCCGATGCCGTGGTTGAGGATTATCCCCACCTGGTGGGTCTCAACTTCTTCTCTGTCGCGATACAGGTCGCGGGCGACGCCTTCCAACTCATGGCCACGTTCGGTGTGCCGGTTGCCGGTGAACGGATCGGCAGCTTCGCCGGTAATGCGCTCGCCGATCAGCGTATTCATGTAGGTGAAGGCACCGGCGCCGAACCCGGCCTCGCCCTTGCCGTTCACAAGCAGGCAGTCCAGTTCGCTGCAGGTGATGATTCCCAGGCGCAGATCCAGCCAGGCCTGAGTGCCTTGTTCGACGTCACTGATGATCTGCATTTGCAGCCTCCGCAGCTTTGATTGCCTTGTTCAGTTGGGCGACCAGGATGTCGTGGCGTCCTTTCGGTACGCACTCGGCTGACCCGTATTCGCCGGTGAACCAGTCGCGGGTTTTCTCGGTGCACCGATCGAGCAGCGCGCTGATGCCAGCAGCCTGCACACTGGTGACGTTGGTCGTCGGCACGGCTGCATGGCCGTCGTCATCCTCGCCGCGGGTGGTGAGGTTGAGGAGGGCGCTCATCACGTAACGCTTGCCGTAGCTGGTGGACGAACCGACCGCCTGGACGGCGTTCTTGCTGCCGCTGGTGTCGAGCGGTAGCAGCATGGTGGTGCTTTCCCGGTGACCGGCCCTGTGCATCAAGATTCCGGTTACGCTTAGGCCGGCTGGCACGTTTTCGACCTTGAAAGTGATCGCGAAGCCGTGGGCCTGCATGATCGGCTTGATGACGTCGTTGATGTCCTCGAAGGTGGCGTAGTAGCTGCGTTTCTGGCCATTCACAACGATGGCGCCGCGCTCGGCGATGCTTGGGATGTCGCTCTGCATGGCAGCCATGGCCGCGTTAAATTCAGCCTCTGCATCACGGGCCTGCATGCGTTCGTGCATCGCCATGAGGCGTTCCAGCTTGTCGATATCGCAAGTTGGGTCGGTGGCGGCCCGGCTGATTACGGCAAGGATGCTGCTGTCTGGCTGGACTTGCGCGGCCAAGTGGCGGCGCTGCTCCGGCACGATGATTGGACTGGTCATATTCGGTCCCTCAGTAGGAAATGGCGACGTTCGGGATCTTGCGCTGGGCGATCAGGGTGACCGCCTGTTTCGCGCAGGCCTCAGGCATGCCGCCGGCGATGAAGGCTTCCAGCGCTGCGCGGTTGATGCTCCGCCGATGGGCTTCATCGCGCTCGCGGGCTTGCTGCTGGCGGAGAATCTCGGCCGCAGCGGCGTCTGCCCGGCGGCGTTCATCAATGCGAGCCTGTTCGGCTGCATGCTCGGCGCGTTGTGCCGCTGCCTGGCGCTCTTGCTCAGCACGCTGCTCTGCAGCAACACGGTCGGCCTCGGCCTGAACACGGGCGCGCTCGGCTTGTTCGGCCTGCAATTTGAGTTGCAGGCGCTGGTTCTCGGCTTCTCGCTCCTGTGCAGCGGCCTGGTCTTTCAGGTCCTGTTCGCGCTTGGCGGCCGCGTCCCGCTCGGCCTGCTGTTCCTGGGCCACGCGCTGGCGCTCCAGCTCGACCGCAGCTTCCTGTGCCAACCGGATGCGGTCTTGCTCGGCGCGTTCTTCTGCTTCGCGGCGCAGGCGGCCAAGTTCGGCTTGTTCCGCTTCGTACTGCTGGCGGGCGGCCAGAGCCGCGCGGAGTACCTTCAGAGAATCGTCCTTGGCCCGGGCCGCTTCGGATTCGAATTCCTCCCACTGCTTGCCTAGGGCGACACCTTCGACCTTCTCGATCCGATCGGCCAGATCCTCAGCGGTGATGCCCTCAAGCGATTCGGCGTTCAACTTGAGGTGGGCAATGGCGTTGTTGTGCCGGTCAACCCGGGCATCCTCAGCGGCCTGCCAGTCGGTCAGCGGCTGGCGCACCTGGTCGCGGAGGTTATCCATTGCCGTCACGAAGTCGCGCAGCTCGGCCTCGACAACCTTCGGCATCTCCTTCAGGCGGCGCAGGTAGTCGCGGCCCGGCTTCTCGACGGCGGTCTTCGACTTGCTGACCTTGGCGGCCAGGCTGGCGATGCGCTCCCGGCCCTTGCGGGTGGTCAGGTCTGGAACTTCGCCTTCGACTTCAGCCTTCACCGCGTCGATGAACTGGTGCAGGCCGCCGGCGACGTAGATAACCGGCGCGTTCTCCTCGCTGATCTCGTCGATCGCGATCAGTTGCTGTTGTGCGGACATACGAATCTCCCGCGCCATCCCTGCGGTGGGCGCTGATGAAGGGGTTACTGAGTGATGGTGCCGGCCAGTGAGCTGGCAAGCATGAAGGCGGTGCAGACGAGAAAGGTGAGGGCTGATCCACGCCAGTAGGCGATGCGCTTGGCGCGCTGGTAGCTGGTCATGGGTCGTGCCTGCCTTCGCCGTTGCACTTGTGACAGTTGGTGGTCGAGCCGTGATAGGGGCCGGAGAAGTGCAATGTGCCTGATCCCTTGCACGTCCTGCAGGCGACCTTGTTGCGCTCGCGCTGTAGTTGCTTACGCAGGGTTTCCAGCTCGCTTTCACGCGGGTCGCTATCTGGCGCGTGGAACGCCATGCCGATGTTCTCCGCCCAGCCGACAACATCTTCGGCGACAGCACGGATCTGCTCAGGCGTCGCGGTTACGCCGTGTTCATCGAAGGCTTCAGAGAGCCCTTCGGCGTAGTAGTCGGTCCGTGAGTAGCTCATGCCCGCACCTCATACCCGACCGTCCACTCTCCGCAGATGCAGGCCCGGCATTTCCAGGCGGCCGGGTTTTCGATGCTGGCCAGCTCGGCCTCGTGCACTGCCGCGGCGAAGGTCGGGCCCTTGAACAGCAACAGTACGCGGTCAGGCGGCAGGCACTGGCTGGATGGAAGTTCGGCAACCTGTTCGTCTATCAGGGATTTGACCAGTGCAGCGCTCATGCAACCTCCTTGCGCCCATCAACGATCTTGTTGAGGCGCCCGCAGTAGTGGTTGAACTCTTCGATGGTGATTCGCTCATCGGCCAGCATTTCGGTAATGAGCTTTTGAACCATGACGCTCCAGCTCAGGTCCGTGCCGGGGTGCGCCATGGCGTCGAGCTCGTTGTCGAGCAGGACGTGCGGGCTCATAGCTCGGCGTCCTCGGCCTGGGCAATCAGGCCGTCCCGTGCGAGTGGGCGGAGCAGCGTGCGGGCTATCTCCTGCAGCGCTTCGGTTGGGTCAGCACTGGCAATGGCCTCATCGGCCGCGCTGGACGCCTCGGACGAGTCTTTGCGCTTGGCTGCGAGGACCAGCCGGCCGAGCACTGAAGGACTCATGCCGGAGCCACTGAGCTGGCCCATCAAGAACTCATCAACCGCCACGGCGAACTGGTCGAAGGTCACGCCCTGCGAACTGCGCAGGCGGCGCTTGAACGTCACGTCGCGGCCTTCGAGCAAGTCGGCTGCGGCGTTATCGATCCAGGCACGCTCGGCCACATCATCCGGATGTTCTCCGGGGAGCCGGTTGTCGTACTCAAACTGAGCCTTGCGAAGTGCGCCCATTGTCGCCTCCAGTTACGGTTGGGATGCTCGATAGCGCCGCATGAGGCCTTTCGTCAGGCGCTTCATGATTCGCGGGTATCGGTCAGGGTGGTGAAGGTTGCAGGGCAGGTCGCAGTGTTGACCCTGCCCATCTTCGAAGTGATCGCACTGGCAGTGCTTATTGAGCAGCACCCTTGCCTCAGCTGCGCATGCAGCGCGCAGGGTGAACCAGCGACGACCGCCGCCACGGAAGACTGCGGCCGTTTCGACTGTGACGGCCATGGTCGCCTCCAGGTAGCGGGTTACTCGGCGGGAATAGGTGGGCAGGGCATCCAGTGCGTGTAAGGTGCCTGCTCCGATGGGCCGACGCTTCCCTCCGGCAGCGCTACACAGCAGAAGTGCTCGTAGTGCTCGCCATGCACCAGCCAGCGCGGATCGTCCGCGTCGGGGTCCAGCGCGTCGAAGCTGATGCGAATGTCGTCCGGCCAGTCATCTGGCTGTGGCGGGGCGTAGACCAAGACGGTCACACCAACCTCGGGCAGCCTGTCGCTGCACTTGATCCAGCCGCTCATGGCTTCACACGGGCGGCGAGCATGGCGTCAGCCATTGCGTAGGAGATTTCTGCGACGATGCGCATCTGCTCGCCCGAACTGTCGCCAGTGTCGTCGAGCTCCTTCGCCTGCCAAGGGTTGGCGAGGTAGCCGTTCATTGCCTTGGCTGCGAAGTAATCGCGGATGGTCAAACCGAAGCAGGTGCCGTGGCCACCGTAGTCGCTGGCCTGGACTGGAAACGCTGGCTGCTCGCCTTGCGTTGAAGGCTGGCACTCGTAGCAGATGCCGCCGACCTGTTCAGATTCGTCGATGCAGCTTTTGCAGCGCAGGCAATGGCCTACTCCAGACGGTTCTGGTGGCTGGTACATGGCTTGTCCTCTGGACCGCATTGGTCAGATGCCAGGCGCAGTGACCAAACTGGGCGTGAAAAGCCAGCCTGGCACCTGCCAATGCGGTCGATGTGAAGGGAAGGGGATGCGGGATGCATCGGAAGTCACACATAGCCGGGGTCAGTGCCTTACTCGCGCGGCGGATCACTCTGCAAGCTGATCGGCCCCTTTCTCCCAGGTGCCGGCTGGCGCTTTCGCGGTACCGTGTGACTTCCGATGAACCCTGCGATGGGGAGCAGGGCATCGGGCAGTTAACGTCAGGCTGACGAGGCGCTGGTTGTTACTGCTGGGTGCGTAATTCGCTGCGCGGCACCCAGGCGGTGCCGGTTTTCACCATGCAGCCGACGTAGGGAGCGAATCGGGTTTGGCGCTCGGTCTGGTAGCCGTACCAGGCACAGGACGACCAGTTGAATGCGGCGCTGACGGCGACGACCAGAAGGCCAATGCCCGCGACGGCCACCAGGCCTATGCGCTTCTTCCTCAAGCGTCGATACCGAAGTCTTTGAGGCGCAGGCCCAGCTGGGTGCCGATCTCGGCCAGGACCTTCAGTTCTTCAGGGCTGATGCTGCCGTCGCCTTCAGCCACGGTGATCATGTTGACGAACACCTCTTCAGCATCGAGCGGGTTGTTTTTGATGTCCGCGATCTCGCGCATGATGTTCATGCGGCCCAAGCGGAAGCCGGCCTGCAACTGCTCGGTGAACAGGTTCACCGTGGTGGTGATCTCCTGGCCGAAATGCTCCAGGTTCTTGTTGGCGCGGATCTGGATGTCGATCTGCGCCGCTTCGTTCTTGCTGATCTCGCCGTCAGCTGCTGCGACCAGCAGGCAGCCACCGACGATGGCCTGCATCAGGTCGCGATTTTCCAGTTTCTTGACTGCGCGCTTGGCGCCGAACAGCTTCTTTCCGATACCGAACATGGGGTGTTCCTCTGGTTGATTTCCCGTCTGGCCCTGTCGCCAAGGCCAGCCAGTGAAATCTTCAGGCGCGATCCCGGTGCATCAGCTCAAGGATCAGCGCCTTCTCGTAGCCAGGCACGTCGCAGGTGGCGGTGTTGCTGATACGGTCGAGCTTCACGGCAACGCGGGCTTTGCGGAATTGCTTGCGGTTCATGTCGTGTTCCTCCAGTGGATTCCCAAAGCACCCGGTCGCCCAGGTGCTTCAGTGAATCTCGTGGTCCGTACGCCTCAGCCCGCTACTGGCGGCAGCATCGGCGCGATATCTGTCAAAGAACTTGGTTCCAGTCGGTCCCGCTTTCCGGGGCTGGGAGATCACTTCGCTGATCCCGTGCTATCTGGCGGCTTCACCAGTCGTGTGGCGGGTCTCTTGAGGCCCTGTGCAGGACCGGGTAGGTCGCTGTGTTAAGGCAAATTTAGAAAACTAAACAGAAGTCGTCAAGGATTATTTTAGAAAACTTAACAGGCGAAGCGGCCGAACACCTCCATGAGGACGCAAAGTCAAGACTTACGGTTTTGTAAGAGATCGGATAATCTGGCGTCAGAACTGTACGGATATACAGTTACCGGAGAGGCAAATGGCAAAGCCGAAGAAACAGAATCAGCAGGAAAAAGTAGTCATGTCTGGGGTGGAGCGCCTCGGCCTTCGTGTCTCATCAATGATCAATCACCCAATCGCCCAGCAGCAGCGCTGGGTCACCATTCACCGATTGGACAGTGACGGAGATCGGGAGTGGGATGAGGTGATGGGCTTGCTTTCGGAGACCGATGGAATCGACATGACGTTTAACGATGAGGACGAATCTGTGACGTTGCGATGGGAGGCCTCCTCAGAAAATGACCCCCAAGTAGAAGTCCATGACGAGTTTCTGATGGTAGAGGAGCCGGCGCCTTTCTAATCCCAACAAAAAGCCCGCTCGATGGCGGGCTTTCTAGATTGCGTGACGCTTAGAACAGCGGCATATGCACACCGCTCGGGCTCAGCTTCAGCCCTTTCACCAGGGCGCCGTTTTGAAACAGGAACTGATAGCCTTGATTTCCTGTGTATCCGCCGTAGCTGTTCTTGGCGTTCACGTTCGTGGAAACGATGTACCCAGCGAACAAAGGCTTTCCTTCGACTGCGCTGCCGATGATGTATCCCTTCTCGACTTTCGAGAACTGGTACTGGGCAGAGGAGGGGTCTTTGAGGGTGCCGTTGAAGTACTGCCTGATGCGCTCTTCGGCCTGTTCCTGGGCAATCGGCTTACCGTAGTCAGCGCGCTCAATGTCTTGAGGCGTAGGTCCGGACGCGCAACCAGCAAGCACGGCCAGAGCCAGGATTATGAAGAGGCGTTGCAGCTGCATCGGCATATGGATCCCTCCAATCGGAAAGACCGCATTCTAGCACTCAGGCCTTCTTGGCATTCCAGATGAGAAGCACCTTTGCATGGATGGTGACGTCATCAATCCGCGCGGTCTGGTTTTCATAATGCTGATTGTCTGAGATCAGTCGGTAATGATCCTCATCCAGGCGCATGATCCGCTTGATGTACAGTTCTTGATGCCAGGTCACCACGTAGATGCCTTCACCAATAAACTCGTTGATGCCCCTATCAACAATGACAAGATCCTTGTCATTGATCGTGCCTTCCATGCTTTGCCCCCACCCGGTGATCATTGCCAGGGCAGTGGGGGAGGTATAGGTAACACCCTTCTCGCGGAGGATCTCCTCTCGCACAACCAGGTTGCGGACGGCCTCGTTGTAGTCGGCTGGCACTTGCCCGTGGCCCATCGCTCCGCGCACGTCGTACTGAGGAATCAGGATTTCTTCTTGGCGCGGACGGAGGTTTCCAAAGCTGGCGGGAAGATAGTCCGGATTAATCGCGTCGGGATTATCGGCTTCAACCGCTGCCGCAAGCATCATTTCCCGAGCCTTCTCAGAGAGGTTCTTCCCAGCTTTGGATGCCAGCATCTGAGCCACAAGGTCAGCAGTAGAAGTGCCGGGCGCTGAATCTTCTCCCGATCCCGCAGAACCTGTCCCATCCGAAAGCCAGTCCGGAGAGCACTCAAGTGCTTTCGCAAGCGCGAGCAGGTTTTTGCCCTTCGCGCCGTTGGTCCCGTTCACCCAAAAGCTCACGGTGGCCTTCGATACGCCAGTCAGTTTGCTGATGTCTGTAGCGCTGAGGTTCAGCTGCCTCATGCGCGCGATGACACGATCTTTGAATTCCATATTTAGGATTCTAAACATAACGATGTTTAGATAACTTGCCTTGTGCTGTTAAGAACTCTAAACTCGCTGTAGACATCGGAGAAACACCCATGACCTACGACGAAGCCCTGAAACATTTCGGCACCGGCCGCGCAATCGGAGACGCCCTTGGCGTAACCGGAAGCCGCGTTTCTCAGTGCCGTACGACAGGCGGGTTCTCCTACCCAATGCAATGCGTGCTGGAGAAAGAGTCGAGCGGGGTGTTGATCGCCAAGCGCGAAGACGATCCGGCTCACTCGCTCAAGAAATCCGCCGCCTAACCATTTCACCAGCCACAAAGGAAAAACCCCGTATGTACATGGATCCCAATCAGAAGCGCGCCATTCCGGTGAAGGTTCGGTTTGAACCTGTGCTGGATCGGATCTTGCGCAAAGCAGCAACCAAAACCCGCATGCAGCACGCCACCTACCTCTACGAAATCATCGAGTGGGCAGTAGCCAACGGTGTCATCGAAGAGCTGATGCAGGACAAGCAAGAAGATATCGCGGGCTGAAGGGCCTATGGAGGCCTAAATGACCGTTGAACTTGAGAAGTTGCCGCCTGATACGCGGCGAAAGGTGGAGGGGTTGATGTGCCAGAACGGCTGGAGTTTCAGCCAGGCCATCAACGCGATGATGGAAACAGCCATTGCGAGTGGGGCTGTTTCCGAAGTCGGCAGGAAGAAGGCCAAGGTCCTTCGATTGGTGACCCCAATGAGGGCCTCCGGCAGGGACTCTTCAGGGTAACCGAGAGGGCCTCTGCCAAATCACAGGCACAAAAAAGCCGGGATTGCGCCCCGGCTCTCTGCAACACACAAAACTCTGAGGTGAATTATGCATATGCAGAACCACAGTGTACAGCCCATAACAGCGCTCGCGCCACAAGGCGTGAAGCACGATTCTGTGGCGCGCACGATGAGCAGTTTCGATCTGCTCGTCCTGGTCAATGAGGCCAGGATGCAACATGGCGAAAGTGAGGTTCGGCGCGCCGACTTCAACGCCCGCTGCAGGGATGAGCTTGAGGGGGAATACTACGAAACCTTCGTAGTAAGGAATTCCCGTGGGCCCGCGTCCGAAGGCCTGATGCTTACCAAGGATCAGTGCATGCTGATCTCGATGCGTGAGTCGAAAGCCGTCCGCCGCAACGTTCTGAACCGCCTCAATGCGGCCGAGGCGCCGCGCGTAATCGCCACGCTGCCGAACTTCGCCGACCCGGTAGCCGCCGCCCGCGCCTGGGCCGACGAAATGGAACAGAAGCAGGTTGCGCAGCAGGCCCTTGCCATAGCCGCCCCGAAAGTCGAGTTCGTCGACAAGTACGTGGAATCGACCGGACTCAAGGGCTTCCGGCAGACCGCCAAGCTGCTGAGGGCCAATGAGGCCCGCTTCCGCGAGTTCCTGCTCGACAAGAAAATCATGTACCGAATGGGTGGTGAGTGGCAGGCCTACCAGCAGCACATTGATGCCGGGCGCCTCGACATCAAGACCGGTACCACTGACGGCGGCCACGCATTCAACCAGACCAAATTTACCCCGAAGGGCGTCACCTGGGTGGCCGGCCTGTGGGCACAGTACAACCTGGAGGCCCAATGATGGCCCGTATCCGCACTGTCAAACCCGAGTTCTGGTCGAGCGAGCAAGTGATGTCCTGCCGCCCGTTGGCCAGGCTCCTGTTCATCGGCATCTGGAACTTCTGCGACGACGGCGGCAATCACCCGCTGGCGCCTCGCACCATCAAGGCCCTGGTCTTTCCTGGCGACGACATTACTGCCGAGGAGGTGAGCGAACTATTGGGCGAACTGGAGGGGGCACACCTAATTCTCAGCTACTGGTCCGAGGGTAAGAACTACCTCCACGTCTGCGGCTGGAAGCACCAGAAGATCGAGAAAAAGAACTTCAAATACCCTGCGCCTCCATCAGAATTCGACGACGAGTCTGAGAGTGGTCGCCGACAATTCGCCGAGGAGTCGTCGACTGGTAGTCGACTGGTAGACCCCGGAAGGGAAGGGAAGGGAATAGGAGAAGATCAACACAACACTCAACGCGCGTGGCAGGAAAATTCCGTCGACCCAAAGGCGCCAACCGAGATGACCCTTGAGTGGGTCCCTGACCAGAAGCTCCTGAAGGCCTACGCGCACCGCATGGGCATCCCTGTTGACCACTTCACCGCGGACGCCACAGCCGCGTTTGTTTGCCACTACTCGGCATGCGGTCGCCTGGAGACTCAAGCGTCATGGGTGAGCCTGCTGGTGAAGTGGGTGAAGCGCGATGAGGCTGCCGGAAGCAATGTTCGCCAGTTCCCGCTGAAGCGCCAGGCCAACGGCCCAGACTTCAACGACACCACCTGGGCTGATGAACTGGGTGCCTTGTGAGCAAGCCGAAGGCGCCGCAGAGCGCAAGCCAACTAATGGCCAAGGCCACCAACCTACCGCCAGTGATCCCGGTCACTGCCAAGCAGTTGCCGCCCGGCACCGCCGAAGTGGTCAATGCCCTGTTCAAGGAGCTGCAGGCCATTTTCCCGGCCTGGAAGCAGGCGTGGCCAGATGACGACGCCCTGAAGGCAGCTAAGCGCAGCTGGATCAAGGCCTTCGTCGCCGCCGAGATCAACACCCTGGAGCAAATCCGCTACGGCCTGCTGAACTGCCGCCAGTTCGGTGGCGACTTCGCTCCAAGCGTGGGCAAGTTCATCAAGTGGTGTCAGCCGACACCGGAGATGCTGGGCATCCCGTCGCACGACAAGGCGTTCCGTGAAGCGCTGGAGAACTCGCACCCGAGCCGGGCAGGCAGTCGCACCTGGTCGCACCCAGCAGTGCGCCACGCCGCGTTGCAGTGCGAGCTGCACAACCTGGCTGACCAGGTATCGGAGAAGGCCAGCAAGATTTTCGACCGGGCCTACGACATCACCATCCGCATGCTGGTGCAGGGCAAGCCGCTGGAAGACATTGCCATTGGTATCAGCCACGACGGGCAGAAGTCCGAGGTTGAGAGGGCAGAAGAGTTGGCCCGGCACCGCCAAGCACGTCTGTTGGAGGTGCCGCAGATCCCGTCTGGCGCCTCTGCGTGCCGCGCCCATCTCCTGGCCAAGTTGAACATCAAGCGCGCCGGGCAGCCGGCCGGGGGAGGGCTGTCATGAATCGCGCAAGCCCAGTTGAAATGCGGAAAGCCATGGAGGTCGCCAACACCCTGGCCAAGGCTGGCCTGCTCTTTGTCTGCGTGCCGGTGATGAGCGAGAGCGACCACGACGACCTGGTGCACCTTGCTAAGCAGCGCCTTGGCGAGTTGGTGGAAAAGGCTGAAGCCGAGGAGAAACACTGATGGACACCAACAAGATGCGCGAGGAGCGTGCAGAGGCCGAGGCTCGAGTGCTAAAGCACCTGCAGGGCTGCTTGGGGTCAACCGCCTGGGCGATGTCCGGCGCTGTCCGGCTCAGGAGGGAAGAGGTTTCCAAGGCCTGCCAGCGCCTGAAGCGCAAAGGGCTGGTTGCTACCTCTCCAAACCAGGCGACCTACTGGCAGGCGGTGAAGCCATGATCATCGACAGAGTGATGCTGAAGGCGCTGGCAGAGGCCGCAACGCCAGGCGAGTGGGTGACTGATGGTGAGTACGTCAACGAACACGGAAACGTCCTGTACGCCTACGTGGCGCACGAGAAGGGTGGGCGGATCGCCGAGGCTTTCGCCAACTGCCTGGTAAAGACCGATGAGCAGTGCCGCGCCAACGCTGCGTATATCGCTGCGGCGAGCCCGGTCGTGGTCCTGGCCCTGCTCGCGGAGATCGATCGCCTTAGTGGCGGCGAAGCGGCCAAGGAGGCATCCCGTGGCTGACCTGATGCTCCGCACTGAGCAAGACCGTGCTCGCCTGATCGGTTACCTCACCGGTCTGGACCTGGCCAAGCCACGCCGCCTGACCATCGTCGAGGTGCGGAACAAGCGCAGCGACGCGCAGAACCGGCTGCTGTGGATGTGGAATGGCTTGATCCAGGAGCACCTGCGCGATTCGTTCGGCCAGACCGCCAGCTCGGAAGAGTGGCACGACATCTTGGTGGCCAAGCTCTGGCCGGCCGAGGTTCACCCGGTCGAGCTGCCCGACGGCACCCGGTACCGCGTTGGCCGGGCCAAGACCCGCAAGTTCAACACCCAGCAGATGACCACTTACCTGGAGCTGCTGGATGCCTACTGCGCCGAGAGCCTGCAGCTGCTCCTGCCGCATCCAGAGGACCTGATGATGGCGATTTACGGCGAGCGCCGGGGGAGGGCCTCATGAGGGCTTCGATCAAGGAAGTGAAGCAGAAGACCTGCAAGGGTTGCGGCGGCAGGTTTCGGCCATCGCTTTCGACGCAGAAGGCCTGCAGCGTGCAGTGCGCGCTGGACCTGGCAAAGAAGCCGGAAGGCCAGAAGGTTGCCCGCAAGGCCATTGCCCAGCGCGAGCGCCGCGAACTCAAGGTCCGCAAGGAGAAGCTCAAGAGCCGGGCGGATTACATCAAGGAGGCCCAGATCCAGTTCAACATCTTCATCCGTCTGCGTGACAAGGACGAGCCCTGCATCTGCTGTGGCAGCTACGGGGCAGGCGAAGACTGGCTGACTGGTGGCAAGTGGGACGCGGGTCATTTCCTCAGTCGTGGTGCATACCCGGAGCTGAGATTCGATGAGGACAACTGCCACAAGCAGCTCAAGTCCTGCAATGGCGGATCGGACAAGTACGCCGCCAAAGGCCGGACCGTTGCTCAGGGCTACCGCGAGCGGTTGATCCAAAAGATTGGCCAAGATCGAGTCGACCGGCTCGAAGGGCCTCATGAGCCCCAGCGCTACACCATCGAAGACTTGAAGGCCATCAAGGCCGAATACCGGGCAAAGATCAAACAGCTGAAGGAGCAAGCAGCATGACTTGGACACCACTCGACACTGCGCAGCTGTTTCTCATGGGCATGGTCATTCTCGGGGGTTACTGCGTTGTGCGCGGCATCGCTGTTGCGGCCAAGCGAAAGCGTGAGGAGGGCGGCCCATGCAACTGAATAGCGCTCGCCAAGCGTGGCATGACTGCCTGTACACGGCCTGGGATAGCCAAGGCTCCTTCATCGAGCAGCTGGGCTTGCTGGGCGCCATGGTGCAGACCACGGATCGCCAGCGCACTGCCAGCCACGCCGCGCACCAGGCATTGGCCGGCCAGGTGCAGTCGGCAATCGGCAAGCTGCACAGCCAAGTCCGTGCCTTCGGCAATTTCATGTACAGCCCACGGCTGGACGACGACACCCGCGAGATTGCAGAAGAGGTGATCTTCAACCTGGTGCAGCGCAAGTCGCCGCGCATGACTGCCGCCAAGCGTGAAAAGCTCGAGTATGTGGTGAAGGGGGTAATGACCCGGTACCGATACATGCACCAGGGCGGGCAGTCGGCCAATGACGATCCGCTGGAGTCGCCAGAGGGATTCAGGGCCTGGCTGCACGCTCACTACGGGGTGAGGCTCGACTCAGTGCGCTGGGACCGCGAGTGGGGTGGATACGTGCGCCTTGCGTTCGACTGCTGCGAGGACGTGGACAAGATGGCGCTGGGTCCGGTGGCGACTGCAATCTACCAAATGAAGAGTGCCGCTTGAGGGCCTATT
This sequence comes from Pseudomonas alkylphenolica, assembly GCF_004025535.1. Classification (GTDB taxonomy): domain Bacteria; phylum Pseudomonadota; class Gammaproteobacteria; order Pseudomonadales; family Pseudomonadaceae; genus Aquipseudomonas; species Aquipseudomonas alkylphenolica_A. The sequence continues at coordinate 755,350 of NZ_QJRG01000047.1, forward strand.
GCGTTCCCGCTCGGCTGATGGCATAGTTTCCCCATCGTGATAATTTCGCCTTTGGCGAAGATCGCAAAAAGAACCCGGCCATAGCGTCGGGTTTTTTATTGCCCGCAGAAAAGTTCACTGCAGCCAGGGCAGCCTTCGGGAGGCCTGGACACTGATAAGCCGGTAGTACAGTGCTACGGAAAAACACCGGCAGCCCGCGCACCCATGCCTCGTACGTGCTTCATGGGTGGCGCGAGACCGGATCAGCGAGACCGATGCATTAGGGCGTCGGCGCTGTGATCGTCTTTGGCGGGCGGCGTGGGAAGACACGCAAACCCTGGAGCATGTGCGAGCCTTTCGTTACGGCTCCATGCCCGGATAAACGATCTTCGGAGTGCCCACGGCATACGACTCGACGCCGGTGATCTGCAAGCGCAGACCAAACAGGGCCAAGGCATTTTCGATGCTCTCCAGCTTCGAGGAGTGCTCGAAGTCAACCAGTCGGCCGGCGGCGACAGGCGAGATGCTCAGCATTTCAGCCAGGTCGGCCCGGGTCTTATTGGTCTTAACAAGCATGTTCCACAGCAGTGCCTTGGCTACGGTAACGCCAGGTAGCCGCACATGGTGATCACCCCGATCAGTCGAATACGGGATTGGCTGTCGCCGTTCAACGTAGATCGACATCGCCAAGGTGATCCCCTCGACAGCATTTTCCAGCAGCTCTTCCAGGGTATCCCCGGCGCTGTGAGCCTCTGGAATGTCCGGGCAGGACGACCAGAAATGCCCGTTCTCTTCGTGGGCAACGATTTTGTAGTCGAACATGGTTCCTCGCTTAGGGAGCTGACTTGTTGCGTGTTCAGTTGGTAGGGGCCTCATTTGAGGCCCAGTTGCTTGATGATTTCCTTCCTAAGCCCTTCACCAATCTCTTTTGATCCGTGGCTTGGGAAGATCGTCTGGCGGTCCTTGTATCGAATCTTGAAGTGGCTACCGCTTGCTGACTTCGAGAACTCGACCCCTCGGGCCTCCAACCATCTCCTGAACTCGCTGTACTTCATCAACTCTCCTTTGTTGTGTTGATGGGCTCAGTATATAAACACAAGTGTTCAGTGTAAACACTTATGTTTATATATTTTGGCTCGGGCATTCGTCTGGGCTTTTCGCTTTCGGCTCCTCCACACCCATTGCTCCGAGCTGGGAGTGCCGCAGGAGCCGAACCTAACTCGCTCCCCGAAAGGGAGGAACCGGAATGAACCATATGCCAGACAAACCAGACACCTGGCTTATCGTGTTTGCGTGGCTCAGTCAGCATGCTCCAGCTTTCTATGCAGCCGGCCTGGCCGTGTCGATCTCGGCACTGCGGATCATTTATGGTGGTGGCACCAAGAAGGCGGCCTTCCTCGAAAGCCTGCTTTGCGGCTGTATCACTCTCGCGATGCTTTCCGGACTTGAGCTGCTGGGGATTCCACAGTCTGCCGCCGGAATTGTTGGCGGGATGATCGGCTTGCTTGGAGTGGACAAAATCCGCGCCTACGCCGATCGTTTCACAGGGTTCAAGTTGCCCGGGCGAAACCCCGAGGCGTAGCCCGCGCCACAAATTCAAGGTGCGCCGTTTCGTGGCGCGGAGAACTGAATGACCACTATCGCCTACAAAGACGGAGTGATCGCCTACGACTCCAGAACAACCCGTGGGACAGTCATATCCGATGATGACTGCGAGAAGTTGAAGGTGGTTAAGGGTGTTGGCTTTATCTGCACCGGCGCGGTTTGTGACTACGACGCGTTGATAGCAGCCTACTTTGGTACCCCGGCTTCATCCCAGGTCGAGGCCTCTGGCTATGCAGTCGCCGACGGTGAGTTGTGGCTCGTTGGGCACGATGACAACACGGGCATCTGGAAGACCAGGATCGACCTGCGCCGTGCTGATGCCATTGGCAGCGGTTCACCATTCGCACTCACTGCCATGGATATGGGCGCAAGCGTAGAAGATGCGATACGCGCCGCAATAAAGCGTGATATCTACACCGGCGGTGCGATTCGCACCCTTAGGGTGTATTAGGCCTAGCGGTCTTTTTTTCGAACGGTAGCTGTTTCCATTCGTTCTGAGCCACCTCATGACGGAACCCAACGATGACTACGCGAGCTTCTGTTAGGGACTTGATACGTATTTGCAGCGGATGGGTGGGTGTTATCGCGCCACCCATGGTCTTGTAGTGGAATGAATGGATCGTCGTGCCAGCGGTATCGCTAGGGCTGTTGATCCGATATCCACCAAAGAATGGGGTGCCGTTCACCGACTCGCATGAAAATTCATTCTCATTGTTTGTAGTTTCGATCAGGAAACTACCATTCGGCTCCATGAAATGAGATGCGCTGACTGTGACAACTACTGATTCTTCACCATCCAGATCGGCTGAATAGCTTAGGTTAGAAAACTCCCCATGCTGAGGAGCAAAGGATGTATTGCCTTGGGTGACGTTGACTATCTGGGCGATGGCTGCTTCTAGGCCTGCTGAATACATATCGATGTACAGAGTTTGCGTGAGAAGCGGTGGCATTGAGCTTCCATCGACTCTTACTGGAATGATGCGTGTCTTGCCGCGAGATGCAGAAAATAGGGCATTTTGCCATTCAAGTTTCACCATCTGACTTGCAAGACTATTTGCCGAAACAAAGAAGAACACAAATTCTGGTGCCTCAAGCCCTTTGTTCATTTGATCGATGATTCCATCGCCTGGGCGTATAGACCATGAGTCATAGAACACGGCGGACTCCCCGAAGATTCCTGCGAGCCGTAACGCCACTGGCTCGACCACTGGCTTATCTGCGTGGTTGTGGCTGAGGAAAATCTTGTGACCCATGGAATTCCCTATCACTCTGGATTGATGAAGTGGCCATCATCTCGTGATGGCCAAGCAATCTCAATCTCCTATCGGTACGTTTCCTCATGACAACCAAGCAACCCGACTGGGAGGCGATCGAACGAGCCTACCGGGCCGGGGCGCTTTCCATCCGCACCATCGCTGACCGGCATGGTGTGAGTGACACCGCAATCCGCAAGAAGGCAAAGGCCCAGGGCTGGGCGCGTGACCTCTCGGAGCAAGTTCGAAAAGAGGTTCGCAACAAGCTGGTTCGCGGCGAGGTTCGCGAAGACCAATGTGCGAACCCTGAGCGTGACGCAGAAATCATCGAAGAGGCGGCAGAAGAAGGCGCGACGGTTGTTCGCAGTCATCGCCGCGATATTCGCAAGGCCACGAACCTTGCGAACCTGCTGATGGATGATCTGCTCACTACGATCAAGAAGCGCGAAGAGATCGAAGACGCCATTGCTGATGAGACTGCCGCCGATGAAAGCGGCTTCCGTCGCAGCTCGATGCTTGCAGCTGTCGCCCTGCCCAGCAACGCCAAGACCCTTTTCCAGTTGTCCTCGGCCATGAAGAACCTGCAGGTGCTCGAGCGCACTGCATTCGGCCTGGACGACAAGGAACAGTCGAAAGACTCCGACGAACTCTCGCAGCTGATGGATGAACTCTCGAAGGACGCCTGATCATGAAGCCCGAGCACCTGAAACTGCTCCGGGATCGGTTCTGGCGGCTGAATAACCTGTACTTCATCACGGACAAACAGGGCAAGAAGGTCCGCTTCCGCATGACGCAGGAGCAGATCGACTACTTCCAGGGGATGCACACTCGCAACATCATCCTCAAGGCCCGGCAGCTTGGGTTCACCACTCTGGTCTGCATCGTCCAGCTGGATGCCGCGCTGTTCGAAGCGGCGAAGTGCGCGCTTATCGCTCACACCCTGAACGACGCCAAGCGCTTGTTCCGTGAGAAGGTGAAGTACGCCTACGACAACTTGCCGAAAGAGATCAAGGCGGCCAACCCGGCGCGCAACGACGCCGCGGGCGAGCTGGTTTTCAGCAAGGGTGGATCGCTCTACGTTTCGACCTCATTCCGGGGCGGCACACTGCGTTACCTGCATGTGTCCGAGTTCGGGAAGATCTGCGCCAAGTTCCCGCACAAGGCACGGGAGATCGTCACCGGTGCGTTTGAGGCTGTGGCCGCTGAGTGTTTCGTTACCATCGAGTCTACGGCCGAGGGGCGGGCGGGCTACTTCTTCGACTACAGCCAGTCTGCCGAGAAGCAGCAACTGGCCGGCGTGCCCCTGGGCCTGCTGGACTGGAAGTTCTTCTTCTTCAGCTGGTGGCGGAACCCGCTGTACTGGCTGGAGCCGACCGATGTTGTCATCCCCGACCGGCTGACAAAGTATTTCGACGAGCTGAGAGTCAAGCACGGCATCGTCACCAACCCAGGCCAGCGCGCCTGGTACAGCGCCAAGGAAAAGACCCTCGGCGACGACATGAAGCGGGAGTACCCGTCGATCCCTGCCGAGGCATTCCAGCAGACGATCGAAGGCGCTTACTACGCCAAGCAGTTCACCAAGCTCTACGCCGCCCAGCGCATCGGCAAGCTACCTGACAACAGCCACCTGCCGGTGCACACGTTCTGGGACATCGGCGTGGGCGACTCCACGGCCATCTGGTTCGTCCGGATCGTCGGCGAGGAGTACCACGTTGTCGACTTCTACCAGAACAGCGGTGAAGGCCTGCGGCACTACATGAAGGTGCTGAAGGATCGCGGCTACGAGTATGGCGAGCACTGGGGCCCCCACGACATCGATAACCGGGAATTTGGTAGCGACGGCAAGACTCGGCGAGAACTCGCCCGAGAGGGCTACGAGATCGACGGCCAGGTCTACCGCATGACGTTCCAGGTGGTGCCGAAGCTGGGCATCGATGAAGGCATCGAGCAGGCCCGGGAGATTCTCCCGAACTGCGCCTTCGACGAAGCCAAGTGCGAGGAGGGCATCACCGCTTTGGAGAGCTACCGCAAGGAATGGGATGACAAGCGCGGGTGCTGGAAAGACAAGCCTCTGCACGACTGGTCATCCCACCCGGCCGACGCCTTCCGCTACTTCGCTGTGGCCAAGACCAAGCGCTCCGTGGTCAAGCACGTTCCAATCTCGTTCACTTTCTGAGGCCACCCATGCCGAATTTCAGTCCCCGGGCAGAGTACTCGGAAGCCTTGCCCGGCTGGCAGCTGGTCAAGCGCTGCGTGGCCGGTGCCCGCGAGGTGCGCAAGCACGATATCTACCTGCCGATGCCAGACCCTGAGAACAAATCCAAGGAGAACCTGGCGCGGTACAAGCAGTACAAGAAGCGGGCGATGTTCCTGAACATCACCGGGCGAACGCGCACTGGCTTGCTGGGCGCGGTGTTCCGCAAGACTGCCGAGCTGCAGCTCCCCACCGGTGTCGAGTACCTGAAGGAGAACGCCAGCGGCGATGGCACGAGCCTGGAGCAGCTTTCGAAGGACTCTGTAGGGGAGTGCCTAGATAGCGGCCGTGGCGGCTTCCTGGTGGACTTCCCGGCGGTTGAAGGGGTGTCCTCGATGGCTGACATGCAGGGGCGTCGCGCGCTTATCCAGCACTACGGCGCCGAGTCGATCGTCGACTGGGATGAGCAGGTGGTGGACGGGGTAAAGCGCCTGGTCTATGTCAGTCTGCGGGAGTGCACATCGGAGTTCAGCCCAGACAGCCTGGAACGGACCACGGGCACCCAGTACCGTGTACTGCTGTTGGTTGACGGCCGTTATGTTCAGCGTGTCTACGCAGAGGACGGCAAGACTTTCACGGAGGTCGCGCCCCTCGACAAGAACGGCCGACCCTTCGACCACATCCTGTTCAGCTTCTACGGCGCCCAGAACAACGACGCCAGCGTCGACAAGTCGCCGCTCGAGGACCTGGCCGATGTGAACATCCTGCACTACGGCAACAGCGCAACGGTGGAGGAGAGCGGGTTTATCAGCAGCCAGCCGACTCTGTTCATCACTACGGATATCAGCGCCGACGAGTTCGCCAAGGTGAACCCGAATGGCATGCACATCGGCTCGACCCGAGGCTACAACCTTGGCAAGAGCGGCACCGCAACCCTGGTCCAGGCGACCGAGAGCCAACTGGCCCGCACGCTGCTGAAGGACAAGGAAGAGCAGATGCTGATGATCGGCGCTCGCATCGTCCAGAAGGCGGGCGGCGCCGAGACAGCTGAAGCGGTGCGCATACGGTACAGCTCCGACAACAGCGTGCTGGGCACCATCGCCGGCAACGTGTCCGAGGCCCTGAAACGGGCCATTCTCGACGCCGAGCGCTTCATGATGGGCGAGCCGGACGAGAAGGGCACGGTCTTCTGGCTCAATCAGTCGTTCTTCGACGAGACCATGACGGCTCAGGACATCCTCGCTCAGGTCCAGCTCTGGCAGCAGGGCCTGATCGCCAAGTCCGACCTTCGCACCAACCTGCGGCAGGGCGGTGTGCTTGAGGCCGATCGCACTGACGAGAAGATCGACGCAGAAATCGAGACCGAACCACCAGTAGGCGGAAGCGATGAGCAATGAAGGCTACCTGGAGGACGCCGCCACTCGGCATCAGATCTACGTCCAGCGGTATGCAGGCGGAAACCTGAAGCGTGTAGCGTCGTTTATCAGCAAAGCCATCAGGACCGCCAAGCAGCGCGTATCGGACGGTTTGAGCGCATATGGCACCAAGCGCTACACCGCCCAGATGGAAACGCTTCAGGGCGATTTGCGGGGCATATACGACGACCTCAAGGGACGCGCTCAGCTGGATCTTGGTGAGTTCGCCGAGTATGAGGCTGAATTCAACGCCACGATGCTGGGTAAGGTCGTCCGCGCGGTGGTTCAGCTCAATGTGCCGTCCGCCGAGCTGGTTTCGGCTGCTGCCCTGGCCGACCCCATGCTGCTGGAGGCTCGCAAGGGTGTTCAGCGGATCAGCATCAGCGGTGCGCTTGACCAGTTCGGCACCAAGAAGACTGCCGAGATCATCGGTGAAATCCAGATCGGCTCATCCCTGGGCGAAACCAGCCAGCAGATCAGCCGGCGCCTGAGCAGCATCCACCAGATGCAGAAGGATCAGGCGTCGGCCTTGGTCAGCACCATGACCAATCACATCGCCGCCACAGCGCGTGCCGAAGTTATGAAGCAGAACGACGACATTCTTCTGGGGATGCGCCGGGTCGCCACCCTGGACAGCCGCACCACGCTGTTCTGCATGAGCATTGACCAGACGATCATCCCGCTGGATGGCCCAAAACCGCCTTATCACTGGCGGTGCCGCACGACGCTGATTCCGGTGCTCAAGCCTGAGTATGCCCGGGAGATACCAGGCTCCACGCGGCCATCAGTCGGCCCGGATGGAGTTAAGCAGGTCAGCAGCAAGACCAGCTACCCCGAGTGGTTGGCACGGCAGCCTGCTTCGTTCCAGCGCGATGTGCTTGGCCCGGCTCGCTACGAGCTTTTCAGCAAAGGCGAGTTGCCCATCGATCGGTTTGTTGACGACAACGGCAAGACACTGACCCTTCAGCAGCTGCGCGAGCGAGAGCCGATGGCATTTGAGCGGGCTGCTATGCCGCTGTAATGTGCTCCTCGAATATCGGGTGTGAGGAGAAATGCGGCATGTATGGAAGCCTGTCAGCTGCAGAGCTTGGGAATTTATTTCTAGCGTTCAAGGTTGTTTTGCAATACCCCGACCACGCCAAGCAGAAATGCGTAATGGCCAAATGGGTTCTGGAATTGATTTCAGAAGCGTTTGCGGCGGGCCGCTTGGAAGATTTAAGGCTTTGGACGGTATTCAGCAGGGTCTATCTGTTGCCGGGAAAATACCCAGAAGATTTGCATCATAACGTCGGTGCATTTCTTTCCACTGAGCTCGCAATGGCTCAAGGCACGCCGTGCCAATACTTCGACCTCAGTGACATGTTCACCATCTGAACAAACATTCTTCTCGTAACCGCCTCAATGGCGGTTTTTTTATGCCCGCAGGCAGGGCCTGCACAACGTCTCTGGGAGACAGCAATGACCTTGAAATTCCAACTGGACAGCCTCGACGGCGTCGACGAATCCATTCAGGCCCTGTACGTCGAGAAGGACGGCAAGTTCGTTCTCGGAATCGATGGTCTCCCGCAGCAGGAAGACGTCAGCGGCTTGAAGGCCAAGGTTGACGAACTGCTCGGCGAGAAGAAGGCGGCCGAGAAGGCGCGCAAAGAGGCCGAGGAAACTGCTCGACTCGAGCGTGAAGAGGCAGCCCGCAAGTCTGGCAACGTCGAAGAGCTCGAAAAGTCCTGGTCGGAGAAGTACGCGCGCCGCGAAGCAGAGCTGACCGGCCAACTCGAAAGCACCAACAGCACCCTGCAAGGCCAGATCCGGGATCTGACCGTGGGCCGCACCGCTACCGAGATCGCGACCACTCTGGCCATTCCAGGCAGCGCCAAGGCATTGCTTCCCCACATCGAACGCCGGCTGAGCGTCGAGCAGCGCGACGGTAAACCCACCGTTGTCGTGCTGGACGCGGCCGGCAAGCTCTCAGCGGCAACGCTCGATGAGCTGAAAGCAGAATTCACCAACGATCCGGCCTTTGGCCCGCTGATCGCTGGCAGCAAGGCATCAGGCGGCGGGGCCGGTGGTGCTGGAAAGGGCGGCGGGGCCGCAAAAGGAAACATCGGCGGTACCAAAGAGGAGCGCACGGCGGCGATCGCCAGCCGGTTCCCAGACCTCCCTCAGAAATAAGGATCGACAACCATGTCCCTGACGCAAATGCAGGTTTTCAACGAATACATTATGCCGGCGACCATCGAGACGCTGGATCAGATGCTCGTTGCGTTCAATGCCGCCAGCCGCGGCGCCATCGTGCTGTCCCCGGACGGCTTCACCGGCGACTTCCTACAAGAGTCGTTCTTCCAGACCCTGGCCGCTGCTCAGCGCCGCGTGGATCGCTACGCCGCCAACGGCGCCGCGCCGATCACCGACCTGACCGAGCTGAAAAATACCTCGGTCAAGGTTGCTGGCGGCTTCGGCCCGATCCGCTATGAGCCGTCGCAGATGACCTGGCTGGAGCGTCCGACCGCCCAAGGCATCGAGGTCGCTTCCCGCGCATTCGCTGAAATCCTGCTGAAGGACCAGTTGAACACCGCCATCGCCGCTCTGGTGGCCGCAATCACCGCCCAGGCCTCAGCGGTCAACGACGTATCCGCGACTGCCGGTATCACTTATGCCGGCCTGAACAACGCTCACGCGAAGTTCGGTGATGCCAGCCAGAACCTGGTCACTCAGGTGATGCAGGGCACCAGCTATCACAAGCTGGTTGGTCAAAACCTGGCAAACCAGCAGCAACTGTTCCAGGCCGGCAACGTTCGCGTGATCGACATCCTGGGCAAGGTATCGGTTGTGACCGATGCCCCTGCACTGATGCAGGACGGCACCCCGGACAAGGAAATCATCCTGTCCCTGGTGCAAGGCGCAGCGCTGGTGCACGACGGTCGCGACATCATCAGCAACGTCCAGACCACAAACGGCAAGGAGCGGATCGAAACCACGCTGCAGACCGACTACACCTTCGGTCTGGGTCTCAAGGGCTACACCTGGGATGTAACCGCCGGCGGCAAGTCCCCGACCGATGCCGAACTGGCCACCGGCACCAACTGGGACAAGACCGCCACCAGCATCAAGCACACCGCCGGTGTTGCTCTGATCGGTGACGCTTCCAAGTAACCCTGACGGTGGGCTGGGCCTTTGGCCTGGCCTGCTGAGGACATTCGCATGAGCAAGAACAACATCTGGTACCTGGCGGGCCCATTCCACCAGTACCAGGAAGATGTGAAGGCACTGGCCAAGGAACACGGCCTAGTGATCATCGACGCCAATGCAGCCGAGAGTCGCAAGGGGGAAGCCAAGGATGTCCCTGAGGTTTCCATCCGCCCTGAGCTGCGCCAGGTCGCGGTGCTGGTCGAAGCAGGCGGCCTGAGTGACGACGTGCTGGATCGCCTGACAGTCGAGCTGGCATCGATCGGCGTGATCGTCGAGTCGTTCGCCGAGCAGCGCCTGACGAAGCCGGAAGGCGAATTGGGCGAAACCGCGTCCCGCCTTGTCGAAGTGCTGGCGGCGGTTAATGCCGGCGTCGCCAGCCTGCAGCGTGAGCGTGATGGCGAGGCTGCAAAGGTGGTCGCGCTGGAGGGGGAGAAGGCCGAACTGCTCAAGCAGTTGGAGGCGCTCAAGCCTTCGAACGTAGATCCAGAGGTCGAGGCGCTCAAGGCCCGGCTCGACGCTGCCAGCGTCACCTACCGCGCCAACGCCTCGAAAGAAGCGTTGCAGAAGGCCGTCGACGACCTGCCCAAGGCGTAAAACCGGGGCTGCGGCCCCATTCATTCAAGCGGAGGCCTGATGGCTACTTACATCACTGTGGCCGACGTGGATAGCATCCTCGGGGCTGATTGGGCGCCTGATGAGGCCAAGGAAGAGGCGGTCTTCGAGGCGAACGCCTACCTGACCGCGCTGAACCTATTCGGCATCGACATGGATGACATCCCCGACGATGTGAAGCAGGCCGGCGCCCGCCTGGCCAAGTGCGCGTCGCAGGGCAAGCTCTACCAGCAGCAGACCGAGGGATCGCTTGAAGCCAAGACGGTCAAGGCTGGCTCGGTATCGACCAGCAAAACCTTCGGCTCGATCGACAAGACTTCCACGGCGGCCCAGCCAGCGTGCGTGCAATTGGCCCTGGCCCTGCTCACGCCTTGGCGCAGCAACCCGTTCGCCTTTGCAGTTAAACGGGGGTAGGCATGGGCATTCGCGACGAAATCCAGGCCGACCTGGCCGAGGCCTTCGACGAAGACCTGGCCGATGCGGTCGTGCCGTTCTCCGGTACCTACATGGGCCCGGGTGTGTGGGACCCAGTAAACGAGACGACCACGGCCCAGCCGGTGATCTACACCGGGCGCGGAGTGCTCGACAGCTACGACAGCCGGCGCATCGACGGGGTGAACATCCTAGTGGGCGACGTACTGCTGATCTGTCTGGCCAACGAGGTCACCGACAAACCAGCTGTGGGGCACAAAATCACCGCTGAAGACCTGCTGACTGGTGAGCAAGCGACATACACGGTCGTCAGCCCCGGCATCGATCCGGCCAAGGCCCACTACGAGATCCAGCTGAGGAAGTGACCATGGCCAAAGGGAGAGGGTGGAGTACGCCTCCGAGCGCGTTTGCTGAGGTGGTTGAAGAGGATCTCACGAAGCGTGTCCGAGTAATCGCGATGGCAATGCTCAATGAGATCGTGCTGCGATCACCGGTAGGTAATCCTGATCTCTGGAAGCGCCCGCCGCCACCCGGGTATGTCGGAGGTAGATTCAGGGGTAGCCACATCGTGAGCATTGGCGAGCCCGTATACACGGTGACGACAAAAGCCGACGCGGCCGGCAGCGAGACGATCAGCCGCGGTGCCAGCCAGCTTTCGGGGCTGGAGCCGTTCACCACGGTCTTTATCCAGACGAACCTGCCATACGCAGAGCGCTTGGAGGATGGCCATTCCACTCAGGCGCCAGGCGGTGTGTATGCCGTCTCTTTTCACGGCGTTTCCCAGGCCTACAGCTCATGACCTTCGAACAGATTCGCGCCATTGTCATTGGGCGCATGCAGCAGTGGGCCGGGATTTCGGCGGCGGACGTGGACTACCCGAACAACGCTCAGCCATTCAGCCCGGCTGGCAAGACCATATGGGCGCGACTGGCCGACATCCCCGGTCTGTCATCGACGCCAGAAATCGGCATCGGGCCGTGCGTGCGCCGCACCGGGATCATCGTCATCCAACTGTTCGTGCCGACCTACAAGGGCTCGCTGGCGATCACCCGGGCGGCCGACACCCTGGTCGAGCAGTTCGAGTTCTACAGCGACCCAACAGGGCCATTTGAGTGCCACGCGGCATCCGCCCAGGTCATCGGTGATGATGGCAACAACTGGTACCAGGTGAACGTGCGGATTCCATACAGGGCCTACTGACCATGGTGAAAAGCATGTCCAGCGGAGCAAAAGTTGTTTTCACCTGGCCTCGTCCAGTTGATCCAAAGAATTGAGAGGCGCTTATGTCAAAAACATCACTGGAGCTGCACCGCAGCTTGATCCGCGCGGCTAAGGCTGCGCTTGCCGCCTGGGAGCGCTGGCTTTCTTCGAAGGAGAAAGGCGATGAGTGAAAGCATGACCATTGACCAGGTGCGCGAAGAGCGCCGCATCCTGGCCGAGCAGATTCATGGCGCGGTCAAGGCCTTCAACGAGAAGACCGGGCTCAGCGTCGAATACGTCAACCTCCAGTATGTCGACCTAAACGCTTTCGGCGAGATTAGCCGGCAAGTCCTGACCTCTGTCGAGGTAGAGCTGAACATCTGAACAACCTGAACCACCGGGCACGCTGACCAGACACGCCGCTAGGCCCCTCTGGTCGCCACGCCTCCCCGGATCACTACGATCTAAGGAGGCTCCGATGAGTTCGGGCGCTAAAGTTTCGACCGCGTGGAAGCGCGAAGTCACCCCAGGTGTAACACCGGCAGGCAACTGGAACGTGCTGACCCGTGTCAGTTTCGGTCTTTTGCCGACCTATAACAGCGAAGAGAACAACGAAATCGGTGCCGACCGGATGGCCCAGGGCACAGCCCAGACCACCGTGGATGTCGGGGGCGATGTAGAAACCAAGCTGCGCTACGGGGCGCTTGATGAGTTCATGGCCTCCTGCTTCGGCAAGGACTGGGCCGGCAACGTCCTGACCATGGGCAACGACCGCATCACGTTCTCGATCGGTTCCTACGCCAGTGACATTGGGGTTGCGGCCGTTGCCCGCGGCGCCCAGGTCGCGACGATGAACTTCGAAGTCCCGAGCGACAACGAAATCACCGTCACGACCACGTTTGCTGCTACCTCGTGGGAAGACAAGGCCGATAACACCTCGTTCATCGTCAACCCGCAGGTGGAGGCCAAGCAGCGCCGGTACGGCTTCAAGGACGTGAGCGGTCTCAAGATCAATGGTGAGCAGCTCGGCGAGGACAACGCCTGCGTTGACAGCTTCAACCTGCAGTTCGACAACGGCGTGCAAACCCAGCGGTGTATCGGCAACGGTAACCCGTTCCCGGGCAACATCATTCCCACCATCTTCACCCCGTCCGGCTCCATCACTATCAGCTGGTCGAAGAAGGCCTATGAGTTCTGGAAGGCCCAGCAGACCAGCAGCGCATTGAGCTTCGAGTTCACCCTGAACAACGCAGATGGGGGTTACACCTTCCTGCTTCCTGAAATGGAAGTCAGCGGCGATTGGCCTGATGGTGGCTCGACCGACATCATCCAGGTCGAGTTGAGCTACACCGGCCGCCGGGTTCCGCCCACCATTACCCGTACCCCGGCGCCAATTGCCGTCACGGGTGTGACTGTGGCGCCAACCACTGCGAGCATTCAGGTGGCCAAGACTCGCGATCTGGAGGCCTTGGTGGCGCCGGTGGGCGCGAGCCAGCAAGTCACCTGGTCGACGTCCGATGCGACCAAAGCCACCGTCAGCCAGACCGGTCTGGTGACCGCTGTAGCCGTGGGCACAGCCACCGTCACCGCTACCAGCGCGGCCGACCCGACCAAAAACGGCACCGCGACCATCACCATCACCGCGTAACCCTTTGCCTGGCGCGCCCTGCGGTGCGCGTCGGGCCTTTTACCGCAGAGGAACATCATGGGCATCACCATCAAGAAGCCTGAGCTTGATCTCAATGGCGAGCGTTGGGTTGAGTTCGCCAAGGGCGCCAAGATCCTGGTCGCATCATTCGGCAACTCAGCGTTCAAGTCGCACAAAGCGCTCGTGCAGCGGCACCTTGACGCTATCGATGCCCAAACCAAGGCAGGAACGGCAAGTTTCAGTTTGGAGCCGGTTGCAGACATCGAATTCGAATCCGGCGACGACCTGTTCTACGAGCTTGCCGCCCGCTACCTTATCAGGGACTGGCAAGGAGTGGATGTCGCAGAGAACCCTGGGGTGCCAGCCGAATACACCCCTGAACTGTGTATTCAGCTCATGGGGATGATGCCTGATGTCTATTGGCTCGCGATCCGCACTGCGTTAGACATTTTGACTCGCGCTGAAGAGCGAGCAAAGGAGACCGCAAAAAAGCGGTCGCCGCCTACGTCTGGGGGCGCGACTGGGCGGGCGAAGCAAACGAGAAAGCCCGCTGGAAGCGTGAAAGGCTGAAAGATGTAGCGCCTGTTCCTCCACAGCCAGAGATCGACGGCGTCATAGCCGAGATTCTTGAGGCCTACTGCTCAATCAGTCGCACTCGGCAGTATGTCGGCATGATAGGCGCTCCGGCTCCAATCCCTCCAACGTCGATCACAGAGCATCTGTCCCGTTACCCATCATCGATATGCCGCGAAGAGTTCGATGCCGCAATATTCTCCCTGGATGACGAGTTCCGCCGACACTGGGGCGAGCAGCAGGAGAAGGACAAGCCGAAGGGACCGCCTAAAAGCAGGTAGGGCGCGTTTATTGCGAAGCTCTGTTTTGGTGGCAAATGATGGAGGTGGTAGATTCTCAACCACACAAAATGGAGAGCTGGTGATGCTGAAACTCGTGGCTGTTTTATTTATGTCGTTGTTGCTTGGAGCATGCGCCAGTAGCGGACAGAAGATCACTCCTGACCTCATCACTCAGATTGAGCCGGGGAAAACCACTGTCTCCCAAATGAATGACTTGTTTGGCGCGCCAGCCAGCCAGTCGTACAGCTCCGACGGGAAGCTGGCTATGACGTGGATGTACGTATTCGTTGGTCCATTCGGCACAGGCATGAAGCAGCAATCCTTGGCTGTGCTGTTCAACACTGACAGCACAGTAGAAAAGTACAACGTAATCGATGCCGCCCCTGGTGGCGTAAGGCTCGGTCAATGAGCGCAAGAATCAGTTGAGACCCGCTACGGCGGGTTTTTTTACGCCTGGAGGAAGCTATGTCGCAGGAATCCCGCCTTGCGGTGACCATCGACTCGAGGGACGCGCAGCGAGACGCAAAGTCGATGACCAAGGATCTCAACGCCATGGAGGCGGCGGGAAATAAGGTCGATCCAGCTATGCGCAAGGCCGGATCCTCCATGGAAGACATGGGGCAGAAGGCATCCAGCAGTGGGGCAAAGGTCAGAAGTCTTGAGGGCCAGACAGGTCGGTTAATATCGACGGTATCTGGCCTGGCGGCCCCATTGGCCGCAGCATTCAGTGCGGCAAAAATCGCCGCTGCGGCTGAGCAGTACACAAACCTGACAAACCGCTTGAGGCTTGTTACTGAGGGATCGGAGCAGCTTGCATATGCCCAGCAGTCGGTTTACGACATCGCTCAGAACTCTAGGCAGTCGCTAGAAACAACCGCTCAGGTGTACCAGCGTATCGCTCAGAACGGCCGGCAACTGGGCCTAAGCTTCGAGGATGTTGCCAGCGTAACTGAGACAGTAGCCAAAACGGTTGCTTTGAGTGGAGCAAGCGCCCAGGCCGCAGATGCTGCAATGGTTCAGTTTGGCCAGGCGCTAGCTTCCGGAACCCTTCGCGGGGATGAGCTGAACTCAATCCTCGAGCAGACACCGGCACTTGCCCAAGCCATCGCCCGGGGGCTGGGTGTAACAATTGGTCAGCTCCGGTCGCTTGGGTCAGAGGGGAAGCTGACGTCGGCTGCAATTGTGGAAGCGCTCCAGAACCAGAAGGACCAGGTCGACCAGCTCAGCGCTAGCTTGAACCTGACCGTCAGCCAGGCCATGACCGCATTCAACAATGCGCTCGTTGCCACTGTTGGACGCCTGGACGAAGCGACCGGCGCTAGCAGCAGGCTCGCGAGCGGTATTGCTTCCCTTGCCAAGGCAATGGATGGATTCAACTCTGGTGAGTTCCTGGACTTCTTCCGTGCCGACAAGCAGACCGTTGCGGGCCTGAATAACGAACTGAGCGTCACCCTGGCCGGCATTCGTGATTTGCAGAATGCGAGATCGAGACTCAAGAAGGGTGACGAGAAGGACAGCGTATTCTTCAAGTTTGAGCTCTATAACCGTGCGGAGATTGATGCAGAAATTGCTGAGCTTGAGGGGAAGGCCGGGACCATCAGGACGATGGTTTCTCGTATGGGAAAAGCATCTGCTGGGATAGGCGCGCAAAAGCCTCAGGGTGAAAGCCCGGTAACCCCAGTAAACGCTGAGTACGAGAAGCTACTGGCCAATCTCAAGAAACAGGCAACCTTGCAGGGTCAGAACACCGAAGCGGCAAAGGTTCGGTACGCAATCGAGACCGGCGAACTGGGCAAACTGCTTCCGGAGCAAGAAAAGCTGCTTCTAAAGTACGCCGAGGAGAAGGACGCAAAGGTTGCAGCAGAGAAGGCTACGAAGTCGGCTGCTGCAGCGACGGCCAAAGCGCAGGCCGCAGCGGGAAAGGGCATTCCGGAGGCGATGAATACATTCGCCAGGCTGTATGCCCAGTATGACCCCGCAGCAGAAGCCGCCCGAGCTTTGACCAAGGAGCAACTACAGCTTGACCTGGCCCTGAGCAAGGGAAAGATCAGCCAGGACGAATACGGCAAGGCTCTGGCACAAGCCTCGACCAACTACGCAGCCGCAATCAAGGGGGCGCAAGGCCTTACCCAGGCCGAGGAGTACCGGGCGCAGCTTGAGAAACAGCTGAGCAACCAGCGCACGCAATACAGCCTCGAGGCTCAGGGCGTAGGAATGGGCGACCTGCAATCGTCCCGCTTACAGCAACGTGTGCAGCTCGAGCAACAGACCAACGACCGTATCTTGCAGTTGCGTACCGAGCTGGCTAACGCCACGACCGAAAAGCAGCGGCAGGATCTGCAGGCGCAGATTGACCTAACCAACGAGTACTTGCCGAAGCAGCTTGAAGCTCTTCAAGCAGGCCAAGCTCAGATGGATCAGGCCATGCTAAACCCCATCAATGGGTGGACAGCGGCCGTGCAGAACTTCGGCAGCCAAGCGATGGATGTTGCCGGCCAGACTCAATCGATGTTCTCGAGTGCCTTCGGGTCTATCACGACCGGACTTAGTGACCAGATCATGAATCTGAACCTGTCGTTTCAGTCTTTGGGAGAGCTCGGCAAGAACGTTCTGAGGGAAATAGTCGCTGGTTTCGTGAAGATGGGTGTTCAGATGGGGCTGAACGCGGCGCTTGCGGCAACGCTTGGAACTGCGACCGCTGGCACCTCCATCGCTTTGGCTGGTACTACCGCTGCGGCCTGGGCGCCAGCTGCGGCATTGGCATCGCTCGCAAGTTTCGGCGGTAACTCCATCCCAGCAGCAGCTGCACTGACCTCGACAACAGCACTCGCAACCACGCTGGCCGCAGTTCCTGCTTTCGCCACTGGTGGTTACTTCTCTGGGGCTGGTACCGGCACATCGGACAGCAATTTGGCCAAGCTCAGCGACGGCGAGTTTATCGTCAATGCGGCGGCAACCAGGAAGAACCGCGCTCTACTGGAGGCCATCAACTCTGGTGAGCGAGTAGCGACGACGGGCACGGCTGCAGCTGGATCCGGATCGGGTTATGGCCAAATGGCGCTGACGGTGAACCTCATCGAGGACAAATCCAATCCTGGACAGGTCACCCAGACTACCAATGACGACGGTGAAAACATCCTCCAGATCACCGTGGCCAGCATCATGGGTGACACACAAGTCTACCAAGCCATAAGCACGAAATTCGGACTTCAAGGGGTTGGTTCATGATCGAATACCCAGCAGAGCTGCCTGTGCCGTTGCAGGACGGGTACGCTCTCGACACCCCTGTCGACCCTATGCTGCGCACCAAGATGGAGTCAGGCCGAGCTCGTCAAAGGCTCAACTTCGATGAGGTGCCATACCTGATCAACGCCAAATGGAATTGCGATCGCAACCAGATGGCGTTTTTCCAGGGGTGGTACGCCCGCGAGCTGATTCAAGGGGTGGAGTGGTTTAAGGCCACCCTCCTGACACCAATTGGCTTCAAGGAGTACGAATGCCGGTTCGCCGGCCACTACACCGGGCCTTCCCTGGTCCAGGTCAGCCGCTGGGAAATCTCGGCGACCCTTGAGCTGCGCGAGCCACCGCTGATGAACCCGGGGTGGGAAGACTTCCCGCAGTATTGGTTCATGATGAACATCATCGACCTGGCACTCAATCGCGAGTGGCCTGAAATGGTGTTCGACTACCCGACCTATGCCGCGGCGATTGCGGCAATTCGTACGTTGCGCCCTGGACTCACGATTACGATCGAGAGAGACGAGACGCATGGTGGCAAACAAGGCGTTTACCAGGTTGTGCGTGCGGATAGCCCGTCACTCAGCATTGATTTCCTAAGCCAGACCTACTTGGTAGGTCAAACCAATGATTATCTGCTGCTGGTGAGGTCGTATGGAGGCTAAGTCATTTGGTGATCTGATCACCTTCTCGCGGGCCAGTGTTGCCCGGTACTTCAACTCATCTGGCCTGCTGGTTCAAGCCGCAGCAGATGTACCACGTTTTGAGTTTGATCCCACCACCCTGGCGCCGCGCGGGCTGAAAATGGAGCCGCCTCGCACCAATAGCCTCACCTTTTCGCAAGACTTCACAAACGCCGCATGGGGTAAGGTCAACTGTTCGATTGCTGGCGCGGCAGGTGTGGCGCCGGACGGATCAAATACCGCAGGCCTGATGTCGGTTACCGCTGTTGGCGGCGGTGTGTACCTGTGGCGCGCTGCGCAGGCGTGGGCGAACGCAACTCCATACAGCTTTGGGTTTTTCGCCAAAGCAGCGGGCACAACCGGCGTGACGATATCACTGCCAGCAATTGCGTTTGGAGTCGGTCAGCAAGTCAACTTTAGCTTGACGGGAACCGGGGCGTTTGTGGTGGTTGCTGGTACCGTTCGCGCTCGTATCCAGCAGTGTTCGAACGGTTGGTATCATTGCAGCGTGACCATGACGACAACTGCCGCAGGCACGCAGGATTGGGCAGCTATCCAATTGGGTCAGGCGATCGGCAACAGTGTGCAAATTTGGGGTGTGCAACTTGAGGTTGGTGAAGACGCAACGTCATACATTCCAACCACAACAGCGGCGGCGTCCCGCGCTCAAGACCTGGCATACGTGGACAATGTCAGCCCGTGGCTGAAGCAGAAGGAAGGAACCCTGCTTGCCGAGATGGTGTACCTGTCATCAAGCTTGGGGTTCGCGGCAAACCTGCAGCCAGACGGTGTGGCAGGGGCTGCTGTGCGTATCTCGCTGTATACAAACGTGCAATTGATTACACAGGTTTATGACGACTCCGCAGTTGCCATATTCGGCTATGGGTGGCCAGGAGAGACAGCGCGCGGGCAAGTGTACAAGCACGCTGTGGCCTACAAAGAGAATGACATCAGGGCCGTACTGAATGGCACGCTGAGCAACATTCAGGGGCCAGGTTCCCCGCCAACAGTAGACCGACTGACGATTGGCGCACGCGGCGTCTCAACCAACCCCATCAACGGATACATCCGCAACCTGAAGTACTACCCAAGCCGCCTATCTATCCCTGAGCTCCAAGCGATCACCACATGACAATTCTCGAAGATACCTACCGCGAGGCAATAGCTTCAGGCGGTAAGGAAGCGTTCGTCCGCACGTTGGAGATCACTTGCCCATCGTGGAGTGAGCCAGTGCTGATCTGCAACGGGTTCAAGGATCGCATTTGCGGCACAGAGGACGGGCGGTTGCTCACCTTTACTGCCGCGAACATCGGCATCGCGCTGCCCCAGAAGAACAACAAGGGAAATCAGGCGCTGGCCTTCGCCGTGGACAACACGACGGGAGAGGTGCAGCAGAAGGCTGATCTGGCTCTGGATGGGAATGCGCGGGTGACCGCAGTCTATCGCGTGTTCCTGGCCAGCGACACGTCGGCGCCGTGCGAGAAGCCTTACCGGATGTCTGTGAGCAGTGATTCCTTTGAGCAGAACCTAGGAACCCTGCAGTGCGGTTTCTTTGATCTGATCGGCACTGGTTGGCCGCGCGCCCTCTACACCACGAACTTCACCCCAGGCCTCAAATACCTCTGAGGGTTTCCCTATGGAATGGATCAACACGTACCTGTCCTGCAGGTATGAGGACGGCGCTCGCGGTCCAGAAAGGTTCGACTGCTGGGGGTTAGTAAGGGATGCACGCCATCGGTACATGGGCAAGCGCCTGCTGCCCAGCTGGGGGCATGTGCGCAACACAGAGCCGAAAGAGTTCACCCGGGCTTATCGATCTGAGGCCGAGCACATGGAGGTGTGCTCGCCTGAGCCTGGAGCCATCGCGGCCGTGATGCGCGGGCACATTTGCATTCACGTTGCGCTGGTCGTTGAAGTGGGTAACCGGCTCAAAGTCCTTGAAATCAACCCCACCCGTGGCGCCCGCTGCCTGCCTTTGCCGCAGTTCGAGCGTGACCACAACGCCGTCATTTATTACCGGGACCGAGAATGATTGAAGTCTTCCCCAACAAGCTTGCCCTGGGACCGGCTGAGACCTATCCGGTCACTGCCAGGCAGACGCTGCTGAACTGGTTTAGAGCTGACGGCCTGCCTGATGACGTTGAGCCGGCCGCTCTGCCTTTGAGCGTATTCGTGAATGGCGATCGCGCCTTGCCAACTCAGTGGGCCTCCATCGAGTTCGGCCCCGAGGACCGAGTCGAGATCTACCGCGAGCCGAAGGGGACAGACCCGTTTTCTATTACTTTGGCGCTGGTTTTCGGCGCCAAGGCAGTGCTCGGCGCGTTGATGCCGAAGATGCCGTCATTGAACAGCGGCGGAAACACCAAGCGGGGCAATGACCTCGGCCTGGCGACCGTCAAGGGCAACCAGGTCAAGCTTAACTCGGTGATTCGCGAAATTGCGGGTCGGCAACGTCCATACCCCGATTACGCTTTGCCCCCCAACCGCTACTTTGGCGATCCACGCTCGCAGTGGATTGAAATGCTGCTGGTTGTTGGTCGGGGCCGCTACGACATTTCGCTGAGCAACATTCTGATCGGCGACACCCCCGTGATCTCGCTGGGTGCCGATGCAGAGCTCGTTGTCTACCAGCCCGGTGATGACCTGTCATTCGAGACTGCCGCCAAGTGGTGGCACTCCGCACCTGAAGTCGGCGCCACCTCGACCGGGACCGCTGGTATCGAGCTGAAAGCCACTTACGCTGTGAATCCGGTACCTACGGCTCAGTCCTTTCAGTTTGCCGGTTACACCGTGACCGTGCCGACCGGGGCCGGGCAATTTCCAGTTGGCTGGGCTGCCGGCATGCTTGTTCGCATCGAGGCGCCATATCCGTATGACGTTATCGATGGCGGGGCAGGGCGCGACATCATCCGCGGCAATCTCGACCAGGTGGCGCCATATGTCGGCATGCCTATTGAAATTGTTGGCGCAAACGCTGGCAACTATACGGTCGCCAGCTACACGCCAGGCGTTGGCAGCGCTCCGGACCAGATGACGCTGGACTGGCAAGAAGGCGGACCGGCCACCGGGCTGCAGATTGGTACCGGGCTGCAGATGGGTATCGGCTTTCGTGGTCTGCGGTACCGAATCACAGCTGCAAGTACCGCGGCTATCAGCGTCGAGCGCATCAACGCTGCCGGTGCTTCTGACACAACGTGGCCAGGATTCGATGCTCTAATCACATCGGCTGCCGCTATTCGTCTTGACGGGTCGACACAGGAGGGCGATTGGTCCGGCCCATTCCCTGCGTGCCCACCAGGAACCACTACCAAGCGTATTGCGTGGGATATCTTCTTCCCGCAAGGCCTTGTGCATGTGGGCAGCAAAGGGGAGATGATCCCTTTTGAGGTGACTGTAGAGATGCAGTATCGCGACATCACGACAGCCGGGGGCTGGACATCGGAGACCAAGATTTACTCCGCTGCAACCCTGGATCAAATGGGCTTCACCAACTACACCACCATTCCCGAGGCGATCAGACCTGAAGTCCGGATCCGCCGCATCGGCGCAAAGTCGACCAGTACTCAGGATGCGAACACCGTGCAGTGGTATGGGCTCCGGTCAAACCTGGATGCCCCGCTCAAATACGAAGGTGTGACGATGATCGCCCTGCGAGTAAAGGGCGGGAACCGCATTGCCTCCCAGTCCGAAAGCCAGGTGTCGGTGATCGCCACCAGGAAGCTGAAGACCCGCAGGAATGGCGCCTGGACGGAGGAAGAACCGACCAGAGACATTTCGGCGTGGATCGGCTACATCGCCGAAAGCGTCGGCTACTCGATTCAGGATGGGAATTCCGACATTGACCTGGCCGAGCTTGACCGCCTGCAAGCCATCTGGACGGCACGGGGTGACTTTTACGACAGGACTATCGAATCTGTCAGCACGGTTAAAGCCTGCATGATCGAGGCGCTACAGGCGGGATTTTCAGAGCTGACCATCGATAGAGGGCTGATCCGCCCGGTTCGCGATGAGCCGCGCGGCCCGGATTTCGACCACATCTACAACCCCCAGGTAATGACCAAGCCGCTCAAACGAGAGGCCGAACATGTAACGGCCGACGACTTCGACGGCGTGGATGTTGAGTACCTGAGTGGCGGTACCTGGCAGATCGAAACAGTGGAGTGCCGTTTACCTGGTGACCTTGGGGTGCGCGCTGAAAAAATCAAAATCGAAGGCGTGTGTGATGAGCATAGGGCCTGGCGTATCGGCATGCGCCGTCGCCGCCAGCAGGTCTACCAGCGCAAGCGCTACACCTTCTCCACGGAACTGGACGCCCTTAACAGCAAGTATCTGGACTATGCGCTGCTTGGCGACTCAACCCCTGGCTACGGCCAGAGCGCAATGCTGAAAGGGTACGCCCCCCTCGGTGGTCAACACATGCTGGTGTCATCCGAGCGGCTGAACTGGTCAGCAGGGGGCGAGCACTGGGTGGCACTGCGCCGCCGCGATGGCAGCGCATCCGGGCCTTATGTGGCCACCCGGATTGACGACTATCGGCTGACGATTCCCGCGCTGGACTTCGCGCCGGTCCTGAACAGTGCCATGGATGCGCCTGTTCTCCAGTTTGGGCCGAAGGCTAAGTTCTGCTATCCGGCACTCATCAAGGAAGTGAACCCCAGTGGAACAGTGAGCTGCAATGTCACGGCCGTGAACTATGACGACCGCGTCTACCTGGACGACAACAACTTCCCGCCGGCCTGACCGGACTTAATCGAGCATGCCCGCCATTGAGCGGGCTTTTTTTTGCCCGGAGATTCTATGCGCTACAACACCGGCAACCCAGTTGAGCCCAACGGATCAGACGATCCACGCGACGCGTATGACAACTTTGCCAACATGGACTTGGGTGTAAACAGTAAAAACCCATCATGGATCGACAGGGAAGGAGAATTCAGGAAGACCTGGTGGGGAATGGAGCAACAGGTATCGAATTACCTGTTCGCGTCCGGCTACGAATCTGTGTATGTCACCTATGGCGCAGGAATGATTGTCCAGCGCCAAACCCAGCTGGTTCAACGAAACGGTGAACTGTACCGGGTCATCAATTCTGCGGACCTTCCACTGACTTTGACGGGGACGTGGGCAACTGATGCCCCGAAGCTCCAAGCGGTTGGCGACCAAGCTCTACGGCAACAGCTAGGGGAAGGTTTCCGGCAAAAGCTGGATGCGAGTTGGTACCAGCCCAACGACCTGGATATGAGCGGCGGCACTGACGAAAGTGCCAAAGTGACGGCATATCTCAACCTGTATAAGCGTGTGCGGCTGCCGGCTGGCACGATCAAGATGAACATTGTCGTGCCCAGTTGGTGTGCCCTTACCGGTGCTGGACGCACGCTGCTGAACCGCACATCCAAGGTGTGGCTGCCAGGTGGTACAACCGTCTTTGGAAGCATCTTCTTCACGGGGTCCCAGGGCTGTACGCTGAGTCGCATGAACGTTGACGGATACGTCAATGGCAATGCTGTCGGCGGTGTGAGCTCCACCACGCGCTTCATTCGCCTGGATGAAGTAAACACCCGGGCCAGCGACCACAACCAACTCTGGGAGCAGAACGGAACCACCACCACCGGCGATGCTGGCGGTGATATTCACGTCGAGAACTGCTACGCATACGACGGCCCCAATGGCTTTGTAACCAAGATGCTGCGCGCAACTTTCGTGAATTGCCTCGCCTTCGATACCACTGTGCAGGCTTTTGTGGCGGTCTCCGACAACATCAACGGCCCCACAACCTACAGCCGCGCGCAGCAATCCAGGTTCATCAACTGCGGCGGCGACGGCAACCATCAGGGCCTGACTGTTTATAGCCGTGATGCCTTCAGCACGAACAACGCCAACAACGTGAACGGCACCAAAGGCACCTACTGGGGCGGCAATGGCAAGTTCACCAACATCGGGAACTGCAACATCCACGTTGGGCACTACCGGCCGGTGAGCGGTTTCACCCCTCTGTTCAACGAAGAGGTTGTGATTGATGGTGGGGACTTCTCCGGATCTCCGCTATTCGGCATTCGCTTTGATGACGCTGCCCGACCACGGGTTCTAAGTGGTCACTTCGCAAACTGCCCGAATCACATCGTCTTCGGCGTGAACTGCGTAGATCCGTACGTCAGTGATGAGGTTTCGTACTTCGGTGCGGTCAACGGGATACTCCGCCCGCAGGCGATTGAAAGTAGCGGGGCCTCTGCGATCAACGTGGATGACATCCGAAAAATTCTGATTTTCAGGAACACAGTTTCAACTCAAGTTAACGTGTTGGTGAGTTCCGCTGCTCAGCGCGTACTCAAGGTCCTGATTGACGATGCTTTCACCACGCTCACTATCGATAGCAAGGTCTACACCGGTAGGGGTGTCTGCCTGGACCTCAGCTACAACGGGTCCGCATGGACAGTGGTCGGCGCGTCGTCGAAGGTTTCGCCTGGAGAGGTGACGCTGCCTTTCGCTACAACGATTTCCTTTACTTGGCCATCCGCAGCCGTCTATATCGCTGCTTCTGGGAATATTGCATCGATCTCGCCGAGCGGCTCTAACTTGCCGATTGGGCAGCGCCTGGCTGTTCGAATCCGAAATATCTCGGCTGTTGCTGTGACCATTGGCAGTTGGCCTGGGCTTATCTGGGGCGGGGTCGCGCCGGTAACCTCGTTGGCCGCGAGCCAGACGGTGGTGGTGGAGATCTATTTCGACGGCACGAATCACCTCGTCGTTGCCGGCAATCGGTTCTAACCCAAAGGGTGATCTTGTATCATGTCGCATCTAGGAAGGAGATTTAGATGCAAGTTTCGCGCTTACTCTTCGCGCTGATGTTTTTTGCCGCTTCAAGCTTTGCTGACCAGTCGCAACTCGACAAACATGCAGTCTGCCCGGCGTCATCCGAAAAGACCTACCGGGTCCTTTTCATTGGTGACAGCATCACCAGGCATGCGGTTAACGAGGCCACAATCAAAGAGCTCGGTTGGACACACGTTTCCGGTATGGGGGCGTCAAGCTCGAAAACCGATTACGCCAGCCTGCTCACCAAGTTGATCAGCCAGGACCGCAAGCAATGGGTTGTGAAGTGCTTCCACACCTATGGTGGTGGCGGATCGGTCCCTGACCGTATTTCTGGACTGCCAATGGTTGCGGATACAAACCCCAATCTTGTGGTGATTCAGCTCGGCGAGCACGACAACGCTACTATTGATCCTCTGACATTCCACCGGCAGTACGCGACTCTCATCCGGTCTGTGCGGGCCATGAAGAGCAAGCCAAAGGTCATTGCTGTTGGCCCGTGGTCTCTCGCCGGCTTGAATGACAAGGGTGAATATGCCGACGAATCGGCGGATGTCGATCGGGTCATGTACAACGTGGCGATTGAAGAAAGTCTGCAGTATCTGTCGGTCAAGGATTTCGCTTCGCTGCCCGAGGCGAGCGGCTGGGGCAAGTCGGAAGGGGTCAAATGGCACCCCAATGACGTAGGTCATCGACTGTACGCGGAACGCCTTTTCAGGCTGTACAAGGCAGTCGAAAAGCAGTAATTCGAACTTATTAAATCTACCCGCCTTTTGGCGGGTATTTTTTTGCCTGGAGAATCACATGCCACCTTTGATCGAGCAGCAGTTGCTGCAGATCCTCCCCAATGCCCGCCCTGTTGCGGGTATTTTTTTGCCTGCGCTGAACCGGGCCATGGCGCGCTACAAAATCGACAGCCCGGTGCGCGTGGCTGCTTTCCTGGCACAGGTCGGTCACGAGTCCGGCCAGCTGCGCAACCTGGTGGAGAACCTGAACTACAGTGCCGATGCGTTGGTTCGCACCTGGCCCAGCCGGTTCACCGCAGAGTCGGCGGCCGCCTGCGCTCGGCAGCCGGAGAAGATCGCCAGCATCGTCTACAGCGGGCGCATGGGAAACACTCGCCCTGGTGATGGCTGGCGATTCCGTGGGCGCGGCGTGCTGCAGGTCACCGGCCGGGCAAACTATGCCGCCGCCGGCGCGGGCCTGGACCTGCCGCTGGAAGACCAGCCGCAGCTGCTCGAGCAGCCTGAGCATGCTGCGATGTCGGCCGCCTGGTGGTGGGCGAAGCACGGCCTAAGCGAACTGGCTGATGCTGGTCGCTTCCAGGACATCGGCAGCGTGATCAACACCGGCAAGCCCGGCCGGGTGCCGCACGGTGCGGCTGAGCGCAAAGCGCTGTACGACCGTGCGCTGAAGGTGCTGGCGTGATCCCGGTGTCTGCCGGTGGCGGCCGGGCGCTGGTGTATCTGCTCGCGGCTCTGCTGCTTATCGGGATGGGAGCGGCCCTCGGCGTATGGCAGGCGGAGAAGCACTACCGGCCGAAACTCGACGACGCCAATGCTCAACTGGCCAGCTGCAAGGGCGCCCGGGGCAACCTCGAGTCACTCGCCACTGAGCAAGGCCTCAAACTCGGTGAACTGGTACTGGCCGGAAACGAGCGCCAGGCCAGGGCAGAGCAGGCGCTGAAGGAAGCCGCTGCCCGTGCACAGGATGACTTCGCCGCGGCAAATCGCCTGCAGCAGGAGAGAACCGGCGGCGACCAGTGCGCCGCAGCCACCGCGATCATTGATCAGGAGCTTGGCCTATGAGGCGCGTGCTTTTAATAGCTGTCCTGGTGCTCGCCGGGTGTGCCGGCCAGGTTGAGCCCGAGACCCGCACTGTACGTGTCGAGGTGCCAGTGCAGGTGCCGTGCCGGGCGCCGGATGTCGAGGTTCCTCCGTGGGCCGCCGTCGGATTGCAGAAGGGCGACAGCCTAGAGGTGAAGGTGCGAGTGTTGCTGGCTGAGCGTCGACAGCGGATCGGCTACGAGAAACAGCTCATTGCTGCTAATGT
The DNA here is from genome assembly GCF_004025535.1 of Pseudomonas alkylphenolica. Classification (GTDB taxonomy): domain Bacteria; phylum Pseudomonadota; class Gammaproteobacteria; order Pseudomonadales; family Pseudomonadaceae; genus Aquipseudomonas; species Aquipseudomonas alkylphenolica_A. The sequence continues at coordinate 782,507 of NZ_QJRG01000047.1, forward strand.
GGCGTGTCAGTGATGAAGCCTCTTGGCCCATCACTGTCTGTATCCAAGTGTTATGAGACAGCTTTGACTGTGGCTGTGCTCAAGGCAATGATGGCTGCAGCTTGCGCTTCAGAGCTCAGTCGCAGGGCTGCGGCTGGGTCAGCTTCTACTAAAGCCTTAAGCCAATTTCTCAGCTCTTCTTCCTCGAAGGTGAAGTCCACGAGGAATGCTCCGTTGAGAGAAAGCTTTTCAACTTTTCCGCTTGCGCTCATGGGGCCGTGCCATTCCACAACCCCTTTTTGTTCATGATACAGCCCGCCCTTTCTTACTACTTTTGCGACGTCATGCTGATGCACGGTTACTTCTCGATTCCATCCCCGAAACTGCAGCTTCATTTCCGCTCCTCATACAACAGTTTTGATGGCTGTATGCTACTACGTTGTCCATGCAGCATCCACTTCGACATCATTTGAAAAAGCACGAGACAGTAGTCAACGATTACGCTCGGCTGGCCTCGGCGACGTAGCGCACGGGCGATGATCGGTACCGCAGGATCTTTGTCCCAGCGCCGCCGCCGCCCCCCCCTGCGTACAAAGTCGGAATGAAGCACATTATTCTCCAGGCGTAGCAAAGTTAACCGGGTCGGCAGTGCTACGTTGTAACGCTCTAGCGTCGGGGCGCCGACGCTATTTGCCTGTGGATAGGGCATGGGCGTCTACAAAGTCGTGGGTGGCGTGTACTGCCTTTAAATTCCACGCATTTGTCCTGCCCACCTGTCAGAAATTTCTCACCAACAAATTGACCGCAAGGCTTTCAGAATATTAACTGTACATTCGTACAGTATAGGAAGTCGTGCGTCATGAGCTATTCCATCATCGGTCCCGTGGCAGAGGGCGGCCTGAAGGTACCCTTGTGCTTGTTCCATGTGCCGGCGGGGTTTCCCTCACCGGCAGCGGACCACATTGAGGCCCACATATCGCTGGATGAGGTCCTGAACATCCGGGCTCCGCACGTCTACCTGGTGTCTATCACCGGCGAGAGCATGCAGGGCGCCGGCATTTTTGAGGGTGATCTGGCGATTGTCGATCGCTCAATTGAGCCCGCACACGGCCACATTGTGGTGGCATTGCTGAATAACGACCCTGTGTGCAAGCGGCTTTGCATTCGCGGCAAAGACGTCATCCTGTTGTCGGAGAACCCGAAGTATCCACCCAGATACGTGCTTGAAGGGGATGAGCTTTCCATTTGGGGAGTAATCACCGGCAGCGTGCGCAGCCATGTCTAAGCCGCCAGTCTTCGCGCTGATCGACTGCAACTCGTTCTATGCCTCCTGCGAGCGGGTGTTCCGGCCCGACCTGGCCAAGGTCCCGATCGTGGTCCTGTCGAACAATGATGGCTGTGTCATCGCCAGGAGCTACGACGCGAAGCCGTTCGTGAAAATGGGCGAGCCGTATTTCCAGATCAAGCAGAAGCTGAACCAGCACGGCATCGTCGCGTTCTCGTCCAACTATGCACTGTATGGAGACATGAGCGAGCGGGTCATGAGTCTGATCGAGTCGCTGGTCCCAGGCGTTGAGGTCTACAGCATCGACGAAGCCTTCGCTGATCTGACCGGCATAGACGGATTAGACGAGCTGGGGCGCCGGATTCGTAGCCAGGTGCTGCGCTGCACGGGCATCCCAGTTGGTGTGGGCATTGCAGGGACCAAGACCCTGGCCAAGCTGGCGAACCATACTGCCAAGCGGCTGCAGGCGCAGACCGGCGGGGTGGTCAACATCTGCGATCCTTTCAAGCGCGACTGGGTACTGCGCAACACGGCGGTGTCGGAAGTCTGGGGCGTCGGTCGGCGGATGAGCGCGCACTTTGAAGGCATGGGCATCAAAACGGCAATGGACCTGGCCAAGACTGATCCCTGGACGCTGCGGAAGAAGTTCAGCGTTGTGGTCGAGAAGACCGCCCGGGAGCTGGCCGGCACACCTTGTCTTGAGCTGGATGAGCCGAACCCGCCGAAGCAGGAGATTTGCTGCAGCCGCATGTTCGGCAAGCGCCTCCAGGAGCTGCCCCCGATAAAGGAAGCGGTGGCCACCTACATGATGCGTGCATCGGAGAAGCTGCGGGCCCAGGGCTCGGTGTGCAAGAAGCTGCGGGTAAGTATCCGTACGGGCATGTTCAACCCGGACGAAGCCAAGTATGCCAACGGAGTGATTGTTGACCTGCCGTACCCGACCGATGATGTGCGGCTGCTGACGAAGGCCGCGGTCGATGCGCTCGACCGGGTGTTTCGGCCGGGCTTCAACTACAGCAAGGCCGAGGTGCTGCTGCTCAACCTTTGCCAGCGCGGCGAATACACCGACGACCTGTTTGCCGCAGCGCAGCCTGCCGAGGCTACGAGGGTGATGGCAGTGCTGGACCAGATCAACGAACGATGGGGCAGGGGAACGCTGCGGGCTGCGAGCGTGCCGGTGAACCCCGATTGGGGGATGCGTCGCGAGATGATGAGCCAGAGCTTCACCACCAGGCTCGATCAGTTGTGGAAGGTGTCGTGCAATTGAATGACCGGCTTGCAGAACGCCGCAGATGGTTCCGGGCGGAGGAGGGTGCAGTGGGGTGCTATATAAAGGAAGGGAATCGGTCGGCAGAACGCCGGAGGCAGGAAGCGCAGGGATCGTTTCTGCGGCTCAGGGATTTTTGCGGGGATCTGTAATTCTCGGTCCGGCTTCGTTGGGCATCGTTGCAGCGAGCGCCCTGTTGAATGGCTCGAAAAACCTGTGTGTCCTGCGGCCCTGCTTGCATGGGGTGCAAGGGGTCGAGTGTTCGAATCACTCCGTCCCGACCATTATTTAGAACGACTAAGCCACCTTCGGGTGGCTTTGTTGTTTCTGGGTTTGGGGGATTTTTCGGGATGTCTTCCGATATCCGTCCTCAATACCGCCTCGCGCGAGTCCTTAGTAGTAAGCATGTGCTGCAATCGGCTTGTCTGGCTCAGCGCCGGAATAGTGGCTGAGGATGCTGCCGTTCTTGTGACCAAGCACAGGGTGTGGGTTTTTCTCCAGCCAGAGATTCGCTATGACGAGCCTTTATGAACGGCTTAGGCGTGTGCTTATCAATGTGCGTCGATGTGCCGGGGGGATTTGAACCGCCGTCTTACATTTGTTCAATATTGGTTTCCCTAAGGTTCCTGTCGCTGCTATTGCGGGCGATATCGTACGCCAATGTGGGTGGACATTCTCCACCAGCTGTAAACCCGGTCAAATATGTGTTCAAAGCACATACATGCAGGCCACAAGTCAAAATCTGTTCCGCAGGTAACTAAGGTTCGATTACCCACCGACCACGCAACATTCCTTTCAACTCATCAACGCTTAGGGTCATATCCCGCTTGCGATGGACCATTCCGTGACAGTTGGCGCACAACGTCACAAGGTCAGTCTCTGGATTCACGGTTTTCTCTTCCCCAAGGTCCGAAATCGGTACCACATGGTGAACGTGAATGAAGCCTTTCGCGTGAGCGCCGTAAGCCTCTTCAAAATTAAACCCACATGCCTTGCAGTCAAGCCCGTGGATAGCGATGGCCTTCACCCTTAAATCTTTCCGGCGTTCGTAACGGGTACCAAAGTAGCTTGTCTTGCTGCCCTCATTGGCTGACTCAAAGATCCATGGATCGTCTTCGGTCTTCGGCACAACCGCGTCAGCTTGCGAAGGCAGGAGTTTTGCGTGGCTTAGGATTACATCGTAATCGTTCTGAGAGATGGGCCGAACCCCGTCGCGCCAATAGTTACTCACTCGGGTGGCCGGGATAGTCTCCAGATAGGCTCCGTCAATTTTCAACGGAACAGCACTTTCAAACGGAATGAAATTCTCGATCAGTGCAAAAAAGTGCCCCTTATCACTCCTGCTGTCCGCGTAGACCTTGCCGATGCGCGCCATGCCAAAATAATGTGGCTTGTCGCTAAGACGGGCGGAAGCAAAGGCTTTGTCCTTAATCCGGCCGTTGTAGTAGATCACTTCGGTTCCCTGAGTGAGCCAGGTTTGGTAACGCTTGGGGAAATGGTAGACAGCACCTGTTTCGTCCTCCCACTGCGATGTGTCGTTTTCAACGATGACGACGGGCATTTCATTTCCTCTCGAATGGTGGCAAAAAGCCTACCAAAAATGAGGAAAATTCCTACTGGATATTGATGCGTGCCCATCAATGCTGAATGTCAGCTTCGCTCCTAACTCATAGATATCGGGCTGGAGGTTGGCTACCGGTATTCGCGCGCAGTATTACTTTTTAGTCCTAGTCATCGATGGATTTGCAACTCGAGACAGACAGAATCATCAGAATTTCCCGATACCCTGTAGTCCATTTCCGAATCATAATCCCGCGGCTTTCAAGCCATTGCGGTGCTTCCGATAGCGCTCTAGTCTCCCCCAGTCGTTGCTAATGCAGCGACCGGTTGTGACAGGCCGAATTCAAAGCTAACTCCGCATGTGCTCGCGTTATGGCGGCTGTACATGGGGCACCTTCGTGTGCGCCGGGTTTCCTTTGCTTTCTCGGTCTGTCAACCCATGTATGGCCGCCACCTTTTGTTTGACAGCAGGTGTGTGGTGGCTCCCTAAAGCAAAGGAGCTCGCTATGTTAAAAATCGTCCCAGACCCACCGCACAACCCCAACCAATCCCTCGAAGACATCCTCATCCAGATCTCCGAATACCTGGTCTGCGCCATGACCGTGGCACAGCAGACCGTGCTGCTTCATTCCTCCTCCTCAGGCCAGGTGCTGACCATGTCGACGATGCATGAAATCGACAATGCGCGGGCGTTGGTGGAGGTGGCGTTGAGTAAGGTGCAGGCGTTGCACTGATTCGGTGGAAAGTTATGGCGGGTTGTTCGTGAGTAAGCGTTCGGCGATGGCTGTGTGCTCGATCGCGGATGAATCCGCTCCTACAGGATTGGAGGCGGCCGTAGTTGTTGTGGTGGCCGGGAGGTTGGGATGGGTGAGGATTTTCGGTTGGGTGGTGTTTCAGGGTTTAAGACGTCTGGCGTCGGCACCTTCGGTGAAGGCGAGGGCGGGGCGGGTGCGGTGCGGTTGTTTCGGGTTGAGGCCGGGCACAGTGCGGGTTATGCGCTGGAGCAGGCGTCAGTGCTGATGGGCTGTGCGCACAAGTTGACCCTGCAAGCCGGCATCGAGCAGGACGGTACGTCCGCTTGGGCCGCACACTACCTGGTTGGGATGGCCAAGGCGCTGATAGAAGATCTGGCGTTTGGCATGCCTGCTTCGCCGTAAGGTCAGTACGGCAACCGGCCCGGTGCAGGGCCGGTTTTAACGCTTGTTTGACGGCTGCCCGGTTTTTGGAGCATTTGATCCATTAACCTGTTTGTGTTTGATGAACGCTTTTTCCAATAGATAGTAAGTAGGTATGATCAATAGCAGATAGATCGGTGAGCCGGTGCCTTCAGATGAAACGCCAAGTACGGCGCTTACGATTCTTAATAAGAGAATTGAGCAGAAAAATATACCGAACTCTGCTCGTAACGAGACTTTGTTCTTTCTGGGAGGGACCTCGTCATAGAATGTATTTCCAGAAAGCTTCGAGACAAATACAAAAAAGAAGTACAGGGCGGCGTACGCAAAGAACATGCTCGGCCTGTTGCGGTCTGTGGTCTCCATGTGATGAGTCCACGAAAGGACGCAGGCTATGAGTATTGTGCCGCTGAAGTCCTCGATAAAATGCACTAGTTGGGGAAGCTTCTTTCCTGCCCAACTGATGCAGAAATGTATCATCGCTGATACAACCAGAATTCCGAAAACGGCGCCGATCATGCTTTATTTCCTGGCTATTCGATAAGGCTGCATGCTTTATCGGCTAGTACCGCAATGGCTTTAGAATCAATCTGATCATTTTTTCTTTGCATCTGGATCACCCATCAGCCCCACGCTGCAGTGCTGTGGGATCCTGGGGATCAACCTCGGCCTGTTTGCGTACACGCTGGCCATCGTGCTGGTCTGTATCGCTGTTGCCCTTGATTGGTGCAATCAACCTGCACCCGCAGGGTCCTGATCATCAATAGGCCCGGCTGTAGCGCCCAATTTTCATATGCAGATTTCGAAGTGGTTCAAAGAACCGGAGGAGCGGTGTGGCCGTTCCCCCGGCCGTGTGCCTTACTCAATGCAAATAAGAGGAGGCCGATAATGAGAATCAGAGGCAGAATGTACTGTGATTGGGATGATCCGGAGCTCGATTACATCACCCATGAAGAAACGGCTGACGGCGGCAGCATGATCGAAGTTAAAGCTCGACGCTCCTCTGCGGGTGTCACTCAGCTGTTCATTGGTGTGTATTCACCCGATGGCGTCGGCGTCTTTGAAATTGCCTATGACACACGGCCTGAAACCGTAACCCAGGCGCTGGCATGGGGCGTTGCCCAGGCCCGAAGGTTCGTGTCGATGGAGGCAACGCTGCAGCCGCACATGCGCGCCTAGGCAGTAACGCAGAGGCACTCCCGGCCTGGCGCCAGAAAAACTGACTATGATCAGACGAAGGGTCCACGCCTTTCATGTGAGTGATGAGAATGGTCAAAAAAGCCTTCGGTCTGCTGCTCGCTACTGCAATCCCGCTGCTAAGTACAAACGCCTTCTCGGCGGTTTACTGTGGCGTAGTCAATGGCATTCAGGTGTGGGACGAGCTGGTGCCCAGTGACTGCACCAAAGCACTACGGCAGATGCAGTTGTCGAAGGAACATATTCAAAGCGCACAAACAGGCCAGCGTATCGAGCGCACTTACGGCGCCCCTTCCAGTATGGCGATCGAAAGCGCAATAACCTCTGCAGGCGACTATATGCAGCAACGGGCCGACGAGCAGGCAGATGCAGAACGTGCTGCCCGCGAGAAAATGTACGCCGAGGAGGATGAGCAAAAACGCATACTGATCGCCAAATTATCCAACCATATTCTGGCGGACTACCCTACAGAGCGCATCAAAAACGCCGACTGCAAAAGCACAGCGCCAGGGTTCGGTGTGCTGGATATGCCGAAGTTCGACTCGGTAAAGCTGAAAAAGGCGTTTGACAAGGTCTACGGCATGACTTTGCCCCAGCTCTATGCTGAAGTGGATAAGGTCGGCAAGAAAAACTTTTTGCTGGAAATGAACACGATGCTGGCGCAGGCGCAAAGCAGTGCCTATGACGCGTTCAAAGAGGCGGTCGCCATCAGCAGTGAGGTCAGGGTCAAATATATTCAGGAAGGTGATCAGTCGCCGATAGATTGCGACGCCGGTATGAATAATGCCAATACCTGTAAATATATTATCAACCGCTACGGCGCGGACTACATGACAACGGTTATCGCCTTGACTGAAAAGTGCATCAAGTAGCGTTTGCCAAGCGCTGGGTTGCCTGCTTTGGTTGAATAGTGCGCGTTGGTGATGATTGCTAACATCAGCTCAGTCCACATCGGTCAATTCTCTATGCCTAACTACCGGATTCTGCTCTGTTCTACCTTGGCCGCAGCCCTCGCCGCGTGCGCCACACCTGGCAACCCCACCGGCAGCAAGGAAACGGCCAAAACCCCTGAGGAGTACGCCGCGTGCGTGCTGCCGAGGTGGCAGGCCATCGCCCCGCAAACCACGCAAAAATCCATCAGCAAGGGCTACCGGATCATTGCGCCCAGCGCCGTGGCGTCTGATGAGGTGCTGGAGGTGGTTGAGTACAAAGAGGGCAGCCGCGCGACGTTTTACAAAGGCAGCTTTCTGTCCGGCGACAAGCTTCGCCAGGTGGCGAGGGATTGTTTGGGTGACGTGAGCGAATCTAAATGAAAACACCCGCACTTGGCGGGTGTTTTTGCAGATGGGGCCAAGTCCCTTTGGCTTGATCATAGTCCGCCAGCGCTGTGACAGGTGCATGACAGGGCAACAAAAAGTCCGCTCCTAGCTTGCACTCCATCCAGATCGAGAATCTCGAACTCACTTTCGTGCGACCCGAATCGCTACCTGCGTGTGGGCGTTATTACGTATTTTCGTGAAGTGCGAAATAGTAGTGGCGTTTTGACATTGCTTGGGTAGAATCGCTGCCGGCCGATGCCCGGCCAGGCCAATGAAGGCGCTATGGAGCGGTAGTGATGACGTTTCGGAAGATGGTTGGAGCGGTAGCAGTTGCAGCATGTGTAGGAATCCAGGGCTGTGCCAGCATCGTTGGCGAGTCGCGTTATCCCGTTTCTGTATCGAGCGCACCGACAGGCGCTTCGTTTGAAATCACCGATAAAAATGGCGAACTGGTGCACTCGGGGAACACGCCAAGCACCGTTACCCTGAAGTCGGGCAAGGGCTACTTCTCTGGCCAGACGTATACCCTGCACTTCAAGAAGGAAGGGTATCCCGATAAAAAAATCGAACTCGATTCCAGCCTGAGCGGCTGGTATTGGGGCAACATCCTGATCGGTGGGCTGATCGGTATGTTGATCGTCGACCCGCTCACGGGGGCGATGTACAAGTTGCCTGAGCAGGCCTCGGCAGACATGGGCAAGCCTGTGGCGGATGCCGCTACCCGTACGCTGAGCATTGCATTGATCGATGATCTGAGTGCGGCCCAGCGCGAGCGGCTTGTGCCTGTCAATTGATTCAGGATGGCCTGCGCAGCAGGCCCACTTTGATGGTGCATGAGAACTGGAATGGATATTGCTCCGGTCCCCAGACTTGATCGCACTGGGGGCGGGCTCATGGTTGATATGGAGATCTACGTCGATACAGCCGCCGTGGTGATCGCCCTGGCGGTGGACCTGGTGGCCATCTACCTGTATCGCGGCGGCGGGTGACCCGGGTGGCTTGACCCATGTCACCCCGAATCGGGGGCACAGTGGCAATTGTGGGTGGGATGGAGTATTACGGAGGTACCGGCATGGTGCCGGATCAGGAGGTCGTAGTGAGCTTGAATCAAGCGCAAGTTGACGCAGTAGAACACCTGCTAATGGCTTTCCTGAAACGGTCCGAGAGCGCACAAATCGTTGCGAAGGTCTACGAGGATGCATACGCCTCGATCATGGGCAGCGAAGGCCCGCCCGACAACGCAGAAAAGGAAGCGGCACTTGAGCACCTGAACAACCTGCGGTTGCAGCTCAAGTAAGCCATTCCCTGGCATGCTCAAGCGCTCGCGCCACAGTCGGTACTGCCGTGCTTTCGTGGCGCGCAAGCGTGAGCAAAGGGTTTAAAAAATCGAGATCGGGTATTGGACGATGATCCGCGTCTCGTTGAAGCTGTTGGTGTTGCCGTAGTCGCGCCGCAGTGTGGACTGGCGTAGCCGCACGTTGAACGCCTTCAGGGCGCCACTCTGCACCACATAACCCACTTCCGTTTCCCGCCCGCGGTCTTCGCCGTCGGTAATCGCACCAGCGTGCACGTCTGTGCCCTTGATGAACCTGTTCATCATGGTTAACCCCGGAATGCCCAGGCCCGCAAAGTTATAGTCGTAGCGCACCTGCCACGACTTCTCATGCTTGCCGTCATAGCTCCAGGCAAAACTGTCGTTGGCAAGGCTGGTGCCACTGGTGCCATTGATCCGTTGCACACCGGCATCACCGGCTACTTTCTGCAGCCCGACATAAAAGGTATGGGCGCCGGTTTTCAGCGAAAACAGCCCGGAGAAGGTTTTGTTGTCTTGCGTGCCGGCAAGTGCCTGGCCATCTTCATTGCCGAAGAAGTAGCCGATGTTGGCACCCAGGCTCAGGTTATCCGTGACCGGTTGGGTGTGGTTGAGTTGCAGGTAAGTCTGGGTATAGATGTCTTCCAGTTGCCCGTACCAGGCGCCAACCAGAGTGTTTTGCTGGTTGAAGGTGTACTCGGCGCCGCCAAAGTTGAAACGATCCGATTCAATGGTATTGCGCCCATGCACAACAGTGCCGGCGTTGTTGAACGACAGTTTTTGCATGCTCGCATCGTTGCGCTGGCTATTGCCGGTAAAGCGCCCTGCATACAGGGTGGTATTGGTGATTTCTTTCGAGGTGATCATGCCACCCTCGAACGTTTGCGGCAGTGAGCGCGCATCATCCGATCGCAGCAGCGGAATGATCGGCGCCCACTCACCGATTTTAAGTTCGGTATTGGAAAACCTGGCCTTGCCGGCCACGGCCAGGCGCCCGAAGTCATCGGCAGGGCGGTTGTCATCGTGGGTTGGCAGCAGCTGCGTACCGTAGGTGCCGCGCCCGCCGTCCAGCTTGATCGCCAGCATGCCGATGGCGTCGACACCAAAGCCGACCAAGCCAGGGGTGTAGCCCGACTTCACGTCGAGAATAAAACTCTGCGTCCATTCCTCGGCCATACCGCGATTCGTCGGCCCTGGCACAGCAACCGAGCGGCCGTTGTCGACAAAGTCGCGGTTCATATAGAAGTTACGCAAGTTGAGATTAACTTTTGCGTCGTCAAAAAAGCCTTCGGCATAAACGGTATGGGTGGCACTGGCCGCGCACAGTAAAAACGCGACGCGTCCTGTAAAGAAGGAATGCTTCATTGATGTTTCCTGTTTTGTTTTTGTTGTGCTTAGGAATCAAGTTGCTGGCGGTGCGGGCTCACAGTACCGAGGCACGAAAAATTATCGAATCAACATTTGTGTAAGCCACCCTTAAGCCCAGGCGAATGCAAAAGCCCATTCGCCTGATCAGTAGCCTGGTGTATTCGGTGTTCCGCTTTGCTTAACGCCGGGTTACAGAAATGCAAATTCCATAAACGGGGCCTCGGGGGCATTCTCGGCACACAGCGTCATAACAAAAACAAAAGCCGAGAGAACTTCCTAATGGTCAAATCCAAGCTTTTCCCCCTGTGCGCGCGGCTCCTCACCACGGCAGCAATCGGGTTATCGACCTTGCCAGCCTATGCAGACGCCGCTAAGCCCGACACCCTGAAAATTGGCATCACCACCTTTATGTCCGGTTCGGCCTCGGTGTTCGGGATGCCGGCCAAGGCCGCTGCCGAAATCTACATCGAGGAGCTGAACGCCGCGGGCGGTATCGACGGCGTCAAGGTCGAGCCGATCTATGTCGATGAAGGCGTGGGCGGTGACCGGCTGCTCTCCGAGTACCGCCGTGTGGTGCAGGAGCAGGGCGCCAAGGTGATGGTCGCGTCTATCTCTAGCGGCAACTGCAACACCCTGGCGCCGGTCGCCGAAGACTTGAAGGTGGTGAACATCCTTTGGGACTGCGGCACCGAAAAGGCGCTGGAAGGGCACACCTACAACTATGTGTTCCGCACCCAGGCCAACGCCGTCACCGAGATGGTCGCCAGTGTTCTTTATCTGTTGAAGGTCAACCCGGATTTCAAAACCCTCGCCGTGGTCAACCAGGACTACGCCTGGGGCCGTGACTCGTGGGACATCTTCAGTGCGGTGCTCAAGCAGCTCAAGCCGGATGTAAAAATCGTTGCCGAGCTGTTCCCCAAATTCGGCGCGTCGGATTTCTCCGCAGAAGTCAGCCGCCTGCAGGTGCTGCGTCCTGATGTGGTGCTCTCCACCTCGTGGGGCGGCGACCTCGATACCTTTGTACGCCAGGCCAGCCAGCGTGGCCTGCTGAAGAACTCGCAGTTCTTCCTCGCGCTCGGCGAAACCTCGCTGGAGCGGCTCGGCAACACCTTGCCAGAGGGCGTGCTGATCGGTGCCCGCGGCGACCATTACTTCCTCAGCCCGCAATACGCCAACGACCCCCGGCACAAAGCCTTCGTCACCAAGTTCCATGAGCGTACCGGCAGCTACCCGATCTACTCGGTGTATCACATGGTCCAGGCGCTCGATGGCATGACGGCGGCGTACAAAAAGGCCATTCAGGCCAACGGCGGCCAGTGGCCGAACGAAGAGCAACTGGCTGGCGCCTTCAAGGGCCTGGATTTCCGTGGCCTGACCAGCCCGGTGCACATCCGTCCTGAAGACGGGCAGGGCCTTGAAACCCAGCTGTTCGGGATCACCACCGCCAGCCCGGATTACAAGTTCAAAGTGCTCAAAGACATCATGCTGGTGCAAGCCGACCAGGTCACCACACCGCCCGGCGAGAAGTCGCACGAGTGGGTGAAGACCGTAACCCCGGCGCTGCTTGATCAGGTTCAGCCGCTGAGTGCAGCTCAATGAGCAGCGATATCCTGATCCTGGCGATGCTCGACGGTATTTCCTACGCCGGGCTGTTGTTCCTCGTCGCCTTGGGGCTCACCTTCATTTTCGGCGTGGTGAAGATTCTGAACGTGGCGCATGGCAGCCTCTACGCGTTCGGCGGCTATGGCGCCGCCTCGCTGGGGTTGTGGTGGGGCCAGGGCTCGGATTCTGCGCTGGTGTCGGTGGCGCTGTTGATCAGCGGCGCCATCGCCATGGGGGTGGTGCTGGGTACGGTGCTGATGTTGCTGCTGAAAAAGTTCCAGGACCGCGATCCGATCCTGCAGCTGCTGGTGACCTTCGGTGCGTTCATGATCTTTGAAGACCTGCAGCGCATGATCTGGGGCACGCAGCCTTACTTTGTCGCCGATGTGGTCAACCAGCTGGGCACCTCCGAGTTGATGGGGGTGGTGTACATGAACTACCAGCTGCTGTTCGTACCGGGTGCGGCGCTGGCGGTGTACTTCCTGTTGAAGTGGTTCCTCAACAGTACCCTGGCGGGCCGGCAGATTGTCGCCGTCACCCATGACCGCGAAGTGGCGACGGCGCTCGGTATCAACGCCCGGCGCATCGGCTACCTGACGTTCGTGGTAGGGGCGGTGCTGGGGTCGCTGGGCGGCGCGCTGGCGTCACCGACGACCTCGCTGGTGCCCGGCATCGGTGCCGACATGATCGTGCTGTCGTTCGCGGTGGTGGCCAGTGCCGGCCTTGGGCAAATCACCGGGGCGCTGATCACCGCGCTGCTGATCGGCCTGTCGCGATCCTTCTGTGTGTACCTGGCGCCCGAGTTCGAAGTGGTGATGCCGTACCTGATCATGGTGCTGGTGTTGCTGATTCGCCCGCAGGGCCTGTTCACTGTCGTCCAGGCGAGGAAAATCTGATGCGCTCACTGTTGCTTGCCCTTGCGGCCGCTGTTGTCATCCTGGGCGTCGCGCTGACGTTCCCCTGGCTGAAAATTCCGCTGATCCTCTCGCTCTGCTATGGCCTTGCCGCACTCGGTATCGTGGTACTGCTCAAGGCCGGGCAAATCTCCTTCGGCCATGCGATGTATGCCTGTATCTCCGGCTATGTGGTGGCCTTCGTGGGCAAACACTACCCGGCGCTGGACGGCATCGTCCTTATCGCCCTTGGCACCCTGGCCAGCGTTGTCGCCGGCATGCTGATCGGGGCGTTTGTGGTGCGCTACCGGGAGATCTTCTTTGGCATGCTCAACCTGGCCATCTCCATGGTGCTGTTCACCGTGCTCGGCAAGTTCTACGAGCTGACCGGGGGCACCGATGGCGTGCGCATCAACCGGCCGACCCTGTTCGGGTTCGAGCTGACCCGCGACCCGTACGAAATCGGCCTGCTGCTGGTGGTGCTCGCGCTGTCGCTGATCGCCACCTTCGGTGTGCAGCGCTATTTTCGCTCCAGCGGCGGGCAGGCGCTGGCCGCGATCAAAACCAACGAAACCCGCCTGGAATACCTCGGCATTTCGGCGAAGAAAGTGCTGTGGAAGGGCTATGTGCTGTCGGCCTCGCTGTGTGGTTTGTCCGGTGCGCTGTTCGGCCTGTCCCAAGGGCTGGTCACGCCGGAAATGGGCTACTGGCTGCGCTCCGGCGAGTTTGTCTTCATCGCCATCCTGGGCGGTGCCGGGCATGCGGTCGGCGCCTTCGTCGGGGCACTGCTGTATGAGTTCCTGAAGATGTACGCGGCGGTGCTGGTCAGCGGCTCGTGGCAGCTGATCCTCGGGGCGATTCTTATCGTGATCATCTACTTCCTGCCCAAGGGCCTCACCGGCCTGTTTGGCAAGCGCAAGGGCGCTGAAGGAGGTGCCGCATGACCGCGCTGTTGCAAACCACTGACCTGACCCTGGCCTTCGGCGGCCTGGTCGTCGCCAACGGCATCAACTTCAGCCTCGAGCAGGGCGAGCGCCTGGCAGTCATCGGCCAGAACGGTGCCGGTAAAACCACCTTCATCAACATCTGCACCGGTTTGCTCAAACCGAGCAGGGGCACGGTGAGCTTTGCCGGCAACGACATCACCGGGCGGTCGCCGCGCAACATCGTGCGCCGGGGCATGGCCCGCTCGTTCCAGCTGCCGCAGCTGTTCCTCGAGCAAACGGTGCGCGAGTGCCTGGAGCTGTCGGCGGTGGCGCGCGGCGGCAAGCTGTCGTCCTGGAACCCCTTGGCGGCCGGCAGTACCCGTCAGGAGATCGACCGCATGCTCGACCTGATCAGCTTGCGCGAGCGCCAGCACGAGCTGTGCATCAACCTCCCCGAGGGCCAGCGCAAGCTGCTGGACGTGGGCATGTCGCTGATGCTCGAACCCAAGCTGCTGATCCTCGATGAGCCCACCAGTGGGGTGTCCACCGAAGAGAAGCATGGCGTCATGGAGATCCTCATGCGTGCGCTCGACGAGCAACAGGTCACGGCGATTTTCGTCGAGCACGACGTCGACATCGTCAAGCGTTATGCCACCCGCGTGGCGGCCTGGATCAGCGGCGCCATCGCCGCCGATGGCACGCCGGCGCAGGTGCTGGCCAACCCGCTGATCCAGCGTGAGGTACTCGGCGAATGAACAACGACATTTTGCTCCAGCTGGACCACGTCAGCGTCGACATCGTCCGCGCGCCCATCCTGCGCCGGGTGCATGCCGAGCTGCGCAGCGGCCACATCATTGCCGTTGTCGGGCGCAATGGCGCCGGCAAGACCACGCTGCTGCGCACCATCATGGGCCTGGTCAAACTCAAGGAGGGCCAGATCCTGTTCGAAGGCCGCGACCTGCTGCGGGTGGCCGCACACAGCCGGGCACGCCTGGGCATCGGTTACGCGCCGCAAGAGCGGGTGATGTTTCCCACCCTGTCGATTGAAGAGAACCTGCGTCTGCCGTGCCAGGTGGCCGGCATGTCGAAGGCGCAGGTGGATGAGCGCCTGGAAATGACCCTCGATGTCGTCGCCCAGCTCAAGCCGATGCTGGGCCGCTCCGGTGCGGCGCTGTCCGGTGGCCAGGGCAAGATGGCGGCCTTGGGGCGTGCGCTGATGATCGGCAGCAAGCTGATCCTGCTCGACGAGCCGTTCCAGGGCCTGGCCCCGGCGCTGGCCACCGAATACAGCAACGCCCTGAAGAACCTGCAGCTACGCATGCCCGACCTGTGCATCGTGGTCACTGAGTCGAACGGCAGCCTGCTCAAGGACGTGCCCGACCACGTGCTGCACATCGAGCGCGGTGAGCTTTCAGCGGTGACCAGGTTCGCCACTGCGGTGGGTCCCGACACCCCTTCATACCTGCCTTTGGAGGCACATTCATGAGTACGCTTTACATCGACGGCCAGCACGTACCCGCGTCTGGCGGGCAAAGCATTCCCGTGTATTCGCCGGTAACGGGCGAAGCCTACGCCGAAATTGCCCGGGGTACGCCTGAAGACATCGATCGCGCAGTAAAGGCCGCCCGCGCGGCAGTGAATGGCCCCTGGGGCAAATTCAGCGCCACCGAGCGCGGGCGTGTCCTGGTGCGCATCGGTAACGGCGTGCTGGCACACATCGACGAGCTTGCCGCCATCGAGGCACAAGACACCGGCAAGCCGATTGCCCTGGCGCGCAAAGACATCGAAGCGCTGGCGCGCTACTTCGAGTTCTACGGCGGTGCTGCCGACAAGGTGCATGGCGAGGTCATCCCGTACCTCTCCGGTTACAGCGTCAGCGTCGTGCGCGAAGCCTGCGGCGTGGTCGGCCACATCATCCCCTGGAACTACCCCGCGCAGATGCTCGGCCGCACCCTGGCGCCGGCCCTGGCGATGGGCAATGCCTCGATCGTCAAGCCGGCCGAAGATGCCTGCATGACCTCGTTGCGCTTCGCCGAAATTGCCGCCGAGGCCGGGCTGCCCGCTGGCGCATTGAACATCGTCACCGGCTACGGTCGCGAGGCCGGCGCGGCGCTGGCAGGCCACCCGGGAATCAACCTCATCACCTTTACTGGCTCGCCCGAGGTGGGCGTTGCCATCCAGACGGCGGCCGCCGCCAACCATGTCAAATGCGTGCTGGAACTGGGCGGCAAATGCCCGCAGGTGGTCTTCGCCGATGCCGACCTCGACAAGGCCGTGCCGGTGATCGTTGGCGCGATCATTCAGAACGCCGGGCAGACCTGTTCGGCAGGCAGCCGTGTGCTGATCCAGCGTGAAGTGTTTGACGAGGTGATCGCCCGTGTCGCGGCCAAGTTCCGTGAGGTGCGCGTCGGGCTGCCGGAAAGTTCACCCGATTGCGGACCGATCATCACCAAGGCCCAGTTCGGCCGGGTCAAGCAGTTCATCAAGGACTGCATCGATTCCGACCTGCCGGTGATCGCCGAAGGCAAGATGGACAGCGACCTGCCGCCGACCGGCTATTACGTGCGGCCGACGCTGTTCGGCCCGGTGCCACGGGATCACAAGCTGGCGCTGGATGAGGTGTTCGGCCCGGTGCTGGCAGCGTTGCCGTTCGATGATGAGGACGATGCGGTAGCCCTGGCCAACGGTACCGATTATGGTCTGGTAGCGTCGATCTGGAGCGAGAACGGTGCGCGCCAGCAGCGCATGGCCAAGCGCCTTGAAGGCGGCCAGGTGTTCATCAACTGCTATGGCGCAGGCGGCGGCGTCGAGCTGCCCTTCGGCGGTATCCGCAAGAGCGGCCATGGCCGGGAGAAAGGCCTGCTGGCACTCGAAGAATTCAGCATCACCAAAACGGTCGTCAGCCATCACGGCTAGGCCCGGCATTTTCAACACACGACGGTTTTACCCACAACGGAGAGAAAAATGGCACAGCTCAATAATAAAGTCGCCATCGTCACCGGCGCCGCCAGCGGATTCGGCGCTTGTATTGCTCGTCGCTACGTGGAGGAGGGCGCGAAAGTCGTGCTCGCCGATATCAATTTTGAAGCGGCCGCCAGGCTTGCCGATGAACTCGGTGCCAACGCCATCGCCGCGGCCTGCGATGTCACCCAGGCCGACCAGGTCCAGGCGGCAGTAGACCTGTGCGTCAGCAAGTTCGGCGTGCCGGACGTGGTGGTCAACAACGCCGGTACCACCCACCGTAACCAGCCGCTGATGGACGTTGACGAAAAGACCTTCGACCGCGTGTTTGCGGTGAACGTCAAATCCATCTTCCACATGACCAAGTCCGTAGTGCCGCTGATGCGCGCACGCAAAAGCGGCTCGATCATCAACGTCGGTTCGGTGGCGGGTATTCGTCCGCGTCCGGGGCTGACCTGGTACAACGGCTCGAAAGGTGCGGTCAACCTGCTGTCCAAATCCCTGGCGGTGGAGCTTGGCCCGGATGGCATCCGGGTCAACAACATCTGCCCGGTGATGGGCGAGACGGCCCTGCTGGAAGACTTCATGGGGATGCCGGACACCCCGGAAAACCGCAAGAAGTTCCTCGCCACCATTCCCCTGGGGCGCCTGGCCAAGCCGGATGACATCGCTGCGGTTGCGGTGTTCCTGGCCACTGACGCCGCAGCATTCCTGAACGGCGTGGAACTGCCGGTCGACGGCGGTCGCGTGGTGTAACACACCGACACCCCAAGGCGCCTACCCACGACAGGGCGCCTTGGGGTACTCGCTTTATTGTTCGCCGGGCTTCATCAGCGCGATCAGCGCCCGGATGCAGCCAGGCAATGCATCCAGTTGCCGTACCAGGATGCTGCGCTCGCGCACGGCCCAGGCTTCGTCTAGCTGGACGATGGCCAGCTCCATCGTTTTGCTGTGGCGGATGGCAGCCGACTCGGGGATCACCCCGATGCCCACCCCGACTTCAACCATGCGGCAAATGGACTCGAAGCTTGAAACCTGAATGCGCCACGACAGCTGCACGCCGAGTTTTTCGGCCTGCTCCTGCATGAACGCCTGCAGGGTACTGCCTTGCTGCAGGCCCACGTGGTGGTAGCCAAGGGCAGCACTGAGCTTCAGCGCCTTGCCGGTATCCAGCGGGTGCCCCTTGGGCACGACCAGCACCAGCCTGTCGGTGCTGAAGTGCAGCACCTGCAGATCCTTGGCGACGACCGGCCCGGCAATGATGCCCATGTCGGTTGAACCTTCCAGCACGCCACGCACGATGTCCCTGGACAGCTTCTCTTGCAGGTCGACGGTCACGCCCGGGTTTTGCGCGAGAAAACCGGCAAGCACTTCCGGCAAAAACTCGGTCACCGCCGTGGTGTTGGCAAAGATGCGGATGTGGCCGGAGGCGTCGGTGCCGTACTCGGCGAATTCGGTTTTCAGGTAGCCAAACTGCCGCATGATCAGGCGCGCGTGCTTGAGCAGGCGCTGCCCGGCATCGGTGAGTTCCACGCCGCGGCTGTCGCGGTACAGCAGGTGGCAGTTGAGCTGGGTTTCCATGGCCTTGATGCGCACGCTGGCAGCGGCAGGCGAGATGAATGCGCGCTTGGCGCCTTGCGTCAGGCTGGGGGCCTCGGCGATGTGAATGAACAGGCGAAGGTCGGTGAGATCCAGGTGCATGAGGTCATTCCAACGTGGCGCTAGCGTTAATCAAAGCAGAACGCCGGGTTTAAGAAACGCTACTTCTCAGAACGATACAAGGCTCTCATGATCGACACATAACAACAACCGTCAGGAAGAGATTTGATGTCCCACTCGAATTTCACTGCATGGATCGGGCGCACCGAAACGGTCGCCGATCTGCTGGACGAGGCGCAGCTCAAACGCATCGCCGCGACCCTGGGTGAAGTGCCCCCGGCACCAGGCGAGCCGCTGCCCGCGCTGTGGCATTGGTGCTTCTTTCAGGCGCCGGTCGATGAGGCCGTGCTGGGCGCCGATGGTCACCCGGCCAGAGGTGGTTTCCTGCCCCCGGCCGAGGACCGTGTGCGCATGTGGGCGGGCGGCCGGGTGGAGTTCTTCGCGCCGCTCGTCGCGGGTGAGCCGGCCAGCCGTAACTCCACCATCCTGCGCATCGAAGAAAAGACCGGCCAGGCCGGAAAGCTGCTGTTCGTGACGGTCTGCCACGAGTACGTCCAGCACGGCGATGTGCGCGTGCGTGAAGAGCAGGACATCGTCTTCCGCGAGCCCGCAGCGCCAAAGCTGCGTTCCTCCGAAGCATTGCCCGCAGGGCATTGGGCCGAGCAGGTGACAGCCTCGGCAACGATGCTGTTTCGCTACTCCGCCGTGACCTTCAACGGCCACCGCATTCATTACGACTTTCCCTACGCCACCGAGGTGGAAGGCTACCCCGGGCTGGTGGTGCACGGCCCGCTGATTGCCACGCTGAACCTGCGCGCGTTTCTGCGCGCCAACCCCACGCGTTCAGTGCGCAAGTTTGCCTACCGCGGCGTCCGTCCGCTGTTTTCGCCCGAGCCTTTCGAGGTCGGCGGGCGTATCGATGCGCCCGGCACTGCGCAGCTGTGGGCCGGCAATCAGGCGGGCATGGCGCAGGTCGCCGACGTGGAATTTGAATGAGCCGCACCTTCGGGTCGAACACACGAGAGCCGTTACCGATGAACTACAAGAACAACGAAGAAATCAATGCGATCCGTGAAGGCGTCAGAAGCCTGTGTGCAGGTTTTGATGCCGCGTACTGGCGCAAAATCGACGAAGACAAAGGCTTTCCCGAGGCGTTCGTCACCGCGCTCACCGAGGCCGGCTGGCTGGCGGCGATGATCCCCGCCGAGTACGGCGGCTCGGGCCTGGGCCTCACCGAAGCGTCGGTGATCCTCGAAGAGGTCAATGCCTGCGGGGGCAACTCCGGCACCGTCCACGGGCAGATGTACAACATGTTCACCTTGCTGCGTCATGGCAGCGAAGCGCAGAAGCGCTACTACCTGCCGAAACTCGCCAGCGGTGAACTGCGCCTGCAGTCGATGGGGGTGACGGAGCCAACCACGGGAACCGACACCACCAAGATCAAAACCACCGCGGTCAAGCGCGGCGACAAATACGTCATCAATGGCCAGAAGGTGTGGATTTCGCGTATCCAGCATTCCGACCTGATGATTCTGCTGGCCCGCACCACACCGCTGGCCGAGGTGCAGAAGAAGTCGGACGGCATGTCGATTTTCCTCGTCGACCTGCGCGAGGCCATCGGCAATGGCCTGTCGGTTCAGCCGATCGCCAACATGGTCAACCACGAGACCAACGAGCTGTTCTTCGACAATCTTGAGTTGCATGAATCCACCCTGATCGGCGAAGAGGGCAAGGGCTTTCGCTACATCCTCGATGGCCTGAACGCCGAGCGCACTTTGATCGCTGCCGAGTGCATCGGCGATGGCCGCTGGTTCATCGAAAAGGCCCGTAACTACGCCAAGGAACGTGTGGTGTTCGGCCGGCCGATCGGCCAGAACCAGGGCATTCAGTTTCCCATTGCCGAGGTGCACATCGAGGTCGAAGCGGCCGACCTGATGCGTTGGCGTGCCTGCGAAGAATACGACAGCGGCCAGGCGGCGGGCGCCAGTGCCAACATGGCCAAGTACCTGGCGGCGAAGGCCTCGTGGGAGGCGGCGAACGCCTGCCTGCAAACCCATGGCGGCTTCGGCTTTGCCTGCGAATACGACGTTGAGCGCAAGTTCCGCGAAACCCGCCTGTACCAGGTCGCACCGATCTCCACCAACCTCATTCTTGCCTACGTAGCCGAGCACCTGCTTGAGCTGCCCCGCAGCTTCTAAGGAGACGGCCATGAACAATACCCACGCATTGGCTGGCTTTCTCGCAGACCTGCAATTCGAGGCCATCCCGCCTTCGGTGATGCGCCGCGCCGAGGACCTGTTTCTCGACTGGCTCGGCTCTGCGCTGGCCAGCAAAGGCTCGCACCCGGTGCCGCTGTTCGAGCGCTACGCAGCACTCATGGGCCCTGATCGCGGCGCCTCGACGATTATCGTCAGCGGCAAGACAACCTCGTCGTACTTCGCGGCGCTGGTGAACGGTGCGTCCTCGCACCTGGTAGAGCAGGACGACCTGCACAACAGCTCGGTGCTGCACCCGGCGACGGTGGTGTTTCCGGCGGTGCTGGCGGCGGCCCAGGAGCTGAACAAATCCGGACGGGAGCTGCTGGTGGCCTCGGTGGCAGGCTACGAAGCGGGCATTCGCATCGGCGAATTCCTCGGGCGCTCGCACTACCGGATCTTCCACACCACGGCGACGGTGGGCACCCTGGCCGCCGCCGTCGCGGTCGGCAAGCTGCTGGGCTTCAACAAGGAACAGTTCATCAACCTGTTCGGCAACGCCGGCACGCAAGCCGCCGGCCTCTGGGAGTTCCTCCGCGATGCCGCGGATTCCAAGCAACTGCACACCGCCAAAGCGGCGGCCGACGGTTTGCTCGCCGCGTACCTGACCGAAGACGGCCTGACAGGGGCGAGGAATATCCTTGAGGGCGAGCAGGGCATGGCGGCCGGGATGTCCAGTGACGCCGACCCATCGAAGCTCGCCGATCGCCTCGGCGAGCGCTGGGCCCTGGCCGAGACCTCCTTCAAGTTCCACGCCTCGTGCCGCCATACCCACCCGGCCGCCGATGCGCTGCTGGCGGTGATGCAAAAGGAAAACCTCAAAGCGTCCGACATCGCCTCGGTGGTAACCCATGTGCACCAGGGCGCAATCGATGTGCTGGGGCGGGTGACGGTGCCGCAGACCGTGCACCAGGCCAAGTTCTCCATGGGCACCGTGCTGGCGCTGATTGCGGTGCATGGCAAAGCCGGGCTGACCGAGTTTCAGTCGCTGGCGCTCACCGACCCCGAGGTCGTCGCATTTCGCCAGCGGGTCAGCATGCAACTGGACCCGGAGGTCGACGGCGCCTACCCCGAGCGCTGGCTCGGGCGCGTCAGCATCACCACTACTGAGGGCCGGGTAGTCGCCGGTGCCATCGACGAACCCAAGGGCGATCCGGGCAACACCCTGAGCCGGCCAGAACTGGAAGACAAGTTCGCGCGCCTGGTGCGCTTCTCGAAGGCGCTGGACCCGGTGCAGTCAAACACCCTGATCAATCGCGTGTGGTCCCTGGACGACACGCGCAACCTGGCGGCGCTGACGGAGTTCGACCATGAGTGAGCAAAACGCTTCCCCACGCCCGTTGGACGGCATCACCGTGGTGAGCCTTGAACATGCCATTGCGGCGCCTTTCTGCACCCGCCAGCTGGCGGACCTGGGTGCCCGCGTGATCAAGATCGAACGGCCGGCGGGCGGTGATTTCGCCCGGGCCTACGACACCCGCACCAAGGGCCTGGCGTCGCATTTCGTGTGGACCAACCGCTCCAAGGAAAGCCTCACCCTCGATGTGAAGAAAGACGGCGCCGACACGATTCTCGAAGCGCTGCTGGCCAAGGCCGACGTCCTCGTGCAGAACCTCGCACCCGGAGCGGCGGCACGCATGGGGCTATCGTTCGAAGCGCTGCGCGAGCGCTTCCCTCGGCTCGTCGTCTGTGACATCTCCGGGTACGGCGAGGGCGGGCCGTATGAGCAGAAGAAGGCCTATGACTTGCTGATCCAGAGCGAGGGCGGGTTTCTTTCGGTGACCGGTGGTGTAGGGGAGAACGAACTGGCCAAGGCGGGGTGCTCGATTGCCGATATCGCTGCTGGCATGTACGCCTATACCGGTATTTTGTCGGCACTGATGCTGCGCGAAAAAACCGGGGTGGGCAGCCGCGTGGATGTCAGCATGCTCGAAAGCCTGGTCGAGTGGATGGGCTATCCGATGTACTACGCGTTCGACGGTGCAGAGCCGCCGGCGCGGGCCGGTGCCGCGCATGCCACCATTTATCCCTATGGCCCGTTTCCCGTCGGCGACGGCGATACGATCATGCTTGGGCTACAGAACGAGCGCGAGTGGGCGTTGTTCTGTGAACGCGTGCTGCGCCAACCGCAGCTGCTGGCGGATGAGCGCTTCAGTTCCAACGCCAAGCGCTCCGCCAACCGGCAGGCGCTGCGTGCGATTATCGTCAGCGCGTTTGCCGACCTCGGCATTCAGGAAGTGGTCAGCCGCCTCGATCAGGCGCCTATCGCCAACGCCAAGGTCAACGACATGCACGGCGTGTGGAAGCACCCGCAACTGCAGGCGCGCAAGCGCTGGGTGGATGTCAGCAGCCCCAAGGGCGAGTTGCCGGCGCTGTTGCCGCCGGGTGCCAACAGCGCATTTACGCCACGCATGGATGCCATCCCCGCGCTGGGTGAGCACAGTGAAGCGGTACTTGCCGAGCTGGGGTATTCCTTGAGCGACGTAGAGCAATTGAAATCGGCGGGTGTGATATGAGCATGGCGCTGGAACCCTCGGTCAAGACCGCGCTGTTCGTGCCGGGCAGTCGCCCGGACCGGTTCGCCAAAGCACTCGCCACGGGTGCGGACCGGGTCATCGTTGACTTTGAAGATGCCGTTGAAGAGCCGCTGAAGCAGCAGGCGCGGGCGAACCTTGCAGCGTTTTTTTCCGCCAACCCCACGGTGTCAGTGGTGGTCAGGGTCAATGCCTATGGCCATCCGGAGCATGAGGCAGACCTGGCGTTCTGCAGCGGCTTCGCTCAGGTATCGGCGATACTGTTGCCAAAGGCAGAGTCGGCCGCACAGGTGAACCATGCCGCCCTGAGTGGCAAGCGCATCTGGCCCTTGATCGAAAGTGCAGAGGGCCTGCGCAACCTCGCTGAAATAGCCTGCGCCAACGGTGTTGAACGCCTGGCGTTCGGCGCGCTGGACCTTGGCCTGGATCTGGGGGTGCAGGCGACCAGCACGGCTGCCGTGCGGATCTTTGACCAGGTGCGCTACAGCATCCTGCTGAACACCCGGCTTGCCAGATTGGCCAGGCCGCTTGATACGGTGTTCCCCGACTTTTCCGATAGCGAGGGTTTGGCTGATTTTGCCCGCGATGCGCTGCACATGGGCTTTGGCGGCATGCTGTGCATCCATCCCGCTCAGGTGCCGGTGGCGGCGGCGGTGTTTCAACCGTCGGTGCAGGAGATCGAGTGGGCGCGCAAGGTGCTGCAGGCGGCGGAGGGTGCGCCGGGTGCATTCAGGCTTGAAGGCAAAATGATCGATGCTCCCGTCATTGCTGCCGCTCGCCAGGTACTCAAGCGCGGCTAGGCCGGTGAGCGCTTCGCGCTCAATCGCCGGCAAGCCTGGCTCGTGCAGTGCCGCTGTTGGCGACGGGCTGGCATGATTCCTTGAAGTGCGGTATTGGTGTCGCGCCAATTTCAAGGAGATCGATGTGGAGTGGTATGAATCGTTGTTTTTGCAGGCTTGTGGCCATGTCCTCACGCAGTCGCGCGTGGCCAACCTGCGCCGGGTCAGCGGAGTCCTGAACCTGGATACCGAGCCTACCCGTGACCTTGTCGCCGCCTACCAGCGCGGCGTCGGGTTGGTGTTCAGCGTTGCCGAAATGCAGCAGAAGCTGGCCGCGGGCGCCGAGTGCGTGTTGCTCCTGCTCGTGCATGAGCATCAGTTCTCCAGCACCCTGGAGCAACTGCAAATCAAGCACGACGTGGTCCTGAGCGCCACCTTGCGCACCGACGCAAGGTCGAGTGACTTCTCCAATTACCATATCGACGTAGCGCTGATCCGCAAGACCTCGGCTGGCGCGATGGGGGTCGCACACTAGACCCCAGCGTTACAGAATCTTGAACGGAACGTTGATGATCAGGCGAAACTCTTCAATGTTGTTCTCCAGCTGAAACTGGCTGGAGCGGTGCCAGACATAGCCACCGGTGACGCTGGCGCCCTTGAAGTCGCCGGATTGCACGGCGTAACTGGCGAGGGTGCCCACTTCATAGTGGTTTTCGTCATCCTGGTTCTTGAATGTCGAATACATACCGTTCGGGCCACCGTTGTAATGGATGGCATCGATACCCCAACCCTTGATGTACCAGACGGACGTTCGCAGGCCGGGTAGGCCGTAAGCGGCAAAGTCGTTCATGTAATTGACCTGGAACGATTTTTCGTTCGGCCCGTTATAGTTCGACAGCGCAATGTTGGGCAGGTTGATCGCGTTGGACTCACCGACGAAGTCGAAGAACTCATCGCCATCGATTTTCTGCAGGCCAAGTTTGAGCGTGTGGTTTTTCCAGGTTGGCGCGACGCTCAGGCCATAGGCCTGCTGGTCGATATAGCCACCTTTCTCGGCGCCACTGGACTGGGTGTTGTAGGCATCCAGCTGCACGTCGGTGCTGATCGGGCCCCATTGGCATTTCTTGCCCAGGCCAAGGTACTCACGGTCCCAGATATCCTCGAAGCGCGACAGGTAAGCGCTGCTGCGCCATCCGCTCTTGGAAACATAGTCAGCGCCGCCATAGGCAATGAAGTCGCTGGTCACGGGTTTCAGTGTGTAGGTCGGAGTCAGGTCCTGGGTACCGGCGCCGGTTCTCGGCGAGGCCTTGTCGAAGTAGCCGGACTTGATTGTCAGGCCCTCGATGTCATGGCTTTCAAGCGAGATGCCGTCGAACGAGGCGGGCAGTGTGCGGGTATCGGCATAGCTCATGACCGGGCTTTTCATCTGGTGCCGGCCCACTTTGAGCGTAGTTTCGGCCAGTTTGAGCTTGAGCGCTGCGACACCGACCTTGCTCCAGTCGTCGACGACATTGCCGTCCTTGTCTACCAGGATGCGGTTGCTGCCGCCCGCCGTTGCCAGCTTGCTGCGCTCCAGGGCCACGGCCGAGTAGACCGAGAAGTCGAAGCCAACGCCCAGCGCACCCTGGGTGAAGCCGGAGAGGTAATCGAGCTTGGCGCCTTGCACCCAGGCCGTACGGTCGCGTACGGCACGCGGGCCCTCGGAGGTCTGGGCCCGGAAGCGTACAGCCTTGCTGCCGATTTCATGCGAATACCACTGGCGGGTATTCAATGTAAGGGTGCTGTCTTCAACAAATCCGTGATCTTGTGCATAAACCGGACATACTGAAATGACGGCCGCAAGCGTGCCGATTGAGCCTATTGCCAATTTTAGGGTGCGGTACATTG
The DNA here is from genome assembly GCF_004025535.1 of Pseudomonas alkylphenolica. Taxonomy (GTDB): domain Bacteria; phylum Pseudomonadota; class Gammaproteobacteria; order Pseudomonadales; family Pseudomonadaceae; genus Aquipseudomonas; species Aquipseudomonas alkylphenolica_A. The sequence goes on from NZ_QJRG01000047.1 coordinate 808,465, forward strand.
ACTGTGCCTATAACTGTTGTGTTAACAGACAGATGCCTGAAGTTATTGTTGTTGTTTTTAAACCGGAAAGTTACAGGGCGATGTTTAAACGCACGGATAACGTTCCCTTACAGTTGCTCAACCGTGCATGGCCAAACGGAGGTTATTGTTGAACATTGGCGTTGCGTGATTCTGGCAGCAGGCGCATGGCAATCAGGCTGATCACGCTGATGCCGACCAGGTACCATGCCGGGGCCATGGCGCTGCCGGTGGCAGCAATAAGCCAGGTGACGATGAATTGGGTGCTGCCGCCAAAAATCGCTGCGCCAAAGGCATATGAAATCGACAGGCCGGTGCTGCGAATGGCGATAGGCAGCAGTTCTGGTACCTGGGCGATGCCTGCCGCGCCAAACAGGGCTGTCAGGGCAGCGATCACGGCGTTGACGGTAAGCAGGGTGACGAGGCTGGGAGAGCCGGTCAGCCACAAAAACAGCGGCACGATGAGGATGGCCAGTGCAACGCGCGGCAGAATGTTGGTCACGCGCCGGCCATAACGGTCACTCAGGTGCCCGCCGAGCAACGAGAAGGCAAAGGTCACGATGCCACCGATCAGCACACTGCTCTGGGCGACTGCCGCCGGGAGCTTCAGCACCTGCACCGCGTAGCTCACCATGTAGTTGCCGATTTGCGAGGCCACGGCGATCGAGGCGAACAGCAATACGCCAATAATCAGGATCTTTTTATGGTTGCGCAGTACTTCGCCGACGATGGCACTGCCGCTGCGCTCCTTCTCGCCTTCGTGGGTTTCGGGCAGCGACTTGCGCATGTAGACAACCAGCGGGATCAGTACCAGGCTCACCAGGAAGGGTATCCGCCAGCCCCAGCTCGCCAGTTGTTCGGCGCTCAGGCTTAGCGACAGCAACACGCCAAGCAGCCCGCCGACGGCGACTGCAAGGCCCTGGCTTGCGACTTGCCAGCTGGCGTAGAAGGCACGGCGTCCGGGTGGTGCGGCTTCGATCAGCAATGACGTCGCAGGGCCGATCTCGCCGCCTAGGGCCAGGCCTTGCAACAAGCGGCAGATCACGACGATGGTCGGCGCGGCGATGCCGATGGCTTCATAGCTTGGCGTGATCGCCACGCCGACGGTGCCGAGGGTAATCAGGGCTGCCGTCAGGATCATTGCCGGCTTGCGTCCGGCCTTGTCGGCAAACGCTCCGATCAGCACACCACCCAATGGCCGGGCGAGAAAGCCGACCCCAAAGGTGGCGGCTGCCGCCATCAGGCTGCCGTATTCACCTGCCACCGGGAAAAAAGCTTTACCGATATAAATGGCGAAATACGCGTATATGACGAAGTCATAGAATTCGAGCGCATTTCCGGCCACGGCAGCAGCGACGGATTTTCGACTGATCGATGGAGCTGCGGTCGCACTTTTCGGGTGTTCCACAAGCGGCTGCTCAGTGATCGGTAATATTGAATCGTTCATAGTCAAGATATCTGTATTTATAATAATTGATCTTAAACAAGTCCCTGTTTCTCGCTGAGGCGCTTACCAGCGCTCCAGCCCCTGCAATGCCTGGTTTATTACCGTGCTGGCTTGCGTCCACACCGGTGTCTTCCAGTTCGTGTGCTCGGGGTAGAACAGTGCTTTTAGTTGCTGGGTGATTTCACAACTTTGCGCCGTGTGCTGCTGGTGGTGGCGGAATACCCAATGATCGGCCCTGAGTGTGGTGATCATGTTCTCGATCGGGTACGTACCAAACTCAAGGCAGATGCCGATGTGCCTGGCAGCCGTGCATTCTTCCGAAATGGCCACCTGAATCGGGCCGCTCATCGGCACGCTGGTCGAACTGCCGGCATGCACATCGGTGATATCGCCCCACCAGTGCCGGGCTTTCTCCAGTGTGTCGATGTCGTGGCTGGCGAAAATCTTTTCACCGTAACCATAAGGGCCAAGGCCGGTATGCACGTCCACTGAGGCAATGACGTTGGCGTTGGCAGCATAGGTGCGCAAAATCTGGCGAAAGGTGTTGTTGCTCCAGGTGGGGGCCTGGCCGCCGAAGAACATGCCGTCCGGGTACTGGTACTGGCCAAGGGAAACGGCGCACTGGAACTTCTTGTTGCCATGGGTCTGGCGGTATTGCTCAAGCGCCTGGTCATCCTGCGGTGGCCACTGGGCAGGCAGAAGGGCTTCATGAATTTCATGGTAGCCATCGTTCTGCGGCAGCGGTGCGTCGAAGCGGATGAAGTTGCGGTTCAGGTCGACGTTCTCCTGGGTCACCCGGCGCAGGTGAGAAAACCCGTGCGGGTTGATCGCATGAACGTAAAGGATCGCCGTGTCGTCGGGTTTGCGCGCATCGAGCGCAAGCGCACCGGTCTGCACGGCTGAACCCGGAAAGCCTTCCACGCCGTGCACGCCACTGAGCACGATGAGCAGTTTCGACGCATCCCGTGGGCCGTCGAACACCACGTCGGTGGCCAGCGTTTCATTCTCGGCGCCCTTGAGACCCAGTTCAAAGGTGTCGACAGCCAGGCCTCTGGCGCTGGCAGCGGCCATGAATTTTTCGCGTGCCTGGGCATACGATGGGCTGAAGAGCCCGTCGATGTGATCAACGTTCGTCATGGGGTTACAGTCTCGGCGGTGGCTGTTGCTACGATCGAACGCAGGCGGCTTTCCTGCCGGCATCGGCAGGCCTCACCAAAGGCCTCGAAAATTTCACGGGACAGCGGGTCGTCGTGCACGCGCATCTCGGGATGCCACTGCACCGCCAGTGCGAAGCTGGGTGCATTCTTCACCGAGAAGGCTTCGATCAACCCGTCCGGGGCTGTGGCTTCGACCATGAGGCCGCTGCCCAGGCGCTCGATGCCCTGATGGTGAAGGGAGTTTACCGGTGCCGTTGCACCGCGATGGAGCCTGGACAGCACGCCGTGGGCAACGATCTCGATGTCGTGGCGGTATTGGTACCACTCGACAATGGGCCGGGCATGGTCGCCCTCGCGATGGTCGATCGCCCCGGGGCGCTCATGCACCGCAGCGTCCAGCGTGCCGCCCCAGGCGACGTTCATCTCCTGGAAACCACGGCAGATCCCCAGTACCGGTATCCCGGCGCTGACCAGGCGTTTGACCAGCGGCAGTACGGTGGCGTCGCGGGCCAGGTCCAGGGTCGCCACGTCAGGCGTCGCCGAGCTGCCGTAGCGTTGCGGCGAAATATTGGACGGGCTGCCGGTGAGCACGACACCGTCGACATGGGCCACCAGGCTGTCGAAGTCGATAGCGTCGGGATCGGCGGGCAGGGCCAGCGGCAGCGCCCCGGCGATGCTCGAAACAGCGTCCACGTAGCCGTGAAGCAGGGTATGCGCAGGATGGCCATAGCGGTCCACGCGATCGGTTGCGATGGCTACAAGCGGTTTCGCGCCGTCTGCAAAAAGCGGGAGTCTGGTCATGAAAAGGTACTGACAGATTGAACGAGATCTCCAGTCTATGAGAGGCCTTTATCGTGGTAAATTGCATAATAAATTCAGATGTCATGCACAAACTGCAAGTGGGACGCACATGAACACCCGGCAGCTGCAACACTTCCTCGCCCTGATGGAAACCGGCTCGCTCAGCGCCGCCGCTGACGCGGTGCACCTGAGCCAGCCTGCGCTGTCCAGAAGCATCAAGGCATTGGAGGACGAGTTGAGGGTGTCGTTGTTTGACCGCACCAATCGTCGGCTACACCCCACGCCCTATGCCATGGAATACCTGGGGCGGGCGAAGCGGATCGTGTTCGACGAGCGTGAGGGCGCAAGAACCTTGAACCTGATGAAAAACGGTGCGTATGGGCCGTTGTCGTTCGGGTTGGGGTCGTCGGTGGCCATCGATTTTCTCGGGGCGTTGATCCAGCAACTGCTCGCCGTTGGTCCTGGTTTGAAAATCCAGGCGCAGGTGCACAGCACGGATGTGTTGCTCGATGCCCTGCAAAAGGAAAAGCTCGATTTCTTCATCGGCGATGTTGGCGCGGCGGCCACCTACCCGGAGCTGGCGGTCGAACCGTTGTACAAGTGCAGCTTTGGCTGGTTCGCCCGGGCCGATCATCCGCTGGCCGGGCGCAAGGGCGTGACGATCGAGGACTTGCGCGAGCATCCGCTGATCGGCTCGGGGTACATCAGCGAAATGCTGACGCTGAAGATGGCTCATCTCTATGGCATGCAGCTGCCCATCGAGAACAACTTTGCCGCGAGCATCAACAACATCGAGACGGTTCACAACCTGGTCGTGAACACCAACGCCATTGTCCCAACCACCTTTCTGGCCATGCTCAAACTGCTCAGGGAGGGCCGCGTGGCAATCATTGACGTGCAGCCGCCCTTCGAGCTTGACCTCACCCTGGGTATCGTCACGATCCGGCACCGCACGCAGGTCCCGGCAGCGGAGCAATCGTTCGCCATCATCCGCGCGTATTTCGAGGCCGTGCAGCAGGAGATCGAAACCTACCGATAGCCGCACCGATGCAGGCGTATTTCATGGTGCGGGTCCATACTGGCTGTTGCAGCAGGCAGCACAGTGACCCAGACGGTCACCCGATTGCACGACCAGGGAATGAAGAACGCAGTAGATGCATCGAGGCAACGAGCAATGAACAAATCCTTCACTTTCGTCATGCTGATGTTGGCCGCGAGCCCAGTTCTGGCTGTTGACTCACAGGCTGTCGCCGACACGCAGTACCAGTGCGGCATGCACCTTGATATCGCCGAGGTGGTGTCGATCACCACAACCCCCAGCGACGACGCGGTCTACCCGGCCACCCTGGAGTACATCGACCCTCAGGGCCAAACTAACCGGCTTGTGTACAGCGTGACGGATACCAGCTGGGGCGGTCAGTAAGCCAGGCCAGGGCGCGCATGCACGCCATCACTCAGTCGCCTGGCAAGGCTCTGAACGGCCGCCCGGTCCCTTTCGGCATTGGCTGTGGCGTTCGCCGTCTCGGCCTTTTGCGCGGCCTGGATCAGCTGGAAGTTGCGGTTGCGTAATTGAACATTACGACCCACCCGCAGGTTGGAACGCGCGGCCAGGGTTTGCGCCTGCTCGTACTGGCCCTGCTGAAGGCGCAACACACCCAGATAGTGCAGCGTCGCGGGGTTGTTCGGCTGGATCTGCAGCGCCCGCTCCAGTGTGGCCGCGGCCTGGTCCAGTTGCCCATCGGCATACTGCTGCGACGCGGTTTCAATCAGGGTGGTAGAGGCGGTGTTGCTGCGTGACGCACTGCCACGCTCCGCAGACACCGCGTACAGCGACGTGGCGGCGCAGCACACCAGGATCAGGCCTGGAAAAAAATTCAGGGTGGGCATCGGGGGCGGACTCGGCTGATCTCGGGCGGCACCGTTGCGCTACGGGCCTTAAGCATTGCTCGGCTGGGCCCAATAGACTGGATCGGCAACCTGAAGTTCCCGCTGCACAGCCGCCGAATCGTCGGGGTGTGGTCAGTTCAACACGATGATCTTTGACACCAGCTCCGCGCTGTTTTTCGCCTGCAGTTTTTTCATCAACCGCGCCCGGTGAACCTCCACCGTGCGGTGCGAAATCGCCAGCTTGCGGCCGATCTCCTTGCAGGTCAGGCCGTTGACGATGTGCGCCGAGATCTCCCGCTCCCGCGGGGTAAGGTTGACCGTGGGCCGGAACACCCGGTCCATGCGCTCGAAGTGCCACACCATCAGCTGGAACGGGTCGTCCGGGGTCAGGGTGTAGCCGTTGGCCCGCGCCCAGAACACTTCGCCGCTGCGGTGCTGCATGAAGCGCTCATCCGAGTAGGCACCGTTTTTGGCATGGCGCAGCCAGCTCAGGCTGCGCTCGCCAATGATGTTGAAGTCGGCCTGTGAGGGATAGAGCTTGAGGATCAGTTCGCCCAGCAGATCGTCGCGCTCGTAGCCGAACAGGGTCTGGAAGGCTTCGTTGAGGTCCAGCATGCGGCGGTTGCCGGTGATCACTTGCGGCGCAGGCGATACCTGGAAGGCCAGGCGTTCAAGGTCTTGCAGTTGTCGGGCTGGGTCGGTCATGGCGCAGGCCTCCCTCGTTCTTGTGAGTTTTCGCCCTGCAGTATCCACCAGTCGGGCTACTCATCCCTATACGTAGTTGCACGAATAGCGAGGGCTTCGGGGTTGGGGCCATTGTAAGGAACGCCTGTTCAACCAGAAGGATAAAAACCATGGCTAGCAATTGCGTCAGCATCGTCGCCGCCGCGCATTCGCGCTTTGGCCGCTTGACCGATGCCACCCTCGAAGACCTGATTGTCGATGTCACCCGTGCCGCGTTGGCGGATGCTCAGGTGGACGCGTCGGAAATCGACGCGCTGTTTCTCGGCCACTTCAATTCCGGGCTGGTGCCGGACGGCTTTGCGGCGTCGCTGATGTTGCAGGCCGACCCGGCGCTGCGCTTCAAGCCTGCCACCCGCTGCGAGAATGCCTGTGCCTCGGGCTCGGCGGCGATTCAGGTGGGGATCAATGCGATCTTGTCCGGCAGCGCGGAGCTGGTGCTGGTGGTGGGCGCAGAGAAGATGACCTCCAATTCCACCGCACAAGTCACCACGGCCCTGGCCGGGGCGGGCTATCAGCACGACGCGGAAGAAGCCGGGCTGAGTTTCCCGCAGCTGTTCGGGCTGGCGGCGGCGCGCTACGAGCAGCAGTACCAGAGCCCGTTGTCGGCCATGGCCGCGATTGCCGCAAAGAACCACGCCAATGCCATGAGCAACCCCCTGGCGCAAATGCACAAGGCAATGAGCTTCGAGCACTGCAACACGGTGTCCGAAAGCAATCCCTACATCGCCAGGCCGCTGCGCTTGACCGACTGTTCGCTGGTCACCGATGGCGCGGCGGCGATTGTGCTGGCCTCGCCGGCGCGTGCCCGGCAGTTCCGCCGTGAAGTGGCAATCAGGAGCCTGGTGCAGGTCAATGATTTCCTGCCGTTGTCGCAGCGCAACCTGCTGGCCTTTGAAGGGCCGCAGCGGGCGATTCAATCCGCTTTGGGCAAGGTGCAGGTGACCCTGAACGACCTGGATTTCGCCGAGGTGCACGACTGTTTCACCATCGCCGAACTGCTGATCTACGAAGCCATGGGCCTTGCCCCGCAGGGGCAGGGCCATCGGGCGCTTGAGGAGGGCATCGTCCAGCACGGCGGCACGCTGCCGGTGAACCTTTCCGGTGGGCTCAAGGCCAAAGGGCACCCGGTGGGCGCAACGGGCGTATCGATGCATGCCCTGGCGTTCGGGCAACTGACTGGCAACCCGATCGGGCTGGCGGCGCCGGATGCCGAGTTCGGGTTGCTGTTCAACATGGGCGGTATGGCGGTGGCCAACTACGCCTCGGTGCTTCAGGCACGGAGGGCGTGAGTGTGAATATTGCCAATTGGTTGCACAGCGCCGCCCAGCGTTGGCCCGAACGCCCGGCGCTGTTTGAGGGGCAGAAGCAGCTTGCCGATTACCAGATGTTTGCCGCCAACGTGCGCGGCCTGGCGTATCAGCTGATTCACGAGCACGGGGTAGGGCCAGGCGATCGCGTTGCCCTGTTCATGAAGAACTGCTGCGAGTACCTGGAACTGATGTACGCCGTGTGGTGGATCGGCGCGGTGACAGTGCCGATCAACTGCAAGCTGCACCGCAGCGAGGCCGGCTGGATCGCCGACAACGCCCAGGCGCGGGTGATCTTCACCGACGACGGGCAAGTGTTTGCCCCCGGTGAACTTTCGGACGACTGCCGCGAGCAGGCCGGCCGCGGACGCGTCGTCGAGCACGTCGGTGCCGCACTGGCAATGCCCTACACCTGCGATGCCGACCGCCTGGCCTGGCTGTTCTACACCTCGGGCACCACCGGGCGCTCGAAAGGGGTGATGCTCTCGCACGGCAACCTGGTGGCGATGTCGTTGTGTTATCCGCTGGATGTCGATGCCGTCAGCGGCAGCGAGGCGGTGGTGTATGCCGCGCCGATGTCCCACGGTGCCGGCTTGTACAACTTCATTCATGTGCGTTGCGGCGCCCGGCATGTGGTGCCGGATTCCCGTGGCTTCAAAGCCGAGGAAGTGTTCGAGCTCGCCAGCGGGCTCGGTGAGGTTTCATTGTTCGCTGCGCCGACCATGGTCAAGCGCATGGTCGAGCAGGCGCGGCTGACCGGGTACGGCGGGGAAGGGATCAAGACCATCGTTTACGGTGGCGCACCGATGTACCTGGCGGACCTGCAGGACGCTGTCGCCACCTTCGGCCCGCGGCTGGTGCAGATCTACGGCCAGGGTGAAAGCCCGATGACCATCAGCGCCTTGCCCCGCGAGGTGATTGCCGATCGCCAGCACCCTGACTGGACGCGTATCGCTTCGTCCGTGGGGCTGGTGCATGCCTGCGTGGATGTGCGCATTGTCGACGCCGACCTGCGTCCGCTGGCCGCCGGGCAACCCGGGCAGATCGTGGTGCGCGGCCCAACCGTGATGCACGGCTACTGGCGCAACCAGGCCGCCAGCCGCGAGACGCTGGTCGATGGCTGGCTGCTGACCGGCGACATCGGCTACTTCGACGCGCACGGCTACCTGACCCTCACCGACCGCTGCAAGGACGTGATCATTTCCGGCGGCAGCAACGTGTACCCGCGCGAGGTGGAAGAGGTGCTGGCCTTGCACCCCGACGTATTCGAGGTGTGTGTGGTGGGTGAAGCCGATGCCGAGTGGGGCGAGTCGGTGGTGGCCTTTGTGGTTGCCCGCGATGAGCGCCTGCTGGATGAGCAGGCACTCACGGCGTGGTTCACCGCCCGCATGGCCTCGTTCAAGAAACCGAAGAAATACGTGTTTCGCACCGAGTTGCCCAAGAACAGCTACGGCAAGGTGCTCAAGACCGAACTGCGACACTGGCTCAAGGAGGCCACAAGCACTGCCGCGATCGTGTGAAAGGCTCCTTCACACCTGGTTTCCATCAATAAGAACAAGACAGGAATACAGCTATGGCAACGCAACAGCACAACCCGGCCCGGCAACGGCGGCGCGCCTTTATCGGTGCGACCTCGGGGCACCTTATCGAGTGGTACGACTACGGCGTGTACGGCTTTCTGGCGGTGTACATCGGCCAGGCGTTTTTCGTTTCCGATGACCCGACCACCAGTCTGCTCAGCAGTTTTGCCGCCTTTGCCTTGAGCTTCTTCATCCGGCCATTGGGCGGGCTGTTCTTCGGGCCGCTGGCCGACAAGATCGGCCGGCGCAAAACCCTGATCACCGTGCTGGTGATGATGGCGGGCTCCACCTGCCTGCTGGGCATGCTGCCCACCTATGCCTCCATCGGCATCGCCGCACCGATCCTGCTGGTGCTGATCCGCTGTGTGCAGGGCTTCTCTGCCGGTGGCGAGATCGGCACCATCACCAGCTTTATTTCCGAGTACGCGGGGCCGGGGCGCCGGGGCTTTTCCACTTGCTGGCTGATGGTTACGGCAGTGTTGGGGTTGGTGCTCGGTGGTGTGGTCGCCAACGGCATGACCTGGGCACTGGGTGCCGAGCTGATGCAGGACTGGGGTTGGCGCATTCCGTTCCTGGTTGCCGGACCGATGGGGCTGATCTCCATGTACATCCGCCTCAAGCTGGAAGACAGCCCGGAGTTTCTCGCCCTGCAAAAAGCCGGGGAAACCTCCAAGGCGCCACTGCGCGAAGTGTGGCAGTGGAAGCGGGCGATCACTTTGGTGTTTTTCATCATCACCCTGCACAGCTCGATCTTCTACCTGGTGCTGACCTTTGCCTCGACCTACATGTCGCGCATCCTCAAATTCGACAGTGGTACCACGCTGCTCTACGTATTCATTGCCAGCCTGACGGCAGCGTTCGTCATGCCGTTTGGCGGCATGTTCACCGACCGTTACGGGCGCAAGCCGTTCCTGATGGTGGTAGGCGTGCTGGCGACGCTGGCGATGTACTGGTTCTTCAAGGCCGCCCCCACGGCCACGCCGGGCTCGTTCTTCTTCCCGCTGATGGCGGTGGCGATCCTGTTCGGGCTGTATGCGTCGTCCACCTACGCGACCATGAGCGAACTGCTGCCGACGCGGATTCGCTCCACAGGGATCGCGGTGGCGTACAACATTCCGGTGGCGGTGTTTGGCGGTAGTGCGCCGTTGATTTCGACCTGGCTGATACAGCAGACCGGGGATATCTCTTCGCCCTGGTACTTCTATATCGGTACCGGCGTGGTGTCGCTGATTGCCCTGGTGGTGTTGCGCAAGGAGGACTTTGTTGCCTGCCACAGTGCTACCGAGCCGCAGCCGGCACCGGTGGATTTGAAACTGGCGGGTAACGTGTTGTAGTAACGGCGACCGCTTCGCGCTCGATCGCAGGCTGTCGCCAGCTCCTACAGGTAGGCGCTGGCGAAGCCTGCGCTGCAGCCCGTTAAGTGGCGCGTGAACTTTTCAATCTGCAGCCGTCTACATTGGAGGGAATTCCCTTTTCCGAGAGAGCGGACATGTTCAAATCAAAAGCATTGATTTCAGCGCTGACCAGTATTGCGTTGGTTGTAACCTCCGCTGCGGCTTTGGCTGATCCGGGCAATGGCAAAGGGCAGGGCAACGACAAAGGTAAGGCACAGCATGTTCAAGATCACGGCAACCCGGGTGGTGGCAAGGATAAAGGCGCCGATCACAAGGACTGGAGTCACGGTCCGACCGTTGATCGAGGCAGCGTGCACTCGACGCTAAGCCGTTATCACAGCTATTGGAACCCGGGGCCTGCGCTTCCTCCTGGCATCCAGAAGAACCTCGCACGTGGCAAACCGCTTCCCCCCGGTATCGCGAAAAAGCTCGACGGGCGACTGGTGGGGCATCTGCCACACTACGAAGGCTATGAGTGGCAGCAGGCCGGAACCGATCTGATTCTGGTGGCGATTGCCACGGGCATCATCTACGAAGTACTCAGTGGTGCACTGGACTAGATCGCGACCGGCAGCGGCCAGCACATTCGTCCATTAGTGCCAGCTGCCTGACCGGCTTTGCTGGCAGGGCGTGGTGATCTTTGCATAGACCTTACGCTGAGCCAGGCACGCTCTGACATGGTTGCTGCTGTCCAGCATGAGTATTTCAGCCACGTCCTCTGGCATGGCGTTGTTGGACGCTACGGCGCCACGAACGATCTCGGACACATGCGTTGCCAGCTGGCGAAGCTCACTTGAGGGCGTGTCAGGTGAGCTGGCCCTTCTGAAGTCTCTGTGCATTCAGAGCACTCAGTTGCTCAGTAATTTCGAGAGTCGAGCCTTTGAGGCCTCGACCGACTCCTGAAGAATTTCGAAGTATTTGTAGGTTGGGTCTTCGCCAACTTCGATAGCACCCATCTTTTCGTGAAAAGAAACGACTTTGTCATTGCCTTTCATGACTTCGAAGTGCGACTTTTTGAAGTTCAAGTGTTTGAAACCAAACTCGTACACCAAAAACGCACTTTCAATGGCGGAATACTTGGTCTTGTCTTCATTCAGGATCCAGCTTCCCCAGGAAAAGGAGTCTTCTCTCAGGTCGTAAATCCTGACGGTGCCGCAGGGAGTACCGTCCAGTTTCTCGATAATGAAATAGAACTGCTTGCCAGCTTTTTCATCTTCTTTGTAAGTTCTGATCCAGCGCCGCTGCGCTTCGATGTCATCACCTACAGAGGACAGGTATTTATTGTATTTCTCATCGGTTCTGAGGCCGACGACAAATGCGGCATCATCTTCTGTTATCAGTCGGATGCCGATGGTTTTGGAGGCTAGCTTAATCAAACCCTGGGTTTCCTTGTGTCAGTATGACTGACACGAATTCCTGTGATCGGGTCAGCTGGGCGGTCATTATAAGCGTCATGCCGGTCGATCCGCCATGTGCCTAGCCGGTATGCGCAGCTTCACACCCGCCTGATCGCGCAAGCGTTCAGGTGGGTGTGAAGCTGCGCCGTCATTACAGCCCTGAAAGTGGATTGCCGAATTTTTTTAGGTAGGCCTCTCCAAGCTTTTCGGCACCTACCGCATTCAGGTGCGACCCGTCGTTGCGGAAAATGATCTTCCCGTCCAGGGAAGCCTTGCACTTATCCGCGGCACACAAAACGTCGTTCGGATCGATCAGGATGACCTCGGGAAATTTCGCCTTGATCTTGTACTCTGGCCGCTCGGCATTTGCCTGAACGGGCTTGTAGGTTTCATCCAGCGAGGCATGCCGAAGCTTTTCTTCGCGCATGCGGTTGACCTCGGTTTTGCCGATTTCGGCAAACGGCTGAACCAGAATCACTACTTTGACGCCGGCATCCAGGTAGCGTTTCACTGTCTGGTATTGGAGTTCTTCAATCTGGTCGTTTACGTCCACCAGGTTGCCCGCGTAACGCAGGTTTTCTGCACCCGGACGAATGCGATGACATCGCTTCGTGGCGGCAGCATCGGCTGTCACGGGGCGGCTCATTCCCATCTACCCCCAGCGGTGTATGTACAGCCGCAATGCCGCGTTGATAGCGTTACCCCCACGTACTGTTTACGTCACACCGCTTTTCATTAAAAAAACAACAGTGGAGGGGTGCGTTATGAGTAGTTTGAAGTTGAGCCGAAGCCTGGGGTTCTGGGCGGCCTACTCCACGTCGGTGGGCCTGGTGGTTTCAGGGACGGCCATGGTAGCGCTGGGTAACGGCTACGGGGTTTCCGGGCCGGCCTTCAGTGTCGTGGCGCTGCTGGCGCTGGTGGTGATCCTGTGCATCGCCATGTCCTATTCCGAGCTGGCCGCGATGCTGCCGGGCGCCGGCATGGTGGGGGAGTACACGCTGCCGGCACTGGGCAAGCTGCCGGCGCTGTTTGCGGTACTTGCCGGCTACATCGTGCTGGTTGGCACCGACGGCGGCACCAACATGATCATCGGCGGCCAGTCGCTGGAGCGTTTGACCGGCTGGCCGTGGTACCTGTTTTCGCTGGGCATCCTTGCGGTGCTGGTGGCCATCAACCTGAAGGGGGTGGACCTGTTCGGGCGGGTGCAAACCACGCTGGCCATCGCCATGATGCTGATGCTGGGACTGGTGGGCGTCTGGGGCTTGTCCGGCTTTCAAACGGCACCGCAACTGGCAGAACAACCGGCGTTTTCGGTGCTCTCCTGGCAAGACCAGCTCGGCCACCTGAGTCTGGCGATCTGGCTGTTCATCGGCATGGAGTTCGTCGCGCCCCTGGCTGAAGAGGTCAAGAACCCGGGGCGAACCATTCCCCTGGCAATGATTTTTGGCTGCGCCAGCATCTGGCTGGTCGACCTGCTGTTCGGCTTGAGCATTACCCGCTACCTGTCGCTGGAAGAGCTGGCCGCTTCGACCATCCCGCATGTCGACGGCGCAGCAGCAATGCTCGGGCAACCAGGCCTGATCCTGATGGGCAGTATTTCGATTCTGGCGGCGGTGACTACCTGCGACACCTACCTGATCGCAGTGCCGCGCATGCTCTACGGCCTGTCGCGTGAAGGCATGCTGCCGAAGATTTTCTCCTGGCTGCACCCCACGGCCAGAACACCCTGGTTCAGCATCTTCTTCGTGGTGGCGCTGATCCTCATCGTGTTGCTGTATGCGATGGCCAACCATGCCGACATTGCCCTGATCACCATGATGATCAGCGTTGCCTGCACCACCTGGCTGATGTCGTACCTGATTGCGCAGGTGAACGTGCTGGTGCTGCGCGCCAGATACCCCAATGCCCACCGTCCGTTCAAAACGCCGCTTTACCCGCTGCCGCAACTGGTCGGTATCGCCGCGTGCCTGTACATGATCGGCTCGCTGGTGGCAGACGCCCAGGTTCTCGGCATCGCCGTGGTGTGCTCGGCGTTGATCCTGGCGTTTGGTGTCATTTACCTGAAGAAGACCGGGCAGGCCCTGTTCCAGCCGGTGCCGCTGGAAGAAGTGCTGCGCCGCATTGTGCATCGCTCGGAGTCGATCGACGAACCGGCCGAGGGCGTCGAGAGCGCCTTGCTTGCCCAGTTGAAACGCCAGTAAGCCGACCCGGAGCGCACATGGATCTCTATTCGATCATCGACCGCCGCGCGCAACAGATGCTGCGCGATACGGTTTCACGCTTTGACGCGTACATCGGGCCCGACGCTAACGAGGGTGAGCGCGAGGTGGCGGGCCTGGATCATCGCCTGGCAGCGGATGACCTGGTGCTTGAGCATCGCTTGTCCAGCAAGCTGATTGGCCGCATCTACACCTGCCGTTGGCGCTGGAAGGTGGCGGTGGACCTGGGCACCACGTCGACGGTGATCCGCCTGCGTTACCGTGGCTGGAAGCCGTCGAACCGAACCGCCGGGTTTGTCGGGCCGGCGCACAGCAGCGCCTTGTGCGAGCAGTTGAACGCCAGTGCGGTACTGCTGCCACTGTGCATGGCCATGGAACTGGGGGAGTTGAGTATCCATTACCACGCCACCGAGCGCTCCTGCGAAGTGGTGCTGCGCCCCAACTACGGCGACTTCGTGTGGATGCTCATTCCGCCGGTTAAATACGGGCGTCAGCCGACCCCCGCAGAGGTGGACAGCACGGTGCTGCTGATTCACGAAATTTCTTTGATTCTCCAGGCCAACGGTGCGTTAGCACTCGCAAGCTGAGCGTTGCAATCAATCGGTCAACCGTGCACAGGCTGTGGCCTGTGCGTGAGGGACCCGTGTTGCCCAAAAATGACTTCATGAGGATGTCGCCATGCTGGAATCGAACAAGCAAACCATGACCGCCGCTGTACTTCGTGAACTGGGCGGGCCGCTGAACCTTGAGCAGGTGCCGGTCCCGGTGCCGGGTATCGGCGAGATTCTCATCAAGGTCGTGGCCTGCGGTGTGTGCCACAGCGATGTGCATGCCTGCGACGGCGACTGGCCGAGCCCGCCGAACCTGCCGCTGATTCCCGGTCATGAAGTCACCGGGCACATCGCCGCGTTGGGCGAAGGGGTGAGCGGCTACGCCGTCGGCGACACCGTCGGTGTGCCGTGGATGTACAGCGCCTGTGGCGCTTGCGAGTACTGCCGCGCAGGGATGGAAACCATCTGCAAGCAAGGCGAGGCCACTGGTTACACCAAACCCGGAGGCTATGCCGAGTACATGATCGCGCCGGCGGCGTTTGTCGCTAAGGTGCCGGAAGGGGCCGATCTGTACGCGTTGGCACCGATCCTCTGCGCCGGGGTTACCACCTACCGGGGGCTGAAGCGTTCCGGGGCGCGTCCGGGGCAGTGGATGGCCGTAATCGGCATCGGTGGCCTGGGCCACGTTGCCGTGCAGTACGCCAAGGCCATGGGGCTGCGGGTGGTTGCCGTGGATGTCAGCGACGAGAAACTGGAGCTGGCCCATCGCCTGGGTGCCGAGCGTGTGTACAACGTACTGAAAGACCCGGAAAGTGCCATTCACGCCGAGCTGGGCGGGGTGCACGGCGTGCTGGTGACAGCCACTTCGAACAAGGCCTTCGAGCTGGCAGTGAAATTGCTGCGTCCTGGCGGCACGGCGATCTACATTGGTCAGCCGGGCGGTGCGGCCGATGAGGTGCGCAGTTCCATCGACCGTATCGTCAACTGGGAACTGTCGATCCGCGGCTCCAACGTCGGCACCCGCCAAGACCTGCATGAAGCCGTGGAGTTCGCTGCCAATGGCCTGGTCAAGGTTGAGGCGAGCCTGACCACCCTGGACGAAATCGGCGAAATCTTCGACCGGATTCGCCAAGGGACGGTGGTAGGCCGCAAAGTGTTGAAAATTTCCTGACCCCGGCGCGGTGGGGGCATAAAGGTCCACCGCGTTGTTTTTCTGGAGCGCAAGCATGAATGCCGATACTCAGCTTTACATCAATGGCCACTGGGTGGACCCGATCAAGGGCGGGACCTTCGACACCCTCGACCCGAGCAATGAAACGCTGATCGCCAGGGTCGCCGCTGCCAGCGCCGCCGACGTTGACCTGGCCGTGCAGGCTGCCCGTGAGGCCTTTGATGAAGGGCCCTGGCCGCAGATGAGCGGTTCGGCCCGTGCCGCGGTGTTGCGCCGTATGGCGCAAGGCATCCGCGACCGGCAGCAAGAACTGGCCGAACTTGAAGTCCGCGACAATGGCAAGCCACTGCCCGAGGCGCTGTGGGACATCGGCGATACTGCAGGCTGCTTTGATTTCTATGCCGACCTTGCCGAAGGCCTGGACAGCGACCAGGAGCATGCTGTCGCGCTGGCCGATGAACGTTTCAGTGCGGTAGTGCGCAAAGAACCCGTTGGCGTCGCCGGCGCCATCATCCCGTGGAACTTCCCCATGCTCATGGCGGCCTGGAAAGTCGCGCCGGCCCTGGCGGCGGGTTGCTGCATGGTGCTCAAACCGTCCGAGCTGACGCCGATGAGCGCGCTGGAGCTGGCGCGTATCGCCGATGCCGCCGGGTTGCCGGCCGGGGTGTTGAACGTGTTGCCGGGCCTGGGCCAGGACGCCGGCGCGGCGCTGGCCGAGCACCCGGGGATCGACAAGCTGGCGTTCACCGGCAGCGTACCCACCGGCAGCCGTATCATGCAGGCGGCCGCCCGCGACATCAAAAACATCAGCCTGGAGCTGGGCGGCAAGTCGCCGTTCATCATCTTTGCCGACAGCGATATCGAAGCGGCCGTCGAATGGATCATGTTCGGCATTTTCTGGAACCAGGGCCAGGTGTGTTCCGCCACCTCGCGCGTGCTGGTCCAGCGCGAGCTGTATGCGCCGTTGCTTGAACGGCTTGAAGAAGAGGCTGCCAAGGTTCGCATCGGTCACGGCATGGACGAGGGCGTGCTGCTCGGGCCGCTGGTCAGCAAGGGGCAGTACGACAAGGTACTCACCGCAATTACCGCCGGGCAGGAGGAGGGCGCTCGCCTGGTGTACGGTGGCGCGCGTCCGGCAGGCTTTGACAAGGGCTTCTACCTGCAGCCGACCATCTTTGCCGATGTGCCGCAAGACAGCTGGATCTGGCGTGAAGAAATCTTCGGCCCGGTGGTGTGCATCCGCGCGTTCGACGATGAGCTGGAGGCCGTGCGTTCTGCCAACAATTCGCGTTTCGGCCTGGCAGCGGCGGTGATGTCCAAGGACCTGACGCGCGCCGAGCGGGTCGCCCGCAAGCTGCGTGCCGGCATCGTCTGGATCAATTGCTCGCAACCCACCTTCACCGAAGTGCCCTGGGGCGGTTATAAGCAGAGCGGTATCGGCCGCGAGCTGGGCGAGTGGGGCTTGAACAACTACCTGGAGGTCAAGCAGATTACCCGCTATGACAGTGACCAGGCCTGGGGCTGGTACCTGAAATAAGCACTGGGGCGCAAGGAGGCTTGTCGACATGCAAATGCACCTGACTGACTGGACCCGCAGCGTCGTCGATGTGCTCGCGCACCCGCCCGGGCGCCAGCAACTGCAGGCGCTTGCCGCCTGGTTGCGGCGCCTGAGCATTACCGATCACTTCGTCCTGTTCGTCTACGAAGGCAGTTACCGCCCGTTGTCGCTGTTCGACACCTTCACCGACGAGCAGCGCTGCATCTTCATCGACGAGTACCAGACCGGCCCCTATCTGCTCGACCCGTTCTACCTGGCGGGTCATCCGGCGCAGTCGGAGGGGGTGTACAGCATGCGCCAGCTGGCGCCGGACCAGTTCTACAACAGCGAATACTTCCTGACCTATTACCACCACCTCGGCTTGTGCGAAGAGGTCGGGTTTTTCATCACCCTGAGGGCCGATACCCATGCCGTGCTGTCGCTGATGCGCCGCCGCGGGCGCACGCGCTTTCATGAAGACGAGATCAGGCAGCTGGAAAGTGCCATGCCGGTGGTCAGCGCCGCCGTGCGCGCCGCCTGGGAGGCAAACAGCCTGGCGGCCGAGCGGCCCGTGGATGAACACGACCACCTGGTCCAGGAGGCGTTTGCCAACTTCGGTCGCGGTTTATTGACCGAGCGCGAGTGTGAAGTGGTCAGGCTGTTGCTGCAGGGACACTCCAGCCAATCGATTGCGCAGAAGCTGCGGATCAGCCCGGCGACAGTCAAGGTTCACCGCAAGAATCTTTATGAAAAACTGGAGATCGGCAGCCAGTCGGAGTTGCTGGCACTTTTTATCCAGGCGATCAAGGGGGAATCGTCCAGACGCCCTAGCAGCATGGCAGATCGAGACTATAGTAACGTCTAAAAAACGGGGTCAGGGATGCTGCTATGTCTACGATAGAGTTGTCGTCACCGCAGAGCCTTCGCAGGCGTGTTATCTGGGCCGGGGCGTTGAATATCGGGTCTATCCTGGCTTCTCAGGTGATACGCCTGGGCGGTAACCTGGTCATCACCCGTTTGCTGATACCGGAAATGTTTGGCCTGATGGCCATCGCCACCGCTGTGTCGGTGTTGTTGTTATTGCTATCCGATGTCGGTTTGCGACAGAACGTCATCCAGAGTGCGCGTGGCGACGATCCGGTGTTCCTCAACACCATCTGGACCGTGCAGATCATTCGCGGCTTTACCCTGTTTATCGTGATGCAGCTGGTGGCACTCGGCTCCTGGGTCACCCAGCAGATGGAGCTGTGGCCCGCCCATTCCACCTATGCCGACCCGCAGCTGCCGCTGGTGCTGGCGGTCACCGGGTTCTTTGCCATTCTGTACGCCTTTCAGTCGACGAATATCGACGTGGCCATCCGTCTGTTCCAGCAGAAGCGGGTGGTGCTCGCCGAGCTGATTTCGCAAATTGCCGGGCTGGTGGTGATGCTGGTGGCCGGCTACCTGACCCGCTCCATCTGGTCGATGGTGGCCTCGGGGCTGGTCAGCACCCTGGTGCTTACCGTGCTCAGCCACACCATGTTCCAGGGCCCGAGAAACCGCGTGCAGTGGGACCGGGAAGCCTTTCGCGAGATTTTCAACTACGGCCGCTGGATCCTGCTGTCGTCGGCGGTAGGGGTGCTGGCCATGCAGGGCGACCGGATCTGGTTCGGCGGCACCATGACCGTGGCCGAGCTTGGCGTGTACTCCATCGCCGTGGGCATTCTGCTGGCGATCCAGACCAGCCTGCTGCGCCTGGCCGGGGCCGTCGCGTTGCCTGCTTTCAGTGAAGCGGCGCGCAGCGGCGACATGGACCGGCTGCGCAACCTGTACTTTCGCTTCCGCTTGCTGTTCGACTTCGTCTCGCTGTTCGCCTGCGGCTTTTTGCTCACCGCCAGCCCGTTGATCATCAGTTGGCTGTACGACGCGCGGTATGCCGGCGCCGGTGAGATGATGGCGATCCTCTCGTTGTCGTTCTTTACCTTGCGCTACAGCCTCACCCAGCAGATCTGGATGGCCCTCGGGCTGACCAAGTACATGGCCATGGACAACATCATCCGCGTGGTGGCGTTGTTCACCCTGTTGCCGTTGTTGCTGGCCATCGGCGGCGTGACCTGGGGGCTTTGGGGCGTGGCCCTGCATACCTACTTCACGCTGTTCCTGATCTTCAAGGTCAGTCACCAGTTGGGCATGCTGAGCATCAAACGTGAACTGGTGGTGCTGCCCTTTATGGTGCTCGGTGCCTTGGCCGGGGAGTTTGTAACCCGACTTTTTGCCTGAATGTGGGCTAATGGGCGTCAGAGGACCTGGCACATGAATGTGATCGATTATTTTGATCGGGCAAGAATCATCAACATGGCGTCACGCAAGGACCGCCGGTTGGAAACCGAAGAAGAGTTCGCACGCAACGGCTTTCGCATTGACGATGAAAAAACCGGCTTCTTCAAGGCGATTACGGTCAGTGAAGGCAAAGGCTTCCCGAGCATCGGCGTTCGTGGCTGCTTTTTAAGCCACTTGGGGGTGCTGGAAGAAGCCATGCGCGTGAACGCGAAAAACGTCCTGGTCATGGAGGACGATATCCAGTTCTCCAAGGCCATCGCCGAACATGGCCGCAAGGCTGTCGAGTCGTTGCAAGGGATGGAGTGGGACGTCCTGTATTTCGGGCATCCGTTTGATGTCGACTCAAATTCACCCGGCTGGAAGCAAGTCGACCGGCCGATTCACCTTACGCATTTCTATGCGATCAATGCCCGGTGCTTCGAGACCCTGAGGGATTTCCTGGTGCTGGTGAAGGAGCGTCCACCTGGGCATCCTGACGGGGGTTCGATGCATTTTGACGCTGCGCTCAATACCTTGATTCACAAGAACAAGGATATTGCGGCGTATTACTTCACCTGGAACCTGGGCTACCAGCGCCCGTCGCGCACCGACCTGCACGACCTGTCCATCCTCGACCGGCTGATGTTCCTGCGCCCGCTCATGGACATGCTCAGAAGGGTAAAAGCCAAACGCCTGAGAGTGACGCGATAATCGCTTTCGCGGGTAAACCCGCTCCCACAGGGGACAAATGCAATCCTTGTGGGAGCGGGTTTACCCGCGAAAGGGTCAGAAGTGGGCCTTGATCAGCAAGCTGATGGCGCTCTGGTCGGTGCCGCCGAGAATTTCCGAGCCCACGAAGCCGTCGTCATCGATCCCGTACTTGTTACTCCAGTAGTCGTACTCGACCCCGACATATACCTTCTTGCCGTAGCCGAACGCCTTGGCCACGTCGTACTTGATCTGCGGGTTGAAGTGCAGGTTGGCGTGGTAGCTCTTGTCATTGTCCACCACCCAGTCCATGAAACCGTCGATCACCAGGTCCGAGTTGCCGACCGGGATGGTGTAGCTCCACACCGGGGTAATCTGCCAGACATTGTTGCCGTCACGTTTGCCGTCTGGCGTGCGCAGGTAGGTGTTGAGCTGGAAGTAGTCGAAACCCGGAATGTTCAGGTCAACCGCCGGGCCGATCAGGTACGCCTCGACATCGTCCTCGCCAAACTCATAGGTGGTGGACAGCAGCACGTCCTTGATCGGCCCATAGGAGAAATTGGTGCCGGTCAGCTTGCTCAGGGAAAACCGCGGGCTGAACTCGCCGTAAAAGGTGTGGCCATCGCCAGCGCCGTTGGTGGCGTCGGTGTTGTACTTGATGCCGTCCACGAACATGAACAGGTCACCAAAGCTCCAGCCGCTGGCGTGCTCGAACGTCACGGTTTGCTGCTTGGGAGGATCGACGGTGAAGTCGATGCCGTTCAGGTAGGTCAGGCTGTTGTCCTGCCATTGCAGCAGGTCGCCGGCTTGGCTGTGCTGGGCGGCAAACAGGCTGCCGAGCAGCAGTAGCGAGGGGGTGGTGCACTTCATTAACGCGCTCCTGATCATGGGGGTAGGTTTCTCTGAACCTGTCGTGTTGGTCAATTGGTGCAGTGCTGCGCCAATCTGTGGTGTGCCTTGACTCAGGCATCTACTTCTTCGCGGCGGTAGGCGTAGGTCTCGGCAAAGCGTGAGAGCATGTAGTCGCTGCAGGAGATCGGCGCGTACTTGGCGGGGTATTCAGGGCTCTGGCAGCCGGGCAGGCAGCTGATCTCGGTGTCCGGGTGCGGTTCGGCAAAAAACGGCATGGAATAGCGGTCGATCCCCAACGGGCTGACCACCCGGTGCGGGGTGGACTTGTAGCGATCGTTGCTCCAGCGCGCCATCATGTCGCCGATGTTCACCACATAGGTGTCGGCAATCGGCGGCGCGTCGATCCATTCACCACGCACATCCTGCACCTGCAGGCCGCCGGTGGCGTCCTGGTACAGCAGGGTGATGCAGCCGTAGTCGGTGTGCGCGCCAGCACCCTGTTGCTCGGCGCTGCTGGCGGTCTGGCGGGGCGGGTAATGGATCATGCGCAGCACGCTGATCGGGTCGGCAAAACGCCGGTCGAAGAAGTCTTCTTCAATCCCCAGGGCCAGGGCCATTGCGCGCAGCAGGGTCAACGACAGCGCGTGCATATCCTCGTAGTGGCGTTGCATCAGCGCCTCCCAGCCGGGAATGTCCGGGTGCAGGTTAGGCCCGCGCAAGGGTTTGCCGGCCTGGACGTCGGGGTGCTCGCCGGCCAGGTGAAAACCCATGTCGAAGGTTTCTTTCAGGTCGCTCGGTTTGCTCGGGTCAAGTTGCTCGGTGGCGATGGCGCCGTAGCCGCGGTGGTGGGCCGTGCGGGTAATGTCGATGCGCAGTTTTTCTTCGGCCGGGCGGGCGAAGAAGTCCTCGGCGGCGGCCTTCAATTCGGCGATGCGCGAGGGCGCAATCGGGTGGCCCTTGATGTAGTAAAACCCCCACTCACGGCAGGCATGGTCAATCTGCTGGGCAACGACCATCCAGGCGTCGGGGTCGTTGGCGTAGAGCGGGGCGATATCGATGATCGGCAGTGTCTTCATGGTTGCTCCTGGTGGGGGCAGGTGCTGCGAGTCTTCTCGTACCCAGGGCAGCGGAAAGGGCGCCGACGGGGCGCCCGGATAACAGGGTTTACTGCGGCAGTTGGGCGCTGATGCCTTTGACGTAGTAGTTCATGCCGGCCAGTTCGGCGTTGCTGGCCACGCTGCCGGCGGCAATGCGCACATCGCCTTTCTGGTCGAGGATCGGGCCGGCGAAGGGATGGAACGAGCCGTCCTTGATGCCCGCGATGATCTGCTCGGCCTCGGTCTTGACCTCGGCCGGTACCAGCGGGCTGATCGGCAGTTCGATCGTGCCTTCGGCCAGCCCGCCCCAGTAATCCTGGGATTTCCAGTTGCCATCGATCACTGCCTGGGTACTGCGGATGTAGTGCGGGCCCCAGTTATTGACGATGGACGTCAGCACGGCCTTCGGACCGAAGTGCGCCATGTCCGAGGCATAGCCGATGGCATAGACGCCACGACGTTCGGCTGTCTGGATCGGTGCCGGGCTGTCGGTGTGCTGGAACACCACGTCGACGCCCTGGTCGATCAGGGCGTTGGCGGCGTCGGCTTCTTTGCCCGGGTCGAACCAGGAGTTGACCCACACCACCTTGATTTCAGTACCCGGGTTGTACTTGTCCAGGGCCAGCTGGATGGCGTTGATGTCGCGGATCACTTCCGGGATCGGGAAGGAGGCGATGTAGCCGATCTTCTTGCTCTTGGTCATCTTGGCGGCAAGAAAGCCACCCACGTAGCGCCCTTCATACGAGGTCGACAGGTAGGTGCCGAGGTTCTTGTCCTGCTTGTAGCCGGTGGCGTGCTCGAAGGTGGCCTTGGGGAATTGCTTGGCGACCTTGGCGGTCGGGTTCATGTAGCCGAACGAGGTGGTGAACACCAGGTCGTAGCCGCCCTTGGCCATGTTGCGGATCACCCGTTCGGCGTCGGCGCCCTCGGCCACGTTCTCGACGAAGCTGGTCTGGACCTTGTCACCGAACTGCTTGATCAGCGCCTGGCGGCCTTGCTCGTGCTGGTAGGTCCAGCCGTGGTCACCGATCGGGCCGATGTAGACGAAACCGACCTTGAGCGGGTCGGCGGCGTGGGCGCCAAGGGTGGCGGTGAGGCCAATGGCCGCGGCGACACCGAGTACCAGACGCTTGAGGGAAGGGATGGACATAAGGGTGGGGCTCCGTGTGGGTCGTGTTGTTCTTCTGGGCCGAAGGTGGCGATAGCCGTGTTGCAAAAAATTGACCAACAGGACAACAAGTCGAAAAATTGCGGCAACCCGCATGAAACCTGCGGGTTGCCGGGGCAATAAGTTGTCGAGGTGGTCAATAAACGCGCACGCAACGCGCTGCGCGGATGAAACTGGTGCAGGCCTCAGTGTCCGCCGCGCCATGGCTGGCCGAGGGACACCGGCGCGTACAGGCGGGTGCGCACGGCATCGCGCGACAGCAGCACCAGCACCACGATGGTTGCCACATACGGCAGCATGGCCAGCAGGTTGGCCGGAATGCTGATGCCGATACCCTGGGCCACCAGGTGGAGGATGCTGGCCAGGCCGAACAGGTAAGCGCCGAGCAGCACGCGCAGCACTCGCCAGCTGGCGAATACCACCAGGGCCAGGGCGATCCAGCCGCGTCCGGCGCTCATGTTTTGCGCCCACATCGGCGTGTAGGCCAGCGACAGGTAAGCCCCGGCCATGCCGGCCATGGCGCCGCCGAACAGCACCGCCAGGGTGCGCACGCGCATCACCGGCAGGCCCATGGCGCTGGCGGCGTTCGGGTTCTCGCCGACTGCTTGCAGGATCAGACCGAGGCGGCTTTTGAGCAGCGCCCAGGTGATCAGCGCGAACAGCGCGAACGACAGGTAGACCAGCACATCCTGGTTGAACAGCATGTGGCCGATCAACGGAATGTCGCTGAGCAACGGGATGGCCAGCGGTTCAAAGCCGGTC
The DNA here is from genome assembly GCF_004025535.1 of Pseudomonas alkylphenolica. GTDB lineage: Bacteria > Pseudomonadota > Gammaproteobacteria > Pseudomonadales > Pseudomonadaceae > Aquipseudomonas > Aquipseudomonas alkylphenolica_A. The sequence goes on from NZ_QJRG01000047.1 coordinate 832,560, forward strand.
AGCGGCTTGCCGACCCAGGCCGAACCGACGAAGGCCGAGAGACCGATGCCGAAGATCGTCAGGGCCAGGCCCGTGGCCACCTGGTTGGCCTGGCAGCCGAGAGCGACCAGAGCGAACAGCGCGGCCAGCAGGATGCCCGCCAGGCACGCCAGCAGCACGCCGAGCCACAGGCTGCCGGTAGAGAAGGCGACGATGAAACCAATCACCGCGCCGAACAGCATCATGCCCTCCTGGCCGAGGTTGAGTACGCCGGTTTTTTCGCACACCAGCTCACCGAGGGCGACCAGCAACAGCGGTGTGCCGCAGCGCACCATGGCGTAGAGGATGTTACTGATCAGATCGAGGTCCATGGGATGACTCCAAGTAAGGCGGGCGCGCTCAGGCCGGGGCGTGTTCAGTGTGTTTGCGGGTGGCCGGCCTGAACCAGCTGCCAAGGCGCACGCGGTAGAGGATCAGCAGGTCGCAGGCAAGCAGGAAGAACAGCATCATTCCCTGGAACAGCTCGGTCAGTGACTGCGGCAGGTTGAGGGTCATCTGGGCGTTCTCGCCACCGAGGTACAGCAGTGCCATCAGCAGCCCGGCGACGATGATGCCGAGCGGGTTGAGGCGGCCGAGAAAGGCCACGGTGATGGCCGCATAGCCGTAGCCCGGCGACACCTGCGGCACCAGCTGACCAATCGGCCCGGTGACTTCGCTGACCCCGGCGAGCCCGGCCAGGCCACCGCTGATCAGCAGCGCCAGCCACACCAGGCGTTTTTCGCGAAAGCCCATCAGCCCGGCGGCGCGGCTGTCGAGCCCGAGCACGCGCACCTGAAAGCCGAGAAAGCTGCGTGACAGCAAAACCCAGACGGCTACCGCCGCCAGCAGCACCAGATAGAAGCCGGCGTGCAGGCGCACATCGTCGAACAGGGTCGGCAGGCGGCTGGCATCGGCGAACATCGCCGATTGTGGAAAGCTGAAACCCTCGGGGTCTTTCAGCGGCCCGTGGACGAAGTACAGCAGCAGGTTCAGGGCGATGTAATTGAGCATGATCGTGGTGAGGATTTCGTTGGCATTGAAGTGCGTGCGTAGCCACGCTGCCAGCGCTGCCCACAACGCACCGGCGAGCACGCCGGTGAGGATCACCGCCGGCAGTGCCAGCACTGAGTCCCAGTCGAGGAGGTTGATCGCCAGCGCACTGCCCGCCAGGGCGCCGATCAGCAGCTGGCCTTCGGCGCCGATGTTCCAGATGCGCGCCTGGTAGGCCACCGCCAGGCCCAGTGCGCAAAGCAGGATGGGGATGGCCTTGATCAACAGCTCCGAGACGCCGTAGAAGTCCTGTACCGGCTCGATCAGCAGTGTGTGGAAGGTCGCCAGCGGATCGTGGCCGAGGGCGGCAAACAGCAGGGCGCCGCACAGCAATGTCAGCAGCGCGGCCAGCAGGGGTGACAGCAGCAGATGACGACGTGACTGCTGCAGGCGGGGTTCGAGGGTCAGTAGCATGGGATTCTCTTCAGGCAGCAGCAGGGTTGTCGAACTCACCGGCCATCCAGCGGCCGACTTCGGTGAGGGTGGTGTGCGCGGTGGCCTTCAGCGGCGACAGGCGACCGCTGCACAGGGCGCCGAGGCGGTCGCTGATCTGGAACAGTTCATCGAGGTCTTCGGAGATCACCAGGATTGCCGCGCCCGCATCGCGCAGGGCGATCAGCTCGCGGTGAATGGTCGCCGCCGCACCGACGTCCACGCCCCAGGTCGGGTGCGCCGCGACCAGCAGCGTCGGTTGCTGCATCACTTCGCGGCCGAGGATGAACTTCTGCAGGTTGCCGCCGGACAGGCTGCGGGCCAGGGTATGGATGTCCGGGGTCTTCACCCCGAAGCGGCGCACGATGTTCTCGGCCAGGGCCTCGACACGGCCACGACGGACCATGCCGTGGCCGACCAGGCCCTGGTGAAACGATGACAGCAGGGCGTTGTCGGCCAGGCTCATGTCCGGCACCGCACCGTGGCCCAGGCGCTCGGCGGGTACGAAGGCCATGCCCAGGCGCCGACGCACATCCGGGTGCAGGTTGGCAATGGGCTGCTGGTCGAGGGTGATGCGCTCGCGCTCGCCACGCGGCAGGCGGGTTTCGCCAGACAGCAAGGCCAGCAACTCGTCCTGGCCGTTGCCCGCCACACCGGCAATACCGACGATCTCGCCACTGCGCACTTCAAGGCGCAGGCGATCGAGCGAGGTACCGAACGGGTCGAGGTTGTGCCAGCTGAGGTCGTCTACGCGCAGACGTGTCAGCCCGCCGCTGGCTTTGGGGTAGCTGGCTTCCAGGCCCTCGGCATCGCCGACCATCAGGCGTGCCAGCTGCAGGTCGCTGCATTCGCGCGGCACGCAGGCACCGGCAACGCGTCCGCCACGCAGCACCGTGGCGCTGTCGCACAGGGCACGTACTTCGCCGAGCTTGTGGCTGATGAAGAGAATGCTGCAGCCCTCGGCGGCCAACGCACGCAGGGTGACAAACAGCTCGTCGACCTCCTGCGGGGTGAGTACCGAGGTCGGTTCATCAAGGATCAGCAGGCGGATGTCCTGCATCAGGCAGCGGACGATCTCCACCCGCTGGCGCTCGCCAATCGACAAGCTATGCACCAGGCGTTCCGGCTCCAGGCCCATGCCGTAGCGCTGCGACACCTCGCGGATTTTTGGCTCCAGCTGCTTCGGTGTGCCGGCGTCGCGGCCCAGTGCCAGGGCGATGTTCTCGGCCACGGTGAGGGTTTCGAATAACGAAAAATGCTGGAAGACCATGCCGATGCCCAGCGCCCGGGCCTGGGCCGGGTCACGGACCTGCACGCGCTGGCCTTGCCAGACGACTTCGCCGCTGTCCGGGGCGGTGACGCCGTAAATGATCTTCATCAGGGTACTTTTGCCGGCACCGTTTTCACCCAGCAGGGCGTGAATTTCACCCGCCGAGATGCGCAGGTCGATACGGTCGTTGGCCAGGGTGCCCGGGTAGCGCTTGGTGATGGCGCGTAGTTCCAGGCGCAGCGAAGAGGCGGAATGGGGCATGAGGTGGCTCGGTAATGGATTGCGGTACTGGGCTGTAAGCAAAAACATGGCCAATTGGTCAGATTATTGGCCGGGCCACAGGCCAGAGCCGCGCAGCCCAGGCATTGAGGTGTCGAAGTTGATCATCGCGACCGATCGTGCAGCGTCATGGAGCGGGCGGATGCGCTGCAATGGTGCGCGCCACCTGACGGGCTGTTGAACATGGAACTGTTTGTCCAGCAACAGCAGGGCAACACTTTGCTGTTCTGCAGCGCTGTCCGATTGTTGATGATTGTTCTCAACCAATTGAAATTAAAGGGTTTATTCTTTGGCATGGCTTGTGCCTTAGTCCCTGGTATCTCTGTACTCAGATCCAAGGAACGTGCATGTCTACGCCCGCTGTCAGTGCCCATTACGATATCCGCCAACCGGATGCCCATATCATTCGCGATGATGCCGAAGCCATCGCCGTTGCCCACCGCGTCGCCGCGCTGTTGCGCGAAGGCGCCAGCGAACGTGACCGCAATCGCCAGGTGCCGGCGGATGTCGTCGATGCCTATTCCAACAGCGGCCTGTGGGGGATCACCGTGCCGCGCAGCTACGGTGGCGCCGAGGTGTCTTTCGCTACCCTGGCCAAGGTCATTGCCATTGTCTCTGCCGCCGACCCGTCGCTGGGGCAGATCCCGCAAAACCATTACTGCCTGCTGGAGGATATTCGTCTGCAAGGCAGCGAAGCGCAGCAACGGTTTTTTTTCGATCTGGTGCTCAAAGGTCATCGCTTCGCCAATGCACTGTCAGAAACCGGCGGCAAGACCGTGCAGGACATCAGCACCCGCCTGGTGGCCGACGGTGATGGCTACCGCATCGACGGACGCAAGGGTTATTGCACCGGTTCGCTGTACGCTCACTGGATCGGCGTGTTGGCGCTGGACGAGCAGGGCCGTGGGCAACTGGCCTTCGTCCAGCGCGGTACGCCGGGGCTGGTAGTGGTGGACGACTGGGACAGCATCGGCCAGCGCACCACCTCCAGTGGCACGGTCATCGCCGACGGCTTGCGCGTGCCGGCCTTCCATCTGTTCGCCAGCTACCGCTCCTATGAAAGCCCGACCCTGGCCGGGCCATTCGCCCAGCTGACCACTGCGGCCATCGATGCCGGCATCGGTCGCGCGGCGCTGGACGACACCATTGCCTTTGTTCGCGAGTACGCCCGGCCGTGGGTGGATGCCAAGGTCGACAAGGCCGGCGATGACCCGCTGACGATTATCCAGATCGGCTCCCTGGAGATCCGCCAGGAAGCCGCCGAAGCGCTGCTTGAGCGTGCGGGCCTTGTGCTGGACGCGGCCAAGCCGGCACCGGATGAAGACAACGTTGCCGCAGCGTCGGTCGCCGTGGCCAAGGCCAAGGTGCTGACCACTGAAGCGGCCATTGAAGCCACCAACCGTCTGTTCGAGCTGGGCGGCACCCGCTCGTCCCAGGCCCGGCACAACTTCGACCGTCACTGGCGCAACGCCCGGGTGCACACCCTGCACGACCCGGTGCGCTGGAAGTATCACCTGGTCGGCAACTGGGCGCTGAACGGCATCAAACCTGCGCGTCACGACTGGAACTGAGGGATGGCCATGTCCAAGCACATTCGCCTCAACGCCTTCGCCATGAACACCGTCGGGCACCTGTCGCCCGGCCTGTGGCGGCACCCGCGCGACCAGTCGCGGCGTTACACCGACATTCACTACTGGGTCGAGCTGGCCAAAACCCTGGAGCGCGGCCGTATCGACGGCCTGTTCATTGCCGACGTGCTGGGGGTGTATGACGTGTATGGCGGCAACGCCGACGCGGCCCTGAGCAATGGCACCCAGGTGCCGGTCAATGACCCGTTGCAGCTGGTGCCGGCCATGGCCGCCGCTACCGAACACCTGGGGTTTGGCGTCACCGCCTCGGTGTCGTTCGAGCACCCGTTCCCGTTCGCCCGGCGCATGTCGACCCTCGATCACCTGACCCAGGGGCGTGCTGGCTGGAACATCGTCACCTCATACCTGAGCAGCGGTGCGCGCAACCTCGGGCAGCGCGAACAGTTGTCCCACGACCAGCGCTATGCCCTGGCCGAGGAATACCTGCAGGTGTGCTACAAACTCTGGGAAAGCAGCTGGGACGAAGACGCGGTGCGCGCCGACCGCGACAGCGGCGTCTACGCCGATCCGGCCAAGGTGCACGGCATCGAACATGAGGGCACTTACTTCAAAGTGCCGGGTTTTCACCTGTGCGAGCCGTCGCCGCAGCGCACCCCGGTGCTGTATCAGGCGGGCGCCTCCAGCCGTGGCCGGGCGTTCGCCGCCGCCAATGCGGAGTGCGTGTTCGTTGCCGCGCCGAGCAAGGCCGTACTGAAAAAGCAGGTGGACGAGTTCCGCGCTGCTGCCGTCGCCGCCGGACGTGCGGCGGACGATATCGTCATCCTCGAACAGCTGACGGTGATCGTCGCTGAAACCGATGAGGCCGCCCTGACCCGGCTGCGCGAGTACCGCGAATACGCCAGCGCCAGTGGCGCGCTGACCCTGATGTCGGGCTGGACCGGTATCGACTTCTCCCGTTACGACCCGGACCAGGTGCTGCGCGAAGTGCCGAGCGATGCCATCCAGTCGGCGGTGGACGCCTTCACCCGCGCCGACCCCACCCGTACCTGGACCACCGCCGAAATCGCCGACTACTGCGCGATTGGCGGCGATGGCCCGGTGCTGGTGGGCTCGGCGAAAACGGTGGCCGACCAGTTGCAGGAATGGGTCGAAGAAACCGGCGTCGATGGCTTCAACCTGGCCAGCGTGGTGGCGCCGGAGACCTTCGTCGCCGTGGTTGACCTGCTGGTGCCGGAGTTGCAGGCGCGCGGCCTGTTCAAGCGCGAGTACACCGAGGGCACCTTGCGCCACAAGCTGTTCGGCCAGGGAGACCGCCTGCGCGCACCGCACCCTGTGTCGGCCCTGCGACGGAGGGCCGGCGAATGAACGAATGGCTGGTCAACCTGGACTGGTTCGAAGTCGGCCAGGCCAGCCTCGAGACCCTGAGCATGCTCGGCGCGGCGCTGGCGTTCACCGTGCTGCTCGGGCTGCCGCTGGGGGTACTGCTGTACCTCACCGGGCAGCGTCAGCTGTTGTCCAGCCCGGTGCTGTACCGCTGCCTGTCGGTGGTGGCCAACGTCCTGCGTTCGCTGCCGTTCATCATCCTGCTGATCGTGCTGATTCCAGTGACGACGTTGCTCACCGGCACATCGCTGGGGGTGCGCGGCACCATTCCACCGTTGGTGGTGGGCTGTACGCCGTTCTTCGCCCGGCTGGTGGAAGCCGCGTTGCGTGAAGTCGACCGCGGACTGGTCGAGGCCAGCCAGGCCATGGGCGGCAGCACCTGGCAGATCATCCGCTACACGCTGTTGCCGGAGTCGCGTACCGGGCTGATTGCCGCCGTTACCGTGACGGCCATCGTGCTGGTGGATTACACCGCCATGGCCGGGGTGATCGGTGGTGGTGGCCTGGGCGACCTGGCAATCCGCTTTGGTTACCAGCGCTTCCAGACCGATGTGATGGTGGTCACCGTGCTGCTGCTGATCGTGCTGGTGCAGGCCTTGCAAATGAGCGGCGACCGCCTGGTGCGGTACTTCACCCGCCGCTGAATGTTCCGTTACCCGCCTGCGGCAGCCGGGATTCGCTGCCGCGCCGGCCCCACGTTCGCCAGACGACGGCCAACCCTTATTCAGGAGTCAGACCATGTTCAAGCAGTCTCTGGCGGTATTGGCCGCCGCGATCATCAGCCTCTCGGCGCATGCCAACGAAAAGCTCACCGTCGGCGCCACCCCGGTGCCCCACGCGGAAATCCTCGAGTTCGTCAAACCGGTACTGGCCAAGGAGGGCGTGGACCTCGACATCAAAGTCTTCACCGACTTCATCCAGCCCAACCAGCAACTGGCAGAGAAAAACCTCGACGCCAACTACTATCAGTACCGGCCGTTCCTCGATGACTACAACAAGACCCGCCACACCGACCTGGTGCCGGTGGTCGGCGTGCACATCGAGCCGTTCGGTGCGTACTCCACCAGGATCAAAAACCTCAAGGACCTGCCTGACGGTGCCAGTGTTGCCATTCCCAATGACCCGGTGAACACCGGTCGTGCCCTGGTGCTGCTGCACGAAGCCGGGCTGATCAAACTCAAGGACCCGAGCAACACCCTGGCGACCCAGCGCGACATCGCCGAAAACCCCAAGCGCCTGAAAATCCGTGAACTGGAAGGTGCGCTGCTGGCCCGCGCGGTGAATCAGGTGGACCTGGCCTTCGTCTTCGCCAACTACGCGCTGGAAGCCGGTATCGATACCAACAGCGCGCTGATCGTCGAGAAGGGCAAAGACCTCTACGTAGAGTACCTCGTGGCCCGTCCCGACAACCTCCAGGACCCGGGCATCCAGAAGCTGGCCAAAGCGTTGAATACGCCTGAAGTGCGCAACTTCATCCTGACCCGTTACAAAGGGCAGATTGCGCCAGGGTTCTGATCATTGTTGTTTCTACCTGACGGGGCATTGCCAACGTGACGCACTTTTCCCAGGAACTCCTTGCCAGTGCCGTGCCCCTGCAACTGCGCGGCATTGGCAAACGCTACGGCGAACTCACCGCACTGCAGGGCATCGACCTGCAGGTTCAGCGCGGCGAAATCTTCGGCATCATCGGTCGCAGCGGCGCTGGCAAGTCGTCGCTATTGCGCCTGATCAACCGCCTGGAAACCCCCACTGAAGGGCAGGTGCTGATCAACGGCGCGGACATCGGCGAGCTTACCGGGGCGCAACTGCAACCGTTGCGTCGCCAGGTGGCGATGATCTTCCAGCACTTCAACCTGATGGTCACCCGTACGGTGGCCGAAAACATCGAACTGCCGCTGCGCATGGCCGGTGTGCCGGCAGCGGAGCGGGCGCGGCGGGTGGATGAACTGCTGCAACTGGTGGGACTGGTAGAGCGCCGTGCGGCGTATCCGGCGCAGTTGTCCGGCGGGCAGAAGCAGCGGGTCGGCATTGCCCGCGCGCTGGTGCTGGAACCGCAGATTCTGCTGTGCGACGAAGCTACCTCGGCGCTGGACCCGGAAAGCACCCAGTCGATCCTGCAATTGCTGCGCGACATCAACCGCCGGCTGGGCCTGACCATTGTCTTGATCACCCATGAGATGGAAGTGATCCGCGACCTTTGCCACCGCGTGGCGGTGCTCGAGCGTGGGCGGGTGGTCGAGCAGGGCGAGGTGTGGCGGGTGTTTGGTGATCCACGTCACGAGGTGAGCCGGATTTTGCTGGCGGGCTCGGAGCATGTGCAGGAAGCAGGGCCTGCGGCTGAGGATGAAGTGCTGGTGGATTTGCACTTTACCGGTGAGCGCGGCCTGGAACCGGATTTGGCAGCGCTGTCAGCTCTGCTGCCGGGGTTGCGCCTGGTGCAAGGCGGGGTCGAACGGATTCAAGGCCGCGCCCTGGGGCGCTTGCGCGTGGCGGTGCGAGGTGGGGATTTGCAACGGGTAGAAGGCCTGGCTGACCGGGTGGCGCGGGTTCGCTAGTCTGACGTGACTCTGCATCGCGGCGGTCCGGCGTCCCGGTAAATCCGCTCCTACACGATCACACCGGCCTGTAGGAGCGGATTTATCCGCGAAGAGTTGCGCAGCAGGGCTGGCCTGCCACCAAGGGCATCACTCGATGTTCAAGATCCGCGCCGCATTGCCGTAAAAGAATTTCTCCAGCACCTCATCGCGCAGTCCCAACCGCTGTGCATCTTCAATGCTCTGGCGGATCGGCCTGAAGGTGTACGACGAGCCGAATAGCAACTGGTCGGCGAGAAAGCCGTTGGCCGCCTGCACGTAGGCTTCACTGCCGGCCTGGAACAGATACATGTCCGGCAGCAGGTGAATGTTCTCGTAACGGAAGGCCACGCCAATCGCCTGCTGCACATTCGGCCAGTAGCCATGGCTGACGACGATCTTCAGCTCAGGAAACGCGCGGGCCACAGCGGCCAGGCGCCCCGGATCGTTATAGGCCGGGTCCGGGGTGGTCGGGCCGCTCATGACGAACAGCGCCACACCACGTGCTTGCAGGTGTGCGTAGATCGGCCAGTACAGCGGATCGTCGGCATGTCGCGCCGGTTCGGCGAAGCCGGGTTCAAGGTCGATGGCGGCCAGGCCGAGCACATCAATCGCCCGGTCAATTTCCGCCAGTGCACCTTCCACACCCTGCATCACCGGCTCCACCGCACCGACGCCAACCAGCTCGGCATGGCCGTTCACCACACTGTGGATCAGGTCGTTGGGCAGGTGCTGGGCAGGCGTATGGCGGCCTACCACCACCGCCTTGTACAGGCCCGCCTCGCGAACTTCGCCAAGAAAGCCTTCCTGGGTCAGTGAGCGTTCGAAATGGTTGTCCGCGCCGCGGGTGCCGACACGGCGGTTGAGCCAACGGGTGGTGGCATGCTCGGGCGAACCCGGCACCCCGCCGAAGAACGGATGGAGAAATGCCGGGCGGCAGCGCAGGTCGATGATTTTCATGCCGCCTGCTCCTTGCCCTTGTTGGCACGCACATCAAATGCGCCGCCAGTGAAGGCACCGTCGACGGTGACCTTGCCTTTGCCTGGCAGCAGCGGAAACACCAGCTCGGCAAAACGGTAGGCTTCTTCCAGGTGCGGGTAGCCGGACAGCACAAAGCTGTCGACGCCCAGGTCAGCGTATTCGAGCAGGCGTGCGGCCACGGTCTGCGGATCACCCACCAGCGCCGTACCGGCACCGCCGCGCACCAGGCCGACACCGGCCCAGAGGTTCGGCGCCACTTCCAGTTTGTTGCGATCGCCGCCATGCAGCGCGGCCATGCGCCGCTGGCCTTCGGAGTCCATCTTGGCGTAGTTGGCCTGGGCCGCGGCGATGGTGTCTTCGTCCAGGTGGCTGATCAGTTCGTCGGCAGCGGCCCAGGCCGCTTCGTTGGTCTCGCGCACGATCACGTGCAGGCGCACACCAAAACGTACGCTGCGGCCATGGCGCTCGGCGCGGGCACGCACGTCGGCAATTTTCTCGGCGACGGCGGCAGGCGGCTCGCCCCAGGTCAGGTAGGCATCCACGTGTTTGGCTGCCAGTTCATGCGCCGCCGGCGACGAGCCGCCGAAGTACAGCGGTGGGTACGGCTGTTGCACTGGCGGGAAGAAGTTCTGTGCACCCTCGACTTTCAGGTGCTTGCCCTCGAAGTCGACGGTCTCGCCGGTCAGCAGGCGGCGCCAGATGGTGAGGAATTCGTCCGACGCTTCATAGCGTTCGTCATGCTTGAGGAACACGCCATCGGCGGCCAGTTCGGTTGCGTCGCCGCCGGGCACTACGTTGAGCAGCAGGCGTCCGTTGCTGGCCTGGTCGAGCGTGGCGGCCTGACGTGCCGAGGCGGTGGGGTTGCCCAGCGAGGTACGCAGGGCCACCAGCAGTTTGATCCGCTGGGTAACCGGCACCAGGCTGGCGGCAGTGACCCACGGGTCCAGGCAACTGGCGCCGGTAGGAATCAGCAGGCCATCATAGCCAAGCTGGTCGGCCGCTACGGCGATCTGGCGCATGTAGGCGTTGGTCGCCGGTCGGCCACTGGCCGAATGGCCCAGGTAGCGGGTGTCGCCGGAAGTCGGCAGGAACCAGAAAATATCGAGACTCATAAAAGCATCCTCATTGCCATCGTCAAAAGGGGCACGCGCGGCAGTGGTTTTCTAAATGTTCAGATCGACAGGTTGATCACCCGGCCATCAAAACCGCCAGGGGCGGCACGGCGCTTGTTGACCACCAGTTCGCCGATGCGGATCAGGTGAGTGCGGGTGATGTTGCGTGACAGGCCCAGCAGCTGCGCGGTGTGGACCTGGTTGTGGTGACAGAAGCGGTACGCCGCGCGCAGCAGGGCGTCCTCTACCTTTTCGTGCAGCCCTTCGCCTTGTTCTTCGAACAGGCGCAGCAGGGCGCGCTGCAACAGTTCGTCTGCGCTTTCCTCGCGCGCCCGGCTGCTGGCTTCGCGGCCGATACGCAGGTTGGACAGGTGCAGGTCTTCGGCGCGGATGACCTGGTTGCGGCAGATCAGCAGGGTGTGGTGAATGACGTTTTCCAGCTCACGGATATTGCCCGGCCAGTCGTAGCCCGCCAGGCGCTGGCGCGCTTCTTCGCTAAGGCTGACGTCGGCATAGCCCAGGCGCCGGCTGTACTCGGCAATGAAATGCCGGGCCAGCGGCAGGATGTCGCCCGGGCGTTCGCGCAGCGGGTGCAACTGCAAACTGACCACGTTGAGGCGGTAGTACAGGTCTTCGCGAAAATGCCCGGCGTTGATGGCTTTTTCCAGATGAACGTTGGTTGCCGCCAGCACCCGCACATTGATCGGGATGCTTTTGCGCGAACCGAGGCGCACCACTTCGCGTTCCTGCAGCACCCGCAGCAGCTTGACCTGGATCGGCATCGGCAGGTCACCGATTTCGTCGAGGAACAGCGTGCCGCCGTTGGCTTCTTCAAACCAGCCAGCCTTGGCCGCCAGGGCACCGGTAAAAGCGCCTTTCTCGTGACCGAACAGCTCGGCCTCCACCAGCGACTCGGAGAACGCGCCGCAGTTGACCGCCATGAACGGGCCATTGCGCCGGTCACTGAGGTTGTGGATGTGCCGTGCCACCAGCTCCTTGCCGGTCCCGGTCTCGCCGATGATCAGCACACTGGCCTCGCTCGGCGCGACCTGTTGCAGGTGGGCCAGCAGCGCCTGCGAGTGCGGGTCTTCGAAGACCTGGGCAGTGGCGCGGATCGAGGTGGCCAGGGACGGGGACGGGGGCAGGGTCAGCAGTTGCATGGACGGGCCTTATGAGTAGAAGGTCGGGGTAGGGCGCGTACCGTTCAGCGCCCATTCGCCCAGTTCGTGGATGCGGTAATCCACCGGGTCGTGCAGGGTCTGGGTGCGCAAGTTGCGCCAGTGCCGGTCGAAGCGCAGTGAAGCATGGGTGGCGCGCGCGCCGGTGACTTCGAACAGGCGGTTGCAGATATCCAGGCCATGGCGGCTGGCGGCGACTTTTGCGGTGCCGATGGCCAGCGCCAGTTGCGCGCGTTCCTCGGCGCCCAGGGCCTGCTCCTTGGCCCAGGCACGGTCGAGCAGTTCGGCCGCGCGCTCGACCAGCAGGCGCACGCTTTCCAGGCCCACCCAGAACTCGCCGTAGTGACGCAGCACGTGGGGGTCTTCGCCGCTGTGCCGGGCCGTGGAACGGAACCAGGGGCGGCTTTCGTTGAGGGTGTACTGGCGCGCCTCTTCGAACGCGCCTTCGGTGATGCCGAGGAACATGTTGGCGAAATGCAGCTGCGCAATCAGTGGCCGCAGGCAGGCGAACGGTGTACTCAACGGGCCGGGATCGAGCAGCAGCTCGCTGTGTTCGACCCGCACCCGTTCGAAGGTGGCGCTGCCACTGTCGGTCTGGCGCTGGCCAATGTTGTTCCAGTCGCCGTGCAGGGTGATGCCGGTGCGTCCGCTGGGGATGGCGGCGATCAGCAGTTTGCCGCCGGCACTTTCATCGACCGCAGAGGCGATCAGCATTTCTGAATCGCTGGCGCCGGAGCAGAAGCTCTTTTTACCCGAGAACTCGCACCAGCCATCGAAGTGCTTGACCACGGTGCGGGTGTCCAGCGGGTTGAGGGCGTTGCCCCAGAACCAGTGTTTGCGCGCCGTCAGTTCGTACCAGGGCTGCCATTGCTCGGGGCGGGAGAACAGGCGCACGGTGGCCAGCATCAGGTGCTGGAAGCCAAAGACATGGGCGATGGAACTGTCGACCCGTGCGAACTGGCGCACCACCTCGAAGGTTTCGCTCCAGCTGGCACCCAGGCCGCCGTACTGCGTCGGGATCATCAGGCCGAGCAGCCCACTGGCGCGCAGGGCATCACGTTCGGCCTTGGGCGTACCGCCACGGGCGTCGCGCTCGATGGCGGTTTCGGCGAACTGGGCGGCCAGTTCACGCGCGATTTGCAGTGGGGTTTGCACGGTGTTGCGCGAAGGCAGGCTCATGTTCATGGTCTGCCTCAGGCGATCTTGCGCAGCGGGCTGGCGCTGGTGACACCCGACAGCGTTGCGGCGGCGCGTTCGGCGGCCAGGGCTATGCGTGCCTTCAGCGCCGGACTGGTGATCTGGTAGTCCTCGAAATCGGCCTGGGCACCGTACACGCCGATGGGCAGGGTCAGGGCCTGGAAGAAACTGAACAGCGGGCGCAGTTGATGATCGATGACCAGCGCGTGGCGCTCGCTGCCACCGGTGGCGGCCAGCAGCACCGGTGTATCGATCAGCGCGTCCTGGCCGATCAGGTCGAACAGGTGCTTGAACTGCCCGGGGTACGAACCGCGGTAGACCGGTGCGGCGACGATCAGCAGGTCGGCCTGTTCGATTGCCAGCAGCTCGGCTTCCACCTCGGCAGGCAGCTCGCTGCGCGACAGGGCGCCGCCCACCGGCCGGGCAATGTCGCCCAGTTCGATGACCCGGACACTGAAGTCCAGATGCTGGCCGAGGGCAGTGATCAGCGCCTCGGTCAGGACCAGGGTACGGGAAGGGCGCCAGGCCCCACCGGAAACAGCGACGATGTTGAAAGCAGTGCTCATGATTCAAGTTCCTTGGCGCAGTGGTTTGCCTGAGTGGAGCAAGAGCCGTTCCAGTTTTTAAATTACTTTAAAAACAATGGTTTACTGATTTTTAGCGACAGTTGTCGTGTTGCCTGAGCGCCGCAAGTGTTGGTCTGTTGTTGCCTGGCAAACAGTTGTTCGGGTGTTGGCCGGTGAACAGCGCGAGGCGATGGGTGCTTTTTAAGGGGAGAGGGTATATTCCGTCAAATTATTAATAACGATATATTAATAATTGAACGGAATATAAGGATGGTGGGTGCAGGAGCGGATTCATCCGCGATGGGGTCACCCACTATCGGGGAAATACACCCGCTCAAAGAATGGTGGTGAATGCCCACAAATCAATCACAACCACAAACGCCGCTACACAAGCCAGGAAATAAGTCTCTGAACGTGTCATGGCCAAGCCCCCATCGTGATGGTGTGTTGGGGGCTCCGTGCAAATACCGCTCCACCGGCTAAACGCGAAATTGCTGCATCAACCCCTGCTGATGATTGGCCAGTCGGTTCAGTGCCTGGCTCACCTGGGCTGACTCTTCGGCCTGCCCCGAGAGGGATTCGGTGACATCGCGGATGGTTGCCACGTTGCTGTTGATCTCTTCGGCCACCGCACTTTGCTCTTCGGCAGCACTGGCAATCTGCAGGTTCATGTCGGTGATGACCGACACCGATTCACCGATCTGGCGCAAGGCGGCAACTGCCTGCTCGACCTGCTCGACGCTGCCTTGTGCCTGCTGGTAACTGTTGTTCATCGAGCTGACCACGTCGCGGGTACCGCGTTGCAGGCCTTCGATGACCTGACGGATTTCCTCTACCGAGTCCTGGGTGCGCCTGGCCAGGTTGCGCACCTCGTCGGCGACCACGGCAAAGCCACGTCCGGCTTCACCGGCCCGCGCCGCCTCGATGGCGGCATTGAGGGCGAGCAGGTTGGTCTGCTCGGCAATGCTGCGGATCACTTCCAGCACCGAGCCGATCTGTTCGCTGTTGGCCGCCAGGCCTTCGACCTGGGTCATGGCGCTGCTCATGTCGAGCGCCAGGGCATCGATGGCGCTGGTGGTACGGCCAATTACCGTAAGGCCTTCACGGGTGGCGAGGTCGGCACCACGGGCGGCATCGGCGGCCTGTGCTGCGCTGCGCGCGACATCCTGAGCAGTGGCGCTCATTTCGTTGGAAGCGGTGGCCACCTGGTCCACTTCACGGTATTGCTGGTGCATGCCGGCGCTGGTCTGGCTGGCAATGGCCGCAGCCTGGTCGGCGGTGCCGCGGGCATCCTGTACCGAGCGTTTGACGTCGGCGATCACCGGTTGCAGCTTGTCGAGGAAACGGTTGAACCAGCCGGCCAGCTCACCCAGTTCGTCCTTGCGCGCGTAGTCCAGGCGCCGGGTCAGGTCGCCTTCACCGCTGGCGATGTCCTTGAGCATGCTGGCCACCCCGAGGATCGGCCGGGTTACGCCGCGCGCGGTCAACCACACCAGCAGCAGGCCAACGATTGCGGCGGCGACACCGAGCAGCAGTTCCAGCCAGGTGCCCTGGGCATTGCGCTGGTCAAGATCGCTTTGCAAGGCCATGGCTGGCGCCAGCAGAGTGGTCATCGGTACGTTCAGTAGCACGCCCCAGGGCTGGGCGTCGGCAATTGGTTGCAGCGCTGTCAGCACCTGCAGGTAACCGTTGGCCTGGCCTTCATGGTCCTTGCCCTGACGTTGCAGTTCCAGCAGCTGTTCAGCGTTGGCGGCGTACGCTTTGGACAGGCTTTGCCCAAGCAGGCCGGCATCGCTGCTGTGGCCGGCCAGCAACCCGGCCGGGCTGATAATGCTGATTGCGCCTTGGCCTTGATAAAGGCCCTGGCTGCCGGAGGTTGCCAATTGCTGGAGGTTGCTGAGGCTGATGTCCATGCCGACCACCGCGATCAGGCGACCGTTGTCGATGACCGGAAAGGTCAGGGTAGTGATCAGGGTTTTCTGCCCCGAGGCGTCATCGAAGTACGGGTTCAGCAAGCACGGCTTGAGGCGTTGTTTCGGGCAGTTGAACCAGGTGTTGAACGGGCTGCCGTCGAGCATCGGCGTGGCGTCGCTGATCATGTCCTCGGTCACCGCCAGGGTGCTCAGGCTGCCACCACGCTGCGCCCAGTAGGTGGCAAAGCGGCCACGTTCGTTGCTGCCCGATTCGGCGCGCCCGACAAAACTGGCATCGTCGCCGCTCAATTGATCGGGCTCGAACACCAGGTACAGGCTGAGCAGTTGCGGGTTGGCCTGCAGCGTCTCTTTGACCTGCTGGTTGAGTGCGTCCCGCAGCGCTTGCCCGCCCGCATTGAGCTTGTGCAGCTGGCTGCGCTGGCGCAGCACTTCGCGGGACAGGTTCAGGCCGTCCTGGTAGGCCGCCATGAAGTAGCGCTGGATGGTCAATGCCTGCACCTTGCCTTCCCCTTGCATGCGTTCGCGCGCCGAGGCCTCAAGCATCTGCGCACTGCTTGCCTTGACCAGCGTGGTACCCACCCCCATGCGGTAGAGCGAGATGCAGATGAGCATGGCAACGATGGCCAACAGGCAGAGGCCGGTCAGCAGGGTGATTTTCCACTGGATGGAAAGCCGGTTGAGAGGCATTGAAGCGGTCCTTGTGCGGAAGAGAGCGGGTTGAGGTCCGACGATGTGCGCATGTTAAGGAAGTCGACAGGACCCGGCGGCTAGGTGAATCGGGTGGCACAGACAGGGCTGCTGGCTACCTGATATCATTTTCCAGCACATTTCACGCCACACCGACCAAAGCGCTTAAGTTTCAATGGGTTAATTAAAACCTATGGGCCTTTTGGGGCGTAGGCGGGTAGGTTAAGCGTCAAATTTTGCGACAAACTGTCTCGTACTGAATCATTAACCGGCTAATGACCGTTGTAGAACGTAGGGAGCGTCAGCGTGGCAAAGCAGCAACAATCGAGGGGCGAAGCCAGTAACCGGCGATTCAAGTTTTCCACTCAACGAGCTGTTCAAGCCACAGAAGCCAACCTGTTCATTCATGGATATTCGGCAGGGCACGACCTGGATGATCGCCAGGCATTGTCTTGCAGTATTCCCCACGAGCTACATGCCCAGTTGAATATCTTCGCCTTCTGGGAGTCCAGCCATTTCACCCGTATTAACGCCACCACCAAGAAGCTCATTCTTGCCGCCACGCGTGTGCATATTGCGGCCTCGTTAGTTGCGTTGGCTGCAGACCGCGTCGTCCACTTCGCAGCGATCCGTAACAGGGCCGAAGAAATGGGCGGGGTGCTGTTCGAGCAACTTCGCGACTACCTCAGCCAGCACCATCCCGACGTTACCCGGGTCAATCTGATTGGCCATTCACTTGGCGGGCGAGTCGTGGTGACGGCGCTGCGAAACCAGCCATTGATGCAGGCCGGCTTGTCGCCGCAAATCGACAACGTACTGCTGATGGCTGCTGCTGTTGAAGTTTCATCGACCGATGCCGCCGCCATGTTGCATCGGATCGACGGGCGCTTGATCAATGCCTATTCCAAGGCCGACGGCGTTCTGCTGTTGAACGCTGACGAAACCTGCCTGGGGCGCAATGAGGTCAAGTTCTTCGATAATGTGCACATGGAGAAGTTTGATCACTCTGACTATTGGCCCAAGTTGCGGGACGTCATGCAGAAGGCTGAGTTCTCTGTGCTGGCCGACCCAGGCACGAGCCTCGGGTTGCGCCCGGAGAATGATTTCGCCAAGAAGGATATCCATCTTTACGAGGTGCTTTCGTCATCCAATAGCGGTTTGCTCGAGGCGGCAATCACGCACCTTAAAAGCAGCAGCTGGACATCGATAAACGATGGCGAAGCTGACCGTGCGTTGGCGTTCACCCGCGAATTGCAGTCGGTGTCCGGGCATTTCCTGGCAAATTTTGCCAGGGGCAATGGCCTGCGTTATTCGAAAGTCCTCATGATGCTGGCCGAACATTATGGCCTCGGCTCAACGCTGCACCACTGCGCCAAGGTGCACGAGTACGAAGCCGTGCTGCTCAACCATGTGTTCCAGCATGCATTTCCCGAGGGGCATCCCTTGGCGAGCGCGACCCTCGAGGAGGTCAAGGCGTTGTCGCAAAGTGACTACCTTGCTGCCGTTGACGCACTGGCCAAGCGTCTTACCCTTGGCCAGTGCTTTCAGTTGGCGGGGGAAGCAGACAAGGCACTTGAGTCGCTGCCGGTGGAGCAGGGCGCGATAGCGTCCGACATCGCTTTTGCCGATACCCTGCACACTTACTGGCAAAGCGCTGTCGAGCGGCTCCGTAGCCTGGAAAAGCAGGCCTCGCGGGTGCTGACCAACCTCGGCACGGCGATCAAACCGGGGTACTCGGCGTTGATTCCCGCTATCGCCGTGGTGCATTACGCGCGCCTGCAACTGGGTGACGAGTACCTGATCTAGACAGTCCGCGGCCTCTCGCTTGCCAATAGCAAGAAACGGGGCGGCACAGTGACGCGCGATATCGTACGATTCGGCTGTCTGTCCCCACGCCTCTTTCCGTAAGGATGCTGTACCGATGGAGCCTCTCTACCTCATCGCCCTGGGCGCCATTGTCGCGGGCTTCGTCCAGGGCCTTTCCGGTTTTGCCTTTGGCATGGTTGCGATGTCGTTCTGGGCCTGGAGCCTCGAACCTCAGGTCGCCGCGACATTGACGGTATTCGGCGGCCTGACCGGGCAGTTGATTGCGGCGTTCAGCATGCGTCGCGGTTTTCGTTGGCCGTTGCTGTGGCCTTTTGTACTGGGCGGCCTGGCGGGTATTCCGATGGGGGTCTGGGTGCTGCCTTACCTGGACATGCTCTGGTTCAAGGCGGTGTTCGGCACATTGCTGGTGCTCTGGTGCCCGTTGATGTTGATGGCGCCACGCTTGCCTCGGTTGCAGGGCGGGCGTCTGGCCGATGGGGCGGTGGGGCTGGCCGGTGGCGTACTGGGCGGGATAGGCGGGTTTACCGGGACGGTGCCGACGCTGTGGTGCACCTTGCGCGGCTTCGATCGTGACACCCAGCGCGCAGTCATTCAGAACTTCAACCTGTCGATGCTGATGGTGACGATGCTCACCTACCTGGGCGCAGGGCTGGTGACGCGGGAGATGCTGCCGATGTTCGGCGTGGTGGCGCCAGCGATGCTGCTGCCAACCTTGCTCGGCACGCGGGTGTATGTGGGGATCAGCGAACTGGCGTTCCGGCGGATCGTGCTCGGTTTGTTGACGCTGTCGGGTGTGGCGATGCTGATCGCATCGGTGCCGACGCTGGTGGGCGTGCGATAACCGCAACAGGGCGTTTACTGGCATGACGGTCGCGCCACCTACCGTCATGCCCCCAGGCAAACGCCCAAGGCGATGCAACGCAGCGGTGTTATCAGGCCGTTGCGCCGATCAGCTCAACGCTTCTGTCTGGTACATCGATGAGGAACGGCAGCGGCAGTGGCTGAGGCGACTCCAGCGATGAAACCTCGAAACCACCCACGACAAGCGGCTGGCGTTGTTCCAGTGTGATCGATTCCTGCGCCAGCCTGTTGACCATTTTCGCGTGGTTCATGGCGATTTCGTTGAGCGTTGACACGTTACATCTCCGATAACTGATCAGGCGCCTCATCGGCTCCCGCAAAC
Organism: Pseudomonas alkylphenolica; assembly: GCF_004025535.1. Lineage (GTDB taxonomy): Bacteria > Pseudomonadota > Gammaproteobacteria > Pseudomonadales > Pseudomonadaceae > Aquipseudomonas > Aquipseudomonas alkylphenolica_A. The sequence goes on from NZ_QJRG01000047.1 coordinate 851,819, forward strand.
AATAATAATGACCGCTGCCGCGTCAGAATTACGTCTTTACGGGGCTGCTGAGGCCGCATGTGCAAGCGCCAAGCCAGACATTAAGGTAATTGTCTGGCGAAGCTTTATTTGCGACGAGTGGTAATAAAACGGGTATTACGTTATAGCGCGTGGTACTTCAGGATTGTCAGTGCGGGTGGAAAATTGGCGCCATAAAACCTACAGTGGGTGCCATCAACTTGCCCTTGCAAAGACGCTACCTTGCATCTTTAATTGTTACTGAATGTGAAGGTGCCACTGTATCAGCTATATCTTATCTATCAAGGCTTTAGACGCGCTTTAAGGTTTCATCAGGGTCTTTTTCTGCTCTGCCCACAGACAACATCAAAGGACGTCGAAGAAGAAATGAAAGAGAACTTGGCAGTGGTGGTCCGCAAACTCATATCGCCGTCCATGCGTTACGAGATAAGAAACGTTTCAAGCAAGTTACGCGACTTCCTCGCACGGGCGTGTTTCTGGCGGTGGGAGGTCGCCCGTTTCAAGCTGCAGCAGGAAAGCCCCTACGAATTTCTCTACATTGGCCGCAAGCAGCAGCGGGAGATGGCCAAGCTGCTCATTGGCGGCAAATCACAGGACAAGCTCCAGGCGCAAATCCCGGTGGTCGACCGGCAGGCAAAACCTGACGCGGCGAGCCAGGTGGTGGTGATCAGCGAAATGCCCACCTCGGGGTCGCTGAATGTGCCCCATTACCTCAGTGCGGTGGTGCCGCTGGGACGCTCCCTCGAGGACATCACCGCGCGCTACGACAGCGAGTTGCGCCGCAGTATCCGCAAGAACCGGCCGCTGTACAGCATGCGACGGACGTTGTCGGACGAAGAGATTGCAATGGCCGACAAGGACCTGTTGCGGCCATACGCCACGGCACGGCAGGGCATCCATGCGGCGCAGTTTCCCAGCGACGAAGTGTTTCGAATCGCCAAGACGGTCGGCCGCCTCGACCTGATCATGCTTGGCGACGAAGTGGTTGCCTGCCACCTGGGGTGCGAAATAACCCGCGGCGAAAAGCGTTACTGGAGCACGCTGCGTTTCGGCTATTGCGAGGCGGTGTTCTCGGATGCCAAGAAGTTGCGCGAAGTAAACTCGATCACCACGTTCATGGCACTTGAATGGGCGTTGGAAAACGGCTTTGACTATTACGATATCGGCCTGTGTCTGGCGCGCCCGGATGACGGCTTGTTGAAGTGGAAGAGAAGGCGCGGCGGCGATGTCGATTCGCTGGGTAATCACTCTTATATGTTTGTTCGCTTGCCGAAAAGAGGGGTTGCCAAGTTTCTCTGGGATACGCCGTTGTTTGCAGTTGAGGGTGATAAGTTAACACTTCATCTGGGCCTGCCAGAGGGGCCGAGTGATGAGGAGCTCGCCAGTCGTTATCATGAAATGGTATTTGGTGGGTTACACAAGATATACCTGTATGGTGCTAAAAGTTCGGGCGAGGCATTTCTCGAAAACTTGCGCGGTCGTTATGCAAGTTTGCAGTCCCCACCTGCAATGGAAAGAATCTTATCCAACTGAGCAGCAGCTCATCGCGCTGAACTGAGTGTGGCGCGGTAACTGGCTTTTCACCCTGCCACAAAGGGAGGACGCTTCATGGGAAGCGATATGTCAAACTTCAGCACTTCAGGTGCGGGCAGCCGTAATAAGTGGACACTTGCCGCTTATAAACACATGGCCCGAAAACGGCTTGTGCGCCAGGCCGAGATCAATGTTAAAAGTCTTGCGGTCAAAACCTGGGATATTGCCCCGGGTGAAACGACGATCACCCCGCCGGCGTTCTTTCTACCCCATCAACTGGAGCGGGTGACGGGCTGGGAGGCGAAGCGCTTTTATCCTTACGTGCACCCCGCACGTACCATGGAAGGGCACCTGAGCGTTGAGCAGGGGCCTACACGCGGTTACCTGATCAAGGACGTGTGGCTGGTCGATGGGGCGCTGTACAAGGGCAATGCCAGCCACTGGTTATCGTCGAAGCCCAGTGCGTTTCCACGCATTGCCGTGGAGAATGAAATCGGGCGTGCAGCGGTGTATTGCACACAAAATGGCAATTCATGGTTTGGCACCTGGTTGATGGAAGATTGCGTGACCTACGCCCTGGCCTGCAACGAAGGGGTGCCGGTAACCACGGCGCCTTCGGCCAGGTTTCCCCTGTTTACCCAGGCACCTGCCTATGAAGACTGGCTCGATATGCACCCGTACCGTTTGCGCAGTGCATTTTTCCGTGAGCTGGTGCTGTTCGATGATTTGAGCAACAACCGCAGCCGGCATTTACGTTATCGCGCCATGGGTGAAAAGCTGCTGTCGCATGTGAACTATGCAGCGCATCCCGGTGTGTTCCTGCTTCGTGGCGGGGATGGCGATCTGCGTTTTTTGCGCAACGAACTGGAACTGGCCGAGCACCTGCACAAAACCCGGGGCTTTCGCATTGTCGACCCGCTGCGCACCGATGTGCCCTCGATTGTGGCGGCCTGTGCCGGGGCCAGGACGGTGATAGGCGTGGAAGGCAGCCAACTGGTCCACGGCATGAATGTGCTGCAGACAGGGGGCTCATTGCTGACGCTGCAGCCACCCAACCGCTTTGTCAGTTACTACAAGTACCTGACCGATCGCGACCACCAGCATTTTGGTTTCGTAGTCGGCATACCCGAGGGCGATGGTTTCAGGATCGACATCGAAGAGGTTGAGCGCACGCTCGACTTGTTTCCTGGGTGATAAGTGGTGTCAATAAGTGGTTTGCGAAGCAGAACGAGTCGCATTTAGTATCTCAACCATGAAACACATTTACGGATCCAATCGTCGAAACTGCATCGCCAGAGTACACCGCTGCATGCCCGTTGGTCTGAAAAAAGTGCATGCAGCGGTCGTCATTGGCGTGTTTGTTAAAGCCCGCAACGTTGTGCACCCGCGACCTCGGTCATGGCTACAGCTTAACCCGGTGCAAAATGTAAGCGGTTGGAACAACAAGAGATTTTCTCGAGTCGTGGCAAGTTGCCGAACCACGGCTCAGGCTGCATCCTGGCGATATTGAGTGCCTGGGGAAGCCGTTGAAAGCAGTGTGAACAGTGGCTGACGATATTTTGACTGAGGCGACCGCCTCCGATTGATTTTTATTATGGTGTCGGATCATTGACGTAGTGTCACTGTGCCCATAAGCTCAAATCAGAAACGACAAAAACCTTCCGCCTTCCAACGCTGTTTATCCTCTTTGCTGGAGGGGATCATGCGCTCGACACTGTTCATAAAGTCCATTTTTCTGTTTGTGCTCATGAGCGGTGCGGCGGGGGCTGCCGACTCGTTTGTAAATAAGACAAGTGTGGTGCCTAACGCCACGGCGGGTTGGCTGCTGGCGTTTGCAGTAGTAGGTTTCATGGCGGTTGCCAATCGCCGCAAAGTGTAATCAAGGTTTTTGAGTTCTTCGAAAACCTTATTGTTCAAAGATGCTGTTGAAGATGCCCGGCGCACGCTCTATTGTTTGTCAGTGCCTGGCGTGTGCTACATCTGTATTGATTTCCGCGTCGCTGGCGCTGGCAGTGCCTTGTGAATTTTCAGGCCATTGCTATATTCCAGTGGACCCCGCCACAGGGCAACAACGTTGCCAGGGCGGCGGGGTTGCGTCGCGGTAATCGGGCCCCCGGGACGGTCGGGGCCATCGCAGCCGGTTGGAGTGGCTGCGAAGCGGAGCGAGAGGTTGTGTGTTGTTCTCATTTAGTGCTCTTTGCATGGCTACTAGGCCGGAGGGAACCTCATGAAGCGTTCAATATTTTCTGCGCTCTGCATGCTGTTGGTCTGGTCCGCCACGAGCAGCGCCAATGAAAGTAGCGCGTCTTACGTGCTCAGCCCTGGCGACAGGGTGCTGGTTTCCGTCTGGCAAGAAGACAGCCTGCGCCAGGAAACCACTGTACTCCCCGATGGCACTATTACCTTCCCGCTGGCGGGTTCGATCGATGTGCGCGGCCTTGATGCCGCTGCCGTTGCCCAGAAAGTTGCCACCAAACTTGAAAAATTCCTTCCCGATCCGAACGTCAGTGTGGTTATCACCAGCACGGCCGGTAATCTCGTCTATGTACAGGGCAAAGTGATCAAGCCCGGCCCGGTACCGATGGCGGGCCCGACCGCTGTGCTGCAGGCATTGAGCATGTCCGGCGGCCTGGACAAGTTTGCGGACGAGGGCGCTATCAAAGTGGTTCGCCAAAAAGGTGCCCGTCAGGAGATACTGCCCGTGCATTACAAGGATCTGGTCTCCGGGCGTGATATGTCCACCAACATCCAACTTCAGGCCGGCGATACGCTGGTCGTACCTTAAATCTACTTTAACTATTAAGTCTTCTAGTGCCTCTAATAAGAACTACCGGTGTTGTAACGGCAATTCTGTGTTTGCCGTATCCGATCATGGCCCAGGCCGCCGTTTGGCAGTCTTCGGCTGTTGTACCCACGACCGTTGAGTACGACAGCAACCCACTGCTGTTGACGTCGCAAGAGAAGGGGGTGACGCGCACGATCATCGCCCCCGACTTCAGTCTGGTGGGTACCTATGGACGTGACGAATTGCGAATGGGGCTGGGGGTGCAGGTGATGCGCTCATCCGACACGTCAATTGTTGACGACCGAGAAGACCCTAGTGTGTTGCTGGGCTGGCAGCGCGAGACGGATCGCGGGCGTTTTGGCCTCAAGGGCCAGTACATCGAAAGCTCGACCTTGTCCGGTGCCGTCCAGGATACCGGGGTGGTCGCCACCGATGGCACGCAAAAGATGTCGATGCTCACGGCCAACTGGAGTAGCGCCATCACCGAGCGCAGCACGTTGGAGAACGAGACCACGTACAGCCATGCACGTTACGACATCAATACCCTGACCGGCTACGACGAGCTGGGTACGGTCCTGACCTGGAACTACGCCTGGAGTGAGCGTACGACGCTTTACACCGGCGTCGGTGCCCGGCGTTATGAACCGCAGGACGACACCACCGCCTCGGCATCCAACAGCTACACACCGCTTGTGGGGGTGAAGTACCAACTCTCCGAGCGCTGGGAAACCGACGTGCATGCGGGCGTGAACAAAGTCTCTGGCGACGATGGCGGCCAACGCGGCGAAGGCGGGGTCTCCCTGCGCTATACCGGTGAGCTCGCGGATGCGCGCCTGAGCGCCGAGCGTAGCACCGTCGCCAGCGCAGAGGGCGGGTTCGCCGAGATCGACACGGTACGCGGTATCTGGAGTTACGCCGCCACCGAGCTCACCCGTGTCGGCCTCGATGCGGCATGGCAAGACAGCAAGGGGCAAACGCCGAATACCTTGCAAACCTACGGTGCCTGGGCCAGTCGAGAATTTTCGCCTTTTTGCGATCTGCGCCTATCGTTGCAGTACAAGGAACGCCAGCAGGATGACCTGCCGGATGCTGAAGGCACAATCGTTGGACTGACCCTGACCTATAGATTCCCCGACCTCTGACTTTCGGCATGGTGGCCCCATGAAATCTGAATACGAGCTGTCCCTCAAGGATTACATCGCGATCATCAAGGACCGGGCCCTGCTGTTGGGGATCAGTATCGTGGTGATACTCGCGGTGACGGTAGCGGTGGCAGTGACGGTGCCGCCGCTGTATCAGTCCACGGGGACCATTCTTGTCGAGTCGCAGCAGATTTCTCCGGACCTGGTGTCAGCCAACAACAACAGCTTCGCCGATGAGCGCATCGAGGTGATCCGGCAGCGGGTCATGACCCGCGACAACCTGTTGCGCATCATCGACAAGTACGGTTTGTATGCCGACAAGGGCAGGCGCTTCAGCGAGTCCGACAAGATCGACCAGATGCGCAATGCCATCGTGGTTGCCACCCTCAGCACCTATGTCAAAGGGCGCGGGGAGGCAACCGTTGCCTTCAATGTGTCCTTTGAGCACAAGCGTGCCGATGTGGCCAAGGACGTCGCCAACGAACTGGTCACCTTGTTTCTCAACGAGAACCTCAAGCAGCGTACCGAGCGGGCCAGCGAAACCACCGAGTTTCTCACCCAGGAGGCCAACAAGCTCGGCGCCGAACTGGCCAGCCTGGAAAACCAGCTGGCCGACTTCAAGCAAGCCCATGCCAATGCCTTGCCTGAACACCAGGCGTTGCGCATGAGCATGCTGTCGCGCTCGGAGCTGGAGTTCAGGGAAGTCGACCGTGACTACAAGGCGGCCCAGGAAGAGCTGCGCTACATGGAGCTGGAATTGTCGGCAGCCAATGCCGGCCTGGCCACCAAAGCGGACGGCAGCCGGCCAACGCCAGCAGAGCAGCAGCAAGACCTGCCCAGCCTCAAGGCCGAGTACGCACAGCTGTTGACCCGCTATAAAGAAGCACACCCGGATGTGGTGGCGGTCAAGCGCAAGATCCAGGCCCTTGAGGCCACCGGTGGCAAAGGCGCAACCACCTCGACGGTGAGCCTGGATGTAGCGCGGGTTCGCACCCGCATCAGTGCTGCGCAGGAACGTATTGCTTCACTGGCCGAGCAGAAGCGCCAGCTGGTGAAGAAGATGGAAGGCTACGAGGCCGAGATTCTCGAGGCGCCGCAAGTCGAGCGTGGCCTGGTGACCTTGATGCGTGACCATGACAACGCGCGCAAGAAATATGAAGAAATTCGGGCCAAGGAAATGGGCGCGAAAATTACCGAAAGCCTGGAGCAGGAAAACAAGGCAGAGCGGTTTGTGCTGCTGGAGCCTCCGCTGATGCCGGAGAAACCGGTCAAACCCAATCGCAAGAAAATCGTCGCACTGGGCATGGTGCTGGCACCGGCAGGTGGCGCTGCATTGGTGATGCTGCTTGAAATGCTCAACCAGCGGGTGCGCGGTGTGGGTGCCCTGGAGAGCGTGGTGGGTAAACGGGTACTGGTAGCCATTCCGTTTATTACAACGCAAGCGGAACTGGCACAGCGCAAGAAGTGGCGAAAGCTGCTGATTGTCGCAGGTGTGGTACTGGCGGCTATCCTGTTGGTACTGGTACACCTGCTTTACATGCCTTTGGACCTTCTGCTGTTTAAAGCTATGGCTCGGTTTGAATAGGGAAAGTAGCGATGGACAGGATAACGCCGGCTGTTGGAAAAAATGTTCACCAGGTTACGCCCGGCTCTGCGGAGGCTCCGCTTGTAGCGCCCTCGGTTGAGCCGACCGAAGCACTGGGGCAATTCGACTATGTGCGCACCCGGGTCGTGCCGTTACGGGCAGAGCACCTTGAGCGCCACCGTATCGTGGCGTACAACAAAAACTCGAACATGAGTTGGGCCTTTGACTTGCTGCGCACCCAGGTGCTGCAGACCATGGAAGAGAACGGCTGGCGCACACTGGCGATCACCTCGCCGACGCCCGAGGCGGGCAAAACGGTGTTGGCGATCAACCTGGCGATGAGTATTGCCCACCACACGACCAAGACGGCGCTGCTGGTGGACTTTGACTTGCGTCGGCCGCGGGTCGGCAGCAGCCTTGGGCTGCCGATGGACAAGTCGCTCAATGAACTGCTCGCCAACAAGGCCGGGCTGGAGGAGGTCCTGGTCAACCCGACACTGCCGCGCTTTGTCGTGCTGCCCACGCGCGAGCCGATTGCGCTGTCCACCGAGATGCTGTCATCGCCCAAGGTCAACAACCTGATCAGCGATCTGCGCGAGCGCTATGACTCGCGGATCTGCATCTTCGACTTGCCGCCGCTGCTGAGCTCCGACGACGCGATCACCGTACTGCCCAAGTTCGACTGCGTGTTGTTGGTGGTGGCCAACGGAGTGAACAGCAAGAAAGAGATCGAAGACTGCCTGTACCACCTGGCGACCGCCAACCTGATCGGTTCGGTGTTGAACAAGGCGGAGCCGCAGACGCGCTCCTACTACTGAATGCGAATGCAGTACCCCTGGTGCCTGGGCTTGGCAGCAAGCCTTAGTGCCAGGGGTATTGCTGTTCCCACTGCCAGGCGTGGGTGACGATTTCTTCCAGTGATGCGTGCTGCGGTTGCCAGCCCAGAACGGCTTTGGCCTTGCTGGCGTCTGCTACCAGCGTTGGCGGGTCTCCCGCACGACGTGGCGCGAGGCTGATATTGATCTGACGCCCGGTGACGGCGCAGGCGGTGTCGATCACCTGCTGCACGGAAAAGCCCTGGCCGTTGCCGAGGTTGAACACCGTGCTGGCCCCGCCGGCCTGCAGGTAGTTCACCGCCAGCGAATGTGCCGACACCAGGTCCGCAACGTGGACATAGTCACGAATGCAGGTGCCATCGGGCGTGCTGTAGTCATGACCAAATACGGTGATGGCGGCCCGGCGGCCCGCCGCGGCTTGCAGGATCAGCGGCAGCAGGTGGGTTTCCGGCTCGTGGCATTCGCCCAGTTGCCCGTCAGGGTCGGCACCGGCGGCGTTGAAGTAGCGTAAGCACACCGACTTCAGCCCGTAGGCACGGTCAAAATCCTCGAGTATCTGCTCCACCATCCACTTGCTGCGCCCATAGGGGTTGATCGGTACCTTGGGGTGCGCTTCGTCGATAGGCACATACTGCGGGTCGCCGTACACGGCCGCACTGGATGAGAAGATCAGGTGTTGGATGCCGGCACGGACCATGGCCTGCAGCAGTGTCAGGGTCGCCGCTACGTTGTTCTGGTAGTACTTGCCCGGGTCGCTGACCGACTCGCTCACCTGGATGTACGAGGCGAAGTGGAACACCGCATCAAACTGACACTCGGCAAACAACGCATCCAGGGCGCGCACATCGGCGATGTCGAGCCCCACCCATTTGATCCTGGGTGCCGTAGGTTCAATGTCTGCCACCACTACATCGTGACCTTCACCGAGCAGGTGCTTGACCATGTGCGAACCGATGTAGCCTGCACCGCCGACAACCAGAAACTTCATCCAAACCTCCTGGAATCTGTTGTTGTACAGGCGCAGCCTCGAGGACTGCGCAATCGTCCCTAAAAAGCGGGTTGCCGTGCGATGTAGTCAGGCGTTAAGGACACAGGCCTCCAGTGACTGTAGATGGCGTAATGCCCTATTTCAAGAACAGCCAATTGGTCATCTGCTGGCCGTCAAAGGTGATGAGATAGCGCCCGTCCTGATAGGTCGTCGGCAGTTCTTTGGGGGGCGAAGCAGCGTTGTGGCCGAACAGCTTCAAGCCTTTGGCGGCCTTGATGCTGAGGGTGCCTTCAAGGGGCTCGACGTTGAAGGGCGTCTTGTCGTTTTCCTTTGGAACCGCCCGGGTACCGAGCGAAATCAGCAGTTCCCGCGACTGGCCGAGCGGCTTGGCATCAAGGCTTTGCACCACGACACTGGCGTAGGCGGTTTTAACCTTGACCTCGATATTGCCCAGGTTGACTGACTGGCCGCCCAGCCAGCCCGTGGCGGCCTGGGTCAGCGGTGTGTCGATGGTGTAGAGGCCCTGTTGCCAGTTGCGCCTGAGTTCGCCGGTGTCGGAGGTGGCCTCGCTGGCACCTGCGTCCAGCAGCGACTGGTCAGGGTCCTGCAGCACCTTGGCGTCCGCGGGAATCACGCTTGGCTGCAGCCATGGCAGCGCGGGCGTTTGCGGCATGGCGATCTGCAGCTTGCCTTTCTCCATGGCGGTGCGCAGCAGCACCGACTCACTCGGTGAGATCGAACGGTTGAACAGAGTGTCGGCGGTAGGCGCGAAAACGTAGCGGCTGTTGGCTTCATGGACATCGCCGCGGCGATAGAGCAAGGCGGCGGCGGGCAGGGTGGCCAGCAACGCCGGGTCATTGTAGGCGTGCCAGTTGTCCGCCGACTGCCAGGCTTTGTTGAACGCTTGCTGGCTGTAGGCGTATTGCATCAGCGCATCCCAGCCCTGATAGCTGGCGGTGCCGGCCACGTACAGTGGCAGCGAGTGGCGGTCCGGCACGGGGAAGGGCTCGGCGTTCCACTCGGTGACGGTGAGCGGCGTGTTGACCACCTGGGCGGCGCCCAGCCAGTTGATCATGCCGTCGCTGGTCAGCGGGTTTTTCTCCAGCTGGCCGAGGCCACCATAACTGTGGGCATCGATCACGTCGCCGGTGGTCAGGGCCGGTAACGAGCTCAAACCGTTGCCGCCCCAGGTACTGGTGGTGGCGATCGGAACCTTGACCCCGAGGCTGCGCAGGTGCTCGATCATGTCGACGTTGAAGCGGTGTTCCAGGTCGTTCAGAAACAGCTTGGACGGGCCGTGCTCCCAGCTGCGCCAGGTCTTGTCTTCGGGCAGGTCGTGGCGCGCGGCAAAGGCTTTGGCCTCGTCCATGAACAGCCGGCTGTGCTTGGGCACCTCTTTGTCGGGCAGCAGGGCGTTGCCGAAATGGTGGGTGATGTCGTTCTCGTTGGTGATCAGCACTGCGGCAATTGCCGGGTCATCTTTGTAGGCCAGGCCGGTGTAGGCGTTCACATGGGTCAGGTAGTCCTGGGCAAAGCGTTTCATTGCCTGCTGGATGCTCAGGTTCACGTAGGCATAGCCTTTGAGTTCGGTGCTGCGCTCACCCTTGGCCAGTTCGTCGAAAGCGTAGATGTTGTCCTTGGCCACGAGGGGGCGCTGCACGTGCAGGTCGAGCCAGACATAAATGCCTTCGTCCTTGAGGCATTTGATCCACAAGTCGATCTTGCGCTGCGACTCGGCACTCAGGTGCTGGGTGTCTTCAATGAGTGGGCCGTCGCCATAGGTATTGCCAAAGATGTTCGGGCTGACCCAGGCCGAGTCATGGTGGTGCAGGCGGACCAGGTTGAAGCCCAGGGCCGACAGGCGTTTGGCCTGCAGCCTGATCTCCTCGTCAGGGGATTTGAAGATCGCGAATGCCGAGAGGTTGGTGCCCCAGAAGCGGGCGGGTGTGTTGTCGGCAAACTGCAGCTGTTCGCCGGCGGCCTTGACGAAGCCGCGTTTGCCGGCGGGCTTTTCCTTGGCGTTGAGAAACGACAGGTCGACCGGTGACGTGCCCCAGTCAAGTTGGTCGTCAGGCCATTTGCTGGTGTCTGCCAGGCCAAAGCGTTCGGTGGTGGTGGGGCCCAGGGCAATATCGCCGGTCAGGCTCAACCGGGCTTTGATCTGCTGGCGGCCGGGGGTGATGGTGTCTTTGTAAAAAAACGCACGGATTTCGTCGCTGTTGCCGCGCTCGAAGTACACCGTCGTCAGCGGCGGCTCGAAACGCATCTCGATCCGGCGTGCCTGCGTACCCCAGGCCCAGCCGCGGTTGTCGGGTAGCAATACCGGCTCACCCATTTCCCCGGCAATCAGGGCCGGGTCGAACTGGAACATGATGCCGCCGCCTTTCACCCTTGCTTGCTTGCTGTGGGCGTCGAGGTCGAACGTCCAGGTCAATGTCTGTGGGTTTTCCTTGCGCACGTCTGCCGCCAGGTCGAAATCCAGGTCCTTGTTCTTGCCTGCCAGGGAATAGCTGTAGGGACCGTTGACCTTGAGCCCGCCGTAAAAGCCGGTCCAGTTCCAGTTAGCGGCCCAGAAGTTGAATTTCGACAGCATCGCCGGGCCACCGCCGCGGGTGATGCCGGGCAGGCCGGTCTGTTCATTGACGCTGACGACCCAGTCCGAGGCCACGCTTGCAAGCGGCAATACGAACAGGCCAACGAGCGCCGAAGCCCGCATGAAGGGGCGCATTGTGGTCATGGGCATTACCTGGGTTGAAGGCTGGCGTTGGCAAGGGGTACGGTCTGGGTATGCTTGAGCCTGCGCACCATCTGGATATAGGCCGCGCCCAATCCACCCAGTGACCAATACACCACGGGAATCACAGTGATGCTGCTGACGGTGAAGATGATCACCAGAATCCCGATCAAGGTAGCCAGCAGTGAGCGCCCGAGCAGGCGTCGCTCGTCATCCTTGTCGGGAAACTGGCGCAGGGCCTTGCGGATACCCAGCAACACGCTGGCAAAGAACGTCACGAACAGCCCCAGGCCTACCAGGCCGATGCGCAGGGCCAGGTTCACGTAGGTGTTGACGATGTCGATGATGCCTTCACCCTGGATCATCGATTGCATTTCCGGGGTATTGCGGAAGTCGAATGAGCCGAACAACGGGTTGCGCTGGATGACGATCCACGAGTTGTCGAGCAGGCGCTCGCGGTAGGTGATGTTCTCTTTTTCCAGGTTGCCGATGTAGGGCAGCATGTCGAGCACCTTGTCGCCGCCGGGCACGATGGTCAGCAGGGGAATGCTCAGCACGCCGGCGATGGCCAGCAGCGACAGACGCTTTACCGCGCCCCGGCCCGTAGCGATAAAGGCGGCGACAATGATCACCGCACCGATCCAGGGGCCACGCGACAGCGGCACAAACAGCCCGGCGCCCAGCAGCAGGGCGCCCAGTACACGGTTGAGCTTGCTGCGTACAAACGCCTGCACGAAGAGGAACAGGCCGATCGCCACACTCATCACATAGCCCAGCGCGATGGCCTGGCCTGCAGTGGCGCTGGCGCGCAACGAGCCGCCGCGGCTCAGGTAGCCGGACATGCTCCACTCCATGCCCATGGCATTGGTCAAGGCGCTGTACAACAACCAGTGGCGGACGGTTTCGGCGACGCCGATCAGCGCCAGTACAAAGGCGGCAAGGACAAACGCCAGGAGCGCGTCCTTGAAGTCGGCGAGGTTTTTCAGTGCGCGGCTGGCGACGTAGTACGGCAGGAACACGTCGACATACAGGTACAGCGCCTGGCGCAAGGTGTCGGTAATGGAGGTTTCGCGCAGGTACAACAGGCCCATGAGGGCAATGCTGGCGCCAAGAAATTTGTCTGGCCAGGTGCGGCCAAAGGCCACGGTATCGGGCTGCTTGCTCAACGCCAGTGCTGCCGGTAGCAGCACGCACAGGGTCAGCAGGCGAATGCTGTTGAGGTCGATCACGTAGTTGATCACGCCGAAGCCCGGCACCGGCACCGAGGCCGTCGGAATCAGGAACAGCAGCATGAAAAACAATGCCATGGGGTTGCGTTCGCGCTTTCGTGCCAGGGTCAGCACGACAACGGCGACGGCCGCATACACCCAGAAGCTATGGGAGAAAAAAGCCACCAGGGTCAGGCCGAACCACAGGTTGCGCCGGCGCTTGAAGTCGGCGTAGGGAATCAGGTCTGTGGCGGGGCGGCGCGCAAGGGTGAACACGATGCCAGCCACCAACAGAATGACGATCAGAGCACGAAAATGTTCAGGCATTGGCTACGGGCACCTATCCGTTGGTGGACGACGGCTAGCATCATGGCTAATTGAAACTATAGTTACTTCTAGCCATTCAGTCAGAGATGATTTTCTGCCGAAAAACTGACGCGTGGAGCTGATTTCGTTGCCGGGGGTGGCCGGCCTGTTGGAAACCCTGACCTATACTGCGTATGGCGTACATGGCGCAACGCTGTGTGAACTGTGGGGTAAAAAAGGCGATTGAGGTGTTTCTGGCGTAGTTAAGTCACTAAGTCTCTATAAAACTTATATGGCATAGGTCCAGGGATCATGGGGAAACTTCAGTTTAGTACGCTGCAGTTGGGTCGCAGGGGATTTCTTCACGGTTGTGTGGTGCTTGGCCTAGGGGGCGCAACGTTCGGTTTTTCTGCGAGCGCGGCAAGCCTGCCTGCCGCTAAAACCGAGTTTGTTGTCATCAACGGATGGGTATTGCCTTCCCAGTACTTCCGGAAAGACCCAGCATGATCAAGGATTATCAGTCGCAGAAAGCCCTGCGTGACGGTTACGATTTCTGCATTGTCGGGGCGGGTCCGGCCGGTATCACCCTGGCGTTGCAACTGGCCAAGGCAGGGTGGAGCGTGGTGTTGCTTGAAGGCGGCGGGCACGAATATGCGCCGCGTTCGCAAACACTGTACCAGTGCCCCTCCACCGGGCTTGAGCTGTACGCCGAAGAAACACGCTTGCGCTACCTTGGCGGCACTTCCAATCACTGGATGGGCCGTTGCCGGCCGTTCGAGCCGTCTGATTTTTCGGTTACCCCACCAGGCACCATGCCCGGTTGGCCCATCGCCTACTCGGATGTCGAACCTTACCTGGCCGGGGCCATGGAAATTGTCGACCTGCCCAAAGGGCAGGACTTCAAGACGGTCAACCCGGGTTTGGGCGGTGGCGACTTCGACGCCGACCGCTTTCTGCTCAGCCCGCCGACGCGCTTTGCGCAGAAATACGCCACCGCCCTTGAAGAGACGCCCGGCCTTGAGGTGTTCATCAACTGCAATTGTGTCGACCTTGAATTCGACCCGGCATCGGGACGACTCGCGGCCGTGCAGGTGTCCGACTATGACTTGCACCGCGAGCGCCTGGTGGCGCGCAACTTCATTCTTGCCAGCGGTGCCATCGAAAACGCCCGGCAACTGCTCAACAGCCAATCGCTGGCGGCGGCGGGCGTGGTGAAAAAGGACGGATTGGTCGGGCGCTGTTTCATGGAGCACCTGAACATCGACATGGGCACCTTCATATTGAATGAGGGGCAGGACCCGGAACCGCGCCAGTACTACACCACCGATGCCTTCGTCGCCGAATACCACGCGGGCAAAGGCAATGTATCGGCTGCGCTGCTGTCGGAGGTGAAGACTTACGGCCGAACGGCAGAGGTGAAAGACTTTCTGGAAAACCTCAGCTGTGAAATGGGCATCGCCCACAAGATCGATTTCATCGCCAAGTTCAGCTGTCCTGGTGACGGCGTCATCGGCACGATGATCGAGCAGTTCCCCAACGCGCAAAGCGGTATTTCACTGCTTGAGGAAAAAGACGCGCTGGGCATGGCCAAGGCCCATGTTCACTGGGAGCTGAGCGCTGACGACCGGCGCACCATCAAGTGCATCGGCACTGAGTTGGCCAAGCAATTTGCCGAGACGCAGCTTGGCTTCGTCAAGTTGAACCCCTTTGTGTATGACGCCTCGGTGCCACTGAAGATGTCCCCCCATGCTCACCACATGGGCACCACGCGGATGGCGGCCTCAGCTGAGTTCGGCGTGGTCGACCGTGACTGCAAGGTGTTTGGTACCGAGAACCTCTATGTTGCAGGAAGCAGCATTTTTGCCACGGGCGGGGCCTCCAACCCGACGATGCCGCTGTTGCAATTCGCTTTAAGGCTGGCCGATCACCTTAACGACAAGATGAAGTCGACGGGTGCCAGCGCTGTTTGAATCGATAACGCAAGTGCTACAGATTGAAGTCGCAGCAAAGTGGTTGAAACGGGTTGAGTGCGAAGCGGTCAGCAACAAGAAAAACGAGACCGCATTTGCCTCAGGGTCAGTCAAGGAACGCATTACGCGCGAGGCTACTAATCATGCTTGGATGGATTCGCAGGGCAGTACGGCATTACGCCAACACCACCGGGCGCGGCGCCTCGACCTGGAAAAAACTCTGCCACCCCACGCCGCGTGAGTGGGGCGAGTATCAAACGCATTGGGGCAAGTTTCATTCGATCGGCAATAACTTCCACATGAACATCGGTTGCAACGTGACCGACCCGGCACTGGTGCGCATCGGTACCAATGTCGGCTTATCGGACTGCACCCTGATCGGCCACGATGGTGTGGTTGCACTGATTGAGCTGTGCTATGGCAAGCAGCTGGATTCGGTCGGCTATATCGATATCAAGGACAACTGCTTTATCGGACACGGCTCGATCATCATGCCGCGCGTGACCATCGGCCCCGACTCGATCGTTGCCGCCGGTGCGGTGGTCACCAAGGACGTTCCGCCGGGCACGGTGGTGGGAGGCAACCCCGCCAAGGTCATCTGTAGCACCGAGGATCTGATTCGACGGGTCGAGGAACGCTGCAATGCGTACCCGTGGATCCACCTGGTCAAGGACCGCAAAGGCTCTTTTGATCCGGCACTGGAACCCGAGCTGGCGGCGGCGAGGAGGCAGTACTTTTACGGGGACGGCACCAATGGATAAAAAGCCCGTCGATGTGCTGGTGGTCAACTTCAACACGGCCACACTGCTGCAGCCGATGTTCGATGCGCTGCGCCAGGCCGACAGCGAAACGCTGGCCAGTTACCTGGTAGTGGACAATGCCTCGGTCGACGATTCGCTCGACCGTCTGGCCAAGGTCTGTCCCGAGGCGTTGGTGGTCAGCAATGCAAAGAATGTCGGCTTTGGCCGGGCCAATAATCAATTGCTTGAGCATCTGCAGGGCAAGTATGCGCTGCTGCTCAATACCGATGCCTTTGTATCCGAAGACACTCTGGAAAAAACCATCGCCTACATGGACGCCCACCCGCAATGTGGCGTGCTTGGTGTTCGGCTGGTGGGGCGCGACGGTGATCTGCAACCCAGTTGCCGCTATTTCCCGACGCCATTGAATGTCTTCGTTTCACGGACCGGGCTGGGGCGCTTTTTCCCCGGGCTGAAAATGGTCGACGAAATGGACTGGGGGCACGACGCGGTGCGCGAGTGTGACTGGTTGCCCGGTTGCTTCTACCTGGTGCGCCGTGAAGTGCTCGACCAGGTGGGGTTGTTCGACCCGCGGTATTTTCTCTATTACGAAGAAGTGGATCACTGCAAGCGGGTCAAGGAAGCGGGCTGGAAAGTGGTGTTTTACCCGCACACCACCGTCGTGCATATCGGCGGTGAAAGCTCCAAGTCGGTCGCTGAACTGGAGGCAGCCAGCCGGCAAATATCGTCCTACCAGATTGAAAGCGAACTCCTGTACTTCCGAAAGCATCACGGCGTGCCGGGCCTGGCCTTGCATATGTTTCTGGTCAATCTGGGCGATCTGGTGCTGGCACTCAAGGCACTGCTCAAAGGCCGTGGATGGGGTGCCATCCAGGCGTGCTGGCGTCATAGCCGAGCCACCTGGACATCGCTGCTCGGCACCCAGTTTGCGCGTCAACCCACACGGTAGGTGAAACCATGTTCGACAACATCAAGGCGGACTTGCGGGCGCACGGTGGTGACTGGGGGGCGCAGGGATTCTGGGCATTGCTGGTGTACCGCTTCGGGCGCTGGCGCTACGGCGTGCGCCCGGCCTTGCTGCGCAAGCTGCTGTCGTTTGTCTACAAGGTGTTGTTCAAATTCGTGCAGATCCTCACGGGGATCGAGTTGCCGTGCGAAGTGGAAATCGGCAAGAACTTTGTCATCGACCACTTCGGCGGCATTGTCATCAGTGGCTATGCGCGATTCGGCGATGACTGCCGTATCCGCAACGGCGTGGTGGTGGGCCTGAAGAACGTGAGCGAGCCCATAGCGCCGGTGTTCGGCAACAACGTTGACATCGGCACCGGGGCGAAGGTGCTGGGCAACATTCGGATTGGCAACAATGTCGTGATCGGTGCAAACGCGGTGGTGTTGATCGATGTGCCGGACGACTCGGTGGCGGTCGGCGTGCCGGCGACAGTCAAGGCGCGAAAGCACAACGAACAGCTGCAATACCCTGAGTCAGCCTGAAGGTTGTCGCGGTGAACCGGATGCTCCGTTGAATGCAGGTGGGTGAGGCACATGGTGACTGGGATCGGCGTTGTGGTGATCGGTCGAAACGAAGGCCAGCGGCTGGAGCGATGCCTGGCGTCTGTGGTCGGTGCGGCGGATGTGGTGGTGTATGTCGACTCGGGCTCCACTGACGGTTCTGCACAGCGTGCCCGCGAACGCGGGGTGCAGGTGCTGGCGCTGGACATGACCCGACCCTTCACCGCAGCGCGGGCGCGCAATGAAGGGTTTGCCTGTTTGCAGCGCGCGTTGCCCGATTTGCGTTACGTGCAGTTTGTCGACGGTGACTGCGAGGTGGTCGACGGATGGCTGGCCACGGCGCAGGCATTCCTGGCGGCACACCCTGAAGTGGCGGTGGTGTGTGGGCGGCGCCGCGAGCGCTTTCCGCATCGCTCGGTCTACAACCTCTTGTGTGACCTGGAGTGGGACACGCCGGTCGGCGAGGCCAAGGCCTGCGGCGGCGATGCATTGATGCGCGCGGACGCTTTCGCGGCGGTGTCGGGTTTTCGCCCGGGCCTGATTGCCGGTGAAGAGCCCGAGCTGTGCGTGCGCCTGCGTGCCGGTGGCTGGAAAGTGTGGCGACTGGCACAAGAAATGACCTTGCACGATGCCGCGATCACCCGCTTCAGCCAGTGGTGGCAACGCAGCCTGCGCGCAGGCTATGCCTTCGCCGAAGGTGCTGCGCTGCACGGCGCAGCCCCCGAGCATCATTGGCAGCGGGAGTCGCGTCGGGCCTGGACCTGGGGCCTGGGTGTGCCGTTGGCGATAGTGCTGGCCAGCACCCTGCTGGGGGGCTGGGCGCTGTTACTGCTGTTGATCTACCCGTTGCAGGCCATTCGCCTGGCCCGTCGTGGCGCCAGGTCGGCGCGGGAGAACTGGCTGCAAGCGGTGTTCCTGGTGCTGGGCAAGTTTCCCGAAATGCTTGGGCAGGTGAAGTTCCTGTTGAACAGATTCGGTGCCGGCAAAACGGCATTGATCGAGTACAAGTGAGATCCCTATGGCGTTTCGAACGGTAGTGACCAGCGTGCTCACCCTGCAACCCGGCTACTCATTGCGGGCGCTGAACAACAAGTTCAAGTTGGCGGTATCGATCGCCAGGGAGTGGCCCGACCTGCGCGCATTCATGCAGCGTATGTCGACGGCGCTGGGGCAAGAGCGGGTTGCCCGGCTTGGCGTCGACAGTATCGGCATGGTGCAGTGGCCCTACATCAGTAAAGGCTGGCAGGCCCGTGAGCGTCTCGAGACAGTGGCGTCGCACTATGAAATCGTCGCCAGTCGTTTTCCACTGCTGTTGTTGCTGGGGCGCGAAGAGCACCTGACCCTCTGTGACCTGTCGCACTACTCCAGTGGCTGCAGCCTGGTCCTGGACCGGCCGATCTGGTTCAAGCGCGAAGGGGAACTGGTGCTCAATGTGTTCCAGGGTGATTTGCGCGTGGCATCGCTGGCGTTCACATTGAGCCAGTCGCAGGGTGAACTGTGCCTGTTCATTGGCGCCGTCCAGGGCATCCACAAAGGCATCGACAGTGAGCGGTCGCTGGAGATCTACCGTGACCTGACCAAGGATTTTGAAGGCCTGCGTCCCAGAAGTTTTCTGCTCGAAGCGCTCAAGTGCGTGGCGCGCAGGGTGGGGGCGGCGCGGATCTACGCCGTCGGTGATGAATTTCGCCATCACCGCCATGCGTATTTCGGCGTGGACAAGGGCCAGGACCTTGCCGCCAATTACGACACCATCTGGCTGGAGCATGGCGCTACAGCGTCGCCGCGCGAAGGCTTCTTCGCCATTCCCCTGGAATCGTCCCGGCGCGCGGCCGACGACATTGCCGCGAAGAAACGCGCGATGTACCGACGCCGTCACGCACTGCTCGATGACGTGTTTGCGCATATCGAGGCGGCTTTACCTGGCGCGGATGGCGACAAGCCGTTGCCGATGCCCCTTCAGCAGCTGGAAAGCAGCCTGCAACTGCAACAGGACACCTCGTCATAGCTGCCCACGTCAGGGCTTGAATAACGCTGGTAACAAGTTGGGACGCCATGCGCATAGCTTATTTCATCAATCAGTACCCGAAGGTCAGCCACAGCTTTATCCGCCGCGAGATTCTGGCGTTGGAGCGTCAGGGCATCGAGGTTCAACGCATTGCCTTGCGCGGCTGGGATGCCGAGTTGCAAGACGCTGAGGATATCGCTGAACAGGGGAAAACCCGTTACGTGCTGCAAGGCGGCGTCAAAGGCCTGTTAACGCCGACGTTGCAGGTGCTGCGCGCGCAGCCACGGCGGTTCTTTTCGACCCTGTGGCTGGCGCTGCGCATGGGCCGGCGCGCTGATCGTCCCTGGCCCTACCACCTGGTGTATCTGGCCGAAGCGTGCCGGGTGGTGCAGTGGTTGCAGGCGTCTGAGGTCAAACATGTGCATGCACACTTCGGCACCAACTCGACCGAAGTGGTGATGCTTGCCAATGCGCTCGGTGGGCCTGCCTTCAGTTTTACCGTGCATGGCCCGGAAGAGTTCGACAAACCGCAGTTTCTGCATGTAGGGGAAAAGGTCCGGCGCGCAGCCTTTGTCGCGGCGGTCAGTTCCTACGGGCGTAGCCAGCTGTTTCGCTGGGTGGCGCATAGACACTGGGCCAAGGTGAAAGTGGTGCATTGCGGCCTGGAGCGCGCCTTTCACGAGGTGCCCGCGGTGCCGGCACCGGCAGCGCCGCGCCTGGTGTGCGTGGGACGTTTGTGCGAGCAGAAGGGGCAGTTGCTGCTGATTGAAGCGGCGCGGATACTCGCAGCCCAGGCGTTGACGTTCGAGCTGGTGCTGGCGGGTGATGGCGAGATGCGCGAAGAAATCCAGGCACTGATCGTGCGCTACGGTTTGCAGGCTCATGTGCGCATCACCGGCTGGATCAGCAGTGGGCAGGTGCGCGAAGAGATCCTTGCCGCCCGTGCCTTGGTGCTGCCGAGCTTTGCCGAAGGCCTGCCGGTGGTGATCATGGAGGCCATGGCCTTGCGCCGTCCGGTACTGACGACCTATGTCGCCGGTATTCCCGAACTGGTGCACCCGGGTGAAAACGGCTGGCTGTTCCCGGCCGGTGCCGTGGAGGAACTGGCGGCGGCAATGGCTGACTGCCTGGCGCAGCCGGTCGAGGCGTTGCAGCGCATGGGCGAGGCGGCGTATCAGCGCGTGTTGCAACGGCACGATATCGATACCGAAGCGGCCAAGCTGGCCAGCTACTTCAAGGCATCGGCATGATTACCTTACTGGCTTGGCTGCTGGGCGCAGTGGCAGTGCTCCTGCTGCTGCCGGTACTGGTGCTGTTTGCGCAGGTGCTGCTGGCCTGTCTGCCTGCGCGCGCCCAGGCTCCGCTGCAAGGTCCGCGTGGGCGGGTGGCGGTGTTGGTACCTGCACATAACGAGGCCTCGATCATCGGCGCGACACTTGCCAGTGTTGGCGCGCAGTTGCACGAAGGCGACCGGCTGTTGGTGGTCGCCGACAACTGTTCCGACGACACCGCTGCATTGGCTCGCGCAGCGGGTGCCGAGGTGGTGGAGCGCAGCAATGATCAACAGCGAGGCAAGGGGTATGCGCTGGACTTTGGCGTAAGGCATCTGGCAGCGGATGCACCGGATGTCGTCATCATCGTCGATGCCGACTGCCAGCTGGGCGAGGGGGCCATTGACCACCTGGCGCGCCGCTGCAGTCAGGTTGCGCGGCCAGTGCAAGCTCTCTACCTGATGCGTGCGCCTGCCGGTGCCGGGTTGAAAGTACAGATTGCCGAGTTTGCCTGGCGGGTGAAAAACCTCGTGCGGCCACGCGGTTGGGCACGGCTGGGTTGGCCTTGCCAGTTGATGGGGTCGGGCATGGCATTTGCCTGGCGTGACCTGGCGCGGGTCAATCTGGCCACGGGGCACCTGGTCGAAGACCTGAAACTGGGCCTGGACTTCTGCGCCAACGGCAAGCCGCCGCTGTTCTGCCCGCAGGCACAGGTGGTCAGTTATTTCCCTGGCAGCGACGAAGGCCTGAAGAGTCAGCGCACGCGCTGGGAGCATGGTCATCTGGGGGTCCTGTTGGCCGATGCGCCGGCGCTGATCGTGGCATCGATTGCCCGGCGCCAATGGCACCTGTTGGCCATGACCATTGACCTGATGGTGCCGCCGCTGGCGCTGCTGGTGTTGGCGTTGGTAGGCATCTTCAGCCTTGCATGGCTGGCGTGTCTGCTGTTCGAGGTAATGGTGCCCGCATTGATAGCCACCGTTGCAATGGCGCTGCTGGGCACTGCGGTGTTACTGGCGTGGAGCCGGTTCTCCCGCGACGTGATCGCATTTTCGGTGCTGATGTATGCACCGTTCTACGCGCTGAAAAAAATTCCGTTGTACCTGGGCTTCCTGATCAAACGCCAGGTTGAATGGGTGCGCTCGAAAAGGGATGAAAGCTAATGAGCACGATGACAGCGCAACAAAGCTGGAAAGCCATCATCGGTAAGCTCCGCGTGATCGGCGACAGCGCTGAAGAGCGACGCTTGCTGGAAACATTGGCCACGCCTGAACGGGCCACCGTGCTGGGCTTCGTCAATGCCCACGCCATGAACCTGGTGGCCAGCAACAGGCAATACGGCGAGGCGTTGTTGGCGGCCGACGTGTTGTTACGCGACGGTGCCGGTATGAAGATCCTGTATCGCCGACTGGGGCTGGCGCCGGGCCTGAACATGAACGGCACAGACCTGATTCCCAAATTGCTGGCGGCGTTCAAGGGACGGCGCGTCGCATTCTGGGGTACTGAAGAGCCCTACCTGAGTCAGGCGGCAGAGCGCAGCGAAGCCTTGTTCGGCGTGCAGGTGGTCTCGGTGCATCACGGATTTGCCGAGGCGCAGACCTACCTCGACCTTGCCCGGCAGTGGCAGCCGGAACTGATCGTACTCGGCATGGGCATGCCCAAGCAGGAGGACGTTGCGGCCAGGCTGGCCAGCACTGATACGCCATGCCTGATCATCTGCGGCGGGGCGATCCTGGATTTTCTCGGCGGCAAGGTCACGCGGGCGCCACAGTGGTTGCGCCAACTGGGGGGCGAGTGGGTCTACCGGTTGATCAGAGAGCCGAAGCGCTTGTTCATGCGCTATGTCGTCGGCAACCCGGTGTTCCTGGCACGCACCTTGTTGTGCTCCAAAGCCACGGCGCAGGACACCCCCGGTACACCACGAGGTCGCTGACAGCGACGGCTGTTTCAGACCAAGGGTACGTCCGAATCCGCCAAATGCTAGGGCAGGGGTGAATCCGTCCGCGCGGGTTGTCCGGTACTGCTACAGTGATATCAACCGCGCCTGTACGTTGGGTAGATCCCCGAACTGGCGGCGGCATCAGTCTTTTGAGCGCGTGCCCGGTGCCGGGATGTGCGTCTCGAGTCGTTGATAGATCAGGGGAGGATCTTGCTCTATGCATGGATTATCACTCCATTGTCGACATCGACATGGCTTGACTGCGCGCCTGGCAGTGCTGGCTTCGCCACGTGCGTTTCGAACAAGCCGGCGCGGTATCACCCAGGTCCGGCGCGGTATCGGGCCCCTATCTCTACTCATTTCATCGAGGCACACGCCGGGCCGGTGCATTGGCGTGCGCTCAGGGTATTGCGCGGGTCGGTAGGCGTTTGTTGAAGGGGTTTGCGTACGTTAGCGGTTGGTTTTTGGCGTATCTGTCTGATGGGAAGCGTTTGGTATCTCAAATTGATGAGGTCTGACAATGGTGTTCGAACCCCGAAGCAGCCGTTCCTTGCTCCAGCGCAGAAGCAGCGTGAGTAACGCCATTCAGGCGGGCCTCGACGGGATTGCTGTGATCGGTGTGGCCTGGTACCTGATCTATGACCAGATCGGCTACATCACTTCCGATTACGTGATCATGCTGCTGTTGCTGATTGGTGCGCTGGCGGTTATTTACGACCATTACGCGATTTACCGCAGCAATGTCGGGCTTTCCATCAAGGCGTTCCGGCTGTTCAAGGCCTGGTCGGCGACGTTCTGTTTCCTGGTGGTCATGGCGTTTCTGACCAAACAGAGCGAGAAGTACTCGCGACTGCTGGTGGGGGAACTGTTTGTCATCGGCTACTTCGTGCAGCTGTTCCTGCACTTTGCCGTGCGTGAGGTGCAGAAGCGCTTCATGGCGCACGCCTACCGACTGGAAAACGCACTGATCATTGGCGCCGGGGATCTGGCCAACTTCCTTCAGCAAAAAATCAGCAACAACCCCTGGTTTGGTGAGCGTATCGTCGGCTGTGTGCTGATCGGCGACGGCGAGGAAAACGGCCGCGACAACCCCGATGGCAAGCAGCGCCTGTCGGTGTTGGGGCATATCGCCGACCTTGACGAAATTGTCGCGCAGCACGCCATTCGTACCGTGTACCTGGTCACGCCGCTCAGCGGCTCCGAGGTGATCAACGAGGTGTACCTGAAACTTCTCGACAAGTGCATTTCCGTTAACTGGGTGCCCGACATCTTTTCCCTGCGGCTGATCAACCACAGTGTGCGTGAAATCGCCGGCATTCCCGTGCTCACCTTGTCGGAAACGCCGCTGACCGGCATGAGCCTGTTTCTCAAGAACCTCGAAGACCGGGTGCTGGCCGCGCTGATCCTGCTGTGTGCATCGCCGGTACTGCTGACGATCGCCCTCATCATCAAGCTCGACAGCCCCGGGCCGGTGTTCTTCCGCCAGGAACGCATGGGCTGGACAGGCGAGGCTTTTCGCATCTGGAAGTTTCGCAGCATGCACGTCCATCAACCCGAAGGCGGGGTGGTCAGACAGGCGCAGAAGCATGATCCGCGCCTGACCCGGGTCGGCGCCTTCATTCGCCGCACCAGCCTCGACGAACTGCCTCAGCTGTTCAATGTGTTGACGGGCGAGATGTCGCTGGTAGGGCCGCGTCCGCATGCGCTGCAGCACGACACCCAGTACTCGCAGGAGATCGTTGATTACTTCGCCCGCCACAACATCAAGCCGGGCATGACCGGCCTGGCCCAGGTGCGGGGCTTCCGGGGCGAAACCAAGGACATCGAGCAGATGATCCAGCGGGTTGATTCCGATATCGAGTACATCAACAACTGGTCGCTGTGGCTCGACTTCGTCATTCTGGTGCGCACGTTGAATGCGTTCACCGGCAAGCATGCTTATTGAATGACACGCCTTGGAATCCCGGGACACCAGACCCCGGGATTCCATGACGGACGTTTTTGCCCAGGGTTATGCCGACGGTGGCGTACCTTCGGCATTCGAGACAACAGCATCAATCTGCACTAGTGCACCCTCTGGCAGCGCCGCCACACCTACGGTCCGCCGTGCCGGCACACCGCCCGGGAAGTAGCTTGCGTACGCCTCGTCTACCGCTGCAGCGTCTTCGATGTTCTTGAGGAAGATATTGACCTTGACCACATCGTCCAGGGCGTGGCCGATGCTCTCGACAATGGCCTTGATGTTCTTCAGGCATTGGCCGGCTTGCTCCTTTACGCCGCCCGCCACCAGCTTGCCGGTTTTCGGGTCCAGCGGTAATTGCGCGGACAGGTGATTGTAGTGAGAGAACGCCACCGTCTGCGTCGACAGTGTGCTTTTCGGGGCGTTATCGGTGTTGTTGGCCTTGATCACGATGCCGTGGCGGTCTTCCACGGCCTGCGGCGGCGTGCCATCGCCATGCGAGACAACGGCTTCGATCTGCACCAGTGCATCCAGCGGCAGCGCTGACACGGCAACGTTGGTGCGGGCGGGCAGGTAGCCCACGGTCCGGGCGATGGCCGAGTCGGGGAAAAAGGTGGTGTACACCCCGTTGACGGCGTCGAGGTCGCTCAGGTTTTTGACAAACACCGTTATCCTGACAATGTCATCAAACGGCACGTCGATGCCTTCGAGAATCGCCTTGATGTTTTTCAGGCATTGTCTGGTCTGTTCTTTTATACCGCCTGCCACCAGTTTCCCGGTTGCCGGGTCGATCGGTAATTGCGCGGACAGGTTGTTGTAATGAGAAAACGCCACGCTCTGCGTCGACAGCGGGCTTAGCGGTGCGCGCTCGGTGTTCTTGGCAACTTTTACCAGGTCGCCGGCTTGCGGGGCATTCGGAATGGTCCCTTCGCCGTGGGAAACCAGGGCTTCGACCTGTACCAGGGCATCCAGCGGCAAGGCGCCGACTACCACGGTGGTGAGTGCCGGGACATAGTCCGGAAAAAAGCGGGCGTGCACGGCGTGGACAGCGTCTATGTCCGAACTGTGTTTGACGAACAGGCTGATCCTGACGATGTCGGTCAGCTTGTGGTTGATGCTCTCGACAATCGCTTTTATGTTCTTGAAGCACTGTTCGGCCTGCGCGGTGATACCGCCTGCCACTACCGCGCCCGAGGCCGGGTCGATGGGCAGTTGCGCCGAAATATTGTTGTAGTGAGAGAAGGCAACCGTTTGTGAATAAGGGCCTGTACCTTGTGGCGCGCGTTCCGTGTTGCGTGCTGACACTGCGTTATAGCCAGTCATACGAGTACTCCCCTGTGTTGCTGGATTTGAGTGGGTGGCGTGGCAAACGCGGGTTCCACTTCACGATCGGCGGTTGCCAACGCATTTCCGGACAACGGACACTGAGTCCACGCGGGGGGCAGGCAGCGTGGCTGCCTGAGGGTTGCTGATGGATCGGGTGCAAGTGTAGTGGGCTCTGCGCTTTGCGCCATTCGGGGTTCTGGTCGCATAAATTTGAAATCTTGCGCATTGCTCGACAGAATCGCGCCCGGATCCGGCTAGCGGTGCCGGACGTGTGTGCGCAAAAGGGGCTGCAGTTGAACGAACAGACATTGTCCATGCGCCTGGAGCGTGTGGCGGCGCAGGTGCCAGCCGGTGCGCGCCTGGCCGATATTGGCTCGGACCACGGCTACCTGCCGGTGGCCTTGATGCGTCGTGGCGCTATCACTGCGGCGGTGGCGGGCGAAGTGGCAGTGACGCCGTTTCATGCCGCCGAACGCACCGTGCGCGATAATGGCCTGGATCTGCAGATCACCGTGCGCCTGGCCTGCGGGCTGGCGGCGATCGAGCCACAAGATCGCATTTCGGCGATCACGCTCTGTGGCATGGGCGGCGAGACCATCCGCGACATCCTTGACGCCGGCAAGGCGCGGCTGAATGGCGAGGAGCGCCTGATCCTGCAGCCCAACGGTGGCGAGCAGCCCCTGCGCCAATGGCTGATGGAAAACGGCTACCGCATCCTCCACGAGGAAGTGCTGCGGGAAAACCGCTTCGACTACGAAATCATCGTCGCCGAGCGCAGCGGGCCGGTGACCTACAGCGCCCAGGAACTGTACTTCGGGCCGGTGCACCTGCAAGCCCGCAGCGCTGCTTTCCTCGGAAAATGGCAGCGTCGGTTGCGCCTCAAGCAAAAGACCCTGAGCCATTTCGCCCGCGCGCGGCAGGCCGTGCCCGCCGAAAAGGTACACGCCATCACCCGGCAGGTGGGCTGGATCGCCGAGCTCCTGGGCTGAGCTTCAAAGGCAGCGCTTGCCATGCGTCTCGATTGCTGCACACTGTGCAGTAATGATCTGCAAACAGCCTGTCTTGTTGCGTATGCAGTCAGTTTTCATACTTCAGCCCTCTGAATAACCGACTGAAGGGGAAAAACCATGGTTGCTGCGATCCGTTTTAGCCACGTAGGCGAACCTGACGTGCTGGCCGTGCAAACGCTGGTCGAACAAGTGCCTGGGCACGGTGAAGTCTGGCTTGAGCAAGCGGCCATTGGCGTCAACTTTCTCGACGTCACCCAACGCAAGGGCGCGGTCCCCGTTGCATTGCCCTCCGGCCTTGGCCTGGAAGGTGCCGGGCGTGTCGCCGCGGTGGGGGAAGGGGTCAGCAACGTGCAGGTGGGCGATCGCGTTGCCTATGCCACTGGCCCCGTTGGCGCGTATGCATCGGCCCGGCTGTTTCCTGCCCAGCGCCTGGTCAGGATCCCGGATGCGCTGTCATTTGATGATGCCGCCGCTGTGCTGTTCAAGGGCATAACTGCCCAGTACCTGTTGAAGTCCACCTATCCGGTTGGGCCGGGCACCACCGTGCTGCTTTACGGTGTGGCAGGCGGGGTAGGGGCGATCATGGCGACGTGGGCCAAGCACCTCGGGGCAACGGTGATCGGTGTGGTGTCCAGGCAGGCCAGCGTTGCCAAGGCCAAGGCCCTGGGCTGCGACGAGGTGCTGGTGTTTGATCCGGACACTCTTGCATCGCAGGTTGCCGATGTCACGAACGGTCGCAAGGTCGACGTCGTCTATGACCCGATCGGGCGCGTGTCTTTCCAGGCCTCGCTGGACAGCTTGCGACCACGAGGTGTCATGGTGTCGTTCGGCGCTTCCTCCGGCGCGCCGGCACCGGTAGAAATCGCCACGCTCAATGCCAAAGGCTCACTGTTCCTCACCCGTCCGTCCTTGGCGGCGCATACCGCCAGCGACGCCGAATATCAGGAGCGGGCGCAGGATGTGCTGGCGGCTGTCGAGGCGGGCATCATCACGCCGCACATCTGGGCACGCTATCCGCTGGCGGAAGCGGCGTTGGCGCATGCCGACCTGGAGTCAGGACGTTCATCGGGGGCGATCATTCTAAAGCCATGAATCTTGATGTTCTGGATAACCAGCAGAGTGACGAAGTCGCGGCGTTTCTGGCCGTTGTCTCGCAAGGCTCGTTTGTCGCCGCCGGCCGCTTGCTGCAACGCCATCCTACGGTCATTTCCAAGCGCCTGGCGGCGATGGAAAAGCGTCTGGGGGTGCGGCTCATCGAGCGCTCCACCCGCCAGCTGCGCATCACGGACGTGGGGGCCCAGCTGGAGCAGCGACTGCGCGCTGCGGTCGAGTTGATCAACGAGGCGCAGCAGCAAGCCGCCCGCGGTGCCAGTGACGTGCGTGGCACCTTGCGGCTGGCATTGCCGGCCGCCATGGGGCGGCGCTGGCTTGGCCCGCTGCTGCCGGAGTTTCTCGCGGCCTGTCCGCAGGTTTCGATCGTTGCAGACTACAGCGAGCGGTTGGTCGACATTATTGAGGAGGGTTTTGACCTGGCCATCCGTATTGGCGATCTGCAAGACAGCCGCCTGGTCGCGCGCAAACTTGCGGATCATCGCCGGATACTCTGTGCCTCGCCGGCTTACATCGCCACGTATGGTATGCCGCAGACCCCGCAGGACCTTGTCGGGCACAACTGCCTGCGCTTCAGCGGGCTGGCGTCGTTTCCGCAATGGCGGCTGCATCGCGGTGCCGAGCTGCAGACGATCACACCCAAAGGCAACCTGACGGCCAACGACAGCGAATCACTGCTCGCCGCCGTCCGCGCCGGTGCGGGAATACTGGGGGCCGGTGACTGGCTGATGAGCCGGGACATTGCTGCCGGCCGGCTGGTGCAGGTGCTACCCGACTGGCAACTGGACAGCGCCGGTGGGGTTTACCTGGTCAGGCCCTCGGCCAAATTTCCGAGTGCGGTGGTTGTCGCGTTCAAGCAATGGATCGAGTCGAAGTTCGAGCCGGTGGCGCCATGGGGCGTTGCGACAGACTGATCTCCGATTATTTGTAGTGTTGCAAGCGACGGCTTATTCGTCGCTATCACCCTGCGGGTTGTAATACTTGCTCTGGTCCGGGGTAAAGGTGACGACCATACCGGTGCGGCTGCAGTTGAGGGTCAGCTCTGCCGTGGTGTCGATTTGCAGGTCTTCGCCGCGCAGGCCTTGCCACTGAGCCAGGTATTTGAGCGAGCCGAATTTTTCGCGCTTTTTCAGGGTGCGCTCCACGCCACCTTTCCAGCCCAGCACCGGCAGTTCGCCGGCCAGGCAGCGCTGGGCGAGTTCGGGCTGTTTGACGGCGCGCTCACGGCCGATTTCCCAACAACGGATCAGGCCATTGTCCGGCCCTTGCCAGGTGTCGATCCAGGTGAGGGTAGGGCGCAGTTCGAGGTGGATCGGGCGGTGGACAATGCTGCTCATTCAGCCTCCCTGGCTGTTTGTTCTTGTCAATGAGGGTGGTGCGTGCAGTCGATGCTACTAATTAGCCATCATCCGTGTCTAGCTATAGTCAGATGGGCAAGGTTCACTGAACCAGCCATTGACTATAGCTACCCCTGTTCCAGCCGCCGTCGCTTGCTTAGCGCTGCGACACCCAGAAGTCGTGCAAGGCCCGCGCCGCCGGCTCGATCGCGGCCACGCGCTGGCGGTGCAGGACGACATCGAGGTCTACCGGCAGTTCGTAATTGTCCTGCTCGGCACAGTCGGTGATGACCTGCAGGCGACCGGCCTGGGGCTGTGGCAGTTCCGGCCAGTTGCCGATGGCAACGCCGCGCACATAGCCAAAGCACCATTCTTCGGCCAGGGTCAACGGCTGGCCGTTGTGCTCGGTCTGCTCGAAGCGCGCTTTGAACGCCTGCGGGTCGGTGGCCAGTTGGCTGGCCAGGGTGTTGAGGTGGCGTACGCACAGGTCGATGAACTGGCGGCATTCCTGCGGGGTTTCCCACTCCGGGTTCTGCCCGCCCCAGATGGCCGGGAACCATTCGCTGATGTCGATCTGCGCCGGGCTGGAAACCAGGGCGGTGAAGTAGCCGTCAAGCTCCGACGGGTTGAGCACGGAATGGTCGTCGCCGTACTTGAGCAAGGTGTCTTCGATGAGCTCGAACTCGCTGGGGTTGAGGGGCTGGATGTTCATGACTGCGGTTCCTTGGCGAGGTCTGGATAAAAAAAGGGGGGGATGATGCCACTAATTTTCAGTTGCTGTCGTTCGTTCTCTTGGTAGCCACCTTGCGCCCGGTGTGCGGTGGGCCCATTCAATCCAGGAGACAGGCAATGACATCCGTATTCGACCGCGACGATATCGTGTTCCAGGTAGTGGTCAACCACGAAGAGCAGTACTCGATCTGGCCTGACTACAAAGACGTGCCGGCGGGCTGGCGCACGGTCGGCAAGAGCGGCCTGAAGAAGGAATGCCTGGCCTATATAGATGAAGTATGGACCGACATGCGCCCCTTGAGCCTGCGCCAGAAAATGGCCGAAGCCGTAGCGGTGCAGTAAGCGGTGTCGTCAGTGACGCTGTTGTGCCTGCCGTACTCCGGAGCCAGCGCCATGGTCTACAGCCGCTGGCGGCGCAAGCTGCCGGCCTGGCTTGACGTGCGCCCGGTAGAGTTGCCCGGGCGCGGGACGCGGATGGGCGAGCCGGCGCAAACCGACCTGCTGGCCCTGGCGCGCCAGCTGGCCAGCGAACAGCGTCTGGCCGCCAGCCAACCCTATGCCTTGCTTGGCCATAGCCTGGGGGCGCTGCTGGCGTTCGAGCTGGCCCATGAGCTGCAGGCGCTGGGTTGCCCGTCACCGCTGGCGCTGTTTGCCAGTGGCACGGCCGCGCCGTCACGCCGCGAAGACTACGATGGCGGCGAATGGCGTGAGCCAAAAAGCGATGCGGTGTTGATCGAGGAGCTGCGCGCGCTCAACGGCACACCCGAAGAGGTGCTGGCCAACCGGGAGTTGATGAGCCTGACCTTGCCGGTGCTGCGCGCCGATTTTCTTTTATGTGGGCGTTATGTCTACCGCCAGCGCCCGCCATTGCATTGCCCGCTGCATGTGCTGGGCGGTGAAGACGATCGCGCTACCGACGCGCAGTTGTTGGCGTGGCGCCAGGAAAGCCTGGGTGACTTTTCGCTGGAGATGTTCCCCGGAGGGCACTTCTTCATCCATGCACACGAAGACCGTGTGCTGGGTACATTGAGTGCTGCCATGGCACCTTATCGGCTATCGGCCTGACATAGCCATTGACGTCGCTGCCAGCGCTGGGGGAGCCTTACCGCTTCAACCACGACGCAGGTGCAAGGAATGTTGATCAAGGCGAACCAGGCCAGCTTGCTGGTCATCGACGTGCAGGAAAAACTCATCGGTGCCGTCAGCGACCCCGAAGGTACGCTGGCCCGCACCCGCTGGCTGATGGCTGCCACCGCCGAACTGGGGCTGCCGACGGTGATTTCCGAGCAGTACCCCAAGGGACTTGGCCATACCGTCGCCGCCCTCAAGACGGCATCGCCAGATGCCCAGGTGGTAGAAAAACTGCACTTTTCCTGCGTCGCCGCCGAGTGCCTGCCGACGTCGTTGCTCGCTCGCGAGCAGGTGATCGTCTGCGGCATGGAAACCCACATCTGCGTCCTGCAAACCGTGCTTGGCCTGCGGGCGCTGGGCAAGCAGGTGTTCGTGGTCGAGGATGCCTGTGACAGCCGAACAGTGGCCAGCAAGGCTGCCGGTATCGCCCGTATGAGGGACGCCGGTGCGCAGATCGTAACCCGCGAGATGGTGTTGTTCGAGCTGATGGAAAGCTCAAGCCACGCGCAGTTCCGGCACATCAGCAAAACCTACATGGTGGGTGAGCAGCCCTGAGTGTTGGGTTGCCATTGGACAGGGCGAGGGGGTTGCATGCGGGTCAGAGGGTTGTTGTTGGCCATGGCGGTGCTGCTGACCGTACAGGGTTGTGTCAGCCAGCGCGGCGAGGAGTCTGAAACCGACCCGGCCAAGGTGCGGGCGCAGGTCTTGCGTTTGTTGCCTGCCGCCACTAAAGACCGTGAAGGCTGGGCGCGCGACATTCAGACGGCCTTTACCACGCAGAAGATCGCCGCCAGCCGCTCCAACCTGTGCGCGGTGTTGGCAGTGACCGAACAGGAGTCCACCTTCCAGGCCGACCCCCAGGTGCCGGGCCTGGGCCGCATTGCCCGTCAGGAGATCGATCGCCGCGCTGCCAGCCTGCATATTCCGCAGATGCTGGTTAATGCAGCGTTGCAGACACGCTCGCCCAATGGCAAGAGCTACAGCGAGCGGCTCGATGCGGTGCGCAGCGAAAAACAGCTCAGTGCGATTTTCGATGACTTGATCGGTAGCGTACCGCTAGGCCGCACCTTGCTCGGTGATTTGAATCCGGTGCGCACCGGTGGGCCAATGCAGGTCAGCATCGCCTTTGCCGAGCGTCATGCGCGCGGCTACCCCTACAGCCATGAGGGCACGATTCGGCAGGAGGTGTTCAGCCGACGCGGCGGCATGTACTTCGGCATCGCCCACCTGTTGGGCTACCCCAGCCATTACGAGCGCCAGGTGTACCGCTTTGCCGACTTCAACGCGGGTTGGTATGCCAGCCGCAATGCGGCGTTTCAAAGCGCCCTGAGCCGCGCCAGTGGGGTGACGTTGGCGCTGGACGGTGACTTGATCGCACCGGGCGCGATCATGCCGGGCAACACCGAGAAGGCTGCGCGGCGTTTGGGGGAGCAATTGGGGCTGCGTAATCCGGCTATTCGCAGTCAGCTGGAAAAGGGCGACAACCTGGGGTTTGAAGAGACCCGGCTGTACAGCGGGGTGTATGCGCTGGCAGATGCCAAGGCCGGCAAGCCACTGCCCCGTGCGCAGTTGCCGGGAATCGAACTGAAGAGCCCGAAGATCACCCGCAAACTGACCACAGCCTGGTTTGCCAACCGGGTGGATGAGCGCTACCAGCGCTGCATGAAACGCTGAGGTCAATGCCGCAAAACGGTCATTGTAGGAGCTGGCGCTGCCGGCTCCCACAGTGGGTTGTGGTGTGCCTGTATCAGCTGCTAGCCGCTAGCGCCCCGACCACCTGCTCGATACTGGCCTTCAACCCCTCCAGGGTATCTTGCGGGTCGGTATCGACCACCACCAGCTTGGCACCGGAGGCAGCGATGACCTCGGCCACTTCCTTGCCCGGCTGTTTGTGGTGCAGTACCAGTGCCACATCCTGCCCCTTGAGTTCATCGCCCAGGCGTTTGAGCGCCACCGCATCCCATTGGTCGTCCGCCACCTGCGGGTGGTCGATCAGGTCCAGGTTCAGGCCACCGATCAGGTAACCCAGGCGGTCCGAGAGGTTGACCACACTGAGGTTGTCGGCGTCGGCCAGGCGCGTTTCGCTGCCGGCACTGAGCTCCAGCAACTGGCGCTTGAGGCTGGCCAGGTTGTTCTGGATGTTTGCCTGGTCGCTCGGGCTCAGGCGCCCCAGGTCGTTGGCCAGCACATCGGCCATGCGCCCCAGGTTGGTCGGGTTGAGCCACGGGTAGGCAGCAAAGGCATCGTTACCCTGTACGGCAATCCCCGGCAAGGCGCCGTCAACCGGGCGTGCAGCATCGATTTCAACGATACGGATGTTGCTGCGTCGTGCCACCGGGTAGAGCGGGTCGTCACGCCAGATCGAGCGCAGGCCGATCACCGCGTCCGCCTGGCTCGCGGCTTTCTGCAGGCTCGCACCGCCCCGGCCGCTGAAATAGGACGGCTGGCGCGATGCCGGAATGTTCGCCGGTGCCGCACGGGTCAGGGTGACGGACGTCCCGTCGAGCAGGGCGCTGGCCAGGGCGTAGGTAACCGGCAACGATGCCAGTACGCTGACGCCTGCGTGTTGCTGGGTTGCCGCCGGGGCCGTTTGCGCCTGGCTCAGGGTGGGCAGGCCCGCCAGTGCCAAGGCCAGACACAGGTGCTTGAGGTCGAAGGTCATGCCGGGTTTCCTTGCAGGCGTGGAACAAGGCCGCGGGCCAGGGCGGCGAGGGCGAAGCAGCAGCCGGCGACGAGAATGATCGCCGCGCCTGACGGCACCGGCAGGTCGAAGACGATGGGCAGCAGGATGCCCACCAGGGTACTGAGGGTGGCAATCACCACCGAGGCCCAGAAAAAGCCTTTGAGCGACTGGCTGATCAAGCGCGCCGCCGCTGCCGGAATCACCAGCAAGGCACCGACGAGAATGGCGCCGATCACCTTCACTGCTGCCACCGTAACCAACGTCACCAGCACCACGAACAGGTAGTCCAGGCTCTTCACCGCCACACCGCGCACCGCCGCCAGTTGCGGGTTGAAGCTGGCCAGCATGATGCGGTTGTACAGCGGCAGGGCCAGGGCCAGCACCAGCGTGCCGACAATCCCCAGCACCAGCAGGTCCTGGCCGCTGACGGTGAGCACCGAACCGAACAGCACGTTCTCGAGGATGTGCACGTTGATCTTCCCGGCCAGCATCAGCAGCAGGCTGGCGCCCAGGGCCAGGGACACCGAAAGGAACACGCCGATCAGGGTGTCGGGCGAAAGCCCGGTGCGGTTGCGCAAAAAGTTGAGGAGGATGCCGAACAGCAGGCAGTAACCAAACAGGCTGCCATACGGGCCGGTGTAGGGTTCGCCAAGCAGGATGCCAATGGCTACGCCGGTCAGCGCCGCGTGGCCAACCGCTTCGGAAAAGAACGCAAAGCGCTTGACCACCACCAGGGTGCCCAGCCCGCCCAGTACCGGGCCGATCATCAGGCCGGCGAGCAGGGCGTTGACCACAAAGCCGTAGGCCAGGGCCTCGGGCAGGTAGCCGGAACTGGCCCAGCCCTGAATCAGCAGGCGAAATTCTTCGTAGTTCATCAGGCGGTGCTCTCGCTGCGCGGGTGAATGGAGAACAGGCTGAGCAGGCGCTCCGGGGTCAGCGCTTGCTTCGGCGGGGCGTCGAACAGCACGCGGCGGCTGAGGCCGGTGACCTTGTCGGCCAGGCGCGCCACCGCTTGCAGGTCGTGCTCGATCCACAGCACGGTGGTGCCGGCTGCGCGCCAGTCCAGCAGCAGGCGTTCGAACACCTGGATACCGGCTTCGTCCAGCGCCGACATCGGTTCATCCAGCACCAGCAGGTGCGGCGCCGGGATCAGGCCCTGGGCCAGCAGCACGCGCTGGCGCTCGCCGCCGGAGAGGGCGCCCATGCGCCGCTTGCGTTTGTCGAGCATGCCGACCCGCTCCAGCGCCGCGTCGATGGCCGGCGCGACTTTGCGCGACAGGCCAAGAAAGGCCGGGCGCCGCTGGCACATGGCAGCCATGAAGTCGTCGACCGTCATCGGCAGGCCACGGTCGAATTCCAGGGCCTGGGGCACGTAACCAATCACCTGGGCATCGCCTGGCCAGGTCAGGGTCAGCTGGCCCTGGTGGGGCATCTGCCCGAGCAGGGTTTTCACCAGCGAGCTTTTGCCGCCGCCGTTGGGGCCGACCAGGGCGTGCACGCTGCCGGCCGCGACCTTGAAACTGACCTGGTCGAGGATGCGTGTGCGCCCCAGGGTAAGGTCGATGGCGGCAAACTCGATGTCCGGCCCACAGGGCGGGCTGATAACGGTTTCAGCGACAGTCATGCCTTGGACTCCTTGATCGCCCGCACCACGGTGTCGAGGTTGCGCTTCATCTCAACCTCGTACTTCTCCTTGCTGTAGTCGCCGTAGGAGATATGGGTCAGCGGGTAGATCTTCACCCCGGACTCGCGCTGGATGGTCTCGACATAGGCCGACGGGAAGTCCATCTCCGAGAAAATCACTTTGACGTCCAGCGCCTTGAGCTGGTCGATGGTTTTCTTCAGCTGGCTCGGGCTGGGTTCGATGCCATGGGCCGGTTCGACCACTGCGGTGACTTCCAGGCCGAACTCGCGCACCAGGTAGTCGTAGGCGGCATGGATGGTGGCGACACGAAACTCGGCGCCCGGCGCTTCGGTGACCTGGGCCAGGGCGTCGGCGCGCAGCTTGCGCAGGCGCTTGGCGTAGGCGCGGGCGTTCTGGCTGTAGTACTTGGCGTTGTCCGGGTCGAGCTTGCCCAGCTCGCGGGCGATGTTATTGACCTGGGCGATGCTGGCGCTGATCGAGAGGAAGGTGTGCGGGTTGACCACCTTGCCCGCGCCGCGCGCGGCAACGCCGGTGGCGGCCAGCAGCGGTACGTTGGTGTTGGACTCGATCACGGTGATCTGCGGCTTTTCGCTGGCGGCGATCATGCGGTCGGCAAAGTCATCGTGGCCGATGCCGTTGAGCACCACCACGTCGAGGCTGCCGATGCGCCTGATGTCCTCGGCCCGTGGCTCGTAGGCGTGGGGGTTGAATCCGGCCGGAATCAGCGGCACCACCTCGGCCTTGTCGCCGACAATGTTGGTCACGTAGCTGTAGTACGGGTGCAGGGTGATGCCGATTCGCAACGGTTTGCCATTGACCTCGGCGACGGCCACGGCAGGCAGGGCAACAGCAATGAGCACACTCAAGAGGCGACGGGCGAGGGCGGAGCGAAACATGGGGCGTCCTTGTATCAGTGACGATGCTGGCGGGTGACGCCGGCGTCATAGTGGGCGGCGATCTGCTGCCAGCCCGCGGCGATCAGCGCGGCGGGCGACAGGTCGGCAGGGACAGTGGCGTCAGCCTTGCGCAGCAGCCAGATATCGGCGGCGCCGTCATGGGCAGTGGGAATCAGCATCAGAAAGCTGCCGGCCACGCTCGCCGACTGGCTCAGGCCCAGGTAGGCCTGCTGGCCCAGCCGTTGCCATTGATGCTCGCCACGGCTGGCGCTGCTGGCGTCCTGGGCGAAGGGTGGGAAGCCTTCTTCGGCCAGGGTGGCGACCTCGACCAGCTCCGGGGCCTCTTCGCGGCGCAGCTGGATTTCTTCGAATGCCACCCGCAGGTCGGCATACACCCCTTGCTCGGTGGCATACAGGTCGCGGCGGGCATCGAGTTGATGGGCTTCGATACTGACTTCGTCGTGACGTTCGCCGCGCAGGGCGACAATTCCCGCCGCCACCGCCAGGATGCACAGGCTCACCAGCAGCACGTAGAGGGTTTCGTGCCCGGCGCCGGCCGGGCGTACCACCTGGACCCGGCTCATGGCTCACCAATGTCGGCGTAGTCGATTTCGACCACATGACCAGGGCCTGCGTCGAACAACACGTAGAACTCACCGTCCGGACGCTTGAACGTCAGTTTCGAATTCTCGCCCAGCTTGCCCGGCACGAGGATCTCTTCGTTGTAGCCGATCACGTCTAGGGTCACCCCCGGTGCGCCGCTACCGTCGGAAAAACCGCCGGTGCACTCGATCTGCCCGCCGTCGACCGGCTTGCATTCGCACATCGGGTTATGTGCCAGGGCCGGGCTGGCGGCGCCAAGCAAGAGCAGGGGCACGAGCAGCCTGCGGGGGGTGGGCTTCATCATTTGCCTCCTTGTTTGTTCAGCCAGGCGAGGGTGGCCGGCGAGGCCTTGGCCAGGGGGATGGACGCTTGGTGCATGCTGCCGTCCCAGCCTTCGAGGGTGATCCAGATCTCGGCATCGGCCTTGGTTTTGCTCGGGATCGGCAGGTTGGTGGCCATGCGGTAGGGCGGTCCGAAGAAGATCGTGCCGGCGGCGCGCAGGCTGCGCGGTTTGCCGATGCGCAGGTAAGCGGCCTTGACCTCGTTGATGCAGGTGTTGCACAGCGCTGCGTTGAAGGCCTTGAAATGACCTGCCGGGCCGTCGGCGCGCGGTGCCTCGTCGCGCAGCTCGGCCAGTTGCACCTGCCACGGGCCGACCTGGATAGTGCCCAGGTCGCGTTCACCCAGGCCGCTGTCGCCGCGGAACATTGCGGCATCGGCAAAGTACTTGGGCATGAAGCCTAGCGGGATCAGCAACAGCAGGATGTTGAGGTGAAAGCGCCATTTGTGCCACCAGCGGCTCAAGGGGCTGGCGGGCGCGACTGCTGCCTTGCTCATAGGCTGGCCTCCGTGGCGGTTTCAGGGGTGGTGCGGGCTTGCTTGCGTTCGCCGCGCTTGAGGGCCGCGGCCGTGGCCTGGGCGGTGCGTTTGGTCCAGATCAGCAGGCCGCTCAAGACCATCATCGACAGCAGCAGGCCGAAGAACGCCCAGATCAGCTTGATCGCCAGGCCGCCGAAGTCGCCGGTGTGCAGCGGGCGCATCGATTCGGTGACAAACTCCAGGGCCGAGCGGTCCTGGATCAGGAACTGCGACTCGATCTTGCTGTTGTAGGGGTTGACGTTGACCGTCTGGAACATCAGCGGGTACCAGCCACGGCCGCCCAGGTACAGGTGGGAGTAGGCGTTACCGGGCATCGACACAAAACTCACCTCAAGCCCAGGAATCTGCTCGCGGGCAATGCGCGTGGCCTCATCGACGCTGATGCGCGCTGCTGGCGCGCCGGAATCGGTGCGTGGCACGTCTTCACGGGCAATCACCGGTACCACCGGCTCCGTAGACACACTGATGTGGTTGTCGCCCAGGATCGCCTGGATCAGGAACCAGGTGCCGGTGATGGAAATCACCGCAATGAACCAGATCGACCAGATGCCGCTCAGGCGGTGAAAGTCGCCCCAGAAAATCCGTGCGCCGTGGTTGAAGCGCAAGGTTGGCTTGAAGAAGCCTTTCCAGAACTTCTTGTAGACCACAAGGCCGGTGACCAGCGAGGCCAGCATCGGCAGGCCGAGCAGCGACACCAGGTACCAGCCCCAGCTGTAGCCGTTGGTGAACGGCACCAGCCACCAGCCGTGCAGCGCGCGGGTAAAGGCCTCGAAGTTGAAGTCCGGGCTCTTGCCCTGGATCGCCCCGGTGTACGGGTTGACGTACAGCGTCGGTGCGCTGCCATCGGCAAAGGTCACGGCGGCGGTTACGGCAAAGTGCGAGCCGTCGGGCTGGCTGAGAGAGCGTACCGCCATGTCCGGCTCGGCTTTGTGCAGGGCGTCGAGAATCTGCTGGTAGCTCAGGCGCTCGGCGGCGCCGTCGGGTTGGCTGGCGCGCACGTCCGGGTTGGCCAGCCAGACGATTTCCTGGCTGACCACGGCGAGGGTGCCAGTAACGCACACGATCAGCACAAAGAACCAGATCGGCAGGGCGAGCCAGCTGTGCACCAGAAACCAGAGTCTGGATTTGGATTTTTTTGACATGGAACCCGGTCTTTTCAAGGAATTGAGGTCGCGACAAAGCACAGCTTTCGCAACTGTTACTTATAGGACGAATGAGAATTGAAAAACCGTCTTTGCAAATGAAAGAAAATGTTTCAGGGCGACGAAATGCAGGGAGGCACCAACCTTTTCACTCTGAGGGGGTGGAGTTGCGGTGCAAAAAATCAGTTTTTACCTATACCTCGTAGGACATTTCCCAAACATACTTCTGCCGCTTTTTATCCGTTGCGGTCGCGTTGGCAGCGCACTAGTCTCGGCGGGTCGTTGCCTTTTGACGACACGGCTTTGACAGGCCGCTTCGGGTTGATCGCATG
Organism: Pseudomonas alkylphenolica; assembly: GCF_004025535.1. Lineage (GTDB taxonomy): Bacteria > Pseudomonadota > Gammaproteobacteria > Pseudomonadales > Pseudomonadaceae > Aquipseudomonas > Aquipseudomonas alkylphenolica_A. Next base: position 891,195 of record NZ_QJRG01000047.1, read on the forward strand.
GCTTAAGCCTTCAATGGCGGCTGTGCGTAGGGCACGCCCGCGTGCGCCGGTTACTGATCAACTCCGCCGGTCTGTCAACCTACGTATAGCTGCCACCCACCTGTTTGACGGCAGGTTGATGGGAGCCCCGTCAAGGAGTTGATTCATGCTGAAAATCGTCCCCGACCCACCGCACAACCCCCACTTCCTCGAAGACACCCTCATCCAGGCCTCGGACTATGCCCTGTGTGCGCAGACCGTGATCCATCAGGCACTCCTGTTGCAGCCCAAGTCACCCGCTTCGATCCTGATGATGGCGTCGATGCATGAAATGGAGGCGCTGCGGGTGATGCTCGAGTCCATGTTGATTCAGGTACAGATGCCGGCCGGGCTGCAGAATTTGCACTAGGCCCTCAGTGATGTGTTGCTTTCACTGGCCTATTCGCGGGTAAACCCGCGAAGAGGCCGCTACATTTCAGGGACACTCAACAATGACCACAGACGACTCCCATTTCACCGTCGGCAAGACAACATTCTGTCAGGGTGAAAACCACACCCTCCCGCTGTTTCGCATCGAGCCCGGCATTCCTTCCCAGCATGCCCGTGAGCAGGCCTCGGAATTGATGGGCTACGTGCGCGAGCTGACTCTCATCGGAGTGTTGGATGAGAAGCCGGCACTGATCTGGGCTTCGCATTACCTGAGTGCCATGGCCAAGGCCCTGATTGATGATGCTGAGCTGGGCATGATGCATTGAAGCCTTCCTGGGTCTCGTTGGATCGGATTTACCGGGACGCCGGGTCACCGTGAATCACCTTAATTTTCCACCGTAGTCATCCGTTTTCTTTGGACTGACGAGCGCCCAGGCTCGTGGCCCAATTGGATGGATGAACACAGATGAATGCAGATGACGCCCGTAAACTCGCCCGCCGCTTCCTCGAGTTGCCGCGGGAGAAGCGCAGCCTGTTCCTGGCGGCGCTGGCGCGTGAGGGGGTCGATTTTTCCGTCTTGCCGATTCCGGCCGGGGTCGCGGGCAGCGAGCAGGTGCTGTCGTTTGCCCAGCAGCGCATGTGGTTGTTGTGGCAGCTGGACCCGCACTCGGCTGCCTACAACCTGCCCAGTGCGGTGCGCCTGACCGGCGCACTGGACACTGCAGCGCTGGAAGCAGCCTTTACCCAGCTGCAGGCCCGCCACCAGACCTTGCGCAGTGCCTTTGTCCAGGGCGCAGACGACCTGCCGCAACGCGTGCCGCTCACCCAGCCCCTGCAGATCATTCACCACGACATCAGCGTCGAACCTGTCGCGCAGCGTGAAGCCTGGGTGCGTGCCGAGGCCGAGCGCCAGGCCCGGCTGCCCTTCGACCTGGCCTGCGGGCCGTTGCTGCGGGTCAGCCTGGTGCGCCTGGCCGAGCAGGAGCATGTGCTGGTGCTGGTGATGCACCACATCGTTGCCGATGGCTGGTCGATGAATGTGCTGATTGACGAATTCATTCGTCTGTATGACGCCGCCGAGCGCGGCCAGGACGCGGGCCTGCCGGCGCTGGCGATTCAGTACGAAGATTACGCACTGTGGCAGCGGCGCTGGCTGGAAGCCGGCGAGCAGGCGCGCCAGCTCGACTACTGGCGCAACCAGCTGGGCGATGAGCATCCGCTGCTGGACTTGCCGCTGGACCATCCGCGCCCGGCACGCCCCAGTTCGCTCGGCAGCCGCCATACCTTCGAGGTGCCGCAGGCGCTGGCCGATCAGCTTCGGGCCAGTGCCCGGCAGCATAACGTGACCCTGTTCATGCTGTTGCTGGGCGCCTTTGGCACCTTGTTGCACCGCTACAGCGGGCAGGCCGACATTCGTATCGGGGTGCCGATCGCCAACCGTAATCGCAATGAAGTCGAAGGGCTGATCGGTTTTTTCGTCAATACCCAGGTACTGCGCCTGCAGTTCGACGGGGCGGCCGGCGTCGATGCCTTGTTGCAGCAGATCAAGGCCACGGCGCTGGGCGCGCAAGCACATCAGGAGCTGCCGTTCGAGCAGTTGGCCGAAGGCCTGCAGGTGCAGCGCAACACCGCGCACACGCCGCTGTTCCAGGTGATGTACAACCACCAGCCGCAGGTCGCCGACCTGAGTGCGCTGCACACGGCAGGCGGCCTGCAGTTGCAGGCGCTGGAGTGGGATGTACGCACCACCCGTTTTGACCTCAGCCTGGACACCTACGAGCGCGGTGGGCAGCTGCACGCCGCCTTTACCTACCGCACCGACCTGTTCGAGCCGGCGACCATCGCGCGCATGGCCGGCCACTGGTTGAACCTGTTGAACGCCATGGTCCAGTCGCCTGACGGACGTATCGGGGAGTTGGTGATGTTGCACGTGCGGGAGCACCAGCAACTCGTCCACGACTGGAACCAGACCCGGGTCGAGCACGCTGCCGTGACCTGCATCCACCACCTGATCGAACAGCAGGCCGCAGCCCACCCGCAGCGCACGGCCGTGGTGTTTGGCGGGCAACGCCTGAGCTACGCCCAGCTCAACGCCCGCGCCAACCAGCTGGCCCGTCACCTGCAAGCCATGGGTGTTGGTCCGCAGGCGCTGGTGGGTATGGCGGTGGAACGCTCAGTGGAGATGATCGTCGGCCTGCTGGCGGTGCTCAAGGCGGGCGCGGCCTATGTGCCGTTCGACCCGCAGTACCCGCGCGAACGCCTTGCGTATCTGCTTGAAGACAGCGGGGTCAAGGTGCTGTTGACCCAGTCCGTGTTGCTTGAGCGCCTGCCGACCCCAGAGGGGCTCGAAGTAATGCTGCTCGACGCCGGGCAGGATCACCTGAGCCGTTACAGCGCCGAGAACCTGGCGCTGCAACAGGACCCGGAACACCTCGCCTACCTGATTTACACCTCCGGCTCCACCGGCAACGCCAAGGGCGTGAGCCTGACCCACCGCGGCCTGGTCAATTATGTCCAGGGCATTGTGCAGGCCCTGCCGCTGGAAGGGGCAAGCAGCATGGCCGTGGTCTCGACGATTGCCGCCGACCTCGGCCACACCACGCTGTTCGGGGCACTGTGCACGGGCTGCGCCTTGCATGTGCTGGACCTTGACCTGACCCTGGATGCCGAACGCTTTGCCGCCTACATGGCTGACCGGCAGATCGATGTGCTGAAGATAGTCCCGTCGCACATCGAAGCCTTGCTCAGCGAGCACCATCGCGGCGCGGGGCTGCCGCGCCGGTGCCTGGTGCTGGGCGGGGAGGCGGCCTCGGCGACGTTGTTGCAGCGCATCGCGGACTGGGCACCGCAGTGCCAGGTCATCAACCACTACGGCCCTACCGAAACCACTGTTGGCGTACTGACGGCAGCGGTCGACCTCGCTGCGCCCGCCAACCTGGCGCTGGGACGACCCTTGCCGAATGTGCGCGCATTGATTGTCGATGCTGACCTGCAGCCGGTACCGGTCGGCGTCAGCGGCGAACTGCTGCTGGGCGGGGCGGGGCTGGCGCGCGGTTACCACCGGCGGCCGGGGCTCACGGCCGAACGCTTTGTGCCCGACCCGCATGGCGCGCCCGGCCAGCGCCTGTACCGCAGCGGCGACCTGTGCCGTCATGACGATCAGGGCCAAGTGCGCTTCCAGGGCCGTATCGACCATCAGGTGAAAATCCGCGGCTACCGCATCGAGCTTGAGGAGATCAGCGCGTGCCTGCGCCGGCAAGCCTCGGTCAAGGAAGCAGTAACGCGAGTCGCCGAAGTCGGTGGCCACGCGCAGATCGTGGCGTACCTGGTGCTTGCCGACAACGCCCCGGTGCAGGGCGAGCAGGCGCTGACCGCGCAGCTGCGTGAAGGGCTGGCCCAAGTGCTGCCGGAATACATGCTGCCCACGCAGGTGGTGGTGCTGGCTGCGCTGCCGTTGACCCTCAACGGAAAACTCGACCAGCGTGCCCTGGCGGCCATCGAGTTACACGCCACCCAGGCGCCGTTTCAGGCACCTGTTTCGGCCCTTGAGGTGCAACTGGCGCAGATCTGGGCGCAGGTGCTGGAGGTCGGGCAGGTCGGCCGGAACGACAACTTCTTCAACCTCGGTGGCCATTCGTTGCTGGCGACCCAGATCATTTCGCGGGTGCGCCGCTTACTGCAGGTCGAGGTGCCGCTGCGCAGCCTGTTCGAAACTGCCACCTTCGGCGCGTTCGCTGAACGGGTCGCTCAGGCGGGCACTGACGGAGGGCGCGCACCGCTGCAGGCACTGGATCGCCAACAGCCGCTGCCGGCCTCGTTTGCCCAGCAGCGCCAGTGGCTGTTGTGGACCCTGGAGCCGCACAGCCGCGCCTACCACACCCCGATTGTGGTCAAGTTGCAAGGGCAGCTGGACCGCATTGCGCTGGAGCAGACCTTCGCCGCGCTGGTGGCGCGGCATGAGGCGTTCCGCACGCACTTCAGCCAGCAGGACGGCCAGCTGTACCAGGTCATCGAACCTCAAAGGCAGGTGACGGTGCGCTGGGAGCGACTGCAACAGGCCGACAAACCTGTGATCGAGGCGCGTATCGCGCAAGAGATTGCCGTGCTGTTCGACCTGGAGCGCGGCCCGTTGCTGCGGGTCAAGGTGTTCGAGGTGGCGCCCGAGCAGCACCTGTTGGTGGTCACCCTGCACCACATCATCTCCGACGGTTGGTCGATGGGCGTGCTGGGGCGTGAGTTCGCCGCGTTGTATGGCGCCTTCCAGCGCCAGCAGCCGCTGAGCCTTGCGCCCTTGGCGGTGCAGTACGCCGACTATGCCCACTGGCAGCGCTACTGGCTTGAGGAAGGCGAACTGGCGCGCCAGCTCGACTACTGGCGTGGTCAGCTGGGCACCGAGCATCCGGTGCTGGAGCTGGCCAGCGACCATCCTCGCCGTGCGGGGGAGGGCTACAGCGAAGGCCGGGTCGACCTGCGCCTGCCGATCACGCTTGAGCAGCGCGTGCGGCAACTGGCGCAGCGCAACAGCCTGACCCTGTTCCAGGTCTTCGTCGCCTCGTTTGCCGTGTTGCTGCACCGCTACAGCGGTCAGGACGACATCCGCATCGGCATGCCGGTCAGCAACCGCAACGCCCAGGAACTGGAGGGCGTGGTGGGCTTTTTCGTCAACACCCTGGTGCTGCGCCTGCCAGTGCACGCCCAGGACGCAGTGAACACACTGCTGGCCCAAGTGCGTGACACCGCGCTTGCCGCGCAGGCCCACCAGGACCTGCCGTTCGACAAACTGGTCGAAGCGCTCAACCCGCAACGCTCGCTGACGCACAACCCGCTGTTCCAGGTGATGTACAACCACCTCAACACCGTGGGCGCTGCCGCTGCCGGTAACAGCCTGCCCGGGCTGGTGGCCGAGGAGTGGGTGTTGCCCGGTGGCATGGCGCAGTTCGAGCTGACCCTGGAAACCCTGGAGACCGACAACGGCATCAGCGCCTCCTTTATTTACGCGGCCGAGCTGTTCAATGCCGCCACGATCGAAGGCATGGCAGCGCATTGGCTGAACCTGTTGCGGGCGATGGTCGAGCAGCCCCAACAGCCGGTTGGGCAGTTGCGCCTGCTGGGTCCTGCGCAATGGCAAACCCTGCTGGAAAACGCCCGTGGCCAGGCCCCGGTACGCGCGGTCGAGTCGGTACTGGAGCTGTTCGCCGAGCGCGTGCGCCAGACGCCCGATGCGATTGCCCTGATCGAGGGTGAACAGCGCCTGAGCTACGGCGCCCTGGACCGGCGCAGCAATCGTCTGGCGCGGCGCTTGCGCGCAGCCGGTGTGAAGGCGGATGTACTGGTGGCGATGGTTGCCGAGCGCGGCATGGACCTGGTCACTGGCCTGCTGGCGATCTTCAAGGCCGGTGGAGCGTACCTGCCGCTGGACCCGCAGTACCCGGCCGAGCGCCTGGCGTACATGCTCGACGACAGTCAGGCAGCGGTGCTGTTCGGTCATGAGCACTTGCTCAACCGGATGGCGCTGGACACCTCACGGCCAAAGGTTCTGCTCAATGAGCAAGCGGAGCCATTCAGCGATGCGCCGCTTGAGCATGCACCGTGCTCCGCTCAACACCTCGCCTACGTGATCTACACCTCCGGTTCCACCGGCCTGCCCAAGGGCGTGGCGGTCGAGCACGGGGCGCTGGCCATGCATTGCCAGGCGGCCGGTGCACGCTACCAATTGAGCGCTAATGATTGCCTGCTGCAGTTTGCCTCGGTCAGTTTCGACGCCGCTGCCGAACAGATTTTCATGACCCTGGCGCACGGTGCGGCGCTGGTGGTCGGTGAGGTCAGCCAGTGGTCCTACCAGACCCTGCAAACGGCTGTGAGTGAGCACGGCATCAGCGTGCTGGACTTGCCGCCAAGCTACCTCGCCCGGCTGCTCGCCGACGCCGACCCGGGCAGCCCGGCACTGACCGTGCGCGCCTGCATCCTCGGTGGTGAGGCCTGGAACCAGCAACAGCTGACCAGCCTGCCGCAGTTGCAGGCGCGGCAACTGTTCAATGCCTACGGCCCCACGGAAGCGGTGATCAGTCCGCTGGTCTGGGCGTGCGAGCCGTCGGGCGAACAGGCGTTGTACAGCCCGATAGGACGCGCGGTGGGCGCGCGTTCGGCGCTGCTGCTGGACGGTCAGCTCAACCCGACCCCGGGCAACGCCGTGGGTGAACTGCACCTGGGCGGCGAGGGCCTGGCCCGCGGCTACCTGCGCCGGCCGGGGCTGACTGCGCAGCAGTTCGTGCCGGACCCGTTTGGCGCCCCCGGTGCGCGTATGTACCGCACCGGTGACCTTGGTCGCCAGCGTGCCGACGGGGTGATCGAGTACCTCGGGCGTGTCGACCATCAGGTGAAGATTCGCGGCCTGCGCATCGAGCTGGGTGAGATCGAGGCACGCTTGCACGAATGCGAGCAGGTTGTTGCGGTGGCGGTACTGGCGCAGCCGGTGGGCCAGTGCACCCAGTTGGTGGCCTACGTGGTGCCGCAAGCCGCTGCCGGGGATGTACTTGAAACACTCAAGGCCCACCTGCGCAACAGCCTGCCTGCGCACATGGTGCCGCAGCACTGGCTACTGCTGGAGCAACTGCCACTGAACGCCAACGGCAAGCTCGATCGCTCGGCCTTGCCGGTGCCGCAGGCGGCCTCGCCGCTAGCCTTCCAGGCGCCGCAAAATGCCCTTCAAGCGCAGCTGGCGGCGATCTGGGCGCAGGTGCTGAACCTGGAACAGGTGGGCATCACCGACAACTTCTTCGAGCTGGGCGGCGACTCGATCGTCTCCATCCAGGTGGTCAGCCGCGCCCGCGAGGCCGGTATTCACTTCAAGAGCAAAGACCTGTTCCAGCACCAGACCGTGCAAGGTCTTGCGACAGTTGCCCGTTTGGGTAGCGCCCCGGCGGCGATAGATCAGGGCGAAGTCAGCGGCACGCAGGTGCTGCTGCCGATTCAGCACGCTTTCTTCGACGAGGCCATTGTCGAGCGTCAGCACTGGAACCAGTCGGTGCTGCTGCAATCACCGCTTGTGTTGGAACCCGTGTTGCTCGAGCAGGCCCTGCAGGCGCTGGTCAGGCATCACGATGCCTTGCGCCTGAGATTTGTTGAAGGCGCGGGACGATGGTCGGCGCAGTATCACTCGGCGGTCAGTGAACAATTGCTGTGGCAAGCCGAGGCTGCAGACGCCGCGCAGCTGACGGCGGTGTGCGATCAGGTCCAGCGCAGTCTCGACCTGGGTGCCGGGCCACTGTTGCGCGGTGCGCTGATGACACTGGCCGACGGCAGCCAGCGGCTGTTCCTTGCCGTTCACCACCTGGTGGTCGATGGCGTGTCCTGGCGCATTCTGTTTGAAGACCTGCAAGCGCTTTATCACCAATTGCAGCAGGGCCAGGCACTGCAGTTACCGGCCCGAACCAGTGCCTACCAGCGCTGGGCCGAGCACTTGCAGGGCCTGGCTGGCAGTGCCGCGCTGGCCGCTGAGCTGGACTTCTGGCAGGCCCAGTGCAGCGGCGCTTCGGTGACGCTGCCGGGTGCCCGGCAGACAGGCCCGTCGCTGAACCGTCATGCCCGTACCCTGTACAGCCGCCTGGATGCCCAGGCTACCCGGCAGCTGTTGCAACAGGCGCCCCAGGCCTATCGTACCCAGGTCAACGACCTGTTGCTGACGGCGCTTGCCCAGGTGTTGTGCCGCTGGACGGGGGAAGCCAGCGCGCTGATCCGCCTGGAAGGGCACGGTCGTCAAGACCTGTTCGAGGGCGTCGACCTCAGCCGCACGGTGGGCTGGTTCACCAGCCTGTTCCCGCTGCGCCTGACGCCTCACGCGCAGCCAGGCGAAGCGCTGAAGGCGATCAAGGAGCAATTGCGCGCCGTGCCGAACAAAGGCATCGGTTACGGCCTGCTGCGTTATCTGGGCGACAGCGCCGCGCAACAGACACTGGCGGCGCTGCCAACGGCGCCAGTGATTTTCAACTACCTGGGGCAGTTTGACGGCAGCTTCGCCGACCCGCAGGCGCTGCTGCGCCCGGCAGGGGAAAGCGGTAGTCGCGACCAGCACCCGGATGCACCGCTGGGCGCCGCCCTGACCCTGAACGGTCAGGTCTACGAGGGCCAGTTGAGCCTGGGCTGGACGTTCAGTGAAGCCGTGTTCGATGAGGCGCTGATCGCCGACCTGGCGGCGGATTACAGCAGCACCCTGCAAGCGCTGATCGAGCACTGCTGCGATCCGCAGCAGGGCGGCCTGACGACGTCGGATGTAGCGCTGTCCGGCCTGGACCAGCGCCAGCTGGAAGGGCTGGGCCTCGACTTGCGCGCGCTCGATGACCTCTATCCCTTGTCGCCGATGCAACAGGGCATGCTCTTCCATGCCTTGTATTCCCAGGGCAGCGGAGACTACGTCAACCAGATGCAGGTGCAGGTACGCGGGCTGGACGTCGCGCGCTTCCGCGAGGCTTGGGCACACACCCTGCAAGCACACGACAGCCTGCGCAGCGGTTTCATCTGGCAAGGCGATTTGCCCCAGCCGCTGCAGTTCGTGCGCCGGCAGGTCGAGTTGCCGTTCGCCGAGCTGGACTGGCGCGAGCACGCCGACCTTGATGCTGCATTACACGCCCTGGCAGACAGCGAACGCGCCCGTGGCTTCGATCTGCAGCAGGCGCCCTTGCTGCGCTTGTGTCTGGTGCGCACCGATGCCGACACCTACCAGTTCATCTACACCAACCACCACATCCTCATGGACGGCTGGAGCTATGCGCAGTTGCTCGGTGAAGTGCTGGAGCGCTATCACGGTCAGGTGCCTGTGGCCCCGGCCGGACGCTATCGCGACTACATCGCCTGGCTGCAGGCGCAGGATGCGCAGGTGGGTGAAACCTTCTGGCGCACGCAACTGGCCCAGCTTGAGGCGCCGACCCAGCTGGCACCGGTATTGGCGGCCGTGGCTGCACCTTCCAGCAACGACGGCCCGGCCCGCGCGACTCATGCGCTGACGCTGACGCCGGCCCACAGCGCTGGGCTGGTGGCCTTTGCCCGGCGCAGTAAAGTCACCGTCAACACCCTGGTGCAGGCCGCCTGGCTGCTGCTGTTGCAGCGCTACACCGGGCAGTCGAGTGTCGCCTTCGGGGCCACGGTGGCCGGACGCCCGGCGCAGGTGGCCGGCGCCGAGCGACAGATCGGCCTGTTCATCAACACCTTGCCGGTGATGGGTCATCCGCAACCGGCACTTACGGTCGGCCAGTGGCTGGCACAGGTGCAAGCCCAGCACTTGGCCATGGGCGAACATGAAGCGACGCCGCTGTTCGAAGTCCAGCGTTGGGCGGGGCTCGGCGGTGAGGCGCTGTTCGATACGCTGCTGGTGTTCGAGAACTACCCGGTGGGCGAGGCGTTGCAGCGCCAGGCCGACAGCGGTCTGCATTTTGGCCCGGTGCGCAGCCATGAACAGACCCACTATCCGCTGGCGCTGGCGGTGGAACTGGGCGAGTCGCTGTACCTGGGCTTCGACTATGCCGCCCGCCAGTTCAGCCATGAGGCGGTGGCGCGCCTGGCCGCGCACCTGGTGCACGTGCTTGAGCAGTTTGCCGCTGACCCGAGCCGCTGCCTGGGCGCCATTGCCTTGCCGCTGGCCAGCGAAGTCGCCGAGGTCGCCCGGCGTAATACGTCGTCAGGGCAGGGCGATGGCCTGCTGGTGCACCAGCGTATCGCCCAGTGGGCCCGGCAGACGCCGGAACAGGTTGCCGTGGTGCAGGGCGAGCACAGCCTGAGCTTTGCCGAACTGGATCGGCGTGCCAATCAACTGGCGCATGCCCTGGTGGCCCGCGGCATCGGGCCGGAAGTGCGGGTGGCGGTGGGTGTGCGGCGTGACGCACAGTTGCTGGTGGCGTTGCTGGCGGTGCTCAAGGCCGGCGGCGCGTATGTACCGCTGGACGTCAACTACCCGGCCGAGCGCTTGAGCTATTTGCTTGAAGACAGCAATGCAGCGCTGCTGATCACCGATTCAAGCCTGGCCGCGGCGGTGCAGTTGCCTGCCCGGTTGCAGGTGCTGCAGCTGAAGCAACTGAACCTCGACGGTCTGCCCACCGTGCCGCCGGCCGAGCGTGTGCTGGCGGACAACCTTGCCTACATCATCTACACCTCCGGCTCCACCGGCCTGCCCAAGGGCGTGGCGGTGGCCCATGGTCCCCTGGCCATGCACTGCGAGCGCATTGGCCAGCGTTACGGCATGAGTAGCACCGACTGTGAACTGCTGTTCATGTCGTTTGCCTTCGACGGAGCCCACGAACGCTGGCTGACGGCGCTGACCCATGGCGGGCGTCTGTTGTTGCGTGACGACAGTTTGTGGACCCCGGAACAGACCTTCGACGCCCTGCATCGCCATGGGGTAACCGTGGCGGCCTTCCCGCCGGTGTACCTGCAGCAGCTGGCGCAGGTGGCCGAACAGCGCGGCAATCCGCCGCCGCTGCGCATCTACTGCTTTGGCGGCGATGCCGTGCCGCAGGCCAGCTTCGAACTGGCGCGCCGGGCGCTCAAACCGCAGTTCATCATCAACGGCTATGGCCCGACGGAAACCGTGGTCACCCCGCTGATCTGGAAGGCGGCCGCCAGCGACACCTGCGGCGCGGCTTATGCGCCGATTGGCGACCGGGTCGGGGAGCGCAGCGTGCAGGTGCTCGACGCGGCCCTGAACCTGCTGCCCGATGGCCTGGCGGGTGAGTTGTACCTGGGTGGCTATGGCGTGGCCCGTGGCTACCTGAACCGTCCGGGGCTGACTGCCGAGCGCTTTGTGCCCGATCCCACCGGCACTGTCGGCGGGCGCCTGTACCGCTCCGGTGACCTGGTGCGCCAACGCGCCAGCGGCATCGTCGACTGCCTGGGGCGCATTGACCATCAGGTGAAGATCCGCGGCTTTCGCATCGAACTGGGCGAGGTCGAAGCCTGCCTGCAGGCCCAGGCCGGTGTGCGCGATGCGGTGGTGGTGGCGCATGACGGTGCCCATGGCAAGGCATTGATCGGCTACCTGGTGGCTGACAGTGCAACGGCAGCCGAAGCGCCGCTGCTCAAGGCGATCAAGGCACAGCTGCAGGTGCAGCTCCCGGCCTACATGGTGCCGGCGCAATTGATGCTGCTCGACCAGCTGCCGCTGAACCCCAACGGCAAGGTCGATCGCAAGGCCCTGCCATTGCCGCAGGCTCACCAGGGCAACGAAGACTACCAGGCACCGGTGACCGAGCTGCAGCGCAGCCTGGCGGGCATCTGGCAGCAGGTACTCAAGGTTGCGCAGGTCGGCCTTGGCGACAACTTCTTCGAACTCGGCGGCCACTCGTTGTTGGCCACCCAGGCCACGGCCCAGGCTCAGCTTGAGCTGGGTGTCGAGCTGGCGCTGGAAACCCTTTTCAGCGCCCGCACGCTGGCGGATTACGCCGAAGCGGTAGGCGCGTGCATGACATCGAATCGAGAGGAAGACCTGAGCGACATGTTTGACTTTCTCAACGAACTGGAGGCGAACTGACATGGCTGGAATCGACAACACGCAGCTGGTGCAGCGCTTCATTCAACTGCCTGCCGAGCAACGTCAGCTGTTCCTGCAAAAGCTCGCCAGCAAAGGCATGAGTCTGGCCCAGCTGCCGATCCCGGTAAGCCGCGATCAGGCCCGGAACCTACCGCTGTCCTATGCCCAGCAGCGTCAGTGGTTCCTCTGGCAGCTGGACCGGCACAGCAGCGCCTACCATATTCCCGCCGCCTTGCACCTGCACGGCCAGCTCGACCGCGACGCCTTGCAGCGCAGCCTCAGTGCGCTGGTAGAGCGGCATGAAAGCCTGCGCACCACCTTTGCAGACGAGGGCGAGGCGATCCAGCGTGTGCACCCGGCGGCAGCGGTCGAATTGCAGCTGCATCAACTGGATGCAACGGACGATGCCCAGGCCCGTAACGCGCTGATCGAACGCTTTGTCGACAGTACCTTGCAAGTGCCTTTCGACCTGTCCCGGGGGCCGTTGTTGCGTGCCCGCTTGTTGTGCCTGGGCGCGCAGGAACATGTGCTGGTGCTGGCCCTGCACCACATCGTTGCCGATGGCTGGTCGATGCAGGTGCTGGTGCGTGAACTGGTGGCATTGTACCTGGGCTTCTGCCAGGGGCGGCCGGCTATGCTGGCGGCGTTACCGATCCAGTATGGCGACTACGCCATCTGGCAGCGTTGCTGGATGGACGCAGGTGAGCGCGAGCGCCAGCTGGCGTACTGGACCGCCCACCTGGGCGATGAGCATCCGCTGCTTGAGCTTCCGCACGACCATGCTCGCCCGGCAGTCAGCAGCTACCGTGGCGGGCGTTGCCAGATCGACCTGCCGCCGGGGTTGCTCGACGGTTTGCGCCTGACCTGCCAGCGCGAAGGGACCACCCTGTTCATGTTGCTGCTGGCGTCGTTCCAGCTGCTGTTGCACCGCTACAGCGGCCAGGCGCAGATCCGCGTCGGCGTGCCGGTCGCCAACCGCAACCGCGCCGAAACCGAAGGCCTGATCGGCTTTTTCGTCAACACCCAGGTGCTCAAGGCTGACATTGACGGGCAGGCCAGCCTGTCGAGCTTCCTGCAGCAGGTAAAACACACCGCGCTGCAGGCCCAGGTGTATCAGGACTTGCCCTATGAACAGCTGGTCGACGCCTTGCAACCGGAACGCAGCTTGAGTTTCAACCCGCTGTTCCAGGTGATGTTCAACCATCAGGTGCAGGGGCCAGAAGCACAGGGCAGCAGTGCATTGGGTGAGCACCTGCGGATCGAGGCCTTGAACTGGGAACGCCATGCATCGCCATTCGACCTGAACCTCGACACCTTCGAGGAAGACGGGCGTCTCTGGGCCTCGATGACCTACGCCCTGGACCTGTTCGAGGGCAGCACCATTGCCGCCATGGGCGTGCACTGGCAGGCCGTGTTGCAGGCACTCGTCGGTGACCTGAACCTGCGCATCGACGACCTGGCGCTGGAACCCGCCGTGTCCACGACACTGGAGGCTGCGGTATACACGCCCCCTGAGTTGCTGCTGCCGATGCTGCAGGCCCAGGTGCTGCGCCAGCCGCAAGCCGTGGCGCTGGAGGTCGGCGGCCAGTCTTACAGTTACGTCGAACTCGACGCCCGCGCCAACCGCCTGGCCTGGCAACTGGTCGGTGCCGGGGTCGGGCCGCAGGTGCTGGTGGGGCTGGCGCTGCAGCGCAGCCTGGACATGGTTGTGGCCCAGCTCGCCGTGCTCAAGGCCGGTGGCGCCTATGTGCCGCTGGACCCCGAATACCCGCTGGCGCGCCTGCACTACATGATCAACGACAGCGGCCTGGCCCTGTTGCTGACCCAGGCCGAGGTCAGCGCGCGCCTGGGCGCGCTGCCGGCACCGTGCACGCTGCACCTCGATGAACGCGCGCAACCGGCCCCCGTGCAGAACCCCGGTGCGCCACAGGTGGCCCTGCACCCGGACAACCTCGCCTATGTGATCTACACCTCCGGCTCCACCGGTCAGCCCAAAGGCGTGGCCATCCGTCACGGCGGCCTGGCCAACCACATGGCCTGGATGCGCAGCGCCTATGGGCTGACCGGCGACGACCGGGTGCTGCAGAAAACCGCGTTCAGTTTCGATGCCTCGGTATGGGAGTTCTGGTTGCCGCTGCTGTGTGGCGCGCGCCTGGTGCTGGCACCTGCCGACCTGAACCAGGATCTGGGCCAGCTCTGGCCGCTGGTGGCCGAACAGCGCATCACCGTGCTGCAACTGGCACCGTCGCTGTTGCAGGGCTTGTTGCCCCAGCTGCAAACCGGGCAACTGGCGACCTTGCGCCTGCTGTTCGCCGGTGGCGAAGCCTTGAAGGGCAGCCTGGCCCGGCAGCTCGCCGAGCAATGGCCGGGGCAGTTGGTCAACCTCTACGGCCCCACCGAATCGACCATCGACGCCACCAGCCATGCGCTGGGCGCCGATAACGGCGATGCGGTCATAGCAATCGGTCAGCCCATCAGCAACGTTCAGGCGCATGTTCTTAACCCGGGCCTGCAGCCGTGTGTGCAAGGCGCCCTGGGTGAGCTGTACCTGGGAGGTGCATCACTGGCGGCCGGTTATTACCGCCGCCCTGGGCTTACCGCTGAACGCTTTGTTCCCGACCCCTTCGGTGCACCGGGTGCGCGCCTGTACCGCACCGGTGACCTGGTGCGCCGCCGTGCCCACGGCCAGTTGCACTATGTAGGGCGCATCGACCATCAACTGAAACTGCGTGGCCTGCGCATCGAATTGGGCGAGATCGAAGCTTGCCTGCTGGCCCAACCGGGTGTACGCGAAGCCGTGGTGCTGGCTCAGCCCGGGCCGCGCGGTGAGCAACTGGTGGGCTATGTGGTCGGCCATGCGGCTCAGGTGCCGGCGCAGCACGTCGATCAGTGGCGTGAGGCGCTACAGGCTGATTTGCCTGGCTATATGGTGCCGGCGCAGCTGCTGGTACTGAAGCGCTTGCCGCTGACGGTCAACGGCAAGCTCGACCGCAAAGCGTTGGCGGCGCCCGGCGCGCCGCTTGCCGACAGTGCTTTCAACGCCCCGCAGGGCGCGCTGGAGCAAGGCCTGGCCGACATCTGGCAAGCTGTGCTGAAGGTTGAACGGGTAGGGCGTCAAGACAACTTCTTTGAACTGGGTGGCGACTCGATCGTGTCGATCCAGGTGGTCAGCCGCGCGCGTCAGGCCGGTTTGCACTTCAGCCCCAAGGACCTGTTCCAGCACCAGACCGTGCAGCGCCTGGCAGCGGTGACCCGCCTTGGTGATGAAGCGCAGCAGGTAGACCAGGGGCCGGTACGGGGCGAGCTGGCGTTGCTGCCGATCCAGCAAGGCTTTTTCGGCACACCGATGCAGGCACGTCACCACTGGAACCAGTCGGTGCTGCTTGAGGCGCGCCAGCGGCTGGATGCGCATCACCTTGAACAGGCGCTGCAGGTGTTGGTGCAGCACCACGATGCGTTGCGTCAGCGCTTTGCAGAAACCGCACAAGGTTGGCGTGCCGAGCATCGGGACGTCACCGGGCAAACCTTGCTATGGCAGCGTTCGGCCGACTCGGCCGAGGCCCTGCTGGCCCTGTGTGAGCAAACCCAGCGCAGCCTCGACCTGGGTGCGGGGCCGTTGCTGCGCGCGTTGCTGGTCGACCTCGCCGACGGCACGCAGCGCTTGCTGCTGGTGGTCCATCACCTGGTGGTGGACGGTGTGTCCTGGCGCATCCTCTTTGACGACCTGCATACCCTCTACGGGCAGTTGGCGTCGGGCCAGCGGACGCTGTTGCCGGCCAAAACCGGCTCGGCAAAACGTTGGGCCGAGCGCTTGCAGGCCTATGCCGCCAGCGGCGAGATCGAAGCCGCAGCGCGCTACTGGGCCGGGCAGGGCAGCACCCCGGCGAGCGAGCTGCCGTGTGACCATCCAGGCGGCAGCCTGAGCAAGGCCCACGCCGCCAGCGCGCGCACCCGCCTCGATGCGGACCTGACCCGTGCCCTGTTACAGCAAGCCCCGGCAGCGTACCGCACCCAGGTCAACGACCTGCTGCTGGCGGCGTTGGCGCGGGTGATCTGCCAGTGGAGCGGTCAGCCCAGCACCTGGGTCGAGTTAGAAGGCCATGGCCGCGAAGCGCTGTGGGCCGATATCGACCTGACCCGTACCGTGGGCTGGTTCACCAGTGCCTTCCCGGCCTGCCTGAGCCCGGCGCGGTCGCTGCCGGCGTCGATCAAGTCGATCAAGGAGCAACTGCGCGCGATTCCCAACAAGGGCCTGGATTATGGCGTGCTGCGCCACCTCGGCAGCCCGGCGCAGCAACAGGCGCTGGCGCAGTTGCCGACACCGCGCATCACCTTCAACTACCTGGGCCAGTTCGATGGCAGCTTCGACGACCCGGCGGCCTTGTTTGCCCCGGCCCGCGAACCAGGCGGTGCAGAGCAGGGCGAAGACGCGCCGCTGGGCAACTGGCTGAGCATCAATGGTCAGGTGTACCGCGGTGAGCTGACCCTGGACTGGACCTTCAGTCGCGACCTGTACGCGCCGGCAACGGTGCAACGCCTGGCCGATGCCCTGGGCCAGGAACTGGCCGCGCTGGTCGCGCATTGCCTGGCGGCGGGCGAAGGCGGCGTGACGCCGTCGGACTTCCCCCTGGCCGGGCTCGACCAGGCACAACTCGACCGCCTGCCGCTGAGCGCCGCGCAAATCGCTGACCTCTATCCGTTGTCGCCGATGCAGCAGGGCATGCTGTTCCATGCGCGCATGGCGGCGACCACGGCTGACTATATCAACCAGCTGCGCGTGCCCGTGGAGGGTCTTGACTCAGAACGCCTGCGCGCCGCGTGGCAGGCCACCGTCGACGCTCATGACAGCCTGCGCAGCCAGTTCCACTGGGAGGCAGACTTTGCCGCGCCGCTGCAACTGGTGGTGCGCGAGGTGGTTGTGCCGTTTGCCTGTACAGACCTGCGCGGTGTTGACGACCAGACCCAGTCGCTGGCGAAACTGGCGACGCAGGTGCGTGAGGCCGGCTTTGCCCTGGACCGTGCGCCACTGCTGCGCCTGGACCTGGCCCGTACGGGCGAGCGGCAGTACCAGATGATCTTTACCAGCCACCACATCCTCATGGACGGCTGGAGCAACGCCCAGCTGCTGGGGGAGGTGCTGCAGCGCTATGCCGGTGAAGCCGCACCGGCGCCAGCGGGGCGCTACCGCGACTACATTGAATGGCTGCAACGCCGCGACGGCGCGGCAAACGAAGCGTTCTGGCGCGAGCAACTGCAGGCCTTCGAAGGGCCGACCCTGCTCGGCCAGGCCATCGTCGGCGACGCCGAAAGCCCTGAGGCAGGCGATCACTGCCAGCGCCTGAGCGCGACGCAGACCGAGGCGCTGCAACGCTTTGCGCGTTCGCACAAGGTCACCCTCAACACCCTGGTGCAGGGCGCCTGGCAGTTGCTGCTGCAACGCTATAGCGGGCAGCGCACGGTCACCTTTGGCGCCACGGTGTCCGGCCGGCCGGCCGAACTCCCCGGTATTGAAGGGCAGGTCGGGCTGTTCATCAACAGCTTGCCGGTGATCGGCGGCGCCCGGCCGGAGCAGTCGCTGCAGGCATGGCTGCACGCCTTGCAGGCGCACAACCTGAACCTGCGCGAGCACGAGCACACCCCGCTGTACGAGATTCAGCGTTGGGCGGGCCGTAGCGGCGAGGCGCTGTTCGATACCCTGCTGGTGTTCGAAAACTACCCGGTGGCACAGGCGCTGGCACAAAGCGCCCCGACCGGGTTGCGCTTTGGTGAGGTGACCGGTCACGAGCAGAGCGGTTTGCCGCTGACCGTGCTGGTGGACGCCGGTGCGCAACTGGCGTTTACCTTCAAGTACCGCGACTTCAGCCGCGCGGCAGTGCAGCGCCTGGCCGGGCAGTTGCAGCAGCTGTTGCTGCACATCAGCACCTGCACCGGTGACGAGCCGGTGGGTTGCCTGGGGCTGAGCACGGCCGGGCAACGTTGCAGCCTGCTTGCCCAGGGCCAGGGTGCGACAGTGGCGTACCCGCTGCAGCAGAGCACCCAGCAATTGATCGAGGCGCAGGTCGAACGCACGCCACAGGCGCCGGCGCTGGTGTTTGCCGGGCAAACCCTCAGTTACCGGGAACTCAATGCCCGGGCCAACGCCTTGGCGCATCGCTTGATCGCGCAGGGCGTCGGCCCTGATGTGCTGGTGGGGATTGCCGCCGAGCGTTCGCTGGAAATGGTCATTGGGTTGCTGGCCATCCTCAAGGCCGGTGGTGCCTACGTGCCGCTCGACCCGGAATACCCGGCCGAGCGCCTGGCCTACCTGTTCGACGACAGCGGTATCGAACTGCTGCTGACCCAGTCGTGGTTGCTGCCGCGCCTGCCGCAGCACGCGGGCCTGCGCACCGTGCTGCTCGATTCGGCGCAGCCGGGTGAGGAGCATATTGATAACCCGGACGTCAGTGTGCAGCCTGAGCACCTGGCCTACGTGATCTACACCTCCGGCTCCACCGGCAAGCCCAAGGGCGCCGGCAACGCCCACAGTGCCCTGGTCAACCGTTTGTGCTGGATGCAGGCGGCCTATGGTCTGGACGCCAGTGACACGGTGCTGCAGAAAACCCCGTTCAGCTTTGACGTGTCGGTCTGGGAGTTCTTCTGGCCGTTGATGACCGGGGCGCGCTTGCTCATGGCTGCCCCCGGTGATCACCGTGACCCGGCGCGCCTGGTCGAATTGATCGAGCAGGGCGCAGTGAGCACCTTGCACTTCGTTCCGTCGATGCTCCAGGTGTTCCTGCAGGCGCGCGATATCGGTCGTTGCGCTTCGCTGCGGCGGATCATCTGCAGCGGCGAGGCCCTGCCGCCCGATGCCCAGCAGCAGGTGTTCGCCAGGCTGCCGCAGGCCGGCCTGTTCAACCTGTACGGGCCGACCGAAGCGGCCATCGACGTCACGCACTGGACCTGTGTCGATGACGGGCGCCACAGCGTGCCGATCGGCCGCGCCATCGACAACCTGCGCACCTACATCCTCGATGCCAACCTGGAACCGGTGGTGCCCGGCGTCTTGGGTGAGCTGTACCTGGCAGGCGCCGGGCTGGCGCGCGGTTACCATCGCCGCCCCGGCCTGACGGCCGAACGTTTCCCGGCCGATCCCTTCGTCCCGGGCCAACGCATGTATCGCACCGGTGACCTGGCGCGCTACGCCGCCGGCGGCGAAATCGAGTACGCCGGACGCCTCGATCACCAGGTGAAGATCCGCGGCCTGCGCGTCGAGCTGGGTGAAATCGAATCGCGCCTGATGGAGCACCCAGGGGTGCGCGAGGCGGTGGTAGTGGCCCACGAATCGGCGGGCGCTACCCAGTTGATTGCCTACCTGGTGCCCGAGGGCGAGGCCGATGCCGAGGCGCAGCTTCAGCTGCGCCAGTTCCTGCGCCAGACGCTGCCGGAGCACATGGTGCCAAGCCACCTGCTGGCCGTGGCGCATATGCCACTGAGCCCCAACGGCAAGCTTGACCGTCGGCAGCTGCCGGCCCCCGCGTCGCTGATCGCGCCGCGCACCTGCCGGGTACCGCACAGTGCCTTGCAGCAACAGGTGGCCGAGGCCTGGCAGCAGGTGCTCAACGTGGAGCAGGTGGGCCTTGATGACAACTTCTTCCAGCTCGGCGGCCACTCGTTGATGGCCACGCAGGTGGTGATGCGCTTGCGTGAACAGCTGGCCGTGGAGGTGCCGTTGAAACTGTTGTTCGAAAGCGCCGACCTTGAGGACTTCTGCGCTGCGGTGCAGGGCCTGCAGGAGGATCTGGTACCGGTACAGGACGAGCTGACTAAATCCCTGGAGGCCCTCAAACGTCTATCTGCCGAAGAGCTTGAGAATCTGCTTTCCTGACAAGGGGTCGTGGCGTGCAAAAGTTAATAGAGTCTGTGGGGGCGCTTGACCCGAAGCAGCGCAAGGCGCTGGCCGTGCTGTTGAAACAGAAAGGGATCAACCTGTTCGGGATTGCGCCGGTGTTCAAGCGCTCCGAGCAAGAGCCGCTGCTGCTGTCCTATGCACAACAACGTCAGTGGTTTCTCTGGCAGCTGGAGCCGGACAGCCCGGCCTACAACATCCCCCTGGCCATCCGCCTGCAGGGGGCGCTGGATGTAAAGGCGCTGCAGCGCAGCCTGGATGTCCTGGTTGCGCGTCACGAAAGCTTGCGCACGGTGTTTGTCGAGGAACCGGAGGGCGTTCGCCAACAGATTCTACCGCCAGGCAATCTGGCGCTGTCGGTGCAGCGCCTGGCGCCTGGCGTGGGCCGCGAGACGGGGATCGAATCGTTCCTCACCGAACAAACCGGCGCCGGCTTTGACCTGGCCCATGGGCCGTTGCTGCGGGCGGCGTTGCTGCAGGTGGACAACGATGAGCATGTGCTCAGCCTGGTCCAGCACCACATCGTGTCCGATGCCTGGTCGCTGCAGGTCATGGTTCGCGAACTGATGCACGGCTACGGCGCCTTTCGCCAGGGCGAACAGCCGCAGTTGCCGGCCCTGCCGGTGCAGTACGCCGACTATGCGCTGTGGCAACGCCAATGGATGGACAACGGTGAGCGCGAGCGCCAACTGGCTTACTGGAGCGAGCAGTTGCAAGGCCCCCTGGAGGTGCTGGCATTGCCCACCGACCGCCCGCGCCCGGCCGAGCGCAGCCTGGCCGGGGCCAGCCTCGACGCTTCGCCCGACGCGCACCTGGCGGCGCAACTCAAGGCCCTTGCCGCACGCCAGGGCGTCACCGTTTTCGTGTTGATGCTGGCGGCGTTCCAGACGTTGCTGCACCGCCTGGCCGGGCAGGAAGCAATTCGCGTCGGCGTGCCCAACGCCAACCGCGGCCGCCCGGAAACCGAAGGCCTGATCGGCTTTTTCGTCAACACCCAGGTGATGCAGGCCCAGGTGCGGGGCGAGCTGCGCTTTAGCGATCTGCTCGAACAGGTGAAAGCCGCTGCACTGCAGGCCCAGGCCTATCAGGACCTGCCCTTTGAACAACTGCTGGAGGTGCTGCACACCGAGCGTAGCCTCAGCCATTCCGCGCTGTTCCAGGTGATGTTCAACCACCAGCGGGAAGAGGCCGGGCAGGCCAGTGCACCGGCCTTGGGGCTGACCCTGGAACCGCTGGTGCAAGCCGTCAGCACCAGCAAGTTCGACCTGACCCTGAACACCCTTGAGCACCCGGGAGGCATCGACGCCACCTTGATTTATGCCTGTGACCTGTTCGACGCCGCCACGGTCGAGCGCATCGCCGGGCAGTGGCGACGCGTATTGCAGGCGATTGTCGACGATGCCCAGGTGCGCATCGAAGCCCTGCCGCTGCTGGCAGGCGAAGACCAGCAGCAACTGGCGCAATGGGGGCAGGGACCAACCCAGGCGTTTGCCTGCGACAACGTCCTGGCCCTGTTCGAGCAACAGGTTGCCGCCCACCCTGAACGTCTGGCGGCGGTGTGCAACGCACGGGAGTTGAGCTACGCCGAACTGGACCGGCTTGCCGGCCAGCGTGCGGCGCAGTTGCGGGCACTGGGGGTACGCCCCGAGTCGCGGGTGGCGCTGGTGCTGGAACGCAGCAGTGAACTGCTGGTGGCGATTCTGGCGGTGTTCAAGGCGGGTGCCTGCTACCTGCCGCTGGACCCGCAGGCAGGCAGTGAACGCTTGCGCAGCCTGATTCTGGACAGTGCTGCCCAGGTCGTGCTGACCACCTGTGAACAGGCGGCCAGCCTGCCAGCGATGGTGGGGCCTGCGCTGATCTGCCTCGACCAGCCTCTGGCGGCAGAGGCTCCCGTTCACAGTCAACAGCCTTTGGCGCCCAGCTGTGCTTACGTCATCTACACCTCGGGTTCTACCGGCCAGCCCAAGGGCGTGATGGTCAGTCATGGCGCCCTGGCCAACTATGTTCAGGGACTGCAGCAACGCCTGCCGCTCGATGATGTGCAGAGCATGGCGATGATTTCCACGGTCGCGGCTGACTTGGGCCACACCGTGTTGTTCGGTGCGTTGTGCGGCGGGCAGACCTTGCACCTGCTCGACCGTCACGTCGCCATGGATGCCCAAGCCCTGGCCGCGACGATGACGGCGCATCAGGTCGATGTGCTGAAAATCGTGCCGTCGCACCTGGCTGCGCTGCTGGCATCGACCCAGGGTGCCCAGTTACTGCCACGCCGGCTGCTGGTGCTGGGCGGCGAAGCGTGCCCGCCGGCGCTGCTTGAGCACGTGCGGCAGCTGGCGCCGCAGTGCCGGGTGTTCAACCACTATGGCCCGACCGAGTCGACCGTCGGGGTACTGGCCGGGGAGTTGGCCGAAACAGGCATCGCCCTCGGTCAGCCGTTGGCCAACAGCCGGCTGCGGGTACTCGACAGCAGCCTGCAGGCGGTCGCCAATGGCGGGCGCGGTGAACTCTACATCGGCGGCGCGGGGCTCGCGCGCGGTTACCTCGGGCAACCGGGGCTGACCGCCGAACGCTTCGTGCCCGATCCGTCGGGGCAGGGCGCGCGGCTGTACCGCAGCGGCGATGGTGTGCAGTTGCAGGACGGGCATTTCCGCTATCAGGGGCGCATTGACGATCAGCTGAAGATCCGTGGCTTTCGTGTCGAGCCGGGCGAGGTAGCGGCGTGCTTGCGCAGCCTGGCGGGTGTGCAGCAGGCCGTGGTGGTGGGGCAGGCAGGCGAGCGTGGCCAGCAACTGCTGGGCTATGTGGTCAGTAGTGCCGGTACCGGCAGCCAGGTTGCAACGACGTTGCTGGCCGCGCTGCGCGAGCGCTTGCCCGAGTACATGGTGCCCGCGCACTTGATGCTGCTGGAGCAGTTGCCGTTGACGGCCAATGGCAAGCTTGACCGCAAGGCGTTGCCGAACCCCGGGCAACAGGCGGCGAGCACGGCTTACCAGGCGCCGCAAGGCGAACTGGAACAGCGCCTTGCCTGTGTCTGGCAAGACGTACTCAAGGTGTCGCAGGTAGGACGCCACGACAATTTCTTCGAACTGGGCGGCGATTCGATCATCTCCATCCAGGTGGTCAGCCGCGCGCGCGAAGCCGGCATTCACTTCACCCCCAAGCAGCTCTTTCAACACCAGAGCGTGCAGGAACTGGCCACGGTGGCGCGCCTGGGCGAGATGCGCGCGGTGATCGATCAGGGACCGGTACGCGGCGCGGCGCTGCTGTTGCCGATCCAGCAGATGTTCTTCGACACCGAGGTGCCCGAGCGTCATCACTGGAACCAGTCGGTATTGCTCGCCCCGCGCAGCCCCTTGTCGGCAACCGCCCTGGAGGCGGCGTTGCAGGCGTTGTGGGCGCATCACGATGCCTTGCGCCTGCGCTTTACCCAGGGCGCCCAAGGCTGGCAGGCCGAGCACCATGAAGCGACGCCCGCCACGCCATTGCTCTGGCAACGCGACACCACACTGACGGGCTTGTCGGCGCTGTGCGAACAGGCACAATGCAGCTTCGACCTGAGCCAGGGCCCTTTGCTGCGGGCAGTGCTGTTCAACCTGGCCGACGGCGAGCAACGCCTGTTGCTGGTGGTCCATCACCTGGTGGTCGACGGTGTGTCCTGGCGCATTCTGCTTGAAGACCTGCAGAGTGCTTACACCCGATTGAGCAATGGCCAGACGCCGATGTTGCCGGCCAAGACCTGCTCGGCCAAACACTGGGCCGAGCAGTTGCAGCGCCTGGCACTCAGCGCACCCTTGCAGGCCGAACTGGCGTATTGGCAAGCGCAGTCGATGGCACCCGACCTGCCTGCGCGCGATCCCCAGTGCCAGCCATTGCAACGCGATGCGCGCACGGTCTACACCCGGCTGGATGCCGCCACCACCCAGCGCTTGCTGCAACACGCACCGGCGGCCTACCGCACGCGGATCAATGAACTGCTGCTGGCGGCCCTGACCCAGGTGATCGGCCGCTGGACCGGGCTTGATACGACGCAGGTGGTGCTCGAAGGGCATGGTCGCGACGCGCCGTTTGCCGACGCCGACCTGACCCGCAGCGTGGGTTGGTTCACCAGCAAGTACCCGCTGGAGCTGCACAACCGGGCGGCAGTTGCCGACGCCATCAAAACCGTCAAGGAACAGCTGCGCGCGGTGCCCGGCAACGGCATGGGCTACGGCGTACTGCGTTACCTGGGGGCGACGCCGGCGCGCCAGGCCCTGGGCGCTCGCACCTTGCCACGGATCACCTTCAATTACCTCGGCCAGTTCGACAACAGCTTTGACCCGCAGGCGCCGACGGCGCTGTTCAGCATCGCCCGCGAAAACGGTGGCAGCGAGCGTGGTGACAGCGCGCCGCTGGGCAACTGGCTGACGCTCAATGGTCAGGTGTATGAGGGCCGTTTAAGCATGGGCTGGGTGTTCAGCCCGCAGATGTTCGATGAGGCGGTCATTCAGGGTTTGGCCGATGACTATGCGCATACCTTGCGGACGCTGGTCGAGCACTGCTGCGATGAGCAGAGCGGCGGCCTGACCCCCGCGGACTTCCCGCTGGCACGCCTGCAGCAAGCGCAGCTGGACAGCGTGCCGCTGGCGCCGCGTGAAGTGGCGGATATCTATCCGCTGTCGCCGATGCAGCAGGGCATGTTGTTCCACTCGCTGGAAGCCGACGAGGCCGCGCTGTACATCAACCAGACCAGCGTGGCGGTCGAGGGCCTTGAAATCGAGCGCTTCATTGCTGCCTGGGACCAGGCGGTGGCCAATCATGATGTGCTGCGCAGCGGCTTCTGGAACGCCAGCCACCTGAGCCAGCCGTTGCAGGTGGTGAGCAAGCGGGCCCCTTCGGTGGTGCGCGTGCTCGACTGGCGCGGCCAGGCAGTGGCCGCCAATGCTATAGAGACGCTGGTGGCGGCCGACTGCCGGGAAGGCTTCGACCTGCTGCAGCCACCGTTGATGCGCGTGACTTTGGTGCGTCTGGATGAGCAACGCTGCCACCTGATCTGGACCCGACACCATATCCTCATGGATGGCTGGAGCAGCTCGCGCCTGCTCGGCGAAGTGTTCCAGGCTTACCATGGCCAGGCGGTCAGCGTTGAAGGCCGTTACCGCGACTACATTGCCTGGCTGCAGGCGCAGGACGATGCCAGGACCCTGGAACAGTTCTGGATCAGGCAGCTGCAGGGGCTGGACGAGGTCACCGAGCTGGCGGCCAGCACCTGGCCGCGACCCGCTGCCGAGCTCAGCGGGCATGCGGCGATCTACCTGGAGTGGGATGCTCAGCGTACCGCCCGCTTGCGCAGTGGGGCCCGGCAGTTGCGCGTCACCCCCAACACCCTGGTGCAGGCCGCCTGGCTGCTGCTGTTGCAGCGCTACACCGGCCAGCAGCGCGTGTGCTTTGGTGCAACGGTGGCCGGCCGCCCGGCGAGTTTGCCGCAAGCGGGGAACATGCTCGGCCTGTTCATCAACACCTTGCCGATACTGCAGAGCCCGCAGCCGCAGCAGCGCGTCGGCCAGTGGCTGGAGCAACTGCAAGCCTACAACCTGGAAGTGCGTGACCACGAGCACGCCTCGCTGGCCGACATCCAGCGCTGGGCCGGGCACAGCGGTCGCAGCCTGTTCGACAGCATCATCGTGTTCGAAAACTACCCGGTGGACGAGCGCCTGGAGGAAGTCGGCCAGGGCCGGTTGCAGTTTGGCGCCGCGCAGGGGCGCGACGTCACCAACTACCCGATGGACCTGGCGGTCAACCTCGGCGAGACCTTGAGCATCGAGTTCCTATACCTGCGCAACCGCTTCGATGCCGCCAGTGTGGTGCAGATCCGCGCGGCGTTCGAGACCTTGCTCGACGCCTTGCTGGCCAATCCCCAGGCAACCCTGGGCAGCCTTGCGCTGCTGGACGCACCGGCGCGGCAACGGCTGGCCGATGCCAATCCGCTGCACCCGGTGGTGCACGATGCGCCGTCGTTGCTGGAGCAGATTCAGGTGCAGTGCACCGCACAACCCGAGGCCACCGCTGTGCTCTGCGGCGCGCAGGCCCTGAGCTACGGCGAGCTGGAACAGTGCGCCAACCAGCTGGCGCACTACCTGCGCGCGCAAGGGGTAGGGCCGGAGGTGTGCGTGGGCGTAGCCCTGAATCGCTCGGTCGAGATGATTGTGGCGCTGTACGCCGTGCACAAGACTGGCGCGGCCTACGTACCGCTGGACATCGACTACCCGCAGGACCGCTTGCAATGGATTGTCGAAGATTCGGCCATGACCGTGCTGCTCACCCATGGCCAGGTACGTGCGCGTTTGCCCCAGGCAACAACGGCGCAAGTGCTCGACCTCGATAGCCTGGTCTTGAGCGACCAGCCGTCGACGCCGCTGCCGATCGCGATCGATGCGGATCACCTGGCCTACCTGATCTATACGTCGGGCTCCACCGGCAAACCCAAGGGCGTTGCCGTGCCCCGTGGCCCGCTGACCATGCACTGCCAGGCTATCGTCGGGCTGTACCAGATGGACTGCACCACGCGTGAGCTGCTGTTCATGTCCTTTGCCTTCGACGGTGCTCAGGAGCGCTGGCTGTCCACCTTGCTGGCCGGTGGTTGCCTGGTGCTGCGCGACGACAGCCTGTGGACCGCGGAAGAAACCTGGGCCGTATTGCATGCGCAGCGCATCAGCATTGCCTGCTTCCCGCCGGCCTACCTCCAGCAGATTGCCGAGTACGGCCAGACGCAACCAAGTCCGCCAGCGGTGCGCATCTACTGTTTTGGTGGCGATGCCGTGGCCGAGGCCAACTTCGAACGGGTCAGGCGCACCTTGCGCCCGCAGTGGATCACCAACGGCTATGGGCCGACCGAAACCGTGGTCACCCCGATGCTGTGGAAGGCCGATGCCGACAGTCGCTGCGAGGCGGCCTATGCTCCCATCGGCCAGCGCGTCGGCAACCGTAGCCTGTATGTGCTGGATGCCCAGCTAAACCCGCTGCCCGATGGCGTCGCCGGTGAGCTGTATATCGGCGGTGAAGGCTTGGCCCGCGGCTACCACCAGCGCCCGGGGCTGACCGCCGAACGCTTTGTGGCCAGCCCGTTCGAGGCCGGTGGCCGTCTGTACCGTTCCGGCGACCTGGTGCGCCGCCGCCCCGATGGGGTGATGGATTACCTCGGGCGGCTGGACCATCAAGTCAAGGTCCGCGGGTTCCGCATCGAACTGGGCGAGATCGAAGCGCGCCTGCGTGCGCTTGGCGGCGTGCGCGAGGCACTGGTGGTAGCCCGTGACAGTGCGGCGGGCAAACGTCTGATTGGCTATGTGGTGGGCAACACGCCAAGCGTGTCGGCCGAGACGCTGCGCAGTGCCTTGCAGGCCCAGTTGCCGGACTACATGGTGCCGGCGCAGATCCTGTTGCTCGACGCCATGCCGCTCAACCCCAGCGGCAAGCTTGACCGTCTGGCCTTGCCCGACCCGGACTTCCAGGCCAAGGCCTACGTGGCCCCGCGCAATGCCCTGGAGCAGATGCTCGCGGGCGTCTGGCAGGAGGTGCTGGAGCTTGATCAGGTGGGGGTCACGGACAACTTCTTCGAGTTGGGCGGCGATTCATTGCGCACCCTGAAAGTGCTGAGCAAGGTGCGCCAACAGGCGGTGGCCGGCTTCGAGCTGAAACTGCGCGACATGCTCGCCAAACCGACCATTGCCCAGTTGTCGGGCTTTGCCGAACAGCCCGGCGAGCTCGACCCGCTGTTGGCCCTCAATGGTGCTGACGGCACCGGCCCTGTGCTGTTCTGCCTGCATGCAGGCTTCGGCACGGTATTCGACTACGAGCCGCTGGCCCGTCGGCTACAGGGCCACTGCAACGTTTACGGCGTGCAGTGCCGGATGCTGCTGGACCGCCAGTGGGACGATGACAGCCTGGAGGCCATGGCCATCGACTACGCCCAGTACATTCGCCAGAAACAGGCGCAAGGGCCTTACCGCCTGCTGGGCTGGTCACTGGGCGGTACCCTGGCGGTGCTGGTGGCGGCAGAGCTTGAAAAGCAGGGGCAGGCGGTGAGCTTCCTCGGGCTGGTAGACAGCTTCATTCCGTTGAGCGTGGAGGCGGCGCAGACGGATGAGTGGCGCGACGACCTGCCGGCGTTTCTCGCGCAGACCTCATCGCTGACGGTGACGCATGCGCAACTGCCGGCTGACGAGCCTGACCTTGCGCAACTCAGCGCGCTACTGGCAACGCTGCAGAGCGCAGGGGAGCCTGCGCGGGCGAGTGATTTCGACGCCGATGAGCTGGCGCGGGCCTTCCAGGTCGGGCTCAGGCTCAAGGCGCTGTCGCGCCGGGCACCGTTGCTGCCGCGCACGCTGTGCGCCGTACAGCGTTGGTGGCGCAGTGATTTGCCCGGCGCCGCGGTCCAGGCGTTTGAGGCGAACCTGACGGTTGCCGTCCCCAATGCGCGCATCGATGCTGGTCACTACGACATCCTGGCCAACACGGCATTGCTTGAACAGCTGCAGGCCCACCTGTTGTACCGCGAAGCCGTAGAAGGCTGACGCATGGGCAGGGTCTTCGGGCCCTGCTTTTTTCTTACCTTTTTCCGGATGTGTTCATGTCCTTGCACCCTGATCTGTCTGCCTTTCTGGAACTTGCCGAACTCGGTCGCCTGACCGGCAAGAGCCAGCCGATGCACACCTTGCCACCCGCATTGGCGCGCACTGAATTCGACGCTACGTCGCAAATTCTCGACCCCAACCCGCCGGGAAATGTGCAGGTCTGCGTGCTGCAGCTGCCGACCCGCGATGGCGCGGAGATAGACGCGCGGCTGTATCGCAGTGCTGCCAGCGCAGGCAAGCAGCTGCCGGTGATTGTGTATTTCCATGGCGGCGGCTATGTGGTCGGCAGCCTCGACTCTCATGATTCGGTGTGCCGACGCCTGGCCTTGAGCGGCGATTTCGCTGTGCTGGCGCCGGCGTATCGCCTGGCCCCGGAGTTCCCGTTTCCGACGGCGGTGGAGGATGCCCAGGACAGTCTCGAGGCACTGGCCGAGCACGCGCAGGTTTGGCAACTTGATCGCCAGCGGGTGGTGCTCGCCGGCGACAGCGCCGGGGCGACGCTGGCCACGGTGCTGGCGGCAATGGCCGCGACCGCGCCTGCGCAGCTCGCGCTGCAGCCACTGGCGCAGGTGCTGTTTTATCCGGTGGCGGACATCAGCCAGGTACGGGCCTCGCATACGCGGTTTGGTGAAGGCTATCTGCTCGAAAGCGCCACGCTGGAATGGTTCTACCAGCATTACGCGAGTGATCCGGCGCAGCGGCTGGACGTGCGTGCCTCGCCGTTGCTGGGCGCTGCCGTGGCCCAGGTGCCGGCCTATGTGGCGCTGGCCGGGTACGATCCGCTGTACGACGAGGGGCTGGCGTATGCGCACTGGCTGGAGACGGCGGGAACAAGGGTGACCTTGAGTGTCGAAACCGGGCTGACCCATGATTTTCTGCGCATGGGCGGGATCGTGGCGCAGGTCGACGAGGTGTACGCGCGGCTACAGACGTGGCTCGCCAGCCTGTAAGACAAGGGCCCCAAGTTTCCTTGAGGCCCTTGTAATGCAGGCGCTGGTGCGGCTTAACGCGAAGTGATCGGCGCGGTTACGGTCTTCCCTGACGTCGAGCTGATCGTCACCGTCGGGTTGGCGCTCGGGCCACTGCCTGTGGTGGTCACCGACACCCGCCAGCGGCCACCGCTGCCGCTCGGCGAGATCACTGCAGTGCCTAGGCTAAGCGGTCCTGTGGTGGTCGAAGCGCTAACCGTCAGCGTGGTACCGGTCGCTTGCGAGGTGGTCCCGGCCAGGTCCCAGGTGTAGCGATTGTTGCTGCGGGAAGTGACCGAGGCGCTGGTGACGGTGATGTCTTCGTTGATGGTCGGCGGGGCGCTGACGGCGACAGTCACGGTTGCCGCGTTATCCGAAACCGCGTTCTTGGTGT
The DNA here is from genome assembly GCF_004025535.1 of Pseudomonas alkylphenolica. Classification (GTDB taxonomy): domain Bacteria; phylum Pseudomonadota; class Gammaproteobacteria; order Pseudomonadales; family Pseudomonadaceae; genus Aquipseudomonas; species Aquipseudomonas alkylphenolica_A. Next base: position 920,971 of record NZ_QJRG01000047.1, read on the forward strand.
CACTGGCGTTGTAGGTGAACGTCGCCGTGAACGGGGCGGGGATAGTGGCCGGCGGGGTGTAGGTCACGCGCACGCCGTCGGTGCTGGTCGTGCCCTGGCCGGAATCCGGCTGGGTCAGGCCCACCACTTTCAGCGGCAGGTTGCCGTCGGGGTCGCTGTCGTTGGCCAGTACATTGATCACCAGCGGCTGGCCGTTGTTGCTGGTGGCGCTGTCGTTATTGGCGATCGGCTTTTTGTTTTCGCCCTGGTTGTCGTTGTCCTTTTCACCGGTGCGGAAGGTTGGCAGTGCCGCCGAGTTCACGTAGGTGACGCCGTCCCAGCCGGGCAGCGGGGTGGGCATCAACTGGAACTGGCCGGGGTGCTCGATATCCCAACGCAGCAGCATCGAGGTGTCTTCGTGCTGGGTGTTGTGGCAGTGCTCCATGTAGGTCCCGGCGAACTCACGGAAATGGATGGCCATTTCCACGTCCACCGAACTGTCGATGCCGTCGCCGATACGGTAGACATCCTTGCGTGCCCATTTCTCCCATTCTGGCGGCGCCTTGCCGTCGCGACTGAGGACGATCCCTTCTTCAAAATGCACATGCACCGGGTGAGTCCAGCCGTTGCCACCGTTCTTGATTTTCCACACTTCAAGCGTACCGTCGCCCGAGTACCCGGCATCGGTCGGACCCGTCGCCAGTTGCGGGGCCGCACTGATTCTGCGGGAGTCCATGTCATAGCCGAAGCCGCCATCGGTCTTGATCGTCCAGGGCGCTTCGTCAGTGCCGTCGGAGCGGCCGAAGATAAACTCGCGGTGGCGCGCCGCCTTGAGTTTGGCCTGGTCGGCGACGGCGTTGCGGTCAAGGGTCAGGGGAATCATGGTTTTACCGGCAGGTTTGCCCGGTTTGGCCGGCTCGTAGTCCGCCGGGTTCATGCTCACGTCCTGGCCGCTGTAAGGCTGCACCAGCAGTTGCAGGAACTTGCCTACGGTTGGATCGCCCTTGTCCCATTGCGGGCCTTTGCTGGTTTGCTTGATCACCGCCTTGTACTTCTCTGACAGCACGTCGGCCAGGCTCAGCGGGTCTTTCTCCGGACCCTTGCCGGTCTTGTGTTCCATCAGGTTGACGAAGTAGATCTTGTCGCCGGTCTTGATCCCGTTTTTGGCGAAGTTGATGATGATGTCGAAGCGTTCGGCAATGCCTTGTACGGGCAGGATGGCATTGTGGTTTTGCCGGTCGCCATCGCCGTCCAGGTCCATGCTGCCGTCGAACGGTATGGCGTGCTCCATGATGTTGCCGTCATTGGCGATCAAGTGAAACGGCACGCGGGTGTACGACACGCCGGAGCCGGACGGCCCGGGGAACTCGCCGCCATTGCCGGCCACCTCACGTACCACGGCCAGGCGTAGATAGCGCGATACCGAACCGTTGAGAATACGGAAGCGGTAGCTGCGTGCGCGTACTTTCAGGCGCGGCTCGTACTGCCAGTTGACCAGGATCTGGTCGCCCAGGAAGCCGTCGGTGTTGAACGGGTTGAACCACAGCTGGCCGTTTTCATCCCAGGCCTTGTCGGCCACCAGGAGGTTGACGTCGTAGTCGCGGTTGCCCCAAGGCAAAGCCGAGCCGCTGGGCAGGCGCAGGTTGACGCCATCCTCCATGGCCTCGTTACCCCGGTCCAGGGCGCTGTAGTAGTTCATCATCACCGCATTGCCCTTGTAGACGTTCTGCGCGGTGAAATCGAGCATATGGTCGTGGAACCAGTGGGTACTCATGGTTTCACGCCAGTCGCCGCGAATCTTGATGCTGCCGTTGTTGCAGGTTTTCAGGCCGGGGCTGGTGTCGTTGACGAACAGGGTTTCGCCCGGCGCGCAGGGGAAGGCCGCGCGCGGATCGTGGGCGTCGGTGTTGATGCTGTCGTAGCCGGCCAGTTGCAGCGGCCAGCGGTAATCGTAGTACTGCCCGGGAAAAAAGTACGCATTGGTGTAGCCGTCGCTTTCGGCCGGCGAGTGACCATTGTGCTCATGGGTGCTGATGGTGTGCAGGCCAAAGCCGGCGTTGGCAGCCGGGTCGATGGGCAAGCCGTTGTAGTGGCGCATCAACAGCGGCTGGCCGTAGCGGGCCATCAGCAGCTTGGCAGGGAAGGTGCCATCGAAGGTCCACAGCGCGTTGTGGTTCTGCAGCGGCATGTTCGGGTGGAAGCGCGTGTCGATGCCGCGGGTGGTGCCGGTGGTGGTTGGGATGTCCGAGGTCTGGTAGTAGAGGCCACCCGGGCCGAACTCACCGACGGCGTAATTGTGCAGTTGCTTGCGGTCGCGCAGGCCGGTGTTGATGCGCGCGCCGGTCTGCACGGTCTTGAACTGCGCCTGCGGGTAGAACTCGTTCCAGCGCTGATGCGACCAGCCCTTTCCTGGTGGCCGGCCCTCGGCGGGCGAGCCCACCGGCTGGCGGTTGAGGAAGGCCTCGATCTGCGCTTTCCAGGGGTTGCGGTCCAGCACGTTGGAGAACTGCGACGGGAACGGGTAGAGCCCGGGCTGGCGCATGAATGCATCCAGCGCCGAGGGTGACGGCGCACTGCGCGCGACGTTGTCGGGGTCCTGTTGCGGTGCAGGGCCAACGGTGGGCACCGGAAAGGTCAGTGGTGGTGCCGGCAGTGTGGGGTCGAGCTTCTCCGTGCCGAATTCTTCGAACAGCAGCAATTGCTGAGTGAAGGGCAGGGCACCGAACAACGGGCTGGGTTTGCCGTTGGTGGGGTAATTGAACGAGGTTTGCAGGCTGGGCGGCAACACGTTGTCGGCACGCGGTGTGTCGCGGTTGCCATACACGCCATTGGGCAACGCCAACGCGCCCTGGTTGGTCTCCGGCATCGTTTTCAAAGCTTCAAGTGCGGCCGCTGGGTCGTCTGCTTGATTGGTATAGGCCGATGGATCAGTCGGCGGCGGCGGGTCAAAGTCATCCAGCGGTGCCGCGCTGGCGGAGGTCAGGCTGGCGGTGATCAACATCGCGGAGGCCACACGCGGCCCCCATAAATAGCTGCGTGAATGAAGCCCTAGCGTTGCGCGTTTCATTGCTTTCCCCTCGCGTCATGCCAAATGGCGAAACCTGTCGTCTCCAGCGAGCGACAGCTGCTGCGGTCAGAGAGGCTTTAGCAACCGCCAGGCCAAGTGCAGAAGGGGTGATGCAAGTTGAGGATTATTAATGACTTGTTTCTAATTGTTTCGGTGGGTGGTCAATCAAGCGCCGGGCGATTCCCCAAACAGTGGGGGCAATAAGCCACTAACCACGGGGATAAGTCCCCAATTCTGGCGGTAGGAGCGGGGTTTGAGTGGTGAAGGGATGTGCCAGGGGCGGCCCTGGCACATCGGTTCAGCGATTAACGCGAGGCCGCGGCATTCGCCCGTGCGCTGTGCAGCTTTTTATAGCTGTCGATCAAGCGCAGATGACGGTCGAGCCCTTCGAGCTTCATGCTTGTCGGCGTCAGGCCATAGAAGCGCACACTGCCATCCACCGAGCCCAGCACCGCATCCATGCGTGCGTCGCCAAACATACGACGGAAATTGACCTGGTAATCGTCCAGTTCCAGCTCGTCGTCCAGCTCCACCTCGAGCACCACGTTCAAGGCCTGGTAAAACAGGCCGCGTTCGACGGTGTTGTCGTTGAACTGCAGGAAGGTTTCCACCAGCTCCTTGGCTTCTTCAAACTGCTGCAAGGCCACGTAGATCAGCAGCTTCAGTTCCAGGATGGTCAGCTGGCCCCAGGCGGTGTTCTCGTCAAACTCGACGCCGATCAGGGTTTTGATGTCGGTGTAATCGTCCAGCTCGCTTTCTACCAGGCGCTCGACCAGGTCGGCCAGGGCGTCTTCGTCCAGGCTGTGCAGGTTGAGGATGTCGGCACGGAAGAACAGCGCTTTGTTGGTGTTGTCCCAGATCAGGTCGTCGATCGGGTAGATCTCGGAGTAGTCCGGCACCAGGATACGGCAGGCGGTAGCACCGAGGTCGTCGTACACCGCCATGTAGACTTCCTTGCCCATGCCTTCGAGGATGCCGAACAGGGTTGCTGCTTCTTCGGCATTGGAGTTTTCACCCTGGCCGGAGAAGTCCCATTCGACGAATTCGAAGTCGGCCTTGGCACTGAAGAAACGCCACGACACCACGCCGCTGGAATCGATGAAGTGCTCGACGAAGTTGTTCGGTTCAGTCAGCGCGTGGCTTTCAAAGGTCGGCTGAGGCAAGTCGTTGAGGCCTTCGAAGCTGCGGCCTTGCAGCAGTTCGGTGAGGCTGCGCTCCAGCGCCACTTCAAAGCTTGGGTGCGCGCCGAACGAGGCGAATACACCACCGGTGCGCGGGTTCATCAAGGTCACGCACATCACCGGGAATTCCCCGCCCAGCGAGGCATCCTTGACCAGTACCGGGAAACCTTGCTCTTCCAGGCCCTGAATGCCCGCGAGAATGCCGGGGTATTTCGCCAGCACTTCCTGCGGTACATCCGGCAGGGCGATTTCACCTTCGAGAATTTCGCGTTTGACCGCGCGCTCGAAGATTTCCGACAGGCATTGCACCTGTGCTTCGGCCAGTGTGTTGCCGGCGCTCATGCCGTTACTCAGGTACAGGTTTTCAATCAGGTTGGACGGGAAGTACACCACCTCGCCGTCCGACTGGCGCACAAACGGCAGCGAGCAGATGCCGCGTTCGATATTGCCAGAGTTGGTGTCGTACAGGTGCGAGCCGAGCAGTTCACCGTCGGGGTTGTAGATCTTGCGGCAGTAGGCATCGAGGATTTCAGCGGGCAGCGCATCTTTGCGGCCGGGCTGGAACCAGCGCTCGTTGGGGTAATGCACGAACGCCGCGTTGGCGATGTCTTCACCCCAGAATTGATCGTTGTAGAAGAAGTTGCAGTTCAGGCGCTCGATGAATTCACCCAGTGCCGAGGCCAGTGCGGCTTCTTTGGTCGCGCCCTTGCCGTTGGTGAAACACATCGGCGAGTGGGCGTCGCGGATATGCAGCGACCACACGTTGGGCACGATGTTGCGCCACGAGGCGATTTCGATCTTCATGCCCAGGCCGGCCAGCAGCTCGGACATGTTGGCAATGGTCTGCTCCAGCGGCAGGTCCTTGCCCAGTACATAGGTGCTGGCGTCTGAAGCCGGGCTGAGCATCAGCAGGGCCTGGGCATCGGCGTCGAGGTTGTCGACTTCTTCGATGACGAACTCGGGGCCGGTTTGCACCACCTTCTTGACCGTGCAGCGGTCGATGGAGCGCAGGATGCCCTGGCGGTCTTTTTCGGAAATATCGGCAGGCAGTTCGACCTGAATCTTGAAAATCTGCTGGTAGCGGTTTTCCGGGTCGACAATGTTGTTTTGCGACAGGCGAATATTGTCGGTAGGGATATTGCGGGTGTTGCAGTACAGCTTCACAAAGTAAGCCGCACACAACGCCGAGGACGCCAGGAAATAGTCGAACGGACCCGGTGCCGAACCGTCGCCTTTGTAGCGGATCGGTTGGTCGGCAACCACCGTGAAGTCATCGAACTTGGCTTCAAGACGAAGGTTGTCGAGAAAATTAACCTTGATTTCCATGCGGGATACCATAACGAGCAATACGATTTGGCCGCCATTATCCGGTTTTTCAGCGGGAAGTCTTGTGCTTTGCGCGATGGCCGCCGGCCGGTCTCTGCGGATTCAGTGCAGTAATCCACACCGCAGGGCACCGGCCCTTGTTCATTCAGCCACTACCTGACTGTTGCCTGGCTCGCAGTGCCGTCACGGTCTCGCCACCCACGCCCCAGTTATCGGTTGAAACCTCCTCGATCACCACGAAGGTGGTGGCGGGCGGCTTGTTCAGCACTTGTTCCAGCAAGGCCGTGGCGCCTTCGATCAACTGGCGTTTTTGCTCGGCGGTCACGCCTTCACGGGTGACCTGAATGTTTACATAGGGCATGACACACTCCTCGTCGGGTTACCAGGTACCGCTGCTGGCGCCGCCGTCCACGGCGATGACCACGCCGGTGACGAAGGTCGAATCGGTCAGGTACAGCACGGCGTCGACCACATCCTGCGGTGCACCGACCTGGCCGGTAGGCGCCAGGGTTTTCAAGGCGGCCTGGGTCTGCGGGTCATTGGCGTGCAACGGCGTATCGATAATGCCCGGCGCCACGCCGTTGACCTGGACGTGAGCGGCGGCCAGTTCCAGCGACAGTGCCCGAACCGCCTGGTTGAGCCCGCCCTTGACGAGCACGGGCAGCAATGCCGGCACCTTGAGGTTGGGCTGCAGGGCAATCGAGGCGGTGATCGCGACGATATGCCCGCTGCCATTGGCGGCCATGTGCCTGGCGGCTGCTTGCGCCGGGTAGAAAAAACCTTTGAGGTTGGTGTCGACGATGGCGTTGACATCGCCCTCGGTGTAGTCAGCCACCGGCTTGGGAATGAAGATGCCGGCGTTGTTGATCAGGATGTCGACCTTGCCGAAGGCCGCCACGGCCTCTTCGAACAGGCGCTGGGCAGTTTGCGGTTGGGCGATATCGCCGGGCACCAGCAGAAAGTTCGCCGGGTTGCCCAGTTGCGCCGCGGCCTCCTGCAAGCGCGCCAGGGTGCGTGCATTGCCGACCACATTGTCGCCCCGCTCAAGGTAGGCCTTGGCAATGGCAAAGCCCAGGCCGCTCGAGGCGCCGGTAACGATAACGGTTTTTTTAGTGCTCATGCTCGATGCTCCAGTCAGTCAGGCAAGGTGCCTGGGGTGTGGAGCACACTTTAAGTTGCAACCAGTCATTGAAAAATGTGCTGAATGTCATTTCAATTGATACATCACGTAATCAATGGCGGCACCGATGACGCGGCACTTTGACGACCTTCAACTGGGCAGTATCGAGCTGTTCTGCCTTGCGGCCGAAACTGGCAGCTTCACCCGCGCGGCCTCCCTGGCCGGGGTCACCCCGGCAGCGGTGAGCCGCTCTGTGGCCCGGCTGGAAGAGCGCCTGGGGGTGCGGTTGTTCGTGCGTACTACGCGTCAGATGCGCCTGACTGATGGCGGGCACAACTATTACGAGCAATGCCGCCAGGCACTGACGCAACTGCTCGATGCCGAGCGCGAGGTGACGGGCGGGCAGCGCGTGCCGTCCGGCCTGCTGCGTATCAGCGTGCCCACGCCCTATGCGCACTACAAACTGCTGCCGCTGCTGCCCGCGTTTCGCCAGCGCTACCCCGAAGTGCACCTGGACATCCATGCCAGCAATCGCAATATCGATTTCGTCGAAGAAGGCTACGACCTGGCCATTCGCGGCCGTGAACCTGCGGACTCACGTCTGATCGCCCGGCGCCTGGAAGAGGCCGAGCTGGTAGTGGTGGCGACGCCAGCCTACCTGGCGCGTGCCGGTACGCCGCTGACCCTTGAGGCGCTGGCCGGGCACGAATGCATCCAGTTCGAGATGCCCAGTACCGGGCGCACGGCGCCCTGGTCGTTCAACGTTGCAGGCAAGCGGCTGGAGCTGGAAACCACAGGCACCTACACCTGCCTGGATGATTACCTGGCGACCGTTACCCTGGTGAAAAGCGGGGCAGGGGTGATGCAGGCCTACCGGTTCACCGTGCAAAAGGAGCTCGACAACGGTGAACTGGTGGAGGTACTGGCCACCTTTGGCGGGACGTCGCGCCCGTTCATGCTCATCTACCCGCATGCCCGGCATGTGCCACTGCGGGTCAGGGTGTTTATCGATTACCTGATTCAGGCAGGCGTCAGCCCTCCTGCAGCGCCTTGCGCATGAACACTCGCGCAAAGCCGTTCTCTGTTGCCCGGTGGGTTTCCTGGTACCCCAGTTTTTTGTAGATCGCGATGTTCTCGCTCATCAGCTCGTGGGTGTACAGCCGAATGGCTGTGCATCGGGCGCGCCGGGCATAGTCTTCGCAGTACTGCATCAGCACCTTGCCAAAGCCCTTGCCCTTGCAACGCGCTGATACGGCGACGTTGACCAGCAGCAGCTCATTGCCTTCCTGGTTCATCACCAGCACCCCGACAGTGCCCGCTTCCTGGGTGAGGACGAACACTTCGGCTTCACTGATGACCTGCCGGTAGTCGTCGAGCATTGGCGCCGGTTGTTTGCCGATTCTGGCGATATACGGCGTGTAGGCCTCATTGACCAGTGCTGCGATGGCATCGGCATCGTTCAGATTGGCCTGGCGAATAGACGTTGCGGCGTGCACTGCGCGTCTCCTGATAGGGCATTCGTGTGGTCTGGCGAGTATAAGGGGGCTCGGGGCTGCTGCGCAGCCTGCGATCGAGCGCGCAGCGGCCGCCATCCATTGGCGCTGATGGCCAGTGTGCACTAGCGTTCAGCTATCGCTGATGTTCGATACGTACTGATCATGCGGAGTAAGCAGACACCATGGTGGATTTGCGCCCAAACCCGACGCTGAGCCTGGATTACTGCGTCGAGCGCCCGATATTCCAGGATTTTGTACGGCAGGCAAGACGCTCACCCGACGCAACAGCCATCATCGCCCACGACGCTACCTGCAGTTATGGCCAGCTGGAACAGATCAGCCAGGGCATCGCGGCGTTCCTGCTGGCAAACGGTGCCACCGCCTGCGACCGTGTGGTGATTGTTTCTAGCCGCTGTGCGGGCCTGGTCTACGCCATGCTCGGCGCCGCGCGTGCCGGCCTGACCTTCACCATTGCTGACGTGGCCTATCCTGCGGCGCGTGTCGGGCAGATCATCCGTACCCTTGAGCCCGCCTTCGTATTGCTGTGTGGCGATGCCATCACGGCGCAGTTCAATCTGCAGCGTGCAGGCCATTCATCGCAGGTTGTCCAGGTGCCGGAAACGCCTGATAGGGCGTTGCAGCAATTTGCCTGCGATCGGGCGCAATTGCCTGAAGTTGATCCCGCACAACCGGCCTATATCACCTTCACCTCAGGCAGTACCGGCGAGCCCAAGGGTATCGTCACCCACCACGCGCCACTGGTGCACTTCGTCGAGTGGCATGTGCGCGAGCACGGATTTACTCGCGATGACAACTTTTCACTGCTGTCGGGGCTTGGCCACGACCCGGTGTATCGCGACGTGTTCACGCCGCTGTCGATTGGCGCGACGATCATCTGTCCGGTCCAGTCGACCCTGGTCAACCCGTCAGCACTGGCCGAGTGGATACACCGCCATCATGTGTCGGTGATGCACCTGACCCCGCCACTGGGCAAGCTGATCGAGACCGGGGCGCGGATGAGTGCGCTGACCCTCGATCGCCTGCGCTACTGGTTCTGGGGCGGCGATGCACTGAGTGTTGCGCTGTACCAACAGCTGCGCGCGATTGCGCCTCAAGCCATCAGTGTGAACTTCTACGGCACCACGGAAACCCCGCAGGCGATGGCCTTTCATCGCGTCGACCCACACGCTGACTACACCAGGATCCCGCTGGGCAAGGGCATTGAAGGGGCGCAACTGCTGGTGGTCAATGAGGCCAGCCAGTTGGTCGACGAAGGCGAAGTGGGCGAAATTCTGATCCGCAGCCCGTATTTGTCCCTGGGCTACTGGGGTGACACCGCCCTGACCGGGGAAAAGTTCGTGATCAACCCGTTCACCGCTGACCCGGCGGACATCTGTTACCGCACCGGCGACCTGGGCACGTACCTCGCCGATGGCAGTGTCACGTTTCTGGGGCGCGCCGACAGTCAGGTGAAGATCCGCGGCCATCGCATCGAACTGGTCGAAATCGAAAATGCCATCGCCCGCCATCCGCGGGTCAAACAGTGTGTGGTGCTGGCCAATAATGACAGCGCGATGCTCCGGCTGGTGGCCTATTGCGTTGCCGCTGAGCCGGTGACGCCGGTTGAACTGCGTGAAGCGCTCAGCGGCGAGTTACCGGACTACATGGTGCCGGCGTTGTTCGTGTTTCTCGACGCCATCCCGCTGACGCCCAACGGCAAGATCGACAAGCGCGCATTGCCCGCACCCGTCGACACCACGGCAGGACATGCCGCCAGTGCCGGTCTGGCGCTGAAGCTGAGCGAGGCCTGGGCACAAATACTCCAGGTACCGAGCGTCGATGCCAACCTGACCTTTGTGGAGCTGGGTGGCGATTCACTGTCGTTCGTCCAGGCCTCGATGGTGCTGGAGCAACTGATCGGCCATTTGCCCAACCGCTGGGAACAGATCCCGGTGTGGGAGCTGGCCGAGCGGGCCAACCAGGCCAAGGCTTCAAAACTGTCGTGGTGGGCCATGGAAACACCGGTGCTGCTGCGGGTCGTGTGCATCGTGCTGATTGTCGTCGGGCATTTTCGCCAATTCCCGACCTGGATGTTCGGCGGCGAGACCAGCGTACTGTTCATGATTTCCGGCCTCAGCCTGGCAAGGTTCCAGCTCAAGGCCATCGATGAACGCGGCGACGCGCGCATGCTGATCAAGTCGGTTACCGCCATTGTCGTGCCGACCCTCTTGTACACCGCGCTGACCCAGGCTGTGTTCGATACCGTGCATTGGCAATCGCTGCTGCTGATTTCCAACTGGTTCACCCAGGATCTGGTCGGCCATTTCAACTACTGGTACATCGAAGTGCTGGTTCAGATGCTGGTGATCACCGGGCTGGTGCTGTCGTTCAAGCGCGTGCGCGCAGTGATCATGGCCAATCCGTTTCGTTGCCTGATGGTCGCTTCCTGCGCACTGGTGGTGCTGGATGTGCTGCTCAATCGCTGGGTATTCGACGCCTCGGCGCTGTACAACCGGGTACCCCAGCACTACCTGGCGATCATGGTGCTGGGCATGGCGGTGCACTTTGCCGATTCCACTGCGCAAAAGTGGGGTGCCAGTGCCATGGCCTTGCTGGTGATCGGCGAGCAGGACGCTTTCGCCATGGCGGGCCTTGGCTGGGAGGCATTTGCCAGTGGCAAGTACATTGACATTGCCTTGCCGGCGGTGCTCGCGCTGATCTGGTTCAAGGCCGTTTCGGTGCCTCGCCTGCTGGCGCGGGCGGGGGCACTGGTCGCCTCGTCAACCCTGTACATCTACCTGACGCACTTCCAGTTCCAGTCGGTGGCCCGGCGCATCTTCGATCAGCCCGCCTTCTCGGTGGTGCTGGCCGTCGTCGGTGGGGTGGTGGTGGGGTATTGCTGGAACAAGGGCGTGCGGCTGGTCATGTTGAGCTGGAACAAGGGCCGCAACAAGCGCCTGGCTGATTCGCTCGAGCGGGTGGCCTGACGGGGAGGGGGTGGCGTCAGAGGCTGATGTGCAAGGCATCAGCCTTTCGCTAATTTGTTTCAAAACTTTACCCTGGCTTACACACTCTTTACACCGATCAGCGCTACCATTTGCCGCCTCACCATACCGAACAATTGCCCCTCGTGAACAGGCCGGCGCGCCTGCTTGCACGCCGCTGCCTGGGCCACGAAACCACGGACGTCTCTGCCTTGAAAAACCTGATCAACCGTTACGCCACGCCACTGACCACCGGCTTCTTCATCGTCTCCATGGTGTCGGGTGTGGCGCTGTTCTTCCATTGGGCGCCGGGGCTGTTTCATGGCATGCATGAATGGCTGAGCATGGTGTTGCTGGTGCCGTTTGTGCTGCACCTGTGGAAGAACTGGGGGCCGATGATGGGCTATGTCAAACGCAAGTCGCTGTTCGCACCAGTGCTGCTTTCGCTGTTGGTAGCGGTGCCTTTCGCGATTCCGTCTGGCGGCGGTCGGCAGGGCGGCAATCCTGCGTTTGCAGTCGTCCAGCTGGTGACCAACGCACCGCTGGCTGACAGCGCGGCACTGTTCAAGAGCACCCCTGACGAGTTGATTACCCGCCTGCGTCGCCAGGGGCTTTCGGTGAACTCGTCCAGCGACACCCTGAACCAGATCGCGCAGTCGGCGCAGCTGCAACCTGCGCAACTGATCGCGCAATTGATGAATGAGCGGCGCTAACGGGGTCGGTCAGACGGTCACCACCACCTTGCCGATCTGCTGGTTGGCTTCAAGGAAGCGGTGGGCATCCTGAATGTCTGCCAAGGCAAAGGTCTTGGCAATGATCGGTCGCAACGCACCTGACTCCAGCCCCTGCAGAATGAATGCTTTGGCCCGCGCCAGGGCGGCAGGGTCAGAAACGATCTCGGCATAGAGATAGCCCTTGAGGGTCAGGCTCTTGCCCAGCACGGTGAACAGCGGAAACGGGGTAGGTTCGGGGCTGAGCGCACCGTACTCAAGCAGAATGCCACCGCGCGCCATGCTGCGGGTGAGGGGCTCGAAGGACGGCCCACCGACGGGGTCGAATACCACCCGAGCACCCTGGCCATCGGTCAGCGCCATGACCCGCTCGACGATGTCTTCCTCGTCACTGACGATGACATGGGCGGCGCCGGCATCGAGCAGTGCCTGTTGTTTGGCCCGGGTGCGGGTGATGGCGATCGCCGTGGCACCGACACTACGCGCCATCTGAAAGGCGGCCAGCCCGACGCTGCTCGACGCGGCCGTCACCAGCACGAAATCGCCCTGGCGCAGTTTCGCCTGATCGATCAGTGCGCCCCACGCGGTCACATACTGCATCCACGATGCAGCGACCTCCTCGAACGACAGATTCGCCGGGCTTTTCACCACCAGGTGCGCCGGCACATTCGCCAGCTCCCCATAGGTGCCCCAGCGGGCGATATCCAGCGGTGGGATCAGACCGACAGCATCGCCGACGTTAACCTCGTTAACCGCGCTGCCCACTGCAACCACAACGCCAGCCGCCTCGTAGCCCAGACGGCTGGGGAACTCGGCTTCCTGCAAGTAGGCGTGATTGCGGAACATCACTTCAGCGCGGTTCAGGCCGATGGCCTTGACGCTGATTTGCACTTCGTCTGCCGCCGGTGCCTGTACCTGCAGGTCTTCCAGCTTGAGAACGTTGGCGTCGCCGTATTCATGGATTCTGACAATGCGTGCCATGGTAGATGCCTCTTCGTAAGTGGGGGTGAACGTGGGTAGAAATTTAGGCGTTGGTTCCACCCGGATAAAGGCCTACGATGGCTCAATACTAGAAACAAAAGGTTTGTAATGGATCGCCTGACGCAAATGGCTACCTTCGTCAAAGCGGTGGAGACGGGCTCGTTTAGCGCCGCCGCAGACGACCTCAACCTGTCACCGCAACTGGTGGGCAAGCAGGTGAAAATGCTTGAACAGCACCTGGGCGTGTCGCTGCTCAACCGCACCACACGCCGCCAGAGCCTGACCGACTTCGGCCAGGCATTCTATCAGCGCGCCAAGGTCATCCTCGCCGACATGCAGGCGGCGGAAAGCCTGGCCGCAGTGACCCGTGGTGTACCCAGCGGACGCCTGCGCATCAACGCCCCCGTGACCTTTGGCATGCATACCCTGTCGCCACGCCTGCTGGAGTACATGCTCAAGTACCCGCAGGTATCGGTCGACCTGACGCTGTCGAACGAACTGGTCGACGTGGTTGATGACGGTTACGACGTGGTGTTTCGCATTGGCGAGCTGTCCAGCAGCGGGCTCAAGGCGCTGACGTTGGCGCCTTACCGGCTGGTGCTGTGTGCTGCACCGTCCTACCTTGCACAACGCCCGCCGATTACCAATCCGTGGCAGTTGCAGCAGCACGAGTGCCTGGGCTTCGCGTATTCCGATGGCAGGTCGTGGTGGAGCTTTGACGGACCTGAAGGACGAATTGATGTGCCGATTACAAGCAGATTGACGATTAATCAGGGGGACCCATTGCTGGCTGCGGCCGTCGCGGGGCTGGGGATCGTGCTGCAACCGCTGGAGCTGGTCAGGAATGCCCTGCAAGCCGGCACGCTGGTGACGCTGCTGCCGCAGTACCCTGTACCGACGTCCCCGATGCACGCCCTGTATGCGCCCGATAAGCGCCTGACGCCCAAACTGCGCAGTTTCCTCGACTTTGCCATTGAAGCATTTGCACACAGGTCTTGATTATCGGGCTTGCATCAGCGATAAGCCCTCGCTTCATTAGCGTGGGGTAACACCGGGTGGCATCAATGAAACGCAAACACGCGGGTATGGAACGAGAATTGGCGCGAGCGCTGACCCATGCCTGTGAAGTGGCCAAAGGTGAACTTGTCGGCTTTGAGTGGCTTACCCACCGGGTCGACTATGAGCGCTTTCCAGAGAGCTTGATGGTTACCTGGGTGTTCGATACCGACAGCAACATGAACGCCGCTGCCGCCAGCCCAGGTGCTGTGAGGATGCAGGCACTGACGCTGGAAGCCTTTGCGGACATCGGCATTACCGTGTCCGCGATCGCCACCCACCTGGAGATGGACTCCGAGGAGCGCTGCGCCGCGACACACGGGGGGAACTGGGCCGCACGATTGAACGCACGGCAACGTTCAGGGGGCAAGCATGGCCAAAGACATTGAAAACCCCTGTGTATCGCTGTGCCAGTTGAACAGCGAAATGTGCGTGAGCTGTGGGCGCACCCGCGAAGAAATTCGCAAGTGGCGAGGGATGAAACGGCCGGAAAAAATGGCCACGGTGCAGAAAGCCAGCGCGCGGATGAAGAGCATCAACAAAAAGAAAAGAAACTGAGTAGAAGCGGATTTCCCGGGACGCCGGACCGCCGCGATGGTATGTGCAACAGGCCCGTTTCCGAGTTGCACTTCCGGCCGCCTTCGCGGCGGTCCGGCGTCCCGGTAAACCCGCTCCCACATGGCGCGCAGCTGATATCATCTGCGCATTCACAATGCTGAGTAAGAAAGCATGAACCGCCGCAAGAAAATCAAGCAGCTACTGACTGCGCACGCGAAAAAGGCCAGCGCCAAGCTGGCGCCGAAAAACAAACCCAAATACATCAGCAAAGCCGATCGGGCAAAGCTGGAGGCTGAAGCCAGCCAGGCCCCCGAGACGCCGCAGGAGAACTGAGCTACGGCTGATGGTCAGCGGCAAAATCGGCCTCCGAACGCGCCAGCAAACGCCCCTGACGGCAGGCCAGCTGAAAGCGTTCGTAGTCGCGCTCGTTCTGCTCGGCATAGGTGAGCGCGAACTCGTACATGGCCTCGGCCAGCGCATCGCTTTTGCCGATATAGCCACTGATTTGCGGCGCACAACCTGACGCTTTGGCGTGGGCGCGTGCCAGGGCACGGCCACAGACCCTGCCGTAAGCCGCAAAGGTGTCGGCATCGAACATTTCAAGTTCGGCTGAAATTTTCATGTCGCGCAACTGCCGGACGTAAAAGTGACGCCCCAAAGGGCCGGTGGTCCAGCCGAGGAACAGGTCGCTTGCCGACTGCATCACCCGCTGGCCTTCGACAACCCGTTGGCCCTGATGCTTCACCCGGTACCGCGCCTTGACGTAGTTGGCGATCACCGAACGTCGTGCTTCCTTGAACTGCAGGAACAGCGGCGATCCTTGATCGTCGTTCAACAGGGCTACCAGGCAGCGCGTACCGACGCTACCGACACCCACCACTTTGAACGCCAGGTCCTGGACCTTGAAGCGCGCCAGCAGATGGCGCCGGTCAGGCTGCAGGGTGGCGCGGTATTCGCGCAGGGCTTTCTCCAGGTGCTTGCGCCAGTCCGAGTCGTGCAGCCAGTCATCGTCGGCGTCCAGCAGGGTAGTGCTGCCATGCAGGTGGAATATTTCCGGTAGATCGTCGCGAATGATCAGGCGGCCCTGGGCATCCCGTTCTGTGATTCTCGGCAACAGCTCGGCATGGGTGCGCCGTTCGGCTTTGGCGATGGCCCGTTCGACATGTTCGAGGGCCGTCTTGCTTGCCTGCTTGCGCAGATCTTCGTAAGTGATTGCGCCGTACCAGGTCTCCAGCGCGCTTTGTTCGGCGCACTCAAGCATGGTCTGCTGATACGAACGCATCACTTCAAGGCACACCGCTTCGCCCACCGAGTCGCCATGGCGCAGGTCGCGGGCGGCTACCAGAAAGCTCGCCACCAGGCGTTTGAGGTCCCATTCCCAGGGCCCGGGGTGGGTTTCGTCAAAGTCGTTGACGCTGAACACCAGGTTGCGTTCCGGGGTGGCGAAGCCGCCAAAGTTCATCAGATGGCAATCACCGCAGATCGGTGACACCAGGCCCATGGTCGGCGTGCCGGCGAGGTCGTGCGCCTGCAGCAAGGCGTTACCGCGGTAGAAGGTGAACGGCGACACTAGCATGCGCCCGTAGCGCAGGGCGACCAGCGACTTGACGCGCCCTTCGCTGGAGGCCTTGATCAGCGGGATCGGGTTGCGGCTGACGTTGCCGACGATCGCCTGGGTACTGCGCGGACAGTGTTTGCGTGCATCGCGGCCTTCCTTGAAGCGATCTTTGAGCGTAGCCATGGGGGAACTCTGCGGACGGGTAATGTGACTGAGTGTAGAAGGGGAATGCAGGACAAACGGTGGGCCGGCGAAGCTGGCGGTGCACGTCAGTGCGTGAATGTTGTCGCCGGGGCTCGAAAAAGGCGCGCGCTCAGGGTACAAATAAGCGCTTCAATCGGTTCGGGAACAGGAAGTCCTCGCCGCCGCCATGGATGATCGGGCATTGATCAATACACATGAACCGGACTTCCTGACCTATGCCTGTGGACCTGCAAGCACTCTTCCCGAAGCTGATTCATCTGATGCTGGACACGGTTTTCGTGGTCGACAGGGACAATCAGATCGTATTTGTCAGCGATGCCTGCGAGGCATTGCTCGGGTACCGCGCCGACGAACTGACGGGCACGCCGATTACCAACTACATTCACCCCGACGACCTGTCGGCCACTCAGGCCTCGATTGTCCGCGTGATGAATGGCCAGTCCCACGTCGACTTCCGCAATCGTTACCTGCGCAAGGATGGAGCAGTCGTGCATATTCTGTGGGCGGCGCACTGGTCTGACGAGGTGGGCGCGCGGATCGGTGTCGCCCGTAACGTCACGGCCCTCCGGCAAGCCGAGGAGGAGCTGCATTTTCTCGCACACCATGATCCGCTCACCCACCTGACCAACCGCTCGCTGTTCACGGACCGGCTGGACTCGGCCCTGCGTTCGGCCCACCGTCACCAGAACACCCTGGCGTTGCTGTTTCTCGATATCGACGACTTCAAGGGCATCAATGATGCCCATGGGCATGTCATCGGCGACCGGGTGTTGCGCACCGTTGCCCGGCGTCTGGAAGGCTGCGTACGCGAAACCGACACGGTGGCGCGCATGGGCGGTGATGAGTTCACGCTGCTGCTGACCGACATCCAGTCGCCGGATGCCGTGTACGAGAAGATCAGGCAGATTCTCGCGGTCTTGTCCGAGCCGCTCGGTGCTGAATTCGAGGGCATGGACATGCCGTCCTGCAGTATCGGCGTGGCGTTTTACCCCGCCGACGGGGAAGATGCCGATACCTTGCTGCGTCATGCCGATGGCGATATGTACCGGATCAAACGCCACCGTTCAGTGACGGGGTGATGCTGTCGGCATCACGTCATAGCAAACAGGTCAATTCTCGGCACGCCGCGGCTTGAGCGAAACCACCGTCAGCCACGGGCTGTACTGCCGGACCTGAATGGGCAGGGTGCCTGCCAACTGGCGCAGGGCGCCGTCGCTGTCATCGGTGGGCAGCATCGCCGTCACCTGCAGCGTCGACAACGCGTGTTTGTCGAACCACATAAGGCCTTCCCGGTGACGCGCCAGGCGCTCGAGCACCTCGGAAAGTGGCTGGTCATCGGCCGCCAGATGATGGGAGTTCCAGGCGTTTTCCAGGGCTAGGCTGTCTACCTGTTGTGTTGCCCCGGGGCCCGACGCGTCGAAACGCAGGCGCTGGCCGGCGTTTAATGTCCTGCTGTGCCCGGCGCTGTCGACCCGGGCGGCGGATTCGAGCAGGGTGACAATCGTGGCATCTTCCAGGCGCTCGACAATCAGGCGTGTGCCTAGCGCATGGATGTGCCCTTGCGGGGTGACGACATTGAACGGGCGTAGTGGGTCGTTGGCGACTTGCACCCGTACCGCGCCGCGCAGCAGGTTTACCCTGCGTTGCTGGGGGTCGAACTGCAGATCGACGGCGGAGCTCGCGTCCATATCGATCTGGCTGCCATCGGCCAGCCGTTCGCTGCGTCGCTCGTCACTGGTCGTGCTCAGGTCGGCCAGCGCAAAGCCCTGCTGCAGGTACGGGCTGGCCAACAGGGTGGAGGCGCTGATCAAGGCCAATAAGGCAAAAATGGCGAGGTGACGGCCCTGGCGGCGCACCTGTGCGGGTACTGCAGGCTTCATGGGAATCTACGCTTACAGGTCTTGGCTTGAGTGTAACCCACGGCGTGCCGCCTATACTCTAGGGCTGACCGAAACATGACCGGGCTCCGGCCCTCAACCAGGCAGATAGGGAGTTTGCAGCGTGAGCGAAGAACCAAAAGCCAAAGGACCCGCGTCTTATTTTCCTTCCATCGAGAAGAAGTACGGGCAGCCGGTTGCCCACTGGCTGAGCTTGCTGGAAAGCCTGAGCGGCAAGAAGCACATGGAAATGGTGGCGTGGCTCAAGGCCGAGCACGGCATGGGCCATGGTCACGCCAATGCGCTGGTGGCGCATTTCCTGGCGGGCAGCAAAGGCAAATGAGCAATGCCGCCCAGCCAGCTGCCTGGCGTTACGGGGTAACGATGTTGAACCAGAACTTGAACGTGTCCAGCAGACCCATGAACGTTGAGAACGCCTGCGCCTGTCCCTCCAGTTTGACCTCGCCGTCCTTGATTTTCTCTGCCAGCGATCCCTGGCCCATCTGGATGTCCAGCAAGGTGCTCATCTTCAGGGTCAGGCCGGCGTCGGCGTCTGCTGCTGGCGTGTCCCGGTAGTTGAGCACGCCGTTTTCCACCCGCAGGTTGTACTGTTTGCCCAGGTCGGTGAAGTCCAGGTTCAGGGAGATTTTCTTGCCGGCAGCTGCCGGGCCATTGAGGCGCACGGCCAGGTAGTCGAAGAGCATCTCCGGTGACATGGCGCGGATCATGTCGGCGCTGGCGGTTTTCAGGCCACCGCTCTGCGGCACGCCGTTGCGCAGTTCATAGGCGCCTTGCAGGTACACCGAACGCCACGGGCCGGATTCGGCCTGGTAGCCCAGCTGCTCGTAGGTGTCGGCGAGCAGGTTCTTTGCCTGCGGGTTGTCCGGTTCGGCAAACACTGCATGTTTGAGCGCTTCGGCCACCCAGCGGTACTCGCCCTTGTCGAAGTCGGCGCGAGCCTTGCGTAACAGCTCGGCCGAACCGCCCATGTATTCGACGTACTTTTTCGCCGCCGGTACCGGTGGCAGGTTGTCGAGGTTGGACGGGTTGGCGTCGTACCAGCCCATGTAGCGTTGGTACACGGCGCGGGCATTGTGCTTCAGGGTGCCGTAGTAGCCCCGGTTGAACCATTCCTGATCCAGTTCCGGTGGCAGGGTGATGGCGTCGGCAATTTCCTCGCCGTTGTAGCCTTCGTTCATCAGGCGCACGGTCTGGTCGTGAACGTATTTGTACAGGTCGCGCTGTTTGCCGAGAAAACGCGCAATGCGTGCCTGGCCCCAGGTCGGCCAGTGGTGGCTCTGGAACTCGACGTCGACCTTGTCGCCGTACAGCGCCAGGCTTTGCTCGATGAAGTGTGACCATTGCAGGGCGTCACGCACTTCGGCGCCGCGCAAGGTGTAGATGTTGTGCATCTGGCGGGTGACGTTCTCGGCCATCCACAAGGCTTTGAACTGCGGGAAATAGGTGTTCATCTCGGTCGGTGCTTCGGATCCCGGTGTCAGCTGGAAGACCATTTTCACACCGTCGACGGTGAGCTCCTGGCCGGTTCTGGTGACCTCCTCGGTGGGGTGGATCATTGAGATCTGGCCGGTCGAAATCGTCTGGCCCAGGCCTGCAGAGACGCCGCCTTGCGGGCCACGCGGCAGCATCGCACCGTACATGTACACCGCGCGACGCGACATGGCGTTGCCGGCAACGATGTTTTCGCTAACCGCATGTTCGCTGAAGTCCGGCGGGGCGATCAGCCGCACCTTGCCGTCTTTTACATCCTGCTCGTTGATGATGCCCCGGGTGCCGCCGAAATGGTCGGCATGCGAGTGGCTGTAAACCACGGCTACGATCGGTTTTTTGCCCAGGTGCTCATTCACCAGCTCCAGCGCGGCCTTGGCCGTTTCCACCGACAGCAGCGGGTCGAAGACGATCCAGCCGGTCTCACCCTCGATGAAAGTGATGTTGGACAGGTCATAGCCGCGCACCTGGTAGATCTTGTCGGTGACCTTGAACAGGCCGTATTGCATGTTCAGCTGGGCAATGCGCCACAGGCTCGGGTTCACGGTGTCGGGTGCCGCCTTGTCGATACCGATGTAGCGCTGGTACGTCGCCATGTCCCAGACCACCTTGCCACTGGCATCGCGAATGCTCAGTTCCTTGGGCTGGGCGATCAGGCCGCGCTGGGCATCTTCGAAGTCCTGGCGGTCGTTGAAGGGCAGGGCCTTGAGGACGGCGGCGTTGGCCTGGCGGGTGACCTCGGTGGCGGGCTTCGGCGCTTCGGGTTCGGCATGCGCCGACAGGGCCAACCAGGGCAGGGCGGCTGCCATCGCGAAGGCGCGGGACGATCGGGTAGAGAGCATGAATCACCTGTAAGTGAGGGGCGAAAGACGTCTACCCCGCACCTTAGGGGCACGGTCGCGGCCATCCAATACTGAAAAGGAGTGACTGCGGGGATGAATCTCGGCCTGGCGCTGCGCGCTGCCGCCAGCCCAGCCCCCGCGTGCAGGCGGACCGTTGGCCGGCGGCAAAAATCCTCATCCTTTCGGATGATTTTCAATATCACTCCTTCGCCTGTTACCTCGGCATCCCTGAATCATTAGCGTTGGCCACCGATTCAACGCCGATTGGTAAACAGCAGGGATTAGTCGCATGACTACAACAACAAAACGCGTACGGTTCCAACGCAGTGCTTTGGCCAGCACCATCGCCTTGTGCATCGCCGGGCAGGCTCAGGCCGTGGATTTCACCCTCGGAGAAATCGAAGGGCAGTTCGACTCCTCCTTGTCGGTGGGGGCCAGCTGGTCAACGCAAAGCCCGCACCAGGGCTATATCGGCGGCAACAATGGCGGTTCGGGGCTATCGCAAACCAGCGATGACGGTCACCTCAATTTCAAGAAAGGCGAAACCTTCTCGAAGATCTTCAAGGGCATCCACGACCTTGAGCTCAAGTACGGCGACAGCGGCGTGTTCGTGCGTGGCAAGTACTGGTATGACTTCGAACTCAAGGACGAAAGCCGGCCGTTCAAGGACATCGACGATCACGGTCGCAAAGAGGGCGCCAAGGCGTCCGGGGCGCAGTTGCTCGATGCCTTCGTCTATCACAACTACACCATCGCCGAGCAACCGGGCTCGGTGCGCCTGGGCAAGCAAGTGGTGAGCTGGGGTGAGAGCACCTTCATCCAGAACAGCATCAACTCGATCAACCCGATCGATGTTTCGGCGTTCCGCCGCCCGGGGGCGGAAATCAAGGAAGGGCTGATTCCGGTCAACATGTTCTACGTGTCGCAGAGCCTGACCGAGAGCCTGTCTGCCGAAGCCTTCTACCAACTGGAATGGGACCAGACCGTCGTCGATAACTGCGGCACCTTCTTCTCGCAAGCCGACGTGGTCGCCGATGGTTGCACCGGCAATCTCAATGTCCTGCGGCCACAACTCGGCGCGTTCGGGCCGTTGCTGGGTTACCAGACCACCTCCGAAGGCGTGGTGATCCCCCGTGGCGGCGACCGTGACGCCCGTGACAGCGGCCAGTGGGGCGCTGCGCTGCGCTATATGTTCGAGCCGCTGAACACCGAGTTTGGCGCTTACTTCATGAACTATCACAGCCGCGCGCCGTTCTTCAGCACCCAGGCCGCCAGCCGTGCCGACTACCAGCAATCGGCTGCGGTGCTGGCCGGTGGGGTGCCGGCGATTCCGGCCGCCGCCCGCTCGGGGGCGGCGATTGCCAACGTGGCGGGCGGCAGCCAGTACTTTATCGAGTACCCGGAAGACATCCGCCTGTACGGCCTGAGTTTTTCCACCACCTTGCCCACCGGCACGGCATGGTCGGGCGAAATCAGCTACCGCCCCAACGCGCCGGTGCAGTTGAATACCACCGACGTGCTGTACGCCGGGGTACGCGGGATTGCCGGCATGAACCCGGCATTCGCACCGTTCAGCCAGTATTCGGTACTGGGCGGCGACCCGGCATCCATCCCGGACAGCACCCTGCATGGTTACAACCGCAAGGAAATCACCCAGTTCCAGACTACGTTCACGCACTTCTTCGACCAGATCATGGGGGCCGAGCGCCTGACCCTGATCGGTGAAGTCGGGGTCGCGCACATCGGTGGCCTGGAGAAAACCTCCGAAGCGCGTTACGGCCGTGACCCGGTGTACGGTCCGGGTGCTTTGCCCGGTGTGCTGACCGGCGGCTTGCCGTCGTGCGAGGCGATCAACGCCGGGACCTTCTCTGGAACCCCGGCTGCCGCCAATTCCAGCAAGTACTGCAACAGCAAGGGCTACGCCACGACCACCTCCTGGGGTTATCGCGCCCGCGCCATCTGGGATTACCCCAACGTATTCGCCGGGGTCAACCTCAAACCGAGCGTGGCCTGGTCGCACGATGTCGACGGCTATGGTCCCAACGGCCTGTTCAATGAAGGCGCCAAGGCCGTCAGCCTCGGGCTGGATGCCGATTACCGAAATGCCTACACCGCCGGGATTTCGTTCACCAACTTCTTTGGGGGTGATTACAACCCCACCACCGACCGCGATTTCCTGGCGCTGAGCCTGGGCATGAGCTTCTAAGCACAGACACCGAACGAGGACTCCTGTGATGAGTAAAAACAATAGCTACCTGATGTACACCGGTGCCGTGGTGCTTAGCCTGCTGGCCGGTACGGCGATGGCCAAGGTCTCGCCGCAGGAAGCGGAAAAACTCGGTACCAGCCTGACTCCGCTGGGTGCAGAAAAGGCCGGTAACGCCGACGGCAGCATCCCGGCCTGGACCGGCGGTTTGCCGACCAACGCCGGTGCGGTGGACAGCAAGGGGTTTCTAGCCGACCCGTTTGCTGACGAGAAGCCGCTGTTCACCATCACGGCCCAGAACGCAGCGCAGTACAAGGACAAGCTGTCGGCCGGGCAGATGGCCATGCTGGCGCGCTACCCGGACACCTACAAGATCCCGGTGTACAGGACCCACCGTACCGCTGCCGTGCCGCAGAACATTTATGCACTGGCCAAGGTCAGCGCCCTCAACACCGAAGGGGTCGATGGCGGCAACGGCCTCAAGGGCTTCAACGACAGCCGTTACTACGCCTTCCCGCAGCCCAAGACGGGCGTCGAAGTGGTGTGGAACCACACCACCCGTTACCGCGGCGGTAACATCAAGCGCCTGATGACCCGTGTGCAGCCGCAGGCCAACGGCGCGTTCAGCATGGTCGAGTTCGAGGACGAGATCTCCTACCCGGCGGAATTGGGGGAGGGCGCCGACAAGGGCGGTAACATCCTCTTCTACTTCATTCAGCGGGTAACGGCGCCGTCACGCCTGGCCGGTAGCGTGCTGCTGGTCCACGAGACCATCGACCAGGTCAAGGAACCGCGCCTGGCCTGGCTCTACAACGCCGGCCAGCGCCGTGTGCGCCGCGCCCCGCAGGTAGCGTATGACGGCCCGGCGACGGCCGCCGATGGCCTGGCGACGTCGGACAACTACGACATGTTCAACGGTGCACCGGATCGCTACGAGTGGGAACTGGTCGGCAAGAAGGAGATGTACATCCCCTACAACAGCTACAAGCTGGACTCGCCGAACCTCAAGTACGAAGACATCCTCAAGGCCGGTCACATCAATCAGGACCTGACCCGCTACGAATTGCACCGGGTGTGGGAGGTGGTGGCCAAACTCAAGCCCAACGAACGCCATATCTACGCCACGCGCCACATGTATTTCGATGAAGACAGCTGGGAACTGGCCGAGGTGGATCACTACGATGGCCGTGGGCAGCTGTGGCGTGTGGGGGAAGGGCATATCCAGCAGTACTACCACAAGCAGGTGCCGGGCTATACCGCTGAAACGCTGTATGACCTGGTGGCCGGGCGCTATTCGGTGGTGGGTTTGAAGAACGAGGAAAAACGCAGTATCGAGTTTGGGTTCAAGAGTGTGGCGGCGAACTATACGCCTGCTGCATTGCGCCAGGCGGGTGTGCGCTAGGCGGGCAAGGGATCGACGCTGGTCTTTATGGCAACCCTCGGGTTGCCTTTTTTTAGACCCTTGCGGAGTTTTGGGTCTGGGTCTTGATCTGGGGGCTTATCCAATCCATGTGGCGCAGCTGCCGGCCCCTTCCGCCCTTACGGCGGCCTACTTTTTTCCTGGAAAAAGTAGGCAAAACCGCTCGCTCCTGCATACGGCCCTACGCTACGCTCCGGGTCCCCTCCCTCCGGCACCTTCCGGGGCCACGCGGCCTCCGACTTGCTTCGCCAAGTCTGCATCTCGCGTCTTCGGCTTCGCCGAAGGTGCTGCGCACTGCCCCTTTCTGCAGTGTTGTTTGCCTTGAAGCCCATCGAGTTGCAACATGCTGCTACAAAGAACAACAAGCTGATGTGCCAATGTCCCAACTGAACACTCGCCACACCTTACCCGCCGGCCTGGCACGACTCGCGCCCGGCCATGTGCCGCGCCCACGCCTGAGCGAGGCATTGCTCAACGCCCATTGTCGGTTGCGCTTGCTCTGTGCCCCGGTCGGTAGCGGTAAAAGTGCGCTGTTGAGCGAGTGTGTCCAGCATTGCCCGGCCGCGACCCGCGTCGTCTACCTCAACCTGCGTGGCAAAGCTATAAGCGGTGATACTTTTCTGCAGCAACTGGCCAATGCCCTGGGCGTAGCGGGGCACGCCGCCGCGCAGATCCGAGAGCACCTGGATGCCACGCAGTCCGAACTGTGGCTGATGATCGACGACTACCCGCGCCTGCCCGACGCAGCGCTGGATGCGTTGCTCAATGACCTGATCCTCAGCACTTCGGCGCAGGTCAACTGGTGGCTGGCGTGCCGGCGGCGACCCGCCTTGCAGCTTACCCGTCTGTTGCTCGACGCCGATCTGTTCGAACTGGGCAGTGCCGAACTTGGCTTCAACGAGCAGGAACTGGGCGAGCTGTTGCAACGCATAGACCGGCATTGGCCATGGCCGGCGATCAGCGACCTGCGCACCGACTCTCAGGGTTGGTGCGCCGGCATTCGCCTGTACCTGCTGGCGTTGAAGTCCACGACCGAACCGCAGCCTTTCAATTCGGCGGAGGGGTTGATGTTCCAATACCTGCGCCGGGAGCTGCTTGACGAGTTACCGGAGCAATGGCGTCAGGCGCTGTTCACCCTTGCGCAGCTGCCGTATTTCGATGCCGGTTTGTGCGAGCACCTGCTCGGGGTCGGCGAAGGCGCAGGTTTGCTTGAGCAGTTGAGCACCTGCGGGCTGTTTATCGAGCCGGTCGGCAGTGACGGGCAGGTGTACCAGGTGTGCGTGGCGGTCAGGGGTGCGTTGGCCGGCGAGTTGCCGGAAAACCTCGCCAAGGCAGTGTTTCGCAAGGCCTGCCAGTGGTACGTGAGTCAGGGCAATGTGCGCTTGGCACTGGAGTATGCGGTGCGCGCCGATCAGCCGGAGATGGCCGCCAGCCTGATGCAGCGCTTCACCGGTGATGCCCTGTTGCAAGGGCGAAGCCTGGCGCAATTGATGCAGTGGCGTCGTGAGCTGCCGGGCGAGTTGCTCGTCAGCACCCCGCGTTTGTTGATACTCAATGCCTGGGCGTTGTTGCTCAGTGGCAGGCTCGATGAAGCTCAGGTTTACACCGAACAGCTGGCCCGCTTTCTGCCGCAGCCCGATGCCCTGCGACAGTTTGAACTGATCGCACAATGGAAGGCGCTGCGCGGCAATATTGCGTTTCATCGTGGGCAAGGCGAGCAAGCGCTGCACTGGTTGACAGAGGCTGTCGAGGAGTTGCCCGAACGTTCCTGGAGCCAACGCCTGTTCAGCACCGCCTTGCTGGTTGAAATGGCTTTGATCGACGGGCGTCTGGACGAAGCACTGGAACTCAATCGTGACGCCACCAAGCAGGCCCGACAGCACGCCAGCCTGGCGATGGAAAGTGTCATGGCCCTGGGGCATGTCAAGCTGCTGGAGCTGCGCGGTGAACTGCTGCGTGCCGAGACGTTGCTCAAGCGTCTGTACACCGAATTGTCTGCAGCCTGGGGTGCCGAAGCCAGCCCGATGCGTGGCCGGGTGCAGCTACGTCAGGCGTCCATCCTGGTGCAGTTGGGGCGCTATCAGGAAGCGGAGACCGTGTTTCAGGCAGGGATGCAGGAATGCCAGTTCTGTGGTGATCTGGCGGCGTTTTGGGGATTGTTGGGCCTGGCTGAGCTGGACGGTGTGCAGGGCGATCTGACCAGTGCCTTTACACGTATTTCAGATGCCGAGCGGGCGATGCAGTACAACCTGATCAGCGAATCGATCTATCAAGGCCAGGTGCTGCGGGCCAAGGCGCGGCTGTGGCTGCGCCAGGGACGCACGGCGCAGGTGGAGAAGGCGTTGAATGCGCTGCCTGCGGCGGCGCTGGAATACGCGCCGTATGGCGCCCCCGACCTGCACCTGCGCCTGTACCTTCTGCAACTGCAGGCAAGCCTGGCCGGCGGTGCGGTCGAGGCGCCCCTGGACAAACTCACGCAGTTGCACGAACGGGCGCGCAGCGAGGGGCGCCGGGCCCTGGCGTGCGAAGCAGGGTTCAGCCTGGCCGAGGCGCTGCACGCCGACAACAAGCCGGCGCAGGCCAAGCAGATGCTGCTGGAGACGCTCGCCCAGGCCCGGCAGATGGGCCTGGTGAGTGCCGAACGGGCATTTGCCTTGCGCAATCCGGCGCTGGCCCGCTGGGCGGGGGAAGCCAACAGCAACGAGGGCGAGCCGGCAGCGCTGTTGAGCCGCCGCGAAATGGACGTGCTCAAACTGATCGCTCAGGGCTTCTCCAACCAGCAAATCGCCGAAAGCCTGTTTATCTCCCTGCACACCGTCAAAACCCATGCCCAGCGGATCAACTTCAAGCTGGGCGTGGAGCGGCGCACCCAGGCCGTGGCCAGGGCCAAGGAGCTGGGCCTCAACTGATCAGTCGGCCGCTGCCGCCAGCAGTAGCTGGCGCCGCGCTTTCGGAGTGGTGCCGTACCAGCGTCGGCACGCACGGTTGAACACGCTTTGCTCGCTGAAACCGAGCAAGCCGGCCACTTGCGACATCGGCATGTTGCGTTCGGCCAGGTAGAGCTCGGCGCGGTCCCGGCGCAAGGCCTCCAGCAGCGTTTCAAATCCGCTGCCTAGCTCGGCCAGACGCCGCTGCAATACACGCTCATGCAACCCCAGTTGCTCGGCGACCAATGCCAGGCGACAACGCTGGGTGGGCAGCAAACGCAGGATCAGGCGCTCGACCTGTTGCTTGAGGTCAGCGGGCTCCTTGGCGCCGAAGTGGCTCAGGTAGTGGGCCAGGGTCTTGTGCATCAGCGGGTCTTGCTGTTCGATCGGTTGCTGCAGTTGTTCGGCACTGAGTACCAGTGCGTTGCAGGCCTGGCCGAGGTAGGGGGTGGCCTTGAACAAACGCCGGTAGCGCGACACCGGCAGCGATGAGGCGCCGCTGAGCAAAATCGCCTGGGCATTGAAGTGCGCGCCACACAGCAGCTTCATGGTGTTGTAGCCCACGCCCATCGCCAGTTCGACCATTTGCCGCTTTTGCACCAGGCCCGGCAGGCGGATATCGATCACCAGCTTCGGCGCATCTTCCTGACGGGTGTCCAGGTCCAGGTGAATGCCCGGGCTGTGATAGCCGATAAAGCGCACGATATCGGCCAGCGCCAGGCCGACCGTTGCCGAGCTGCGCGCGATCAGGGCTATCGGGCCGAGTACCTGCAGGTCCTGATAGGCGGCCATACGCAGGCCAAAATCGGGGCAGTCCAGCGTTTGCGCAGCGTACTCGAGCAGCCCTACCAACGCGCGCAACGGCATGCGCGCATCCTCTTCGAGAATTAACCCCGGGTCGATCCGGAAGCGTTTGAGCAAGGCATCGGGATCGCCGCCCACTTGCTGGGCAACCTCACGAAAACCGGTCAGGGAGCTGATGCGGATGAGTGCGCTCATAGTCGTCAAAAATCAAAAATAAGTCGGCAAAGATCAATTAATTTGCGCTACGCCAGCCAACAATGCCAGTCCATTCCGCTGCGTGAGAACAATAACAATGGAATTCGACTACATCATCGTCGGCGCAGGCTCGGCAGGCTGTGTGCTGGCCAACCGCTTGAGTGCCGACCCGGCAGTGCGCGTCTGCCTGCTGGAGGCGGGCCCGCAGGACCGCTCGCCACTGATCCACGCCCCCATCGGTGTTGCCGCCATCTTGCCGACCCGGCATGTCAACTGGGCGTTCAACACCGTGCCGCAGCCGGGGCTGGGCGGGCGCGTGGGCTATCAGCCGCGTGGCAAGGTGCTGGGCGGCAGCAGCTCGATCAACGGCATGATCTATATCCGCGGCCATCGCAGCGATTTTGACGATTGGCAGGCGCTGGGCAATCCCGGCTGGTCGTATGCCGATGTGTTGCCGTATTTTCGCAAAAGCGAAAGCCACCACCGTGGTGGCTGCGCGCACCATGGAGGCAGCGGCGAGCTGTATGTCGGCAAGGCGCAGTCGCATCCGGCCAGCCAGGCCTTCATAAAGGCCGCGCAAATGGCCGGGCATCGTTACAACCCGGACTTCAACGGCGCCGACCAGGAAGGCGTAGGGCCCTACGAGGTGACGATCCGGGACGGCCGGCGCTGGAGCACCGCCACCGCGTTCCTCAAACCGGTACGTGAGCAGCGCAGCAACCTTACGGTCATTACCCATGCCCATGCCGAGCGCATCCTGTTGCAAGGCAAGCAGGCGGTCGGGGTGAAGGTGCGCGTCAAAGGCAAGCCAGTCGAACTCAAGGCGCGCAAAGAGGTGCTGGTCAGCGCCGGTGCTTTTGGCAGCCCGCAGTTGCTGATGCTGTCGGGGATCGGCGCCGAGGCCGAGCTCAAGCCGCACGGCATTGCCGTGCAGCATGAGCTGCCGGGCGTCGGCCAGAACCTGCAGGACCACCCGGACGTGGTGCTGTGCTACCGCAGCAGCGACAACTCGCTGCCAGGCTTTTCTGTCGGTGGCGGGGTGAAAATGGGCAAGGCCTTGCTCGACTATGCGCGCAACAAGACCGGCCCCTTTGCCAGCAACTTCGCTGAAGCCGGGGCGTTCCTGAAAACCGATGCGAGCCTGGCGCGCCCGGACATTCAGCTGCACTCGGTGATCAGCATGGTCGACAACCACAACCGCAGCCTGCACTGGGGCCATGGTTTCAGTTGCCACGTGTGCGTGTTGCGACCGAAAAGCATCGGCACGGTGGGCCTGTATTCGGCCGATCCGGCGGCGGCGCCGCGCATCGACCCGAAACTGCTCAGCCATGACGACGATGTGCATACCTTGCTCAAAGGCTACCGCATGGCCCGCACCATTCTCGAGCAGGCGCCCATGGCCCCGTTCGGGCTCAAAGACATGTACAGCCAGGGGCTGTATGGCGACGAGCAACTGATCGAAGTGCTGCGCAAGCGCACCGACACCATTTACCACCCGGTGGGCACCTGCAAAATGGGCAACGACGAGCTGGCTGTCGTCGACTGCCAGCTGCGCGTACAGGGCATCGAGGGCTTGCGGGTGGTTGATGCCTCGATCATGCCGACCCTGGTCGGTGGCAATACCAATGCTGCTGCAATCATGATTGCGGAGCGGGCCGCGCAGTGGCTGGGGGCCGGCTCAAGGGGGTGACGCACGCCGCAGGGTATCGTCAAAGCCTGTGAAACCATGGTATTCCGTGAAGGGCCGGTGCCGGTGCACCGGCTGATGCGCCCGAACGGAAGGCCACATGAGCAGCAGACACCTCGATCCTTTGCGTCAAACCATCCAGCACCAGCCGGTGACGGCGCCGCCCGCACCCTGGACGCAGACGGCCCGCGTCACCGTCGCCGGGCTGCTGGAAGTCGGTTTTGACCGTGACAGCGAACTGCTGTTGATTGCCTCAAGCTCCGGGCGCAGCGTGCTCGATTGCCAGCGCGGCGAAAAAGTCGCCCGCGACCGTACCGACAACCTTGGCAGTGACCGCTACCTGGACGCCCATGGCATTGGCCCGCTGAGCGGACGGGTGATCCGCATGGCCGGTATCAGCGGCGGCGGCTTGCCCCTGGCCACCGCCGATGGCTGGATGGTCGAAGACATTATCCTGGCCTGGCCGGAGCAGCACCTGCTGCTGGTACAGCCGGGTTCCTGGCTGCACGGCGAGCGCTATGGCCGGCCCGCCGTGTTTCACAAGCTGGGGGTGGAACTTGAAGTGCGCGCTTTCGGCTTTTCCTACAGCGGGCTGAGTCTGGTGCTCGCCACCGCCGGGGAAGTGCTGGTGTGGGGGCGCAAATTGCCGGTCTGAGCCCCTGAACACGGGGGATGCACGGGCAATCTGACCACTGACTGAAGGAAAAGCGCTTTTCTCCCTTTCGATATGTATCGAGTGAAGGCACAATGCGTGTCCTTTTTTTGGCCGGCCTGGCCGGGGGCCTCGAAATGATCAAAACGCCGTACTACCTCATCGACAAAACCAAGCTGCTGCGCAACATGGAGAAGATCGCCTACGTGCGCGAAAACTCCGGCGCCAAGGCCCTGCTGGCCCTCAAGTGCTTTGCCACCTGGTCGGTGTTCGACCTGATGCAGCAGTACATGGACGGCACCACCTCGTCGTCGCTGTACGAGCTCAAGCTGGGCCGCCAGAAGTTTGCCGGTGAAACCCACGCCTACAGCGTGGCCTGGGCCGACGACGAGATCGGCGAGATGGTCGAGAACTGCGACAAGATCATCTTCAACTCCATCGGCCAGCTGCAGCGCTTTGCCGAGCAGACCGAAGGCACCGTGCGTGGCCTGCGCGTCAACCCGCAGGTGAGCAGCTCCGATTACCTGCTGGCCGACCCGGCGCGTCCGTTCAGCCGCCTGGGCGAGTGGGACCCGGTGAAGGTCGAAGGCGTCATCGATCAGATCTCCGGCTTCATGTTCCACAACAACTGCGAGAACGGCGACTTCGACCTGTTCGACAAGATGCTGGGCGTGATCGAAGAGCGCTTTGGCCATTTGCTGCACAAAGTCGAGTGGGTAAGCCTGGGTGGCGGCATCCACTTTACCGGTGAAGACTACGCGCTGGACGCGTTCTGCGCGCGCCTGAAGGCCTTCTCCGAGCAGTACGGCGTGCAGGTTTACCTGGAACCGGGCGAAGCCGCCATCACCCAGAGCGCCTCGCTGGAAGTCACCGTGCTCGACACCCTGTACAACGGCAAGCACCTGGCCGTGGTCGACAGTTCGATCGAAGCGCACATGCTCGACCTGCTGATCTACCGCCTCAACGCCAAGCTGGCGCCAAGCAGCGGCGAGCACACCTACATGGTCTGCGGCAAGTCGTGCCTGGCCGGCGACATCTTCGGCGAATACCAATTTGATCGGCCGCTGGCCATCGGCGATCGGCTGTCGTTTGTTGACGCAGCAGGTTACACCATGGTCAAGAAAAACTGGTTCAACGGCCTGAAAATGCCGTCCATCGTAGTGAAACAACTCGACGGTAGTGTTGAGGTGGTTCGCGAATTTGGTTTCGAAGACTACTTGTCCAGCCTGTCTTGAGCTGGCAGTAAAGGAGAGATAGATAAATTGAAGAAGAACGTTCTTATCATTGGTGCAGGAGGTGTCGCCAAGGTGGTGGCCCACAAGTGCGCGCAGCACAACGACGAACTCGGTCGTATTGCCATCGCGTCGCGCAACATCTCCAAATGCCAGGCCATCATCGACAGCGTCATTGCCAAGGGCAGCCTCAAGCAGCCCGCTGAAATCAAGGCATTTGCGCTGAACGCCCTGGACGTCGAAGCGACCAAGGCGCTGATTCGTGAAACCGAATCGCAAATCGTCATCAACGTCGGCTCCGCGTTCCTCAACATGTCGGTGCTGCGTGCCTGCATCGATACCGGTGTGGCCTATCTGGACACCGCGATTCACGAAGAACCGGGCAAAATCTGCGAGACCCCGCCGTGGTACGGCAACTACGAGTGGAAACACCTCGAAGAGTGCCAGCAGAAGAACATCACCGCCATTCTGGGCGTCGGCTTTGACCCGGGTGTGGTCAATGCCTATGCAGCCCTGGCGCAACAACAGTATTTCGACCGCATTGATTCGATCGACATTCTCGACGTCAATGCCGGCTCCCATGGCAAATACTTTGCCACCAACTTTGACCCGGAAATCAACTTCCGTGAATTCACCGGACAGGTGTGGAGCTGGCAGAACAGCCAGTGGACCAGCAACACCATGTTCGAGGTCAAACGTACGGACGACCTGCCTGTGGTCGGTTCGCAGAACCTGTACCTGACCGGCCACGACGAAGTGCACTCGCTGTCGAAGAACCTCGACGTGCCCAACGTGCGTTTCTGGATGAGCTTTGGTGAGCACTACATCAATGTCTTCACGGTGCTGAAAAACCTCGGCCTGCTCTCCGAGCAGCCGGTCAAGACCGCTGAAGGCCTGGAAGTGGTGCCGCTCAAGGTGGTCAAGGCCGTGCTGCCTGATCCGTCCTCGCTGGCACCGGGCTACACCGGCAAGACCTGCATCGGTGATCTGGTCAAGGGCAGCAAGGATGGCCAGCCACGTGAGATCTTCATCTACAACGTGGCCGACCACGAAGAGGCCTACGCCGAAACCGACAGCCAGGGTATCTCCTACACGGCCGGTGTTCCGCCAGTCGCGGCCGCCTTGCTGGTAGCCCGTGGCGAGTGGGACGTGCAGCGCATGGCCAACGTCGAGGAGCTGCCGGCTGAGCCGTTCCTCAAGGCGCTGGACGTGATGGGCCTGCCGACCCGCATCAAAGACGAGAACGGCGACCGTCCCTGGAATTGATGGCTTGAGGTAAAAAAAACAGGGTGCGCCGCGCAGGCGCACCCTGTCAGTTGTGTTGACGCCGTCCTGGCCTCGGCACTAGGTGTGACTGATATCCCGGTCCTTGGTTTCCGGCATGAAGAAAATGCCGAGGACGGCGGTCATCACCGCAATAACGATC
Source organism: Pseudomonas alkylphenolica (assembly GCF_004025535.1). Lineage (GTDB taxonomy): Bacteria > Pseudomonadota > Gammaproteobacteria > Pseudomonadales > Pseudomonadaceae > Aquipseudomonas > Aquipseudomonas alkylphenolica_A. The sequence goes on from NZ_QJRG01000047.1 coordinate 953,989, forward strand.
GGGTACCACAGCCCGTAATAGATATCCCCCGTTGCCGCCACCATGGCGAACGCCACCGTTGGCAGGAAACCGCCAAACCAGCCATTGCCTATGTGATACGGCAGTGACATCGAGGTATAGCGGATGCGCGCCGGAAACAACTCCACCAGCCACGCGGCAATCGGCCCGTAGACCATGGTCACGTAGATCACCAGGATGGTTAGCAGTAGCAATACCATCGGGTAATTGGTCTTCGCCGGGTCGGCTTTCTCCGGATAACCGGCTTCTTTCAATGCGCTGGTGAGGGTGAGGGCGAAGGCATCGTTCTTCGTCTTGAAGTCGGCAGCCGGCATCGTAGAGCCTTCGAAGCTCTGGATCACTTTGTCACCGATGTGGATCTGCGCCACGGTTCCGGGCTCGGCCTTCACGTTCTCGTACGGAATGGCGCGCTTGGCCAGCACGCTTTTCGCCAGGTCGCAGGAGCTGGTGAATTTGGCTTTGCCCACCGGGTCGAACTGGAACGAACACTGATCGGGATCGGCGACCACGGTGACCGGGTTCATCTCCTGTGCCAGGAACACATCGGGGTTACCGTACTGGGTCAGGGCCTTGAAGATCGGGAAGTAGGTCAGCGCCGCGATGATGCAGCCGGCCATGATGATGCCCTTGCGTCCGATGCGGTCGGAGAGGCTGCCGAACAGGATGAAGAACGGTGTGCCGATCAGCAGAGAGCCGGCAATCAGCAGGTTGGCCGTTTGCGGGTCGATCTTGAGCATCTGCAGCAGGAAGAACAGCGCGTAGAACTGCCCGGTGTACCAGACCACGGCCTGGCCGGCGGTGCCGCCGAGCAGGGCCATGATCACTATCTTGAGGTTATCCCAGCGCGCGAACGACTCGGTCAGCGGCGCTTTGGAAGCCTTGCCTTCGGCTTTCATCTTCTGGAACACCGGCGACTCGCTCAGTTGCAGGCGAATGTACACCGAGACGATCAGCAACAGGATCGAGAGCAGGAACGGAATCCGCCAGCCCCAGGCCTCAAAGGCTTCGGTGCCCAGCGCAGTGCGGCAGGCCAGAATGACCAGCAGGGAAAGGAACAGCCCCAGGGTGGCAGTGGTTTGAATCCACGAGGTGAAGTAGCCGCGACGGCCTTTGGGAGCGTGCTCGGCGACATAGGTCGCCGCGCCGCCGTATTCACCGCCCAGTGCCAGCCCCTGCAACAGGCGCAGGGTGATCAGGATGATCGGCGCCGCTACTCCGATGCTGGCGTAGCTGGGCAGCAGGCCGACGATCGCGGTGGACACGCCCATGATCACAATGGTGATCAGGAAGGTGTGCTTGCGCCCGATCATGTCGCCGAGGCGGCCGAACACAATCGCGCCGAAGGGGCGTACGGCAAAGCCGGCGGCAAAGGCGAGGAGGGCGAAGATGAATGCGGTGGTTTCGTTGACGCCGGCAAAGAAATGCTTGGCGATGATCGCTGCGAGCGAGCCGTAGAGGTAGAAGTCGTACCATTCGAACACGGTGCCCAGGGAGGAGGCGAAGATGACTTTGCGCTCCTCCTTGGTAATGCTGTGCTTGGGCGCACTGCCAGAGGAGGTGCTGTCGATTGCCGCCATGAGTGTTCTCCGCTTTTGTTTTTATAGGCCGGAGTACCCACGCCTTACCGCACCCTGGCCCTGGGGGTGACGGTCAGGCACTGCAGCAAGGCTTCTTCAAGCATAATCATGTTTTTGCGGATATCCACTTTGGGGCCCTTGGGGCTGCTGTGCAGCCCTACAGGTATACGGTGTTCTGGGTAGGAGCGGATTTATCCGCGATGGCTATCTCAGGCTCAGCCGAGCCTGCGATCGAGCTACGTTTAGAAGCTGTAGTCCAGCGTCGCAAAATATGAGCGTGGCTCACCCATCAACCACTGCTCGCCGCTGTGCGCGGTCGCCGCGTAGCGACGGTCCAGCAGGTTGTTCAACTGCAGGCCCAGGCGCACATCGGGCAGCACTTGCCAGCCCAGGTTGGCATCGACCACAGTAAAGCCGGGCACGCTCCGGGTGTTGGCGGTGTCGGCATAACGTTGGTCGACATAACGCAGCCCCATGCCGGCCTCCACGTCATGCCCCAGTCCCTTGTTAACCCATAGGTTCGCGGTGCGCCGCGGCACGTTGGTGGGGCGGTTGCCCGCACGCGATACCGTCTCGCCGCCCACGGTCTGGTCAAAGTCGTCGTACTTGGCGCGCACCACCGAGGCGTTGGCCGACACCTGCCACTGGTTGGCGAGGGCCAGTTCCAGGGTGGCCTCCAGGCCGTCGGAAGTCTGTTGCCCGGCTTGCTCCTTCTCATGGGTGTCCGGGTTGTCGACCAGCAGCTTGTTTTTGACGATGTGGTAAGCGGCCAGGGTCCACTCGCCACGACCGTCCCAGAACAGTTGCTTGAGGCCCAGTTCGGTCTGCTTGGCTTCGGTCAGGTCAAATTTTTGCTGGCTCGGGCTCAAGGTGAGCAGGCTGTTCACCCCGTCTTCGCTGGTGGAGTACTGGCCATACAGCGACAGCTCATCGGTTACGGCAAACACCAGCCCGGCCCGCCAGTTGCCACCGTTGAGGCTGCGGTCCGTTCGGTTGCCGTCGACCAGGTTGTCGCGGTCGATGTGGTTCTGGTCACGGCGTACACCGGTAACCAGCGACCAGCGCTCGGACAACTGCGTGCGGTTTTCGGCAAACAGGGCAAAGGTGCGCGTGGTGCTGTGGGTCTGTGGCCGGGTCGGGTCCTGGCTGTGGAAGTAGCCCGGTGCCGGGTGCCAGGGGTCGATGTAATCGCCGCCGACGTCGGTGTAAGGCGAGTTGCTGTCGACGCCGAAGCGGATGCGGTTGTACTCGGCGCCGACCACGGTCTTGCTGCTCAGGCCAAAGAGCGAGTGATCGAAGGTAACGCTTTGACGGTCACCAATCTGTTCCTGGTCGTGCTTGATCTCCAGGAAGCTGCCACGCTCAAGCGCGCCCAGGCCGCTGTTCCAGGTGTAGTCCTCGGCGTTGCGCCAGTGCCGGCGGCTCTTGATGTAGTAGAGCTGGTTGCTGGCACTGATCGCGTCACTGAGGTTCCAGTCGGTGTTCAGGCGCGTCCACTCATCGTGGTAGCGCTGTACGTCGTTGCGCACGTTGTAGTTTTTCGTGCTCAGGCTGTCGCGCTGATGGCCGTCGATCAGCGGTGTGCCGAAGTAGTTCATCGGCTCGGCATCGCCGCGCTCGTGGGCCAGGGTGAAGCTCAAGTCGTCGGTGGCGTCGAAGCGCAGGGCTGCGCTCATGGCCAGGCTCCTGGAGTCGCCGCGATCAACCCAGCCATTGCCGGTCTGTTGATTGAGGGTAAGCCGGTAGCTCAGGCGCTCGCTCAGCGAGCCGCCGCTGTCCAGGCCCAGTTGTTGGCGGTCATAACTGCCGTAGCCCAGGCGCAGGTGATTGCGGATCTCGCCGGCGAACGGCTTTTTCGGGATAACGTTGATCACCGCACCGGTAGCACCCTCGCCGTAGAGAACCGAGGCCGGGCCACGGATCACATCGATGCGCTCGACCATCCACGGGTCGACGGGGAAGGTCTGGGTACCTGCACCAGTGTACAGGCGCGAACCGTCGAACAGGGTCATCACCGAACCGTGGCCGGTAAAGCCGCGGGCCGATAAGCCGGTGTTGCCATCACCGGGCGTGGCGATCGAGGTGATGCCCGGCGAGCGGCTTACGGCGTCTTGCACCGTGCGGTTGTTGCGCTGCTCGATGACTTCGGCGCTGAGGCTGCTGGTGCTGGCCGGGGTGTCCATGGCGCTGAGGTTCAGGCGCGAACCCGCGGGCAACGGCGTTGCCAGGCTGATCGGGTCGTTATCTCTGTTGCTGGTGATGGCCGTCGAGGGCAGGGCCAGGATGCCGGGTTCGGCAGCGAAGGTCGGCAGGGAGAATGCCAGGCAGGGCGCCAGGGCATTGGCCGCCAGGGTGTGAAGCTTGGAGTAACGGGACATGTCGTTCCAAAATGACAGGAATGAATGAATCCCGGAGGGAACAACGCATGAAGGAATTGCGCGCGCAGGCGCCCGCAAACCGGCCTGCGCCCGCCCACCGCGGGGTTGCCAAACGAAGCTTCAGGCCGGTCTCCGGGCTTGCGAGGGTCATGAAGGCCTTCACCTTCCCATGCCGTAGCACAGTGGTGTTTCGAAGGCTTCGCTCGCTTACCGTTGCGGGGGCAGCGCCGGACTAGTCACACGATGTGACGCACCGGCTTCCCGTTTCACCCTGCGCACGGCGGCGCAGGACACCTGAAACTGGCGCGCATCTGACCATTGAATGCCTTTGCCGTCAATGACTTGCGCGAATGTGTGGGGCAGTGCGGCTCAGCGCCCGCGTTTGCGCGAGACGATCGCCTCGATGTTTTTGCGGCCGATCAGCAGCGGTTGTCGGGGTTGTTCCAGCCACTTGTACATCACCAGGCAATCAACCAGGCCCAGGCGTGCATGCCGGTAGGCGTGGGGCAGGCGGCCGACGGTTTCAAAGCCCAGCGCGTGCCACAAGGCGACGGCGACCTCGTTGCTGGCCACCACCGAATTGAACTGCATGGCCAGAAAACCCTGCTCGCGGGCCAGGCGCTGCGAGTGTTCGCACATCAAGCGCGCCACCCCGCGACCGCGTGCGCCTTCGCAGACCATGTAGGCGCAATTGCTCACATGGCTGCCGGGGCCAGCGGCATTGGCTTTGAGGTAGTAGGAGCCGAGCAGTTGCCCGTCTTCTTCTGCCACCAGGGTGTGCAGCGGTAACTCCAGCCACAGCTGACGGGCCTGCTCCTGGCTCATGGCCGGGTCGAAGGCATAGGTTTCGCGGGCAGCGACAATGGCCTGGAAGGTCGGCCAGAAATGCTCGAAGTCAGCGGGGGTCATGGGGCGGATGTGAATCATGGCGGTTCCTTGCAACGTGAACCGCGAGTCTGAAAGCCTTGCTGCCGGCATGCAACTGTTTGTGCATGCCGGCTGGGTGCCGGGGTAATCAACTAGCTGCCGGCTTTGCCGACGGCATCCATCGCACGCGCCGAGTAAACCAGTGCCGCCCCGGCATTCATGGCCACGGCGACACCCAGGGCTTCGGCAATTTCCTCACGGCTGGCACCGTGTTTGACCGCCTGGGCCGAGTGCACGGCGATGCAGCCGTCGCAGCGGGTGGTCACTGCCACTGCCAGAGAGATCAGCTCGCGGGTCTTGGCGTCCAGGTGGTTGGTCTTGGCCCCGGCGCCGCTGGCGGTCATGTAGCCGTTGACCGTGTCGGGGGAGAGTTGCTTGAGGTCGCCGATACCGGCCATCAACTGCTTCCGGTAGGCGTCCCAGTCCATCATGCTCATCGTCTTCACCTCATGCTGTTGGCAACATGAACAGTGAAGCCAGTTTTTCAACGGACGGGGCGCCGTTGGTCGATGATCGGGGCAAGGGGCACGTCGAGAGGCGGCTGTGGCGGGTGACCCGCCACAATCAACGGCCTGGCCCTTCAGATATAGATAAACGCCAGCACCAGTGCGGCCACTACGGCCCATTTTTCCAGGTAGTAGCGGGTGCGGTTACGTTTTTTCAGGGCTTTGCCGCGTGCACGAACCTTGTAGATGCGGGTGAACAGGCGGTTGATACCGCCGGTTTTATCGCCGGCATCGTTCGGCGCCGCAGCGGCGGCCATCACGTTGCGGCTGAACCAGCGGTTGAAGGCAGTGGCCCAGCGGTACTTGAGCGGGCGTTCGACGTCACAGAACAGAATGATGCGGTTGTGATCGGTCTGGTTGGCGGCGTAGTGAATGTAGGTTTCATCGAAGATCACCCCTTCACCGTCGCGCCAGGCGTAATTCTCACCGTCTACGCAGATGTAGCAGTCGTCACTGTTGGGCGTATCCAGGCCCAGGTGGTAACGGTAGGACCCTGCATAGGGATCACGGTGGCGAACCAGTTTGGAGCCCGGCGGCAGGGTGGCGAACATCGCGGCCTTGACCGTGCCGATGCTCTGCAACAGCTCCGTGGTGCGCGGGCAGAGCTTCATTGCCGAAGGGTGGCTCTCGCCGTACCACTTCAGGTAGAAGCGCTTCCAGCCGCTCTTGAAGAACGAGTTGAAGCCGACGTCGTCATAGTTTTGCGAGCTTTTGATTTCACCTACCTGCAGCAGTTGCTGGGCTTCGGCGCGAATGGCCTGCCAGTTGTCCTGCAACGGCTTGAGCTCGGGAAAGTTGTCGACCGGCAGGTAAGGTTTGGCCGGCAGCTTGGAGAACAGGTAGAGGAACACATTGACCGGGGCCAGGAAGCTCGAATGGTCCCCCAGTTGGCGTGTGATCTTGTGCCTGACCCGGCCACGCAAGTGGACGTAGGCAATCGAGAACACAAACAATAAAACGAGGAATATTTTCATGGGCGGGTTCGGTTCAGAGTGGCGATGCGCCATGGCATGAGCCCGCCAGCATAAACAATCGGCAGCGTTGTTTGTACAAAATGTTACGGCATTGACGCCAGACATTAGTCACAGACGCAAAGGTTTGCCAGCCCGCTTGCGACCCGGCTTGCAGGTGCGTTACAGGTGGCGTTATGGATAATGAACAGCAGGCGTTGAGCAGGAGATCCACCGCAATGACTGAAGCCTTGCTGCAGGGCGAACCCTTCAACCGACTGTTTTTTGCCCTGGCGTGCGAAGCCCCGCAACGCCGTGCGATTGCCCGTTGGCGTAACGAACTCGGGTCGCCGCTGGGCCGCGCGGTGCCATCGGCCAACTTTCACCTCACGCTGTTGTTTCTCGGGGCGGTGCCCAGCGCGCAGTTGCCGGCGATTTGTGCGGCGGCCTCGGCGGTGCCGGTACCCGGCAAATCCTTGAGCGTGCAACTGGACCGGCTGGAAGCCTGGCGTGCGGCCAGGGCGCTGGTGCTGACCCCCACGCAAACTCCGGCGGCCTTGCGCCAACTGGTGTATGACCTGCAACAGGCCATGCTGCCCATGGGCTTTGCCGAAGCGCCGAGGGAGTACCGTGCGCACTTGACCCTGGCGCGCAACTATCACGGCGCGGTGCCCGAAGCGCACGTTGCTGCCGACTTTTACCTGCGAGCGCGGCATTTCACCTTGTTCGAGTCGCGCAAGGGTCGTTACTGGCCGCTGGCGCAGTGGCCGTTGATGACCGCTACAGGCGAATGAAGCCCAGCGCCAGCATCAGCCACACCGCCGCGGCAAGGGCAGTGATGGTGCGTACGTGGTTCCAGCGGCTCCAGCTGGGTACATAGCGGTGCCAGGCGCTGACGGCCTCGGTGCTGGCCGGGTCGAGACGGGCCAGCCCCTGATTTTTGGGCACGTGGATCACCACCGTCACCAGGATGTTGCCGACCAGGTACAGGCCGCTGCCGATGGCCATGCACACGCTGCCCGGCAGCGGAAAACGCTGATAGGCCCAGATCAGCAAGGCAATGCTGGTCAGGGCGGTGCCAAAGAACAAGGCGAAGAACACCCGGTTGAGCACCACCTGATTGATGGACTGCATGGCCGTCACGGCGCTTTGCTCGGGGATGCGTTCAAGCGCTTTCATGACAAAGTTGGAAAAGGCAAAAAACAGCCCGCCCATCAGGCCGCAGCCCAGGGTAGTGGCAACAATCAGAAATAACAGCAGGGCATCGGCAATGCTCATGGTCCAGTCCTTCGGCAGGGGGAGTGGCAGGCGTGGCTGTCAGCCATCAGCTATCCTCAGATTCAGGTGTCAGCCTGTTCTGGACATATTCGAGGCGCTACACGGAAACCGGAAGTTACCTTTGAACTGTCCACGGATTTCGTCCTGTAGTTTAGGCTCGCACCCCGGATCTTTCGTCGCGATCCGTAGTCTTTGATGCATGGAAACTGAAGGAGATGCGCATGCTCATACGGTCACTGACCCTTGCCACTGTGTTGGCCATTGCAGGCCCCGTCCTGGCGGCCAACAGTGATCCCTCCCCCCTGGAGCAGGATCTGTACAAGGCCCGGCCGTTGATCGTGATTGCGCCGAGTACCGCCGACCCGACCCTCAGAAATCTGGACCAGGCGTTGAAGGACCCGGCCACCAAGGGTGAGTTCGAAAAGCGCAACCTGGTGCTGTACAGCATCGCCGGCATGATGGGTAAGCGCGAAGACAAGTACCTCGATCAACAGGCCACGATGGCCTTGATCCGCGAGTTCAAGTTCAGTGCCGCCGACACCGTGGTGACCCAGGTGGTACTGGTGGGCAAAGATGGTGAAAAACACCGCATCGAGCACACCGGTACCGTTGAACCCAGCGCTATTTTTGCTGCCGTCGATGCCTTGCCCGAGGCAGAAAAGGCCATCGTCGCGCCGACCGTGGCGGAACAGAAGCAGGCTGCCGGCAAGCCTGCAGCCGATGGCAAACCGGGCAAGGCCGAAAAACCGGCCAAACCCGCCAAGCCCGCTGCACCGCCCAAGCCGCTGGAAGACTGAATCAGTCCAGCGAAGTCCAGCGCCCCTGAGCCTCGTTGGAGCGTACGCAGGCATCAATGAACACCATCCCCAGCAGACCGTCTTCGGCTGTCGCGCACAGGCGTGCCAGTGGTGCGCTGGGGCGTTGTTCGCGGCGCGCCCTGATCAGCTCGGCGGCATCGCTGTAGACGTTGGCAAATGCTTCCAGCAGGCCTTCGGGCTGGCCTGCCTTGATCCGCGTAGCCTGTTTTGCCGCGTCACTGAGCCAGGCTTCGCCACGGCGCAGAATCTGGTGCGGCTGATCCTGATGACGCAGTTCCAGGCGCTCCGGTTCTTCCTGATGCCAGTACAGCGAGCCGGTTGAGCCGAACACCCGGATCTGCAGGCCATGACGATGCCCGGCGGCGACAAAACTGGCCCAGAGCATGCCGCGCCCGCCACCGCTGAGGCGCAATTTTACGTGGGCGTTGTCGTCAGAACGGCGGCCCGGTACCAGGGTGCTGAGCTCTGCCGAGACTTCGCTGACTTCCTGGCCGGTGACAAAGCGCAGCAACTGATGGGCATGCACGCCCACGTCGCCCAGTACCGATGACGTACCCGCCTGGCCCGGATCGGTGCGCCAGGCCAGCGCCTTGCTGCCTTGCTGCTCCAGCGGGTGCGTGCCGAAGGCACTGGCATGTTCGACTTGAACCAGGCGCACGTCGCCGATAGCACCCCGGGCGATCAGGTCGCGGGCTTCGCGAATCATCGGGTAGCCGCTGTAGTTGTGGGTCAGCAGGTGCAGGGCCGGGCCATGGCGTGATTCGGCAAGCAGGCTGCGGGCTTCATTAAGGTCAGTGGCCAGGGGCTTGTCGCAGATCACATCGATGCCCTGTTGCAGAAAGGCCAGGCTCGCCGGTACGTGCACGGCGTTGGGGGCCATGATCGCCACCGCCTGGATGCCATCGGCGCGCTCGGCTTCGGCGCGCGCCATCGCCTGGAAGTCGGCATACACCCGGTCCGGATCAACCCCGTAGGCCTGGGCGGCGGCCTGGTTGCGTTGCTGATCGCGGGCGAACACGCCGGCCACCAGTTCGAAGTGCCCATCCAGGTGCGCGGCGTAGCGGTGGGTGGCGCCAATCGACGACTCCAGGCCGCCGCCGATAAATCCCAGGCGCAGGCGCTGTGTGGGGTTAGCCAGTGTTTTCATCATTCAGCTCCTTGCAGCAGACGGGCGAAGTGCTCGATCGCCAATACGTAGCCGTGAGTGCCAAAGCCTGCCAGCACGGCCTTGGCCACCAACGACACGTAGGAGTGATGACGGAACGCTTCGCGGCGGTGGACGTTGGAGATGTGCACTTCGATCACCGGCACTTCGGCGGCGATCAACGCGTCATGGATGGCTACCGAGGTGTGGGTCCAGGCACCGGGGTTGATGACAATGCCGGCAACCCGGCCACGGGCCTGATGAATCCAGTCGATCATCTGCCCTTCATGGTTGGTTTGCTGAAACTCCAGGGCAAGGTCCCGGCGGCTGGCAGCCTGCTCGCACAGGTGCTGCACATCGGCAAGTGTTTCCCGGCCGTAGACCTCGGGCTGACGCAGCCCGAGCATGTTCAGGTTAGGGCCGTTGAGTACGAGCAAGGTGGTCATGGGCGTAGGCTTCCTGTCAGTGAGGTGGCGCGAATAGCGTCATAGGTGGGTTTGTCCAGGGCCACGGCGTCGTGGCGGCCGAGCTGGTCCAGCGGCGTGCGGTAGGTTTCCGGTGCACTCCAGGCAGCAATCGCCGAGATGGCGGTCACCAGGCAGGTGATGCTGCCGATCAGCAAAGGCACGTTGTCTGAGCCGGGTGGCGCGACAGCGGTGAACAGGGCCGGGAGCAGGGCGGTGAACATGTAGCCGACGTTCTGGGCGATGGCCATGGCCGACACCCGGTAGTGGGTCTGGAACTGTTCAGGGAAGAAGCTCGGGAAGATCGCGTTGTAGCCCTGGTAGATCGTGCCCCACATCAGCAGCGAGGCGGCAAAGGCCAGCGGCAGGTTGTGCAGGCTGATGGCGTACAGGTACAGGAACGACATCAGGCCGCATCCCAGTGCACTGCCGATGATCAGCGGGCGCCGGCCGATGCGGTCGGAAAGGTTGCCGACAAAAGGAATCACCAGCACCGCGACAATGTTGCCCACCACCGGAATCCACAGATACACGCTCTTGTCGAAGCCCACGCCATAGGCGGGCTGCACGGCGTAGGCGGCACCAAACACGGTGGTCACCACCGGGATCACGTTCATCAGCGACACCCCGAGCACCACCAGCATGCCGCGCCAGCTGTACTTGAATGCATCGCGGATCGGCGAGCGTTGTGGCAGCTGCGGGTTGACCTTGCGGGTGAAGGCTTCGGGTTCTTCGACTTCGCGACGAATGATGAACGCGGCGATCAGCACGGCGGCGCTGAGCAGGAACGGAATGCGCCAGCCCCAGCTGTTGAAAGCGTCTTCGGGCATAAAGTAGGCCAGGGGCAGGAAAATCGCCGCAGCCAGTACTTGACCGGCCTGCACGCCCTGCAGGGTGAAACTGGCAAAAAAGCCGCGCCGCCCTGGTGGCGCATGCTCTAGGATCATCGAGCTGGCCCCGGCGATTTCACCGGCCACGGCAAAGCCCTGGATCAGGCGCAGCACTACCAGCAACGCCGGTGCCCAGTAGCCGATCTGGTTGTAGGTAGGCAGCAGGCCGACTGCTACCGTGGCCAGGCCCATGAGGAACATGCACAGCAGCAAGACATTCTTGCGACCCCGGGTATCGCCCCAGTGACCGAGGAAAAACGCCCCGACCGGACGCGCCAGATAGCCCACGCCATAGGTCGCCAGCGAGGCGATGATCGCCACCTTGGGGTCGCTTGAAGGGAAGAACACCTGCGGAAAAATCAGCGCCGCCGCCTGGGCGTAGATGAAAAAGTCGTAGTACTCCAGGGCCGAACCGACCCAGCCACTGGCAGTGGCCTTTTTGGTTTGCTTTGCAGCGTGCAGCCCATCGGCATGATTGGCCATTGGCGTGTCTCCGTTTGTTGTTGTTATGGAGGTGCAACAGGGGGTTACAGCGATGTGGTATCGACGAGCCGACCGCTGTGCGCCGCCTGGCTGATGGCCTCGACGATCTGCAGGTTGCGCAGGCCGTCGCGCACCGTCACCAGCGGTTTGGCCTCGCCGCGAATCACCTGGCAGAAGTGCGTCAGCTGGCGCTGCAGCGGGTCGGCCTGCTCCAGCGGCGCGATGGCGGTGTTGAAGGGTTTCCACCAGGAGCGGTGTTCGCGCTGCTCGTAGTACTTCAGGCGCATGGTCGGGATCGACAGCGAGCCACGGGTGCCGGCGATCACGTAGCAGTCCTCGTCGTCGTAGCTTGGGTAATCGAGGTTCTCGCGCGCGGTCTGCTCCCAGCTGCGGGCGCAGGCGGCGGTGTCCGAGAGCATGAAGGTGCCCAGGGCACCGCTGGCAAAGCGCAGGCTGATGGCCACGCTGTCTTCCACGGCAAAGCCGCGGGTGGCGTTTGAGGCCTGGGCCTGCACGGCGGTGATTTCACCGCATAGCGAACGCAAATTGCCGATCTCGTGGATCAGGTTGATAAGCACCGGGCCGCCACCAGCCTGGCGGCGCCAGGGCGCGGCGTTGAAATAGTCGTCGGGCTTGTAGAACAGGGCACTGCCCATGACCGCCACCAGGTCGCCCAGCAGCCCTTCGGCGATCACTTCGCGGGCTTTGGCGAGGATCGCACTGTGGGCCCGGTGATGGCCGACCAGCAGGCGTGCGTCGCCTTGCTCGGCAACGGCCAGCAAACGCTTGCCCTGTTCCTGGGTGTGCGCCACCGGCTTCTCGATCAAGGCCGCCACCCCCTGTTCGACACAGGCCAACGCACCCTCGACATGCAGGTGGTTGGGCGTGGCAAGGATCACCCCGTCCGGACGCTGCTCGGCGAACAGCTGCTGCAGCGACGTATACAGCGGCACACCAGCAGCCTGGGCCAGTTCGGCCGCGCCCGGCGCCGGGTCGACCAGGGCACACAGGCGGCAGGCATTGCTGGCCTGAATCAGTTCGATGTGGCGGCGGCCGATCAGGCCGGCACCGGCAACGGCGATGCGCAGTGGGTTCATGGGACTCTCATTGTTCTTGTGGGTAAAAGCAGACCGCGAAGACGGTTTATGAGAGGCTAATAAAAAACACTGGGGAGATAATCGGGGCGAATGAAGATTCAGAATGCGCTGATAGCGAATAATGAGCCGCTGCTGCGTGACCTGCAGCTGTTCTGCGAGGTGGCCCGGCGTTCGAGTTTTATCGCCGCGGCGACCGAAACGGGCCTGTCACCGGCCCATGTCAGCAAGCGCATCGCCACCCTGGAGACGCTGCTTGGGGTCAAGCTGTTCAACCGCACCACCCGGCGGGTGAACATCACCAGTGATGGCGAGGCGGCGTTTGCCTGGGCGCAGAAAATTCTCGAGAACGTCGAGTCGATGCTGGAGTCGTTGTCCGGGGCGCTCAGCGAGCCGCGCGGCACCTTGCGCATCAGCACCAGCCTGCGCCTGGGCCGCGAGCACGTGGCGCCGATTCTGTCGATGCTGCGCAAGCGCCATCCTGATCTGGACATCTGGCTGGAACTGATGGACCGCCGCGTCGACCTGATCGGTGAGAATTTCGACATCGATGTCCGCGTGGGCGAAGTTCAGGAAAAGCACCTGATTGCCCATCGCATGGTCGAAAACAAGCGCGTGCTGGCCGCCGCCCCCGATTATCTGGCGCGGCGCGGGCCGGTGCGGGTGGCGGCAGAGCTGGCGCAGCACGATTGCCTGTTGTTTCGCAGCCGCGACGACCGCTTCGGGGTGTGGCGCCTGACCGGCCCCGGCGGCGCCGAAACGGTCAAGGTCACCGGCCCCATGGCCGCCAACCACAGCGACATTGTTCGCCAGTGGGCGCTGGATGGCCACGGCATCATCATGGCGTCGTACTGGGACGTGGTCGGCAACCTCGTGGACGGTTCACTGGTGCGGGTGCTGCCCAGCCATTACCAGCCCGCCGATGTCTGGGCGGTGACGGCCGCACGTTCGAGCAGCTCGGCGAAAGTGCGCAGCTGTGTGGCATTTCTGCGCGAGCAATTGGCGCAGGGGCCCTATGCGTTGGCCGTCGACAACTAAGGGCGCAAACCGTTGGTTAGCGCTTGTCAGTCGCCCGCTTGCGCTTGCAACAACCACTGTCCATCTACTTCCTTGACCAGCCCGCTGGCCAGCAGCAGCGGCAGCAGGCGCTTGTGCAGGGCCGGTTCGACGAAGGCGAGCAGGGTATCGCGGTCGAGGCTGCCAAGGGCCGGCAGGTCGTTTTTTGTGTACGACAACCAGGCTTTTTTCAGCACCAGCAGTACGTCGCTGCCTGCGGTGGTGGCGAAGCGTCGATGCACGACCTGGCCGGCGAAGTCGAAGCTGTGCGCGTGGGTGTAGCCGGCCTCGTCACCTGCAGTGGCCAGGCAGCGGCTGCAGCGGCAGGGACCGGCACCGAAGGCCTTTTCCAGGTAGGCGTTGAAATCCACCACAGGCTTGAGGCCCAGGCGTTTGTCGACTTCGAATAGGTCCGAGGTCAGGTGTTGTTCAGCGGTCAATGTATATTCCCTGAATAGTCTTGGCGGGGGCGCACAATACCAGTGTTTGCCGCTGCCGGATGTCGAAGCAGACGGGATTTTTCCGTGACACTCCATTACCCTAGGCGCCCGCGTGCGTCAGCAGACGCCGATTTACCCGTCGTTGGAGTTCAAGCATGTACAACTACACAGCCACCGTGACCGTCAGCGACGACCTGCACGAAGACGTCGAAGCGGTGGAGAACGTCGCGATCCGGGTCGGTCTTGAGGCAGTCACCGAGACCCTGAAAAAGGTCCACTTTGTCGGCACCCTGGCGGCGCCCGACAAGGCCACGCACATCTGCGTGACCCTGGACAACGGCTTGAGCTACTACGGCCCGATCGTCAATGGCCATGCCGAGCTCGAAGGTGGCTGGATCGCATTTGAGTGCGACATGCTCACCCCACAGGAGCTGGGCCTGTAATTTATTTTGATTGGCCTGCATCCGTTTTCCGTTCTGGCGGGTAGTACCGGTAGCAGCACCTGTTGCTGCCATCCCCTTGCCTGTTACGGAGCAATGCCATGAGCCGCCAGAACCGCTTCAACCTGACCTGTGCCGCCTTTGCCTGTGCCTGCCTGATGCCGCTGTCGGCGGTTCAGGCTGCCACAGCCTTGCCTGACAGTATCAATGTGCCCGACGGCCACAAAGTCGCCCTGGAAACCGTCGGTGTTGGTGAAATCACCTACGAATGCCGTGACAAGGCCGACATGCCCGGTCAGACCGAGTGGGTATTCGTTGGCCCCAAGGCGCAGCTTCGAGACCGCAGCGGCAAGGCCGTGGGTAGCTATTTCGGCCCGCCTGCCACCTGGCAGGCCAAGGACGGGTCGAAAGTCACTGGCACGCAACTGGCGGTGGCGCCTTCAAGCCCGGGCAACCTGCCATATCAACTGGTCAAGGCCAATCCGGCTGAAGGGCAGGGGGCGATGACGGGCGTTACCTATATCCAGCGCGTGGCCCTCAAAGGCGGGGTGGCACCGAGCAGTGCTTGCGGGGTGGCACAAAAGGGCCAGCGCGAGCAAGTCGACTACCAGGCCGACTATATCTTCTGGGCGGCCCAGTAGGGCCGTGCGGGCAGCGAAAGTCGACTACGCTGCAACTGCCAAGCACCCCCTCGTTGAGGGGGACAACCACCCTGTGACGGCGGATGCCTGTGTCATTACCCGAGCCCCCTTTCGATTATGAGGCGCAGCTGGCCGCGTGCGCACGTGGCGAGCGTCAGGCCCTGCGTCGGTTGTATCAACAGGAAGGGGCGCGGCTCTACGGTGTGTTGTTGCGCCTGGTGCGTGAACCTGCCGTGGCTGAAGACCTGTTGCATGATGCCTTCTTGCGCATCTGGACGGGCGCTGCAGGTTTTGATGCGCAACGCGGCAGCGGTCGGGGCTGGATGTACAGTGTCACCCGACACCTGGCGCTCAACGCGCTGCGTCAGCAGCAGCGTGAAGTCAGTGATGATGCGGCGCTGGAACAGCCGTGCGCAGAGGCTGCCGAATGTGCGCAACACCTGCCGTCGTCACGTCTGCAGCAGTGCCTGGAAAAACTCCCGGCTGAGCGGCGTGCCTGCATTGTGCATGCTTACGTCGACGGCTTTTCCCACGCCCAGATCGCCCGGCACCTCGACGCGCCGCTGGGTACGGTGAAAGCCTGGATCAAGCGCAGCCTGGCTGCTTTGCGCGAGTGCCTGCAATGAAAGACGACCTGGACAACGCCACTCAGGATGAAAGGGACCTGCTGGCCGCCGAGTATGTGCTGGGCACGCTGGCCGCCGGGCCGCGGGCGGAAATAGAGCAGCGCCTGGACCATGATCCCGCGTTGCAGGCAGCAGTCGACGCCTGGGAACAACGCTTGTTGCCGTTGACCGAACTGGCAGCACCCACGCCGCCGCCTGCCGGCGTCTGGCCGCGAATCGTCGATAGTGTGGAGGGCCTGCAACTGGTTGAGCGCATCAACTGGTGGGATCGGCTGGCGTTGTGGCGTGGGTTGACTGCGCTAGCGGTGAGCGCTTGCCTGGTGCTTGGCGTATTGCTGCTGCGCGCACCACCGGTCAGCGCACCGACTTACCTCGTGGTGCTGGTGGCGCCTCAGAGCAACGCCCCCGGCTGGGTGATTCAGGCCGGCGAGCGGCAGAACATGCAACTGATTCCCTTGGGTGTGGTTGAGGTGCCGCCTGACAAGTCCCTGCAGTTCTGGACCAAAGGCGAGCAGTGGCAGGCGCCTGTGTCCCTGGGCCTGGTCAAGCCTGGCCAGACCCTGCAGATCCCTCTGGACACGCTGCCGCCACTGGAGCCTAACCAACTGTTCGAGTTGACCCTCGAAGGGCGCGGTGGCTCGCCAACCGGCAAACCGACCGGGCCGATCCAGTTCATTGGCCGGGCGGTGAAGGTGATCTGATTCAGACCAGCTGCGCCAGGCACCGCTCGAGAATGTCCAGGCCTTCTTCGAGCACCGCCGGTTCAATGGTCAGCGGTGCGAGCAGGCGGATGATGTGCCGCGCCTTGCCGCTGGGCATCAGTAGCAGCCCGGCGTTCCTGGCTGCCGCCAGCAGTTGTGCAAGCTGTGCAGGGGCGGGGGCGCCCTTGGCATCGACCAGCTCGATACCGCGCATGGCGCCGGTGCCTGTCAGGCGTCCCAGGTAAGGCGAGAGATTTTTCGCCTGCCAGCGTTGGTAGCGACTGACAATCGCCGTTTCCTGCTGCTCACCCCAGGTGGCGAGGTTGGCGTCGGTCATGGCCTCCAGGGTTGCCAGTGCAGCGGCGCAGGCCATCGGGTTACCCGAGTAGGTGCCGCCTAGGCCGCCTTTGGGCAGGCTGTCGAGCAGGGCCTTGCGCCCGACCACGGCGCCCAGCGGCATGCCGCCAGCGATGCTTTTGGCCAGCAACAACAGGTCCGGTTCGATGCCCAGGCGCGGGAAAGCAAAGCGCTGGCCGGTGCGGCCGAAGCCGGACTGGATTTCATCGACAATCATCAGGATCCCGTGGGCATCGCAGAGACGGCGCAGCGCCTGGGCAAACGCCGGCTCCATGGCCAGAAAGCCGCCTTCGCCCTGCACCGGTTCAAAGATCACCGCGGCCACTTCGTTCACGTCGATTTCCACACTGAACAAGCGTTCCAGCGCCTGCAGGGCCTGATCGCTGGTTACCCCGGTGTCTGCGCTCGGGTAGGGCAGGTGATACACCGGCCCTGGCAACAGGCCGACGCGCTGCTTGTACGGCGCCACTTTGCCGTTGAGGTTCAGGGTGGCCAGGGTACGCCCATGAAAGCCGCCGTCAAAAGCGATGATTGCCGATTTACCGGTAGCACCGCGGACGATCTTCAGCGCGTTTTCGGCGGCTTCGGCGCCGCTGTTGGTGAGCATTCCACTTAGCGGGTAAGACAGCGGCACGAAGTCGGCCAGGCGACGCATCAGTTCGATGTAGGGCTCATGCCCTGCGGCATTGAAGGCGTAGTGGGTAAGGCGAGTCGCTTGATGTTGTATGGCGGCAACAATACCGGGGTGACAATGCCCCAGGTTCAATACGCCAATACCCCCGACAAAATCAATGTAGCGTTTACCCGCAGTATCCCAGACTTGCGCATTATTACCGTGGCTCAGGGTTATCGGGTGAACGACTGAAATCGATTGGCTGATAAAATCGTGATTCATATGCACGCGCGCTCCGGCAAGTTATGCCGGTATCTAAGCGAGCGCAGCGGCCCTGGTGCAAACGAATTAAATGATTGCAGTCATTCCTGAAATTATGAATGTAGTGCCTGTTGTTGCACCCGTTGCCTGATCCATTGCACGAACGCACGCACCTTGGGTACTTCGGCGGCATGTTCGGCGTGAGCGATGAAGTGTGAGCCTTCGCTGGGCTTGGCATGCTGCCAGGCAATCACCAGTTTGCCTTCGGCCAGTTCCTCGGCCACCAGGTAATGCGGGATCAGGGCAATGCCGCAGCCGGCTTGTGCGGCGCGTATGCACATGGAAAAGGTGTCGAAGCGCGGGCCGTGGTAGCTGTTCTCGCTGTGCAGGCCCTGGCCCTGGAACCATTCGTGCCACGCCTCGGGGCGCGAGGTGCACTGCAGCAGGCGGTGCTCAACCAGGGCGCCGGCGCTGTCGAAACGGTGCTGGCTCAGCAACTGCGGTGAGCACACCGGCACCACGGTCTCGTTGAACAGTTCGATGCAGGTGGCGCCGGGCCAGGTGCCCTGGCCGAAGAAAAACGCGATATCGGCCTTGGCCTGGATCAGGTCGAAGGGTTCCAGGGCATTGCGTATGTCCAGGTGAATGCGTGGGTGGCAGTCGCCAAAGCCCTTGAGGTTGGGCACCAGCCAGCGCTCGCCAAAGGTCGGCTGGGTGGCGATGCGCAACACTTCGGTCTCGCCGCCATAGCTGAGGATGTAGCGGCTCGACATGTCCAGTTGCACCAGGATCTTGTTCACTTCGGCCAGGTACAGGCCGCCGGCCGGTGTCAGGTGCAGGCGCCGCCGAATGCGCTGGAACAGCGGATGGCTGAGCATGTCCTCGAGCTGGGCGACCTGCTTGCTCACGGCGCTCTGGGTCAGGTGCAGCTCCTGGGCGGCGCGGGTAAAGCTCAAGTGCCGGGCGGCAGCTTCAAAGCACTGCAGGGCGGTGGTGGAAGGCATCAGGCGTTTGGACATGGCGGGTAATCCAGCGGAAAAGGCGTGAGGTCATTCCGTAAGGGAATCATGTGCTTCTAAAAGGTCGTTTGTAGCCGTCACTCCTCTAGATTAATACTGATCCGCATCAAGGATTTCAACTGAAATTCGCAGTAACCAGGTCGCCATTGTCAGTGCAACTAACTGGCCGTTATGTGCTGCTTGAAAGTTAATTAACTATGCACCGGAGGACTATTTTATTCGGTTGGGTACGGGCCACTTAAAATAACAACCGTTACCACGTCCAATAATAATTTCTGCTCTATTTCTGTCGGTGAGGCATTCGTCGCCGACCTACCCAGTTGAGGGTTGAACATGGCATCGCTAGAACAAAAGAAACAGCGCTCGCTGCAGCACGGCCTGACCTCGCGTCAGGTGTCGATGATCTCCATTGCCGGCATCATCGGCGCAGGACTTTTCATCGGGTCATCCACAGCCATTGCCACCGCCGGTCCGGCCATTCTCATTTCCTACACCATGACCGGCCTGCTGGTGCTGCTGGTGATGCGCATGCTCGGTGAAATGGCGATTGCCAATCCCGACAGCGGCTCGTTTTCCACCTACGCCAGCCAGGCCATCGGCCCCTGGGCCGGCTTCACCATTGGCTGGCTGTACTGGTGGTTCTGGGTGCTGATCATTCCGGTCGAGGCCATCGCCGGCGCTGACATCCTTCATGCCTATTTCCCGGCTGTGCCGTCCTGGTTGTTCGCCTTTCTGATCATGGTCGTGCTGTCGGGCACCAACCTGATCAGCGTGAAGAACTTTGGTGCATTCGAATACTGGTTCGCCCTGATCAAGGTCTTGGCGATCCTGGCGTTCATTGTCGTCTGTACCCTGGCGGTGTTCGGGGTGTGGCCGCTGGCGCAACAGACCTCCGGCGTCAGCCAGCTGTGGGCCAACGGTGGCTTCATGCCCAATGGCTTTGGCGCGGTGCTGGGCGGCGTGCTGGTGACCATCTTTTCGTTTTTCGGTGCCGAGATCGTCACCATCGCGGCCGACGAAACCGCCAACCCGAAAGACAAGATCCGCAAGGCCACCAACCTTGTGGTCTACCGCATCGCGATTTTCTACATCGTGTCGATCTTCTTTATCGTGTCGCTGGTGGCCTGGAACGATCCGGGGCTCAAATCGGTGGGCTCGTTCCAGCGCGTGCTGGAGGTACTGAATGTACCGGGGGCCAAGTTGCTGGTCGATCTGGTGGTCTTGGTGGCAGTGACCAGTTGCATGAACTCGGGCTTGTACACCGCATCGCGGATGCTCTACTCGCTGGGCTCGCGGGGTGAAGCGCTGCCGATGACCAAGCGTATTTCCGGCAATGGCGTGCCGACGGTGGCGGTGATCCTCTCGACTTTCGCCGGGTTCGCCGGTTGCCTGGTCAACTATGTATTCCCGGGCAAGGTCTTCGGTTTTCTGCTCTCGACCACCGGTGCAATCGCGCTGCTGGTGTACCTGGTGATTGCCGTGTCGCAGCTGCGCATGCGCGCCATCACCGACCGTGCCGGCACCGAACTGGCCTTCAAGATGTGGCTGTTCCCCTGGCTCACCTGGCTGGTGATCGGCGTGATTGTCATGGTGCTGGGCTACATGCTGATCAGCCCGGCCTACCGCTACGAAACCCTGATGACCGCAGGCGTCACCCTGGCCATCCTGCTGATCTCACTGACCCGGCGCAAATCCGCGACCAGCGCCCTGGCAGGGCACCCGGCAGTAACGGGCAAAGGCGCCTAGCCTGCACCTTTGCGCATGAAAAAGCCCATGACCTGTTCATGGGCTTTTGCGTTACATGGCGTTACTATCGGCCTGCGCTTTCCCTCCAAAACAGACAATCAGGAAGCTTATGAGTAACCACCTGTTATCCCTCCAGGAACTGGCCGCGCCCGAAGGCGTTTGCTATGGCTGCGGTTGTTCCCATCCCAGTGGCCTGCATGTGAAAAGTCATTGGGACGAAGACGGTGTTCATCTGGTTTGCCGGCATTCGCCGGACAGCACCTTTCTCGGTTGGCCGGGGCTGGTGTACGGCGGCCTGCTGGCGATGCTGGTCGATTGCCACTCCAACTGGACGGCCATGGCCTACCACTACCGTGCCGAAGGCCGCGAACCCGGTAGCCTGCCGCGGTTGGACTGCGTGACCGGGCAATTGAACCTGACTTACCTCAAGCCAACCCCAATGGGCGTCGAGCTGCTGCTCAAGGCCCGGGTCGAAGGCGAAGTAGGGCGCAAGAGCCGGGTGATCTGCGAGGTGTGGGCGGGCGATGTCCTGACCGTGACTGCCGACTCGGTGTTCGTGCGGGTCGACACCGAGAAGCTCAAGCACAAGGCCCACGGTCAGGCTTGAAGCAAGCCAGGGCGGTCGATGCCGCTTAGCGCAAGGTATCGACCATCTGCTCCAGCACATCCACCACGGCGTCAGCCAGGTCCTTCGAACGACGACCATTCCATCCGGTCTGCGGGTTGGGCGCGTCGTCGTGGTCCTTGAACGGCATTTCCAGGGTCAGCGACAGGCACTCATAGGCCTGGCCGACGCTGTTGGCGCCCAGGGTCAGGTTGGCCTGCCCCGGTGCCGAGCGCGGGTAGCCGTGCACCTGCTGGAAGTCTTCCGTGCGTGCGCACAGCTTGTCACGGAAGGCTTTTTCCAGGCCGGCCAGGCGCTCGGTGTAACCCGGGTTGCCTTCGCAGCCGGCGGTGAACACATGGGGGATTTCTTCGTCGCCATGGATGTCGAGGAACAGGTCGACACCGTGTTGCTTCATTTGCGACTGAGCGAAGAACACTTCCGGGCTCTTGTCGATGCTTGCGTTCTGCCACGCACGGTTGAGGTCCTGGCCGGCGAAGTTGGTGCGCAGGTGACCGCGGAAGGCGCCATCAGGGTTCATGTTGGGGATCAGGTAGAGGTCGGCGCGCTGCAGCAACGCCTGCAGCGTCGGGTCGTTGTGCGCCAGGCGGTCGATCACGCCTTCCATGAACCATTCAGCCATGTGCTCACCCGGATGCTGCTGGGCGATGATCCAGAGCTTGCGATTGCCCGCTGCGCCGTCGCCTGCGCGCAGCAAGGGGATGTCACGGCCTTCGACGCTGCGGCCGGTGGCGATCAGTTCGACACCGGGCAGGGAACGGGCGCGTTCGATCAACTGGTTGTGGCGGGCGCGCGAGTAGGGCTCGAAATAGGCGAACCATGCCTGGGGTTGCGTGGCATCGAGGGTAAAGGTCAGGGCGTTGCCTTCGAAGCGGGTAGGCACCCGGAACCAGGCTTGCTGATCGTAGGAGGCCACTGCCTGATAACCCTGCCAGGCCTGGTTATAGGAAGACTGGCCGGCGTTTTCCAGCACGAAGCTGTGCTGCTGGCCCGGGGTCAGGCCACTGGCCTTGAAGTGGAACCACTGGAAGTGATCGCTGTGGGTGTCCGGGCGAATGGCCAGGCGTGTCTGGCGCGGGTCACTGGCGTCGTTGATCAGGATATTGCCGGAATCAAAATCGCAGTCGATATGCAAAGGGGGCAGCGTCACAGTCATCACCAGGCACCTGTAGAGTTGTTGTGTTGCCCACTCTACACGCCTGGCTCACGACCAGAAACCGATCGCTGCCACTGCGGCCAGGGCCAGGCCGATGGCCATCGAGCAACCGCCCACTGACAAGGCCGCGCGTGGCTGGCGATACCAGGCGTCAACGCCCAGTTGCCGGGCCGGGCCCAACAGGGTGCGCCAGCGCAGTTCGGTGGCGTGGAAAGCCTCACGGTGTGCCGGGGCAGCGTCGAGCCAGCGGCGAAAGTCGATACGCTCACTGGCGGTGACCTGCGGACTCTGCAAGCGCACGTACCACTGGCCGGCCTTGCTGGCCAGTGCATCGGCGCCTGGGCACACGCTCTGCAGCGCCTGATTCATGTGGCGCTCGACAGTCAGTGCCGGAAGGTCCAGACGTTTGGCGATGGCGGCGAAACTCAGCTGGTCGAGGCGACTCAGAAGAAACACTTGCTGAACACGACGTGGCAGCTTTTTTAGCTGGAGCAGCAGGCTGTCGTCCGTCAGGTCGTGGGAATGAGGATGGTGCTCAAGGGGCAGCAACAGACGGGTCATGTACAAGCTCCTTGCTGGGTGGGGGAAGGGGGGCGTCTTCCATGACGCGACAACAGCTTAGTAGTAACGAGATTGATTCTCAAGTGCTAATTCTGCAAAGCATTGTTACATGCTTCACCGTGCGACATTCCTTTGCTATCATCGCGGCCATTCAAGCAACACCCGCCTTCATTAGCCTGAAGAGCCAAAAAAAAGACCCGGCAAAAAGCCGGGTCAAAAACCGTGATTAGCCTGATGAGGAGATAATCTGAGAGTCCGACCTAAGGGCTTTCAGTTATCCAACCAGTCTCGCGACCAGTTGTGAGCAATAATAATCGTTATCATTTGCAAGTCAAATGAATTTTCCCTCATTCCGTAAAAAAGTTTTACCGAATGGGCCTCCCTCCCGCAATGACCCGCCCTAGCGCCGGCATTGCCGCGACTTCCCACGTTTTGCCTACCTTCTATTTGTTTCAGGATCGCTGCTGCGCCGGCAGGTGATCGAGCACTGTCTTGGCCATGTTGATCATGTGCACCACCGTGAGCGCCAGGTCGCGCTGCATGCCCTGCAGGCCGTTGGCTGACTCATACGCGGTGGCAGCGGCGCAGCGCAGCAACTGGGTGGCATGTTCAGTGGCCTGAAGTTGACTCAGGTCGTCGCGTGGCACCAGCCAAGAGGCGTTGGCAGGGTCGGTTGCCGGTGTGGGATTCAAGTAGAAGTCCAGCGCTCGGCGCGCGGCGTCGCAGTTGCTGAGTGACTCGTTATCCAGTGCAAGATCCTTGTCAGAATATGTCTGCTTCATATGGCTACCTGCCTTGAAAGTAAGCAATCAAACGTCGCCGACATTATTAATACGTTTTGTAGTTGATGTGTGAGGAACAATACTACAATTTGTGTATTGAGTGTCGAAGGGCAGTCCGTATCGTGCCAACGATGGATAAGTGGACTGATGCAGTTAAAGAAAGGATGCGTGAAATCGACTTCACGCAGGAAAAACTCGCCGAGCGAATGGGTGTAACCCAAGGCGCTGTGGGTCACTGGTTGCGTGCCGAGCGCGAGCCCAAGCTGCACATGATCAATCAGATTCTGGTTGAGGTCGGATTCGGCCCGCTGCAGATAGGGGCCGCGGTGCAGATGCGTGAAAACAGCGCCGTGTATGGCGATACCGTGCACCCCACGGCAATGACCGGCGCCGACGGTCACACGCACGAACTGTACTATTGCTACCCGATTGTGAGCTGGGCGCTTATCGACGAGCTCCCGGTGGCAACGACCTGGCCACGCCAGTCGAGCGACTATGCAACGCAGGCGCGTGGTTTCTGGTTGCGTGTCGAAGGCGATGCCATGACCGCACCGGTGGGCTTGAGTGTGCCCGAGGGCATGTTGATCCTGATCGACACCGGACTTGCGGCCGAGCCTGGAAAGTTGCTGATCGTGCGCGAGGCGCCGAACGCGGTGGCAATTTTCCGGCAGTTGATCGAGGAGGGTGGTCAGCGCTACCTGAAACCCTTGAACCCGACTTATCCGAAGACATTGTTCACCGAGCAGACACAGGTGCTGGGTGTGGTGGTGCAGGCGTTGATGAAGTTCTGATAGCGCCGGCAGCCAACGACGACCGCTACACCCACACGGTCGTCGTTCGCTTCAGGCAATACGCTGTCAGGCCTCTTCCAGCTCCACCAGCACGGTACCTTCACTGACCATCTCGCCTTCCTGGCAGAACAGCGCCTTGACCGTACCGGCCTGGGCGGCGCGGATGCTGTGTTCCATCTTCATGGCTTCGAGCACCACCAGTTGTGCACCGGCTTCAACCGCCTGACCGACTTCGACCAACACCCGCACGATGCTGCCGTTCATGGGCGCGCTGAGGCCGCCCTGGTGGCTGTGGCTGGCATCGGCTTCGGCAATCGGGTCGAAACGGGTGATCGCGTGCAGCTCGCCGTCCCAGTGCAGGTACAGCGTGTCGTCCCGGCGAATAGCCAGATGGCGGCGGCGCAGGCCGTCATGTTCAACGGTCAGGTGCTCGCCCTGCAGCGTCAGGGAAGGCGCGCTGGCGTGACTGAGGTTGACCGCCTGGTCCTGGCCATCGGCACGCAGGTGCAGGCTGATGTGCGCCGGCAGGCCGGCACGCAGGCCGCTGTTGGACGCCCAGGGCGAGTTGCGGTCATCTGCACGCTGCAGCACGGGTTGGCTCTGGATATAGGCTTCACCCGCCGCTTGCCAGAACAGTGGCGGCAACGGTTGCGCTGCCGGTAACAGTTGCTCCTGGTAACGCGGGATGAAACCGGTATCCAGTTCGGCCTCGGCGAAGGCCGGGTGGGCGAGGATACGGCGCAGGAAGGCGATGTTGGTCTTCAAACCGCCGATGGCAAATTCATCGAGCATGGCCAGCAGGCGCAGACGTGCCTGTTCGCGGGTCTGGCCCCAGGCGATCAGTTTGCCCAGCATCGGGTCGTAGAACGGCGAGATGCTGTCACCTTCACAGACGCCGCTGTCGACGCGCCGCCCTTCGCCCGCTGCCGACTCGCGGTACAGCGCCAGGCGGCCGGTGGCCGGAAGGAAGTCATTGCCAGGGTCTTCGGCGTACAGGCGCACTTCAATGGCATGACCGTTGAGCGGTACCTGCGCCTGGGTGATCGGCAGGGGTTCACCGCAGGCCACGCGAATCTGCCAGGCCACCAGGTCCAGGCCGGTGATGGCCTCGGTCACCGGATGCTCGACCTGCAGGCGGGTGTTCATCTCCATGAAGAAGAACTCGCCACGGGCATCGAGCAGGAACTCGACGGTGCCGGCGCCGACGTAGCCGATGGCCTGGGCTGCCTTGACCGCAGCTTCGCCCATGGCCTGGCGCTGCGCGGCACTGAGGCCTGGCGCTGGCGCTTCTTCAACGACTTTCTGGTGGCGGCGCTGGATCGAGCAGTCACGTTCGTTGAGGTACAGGCAGTTGCCGTGCTGGTCGGCAAACACCTGGATCTCCACGTGGCGCGGCTTGAGGACGTATTTCTCCACGAGCATGCGCGCGTCGCCAAACGACGACTGGGCTTCGCGCTGCGCCGAGGCCAGGGCTTCGGCCAGCTGGCTTTCGCTCTCGACCACTTTCATGCCCTTGCCACCCCCGCCAGCGGTGGCCTTGAGCAGTACCGGGTAGCCGATTTTCTCGGACGCGGCGCGGAAGGTTTCCAGGTCCTGGGCGGCGCCGTGGTAGCCCGGTACCAGCGGCACGCCGGCTTCTTCCATCAGCGCTTTGGCGGCCGATTTGCTGCCCATCGCGTCGATGGCGCTGGCCGGTGGGCCGAGGAAGATCAGCCCGGCTGCTTCGATGGCGCGAGCGAAACCGGCGTTTTCGGAGAGAAAGCCGTAACCGGGGTGAATGGCCTGGGCGCCACTGGCCTTGGCTGCCGCCAGCAGTTTGTCGATGTCCAGGTAGCTCTCGGCGGCCTTGGCACCCCCGAGGTCGACACGAATGTCGGCTTCGCGGCTGTGCCGGGCGTCGCGGTCGATGGCGCTGTGCACGGCCACCGTGGTCAGGCCCAGGGCTTTGGCGGTGCGCATGACCCGGCAGGCAATCTCGCCGCGGTTGGCAACCAGCAGGGTGGTCAACGGGGTGCGGCTCATGGGCGCGGCTCCTTGTTCGACGGTGCGGGCTGCCAGTTCGGGGCACGTTTCTCCAGGAAGGCGCGCAGGCCTTCCTGCCCCTCGGGGCTGACGCGGATGCGGGCAATGGCGTTTTCGCAGTAACGGCGCAGGGCCGGGGTCAGTTCACCGTGGCCGACTTCACGCATCAGGTCCTTGCTGGCACGCATGGCCTGCGGGCTGTTCTGCAGCAGGTTGTCGATCCATTGCTCGACGTGTTGTTCAAGATCTGCTGCCGGGTAGGCTTCGGCGAGCAAGCCCAGTTCACGGGCACGTTCACCACTGAAACGCTCGGCGGTGAGGGCGTAGCGGCGCGCGGCGCGCTCGCCCATGGCCTGGACCACGAACGGGCTGATCACCGCCGGTGCCAGGCCGATGCGTACTTCCGACAGGCACAGCTGCGCTTCCTGGGTGCCGATGGCCATGTCACAGCAGCTGATCAGGCCCAGCGCTCCGCCAAAGGCGGCGCCTTGCACCACGGCCAGGCTCGGTACCTTGAGCTTGGCCAGGTTGTACATCAGCTCGGCCAGTTCGCGGGCATCGTCGAGGTTGCTGTTGTAGTCGAGCGCCGCCGATTGCTGCATCCAGGCCAGGTCAGCACCGGCGCTGAAGTGACGGCCACGGCCGCGCAGCAGGACAAAGCGCAGGCTGTTGTCGGCAGCGATCTGGTCGATGGCCAGGATCAGCTCGCGGATCATCTGCGCGTTGAAGGCGTTGTTCTTGTCTTCGCGGCTCAGCCACAGGGTGGCGAAACCACGGGGGTCCTTGATCAGTTCAAGGGTAGTGAAGTCGCTCATGGTCACATCCGGAAAATGCCGAAACGGCTCTGTTCAATCGGTGCGTTGAGGGCGGCAGACAGCGCCAGGCCGAGAACGTCGCGGGTTTGCGCCGGATCAATGACGCCGTCGTCCCACAAGCGGGCGCTGGAGTAGTAGGGGTGGCCCTGGTGCTCGTACTGGTCGAGGATCGGCTGCTTGAGCCGGGCTTCGTCCTCGGCGCTGAACGGGTGACCGCTACGCTCGCTTTGTTCGCGCTTGACCTGGGCCAGCACGCCGGCAGCCTGTTCGGCGCCCATCACGCCGATGCGCGCGTTGGGCCACATCCACAGGAAGCGCGGGTCGTAGGCACGGCCGCACATGCCGTAGTTGCCGGCACCGAAGCTGCCGCCGATGATCACGGTGAACTTCGGCACCTGAGCGCAGGCTACTGCGGTCACCAGCTTGGCGCCGTGCTTGGCGATACCGCCGGCCTCGTATTTCTGGCCGACCATGAAGCCTGTGATGTTTTGCAGGAACAGCAGCGGGATGCCGCGCTGGCAGGCCAGTTCGATGAAGTGCGCGCCTTTTTGCGCGGCTTCGGCGAAGAGGATGCCGTTGTTGGCCAGGATCGCGATCGGGTAGCCGTGCAGGTGGGCAAAGCCACACACCAGGGTAGTGCCGAACAGGGCTTTGAACTCGTCGAACACCGAGCCGTCGACCAGGCGCGCGATCACTTCACGGACATCGAAAGGTTGCTTGGCGTCGGCCGGTACGATGCCGTACAGCTCCTCGGCGTCGTACAGCGGTGCAATCGGGGCCTTTTGCGCCAGCGTGCCGAGTTTGTGCCAGTTGAGGTTGGCCACGCAGCGACGGGCGATCGCCAGGGCGTGCTCGTCGTTGTCGGCATAGTGGTCGGCGACGCCGCTGGTTTTGCAGTGCACATCGGCACCGCCGAGGTCTTCGGCGCTGACCACTTCACCGGTGGCGGCTTTGACCAGGGGCGGGCCGGCAAGGAAGATGGTCGCTTGCTGACGTACCATGATCGCCTCGTCGGCCATGGCCGGCACGTAAGCACCGCCGGCGGTGCATGAGCCCATGACCACGGCAATCTGCGGAATGCCCAGCGCGCTCATGTTGGCCTGGTTGAAGAAGATCCGCCCGAAGTGCTCGCGGTCCGGAAACACCTCATCCTGACGCGGCAGGTTGGCGCCACCGGAGTCCACCAGGTACAGGCACGGCAGGCGGTTTTGCAGGGCAATGGCCTGGGCGCGCAGGTGCTTTTTCACCGTCAACGGGTAGTAGGAGCCGCCTTTGACCGTGGCGTCGTTGGCCACAATCATGCACTCCACACCTTCGACGCGGCCGATACCGGCGATCACACCGGCAGCCGGTACGTCTTCGCCATAGACGGCATGGGCGGCCAGCTGGCCGATCTCAAGGAAGGGTGAACCGGGGTCGAGCAGGCGGTCGATGCGATCGCGCGGCAGCAGTTTGCCCCGCGAGGTATGCCGCTCCTGGGCCTTGTGGCCGCCGCCTTGCTGGACCTGGGCCAGCAAGGTACGCAGGGCCTGGACCTGTTCGAGCATGGCCGCGCTGTTGCCGGCGAACTCGGCCGAGCGCGGGTTGATCTGGGTATGCAGGGTTGCCATGGGCGTTGTCCTTGTGCTCAGCGGGTTTCGTTGAACAGTTCGCGCCCGATCAGCATCCGGCGGATTTCGCTGGTGCCGGCGCCGATTTCGTAGAGCTTGGCGTCGCGCAGCAGGCGGCCGGCCGGGAACTCGTTGATGTAACCGTTGCCGCCGAGGATCTGGATGGCTTCCAGGGCCATCTGGGTCGCGCGTTCGGCGGTATACAGGATCACCCCGGCAGCGTCCTTGCGGGTAGTTTCGGCGCGATCACAGGCCTGGGCCACGGCGTACAGGTAGGCGCGGCTGGCGTTGAGCTGGGTGTACATGTCGGCGATCTTGCCCTGGATCAGCTGGAACTCACCGATGCTCTGGCCGAACTGCTTGCGGTCGTGGATATAAGGCACCACCAGGTCCATGCACGCCTGCATGATCCCGGTCGGGCCGCCGGAGAGCACCACGCGCTCGTAGTCCAGGCCGCTCATCAGTACTTTCACACCGCCGTTGAGTACGCCGAGGATGTTTTCCTTCGGCACTTCGACGTTGTCGAAGAACAGTTCGCAGGTGTTGGAGCCGCGCATGCCCAGTTTGTCGAACTTGTTGCTGCGGCTGAAGCCTTTCCAGTCACGTTCGACGATGAACGCGGTGATGCCGTGCGGGCCTTTTTCCAGGTCGGTCTTGGCGTAGATCACGTAGGTGTTGGCGTCGGGGCCGTTGGTGATCCAGGTTTTGCTGCCGTTGAGGACAAAATGGTCACCGCGCTGTTCGGCGCGCAGCTTCATCGACACGACGTCGGAGCCGGCGTTGGGTTCGCTCATGGCCAGGGCGCCGATGTGCTCGCCGCTGATCAGCTTGGGCAGGTACTTGGCTTTCTGTTCGGCGTTGCCGTTGCGGTTGATCTGGTTGACGCAGAGGTTGGAGTGCGCGCCGTAGGAGAGGGCGACCGACGCCGAGCCGCGGCTGATTTCTTCCATGGCCACCACGTGCGCCAGGTAGCCCAGGCCGGCACCGCCGTATTCCTCGCTGACGGTGATGCCCAGCAGGCCCATGTCACCGAATTTGCGCCACATGTCGGCGGGGAACAGGTTGTCCTGGTCGATCTGCGCGGCGCGGGGTGCCAGCTCGGTAGCGACGAAGGACTGCACCTGGTCGCGGAGCATATCGATGGTCTCGCCGAGGGCAAAGTTCAGGGTTGGATAATGCATGCGGGCACCTTCTACATTGTTCTTGGATTTGGGTCGGTATTGCTTCATCACCTTTACGTTAACGTAAACCTGTGTTCGATGACTGTCAATCGCACCATGACCTTTACGTTAACGTAAATATGCGCCAGAGTAGGAACCGCTTGAATCAGCTCCCAGAACAAACACAAACAAGGGACCGCCATGAATCAACCGAGTTATACCCAGGGGCGTCAGGACAAGCCCTTGCTGGCCACCACCATCGGCCAGGCCTTTGACCACACCGTCGCGCGTTTTGCCCAGCGTGACGCCTTGGTGGTGCGTCATCAGCAGCAGCGATACACCTGGCAGCAGCTGGCTGACAGCGTCGATCATCACGCCCGGGCGTTGATGGCCCTGGGTCTCAAGACCGGCGACCGCCTGGGCATCTGGGCACCCAACTGCGCGCAGTGGGCCATCGCTCAGTTCGCCTCGGCCAAGATCGGCGTGATCCTGGTCAACATCAACCCGGCCTACCGCACCAGCGAACTTGAGTATGTACTCAAGCAGTCCGGTTGCCACTGGCTGGTTTGCGCCGGCAACTTCAAGACCTCCGACTACCACGCCATGCTCGGCGAACTGCTGCCTGAGCTCGGCCAGCAGGTGCCCGGCCAGTTCAACTGCGAGCGCCTGCCGGAACTGCGCGGGTTGATCAGCCTTGACAGCGCTCCACCGCCGGGCTTTCTGCCCTGGGACACGCTGGGGCAGTGGGCGGGGCAAACCGAACCGGGCGACTACCTGGCCCGCCAGCACAGCCTGCAGTTCGACCAGCCGATCAACATCCAGTACACCTCCGGCACCACCGGTTTTCCCAAGGGGGCCACGCTCAGCCACTACAACATCCTCAACAACGGCTACATGGTCGGCCAGAGCCTGGGCCTGACCGAGCTGGATCGCATGGTGATCCCGGTGCCGTTGTACCACTGCTTCGGCATGGTCATGGGCAACCTGGGCTGCATGGTCCACGGCAGTGCGATGATCTACCCCAACGATGCCTTCGACCCGTTGCTGACCCTGGACACCGTCGCGCAGGAACGGGCCACGGTGCTTTACGGGGTGCCGACGATGTTCATTGCCATGCTCGACCAGCCGCAGCGCAGCGCCTTTGACCTCTCCAGCCTGCGCACCGGCATCATGGCCGGGGCAACCTGCCCGATCGACGTGATGCGTCGGGTGATCGAGCACATGCACATGAGTGAAGTGCAGATTGCCTACGGGATGACCGAAACCAGCCCGGTGTCGCTGCAGACCGGCCCCGACGATGAGCTGGAACTGCGGGTGACCACGGTCGGCCGCACCCAGCCGCAGCTGGAGACGAAGATCATCGACGAGCACGGCTGCATCGTGCCGCGTGGCCAGCTGGGTGAACTGTGTACCCGTGGCTACAGCGTAATGCTCGGCTACTGGGGCAACCCGGAAGCCACCCGTGAAGCCATCGACCCGGCCGGCTGGATGCACAGCGGCGACCTGGCGACCATGGATGAAGCGGGCTATGTGTGCATCACCGGGCGCAACAAGGACATGATCATCCGTGGTGGCGAGAACATCTATCCGCGGGAGCTGGAAGAGTTCTTCTTCACCCACCCGGCGGTGGCCGATGTGCAGGTGATCGGCATTCCGTGCAGCCGCTATGGCGAGGAAATCGTGGCCTGGATCAAGTTTCACCCCGGCCACAGTGCCAGCGAGATCGAACTGCAACAGTGGTGCAAGAACCGCATTGCCCACTTCAAGACGCCGCGCCACTTCCGCTTCGTCGATGAGTTCCCGATGACGGTGACCGGCAAGGTGCAGAAGTTCAAGATGCGCGAGATCAGCATCGAGGAACTCGCCGCGCGTTAGTCCACTGTAGTTGTTCGCCGGCAAGCCTGGCTCCTGCGGTAGGAACCAGGCTTACCGGCGAACCCGGGGCTACGCTTTCACCGCCGGTTCCTCACTCGGCGGGTCCCCCACGGTGGGTGGCACGGTCGGCTTGACCGGCATTTCATCGGGCTCTTCCTCCGGCACTGCAGGTGGCAGGGTCGGGTCGTCTATATTCGGATCGGGTGTTTCAGCCGGAATGGGAATGTTCATGGCCTGACCTCACACTGGGTTCTGGATCAATGGGCTCAGTTTTTTTCGACCGCACACCACGCCAATCAGTCATTTTTTTTGAACCCCACGCTGCTCGCCCGCTCTGAACCCTTACTGCACCCCGTAACGGAGCAAGGATCGATGACCCGCGATGAGCCCTTCGAAACTGACCGTACAGCCCCGGCAAACGACCATCCCGACCAGGCCATCAGCCTGTCCCAGGCCTTGCTGGCGCCGCGGATCGTGATCGAAGATACCCAGCCCTTGCTCGATGGCGGGGTGTTTGCGGTCAAGGCGGTGGCCGGTGAAACCGTTCAGGTCAGCAGCAAGGTATACATCGACGGTCACGACACCCTGGCGGTCATGCTCAACTGGCGCCAGGCGCACAGCCGGCGCTGGCATTGCGAGCCGATGACCTTTGCCGGCAATGACCTGTGGCAGGGCGCGTTCACGGTGTCGGAGCTGGGGCGCTACCTGTTCAGTATCGAAGCCTGGGTCGACCCGTTCGCCACGTATTGCCACGACTTGCTCAAGAACGTCTCCGCCGGCGTGGACGTGACACTGGAGCTCAAAGAAGGGCTGCTGCTGCTTCAGCAGAGCGTGGAGCGCAGCCAGGGGCCATTACGTGAACAGTTGCAGGCAGTGTGCAATCGGCTGCCGACGTTGCCGGCGGAGCAGCAGGTGGCCCGGTTGCTGGACGCCGACACGGCGTTGCTGATGCGTGAGGCCGATCACCGCGCCCACCTGAGCCGCAGCCCGGAATACCCGCTGGACGTCGAGCGCCAACAGGCGCTGTTCGCTAGTTGGTATGAGCTGTTTCCCCGCTCGGTCACCGACGATCCCACTCGGCACGGCACCTTCGACACGGTGCAGGAACGCTTGCCGATGATCCGTGACATGGGCTTTGACGTGCTTTATTTCCCGCCTATCCACCCCATCGGCAAACGCTACCGCAAAGGGCGCAACAATGCCTTGCAGGCCGAGCCCGGTGACCCGGGCAGCCCGTACGCCATCGGTAGCGAAGACGGTGGCCACGAGGCGATTCACCCGCAACTGGGCAGCCGCGAGGATTTTCGTCGCCTGGTCGCCGCCGCCGCCGCGCATGGCCTGGAGATCGCCCTGGACTTCGCCATCCAGTGTTCCCAGGACCACCCCTGGCTCAGGGAGCACCCCGGGTGGTTCTCGTGGCGCCCGGACGGCAGCATTCGCTACGCGCAGAACCCGCCGAAAAAGTACCAGGACATCGTCAACGTCGAGTTCTATGCTGCCGAGGCCGTGCCGTCGCTGTGGCTGGCCTTGCGCGATGTGGTGGTGGGCTGGGTGGAAGAGGGGGTGAAGATGTTCCGGGTTGATAACCCGCACACCAAACCGCTGCCGTTCTGGCAATGGCTGATCGCCAATGTGCGCAGCCAGTACCCGGAGGTGATCTTCCTCGCCGAGGCCTTCACCAAGCCGGCAATGATGGCGCGGCTGGGCAAGGTCGGTTATTCGCAGAGCTACACCTATTTCACCTGGCGCAACACCAAGGCCGAGCTGCAAAGCTATTTCGAAGAACTCAACCAGCCGCCGTGGCGCTACTGCTACCGGCCGAACTTCTTCGTCAACACACCCGACATCAACCCGTTTTTCCTGCATGAGTCCGGTCGCGCCGGTTTTCTCATCCGCGCGGCGCTGGCGACCATGGGCTCGGGGTTGTGGGGCATGTATTCAGGCTTTGAACTGTGCGAGGCAACGCCCATTCCAGGCAAAGAGGAATACCTGGACTCGGAGAAATACGAAATCCGCCCGCGCGACTTCAGCCAGCCGGGCAACATCATTGCCGAGATCGCCCAGCTCAATCGCATCCGCCGGCAGAACCCCGCCTTGCAGACCCACCTGGGCGTGACTTTCTACAACGCCTGGAATGACAACATCCTGTATTTCGGCAAGCGCAGCAGCGACGGCGAAAACTTCATCCTCGTCGCCATCAGCCTCGACCCGCATAACGCCCAGGAGGCGCACTTCGAATTGCCGTTGTGGGAGCTGGGCCTGGATGACCAGGCCGACACCCTCGGCGAAGACCTGATGACCGGCCACCGCTGGACATGGCACGGCAAGACGCAATGGATGCGAATCGAACCGTCAGTCTTGCCGTTTGGCATCTGGCGTATCGCGACGCCCCGCTGATCGCCGGCTAGCCGCTGGAGGGCTGCTCAGCAGCCCCACCTCAGACACACAAAGGAGATGCACATGGCCAAGCGCAGCCGCCAGGCAGCCTTCATCGACGACCCGCTCTGGTACAAGGACGCGATCATTTACCAGGTGCACATCAAGTCCTTTTTCGACTCCAACAATGACGGTATCGGTGATTTTCCCGGCTTGATCGCCAAACTCGACTACATCGCCGAGTTGGGGGTCAACACCCTGTGGCTGCTGCCGTTCTACCCCTCGCCGCGGCGTGACGACGGCTACGATATTGCCGAGTACAAGGCCGTTCATCCTGACTATGGCACCCTGGCCGATGTGAAGCGCTTTATCGCCCAGGCGCACCAGCGCGGCTTGCGGGTGATTACTGAACTGGTCATCAACCACACTTCCGACCAGCACCCGTGGTTCCAGAAGGCGCGTCATGCCAAGCGGGGCAGCAAGGCCCGGGATTTTTACGTGTGGTCCGACAGCGATCAGAAGTACGACGGTACGCGGATCATCTTTCTCGACACAGAGAAGTCCAACTGGACCTGGGACCCGGTGGCCGGTCAGTACTTCTGGCATCGCTTCTATTCGCACCAGCCCGACCTGAACTTCGACAACCCGCAGGTGATGAAGGCGGTGATCGATGTGATGCGTTACTGGCTCGACCTGGGCGTGGACGGCCTGCGCCTGGATGCCATTCCGTACCTGATCGAGCGTGACGGCACCCATAACGAGAACCTGCCCGAGACCCATCAGGTGCTCAAGCAGATCCGCGCCGAAATCGATGCCAACTACCCCGACCGCATGCTCCTGGCCGAAGCCAACCAGTGGCCGGAAGACACCCAGCTGTATTTTGGCGAAGGGCAGGGCGACGAATGTCACATGGCCTTTCATTTTCCGCTGATGCCGCGCATGTACATGGCCGTGGCCCAGGAAGACCGCTTTCCGATCACCGACATCCTGCGCCAGACCCCGGACATTCCCGCCAACTGCCAGTGGGCGATCTTTCTGCGCAACCACGATGAGCTGACCCTGGAAATGGTCACCGACCGCGAGCGCGACTACTTGTGGAACTACTACGCCGAAGACCGCCGGGCGCGCATCAACCTCGGCATTCGCCGCCGCCTGGCGCCGTTGCTGCAACGCGACCGGCGCCGGGTTGAACTGCTGACCAGCATGCTCCTGTCGATGCCGGGGACGCCGACCCTGTATTACGGCGACGAGATCGGCATGGGTGACAACATTTACCTGGGCGACCGCGATGGCGTGCGCACGCCCATGCAGTGGTCGATTGACCGCAACGGCGGCTTCTCCCGCGCCGACCCGGCGCGCCTGGTGCTGCCGCCGATCATGGACCCGCTGTACGGCTATACCGCCGTGAACGTCGAAGCCCAGGCCCATGACCCGCATTCGCTGCTGAACTGGAACAGGCGCCTGTTGGCGGTGCGCAAGCAGCAGAAGGCTTTCGGCCGGGGCACATTGAAAATGCTGTCGCCGAGCAACCGGCGGATTCTGGCCTACGTGCGCGAGTACAGCGACGGCAACGGCAACAGCGAGACCATCCTCTGCGTGGCCAACGTCTCCCGTGCCGCGCAAGCTGCCGAGCTTGACCTGTCCCAGTACGCCGACTGCGTGCCCGTAGAAATGCTTGGCGGCAGTGCCTTTCCGCCCATCGGCCAACTGCCGTTCTTGCTGACCCTGGCGCCGTATGGGTTCTACTGGTTCTTGCTGGCGCCCAAGGACCAGATGCCCAGCTGGCACGTGGAACCGGCGCAGAGCCTGCCGGAGTTCACCACGCTGGTGCTGAAAAAACGCATGGAGGAGCTGCTCGATGTGCCGTCCCGCGATGCCCTGCAAGACAGCATCCTGCCCCAATACCTGCCCAAACGGCGCTGGTTTGCCAGCAAGGACTCGGTGATCGAGCAGGTGCGGATTGCCTACGGCGTACGCCTGACCACTGCCGCCAACCCGGTACTGTTCAGTGAGATCGAGGTTGGCGCCGCTGGCCAGAGCACACGCTATCTGTTGCCGTTCGGCCTGATCGCCGAAGAGCAGATCAACAGCGCGCCGCCCCAGCAACTGGCCTTGGCGCGGGTGCGGCGGGGGCGGCAGGTGGGCCTGATCACCGATGCGTTCGTGCTGGAAAGCTTTGTGCGCGCGGTGCTGCTGGCCTGCCAGAACGGCAGCCGCCTGCCGTGTAGCGAAGGTGAGGTGCAGTTCAACGCGACGCCGCAACTGGCTGACCTGAACCTGGGCGAAGAGGCCGCAGTGCGATACCTCTCGGCCGAGCAATCGAACAGTTCGGTGGTGGTCGGTGGCAGCCTGGTGCTGAAGATGATCCGCCGGGTCAATGCCGGGGTGCATCCGGAGCTGGAAATGAGTGCTTACCTGACCGCCGCCGGGTTCAACAACATTTCGCCCTTGCTGGCCTGGGTAAGCCGGGTCGATGACGAAGGCGAGCCGCATTTGCTGATGATCGCCCAGGGTTACCTGAACAATCAGGGCGATGCCTGGGACTGGACCCAGAACAACCTTGAACGGGCGATTCGCGACGAGCTGGAGCCCGGCACTGCAGATGGGCACACCGATGCCTTGCACGACCTGGCGGCCTTCGCGGCGTTACTGGGCCAGCGCCTGGGTGAACTGCACCTGGTGCTGGCCGCGCCGACAAAAGACCCTGCGTTCCAGTCACGCACCAGCAGCGCGCACGATTGCGTCGCCTGGAGCGAGCAGATCGTTCAGCAACTGACGTGTGCGCTGGACTTGCTCGATGCGCACCGCGGCGAACTGGACAGCGACAGCCAGCGGTTGGTCGATGACCTGCTGCACCAGCGGCAGGCACTGCTGGAGCACATCAAGGCCTTGAGTGCACAGGTACAGGGCGGCCTGCTCATGCGTGTGCACGGTGACCTGCACCTGGGCCAGGTACTGGTGGTGCAGGGCGATGCCTACCTGATCGACTTCGAGGGTGAACCGGCCCGCCCGCTTGAGGCGCGTCGCGCCCGGCACAGCCCCTATAAAGACGTAAGCGGCATATTGCGATCCTTCGACTATGCTGCTGCCATGGTGCTGCGCAGTGCCTCCAGTGTCGACCTCTCGGACAGTGCCCGCCAGGCCCGTCAGCGAGTCGCAAGGCGTTATCTGCACCAGGCCCGACATGCCTTTGTCGAGGCCTACGGGCTGGCCACCGCTGCCATGCCCCATGCCTGGGAACATGCCGACGGCGAGCGTGCGGCACTGGAACTGTTCAGCCTGGAAAAGGCTGCCTACGAAATTCTGTATGAAGCCGAGAACCGCCCAAGTTGGCTGGCCGTGCCTTTGCATGGCCTCCATGGCCTGACAAGTACCTGGGGAGAAATGTGAATGAATCAACGCAAGCGCGAGGACGGCGGGCTGGATCAACGAGACATCGACGCGCTGGTGCGGGCGGAACATGCAGACCCGTTCGCGGTGCTCGGTCCGCACCCGGACGGGGCCGGCGGTCTGTTTGTCCGCGCCTTCCTGCCCGGTGCGCTGTCGGTACAGGCCCTGGCCGCAGACGACAACCGACCGTTGGCCGAACTGCAACAGCAGGCAGCTCCGGGGCTGTTCATTGGCCGCTTGAGTGAGCAGCAGGCGTATGTGCTGCGCATTCAGTGGGCCAGTGGTGAGCAAATCACCGAAGACCCTTACAGCATTGGCCCGCAACTGGGCGACATGGACCTGTACCTGTTTGCCGAAGGCAACCACCGTGACCTGTCGTCGAGCATGGGCGCCCAGCCGGTGCAGGTCGCGGGTGTCGACGGTGTGCGCTTTTCAGTGTGGGCACCGAATGCCAGACGGGTGTCGGTGGTGGGTGACTTCAACAACTGGGACGGTCGCCGCCACCCCATGCGCCTGCGCCACAGTGCCGGCGTGTGGGAGCTGTTCGTGCCGCGCCTGAAAGCGGGCGAAGCGTACAAGTACGAAGTACTGGGGCGCGAGGGCATCCTGCCGCTCAAAGCCGACCCCCTGGCCCGTGCCACCGAACTGCCGCCCAGCACCGCCTCGAAAGTGGCCGGCCCCTTGGCCCATGACTGGCAGGACCAGCACTGGATGCAGGTGCGCGCAGAGCGTCAGGCGACAAACGCACCGCTGTCGATCTACGAACTGCATGCCGGCTCCTGGCAATGTGAGCTGGACGATGCCGGGGAAGTGACGCGCTTTTACAACTGGCGGGAACTGGCCGACCGCCTGGTGCCCTATATCCAGCAGATGGGCTTCACCCACATCGAGCTGATGCCGATCATGGAGCACCCCTTTGGTGGCTCCTGGGGCTACCAGCCCCTGTCAATGTTCGCGCCCACGGCCCGCTATGGTTCGGCGGAAGATTTTGCGGCGTTCATCGATGCCTGCCACCAGGCCTCGATCGGCGTGATCCTCGATTGGGTGCCTGCGCATTTTCCTACCGACAGCCATGGCCTGGCACGTTTCGACGGCACCGCGCTGTACGAATACGAAAACCCGCTGGAAGGCTTTCACCAGGATTGGGACACCCTGATCTACAACCTGGGCCGCAACGAAGTGCACGGCTTCATGCTGGCTTCGGCGCTGCACTGGCTGAAGCATTTTCATATCGACGGCTTACGGGTCGATGCGGTGGCGTCGATGCTCTACCGCGACTACTCGCGCAAGGCCGGGGAGTGGGTACCGAACCGCCATGGCGGGCGGGAAAACCTTGAAGCCATCGACTTTCTCCGTCACCTCAACGACGTCGTTGCGCTTGAAACGCCCGGCGTGCTGGTGATCGCCGAAGAGTCCACGGCCTGGCCTGGAGTCAGCCAGCCCACCCAGCAAGGCGGGCTGGGCTTTGCCTACAAGTGGAACATGGGCTGGATGCACGACACCCTGCACTACATCCAGAACGACCCTATCCACCGCACCTACC
This sequence comes from Pseudomonas alkylphenolica, assembly GCF_004025535.1. Lineage (GTDB taxonomy): Bacteria > Pseudomonadota > Gammaproteobacteria > Pseudomonadales > Pseudomonadaceae > Aquipseudomonas > Aquipseudomonas alkylphenolica_A. Next base: position 993,122 of record NZ_QJRG01000047.1, read on the forward strand.
ACCATAACGAGATGAGTTTTGGCCTGATCTACGCCTACACCGAGCATTTCATCCTGCCGATTTCCCATGACGAGGTGGTGCATGGCAAGCACTCGCTGATCGACAAGATGCCCGGTGACCGCTGGCAGAAGTTTGCCAACCTGCGTGCCTACCTCACGTTCATGTGGACCCACCCGGGCAAGAAGCTGCTGTTCATGGGCTGCGAATTCGGCCAGTGGCGGGAGTGGAACCATGACAGCGAGCTGGACTGGTACCTGCTCAAATACCCCGAGCACCTGGGGGTGCAACGCCTGGTCAGCGATCTCAACCGGCTGTACCGTGACGAGCGCGCCCTGCACCAGCAGGACTGCGTGCCCCAGGGCTTCCAGTGGCTGATCGGCGATGACGCACACAACAGCGTCTATGCCTGGCTACGCTGGAGTGCCAGCGGTGAGCCGTTGCTGGTGGTGGCCAACTTCACCCCCGTACCGCGGGAGGGCTATCGCATTGGCGTGCCGTTCGGCGAGCGTTGGGTGGAAGTGCTCAACAGCGATGCCGAGGGGTATGCCGGGTCCAACTACGGCAACCTCGGGGCGGTGACCAGCAAGGCATTGCCCAGCCACGGCCAGCCGTTGTCGCTGGGGTTGAACCTGCCGCCGTTGGGCGTGTTGATTCTACGGCCGCAGTAAAGGCGTCGCGCCGCGGTCGGTATGCAGGCTGCGGCGCGAGGCTTACACCAGCGTGGCTTGCAACGACTCGAGAAACACCGCCTCGGCGCGGCTCATGCGTTGCTCGCGGTTCCACAGCAGGTGAATGTCGACATCGGCGATGCCTTCGCGTGGTGGCAGGGGCCAGAGCAAACCGGCCTCGACGTCCGCCGCGACGACATGCGCGGGCAGGCAGCCAATGCCAAAGCCGGCAACCACTAGCCGGCGGACTTCTTCCAGGCTTGGCGAAGAGGCGACGATACGCCCGCTAAACCCCTGCTGGTCGCGAAAAATCGTCAGCGGCGAAAGCATTCCACCGATCTGGTCACTGGCGAAGCTGACAAAATTTTCCCGTTGCAGGTCACCTTCGGCAACGTCCTGCTTGCCGAACAACGCATGGTGCTTGCCACAGAAAAAACCATAGCGCTGGCGCAGGAACAGGCGTTGCTCCAGGCGCGGTTGCGGGCGGCGGTTCAGGCTCAGGCCGAGGGTGGCGGTTTTCTCCTGCAGGGCGGCGACGATGTCGGTGCTGCGCATCACGTCGATTTCGACATCCACCCGTGGGTGCTGACGGTGAAACCCGGCCAGAAAGCTGTCGAAGCGATCGCAGGACACCCGGCTGATGATCAGTATCCGCACCTTGCCGATGACTTCATCCACCGGCTCGTCCAGCACGCTGCTGACCTGGGACATCTGCCCGTAGATTTCCCCGGCGAGATGGAAAATCTGCTCGCCCACTTCGGTCAGTGCAAAGCGCGGGCCGCGGCGTGCGATCAGTTGGCGTCCGAGCTGTTCTTCCAGGCGCTTGAGCGCCTGACTGACCGCTGGTTGGGTCAGGTGCAGGCGTGCCGCCGCGCGGCTGATACTGAGTTCCTGGCCAATCACCCGGAAGGTCCGCAGCAGGTTCCAGTCCAGACGGTCGTTGAGCAGGCGTTCGGACATGACGGGGCCTCGATCAATAAATATAACTGTGATTAATAGTTCGAATAATAAATAGAAAATTGACTAATCATAGCCCCGGGACGAAAAATCGGTTCTACACAGGCGCCGTAGAGCGCCTTCGACAACCGTTCTCCTGCCAGAAAAATAATCATAGGAGCCTGACCCATGAAGCCTTCCGCTTCGCCCCAGCCACGCCGGGCTGCGGCCGCCGCCTTTATCGGCACCATGATCGAGTGGTACGACTTCTACATATACGCCACCGCCGCCGCCCTGGTGTTTGGCGCCTTGTTCTTCCCCTCCGACGACCCGCTGTTCAGCACCATGGCCGCGTTCGGCACCTTTGCCGTGGGCTTTTTCGCCCGTCCGTTGGGCGGCATCGTGTTTGGTCATATCGGTGACCGCATCGGCCGGAAAAAATCGCTGGTGATCACCTTGCTGATGATGGGTGTGGTCACTGTGTGCATCGGCTTGCTGCCGACCTACGCGCAGATCGGCGCCGGCGCGCCGGTGCTGTTGATTATCCTGCGCATCGTTCAAGGCATTGCCGTGGGCGGGGAGTGGGGTGGTGCGGTATTGATGGCCGGTGAGCATGCGCCCAAGGGCCGGCGCAATTTCTTTGCCTCTTTTGCCCAGCTGGGTAGCCCGGCGGGCCTGATCCTGTCGCTGCTGGCCTTCAGTGCGGTGACTCGCCTGCCTGAAGAAGACCTGATGAGCTGGGGCTGGCGCCTGCCGTTTCTGGCCAGCGCATTGCTGTTGCTGGTAGGTCTGGCGATTCGTCTCGGGGTCAATGAGTCGCCGGAGTTTCTTGCCAGCCGCGAGGAGGCCGGCAAGGCCAAGCGCAAAGAGCAGGCACCGGTGATGGAGGTGCTGCGCACTGCCTGGCGGCCGCTGCTGTTGTGCATCGGCGCCAATACCCTGGGCATTGCCGGGGTGTATTTCACCAACACCTTCATGATCGCCTACAGCACGCAGCAACTGGGCTTGCCGCGCTCGTTGATCCTCGAGTGCCTGTTCGTGGTGGCGATCGTGCAGTTCTGCATCCAGCCGATGGCGGCCTGGATCGCGGAGAAGATCGGTGCCACGCGCTTCCTCTGCCTGGTTTCGCTGCTGGCCATGGCCTCGCCGTACCCGATGTTCGTGCTGGTCAGCTCGGGCCAGGCGCCGCTGATCATTGTCGGCATCGCCCTGGCGGTGGTGTGTATGGCGTCGTTCTACGCGGTGATCGCCGGCTATGTCAGCGGCATGTTCGAAACCCGTGTGCGCTACACCGCGATTTCCATGGCCTACCAGGTATGTGGCGCGATCGCCGGTGGGCTGACGCCACTGGTAGGCACCTGGCTTGCGCACAAATTTGCTGGCCAGTGGTGGCCGATGGCGCTGTTCTACAGCGTGATCGCCGCGATCTCCCTGCTGTGCGTACTGGCCCTGGCGCGCCGTCATGCCGCCGCCCATCGCCTGGAAATGGCCTGATTACTGATGATTGCTGGAGTACCTGAGATGTTGAAATCCAACGGCGAACGCCTGTGGGCAAGCCTGATGGCCATGGCCGAAATCGGTGCCACCGCCCGTGGCGGCAGTTGCCGCCTGGCGTTGAGCGCAGAAGACAAAGCCGGGCGTGAACTGTTCGCGCACTGGTGCCGCGAAGCGGGCATGACCTTGAGCGTTGACCCCATCGGCAACCTGTTTGCCCGTCGCCCCGGCAGCGACCCGGAGGCCGCGCCGGTGATGATGGGCAGCCACCTCGATACGCAGCCTGAAGGCGGGCGTTTCGATGGCGTGTATGGCGTGCTCGCCGGGCTTGAGGTGGTACGCCGTCTTAACGACCTGCAGATCCAGACGCGCAACCCGCTGGAAATCGCGGTGTGGACCAACGAAGAGGGCGCCCGGTTTACCCCGGCGATGTTCGGCTCGGCGGTGTTCACCGGCGTCATGCAACTTGAGGATGCACTGGCGGTGCGTGATGCCGATGGCATTAGTGTCGCCGACGCCTTGCAACAGACCGGATTCGCCGGCAAGCGCCCGCTGGGCGGTGCGGTGGATGCGTATTTCGAGGCGCATATCGAGCAGGGCCCGATCCTTGAGGACAACGCCAAGAGCATTGGTGTGGTCAGCGGTGGCCAGGCCATTCGCTGGCTCGATGTGCAGGTCGAAGGCATGGCCGCCCACGCGGGCACCACGCCGATGCCGCTGCGCAAAGACGCCCTCTACGGCGCGGCGCCGATGATTCAGGCGATTGAGCAGCTGGCCGGCGATTTTGCCCCCCAGGGCCTGACTACCGTCGGCGAGCTGAGCATCAGCAAGTCGTCGCGCAACACCATTCCCGGGCTGTTGCAGTTTACCGTCGACCTGCGTCATCACCTCGACAGTGCCATCAACGACATGGAAGAGCAGGTCACCAAACGCCTGCAGGCCATCGCCGCCCAGCGCGGCTTGAAAGTCAGCATCAGCCGCCATTGGGTCAGCCCGGCGACCCCGTTCGATGCCGAGTGTGTTGCCGCAGTACAGGCGGCGGTGGACGGCCTGGGCTATGCCCAGCAGGCCATCGTCAGCGGCGCCGGCCATGATGCCATCCTGCTCGCGCGCTATTGCCCGACCGCGATGATCTTCATTCCGTGTGTCGGTGGCCTGAGCCATAACGAGGCTGAGGACGTACTGCCTGACGACGTGCGTCAAGGCGCCGATGTGCTGCTCAACGCGGTGCTGGCTCGAGCCGGTCGGGTCGGCTAAAGAGATGTTCATGCCCTTTCTGAAGGCTTCTCTTCTGTAAGGGCATGAGCCTTAGATACGGCCGCAACACGTCTAGAACGGGCTAAAGCAAAACGTAAGTTTCGTAAATAATATTTAATCTCATTTGTAAATCATTATATTTGGCGCCCTCAGTAGCTACCTAAGCATTTTTTGCCGGTAGCAACGGGCGCAGGTCTGCGGCGCTTCAGGCCAGCATTTGCCCGGTCGTTCTTGAAGTGTCCGGAGACGTCACATGCAGCCCAGAAATGCCCCTCACCGTTTGACCCTGGCCTTTGTCGCGCTGTCATCACCCGCACTGATGGCCCAGTCGGCGCAGGCTGAGGAAGCGAGCAGCGCCATGGTGATCGAGAACACCATGGTCACCGCCGAGGAGGAAGCCAAGCAGGCACTGGGTTCGTCGATCATCACCGCTGAAGACATCAAGCGTCACCCGCCCGCCAACGACTTGTCGGATATCATCCGCCGCGAGCCGGGGGTCAACCTGTCCGGCAACAGCGCCAGCGGCGCCCGTGGCAACAACCGGCAGATCGACCTGCGCGGCATGGGCCCGGAAAACACCCTGATCCTGATCGACGGCAAACCGTCCAGCGCCCGTAACGCCGTGCGCTATGGCTGGAACGGCGACCGCGACACCCGTGGCGAGACCAACTGGGTGCCGGCCGAAGCCGTGGAGCGCATTGAAATCCTGCGCGGCCCGGCGGCGGCGCGTTACGGCTCCGGTGCCATGGGCGGGGTGGTCAACATCATCACCAAACGCCCGACCCAGGAACTCAAAGGTAACGTCAGCCTGTACACCCTGCTGCCCGAAGACAAGGCCGAAGGCGCCAGCAAGCGCACCAACTTCAACCTCAGCGGCGGCCTGACTGACGCCTTGGCGTTTCGCGTATACGGCGGCCTGGCCAAGACCGACGCCGACGATGCCGACATCAACGCCGACCACGCCAACAGTGCACTGGCAGCAGGGCGCGAAGGGGTGCGCAACAAGGACATCAACGGTCTGCTCAGCTGGCAGCTCAATGATGCCCACCGCCTGGAACTGAGCAGCGGCTACAGCCGCCAGGGCAACATCTATGCCGGCGACACCATGAACAGCAACGGTGGCGGCGACATCGAACTGATCAACAGCCTGTACGGCCATGAAACCAATGTCATGCAGCGCAGTACCTACGACATCACCCACCTGGGCGACTTCGACTGGGGCACCAGCAAGTCGTCGCTGACTTACGAATACGTGCGCAACTGGCGCATGAACGAAGGCCTGGCCGGCGGCCCGGAAGGCGCCATCAACGGCAGTGGTGCCGACGTGTCGCGCTTGCGCAACACGCGCCTGTCCAGCGAGGTCAACCTGCCGATGAGCCTGGGCAGCACCGAGCATGTGCTGACCCTGGGCGGCGAGTACCTGTACGAGAGCCTCAACGATCAGGGTTCGTTCCGGCCACAGAGCTTTGACCCGTCCGGCGGCAACGGTGACCAGATCAGTGGTTTTGACCGCAGTGAAACCAAGATGACGGCGAAAAGCTTTGCCCTGTTCAGCGAAGACAACATCGTCATCGGCGACACCACCATCACCCCCGGCCTGCGCCTGGACCACCACGAAGAATTCGGCGACAACCTCAGCCCGAGCCTGAACGTGGCCCATAAACTCACCGACGACCTGACCCTCAAGGGCGGTATTGCGCGCGCCTACAAAACGCCGAACCTGTACCAGTCCAACCCCAACTACCTGCTCTACAGTCGCGGCAATGGCTGCAGCAGCGCCCAGACCAACAACGGGGGGTGCTACCTGCAGGGCAATGCCGACCTCGACCCGGAAACCAGCGTCAACAAGGAAATCGGTCTGCTGTATGACCGTGGCACCTGGCGTACCAGCGCTACCTACTTCCGTAATGACTACAAGAACAAGATCATCGGTGGCACCGATGTCATGTATGACGTCAACGGCGGTCGCCGCGTGACCCAGTGGGAAAACGCCGGCAAGGCCCTGGTCGAAGGTGTTGAGGGCAACCTGTTTGTCGAGCTGACGCCGTCGCTGGACTGGAACACCAACTTCACCCTGATGCTGGAAAACGACAACCGCGACACCGGCGAGCCGCTGAGCGTGGTACCCAAGTACACGGTCAACAGCACCCTGGACTGGCGCGCAACCGAGAAGCTGTCGTTCCAGGTGGCCGGCACCTATTACGGCAAGCAAGAGTCGCCGACCTACAACTACCGCACCCTCGAGAACTACGACGAAGCGGCCCAGCAGGATGTCGAGGCCTACGGCCTGGTCGATGTCAGCACCGGCTACACCTTCAACAAGAACTACGACGTGCGCGTAGGGGTGAACAACGTGTTCGACAAGCAAATCTACCGCGGCGGCAACGCCAGCAGCTCCGGCGCCAATACTTACAACCAGCCGGGCCGGGCGCTCTTTGCGGCGTTGAACATTTCGTTCTGACGCCAACCAGGCATCGCAAGGCTGCTGTTGACCGGTTGCGCATCGACCGTTCACGGCAGCCTTGTGGCGCTTTACCGTGATGTGACATGCCGCTAGCGGAGGACTCCCTGATGAGCAAGACCCGACCCGCCTGGGTGACCATTGTTTCGCGTTGCGCGGCGGGGTTGCTGGGCGGTTATGCCTTTACCTATGCGATCACCGCCTTGCTTGCCCGCGTGCTGCCGATGGCAGCGACGGACGCGGTAATCGTCGCCACCTTGCCCGCGTTTGTGTTCTACACCCTGGCCGTGCTCTGGGCCTTCGCCTGTCGCAGCGAGCGCCGGGCGTGGGCTTTGGTCGGTGTCTCGGGCCCGCTGGCGCTGGTCGCCTTCTGGCCGCAGCTGTGGAGCAGTTGAGATGAAAAAGACCTTCACTCAATCGATGGCATGGCTGCACACCTGGGCTGGGCTGATTGTCGGCTGGTTGCTGTTTGCGATTTTCGCCACCGGCACTTTGGCGGTATTCGATAAGGAAATCGATCACTGGATGCGGCCGGAAATCCCGCGTGTGCAACTGACCCCGTTCGAAGCCACCCAGCGTGCCTTGGGCTACCTGCAGAGTCACCATGCCGACGCCAGCAGCTGGAACATCAGCCTGCCTACCGAGCGTAACCCGGGCATGCAGGTGTCCGCCGGCGAGCGGCGGCGCGGCGGTGGCGTGCAGCTTGATCCGGCGACCGGTGAACCCATAGCAGTGCGCGACAGTGTCGGCGGCACTTTTTTCTTTCGCTTTCATTTCACCCTGAACCTGCCACGCCTGTGGGGCATCTTCACCGTGGGCGCGTTGGGGCTGATGATGCTGGTCGCGCTGGTCAGCGGTGTGGTCATTCACAAGAAGATCTTCAAGGAGTTCTTCACCTTCAGGCCGAACAAGGGCCAGCGTTCCTGGCTGGATTTTCACAACGCCAGTGCCGTGCTGTTGTTGCCGTTTCATTTGATGATCACCTATACCGGGCTGGTGATCTTCATGCTCATCTACGTGCCTGCAGCCGTGGACACCCTGTTTGCCGGCAACAACCAGGCCTACTTCAAGGCGCAGCAGGGCGGTGCGCGTATCGAGCAACCTCGCAATGCACTCAAACAGCCTGCAGTGCTGACGGACCTGCAGCCACTGCTGATACAGGCCGAGCAGCGTCTGGGCAGCCTCGGCGGATTGAGCATTCAGCATCCCGGTACGGCGGCGGCGCGGGTCGAGATCCGCCCGGAGCTGGGCAACCGGATTGCCTTGAGCAAAGGCCAGGCGATGGTCTTCGATGGTGTCAGCGGGGCGCTGCTGCGTGATGTCCCCGAAATGCCCGCCAGCGTCCTGACACAGCGGGTGATGGTCGGTTTGCACTTTGCCCAGTTTGGTGGTTACCCGATGCGCTGGCTGTACTTCATTTGTGCGCTGGTCAGCAGCGCCATGATCGCCAGCGGCCTGGTACTGTTCTGCGTCAAGCGCCAGCGCAAGTACGCGGGTATGTCGAGTTCAGCCGCGCGCTGGTACCGGTTGGCTGAGGTATTGAACGTTGCCTTTGTTGCCGGGTTGCTGCTGGCCTGTGTCGGCTTGTTCTGGGCCAACCGGCTGTTGCCGGCGGAGCTGGCCCAGCGCGGCGGCTGGGAGCTGCGCGCGTTCTTTGGCGTATGGTTGCTGAGTGCGCTGCATGCGGCGTTGCGTCCGGCGCGGCGAGCCTGGAGTGAACAGCTGGGCGCGACGGCACTGTTGTGCATGGCGCTGCCGTTGCTTGGGCCACTGACGGCGGTGTTGCCGCTGGATGCCTCACGCCAGGCGCTGGAAACGACCAGCCTGATGCTGGGGTTGGCTCTGGCCTTTGCCGCCTGGCGCAGCAGCCGGCCACAGGTGCAAGCCCGTGCGGAAAAGTCGCGTGCCGCGGTGCTGGAGAGTGAATGACATGATGATTATCGGCGCGGTGTTGTTCGCCTATGGCGGGATGCTTGGCTTGTGCCTGGGGTTGGAGCGGCACTACAAGCAGGTCTGGGGCAGGCCTGGGCCGTTGTGGTTGTTGCGGGTGTTGAGGTGCTCCGGCTGGACAGCCCTGGCCGCAAGCTTGTTGTCGTGTGTGGCGGCCTGGGGATGGGCCATGGGGCCGGTGGGATGGTTCGGGGCGCTGTCGCTGGCCGCTGTGGTACTGGTGATGGGGCTGCCTTACGCGCCCCGTTCGGCGGTGCTGGTAGTGGCAGCGTTGCCGTGCTGGGGGCTATGGGGCTGGCTGGGCCTGTAGGAGCGAGGCTTGCCCGCGAACAACGATGACGCGGTGATACTGACATACCGCGGCGTCCGCTTCGCCGGCAAGCCTGGCTCCTACGCGTTGAATGCGTAGCGCTCGCGATCTTCGTTTAGTCTGTGAGTCGGTTTTCACTTTTTCACAAGGACGCCCATGAGTCCCTCGCGTTCGCCAGGCCTCGATCTGGTCAAGTGGCTGGCCATGCTCAGCATGGTGATCGACCATCTGCGGTTTATCTGGCCGGCAGCCGAGTGGCTGTTCGTCATCGGCCGCCTGGCGTTTCCGCTGTTCTGCCTGGGCATTGCGGCCAATGTTGCACGCTCGGTGCAGGGTCAGCTGTTCACCCGAGCCAATGGCCGTTACCTGGGCTGGATGCTGGCCTTCTCGGTGCTGTCCGAGTGGCCCTACCACGCCCTGGATGTCGGCACCGGGACGTTCAGTATCATGCCCACGCTGACCCTCGGGTTGCTGCTGGCGTGGGGGGTACATCACCACCGCTGGAGCCTGTTGAGCGTACTGCTGGTGTCGCTGCTGGTCAGCGACGTACTGATGTATGGCTGGCCCGGGGTGGTGTTGCCGTCGGCGTTTCTGCTGGCGCTACGCGGTGGCGCAGGCACCTGGCTGGTGCCGGGATTCATCGCCGTCGCAGCAAACCTGACTAATCGCTGGCTGCAGCTCAATCCGGCCGAGCCGATTACCTTGATGGCGCTGTGCGCTGCGCTGTTGTCGGCGCCGCTTGGGCTGTGGGTGCTGCACAGGCAGTACCGCCTGCCTGTCTGGCGGGTAGGGCGGTGGGGGTACTGGTTCTACCCGCTGCACCTGGTGGTGATCCGCTTGCTGGCGCGGTAGGCCGCTCAGTCGTGATTGACCACCCGGTTCCGGCCACCTTGCTTGCCCGCATACAGCCGCCGGTCCGCGGTGGCGACGAGCTCTTCAAGGCCCTCGCAGCCATCGACACGTAACTCGGCGACACCAATCGATACGGTCAGGCGAATGTCCAGCGATGGCGCCCCGGCCAGCAGGGTGCCCGCGTCGGGCACGCACACCGATTGCTCGGTGGCCGTGCGCAGGTGCTCGGCGATCTGCGTTGCGTCTTCAAGTGTGGTGTCGGGCATCAGCACACAGAACTCCTCACCGCCATAACGCACCACCAGATCCTGCGGCCGTACCAGGGCGCGCAGCAGCGTCGCCAGGTGCTTGATCACCTCATCACCGGCGCTGTGGCCCCAGGTGTCGTTGATACGCTTGAAGCGATCGATGTCGAGCATCCACAAGGCTACGGGCTGCTCCGGCTGCAGGCGTTTGAGCAGCCCGCCAAAGTCCGACTGCAGGCGTCGGCGGTTGGCCAGCTGGGTCAGGCCGTCGACCAGCCCCAGTTCGCGCAATTGGCGATTCAGGCGCAACTGGCCCTTGAACAGGCGGTCGACGATGTACAGGGTCAGCACCATCAGCAATGCCAGCAGCGCCCAGGTGCCAAGGAACAAGGCGCTCATCTGCGCGTTGGCCGCTGCACGCAAATCGCTGCTGCTGATGTAGCTGGCAAGCATCAGGTCGATCCCTTGCAACTCGCGATATTGCAGGTAGCCATCACCCAGGTCGAGGGTGCCGGCGTCACGCTGGAACAGCATCGGTATGGAAACGCGGGTACCTGAGACTGGCAAGCTGTTCAGCCAGTTGCCCTTGACCGGTTTCAGCGCCGGGTCGCTGCTGGCGACCAGGTTGCCATCGTCGTCGATGAGCGCGGTGTGCTCATCGGCCTGGGTGGTTTGATAGAGGTAGTTTTGCAACCTGACTTGCGGCACGTCGTAGATCAGTGCCCCGCGCATCACCGCATTCAGGTACACCGGAGTACTCAGCAGCAGGTGCGGCATGGTCCCCAGCTCGGTGCCCGGCAGGGGGTAGAAGGTGATGTCCAGGCCTTCGTTGTTGGCACGGCTGGTGTGCATCAACGGGGTGCTGGAGAATTTGCGCAGCACCGGCTCCAGCTGCGTGTCGCGCAGCGGCGGGTAGGCGATGACGACCCCCGAAGTGCTCAGGTACAGGATGCGTGTCAGTTGGGTCTCGCCCTGGAACTGCGCAGGGAACAGCTGGCTGATGGCGCGAGAGAGGTGGAGGTCTTCGGCCAGTTGCTCCGGCTCGCGGCCCAGCCCCGGAATGTTCGCTACCTGGGCATCGCTGATCGCCCGTACCGGTGCATCGGACCTGGGTACCGGCATGCCCCAGACGGGCTGGCGGGCATTGGCCATGGCTGCATCGATGGCCTGGTTATGACGCAGGTCGGGTTGGGTGTGTGCTTCGATCAGCTGCCGCTCGGCAATATGGCGCAAGAACTTAAGCTGGCTTTTACCACCGCTGATGACGGCTTCGATGGCCAGCGCCTGCACGTGCAACTGGTGCTGGCGGTCTTGCAGTTCGCGCTGCTGAAGCTGGTAGTACTGATGGCCGGCGAGCACCAGGGTGATGATGAAGGCAATGAGAAAGCACAGGATGACGGTACGTCGAGGGTGTGTGCAGGCTCGGGGCAGAAATCGTCGGAAGGTCGGCGACTGTCGCGTCATCAGGGCTTTCCACGGGTAAGGAAGCCGTGATTATAGATGCTGCTGGCAGGGGCGTTTTTGATGTGCGGCGGTTACAAGGGTAATCCCCGCCAGGTGGGGCCTGGCGGGGACGCTGGTCAGAACGGGTTGTTCAGGTCGATCCCGGACTTGCCCGGGGCGAGGATGTTGTTGGGGTCAAGGGCGCGTTTGATCGCGTGTTCGACCTTGCGTTTGACCGGCCCGTAGCTTTGCGCAACGCGTTCCTGGAACGCTGTATTGACGCGGTAAACGGCGTAACCCTGTTGCTCGAAGACATCCAGCAGTTCGGTGAAACAGGCGTTGGCGCGCTGGGTTTCCTCGGGGTTGGTGCGGTCGTACAGCACGTCGATGACATGGTGCATGTCGCGCCAGCCGACGATGAACTCGCCGACGTAGTCCAGGCCATGTTTGTTGAGAATCTTCTTGGCCAGGGCTTGCTGTTTGTCGCACTCGCTGCCCCGCGCCTGGCTGACCGGGGCGAACCACATCGAACCACCACCGCCGCGCCAGTTGTACAGACCAAATTCCTGCAGGTTGGGCACGCCGGACATCAGTTGTGCGCGGTACTTGAAGGGCTGTGTATCGCCAGCTTGCTCCTCGGTGACGATCCGGCCCTTGCCCAGTTGCTTGAGCGCGCCGGTGACGATCTGCCAGTTCACATCGACCTGCTCCTGGGTGCCGTAGAGTGCGGCATAGACGTTCCAGGCGCCGAGGTTCTTGTCTTTCTGGATCTGCTTGAGGATGGCGTCCGGGGTCGCGCCAGGTTCGCTGGTGTAGTCGCTGCGCTTGGTGTTGCAGGTCGACGCTTCCCACAGCACGCCGGCAATCACCACCGAATTGGGAATGACCTGGGCGATGCGTAACGGGCGGATGAATTCGACGATCTCGGCGATGTCCGACTCGTTATCGAACTTGATTTCAAACGGTTTGAACACCGGTGGCTTGGGCATCAACCAGAAGCCCATCTTGGTGCAGATGCCGTAGTTGGCCTGGGTGAACATGCCGTCGAGGGTCGGGCCGTAGCCCCACTTGAACACCTGCCAGGCATTGTCGCCTTTGACCCCGCCCATGCCGGTGCGATAGACGTCGCCGTTGGCCAGCACCACTTCCATGCCGCATTGCATGAGGAAGTGTTCGCCATAGGGCGTGTAGCCGACGCCGCGGTCCATCGTGTTGCCCAGCGGCCCGGCGATGGCCGAAGGCGCGGAAAACGACAACATCAGCGGCAGCTTGTGTTCCTGGATGTAGTCGTAGAGCTGCTGGTAGGTGACCCCGGGTTCGACCAGTGCGGTGCATAGCTCGGGGTCGACGTGAAGGATCCTGTTCATTTTCTTCAGGTCGAGGATCACCTGCCCGCGCTGTCCGGGGGCGGCCGAACCGTAACCGAAGTTGCGGCCTGTGGAGATGGTCCACACCGGAATCTTGAACTGGTTGCAGATCTTCACCACCCCCTGCACCTGTTCGACCGAGGTGGCGGTGATGGCAGCCGATGGTGCGTGGCCGGCGTTGTCCACCGCCATCATGATCTTGTTGTAGGGGATCAGTTGCTCGTCCTTGACCAGGACGTTTTCATCGCCCAGCAGTGCGCGGAACTGGGTCAGTGCCTGCTCGAAGTGGCTGGCATCGACACCGCGAGGCAGCAGGGTATTGGCAGTTGTTTGGCTCATCGTGGAATCCTTCAGACTTCGATCGAGAACGACACGTAGGTGCCGGTCAGTGTCGAGGGACGGCTGGCGACCAGGGGCGCCTGACCGGTGTCGGTGCTGCCCAGCACGCTCAAGGCGTAACCCAGTGTGGCGGCCCATTGGTCGCTGGCCTGGCCGTGACGGGCGCTGGCCAGTTGCAAGGTTGGCGTCAGGGTATGCAGGCGTTGTTCGTGCAGGCTGAACCCTTGGCCGCAGGTGTGCAGCTGCTGGCCGAGTTGCAGGGCGCAACCGTGTGCGGTCTGGGCGCTGAGCAGGCGGTGGTGCGTTCGGCCGGCGCCGCTGCTGTGCTGGCCGAGCCATTGCACTCGAGCGCCTGCGCTGCGGGCCAGGTCGATGAGTAGCGCGGCGCTGGCATCGTCGAGCAGGCCGATCAGGCGCTGTGGCTGGCCACTGCCAAGGCGTTGCTGCAGCGCCTGCAGGGTCATCAGGTCCAGCGCTGCCGGCATTATCTGCAGCGGTGGCGCCGCCGGGCCTGCCTGCAAGCCTTGAACAAACGCGGAGCTGGCGACTTCAGCGCTGACCAGTGCCAGGCTCGCGGCCTGGGCCGGAACATGGCGGCCCAGCACGCTGTTGGCCAGGCTCAGGCCGGAGCTGCTCAGGGCGACCCCGGCGATGCCGCCGAGGGCCATGCCCTTGAGCAGCGAACGACGTTCGACGTTCATCATCGCAGTGCCCTCACGGTTTGGCCGACGGTGCAGGGGAGGTAGCGATGTAATCGCCTACCTGTTGCAGTGCGTGGTCGTCGATGAAGGATGCGGGGAAGGCAGGCATGGCGCGAAAGCCGTTGCGCACCACGGCGCTGATGTAGGCCGCAGGCAGTTGCCGGCCTTTGAGTTGCGGGCCGACCTGGCCTTCATGGCAGTGGCCGCAGACTTTCGCATAGACATTTTCGCCGCTCTTCCACACCCCGTCGCCATCGGCGGCGGCAATGCCGGAGAGCAGGGCCAGGGGCAAGACAAGGCAACGGGTGACGGCCCGTCGTACAGCCGGACGGTTGGGCAGTAGGGACATTGCGGACTCCTTATTGTTATGGGGTCGATCAGGCAATCAGAACGGGTAGTGACGCGGTTGGTGTTGCACGGTGATCCAGTGGTCGGTAGTGAATTCCTCAATGGCCCAGTCGCCGTTGAAGCGGCCCAGCCCGGAGTTTTTCTCGCCGCCAAACGGCGCGTTGGGCTCATCGTTGACCGGGATGTCGTTGATGTGAGTCATGCCCGCGTGCAGGCGCTGGGCGAACTGCACACCCCGCTCGACGCTGGCGCTGAACACGGCACTGGACAGTCCGTATTCACTGCGGTTTGCAAGTTCCAGGGCATGCTCGGCATCGCGGGCAACCTGAATACCTACCAAAGGGCCGAAGATCTCTTCATGGGCAATGCTCATGTCGGCCGTAACGTTGCCGAACACATGCGGTGGCAGTACATTGCCCTGGGCCTGGCCACCGAGCAGCAGCTCGGCGCCTTCACCGAGTGCCATGGCAATCTTGTCGTGCAGGCCCGACAGCTGGCGGGCATTGATCACCGGGCCGATCACCGTACCGGGCAGGCTCGGGTCGCCGCAGGGCAGGGCCTTGACCCGTTCGACGAAGCGTTGGGTGAACGCTTCGAGCAACGGCTGCTCGACGATGATGCGGTTGACCGCCATGCAGATTTGCCCCTGATGCAGGAACTTGCCCACCACGGCCGCATTGACCGCTTGTTCCAGGTCGGCGTCGGCCAGCACCACGAACGGGCTGTTGCCACCCAGTTCCAGCGCCAGGTGCTTGAGGTGTTCACCGCCGCTGGCGATGCGGCCGATGCTGCGCCCGACCTGGGTCGAACCGGTGAACGAAATGAAGGCCGGAACCGGGTGCTCGACAAAGGCATCACCAATCTCGGCGCCGGCCCCGACCACGACACTCAAAGCGCCTGCAGGCAGACCGGCCTCTTCGAAGATACGCGCCAGCAGCAGGCCGCCGCTGACCGGGGTGTCGCTGGCCGGCTTGACCACCACGGTGTTGCCCAGTGCCAGGGCGGGTGCCAGGGACCGGGCGGTCAGGTGCAGGGGGAAGTTCCACGGGCTGATGACGCCAATCACACCAAGCGGTTTGCGGTATACCCGGCTTTCCTTGCCCGGGATGTTGGAGCTGACGATGCGCCCGTGGACACGGCTGGGCAGGCTCGCCGACTCCAGGGTAATGGCGCGGGCGGC
Source organism: Pseudomonas alkylphenolica (assembly GCF_004025535.1). Lineage (GTDB taxonomy): Bacteria > Pseudomonadota > Gammaproteobacteria > Pseudomonadales > Pseudomonadaceae > Aquipseudomonas > Aquipseudomonas alkylphenolica_A. Next base: position 1,008,673 of record NZ_QJRG01000047.1, read on the forward strand.
GCCCCACTCGATCTGCGCTTTTATCCGCGTGCTGCCGGACTCGCGGATGATCCAGTCGATGATCTCTTCGCGGCGCTCATCAAAAATGCGCACCGCCTGCAACAGCACCTGGCTGCGTGCGGCCGGCGACTGCTCGGCCCAGGCCGGCTGTACCTCGCGGGCGCAGCGGTAGGCGGCATCGAGGTCATCGCGGTTGGCCAGGGGGATGTCCAGCAGGGTTTGCTGGTTGAACGGGTCGAGTACCGTCAACGCGCGTTCGGCGCTGCCGACACGCCAGCGTCCGGCCAGCGGTTGCAGGTGAAGGTTCTGGTAGGCAGGGCGGGTATGAGTCATCGGCTTCTCTCTTGTTGTGTCGAAAAGGATTCGATGAACAGCCCATAACAACTATCGTGCCATGTCGTTTAATTGGTAAATAATCGATATAAAACAAATAGATAGAATTGATAGGTGAAGATTGGATGAACAAGCAGCAGGCATCTGGTGCGAAATTTTATGCAGAGAAGTCGCCGGGTGCAGAAAGCTCGACGCGGGTGCTCCGGGACAAAATCCGGGCGGTAATCGGCCATTTGTGCAGCCTGAAGGTGCCCTTTGCTGTCTGGCCAATTGACCCGGCCGGGGCGGGCGGCATACTGCAAGGCTTACCTTCTGCCTTTGGTATTGCCTATGACACCTACAACACCTGGCAAGCCTGGCCGTACCGTGGATGAAGCGTTTTTCAGACAGGTACTGGGCCGCCAGAAAAGCCTGATTGTCGACCGCACCAACCAGTTCGGCAGCAGTGGCTTGCCGTCCGCCGAGCAACTGGCACAGTCTGTCGCTTTTGCCCCGCAAGACGGCAGCATCTGGCTGTGTGGCCAGCGCATGATGTTGCTGCAGGGCTCGGCCTTCGGCGCTATCCGCCGTGAACTGGTCGACGCCCTGGGCCTGGACAAGGCTCGCGGCCTGCTCACGCGCATTGGTTGGCAAGCCGGCGCACGGGACGCGGCCCAGGTCAGCGAACAGTGGCCGGAAGGCGATCATGCCAGCCTGTATAGCGCCGGCCCTCGTCTGCACATGCTCGAAGGCATGGTCAATGTCGAAGTGGTGCGCTTTGAAATCGACTCGGGCATCGGCCACTTCTATTCGGAATTCCTCTGGCACAACTCCCTGGAGGTAGACGAGCACATTGCCGCCTATGGCCTGGGCGGGGAGCCGGCGTGCTGGATGGAAATCGGCTATGCCAGTGGCTACGCCTCGTCACTGCTCGGGCGTCTGGTGGTGTTTCGCGAGATGCAGTGCCGGGCCATGGGACATCCGGCGTGTCGCATTGTCGGCAAACCCGCCGAACAGTGGGAGGACATCGATGTCGACCTGGCCTATCTGGACCCTGGCGATTTTCTCAGCCGCAGTACCTACACCTCAGCGGTCGACACGCGAGTTGCCGAGATTGAAGTACCGGCTGACGGCAAGCAACTGGTGGGTATCTCGGCCAGTTTCGTGGCCGCCAGCCAGTTGCTGCAGCGCGTGGCACCGACCCAGGCCACCGTGCTGCTGACCGGCGAGTCCGGGGTGGGCAAGGAGTTGTTCGCGCATACCCTGCATCAAGCCAGCCGCCGCCAGCACACGCCGATGGTTGCGTTGAACTGTGCAACCCTGCCGGAGAACCTGGTCGAGGCCGAACTGTTCGGTGTCGAACGCGGTGCCTTTACCGGTGCCGAGCGTTCGCGGCCAGGGCGATTCGAGCGGGCCAATGGCGGTACGCTGTTCCTCGATGAAATCGGCACGTTGAGCCTGCACGCCCAGAGCAAGATCCTGCGGGCCCTGCAGGAGGGCGAGATCGAGCGGGTGGGCGGCACGACGCCCATTCAGGTCGATGTGCGGGTGATCGCCGCGACCAACCTCGACCTGCGTCAGGAGGTTGCGGCGGGGCGCTTTCGCGAAGACCTGTTCTATCGTCTGAACGTGTTCCCCATTCACTTGCCACCCTTGCGCGAGCGACGCGAAGACATACCGCTGCTGATGAGTTATTTCCTCCGCCGCTTCAGCCAGCGCCATGGCCGTCAGCTGGCGGGCTTCAGCATGCGCCTGGTGAATGCGTTGTTGACCTACCGTTTCCCCGGCAATATCCGCGAGCTGCAGAACCTGGTGGAGCGCGGGGTAATTGCTGCCAGCGATGGTGAGGTGATCGACGTGGTGCACCTGGCAGAGGCCGGAGCCCCGCTGATCGACTCGGCCATCGGCCTGACCGCCGAGGGCCGGCTGGCCCTGGATACGGCGCCGTTGCGGGCGGCAACTGAAGCCGACCCAGGCGAGGCCGCTGGCAGCGCCCCGGAACTGGCCAGCCTGCAGGCATTTTTCACCGGGCAGGAGCGGGTATTGGGCACGTCCCTTGAGGAGATCGAACGGCGCCTGGTGCGTTTGGCGCTGGAGCGTTCGGGCGGCAACGTCACCGCTGCAGCGCAGATGCTCGGCATGAGCCGCGCCCAGGTCAGCTACCGGCTCAAGGGCAGCTGATCGGGCGCGACCAGGGCTTACAATGGCGTGGTGAACTTGAGCCAGTAGGCCTGGCCTTCGGCGCGGTTGCGTACACCGGACTCGTCCTGCCATTTGGCGCTGAACATCCAGCCTTGCTTGCTGCTGTACTGCACGGCAGGGCCGATGGAGAACGAGCGGCCGCGGTTGCCGTCACTGGCCTGCACCAGGGCGGCGGCCGAGCAGTCGCCAGCGCTGCATTTGTCATCGCTGACCTGCTGGTACGCATGCCCGCCAACCCCCAGCACCCAACCGTTACCCAGGCCCCAGCCAAGGGTGTAGTCGGCGTGCAGCTCGCGGCCGGACTGATAGTTGGTGGCTGTGTTCTCGAAGTTGTAGTCGTACATCAGGCGCACATCGGCATTCAGCCCGTTGGGGTCGAGGTAGGTCATCGCCAGCACGCCTTGCACGGTGTAGTAGTGGTTGCCGAGGTTGATCAGGTCATCCTTGTCGTAATCACTGGCGGTGGGCAGAACGAAGTCGACACCGGTGGCGATGTGCAGTTTGTCACTGGGGTGAAAGCCGATCACCGGGCCCAGGTGAGCGTCACCGATGCCGCGCTTGTGATCGTGTGGGCCGCCCTTGACGTTCAGGCGCATGTCATTGAGGGGCAGCAGGGCATGAAAGCCCAGGTCACCGCCGAGTATTTTCTGCTCGGTAACCCAGACAAAGCGCGGGACCAGGGTGGTCACGCGCAGGTCGATGTCGGCAGCCTTGGCGCCACTGTTGTCACGCAGGCTGTCGGCCAGGTAGTTGCCGACGAACAGTTGGCCGTAGGTGCCCGGTGGCGGCAGGATGCCCATGCCATACAGTTCGATGCCCATGGGCCAGGAGGAGATACCGCCTTCGGTGGCCTGGGCCTGCCAGGCGCAGGTGGACAGCAACAGGCTGGTGGCGAGGTGCAGCGGGGCGCGTTTGAACATGAGAGGGTCAACCTTATTGTTATGGGTGTGGCGCCGTCCGGCGGCGCCTTTCACAGCCCTCTCAAATTGCGTGCCATATTTATTTACTTTATTTATCAACAAGTTGCTGTTTTGCTTCAGCGTTTCTCACACGCTACTGGCAGGCTTTGTTAAGAAATTTCGGCGGTCTGCATAAAAAACCGCGATCAGGACACGCCCGCCTGACGAAACGCATTCGGCGTTTGCCCGCACAGCCGGCGGAAAAAACGTGAGAAGTAGGTGGGGTCGCTGAAGCCCAGGCTGTCTGACAGCTGGCTGATGCTCATGTTGGTGTAGATCAGGTTGCGCCGCGCCTCGAGCAACAGGCGCTGGTGGACGATCTGCAATGCCGTCTGCCCGGCCAGTTCGCGGCAAAGGTTGTTCAGGTGCACGCTGGAGATACCCAGGCGATGCGCAAACAACTCGACCGACAAGTGTTCGCGGTAGTGCTGTTCGACCAGTTTGATAAAGCGTGCCAGCAATTGCTGGTTGCGTTCGTCGCGGTTGTTCGACGGATTGATCTGCAGGCTGCGGCGGCTGATCCAGACCATCAGCGAAGTCACCAGCGAATGCAGCAGCAGGTCGCGTGCCGGGGCGCTGCCTTCGTATTCCTCATGCAATACACGGATCAAGGTGTGCAATGCCGCGCGATCAGCGCCCAGCCGATAGCAGCCGGCAGAGGCCAGTACCGTCAAGGGTGCGCCCAGTTGCGCTTCCAGCTGGGCCACCAGCGGTGCGCCGAGGGTCAGCACGTAGCCATCGATGTCTTCGGAAAACTGAAACCCGTGCACGGTCATTGGCGGGATCACCTGGATCGCTGCTTCCTGCACGGTGCTGCGTCGGCCTTCGAGTTCGATCAGGGCCTGGCCGCGGCGCACGTACAACAGCTGGAACAGGTCGGCATGACGATGCGCTTTGATTTCCCAGTGGTGCAGGCTGCTGCGTTTGGGGATCGATTCGCAGTGCAGCAAATCGGGTGTCGGCCAGGCCTGGCTTTCGCCGTAAAGCTTGAACACGGGGATTTTTGGGAGGCTGGATCTTGTCATTATGGGCCTGTCCGATAATCGAACTGTATTTGTAAAAGTGCAATTTGTTGGATGAATATCACCTTTTTCTACGGTTTTTGTCAGCAAAAATGCAGGGGCACACAACAACAATAGCTACCAGACGGTCGCAGCCAGGCGTCTGGAGCCCCACAGCGAGACAAGAACAATGAAAACCCAGGTAGCCATTATCGGTGCCGGCCCTTCGGGCCTTTTGCTCGGCCAACTGCTGCAAAACGCCGGTATCGATACGGTGATCGTCGAGCGCCAGACCCCCGAGTACGTACTGGGCCGCATCCGCGCCGGCGTGCTTGAGCAAGGTACTGTCGATCTGCTGCGCGAAGCTGGTGTGTCCGAGCGTATGGACGCTGAAGGTCTGGTACACGATGGCGTCGAGCTGCTGGTGGGTGGCAAGCGCATCCGTGTCGACCTCAAGGCGCTGACCGGCGGCAAGACGGTGATGGTCTACGGCCAGACCGAAGTTACCCGCGACCTGATGCAAGCGCGTACCGCCAGCGAAGCGCCGATCATCTATTCGGCCGACAATGTGCAGCCGCACGAGATGAAAGGCGAGCAGCCTTATGTCACCTACGAAAAAGACGGCAAGACCCACCGTATCGATTGCGACTACATCGCCGGCTGTGACGGCTTTCATGGTGTGGCGCGCAAGAGTATCCCCGAAGCGGTGCTGACTCACTATGAGCGCGTCTATCCGTTCGGCTGGCTGGGTATGTTGTCCGATACGCCACCGGTCAACCATGAGCTGATCTACGCCCACCACGACCGTGGTTTTGTACTGTGCAGCCAGCGTTCGTTGACCCGCAGCCGCTACTACCTGCAGGTGCCGTTGACCGATCACGTCGATGACTGGTCCGACGAGCGCTTCTGGACCGAGCTCAAGGCCCGTCTGCCCGAGGACGTTGGTGCGCGCCTGGTCACCGGGCCTGCACTGGAGAAGAGCATCGCGCCGCTGCGCAGCTACGTGGTCGAGCCGATGCAGTACGGCAAGATGTTCCTGGTTGGCGATGCCGCTCACATCGTGCCGCCGACCGGCGCCAAAGGCCTGAACCTGGCGGCTTCGGATGTTTGCTACCTGTACCGCATTCTGGTCAAGGTATACCGCGAAGGGCGTACCGACCTGCTCGACAAATACTCGGAGCTGGCCTTGCGGCGGGTGTGGAAAGGCGAGCGCTTCAGCTGGTTCATGACCAACCTGCTGCATGACTTTGGCGAGCACAAGGATGCCTGGGACCAGAAGATGCAGCAGGCTGATCGCGAGTATTTCTTCACCTCCCACGCCGGCCTGGTGAACATCGCCGAAAACTATGTAGGCCTGCCGTTCGAAGCCATCGAATAAGCGAAGGAGGGGGCGGCATGGGTGTGTTCGACTGGAAACACTGGGCGGTACTGCTGGTTGTGGTGGTACTGGTGTTCGGTAGCAAGCGGCTCAAGACTCTGGGCAGTGACCTGGGGGAGACGATCAAGGGCTTTCGGCGGTCGGTGAACGACGTTGAGACGCTGCCTGAGAAAACCGACAAAGTGTAAAGGGGCGACCGCTTTGCGGTTAATGGTGGGTGCCGACATCTGTGCTGCCTGTACCCTACCGGGCCGTTTCGAGGATTTTCACCATCTCGGCATAGCCGCGCTGGCGCGCGTGGGCCAGTGGCGTCACGCCGTCCTTGTCGGCAATGTTCACGTCGGCGCCGGCCTTCACCAGCATCTCGACGATCTGTACATGACGCGGGCCGCCGTCGCTGAGCACGATGGCTTCCATCAACGCCGTCCAGTGCAGGCGGTTCAAGTGGTTCACATCGACGCCTGCTTCAATCAACGTACGCACGGTGTCGACATGACCGCGCTCGGCGGCCGGGATCAATGCCGTGCCGCCGTAGCGGTTGGTGCTCTTCAGGTCGGCGCCGTGGGCCAGGGTCAGTCGCAGGATCTGCTCGTGGCCACGGGCACCGGCATACAGGTAAGGGCTGTCGTCGATGTTGTCCTTGGCATTGACGTTGGCACCGGCCTCGATCAGCACCCGGGCCGCATCGACCTGGTTGCGGTGGGTGGCCAGCAGCAACGGCGTACGCCCCTGTTTGTCGCGGGCTTCGCGGTCGGCACCCTGTTCGAGCAGGCTGCGCACGCGTGCGGCATCGCCGATTTCAGCCGCTTCGCGCAGCTGGCTTTCCAGCACGCCACCTTCGGCACTGGCGGTGATCGAGGTCATCATGGCTAGCAGGAATGCGAAAAAGACGCTGAGGTGTTCCATACGCATCCGCTTGTCTCCGTGTGTTGTCCTGTAAGAGGGGGCATGATAAAAATCCCGCTTTGCATTTAGAAGTTAAATATCCGCATGGACATCAGTGTAAAGCCAAATAGGTCATTGTTTGATCTCGACCTGCTCCGGGCCATTGTCGTGGTGGCCGACTGCGGCAGCTTTACCACCGCCGCCGCGCGCCTGCACTCGACCCAGTCCACGGTGAGCCAGAAGGTCAAGCGCCTGGAAGACATGGTTGGCCACCGCCTGTTGGTGCGCGGCAACCGTGATGTACTGCCCACCGATGCCGGCCAGACCTTGCTTGGTTATGCCCGGCACATGCTAGCGCTCAATGACCAGATGCTCGAAGCCCTGGCGGGCGCCACAGTCGGTGTGACGGTGCGCCTGGGCGTGCCGGAAGATTTTGTAGGTGGGCGTACGACCAATGCCTTGTCGGCCTTCAACCGCAAGTACCAGCAGGTCAAACTGGAAGTCACCAGCGGCCTGTGCCGCGACCTGAGCCAGAGCTACGACAACGGCGAACTCGACCTGGTGCTGCTCAAGCAGCGGCGCAACAGCCGTGAGGGCGTGGCGTGCTGGCCGGAAGAGTTGCAATGGATCGACAGCGCCCGCACGCCCTCGATCGAACTCGACCCGATCCCGCTGGTGACCTTCCCGCCACGCGGCCTGTACCGCGACGACATGATCAACGCGATCGAAAGCATGGGGCGGCGCTGGCGTATCAGTTTTACCAGCTCCAGCCTCAGCGGTATTCAGGCGGCGGTGGCCGACGGCATGGGCATCAGCCTGCTGCCGCCGCGTGCGGCGACCCGTGACCACGCCGTGCTTGGCGAGCAGAACGGCCTGCCGGTGATCGACAGCTATGAGATCGTCATCGTCCATCGGCCGACGGCCGATCCGATGGTCAAGGAGTTGGCCGGGGTACTGGCTGGCCTGCTGGAGGCCCACGCGGTGTAGCTCAGGGTTGCGTGGTGTCGTCGCTCGGGCGCAGGCCCTGGCGCTCGGCCACTGCGCGCAAGGTGCGCAGCGACACCATCGGCGCATCGATCACAAACTGATTGGCCAGCCATGAAGGAATGTCGCCCGCAGGATCGGCCTCCAATTGATAGGTGACTTCGGTCAGGTGATCGCTTTTTGGGGTCAGGGTCCACAGGCCTTCGAGTCTGGTGACCCGGACGAACCCCGGTTGGCGTGCCATTTTGCCGCTGACGGCGCTCAAATGACGGATCAGCCCGCCATCGTCGGCGCGCTCGGTACGCACCTGGATCACCATGTCACGCGGGTTGGTCGGCCAGGGCAGCTCGGTGGTCATGTAGACCCATGTGGTGTCGCCCTCGACATCCAGCAGGCGCATGCTGGCGCAGCCATACAGCCATTTGCAGGCCACCCGCAGGTTCTCCTGCAGGTCGCTCAAGGTACGCACATCGGCCTTGATCTGGGTGACGCCGCGAAAGCGCTGGTACTTCGAACCGGGCACGTCACTGAGGTACACCTGGATACCACTGCGGTCCTGGGCCAATGCCCAGTCCTGAGCCTGCGCGCCGCCACACAGGAGCAAGACCAGAAGCGTGCTGCAGGCAGCGCGAAGGTTCATCAGCCAGGCTCCATAAGGCAATGGGTCGAACTCAAGCATAGGCCAGTGGTGCCATAACGAAAAAACCCGCCTGTGAGGGCGGGTTTTTTGTACATCGAGCCTGGGCTTAACGCTGTGGGTTGAGCACCAGGTTCATGTGACGGTTCACATCCTTGTACAGCAGGTAGCTGAACGGGCCCGGGCCGCCGGCGTAGCAGGCCTGCGGGCAGAAAGCGCGCAGCCACATGAAGTCGCCGGCCTCGACCTCGACCCAGTCCTGGTTCAGGCGGTACACCGCTTTACCTTCCAGGACGTACAGGCCGTGTTCCATGACGTGGGTTTCGGCGAACGGAATCACGCCGCCCGGCAGGAAGGTCACGATGTTGACGTGCATGTCGTGGCGCATGTCAGCCATGTCGACGAAGCGGGTGGTGACCCAGCGGCCTTCGGTGCCCGGCATCTCGATGACGGTGGCGTTGTCGCGGTGGGTAACGAACGACTCAGGGACCGCCACACCTTCGACTTTCTGGTAGTGCTTGCGGAGCCAGTGGAAGGTGACGTTGGATTTGCTGTTGTTGCGCAGGCTCCACTCGGCGCCTGGTGCCAGGAAGGCGTAGCCGCCCGGTGCCAGGGTGTGGTGCTTGCCTTCGACGGTGACGTCGATCTCGCCTTCAACCACGAACAGCACCGCTTCGGCGTTCGGGTCCAGCTCCGGGCGTTCGCTGCCGCCTTCAGGAGCAACTTCGACGATGTACTGGGAGAAGGTTTCGGCGAAACCGGTCAGCGGGCGGGCGATGACCCACATGCGCATCTTGTCCCAGAACGGCAGGTGGCTGGTGACGATGTCACGCATCACGCCTTTAGGGATGACGGCATAGGCTTCGGTGAACATGGCACGGTCTGTCAGCAGCTCGGTTTGAGCCGGGTGCCCACCGTGAGGGGCGTAGTAAGAAGATTTCGACATGGACAGTCTCGACTTGTTGTTGTGTCCCCGTGCCTGGCAGCGCCAGCTGGCGTTGCTTGGGGATGCATCAACACGATATAGACAAGCCCGTGCCATCCACAAATTAAATGTTGAAATACCCGGTATTTGATTGGTGAATGCCGACCGGGTATGTCCGCGTGTCGGCATCGACCACTCAGCGAATCACGGCAAGACCGATACCGGGTACACCGCATCGGCTACGCGCAGCGTCTTGGGAATCAGGCCCAGGCCCTGAAAAGTATCGGCCAGTTTCTGCTGTTCGGCGGTGATGCTGCTGTCGATCGGCACGGCATTGTAGTTGCGGCGTTCACTGGCCACTTGCAGTACGTCGGCGCTGATGCCCAGTTGCGGGGCGAGCAGGGCGGCGACCTCATCCGGCTTTTGATTGGCCCAGGCACTGACCTTGGCCAGTTCGCTGAAGAAGGTTTTCAGCAGGGCACGGTTGTTGTCGGCAAAGGCGGCTGACGACAGGTAGAAGGTACGGTTGTTGGACAGGCCACTGCCGTCGCGCAGGTTCTTCAAGCCGGGCTGTTTCTCAGCGGCGGCCAGGAACGGGTCCCACAGGGTAACGGCCTGGACGCTGCCTGATTGCAGGGCGGCCACGGCATCGGCGGCGTTGTTGACGTAGGCCGGGGTGATGTCCTTGTAGCTCAGGCCGGCGTCCTGCAGCGCCACTGCCAGCAGGTACTGGGCATTCCAGCCACGGCCGGTGGCCACGCGCTGACCCTTGAGCGCCTGGACGTTGGCAATCTTGTCCTGTTCGCGGACCACCAGGCCGATACCGTGAGGGTAAGGCTGCTCGGCCGCCAGGTAGACCACCGGCTTGCCGGCGGCCTGGGCGAACACCGACGGTGCATCGGCAGCATGACCGAGGTCGATGGCGCCGGTGCTCAAGGCTTCGAGCAGCTGCGGGCCGGCAGCGAACTCATACCAGCTGACACTCACCCCTTGCGGTGCCAGGGCTTTTTCCAGGGCGCCGCTGCCTTTGAGAATGTTGATGCTGTTGAATTTCTGGTAGCCGATGCGCAGGGTCTTGCTGGGCTCGGCCAGTGCGCTTTGGCCGGGCAGCCACAGGGCGGCGAAGGCAGCGATCAGGCCGCCGGTCAGCAGGCGGCGCAGCGGGGAATGGGGCGTGTGCGACATGGGCGAACTCCTGGGATGCACGGTCAGTTGATGACCGAAAATATAAGGAGGCGCCGTGGGCGTATCAATTTGTTTATTCCGTTTTGTTAGATTGTTTTGTTATTTTTATATCCTTTTGTTTGCTGTGTGCTTTGGCCGGTATCCGCGATAGGATCTGCGTCTGATCTGATTACCAATGAGGTTGCCTGTGAAATTCGCCATCGCCCTGTTCCTGAGCCTGTCGCCCTTGCTGGCCCACGCCGTCGAGGTCGGCGAGCGCCTGGCGCCCTGGACCCTGCTGGATCAGCATGACCAGGCTTACAGCCTGAATCCGCAGACACAGATCCTGCTGGTGGCACGCAACATGGACGGCGCCAAGCTGGTCAAAGCTGCCCTGGCCGAGCGCGCCAAAGGCTACCTGGAGGCCCGCGACGCGGTGTTCGTTGCTGATATCCAGCGCATGCCGGCATTGATTTCAAAGCTGTTCGCCATTCCGGCGATGCGTGACTACAGCTACCGCGTGTTGCTCGACCGCGAAGGTACCGTCGCCACCCGTTATGCCGGCGCCGAAGACAAGGTGCTGTGGCTGCAACTGGACCAGGGGCGGGTAGTGGCCGAGCGCGAATTTTCAAATGCCGATGAACTGCGCCAGGCGCTTGAGCAGGTGCCAGCGAAGCCCTGAATGACCGCGCTCAGGTGCCGGCAATCGGCACCTGTAGTGTCGACTTCACCCGCTCCAGCACCACGATGGTCCGAAACCACTTCACGTTCGGGTTGTCATGGAACAGCCGCTGGGTCAGGGCCTGGAACTCGCTCATGCTCGCCACCGTCAGCACCAGCATGAAATCGGCGTCGCCGGTGACGTAATAGCACTGCTGGATCTCGGGGCCGGAGAAGGTCTGTTTCATCAGCTCAAGGTCGGCCGACTGGGTGCGTTCGGCATGCACTTCGACCATCAGGGTAATGACCTGGCCGACCTTTTCCGGGTCGATCACTGCCACGTTGGCCTGGATGAAGCCATTGCTTTTGAGGCGCTGGATGCGCCGTTGTACCGAGGCGCTGGACAGGTGCACACGCTCGGCCAGTTCGCGCAGGGGCAGGCTGTTGTCCTGCTGCAAGGCTGTGAGCAGGGCCAGGTCGAAATCATCGAGGTCAGGCTTCATGTGCAAAAATTTCTCATATTGGTGCTGAAAAACGAGGCCACTTCTCAGCCGCTACGCAATAAATTATCACGCTCTGAAACCCATCGTGAAGGACCCTGTCATGCACCGGCCTGCTACCGCCAACGTTGCGTTGGGCGTATTGCTGAACGTTCTGGCTTCGGTGTTGTTTGCCGTGATGTATGCCTATACCCACCTGCTCAAACCATTGGACGGTGAAGAGATTTACGGCTGGCGCATGCTCCTGACCGCGCCGTGCCTGACGCTGATGCTGCTGGTCAGCGGTCGTTGGCACGAAGTGCGCCGGTTGTTCCAGCGGCTGCGCCACGAGCATGGGTTCTGGCTGGTGCGTGTGCTGTCGTCGGCGTTGCTGGGGGCGCAATTGTGGTTGTTCATGTGGGCGCCGATCAACGGCTACGGGCTGGATGTGTCGCTGGGCTATTTCCTCATGCCATTGACCATGGCGATCTTCGGCCGCCTGGCCTTCAAGGACACCATCAGTCGTTTGCAGTTATTGGCCTGTGCGGTGGCTGCAGTGGGGGTGATCAACCAGATCGCTATCGCCAAGGCCATCACCTGGCCGGTACTGGCGGTCAGCCTGGGCTACCCGGTGTACTTCTGGTTGCGGCGGGTCAGTGACAGCAACACCATGGGCGGACTGTGGTTCGACATGACCTTGAGCCTGCCCGTGAGTCTGTATTTTGTACTCAAGGGTGGGGTGGTGCTGGGTGTGGCCGGCAGTGGTTCGGCGTTGCCCTGGCTGGTGGCAGGGCTTGGCGCGATCAGTGCGTCGGCGCTGGCCCTGCAGGCGCTGTCCGGGCCGCGGCTGAACCTGACCCTGTTTGGCCTGCTGATTTACGTCGAGCCGGTGTTGCTGGTGCTGGCCTCGATCCTGCTGGGTGAAACCATTGCCCCGGCGCAGTGGCCGACCTACATCGCCATCTGGCTGGCGATGCTGGTGTTGATGGTCGAAGGCGGCCTGAGTCTGAACGGTGCCCGGCGCGGTTACTCACCCAGTCGTTGTTCCCGCGAAGGCGGATAACCAAAGTAGGCGCTGTAGCATTTACTGAAATGCGAAATCGAGACAAAGCCGCAGGCAATCGCCACGTCCATCAGGGCAAGGTCAGAGTATTGCAGCAGGCGGCGGCTCTTGGTGATGCGCAGTTCCATGTAGTAGCGGCTGGGCGAGGTGCCCAGCTGCGCCTGGAACAGGCGGTCGATCTGCCGGCGGGAGCGCCCGCAGTAGGCGGCCAACTGATCCAGGCTGAGGGTTTCTTCGAGGTTGTTTTCCATCAGCTCGACGATGGTGCGCAGTGGTGCGCTCATGGACTTTTTCGAGTGGCTGTCGACCCTTCGAAAGCGTGCCCCGGAGAACGCCAGGATTTCCTCGACGCCGCCGGCCAGCGCTTCGCCGCGTTGCTGCCTGAGCAGCGCCAGCATCAGTTCCAGCGCGCCGTTGGGGCTGGCGGCGGTCAGGCGGTCGCGGTCCAGCACATGGCTTGCCGGGGTGATGGTGCTTTGTGTACTGAGCTCGGCAAGGCTCGCCCGTTGCTCGGGGTGAATGGTGCATTGATAGTCCACCAGTACCCCGGCGCGACCAAGAAAATAGGCACCGTTCCATAACCCGCCGAGCGCCAGGCCATGGTGCGCCGCGTCGCTCAGCAGGCGATCCAGCTCCGGGTACTTGAGCGGGGTGCGCAAGCCCCCGCAGACCACCAGCATGTCCAGTGACGCCAGCTGCGTCCGCTCAAACACAGCGGCATAAATCTCCAGGCCAAGGTCGCTCATCACCCGTTCACCGCCCAGTGACAGCGGGGTAATGGTGAACAGATTGTTTTGCAGCAGGTTCGCGGTGACGAGCACATCCATGGCCACGGTGAAGCTGGCCATTGAGAAATTCTCCAGCAACAGAAAGCCTACCCGGTAGGCGGGTGATGTGGCGGCTTCGGGCTGTTTGCGGTTGAGCATGTTGCTGCTGCTGGATTTCTGGCTGAACTGGCGAGGGGTGGGCAATGGCGGCTCCGCTGGGCATGGCTTGGCGCCGCCGAGTGTGCGTTCAGTGCAGGGGAAAAACAATACGGCGGTGTCACTGTGCCGGGGGGAGCTGCACAAAGGAGAACGGTTCCGGTACCAGCGGTTTGTGGACGAGCAGGCGCTCGAGCAGCCCTTTGTAGTCCTGCAACGGAATGGTTCGTGCCGGCTGGCCGGGGTCGTTGCCGAAGAAGTTCTCCCAGTGCCCGAGTATCAGCGTTCGCGGCCGGGTAACGCGCAGCAGCGCAGCGGGGTAGGCATGCACCTGATCCCAGCTGGCGGCACAGAGTATTTCTACATCAATGCCTTTGCCATCGGCGATCAACGGCGGAAAACCCAGCGGCGGCGTAGCGGCACTGTCCTGGTAGTGGAGTCGGTAAACTGGTTTACCTTGCGCGTCCAGCAGGTCAATCAGCCAGGCCACGGTCACCTCGCCTAAGCGCCAGCCAAACAGGGTTTTAGGCAACGTTTCAAGGTTGTCGTCGTACTGGCCCTGGATAAAATTGATGCCAAACGCATGGCCCGCATGTTCGCTTTGTATCGGCATCGCGCGGATCACGCCAGCTGGGCGGGCGCCTGTGCTGTCACCATCTTTGCGGGTTTCCCTGCCGGAGTAAAACCAGGTGCCCGGCGCCGATGGCTTGCGTGGGTTGGCGATTTCCGAAGGTTGCAGCGCACGTACGCGGGCGGGGTCGATGTGTGCGGCATGCAGGATATGGGCGACGGTGTGCGAACCATAGACGATCGCGTTGGGTGCCTGTATCTGCAACACCCGGGGCACATCCAGCAGGTGGTCGTAATGAGCGTGACCGACCAGCAGCATGCTGACGTCGGAGGCCGCTGGCATGAAGGTGTCAATTCGCTGCGGGTTGGCCTTGACCCACAGGGGCGGTATGCCGCGTGCGCCGAACCCGCCGGGGTTGGAGAGCGACGGGGCCAGCAATACGCCTTCACCTCGCCAGTGAATCAGCCAGCCGCCTGCGCCCAGGTATTGCAGCTTCGGCTCGGCCACTACGGTCTTGTTGGTCACCGTCAGCCCCCGGCTGGCGGGCAGGTAGGTACAAGCGCCGATCAACAGAACCAGGGCGAGCAAGAGCCAGCGTAGGGTGTTATCTCGCATCACGGCTCGAAACTACCGGTAGGCCCCGCTTCCGAGCGGGTAGTACGATGGATCTGATACCCGACCTTCGGTGTTTGATGAGTGGTGTCGACATTCACCACCATGACGTTGGAGTGTTTGCCATAAAAGCTTTCCGGGGTAATGCGCGAGCGCACCTGAATGCCATTGCCCAGTTCGGTGACGGTCTCACGGGTGTCATAGACCGCCTGCAGTTTGAGGTTGGGCGTGATCTGGTTGATCGGGCTGGACATCAGTTCGTGTAGCACCATGCGACGCTCGCCGCGACTGACATCAAGGGTGGCGTGATAGGAGGTGTGCATGTCGCCGGTGAGGAAGACAATCCGGGTCACCTGGTTGTCGAGGATATGCGCAAGAATCTGTGCGCGCTGGTTGCGGTAGGCAACATCGCACCATTTGTCGCCTTCCGGATTCAGCGGCACCCCGACAAAGGGCACGCTGGTGACAATGAACTTGAGGTCGTTCTTGAACCGCACCAGCCACTTCAGCAGATCGTCGAATTGCACCTCGTCAATCATCCGGCCTTGCGCACTGTTGCGGTAGAAGCGCGTGTCCATGACAAAGAACCGCGCAGCGGCGTAATTGAACTCGTAGTGGTAGTGGTGCTCGGGATGGCGGTTGGCGGGGTTGTGGGAATGCTGGAATTCCCAGTAGGCGGTAATGGCGGCCAGCGCCAACTGGTT
This sequence comes from Pseudomonas alkylphenolica, assembly GCF_004025535.1. Classification (GTDB taxonomy): domain Bacteria; phylum Pseudomonadota; class Gammaproteobacteria; order Pseudomonadales; family Pseudomonadaceae; genus Aquipseudomonas; species Aquipseudomonas alkylphenolica_A. Next base: position 1,024,132 of record NZ_QJRG01000047.1, read on the forward strand.
GTTGGTGTCCGGGTTGCCGCGATCGAAGTCATTGATCAGTTCGTGGTCGTCCAGAATCATGTAGTGCGGCATTTCGGTAAGGGTTTTGCGCGCCGGTACACAGTCCTCCCAGGCGTCCAGGTACTTGTCGCGAAAATGCTGGATGTCGATGGAGGGGCGTAGCGGAATGTCCGCATAGATCTGATCACCGCAATGCATCATGAAGCGCGCTTGCACCGCTTTGCCGAGGCTGGATATTTCCAGCCAGGCCCGGTCGGGGCGTTCCAGCAGCCCCAGGCTGTGCAGGTTGCATGAGCCGAGGATGAAACTGAATGCGGCCGGGGAATCTGCGGGTGGGAATGTGGTGAAGCGACCTTCGGAGTACTCCTGGCGGATTCTTGAGGGCAACGGATCGGATACGGCCTTGCCCAGGGCCAGTTTGACCCGATAGCGGGTGTTGGGTGTGAGCTTTTTGAACTCGACCACGGCGGTGTAGAAGTTCGCCGCCGGCGTCATCAGCTTTTTCGACTCCACCACGCTTTCGTTTTCATCGGCCAGATCAATGAACGCCGCCGGCCAGCGATGGCTCCCACGTACCCACACCTTGATCGAAGTATCGGTGGTGTGGCCCAGTATCAGGCATGGCATGGTGCGTGCTCCGGTAGGACCCTTTGAATGCTGCGCATTGAAGTTCCCGGCCTGGGGCGAAGCGGATGGGGCGCCTCGCCCTGACCGGCAGCGCACGGCTCAGTGTACGTGCGCCATTGCCATTGGCCCTTTACCACCTGACCCGTACCCCGAGGTTGCCAACCATTCCGCTGAGATCGGCGTCATCGACATCGCTGCTGTAGTCGGCACTGACAAACAGCGCGACGGTGGGGCTGACCCGGGCAACCAGGCCCATACCCAACTCCACGGTGGTGGCGCTGCGGCCGCTGTTGAGCTTGTCGACGTTGTCCACCCTGACGATGTCGGTCTTGGCGTAGTCGTACCAGACGTTGGTACGCACGAAGGGCTCGATCGGCATGCCATTGAAGTTGTAGCGTGCAGACAGTTTGGCGCCGATACGGCCGGTCCAGTTTGGCTGTTGGTCGAATGCCTGGCGGGTATCGGTCTGGGTCTGGCTGCCGGGGAAGTACTGCTGGTTGATCAACTGTGCCTGTGGCTCGAGGGTCCAGGTGTTGCCCAGGGCGATCGGGTAGCCACCTTCTACCGACAGGGTAAAGGCATGACCGTCGCCATCCAGGCGTTCGCCGTTCTCACTGCGGCCATTGACGTCGAAGCGGGTACCCATGGCCACGGCGTCCACATGCCAGCCTTGTTCGTGGGTCATGCTCCAGTACATCCCCAGGCTTTCGCCTTCCAGGCTTACGCTGTTTTTGCGATCGCCCACCTGCGGCTTGCGCATGCCGTCGAAGCCGCTCTGCAGGTTGCTGTGACCCACGAAGAAACCGATGCGGTGAGTATTGCCGTCTGCGGTTTCGCGCACGAACAGGTCCGGACTGATCTGCAGGCTCTGGTTGCTTGCCTCCAGCCGCAAGGTTGCCGGTGCACCCGTGGCAATCGGGGCTGGGTAGAACGGGCCCCAGTGACTGGCAATGGCGTCGGTATCGGCAGCGGCGTTGCGCTCGGCCATGCGCTCGGAAAACGCGTTCAAGGTGCTCAGGCCCAGGCCGCTGGCACTGACCGGGATCAGTGACGGCGTTTGCTGCAGCGTCACTGGCACTTGATTGAACGCGTTCGGCGCCTGGATGAACGCGTGGAGCGGGTCGTTATCCTCCAGGCTCCATGCACGGGTTTCCAACGGGGTTGCCAAAAGCAGCGACGTGGAAACCGCATAGAAAACATACTCAAAGCCTGACGGATTCGGAGCTTTTTTCATGGCGGATCTCCTCTGGTTGTTGCAGCCAATGTTTCTGGCCTGATGTCACGGGCTGTAATGCAAAACCAGAGGGCGACTCAAACCAGCAATACCGCTCCCGTCGCGCGCTGAAAGGCGCGAGCTAGAGGCTCGGAATGGGGTCTGCATTGCTGCATTACATGTAGCTAAGGAGAGGAGAGGTCGTGCGTCAAGAAAGCGTTAAATAACCGTTGTCAAGCTATTCACTCGGTCAATTCGCTGAAATTAAACAAAAATTTACATTCAATAGCGTCGACGGCTCTTTCGACCCAGGCGGCTATGCCGAATCGTTGCTAAGCCAGGCGCCAAAAGGCGCCGAGCGGTGGCAAGAGCGTGTGACTTTTTTGTACTAAGCCTATAACTGCACTTCTACCGCCAGGGGCAAATGATCGGAGAGATGGCTCCAGGGTTTGCTCCCAAGAATACGCGGCGCGTGGCTGTTGGCATTGCGCAGGTAGATGCGATCCAGGCGCAGCAGCGGCAAGCGTGCAGGGTAGGTGCGGGCCAGCAGCCCGTGGTGACGTTCAAAGGCTTCATGCAGACCGCGGTGCAGGCCCAGGGCGCGGTTGCCATGCAGCTTCCAGTCGTTGAAGTCGCCGGCAATGATCACGGGCGCATCTGCGGGCAGCGAGTCGAGTAACCGGCGCAACAACTGCAGTTGCTTCTGGCGATGGCTTTCCAGCAACGACAGGTGCACACAGATGGCATGTACCTGATGCTGGCCGGGCACATCCAGTACGCAATGGAGCAGGCCGCGTCGCTCGGGGCCGGTGATCGACACATCGAGGTTGCGGTGTTCGATGATCGGGTATTTGGACAGCAACGCATTGCCGTGGTGGCCATCGGGGTAGACGGCATTGCGCCCGTAGGCAAAGTCGCTCCACATGCTGTCGGCCAGAAACTCGTACTGCGAGGTTTGCGGCCAGCCGGCATAGCGCGCGGCATGGCGGTCATGGCTGCCGAGCACTTCCTGGAGAAAGACGATATCGGCCTGTGTGCTGCGCACCGCCTCGCGCAATTCCGGAAGGATGAAGCGGCGGTTGAAGGCGGTAAAGCCTTTGTGGGTGTTGACGGTGAGCACCCGCAGACGCTGTACGGCGGGCGACGCCTGGGGGGATGGTGGCAGCTTCGGATCCGGGTCGAAATTCACGCTGACTCCTGGTCTTCAAACCTACTGCATGAGACGGGGCCGGGGGCAATGAGTTCCCGTGCTTCAACTGTCGTCTTCGTGTTGCAACTCCAACAGCACCAATGATCGTCCGCTGACGTTCAGCCCACTGCCAAATGCATGCTGTTCGCCCTTGCGCAACAGCGGCCGGTCGGTGTCGATCAGGCTGTGCCAGTACTCGCCCTCAGGTACCTGCGGCAGGGTGAAGGTCACGGTGTCGTGATGGGCGTTGACGATCAGCAGCAAGGTGGCGTCTGCGCCCGGCCGCGGGATGCCGCTGACCTGCGCCCGGCCATCCATCAACATCCCCAGGCAGCGGCCATGACTGTCGTGCCACTGCTCGATACTCATCTCCTCACCAGCGGGTGTCAGCCAGGTAACGTCCTTGACCCCGATGGCTTCATTGTAGTCACCGACCAGAAAGCGCGAACGGCGCAGCACCGGGTAGGCCAGGCGCAGCTTGGTCAGCTTCTTGACGAACTTGAGCAGCGCAGTGCCCTCGTCATCGAGGGTCCAGTTGACCCAGCCAATCTCGCTGTCCTGGCAGTAGGCGTTGTTGTTGCCATGCTGGGTGCGGCTGAACTCGTCGCCGGCGACGATCATCGGCGTGCCCTGGGCGAGTAGCAGTGTGGCAAAGAAGTTGCGCATCTGGCGCAGGCGCAGGGCCTTGATTTCAGGGTCGTCGGTGGGCCCTTCGACACCGTGGTTCCACGACAGGTTGTTGTTGCTGCCATCCTGGTTGTTTTCGTCGTTGTCCTCGTTGTGTTTGTCGTTGTACGAGACCAGGTCGCGCAGGGTAAAACCGTCGTGCGCAGTGACGAAATTGATCGAGGCCCAGGCCCGGCGCCCGCGTCGGTTGAACAGCTCACCCGAGGCGGTCATGCGCGAAGCAAAGTCGGCCAGCTGGCCTTCGTCGCCTTTCCAGAAGGCCCTGACCGTGTCGCGAAAGCGGTCGTTCCACTCGGCCCAGCCGGGTGCAAAATTACCCACCTGATAACCACCGGGGCCGCAGTCCCAGGGTTCGGCGATCAGCTTGACCTGGCTCAGCAGCGGGTCTTGCCGGCAGGCGACGAGGAAGCTGTGACGCTCGTCGAAGCCTTCATGGTAGCGGCCAAGAATGGTTGCCAGGTCGAAGCGAAAGCCGTCCACATGCATCTCGCCTGCCCAGTAACGCAGCGAGTCGGTGACCAGCTGCAACACGCACGGGTGGCTCAGGTCGAGGGTGTTGCCGGTACCGGAATCGTTGATGTAGAGACGTTTGTCGTCGGGCATCAAGCGGTAGTAGGAGGCGTTGTCGATGCCGCGCATCGACAGCGTCGGGCCCAGCTCGTTGCCCTCGGCGGTGTGGTTGTAGACCACGTCGAGAATCACCTCCAGGCCGGCATCGTGCAGGTGCGCGACCATCTCCTTGAACTCGGCGATCTTGCCGTTGGCCAGGTAGTGCGGGTGGGGGGCAAAGAAGGCGATGCTGTTGTAGCCCCAATAATTGTTCAGGCCTTTTTGCAACAGATGCTGGTCGTTGACAAAGGCATGAATTGGCAGCAGTTCAATGGACGACACGCCGAGCTGTTTGATGTGATCAAGCAGTTCGTCGCACATCAAGCCGGCAAAGGTGCCGCGGTTCCCCTCGGGCACAGCCGGGTGGGTCATGCTGATGCCACGTACATGGGCTTCGTAAAGGATCGTGCGCTCCCAGGGCACGCCAACCCGCTGGTCCCGACCCCAGGTGTAGGCCGGGTCGATCACCTTGCATTTAGGCACGAACGGGGCGCTGTCGCGTTCGTCAAAACTGAGGTCGCCGTCCGCGTGGCCGATGGTGTAGCCGAACAGGGCTTCGGACCATTTCAGGCTGCCGACCAATTGCTTGGCATAGGGGTCGATCAACAGTTTGTTGGGGTTGAAGCGATGGCCATCCTGCGGCGCATAAGGGCCGTGAACCCGGTAGCCATAGATTTGCCCCGGGTGGGCGTCGGGCAGGTAGCCATGGAAAATTTCATCGGTGTACTCCGGCAGTTCGATACGCTCCAGCTCCACCTCGCCGCTGGCATCGAACAGGCAAAGTTCCACCTTGGTGGCATGAGCCGAGAACAGCGCGAAATTGACCCCAAGACCGTCCCAGGTGGCGCCCAGCGGAAATGGCAGGCCTTCGCGGATACGCGAGGGTTCGACAGTGGGCGTGGGCTTTTTCATGGGGTTCCTTTACCGGTCGGATAGCGTGTGGGCAAGCCCGTGTCCACAGCCCTGAGGGGGCTGTGGAAGCGAGACTGTCCTGCGTCAGGGGTCAGGCAACAGGTGGCTTCTTTGTCGTGCGCGGCTTTTTCACCGTCACCGGTTTGCTCGCCGGTTGAGCCGGTTGAGCGAGTGTTGGCGACTTGGTTTTGGCCTTGCGCGGTGTGGCTTTCGGCGCCAGGGATTCGGCTTCGGCAAGTTTGCGGGCCATGTCCCAGTGTCGGGATTCCTGGCCTTCAGGCTTACCTTCCGATTCCCAGATCTGGTAGGCGAATTCGCGGATACGTTTTTCTTCGATACTCATCTCGACGCTCCTGATGGTTTAGGCATGATCAATCAACAGGTTGACTGGGAACTCCTTGAGGACGGCGCTGAGCAACATCTCCTTTGAGGCTGTGACTACAGCGCTGGCAAAAAGTCCCGAGCAATTGGCAGGTGACAAGGCAAACGGCAATAGCAGCCGGGTATCGTCCCAGTTCTGTGCCGGGATCAGGGGAATCGGGGAATCTCCAAGCAAGCCACAGGCCAGGCGCGGCACAATCACGATCGCCCGTTCGGCGTCGCCCAGGCGGGCGAATGCCAACACCTTGTCGGCGTGTCTGCCCAGCACCTGCAACGATAGGTAGCGGCCCTCGCTGAACAAGGAGGGGTAGGCCTGGCGGCGCTCCAGCACCTGGTTGACCAGCGCCTGCTTGATTCGCCCGCTGCGCCAGTCCTGGAGCAATTGCGCCGTGTTGGTGCCGGTATCCAGGCCCTGGCGGCGCGCGGCGTAATCCACCTCGCGGCGATTGTCCGGGTCGACCAGGCTCAAGTCCCAGAACTCGGTGCCCTGGTACAGGTCAGGCACGCCGGGAACGCTCATGCGCAGCAGGCACTGGCTCAAACTGTTCAGCGCACCGGGGCAGGCGATGGCGCGTGCCGCCTGGGCCAGTGAATGACGCAGTTGCTGGCTTTGCGGGTCGGTCAGTATCCCGTGGGTATAGGCCAGGCAGGCGTGTTCGTAGGCGTCGTTCGGTGCACTCCAGCTGCTATGCAACTTGGCTTCACGCAAGGCTTTGCGCTGCCACTGCTGCAGGCGTTCGGCATAGTCCTGCAGCGCCAGCGGGTCACCCTCGTCGAATGCCATCGGCCAACTGCCCAGCAGGGTCTGGTACAGCAGCCACTCATCGGCGGGGGTCGGTGCCACACCCTCGGCCAGGCGACTGCGCAGCGGCGAAGCCAGTTCGCGCCAATGTTCGATCCGGCCAACCAGCCAGGCGCTGCGTTCACTCAATACTGCCAGCCTGGCGCGGCTGTCTTCGCCGCGCTTGTGGTCGTGGGTGGCGGTGCACAGCAGGTTGTGCGGGAACTGTTGCAAGCGCTGCTGGTTGGCGTGGTGAAAAGCCTCGGCCGGAGCACTGAACTGCTCGGCATCAAAGCCCACGTCATTGCGCGACAGCAGCAGGGCCGAGCGGTAGAACGCGGTGTCTTCGACGGCCTTGGCGGCTGTAGGCGCGGTCAACTGCTGGAAGCGGATACAGGCATGGCGCAGGTGCTTGCGCGCACGGCCAGGGGGTACGCTACGCCAGGGTTGGCCGCCGAGCCAACGCTGAAGGGCATCGAGTACCGGCCAGTCGCCTTCGCCCAACTGCTGACGGGCAGCCGATACGGCGTGCTGAAAGAACGGCTCGTCCTCGGCGCAACGTCCACCGGCGTGCAGGTAGGTGCGGTACACCGGGTAATGCTCGACCAGCGCCTGTAGTGCCCGACGGATAGCGCCCAGCGTCAGGTCACGGCTCATCAGGTCGTTGCGGGCCACCTGCAGGAGTGCCTGGGCGACCGATTCAAAATCCCCGGCCAGGCTGGTGTTGAGGACCTGTTGGCGCGCCAGGCGTACCTCGTCGGCAAACGCCGGGCGTTCGCTGAGGTCGCTCCAGGCTTCGGCCAGTACGGCCTCACCGGCGGGGTCATGCTGCAGCAGGCTGACCTGGTTCATGAACTCGTATCCCGTGGTGCCATCCACACCCCAATCGCGGTGCAATTGCTCGCTGGCGCCGAGAATTTTTTCAACGTAGATCGGCAGGTGTTCCAGTGCCGCATTCAGCGGGCGGCGGGCCAGCAGGGCGTCGACCCGGCGCCGCAGCTTGCGGCAGTAACCGCGCGGATCGGCCAGCCCGTCAATGTGGTCAATACGCAAGCCGTCGACCAGGCCATTGGCGATCAGCTCGAAGATCTTTTCATGGGTGGCTTCGAACACCGCATGGCGCTCTACCCGCAGCCCGCCGAGTTCATTGATATCGAAAAAGCGCCGCCAGTTGATGTCATCGGCGGCGGTTCGCCAACTGGCCAGGCGATAGGCCTGGCGTTCGAGCAGATCGTGCAGGCGGGTAAAGCCTGCCGGGGTACGGCCGTCAAAATCCGTCAGCATCTGATCGAACGGTATTTGTCTGGCCAGGGTGATCAACGCCTGTTGCGGTTGAGCGGCGAGTTCACTGGCTTGCCGGGTGTTCGGCAAGGCGCTGAAGCGCCCGGCCAGGGCTTGCACCGACGTGTGCTCACTGCGGCTCAGGATCAGCCCGTAGTCGCGTGGGCAGATCGGAAAGCGGTGTTCGTGTTGGCGGACAAAAAAGCTGCCGTCACGGTCCTGGAAGCACAGCTGCAAATCCCCCGCCTGCAATGACACTCCGTAGTCGCTGGCCAGAAAAGGCACCAGCAACTGGCCTTCGAGCAAGGGATCGGTGGAGTGCCACTGGATGTCGAAGAATTCGGCATAGCGGCTGTCCCGTCCCCAGGCCAGCAGGTCTTGCCACCAGGGGTTGTCGCTGCCGACGGCCATGTGATTGGAAACGATGTCGAGGATCAGCCCCATGTTGTGCAGGCGCAGCGCTGCAACCAGCCGTTCCAGTGCCGGCTCGCCGCCAAGTTCCGGGTTGATCCGGGTCGGGTCGATGACGTCGTAGCCATGCCGCGAACCCGGGCGGGCGCAAAGCAAGGGCGAGGCATACAGATGACTGATGCCCAGGCGGGCGAAATAAGGTACCAGCGGCAGGGCATCGTCCAGGGTGAAATCTGCATGGAACTGCAAGCGCAGGGTGGCGGTGAGGGCATTCACCGGTCGCGCTCCCACGCCTGTTCCCGGGCCTGGGCCAACAGCTCAAGGCGGCGCGCGGCATCGCTGTCGTCGAGCAGTGTGGTGGCGGGCAGGGCAAAACGGCGGCGCCAGTTGGGATGGCTGTCGATGGTGCCTGGCAGGTTGGGTTGTTCATCGACGCCCAGCAGGTCCTCAAGGGGAACCAGGACCAACGGCGCACGGGTATGGCCCAGGTAGCGTATGCACGCATCGATGGCGTGGTCACTGTCGGGCTGCGGGCCGTAGTTGCGCTCAAGCGCATGCAGCAGGCCCTGGCGCTCTTGCTGGCGGGTGTCACGCCAGTGCCGTTCGACCAGGGTGTCGATCAAGCCCAGGCGCTGGTTCCAGTCGATGTCGCGGGCTTGCAACCAGCCGGCCAGGGTTGGCGTGTCGTGGGTGCTGGGTGTGGCCAGGGCGTTGTCGGGCCAGTCGAGGATGGCTTTGAAGTGTCCCGTCGGGCTTTGTTCGAACTGCAGCACACGCATGCCCAGAATGGCCCGCCGGGCCAGTTGTTCGCGCAGGCCTTCAGGCACGGTGCCGAGGTCTTCGCCGAGGACAATCGCCTGGTGGCGAACCGACTCCAGGCACAGCAGGCGCAGTAGGTCATCCAGCGGGTAGCGCAGGTAGGCGCCCTCACTGGCGTGCCCGCCCAGCGGGATCAACCACAGACGCTGCAGGCCCATTACGTGGTCGATGCGCAGCCCGCCGGCATGGGCAAAGTTGGCCCGCAGCATCTCGATGAAGGCGCGGTAGCCGTTGCGTCGCAAACCTTCTGGCGAGAAGGCGCAGATGCCCCAATTCTGTCCCGTGCGGTTGAGGACATCGGGCGGGGCACCTACATTGAGCCCGGCCAGCAGCTCATCCTGGCGACTCCACGCCTGGCTGCCGGCACCGTCGGCGCCCACCGCCAGATCGGCGATCAAGCCGACCGCCATGCCATGGCTGCGGGCGGCGTCCTGAGCACGCTGCAGGCTGCGCTCGATCAGCCATTGGCAGAAGGCATGGAACTGGATCTGTGTGCTGTGCTGGGCGGCAAATTCCGCCACTTGCGGGCTGTGCGGGTCGTGCCAGGCGCTGGGCCATTGCCGCCAGTCCTGGCTCAAGCCGCGTGCCTGAGCCGCTTCCTGCAGGGCTTCAAAGCGGCAGTGTTGCTCCAGTGCTTCACCGGCTTGCTGGCGGTAGCTGTCAAAGTCGACGCGTAACGGATGGTCGCCATCGATGAAGTCATCGAACAGGCACTGCAGTAGTTGATAGCGTGCACTTGCGGCTGCTGGCCAGTCGATCAGGGGCAGTTGTTCGAGCTGTGCCAGCTTGTCTTCCAGGCCCAGAGTGTCAATGGCCATGCGTACGATGCGCTCGCCGAGCAACGTCGAAGGGCTGGCATACAGGCTGTTGAGGAACAAGCGACTGGACGGCGAATACGGGCTGTAGCGCTGTGGGTCGCTGGCAAACATGGCGTGCACAGGGCTGATGGCCAGGGCATCGGCGCCGCGCTCGGCGGCACTGCGTGCCAGGTGCTCAAGGGCCTGGCAGTCGCCGTAGCCACCGCCGTTGTCACGTCGCAGGCTGTAGAGCTGGGCGCTGATGCCCCAGCAACGCGGGGTGGTTGTGTTCAGGGCGTCGCTCAGGCTGAAGCAGCGCGCCGGGGCTACCGCCAGGGTGAATTGCCGCCCGCCTATGTCCAGTTGGTGGTAGCCCAGTGGCAGGCCCGGGGTGAGTGCCGCGTGGGCATCCAGTTGCAGCTGTTGCGTGCTGCCGTCTTCGAGTTGCACCCGACAGGGGCTCTGCGCGGCAAAATAGCCCGACAGGTCCAGTGGCTGGTCCACCTCGACGGTCATCAGCGGCGGCAGGTGGCGGGCATCATGAGCGGTCTTCAGTACTTGCAGGCTGGCGGCGATCTGCGCCGGGTCATCGGCGCCCAGGCCAAGCCCGGCCAGCACGCGGCGCAAGGCCTGGTCAGTCACCCGGCGCGGCTGGCCGTTGGCATCGATCCAGTCCACGGCGATGCCTGCCAGGTCCGCCAGTTGCTGCAGCTTTGGGTCAGTCATGGGCAGGCTCCGTTGCGTGAGGGGGGAGTAGACTGACCAGGGTGCAGTAAGGCGGTAGCCGATCCTGGCCTAAGGGTTCATCTGCGCAATAGTGTAGGTGGCTTGCCGTGTCAGGCAGGCTACAGCGCACCGGTTCTGCACCGAGGTTCAGATCGATGCGCAGCACGCCGCCGTCGGCCAGACGCCAGCGGGCGGTCAGGGCTTTTTCGGCCAGCACTTCAGCGCCCAAGGCACGACAGCCAGGTAGTCGCGCAATGATGTGCTGGTGACGTAGCGCCAGCAGCTGCTGGTACAGCGCTTGCCACGGCGCAGCGCCCCCGTCGGGCACCTGTGGGCGCGAGGCAGTGAACGTGGCCGGTGCGTTCGGGTCTGGAATCGCCGCGCGATGCACGGGGTCTGCAAACGCACTGAAACAGGCAAACTCGGCCCGGCGCCCCTCGCGCACGGCCTCGGCCAACACCGGGTGATGGTCGGTAAAAAACAGGAAGGGCTGCTCGCTGCCCCATTCCTCGCCCATGAACAGCAATGGAATCATCGGTGACAACAGCAACAGGGTGACGGCTGCGCGCAGCGCCTGGGGTGGGCACAGCTGCGTCAGGCGCTCGCCTTGGGCACGGTTGCCGACCTGATCGTGGTTCTGCAGGAACAACACGAACGCGCTCGGCGGCAAGTGTGCGCTGGGTTCGCCGCGCGGTGTTCCGTTGCAGTCGGGTTCGCCCTGAAAGACGAAGCCTTCGCCCAGGCACCTGGCCAGTTTGTGGATGGACGCCTCGCGGTAGTTGGCGTAATAGGCTTCATGCTCGTCAGTCAGCAACACATGCAAGGCATTGTGGCCATCGTCGTTCCATTGAGCGTCGAACGCACTTTCCAGCAGGTTCGCCTGATTGTGCTCGTTCTCAAGCACCAGCCACACCTGCCGCCCCGGAGCCACAGTGCGGCGAACCCGCTGGCTGAATACGCGCAGAAACTCCGGGTCGTCGATGGCATGCACCGCATCCAGGCGCAAGCCGTCGAAGCGATAGTCGTGCAGCCACATCAGGGCATTCTCGATAAAGAACTCACGCACCTGGCGGCGGCGAAAGTCGATGGCGGCGCCCCACGGGGTTTGCCGGTCCTGGCGAAAGAAGTCGTCGGCGTACTGGCCCAGGTAATTGCCGTCGGGACCGAAGTGGTTGTAGACCACGTCCAGCAGCACCATCAGGCCATGGCCATGGGCGGCATCGATCAACTGGCACAGCTGTTCGGGGGTGCCATAGCTGTGGTGAGGGGCAAACGGCAGCACGCCGTCATAGCCCCAGTTGCGTTCGCCGGGAAACTGCCCGAGGGGCATCAGTTCGAGTGCTGTCACGCCCTGTGCCGCCAGGCGTGGCAAGTGCTCGATGAGTTTCAGGTAGCCGCCCAGCACGCCGACGTGTACCTCGTAGATCACCGCCTCATGCCAGGGTCGGCCCTGCCAGTGCTTGTGCTGCCAGGAATAAGCGGCCGGGTCGACAACCTGGCTGGGCCCGTGCACGCCCTGGGGCTGAAAACGCGATGCCGGGTCGGGCACCTGCACTTCGCCGTCGATGCAATAGTGGTAGTCACTGCCCGCCACAGCAGGCCAGCGCGCGCGAAACCAGCCGTCGGCACCGCGCTGCAGAGGCAGGCGCCGGTCGGGCGCCAGGCACACTTCGACGCTGCGGGCAGCGGGTGCCCACAGCGCGAAACGCACAGTGTTGCTGTCCAGCATCACGGCCCCGTGGGTCGCGAACTGATCTGACCTCAAGGGCATACCCGCACCTCGCGTTTAGCGGGCCGCTACCCGTGCCCGCTCGACCAGCTCTTCATACAGGCGCGCATAGGGTTCCACCGCCTGGCACCAGTTGAATGGCTGGGTCATGGCCAGGCAGCGCATGGCGCCCAGCAGGTCCTTTTTGCCGTACACATAGAAGGCCCTGCTCAAGGCCTCGCGATAACTGTCGACAGTGGACTCGTCGAACAGGAACCCGGTGACGCCATTTTCAATGGTGTCGGCCAGCCCGCCGGTATTGCGTGCCACCGGCAATGAACCGAAGCGTTGCGCGTACATCTGGCTCAGGCCGCACGGCTCGTACCGCGACGGCATCAGCAGGAAGTCACTGCCGGCGAACATGCGCCGGGCGTCGGTTTCGTTGAAACCGATACGCACACCGATCCGGCCGGGGTGGCGCTGGGCCAATTCGCGCATGGCCTGTTCTTCTTCCGGTTCACCACGGCCAATGATCGCAATCTGTCCGCCCTGGCTGACGATGTAGTCGGCCACGCCCAGGGTCAGGTCCAGGCCCTTCTGGTAGACCAGTCGCGAGACCACGGCGAACAGCGGGCCGGTCGACGGCTCGAGTTCGAACAGTTCACGGACCTGGCGGCTGTTGGCAGCCTTGCCGTCCCAGTCGTTGAGGCTGAAAGGGTGTGCCAGGTGAGGGTCGCTGGCCGAGTCCCAGCTTTCGTCGATGCCGTTGGGAATGCCACTGAGCAGGCCCTGCTGGGCCTTGCTGCCAAGAAAACCATCCAGCCCGCAGCCAAACGCCGGGGTGGTGATTTCGCGGGCATAGGTGGCGCTGACCGTGGTGATGTGGCTGGCGTAGGCCAGCCCCGCCTTGAGGAACGACAGTTTGCCGTAGAACTCCATGCCTTCCTGTTGCAGGGCGTGGTGGGGAATGGCGAGTTCCGGGCAGCAGGCGCGGCTGACCACCCCTTGGTAGGCCAGGTTGTGGATGGTGAACAGCGTGGGTGTCTGCAGGCCGCGCCAGTGCATGTAGGCCGGAGCCAGCCCGGCAGGCCAGTCATGGGCGTGGACCAGGTCGGGCTTCCAGTGAACCATGCCTTCACCGGCAGCGATCTCGGCGGCAGCCAGGCCCAGGCGAGCAAAGCGGATGTGATTGTCCGGCCAGTCGCGGCCGTTGTTGGCACCATAGGGTGTGCCTTCACGCTGATACAGTTCCGGGCAGATCAATACATAGATGACCAGGCCGTCGGCCAGATCCATGCGCCCGATCTTGCACGGTGGCAGGGCCGCATGCCCGCCCAGTTCACCCACCAGGTGAATGGGGTTGTCGCTCTCCAGCACCTGTGGGTAGCCAGGGATCAGTACCCGTACATCATGCAGGTGGCGCATCGCCCGAGGCAGGGCGGCGGAGACGTCGCCCAGGCCGCCGGTCTTGACCAGGTCGGCAATTTCAGAAGTCACGAACAGCACTTTGCGCTTGTTCGGGTTGTGCCGGGAGTCTGCGCCAGGTGCCATGGCTGTCGTATTGAAGTCCGTGGCCAACGGCGCACGGTTGTCCGGGTTGAAATGCTCTACGTTCGGTTCGACAGCGGCACTGATCATACTTCTTCCGTCCCTATGTGGCGGGTGTGGGCACCCGTTGTTGTGTATGCAGAAGTTGTCTCTCTGTGTGTGGTAGTGCGTTGCGTCCTTGCCCCTTATCCGTGCGTGCAAGCGCTATGCCACGCGGCATGGCTGCCGAGGGCGTGGTAACTGACCGGGGTGAGTGGCCGCGTCTGGATGACCAGAAACGATGACCGTCTTAACGTGTGGACCGATTGCTATGTCAGGGAGTTCGACTTTTTTTTTGTCGAGTTTTCCAGACAATCTCGTGGCCGCTACTGAGTGTAGGAGAGAAAAGTGAAGATTTGTGACCCGCTGGTCATTTTACTTTCGTTGTTATGCGTTCCGTGCAATCGCTCGCTTGCACGGAGCCTGTCAGCCGGGGGCTACATCGGCAGTAGTCGATCCTGAATCACTTCTTTCATCACCAGGGTAGAGCTCAGCCGTTGCACATTCGGCAGGCTGGTGAGCTGCTCGTCGTATAGCTTCTGGAATGCCGGCAAGTCGCGCGCCACCACATGCAGCAGGTAGTCCGGGTCGCCGAACAGGCGCTGGGCCTCGACGATCTGTGCCACCGCACCCAGTGCTGCTTCGAAATCCGCCACCGGCTGGCGGGTGACCTCGCGCAGCGTGACGAATACCAGCGCCGCGAAGTTCAGCCCCAGCGCAGCAGGTGCCAAGCGAGCGTGGTAGCCGAGGATGGCGCCGGATTCCTCCAGCGCCTTGAGACGCCGATGGCAGGGCGACAGGCTCAAACCCACGCGATCGGCCAGTTCGGTCACGGACAGGCGCCCGTCTTTTTGCAGTTCGGCAAGAATCTTTCGGTCTGTTCTGTCCATTGAGAAGGATCTTCCAGTGTTTGGCTTGTAAGAGGGAATATACGAAAGAAAATCCCCGGGCGGAATCCGTACGCTGTGTTCATCTCAAAACAGTGTGGAAGGAAGACTGAAGTGGCAATCAGCATGCTGACGGCGTTCTGGGCCGTGTCGTTGTTATTCGTGATCACCCCGGGTGCGGACTGGGCCTATGCCATTTCCGCGGGCCTGCGCGGGCGCTGGGTAATGCCCGCCGTGGCGGGCATGCTCTCGGGGCATTTCCTCGCAACGCTGGTGGTAGCCGCCGGGGTTGGCAGCCTGATAGCGGGGCACCCGCTTGCCCTGACGCTGCTCACCCTCGCCGGGTGCACGTACCTGATGTGGCTGGGCGGCAATCTGTTGCTCAGCCCGGCAGTGCCAGGCGCCGAACGCGCCGGCGTGGAGGAGAGCGGCAAGCGTTGGGCGTTCAAAGGCTTTTGCGTGAGCGGGCTCAACCCCAAGGTGTTCCTGTTGTTCCTGGCCTTGCTGCCGCAGTTCACCGATCCGCAATCGGCATGGCCGCTGCCACTGCAGATCATGGTGCTGGGCTTGGTGCACCTGTGCAGTTCATTGGTGGTGTACCTGGCGGTCGGCTATGGCGCCAAAGCGGTGCTCAGCACGCGACCGGGCGTCGCCAAGGCGGTGGGACGAGCGTCCGGAGTGGTAATGATTGGGGTAGCGCTGGGACTGATTGTCGGGCAGTTGCGCTGAAGCCTGGGGGCACGGCGCAATCAGTCCCTGTTTTGGTCCGCTACATGGCGCTGCGCACTACGATGGTGCAAGGCGCCATGGGCCCGCGCAGGTGCTCAGGCGTGGGAGGCGGGATTGCCGGCCTGGGCTTGCTGCAATTGCAGGCTCAGTTTTGCCACTTGCTGCATGAGTTGCTCGCGTTCTTCGCGCAAACGCCGCAGTTCATCACGGTGAACGGACACGTAGAGG
Organism: Pseudomonas alkylphenolica; assembly: GCF_004025535.1. Lineage (GTDB taxonomy): Bacteria > Pseudomonadota > Gammaproteobacteria > Pseudomonadales > Pseudomonadaceae > Aquipseudomonas > Aquipseudomonas alkylphenolica_A. The sequence continues at coordinate 1,039,704 of NZ_QJRG01000047.1, forward strand.
GTCTGGGGCGGCATTTTCGGTAGAAGGGTTCCCATTGCACACCTCGCAAATGGCGGGTCGTTGTTACAAGCGTAGCCGCTCGATCGGACGCGATTCTGAATTCTTTTTCAGCGCTTGGGAACTTTTTTGTTTGTTGCTGTCTGGCCGCCTGTCGATGAACCAAGCACGCCGGCTCTGGACTAACCTTGAAGGCCTGAACGGTCAGTTTTCATCTTTAGGGGAGCATCGGCACATGCAACTGGGAATCGTCGGGCTGGGCCGCATGGGCGGTAATATCGCAAGGCGCTTGATGCGTAACGGCCATCGCATGGTGGTGCATGACCGTGATCGCCAGGCGGTGGCAACCCTGGTAGCTGAAGGCGCCAATGGCGCGCACGACCTGGGCGCGTTGGTGGGCAAGCTGGAAAAGCCGCGCGCGGTCTGGGTGATGTTGCCCGCCGGCGAACCCACCGAACAGACCATCGCGCAACTGGCCGACCTGCTGGACGCCGACGATGTCATCATCGATGGCGGCAATACCTTCTACAAGGACGATATCCGTCGCGCGACTGAACTCGCCGGGCGCCAGCTGCATTATGTCGATGTCGGCACCTCGGGCGGCGTCTGGGGCCTGGAGCGCGGCTACTGCATGATGATCGGCGGCGAAAAAACGGTAGTTGAGCGTCTTGATCCGCTGTTCGCCGCCCTGGCACCCGGTGTCGGCAGCATTCCTCGCACGCGGGGCCGCCAGGGCCCGGCCGGGCGCGCCGAACAGGGCTACATTCATGCAGGCCCGGCAGGCGCCGGGCATTACGTGAAGATGATCCACAACGGCATCGAATACGGCTTGATGCAGGCCTATGCCGAAGGCTTCGACATCCTCAAGAGCAAAGGCAGCGAGGCCTTGCCGGCGGAGCAACGCTTTGACCTCGACCTGGCCGAGATCGCCGAGGTGTGGCGCCGTGGCAGTGTGGTGACCTCCTGGCTGCTGGACCTGACGGCCGATGCGCTGGTGGCCGATCCGCACCTGGGCGGCTACAGCGGTTCGGTCGCCGACAGTGGCGAAGGGCGCTGGACCATCGATGCCGCCGTCGAACAGGCAGTGCCGGTGCCGGTGTTGTCGAGTGCGCTGTTTGCCCGTTTCCGTTCGCGCCAGCAACAGGGCACGTACGCCGACCGGATGCTCTCGGCCATGCGTTTCGGCTTTGGTGGCCACGTCGAGAAGAAAGCCGAATGAGTAAACCTGCGATCGAAACCACACCCCCGTGCACCCTGTTCCTGTTTGGCGGCAGTGGCGACCTGGTCAAGCGCCTGTTGATGCCGGCCCTGTATAACCTCAGCCGCGATGGCCTGCTGGACAAGGGCTTGCGCATCGTCGGGGTGGACCACAACCCGCTCAGCGATGCCGACTTTGCCGGGCGCCTGGAAGCCTTCATGCGTGAACGCGACAAGGCCAGCCAGGGCGCCAACTGCCTGGATGACAAGCTGTGGGGGCGACTGGCAAAGCGCGTCGGCTACCTGACCGGTGACTTTCTCAGCGAGGCGACCTATCAGGCCATTGCCCGGCGCATCGAAAAGAACCCCAGTGAAAACGCGGTGTTCTACCTGGCCACCTCACCCGGTTTTTTCGGCGAAGTGGTACAGCGACTGGGCGCTGCTGGCCTGCTCGATGAATCCAGAGGCTTTCGCCGGGTGGTGGTGGAAAAGCCGTTTGGCTCCGACCTGGCCAGCGCTGAAGCGCTCAATGCCTGCCTGCTAAAGGTCATGAGCGAAAAGCAGATCTACCGCATCGATCACTACCTGGGTAAAGAGACGGTGCAGAACATTCTGGTCAGCCGCTTTTCCAACGGCCTGTTCGAAGCGTTCTGGAACAACCACTACATCGATCACGTGCAGATCACCGCGGCCGAGACCGTCGGCGTCGAAACCCGTGGTGCGTTCTATGACCACACCGGCGCCTTGCGTGACATGGTCCCCAACCACCTGTTCCAGTTGTTGGCGATGGTCGCCATGGAGCCGCCGGCGGCATTCGGTGCCGATGCCGTGCGCAGTGAAAAAGCCAAGGTGATCGGTGCCATCCGGCCCTGGTCAAAGACCATGGCCCTTAAGAACTCGGTGCGTGGGCAGTACGTGGCGGGCAAGCAGGGGCGCAAACAGCTGCCGGGCTACCGGGATGAGCCGCGGGTCGACCCGCACAGCCAGACGGAAACCTTCGTGGCCTTGAAGGTCATGATCGATAACTGGCGCTGGGTCGGGGTGCCGTTTTACTTGCGCACCGGCAAGCGCATGAGTGTGCGTGACACCGAAATCGCCATCTGCTTCAAGCCGGCACCTTCAGCGCAGTTTCGTGACACTGAAGTCGACAAGATCAAACCCAACTACCTGAGGATCCAGATCCAGCCCAATGAAGGCATGTGGTTCGACTTGCAGGCCAAACGCCCGGGGCCGGCGCTGGTGATGGAGAACATCGAACTGGGGTTTGCCTACAAGGACTTCTTCACGATGCTGCCGTACACCGGCTACGAGACCCTGATCTATGACTGCCTGACCGGCGACCAGACGTTGTTTCAGCGCGCCGACAACATCGAGAACGGCTGGCGTGCGGTGCAGCCGTTTCTCGATGCCTGGAAGGAAGGTGGCGAGGTGCACACTTATGCAGCAGGAGAGGATGGCCCGGAGGCCGCCACCGAATTGATGAGTCGCGACCGGCGGGTGTGGCACTCGATCGGTTGAACTGCATAAAGCTTCGCGGGTGAACCCGCTCCCACAGGGAATCGCGCAGTTCCTGTGGGAGCGGGTTCACCCGCGATCAGCCAACGACGCTTAAAGCCAGTAGGTCACCGCCCACCAACCCAGCCCACCCATCACCACGGTGTACGGCAGCGCCATCCACACCATCCGCCCGTACGACAGGCGCACCAGCGGTGCAATTGCCGAGGTCAGCAGAAACAGGAAGGCCGCCTGACCATTGGGCGTGGCGACGCTGGGCAGGTTGGTGCCGGTGTTGATCGCCACCGCCAGCGTTTCGAAATGCTCACGGCTCATGTGGCCGTCGAGGAACGCCTGTTTGACTTCGGTGATGTAGATCGTGGCAACGAAGACATTGTCGCTGATCGCCGAGAGCAGGCCGTTGGCGATGAACAGCATGCCCGGTTGTTGCTCGGCCGGCAGGGCCAGTACCCACTGGATCAGCGGCGTGAACAATTGCTGGTCGTGAATCACCGCGACAATCGCAAAGAACACCACCAGCAGCGCCGTAAACGGCATCGCATCCTGGAAGGCACGGCCCAGGCGGTGCTCGTCGGTGATGCCGGTAAAGGCGGTGATCAGCACGATCACCAGCAGGCCGATCAGACCGACTTCGGCAATGTGCAGGCCCAGGCCGATGATCAGGATCAGTGCCGCCAGGCCTTGCACCAGCAAGGCAGCACGTTGATACACGGTACGCTGGGCGTCGTCTTCGGCGGCATAGGCGGCCAGCACCTGGCGTACGTTGTCTGGCAGCAGGGTGCCGTAGCCGAACAGGCGCAGCTTCTCCAGCAGCACACAGGTCACCAGGCCGGCAGCCAGCACCGGCAGCGATACCGGCGCGACCTTGGAGAAGAAATCGCCGAAGTGCCAGCCCATCTCATGGCCGATCAACAGGTTCTGCGGCTCTCCCACCAGTGTGCACACGCCACCCAGCGCAGTACCCACCGCGCCATGCATCAGCAGGCTGCGCAGGAAGGCGCGGAACTGTTGCAGGTCGTCGCGTTGCAGTTGGGCGATGTCATGGTCGCTGTCCAGGTTCGACTCTTCCCGCGGGTTGGCACCCGAGGCAACCCGGTGGTAGACCGAGTAGAAGCCGACAGCGGCGCTGATGATCACCGCCGTCACGGTCAGGGCATCGAGAAACGCCGAGAGGAAGGCCGAGAGAAAGCAGAACAGCAGCGACAGAACGGCCTTGGAGCGAACCCCCAGCAGAATCCGCGAGAACACGAACAGCAGCAGGTCCTTCATGAAGTAGATGCCGGCGACCATGAACATCAGCAGCAGGATCACCGGGAAGTTGTGCTGCAATTCGTCATACAGCGCCTGTGGCGTGGTCATGCCCAGCACCAGGGCCTCGACGACCAGCAGGCCACCGGGCATCAGCGGGTAGCACTTGAGCGCCATGCCCAGGGTGAAAATGAACTGGACCACCAGCACCCAGCCGGTGACGACCGGCCCGAGGGTGAACAGCAACACCGGGTTGAGCACCAGGAACAGGCACAGGGTGGCCTTGTACCAAAGGGGTGACTGCCCGAGGAAGTTGTGGGCCAGAGCGCCGGCCAGGGAGCGGGACATGAATATGTATCCTTATAATTCAACAGGCGCGCAAAGTGCCGGATGTCGCCTTCGAGATCAAGGTAAAAGTCCGGGTTTTGGCACAAGCGCAGTCTTGGCCTTGGCCGGTGCCTTGATATAGTCCGCTGATTCCCGCCCCACCCAAGGAAACCACCCGTGAGCGACTTTCAGGCACTCGACATCGAACTGACCGAATTTCAAGCGTTCAAGGTCGAATTGAAGCACAACATTGCCCACGTCCAGATCAATCGCCCGGAAAAGGTCAACGCGATGAACGCGCCGTTCTGGAGCGAGATCGTCGACATCTTCAAGTGGATTGACGACACGGACGCGGTGCGTGCAGTGGTCATCAGTGGTGCCGGCAAGCATTTTTCGTCCGGCATCGACCTGATGCTGCTGGCCTCGGTGGCCAACGAGCTGGGCAAGGACGTGGGGCGCAATGCGCGCCTGTTGCGCCGTACCATCCTGCGCATGCAAGCGTCCTTCAATGCCGTCGACAATTGCCGCAAGCCGGTGCTCGCGGCGATCCAGGGCTACTGCATCGGTGGTGCCATTGACCTGGTCTCGGCGTGCGACATGCGCTATTGCAGCAGCGATGCCCAGTTCTCGATCAAGGAAATCGACATGGGCATGGCGGCCGATGTAGGTACCTTGCAGCGTCTGCCGCGGATCATCGGCGATGGCATCATGCGCGAACTGGCCTACACCGGGCGCAATGTAGCGGCCGACGAAGCGCTGCGCATCGGCCTGGTCAACCGGGTATACGACAGCCATGAGGCATTGCTCGAGGGAGTCTTTGCCATTGCCACCGAAATTGCGGGAAAATCCCCCATTGCTGTGGCCGGCACCAAGGAAATGCTCAGCTATATGCGCGATCACCGTATCGACGATGGCCTGGAGTACATTGCCACCTGGAACGCCGCCATGTTGCAATCCAACGATCTGCGGGTGGCCGTGGCTGCCCACATGAGCAAACAGAAACCCGAGTTCGCCGACTGATTGCAGCGGCGGGCCCGCGCAAGGAACCGGAACATGGCGTCGCGTTGGACCACCGCAGTACTGGACACGAACCTCGCTGGCGGCTGGGCAGTCGCCCGTTGCAGCGAGGGTTTCCTGGTTGATGACAACGGCGCGCTGTTCCCGCGTGACTGGCTCAAGCGTCAGGACCTCGACGTGCTGTGCGAGCACGGCATCGGCCATTACGATGGCCAGCCGGTGTTCCTGCTGGAACTCAAGGCGCCGCAAGCGGTAGCTGGCTGCCAGTGGCGCGGCCTGCGCCAGTTCATGCTTGACGGTGACTTCGACACCTACAAGATCCTTGGCTACGCCGCCCAGATCGGCACCTGGGCCCGCGAGCACCGCTTTTGCGGCAACTGTGGCCAGCCCATGCAGCAGATTCACTGGGAGCGGGCGATGTATTGCGCGCCGTGCGACCTGCGCAGCTACCCGCGCATCTCACCGAGCATGATTGTGCTGATCACCCGCGGTGACGAGATTCTGCTGGCACGTTCGCCGCGCTTTGTCACCGGTGTCTATAGCACCCTGGCAGGCTTTGCCGAGCCCGGCGAGTCGGCCGAGGATTGCCTGGTGCGCGAGGTGCGTGAAGAGGTGGCCATCGAGGTGCAGAACATCCAGTACGTCGGCAGCCAGTGCTGGCCATTCCCGCACTCGATGATGCTGGGCTTTCATGCCGAGTACGCGGGGGGTGAAATCGTCATGCAGCCTGACGAGATCGAAGATGCCCAGTGGTTCCGGGTCGATGCGCTGCCGCCGTTGCCGGCGGGGCGCTCGATTGCCCGGTACCTGATCGACCTGTATGTGGCGCGGCGCTTAGGCCTGGCCGAACCAGTGCTGCCACGCTAGGCGCACGGTCAACGCCAGCACCACGGTGATGAACACCGGGCGAATGAACTTGCTGCCACCGCTGATGGCGGTGCGCGCACCGAAGAAGGCGCCGACCATCAGTGCCGAGCCCATCGACAGGCCCACCAGCCAGTCGACCTGGCCGGAGAAGATAAACACCGACAGCGCTGCAGCGTTACTGACGAAGTTCATGCTGCGCGCCACGCCGCTGGCCTTGACCAGGTCGATGGGGTAGAGCAGCAGGGTGCTGACGGTCCAGAATGCGCCGGTGCCCGGGCCCGCCACGCCATCGTAGAAACCCAGGGTCAGGCCCTGAGGCAGTTGCCATTTCTTTTTGACCGGCACATCGGCGTCCAGCGGCGCCTTGGGCGTACCGCCAAACAGCAAGTAGACCCCGCATAGAAAGACGATCACCGGCAGCATCTTGTTCAGCCATTCTGCTGGCAGGTAATGCGCAACCACAGCACCGATCAGGGCGCCGACAAAGGTGCCGAACAGGGCGTGGCGCCATTGTGCCGGGTGGAACAGCTTGCGCCGGTAATAGGTGAAACCGGCCGTGGCCGAGCCAAAGGTCGAGCTGAGTTTGTTGGTGCCCAGCACCAGGTGCGGCGGCATGCCGGCAGTCAGCAGGGCGGGGGTGGTCAGCAACCCGCCGCCACCAGCGATGGCATCGATGAATCCGGCAACAAAAGCGACGGCGGCGAGAATGGCGAGGGTGGTCAGATCTACGCTGAGTTCGAAAGGCATGGCATGAGCTTAATCGCGTGGGCGCAGAAGGGGCTGCGCCCTAAGGTCGCTATGGTAAAGGAGTTGCAGGCCTTCTGTCAGGACCCGGTTCAGCCCGCTAACACCCCGTGCAGCACCAGCCGGGTGATGTGCGCCACCGCCTCATTCAGTTCTTCTTCTCTACGTGTGCGCTTGTGGTTATCGGTGCGCAGCTGTGCGCCTGCGTTGGCATACGCCTGGGTGGTCGCCCATAGGCTGATCAGCAGGTGCCGGGCGTCGACGGCGACCAACTGCCCGCGCGCTATCCACCGTTCAAGGCACGCCACCCCCCGTTTGATCGCGTCTTGCAGGCGTTGGGCGTGGACGGCGGGCAGGCGACGGGCGCCATGCATCATTTCGGTGACAAATACCCTGGCGGCCCAGGGTTGCTTGCGGATGATCTCGAGCTTGGCGCGAATCAGCTGTTCCACCGCCTGCAGGGGCGGGCTTTCAGGGTTGAGCAGGGCAAACGCGTCCAGGTAGCGCTGGGCGACGCTGTCGAGTACCTGCTGATAAAGGTTGTCCTTGGAGTGGAAGTAATAATTGACGTTGGCCTTGGGCAGGCCACTGAGTTCGGCAATTTCACTCAGGGTGGCGGCGGCAAAACCCTTGCTGGCAAAGGATTTCGCGGCAACGCGCAGAATCAGCGCGCGGTTGCGGCGACCGGGCTCATTGGGCTTCTTTTCTGTCGGCGTGTCGCATTCGTAGGGTGAATCATCTGCCGTGCACGCAGGGACCTGATACAGCATGTGTTCCATTCGCGGTTTCGCTCAACCTGAAGACCTTTGCGCAATATACAAAAATATATAGCGGTAGAGGTAAGCTTTCCGAAGACCACAGGTCCCCTGGGCGCGAACAAGGGTTCTTGTCACATTCTGCGACAACGGGCCGCACCCCGAAAATAAAGGGCTACAGCGGTATGGGACGATAGGCGCTGGAACCTTGGCAGAGCGCCATGACAAAATGTCGCGCTTTTTCGACAGGCCTCGCATCCGAGGCACAACACCTTCCCAAAAGGATGGTTACATGACTGATTTACTGACCCGGCGCCAGATCATGGCCGGGATCAGCCTGCTGGGCCTTGGTGCCCTGGTAGGTTGCGACCCACGCTCCGGTGGCAAGCTCGACTTCAAATACGGTAAAGACATGAGCAACCAGATCCTCGGTCGCTCGTTCAAACTCAAAGACACCGAGGGCAACCCGCGCACCCTGTCGAGCTTCTGGGGCACGATGCCGATGGTGTTCTTCGGCTTCACGCAGTGCCCGGCAGTGTGCCCGACCACCCTGGCGCGCGCGGCACAAATCAAGAAATTGATGGGCCGCGATGGCGGCTTCCTGAAGGTGGTATTCATCAGCCTGGACCCGGAGCGCGATACCCCCGAAGTGCTCGATGCCTACGTCAAGGCATTCGACCCGTCGTTCGTGGCGTTGTCCGGCACCCTTGAAGAAACGGCCGCCGCCGCCCGCGAATTTGGCGTGTTTTACGAGAAGGTGCCCGCTGGCGATTCCTATACCATCTCGCACACCTCGACCAGTTACGTCTTCGATTCCCGTGGCCAGTTGCGCCTGGGACTGTCCCATTCACTGACCGCCAAAGAGTGCACGGAAGATCTGCTCACGGTCATGGAGGTATGTTGATGCGTCATTTTGCCCAACCGTTCAAACGCACGCTGGCCGCGCTGGCCTTGCTTGGCCTGGCGCTGCCGGCCATGGCCGACACCACCGTCAGTGATGCCTGGGTGCGCGCTACCGTGCCGCACCAGCAGTCCACCGGTGCGTTCATGACCCTGACCGCCAGCACCGACAGCACCCTGGTCGGCGTCAAGTCGGATGTCGCCGAGATCGTCCAGGTACACCAGATGACCATGGACAACGACGTCATGGGCATGAAGCAGGTTCAGCGCGTTGCACTGCCAGCCGGCAAGGCGGTCACCCTGGACCCGAATGGCTATCACGTGATGCTGATGAAGCTCAAACAGCAGGTCAAGGAAGGCGAGGTGGTACCGCTGACCCTGGAGATCGAAGACGCCAGGGGCCAGAAGCAGACCGTTGAAGTCAAAGCACCGGTAAAAGCACTCACCACTGAAATGCCGATGCACGATCACCAGCACATGCATTGATCGCGTGACTGCTGTACCCAAGCCAGGCTGCCGTCAATACCGGCAGCCTGGCTTTTTTGTGCGCGAAACAAAATAACTCCGATTAGTATTTATTTCGCATTTACAAATCGTTACCATTTGCGTTCTTTACAATCTTTACACATTACAAGGAACACATGGTGGCATTCTTGCGTATTCACCCGGCTTCCCTTTCCGTGTTTACCGCGTTGGTAGCGCCCGCGCTGCAGGCCGAAACCCTGGCCATTCCGGCCACTTCGGTCAACAGCAGCTACGAAGAACAAAGCTACAACCCCCGCGAAAGCAAGAGTGCGCTGAAAATCGACGCGCCGTTGCGTGATATTCCGCAGACGGTCAACGTCGTGCCGCAAAGTGTGATCAAAGACCAGGGCGCACAGTCCATGGAGGATGTGCTCAAGAACGTGCCCGGCATCGGCCTGTCTTCGGGCGACGGCCAGCGCGACCAGGTCACCATTCGCGGGTTCAGTGCCATTGGCGATATGTATGTCGATGGCCTGCGCGACGATGCGCTGTACTACCGTGACCTGTCCAACGTCGAGCGGGTAGAGGTCATCAAGGGCCCGGCGGCGGTGCTGTACGGGCGTGGATCCTCGGGTGGCCTGATCAACAGCATCAGCAAGAAGCCTACCTTCAGCCCGGTGCAGGAAGCAGGCGTGACCTTCGACAGTGAAGGCAAGCGCCGCACCCAGTTCGACGCCGGTTGGGCCGACGAGCAGCAGGGCGACAAGGCGTTTCGCATTACCGGTGCGCTGGAAGACAGCGACACCTTCCGCGACGACGGCTACATCGACCGCAAAGCCATCGCGCCGACAGCCTATTTCAAGCTGTCCGACGACCTCGACCTGACGGTCGGGGCTACCTACCTGTACGACAAGCGCCTGATTGACTTCGGCATCCCGGCCCTGGGCGATCGCCCGGTGGATGTCGACCGCGACAAGCGCTTTGGCGCCGGCGATCCCGACGATGACTACACGCGCAGCGAGGTGTTCTCGTTCACGGCAGGTGTTGATTACCGCCTCAATGACGACTTCACCCTGAGCAACACCAGCCGCTATTACCACTACGACCTGGACCGCAACAACACCCTGGCCGACACCAGCCCGACGCGCTTTGTCACGTCGCCCAGCGGCGAACTGCTGGTCAAGCTCAACCGTGGCAACGTGCAGCGTACCGAAGACGGCTGGTTCAACCAGACCGAGCTCAAGCATCAGGCGCTGCTGGCCGGGATGAACCACAACCTGCTGTACGGCGTCGAGCTTGGGCGCCAGGTCAAGGACCAGTCGGTATTCAGCCAGAACAACGTTGCCCAGGTACCGGTATTTCGCGACGGGCTGGTCGACGTGCCGTTCCAGGCCAATCGCCAGACCGCCAAAGGCACCACCACCCAGGACACCGCCGGGTTCTACGTACAGGACCTGATCGAACTGGCGCCGCAGTGGAAAGCGTTGGTCGGCGTACGTTACGACGTGTTCGACCAGGAATATGACGATGACCTGAGCGGTGCCAATCTGTCGCGTACCGACACCACCTGGAGCCCGCGTGTCGGTCTGGTGTTCCAACCTGACCAGATCCAGTCTTACTACATCTCGGTGAGCCGTTCTTATCAGCCGTCTTCGGAAGTGTTTGCCTTGAGCACGGGCAACCAGGGCCTGGAGCCGGAAGAAACCACCAACTATGAAGTGGGTGCCAAGTGGGACCTGCTCGACAGCCGTCTGGCGGTGACCGCAGCGCTGTTCCGACTGGAACGCACCAACATGAAAACCGCCGATCCGGCCAACCCGGCCAACCTGGTGTTGTCGGGCGAGCAACGTACCGATGGTTTCGAAGCCACGGTCAGCGGCCAGCTGACTGACAAGTGGCAGGTGTACGGTGGCTTTGCGTTCCTGGACGCGGAAATCACCAAGTCCAACAGCAAGACCAACGGCGTACCCAACGAAGGTCAGACCCCGACCCTGACCCCGCGCACCAGTGCCAACCTGTGGCTGGTGCGTTCGCTGACAGAAACCTGGCGCGTGGGCATGGGCGCCAACTACGTCGATGAACGTTACACCGCGCTGGACAACGTGGTGGTGATGCCGTCGTACACCACTGTCGATGCGGCGTTGCTCTACAACCAGCCGAAATGGGACATGGCCCTGCGCCTGCGCAACGTCTTCGACCGTGACTACTATGCTTCGGCCCACGGTTCGGTTGACCTGATCATGCCGGGTGCCCCGCGTACCCTGGAGCTGAGCACCAACTACCGCTTCTAACGCCGGCGACGCCTGCCGGTGATCATTGACAGCGGCAGGTTTTCCTTAAGGCGCAGGCTTTCCAGCAGCGCCGCGGCGATATGCACACAAACCAGCGCCAGCAAGGTGTTGGCCATGTATTCATGGATATCCCGCGGCAGCTGTTCGCCCCAGAAGTAGTCCACTTCTTCCATCAGAAAGCCGCTCAGGCCCAGCCCGAACATCAATGCCAGCATCAACACCATCACCAGCGCGCCAATCGGCGAATGACCCAGGCGGTGGTAATCCTCGCCGCTGGCCAGGGCACGCACGTGCCATTTCAGTCGGGTGAACGTCGGCCAGAAATCCTTCCAGCGCGCCGCCGGGGTGCCGACAAACCCCCACACCAGGCGGATCAGCACGATGGCCACCGCGTAATAACCAAGCCAGCGGTGCGGGCCGTCACCTTCCTCGGTGAAAAAGTAGTCGCCGACAAACGCAACGACCAGCGACCAGTGACAGAGCCGGATCAGGGGGTCCCAGAGGCGCAGGGTGTTGTTGCTCACCTCAGTCCTCGATCTCTGACTTCACCACCTTGCCATCGACCGGGTTGAAGTAGATCTCGACTTTTTTCTTGTCCTTGTCCCAGCCGTAGATTTCGTAGCAGTTGCCGTCGGTGACCTTGAACTTCTTGATGTCGTAGCCCTGGGCCTTGAGGTTTTCCTGAAACTTGGCGTGATCCTGCCACTGGCCTTTGTCGGCCGTGGTGCATTCGGTTTTGGCCAGCGCCAGTGGGCTGGCGACAAGCAGTGCAACAAGCAGAAGGTTACGCATGACGAGTCCTCGTGATTGGGAATACACGTGGCAGCACAGCCATGAAGCCAGATTGAGCTTATGCCAGAGACGGCGACTTCGCGAGTGCGGCATCCACCAGCTCGATCCAGTGCCGAACCGGGGTGCGCCCGGCGCTGTCGAGGTGCGCCTGACAGCCGATGTTGGCGGTGACGATCAGGTCTGGATGGCCGTCTTCCAGGGCGTCCAGGCGATTGTCGCGCAGTTGCCGGGCGAGTGCCGGCTGGGTCAGCGAGTAGGTGCCCGCGGAGCCGCAGCACAGGTGGCTGTCGGCGACATGGCTAAGGTTGAAACCCAGGCGTTTGAGCACAGTTTCCAGCGCGCCGCCCAGGCGCAGGGCGTGCTGCAAGGTGCAGGGGCAGTGGACGGCCAGCAGTTGGTCGGCGTGACAGGCCAGCCGCTCAAGGGGTTCGGCGCTGACCAATTGCACCAGGTCCTTGCTCAATTCGCTGACGCGCCGGGCCTTGGCGGCGTAGTGCGGGTCGTGCTGCAGCAGTTTGCCGTAGTCCGCCACAAACGCGCCGCAACCACTGGCAGTGTGCACGATGGCTTCCGCTCCGGCTTCAATTGCCGGCCACCAGGCGTCGATCAACTGCCGGGCGCGTTCGATGCCGGCTGCTTGCGCGTCCAGGTGGTAGTCGATGGCACCGCAGCAACCGGCGGCGCGGGTGGAGATGGCGCTGATGCCGAGGCGGTCCAGTACCCTTGCCGCCGCTGCATTGGTGTTCGGCGACAACCCCGGCTGCACGCATCCCTCAAGCATCAGCACTTGCCGTGTGTGGCGTAGCGGAGGGCGAGAGGTGTCGACCGGCGAGTGTCTGGGCAGCTTGGCCTTTACTGCGGCAGGAAGCAGGGCTTCAACGCTGCGCCCTGCATAGACCAAGTGTTTGAAGGTCTCGGGGTGCGCAGCCAGTTGTCGCAAGCTGCTGCGCACCAAGCGTTGCAGGGCAGGGCGGGGCACGGCCTGATCCACCACCGCGCGGCCGATGTCCAGCAGGTTGTGATAATCGACACCCGACGGGCAGGTGGTTTCACAGTTGCGGCACGACAGGCAGCGGTCCAGGTGCAGCTGGGTCTTGGCGCTGGCCGGGTGGCCTTCCAGCACTTGTTTGATCAGGTAGATACGCCCGCGCGGTCCATCGAGTTCATCACCGAGCAACTGATAGGTCGGGCAGGTGGCATTGCAGAACCCGCAGTGCACGCAGGTGCGCAGGATGTGCTCGGCTTCTTCTGCGCGGGCGAGTCGCTTGGCGTTGTCACTGAGGGTGGTTTGCATGGTTCAGACCTCCGCGTACATCCGTCCGGGGTTGAAGATGCCTTGCGGATCGAGCCGCTGCTTGAGCTGCCGGTGGTAGTGCATCAACGCAGCGGGCAGGGGCTGGAAGGGACTGTCGGTGAGACCGGGGCTGTAGCAGGTGGCGTGTCCCCCCTGTGCGCTGGCCACCTTGCGCAGGTGCTCGGGGTCGGCATCGGACTTCAACCAGCGCTGCGCCCCGGCCCAGTCGAGCAATTGATCACCCGCCAGCTCCAGGTATGCAGTGTTGTTGGGCAGGGAAAGGCGCCACAGCGGGCGCGGGTCCTGGAAGAAGTCCAGGCGCTGGTGGTTCAGTGCCTGCCACCACGACGGCGCGAACGGCTCACCGCCGAGGCGCTCGCAGGCCGCGCGAACCGAGCCATCACCGCCTTCCAGGCGCACGCGCAGTACCTGCCCGTCATGACAGGCGGCACTGATCGGCAGCGGTTGCTGGCCCCATTGCCCGAGCTTGAGCAGGGCGCTGTGCGCATCCAGTTCCAGAGCGATATGCGCCTGGCAGCGGGGGATGGGCAAGACCTTGAGCGACACCTCGCTGATCAGGCCCAGGCAGCCAAAACTGCCGGCCATCAGACGTGACAGGTCATAGCCTGCGACATTCTTCATGACCTCGCCGCCGAAGCGCAGGTGCAGTCCCAGGCCGGTGATGACCCGGGTGCCCAGTACCGCATCACGTACCGCCCCGGCCCAGGGACGGCGTGGGCCAGACAAGCCGGCAGCGAGCATGCCGCCGAGGGTGGCGCCGTCGTCAGTGTAGGGCGGTTCGCAGGCGAGCATTTGCCCGTTGTCCTGCAACACCCGCGTCAGGTCGGCAAGGCGCGTTCCGGCGCGCGCGGTAATCACCAGCTCGGTGGGGTCGTAGTTGACGATGCCGCAGTGGCTGCGTGTGTCGATCACCGTTCCGCGCAGCGACCGGCCCAGCCAGGCCTTGCTGGCGCCGCCGCGAATCTGCAGCGGTGTATTTATGGCGCGGGCTTGATTGACCTGTTCCAGCAGCGCGGTGCTTTCATCCTGTTCGGCCACGGCCATCAAAAGCGCTCCAGTTCCGGAAAAGGCAATTGCCCGGCATGCACATGCAGGGCACCAAACTCGGCGCAGCGGTGCAAGGTGGGGATGTTCTTGCCGGGATTGAGCAGGCCTTTGGGGTCAAAGGCGGCTTTGACCGCATGGAACAGGGTCAGCTCGTCGCTGTTGAACTGCGCGCACATCTGGTTGATTTTCTCCCGTCCCACGCCGTGCTCGCCGGTGATGCTGCCGCCGACCTTCACACACAGCTCAAGGATTTCGCCGCCAAAGGCTTCGGCACGCTCAAGCTCGCCAGGCTGGTTGGCGTCGAAGAGAATCAACGGGTGCATATTGCCGTCGCCGGCATGAAACACGTTGGCAACACGCAGGTTGTACTTGCCGGACAGTTCGGCGATGGCGTGCAGTACACGGGACAGCTCCCGGCGCGGGATGGTGCCGTCCATGCAGTAGTAATCGGCCGAAATGCGTCCGACTGCGGGAAAGGCGTTCTTGCGCCCGGCCCAGAACCGGACTCTTTCATCTTCATCACGGGCCTGACGCACTTCGCTTGCACCGGCTTGCTCCAGCAAGTCCCGCACCCGCTGGCAGTCGTCGTGCACATCGGCTTCAACGCCATCGAGCTCGCAGAGCAAAATGGCCTGGGCCTCGACCGGGTAACCCGCATGAATAAAATCTTCAGCGGCGCGAATGGCCAGGTTGTCCATCATTTCCAGCCCACCAGGAATGATCCCAGCACCGATGATCCGGGCCACCGCAGAGCCGGCTTTTTCCACCGCATCAAAGCTGGCCAGCAACACCTTGGCGACCTGGGGACGGGGCAGCAGCTTGACCGTGACTTCGGTGATCACCCCGAGCATGCCCTCGGAGCCGTTGAACAGTGCGAGCACGTCGAAACCCGGTGCGTCGAGGCTGTCGGCACCGAGGGTCAGGCACTCGCCTTCGACCGTGAGTACCTCCAGTTTCAGTACGTTATGCACGGTCAGGCCGTACTTGAGGCAGTGCACACCGCCGGCGTTCTCGGCGACGTTGCCGCCAATCGAGCAGGCAATTTGCGATGAGGGATCGGGCGCGTAGTACAGGTTATAGGGCGCTGCGGCCTGGGAGATCGCCAGGTTGCGCACACCGGGCTGAACGCGGGCGGTGCGCGCGCTCGGGTCGATCTCAAGGATCTTGTTGAAGCGTGCCATCACCAGCAACACGCCCTGGGCCAGCGGCAAGGCGCCACCGGACAGGCCGGTGCCAGCGCCGCGTGCCACCACGGGTACGCCCCGTTGGTGACACACCGCCAGAATCGCCCGGACCTGTTCGACACGCTGTGGCAACACCACCAGCATCGGCGTGGTGCGGTAGGCCGACAGACCGTCGCACTCATAGGGCTTGAGGTCTTCGTCGTCGGCGAGGATTTCCAGATCGGGCAGCTCCGTACGCAGTGCGAGTAGCAGCGCCTGCTTGTCGACGCGTGGCAACGCACCGTCGAGACGTTCGTCATGGAGGATGTTCATGATTGCCCCCGATCCTTCGGTACGGCTGAGACCCGCACGTGTGGCGGGTACGGTCGACGCCGGATGTTCAGTGAGGGCACGCCGGCCTGCTGGCGCAGATCAACGGAAGCGCGGCAGGGGGCGCTCGACCTTCAGCGAGGTCAGGGTTTTCTTGACCAGTGCTTCATCGGCTTCCACTGCTTTGAGGCGATCGCGGATCTTGCCGGCAACCGGCATGTCGCCCTGGCGATCGATCCAGTTGGCAATTTCCTTGCAGGCAGTGGTCAGCTCGCTTTGCCGGTGGTCGATGAGCGTCAGCAGCCGGGTGATTTCTTTGTCGGACATGGGGTAATCCTCCATTCAGCGAATTCAGTGTAGCAGCGCCCGTTGAATCTGCAGGCACGCTGCGGTTGTGACCCACCGGTCGCTGACGTACTATCCTTGCCAGCAAGCGATACTCCGCAGACTAATAATCCATTCCTCAGCGCACACGCTTCCACTCGGGCCCCGCAGCCTGGGTGCTTAATGCTGGGCGCTGTTATGCACCTGGTGACTGCAATCGATTTGGAGCAACACCTCCACTCATGAATACTCCTGTGGATACGCGAGCCGGTAGCTGGCTCAGTGTGATCGCCCTGGCGTTGGCCGCATTTATCTTCAATACCACCGAGTTTGTGCCGGTGGCCCTGCTCAGCGATATCGGCGCAAGCTTCGATATGTCGACCGCCCAGGTCGGCCTGATGCTGACCATCTATGCCTGGGTGGTTGCCCTGGCATCGCTGCCGATGATGCTGCTGACGCGCAACGTTGAGCGGCGCAAATTGCTGATCATTGTGTTTGTCCTGTTTATTGGCAGCCATCTGGTGTCGTGGATGGCGCAGAGCTTTGCCATGCTGCTGCTGAGCCGGATCGGTATCGCCCTGGCCCATGCGGTGTTCTGGGCGATCACTGCGTCCCTGGCCGTTCGCGTAGCGCCGCCGGGGCAGCAGGCCAAGGCGCTGGGCTTGCTGGCAACCGGTACTACCCTGGCAATGGTGATGGGCATTCCCCTGGGGCGGGTGGTCGGCGAGGCACTGGGCTGGCGCGTGACCTTCCTGGCGATTGCCGGGGTGGCGCTGGCGACCTTGCTGTGCCTGGTCAAGTCGCTGCCACTGTTGCCCAGCCAGAACTCCGGCTCGCTGCGCAGTGTGCCGGTGCTGTTCAAGCGCCCGGCCTTGGTGACGGTGTATGTGCTGGTGGCGTTGGTGATCGCCGCGCAGTTCACTGCTTACAGCTACATTGAACCGTTTGCCTTGCACGTTGCACAGGTGGGCGGGGAGCGCACGACGTTGCTGCTGTTGCTGTTCGGCGGCGCCGGGGTGTTCGGCTCGGTGTTGTTCAGTCGCTACAGCGAACGCTTCCCCAGCGGTTTTCTGATCGCTGCCATTACCCTGTTGGCCGCGTGTTTGCTGCTGTTACTGCCGCTGTCGCGGAGTTTTGCCCTGCTGGGTACGTTGAGCGTGTTCTGGGGCGTTGCGATCATGTGCTTCAGCCTGGCACTGCAATCGAAAGTCTTGATTCTGGCCAAGGATGCCACGGACGTCGCCATGGCGATGTTCTCCGGCATCTATAACATCGGCATCGGTGCCGGTGCCTTGATCGGCAGTGTGGTCAGCGTGCAGATGGGGCAGGCCAACATCGGCTTTGTCGGCGGATCGCTGGCGTTGCTGGGGCTGTTGCTGTGCGCGGTCACCACCTACCGTTTTGCCCGCCGGGCCTGATGCCGGGACGCTAGTGGATGCTCATGCCGCGTTCTTCGAAATAGGCATCCAGTTCGCCCGGCCCGGCATTGTTCCAGACCATGGCAATGTAGGTGTCCGGGCGTATCAGGTAGACGGCGTCGCGTACCAGTCCGGCCTCCTGATGCGCTTCGCTCCACATGAACACGTCCACCGGCACGCCGTGACCGCTGCACCATTGCACCAGCGCGGCGCTGACCGCACCGTAGACTTGAACCTGCCAGCAGATGCGCGACAGGCCGCTGTAGTTGTCGCGGCCACCGTCGGCGACCCAGGGCAGTCGGTCACCACCCTGAAGTCCGCCTGCGTTACCAGCGCTCAGGGGCATGTAGCGGTAATTGAGATTGATCTGCGAGACCGTCCTGAAGAGAAACTCGCGAGCCGACCTGAAGGCCACCAGCCGCGGTATCACCCGGGGTGCCAGGCGGGTGCGCAGCAAGGTGGCCAGACGGCTGTCGGCCGTGACGAAACTGAACACCTGATCGGTGCTCGACACCAGACGATGAGCAAAGGCACTGCGTTCGATTTCGTAGGTGTCGAGCAGGCTGTCGGTGGCCATGCGATGCAGGACGCTGGCGAGCTTCCAGGCGAGATTGATCGCGTCGCCGATACCGGTGTTCATGCCCTGTCCGCCGGCAGGGCTGTGCACATGTGCCGCGTCGCCGAGCAGGAAAGCCCGCTGCTGGCGAAACTGCGCGGCAACCCGGTGGTGCACGCGGTAGGTGGAAAACCAGTTGACCTGCTGCACCTGTACCTTGAGGTGGTCGATCGCCCGTCGGCTGACATCCTCGAAGCGTAGTTTGTCGGGGTGTTCGGCACGTTCGTCGCGCACGGTGCCGATCAGCCGCGCACGGCCACCGGCATCCAGTGGGAAAACGGCAAGAAAGTCCGCTTCGTCCAGGTCGACATGCAGCTCGCCATTGAGCGCGGGCCCCGTGGCGACGACGTCGGCCACATAGAACACTTGCTGGTAGGTGCCGCCGGGAAAGCCGACGTTCAGGGCTTTGCGCACCGTCGAACGGGCGCCGTCGCAACCGGCCAGGTACGCCGCTTCGCAGCGGTCTTCCAGGCCGTCGGCATGGCGCAACTGAGCGCTGATGCCCTGGGCGTCCTGGTTGAATCCGAGCAATTCGGTTTCACGCTCCACTTCGACGCCGAAGGTTTTCAGGCGTTCGATCAGCAGCTGTTCGTGTTCATCCTGGGCAAAGATATGCAGAAAGGGGTAGGGGGTAAAACCGCCGCCGATATCGCCGAAGGGCAGGCGCGCTGCGGTGTGGCCCTTGACCCAGAGGTTGGCGGCGGGCACCCGGTGGCCGCGTTTGACGACTGCGGCGGTGAGGTCCAGCTGGCGGTACAGCTCCAGGGTCCGCGCCTGCACAGCCAGGGCGCGAGAAGTGGTGCCAGGGCCCGAGGTGCGGTCGATGATGCGGACCTTCACCCCCAGTTTGCTCAGCCACAGCGCCAGCACCAGCCCTGTAGGGCCGGCGCCGATGATCAGTACCTCACAGCGGCTCGGCATTGTGAATCGCTCCGTGAATCCGCAGTGACACGTACTAAGTGTATGCCTGATACCGGGATTTGCGCGTTGATCGGAGCAAGTGATTACTCGGCTTTGGCGCGCACGATTCGCCCGCTTTTGATTTCGTCGGCGTAGGCGTGAAGCTTGTCGGAGTCTTTGTACAGGCGGTTCATCAGGTGCAGCACCGCGACCACATCGACACCGTCGATACGCTCGGCCAGTCGGCTGATCTCGCCAGCAGTACGTTCAAGGTTGGAAGCAACGCTTTTAAGGTCGCGTTTGAGCTCTGCGGAAGATTTTTTCAGGGCCATGGGCACCTCGTGAGGGAGTGGGCGGCAGCACGTTGCAGGTCGCAGTCCGTTCAGGCCCGAAGGTTTTCAGGTCGCTGTGACAATCGATGCGGTGCTGGGCAAAAAGGCGATTTTCTCATATCTCTTTCGGTTCTATTAAAATTATTATTTATTCTTTTTAATTTTATTGGCTTGGGTGCACTCTGCACCTCAAGCACTGCGCGGCAGTGCACCACGAAATGAGGAAGCAGAGTATGACTATCAAGGCGATCAACGTACGCAACCAGTTCAAGGGCACGGTCAAGGAGATCATCGAAGGGCCAGTGGTATCGGAAATCGATGTGCAGACCTCGGCGGGTATCGTCACCTCGGTCATCACCACCCGTTCGGTGCACGAGCTGGAGCTGCGCGTGGGTAGCGAAGTGATTGCGTTCGTGAAGTCCACCGAGGTGTCGATCGCCAAGCTATGAGGTGTTGCGCGTCAATTGAAAGCGACACACCTGTCCACCGCGCAACATGCATTCCTGATGTTGTACCTGCCCACCGCCAAGGCTGCCAATCAGCGCCAGGTCGAGCTCACAGACTTCAGGGTGAGCCTCGGCCAGCTGATGGAACACGCAGTTGTGAGCGACGATTTGCGCTGTACTTCCTGAGCGAAAAAACACCTCGGCTTCGTAGCCGACATCCTTCATGAGCCCCGCAATGTGCGATTCATCGAGCACGCTGGCACTCAGGTCGGCCGCCATTTTCTGGCCCAGGCTGCGCATCAGGGCTACCAGTGCCTCATGCCCGATCAGGCTGGCGACTTCATCGATCAGCAGGTTGGCCAGCATCTGGTAATGGCGTGGGAACAATTCCCGGCCACGTGGGCTGAGCCGGTGCAACTGCTCGGGGCGCCGGCCGGTGGCACGCAACTCACCGCGCACCACCAGGCCATCCCGTTCAAGCGCCGCCAGGTGCTGACGCACGGCTGTTCGCGTGACCGACAGCTGCCTGGCCAGCTCTTCGATGCTCATACCCGCAGCCGTGTGCAGCAGGGCTGACAACAGCTCCTGTTGGGTGCGCCCCAAGCCTTCGAACATCGGTTGGCTCCGTTCAGAACTTGTCTGGAAACTGTTTGACCAGGGCCGCCGTCAGCGCGTCGGCCAGGCCAAGAATATGTTCGCGCATCTGTTTCCAGGTGGCTGCTTCTGCCTTGTAGTCCTTTTTCCCGAGTTCGTCGATCTGGGCAATGTGGTGCCCACCGTGGGCGGCAAGCAGGGTGGTGAGCGTCGCTTCTGGCAAATAAGGGTTGGCCGTGGCCAGAAACTTGGCCAGGGCCTTGGCGTTGCTGGTCAGGTCGTTGACGGCGGCCTGTTTGCCCGAGGCGGACTGGCTGACACTGGCATCACTGTAGTGCTTGACCGCACCCCAGTGACCGGCCAGCAACTTGAGCAACTGGTCAGCGGCTGGCTGGCCATAAAGCGGGGCAATGCTGTTGGCAATGGCGGTGGCGTTGCTGACTACCTCCTGGCTGGCGACCTCGGCTTGTTGATGATTGCCGGCCTGATTGGCAATGGCGTAGTTGCGAATCCAGAAAATATGCTCCACCCACAGATCGCGCAGCGCCAGGCGGGTACTCAGCGCTGCAGATTCGGCGGGCGGCGGCGGGGTTTGCGCCGCGGAGCTCAGGGAAGGGAGCACACACAAGGCTGCAAGCAGCAGCATGACTGACAGTCTGGTTTTCATGGCAGTACCCTCGACGGGTGAAGTGGCCTACAAAATCAATTACAGCATGAAAATATGCCGTAATTGATTCTGGCGCCGAACGGTCATGGCGGCGTGATGATTGATACACACGTCGCTGGCAAGGATGCGATCCCCCCTCTGTGTCATTATGCTGTTGCGAAATATTACAAGGGTGGGTGAGGGATAATGCCGTTAAAGGATTTGCTGTTGGCGCTCGTAGTGATCATTGCGTGGGGGCTCAATTTCGTCGTCATCAAGGTCGGCCTCGATGGCTTGCCGCCCATGCTCCTGGGCGCCCTGCGTTTTGCCCTGGTGGCGCTGCCGGCGGTATTCCTGATCAAGCGCCCGCAGTTGCCGTGGCGTTGGCTGATTGCCTATGGCGCGACCATTTCCCTGGGCCAGTTCGCCTTTCTCTTCGAAGCCATGCACAACGGCATGCCACCGGGATTGGCGTCGCTGGTGCTGCAATCACAGGCGTTCTTTACCCTGTTCTTTGCCGCGCTGTTTCTCGGTGAGCGGCTACGGGCCGCCAGTGTCTCGGGGTTGCTGGTAGCAGCGCTGGGCCTTGCCCTGATCGGCAGCGAAAACAGTGCCCATGTACCGTTATTCGCCTTGATTTTGACCTTGTGTGCGGCGTCGATGTGGGCCATGGGCAACATCATCACCCGGCGTTTTGGCTCGGTTGACCTGGTGGCGCTGGTGATCTGGGGCGCGCTGATTCCGCCGCTGCCGTTTTTTGCCCTGTCCTGGTGGCTGGAGGGGCCGGCACTGATCGAAAGCTCACTGCGCGGCATTGGCTGGAACTCGATCCTGGCGTTGGCTTACCTGGCGTTTATCGCCACCTTGCTCGGCTACAGCCTGTGGGGCTCGTTGCTGTCACGCTACCCGGCGGGCAAGGTCGCGCCGTTCTCGCTGCTAGTCCCGGTAGTGGGTTTGAGCTCTGCAGCCGTGCTGCTCGATGAGCGCTTGACCGCGCTGCAGGGGTGGGGAGCGTTGCTGGTGATGGCCGGGCTGTTGATCAATGTGTTTGGTTCGCGCCTGGTCCGTTATTTACGCCCGCAGGCGGCGGATCAGGGCAATGCCTGATTTGCTACCATTGGCGCCTTTGTCCGTCAGCTTTCATGGCGGCGGACGTCAATTGCGCGGGAGAGCACGATGATCATCACCACCACAGGCACCATCGAAGGCCGACAGATTGCGGCCTATCTGGATGTGGTCAGCGCCGAATCCGTTCAGGGTATCAACGTGGTGCGCGACGTGTTTACCCGCTTTCGCGATGTGTTTGGCGGCCGTTCGCAAACCTTGGAAAGCGCCCTGAAAGAAGCCCGCAGCCAGGCCACCGAAGAGATCAAGGCGCGGGCACGCAGCCTGCAGGCGGATGCGATCGTCGGGCTGGATTTTGAAATCAGCATGCCGTCTGCCGCTGGCGGGATGGTAGTGGTGTTCGTCACAGGTACAGCGGTGAAGCTCAGGTAAGCACCGAGGTGCGACAAAATAGCCCGGCCATTGGTCGGGCTTTTTTGTTTTCGTCTGATTGGTCCGTAAATGACCGGCTAGTCTGAAAATCACTTGGTCGGTGCTTGTCTGGGCAATCCAGCTGATTGCCGGTACCGACCTGACATCAGCAGGAGCCAGGACATGAGTGAAGGTTACGTTGAGGACAACGGCGACGAATTTCCCATCAACAATCAGGTACGCTGTGGTCAGGCAGCGTTTCGCCTGGGCTTTGCCCACATGACCCTGGACGACTCCGACCAGGCCAGGCCAAGCCATTTGCAACGCGTGAAGAAGGGACGATTCATGCCCAGGATTCCTGTGAAAAAGTGAACCCGTTCTCATCACCCCGCCACAAAAAGCGGGGTTTTTTATGCATTGCTTGACCTTGCTCAACGCTTGCGACGCGGGCGCTCGCCTGAATCGCACTTGTATGCGTTACTTGTCCGGCTGCTATCAACTCAGGGGGTAAAGATGCGCATCAGGGAAGAGACATATTGGCAATGGGCGGACGCGCAACTGCACAGCCGCAGCCACGACGAACAACTCAGTGACGGTACCAGCATCGATGTGCAGGTCAGGCTGTCACGCACAGGCGCCACGCAACTGTTCCTGGGGGTGTATTCAGGCGCAGGCAAGGCGATGGTGGAGGAGTATTACCAGAACCGTCCAGGTGAAACCATGACCCGGGCGATGGTCTGGGGCGTCGACCGCGCCAGGGCGCTGCTGACTGGCGAGTTTCCCCTGACCGAGGCCCCGCTACGGCGTCAGGCCTGAGCGTGGCGGTTGCGGCTGGCCTGGACAATGCGCTGGGCCGGTACGCGCAACTGGCGCAACAGGTACTCGGCAAACGCCGGCGCGTAGCCTTGTAGGGCAATGGCCTGTGCCATGCAGTTCAGCCAGATCTCGCTGTGGGATTCATCGATTGGCCAGCGTGCATGGAAGGCCGGAATGGCAATCGAACCGTAGCGCTCGCTGAACAGCGACGGGCCGCCAAGCCAACCACTGAGAAAGCACGCCAGCTTGTCCCGCGAGAGGTCCAGATTGGCCGGGTGCATTTGACGCACCGCGCGCGCGTCTTCGGACTGATCCATCAACCGGTAGAAATCATCGACCAGACGACGCAGGCCGTCGATGCCGCCGGCTGCCTGGTAGGAAGCATCGCCAGTGCCGAAAGCGGGACTGTTCATGGCTTGACCCTTGACTGAAAGCGCTAGTGTAAACGGGCAGGGCAGAAATGAAAAAACCCGATCCTTGCGGATCGGGTTTTGTCGTTGCTACTGACTGGCTTGCCTTTCAGGCACTCAGCAGAGGCGGTCGATTACCGCAACGCCGGGCTTGTTTTGCAGCATTGCCCACTCGTGTTGCAGGGTTTGCAGTACACGCTCGACGTACTGGGTGTCGGCGGCGGCTTTCTTGCCGACATAGCCCTGGCCACGACGGTACATCTTCAACCGGGCACGCATGTTCGGGGTATGTTGCTCGAACTGCGCTTCATCGGTGAGTGGCCCCAGGCTGTCCAGGCGAACTTCGCCCGCTTCGCAAACCCAGAGGATATGGCTGTCGAGTGTGTCGCGGCGCGCGGCGAACAGCCGGGCCAGTTCGTCAACAGTCGGTTGATTGTTCAGATTCATCATAAAGCCCCCTTGACCATTCGTAGTTGAGTAAAACTCGGCGCACGTCATGTAGCGTTGAAATACAGCTGCTACAGCAGCGTCACAACTGGGGGCTTTTACCTGCTGCCTTTTGGGCAGTACCCATCCGCATACAGCTCCTGGATCCTTCGAGCTGCCTGGAACACCCTTGCCAGTGCCTCCGATCGGGGAGACAGCCTCATCATGCAAGGACCGATGAACGGCGTCAACAGGTTTTGTAGTGATTTTTTTATGGCACTACATATTGTCTGACAATGCGTGCTTTGCTTGTGTTGATGCGTATCAGTTCTTGCACCCGGGAAGTGGTCGATCATCATTCCACATGCACCGCAGGGAGATGTTCATGAGCTCATCGGTAAACGCACCGGAAGCGCAAACCAACCGCGTGAAAATTCCACTGGGGCTATGGGTGGGTGTCGCCGTCATGATCGGCGTATTGCTGTTGCCGCTACCGCCCGACCTGCCGGTGGCCGGGCATCGGGTGCTGGCGATCCTGGCGTTCGCGGTGGTGGTATGGATCACCGAGGCGGTGTCGTACGAAGCGAGTGCGATCATGATCACCTCGCTGATGGCCTTTCTGCTCGGCACCGCGCCGACGGTGGCCGACCCCTCGGTGACCTATGGTTCGTCGGCAGCCATCAGCCTGGCCCTGACCGGGTTCTCCAACAGTGCCCTGGCGCTGGTGGTTGGCGCCTTGTTCATCGCAGCGGCCATGACCCATACCGGGCTGGACCGACGTATCGCCCTGGTTACCCTGTCGAGTATCGGCGTCAGCACCCGGCGTATCTTGCTCGGCGCCGTGGCGGTAACCATCCTGCTCAGCCTCGTGGTACCCAGTGCCACGGCCCGCAGTGCCTGTGTCGTGCCGATCATGATGGGGGTGATTGCCGCCTTCGGGGTCGACAAGCGTTCCAACATCGCTGCCGGGATCATGATCATCGTTGCGCAAGGCACCAGTATCTGGAACATCGGTATCCAGACTGCGGCCGCGCAGAACCTGCTGACTGTAGGCTTCATGGACAAGATGCTGGGCGCGCGGGTGTCGTGGATCGACTGGCTGATTGCCGGGGCGCCCTGGGCAGTGATCATGTCGGCGGTGCTGATTTTCATCGTGCTCAAGCTGCTACCGCCTGAAAGCGACAGCATTCCCGGGGGCAAGGCGGCCGTGAGTGCGACGCTGGCAGAGCTCGGGCCCATGAGCGGGGCGCAGAAGCGCCTGCTGGCTGTTTCGGTGCTGTTGCTGCTGGCCTGGGCCACCGAGGGCAAATTGCATCGCTTCGACACCACCACGACCACCTATGCCGGGCTGGTGATCCTGTTGATGCCACGCATCGGAGTGATGACCTGGAAAGACGTACAGGCCAGGATTCCCTGGGGCACGGTGATTGTATTCGGGGTGGGTATCAGCCTGGGTACCACCTTGCTGACCACACAGGCCGGGCAATGGCTGGGTGCGCAGGTGGTGGCCCATACCGGGCTGGACCAGCTGGGCACGCTGGGGGTGTTCTCGATCCTGGCGGCGTTTCTGATCCTGATCCACCTGGGTTTTGCCAGTGCCACGGCACTGACCTCGGCGCTGTTGCCGATCCTGATCGCCGTGTTGCAGACCTTGCCGGGTGACTTCAGTCGCCTGGGCATGACCATGGCCTTGGGCTTTGTAGTCAGCTATGGCTTCATACTGCCAATCAACGCGCCGCAGAACATGGTGTGCCTGGGCACGGAAACCTTCAATGCCAAGCAGTTTGCCCGCGTGGGCATTCTGGTAACCGTGGTGGGCTACCTGCTGATGTTGGTGTTTGCGGCAACCTGGTGGCACTGGCTGGGCTGGATGTAGCGCCAACGCAAACAAACGCGCCTGCAGAGGCAGGCGCGTTTGTCGTGAAGCGCGTATCGAGGGTTGGCGTCAGAAGTTCGCCGGGGTGTTGGCGCTAATGATTTCCGCTTCATCCTGGCCAATGTTCTTGAAGCTGTGGGGCAGGGTAGTAGGAAAGTAGTAGCCGTCACCCGAGTTGAGGATGCTGACCTGGCCGTCAACCCGCAATTCGATGGTGCCGCGGGTGACAAGGCCGCACTCTTCGCCTTCGGAATGCACGATCGGCTCGTCGCCCGAGTCGGCGCCGGGGGCATAAAGTTCGCGCAGCATACGCATCTGCCGCCCTTCGACGCTGGCACCTACCAGAAGCATGCGCAGGCCGCTGTTACCGAGGTCCGGTTGCTCGGTGGAGCGGAACACGAAGCGCTCTTCGCGGATCGGCTCGTCAAAGCTGAAGAACTCCGCCAGGGACATGGGAATGCCTTCGAGCAGCTTTTTCAGGGAACTGACCGAGGGGCTGACGCGATTCTGCTCGATCTGGGAAATCGTCGAGTTAGTCAGCCCGCTACGGCGGGCCAGCTCCCGCTGGGAGAGTTTGTTGCGTTCACGCACCAGTTTGAGTCGTGTCCCCGTGTCCATAGCCGCCTTATAAGTCAAAAATTTTTGGCGAAGCATTAAAGCACATTCTACAACGCTTTAGCGGTCTGCCTTACTCTTTGGCTTCTAAGGGTTGGCGCCGGATTGGGCCTGGCCACATGCTGCGTAACACGCCATCACGGCGGATTAGCGCATGCACCAGCGCGGCCCCCAGGTGTACCAGCACCGTTGCGAACAGCAGATAGGCCAACCAGCCATGAGCCCGGCGCAACACGGCATACAGCTGCAAATCATGAGGCAGCAGCGCGGGCAGTTGCAGTGGCAAGGGGTAGCCACCGGCCGAGAGCATGCCCCAACCAATCAGCGGCATGGCCAGCATCAAAGCATACAGCAGCAGGTGCGAGGCGCCGGCGGCCAGGCGTTGCAGGGGTGGCAGGTCGGTGGGCACGGGTGGGTGAGGTAAGGTCAGGCGCAGGATGATGCGGATCACCACCAGTACCAGCAAGGCCAGGCCGATCGCCTTGTGCACACTGATCAGCAGGGTATGACGCGGCGACAGGTCGGCGATCATGCTCACCCCGACAAACAGCATGGCGATGATCAGCACCGCCATTGACCAGTGCAGCAGGCGCGCCAGGGGATGAAAGGCAACAGGTGCAGGTTTCATGGGCGTGCTCCCAGTTGGGCCGCTTCGCGGCTGCGGCGGTTGAACGATTCCGAATAGGCTGCCGAGCGGGCGGCCAGGATCGGATCGGCGGAGGGCTCGATGCCGCTGGGCAGGATCAGCGGGTCGAAGTTGAGGTCGCGGCAAGCACCTTGCTCGGGAGGATCGACATGGTTGATGACCAGGGTGCCAGCATCAACCGTGCGGCGCTCTGCAGGCCAGGGCTGGCTCGGGTCGTCGACCGGGTCGCCAGCGGCTGCCAGGGTCAGGCGCAGGTTCCAGCGCAGTGGGCCCTGGCTCAAGCGTTGCTGCAGGTCGTGCTGCAGGTATTGCGGGTCGTCCACCGGCCCCGGCAGGGCAACGAACGGCGTTTCCGGCATCAGGCTCCAGCGCACGTACTGGCGGTTGCCGGCTTTATTGACCAAGGCAAAGGCATTGATGCTGTTGAAGCTGGAATTGGCAAAGCTGTCCGGCGCTTTGTAGTCCTTGGCCCATTGGCGAAAGGCGGCGCTTTCCGGGTGTGCGGCGAAGAACGCCTGCATGCGCGCGGGGTCGGGCTTGCCGGTGGCCGGGTCCGGGGTCATCGCCAGTACTTGCTGGTAAAAGGCTTCCGGGGTGCTGACTGCCAGTACCGGCGGGGTGTTCATGCCGGTGCGCCAGACTTCGCCGTCATCGCTGCTCAGTTGCAGCGCCAGGCTGCGCACCGGCACGCTGGTGTCGGCGCTGTGGGGGTTGGCACCGCCGATGGCGAAGCGGCCGATCACCGGCACCTGTGCCTGACTGAACACGCGCGCTCGGGACAGTGACTCGGCCTGGCGGTTGCTGAGGAAGTAGCCGCTCACACACAGCCCTTTGGCATGATTCTTACGGTAACCGGGAAAATGTCCGGCCTGATCTTCGAAGGTGTCGATGATGCGTTTGGGGCTGAGGGCGGCGCTGCCGATCCAGCCTGCGGCATAGGCGAAGCCCGCCGCCAGCGTGGCCAGGACCAGGCCGATTGCAGCCAGGCGCAGGGCGCGGGGTAGACCGTGTAACGGAGTGCTCATGGCGACGATCCAGGTCAGTGAATGAGCCGGTATGACGCTGCAGCGGAAATTTTATTCCCGTGCGCTGGAATAAATTTTTGTCTGCAGCGTCTGCCTCGTACACTGATCGCCTGAAGGCCAAGAACCTGGCAATGAACGAACTCGATGACGACCAATTGCGCGAGCTGATCGAGCGCCTGCGCCGCTTTGCCCTGTCGCTCACGCGTGAGGCCAGCAGTGCCGATGACCTGGTCCAGGCCACCATCGAGCGTGCCCTCAGCCGTCGCGCGCAGCAGCGCGAGCAGGACAGCCTGCGGGCCTGGCTGTTTTCCATCCTCTATCGGCAGTTTATCGATGGCAAGCGCCGCGATCGTCGCCATGCCCGCTGGTTGGCCTGGTTCGGCAGGGGTGAGGAGGCAGGCAATGCCACCGAAGATATCGTCATGGCCCAGTCGGGCCTGGCGGCCTTCGACCGCCTGCCCGCTGAGCAGCGGGCGTTGTTGCTGTTGATCAGTGTCGAGGGGTTGAGTTATCAGGAAGCCGCCCAGGCGTTGGGGGTGCCGACAGGCACGGTGATGTCGCGTTTGTCACGGGCGCGTACGGCGTTGCGTGCGCTGGCCGAGGGTACTGCTGCGTCGCCGGTGTTGCGGAGGTTGAAATGAGTGAGTTGATCCCGTCTGAAGATGAGTTACATGCCTACGTCGACGAGCGTCTGGACCCCGAGCGCCGACGAGCTGTCGCCCGGTACCTGGCGGCCAACCCGGATCAGGCCCTGCGGGTGGAGGGCTGGCAGCACGACGCCAGACAGCTGCGTGCGGCGTTGTCCGGCCTTGCCGGGCAGGCGGCCAACCCGCGACTGGACCCGGCCCGTCTGCGCCGGGAGTTGCGTCGACGCCGGCAGCGCCAGTGGGCCAATGCCGCAGTACTGTTGATTACCTTGGGGATCGGCGGTGTGGGTGGCTGGCAGGTGCGCGAGGCGAGCCTGCTGGCCAACAACCTGCCGATGGCCGATGCCGTCCAGGCCCATCGACTGTTCGCCGACGCCAATACACTTGACCTCAGCGCACGCGATCCGCAGCGTCTGCAAGCCTGGCTGGGCCAGCATTTTCGGCATGTCGGCAACGTGCCGGACTTGTCGGCCTACGGCTTCACGCCGCTGGGGGCGCGTTTGCTGAGCAATGAACAGGGGCCGGCTGCCTTGCTGGTGTTTGAGGATGCCCAAGGGCAACGGGTCAGCCTGTTTCTACGCTCACCGGGCGAGCACTTTGCGCGCATGCCCAGCGGCGAGCGGGTGGATGGGCAATTGCAGGCGCGTTATTGGTCGCGGGGCGACTACAACTACGCCTTGGTCAGCGCGGCATCCGACAGCCGTGGTGCAGACCTGCGCAAGGCGCTGGATATTGCCTTGTAGCCGGTTGGCAGGCCCGGGCGTAAGCTCTTACCTGTTCAGTCCATTGCCCGCGAGGTAAGGCGAAATGAAGAGCACGCACGGTTTGCTGGTGGCAGCTCAGGTGCTGCTGGCTACCCCGGGCGCACTGGCCGCTGCACCGTCGATGACGGACCCACGTCTGCTTGCCCATGCGCAGGCCGTGCAGGCCTATGCGGCCCGTAACGGCACTGCTGTCCCGACTATTGAAGACTACCACTACGGCGCAGCGCCCGACGTCGCCCGCCTGGTTGCGCAGACGCCGATGGCGCCGGGCTGCGAGGCGGCGCCTATGTTGATGACTTACGAGAGCTCAAGCGGGCAACTGGTGACCCTGCGCTACGCGCTTGAAGGGCAGTGCCCAAGGCTTCAGTCCGCGCGTTAGCGTCGTTTATTGATCCTGCGCACTTGGTTTGTGCATGTCGATTAAATAGAATCACTCTCGTTTGATTCCTTTGCCCGTGCAGGTGCGTTGAGATGACCACAGCCCTATCGCTTTCAGCCCTTACCTGTGGCTAACCCGGATCGCCCCCGAACCAGCCGCCGCCACCTGCTGCAAGGCAGTCTGGCACTGGCTGCCCTGGTACCGGCCGGCTGGCTGTTCAACCAACATTCGCCTCTGGCCGCCTGGCAAGCGGACCTCAACACGGCGGTGGGGGAGCGGCGTGGCATACGCCTGGCTGATGGCAGTGTGTTGCAGCTCAACACCGACACGGCGGCCGACCTGAACATGGCCGGCCATCAACTGACACTGATCCAGGGAGAAGTCGCCCTGAGTGTCAGTCGCGCCCAGCCGATCGAAGCGGATTTCGGCCTGGGGCAGGTGACCATCGGCCAGGCTCACGTGTGCCTTCGCCGTGATGCCGATGCCTGTCGTATCTCCGTGCTGTATGGCTCGGTGCAGGTGCGGCCCGAGCAGGGCATGGCGCTGACGTTGCAGTACGGCGACCAGTTGACGCTGTACCCCGATGGCAGCGGTGCCATGGGGCGCTTCGATCCCCACCGGCCGGACTGGCGCGATGGTGTGCTGAGTGTCGATAACCAGCCGCTGGCTGAGTTTCTGCGTGAAATCGCTCGTTATCGCCCTGGCGTGCTGCGTTGGGCTCCGGCAGTCGAGTCGCTGGCGGTGACCGGCACGTTTGCGCTGGGCGACACCGACCGGATCCTCGCTGCGCTGGTCGCCAGTCTGCCGGTAGCGGTGCAATCGCGCAGCCGCTACTGGGTCACCCTGGTTCCGCGACAAATCGTTTGAGGCCTGCGTCAGGATTAGGTTACCTGCGGTGCCCTCGTTCCGGATCAGATAACGCCCTGTATTGATTGGGAATACTCCTCACTGATACGGCAAACATGTGCCGATAATGCGCTGTTTTTCTCGAAAATGGCCAATTCGTCTTGTTTTTTGCCACTGTTTTGTCCATGGAATTGCCTTGACATCACCTTGGCCACGCTAGCAAAATTCGCATAAACTTTGCGCACAAAGTAATAGGTGAAAGCGCAAAGCTCATGTCAGTGATGTGCAACCAACGTTGAAGCCAATCCGCTAAGGCGCACGTACGAAAGCGCTTACACGCCGGGGCCCGGAGCACTGGCAGGGCGGGCCACTATAAGAATCAGGGGAGCAATAGATGAAGCTTTCTAAAGCGCTGGTCCTCCAGGCAAAGGCGACGTTCGGGACACCGACTTACCTCTACGATGAAACCGTGCTGCGCAGCAGTTTCAATGAGTTGCGCGATGCATTACCGGACTGCGTGGACATCTTCTATGCACTGAAGGTCAACCCCAATCTGTCGCTGGTGAAGTTGATCCGTTCCTACGGTGGCAACACTGAAGTCTGTTCGCTGGGCGAGCTGGAAATTGCCCTCAAGGCTGGAGTACCAGCGCAGGACATCATCTTTCTGGGCCCCTACAAAAAGCCCGAAGAGCACCGTCGAGCACTGGAAGTCGGTGTATTCGCCATTGTCGTCGAGTCTGAAACCGAGTTGCGCAAGTTGTCTGCCCTGGCTGGGGAGCTGGGCTGCGACGCACCTGTGGCGATTCGCATCAACCCGAACTTCTCGGCGGCAGGCTCGCCCTGGAAGATGGGCGGCCGGCCAACGCACTTCGGTATCCAGGAAGATACCGCTGTCGAGCATTTCGCCGAGTACCTGGCGCTACCCAACATCAAGGTCAAAGGCATCCACGTTTATAACGGCACCAAGATCCTCGATGCCCAGTCGGTCTACGACAACGCGGCGTACATTCTCGACCTGTTCCGCAGCTTGTCCCAGCGCTATCAGCTGGACATGCGCATGGTCGATGTCGGCGGCGGCCTGGGCATCAAGTATTACGAGAACGAAAAAGAACTGGATACCGCCCAGCTCAAAGCGCTGCTGACGCCGCTGTTCAACGCGTTTCATCAGCAGTTTCCGCGGACCCGCATCATCCTCGAATCCGGACGATTCATTGCCGGCAAGTGCGGCTCGCTGCTGGTCACCGTCGACACGATCAAGGACAACCACGGCAAGACCTTTGCCGTCACCGACGGCGGTACCCATTGCCATGGCGCTGCAGCGGGTAGCGGCCAGGTGCTCAAGCGCAACTTTCGTATCGTCAAGGTGACCGGTACCAGCGATGCGCCATTGCGCGAATACCACATCTCCGGGCCACTCTGTACCCCGGATGACCTGCTGGGGCGCGATGTGCAGATCGAAACCCTGGAAGAAGGTGACCTGCTGGCGGTGACGGCATCGGGGGCTTATGGCCCTTCGGCTTCACCGACGCTGTTTCACAGCCACGGGCACCCGGCCGAAGTGCTGGTCAGCCATGACCAGCTGTTTCTCGTGAGGGCGCGGCAGACGGCGCTGGAGATCCGCGACAGTCACGCTGACGTTCCCCTTGAAGCCATGCTCGGCGCTGGCACTGTCGCCGGGTCGGTAGCGGCTGCGCAGGTAGCCACCCAGCGTCAGCTGAGTGACATCCTGCGAGTAGTGCTGAATCTGTCGGCAGACACGCTGATCGATGCCGATTCGCGCCTGCGCGACGACCTGGGGCTGGATTCGCTGACCTCGATGGAATTGCTGATCAGCCTGGAAGATGAGCTGGAAGGTTTTTTTGTAAACCCGGACACCATTACCCCGGGCCACTTCAACACGGTTGCAAGCCTGGCCGGCTATATCGATGCACATCGCCAGACCCAGGCAGTGCGCCACTCCACGGAGGCTGTAGAGGTGCATCATGAACGCGTCTGAAGTGCTGTTGCAGGATGTGCTGGAGACCCGCAATGGTTTGCATCCAGACAAGGCCGCTGTCATCTACGCCGATGAAACCTACACCTACGCACAGCTGGACGACGCCAGTTCGCGGCTGGCGGCAGGTTTGCAGGTCAACGGCCTGCTGCGTCAGGAGCGGGTGGTGGTGTGCCTGGGCAACCGGGTCGAAACGGTCTGTGCGTTCTGGGGCATCCTCAAGGCGGGCGGGGTGGTGGTCAATGTCGGGCTGGACACACCGCCCGACACGCTCGACTACATCGTGCGCGACGCCGAGGCGTCGGTGCTGATTACCACCAGTGAGAAAATCGCCACCCTGTCGGTCAGTGCTGACGAAGTGGATCACCTCAGGCTGATCGTGTTGCTCGATGGCGAGGCCGGGTCGCCCGCTGCGCAAACCTTCGAAAGCCTGCTCGGGCAAGGCGCCGGGGTGCCATTGCCGTGCGGCAATCTCGACCTCGACCTGGCGGCGATCGTCTACACCTCAGGCTCCACCGGCTCGCCGAAGGGCGTGATGCTGACGCACCGCAACATGCTCGCAGCGCTGGGTTCGCTGCATACCTACCTGCAATACAACGATGCCGACAACGTGCTCTGTTCGCTGCCGTTGTCGTTCGACTACGGCCTGTACCAGATGATCATGGCAATCAACGCGGGGGCCACGCTGGTACTGGAAAAAGAGTTCACCTGGCCGCTGTTCCTGATTCGCAAGATTCGTCAGTACCAGATCACGGTGATCCCGTTCGTGCCCACCATGCTGATGTTGCTGCATGAATATGCGCACAAGCGTGGCGCGGTGTTCGCCGATGTGCGTATGGTCACCAACACCGGGGCATCGCTCAAGCCCGCCCACATTGGCCAGATGAAGGCGTTGTTCCCGCAGGCGCAGATTTTTTCCATGTACGGCCTGACCGAGTGCAAGCGCTGCACCTATCTGCCGCCGGAGGACATCGACAACAAGCCCGGCAGCGTCGGCATCGCCATTCCCAATACGGA
Organism: Pseudomonas alkylphenolica; assembly: GCF_004025535.1. Classification (GTDB taxonomy): domain Bacteria; phylum Pseudomonadota; class Gammaproteobacteria; order Pseudomonadales; family Pseudomonadaceae; genus Aquipseudomonas; species Aquipseudomonas alkylphenolica_A. The sequence continues at coordinate 1,073,886 of NZ_QJRG01000047.1, forward strand.
ACTCTGGCTGGTGGACGAACAGGACCAGCGCATCGATCAGCCTCACCACGTGGGTCAGTTGGTGATTCGCGGTGCCACGGTCATGGCGGGCTACTGGCGCAACCCGACCGCCACCGCGCTGGCGCTCAAGCCGGGGCGCTACCCGGGCGAAAGTGTGCTTTATACCGGTGATTACTGCAGCCTTGACGAAGATGGCTACCTGTATTTTCGCGGCCGCATGGACCACATGATCAAGTCACGTGGAATGAAAGTCAGCCCCAGCGAGGTGGAGAGCTTTCTCTACAGCATTGACGGTGTCGAAGCTGCTGCCGTGGTGGGTGTTGAGCATGCGACCGTGGGTGAGGGGTTGTGCGCATTCATTTCTCTGGGGCAGGGCGCCTCGTTGAGCACCGAGCAACTGCTTGAGCGTTGCCGCCAGGGGCTGGAGGCGCACAAAGTGCCACTGTCGATCAGTATCGAAAACAGTTTGCCGCGTACTGCCAACGGCAAGGTCGACCTGCAGCGCTTGCAGCAGTTGGCGCGTAACGCACAGGTAGCGCTGGTCGGATGAATGCCAAGGCCAGGTCAGGATGGTGGTACAGGGAGGTATCGGAATGAACCCGGGACACAAGGGACGTGACCAGTCACTGGACGTAAACGGCATTCACTTCGCATTGCGTACGTGGGGGAATGAAGGTGGTTACCCGGTGCTGGCCTTGCATGGCTGGCTCGACAATGCGGCGTCATTCGAGCGCGTTGCACCATTGCTGAAGGATTGCTTTGTGGTAGCCCCGGACCTTGCCGGGCATGGGCGCTCGGACCACCGTCGCGCCGACAGTGGCTACTACCTGTGGGAGCATGCCGACGACATGAATGCCCTGGTCGAATGCCTGGGCTGGAAACGCTTTGCAGTACTGGCCCATTCGATGGGAACCGGGGTGGCCTCGATTCTGGCCGCGATGAACCGCAACATCGACCGCATGGTGTTCCTCGACGGCATGGGCGCCCCCTTTACTCTGGCGCAAGGCAGCACTGTAGAGCACCTGCGCAAATCCCAGCGTTTGCTGCGCCTGGCGTTGCGCACGCGGATGCATGGCTTCAGCGGGCCTGAGCACGTCCAGTTCAGCAGCCTGGAAGCAGCCATCAACGAGCGACGCAACGGCATCGGTGGCAGCCTGAGTGAAGAAGGTGCTCGCTTGCTGGCCCAGCGTGACCTGATCAACCTGGGTCATGGCTATCGCTGGCGCCATGACCCGCGCCTGGTGCTGCCCGAGTTGCTGCCACTGACCGAACAGCAGGCTTGTGAGTTCCTGCAGCAGATCACCTGCCCGTTGTATCTGTTGCTCGGGCTGCAAGGGCTGTTTGCCGGCCCCGGGTTCGATAAAAGAAAAGCCGCCTTGCCGCTGGAGGCACGCGTGCGTTGGTACGACGGCGGTCATCATTTTCATCTGGATGCCCCTGTGCCCGGGTTGATCGACCAACTCAACGCGGCGCTTGGGGCAAGCGCGGGACGCGCGAATGTTCAGTCACTGAGTAAAGGAGTACACAGGTGAGTACGTTCTGCTGCGATACGTCAGACCTGGTACCTGCGGAGTACCACCGGTCAGCTGCTGACCTTGGACACCGCGATGTGCATCGCCGGCCTGCGTATTTGTGCCCAGAATAAACAGCACCACGGGATGAACTGCGTAGTTTGAGCGCGCACGGCACTGTGGCCAACCGCTATTGACCGGCGGTGATTACAACGACAATTGCGAATTCAAAAATGAGTTACCTGCCCTTGCACACGATTAACCAAACAATGTTGCCGCTGATGAGTCGGATCAGGGGAGGCGGGCATGCTTGACCCGACCTTCGATTTCGACAAGATGCTGTGTTTTTCGCTGTATGCGACCGCCAACGCCATGGTTCGCGACTATGCCGAACCCTTGAAGCAGCGGGGCATCACTTATCCTCAATTGTTGGTGATGGCCGGCCTATGGAACAAGGATGATGTGTCGATCAGTGCCTTGAGCGAACTGACGCTGTTCGACCTGGGTACCCTGACTCCGATCGTCAGGCGCCTGGCCAATAACGGCTTTATCACCGTTTACCTTGACCCGGACGACCGCCGTCGGCGCAACGTGCTGCTGACCGACAAAGGGCGCGCACTCAAAGCGGAAGCCGCCAAAGTGTTCAACAACATGGCCTGCAAAATTGAGCTTGAGGAGAATCAGGTGCAGCAGGTGCTGGATGTGTGCCAGCGGATTCGTTCGCGGTTGCGTTGATCGTCGCTGGGGCGCGCCTTAGCCTTCAAGGAACGCCGGTGTGTTGAAGTTGCTCAAGCGCCGGTCGTCGTCGGCGAAGTCCAGTGCCCGCACCGGGTGCTTGAGCAAAACGTGCTGAAGGCTACGGTCGCCTTGTTGCCAGGCCTGTTCAATCGGGTTGCGCAGGGTGCACGGAACAAGGCTGAACATCGGCTGCCAGTAACCGGCCTGGCGGGCCATCACCGGATGGTTGTGCGCATTGGTCTGGGCCATAAGCGCAAGGATCAGCTCGCGGTCGATCAGCGGTGCATCGCAGGCCAGCACCACCAGCCACGGGTGGCGCGCCACGCCAAGTCCGGCCAGCACGCCGGCCAGCGGTCCGGGGAAATCGGCTTCAGTATCACTGACCAATTGATCCGCATACGGCCGGTAGCGGTCCTGGTTGCGGTTGCAGGAAATGATCAGGTCATCGGTCAATGGCCGCACCACCGCCTGCACATGAGCAATCAGCGGCGTGCCGTGCCAGCTCACCAGGCCTTTGTCCTGACCGCCCATGCGCTGGCCGCGACCACCGGCGAGCAGAAGAATGGAACAAGCGGCGGCGGGCATCGGTACGGCTCCAGGCAGTGTCAGCTGCTCACGATCCCATGCACGCCGGCGCCTGTCCAGATCAGTGCTCCTGCGCGGTGGCCTGAGCGTCTTGCGCTTGTGCGCGGCGCTTGCCGGTCAGGCGCATGACCACGACGAAGAACACCGGTACGAACACCACCGCGAGGGTGGCACTGAGCATGCCGCCGATCACGCCGGTACCAATCGCCTGCTGGCTGGCCGAGCTGGCGCCACTGGCTATGGCCAGGGGCACCACGCCGAGGATGAATGCCAGCGAAGTCATGACGATCGGGCGCAAACGCAGGCGTGCCGCCTGTACCGTGGCGTCGACCAGGTCATGGCCTTCATCGACCAGGTGCTTGGCGAACTCGATGATCAGGATGGCGTTCTTCGCCGACAGGCCGATCAGGGTGATCAGGCCGACCTTGAAGAATACATCGTTGGGCATGCCACGCAGGCTCACCGCGATCACCGCGCCAAGTACCCCCAAGGGAACGACCAGCAACACTGAGGTCGGGATCGACCAGCTCTCATACAGCGCGGCCAGGCACAGGAATACCACCAGCAGCGACAGCGCCATGAGCATCGGTGCCTGCGAGCCGGACAGTCGCTCTTGCAGCGACAGCCCGGTCCACTCCAGGCCCATCCCCAGCGGCAGCTGGTCTACCAGGCGCTGAACTTCTTCCATGGCCTGGCCCGAGCTGTAGCCCGGTGCCGGCTCGCCCGACACGGCAATCGCCGGGTAACCGTTGTAGCGCGTCAGTTGTACCGGGCCGGTGACCCACTTGGCCTGGACGAATGCAGACAGCGGGACCATTTTGCCACTGCTGTTGCGCACGTGGATCTTCAGCAGGTCTTCGACCTGGGCGCGCTGGTCTCCTTCGGCCTGCACCACGACGCGTTGCATGCGACCCTGGTTGGGGAAGTCGTTGACGTAGTTGGAACCCACCGCAGTGTTGAGCACATTACCGATATCGGCAAAGGACACGCCCAGGGCGTTGGCTTGCTTGCGATCAACCTCGAGCTGTACTTGCGGGCTTTCTGCCAGGGCACTTTCGCGCACGTTGGCCAGAATCGGGCTCTTTTCGGCGTTGGCCAGCAACTGGTCGCGGGCTGCCATCAAGGCCGCATGCCCCAGGCCGCCGCGGTCTTGCAGGCGGAACTCGAAGCCGCTGGAGGTACCGAGGCCGTCTACGGGCGGCGGCAGGACGGAATAGGCGATGGCATCCTTGAGCTGGCTGAAGGCGGCGTTGGCGCGGTCGGCAATCGACTGGGCGCTGTCGTCGGCGCCGCGCTCGGACCAGTCCTTGAGGGTGGTGAATGCCAATGCAGCGTTCTGGCCGTTGCCGGAAAAACTGAAGCCCAGAATCAGCGTGCTGTTGCCAACGCCCGGCTCTGTGGTGTTGTGCGCTTCGATCTGCGCCGCCACCGCCTCGGTCCGCGCGCGGCTGGCGCCTGGCGGCAACTGGATGTCGGTGATGGTGTAGCCCTGGTCTTCAGTGGGCAGGAACGAGGAGGGCAGCTGGCTGAAGCCATAGACCAGGCCGGCAACCAGCACCAGGTAGACCATCAGGTAACGGCCGCTGCGCTTGAGCGCCTGGATGACCCAGCGCTGGTAGCCGTTGGTCAGGCGCTCGAAGCGGCGGTTGAACCAGCCGAAGAACCCGCGCTTTGCATGGTGTTCACCTTTGGCAACCGGCTTGAGCAAGGTGGCGCACAGCGCCGGGGTCAGGCTCAAGGCCAGGAATGCCGAGAACAGGATCGACACCGCCATGGACAGCGAAAACTGCTGATAGATGACCCCCACCGAACCCTTCATGAAGGCCATGGGCAGGAACACCGCGACCAGCACCAGGGTGATACCGACGATGGCACCGCTGATCTGGGTCATGGCCTTTTTAGTCGCGTCGCGAGGCGACAGGCCTTCTTCACTCATGATCCGCTCGACGTTCTCCACCACCACGATGGCGTCGTCGACCAGGATACCGATGGCCAGGACCATGCCGAACAGGGTCAGCACGTTGACCGAGAAACCCATCGCCAGCATGACGGCAAAGGTGCCCATCAGCGCCACCGGCACCACCAGGGTCGGAATCAGGGTGTAGCGGATGTTCTGCAGGAACAGGAACATCACCGCGAACACCAGGGCCATGGCTTCCAGCAGGGTGGTGATCACCTGCTGGATCGAGACCTTGACGAACGGCGAGGTGTCGTAAGGGATGGCAAACTTGGCGCCGGCAGGCAGGTAGCGCGACAGTTCGTCAAGCTTGTCCTGCACCAGGGTCGCCGTTTCCATGGCGTTGGCACCCGGTGACAGCTGCACGCTGAAGGCACTGGTAGGCTTGCCGTTGAGGCGGGTGCCGTACTGGTATTCCTGGCTACCGATCTCGACCCGGGCAACGTCACCGATGGTCAGGCGCGAGCCGTCCGGGTTTGCGCGCAAGACAATGTCGGCGAACTCCTGGGCGGTGCTCAGCTGGCCCTTGATCACTACGTTGGCAGTAATTTCCTGGCTGCCGGTGGTGGGCAGGTCGCCGATGCTGCCAGGTGCAACCTGGGCATTCTGTGCGGCGATGGCCGTGTTGACGTCATCGGGGGTGAGGTTGAAGCCGATCAGCTTCTGCGGGTCGAGCCAGATGCGCATCGCCCGTTCCGAGCCATACAGTTGCGCCTTGCCGACGCCCTTGAGGCGGCGGATCTCGTTCATCACGTTGCGCGCAAGAAAATCGCTCAAGGTGACTTCGTCGAGGTTGCCGTCTTCAGCGGTCAGGGTTACCAGCAGCAGAAAGCCGGTGGAGACTTTTTCCACTTGCAGGCCTTGCTGGGTGACCGGTCGCGGCAGGCGCGACTCGACCACCTTGAGCCGGTTCTGGACATCGACCTGAGCCAGGTCCGGGTTGGTGCCGGGCTCGAAGGTGGCCGTGATGGTGGCGCTGCCCAGGCTGCTCTGGGAACTGAAGTAGAGCAGGTTGTCGGCGCCGTTGAGCTCCTCTTCGATCAGGCTGACCACGCTTTCGTCGATGGTCTGCGCCGAAGCGCCGGGGTAAACGGCATAGATCTCGACCTGAGGCGGCGCGACGTCGGGGTACTGGGCCACGGGCAGTTGCGGAATCGCCAGGGCACCGGCGAGCAGGATGAACAGCGCGACGACCCAGGCAAAGACCGGGCGATCAATAAAAAACTGCGGCATGAATCAGGCCCTCACTGGCCGTTGTGCTGAACGATGGCGGGGGCGTCTTTGCCCGCGTTATCGATCCGTACCTGGTCGCCGGGGTTGACGTGTTGCAGGCCTTCGACCACCACTTGGTCACCCGGGGCCAAACCCTGGATGACAATCCAGCGGTCGTTCTGCACGGCCCCAAGTACCAGTGTGCGCTCGGTGATGCGCTGCTGGGCGTCGACCAGCAGTACCCGCGGGTTGCCGGCGCTGTCGCGCAAGATGGCGCGCTGCGGCACACTGATCGCTTGCTGCTTGACGGCCTGCTCCAGGCGCAGGCGAATGAAGCTGCCTGGCAGCAGGTCGAGGTCGGGGTTCGGGAACTCGCTGCGCAAGGTGATCTGCCCGGTGCTCTGGTCGACACTGATGTCGGAGAACAGCAGCTTGCCTGGCAAGGGGTAAGGCGTACCGTCGTCCTGGATCAGCGTGGCACTGGCCTGGTTCTGCCCGACCTGCTGCAATTCGCCGGAACGCAAGGCGCGGCGCAGGGCATTGAGTTCACGGGTCGACTGGGTGACATCGGCGTGAATCGGGTCAAGCTGCTGAATGGTTGCCAGCGGCGTGCTTTCGTTCTGGCCAACCAATGCACCTTCGGTTACCAGGGCGCGACCGATGCGCCCGGAGATCGGTGCGGTGACCGTTGCATAGCCCAGGTTCAGTTGCGCGCGCTCCAGTGCCGCCTTGGCCTCGGCGACAGCGGCATCGGCCTGCATCAGCGCGGCGCGGGCGTTGTCGTGGTCCTGGCGGCTGACGGCGTTGATGGTGATCAGCTCGCGGTAGCGGTCATTCTGCAGACGCGCCTGGTAGCGGGTCGCCTCGGCCTTGGCCAGGATGGCGCGGGCGCTGTCGACGTCGGCTTTGAACGGTGCCGGATCGATGCGGAACAGCACGTCGCCTTGCTTGACGTCGCTGCCTTCACGGTACACGCGCTTGAGCACCACACCGGCCACCCGCGCGCGCACTTCGGCGGTGCGCGGGGCCAGGATGCGGCCATTGAGTTCGGTGCTGATGGCCAGTGGCTGGGCGTGTACGGTTTCGATGCTCACGGCGCTTGGCGGTGCTTGCTCTTCACCTGGGTTGCTGTCATTGCAGGCACTGAGCGACAGCGGAATGACGAACAGCGCGAGCAGGGCGCGCAGACGGGCAGGGCTTGGAATGGGCATGCGGATCTTCCATAAATGACCCGGCAATGCTAAGGCAGGAGGCCAACGTCCAACTGTTAAGCTGTGTAGGCCGAGTGTGAAAAAGTGTGAAGGGTTGCACAGGCCGTGCATAAGGTCCTATATCCTTGCCTGACTTTTCCTGTCTGTCAAACTGCCCATGCCCAACATCCTCCTGGTCGAAGACGACTGCGCCTTGTCTGAACTGATTGCCAGCTACCTGCAGCGCAATGATTTTTGCGTGAGCGTGATTGCCCGGGGTGACCACGTGCTGGCGGAGGCCCGACGCAACAAACCGGACCTGGTGATCCTCGACCTGATGCTGCCTGGCCTCGACGGCTTGCAGGTGTGCCGGTTGCTACGTGCCGAGTCGCAGTCGCTGCCGATCCTCATGCTCACCGCACGCGACGACAGCCATGACCAGGTGCTGGGCCTGGAGATGGGCGCCGACGATTACGTCACCAAACCCTGCGAGCCTCGGGTATTGCTGGCCAGGGTGCGCACCCTGCTGCGTCGTAGCAGCATCAACGAGCCGCGTCTGGAGAGCGACCTGATCGTCGTCGGCGGCCTGCGAATCGACCTGGCCGAGCGCACGGTGTTCTGGCGTGAACAGGAGGTGGAGCTGTCCAGCGGCGAGTACAACCTGCTGGTGGTGCTGGCGCGCAATGCCGGGGTGGTGCTCAGCCGTGACCGCATCCTGCAGCAGCTGCGCGGTATCGAATTCAATGGCACCGACCGTTCGGTGGACGTGGCCATTTCCAAGCTGCGCCGCAAGTTCGACGACAGTGCCGGCGAAGCGCGCAAGATCAAGACCGTGTGGGGCAAGGGCTACCTGTTCAGCCGCCTGGAATGGGAGTTCTGAGGCGGCCATGCTGAAGATCCTGGTTCGCCTGTACCTGGTGATCATCGTTGCTTACGCCGGCGCCTTGCTGCTGATTCCCGACGCCATTGTCGGTGCGTTTCATGATCGCTTCATTGCCTACAACCTGAACCAGGCCAAAGGCGTGCAGAAGCTGATCGTCGAGCGCTTTCGCCAGGTACCCGCAGACCAGTGGCCTGCAGTCGAGCGGGAATTGGCGGCGGATTTCGCACCCCTGCAGATAGAGCTGCGCCGTCAGGACCAGATCGGTCTGTCGCCCGATGAGCGTGCGCGTCTGGCGGGCGGGGAGAATGTCGTGCGCCTGGGCGATTGGGGTTATTACAAATCGGCCCTGGCGCCACTGGACCCGACCTGGGCGGTGGAACTGCGCAACCCGCCGGACCCGTTGGACATCAACCTGATCTCCTGGGGCGTGACGGTGCTGATCGTTGCTGCGCTGCTGGGCTGTTTGTTGCTCTGGGTGTGGCCGCACTGGCGCGACCTTGAACGGCTCAAGGAAACCGCGCGCAGCCTGGGCCAGGGGCGTTTGTCGGAACGTACGCAGATTCCGGCGCGTTCAAACATTGGCGAGCTGGCCGAGGTGTTTGACACCATGGCCCAGGACGTTGAACGCTTGCTGACCCAGCAACGTGAACTGCTCAATGCCGTCTCCCATGAACTGCGCACGCCATTGACCCGGCTCGATTTCGGCCTGGTGCTGTTGTTCGACGAAGTCCCACCGCATTGCCGCAAGCGTTTGCTGGAACTGGTCGGGCACGTACGCGAACTGGACGAACTGGTACTCGAGTTGCTGTCTTACAGCCGTCTGCAGAATGCCGATCAGGCCCGCGAGCGGGTCGAAGTTTCGTTGCTCGAACTGGTCGACAGCATTCTGGGCAGTTTTGCCGAAGAGCTCGATGGCCGGGGTATTGAATGGCAGGTGCGGGCCGACGATAGCTTGCCGCGCTTTGTCCTCGACCCGCGCCTGACCGCCAGAGCCTTGCAGAACCTGGTGCGCAACGCCATGCGCTACTGCGACCGGCAACTGATGCTGCGCCTGAACCTGGATGCCGAAGGGCACTGCCTGCTGACCGTGGAGGATGACGGCATCGGCATTCCGCCGGACCAGCGGGATCTGATTTTCCAGCCGTTCTATCGACTGGACCGCAGCCGCGACCGGGCGACCGGTGGTTTCGGCCTGGGCCTGGCGATCAGCCGACGGGCCATCGAAAGCCAGGGTGGAACCCTGACCGTTGGCCAGTCGGCGCTGGGCGGGGCCAAGTTCACGATTCGCCTGCCGCGCGTGTAGCGGCTAGACGCTGACCTCTTCCCGCCACAGCACATAGCGGTCCTTGCCTGCGTGCTTGGCCTGGTACAAGGCCTCGTCGGCCTTGACCAGGGCATTGGTCAGGCTGTCGTCCTGCAGGATGCGGGTCAGGCCGATGCTGATGGTCACCGGGTGCGCGACGGTGTCTTCCCGCACTTGCGTACACAATGCCGCTACGCGCTGCTCGGCATCGGCCTGGTTGAGGCCCCAGAGGTAGATGACGAATTCCTCGCCGCCCAGCCGCGCATACTCGAACTCGGTCATCGACGCTTTGATGTTCGCTGCAGTGCGCTTGAGCACCACATCGCCAATATCATGGCCGAACTGATCGTTGACCTTCTTGAAGTTGTCGATGTCGATCATTGCCAGGTAGCGGCTTTGCGCGTCGTCTTCCTTCAGGTGGGTTTGCGCCTTGGCCATGAACGAACGGCGGTTGGGGATTTCCGTCAGGGCGTCGATGTACGCCTGGTCCAGCAACACTTTCGACAGGTAGAAGTTGTACAGCTTGGCGCGGCGCATCTTCAGGTAGGTGTAGACGATCAGGCCGTTGATGAACACCAGGTAGCACACGAACATCAGGCCGCGCAGCTCGAGCAGGTGCATATCGGCGACCTGGAACGGCTGCAGGTTGAGCCAGGTGACCACCAACACGGCAAAAAACGCCCAGCGCCGAACCGGCAGCACCGAGACGCTGTACAGCACACTGGAGCCGCCCAGTACCAGCCAGGCCGGGCGCAAGCCGATCGGCAGGCCTTCGATCACCAGGCGCATGGCCAGGGTTATCACCGCAATGAACACTAGGTTGAGCAGGTCAAAATGCGCGGCCTTGCGGGTGAAGGCGAGGATGATGGTGAGGGTCACCATCACCGTTATGAAGGCCATGGAAATCCAGGTGAAATCCTGTTGGCCGAGGTAGCTGACGATCAGGTCGAACAGGGTCCAGATGCCGATGCTGACACAGAAGATCAGGATGCAGAACGAATGCAGGCTTTCGAAATCATGTTGGCGAAATTCCTGGCGAAGCTCGGGTGGTGCGACGTTCCTGCGCACCTGTTGCTCTATGGTCTTGTACATGCTGGCCTTGCGAATTCGATAAATGCTGGATGAAGGCAGTGGCGGGTGCAGGGAAGACAGGTTAGCGCAAATTTGCACGTTCCATTCATGCCTCAGGCACCTCACGCCGATGCTCCTCGAGCCAGCGGCTTAACCGTTCGGCGATTCGCCCGCTGGCGTTTCCGTCGCCATAGGGAGTGAACACCCGGCTCATTTGCTTATAGACGGCCGGGTCGTCCAGCAGGGCGCTGGTTTCCTTGACGATCCGTTCGGTGAGGGTGCCGACCAGCTTCACTGTGCCGCCTTCCAGCACCGAGGGGCGGTCGGTGACTTTGCGCAATACCAGCAACGGTTTGCCCAGGGCCGGCGCTTCCTCCTGAATGCCGCCGGAGTCGGTGAGGATCAGGTAGGCACGGTCCATCAGCCAGACGAAATGCCGGTAGTCCTGGGGCGGTATCAACACAATGTTCGGTTGGTGCGAGAGCAGGGCGTAAACGGCTGTCTGCACGTTGGGATTGAGGTGCACCGGGTAGACGAACTGTACATCCGGGTAACGCAGGGCCAGTTCCGCCAGGGCCAGGCAGATGCGTTCAAAGCCCTGGCCGAAATTTTCCCGGCGGTGGCCGGTGATCAGCACCAGGCGCTGGTCATCGCGCAGGTGTGCCAGTGGCGAGTCGGTGCCGGGTCGCCACTGGCTGTTTTTCAGGTAATCACGCATCCAGAACAAGGCATCGATCACCGTGTTGCCGGTGACTTCGATCTGCTCCAGTGCCACGCCTTCACGTAGTAAATTGTCGCGAGACTTGGTGGTGGGCGGAAAGTGCAGGTCGGCGATCACCCCGGTCAGGCGCCGGTTGGCTTCTTCCGGCCAGGGCGCCTTGATGTTGCCGGAACGCAGGCCGGCCTCGACATGCCCGATCGGGATCTGACGGTTGAAGGCGGCGAGGGCGGCAATGAAACTGGTGGTGGTGTTGCCGTGGACCAGAACGATTTCCGGCTTGATCCGCGCATAGGTTGCATCCAGTTGTTCCATCAACTGTTGTGACAGGCTGTTGAGGCTCTGGTTCTGGGTCATCACGTGCAGGTCTTCATCGACACTCAGGCCAAAATCGTTGAGCACCTGCTGGAGCATTTCCCGATGCTGGCCAGTCGAGCAGATGTTCAGGTCGATGTCTGGCCATTCGCGTAATACGCGGGCCAGGGGCGCCATCTTGATTGCTTCGGGGCGTGTGCCAAAAACCATCATGACTGTGTAGGCCATCGTCGCGATCCTCGTCCCGGCCAGTGTGCAAAAGTGTGCGATTCGAAGGGATTCAACTGTTAGATACAAGCAGCAGAACGGGGGGTTGTCCACTGGCAGAGACAGATTTCCGGCGCCAGCGGGGCTGGTTTTAGAGCGGTTGCAACGCGGTCAGCGGGTGGTGCTGACCTGCGCCTGCAGCCAGTCCATAAATGCCCTGACAGCCGGGCGTCGCTCGTGTCCGGGGACACACACGGCACAGTACTGCGCAGCCGGCAGGCGAATGTTTTCGCACCAGGGCTGCAGCAATCCTTTGGCGACGCTTTCGGCCACCAGCACGTTACTGGCCAGTACCGGACCATGGCCGGCCAGGGCGGCCTGCAAGGCATGGTGTTCGTCATCGTAATGGTGCAGGCGCGCGCGTTGCAGCCAGTGCGCTTTACCGGCCTGGGCGCACCAGCGCGGCCAGTCGATTGCTGCACCGCTGGCTGAAACCCAGGGTGCTTCGATCAGCGTCAGCGGTTGGTCGGTTGCAGGTTCCTGCCAGCCGGGCGGGGTATAGACCGCAAAGTACTCAGGCAGCAGCGGCAGGCGGTACAGTCTTGGGTCAGCATTGAATTCGGCGCGCAGAGCCAGGTCGAGGTCACGGTCACGGTGCAGATCGATCACCTCGTTACCGGTGAGCACCCGTACCTGGATGTCAGGGTGACGCTGATAAAAATCGCCCAGGCGCGGAATCAGCCAGAGGCTGGCAAAGGCCGCCGTGGTGGTCAGGTTCAGTTGCTGTTGATCGCACGGGGGGAGCAAGGCAGTCAGTGCCTGCTGCAGATCGACCAGGCCGGCGTGGACCTGCTGATAGAGTTGCGCGCCTGTAGACGTCAGCGTCACCCGCTGCGCGCTGCGTTCAAACAGCATCAAACCGAGGTGGGTTTCCAGGCGTTTGATCTGGTGGGAAATGGCTGCCGGGGTCACCGCCAGTTCGTCGGCTGCAGCCTTGAAGCTACCCAGACGGGCCGCCGATTCGAAGGCGCGCAGGGCGGTCAGTGGCAGCTTGGCGAACATGACGCTCAACCTGATTGAGGGAGCCTCAATCTAGCTCAATTGAAGGGGCCCCTCAACGCCATTACGGTGGGGCTACATTCATTGCCCGGAGCTAATCATGCAAGGCAAGGCGCGCAAGGTGGTTCAGGCCATCCTGTATGAAACCATCGCGGTGCTCTGCGTGACTCCGGTGTTGTCCTGGGCGTTTGATGCCGGTATGGCCCATTCGGCGGCGTTGTCGCTGATCCTGTCGGCCGTGGCCCTGGCCTGGAACATGTTATACAACTGGCTCTTTGAGTATTGGGAAGCTCGCCAGGCGCAACGGCGCCGTACGTTGTGGCGACGGTTTATGCATGCGTTCGGTTTTGAAGGCGGGCTGGTGTTGATCCTGCTGCCGGTGGTGGCCGGCTGGATGCAGATCAGCCTGTGGGCGGCGTTGCTGACCAACCTTGCACTGTTCCTGTTCTTCTTTGTGTACGCCTTTGTCTTTCAGTGGGCGTTCGATCAGCTGTTCGATGTGCCTGAATCCGCGCGCGAGACTGCTTGACAGTGCCTGCGGGCCTGGGCTAGTTTCCCCGGCATGAACACATTCCTGCAGTTGCCTCAGCACAGCATTATTACCGCCATTATCAGTTTGGCGGGCTAGCTGGCACTTGCACAGAACCCGCCCTGGAGGCGGGTTCTTTCTCTCACTCCTGGGCACTTTTAAAAAACCAGGAGTCATCGATGACCAGCCTTGCCGTTAGCCCCCGCACACCGTCCGCGCCGCTGAACCTGCTGTCCGACTATGTGCGGCGCATTCTTGCTGCGCCGGTGTACGACCTGGCCATCGAAACTCCTCTGCAACTTGCACCGGCACTGTCCGAGTCGCTGGGCAACCAGGTGCTGCTCAAGCGCGAAGACCTGCAACCGACGTTCTCGTTCAAGATCCGCGGTGCCTACAATCGCCTCAGCCGCCTGAGCCCTGCCCAGCGCGCACGCGGGGTAATCACCGCGTCGGCCGGCAACCATGCCCAGGGCGTGGCCCTGGCCGCGCGTGAGCTGGGCATGCGCGCCACCATCGTCATGCCAACCACTACCCCGGAGTTGAAAGTGGCCGGAGTGCGTTCGCGTGGGGGCAATGTGGTACTGCACGGCGACAGCTTTCCGCACGCCCTGGCCTACGCCCTCAAACTGGCCGACAGCGAGGGTGCAACTTTTGTCCCACCGTTTGACGATCCCGATGTGATTGCAGGCCAAGGCACCGTGGCTATGGAGATCCTGCGTCAGCAACCCGGTGCGCTGGACGCGATCTTTGTACCGGTGGGCGGTGGCGGTTTGATCGCCGGGATCGCAGCTTACGTGAAATACCTGCGGCCCGAGGTGAAAGTGATCGGTGTCGAACCGCACGACTCCAACTGCCTGCAGGCAGCCATGCTTGCGGGCGAGCGCGTGGTGCTGGCGCAGGTCGGCAGTTTTGCCGAAGGCGTGGCCGTGGCGCAGATCGGCGCGCATTGCTTCGAGCTGTGCCGCCATTACGTCGACGAAGTCATCACCGTCAGCAGCGACGAACTGTGCGCGGCGATCAAGGACATCTACGATGACACCCGCTCGATCACCGAACCGTCCGGTGCCCTGGCAGTGGCGGGCATCAAGAAGTACGTGGCCCGCGAGAATGTCAGCGGCCAGACGCTGGTGGCAATCGACTCCGGTGCCAACGTCAACTTCGACCGTTTGCGCCATGTTGCCGAACGTGCCGAACTGGGCGAGCAGCGTGAAGCCATCATCGCCGTGACTATCCCCGAGCAGCCCGGCAGTTTTCGCGCCTTTTGCCAGGCACTGGGTAAACGTCAGATCACCGAGTTCAACTACCGCTGCCAGCCCGGCAAGGAAGCGCGGTTGTTTGTCGGCGTACAGACCCATCCGCAGCACGACCCGCGCGAGCGCTTGCTGGCCAGCCTGAGCGAACAGGGCTACAGCGTGCTCGACCTGACCGACAACGAGCTGGCCAAGTTGCATGTGCGCCATACCGTGGGCGGGCATGCAGAGCCGGGTAGCGACGAGCGCGTGTTGCGCTTTGAGTTCCCCGAGCGCCCGGGGGCGTTGCTCGGCTTTCTCGAACGCCTGGGCAAGCGCTGGAACATCAGCCTGTTTCATTATCGCAACCACGGTGCGGCGCAAGCGCGGGTGTTTGCTGCCCTGCAGGTGCCGCAGGCGGAGCAGGCCGGCTTGCCGGCGGCGCTGGATGCGATGGGCTATTGCTACTGGGATGAGACCGATAATCCGGCCTATAAGCTGTTTCTTGGTTGAGCATTACCAGGTGAGCGCTATGCGCTCAATCGCAGGCTTCGCCAGCTCCTACAGGTTTGCGGTGCACCTGTAGGGGCGGGTTCTGCAGCGAAATCAGACCACCAGCGACAACAGCATGATGAAGATGATGCCGACCACCGAAAGGATGGTTTCCATCATGCTCCAGGTCTTGAAGGTCTCGGCCACGGTCATGTTGAAGTACTGCTTGACCAGCCAGAAACCGGCATCGTTGACGTGGGAAAGAATCAGCGAACCGGCGCCGGTCGCCAGCACCAGCAACTCGCGGTTGACCCCGGGAATCATGCCGATCACCGGTGCAACGATGCCGGCGCCGGTGATGGTGGCGACCGTCGCCGAACCGGTGGCGATGCGAATCACCGCCGCTACCAGCCAGGCCAGCATGATCGGCGAGATCTGCGCATGCACGGCCATCTGACCGATGACGTTGCCCACCCCCGTATCCACCAGCATCTGCTTGAAGCCACCGCCGGCACCGACGATCAGGATGATCGCCGCTGTCGGCGCCAGGCTCTGGTCGAGCAGTTTCATGATCTGCTGACGGGAGAAACCGCGGGCTGCGCCAAAGGTATAAAAGGCCAGCAACAGCGCAGCCAGCAGGGCAGTGATCGGGTGGCCGATCAGGTCCATCCACTGGCGCACAATGTGTTCGGCCGGCAGTACGACATCGGCGAAGGTCTTCAGCAGCATCAGGAACACCGGCAACAGCACGGTGATCAGGGTAATGCTGAAGCTGGGCAGGTTCTGATGTTCTGACTCACGGGCGATCTGGTCCATCAGCTCCTGTGACGGCGAACCGGGAATGTAGCGGGAGATGAAGTTGCCATACAGCGGGCCGGCGATGATTGCCGTGGGCAGCGCAACGATCAGGCCGTAGAAAATGGTTTTGCCGATGTCTGCGTTGAAAATGCCGATGGCCAGCAGCGGGCCCGGATGCGGCGGCACCAGCCCGTGGACCACCGACAGGCCGGCCAGCAGCGGAATACCGATCTTGATCAGCGACACCCCGGAGCGGCGGGCGACGATGAATACCAGCGGGATCAACAACACGAAGCCGATCTCGAAAAACAGCGGAATGCCCACCAGGAACGCGGAAAACATCATGGCCCAGTGCACTTTCTGCTTGCCGAAGGCGCGGATCAGGGTCTGGGCGATCTGGTCGGCACCGCCGGAGTCGGCCATCAGCTTGCCCAGCATGGTACCCAGGGCCAGGACGATACCGACAAAACCAAGCACGCCACCAAAGCCGTCCTGGAAAGATTTCATCACTTTCGCCACCGGCATGCCCGAGGTCAGGCCAAGAAAGCCGGCCGCCAACGTCAGCGCAACGAACGGGTGAACCTTGAAGTGGGTGATCAACAGCACGAGGCCGATGATGGTGACGATTGCGTCAAGCAGCAAGTAGGTGTCGTTTGCCAAACCAAACATGGTTCAGTGCCTCATTTTGTCATTGTTGTGGGCGTAGCAGGTGCAACGTTTCAAACTAAAGATAGCGCTATCTTTGGTGAGCTGGGAAACCGCCGGGTCAGGCCGTTCGCGCCAGCACCGGCTCACCGCAGGGCTTTAGCCACAGGTCAACCTGTACTGCCAGCTGCGCAACCGGCAAGGTGGCATCCAGTGGCAGGGTCAGGGCTTCGCCGTTGGGGCGTTCGAGCGCGGCGAACTGACTGTCGATCAGGCTGGCCGGCATGAAGTGCCCAGGGCGCGCGAGCACGCGGCGGCTGGCTTCTTCAGGGGTGAGGTCGAGAAACACAAAGCCCAGGTCTGGTACGGCATGACGCAAGGCGTCACGGTAGCGCTTCTTCAGCGCCGAGCAGGTGAGGATAGGGCGTTCACCGGTTTTCAGGGTGGCTTGCATTTCTTCACCCAGACGGATCAGCCAACCGGCGCGGTCGTCGTCGTCCAGGGGAATGCCGGCACTCATCTTGTCGATATTGGCGGCAGGGTGGAAATCATCGCCTTCGATCAGGCGGCCGCCGCTCAGGCCGGCAATGGCGGCACCGACGTAGCTCTTGCCGCAGCCTGCTACGCCCATGACCACGATCGCGGATAGGGGTGGGTTCATCGGTACCTCCTGCAGGGCAAGATAGCGCTATCTTTTACCGCGGCGACAGACGCCTCGGGCGCTTCCCACCCAGATGTTATTGATCTTGTAGAAGCAGTCTGGATGCTCATTTCAGGCCACCTGCAGTAATGCATTGCCTGCGTTCTGAGACAGCGCTACCTTAGTGCCCGTTCCCTATTCTTTGCAAGTCGAAAATAAAATTCCCCATGACCCGCATCGGCTCCCGTACTACCGGTCGTCCCACCCTGGCTGAAGTCGCCAGGCTTTCCGGGGTTTCCCCGATCACCGCCTCTCGTGCCTTGCGCGGGATCAGCACGGTTGCCCCGGAGCTGGTCGAGAAGGTCAAGCTGGCTGCAGCCACCCTGGGCTATGTTGCCAACCCGGCCGCCCGGGCACTGGCGTCGGCGCAGAGCGAGTCGATCGTGGTGTTGATTCCGTCGCTGTCCAACCAGCTGTTCATCGAAACCCTGGAGGCCGTGCACGAAGTCATGCGTCCCCGGGGGCTTGAGGTGTTGATCGGTAACTATCACTACGATATCGCCGAAGAAGAGAACCTGATCCGCAACTATCTGGCGTACCAGCCGCGTGGCATTCTGCTGACGGGCTTTGACCGCAGCGATGCGGCCAAGCAGATGCTCACTGCCAGCGGTGTACCCTGTGTGCACATGATGGAGCTGGGTGATGCCGAACAAGGCATGTCGGTGGGTTTTTCCCAGCAGCAAGCCGGTGCGGCGGCTGCGCGGCACCTGCTTGAGCGCGGGTGTCAGCGTCCGGGCTTCATTGCCGCGCAGCTCGACCCACGGGTGATGCAGCGTGCCGAAGGGTTTCGTCAGGCGCTGATGGCCGCCGGTCGTTATGCCAAGGAGCTGGAACTGTTGTCGCCGCAGCCCTCGTCGATTGGCCTGGGTGGTGAATTGTTCGGCCAGCTGCTGGGCCGGCATCCGGACGTCGACGGCATCTTTTTTTGCAACGACGACCTGGCTCAGGGCGCGACACTGGAGGCCTTGCGCCTCGGGATCAAGGTGCCGCAACAGGTCGCCATGGTCGGTTTTAACGACTTGCCGGCCTCGGCGCACATGGTGCCGAGGTTGACCTCGATCCGCACCCCGCGTGCGGCCATTGGCCGGTGCGCGGCGCAGGCCTTATTGGGCATGCTCGATGGCAAACGCGCCATGGTTACCAACCAGGACCTGGGCTTTGAACTGGTGGTGCGAGAAAGCAGCTAAGCCCGCGAAAAGTCAAGCGATAGGCGGTGATGTCAGACTGCTTGCACGGTGCCAACGCCCATCTATGCTCAGCAAATCCTGAACACAGAGGGCGGTACGATGTTTGACTTTCATCGCAAGTCCGATTTGGTAGCTATCGAGCAGTGCAACCGTGTTCTGGCCGGCATCAATGCCAAAATGGCCGCGATCAGCCGTTCCATGGCCATGATCGAGTTCAGTCCGGACGGCATCATTCTCGATGCCAATGAAAACTTCTGTAAGGCCATGGGCTATAGCATCGAAGCGATTCGCGGCAAGCACCATCGAATGTTCTGCGACCAGGAATACGCCAGCAGCGACGAGTACCGGCGTCTATGGCGCGACCTGGCGCGGGGCGAGCCGCAAAGCGGTACGTTTTCCCGGGTGAACCAGCAAGGCCGGGAAATCTGGCTCGAAGCCAGTTACATGCCGGTATTCGGCCCCCAGCAGCAAGTCACCAGCGTGATCAAAGTGGCCTCGGACATTACCGAGCGGGTGCAACAGGCGCACGAAAGCGCCAGCCAGATCAACGCCATCAGCCGTTCCATGGCCATGATCGAATTCACCCCAGAAGGGAAAGTGATCAAGGCCAACCAGAACTTTCTCGACACCATGCGTTATCGTCATGAAGAGATTGTTGGCCAGCATCACAGCCTTTTCTGCCACAGGAGCGAAAGCGAGTCAGCTGCCTACAAGGCGTTCTGGGCATCGCTCAACCGTGGCGAATACCACTCGCACCGGTTCGAACGGGTGAACAAACTGGGACAGATGGTTTACCTCGAAGCGTCCTACAACCCGATCTTTGACACCAAGGGCCGCCTGTACAAGGTGGTCAAGTTCGCCAGCGACATCACTTCACAGGTCAGTACCCAGCAAACGGCCGCAGAAGCTGCTCATGCCACCTCGGTGCAGAACGATGCCTGCGCCCGCAAAGGCTCCCAGGTCGTACAGCAGACCGTTCAGGTGATCGAGGAAATCTCGTTGAACCTCAATGCCGCTGCGCGCAGCATCGACGCGGTGAGCAAACAGTCAGAGCTGATCGGACAGATTGTGCAGACCATCCGCGGCATTGCCGACCAGACCAACTTGCTGGCCCTGAACGCCGCGATCGAGGCGGCGCGCGCCGGCGAGCATGGCCGCGGTTTTGCGGTGGTGGCCGACGAGGTGCGCACCCTGGCGGCCCGTACCAGCAAGGCCACCCTGGAAATTGTCGAGGTGGTGCGGCAGAACCATGACCTGTCGTTGACGGCGGTGGCCAGTATGCAGTCAAGCCTGAGTCGAACCGGCATTGGTGTCGAGTTGGCCAATGAAGCCGGGGAGGTGATCATGGAGATCCAGCAGGGCTCCCAGCATGTGGTCGATGCAATCAGCCAGATCAATTCGACCCTGCAACTGCATTGACCCGCTGTCAGCGCGAGGTGGTGGTGTGGGCCAGCTGGCTCAGCAGGGCCAGCAGGCTGTGTTCCAGTGCGGTCGACAGCGTCGTGAGCTGATCAGTTGAGGCATCGCCGAGGCTGGCCTGTTCCAGCGCCTCGCAATGACGGACCACGCCACGCGCCTTGAGCATTTTCGCGCCGCCCTTGATGCGGTGGGCGAGGGCTTTGAGGTGTTCGCGGGCAGGCGCAGGGCCAAGCGCGCGCAAGGCTTCGAGGTCTTCCTGGGTGCTGCGGGACAGTTCATGGATCAACCGCTGGGTCAGGTCGGGATCGCCCAGGGTCAGGTATTGCAGTTCATTGATGTCGAAGTCGCTTTCAGGGACATCGGCCGTCACGGTTTGCGTCGTGACGGTCGTGCTCATGGCCTGTAAATGGTGGCGCAACTCAGCCAGCCCGATGGGTTTGAACAGGCAGTCATTCATGCCGCTGGCCAGGCAGCGCTCCCGCTCTTCTGCCTGGGCGTTGGCCGTCAGGCCGAGAATCATGCAGGCCGGTCGCTGTAGTTGGGGTTCCAGTTGGCGGATCTGGCGCGCCAACTGATGACCATCGAGACCGGGCATGTGGCAATCGGTGATGACCACATCGAACATCTGCTGTTGCCACAACAGCAAGGCCTGCTGCCCATCGTCAGCCTGCCGGACCTCGTGGCCGAGGACATTCAACTGACGTTCAAGCAGCATCAGGTTGGCGGGGTAGTCGTCCACGACCAATATCGACAGTTGGGGCATGCTGCTGTCGGTTGGCACCGGCGGGGGGGCTGCAACGGCAGCAGCAGGTTCGGCCAAGGGCAAGGTCAGCAAGACCTGCAATTGAGTGCCCCGGTTGAGCGCGCTTTGCAGTGTCAGGCTTCCGCCCATCAGCTCACACAGCGTGCGGCAGATCACCAGGCCCAGGCCGGTGCCCTGGTGATCGGTAGATCCGACCTGAGTAAAGTGGTGGAACAGCCGTTGTTGGTCTTCGGTGCTGATGCCGATGCCGGTGTCCTCGACACACAGTTGTATGCGTACCTGGCCGGCCTGCGGTTCATCAAGTCGGAGCCTGACGATGACCTGGCCCTGCTCGGTAAACTTGATCGCGTTGCTGATCAGGTTGGAGAGGATCTGCTTCAGCCGAAGCGGGTCGACGGATACCAGTCGCTCAATGGGCTGCAGATCGGTTGCCAGCTTCAGGCCCTTGAGCCGGGCATTGCCCTCGAAAACCCGCACGGTGGCCGCGACCAGCGCATTGAGGTTGGTTGGCCGGGGTTCGAGGTGCATGTGCCCGGACTCGATGCGGGCGATGTCGAGAATGTCGCCGATCAAGGCCAGCAGGCCGTTGGCCGAATCAAACGCCACTTGCAGCGAGGCGCGGTCGGCGCGTCCTTGTCCGGCATCTTTGATCGCCAGTTCAAGCAGGCCGATGACCGCATTCATCGGCGTGCGAATTTCATGGCTCATGGTCGCCAGGAACGTGCTTTTCGCCCGGTTGGCATCTTCAGCCTGATCCTTGGCCAGGCGCAACTCTTCGAGCAGGTGCTTGCTGAAACCGAGCTCGGTGTGCAGTGCCTGTTCGGCTTCGGTGCGTTGCCTGATCAATTTGCGCAAGTAACGGTTCCAGGCAATCACGGCAACGATCAACGCACTCGCACCGAGGAGAATCTGCAGGATCAGATCGCGGTAGTTGTACCAGAGGCTGTCGCTGACCAGTGCGTTGGTGCGCCAGCGCCCGGTCAGCTCGGTCATTTCTTCTGGCGGGATGCTGAGCAGGGCCTTGTCGAGAATGGTATGCAAAAGCGTGGCGTCACGGGCGACGGCAAAGGCCGCCAGACCAGGCTGATCGCCAAAGTTGGAGGCAATTCGCAAGCGGTCCTTGAACATCCGGTTAACAAAGTACGCGGCATTGATCTGGGAACTCAGCGCCACATCGGCGTTGCCTTGTACCACCTGCTCCATGAGCGCCAGAGGGTTGTCGACTTCAATCAGTGTGGTCGTGGGGAAGCGCTGGCGCAGCTCCGCCGCCACCGGAATGTTGCCGATCAAGGCCAGGCGCTTGCCATCAAGTTGATCGGGGCGTTGCAAGGCGAGGTTGTCCGCGCGGGTGACCAGCACCCGCGGGCTGACCAGGTAGGGGCGGGTAAAGCGCAATGTCGCCTCACGTACCTGGCTTGGCGCCAGCAGCCCGGCGACGTCCACACGGCCTTGTTCAATTTCTTTGATCATGTCGCCGATCGAGTCGACCACTTGAATATCGAACTTCAGCCCGGTGCGCAGGCTGATCTGTTCGAGCACATCGGCGGTGATGCCGCGAAACCGATGGTCCTGGTCATAAAAGCTGATCGGGGCGAAGTATTTGTTGATTGCCACCCGCACGTGGGGATGTTGCTTGATCCAGGTGCGTTCTGCAGCGCTCAGGCTCAAGGTGCCGCGATTGAGCAATACCCGTGTGCTGCCGCTGGTCCAGCGCCGAAGGATGTTCAGGCGATCGTTGTCACCGATGCGATCCAGGGCCTCATCGACCAGGCGCAGCAACGTGGGGTTGTCGCGCGACACGGCAAACCCGAAGACCCCGCGCAGATTCTTGATGAAATGGTTGATCTGCACGCTGCCCAGATAGATGCGGGTGATCAGGTAGTCGCTGCTGACGGCATCGCCGAGAAACGCATCGGCTTGCCCCAACGAAACGGCGGAAAGGCCGGCCAGATTGGAGCTGTAAAGTTGCAGGTCGGCCTGCGGATACAGCGCGGTGACGACGGACCGGGGCAGGTAATGATCGACCATGGCCAGGCGCTTGCCTTCAAGTTTGTCGTTGAGTGGCAGGGATTTACCGAAGCCCGTGACGATCACCGGTTGATCGTCGGCATAGGGGTGGCTGAGCACCAGGTGCGCATCGTCGGCTTCGAAGGCATTGGAGCTGCCGAGTAAGTCGATTTTGCCGGCATGCAGTGCGGCGAGGGCCTGGGAGCGGTCGGCAAAGCGCCGGACCTGGACAGGAATGCCCAACAACTCACTTACCAGGCCGGCGTAGTCGGCGGTCAGGCCTTCATACTCCTGGCTGCTGGCGTTAATATCGAAAGGCGGGTAGTCGGGGACGCTGGTGCCCAGTAGCAAGAACTGCTTGCGTTTGAGCCACGCAGCGTCTTCGTTCGACAAGGCCAGCGCAGCACTGCTGCTCATGGAGCGTGCCAGTAACTGGCGGGGCTCGCCGACGTCTACGGCGAGGGCATTGAACGCCAGCAGTGCCAGCATGCAGCCAACCACCAGGACCTTGGGCACGGTCATGATCGACTCAGGACAGGTGGCGCTTGGACAGTTCGAACAGCTCGACCAGTGACTTCAACTCAAGCTTTTCAAGGATTCGGGTCTTGTAGGTGCTGACGGTTTTCGCGCTCAGGTGCATATGCTCGGCGATGGCATTGTTCGACCGCCCCTCTGTCAAAAGACGCAGCACCGCCAGCTCTTGGTCTGACAGTTTGCTCAGGCGCTGTTGTTCGGTTAAGGCCGGGCCTTTCTGCGTCGACAGGTCGGGGAAGGTTGAATAGCCCCTGACCATGGCCTTGAGTGCAGACAGCAGTACCTCGAGGTCTTCGTCTTTGTGCACGAAGGCACTGGCGCCGGCCTCGATGCAACGACGGGCAATAAGGTCAGCCGGTTGACCGGTCAGCACCATGATGCGTGGCACAGGCTCAAGCCCATGCAGACGTTTGATCACATTGAGGCCGTCAATGCCTGGCAGGCCGATATCGAGTATCACCACATCAGGTTTGAGGTCGCGGGCCATTTGCGTCGCGCTGGAGCCGTCAGTGGCTTCGCCGACCACAGTGAAATGCTGGCTTTCGCGGTGCAGCAGCGTGCGCAAGGCAAGGCGGGTGGTGGGGTGATCGTCGACGATCAAAACAGTGGTCAATGCGCAACTCCTTGTCGAGTTTGTGGGCGATTTCCCGAATCATTCAGGAGGGCGGGTCTGGCCGGGGCCGGAACGGCGCCAACAATACGTCGAATCAGGGAGTTTGAGTACGGGGAGTATAGTCTTGTTGAAAAATACCGGTGTCGTTTGGGGAAATTCCTACAGGTGATTTGTTAATGCCTGTCAGTCAACGCTTAGGGCTCAGCAGCCTGCAGGCGTTATGGGCCCTCAGTAGAGCGCTTGAACTCTGTAGGTTGCATTTTTGGCGAGCGGTAAAAAAAGGCCGTAACCACCCCCATCGGTGGTTACGGCCAAAGCGGGGAGAGGAACACGTTCGTCAGCTTCGGCTGACCAGGTTGTGGGAAAGGCCGTAGCCGCTCCCGCAACCGTTAAACAACAACCTTACTGCTGCAGTACGGTGGCCTTGTTGCCCGTACCAAACTGATCGACGGTTGCGGTCATGCTTGCACCGCTCTGTTCGACTGTGGCCTGGTTGAAGGAGCCGCCCTGGGTGACATAGGCGACGTTGACACCGTCGGTTTGCTTGATGATGGCGCTGTTGTTGTCGCCATACAGCTGCCAGGTGGAGCTCTGGTTACCGTTACCCGACTGATCGAGCTTGATGCTGTTGCTCTCGCCGACGCTGGAACCGGTGGCGTAGTTGTTGCTACCACGCTGATCGGCAATCAGCAGGTTGTCGGTACCGTTCTGTTCAAAGTACAGCTCGTTGTTGGTGTCGGCCTGGATGAGTTCGGCGGTGTTGGTGGTACCGGTCTGGCTCAACCGCGCAATCTGGCCGACATCATTCTGGGTCAGGTTGGCGCTGTTGCCACTGCCGTTCTGGTCGATCTGGGCGCGTTGTCCGCTGCCAAACTGGCCACCAGGCTTGTCGCCTTTCCAGTTGCTCGCCAGCACCTTGTTGCCGTCACCGCTGGAGGTGACTTCAAGCACATGGTTGTCGCCATTCTGGTAGGTAAAGCTGATGTTGCCGCTACCGGACTGGGTCAAGGTGGTCTGCGACTGCAGCGACTCGAACTGGTCGGCGTAGATGGCGTTGAGGTCACCCACCTGAACAATGCTGGCGTAGTTGTTTTCACCGAAGCTCTGGTCGATGACACCTTCGTTGGTCTGGCCGTTCTGGTTGGCCGACGCTTCACTGGCTTTCTGGGTGTCCTGCCAGATCTCGATGGAGTTGGACTTGCCGTTCTGGTCAACCACGGCGGTGCCGCCCTGGCCTTCGCGCTGATCGGCATAGGCCCAGTTACTTTCACCGGCCTGATAGATGCCGATCTGGCCGTTGGAGTGGTTGATGTGTTCGGCGGCGCTGTAGTTGTCGGTACCGCTCTGGGTGGATTGCGCGTTGTTGCCACCGCCACTGAACAATTGCTCGACGAAGGCACGGTTGTCATTACCGTATTGCTCGGTGACACCCTGGCTGCCGTTCTGGCTGTCCTGGTAGACAAACGAGAAGTTGCCGATGCCTTCCTGCGTTTGCTGGGCAGTGTTTTCAGTGCCCAGCGACTGGCTGGCATGGGTGTTGTTCAGCGAGCCTTGCTGTTGCTGGTTGATCTGGCTGCCAAACTCGTACAGCTGCTCGGCGTAGCCGGCGTTATAGTCACCGGTCGCGTGTTGCAGGATGGCACTGTTGCCGCCTTCCTGCAGGGACGCGTGGTTGTTGCCTTCACCGTTCTGGGTCTGGCTTACGGTGCTTTGCGGGGCCGCTCTCTGTTTGACTTCGGCGATATTCTCTTTGCCGTCCTGACTCTGGGTGGACTGGCTGTTGTCGGCCATTACCTGGCCGGCCAGGGCCAGGACAATGGCGGCGCTTAAGGGGGCGAGCTTGTTCATGGTGGAGCCTCCAGGGTTTAGCGGTATTGGTTGACCTGCACGCGCTGCCCGTTACCGGCCTGGATCACGGAACTCTGCAGTCCCGAGCCGGCCTGGACGATGCTGGCGCTGTTGCTGTTTCCGTACTGCTCGATTTGTGCGCGGTTGTTGCTGCCGCTTTGGGCGATCGATGCGCTGTTGCCGTAGCCTTGCTGGTTAATGGTTGCCATCAGGTCACTGCCTTGCTGCAGGATGTACGCCTCCTGAGCACCACCCGATTGCACGATCCGGCCCAGCAGGGCCTGACCGTCCTGGCCGATGGCAGCGCGATTGGAGTCACCGTTCTGTGCGATCTGCGCCTGTTGCCCGGCCGGCAGAGGCTGCAGCGACAGCGGTTCCCCCAGATCGCCGCCGGGGCCGAGGTCGGCGTTGTCCATCAGGTCGTCGGCCAGGGCGGCCTGACCGATCAGGGTCAGGCACATCAGCAAGGTGGTCAGGCGCGCCATGGTCGAATCTCCCGGGTTTACTGCACGACAACCGGCACGGTACGGACAGTGCCCTGGCTGCTACGGATCGTCGCCGACGGTGTTGCTGTCGGGATCACCGTGGTGGTGTTGCTTACCGTCAACCGCCAGCGTCCGGTCAGCGGAACGGTGGTGGTGCCGAGGGTGACCAGCCCGGTCGGGGTGGTGACCTGGACGGTGATGGTGTTACCGGTGGTCACCGACGAGGTGCCGGAGAAGTCCCAGTTGAAGCGGTTGTTGGAACGCGCCGCGACGGTGGCGGTGGTGACCGCAAACGTCTCTGCCGCTGGCCGTGGCGAGACCTGTACGGTGACCGTTGCCGGTGCCGACAGGGCGCCGAGGCTGTCCCGGGCGATGTAGCTGAAGGTGGCGGCAAAGGCTGCCGTGACGGTGGCCGGTGGGGTGTAAGTGACCTGGGTGCCGTCGGTGGTCACCGTGCCGCGTCCAGGGGCGGGTTGGGTGACACTGTTGACTGCCAGGGGCACGTTGCCTTCCGGATCGGTGTCGTTGGCCAGCACGTTGATCGGCAGTGCGACACCGAGGGTGGCGGCAGTGTCGCCAACGGCGGTTGGGGCCTGGTTAGGTGCGACGTTGACCGTCACGGTGGTGACCGCAGACTTCAGTCCTTTGTTGTCCTGGGCACGGTAGGTGAAGGTCGCGACCATCGGCGCGTTGACCACCGCTGGCGGGGTGTAGACCACGGCAGCGCTGCCGCTGAGGGCGACCGTGCCCTGGCCGGTTGCCGGCTGGGTAAGGTCGGTGATGGTCAGCGGCACGTTGGCGTCCGGGTCGCTGTCGTTGGCCAGCAGGTTCAGGGTCAGCGGTACACCAAAGCTGGTGCTGCCCACGTCTGCTTGCGCGACCGGTGCCTTGTTTTCCGCTTCGGCCGGGGCGTTGCCGACGATCACCACCGCCTCGGTGTCACTGCCACCGGCAGCCGACTTGATGGTGACAGTGGCGGGTGGCTGCGGCAGGTCATTGACGGTCAGTGTTTGCAGGTTGCCCGACCTGGACATGCGGCCATAGCCTTGGGCGACCATGTCCGGCGGTTGCACTTCGTCACTGGAGCGGGCTTCGATGTGCAGGCGTTTGTGGGCCCAGTCGTACTGTGCGGTCTCCACTTTGACCACGTCGGTAAGCTTGCGTGACAAGGCGGTAGGGCGCAGTGCGGAAGTCGGGTCGGTCGCCGTCACGACAATCACTGGCGGTGGCGCGGCGCTGCTTAAATGGTTGGCGAAGAACAGGCCATTTTCGTCGGACCGCAAGTCGAACTTGCACGGCGTAGGCGGGGTGCCAGGGACCAGTGCCAGGGTGTCACGGAAACACAGGGTGGCGGTGCTCGGCGCCTTGGCATACACCTCGACCCGGGTGCCGAGCGAGTTGCGCCGGTAGGTGGCACGTTCCAGTTCGGCAGCAATCTGTTTGCGATTGTCATAGATCTTGCCGGACACGGTAAAGAGGTTGGTCTCGATTTTCCCGGGGGGGCCCTCGATACGTACAAAGTTTGTATTGTACGGGCTGCCGGTCACCGCTTCGGTCAGGTTCGGATCGCCGACAAAACGTTCGACCTCACCCGTATCCGGGTTGACCGCCGTGTAGGGGGTGTTAACGGCGTTGACGCTTTGCAGGAACGGGCCGAGTGCGCCATTGAGTACGCCGCCAAAGTTGCCCGGTGCACCGATACCGACGTCGCGGGTGATGTTGATGGCGCGCCGTCCGGGGGTGGTGACGTTAACCGTCTCGACGCCATAGGGGTGGGTGATTTTGTAGGTACCGGCCTGCGGTACCGAGACGCGAATACGGATGCGGGCGAAACTTTGCTGGTCACCATCGACCGGGTTCTCGGAAGCGAACGCGGCTTCGATACCCGCCACGTACACATCCATTTCATAGCCGCTGTTGCCGACGGCCGGGATCGAGGTTTCCGCCAGGTACCAGAACATTTCCGGTGGCCAGTTATCCGGAAACACCAGAGGCAGTGCATCGTCATAGATGCCGGGTTCGGGCAGCAACGTACACATATAGGCCGGGGGAACCGAAGCGGGTACCCGGGTACTGACAGCCCTCGACTGGCACAGCTCCATGGCCAGGTCATTGCTGTCCTGGTACCACATTGGATAGCGCCCCGTGGCGAGGGTGTAAGGGCCAGGGTCGACAGCCTTGAGCGCGGCCCAGGCGCTGCCGGTCAGCGTAAGGGAAAGCCCGGCGGCGCACAGGGCCAGGCGTGGCCAGTTGTTCATGTTGCCTCCTGCTACGGAACGTGGCGTGATGATGTTCATGGCACGAGCTCCACTTCTTCGCTGTCGCTACCACCTTTGGTACTGCTCACCGTGACCGTGGCCGGAGGAATCGGCGTGTGTCGGGTGGTGAACGACTTGACTGCGCCATCGCCGCTCAGGTCGCTGATCGGCACACCATTGCCGGTGGTGGCTGTGAGGTCGGTGGCACTGGTTTCATCACTGGTTGAAGCAACCACGGTCAGCTCGCCGGAAGACAAGCTGTACTCGGCACGCTGGATGACGACCAGGTCGGTCAGTGGCAGGGTCAGGGTGGTCGGGGTGTTACTGGCGATTGCCAACTGGTTGTCGGCGGTCACCTGCAGGTTCACCGGCAGGGTGGGATTGAGCGCCGACTGGCCATACCAGGCACCGGTGCCGTTGGCTTCGGTGAGGCTCAGGGTCGGGGTCTGGCTGATCAGCGTGGCTGTACCCGGTGGTGGCGGCGCCTGCACGAAGACGTCTTGCTGGGCATGCAGGACGCCGTCCTCTTCGTGGCGTGAATAGGTGCTGCGCTGGGCAATGACCGGGGTAGGGCGTACGGTCTCGGAGAGTTTCCCGGAGATCGAGAACAGCGTGGTGCGCAAGTCCAGGCCGTTGGGGCCTTCGATGCGTACGAAGTTGGTGTTGAACGGACTGCCGGTGACCGCTTCGTTGAGGTTCGGGTCGCCGATAAAGCGCTCACTGACACCGGTTTCCGGGTTGCGTTCGGTATAGGGGCCACCCACACCACGCAGGAACGGGCCGACATCACCTTTCAGGGCACCGGTGTAGGTTTTCGGCGAGCCGATGCCGATGTCGCGGGTCATGTTGATCGCGCGACGTCCGCCGGCGGGCACATCGAACACTTCAACGCCGTAGGGGTGGGTGACGATGTAGGTGCCTGCAGTTGGCACATCCACGCGAATACGTACGCGGGCAAAACTGACCTGGTCGCCATCATGCACATCTTCAGCAGCGAAGGCCGCCTCGATCGCGGTACCGTAGCTCAGGTCTATGCCACGTGCAGCGTCGACAATCGCCGCATCGGCGGTGAACCAGAAGGTTTCGTCGGGATAGTTATCAGGGAATGCGATGGGTTGGGTGTCGTCGAAGACACCCGGTGCCGGATTCAGTACGCACATGTACGAAGGCGCACCGGGGGCGCCGGCCACCCGTGAGCTGACTGCCTTGGTCAGACACAGGTCGAGTACCCGGCCATGAGTGTCTTGGTACCAGGCCGCAAAACCACCGGTAGCCGGTGTGTAAGGCCCGGGGTCAACGTCGTACAGCGCGGCCTGGGCCGGTGCCTGGGTCAGGCTGGCCAGTACCAGCAAGGCCAGTGGGTGGGGCGTTGGACGGTGCATGAGTGTTCCCTCTCGCGTGTGGGCCCATGGACTTGGGTCGTCTGCTGAGGGTTTGGCAACATCCGTACCAACATGCTCAAAGCCTTGTGTGGCCTGGCTTGCAGCAAAAATCCGGGGTGCTGGAATGCGCGCCTATCGGGGCCGGAGCCCCAGGGTTGGGGGCAAACGGGGGAGCGTGCGGGGCAATCGGAATTAACTGCGCTATAAGATAAGAAGTCATCTGCCTGGAGTTTGCGATGGACCTGCAATCACGCCTGGAGTCGTCATCCCTGCCAGCAAGCGAGCACCGTCCGGTAGCCAGCAAACGGCCGTTCAACCTGCTGCGCTGGTATGCCTTTGTCAGCCTGGCGATCATCCTGTCGGTGGCAGTAGGCTTGGGCCTGATTTCCAGTCGCTTCGTGATCAACGAGAGCATCGAGCGCGACGCCTTGCTGACGGCCCAGTTCATTCAGTCCATCGCCCTGGCGGAAGTGCGTCATGTGTCCATTCCCAATGTGCGGACCATGGGTGAACTGCTCGACCCACGCCTCGATGAAAGCTTCCCCGACGTCAACCCGGAGGCGCGCCGCGCTGCCCGCGGCGAGTTTCTCGATCACATCGCTCATTTGCCCGACATGTTGCTGGCCAATATCTATGCGCCGGACCGGATCGTGATCTGGTCGAGTAACCCGGCGCTGGTAGGGCGCATGATCGAATCCGACGAAGACCTGGAGCGCGCATTCAACGACAAGATCCGGGTGTCGGCCAGTTACCACAGCGTTGATCAGGCGCGGGCCGAGCAAAAATTCATTACCCCGCCCGAGCACCTGTTCATCGAGAACTACATTCCGCTGTTCGATGCCGATGGCGTGAATGTCACCGCGATGGTCGAGATCTACAAAGAGCCGCGCGACCTGATCGGGCGTATCGAACGTGGCTTGATCCTGATCTGGATGGCCGTCGCGCTGGGGGCGACGCTGGTGTACAGCGGTCTGTACTGGCTGATGTACCGGGCCAACCGGCAATTGGCAGCGCAACAAAAGCGCTTGATCAACAATGAAACCTTCGTTGCCTTGGGTGAGATGTCGTCGGCGGTGGCGCACAGTCTGCGTAACCCGTTGGCGAGTATTCGTTCCAGTGCAGAGCTGGCCCAGGAAATCG
Source organism: Pseudomonas alkylphenolica (assembly GCF_004025535.1). Classification (GTDB taxonomy): domain Bacteria; phylum Pseudomonadota; class Gammaproteobacteria; order Pseudomonadales; family Pseudomonadaceae; genus Aquipseudomonas; species Aquipseudomonas alkylphenolica_A. The sequence goes on from NZ_QJRG01000047.1 coordinate 1,104,664, forward strand.
AAGAGGGGCCGGCGCAGAAGAACATTGGTGACATCATCAGCCAGGTCGACCGCATGTCGCACTGGGTGCGGCAGTTGCTGCAATCCTTGCGGCCACTCAATGACGCCGCAGAAGTCGTGGAACTTGATCGCGTGTTGCAGGACAGCCTTCAGGCGTTCAGCTTGCAGCTCAAGCGTCAGGGTATCGAGGTTCGGCGCGATGACCTGGCCAACGTCAAGGTGCTGAGCCAGCCAGTGTTGCTGGGTCAGATTTTCAACAGCCTGATCGCCAATGCGCTGGAAGCCATGGGTGACGGCGGCACCTTGCGCGTCGAGCAGGTTCACCAAGGCCGCAAAACCCTGGTGTTGCGCCTGTGTGACAATGGCAAGGGCATGAGCGTCGAGCAGATGCGCATGGCCTTCAAGCCTTTTTACACCACCAAGCAGGGCGGATTAGGGGTCGGTCTGGTCCTGGTCAAGCGGATCATGGAGCGCTTTGGCGGGTCGGCGCGCCTGCACAGTCGTGAAGGCAAGGGTACCTGTATGCAACTGACTTTCCGGGTGGCGCGTGAGCCGGCGCCCAACTGATCGAACCCCTGTAGCAAGACCCGAAGCTGGGGGATGTTTTCCCCACTTTGTGCGGACATGGGGTGATAAGAGATTAAGTTAAGTAGCTGATATTTAACGACTACACATTTTGAAACATCTTTGGCCAAGTAATTGCAAATCGACATTAGCGGTTCGCAATCACTGGGTGAAAGATCATGATCAAACGCCTGCATTACCCCTTGGGCCTGAGTGCCGCTCTGGCCCTGTTGCTGGTAGCCGAAGTACCTGCCAGCCCGATTGACGACGTCGATCCGCCGGAGCCCGGCGACCCGTCGGCCTACACCGATGTTCCCGCTGACCCTGCGGCAGCCCTGATCAATTTACTGACGCTCCCCGAGGCCAACGTGGGTGCCTTTGATCTGCCTGAGGGTGAAGGCACGCGTGACACCCCACGCCAGGAAAACGAGCGACCGCCCGCGTTGCAAACGTCGTTCAACTACCCCACCAACGGTGCCCCGAGCCCGATGTTTGGCGCGCAGCCCTTCAGCCAGCAATTGCTGTTGTTCGAAGAGTTCGGCCCGACGCGCCTCGACCCGACCACGCCCTCCGGGTTACTGGTGTTCCCGGCCCCGACCACGGGCCCGGCGCCGCAACAAGACCCTGTCAGCGTGACGCGCAGCGCACCCAATGGGCCGCAGCTGGACGCCTTTCTCAAACAGCCTGGCCTGACGCCATTCCCCAGCCAGTTTGCCAACGTGGTCGACCGTAACCCCTGGCAGGCGCAGATCGAGCAGTTTCTCAACCGGCACATCGGCGCGCCAGCCGAAGGGCGCCCACCGGGAAAAGGCTGGTCGCACCAGCGCTGGAACGAGTTCTACCCGCAGGCGGCCTACAAGACGGCCCAGGCCGGGGCGCGTATCAATGGTGGCCTGCGTGACGCCATGCAGATGCACCGCTACAGCGTGGGTGAGTTCGGCCCTGGCGGGCTGTACTACAACACCGCCGGACAACCCAATACCCAAGGCACCACCAAGGGCATCGATACCCGCTTTCATCCCAACATGCCACTGCAGGATCACAAGTCGGTGTGGACGTTTGACGGCACCCTGCCGCCCAAGCTGTTGATGGTGCGCTATGGCCAACCGTTGTTGATGCGTCATTACAATGCCTTGCCGATCGACCCGGCAGCCAACCACGGCTTTGGCCTGCATACCATCAGCACCCATGAGCACAACGGTCACTCGCCGGCAGAGAGCGACGGTTACGCCAATGCGTTTTTCTTCCCCGGGCAGTACTACGACTATCGCTGGCCGCTGCAACTGGCCGGTTACGACAGCATCAACACCCGTGCTGAAGACCCGCGTGCCGCGTTCCCTTGCACACCAGGGGAAAAACTCTGGGTCAACGATGCCCAGCCCGGGCTCAAGACCTGCGACAACGGCAGCATCAAAATACGTGGCGACTGGCGCGAGACCATGAGTACCCACTGGTTCCACGACCACATGCTCGATTTCACCGCGCAGAATGTCTACAAGGGCAATGCGGCGATGATGAACTACTACAGCGCCCTGGATCGCGGCAATGAAGCCTTCGACGATGGCGTCAACCTGCGCTTGCCAAGCGGCTCGGCGCTGTCGTGGGGCAACCGCGACTATGACGTCAACCTGGTGATTGCCGACAAGGCCTGGGGCGCGAACGGGCAGTTGTGGTTCAACCCGTTCAACACCGATGGTTTTCTCGGCGACCAGGTGCTGGTCAACTGGCAGTACAAGCCTTACCTCGACGTACGCGCCCGCAGTTACCGTTTCCGCATCCTCAACGGTTCGGTGTCGCGCTATTTCAAACTGGCACTGGTGCGTGAGATCAAAGGCAGCGGCGGTGAGTTTCCCGGGCCCAAAGGTTCGGGGCTGTCGTACGCACGGGTGCCGTTCCACATGATCGCCAACGACGGCAACATCATGGAGCATGCCGTGCCGTTTGACGGCAGCATGGACCTGGACGCTGACGGTGACCGCCAGAACCACAACGCGATCCTGCCGACGCAGGGCATCGCCGAGCGCTTCGACATCATCGTCAACTTTGCCAAGAGCGGGATCAAAGCGGGCGACAAACTGTTCTTCGTCAACCTCAAGGCGCACGACACTGGCAAGGGGCCCAAGGAAGACATCGAACTGGCCGACGTGCTGTCGGAGAAATACCTGGCGGTGATCAAGCAGACCAGCAAAGGCCCGCAATGGGACAGGGGCGACCCGGCGGTGGGCAAGGTGCTGCAGCTCAATGTCAAAGCCTATACCGGCCAGGACCTGGCCATGGACCCGGCAGCGTATGAACCGGCCAAACCGGGCAAGGCGGTAGGCAAGGTGATGATTCCGCTCAAGCTGCACCGTGACAACCCGGCTGATCAGGCGCTGCTGGCACAAGCCCGGCACCGCACGTTCATCTTCGGTCGTTCCGACGGTACCGACAAAGTGCCATGGACGATCAAGACCGATGGCAACCTGGGCTACAGCATGGACCCTCGCCGGCTCAGTGCGGCAACCAAGCTGGCCACCGGGCCGACCGATGCCGGCGCCAGCAACTTCGGCACCCTGGAAGTGTGGAAAATCCAGAATGGCGGCAATGGCTGGAGCCACCCGGTGCATGTGCACTTCGAGGAGGGCATCATCCTCAGCCGCGGCGGCAAGGCCCCGCCGGAATGGGAAAAATGGGCACGCAAGGATGTGTACCGCATCGGCACCGAAAAAGACGGCCTGGACAACGTCGAACTGGCGATCAACTTCCGCGAATTCGCCGGCACCTACATGGAGCACTGCCACAACACCCAGCATGAGGACAACTCGATGCTGCTGCGTTGGGACATCGAGCACCCGGGCCAGTTGCAGATGATGCCTACGCCGTTGCCGAGCTGGGATGGCGTGCAGTACATCAACTCAGCCGCACTGCCGACCTGGCGCGTGGGGGATGGCTTCGGTCCACAGGTCAAGGTCACCCAATAAGCCAAGGAGCGTGCATGATGAAGCGATTGTCACTGTGGTTCGGCACCGTATTGCTGTGCTGGGCCCTCCAGGGGCTGGCGGAGGAGGCCACCCCCTGGGGCGCGGGGTATTTCCCCAATACCGTGCTGACCGATCAGGACGGGCAGCAACTGCGTTTTTTTGATGACCTGATCAAGGACAAAGTAGTGGTCATCAATTTCGTCTTCACCGGGTGTGGCGATTCCTGCCCGCTGGAAACCGCACGCTTGCGCCAGGTCCAGCAACTGCTGGGGGATCGGGTCGGCCACGATGTGTTTTTCTACTCGATCAGCATTGATCCGCTAAGCGATACGCCCGAGGTGCTCAAAGCCTATGCCGCGCGTTTCAAGGTAGGGCCGGGCTGGCGCTTCCTGACCGGTGACATCGACCAGATCAACGAACTGCGCCGGCGCCTGGGGTTGTTTATCGAGGGCGTGGACAATGGCCGTAGCCGCGATCACAACCTGAGCCTGATCGTGGGTAACCAGGCAACCGGTCGCTGGATGAAGGCCTCACCCTTTGAAAACCCGTGGATTCTTGCCGATCAACTGGCGAACAGCCTGCAGAACTGGAAGCAGGCCAGCGAAGGCGAAAGCTATGCCGACGCACCGCAGATTCGCCCGCCCAGCAGTGGCGAGGAGTTGTTCCGTACCCGTTGTGCGGCGTGCCACAGTGTCGGCCCGCAAGACGGGCAGGGCATCGGCATGCGCGCGGTCGGGCCGGATCTGCTCGGGGTAACTCAACGGCGCGACCGGGCCTGGTTAAGCCGCTGGATTCGCGAACCGGACCGTATGCTGGCCGAGCGTGAAGCGTTGGCGGTATCGCTGTTTGAGCAGTACAACCGGGTGGCGATGCCCAACCTGCGGTTGAACCAGCAAGATACCGACAATCTGCTTGAATTTCTGGACAAGGAAACCCAGCGCCAAGGCGCCTTGGAACAGGCCAACGCTGCGGAAACCGGGGCTGCCAGCGCGCAGTAGAGGCAAAACACTATCACTTTGGCAGTAATCATTAGTATTGATGTAAAACAGCCGGCGCTGGCTGGGCTATAAATTGTAAGAAAAAACAGCCCGCCAGGAAGAACCCGATGCAGGTGCTGAATAAGAAACTGGCCGATGAGGGCCGTGATCCAAATGCAGTCTCCGATCCTGTACCGCGCGAGTTCAATCTGCTGCGCTGGTTTTCAGTGGTCAGCCTGTTGATCATTGCCACGGTGGCGGTGGGCCTGGGTTATGTCTCGACGCGCTTCGTGGTCAACGACAGCGTCGAGCGTGATGCCATGCTCACCGCCGAGTTCATCCAGGCCATGGCCAAGGCAGAGGTGCGCCATTCGCGAATTCCGCCGGGCACCACCATGGCCCAGTTGCTCGACCCGCGCATGGACAATCAGCATCCGGGGATCAGTGCCGATCTGGCGGCCTCGACCCGTATCGAGTTTCTCGATCATGTCGAGCACCTGCCCGACACCCTCCTTTCCAATGTCTATGCCCTGGACCGTACCATTGTCTGGTCCACCAACCCTGAGCTGGTAGGCAAGAAAATCGAGGCCGACGACGACCTCGACGAGTCTTTCAATTCGCAGAAGCCGGTATCGGCCAGTTACCACAAGGCGGATGAAGACCGCGATGAGCAGAAGTTTTTGCGCGAGCCGGAATACCTGTTCATCGAAAACTACATTCCCATGTTTGATGAGACGGGCACCCGGGTGTTGTCGATGGTGGAGGTGTACAAAGAGCCACAGGACCTGGTACGCCGCATCCAGCGCGGCTACGTGCTGATCTGGGCCTCGACCCTGATTGGCGGCGCGCTGATCTACTTTGGCCTGTTCTGGATTGTGCGTCGCGCTGCCAGCCTTTTACGCACCCAGCAGACCCAGCTGGTGGCCAGCGAGACCTTCGTCGCCCTGGGCGAGATGTCGTCGGCGGTGGCCCACAGTTTGCGCAACCCGCTGGCTACCATCCGCTCCAGCGCCGAGCTGGCTCAGGAAGTTGCCAGTGACCGCTCGCAAAAGAATATCGGCGACATCATCAGCCAGGTCGACCGTATGTCGCGCTGGGTGCGTGAGCTACTGGTGTCGTTGCGGCCGTTGAAGGACGATGCGGAAGCCGTTGACCTGGTGGCGGCGCTTGAGGATACCTGCAGTGCGTTCGCCCAGCAGACCGAGCGCACCAAGGTACAACTGAGCGTCAGCGCTCCGCCGGTTGCCCTGGTGGTGAGCCAGCCGGTGTTGCTCACGCAGATTCTCAACAGTTTGTTTTCCAATGCCCTGGAGGCTATGCCCAACGGCGGCCGGCTGACACTCGAGGTGCTGGAGCTGGAGAGCGAACGCAAGGTCCAGCTAACCTTCAGTGATACCGGCAAGGGCATGAGCCAGCAGCAGGAGCGCATGGTCTTCAAACCGTTTTTTACCACCAAGCAAGGCGGCCTGGGTGTCGGGCTGGTGCTGGTCAAACGAATAATGGAGCGGTTTGGCGGTGCGGTCACTCTGACCAGTCGCGAGGAGGAAGGAACCCGTGTTTGCCTAACGTTTAATGTTGCAACGGGAGGGGACCATGGAGCAGAGCATCCTGGTAGTGGAGGATGATGAAATCCTCGCGGAAAATATTCAGACCTATCTGGAGCGCAAGGGGTTTGAGGTCACGGTGTGTCACAGTGCCGAACAGGCTCTGGAGCAATTGCAGCAGTGCCAACCTGATGCGGTGCTGACCGACAACTCGTTGCCGGGAATGAGCGGCCATGAGCTGATCAAGGCCCTGGCCGTGCGCGCGCCGGAGCTCAAGGTGATCATGATGACCGGCTACGGCAACGTCGAAGATGCCGTGCTGGCGATGAAGGAGGGGGCGTTTCATTACCTCACCAAACCGGTGGTGCTGGCCGAGCTCAAGCTGACGCTCGAGAAGGCGCTGGCCACCGAGCGTCTGGAGCGTACGCTGTCGTTCTATCAGGAGCGTGAAGCGCAGAAGTCTGGCGGCCAGTCGTTGATTGGCGAGTCGCCTGCAATGCTTGGGCTCAAGCACACGCTCAGGCAATTGCTCGATGCCGAGCGGCGCATGGCCAGCGGTGACTTGCCTCCGGTGTTGGTCGAAGGCGAAACCGGTACTGGCAAGGAGCTGGTGGCCCGTGCCCTGCATTTTGACGGTGCGCGTGCGAAGGGGCCTTTTATCGAATTCAACTGCGCCTCGATTCCCGCCAATTTGCTGGAGGCCGAACTCTTCGGTCATGAGAAGGGCGCCTTTACCGATGCCAAAGACCGTCGTGTGGGGCTGGTCGAAGCGGCCGATGGCGGTACGCTGTTTCTAGACGAAATCGGTGAAATGGACCTGATACTCCAGGCCAAATTGCTGAAGTTGCTGGAAGACCGCACCATTCGCCGCATTGGTGCGGTGAAAGAGCGCAAAGTCGACCTGCGCATTATCAGCGCGACGAACTGCAACCTTGAACAGATGGTGCAACAGGGCAAGTTCCGTCGCGATCTGTTCTTTCGTTTGCGCATTATCTCGATCAAGGTTCCCAGGCTGTATGCCCGTGGTGAAGACATCCTGCTGCTGGCGCGGCACTTCCTTGCCTTGCATGGCAAGCGCTACGGCAAATCGCACCTTTACTTCAGCCCCGAAGCCGAGGAGTTGCTGCTCAATTACAGCTGGCCGGGCAACGTCCGCGAACTGCGCAACATGCTCGAGCAAACCGTGTTGCTCGCACCGGTGGAGGAAATCGGCCCGCACCAGCTCAATGTCTGCATGAGCCTTGTCGATGAGCCCTTCGATCCGCCCATACCGATGCCCCATGAACATCACAGCATGGGCGAGGTACCGGGTACTACCAGCCTGCCAGAGGTGGAGCGCGACATGGTGCGCAAGATGCTGGATCGCACCGACTGGAATGTCACCAAATCGGCCCGGTTGCTGGGGCTCAGCCGTGACATGCTGCGCTACCGCATCGAGAAACTCGGGCTGACCCGGCCCGACAAGCGGCAGTGGTGACTGCGACCGCTGCGCGCTCGATCGCAGGCTTCGCCAGCTCCTACAGGATGTCAGTGGGGGAGTTGGCGCGACCGCGCATGAAGAAACCGGCGACGTATTTGCGGAAGGTGTCCAGGCTCTTGAAGTCGGCATAGCGCTTGAAAGTTTCGCCTTCGGGTTCCGGCCCTACTGGCCGGTCGGTCAGCGAAACTGACAGCACTCGATCCTGATCGGAGCTCAGTACCAATGCATCCATGCCCTGGCCGCCGATGACCGGGCGGCGCAGAATTACCCGCACGCCCTTACTGGCCATCCAGTCGATCAACGAGACCAGCATCTTCAATGGCTCGCGTTCCTCATCACGGAATACCGGAAACAGCTGCCCACGCGACAGCACCGGCACGCTGGCAACATGAATCAACTCGTAAAAATGGCTGCCCGCGCTGGTGGGGGAGTAGATGGCCAACGCCAGCAACGGCCCCGGCGTCTTGCTGCCGCCCCACAACAAATGATGGCCCTGGAAGTCGAAGCCATCTTCGTTGCGCTCGTTGTACACCTTGCGCGTTTTGATCTGGCTGACGCAATCGAGCATCAAGCCGTAACGGCGGTGGTTGCCAAAGGCACTGGAATCGCGCAGCCGGGCCTTGAGCATCATCATGTGCTTCATGTCCAGGCGGGTTTCCAGGTAATTGCTGGCCGGCACCCGCTCGATCAAGGGGTAGCGGCTGGCGACACTGCGCAGTTCGGCAAACTGCCCGGTGAGGTCTTTTTTCAGGTGAGTGGCGTAAACATTGAGGCCACTGGCTTCAATCAGCGTCAGCAGCAAAGACAACAAGCGGTGCTGATCCCGCGTGTCGCCGCTGACGTTTCGCGCTTCCTCGTCGCCGGTCGCGGCGCGGCGGAAATCACTGATCAGGCGCAGTGGCGTATCCGGTGCCAGCCATGCTGCCGGCAGGGTGTCGGCATCATCGGGCCGACCGGCCTCACGCTCATCCTTGATGAAGGCGCAATCCGGGGCGTGCTCGGCTGTGCCGGGGTTGTTCTTGAGGAACAGCGTACCGGTGTTGCCATTGAGGTTGACGTTGAGAATCGGCAGTGCCCGCGCCTGGCAGTCGCAGGCCAGCCAGTGCCCGGCAGCGCGGATCTTGATCAGTAGCTGATTGGCCTGCAGCAGGCGCGGGCCGGCCAGCGAGCCTTGCACAAATCCGCGCAGCAACTCGTCTTCGCCCGGAGTGAGGGTACGCACCAGCGCGGTATTCTTCTCGATGATTCGCATGACAATCCTTGGCAGCAGCACGTTACAAGCTGCAAGTAAAAGCGCTACCCGCTCTTGCTTGCAGCTTATCGCTGATAGCTTGCAGCTTGTGCGGCCTACGAGGCAAACATCTTGGCGGCGCGGGCGCGGATTTCTTCCACCGACACATCTTCTACATGGGAGGAGACGAACCAGAGGTTGCCGAAGGGGTCCTTAAGGGTCCCGCTACGGTCACCGTAAAACTGGTTTTCGACAGCCCGCAACGGCGTTCCTCCAGCCTTGATTGCCTGGGCATAAACCGCATCGACATCCTCGACATACAGGTGCAGGCCAATGGCGGCGGCGTTCAGCGACTGGCTGCTGACCAGGCCGCCTTCCATGTCGCACGGGTCGGCCAGCATGATGGATGAGTTGCCAATCTTGAGTTCGGCGTGGCCAATACGGCCATCCGGGCTTTCCAGGCGGAACATCTCGACCGCACCGAAGGCGGCCTTGTAGAAGTCGATGGCTTTGCCGGCATCCTTGATGCCGAGGTAGGGGGTAATGCTGTGTTGTCCTTCGGGGATTGGTTTGACGGCCATTTTGTAGATCCTCCTTAGCGCGCCGCAGGGTGAATGGCGCGAAACTGTATATTTGTACAGTTTCGGCCATTGGGCAAATCAAAATCGGCGGCGCTGGACGGACGGCGGTCAGAAGATGTAGTCGGTCGTCAGGAAGCTCGAATCGCGATTGCGGATGATGTCGCTGATCAACTGCTTGTTGCTGTCCTGGAACTTGGTTGCGACCAGGGTGCGGATTGAAAACACCCGCAAGGCGTCATGCACCGACAAGGTGCCTTCGGCAGAGTTCTTGCGGCCGTTGAACGGGTAGGTGTCCGGGCCGCGCTGGCACTGGGCGTTGAGGTTGATGCGGCCGACCTGGTTGGCAAACGTGTCGACCAGGCGCCCGACCTCGGCCGGGTTGGTACCGAAGATGCTCAGTTGCTGGCCAAAGTCGGAGTCGAGCACGTAATCGATCACGGTCTGCAGGTCTGAATACGGCACCACCGGCACCACCGGGCCAAACTGCTCCTCCTGGTACACCCGCATCTGTGCGTTGACCGGGTACAGCAGCGCCGGGTAGAAAAACGAACCGCGACTGCTGCCGCCACCTTCGTTGAGCACCTGCGTGCCTTTTTCCACGGCGTCGGCCACCAGGCCATTGAGGTAATCGATTTTGCCGGCCTCCGGTAGCGGGGTCAGGCTCACACCCGGTTCCCAAGGCATGCCTGGCTTGAGGGCGGCCAGCTTACGCTGGAATCTGTCGAGAAAACTGTCCACCACATCGGTATGCACAAAGAGGATCTTCAGTGCGGTGCAGCGCTGACCGTTGAATGACAGCGCCCCGGTGACCGCCTCGTTGACGGCATTGTCCAGGTCGACTTCCGGTAGCACGATCCCGGGGTTCTTGGCATCCAGGCCCAGGGCTGCGCGCAGGCGGTGCGGGCGAGGGTGGAGCTTTTTCAGGTCGCTGGCGGCCTTGTTGGTGCCGATAAAGGCAAACACGTCGATCTTGCCGCTGGCCATCAATGCGCTGACGGTCTCGCGGCCGCGGCCATAGATGACGTTGATCACGCCGGCCGGGAAGCTGTCGCGGAAGGCTTCGAGCAACGGACGAATCAGCAGTACGCCGAACTTGGCCGGTTTGAACACCACCGTGTTGCCCATGATCAGTGCCGGAATGAGGGTGGTGAAGGTCTCGTTCAGCGGGTAGTTGTAAGGGCCCATGCACAAGGCCACACCCAGTGGTGCACGGCGGATCTGGCCGAGGGTGTCCTGTTCCAGTTCGAAGCGGCTGGAGCGCCGGTCGAGTTCCTTGAGGGCATTGATGGTGTCGACGATGTAGTCACAGGTGCGGTCGAACTCCTTTTCCGAGTCCTTGAGGTTTTTGCCGATTTCCCACATCAGCAGCTTGACCACAGCCTCACGCTGCTCGCGCATCTTGCCCAGAAAGGTCTCGACATGGCGGATGCGTTCGGCCACGCGCATCGTGGGCCAGGCACCGCGGCCTTTGTCGTAGGCGTGCACGGCCGCATCCAGGGCGGTCAGGGCGGTGTCGGCATCCAGCAACGGGGTACTGCCGAGAATGACCTGGCGCTCCTCGTCGTCCTCTTTGAGCCACACCGGGCTACGGACAGTAGCCAACGGGCCATCCCAATGCTGCAACTGGCCGTTTACCAGGTACTCGCGTTGCACCAGCGGCTCGCCCAGGCGATAGGCCTGGGGGATCTCGGCGGCAGAGGGAAACAGCGTATCGAGCAGACGGTCCATGGGCGCAGCACCTCTTGTAACGAGAGTGGGTGAAACGTTTCAGTTCGAGAATAACGCCAGTGCATTAAAAAAATCCAGCGTCGCTCAACATTGCGCCGATGGCGCCGATAAAACATTAATTCGATGTGAATAACGGACCCATGAGCACAAGAATCCTCGCACTCGATGACAAACGGGTTTTGCCAACCGCCTTGGGTAATACCCTCAATCGCCTGTTGCCCATCGGTTTTGCGTTGATCGGTATCAGTTTGTCGGTGGTCCTTGGGCGTATGGATGTCCAGCGCCAGGAGAGCGAGCTGGTGGCCAATGCCGGGGTACGTTTGTCTGGCGTGCGTGCCGCACTCGAAGCCCAGTTGCGCTCGGCCTTTGGCGAGACCGAGGGCATTGCCCAGTTGATCAGTGCCGACGGTCACATCAGCGTCGAGCACTTTCATGACATGGCCCGCCAGGCCATCGCTTCGGTGCCGCATATCCGCCATATCTCCGTGGCCCCGGGCGATGTGATCGCCGATGTCTATCCACTGCGGGGCAATCAAAGCGTAGTCGGTATCGACTACCGCCATCTGCCCGACCAGTACCCGATGCTGCAGCGTGCCCGCGACAGCCACCGAGCGGTACTGGCCGGTCCGGTTGAGCTGTATCAGGGCGGTCGTGCACTGGTCTATCGGCGCCCGGTGTTTCTCAAGGGACACAAGGGGGTGAGGCTGTACTGGGGTAATGTCTCGATCGTCGCGGACATCGATCGCCTGCTCGGCACCGCGGGCCTGGACCTGGACCCGGGGTTTGAATTCGCCTTGCGCGGTGCTGACGGTCAAGGCTCGGCCGGGGCGATGATCTGGGGTGATCCCAAGCTCTTCGAGCAGCAACCGGCGACCATCAACGTCGATGTGCCCGGTGGGCTCTGGCAATTGGCCGCTAGCCCCCTGGGCGGCTGGCCGAACCTGAGCCTGTTCACCTCGCCGCTGTTCCTGTTTGCCCTGACCTGTACCGGGTTGTTCAGTGTGTTCGTGGCGCAACTCAATCGCAGCAACCATTTGATCAAACTGCGCAACCGCGAGCTCAAACAGTCGCAGACCCAGTTGCAGCGCCTGGCGCATTATGACGCGATCACCGGCCTGCCGAACCGCTTGTTGTTCGCCCAGCACCTGCACACCGCCATTGGCCGCGGAGAGCGTCTGGCAGTGCTGGTGCTGGATATCGACGGGTTCAAACAGGTCAACGACAGCCTCGGGCACCCGATGGGGGACCTGCTGCTGCAACAGGCGACGGCGCGCTTCATGCAGATCGTTGATGGCCAGGACAGCCTGTGCCGGTTGGGTGGTGACGAGTTTGCGTTTTTGCTCAGCGGCACCGAGCAGGGCTGTATCGAGCGGGTTCAAGGCCTGTTGCAAACACTGCAGCAGCCGTTTGACCTTAAAGGCAACGCTGTACTGGTCACCGGTAGCATCGGCCTGGCCTGGTACCCTGAACACGGTGACAGCGGTGATCGTCTGTTGCGCCACGCCGACACGGCCATGTACGCGGCCAAGGAAAGCGGGCGCAACGCCTGGCGGCTGTATCACCCGGATATGACCCAGCGCCTGCAGGAGCGTCTGGGCCTCGAGCTGAACCTGCGCCGGGCTTTGAAACACAACGAGTTCGAGCTCTGGTACCAGCCCAAGATCGACCTGTTCAGTGGTCGCCTGGAAGGAGCCGAGGCACTGTTGCGCTGGCGCGACCCCGAACATGGGCTGGTGTCCCCGGCACAGTTCATCCCGTTGGCCGAACGTACCGGGCTGATCATTCCTCTGGGTGAAAAGGTGCTGGAACTGGCCTGCGCCCAGGTTGCCGCCTGGCGTGCGGCCGACTGCCTGCCCGGGCCGGTGGCAATCAACGTTGCAGCGTTGCAGATCGAGCGTAGCGATTATGTTGCCAGCCTGTCGCGCAGCCTCAAGCGCTACGATTTGCCACCGACCTTGCTTGAGGTGGAGATCACCGAAAGCCTGCTGATGGAAAGTCAGCAACAGGCTTGCGCCGTGCTGGCCCAGTTGCAGGCCATGGGCGTTGTAACGGCGGTGGATGACTTCGGTACCGGCTATTCCTCGCTGGCCTACCTGAAGTCGTTACCCATCGACCACCTGAAAATCGACCGAGCCTTCATCAAGGATTTGCCCGAGGATGATGACGCCATGGCCATTACCCGGGCGATTATCGACCTGGGCCACGCCTTGGGTTTCCGGATCACGGCCGAAGGCATCGAGACCCAGGCCCAGTACGACTACCTGCGCAATGCCGGATGTGATCAGGGCCAGGGTTTCCTGATGGCGCGGCCGATGCCGGCGGCCGAGTTGCAGCAGTGGATGGCGCAGAACCCTCAACGGCACCGCTTGCCTGTGCCTTGGCAAGTGGTGCCGTAAGCGTACTCAGAACGGGAGTTCGAACAGGTCTTCAGCAGGTTGGGACAGGGCCAGTTCGCGGAACACGGGGTCGTTGACGAACAGGTCGATGCGCGGCCAGAAATCAGCTCTCGCTTGCTGCGGGTTGGTGAGGAAGCGCTCGTCATTAGGCAGTTCACGCAGCGCCCGACGGTACGCTAAGGGGAGCTGTTGCCATAGGTCGAGTTGTTCGGGGGTGGCCTCTTCGAGCAGCTCGTCATAGTCGGCGTCGTCAATCATCAGGTCGACGCCAAACCTGCGGTGGTAGTCCACTATTTGCTCGGTGACCCGAGTGCTGAGCCAGTCGCTTTCAAGGCGCATCGCTTGAGCGTTCACGGTGGGCAAGACGAGATCTGCTGGAAGGTGGGTGAACTGGTTGTCCGACAGGTCCAGCGCGATGGGCGCCCGAATGTCTGCCAGCCCTTGCGGCAGTTCGGTCAGGCTGCAGCCGCGCAAGAACAGGGCGCGTAGTTGTGGCACGGCAGGCAGGGAAAAATTGGGCGAGCGCAGCAGGGGATTGTTGGAAAGGTCCAGAATGCGCAGATCACGGAAGCGTTCCAGGGTCGCCTGGGCGTTGTCATCCCAGGTAATGCGGTTGCCGTCCATATCCAGCCATTGCAATGTCTGTGGATCATCAAGCTGGGGCAAACGGTCGAAGCGGCAATCACTAAGGCGCAAGCTTTCCAGTTCTGCAAAGCGTGCAAAAAAGGCGTCGGGGCAGTCGCTCAACTCGCTGTTGCCATCGAGGACGATGCGTCTGACAGACGGCAGATCGTTTAGCTGGGCGAGCGTGCTCAGGTCTTCGTTCTCCAGGTCGAGGTTGGACAAGTCGAGGCCCCGTACCCGTTCGCCGTTTTCCAGTAACACCGAGGGTACTTCGCGCCAGGCGTTGATGACGCGCTGGACGGCCCGCGCGCGGCGTGGCACACCGTAGGCCCACCCGTTGAGCTGTTCACGCTGGCTTTGAAGGGCCTGTTCACGCGCCCGGATTTCAGCCTCTGGACTGGACATGCGCCTGCGCCAGTTGGCCAGGGTGTCCTCGATCTGTTCGTCATTCATGTACGGGTAAAGCCGTCGCAGGCGAGCGGCCAGCGACGTGCGAAACGGCGAGGGGGGCGCAAGGGGTTCCAGCGGTGCGCCGCCGCGCAGGCCGGGTGTACTGGAAAAGGCGTGAGACTTCATACCCCAAAGCGTGCGAGGCCAGGCCTGTCGATTGCTTTCAGCTTCGGTCTGGAGCTGGCTGCGCAACGTCTCTACGCCCTCATCACCTGGCCAGTTGGGCAAGGCGTCAACGATCGCCGGCAAAGGATCAGCAGCCTGACGGCCCGCAACGGATAGATCAGCGCGAAAAACTGCGTAACCGTCGCCGGACTTCAGCACAATCTGGCGCGTTTGCGCCTGGGTGTCTCCCGCTGTTGCCAGCAGCGGGCCATCGGGGCGGGCGCCGCGCAGCTCCAGGCGCAGGCCGGCTGGCCAGTCCGGAAGGCGCTCAAGGCAGGCGAACAGCAGGCGATCACTGTCGGCATTGGCGAATTGTGGCAGGTACAGCCCTTCCAATGCGCGCACCAGCGGCAGATCGGCATTCACCTGCTCGGCTTGCACGCGCAACCAGGTGGGCAGGGTGCCTTGGTCGCTCCACGCAGCCAGTTCTTCAGGTGCCAGACGCCCGAGTAATCGTCGGGCCAGTGGCGTGGTGAGCCGAGGGAAGTCGGCACATAAGCGCTGTTCGCCAGCATTGGGCGCAGTGCCGGCATACTCGTGCTCCAGTGTCGGGCCTCTCAGGTCGGGCAGGCGGCGCGCCAATGCCAGGCGCTCCAGGGTATCGAGGAGCAACGGCGGTGTCGCCTCGCCGCTCAAGTACACCGCCTGCAACTGTGTCCGGGTAACGCCGCTGATGGTCATGGCCTGGTGCAGCGTGGTGTCGTCCAGATTGCTCTGCTGCGGGCTCAGGCGGCGTAGCAGTTGGCCGTCGTCCCAGCGCTGCGGCTCTTCGACTTGCAGTCGCCAGGCGCCGTCGCCGTTGTGCTCGAGTAGTGGTTGGTAGGCGTCTGGCTGATTTGGGTGGACGATGCGCCAGCGCTTGAGCGCAACGTCAAGCCGCTGTTCGTAAAGAGCGCCATCCAGGCGGATGAGAAAACGGCCGTGATGGATGAACTGGCCTTGGGTGTTGGGTTCAAGCGTGATAGGCAATGCCTGCGAACTGCGGTAAGGCGCCAGCTCGGGTCGCCATAAGCGCTGGCTGCCATCGGCCCGGGTGATGGGCTCCAGTTCCTCCATCAGCACGCTGCTGGCGAGTTTGCCGATACCCTTGCCGACGACATGCAAACCAGCGATCAGTGCCAGGTTAAGGCCCACATTCCTGGCATGTGCCAACGCCTCATGGCGATCGCCGATACTCCAGGCTTCGTAGCCCTCGTACACCTCGTCGAGCAGTTGATAGGCGGTGACGGCCAGCATCAATGCACCGATCTGCGGCACGAACAATCCGGCCACCATCAATGTGTTGAAGCCAGCACTTTCCCAGTGTGCAAGGCGTCGACGGCGCGCCTTTTCGTCGGCGTCGGCCGTGGGTACAGCCAGCAGGCGTGCCTCGGCTTTTAGCCGCGCCACCTGTTGGTCGTGGTGAAAGCTGAACAGCGGTGCGTCAATCGCCAGCAATTCCAGATGCAGGTCGGCACCCTTGCGCAGTGGCCAGTGCTGGTCGGTTGGGGTGACGCCTGTGGCATCGAGGTTTTGCTGCAGGCGGGAGAGAAAAGCAGGTCGCAGGTCGTGCGCCAGGTAGCTGCTCACGCGTTGACGCGAGGTCGGGTCGAGCAAGTCCTGGCACAACTGCTGGTGCAACTGGTTCAGGTCGGGAAACTGGCGCAGCGCCGCCGTATGTCCCGGCAGGTGCAGCAACAGGCCGGCAGTACCGGTGTCGATGATGACTGCCTCCTGCAGTGTAAGGCCGAACAGGCTCAGTTGCTGGCAAGGCAGAGTGCCCGGGCCTTCGGCAAGGACAAGCAGCGCATCCATCGCCGCGCCATCGAGGTGATGACGCAGGAAGGCGAGGTCTGCGTCCAGCTGCAGTTGCGCCCGATACATAGTCATGGCAAGTGGGGCTACCTCCGTGCGGGCGTACAGGGTAGTCAGGTGTTGCTGATAACGTTGGCCAATGTCCAGGTCGCGGCAGGTCCGGGCGAATTCATCCGGAGTAAGGGGCAAGGCCTTTACGGCATAGGCCTCGGAATCCATGGCGTAGTCGACCAGGGTGTCGTTGTCACCCAGGGGCGCCTTGCCGATGACCTGGGTCTTGCTGACCTGGATGTCGCCCGCCAGGGCGAGTGCACTGTCCGGGCTGAAGCTGATGTCGTCGGCAAAATTCTGCAGCGCAGCCTCCAGCAGGCTGTGTCGCTCATGCTGACTGACGTAGGTTTGCCAGGTGTAGAGGTGGCGAATCCGGATCAGCTCGGTGGTGCGCACGGGGGCGTCCAGTTGATGGTCGCTGAGCAGGCGATCGGTCAGTAGCGGCTCGGCAAATTCAGCGATCTGCTTGAGGCCCTTGAGTGCCCGTGCCAGCGCCTGCTGAGCAGCATCAAGGCGAGCGCTGCTGGCCAGGACGGCTTCACGCAGGTCGGGAGCGGCATTGGCAAACCAGGGGGTGAGGTTATCGGCAAAACCCTGGGCGGGCGTCAGCGCTTGGCCCAGCGCGCGCCAGTTGTCCTCCGTTGCGTGGCAACTCCAGTACGGGAGCTGCTGCTTGATCAGTAGCAGGTGCGGATTGAGCGGTGGTGTCGTGTTCATGCTGATGCTCCTTGGTCAAAGGACGGCATCAGGCCGCAGTGCCTGCCCGCGCAGGTGGTAAATCTATAAAGCCTTTACGCCACCGCATGCTGGGCGCGAAAGACCTGCGCTTCTTCTACCAGCCAGTCGTGCACGGCGCGGGCGCTCGGGTGGGCCAGGCCGCCGGGCGGATACAGCAACACGTAGCGTTTGTGGTTGGCGATCGGCAGGCCGAACGGCACGATCAGGGTGCCACGCTCCAGTTCATCGTTCAGCAGCGTGCGTCGGGCGATGGCCACACCGATGCCGGCAATTGCCGCTTCGATGGTCAGGTGGTTGCGGTTGAAGGTGTGTCCGCGGCGCACATCGAGCCCAGCGGCACCGATGCCGTCGAGGTAGAACTCCCATTCGGCATATTCGGAGCTACCGCGCCAGGCGGTGATGTCGTGCAACAGCGGGTAGTGGGCAAGGTCGGCCGGGCCGTGCAATGGCGGGCGGCCACGTAACAAGGTTGGCGAACACACCGGGAAAATCAGCTCGTCGAGCAATGGCGTCGAATGCATGCCCGGGTAGCTGCCGTCGTTGAGGTCGATGGCCAGGTCGAAATCGCCTTCATGCAGTGCCTGGCTACTGTCTTCGGCCACCAGGCGCAGCTGGATGTCCGGGTAGCGCTGTTGCAGGCGCGGCAGGCGCGGAGTCAGCCACTTGGCCAGGAACGAAGGAATCGAGCGCAAGCGCAGCGTGCCGCGAATCTCGCCGGCGTCCAGGCGGCGCAGTTCGGCATCGATGCTGCCGTAGGCTTCGCTGACTGTCTGTGCCAGACGCTGGCCCTCGGCGGTCAGCTCGACACCCCGCGCGCGGCGCAGGAACAAGCGAAACCCCAGGCGCTCTTCCAGTTGTCGGATTTGTTGGCTGACTGCCCCGGGGGTGATGTGCAGTTCTTCGGCGCAACGGGTGAACGACAAATGCCGCGCCGCGCAGGAAAACACGTGCAGCCAGACATAGGTCTGGCCATTCATTTGTCGTCTCATCGTTTAGTTCTGCTAAAGGCTTGCTTAGAAAGATTCGTTGGTCAACGTCCCAGTGACCGGGCAGTATCGCGCAACTTCGCGACACCCATCAATTTTTTCACAACGCCGCAGCGCGACAACCGTTGCCTGAGCGTGCAGGCATTAGCATGGCTATCAGTGTTTTCGACCTTTTCAAAATTGGTATCGGGCCGTCAAGCTCCCATACCGTAGGCCCGATGCGGGCGGCTGCGACCTTTGCCCAGGCCCTGCGTGAGGGCGGACTCTTGGCGCAGGTCAGCCGGGTAGAGGTTCGCCTGTATGGCTCGCTGTCGGCCACCGGGGTCGGTCATGCCACCGATCGCGCCTGCCTGTTGGGGTTGATGGGCGAGTGGCCCGACCAGGTTGACCCGCAGCGCATTGAACCGCTCATCAGTCAGCTACAGGAGAGCCGGGTGTTGTCGCTGGACGGACGTCATGCCATCGATTTCGACTGCAGCCGTGACCTGTTGCTGCTCGACGAGAACCTGCCGTATCACCCCAATGCCATGACCCTGGAGGCGTTCGCCGGGAGCACTTCGCTGCTGCATCAAACCTACTACTCGGTGGGGGGAGGCTTCATTGTCGAAGCGGCGCAACTTGACGCCGCGGACGACAGCGCCGAGCAGGTCAAGCTGCCCTATGACTTCGACAGTGGCGCCGAGTTGCTGGCGTTGTGCAAACAGCACGACTTGCGTGTCAGCCAATTGATGATGGCCAACGAATGCGCCTGGCGCCCCGAGGCCGAAGTGCGCAGCGGTCTGCTCAAACTCTGGGATGCGATGCGTGAGTGCGTCGACAACGGGTTGCGCAACGAGGGCATTTTGCCGGGTGGCCTCAAGGTCAAGCGCCGCGCAGCCAAATTGCACCGCAGCCTGCAGGTGCTGAGCAAACCCAACGTGATCGGTTCGACCCTGAGCGCCATGGAGTGGGTCAACCTGTTTGCCCTGGCGGTCAACGAAGAGAACGCCGCCGGTGGCCGCATGGTCACCGCGCCCACCAACGGAGCGGCGGGCATCATCCCGGCGGTGCTGCACTACTACATGAAGTTCAACCCGGACGCCTGCGACAGCGACGTGGTCGATTTTCTGCTCAGCGCTGCCGCCGTTGGCATCCTGTGCAAGAAGAACGCGTCGATCTCCGGTGCCGAAGTGGGTTGCCAGGGTGAAGTCGGCTCGGCCTGCTCGATGGCTGCCGCCGGCTTGGCCGACGTGCTGGGGGCAACGCCCATGCAACTGGAGAACGCAGCCGAAATTGCCCTCGAACACAACCTCGGCCTGACCTGCGACCCGGTCGGCGGCCTGGTGCAGGTGCCGTGCATCGAGCGCAATGCCATTGCCGCAGTCAAGGCCATCAATGCCGTGCAAATGGCCCTGCGCGGTGACGGCGAGCACTTCATCTCGCTGGACCGGGTGATCCGCACCATGCGCGACACCGGTGCCGACATGCATGCCAACTACAAGGAGACTTCGCGCGGCGGCCTGGCGGTCGCCTTCGTCGAGTGCTGAATCTGTAAAGGCCGCGCCGTTCCTGTCGAATGGTGCGCCCCCATCGCGGATAAATCCGCTCCTACAGCTGTACCCCTTTGCAACAACGCAGTTCGTTCATAAGCAACAAAAACAACTACAAGGCAATATCGATGACTGATGTAAACACCACCACGAACCTCGGTGTGGGTGCTGCTGCGCCTGCACAAAGCACGACCTGGAACCGCCACGACACCACTTGGGTGTTGGGCCTGTACGGTACCGCCATCGGCGCCGGCACCCTGTTCCTGCCGATCAACGCCGGGGTAGGGGGCTTCTGGCCGCTGCTGGTCCTGGCGTTGCTGGCGTTCCCCATGACCTACTACGCGCACCGCGGCCTGACCCGCTTTGTGCTGTCCGGCAAGCGCGGCGCCAGCGAAGACATTACCGAAGTGGTTGAAGAACACTTCGGTGTCGGCGCGGGCAAGCTGATCACCTTGCTGTACTTCCTGGCCATCTTCCCGATCCTGCTGGTGTACAGCGTCGCGCTGACCAACACCCTGGGCAACTTCATGGAGCACCAGCTGCACATGACCCCGCCACCGCGGGCGCTGCTGTCGTTGCTGCTGATCTGCGGCCTGATGGTGGTGGTGCGCAGTGGTCAGGGCATCATCGTCAAGGTCATGAGCTTGCTGGTTTACCCGTTTGTCGCCGCCTTGCTGCTGTTGGCCCTGAGCCTGATTCCCAACTGGAACGGCGCCTTCTTCGCCCAGGCTGCCGACGGCATGCCGATGGATGCGTTCATCAAGACCCTGTGGCTGGCCATCCCGGTGATGGTGTTTTCGTTCAACCATTCGCCGATCATCTCGGCCTTTGCCGTGGACCAGAAGCATCGCTACGGCGAGCAGGCCGACCACAAGAGCGGCCGTATTCTGGCCTTCGCCCATGTGATGATGGTGCTGACGGTGATGTTCTTCTGTTTCAGCTGTGTGCTGGCCCTGAGCCCGGCCGACCTGGCAGCTGCCAAGCAGCAGAACATTTCCATCCTGTCGTACCTGGCCAACCACTTCCAGACTCCGGTGATTGCCTTTGTCGCACCGCTGATTGCGCTGGTGGCAATCACCAAATCGTTCCTCGGCCACTACATCGGCGCCAGTGAAGGCTTTCAGGGCATGATCGTGAAAAGCTTGCGCAGCCGTGGCAAGCAGCTGTCGGCCAAGCGCCTGGAGCAGATGACCGCGCTGTTCATGGTGCTGGCCTGCTGGGCGGTGGCAACCCTGAACCCGAGCATCCTCGGCATGATCGAGAACCTCGGTGGGCCGATCATCGCCTGCCTGCTGTTCCTGATGCCGATGTATGCGATCAACAAAGTGCCGTCGCTGCGCAAGTACTCGGGTCGCGCGTCCAATGTGTTCGTGGTGCTGATCGGCCTGATCACCCTGTCGGCGATTCTGTACGGCCTGTTTGCCTGACCGGCTTTCCTTGGGCCGGGACTGGCGCTAGTGTTAGCACACTCGCGCCAGGCCCCGTTGGCCTGGCCATCGCCAAGGAAGCCACCACCGATGTCCGATTCGACTGTCCACGCCGAGCTGGGTGAGATCCCTTACACCGTCAACCTGTCTGCTGGCGTCAACCAGTGGCTGGCCGATGAAAGCGAAACGCTCGGTGGCCATGATCGCGGCCCCGATCCGCACCAGCTGTTGCTGTCGGCCCTGGGCGCCTGTACGGCGATCACCCTGTCGATGTACGCCAAGCGCAAGGAATGGCCGTTGCAGCACGTGCATGTGCTGCTCGACATCGTCAAGGAAGAGAAAACCCAGCCGCAGCGCACCGAGATCAAGCGCGTCATCGAATTGCACGGCGAACTGGATGACGCCCAGCGCGAACGCTTGCTGGGCGTGGCCAACGCCTGTCCGGTACACAAACTGCTCAGCGGCACCATCGTCATTGACAGCCAGCTGAGCGAGTAGCGCACCTGCCTGCGGGGCGTCAGTCCTTGACCAGCGCCCGCAATGCCGCTTTCGCCTCGGGAGTATGCAGGCGTTCGATGAACAGCAGGCCTTCACGTTCAACGCAGGCCTCAAGTTCTGCACGATGAGTGTCCTTCAGCAAGCGCTTACTCACCCGCAGCGCTGCCTGCGGCAAGCGTTGCAGGCGCTGCGCCAGTTGCCGGGCAGCGTCCAGGCACTGCTCGCCGTCTTCATGCAGTTCGTTGGCCAGCCCCCACTGCACGGCCTGTTCACCGTTGAGCAACTCATTGCACAACAGCAAGCGGGCAGCACGTGCATGCCCGAGCATGCGCGGCAGCAACAGGCTGGAGCCAAACTCCGGGCACAGGCCCAACGGCACGAACGGCATGCGCAACTTGGCCGAGCGGCTGACCAGTACCTGGTCGCAATGCAGCAGCAAGGTGGTGCCGATGCCGATGGCTGCGCCGCTGACAGCCGCAATCAATGGCTTGTCCAGCGCCATGACGATGCGCATGAGGCGAAACACCGGGCTGTCCATGTCGCTGGGCGGGTTGTCGAGAAAGTCCTTGAGGTCGTTGCCGGCGCTGAAGCACTGCGCGCCACCAGTGAGGATGATGACGTCCACCTGCGGGTCTTCACTGGCGCTCAGCAACTGGTCGCCCAGCTGGCTGTACATGGCGTTGTTCATGGCGTTGAGCTTGTCGGGCCGGTTGAAGGTCAAGGTCAACAAGCCGTTGTTCAGGTCGCGGGTGATCAGGTCGTTCATGGCAAGCCTTTATTGTTGTTGTCTGGGGGTTAGAAGGTGGGTGGCGTAATGACCCAGATCACCACGGCATCCACGTCGCCAGGGTTGCCGTAGCGGTGCGGCTCCTGGCTGGAAAAACTGAAACTGTCGCCTTCACTCAATTGAAAGTAACGATCGCCCACCCACAGTTCGAAACTGCCGGACAACAGGTAACCGGCTTCTTCGCCCTCGTGGCTATAGCTTTGCTGGCTGTAGGTGCCGGGCGGGAAACGCGAGTGGAGCATCTCCAGTTCGCGGTTGGGCTGCGGGGTCAGCAGCTGGTCGACGATGCCGTCTTCGTAATGCACGCTCAGGCGACTGCTTTTGCGCACCACATAACCGTTGTCTTCAGGGGCGGTACTGGCTTCGCTGGCGAAGAACCATTGAATGGTGACGCCAAGGCTACGGGCAATATTGAACAGCGCCGGAATCGACGGGTAAGACAGGTTGCGCTCCAGCTGGCTGATGTAGCCGGCGGTCAGCTCGCTCTGCCGGGCAAGCTCGGCCAGGGTCATGCCCCGGCGCTTGCGCAGGCCACGGATGCGGGTGCCGAGGAACTGCGGTGCTGCGGCGCCTTCCTGGCCGGGAACGGCGCCGGCGGGCGGCGTCTTGCTGCTGTTGCTCATTGGGGGCTCCATACCGCGCACGCTGCAAAGCCCCGGAGTATAAACAGGCTCAGAGCGTCCAGGCGACCTTCAATCCTTCGTAAATGGCTTCTTCGGCGGTGCGTGGGGCCAGGCAGTCGCCGATCCGTTTCACCTCGACCACACCGTTGAGCTCGCCAGCCAGGCTGTCGACCGGTTGATGGCCCTGGCACAACACCAGGGTGTCGATGCCTTCGACGATCATCGGCTCACCGCTGGCCGTGTGCTGCAGGTACACGGTGTTGTCGTCGCAGCCATAAAGGCGGGCATAGGGAGTGATCGGGATGCCCAGCTTGTGCAGCTCGCCGGCCATCTGGTCGCGGACGTACAGCGGCAGGCTCTCGCCGCAATGGGTACCGTTGACCGCCAGTTGCACCTGGTGGCCAGCGCGCACCAGGCGTTCGGCGATACCCGGGCCGATCCAGTCGCAGCGCCAATCCACCACCATCACCGAGCGGCCCAGCGTGACTTCCTCGCGCAGTACCTGCCAGGCATCGACAACCTGCAGCTCACCGCCGCGCTCGAATGCTGGCCAGTAGGGTTCGGCGCCAGTGGCAACGATCACCAGGTCCGGCTGTTCACGCTCCACCAGCGCCCGGTCGACGCGGGTGTTGCGCACCACCTCGACCCCGGCCAGCTGCATCTCACGCTGCAGGTTGGTACTGGCGCCGCCAAACTCGGCGCGCCGTGGCAGCAGTTGCGCCAGCAGTACCTGGCCGCCCAGCTGCGCACTGGCTTCGTACAGCGTGACTTGATGCCCGCGCGCTGCCGCCACGGCGGCGGCCTTCATGCCGGCCGGCCCGCCACCGGCAACCAGGATGCGTTTGCGCACCGGGGCAGGGTGCAGCTGGCCAAACTGCTGTTCACGTCCGGTCTCCGGGTGCTGGATGCAGGAAATCGGCAGGCCGCGATGGAAATGACCAATGCAGGCCTGGTTGCAGGCGATGCAGGCGCGTACATCTTCGGCGTGGCCGCTGTCGGTCTTGTTCGGCATTTGCGGGTCGCAGATCAGCGCGCGGGTCATGCCGCAGACATCGGCCTGGCCACGGGCCAGGATCAGTTCGGCTTCCTGCGGCTGGTTGATGCGTCCGGTAACGAACAGCGGAATCGACAGGCTGGCTTTGAAGGTACCGGCCTCGCGCGCCAGGTAGGCCGCCTCGATGGCCATCGGCGGGACGATATGCACTGCGCCACCGAGGGAGGCCGAGGTGCCAGCAACGATGTGCACGTAGTCCAGCGTCGATTGCAGTGCCTGTACCGCAGCCAGCGATTCGCTTTCGGTCAGGCCCTCGGCATCGCGCTCATCGGCGCTGATGCGCAAGCCGATGATGAAGTCTGCCGAGGTGGCGGCGCGCACGGCGGCGATCACTTCACGAACAAAGCGCAAGCGCTGCTCCAGCTCGCCATTGTAGGCGTCGCTGCGGCGGTTGACTCGCGGGTTGATGAATTGCGCCGGCAGGTAGCCGTGGCTGGCAACCACTTCGACGCCATCCAGCCCCGCCTGGTGCAGGCGTCGGGCGGCGTCGGCATACCCTTGC
The DNA here is from genome assembly GCF_004025535.1 of Pseudomonas alkylphenolica. GTDB lineage: Bacteria > Pseudomonadota > Gammaproteobacteria > Pseudomonadales > Pseudomonadaceae > Aquipseudomonas > Aquipseudomonas alkylphenolica_A. Next base: position 1,129,352 of record NZ_QJRG01000047.1, read on the forward strand.
ACGATCTCGTCGATCATGCCCTGGTCCAGCGCCCGCGGCATCACCCGAAAGCGTTCATTGGGCACCGCCGATGCCGAATAGGCCACCGCCAGCAGGCCATCGCTGGACTCCATGATTTCCCGGCCCGGGTGAAAGATCTGCGACAGCACCACGGTGCCATGGGCATGGCAGGTCTCGGCGAGCTGGCGGTAGCCTTCGATGCAGGCGTCATCGGTGGCCATCAGCACATGGGAGGTGTAGCGCGCACTGTCGTGGACCCCGGCGACCTGCAGCACGATCAGGCCGACACCGCCTTCGGCGCGGGCCTTGTGGTAGGCGATCAGGCGGTCGTTGACCAGGTTGTCGGTGGGAATCGAGGTGTCGTGGCCGCTGGACATGATGCGGTTCTTCAGGCGTTTGCCACGGATGTGCAGCGGTTCGAACAGGTGCGTGAAGGTCGTCATGCGGTTCAGGCTCCAGCGGGTTGTAGTTTTTATTTTTCTATAAAAGTGTAGCGCTAGTAAAAAATCAACTTGTTTTTTTACTGGCCTTTGACTAGTTTTCGATTCACCCCGCGTCCTGGGGCACACCTCACAACAACAAGAAAACGGACCGCGTCTGACGCGGTACCAGCATGAGGATCCACCAATGACATTGAACCTGCTCAAACTGTCGCCCTGGTTACTCGCCCTTGGTCTTGGCAGCGCTCAGGCGGCACCGGACATGGTGGTGGTCGCCTACGGCGGCGCCGGCCAGAAAGCCCAGGATGCGGCGATCTTCCAGCCGTTCAGCGCCCAGGACGGCAGCAAACTGATCCAGAGCGAATACAACGGTGAAATGGCGCGGATCAAGGTGATGGTCGACACCGGCAACGTTGACTGGGACCTGGTCATGATCGAGGCCCCGGACCTGATGCGCGGCTGTGAAGAGGGCATGTATGAACGCCTCGACTGGGCCCAGCTCGGGCGTGCCGACCAGTTGATCCCGGACGCTGCGCAGGAGTGCGGGTCAGCGGTGCTGGTGTGGAGCGTGGCGATTGCCTACGACCGGAACAAGCTGGCCCAGGCGCCAGCGTCGTGGGCCGATTTCTGGGACGTGCAGAGGATTCCCGGCAAGCGTGGGTTGCGCAAGCGCGCGGTGTACAACCTGGAATTCGCGCTGATGGCTGACGGCGTCAAGGCCGAAGACGTTTACAAGGTGCTGGCCACCCCGCAGGGTGTCGACCGCGCCTTTGCCAAACTCACCGAACTCAAGCCCTATATCCAGTGGTGGGAAGCCGGTGCGCAACCGGCGCAATGGCTGAGCGCCGGCGACGTGGTGATGACCTCGACCTACAGCGGCCGCATCGCAGTCGCAGCCCAAGAGGGCAGTTCGCTGGACGTGGTCTGGCCGGGCAGCCTGTACGGCATGGACTACTGGGCAATCATCAAGGGCTCGCGGCATGCCGACCAGGCCAAGCGCCTGATCGCCTTCGCCAACCAGCCCGACACTCAGGTGCGCTACGTCAACGCGATCCCGTACGGGCCAACCAATACCGTGGCTGCCGCAGAGCTCGATCCGAAGCTGGCCAACTGGGTACCGACCTCGAAACAGAACCTTGAAGGCGCCCTGGCGATGAACGTCGAGTTCTGGGTCGACCATGGTGATGAGCTCGAAGAGCGATTCAACGCCTGGGCCAGCAAGTAAATTGCCATGGCTGGACACCGCCGGGTGTCCAGCCCTATTGTCTGGCCAGCCTTTTGCCTGAGAACAACAACTATGCATCCGACTGACACCGAAGTGCGCCTGCGCCAGGAACTGGCCGCCTGCTACCGGCTGATCGCGCACTTTCGCATGACCGACCTGATCTTTACTCACATCTCGGTGCGCATTCCGGGCCCCGAGCATCACTTTCTGATCAACCCCTACGGGTTGATGTTCGATGAAATTACCGCCTCCAACCTGGTCAAGATCGACCTCGACGGCAACGCCGTGGAGCCGTCGCCGTACCCGGTCAACCCGGCAGGCTTCGTGATTCACAGCGCCATTCACGGTGCCCGCGAAGACGCCCAGTGCGTGTTGCATACCCACACCAAGGCCGGCTGTGCGGTGGCCGCGCTCAAGTGCGGGCTGCTGCCGGTCAACCAGATCTCCATGGAGTTCTACGGCAAGGTGGCCTACCACGACTACGAAGGCGTGGCACTGGACATGGACGAGCAGCAGCGCCTGGTGCGCGACCTGGGCGACCAGCCGGTGCTGATGCTGCGTAACCATGGGTTGCTGACGGTGGGCGAGAGCGTAAGCCAGGCGTTCCTGCGCATGTATTACCTGGAAAAAGCCTGTGAAATTCAGCTGGCAGCCCAGGCGGCTGGTGAAATTGTGCTGCCGCCTGATGCTGTCTGCGCCCATACCGAACGGCAATTCAACGAGCCTGCGCGGCCTCTGAAGGAAGGCGAGCTGAGTGACCCGGACGGCATGCAGCTGGCCTGGAAAGCCTTGCTGCGGTTGCTGGAACGGGTGGCACCGGACTATCGCGACTGAGCACGACTTGTTGTACAGTCGTTCAACTGTGAGTGGGAGGCCGCTGATCTCCCCCAGTTCCGATGAGAGCCGCCGATGAGCCAGGAAGCCCGTTATAGCCGTATGGTCCCGGAGTTGCGCAAGGCCAACCTGGTCGAAGCAACGCTGGTGTGTCTGAAGCGTCACGGCTTTCAGGGCGCCTCGATTCGCAAGATATCGGCCGAGGCCGGGGTGTCGGTGGGGCTGATCAGCCACCACTATTCAGGCAAGGACGAACTGGTGGCCGAAGCCTACATGGCGGTCACCGGCCGGGTCATGGGCCTGATTCGCGAAGCCATGGCCCGGGCCGCACCGAATGCCCGCGAGCGACTGTCGGCGTTTTTTCGCGCCTCGTTCTGCGCCGAACTGCTCGACCCGCAACTGCTGGACGCCTGGCTGGCGTTCTGGGGCGCGGTCAAAACCGCCGAAGCGATCAACCAGGTGCACGACCACTCCTACGGCGAGTACCGCAATGAACTGGGCAGGCTGCTGCGTGACCTGGCGGCCGATGAGGGCTGGCAGGCGTTTGACGCCGACCTTGCGGCCATCAGCCTGAGCGCCTTGCTTGACGGCTTGTGGCTGGAGTCCGGACTCAACCCCGGCACCTTTACCCCGGAGCAGGGCGTGCAGATCTGCGAGGCCTGGGTCGACGGACTGCAAGCAGGCGGGCGTCGGCGTTTCACCCTGTCCGAGGGCTGTTGATCGATTGTTCAACAATGGGTAGTCTGCGGTCGCGAGTTACAAAACAATTCCTATAAGAGACAACACGCAATGACGCCTCGGGTACTGATCGTCGATGACGATCCGCTTATTCGCGACTTGCTGCACGCCTACCTGTCTCAGGAAGGCTACGACGTCCACTGTGCCGACACCGCCGAGCAGGCCGAGCAGTTCCTGGCCAGCCACAATGTCGACCTGGTGATGCTCGACATCCGCCTGCCAGGCAAAGACGGCCTGACCCTGACCCGCGAATTGCGCGTGCGCTCGGAGGTCGGGATCATCCTCATCACCGGTCGCAACGACGACATTGATCGCATCGTCGGCCTTGAGTGCGGCGCCGATGACTACGTGATCAAACCCCTCAACCCCCGTGAGCTGGTGTCTCGCGCCAAGAACCTGGTGCGTCGCGTGCGTCATGCCCAGGCTTCGCGGCCCGTTGCCGCCAATACCCATGTGCTCAAACAGTTCGCCGACTGGGCGCTGGATGTCGACCGCCGTCGCCTGATCGACGCCCAGGGTGCGGAAACCTTGCTGACCCACGGCGAATACCAGTTGCTCAGCGTGTTCCTGCGCAACAGCGGCCATACCTTGAGCCGTGACCAGTTGATGGACCAGATCCGCAACCGCGAGTGGGTGCCCAACGACCGCTCCATCGACGTGCTGGTCGGCCGCTTGCGGCGCAAGCTGCACGATGATCCGGCCGAGCCGCAGTTGATCATCACCATCCATGGCGCCGGTTACCTGTTTACTGCCAGCGTGGCGGCCTGACACCCATGTGGCGCCTGGCCGGGCTGCTGTTGTCGCTGCTGCTGGCCTTGCCGGCGCAGGCCGCCGAACGCATTCGCTATTGCGACTACCCGGTGTATCCGCCAGTGTCCTGGAGCGATGGCAGGCAGGTACGCGGCCTGGCGCCAACCGTGGTGCGCGAGCTGTTCGGGCGGCTGGGCTACGAAGTGGAGATCGTGGTGCTGGGGAACTGGAAGCGCTGCCTGCTCGATGCTGCCGAGGGGCGGGTGGATGTAGTTCTGGCTTACGACAGTGACCAGCGTAACCAGAGCATGCGCTTCTCCAGCGTGCCGGTGCTGCGCGAAGAAGTCGCGGTGTTTTTCAATCGTCAGCGCCCGGTGAAGTTCGACCACCTCGATGACCTGGCCAACTACCGCGGCGGCCTGTTGTTCGGCGAGAGCTACGGCACCGAGTTCGACCGCCTGGTGGCCAAACACCAGAACATCGAATGGGTGTCTTCCAGCCAGCAGAACTTCGGCAAACTGATCCGCGGGCGTATCGATTTCGTCATTCAGGAACGGCGCACTGGCCAGCTGTACATCGAGCGTCTGCCGGGTGCCGAAGACATCCGCGTGCTGCCTACGGCGCTGAGCGTGGACTATCTGCGTGTCGCGGTATCTCGCCACAGTGAGCTGAGCCAGCGCATGACGCAGATCGACGAACAGCTGCAGCGCATGGCCGACGCTGGTGAAATCGAGCGTTGGTTGCGCGAAAGCGAGGTCACTTACCGCGACATGGTCAACCTGCCGGCGGATGCCCGATGAAGCGCGTACCGACCGGCGGGTTGCTGCGGCGCCTGCTGCTGTTCATCCTGCTGTTCAGCCTGTGCTTTACCGTGCTGGCGAGCAGCGTGCAGCTGTATTTCGAGTACCGACGCGAGATGCGCGACATCGACGCGCGCATGGCGCTGATTCGCGGCGGCTACCTGGCGAGCCTGGAGCGCAGCCTGTGGGACCTCGACCAGGAGCAGCTCAATGTGCAACTGCGCGGGCTGGTGGACTTTTCCGATGTCGCCCGAGTGCGCCTGAGCAGCACCGATTTCAACCTCCTGCAGGGTGAGGCGAACCCGCCGGGGCCGTTGCGCATCGAGCGCTTTGCCTTGGACTTTCAACCACCTTCGGGGCCGCTGCGGCACCTGGGTGAACTGGAAGTGAGCATTGATCTGGGCGCCGTGCATCGACGCCTGTTCGCCACCGGGCTGGCCAGCCTGTTGTGGATGAGTGTGTTCCTGTGCGGCCTGGCGGTGGCGTTATCGGGGTTGTTCTACCGCCTGGTAACGCGCCACCTGCAGGTGATGGCCGAATTTGCCCGGCGCATTGGTGCCGGCGACTGGCAAGAGCCGCTGCGCCTGGGCAAGCGGCGTTCGGCGCGCGCCGACGAAATCGATACCGTGGCCACTGCGCTGGAAGACATGCGTGGGGCGATTCTCAGTGATATCGAGCGGCGTGAACAAGATCGCCTGGCCTTGCAGGACAAGCGCGACGAGCTGCAGAGAATGGTCGAGCGCCGCACCGCCAGCCTGATGCGTGCCAAAGACGATGCTGAAGCGGCGAACCTGGCCAAATCACGCTTTCTGGCCACCATGAGCCATGAACTGCGCACTCCACTGAATGGCATTCTCGGCATGGCCGAGCTGTTGCGCGGTGCCGGACTGCACGGACAGGACAGCAAGCGCCTGGACGCCTTGTACAAAGCAGGTGAAGGCCTGCTGACCATCCTCAACGAAGTGCTGTATTTCGCCCGCCTGGAAGAGGGCGAAAGCCACCCGGAAGCCGTCGGTTTTTCCCTGCGCCAGTTGTGCGACGAAGTAATGACCCTGCTTGAGCCCCGGGCGCTGGGCAACCGCACAGCACTGTCGTGTGAAATCGATCCGCAGCTGGCGGCGCGTCAGCAAGGCGCGGAGCAATACCTGCGTCAGGTGCTGAGCAACCTGCTGGCCAACGCGATCAAGTTCACCAGTGCCGGGCAGGTAATGCTCAAGGTTCAGGTGCTGGGCGAGCAGAGCGACCGTCAGCAACTGCGGGTAAGCGTCAGTGACAACGGTATCGGCATCGCCCCGGCGATGCAGGCAAAGATCTTCGATCGTTTTGTCCAGGCCAGCGAGGCGGTAGCCCGGCAGTACGGCGGCACGGGTCTGGGCCTGGCGATCTGTAAACACCTGGTTGAGAAGCTGGGTGGGCGGATCGGGCTTGAAAGTGTCGAGGGGCAGGGTAGTTGTTTCTGGTTTGAGCTGGCATTGCAACGTTCAGGCCCAAGTGACATCGCGCAGCCTGTGGTGCCAGTGGTCCCTGCCCTGGACATTCTGGTGGTCGAGGACGTCGAGTTGAACCGCGAAGTGGTGCAGGGCCTGCTGCGCCGTGACGGCCATCGGGTGTGGCTGGCCGAGGAAGCCGAACAGGGGCGGGTGCTGTGCAGTCAACGGCGCTTCGACCTGATTCTGCTCGATGTGCATCTGCCGGGCATCAGCGGTGTCGAGCTGTGCCGGCAGATTCGCGCAACACCCGGGCCCAATCGCGATAGCCGCATATTGGCGCTTACCGCCAGCGTCCAGCCGGCGCTGGTCCGCAGCTACCTGGATGCTGGCATGCAAGGCATTCTGGCCAAGCCGCTGAAGCTGGACAGTTTGCGCGAGGCGCTGGCGCAGGAGGCGCCGCTGGTCGAGGCGGTGCAGCTTGATCAGGTCATGGACTGGTCTTTGCTGGGCACCCATCGCAACCTGCTTGGCGAACAGAAGGTGCAGGGGCTGCTGTCGGTGTTACGCGAAGCCATCGAACAACACCAGGAGGCGCTCGGCGAAGCATTCAAAGCCAGTGACTGCACCGAGGTTGCCCACCTGGCACATCGCCTGGCCGGTAGCAGCGACTCGCTCGGCTTTCGCGGGCTGGCCAGCGCGTTGCGTGAGCTTGAAGAGGCGGCACTGTGCAACGACGCGGGCGCGATACAGCGCCTGGTGACGCCGATGACCCTGCAGATGCAGCAGGCACTGCAGACCCTCGAACGCCTGTTGCAGGGCTGATGTACAAAAAACTTACGACTTTTTACATCTTCGATCTTTACGTACAACAGCACCTTACATCGCTTTCCAATAATCGACGCTAACCGCACTGCACGCGGTCTTCGACGCTTATTGGAGATAATAATAATGAACCATCGTCAAGCTGATCGACCCTCGCGTTTTCGTATTTCCCCTTCGCACGTCAACCACTGTTGAGGTGCCGACATGACTGATTCGACCGAACGTAAAGGCATCCACCTGACACGGGCACTGAAAAGCCGGCATATCTTCATGCTGTCGCTGGGCGGCGTGATCGGTACCGGGCTGTTCATGGGCTCGGGGGTCACCATCAACCAGGGCGGGCCGGTGGGCGCGATCCTGGCCTACCTGGTAGCAGGTTTCCTGATGTACCTGGTGATGGTCTGCCTGGGTGAGCTGTCGGTGCAGATGCCGGTATCCGGCTCGTTCCAGGCCCACGCCACCAAGTACATCGGGCCAGCCACCGGTTTCATGATCGGCTGGGTGTACTGGATGAGCTGGGCGACCACGGTGGGGCTGGAGTTCACCGCCGCCGGCATGCTGATGGTGCGCTGGTTCCCCGAGGTGCCGATCTGGTACTGGTCGGCGCTGTTCGTGGTGGTGCTGTTCGGCCTCAACGCCCTGGCGACCCGGGCCTTTGGTGAGGCCGAGTACTGGTTCTCGGGGATCAAGGTGGCGGCGATCCTCGGCTTCATCATTGTTGGCGTGCTGGTGATCTTCGGTGCCATTCCGCTGACCAGCGGGGCGCCGGCGCCGATGATGAACAACCTGATCGGTGATTCGCTGTTCCCCAACGGCCTGTCGGCGGTGTTCGCGGTGATGATGACCGTGGTGTATGCCTTCCAGGGCTGCGAGATCATGGGCGTGGCAGCGGGCGAGACCGATCAGCCGGAGAAGAGCATTCCGCGTGCTGTGCGCAACGTGGTGTTCCGCGTGTTGATCTTCTATGTGCTGGCGATTGTGGTGCTTTCGGCCATTGTTCCGTGGCAGCAGGCTGGGCTGATGGAAAGCCCGTTCGTGCAGGTGTTCGACATGGTCGGCATTCCCTACGCGGCCGACCTGATGAACTTTGTGATCCTCACGGCGATTCTGTCGGTGGGCAACTCGGGGCTGTATGCGTCGACGCGGATTCTCTGGGCAATGTCCAAGACCGGCATGGCGCCCAAGAGCCTGTCGCCGCTGAGCAGCCGCGGTGTACCGTTGCGGGCGCTGAGCATCACCCTGTGCTTTGCGCTGGTGTCGCTGATGACCAGCTTTGTCGCTGCCGACACCCTGTTCATGGTGCTGATGGCGGTGAGCGGGATGTCCGGCACGGTGACCTGGATCGTGATTGCTCTGGCTCAGTACCGCTTTCGCAAGGCGTTCCTGCGCGACGGCGGCAAATTGAGCGACCTCAAGTACCGGGCACCGTTGTATCCACTGGTGCCGCTGCTGTGCATCACCCTGTGCAGCTCGCTGTTCGTGTTCCTGGCGCTGGATGAGACACAGCGGCCTTCGTTGTACTGGGGCTTTGGTTTTATCGCAGTGTGTTACGCGGCGTACTTCATGATTCACCGCAAGCGCCAGGTGGTGTTGGCGCCTTCGGTTTAACAGCAACCCCGGGTGAGCGCTTCGCGCTCGTAATCCACCCGAGAACGCGACAGACGCCTGTCGCGTTTTTTTATGCCTGTGGCAGTTGTGCGAAGTTGTAACAGCTGTTCTTGGGAAACAACTTAAATCTCTATAAAAATTATATAAAAACAGTTACTTGCACGATGTTTTTAATCTGTTACATCAAAGATTTTGCCCGATTGTTTCCTTGTTGAACACTCGTTTAGTATGGCCTCAAGTCCTACCCCTCACGCCAACCACAATAATTCGAGGCCTCCCATGACTACTTCCCCGTCACTGTTGAGCACTGTCGAAGCAGATGTCGCCTGGATCACCCTCAACCGTCCCGATCAGCGCAACGCGCTGGACATCCCCAGCCTGAAGAAGCTGCATGCCTTGCTCGATGACTGCAACGCCGACCCAGCGGTGCGGGTGGTGGTGCTGACCGGCAGCGGGCGCAGTTTCTGTGCCGGTGCAGACCTCGCCGAATGGGCTGAAGCCGAAGCCCGTGGCGCGCTGGAAAGCTACGGCTGGACCGAGACCGCCCACGCTCTGATGCAACGCCTGCACAGCCTCGACAAACCGACGATTGCCGCCATCAACGGCACTGCCGTCGGTGCCGGGATGGATCTGACCCTGTGCTGCGACCTGCGCGTGGCCGCCGCTTCGGCGCGTTTCAAGGCGGGTTACACCAGCATGGCCTACAGCCCTGACGCCGGGGCCAGTTGGCACCTGCCACGGCTGATCGGCAGCGAGCAAGCCAAGCGCCTGCTGTTCCTTGATGAGCTGTGGGGCGCGGAGCGCGCACTGGCCGCCGGGCTGGTCGGTGAGGTGTGCGCCGATGACCAGTTGCTGGCGGCGACTGCCGAACTGGCCGGGCGCCTGGCCAATGGCCCGACCTTCGCCTTCGCCCAGACCAAACGCCTGATGCGCGAGGGTGCTCAACGCACCCTCGGCGAACAGCTGCAGGCGGAACTGGCTGCTGGATTGCTGTGCGGACGCAGTGAGGATGGCAACGAGGCATTGCGTGCGGCGGTCGAAAGGCGCGCAGCAAAATTTGTTGGAAAATAAGTACTTACACAACCTTCTTCAGGAAAATTCCATGAATTTCCAACTGACCCAAGAACAAGAAATGTTGGTGGAAGCGGTACGCAGTTTCGTTGCCAAGGAGCTGCTGCCCCACGAGGAAGCTGTCGATCGCGCCGATGAAGTGTCGCCGGAGCTGGCGGCGCAGATTCGCGGCAAGGCGATCGCTGCAGGTTTTTACGCGTTCAACATGCCCGAAGAAGTCGGTGGTGGCGGTCTCGACTACCTGTCCCAGGCATTGATCGAGCGTGAGCTGTCGAAAGTGTCGTGGGCGGTGCATGTATTTGTCGCGCGCCCGTCGAAGATTCTCATGGCCTGCAAGGGCGAGCAGATCAATGACTACCTGCTGCCGTGCATCCAGGGCGAGAAAGTCGACTGCTTTGCCTTGACCGAGCCGGGCGCCGGTTCCGACGCCAACGCAATCAAGACCCGTGCCGTGCGTGAAGGGGACGATTTCGTCCTCAACGGCAGCAAGCATTTCATCAGCCACGCCGGGCATGCCGATTTCGCCATCGTCTTTGCCGTGACCGACACCTATGAGCACAACGGCCGCAAGCGCAACGCAGTCACCGCGTTCCTGGTCGACCGTGGTACCGCCGGCATGACCATTCGCCGCGGCCCCAAGTGCGTGAGCAACCGCGGCTATCACACCTACGAGCTGTTTTTCGACGATTGCCGCGTGCCGGCCAGCAAGGTGCTGGGCGAAGTGGGCAAGGGCTGGGAAGTGGCCAACGCCTGGCTCACCGCCGGGCGGGTGATGGTCGCGGCCAACTGCGTCGGCCAGGCTCAGCGCGCACTGGATGTCTCGCTGCAATGGGCGGCGGACCGCAAGCAGTTCGGCCAGCCGATCGGTACCTACCAGGGCGTGTCGTTCAAGCTGGCCGACATGGCCACGCAGATCCGTGCTGCCGAGCTGTTGACCCTGCACACCGCCTGGAAGATGGACCAGGGCAGCATGACCGACGGCGAGGCCGGTATGGCCAAGCTGTTTGCCAGTGAAGTGCTGGGCAAGGTCGCCGACGAAGCCGTGCAGATTTTCGGCGGCATGGGCCTGATGGATGAAGGCCCGGTCGAGCGGATCTGGCGCAATGCGCGGATCGAGCGGATCTGGGAGGGCACCTCGGAGATCCAGCGGCACATCATTTCCCGCGAACTGTTGCGCCCACTGTTGCGTTGATCGGGTCGGAGAACTCCTATGTCGCAGTCGATTCGTGACAACCTCAAGCGCCTGCTGGCCCCACGTCATCTGGCCTTTGTCGGCGGACGCAGCATGGCCCGCGCGCTCAAGCGCTGTGCCGAAGGCGGTTATCAGGGCCAGATGTGGCTGGTGAACCCGCAGCACGACAGCATTGATGGCATCCCTTGCGTACGTAGCGTGGCCGAGTTGCCGTGCGGCCCGGACGCGGTGTTCATCGCTACCAACCGTGAACTGACGCTCACCTGCGTCGCCGAACTGGCCGCCATCGATGCCGGCGGGGCGATCTGCTACGCCTCGGGCTTTGCCGAAGCCGGGGCCGAAGGGCAGGCGCTGCAACAGCAACTGCTCAAGGCCGCCGGCACCATGGCCTTGCTCGGCCCGAACTGCTACGGCCTGCTCGACTACCTGCACAGCAGTGCGCTGTGGCCGGTGGCACATGGCGGCAAGGCGGTGGACAAGGGCGTGGCGATCCTGACCCAGAGCGGCAACTTCGCCTACAACCTGTCGATGAGCGACCGCTCGTTGCCGGTGGCCTACATGGCCTCGGTCGGCAACCAGGCGCAGCTGGGCATCGCCGAACTGATGGATGTGCTGCTCGATGAGCCGCGGGTGACTGCCATCGGCCTGCACCTTGAAGGCCTGAAGAACGTGCCAGGCTTTGCCCGTGCGGCGCACAAGGCACTGGAGAAGGGCATTCCGATCATCGCCCTGAAAACCGGGGTGTCGCAGATTGGTGCCGAACTGGCCCTCAGTCATACCAGTTCGCTGTCCGGTTCCGATGCGCTCTACGACAGCCTGTTCCAGCGCCTGGGGGTGATCCGCGTCAGCGGCCCGGTGAGTTTCGCCGAAACCCTCAAGGCTGCCGCTTGTGGCAACCTGCCCAACGGCCGCAGCCTGATCGCCCTGGCCTGTTCCGGTGGTGATGCCGGGCTGATTGCCGACTACGCCGAACGCAACGACCTGAGCCTGCCCAAACTCGACATCAGTCAGGTCAATGAGCTGGCTCAGGTACTGCCGGCGTACGCCAACCTGGTCAACCCGCTGGACTTCACCACGGCCATCTGGGGCGACGGCGCCGCCCTTGAGCGCATGCTCGACAGCGCCCTGCGCAGCGAGGCCGATGCGGCCATGCTGGTGCTCGACTACCCGGCCGAATTTACGGGTGAGCGCAAGGAGTGCGACCTGCTGCTGGAACTGTACAGCGCCGCCCTCAAGCGCCACGGCAAGATCGGTTTTGTCACCTCGGCCTTCCCCGAGCTGCTGCCGGCCAGTGCCCGCGAACGCCTGCATGGCCATGGCATTGCGGCGCTGCAAGGGGTTGAGGATGGGCTGGCAGCCTGGGGGCGGATCGCCGCCTACCAGAGCCGTCGTCAGGCCTTGCTCGAACTCGGTGAATCGGCGCTGGTGCCGCTGTGCCCGCAAGCGCTGGCAGGTGAGGGCGAGTTGCTCAATGAGTGGGATTCCAAACAGGCATTGAAGGCTTTCGGCCTGCCGGTTCCCGCTGGCGTACTGAGCAGCGTCGAGCAGGCCGTCAAGGCTGCAGAGGCGCTGGGCTACCCCTTGGTACTCAAAGCCGTGAGTGCGCGATTGCCGCACAAGACCGAAGCCGGGGCCGTGGCGTTGAACCTGCGCGATGCGCAAGCGCTGGACAACGCGGTGCAGCAGATGCGCACACGCATTGGTGCGTATGCGCCGCATGTGGCGTTTGACCAGGTGCTGCTCGAACCGATGGCCAGCGCGCCACTGGCCGAGCTGATCGTCGGTATCAAGCGTGAAAACGACTTTGGCCTGGCCCTGGTAATCGGTGCTGGCGGCATCCTCGTCGAGTTGCTCAAGGACAGCAAGACCCTGCTGTTGCCGACCACTGACGGCGCCATTCGCGCAGCCGTGCTCGGCTTGCGCAGCGCCAGTCTGCTGCAGGGCTTCCGAGGCCGCGAGCACGCTGACCTCGATGCCCTGGTCGCGGCGATTCGCGCCGTTGCCGACTACGCCTGCGAAAACGCCGGGCAACTGCTGGAACTGGATGTGAACCCATTAATGGTCGGTGCCCAGGGCACCACCGCGGTCGATGCGTTGATTCGCCTCGGCCAGGCGTAAGGAGCACAACATGCACAATACTCCATTGACCGGTGGCCAGGCCCTGGTCCGCCTGCTGGCCAACTACGGTGTCGATACTGTGTTCGGCATTCCCGGGGTGCACACCCTGGAGTTGTACCGTGGCCTGCCGGGCAGCGGCATCCGTCACGTCCTTACCCGCCATGAACAGGGCGCAGGCTTTATGGCTGACGGCTATGCCCGGGTCAGCGGCAAGCCCGGCGTGTGCTTTGTCATCACCGGTCCCGGTGTCACCAACGCCGCGACCGCGATCGGCCAGGCCTACGCCGACTCGATCCCGATGCTGGTGATTTCCAGCGTCAACCACACGGCCAGCCTGGGCAAGGGCTGGGGCTGCCTGCACGAGACCCAGGATCAGCGCGCGATGACCGCGCCGATCACCGCGTTTTCCGCCGTGGCCTTGAGCGCCGAGGACCTGCCCGAGCTGGTTGCCCGTGCCTATGCGGTGTTCGACAGTGAGCGGCCACGGCCGGTGCATATTTCCGTGCCGCTGGATGTGCTGGCGGCGCCGGTCACTCGTGACTGGAGCACTGAGGTGGTTCGCCGCCCTGGTCGCGGCCTGCCGTCCAGCAACGTTCTGGAGCAGGCGGCGGTAAAACTGGCAGCGGCCAAACGGCCGATGATCATCGCCGGTGGCGGGGCACTGCAGGCCGCCGATGTCCTGCAACAGCTGAGCGCCCGCTTGGCGGCGCCGCTGTTTACCAGCGTTGCCGGCAAGGGCCTGCTGGCGCCAGAGGCACCGCTGAATGCCGGCGCGAGCCTGTGTGTCGAACCCGGGTGGAAACTGATCGCCGAAGCCGACGTGATTCTGGCGGTGGGCACCGAGATGGCCGATACCGATTTCTGGCGCGAGCGCCTGGAGCTCAACGGCGAGCTGCTGCGGGTGGACATCGACTCACGCAAGTTCAACGACTTCTATCCCTGCGCGCTGGCGTTGCAGGGCGATGCGCGGCTGACCGTCGGCGCGTTGCTGGAGCATTTGCCGGACAGCCAGCGTGACCCCGAGGCGGCCGTCGCCAAAGTCGCCACCTTGCGCCAAGCCGTCAGGGACAGCCATGGCCCGTTGCAGACCATTCACCAGGCGATTCTCGACCGGGTGGTCGCGGAACTGCCGGCTAACGCCTTTATCAGCACGGACATGACCCAACTGGCCTATACCGGCAACTATGCCTTCGCCAGCCGGGCACCGCGCAGCTGGCTGCACCCGACCGGCTACGGGACCCTGGGTTACGGCGTGCCGGCGGGGATTGGCGGCATGTTTGCCACTGAGGATCGTCCGGGCCTGGTGCTGGTGGGCGACGGCGGCTTCCTTTACACCGCGCAGGAACTGGCCACGGCCGTCGAAGAGCTGGACCGGCCGCTGGTAGTGCTGTTGTGGAACAACGATGCGCTGGGGCAGATCCGCGACGACATGCTCAACCTGGATATCGAGCCGATCGGGGTGCTGCCGCGCAATCCGGACTTTGCCGGGCTCGGGCGGGCGTATGGTTGCACCGTGGCCCAGCCCCGCAGCCTCGATGAACTGCAACAAGAGCTGCGCGCCGGCTTTGCCCGCAACAGCGTGACCCTGATCGAGCTCAAGCATGCCTGCGCTCGCTGACGTCCACCCCATTCAGGAAGATTGCCATGCGCTTTTCCGCTCTGACCCAACGCATTGCCGGTGACGGCGCCGCCGCCTGGGATATTCACTACCGTGCCCTCGACCTGCAGGCGCAAGGTCAGGACATCCTCCTGTTGTCGGTTGGCGATCCGGACTTCGACACCCCGGCGCCCATCGTTCAGGCTGCCGTCGACAGCCTGCACAACGGCCACACGCATTATTCGGATGTGCGCGGCAAACTCGCGCTGCGTCAGGCCATCGCCGGCCGTCACCAGCAACGCAGCGGCCAGCCGGTCGATGCCGACCAGGTAACGGTGCTGGCGGGTGCGCAGTGCGCACTGTTCTGTGTGGCCCAGTGCGTGCTGAACCCCGGTGACGAGGTAATTGTCGCCGAACCGATGTATGTCACCTATGAAGCGGTGTTCGGCGCCTGTGGCGCCACCGTGGTGCCGGTGCCGGTGCGTTCCGAGAACGGCTTTCGCGTGTGCCCCGAGGATGTTGCCGCGCGCATCACCCCGCGCACCCGGGCACTGGCGTTGAACAGTCCGCACAACCCTTCGGGTGCAAGCCTGCCGCGTTCGACCTGGGAGGCACTGGCGGAACTGTGCATCGCCCATGACCTGTGGCTGATCAGTGACGAGGTCTACAGCGAGTTGCTCTACGAGGGTGAACACATCAGCCCCGGCAGCCTGCCGGGCATGGCCGAGCGCACGGCGACCTTGAACAGCCTGTCCAAGTCGCATGCCATGACGGGGTGGCGGGTAGGCTGGGTGGTGGGTTCGACGGCGCTGGCCACACACCTGGAGAACCTCGCGTTGTGCATGCTGTATGGCTCGCCGGACTTTATCCAGGACGCCGCCGTGGTGGCGCTGGAGCAACCGTTGCCAGCGCTGGTTGCGATGCGCGACGCCTATCGTCAGCGTCGTGACCTGGTCTGCGAGTGCCTGGCGGATAACCCGGGGCTGAAGGCGCTCAAACCTGACGGCGGCATGTTCGTGATGGTCGACATTCGCGAAACCGGCCTCAGCGCCCAGGACTTCTCTAACCGCTTGCTGGACCGTCACGGTGTATCGGTGCTGGCGGGCGAGGCCTTTGGGCCGAGTGCGGCGGGGCATATCCGTTTGGGGCTGGTACTCGGTGACGAGCCGCTGCGTGATGCCTGCCAGCGCATTGCCCGTTGCGCGGCAGAGTTGATGGAGGCCGAGGCCCGCGGGTAAGAGGCGCTGCAGATGCCGGTGCGGAATTTGCACCAGGCCATCAGTGATGTGTTGTTTTTGCTGGCCTCTTCGCGGGTTTACCCGCGAAAAAGCCGGTAAGAATTTCCTACACGTTGGCGTGTTCCTTGGGCGTATCGAACGCCACAAACAACTGGTCGGCAGTGATCGCACCGAGGTCCAGGCGCATGTTGGCCTCCAGCATCGCAAACAGCCGGGTGAACACCTCGAACACTTTGCAGTGGTCTTCCATACCGGAGAAGGGGTTGTCGATCTTCTCGGCGATCAACGAGCTTTCCTGCACTGCGTCGTACACCTCGCGCAGGGTGATTTCACTGGCCGGACGGGCCAGGGTCAGGCCGCCGTGGGCGCCACGCCAGGACTTGAGGATGTTGGCCTTGACCATCAGCGAGACCAGGCTGCGCACGCGCGTGGGATGGGTCTTGACCCATTTGGCAATAGTCTCGGTACGCAGCTTCTGCGGGGCGTTGGCAGCCACGAACGACAGAATGTACGAGGCGGTGATCAGGCGAGTCGACTGGCTCATGGTCTGCAGAATCCTTTGAAAATTCCATCCTGAAAGGGGCTTGGCAGCGGTGTGTGATTGAGTCTAATGTAATTGTCACGATGACAAATACAAATATTTGCAGCATCGATGCGTGCGAGGTTGGCTGAATCCTTTTCTCTGCGGTTCAACAGAGGCAATGCCATGAGCGATAACAACAACAAAATTACTCAAGCGATGCACGACAGCGGCTTGCCGCGTCGCGATTTTCTCAAATTCAGCGCCACGGCAGCTGCCGTGGCCGGTGCCTTCAGCCTTGGCTTGCCGATGCGCGGCTGGGCCGAAGAGACCAGCCCAAAAGCCGGTGGTGTGCTGCGCATGGGCCTGGCCGGTGGCAGTACTACCGACTCGCGGGACCCGGGGACCTGGGCCGATACCTTCACCTTTGTCGGTTTCTCGGCGGTGTACAACACCCTCAGCGAAATCGCCGTGGACGGCAGCGCCATTCCGGAACTGGCCGAGCGTTGGGAACTGAGCCCCGATGCGCGCATCTGGACCTTCATCCTGCGCAAGGGCGTGACCTTCCATAACGGCAAGACCCTGGATGCCAATGACGTCGTCGCCTCGATCCAGCATCACCTGGGCGACAAGTCCACCTCGGCGGCCAAGACCGTGCTCGGTGATGTGGCCCAGGTACGCGCCGAGGGCAACGACACCGTGGTGTTCGAACTGCATTCGGGCAACGTCGACTTCGCCTACGTGGTCGCCGACTATCACCTGGCGATCATGCCAGCCAAGGACGGCGTCGCCGACTGGCAGTCTGGCGTCGGTACCGGCGGCTACCGCCTCAAAGGCTTCGAGCCCGGCGTGCGCATGGACCTGGAGCGTCGCCCGGACTACTGGAAAGCGGGCAGGGCGCATTTTGCCAGCGCCGAATTGCTGGCCATTGCCGATGGCGCGGCGCGGGTCAACGCGCTGGTCACCGGTCAAGTCGATGTGATCAACAAGGTCGACCTGAAAACCGTGGCCTTGCTCAAGCGCAACCCCAACCTGGCCATCGAGGAAACCAAAGGCGCCCAGCACTACACCTTCCCGATGCTGACCGACAGCACGCAGTTCCAGGACAACAACATCCGCCTGGCCCTCAAGCATGCGATCAACCGCGAAACCTTGCTCGCCTCGGTGCTCTATGGCTACGGCCAGATCGGCAACGATCACCCGATCCAGCCCGGCAGCCGCTTCATCAACAGCTCACTGGAGCAACGCGCCTACGACCCGGACAAGGCGCGCTTCTACCTGCGCCAGGCTGGGGTCGATTCGCTCAAGGTGCGCCTGCAGGCCTCCGATGCCGCTTACACCGGTGCGGTGGATGCCTCGGTGCTGTTCAAGGAGCAGGCGCGTCAGGCCGGTATCGATATCGATGTGGTGCGCGAGCCGGCCGACGGTTTCTTCAGCAACGTGTGGATGAAGCAACCCTTCACCACCTCGTTCTTCTACAGCAGCCTGACCGCCGACCGCATGTTCAGCATTGGCTACGCCAAGGGTGCGGCCTGGAACGAAACGCACTGGGACAACACGCGCTTCAACGAACTGCTCAATGCCGCCCGTGGCGAGATGAACGCGCCGCTGCGCCAGGAGATGTACAACGAAATGCAGGCCCTGTGTCGCGACGACGGCGGTGCCATCGTGCCGCTGTTTGCCAGCTCTGTGGCCGCACGCTCCAGGCGCGTTACCCACGGCGGAGGGACTGCGCCTTACGGTGAGCTGGACGGCCTGCGCCTGATCGAACGCTGGTGGCAGGCCTGAGGGCCGGACCTGCCGCGTCACCTTTCGTTGTGTCTGTTCGAGGAGCTGTCCGGTGAATAGTCTTTACAAACTGCTTGTGCAGCGCCTGGCCCTGGGCCTGTTGTCGCTGTTTGCGGTGGCGGTGATCATCTTCCTGGCCGTGGGCATGCTGCCTGGCGACGTCGCCGAGGCCATGCTCGGCCAGGCTGCCACGCCCGAAACCGTTGCCGCACTGCGTGCCCAGCTGGGCCTGGATGTACCGGCACTGACCCGCTTCGGCCAGTGGGCCTGGCACTTGCTGCACGGTGACCTTGGCGTGTCGCTGGCCAACCAGCGGCCGATTGCCGAGCTGATTGCCAGCCGGCTGGCCAACACCTTCAGCCTGGCCGCGCTGGCGGCACTGGTGTCGGTGCCGGTGGCGTTGTTGCTGGGCATACTCGCGGCGCTGTACCGCAACAGCTGGTTCGACCGGCTGCTCAATACCAGCGCCTTGAGTGCGGTGTCGTTCCCCGAGTTCTTTGTCGCCTACATCCTGATCCTGGTGTTCGCAGTAAAGCTCAACTGGTTGCCAAGCATCTCCAACCTCGCCCCGGGCGCCAGCTTTGGCGAAGTGCTGGAGCGTTCACTGTTGCCGGTGCTGACCCTGAGCCTGGTGGTGGTCGCGCAGATGATGCGCATGACCCGTGCGGCGCTGATCAACCTGCTGGCCAGCCCCTATATCGAGATGGCCCGGCTCAAGGGTATCAGCCCGGCGCGGATCATCTTCCGCCATGCCTTGCCCAATGCCCTGGCGCCGATCATCAACGTTGTGGCGCTGAACCTGGCTTACCTGGTGGTGGGTGTGGTGGTGGTCGAGGTGGTATTTGTCTACCCGGGGCTCGGCCAGTTGCTGGTCGACTCGGTGGCCAAGCGCGACATCCCGGTCGTGCAGGCTTGCAGCCTGATCTTTGCCGCCACCTACATCCTGCTCAATACCACGGCCGATGTGCTGTCGATTGCCAGCAACCCACGCCTGATGCATCCGAAGGGGTAAGCCATGAGCCTGTTCAAGCAACTGCTGCGCGCACCGCTGAGTGCCAAGTTCGGCCTGGCGGTGATTGTCCTGTACGTGCTGGTGGCGCTGTTTGCGCCGGTGCTGGCGCCCTACGGCGAGACCCAGGTGGTCGGCGAGGGCTTCGCACCGTGGGGCAGCGAGTTCCTGCTGGGCACCGATAACCTTGGGCGCGATATGTTCAGCCGCCTGGTCTACGGTGCCCGCAACACCCTGGGGATCGCCTTTCTGACGACCGTTCTGGCCTTTGCCTTGGGCGGCTTTTGCGGGCTGGTGGCGGCGATCAAGGGCGGCTGGGTAGACCAGGGCCTGTCGCGGGTGGTGGACATTCTCATGGCCATCCCGCAGTTGATCTTCGCCTTGCTGATCCTCAGTGTGGTTGGCACCACCGCCACCTCGCTGGTGCTGGTGATTGCCCTGCTGGACGCCACACGGGTGTTTCGCCTGTCGCGGGCGGTGGCCATGACCGTGGTGGTCCAGGACTTTGTCGAAGCAGCGCGGCTGCGCGGGGAAGGGCTGTGGTGGCTGGTCAGCCGCGAGGTGCTGCCCAATGCCGCGGCCCCGTTGATTGCCGAGTTCGGTTTGCGCTTCTGCTTTGTATTCCTGTTCATCAGTGCGCTGTCGTTCCTGGGCCTGGGTATCCAGCCGCCAACAGCCGATTGGGGCAGCATGGTGCGCGACAACGCGGTGCTGATCACCTTCGGCGATATCAGCCCATTGTTGCCGGCCCTGGCCGTGGCCCTGATCACCGTCAGCGTCAATTTCGTCGTGGACTGGGTGCTGCACGCATCCAGCGGCCTCAAGGAGTGCTGAGCATGACCCAAGTGAATATTCAAAAGCCGCTGCTGGAAATCCGCGACCTGCGCATCGAAGGTCACTATGAAGACGCCTGGCATCCGTTGCTCAAAGGCATTGACCTGACCCTGCAACGCGGTGAGGTGCTGGGCTTGATCGGCGAGTCGGGGGCGGGCAAGTCGACGCTGGGCCTGGCATCGATGGGCTATGTGCGCGACGGCTGCCGGATCACCGGTGGTTCGGTGCGCTTTGACGGCATGGAGCTGGTCGGCGCCCGTGCTGAAGCCTTGCGCAAGCTGCGCGGCCTGCGAATCGCCTATGTGGCCCAGAGCGCTGCGGCCTCGTTCAACCCGGCTCACCGCCTGATCGATCAGCATGTCGAAACCGCGGTGAAGAACGGCGGTATCGACCGTGCCCAGGCCGAAGCCGAAGCGGTAGAGCTGTACCGCGTGCTGCGCTTGCCCAACCCCGAGCAGATCGGCCAGCGCTATCCGCACCAGGTCTCCGGTGGCCAGCTGCAACGGGTGATGACGGCGATGGCCATAGCCTGCCACCCGGACCTGATCGTCTTCGACGAACCGACCACGGCGCTGGACGTCACCACCCAGATCGAAGTGCTGGCGGCGATACGTGACGTCGTCAAAACCTACGGCAGCGCCGCGTTGTACATCAGCCACGACCTGGCGGTGGTGGCGCAGATGGCCGACCGCATCATGGTCTTGCGCCACGGCAAGCTGGTGGAGGAGGCCGACACCCGCAGCATGCTGAACGCGCCGCAGCAGGAGTACACCAAATCGCTGTGGGCGGTGCGCAGTTTCCGCACCGACCCGAAAATCTGTGCGGCGCAGCAACGGCCGTTGCTGGAGGTACGCCAGGCGTGTGCCAGTTATGGCCAGCAACCGGTGCTGCATGATGTCTCGCTCACGCTCCATCGCGGCCAGACCCTGGCGGTGATCGGCGAGTCCGGCAGTGGCAAAAGCTCCACCGCGCGCCTGATCACCGGCTTGCTGCCGCCGACGGCGGGGCAGGTGCTGTATGACGGTGAAGCCTTGCCGGCCGATTTTCGCCGCCGCAGCAAGGAGCAACTGCGCCGAATCCAGATGATCTACCAGATTCCCGACACCGCGTTGAACCCACGCCAACGCATCGTCGACATCATCGGCCGGCCGCTGACCTTCTACCTCGGGCTCAAGGGCCAGGCCATGCGCAAACGGGTGGCCGAGTTGCTGGAAATGATCGAACTGGACCCGGCGGTGTACATGGAGCGCCAGCCGCGAGAGCTGTCCGGCGGGCAAAAGCAGCGTATCTGCATCGCCCGCGCGCTGGCTGCAGAACCGCAGTTGATCATCTGCGACGAGGTCACCTCGGCGCTGGACCAACTGGTAGCCGAGGGCGTGCTCAAGCTGCTCAACCGCATCCAGCAGCAACTGGGGGTGGCCTACCTGTTCATTACCCACGATGTGGCCACCGTGCGCGCCATCGCCGACCAAGTGCTGGTGATGCAGCGCGGGCGCGTGGTGGATCACGGTAGCCGTGATGCCATTTTCAGCCCGCCGTACCGCGACTACACCGGGCTGCTGTTCTCGTCCGAGCCGGAAATGGACCCGGACTGGCTCAATCGCCTGCTGGCCAGCCGCGCAGCACCTTCTACATTGCAACCTGTTTAAGGAAATTCCAGATGAATGTCTTGATCGTTCACGCTCATCCCGAGCCGCAATCTTTTACTGCCGCCTTGCGTGACACCGCCGTGGACACCTTCCAGGCGCAAGGGCACCAGGTGCAGGTCAGCGACCTGTACGCCATGAACTGGAACCCGGTGGCCAGTGCCGACGATTTTGCCACCCGCGAGAATCCCGAGTACCTGGTATATGCCCTGGAGCAGCGCCTGGGGGTCAAGAGCGGCTCGATTGCCGCCGATATCCAGGCCGAGCTGGACAAGCTGTTGTGGGCCGACCTGGTGGTGCTGAACTTCCCGATTTTCTGGTTCTCGGCACCGGCCATCCTCAAGGGCTGGATCGACCGGGTGCTGGTGTCGGGCGTCTGTTATGGCGGCAAGCGCTTCTATGACCAGGGCGGACTGGCGGGCAAAAAGGCCTTGGTGACGGTGACCCTTGGCGGGCGCGAGCACATGTTCGGCGAAGGGGCGATTCACGGGCCGCTGGAGGACATGCTGCGTCCGATTCTGCGCGGCACCCTGGCGTATGTCGGCTTTGATGTGCTGGAGCCGTTTGTGGCGTGGCATGTGCCGTACATCAATGACGAGGCACGCAAAGACTTCCTGCGCAGTTATCAGCAGCGCCTGCAGCACCTGTCGGATGACCAGCCGCTGACCTTTCCGCGCTTGTCGCAGTTCGACGAGGCGTTGTACCCCCTGGCTTGACCGATGCGTGCCTGCGACCACCTACCCATTCGGGTTATGGTCGCGGCCCGCGAATGGTCAGATAGTAACCCCATCGGCTCATCCCGAGCAGTCACACGACGGAGTTGCTAATGCGCAAGGCAATGAAGGTGATGTGCGGTATGTTGCTGGCATCCTCGGCCATGGTCACCCTGGCCGCTGAAGTGGACGCCAGCAACACACTCAGGCTGTACAACTGGACGGACTACATCGGCGAAACTACGCTGGCCGATTTCGAGAAGGCCACTGGCATCAAGGTGATCTACGATACCTTCGACGGCTACGAAACCGTGCAGACCAAATTGCTGACCGGCCGCTCCGGCTATGACCTGGTCATGCTCAATGCCTCCCTGGCGCCACCGTTGATCAAGGCCGGGGTATTCCAGGCCCTCGACAAACAACAGCTGCCCAGCTGGCACAACCTCGACACCCAGGTGGTGCAGGCCCTGCAAGGCTACGACCCGGGCCTGACCTATTCGGCGCCCTATACCTGGGGCAGTAACGGCGTGACCTACAACGTCGACAAGATCAAGGCGCGCATGCCCGACGCCCCGATCGGCTCGCTGGCGATGCTGTTCGATCCGAAAATCGTCTCGCGTTTCGCCGACTGTGGCGTAACCTTGATGGACGCGCCCACCGAAGTGATCCCGCTCGCGCTCAAATACCTCGGCAAAGACCCGCGCAGCGCCGCCCCGGCCGACCTCAAGGCCGCCGAGAAGCTGCTGCTGGATATTCGCCCCTATATCAAGAAATTCGACTCGGTGAACTACCTCACCAGCCTGCCCAATGGCGATGTGTGCATGGCCCTGACCTGGTCGGGCGACTACGCCATCGCCCAGGCTCGCGCCGAGGAAGCGAAGAAAGACATCAAACTGTCGTTCTTCATCCCCAAGGAAGGTTCGCTGATCTGGTTCGACAACCTTTACCTGCCCAAAGACGCCCCGCACAGCGCCAATGCCCACCGCTTCATCGAGTTCCTGCTGCAGCCGCAGACCATGGCCCAGGTGACCAACTACATCCGCTACGCCAACAGCAATGCGGCGGCCACCACCCTGGTGCAGGCGGACATCCGCAACGACCCGGCGATCTACCCCGACGACGCCACCCGGGAACGCCTGTTTGCCCAGAAAACCCAGGATGCGCGTGACATGCGTGCCATCACCCGGGTCTGGAGCACGGTCAAGACCGGTCTGTAAAACCTTCCATTTCCCTTCGCCAAGGAACTGACCATGGCTACGTCAAACAACGCGTTCGCAACACCGCTTGCCCATGACCCGCTGGTGGAAGCCGACAAGGCCCACTACATGCACGGCTATCACATGTTCGACGAGCACCGCGAACAGGGAGCACTGAACATCGTTGCCGGGGAGGGCGCCTACATCCGCGACACCGACGGTAACCGCTTCCTCGATGCCGTGGGCGGCATGTGGTGCACCAACATCGGCCTGGGGCGTGAGGAAATGGCCCTGGCGATTGCCGACCAGGTCCGCCAGCTGGCGTATTCCAACCCGTTCTCGGACATGGCCAACAACGTCGCTATCGAACTCTGCGAAAAGCTCGCGCAACTGGCGCCGGGCGACCTTGATCACGTGTTCCTCACCACCGGGGGCTCCACCGCGGTCGATACTGCCTACCGGCTGATCCAGTACTACCAGAACTGCCGCGACAAGCCGCACAAGAAGCACATCATTGCCCGCTACAACGCCTATCACGGCTCCACCACCCTGACCATGTCGATCGGCAACAAGGCCGCCGACCGGGTGCCGGAATTCGACTACGCGCATCCGTTGATCCACCACGTGTCCAACCCCAACCCGTACCGGGCGCCGGATGGCATGGACGAGGCGCAGTTCCTCGAGTTCCTGGTCGCCGAGTTCGAAGACAAGATCCTCTCGCTGGGTGCGGACAATGTCGCCGCCTTCTTTGCCGAGCCGATCATGGGCTCGGGCGGGGTGATCATCCCGCCCAAGGACTATTTCCTGCGCATGTGGCAGGTGTGTCAGACCTACGACATCCTCTTTGTGGCAGATGAAGTGGTGACGTCCTTCGGACGCCTGGGCACCTTCTTTGCCAGTGAAGAACTGTTCGGTGTGCAGCCCGACATCATCACCACCGCCAAGGGGCTGACCTCGGCGTACCTGCCGTTGGGCGCGTGCATCTTTTCCGACCGTATCTGGAAAGTGATCGCCGAGCCGGGCAAGGGCCGCTGCTTTACCCATGGCTTTACCTACAGCGGGCACCCGGTGTGCTGCACCGCAGCGTTGAAGAACATCGAGATCATCGAGCGTGAGCAACTGCTCGATCACGTCAAGGACGTTGGCGGCTATCTTGAGCAGCGCCTGCAAAGCCTGCGTGAACTGCCGCTGGTGGGGGATGTGCGCTGCATGAAGCTGATGGCTTGCGTCGAGTTTGTCGCCGACAAGGCCAGCAAGGCGCTGTTTGCCGATGCGGTCAACATCGGTGAGCGCATCCACCGTCGTGCCCAGGCCAAAGGCTTGCTGGTGCGGCCGATCATGCATTTGAACGTGATGTCGCCGCCGCTGATCATCACCCATGCCCAGGTGGACGAGATTGTCGAGATCTTGCGCCAGTGCATCCTCGACACCGCTGCCGAACTGCGCAATGAAGGGCTGTACAGCGGCGCCTAAGGTGCAGGTAGCCGGCGCCTGGAAAGGCGCCGGCAACTGCATCAGGCCTTGAGCGTGGCCATATCGATTACGAAGCGGTACTTCACATCCCCGGCAATCATCCGGCTGTAGGCTTCGTTGATGTGGCGAATGTCGAGCATCTCGATATCGCAGCGGATGTCATGCTCGGCGCAGAACGCCAGCACTTCCTGGGTCTCGGCGATACCGCCGATCAGCGAGCCGGCCAGCACCCGGCGCTTGAGCACCAGATTGGCCGCATGCAGGGCCGGGTCCACCGGTTCGATCAGCCCCACCAGAATGTGCACACCGTCGAACTTCAGGGTCTGCAGGTAGGGGTTGAGGTCGTGCTGAACCGGGATGGTGTCGAGCAGAAAGTCGAAGTGCTCGGCTGCTGCCTGCATCTGTGCGGCGTCGGTCGACACGATGACATGATCGGCACCCTGGCGCCGCGCTTCTTCGGCCTTGCTGGCCGAGCGGGTGAACAGGGTGACTTCGGCGCCCATGGCCTTGGCGAACTTGATGCCCATGTGGCCGAGGCCACCCATGCCGAGGATGCCGACACGGTGCCCCGGCTTGACCCCGTAGTGCTTGAGGGGGGAGTAAGTGGTGATGCCGGCACAGAGGATCGGTGCCGCGCCCGCCAGGTCCAGGGCGTCGGGGATGCGCAAGACGAAACGCTCGCTGACCACGATGCTGTCGGAGTAACCGCCCATGGTGTTGCTGCCGTCCACCCGGTCAGGCGTGGCGTAGGTCATGGTCGGACCTTCCAGGCAGTACTGCTCGAGGTCCGAACGGCAGGCGTCGCAGTGTTGGCAGGAGTCGACCATGCAGCCAACGCCGACACGGTCTCCTACCTGGTAGCGGCTGACCTGGGCACCGATTGCGCTGACCCGGCCGACAATCTCGTGACCCGGCATCAGCGGGTACACGGCAATGCCCCACTCGTTGCGGGCCTGGTGAATGTCGGAGTGACACACGCCACAGTAGAGAATCTCGATGGCCACATCGTCAGGGCGCAGGCTGCGGCGCTGGAAGCTCATAGGCGCCAGTGGCGCGGTGGCGGACTGGGCGGCGTAACCGATGGCTGTGTACATAAAACCTCAGTAAAACGATAAACGGTAGAGGCTGCGGATTCTGCGCCGGGGCAGGGGGGCTGCCCACCGCCATTCCTCCGCCTGTCATGCCTAAAACTCCGGACATGACTGGCATGTGCATACGCGAGGCCGCATAGCTGCGATGATGCCAGTGTGTATTCCTCCGCCTTGGGTTCCCATGCAACTGACTCGCCACGTTGATGCCAACGCCACCTTGTGCTCCCTGATCCGCGCCCTGGCGGTACGGCCGGGCTTTGTCGACACACGCCTGCCCCAGGTGCAGGTGCTTTCGGCAAGCCACTATGTGGCAAGCAGCCCGCAGATTTACGAGCCGAGCCTGATGATCCTCGCCCAGGGCAGCAAGCTGGCGCGCCTGGGGCCGCGTACCCTGGAATACGGCGCCGGGCATTACCTGGTGCAGGCGCTGTCGGTGCCGTTCATGTGCGAGACCTTTGCTACGGCCGACGAGCCATTGCTCGGGGTGTCCGTGGCGATCGACCGCGGGGTGCTGGGTGAGCTGGTGCAGAACATGGACTTGCCGGGTGATCAGGCGGTCCAGGCACAGACACCCGAGTCGATGACGTCTGCTGCGCTGGACGACGCCATGCGCGATAGTGTCGAACGCCTGCTGCGCTGCTTGCAGGATCCGCTCGACAGCCAGGTGATGGGCGCCGCGCGGGTACGCGAAGTGCTCTATGTGGCACTGCGCGGACCACAGGCGGGGGTATTGCGAGCGCTGGTGGAGCAACAGGGCCACTTCGCGCGTATCGCCGCAGCGTTGAGCTACCTGCGTGAACACTATGCCGAGCCGTTGAGCGTCGAGGCCCTGGCCGGTTGCGCCAACATGAGTGCATCGACTTTCCATGAGCACTTCAAGCGCTGCACTCTGCTGTCACCGATGCAGTACCTCAAGCGATTGCGCCTGCTCAAGGCCCAGCAGATGCTGATCGGCGAAGGCATGGGCGTGGCGCAGGTGGCGCACCGGGTCGGTTATCAAAGCACCTCGCAGTTCAGCCGTGAGTACAAGCGTCACTTTGATCGCAGCCCCGGCGAAGAGCAGCCCTACCTGAGCCTTTCAGCCTGACTTCGCGGGTAAACCCACAGGGGACCTGCAGTGCACCTGTGGGAGCGGGTTTACCCGCGAATTACTACCCCACATGCACCGCAAGCCACACGCTGGCCTGATGGCTGTCGGTCCATTCCACCCGGTGCCGGCAGTGCGCCGGGATCTCGACAACGTCGCCCGGGCCGAGCACGCGCACGCTGGCTTCATGCTCCAGGCGCAAACCTGCCGAGCCGCTGAGCAACAGCACCCACTCGTCCTGCGGCTGGTCATACCAGAACCCGGCCGGGCTGGCCTGGCCATGGGAGACGATCCGTTCGATACGCAGGCCCGGTCGGGTCAGCAGTTCGTCGAAATGCTCCTGCGCTGTTGCAGCAGGGAGGGGGAATAACAGGTTGTCGAGCATCGCGGCATGACCCTCGTCTGGCGGTGAATTTAGGTTTAATGTGGCGACTGCCACTCATGATAGGGATTCATCATGAAACAACCGCTTTTGCAGCCTCTGTATGTCGCGATGTTGATGGGCATGTGCCTGCCGGCCTTGGCCGCGTTGCCCAGCGCACCGTCCTATATTGACGATAGCGGCTACCTGCAGGCCGCCAAGCAGCGCATTCTGCCGGCGATGTTCGAGCAGACCCTGACCAGCACGCGGTACATCGCCGCAGCGGATGACCCGCTGATCACCGAGGCTGAAGCCAGCCAGTTCAACCAGACCAGCAATTACCTGCAGACCCGCGACTACCTGACCAAACTGGCGGCGGCGTCCGGTGGCAGCATTGTCCTGCATGACCTGCCGGAAAAAAGTGCCGAAGGCCATTCGATGGTCATGGCCATCGCCTCGCTGGAAGTCGACAAGTCGCCGGCCGGGCTCAACGAGTCGGGCAAGCCGACGATTTTCGTTGAAGCAGAAATCCATCCGGGTGAGGCCAATGGCAAGGACGCGATGTTCATGCTGCTGCGCGACATGACCACGGGCGAAAAGCCGCTCGCCGACCTGCTGGCGAAGGTCAACATTCTCTTTATTCCCACCGTCAACATCGACGGCGACCTGCGCCGCAGCGCCTATGGGCGGATCAACCAGAACGGCCCGCAGGAAACCGGTTGGCGGGTCAACGGTTTGAACTACAACCTCAACCGCGACTTTACCAAGCTCGACAGCGCCGAGATCCGCAACGTGGCCTGGGTGTTCAACACCTATGACCTGAGCTTTTTTGCCGATACCCATTCCACCGACGGTGCGATGTACCCCTACGACAGCTCCTATTGCCACAACGGCAACGGCTGGTCGCCGGCCAGCAGCGCCTGGATGGACAACGTCATGCGCGCACCGGTGTACGCCGCGCTGCAGGCCGATGGCCATGTGGTGCACGAGTGCATCAGCCTCAACGACAACCAGGACCCGACCCAGGGTTACTACCCGTACCGCACCGACTTTGCCCGGTTTTCCAACCAGTACGGTGACATTCGCAACGTGCCCTCGATCCTCATCGAGCAACATGCACTGCACCCGTACCAGACCCAGGTACTGGGCAACTACGTGATGCTCAAAAGCATGATCCAGGTGATTGGCGAGCAGTCGGCGTCGCTCAAGGAGGCGATCCGCCAGGACCGCGAACGCCTGGAAACCCAGCAGGATGTGGTACTCACCTGGAAGCCCGGAAAGGCCCAGACAACGCCGTTCAGCGTTGGCGACTACCGCTACGAACAGTCACCCATCACCGGCGCCAAGACCATCGTCTGGAGCAACAAGCCCAAGCAGCTGACGGTGCCGGTAACCGGCAACACCGAGCCCGACCTGGTCACCAAGCGTCCTCAGCAGTACGTGGTACCGGGGCAGTGGCGCGAGGTCATCGCCCGGCTAAAGGCGCATGGCATCCAGATGACCACCCTGGAGCAACCGACGACCAAGGCCGTCACCCTGTATCGCATGGACGACGTCAAGATAGCCGGCGGTTTCGAGCCTGATCGTGCGCAAGCCAATCAGATCCCCGGTTATGAAGGACGGCTGCCGGTCAGCGGCGTGGCCAAGCCTTTCGAGCGCTTGCAGACCTTTCCCGCAGGCTCGGTGCTGATCGACGTGGACCAACCGCTGGGCGTACTGGCCGTTAACCTGCTGTACCCCGAAAGTCCGGACTCGTTCTGGGCCTGGGGCTTTTTCAACTCGACCCTGGTGGTGGCCGAGGAGCCCGAGGAATACGTGATGGAGCCGATGGCGCGCAAGATGCTGGCCGAAAGCCCGGAACTGAAGGCCGAGTTCGAGAAGAAGCTCAAGGACGACAAAGTCTTCGCCGCCAGTCCCAGCGCGCGCTTGCACTGGTTTTACCAGCGCACGCCGTTTTATGACGTGAATGCCTATGTCTACCCCGTAGGAGCGGTGTACTGAGGCTTGCTTGCAAGGGCGTGGACGTTGGCGTCTGCGCTGTGGCATGTTGCCGTTCTCAGGCCAGGCAGTGTTCGGGGAAATGATGGTGGTGGACGGAGTAGGCAGTACGCAGTTTTCGCTGGCAACGTTGCAGGCTTTCAATCGCTGTGTGCTGCAGCTGGCGAACCTGGCGCGCGATGCGGGTGGCTCGCATTTCATTGCCGACGGCCTGCAGGCGTTTCGCCAACTGGTGCCGTTCGCGTCGTCCTGGTGGGGCGAGATGTCCGGGGTCGCCGGCAGCGTGGCGCCGCAGAACTGGATGCATGGGCGCATTGACCTGCCGCCGGCGTTTGCCGGCGAGTGGCGCGAGGTGGCCGGGCATGACAGTTTTGCCATGGACACCCTGAGCAAACCGGGAAAAGTGGTGCGCGACAGTGAGTTCACCGACCCGGTCGAGGCGGTCAACGATTTTGCCCGCCGTTACGACCTTTACCATTTGATGAGCATCTCGTTCGAGCTGCCGGACAGCAACCTGACGTTTTTCGTCTGCCTGTACCGGGGCGAGCACGAGGCGGCCTTCAGTGCCCAGGAGGAGGTGCTGTTTGCGGCGTTTTGCGAGCACCTGCTACAGCTGTGGCGCTTCCAGGTGCAGGACATGATCCGCAGCGACACCGCCAACGATTTCGCCGTGGCGCGGCCGGACGGCAGCCTGCTGTACATCGGTGCGCAGTTGTTGGCGGTGATGGAGCGCGAAGTGCCGGGTTGGCACGGTTCGCAGTTGCCGCCAGCGGTCATTGCGCAATTTTCCCAGGTGCCCTGCGTGATGCGCCTGGGGCGTAGCGCGCTTACCCTGAGTGCCAACGCCGAGCATGTGATCCTGTCGCTTGAACCGGCCGTGCCGGGGGTGGTGCTGGCGCCGCGTGAGCGCACTGCGGCGATGCTGTTCGCCGCCGGTCACTCCTACAAGGAAATCGCCCGCATCCTGTCGTTGAGCCCGGCCACGGTACGTACCTACCTGCGCAACTGCTATGCGCAACTGGGGGTCAAGAGCAAGGTGGAGCTGGGCTCGGCTTTGCGCTCGCCGGCAACGTTCGCAGAGAAAACCGCCTGACCCTCCTCATTTGCGGAGGTCCGTTCTGTTGTTGTGCGCGCTAGGGTGTGCCCAGCCCGATAACAACAAGAGAGCGTTCCGATGCAACGATTGATTCCCAACCTGCTGGCCGCCGCGCTGGCCTGTTCTTCCTTCTACGCGATGGCTGCCGCCGACCTGGTGCTGGTCAACGGCAAGGTGTACACCGCCGAGCCCGGTCAGGCCCTGATGCAGGCGGTGGCGATCAAGGATGGCAAGATTCTGCAGGTCGGCAGCGATGCGCAGATCAACGCCCTGGCCGATGCCAGCACACAACGCATCGACCTGGCGGGCAAGGTGCTGATGCCCGGCATGATCGACACCCACAGCCATCCGGTGTTTGCCGGCGCGGCGACGCTGGGGGCCAATCTGGAGGACGAGGTCAAACCCGTACCGGAGCTTGAGCAGTGGATCCTGGAGCAGGTCAAGGAAGGCCGTGGACGTGCGGGTGATGTGATCAGCATTGCCGGGGTGAGTTCGGCGTACTGGGAGCAGAACCAGGCACTCGCCAAGGTCTTCAATCAGGGGCGCTGGGCTGATCAGCCGCTGGTACTGGGCGGCATCGATGGCCACACCGGCTGGGCCAACAACGCCATGCTCAAGCGACTGAACATCGATGCGGCGGCGGTCAAGGCAATGTCGGAAAAAGACCGTGGCTACGTTGGCCACGCTGCCGACTTCACGCCAAATGGCAATTTTTCCGAAGCGGGCTGGGACCGGGTGCGTAGCCAGATCCCGGCAGCCAGTAAAGACTTTATGCTCAAGGCCGCCCGTGAGGCGGTGCGCATCAACAACCAGTACGGGGTTACCGCCTGGATGGATGCAGCGTCGAACGCCGGCAGCGATGATTCGCTGTTTGACTTCAAGGCCACCGCGCAAAGCTACGGCGTGTTGCCGCTGTACCGGGAGCTGGCCGAAAACGGTGAGCTGAGTGCCCATGTCGCGGCGTTGCTGCTGACCAACTCCAGGAGCACGCCGGCCGACCTTGAAGTGCTGGACACGGTGAAGAAAGCCTTCGAAGGCGTACCCAACCTGAGCTTTCCCGGAATCAAGATCTTCGTTGACGGTGTTCTGGAATACCCCGGGCAAACCGCTGCGATGCTGGCGCCCTATAAAAACAGCAGTAAACGCGGCGAGCTGCTGATCGACCCGGCGCACTTCGGCGAGCTGGTGGTGGCCGCCGAGAAGCGTGACTGGATCGTGCACATGCATGCGGTCGGTGACCGTGCCGTACAGGAATCGCTCAACGGTGTGGCCTATGCACGCAAGCTCGACAGCACCCCCCGAGGCCACAGCATCACTCACCTGCAAGTGGTCGATCCCAAGGACTTCCCGCGCTTCAAGCAGCTGGGCGTGATTGCATCGATGCAGTTGCTCTGGGCGACGGGGGAGAACTACACCGTCGAACTGGTCAAACCCTACATCAGCGCCTCGGCGTACAGCCATCAATATCCGGCGCACTCGCTGCTGCAGGCCGGTGCAACGATCGCCGGTGCCAGTGACTGGCCGGTGTCCAGCCCCAACCCGTGGAACGCCATTGCCCAGGCCATCACCCGCAAGGGCCCGCTGGGGGTACTCAATGCCAAGGAAAGCATCGACCGTCAGGCGATGTTCCAGGCCTATACCCTCAACGCGGCGAAAACCCTGCGCCTGGAGCAGCAGATCGGCTCGCTGGCACCTGGCAAGCAGGCCGACCTGATCGTCCTTGACCGCGATGTGTTCAGCGTCGACAACGACGCGCTGTTCGAGACCAAAGTGCTCAAGACCTTTTTCGCCGGCAAGCAGGTCTACGCCCCGGCCTCCTGACACCCCACCAGCAACACCGTTCGGCCCCTTGCAGTGCGAGGGGCTCGCTATCGCTTTGCCCTGACAATCAATAACAACAAGGGTTGTGTATGAACGCACGTGCCATCTTTACCGCCGCCAGCCTGCTCCTGGCTCCATTGTCCGGCCAGGCGCTGACCCTGAGCGAGGACTACACCCTGGAAATCGACCTTGCCGCCGTCAGCGACTACCGCTCCCGTGGTATCTCGCAAACCCTCGGCGACCCGGCGCTGCAGGGCGGCGCTACGCTGATTCATAGCAGCGGTTTATACCTGGGGGCCTGGACCTCCAATGTCGATTACGGCTATGACTTCAAGACCCGCCAGGAAGTGGACTACTACGCCGGCTGGTACTGGCAGGCCACTGACGCCATCAGCCTGGACCTTGGCTACCTCAAGTACAGCTACCCCAAGGAAGGCCAGTTCAACATGAGTGAAATCTACGCCATCCTCGACCTGTACGGGGTCAAGCTGGGCGCCTACTACTCCAGCGATGCCCCCAACGCCTTCGGCAAAGACCAGGACACGCTCTACAGCTACCTCGGCTACAGCTTTGCCTTGCCAGCCGAGGTCGGGCTGGAGCTGCGACTGGGGTACAACGACGTAAAAGACCCGGCGTTCTGGTCGGCCAGCGGCGACAACCGCGACAGCTACTACGAGTGGGAGGCCAAGCTGACCCGCGCGTTCTTCGGCATCACCTGGGGGCTGAGCTACATCGATACCGACCTGTCGAAAAGCGAGTGCCTGGGCTGGTATGGCTATGACGATCTGTGCTCGGCTACAGTGGTGGTGAGTGCCAGCAAGATCTTCTGAACCCACCCACTGCGCCAGAGCACTGCATGCCGTCACCGCGTCCGGACGACCACACCCCGTGGCAGATCTTGCTGATCTTCCTGCGCCTGGGCCTGACCTCATTTGGCGGCCCGGTTGCGCACCTGGGCTATTTTCGTGACGAGTTCGTCGTGCGTCGCCGTTGGCTGAGCGAACGCAGTTATGCCGACCTGGTCGGGCTCTGTCAGTTTCTGCCGGGCCCCGCCAGTAGCCAGGTCGGTATTGCCCTGGGGCTTTCCCGCGCCGGGTATTGCGGCGCACTGGCGGCGTGGGCTGGCTTTACCTTGCCATCAGCGCTGGTGCTGATCGCCCTGGCCTTGGGTATTGCCAGTTCGGCACAGGTCATACCCGGGGGTGTGTTGCACGGACTCAAGGTGGTGGCGGTGGCCGTAGTGGCGCAGGCAGTGTGGGGGATGGGGCGTAGCCTGTGTGCAAGCCGCGGGCGGGTGGCATTGATGGTTGTTGTCACCGCGCTGGTGCTCTGGATGCCATCGGTGTGGACTCAGGTCGCAGTGATTGCCGGCGCCGGGGTGGTCGGGGTGTGGCTGTTCAAGCCGCAGCAGCCGGTCGACCCTGCACCGTTGACAGTTGACGTCAGCCGGCGGGCAGCCTTGTGCTGTCTGGGGGTATTCCTGGCCTTGCTGGCAGGGCTGCCGCTATTGGCCGCGCTCTGGCCCAGCCCGACACTGAAAATGGTCGATGCCTTCTATCGCAGTGGCGCCCTGGTGTTTGGCGGCGGTCATGTGGTGTTGCCATTGCTGCAGGCGGAAGTGGTGCCCAGCGGCTGGGTGAGCAATGCGACATTTCTTGCCGGCTACGGCGCTACTCAGGCAATGCCAGGGCCGCTGTTTACCTTCGCCGCGTTTCTCGGAGCGTCGATGCAGGGGCCGCTGTCCGGCTGGATGGGCGGGTTGCTGGCGCTGGTTGCGATCTTCAGTTCGTCATTCCTGCTGGTTTTCGGCGCGCTGCCATTCTGGACGCAATTACGGCACAACCTGCGTATGCAAGCAGCGATGCAGGGCGTTAACGCGGCGGTAGTGGGCCTGCTGCTGGCGGCGCTGTACCAACCGGTGTGGACCAGTGCGATTGCGCAGCCTGCAGATTTTGTTCTGGCGCTGCTGGCCCTGCTGGCATTGATGATCTTCAAGCTGCCAGCCTGGCTGGTGGTTGCAGCCTGTGGCCTGGGAGGCTGGTGGCTGAGTTAGCCCGGCTGACTCAACAAGCGCTCGATCTGGGCCATTTCCCAGGTGCTGAGCAAGCTGACCGGGTCGGTGCCGTAGCGTTGCCAGGTGTCCAGCGAACCCTGGCGGCCATCGGGGTGGTGGCAGCGCTCGCAGTGGTGCAGGTGGCTGCCTTCGAAATCCAGCAGTAACTGCCAGCCTTCGATGTCGACCCAGACCCGCTCATTGGCCTCGGGCCGGTCGAGCTTCTGCAGCCTGCGCACGCCCATGGCCGCGTCGCGCAACTGCTGGTAAACCTCTCGGGGAAACAGGGTGGGCATGGTTAACCTTGTGTGGGGGGATTGTATATTCACAGTGCCATCACGATAATGAGACTAATTACCATTAGCGTGTGATGCCGTTGTGACCAGCACTGTCGACTCCAAGGCTCTCGTGGCCGACCTGTACAGCGATCATCATCGCTGGTTGCGCGCCTGGCTGTATCGCCGGCTGAACTGTCCGCACGATGCGGCGGACCTGGCACAGGATACCTTCGTCCGGGCCATGGGCAGTAGTGCCTTGCCGGTGATCGAGGAACCTCGCGCCTTTCTTGCCACCGTGGCCCGGCGCCTGCTGAGCAACCTGTTCCGCCGTCGTGCGCTGGAGCAGGCGTACCTGGAGGAGTTGGGACGATTGCCGGAACACTGCATGCCCTCGGCCGAGGATGTGCTGCTGGTGCGTGAAGCCCTGGCGCAGATCGATCGTCTGCTCGATGGCCTGCCGGCGCGGGCGCGTCACGCGTTTATCCTGCACCGCCTGGAAGGCTTGACCCAACCGGCTATTGCCGAGCGGCTGGGGGTGTCGCTGGCCTCGGTCGAGCGCGATTTGCGCCGGGCATTCCTGCATTGCCTGAGTGAGCCGAGCGAATGAGCCGCCTGCCCATTGACCGTGTCACCCGTGAGGCCATCGACTGGCTGCTCAAGCTGGAGCGCGCTCCGGCGGGCAGCCCCATGCAGTCGGCCTTTGACTGTTGGCTGCGGCGCTGCCCGACGCATCAGCTTGCCTGGCAACGGGTCAACGCGGTGATGGCGGCGCCATTGGCTGACCTGCAGCAGGCTGAACAACGCACGCCGGGGCAGTTGGCACTGGCCAGCCGTAGCCTGCGCGAGCTGCCGACGACGTCGCGGCGCAAGGTGCTCGGTGGCGGCCTGGCCATGTTGCTGGTCGGGCTCGGCAGTGCCGGTATTGCCCATCGGCGCACGCCGCTCGATGACCTGCTGGCCGATTTGCACACTGGTACCGGCGAGCGGCGAGCCTTCACATTGGCGGACGGTTCGCGCCTGCGCCTGAACGCTCGCAGTGCCGTGGATCTGCGTTTCAACGCCAGCCAGCGTCTGGTCGTGCTGCGTGCGGGTGAATTGCAGGTCGATGTCACACCTGAGCCGGGCAGGCCGTTTATCGTGGCCACCGCCCAGGGGCAAGTGCAGGCCTTGGGTACGCGCTTCAGCGTGCGTCAGGACGAGGGCGACAGCCTGGTTGCCGTGCAACAGCACAGCGTCCTGCTCATTACCGGCAACGCCGCCGCCCTGCGGGTCGAGGAAGGGCAGGCGTTTCGCTTTGACGGGCTGCGCAGTGAAGCCGTGGCGCCGTCCTTGCGCACCCGTGCGGGCTGGGCCGAAGGCCGCGTGGATGTGCGTGACGAGCCGTTGGGCGAGCTGATCGAAGCCCTGCGCCCGTACCGTGCCGGGCTGTTGCGTGTCAGCCCGCAAGCGGCGCGGATCCGGGTGTATGGCAGTTTTCCGCTGGACGACACCGAGCGCACCTTACTCTCGCTCAGCGAAACCTTGCCGATCCGTGTCGACAGCCTGGGCAGTTGGCTGACCCGTATCGACGTGATCTGATTGTAAAAAAAACTGTGTGGGTCGTGAGGGGATCCGGGCAGTGGCGTGTCCTCGTTATGGACAACAACTTTGAACGAGCTCCCACACCATGCCCGATTCCATGATCCGCCCCAGCTTGCTGGCCCTGGCCATCGCCCTGGGCGGCGCTGTGCCGCTGAGCGCGCTGGCGCAAAACGACAGCAGCGTCAGTGCCACCCAGATGTTCGACATCGCCGCCGGCGACCTGGGTGAAAGCCTCAGCCGCATTGCGCGCCAGTCGGGCCGCGTGCTGTCGGTAAAACCTGAATGGGTGCAGGGCAAACAGGCGCCCCAGGTGCGTGGCCAGTTCACCCCGGAGCAGGCGGCCAGCTACGCCTTGCGCGGCAGCGGCCTGAACCTGAGCATTACCGCGGGTGGCACCTGGAGCCTGGTGCCGGCGGCACAGGGCGATGCACTTGAGCTGGGCGCTACACAGATTACCGGGCAAAGCGCTGAAAACGCCTGGGGACCGGTAGTGGGGTACGTGGCCAAACGTACCGGCACCGCGACCAAGACCGATACCTCGGTGCTGGAAGTGCCGCAGACCATCAACATCATCACCCGGGATGAAATCACGGCGCTGGGTTCGCAGTCGGTGACCCAGGCCTTGCGCTATACGCCGGGCATCACCGGCGGCGGTTTCTCCGATCGCGTCGGCATTTTTGACGAGCCGACCTCCCGCGGTTACTCGCCGACACCGCTGTACCTGGACGGCCTGCATTTGCCCTATGGCGGCGGCAGCACCGGTGGCGCCTTGCAGATCGACCCGTACCTGCTCGAACGTATCGAGGTGATGAAGGGGCCATCGTCGGTGCTGTATGGGCAGAACCAGCCGGGCGGCCTGATCAACATGGTGTCCAAGCGCCCCACCGAAACGCCCATTCGTGAACTGAAGCTCGGTGGTGGCAGCCAGGACCGACGCGCGGCGGCCTTCGACTTCGGCGGGCCACTGGACGATCAGGGTGAGTTTCTCTATCGCCTGACCGGTAGCGGCTTCGACAAGAACGGCGAAATCGATTACGTCGAGCAACAGCGTTTCGTGCTGGCGCCCAGCCTCACCTGGAGCCCCAACGATCAAACGCGGCTGACCCTGTACGGCCATTACCAGAAAGACAACGGTGTGCCCGAGGCCCAGGGATTGCCGGCGATCGGTACGCTGTACAGCAGCCCCAATGGCCGGATCAAGCGCAGCCGCTTTATCGGTGAGCCGGACGTCAATGCCTACGATCGCGAGCAGTACACCTTCGGCTACGAGCTGAGCCATGAACTGAACGATGTCTGGACGCTCAAGCAGAACTCGCGCTACGCCTATGTCGACGATCACTACCGGGCGCCATTGCACGGCTACCGCTTTGTCACCAACCCGCAAACCGGGGTCGACGACCAGCGTTACCAGACACGCTATGGCGTGGACTGGAAGCAGCGCAACAAGGTGTTTGGCGTGGATAACATCGCCCAGGCGACGTTCAACACCTTTGACGTGGCGCATACCCTGTTGGTCGGTGTCGACTACTACCATTCAAATTCCAAGTTCCTTGGGCTGTACGATCGCAACCCGCCGATCATTGACCTGTACGACCCGGTCTACGGCCAGCCGATGAACTTCGGCCAGCCGTTCAACTGGGACAACACCACGACCCAGACCGGCCTGTATGTCCAGGACCAGCTGAAATGGGACAACTGGTTCCTGACCCTGGGTGGCCGGTATGACTGGGCCGAAGTGGATACCCGCGAACCCATCGCCGGCAACTTCAGCAACGTCAAGGACGAGAAGTTCACCGGGCGTGCCGGGCTGGGCTATTCGTTCGATAACGGCGTGACCCCGTATGTGAGTTACAGCGAGTCGTTCCTGCCGTTGAGTGGTACCGACAGCGATGGCAAACCGTTCGAGCCGTCGACCGGCAAGCAGGTCGAGGCGGGGATCAAGTATCAGCCGCCCGGGCAGGACAGTTTTGTCCAGCTGTCGGTGTACGAGATCAAACAACAGAACGTGCTGACCAGCGATCTGGACAATGCCGGGTTCTACAGCCAGGTGGGCGAGTTGCGTTCGCGCGGGGTGGAGCTTGAGGGCAAGGCCAACCTGACCGACAACCTCGGGGTGATCGCGTCGGTGTCGCGCAACGATGTGACCTATACCAAGGACAACGACGGCCGAGAGGGGCGTCATCCGGCAGGTACGCCGCCGCTGACGGCGTCGCTGTGGCTGGATTACCACTTTATCGGTGATACGCCACTGGCCGGCCTGGGCTTGGGGCTGGGCGCGCGCTATGTCCGCAGCAGTGACGGCAGCGACTATGCCGAGGACCATTTCTCGATTCCGTCCTACACGGTGTACGACGGGATGATTTCCTATGATTTGCAGCAGTCGCCGTTGCGCCTCAAAGGGGTGAAGGTGCAGATGAATCTGCAGAACCTCGAAGACAAGGTCTATGTGAGCCGCTGTACCAGTGATGTGGACTGCTATTACGGGGACGGACGCACGATTACCACTGACCTGACCTACAACTGGTAGGGGTTAGGTCCGCGCTTGCCTAACTAGCGTGGGTAATCTGTAAGTTGCGTTATGCGTCACGCAACAAGTCGTTGGCATCGAGCAGGCGGTAGGCAATTTCCGGCTGGCGTTCAAGCGCACGGCGGATGGCGGCGGGGATGCTCTGGCGGGTCTTGCGGCACAGGCCCGGCAGGTCGTCGATGTGAATGTTGAAGCCGCGCATGGTGCGCACTTCGTTGTAGCTGGGGCTGATCTGCACGCGAATACCAAGGTTTTCGTAGAGCTTGCGTTGCATGTGCTCAAGGTCGGCGAGATTGCACACGTTTTCTAGCCGCTCTAGCAGGCGCTTTTCCTCCTGCCGGGTGAGCAGCAGGATGCGCGAGTCCCGAAGCGTTTCACGCCCGCAATCGCAGGCGCCGGGCGGGCAGGGGGTGCGGGTAGGCAAGGAGGCGTTCATGGCCTCCAGCATAGCGATGACGACAGGCTTTTGCCCAGAGGCGAGCCGCTGTCTGTCGTCGGGCGGCTCGCCTGGGCTGGGCGACTTATTCCTGCTTGAGTTTCCAGGTGCCCGGCAACGACAGGTCACCCGAACTGATGTCCCACACACTGCTGACGCACAGCAGCGGGTCGTGCAGGTCGGCATTGACCTTCAGCGCGGCGGTTACACCGTCATAGTTGAAACTCTGCGGGAAGCCAACGGCTGCCAGCGGCACGCTGATCTGCGCCGCGTTCTTGTCAACGTTAAGCGCGTAGCCGGGTGAGTCGATGTAGATCGGCGCACCTGGCCAGGTGGCCGGCAGTTTCGGTTTTGCCCCTTTGGGGATGTCACGCACCTTCAGGCCGCTCGGGCCGCAGCTTTCATCCTTGCTCAACACGACCCAGTGGGAGTGCCACAGACCGCCGTCGTTGTCGGTCTTGCCATCGCGGTTTTCATCGAGTTGCGGGGTGTCATCGAAGTCCGGGTGGGAAGTCAGCGCCAGGGCGAGGATCCCGGCCTTGGCCTCGAAGCCGACGCTGCTGCTGTCCAGGCTGGTGGGCCAGACATAGCTGTAGACCTCGGCCCCGGCAAACGCGCCCTTGGCGCTGGGCAGGCGGCTGCCGGCCTTGCCGTCGACCAGTTGTTCGAACACCAGGTTATCGCCTTGCTTGAAGACACGCGTCTGGACCAGGTCGAAAGCTGCCTCGGCGTTACCCTTGGCGCTGCTGATGCCTGGGCTTTCATGGGCCCAGGCCTGGGTGGCAAGCAAACTCAAGGTAAAGACCAGTGTGCGTTTCATGGGATTTCTCCTGTGGATTATGGTTTCGAATCGATACCAACAAGCCTAAGCGCATCCCGCCCTTTGTCAATATAGTTTTTATTCGATACTATCTATCGACGTCATTACCCGAGGTCACCCATCGTGCTATTCGACCTGTTGGAAAGGTTGTCGAGCCTGACCCGCGTCTGGTTTCGCCAACATCCGCTGCTGGCCGATCTCCAGCCGATTCAACTGAGTGCGTTGCTGTACCTGGCGCGTTGCAACCGCTACTCCAATACGCCGTTGGCGGTCACCGAATACCTGGGGTTGACCAAGGGCACCGTCTCGCAATCGCTCAAGGCCCTGGAAGCCAAAGGTTTGATCGTCAAGACCCAGGATGTGGCGGACAAGCGCAGCGTGCACCTGAGCCTGACCGAACCGGCACGGGTACTGCTTGCTGAAGTGATGCCACCGGATTTTCTTGCGGCTGCCAGCGCGCGCATGGGCACTGATGCCCAGGACCTGGAACACCTGTTGGGCGAACTGTTGCGCACGATTCAACGCAGCGAGAACGTACCGGGATTCGGTCTGTGCAAGACTTGTCGTTTCCACCGTCAGACCGCTATCGGTGGCTTCTGCGAATTGACTCAGGAGCCGCTGGCCGCCGCCGAGCGCGAACTGATCTGCCGCGAGCATCAGCCTGCCGAACTGACGGAGTAATGCCGATGAAGCTTGAAACTGTCCTGACCGGCAAAGCCGTGCCGTTTACCCGGCCGGGTTCCGCCAGCGCTATCGCCAAACAACCGCGCAGCGGTGAGATGGCAGTAACTGAACGGGGCCTGGCCGGTGACGAACAGGGCGACCTGCGGGTGCATGGTGGCAAGGACAAGGCCATCCATCATTACCCGCGCGAGCACTATGCGTTGTGGGCGGCGGAGTTGGGCGAGCTTGCGTTGTTGCAAGCGCCTGGCGCCTTCGGTGAAAACCTCAGCACCCATGGCTGGACCGAGCAGACGGTGTGCCTGGGCGACCGCGTGCGGGTCGGGACGGCGTTGCTGGAGGTGTCGCAAGGGCGCATGCCGTGCTGGAAGCTCAATGATCGCTTCGGGGTCAAGGACATGGCGCTGCGGGTGCAGCAGAGCGGGCGTACCGGCTGGTATTACCGGGTGCTGGAGGAGGGCGTGCTGGCGGCGGGGGATTCATTCGAGCTGATCGGGCGGCCGCATCCTCAGTGGTCGGTGGCGCGGTTGTCGTCGGTGCTGTTCGATAAGCGCATTGATCATGACCTCATTCACCAGTGCCTGGAGCTGCCACTGGTGCCGTCCTGGCGACGAACCCTGGAACGCCGCCTGGACCAGGCTGCCGTGGAAGACTGGGCCCCGCGTCTGCAGGGCCCAGTAGCGTAATCAATCCTCTGTAAAGCCAGTCAAGGCGTGATCGCGACCTTCATGACGCCGTCACGCTGGTGCGCAAACAGCTCGTAGGCCGCTTCGATATCGTCCAGCTTGAAGCGGTGGGTAACCAGCGGCTTGAGATCGACCGCGCCGCTGCTGACCACTTCCATCAACCGGCGCATGCGCTCTTTGCCGCCGGGGCACAGGGTGCTGACGATGCTGTAGTCGCCAAGGCCTGCACCAAAGGCCGACAGCGGCAGGGTCAGGTCAGTTGAGTACACGCCCAAGCTCGACAACGTGCCACCCGGACGCAGGACGCGCATGGCCGACTCGAACGTGCCCTGGGTGCCAAGGGCTTCGATGGACACATCGACACCGCGACCCTGGGTGAGGGCCATGATCTGTTCCACCACATTGCCTTGTTTGAAGTCGACCACATGAGTGGCACCCAGCTGGCGGGCGACGGTCAAACGCGCGGCAACGGTGTCTACACCAATGATGGTGGTGGCGCCCATCAGGCGTGCCCCGGCCACGGCGCACAGGCCAATCGGCCCCAGCGCGAACACGGCGACCGTGTCACCAATGCGCACACCGCCACGCTCGGCACCGGAGAAGCCGGTGGACATGATGTCCGGGCACATCAGTACCTGCTCATCACTCAGGCTGTCGGGGATCGGTGAGAGGTTGGCCATGGCATCGGGCACCAGCACGTATTCGGCCTGGGTACCGTCGATGGTGTTGCCGAATTTCCAGCCGCCGGCGGCACGAAAGCCGTGGGGCGTGCCCGGGCCATCTTGCGAAGAGCAGCCGCACAGGCAGGCGTAACTGTGCCCGCTAGGGGTGATGGCACCGGCGATGACCCGTTGCCCTTCGGTAAATCCCTGGACCTGGCTACCCAGCTTTTCAATGATGCCGACCGGCTCGTGACCGATGGTCAGGCCTTTGGCGACCGGGTACTCGCCGCGCAGGATGTGCACGTCGGTGCCGCACAGGGTGGTGGTGGTTATGCGCAGCAGCGCATCAGAGGGACCGACATCGGGGATGGGCTTTTCATCGAGGACGATGCGGTTCTTTTCAACGAAGATTGCCGCTTTCATGCGGGACATGGCCATTTCTCCTGAACAGGTGTGCGTGGCTGGGACGTCCAGTCTTCGTTCAGGGTGCGCGCTTGCGGGGCAGAAGGCTATTGATCAGGGTCAAAGGGAGGAGGGCAAAAAAAAAGCGGGGTGAACCGCTACCTCAGGTCAACGCAGGACCAGAGGCGGCATGTTCACCCCGCAATAGGCTGTATCAGGCGGCCGAGCTAAGTGGCTTTACGCCTTGTACCTTGGCAACCTGCTTGCGGCAGGCCTCACCGAAGGCTTCAAACATTTTTACCGAATCCGGGTTCTTCGCGGCTTGCCACTCCGGGTGCCATTGCACGGCAAACAGGAACGGCGACAGGCTTGGTGCATGGATCGCCTCAACCAGGCCATCTTCAGCGTAAGCCAGCGGCTCGATGCCTTTGCCGAGGTTTTTCAGGCCCTGGCCATGCAGCGAGTTGACGCGGATTTCGTCGGTCTTCAGCAGCTTGTGCAACCAGCTGCCCTGTTCCAGACGCACGCCGTGGACAGCGCTGTACTGCACGTCGACCGGATCTTCCGGGTTTTCCCGGTGATCGTTGAAGCCGGCTTCTGCGTAGACCTTCTGGTAGATGTCACCACCCAGGGCCACGTTGATTTCCTGCATGCCACGGCAGATGCCGAAGATAGGCAGGCCGCGGGCGATGGCGGCTTTGACCAGCGGCATGTCGAACAGGTCGCGGTTGCGGTCCTGGCCTTTGCCTGGGGTTTCGTTTTCCTGGCCGTACAGGGCCGGGTCGATGTTGCTGCCTGCACCGGTCAGATAAACGCCATCTGCCATGTCCAGGTAGGTTTCCAGATCTTCGACGCCGCAGCAGGTCGGCACCAGGACAGGTACGCAACCGGCGTGTTCAACCAGCGGCACGATGTATTTGTGGGTCATGACCTGATAGTCGTGGCCTTTGCGCTCTTGGGCGCCCATGGTCATCAGGACTACAGGTTTACGGAGGGTTTGTTTCTTATTGCCAATGTTGCTGTTGGGCATATGTCACCTTGGGACAGGCGCGGCCTGTCATTATTGTGCAGGCGCGCGGCTGAAACCTTTGCGCTACCTGAGGTTTCGAGCACTGCCGGAGGGGCGCAGAGGGCCGTATTTCCGGTCGAAACCTGCTATACAGCTTGCCAGAGCCGTTTAATATGTCAAACGACTTCAGATTGCGCGGGCGAAGCTTGTCATTGCTTCGCTGCAATTATGGGCGTGCAGCCCTTTGTAACCGCTGATGTCATCGATTTTGCCGGTCAATTATATTTGACGGTTATCTTCTCTTACCGGCCTATACTTTCCGGATCGGCAACAGCCTGCTGTCGTTGACCGGGTCGAGACGCCTCTGATCCTCGGTCGAGCCTTCGTAGTTACCGAATGTGAGTCGTCCTCACTCAACGCTACAGAGGGTGCAGCACATGGATATTGTCAGTCTGGTGGTTCAGATCATTGCTGGTGTGGTGGGCGGCAATGCGGTGGGCATGAGCAA
Source organism: Pseudomonas alkylphenolica (assembly GCF_004025535.1). Lineage (GTDB taxonomy): Bacteria > Pseudomonadota > Gammaproteobacteria > Pseudomonadales > Pseudomonadaceae > Aquipseudomonas > Aquipseudomonas alkylphenolica_A. Next base: position 1,173,491 of record NZ_QJRG01000047.1, read on the forward strand.
ACAAAGCATGGGGCCGGGGCTTAATTCGGTCGTCGGCGGGATCGGCGGTGTAATACTCGGGCAGGTGGTTGCGGCTATTACCGGTGAGCCGGGTACCGCAGCGGCTGCCGGTGGCGGAGTGGACCTGGCGGCGTTGATCAGCAGCATCATCGGTGGCGGCGCCGGCGGTGCGGTGTTGACCTTCATCATCGGCCTGATCAAGTCGAAAATGCATCCGCAGTAGGTTCAGGCGTTTTCGCTTCTTGCTTTGGCCTCGCAGGCGCCATCGCCAGCTATGCCTGCTCCCACCGACAGGTCGCTCACACTGTGGGAGCAGGCGTTGCCTGCGATGGGCTGGCTAGCAGCCCCAACTGCCGGATAACCGCGCACCACGGCCTTGGCATCATTCAAATTTAGCGAAATTTCCCACAGGTTTTTAGGAAGACCTAGCCCCCACTCAGGCGCTTTTCCCCGCTAGTGTTGCTGCTCTTATCAAGCAGCAGACAAGGACTTCTCTTGCCTAGCCAATCGGATCTGCGCTACAGCTTCCAGCCCCTGGTCGGCAAGGCCTCGTTCGAGGTGGTGTCGTTCAGCCTCAAAGAGGCTGTCAGCCAACCGTTCGCCCTGACCCTGGAACTGGTCAGCTACCAAAGCGATATCGACTTCACCCAGCTGCTTGATCAGCCGGTGCTGTTCACGATCTGGCGCCGCGAGCGGCCGCTGCGCTACGTGCACGGACTGGTCAGCAGCCTCAGCCAGGGCGAAACCGGCTTCCACCGCACCCGCTACAAGGCCCTGGTCGAACCACAACTGGCCCGCGCCAGCCTGCGTTCGAACTGGCGCATCTTCCAGCAGAAAACCGTCCCGCAAATTCTCGAACTGATGCTCAAGCGCCAGGGCATCATCCACTTTGAGTTGGGCAGCGCTTTCGACCATCAGGTCCGCGAATTCTGCGTGCAGGCTGGCGAGACCGACCTCGCGTTCTTCACACGCCTCGCCGCGGAAGAAGGCTTCGTCTACCGCTTCGAACACAGCGCCAAACAGCACAAGCTGCTCATTACCGACCGGCTGCTGTCGCTGGGTTTACTCAGTCGCGGCAGCATCAAGGATGAGCAGGAAGACAGCCAGGAAGCATTTCCCGACACCGTGCTGTACCACGCCAGCGGCGGCGGCGATCAAGCCGAACCGTGCCTGCGCCGCTTCAGCTACCGCGAACAGGTGCGCTCAACGCGCCAGGTGCAGCGCGACTACACCTTCACTCACCCGGCCTATCGCCTGGAGCAGGTCGGCCTGCCCGATCACATACAGCACCTGGCCAATGACTACGAACGTTTCGACTACCCCGGCCGTTACAAACGCGAAGCCGTCGCCAAACCCCTCATCCATACGCGCGCGATGGGCCTGCGCCACGATGCACGCCTTGCCGAAGTCGAAGGCGACGACGTACGCCTGCAGCCCGGCCTGAGCTTCAGCCTC
>NZ_QJRG01000048.1:0-2882 GCF_004025535.1 Pseudomonas alkylphenolica
GCATCAAGGATGAGCAGGAAGACAGCCAGGAAGCATTTCCCGACACCGTGCTGTACCACGCCAGCGGCGGCGGCGATCAAGCCGAACCGTGCCTGCGCCGCTTCAGCTACCGCGAACAGGTGCGCTCAACGCGCCAGGTGCAGCGCGACTACACCTTCACTCACCCGGCCTATCGCCTGGAGCAGGTCGGCCTGCCCGATCACATACAGCACCTGGCCAATGACTACGAACGTTTCGACTACCCCGGCCGTTACAAACGCGAAGCCGTCGCCAAACCCCTCATCCATACGCGCGCGATGGGCCTGCGCCACGATGCACGCCTTGCCGAAGTCGAAGGCGACGACGTACGCCTGCAGCCCGGCCTGAGCTTCAGCCTCCGCGAGCATCCGCGCGAGACCTTCAACGTATATTGGCGGGTGATCAGCGCTAGCCACACCGGCACCCAGTTCACCAGCCTGCAGGAAGAAGCCGCGGGCGCCCAACAGGGCACGCACTATTCGCAGACCGCCGTGGTGGTCTCTGGTCTGATCGAGTGGCGGCCAGAGCCGCTGCCGAAACCGCACGTCGATGGCCCGCACATGGCCACCGTGGTCGGCCCGCCGGGTGAAGAGATCTATTGCGACCAATGGGGTCGGGTCAAGGTCAGCTTCCCCTGGGACCGCGAAAGCCGCGATAACGAATTCAGCTCGTGCTGGGTACGGGTATCGCAAGGCTGGGCCGGGGGCAGCTGGGGTTCCATGGCCATTCCGCGGATCGGCCAGGAAGTGATCATCCAGTACGTCAACGCCGACCCCGACCAGCCGATGATCACCGGGCGCACCTACTGCGGTAACCAGCTGCCGCCCTACGACCTGCCCGAGCACAAGACGCGCATGACCATCAAGAGCCAGACCCACAAGGGCGATGGCTTCAATGAGCTGCGCTTTGAGGATGAACTGGGCCGCCAGGAGGTGTTCATTCATGCCGAGAAAGACCAGAACAACGTGGTCAAGCACAACGAAACCACGCGCGTTGGCAATGATCGCAGCGAGAAGGTGGCACGCGACGAAGTGCTCGAAGTTGGCCAGGACCGACACGACACCATCGTCCGCGATGACCGTCTGGATATAGGCCAGGACCTGTTTGTTACTGTGGACCGCGACAAGACGCTGATCGTCAAGCGCAGCCATCAGATCTCCATCACACAAGATCGTATCGAAGAGATCGGCAACAGCCGAGTCGACAAGGTCGCCGCCAATCATAGCCGTGAGGTGGGGGGCCATTCGACGCTTGAGGTTCAGGGGCACCACCAGGTGCATGCCGGTGAAGCCATCCGTTTTCAAACCAGGCAGTTCGAGAGCCAGGCCGAGTCGATGCGCTGGAGCACACCGGGCGGGGTGCTGACATTGGACGGCAGTGGCCTCAAGTTCAATGGGTCCGCCGTCCACTTCGAGGCAAGAAACATCGACCTGGAAGTCCTTCAAGGCGGGATAGCGGTTTCAGCGGGGGGCGTCCCTTACACCGGTGAGCCCGTTTGCGTCAGCTGCTGGCTGAAGGCAGCAGCGGAACATCAAGCATTGGTGAAAGCATGAGTAGTCTCGAACAAACGCTGATGAAAGAGCTGGCTGCACAGCACGCGCCACGCTATCTGCTGGCGGTCTGCGACCAGGCGTTACTCGACGAACGCCAGCGAGCATGGGTCAAGTCGCGTTTTGACCAGCGAGCCTATTCACTGCTGCAAGACCCGCTCTGGGAGGCGCTGTTTCCTTACAGCCCACTGCTTTTGGCCGCGCAAGAAACTTCCGAGGCAGGTCATCATGCCTTGTTGAGCGCTTTCGCCGCGGCGCAGATCCCTCGCCATGGCTGGATTGTCAGCGCCGTACCGGGGGAGCAACTCGCCACACACCTTGCTCAGGCGGGTGTAGCGCGCGGGCCGCAGGGAGCAGCCTTCCTGTTGCGCTACTTCGACCCACGCGTACTTCCGCGTCTGAGCAAGCATGCCGACGGCGGCTGGTGGGGCGCACTCATGGCGCCTATTGTCTCCTGGTGGGTACCTACGTCAGACCCCCGGACCGAGCGCTGGGGCCGCGTGCCTGGCCTGGCCATGACCAATGCCGCCGCGCCCTCGGCGCTGTTGGTCGACGACAAGCTCTGGCAGGTACTGGTCCGTAACCCGCTACCTCTCAGAATACTGGCGGCCATAGAGCGTCAGGCACCATCGCTGTTCGATACCCCCTGCCCAGGCGTGCGCCTGGCACGCGTCGAAGCGGTCATTACTGCGGCAAAGGACGTCGGCCTTACCCGATACCGCGACCTTCTCGACTATGTCTTTATCGCCCTGGCACAAGAATCGCCAACGCTGGAGGCTGACCGCCACTGGCAGCACGCTATTCGCGATGCGGCTTCGGGCGCCGGGCACCTGGGTGATTTGTATCTCGCGCTTGGCGAGCAGAAAACCTGACGCCCGACCACAAAAGGAATTGCCATGTCCACCCAACGACCATCGTTACGCGAGCTGCTGCGCATGAGCAGCGAAACCGCCAACCTTACCCTCTCCAACGCCAGCCCCAGCGCCTGCGTCGAATGCCATCGCACCATCACCATCCTGCCGTTGCGCTACGGTGTGGTGTCCGGCACCGACCCGGCCATCCTCGCGCAGCTGGCCCCCACGCTGCCTGCGCACCTGGGCAAACAGCTCGTCCCGTCGCTGCGCCACAGCCGCTATGCGGTGCGCAGCATCCGCGAGGGCTACGTCTACATCTTCCTCCAGCGCCTCGGCAAGCCCTTCGTCTGCGAAGCCGCCTACCGCGCTTGCGACACTGGCTTGCTGCAAGCGGTCTGGCCCTATGACCCCGGCGTACCGATACCGGGCATCGCCGCACTCGGTGGCTGGACCGTGCAGG
>NZ_QJRG01000048.1:2932-664650 GCF_004025535.1 Pseudomonas alkylphenolica
CGCAGCTGGCCCCCACGCTGCCTGCGCACCTGGGCAAACAGCTCGTCCCGCCGCTGCGCCACAGCCGCTATGCGGTGCGCAGCATCCGCGAGGGCTACGTCTACATCTTCCTCCAGCGCCTGGGCAAGCCCTTCGTCTGCGAAGCCGCCTACCGCGCTTGCGACACTGGCTTGCTGCAAGCGGTCTGGCCCTATGACCCCGGCGTACCGATACCGGGCATCGCCGCACTCGGTGGCTGGACCGTGCAGGTCGGTGACCCGGAAGATGTCGACGAGGCCCGATTGCTGTTCACCCCGGACCCGCTCAGCCCTGAAATGGTTGATCGTTATCGGGACAACCCCGTTTACCGTAACCGCCTGCAAAAATTCGACCTGCGCACGCTCGTCAATAGCTGCGGGCTGTTTGTCGACGCCATCACCCCCTCGAACGTCGCCGGCACCGTCGCCGAGTTCCTCGCCGCTGACAACCCCGCCGCCAGGCACCTGCTGGAGAAACAGGCATTTCCCCCGTTCCGCAACGCCCTTGCACCGGGTGACGAGCCGAGGTCCATGGGCTCGATTTACCAGAGCGCCCTGGACAGCCTGATGGGTGGCGGCGGTGTCGCCCTGGTGCTCGATGACCCGATCGGCATCGTTCAGGAGCTCAATGCCTGGCGTAACGACGCCATTGAAATGAACCTGCCGTGGTTGAAGCAGACAAACAAAGAAGGCATCAGCAACGAGCGCCTGTATGCCGTAGCGCAAGCGCTGGACAACGTAGAAACAGCGATGCAGCAGGGTTATATAGAAAACGCTGTCGAAGATGCCGCGTCAAAACTCAGCGCCGCCAAATACAGGGCAATGCGTCATCAGGTCAGTTTCGGCGTGAGCTTCGAGAACATGGAAGCGCAGGAACAACGCTACGATCCGCAGACAGTACTCGATAATGCCTCTGCAGAGGCCCCCGAAGAGGCGTTCAAACGCTATCGCCCCCTGCTGGACATGCAGGCCAGAACCAAGATCAAGGATGACTTCGCCAGATGCGACCAGCAGGCGCAGGCTGAAATGGACAAGCGGTCGTCGGACCACATCGCCTGGCTGGAACACGACCTGTTGATCCAGGCATTGGACCTGTATGACCGCAAGGATGCGATCTGGGGCCAGGCGTTCATGGAACAAATTGGCCTGTGCCTGCTGGGCATGAACGGTTGCGAAAGCGGCGCAGCGAAACTGGCGGGCTGGTGGTCGGACATCAGCATCGGCGAGCGCAATCTGGCTTGGCGCGCCCTCACCCGCAACCAGGCGCAAATCAGGGGCAAAACCGTCATCGCAATCGCCGAAGCCAAAGCCGGAGAAGTCCTGACCGCAGAGAACATGGTGGCGAAACTGGCAACCGTAAACGCCCTCTTCAAAGGCGTTGCGGAGCTGCTGGGGAAAGCGGACTCAGACGTTCAGCAGGCGCTGGCAGAGGGCTCCCACAAGTGGTTTGGTGCCAATCGCCTGGGCCGCTCGCTCTCGCTATTTGCTCAAGCCCATCAATACCTCTTTGAATTGTTGCCGGACAATGCCCTTGATCGAAGGCTGGTAGCCCCGCTGTTGGGCTATATACACGCCAACCTCGGTAATCAGGTCACCCGCCTGCGCCTTGAAGATCTGGCTGCTGCAGGCCGAACCGCTAGCGAAGCACGCGTACGCGGTCAGGTGAACTATCGCATTGGCGAAGTTCGCAATACGTTGGCCTCGGACTTTCAGAACGGGCGCGCGGGCCCCTTCTACAAACTGCGCAGTGGCATCGTTGTGGCGATTATCGAATCGATCACACTGCTGACCGCTGCCTCACGCACTGACAAGCAGACAAAAGACTATGCAGAGTTGGTAGCCGCAGGATTGGTAACGGCTGCTGCAGGCTTCGAATTGACTGCGAGTGGCGTAGCAGCAGTCAGCGCCAGATTTACTCCTTCTACTGTTGTTGGGCGAGGCTCAGCCATTGTGTTGGGTGGGTTGAAAATAACGGGAGGATTGCTTGCGGCTGTAGGTGGGGGGATATCGGCTGTTTTGGCAGCACTGGATGCACGAGTAGCCCTTAGTGAAGGACGCTACACCCTTCGTAACGCTTACCTAGCACAAGCCATTGTCTCTACAGCAATCTCGACGCTTGGGGCAATGCTGTCATTGTCCGCCTCCGGCGCGTTCCTAGAATGGCTTCTACAAAACACCCAACGTGCGTTTTTACGCACGATCCTGCCGACAGTCATTCGTTGGTCGGCCGCATTGGCAGTACCTGAAATCGCCGCCATGTTGGGGTTGGCATTGGGTTGGGCAACTGTCATCGGCGTCGTTGTGGCAGTTGTTATCTGGAAAATAGCGCCTGACGACCTTGAAGCCTGGTGCAGACACAGCTCTTTCGGCAAACGCGAAGAAGGCGATTTCTGGAAGCCATTCCAAAGTGAAGAGCTGGAACTCCAACGTCTGTACGAAGCATTTAATACGGTGAACTAATGTACCTACTAGAAAAGGGCTTCTGGGCGATACAAATCGATCCCAAAACACGCGGCCAGCTGGAAGTTGATATGGCGCGAGCCCTCGCCAAAGAGAAGGCGGATAGAGAGAATGGGGGGATGGAACTATCTGGCATTCACGATCGGGTTAGCGAATGTCCAAATGCGGATGGTTCAATTTACGCTTTCAACGACACCTATATCGAACTCTACGCAGGAGCAATTCAGAAGGGCCGCGGAATTATCACAGTGCTCTCGCTCACGCTGATATCTCTGCTGTGGATATTAGTGCCAGTAAGCATTCAGCTTTTGTCCGTTTGGGTTACAGGTGTGGAATATTGGAGCAGAGCAAGCGCCACAACCTTCATTTATATTAACTCACTGGTAGAGCCAATCATTGTTGTCGGGATTGTCTGGGCAATCTACAAATACCTGTGGCGCTTCATCCGCCTGGAGAACTTCGTCCAGCGTCGCCTGCTGATCCGCTTCAATCGCGTCACCCGCCAGGTTTACCTGCACCGTCCCGGCTATGCTGGTGGCATCACCACCCTGGCCTGGGACCAAGTCTCTCCGGAGCCGGCGCTGGGCCTTCCGGAGTGGCGAGGCACGGGTACCCAACTCATGCTGGCCTGGACCAACGAGATGACCGGCCTGCCGCACTTCCATATCATGCTGGTCGGCAAGATAGCCAACGGCACCAGCGATATCGTCAACCTCTGGGAGTTTATCCGACGCTACATGGAGGAAGGCCCGCAGGCGGTGCCGAAGCCGAAAAAGCTGCTTGGCAAAATCCCCTGGCCCTGGTTGTCCCTGAAGGCGCCCTGGAGCTTTTTGCGCCCGCTGTGGCGCGCAGGCCTTACCTCCAGAGTAATGTTGTGGACCGCCGCGTTATCACCGCTGATTGTGCTGCATGCCACTTTGCACTGGATTTCGCTGTTGCTGGGCTGGGAGCCACGCTGGCCGCGCATCATCCGCGAGGCCGGCAGGCCCGGAAAGCCTGTTCCACCCCTCTCCACCGCCGCCGACTGGCCGCCACTGCCAGTAGTCGAAAGCGGGCTAATCAAACCCCGTAAGCGGCGCAGTCGGCGTAATAACGATACAACAGCACAATCCGACAGCCCCGAAACGCCACCCGACAATACAGCCAAACGCTGAGGCCGCGTCCGAATGTACCTAATAGAAAAGGGATTCTGGGCGATACAAATCGACCCCAAAACACGCGGCCAGCTTGAAGTTGATATGGCGCGAGCCCTCGCCAAAGAGAAGGCGGATAGAGAGAATGGGGTGATGGAGCTCCCTGGCATTCACGACCGGGTGAGCGAGTGTCCAAATGCGGACGGTTCAATTTACGCCTTCAACGATACCTATCTCGAGCTTTATACCGGCGCAATGCAGGACAAGCGAGGCATCGTCACGCCTTTGACACTCACGCTGGTAACGATCGTGTTTTTGTTGGCTACCTTGAGTGTTGAAATGAGTAGCGTGTGGTTTACCCACGTTCATTTCGGTGTAAAAACGCCTGCAACAACCATGGACTACGTTGACCCGATCATTATCGGCTCTCTGGTGTGTGCAATCTGCTGGGCAATCTACAAATATCTCTGGCGATTCATCCGCCTGGAGAACTTCGTCCAGCGCCGCCTGCTTATCCGCTTCAATCGCGTCACTCGCCAGGTTTATCTGCACCGTCCAGGCTACGCCGGCGGAATCACCACCCTGGCCTGGGACCAGGTTTCCCCGGAACCGGCGTTAGGCCTTCCGGAGTGGCGAGGCACCGGTACACAACTCATGCTGGCCTGGACCAACGAGATGACCGGCCTGCCGCATTTCCATATCATGCTGGTCGGCAAGATAGCCAACGGCACCAGCGACATCGTCAACCTCTGGGAATTTATCCGACGCTACATGGAGGAAGGCCCGCAGGCGGTGCCGAAGCCGAAAAAGCTGCTCGGCAAGATCCCATGGCCCTGGTTATCACTCCTGGCTTCATGGAGCTGTTTAAGGCCTCTGTGGCGCGCGGGCTTTACCTCCAGGGTGATGCTGTGGACAGTCGCATTATCGCCCCTGATTTTTCTCCATGCATCCTTGCACTGGATTTCCCTATTGCTTGGCTGGGAACCGCGCTGGCCGCGCATCATCCGCGAGGCCGGCAGGCCCGGAAAGCCTGTTCCGCCCCTCTCCACCGCCGCTGACTGGCCACCGCCGCCAGCGCCAGCAAAGAGAAACCGCAAACGCGCAAAGGAACAGACCCGGCCGAGCCGCTGATCAACTCAGCATCACCGTCCCTCACAACCCCCAATGCATCAGCGCCAACACCAGCAACACGAGGAACACCGTCTCCCCCACCATCAAGGCAATGGGCTTGAAGCCGACCTTGGCCAGTTCCTTGAGTTGGGTCTTCATCCCCAGCGCACTGATCGCGACCACCAGGCACCAGCGCGACAGGTCGTTGATACCGCCCTGCACTACCGTCGGCACCCAACCGGTGCTGTTCAGGCACGCCAACAGTACAAAACCCACCGCAAACCATGGCAACAGCGGCGGCCGCTTGCCGCTGGTGTCGTCGCCTGAGCGCCGGGTAATCATCGCGGCGCAGACAATTACCGGCAGCAGCATCGCCACCCGCATCAGCTTGACCACCGTGGCAATGTCCCCGGTTTCGGTAGACATGCTGTACCCCGCCCCCACCACTTGCGCGACATCGTGAATGGTGGCGCCAAGGAATACCCCGGCCTGGGGCGGCGTCAGTTCAAGCCAGGTGGCAATCATCGGGTAAAGGATCATCGCCAGGGTCGACAACGCCGACACGCCGATCACGGTGAACAGCGTTGCGTGCTCCTTCTGCTTGTGCGGCGGTAGCGCCGCCGCCAGTGCCAGCGCTGCCGAGGCACCGCAAATCGCCGTGGCTCCACCGGTGAGCATGCCGAACAGGCGGTTGAAACCCAGGGCCTTGGCCACCACCATCGACACGCTGATGGTCACCGCGACAATGATCACCACCAGCGCCACGGGCTTCCAGCCAAGGCTGGCGATTTGTTCCAGGGTGATGCGCATGCCCAGCAAGGCAACGCCGATGCGCAGCACCGTACGGGCGGTGAATTCGATGCCGACCTTGCAGCGGCCATCGACGGAAAGAAAATTCAGCGCCATGCCCAGCAACAGGGCAAACAGCATCACCGGCGCGCCGTAGTGCTCGCTGAGAAAACTGGCCGCTGCAGCGGCAATCAGGCTGACCAGAAAACCCGGTGCCAGCTCGCGCACCCGATTATTGACGGCGGCAATTGCAACAGTGCTCATTGGCCGGTCTCCTCGTAGACGATGTACAGCTGATCACCCTGCTGTTCGACCGGGTAGCTGTTGACCTTTAGCGCGGTAGAATTGAGCAGGTATCCGCTGGAAAGGTCGAAACGCAGGCCATGGGCGCAACACTGGATCACCCGGCCTTCCAGACGCCCGCCACACAGCGAGGCGCCTTGATGCGGACAGCTGTCGTCGATGGCGTAGAAGGTATCGGCGACGTTGAACAGCGCCAGGCTCTTGCCTTCGAACGCCAGCAGCGCACGGCCTCCGCGCTCGGGTATTTTGTGCGCTGGCACAGGGTAGCGAAGGCTCATGCCGGCACCGCCTCGTCCAGGGCTTCACGCATGGCTGCAAGCAATACAGCGGGTGGCTGTGCGCCTGAAACCGCACGGCGCTGGTTGAGGACGAAGCACGGCACACCGTCGGCGGCGTGGGCATTGCCGCCCATGAACGGGCTGGCATCGCCGCGCAGGCAATCGGCAATTTGCGTCGGGCTCAAGCCGCAGTCGCGGGCGATGTGCAGCAAGGTGACCGGGTCACCGAGGTCCTTGCCTTGCTCGAAGTAGGCGGCGAACAGGCGTGCCAGCAAGGCTTCGACCACCTGCGTGTCGCCCAGGGCTATGGCGCGCTGGAGCAAACGGTGGGCATCGCCGGTGTTGGGCATGCGCGTGATGCGCGAAAAGTCGATGTTGGCGCCGGCCGCTTGCGCGGCGCCACGTACCTGGGCCTGGCGCACACGTACAGCCTCATCGCTGCCCAGGCGCTTGCGGTAGAACGCCTCGAAGGGTTGCCCGGTGCGCGGCATGTCCGGCAGCAACTGCACACCGCGCCAGCGCACACTGACTTCAGCGTCAGGCTGCTCGAGATGCAACTGCTCAAGAGCTACCTGCAGATGACGCTGACCGATCAGGCACCAGGGGCAGATAAAGTCGAAAAATACTTCAATGGACAACACGCGCTTCACGGTTTTACCTCCTGAATCGGCGCCACTTCAGGCGACGCTTCCTGCAGGTTCTGCAGGCGGGCCATGTCGTTGTGGTAGTGGCGCTTGGCAACAAAAAACACCGCGGCGGCAAAGATGCTGATCAATGGCACCAGCTGGAACGCGGCATGCAAACCGATCACGTCGGAAACACGCCCGGTAATCAATGGCCCGGTGGCCAGCCCCAGGAGGTTGTTGGCCAGGGTCAGGGTGGCGAACGCAGTACCGTGCACCGAGTAATGCGTCAGGTTGGCGACCATCGCGCTGGACGGTCCGTTGGTGCCTGCGGCGATCATCATCCCCAGGCAGATCAGTACCAGTTGCGCGGTGCCGGTTGGCAAAGCGAATGCCAGCGACAACAGCACACAGCTGCCCAGGCAATAGCCGATGGCCAGGCTGATCTTGCGGTCCGGACGTTGACGCCCCAGACGGTCACAGAGCATGCCGCAGAGGATGATGCCGATGCCGCTGCACAGCACGATAATGGCGGCGACGACGCCTGCACGATCAGTACCCATGGCGTAATAGCGGTTCAGGTAGCTGGGCATCCAGACAATCACCGTACCGCCGACGAACAACTGCAGGCCACTGCCGACGTACGCGGCAATCACCGAGCGGCTGCTGTACAGGGTGTGCAGCGGGCGCGCGATTTTCTTAGCGGCGTCGTTCATGCGTTTCGGGGCGATTTTCGCCTCCTTGACGACCAGCGGGTACAGCACCGCCAGCAACAGGCCGAACAAGGCCATGCCGGCAAATGCCCAGCGCCAGCCCAGGTGCTGTGCCAAAACGCCGCCCAACGCCATGCCCAGCACCGAGCCGAACATGCCGCCGGCCATAAAGGCACCGGCCAGGGTCGCGCGCATGTCGCGGGGGAACACCGCCACCACTACAGCGATACCGACGCTGCCGTATGCGGCTTCGCCGACGCCGACCAGGAAACGGGCGACGAACATTTGTTCATAATTTTCTGCCAGGGCGCAGCCCAGGGTGGCGAGGCTCCAGAGGATGGCCATCAGCACCAGGCTCTTGACCCGGCCAAAGCGGTCGGCAAGCAATGAAAGAGGAAACGTGAGCAAGCCGACCATCAGGGCAACGATGCCGCTGAGCAGGCCAAGCTGGCTGTCACTCAGGGCCCATTCGCCCTTGAGCAGTGGAAAGACGGCGTTGAGCACTTGGCGCGACATGTAGTCGGATATCAGCAGGCCAAAGGTCAAGGCGAAGACAAACCAGGCATAGCGCCGTGGAATGCCACGAGAAGTATCGACACCATCATCAGTGGCGTTGGCAAGATAGGCGGCCATGCTGCCTCCTTAGTTGTCTGGCATAGATGTTTTTGTTATTCAAAAGCCTGACGTTCAGCGCGGTGGTCGGTGGCAGGCCGGCCCCCCGTCAAGGGCCGACCCGTTACCGGTCAGCCGCGCTGAGGTACACCCTTTTGACCTGGCAGGCGGTTAGGCGCCATTCCGTTGGCCTTGAGCGTTTCCTCGATGCTGCTGTACTGCTCGCCGATGCGGTAAATGGCACGGGCTTCTTTACCGTTGGCGATCTCGCGGCCCAGTTCGTGGGCAATACGTACGGTTTGCTGGATCTGTTGCACCGAGCTGAAGCGCTTGCCCTGGTGGTCGATGATCGTGTCTTCGTTGCCGCAGCGTGCGTGCAGGCCCATGGCCATGGCCATGGCGTTGAATGGCAGCACGTTCTTGAGCAGCGATTCGGACGTCAGGGTGCAGCCATCCGGGGCGCGGTGGATGAAATTGAAGAAGTTGAACGGGTTCGGGCCGTCAAAGCCGCCACCGATACCGATCCAGGTCAGGTTCAGCGGGCCCATGTAGTCGCCGCGGCGCACAATGCGCTCCAGGGTTTCCAGGGCGTGCATGCCGGTCAGCTGGAAGTGCGGCTGAATGTTGCTGGCCTGCAGGCGACGCAGGTGCTCGCGCACCCAGGCAGGGCCCGCCGGTACGGTCATTTCGCTGTAGGCGGCCTGAATCGCCGGGTGGGACAGCGAGGTGCCCTCCAGGTATTCCGGGTACAGCAGCTCCATGATGTTCATCTGGGTGGTGTTGATCGCCACCGTTACCTGGTCAGGCTTTGGCGTCAGCTCGGCGAGCATGTGACGGGTATCGTCCGACAGCCATTTGGCCGCCTCGCCGTCGCTTTCCGGGGCGAACGAGATCGAGCCACCGACCTGGATGATCATTTCCGGCACCGCTTCACGCACACCGGCAATCAATTCGTTGAATTTCGACAGGCGTTTGGAGCCTTTGCCATCCAGCTCACGTACGTGCAGGTGCAGCACCGTGGCGCCTGCTTCGTAGCAGTCAACGGCCTTTTGAACCTGCTCATCCATGGTCAGCGGGATGTCTTCAGGGAAGTCTTCAGGCATCCACTCCGGGCCATACGGAGCCACGGTGATGACCACCTTTTCCATGTTTTCCGGGTGCAGCGAATCGTCGAAGAATTGCATGTTTCCGTCCTCGGTCTTGTTATTGTCGTATTCGGTGAGCGCGCCAGTCGGCGACTGGCCTGCGCTTAAAACGTACGGTCGCCCTTGATCCCGGCGCGCTCCATCTTGCGGTGGCAGGCGGGGTAGTCCATGACCGCGTAATGCTGGGTACTGCGGTTGTCCCAGATCGCGATGCTGTTGGGCTTCCAGCGCCAGCGCACCTGGTACTCGGGCAGGTAGGCCTGGCTGATCAGGTAGCGCAGCAGATCGCCAGCGCCCGGATTGGCGTCCTGGCCGAAGCGCACCCGCTGCGGCGTGTGGTAATTGGTGAAATGGGTGGTGAAGGCGTTGACGAACAACACCTGCTCACCGGTTTCCGGGTGAGTACGCACCACCGGGTGCTCGGCATCCGGATACTGGGCTTTGAGCGCCAGGCGCTTTTCGATCGGCATCGCGGCGCCAAAACTGGCCTCGATGCTGTGACGGGCGCGCAGCCCTTCGATTTTTGCCTTAACCTCGTCCGGCAGGTTCTGGTAGGCCAGCACCATGTTCGCCCACATGGTGTCGCCACCGACCGGCGGGCATTCCACGCAACGCAGCACGCAGCCCATGGGCGGTGCCTCGCGCCAGGTGGCGTCGGTATGCCAGGCGTTTTCATAGCGGTCGGCTGGCTGGTCCGGGCGCTTGTAAATCTGCACCAGGCCCGGATGCTCCGGGTCGCTACCAGCTACCGGGTGATCTTCCAGGTCGCCAAAGCGGCGCGCGAACGCTACGTGCTCGGCACGGGTGATGTTCTGGTCACGCAAAAACAGTACCCGGTGCTTGAGCAGCTGCGCACGCAGCTGCTCGAACAGGTCGTCGTCGTGCACTGCATCGGCCAGGTTGACCCCGGACACTTCGGCGCCGATGGCGCACGTCAATTGTTCGATGTGCATGCTGAGGCCCTCTTCAGATGACGAAGATCGACGAACCGGTGGTTTTGCGCGCTTCCAGGTCACGGTGGGCCTGGACGGCGTCCTGCAGGGCGTAGTGCTGATTGATCTCGATCTTGATCCGCCCGCTGCTGACGTGATCGAACAGCTCGCCGGCAAGGTCGGCTTTCTCGACCGGGTCGGCGATATAGTCGGCCAACGCCGGACGGGTCATGAACAACGAGCCTTTCATGGCCAGGATCTGCGGGTCGAACGGCGGGATGGTGCCCGAGGCGGTGCCCACACACACCAGCAGGCCGCGGCGCTTGAGCGAGTCGAGCGAAGCCATGAAGGTGGTTTTGCCGACACTGTCGAATACCACGTTGGCGCCAACACCATCGGTCAGTTCACGTACGCGCTTGGCGACATCTTCGTGGCTGTAGTTGATGGTGTGAGTGCAGCCATGGGCCTTGGCGACTTCGGCCTTGGCATCGGTGGACACGGTACCGATGACATTGACGCCAAGCAGCTTGGCCCACTGCGAAACGATCAGGCCGACGCCACCGGCAGCGGCGTGCAGCAGCAGCGTGTCGCCCGGTTTGAAGTCGTACAGGCGGCGCATCAGGTAGGCTGACGTCAGGCCGCGCATGGTCATCGCTGCAGCGGTTTCAAAAGCGATGGTTTCCGGCAGCTTGATCAGCGCAGCGGCGCCAATCAGGCGCTCGGTGCAATAAGCGCCCAGGGTATTGAGAAACCCGGTGTAGGTGACGCGGTCGCCCACGGCGACGTTGGTGACACCCTCACCCACTGCCTGGACCACACCGGCCGCTTCCACGCCCATGCCGTTGGGCATCGGGATCGGGTAGGTGCCGTTGCGGAAATAGGTGTCGGCGTAGTTCAGGCCAACCGCAACCTGGCGCAGGCGGACCTGGCCCGGGCCGGGCTCACCGACTTCGGCGTCCTCGTAGCGCAGGACTTCAGGGCCACCCGGTTCGTAGAAGCGTACGACTTTAGACATGCTTGTCACTCCGTTCTTGTTCTTGATGCACTGCGTCAGTACAGGTTGGCTGGACAATAAGCCCTACGCTTTCAAGGTGCTTCTCATCCCGCGACAAGCCTTTTTCATTTCGTGACAAGCCCTCTGCGCTGGCTGCTGCACGGGCTTTTCTACGCCTCAAGTTCGTTGCTGTACCAACGGGCAAAGCGATGCCCTTGTCCAGAAACGACAAAACCGGCACAAGGCCGGTTTTGTTTTATGCGCAACGCAGGATGTCTACATCTCGACTTGCGTACCCAGTTCGATCACCCGGTTGAGCGGCAGTTTGAAGTACTTGAGGTTGCTGTTGGCGTTCTTCAGCAAAAAAGCAAACAACCCTTCACGCCAGCGCGCCATACCGATGCGCTTGGTCGGGATGACCGTCTCACGGCTGAGGAAGAACGTCGTGACCATGGGGCTGAAGTCCAGGCCCGGTACGTGACACAGCTGCAACGCGGCCGGCACATCGGGCTCTTCGATAAAGCCGAAATTGAGATTGACCCGGTAGAAGCCGTCGCCAAAGTCCTGCACCTCGAAGCGTTCAGCCACCGGCACCCGCGGGCGATCCTGCGACACCACCGTGAGCAACACCACCCGCTCGTGCAGCACCTGGTTATGCAGCAGGTTGTGCAGCAAGGCGTGAGGCACAGCGTCGGAACGGGCCGTAAGAAATACAGCCGTACCCTGTACGCGGTGCGGTGGCTGGGCGGCAATACTGCTGATGAACAGTGGTAGCGGCAGCGCAGACTCGTCCAGCCGCTCAACGATGATTTTACGGCCGCGCTTCCAGGTGGTCATCAGGATGAACAGTGCGGTACCGGCGATCACCGGAAACGCCCCGCCCTGGAAAATCTTCGGCGCGTTGGCAGCGAAATACAGGCAGTCGACCAGCAGAAAACACACCAGCAACGGTACCGCCAGCCAGCGTGGTGCTTTCCACAACAGCAGCACCACCGCCGCCGACAGCAACGTGGTAATCAGCATGGTGCCGGTCACCGCTACGCCGTAGGCGGCGGCAAGGGCACTGGAGGACTCGAAGCCGATCACCAGCAGCACCACCCCCACCATCAGCGCCCAATTCACGGTGCCGATGTAGATCTGCCCTTGCTCCTGGCTTGAGGTGTGCTGGATGAACATGCGCGGCACATACCCCAGCTGGATGGCCTGGCGCGTCAGCGAGAATGCGCCGGAAATCACCGCCTGGGAGGCAATGATGGTCGCCAGGGTGGCAAGCCCGACCATTGGCAGCAAGGCCCAGCCCGGTGCCAGCAGGTAGAACGGGTTGCGCACCGCCTCGGGGTTGCCAAGGATCAGTGCGCCCTGGCCGAAATAGTTGAGTACAAGCCCCGGCAACACCAGCAGGATCCAGGCCCGGGCAATCGGCTTGCGGCCAAAGTGGCCCATGTCGGCATACAGTGCCTCGGCGCCGGTCAGTGCCAGCACCACAGCGCCGAGAATGGCTACGCCAATACCCGGATGCACCACGAAAAACTGCACGGCCCAGGCCGGGTTGAGCGCCAGCAGCACTTCCGGGCGCTGGACGATGCCATACACACCCAGCGCACCGAGCACACTGAACCACAGGACCATGACCGGGCCGAAAAGGATACCGATACGCGCCGTGCCGTGCTTTTGAATCAGGAACAGCGCCACCAGCACCACCAGCGAAATCGGCACGACCCAGTGTTCGATACCGTCGAAAGCCAGCTGCAGGCCTTCTACCGCCGAAAGTACCGAGATTGCCGGGGTAATCATGCTGTCGCCGTAGAACAGTGCGGCGCCAAACAGGCCGAGCAGCACCAGCACCCGGCTCAACCGCGGATATGGTGCCGCCGCTCGCCGTGCAAGAGCGGTCAGGGCCATGATGCCGCCCTCGCCCTGGTTGTCGGCACGCAGCACGAACAGCACGTACTTGAGTGTCACCACCCAGATCAGCGACCAGAACACCAGCGACAGGATACCCAGCACACCGTCATGGTTGGCTTGCACGCCATAATGGCCGGCGAACACTTCTTTGAGGGTGTACAGCGGGCTGGTGCCGATATCGCCGTAGACCACGCCAACGGCAGCAACAAGCAGGCTGATTGAGGAAGTTTTTACAGGAGGATGGGCGCTTGCAGAGGATACGGCTTGGCTCACGGTGGGACGTCTCGGCTACAGAATGCGGCGGTAGTATCCCTGTCCGCGAGACGGCCCTTCGTAAAAAGTGCGTAAAATTTTTTGCAGCCTGACTGTCCAGAACACCGCATACCTGCAGGAGCGGATTTATCCGCGAAAAGCGGCGCAACAGACCCGACTCAGTGTCGAGCATCCGGTCTTCGCGGATGAATCCGCTCCTACAGGTCTGCTGCTTCAGCCGAGCAGTGCGCTCAGATCAAGCGTTTGGCCGTTGAGCGGCGGGCACCAGTAGTAACCACCGGTCAGCGGCGTGCTGAAGCGGTACAAGGCGTCGACCACACCGTCTTCCAGCCCGCTCATGCGGCGCAACTGGGCTTCGAAAGCGTCGAAGGAATGACCGAAGGCCAGGAACGCCAGGCCCGCGCCACGCGTATCGGCCCAGGGCATCGAACGACGAACGATAAACGCCTCAGGCTCGAAGCTTTCCTGCGCCGTACGCTTGACGTGAGCCGACTCGGGCGCATCGTCGAGCTCTTCGTTGTCGGCTTTGCGCCGGCCGATGATGTTGTCCTGCTCGGCTTGCGGCAGGGCTTTGAAGCAGTCCAGGTCGTGGCGCCACAGCTGAAACGCGGCAAAGCTCGAGCCGCTGATGCCGGGGGTATCGCCAGGGACGATGGCGGCTTCGACCGCGGCGTCTTCAACCGGGTTTTCCGTACCGTCTTCATAGCCGGTCAGGTCAAAACCGGTTTTATGACGAAAGGCATCGGTGGCCTCGGCCAGGACAAACGCCGGTGCCAGCAGCTTTTCAAGGTCCTGGCTGAGCAGCCACAGGTCGCCACGGTCTTCACCGCGCAGCCACAACCACAGGTCGTGCTGGGTGCACGGGTTGGCGACTTCGGCGTCCAGTTGCGGAAACCCGCGCAAGCCTTCGATGCTGCGATCCAGCGCCTGTACCAGAGGCGCCCCGAAACCTGCGACTACCCGTTTACCCTCCACCTGTTGCTGCAGTGCAGACAGTACGCCCGGCAATGCGGCTGGCGATTGCAGGGTAAAAAACAAGTGACGGCCTTGAGCGGGTACGGGGGCGGCGAGAATGCCTGGCTGGAACTGCATCGAAATTCATGTCCTTGAGTAAACAGCGAATCCTACTGCCTGCAGCCAGGTGCCACAAGGGCGACGGCTTGACGCAGCTTGCGCAGGGCGGCATCGCAAATCATTGAATAATAATCACTATTACGCCGCGTTTCCCGCCACACCGAGTGAAGCACGGTGCTCGTTCGGCGTGCAGCTGAACCAGCGACGAAACGCACGGAAGAAGGTACTCGGTGTAGAAAATCCCAGTAAATAAGATATCTCTTGAAGGCTCAGGCCGGATTGGGCCAGGTATTGTTCAGCCAGGGTGCGGCGAGTGTCGTCGAGCAACGCATGGAATGTACTGCCCTCCTCCTGCAACCGGCGCTGCAAGGTACGTTCGGACATCAGCAAGGCTTGGGCCAGGGATTCGCGCCGAGGTTCGCCCTGAGGCAACAAGCGACTGAGCAACTGGCGGACCTGGTGGCTGAGCTGCCCCTCGTTAAATCGTTCCAGGTAGTCATCGGCAAAGCGCTGGTGCACGGCCGCCAGCGCCGCATTGGCGGTAGGCAGTTCGGCGTCCAGGTCAGCACGCTCGAAACACAAGGCGTAATGCGTGGCATCAAACTCCAGGGGGGCCTGGAATAGCGCCTCATAAGGCCGGCTGTCTTGGGGTGGTACTCCGCACAGACGCACCCGGCGCGGCGTCAGTGGACGATTGCCTAGCCAGCGGCAGAATGCCAGGAAATATGCCAGCGAACCCTCGGCACTTTCCCTGCTGGAAGGCAGGCGGTCACCATGAATTTTCAGGGTCAGTTCATATTCGTCGGCGTAGGTGTGCAGCGTAAGGTCTGCCGCTTCACCGATAATGCGCTGGTAACGCACCAGTTGCTCGATGCCTTCGACCAGCGTGCGGCTGGACATCAGCGCATACCCCACTACATGAAACGCCGAAGGCCGAACAACTCGCGCCAGGCCAAGCCCAAGCCCGGAATTGCCGGTAACCCGGGCGGCGGCCTGCCACAGGCACGTCATGCCATCCTGGGGGAAGCGTGCTTCAGCGTCGCTCAAGGCCTGGTAATTCATGCCCAGTTGTTTGAACAACTGACGGCAATCCACCCCCTGCTGCTCCAGGGACTGGACGATGGTACTGGCCCAATGGGACGAGGTGGTGCGTTCGGTCATCTAGGGACTCTTGTTCGACAAGTGCTCAGCCGTTCTACACCAGCGCCTGAGCACAGACAACCGTGCGCGCCAGTGTGTACCGTGCAGGTGACCCGCAAGGCTAGCAGTCTGGCTGCCAAGGCAAGTTCGTCACCGCACCGGACTGGCTAGACTCGAGCCATTCTCATAAAAACAAGGAAGCGCGCATGAACAGCCTGAATTCCCCCCGTGGCGTGCAGCAGCAGGTGTCTGACCTCGAATGGCAGACCCGTGTCGATCTCGCCGCCTGCTACCGCCTGATTGCCCTGCATGGCTGGGATGATTTGGTGTTCACCCATATTTCGGCCAAGGTACCGGGCACCGAGGACTTCCTCATCAACCCATATGGGCTGATGTTCCACGAGATCACCGCCTCCAGCCTGGTAAAAGTCGACCTGGCCGGAACCAAGCAGATGGACAGCCCGTTCGAGATCAACCCGGCGGGCTACACCATCCACAGCGCAGTGCATGAGGTGCGCCACGACGTCAATTGCGTGTTGCACACCCACACTGCCGCAGGCGTTGCCCTGTCGGCGCAGCAAGCCGGCGTGTTGCCGTTGTCGCAGCAATCGATGTTTGTGCTGGCCAGCCTCAGTTACCACGACTACGAAGGTGTGGCCTTGCACGCCGAGGAAAAGCTGCGGTTGCAGGCCGATCTGGGCGACAGCCACTACATGGTCCTGCGTAACCACGGCCTGATGACCTGCGCGTCTAGCATTGCCGATGCCTTTCTGATGATGTTCATCTTCCAGCGCACCTGCGAAATCCAGCTGATGGCGCAAAGCAGCGGCGCGGCATTAGGCGTAATCCCACCGGGCATTCTTGCCGGCGCCCAGGCCATGCTCGCCGGTGTGATGCGCAGCAGCACCGGCATCGGCGGTGCACTGCCGTGGCCTGCATTACTTCGTAAACTTGATGAACACATGCCCGGCTACGCGGCCTGAGATCCTCGCCTACACTGGCGCACATCCCTTTTCAGCGAGCCTATGACATGACTGCATCGCCTCTGCTCAGTGCCTTTTTACCCATTGCCCTGGGGTTCATCATGCTCGGGCTGGGGTTGACCCTGACCCTGGCCGATTTCGCCCGGGTGGTGAAATTCCCCAAACCCGTGCTGATCGGCCTGGCCTGCCAGATCCTGCTGCTGCCCTTTCTGTGTTTTCTGATCGCCAAGGGCTTTGGCCTGGCGCCGGCGCTGGCAGTGGGCCTGATGCTGCTCGCTGCGTCGCCGGGCGGCACCACGGCCAACCTGTTCAGCCACCTGGCTCATGGTGATGTGGCGTTGAACGTGACCCTCACTGCGGTCAACTCGCTGATCGCGATCCTGACCATGCCGTTGTTGGTGAACCTGTCGCTGGCGTACTTCATGACGGCGGATCAGGCCATCCCGTTGCAATTCACCAAAGTCCTGCAGGTATTCGCCATTGTCCTGGTACCGGTGGCCATCGGCATGCTGATCCGCCGCCTGGCACCGGGGTTTGCCGCACGCATGGAGCGGCCGATGAAGATCATTGCTGCGCTGTTTCTGGTGTTTACCATTGTTCTGGCCATGGTCAAGGACTGGCAAACAGTGGTCGACTACGCCCCGGTGGTGGGCGGCGCGGCTTTGCTCTTCAACCTGTTGAGCCTGGGCATTGGCTACTGGCTGCCGCGTTTGTTGAAGATTCCCAAGCGCCAGGCGATTGCCATCGGCATGGAAATCGGTATCCACAACGGTACCTTGGCCATTGCGCTGGCCTTGGCGCCGACCTTGCTCAATAACTCGACCATGGCCATTCCCGCAGCGATTTACAGTTTGATCATGTTCTTTACCGCAGCGGGTTTTGGCTGGTGGGTGAGCCGCGAGCCGGCAGGTGCGACTGAAGTGGCGCACCAGGAGTAAAGCCCGCAAGCCGCCTTCAGCCCTGAAGGCGGCTTTGGCCAGGATGGGACGCTACCCCTTTAGCAAGCCGCCCGCCACTGGCGGATCTGGTCGATGGTTGCGGTAACGCCGCCACAAACGATCACCAACACCTTTTGATAGCGTCTGAGCTCATCCGATGGCGTGTAAGCCAGCGCCAAGGCTGCGCCACAGGCGGGCTCGACAAGGATGCGTTGATCCGAAAGAAACTGTTCGCACGCCGCCAGTGCCGCCTGATCACTGACAACGTGGCTGTACACGGGGCGTTGCTGGCTCCATTCGAACGCACGCTGGCACACCTGTTTGGCCGCCAGTGACGTCGCCACGGTGTTGACGCTTTCCAGCGCCACCCATTGCTTCTGCGCCATGGCGGCCGCCAGCGAGGCGGCACCTGCGGTTTCAACCGCGAATACCGGCAGTTGATCCCAACCGTTGCGTTCAAGGCCTTCACACACGCCGGAAAGCAGACCACCACCGCCTACTGCGACCACCACGGCGTCGGGCTTCAGGCCGCTGGCGGCCACTTCATCAATCATGCTGGCATGGCCCTGCCAGAGCAGCGGGTCATCAAAGGGATGGATATAGGCATCGTCGTCGCCCAGCAGCGAAAGCGCCAGAGCGTTGGCCTCATGCCAGGCCTTGCCGTGGACGATGACCTCGGCCTGTTCCTGGCGGATCAGCTGTTTGGCCCGCTCGGTGGTGGTTTCCGGCACTACCACGGTAACCGCCAGGCCCAGGCAGCGGCCGGCATAAGCCACGGCGATGCCGGCGTTACCACCCGATGAGGACACGAAACGGCGTTTGCCCTGCTTGGCATAGACCTCGCAGGCAGCGCCAATGCCGCGCAACTTGAACGAACCCGAGGGCTGCAAGGCGTCCAGTTTCAGCCAGATGTCCAGACCACTGGCCAAGCTCAGCGGGCGGGAGGCCAGCAGCGGGGTTTCGATGTACAGGCTCATGCTTCAACTCCATGTAGGGTACTGCTCCAGCCTACGCCTAATGCGTCCGGCGATCTTGTACGAAATTGCGCTACTGGCTTCTGCGCCGTTCGCGCAACTGACGTTTCAGCTTGTGCATCGGCGGCGCATACAGAAAACCGAACGACACACTGTCATCCCGCCCCTTCAGCGCATGGTGCAACAAATGCGCCCTGTACAAGCGCTTGAGATACCGGTTGCGCGGTCGCGGCTTGAACGGCCAGTGCCGGTGCACGATACCGTCATGGATGATCACGTACAGCACGCCAAACGCCGCGACCCCGGCGCCTACCCATTGCAGCGGCGCATGCCCGGCTCGGCCCAGCGCTACCAGGCCGAGGGCGATCAACGCCAGGGCAGCCAGGTAGATATCGTTGGTTTCCAGTGCGCCCAGATGAGGCTCGTGGTGCGAACGGTGCAGAAACCAGCCCCAACCATGCATGATGTAACGATGCGCCAGGTAGCCGATACCCTCCATGGCTGTCAGGGTGCAGAGAAATACCGCGAAATTGAGCATCATGAGGACATCTATCGGCTGGTGGGCACAAACGGCCAGAAGCCTACCATTTTGGCTCGCTCGGCAGGAGGCATTTCGTCACGCTACTGGCGTACGGTCACCGTCGCTGTGGTACCGGCGCGCAGGTTGTTCCTGCCGCTGTAACCGGGGTCGATCTCGATGCGTACCGGAATGCGCTGTGCCAGTTTGACCCAGGTGTAGCTGGGGTTGACGTTGGCCAGCAGGCGACTGCCAGGCGCGTTCTCGCGGTCGGTGATTGCGTAGGCGATGCTCTGTACCTTGCCGTCGAAGTGTTCACCGCTCATCAGGGCAATCTGCACCGGATCGCCTACCTGGATACGTGGCAGTTTGGTTTCCTCGAAATAGCCGCTGACATAGAACGAACTGCTGTCCACCAGGGCCAACAGCGGGCCGCCAGCGCTGGCGTAATCCCCCTGGCGGGTCAGCAGGTTCGTCACATAACCGCTGACCGGCGCAAGGATACGGGTGCGCTGCACGTCGAGTTGTGCCTGGTTCAACGCTGCCGTGGCCAGTTGCACGTTCGCAGTGGCCAGGCTCAGGTTGGCCTGGCCCCGCATCAGTTCGGCCTGGGCGACCGCAACATCGGTACTGGCCTTTTCCCACTCTTCACCGGAGATTGCCGCGGTCTGCTTCAAGGTGCGCCGGCGCAGTTCTTCGCTTTGACGCTGCTTGAGCAACGCCTGGCTGGCAACAATCGCCGCCTGGGCCAAACCTTCGCTGGCGCGGGCGACTTCGATGGCACGATGGGCATGGTCCACCGCCAGGGCATAGCGCTCAGGGTCGATTTCCAGCAGTAGATCGCCTTTGTCCACGTGCTGGTTGTCGGCTACCCGCAGCGCAACGATGCGCCCGGCGACGTCTGCCGACAAGGTTACCACGTCTGCCCGCACTCGCGCATCACGGGTCCAGGGAGCACGGGTGTAGTGCTCCCAGGCGAACCAGCCGAGCACCAGCGCCAGCGCCACAATTGCCAGGGTCGACGCCTGGGCCACGAATTTCTTCACTGTTTCAGCTCCCCATGAACAGGATGATCAAGGCACAGACGCAGGCATACAGGGCGCCCTCGAACAATGCCGGGTGCCACACCCGCTGCATAACCCCCAGGCGTTGCAGCAGCCACAGCAACGCGAACAGCAAGGGCACGGCCAGCAACAGTGCCTGGGCTATCGGTGGCAGGTAAACGCCACCGATCTCGAAATCAATGGGCAAGCGCTGGCTCTCCTTCAGTAACGGGATCAAGGTAGGTACTGTAATGGCGCAGGAAACCGGCGATTACCAGCAAGGCGACGCGAATGCGAAACAGCGAGCGCAGTTGCTCGGGCGGCGCGTGAAACTGTTCGCTGTGCAACGCATCGAGTTCTTCGCCCAGCGCCTGCAAGGTATCGAGTAAAGCCGATAACTGGCCTCGGGTGCGGCCCGCCACAAAGCGCCCGGTGTTGCGCAGGACCTGCTCCAGGCGTTCACGGGTGTTGTCGGCCAGCAGCAGATTTAACCGCCCCTGCTCCTGCAACTGCCGCAATGCCACACCCAGGGCCATGCACGCCAGATTGACGTCGAACAGCACTTTGGAACGGCTGTCCTGAACGGCTGGCAGCAGGCCGAGAATCAGCGTCAGGCGGTCAACCATACGGCTCTCGAAGGCAAACTGGCGCGCGTCCGAGGTGGGCCCCTTGAGTAACGCATAGACCTGCTCGCGGGTTTCGCGGAACAGCCGCTCGATGCGCCGCTGCGGGTTGAACGGGAACATCCAGGCATACACCAGCAACGACAGCACGCCGCCACAGATATAGGCGCCGGCGAATTCAAACCACTGCATGGCGGTGTTCTGCCAGGCCCCGATGTTCTGCGGACCGAACATCAGGAAACTGGAAAGGCCCAGGCCCATGCCGATCCCCGCCGTCATTGGCGTCGACAGGCCCACCGCGACGACATACAGCAACGGCAGCAGCAACAGCGCGAGCATCTCGAAATCGACGACCTGCGGAATCAGCCAGAACTGGTACAGCGCCGACACCACTAAGGCCAGGCCCAAGCCGCGCATGTAGTTTTGCGCGGCCATCAATGGCCGTGGGAAGGTGGCCATCAACGAACAGAGAATGCCCACCAGGATCACCCCGGCACGGGCCCCGTCCCACGCCGTCTCGATCCAGATCAGCCCGGCCACCAGCAAGGCGCAGAACGCGCGGCTGGCGTTCATCGCCGCCAGGCGCCAATCCAGATGCAGGGGGTTGGTCAATGGCTGGCGGTACAGGCAATCACCGGCACGGCCTTCCTGTATCGCGTCGCTGAGTTCGAGCATTTCGCTCAATTGTTCGAGCAGCCGTGCCTGCTCCCAGCGCAGTGCCCAGGCCAGCGAGCGCAACGTTGCCGGCATGTCATGCTGTAACTGCTCGGCCTGCAAGGCGGCCTGGTCGAAACGCCGCTGCAAGGCACTGAAGTGTTCGCGGGCGTTGCTCGGCATCGCCCTGCCCTGTTGCGCCAACTGGTCAAGAAAGGCCAGCTCGTCTGTAAGCAACCGATTGATGAAGTCCGGATACGCGCCCGGCCAGCGCTCGGCAATCATCAGTTTCTGGTTGCGCAGTACGGTCAGGCGTGAACTGAGCAGCACCAGCTGGTTGCCCAGCAGTTGTACCAGGCCATTGGCGCCGCGCAGGTGTGGCGCGTCGAAATACAGGTGCCTACGCAGCCCCTCCAGCGCGCTGATTTCACCGAGGATCTGCATTTGCCGCTGGCTGAACGCGGCCGCGCTTTCTTCGCCGCGAATGGCCGCGGCGGCGTGACTGGCCATCAGCTTGATCAGGTTGTCGACCTTGGCGAAATAGCCCTTGGTAACCGCCTGGGGACGAGCGCTGAGCAAGCTGACCACACAAACGCAGGCCACTGCCAGCAAAGTTTCGGTAACCCGGGTGATGGCCAGCATCAGGGTGTTGTCTTGTTCGGGGATGGCAAGCATGGCGACCACCACGGCGGTGAAGCCGCTGAGCACGAAGGCATGCGAGCTGGTGTAGCGCAACAAGGTGCCGCCGGCGGTACACAAGGCCAGCCACAGTGCCAGGGTGACCAGAAATGGCAACGGGGCCTGGGGAAACAGCGCCATGATCAGCACCGCCACCGCTGCCCCGACGGTTGTGCCGACAACCTGGGCAAAACTGCGCTGCAAGGTCATCCCGCCGAGCGGCTGGCTGACGATAAACACCGCCATGATCGACCATTTGGGCTGGTCGAGGTCAAAGATAAACGCCAGATACAGGGTCAGCAGGCAGGCGATGATGGTGCGCAAGGCGAAGCGAAAGGTATCTGCGCCTGGATGCAGAATCATGTTGAAGTAGTTTATCAGTGGCTGCATGCCGCTCCCCCGCCGAACCGTGACTACAACCATAGCCATAGCGCCTGGCCGGCGGTAGCGGCGTGGACACACTAGAGCGTTGCAAATCCGGAACACTGGCGTTCCAGATGCATTCCTACAGCAATTGTCATGAAAACAACCTTGACCCTGCTGCCGTACAACGTTAGTTTCTCGCCCGCATTTTTGCATGCCTATACAGGAGTCCTGAATTGGACAGTAGCTCTGGTCGATTGCGACAGACCCCTACGGCGCGCTAGTTCAGCAGACTCTCTTCTCTGCCACTGCTACGCCGTACATGGCGGACAGTGGCGCCTCGCATCCGCTTGGATGACGACGCTTCATTCTCCTTCCCTGCCTGGCCGTCACGAGGGTTCGTGAACCTGGCTTGTGGGCCTGCGCAATCCATTTGTTCATCCCGGTATCGAACCCGTTCGGTGCCCTGGCGGCGTGTGCCGCGAGATTGAGGTTTGTCATGGACTGGAAAGTTTTTCTCCTGCGCGTTGCTGTCGCGCTTGTACTGGGTGCGCTGATCGGCGCAGAACGTCAATTGCGCCAGCGCCTGACCGGCCTGCGCACCAATGCCCTGGTCAGCACCGGCGCTTGCCTGTTCGTGTTGATGACCCAGGCGGTGCCGGGCATGGCGGCTACCGATGCCTCGCGCATCGCGGCCTATGTGGTGTCGGGTATCGGTTTTCTTGGCGGCGGGGTGATCATGCGTGACGGCCTGAATGTACGCGGCCTCAACACCGCGGCAACGCTCTGGTGTACGGCGGCCGTTGGCGTGCTGTGCAGCATGGGCCTGTTGCTTGAGGCGGCATTGGGTAGCTGCGTGGTGCTGTGCGCCAACATCCTGTTGCGCGACATTGCCCAGCGTCTCAACCATCAGGACGTGCTGCCTGCTACTGAAGCTGAACAGCGCTTCGAGGTGCGCATCACCTGCCGTGCCGAAGACGAGATTCAAGTGCGCAGCCTTATGCTGCACAGCTTCGGCAATGGCGGATTGCGCCTGCAGTCGCTGCACAGTGAAGACCTGGCCAACCCGGCCAAGCTGGAGGTGCGCGCCGAATTGCTTGGCAGCCCGGAGGCGCCCACGCAACTGGAGCGCCTGGTCAGCCGGGTCAGCCTGGAAAAGGGCGTCAGCTCGGTGCGTTGGCAGGTGCAGGAGCTGACGGCTGACTAACGACGTTCGTCAGACAGCGGTGTGGGTTGATCAGGCTCCGGTAAACGCGTGTCGTCATCCGGGGCGTCGGGCAGGCGCTCGATGTCCTGGGGATGCTCGCGCCGTTGCGGGTCGCCATCAACATTAGGGTCAGTGACCGGATCGTGTACGCGTTGCGGGTTGTTCAGCGGATCCTTCCAGAGCGGATCATCCTCGGGACGTTGCTGGCTCATGGCAGATACCTCTATAGAGCGGCCCGCAGAACGTCAGGCCGTATCAGTTCGAACCTGCCACTGTGCGCGACGTGCCTTCAAAGCGATCAACGGTTGGCCAGCGAAAATATCCTCAGTGCCCAGCAAAATCCGCTGCAGGCCTTTACGCCCCACGGGGTACCCTGTAGCAAAATAATCAGCCAGAGGTGCACTGTGGCGTCCTATACCTTGCGTCAGTTGAAGTATTTCGTCACCACCGTGGAGTGCGGCAGCGTCGCCGAAGCGTCGCGCAAGCTGTACATCGCGCAACCGTCGATTTCAACCGCAATCAAAGGCCTGGAAGACAGCTTTGGCGTGCAGTTGTTCATACGCCATCACGCCCAGGGCGTATCCCTTACCCCCGGTGGCGCGCGGTTCTACCGTAAAGCACAGGAACTGCTGCGCATGGCCCGGGAGTTCGAGCAGAATGCCCTGGCCGACAATGATGTGGTCTGCGGGCAGATCGACATCGGCTGCTTCGAGACGGTTGCCCCGCTCTACCTGCCGCGCCTGATCAAGGGCTTTCATGAACGCTTTCCCGGTGTGGAGATCCGCCTGCAGGACGGTGAGCAACAGGAACTGGTGCAGGGTTTGACCGGCGGGCGCTTTGACCTGGCGATCTTCTACGACCATGACCTGGACAGCACTATCGAGACTGAAGCCTTGATGGCGCCGCAACGGCCCTATGCATTGCTGCCAGCCGGACATCGCTTTGCCGAACAGGCGCAGGTGTCGTTACGCGACCTGGCGCTGGAACCGATGATCCTCCTGGATGTGCAGCCGAGCCGAACCTATTTCGTGAGCATCTTCGAAGAGCTGGGGTTGAGCCCGAACATTGTTTTCAGCTCGCCTTCCATCGAGATGGTCCGCGGGATGGTCGGGCAAGGCTTCGGCTTTGCCGTGCTGGTTACCCGGCCGCAGACCACCAGCACCTATGACGGCCAGGAACTGGTGTGTGTGGCGTTGGCCGAAGATGTAACCGGTTCGGGGCTGGTGGCGGGCTGGTTGAAACGTGCGCAGCTGACCAAGCCTGCGCAGTTGTTTGTCGACTATTGCAAAGAACAGTTCACGGCCTGGCTGGCCTGAATGTTGGGGAACATTATTCGCGGGTGAACCCGCTCCCACAGGTACAGTGCAAACCCCTGTGGGAGCGGGTTCACCCGCGAATGCTTAAGGTCAGCGCGCCGCCCAGGCGTTGAAGCGCTGTTCCAGTTCCTCCCCGTGATCCACCCAGAACGCCGCATCCACTGCCTGCGCCTGAGCGAGGTTGGCTTGAGCCGTAGGCAACTGTTGCTGCACCGCATCAGGCAACAGCTTCAGCGCATCACGATGCACCGGCCCATAGGGGATCTCTTCAGAAAACACCTTTTGCGCCTGCGGCTGGCTGGCAAAGGCAATGAAATCCTCGGCCAGGGCCTTGTTCGGCGTGCCCTTCACCACCGCCCAGTATTCCGGGTCGTACAGGCTCTGCGGCCAGACGATACCCAGTTTCATCCCCTCTTTCTGCGCCGAGGCAATGCGCCCGTTATAGGCCGCGCTCATTACCACGTCACCGGCGATCAACCACTGTGCCGGTTGTGCGCCCGCCTCCCACCACTGGATGTTGCCCTTGATCTGGTCGAGCTTGGCAAACGCCCGGCTCACCCCTTCTGGCGTCGCCAATACTTCGTACAGTTGCTCGGGCTTGACGCCGTCCGCCAGCAAGGCGATCTCCAGGGTGTACTTGGCGCCCTTGCGCAACCCACGTTTACCGGGGTACTCGCTGACATTCCAGAAGTCCGCCCAGGAAGTCGGCGCCTTGACCAGTTTGTCGTGGTCGTAGGCCATGACCATCGACCAGACGTACGTCGCCACTCCGCATTCGCTCAGGGTACCCGGCACAAACTGCGCCGCATCGCCAAAACGTGCCGGGTCCAGGCGCTCGAACAGGCCTTCGTCACAGCCGCGCAGCAACTCCGGGCTTTCGACCTCGACCACATCCCAGCTGGTATGGCCGACATCGACCATGGCTTTGATCTTCGACAACTCACCGTTGTATTCGCCGGCGACGACGCGTCCTGCACCGCTGGCGTTGAAAGGTTGGAAATAGGCCTTGTCCTGGGCCTGTTTGGTAGCACCGCCAAACGAGATCACCGTGAGGTTCTGTGGCGCGGCCTGAACAGCACCGCACAGCAACGCCAGGGCAAAGGGAACACTGCAACGCAAGGATCTGGACATGGATCTGTTCCTCAAGAGAGCCGGCTCGCCCATACGAGCCGGCGTACGGGGCTTACAGCAGGCCGTACTCGCGCGCGGTGCGGTCTACGGCAATACGGGTCTTGTCGACCAGTTCATCGATATCGGCTTTACCGGCCACCAGGGCTGGCGCCATGATCATCCGGCCCAGGGTCGAGCGGATGATCAGGCCTTCTTCGAAGCCGATGGTGCGGCAACGCCAGGCCATGTCGTTCTCGTTGGCAAAGCGTTTGCGGCTGGCCTTGTCTTCGGCAAACTGCAGGGCCGCGACCAGCCCGGTGCCCTGGATTTCGCCAATCAGCGGGTGATTGCCGAACACCTCACGCAGGCAGTTCTGCAGGTACGGACCGGTGTCCTGCTTGACCTGGGTGACAATGCCCTCGTCGCGCAGTGCCTTGAGGTTGGCTATCGCAACCGCCGCTGCCACCGGGTGCCCGGAATAGGTCAGGCCGTGGGCGAATACCCCGCCCTGCTCTACCAGCACCTGCGCCATACGCTTGGACAGGATCAGGCCGCCCATGGGGATGTAGCCGCTGGTCAGGCCCTTGGCGATCGACAGGGTGTCGGGTTCGAAACCGAAGTGCTGGTGGGCAAACCATTCACCGGTACGGCCAAAGCCGCCAATCACTTCATCGGCACACAGCAGTACGTCGTACTTGCGGCAGATGCGCTGAATCTCCGGCCAGTAGCTTTCTGGCGGGAAGATCATGCCGCCCGCGCCCTGGAACGGTTCGGCAACGAAGGCGGCAACGTTCTCGGCACCCAGCTCGAGAATCTTCTCTTCCAGCTGGCGCGCGGCGCGCAGACCGAACTCGGCCGGGGTCAGGTCGCCTTCATGGGCGAACCAGTACGGCTCGTCGATGTGCGCGACATCGGGAATCACCCCGCCCATGTCGTGCATGAACTTCATCCCGCCCAGCGCGGTGGCGCCCAGGGTCGAGCCGTGGTAGCCGTTCCAGCGGCCGATCATGATTTTCTTCTGCGGTTTGCCGAGGATCTGCCAGTAGCGGCGCACGGTGCGGATCAGCACCTCGTTGGCCTCGGAGCCTGAGTTGGTGTAGATCGCGTGGCTGTAGTGGCTCGGCAGCAGGCTGAACAGCAGCTCCGAGAGCTCTACCACTGCCGGGTGGGTGGTGTGGAAAAACATGTTGTAGTACGGCAGTTGCTCCAGCTGGCGGCTGGCGGCGGCGGCCAGGTCCTTGCGGCCGTAACCGAGGTTGGTGCACCACAGGCCTGACATACCGTCGAGGTAGCGCTTGCCGTCGTTGTCCCAGAGCGCCAGGCCTTCACCACGGACGATCACGCGTGGGCCTTCCTCGTTCAGGGCTTTCTGGTCGAGAAACGCATGGATGTGGTGCGCCGCATCCAGGGCCTGGTAATCGCCGGTGCTGCGGTCGGTGTTCACTTGAGCGGTCATTGCGAGTCTCCTTATTGGTTTTTATCGTTGCCAGCCACCAGCGCGGTTTGCAGTGGCTCGGGCTTGAACAGGGGTTTGCGCATCACGCACTTGATCCACAGCACGGCGATGATCGAGACGATCAGCAGTACCAGGCCGGCGTAAGCGAAAATCGAGAAAGTCATCTCAGGGCTTGGCGACACGTTCCAGATGGCAAAGAGCATGCCGGCGATGCCGAAAATCTGTGGCAGCGGGTAGAACGGCGTGCGAAACGGCCGGTGAACCTGCGGATAGCGGCGGCGCAGCGCAATCACGTTGATGTGGGTAATGATGTAGGCCAGCAGCCAGGCCAGTGCGGCGGCCAGCAGCAACTGGTTGATCGCGTCCGGATGATCGTGCATCAGCAGCAACGGCAGGCCGGTGATCGCCGCCACGAACAGCACCGCCACCCAGGGTGCACCGGTGCGTTTGCCCTGGCGTTTGAGGATGCCGAACGCCTGTCCGTTGCAGGCCATGCCGAAGAGCATGCGCGGGATCGCCGCCAGCGAACTGTTAAGGGTGCTGCATGTAGCGGTAATGGCGGCGGTGACCAGAAACACCTTGCCCGCCTCACCGAATACGGTGGTGGCGAACAGGTAATGAGGCAGGCCATTACTGGCCAGTTCCGCCTGCGGCACGGTGAGCAGCGCGCCGAGTGCATACAGGGCGATGATCACAAAGATGATGGTCAGGCCGAGCATCATCGAGCTGGGGATGTTGCGCTCCGGACGACGGGTTTCTTCCACCAGCGGGCAAACGAACTCGGCACCGACAAAGCCCCACACCGCCATCGCCGTCAGGGCGATCACGCCCAGCCCCATCGGGTTCCAGCCCGCGCTTTCAAACAGGCCAGGGTTTGGCGAAACGATGTCGCTGTTCATCGCGCTCAGGCCCATCACCAGCAGCACCACCACCATGACCACGGCCAGTACCGTCTGCAGACGGGCGAAGATGTCGATGTTGAACAGGTTGAGCACGGTAAACAGCGCCAGTACACCCAAAGCCACGGTCAGCGGCGGCATCGAGTGCGGGTAGACCTTGTCGATGATGAACTCCATCAACAGCAGCTCTGCCGACAAGGCGAACATCGCCACCACCACGTAACCGGAAAAGGTCGCGAGGATCGCCGGGAACTGACCGATAGCTACCTCGGTGTAGCTACTCAAGCTGCCGGCGCGAGGGATCATCAAGGCCAGTTCCGAGAACGAACAGGCGTAGCTCAAGGCCAACAGCCAGGCCAGCGCCAGGGGCACGATGAAACCGGCCCCGGCGATACCGACGCCTTGCAGCATCAGCACCATTACGCCTTGCGACACGACCAGGCCGATGGCCACGGCGAGCAAGGCGCTCAGGCCCAGTTTCTTGCTACTCGCAGGCGGCGCCAGGGCGCCTGCGGACACGCTTGCATTGCTGTTCATCGGGTGCTCCGTCTTGTTGTAGTTTTAAGAACAGTTCGGGGTTGCCAGTACTGGGGCTGCCCTGCAGCCCATCGCAGGCTTCGCCAGCTCCTACAGGGTCTTTGGGTGGATCTTCAGCCTCGCAGCTGAATCCAGGTGGTTTTCAGTTGCGTGTACTTGTCGAACGAATGCAGGGAAAGGTCGCGGCCAAAGCCCGATTGCTTGCCACCGCCAAAAGGCACCGTGACATCCAGGGCATCGACGGTGTTCACCGACACGGTCCCGGCATTCAGCCGCCGTGCCACCCGATGTGCGCGGTTCAGATCGTCGGTCCATATCGACGCTGCCAGGCCATAGATGTGGTTGTTGGCAATCGCGACAGCCTGGTCTTCATCGTCAAAGACGGTTACGGCAAGCACCGGGCCGAACACTTCTTCGCGGGCCAGGGTCATGTCGGCGGTGACACCGGTGAAAATCGTCGGTTCGATGAAGTTGTCGGCGCCGTCGATGCTCAACTGGCGGCCCCCACACACCAACTGTGCGCCCTCGCCTTGGGCCTGTTCGATGTACTGCATGATTCGCAGGGTCTGGCGCGCATCGACAATGGCCCCGGCGGCACTGGCCGGATTCAACGGGTTACCGGGCTGCCAGGCGCTGGCTTTTTCGATCAGGCGCTGGATGAATTCATCGGCAATCGAGCGCTGCACCAGCAGCCGCGAGTTGGCCGAGCAGACTTCGCCCTGGTTGAAGAAAATGCCGAACGCGGCCTTCTCGGCAGCCAGGTCGAGGTCCTGGCAATCGGCGAACACCAGGTTCGGGCTTTTGCCACCGCACTCCAGCCACACTTGCTTGAGGTTGGACTGTGCCGCGTACTGCATGAAGTACTTGCCGACTTCGGTGGAGCCGGTGAACACCAGGGAATCCACGTCCATGTGCAGGCCCAGCGCCCGACCGGCCTCCTCGCCAAGGCCCGGCACTACGTTGAGCACACCAGCGGGGATGCCGGCTTCCAGCGCCAGTTCAGCCAGGCGCAGGGCCGAGAACGGCGACTGCTCGGCGGGCTTGAGTACCACGCTGTTACCGGCCGCCAGGGCGGGTGCGAGTTTCCACGCAGCCATGTCCAGCGGGAAGTTCCACGGCACCACGGCAGCGATCACACCCAGTGGCACGCGGGTAATGGTCGCCAGTGCGTTGCTGGCGGTCGGTGCAACCTGGTCATAGAGTTTGTCGAGGCTTTCGCCGTACCAGGCGAACACATGGGCGGCACCCGGCACGTCGATGTTCCAGGCATCCATCACCGGCTTACCCATGCTCAACGAATCCAGCAAGGCCAGTTCATCCCGGTGTTCGAGCATCAGTTGCGACAGGCGCAGCAGGACTTTTTTACGTTCGCCCGGCGCCATCTTTGCCCAGGGGCCTTGCTCGAATGCTCGACGAACACTGGCAACAGCCTGGTCGACCTCCACCTGCCCACACGCGGCAACACGGGCCAGCACGCGGTTGGTGGCCGGGTTGATCACATCAAAACGCACGCCGTTTTGCGCCTGGCACGGCTCGCCGTCGATCAGCGCGGTGTCTATCAGACGCTGTTGCGCAGCTAGGTGTGTCCAGCCATTGAAATCGTTCACCACAGACTCCTTGTTGTTATCCGTTGTGGGAGAGGTACGCAGCCAGCCGGTCCATCAGGCGGTCACAGGCCGCCATCTGCTCGACGCTGACGAATTCGTCGGGTTTGTGCCCTTGTTCCATGCTGCCGGGGCCACAGACCACGGCGGGGATTCCAGCCTGGTCAAACAGGCCGCCTTCGGTGCCAAAGGCCACCGTGCTGAAAGCGTCGCTGCCACACAGTTGCGCGATGAGTTTCGCGGCGGCGCTTTCAGGTGCAGTCACCAGGCCCGGATACGCAGACAGTGCTTCGAAACGGATGGCGGTGTCGGCGTTGACCGCCTGCATGGCCGGCAACAACGTGTGCTCGGCGTAGGTTTGCAACTCATCGAGTACCGCTTGCGGCGCGAATGCTGGCAAGGCACGCACCTCAAAGTCGAAGCGGCAGTCGGCCGGCACAATGTTCAAGGCCGTGCCACCCTGGATCACCCCGACCTGTACCGTGGAGTACGCCGGATCGAAGCGCGCATCGTGGTGCTCTGGCGCAGCCAGGCGTTGGCCGATTTCGCCCAGGCGGCCAACCAGTCGCGCCGCCTGTTCGATGGCGTTCACACCATAAGGGGCGTAGGCCGAATGGCACGGCGCGCCGTGTACATGGCAACGCATGGCCAGCTTGCCCTTGTGACCGAGCACCGGTTTGAGCTCGGTGGGCTCGCCAATCAGGCACACCGCTGGCTTCGGGATGCGCTGGGGCAACAACGCCAACAGGCTGCGTACGCCCAGGCAACCGACCTCCTCGTCATACGAGAACGCGAAGTGCACAGGGCGCCGGAGCGGACTGGCAAGAAACACCGGTACCGCTGCCAGCACTGAGGCCAGGTAGCCTTTCATGTCCGCAGCACCGCGGCCATAGAGCTTGCCGTTACGCTCGCTCATGACGAAGGGCTCGACCGTCCAGGCCTGGCCGTCCACCGGAACTACATCGGTGTGCCCCGACAGCACCACTCCGCCTTCCACTGCCGGGCCAATGCTTGCCAGCAGGTTTGCCTTGGTCTGCTCAGCGTTGTAGATCAGCTCGCAGCTGACGCCAAGGCCGTGCAGGTAATCACGGACGAACTCGATCAACGCCAGGTTCGAATCGCGGCTTACCGTGGCAAAGCCGATCAGCTTTGCCAGCAAGGCACGGCTACGCAGCTCACTCATCACCCGGTACTCCGTAGCTCGGGGCCAGCGTCGGGTTGAGTGCGCGCGTCAGGTAATCCTGCAATTGAGGCTCATAGGCATCCCAGAGCTTTTGCAACTCACCGATGGGGTTCTCGTCAGCCCAGTCGACCCGCAGGTCAACGATCGGCCAGACCAGCTCGCCCACCACTGATACTGCTGCCGAATGCACCGCACCGGCTTCCCCTCCGGCGTCCTGCCCGGCTTGCAACGCCGTGAGCAGGCGCGCGGCCAGGCAGCCTTCGCTGGCTTCAAACGCAGCGACCATGCGTTCGATCACTGCCGTATTGGCCAGCAGGTTGCCGGCAGCCACACACTGCTCGCCGGCCACGGCGTTGTGCGTGCCCAAGGTATGGTTGCCACTGAACACGGCGGTACGCCCCTGGGCATCGATGACTGCCACCTGGCGATACTGGCTGTAGCCGTTGCGGGTCAGCGCATGATCCAGTGCCTGATGCGGCGCCAGGCCTTCACCCAGCGCATCCAGTACCTGTGGGCCGAGGGCAGGCAAGGTGATGTTCTGGCTCGAGACCGCCCCCACGCCTGAGCGCAGCCAGGGGCAACGAGCGCCGACAGCAATGCTTGAAGAACTGATTGCGATGCCCAGCTGGCCGGTTTCTGCGCAGCGTCCGACGATGGAAAAAGTCATGGCAGGCTCCTTATTCGGGGATGACCGCGATCACGTCGATTTCCATCAGCCACTGCGGCTGGCCCAGGGCACTGACCACCAGCCCGGTTGAAATCGGGAACACGCCTTTGAGCCATTTACCCACTTCCTGGTACACCGGCTCGCGGTAGCGCGGGTCGATCAGGTAGGTGGTGGTCTTGACGATATGGCTGAGGTCACTGCCCGCCTCTTCCAGCAGTTGCTTGACGTTGCGCATGGCTTGTTCGGCCTGCGCACGAGGATCGCCGAGGCCTACAAGCTGCCCGTTGAAGTCGGTGCCGACCTGGCCACGAACGTACACGGTGTTACCGGCACGCACTGCCTGGCACAGGTCGTTGTCCAGGGTCTGGTTCGGGTAAGTGTCTTTGGTGTTGAACATGCGGATACGGGTATGAGTAGGCATCAACGGGCTCCCAGCAGGCTGGCGGTTTTCAGGGGTGTCTTGGTGGTTTCGGCCTGACGCTGCGCGGCGTCCCGATAATCGAAATAGGCGCGCTGCTTGATGATGTGTTCGGCGATGTGCCGGGCGTCATGCCACACGCCCCAGATAAACGCCGAGCCCCTTCGCGCAAGCCAAGGCAGGCCAACGAAATAGATGCCAGGCTCGCTGCTGACGCCGCGTTGATGCTGCGGTTTGCCGTCGGCCTTGAAGGCATTGACCTTCAGCCAGTCGTAATCCACGGAATAGCCGGTAGCCCAGATCACCGTGGTGACACCGGCCTTGGCCAGGTCCAGTTCAAGGATCGGGTGGCTGACACACTCAGGATCGGGCAGCATGATCCGCGCCTCGGGTTCCAGCGGCAGGTCGAGCCCGTTGGCCTCGATGTAAGCGTCGGCGGCGTCGAGCAGTGCCAGGTAATTTTCGTCCCCGCGAGCGATGTTCTCGGCCAGGTTCGACTCGAAGCTCACCACGTCACCATTGAAAGCCTTGGTCAGGCCCACCAGGGTCACGCCTTGCTGGGCCAGGCGGCGGAAGTCGACGGTATGGCCGCCGCGCGCACCGCTTACAGCGATGGTGACGTGCTCTTTGCCTGGCTGCACACCTTCGGCGTCCCACAAACCGAGCACACCCAACCACCAGCAGAAATCACGGTTGCGGTAGGCGCGCGGTGGTCGGTCATGGGCACCGACAGAGAGGTACACCTGTTTACCTGCCCGTTGCAGCT
The DNA here is from genome assembly GCF_004025535.1 of Pseudomonas alkylphenolica. GTDB lineage: Bacteria > Pseudomonadota > Gammaproteobacteria > Pseudomonadales > Pseudomonadaceae > Aquipseudomonas > Aquipseudomonas alkylphenolica_A. Next base: position 36,370 of record NZ_QJRG01000048.1, read on the forward strand.
CGTCGGCGATCTGCACGCCAGAAGAACCGGCTCCGACCACCAGTACGGCGCCTTCGGCCAGCTGCTGCGGGTTACGGTACTGAGCGGAGTGAATCTGGGTTGCCTTGCCATCGGCAGGCGCGATCGAAGGAATCAGCGGGCGCTGGAACGGGCCGGTGGCGACCACCACATTGCTGGCTTCGATGACGCCGTCGGATGTTTCAAGGGTAAAGCCCGGGCGGCCGACGTTGCGCTCTACCTTGGTGACTTCAACGCCGGTACGCACCGGGGCGTTGAATTTTTTCGCATAGGCTTCGAAATAGTCGGCAACCTGATCCTTGCCGGCGAACGCGTCGGGGTCGAGGCCTTCGAATTCAAGGCCCGGAAAGCGGTCATGCCAGGCCGGGCCATTGGCAACCAGCGAATCCCAGCGCCCGGTGCGCCAGGCTTCAGCGATACGGTTGCGCTCCAGCACCAGGTGCGGCACGCCGAGGCGGCTCAGGTGCTCGCTCATGGCCACACCGGCTTGCCCGGCGCCCACTACAAGCGTGTCTATTACAGTCTTATTGTTTGTCATCGCTGCGCCCTACTGAGGTTACCCACGGGGGAGGACCGTGGGTGGGTGTAGGACGCATTCTGTGAGCAGGCGCTGAAACGCGAAATTATGATTTATGTGGTCGTAGCAGAGTAAAAAACTATGGGGTGCTCAGACGCTGTGCCATTCGCCTGAGTAATTGGTCCTTGCACCAAGGAAGACCGGTTCACGCCTAGTCCATTAGAGGTATGACGCCCAGGTGCTGGTCTCCTAGCATCGCCTGCACACTGGGATTCGCTATGTCTCTGGAGCTACGTATGAACGCCAATTTTTCATCTGCCCGTCCCGTTCGGATCGAGGAAGTTGCACAGTGGGACCTCGAAACCGAGGTTGCAATCATTGGTTTCGGTGCCGCCGGCAGTTGTGCCGCGATCGAAGCGCGCGAAGCGGGAGCGCAGGTGGATATCTTCGAGGTAGCCTCGGCGGGTGGTGGTAGTGCCGGGCTTTCGGGCGGTGAGGTGTATGTCGGCGGTAGCGGTGGCACCGAAGTGCAGCGTGAGGCCGGCTTCGAAGACAGCACCGACGCTTTCCAGACCTATCTCGCGATGGCCGGTGGCCCTGCCGCGGACGGTGATCGGGTGGCGCTGTATGCTGAGAACGGCGTAGCTCATTTCAACTGGCTGAAGCAGCAAGGCGTGCCGTTCAAGGGGACCTACCTGCCGGGAAAATGGATCGAGCCCACGACGGACGACACGCTGGTGTGGAGCGGCAGTGAATTGGCCTGGCCTTTCAGTGCGCACGCCACCCCGGCGCCGCGCGGTCATACCGTGCAATTCGTGGGATGGGGCGGCGGACAGAAGCTGATGGAAACGCTCTGCCAGCGCGCCCAGGACCTGGGCGCCAATGTCCATTTCAACAGCCGCGCATTGTGCTTGATCGTCGATTCGGCCAATGCCGTGCAGGGTGTGATCATCCGCCGAGATGGCAAGGTGCTGTCTGTGCGCGCCCGCAAGGGCGTTATTCTCGCGGCCGGCGGTTTCATCGGCAACCGCGAGATGGTTCAGCGCTACGCACCCGAGGCGATGGTGTGCGAGCAACTGGTGACTGCTGGTAATGACGATGGCTCCGGCATCCGCATGGGCATGAGCGTCGGTGCGGCCACGCTGAATATGCATGAGTTCTTTGCCACTGTGCCGTTTTTCCCGCCAGCGTCCTTGGTCAAAGGCATTTTCATCAACGAGCGCGGCCAGCGTTTCATCAACGAGGATGCCTACCACGGCCGGGTCGCTCATTATGTGCTGCGCCAGCCGAACAGACGTGTCTGGCTACTGGTGGATGAAGAGATCTTCGGACGCCCGATGCTTCAGGAAAACATAGACATCGTCGCCGTAGGCGAAACCTGGGACGAGGTGGCGGAAGGTCTCGGCCTGCCCACCGGGGCACTCCAGCACAGCGTGGCGGAGTTCAACCGCCACGCCGCCGAGGGGCTCGACCCGTACTTTCACAAAAGCGCCGAATGGTTGCGACCGTTGAGCACGCCGCCCTTCGCTGCGCTCAGCTACTGCCTGGGCGACATCGATGCTCATGCCTTCACGCTGGGTGGCTTGGCGACGCGTCCCAGTGGTGAGGTCCTTGACGGCGATGGTCAGCCGATACCGGGCTTGTATGCCGCGGGCCGCACGGCCTGCGGCCTGCCTCGCTGGGGAGAGGGCTACAGTTCCGGCTTGTCACTGGGTGACTCGACGTTCTTCGGCCGTGAGGCCGGGAAGTGTGCAGCGCGCCAGTGAGTCTGACGGCAGGAAGGCGCGTGAAACTCGCCCACGCGCTCGCGTCATTGACGGTGCTGCTGTACGGAGGGAATATGGCGCCAGAAGAAACCCTACAGCCCGGCGAGTAGAGCTGATACGTTTAGCTGCATGGCCGACTGAAAAGATTGGTGTGATGATCCAGCAAGTCAGGAAAACCGAACGCTTGACGCTGAAAAGCGTCGTCACTCGCGCAAAACTCGTGGCCATTGCCGAGCGCTTGTTCGCCGAGCGCGGTATCGAAGGGGTGTCGTTAAGCGATATCAACAAGGCGGCGGGGCAACGGAACAAGAACGCCACGAGCTACCACTTCGGCAGCAAGGACGGTTTGCTGCAGGCCATCCTCGACAAGCATGTGCCTGGCATTTCAGCACGGCGCAACGCCTTGCTCGATGAGTTGGAGCAGCGAGGCAACCCTTCGGTGCGAGACGTGGTCCGCGCGTTCATGTACCCGTTGGCAGACAAGATGTTCGATCCCTGCGGTGGCAGGCATTTCATTTGCCTGGATGCCCAGCTGGTGGCGATACATACGCTCTCGGTGCAGAACCTGCGCGCCTCCGCGTTCAAGCTGGGTCAGGTGGACCGTTTGAGACGGGCGCTGCTCGAGGTCATCCAGGGCCTGCCGGAGTCCGTCGCCGAGCAGCGCCTGCACCTGGCGGCAGTACTGCTCCTTCACGGGCTCGCCGATCACTCGCGCATGCTGGATGCGAGCGAGAACAAGAAGGTCTTGTTGATCGACACCGAGTTGTTCATCAAGAACACCGAAGACTGCCTGGTGGCATTGCTGGCGAGCCCCATGTCACCTGAAACCATCGCCCTTCTCTCCCGCCTTGAAGCACCTGAACAGGCTTCGGTCCCGGCTTCCAGCGTGCCGTGAGGATACGCATTTTCCGTAGCGTCAGACTCATCTCTTCCCAATAACCGGCTGTCATCCGCGCGCAGGCGTCCGAGCCTTGGACGCCGGAAGTGCAGCAGCCTGTTTTCAACCCTCTCCCCCCTCCTCCCACGAATCAAGTGGTCAGCACCGTTGCGCAACGTGCGATTGCGTGTGGACGTTTATCGTCTGCCTGTTATTTAAGTCGTTCTACTCAAATGTCTATCAATTAAAGACCCGGAAATACCGCAATTCATAGTCCGTTTCGACTATTCGCATCTGAAATCAATTTAATACGATTGACTTATATTGAGTCGCCGGCTGGCACGCGTGAAAGCGGTAGCCCCTGACTCACAGGCTCACTGCATCACAGCAACTATCGGAGGCAACGCCCCATGAGTGTTCAGCAGGCCGACTGGCCGAATCTTCGTTTTGACTACAAGAACTGCCACGTGCTGGTGACCGGAGGTACCAGCGGCATCGGCGCCGGCATTGCCGAAGCGTACCGCGCTGCAGGTGCCGAGGTGACGATCACGGGCACCCGGCCAAGCGCCTGCGATTATGAAAGTGACCTCAACGGCTTCCGCTACCTGCAGCTCGACATCGAGAACAGCGACAACATCGCTGCCGTCGCCGCTGCGCTGCCGCGCCTGGACATTCTCGTCAACAACGCCGGCTTCGCGTTGCCTAGCACTGGCCTGGACGAATATGAACCGGACGTCTTCGAGCGCGCGGTACGCATGCACCTCGTCGGCGGCTACCGGATGGCGCATGGCTGCGCAGACAAGCTTTTGAAAAGCACACTGCCCGGCGGTCCGTCGATCATCGGTATCGCTTCGATGAGTTCGTTCTTCGGGATCGATATCGTGCCTGGCTATGGCGCGGCGAAGACCGGCGTGATCGGACTGACCCGGGCATTGGCGGTTCACTGGGGCGGGCGCATTCGCGTCAATGCGGTCGCGGCAGGGCTTACCGCAAGCCGCATGACAGCGTCGACTGTCGCCAACCCGCAGTGGTCCGCTCCCACCCTGTCGCGCACGCCGGCAGCACGGCTTGGCGTGCCACAGGACATCGCCGGCCCCGTCCTTTTCCTGACAAGCGCGGCCGCCGGATGGATCACCGGGCAAACGCTGCCGGTCGATGGCGGCTACACCATCGCGGGCTGAGCGCAGTGCCGGCTCGCCTTGCCTCTGCCCATTGACACCACCTCCCCTTACACGTCGGAGCAGCACATGACACCTGACAGCATCCGTATCACTGACCTGGGCGCACCTGAACTTACCGAGCGGCAGCGTCAAGCGATTGCCAGCGCCCCCTGCATTGAAATGCGCGAGGAGGCTGTGCTGGCAGCTGCATGCCAGAGCACAGGGCTCTCTGATTTCGGTGCGGATGACTTTCGCGAACGGCTGCGAATCTGGCTAAAGAGCTTTGACGAGGATGCGGGGCTGGGGCCCCTGGGGCGCGCGGGCATGTTTGGCGATGCCGTGCGCTACGCAGCGTCCCGCCTGCGCTTCGAAGACCTTGTGAAACGCTACCCGCAAATCAACGACATTGAGATTCAACGGCCGATCATTGTCGCCGGGCTTCCCCGCTCCGGCACGACCCACCTGGTCAACATCCTGGCAGCCGATCCGCGATTGCGCTCAATGCCCCTGTGGGAAGCAATGGAGCCTATTCCTGTGCCGCAAGAGCAAATGCCAGGCGGGGAAGATCCACGTATCACGCGCACCCGCCAGGCCTGGGGAGAATTCGAAACCCTGTTGCCGTACATGCCGGCAATGCACGAAATGTCCCCCACCCACGTGCATGAAGATATCGAACTGCAAGGCCTGGATTTCTCGACCTATCTGCCGGAATGGCAGTCTCGCCCCTCTCGCTGGCGCGACTACTACTATCGCCACGACCAGACGCCGCACTACCGTTATGGTCGCCGCGTCCTGCAGGCGCTCACCTGGCTTCAGGGCCCGAACCGCTGGGTGATGAAATCGCCGCCACACATGGAGAACCTGCGGCCGCTGATGGCGACCTACCCCGACGCGACGCTCGTCATCACCCACCGCGACCCGGTTGCCGTTCTTCAGTCAGCCATCACCATGATCGCCTACGGCGACCGCATTCGCCGCCATACAGTCGACCTCAAGGAACTGGCGAACTATTGGACAGATCGGGTGGAGCATCTACTGCGCGCCTGTGTTCGGGACAGGGACAGCGTTCCCGCCGACCAATCGCTCGATGTGCGCTTCGACGACTACATGGCTGACCAGCAGTCAGTGATCGAACGCATCTATACCATGGCCGGCCTGCCATTGACCGCCGACACCAACGCGCGGATCCAGGCCTATCTGAACGCCAATCCGCGGGGCAAGCACGGACGTGTCGTGTATGACCTGAAGGGAGATTTCGGGGTTGATATTGCTGCCTTGCGTGAGCGCTTCGGTTTTTACTACGAGCGTTTCTCGCTGCGGCCCGAGCGTATCGAAGGAGAACGGCCATGACCGATCTCGCTACGCAGCGCCTGCTGTCCGGCCACGCATGGGATGACTTCTGCGAGACCATTCGCCAGGCCGGGCATACGGTCGACGCTTTCGGCAGCGAGGCCGATCCACTCGACCGCGCCGAATGGTATCGCTTCATGACCCGACTCATGCGCAACGGTTTTGAACGTTTTCTGGAGAACGCCGAGCCGGAACGGCCGCGCCTGCGCGATACGCCCTGGCGCCAATCCATCAACTTCCAGTCTCCCGATCAGGATCATCTGCTAGCCGAGTTCATCGACGGTAGCCATGACTATGTCATTCGTGGCCATCGCGGCGGCCTGCCGTACTTCGTCATTGCCTCATGGCGCGCAACACAACCGCGCCATCCAGGCGCCATGGACTGGGCCCCGCGTGGCGTGGCCGGCCTTGGCGAATTTGACCCCACGGCGCTGCGAACCACCCATTTCATTTCGTCACGCGAGGTGAGGTTCGACAAAGAAGGCGCGTTCGAAATCGTGGTCAGCCAAAGCAAGCCCGCTGACGGGCGCGACTGGCTGCCGATCACGCCGGACTGCGTCGGACTGCTGGTGCGTACGCTTTACCATGATCGCGCCAATACCGCGCCGCCCCGTTTCTCCATCGAACGTATCGATAGCCCGCAACCGCGCCCGGTTACCGCCGCCGAAATAAGCGATGCGCTCGCCAAAACGGGCCAGACAGTGCTTGGCTATTGCGAACTGGTACGTAACTGGTGGCAGGGCAATCTCAGCCAGCGGCCGAACCGCATCCGCTTCGACCGCGCGGTGTACCTGTCCAATGGCGGCGTGCCGGACCGGCACCACGGCTTCGGGACCTGGGCGTGCGCCAGCGACGAAGCGCTGGTCATCGATTTTATGCCCTCGGCCTGTGATTACTGGATATTCCAGTTGTGCTCGATCTGGCAAGAGAACCTCGACAACTACGAAGACGGCGGCGGCCATGTACAGAAGTACAAGGCCAGCTATCGCCACGACGGCTCGGTGCGCGTCATCGTTGCGCAAGGTCAACCCGGTATCGCCGGCAACTGGGTTCAACCCTTCGGCCATGTCCATGGCGGCATGAGCCTGCGCCTGATCGGCACCCAGGGCGAGCCGCCGCAGGTAACGCTGCGCTGCATTGCTCTCGCGGCACTGCAGGAGCGTGGTGAAGAAGCACTGGATGAAGTCGCGCCGCTCATCAGTGGTGAGGTGACATTCGACTGACTCGGAAGCAAGAACACAGCAATCGTAACTTTACATCACTGCCTCAAGGAGAAAAGCACCATGTCGAAGCCTGTCGTAGTACCGGATGCTGCGCACATTCGCAGCGTGTTTGAACGTTATGCGGACCTTATGTGTGCCGGTGACGCTGACGCGATCGTTGCCTTGTACGCGCCGGATGCCAGCGTCGAAGACCCCGTGGGATCGCCAGTGCTGAGCGGCCACGAGGCAATCCACAACTTTTATCAGGCGGGTTTCGATGAAATGGGCGGGCGCATTCTGATGCATCTGGAAGGCGCCGTTCGCATCGCCGGCCACGAAGCCGCCGCTGCATTCATCGCCACGTGCGACAAGTATGAGAAGCCGTTCGTAGTCCAGACGCTGGATCACATGTGCTTCGACGATAAGGGCCTGATCACTTCGATGCGGGCATTCTGGGGCGAAACCAACACGACGCGCGACCTCTAGGGCGGGCAGGCTCTTCGCGACCTGCGATGGGTCGCGAAGGGGATCCCACCAGCCCCCCCCCCTCCGCGGCCCCCGCAAGCATTGCGGGCCGCTGCTTCTTGTATGGCGGGACGTCGCCCGTGCCGCTCTGCGGTCACTGATCAGGCGGGCACCTAGCGTTTTCTGGGTGTTGCCTTGCCCGCGCGCCGAGCAGGCTCCGGCAACGCATTGCTGTTCGCCGCCGCCAATTGATCGGTCAGCATCTCGGCCCGTGCCTGCGCCGCTGCCGCCCGTTCGCGCGCGCTCACCGACTCGGCCTCGGCTTCCAGCAAGCGCTGTTGCGCGGTATTGCGCTGCGCAGACGCCTCCACGCTTGCCAGACGATATTGCTCCAGCTGATCCTGCAGGCCTTGGGCCTGGCTCAATGCTGCAGCGCGCTGCTCGCGTGCCTCGGTTAGCGCCTGCTGGCCGGCTAGCAGCTTCTGCTGCAGGGTCTGCAGGTGGCCCTGGGTTTCTTTGAGATGGGCCGCGAGGGCCTTGCTCTCCTCGCGTGTCCGATCGATTTCACGAAACGCCCGGTTTTCCACGTCCTGGGTGTAGCGCTCCTGCTCAAGGCGCAGCTGCTGCGCCTGGTTCTGATTGTTCTGGAGCTGTTGGCGCAGCGTAGCGGCATCCTGACGTGCCTCTTCCAGCTGGCCGCCCTGCTGCTCACGCTGTTGGCGCAGGTCATCGATCTGCGCCAGGCGCTGCGCCAGCAACTGCTCCAGATCACCCAGGCGGGTCTCGCTGGCCTGGCGTGCGGCGATCGCCTCTGCAGTCTGCTGGCGCGCGCGCGCAGCCTCCAGGCGCAGTTGTTCCTGTTCCGCGGCCAATTGTTGACGCTCCTCTACCAGCACCTGGCGTTGCGCCGCCAGCGCCTGTTCCGCCACGCCCTGGGCCAGCAGCGTTGCCTGCTGCCAGATGGCGACAAAGGCCTGCGCCACCTCCGCCGGCAGCCCCGGCAGCCGCGTTTCGCCGCGCAGGCGCCCGGCCAGCTGTTCCCACCACTGGTCTAGCAGCCCGCCGACCCGCGCCGGGCTGCCACGTCCCAGCTCCAGGCGCACACGCTCCACTGTCGGCCGCTCGCCACGTGCCAATACCGCGTCCGCCGCAGCGAACACGTCGTGCTCCGGTACACCTACCGCCATGCCCTGCCCTCCGCTATATTAGGTCTGATAAATAAATGTTATCCGACCTTATAAATTAAAAACTAAATAAATAATACGTTGAACGTAATGAATAATACACTTCCACTCGACGGCTTGCCGAATACCCCGCTGGCGCTGCACGGCTTGGCCGACAGCACCCGCGCCGCCGCCGAGGCCTTCATTTCGGCAGGCACGGCAGCCAATACCGTGCGCAGCTACCAAAGCGCCCTCAGCTACTGGTCCGCCTGGCTGCAATTGCGCTATCGCCGGTCGCTTGGCGACGGCGCGCTACCGCCCGATGTCGCGGTGCAATTCATCGTCGATCACCTGGCCCGTCCGGATGGCGATGGCAACTGGAGCCAGTTGCTGCCGCCGCAACTGGATGCGGCTCTGGTCGCTGCCGGGGTCAAGGGTAAACTCGGCGCCTTGGCGTTCAGCACGGTCAGCCACCGCCTGGCAGTGCTGGCTAAGTGGCACCGCCTCAACGCGTGGGACAATCCTTGCGAGGCCTCAGCGGTAAAGACCCTTTTGCGTGAAGCGCGCAAGGCCCAGGCCCGTCAAGGCGTGGCGCTGCGCAAGAAAACCGCAGTGGTGCTCGAACCGTTGCAGGCGATGCTCGCCACCTGCAGCGATGGCGTGCGCGGCATCCGCGATCGCGCCCTGCTCCTGCTGGCCTGGAGCGGCGGCGGCCGGCGCCGTTCGGAGGTGGTGGGTCTGCAGGTCGAGGATCTGCGTCGACTGGATGCGGACACCTGGCTGTACGCCCTCGGGGTAACCAAGACCGACACCGGCGGTGTGCGTCGCGAGAAGCCCTTGCAAGGCCCTGCCGCCCACGCGCTGCAGGGTTGGCTTGAAGCGGCACCGGCCCGCAGCGGCCCGCTGTTCCGTCGCCTGTACAAGGGTGGGCGCGTCGGCAGTGCCGGGCTGTCCGGCGATCAGGTCGCGCGCATCGTCAAGCGCCGAGCGGCGCTTGCCGGGCTGGAGGGCGACTGGGCAGCGCACAGTTTGCGTTCAGGCTTTGTCACCGAGGCCGGGCGCCAGGGGGTGCCTTTGGGCGAAGTCATGGCCATGACCGAGCACCGCAGTGTCAACACAGTCATGGGCTATTTCCAGGCCGGCTCCCTGCTGGGTAGCCGTGCGGCCAACCTGATGGGCAATGAATCGGTCGACACGGAGCGCGCACCAGATCACACCACGACGCACACCAAGCCCAATCACTAGGCCCTGCTCGGAAACGCATCGACCTGCTGGCCTCAGAAGCAACGCAGTGCCTGCTGGCAATTGGTGCCTTGAGGTCAACAGTCTTTTGCCCCAGGCCATCTGTATCCGTGCGCCCCGCACCGCTACCCTTTACGCCTGCATCCAAGAGGATTCGTTATGTCCAACACGTATCGCGCCTGGGGCTGGACGCCGGGCGCCGGCCTGGAAGGCCTCCAGCTCATCGACAAACCCTTGCCCAAACCCGGTCCCGGTCAGATCCTGGTGACAAACCACGCCATCGCCCTGAACCCGGTGGACTGGAAGATCTGTGAGTGGGGCCACGCCGACTGGCATCAGGGCACTGTGCCGGGCGTAGATGGCGCCGGCATCGTCAGCGCCGTTGGCGAGGGCGTCGACCTGCCGTTGGGCTCCCGCGTTGCTTACCACCAGTCACTGTCGCGCGATGGCAGCTTCGCTGAACACTGTGTTGTTGACGCCAGCCTGGTGATGCACATCCCGGCCAACTTCGAAGCCACTGCTGCCGCCGCCGTACCATGCCCGGCGCTGACCGCCTGGCAAGCGCTGGCCAAGATCGCCAGTGGCGCGTCGCGCGATGTGCTGGTGGTCGGTGCAGGCGGCGCAGTCGGCTTCTACCTTGTCCAGCTAGCTGCGCAGCAAGGTCTGCGGGTGTGGGCTACCGCCAGTGAGAAGCACCATGCCCGCCTCAAGCAACTCGGCGTGGTCGGCGTCTTCGATTACCGCGCCAGCGACTGGCAAGAAGCACTTAAGGCCGCCCTCGGCGAACGCCCCTTGCACGCAGTGTTCGACACCGTCAGTGGCGCCCATGCCGCAAGCCTGGCCCACCTGCTGGGCTACAACGGCCACCTGGTGTGCATCCAGGACCGCCAGGAGAACGCGCCGCTGCCCGCCTTCAGCACGGCGATCTCACTGCATGAGGTGGCGCTTAACAGTATTCATGCCCATGGCCGGCTACTTGATCGCCAGGCGCTGAGGGTTGCAGGGGAGCGCTTGCTGCAGCAAGTCGCCGATGGCCGCTTGCTCGCGCCGCAGCGCCTGGACTTTGCGTTTGAAGCGTTGCCGCAGGCGTTGCGCCAGCTGAAAGATGGCAGCGCGTCCGGCAAGTGGGTGACGCGACTGGTGTGATTCGCCAGTGTTCACCTCGATGAGGGTCGAAAGCGCAGCGCCTTCGGCCTTCATCGAGGTGCAGAGGCTTAGAAAGTCCCTGGGTAAGCCCCACCATCAATCAGCAGGTTCTGCCCGGTGATATAGCCAGCGTGGCTGCTGCACAGGAACGCACAATACGCCCCGAACTCCTCGGCGTTGCCGAAGCGTGCCGCCGGAATCGCCTGGCGGCGGGCCTCGGTCGTAGCCTGCAGATCACCGTTGGTCTTGCTTGCGGCCTGCAGGGTTTTTTGCAGACGTGCCGTGTCGAAGGCACCCGGCAGCAGATTGTTCAGCGTCACATTTCGCCCGGCCAGACGCTGCTGACGGGCCAGCCCGGCGATGAAACCGGTCAGGCCGCTACGCGCACCGTTGGACAGGCCAAGAATGTCGATCGGCGCCTTTACCGCGCCTGAAGTGATGTTCACCACCCTACCAAAGCCGCGCTCGGCCATGCTGTCGACTACCGCCTTGATCAGTTCGATAGGCGTGAGCATGTTGGCATCCAGCGCCTTGAGCCAGTCTTCCCGGCCCCAGTCACGGAAATCGCCCGGCGGCGGGCCGCCGGCATTGTTGACCAGAATGTCCACCTGCGGGCAGGCAGCCAGCAACGCCTGACGCACCGCAGGATCGGCCACATCGCCGACGACCGTACGCACCTCGATTGCCGGGAACCGTCCGCGCAGCTCGCCTGCCGCCTGCTCCAGCGTGGCAGCAGTACGCGCATTGATCACCAGGTTAACGCCCTCGGCTGCCAGGGCTTGCGCACAACCCTTGCCGAGCCCTTGGCTGGCGGCACACACAATCGCCCAGCGGCCGCTGATACCTAGATCCATGATCTGCTCCTCGCTTGAATTAATGAGTCATTCATTGCACCGGGGACATTCTGACAGGGATCACAGACATTTCGTTCAGCAACTGTTCAGGTCAGGTTCAGCAGGCGTTCAGGCAGAGCGGCTTAGGCTTGCTCCATTCTTTTTTGCATGCCTTGCGAGGTCATCACTATGAACCGCCCTGCTCTGCTTCTGACTGCTTTGTTTACCAGCGCTGCCCTGCTGTCCGGTTGCGCGTCCAACCTGTCGGGCTCTTCTTACTCCCGCGCTGACGCTCGGTCAGTTCAAACCGTGCGCATGGGCACCATTGAATCGCTGCGCGCAGTGCAGATCGAAGGCACCAAAACCCCCATTGGCACCCTGGCGGGCGCTGCCGTCGGCGGTATTGCTGGCAGCACTATCGGCGGTGGGCGCGGCAGCGCGGTTGCGACCATTCTTGGTGGCGTAGCGGGCGGCGCGGCGGGTTCGGCCGTGGAAGAAGGCATCACCCGCACTCAGGGCGTGGAAATCCTGGTCCGCGAGGACGATGGCAATACCCGCGCTTACGTCCAGGCTGTGGATTCGTCCCAGCAGTTCCGCGTCGGCAACCGCGTACGCATCATGACCGTGAACGGTGCCAGTCGCGTCTCCCTTTGAACCGGTAGTATTCAACGCCGTGCCTGAAGCGCACACGACCACAACCGGGCAATATCCCCTGCGCGAGCCTGCAGCAGGCTAGCGGCGTTAGCACAGGCCTGCTCAAGACTCATCGGCCCGCCTGTCACGGCAAACGCGGCGTCAATACCATGCTGGTAGAGCTGCTCGTAACCTTCTCCCAGGGTGCCGGCGATCACCACCACCGGCACACCGTGACGCTGGGCAACACGGGCCACACCAAACGGCGTCTTGCCGCGCAGGGTTTGCGCGTCGAAGCGCCCTTCGCCGGTAATCACCAGGTCGGCGCCCTGCACCGCCGCTTCAAGCCAGGCCAGTTCCGCCACTACTTCAATACCCGGGCGGAAGGTCGCCTGCATAAACGCCTTGGCGGCAAAGCCCATGCCGCCGGCCGCGCCACAGCCAGGAAAATCACGCACGTCGTTATCGAGCAACTGCGCGCAATGATCGGCAAAATGCCCCAACGCCTGATCCAGCAGTTTTACCTGTTCGGGGCTCGCGCCTTTCTGAGGGCCGAAGATCGCCGAGGCGCCGTTGCTACCGCACAGGGGGTTGTCGACGTCCGCAGCTACTTCCAGCTGAACGTGGGCCAGACGTGGGTCCAGCGCACTGGCATCCACTCGCGCCAATTGGCCCAATGCCAGGCCACCTTCCGCCAACGGCTGCTCACGGCCATCGAGCAGCCGCATTCCCAAGGCACGCAACATGCCGCTGCCACCATCGTTGGTAGCACTGCCGCCAATGGCGAGGATGATCCGCTGTGCGCCGGCACCCAGTGCAGCACTGATCAACTCGCCGGTGCCATAGGTGCTGGTGCGGCAAGCGTCACGCTGGGCAACGCTGAGCAATTGCAAGCCACTGGCCTGGGCCATTTCGATGATTGCGGTGTGGCTATCGGCCAACCAGCCCCAACCGGCCATCACTGGCTCACCCAGCGGCCCCTGCACCTGCTGATGCCGAAGCTCGCCCTGACAGGCCGCAATAATGGCCTCCATGGTGCCTTCACCGCCGTCGGCCATCGGGCACTTGACCAGCTCTGCCTCAGGCCAGACCTGAGCCAGCCCTGTAGCAATGGCCTGGGCCACGCCTTCGGCACTGAGGCTGTCCTTGAACGAGTCGGGGGCGATGACGATTTTCATGGCAATTCTCCTGCGGCAGATGCCTGCATGCTGACAGCAAGGCCGCGTACGAGCTTCTGTCGAATGCACAACACCAGGCCCGGCGCTTTGGTCACTTTGCCCAATCAGGCGTTCGCGGGCAGCAGTTGCAGGCCCAGGTACAGGCTCAACATGCCTTCCAGGCGCAACGGGTCGACCTCACTCAACTCGGCAATACGCTCCAGCCGATAACGCAGGCTGTTGCGGTGGATGCCCAGCGCATCGGCACACGCCTGGCTTTGCCCATCGTGGGCACACCAGGCGCGCAACGTCGCCAGCAGCTGGCCGCTGTTGTCTTTGGCGCGGATGCGTTGCAAGGGTTCGAGCAGCTCATCCAGGGCATCGTCGTTGCGATGACGCCACAGCAGCGCCGGCAGGCGATAGCGGTTGAGGGTAAGGATCTGCTCGCCGGGCAGCACCTCACGGCCATAGGCCAACAAGTCGCGCACCCGTCGATAACCCCGACGCAATTGTTCGAGGCTCTGCGCCGACGAGCCTGTGGCCAGGCGCTGCACCTGCCAGCCATGGCGCTGCACTCGCTCCACCAGGCGTACCTCCTCCAGCGAGACGCTGGCCGGCCGGCACCACAGCAGCGACTGACGCGCGGGGCTGACGCACCAGCTGTCCGGGTAGCGGCTCATCAGCCAGCTGGCCAAGCCTTCGGCGGCAGGCCCGGCATCCAGTTCGAACAGGCAGGGAATTCTTGGCAGTTGTGGCTTGAGACCCAACTGGCGCGCCTCATCGACCAGCCGTGGCGAATCGCCGGAGCCACCCAGCAGCAGCGCGAGCAAATCATCGCAACGCTGGCGCCGCCACTGCTGTTCCACCTGCAGATGGCGCTGGGCCAGAAGCATCTCGGCGGTCATGCGTACCAGTTGCGCATAGGTTCGTAGTTGTTGCGGGTCGCCGGTCAGCCCCAGTACGCCCATCAAACGGCCATCGAGCAACAGCGGCAGGTTGATCCCCGGCTGCACGCCCTTGAGGCACTTGGCCGCCTCGACGTCCAGTTCGACGATACGGCCGTTGGCCAACACCAATTGCGCACCTTCGTGGCGGGTGTTGATGCGCTCCGGTTCGCCGCTGCCCAGAATCAGGCCCTGGCTGTCCATGACGTTGACGTTACAGGGCAAAATCGCCATCGCCCGATCGACGATATCTTGCGCCAGGTCATGGTCCAGTTCGAACATGGGAGGATCCTTGTTGTCGCAATGATTGGTCCGCGGCACAGCAGGCCGCTGAAAATGCTGTGCAAAAGCACAAAGACAGCCACGGCCCGCTCACCGAGACTCATCGCAGCAGCCGCCTCGACGCAGGCTGCGGCGATAAAAATAAACGAAGAGAGCAAATCATGTCATACAGCCCTGCCCCTGACCAAGGCCCAGACGTCACCCGCGATGCGCTGTATCGGCGCATCACCCTGCGACTGATTCCCTTCATCTTCATCTGCTACCTGTTCAACTACCTTGACCGGGTCAACGTTGGCTTTGCCAAGTTGCAGATGCTCGATGCACTGAAATTCAGCGAAACCATCTATGGCCTCGGCGCCGGTATTTTCTTTATCGGCTACGTGTTGTGCGGCCTGCCCAGCAACCTGGCACTCAACCGCTTCGGCCCGCGTCGCTGGATCGCGTTGATGATGATTGCC
Organism: Pseudomonas alkylphenolica; assembly: GCF_004025535.1. Classification (GTDB taxonomy): domain Bacteria; phylum Pseudomonadota; class Gammaproteobacteria; order Pseudomonadales; family Pseudomonadaceae; genus Aquipseudomonas; species Aquipseudomonas alkylphenolica_A. The sequence continues at coordinate 51,583 of NZ_QJRG01000048.1, forward strand.
TGGGGCACTTTGTCGACCTGCCTGCTGTTCGTGACCACGCCGATGGAGTTCTACGTGCTGCGCCTGTTTACCGGTGCCGCCGAAGCGGGCTTCTTCCCCGGTATTGTCCTGTACCTTTCGCGCTGGTTCCCGGCCACGCGCCGTGGACGGATCATGGCCCTGTTCATGTCGGCGATCCCGGTCTCCGGCTTGCTTGGTGGGCCGTTCTCCGGCTGGATCCTCAACCACTTCGCCGCCGGTCAGCATGGCCTGGCCGGCTGGCAGTGGATGTTCCTGATCCAGGGCCTGCCGACCGTACTGCTCGGTTTCCTCGCGATCTTCCTGCTCAGTGATGGCTACGCCACCGCCAAGTGGCTAAGCCCCTCGGAACGGGACATGATCAAGCACGACCTGGCCGTCGATGCCGCCAGCAAGCCGGTCACTGCCAGCGACAGCCTGCTCTCGGTATTCACCAACCCGATGATCTGGACCTTCGGCTTTGTGTACTTCTGTATTCAGAGTGGCGTGTACGCGATCAACTTCTGGCTGCCGTCGATCATCAAGAGCCTGGGCTTCAGCGACGCCCTGCTGATTGGCTGGCTGAGTGCGATTCCTTACCTGCTGGCGGGTGTCTTCATGCTGCTGGTTGGCCGCTCGGCAGACCTGCGCAACGAGCGCCGCTGGCACTTGGTGGTGCCGATGCTGATGGGGGCCATCGGCCTGCTAATCGCAGTGAATTTCGCCCATAACCCGGTGATCGCCATTGTCGGCTTGAGCATCGCCACCATGGGCGCCCTCACCGGCCTGCCGATGTTCTGGCCGATGCCTACTGCCCTGCTCAGCGCCGGTACCGCCGTCGCGGGCCTGGCGATCATCAACTCGGTGGGACAAATGGCGGGCTTCCTCAGCCCGTACCTGGTGGGCTTCATCAAGGACCAGACCGGTTCGACCGATGCTGCCCTGTACTCGCTGGCCGGCTTGATCGTCGTCGGCAGCCTGGTGGCCTTGCGCGTGTCTCGCACGCGGGCTGCAGGTTTGGTAGGCGAACAGGCCAACTAAGCAAAATCGCATCGCCGGCACGGCCGGCGATGCTGTTCATCATCGGTAGAACTGTGTAAAACAGGTCGGATCCCCCTTGCCAAGGATTCTCGATCATGATCTACCGTCCATTGGGCCGCAGCGGCCTGCAAGTGTCCGCCCTGACCTTGGGCAGCATGATGTTCGGCGAACAGACCAGCACCGAAGATTCCCTGCGCATCATCGACAAAGCCTGGGACCAGGGCATCAACTTCATCGACACTGCCGACGTGTACAACGCCGGGCACAGCGAAGAGATCGTTGGGGAAGCCATCGCCCGCAACCGCAATGAATGGGTGCTGGCCAGCAAGGTCGGCTTTGGTCCTGCCGACGGTGTGCCCAACCGCAGCGGCTTGAACCGCAAACATATCTTCAACGCCATCGAAGCCAGCCTGACCCGCCTGGGCACCGATTACCTGGATATCTATTACCTGCACCGCGAAGACCACAACACCCCGCTGGAAGTCACGGTGGCAGCCATGGGCGATCTGCTGCGCCAGGGCAAGATCCGCCATTGGGGCGTGTCGAACTTTCGTGGTTGGCGCATCGCCGAGGTGTGTCATCTGGCCGAGCGCCTCGGGGTGCCCAGGCCCGTTGTCAGCCAGCCGCTGTACAACATCGTCAACCGTCAGGCCGAGCCCGAGCAATTCCATGCCGCGGCGCACCATGGCCTGGGTATCGTGCCGTACAGCCCATTGGCCCGCGGTGTGCTCAGCGGAAAATACGCTCCCGACGCTGCACCCGATGCCAACAGCCGCGCCGGTCGGCAAGACAAACGCATCCTGGAAACCGAGTGGCGCCCAGCGTCGCTGGCCATCGCGCAGAAGATTCACGCCTATGTCGAGAACAAAGGTGTGGGCATGGTCGAGTTCGCCATTGCCTGGGTGCTCAACAACCAGCTGGTCAGCTCGGCCATCGTCGGGCCACGTACCGAAGCGCAGTGGGACACCTACGCGGGTGCGCTGGAGGTCACGATCACCGCCGAAGATGAAGCCTTCATCGACGCGCTGGTGACTCCGGGCCATGCCTCTACCCACGGCTATAACGATGTCGCCCATTTCGTCAGCGGGCGCCTGCCGCGCTGAACACCGGTTTATCGCCTGCCCGTGCACCAAACCCTCTACGGCGCGGTCCAAGGGCATGCCACCCATGCAAAAATGCAGGTTCGGCCTGCAGTTTTGTCGATTGTACTGAGCAAATTTGCACTGATAGGATCCAGCGATCCTCTAGCGTCCATCCAGACCGTGACAATTCACCTGGAAAATCAATAACAAAGCAGGGAGACAGCGATGACCGCGCACGTCCACGCACCGACCGAAGCGCCAGTTCTGGCCCAGGTTCGCAACCACATCGGACACTTGACCCTCAACCGTCCCGCCGGCCTCAACGCCATTACGCTGGACATGGTTCGGCGCCTTCAGCAGCAACTCGACACCTGGGCGAACGACCCTCAAGTGCATGCCGTTGTATTGCGCGGTGAAGGCCCGAAAGGCTTCTGTGCCGGGGGCGACATCCGCTCGCTGTACGACAGCTACAAAGCCGGCGACAGCCTGCACCGCGATTTCTTCATCGAAGAATACGCCCTCGACCTGAGCATCCATCACTACCGCAAGCCCGTCCTGGCGTTGATGGATGGCTTTACCCTCGGCGGCGGCATGGGCCTGGCCCAGGGGGCCGAGTTGCGGGTGGTAACCGAACGTAGCCGCCTGGCCATGCCCGAAGTTGCCATCGGTTACTTCCCGGACGTGGGCGGCAGCTACTTCCTGTCGCGCATCCCTGGCGAGCTGGGCACTTACCTGGGTGTCAGTGGCGTCCAGGTTCAAGCGGCCGATGCGCTGTACTGCGGCCTCGCCGACTGGTACCTGGACAGCAGCAAACTCGCCCAGCTCGATGAGCGCCTCGATAACTTGAGCTTCACGGAGCACCCGCTCAAAGACCTGCAGGGCGTGCTGGCCAAACTCGGCACCCAGGTGCTGGAGGATGCGCCGCTGGCCAGGCTGCGCCCGGTCATCGACCACTTCTTCGCCTTGCCCGATGTCGGCAGTATTGTTGAACAGTTGCGCAGCGTAACCATTGCCGACAGCCACGAATGGGCGGTGAAGACCGCTGACCTGCTGGAGACCCGTTCGCCGCTGGGCATGGCGGTGACCCTGGAAATGCTCCGTCGTGGTCGTCACCTGAGTCTGGAAGACTGCTTCAAAATGGAACTGCACCTGGACCAGCAGTGGTTCGAGCATGGCGACCTGATCGAAGGCGTGCGTGCCCTGATCATCGACAAGGACAAGCAACCGCGCTGGAACCCGGCCACCCTCGCCGGCCTCAGCCGCTCGCGCGTGGATCAATTCTTCGAAGGCCTCTGAGGCCTGGAGTACGCAGATGCAAGACCTGGAACTGACAGAAGAACAGATCATGATCCGCGACATGGCCCGCGACTTTGCCCGTGGCGAAATCGCGCCATTTGCCCAGGCCTGGGAAAAGGCCGGCTGGATCGATGATCAGGTAGTCAAGAAAATGGGCGAGCTGGGCCTGCTTGGCATGGTTGTCCCCGAGCAATGGGGTGGCAGCTACACCGATTACGTCGCCTATGCCCTGGCCGTGGAAGAAATTGCCGCCGGTGACGGTGCCACTGGCGCCCTGATGAGCATCCACAACTCGGTAGGTTGCGGCCCCCTGCTCGCCTACGGCAGCGCCGAACAGCAACAAACCTGGCTGGAGCGGTTGGCCAGCGGCGAAGTCATTGGATGCTTCTGCCTGACCGAACCACAAGCCGGCTCCGAGGCGCACAACCTGCGCACCCGCGCCGAGCTGCAGGGTGATCACTGGGTCATCAATGGCGCCAAGCAGTTTGTCAGCAACGCGCGTCGCGCAGGCCTGGCCATCGTCTTTGCCGTGACCGACCCGGACCTCGGGAAAAAAGGCATCTCGGCATTCCTGGTGCCTACCGACAACGAAGGCTTTGTGGTCGATCGCAGCGAACACAAAATGGGCATTCGTGCTTCCGACACCTGTGCGGTTACCCTGAACAACTGCCGCAACCCGGCCGCCAACATGCTCGGCGAACGCGGCAAGGGCCTGGCCATTGCCCTGTCCAACCTTGAAGGCGGCCGGATCGGCATCGCCGCGCAGGCACTGGGCATTGCCCGTGCAGCCTTTGAGGCGGCACTGGCCTATTCGCGTGACCGCATCCAGTTCGGCAAACCGATCAATGAGCACCAGAGCATCGCCAACCTGCTGGCCGACATGCAGGTGCAGATCAATGCCGCGCGTCTGCTGATCCTCCATGCCGCGCGCCTGCGCAGTGCCGGCAAGCCGTGCCTCAGCGAAGCGTCACAAGCCAAGCTGTTCGCGTCGGAGATGGCCGAGCGTGTGTGCTCCAAGGCCATTCAGGTGCATGGCGGCTACGGTTACCTGGAGGATTACCCGGTGGAACGCTATTACCGCGATGCACGGATTACCCAGATCTATGAGGGGTCCAGCGAGATCCAGCGAATGCTGATTGCGCGGGAGTTGAAGCACTATTCTCTGTAACAAGCGAGTCGGATTCAGTTGCCCGACAGCATGTAAAACGTCTGGCACGTAAGTGGGCGCCTGTCTAACCAATGTAATTGGTATGGACAGGCGCCTTTTTTGTTTATTAATCAATGGTTGCACCAAAGCAGGCTGAGCCAATCCAAGCGGCACGGTACCCCGTTATCTCGCTCCCAGCCCCCTCCCCACCATCTTGTGTCTTCCGCTCGCGGTCATATCTGACCAAAGCGTAGTAGCGTCGATTTTTGGTGTTAGGAAATTTCTCTCGAGCCTATGGGAATTGCACTACGAAGATGCCATTGCAGTACTTTGCGGCGGCAGTCTATAAATTATGCATGCCTGCCTGCAATGGGGGGGAAACTCAAAGCTAGAGACTTAGTCGCACATTCGAAGAACCACCACGCCATCGAGATGGAGATACCATTTTGATTTATCTTTAGTTGACCGCAAAGGGAAGTTTCAGGAGAAATCACAAATGCACAACCTCATAGATTACATTTCACAAAAAATAGTAAATGCCGAGCTATTCAACAACCCTTTCAAGCACTTTGAAATAAACGACCTAATTCCAGAAAAACACTATAAATCATTCATTTGTGCGTTACCAAAAATTACCCTATACAACCCCCTTGCTCACAGAGACGCTTTCAAGCAAGGATGCGCCACTCGCTTCGAATTATCCCTATCTTTTGAGAATAGGCACTTAGAAATAGATAGGATTTTTTCAAAAAATAAAACCGCCACCGACATCGTTGACGCATTTTGCAGCGAAAGATTCAAATCCCTGCTACTAGACAAGTTTGAGTCCACCCTCGAGGTAACCCCCTACCCGCACCTATACAAAGATCTTGCGGGATTCCATCCGCCACCACACACTGACATTGTAGAAAAAGCAATAACATTTGGATGGTACTTACCCGAGAATGCATTATTTAAAGACTCAGGGCTAGGTCTATTTACAAAAACCAGTTGCGAATTCAAAGAAGTCAAGAGAATACCTTATACCCCTAATAAGGCGTTTGCTTTTTTGAGATCAAGCGATAGTTGGCATGGCGTAAGACACAGCCCAAGCACTTCGTACGAAAGAAACAGTTTATTCGTAACGTTTTATCGAAGAAATCATTACAGCAATGGATCTGTGCTAGTGAGCGATCCAAACCTTGATCGCAAGGAAGATGACCTACTTATAGACTGCATGAAAATAAACTCATCCGTAATCCTGATCATTGATCACGCAGGTTCGCTTCTAGGCGCCGCACACAAACAGGCTCTATCAACCTAATCTCTTGCTTTGATGCCGTAATCACTCACATAGCCAGATCAATCCGGCCGCTGACTAGCCGGCGGGGTACCTTTATGCTAGCGGCATCTCTTAACGCGACACTGCCTATATTTGGACTCATTCTTTTAGGCTTCATCCTTTCATCAAGCCGCATACTGGAGCGAGGCGCTGAAATTGCATTCAGTAATTATGTGTTTTATGTCGCGCTGCCGATAGAAATCTTTTTAACGACATTAAAGTCCAGCCATGCACTTGGTTCCGGTACAAGCGATTACTTGCAAGCTTATGGCGCCGGGATTTTCATGCTCTGGATACTAATCTTCATCCTTTATAAAATAGCATTAAAGAAAAGCACAGTTGAAATCGGACTCAATCTTGTCGCGGTCGGACAAACAAATACAGCATTCCTGGCAGCTCCTATTTTCATTCTGGTGCTAGGTGACTCTAAGCTGGTCATGCCAATAATTATGTTTCAGTCAGTTGTCCTTACGACTATTTCAGTGCTGGTCATGGAATCCTCTACTTTTTCAAAGTCAGAGTCGATGATCAGCTTCTTAAAAAAAGCATCAACCATAATTATCAAGAACCCATTGATAATCTCAGCACTGGCGGGAGCGCTAGCTTCTCAGTTTGAACCATTGCATCATGCCGATGCGGATTATTTTATCTTTAAAATCATGAGCCTTATAGCCAACACTGCGGCGCCAATTGCGCTTATGGCTTTAGGCATTTCGTTTTGCGCTGGGCCCGCCGGGGCAAGTTTGAAAGACGACCGCAACGAGATAATCACAGGCGTGCTCGTGAAGAACCTCATACATCCTGCAATTTCTTTTGTTGTAGGTCGGTATTTTTTCGAACTAACTGACCTGATGCTGTTTGCTCTCGTATTGATCTCCGCCATGCCTTCGCCTAAAAATACATTCATCTTTGCTCAGGCATATGATGTGCCGGTGCAAAAATACAATTTAATACTTTTAACCACTACCGCAACTTCTTTTTTTACGATAAATGTGGCTTGTTATTTTCTTATTCCGCATCTGACGTGAGTCGCCGTTTCTCAGCCCCATCCCTGTTTCGATCGGCTGCCTCTGGCACATGGCATCCACCGATGGCTGCTGCGCGAGGTCTATTTGGAGCGGCATCGCTGTACCAGCTTCCGCGTACCGCCCCCCTGTGACGACCAATCACACCTATACAAATTAACTATTGAAACCACAGCAAAGCCTGAAGTAAGCTCGACCTCATCAACCGGAGAGTCCCATGCCGCCATCCACCCTCATTCACGCTCAACTCGCAGGTCGCTCGACGCGTCCCGAGCTGGCTGTGGCCGAGTGTGCGACAGTCGCTCCCGCTGCGTTTTATTTTGGGTATTGGTTTAGCCACAGGCGCCGCTGATACCCACACCGGCGCCCACTTCAAGGGGCCGCCGAATACGAGAATACTCAACCCCCGGTCGGCTCCCCGACCGGGGGTTTTGCGTTTCAGGCCCCACGAAAACCGAACAGATTACGAGGATTACACCATGAACTTCACCACCTATTACCGTTACCCAAGCTTTACCGCCTGGCGATTTAGCCAATCCCGTTCGGGCCAGTCTGCCGCCTCCGATCGGTCACTTGTTGGTGGCACACATACACATGACGCCAATCAGGCCAACTGTCGAACACCTCGATAGGGCCGACAGCGCGGGACAGAACCCGCCATCCGCCCAGGGAACCCAGCACATGCAATCGTCCACACTCGCACTGCCATTGTCCGAACCCAACGCCGCCAACAGCGCCGTTAGCCAACGCCTGCCAAGCCCGCTGTTGCTCAAGCAGCAGATGCCTTTGTCCCCTGCACTTACTGCTCAGGTTGAACGCCATCGCCAGGCCGTGCGCGCCATCCTTGATGGCGAAGATTCACGCCTGCTGCTGATCGTCGGCCCCTGCTCGCTCCACGACCCACGCTCCGCACGCGAATACGCCCAGCGCCTGGCCCAGCTAGCGGAAGAAGTCAGCGACCAGATGCTGCTGGTAATGCGCGCCTACGTGGAAAAGCCACGTACCACGGTGGGCTGGAAAGGCCTGGCCTACGATCCGCATCTGGACGGCAGTGACGACATGCACGCCGGCATCGCCTTGTCGCGCGGCTTGATGCTGGCCATGATCGAATGCGGCTTGCCGGTGGCCACCGAACTGCTGCAACCGATGGCGGCAGGCTACTTCGACGATTTGCTGAGCTGGGCGGCCATTGGTGCGCGTACCACCGAGTCGCAGATCCACCGTGAAATGGTCAGCGGCCTGGGCCTGCCGGTAGGCTTCAAGAACGGTACGGACGGCGGGGTTGGTATTGCCTGCGACGCCATTCGCAGTGCTGCCCACAGTCATCGCCACTTCGGCATGGATGTGCAGGGCTTCCCGGCAATCATCGAGACCTTGGGCAACCGCGACACCCACCTGGTGCTGCGCGGCGGCAACAAGGGTCCGAACTACGACCCGCAAAGTATTGCCCTGGCGCGTCAAGGGCTGGCCAAAGCGGGCGTGTCGCCAAGGATCATGGTCGACTGCAGCCATGCCAACAGCGGCAAAGAACCGCTGCGCCAACCCGAAGTGTTCAACCAGGTGCTGACGCAGCGCCTGCAAGGCGACCGCGCGTTGATCGGCATGATGCTGGAAAGCCACCTGTTCGATGGCTGCCAGGCACTGGGCAAAGAACCGCTCAAATACGGGGTATCGATCACCGATGGTTGCCTGGGCTGGGCGGGTACTGAAGCGCTGTTGCGTGAAGGTGCTGCTGCACTGCGTGACATTGCGCAGGAAAAACCGGCGCTAATCGGGTAGTCTCGGCACTTTCTTGCAAAGGAGTAACTCCCATGGCCAAAGCCACTGCCCGTCACATCCTGGTTGCCACTGAAGAGAAGTGCAATGAACTGAAGGCTCAGATCGAAGCCGGTGCCGATTTCGCCGAGATCGCCAAAGCCAACTCCACCTGCCCGTCCAGCCGTCAGGGCGGCGACCTGGGCTCGTTCGGCCCGGGCCAGATGGTCAAGGAATTCGACACCGTGGTGTTCAGCGCACCGGTAAACACCGTTCAGGGCCCGGTCAAAACCCAGTTCGGTTACCACCTGCTGGAAGTGACCAGCCGCCAGGACTGAGTCACTCACCTGAACCGGTCCTGCAGGACCGGTTCAGGATTGCCGGCCTGACCTGCTAAGCTACAGCCACCATCGTGGGTACAGGTAGTCAGGCGCTTGCACATCGGTCGTTCCTCTCTTTTTGCCGTCTTTACCCTGGCCCTGGCCTGGACCCAAACCGGTCTGGCTGCCCCCAGCCATGCGTTGACTGTCTACGGCGAAGCACCGCGCTATCAGCCCGGTTTCCAGCATTTCGAATACGCCAATCCTGACGCCCCCAAAGGCGGCAGTCTGCGTCGCTCGGCCATCGAGATCGGCCAGTTCGACCACGTGCTGCCCTACATCGACAAGGGCATCGGTGTGGCTGAAGTTGACGGCTGGCTGTATGCGCCGCTGGCAATACGCTCACAGGACGAGCCGTACACCGTTTACGGATTGATCGCCCGCCAGATGGAGCGCGACCCCGAGGGGCTCTGGCTGCGCTTCTACCTCGATCCCCGCGCGCAATTTGCCGACGGCCAGCCCGTGCGTGCAGAAGATGTGCGCTACACCTTCGAGCTGTTCATGCGCGAAGGCAACCTCAAGTACCGCACACAATTTGCCGATGTCGAGCGGGTCGAAATCGAAGGGCCGCGCCAGGTTCGATTCGTCTTCAAGAGCAACCAGAGCCGCACCCTGCCCCTGGACCTTGCCACCCTGCCGGTACTGCCCGAGCACTGGTGGAAAACCCGCGACTTTGCCAGCGGTGGCGGCTTCGAAGCGCCTGTAGGCAGCGGGCCGTACCGGATCGGGCAGATCGACAACGGCCGCAGCATTACCTTTGAGCGCAACCCGATCTGGTGGGCCCGCGACTTGCCGGTCAATCGCGGGCGCTACAACTTCGATCGCCTGCGCATCGAATATTTCGGCGACACCGAGGTGGCCCGGCAGGTATTGCGCGGCGGTGGCTACGACTACAACCGCGAGTTTTCCGCCACCGGCTACTCCATTGGCTACAACAGCCCGGCACTGGACGACGGCCGTTTGCAACGTGCCCACCTGGCCAAGCAAGCGCCACAACCGGCCCAGGGCTTTGTCTTCAACTTGCAGCGCCCTGTATTCAAAGACCGACGCGTACGCCAGGCGCTGGCGATGCTCTGGGACTTTGAGTGGAGCAACCGGCAGATGATGCGCAACCTGTACATTCGCCAGCAGAGCTTTTTCTCCAACAGCGTCCTGGCGGCACGCGCGTTACCCGACGCGGGCGAGTTGGCGCTGCTTGAACCGCTTCGTGGGCAAGTACCCGAAGACGTGTTTACCCGCGTGTTCGAGGCACCCCGCACTGACGGCTCAGGGCTGATTCGGGACAAACAGCTTCGGGCGCTGGAGCTGTTGAAGGCGGCAGGCTGGAAACCTGAAGGCGATCAACTGGTCAACGCCGAGAGCGAGCCGCTGCGTTTCACTTTCCTCAATGGCCAGGCCGGCTTCGAGCGCTTGCTGCTGCCATGGAAGCGCACCCTGGCCCAGATCGGCATCACCCTCGACATTCGCCGTATCGACGCTTCCCAGTACGTCAACCGGTTGATGGCGCGTGACTACGACATGATCGTCACCGGCTACCCGGTCACCCCTTCACCTGGCCTTGAGCTGTACAACTATTTTGGCTCGGCGGCGGCCAATGACCCGGGCTCGAACAACTACATGGCCCTGCAAGACCCGGCGGTCGACCGGCTGATCGACGGCCTGGTCAAAGCCAGCACCCAGGCCGACATGCTCCGCCATGCCCATGCGCTGGACCGGGTGCTGCAGTGGAACTACTACTGGATCCCCAATTACTACCCGCCGGGCACCTCCACCGTCTGGTGGAACCGTTTCGGCTTGCCGAAAGTACAAGCGAGCAATGACGAAGGCCTGGACAGCTGGTGGGAAGTCAGCCCCACGGCGCTGACCAACGCGCAAATGGCCCAGCGCCTCAAGGAGCAGCCATGACCGCCTACATCCTGCGTCGCTTGTTACTGATCATCCCGACCCTGTTGATCATCCTGCTGGTGAACTTCGTCATCGTTCAGGCTGCACCGGGTGGCCCGGTGGAACAGGCCATCGCCCGCTTGCAAGGTATTGGCGGCGGCGCGCCGGGGGCCAGTGTCGAGACCGTGCACACCAGCTCCCGTGCCAGCCGCGGCCTGGACCCGAAACTGATCGAAGACATCAAACGCCAGTACGGTTTCGACAAGTCGGCGCCGGAGCGGCTGTGGTTGATGCTCACGCAATACGCCCACCTTGATTTCGGCAGCAGCTTTTTTCGCGGCGCCAAGGTCACCGACCTGATCCTCGAAAAGATGCCGGTCACCCTGTCCCTGGGCTTTTGGGCAACGCTCATTACCTACCTGGTGTCGATTCCGCTGGGCATTCGCAAGGCCATCCGCCACGGCACGGCGTTCGATGCCTGGAGCAGCAGCCTGATCGTAATCGGCTATGCCCTGCCCTCGTTTCTGTTCGCGCTGCTGTTGATCGTGGTGTTTGCCGGCGGCACGTCGCTGAACTGGTTTCCGGTGCGCGGGCTGGTGTCGGAGGATTTCGACCAGTTGAGCCTGCTCGGCAAGGTGGCCGATTACTTTTGGCACCTGGTGCTACCCGTAGGCGCCCTGGTCATCGGCGGCTTCGCCACGCTGACCCTGCTGACCAAGAACGCCTTCCTCAACGAGATCACCCGTCAATACGTCATCACTGCGCGGGCCAAGGGCCTGAGCGAGCAGCGGGTGCTGTACGGGCATGTGTTTCGCAACGCCATTTTGCTGGTGGTCGCCGGTATTCCCCAGGCCCTGATCAGCGTATTTTTTGCAGGTTCCCTGCTGATCGAGGTGATCTTCTCCCTCGATGGCCTGGGACGCATGAGCTACGAGGCGGCAGTGTCCCGGGACTATCCGGTGGTGTTTGGTTCGTTGTTCATTTTCACCCTGTTCGGCTTGCTGATCCGCCTGGTCGGCGACCTCTGCTACACCCTGGTCGATCCGCGCATCGACTTTGCGACGAGGGCGCATTGATATGTTCAGCCTGTCTCCGCTGTCGCGCCGACGACTGCAAAACTTCCGTCGCAATCGTCGTGGCTGGTACTCCCTGTGGATGTTCGCCGTATTGCTGGTGCTGAGCCTGGGAGCGGAACTGGTAGCCAACGACAAGCCCTTGGTCATGGGTTATCAGGGACAACTGTATTTCCCTGCATTCAAGCGTTACACCGAACAGACCTTTGGCGGGCAGCTACCCTTCCAGCCGGATTACCGCAGCCAGTACGTGCAGCAACTGATCAAGGATCAGCACGGCTGGATGCTGTTCGCGCCGATTCCCTTCAGTGCCGATACCCCCAATTACGACCTGCAGCAGCCGACGCCCAGCCCGCCCACCACCACCAACTGGCTGGGCACCGACGACCAGGGCCGCGATGTGCTGGCGCGGGTATTGTACGGCACCCGTGTGTCGATCCTGTTTGCCCTGGCCCTGACCCTGATCAGCACGGTGATCGGCATTGCTGCCGGCGCCCTGCAGGGCTACCACGGTGGCTGGGTCGACCTGATCGGCCAGCGCCTGCTGGAAGTCTGGTCGGGATTGCCGGTGCTTTACCTGCTGATCATCCTCAGCGGCTTCGTCGAGCCCAATTTCTGGTGGTTGCTGGGAATCATGGCGCTATTCTCCTGGCTGGCACTGGTGGATGCGGTACGCGCCGAGTTCCTCCGTGGGCGTAACCTTGAGTACGTGCAGGCGGCACGGGCGCTGGGGCTGCAGGACCGCGGGATCATCCTGCGGCACATCCTGCCCAATGCCATGAACGCCACCTTTACTTACTTGCCGTTCATTCTCACCGGCGCCATTACCACCCTCACCGCCCTGGACTTTCTCGGCTTCGGCATGCCGGCCGGCAGTGCCTCGCTGGGCGAACTGGTAAACCAGGGCAAACAGAATCTGCAGGCACCGTGGCTGGGCTTTACCGCGTTCTTTGCCCTGGCATTGATCCTGTCGTTGCTGGTGTTCATTGGCGATGCCTTGCGCGAAGCCTTCGATCCACGGGCATAATCGCAACCTTTGACCTTCAGGGAGCGGTTTATGCCTGCCAATGACAGCCTCAAGGACTATCAGCAGGTTCGCCTGCTGGCGATCCGTTCACTGTTCGAAATCATCGAGCAGTCAAGCGAAGGCACCATCATTGTTGACCGCGATGCGCGCATTGTCTGGATGAACGAGCGCTACGCCCGGCGCTTTGGCCTGGAAGACGCCGTCAGTGCCATCGGCCAGCCCTGCGAGAGTGTGATTCCCGGCAGCCTGATGCGTGAGGTGGTGAACAACGGCAAGCCGATTCTGCTGGACATGCTCGACACCCCCAAGGAGCCGCTGGTGGTGATGCGCCTGCCGGTACACGACGGTGACGGCGCGCTGATCGGCGCCATCGGCTTTGCCTTGTTCGACGAACTGCGCAGCCTGTCGCCACTGCTCAAGCGCTACGCCAGCATGCAGCAGGAACTGGCTTCAACCCGTTCGCTGCTGCGCGCCCGGCAAGCCAAATACAACTTTGCCCAGTTCATCGGCACCAGCGCTGCCAGCCTTGAGGTCAAGCGCCGGGCGCGACGCGGGGCCAGCAGCGATTCTGCAGTGTTGCTGCTGGGTGAAACCGGTACCGGCAAAGAGCTGCTGGCCCATGCCATCCACGCGGCTTCGCCACGGGCGCACAAAGCCTTCGTCAGCATCAACAGCGCGGCCATTCCCGACACCTTGCTGGAAGCCGAATTCTTCGGCACCGCGCCGGGGGCCTACACCGGTGCCGATCGCAAAGGCCGGCCTGGCAAGCTACAACTGGCCGAGGGCGGCACGCTGTTTCTCGACGAAATTGGCGACATGCCATTGCCGCTGCAGAGCAAGTTGCTACGGGTGCTTCAGGAAAAGGAGTACGAACCGGTCGGTTCCAACCAGATGATGCGCAGCGATGTGCGCATCATTGCCGCGACCTCCACCGACCTCGGCGCCGCCATGGCCCGCGGCGAGTTTCGCGCCGACCTCTATTACCGTCTCAACGTACTGCCGATCCAGGTGCCACCGCTGCGTGAGCGTCTGGACGATCTGCCGGCCCTGACTGAAGCCATCCTGGAAGAGCTGGGCAGTCAGCATGAACTGGACGACGAGGCACTGATGTTGCTCTCGCGCCATGCCTGGCCTGGCAACATCCGCGAGCTGCGCAATGTGCTGGAACGCGCCACCTTGCTCGCCGACCACGCGCACCTGGGGGCGCGTGACATTCAGTCCGCGCTTGGCCACCTGACACCGCTGCAGGTGACGACTCCGCAACTGGACTATAAGCAAGCGTGCGCGGCGTTCGAGCGGCAGCTGCTGAGCAACACACTGGCCCGTTGCAACGGCAACGTGCCGCAAGCCGCACGGCAACTGGGGCTGGGACGGTCTACCCTGTATAAAAAGTTGGTGGCACTGGATATTTGTCTCGATAAAGAGACTTGAGTCTCAAATTATAGACGGTCGAATTTCAGCGGGTTAAAGCGGTTCGAATGCATTGCAGCTGATCGCCAAGGTGCCGGGCCTCTACCAGCCTGTCTCTATTTGGAGACTGTTTTAGATCAACACATCACTTTTCTGTAAAATATTGATGTATTTCAATAGGTTATAAAGTTGGCACGATTCCCGCTATCTCCTTGCAACCAACAAAAACAAGATTCACCCAAGGAGACACTCGATGAGTGTGATCATTGCCCTGGCAGCCCTCGCGCTGCTGATGCTGGCTGCTTACCGTGGTTATAGCGTTATCCTCTTCGCCCCCATCGCCGCCCTTGGCGCGGTGCTGCTCACCGACCCTTCCGCTGTCGCCCCGACGTTTACCGGGGTGTTCATGGAAAAGATGGTCGGCTTTATCAAGCTGTACTTTCCGGTGTTCCTGCTCGGCGCGGTGTTCGGCAAGCTGATCGAGCTGTCCGGCTTCTCGCGATCCATCGTGGCGGCGGCCATTCGCTTGCTGGGTACGCGCCAGGCCATGCTGGTGATCGTGCTGGTGTGTGCCTTGCTGACCTATGGCGGTGTGTCGCTGTTCGTGGTGGTGTTTGCGGTCTACCCGTTTGCCGCCGAGATGTTTCGCCAAAGTAACATCCCCAAGCGCTTGATCCCGGCGACCATTGCCCTGGGCGCGTTTTCGTTCACCATGGATGCCCTGCCCGGCACACCGCAGATCCAGAACATCATCCCCAGTACCTTTTTCAACACCACCGCCTGGGCCGCGCCCTGGCTCGGCCTGATCGGTACCCTGTTCGTTTTCTGCACCGGCATGCTCTACCTGCAGCGCCAACGCAACAAAGCCCAGCGCGCCGGCGAAGGCTACGGCACCGACCTGCGCAACGAACCGGAAACCGCCGCCGACCTGACCCTGCCCAACCCGCTGCTGGCGCTCTCACCGCTGTTGTTGGTCGGTATCATGAATCTGTTGTTCACCCACTGGATTCCGGCCTGGTACGGCAAGACCCACACCCTGCAGCTACCGGGCATGAGCGCACCGGTACAGACCGATATCGCCAAGCTCACCGCCATCTGGGCCGTCGAGGCAGCGTTGCTGCTGGGCATTGTGCTGGTGCTGGTGGCGGGTTTCGGGGCGATCAAAAGCCGTCTCGCCGAAGGCAGCAAAAGCGCGGTGAGCGGTGCGCTGCTGGCGGCGATGAACACCGCCTCCGAATACGGCTTCGGCGCAGTGATCGCCTCGTTGCCGGGGTTCCTGGTGCTTGCCGATGCCCTGCGCGCGATCCCCAACCCGCTGGTCAACGAAGCCATTACCGTCACCTTGCTGGCCGGTATCACCGGTTCCGCCTCCGGCGGGATGAGCATTGCCCTGGCGGCGATGTCCGACAGTTTCATTGCCGCCGCCAACGCCGCCAACATTCCGCTTGAAGTCCTGCACCGGGTGGCCGCGATGGCCAGCGGCGGCATGGATACCCTGCCACACAACGGCGCAGTGATTACCTTGCTGGCCGTCACCGGCCTTACCCACCGGGAAGCCTACAAGGACATTTTCGGTATTACCCTGATCAAGACCCTGGCGGTGTTCGTGGTGATCGCCACCTTCTACGCGACCGGTATCGTTTAAGGAGCAGCAGATGAATCTCAACGGTAAAACAGCAGTGGTCACCGGCTCCACCAGCGGCATCGGCCTGGGCATCGCCCATGTCCTGGCCAAAGCGGGCGCCAACTTGATCCTCAACGGCTTCGGCGACATCAAGGCAGCGATTGCCGAGGTCGCGCGCCACGGTACCCGGGTGGGCCATCACCCGGCCGACCTCGGTAGCGTAGAGCAGATTGAAGACCTGTTCGCCTACGCCGAGCGCGAGTTCGGCGGCGTCGACATCCTGGTCAACAACGCCGGCATCCAGCATGTCGCACCGGTTGAAGCGTTCCCGGTAGAGCGCTGGGACGCGATCATCGCCATTAACCTCAGCGCGGTGTTCCACGGCACCCGCCTGGCACTGCCCGGCATGCGTCAGCGTAACTGGGGGCGCATCGTCAACATCGCCTCCGTGCATGGCCAGGTGGGCTCCACGGGCAAGGCGGCCTATGTCGCCGCCAAGCACGGTGTCATCGGGTTGACCAAGGTGGTCGGGCTTGAAACCGCTACCAGCAATATCACCTGCAATGCCATCTGCCCTGGCTGGGTACTCACGCCACTGGTGCAGAAACAGATCGACGACCGCGTTGCCAACGGTGTCGACCCGCAACAGGCCCAGCACGATCTGCTGGCCGAGAAGCAGCCTTCATTGTCATTCGTCACTCCCGAGCACCTGGGCGAACTGGTATTGTTTCTCTGTAGCGAAGCTGGCAGCCAGGTTCGCGGCGCCGCCTGGAACATCGATGGCGGCTGGTTGGCCCAATAACGGCAACCCTTGGGGATCTGGCTGCTGCATCGTATTTTTTACCTGCAAGGAGGCCCTATGCGCCCGATCCCTTTCACCGCGTTGCTCACCCTGGCCCTGGCCGTCGGTACTTCCGTACAGGCTGCCAGCCTCAAAGACGTAGCGCCCTACCCAGAGGCCGAAAAAGGCTTTACGCGCCAGGTGATCCAC
This sequence comes from Pseudomonas alkylphenolica, assembly GCF_004025535.1. Taxonomy (GTDB): domain Bacteria; phylum Pseudomonadota; class Gammaproteobacteria; order Pseudomonadales; family Pseudomonadaceae; genus Aquipseudomonas; species Aquipseudomonas alkylphenolica_A. The sequence continues at coordinate 68,636 of NZ_QJRG01000048.1, forward strand.
CTGCCGCAGCAAGACGATGAGTCAGCGTTCAAGCTTGAAGTACTGGCCGGCAAGCAACTGCAGGTCGACTGCAACCGCCAACACCTGGGCGGAACGCTTGAAGAGAAGACCCTGCAGGGCTGGGGCTACAGCTATTACCGCCTGGAAAAAGTCATGGGGCCGGCCTCGACCTTGATGGCCTGCCCGCAAAACACCAAGCAAGAAGCCTTTGTGCCGGTGGTGGGCGACGGTTTCCTGCTGCGTTACAACAGCAAGCTGCCGGTGGTGGTCTACGTGCCTGAAGGAGTGCAGGTGCGCTACCGCATCTGGTCGGCATCGACCGACGTGAAAAACGCGACCGTGGAATAACACCACCCGGCCAAGGAGATCGCGGCATGAATGAAGTGCTCTGGCGCCCTTGCGAGGCGCGCATAAAGGCCAGCCGTATGGATGCCTTTCGCCGCGAGGTCAATCGCAGGTACGGCCTGGCACTTGCCGACTACGATGATCTGCATCGCTGGAGCATCGACCAGCGTGCCGCGTTCTGGCAAACCCTTGCCGACTATTTTCAGGTGCGCTGGCATCAGCCGGCCACCGAGGTCCTCAGTGAAGGCCAACAGATGCCCGACGCCCGCTGGTTCAGCGGCGCCACCCTGAATTTTGCCGAGCACCTGCTGCGCCGCCGCGACGCACATCCGGCGTTGATCTCGGTACGCGAAGATGGCCAGCGCCAGGTCATCTCCCATGCCGAGCTGGCCGAGCAAGTCGCCGGGTTGCAACGCAGCTTCAAGGCCGCCGGTATCGGCGTGGGCGACCGCGTTGCCGCGTGCATGCCCAATACCTGGCAGACGCTGGTGGCAATGCTTGCGTGCACCAGCCTGGGCGCGATCTGGTCGTGCTCGTCACCCGAATTCGGCACCCACGGTATCATCGACCGCTTCGGTCAGATTGAGCCCAAACTGCTGATGGTGTGTGCGGGCTACCAGTACGCAGGCAAAGCCATCGATCAGGTCGACAAGATCAACGAAGTGCTGGCGCAACTGCCCGGTCTCGAACACCTGCTGGTAGTGCCTTATACCCGCAAGCACATCCGCACCGACGAATTCCACAGCACAGCCAAGACCTGGCTGTGGAACGATTTCTATCAGGCCGGGGGCGAACCGCAGTTCACCCCGCTGCCTTTCGATCACCCGCTGTACATTCTTTACTCCAGCGGGACCACTGGCGTACCCAAATGCATTGTGCACAGCGCTGGTGGCGTGCTGTTGCAACACCTTAAAGAGCATGGATTGCACAATGACCTGAGCAGCGAGGATGTGCTGTTCTACTACACCACCTGCGGCTGGATGATGTGGAACTGGCTGGTCAGCGGCCTGGCGGTCGGCACTACCCTGGTGTTGTACGACGGTTCGCCGTTTCACCCCGGCCCCGAGCGCTTGCTCGACCTGATCGACAGCGAGCAGATCAGCGCCTTCGGTACCAGTGCCAAGTACCTGGCCGCCCTAGAGCATGCTCATCTGCAACCGCGACTGAGTCACCGCCTTACTTCGCTCAAGCTGTTGCTGTCCACCGGGTCACCGCTTTCGCCGGAGAGCTACGACTACGTGTACCGCGAGTTCAAGCACGACTTGTGCCTGGCGTCGATGTCGGGTGGCACCGACATCTGCTCGTGCTTCGTCATCGGCAATCCGCTACTGCCGGTACGCCGCGGGCAGATCCAGTGCAAAAGCCTGGGCATGGCGGTAGAGGTCTGGGATGACAAGGGTCGCCCGCTGGTAGGCGAGAAAGGCGAGTTGGTCAACACTCGACATTTTCCGGCGATGCCACTGGGTTTCTGGAACGACCCGCAGGGTGAGCGCTTTCGTGCGGCGTATTTCAGCCAGTTCCCGGGCGTGTGGGCTCAGGGCGACTATGCAGAAGCGTTTCCTGAAGGCGGCATGATCATTCATGGCCGCTCGGACGCGGTGCTCAACCCCGGTGGTGTGCGCATCGGTACCGCGGAAATCTATCGGCAAGTGGACACGATTGACGAAGTACTCGAAAGCGTAGCCATAGGCCAACGCTGGCAGAACGATGTCCGGGTTGTGCTGTTCGTGCGCCTGCGTGAGGGCCTGCAGCTGGACGAAACACTTCAAAAGCGCATCCGTCAGGTGATCCGCAACAACACCACACCGCGCCACGTACCGGCGGTGATTCTCGCGGTGACTGACATTCCGCGGACCATCAGCGGCAAGGTGGTGGAACTGGCCATTCGCAATGTAGTGCATGGGGAACCGGTGAAAAACACCGACGCGCTGGCCAACCCCGAAGCGCTGGCGCAATTTCGTGACCGCCCGGAGCTGCGCGATCAGGCATAATGTGTGGTTTTACCGCTTTGCGAAGGTACCCGAGATGAAAGCACAGGCCCGGCATATTCTGGTCAAGACCGCTGAAGAAGCCGAACAGCTCAAGCAACGCATCGCCAAAGGCGAAGCGTTCGATGTGCTGGCCAAAAAACACTCCACCTGCCCGTCCGGCAAGCGCGGTGGCGACCTGGGCGAAGTGCGACCTGGGCAAATGGTCGGTGCCATCGACCAGGTCATTTTCAAGAAGCCGCTGCGCGTGGTGCACGGCCCGATCAAAAGCAAGTTCGGTTATCACCTGGTGCAGGTGTTCTACCGCGATTAAAGGCTATCGCTTCGCCGCCCTGCGCGTTGCAGGCGCTGGTCAGCCAGGTCGTTGCGCAAGCCCAGGATCAGATTGGAAATCGCCCGGCTGCTGGTCAACTGGTCAGCGCTGATGCCCGTCACCAGCAGGTCGACCCGCTCGCAGCTGCGGTCGAACACCTTGACGGTCAACGAGCGATCAGCTGCCTGGGTGCATTGGCAGCGGGTGGGTAAAAAACTGCTTTCTATGATATTGCGCAACTCCAGGGTCGAGAGCATCGGTACTTCTCCTTGGCAGGTGGCGGACAGCGGTCCCGTGTTGCCCGGTCCACCCACCAGCCTAGGCGATATTTCCCATGGAATCAGACCCATTCACTATAAGGACCTGCGCACTTCACCCCGTGGGCAGCCCGCCAGCCATCCTAACCCCGCCGTGCAGCCAGTAGTCCAATCCCCGCAAGACTTAGCAAAGCAGCACTGACCCGGTTGAACACCCGCCGCGGCCCTGGCTGGTTGAACCAGCGTTGCAGGTAAGCACCCAGCCAGGCGTAGATGGCAATGGCCGCCCACTCCAGCAACAGGAACAGCCCGCCCAGCCAGGCGAACTGCTCCGACACCGGCATCGGGCTTGCGACCTGGACAAACTGTGGCAAGAACGCGGTGAAAATCAGAATCGCCTTGGGGTTGCCCGCCGCCACCAGAAACTCCTGGCGCGCCAGGCGCATCATGCCGACGTTCTGTTCACTGCGCACAGCTGTGACCGCCACCGGAGCGCGCCACAATTGCCAGGCGATATAAAACAGGTAGGCAGCGCCCAGCACCTTGATCGCCAGGAACAGGTACTCACTGGTGTAGAGCACCACCGCCAGCCCCATGGCCGCCAGCGCGATCATGCCGGCAAACGCCAGCAAGCGACCGGCACCGGCCGCACAGGCGGTACGCAGGCCGTAACGGCTGGCGTTGTTGAGGGACAACAGGTTGTTCGGCCCCGGTGCCATGTTCAGGGCAAAACAGGCAGGCACGAACAAAGCGAGGGTGGACAGGTCCATGGCAGGCTCCGGCAGTGTGAGCGGTTAGGGTCTGCTCGCCGCGCCTTCGAGGTCAAGGTACAGTTGGGCGAAATAATTGTGCACCGACGCTTCGCCGCTGATAGTTCACCTAACGTCACCTACCAACGTGCCCCGTGCCCTGCTGATCACTCAGGCACCGGGCGTTATCATTCATCGGCCATGGCGTTGACCAGGCTGAGGCTGTCCAGCGCCAACAGGCTGAAGTGCCCGCGGGACCAGCCACCGGTGTCGATGTGCCAGATGTTGCCCAGCACCCTGATTTCGCGCAAAGGCGTGTGACCCACGATCAGCGCCCGCAACCCTTCGACCGGCGACGCATCATCCACTTGCAGGCGATGCCGGGACCATTGGCAATATTCCTCAAGCGCCGGGGCCAGCTGACCCTGCAACTGCTCGCATAAATCCGGCCAACTGGCGAAAGGACAATCCGCATGGATCATGCCAACTGGCCCTCGCGCTGTCTCGACCTCCATCGCCAGCGGCATGCGGGCAAACCGCTCGGCAAACCGTGCCTGCTCGCTCTCCGGCAAGTCGAGAAACCAGCCACCACCAGCCGCACGGTATTGCCCGTAGTCGAGCCAGCCGCCGCTGACGTGAGTCACCGCCAAGGCTTCGTGGTTGCCCTGTACTGCATGGAACCAGGGCTGTTCCAGCCAGTCCAGCGCATCGATACACTCCGGCCCACGGTCGACCAGATCACCTACGCTAAATAGCCGGTCAACCTTCGGGTCGAACCCGATGTGCTTCAGTTGCGCCGACACACGCTGAAAGTGCCCGTGAATATCACCGACGGCATAATCCCTGCCCTGGTGGTTGGCGGCGAACCGCTCGATCCTGCTCACTGTGTTCTCCCCTCACCCGCCATCCCTGGCAGGCGTACAATAAAACCGTGCAGACGCCTGCACCCGGAGGTGAATCATGCGCGCTGTCCTGAACGTACTCATCCTGAGCCTGTTGGCTCCCTACAGTTTGGCTCAAACACCGGCAAACGCATCGGTTGAAGTCAATTACGTCAATCCCGAACATTTTCGCGATGCCAGCCTGGACAGCAATGGCTATGAGCGCGGCGCCGACGAGCAGGTCATGAAAACCCTGCGCGCCTACCTGCAGACGCTGGGCGAACGCTACTTGCCCATGGGTCAGACGCTGCGCATCGACATCCGTGACATCGACCTGGCAGGTCGCTACGAGCCCTGGCATGCGCAGGCTTACAGCGTGCGTTTCATGCGTGACATCACCTGGCCCAGTATCGAACTACACTATGTGCTGTCGCAAAACGGTCAGACGCTGAACCAGGCAGATGCCCACCTGAGTGACAAGTTTTACCTGCAGCGTCCGGGCCGCAGCACCACCAGCGACCGCCTGTATGCGGAAAAAGCCATGCTCAACGAATGGTTCCGCAAACAATTTGCCGTGCAACACCAGACGTCGTCTTGAACCATTGCGATCAACGCCGCGTCTGAACCTGTGTGTACTGAGCAGAGGACAACAAGAATGGTCACTCACTACAAGGTTTCCGGTCACCTGGCTTGCGGCCACCACGGCAGCAACCTGATCTCTACCACCGAGCTCAACCGCGTTAAATGTCGCAGCTGTCGCAACACCGACGCTTACAAAGACGCCCGTCGCGATCAGCGCAATGCAGCCCGCCGCGCGGCACGCAAGGCCAAGTCGCAGCATACCGCCACTGACTGGCGCAGCGCCTGGACCGAACGCCTGACCGCCATGCCCGGGCTGCAACGCCTGCCGCGGGGCTTTCATGGCCAGGCTTTTGTCTAGCTAGACGCGTTTGCTGCTGCTTTTCGGCCATGAACCGACCGCTGCCCCGGTGGCGCAGCGGTCGGTTTACGTTTGCGTGTTTCAACGCGAGCGATCAGGCCGGAACACCCAGAATGATGTGAGACGCCTTGATCACAGCCGTAGCGCTGACACCGGTCTTCAAGCCAAGCTCGGTTACCGCATCACGGGTCACGATCGAGTACACCTTCGAACCACCGGCAAGCTCCACCACCACTTCAGCATTGACGGCACCATCGGTGACGCTCAGCACCTTGCCTTCCAGGCAGTTACGCGCCGACAGGCGGATATCGCTGGACTCGGTCATCAGCATTACCCAGGGCGCTTTGACCAGAGCAACGGCGTCTTTGCCTACGGCGATACCGAGGCTGCGGATACTTTCCATGGTAACCACTGCAACCAGTTGTTCGCCGCCCGGAAGCGTCAGCACCACTTCAGCGTTGACCGCCCCTGCCTGAACCTGGCTGACCTGACCTTTGAACACGTTGCGTGCACTGACTTTCATGTGACAAATCCTTTTTCCTGACTTACGGGTTAGGTTTTAGCCGCATCATCACCTTTACCGTCATGTAGTGACAACTGCAGCGCTTGAATAAAGTGTCGACTTACGGCGGTTCGAACCCTTATAGCCCATTCCTGATCGCAAGGTTGTCACGGCCAACAACACATTTGGCGCTCAGACACCAAAGCCACCAAGCCTGCACGGTGATAATCCCAGGGCAAAACGCTTTCTGAAGGGCGCTCTCCAGGAGGAGTCCAAGCGTGGCCCACCTCATTCTTCGTCTAACGACCCTGTTTGTCCTGCCATTCGTGCTGTTGTTTCTCGCCGATGCAATGCCTGGCATCAGTCCGCTGTGGGATTTTGCCAATGCGGCCGGATTCTTTTCCGGACTATTGTTGGCTGCACTGTTTATCTACAACGGCCGCCCACTCTCCAAGCCTTACTACGATGGCAAGTTCTTCATGAACCTGCATCGGGACTTGAGTTTTGCTGCCGCACTGCTTTTGCTCGTGCACATCGGCGTCCTGTTGATGAGCGAACCCTTGGTCATCGATTACCTTAAACCTTCGGCTGCATGGCCCATGCTCAGTGGCACGCTGGCCACACTGCTGTTGGTCTTTTCAGTGCCCGCCAGCCTGTCCGGTGTTCGGCAGAAAATCTGGCGCAATCACCAGCGATTCAAAACCTGGCATTACCGTTTGTGCACGCTGATGCTGTTGCTGATGGCCGTGCATATTATCGGCGCGGGTTTCTATACCGCAGAGCGGTGGAAAGCGCTGTTATGGGCGGGACTTACCGCTGCTGCAATCGTCAAACCGTTACTTGCGCGGCCATCACGTGAACGTGGCAACGGACCGAGGCGACGCAATACCGCACTGTTTGCCAGCCGCTTGAGTGCGGGCATGGCGCTCTTCGCGCTGACGCTGGCCGTCGGGTTCGCGCTACTGGCCAATAGTGACTTGCCGCTATGAGGTGCACGCAGCTTCTTGGCTGGCTGATACCGGCAGCTGCGCTCGGTTATGCCGTGTTCGCCGGTCACGCGCAACTGGTTCGAACGCGGCCCCTCCTCCCGCTCGACTTCAACCATCAACTGCATGGCAAGGTGAACTGCCTCACCTGCCACCATGATTACGCCGATCATGCGTCTTCTCCCCCATCCGGTGAGCGCACATGCCTTTTGTGCCACAAGAAGACCCCGGCGCTGGCCCTGCGCATTGAGCAGGACTTCCATGCATTGTGCCGGGATTGCCATCTGAAGCAGTCACAGGTATTTCACGCCGCCGGGCCGATCCGTGAGTGTCAGCGTTGTCATGTGCCAACCACGTTGAACTTGCCGAAATAAAGCGGGATGTGGATCACCGCACCAAGTGGTACAATCGCGCCCTTCATGCCCCGCGCCCGATGCGTCGGGCAGCCTTGAGCGTCAACAGTCCGACACGCGCCACCCCCACGCAAGCATGTGCCTGATGGCCGGGATGAACCCGGGTTCATCACCAATACACTCGGCCATGTGTCGCGTTGCTGCGCTGAATCGACGAAAAATGGATCAGCTCCTCCTCGGCTTGGAAGGAGCTGGAAAGCTGCCGATCCCTGACGATTTGGCCAAAAACAGTGCCACGATCGTTGCCGGCACCTAAACACACTTCTGGATACCCCGCAGGAACATCACTTGATCTCCACCGCTAACATCACCATGCAGTTCGGCGCCAAGCCGTTGTTCGAGAACGTCTCGGTCAAGTTCAACAACGGTAACCGTTATGGCCTGATCGGCGCCAACGGCTGCGGCAAGTCGACCTTCATGAAAATCCTCGGCAACGACCTGGAGCCTTCGGCCGGTCAGGTCATGCTCGAGCCGAACGTGCGTCTGGGCAAGCTGCGCCAGGACCAGTTCGCCTACGAAGAATTCACCGTGATCGACACCGTGATCATGGGCCACGAGGAACTGTGGCGGGTCAAGGCCGAGCGTGATCGCATCTACTCGCTGCCGGAAATGACCGAAGAAGACGGCATGGCCGTTGCCGAGCTGGAAACCGAATTCGCCGAGATGGACGGCTACACCGCCGAGTCCCGTGCTGGCGAACTGTTGCTGGGCCTGGGTATTCCCCTGGAACAGCATTTCGGTCCGATGACCGAAGTCGCGCCAGGCTGGAAGCTGCGTGTACTGCTGGCCCAGGCGTTGTTCTCCGACCCTGAAGTGCTGCTGCTCGACGAACCTACCAACCACCTGGATATCAACACTATCCGCTGGCTGGAAAGCATTCTCACGGCGCGTAACAGCACCATGATCATCATTTCCCACGACCGTCACTTCCTCAACAGCGTGTGCACCCACATGGCTGACCTGGACTACGGCGAGTTGCGCCTGTTCCCGGGCAACTACGATGAGTACATGACCGCCGCCACCCAGTCGCGCGAGCAACTGCTGTCGGACAACGCCAAGAAGAAAGCCCAGATCGCCGAACTGCAGACGTTCGTCAGCCGCTTCTCGGCCAACGCCTCGAAAGCCAAGCAGGCCACTTCCCGCGCCAAGCAGATCGACAAGATCCAGCTGGCCGAAGTCAAGCCATCGAGCCGTGTCAGCCCGTTCATCCGCTTCGAGCAGACCAAAAAGCTGCATCGCCAGGCCGTGACCATCGAGAAGCTGTCCAAAGGCTTCGAAGGCAAGACCCTGTTCCAGAACTTCAGCTTCACCGTTGAAGCCGGTGAGCGCGTAGCGATCATCGGCCCGAACGGTATCGGCAAGACCACCCTGCTGCGTACCCTGGTCGGCGAACTGGCTCCGGATGCCGGTGCGGTGAAGTGGACCGAAAGCGCCGAGCTGGGCTACTACGCCCAGGACCATGCTCACGACTTCGAAGACGACGTCAGCCTGTTCGACTGGATGGGCCAGTGGACCCAGGGCGAGCAGATGATCCGCGGCACCCTGGGCCGCATGCTGTTCTCCAACGACGAGATCCTCAAGTCGGTCAAGGTGATTTCCGGTGGTGAGCAAGGCCGCATGCTGTTCGGCAAGCTGATCCTGCAAAAGCCGAACGTGCTGATCATGGACGAACCGACCAACCACCTGGACATGGAGTCGATCGAGGCGCTTAACCTGGCGCTGGAAAACTACCCGGGCACGCTGGTTTTCGTCAGCCACGACCGTGAGTTCGTATCGTCCCTGGCCACCCGCATCATCGAGCTGAGCCCAAGCGGCGTCGTCGACTTCAGCGGCACCTACGATGACTACCTGCGTAGTCAGGGCGTCGTGGTTTAATCAGAGCGTTACGTCCTTGATCGCCGGCAAGCCGGCTCCTACAGGTCATCTGTAGGGGCCGGTTTACCGGCGATGTGTCGTCTGAACACCGTTAAAATTAGTTAGCCTGCTTTCTTTTAGCCTCGCCGCCAGCGATCATGGGCGCTCTCCCACCGCCCGCCAGCGAACGAGCTCATGTCCGCGTCACACCCCGCACCTGCCCACACCGCCTCGATCACCCTGCAGATCCTGTCGATCGTCTTCTATACCTTCATTGCCTTCCTCTGCATCGGCCTGCCGATCGCAGTGCTACCCGGCTATGTGCATGACCAGTTGGGATTCAGTGCCGTCATCGCCGGCCTCACCATCGGCCTGCAATACCTGGCCACCTTGCTCAGCCGCCCGTTCGCCGGACGTGTTGCCGACGGCCAGGGCACCAAGCGCGCCATTATCTACGGGTTGATTGGCATTGCTGTAAGCGGGTTATTGACCTGCGCCTCGGCGCTGACCGTCAACATGCCGCTATTGAGCCTGTTTACCCTTCTCGCCGGGCGTCTGTTCCTCGGCGTTGCCCAAGGCCTGATCGGCGTCGCCACCTTGAGCTGGGGCATTGGCGCTGTCGGTACCGAGCACACCGCCCGGGTTATTTCGTGGAATGGCATTGCCTCCTACGGCGCCATCGCCATCGGCGCGCCGGTAGGCGTGATGCTGGTCGATCAGGTCAACTTCGCCACGCTCGGCCTGGTGTTGTGCGTGCTCGCCTTACTGGCCTTGTGGGTGATTCGCAACAAGCCCTCGATGCCGGTGGTTCGCGGCGAGCGCCTGCCATTCTGGGCCGCATTTGCACGGGTTGCCCCCTGCGGCGTAGGCCTGACCCTGGCCTCGATCGGCTATGGCACCCTGACCACCTTTGTCACCCTGTTTTACCTGGAACAAGGCTGGACCGGCGCGGCCTGGTGCCTGAGTGCCTTTGGCCTGTGTTTCATTCTCTCGCGGCTGTTGTTCGTCAACGCCGTCAATCGCTTCGGCGGCTATCAGGTCGCGATTGTCTGCATGACCACTGAAGCGCTGGGCCTGGCCTTGCTGTGGCTCGCGCCAAGCCCCGTGTTGGCGCTGGTGGGTGCAGGCTTGACCGGCTTCGGCTTGTCGCTGGTGTACCCGGCGTTGGGGGTGGAAGCCATCAAGCAAGTGCCAGTCTCCAGCCGCGGCGCCGGCCTTGGCGCCTACGCGGTGTTCTTTGACCTGGCGCTGGCCATTGCCGGCCCCTTGATGGGCGCTGTGGCCCTGCACCTGGGCTACGCCTGGATCTTCTGTATCGCCGCCCTGCTGTCACTGGCCGGTGTCGGCCTGACCCTGCTGCTGTCGCGGCGGGCGCAGCATTATTGATTGGCGGTATTGAGCCCCGCACGCCCGGGATGCTTGAGCGTGCGGTTGAAAAAGTGTGCGGCTTCGCTTTGCAATGACAAATGAATGCCTTCACGGTCGACGCCTTCAGGATCGTTGCACAACGCGGCCATGTGTTCGCGTTGCTCGTCGTCACACGGCGCCATGAACACGAAATGCCCGGCACCCGCCAGCAGGCGGTAATTGGGAGCCACCGGTAGCTTGCGCGCCAGGGCCTGGGCATTCTTGTCGATCGCCAACAGCTGGTCGTTGTCGCCGCTGTAGATCAATGCCGGCACCTTTACATGCGCCAGAGCCTGGCGTCCGAACATCAGGCTGAGCGGTGCCATCAGCAACAAGGCATGAATGCGCGGATCTGCCTCGGCACCAAGGTCATCACGGTCGGCAATCAGCACGCCCTGGGTCTTGCAGGCATCGGCGTCCTGCGGACGTTCCTCGCAGTAGCGGCGCAGCCGCTCAAGATCAGGCTCTGCACCGGAAAGGATCAACGCGGTTTCGCCACCGGCCGAATAGCCGATCATGCCCACCTGCTTGCCGTCGACATAGGGCGACAGCAGCGGATCGGCAAGGCTTGCGGTAATGGCCGCACTGATCTGCAGCGGCCGCCCATAAAGGTTGCTCAAGGTGCCCAGGCGGCTGTGATCGTGGGCGTTGTCACCGGGGTGAGTGACTGCCACCACAATGAAACCGCGGCGCGCCAGCGCAGTAGCGAGATCGTGCAGGGCAAGGGGCGTGCCGGTGTTGCCATGCGAAAGCATCAGCAACGGATAGCGGCCAATGGCGATCGGTGCACCGGCAACCGCATCGACCCGATAGCCGTCGATACGACTGCTGCGCTCAGGGCCACTGGAAGGATAAAACGCCAATGCCTGGACAGGGCGCGCATCCAGCGGGTCGGCGAACGCCATGTGGTGCAGGCCGACACTCCAGTGCTGTGCAGGCTCTGCATGCACCACACTGGCCATGCCCAGCCAGCACATTATCCAGAACACCGCCAATTTGCGCATTTTGCCTTCACCCTGCCCGGCTGATGATCTGCCGGGTACCGGTCAAGCATAGAGCGCGCCAATGCGCCGCGGATGAAAGCTCAATGAAAAAACCGACAGCAGACATGGCCTGCTGTCGGTTTCGGTCACGCGTAGAGGCGGATCAAGCGGCGGCGAACAGCTCGGTGCTGATCTGTGCCTGGGCAGCGCTCATGGCATTGCTGCGGTGCTCGTCACCGTAGGCCAGACCGTGGGCACGCACGATCTCAAGATCAGTGACACCAATGAAGCCAAGGAACACCTTGAGGAACTCTTCATGGCCGACACCGGTAGGCTGGCCCGCGTGCAGACCACCGGCGGTGGATACCAGGATCACTTTCTTGTCACCGCACAGGCCTTCAGGGCCGGCTTCGGTGTAGCGGAAGGTCTTGCCGGCCACCGCAACACGGTCAATCCAGGCCTTGAGCTGGGTGGGGATGGTGAAGTTGTACATCGGTGCGCCAATCACTACGGCGTCGGCATCGAGAAACTCTTGCAAGGTTTCGCTGCTCAGCGCGGCTTCGTGTTGCTGAGCTGCATCACGCAGTGCTTCAGGGGTGCCGGCCGCAACCAGGGTGGCCGCCGAGAAGTGGCTGATCGCGTCGCTGGCCAGGTCGCGGTAAATAACCTCAAGCGATGGATCGGCCGCTTTCCAGGCCTCGACCACGCTGCGGCTCAGCTGACGGGAGGCGGAGTTGTCGCCCAGAATGCTCGAATCGATGTGCAACAGTTTCATGGTTCTCTCCTGAATGAAGACCGCATCTGGGCGATCACGATGGAGACAATCCTACTTGAGTCACCAATAGCTGATAAGTCAGCAAATTTGCGTTAGTTTGTCCTACTGACAGGACAATGGTGAGCGCCATGCAAGACCTCAACGACCTCTTCTACTTTGCCCGCGTGGTCGAAGCAGGCGGATTTGCCGCCGCCGGACGCCTGCTCGGGATCCCCAAGTCGCGCCTGTCCCGGCGTATTGCCGAACTGGAGGAGCGACTCGGCACGCGCTTGCTGCAGCGCACCACCCGCCAGCTGAAGTTGACCGCGGTGGGCGAGCGTTACCTGCGCCACTGCCAGGCCATGTTGCTGGAAGCAGAGATGGCCGATGAGGCGGTTGCCAGCATGACCAGCGCGCCGCGCGGGCGCTTGCGCGTATCCTGCCCGGTCGGGTTGGCCCATACCCTGCTGCCGCAAGTGATCAGCAGCTTTCTCGCGCAATATCCCCAGGTGCAACTGGACATGGTGCTGCTCAATCGCCGCGTCGACCTGATTACTGAGGGTATCGATGTCGCCCTGCGGGTACGCGACCTGGGTGATGAAGACCCGGCGCTGGTCACACGGCGCTTGCGCCAGGCACAGATGTACCTGGTTGCATCGCCCGAATTCGCTGCCGCCCACGCGCCGAGCACGCCGGAAGACCTCAGCGGTTTGCCCCTGCTCGGTGCCGTGGATGCCGACCGCCTGGTTCATCTGCGCCTGCTTGACGCCCGTGGCCATAAGCACGATTTGGCCATGGAAGCGCGCCTGGCCATCGACGACTTTATCGTACGTAAGGAGGCAGCGATCGCCGGGTTGGGCTTCACCGCCCTGCCAATCATACACTGTGAAGAGGAACTGGCCCGTGGCGCACTGGTGCGGCTGCTGCCAGGCTGGTCACTGCCCGGGGGCTATCTACAAGCGGTGTACCCGCACCGGCGCGGACTGTTGCCAGCCGTGCGGGTATGGATCGATCATCTGGTGGCATCGTTTGCAGAGTGCGGGGAGCGTTATGTCTGAGCGGCAAATCAGTGAAGAACAGGTAGCGCAATTCTGTTTAAGCCTGCCCGGCGCACGAGAGGATTACAAATGGGGCGGTATCCGGGTGTTCTCGATTGCCGGCAACAAGATGTTCGCGGTAATGGATCTGGCCGGTGCGGGGGTATCGTTCAAAGTCGCCAGCGAGCTGTTTCTTGGCTACGTGGACCGCCCCGGCGTACGCCCTGCACCTTACCTGGCGCGGGCGCACTGGATCAGCGTGGCACGCCCCTACTGCATGGGTCGCGAGGAGCTCTGGGATTTGCTGCAGCGCTCCCACCAACTGGTAGTCCGGCGCCTGCCAAAGCGCCTGCAGCCGGGCCTGCTCATCTGAGCAGCGGCCCCAGGGCGCTGCCCAACCAACGACCTCGGAACAACAGGTGGTCGATCCAGAACAACTGGTGCAGGGCGACAATCGCCCAGAAGCTCAGCTGGAACGACAGTTTGCGGGTTTTATGCCGAAACAGCTGCTGCGCCACCAGCGCGCCAGGCCAGCCACCACACAGTTCGCAGGCGTGCAGGACTTTCTCCGGTGTGCGCCAGCCCTGGTTACGGGCCTGTTGTTTGTCACGCCAGTACAGCGCAACACACACCAGGCTCGCGACCGGGTAAGCCACCGCAGGTAGCCAGGACTGCCCGCTGATCAACATCTGCAGAGAACCCGCCAGCGGCAGCAGGCACAGCCCGGCAAACACCAGCAACTTGCTGCGCAGATACTGAACCGCGCCGCTGTTACCCGCTGCGCGCTGCGCAGAAGCTCGGGTCATTGATTCAACCCTGCGCCGTAGCCCAGTCAACCCAGCCGAACTGCCAGGTCGCCAGGATGATCAGGCCAAACACGATGCGGTACCAGGCGAACATGGCATAGCTGTGGTTAGCGATGAAGCGCAGCAAGCCGCGTACCGCAATCATGGCGAAAATGAACGAGACCACGAAACCGATGGCGAACACCGGGAAATCGTCAGGCTGGAACAGGTGACGGTATTTGTAGCCGGAGTACACCGCAGCACCGACCATGGTCGGCATGGCCAGGAAGAACGAGAACTCGGTGGCCGCTTTACGCGACAAACCAAACAGCAAACCGCCGATGATGGTCGAACCAGAACGCGACGTACCCGGAATCATCGCCAGGCACTGTGCACAGCCGATTTTCAGGGCGTCGGTCCAGCGCATGTCATCCACCTGATCGACCTTGATGACATGCTGGCGGCGTTCGGCCCAGAGCATGATCACCCCGCCCACTACCAGCGCTACCGCCACGGTGATGGGGTTGAACAGGTATTCGTGGATCACGTCGGCAAACATCACGCCCAGCACCACCGCCGGCATGAACGCGATCAACAGGTTGGCAGTAAAACGCTGCGCCTGACGCTGCTTGGGCAAGCCCACGACAACATCGAAGATCTTGCGCCGAAACTCCCACACCACCGCCAGGATCGCCCCCAATTGAATGATGATGTTGAAGGCCATGGCCCGCTCACCACCGAAGTTGATCAGGTCAGCGACAATGATCTGGTGACCCGTGCTGGAGATCGGCAAGAATTCGGTCAAGCCTTCGACAATACCCAGTATGACGGCCTGCAAGCCTGTCCAAAGATCCATTATTTCCCTACGCAGCAATGCCTTAGGCATGCCCTTTTCTAGTTTGAATAAGCCAGAGGCGATTCGAGTAACCGGTTGTTTACAGCGGCTGTTGGTCGCAATGTCGACAGAAAAGTGCTGCCACCCTTCAGGTTTGTCGCGACCGGGCCGAAATCCTATCAGACCTCCGGTGTAAACGCTGCTGCTCAGCGCTACACATCTTGGCCGATACAGCCTTTAGGCTTTGGTCGAGTGGGTGGTTGGACAAAAGCATGCTGGGATGTACTTAACAATAAAAAGAATCCGGGGTGAGCGTTCCATGAAGACTCTACGAAGCATGTCAATCAGCCGGCGCTTGTGGCTGATTCTGGTGGTGGCGGTGGTAATGCTGCTGACCTTGGGCCTGTTGATGCTCAGGCAGATTCACGGTGACCTGTACCAGGCCAAAGCGCAGAAAACCCGCCACGTGGTGGAGACGGCCGCCGGTGTGCTGGCCTACTACCAGGGTCTGGAGGCCGCCGGTACCTTGAGTCGCGAGGCGGCGCAACAGCAGGCATTGAGCGTGGTGCGCGGCCTGCGGTATGACCAGAACGATTATTTCTGGATCAACGACCTGGGCCCGACGATGATCATGCACCCGGCCAACCCCAAGCTCGACGGTCAGAATCTGGCAGCCGTGCGCGATCCGGACGGCTTTGCCGTGTTCAACGAAATGGTCGCCCTGGCAAAAACCCAAGGCGCGGGCAACATTGGTTACCGCTGGCCCAAGCCGGGCGCCAGCGACCCCGTTGAGAAGACCTCCTACATTCAATTGTTCAAGCCCTGGGGCTGGATCATCGGCTCGGGCATCTATATCGACGACATGCAAGACGAGTTCATGCGCCAACTGCGCGACGCCTCGTTGCTGGGACTGGGTATTGCGCTGGTCATGACCCTGCTGGTGGTGCTGATCGCGCGCAGCATCTCCCGGCCTTTGCAGGATGCAGTCAATGCAATGGCCATGATCGCCAGCGGCGACAGCGACCTGACCCGCCGCCTGGATACCCATGGGCGCGATGAAGTCACCCAGCTGGGCGAGCACTTCAACCGCTTTACCAGCAGGTTACAAGGCGTTATTGGCCAGTTGCAGGGTGCGGCTCATGCCCTGGGGCAATCGGCGGTGGACGTCAGCAGCAATGCCAACCAGGCCCAACAGCGCAGCGAGCAGCAGTCGCAGCAGATGGAGCAAGTGGCTACGGCCATCAACGAAGTCACCTACGCGGTGCAGGACGTGGCCAGGAATGCCGAGCAAGCCTCGACAGAAATGCGCGATGCCCAGCACCGTGCCCAGCAGGGCCAGCACAGCATTCATGGCAGCCTGCAGCAAATTGATCAATTGTCGGGCACGATCGATGAAGCGGTGAAGGTGATCCAGACCCTGGCCAGCCAGAGCACGCGCATTGGCAGCGTGCTCGAAGTGATTCGCTCGATCGCCGAACAGACCAACCTGCTGGCACTCAATGCCGCCATCGAAGCGGCACGGGCGGGTGAACAAGGCCGGGGGTTTGCCGTGGTTGCCGACGAGGTGCGCCTGCTGGCGCAGCGCACGCAGCAATCAACGGCTGAGATCCAGTCGATGATCGAGCACCTGCAAGGCCAGTCCGAAGCCGCAGTAAAAGCCATCGACGCCAGCAGTGAAGCCTCGCGGCAGACCATTGCCCAGGCCAACGAGGCCGGTGTCAGCCTCGACGCCATCAGCCAGGCCCTGCACAACCTCACGGCACTCAATGCCTCGATTGCCAGTGCCACCTTGCAGCAGTCCCATGTGGTCGAAGAGATCAACCGCAATGTGACCGAAACGGCCGACCTGTCGCGCCAGACCGCGACGGCTGCGTTGCAGTCGAGCAGCGCCGGGACGGCGCTGAATCAGTTACGCGAACAACTGGACCGCTTGCTTGGCCAGTTCCGCGTCTGACCCTCTGCCAAGGGGCTGCGTGGCGGCCCCTTCATAACCCCAGGCACAAGCGGGTGCAATCTACGCATCCAGCGTGGCACAAGGTACAATCCCTGCCCTTTCCCGAACCTGCCTAGGAACGCCGATGTCCGGCCTCGAATTGTTCGCCGCCGTGCTCGGCGTTATTGCCGTATGGCTCACCACCCGGCAAAACCCCTGGTGCTGGCCGATCGGCCTGGTCATGGTATTGCTCTACAGCTGGGTGTTCTTCGAAGTGCGCCTGTACTCGGACATGCTCCTGCAGCTGGTTTACGCCGTGCTGCAGCTCTACGGCTGGTGGCAATGGACCCGACCGGGCAGCGAGCAACTCGCCCGCCAGGTCAGCTACCTGCCCATGCAACCGATGATGCTCAGCCTGGGCCTTGGTGTGCTCGGCAGCCTTGCCCTGGGCGCCGCCATGTCGGCCTGGACCGACGCCGCACAGCCCTGGCTGGACGCCGCCCTGACAGGATTCAGCCTGGTCGCGCAGCTGTGGATGGCACAAAAGCGTGTGCAGTGCTGGCCGCTGTGGATCGTGCTGGATGTAATCTTTGTCGGTCTGTTCCTTTATAAGGGGTTGTACCTGACGGCAGCGCTCTATGCCTTGTTCACCCTGATCGCCGTGCAGGGCTGGCGCGCCTGGCGGCGAGATCCGGTGTTGGCCAGCGCATGAAAGTACTGGTACTGACCGGACCCGAATCCAGTGGCAAAAGCTGGCTCAGTGGCGAAATACAGGCGCATTTCGGCGGTGAACTGGTGGGCGAATACGTGCGCCACTTTATCGACGAGCAGGGTCGCGACACCTGCTACGCTGACATACCGGCCATCGCCCGCGGCCAACTGGCCTGGGAAGACAGCGCCCGGGGCCATCAGCCTGAACTGTTGATACTCGACACGCACTTGCTGAGCAACATGCTCTGGAGCCGTGCGCTCTTCGGCGATTGCCCGGCCTGGATCGAACAGGCGCTGCTTGACCGTACCTATGACCTGCACTTGCTGCTCGATCCCGTAGGCGTCAGCTGGGTCGGTGATGGCCAGCGCTGCCAACCGGATCTGGGCCAGCGAAAGGCATTCTTCAACGACAGCCTGCAGTGGTTGCAACGCCACCGCCAGCCCGTGCAGATCATTGACGGCGACTGGCCCCAACGCAGTGCGGCCGTGCTCGGTGCGGTACAACGTTTGCTTGGGGGTAAATCCCCCGCTTGCCCCACCGAGTGTTAAACCACTGACACACCGCAATGGGCGATAGTCCCCGTAAATGCGCCCTAGCCCCCATTTCTGGGGGCGTTGTTACGCCGGTGATACATCCCGCAAAAAAACCCTTCAGGCAAGCCCACCAGTGGGCTAAGCGCGTAAAGGCTGAAAATCTGTCTCAACGGTGATACAGCAAAATACCGGCGCCTTTAGCTTGGTACGCCAACACTCTGATTTCATTGAAAATATCAAAACCGGCACACCTTCTGCTCTCCTCCTTGCAACGCTGATCAGGGCCAGCGACTGAAGAAGGAATTGCCACCGTGAGGAATTTGAACAAAGGCATACATCGCCTCCTGTTGATCGGCTGCGCACTGGGCTCAAGCTTATGCCTGCCTGTCCAGGCCGAGAACGGAATCATCATCATTACCCGTGATGTGCAACCGCGTAATGCGATGCGCCCGCCGCTCGCCCCCGACCCCTACCCCGTCACTGCCAATGCCAACCCGTCGACTCACATCCTCAAGCAGACCAACGAATTGAGCGATGGCGACTTCGCCAACATCAGCAGCGGCGCAGGCATCTCCTCGCTGGTCACTCAACAGACCAACAACCTCGGGGGCCAGATCAACAGCCAGACCCAGTTGCCTAACCTGGCCGGTGGTCGATCGCCAGGCTCCGGCAATGGCATCTCCAACATGGTCAATTCAAGCCTGCAGAAAGGCCTCGCGCCCCTGCAGATCCTGACCGGAGGCCAATGAAATGAGGCACACGCTGCTGATCCTGGCCACGTTCTGCAGTGCACCGGCCTTCGCCGAATCCCTTGTACCCGTCATCAACACTGCCACCATCGACAACTCCGGTGCGCAGTACCAAGGCAACATGACCGTCAACCAGGCGGCCGGCGACCTTCAGCAACAGGCCAATGCCCGGGCCTTTGCCGTGGGTCATGAAGCCAGCGCGACCACCGAGATCCGACAACGGCTACGCTCCGAGGTCGATCCCAGGATGGATGCCCAATCCAGCATCCAGGGCAACTCCTTCAGCAACGGCAGCGGTGCACTGGGCGTCAACCAGAGCGCGGGCGCCAGTACCCAGCAAGCGAATGCGGTGCGCATCAGCATCAGCACCCAGCCGCAAAGCATCGACGACAGCGTCCTCATGCAACAGAACGTGGCGCTGCTCAACACCTCCGACTCGACTGACTCTGCACTCGGCAACCGCCAGGTCACAACCAGTGACCAGGCATTCACCGGTAGCCGCGGGGTGATTCAGTTGAATCAGAGCGCCGGGGTGGGAAACCGCATGGCAAACACCCTCAGCGTACGGGTCGCGGACTGACCCAAACAGGTAAGAACAACACTTAACCTAAAATAAAGTACGGAGAATCACCATGAAACCCTCGATGGCACTCAAGCCTCTGGTTTTCGCAATTGCTGCGGTCATGGCTGTTGCTGTACAAGCGGAAAATAACGATAGACGTGGCAATGGCCACCATCACAACAATAACAACCACACCCCACCGGCAAAAATGGTCGAAATCAACGCGACCGCCAATGCCAATGACAGACAAACCAGTAACAACAACAAAATCGTCAACCAAGGGACCGAGAACTCGGCTGAAATGAGTTCTTCCGCCTCGGGCACCAGCGGCAACGTCGGTGTCAACGTGGCAGCAGGCGCCGGCAACCAACAAGACAACGCTGCGGCCATTGCCAACGCGTCCTCTGACAACAGTGCCATCGACAACAGTTTTGTCTTTGGCACTTCCGAAGCCACCTCACGCGTCACCCAAACCAGCAACAACAACAGGGTCTACAACTACGGCAGCACCAACTCGGCAGTCATGAGCGCGTCGGGTAGCGAAGGCAGCGGCAACATGGGCATCAACATTGCTGGTGGCGACCTGAACCAGCAGAAAAACACCATGGCAATTGCCAACACCAATGCACCACTGGGCAACGCCACGGCTACCGCTTCGGCTAACCAAAGCGGCCCAGGCCTGGTTGTAGAAAACAACGCCGACCGCACCTACCGTGTCGATACGCTGACCTTCACCACGAGCTCCAGCGGCTCGTTCTCCCGCGATGGGACCTTTGATGCCAGCGTAGACAAGAGCTCGTCTTCGAGCTCGAGCGAAAGCGGCTCGTGGAACACCGCCTCCAACGGCTCCAACAGCTGGAGTGCCAGTGGTTCCAACAACTCGTCGGCTAGCGGCTCCAACAGCTCGTCGGCCAGCGGGTCGAACAATTCGTCGTCCAGCGGTTCGCTCACTGCCAGTGCCAACGGTACCAACAGCTCGTCGTCCAGCGGTACTAACAGCAGCGATCACAGCTCTTCGTCGAGCTCTACCCTCACCGCTTCGCTGGACGCCGCGGCCGGGGCCAGCGTGACCAATACCCGTGATAACAACGGCAACGTCAACACGCGTACCCAAAGCTTCGATGCTTCGGCAAACGCCAACCTCAACGCATCGCTGGAAACCACGCACGAAGGCTCGTCGAACTCTTCGTTCGACAGGACCCGTGACTCGTCGTTTGATCGCTCGCTGGACGTGTCTTATGACAAGTCTCGCGAATCGTCCTACGACAAATCTCGCGAGTCTTCCTACGACCGGTCGCGCGAATCGTCGTTCGACAAGTCGCTGGAGTCCTCGTTCGACAAGTCGGCCTCGGCCTCGTATGACAAAGCCAAAGAAGCGTCTTCGGAGTCTTCGGACAGCATCTCGAAGAGCTACAGCGAGGCTAACTCGTACGACCTGAGCAACACCATCTCGTTCCAGGTGTTGACCCCTACCGGCTGGGCTAACCCTGTAACCAACACTGCAACCCTGAGCGGTTCGGTGAATGGCGGCAGCGGCAACCTCGGCGTCAACGTGGCTGCCGGTGTCGGCAACCAACAAAGCAACTCGCTGGCCATCTCCAACCAATCGTTCTGATTGTTGTGGCCTGGAGGCCCCCTTCGGGGGGCCTTTTCTCAACAGAACCAGAAGGCAGCTGAACATGCGCATTATCGCCTTGGCGTTGTTGCTCTGCGTGACCAGTCTGAGCGAGGCAGCGCAAATGCCTCTTTCCGTTTTGCCGGGTGGCGCGGTGGTGTTCAAACCCATCCAGAGCGTACGCGAGCGCAAATTTGCCGACCTGGTGCAACAAAAAACCGACTTCAGTTGTGGCGCTGCGGCGCTGGCAACCATCCTGCGTCAAGCCTACTGGCTGGACGTGAATGAAGAACAGATCATCGAAGGCATGCTGGCGCACGCCGATCACGACCTGGTCCGCGTCCAGGGCTTCTCCATGCTTGACATGAAAAAGTACGTGGAAAGCCTCGGCATGCGCGCCCGCGGTTACCGGGTGGCCCCGGAAACCCTGCAAAGTGTACGCATTCCGGTGGTGGTGCTGATGGACATCCGCGGCTACAAGCACTTTGTCGTCATGCAGAAGGTCGACAAAGGCTGGGTGTATATCGGTGACCCGGTGCTTGGTCACAAGCGCTACACCGTCGACGACTTCGTCAAGGGCTGGAACGGCATCATCTTTGCCATCATCGGCCAGGGTTACGACAAGACCAATGCCTTGCTCGACCCACCGCTGCCGCTGACCGCCAAGAACCGGATAAACAACTTCACCCCGGTTCAAGACGCTGAGTTGATGGATTTCGGTTTTATCCAAAGCGACTTCTTCTAATGACAAGGGAGCACGACGCTCCGGGAGCATCCAATGAAGACTCCACTCTGGCTGGCTGTGGTCTGCATGGCCGCCAGCCTGCCGACTCAGGCACAGTCGTTCAAGCCCATCGAACTGAAAGACCAGGAACTGGCGAACCTGCGCGGCCGCTATGTGCTGCCCGGACGCATCGTCAGCTTCGGCATTGTCATGACCAGCACCTGGCAGAATGCCAACGGTGAAGTGATCGGCGCCACGTCCACGATGCAGATCCAGCAGTCGACCATCAAGCCTCAGTTCTATGTGTCGATGATCAACGAAAAAGGCAATGGCTCGGCAAGCGCACAAAACAACAGCACAGGCGCCGTAACCGGCACTGTCACCGGTGGCAACGGTCTCAATACCACCGAAGGTGTCACCCAGGTGGTACGTGCGGCCGGCGATAACAACACGGCCTACAACAACGTTGATATCAACGTCAGCAAAGCCAACCAGGCGCCTGCCGTGCAGCAACAGGGCGAAGCATTGGCCGCCGGCACCACCTTGGTGGGTTCCAACGGCGCAGGCTCGCTGAGTGTTTCCTCAACCGGTACGGGTGTTCAACTCAATATTGTCGCCAACAACAACCAGGGCAGCACCGTGCAACGCCTGGCCCAGGGTGGGCTGATGCAGAACACGACCTTGCTCGGCGGCGGCAACCAGGTGAACAACCTGACCTCCCTCAACGTCGTGCTGCGTGACAACGTGCCGACAGCCGGGTCGCTGAACAGCAACCTGGACCAGCTCAAAGGTCTTCGCACTCTCGGATACTGATCTACGCTCAGTCTCATCAAATGTAGTCAGAAGGGACGGCTAACCCATGCAACGATCGTTGACGCTCAGGGCTATTGTCTGTTTGAGCACCCTGACTCCGGCCACAATGCTATACGCAGCGCCAGACCCTCAGGTCGAAGCACTAAAAAAAGAACTCATGGAGCTGAAGCAACGGTACGAAGCACAACAAAATGCGCTGATGGTCCTTGAACAGCGCGTTCGCCAAGTCGAAGAAGCCCCGGCAACACCGGCCCCCAAACGTCTGACCAGGTCCCCCGCGGAAACCACCCGGGATGGCCAGACAGTGGCGGCCGGCGCCCCAGGCACCACCAACAGCTCCTACGGCCAGTCGCTCAAAGACGATTCGGAGCCGGCGCAGAGCGTTTCCAACCTGTATGACGAAGCCAGTGGCTTCTTCGGTGGCGGCAAGTTCAGCGTCGAGACCGGCCTCACCTATACCCACTACGACACCCGCGCCCTGGTCCTCAACGGCTTCCTGGCACTGGACTCGATTTTCCTCGGCAATATCAACCTTGACCGTATCAAGGCCGACAACTGGACCCTGGACCTCACCGCCCGCTACAACGTCGCACAGCGATGGCAGTTCGATATCAACGTTCCGGTGGTGTACCGCGAATCCACCTACTCCTCGGGCGGCGCAGGTGGCGCCGGCCCGGTTACCTCCGATGCGACGGTCACCCGTGACCCAACCATCGGCGATATCAACGTCGGCGTTGCCTACAAGTTCCTCGATGAATCGGAAAACTGGCCCGACGCGGTCGCCACCCTGCGCGTCAAGGCGCCGACCGGTGATGATCCCTATGGCATCAAGCTGGTCAACGACCCCAGCAACGATAACCTCTCGGTGCCTGAGGACCTGCCCACCGGTAATGGTGTGTGGGCGATTACGCCCGGGATCTCGCTGGTCAAGACCTTTGACCCTGCGGTACTTTTCGGCAGCCTGTCGTACACCTACAACATGCAGGATTCGTTCAGCGACATCAGCCCCACGATCAACACCAAAGTCCCGGGTGACGTGAAACTCGGCGACTCCTGGCAAATCGGTGCGGGTATTGCCTTTGCCTTGAACGAGAAAATGAGTATGTCGTTTTCGTTCTCCGATCAGTTTGCCCGCAAAAGCAAGATCAAGCCCGATGGTGGCGACTGGCAGTCGGTGCCCAGCAGCGATTACAACGCCGCCAACTTCAACATCGGCATGACCCTGGCTGCCACCGACAGCCTGACCATCGTGCCCAACCTGGCCATCGGCTTGACCGACGATTCGCCGGACTTCTCCTTCAGCTTGAAGTTTCCGTACTACTTCTAACGTGCCCGCCCATGAAAAAGCCCGCCGAAGCGGGCTTTTTCATGGGCGGTACTCGCAACTACTCAGCGGATCTGGTGCTTGTGCAGCAGCCGGTAAAACGTAGGCCGGGAAATACCCAGCACCTTGGCGGCGATACTCAAGTTGTCGCTGTGCCGGTTGAGCACATCGCACAACGCCTGACGCTCGGCCAGGTGCTTGTAGTTTTCAAGCGTGCCCATGCTCGGCACGAAGGCATTCTGACTGTGCAGGCCCAGGTCCTGCGCTTCAATCTGCCGGCCCTCGGCCAACACCAGGCCGCGCCGCACCCGGTTGGCCAGTTCACGCACGTTGCCAGGCCAGTCGTGCTTGCCCATCGCCATCAGTGCATCTTCGCTGAAACTTCGTGGGCGCCGCCCGGTTTCCAGGCTGTAGAAATGAGCGAAGTGATTCGCCAGCATCGACAGGTCGCCATGCCGGTCTCGCAACGGTGCGGTAACCACCTGCAGGACATTGAGCCGGTAATACAGGTCCTCACGAAAGCGGCCGCGGGCGATGGCCTGTTCCAGGTCAACATGGGTGGCGGCCAGCACCCGCACATCCACAGCTATCGGCTGGCTGCCGCCAACCCGCTCGATGTGTTTTTCCTGAAGAAAGCGCAGCAAGTTGGCCTGTAGTTCCAGCGGCAGGTCACCAATTTCGTCGAGAAACAACGTGCCACCGTTGGCCGCCTCGATGCGGCCGATCTTGCGCTGGTGGGCACCGGTAAACGCGCCCTTTTCGTGGCCGAACAGCTCGGACTGGATCAGTTGCTCGGGCATCGCGCCGCAATTGATCGCCACAAAGGGTTTGTCCCGACGCTGTGACTGACGGTGCAGGGTTCGCGCCACCAGTTCTTTGCCCGTACCACTTTCGCCGCGTATCAGTACCGGCGACTCGGTCGGTGCCAGTTTGCTCAGCAGTTTGCGCAATTCGCGAACGGGTCGGCTGTCACCCAGCAACTCATGATCATCCTCATCAACATGCACAGTACCCTTGCCACGCAGGCGCGCCATGCCGAACGCACGACCGATGGTGACCTGCACGCGCGAGACATCAAACGGCAAGGTGTGGAAATCAAAGAACCATTCACAGACAAAGTCGCCGACGTTCTGCATCCGCAGTTCATCGCCACCGAGCACGGCGATCCACTCGGTTTTGCTGCGTTTGATGAGGTCTTTGACCGCGTCCGGATGCTTGAGGTGCGAAGCCTGCAGGCGTAGCAAGCCGACATCACACGGATGCTCCAGGGCCGAAGCCAAGGTACAGCTGTGAACATCCCAGCCGACGTTGCGCAGGCCTGGTAATAAACGGTGACAATCATCGCAGGGGTCGACGATCAGCAGGCGGCGATTGGATGCAGGCTCAAGCATGACCTTTCCTTGGCGCCAATTGATGGATTTTTAATAGAAACAGCAAGTTGGCGGACCCGTTTGTAACAGTAGCAACGATGCGTCAAACGCCCACTACCGTCTGTCTGTAAAACAATCGTTCACACCAGGCCCCGGGAATCTTTTTTAACTTTCAGCGTCACAGCCGGCAAGTGTTACAACTTTTTGCGATAGATGAAAAAAGTTGCAGTCTGTTGTGACTTACCCCGGTGCTGCGTGCATCAGTACAAGTAACCCACCGCTAACGCGGCTGTTAATTACCTTGTTTGGCCCACAGAGAGACCGAACCCATGAACGCCCCGCTCCGTGTCAACGAAGCACTGCTGATTGCCGACCACGCCTTCGAACCCTTCCAGTGTGTTGCCTGGGATTCGCCGAACGGCACAGGTGAACTAAGCCTGACAGTGATCGACCGGACAAGCACGCGCATTGGCAGCAAGCAAGTGCCAAGCAGCACCTACTCCGACCCGGCGCAACTGGCCAGCCTGATTGAAGAAATGCGTGCCGAGTTGAAAAAACAAGGGTGCGCCTTGCAACCCTGGTCAATGCCCGCATAAACAGTATGCGTTACTTGCATTGCCAATGAGTGCGCACCGGTTCACGGTGTGCACCCGGCAATTAAGTTGTTACATTCATATGACTGCGACACATAGCCGCAGTATTGCCAGCACCGTATTGTGCGCGTGGCTTAATTAATTAAAACCTTGAAACTTTCAATCGACCGGTAGTCCGCTTCCAACTGCCGGGCCAATAAGCGTGCGCGCCCCAATCGCACCGGCGAACACTCCATATCGATCAACATACTTGGGCACGGCAGCGGCTGTAACGGATCCCAGGCCTTTAATCGACCATCGGTCAGTACCAGGCAACGTTGTTGTTCTTGCGGGTGACGGCGCTGGCGAGCCAGTAACCAGTGGCGTGCCTGTTCAAGGGCGGCGAGCAGTGGTGTCCCCCCGCCTGCACCGAGATTTTCCAGCCAGGGTTGCAACGCTGCTGACGCTTTCAGGCCATGACGCTGCCAACGTGGCGTATTGCCGCTGGCGGTGAGCAGGGTCAGCCGTGCTCGCTGGCGATAAGCCTGATCAAAGAAACTGGCCAACAGGCCCTTGGCCTGGCTCAAGGCCTGGAAACGACGGGTAGAGGCCGAGGCGTCGACGATCACCAGCCACAGTTCATTGGCGCTCGCCGTGCGTTGCTGCCAACGCAGGTGGCTGCGCTGCGTCGGACGACCGTTGAGCAAGGTGGCCGGCCACGCCACTTTACCCTGCTCGGCCGCGCGGGCCCGCCCACGAGGCCCCTGCTTGATAGCACCTGCTCGGGGCCTGGCATCCGTTGTCTGCGACCGACGGATGCTCAGGGCTTTTTTGCCCAGTTCGGCACCTCGCGCCGGGCCCCGGTTGCCGTGGCCTGTGGCGGCATTTCACCCCAGGCGCCCTGGCCTTGTTGCCTGCTGCCGGCGTCACCGCCCGGTGGTGGCTCGGTCGGGGACTGCGGCGGCGATTGAGGCGTTTCGCGGCGGCGGTGACGCAGGGCAAAGTCTGCCACTGCGTCGATGTCCTGCGCTTCGATCGCAACGCCACCCCGCCAGGCCACATGCGCCCGGGCGGCACGCAGCCAGACCAGGTCTGCGCGCAAACCATCGACACCCGCGGCAAAGCAGCGCTCGGTGATCTGCGCCAGGGCATGATCATCCAGGGCGATGTGCGACAGTTGCTCACGTGCTGACTGGCAGCGTTCCCGCAATTGTCGTTGCGCCTCGGCCCAGGTTTGGCAGAACCCTTGCGGGTCGGCATCGAAATCCAGCCGGCGTCGAATAATCAGCCCACGTGCCTGCGGTTCCGGTTGCCCGTCCAGGGCAACATTGAGGCCAAAGCGATCGAGCAATTGCGGGCGCAGTTCCCCTTCCTCAGGGTTCATGGTTCCGATCAACACAAAACGGGCGCTGTGACGATGCGAGATGCCATCACGCTCGACACGATTGGTACCACTGGCGGCAACATCCAGCAGCAGATCGACCAACGGGTCAGCCAGCAGGTTGACTTCATCGACATACAGCACGCCGCCGTCGGCCTTGGCCAGCACACCCGGCGAAAACTGCGCTTTGCCCTGTCCCAACGCGGCATCCAGATCGAGGGTGCCGACCAGCCGCTCTTCACTGGCGCCCAGTGGCAGCGTGACGAACGGGCCTTCGTTCAGCAGATCCGCCAACCCGCGGGCCAGCGTGCTCTTGGCCATGCCTCGTGGCCCTTCGATCAAGACGCCGCCGATCTTCGGATCAATGGCCGTCAGGCACAGGGCCAGTTTCAGCTCATCGGCGCCGACCACGGCAGACAGCGGGAAATGTACAGGTTCGGTCATCTCAGTTCTCTTCTTCGCCGTCCAGCAAGTGCTCTTCCAAGGCCTGTCGGTACGCACCTGGTGCCTCCCAAAGGCCTCGCTGCTGGGCTTCGAGCAGGCGCTCGGTAATGTCACGCAGCGCCTGGGGATTGTGCTGTCGGATAAAGTCACGGGTCGGGCCATCGAGTACATAAGCCTCGGCCAGTGCCTGGTAATGATGGTCGTCGATCAAGTGCGTGGTGGCATCGAACGCGAACAGGTTATCGACGGTGGCCGCCAGCTCGAAGGCACCTTTGTAACTATGGCGTTTGACTCCGTCTATCCATTTGGGATTGAGCGCACGGGCACGGATCACGCGGTTGAGCTCTTCTTTCAGGGTGCGGATACGCGGTCGGTCCGGTTGGCTGTGATCGCCGTGGTAACTGGCAACGCGAGCACCACCGAGGCTTTCCACGGCGGCCAGCATGCCGCCCTGGAACTGGTAATAGTCATTGGAATCAAGCAGGTCGTGCTCATGATTGTCCTGGTTCTGTATCACCGCCTGAACCTGGCTCAAGCGTCGGGCAAAATCGACCTGCGCGGGTGTGCCGTCATCCGCAGCGCCATAGGCATAACCACCATGGTTGAGGTAGACCTCGGCCAGGTCCTTGCGCTCGTTCCACAAGTGCCCGTCGATTGCATTCTGCACGCCGGCGCCGTAAGCCCCCGGCTTTGCCCCGAATATCCGCCAGCCCGCCTGACGCGCCGCCTGCTCTTGGCTCACGCCCTGGCGCTCCAGTTCGGCACGTTCACTGCGTACGCGAGCGGCCAGCGGGTTGAGGTCTTCAGGCTCGTCCAGCGCCGCCACGGCTTGAACCGCCGCGTCGAACAGCTTGATGAGATTACCGAACGCATCGCGGAAAAACCCTGAGACACGCAGCGTCACATCCACCCGTGGACGGTCCAGCAGGCTCAGGGGCAGGATTTCAAAGTCATCGACGCGCTGGCTGCCACTGGCCCACACCGGGCGCACCCCGAGCAGGGCCATGGCCTGGGCGATATCATCACCACCGGTACGCATGGTTGCCGTGCCCCACACCGACAACCCCAATTGGCGAAGGTGGTCGCCGTGATCCTGGAGATGACGCTCCAGAATCAGGTTGGCCGACGCAAAACCGATGCGCCATGCCGTGGTGGTCGGCAAGTTGCGAACGTCAACGGTATAGAAGTTGCGACCGGTCGGCAGTACGTCCAGGCGACCGCGGCTCGGCGCACCGCTGGGCCCTGCCGGGACGAAGCGGCCCTGTAGCGCTGCCGACAAACCGGCAAGCTCTGCAGGACCACAGGCATCCAGCTGTGGCGCAATATGCTGCTGCAAGGCCTCAAGCACCGCACGTACATCGGCCCATTGCGGCTCGGCTGGCAGCTGCGCCCCGCCGTTCACGGCCTGGCTGATGAAGCAGGCCGCGAGCTTTTCCAGGCGCTCGCGGGTGTCGCCCATCGTTCGCCATAGCGCTGCGTCCTGCGCCAGCAACATTGCCGGGCGCGGGCCCTGCCATGGCTGGCCAAGGTCACAGTCGAGCGGGTCAAAGCCCAGTTGCAGGGCGCGCGCCAAGGCTCGCAACAGGCTGGCATTGGCACCCCGGCCATCGCCGCGTTCAACGCGTAACAGGGCCAGCAAGGTATCGATGCGCAAGCGCCCGCCCGGCGATTCGCCGAACACATGCAGGCCGTCGCGTATCTGCGACTCTTTAAGGTCGCACAGGTAGGTGTCCAGACGCGGCAACCACACGGCGGCGTCATCCAGCGCGCCTTCAAGCTGCAGTTCACGATCGATATGGTTGTCGCGTACCAGCGCCAGGATGTCCCGTTGCAGCTCACGTGCACGCCGTGGGTCGAGCAACTGGGCTTCGTAATACTCGTCGGCCAGCGCTTCAAGATGACGCAACGGACCATAGGTTTCGGCGCGGGTCAGTGGCGGCATCAGGTGATCAATGATCACCGCCTGGGTGCGCCGTTTGGCCTGGGCGCCCTCGCCCGGGTCATTGACGATAAATGGATAGATGTTGGGCAGCGGCCCGATCAGTGCGTCCGGCCAGCACTGGGCGGAGAGACCGACGCCTTTACCCGGCAGCCACTCCAGGTTGCCATGCTTGCCCACATGAATCAGCGCATCGGCGGCAAAACCATGCCGCAGCCAGAAGTAGAACGCCAGGTAGCCGTGCGGCGGCACCAGGTCCGGGTCGTGGTAGACCGCACTCTGGTCCAGCTGGTAACCACGGGCAGGCTGAATGCCGACGAAGGTCAGGCCAAAACGCAGGCCGGCGACCATCATCCGCCCGCTGCGAAACATCGGATCGTGTTCGGGGCTACCCCAACGCTCCAGCACCGCCTGCTGATTGGCCTGGGGCAAGGCGGCAAAGGCGCTCTGATAGTCGTCCAGGGCCATGCTTTGCAGGCAGGGCCGCTGGTCGAGGCTGTCCAGGTCGTTGCTGACACCGCCGAGCAATGCCTGAATCAACGCTGTGCCGCTGTCTGGCAGGTCGCTCAGCGGATAGCCCTGGTCCTTCAGTGTACGCAGAATGTTCAACGCCGCTGCGGGCGTGTCCAGGCCGACACCGTTGCCGATACGGCCGTCGCGTGTCGGGTAGTTGGCCAGCACCAGCGCCACCCGCTTTTGCTCATTGGGCACCTGTGCCAGCGCACACCAGCGCCGCGCCAGTTCCGCGACAAAGTCCATGCGCTCGGCATGTGGGCGATAGCAGACTACGTCCGACTGGCTGCGCTCGCTGCGCCAGGCCAGGTCCTTGAAACTGATCGGCCGGGTAATGATGCGCCCGTCCAGCTCCGGCAACACGATATGCATGGCCAGGTCGCGAGCCCCCAGGCCCTGCTCGCTGGCCGCCCACCCGGGCTCGTTGTCCTGGGCACAAATGGCTTGCAGCACCGGAATGTCCCGGCGAAACGGCCGCAGGTGCGGTTGCTCGGGGCTCGACTGGGCGAAGCCTGTGGTGTTGATGATCAGTGCGGCATCGACCTGATCCAGCCAGTCTTCTACCTGGTTCAGGCAACCGGCCTCTTTGAGGCTGGCCACCGCGATGGGCAGCGGATTGAGCCCGGCGAGCTGCAAGCGCTCGCAGAAGGTGTCGATAAAAGCCGTATTGGCCGCCTGCAGGTGCGAGCGGTAGAACAGTATCGGCACCACCGGTTGCTCGACCTGCCAGTCTGCAAACCAGTCGGCGAGTTCAGCGCTGGCCTTGCGCGGGTGATAAACCGCCGTACGCGGCAGCTGTTGCGGCTCGCTCCAGGGGTAGTCACGCTGCAGCCACTGGCTGGCCAGGCAGTTGAACAGGTTCAGCGCATTGGCTTTCCCGCCCTGGCGCAAGAAGTGCCAGAGCCGCTCGGCCTGCTCGGGCGTTACGGTACTCAGGCGGGTGAGTTCCGGGTCGGGACGATCATCACCCGGCACCAGAATCAGCTGCACGCCACGGGCCGCCAGTTCCAGTAGCTGCTCGACGCCATAGCGCCAATAGCCGACGCCGCCGTGCAGCGACACCAGAATCACCTTGGCATGGCGCAATACCTCGTCGACATACAGGTCGACCGAAGCATGGTTTTGCACCTGCATCGGGTTGGCCAGACGCAGGCTGGGAAAATCCCCGGGCAACTGCTGGGCGGTTTCGGCCAGCAGCGCCAGGTGCGAATCACCGCTGCAGAGAATTACCAGCTCGGCCGGGGTCTGGCCGAGGTCGGCAATGCTGTCGTCCGGTACAAAACCACCGGGCTGGGTCCGCAGCAGGTGCATGGGTCAAGCGCCCAGGGCGGCGCGCAGGCTCGCTTCCAGTTGCAGCGCATCCAGTTCCTGGCCGATCAGCACCAGGCGCGTGGTACGCGGCTCTTCGCTGCGCCAGGCGCGGTCGAAGTGTTTGTCGAAACGGGTCCCTACACCCTGGATCAGCAAGCGCATCGGCTTACCCGGGATGGCGGCAAAGCCTTTGACCCGCAGAATGCCGTGTTGAACCACAAGCTGGGTCAAGGCATCGAGCAGCAGGCTTTCGTCAGCTTCGGGCAGCTCGATGGAAATCGAGTCGAACGCATCGTGGTCATGATCATCGTGATCATCGTCGTCGTGGTGTGAATCATGATGCGTACGGCGGCCATCGATGTGCGCTTCGGACTCGGCGCCCAGGCCCAGCAACACTTCCAGCGGCAGGCGGCCGCTGCTGGCTTCGATCACCTTGACCGCTGGCGGCAGTTCTTCCTGCACTTCGGCCCGGACCTTGGCCAGGTCGTCGGCAGCAATGAGGTCGGCCTTGTTCAACACCACAAGGTCGGCACTGGCCAACTGGTCGGCGAACAGTTCATGCAGCGGCGACTCGTGATCCAGGTTCGGGTCGAGCTTGCGTTGGGCGTCGACCTGGTCGGGGTAAGCGGCAAAAGTGCCAGCAGCTACAGCCGGGCTATCGACGACGGTGATTACCGCGTCAACCGTGCAGGCATTGCGGATTTCCGGCCATTGGAACGCCTGAACCAGTGGTTTTGGCAACGCCAGCCCACTGGTTTCGATCAGGATGTGGTCGAGGTCGCCACGACGGGCGACCAGCTCGCGCATCACCGGGAAGAACTCTTCCTGCACGGTGCAGCACAGGCAGCCGTTGGCCAGTTCATAGACACGGCCGTTGGCTTCCTCCTCGGTGCAGCCGATGCTGCATTGCTTGAGGATCTCGCCGTCGATGCCCAGCTCGCCGAACTCGTTGACGATCACCGCAATACGGCGCCCCTGGGCGTTGTCGAGCATATGCCGCAGCAGCGTGGTTTTACCCGAGCCGAGGAAACCGGTCACGATGGTGACGGGGAGTTTTGCCAGTGTTTTCATGTCGTCGATGCCCTTGGCAGGATGGCGGGCATGCGGGACGAGAGCCACAGGCAGTATTGCCTGGGCGCGTTCGCCACCGGATCACCCCGCCCGGTTTATGTCGGAAACTGATCGAGGCAGGTCTCCTGGCTTGCATTGCACAGGCGCAAGGCCCGTTGAACGACGCCTTCCCGCAAGGATGCAGTGGCTGTGTCGAACGCTTCAATGCTTACAGTTGCGGGGGCAGCCGCGGCTTTGACCGCGTTCCCGTCTTAGCTTCGGCCAGTGCCGAAGAACCTCGAAAGCGCAAGGCTACGCAGTGCCCGGTAAGCGGTCAACTGCTGTCACGATTGACGCATGCCCTCGCCCGTGATTTGCTAACGCCATTCGTTTGGGTGCCCTTGAATGGGTGAAACTGGGAAACCGGTGCGTCATACGCTGCTTCAAGCGCGGCATGACAAGTCCGGTGCTGCCCCCGCAACGGTAAGTGAGAAAAGCGTCTGAACCACTGTGCCTGCAGTCTGGCATGGGAAGGAGACGCCTTTGGCGAGCACCTGCTCGCCCTCATCAGCCCGGAGACCGGCCCGACACTGATCTGACAAACCCGCGGTGGGCGGGCGCTGTTGCAACCCCTGGGCGAAGTCCGTGCAGGGGTTTGCTGCGCTTGCCTGTTGCCGACAACACCAAAAGGAAAGCGCCATGCCTATCACCACCGCCAGTCACTCAGCCGTTACCCCTTCCAGCCTCAGCCAGCGCCTGCTGGTTGCCGTCGGTGCCTCGCTGCTGGGCCTGTGCCTGGTCTACTTCGCCGGTTTCTCGCACATCGAAGCGGTGCACAACGCTGCCCACGACACCCGCCACAGCGCCGCCTTCCCTTGCCACTGAGTGCCGCCCGATGATCAAGCGTATTGCACGTACTGCAGGATTTGCCGGCCTGTTGGCTGCCCTGCTGTTGACCCTGCTGCAGAGCTTCTGGGTCGCGCCCCTGATTCTTCAGGCCGAAACCTATGAAAGCGCAGCCCCGGCGCCAGAGGCGCACGAACATGCGCCAGGTGTTGCCGCCGACCACCACCACGACAGCGAAGCCTGGTCGCCGGAAGATGGCTGGCAGCGCGTGCTCTCGACCACCGGTGGCAACCTTGTGGTCGCCGTCGGCTTTGCCCTGATCCTTGCCGCGCTGTATACCCTGCGTGCACCGAAGACCGTCGTCAGTGGCGCGTTGTGGGGCCTGGGTGGTTTTGCCGTGTTCTGCCTGGCGCCGACCCTGGGCCTGCCACCGGAACTGCCAGGTACTGCCGCCGCTGACCTTGCCCAGCGTCAGGC
Organism: Pseudomonas alkylphenolica; assembly: GCF_004025535.1. Classification (GTDB taxonomy): domain Bacteria; phylum Pseudomonadota; class Gammaproteobacteria; order Pseudomonadales; family Pseudomonadaceae; genus Aquipseudomonas; species Aquipseudomonas alkylphenolica_A. Next base: position 102,533 of record NZ_QJRG01000048.1, read on the forward strand.
CTGGTGGGTAGGCACCGCTGCCGCCACTGCAGCCGGGCTGGGCTTGATCGCGTTCGCCCACAACTGGCTGTTTAAAGTGCTTGGCGTGGTGTTGCTGGTGATTCCTCATGTGATCGGCGCGCCGCAACCAGAGGTCCATGAAATGCTGGCGCCAGAAGCTCTGGAAGCCGAGTTCAAGGTCGCCTCCCTGCTGACCAACGCCGCGTTCTGGTTGGCCCTGGGCCTGATCAGCGCCTGGCTGTTCCGTCGCCCGAGCCAGGCCTGAACCCGATGCAGTTGTTCGTCGGCCTGGGTTGCCGACGAGGCTGTCCGGTGGAAACGCTGGCCGGCTTGCTGGAGCACACTCTCAAGGCCCACGACCTGCCACTGGCAGCCGTCGCGGGCCTGGCCAGTATTGACCTCAAGCAGCATGAGCCCGGGCTGCAGCAACTGGCCCGGCAACTCAATGTGCCCCTGCTGTTCTTTTCCGTGCCCCAGCTGGCTGCTTTCGAGCAGCAATTGAGCCATCGATCGACGGTGTCCTACCAGCACAGCGGGTGTTACGGCGTTGCCGAAAGCGCGGCCCTGGCGCTGGCCGAGCACTTCGCCGGCACTGCGCAGTTGTGCGTTACCCGCACCCTGCTGCGCGATGCCAGCCTGGCATTGGCGACAAGCCCCGGGTTTGACCGATAATTCCCGCTTTCTCTTCTAGGATTTCCCATGACTGTCTACTTCATCGGCGCAGGCCCCGGCGATCCGGACCTGATCACCGTCAAGGGCCAGCGCCTGATTCATCGCTGCCCGGTGATCATCTACGCAGGTTCGCTGGTACCCGCCGCCGTACTGGAAGGGCACAGCGCCCAGACCGTCATCAACAGCGCCGAGCTGCACCTTGCACAGATCATCGACGCCATGCAGTTAGCCCACCAACAGGGCCTGGATGTCGCCCGCGTGCACAGCGGCGACCCGAGCCTGTATGGCGCAATCGGTGAGCAGATCCGTTATCTGCGCGAGCTGGGCATTCCGTACGAGATCGTCCCCGGCGTTACCGCAGTGGCCGCCAGTGCCGCGCTGCTCGGCTGTGAACTGACCCTGCCGGACATCGCCCAGACCGTAATCCTCACCCGTTACGGCGATAAATCACCGATGCCTGCCGGTGAGCAACTGGCCGACCTGGCCCGCCACCGCACTACCCTGGCGATTCACCTGGGGGTCAAGCATCTGGAGAGGATCGTCGAGGAGCTGCGCCCGCACTACGGCGGTGACTGCCCGATTGCTGTGGTCCATCGCGCGACCTGGCCCGATCAGGACTGGGTGCTCGACACCCTTGATGGTATTGTCCAGCAGGTACAGGCCAAGGGTTTTCGTCGTACCGCGCTGATTCTCGTCGGCCACGTGTTGGCCAGCGACAGCTTTGCCGAGTCGGCGTTGTACCGTGCCAGTCATGCCCACCTTTATCGTCCCTGAACGAGGAGTCGACCATGCTCGACCTGCGACCCAACTGTGAGTGCTGCGACCGCGACCTGCCCGGAAACAGCCAGGATGCATTGATCTGCTCGTTTGAGTGTACGTTCTGCAAGGACTGCAGTGAGCAACACCTGAAGGGACAGTGCCCGAACTGTGGCGGCGAACTGGTGAAGCGACCTCCACGGGCCGTGGAAAAGCTGGTGAAGTACCCGGCGTCGACCAAGCGGGTGCTCAAGGAGCACGGCTGCCCGTCGCATTAACAGGCGTTTGGCCATTGTGCGAGCCGGCATCGCCAGCGATGGGCTGCAGGGCAGCCCCCGAGGCCCCGCAGCGTCTCATTGGGCCTGGTACTGGCTCAGGTACTTGTTCAGTACTTCGTTATCACCGCTGCCATCCCCCGCCACCTGCCACAGGCGCCGTTCGATACCTTGTGCCAGCAAGTGACCAACCGCCGATTCGATGGCCGACAGCACGCACAGTTGTGCCGGTTCGTTGGTGGTGTAGCCCACTTCGGCTTCCAGCAGCTTCTTGAACTCGATGAACTTGAACACCCCGGCACTGCGCCCGACCGAGTAGATGGTCTTGCTGGTCATGACATTGGCCAGCACCTGGCCGCTGCGCACATCCACCGCCCGCAGGTTCACGGAAACCTGGTCGACCCGGTACTCACGGGAGATGTCGATGCCCAGGTAGCGCGCGCCTTCTCCGCCGCTGCGAACGTTGGTGTCGTAGGCAATGATGCCACCCTCGAGCATCAGGTTGGCCGCCTGCAGCGGTGGCAGTTCGCCCTGGATGTTCACCGGGGTATCCGGCTTTTTCTGTGAGGCACGGATGATCTTGCGTTCGGTCAGCAGGTTCTGCAGCCCTTCACGCTCCAGCACCACAAACCAGCCGCTGGCTTGCAAGGCGTCCATCAGCATGCTCGCCGCACCTTGGGTCACGCTGGTGGAAAACGAGCTTGCCGGGGTCGGTTTGTATTGACCGGTCTGGTCACGGAACCCATACACCACAGCCATCAAGCGACCTTTAGGCCGCGGCATGTTGAGCAGGTCGTAGTAGGTAGACGCCCGCGGCGTCAGGGTCGGCGTTTCGCCGTCTTGCTCGGCGGACATCGGCTCGCGCAAGCTGCAACCTTGCAAGGTGGCCAGCATCAGCAGTGCGGTCAGAATTCTTTTCATTTTGTCACTCCCCGTTGACCCCGCCCTTTTTATGGGTTCAGGCCGTTCACCTGAACTTCGGAAACTTCCCCGGTTACCCGGTCGGTGATCTGTATGCTCAGCGCGCCCGAGTCGTCGATGACATTGATGAGAAAGGCATCGGTTTGCAGGCTGCCGGTGTTGCCGTTATTGATGTTGGTGAGCAACTGCGACAACAGCCGTGACTCCAGCTGGCTGGTGAAGCGCTCCAGTGCCGAGGTGCTGGCAAAGGCCGAGGCCCGATCTTTGATCGCAGGGTCCTCGTGGTCGTTTTGCGCCTGGGCGTTGTTGAGCAGCCAGGTGCCATTGAGCGGGTTGCCGCCGAAGGCCGGGTTGACCGGGGTGTACACCAGTTCGGTGGCACCCGCCTGACTGCCCAGGGCAGCCAGCAAGAACAGGGAGGCCAGGCGGCAGGTATTGTTGTTGTTCATAGCTCGTCCCTCTCTAGATCGGTGGTGTCTTGCAGCAGCATCTGCAGCTTGCGCTGGGCGATCTGCGCCCTGACCAGGTCAGCCGCTTCATAGGCGGCGTCCTTCAGCTCGGTGGTGTTGGGTGGCAAAAAGCGTCTGTAGATCAAGCGTTGCTCGTACTCGACCGTCACCAGGCTGCCCCAGCGTGCGTCCGGCCGTTCGCGTACCACCAGGTTGAAATCCAGGCGACTGGTGGCACGCAGCCGCTCGGCAAAGCTGTAATAGAAGTCGTGCCCGATGTGCGAGATGGTGTTGTCGACGATAAAACCCATCATCTCGTCCTCGGCGCCGCCGCGGGCGGTGCCGGCCAACAGCACCAGGGCCAGGGCGCAAGCCGTCAGTTGGCGGTTCATTGCCCTACCCCCTGGGCCAGGCCCTTCTGTGCACCGGCGGCCGTTTCGGCAAAGGCTTTCTCGGCGACGAACTGCCAGTCGGCGTAATGGCTCAGGCCTTCGAAGTCCGACCACTGCGCGGCAAAACCGGTCTGCTTCAGCGGGGCCTGGTCCGAGCGGCTGTACACCCCGGTGATGCGCCCGTCGATCGAGCGCACCAGGCCCCAGTCGTCGCTGCCAGTGATCGGGTCGGGATAGAGCCTGCGCAGGTGGCGCTTGACGTTCGGGTAGCGCGGGTCTTCGAGTAGCTCGTCCAGGGTCTGCGGGTACTGGGCCAGGCCCGGCGAGTTGCGGTAGTAACTGCGCAACGCCTGGGCGTACTGGGTGCCCACCCAGAGCAGGTCACGTTCACGCTCGCGCAGGGCCTGGGTCGACCACAGGGTGACGGTCGAGCCCAGGGCGATGGCTGACACGGCGATCAGCAACAGCACGCCCAGGTAGGTGAAGCCTGCCTCGGCAGTGCTACCACTCGGCATAGAGGCTGCCATCACGCGCCCTCCCGGTTGCACCGCTCTTGATGTCGGCGACAGACCCGGCCACCCCTTCCGGTGGCGCTACCACCTGCCACAAGTCGCGGCGTTCGGTGATCGGATCGAGCGGCGCACTGCGCAGGTAACGTTGTTCGACCAGTTGCTCCAGCGACTCGGGATAGTGGCCGGTGTCGCCGTAGTAGTGGTCCAGCGCCTCGCGCATGACCGCCAGGCTCTGGCGCAAGGTGGCTTCGCGCGACGTTTCCAGGCTCTGGAAATAGCGCGGCATGGCGATGGTCATCAGCGTGGCGATGATCGCCATCACCACCAGCAACTCAATCAGCGTAAACCCCTGGTTGCGTTTCATGCCAGTCACCACTGCCCGTAGGCTATACCGTTGAGGCCCTTGCCCCGAGCCTTGGAGTAAACGTCGAAGACGTCTTCACCGTCGCGCGGGTTCTGAGCGGAACTGTCGTAACTGCGCACGCCCCAGCCACCGTCATCGTCGCGTTTGCTGGTGGTGAACGGGTCGTGAGGTATGCGCCGCAGAAAGTAGAACTTGGCCCCCTTGGCACTGCGCACATCGCGCACGCCGTCCACCAACACGTTCAGGTTCGGCGGATAGCCGCTGGCGTTGAGCGACTTCTCGATGTAGCCGGCATCGAAGGCACGTTTGTAGGCGTCGATGGCATCGCGGATCTGATACAGCGCGGTTTTCAGCTCCTGTTCCTTGCCCCGGCGCACCAGGGTCTCGGTCAGCGGTGCGGCAATCGAGGCGAGCAACCCGAGCAGCGCCAGGGTCAGCATCACTTCGATCAGGCTGAATCCTGCCATCGACCGTTTCATGGCTCAGGGCCTCACGCCGGTAGGTGCTGCGGCGATCGGTTGCTCCAGCTCCACCTCGACATTGCGGTTGAGGTTGCGGATCTGCATGCTGGTTTCAGTGCCGGTAGGAAACTCCATGTCCGAAGGGCTCTGGTAAGGCAGGTTGCGCACGATGCGCGGGGTAATCGACAGCACCAGCTCAGACTGGGTCTTGTCATTACGATTGCTGCCAAACAGCCGGCCCAGGCCGGGGATGTCACCAAGCCCCGGAATCTTGTTGCCGCTGGCGCCTTCGTCATTGCGTACAAGCCCGGCCAGTACCTGGGTTTCACCGTCGTGCAGACGCAGGCTGGTCTGCGCGTTGCGGGTGTCGACCTGAACCGGAATGGTGCCCTGGCGGGTCGGTTCCAGCGGTTTGGCGTTACTCACTTCAAGGGATACCTTGATCGCCACTTCGTTGTTCAGGTGCACAACCGGCGTCACCTCAAGCTTCAGACCGACATCCAGGTAGGTAATGCTTTCAGTAATCACCGGCCCCTGGGTCGAGGGCACCGAGGTGGCACTGACGATCGGCACCCGTTGACCGATGTGGATGCGCGCCTGCTCACGGTTGCTGACGCGGATGACCGGGCTGGCCAGGGTGTTGATGTCGTTGTCCTGGGCATTGATCTTGGCCTGAGGCGCCGGGGCGATACTGATCCGCGACGAGTTGATGCCGCGCAGTTGGTCAAGGACGCTGACCGGATTGCCTTCATCGTTGAGGAGGCCGAAGGTGTTCGGCCATTGCAGGCCAAGCTCGAGGATGCGCGAGCGGGCCACCTCCATCACCTCGACTTCCAGCACCACTTCCGGGTTGGACTGGTCCTGGGACTGCAGCAGCTTTTCGGCCATGCGCACGGCATCGGGGGTGTCGCGCATGGTCAGGGTGTTGAGGCGCTCGTCGACGAATACATCGCGGGTCTTGAGCATGGTTTTGACCATGTTCAACGCGGTGTTGGAATCAATGCTGGTCAGGTAGAAGGTGCGCATGACCAGTTCCTGGTAGTCCTTGGTCTTCTGCGGAGAATCCGGGTAGATCAGCACGGTGTTGTCGTTCACTACCTTCTGGTGCAGCTGGTTCTGGTCCAGCAACAGCGACACCGCGTCTTCGATTTTCACGTCGCGTACGAAGATGGTGGCCTTCATGTCCGGGCGCAGGTCTTTGTCGAAGATGAAGTTCAGCCCGGCAACCTGCGACAGCACCTCGAAGATGGTCTTGAGGTTCGCGTCGCGAAACTCCAGGGTCACCGGCCGTTCCAGCTTGGTGCGCAATTGCGGATTGGGCTGGGCCGTACGGCTTTGCACCAGCTCGATGTCTTTGCGCAGGGCCAGGCCGCCTTCGTTCTGGGGGTCGAGCTGAAGCACTTCACGCATGTGCCGCTCGGCGCCGAACAGGTCACCGCTGCGCAGCGCAGCCTGACCCAGGGCGACGCGCTCACCGATGTTGCGCATCTGCTCGATCTGCCGCACACCTTCTTGTGCCCTGCGGTTGTTGGGTTCCAGGGTCAGTACCCGGCCGTACCCCATGCGTGCACCGGCAAAGTCGTGGCGGCTGCGGTCGCTGTCGGCTTGCGAAAGCAAGGTCTCGACAGCCTGGCGACGGCTCTGGATCACGGCGATGTTGAGGTCGGTGTCACGCGGGTCTTCTTTAAGGGCTTCTTCGAGCTGGGCGATACCGGCTTCGTATTGCCCTTGCGCCATCAGCTCTTTGGCCTCGTTGCGTACGCTCGTCGAGCCGCAGCCGCCCAGGGCGACGCAGAGGGCGAGCATCAAGAACGGCGCTTTGGTGCAGTGCCTGGACGATTTCATGGTGCGCTCCCTACAGACAAGGTCTGGGAAAGGTGCAATGGCAGGTAGACCAGGCTCAGCTCCGTAGCGGAGATCTGCTCGATCCGGTAGGTGTCATCGATCACGTCGCCGCGCCGCACGACGTAGAGCTTTTCGCCGTTTTGCAGGAAGACTTGTTGATCGTCCCGGTCGTCCAGGCGGCCAACAAACTGGAATGGCAGAACCGGCGCAGCAGGCGCCAGCGCAACAGGCTGTACTGCGACCGGCTGTTCGGTGACCGTGGCCAGCTGGGCCGCCGGTTTCCAGCTTTTGCTCGGGAACAGGTCGCGAAGGCTGAGGTCGGCTGGTTTGACGACCTGTTCACCGGCCTTGGCCGCCGCGCCTGCAGCCTTGTCTGCGGGGCTGACAATGGCTTCCCCTTCAGAAGCCGTGTCGTCAAAAAAGTACCCGGGAACCCAGGCCAGCACTGCGGCAGCGCCGAAGAACGCCAACCAGGCCAAGCGACGTTGAGTGTTCATCATGACCTCGACAGATAAAGGGTCATACGAATGCGGCCGGTCAGCTCGCTGTCGCCGATTTTCTTGCGCTGCAGATCGACGTCCTCAAGCACCAGCGCAGGTAACTGCCCGAGCAAGGCATGGACGAAGCGGCGGATCTGCGGGTAGCTGCCGCGCACCGGCAACAGGATCTGGTAGCGTGCCAGCTGGGTCTTGGGATCGACCCCGAGGGCATATTCGCCGCGGGCCAGGCTGATGCGTTCGGCCTTGGCCAGGCTGTAGATGCGGTCGATGGCCACCGTAGCCTGCGGCTGAGCGGGCAGTTGCTTGTGAAAGTCTTCGAGCTCATGCTGCGGCACTTGTGGCAGTTTCAGGTCGCCCCGTTTGAATTGCTGCAACTGGGCCCGAGCCTCCTCGCTCAGCTGTTGCTGCTGTTGCAGTTGCTGCCACTGCGGCAATACCACCAGGGCGCCATACAGCAGGCCCACCAGTACCAGCGCACCACCGGCCAGGCCAACCACGCCCAGCTGCCGGGCACGTTCGTGCAGAATCAGGCTATGGACGTGCATGGCCGATCTCCCAGGTCGCCGAAAGATTGAACTGCACCGGATGCTCAGGCTGTTTGGCCATGATTTCGTGGTTCAGCAGCGACACGTCGCTGAGTTCGCCACTGGCTTCCAGGCGTTTGTGGAAGGCCAGCATCGCCTCCAGGTCACGGGCTTCGGCACTGATGCGAACCTGGCCTTTGCGTGCGTCCGGGGTCAGGGTGAGCAGGGCTACATCATCCTGTGGCAAGGCTTCAAGCATGCCGAACAGGCGCTCCCAGGGCCGTTGCAGTTGCTGCGAAACACTGCGCATCTGGGCCAGTTTCTCGGCCTGCTCGCGGCTTTGCGCCGGGGTCAGCGAGGTCGCGTGTTCAGGGCGCTTGCCCAGTTGCCGCTCCAGTCCCTCCAGTTCCTGTGTTACCTGTGCCTGTTGCTGGCTGAAGCCCTGTTGCAGGGCAATGGCGCCTACCATCAGGCCGCCGCCGACTGCCAACAGCACCCAGGCCGAAAGGGCCGTGCGCCGTGGCTGAAAATCCAGTTCCAGGCGGCGCATTTCAGGCCACCGCCCGGGTCATGCGGCACAGTACATCGCCCGCCTCGCCGTCCAGTTCGCAGAGCTGCACGCCGTCCAGTGCCGGTGGCTGTTCCAGGCGCCCAGGGGCATGCAGGAACACCGGCAGTTCGCGCTCATTGGCGTTGAGTTCACATTGGCGGGCGATCAGCGCTTGCAGGGCAGCGTCGCTATCGCTACCGCCCTGGGTGCTGATCTGCTGCCACACGCCGTTCTGTGCCAACAGGCATACCGTGCGCTGTGGCTCGGCGAGCACAAAGAGGAAGTCGCTTTCGCCCAGTTGCCCGGCAAAGCGGTTGTAGGCAGCCATCAGATAAGGGCGGACCGAGCGCAGGCGCAGGCCCAGGTCCCGGCAATGTTCGTGCAGGCGTTGCAGCAAGGCTTCCGGCACAGCGGTTGCGATCCTTGCAGCGCCAGCGGCTTCCGGTGACACCACCAGGCGCCAGCCGTCGAGGCTCTGGCCGTAATGCGCCTCGAAACAGGCCCGGGCGTAGTGGTGCAGCTCAGCGGGACGGTTGATCGCCGCGCTCCAGGGCACCAGGCAAAAGCGGCAGTATTGCGCCGACAGCAGCAGTTGCAGTTCGGCGCCCTTGCAGCGTTGTTCCGCCAGCAAGCTATGCAGAGTGTCCAGCGCGAGGTTGGCGGCCTGGCTGCGCTCGGCGATAAAGCCGAGGCTGCCCAGCCAGTGGTGGTCCTGCCCCTGGCGTTGGCTCAGGCCGACACCTTGGGCGCCGAGTACGGCGATAAACCGATCAGGCGACAAATGTGACACGATTGATCTCCTCCAAGGTGGTCCGGCCATCGCGCACCAGTTCCAGTGCCGAGCTGCGCAACAGGCGCAGGCCGCGTTGACAGGCCAGGGCCCTGATCTGCGCCAGGGGCCGACGTTCGACGATCATTTGCCGCAGCTCATCGTCCAGGTGCAGCAGCTCGGCAATTGCGGTCCGCCCGCGATAACCGCTGCCGCGGCACTGCCCGCAGCCGCTGCCGTGAACAAAGCGATAGTCCCCCACCTGCCCGGCTTCGAGGCCCGACAGGCTCAACTCTTCATCGCTGGGCTGATGAGGGCTGGCGCAGTGCGGGCAGACCAGGCGAATCAGGCGCTGGGCCAGCACGGCGTTGAGTGCGGAGACGAAGCTGTAGGGATCGACCTGCATCTGGCTGAAGCGGCCGATCACATCAAAGACGTTGTTGGCGTGGATGGTGGTGAATACCAGGTGGCCGGTGAGCGCGGACTGCACGGCGATTTGCGCGGTGTCGGGGTCGCGGATCTCACCGACCATGATCTTGTCCGGGTCATGACGCAGGATCGAGCGCAGGCCACGGGCAAAGGTCAGGCCTTTTTTCTCGTTGACCGGGATCTGCAGGACGCCGGGCAGCTGGTATTCAACCGGGTCTTCAATGGTGATGATCTTGTCCACGCCGTGGTTGATCTCGCTGATCATGGCGTAGAGGGTGGTGGTCTTGCCGCTACCGGTGGGGCCGGTGACCAGGATCATCCCGTAAGGCTCGTTGGCCAGGCGGCGCAGGCTGCGCAGGGTGTGGTCCTCGAACCCCAGGGCCTGCAGCTGTACCCCGCTGACCCGGTCGGCCAGGTCTTGCTTGTCGAGCACCCGCAGCACTGCGTCTTCACCAAAGATGCTGGGCATGATCGACACACGAAAGTCGATCTGCCGGGCACTGATACCAATTTTGAAACGGCCGTCTTGCGGCACGCGCTTCTCGCCGATGTCCAGCTCGGCCATGACCTTGATCCGCGAGATCACCTGCTCGGCGAACTCGCTGCCACTGACCTTGCTGATGCTGTTGAGCACGCCGTCGATGCGGTACTTGATCACCAGGCCATTGCCGGTGACCCCCAGGTGGATGTCACTGGCGTGCATTTTCAGCGCATCGTAGAGGGTGGAGTTGACCAGTTTGACCACCCGGCTCTGGTCTTCGCTGATGCTGGCCAGCGACAGGCTTTGCAGCGTATCGAGCTCGGCAACCGCCTCGCTGTCGTTGTCCAGCGAATCGACGGCATGAAAGCTTTCTTCGTGGCGGGCAAGAAAACCGGCGAGGTCGGCGGCTTCAACCAGATACAGCGGCGCACCCTGCAGGCACTCGTCGATCCAGGCCAGGCGTGCGGCATCGAACGGGTCGGCAAATACGCCAAGGGCCTGGCCATTGTGCTCAAGGAAAATGAACTCGCGCTTCAGGCACTGAGCCAGGCTGACCCGGTCAAACAACGGGGTTGCAGCGAACAGCGCCTGACTGTCGAGTACCGGATAATGCAGGGTGAGGCCCAGACGGGCGACAAAATCAGCGGGGTTTGAAGCACTCAAGCGTTGCAGCGTATCGATCAGGCGCTCGGCGCTCTGTTCGGCGGTGGCGCGTGCCTGTGCCAGCAACTCGCGACCGAAGGGTGCAGGGGCACTACCCTGGGTGCAGACTACAGCGAGTGACACGGTTTCCATGACTTGCTCTCCAGCGCGGGGCGCGGCAAGCCATGTTCAGGTCTGCTCGCGCGTTATTCCCCGGTGAGCAGTTGGTCGTCGTCCGGATCCGGCTGCCTCGCGCCACTGCGTCGGCGATCTGCCAGAACCCAACTACCGTCGAACAACTGCAGGGGGAAACTTTCACTCCTGCTCTGGCGTCGTTCAACGAACCCTGTGTCCGTGTTGTCCTCAGGCCCGGCCTCGCGCTTGATGCCCATCAGGTCGTTGACTGCGCGGGCCAGTTCCGCGAGCGGAAAAGGCTTGAACAGGATATGGCTGACACCTAGCTGGCTGGCTCGCTCACGGACCTCGGCGGTCGGGTGGGCGGTGATCAGCACGAAATGACAGTTCCTGGTCTTGCGCACAGTCTCCAGTACCTGGAACCCCTCCATGTCGGGCAAGCGGAAATCGAGCACTATCACTTCAGGTTGGGTGCGTTCGGCTTCACCGATCGCACTGGCCCCGTCGTGGGCAACATGGACGTCCAGGCCTTGCGCATCCAGGTAAGCCTGGATATTGCCCGCAAGGGTCTGTTCGTCATCGACTACCAATACTGTGTTAACCAAGATCGACTCCTTGCAGCCTTTCAGGCCCGGTTTCCCGGTCTGGTGAAGTGCGACCTTGTACAGGCTTACGCATGCTTCGTGCCAGACCAGAGACGGCGCATTCAACGGTGCTATGTCGTTGATTTGTTAAGAGTAGACGCAAACGGGCCATGGCCCCTCCCCCAATCCCGGGGACCAGCTGGCGTTTTGCCCCTACCGATATCCCCAACATTGGGGGTCAGGTGAGTGATCAGTCAAGTCGTTGCACCTGCCCGGCGTCACGAAGACGCTGCAGCAAGGCATACCGTGCTTGCGACTGTTGCTGATCGATAAGGACGCGTTTGGCCAGAACCAGCCCCTGCTCTTCTTCGACAGAAGCGTCTGCGGTTTGGTTCTGCGCCTTTTGCAAATCGCGCTGATTGGCCAGATAAAAAGCCCGGACCTCAGCGGGGTCCGGCTCAACCACCTGGGCGGCCTGCATGAACACTTGCTGTGCAGCCAGTTCCTGACGGGTGTACTCGGCGAAGCTGTTGCGGTCAAAACCCGCATCGGCCAGGCGCTGCTCGAACGAGCGGGTGTTGCCGAATGCCTGGCGAAGCTGATCGACCTGCGCGTTGACCACAGTGTCACTGATTGTGATCCCCTGGCGCTGGGCCTCCTGCCACAGCAGCTCACGGTCGATCAGGTCGCTCAGGGCCTGGTCGCGCAAACGTTTGTACACGCTGGGGTTGCGAATACTGGTCAGCGCCCTGCCCTGGTCCTCCAGGTATTCGGCAAAGTAGCGTTCCAGACGCAGTTGGGTGATGGGTACGCCGTTGACCCGGGCCGCCAGCGGTCCCTCCTGCGCGTAAGTCGGCAGGGCCAGCATGCACAACAACAGACAGAGCAGCTTCATGGCGCATTCCCCTCGGCGACAGGACGATAAGCGGCTACCGGAAAGAACACCGGGCCGGGCATTTCCAGCGTGACCACATGGGCGCCGGCCAACCCCTGGCGGCGGCCCGGACCGAAATTCAGCGGCGGGGTGAGCCCGGTTTGCAGATCATGCAGGCCTTCCAGCGCCGTGATGAGCTTTTCACGGCTGGCATCGCGCCCGATTTGCTTGAGGGCATCGCCGAGCAGTTGCATCGCACACCAGGTGCTGACTTGCAAAACGCCCTGGCGCCCGTCCAGCCCTTGACGCTGGCGCATCGCACTGAGTGCCTGGCTGCCACCGGGCGTCCAGTCACCGGGGACGAAGGGATAGGCCAGGAACACCCTGCGCGACCAGTTTTCAGGCACCTGTGCAAGCTGGCTGGCCACCTGGTTGGCTGCGGCGAACAGGTACGGTGTGCGCCCCGCCTGTTGTAACTGCGCCGTGAGCTGGCCAAAGCCTTCGGCATCGCCCAGGTAGAAAATCGCCTGGCCGGTGGCGGCCTGCTCAGTCAGCGGCGCGGCCGTAACCTCGCCCCAGCCGCGGCGTTGCAGCTGCTGCAAAAGCTGCCGGGCCAGACCGGCCTGGGCCGGGTCGGCGTAAACGATCTGCGTGCCGGCCTGCTGCAGCGCCAGGTTGCCCTGGGCATAGTCGGCCAGGCTCAACAGTTGGTCATCCAGCCCCGGCAAGGGATCAAAGATCTGTGTACTGCGGCCTGCAGTCGGCGCCGCGCCAATCATGGGAATACGCGCCTTCTCCAAGCGGCTTGCCAGTGTCGATTCCAGGGCCGGTACCACGGGGGAGATCAAGGCGAATACCTGCTGCTGTTCGATCAGCTCGGTGAGCGCCTGTTCCGCACTGGCCCGGTCCGGACCGGGGTCAATACTGATCATCTGCAACTGCCGGCCATGAATCCCGCCCTGGCGGTTGAGTTGATCGATACGGTCATTGAGCACGGCGGCCACAACACGTGCCGAAGGCGCCAGCGGTCCCTGCTCGGGCAATAGTGTACCCAGGCGCAAGGTTTGCTCGCTCAAGCCCGGATCACGGTCATCGGCCAGGCGCTTGAGGTAGGCACTGAGGTTGCGCTGATCAGCCATGCTCAGGACAAAGCGTGGCATGGCCGGGTCCAGCTGATTGCCAGCGGGGTCTCGACCCTCCTGAATCGCCCGGGCCAGGCTGGCCTCGGTGTAGGCCGGATAGCGCCGGCCATTGGCGCTGCGCAGCCCCTGCCCTTGCGCTAGCCGCTGCCAGTTGAGTACCGGCGGCCTTACGCCGCCCTCTGCCCGCCCCAGCCCGTCGGCGCCGTGGCAACTGCCGCAGGGCACGACACTGGCCGGCACCAGCATGTCGGCGGCGCCGACGCGCGCTGACACCTGGGCATCGCTGCTCGACAGCCCCTCGCGGTACAGGCGCTTGCCGGCGTGTTCCGCCGGGCTCAGGTCGAGGGCCTGGGCCAGCGTGCTGACGATGAGCATCAGCACCAGCGTTCCGGCAGGCAGTGCCCGGCACATGATGCTCAACGTCCGGCCAGCGGCTGGGACAGCAGCTGCAGGCGTTGTGCGATAGCTTGCGCCGGTGCATCGGGGCGAATCTTGCTCCAGCGTTTATTGGCCACGTCGCCAGCGATCAGCTGCGTGGAGTGCTGCTCAGGGCTCGGGATCAAATGCCCCAGACGCGCCAGCACCAGGTCCATCTGCGCCTTGTCGCCGGTCAGGAACAACCAGTTGGGACCGTCCACACCTTGTTTCTCGGCAAAGGCCTTGAGCACTTGCGGGGTGTCGTTGGCCGGGTCGCTGCTCAGTGAAACAAAGGTCACTTTGCTGGCGGCCTCCTCCCCGAGCGCCTCGCGCACTTCGCGCAACTTGCGGGTGATCAACGGGCAGGCATCGTTGCAGTGAGTGAAGATGACATTGAGCAGCACCACCCGGTCCTTGAGCACATCGCTGTAGAAACGCAGGCTGTTGCCGTTCTGGTCCTGCACCAGGCTATCGGTGAAGTAGGCCTGGGCATCATGGGTGCCGGCGGTCGGCGTCACTGCACCTTGCGGTGCCTGCGGTGTTTGCGGCGCCTGGGGGGCGTGCCCTTCGTGGGCAAACGCCACCGAGCTCATGATCCACAGGCAGGCCCCGAGGGTCAGCCAGTCGAGCGCGCGCATGGGCGATTTGCGGCTAACGGTGGCGCTCATGGTTGCACCTCCTGGGCGATGGCTGTGTGTTTGGCGTGCACCCGGCGGGCGCTAAGGCGGTCAATTTCCTTGACCAGCAGCGCCGGGTCGGTAAAGCCGTAGAAGCGTGTCCATTTACCGCTGCGGCCATCACCCACCAGGATCAGCGGCGGGTGTTCGGCGAGGTTGGCACTGAAACTGCCGAGCCCCTTGAGGGTTTCGGTCACCGCATACGGCGAACCGGTGAGCCAGCTCCAGCCGGGGCCGACCTGGAATGCCTTGGCGTAGTCCTGCAGACGCTTGGAGTCATCACGCTGGGGGTCGACGCTGATCGACACCAGTTGCACTTCTTCGCCCACCCGTCCACCCAGCTGCTTTTGCACCTTGCCCATGATCGACGACACCACCGGGCACACGGTGGTGCAACTGGTGTAGATGAAGCCCATCACCACCAGGTGGTCGGAGACCAGGTCCTTTTCCAGGCGCACTGGCATGCCGTTCTGGTCCAGAAGCTGGACGTCGGCAAAGCGCACCGAGGTTTTCTCCTGGAAGGCAGCGGGTGCACCGTGGCCACTATGGTCACCATGGTCGCCATGGGCCTGGGCCAGGCCACAACTGGCGGCCAGCAGGCACAGGCTGAACAGTTTGCAGCGATTGAGCCTATTCATCGCACACTCCTTGAACCCAGGTCGGACGCTTGTTGGGCGGTAGCGGGCAGCACCCGCAAACTGGTGTAGTTCTTCTCGGCAAAGGCACTGCCCAGCGACGGCGCCTGTACATGCACGTACCAGGCACCGGCTTCGGCCAGCTCCAACTGTGCTTCGTAGACGCCATCGCCCACTTCATGCACGCGACTGTCGCGGGCTTGTGACGAGGGTGCCAGGAAGTAGCGCACGCTCAGGTCCTTGATGCCGTTGCGCGGAGTGCCGTTGCCTTCGACGATGCGAAAACGCGCGGTGTAGGTACTGCCCTGCAGGACCATCTTGGGGTCGAGCATGAATTCGACCTGTGGCGTTTGCCGGTGCTTCGCGGTCGGCGACACCGCCACTTCAGTGCTGAAGCAATGGATGATCTGCGGTTGATTGAGCAGGAAGGCGACATCAAAGGTACCCGCCGCTGGCAGTTTGATGGTCGAGCTGTACACCCCGGGCGACACCTCGCGCAGGCTGCGGTCGATCACCAGTGCCGCACGGGCGTTGTGCCCGCGGTTGGCGTAGCCGGACATCGGTGCGTTCATGCCTTCGGCATAAAAGTAGGTGGTGTTGTCGACCGGGTTGACCACAAACACCGAGTTCTCGTCACGGGCTACTGTCAGGCCCTGGGCCAACGGCAGGTCGCCCGCCTGGCGCGGCGCCGCCGGCCCGGCTTCAAAACCCTGGACAATCGGCTGACGGCCTTCGCCCAGGCTGCTCAGGTTGATCATGGTGACCTTCGGTGAGGCCAGGCCGCGCACATAGGCATAGGCTTTGGTGAAGGTCAGCTGGTAGGGTTCGGCAGCGACCGGCAAGCTGTGGATCAGCTGGTCGGTACTGGCGTCGATCACCAGCGCCTGGCTTTCCAGGGTGTTGAGCACAATGCCAAAGCGCCCGTCGCCGCTGAAGCGCATCGGTCCAAGGCCCTGATGGCCCTGGATGGTGTGCCGCAGTTCATGGTTGCGGGCATCGATCACGCTGATGCTGCCTTCGCGGCCATCGGCTACATACACTGCCTGCGACAACGCCGAGTACGCCACCGACAACGGATGCGGGCCGACCTTGAGCGTTTTAACCAGGCGCATTTCGCTGGCATCGATGACGCTCAGGGTACCGCTGTCGCGGTTGCTGACATAGGCGTAGCGGGAATCGGCACTGAAGGCGATTTCGTGATGGCCGGTGCCGGTGGCAAAAAACTTCAGGGTCTTGCGGCTGGGCACATCGATCACGGTGACGCCGCTGTGCGCCGGATCGCTGGCATTGTTACCCACCCACAGCAGGCGCTGGTCCGGTTGCAGGGCAACCCGCAACGGCTGCTTGCCGGCGTTGATGTTGGTCACGCGCTGAAAGGTCGCGGTGTCGATCAACGCCACTTCACCGCGCTCAGGCATCGACACGAACACCTGCTTGTCGTCACTGCTGGCGACCCAGTCCATGGGCACGCCGGGCAGTTCAATGCGCGCCAGGGTGCTTGTAACGCCACCTACCGAGACATTCGGGTCGATCACGGTAAGGCTGGCATCCTTGTTCAGCACCAGCAGGAAGTAGCTGTTGAGATCCAGCAAAGGCCGCGCGCCAATACTGCTTTTGAGAAACAACGCCACCCGCGCCTTGCAGCTCTTGTTGCGGTCTTTGGCCGCATCGCCGCTCAGCGCCGGGTCCAGCCAGGCGCCGGGCGACACCCCCGACAGTGGCTGGCCGCTGTTCTGGTCGGTGACCTTGAAACGGACGCTGGCGAATGCCCCCTCCGTCAGCACCCCGTCACTGCCCAGTGGCCGCGCCTCGAACTCGACCGTGACGCCGTCACGGCTGAGTCGGTGCAGGCCCTGTGGATCGCTCTCGACAGCCACCTCGCCGCGTGGGTCGCACCACAGGCTCTCGTAGCTGATACCCAGGCCCATCAGGGTCAACCCTGCCATCAAGCCCAGGTACAGCGGTCGATTCTTCTTGTTCATGACACTCCCCCTATTCCCTTACTGCGCTGGCGGTGTAGTCGGCGGTGTTTCGTCCGTTACTCGCAAGATGCCCCACAGGCCCGAGGCATTGCCGTAGGCGGCGTAGTCACGGAACAGGTAGTCACCCGGTACCGCATTGCCGCCACCGGCGCTGGGCACCATGAAGCTGAAGTGCGCAGCCGGCAGCACGCTCTCCTGGGCGCCGATGTACATGGCCTGCGGGTTGTAGCCGAAGCGCACCGAGCCAATGCCGGGCTGGGCCATGGGGTAACCGCTGACATCGGACTTCTCGGGCAGGAAGTTATGCAGCGGCCACAGGTGGCCATCGAGCTGGAAGGTGGTGCCGCGGCTGCCACCGGTTGGCATCAGCACATGGGTCCGCAGTGCCTGGCCGGGTTTGGCCCACAGCACCGGCGTTTGTGGATCGCCGCCAACCAGCGCGTTGCTGTAGGCCATGTGGGCGTTGGGAATATCCGCCCAACCGTTGCCATCGGCGTGGCCGAACGGTGCGTTCGGTGCAACGCCGAAGCGGTACCACAGCGGCTCGGTCTTGTAGTTGATGGCCATGTTGGAGTTGTCTTGCGGGTCGGTCGGCACGCCGTTGCCTTCGGCAGCGATGCCCTCCACAGGTCGACCGTTGGCCCAACGGGTGTTCAAGGCCTTCTGGAACACCAGGGCAAAGTCGCGGTAAGCGTTGGTGCCCGGTACCTGAACAGTGGCCGAGGCACGGCTGGCGGTGTCCTCCGTCCAGGTTGCGGTTTGCGGCAGAATGCTCATGGCGCCGACCAGGCCTTTTTGCGGTTGCTTGATCACATCCGCGGGGGTCAGGTTCAGGCCGCCAAACTCGATGGCCGTGGTGTTGATGTTGTCCACCGAGCGGCCGGTTTGCGTGACCGGTTTGCCTTCGCGCTCCAGGTGCCCGGCGTAGTACTGGTAGACCTTGCTTGGGTACGCACCGCTGCTGCCGGTACGCGGTGGCACGGTTTGCACCGGGTTCAGGCCGACGTTGACACCGTCCGACTTGGTGATGTCGTAGGCCAGCAACTGCGCATGCAGGCCGACATGGCTGGATGGACGCATCAGGTTGTTGTTGAAGGTGGTAGCGCCCTCGCTGTCATTGCGGTTGCGTTTGACCATGCCATGCATCACCGCCGTACTGGCCAGGTCCGGCATGACCATGGGCAGGCGGTTCTCCAGGGTCACGCTCAGGCAGTCACCGGCTGCAGCGCGCAGCACCAGCGGCTCGACCGGTACACCGGGCTTGAGTTTGCCGGTAATCGGATCAAGGTCGCTTTTGCGCACGTAGAGCACCGCGGTCGGGTCGTGCAGCGGCCCGCTCTGACCGCCGATGGTGAAGGTTTCGCCATCCTCCGGATCGGTCACCGTCACCTGCGGGATGTTCACTGCACGGCTGTTGTAGACCAGGGTACCGCCGTTGGCCTTGAGCGGACCGCCGACGTGCTGGCCGACGCCTGCCGGGTCGTTGATGCTCAGGTTGAGCGGGTTGCTGAGGATGTCGTTGGCCAGGGCCGCGACAATCTCATAGCTGCGCTTGACCGTGGCACGGGTACCGATGCCGTTGGGGTTGGCAGTAAAGCGTGGGCAGATACCGTCGAATGCCACGGTATTGCGTGCCGCCATGGGTTGCGGGTTGTTCGGCAAGGCGAACAGGTCGGTGCGGCTGTTGGTGTAGTTGCGCATGATGCCCCACAGGCCGTTCCAGTAGCCCTCAAGCGACGCGTCCAGGGAGTATAGATAGTCACCATTGGGTGCCGAGGCGCTGGAAATCATCGACACCGGCGCCATGAACCCCAGTTGTTCGGAGATGCCGACCATCTGCGAAGCTTTCCACCCCGAGTTCGAGCTGTTGCCAAAACCCGAGCCGTTCTGCAGCCACTTGACGCCGTGCAACGTCACGTTGTGTTCCTCTTCATGGCCACCGGCGTGCATCCGCAGGCGCACGTTGTCACCGGAGTAGGTGCGCAACATCGGCGTGAACGGGTCGCCCGGCTCACCACCGCCCTTGTTGATGTGCGGTGGGAACAAGGTGGTGCCACCGGTAGGGCCGACGGCCGAAGTGATCGCCTGTGGCGCCAGATTCAGGGCAGGAATCGCCCGGTCGATTCGGCTTTGCATGGCGTACGCCAGGTCGCCGGCCATGCCGTCGGCCTGCATCCCGCGCTTGCCGTCAGGCCCGACCCGGTTGGGGTCGTAGACCCGCAGTGCCAATGGCTCGTTACGGTAGTTGACGACGAACATGCCAGGGTCATCCACGGAAATCGCCTGTGGGCACGGCCGGCTCGGGCACGACGGCATCAAGCCGCCGCGGGCCTCGGTGACCGCCTCGAGCAGGCTCTCGGCTTCTTTGCGCACTGGCGGGTTGATGGCGTAACGGAAGCTGTCTGCCGTTGCCGGGAACGCCTGGGCATTAGGCACGCCATCCGGGCCTGCGCCGACATACACGCCCGCCTCGTAGGCATGCTGGAAGTCGCTGTACTCCAGGAAGAACTCGCGGTAGCTGTCGTTACGACCGTCGCCATCGAGGTCACCGGTCTTGACCACGGCTTGCCAGGAGGTTGGCCCGCCGTCTTGACGCAGCGCGGTGTTGTACAGTTGCTCACCGGTTTCTGCGTGGTACCAGGTCGACCCTGCCGGTTCTGCCAGCACGGTGGCGTACAGGCCCAGTTGCTGGTGCGTCGATGGGCCAAGGTGGTCGTGGGTAAAGATGGTGCCCAGGCCGCGGTCGACGTTGTTGACGTTGACCACCGGGTCTGCGAACCAGCGCTGCATCGCCGTGCGGGCGCCCATCCAGTCGGCGCGCCCGAAGCGGCCGAAGAACGGATGCGCCTTGGCCACCGGACACTCTGCAGTGCCTTCACGCGGGTCGCCGCTCTGGCATTCGTTGAACTCGCGAATGGCATGAATGCGCTCAACCACGGTGCCGGGCGAGAGGATGCCGTCTTCGTAGTTCCAGCCGTTGGCCGAACCGTCGGCAGCGGTGAGGTCCCACTTGGGCAGGTGGATGTGCTGGCCGATCACATCGGTCGGCGTGCGCACCTGGTAGTCATCCATCTCGTAGTACGACGGAATCAGGTTGGTGTGCTGGTACATCACGCAGTCGAAGGTGTTCATGCGCATCACCAGTGGCTCAGGTGGGCGCTGCTTGTTGATCACCGGCCAGACGTCTTCCCAGAGGGCAATGATGCGCGCCTGCGGGAAGTGGTAGCCGACCTTGTTGTACACCGCGTCGAACTGGATGTTTGCACCTTTGTAGATGCGCGGGCGGTCGGCGGTGAAGGTCGAGGAACCGGTGAAGGTCATGCCGTCCAGGCGTTCGCCACTGTTGAACTCACCGGTGCCGGCCGCCGAGGTCAGGCGCTTGGCACGGTCGTCCATGCAGGGCTCGTAGTACGGTGCGCCGGCCGTTGGCAGCGCGCCGTTGGTACGGAAGTTTCGCGCCACCAGTTGCTTGCCCGGCAACACGGCATAGCTTGGGTGCTCAAGCTTGGAGTGGAAGCTCATGGCCGCCTGTTCGACGTCCGTGCCCTCTTCGGGCAGGAACACCGCCTTGGCTTTGGTAACCTGCTTGGAGAAGTCCAGCGCAGTGGTGGTCACATCCGCTTCACCGCCATCGGCCACACCTTGCAGTGCATGCCGCGGCAGCCCGCCATCCCAGCCGCCGACCTGAGTCGGATCAAGGTTGGCCCACAGGGCATTGCCACTGTTTTTAAGTTGCTGCGCCTTGGTCGGGTCGAGCATGTCCAGCGGTGGGGTTGGCGGACGTTGGCCCACGGTGCTTTCAATGCCGCCGATCCAGAACGGATAACCGGGGTTTTTCAGGGTGCCGTCGGCATTGCGGTTGGCTTCACTGCGGTCCACCAGGGCGACCGAGCCTATCGCGCGAGGCGCGGCTTCATGATGACCGCTGTCATCATCACCTTCCTCCTCATCGTCATCATCCTGTTCAGCCACCAGCGTTTCCGAGAGTTTCGGAATCACCGCCACTTTGCCCGGCATCGGCGCCATGGCTTTGCCTGGCAGCGGTACGACCGCCGGAATCGGTGTACCGGCGATGATCTCGCCGTCCGGCAAGGCACGTGCGCCCGACGCCGGTTTACCGTTACGCAGGGCAAAAGGCGTGGTGTGGTAGCCGTCCTGGCCTTGGCCGGATACTTCCAGACGCGTGCCTTCTTCGAACACATCGTGCACCCG
Source organism: Pseudomonas alkylphenolica (assembly GCF_004025535.1). Classification (GTDB taxonomy): domain Bacteria; phylum Pseudomonadota; class Gammaproteobacteria; order Pseudomonadales; family Pseudomonadaceae; genus Aquipseudomonas; species Aquipseudomonas alkylphenolica_A. The sequence goes on from NZ_QJRG01000048.1 coordinate 123,733, forward strand.
CCACATAGTCCACATGCCTTGGGCAAAGTGCGGGTAGAAGTGGCAGTGATAGATCGCATCGCCCGCTACCCGGTTACGGTTGCCCGAACCACCGTTAGCGATTTCGTATGTATAGCCGGCACCCGGGCCAATGCCCTGGGCATCGACATAGTCGGAATTGTCGTCATTGGGGTTGAACAGCCATTGGTGGCCGTGCAGGTGGAAGATGTGCTGTTCGTGGCCGTTGTGGGTATTGCGGAATTTGACGAAGTCACCAATGTAGCTGTGGTTGACGTTGGACGGCTCGGCCGGGAACAGTGCCATGGTGGCTTTGACCCCGACCTGATCGGCCGAAGGCGTTTCCCCGGGACGAATGTTCTCGAGCCCGACGTTGGCAGGCACATCCACCAGCATCGCCACGTCACCCACGGTGTGCGAGCTGAGGAAGAACTCTTCATAAGAGCAGGACAGGCAGTCATGCATCGGCCCGACACCCAGGCGGTTGGCGATCACCTCGGCGCCCATGCCGCCAGAGCCGTAGTTGATCATGAACGAGTCGCGGGTCGGCTCCAGTACATGCCCCATCACCGGGTCCGCCCAATAGCCGGGGAAGGCCTGGGTGACAGCTACCTCGTCGGTGAATTGCGAGGCAAAGTCGCGGAACGGCTCCAGCCGGTTGGGCAGTGCCGGGTTGCGTTTGCCGATGCTTTCCAGCGGATAGGTGGAAGGCGGGAAGCTACCGTCAGCATTGGAGCCCATGACCACCGCATCGGATTCGCTGGAGATGATCTCGTTGCCATCGACCATGGCAATGATCGGCGTACCGGCCTTGCCTTCACGCAACCAGGGTTCGCGCTGCGGATAGCGCGCCTGGTAATCGACTATCGGCTGTCCGGTCGGTGCACGGCCAGTGGTGCTCAGGCGCATCTCTTCTTCGGTCAGGGTGTTGCGGTAGGTGCGCCCACCTTTGGGGACCACCACCATTTGCCCGAACAGACCATTGGCAACGTTACCCGCGGCGCCTTCGCCACCAAAGGTGGCGCCACGGCTGGAGACGGCAAAGGCACCTTCGCGTTCGGCATACAGGGTGTAGGAGCGTGTGCCTCCCGGGGCCACCAGGTAGTTGCTGTTGCGCCCGGTATTGGCAGCAATGTCACCAATGCTGTTGACCGCCTGCATGCCGTTAACCTGAAAGCCGACGTGGCGGTCGGTGACCTGGTCGTCGACCACTTCACCTTCCTGGCCACCTACCTCGACTTCCTCTGCGCCCTCCTCTTCGCCCTCTGCTTCGATCTCCTCACCGGTATCGTTGGAGTGATTCGGGTTGGCCTGATAGGCCAGCAGGTTCTGCAGGTTGACGGTCAGGCAATCGCCGGCCGCCACCCGCAGCACAATGGGTCGCGGGCGCTTGTCCGGGCGCAAGGTGACCTTGCCCGGTACGGCGGCCCCGCCATTGGCCAGCGACACCTGATGCTCGTCGACCACATCGCGACTCAAGGCGAACATCATGCCGTTGGCATTCTGCGCACCGAGGCGGTTGAACATCAGTGGCTGGTCCAGCGCCACCACGTTGGCCACCAGATTACGCTCGCAGCGTACGGCAGCTTCACCCTCCGACTGCCACACAAAGGTGACGGCAGAGATCAGCATTGAAGTCAGGACGGAGCCTTTGATTGGTGTCATCATGGCGTGCCTCTGGTGATGCCGGGAACTTTGGAGGGGCTGCAGCAAGCCCCGTGCCAGTCTTTTTTGTTGTTTTAAATCAGTCAGTTAGGGGTGTTAATGAATCTCAATTGGGGGTTATCCCCCGAAATTCCCCAGTATTCGGGGGCGGCCCCGTAGCTGTCCCCATTACCCGCACCCGCCAATACCCCCGATCACAGCGGCGCATCCATTGCCAGCCCCTGTAACCGCCGATACTGGCGCAACACCTTGGGCACATAGCGCTGCGTCTCGGCATAAGGCGGAACTGCGCCGCGGCGCATGACTGCGTCGGGGCCGGCGTTGTAGGCCGCCACTGCCAGGGTGATGTCGTTGTCGAACATCGTCAGCATGCGCTTGAGGTAGCGCGCCCCGCCCTGGACATTCGAGGCCGGGTCCAGTGAATTCTTCACCCCGAGCTCGCGCGCGGTCCCCGGCATCAACTGCATCAGCCCCACCGCGCCACTCGCCGACCGCGCGTTGGGGTTGTAGCGCGACTCCGCCTGAATCACCGCATGCAGCAGCGCTGCCGGTAAATCGTTGGCCTCGGCTGCCTCTGCCACCAGCTCGGCATAGGGCATGCCGGTGATCAGTTGCGGCTGGTCAGCATTGCCCAGGCTGGCAACGGGTTCACTGACCACCCGCTGATAGGTCCGTCCGGGTCGATGAACGTTGGACAGCACATAGCTGCCGTCAGCCTTTACCGAGATGTACACATCAGCTTCGACCGGGCCTGTACAGGCCAGGCACGCAAACAATCCTGCAGTAAGCCAGCGCATAGTGCCGCCCTCCCCGTTGCGTCCCCCGAAAAGTGGGGCATATGCCCCGATTGCCGAGGCTTTTGAGCTATGACGCAAGCACTGTGCCGCCTTGCCGGGCGCGTGGCGCAAAGGCTTGAGGCAGACGCGCACGGCATTTGCATAAAGCCCTGCAGGCGCACAACGGAGGGCCTGGGCATGAACAACATAAAACGTTCGCAACGGGGATTCACTTTGCTCGAACTGCTGGTGGTGTTGGTGGTGCTGGGCCTTTTGGCCGGGATCGTTGCCCCCAAGTATTTCAGCCAGCTGGGCCGCTCTGAGGCCAAGGTGGCACGGGCGCAGATCGAAGGCCTGAGCAAGGCCCTTGACCTGTACCGGCTGGAAGTGGGGCATTACCCCAATACTGAGCAAGGCCTGCAGGCACTGGTGACGGCCCCCAGTGACGAAGCACGCTGGTCCGGGCCCTACTTGCAGAAAAAAGTCCCCCAGGACCCGTGGGGGCGTAACTACATCTACCGCCAACCCGGTGAAAACGGCGAGTACGACCTGCTGTCCATGGGCAAAGACGGTCAACCTGGCGGCGATGGCGAGAATGCCGAGGTCACCAGCTGGCAGTAAACGGAGGATCAGCACATGCGCTATGAGCTCAAGGCGTTGGGTAAATCCGGTGTGGTCCTGCTCACACTGGACGCGCAAGATGCCGGCCAGGCCCGCTTGCAGGCCGAGCAACAAGGCTTGCGGGTGGTCAGTGTGCGCAGCGCCGAGCGCTTCGCGCAGTTGCGCTGGCGCCGTGCTGAAGCCTTCAACCTGGTGCTGTTCAGTCAGGAACTGACCACCCTGCTCAACGCCGGCCTGCCGTTGATTGACGCGCTGGAAAGCCTGGCGGAAAAAGAGTCCGCCCCGCAGGCGCGCAAGACGCTCAGCGAACTGGTGCGTCTGCTGTATGAGGGCAAGTCGTTTTCACAAGCCCTGGGCCAATTGCCCAGTGTGTTCCCGCCGCTGTATGTAGCCCTGGTGCAGTCGAGTGAAAAGACCGGCGCCCTGGGCGATGCACTGGGGCGTTACGTCGCCTACCGCCAGCGCATGGACGAGGTTCGCCAGAAGATCGTCAGCGCCTCGATCTATCCGTTATTGCTGTTGTTGGTCGGCGGTGGCGTGGTGCTGTTTCTGCTCGGCTATGTGGTGCCGCGCTTTAGCCTAGTGTTCGAGGGGCTGGGTACCGAGTTGCCCTGGCTGTCACGCTGCCTGATGCAGGCCGGGATGTTCCTGCATGCTCACCAGGCAACACTGGGGCTGGGCTTTCTGGCGTTTTGCCTGAGCCTGTTCGTACTGCGGCGCGACCCTCGCGTGCGGCGCTGGCTTAACCGCCAGCTGGAACGTTTGCCTGCCCTGCACCGGCGGCTGGTGATGTACGAACTGGCGCGCTTCTATCGCTCGCTGGGCATTTTGCTGCAAGGCGGTATCCCGGTACTCACCGCCATGGAAATGGCCCGCGGTCTGCTTGGCGCTGCAGCCAAACAGCGGTTGCAGCACGCCTGTGACCGGGTGCGTGAGGGGCTTTCATTGTCGGCGGCACTGGAAGTCGGGCAACTGGTCACACCGGTGTCGCTGCGCCTGCTGCGGGCGGGCGAACAGTCGGGTAACCTCGGGCAGATGATGGAGCGCAGCGCCGACTTTTATGATGAAGAGATCAGCCGCTGGATCGAATGGTTCGTGCGCCTGTTCGAACCTTTGCTGATGACCTTCATTGGCCTGTTGATCGGGCTGATCGTGATCCTGATGTACATGCCGATCTTTGAGCTGGCTTCAAGCATTCACTAGCGCGTGACGTGACAAGCGATTGCACTTGCTGTATAGATTCGGCCACCAAGGGGAGCCCGGCAACGGGCTGAGAAACCGCTGGCACCAGCAGCGCGGTGACCCTTCGAACCTGATCCGGATCATGCCGGCGAAGGGATGGGGATTGCCAACCTGCCTTTTTGCCGGTCTCACTGCGAGGCCGCCCATGTCTGATGTACCCGGTCTCGCTGTCGCCCGCTACGAGGACAGCACGATGACCGCACGCTTCACCGATACCCTGCGCCAACAGAGCCAGCCCACCTGGACGCAGATCATTGAACACCGCTTCGTCAATGAACTGCTCGACGGCAGCCTGAGCGACGCAGTGCTGAGCAATTACCTGATCCAGGACCACCGTTTCATCGATGCCTTCCTGACCTTGCTCGGTGCCGCCATTGCCAGCGCCGACACCTTTGACGCGCGGATTCGCCTGGGCCGTTTTACCGGAGTGATCGCGGGCGAGGAAAATACTTATTTCCTGCGCGCATTCGAGGCCTTGGGTGTTTCCGAGGCGCAGCGCCAGCAGGCGCCGGATTCGGCGCCCACGGCAGGCTTCAAGGCAATCATGCGCGAAGCCGCGGCCACGCGCTCATATGCAGCCGCCCTGGCCGTGCTCAATGTCGCCGAAGGCCTGTACCTGGACTGGGCCTTGCGCGCGCCCGCAGCGCTGCCACCTCGCTTTGAACATGCCGAGTGGATCACCCTGCACAACAACCCGGACTTCCAGAGCTTCGTGGCCTTCCTGCGCGCCGAACTGGATCGCGTTGGCCCTGCGGACACGGCCATCAGCAATGACTTCTTCCAGCGCGCCGTGGCACTGGAGCAGGCGTTTTTCGACGCCGCCTACGACATCAAGGGGTAATGCATGGATATCTTCGATCGCCTCAAACAGGCCGCCGCCAGCGACTGGAACAGCTACGTCGAGCATGATTTTGTTCGTCAGATGGGGGCCGGCACCCTGGCGCAACCAGCCTTTCGCAAATACCTGGTGCAGGATTACCTGTTCCTGATCCAGTTCGCCCGCTCCTGGGCGCTGGCGGCCTACAAGAGCCGGACCCTTGCCGACATCCGCGCGGCGCAGGCGGGCCTGGCGGCAATCCTCGATGAAACCGAGCTCCATGTCCGGCTGTGTCAACGTTGGGGGCTGTCGCCTGATGACCTGGCCGCTACGCCGGAACATCAGGCCACCGTCGCCTACACCCGTTTCGTGCTCGACTGCGGCGCGGCGGGCGACCTGCTCGATCTGCATGTCGCCCTGGCGCCCTGCGTAATCGGTTATGCCGAAATCGGCCGCAACCTCGCCCCCGACGGCATCGAGGCGCTGGACGATCATCCGTACCGCGACTGGATCGGCGAATATGCCGGCGCCGGCTACCAAGGGGTGGCCACCGCAGCACGCGCGCACCTGGACGACCTCGCCTCACGGGCGATGACCGAGCGGCGTTTTGAAGAGCTGGCCAAACTGTTCGGCCAGGCGTCCCGACTTGAGGCCGACTTCTGGCAGATGGGCCTGGATGCTATCGGCTAACCACGATACCCCTGGGCGACAAGCCAGGCGCGCAGCATGGACTGCTGCGCAACCGGCCGGTTGCTCAGCAGCGCCTCAAGTTGCTGTCCGGCCTGCAGGCCGTGCACCAGCGGCGCCAGCTCCACGCCCTGCACATGCCAGATACCCAACGGCTGGTCCGGGCCGACGACCACCTCGGCTTCATCAATCAGCCCGTCGCGAATGACCGGGCGGCGGTCGACGCGTAGCTGACGGAAATCAGCCGCCGCATGAATTGGCTGGTCATCCGGCCAACTGCGGCGCGGCGCCCAGAATGGCTGATCGATGCCACGTTGTTCCTGGGCATAGAAGTCCCGTCCGATCCGCGCAAAACGCAGAAACAGCTGTTCGATCCGCTCCTGGTGGAAGCGCTTGGCCAATGCCGCGCGCTGCGGATGGCGCAGCAAGGTGTTGATCACCGCAGGGGCCTGCAACGCTGAAGACAAGGATTGGAAGATGCCGTTACCGGACAACGGATCCACTGCCATCGCGGCATCGCCTACACGTAGCCAGGTGTCACCGACACAGTCACCCGCCAGAATTGCCGTGCTGCTACGCGCATGCAGTTCAGCCAATACCCCGACATGCTCACCGAACAACTCGCAGGCCAAAGCCGACTGCTGCCGGCGCTGCGCGCAATACGCGGGGAGCTGCGCACGTGGCGGCAGGCTGCTGGTGCTGCTGTCGAGGGTGATCTGCCAGTAGCAACGGCCATCGGCCAGGCGTGCCATCCACGCCCAGCCATCGTCGAGGCTTTCCACCGCCGACAGCGGTTCACCCGCTTCGCCCTGCCAGAGGTTGAGCAGGCTGACGCTCTCCGGACCACGCAATCGGTTGGCCGTCAGCGGCGCCTGGCGGCCACGGGCCTCGACCAGAAAGTCGGCCTGCAGCACCTGCCCGCCGTCCAGTACCACCCGATGCCCCAGTGCAGTGTTCTCGACATCGCGAACCCGCCCTTCGATCACCGTCACCCCGGCATGGCGCAGGTCTTCACGCAGTGCCCGGTCAAACAGCTGGCGGTCGAGCAGAAATTCCTGATTGAGTTGCTGACGGCTGCCGTTCCAGTCCACCCGTCGCCGTGCCGGCACGGCAGCCTGCTCCAGTGCACGGCTCAGCCCGGCATGGCGCATGCCGTCGAGTACGCGCTGGGATACGCCCTCTACTGCAGCAAAACGGCGCCAGTCCGACACCAGCTCAACGGCATAGCCCAGGTGCCGTAAGCCCATAGCGGTGGCGCCGCCCGCGGGCCCTGCGCCAAGAATCACGATACGCGGTTCAGCCATGCTCACCTCCGCGGCGCTCAGGCCCGACAAATGCCGCCTGTTCGCGCAAATGAGCAATGAGTTGATCGCGGCTGGCCCCTGGATGCATGCGCCAATAGGCACACAGTTGGCCGCTGAAGGTCGCGCAGGCAAGGCTTGCACCGGCGGGCCCATCGCGCTCCCCCACGGCTGCGCCGAAATCTGCTTGCACGGTGTTCAGCCAGGACCACTGGCCTTCACGCAAGCGGGCATCGCCAGTAATACGCAACACGCCCGGGTAGCTGGCCGGGTAGACCGGCGCACCTCGCGCCGGGCTGGACGCACATAACAGCACCCCGGCGTCCTGTGCTTGCGCGCAGGCCTGGCGCAGTACCGGTCGATCCTGCGCCAGGCCCAGGCTCAGGTTGACCAGGGTCACACCTTGCTCCACAAGCCACAGCAACGCTGCGCTGACCTGCAGCACCGAGGTGGCGCCACGGCTGTCGAACACCTGGGCCATGCTTACCGCAACGCCGTCGGTTTGCTTCAACAGCCGCGCCAGCACGGCAGTGCCGTGGCCCAGGCTATCGGCCTGCAGTTCACCTTCGCAAAGCATGCCCTGTTCCAGCCAGAAACGCCGCCCGCCTGCCAGATGCCCGGCCTGCTGCGCGGTACAGCCCGAATCGATTACCCCGACATGTACCTCATTCACCATGGCGCAACGACTCCTGCCATACCGCTTGCAGGCGGCCGCTCTCAAGGTGCAGGTGCAGGTCGGCATCCGCCAGGGTGCTGGTGCGGTGGCTGATGAGGATGCGTGTGCGCCCGGCGAACAACTGGTCGATAGCCGCGATCACTTCGCGTTCGGTGGCTTCGTCCACTGCCGAGGTGGCTTCGTCCAGCACCAGCAGCCGCGGGTCCTGAAGCAAGGCCCGGGCAATGGCGATACGTTGCTTCTGCCCGCCCGACAATTGCTGGCCGCGCTCGCCCAGCTGACCGTCCAGGCCCAGCGGCAAGGCGTCGACCAAACCCTCCAGGCGCGTCAGGCGCACCACCCGTTCGAGGTCCTCGCGGCTTGCCTCGGGCACGCTGTAGGCGAGGTTCTGCGCCAGGGTGCCACGAAACAGCACAATGTCCTGGCTGACCACGGCGATCTGCTTGCGCAACGCCAGCAGATCCAGCTCACGCAGGTCGGTGCCGTCGAGCAGGATGCGGCCCTGGTCCGGGTCATAAAAGCGCTGCAGCAAGTCGATCAGCGTCGACTTGCCAACGCCCGAGGCGCCACTGATGGCGACCTTGATCCCGGCCGGTATGCAGATATCGACACCGCCGAGTACCGTGCCCAGGCGCTGTTCATGGGCAAAATGCACCGACTCCAGGCGCAACTCGCCGGGCCCGACAGGCATCGGCGAAGGCGATGCGGCCTGATGCACGCCGACGGGCTCCTGCTTGAGCTCCATCACCCGCCCGAGGCTCACGGCCATGCGTTGCACCGCCACATACAGGCCCAGCAGGCTTTGCACCGGCCCCACGGCCATGCCGAGATAAGTGGAAAAGGCGATCAACGCACCCAGTTGCCAGGTGCCCTGGATCACCCAGTAGCCGCCGACCAGAAACGCACAGGCGCGACACAGCGAGGTCAGCGTGCCCGGCACCGCCTGGGTGAAAAACTCGGTGACCTGCACCCGCAGCAACTGTCCCATGTAGCCCTGCCCCAGGTGCTCCAGGCGTTCGGATTCGCGGCGTTGCTGCCCGGCCGCCTGGATGAACTTCATCGCCGGTAGCGTCTCGACCATGAACGAGGAGACATCGGCAGAGCGCTCGCGCAGGCTGCGCACTTCACGCTCGACCTTGCGCCGCATCCAGCGCAGCCACAGCACTTCGACGGGAATCAGCAGCGCCAGCAACAACGATAGTTGCCACGACAACATCAGCATCAGGGTCACCGCGCCGATCAGGCCGATTACGCTGGAAACAGCAGCGAACAACGAGTCCACGGCAAAGCGCTGAATCTCGGCAACGTCACCGTCAAGCCGCGAAAGGATGTCGCCGATACGTTTGCGCCCGTAAAACGCCGGCGACAGCTGTTGCAGATGGCGATACAGGTCGTCGCGCAGGGCAAACAGAATGCGCCCGGACAGCCGCGTGTGCAGGTAGCGGTTAACGCCCGACAGCAGCATGCCGGCAATACCCACGGCGATCATGATCGCCGCCATGTGCCACAAAACCTGGAAGTCCTTGGCCAGCAGGCCCTGATCGATCAGGGTCTTGACCAGCCAGGGTTGCACCAGCACCAGTAGCGAAGCGGCAAAGGATAGACCCAGCAACACGGCGACCGCGCGCCAGTGCGGGCGCACGAAACCGTACAGCCAGGCCAGCGCCCGGCGCATCAGCTCCGGGTCGGAGGCGTTGACCAGCCTGAGGAAAATACCACCCATCACCGGCCCCTTAATCGCGCAGCTGCTTGAGTTTTCGGTACAAGGTCGCGCGACTGATGCCCAAGGCGTCCGCCGCGGCCGAAACGTTGCCCTGATGGCGGGCCAGGGCCCCGCGGATCAGTTCCACTTCGTTTTCGCGGATGCTGCCGCTTTGCTGCGCACTGCCGTTGAGCTCATCGAGCAGACAATCGGTCAGGTGTTCCAGGCTCAGCTGCTGTTCATCCGGCTCGCGCATGGCCAGTGCCGAACGCAACACCATTTCCAGCTGGCGGATGTTGCCCGGCCAGTCGAAGTTACCCAGCAATTCGCGCAGGCCTTTGTCGAGGCTGACGCCTTCGGCGCCGAACTTGCCCAGCAGGCTGTCGATCACCTCGTTGAGGTCGTCGCGGTCACGCAAGGCTGGCAGCTGCAGGCTGACGCCATTGATGCGGTAGTAGAGGTCTTCCCGAAAATGCTGGTCGAGGACCAGGCGCTTCAGATCGCGGTGCGTTGCGCAGATCACCGCGACATCGATGGCCTGCTCCTCGCCGCCGCCCAGTGGCGCAACCCGGCGTTCCTGCAGCACCCTGAGCAAACGCGCCTGCAGGGCCAACGGCATGTCGCCGATCTCGTCGAGGAACAGGGTGCCGCCATGCGCCTGGGCGAGGCGCCCGACCATTCCGCCACGGCGTGAACCGGTGAACGCCCCTTCGCGATAGCCAAACAGTTCCGACTCGATCAGCCCTTCCGGGATGGCCGCGCAGTTGACTGCAACAAAGGGTTTGTCTGCACGCGCGCTGGCCTGATGCAGGGCGCGGGCGACGACTTCCTTGCCGGTGCCTGTCTCGCCGAGCAGCAGCACCGGTAAATCATTGTTCAAGCCACGCTGGGCCATGCGCAGGGCCCGGGCCAGGCGGGCATCGCTGCCTGCCAGGGCGTCAATCTGCGCAGGTTTAGGCGCCGGCAATGCCTTGCCGGCAGGCTGCGCAGCCCCCATGTTGGCCCGCCGCGGCAGGTGCACCGCACGGAAGAAAAACTCACCCTTGGCGGTCTGCACGCTGCTGACCCGGTCGGTCCACAAGCGGGTGAGGAAGGTTGCCGTGCGTTCGCCCATCAGCTCGCTGCAACGTCGGCCAATCAACGCCGGACGCAGCAGGTGGAGCAACTCGCAGGCACGGTCGTTGGCCGCCAGCACCTCGCCATCGAGGCTCAGGGCCAACAGGCCGTGCCAGGCACTGCCGAGAAATTGCGGGCGGCTATGGAAAGCCAGCACCAGTTGTTCGGGGTAGCACAATCCGAACAGGCGGCTTTCGATGTTGCTGGCCGCCAGAATCAGCGTTGCCAGGTTGTCCTGGGGCTGGGCCATGACGCCTTCGCGGGTCAGGTCGAGCACGCCGATCACGTGCCCCTGCGGGTCGCGCAATGGCACGGAAGTACAGGAAAACGGGCTCAGTCGATCGAGGTAATGCTCACCACAGTTGATCAGGGTTGGCCGCCCTTCCACCACGGCGGTGCCGATGGCGTTGGTGCCGCGGCTCGACTCGCTCCAGCAGCTGCCCGGATGCAAATCGCGCAATCCCACCTGGTTGAGCTCGGCGGTCTGGCCGCCGATGGCCAGAATGTTGGCCTGGGCATCACCGAGGATGATCATCGCACTGTTGCCATGGCGATTGACCAGGTATTCCATTTCCGGTGTCGCGGCGTCGATCAGCAGCCGGTTGCCGTCAAGCAATGCCTGCAGGCGATGCCGTGCATCCAGCTCGACCTGCTCGTCTTGCAGGCAGCTGAGGCCGTATTCCAGGCTACGCCGCCAGGAGGCGTCGATTTCGTCACGCAGCATGCCCTGGGGCAAGGCGCCCTCGCTGATCAGCTTCAGGCGGACCATTCGCGAGGCGTGCACGGGGTCGGTCGTATTTGTTATTGGTATGTGTCGCGGCATGTCTCACTCCAGCGTGCTTTCTCCAGCGCTCTGCTTTTAAAAGCAAATGTCGACTTCTCACTGCTGATGCGATTGCTCCATCACCGCTGACTTTACTCTAAATTCCTCCGCTTCCACACTTCGCCATCACCTGTCGCCGTGTCGGTGCAGGCCAAGCCCCGACACGGCGATCTTTGTGCTTGCCTGGCCGATTGAATCAGATGGCCGGTTTGGCCTCGGGAAACTGCCAGCTCCCGTCCAGCACCTGGGCACGCGGTTTGTACATCCGGGTCATATAATTCCAGCCCGGCGTGATCGGCAGGCAGTTGCTGGCCCCGCTCTCACAGCCCCCAAACTGCACGACGATACTGCCATCGGCCTCGCGCTTGGCGGTGAGGTTGTTGAGGGTGTAGCGATTGAGCGGGTTCGGTTCGAAATAACCGGCGGCGTTGTACACGCTGATCGACCAGAACGCATCCACCGGCACGTCCTTGACGGTGAGCTGGTAGCGGGTAACGCCATCATTCCGGGCGGGCGATACATTGAGGTAGAACGCATCCCTTTCCTGGTTGCCGCCCCAGGCCGAGGCGCTGCCGATAAAGTGCCGTACCGGGTCGACTTGCGCCGGTGTACCGAACATCCTGCGCGAATCCGGCACCGTTGCCGCCAGCAACAGCAGCGAATTGCGCACGGCATCGAGGCTGGCAGTGTCCCACTGTGGTACCTCGAAACGCCCCGGCCCACCCGCTTGCTCCACCTTGATCCGGTCCTGGAGGGCGCGGCCGCTTTGCACGTCGCTGGCGGATGCCGGGTCGACCAGGGTGCGTACGCCCAGCAGCACGTAGCGCGTACCGACCGATTCGCGGCTGAACTGATAGTTGCCAGGCGCGTAGGCCACCCCTTGGGTGTATTGGTCTTCGTTGATGGCCATCAGCGAGAAATACCGTTGGCCGGCATCCGGCAAGGTCACGGTCACGGTCACCGGCCCGGCATCCAGGTCGAACACTGCTGATGAGTACAGCGTGTCGCGGTTCGGACGGATGACTACCTGGGTGGTGACCGGTACCAGATCGCGGTTGTGCACGAAGGTGCCAAAGCCGCCCCGGGCAACGACCCGGCTGAAAAACTTGTGTGATTCGGCGCGGACAAAGTTATCCGCGGTTACCCGGGTGCTGCTGACTGCAGGCTCTTCGGCCAGGCACACCGGGGCGATCAGGCTGAGCATAAGCAGGTAAGTGCGTAACGAATGCATGGTTGCCTCCTTTGACAGGTGGTGGGTCAGTCGATGCGTTGAACTTTCGGTGCCTGCCAGCGGCCATCCAGCGCCTCAGGCTTGGGCCAGTACAGGCGACCGGCCAGGTAGAAAGGCCCGTCAGGTGCAGGGAGCCAGTTGGGCACAAGCGCACTATCAGGTTGTGCATGCTGGATGTAGAGGGTCACCCCGCCGTCGGCATCCCGCTTGAGGTCGCCCAGCATCGGTGAATTGATCAGGTAGCGGTTCAACGGGTTGGACACCAGCAGGCGGTTGGCGTCGTACAGGGTCAGCGACCAGAACGCATTGACCGGCGGCAGCTGTCCGGGGGCAAAGCGCAGGGTGTACCGGTGCTGCGAGGCATCGAGCTTCTGCCCCTGGGCATCCAGGTAAAACGGCGGGTACAGCGTTTCTTCGCGGTCGTTGCCATACAGGCCGGTAACGGTCGCGCGCATACGGTACAGGTAGTTGTTGGCCAGGTAGTCTCGGCTACCTAGAAAACGCGACGTCGACACCTCGCCACGCGCCACCTGCTGGCCCAGCGCGTCGAAGTCTTTCCAGGCGTCGGCGATGCCCGCGTTGATCGCTGCACGGATGTCCTCAGGCCAGGCCTGCTCGTCAAAGGTCAGGCCGGGGCCGATGCCCAAGGCCACAAAGGACTGCATCAGCGCCTTTTCCGAGGGATGGATCGGCGACAGCCTGAGGACAAAGTTCAACTGATTGAAAAACGCCGGGTCGGTGCGCTCGGCTTGTGCGCTGAGCGGCACGGGAAAGTTCACGGCGGGGGCGGCCGCCGGCGCCGGCTGTCCGAGGTAGGCCGAGAGCGGCTGGACCTTGTAGCCGGCCTGAACCTTTTTCACGTTTTCCAGATCGTCCGGCCCGCGCAACTGGGTACGGTAGAAGACAAAGGCAAAACGGGTTTCGGAACGCAACACACGGTCGATGCCCGGCGGCACGCTGCCGTGCCAGTCGGGGCCCGCAATCAGGAACCTGCCGCCACCGTTGCCCGTGGTGCGGCTACCGACGTAGCCGAAGTTGTACGTGTAGGCGTCAACGAACTGCGCCGAGTAATAACGCCCGTCCTTCACCGGTGGCATCGTCAGCACCAGCGGCTCCGTACCGAGGTCGGCGCCCAGTTGCGAATACGGGGTATCGGCATTGGGCGTCGGGTAAGCCTTGTCATCCGGGGTGTAGATGCGCGCGGTGTTGTGCAAGGTGTTCCACGGCGCTTTGAATTCGGGGTGTTGGCGGTCCTGAAAATAGGTGTACTGCACCCGGTAATGGTCCACCAGCGGGAAACCATAGATATAGGCTTGCTTGGCAATGCTGCGGGCCTGTGCGGGTGTCAGGCTGTCGGCCAGCGTCAGCGGCGCCTGGCAGAACAGGGTCAGCAAGGCCAGCAGGAGGAAGCGTTTTATTGTGATTATGCTCACCGGGTACTCCTTGTCGTGATGCAGGGGCGCCGCAGCCCGTCAGCGCGGCGCAGGGTCTTCGATGGGTTGCCATTCATTGGCCAGGCGTGCCGCTTCGCCATCAGGGTGATACGCATGGCAGGTGCCGATCACCCAATGGCCGGGCAGCTGATAGTCGGGGTCGCGGCGGGCACGCTTGCGTTGCTGCATGCGCATCAGCGGCGCCAGGGTCTGGATGGCGGTCGTCGCCATGGGCCCCAGCAGTTCGGTGAGGTGCGTGCAGCCCTTGATGCCCCCTACCCGCTCGGCAACACGCTTTCTGAAGCCGGGGCCGATGCTCACCCCCACCAATGCCGAGTAGGCGCGGTTGATCTGACTGCACACCGGTGTCGGCGCCTGCTCCGACACGGCGGTGAGCTGCTGGATGACCAGCGAGCGGTCGACTGTCATGATCACGCGCATGTAGTGCAGTACGCCGTTGGCCGGGATCGTGCCGTAGGGAAACTCGGTGTCTACGCCCTTGGTGTCAAGCAGACGCCCTTCGATATCAAACAGTCCGTCGTCACGCTCAAAGCCTGTGCACACCACCTGGCGGGTATGCAGCAGGCGGCGCTTGGTTGTCAGGGTCATATGCACTCCGCACAGGCGGCGCACCGAAGTGCGCCGCCGCGTTTTCAGACGTTGCCCAGGCCACCGCCGCAGACCAGCACCTGGCCGCTGACGTAATCGGACTCTGGAATGCAGAACAGGTAGACGGCGCCGGCTGCCTCCTCGGTGTTGCCGGGCCGGCCCAGCGGAATCAGGCTCTTGGATTGCTCGACAATGGCCGGGCTGATGCCGACCTTGATCTCGCGGCCTTCGATGTTGATGTAGTTCGGGTCGCCCTCAACCGGCTGGGTCTGGCGGGTTTCGATATGGCCGAAGGCAACGGCGTTGACGTTGACCTTCATCCGTCCCCACTCCTTGGCCAGGCACTTGGTCATGCCCAGCACGCCGGCCTTGGCCGTCGAGTAGTTGACCTGACCCGGGTTGCCGCTGGCCGACACCGACGACACGTTGACCACCTTGCGATT
The DNA here is from genome assembly GCF_004025535.1 of Pseudomonas alkylphenolica. GTDB lineage: Bacteria > Pseudomonadota > Gammaproteobacteria > Pseudomonadales > Pseudomonadaceae > Aquipseudomonas > Aquipseudomonas alkylphenolica_A. The sequence goes on from NZ_QJRG01000048.1 coordinate 138,872, forward strand.
GACCACGCGACCCTCAGCGGCCTCTTTCTTGGCCATGGCACTGATGATCGGCTGCGCGGCGCGCAGGATGCGGAACGGTGCGGTGATATGGCAATCGATGATCGCGTACCACTGCTCGTCGCTCATCTTCTGGATCACGTTGTCCCAGGTGTAGCCGGCGTTGTTGACGATGATGTCGATGCCGCCGTAGTTGTCGACCGCGGTCTTGACGAAGCGGTCGGCGAAATCCACTGCGGTAACACTACCGACGCAGGCTACGGCGTCGCCGCCGGCGGCGCGGATCTCGGCAACCACTTCTTCAGCGGGGCCGGCGTCAAGGTCGTTGACCACCACGCGCGCGCCATCGGCGGCGAGTTTCAGTGCCACGCTGCGGCCGATGCCACGACCGGAACCGGTCACCAATGCAACTTTGCCTGTGAGTTTACTCATGGGGGATAGTCCTTGTTTTTATAGGTTCAGGTCAGCGCCACGACGGCTTCGCCAACCAGTTTGTCGTCGCCGTATTGATTGGCGCAGCGGATTGCCAGGCGTACACGCCGTTCGCCATCGACTTCGAAACTGTCGATGACCTTGGCGCTGCAGGTCGGCACGTGGCCCAGCTGGGTGATACCGGTGAAACGCACGGACAGGCTGCGGATCTGCTGTTGCGCCACCCACCCGGTGAGCAACCGCCCCAGGTAGGCCACCGACAGCATGCCGTGGGCAAATACATCGGGCTGGCGCGCCTTGCGGGCAAAATCCAGGTCGATGTGCACCTGGTTGTGATCGCCCGAAGCGCCGGCGTACAGCGCCAGGGTGGTGCGGTTGACCGCAGGTAAGGTCAGCACGGGCAGTTCGAAGCCAACTTGCACGTCACGCCATTGCATAGGGTTCATTGCCGGCTCCTCAGCGCTGTACCAGGGATGAGCGAATGTCGGCGACATGCACGCCATCCTGGTTGGTCACACGGGTCTGTTGCACCACGAAGGTCAGCGCCCCGCCCTTTTTCTCGTAGACGTCCAGCACCTCGGTGGCAAAGGTCAGTACATCACCGGCGTAAGCCATGGCGTGGTAGTCGAAGGCCTGCTCGGCATGCAGGATGCGCCCCAGGTCGAAACCAAATATGTCCTGGACGATGTGGTCGGTATCGCGCCCCTCAGCCTCCAGGCACATGAGGAAACTGGGTGGTACCGGTAGCGACCGGTGCCCGGCAGCCATGGCTGCGGTTTCGTCGGTGTACAGCGGGTCGGTCTCGCCAATGGCCTTGGCGAAAAAGCGCAGGCGGCCTTTTTCAACTTCACAGGTGGTTACACCCAGTGAACGGCCGATCAGATTCTTGTCTGCCATCTCAGGTCGTCCTGTCAGTCCGTCCTATCAGTTTCTGAAACTGCGCGCCCGGGCAGGCGCGCACTCTCGTCAGCCGCGCCCGAACAGGGTCACGATGCCGGCGCCGCCCAGACCCAGGTTGTGCTGCAGGGCGTGGTGCAGATCCGCGACCTGGCGTTTGTCGGCTGTGCCGCGCAGTTGATGGGTCAGCTCGTAGCACTGGGCAAGGCCGGTCGCGCCCAGCGGGTGACCTTTGGACAGCAGGCCGCCTGACGGGTTGATCACCACCTGGCCGCCGTAGGTGTTGTCGCCATCCATCACGAATTTTTCGGCGCCACCCTCAGGGCAGAAGCCCAGGCCTTCGTAGGTCAGCAATTCATTGTGGGCAAAGCAGTCGTGCAGCTCGCAGACACGGATCTCGTCGGGGCCGACACCGGCCTTTTCGTAGACTTCGGTGGCCGCCTGACGGGTCATGCCGACACCGACGATGCTGATCAGCGACGCGGGTTCAAACGCTTGAGGCTGGTCGGTGACCAGGGCCTGGGCGAGGATGCACACATCGGTGCGCAGGCCATGCTGTTTGGCGAAGCGCTCGGAGACGACGATGGCTGCGGCGCCACCGCAGGTTGGCGGGCAAGCCATCAGGCGGGTCATCACACCCGGGAAAATGACCTGGTCGGCCATCACTTCTTCGGTAGTTACCACCTTCTTGAACACCGACAGCGGGTTGTTCGCAGCATGGCGACTGGCCTTGGCGCGAATGGCCGCGAAGGTTTCCATGCGGGTGCCGTACTTTTCCATGTGCTCACGCCCGGCACCGCCGAAGAATTTCAGGGCATCGGGCATGTCACGGCCTTCGGGGAAGATCGCATCGGCCACTTCATGGCCCTTGCCGTAGGTGATCGGGCGGTCGAGCCAGTGCGACTTGAGCGCACCGGGCTGCATCTGTTCGAAGCCAAAGGCCAGGGCGCAATCCACCGCACCGCTCTCCACCGCCTGGCGAGCCAGGAAAAGCGCTGTGGAGCCACTGCCGCAGTTGTTGTTGACGTTGATCACCGGAATGCCGGTAAGGCCGACTTCGTAGAGCGCCGACTGGCCGCTGGTGGAGTCGCCATACACGTAGCCGGCGTAAGCCTGCTGCACCTTGCGGTAGTCCAGCCCTGCATCTTGCAGTGCCTGACGAATGGCTTGTGCGCCCATTTCGATGTAGGTACCGCTCTGTCCAGGTTTGGCAAAGGGAATCATGCCAACACCGGCAACAAATACTTTCTGCGACATCACGTTCTCCAGGGTGAGTGATCAAGGCTCGCGACATTCGCCGCTGGTTGAGAGCGACCGCGGCAAACCGTTTTTCGATGGTCACGTAATGCACCGCGCTAACGCCCCCTCGGGTGGAGGGGGTGCGGGCAGCGAGGCAGCGCCCGCGTCAGACCAATGGTGGGGGTATCCCCCCCCACGCGAGGGGGAGGCCCTCGAAGCGTCGGCGGTAGCGTTCGCTGGCAGTTCACCCAAACAACAACAAGATCTCAGGGGTAACCAACACGTGACTTTCGCAAGACACATCAGCCCACAACAGCACTGGCGCGCACCTACCCGACAGGTCGCGTTCCGCCCTCACCTGCTGGCCCTCGCGGTTGCCCTGGGCACCTGCGCCAACGCCTATGCCATCGACTTCCAGATAGGTGAAATCGAAGGGCAGTTCGACTCGTCGCTGTCCATCGGGTCGAGCTGGGCGGTGCGCGGACCGGACCCGAAACTCATCAACGCCGCCAATACCATGGGCCTGCGCGGCGAGTCCGCCACGCGTACCGCCGACGACAACCGGCAGAACTTCAAGAAAGGCGAAACCTTTTCGAAGATCTTCAAAGGGGTGCATGACCTCGAACTGAAGTACGGCGAAAGCGGCGTGTTCGTACGCGGCAAGTACTGGTACGACTTCGAGCTCAAGGACGAACACCGGCCGTTCTACGACATCGACGACAGCGGCCGTGACGACCTGGCCAAGTCGTCCGGCGCCGAGTTTCTCGACGCGTTCATCTACCACAACTACACCCTCGGCGACCTGGCCGGTAACGTGCGCCTGGGCAAACAGGTAGTGAGCTGGGGCGAAAGCACCTTCATCGGCAACTCGATCAACAGCATCAACCCCATCGACGTCGCGGCCCTGCGCCGTCCGGGTGCCGAGGTCAAGGAAGGCCTGGTGCCGGTGAACATGTTCTACCTGTCCCAGGGCCTGTCAGAGAACCTCAACGCCGAGGCCTTCTACCAGCTGGAATGGGAAAACTCGGTGGTCGATAACTGCGGCACGTTCTTCGGCTCCGACCCCCTGCCCCAGGGCTGCAACGACCGCCTGGTGTTTGCCGGCCCCGACCTTGCGCCGGGCGTTGCAAAAAACACCGCGACGGCGGCGCAGATCCTGAGCGGGCGGGTGGTGGACAACGTCTACATGCCACGCCTGGAAGACAACGATGCGCGTGACGGTGGCCAGTTCGGCGTGGCCTTGCGCTGGTTCGTGCCGGAACTGAACGATACCGAGTTCGGTTTCTATGCCATGAACTACCACAGCCGTTCACCGTTCCTGAGTTTCAAGCAAACCACCACGGCGCCGATCACCGCAGGCCAGCTGGCCGCCCTGCCCGCCGCGGCCAGGCAACTGGCAGCCGCGCAGAACCAGTTTGACCGGGTGCGCTCGGCCCGTTACCTGGTCGACTATCCGGAAGACATCCGCCTGTACGGGGTGAGTTTCCAGACCACCCTGGGCGCAACCTCGGTCGGTGGTGAAGTCAGCTTCCGCCCCAACATGCCGCTGCAGATCAACACCGCCGACCTCAACCTTGCGGCCCTGCAGTCCACCGACACCGACCTGCGCACCCAGACCTCGCCAGTGTTCACCAGCGGTGAAACGGCCCAGGTGCTGGGCGGCGACCTGCCGGGCTACAAGCGCATGCCGGTGATGCAGGCACAGATGACGGCAACGCAGTTCTTCGACCAGATCTGGGGCGCCAGCCGCCTGACCCTGGTCGGTGAAGTCGGCTACAACCGCATCAACGGCCTGGGCGATGCCGATGGCACTGACGTGCGCTTTGGACGCAGCCCGGTGTATGGGCCTGGCGAGTTTCCGGGCAGCCAGAACGCAACGGTCTGCGCCACCACCACCAATCCCCAGAAAAAATGCAACAGCCATGGGTTCTACACCACCGATTCGTGGGGTTACCGCCTGCGCGCCAAGCTCGACTACACCAACGTGATTGCCGGTATCAACCTCTCGCCGAACCTGGCCTGGTCGCACGATGTCGACGGCTGGGGCCCGAACTTCGAGGAAGGCGCCAAGGCCGTCAGTGTCGGCGTGGATGCCGACTACATGAGCACCTACACCGCAAGCCTGAACTACACGGACTTCTTCGGCGGTGAATTCAACACCAGTACTGACCGGGACTACGTGTCGCTCAGCTTCGGCGTCAACTTCTAAGCCGCAACCGACAGAGGGTATCTACATGAAAGCAAACATGCTCATCACGGCCTCAACACTGGCACTCTCGCTGCTGGCCAGCAGCGTCATGGCCGCTGTCAGCGAGCAGGAAGCGGCGCAACTCGGCACGGCCCTGACGCCACTGGGTGCACAGAAGGAAGGCAATGCCGATGGCAGCATCCCGGCGTGGACCGGAGGCCTCAAGCCCGGCGCGGCCAGCGTGGATGCCAAGGGCTTCCTTGGCGACCCGTTCAGTGGCGAAAAACCGCTGTTCACCATTACCGCCGCCAATGTCGAGCAGTACAAGGACAAGCTGACCCCGGGCCAGCTGGCGATGTTCAAGCGCTACCCGGACAGCTACAAGATCCCGGTGTTTGCGACGCACCGTACCGCGCGTGCGGCGCCTGAGATTTATGCCGCCGCCAAGAAGAGCGCCGTCAACGTGCAACTGGTCAATGACGGCACAGGCCTGACCAACTTCGCCGACTCGCGCTACTACGCCTTCCCGATCCCTAAAAGTGGCGTAGAGGTCTACTGGAACTATGTCACCCGTTTCCGTGGCGAGAACGTCGAGCGCTGGTCGACCCAGGCCGTGCCTCAGGTCGATGGTGCCTACACCATCGTCGAGACCCATGACCAGAACAGCTTCCCGCAGTACATGGACGGGGTGAACCCGCAGGAAGCGAAAAACATCCTTTATTACTACATCTTTGCCGTCAACGCCCCGGCGCGCCTGGCCGGTACCGTGTCGATGGCTCATGAAACCATTGACCAGGTCAGCGAGCCCCGCAAAGCCTGGACCTACAACGCAGGCCAGCGTCGCGTACGCCGTGCGCCACAACTGGCCTATGACGCACCCGGCCTTGCTTCTGACGGCATGCGTACCTCCGACAACGCCGACATGATGAACGGCTCCCCGGACCGCTATGACTGGAAGCTTATCGGCAAGAAGGAGATGTACATTCCCTACAACAACTACCGCTTGCAATCACCCAGCCTGAAGTATGCCGACATCGTCAAACCCGGGCATATCAACCAGGACCTGACACGTTACGAGCTGCACCGTGTGTGGCATGTGCAGGCAACACTGAAGGCCGGCGAGCGGCATATCTATGCCAAGCGTGACATGTACTTCGATGAAGACACCTGGGTGCTGGCCGAGGTGGACCACTATGACGGCCGCGGGCAGCTGTGGCGCGTGGGTGAGAACTACACCTACAACCACTATGACAAAGGCCTGAATGCGCCAGCGGCGCAAGGTTTCTATGACCTGCTTGCCGGGCGCTATATTGTCGCCACGATGAGCAACGAATCGAAGCTTGCACCGCAATACGGTGGCCGTACCAAGCTGGCTGACTTCACCCCGGCGGCCTTGCGCAACGCAGGCATTCGCTAACCTCCCCCAGGGCTGCTTTCGCAGCCCTTCTTTTTTGCCTGCAACTTTATCTTCCACTGCCGTCGTAAAGGTGAGCAGCAGGCTCCGCTTGACGTCATGTGGTGTCTCATCGCGGATGAATCCGCTCCTACAGGTCAACGGTGCACCCGATATCTGTAGGCACTGGATACGCATAAAAAAGCCGGTCACAAGGACCGGCTTTGTCTATTGCACTACGCCTTATTCAAACAGCACCTTGCTACGGCTCGCTCCCCAGCCCTCGATCGCACCGTGATAGCGATCCTCGATCTGACTACGGCGAATCTTCAAGGTCGGCGTCAGCAACGCATTGGCGATGGTCCAGGGCTCACTGACCACCACCAGGCATGCCAGCTGTTCATGAGGCTCGAACTGGCTGTTGACGTCCGCAAGGAACACTTCAAGCTCCGTGACGACCTTGTCGCGACCTTCGGCAGTCGCCAGCGCAGCACGGGTATCGGGCGAGACATTGAGCAATGCCAACGGCTGTGCCAGCCCCACACCGGTAACGCACGACGCCTCGACCCGAGGATGGTTGCCCAGCTTGGCCTCGATCGGCACTGGCGCGACGTATTTGCCCTTGGCAGTCTTGAACAGCTCCTTGACCCGCCCGGTGATGCGCAGGCGCCCTTGTTCGTCCAGTTCGCCTCGGTCGCCGGTGCGGAACAGGCCGTCGACGGTATAGCTTTGTGCAGTCAGTTCAGGAAGCTTGTAGTAACCGAGCATCTGCGCCGGGCTTTTCACCAGGATTTCGTTGTCGTCACCAATCCGGCATTCAACCCCCGGAATCGCCGCGCCGACGTAACCCACCCGAACCTGCCCCGGCAAGCTGAAGTGCGACGTGCCGAAATTCTCCGACATGCCATAGCCTTCGAGCAGTTCCAGGCCAAGCTGGCGGTACCAGGCCATGACCTTGACCGGCAACGGCGCAGAGCCGGACAAGCCGGTATGCACCTGGTCCAGCCCCAGTACCGAGAGGATCTGCGCCTTCATCAGCGGGCCTTCCACGGGGTCGGCGAACGTCGTGGCCTGGACGTGCGGATCGATCTTGTCGTTGATGCCCTGGTAGAACTTGCCCCACAACCGCGGCATCGACAAGAAGATGGTCGGCCGCGCACGACGCAGGTCTTCGGTAAATGTCTCCAGCCCCAGGTTGAAAAACACCCGGCAGCCGCTGAACAGCGACACCGCTTCCACCACGGCACGCTCGGCGGTATGCGCCAGCGGCAAATACGACAGCAGACGATCACTGCTGCAAGTGCCCTTGCCGTTGGCGTACATGCAGCCGGTTACCGCCGGGGCGGCGTACATCGCGCCAAAGCTGTGCATCACACCTTTGGGATCGCCAGTGCTGCCCGAGGTATAGATGATGGTTGCAAGGTCTTCGGGCGTCGGCAGCGCCACGGTTTGCAGCGGCGCCGTGGACGCGACGATCTGCGCCCATGGCATGCCTTCGCCAGCGCTGGACTGGGGCAGATCGATCAGCGGCAGATCGTCCGGGATCGCGGCACGCACCGCTTTCCAGCCGGCCTCTTCGCCTTCCAGGCGGCCGACCAGCAGCAAGCGCACTTCTGCGTGTTTGAGCACGTAACGCACAGTATCGGCGTTGGCGGTGGTGTACAGCGGCACACTGACGTGCCCGGCCATCCAGATGGCCAGGTCGGCAATGATCCAGTGCGCACTGTTCTTGGCATACAGGCCAATCGAGGACTTGGCCGGCAGGCCGAGCGTTTGCAGGTAAGCGGCCACGCGCCGCGCCTGGTCACCGACCTGACGCCAGCTGTAGTCCTGCACACTGCCATCAGGCAAGGGTTGGGTCAGGTAGATCGCATCGGGTGTACTGCGCTCCCACTCGAGGAAGCGATGCAACAGGGTTGTCTGATTATTGTTGTTGTTCATGGCACATCCTGCATCTGAAGGGTGGTGCTCCACCTGGTGAAAGTGTTCTGTTCTAAGCGTTTCCTGCTGTAGCTGAACGCGAAAATTCAGTCGCGCTGATAAAGGGTGGTGATAACCGTACCATCAGAGCCGGCCTGATGTTGCAGGGCGATTCGGGCGTTGGCAACCTGCCGCCGACCGGCGCTACCGCGCAACTGCTGGACCAGCTCGACACATTGCGCCAGCGCACTGGCTGCGCCCGCCTGGCCGAGTGACAACAAGCCGCCGCCGGGATTGACCACCAGGTTGCCGCCGTAGGTGTTGTCACCCTCCTCGACGAACTTTTCAGCGCTGCCTTCGCAGCACAAACCCAGTGCTTCGTAGAGCAGCAGCTCGCTGAGTGTGCTGCTGTCATGCAACTCGCACACGGCAATGTCCTCAGGCCCTCTGCCCGTTTGCTCATACAGCTCGCGGGCGGCGGCGACATGAATGTCGTAGCCGACGTCGGCAAAAGGCGATGCCAGGTCGACATCGACCACCTGCCGGGGTGAGACACTCGCCTGACCCAAGATGCGTACAAGCGGGCCTTGGCAGTGGCGACTGGCGAACTCACCGGAGCACAGCACCACCGCCGCGACGCCCACCGTCGGCCAGGCCCATTGCGGCCGGGTCAGCGGCTCGGCCAGCATCGGCGCCTCGAGTACTTGTTCCAGGGTCATGAGCTGGTTGAACGCGGCCTGAGGGTTGTACGCCGCGTGCTGGCGCGCCTTGACCGCGATCATCGCAAAGGTTTCACACCGTGCCTGATAGCGGGCCATGTACGCCCGTGCAGCGACGCCCATGGGTTCTACCGCAGGCAGCACTAGCCCCTGGCCTTGCACGCCCAGGACCAGAATGGCTTCGGCTTGCCCCGCCAGAATGGCCTGATGTGCACATGCCAGCATCTGGTTGTTATCGGTGTGCTCCGGGAATTCGTGACGTAGCGCTATCCCCTGCATCCCGCACCGGTCGAGGGCACGCTGCAAGGTCGCACCTTCCGGCATGTCCGACGCGGCATAGATCGATGTCAGGCTGCTGGCGGGCAACCCGGCGTCAGCCAACGCCTGCCGGACCGTAGCCGCGACAAGGTCGTCCATGTCCGGGTACACCCTGGCCGGTCTGAACGGGGACATTCCTACGCCAATCACATTGACGCAACGTTGCATCGTGCTCTCCTGAAAATGCAAAGCTGCCGCTACCAGTCCCGGCTAGCGGCAGACGGCCGTTAGTGGCCGAGGGTTAGCCCGGGACGGACTCGAACAGTTCCACGGCACCGTTTTTCAGCACAATCACGTCACGCTCCACCGCACGCATCTCAACGATGATGCGCGTGGCAGACTCGCGCCACATGCGGGTTTCCAGGGTGTCGCCCGGCATCACGATCGAGGCAAAGCGGGCGCGCACGCTTTTGAACAGGCGCGAGTCGTTGTCGCAGAACGCCTTGATCACATGACGGCCGAGGTAGCCGAAGGTGCACAGGCCATGCAGGAACGGCTTTTCGTAGCCGGCCTTGGCGGCGTAGTCGGGGTCGACGTGCATCGGGTTCCAGTCGCCGCACAGGCGGTAAAGCAAAGCCTGGTTGACGTCGGTCTGGTCAGCGAGCACGGCATCCGGCACGCGTGCTGGCGGCACGTTGATCTCTTCGCTGGCAACCCGTTCAAGACCGGCACCTGGCACGCCCGGGTAGAAGCCGGTGACTTCGTTATAGAACAGCGGCGTACCGTGCTCATCGGTGGTTTCGATGGCCAGGACGCTCACCGAGCTTTTGCCTTTGTCGATGGCGGACTTCAGGCGCATGGTGTGCTTGAGCTTGGCCTTGGGCGGCAACGGACGATACATCACGGTGTACTGTTCGCCATGCAAGCCCTTGGCGAACGGCAGGTTCAGGCCTTCAAGCTGTGGCTCGCCGGACTTGGCAGCACGCAGGAACACCTCGGTTGCCGGCAACACGGCCATGGTCGGCAGCACGCGGAAGTCGTCACCGGTGAACTCGTTGACGTACAGCAGTTCAGTGCGGTCCAGCGGGTCTTTGGCGGCGCCGACGGCGAGCGCATAAAGCGCCGCATCGTTCTGGTCATACTCGGTTTCAAGGTAGGACACGGCATTGGCCGCCACTTCCATGTCGACGAAGGCGTTACCGCCCTTGGCCGGCGACGCCATGCGCGCGAACAGCTCGGTGAAACCTTCGCCGCCGTTGCTGTGGTGCACGCTGTGCTCGTCGAAGCGGGTAATGCGTTCCCAGTTGTCGCGCACCAGCTCCGGGCTGAGAGTGTTGGTGTGCAGAAGGCGACCTTGCGAACGCTCCCAGCGGTACTTGGCGTGGAAGCCGCCGCCGACTTCGAACAGGCCGCCGGTGTCCTGGCATTGCTCGCTGCACAGCCAGCCCACCAGCGGCGCAACATCGTCGACTTTCAGTTTGTCGTGCAGTTCCTCAGGGAACAGGCCGCTGGCGATGACCATACGTGAGGCGGCGATCGGTGCGATGGTATTGACGCGGATGTTCTTGCTCGCGCCTTCAAGGGCCAGCGAGCTGGCAAAACCGATCAGCCCGGCCTTGGCGGTGCCGTAGTTGCACTGGCCGAAGTTGCCGTAGATGCCGGTGCCCGAAGCGGTCATGACGATCCGGCCGTAGCCTTTTTCGCGCATGATCGGCCACACCGCGTGGGTCAGGCGGAAGGCGCCCTTGACGTGCACGGCCTGGATCAGGTCCCACTGTTCTTCGGTCATCTTGTGGAACGAGGTGTCGCGCAGAATGCCGGCGTTGTTGATGAGGATGTCGACGGTGCCGAAGGCTTCCAGCGCGGTGGCGACGATTTTCTCGCCCTCTGTGACCGAATGATGGTCGGCTACTGCTTCACCGCCAAGGGCACGGATTTCGGCCACCACCGCATCGGCGGCAGCGCTGGAGGCGCCCAGGCCATCGGTGCTGACACCGAGGTCGTTGACCACTACTTTGGCGCCGCGGGCACCCAGCAACAGCGCGTGGGCGCGGCCCAGGCCGTTGCCGGCGCCGGTGACAATGGCGACTTTACCGTCAAAACGAATTTCTTCAGACACGTGTGCACTCCTATTGTTATGGCGCTCACAAGGTGCGAGCGATGATCTCTTTCATGATTTCGTTGGTACCGCCCCAGATGCGGTTGCCGCGGGTGTCCAGGTACAGCCTGGCAATCGGGTATTCGGTCATGTAGCCATTGCCGCCGTGCAGCTGCAGGCAGGCATCGACCACGCGACTGCTGAGTTCGGCAGTCCAGTACTTGGCCACCGCCGCGGTCTCGGCACTCAGTTCGCCGCGCAGCAGCAAGTCCATGCAGCTGTCGACCCACGAGCGGCCGATCTGGATTTCGGTCTTGAGTTGCGCCAGGGTGAAGCGCGAGTTCTGGAAATCGAGCACCGGCTTGCCGAACACGATGCGTGTGCGGGTGTACTCGAGGGTGTTCTCAAGGGCCGCTTCGGCCTGGGCCTGAAAGCCCACGGCGCCGATGATGCGTTCCCAGGCCAGGTCATGCATGAGCTGGTAGAAGCCCTGGCCCTGCTCGCCACCCAGCACGTTTTCGGCGGGCACACGGCAGTCGTCGAAGAACAGCATGCTGGTGTCCTGGGCATGCAGGCCGATTTTTTCCAGCGGCTGCGAGCGTTCAAACCCGGCGCGCTCTTTTTCGACGATGACCAGCGAGATGTCCTTGGCCGTGCCGCTGGTGCCGGTCTTGCACACCACCAGGGCCATGTCGCAGGAGGCGCCATTGGAGATAAAGGTCTTGGAACCGTTGAGGACCAGCTCATCGCCGTCCAGCACGGCGCGGGTGCGCACCGCCTGCAGGTCGGAACCGGTGTTGGGCTCGGTCATGGCGATGGCGCCCACCGCCTCGCCGGCAATCATCTTCGGCAGCCAGGCTTGCTTTTGCGCCTCGGTGCCGTAGTTGAGGATGTAGAACGCCACCAGGCCATGCACACCAAAGCCCATCAGCCCGGTGGCGCCGATGCGCATGAATTCTTCGGCAAACACCATGTCGAACAGGCGGTCGGCACCCGGGCCGCCGTATTCTTCCGGCATGGAGGGCAGCAACATGCCCAGCTCGCCAGCCTTGCGCCACACCTCGCGGGGGACGCACTTGTCCTTCTCCCATTGGGCGTGGAACGGCGCCACTTCCTCTTCCATGAAGCGGCGTGCAGCGCGACGGTACTCGTCATGCTCGGTGCTGAACAGTGTACGGGGGATCAGGTATTCCATTGGGTACTCCTCAGCGGCCCGGATCAGAGCGTGCGCCCGACCAGATCTTTCATGATGTCGTTGGCGCCACCGGCAATGCGCAGCACGCGATGGTCAAGGTAGTGACGGGCTACCGGGTACTCGAGCATGTAGCCGTTGCCCCCGTGCAGCTGCACGCACTCGTCCACCACCCTGGTGTAGAGGTCTGAGCACCACAGCTTGGCGGCGGCTGCCGCTTCCGGGCTCAAGGTGCCGTTCAGGCACTGTTCCATGCAGCGGTCGACGTAGTTCTGCGACACCGCCAGCTGCATTTTCAGGTCGGCCAACTTGAAGCGGGTGTTCTGGAAGGCAAAGATTGGCTGGCCAAAGACGTTGCGGTCCTTGGTGTATTCCAGGGTGCTTTCCAGTACCGCGAGCGACCCGGCAACACTGCTGATGGCGATGGACAACCGCTCCCAGGCCAGTTCTTTCATCAACTGGAAGAAGCCCTGCCCCGGCACGCCGCCCAGCAGGTTCTCTTTTGGCACCCGCACGTTGTCGAAGAACAGCATGGTGGTGTCCTGGGCATGCAGGCCGACCTTGCGCAACGGTTGCGAGCGGCTGAAACCGGCGCGGTCCGCCTCGACCAGGATCAACGAAGTGTCCTGGGCGCCCTTGCCGGTGTTGCCGGTCTTGGCCACGACCACCACGATGTCGCAGTTGGTACCGTTGGAAATGAAGGTTTTGGCACCGTTGATGACGTATTCGTCACCGTCGAGCACGGCGCGGGTCTTGACCGCTTGCAGGTCCGAGCCAGTGTCCGGCTCGGTCATGGCCACGGCACCGATCGCTTCGCCTGCGGCCATCTTCGGCAGCCAGGCCTGCTTTTGCGCTTCGCTGCCAAAGTTCACCAGGTAGCCGGCGACGATGTCATGCACGCCGAAACCGATCAGCCCGGAGGCCAGGCCCGCGCGGTAGATCTCTTCGGTGGCCACCATCGAAAAACGCCGGTCCAGACCCAGCCCGCCGTAGGCGTGCGGCGTGGTCGCATTGAGCATGCCCAGCGCACCGGCGCGCTGCCAGATTTCCCGGGGCACCCGATGATCGGCTTCCCACTCTTCCTGGCGGGGCGCACATTCGTGCGCCAGGAAGCGTCGCACACTGCTGCGAAACGCCTCGTGCTCATGATCAAACAGGCTACGCGGGATCATTGAAGGTTTACTCCTCGGCTCATCGTTCTGCCGCCCTTGCGGGGGCGATGAATCGATCATAGGAGGAGCGTTGGTTGAACCGCCCCCTCACGGCGGGGGGGATCTGCGCGGTGACTCAAGGTAAGACTTGCGCCCCCCCGACCGGGGTTGGGCGCGGGGCGGCCAAGGCGCTTAGCCTAGGCCGGCGAAATACCCGTGCAGAGACCTGGCGAGACGTCCACGCAACGTCCCGCCAGCGCTCTGCACGGGTGGTTTCGCGCTTATTCGATCAGGCCGTTCTTGCGCGCCCAGGACACCGCGTCATAGCGGCTGGAAACACCCAGCTTGGCGTAGATGTTCTTCAGGTTCCATTTCACCGTTTCCAGGGAAATGTTCAGGGTCAGGGCCACGCGTTTGTTGGCCATCGCCTGACTGATCAACTGCAGGATGGCCAGCTCGCGTGGTGTCAGCATCGAGGGCGCGCCATTGGCGGATGAATCATTGCTGCGCCCTGCTCCGCCTTGGCCGAAGCGCTCCAGCAGCAGGGTCAGGTACGTCACGTCGGCGCTGACCAGTGTCTGGTTTGTCAGCGCCGAGAGCATCTTGCGCAGCACCTCGCCTTCATCCAGAAACGTGCGTACCAAACCCAGTTCGCGGCCTTGGGACAGGGCCGCGACCAGGTGTTCCTGGGCCTGCTCGGGTTGGCGCAGGTCGGCAGCAGCGCAGGCCATGAGCAACTGGCCGGTAACCTGCAGTTGACCGCGGCGGAATGTGCAAGCATAGCCATTGAGCAGTTGCAGATCCTGCAGCGCCTTGTCCGGGTAGTTGGTTGCCAGCAACAGACGCGCACGCGCCAACGCCGCCATCGCCATGATATCGGCCTGAAACCCTTGCGCGCCTTTGTGCAACTCTGCCAGCACCTGCAACTTGGCAACCTGTTCGCTGGCGTAGGCTTTGTTGCTCTCCAGCAAGGCAATGCGTACCTGTTCGGCCAGACAGTGGACCAGGGCGCGATCCTGGCCGATGGTGCGAAAATGACGTTCCTGGCGCTCCAGGAAAGCCATTGCCACTGCAGCACAATCTTGCAGCAGATCCAGACGCGCGCGGCAGATCGTGGCGCGCAACATGGTATCGGGCATTGCCCACTGCAAGAGCCCGCTCCGGTTGGCAAGGATTTCCCGCGCCTCATCGGTTCTGTCCAGCTCCCGATACACCTCAGCCAGGGTGGCGGCACCGAGGTACGCACTGGCCGAGCGGTGACCGTGAACCGACACGGCGCGGGCCAGTTGCGCAGCGCCAACGCGCTCGGCTTCAAGAATGCGCCCCTCCTGCAGGTAGCAGAGGGTTCGTGCGCCCTGAGCTACCAGGGCCATTTCGGCATCCAGCTCGGATTCAGGTATCGGGTTGTCATCCAGGCAGCGCAACGCCTCTTCCATGCGCCCCGCTGCCAGGTAGGCAATGGCCAGCAATGCCGGGGCACCATAGCGGGTTACCGAATAATCATCGGGCAACGCCTGAAAATCCTTCAGCAGGTCAATGATCGGTTCGGTGCGGTCACGCTGCAGCTCTATGGTGGCCTGCACCAACGGCAGTCGGTAGGCGACGTCGTCCTGATGGGCCGCACCGCTGTGACGAAACTGCTCTAGCCAGGCTTCGGCCTTGGCCGGACGCGCAGTCAGCGCATAGGCCAGGCAACCGAGGAAGAACAGCCGTGGCCTCGAGAACAGGATGTCCTGTGGCAAGCGGTCGAGCAGGCGCAGCAGCGGGCTGAGCTGCCCCAGGCTCCAGGTGGCCGGTGCCGCCCGTTCAATCACCTGGGCGGCAAATCCAAGATCGCCAGCCTGGGTGGCATGGCGTACGGCTTCGGCGAGCAGTTTTCGCTCAGCGAACCAGTGAGCCGCGCGGCTGTGCAGTTCCGTTTGCGAGGTGCTGTCGCGCCGGGCCAGGCGCGTGGCCAGAAAATCGCCGAACAGCGCGTGAAAGCGGTACCAGGGCTGACGGTCGTCCGCCTCAACGCGAAAAATCAGCAGGTTGTCTTCGTCCAGACGCTTCAACATCGCCTGCGCCGCGTCATTGCCGGTCACTGCCTGCGCGAGCGAGGCATTGAAGCGCCGGCAGATACTGATGCTTTCCATGAAGGTTGCCAGTTCGACAGGCAGATGGGCCATGACGTTTTCGGCCAGGTAACTCTGCAGGTCATCGGAGCGCCAGCCCATCTCGCGCAAGGTGCCGCGTGATTCCGGATCACTGCGCAGGAGAATGATCACCAGTTGCAAGGTCGCCGGCCAGCCACTGGTGAGTTCATGGATCTGGTGCAGTTCTTCCGGGCTGAGTTTCAGCGCCGCCAGGCTCTGCTCAAGGAAAGCCCGCGACTCGCTCAGGTCAAACGGCAAGGCCGCACAATCAATCTCCACCAGTTGCCCACTGAGCCGCAGGCGGCTGAAGCTCAAGGGTGGGCCAACCCGTGAGGAAATGATGAAGTGCAGGTTTTCCGGGCTATGGTCCAACAGTTTTTGCATCAACTGATGCGCGCGCGGATCAACAACATGCTGGTAGTCGTCGACAACCAGGTACAGCTCTTTATTGATTGAGGCGGCGCCTTCGACGATCGCCGCGACGACTTCATCGATCAACTCCTGACGCGCGCCTTCCAGCGGGATGCCACTGTCCAGGGCAATGCCCAGGCGTTGCAGGGCACCGCGCAGGTAGGCGAAGAATATCGACAGGTGTTTGTCATCGGCGCTCAGCGACAACCAGGCCACATCAGCCCCCGAGCGCATCATCACCTGGCGCCATTGGGCCAGCAGTGTGGTCTTGCCAAAACCGGGGCTTCCGGTGATCAGACCCACACGGCACTGCGCCATGCTGCGCAGATCCTCCAGCAGGCGTTCGCGAACGATCGTCTGGGTGCTGATGCGCGGTGGCGCAAATTTCGTCGATACGAGCAGTTTGTCGGTATGCATGTGCTGACTGGTCTCCGATCCCGCCGAATGCACCGCTACAGCACCCCAGGGTGCTGCACGATCGGCTAGGTGTGGCCACGTTCTGGCGTTTTTTTCGGATTATTTACCCGAATACCGGCAAAAGACAGCACGTATCGTTATTACGCCCTGACTTGCGGCACCTCGAGGATCCGCCTGGCACAGATGGTGGCGGGGATCAGCGATAAACCACCCCCTACAAGTGAGGGGGCTGTCGTCACTCCGGCAAAGGTTCAGAGGGTGCGTGCCACCAGTTCACGCATGATGTCGTTGGCGCCCCCATAGATACGGTTGACCCGGCTGTCCAGATAATGCCGCGCCACCGGATACTCAAGCATATAGCCGTTGCCACCGTGAAGCTGTACGCACTGGTCGACCACTTTTGAATACAGTTCGGTACACCAGAGCTTGGCGGCCGCAGCTGCCTCCGGGCTCAGCTGGTGTTGCAGAATCAGTTCCATGCAACGGTCGACGTAGGTCTGCCCGAGAACGATCTCGGTCTTGAGCTCGGCGAGTTTGAAGCGCGAGTTCTGGAATTCGAAGATCGGCGTACCGAATGCCTTGCGCTCGCGCGTATAGGCGATGGTCTGCTCCAGCACCGCCTGACTCGCGGCAATAGCAAGGATGCCGATGCTCAGGCGCTCCCAGGCCAGCTCTTTCATCAATTGATAAAAACCCTGGCCGGGCTCACCGCCAAGAATATTGGCCTTGGGCACACGCACATCCTGGAAAAACACCATGGTGGTGTCCTGGGCGTGCATACCGACCTTGCGCAACGGCTTGGACTTGCTGACGCCCGCCCGCTCGGCCTCAACCAGGATCAGCGAAATGTCGCGCGAGCCTTTGCCACTGGTGCCGGTCTTGGCAATCACCACGATGATGTCGCTGTTGGTGCCGTTGGAGATAAACGTCTTCGCGCCGTTGATGACGTACTCATCGCCATCCAGCACGGCGCGGGTTTTCACTGCCTGCAGGTCAGAACCGGTATCGGGTTCGGTCATGGCCACCGCTGCGATGGCTTCACCAGCGGCCATTTTCCCCAGCCATTGCTGTTTCTGAGCCTCAGTGCCGAAATTGTTCAGGTACCCGGCGCAGATGTCGTGCACGTTGAAGCCGTTCAAGCCCGATAGCCCCGCCCGGGCGATTTCCTCGACGGCGATCATCGAAAAGCGCCGGTCCAGTCCCAGCCCCCCATAGGCTTCAGGCGTGGTGGCATTGAGCATGCCCAGCTCGCCGGCACGCTGCCATACCTGGCGCGGCACGCGATGGTCTTCCTCCCACTGTTCATGGAAGGGCGTGCATTCCTCGGCGAGGAAACGCTGCACGGTGCTGCGGAACGCTTCGTGTTCATGATCGAAAAGGGTACGCGGAATCATCGTTTGACCTCGGGAGACAGTGGCTGCGTTGCGCCACATTAGGGCCGCGCAATCAGCTTCTGCCCCCTCGAAGCGGGTAGGCGGTGGTACTCGGGCAACTGTCAGCAACACCTTGCAGCGTGCCGGCGCCCTGCCCTACGCACCTGCGCCCCCCTCCGAAAGGGAGTTACGCTGATGTGCCGGAATTGGATTTACTGCGGGTTCCGTCGCCTCCGCCGGCACCGGCGAAGGACACCAGGCGCCACCTTCAAGAGACCTACGCCATGAAAGAAGCCGTTATCCTCTCAACCGCCCGCACACCCATAGCCAAAGCCTTTCGCGGCGCGTTCAACCACACCACGTCACCGACCATGGCGGCATTCGCCATCCGCGCGGCGGTAGAACGCGCAGGCATTCGTGCCAATGAAATCGAAGACCTGGTCATGGGCACCGGGATGCCTGCCGGTACGGCGGGCTGGAATCTGGGGCGCATGAGCGCATTGGCGGCCGGGCTACCGGTCAGTGTCAGCGGGCAAACCCTGGATCGGCAATGCGCATCAGGCTTGATGGCCATTGCTACGGCCGCCAAACAGATCATCGTCGACGGTATGCTGGTTACCCTGGGGGCGGGTCAGGAACATATCAGCCTGGTACAGAACCGCCACACCCAGTGGATTGGCGAGTTCCACGATACCCAGGTGCTCAGCCATGCACCGGATGCCTACATGCCCATGCTGCGCACCGCCGAACTGGTTGCCCAGCGCTATGGCATCAGCCGCGACGACCAGGACGCCTATGCGCTGCAATCCCAGCAACGTACAGCAGCAGCGCAGCAAGCAGGCCTGTTCGAAGGCGAGATAGTCCCGGTGACGGTGACCCAGCAGGTGGTGGACAAAGCCACGGGGGCCGTCAGCTTCCAACAAACCAGCCTGAGCCAGGACGAAGGCAACCGTCCGCACACCGTGCTGGACGACCTGACCCGGCTCAAGCCGGTCATTGAAGGCGGCTGTATCACAGCCGGCAACGCCAGCCAGCTGTCCGACGGTGCCAGTGCCTGTGTATTGATGGACGGGCGTCTGGCCGAACAGCGCAACCTTGAACCGCTGGGGGCTTACCGCGGCATTGCGGTGGCGGGCCTGGCCCCGGATGAAATGGGCATTGGCCCGGTATTGGCGGTACCGAAACTGCTCAAGGCCCACGGCTTGAGTGTCAATGACATCGGCCTGTGGGAGCTGAACGAGGCTTTCGCCTGCCAGGTGCTGTACTGCCGCAACGTGCTTGGCATCGACAATGACAAGCTCAATGTCAATGGCGGCGCCATTGCCATCGGCCATCCCTATGGCATGAGCGGCGCGCGCATGGTTGGTCATGCACTGCTCGAAGGTAAACGCCGCGGCGTGCGTTATGTCGTGGTGACCATGTGCGTTGGTGGCGGTATGGGCGCTGCCGGGCTGTTCGAGGTCTACTGACGTTCACACAGCTGTGCGTGCATGCGCCCCTCTCCTGTAGGGAGGCGCTGCACCAGGCGGTGCTTCCTAGAATGCGTTCTCCACTGATTACAACAACAAATGGAGATCGCGATGAAGATGAATTTTTCCCGCGTCATGGCTCAGATTGCCCAGCGCTATTCCAAGCAGGACGCGCTGGTCAACGTCGAGCGCAACCGGCGGTATCGTTTCGATGAATTGCACCGTTTGACCAATCGTATCGCCACGATGCTGCGCACACGGCTCAACCTGCAGCGTGGCGATACCGCGCTGTGCATTCTGGAAAACGACAACTTGTCGCTTTTGCATGCCTGGACCGCGTTCAAGGGTGAGGTGGCATTCGCCCACACCAACATCCGCGACTCCCTGGAAGAACACCGCTGGCAGGTGACTTTCATCGAGCCGAAAGTCATTTTCATCGAGCGGGCCCTGCTGCCACTGTACAACGACATGCTGCGTGCCAGCGGCGCCACGGTGGTGTGCATGGACCCGCCACCTGCCGGCTGCACTTTCGCGCTGGACTTCTGGGCACTGCTCGAAGGCGTCCCGGAGCAGGAGCCCGACATCGAGTCCGATGTCTACCAGGACACTCTCATCTATCGCTTTACCGGAGGGACCACCGGCAGGAGCAAGTGCGCCCGCTACACCATCGACAACTGGTTGGCGGCGCGTGATTCGATGTATGCCGATAGCGAGCAGAGTCAGGCCTTCAACGAAAACACCCGTTATCTGCACATAGCGCCCATCAGCCATGGCTCAGGGTTGTCGCTGCTGCCAACACTGTTTCGTGGCGGCTGCACCGTGACCCAGAATGCCGCCGACCTCAAGGCCTGGTGCCGAAACGTAGAAGCGGAGCGCATCACCACCGCGCTGATGGTACCGACCCTGGTCGGCTGGTTGCTCGAACTGCCCGAGGCATCACAGTCCGACCTCTCCAGCCTGCAAACACTGTTCTACGGCGCCGCTCCGATGAGTCCGGCCAAGCTCAGACAAGCCCAGCAGCGCTTCGGCAATATCTTCTTTCAGCTCTACGGTGCCACAGAGTGTGCCCAGGCGGTTTGTACCCTGACCAAGGCCGACCACCTGGATGCCGTGGAGACGGGTCGGCTGGCCTCCGCCGGACGGCCGGTCACCGGCATCGAGCTGAAGATTGTCGATGAAGCGGGTAATCGCCTGGCGCCCGGCAGCACCGGGGAAATCTGGCTGCGCGGGCGCGGCACCATCAGCGGCTACCACAACAATCCGCAAGGTACCGCAGCCGAGTTCAGCGATGGCTACTGGAAGTCCGGGGACCTGGGCTATGTTGATGAAGCCGGCTATGTGTTCATCGTCGATCGCAAGAAAGATGTGATCATCACCGGAGGTTTCAATGTCTACGCCGTTGAAGTGGAAGCCACCCTCAACGCCCACCCCGCCGTGTCGATGTCGGCTGTGGTGGGTATTCCGGATGACAAATGGGGTGAAGCGGTGCATGCCGAAGTGGTGCTCAAAGCAGGCATGTGCGTGACTGCAGAAGAACTGATCTTGCTGGTCAAGGAGCGTCTGGGCCGCTTCAAGGCACCGAAGTCAGTCAAGTTGGTGGAAGCGCTGCCCCTGAGTGCCGTCGGCAAGGTGCTGCGGCGTCAGGTAAGGGACCGTTACTGGTCCGATCAACCTCGCCGGGTATCCTGAACGACATCGCGGCACACGCCTTCGCCTGTTGCAGGCGTGGGCATGTGCCGCGATGGAAACCCTGCTATATCAGCGAACGCCGGCACCGGCCAGGCTGTCGGATGTCCAGCCGTTGTCGGGGCTGAGCTTGTCCATGACCTTCACACCGCCTTTGCCGGGCCAGACGTTGATGTAGTAGGTGCCGCTGATCAAGTCGTAGTGACCGCCCGGCGAATTGTTGATTGCACCGACATCATACATCTGGGTCATATAGCTGAAGCCGGGGCGCCAGAGCTGGCCACGCCCGTCATACTGGTCCACTGCCAGTGCGGTCCAGCTGTCCTCGTCGATGTAGAAGGTACGCTTGGAATAGATGTGGCGCTTGCCCTCCTTGAGGTTGGCCTCCACCACCCAGACACGGTGACGCTCCCAGCGCACCAGGTCGGGATTGATGAACTTCGGCCCGAACACATTCTTCGGGTCATCGGCGTAGGTGAAGCGATAGGTATTGTAAGGAACGTACATTTCCTTCTTGCCGATCAGCTTCCAGTCGAAGCGGTCCAGCCTGCCGTTGAACAGGTAGATGTCGTCGACCGTGGACATGCCCGAGGTACTGGCGTTTGGTGTGTCGTAAGCCAGATCGGGCGCCAGCCGCACACGGCGCTGCCCCGGCAGGTACTGATAGGCTTTGCGCCCCTTCTCGGTGTCGATGTTGTCGAAGGTCATCACCGCTTCGCCAGCGCGGCGTGCGGGGCCTGTGTAGTTGGCACGGGCACGGGTAATGATCGTCGGTGCCTCGGCCTTGCTGGTGTCGTAGTACGGCATCTCGTACATCCAGCGGCCCTCGGTCGAGACCACCAGTTTGCCGGCGGCATCGACGTTGTAGGCGCCGTACTTGGGCGCGAGGTAACCCACCCCCTGGTAACGGGTCAAGTGGTTGAACATCACCTCGATACCGCGTTTGGGAATCGGGAATGGCACGCCAGCGCGTGCGCCCTGCAAGTTCTGATCGTCGTTGGTCAACTGCGCCTGGGTAGCATTCTTGCGGGTGTTGTCGAGTACGAACTGCGGGTAACCGACCGTGCGGTGGGTCGGGTAGACATCAACGCGAAAGCCCGGCCTGGCCTTGATCAGCGCCTTGGTACCTTCGGTGAGCTTGTCTGCATACGTGTCAACGTTCGAAGCATCGATGGTGAACTGCGGTTTTTCGTTGATGAAGGGATCAGGGCGAATGCCCGACGCCTTGTCGAAACCTGCGGGCGCGGTCAGCAGCCCGCCGGTGTAGGCCGGGATGCTGCCGTCGGCATTACCGGCCATCTCGGCGCCCACGGGGGTCAATGTGGTGCCCAGTTGCCGGGCTTCCTGTTCGCTCACTGCTGCATGGAGCACGCCTGCGTGTGCAGCCACTAACGCGGCAGCAATCAGGGTTTTTGTCAGTCTAATCATGTCTCCAACCTCTAGGATGGTGGTTTGAGCGTCTGCTAAAGCGCGCCCGGCCCCTCAGGAAATGCGGTTTCTCTTCCCGTCCTGGCCCTATGTTTTTAACCAACCACCCTGTCCTCTCGCCCCCCCCTTATTGGCGCGGCGAGGGGGGGCCGTTTACCGGCCATCGCCAAAACACAAACGCCACGCAACAGAGCACTGTGCGTGGCGTTTGTGGGCGTGGCGTTTCTACCCGCCAGGGTGCGATCAGGCAAAGACGCGCAAGATGGTCTCCGCTACGCAGGCAGGTTTTGAGGCACCTTCGATCTCCACGGTCATCTCGTAGGTCACCTGGGCGCCGTTGCCCTCCAGC
This sequence comes from Pseudomonas alkylphenolica, assembly GCF_004025535.1. GTDB lineage: Bacteria > Pseudomonadota > Gammaproteobacteria > Pseudomonadales > Pseudomonadaceae > Aquipseudomonas > Aquipseudomonas alkylphenolica_A. The sequence continues at coordinate 161,624 of NZ_QJRG01000048.1, forward strand.
GGCTCCCAGGACTGCACCTTGAAGTGCGCGCGCAGGCGGCTGTCCACCGGCACCGGCTGGACGAAGCGCACTTTGTTCATGCCGTAGTTCACGCCCATTTTCACGTCACGCAGCTCAAACGCGTTGGTCATGAACGTCGGCAGCAGGCTCAGGGTCAGGAAGCCATGGGCAATCGGCTTGCCGAAAGGCCCGCTGGCGGCGCGTTGCGGATCGACATGAATCCACTGGTGATCACCAGTGGCTTGGGCAAAGGTATTGATGCGTTGCTGATCGATGCTGATCCAGTCGCTGGTGCCGACGACTTCGCCGACCAGGCCTTGCAGTTCAGCCAGGGTTTCGTAGCTTTTCATTGTTGTGCGGTTCTCGAGGGTCTGTCTGTAGGCGGATCAGGCGCGCAACTCGGCCTGCAATGCGGCCGCGCAGGCGGCTTCGTGACCGTCACTGCTACCGAGCAACACGTCGGCGACGACGGCACGTTTGTAGTAATGGCCGACCAGGTACTCTTCAGTCATGCCGATACCGCCGTGCAACTGGATGCCCTGGCCACAGACAAACCTGGCGGCGCGGCAAATGAGCATCTTGCTGCCGGAAACAGTCTTGTAGCGGGTCGCTTCCTCATCGTTGGCCATCGACGCCAGGGCCACGTGCAGGCTTGACCGCGCCAGCTCCAGCTCCGCAGCCATATCGGCCAGGCGGTGCTGCAGTGTCTGGAACGAACCGATGGGCACGCCGAACTGCTGGCGTACCTTGAGGTAGTCAGCGGTGACTTCAAGGGTTTTTTCCATCGCCCCGATCAGCTCGGCACACAGGGCTACAATGCCGTTGGCCAACCCCTGGCGCAGCCCGGGCAAACCCTGCCCTGCCTCACCGAGCAAAGCATCGGCAGCAACTTCAACGCCATCGAACTGCAGCTCCTGGACCCAACTGCCATCGTGCAGTGGCAACGTCTGGCATTCGAGGCCCGCGCAGTCTGCTTCGACCAGAAACAGGCTGACGCCCGGGGTCTTCGGTATTTGTGCAGAAACGATGAAGGCGTCCGCCCCCGGCGCCCCGAGCACCAGACTTTTGCGCCCGGCCAGGCGATAACCGTCGCCGGTGCGCTCGGCCTGCAGCGCAACCGGCTCAGGCATGCCACGCGAACCTGGCTCGCTGTAGGCCAGTGCTACGCGGTAGGAACCATCGGCCACCTGCGGCAGCAGGCGTACCTTCTGCGCCTCGCTAGCGGCGCCCAGCAGGGTCTGTGCGGCCAGCACGCCACAGCCAAGGAAAGGTTCCAGTACCAGGCCACGGCCCAGTTCCTGGGCAATGATTACTGTATCCACGAGCGAACCGCCAAGCCCGCCATAAGCCTCCGGCAACGCGGCCATCAACCAGCCGTTGTCGGCAAAGATGCCCCAGTTTTCGGCGCTACCGTTCTTGTCCGCTGCAAGCAGCGCAGTACGCGCTTCGAAACTGTAGGCCTTGTCTACATAGCGTCGCAGGCTGTCCTGCAACAGTTGTTGTTCCGAAGTGAATTCGAAATCCATAGCGGTTTCCTGATATCAGAGTTGGAACAGCATCTTGGCGATAATGCCGCGCTGCACTTCGCTGGTGCCGCCGTAGATGGTCGACGCCCGGCGCAGGAACATATCGTTGCTGATACCCCGGGCAAGCGCCTGCAGCGGAAACGGCTGCTGCGGATCGGCCTCATGCGGATGCGCATAGGCAATCGCACCGTAATCCCCCAGTGCCTCGATCTGCGCCTCGGTCATGCGTTGCTGCAGTTCAGTGGCGCGAATCTTGAGCATCGACCCCAGGGTGTGGGACGCCGGGTTTTGCTGTTCATCCAGGCGTGCAACACGCTGCACCAGCATCTCGATCGCCTGCAGCTCAGCCTCCAGGCGCGCCAGTTTCAGGGCGAACTCCGGACGCTCGAACAACGGCTTGCCGGCCACCTGCAGCGTGGTGCCAATCAAGCGCAGTTCGCGCATGTAGCGTTTGAGTTCGGGCAGGTCGGCGGTGGTGGCATGTTCGTTGTTGAGCAGAAACTTGGTAATGCTCCAGCCCTGCCCTTCGCTGCCAATCAGGTTACCCACCGGCACCCGTACATTGTCGAAGAAGGTTTCGTTCAAGTGATGGGCATCGTCGATGCTGCGGATCGGCCGCACGGTGATGCCGGGCGTGCGCATGTCCACCAGCAGGAAGCTGATACCCGCCTGCTTCTTCACCTGCGGGTCGGTACGCACCAGCAGGAAAATCCAGTCCGCGTGGTGGGCGTAGCTGGTCCAGATTTTCTGGCCATTGACCACGTAGCAATCACCGTCACGCTCAGCACGGGTGCGCAGCGACGCCAGGTCAGAGCCGGCGCCAGGCTCGGAAAAACCCTGGCACCACAAACGTTCGCCATTGAACACGGCCGGCAGGTGCTCGGCCTTTTGATCAGGCGTGGCGAAGGCATTGAGCACCGGCCCGAGCATCTTGTGCACGAAGCCATCCTGGGTCGGTGTGCCAGCCAGGCTGCACTCGTCATCGAACACCAGGATCTGCGGCACCGTCCAGCCCGTGCCGCCGTGTTCCTTGGGCCAGTACGGTGCCCCCCAGCCACGTTCGTTGAGGAGCTTTTGCCAACGCATGATCTGCTCGCGTGGCGAGCGGGTACAGCGCTGCTGCCCTTTCAGGTCCGCCGGGACCTGGTCCCGAAGGAACTGACGAACCTCCTGGCGGAACACCTCGAGGCTGGCATCAGGTCGAAAATCCATGGTGTTTCCCCTGTCAGTCTTTGCGGTACAGGGTGACGACGCAGGCGCCACCGATGCCGACGTTGTGTTGCAGGGCGATCCGTGCGCCTTCTACCTGGCGCTGTTCGGCGCGGCCACGCAGTTGCTGGACCAGCTCGGTGCACTGCGCCAGGCCCGTAGCACCGATCGGGTGGCCTTTGGAAAGCAGGCCGCCGGACGGGTTGACTACGTACTGGCCGCCATAGGTATTGTCACCATCGTCGACAAATTTCTGCGCCCCGCCTTCCGGGCACAGGCCAAGCGATTCATAGGTCAACAGCTCGTTCTGGGCAAAGCAGTCGTGCAGTTCAACCACGTGCACGTCTTCAGCACCGATGCCGGCCATTTCATAAGCCTGCTGCGCCGCCGCCCGTGACATCGAAAACCCGGCAACATCGCGCATGTCGCCGGACTTGAAGGTTTCCGCGCCGTCGGTAGTCAAGGCCTGACCGGCAATCGACACGCTACGGTCCAGACCATGTTTCAATGCATAGGCTTCACTGCACAGCACCACCGCTGCGGCGCCGCAGGTCGGCGGGCAGGCCATCAAGCGGGTCATGACCTCAGGCCAGACCACCTGATCGGCCATGACTTCTTCGGTGGTGATCACCTTGCGGAATACCGCCTTGGGGTTGTTGGCAGCGTGACGGCTGGCCTTGGCGCGGATCTTGGCGAAGGTTTCCAGCGGCGTGCCGAAGCGTTTCATGTGCTCCACCCCGGCGCTACCGAATATGCGCAGCGCGGCCGGGATCTGCGACGCGCCAGGAATCGCTTCGTCGCATTGATCCAGAAAAAGCTCCAACGGGCTCGGACGATCGGGGAAGGCACTACCGATGGCGCCGGGAATCATTTGCTCGAAGCCGAACGCCAGGACGATGTCGACCATGCCGCTGGCAATCGCCTGATTGGCCAGGAACAGCGCGGTAGAACCACTGGCGCAATTGTTGTTGACGTTGATCACCGGGATACCGGTCATGCCGACGTTGTAGAGAACGCGCTGACCGCAGGTGGAGTCGCCGAACACAAAGCTGGCATAGGCCTGCTGCACTGACTCGTAGCCAACCCCGGCATCGGCCAGGGCCAGACGCACGGCCTGTTCACCCATGACTGCGTAGGTCTCGCTCTGGCCAGGTTTGACGAAGGGAATCATACCGACACCCGCGATGACGACTTTCTGCCTCATGTCTTACTCCTCAGCGTTGGATAGTCTGCCGGCCTTCAGGGGCGTGTGCGCCGGATCATGACGGGCGGCAGGCGGTGAGTCTCAAGGATAGGTGCACGCTCATGCGCTCGGCCCCTCCCTATTTGGGGCTTACGGCGGCGGTAGCACCGCCCCCCGGTAGGACAAACCCTCTTTACCGAGAAAGCGCCGTACGGCTTCGGCATGGTAGCGGCTGGCGCCGCACATCGACTGCGCGCTGGCTTCGAACTCGGTCATCGCCGGGCGATCGGTCTCAAAGGCACGGTTGAGCAAGGTCTTGGCCATACCGAGCGCATCCGCGGGTGCTTCATCGAACTGCCGGGCAAACTGCAAGGCACTCTCAAGCAATTGCTCTCGAGGAATGATCACCTGCGCCAGGCCAAGTGCCAATGCCTGTTGTGCATCTAGCGCACGGGCGCAAAAGATCAGCTCCTTGGCTTTTGCCAGCCCGACCAGGCGCGGCAGCACATACAGCATCGACAGGTCCGGCACCAGGCCGAGGCTGAGAAACGTCGGCAACAGCCTTACCTGCGGCGTGACAAACATGAAGTCCGCAGCCAGGGCCAGGGAAAAGCCGGCACCGACAGCTGCACCATCGACGGCAGCAATGACCGGTTTGGGCATATCGGCAAAGCTGCCGAACCATTGATGAAAACCCTGTACCAGCGCGCGCCCGGCAAATGCCGGGTCCTCGCCGGGGTCCAGGCTACCCAGGTCGAAGCCGGAACAGAATGTGGCCCCCGCCCCGGTCAGCACAACGGAGCGCACGGCACTATCGTCGCGCGCCTTCATTACTGCTGCGGGCAAAGCATCGTTGATGGCCGCCTCGAAGGCGTTCCTTTTCTGCGGCCGGTTCAAGGTGATCAGCGCTGTCTTGCCGATCCGTTCATAAAGCACTGCACTCTCAGTCATGTCCCTTCCCTCCTCAAGGGGCATCGGCCAGCATATGCGGGCCGTACCCAGGTCGACAGGCCGCCTGGCCTACAGGTTGCGGGCAATGATTACTTTCTGGATATGACTGGTTCCCTCATAAATCTTGGTCACCCGCACATCACGGCAGTACCGCTCAACCGGGAAGTCACTCAGGTAGCCGTAGCCACCGTGAATCTGCAGCGCCTCGGAGCAGACCTTCTCGGCCATTTCACTGGCGAACAGCTTGGCAATCGACGCCTCTTTGGCGCAGGGCACACCGGCACCGTGCAGCCGCGCGGCGTGCAGCATGTAGTGTTGTGCCACTTCGAACTGAGTGGCCATGTCGGCCAGATCGAATGCCACGCCTTGCAGGTTGATGATCGGCGCGCCATAGGCCTCACGCTCCTGGGCATACTTGACCGCAGCCTCCAGCGCGGCACGGGCGGCACCCACAGCAACGGCGGCGATGCCGATGCGGCCTTCGGACAGCGTCGCCATCAGGCGCTTGTATGCCGTCCCTTCTTCTGCCAGCAGGTTCTGCGCCGGCACCCGGCAGTTGTCCAGCTGGATCGCAGCGACGTGCGCGGAGCGCTGGCCCATCTTGCTTTCAACCCGGGTGACGATGTAGCCAGGCTCGCGTGGATCGATGATGAACATGCTCGGGCCTTTGCGCCCCTCCGCAGTCTCGGTGCTCGCGGCAATGGCGAAGGCGATACCGGCTTCGTTGCCGTTGGAGATGAATTGTTTGCTGCCGTTGAGCACATAGTGGTCGCCTTCGCGGCGAGCCGTGGTGCGAAATGCCGAGGTGTCGGAACCGGCCTGTGGCTCGGTGAGCAAGCCCGCAGCGATCAGCTCGCCGGAAATCATCCCGGCCAGGTAGCGGTCCTTTTGCGCTTGGGTGCCAAAACGGTGAAGCATGTCGGCCATGCCGTTGTGCACATGAAGGATGGTGGCGAAACCGGCGTCCGCCGCCGCGAACTCCTCGATGCACAGGCAATATTCGGGAAAGGACATCCCGGCACCACCCGATGCCTCTGGAATGTGCATGCCCAGAAAGCCGAGCTCAGCCACCGCTTTGAGCTCCGCGTGTGGCCAGGCTCCCGTTCGGTCGCGCTCGGCTGCCGTAGCGCCCACCACTTCTTGCGCCACCTTGCGGGCGGCATCACGGATCATGATTTCCTGCTCGCTCAGGAATACTGCAGATGTATCGCTCATGGTCTTCCTCTTGAACCGGGTCGGATAGTCGAAGCTGACCTGAGCATGGCGGCTGACAAGGGCCGCACGCGCCTATCCTCTCGGGAGGGCGTAACGGCCGTTGTCAGCATCCCGCTACTCGAGCAGACCTTGCTGGCGGGCCAGGGTGATCGCTGCATAGCGGCTCGACACGCCGAGTTTGGCGAGGATGTTCTTGACGTTCCATTTCACCGTGCCGAAGGTGATATTGAGGGTCAGGGCGATGCGTTTGTTCGACATCGCCTGGGCCACCAGCCCGAGAATTTCCAGCTCGCGCGGAGTCAGACTGGCCCGTGGCGAATCGACCCGACTCCTGCTCGCACACGCCAGTGGTGCCGGCGCGTGCACGGGCGCCTTGCGATTGAGCAGCGTCTGTACATACTCGGCAACGGCAGGCGCCGGGTTGATGGCTTCCAGGTGCGCGGCGAGCAAGTCGAGCACGCCTTGGCCCTCATCAAGCAAGGTGCGCACCAAGCCCATCCTCACGCCAGATGCCAGCGCCGCCTGCAGGCTCACCAGCACCGCGTCTGTCTGCCCCAGCAGGGCATGGGCCTGCGCGCTGAGCAGGTGCGCCCTGACCCAGCTGCGGCCACGGGCCGACTGCTCGACGTGGGTATGAATGGCCGTAAGCGCGTCCAGTGCCGATTGCCCGTCCTGCGCGGCCAGCGCCAGACGTACCCGGGACAATGCCACCAGGTAGTTGATCTCCTCGCGGGTTTCAGCATTCGGGCGCTGTGCGCCGGCCAGGCTCGTCAGGCGTCCTGCCACCTCGGCGGCGCGGCGGCTTTCACCTTGCAGCACCAACACGCGCACCTGCTCGGCCAGAATCAATGCCAACAAACGGTCCAGCTCCAGCACCTGAAAATGTGCGCCCTGGGTGTCGAGAAAGCTCAGCGCTGCCTGGGGTGAATCTTGCTGCAGGGTAATACGCGCACGACAGAGCGAAGCGCGGATCATCACATCCGGCATGGAAGAGCGCAAAATGCCGCTGCGATTGGCCAGTACGCGCAAAGCGTCATCCAGCTGGTCCAGTTCGTAATAGGCATCGCACAGCGTGGCCGCGCACAGGTTGGCAGACACCGAGCCGCGCCCGTAAGCCTCCTCGGCGCGGGCGATCACCTGCTCGCCGATGCTCAAGGCCTGGCGGGCATTGCCTTCCTTGAGCCGGGCCAGGGCCTGCGTACTTTCAAATACCATGGCCATGTCGTTGGCACGGTCTTGCAGGTCAATCGGGTACTGTTCATGGAGTTTGCGGGCATCCGCTGCACGGCCCACGGACAGGTAGGCAGTGGCCAGCCCGGAGAAACTGATATAGCGCAACGAGCGGTTCTCCAGAGGTGTCTGGTGGGCTGCTTCCAGCAAGCTGATGACTCGCCGTGGCTGATCAAGCTGGAGGGCGATGGCCGCGTCGGCCAGGACCAGTTTCGAGGAGATCGCCGGATTACGCGCCGCATCGCTGCGGCGCATCTGCTCAAGCCAGCGCTGGGCTTTTTCCGGCCGGGCGGTGAAGGCATAGGTCAGGCAGCCCATGATGAAGAGCTGCGGACGGGCAAACAGAGTGTCCTGCGGCAGACGCTCAAGCAGGCTCAACATCGGGCTGACATAGGCCATGCTCCAGGTCGTCGACGCCGCCTCCTCCATCGCCTTGATCGCGTAGTCGCGATCCCCGCCGAGGTTGGCGTGGCGCACTGCCTCGACCAGATACTCATGCTCGGCGAACCACTGGCTCGCGCGGCGATGCAGTGCCTGTACCGCACCCTCACCGCGGGCCGCCAGACGCTGGGTGAGAAACTCACCGAACAAGGGGTGGAAGCGGTACCACGGGGTGCTGTCATCCGATTCGATCCGGTAGATCAAAAGGTTCTCGTCTTCAGCACGCTTGATCATCTCCGGAGCGTGGTGGTTGGCACTGACGAAAGCCCCAAGGTCGGCGTTGAAACGCCGCAGTATCGAGACTTTTTCCATAAAATCCAGCAGTTCCGGCGACAGGCAGACAAGCACATCTTCGGCCAGGTAGGCCTGCAGGTCCGCCGAGTTGCGCAGAATCGAACGCAGGTGCGCACGCTTGCTCGGTCGCACCCGCAACATGGTTGCAATCGGCTGCAAGCTCGCCGGCCAACCGCTGGTCAAGTCATGGATCAGGCGTTCTTCGTCAGCGCTCAGTACCAGCGTGCTGAGGTTCTGTTTGAAAAAGTCACGGGTTTCGTCGGTGTCGAACGGCAGTTCGACGGTATCGATCTCGACCACATACCCCTGCATGCGCAAGCGACCCAGGCTCAATGCCGGCGTCGACCGGGAAGCAAGGGTAATGTGCAGGTTGGCCGGGCAATGGTCCAACAGCTTCTGCATCAAGCGGTGCGCCGCTGACGACTCCACATGATGAAAGTCATCCATCAGCAGATGCAGTTCTTTGTCGATACCTTGCGCGGCATGGGTAACGATGGCGATCAGGGTGTTGATCGATTGCTCGCTGCCATCGCTGTGCAGCCAGTCCTGTTCGACGGCAATCCCCAGACGCTGCAACGCCTCGAGCAAATACGAGAGGAAGCTGCCGAACTGCCGGTCGTCGAGGCTGAACGAGATCCAGGCCACGTCCAGCCCGGCCTTCATCAGCTCCAGGCGCCACTGCGCGAGCAGGATGGTCTTGCCAAAGCCTGCCCCCCCGGTAATCAGCGTTGCGCTGCACGGCTGTGACTCGCGCAGGCGACTCAGCAGCTGGCTACGGACAATGTGCCGGGCGTTCAGGCGCGGTGGCGAGAACTTGGTGGCGACCAGCAGATCGCCGGCGTTGATGACATTTGTATGCATTATTAGAGTCTCCGCCCTTGGCATTGTTGCCTGGATGTCGCCCGCATCCTGCTACAGACACCCGGGTGGGTGCCCCCGTCCGCAAGGGGGGGGGTGGGGCGCCGGGACACTCGCGTAACTTCCAATTCAGACAGAAACGTCAATTGCAGCGTGATTGAGGATTGAAGATGAGCGAGTCCGTTTCTTTTGAAATCAAAGGCCAGGTGGGGTGGATAACCCTGACCCGCCCGAAAGCCATGAATGCCCTGAACCGTGAAATGCTGGAGGCCATGACCGCCCGCCTGCACGCCTGGGAGAACGACAACCAGGTGCGTGTGATCGCCCTGACCGCCACCGGCAGCGCCTTTTGCGCCGGCGCCGACCTCAAGGCCGGTGGCACCCCGCTTCCCGGCGAAAAAGACCTGCTGGACACCATCGTGACGTTTTTCGATGCCCTGCGCGCCTTTCCCAAGCCGGTCATCGCCGCCGTCAACGGTCTGGCCCTCGCTGGCGGCCTGGAAACCGTACTGTGCTGCGACCTGGTGATTGCCGCCCAGAGTGCCCGTTTTGGCGATGCCCACTCCAACTTCGGGGTGTTCCCTGGCGGTGGTGGCGCCGCGGTACTGCCGCGCAAGATCCCGGAGAACATCGCCAAGTACATGCTGTTCACCGGCGACGCCCTGCCCGCCGAAGACATGAAGCTTTACGGCCTGGTCAGTGAAGTGGTTGCCGACGCCGAGCTGCTCGCGCGTGTTCAGGCCCTGGGCGACAAACTGGCCGGGAAAAGCCCGCTGGTGCTGCGCAAAATGAAGAAAGTCGCCAACGACGCCGCCGACAAATCGCGTGCCGACGCCCTGCGCCAGGAACTGCTGGAGCTGCGCAACCACCAGCGCTCCTACGACATGGCCGAAGGCGTGCGCGCATTCGCCGAAAAGCGCAAACCTGACTTCAAAGGCTACTGAGTCGGTCGCCCTTCCCTCCTGATTTCTGAACAATTCGAGGCAACGATGGAAAACGTATACATCGTCGGCGTCGGCATGACCGCCTTCGGCCGCCACATCGACAAGAGCATCAAGCAACTCACCGCCTGGGCGGTGGAGGATGCGCTCAAAGACGCCGGTTGTGACCGCAAGTGGGTCCAGGTCGGCTTCTTCGGCAACTGCACCCAGGGCCACTTCGATGGCCAGCACATGATCCGTGGTCAGGTGGCATTGCTGCCGCTGGGCCTGGACGGCATCCCGATTTTCAACATCGAAGGTGCCTGCGCGTCTTCCAGCCATGCCTTCAACCTGGCGGTGACCCAGCTGCAAGCCGGTGCCGCCGAGGTCGCTCTGGCCGTTGGTGCGGAGAAAATGTTCTACAGCGACAAGGCCAAAATGTTCTCGGCGTTCGAGTCGGCCTGGGACATTGAAACCTTCGAAGAGAACAAGCAGTACCTGGCTGCCATGGGCAAGGGCGTGATTCCACCCGCCGGTTCGCAATCGGAAAAGCCCTACAGCCCGTTCATGGACGTCTATGCGGCCCTGGGCCGTGGCGGCCTGATGGAGCGTTATGGCGTGACCCAGCGTCAGCTGGCCGCCGTGTCGTCGAAGAACCACGGTCATTCGGTGCACAATGAGCGCTCGCAGTACCGCAATGCCATGAGCATCGAGGAAATCCTCGCTGCGCCGCCGATCACCTATCCGATCACCCTGCCAATGTGCTCGCCGATCTCCGACGGCGCCGCTGCGGCGATTCTCTGCACCGAGTCGGCCCTGAAGAAATACGGTTTCGACAAGAACCGCGCGATCAAGGTCCTCGCCAGCGTGGTGCGCTCCGCCTCCGCCCGCGCGGCCGATGATTTCGACAAGGGTTGTACCCACCTGGCCGGCAAAGCCGCCTTCGAACAGGCCGGTATTGCCCCGCAGGATGTCGATGTGGCCGAAGTCCATGACGCCACGGCCATCGGTGAACTGCTCGCCATTGAAGCCCTGGGCCTGTGTGAGCCTGGCATGAGCGGGATAATGGCCGAACGTGGCGACAGCGCCCTTGGCGGCAGACTGCCAGTCAACCCCTCCGGTGGCCTGGAGTCCAAGGGGCACCCCATTGGCGCCACGGGCATCGGGCAGATTTTCGAACTGGTCGAGCAACTGCGCGGCAACTGCGGCCCGCGTCAGGTGGAAGGTGCACGGATTGCCCTGCAAGGCAACGGCGGCGGTCTCTGGCGGGTAGAAGAATCCACCGAGCATGTCGGTATTTTCGGCCGCGCCTGATCTTTATGGGGAACGGCGACTCAGGGGAAACCACGCACTTCCTCCGCCGTTCGCCACCTATCATCAATAACAAGAGGAAAACACCATGACCATTCGCTTCGATGACCGTGTTGCCATCGTCACCGGCGCCGGCAACGGCTTGGGCCGCGTTCACGCGCTGAACCTCGCGGCCCTGGGCGCCAAGGTAGTCGTCAACGATTTCGGCGGCAGCCGCGACGGCTCCGGCAGCTCGTCGGACGCCGCCCTGTCTGTGGTTGAGGAAATTCGCCAGGCGGGTGGCACCGCTATCGCCAACGGCGCAAACGTTGCGGACTACGAGCAGGTTCAGGCCATGGTCAGGCAGGCGATAGACGCCTTCGGGCGCGTCGACATCCTGATCAACAACGCCGGCATTCTGCGTGACAAGTCGTTCGCCAAGATGGAGATGGCCGACATCCATGCCGTGATCAATGTCCACCTGATGGGCTCGATCCACTGCACCAAGGCAGTGTGGGAAGTCATGCGCGAGCAGAACTACGGGCGCGTCCTGATGACCACCTCCGCCGCAGGCCTGTTTGGCAACTTCGGCCAGGCCAACTATGGTGCAGCGAAAATGGCCGTGGTCGGTCTGATGAACATGCTCGCCATCGAGGGCCGCAAGAACAACATTCTGGTCAATACCCTGGCGCCGATGGCTGCCACGCGCATGACCGAAGATGTGATGCCGGCCGAGTTGCTGGCGGCCAGCCGTCCTGAGCAGGTTACTCCGGGCGCGTTGTTCCTGGTCAGCGAAAATGCGCCAACCAAACTGATCCTGGGCGCTGGCGCCGGGGTGTTCACCGCCCTGCGCGTGGAAGAGACCGCGCCGGTGTACATCGGCAGCGATGAACTGTCACCGGAAGCCATCGAAGCCCATCTGGCGCAGATCACCGACTGGAGCACCGCCGTTACCCGCGACGACGCCAACCAGCAGGTCAAGGTTTTCATCGACACCGCCCTGCAGGCCATCAAGGCTCAACAGGCCTGAGCATTCGCAGGATAGGGCCGGTGATAATCGTGCGATGATGATTGCAACGGGCGTGCAGCGACACGCCCGGACGGAGAATAACGATGACAATAATGAACTTCGCACACACGGTCGGTAACCTGGCCGTGCGTTTCGGCGACCGGGAAGCCCTGGTCAACATCGAGCGCAATCGACGCTACACCTTCAAAGAGCTGCACGCGCTGACCAATCGCATCGTCAACATGCTTCGCGAACGCCTTGAACTGCGCCGCGGCGATGTCTACCTGTGCATTCTGGAAAACGACAACATCGCGCTGTTCCATGCCTGGACAGCGCTCAAGGGCGACGCAGCGGCGGCTTACACCAACTACCGTGACGCCTTCGAGGAACACCGCTGGCAGGTGGAGTTCATTCGCCCGAAAGTGGTGTTCATCGAAAACGCCCTGATCGACCGATACTTCGACCTGCTCCACGATCAGGGCATCACCGTTGTCTGCATGGACCCTCCGGCTACCCCGCGGGAGGGGCTGCTGTATTTCTGGGACCTGCTCGACGGTGTGCCGGATCACAACCCCGGCGTCGACAACGACATGCAACGGGATGCGCTGGTCTACCGCTTCACCGGTGGCACCACCGGCCAGAGCAAGTGCGCCGCCTACACCCTCGACAACTGGATGGCGCTGCGTGACTCGATGTACCTGGAGGCTGAACAGCCTTATCAGCCAGACACCCGCTTCCTGCACATGGCGCCCATCAGCCACGGCTCCGGCCTGGGCCTGTTGCCCACCTTGTTTCGCGGTGGTTGCACCCTGACCCAGAACATTCCGGACCTGGCGCAACTGTGCCGCAACATCGAAGCCGAAAAGGTCACTATGACCTTGCTGGTGCCGACCATGATCTACCGTCTGCTGGAGTTGCCCGAAGCCAGGGACTACGACCTGTCTTCACTGCAGACCATGGCCTACGGCGCCGCTCCCATGAGCCCGGCGAAACTGCGTCAGGCCCAACAGCGCTTCGGCAATATTTTCATGCAGATCTACGGCGCCACCGAAAGCCTGCATGCCGTTGCGCTGTTGAGCAAGGCCGATCACCTCACCGAAAACGAGCAGCAACTGTCGTCGGCCGGGCGCATTGCCGTGGGCGCGGAGATCCTGATTGTCGACGACAACGGCAAGGAGGTACCCCTGGGGACCACCGGCGAGCTGTGGGTGCGCTCGCGCGGCACCATTGCGGGTTACTACAAGAACCCGCAGGGTACGGCCACGGAGTTTCACAACGGCTACTGGAAGTCCGGCGACATGGGCTATATCGACGCGCAGGGCTTTCTGTTCCTGGTCGACCGCAAGAAAGACATGATCATTACCGGTGGCTTCAACGTGTACGCCATTGAGGTGGAAGCGGCGCTCAATGCCCACCCTGCGGTGTCCAACTCGGCGGTGGTTGGCATTCCCCATGAGGAATGGGGCGAGGCGGTGCATGCCGAGGTAGTGCTAAAAGCCGGTGAAAGTCTGTCGGCGCAGGCACTGATCGAACATGTCAAAGGTCGTCTGGGCCGGTTCAAGGTCCCCAAATCCATCGTCTTCGTCGACGCTCTTCCGGTCAGTGTGGTGGGCAAGGTGCTGCGTCGCCAGGTGCGCGAGAAATACTGGAAAGACAAGGCCCGTTGCGTGTCCTGAAGCGTCGCGCATCATCGATACTACCCCTTCGTTTTGTGCCCTGATGTCTCCTTCCGTCCTTGGTCAGGCGGGGGCATCGGGGCTTTTTTTTGGGGTTTGGGTTTGGGCTGGTTACAGCCCATCCCCCGATCAACTGGCAGGCTGCGCCTCAGGCAGCGTCCAACGGCCATCGAGTACCGGCTGCTCCGGCAGATAGAAGCGCACCATATAATTCCAGCCCGGCGTAATCGGCAGGCAATTCACCGTTGCCGCCGTGCAATCGCCAAACTGCACCGAAACCCGCCCACCCTCACCTTTCTTCGCCGTGAGGTTGTTCAGCGTGTAGGCCTCTTGCGGGTTCGGCCGGTAATGGCCATCAGCATCGTAGACACTGATCGACCAGAATCCCTGCACCGGCACTTCACCGATATTCAGCCGATAGGGTGTCACCCCGTCGTTGCGCGCCGGGGTCACGATCTGATAGTAAGCGTCCTGTTGCGGATTGCCGCCCCAGGCCATCGCACTGCCGATCAAATGGCGCACCGGGTCAACCTCACCGGGTTTGCCGAACATCCCCCGCGAATCACTCAGCGACTGCCCCAGGACCGACAACGCACCGCGCATTCTGGCCCTGCTGGTCTCATCCCAGTCTGGTACTTCGAAACGTCCGGGCCCACCGGGCTGGCTGACGGCAATGGCATCCTGCAGTCCGTGCACCTGGCTCAGGTCCGCAGGATCGGCAGGGTCGACCAGAAGCCGCACCCCGAGCATGACGTAGCGTGTACCGATCTGCTCACGGCTGACCGTATGTTCACCGGCACCGTAGTAAACACCGACGACATGATGATCCTCGTTGATCAATGCCAACGACAGGTAACGTTTGCCCGCCTCTGGCAAGGACAGCGTGACCGGCCCGGCATCCAGATCAAAAACGGCAGTGGAATACAGCGTGTCACGGTTTGGCCGCACTACGGTTTTCGCCCCGGCGGGAATCAACGCCCGCCAGTGAAAGAAACGCCCCAGACCGGCCCGTTCGATGGTCAGGGCGAAATAGCGGTCGGTTTCGGCGCGGATGAAGTTGTCGACCGTAACCACTGCCGGTGCGCCTGGCAACGCCTGGCTATGGGCAGTGGGCAAGCAGGCTGCCAGCAAGGCGCCCGCCACCAGCATGACTTTTAATTCGTTCATATCGTTGTCCTCAAGAGGGTTGACGGGGGTTACAGGCGAACCAGTGCAGGCGGAAAGTACTTGCCTTCAGCCACTGGACCTTCAGGCCCGTAGAACCGCAACATCAGACGAAACGACTGGTCCGCCACGGTCGGCAGCCAGTTGCCCTGTGGGGCACCGTGAGGAAGTTTCGGCCCGAAATACAGCGTAAGTGACCCGTCTGCGTTACGTTTCAGGTCCGATTGATTGTTCAGGGTGAAGCGGTCGAGTGCATTGGGCAGCACTTTGAAGGTTTTGCTGTTAACCGCCGTGACCGACCAGAAATAGCGCGCAAAGCCCGAAGGAAGCTGACCACCCGGGAAAGTCAGCGCATAACTTTGCCCGCCTTCCAGCACCTTGCCGTCGACGTCCAGGGCGCTACGGAAGTAATTGACCTCCTGCTGGGTGTTCGCCCAGATTCCCCCGAGATCGACCAGGGTACGGGCAAGATAGTCGCTACCGTAGGCGCCCGAGGCGGCGGGCCGCACCCAGCCATTGCCGATGACGCCACGGCCCAGCGTGGGTGCGGCACGGGCCAGGTCATTGAATGCCTGGGTCTTTATCTGCTGATCGATGCGCGCCCGCTGATCAGGGTGTCTGAGCTGTTCGGCAATCGCCCGTACCTGAGCCTGCTGCGCTTGCATGCCAGGGTTCAGGTCCGGTTCCTGCAGCGCCAGCGAGGCGGCTTCAAACGCTTCCACACCTGGCAGTTTGTTCAATGCGAACACGAGGCCTTTGGGCACAGGCGGCAGTTCGGGTGTGCCCGTGGGACGCAGACTGAATTGAGACTGGAGCTGTTCGGCCTTGTTCCAGTCATCACCGAGCTCGACGCGGGTCAATACCCGGGCCGTACGCACGGGCAGGTCAATGCGCTGGACCGATGCCGGCAGATCGACCTTGGCACCCTGCAGACAGACCGCAAAGTCCCCATCAGGACGTTCCGAGAAGGTGCGCTCATTGATGTTGGCCAGCGTTTCCCCCCAGCCATTGAGAAACTGCACGGTGTAGTAGCGACCGGAAATTTTCGGCACGCTGACTTGCGTGCAACTGCGCTCATCCACCGCCACCCAGGCTTCCGAATAGGCTACATCAAGGTTGGGATTGGGCCAGTCCACCGCACCAGGCTTGCGATGCACTAGCTGGTTCCACTGCATGCCGTCCTGAAAATCCAGTTGCTGCTGGCGCATTACCAGCAGGCGCCCGAGCAGATAGATATAGGCGTCGCTTACCTGCTGGTCGCTGGCAATCGTGGGCGATTCGGCCGTGATCGGGGCTGAGCTGCCACTGGCAGGCTGAATGAGCGCAGCCAGGCAGGCCATAGCAAAGGCGCCTGTACCAAGCGCCCCACGCGATGTTGCTTTCATTGTTGTTCTCCATCGGGGTCCATGTGAACACCCCTTATGCCGTTACCACGCCCATACCGCCCCTCCCGTTTTGGGGTGGCATGGGCTTGCAGGCAACGTAGAGAACATCGCGACGGTGCCACGTCAGGCGATATTGACGTCCTTGAGCGACGCCATGTCGATGACGAAACGGTACTTCACATCGTTTTTGTGCATACGCGCGAACGCCTGGTTGATGTCCTGGATCTGGATCATCTCGCAGCTCGGCAGCACCTGGTGCTCGGCGCAGAAATCCAGCAGTTCCTGAGTCTGTTCCAGGCCACCAATCAAAGACCCGGCAATGGAGCGGTTGTTGACGGCCAGCAAGGCGCCATGGACAGGCTCCAGTGGCTCCAGCGCGCCGACCAGCACCAGTGTGCCGTTGCGGGCCAGCAGCATCAGGTAAGGGTTGACATTGTGTCCGCGCGGGATGGTGTCGAGGACCAGGTCAAAACTGCTGGCGGCCGCCTTCATGGCCTGCGCATCGCTGGACAGCAAGACATGGTGGGCACCCAGCGCACGGGCATCGTCGGCCTTGCCGGGCGAGGTGGTAATCACTGTGACCGTGGCGCCCAGGGCCACGGCCAGTTTCACCGCCATGTGCCCCAACCCACCCAGGCCGATGACCGCCAGGCGCGTACCGGCCCTGACCCCGTGCTCGCGCAGGGGTGTCCACACCGTGATGCCCGCGCACAGCAGCGGCCCGGTAAAACGTGGGTCCAGCGCCTGCGGTACGCGCAGCACGAACTGCTCGCGCACGACGATGTGCTGAGCATAGCCACCGCGGGTCACTTCGCCGCTGATACGGTCCAGGCCGTTGTAGGTCGGGGTCGGACCATGGCTGCAGTGCGGCTCCTGGTGCTGTTCGCAGGCCTCGCAGTGCTGACAGCTGTCGACCAGGCAGCCGACCGCGACCCGATCGCCCGCGCGGTAACTGCTGACGGCGGCACCGACGGCGGTCACCCGGCCGACGATTTCATGGCCAGGGACACAGGGAAAGCGCGTGTTTTTCCAGTCGTTGTGCACGTAGTGCATGTCGGAATGGCAGACGCCACAATAATCAATGTCGATGGCCACATCATCGTCGCGCAGCGCACGGCGATCGAAGCGTACAGGGGCAAGGGGGGCGTTGGCTTCATGGACGCCGTAGCCGATACAAGTGGTCATGAGAACTCTCCGGATTCTGGGTAAGCAAAACCCCGCAGGGCAAACACTGCGGGCTTTTTTCCTTGGCAGGGGTCAGATCGATGGGCGCAGCCAGGGTGCGGCGCTGGTTTCGGGCGCAGCGATCTGGTTGGAGATCCATTTCCCCATGCGACGCATCGGTTCGATGGAGTCCTGTGGAGCGGCAAATTTCATTGCTGCGGCATACCCCAGTGACACGATGCGTTGCGCGCCATACAGCGGCAGCACATCCTTGAGCTGGTCCTTGATGCTTTCCGGATAGACACCGACAGTCTGGGTGTAGGCATCGACCGCATTCATCATCTCGCTCAAGTCGTCGACCGGTACCAGGTTGGCGGTGCGGTCGTCGAGACTGGCGGCGAACGACACCGGCTCAGGCAGTTGCGAACAGATGATCGCGCCCTCGCCGGCCTTGCCGCCGATGACCTTGTACCACTCGTCATCGAGTCGTAGTGCATCGACATGGGCCTTGAGGCCCTGGTCATAGCGCTTGGGCGTGGTACTGAGGGTATTGGGCAAGCCGATCATGGCGTCATAGACGTACTGACCAAAGGTGTTGAGGCGCTCCAGACCTTGCTCATCGGTACCGCTCTGCACGTACACCACCCGTGCGCACACGCAGCCCTTCTGGTTGATCGCACCGATATCGGCCGCCAGGCGCACAGCGGCTTCGCGCATGCTCGCTTCGCTGTCGAAGGTGTCTTTGCCGATGATGCTGGCGCTGCGCTTGGGGTCCAGGGAAATCAGCTCCAGCCCCGGCTGAATGTAGCGCGTTACATGCTTGATCGAGGCAAAACCACCCCAGGCGACGATCTTTTCCAGGTTCTGCGGCTGGTACAGGCGTTGTTCGAACGCTTCGTCGCCGCCCTTCCAGTAAGCGACACTCAGGTGCTTGGTCAGCGGATGGTCCGGGGCCATATCGACCATGGTACGGGCGATGGCCAGCGCGGTGAACGGGTCGTTGGACGGCGCCTTGATGATCGCATCGCTACGCAGGACCATGTTGCGGATGATGGTCCACAACGACAGGGACACCGCATTGCCGGCCACGATGTGCAAGGTCCGCGCGCCAAAGCAACGCACTTCCAGCCGGGTGCCGTCGAGCAGTGTCTGCGGCACCCAGCCCTCCAGGTACTTGATACCGACCGTGGTTTCCGCCATTTCGCGGATGAATTCGCGCGACAGCATGTGCTGCAGGCCCATGTAGGAGCCCTTGACGATGCTCGGGGTGGTCGGTGCGGTCAGGTACGACAGCTCGCAGGCTTCCTGCAGGTAGCGGTTTTTGTCCAGCGCCAGGCGTTCGCCGAGGGCTACGGCATAGTCGAGAATGTCCTCGAAGCTCAAGCTGTACAGGTCCGCCAGGCGGGCCGGGTTGCCCAGGGGCAACTGATCGATGTATTTGTTGGCATCGGGGGTGAGGAAGCTTAGATCGCCACCGCGGCCACCCACTTCAATCAGGTTGTCGGTGATCACTTGACCACGGATGATCATTGGCGCAATTGGGTGGGACATGGCTCAGCCCTCCAGGGTGTTGAGGAAGTCCATCGCCTCGCGATGGGATTGTTCGGAGGCCGCGCAGGTGATCTTGTCGTCGCCGCCGTTCTTTTCGCTGTAGCGCTGGATCGCACCCACCACATAGCGGCTGTGACGTCCGCAGGTGCAAGGCTGATCCCACTCGATGGTGATTTCGTCACCGGTAATGAAACCGCCCCAGTGGATGTCCGCGCCCAGATCAAAAAACGCCGCACGCCCGGTCTGGCGCCCCTGGCGTGGCAACGGCTTGCTGGTTTCAGGATCGAGCAGAAACGGAATCGCGGTGTGCGAGAAGTGGTAGTTGCCCTGCTCGCATTTAAGGTGCGAACCGCTGACCACTTCCGACATCGCATAAGACTCGTGCAGCGTCTTCACCCCGGTAAAGCGCATGACCTCTTCGCGCCAGTTGTCTGGCGGCACCACACCTTTGGCGCCACCGGTGGTGATGATGTAGGAATCGGGATGGAACACTGACTCCAGGCCGCGCTCCAGACCGGCCTTGGCCATGTTGTGCAACAGGTTCCAGGTACCGCCGATGTACACCTGCTTGCCTTTGAGGCGGTTAGCGATGTCATCGAAGAACGTCGCCAGGTGCTGCGGCATCTCTGCTTGCTGCTGGTCGAAGGCCTTTTTCTTGGCCAGCAGCTCCGGGGCCACCACCAGGCGATCCAACGTGCCGTTGTTGTGCGCTGCACGCAGCCTTGCCCCCAGGCGCAGTACGTCGCTGGAGAGCGTCGAGGGATAGGCCGGATGAAAGTGTGATGGGTCGGGCAGCAGCACGCGAGCCAGTGAGCCCATGCCGCGCAGATGACTGAGATAGCCTTTGCTGTAGTACGGGTAGGCCGTGTGCAGGTCCGGGTCCGGGGTGTCTGCGCCGGTCATGTTCCAGGCATACAGCTTGCGCACTTCGGAGGCTTTTTCGAACTCGCGGGTGCTGCAAGGCAGAAACGACAAGGTACCGGAGGTGCCGGAGGTATGACTCAGGCATAGCTCGGGGATTTCCCGGTCGAGGGTTTCGAACCAGTCGTCCAGGCCTTTGCAGGCACTGACGTCGACGGCGGCAATCTGTTCCGCCAGTTCCGGAATCACCAGCTTGCCCAGCCACTTGTTGATCGCCGAATAGTTGTTCTTTTCCAGCAATGAAGGCGGGTATGACTTGAACAGGGTGTGCTCGAACAACAGGGGCACCACGTCGTCCAGCTGTTCGATCTGCTCGATGCCTTCGGCGTCCGCCAGTTTCTTCAGCACCGCAATGCGGTTGCGCATTTCGCCGAAGCGGCGTTTCAGGCCTGCCAGCTGCAATGCATTGATCTGCTCGGCAGGTAATTGCTTCCAGTTCTGCAAGCTATGCTCGACCAGGGCAGCCGGATCGCTCAACAGCAGATCGACCTGTTCTTCTATTGTTTTTTTCAAGGGACAGCCTCCTGGAATTCAGTTGATCTCGCCTTGGCCTTGACGCTGCAACGACCGGTTGGCAGGCCCAGTTTAGGGGGCGCAAAGGCAAAATCATTTCCGGATTCCAGAATCCAGAATACAAACACAAGTAATTGTTTTAATTGGCTTTTTATTGAAAAAACCGCTATCAGAGGGAGATTATTCCGGGTCTTGCGTGGTCAGCAGCGCATGGATCATCCGCGCGAGCATGCGCACCGTAGTGTCCTCGATCAGGTATTCCGGCTTTTCGATCAACAACGCTCGCGGCAAGGCAGTGACGGCCTGGTAGGCAAGAAAGCCGGCCTTCTCACGGTCACGCACCAACACCTGGTCGGAGAAGCGCTTCACCAGCGCCGGAATGACCATCGCGATCCAGAAGCGCTCCGGCTTGACGATTTCCAGGCGCACCAGCTCGCCGTAGTAGGCGGCCTTGATGCTCTGCTCGGAGTCGACCTGCATCCAGCGATGCAAGGCCGAAAGGCCGGTGCGCAAGATGATTTCGATACCGTCATAGAGGGTGGCCGACGCCGGCAACGCCTCAATGCTGGCGATCACTTGTAGGCGGGTATCGGCGCGGTAATCTTCGAATATCGCGCCGATCAGTGACTCAATGGTGGGGAAATACTCGTAGATCGAACTGATGGCCACACCGGAGTAGTCGGAAAGACGGTAGATCGACAGTGCCTCCCGCCCTTCTCCTTCGAGGATCTCACGCCCGGCCGTTTTCAACGCCTCGACCAGCGCGACAGAGCGGGCCTGCTTCGGCCGCTTGCGCGGTTTGGTCGGTACTTCCACGACAATATTGCCATGGCTGCCCTGGCCACGAGCGGCTGCCCCCTCGTGGCTTGGCGAAGCTTCCAGGCGACGCCCCATGGATCAGGGCGTCACGACGTTGAACGTCGGCTGAAAGCTGGCAAGCATGCCGAGCATCGCCTTGAAGCGGTCGACATCGCCCTCGAGCTTGATATCGCCCTGCTTGATCGCCGTCGGGAAATCGAGCTGGCGCAGGCTGATCTGGTCCAGTACGGCTTTAGTCATTTTCACAGTAGCGTCAGCCTGGGCATGGCGTGTGTGCTCGCGATAGGTCAGTACGCCGTTGCGCAAGGTCAGGGCGAAGTGCTGGTCGAGGTCGTCGAAGTCCCAGTTCAGGGTCATATCATGCCCTTGAGCCTTGTCCGAGTCCATGCGTACCGAGAGGATATCCATGAACATCGTCGGTGTCGCCGCGCGCACCAGGTCGGCACTGCCGCGGGCGCCCTGTTGCGGTGCGAGCTGGCGCAGTTCCTGGACTGCGGTCAGGTACATGTTGCGCCAGATCGCCGATTCGCTGCGGTAACCCAGCTGCTCCAGCGCGTCGGCCTGGGCTTCCAGGGCGGCTTTGTTGTCAGGCTCGGCGAAGACCAGGTGATTACCCAGCTGTGCGGCCCAGCGATAGTCGCCCTGTTGCATTGCCGTGCGCATCAGCTCCAGCACCTTTTCGGCGCCGCCCATGGCTTGCACATAGTGCTTGCCGGACTCCACCGGCGGCAACGGATCAAGGTTGGCCGGGTTGCCGTCATAAAAGCCCAGGTAGCGTTGGTACACCGCACGGGTGTTGAAACTCAAGGTGCCGTAGTAGCCCCGGGCATACCATTTATGGTCGAGTTCGCCGGGCAGCTTCTTCACTGCGTCGGCAATCTCCAGCGGTGTCAGGCCCTGGTTGAGCAAGTGCAAGGTACGGTTGTTGATGAAAGCGTACATGTCGCGCTGGTCGGCGAGCATGCTGCGAATGCCCTCGCCGCCCCAGGTCGGCCAGTTGTGCTGGGCAAACATGACCTGGGCCTTGTCGCCATAGCGCACCAGGCTGTCATCGATGAATTTCGACCAGGCCTTGGCGTCACGTACTTCAGCACCACGCGGGGTGAGTACGTTGTGCATCGACATCACCGCGTTTTCGGACATGCTCAGTGCCTTCAGTTGCGGCAAATACACATTCATCTCCGAAGGGGCCTCGGTGCCTGGCGTCAGCTGGAACTCGAACTGCACACCCGCAATGTCATGGCGCTCCAGCGGCTGGACGATCAAATCGGTGGGCGCGATCAGGCTGATGGTGCCGCCTATCGGCGCGCCCTTGCCGATCCCGGTATCGACCTGGCCGCGTTCAGTCCTGGGCACCGCCCCGCCACTCTGGTACATGCCGCGACGAAACATCGCCGTGCCGGCCAGCACGTTCTCCTGGATCGCGTGCTCCATGAAGCCGTCCGGGGCATAGATACGGACCTTGCCGGCTTTGACGTCAGCCTCGTCGACCACGCCGCGCACGCCGCCGAAATGATCGATGTGACTATGGCTGTAGATCACCGCCACCACCGGCTTGCGCGGGCGATGCTGGTAGTACAGGTCGAGACCTGCTTTGGCTGTCTCGGTTACATACAGCGGGTCGATGATGATCAGGCCGTCATCACCTTCGATGATGGTCATGTTCGCCAGATCGATACCGCGAATCTGGTAAACCTTGTCGGTGACCTGGAACAGACCGGCGTTGGCGTTGAGCTGCGCGATACGCCAGAGGCTGGGGTTGACCGTATCCGGTGCTTGCGCTTGCTTGAGAAAATCGTATTGGTGAGTGTCCCACACGGTCTTGCCGTCAGCATTTTTCACCTCGCCCTCAAAGGCGGCGACCAGGCCCTTGCGCGCGGCTTCATAATCAGCGCGATCCTCGAATGGCAACGCCTTGAGCACCGCCTGATTGAGCGCAACCGTAGTCGGGCTGGCAGCCTTGGCCGAATTGCTGGAGGCAACGTCTGCCGCCCAGGAGGGAACAGCGGACAAGGCAATGGCAGTGGCAGTGGCAAGTGCAGCAAGTGAATAGCGCATACGAATTCCTTAAGCGTGGATCGAGTCCACCGTTTTTATTCTGGCTTGCCAGACTGTGGCAGCCTACCTTTAAGCAATACAGCCAACAGTCATCGGCGCTGGGCGCTGATCCCTGCGAGCACGTGAGCAACGGAGCGCTTCTGAGCGTCGCTGAGATCGGCTGACAAGCGCACGTTGCTGAGTGTCATTCGTGGCGGGAATGCAGCGTCGCTCCCTGATACATAGCCATGCTGTTCACGTTCCATCACTACGTAACAGCAGGCACCGTCGTCGGTTGGCAACGGGGTGATGAGGACATCCGCGAACCGACCATTGCAAATCCACTGGTGATTACCGTTGATCACCCAGCCGTCGTCAGTCGGGCAGGCACTGATGCCTTGCGCCTGTTCCACACAGAAACCACCGAAACCGCGCCCCGCCAAAAGGCCCGGCAGGTAGCGCTTGCGCAACGCATCCCGCCCCGGTGGCAAGTGGGCCAGCGCCGATGCGACGAGCAGGTTACCGAGTACACACTCGGCAATCACGCTGGAGACCGCACCGAGTTCTTCAAACAACAGGGCCTCGGTCTCCGCCGACAGTCCCATACCGCCGAGGGCCTGGGCGATACTGGCGCCGGGCAGGCCAAACTCGGCAATGCCCTGGGTGAGTTCGCGCAGTTTTAGCGCAGGCAGGCTACGCCCCTCGAACAGACGGGCAACGGGTGCTACCTCGGACGCGAGAAAAGAACGGAAGCTTTCCACAGCAAGCCGCTGCACATCGGTGGTGATCGGTATCTTCATGGTGCTGGTTCCCTGCCACTCGGCGCGAATCCACCCGAAATTTCAGGTTCGCTATCAACAGCAGGGTATGCCGGTGGAAGTCTGGCTGCCCCCCCTCAATGAGGAGGGGGTAAGCCGAATGTGCCATTAAACCAGAGCGCGGGCGATGATCAGCTTCTGAATATGGCTGGTGCCTTCGTATATCTTCGTGACCCGGACATCCCGGCAGTAACGCTCAACCGGGAAGTCGGTGAGGTAGCCATAGCCACCGTGGATCTGCAGCGCATCGGAACACACCTTTTCCGCCATTTCACTGGCAAAAAGCTTGGCCACCGACGCTTCCTTGGCGCACACCACACCGGCCTCGCACAACCGTGCGGCATGCACCATGTACTGATGGGCAACCTCCACCTGGGCCGCCATATCGGCCAGGTCGAAGGCAACCCCTTGCAGGTTGAGGATCGGCGCCCCATAGGCTTCGCGCTCTTTGGCATAGCCAACAGCAGCATCCAGCGCCGCGCGGGCGGTGCCAGTGGCGACAGCGGCAATCGCCACCCGCCCTTCCGACAGCGAGCCCATGACGTTGCGGTAGCCGGCGCCTTCTTCACCCAGCAGGTTCGATACCGGTACCCGGCATTGATCCAGCTGGATCTGGGCGACATGTGCCGAGCGCTGGCCCATTTTGTGTTCGACACAGGACACCACATAGCCGGGGTTGTCCGTCGGGTCGACCATCAACAGGCTGCTGCCTTTCTTGCCGGCAGCTTTGTCAGTCACCGCCAGCACCAGGCCCAGGCCGGCATGATTGCCGTTGGAGATGAATTGCTTGCTGCCGTTGAGCACGTAGTGGTCGTCTTCGCGGCGCGCCTGGGTACGGAATGCCCCTGTGTCGGAGCCGGCATGCGGTTCGCTGAGCAGAAACGCGCCGATGCGTTTACCACAAGCCAGGTCCGCCAGGTACCTGCGCTTCTGCGCCTCGTCACCCAGGCGGGCCACGGCCATGCCCACCGAGTTGTGCACGTGGATCAGGGTGGCGAAACCGGTATCGGCAGCGGCGAATGCCTCGATGGCCAGGCAATACTCGACGAAACTCAGGCCCGCACCGCCGTACGCTTCGGGTATCAGCATGCCGAGAAAGCCCAGGTCGGCAACGGCCTGCAGTTCGTTGCCGGGCCAGGCGGCACTGCGGTCACGTTCGGCGGCTGTCGGGGCGACTACCTCGGCGGCGACCTTGCGTGCCGAGTCGCGGATCATGATTTCCTGTTCGCTGAGGAAGGTTGCACAGGTGTCGCTCATGGTAATTCCTTATGAATTCAGGGCAAAAAGACAGGTTCAGCTTGGCTTTACACACACTGCACAGTCCGCGCATCAGACTCGCTGGGGGCGCTGTTCTCACCCACCACCGGGGTCATAACCGGCGCACTGCGGGCATGCACGTCTCTGAGCAGGAAATGCGACAGCGCCGGGATTAACGCCAACGCGCCGAGCATGTTCCAGAGGAACATGAAGGTCAGCAGGATGCCCATGTCGGCCTGGAACTTGATGGGCGAGAACGCCCAGGTGATGACCCCGGCAGCCAGCGTCACACCGACCAGCGCCACGACTTTGCCAGTGAAGCGCAAGGCATGCCGGTAGGCGTCAGCCAGGGTGGCGCCGGCACGCTGGCGGGCCAGTTGGATGCTCAGCAGGTACAAGGCGTAGTCGACGCCGATGCCCACACCCAGGGCAATCACCGGCAAGGTCGCGACCTTGACGCCCATGCCCAGCACCACCATCAGCGCTTCGCAGAGAATCGAGGTGATCACCAGCGGTACCACGGCGACCACCACCGCACGCCAGCTGCGGAAGGTGATGAAACACAACACGATCACGGCCGCATACACGTACATGAGCATGGTCAGGTTGGCTTTCTTGACCACGATGTTGGTCGCCGCTTCAATCCCGGCGCTGCCAGCCGCCAGCAGGAACTGCCGCTCCGGCGTACTGTGCGCTGAAGCGAACGCTTCGGCGGCCTGGACGACCTGATCCAGGGTCTGTGCCTTGTGATCGGTCAGGTAAGCAACCACCGGCATCACCGAGCAATCGTTGTTGAACAGCTCCGGGTTACTGGTACTGGCAGTACGCGCGGCGTAGTTCAGCACGTCCTGGTTGGGCGAAATCGACATCCATTTCGGGCTGCCCTCGTAGGACCCGGCAGTGATCTTGCGTACCGCGTCGGCAAGCGACACCGTACTCTGCACGCCCGGCACTTGCTGCAAGGTCCAGCCCAGACGATCGGCATCCACCAGCGTCTGGTATTCAAGACAGCCTTCGGCGCGGGTTTTGACGATGACTGCAAACTGATCGGAAGACAGCGAGTACCTGCTGTTGATGTAGGCATTGTCGAGGTTGTAGCGCGAGTCGGGACGCAACTCCGAGGCCCCGGCGTCAAGGTCACCGATCTGCAGCTGGGTGCTGACGATAAAACCGGCCACCGTGAGCAGCGCCGACACCGTCAGCAGCACCGTTGCCCAACGGCGTTCAGTGAAGCGCTCCAGCAGCAACCAGAGGCCGCTGGCGGGCTTCTGTTCCGCGCGCAGGCTGCGGCCGGCAGCCTTGGCACTGACCCCGGTATAGGAAAGCATGACCGGCAGCAGGATCAGGTTGGTGAATACCAGCAACGCGACGCCGATCGACGCGGTGATGGCCAGGTCCTGGATTACCGGAATATCGATCAGCATCAGTACCCCGAAGCCTACCGCGTCGGCGACCAGCGCCGTGACCCCGGCGAGAAACAGACGGCGAAAGGTGTAACGCGCCGCCACCAGCTTGTGGGTGCCACGGGCCACGTCCTGCATGATGCCGTTCATCTTCTGCGCGCCATGGGAGACGCCGATGGCGAACACCAGAAACGGGACCAGGATCGAATATGGGTCAAGGGCATAACCCAGCCGGGCGATCAGCCCCAGTTGCCAGAGCACTGCGATGCAGGAACAGCCGAGCACCAGCGCGGTACTACGGATACAGCGGGTCCAGGCGAAGATGATCAGCGCCGCGATCAACGCCGCTACTGCGAAGTAGACGACCATTTGCTGCAGGCCATCGAGCAGATCGCCAACCACCTTGGAAAAACCGACGATGCGGATCGCCAGGTCAACACCGCCCTGATCGCCGGAATACTGGCTACGGATAGTTTCCAGACGCTTGGACAGTTCCCAGTAGTCCAGCGGCTCACCGCTATTGCTGTCCTTGTCGAGCAGCGGCAGGAAAATCATGCTCGAGCGAAAATCGGTGCCTACCAGGTTCCCCAGCAGCTGCGCACGGCCGATGTTCTGCCGCAGCGCATCGATACTGGCCTCGGAGCCGGTGTAATTGTCCGGCATCACCGGGCCGCCGGCGAAGCCTTCCTCGGTCACCTCGTTCCAGCGCACCACCGGCATCCATAACGACTTGACGTTGGCGCGGTCAACGCCGGGGGTCAGGAACAACGCGTCATTGATGTGTTTCAGCGCCTGCAGGTAAGCGGGATCGAAAATATCACCGGAGCGATTCTCCACCACCACGCGCACGGCATTGCCCAGGCCCTTGAGTTCATCGCGGTTATCCAGGAAGTTGCGAATGTAGGGCTGGTTTTGCGGAATGGTTTTTTCGAAAGCGGCGTTGAGCGTCAACCGGGTCGAGTCCCAGCCCAGCACTACCGTAGCCACCGCACAGAGGAGGATGACCAGCAAGCGGTTGTTGAAGATCAAGCGCTCCAGGCGGCTGCCAGAGCGATGATTGAAATCTTTCAGGTTGCTGATGGTTTGCAGGGTGTCGCTGGCGTTGTGGGTAGCCATCAGAGCTCTCCGACCTTCTTGTTCTGTTGCAGGCTCTGCACACGCACACCACCAAGCCCGGCCAGGGCGACGGCCCCGTCGGCAACGGCTGCCACTGCAAAGTTGGGTGCCACACTGTCGAGCGCTACGCGGCGGAACGTCGCCCCACGGTCAGTGGAGCGCAGTAACTGACCGCTCTGGCTGGCCAGCAAGAGCGTGCCGTCTGCGGCGACCAGACCGCTGCTGATACCCGCCTCGGTGCCGGTAGTGACCGTGCTCCAGCTGGCACCGCCATCGAGGCTGCGCAAGGCGTTGCCACGCAGGCCGTACACCAGCACCAGCTGGTCATCGCCCAGCACGCCAAACAGGGTGCCCTCATACGGCAACGGCACTTTCACGAACCGCTGGCGGGTCGCATCGAGTTTCAATACCAGGCCCTGCTCGGCCACCATGAACAGCGTCCCGGCAGCCGGATGCAGACCATACAGGTGCATGCTTCGCGGGTTGTCGACACGGTCCTGCCAGGGTGTCCAGCTTTGCCCGCCATCCTCGGTGCGCAAGATCAGATTGAAAGCACCAATGACGAACCCCGTACGCTCGTCGGCGAACCACACGTCCAGCAACGGTTTGTCGGCCCCTTGCTCGGCAAACAGCTCAGCGTCCTGTTTAAGGCGCTGGGCTTGCGGGTCTTCGGGATTGGCAGGGTGGCCGTAGTGCTTGAGCATCAGCGCCGCAATCTGCCGGCCATCGAGCTGCTTGCTCCAGGTTTTACCCGCATCGCTGCTGTGTAAAACCACGCCTTCGTGGCCTACAGCCCAGCCCTGATGGGGAGTGGGAAACATTACGGCAGTGAGGTCGGAACTGACCGGCACCTGGGCTTGGACCCAGGTGGTGCTGTCGTCGGAGTAGAGAATATGACCGCGCTGGCCAGCTGCAATCAGCCGCCCGCCGGCTTGCGCCAAGGCATTGATCGGCGCATGGATCGCTTGGCTACTGGGCACGGCTGGCATGTCCAGGGGCGAGACGAAAACGGGTTGCGCGAGCACGTGGCCCGTCAATAGCACGGCCAGGATCAGCCATGACGGTCGTAAGCGTTGTTTAAACACTGTGTTTACCTCACATCAGTTGCGCACCAGCGCACATTGCACCAACAGTGGTCCCGCCTTGGGACCACCACCGGGAAGCTTGCAGCAGTGGCAAGCGCGACTCAGAGCGTGGTCTTGAAGGTGAAGTACACCGCGCCGCGGTCTTCCAGCATCGCCTGGCTACCGCTCGGGGTCAGGGCCGCGCCGGTGACCGGATTGGTCGAGTAATCGCCGAAATAGTCCACGTACTTGAGGTCGAAGCGGTACCGGCTGTAGACGTCGAGTGCCAGACCGACGGCGTAGCTGCCGGCATCTTCGTTACCGCCGGAGCTGACTGCCGAGTTGCCATTGATACCTTGGGAGAAGCTCAGCGGCATCGACAGGTCGCCACCGGGGAAGACCTGGTACCAGGTCGGCGTGAAGTTGATGGCCAGCCCGTAGGCATCGCGGGTGACCGCGTCAATATTGGTGGGCACGGCTTTGTACGCAGACGATCCCTTGAACAGGTTCAGCGGATCGGAATTGACCGACAGCCAGCGGCTCCAGGTCAGCTCGGCAGACCAGCTGGCGCCGTCGTAGAGCGGCGTCGGGCTGAGCGAGCCAATGGCATTGAGCACACCGTGCAAGGTGTCACCACGGGCACCGAGAATATCGCCGTCATCCGGTAGTTGCGCCGCCGACGTCACCCGTGCCGCCGAGCTGACCAGCGGCATGTTGCGCCGGTAGTTGAGGTCGGCACCGACACTCACGCCGCCGACTTCCTTGGACAGGCTAATGCCGTACATGTCGATCTTGTCGGCATAATTGAGGAAATACTGCGGCCGCGCATTGGCCAGCAACACGACCTGAGGCAGCGTGTCGGAGAACTGGCGCACGTAGAAGCCCAGGGTGCCGTCCAGCCATTGCGGACTCCAGCGCGTCATCACGCCCCAGTCACCGGAATCGCGCGGTTCGATGTCGTCGCCATGCAGGGCACGCAGGCTGGGGCTGAGAATGAACGACTCGCCACCTTGCTGATAGATGTCCGCAAAGCCCAGGTAACTGCCAGACTCCGGCACCCGCGACGGGCGCCATTCGAAAAAGTACTGCGCAGCAAACGACAGTTCGGGATTGACCTGCAACTGGGTCGACAGCTGAGTGCGCGGCAGGTACAGCTCCTTGGCCTCGATCCCCGGTAGTGCCAGGGCCTTGCCCTGGTCCAGCGGTGCCTGGCCATAGGAAATGCCATGAATGGCGCCAGCACCCAGCAACGACTCGCCCCAGTTCACGGTATGCCGACCCAGGCGGGCCTTGAGCGGCATCTCGCCGAGGTTGTATTCGCCAAAGACGAAGGCGTCCATCCATTCGGCAGACGGGCCTTCGTAGTAACGGTTGGTATAGCGGCTCAACCCGGTGGCCGGACGTCCGCCGGAACCCAGGTGGTTGGAAGTGGCAACGTTGTCGTTGTCCAGGTCACCGGCATACGCGGCGTCATACCAGAGTGCCGCACTGACACGTGCGCCGTATTTGCCCTTGTAGATGAGGTCCGACTCGCTGAGGATATCCAGGCGATTGTTGACCAGGCGATGCTTGTCGAAGTTACGGTCGCCGTCATCGTTGTTCGGGTTGGCCAGGATTGCCTTGTCCTGGCCCTCGGTACGCATCCCCAGGTTGTAGCGCAAGGTGTTGTCCCAACGCAGCTGGATATCATCGTTGCCGGTGTCGATCTCGACAGCAACGGCATTGGCGCAGGCCAATGCGCATAACGTCACGACCGTGGCCCGGACTGCAGGGTGATTGGTGGGATGACGTGGACTGGTGTTTTTCTTGTTATTCATCTGGGTGTCTCCTCCCCTGGGTTGAACCTGGACCTCCAGGTTCGCAAGCCGCTCAATCAGTGATCGAGTGCTGCGCAGGGTGCCAGCGTTGTCAGTACGTCCTCCCCCCCCTTTCTGAAAGGGGGGTGTTCCCCCTACCCCCCCTTCGGTAGCGTCTGCACCCATAACGCTGAATTGCGCGCCTGTACCGGCAACATCAGTGGACAATCAGACGGGAGAACACAATGATGGACGGCCTTTCGGTCAGCGCGAATGCACGCCTCACCTACCCCTACGCCCTACCGCCGGTGCCCGGAGTGCCAGCCCAGGTCGTTGCGGGCGTACAGTGGCTCAGGTTGCCCCTGCCGGTTTCGCTGGGGACCATCAACGTGTGGTTGCTCGCTGACGGTGCGGGCACCACGCTGGTCGATACCGGCATCTACGATGAGCAGACCGAGGCGCTTTGGCGTGCCTTGCTGGACGGCGCCTTGCGCGACACGCCACTGACGCGGATCATTGCCACCCACCTGCACCCCGACCATGTCGGCATGGCCGGTTGGCTGAGCCGCCACACCGATTGCCGGTTGTGGATGACACGCCTTGAGTACCTGCACTGTCGGCTGCAAGCCGGCGACAGCAACCGTCCGGCACCCGAAGAGGCACTGGCGTTCTATCGGCGTGCCGGTTGGGACGCGCAGGCGCTGGAGCGTTACCGCACGCGCTTTGGCGGCTTCGGCCGCATGCTCTCGAGCCTGCCTGACAGCTATCGGCGTATCCAGAACGGCGAGCAGCTTGATATCGGCGGGTATGGCTGGGAAGTAGTCGTAGGCGCAGGCCATTCACCGGAGCACGCGTGCCTTTATGATCCGCAGCGAAAGTTGCTGATTTCCGGCGATCAGGTGTTGCCACGGATCTCGTCCAACGTTTCAGTGCATCCCACTGAGCCGGACGCCGATCCGATGAGCGAGTGGCTGGATTCGTTGGCTATGTTGCGACGTCGCGTGCCAGACGATGTACTGGTGCTGCCGTCGCACAACAAGCCCTTCCTTGGTCTGCACACGCGAATCGAGCAACTGCAGGTTGATACCTACAGCGCCCTGACGCGCTTGCGCCAGGGGCTGGAGCAACCCCGTCGTGTGGTCGACCTGTTCGCCCTGCTGTTCAATGCCCCGGTGCGCAGCGACGACAGCTCACGCTTCACCCTGGCGACCGGCGAAGCCCTGGCCTGCCTCAATTATCTGCTACGCCGGGGGGACATTAGCGTGAGCCTGGACGGGCAAGGCGTGGCCTGGTATCAACGCGCCTGACGCGCGCATCGCGGGTAAACCCGCTCCCACAGGGCCTGCAGGGATTTTGAAAACAGTCATGCACCTGTGGGAGCGGGCTTGCCCGCGAAAAGGCCGGTACTGCGGTTGTCCGGACGAGTCCAGGGCTGCTGTGCAGCCCATCGCCGGCGCTGCCGGCTCCCACAATGGTCGCGATATACCCAAGGAGCGGGCTCAGCGGGTCCCGCATTGAATATCAAGTGTCAACGCATTGAGGTAGGCGTTTTCCACCACGTGCTGCACCAATGCCGCAAACTCGTGGCCATAGCCCATACGCCGCGGAAACAGCAACCCGCCGACGATGTTTTCGGATACTTTGGCCGGCATCCCCGCCGACATGCCCGACTCGAACAGCCCCGGCGCCAGGCTCACCACGCGAATACCGTGCTCGGCCAGGTCACGTGCAATGGGCAATGTCATGCCAATCACTGCCGCCTTGCTGGCGCTGTACGCGGCTTGGCCCATCTGCCCTTCACGGGCAGCGCCCGAGGCTGTATTGATAATCACGCCCCGCTCGCCGCTGTCCTCGGGATCGTTGTTCGACATCGCCAGGGCCGCATAACGGATGACATTGAACGTCCCGGTGAGATTCACCGCCAATACCCGGCTCCACAGCTCGGTGGGGAAAACCTGGCCCTTGGACAGCGTCTTGCACGGCCCCAGCACCCCGGCGCAGTTGACCGCCACATGCAGCGCCCCAAACCGCTGTACCACCGCATCGATCCCTCGCTGAACGCTGGCTTCATCAGCAACGTCCACGGCAATACCGGCAATCCCCTCAAGCGCCACATCGAGCCGCTGCTGATCGAGATCGAAACCCACCACCCTTGCCCCCGCCGCAGCCAGTGCCTTGCAGGTAGCCAGGCCCAGCCCCGAGGCCGCGCCCGTGACGATCGCTACTTTATTGTCCAGTTTCATCGTGATTCCTCGGTTAGTCCCCTGACTGGGGATGCGACCGATCTTAAAAAACAACCGGACCAGGTTGTCCCTCCCATTGCGGGCGGTGAGCGGCTGCCCGGTCTAGGCTTGACCTGTCCAGACAGGTTGGCTAGCTTCGCTCCAATCAATAAGAAGCGTGGAAAACACATTGCCGAAAAATCTTGCCCGGCACTTGGTTTCGACCAAGTTCTCGCCTCCGCGCATCGGTACCCGGCATGTCGCCCGGGCCCAGCTGCTGACGCATCTCCAGCGCATGCATCATAGCCTCCTGGCCTTGATCACCGGGGCGGCGGGCTACGGCAAGACAACCCTACTGGCACAGTGGCGCCAGGACCGGCTCAAAGCCGGCGCCGAAGTAGCCTGGGTGTCTCTGGCTGCCGATGACAAGGGTTACAGCGCCTTCTGTACGACCTTCCTGGAAGGTGTGCGGCGCCTGGGCATCGACATCGACATCAATCTGCAGCGTGAAGACAACACCCTATCGGCCATTGATGGCACGGTTGCGATCATTGTCAACGCAGCGGCCATGCTCAACAAAGAGCTGTACCTGATGGTCGATGACTACCACCATGTAGAAGCTCCGCATGCCCACAAGCTGATACAGAAACTGCTGGAGCAAAGCCCCGGCAACCTGCACCTGGTACTTGCCTCGAGGGTTAGCCCGCCGCTGAGCCTGTCACGGCTGCGGATGATGGATCAGGTGGTAGAAATTGAGAGTGCCCAGCTACCATTCGACCTGGCGGAGACCCGTACTTTCGTCGAGGAAAACCTCGGTAGCGACAAGATCAACGCCGATGAGCTCAGCCTGATACATGACCTCACCAGCGGCTGGCCATCCTGCCTGCAGCTGATTGTGATCATGCTGAAGAACCGCAGCGATACCCGTGCGATCCTGGATGATCTGGTGTGGCGCTCCAATGATTTGCAAACCTACCTCAGCGAAGAGGTGGTGGCACACTTACCAGCCGCACTGGTAGAGGTCGCCGAAACACTGTCGCTGTTCCGGCGCTTCAATGCGTCGATGGCAATCACCGTGACCGGCAACCCCGAAGCCGGCGAATTGCTCCAGCGCATGGAAGACGAGAACCTGCTGATTTACCGGGTCGACTCTGATGACCGTGTCATCTGGTACCGCTTTCATCCTTTGTTCGGTGAGTTTCTCAGTACCCGCCTGCAGCGCCGCAATCACGATGTGCGCCCCTTGCACCGCCAGGCTGCCCAGTGGTTTGCCGAGCACAACTGCCTGACCGAAGCGGTGCGCCACGCGAGCCTGGGCGACGACACCGAGTTTGCCATCCAGGTGATTGAACAGACCACGCCAGCGACCTGGAGCCTGGATTATCTGGCACCCACCTTGCGGCTGCTGGAACGTTTACCCGAAGACGTGCTGTTTCGTCATCAGCGCCTGCTGTTTCTGGCGAGCCTCACGGTTTCGCTGACGTCGCGTCCGGGGCGGGCGAAAGCCTGGCTCAATCGCTTGCAGGCGAGCAACCTCGATGCCCACCCCGAACTTGCCAGTGGCCTGCCGCTTATCCATGCCGCGGTAGCCATCCAGGAAGACGACAGCGAACTGACCATCCGCCTGTTGGAGCCGGTGCGCGATGCTCCGATGGACAATCCCTTCCTGCGCTATGTTTTGCTGGCGGCGCTGACGGTCGCTTACGCCACGGCGGGCCGGTACACCGATGCCCGGCGCCTGTTCGACATTCATCCTGTCGCCGCCGAGGATCGCAGCAATGACATGG
The DNA here is from genome assembly GCF_004025535.1 of Pseudomonas alkylphenolica. Lineage (GTDB taxonomy): Bacteria > Pseudomonadota > Gammaproteobacteria > Pseudomonadales > Pseudomonadaceae > Aquipseudomonas > Aquipseudomonas alkylphenolica_A. The sequence continues at coordinate 196,443 of NZ_QJRG01000048.1, forward strand.
CACTGGTGGCCGAATCTGCTCGTTTGACCACCTATTTGCTCGCCGGTGACATTGTCGAGGCCGAATCACTGGCTTCCGAGTTGCTGGAGCGCTCGACCCGCGAAGGCGGACAGCGCTCAATCTGCGCCAACCTCTGCGCCAGCCTGCTGGCCGATGCCTTCTATGAGCTGGACCGCATCGATGACGCCCGCGAACTGATCGCCAACCGCTTCGGTTTGCTGCACTCCTCGGTCCCCGATGTCATCGTCCGCACCAACTTGAGCCGTAGCCGCCTTGATCTTTTGCAGAAGGGAGCAGACGCCGCCCTGAGTTTTTTACGTCAGCAAATTGCCCACCTGCGCAGCCTGGGCCAGGTGCGACCGGTCGCCCACCTGTTGGGCGAACAGATTCGCGTATGCCTGCTCAAGGGCCAGCGCAGCCATGCCGTCGAGCTGTTGCAGGCACTGGAAGCACTTGCACGCGAGCATGGCACCGCCTTGGGCGGGCGGGCCGAACTACCGGCCATCGCCGCCCTGGCGCGCGCGCGCGTGCTGGTCAAAGAGGACTCGCACGCCGCCTTGGAGGCACTGGACACAGTCAAGGACTATGCCGAGCGCTTCCATCGCGGGCGCCTGGGCGTGCTGGTCGACCTGTTGTCGGCGGGTGTACTGGAAGACCTCAAACAGCCTGATCAAGCGTTGTTGCGCACTCATCGGGCAGCCGAGGCGGCGCAGCGCCTGGGCCTGGCCCGCACCCTACTGGATGAAGGTGCCCTGAGTGAGAAACTGTTGGGTGCACTTGCCAGCACGGGCTTGCACGACCCGCTGCGCCAGTATGTCGACGACCTTATCGAAAAACTCACCGGCCCCTGTTCAGCCAGCCTGGCAACACCCCGCTCACGCCGCCCCGCTCCACCGGGGCAGCAAGCCCTGCTGACCCCTCGCGAACGCGAGATTCTCAGCCTGGTAGCCCAGGCCATGTCGAGCAAGCGCATTGCCCACACCCTGGATATCACCCTGGAAACCGTGAAATGGAACCTGCGTAACATCTTCGCCAAACTGGGCGTTTCCAGCCGCTACGATGCCATGGTCCAGGCCCGCAACCAGAACCTGATTGACTGACCGCTGTTCGTCTCCCCTCCCGTCTGGAGGGGGGGAAGCGCCGATTGTTGCCCCCTAACCTTGCAGGACGCTGCCGAGCCATCGGCCAATCCACGGGGAAAACCACATGACGCGCCGCCTGCTGTTCAACACCACCCGCTCCATCATTATCGAACGCGGTGCCGCTGCCCGCCTGGCCGAACAAGTCCAGACCATGGGCCATCGTTCGGTACTGCTGGTCACCGATGCCGGCGTTTTGGCCACCGGCCTGCTGTCCCCGGTCGAACGAGGCTTCGCCCAACGTGGTATCGCCCTGCAGGTGTTCAGCAAAGTCCAGGCTGACCCACCGGAGTCGGTGATTCTCGAAGCCGTGCAAGCCGCACGGCAATGCTGCGCCGATTGCATAATCGGTTTTGGCGGCGGCAGCTCCCTGGATGCCGCCAAGCTGACGGCACTGCTGGCGCGCAGCGAAGAGTCGCTGGCCGACATCTACGGCATCGATCGCACCAACGGCCGGCGCTTGCCGCTGATCCTGGTGCCGACAACTGCTGGAACCGGCTCTGAGGTGACCGCCGTGTCGGTGATCACCACCGGAGAGGGCCAGAAAAATGTCGTGATTTCGCCTTCGCTTCTGCCTGACATCGCTGTGCTCGACGCCGACCTCACGCTGGGACTACCCAAGCACGTCAGCGCTGCTACCGGTATCGACTCCATGGTCCACGCCATCGAGTCCTATACCTCCAGGCACCTGAAAAACCCGATTTCCGACTGCCTGGCCCGCGAGGCGCTACGCCTTTTGGGCGACAACCTTGAACGGGTGTGCGACAACGGCGTAGACGCTCAGGCGCGCGAAAACATGCTGCTGGGTGCCTGCCTTGCCGGCATGGCCTTCGCCAATGCCCCGGTGGCCGCCGTACATGCCCTGGCCTATCCGTTGGGCGCACGGTTTCATGTGCCCCACGGGCTGTCCAATGCATTGGTACTGGCGCCGGTGATGCGCTTCAACCTTGAGGCCGCGGCACCCCTTTACGCCGAGCTGGCGGATATTCTGCTGCCGCACAGCCGCGGCGCAATCATTGAGAGGGCCATGGGACTGATCGCCCACCTGCAGGCCTTACCGGCGCGCCTGGGCCTGCCAACCCGGCTACGTGATGTGGGCGTCACCGAGGGCGACCTCGAGGCCTTGGCAAGGGATGCCAGCCAGCAAACGCGCTTGCTGGATAACAACCCACGCGAACTGAGCCTCAAGGACATTCAGGCCATTTACCAGCAAGTGTTCTGAAGCGCGGTATCATCGCCGCGACAAAACGCGGAGCCCGGTTGCGGGCGACCGCGTTACTCAGAATATTTTCTAATTTTTTCAGTCACTTGCCTTAATGTCCAAATCCGGAACATTGCCCTGGCAGCGCCTCCTTATACTCGCCTGAACCGCCCCGTGCGGCGCCACTACAACAATAATCAGGCAACCACAGGAGCGCCTCAATGAGCGACGCCATCCCCTCCTTTCCGGCGACATCTGCCATTTCGGCTGATTTGAAACGCACCTATTCCACAGTGATCTGGCGTCTGATGCCCTATCTGATGCTGGCCTTCATCATCAACGCCATCGATCGCCTGAACCTGTCGTTTGCCAAGTTGCGCATGGCCGACGACATTCTCCTCAGCGATGCAGCGTATGGCATCGGTGCCGGAGTCTTTTACCTGGGGTACATCCTCTTCGAGGTGCCCAGCAACTTGTACATGCAACGTGTCGGCGCGCGTGCAACGCTGACACGAATCATGATCCTCTGGGGCCTGATCACCGTGGCCACGGCCTTTGTTACCAGCCCTACGCAACTGATCGCTGCACGTTTCTTGCTGGGCGTCGCCGAAGCGGGCTTTTTCCCGGGCCTGATCCTTTACCTCACCTTCTGGTTTCCTGCCGCTGTGCGTGGCCGGATCACCGCCTCGTTTTTCATGGCCGGCATGGTTGCCGGGATGATTTGCGGCCCCTTGTCGGGCACCATCATGACCCACCTGCATGGCTGGCTGGGTCTGCGTGACTGGCAGGCTTTGTTTGTCCTGACCGGTCTGCCGGCGGTGCTGCTTGGGGTGATCGGACGCTTCTGGCTGACCGACCGCCCCGAGCAGGCGCGCTGGCTGAACGATGAACAAAAACAGCAGATCCACCAGGCGCTGGCCAATGAATCAGGATCCGGCGCGGCCAGCAGCGGGTTCCTCGGCGCATTGCGCGATCCACTGTTGTATGTGGCGGGATTGGTGTGTTTCTGCATCTACAGCGCCTCCAACACCGTTTCTTACTGGCTGCCGACACTGGTGCAGGGTTTTGGCCTGGAAGACCTGCAGCACATTGGCCTGGCCACCAGCCTGCCGTTCCTGGCGGCCTTGTGCGCCATGTACCTGCTCGGTCGCAGCTCTGACCGCTACATGGAACGCCGCTGGCACCTGAGCCTGACAATGCTGACCGCAGCGGCCAGCTTCTGCTTGCTGGACCTGGCCGCGGGCAACGCGCTGCTGTCGATGACACTGGCCAGCCTGGGGGCGGCGGGCGCCCTGGCGGCGATGCCGTTGTTCTGGACCATTCCGCCTGCGTTGTTAAGCAAAACCGGGGCTGCGGGCGGCATTGCCATCATCAGCAGCCTCGGCAACCTCGCCGGAGTTCTCAGCCAGACCGCCGTCGGTGCGGTAAAAGCCGCCACTGGCAGCCTTTACCTGGCCTTTGACCTGATCGCCGTGCTGCTGGTGCTGGGCACGTTGCTGTTGCTGATCGCCATTCCCGCAAGGCGCCTGGTACCTGCAGGCAACACCCAGGCTTAAGCCTTTACAACGACTAAAAAGCCCGCTCAATGAGCGGGCTTTTGCTTGCCTGGGAGCGTCTCAGAGGTGCTGCTCCAGCTCCGGCACGGCGTCGAACAGGTCGGCCACCAGACCGTAATCGGCCACCTGAAAAATCGGCGCTTCTTCGTCCTTGTTGATCGCAACGATTACTTTCGAGTCTTTCATCCCGGCCAGGTGCTGAATTGCACCGGAGATACCAACAGCAATGTACAGCTGCGGGGCAACAATCTTGCCGGTCTGCCCGACCTGCATGTCGTTGGCGACAAAACCTGCGTCAACGGCTGCCCGTGAGGCGCCGACACCCGCCCCGAGCTTGTCGGCCAGGCTGTACAGGTGCTTGAAGTTGTCACCGTTCTGCATGCCGCGGCCACCGGAAACGACGATCTTCGCCGCGGTCAGTTCCGGGCGGTCAGAGGTGGCCAGTGTTTCGCCAACGAACGCCGACAGGCCCGCGTTAAAGACCGGTCCGACAGCCTCGACAGCAGCCGCCCCGCCCACAGAGGCAACGGCATCGAATCCGGTGGCACGGACAGTGATGACCTTGATTGCGGCATTCGATTGCACCGTAGCAATGGCGTTGCCGGCATAGATCGGACGCTTGAAGGTGTCTGGCGACTCAACCGAGATGATTTCGGAGATCTGGTCGACATCCAGCGCCGCCGCCACCCGTGGCAACAGGTTCTTGCCGTTGGCTGTGGCAGGCGCCAGGACGTGGCTGTAGATCACCGTCTGGTCGATCACCAGACCGGTAACCAATGCAGCGAGATTTTCCGGCAAGTGATGGGCATACGCCGCATTGTCAGCCACCAGCACCTTGGCGACGCCATCGACGCCTCGCGCCGCTGCCACAGCGCCTTCGACACCCAGGCCCGCCACCAGCACATGAATCTCACCACCAATCTGCTGTGCGGCAGCAACAGTGTTGAGGGTCGAACCACCAAGTGCTGCATGAGTGTGTTCCGCAATTACCAGGATAGTCATCAGATTACCTTCGCCTCGTTCTTCAGTTTCTCGACCAGTTCAGCAACCGACTTGACCTTGATACCCGCGCTGCGAGCAGCTGGCGCTTCCACGTTCAGGGTCTTGCTGGTGGAGGCGGTGGAAACGCCCAGCGCGTCTGGAACAACAGTTTCCAGCGGCTTTTTCTTGGCCTTCATGATGTTTGGCAGCGACGCATAGCGTGGCTCGTTCAGACGCAGGTCAGTGGTGACGATCGCTGGCAGGTTCAGCGCTACGGTCTGCAGGCCGCCATCGATTTCACGGGTGACATTGACCTTGTCGCCAGCCACTTCAACCCTGGAGGCGAAAGTGCCCTGGGCGAAGCCGGTCAGCGCGGCCAGCATCTGGCCAGTCTGGTTGTTGTCGCTGTCGATGGCCTGTTTGCCAAGGATCACCAGCTGTGGCTGTTCCTTGTCGACAACAGCCTTGAGCAGCTTGGCCACGGCCAGCGAGCCGAGCTCGTCGGCAGACTCGACCAGAACGGCGCGGTCTGCACCCAGTGCCAGCGCAGTACGCAGTTGTTCCTGGGCGCTGGCCGGACCAACGGTCACCACCACTACTTCAGTGGCTATGCCTTGTTCCTTGAGGCGCACCGCCTCTTCCACGGCTATTTCGCAGAAGGGGTTCAGCGCCATTTTTACGTTGGCGAGGTCGACGCCCGTGCCGTCCGCCTTGACGCGAACCTTGACGTTGTAGTCGACCACGCGCTTTACCGCAGCCATTACTTTCATACAGCACTCCTGTTGAGCGGGTTGATTCAACTGTCCAGCCGATGCAGGACGGCATGGTGGTCGTAGGGTTGATAACGCGATTGCCGGTTGCGGCAGACCTTGATGAGCGCAACCTCAGGATCACGGGGCAGGAACAGCCTGCCACCGCTGGCGACCAGGTGGTCGAGCAGGTGCTCTTTTTCATCGATCAGGCATTCCGGATTCCGGTCAAAGGCGGTGGTCAGGTCGAGGGCGAGCCATTGCATGGCGGGCACCAGGTCACCGGCAAAAATCAGCGGGCCACCGGGCATCTCGATTTCCGGCAACAGCTGTCCCGGGGTGTAGCCGTCGCTGACATGCAACCGCCAGCCTTCACCCAGTACCTCGCTGGCGTTCTCGTCGAGTACCTGCAAACGGCCACTGCTTTGCAGTTGACTGATGATCGGCGCCACGAACAATGCCCGGTCTCGCGGGTGGGGATGGCTGGCCCGTACCCAGTGCTGACGGCCGACCAGATAGCGGGCTGCCGGGAAGAGCAAGCGCGGTGCATCACCTGCGTTGACGGCACGGCGCACCTCCGGCGCGAGCATCGCATGCAGGTGGGTGAGCACCACGGCGTGTATGTCCCCTTCTGCCAGGCCAAGACGCGCCAGGCTGTCGAGCAGGCCAGGGGCCGGCCGCTGACAGCGGCAGGTTGGCGCCAGGGGGGCCAATAAAGCATCGCTACCGGCCATGACCAGTATGTTCTGGCCGTTCTGTTGCACCAGCAGTACGCGCGATGCCAGCTCGACCTGATTGTCGTTGTCCGGGCTCAACCATTCGCTCCAGATGCGCCGCGGTGTCGTGCCGAACAATGTGCCGCCGTCGAGCTTGCGTGCTTTGCCGGTCACTGAAAATAACTTGCGATACACCCCATTTACCTCGCTGAACGCATTTTTGCCCTGTGCTGTTGAGCGCACTGAGAAAGGCCAGCATATGCAAAAGACGGTCAGTGGCACCCCTCCCGTGACGGGTGGTTTGCGCATTTTCGGCAAGGGGTGGGCCATCGTTGCGCAGCCCCCCCTCCATTGGGGAGGGGTTTCTCCGGGGCCGTGCGAATAGGATTGGCGTCACTTGTGCACACGATTGCACTGCCATCGGAGGAACTGCCATGACGCGCGACTGCAGCAGCGGACGGATCACCGCCCGGGACATCGCCCAACGGCTGGGGGTTGCCACCTCGACCGTCACCCGCGCCTTCGATGCCCAGTCGCGCATTTCCGCCACCGTGCGCGCACGCATCCTTGCCATGGCCGAAGAACTGGGCTATCGACCCAATGCCATTGCCCGGTCGCTGAACCGGCGACGCACCGGTATTGTTGCCCTGGTGATGGGCGACATGAGCAATCCGTTCTACCCGGCGGTGCTTGAAGCGTTCTCCCTGCAACTGCGCGAGTCAGGCCGGCAACTGCTGCTGTTCGTAGTTCCCCCCGGAGGCGACGCCGACGCGCTGATGCCGCAACTGCTGCAGTATCAGGTCGATGGCATTGTGGTCACTGCCGCAAAGCTGTCTTCGCACATGTCCGACCTGTGCGCCCGCCAGGGGGTAGCCGTGGTGTTTCTCAACCGCCGCGTCGAAGACCCGACCGTCTGGTCGGTGTGCTGTGACAACCAGCGCATGGCCACCGAAGTTGCCGAGTACCTGGTGGGACAAAATCGCCAGGCTTGCGCTTTCATCGCCGGCGATCCAGACGTCTCCACCACGACAGACCGTCTGCTCGGCTTCGAGCAGGGCCTGGCAGCGTACGGTCAACGTGTGGTTGCACACCTGCACGGCGGATACACCTATGAAGGCGGACGCGCTGCAGCCACCCGCCTGTTCAGCCCCGGGCAGCCGGTCATCGATGCCGTGTTTTGCGCCAACGACGTCATGGCCCTGGGGGTCCTCAGCCATTTGCGCATGAACACCACCCTGCGGGTGCCCGAAGAGGTCGCCGTCATCGGTTTCGATGACATCCGCGCCGCTGCCTATGCAGAACATGGCCTCACCACGGTGCACCAACCGGTTGACCAGATGATTGCGTGTGCCATCCGCTTGCTCGGCGAAGGCCGCCCTGCCAGCGCCACCGCTGCGCTGTACGAAATACCGGGCCATCTGACGATTCGCACCACCGCTTAGCGAAGCGCGACCAAGCCAATAACAACAAAAACCAACAGGAGACAGGCATGACCCTCACCGAGACTCCGGAAGACCGCAGGCTGTATCGAAAAATCAGCTGGCGCATCATGCCGCTGCTGATGGCCGCCTATGTCGTGGCCTTTCTTGACCGTATCAACGTCGGTTATGCGCAGTTGCAAATGAAAGAGACGTTGGCATTCAGCGACGCTGTGTATGCGCTGGGCGCGGGGATCTTCTTCATCGGTTATCTGCTGTTCGAGGTACCCAGCAATCTGATGCTGGAAAAGATCGGTGTGCGCAAGACCCTGCTGCGCATCATGGTCTGCTGGGGCGTGGTCGCCATGGCAATGATGTTCGTACAGACGCCTACTCAGTTCTACGTCCTGCGTTTTCTGCTTGGCGCCTTCGAGGCCGGCTTTGCGCCCGGGGCACTGCTCTACCTGACATTCTGGTACCCGCCTGCGCGGCGCGCGGGAATGATCGCGGTGTTTCTGCTCGGGGCCATTCTTGCCAGCCTGATTGCCGGCCCGTTATCGGGTGCGATCATGAAATTCCTCGACGGTTTCAATGGATGGCACGGTTGGCAGTGGCTGTTTCTGGTACAAGGGCTGCCCGCCCCCCTTCTCGGTCTGGTGGCCTGGCGCGTGCTTGTCGACAGCCCTGAGCAGGCCACATGGCTGAGTGCGGAAGAAAAAGCCCGCCTGCGCCAGCAACTGGATGCCGAGCAACGTTCGGCGCTCAAGGCCCGCCACGGCTCAGTGCGCGATCTTTTCGGGGATACGAAGTTCTGGGCGCTGTCGGTGGTGTACATCCTCATGGTGGCCGGCACCTACGCTATGGCCTTCTGGACACCTACCCTGATTCGCGGTTGGGGGGTCTCCGACCTCCTGGACATCGGTATCTACGCCACCTTGCCGCAGCTGTGCGCGATAGCCGGGGTGCTGTTGCTCAGCCGCAGCTCAGACCGTCACCGCGAGCGCCGCTGGCATTTCTCCAGCGGCGCGCTGGTGGCCGTCTGCGGCCTGGCAATCATGGTGCTGGCCCAAGGACAACTGGGTGCTTCGCTGCTTGGCCTGTGCCTGGCCATGCTGGGCATCGCTTCGGTTCCCCCGGTGTTCTTCGCCCTGGTCTCGGAATACCTGCCGCGCCCTTCGGTCGCCGTTGGCATCGCCCTGGTCAGCAGTATCGGCAATCTGGGGGGCGCGGTCATTCCTTCGCTCACCAGTGCCCTCAATACCGCCAGCGGCGGGACCACCTACAGCCTGTACCTGGTGATGAGCCTGTACCTGCTCGCCAGCGTCATTGTGCTGCGGGTCGCCCGACCGCCGGTTCCGGCCTACCAATCCGCCTGAGGCGGCCATTTCTCACATTCAAAGGAGACTTACCGTGATCCAACACCTCAAGCAGGGTCAACCGCCTCACACCAAAGCCAGCAACCAGGCCCAGGTTCGCGCCACTGTCGAAACCATCCTTGCCGACATCGAGCAGCGCGGCGATGTTGCGGTTCGCGAGTATTCGGAAAAGTTCGACAACTGGACACCGCAGTCCATGCGCCTGAGCCAGGCGCAGATCGATGCCTGCATCGCCAGCCTGCCACGCCAAACCCTCGACGACATCCACTTTGCCCAGGCGCAGATCCGCCGTTTCGCCCAGGTACAGAAAGACTCGATGCACGACGTTGAAGTCGAGACCCTGCCCGGTGTGGTGCTCGGTCACCGCAATATCCCGGTCAACTCGGTGGGTTGCTACATCCCTGGCGGCAAGTACCCGCTGATCGCCAGTGCACACATGAGCGTGCTCACCGCCAAGGTCGCCGGGGTAAAACGTGTGATTGCCTGCGCGCCGCCGTTCGAAGGCCGTCCCTGCCCGGAAATCGTTGCTGCCATGCACCTGGCCGGTGCCGACGAGATCTATTGCCTTGGCGGCGTGCAGGCAGTAGCGGCGATGGCCCTGGGCACCCAGAGCATTGCCGCGGTCGACATGATCGTCGGGCCGGGCAACGCCTATGTTGCCGAAGCCAAGCGCCAGCTCTATGGCCGCGTCGGCATCGACCTGTTTGCCGGCCCCACCGAAACCATGGTGATCTGTGACGATACGGTGGACGCCGAACTGGTGGCCGTCGACCTGCTCGGCCAGGCCGAGCACGGCCCCACCTCCCCGGCCTATTGCGTAACCACCAGCAAAACCATCGCCGAGCAGCTGCCCGCTGCCATCGAGCAGGTGCTCGCACGCCTGGACACCGCGCCGATCGCCAGCGTCGCCTGGCGTGACTTCGGTGAAATCTACCTGTGCGACACCGACGAAGAAGCCCTGGAGGTCGCTGAGCGCCTGTGCTCCGAACATGTGCAGGTGATGACCCGCGACCCGGACTGGTACCACGCGCGCATGACCCGCTACGGCGCGCTGTTCCTCGGCCACCGCACCAATGTCAGCTACGGCGACAAGGTCATCGGCACCAACCACACCCTGCCGACCATGGGCGCCGGCCGCTACACCGGTGGCCTGTGGGTGGGCAAGTTCATCAAGACCCACACCTACCAGCGCGTGCTGACTGACGCCGCCAGCGTGATGATCGGTCAGTACTGTTCACGGCTGTGCAGCTATGAGCATATGTCCGGGCACAAAGAGCAGGCGGATATCCGTGTGCGTCGCCTGCAACACCAGGAGGCCTGAAGCCATGAGCAAACCTGTACCGCAAGAACGCAATGCCTATCCGTACCTGCGCGAGATCACCACGCGCTGGATGGACAACGACGTCTACGGCCACGTCAACAACGTCATCTACTACAGCTGGTTCGACACCGTGGTCAACGGCTGGCTGCTGGACCGACAGCTGCTGGACTTCGAAAGCTGCCCGACCATCGGCCTGGTGGTCGACACCCACTGCAGCTATTTCTCGTCGATCGCCTTCCCTGACCTGGTGCGCGCCGGCCTTCGCGTTGCACACATCGGTACGTCCAGTGTGCGCTATGAGGTGGGGCTGTTCGCCAACGACAGCACCACCGCATCGGCCCAAGGCTACTTCGTGCATGTGTACGTCGACCGTATCAGCCGCAGGCCCGTGCCGCTGCCGCCGGCCTTGCGCGATGCACTGGAGACACTCCAGACAGTGTCACCGACCTGATACATACGCCCTGCCCCCGAGCCCCGGGCGCTTCATGCGTCCAGGGCCGGTTGCCCTGCATAACAATAAAAAGGAGACGGATGATGATCGAACGCCTGAAACGGGCCATGGCCCTCGCCTGCCTGGTGTTTCTCGCCCCCCTTAGCCATGCCCAGACCGCCAGGCCCAATATCCTTGTGATCTGGGGCGACGACATCGGCTGGCAGAATGTCAGCGCCTACGGCATGGGCACCATGGGTTACAGCACGCCGAACATCGACAGCATCGGCATGCAGGGCATCCGCTTTACCGACCACTATGCGCAACCCTCCTGCACTGCAGGCCGGGCTGCGTTCATCACCGGTCAGTACCCGATCCGCTCCGGCATGACCACTGTCGGCCAGCCGGGCGACAAACTCGGCCTGCAAGCCGCTTCGCCAAGCCTTGCCGAGGTGCTCAAAAGCGCCGGCTACAGCACCGGGCAGTTCGGCAAGAACCACCTCGGTGACAACAACCCCAACTTGCCGACGGTGCACGGTTTCGACGAGTTTTTCGGCAACCTGTACCACCTCAACACCGAAGAGCAGCAGGAATACACCGACTACCAGAACTACGCCAAGGACTACCCCGGCGGCCCGCAGGCCTTTGCGAAGAAATTCCAGACCCGCGGCGTGTTGCACACTTACGCGACTGACAAGGACGACACCACGGTCGACCCGCGCTTCGGCCCGGTCGGCAAGCAGACGATTGAAGACACCGGCCCGCTGACGATGAAGCGCATGGAAGACTTCGACGGCGCCGAAGTGATCCCCATGGCCCTGGACTTCATGCGCAAGGCGCACCAGCAGGACAAACCCTTCTTTGTCTGGCTCAACACCAGCCGCATGCACCTCTATACCCACCTCAACGAGCAATGGCGCCACGCCGCCGCGCAATACACCCACGAAGGCGATACCCAGGGCAGCGGCATGCTCCAGCATGACCATGACATCGGCCAGGTGCTGGCCTTCCTCAAGGACCAGGGACTGGATGACAACACCATCGTCTGGTACTCCACCGACAACGGTCCGGAGCACTCGTCGTGGCCGCATGGCGCCACCACGCCGTTTCGAGGCGAGAAAATGACCACTTACGAAGGCGGCGTGCGCGTGCCCTCGATGCTGCGCTGGCCCGGTGTGATCAAGCCGGGGCAGATCCTCAACGGTATCCAGGCGCACCAGGACATGTTCACCGCCCTGGCGGCCGCCGCCGGCGTGCCGGACGTTGCCGAGCGGATGAAAGCAGAAAAGAAACAGTACATCGACGGCATCAACAACCTCGACTACTGGACCGGCAAATCGCCTGCGAGCAAACGCACCAGCATCCTCTACTACATCGAAAGCAAGTTGACCGCCGTGCGCATGGGCCCCTGGAAACTGCACTTCTCGACCAAGGAAGACTACTACGCGCAACTGGTGCCACGCTTTGCACCGCTGATGTTCAACCTGCGCAGCGACCCGTTCGAGAGCTACGACAGCAAGGATTCCTATGGCCAACTGATCCAGAAGTCCTCGTGGATTTCGGCGCCGATGGGCGAACTGATCGGCGCCCACCTCAAGACCCTGGCCGAGTACCCACCCGTGCAGCCGGCCAAGTCGTTCGACCGCTCCAACCTGGTGCAGGACTTTTTGCAGCAGCAGAAGAAAGCCCAGTAACGCGGCCCACCCGACCGGGGTGGGCGTCCGGGCGTGTGCAATCTGTTGAACTCTTGCTCACAGCGTTCCCAGACCAACACCCTTCAGGAGTTTTCATGAGCCACAACAACATCGGGCCAGGATCCAGCCATGAGTGAATACCACGCGCCGCTGCGCGACATGCAGTTCGTGCTCAACGAGTTGGGCCACTTTGATCAGGTCAGGTCACTGCCTGGCTGCACGCACCTGGACGCCGACCTGGTCGACGCCATTCTCGGTGAAGCCGGCAAGTTCGCCCACGGTGTCCTGTCGCCGCTGAACATCCCGGGCGACCGCGAGGGTGCGCGCTGGTGCGACGGCGAAGTGACCACCAGCCCGGGCTGGCGCGAGGCTTACCAGCGTTTTATCGACGGCGGCTGGAATGCGCTGTCCTGCGACCCGGAGTTCGACGGCCAGGGCCTGCCACGGGTGGTCTCGGCACTGGTGGAAGAGATGTGGAACGGCGCCAACCTGGCGTTCGGCCTGTGCCCGATGCTCACCCGCGGTGCCATCGAGGCCATCGAGCTGCGCGGTTCGGCCTATCTCAAAGAAACCTACCTGGCGAAGATGATCAGCGGTCAATGGACCGGCACCATGAACCTCACCGAACCCCAGGCAGGTTCGGACCTGGCCGCGGTGCGCACCCGTGCGGAGCCGGTGGGTGACGGCACTTTCCGTATCAAGGGCCAGAAGATCTTCATCACCTATGGCGAGCATGACCTCACCGAAAACATCGTCCACCTGGTACTGGCCCGCACGCCGGGCGCACCTGCCGGGGTAAAAGGCATCTCGCTGTTCGTCGTGCCGAAGTTCCTGGTGCAGGCCGATGGCAGCCTCGGTACGCGCAACGATGTGCGCTGCGCGTCCATCGAGCACAAGCTGGGCATCCATGGCAGCCCGACGGCGGTGCTGGCCTTTGGTGACCGCGAAGGCGCCGTGGGCTGGTTGGTGGGTGAAGAGAATCGCGGGCTGGAATACATGTTCATCATGATGAACGCCGCCCGTTTCAGCGTCGGCGTTGAAGGCGTGGGGCTGAGCGAGCGCGCCTACCAACGGGCACGCAGCTATGCCCGCGAGCGTATCCAGGGCAGCGAGATCGGCGCAGCAGACCGCAGTAATGTAGCCATCATCCGCCACCCCGATGTGCGGCGCATGCTGCTGTCGATGAAAGCGCGCACCGAGGCCATGCGTGCCCTGGCCTGTGAAGTGGCGGCGGCCATGGACTGTGCCGAGCGCCACCCGGACCCGGCGCAGCGTCAGGCATCACAAGCGCTGGTCGATCTGATGATCCCGGTGGTCAAGGGCTGGAGCACGGAGAACGCCGTGGACATTGCCTCGCTGGGCATCCAGATCCATGGCGGCATGGGCTTTATCGAAGAAACCGGGGCGGCCCAACACCTGCGCGATGCGCGCATCACCACCCTGTACGAAGGCACCACGGGTATCCAGGCCGCGGACCTGATCGGTCGCAAGATTGCCCGTGACGGCGGCGCGGCCATCGGCCAGTTGACCAGGCATATCCACCGGGTGATGGAAGAACTGGCCTGGACCGACGATCCGCAACTGCAGACCAACGCCAGCGCGCTGGCCCAGGCGCTGGTAGCGCTGAACGCCAGCGTCGAATTCATCGTCAGCCAGTTCGCCACGCAACCGGCCCGAGTGGCAGCGGGTGCCGTGCCGTTCCTCGAGTTGCTCGGCATCGTTGCCGGAGGCTGGCAAATGGCCCGCTCGGCACTGGTTGCCCAGCGCCAGCTCAAGGCCGGCAGCAGCGACCAGGACTTCTATCGCGGCAAGTTGCTTACGGCCAGATTCTACGCCGACCAGCTGTTGCCGCAGGTAGAAAGCCTGTCGCGCGTCGTGGTTCAAGGCGCCGATGCCGTGCTGCAAATGGACGACCGGCAGTTCTGACCACCGGGCACGTCCGTCGTGCCTTCTGGCCCCACCCCTAAGGGGTGGCGCGCCAGGCCCGGCAATGGACTCTACTACTGCCGATCACAATCCGCTGGCCACCCGTGCGCCAGACCCTGTGCGAGAGACCACCATGACCGATGCCCTGCTCAATGAACGCGAACTGAGCTTCCAGCTCTATGAACTGCTCGACACCGAAGCGCTGCTGCAACGTCCGCGCTATGCCGAGCACGACCGCGCCGTCTTCGATGCCACCCTGGAAACCGCCCGTGGCATCGCCGCCGAATATTTTGCCCCGCACAACCACAAAGGCGATGCCCAGGAGCCGACCTTCGACGGTGAAAAGGTCAACCTGATCCCCGAGACCAAAGCCGCCTGGGATGCCTTTGCACAAGCCGGCTTCCTCGCCGCGCACCATGATGCCGAGGACGGTGGCCTGCAACTGCCGGAAGTCATCCTGCGTGCCAGCATGGCCTACTTCAATGCCGCCAACATCGCCACGGTGGCCTACTCGTTCCTGACCATCGGCGCCGCCAACCTGGTCAAGAGTTTTGCCAGCGACGCCCTGCGCGAACGCTTTCTACCGCCGATGCTCGATGGCCGTTTCAGCGGCACCATGGCCCTGACCGAGCCCGGCCAGGGCTCGGCCCTGGGCGACCTGCGCACCCTCGCCCGCCCGGCTGACGATGGCAGCTACCGCTTGTTCGGGCAGAAGATGTTCATTTCCGGTGGCGACCATGAACTGACCGACAACATCGTGCACATGGTGCTGGCCCGTATCGAAGGCGCACCTGCCGGTACCCGTGGCATCTCGCTGTTTCTGGTGCCCAAGTTCCTGACTGACAGCGACGGTCGCCGCAGCGCACGCAACGACGTCGCCCTGGCCGGCCTGCTGCACAAGCTCGGCTACCGCAACACCACTTCGACGGTGCTGAACTTCGGTGAGCAGCAAGGCGCTGTCGGCTACCTGGTGGGAGAGGCCAACAAGGGCCTTTCGTACATGTTCCAGATGATGAACGAGGCGCGCATCGGCGTGGCCCTGGGCGCCTCGTCGTTGGCCTACCAGAGTTTCATTCACGCCCTGGACTATGCCCGCGAACGCCCTCAGGGCCGCTTGCCTGGCGCCAAGGACCCGTTGTCGGCGCAAGTGCGCATCGTCGAACACGCCGATGTGCGGCGCATGTTGCTGCAACAGAAAACCTACGCCGAAGGCAGCCTTGCGCTGTGCCTGTATGCCAGCAGCCTCTACGAAGACGCCCATACCGCGCCAGAGCAGCAGGCCCGTACCGATGCCGGCGAACTGCTTGACCTGTTGATCCCGATGGTCAAGTCCTACCCCTCGAAATACGGAGTGATCGCCTCGGACATCGGCGTGCAGGTGCTGGGCGGCTCCGGCTATATCCGCGAATACCCGCTGGAGCAGTATTACCGGGACAACCGCCTGAACCCCATCCATGAGGGTACCGAAGGTATTCACGGCCTGGACCTGCTCGGGCG
The DNA here is from genome assembly GCF_004025535.1 of Pseudomonas alkylphenolica. Taxonomy (GTDB): domain Bacteria; phylum Pseudomonadota; class Gammaproteobacteria; order Pseudomonadales; family Pseudomonadaceae; genus Aquipseudomonas; species Aquipseudomonas alkylphenolica_A. The sequence continues at coordinate 212,447 of NZ_QJRG01000048.1, forward strand.
CAAGCTGCAGCAGAACGGTGGTTCCGGTTACCGTCTGTTCTGCGAGCAGGTGCGCCGCACGCTCAGCCAGGCCGGGCGCGACGACCGCTGCGCCGCCCTGGGCTATCTGCTCGGTGGCGCGCTGGACCGCTTGCAGGATGTCACTGAAAGCCTGCTGGCCCAGGTGGCCGCCGATGCCAACCGCGGCCTGTCCAACGCCACGCCGTACCTGGACCTGTTCGGCCGCGTACTGGTGGGCTGGCTGTGGCTGCGCATGGCACTGGTCGCCAGCCGCGCCCTGAGCAACGGCGCGGCCAACAGCGAGGCCGACTTCTACAACGGCAAGCTGCACGCGGCGCGCTACTACATGGATTGGGAGCTGGCCGGCATCGACGCCCAGGCGCGCCTGCTCGCCAGCGCCAACCGCGCCAGCGCCGACATGCAGGACCAATGGTTCTGAGACCCTCATCATCAGTGCTCTACAAGGAGTCACCATGCATTCCCTGATCACCTATCAGGTGGACGACAGCCTGGCCCTGATTGGCCTCGCCCGCCCACCGGTCAATGCCCTCGGCCAGCCGCTCCGCGCCGCCCTGCTTGAAGCCTGCGAACTCGCCAATGGCGACCCTTCGGTACGTGCCATCGTCATCCATGGCGCCAACGGCCTGTTCTGCGCCGGTGCCGACATCACCGAGTTCGGCAGCCCGGCGTCGTTTGCCGCACCCGACCTGCCCGGCCTGCTGCTACGCCTGACGCGCCTGGACAAGCCGGTGATCGCCGCCATCGGCAAACTGGCGCTGGGCGGTGGCCTGGAACTGGCACTCGCCTGTGGCTACCGCATCGGTGAGACGAACACCCGCGTCGGCCTGCCGGAAATCAACCTCGGTTTGCTCCCTGGTGCCGGCGGCACCCAGCGCCTGCCACGGCTGATCGGTGTGGCCGCTGCCCTGGACATGATGATCAGCGGCGCCCAGGTTGCGGCAGATCGCGCCCTGGCGCTGGGCATTCTCGACCGTCTCGCGGCCAGCCCCGAGCAGTTGCTGGCCAGCGCCTGCGACTATGCCCGCGAGTTGATTGCCAGCGCAGCCCCGGTGCGCCCAGCCGAGCCTTTTGCCGAACCTGCCAAAGACCTGGAAGCCGACTTTTTCGAGCGCTACTGCGTAGAGCAGGAGCCGCGCTGGAAAACCCGCCTGGCGCCACGCCTGGTGTTCTCGGCGGTACAGGCCGCCTGCCTGCTGCCACTGGAGCAAGGCCTGGCCCGCGAGCTGGCGCTGTTCAAGCAGGCGGAAGCCTCGCGCCAGTCCGAAGCCTTGCGCCATGTATTCTTCGCCGAACGTGAAGCCGGCAAGGTGCCCGGTATCGAAGCCAGCACCGCGCTGCGCCCGATCGCCAAGGTCGCCGTCATCGGTGCCGGCACCATGGGTGGCGGTATTGCCATGAACTTTGCCAATGCCGGTATCCCGGTAACCCTGCTGGAGCGCCAGGGCGATGCCCTTGACCGTGGCCTGGTGCACATCCGCCAGACCTACGCCATCAGCGTCAAACGCGGCAAATTGACTGATACCCAGCTGGAACAGCGCATGGCGCTGCTCAGCGGCACCCTCGACTATGCCGACCTGGCCGATGCCGATCTGGTGATCGAAGCGGTGTTCGAGCAGCTGGCGATCAAGCAGGACGTGTTCCGCCAGCTTGACCGGGTGTGCAAGCCGGGCGCGATCCTCGCCACCAACACCTCATCGCTGGATGTCGACCAGATCGCCGCTGTTACCGCGCGCCCGCAGGATGTCATCGGCCTGCACTTCTTCAGCCCGGCCAACGTCATGCGCCTGCTGGAAGTGGTCAACGCCCGGGAAACGGCGCCTGAGGTGTTGGCGACCACACTGAAGATGGGCCGCACCATCGGCAAGATCCCGGTGGTCTCCGGTGTGTGCTTCGGTTTTATCGGCAACCGCATGCTCGAACCCTATGCCCGCGAAGCGCACCGCCTGGTGCTCGAAGGCGCGACTCCGGCACAGGTCGACGACGTGCTCACCGGCCTCGACCTGAACATGGGCGTGTTCACCATGCTCGACCTGGCGGGCGTCGACGTGAACTTCCTCGTACGTGACGCCAACCGCGCCGCCATCGCCCACGATGACAGCTACTGCCGTCTCGGTGACGAGCTGTACAGCCTGGGCCGTTACGGGCAGAAGACCGGCCGCGGCTTCTATCAGTACGAAGGGCGTCAGCGCCATAACGACTATGAAGTCGTTGCCCTGGCCGAGCGCCTGGCCGGCGAGTTGCACATTCCGCGTCGCCCGGTAGACGACAAGGAAATCCACGACCGCTGCCTGTTCATGCTGATCAACGAAGGCATCCAGCTGCTTGATGAAGGCATTGCCCTGCGCGCCAGCGACATCGACCTGGTGTGGATCAACGGCTACGGGTTCCCGGCCCACCTGGGCGGCCCGATGCACTATGCCGAGCAGATTGGCCTGGACCGGGTACTGGCCGGCATCCGCTACTTCCGCCAGACCCTCGGTGACTACGGCCAGATGTGGTTCACCCCGGCGCCGCTGCTCGAGCGCCTGGTGGCCGCGGGCAAGACCACTGTCGAACGTATCTGACGAACCCGGCCTGCAGCGCCCTACAGCGCTGCGGGCCCACTGGACACCAGGAGCAGAACCATGAACACGGCTTCACTTCCTACTTCGCTGTTTTCCCTGAGCGGCCATACCGTGCTGGTCACCGGCGCCTCCAGCGGTATCGGCGCGCACCTGGCCCGCGTGGCCGGCCGCGCCGGTGCCCGGGTGGTGCTGGCAGCACGGCGCGTCGAGCGCCTGCATGATCTGGCCGCAGTCATCCGCAAGGACGGTGGCGAGGCACTGCCGGTGGCGATGGATGTTACCGACCGCGCCAGCGTCGAAGCCGCCTTCGACAGCGCCGAGGCTGCCTTCGGTACGGTCGACGTGGTGCTCAACAATGCCGGCGTGGGCGACAGCCAGCGCGTGCTGGAGCTCAGCGAAGAAGACTGGCGCCACATGATCTCGACCAACCTCGATGGCGTCTGGCGTGTGGCCCAGTGCGCGGCACAACGCCTGGCGCGCGACGAGCGTGGCGGCAGCATCGTCAATATCGCCTCGATGCTCGGCCTGCGCGTGGGCACCGGCTACAGCCATTACTGCGCGGCCAAGGCCGGCGTCGTGCAACTGACCAAATCGCTGGCGCTGGAACTGGCCCGCCACGACATCCGGGTCAATGCCATTGCACCGGGCTACTTCATTACCGAAATGACCGACGGCTATTTCGACAGCGAAAAAGGCCAGGCCTACATCCGCGCGGCCGTCCCGATGCGTCGCCTGGGCAAGCTGGATGAACTTGACGGGCCCTTCCTGTTGCTGGCCAGCGAGGCCGGCGCCTACATGTCCGGCTCGGTGCTCTCGGTCGATGGCGGGCAGTTGGTGGGCAGCCTGTAACCGATACCGGGGCGGCCGCACTGGCCGCCCCGGTATCGCTACGCTTCAGCGCATCAGTTCACCCGTTTGACCGTCGGCGGCAACCACTGGCCGCTGAGGACTTCAGGTTTGGGCCAGTAGGTGCGGATGGTCAGTTCGAAATCGCTGCCGGGGGCTGGCAGCCAGTTGTCCTGCTTGTCCTTGCCAGGGTTGTCATGCTGGACGTACAGGGTCAGCGAACCATCGTCGTTGTAGCGCAGGTGCTTGCTGTTCTTGGTGCCCAGCGAATAGCGGTTCAGGGCGTTGGGTGCGAAGAAATGCAGGGGATCGTACAGGGTCAGCGACCAGAAGCCGTCCACCGGTGGTGTCTGGCCTTTGGCGAAGGTCACCGTGTAGCGGTTTGCGCCATTGAGGCGCCCGCCCTTGTCGTCCACCTCGGCAAAAAAGTAGCGGGTTTCCTCCGGCTGGTTGGTGTACATGTTGGATTTTGCCGTGGCCGTACGCGTCAGGTAGTCATTGCCCCAGCGCGCGACATTGGTCGGGGTGTTCCAGCCGCCAGGCAGGCGTGAGCCATTGGTGCGGAAGGAAAACAGCGGGGCCACCACCTGCGCCTCGGCATCCACCGCCGCCTGGACGATGGCCTTTTTCACCGCCGGGTCCTGGGCAGCCGCCTCCAGCAAGGCCCTGATCATCGCATAGCGACTTTCCTCACCGGCCAGCGGCGGCACCTTGGCGATCACCTGCGGCAACTGGTCGAAGAATTTTTCCGGGTCGACCCAACGGGTCTCGCTGGACGACTTTTGTGCGGCAGGGAAATGCGGGGTTTTGCTCCAGTCCTTGGTGACCGCTTTACCGTTGTACTGGCTCAGCGGGTAGACCACTACCTGGTTGAGGGTCGCCTTGATCGCGTCGCGGTCCTGCTGGCTGTCATCCATGAACACCCGAGGGCCAATAGCGACCAGCTCGGTGGGTGCCTTGATCACCCCGGCAATGCCGTCCGGTACCGTGCCCTTCCAGTTCGGGCCGACGACCAGGTAATTACCCGGTTGCGTACCGTACTGTTTGCCCAATGTGGAGAACTCTTCACTGCGGGCGTCGTACAGCGCGTACACCCAGTAGCGATCGCCGAAATCCGGCACTTGCAGCACTACCGGGTCATCGTCGGTGGCACCGTAGCCGAAGCCGTAGACCACATCCTGATTGGGATGCGCCACCCAGCGCTGTTGCGGCGAGATGTAGTCACTGAGCATGCTGATGTAACCGGTCGGCGCCGCGGGCAGAAAACCGCCCATCAGTCCCGGCTCCGGGGCAGCGGAAAACGCGGTGCGGCGATTGAAAGCGTTGACCAGCGGCCAGCCCCACAGGTAAGTGTCCTGGGCAATTACCCGGGCACTGGACGGCGTGATCACGGTGCCTGCCGGAACGCCAGCCACCTCATTGGCGGGTTTGCTCGCGGAATAACTGGCAGCTTGCACGCCTCCGGCGGTCGCCGCCCCCAGTGCCAGCACCAGCAATGAACGGCAGAATAGTGTGCTCATCGGTATCAAACTCCATGTGTAGTGATCGAGGGCTGCAGAAAAAAAGACCTGGCCCCAGGAAAGGGCCAGGTTGCTCGGCAAAGACTCCGACAAGGTCGATGATCGGTAGCCGATGGTCAGTGCCGCGCGGTTGCCTTGGGCGAACGCAGCAACCACGCCGCCAGCGCCGGCAGCAGCAGGATGGCGCCGAGCAGATTGACCAGGAACATGAAGGCCAGGAGGATGCCCATGTCGGCCTGGAACTTCAGTGAGGAGAAGGCCCAGGTGGCGATCGACAGGGTCATCGTCACTGCGGTGAACACCGATGCCGTACCGCGCTGCTTGAGCGCCTCGACGAAGGCGTCGCGCAGGCTTGAACCGCGTTCATCCATCTCGTGCTTGATCCGCTCGAACAGGTAGATGCCGTAGTCCACCCCTACCCCGACGCCCAGGGCGACGACAGGCAGCGTATTGACCTTCACGCCGATGCCCAGCAGGGCCATCAGGGCGTTGCACAACACCGTGACCAGAGCCAGGGGCAGAATCACGCAGAGGGTGATGCGCAGCGAACGGAACATCCACAGGCACAGCAACGTGACCGAGGCAAACAGTGCACTGTTCACCAGCTTGTCGCCGGCATGCACCACTTCGTTGGTGGCCGCCATCACGCCGACGTTGCCGGAGGCCAGTTCAAAGCTGACCTGATCATTGTCGTAGGCGGCCTTGAACGCCTTGATCTTGTCCATCAGCGTGGTGATGGTGTCCGCCTGGTGGTCGCGGGTGTAAATCGACACCGGGATCGCGTTGCAGGCGCTGTTCATGTACTCGGTGCCCACCCGGGTGGCAAAGCCGACGCCCTGGGCAATCTGTGCCGTGGGTTCGGGCAGCACGCGCCACTTGAGGTCGGTCTCGGCATAGGCCTGGGTGATATTGCCGACAAAACTGGCCAGGCTGCGCACCGACGACACGCCTTCGTCCTGGCGCAGGAACAGCTCCAGTTCGCCAATCGGATCGAGCACCTCACGTTTTACGCAAGGTGTCTCTTCATTACTCTTGGCCCGTGCGATGACCTGCAGCAGATCGACACCAATGGCGAAGTCGCGGGTGATCACCGCCACATCCTGGTTATAGCGTGAGTCGGCGCGCAGTTCGGGTACACCCGCTCCGGTGTCGCCCACATGCAGGTGCCGGGCCTGAAGCAGACCGACGACCAGCAGCACACCGGCAACCCCCAGCACGCCCAGGGCACCACGGCGGGTCGCCAGCACCCCCAGGCGCTCCCAGAGGCCGGCGCCCAGGGTTTCCTTGCCGCGCAGCTTTTGCGCATCGGCCGCACTCAAGCGCATGAACGACAGCAGAATCGGCAACAGCATCTTGTTGGTGACGATCATCACCGACACACCCAAAGTCGCGGTGATGGCGAGCTCGCGGACCATCTCGATGTCCACCAGGGCGATCACCACAAAGCCCAGGGCATTGGCCAGCAACGCAACCGCGCCGGGGATGAACAGCTTCTGGAAGCAGTTGCGCGAGGCGGTTACGCCATCGGCACCGTTGAGGGTTTCAAGCTTCCAGGCGTTGGTCATCTGCACCGCATGGGACACGCCGATCGAGAAGATCAGGAACGGCACCAGAATCGACATCGGGTCCAGGGTCAGCTTCACCAGCGGCAACAGGCCGAGCAACCAGATGACCGGCACCACCGCACAGATCAGCGCCCAGCCGGTGAGCATCAGCGAGCCCGAGTACCAGAACAGCAGCACCGCGGTGATGACAAAAGCGATGATGAAAAACACCAGTACACCGGATGCACCTTCAGCGATGTCGCCAATGGATTTGGCAAAACCGATGATATGGATGCTGATGTCGGCGTTCTGGTTGTCCTGACGGATCTGCTCCAGCTTGCGCGCCACGTCCTGCAGGTCCAGGCGCTGGCCGGTGAGCGGATCGGTTTCCTGCAGGTTGGCCACGACCATGGCTGAAGACAGGTCGCTGGAGACGATCCGCCCGACCCAGTCGGATTTCAGCGTGCGCTCGCGCACCTGGGCGATCTGCTCGGGCGTGCCGGCGTAGCTGGAGTCCACCAGGTTGCCACCGGTAAAGCCGTCCTCAACCACCTCGGTGTAGCGCACATTGGAGGTGAACAGCGACGTCACCGAACTGCGCTCCACGCCACTGATGAAGAACACTTCGTCAGACACCTTGCGCAGTGCCGCCATGGCTTCGGGGGTGAACACCTCGCCCTTGTTGTTTTTCACCGCCACCAACACTTTGTTGGCGCCGCCAAAGTCCTTCTGATACTGCAAGAAGGTTTTCATGTACTCATGGTGCAGCGGGATCATCTTGAAGAACCCCGCCTCCACTTTCAGCTGACTGGCGCTGTAGCCCAGCCCCAGGGTAATCAGGATGAACAACGCCAGCAGCGGTTTGCGCTGGTGGAAAATCCAGTACGACACCCGGCCCACCAGGCCACGGGAAAAATCTTTGCGCGCCAGGTGGTCGTCCTTGTTCAGCAGTTTCTCTTGCATGCTCATGAATCAGTCCTGCCCTGTTGTTGCAAGCGAAGGGAGCGACATCACCCCGTGATCGCCGACCGCCAGCAACTGGCTGTCACCGCGCTCGATGGCCCGCGCCAGGCTGGCGTGCGTCGAAGGCAAGGCAGAGAAGTGCCGACCCTGGTCGTCGCTGGCGAGCATCACGCCACTGTTGCCCAGCAACAGAACGCGGCCTGAACGCAGCTGTATTGCCCCGTTGAAGGCAAACGTGGTGTGGGTGTCGCGCTGTTCCCAGGTCTGTCCGCCATCGGCCGAGTACCAGAGGTTGCCGCGCATGCCGTAGATCAGCAGGCCCCCGTCCTGCAGTTGCAGCGCACCGAACAGGCTCCCGGCATAGGGGCTTTCCAGTGCCTGCCAGGTCTCGCCACGGTCGGCGGAGCTGGCCAGGGTGCCGCTTTCGCCGACCATCAGCCAGCGGCCATCGGCCAGGACAATGATCTGCGCGATATGGCGGTCGAAGTCCTCGTCCAGCACGCTGTGGCGCTGCCAGGTCACGCCGTTGTCCGTCGACAACAGGTACAGGCCAAAGGCCCCCCAGGCGGCCATGCGCCCGTCGGTCAGCGCCGCTACCCCCAACAGCGCATCGTCGTTGGTATCGGCTTCGACCGCTTGCCAGTGGCGCCCACCGTCTGTGGTGCGCAACAGCGTACCGCCGTGGCCGACCGCGACGCCCTGGTTGGCATCGACAAACGCCACACCGGTCAGGGTGCGGGTCGAGGGCGTACGGATGCTTTGCCATTGATCGCCCTGCTTGTCGGCACGCAGGACCACCCCGCGCTCACCGACGGCCACCAGGCTGTCGCCGGGCGCGGTAACATTGAGCAGCAACACCTGCTGCGGTCGAATCGGGTAGTCCAGCGCCGGCGGCTCGGCCTGGACGTGCGTGGCGAGCAGGCACAGGCCTGCAAGCGCCGGGAGATGGCGTAGCAACATGAAGATGACTCCAGCGATCAGATGGACCACCTGCGGTGGTCCATTGCGCAATCAGCGAAGGGGTTGGCGGGTCACTTGCCCATGCGCCGCAGGGCGTCAGGCTGGAAGTCGACAAACCGGCCCTTGGTACCAAAGGTCCACGGCTGCCCCTCTTCGTTGCCAAGGCCTGCGAGGTAGTAGCTGCCGTTGCTCAGGTCATGCCAGATGTTGGCGCGGTACCATGGCACCTGGGCATCGTAGAACTGCACCATCGGGTGCACACCGATACGCCACAAGGTGCCGCGGGTGTCGTAGGCGTCGGTGGCCAGCACGGTCCAGGAGTCTTCGTCGAGGAACATCACGCGTTTGCCATACACGTGCTTGGCGTCTTTGCGCAGCGTCCCTTCGACCACCCAGACGCGGTGCAACTCGTAACGCATGAAATCCGCATTGGGCGTGTTGGCCGTCAGCACGTCCTTGTAAGGGGTTTCCTTCGCGCCAAGTTTGTAGGCGTTGTAGGGCACGTACATTTCCTGCTTGCCGACCAGCTTCCAGTCAAAGCGGTCCGGCGCGCCGTTGTAGCCGTCGAAGTCATCGGTGACGCGCAGGCCTTCGGTGCCGTCGTTGACGTTGTCGTAGGCCAGGTCAGGCGCACGGCGCACGCGGCGCTGGCCGACGTTGTAGATCCATGCCGAACGCACTTCCTTGACCTGGTCGATCGGCTCGTGCACCAGTTGCACCGTACCGGCCAGGGTCGCTGGCGAAATGAAGCGTGCCGAGTAGTTGAGCAGGCGGTTCTCCGACTGCTTGTCCATGTTGGTGTCGAACACCCGGTTTTCCTGGATGCGCACGGTGTAGTAGTCACCGCTGCTGCGCACCGGGAACGATGCGTAGGTACGTTGCAGACCACCGCCCAGATAACGCAGGTTGTGGTTCCAGACCGCTTCCAGGCCGTTGCCCGGGATCGGGAACGGCGTGGTGGTGCCATTCAGGTTGCTGACCCCGAAGCCGTTGAGCTGGGCATTGACTGCCTCCTGGCGAACCTTCTGGGCCACGGCGTCCGGCACGGTCGCGGTACGGTGCGTCGGGTACACCGGCATCTTGAAGTTGGGGTACTTGGCCAACAGCGCCTGCATGCCCGGGGTGACCTTGTCCTTGTACTGGGCAAGGTTCGCTGCGGTGATGGTGAACAACGGCTTTTCGCTGGCGAACGGATCGACATAGCCCTGCGCTGGCGTCCAGCCGGCCGGCGCCTGTTTCAGGCCACCGCTGTACGCGGGGATCGAGCCATCGGCATTGCCGGCCATCTCGCCGCCCAGCGGCGTGAGGTCCTTGCCCAGGCGGGCAGCCTGGTCGGCGGTGATTTGTGCCTGCGCCATGCCGCTCAAGGCAAGCAAGGTGACAGTCAGGCCGGCAACGTGTGCGGCACGGAGGGGCGTTTTCATCGAAGTAACCTCTTGTTGTTCTTTTAGAAGCTGTAGCTGTAGCTGGCGGCGTAGAAATCACGGTCGTGCAGCGGGTCGTACTCGGCGCTGTTGTCGAAACTGACGTAGCTGAAGTCGAGCTTGTGCTGCTTGTTGTAATCGAAGGTCACACCCACGGCCGAGGTGACACGGCCTTCGTTGAACTGGCCATCCATCGACACCCCGTCAACGTCCTGGCCAAGGAAGGCGTAAGGCGATGTGGTCACGCTGGTGCCAAGGAAGTTGTTGTAATCGAGTTGCGCGCGCAGGCGATATCCCCAGGCGAAGTCGGTGACATAGCCATCGTTCTTGCAACCTGCAGGGCTCGAGTTGACCAGGCTGGGCACCGGGCTGCTGCAGGTGTTGCCGCCGGCCGGAATGGTCGATGACGAACCCAGCCCGTAGATGAAGCCACGCCCGTAGCGGCGCTCGCCTTCATCCTGTGGCGTGCTGTTCCACTGAAAGCCGACTTCGGCGACTACCGTCAGGTTGTCGGCCTTGAGCACGTTGGGGAACACATTGACGCCGTTGACCTGCAGTTGGGTCTTCTCGAAGCGATCCCAGCCAGCAGTAAAAGGCGAGCTTTGCAGTCTCACCTGCTGCAGCAGGTTGGCCGCCGGGCCGATGCCGGCCAGTGCGCCGTTGAGCAGGTCGGCGCCGTTGATCTGCGCCGGCTGGTTAGGCGAATAGCTGAGTTCCGAACCGATCGACCAGCCACCAAGCGTCGTGGTAAAGCTCAGGCCGAACAGGCGGATGTCTTCCGGGTACTCCCAGCTCGGGCCGACGAACTGGCCGGCAGCGTTGTGCCCGACCGCGCCCGGCGTGCCGCCGTTGGGGAACTCCGACAAGGCGGCAGAGTCGGTGCTGCGCATGCCCAGGTAAGGGGTGCGCGAGTGGTAGTTCAGGTAGTACAGGCCCAACTCGCCATCCAGCGCATCCACCGGCAAGCGGAAGGCCACGCCCCACTGCCCGCTGTCGTGCGGGTCCTTGCCCTTCACTTCCGGCAGGTACGCACCGGCAGCGATCTTGTCCGGCGACGAGGGGTTGGTGCCGCCCAGGAAGGTGCCCAGCTGGCAATCGCCGAAGTCCTGGCCGATGGCGCTTTCGGTGACCGACCAGTAGTGACCACAGCCTTCGATGGCGGTGCTTTCATACTTGAGCTGGTAGAACGCCTCCATCGAGATGCCCGCTGGCAGGCCGATGTTGAGGTAGCCCATCCACACCGGAATCAGTGCTTCCTTGAGTTCGGTACCGGGCCGGCGCAGCGCTGGCACGTCCAGCGGGTTGATCTGGTTGATGCCCTGGATGAAGATGCTTTCGCCCCAGTTCACCACCTGCCGCCCGAGACGCACCTGAACCGGAGTTTCGTCCATGTAGAAGGTGTTGTAGACATAAGCATCGAGCAGGTAGAGGCCACTGAATTTCTGCAGGTCGGCGTAACCGTCGTCATTGAGCGGTTTTTTCCGGTAGCCGTTGGAGGCGCTGCCGAAATTGACGTCTTCGTCCTTGAGGGCGTAGTCGTACCAGCCCTTGACCCGTACCAGGCCACCCAGGTCGCCATTGCGCAGCGACAGGTCGGTGACGAACTTGCCGATGGTGGAGAAGCGGTCGCCTTTGTCATAGTTGAGGTTGCCCGCGTCGACCGAACCACCGGTCCCGCCCGATTTGCCCAGCAGTGCGCCGTTGGCGCCACTGTAGAGATCATTGTCCTGGCCCTCGGCCCGCCATTGGGAACCGACCGATAGCGTCGTGTTCCACTCGCCTTCCCAACCATTCTCCATCTGGAAAGGCAGCGCGTTGGCTGCCCCGGCGGATGCCAGGGCCATCGCTGCAACCAGGGGTTTGAGGACACAACGAACAGCGTCAGTGTTGTAGTGCATGCACGTCTCCGGCACCGCCCTTGCCACGCAAATCCGGGACTGGTTTGCGGGGTGAGCGTTCTTGTTGGTTTGCGCAAGAATGCCCACAGGCCGCACAGAATCATTTGTCTGCTGCCGTCAGGAATTTGTCATTTGCTGCCAGCTATCGAATTTCCCTGCCAACCTGAGGTAAAACTGCAGGGCGCCATCTGTTGAACAACAATAAAAAAGAATTGCCTATGACTGCCTTGATCAGAACCACGTCGTTAACCGGCTTTCCCGCGTTGGTACGCGACCTGGGCGGCGACCCCGACGCGTTGCTGCGCCAGTTGCAGATCGACCCGAAAACGCTCGACAACAGCGGTGCGGTGATCCCCTACCGGGCGGTGATCAACCTCCTTGAACTGTGCGCCGAGCAATTAAAGTGCGTGGATTTCGGCCTGCGCCTGGCAGAGCGCCAGAGCATCATGATTCTCGGGCCGATTGCGGTGGTTGCGCAGAACGCGCGTGATGTCGGTGAGGCGTTGAACGAGACCGTGCGTTTCCTGCACACCTACAGCCCTGGGGTGCTGGTGTACCTGGACAGCGAGATCGACCCGGGGCGCCACCACCTGATCTATGAGTTGCGCCTGCGCCCTGCCCCTCGCCAGACACAGATCATCGAGCTGTCGCTGGGGGTCATGTTCAAGGTGCTGCAGATGCTCTTCGGGCCGGGCTTTCGCCCGCACTCGGTACATTCGCGCACCGAGGCGCGCTTGCCGCAGGGCCGCTACCAGCGCTTTTTCGGGGCCCGCACCTACTTCGGCCAGGCGCAGAACGCGCTGGTACTGTTGCCCGAACACCTGAGCAAGCCGATCGACCAGCACAACCGGCAACTGCACGACACCATGATGGATTACGTCAGCAGCCTGGACGCGGCGAACGCGATGGGGATTCACAATCAGGTCGAAGACGCCATCCGCCGCCTGCTGCCAACACAGCGCTGCGCCCTGCCGCTGATTGCCGAGCAGTTGGGCATGCGAGAGCGCTCGCTGCAACGGCGCCTGGCTGAACAGGACCAGGTGTATGAGGACATGGTCGAAACGGTGAGGCGCGAACTGGCCGACCTCTACCTGAGCGAAGCGCAGATGCCCATGGCGCAAATCGCCGGCCTGCTCGGTTATGCCGAACAAAGTTCGTTCAACCGTGCCTGCCGGCGCTGGTATGGCACCTCGCCGCGACAGCGACGCAGCCAGTTGCGCGCCGCCGTCGCGATCACCACTCAGGCATAGGTGAGCATGATCTTCGCGTGCTGGTCCGGCTGGGCCAGCGCATCAAAGGCTGCGCTGACCCCGTCCAGGGTTACCCGCCCGGTGATCATCGGCGCGCCATCGAGCGTGCCGTCGGCCAGTGCATACAGGGTTTGCGCGAACTCCTCGCCGGTGTAGCCGAAGGAGAAATGCACGTTCATTTCCTTACCGATGCCGACCATCGGCTCGATACGGTCACTCTCCATGCACACCCCGACCACAATCAACCGTGTGCGCGGTGGCGCACTTTGCAGCACCTGCTGGATCAGCCCCGGTACCCCGACGCACTCGAACACCACACACGGTCGCGGTTGCGGGCCGAGTCCCAGTAGCGCCATCGGCCCATTGATGTCATACCCTTCGGGCGCGGCCACCTGCAGCCACGAGGTGTAAGGTGACTGCTCCGCCGGGTTGACCACCACGTCCGCACCCATTTTCTCGGCCAACGCGCGGCGCCCGGCGCTAAAGTCCGCCGCCACTACCGGGCCGATGCCGCGCGACTTCAGAATGGCGATCATCGCCAGACCGATCGGCCCGCAGCCGATCACCACCGGCACTTCACTGCCATCGAGCCGTGCCCGGTTGACAGCGTGGGCAGCCACGGTCAGTGGCTCGGTCAAGGCTGCGATGTCGGCCGGCAGGTCGCCGGGAACCGGCATCAACATTTGCTCGGCCAGCACCATCTGCTCACCGTAACCGCCGGGGTAACGATTGGAGAAGCCAATGTGGTGGAACTGCTGCGGGGTAATCACAAAAGGCAACGAGCAGACACGGGTGCCGACCTTGAGTTTCTTGTCGCTACCGGGCCCGTGATCGAGGATTTCGGCGCAGTACTCATGACCGAACACCAGGTCCTGGCGGGTATCGAAGGCAATCGGGATGTTGCTGCGTTTGAAGTTGGCCAGCACATGCTCGCAATGGTGAAACATGTGCAGGTCCGAGCCGCAGATACCGCACGCCAGGGTTTTGACCAGCACTTCGCCCTGCCCGGGTTCCGGGCTTGCAATCGAATCAACCTGCAACTGTTGGTCACGCATGACAACGGCTTTCATGGAGTATCTCCGAATTCAAGGGTGGGCCGCCTGAGCCGGCGGCGTGCAACTTTCAGTGCAACTGGCCGACTTCGCGCAGCCAGGCTTCGGAACGGCGCAGCCCTTCCTCCAGGCTGACCTTCGGCGCATAACCCAGCAGGCTGCGCGCCTTCTCGATGGAAATGCCGCCGGTGCGGGAGAACATGTACATGGTGTCCGGCGTGACCTCGTTGGCCCGCCCCAGCTTGCGGTTGAGGTACCAGAGGCCATGAGTAAGCGTGACCGCCAGCCACAACGGCAGGCTGCGCGGCGAACCGGACCGCCCAGCCCAGCGCCAGTGGTTACTGAAAAACTGCTGGCAACTCACCGACTGCGCGGCACTGATGTGGAAGATCTGCCCGCTGGCCTGGGCCAGGCCCGCCGCCAGCATCACACCGTCGAGCAGGTCGTCGATGTACACCGGCGTCCAGCGCCCTTTACCGCCATTGGGCAGAATCAGCGCCCCGGCCTTGGCCATTTTCAGCGGTTCGCTGAGCCAGGCGCGCGAACCGGGACCATAGACATCCCCGGGCCTGACGATGGTGCAGTCGATCTCACCGGCCGCATGCGCTGCCAGCACCATGTGTTCGCTCGCGCCCTTGGCGACGCCATAGCGGTATTGCTCGCCGATCACCACGTCGCAACGCTCGGTGGCCTGCTCCGGGTATTGCCAGCCCAAGGCGGCAATCGAGGAAAACTGCACAAAGCGTTTGGCGCCGCTGCCGATGGCGACATCCAGGCAATTGCGCACGCCACGCACCGACACGTCGCGGTAAAGCTTCCAGGGCGCCGCCAGCGACACCACGGCCGCGGTGTTGATGAACAGCTCACAGCCGCGGGCATGTTCGGCCCACTGTTGTGGCCGGGTGAGGTCGCCGGCAACCACATTGTTGGCCGGGTCGGCGCGCAGGTCCATGCCCCGCACCTCGGCACCCAGCGCGCGGTAGCGGCGCGCCAGGGCCTGGCCAATAAAACCGCTGGCACCGGTAATGAAAACCGAACGCGGCACGTCGGGCGTTTGCCCCTGTGCACCGGTCGGCATAGCGGGATGGCTCATCGAGCACTCTCCAGTCACGGTCATGAAGGACGGGCGCGGTTGCGCCCGTCAACGCAAGTCAGCCGATGGTGTAGCCGGCTTGCCCCGGGCGAATGTAGCGGGCCGGCTCCAGGCCACGCTCTTTCACCAGGCGGTCGATGATCTGGATAATGTCGGTGGCGTCCATGACGTTGACGTAGTTGCCGTCTTGGTCGAAGTTGATGTTCGCGCCGTGAACCACCATGACGGTGTCGGTCGGTTCAGTGTTGTCTGCAGGTACGCTGAAGGTATGGATCGAGCCACCTGGCTCGTACAGGTAGCTACCGGCGGTCTGCGGCTGGTCCGGGTATTCGACGTAGTTCCACTTGCCGGAGAGCGTGAAGAAATGCACCGGGCCGGTGTGGTAGTGGCAAGGCAGGCGCACGCCGGGCTGGAAGATCACCCGCAGGGTCCAGATGCCCAGGTTCGGATCAAGGTACAGCGGCTGCACGTCGACGCCGGGGAAATGCGGCGCCATGGCGTCGCGGTAGATCGGCATCTCGTGGGTGTTGAGGGTCAGCAGTTCTTTATGGTCGAAAACCGGGGTGGGCATAGCCATTATTATTGTCCTCTTACAGGCGGTTTCGGGGTTGTGTGTCAACGCCTCCATACTGCGGTCGGGCTCGCCCGAGAAATTGACATTTGCCGCCACGGCTTTGTCATTTGCCGTCAGCGTATAACAACCACAAAAACGACAACGGCCCGCTGCGGCATAGCCGGCGGGCCGTTTTCAGGTCAAGCGGT
Organism: Pseudomonas alkylphenolica; assembly: GCF_004025535.1. Lineage (GTDB taxonomy): Bacteria > Pseudomonadota > Gammaproteobacteria > Pseudomonadales > Pseudomonadaceae > Aquipseudomonas > Aquipseudomonas alkylphenolica_A. The sequence continues at coordinate 228,344 of NZ_QJRG01000048.1, forward strand.
CCCTCGCTGGTATCAGCCGCCCTGCTCCTGATAGCGCATGAATTTTTCGAGCATCTGGTCCACGGTAAAACTGGCCGGCCGCTGGCGCGGCGGGAACGCCTTGAACGTGCCGAGGAACTGTTGCACGCGGATCATCGCCGGCAGTGCGACCACTGCCACCTTCTTGTCCCACCAGACGTTGTAACTGTTGGAGTCGGTGTCGGCGCGCTCGTAAGGATCGCGGCGCAGGTTGAACACCTTGGGAATGCGCAGCTGTACGAACGGATCACGCCAGACATCAAAGCGTTGCGCGCGCTGTTCGGCAAACACCACCTTCCAGTCGCCATCGCGCATGCCCAGCAACTGGCCGTCGTCACTGAAGTAGTAGAAATCCTTGCGCGGCCCGCTTGGCGCCTGGCCGGTCAGATACGGCAGGAAGTTGTAGCCGTCCAGGTGCACCTTGAACGACTTGTCACCTGCCTGGTAACCATTGAGCAACCGCTCTTTCACATCAGGTACACCAGCTGCCGCCATCAAGGTAGGTACCCAGTCCTGGCTGGACATGATGTCGTTGGACACCTTCATCGCCTTGAAATGACCGGGCCAGCGCACAATCGCCGGCACGCGGAAGCCGCCTTCCCAGTTGGTGTTCTTCTCACCCCGGAACGGCGTGATGCCGGCGTCCGGCCATTGGTTGAAGTGCACGCCGTTGTCGGTGGTGTACAACACGATCGTGTTGTCAGCGATCCCGAGGTCATCGAGTTGCTTGAGCAGCTGCCCGACATGCCCGTCGTGTTCGACCATGCCGTCGTTGTAGAAGCCCTGCCCGGATTTGCCCACGACCTTGTCACTGAGGTGGGTGTAGTAATGCATGCGGCTCGAGTTGAACCAGACAAAGAACGGCTTGTCGGCCTTGGCCGCCTTGTCGATGAAGTTCATCGAGGCCTGGAGGAACTCTTCATCGATGGTTTCCATGCGCTTGCTGTTCAGTGCACCGAGGTCTTCGATCTTGCCGTCGGCCAGGCTGTGAATAACCCCGCGCGGGCGAATCAGCTTGTCGATGGCCGGGTCACGGGTCCAGTCGGGGTCTTCCGGGCCCTCTTCGGCATTGAGGTGATAGAGGTTGCCGAAGAACTCGTCAAAGCCATGGTTGGTCGGCAGAAACTCGTCGCGATCGCCCAGGTGGTTCTTGCCGAACTGCCCCGTGGCATAGCCCAGCGGCTTGAGCAATTCGGCCAGCGTCGGGTCCTGCTTCTGGATGCCTACCGGGGCACCGGGCACGCCGACCTTGGTCAGGCCGGTACGCACCGGATGCTGGCCGGTGATGAACGCGGCGCGGCCGGCAGTGCAGCTCTGCTCACCGTAGTAGTCGGTGAACATCGTCCCTTCCTGCGCCAGGCGGTCGATGTTGGGGGTCTGGTAGCCCATGATGCCGTGGCTGTAATGACTGATATTGGTGATGCCGATATCGTCACCGAAGATCACCAGGATATTGGGTTTGTCTGCAGCCAGCAGCAGCGTCGGCATGCTGGCCAGGCCCAGTGTCAATGCGGCGGCTGCGCACCTGCGCAGGAGTCGAGTGGCAACGTTCATTATTGTTATTCCTTGATGGACACGAGCGACCTCGGGCATCCGGCGGACGCCCTCAGAAATGCTTGAAGATGTCGCCGTAACTGGCAGGTTTCATCGCCGTGACCAGAGTCGCGCGGGATGCGCCGGACACCGGGACAATGCTGGCGGCGCCCACCAGCATGGCAACGCCCAGCCCGATGATGAGCAGTGCTCGCATGTGAACCTCCCACATTCGGCTAAACGCCGGTTGCAGTGTTGTTATTCGGGTTCACAGTCTTGGCCAGGTACAGCGGAATTTATTGGCTTTTGACGTCATGCTTTTCTCATTTCACGTCAACCGAAAATATGCCTTACCCCTGGCTTTACGGGCCTTTACTTCAAGTGAAATCCGGTGGTAACTAAAAAAAAAGCACTGCGCCTGCCATCAGGAGATTTCATGAAGAAACGTATGTTTGCCTTGTCCTTGCTCACCCTGGCCCTGCCCGCGTTTGCCCAACTGCCCGACACTCTGGCCACCGATGCCTATACCTACGGCTACTCCATCGATGAGGCCTACAAATTCTTCTACGAAACGGCGGTCAAGACCGACACACCGCTCAACCGTTTCCAGAACATCCGTCACCTGGCCGACGACACCTATACCGATCACCCAAGTATCAACAACGACACCCTGCACCTGATGGGCTGGCTCGATGTCGCTGCGGAACCGGTGATCGTCAGTGTGCCGGACATGGACAAGGGCCGTTACTGGATCCTGCACACCATGGACATGGGCCACTACACCACCTCCATGATCGGCTCGCGCACTCGGGGCAACAAAGGCGGGCATTTCATGTTCGCCGCGCAGGACTGGAAAGGTGAAGTACCTGCCAGTGTCGACGAAGTGATCCGCGTCGACTCCAACCTGGTCAAGCTGATGGGTCGGATCATGGCCACCGGGCCTGATGACGAGAAAACTGCGCTGAACTACATGGACGACTGGAACGTGCGCACGCTGTCGGCGTACCTGGGCGTGCCCGGTCCGAAAGCCAGGCAGCGCACCTACCCGGATCCTGCAAAAACCAACTGGCTGCAACGAGTCAACTTCGTCCTGTGTGACGGCAGCATGGGCAAGGCCGACAAGCAATGGCTGGATCAATACACGGCGATGGGCCTGGCGCCGTGCAAACAAGACTTCAGCAAAGACCAGCTCGCCGCTGCGAAAAAAGGCGAAGAGCTGGGCATGAAGCACCTCAAGGAACTGGCACCGACGTTGAAGAATGCCGGCCAGCTGCTCGGTACCCGTGCGCAGCTGGGCGACGGTCCGCGTGATCTGTTCGCCGAAGGAACCTACCTGGGTCAATGGGGCCTGCCACCGGACGAAACCATCTACCTGCAGGCGGTAAAAGGCAGCGATGGCAAAGCCATCAACGGTGCCAACGGCAAGACCTACCGCATGCACTTCAAGGCGCCGGAGGTCAGCGAGTTCTGGTCGTTCACCGTGTACGGCACCGACAACCGCTTCATGGCGCACAACACCCTCAACCGTCACAGCCGCGGTGACCGCACCCTGAAGCCCGATGCCGACGGCAACTACACCATCGAACTGGCCGCCAAAGGCGATGCCAGCAACGCCAACTACCTGCCGATCCCGGAGAAGGACGTGTACATCATCCTGAGGATGTACGGCGCCAGCAAAGACGTGCAGGCCGGTGGTTACGCGTTTCCTGCCGTCGAGGTTGTCTCCCCCTGATGTGCAGCGCAATCCCCTCGCAGGTGCTGCAAAGAGGAACGCCGGCGCGCCGGCCAGTGCACAGGCGACGCAATCTCGTCTGTGCCGCAAACGTCGACTAGTCTTGGTCTGGCTTGAGCGTTGCGCCCGCCCTCATTGTCGCCAAGGAGTCACGCCGTTGAATCTGCACCGACGCCGGCACCCCTTCATCTGGATGGCAACGACAGCCGTTGCCTACAGCAGCATGGCGCCAGCCCAGGACTCAGCGGAACTGGCCAAGCAGGCACTCAACCCGGTGGCGGCCATGTACAGCCTGCCGGTGCAATACAACTGGGACCAGAAAATGGGCCCCAGCCATGAAGGCATGCACAGCGTCACCAATATCCAGCCGGTGCTGCCGTTCACCCTGAATGAAGACTGGAACCTTATTTCCCGCACCATCCTGCCCGTGATCGATCAGCACGGGCTTGCCGCGAGCGGCGCGGCGGACAAGTCCGGTGTCGGTGATATCACCCAGAGTTTCTTCTTTTCGCCACGCAAGCCGACAGACAGCGGCTGGATTCTGGGTGCCGGCCCGGCACTGCTGATACCGACAGGCAGTGATGACCTGCTCAGCAACAAGCAATGGGCCGTGGGCCCGACGATAGTGGCGCTGCAGCAGGAACATGGCTGGACCCACGGCATTCTGGCCAATCACCTGTGGGGCCTGAACGGCAGCCCTCCCGACGACAAGGAGAAAGTCAACCAGACCTTCCTGCAACCCTTTCTGTCGTACACCAACGCCGCCCTTACCACCTATGGCATCAACACTGAAGCCACGTACGACTGGCAGTTAAAGGAGTGGTCGGTTCCGGTCAATCTCACGGTGACTCAGCTGCTCAAGATCAGTGGCCATCCGCTGACCGTGCAGGCGGGCCCGCGCTACTGGCTGGACAGAGCAGCGGACGGGCCACAAGGTTGGGGCTTTCGCGTGGCCGTCACGCTGTTGTTTCCGCGCTGACGCCATCAACCCGCGAAGCGTTCAAACCGGTAAGGTGCCGGATCGATGATCGGCGAGTGACCCGATACCAGGTCGGCCGCCAGTTGCCCGGCCGCAGGCGAGGTACCGAAGCCGTGACCGGAAAAACCGGTGGCAAGGGTAAGCCCCGGCAGTTTCGCGACCGGTCCTATCACTGGAATCGAATCGGGGGTTACGTCGATGGTGCCCGCCCAGGCCTGTTCGATCTGTGCCTGCTCGAATACCGGCCAGGCGGCCTTGAGGTTGGTCATCGCCTCGTTGTTGAGCAAGGCGTTGGCTTGCGGGTCCTGCACCCTCACCCGCTCGAACGGCGACACGTTCGCCGCCTTCCAGCGCCGGGCCAGGGCCAGGTCCTTGAAGAAGGGTTTGCCGAGCGATACCTGGAGAAAATCGCGTTGCGCGCGAAACGCCTGCAGGTACTGGGTGCCCAGCAGCAAATGATCCAGGGTCAGGAAAGCATCGAGCTTGCCGCGCTGGGTGATGATGAAACCGCCATCCTTGTGCTTGCGAAACGAGAAATCCGGCGCGCCGACGGCGATATCGGTTGGCCCCTGCATCGGCTTGGTGCGCAGTACCGAGCACACCAGCGGCAGTGTTGGCAGGGCAATGCCCTGGTTACCGAGAAAACGCCGCGACCACGCGCCACCGGCCAGCAGCACCTGGTCGCAGCGGATCTCGCCTTTTTCGGTGACGACACCGCTGACCTTGCCCGCGGTGGTAACCAGCGTGCGCACGGCGCAGTGTTCAAAAATCAGTGCGCCCTTGGCAATCGCTGCCTTGGCAATGGCACTGGAGGCCAGAGTCGGTTCGGCACGGCCATCGGAAGGCGTGTAGATGCCGCCGGCCCAATCGCCTTTGCCACCGGGCACCAGGCTGTCGATTTCACGCCTGCTGAGCAAGTGCGAATCCAGTGAAAGCGCTTCGACCGATTTCAGCCAGCCTTCATGCATGGCCATCTGTGTTTCGTTACGGCCGACAAACATAATGCCTGCCTGGCGGTAACCGACATCGGCCCCTACCCGCTCCGGCATTTGCGCCCATAGGCGATCAGAAGCCTGCGCCAGAGGAATATCCTCGGCGTGGCGACTGGTTTTACGCACCCAGCCCAGGTTACGCGAAGATTGCTCTCCCGCCAGTCGGCCTTTTTCCAGCACCACCACCGGAATATTGCGCTCAGCCATGGCCAACGCCGCGGTCAAACCAATGATTCCACCGCCTATGATCACAACCGACGTGGACGACGGAAATACGCTTGAAGTTTGCACAGAGGCAATAGTGGGGGCCATGACAAAGACTCGACTTACAAAGTGTTAAAACAGGCGAACGAGAGAGCAGTTCGATCTCGGCGTTACAGTGGCAGGTTGATCTTCACTACATTGGCACGCGAGGCATTGCGGTACGCCGTAACTTCCACTTCGACCTTGTAGATCGTCGAGCCCAATGGCGGACAGGTAATGGTGCTCGCCGGGTCGATGCCGCGAAACTTCTCGCCAATCAGGGTCATGACAGCCGCTACATCGTCCGGATTCTGAATGAATACGCGTGAGCAGATCACGTCGGCGAGGCTGGAATCCACGGCCTTGAGCGCTGCCTCGATGTTGCTGAACACCTGGTGGGTCTGCTCGATGACATCCTCGGAGATCAACTTGGTTTCAGGGTGACGCCCGGCAGTATTGGAGACATAGATCCAGTTATCGACGGCCACCAGACGTGAGTAGCTGCCCATTTCTTCGTACTTGGAACCCGTTTTAAGCTTGATGACTTCGGTCATGTTTTACATTCCTTTATATTAACTAAAACGTATTAGCTGAGTACCGGGGTTTCCCACAGATTGAGCTTCACGCCAATGCCTTTTTCAATTGCATTGCGGTATACGACGGTACCCCAGGCAACATCTTCGACCGGCATCCCACCCACCGACATAATGATGATTTCTTCATCATTTTTACGACCTGGCGCTTCGCCAACAATGATCTTGCCGATGTCTTCAAGTTCGTCTTCGGTCAACTTTCCTTCGGCAAGCATGTCCATGAAACGCACACCGATTACCGGTACGCAGTTATGGGCAGGCTTCGGCAGCTCTTCAAACCAGGCGTGATAAAGACCGGTGTTGTCTAGCACTTTGCGAATGTCGGGTTGTTCCATGCCGTCGTCCAGGCGGCAACTTGCCGGCATTGCCATGAAGGCACCTGGCTTGACCCACTCGCGTTTAACAACCGGATAGGTCAGCGGGTCGCCGGTGGCACCGGAACTGCAGTAAGTGACCAGGTCAGAATCACGTACGACTTCTTCCAGGGTATCGACAACATGAATGTTGACGATTTGCGGGTAGGTTTCTTCCAACCAGGAAATGAAGTCGTCGAGGCTCTTCTGGCCGCGCCCTTTGATCTTGATGGTGTCGATTTGCGGGCACACTGCGACGAACGCGGCAAGGGTGGTTTTACCCATGACGCCTGGGCCCAGAAGGCCTACAACCTTGGAATCCTTGCGCGCCAGGTGACGTGCGCCAACCCCTGGAATGGCGCCAGTGCGGTAGGCGGACAGCAAGTTTGCCGACATGTGGGCAAGCGGTGCACCGGTGTCCGGGTCATTAAGGGTGAACATCAGGATGGAGCGCGGAAGTCCTTTTTCGCGGTTGGCGATGTTCGAGCCATACCATTTAACTCCGGCCGTGCAAAAGTTTCCGCCCAAGTACGCCGGCATGGCCATCAGGCGACGGTCTGCGGTCGGTTTTGGCATCTTTGGAAACGGCGAGCTTTCGGGAAAAGTGACCATCGCGCCATGCGAATCATTATTAGGCCCGGCCATACGGTAGTCGCCTTCGTACAGCAAGCCGAACATCTCTTCCATTGTATCGACACAGCCGGCCATGTCGGTCACGCCGGCACGGATCATGTCTTGCTCAGAAAGGTAGATAAAATCAATTTTTGTATTATTGGACATAATTTTTCTCAGACTGAAATGATACAATCCCGAGAAAGCGCACGGACACGCCCTCCCCTCAGGTTAATCGCCTGGTTGTTCCATCAACATAGGGGTTCAGTATACGGAGCCCACTTTTCGGGTATTGTATATTTCGGACATGAGTGGCCCGCCGATCCAATTTAAGGGTGCGGTCGCTGCCTAATAATAAGAAGTTCAGCGGTAGGTCCAGCTTATGCAAAAAGTGCATAGCAATTCGGCGCTTTTCACCACCTGTGAACAGCCTTGGTTTGTATTGAATTCCTCGCAGTATTCGGTAATAGCATCTGCGCACCCGGCCATTTCGCATTTTTATGCGCTGGATGTTGCGCACACCGCCAATGTCATGTTGGCGATACCCGACGGTTGCGTGGATATTGTCGTCGATTGTGATAGTACGCGACCCACCGCACGGGTATGTGGCACGCCGTTGCAAGCCAGGCAAGTGGAGTTACTGGAGAATCACCATTATTTTGGTGTGCGTTTTACGCCAGGGGTAATTCCTGGGTTTATCAATGCCCTGGCCGAAGAATTGACCGAGCAGGAATTGAATCTGCTTGAAGTGACGCCACTGGCCCAGCAGTTTTTCGACGAGGTCATTAAAACCCCGTTACTCAGTGAGCAGATGAACGTGTTCGAGCGCTGCCTGGTTCCCGACGCCTTGCGTAAAACCACAGACCTGACCGCGTCGGTGATCCGGACCGTGCTTGCACACAAAGGTGATATCCGCATTCAGCAACTGGAAGAACGCAGTGGCTATACCACCCGCACCATTCACCGGCAGTTCACCCAGGATACCGGCATGACACCCAAGGCGTTCTGCCGGATCATCCGCTGCCAGGCGGCGTTGCATTCGATCAACAGTGAACAGGATCTTTCATTTTCGGAGTTGGCGATGGAGCTTGGCTTCACCGATCAATCGCATTTTTTGCGCGATTTCAAAAAGCTTGTGAGTACCACGCCCCACGACTATCAGCAGCGCATCACCCAGGGAGCGTATACACAGCGACTCATGCAATCGCGCGCAGCCGCTTAATGACGGGGCGTTTCCGAGGGGTGCTCACCAAACAGCGCTTTGTAATAACCGGAAAAATGCCCCAGGTGAGTGAAACCGAAGTCACTGGCGATGCGCGCCACGGTGACTTCATTGGCACAGGTCATGCGCAAACGCCTGCGCGCGGCATTGAGCCTGACTGAACGCAGGTATTCCACGGGCCGCAAGCCGGTCACGCTTTGAAAACTGCGTTGCAAGGTGCGCCGGCTGACGTTCAGGCGCTCGCACAATTCCAGTACCGAAATGGGCTCGTCATTATGGGCCAGGGCCAGTTCCTGGCTTTGCTTGACCAGATAGGCACTGACCATGTGGTTGCCTGAACGGCCCTCTTCACCCTCGACCCGGTGATCGAGCAGATCCAGCATGCACTCCAGGGTCAGGTCTTCGAGCAGGTTTTCTGGCATGAACTGGTTTTGCAAAGCGGCGATCACTACATCTTCCAGACGCTTGCGCACGGTGTGCAGTACGTCCTGACGCAATTCCAGACGAGAAACCCGTGCCAGGCGGCGCATTTCGCTGTCTGAAAACTCCCGGGCCGCGAGATTTTCCAGACGGGAGGCTTCTACCGTGATCGCCAGCAGGTCCATGCCCTCTGCCGCTTGCACAAAAAATTCCTGGCCACTGTGAAGAAGCGTGACACTTTCGGTACCCAGACTCTTGCCCTGAAACACTGCCAACTCACCACCACACTTGGGCATTGCCAGGCACAGTCGACCCAAAGGTGCCACGCCGCGCTGGACCACGCGCTTGTTCAGAGACTCTTGAAAAATCTGGAAACGTTCGCCGGTGACGTGTTTCAGCACGGTTTGCACGTGTCCGGTGCTCAATTGATCGTAGGTCTGCTGCCACCCCACGATCGCACCGGCGTGCAAATGTACATCGTCAAAGCTTTTCATCTGGGCAAACATCGCCATCGTTACCACCTGTTATTTACTTGTAACAAGTTGTAAGCAAGCTACAGGCCAAAAGTCCTTCCCCTTACCAACCACTCATCTACTGGGCTGGCGCTCAGAACGGCACCGCTACGGTCAATTGGCTGTACACATTGGTGCCGTTGCCGTTTGACTGATTGCCACCGGTACCCAGCGCACGGTCCGGTTGGTACAGGCCAATCAGCGGCGTGATGATCAGGTTGGGGGAAACCGCCCATTCGGCATACAGGTCAAGTTCGTCGGCGTCCAGGTTCAACTGGCTGCGTGCGCCCAGGGTGTTGAAGTTGAAATACAACACGCCAAGGGTCAGGTTTTCGAGCGGGTTGGCCTTGAGCGCCAGGTGCTTGATTTCGGTGTTGCTGTTGAACGGCCCGGCGTAGTTGGCCGCCACTTCACCCTGGAACCAGGTGCCGTAGCCAGTGCTGTAGCCGGTGAACAGCGGGTCCCAGTTCTGCGAATAGCGGGTGTAGCGCGCGGTAATGCTCGGGGCCCAGACAACATCGGCAAAGCGGTAGCCCGCTTCGGCGTACCAGGCGGTTTCCTGATCGCCCTTGGCGTCTTCCACGGCATATTCGAAGCCAAAGCTGGCGTTTTCGATACCGGCATTGCCCTCACCGCGCAGGCTGTAGACGTCCATGCCGTCGCGGCGCTGCTGAAACTCGCTGGCCCACTGGTCGACCACGTCGATACCGTGGATGTAGGTCAGGCCCAGGGTGCCGACGGGCTGGGTGTACTCCAGGGTACCAACGGCCAGTTCAGTCTCGGCCTGGGCGCGGTTGTCGGACTTGAGCCAGGCCGCACTGCCGTGCAAGCCCTGATCACCGCCCAGGCGAACCACGGCGGTGCGGTCAAAGGCATGCCGTGCCCCCAGATAGTACGCACCGCCACGATTAAGGTCGCCGTCGGCGAGGCCCTTGCCCAGGTTGGGGCCGTCGTCGTTGATCAAAAAGCCCTGGCCGGCCTTGAAAATCTGACGGCCGAACGACAGATCGACACCGTCCTTGCCCAGCGGCGCGAAGGCATCACCGGAGCGCCAGCCAAGGTAGGCATCTTCGATCTTGGTGGTGCGCTCGCTGCCATCGGTGAAGCCTCCCGCGTCGCCGTCACCCCAGGTACCGGAAGACACCATGGCAAAACCACTGTAGGCGGAACCGGCGTTGCCCAGGGCCGTGTCGGCCTTGACCCCGTACTTGATGAAGCCTTCCCGCCAATGCGAACCACCTTCGGTTCCATCGTAGCTTTTGCGGCTGTTGAACAGCCCGTACGCGGCCAACCCCTCGAAACTGACATGCGTATCCGGCGTGTCGACCAGGGGAATTGCCTGGGCGCTTTGAAAAGCACCGGACACAGCAATACTTGCGGCGATGCCGCACAGAGCAAGACGCGAAGACATGGTAAGAAATCCTGACAACGGAATGGTGCGAATAGTGGCTGGCAGTTACTTGAGGCGCGCATCGGTCCACGACGGACCGATGCGCGCGGTGCTTCAGGCGGCGTGATTACCCAGACCGCTGAAACGCAACGGGGCGACACTGCGCAAGCGTGCAGCCAGGACGATGCCCAGCAGTGCGGCCACAGGCACTATCGTGCACAAGGCCAGCGACAAAGTAGTACTCGCCCCTGTCAGTACATCGAAGTGAATGACGGCGGTGATCAACACAGCGAGCAGCGCCACGCCGGAGAGCGCCGGCAGAATGAAGCACTTGAGCCGGCTGTCAGCCAGGTGCGGGTTGGACTTGAAGAAGCCGATGACCGCGAGCGACGTCAGCACCATCAGCAGGATCAGGCACAGGGTAGCCACGTTCGAGAACCAGGAGAACAGTTGCAGTACCGGGTCGGCACCTGCCAGGGCAAATACGGCGAGGATGCTGGCAGCGATCAGCGACTGCAGCCCGGACCCCAGGTGTGGGCTCTGGTGCTTCTGGTGCGTGGTGCCAAGCTTGGCCGGCAGCAGGCCGTCACGGCCAATGGCGAAGAAGTAGCGCGCAGCGGCGTTATGGAACGCCAGCAACCCGGCAAACAGGCTGGCCACGAACAACAGGCGAATGGTATTGGTCAAGCCTGCGCCTACGTATTGGTCAGACAAGGCGTACAGGAAGGTGGTCGGATCTTGCAGCGCCTGCAGTGTGGTGACCAGGTCATCCGCGCCAGCGCCGACGACCATCGCCCACAGCGACAGGGTGTAGAAGCCGCCGATCAGCAGCACCGAAAGGTAGGTGGCCTTGGGAATGGTGCGCTTGGCGTCCTTGGCTTCTTCGCTGTACAGCGTCGAGGCCTCAAAACCGATGAAGGCGGCAAAGCAGAACAGCAGGCCAATGGACGGGTTGCCACTGGTGATGTGCGCCGGCGTGAAGGCATCGGCGTTGATACCGTGCGCGCCCCCACTGCCAAGAATCGCCACGTCCAGCACCAGCACCGCGACGTACTCGGCGATCACGGTGATCGACAACACCCGCGCCGACAGGTCGATGTTGCGGTAACCCAGGCAGGCAATCAGCCCCAGGGCGACGGCGGAACACACCCACCAAGGCAGACTGATGCCGAACACTTCGGCCAGGGTACCGGCGACAATGGCGCCGAACAAACCATACATGCCGGCTTGCAGCACGTTGTAGGCAACCATGGCGAGCATCCCCGCAGCGCCACCGGCCAGGCCGCCCAGGCCACGAGAGATCAGGGCGTAGAAGCCACCGGCATGGGTGATATGGCTGGCCATGCGGGTGTAACCCGCCGCAAAGCACAGCAGCACCACCAGGGTTCCAAGCAGCAAAGCAGGCGTTCCTGCGCCATTACCCAGCATCATGCCAATAGGGAAACCACCCGCCAGTACGCTGAGCGGACTCGCCGCCGACAGCACAAAGAAGATGATCATGGCAACACCAAGGCTGCCACGCCGCAGCTCCGTGGAGGAGCCGTCGCGCAGGAATTCGCTCATGTTTTTATACCTTGTTTTATGAGGCAGTCTTCGCGGGGTTTAAAGCCACTTCGCTCTTGCACACAGAGCGTTGCGGCGAGTTATTGTTATGACCTTCAGGCTAAGTGCGATGCTAGGCTTCGCCCTGCCCTGCGGCTATCCCAAATTGGCCGCATTTGCGCCGTTCGGGGGTGTTTCAGAAGGTGCACGACCAAAGGCAGAGGGCCCGACCGGCGTGGCGTGAGCGGCAATGAGAAGCCTTGCTATCACGCCGCTGCCGGGCGGGTTGAAACGGGATCAGTAACGGATCATCACCGACTTCAATTCGGTGAACGCCTCGATGAAGGCGCTGCCGAATTCACGACCGATCCCGGAAGACTTGCTGCCACCAAACGGCACGGCTGGATCGAGGAAGGTGTGCATGTTGACCCAGACCGTGCCCGATTCGATGCGCGGAATCATCCGCAAGGCCTTGGACAGGTCGTTGGTCCACAGGCTTGCACCCAGGCCATACGGCGTGTCGTTGAGCAGCTCGAGCAACTCTTCGTCGGTGTCGAACGGCATCAGGCAGACGATCGGCCCGAAGGTTTCCTCGGTCAGGAACAGGTCGTCGGGGGTGGTGGTGCGCAGCAAGGTAGGCTGGACGAAATAACCCTTCCCTCCCACCGTTTTCCCGCCCGTCACCACCTGGTTGCCCTCGCCCATGCGCGCGAAGTAACCGACGATCTTGTCGTAATGCGCCTTGTTGGCCAGCGGGCCGAACTGCACGCTTTCATCCAGTGGCGAGCCGATTTTCAGCGAAGCCAGCGCGGCACCGAGCTTTTCCGACAGTTCGTCGATACGCGAACGGTGCACATAGATGCGCTCGGGCGATGCACAAATCTGCCCCTGGTGGGTAAAGGCCGTCATCAGCAAGCCGGGGATGATCTCATCGATATTGACGTCAGCCAGCAGCGCGGCCGGGTTCTTGCCCCCCAGTTCCAGGGTAACGCGGGTCAGCTTGGACTTCATTGCTGCGGCGCCAACGGCAATGCCGGTGGGCACGGAGCCGGTGAACGACACCTTGCGCACCGCCGCGTGCTCGGTCAGTTGCTGGCCCACCTGACCTGCGCCAGTGACGACGTTGATCGCGCCATTGGGCAACCCCACCTCTTTTGCCAGTTCCACCAGCCGCAACAGGCTCAGCGGCGAGAACTCGCTCGGCTTGAGCACAATGGTGCAACCGGTGGCCAGCGCCGAACCCAGTTTCCACACGGCGATCAGCAGCGGGAAGTTCCACGGCACGATACCGGCCACCACGCCCACCGGCTCGCGCCGGGTGAACGCGGTGTAGTGCTCGCCGGCCATTGAGGGCAACGACGGGGTGATGCTTTCGCCATTGATCTTGGTGGTCCAGCCGGCGAAATAACGCAGGAAGATCACCGACTGCGCCACTTCCAGGCCACGAGCGACGTTGATCGCCTTGCCGGAGTTCAAGGCCTCGAGCTGGGCCAGCTCCTCGCCATGGGCTTCGATCGCATCGGCCAGCTTGTTCAGCAACACGCCACGCAGGTACGGCGAAGTTTGCGCCCAGCTGCCCTGAAACGCCCGGGAGGCGGCAGCGACGGCGGCATCGACCTGGCTGGCCGAAGCCTGCTGAACCCGGGCAATCACCTGCTCGGTGGCCGGGTTGATGATGTCGATCGCACCGGCTTGCCCGTCGACAACGGCGGCGCCATCGATAAAGCTGCCCAGCGGTTTGGACAGGAACGTCACCACGCTGTCGAGAAGCGCTACTTCGGTCATTGCAATTCACCTTGTTCTTGTTGAGTCGTTGCAGTGGGCACCGGCAATGGCGCCTCGCTGTTCCAGGCGCTGGTCGGCCGCCCGAACAGGTTTTCGGTCTGGAAATGCGCCATGCGCCACTGGCCCTCTTCGAATGCGAAGCGGACCGTCAAGCGTGCGGCATTGAGGTGTGACGCCTGGTTGGTGAAGGTGCTGGTTTGCAGCATCACCCAGCTGCCGGTTGCCTGCTCGCCTTCCACGTCGATCAGTTCACTGGTCAGGAAGTGCACGTTCAGGGCGAAGTGCGCCGGCGGCTGCATGTAGGTGGCGAACATGGCGCGGATCGCCTCGCGCCCCCGGTAGCCGCCAAAGCTTTTGGCATACTTGGCGCCCTTGCCTTCCCACACCGCATCACGGGTGAACAGCCCCGCCAGTTCGTCCAGCGGCGTGTTGGCATCCAGGGCATCGCACAGCACCATGTAGCGATTCATGCAGGTGCGTACGGCGTGCTCGGACTCAAAGCGCTGCAGGCGTTGTTGCAGTTCCTCAAGGCTGCTCATTGCGCAGCCTCCAGGGGGCGGACCGGGTTTTCTGCGATGCGCTGCAGCAGCAAGGTCGCCGCTGCCAGCAAGGCTTCGTCCGCGCCTTTGGCACCGACCAGCTGCAAACCGACCGGCAGGCCCTGGGCGCTGGTCAACGGCAGGGTCACTGCCGGGTGCCCGGACAGGTTGAACGGCCGCACCAACGACGTCATGCCCAGCACCGCACGGGTGTCGGCGGCGTCTTCGACCCGCAGCGGCACGTCGGGCATGGTCGGCAGCGCGAGGATGTCGCAGTGCTGCAACGCCGCATCGACTTGCGCACTGAAGCGTTGGCGAACGCGCTCGGCGTCGGCCACGGCGGCATCGGTCATGCTGCCGGCCGCCTCCAGGCGCCCGGCGATGTCGGCACCCACATTTCCACCAGCCAGCAAATGGCCGCAGGCGGCATAGGTTTCACGGTTGATAATCACCATGCCTGCACTGTAGGCCGCTTCGAAATCGGCACATTCAACCGTTTCCAGCAGCTGACCGCTGGCGCGCAAGGCAGCCTGTATCGTGGCCTCCACCGCTGCGCTGGCTGGCACCTTGAGCACGCCGATCTTGACGCTGGCCGGGGTGCTGGCCGGGGTGAAGCCCGGGTCGATGATGGTCATCGCGGTGATCAGCATCGGTAGCGTGGCTGCAAACGGGCCTACGCAATCGAGCGTGGTGGCGGCAGGCATGACGCCACGGCGGCTGACCCGTGCGAAGGTCGGCTTGAAGCCGAACACCCCGCAGCAACAGGCCGGTACCCGGACCGAACCACCGGTATCGGTACCCAGGCTGAAATCTGCCAGCCCGGCCGCCACCGCTGCGGCTGAACCGCTGGATGAACCACCGGGAATCAGCGCCGGGAAGCGCGGGTTGACCGGGGTGCCGGTGTAGTGATTGATCCCGGTGGTGCCAAAGGCCAGTTCATGCAGGCTGGTTTTGCCGGTAATCCGGCAGCCGGCATCGAGCAGGCGCTGAACCACGTCGGCGTGCTGCGCGGCGGGCTCGGCCTGCTCCAGGGCACGGCTTGACGCCCGGGTCGGTGATCCGGCGATGTCGATGGTGTCTTTCACCATCACGCTGGGGCCCGCGCCCCCCAAGTTCAACGACTCAACCACGATTGCCATTGCACACCCCTCGTTCGCAGGCGCGCGCAATGCGCGCCAATAGTGCTTAAAGCTGCGTCTGTTTACGTGAATAGTCAACTGAATATTCACGCATTAAATTGACAAGGCATCGACCGAAACACGCACAGCTGCGAGCCAGAGCGATGTGTGCGCTTTGGTCGCAGCCAATTTCGGGGTGCCCTTATTACGGGAAAAGTCTATGATTGGGCACCCCTTACTTCAGTCAGTCATTTATGAGCCCGACCAAGAAGCGCCACAGCCGCTACGACCCCTCCAGCGAAGACTTCCGTAAAGAAGATTTTCCGTTCTACTGGCTCGCCCGCGTACACGGCCAGTACACCCAGAACATGGAGCGGCTGCTCAAGAAGGTGGACCTGGATGTCGCCCGCTGGCGTGTCCTGTGGATCCTCAACCAGAATGGCCAGTCGAGCATTTCCGAGATCTCGACCCACGCCATCGCCAAGCTGTCGACCATCACCAAAATCGTCTACCGGATGAAGGAAGACGGACTGATCGATACCGCCCAGAGCACTGAAGACGGCCGGGTCACCCAGGTGTGCATCACGCCACTGGGGCTGGCGACCATCGAGCGCATGCAAGGGGTTACCAGTGAGCTGTTCAAGCGCAGTTTTGCCGGCCTGACCGAGAGCCAGGTCGAGCGCTTCAACAAGACCCTGGAAACCGTCTTTCACAACCTGGAAAGCTTCTAACCAGTAGGAGCGGATATCCGCTCCTACAGAAGACTCAGCAGGCTTTGGACGCCTGACCCAGCCGATGGTAGGCACGGTTGAAATACACCAGGCCTTCGTCCGCACCACCGTGGCGAATCGCCAGGACTTCGCAGTAGAAAATGCTGTGCGAGCCCACTTCGTGCACCTGGGCGATCCGGCAGTCGAAGTTCACCAGCGCGTCGAGCATCACCGGTGCACCGCTTTCCAGGGTGGTCCAGGAGCTGGTCGCAAAGCGCTCGTTCATGCTCAGCGCCTTGTTGGAAAATGCACCGGAGCGTTCCTGGTGGGTAGCGGCCAGCACGTTCACGCACACCACCGCGTTGGCCTGGAACTGGGCATTGGAAGGTGACGCGCGGTTCATGCACACCAGCAAGGTGGGCGGCGAATCGGTAACGCTGCACACCGCTGACGCCGTGAAACCGAATCGGCCGGCCTCACCGTCGGTGGTAATGACCGAAACGGCACCACCGAGCATCGCCATTGCATTACGAAAGCTGGTCAGGTCTACCATGGTCGTTCTCCTCAAATGTCCAGCACGAGTGTTTTCGACTTGGCGCGCGAGCAGCACACCAGAATCTGGTCGTTGCCGGCTTTTTCTTCGTCGGTCAGGTACACGTCACGGTGATCGGGCTCACCTTCAAGCACATCGCACAGGCAGGTACCGCACACGCCCTGCTCGCAGGATTTTTCAATCTTGATCCCAACCTTGGCCAGGGCATCGAGAATCGACTGGCCCTCGGCAATTTCCACGGTCTTGCCACTGCGCGCAGCAACCACTTCGAAGCTGGCACCACTGGCATCCACTTCGACCTGGAAGTATTCCTTGTGAATGTGGTCCTCGGCATAGCCCTGCGCGCGGGCACCGCCGATCACCCAGTCCATGAAGCCGGACGGGCCGCAGGTGTACATGTGCACACCGGCTGTACCGGCGCCGAGCACCTTGGCCAGGTCGAGTTTCTGCTCGGGTGCTTCGTCATCGAAATGAGTGACCACGTGCTGGGCAAACGGTGCGTCCTGCAGTTCCTGCAAGAAGGCGCTGCTGCGGCGCGAGCGCCCGCAGTAGTGCAGCTCGAACGCTTCGCCGCGTTCATGCAGCGCATAGGCCATGGCGATCATCGGCGTGATGCCGATGCCGCCGCCCAGCAGCACGCTGCGCTGGGCGTTGTCGGCCAGCGGGAACAGGTTGCGGGGCGCACTGATCTGTACTTCACGGCCTTCGACCAGGATGTCATGCACGCTCACCGAACCGCCGCGCGAGGCCGGGTCTTTCAGCACGCCCAGGCGGTAGCAGCTGACATCGCTGGGGTTGCTGCACAACGAGTACTGGCGAACCAGGCCCGGGGCCAGGTGGATATCGACATGGGCGCCGGCCGCAAACGCTGGCAGCAGCGACCCGTCAGCACGGGTCAGGTCGAGAACGACTACGCCGTCCCCTTGCAGTACGCGCTTGCGTACCACGACATTCAAAAGCTCTTCATTCATGGCAATCGCTCCATGTAGTCGGGAGGGCCACCGCAGTGGCCCCGGGTTGGCTCAGCGCATGAACAGGCCGCCGTTCACGTCCCAGGTCGCCCCGGTGGTGAAGTAGGCTTCAGGCCGCGCCAACTGGACAATCAGGTCACCGAGGAAATCCGCATCGCCAAAGCGCTGCACCGGGATGTTGGCGCGCAGTGCGTCGCGCTTGTCGGCCGGCACCGCTGCATGCACCGCAGGCGAATCGATCGGCCCGGGAGCGATGGCGTTGACGGTCACGCCGCGGCTGGCGAATTCCTTGGCAAAAATCTTGGTCAGGGTGAGGATCGCGCCCTTGCTCGCGGCATAGTGCGCACCCGTCGCAGTACCGCCGTTCTGCCCGGCCAGCGACGCCATGTTGATGATCCGCCCGTAACCGGCGTCGGCGAGGTAGGCACCGAGCACCTGGCAGCCGAGGAAAATGCTGCGCAGGTTCAGGCCCACCACCGCATCGAACTCTTCAGGGCTGATCTGCATCAGCGGCGTGGTTTTGGTCACCGCCGCGTTGTTGACCACCACGTGCAGTGCGCCAAAGCGCGCCAGCACCTGGCTCAGCGCCTGCTCGAAATCGGCCTTGCTGCCGACATCCAGCTGCACGGCCAGGGTGCGTTCGCCGGCAGGATCCAGCAGGCGTGCCGACGCTTGCGCGGCGTCCAGGCTGCGGTCGCTGACCACCACCTGGTACCCGGCTTCAAGCAACCGGGCGCAGAACGTCTGGCCCAGGCCCTGGCCGGCGCCGGTCACCAATGCGACTTGGCTCATCGCAGTGCTCCTTTAGAGGATGTAGCCGATACCGGCGAGGGTATCGTCACTGTTGATCAGGCTGATCAGCTTGCGCTGGATCTTGAAACTGCCTTCGTGACGCACCAGTTCATAGGTCAGGTCGGCGGTGTAGTGCTTGAGGCTTTCCTTGCGGAACTCGCGGATGTTCTGCGCGCAACGCACGGTCAGGTTCATGCCGTCATCGATCAGCACGCGAAAACGCGACAGCGAACGCACCGTGCGCGGTTGCGGGCTGGTGGAGATCGACTCGCCGCCGATCAGACGCTGGACCCGCAGCTTGCGCATGTGGTGATCGTCGTATGCGTAGTTCAGGGTGTTCTCGAAATCGGTTTCCTTGGGATTGATCGGGATGATGTACGTCCCCTTGTCAGTCCACAGGTTGAGCCAGGCGTCGTATTCGCCATGGTCGAGCATGTCGCCTTCCTGCCAGATGAAAGCGGTGACTTCTTGCAGCAATTGCAGGTTCATAAGGTTCTCCACTCTCAAGCCGACATCATCTTTTTCCACTGCTGGTAAGCCGCACGCATGCCGGTTTCGGCACTGACGTCGGATACCAGCCCGTCTTCGCTGGGCTTTTCGCCCGGCAGGCCGCGGTTGAGCATGATCCACTGGTCTTCACCGGCGTTGGCGCCCTTCTGCACCCGCTCCCAGGCTTCGGAGTCGTCCGGCGTGCCGAAGCCCATCGGGCCCTGGAAGTGTTCATGCAGGCGCAGGCGGTAGCGGTTGGCCACAGCCGGGCCGCCGTCCATGGTGATCACTGAGTGGTGGATCTCGGTCTCGGTCACCGAGATCGGCTGCAGCACGCGGAAGAACGCCATCGAGCAGGCGACGTTGGGGAACAGGTTGAGGTTGAAGCCCGAACCGCCCACGGCGCGGACGATGCGACGTACCTGCTGCTCTTCGATGCCTTCGTCGCGCAGCTCGGCGGCCAGCGACTCGAAACGCTCGGGGATCGGCTTGTCGAGGTCGGCTTCGAGGTCGACCAGGTCGGGGATCATCACCATCACGCTGTGGCCGTTACCCAGGTCTTCGACGTAGCCCGGGCCTTCGACGAAGTCGAACAGCTCCAGGGTCTGCTCGTCGACCGACGACAGGAAGCTCTTGTGCACCAGCGGGAAGTGGTAGGCATCGGTGGTGTTTTCCAGCTGGATCTTCCAGTTGCCCGGAAAGCGGAAACGGTGCTCGCCCGGCACCTTGATGCCGTAGCCGGCGCCCTGTTTCATGAACAGGTCGATCCATTTCTTCGCCGCGCCGAGGAAGTCGCTCAGCGGCTCGATGTCGTCTTTGAAGGTGGCAAAAATCATCCCGTTGTAGCTTTCCACGCGCAGGCTCACCAGCGGCAGCTCAGCCTTGTCGATGCAGTCGGCGTAGCTTTCCGGGTGCGGAATGCCGCGCAGCGAACCGTCCAGGGCGTAACCCCAGCCGTGGTACGGGCAGACAAAACTGGCAGTCTTGCCCTTCTTGTGTTCGCACACGGTGGCGCCACGGTGACGGCAGCGGTTGAGCAGCACGTTGATGTTCTTCTTGCGGTCGCGCACCACGATCACCGGCTGCTTGCCGACGTAGGTGGTCTTGTAGTTGCCGGCTTCCGGCACTTCGCTTTCGTGGGCGACCCACACCCAGGTGCTGTAGAAGATTTTTTCAAGTTCAGCGTCGAACAGTGCCGGGTCGGTATACAGCGAAGTGTGGACACGGTCAGCCTTTACCAGTTCGGCAGGGTCGACCGCCAGGTTTACGGCGGGAATCAGATTGCTCACGGTATCTCCTTGCCGGACGAATTTCCGGCAACACTTGACCACCTGTTGCAATTAACCATCGCAACAGCGGGACTTTGTTTTTTTAAATGCAGTGGTTCGTAGTTCGCGGCAAGTTGCCGTCAATCACGTACGCTGGATAATCAGCTCACGACCGACACGCGCCTCGACTTTTGCATAGCGCCAGAGTTTGTAAGGGGTCTCGCCCACCGCCGTGGTGCGGAACAGGTTGCACGCGGCGTGCACGGTCTCGATATCCGGGACATCGGCCAGCAGGTACGTGGTCCAGGGGAAGCCGTCAGACGGGCCGACCATGCTTTTGTCGTCATCCATGTTGCCCAGTACTTCAACGCCTGGCAGGTCATGGATACCGTTCCACATTTCACTGAAGGCTGCCCAGACTTGCAGCTGTTCTTCACGCGGGGCGTCGAAGAAGTTCTGGTTGATGCCCATGCAAAACAACACGCGCAATGCTTTTTTATCGCTCATGATCAGTTCTCGGTAATTAGATATAGCCAGGAAGCGGTTGTTTGCCGAAGAAAATCGCTCCGGCATTCTGATAAGTAACGTCGCCCATGAACGCGTGTTGCGTGACCACCTGTGCATCATTGACGCAGCGCGCCAGCGGGCTTTCGTTGTAGACACCGGTCATGCCCGAGAGCATTTGCGCGGTGCGTGCCACCTCGGCCGCAACGCGGGTGGCGTGGGTCGAGGAGAGACGCAGCAAATTGGTCGTCTCGGCCGGCACCGGATTGCCGGCCAGCACGTGCTCCCAGGCCTGCTCGATCGACTCGTAGAAGAATGCGCGTGCCGAGCGCAGGGCGGCTTCGGCCTTGGCAATGTCGACCTGGGCCAGCGGGCGGTCGGCCAGTGCCGGGGCGCCGGTCACCGAGATTCTGCCGCTGGCCATGCCGGCCAGTTCGTCGAGTGCGGCGCGGGCGACGCCCAGGCCCACCACCGACAGCACCTGAGTGGCAAACGACAGCGACGGGTAGCGGAAGAACGGCTCGTCGAGGTTGGCCGCCCCGCCGCGGACAAACGTCCATTCCTCTGGGACGACGACGTCATCGATCACCAGGTCATGGCTGCCAGTACCCAGCAGGCCGACGGTTTCCCAGGTCGGGTCGATGCGCACCTTTGATTGTGGCATCACGGCAATGCGTGGCAGGTCGAACTTGTCGCCGTTTTTCGGCGCGATGCCAACGCCGACGATGTCAGCGCCCATGGAACCGCTGGAGTACTTCCAGCGGCCCTTGACCTGAAAGCCGCCGGGTACCACTTCGGCAGGCTGCGGCGGGAAGATGCCGCCGGCAAACACGACGTCCGGACCGTTGGCATAGACCTGGGCGATGGTCTCCAGCGGCAGCGCCGCGAGGTAGACAGGGCTCATGCCAAAGCTGGCGACCCAGCCGGCAGAACCGTCGGCATGGGAAATGCGTTCGATCATTTCGCAGAATTGCGCCGGCGAGCACTCGTTGCCGCCAAAGCGCCGAGGCACCAGTGCGCGGTACACGCCCTGCGCCTTGAAGGCGTCGATGACATCCCGGGAAATGTGACGCTGGCGATCAAATTCACCCAGCCGGGCACGGGCCCGAACACCGTCAAGCAGCGCTTCAAAGGCAGGACCACTGGATAGCGCAGACACAGGAGCTGCGTCCGGCACGCTAAGCGGATTCATAGGAACACTCCGTCTTCAGTCACGGTTAAGGGCAATGAGCAAGGGGCAAGAGGACGTAAAAGCCCTCGGGGCTGCAGCGTGACTGCACGCCAGTGCTGCGGGTGCCGGCGCCTGTTCACAGGCACCCGGCTGCTTGGGACAAGCGGGATGGGTCGGCATGATCGAGTACCTTTTTTGTTTTGGTGCCGTGGAGCAAATGTGCCTCCATTTACGTGAATAGTCAATGGATTATTCACGCTTATGGCGCAACCAAAAATCGAGGCAAAAATGTAGAAAATGGATGATGAAAATTCTTTATATCTTTGTTTTATATGTTTTTTTAATTTTCAATATTTCAAATTCACATCATTCGAGCGCGAAAAATAATGGAAATTTATTTTATTTTTTTATTGAACCATCTAGTCAGCGACAGGACCTCACGCCATGATGCCTCGCCACTGAAACCCCGAGGAGTTGCACATGAGCCATCAGCTATTCGAGTTGATTCGTCTGACGTTGCGCGTGCGCACCGTCCCCCACGCTCTGCCGCGGTTGCAGGCGGCCCTGTCTGAAGCGCTTGAAGGCGTCGAACTGGTGGGGTGCTGGGTATCCGAGATTGGCCCGCAAAACACCATTGCGGTGATGCGCAGCTTCGCCTCAAGCGAAATCAGGGACGCTGAACGCCAGCGCCTGCTGCTGGCAGCGGATGGCCTGCGCATTGGCGAATACCTGTTGCACCAGCACATCGATGACTACTGCCTGTTCCCGTTTCTACAGCCGCTGCCACCTGGCCCGCACGGCCCCTTTTATGAGCTGCGCGAATACAACCTGGTGCCTTCAGGCCTTGAGCCGACGCTGGAGGGCTGGAAAAAAGCGGTGGGACCGCGTACCGATGAGGCGTACTCGCAGGTTTATGCCGCCTTCTATGCCACCAGCGGGCGGGTGCCGCGCTACCTGCATATCTGGCCCTACGCAAGCCTGGAGCAGCGCCTGGACGTGCGCACGCGTGCGGTAAAGGACGGCGTCTGGCCACCGGAAAACTCAGCACCGCAACTGCAGGAAATGAACTCGGTGGCCTACCTCCCCGCCGCGTTCTCGCCCTTGTCGTAAGACGCGGCCCGGGCAGGCCGTGCTTGGCGCACAGCCTGCCCGGGATCATCCCGGCACGTCAGTGGTTCGCGGACTGTTCGGCCTGCACGCTCTGGCGGAAATGAGTACAGCCTTTGCCCAGCAGGAAGATCGCCAGCAGCGAGGCAACCGCGATGACCAGCGACATCGACATGCCGACGGCTGCAGGCGAGCCGAAATAGCGATCCGTGAGCATCGCCACCAGCGTCGTGCCCAGGCCCAGACCGATCAGGTTACTGACCAGCAGGAACAGCGCCGACACCTGGGCCCGCAGCTGGTTGGGCGCCAGGATCTGCATGGCGGCGGCCGATGTCGGCATCGGGAACGATGCGAAGAACATCGCCGGCACCAGCAAGCCGACCGACAGCAACAAGGTACCGACCTGGGTGAACAGTACCGCCGGCACTACCATGCCGATCGCACCAATCACCCCTGTGCGCATCGCCGCATCCTGGTACCCGCGCTTGGCCAGGTGGTCGGTGAGCCAGCCACCGAAGAACACCCCGGTGGTATTGGCCACCAACAGGACGATACCGAGCATGTAACCGGCGTCCACCGGGCTCATGCCAAAGGTGCGCATGTAATACGCCGGGGTCCAGCTCATCATGCTGTACAGGGCCATGGCGTAGAACGAAAAGCCCACGTAGTGGCAAAAGAAGGTCTGGCGATGGCGGCGCAGAAACCGCAGGCAATCCAGCATCGAGACCCGCGTCGGTGCCCCGTGTTTATCCGCTTTAATGCCCTGGCGCGCCGGGTCGCGCACGGTGAGCCAGATCAGCAAGCCGACCAGCACCCCGGGCAGCCCGACCAGAAAGAACGCCAGCTGCCACGCGCGCATCGCGCCCAGTAACGGCAATTCGATGGCCTGGGTGTTTTTCAGCAGGTCGATGACGTAGCCGCCAACCAGAAAGGCAATGCCCCCGCCCACGAACGAACCAATAGAGTAGATGCCAACCGCACGCCCGAGCTTTTCCTTGGGGAACAGGTCGCTGAACATCGAGTAGGCCGACGGCGACAGCGCCGCCTCCCCCACGCCAACGCCGATGCGCGCGAGAAACATCTGCAGGAAGTTTTTGCTCACGCCGCAGGCGGCCGTGGCGAAACTCCAGAACACCACACCCAGGGCGATGATCTTCGGGCGTGAAAAACGGTCAGCCAGGTAGGCGATGGGCATGCCCATGAACGCGTAGAACAGTGAAAACGCCAGGCCATGCAGCAGGCTGAACTGGGTATCGGTGATCTGCAGGTCGGCTTTGATCGGCTCGATCATCAACGCCAGTATTTGCCGGTCAACAAACGAGAAGATGTACGCGACCATGCACAAGCCGACGACATACCACTCGTACAGGTAGCGTTTCTGTTTAAGCACAACGGGCGTTACGGCTTCTATATTCAAGATCACACTCCCACGGGGTCGATCTGAACGCACGGCCAGGCGCACGCGTGATCAACACCACGCTTTATTGAATTTATTGTTAGGCGTGAGTGCCTGGGGCAGGAGAACAACGAACGTCAAACGGTGCCGGGTGTTTTAGGTGCAGATAAATCCGCGCCTGCCGGTCACCCACCGGCAGGCGCGAATACAACGGCTGCGTTGCAGGCTTACTCCTGCAATGCACGCGGGCGCTGGCTGCGCTCGGTGGCGCCGGCGTCCTTGGCGTCCTGCAACTGGAAGCTGAACTCCAGATCG
This sequence comes from Pseudomonas alkylphenolica, assembly GCF_004025535.1. GTDB lineage: Bacteria > Pseudomonadota > Gammaproteobacteria > Pseudomonadales > Pseudomonadaceae > Aquipseudomonas > Aquipseudomonas alkylphenolica_A. The sequence goes on from NZ_QJRG01000048.1 coordinate 253,203, forward strand.
GCAAACGGCTGGCCTTCCAGGCCGCGCTCGCGGGAGGCCTGGGCATCGCTGTTGAAGTCCAGGCGCCCGACCAGGCCGTCACGCGTGGCGTAGGCGAAGTCGTCCCAGAGGTACTGGTCACCCTCGAAGTTGATTTGCGTGGTCAGGTGACGGTAGCCCGGCGCCGAGATGAAAAAGTGGATGTGCGCCGGGCGCTGGCCATGACGGCCCAGCTGATTGAGGACTTCCTGGGTGGTGCCACTGGGCGGGCAACCGTAGCCGCTCGGCACGATGCTGCGCGCACGGTAGCCGCCCTGCTCGTCGGTGAGGATGCGCCGGCGCAGGTTGTACGGCGACTGGCTGGAGTCGAAGTAGGAGTAGGTGCCCTGGGTGCTGGCGTGCCAGACGTCGACGGTGGCGCCGGCAACCGGGTTGCCCTGGGCATCGAGCACACGGCCCTTGAGGAACATCACCGTACCCGGGTCGGTGCCGTCGTCCATCCGCGCCTCGGTCTGCGACAGCGGCGCACCGGCAACGTACAGGGGCCCTTCGATGGTACGCGGGGTGCCGCCGGTCAGGCCGACCTGGGCATCCTTGGCGTCCTGCAGCAAGTCCAGGAAGTGCTCGATACCCAGCCCGGCGACCAGCAGGCCGGCCTCCTGGTTAGTACCCATGCGGTTGAGGTAGTCCACCGCTTTCCAGAATTCGTCATCGCTGACTTCCAGGTCTTCGATCAGTCGCGCAGCGTCCTGAATGATGCGCAGGACGATCTGCTTGAAGCGCTGGTTACCCTGGTCGTTATTGATACCCGCCACTTCGTTGAAGAAGTTCTGGACGTCGGCAGTCTGAGAAATTTTCACGGTCATGGTTATTACCCGTCTTATTGTTATTGAAGGTGATCAGCGATCGTCAGCATGAATCGAGGACGGATGGCGGCAGAGCCCATCGATCTCGATGTCCATATAAGGGAACAGCGGCAGTTGCATCAGCGTGTCGTGCAGGGCCTCGACGCTGGGCACATCGAACACGCTGTAGTTGGCGTAGTGACCGGCAATGCGCCAGAGGTGACGCCAGGTGCCTTCCTGCTGGAGGCGCTGGGCCAGTTCCTTTTCATCCGCCTTGAGCTTGGCCGCGGCGTCCGGGGCCATATCGGTGGGGAGTTTTACCGTCATCTTTACGTGAAACAGCATGGTGTCTACCTCTATCAACGGCGAACAAAACGTGCCAGGCGCTCTTCGTCCAGCGTCAGTCCCAGGCCTGGAGTACGTGGTACGTGCAGGTGGAAGTCGCGGTATACCGGGGCCTCGGTGACGATCTCTTCGGTCAGCAGCAACGGCCCGAAGAGCTCGGTGCCCCAGGTCAACTGATTCAGGGTGATGAAGGCATGGGCCGAGGCCAGGGTGCCGACGCTGCCTTCGAGCATGGTGCCGCCGTACAGCGCAATGCCTGCCGCCTCGGCAATCTGCGCGGTGCGCAGCACGGCACGTGGCCCGCCATTCTTGGCGATCTTCAGGGCAAAGATGCTGGCAGCGCCGTCGATGGCCAGGCACAGGGCATCCTCGACGCTTTCGATCGATTCATCAGCCATGATCGGCGCCGGGCTGACCTGGTGCAGGTGCACTTGCCCTGCCCGGTTGTTGCGCGAAATCGGTTGCTCGATCAGGTCGATGCCGTTGTCGCCCAGTACCCGGCAGGCCCGCAGGGCCTGGGAAATGTTCCAGTACTGATTGACGTCCACGCGCACGCTGGCCCGGTCACCCAGGGCCTTCTTGATCGCGATGACATGGGCAAGATCCTGGTCGACAGGGTTGGCGCCGATCTTCAACTTGAAAATGCGATGGCGGCGCAGCTCGAGCATCTGCTCGGCCTCGGCGATATCACGGGCGGTGTCGCCGGAGGCCAGGGTCCAGGCCACTTCCAGGCTGTCGCGCACACGGCCGCCGAGCAGTTCGCTGACCGGCAACCCCAGGCGCTTGCCCTGGGCATCGAGGAGTGCCGACTCAAGACCGGACTTGGCGAAGGTATTGCCCTTGGCGATCTTGTCCAGCTTGAGCATCGCCGCGTTGATATTGCCCGCGTCCATGCCGATCAAGGCCGGCGCCAGGTGTGCGTCGATGTTCTGCTTGATGCTTTCCGGGCTTTCGTAGCCATAGGCCAGGCCACCGATGGTGGTGGACTCACCGATGCCTTCGATGCCGTCGGCACAGCGCAGCCTGATGATCACCAGGGTCTGCGATTGCATGGTGTGCATGGCCAGCTTGTGCGGCCTGATGGTCGGCAGGTCGACAATGAGGGTTTCGATGCGTTCGATCACGGCATGGGTCATTGCAAGCTTCCAGAGGCTGGGCGTCCGGACGTCTACTGACGCGTTGGACTGTTGTTTTTATGAGCTTTGCCCAGCTTTGCACATCGCCGTAATTACGTCCAATATCAATTGAATATTCCACTATACTCAGCGGGTATGGTAACCACTTGACTGGTAGGGTCGGCACACCCGGCTACACTCTTACGCGGCTCAAAATGACGGCCCGCAGTCAATTCGCGCGGCCGCTTCGTGCCACCCCCAACCCTTCAGCCACAGCGATCCAGGCGAGCACAGGAGTTAGGCCATGAGTACCTTTACTACCCAAGACGGCACCGAGATCTACTACAAGGACTGGGGCGACAAAGAGGCCCAGCCGATCATGTTCCACCACGGCTGGCCGCTGAGTGCCGACGACTGGGACAGCCAGATGATGTTCTTCCTCGGCAAAGGCTTTCGCGTCATTGCCCATGACCGCCGCGGCCACGGGCGCTCATCGCAGACCTGGCAAGGCAACGAAATGGACACCTATGCCGACGACGTGATTCAGCTCACCGACAAACTGGACCTCATTGGTGCAGTGCATGTCGGGCATTCGACCGGTGGTGGCGAAGTGGCTCGCTATACGGCGCGAGCGAAACCTGGGCGGGTATCCAAGGCAGTGCTGATCGGTGCAGTGCCACCGATCATGGTCAAGTCGGAGAAAAACCCCGGTGGCCTGCCGATCGAAGTGTTCGACGGCTTTCGCGAGGCCTTGCTGGCCAACCGCGCGCAGTTTTTCCTCGATGTGCCGGCGGGCCCGTTCTATGGCTTCAATCGCCCGGGCGCGAAGGTGTCGCAAGGCATCATCGAGAACTGGTGGCGTCAGGGCATGATGGGCGCCACCAAGGCGCACTACGATTGCATCAAGGCGTTTTCCGAAACCGACTTTACCGAAGACCTGAAGCAGATCCAGGTGCCGACCCTGGTGATGCACGGTGAGGACGACCAGATCGTGCCCATCGACGATTCTGCCCGTCTGGCCATCAAGCTGCTCAAGCACGGCTCGCTGAAAACCTATCCGGGGTTGCCTCACGGCATGCCGACTACCCACGCGGACCAGATAAACGCCGATCTGCTGGCCTTTATCCGCGACGAATAATTACCTGGCAGCGGTAAACAAGCCCGCGCTCTGTCGCGGGCTTGTTTCAGGGTCGCTCAATACGCCGACAAACCACCATCCACGGCAATTGCCTGCCCGGTCATGTAACCGTTCTCGCGGGCACAAAGCATCAGCATGACGGCGACCACCTCGTCAGGTTCGGCAAAGCGCTTCATCGGCGAGCCCTGGGCGAGGAAGTCCTGCTTCTCGCCCACTTCGCTGTCGGTCACCATCGGCGTCGCGCTGTAGAACGGGCACACGGCGTTGATGCGGATGTTCTGCCGAGCGTATTCAACCGCCGCCCCTTTGGTCAGCCCGACCACGGCATGCTTGGCAGCGCAATAGGCCGCCAGTTTAGGCGCACCACCAAGCCCGGCAATCGAGGCAACATTGAGGATCACCCCGCTGCCCTGGCTGAGCATCTGGCGGATCTGGTACTTCATGCCGAAGAACACGCCTTTGCCGTTGACTGCAAAGCTCTGGTCCAGCTCGGCCTCGGTGGTGTCGATGAAGGCTTTCATCGGCGTGAGGATACCGGCGTTGTTGACCCCAATATCCAGACGCCCGAAATGCTCCACCGCGGCATCGACCAAAGCGCTGACCTCGCTTTCGCGGCTTACATCACAGGCCTGGGCGACGACACTGGCACCTGCCTCGCGCAACTGCGCGGCAACCCGGGCCAGCCCGGTTTCGTTGCGGTCACCCAGCACCAGCCGCGCGCCCAGGCCTGCCAGACGCCGCGCCAGCAGTTCACCAAAACCACTGGCTGCGCCGGTGATCATCACCACCTGATCCTGAAACGTATCCGGGCTCATTGCTTGCCCTCGGTAAAGCGCGACAGCACTTTTTTCGCCAGGCTCATGCGGTGCACTTCATTAGGGCCGTCATAGATGCGGAAACTGCGGGCATCGCGGAAGATCCGCTCGACAATCGTCTCGCCGGTAACCCCCTGCCCGCCCAGCACCTGCACGCAGCGGTCGATGACCCGCCAGATGCCCTCGGAGCTGATCACCTTGGCCATGCTCGACTCGACGTTGCCGCGCTCGCCCTGGTCCAGCACCCAGGCACAGTGCCAGATGGTCAGCCGGGTGCTGTGCAGGTCCATCTCGTTGTCGGCAAGCATGAAGCCTACCCCCTGATGTTCGCCCAGCGTCTTGCCAAACGACTGGCGACGGCTGGCGTAGCTGCAGGCTACCTCGTGGGCACGTCGGGCCTGGCCGAGCCAGCGCATGCAATGGGTCAGGCGCGCGGGTGCCAGGCGCAGTTGGGCATAGCGAAAGCCCTTGCCGATTTCGCCCAGCACGTCAGCGGCCGGCACCCGCAGGTTGTCTAGGCGCAGCACCGCATGGCCGCCGGCGAAGCAGCTGTCGAGCGAGTCCATCATGCGCTCCAGAATGAACCCCGGGCGGTCGGTGTCGGTGAGAAACATGGTGGCCGTGCCGTCTTCCATGCGCGCCATGATGATCGCGACGCTGGCCCCTTCTGCACCGGTAATGAACCACTTCTGGCCGTTGATGAGGTAGTCGTCACCATCACGGACCGCCGTGGTGGTCATCATCGAAGGGTCGGAACCGGCCCCCGGGCTCGGTTCGGTCATCGCAAAGCAGGAGCGGATGTGGCCCTGCACCATGGGCAGCAACCAGCGCTGCTTCTGAGCAGGCGTTGCGACCAGCTCCAGCAGGTGGATATTGCCTTCGTCGGGCGCATGAATGTTCAGGGCGATCGGCCCCAGCGGCGAATAGGCGGCTTCTTCGAAGATCACCGCCTTTTCCATATGGCTCAGGCCCAGACCACCCATTTCTCTGGACGCATGCGGCGTCAACAGGCCATGGGCCCGAGCCTTTTCAACCAGCGCCTGGCGCAATTCGGCGTTCGGACCGTGGGCGGTCTGGCGCGGGTCGCGCTCCATCGGCACGATTTCTTCGGCGATAAAGCGGCGGACCTTGGCCTGCAAGGCCAGCAGCTCGGCAGGGAGTGCAAAATTCATGGTTATGTTCCTTGGCGTCGAAGTGAAATCAGGCGTGCAGCACGCGCGGGTCAATGGTGCTGTACAGGTGTTCCATGACGGTGTGCCCGATGCCGACCTTGGCCGGGTCATAGGGGGTGAAGTTCTGCGTGCGCACCAGCGCACGCACGACGCGGGGGCCGTCCATGTCGATATCCAGCACATTCAGGCAGGCATGGTCCTGCTCGAAGGCGGCCAAGCCTTGCAAACCTGCGCCCGTGGCCCAGGCCAGAAGGATGCGGTTGACCGCGTCATGGCTGACGACCAGCGCGCTGTGCCAGTCAGGGTCTGCCAGCAGCCGGTTGAACTGCGACAGGATCCGCGCCTGGAACGCGGCCCAGCCTTCGCCTCGCAGAAAACTCCCGCCTTCACAGGCGGCGCGCTGGTAGGCCCCGGCCACCTCGCTGTGCAGCAAATGCGCGGGAATGTCACGCAGGCGCCCGGCGCGAATTTCGCGCAGGCCGCTCAGTTCCTCGACCGCAAGCGTGCGGCCGGTTATCAGCTGATCCAGTGTCTGCCTGGCGCGGGGGTAATCCGAGCACAGCGCACGGTCGAACGGCACATCGCACAGCACATTCCCCAGCGCTTGCGCCTGCTCAAGGCCTTTGGCCGACAACGGTACGCTGCGCGGATCGAGGGGTTTGCCCGCGTCATCGAAATAGTTCACGTGGCCGTGGCGCACCAGATAACAACGGCGACGACGCATCGCGCCTGCTGCAAGGTCATTCATCAGCCAGCACCTTGGGGTTGTTGATGTTCAGCTGTTCACGGTTACTGCGCCGCAAGGCATCCAGCAGGCAGCGCCGGGCATCATCGTCGGCGTCGAAGGCCCCCAGGCGGATGTGCTCGCTGAGCACGGTTTGCGCCTGCTCCAGCGGCAACGGCGGCAGCCCCAGCAGCGCTAGCACCGCGTTCAGAGCACGCGATTCGGCATCGCGGCAGGCGGGCAACTGGTCCACTTCGCGGCCGGCAATTGCCAAGGCGTTGGCAATCATCCGCGCCTCGTAGTGCAACGGAGAGGGCAATGCCGGCAGCAGCTGGCTGAGCAGCAGCTCTCGGGTGCATGCCAGCAAATCGCTCACAGTGCGTTGGCTCATGGCTGCATGCCTCCGGTCAGGGCGAGGATTTCGTGTTCAAGGGTGGGCACCAGACGGCCCGTGAGCAGCAACTCCAGCGAGCGCTGCTGCCCGGACAGATGGCGCTGCTGTTGCTGCAAGGCAATCACCGCCCAGCGCAGGTGGGCCATGACCTGCCAGAACTGCAAGTCCTCGCCCGTCAGGTCCAGGTTGCGAATGCTGCGGTAACCGGCGAGAAAGTCGTTTAACTCGCCTATGCCGCCTGCCGCCAGGTCCGCGCGGGCGAAGCGCCAGCAGCGTGCCGTGAACCAGCCGAGGTCCTCACGCGGATCGCCCCAGCCGGCAAACTCCCAATCCAGCACGCCGGTCAGCACGCCGTTGTCCAGCAGGTAGTTACCGGTGCGGTAATCACGGTGGATCAGGCACGGCGCCAGTGGCGCGGGCTTGTTGAGTTCACACCAGCGCAGGCCCCACTCCAGCGCCGGGTGGCGCTCGGGCAAGGTGTCGAGAAAATGCCGGTAACGGTCGACGCTGTCTTGCACCGGGTCGCTGACCGGCGAGCCGAGAAAGCCGAGACCGGCCTGCGGCGGGGTAACCTGATGCAGCCGCGCCAGGCAGGCGCCGAGCTGGATGCAGATAGCTCGGCGTTGTTCATCGCTGAATGCAGTGGTGGTCAAGCCGAAACCACTGGCATTGCCGGCCAGCGCCTGCATGACGAAAAACACCCGGCCGATCACCTGCAGGTCGTGACAGAGCCACAGGGGTTCGGGCACGTTGACGCCGGCCTGGTAAACCGTGCGCAGTACGGCAAACTCTTGCTCACGGCTCATGCTGGCGGCCACCGCAGAAGCGGCATCGGTGCGCAGCACCCAGCGCTGGCGCAGTGGCCCCTTGGCCTCATGCACCACGGCCTCGATCAGCCAGTTTTCCTGGATGGCGCCCCCCGACAGGCGCTCGCTTCGTTCAATGACCACCGGCCTGCCATCGAGCTGCTCGCTCAGGTAGGCCGCCAACGCTTCATGGGCTTGCGGGATATCTGTCTGGGCGTTGTCACGCCGCAATGGATTACTGCTTGGCATAGTTGCTCGATCTCGCAATTTGAAAGCTGCCCTGCTCGGGAGCAAGATCGATGCCACGCGTAAAAATAGAAATATTTAATGCTCATTAATCAATTATTTGAACGATGTATTTAAATTATTTATCAAGTTTAGGACATCGAACCGATTGCAGAATTGAACACCGCACTTGCATCAGTGAATCCGGGTTTCAAAAGCGCAACGCCGGTCAACCGCCTGCACACAGGCACTCCCACCCTGCTGCCACTCTCGGCTAGGATGGGCGCGCCACCCTATCGTGCGCCGCGGCGCTGAATACGCTTTGCCTGCAAGGAAATACGCCCTGATGCTCCTTCCCGTGCTCAAGCCCAACCAGCTACGTCTTCCGGCCGAGCCGCGCCGCGCGCTCCCCCGTGGGCGCCTGCTCGATCGGCTGGAGCAGGCCGTTGACGCCGGTTGTTTCACCTTGCTGCAGGCGCCGCTGGGCTACGGCAAAAGCACCCTGCTCGGCCAGTTCGCCCGCCGCCACAGCGCCACCTGCGCGTGGCTGCGCCTGAGCGCTGCCGACAACCAGCCCTTGAGCCTGCTGGTCCACCTGCAGGCCGCACTGAATGTACCAGCGAGCGCCCCGGCTGGTGATCCGCAGCGCCTGTGGAGTGACATTCAGCAGCACCTGGAGCGCAGGGACGAACCGCTTACCTTGCTGCTCGACGACCTGCACCTGCTGCATGCCCCTCAGGCTTACCAGTACCTCGACCAGCTGCTGCAGTTCCCGTTGCCCAACCTGCGCCTGCTGGCGGCCAGCGAAGGCCCGCCGCGGCTACCGTTGGCCCATCTGCGCCGCGACGCGCGGCTGACCCTGCTCACCGCCCAGGACCTGGCCCTGGACAGCGAAGAGACCCGGCAACTTGCCGCCCTGCGCAACGTACAGCTCAGTGCCGACGCCATCTACCTACTGCGCGCCGGCAGCGAAGGCTGGATCAGTGGCGTGTTGTTCTGGCTCGAGGCATACGAGCAGGCGGGTTCGAACGGGCCAGGGGCCAGCGACTTGCGCGCAATCAGCCGCCAGGCCTACGCCCATGCCCGCCAGTTCCTGGAGGAAGAACGCCTGCGCCAGCTCAAACCCGAGTTGTTGAGCCTGCTCGAGCGGACCTCGGTGGTGCAGGTCTTTGACCTGCAACTTGCCGGTCAGCTCAACGCCAGCAGCAACGTGCGCGAGCAACTGCGCCAGTTGCAACGCCAGGATCTGTTCATCGAGACCCGCCCGGACGAACTCAACGAGTACCGCTACCACCCGGTGATGCGCAACAGCCTCTACCAGCGCCTTGAGCAGCGTGATCCCCGGCAGTTGCGCCAGCTGCATCAGCAGGCGGCGCAGTGGCTGCTGGACCAGCGCCACTTTACCGAAGCGCTGCACCAGTTCGTGCGCGCCGGGGATGTCGAGGCGGTGCTGTCCATCGTCGACCGCCATGCCTTCGAACTGCTGCGCGAGGGCAAGATCAACACCCTGGTCGACTTCCTCGCCCAGCTGGCCGGGCAAACCGGCGGCGACAGTTTCACCCTGGCCACCACCGAGGCCTCGATCGTCATCGTCACCAATGACGTGGTGCACGCCTGCCAGTGCCTGCGGCGCCTGCAAGGGCTGCTCCGCCAGCAGGCCCCGCACCGCCATCCGCAACGGGTCCAGCAAACCCTGGCGTTTTTGCGCACCCGCCTGGCTTTTCTCGGCGGCAACCTGATGCACAGCCTGCGTATCGCCGACCGCACCTTGCAGCAGCTTCCCCAGCCCAACGCAGCCAGCTCGGTGTTGCACTTCGACCGTGCCAGTTGCCTGTTCGCGCTGGGCAACCTGGATGAGGCCAAGGCTGAAGCCGAACGCGCCCTCAACGAGCTGCAAGCCTTCGGCCTGAGCGGGTACACCAACCTCATGCAGTTGCTGCTCGGCCAGATCGAACTGGCTCAGGGCAAGGGCGAACAGGCCTGGCAGCGCTTCCTGGGGCTGGCCAACCCCAATGGCACCAGTAGTTCGGGCATTTTCTATGCCCTGTTCCACCATTTGGGCAAGGGCCTGGTGCTGCTGCAGGGCAACCAGCTGGAGCCTGCGCGCCAGTGCCTGATCCAGGCGGAAACGCTGGCGCTGGACTTCCCGCATTGCGCTGCGCTGGCGTGGATCTTCCACCATCAGGCCTGCCTGTACTGGGCGCTGGGTGAAACCCGCCAGGCCAAGGCGCGCTGGGACGAAGTGCGGCGCATGGCGCGCCAGTACCAGCTGTTTCTGCTGTACCGGCAAGCCGGCGCCTGGCGTGCCCGGCTGGCCGTGCGCGAGGATGACCAGGCGTTTCTGCTGGGGTGGCTGGATGAGTGGCATGGGTGTTTCCGTCGCTATGGCGAACACCTGCTGCCGGAGGAATGGCTGGCCTATGCCTGGGTGCAGCGCCACCTGGGGCAGCACCGCAAGGCCTGGCAGATTCATGCCGAACTCAAGGACCAGGCGCAGGCGCAGTCGAACCAGCGCCTGCTGCTCGACGTGCTGCTGCTTGAAACGGCCCTGGAGCAGGACCGCAGTGCCCGCGATGCGGCGCTGCGTTGCCTAGAGCAGGCCCTGCAACTGGCCAGCAGCCATGGCTTCGGGCAACTGTTGCAATACGAAGGGCAAGACCAGCTGGAATCGTTGCAGCACCTGCTGGCCCCGCAGATCCGCGAGCAGCTGGCGCTGACCGCGCCGGCGCCATCGCGCGAGCGCCTCAACCCGCTGTTCGCCCGTCTGTTGGCAGGCAGGGAACAGCCCCACCAGGGGTTGATCGTGCCGCTGTCGCGGCGCGAACTGGCAGTGCTCCAGCGCTTGTCACGCGGGCAGACCAACCAGCAGATTGCCGAAGCCCTGTTCATCAGCCTGAGCACGGTCAAGACCCACATCAACAACCTGTTCCGCAAGCTCGATGTCGCCGATCGCGACAGCGCCCGGCAAATGGCCCAGGGGCTCGGCCTGCTGGACTGACCTCCACCTCCACTCAGTGCACTTTCCACCCCTCAATCAACCCGGGGGTGGACGCTGCGCGCCGCGCGTATTGGTACAACGGGGCATCGCCAATCCATCTCGGAGCGCTGCATGCCCACCTACCAGGCCCCTCTACGCGATATCGCCTTCGTCGCCCATGAGCTGCTCGACCTTGCCGGCCACTATCAACAGCTGGTCGATTGCGAAGCCCTCGACCCGACCACCTTCGATGCCATCGTCGAGGAAGGCGCCAAGTTCGCTGCCCATCAACTATCGCCCTTGAACGCCATCGGCGATGAACACGGCTGCCGGTTGCACGAGGGCAAGGTCACCACGCCGCCGGGCTTTGCCGCTGCCTTCCACCAGTTTGCCGGCAACGGCTGGCTGGGCCTGGACAAAGACCCCACCTATGGCGGCCAGGGCCTGCCGCCAACGCTGGGTTTTGTCATTCATGAAATGCTGTGCAGCGCCAACCATGCCTGGACCATGTACGCCAACCTCACCGGCGGTGCGATTAGCACCCTCAGTGCCCATGCCGACCCGGTGATCAAGCAGCGCTACCTGCCGGCGCTGATCGCCGGGCGCTGGACCGGCACCATGTGCCTGACCGAAGCACATTGCGGCTCCGACCTGGGCTTGCTGCGTACCCGCGCCGTGCCTCAGGACGACGGCAGCTACCGGATCAGCGGCAGCAAGATGTTCATTTCGGCCGGTGAACACGACCTCGCCGAGAACATCGTGCACCTGGTGCTGGCCCGTATCGAAGGTGCCCCTGCCGGTATCAAGGGCATCTCGCTGTTCGTGGTTGCCAAGCACCAGGTCAATGCCAACGGGCAAGTGGGCGAGCTCAACGGCGTCAGTTGCGGTGCCATCGAAGAAAAAATGGGCATTCACGGCAATGCCACCTGCGTGCTCAATTTCGACGGCGCCTGCGGTCACCTGTTGGGTGAAGCGAACCGCGGCATCAACGCCATGTTCACCTTCATCAACGAGTCGCGCCTGGCGGTCGCCCAGCAGGCCCAGGCCCACGCCGAGTCAGCCTTTCAAGGCGCCCTGGGGTACGCCCGCGAACGCCTGCAGATGCGCGCCAGCCCGCGCCTGAACCCCGAGCAGCCAGCCGACCCGATCATTGGCCATGCCGATGTACGGCGCATGCTCCTGACCCAGAAGGCCTTCGCCGAAGGCGGGCGCATGCTCGCCTATGCCTGCGCCCAGGATGTCGACCGCCTGCATCACGCAGGCGAACCAGCGCTGCGCGATGCCGCCGCGCGCCGCCTGGCCCTGCTCACACCCATCGCCAAGGGCTTTCTCAGCGAAGCGGGCAATGAAGCCGCGCAACTGGGTATCCAGGTGTTCGGCGGGCATGGTTTTATCCGCGAATCGGGCATGGAACAGATTGCCCGTGATGTACGCATCACCACGATCTATGAAGGGACCAACGCCATTCAGGGCATCGACCTGCTGACCCGCAAGGTGTTTGCCGACAATGGCCAGGCCCTGGGCGAGTTGCTTGCCGAGATCGAGGTTTTCGCCCGTGCACCCGCCGTTCCGGCCGAACTGGCACAGCCGCTGCTCAATCAGGTAGCTGCCTGGCGCGAAGTGAGTGCGGCCCTGCAAGCGCTCCATCACAACGATGCCAACCTGGTCGGTGCCAGCGCCTTCGACTACCTGATGCAAAGTGGCTACACCCTGCTCGGTTACTACTGGCTGCGGGCCGCTTGCCTCGCCGACCAGGCGCTGGCTGCCGGCAGCGACGAACAGGCGTTCTACCAGGGCAAGCGTGAAACCGCACGCTTCTACCTGCAGCGCCTGCTGCCCCGCGCCACGCTTCACCGCACGCTGATCGAAAGCGGCAGTTCAAACCTGATGACCATTACCGACAGCGCCTTTGGCCGCTGAGGAGACGAGGAACCCATGTCCCAGTTGATTGACTATCGCCGCGACCAGGAACTGGCCCTGATCGGCCTGTGCAGCGCCCCCGTGAATGCACTCGGCCACGCCCTGCGCGAAGCCTTGGCCGACGCCTGCACGATCGCCGCCAACGACCCGCAGGTGCGCGCCATTGTCCTCTATGGCCAGCAGTTGCCGTTCAGTGCCGGTGCCGACATCGGCGAGTTCGGCGGCCCTCTGACCTGGCAGGCGCCTGCCCTGCCCGACCTGCTGCCCGCCCTCGCCCGGCTTGGCAAACCGCTGATTGCCGCCATTGACGGCGTGGCCCTGGGCGGTGGGCTGGAACTGGCGTTGATCTGCAGCCACCGCGTGGCAGTGGCCTCGGCGCGCCTGGGCCTGCCCGAGGTGACCCTGGGAGTGATTCCGGGTGCCGGCGGCACGCAGCGTCTGCCGCGACTGATCGGCGTAGAGGCAGCGCTGGAGATGATGCTCGGCGGCCAGCCGATCTCGGCCCGCCGAGGCCATGAGCTGGGCCTGATCGACTGCCTGGTCGAACACAGCGACGACCTGCTCGCCCAGGCCTGCACCTATACCCGTCAACTGCTGGCCGACAGCATCGGCAACGATGCGCCTGCTCGCACCCATCGCCCCGCACCGATTAGCCCCCCCACCGCGACGTTTTTCGATGAGCAGAACGCGCAGCTGGCGGCGCGCAAAACTGGACAACACGCGCCCCAGGCGGTACTCGACGCCGTGCGTGCCGCCTGCGAGCTTGAACTGACACAGGGGCTGGCACATGAACAGGCCCTGTTCCGTGAGGCCCTTGAACACCCGCAGGCCAAGGCGCTGCGTTATCAGTTCTTCGCCAGGAACGAAGCGCTGAAAATCCCCGGTATCGACCGCTCCACCCCCTTGCGCGACATCAACCAGGTGGCGGTAATCGGCGCCGGCACCATGGGCGGCGGCATCGCCATGAACTTCATCAATGCCGGCATCGCCGTGACCGTGCTGGAACTGTCGTCACAAGCGCTGGACCGGGGCCTGGCGCAGATCCGCCAGAACTACGAGACCAGCCGCAAGCGCGGCAAGATCAGCCAGGTGCAACTCGAACAGCGCATGGCCCTGCTCACCGGCACCCTGGAGTATGCCGACCTGGCCGACGCCGACCTGGTCATCGAGGCGGTGTTCGAGAACCTCGGCGTCAAGCAGAACGTATTCCGCACCCTCGATGAAGTGTGCAAACCCGGCGCCATCCTCGCCAGCAACACCTCGACCCTGGATGTCGACCAGATCGCCGCCGTCACCCGCCGCCCCCAGGATGTGGTCGGTCTGCATTTCTTCAGCCCGGCCAATGTCATGCGCCTGCTGGAAGTGGTGCGCGGCAAGGCCACCGCTCCCGACGTGCTGGCGACCACCCTGAAGGTGGCCAGGCGCATCGACAAGCTGCCGGTGGTGTCCGGGGTGTGCTTCGGTTTTATCGGCAACCGCATGCTCGAACCCTATGCCCGCGAAGCCCATCGCCTGGTGCTGGAAGGCGCCACCCCGGGGCAGGTCGACGCGGTATTGACCGGCCTCGGCCTGGCCATGGGCGTGTTCGCCATGTACGACCTGGCCGGCATCGATATCGGCTACCAGGTGCGTCAGGCCCGGCGCGACGAACTGGCCCACGACCCCAGTTACTTCCGCCTCGCCGACGAACTCTGCACCCTTGGCCGTCACGGCCAGAAGACCGGCCGCGGCTTTTACCACTACCAAGGCCGCGAGCGCCTGGAAGACCCGGAGGTGGTCGAGATCGCCGAGCACCTCGCCGCCGAGCTGGGCATCGAGAGGCGCACCATCAGCGACAAGGAAATCCACGACCGTTGCCTGTTCATGCTGATCAATGAAGGCGTGCAGTTGCTTGACGAGGGTATTGCCCTGCGTAGCGGCGACATCGACCTGGTGTGGACCAATGGCTACGGCTTCCCGGCCTGGCGCGGTGGCCCGCTGCACTACGCCGAGCAGCTGGGGCTGGACACCGTGCTGCACGGCATCGCGCACTACCGTCAGGCGCTCGGCGCTTACGGCCAGCAATGGTTGCAGCCGGCGCCGTTGCTTGAACACCTGGTTGCCCACCACCACACCCACATTGCGCAACGCTGATAACAGGAAACGGTCATGAAAGAAGCTGTCATCCTCTCCACCGCCCGCACCCCGATCGGCAAAGCCTTTCGCGGTGCCTTCAACGCCCTCAAGTCACCGAGCATGGCCAGCCATGCCATCCGTGCTGCGGTGATACGCGCCGGTATCGAAACCGATGAAATCGACGACCTGGTCATGGGCACCGCCATGCCCGCCGGCACCGCCGGCTGGAACCTGGGGCGCATGGCTGCGCTGGCCAGCGGCCTGCCCTACAGCGTCAGCGGCCAGACCCTGGATCGCCAATGTGCCTCGGGCCTGATGGCGATCGCCACGGCCGCCAAGCAGATCATGGTCGACGGCATGCAGGTGACCATTGGCGCCGGCCAGGAGCACATCAGCCTGGTCCAGGCGCGCAACATGCAATGGGCCATGGACGAACGCGACACCCAGGTGGAACTCAACGCTGCGCACGCTTACATGCCCATGCTGCAAACCGCCGAAATCGTCGCCCGCCGTTACGCCATCAGCCGCGAAGCACAGGACGCCTACGCGCTGACCTCGCAGCAGCGCACCGCCGCCGCCCAGCAGGCGGGCCTGTTCGCCGACGAGATCGTGCCGGTTACGACGAGCAAAAAAGTGATCGACAAGGCCACCGGCGACGA
Source organism: Pseudomonas alkylphenolica (assembly GCF_004025535.1). Taxonomy (GTDB): domain Bacteria; phylum Pseudomonadota; class Gammaproteobacteria; order Pseudomonadales; family Pseudomonadaceae; genus Aquipseudomonas; species Aquipseudomonas alkylphenolica_A. The sequence continues at coordinate 268,432 of NZ_QJRG01000048.1, forward strand.
GCGTTTCGAGCAGGTCACCCTGACTCAGGACGAGGGCAACCGCCCGCTGACCGTGCTCCAGGACCTCACCGGGCTCAAGCCTGTGATCGACGGCGGCTGCGTCACCGCCGGCAATGCCAGCCAGTTGTCCGACGGTGCCAGTGCCTGCGTGCTGATGGACGCGCGCCTGGCCGAGCAACGCAACCTGGCGCCGCTGGGCCTGTACCGCGGCATTGCCGTAGCTGGCCTGGCCCCGGAGGAAATGGGCATCGGCCCGGTGCTGGCGGTGCCGAAACTGCTCAGGCAACACGGCCTGAAGGTCGACGACATCGGCCTGTGGGAGCTCAACGAAGCCTTTGCCTGCCAGGTGCTGTACTGCCAGCAGGCGCTGGGCATCGACCCCGAACGCCTCAACGTCAACGGCGGCGCCATTGCCATTGGTCACCCGTACGGCATGAGCGGCGCGCGCATGGTCGGCCACGCCTTGCTCGAAGGCAAACGTCGCGGTGTGAAATACGTGGTCGTGACCATGTGCGTGGGCGGTGGCATGGGTGCTGCCGGTCTTTTTGAAGTGCTCTGAGAACAAGGAACAACCATGCTCGACACCCCGTTTTCCCTGACCGGCAAGACCGTGCTGGTCACCGGCGCGTCCAGTGGCCTGGGCGCTCATTTCGCCCGCGTGGCCCAGCGTGCCGGTGCCAACCTGGTGGTCGCTGCGCGCCGCGTCGAACGCCTTGAACAGCTGGCCGGCGAACTGCAACAGAACGGCGGCGATGCGCTTGCCGTGAGCCTTGACGTGACACGCCGCGACAGCGTCGAAGAGGCCTTCGATACCGCCCAGGCACGGTTCGGCCACATTGATGTAGTGATCAACAATGCCGGTATCGGCGATCCCGGACGCTTTACCGAACTGAGCGAAGAGCAGTGGCACAGCATGCTGTCGACCAACCTGGATGGCGTGTTCCGCGTCGCCCAATGTGCCAGCCAGCGTCTGATCAAGGCCGGGCGCGGCGGCAGCATCATCAACATTGCCTCGATCCTCGGCTTGCGCGTGGGCACGGGCCTGAGCCACTACTGCACCGCCAAGGCCGGTGTCGTGCAGCTGACCAAGGCGATGGCCCTGGAGTTGGCGCGTCATGGCATCCGCGTCAACGCCATCGCCCCCGGCTACTTCAAAACCGAGATGAACAGCGACTACTTCGACAGTGAGGCCGGTGAAGGCTATATCCGCGAGCGGGTGCCCATGCGCCGCCTCGGCCAGCTTCAGGAGCTCGATGGCCCGTTGCTGCTGCTGGCCAGCGAAGCCAGTGCGTTTATGACCGGCAGCATCATTGCGGTGGACGGCGGGCACCTGGTCAACCCGCTGTAGTGCCACCCGGGCGCCATCGCAACGACGGCGCCCGCCTACTCCTGCACTGCCACACGCACCTGTGGAGCCCCCATGCCTGAAGCCCTTTACCTGCCAAAGATCATCGCCCTGCTCACCCACCGACGCCCTGCCAATGGCCCCAGCCCCATGGCGTGCCTCATCGAGCAAGCGGCCGGCGACTATCATCGACGCGCGCACATCGAGATCGTCGACACGCCGTTGGCCCAGTTGCTGGAGACCGCACGTACGCTCGAAGCCGAACAATGCGTCGACATGATCGTCTGTTCCGGGGCCACCGCCGAGTACCTGCGCCAGCACATTTCCATTCCAGTGATGGCTATCCATATGGGTGAATTCGATTTGGTGCGTGCCCTGGACCTGGCCAGGTCACGCGCCACCCGCGTCGGCATCCTGAGCTTTCGCCATACCCACCCGGAGCTGGCAGCGATGCAGTCGCTGTTCACCGTGGCGCTGCGCGAGGCCACCTACAGCAACTTCGAAGAGGCCCGCCAACAGGTGCAGCAGCTGGTCGATGAGGGCTTTGCGGTGATCGTCGGTTCCTCGACCATCGTTGAGCTGGCCCAGGCCTCGGGCGTGCAAGGGGTGCTGGCACTCAACGCCGATAGCATCCGCCGCACCCTGAACAATGCCCTGTCGCTCTGCCACAGCCGTGCGCAGAGCCTGCGCCAGCACCAGCGCCTGAATGCCGTGTTGCGTAACCTCAGCGATGGCGTGATCGCGGTCGACGCCGAGGGGCGCGTGCAATCGATCAACCCGAAGATGGCGGTCCTGCTTCAGGTCACGGCGCAATGGGCGCAGGGCCGTTGTGTCCACGAGCTGCTGCCGACCCTCGATACTGCGGCCTTGCAGGAAGAAAACCAGTTGATCCGCGTTGGCGAGCAGACCCTGGCGGCCACCCTCACCCCGATCATCGAAGCGGGTCAGCCCGACGGCATGGTCATCACCTGCCAGGAAACCCGCGCCATCCAGCGAGCCGAGCGGCGCATCCGTATCCAGGCGCGGCCACGACAGTTCACTGCCCGTTACCGTTTCGAGCAGATCCTCGGCCAGGCGCCAGCGTTTCGCGCCACCCTGCAGCTGGCAAAGCGTTATGCGCAATCCGATTCGACGGTGCTGATCACCGGCGAAAGCGGCACAGGTAAAGAGCTGCTCGCACAAAGCCTGCACAACGCCAGTGCGCGTCAACCTGCACCGTTTGTGGCGATCAACTGCGCGGCCTTTGCCGAGTCGTTGCTGGAAAGCGAACTGTTTGGTTATGAAGAAGGCGCGTTTACCGGGACACGCAAGGGTGGCCGGGTCGGCCTGATCGAAAGCGCGCATACCGGTACGTTGTTTCTCGATGAAATTGGTGACATGCCAGTGTCGTTGCAAACCCGCCTGTTGCGGGTACTGCAGGAGCGTGAAGTGCTTCGCCTGGGCGCCAGCGAGCCGACGCCAGTGGATATCCGGGTTGTCGCGGCAACCCATTGCGACCTGCGCGCGCACATCGCCGACGGGCGCTTTCGTGAAGACCTGTACTATCGCCTGAACATCCTGCGCCTGGCGGTTCCGCCGCTGCGTGAGCGCCCCGAGGACATTGCGCTGCTGGCCAATGCACTGCTCGAACGTCAGCCAGGTACCGCTCCGGCTGATCATGAGGTGCTGCAAACGTTGACGCCCCATCTGTTGCGCCATCACTGGCCGGGCAACATTCGGGAACTGGAAAACATTGTCGAGCGGGCGGCGGTGTGTGCTCAGGCGTTACGCGGTGATGCTCCGGACTTGAGCTTGAGTGCGCTGTTTCCCGAGCTGTTCGAGCAGGCGCCTGTGTCATTGCTCGAGGTTCAGCCCACTACGGTTCTGGATGACCTGCGCTATCACGGCAAGACGGCCGAACGCGCGCACGCCCGGCAGGTGGTCAATGCCTGCCAGGGGAACATGGACGAAGCCGCGCGCCGGCTTGGGGTCAGCCGTACCACGCTGTGGCGGCGGTTGCGTGAGAGCACGGGGCGCTAATCAGCCGGGAATTGATTTTCGCGGATTCGCGGGGATGTCATTCTTGGGTTGGGTTGGGTTGGGTTGGGTTGGGTTGCTGTGAGCTTATCCATTCTTTGTGGCGCGGCTACCGGCCCCTTCCGCCCTTACGGCGGCCTACTTTTTTCTTGGAAAAAGTAGGCAAAACCGCTCGCTCCTGCATACGGCCCTACGCTGCGCTACGGGTCCCTTCCCTCCGGCACCTTCCGGGGCCACGCGGCCTACGACTTGCTTCGCCAAGTCTACATCTCGCGTCTTCGGCTTCGCCGAAGGTGCTGCGCACTGCCCCTACAGGCACCTCCACTCAGCCTCCTGAAGTCGCAGTTCGTGGCGCCTGAACCGACGTGCATGAAGATCAAGATCAAGATCAAGATCAACAGCGCCTCCATGTTTTGATTTCGAAGATGCGCACTTGTTGGCGCCGCCCGTAACTTTGCGACTTCAGGAGGCTGAGTGGAGGTGTCTGGAGGGGGCTGGTGCGCAGCACCCTTCGGCCGAAGCCGAAGCTCGCAAGTCGTAGGCCGCGATGCCCCTGGAAGACGCCGGAGGGAAGGGACCCGGAGCGCAGCGTAGGGCCGTATGCAGGAGCAGGCGGTTTTGGTTCCTTTTGCCAAGACAAAAGGGACCCGCCGTAAGGGCGAAAGGGGCCGGCAGCTGCGCTACATCAAATGGATAAGCTCGCCGTCTAAATGCCCCAGGATTCCATTCCCCTCAAAAAAAAGGCCTCAGAGAGGCCAAGAGAGGATTACAACGACAACTCGTTTTCCCGGATCAGCTTCTTGTTGATCTTGCCAACACTGGTTTTCGGGATGTCAGCCACAAAGCGGATCTCCTTGGGGATCGCCCATTTGTTGATCCGCCCGCTTTCAACATACTGATTCAGATGTGTCTTCAGGGCGTTGGCATCCACCTGCTCATTGGCCGCGCAGATCACCAGCGCTACCGGACGCTCCCCCCACTGCGGGTCAGGAATACCAACCACCGCCACCGAGGCTACCGCCGGGTGTTCGCTGATCAGGGTTTCCAGCTCCAGCGAGCTGATCCATTCCCCGCCGGTCTTGATCACGTCCTTGATACGGTCCTTGATCTCTACCACGCCCAGGGCATCGACCGAGGCAATGTCACCGGTATGCAGCCAGCCGTCTTCCCACAACTGTGCGCCCTGCTCCGGCTCTTTCAGGTAGCCCTGGGTCAACCAGGGTGCGCGCACCACGATCTCGCCTTGCGCAGTGCCATCGTGCGGCAGTGCCTTGCCGTTGGCGTCGATGATCTTCAAGTCCACCAGCGCACCAGGGACACCGGTCTTGATCCGCGCCGCCACTTGCTCATGCGCCGGCAGTGCATAGTCGGCCTCACGCAGGTAAGTGGTGCAGAGAATCGGGCAGGTCTCGGACATGCCGTAACCGCAATGGATGGCCATGCCGCGCCCGGTTGCCTGGGCGGCCACGCCATGGGTCAAGGCGCTGCCGCCAAGGAGCATTTTCCAGCCGGTCAGGTCCGTCGTGGCCGCTTCAGCGCTGTCGAGAATCATCTGCAGAATGGTCGGCACACAATGCGAGAAGCTGACCTTTTCTTCGCGGTACAGGCGCACCAGGTTGTTGGGCTCGTAACGCCCCGGGTACACCTGCTTGATCCCCATCAGCGTGGCGACGTAAGGCACGCCCCAGGCGTGCACATGGAACATCGGCGTGATGGGCATGTAGACATCGTCCGAACGCAGCAGCGGCAGGCCCTTGTACGCGCCGAGCGTGCCAACCGCACTCAGGGTATGCAGCACCAGCTGGCGGTGCGAAAAGTAAACTCCCTTGGGGTTGCCGGTGGTCCCGGAGGTATAGAACAGGGTGGCAATCGAATCTTCTTCGAAGTCGGGAAAGTCGTAAACGCTATCAGCCTCGGCCAGCAGGGTTTCGTAATCGCCCAGCACCGGCAGCCCGGTGGCGGCTGCACCCGTGTCGCTGAGCTGGATGTAGCCTTTGACCGTGGTCAGTTGATCGGCAATCGGCTCGAGCATGGGCAAGAAATCGTCGTGCACCAGCACCAGGTCGTCTTCGGCGTGGTTCATGGTGTAGATGATCTGCTCCGGCGACAGGCGAATGTTCACCGTGTGCAGTACGGCGCCGATCATGGGCACGGCAAAGAAACACTCCAGGTACCGATGGCTGTCCCAGTCCATCACCGCCACGGTGTCACCCGGCTTTACCCCGGCGTTGGTCAGCGCGTTGGCCAGCTGGCGGATACGCGTGTTGAGCGTACGGTAGTTGTAGCGCAGCGTATGGCCCGAGACGATTTCCTGCTCCGGGGCATGGCGCACGCCGGACAGCAACAGGCTTTTGATCAACAACGGGTAGTTGTAGGCGTTGTGAGCAGGTGGAATTTTTTTTGTTTTCACCACGGAACGACTTCCTGCGTCTGTTATGTGCTTGCACAGTAATTTTCGACCACGCACAGCGCTTCACTTTTCGCGTCAGCTTTTTGTCTTTTGATGACGACCTGTACAGATCAGCAGGTTAACCGTCTATAACAATGCGTCTTGTGCGCCGGATGTCAGATGTCAGCAAAGGGAGGTGAAAGACACCATGACTTTATTAGCCCGTACCGCCGTGCTGAGCAATTACCTGGAGGTCACGCGCCATCTGCAGTTTGACGGCGACGCCCTGCTGCGTGAGGCGGGTTTCTGCCCAGTCGTTGTCGCCGACAGCAAGCAACACATTCCCGCCCAGGCAGCGGTCGAGTTACTGGAGCGCACCGCGCAGCTCACCCGCTGCGAAACCTTGGGCCTGCGCATGGCCGAACTGCGCAACCTGGCGGACTTTGGCGAAGTCAGCCTGTTACTCAGCCATCAGCACACCCTGCGCGATGCGTTGAATGTGATCGTGCAGTACCGCCACCTGCTCAACGACTCCCTGGCGATTTTCATCGAAGAAAGCGGCAAGACGGTGATCATCCGCCAGGAGCTCATCACCGAAACCGGCACCCTTAACCGCCAGTCGATCGAATTGGCCATCGCTATCCTGTACCGCTTTTGTGCCGCGTTGCTGGGCGTGCACTGGCAGCCGCTGTACGTCTGCTTTACCCACGAGGCACCGGCTGACCTGGCGGTACACCGCCGTGTCTTCGGCTGCAAACTGGAGTTCGGCTGCGAGTTCAATGGCATCGCCTGCCCCGCCGCCAACCTCGACACCGCCAACCCGTTGGGCAACCAGGCCCTGGCCCGACATGCCGAGCGCTACCTGAACTCGCTGCGGGGCAAGAACGACCACAGCCTGGCCTTCGAGGTGCGCAAGTCGATCTACCTGCTGCTACCGATGGGCAAAGCCACGCCCGAGCAGGTGGCGCTGACCCAGGGCCTGAATGTGCGCACCCTGCAGCGACGCCTGGAGGCCGACGGTACGAGTTTCAGTGACTTGCTCAACAGCGTGCGCCGCGACCTGGTGGTCCGTTACCTGAACAACCCGGGCTATTCGCTGGGCCGCATCTCCGACATGCTCGGGTACTCGATGCCCAGCTCCTTCACCCGCTGGTTCACAGCCCAGTTCAGCAAGGCTCCTGCCGTCTGGCGCCGCGAACACAGCGCCGGAACGCACCGCTCTGTTACATAAAGTATCCCGCCTGCGCCGCAATGAGTCAGCCTTCCGTCACCCCGCACCTTGCCTGTTTCACCGGTGATACATCCTTCGGCGTTTCCTGGATGAAACGCCTAATCCTTTGTTTTATTTAAATAAATATTTTCACGGATCTATTTATAGTACCTGGCATTTTTCATGCTTGGTTCCAATACAAAAACAATGATTCGTTAGTAAAACAATGCCTGATAACGAACACACAAGGAGACCGTGATGCTGAGTGAGGAAAAAAACCGGCTGCTGACCCAGGTCGGGCCCGAAACGGAAATGGGCGCCTACTTGCGCCGCTACTGGCACCCGATTGCCGGCCAGAGCGAGTTCGACGACAAGTCGATCCGTCCGATCCGCATCCTGGGTGAAGACCTGGTGCTGTACAAAGACCTGAGCGGCAACTTTGGCCTGGTCGATCGCCAGTGCCCGCACCGCAACGCCGACATGTCGTATGGCTATGTCGAGCAGACCGGTATCCGCTGCAGTTATCACGGCTGGCAGTTTGCCGCCGACGGCCAATGCATCCAGCAACCCTTCGAGCAAGCCTGCGATCCGTCTGCCCGCATGTGCAAGAACACCCGCATCAAGGCCTACCGGGTACAGGCCAAGGCCGGTCTGTTGTGGGCCTACATGGGGCCAGAGCCGGTACCCCAACTGCCCGACTGGGAACTGTTCAACTACCCCAACGGCTTCGCCCAGGCGGTATTCGCCGAGTTGCCCTGCAACTGGTTCCAGTGCCAGGAAAACTCCATCGACCCGGTGCATTTCGAATGGACCCACAATAACTGGACGATTCGCCAGTCCGGTGAAACCGGCCCCTATGTGCAGCCGCACCAGAAGCTGGCCTTCGACGAATTCGACTACGGCTTCACCTACCGCCGACTGCGCGAGGGCGAAGACGAAAACAACGTGATGTGGACCACCGGCCGGGTGACCTTGTGGCCGAACGGCTTTTACCTGGGCCACCACTTCGAATGGCGGGTACCGATCGATGATTACAACACCCTGAGCGTGCTGTGGGTGTTCAGCCGTGTACCCAGCGAGCAGGAACCCTACCGCCAGGAGAAAATCCCGTCGTGGTACGGCCCGATCAAAGACCCCAAAACCGGCCGCTGGATTACCTCCCACGTGGCCAACCAGGACTTTGTGGTCTGGGTCGGCCAGGGCGCGATCACCGACCGCACCCGTGAAAAGCTGGGGCAAAGCGACAAGGGCGTGGTGATGATGCGCCGGCGCTTCTTCGAAGAACTTGATGCCCTGCGCGAAGATGCCGGTCATGTGCCCAAAGGCCTGATCTTCGACCCCGCACTGAACCAGAACGTGTATTTGCCTTCGGCCTGCCGCGACGAGCTGCTCAACGGCCTGCCCCGGGCACAGCTGGCCGAGCACCCGCTGCTGGGCCCTTACCTGAAGGACTTCTTCGGCCAGGCAGGTCAGCCTGACGATGTACGCGAAGCCTATGAGGAAGCGGTCGGGCAAAAAATGCAGGGCGCCAAGCTGTTTGTCGTGCACGGCGCACGCAAGTAAACCCGCTGTCTGAGTAATGCCAGGCCCCGGCCGGGGCCGAAAATTCAACGCCATGCCCGCCATGGCGTTGAAGGATTCACATAACAAGAACTGCACGCTGACGATAAAAAAAACACTGCCGTCAATAAGTGAACAGGAATCCTTGCATGAAACTGATACCGTCGTGCGTCCGAACCCTGGGTTCGGTCGTTGCCTTGCTGTGCGCTGCGGCCGTTCAGGCCGCGCCTCAACCCGTCACGCTGTTGATGCCCGCACCACCGAACCTGCCCGGGTTTGCCCCTTGGGTCATCGCCAAGGAAAAAGGCTACTACCAGCGGTTCGGTTATGACGTGAACCTGGTCGCGGCCAAGGGGGGTGCCGATGTCGCCAAGCAGGTCGGCTCAGGCAACGCGCTGTTCGGTGTGGGCAATGGCGATACCCCGATCATCGTGCGCGCCAATGGCGTACCGGTGAAAGCCGTGGTGCTGCTCGGCCAATACCCGCACACCCTGCTCGCCCTGGACCCGGCCAAACAGATTCATTCGGTGCAGGACCTCAGGGGTAAAACCATCACGGTGATGTCGTACTCCGACTCGATGTACTACACCTTGCTCGCCACCTTGCGCGCCGCCGGCATGGACCGCAAGGACGTGAATATCCAGGCAGCCGGCCCGGCGGGCGTCTGGCAACTGTTCGCCGATGGCAAGGCCGACGCCATGGCCGGTTCGGCAGACTGGGTGGTGAACATCCAGGACAGCGGCCGCCCGCTGGAGCTGCTGCCGCGTGAACAGTTGTTCGATGCCATGTCGCAGGCGGTGATCGCCTCGGACCAGGCCATTGCCGAGCAGCCACAGGCAGTACAGGCCATTGTCAACGGTACCTTGCTGGCCCTGCATGACATCCTCACCGACCCGGCCGAGGCCGCCCGGGTGTTCGCCAAAGCCGTGCCCGCCTACGCCGGCAAGGAAGACAAGGTTGAGCGCACCTTCGCCCTGTACATCGAGCGCATTTACGGCAAACAGGCACACCTGGGCGGATTCGATGCCCAGCGTGTGGCTCGCTCGCGGGACTTCTACACCGCCGAAGGCATCGTGCGCCAGGCCGAGCCACCGGAGGTGTATTACACCAACCAGTTCGTCGACCGCGCCAACGCCAGCCTGCCGCTAGGCATGCCTTGACACGTTAGCGACGGCGCAAGCAACCCCGACCTTTTCAGCGACAGCGCTCCCCCGCCTTCCGGACTTCTGGAAGGTGCGGTGAGGCTCGCCTTGAAAAAACCTCATCAAACGTCACTGCCCGCTGCAGTGGCTCCATGACTGGCGAACGACATGTTACTGATGACAAATCGCTTCTTTACGCCTGCCCTGCTGGCTTGCACGCTGGCTGCCGGCACATTGCCCATCGGCGTTCAGGCGGCAGGGTTCATTGAAGACTCCAAAGCAAGCCTGATGCTGCGTAACCAGTACTACAACCGTGATTACAAGGACGACGGCAGCAAGTCGCAGATCCGCGAATGGGCGCAGGGCTTCATCGCCCAATATGCTTCAGGCTACACCCAGGGCACCCTGGGTTTTGGCCTCGACGCCCAGGCGTTTCTGGGCATCAAGCTGGACTCCTCGCCGGATCGCACCGGCTCCAATCTGCTCCCGGTGCACGACGACGGGCGTGCCGCCGATGACTTCTCGGAGCTGGGGCTGACCGGGCGCATGCGCCTGTCGAAAACCGAACTGCTGCTGGGCACCCAGTACCCCCAGTTGCCCATTGCGCTGACGCCCTCTACGCGCCTGTACCCCGAAACCTTCCGCGGGGCGTCGTTGCGCTCACAGGACATCGACAACCTCAACCTGCAGGTGGGCCGCTTCGACCGGGTCAACCTGCGCGACTCCAGCAACAACGAAACCATCGGTGTGGCCGCGCCCAACGCGCGCTTTGACCGTAACGCACGCTCCAACGACTTCAGCTACATCGGCGGTTACTACCAATGGTCGCCGACGTTGCAGTTGCGCTATTTCCACGCCCGCCTTGAGGACATCTACCGCCAGGACTACGCCGGTTTCAGCCACCGCCTGCCGCTGGGGCCCGGGGCGCTGCGCAGCCAGCTGCGCTATTTTGATTCACGCGAAGACGGCGAGGCACGTGCGGGACAGGTAGACAACCGCAACACCACCTTCAACCTGACCTACGACATCGCGGGCCACAGCATCGGCGCCGGCTTTCAGCACATGAGCGGCGACACGGCGATGCCTTACATCATGGGCGCCGACCCGGATGGGCTGAGTGAGTTTCTGTACAGCTCCGACTTCGTCAACCCGCGCGAGACGGCCTGGCAGATCCGCCACGACTATGACTTTGCAGCACTGGGCATCCCCGGGCTGAGCAGCTGGGCGCGCTGGGTGCACGGTTACGACATCGAGCTGCCGGACCGTTTGGGTGGCAAGGACCGCACCGAGACCGAAAAACAGATACAACTGGCCTATGTGATCCAGAGTGGCCCGGCACGCGGATTGGCCTTGCGCGTGCGACACTCCTGGTACACCAACGACTTCAGCAACACCGCCAACTTTCGTGACGACCGCGAGTTGCGCATTCTCATCGACTACAAGCTGGACCTGCTTTAGGTCACTGCCGGCCACACCTGAAAAAAAGCCTGCGTCTACGCAGGCTTTTTGTGTCGCTTTCAGTACTGCTCGGCCACCCGTTTGTACTGGTAATTGGGATCGCGATAATTACCAGGCTTCTGCCGTTTAGGCAGTTTGACCTTCTCGCGCGGAATCTCTTTGTAAGGAATATGGCTGAGGATGTCGGCGATGATATTCAGCCGGGCGCGGCGCTTGTCGTTCGAGTCAGCCACATACCACGGCGCATGCCCGGTGTCGGTAGCCTTGAACATGTCATCGCGAGCACGTGAGTAGTCGTACCAGCGGCTGTATGACTTCAGGTCCATGGGTGACAGTTTCCAGATTTTCCGGCCGTCCTCGATCCGTGCTTCAAGGCGGCGGGTCTGTTCCTCTTCGCTGACTTCCAGCCAGTACTTGAGCAGGATCACACCCGAGTCGATGATTGCACGCTCCACTGCCGGTACGGCGTTGAGGAAACCCTCAGCCTGTTCTTGCGTGCAAAAACCCATCACCCGCTCGACACCGGCGCGGTTGTACCAGCTGCGGTCAAAGATCACCACCTCACCGGCGGCAGGCAGGTGCGGCAGGTAGCGCTGCAGATACATCTGGCTTTTTTCACGGTCGTTGGGCGCCGGCAACGCCATCACGCGAAACACGCGGGGGCTCACCCGCTCGGTCAGGGCCTTGATCGTCCCGCCCTTGCCGGCACCATCGCGGCCTTCAAACAGGATGCAAACCTTGATGCCTTTTTCCTTTACCCATTCCTGCATCTTGACCAGCTCGATATGCAGCAAGCGCAGCTGCTCGAGGTAGTCCTTGTTCTTCAACTTGGTATCTTTTGAGGGCTTGCGCTTATCAGCACCTTTCTTGTCTTTTGCCATGAACAAAGCCTCGTGTCCGTTAATGCCTTGAATCCAGCGTGTGAGTCTAGTCGAAGGTTTTCGCTGCAGCCTGAGCCAAGTCATACTTCTGTCATCAGGCCCTGCTAGCGTCGCTGCGCATTCCCGCGCCTGCCCGCGCTCCTGTTCAAGGCGACACTGACGGTGTATTCCAGCCCAACCCGCAAGCCCATCATCCTTCGCGCTGACGTGATGAACAGCGATGTATTCGAGGCGATGTTCGCCCAGCTGTTCGGCAACCTCTATGCCGATACCCCGCCGCTGCCCAACGACATCGTCATCGGTGGCGTCTATGGCCGCTATGAAGGTGTCAGCTTCCGGCACATGCACTATCAGGGCGACTTCACCATCACGCTCCCCAGCCCCGCAGACGAAATCACTTTCGTGCTGCCCATTGCCGGCAAGATCATCGTTAACCAGGCCAGCGATAGCGTGGGCTCGAGCCACGTCGGCCTGGCCATCGACAAACGTGAGATGCACTCGATGCGCGTGGTCGACGGTCATTCCCAGCATGGCCTTTCGATTCGCCGTTCGCTGCTGACCGAACGATTGTCGCTGTTGCTGGGCAAGCCGATCGTGCAAGCGCTGCGCTTTGAGCCACGGGTGAACCTTGACGTACCGGCGTTGCAGGGCATCCGGGCGCTGGTGCAACTGGCCACTGGCAACGACTTCGACCTGCTGATCAACACGGGCTCATTGATGCCGGTACGCCTGCAGGAAATGCTCATTGATGCAGTGCTGGAAGCCTGGCCACACAATTTCACCGAGGCGTTGCGCCGCCCAGCGCCCCGGATTGCGCCGCGCCATGTGAAGGTGGCCATGGATTACATCCACAGCCATCCGCAGCAACGGGTCGGCAGCAGTGAACTGGCGCAGTTGAGCAATACCAGCCTGCGAGCGCTGCAGGACGGCTTTCAGCGCTTTGCCGGCACCTCGATTGTTGCCTACCAACGCCAGGTACGCCTGGAGCAGGCCTACACGGCATTGGCCAGCGACGGCGCGCCGTCGGTCTCCGAGGTGGCCTTGCAACATGGTTTCAGCAACGTCGGCAGGTTCTGCCAGTATTTCCAGGGCGCTTACGGCGTAAGCCCCGCCGATGTGCGAAAGCGCCCGACGCTCTGCATCGGCAGCAGATCGCCGGGCTGAGGGTCAGAACAGGTAACTGGCCTTGAGGCTGCCACTGGCACCGTGGCTGTCGCCGCCACCACTGGCACCCACCTCAGCACCGACACTCAAGGCGCCCAAGGTCGCCATCAGGTTGACCCCGGCGCTGAACTGGTCGCGGTTATCAAAGGCAGCGCGCTGTTCAACATCCAGGCCGAGCAAGTGCCCCTGGCTGTCGAGGGTGTTATCGCCCAGTACGTGCTCATAGCCGACGTCGATGCCCGGCACCCATTGCCAGGCGCCGACGTCAAAGGCGCTGAATGATGCATTGAGGTTGACGAAGGCGCTGGTACGGGTCTCGCTGATGCCGTCTACCGCCAGCGCCAGTTCGCTGCCTTTTTCCGTAAAGTCGGAGATATCCAGATGGCTGGCGCGCACACCGAGAGTCGGCTCAAGCACCATGCCGTTCACCGGCGTGCGATAACCCAAGGCCAGGCTGGCGCCCGTGAGGGTGCCGTGGCTGTCGCCTTTGGCCGTGCCCAGGCCACCGCCCAGGTCACGTTTGCTGTCGTAGTCCAGCCAGCCGGCGCTGGCATCGGCGTCGACGAACACCCCGTGTTCCAGGCCATCGGGCGCAAAGCGTGCGCCGGCGCGGATGAAGCTGAGGTCGGTATCCACCTCGCCGCCTGCCCCGCCCACCGAGCCGTTGCTGTAGCCAATACCGGCATAGGCACTGAGCTGCTCCGAGAAGCGTTGGGTCAGGCCGACCATCATGCCCTGGCTGTGTTCATTGCTGCTGGCGGCGTGGTTCGAGCCGTCGGTACCCAGGTAGCTGGCCAGCGCGGTAGTCCACAGGCGGTACTGCCCGACCTTGAGCTCGGTACCCCGGGTGTAGGGCGTCGCCGCCTGGTCGATCAGCGCATCCTGGCGCAGCAGGTAGCTGGCCGCATCGGCATGCACCTGGCCGCCAACCGTCGACTCGACGCCGCCAAGGGTGCCGGCATCAATGGCCGATTGCAGGTAGAAGTTATAGGCCGTGTCGGCGCCGGACAGGCTGCTGTTCTGCAGCTGTTGCAATAAAACGGCACCCGCCGCCGCATTGCCGAGCAACCCGGCCTGGCCCGGCAGGCTGTTGTATTCGACCAGTTTGGCGCGCAGCACGTAGAGCGTCTCTTGCGACAGGCCCAGGCCGGTCTTGAGGTAGTTGTCCATGCTGCCGTACTGGCTGATCACTTCGTCCAGCCCGGCTTGCAGGAAGCTTGCGTCGACGGTGAGCATCGGGCCATAGATGGCGGCCATGCTCGCCGGCATCGCGGCCAGGGTTTTGGCCACGCGCGCTGCGGTGTAGTCATTGGTCGCCAGGTAGTCCGCCATGATCGTGGCGTTATCGACACCCGCCAGGCTCAACAGCACTGCCGAAGTCCAGCCGGTGCGGTCCTTGCCGGCCGTACAGTGAAACAACGCCGCGCCGTCGACATCGGCCAGCGCCGTGAACAGCGCCCCGAACTGGTTGCGCATGCCGGCATCGCTGACAAAGCTGCGGTTGGCGTCCTGCATCATGGCCATGGCCTGGTCTGCACTGCTGATCGAGACGGTGGTGATATTGGCCCCGGAAGTCCCGCTGCCAATAATGTCGATGTTGCGGTAGGTCGCCCCGGTGAGCAGGGTGTCGGGGGTGGCGGCGATCTCACTGGGTGTGCGCAGGTCGTAGATGGCGCGGATGCCCAGACCGTTGAGGGTAGCCAGGTCAGCGGCCGATGGCGTCAGGGCGTTGGAGCGGTAGAACACCCCGGCGCGCATCGTGCCATCATTGCGCGTGGTGTAGGCGCTGGTGGTACCGGCGACATCGCGAAAGTTGTCGATACTCGCCAGGCGCGGCGTATCGAGGGTGGCGGCCTGGGCAGCGGCGATGGACAGGCTCAGGACAGACAGCGAACACAAAAGACGTTGAAACACGGTGCAGCCTCATAGATGACAGCGTTGGGCTGGCCACTATTGAGGGCACACATGAAACTAAATGTTACAGAGCAGTGGCTACCGCAAATCGCTGCGCGATCTGTCCTCAGACCGCGCGATCTGTCCGTACGGGGGTGCAGGGGTCAATCTTTCTGTCGGGCGTCGAGTTTTTCTACCAGCGCTTTGGCCAATGCGTGATCCGAGAACGGGTTTTGCCCGGTGATCAGCTCGCGATCCACCACCACATTGGGCATCCACGCTTGCGCATAGCTCATGTTGCCACCCGCACCGGCCATGGCCTTGGCCGGGTAGAACAGCAGGCGCTCACCCTTGAGCGAACCTTCGAACACCTGTTCTTCCGGGTCCGAGAAGATGGTCATGCGGTAGCCCTGATAGATCCAGTTGCTGGCCGCGGGTGTCTCGCCGCGGCTGAGCGCCGCCTGGTAAGCGGCCGGATCCTGCTGTGCTGAAAGCAACGCGATCGGGCCATGGCAAATGGCGGCCGTGGGCTTGCCGGCCTGATGGAAATGGCGCAGCAAGGCGCCGACCTGCGGGTTGTTGGCCAGGTCAATCAGCGGTGCATGGCCCCCAGGAATCAGCAACCCGGCGTAACGGTCCAGGTCCCCGGAAAGTACCTCGCTGAGTGACAAGCTATCGTTGATGCCGGGCAGGCCGTCAACGACTGACTGGATGCGCTGCATTTGCGCGGTGTCTTTGCCGAAATACGAGGGGTCGATCGAGGTTTTATCGACACGTGGCGCGTTACCCTTCGGGGTCACCAGCACCAGCGTGTAACCGGCCTTGATCAGTTCATTGGCCGGTACACCGAACTCGTTGAGGTAATAACCGGTGGTGTACTGCTTGCCACCCTGCAAGGGCAGCTGGTGTTCGCTGGACAGCAACACCAGCACCTCGCCTTTGGACGCGGCCGCCGCCGTGCCGGCCAGCAAGGTACCGGCCAAGGCAAGGGCCACTTTATTGATAGTGTTCCGGGTCATGCGCCTGCTCCATTGAACGGTGCCAGATCCAGCGCACGGCCCAGACGAACCTCGACCGGGGCCGCTACCCACTCGCCCGTGGCGGCCCGATAGGCCTGGTAGTGCGCACTCTGGCGGTGTGCTTCAACCGCCGCGGCGTCGATGTAGAGTTCGAACAGGTCGAAGGCCAGTTCGCCACCTTCGCGCACGAACAGGTCGTAACGCAGGTTGCCCGGCTCGGCACGGGAACGCTCGACCATCACCCGCAGTGCTTGCTCCACGGCTTCACGGTGCTCGGGTTTGGGGCGGATTGTGGCAAAGATGCTGATGGTCATGGGGTCTCCTGAGGGTCAGCGATGTCAGTAGCCACTATCCTAGACAAGTCGCTAAGATTCGAAAATTCGAAAGCTTTAATTTCTGGCATTCAAAATATGAATATCAACAAGAAGGACCTGAACCTGCTGCTGGTGTTCCATGTGCTCTACCAGGAGCGCAATGCCTCGTTGGCCGCCACGCGCATGGCCCTCAGCCAGCCGGCGCTCAGCCACAAGCTGAACAAGCTGCGCCAGCAACTGGGCGATCCGTTGTTCGTTCGCGCACCGCGTGGCCTGTCGCCAACACCCCGTGCGCACGAGCTGGCTCCGCAGGTGCAGCGCCTGGTGGGGGAACTGGAGGCCTTCTACGAGCACTGCGACGGCAGCGACTTTCTGGCCCGCGCCGAACGCATCCACCTCTACAGCACCGACTACGTCGAGCAAACCTTGCTGCCCGGGCTGCTGCCGATACTGCGCAGCCAGGCGCCCAATCTGGTGTTGATCACCCACAACACCCGCGGTCAGTTGCCGCGTGAGGCGCTGGAAAAAGGCACCTGCGACGTCGCCATCGCCGGTTTCTATACCGACCTGCCGGATACCTTTCACCAGCAACGCCTGCTCAGCGAAGACTTTGTGGTGCTCGCCTCCAAGGGCAATACGCGACTGGGCAAGGGCCTGGACCTGGATGCCTTCCTGGCCTGCGAGCACCTGCTGACCACCCTCACCGGCGATCTGGACGGTGTGGTGGACAAAGCCTTGCAGGCCAAGGGGCTGAATCGGCGGATCGCCGCAGGGTTATCGAGCTTCATCGCCCCGAGCCGGCTGATCCGCGGCACCGACATGCTGCTGACCTGCCTGCGCTCACTGGCGGTCGAGGCGGTGGAACATGATGCCGACCTGCGCCTGCACCCGCTGCCGTTGACACTGCCACGGGTCGAGGTGATGCAGATCTGGCACGCCCGCACCGACGCCGACCCGTTGCGGCGCTGGCTGCGCCAGCAGGTGCACGCCGTGGCCCAGGGGCTTGGGGGCTAAGAGACGCGGTCAACGTACCATGTGCAGGTAGTGCAAGTGCCGCTCGTACTGATCGAGGATGTCGCCGATCACATCTTCACGGCTCCAACCCATGATGTCGTAATCCTGCCCACCTTCGCGCAAGTGCACTTCAGCGCGAAAGTACTTGCGTGCCTCGTTGCCCTCATCATTTTCCTGCAGCACGAAGCTGGGCATCACGAAAGCGCGCGGGCGCACCTCGTAGAGAAAGCGCCCTTCGCCGGCATGGTCCAGCTCCAGGGTAATGCGCCCATCGTCCTGCTCGTCGACGGCCACGTCGTACCCTTGCTTGCGCAACTCTTCCGCCACTTCGTCGCAGGCCGGTTTGACCACTTCGGCGATAAACCGGGTGACGTGCGCGCGCCGCGGCATCATGGCGATGTTGCGCAGCCGTCGCTGCCAACCACCGAACGAATGCGCGGCATGCCGTGGCGACGGCAGCGCCTGGTAGCGCAAGCCCTGGCGGGTCGCGTCGAGGTTGAGTGCACGGAACAAGCCCCAGATCGAGGCCAGCAGGATCAGCGAGAACGGCAACGCACTGGCAATGGTTGCCGTTTGCAGGGCCTTAAGGCCGTTAGCCAGCAGCAACGCGATTGCCACCACACCGATGCTCACCGACCAGAAGATGCGCTGCCACAGCGGTGAATGGTCATGCCCGGAAGACGCCAACATGTCCACGACCAAGGCACCGGAGTCGGCGGAGGTGACAAAGAACACCACCACCATCAGCACCGCGAGCATCGAGATCAGCGACGAAAACGGGAAATGCTCAAGGAAGGCGAACAACGCAAGGGAGCTGTCCTGGTCGACCACTGCCGCCAGGTCGGTGATGCCCTCGTTGAGGATCATGTGCAGCGCCGAATCACCGAACACCGTCATCCACAACAGGGTGAAACCGGCCGGTACAAACAATACCCCGCAAATGAACTCACGGATGGTCCGCCCACGGGAGATGCGGGCAATGAACAGGCCAACGAACGGTGACCACGACAGCCACCAGCCCCAGTACAGCAAGGTCCAGCCGCCAATCCAGTCGGTCGGCTCGTAGGCATACAGGTTGAAGGTTTTGTTGACGATGTCGGACAGGTAAGCCCCGGTGTTTTGCACATACGCCTGCAGCAGGAACACCGTGGGCCCCAGCAACAGCACGAAGCACATCAGCACCACCGCCAATGCCAGGTTGAGCTCCGAAAGGATGCGGATGCCCTTGTCCAGCCCGCTTGCCACCGACAATGTCGCCAACCCGCAGGTCACTGCAATCAGGATGATCTGCACCGTAGTGTTCACCGGCACCCCGAACAGGTGGTGAAAGCCGCTGTTGATCTGCAATACGCCGTAGCCCAGTGAGGTGGCGACGCCAAACACAGTACCGAGGATGGCGAACACGTCTACGGCATGACCAATGGGACCGTAGATACGCTCGCCAATCAGCGGATAAAGCGCCGAACGAAGCGTCAGCGGCAGGCCTTTGCGAAAGCTGAAATACGCCAGAATGAGCCCGACGATGGCATAGATCGCCCAGGCGTGCAGGCCCCAATGAAAGAAGGTGATTTTCATCGCCTCGCGGGCCGCCTGCACCGTACCCGCCTCGCCCACCGGCGGGCTGGTGAAATGCATGACCGGCTCGGCCACGCCGAAAAACATCAGGCCGATGCCCATGCCGGCGGAAAACAGCATGGCAAACCAGCTTCTACTGCGGTACTCCGGCTCACTGTGGTCGGGGCCCAGCTTGATGTCGCCATAACGGCTGATGGCCAGGAACACCGCGCTGATCAGGATCAGCGCGACGGCGAGGATGTAGAACCAGCTGGCGTTGGTAAAGATCCACTGCTGGACATGGTTGAACTGGCTTTGTGCCTGTTCCTGGAACACCACGGCATACAGCACCAGCAGGAATATCAGCACGGCACTGGTGTAGAACACCGGCGGGTTGAGGGTGCTGCGGGGCTTGACCGGCGTTTGCATCGTCAGGGCGTCTCCGTGACTGCTTGCGGTTAGCAGACAACCGGCCGCAGTTACCGGACGATCGCGCGCCTGATCAAGCGTAGCTCACCGTGCCGGTTCAGCCGCAAGCAGGTAACGCGCCGCCACCTGATCCTGTTTGATGTTGCCCAGCAACGCCTGCCGGGCTGCCTGCATGGCCTCCCAATGGGCCCCGTCCTGCAACGGCGGAATGGTCACCGGTTCACGGCGATCAAAACCGGCCAGCGCGGCGTCGACCAGCGCGGCGACCTCCATCACCGCCTCCAGGCTGTTGATGTCCACCCCCGAACGCTCCCAGATTTCCGTACGGGTCGCGGCCGGCAATACCGCCTGCACATAAACACCCTGTGGCGCGAGTTCCAGGCTCAGGCCTTGCGACAGGAACAACACGAATGCCTTGGTGGCGCCGTACACCGTCATGGCGAACTCCGGCGCCAGGCCGACCACCGAGCCGATGTTGACGATGGCGCCCTCACCGGCCTGGGCCAGACGCGGCGCGATGGCGTTTGCGAGCTGCACCAGCGCCAGGGTGTTGAGCGTCACGATGCCGGTAATGCTCTCACTCGACTGATCGATGAAGCGCCCCGAACGGGCAGCGCCCGCGTTGTTGATCAGCACGCCGATACGCGTGTCATCACGCAAGCGGGCGGCAACGGCGGCCAGTTCATCTGCCTGGGTAAGGTCTGCTGCGAGGACATCCACCGCCACCTGGTAACGGTCGCGAAGCCGTGCCGCGAGTGCCTCAAGGCGCGAACGATCACGGGCAACCAGCACCAGATCATGGCCACGCTGGGCAAAGCGGTCTGCGTAGGTAGCGCCAATGCCAGAAGAAGCGCCGGTAATGAGGACGGAGGGAAGCGAGTTCATAACGTAGCTCTCATGTGCTGAAGTCGAGGGGTACTGCTCGGGCAACGAACGTTATGATGATGATCATAATCTTAACCGTCAACTGTTTTGATGATGAATGACATCTATGTATACTGGCCACTCATCCTGACCACGAACATGCAGAGGTCTTCCATCATGAAAGTCAGCAAGGCGCAGGCGCAGGCCAACCGCGCGCATATCGTCGAGACGGCATCACAGCTGTTTCGCGAGCGTGGCTACGATGGCGTGGGTGTGGCGGACCTGATGGCCGCAGCCGGCTTTACCCATGGCGGGTTCTACAAGCACTTCGGCTCCAAGGCCGACCTGATGGCTGAAGCGGCCGCCTGCGGGTTGGCGCAAAGCAGTGGCAGTACCGCTGACCTGGACGGCACCGCATTCATCGACCGTTACCTGTCACGTGAACACCGGGATGCACGCGGTTCCGGCTGCACCCTGGCAGCCCTGGGCGCCGATGCTGCACGCCAGTCACCGGCAATCAAAGCCACTTTCGCAGAGGGTATTGAACGCATGCTTGCCGAGGCCTTGGCACGCTCGGGCCAGACGCCAGACGAGAGCGATCAGCACACCGTACGGGCAGCGAAGATCAACGCCATCGCCCAGGCGGTCGGCGCGCTGATGTTGTCACGCGCCTGCCCGGACGATTCGCCGTTGGCCGACGAGGTACTTGAAACCTGTCGACGCGATCTCCACGCCAGGTCATCGAAGCCTTGACCCTCACTGCCCCGCGCCCATGAACCAGCGGAAATACGGGTTGCGCCCCTCTCCTTGCATCAGCAACCGTGCCTCGCGCGCCCAGCCCTCGCGGTTGCCGTTGTAAGCCAGCAAGGTCAGGCCATAAAAGCGCCGCAGTACCTGCCACTGATCCTCAACCGCCGCTCGCTGGCCAACATCGGCATTGAGTAGCGGCGGCGCCTTGCGCAACGCCAACAGTTGCGGCAAAACGCGGGTGATCTCCTTGGCGCGTACCCATGGCGCGTACTCGATTCGCGGCCGGTCATCGGTCACCGCCAGTGCCTGACCGGCAAAGCGCTCCAGCCCTTCGCGGTCGGTCACCCAGGTGGCCAGCAAGGCATTGACGGAATCCACCCCGACTTCAGCCAGAGCCTTGGCCACTGGCGGTTCGGCAAAACGCTGGCTGATTCGCGTGTAATCCAGCTCCTGTGGCGTCAGCGAGCCAACCAGGAGCATCTCGTGAAACTCCGTAGTCCACAGCGAGGCATGCGGGAAGACATCCAGAAAGCTGCGTACCAGCGAACGGCTGTCGTCTTCGTTCTGGGTCGGCAACGGTAACCATTGGGCGACGATGCCGTCGGCTTCGAGGCGCTCGGCGGCCAGTTGATAGAAGTCCCTTGAATAGAGGTTGACCACGCCGGCCGCTGAAGGCGGTGGTGGCTCCAGGGTAATCAGGTCGTAGCGCTCGGCACTGCGCAACAGCTCCCGGCGGCCATCGCGCAGGCGGATGTCCAGGCGCGGGTCGCTGATCGCGTTGAAATTGCCGGAAAACAGCGGCGCTGCGGCCAGTACCTCCGGCAGCAGCTCCGCCACCACCGGGCGTTGCAGCCCCTGATAGCGCAACATGGCCCCGGCGGTAATACCGGTACCAAAGCCGATGACCATGGCCGAACGTGGCTCGCCGTGGTGAATCAACAACGGCAACAATGCCTGCAGGCGCATGTAGCGCAGCGACGGCATGGCATCACCGGTATTGGAAACGCCCTGGATGTACAGGCGGCTGAATGTGCGTGCCCCGCGTTCCTGGGACACCACGGCCACCGTGCCGCCTCGCCCTTCCTGATAAAACGTGATCTGACCGCCGCGTGCGCCCGGCAGCAACTGCGCCAGGCGCTGGGGCGGCGTCAAGACACCGATGACCAGCGAGGCCAGGGTCACGCCGAGGATCGCCGCGCGCATCCCCGGGCGCACCGCAACGCCCCGCCAGATGACCACGCAGCCGACTGCTGCCGCCAGCAAGGCAAGCACCACCAGCGTGCGTACCAGCCCCAGCTGTGGCACCAGCACGAAACCGGTGAGCATGACCCCGGCGATACCCCCCAGGGTGTTCAGCCCCACCACTGTACCGACATCCCGGCCCGCCTGGGCGCTGTCGGCGCACAATCTCAGGGCCAGGGGAAAGGCCGCACCGAGCAGCGTGGTGGGCAGGAACACCACGCACAAGGCGGCGGTGGCAAAGCGTGCGCACATGCCGGCCAGCTCATTGCCGGTCACCTGCAGGACCACGGCCTCCACTTGCGTCTGGGCAATGATCAACCAGCGGCCAAGCCCGGCGATCTGCACCAGTGCCAGCAACCCGGCCAGGGCGATCAGCAACCCGAACAACCCCCACGGATCACTGATCCGGTCGGCACGCCGAGCGTAGATCGCACTGCCCAGCACCAGGCCGGCGAGGTACGTTGCCAGCACTACGGCAAAGGCGAACGCGCGGGTACTCATGAACTGGACAATGGACTGCGTCCACACCACCTCATAGCCCAGCGCCACGCCCCCGGCCAGGCAATACAGGGCGATCGCCAGGGTAGCGCTGGGGCTGCGCGGCGAGGCGGCGGCAGGCGGTGCGGGTACCAGCGGTGGGGCTGCACGGCACGACAGCCAGGCCCCGGCGGCGGCCAGCAGGTTCAGGCTGGCAGCCACCAGAGCGCTGCCGGTGACGCCAAGCTGAGGCAGCAAGACAAAGGCTGCGAGCAAGGTGCCAAGAATGGCCCCGGCGGTGTTGGCCGCGTACAGGCGACCGCCCGCCTCAGCCATTTGCCCTTGGGCGGGCGTCAGCGCCCTCACCAGCACAGGCAGCGTGCCACCCATCAAAAAAGCAGGGACGCCCACCAGCAAAAACGGCAGCAGCCAGGCCAGCAAGCCAACACTGGCTTCCAGCCGGGCAAACAGTCCGGCGGCATTGGCCAGCGCCAGCGTACTGAGCACGCCCAGCACCGCCACGGCCAATTCCAGGCTGGCATACAGCCTGACCGGGCGCTGCAGGCGATCGGCCCAACGCCCGAACACCAGGCCGCCCAAGGCCAGCCCGGCAAAAAATGCGCTGATGCCGGTGGTGATGGCGTACACCTCCACCCCCACCACCAGCGACAGTTGTTTGACCCACAGCACCTGGTACACCAGCGCGGCGGCACCGGAAATGCAGAGCAAAATGGCAGGAATCAGCAGCTGCAGCGACAGGCGTTTGCCCGCTTCTTGTGCAGCGGCGCTACGGGTGGAGTTGACGGCTGAGCGCATCAATTGGCCTTATCGGATCAGCAGCTATCCGAAATACAAGTCGTAAGAAAGCGCCCGTCGGTTGACGGGCGCTGGCACGGCCTTACTTCTTCATCTTCTCTTCGATTTTCTTGTCTACGTCAGCACGGATCTGGTCGATGCTGAAGCTCGCCGGGCGTTGGCTCGGCGGATAGTCTACAAAGGTTTGCAGGAAGGCAGCAGCCTTACGTGTACCTTGGAAAATCAGGTAGTCGTTCTTGGCCAACCAATCGTAGTACTGGTCCGAAACGACGTCCGCCCTCTCATACGGGTCCATGCGCAGGTTGAACAGCTTCGGTACCCGCAAGCAGGTGAAGGGCTCACTCCATACTGCGAAGCCACCAGGTGCGCGCTGCTCACAGAACACCAGCTTCCAGTCACCGAACCGCATGGAGACCAGCTCACCGTCATCGTTGAAGTAGTAAAACTCATCACGGGCGCTCTTGTCGGCTTTACCGGTCAGGTAATCCAATTGGTTGAAGCCGTCCAAGTGCACCTTGAAGTTCTTACCACTGACGTCAGCACCTTTGAGCAAACGCTCCTTGATATTGGTATCACCCGCTGCTGCCAGCAGTGTGGGGAACCAGTCGAGCCCCGAGAACAACTGGGTGGAGACAGTGTCGGCCTTGATCTTGCCAGGCCAGCGTACAATTGCAGGCACCCGATAAGCGCCTTCCCAGTTGGAGTTTTTCTCGTTACGGAATGGCGTGGTCGCCGCATCTGGCCAGGACCACTGGTTCGGGCCGTTATCGGTGGTATAAACGACGATGGTGTTGTCGGTGATTTTCAGGTCATCGAGCTTCTTCAGTAGTTTGCCGACGTCGCCGTCGTGCTCAAGCATGCCGTCGGCGTACTCGTTACCTGGCATACCGCTCTGCCCTTGCATGGCCTCGCGCACATGGGTAAAGGCATGCATGCGCGTAGTGTTCATCCAGACAAAGAACGGTTTGTCAGCCTTGGCTTGTTTGTCGATGAAATCCATCGCTGCCTGGGTGGTTTCGTCATCGATGGTTTCCATGCGCTTCTTGTTCAGCGCCCCGGTGTCTTCGATCTTGCCGTCGGCACTGGACTTGATCACACCGCGGGGAGAAGCAGCCTTGACGAACTCCTGATCGTCTTTGGGCCAGTACGGACGCTCAGGCTCTTCCTCGGCATTGAGGTGGTAGAGGTTGCCGAAGAACTCGTCGAAGCCGTGGTTGGTCGGCAGGTACTCGTCCTTGTCCCCCAGGTGGTTCTTGCCGAATTGACCGGTGGCATAGCCCTGGGCCTTGAGCGCCTGGGCGATGGTCACGTCACGCGCCTGCAGGCCGACCGGCACCCCGGGCATGCCCACCTTGGAAAGGCCTGTGCGCAAGGCCGCCTGACCGGTGATGAAGGTTGAACGGCCTGCGGTGCAGCTGTTCTCCGCGTAATAGTCAGTGAACAGCATGCCTTCCTTGGCAATCCGGTCGATGTTGGGCGTTTGGTACCCCACCACACCCTTGCCATAGGCACTGATGTTGGTCTGCCCGATGTCATCGCCAAAAATCACCAGAATGTTGGGCTTATCCGCCGCATGCACCGCCCCCGCGCCTAACGCCACCGAGGCGGCGAGTGTCATTGTTGTAAGCCACCTACTTCTGAGTTTCATAAGGCCATTTCTCCGTTTCACGTTACTGGCTAATGCCACGACTTCGTGCACCACAGGGTTCGACTGCTGAACGAAATCCCTGTGCACCTGTGGTGTATTGATTACTGCTCTTGAATGCTTTCGAACGGGTAGACACGGCGCCATTCCCGCGCCATGTCCACCACCACCCAATTGCTGTTGCGTGCCGCTTCCAGTGCCTTGTCCAGGCGCCCGACCTTGCTGTCACGGTCGTACGCCCACTCGCGTTTGCTGTCGGTATGGTGGACCAACCCGGCAAAGCGTTTGCCGGGGCCGGCCATGGTCCACTGGAGCATCTGCAGGTCGCCGTCGGAGTTGCCAAAGGCCAGGATCGGGCGGCGGCCGATGATGGAATCGATGCTGACCGGTTTGCCCGGTCCATCATCGTTGTGCACCAGTTTTGGCAAGCGCTGGATAGTCAGCTCGCCATTTTTGTCCTGGAAGCGGGCGTCGAGGGTGGTGCCGATGACCTGCTCGGGCGGAATGCCGTAGACCTCCTCGGCAAACGCGCGCATAAAGGCCACTTCACCACCGGAGACGATGTAGGTCCTGAAGCCGTTTTCACGCAGGTACTGGAGCAACTCCAGCATGGGTGCAAAGACCATTTCGGTATAGGGCTTGCCGGTTTTGGGGTGGACTTTTTTCGCCAGCCAGCTGCGGGTCTGGGCAATGAACGCTTCGGTACTCACCCCGGCATGGGTGGCGGCGACGATTTTCAGCATACCGTCCATGCCACTGGCCGCCAGCGCCTTCTGGTCGCCTTCAAGCACCGCCTTGAACGGCTGCTGGGTTTTCCACTCGGGGTGTTGCGGGGCCAGGCGCTTGACTTCGTCCAGGGCAAACAGCACTTCGAAGTACAGCGGCTGCTCGCTCCACAACGTGCCGTCGTTGTCGAACACGGCAATGCGCTCTGCCGGTGCCACGTAGTCCTTGCCACCTTGCTCGGTGACCGCGCCGACAAACTGCTCGATGGCCTCGCGCGAGGCGCCGTTGTACCACGATGGCAACGGGTCCGCGGCCTGACTGAGCAGCGGCACCAGCAACAGCAGCATCACAATCCAGCGCATCGCAATCGTCTGAGGCATATGACGTCCTTGAGCAGTTCCCACGAGTCAGGGGTTCAACGATTTCAATCCATGGCGCGCCGTGCTGGCCTTGACCGGGGTCAGCTGCGGTTGCAACGCCTCGAGCGCCTGAATCAACGGCGCCGCCTCGTCCTCAGTCGAGACGGCAGTGCCATAGCGAATCTTGAGCAAGTCTAGTGAAGGATTTACGTTGTTGTCGGGCGACTGTGCACAAATTTGTGCGAGGGTTCGCAGCCCGGTGCTGCGCCGCACCCACAGGTACAACGCGCCCAGTTGCGGCGGGCGGGCGCTCAACTGTTCACGGGCCAGTTGCCGGGCGAACTCTGGCGATGCCAGCCAGGCGCTGTGCCGCTCGGCTCGCCAGCGCCGGAACCACTCGCGTGCCGCCTGGGCCCAGGGGCGGCCGAAGTAGATCAGACCTGCCGCCAGCATCACCACAGTCAGTGCCAGGAGCCAGTGCCCGGCAAGTCGAACGTGAGCCTTCTGGCCAAGGTCGCGCAGGTCCTGGGTGATGGAAAACGGTGCGGTGTAAGTCCCTTCGGCAGCGTCGAAGGTCAGCTTGTCGACCGACGCACTGTGCGCCTCACCGGTACTGGCATCCCACCAGTCGAGGGTGATCGCAGGCAGGTTGTAGGCGCCGGCTTTAGCGACCACATAAGTCACGCTGTCTTCACGCCTGCCGCCCCGGGTACCGCCACGGCCATCACTGAGCGGCGTAACCTTGGGGGGTTGCACGTAGCGTTTCAGGCCATCGATCTCGGCAAACGCCAGAGGTGGAATCAGCATGGCCTGGGCGCCTTCGGCCTCAACGGTGACGGTACGGGTAATGCTGTCGCCGACCCGCAGCGGGTCATGGGAATGCTGCACCTGCTGGCTGAGAGTCACTTTGCGGGCGACCAGTGGGTGCTTATCACCTGCCTTGGCACCGGCAAGCGCCTTGGCGACAAAACTCAAGGGCTGACTGCTCACCGTCACCGGACCGTCGCCCTGCCCCGGCTGCACCTGAAACTGCAGCGCCGGAATATCGAACTGCTGCGCTGCTTGCGGGGTGATCTGGTAGGTGTAGCGCAAACCGTAGAACGCCTTGCCATCAAGCTTTTCGTTCAGGTGCTGGGCTTCGCCGCTGGGGGGCGTCACCACACTACCCGGCAGGTTCAGCGGTGCCAGCACGGGCGCGGCGGTGAACCAGGTATCGACCAGCAGGTCGACCTCCATCGTCAGGGTGGCGCCGACCATGACGCCGGTGTCTGGCACCAGGCGGTTTTGCACCCGCACATCGGGGGCTGCCCACGCCAACAACGGCAACAACAGCACGCCACACAACAGCCGTCTCATGGTGCGCCCTCCCCGGTCTGTTGCCGCGCCGCGTCCTGGAGCCTGAACTTGCGTTTGAGGAACTGCGCCGGCGAGGTCGTCAGGTTGTTCAACCATAGCTGGTCGGAGGCCGCTTGCGGTGTGGTTTGCTGCTGCTCCTTGCCGCCGGTGCTCGGCGTCTGGTCCTCGACTACCT
This sequence comes from Pseudomonas alkylphenolica, assembly GCF_004025535.1. GTDB lineage: Bacteria > Pseudomonadota > Gammaproteobacteria > Pseudomonadales > Pseudomonadaceae > Aquipseudomonas > Aquipseudomonas alkylphenolica_A. The sequence continues at coordinate 296,230 of NZ_QJRG01000048.1, forward strand.
TGTCGGCTTTCTCATCCGGCGTACCGGCCTCTTGCTGGTCTTCATAGTCTTTCAACAACGCCTGGGCCAAGGCGAGATTGGCCGTCGCCTGGGGAAAATCGGGCTGCTTTTTCAATGCTTGCTGATAGGCCGCAATGGCCTGGGTGAACTTGAATCGATGGACGTAGATGTTGCCCAGGTAGAAGAACGCCGGCGCCGAATCCAGGCGGGCGAAGCTTGCCAGCGCGGCGTCGTAGTCTGCCGCGTTGTAGGCAGCCAGGCCTTTCCAGTACGGGTCGCTGAAGTGCGCGGCGGCCTGCGGGTAGTGGCCGTGTTCGAACGCCCAGCGGCCCTGTTGGTCCGGGGTGAAAAAGGCGTCGGCCAGCGCCCCGGCCCGCGCAGAGTCGGGGCTGGCGCTCAACAATACCGCCACCAGCAGGCCGCCAAGCCAATGCACTCGCCACCCACGGCGTACACAACACAAGGCAATCAGCGCCAACGGCCAGCACAGCCAGTAGCCGGCGTCTTTCCAGTACACCTGCTGCGTATCGCCCTGCACTTGCTGGAAATGCTGCTGGGCGTGCAGTTCGATCCAGTCCAGGTCGTCATCATTGAGGGTCAGGCTGCCCAACGGTGCATCCGCGGCGCTGGCCAGTTGCTTGAGGCCCTGGGCATCAAAGCGGGCAACCAGTGGCTGCCCATCGTTACCAATACGAGGTTGCCCGTGGGCATCGCGCAGCAAACCACCATCCTGAGCACCTACTGCCAGCACCAGCACCTGCAGATCGGTGCCTGACAGCAGTTTGGGTATGGCTGCGAACTGCTCGGGCGCTGCGCCATCGGTCACCAGCAACAGGGTACCGGGCATTTTTTCTGCATCCAGAAGTTTTTTGGCTTGCCCGATCACGCCGGCAACGTCCTTGCCGATGTTGTCCATGAGGTCGGTCGACAAGGCCTGCACGAAGGTGTTGAGCAGCTCCGGGTCTTCGGTGGCGGGCAGGACCAGGTGGGCACTGCCGGCATAGGCGATCAGCGCAGTACGCGCCCCGGCGCGGCGCTGGATCAGATCTTGCAGTTTGTGCTTGGCAGCAGCGAGGCGCGATGGCGGAACGTCATCCGCGTCCATCGACGGCGACAGGTCGACAGCGATAATCAGCGGTGCACGGTTGTCGAGAAAGTCCGGTATGTCCTGTTGCCAGGTCGGCCCGGCAGCGGCCACGCCTCCCAGTGCAAGCAGCGCAGCCAGCAAATAGACGGGGCGCAACTGTTGGTGGTCGACCGGGGTGATCAGCAGATGCTCGAGCAAATGCGGGGCAATCAGGCCGTTGAGTTGGCGTTTGAGATCATGCCGGCGCAGCCACAGCCACGGCAGGAGTGCTGCGGGTATGAGCAGTAGCAACCAGAGCGGGCGCAGGAAGTGAAAGGCACTGAAGTCCAGTTCCATATCAGTGCTCCGCATGCAACAGGCGGCTGCGACCGCGCGCGAACCGGCCAAACAGTGCAGCCAACAGATGACTGACCAGCAGCAGTAACAAGGCGCCCCCCAACGGCAGCCAGAACAGGTCGCGCTTGGGCTGGTGACTGAAGGTTTTCACCTTGTGCGGGGTGATCTGGTCGAGGGTGGCGTAGACCGCCTGCAGCGCGTTGCGGTCATCGGCGCGGAAAAAGCGACCGCCGGTGGTTTGCGCAATGGCCTGCAGCGTTTGCAGGTCAACCTTGCCCTCCCCCGTGGCTTGCGGGTCGCCGATGCCGATGGTGTGCACGACAATTCCGCGCTGCCTGGCCATCTGCGCCGCATGGTCAGGGGTGATTGCACTGCCGGTATCATTACCGTCGGTGAGCAGGATCAGCACCTTTTCCTGTTCGTCGGCTTTGTCCAGCAGCTTGATCGTCAGGCCGATGGCATCGCCCAACGCAGTGTTCGGGCCGGCCATGCCGATGCCGACTTCATCGAGCAGTACACCGAGGCTGGCGTGATCGAGGGTCAGCGGCGCCTGGGGATAGGCACCGGTGCCGAACACGATCAGGCCGATGCGGTCGTCCTTGCGTTGCGCAATGAAGTCGCGCACCACGCCTTTGACTGCGGTCAAACGGTCGCTCTGCTGGCCGCTGGCGTCGGTGTAATCGGTAGTCTGCATCGATTGCGAGATGTCGATGGCCAGCATCATGTCGCGAATCGGTTGCTCATGTTCAATGGCCTTTTCCACCCATACCGGGCGTGCACAGGCTGCCAGCAACAGTGCCCATACCAGGCAATTGAGCGGCAGCTGCCAGCGCCCGCCAGTGGCAGCAGCGGTGCCCGGTGTCTGCCCCGCAGCCCGGCTCATAGCGGCAAAGAACGGTACCCGCAACGCGCTGCGCGCTTCGCGATAGTCACTCAGGTAGCGATAGGCCAGCCAAGGCAACGGCAGCAGGAACAGCATCCAGGGGTAATCAAACTGCCACATGATGGGCCTCGATCCATTGCTTACTGAGCGCAAACAGCGCCGTCACTTCCTGTTCTGCAATCCCTGCCAATGCCGTGTCCGGGGCATAGGCCAAGGTAAACAGCTGCCCGGCAAAGTTTTCTGGCAAGGGTGTTTTCGCTCGCTGATTGAGAAACGCCTGCCACTGGTCACCGCTCAGGCTTTGCACCGCCGGTGCATCGACCATCGACAACGCCACCCGCTTGAGTAACGCCGGCAACGCACGCAGTGCACCCAGACGCTGGCCGGAATCACTCAACGACTGCTGCAAGTATCCCAGTTGCTCCAGTGCTTCGCGGCGATAGCGATCCTGTTGCCAGCGTCGCCAGCGGCGAATACCCCACAGCGCCGAGATGAACACCACGACCAGCAACAGCACCAGCCAGCCCCAGGTCTGCGGCACATAACTGAACGGCGGTACCGGCGTCGGCAGCACCTGAAGCTGATCGATGCTCGGTACGACGGGGGCGGTCACCGTGCCACCCCGGACAGTCGCCCCAATTCACGGCGCAGCTGTTCAAGCGGGTCCTGGCCGGTGTCGATCATCATCAGCGGCACCTGGCTGCGCCGCAGCATGTCTGCCACCTCGCGCAGCCGCCCGGAGAGAAACTCGCTCAAGGGCCGATACACCTGGCGGCGCTCGACATCCAGTTCAACCTGCAACTCACCCTGGGTCACGGTCACCCGGCCGGATGCCGGTATGTTCAAGGCCAGGGGGTCATACACCTGCAAGGCAATGACATCGTTATGCGCATTCAACTGTCGCAGCAGTTGCAGCGTCTGTGCCGTGGCGCCGGCAAAATCACTGATGATGCATACCAGGCAATCATGCCCGGCGGCGCTGATGCAATTGCGCAACACGGTATCCAGTTGGCCGTCGCCTTCGCTGTCCGGATTGGTAGCCGACAGCTTCTGGTTGCTGCGTACAACCGCTGCGCACAGGGCTTCGACCCGTGACCGGCTGCGCAGCGGGCGAATGTGCTGCACGTGGTGATCATCGAAGACCAGACCACCGACGCGGTCGCCGGCATGAAAGGCAATCCACGCGCACACTGCCGCAAGCTCGGCGGCGACCACCGACTTGAAGCTGCGCCGCGAGCCAAAGAACATGCTCATGCGCTGGTCTACCAGCAGCAAGGTAGGCCGGTCGCGCTCTTCGGTGAAAGTACGTACAAAAGGTTTGCCGTAGCGCAGCGAGGCGCGCCAGTCGAGGTGACGCAAGTCGTCACCGGGGATGTACCGGCGTAACTCGTCGAAGCTCAGACCACGCCCACGCAAACGCGAGGCATGGTTGCCGGACAGAATGCTCGACAGCGGCTGACGGGCGAGAAAACTCAAGCCGCGCACGCGGTGCTCCAGGGCCATCAGTTGCCCGAGCGAGGCATGCACGAAGCCATCGGCAGGCGGGTTATCCAGCGTTGAAGTCGTCATGGTCTCAAGCCGGAATGGCGACACGGTCGAGCAGACGGTCGAGCACCTGGTCGGCACCTACCCCGTCGGCGATGGCGTCATACGACAGCTGCAGGCGATGGCGCAGTACCGGATGCACCACGGCCCGCACGTCGTCGGGCGACACGAAGTCGTTACCGGCCAACCAGGCATGCGCCCGCGCCACACGGTCCAGGCTGATGCCGCCCCGGGGGCTGGCGCCGATCTTGATCCAGCGGGCCAGGTCCGGGTCATAGTCGGCCGGGTGCCGCGTGGCGTTGATCAGGTCGATCATGTAGCGATCGATCGCATCGCTGACGTGCAACCCGGCGACTTCGCCGCGTGCGGCAAAGACCACCTCCTGAGGCAGTTGCGTCGGCGCCTTGCGGGCCACATTGCCTTGCTGCTCCTCGGCACGTACCAGTTGCAGCACGAGGATCTCATCCTCGACTTTGGGGTAGTCCAGTTGCAACTTCATCAGAAATCGGTCCATCTGCGCTTCGGGCAACGGGTACGTGCCTTCTTGCTCGATGGGGTTCTGGGTCGCCATGACCATGAACAGGCCCGGCATCGGGTAGCTTTGCCCGGCCACTGTGATCTGGCGCTCTTCCATGGCTTCGAGCAAGGCAGCCTGTACCTTGGCCGGGGCGCGGTTGATTTCGTCGGCCAGAATCACGTTGCCGAACAGCGGGCCAGGCTGAAATTTGATCTGGTTACCTTCAGCCGTTTGCTGCAGGATCTCCCCGCCGGTGATGTCCGACGGCAGCAGATCGGGGGTGAACTGAATGCGGCGCATTGTCGCGTCCAGATGGGTGGACAGCGCCTTGACGGTGCGGGTCTTGGCCAGGCCCGGCAAACTCTCGAGCAGCACGTGACCGTTGGCCAGCAAGCCGAGAATCACGTGCCGAATGGTGTCGGCCTGCCCCAGTACCTGTTGGGCTACGGTGGTTTCAAGTGCGGCTACCTGTTCTCGTATGGTCACCGGTTCTATCCTTGAGTCGATCATGGTGGGGTAAATCCAGCAGTGAAGCAGGCGAATGCGACAAGACCCTGGCTGCGCAGAAAAAGCCCTCCAGGGAGGGCTTGATCACCAAGCGCCAGGTGATTAGCCCGGTTCCTGCACGTAGCGCGCCAGGCGTGAGTCGCGACTCATCACCGCCTGGGTATTGCTGTAGACCTGCTGGGCAGTGACGTTCTGGTTGGCGAAAATCTCGTCGAAATGCTGTTGTGTGATGCTGGCAAAGTGTTGGCGATCATCGTTGGGCACCCCCAACAAAGTGGCGTAGGCATTCAATGACTCACCGCCGCCCTTGGCCATATCTTCGGAAATGCCTTCCAGCATGTTGTTCATTGCCAGCCACGAACGGCCGCCATAACCCAGTTTTACTTTCGAATCGCAACCGTTGGTACCTGAGGTCAGGCCAAAGGTGGCGTTGCCCGAAGTGCCGTTGGTGGTGGTCGCCAACAGGTGCGGCGCCAGGCCGCTTTGGCCATCGAACAGCATGTTGCCCCAACCGCAGCCTCCCCCACCGGCCTGGCCTGCCTGCGCGGAAATCGCGGCGGTACTGAGGAGCCCAAGTAACACTGCCTTGCCGATCAGCTTGTTTGTCATGCTCGTACTCTCTTGGTCGATTTACGCCACAGACACGTGAAAGCCCTCACTACCCTGCGTTGAACACGCGCCCTCGCTAGAGGGTTTAGGCGATCCGCCCGACAAGTTCAAATTTGCCGGGCAAAATAAATCGCCTGCCTCATGGTTTCTGCCAGTAGGGCTCGATGGCCTGCAGGCGCGGGTCGTCCGGCGCGACCTTGCGCATGCGTTGCACGTACTCGTAGGCGTCGCTGCGCTCCCCCGCCAGGGCGTGCAGATAGATCAGCGAATAAAGCAGGTCGGTGTCCTCCGGCGCCTGGGCAAGCCCTTGCTGCAGGGCCTTGATCGCTTCATCGCGGCGATTGAGTCGCGACAGCAGCAGCCCCTGGTTGTAGCGGATGCGGGTGTTCTGCGGCAACGCCTGCGCTGCGGTTTCCATCCACTGCGGCGCCTGGTCGAGCTTGCCTTGCTCGACCAGCAGCAAGGCCAGCATGTAGGCCAGGTTACCGTGGTCGGTGGCAGGCATTTTTTCCAGCGCCAGCCCTTCGCGCAGTAGGCGCTCGGCTTCATCCAGCTGCTGCGCGCCGCTGGCCAGGGTCACCAGGTTGACCCGTGCCGGGACGAAGTACGGGTCCAGTTTCAGCGCCTGGTGATACTCCTCCATCGCTTCGCTGTTACGGCCCTGGCGGCTCAACAGCACCGCCAGGTTAAGGCGTCCGCCGGGCAGTTCGGCATTGCCGCGCAGGCGTTTCTCGTAGTCGGCAAGCATGCTGGTGAAGGTTTCGCGCGACTCGGCAGGCAATTGCTGCGCCGGGACATCGGCCAATACCCGCAGGGTTTCGTCACGTACGGCCAGAGTCGGGTCCTTGAGCAGCGGCAGCAACGGTTGCAGGCGCTGCTCCGGCGGCACACTGGAAAAACCGGAAACGGCATAGGCACGCACCAACGCACTCTTGTCCTTCAAGGCCCAGCCCAGGCTGATCACCGACTGCTGGCCGAGGTCGGCCATTTGCTGGGCCGCTGTGGCACGCACAATGGCCGGCTTGCCTTTGTCGGCGAGCAGTGCATTGAGCTCGCTCAAGGCCACCCCCTGGCCGCTGCGCACCGCGTGGAAGTTCTCACCATAGTGCGGGGGACGTTGCGGTGTACCGAACCAGCCCTCGATAGCCGTGGCGGCCCATTGCGGTTTCTGATCGGTGTGGCAGCTGGTGCAGGCATCAGGGCTGGCGTCTTTGCTGGACAGGTCCGGGCGAGGAATGCGCAAGCTGTGGTCACGGCGCGGGTCGACCACCATGTAGGTCTTGGTCGGCATGTGGCAGTTCACACATTGAGCGCCCGGAGTACCCGGCTCGTGGTGGTGGTGGGCCTGGCTGTCATAGTCCTTGGCTTGCAGGCTGGGAAAGCGCGCCAGGGGTGGCTGGCTATTGTGGCACTGCAGGCAGAGCCCGTTACCTTCGATCTTGACCTTGTTGGTGTGCGGGTTGTGACAATCGGTGCACCCTACTCCTGCGGCGTACATCTTGCTCTGGGTGAAAGAGCCATATTCGTAGACTTCGCCGTCGATCTGGCCGTCGGCGTGATACAGCCCCGTGCGCAGCGTCGCCGGCAAGCTCTGGTCCAGTTGCGGATGGCCCGGCAGTTGACCGACTCCGAGGGTTTGCCGGCGGCTGTGGCAGAAGGCGCATTGCTCAACCAGCCCCTGGCTGCCCAGCGCCTTGTAATCGACGGTCAGCCCTGTGTCGGTCGCCGAGCTGTAGTTTTTCTCACCGGGTTTGGCGGTTTTTGCCCAGTTGACGTGGGCCTTGCCCGGGCCGTGGCAGCTCTGGCAGCCGACGTTCTGTTCCTGCCAGGTAGAGGCAAAGCTGTCGTCACTGTCGTTGTAGTTTTTCAGCAGCCGGGTCGAGTGGCAGTCAGCGCACATGCCGTTCCAGTTCTGGTACCGACCGGTCCAGTGCAAGGGGTCGTTGGGTGCAAAACGCTGGCCCGGGTACAGCGAAAACCAGCGCTGGCCACCCTGTTCCTTGGCCCGGCTGTCCCAGGCGATCGTCAGGGCCTGCAGCCGTCCGCGCGGCAGCGACACCAGGTACTGCTGCAGCGGGTAGTGACCGAAGGTGTAGCGAATCTCGAAGTCGGCGGGTTTACCGTCTTCACCTTCGGTGTTGACGAAAAAGCGCTCGCCCTTGCGGAAAAACCTGGCCTTGACTCCGGCTTCGTCGAAGTGTCCACCTTTGAAATTGCCCAGCACGTTGCTGCCAGTGGCTTCACGCATGGCCCAGCCATGATCGGAATCTTTCCACTGCGCGGCCTCTTCAGCATGGCAACCGAGACAGGTGGCTGCGGCCACATAGCCTTCTGCCGGTGCTGCCTGTGCAGCCTCGCGTGCCGTGCTGACGGTTTCTTCTGCCCAGGCCGGATACAGGCTGCAGAGCCCGGTCAGCAATACACCAATCCGTGCCCACTGCCGAAGTTGCAACAGCACACGCTTGCCTGACGTCTCACGCCCCATTCCCTGCTCCACGGTCGATTCAACTTGCCCTTTGCCGGGCTTTTTTTAGTTCGTATTGCTACCGGCTGCGCAGTGCAGCCTAGTGCATGTTTTTGCCGCAGACTCGGCAGACATGCAAAAAAGAAATAATCCTTATCGCCAACTGTACAGTTCAACTGGCGATGTACACGATGATTGGCCCGCAAACGGCCAGTAACACATTGGAAATGGCATAACAGACCGTAAAACCAATCACTGGCGTGTTGCTCCCGGACTGCTCGATGATCTTGTTCATAGACGCCGCCTCGGTCTGCGCGCCGGCCAAGGCACCGAACAGCACCATCGGGTGCAACCGCAGCACATAACGACCGAAATACAGCGACACCAACGGCGGCAGCAAGGTCACCACCACCCCCGATATCAGCAACGCCACCCCCTCGTTCTGCATCGCGGCAATCGCCGGCGGCCCGGCCAGCAAGCCGACAACCGCGCCAAACGCAGTCAGGCCGAACTCGGAAAACGCCCACTGGGCCGCTGGCGGCAAGGCGCCGAACTCCGGGTGCCGGGAGTTGTACCAACCGATCAGCAGGGCCACCAGCAACACGCCGCCACCGACCCCGAGTTCAATGGGGATCATGCCGATGTGGGCCGAAACCATGCCCAGCAACGCGCCGAGCACCATGCCCAGGCTGTGCACGGCAATGTCGCTTTTGTAGCTGCGCTCGCGCACTCGCCCGAGTTGGGCCGCCAGCATCGTCACGCTGCTGGTGCGCCCGGTGATGGCAATCACATCACCTTTGTGCAACACGGTATTGGGCAGCAGCGGCAGCGCCAGGCCTTGGCGGGTAATGCTGTCGATAAAGCACCCCAGGCGCGAACTGCCCACCAACGCCGCCCGGATGTCATGCACGGTCTTGCCGGCAAAGGCCGTATTGGTCAGCACTATGTCGGCCGAACGGGTAGGAAACGACAGCGCCTCGGGATGATCGATCTCGGCACCCAGCCATTGACCGAGCTGGCCGACATCTTCGCGCAAGGCATAGACCCCGACGATGTCGCCCTGTTTGAGCAGCATCCCCGGGTCGCGCTCATGCACCGTTGCGTCACGCACGACCCGCTCAATGGTGATGCTGGGGTGCAGGTGCTCCAGCGCGCTGACCGTCATGCCCTGCGCCGCGCTGTCACTGAGCAGGTGAGCACGCACCACAATGCGCGTGTAGGGAATGCTGGTCATCTCTTCCTGGCTGGCAATACCCAGCTCCAGTTCCAGCTCCCTGGCCGAGGTGCGCAAGTCCACGCCAAGCAGCTTGGGGGCAATGGTGCCGACAAACACGACCAGGCCCACGGTGCCGAATACATAGGTGATGGCATAGGCAACCGCCATGTGGCTGTAGAGCTGATTCTTGGCCGCGTCGTCAAGGCCCAGCTGGGCAATGGCACTGCTGGCCGTGCCCATGATTGCAGTGTCGGTCAGCGCTCCGGCCCCCAGACCCGCCGTGAATCCTGCATCGAAATGATAAATCGCGTTCATCAGTAAAATCGCGCCCAGCGCCGTGGCGCAGAGCACCACGGAAAACAGCACCAGTTTCAGGCTGCCGCGGTTCAGGCAGCCAAAAAACTCAGGCCCGCTCTTGAAGCCGACCGCATAGATGAACAACACGAAGAACACCGATTTGAGTTCGTGAGGGACCTCCAGGCCGACCTGGCCGATGATCAACCCCATCAGCAACGCCCCGGCCACCGACCCCAGGTGAAAGCTGCCGATCTGTATGCGCCCGACCAGTACCCCCAGGCCGATGGCCAGGAATACGGCGATCTCCGGGTCGGCGCGCAGGGCATGGACGAAGAAATCGATCATGGCTCACCCCTTGTGTGCTCAGGCGCCTGTGCAGGTGCGGCGTACCATTGATCCTGAGGCACACGTTTTTCCTGCTCGGGATCGCCCAGATAGTGCGGCGACATGATCTGCACGCCGTATTCGTTGAACACATCCTGGATATTGGCATGCAGCAGGCTCAGCAGCTCGGCGCGGGGGCGCGGCTCACTTGGCACGGCCTGGGCCACCAGCCGGTATTCGGGGTAAAAGTCCGAGAGCGCGGTCTGGAACACCTGGGGCCGGGGCTTTTCCAGAATGCCGGCGGTGCGTCGGGCCGCCTCCAGCAACATCGCCTCAACCTGGCGCCAGGGCGTGTCGTAGCCGATGGTGACCACGGTATCGACCACATACCCTGCCCCCTGCACCACTCGCGAGTAATTCTTCGTCACCGCCCCGGTAATCATCGAATTGGGAATGGTCAGTACTTCTCCCAGCCCCGTGCGGATACTGGTGGTGAACATGCCCAGTTCGGTCACGGTGCCTTCATGCTCGCCAATGCGCACGAACTCGCCTGGGCGCAGCGTCCGGGTGTAGGTCAGAATCAGCCCCGCCGCTGCCTGCCCGACCACGCTCGAGGCGCCCAGCGAGATCATCAGGCCGATCAGTACCGACAAGCCCTTGAACGCTTCGGTACCCGCTCCTGGCAGGTAGGGATAGGCCATCGCCAGGGCAAATAGCCAGATCGCCAGAGAGGTTAACCGGGTGGTGGGTTGCAGCGTTTCGTCGTTGAGCCAGCTGATGGTGCCGGGCCGGGCCAGGCGATCCAGCACCCGCTTGCTGAAGGCGCTGATGCCACGGGCAATGAAAAATATCATCAAGGCAATCGCCAGCCCCGGAATGGCGCTGACGATCGCATCGAGCAGGTAGCTCACCAGGTTGAGCAGGTAATGATCGAGGCTTTCGCCCCACGGCCGGGTGTAGGGAAAGCGTTGCAGCACGAACGTCAGCCATTCGTAGGTCAGCAGCGCCACCACCGACCAGTACAGCAATGCCAGCAGACGGCGGATCAAGGGGTACAGGTTGCTCGTGTCGAGCAAGGGGGTCTCGCCGACCTTGAGTACATCATGATGGCGGCGGATCTTCTTCGGCAGCCACGACAGCAGCTTGCGATGCACGTAGGCAGCCAGTCGAAGCAAGCCCAGATACAGCAAGGTCGCGACCAGGCTGAAGCCACCGGCAATCAGCAAAAAACGTACGCTGCGCGCCTGTTGCGACTCCTCTACCACTTGCTCGAGGCGTTTTGCCGCCTGTACAGCGGTCTCGGCAACGCTCACGTCCGGATCGGTGTCCTGGGGGGTGACAATGAATGCGCGCCGCCCGCCCAGCAGCACCAGGTAGGTGTTCTGGATCGTGTCGAGGTGCACCTTGAGCTCTTCGGTTCCCGCGAGCATCTCGTTGATCACCGTTCGCGCCCGTTGCACCCGTGCCTCGGGGGCTTCACCCAGCCAGGTAGCACGAAAGGTCATGATGCTGCGGTTGGCGACTTTCAATTCGACCGCCGGGCCCGTCACTACCGCTCCGTCATGCGGGTCTGCTTGCGCCGCGACGGCAGGGATGTAAACAACCGACCATAACAGCGCAAACACACCCAGACACCCGCGTTGTACCCAACTCCCCATAGCCTTTGCTCCAGCCAGATTCCTTTGCCACCCGGATGAACGGCATGGTCAGGATAGTCGTCGTTTTGTCCTTGTACCTGTCTGGTTGGCAATCACTTCAACCCACTCAAATGGATGACTGCCAAATAGGCAACGCGCCCTTGTAGTACGCGTCTGTCAGCCGATTCATACGAAGTAAAAAAAACCGTCTAGGCTCTCTATGTTGCGAATGATTCGACAGTGCGGATTCCCATATCTGGCCGCTGTCAAGAGACAGGAATACCAGGCCAGGGAACAAGCAGCCGTCGCTATTACAGAACGGTTACAGGGCTCAAAGCGGTCCTTCAATGGAGCTTTGTGCGATGAGGTGGACATGACGACCCGGATCCAACTAGCAGTTCCAGCAGCGTTCAGGCCCCAACGTCAGGCGTTGGCGCTGGAACCACGCATTCTGTTTGACGGCGCAGCGGCTACGGCTGCGGCAGATCAGCAGCATCAGGACAACGGCGATGCCGGTAAAGCCGACACCGCCCATGCCACGCCGACCGATGCCCGCAGCGAACCGGGCCAGCAGCCATCAGCGGCGCGCCACCTGCTGGTGCTCGACAGCCGTATTGAGGGCCGCGAACAGCTCACCGCCAACTTGCCCGACAATGTCGACGTGCTGGTGGTGGAAGCCAACCAGGATGGCCTGGCGGCGATTTCCAGCGCCTTGGCCAAACTGGGCCAGGTCGACTCGATTCAAATCCTGTCCCACGGTGCCTCCGGCGAGTTCACCCTCGGCAAGACCACCCTGACCTCCGGCAATATCGACCAATACGCCCAGCCCCTGAGCCAGTGGAGCCAGTCGTTAAGCGAAGGTGCGGATATTCAGCTGTATGGCTGCAAAGTCGGCGAAGGCAAGGACGGCCGCACCCTGGTCGACGAACTGGCACGCTGGACCGGTGCCGATGTCGGCGCCTCCGATGACAATACCGGCAGCACCCGCGCCGGGGGCGACTGGAACCTGGAGGTCAGCAATGGCCTGATGGACAAAGCCATTGTCCTGTCCAGCACCGCAATGGCCGGCTACGACCGCCTGCTGGCCGCCGGCCCCACCACCGACCTGAGCGGTGGTGCCGATGTGCTGCTGGGCAACACCTTTACCTTCACCGTGACCTTCACCAACAACACCAGCGATGCTGGCTATGCGCCATTTATCGACCTGTTCTTCCCGGCCACCGGCAAGGACGGCGCAGGCGCCGAGATCGATGACGGGATTACCTTCGTTTCAGCCACCTACCTGGGCCAGTCGCTGGTCACCCATGTGCTGACCTTCGACGCCAATGGCCAGGCCAGCCACCCGCTGGCGGTGGGCACCGATGGCAAGCCGCTGATCATCAATGCCGCCGATTTCGGCATGCGCGCGGGCGACCAGATGGTGGTCGTCGAGCTGCCGTTTGCCAGCGTCAGCCAGGGCCAGCCGGCAATCCCGGTACAAGTGACTGCGACCCTGAGCAACCTGGCCGATACCGATTTCTCGTTCACCGGCTCGACGCCGGACCTGACCGTCCGTGCCCGCAGCGGCTTCCAGTACGGCAACGACTCGCTGAACAACCCGGCCACCGACCCGAGCATCCTCGAGCCTGCCGCCAACGCCGACAGCTATGTCGTGCACCCGACAGTGATCATCCTTGATCAGGTGGTCACCACACCGGAAGGCGAGACGGCCACCGGGCCCAACTTCGAGCGCAACCTGACCTCCACCATTACCCCGGCCAATGGCCAGACCCTGACCAACGTCACCGTTACCCAGCCGGTGCCTGACGACGTCATCGTCAAGTCCATTACCCCGGGTGCGGGCGGCACCCTGAGTTCGATTACCCTTTACGACGGCCGCACCTTTACCGACCCGGCGCTGATCCAGGCGATCCTGGCCCTGAACAACGATGGCGACCTGACCAACGATGTGTACGTCGAGTCGTTCAGCGTCCTTTACCCGACACTCAATGCGGCGACCAGCACCAGCGTGCAGTTTTTCGTGCCAGACGACGACGCCAATGGTGTCCCGATACTCAACCCGGTGACCGGCGATGATGTCACCATCACCTTCGACGCGCCGACTGCATCCGGCTCCTGGGTACCGCTGGACCCCCGCGATGCCACCAGCGGCCAGATCAATTTCACCGGCCAGGGTGACGATGTCAGCTTTATCGCCAAGTCCATTACCCTGGAAAAACAGGTCGTCGTCAGCGTTGATGTCGGCACCGCCGGAATCAGCCCCGGCGATACCCTCACCTACAACCTGAACATCGCCATTTCCGACTATTTCGCCTTCGGCCGGACTTTTTTCGGCCAAGGCAGTTTCGTGATTGCCGACCAACTGAGCGATGGCCAGAAACTGGTGCCCGGCACTGCCACTTTGACCCTGCAGATCAATGGCATTTCCGAAACCATCACCCTGGTTACCACCACAGTGGTCAATGCCGATGGCAGCACCTCGATGGTCTTCGACATTGCCCAGTCGTTGAATGATGCCTTCCTGTTTACCCAGTGGCTCAACGGTGACCTGGCCTTCGACAGTACGCTGCAGGGCGCCACCCTGGCGGTGATCAGTTATCAGGCGCAGATCGGCCAGAGCTACACCCCGCCCGCCGGCAATCCGCACAGCGAGATCAACGAAGGCGACCCGCTGGGCAACAACGCCACAGTGACCGCCACGGTACTGCTCGATGCCCTCAACCTGAGCGGCGACAACCAGAGCGACGGTTCCACGACCACCACCGTCATCCCGACCAGCCAGGTGCAGATCGACCTCGCCGACCTCAACGGTGGCGGTGCCCCGGCACCGGGCACCGAGCTGCGTCCTGGTGACCGCGTCACCTTCCGCTTGAGCTATGACCTGGTGACCGGTGACTACGAAAACTTCAAGCTCACCGCCTACCTGCCGTTGCCGCTGTTCGACCTTACCGGTATCAACCTCAACAGCATCTGGCGCCTGGCTACCGACAACACCAACCCCAATAGCCCGACCTCGGTGACCCTGGGCCCCGGCAACTCGATCATCTTCACCTTTGCCGACTACGTGAACCCCGGGCTCAACGGCAGTCGCGTGTCCATCGACTTCACCCTCACCGTCAGCGACCAGCCGTTTGCCGACCAGCGCGCCTTCAACGTGCTGGGTGAGTCCAGCCAGACCCGCACGCTGGACAAGAGCGTGTTGCTCACCACCGATGACGTGACCCTGATTGCATCGGTCGCCGAGCCGGTGCTGAACATCACCCACGGTGTCGTCTCCACCAACCATGGCACGGTGACCGGCACCACCGGCACCTGGGCCCTGCCCGGCACCACCGGTGTGCCTTTCAGCGGCAGTGTCACCAACATCGCGGCCGTGAACGGCGATGTCAGCGGGATCGACGCCAATGACCGCTTGCGCCTGGCCACCGCCATTGAAAACAGCGGCGGTGGCAACGCCTACGACGTCAGCACGCGCATCACCTTGCCGCCGGGACTGTCGTTCGTCGGTGGCACACTGTCTGCCGCCAACCTGCAGATTTACCGCGGTGATGGCACGCTGCTGGTCGCGGGCACCCACTACACCGTGAACAACGCCACCAATACCATCACCTTCATTGACGGGCCCGGTGTCGGCGCCCTGCTGGCCGGTCGCCCGGGCAGTGCGGCAGACAACAGTGGCGCCAACGTGGTGGTGATTACCTATGAGGTAAACGTCAACGCCACCATCGCCGCCAGCTCTACCCTGCAAACCACAGGGCAGTTGCTCGGCTACGCCAGTGTCGAAGGCGGACAGAACTTCCTCGGCGCGACACCGTTGAGCGACATCGCCGGCCAGCAGGTAGCCGCGCCGACCATCAGCAAGAATTACGCTGGCGGCAGCCTCGACGAAAGCGACTCGAGTGCCAGCCATACCACCGGCTCGAACCTGGTCGTGGGCGAAAGCATGCTCTACGACATCGTCGTCACCCTGCCTGAGGGCACTACGCAGAACCTGCGCATCGACGACCTGATTCCACCCGGCATGCGCCTGGACCTCAGTTTCAATGGCCAGGGCTACCAGCTGATCACCACGGCGGGCGGTTTGTTGGCGCAAAACTTTGGCGGCACCGTTACCGTTGGCAGCCTCAGCGGCTCGGGCGGTACTTTGGGCGCCGATGGCGTCGATGCGCGGTTCGTTTTTTCCGTAGCTAACACCACAGGCGACAACAACACCGCCAACAACAGCTTTGTAATCCGCCTGCGCCTGGTGGCCAGCAACGTCATTGGCAACCAGAGCGGTGGTGTGCGCCAGAACGACGCCACGCTCAACTACCGCGACCCCGACGGCAACACCCCGAACGGTGCCACTCCGATTGACCGCGACGTTGCCATGACCGGCAGCAAGCCAACCATCACCATCCAGGAGCCGACCCTGCAACTGGATCAGCAACTGGTCACTCCGCCGGGTATCGGTTTCGACCAGGGCGACCCGCTCGAATACACCATCACCATACGCAACGGCAACAGTACCAGCGACTACGACGCCTTCGACATCAACTTCAACAGCGTGCTGCCGCCCGAACTGGACCAGTTGACCCTGGTCAGCGCGATCTACACCGTCAACGGCGTCTCCACCGATATCACCGCCCGTTTCAGCCTCGATGCCAACGGCCGCACGCTGGTCAACGTCGCTGACGTCGATATCGCCAAGGGTGGCACCCTGGTGCTGCGCATTACCGGCACGGTCAATGCCAGCGGTGCCTCGGTGGCCGCCTTCGACAACCTGGCCGAAGTGCGCTGGACCAGCCTCAATGGCACCAGCAACACCACGGCCGACCCGGCGGGTGAACGTACCGGCCAGCAAGGGTTGCTCAACAGCGGTGTCGTCGACGACTACCGCCGCGACAGCATCCTGATCATCCCGGTGGCCCAGGGTATCAAGCTCTCGCGGGTGGGCGGGCTGTCCGACACCACTGCGCCCAATCCGACCAACGCCCTGCAAGAGACCGTTGCAGTGGGCGAAGTGATTCGCTATCGCGCCGTAGTGTTGGTGCCTGAGGGCAACAACCCCAATTACCAACTGGTCATCACCCTTGGGCGCGGCTTGACGCTGGCTGATCTGACCAGCCTGCGCATTGGTTTCATTTCCGATGGTGGCCTGGTCACCGACCTGACCGACCTGATCACCGGTGGCACCTTGCAGATACTGGGCAATGAAAACAGCCCCGAGGCGCAGTTTATCAACGCCGATCTGTCTGGCGCCGGGCCGACCGGTGTGCTCAATTCGAAGTATGTATCGATCACCACCGATGGCAATGGCAACCAGGTGGTCACCCTCAACCTCGGCAATCTGGTCAACGGCGCCCATGGCACGGGCGACGACGGCAACGACGACGACCTCGAAGGCGTGGTACTGGAATTTGGTGCGCGGGTGGCCAACACCCTCGAGAATCAGGCCGGCGTGGTGCTCGGCGCCACTGTCCAGGATGTGGTCAACAACAACCTGCGGGCAACCAGCCTTACCTTGACCGAACGCATCGTCGAAGCCGGCTTTACCGGTTTGAACAAGCAGGTCACCGATTTCATTCCCAACCCCGGTACCGCCCTGGGCAACGCCACCGTCTCGGTCAGCTTCACCGCCAGCGGCGGTCTGCCGGCGTATGACGTCCACCTGACGGATGGCTTTCCCACCGGCAGCAACTACAACCTGGTCAGCATCACCATCGGCGGTACCACCTTCGGTCCGGGCAACCTGCCTGCCGGGGTGACCTTCAGCACCACCGGCGGGCTGACCGTCGACATCACCCGTATCGACATCGGTACCCGCGTGAGTGTGGTGTATACCGTCGATGTGCCTAATGGCACGGCTATCGCCAACAGTGACGCCAACCTGAGCTGGAGCAGCCTGCCGGAAACCTTCACCACCTGGGGCGGCTCAGCAGTTGGCGCCGACGGCACCGCAGCCGGCGAGCGTACCGGCGCCGACGGCCCCGGCCCGGACGCCACGGTGCTCAACAACTATGTGCTGCGCGAAGGCGCCGGCCTGGGCATCATCAGCGGTACCTTGTGGAACGACACCGGCACTGCAGCGGCCTTGCCCAACGATGCCAACCCGGATGCCGACCCGGTCCCCGGCACCCCGGCCTACGAACTGGCAATTCCCAACCAGACCATCAACCTGATCTGGGCCGGCCTGGATGGTGTACTGGGCAACGGTGACGACAAGACCTTCACCACCACCACCGACAGCAATGGCCGCTTCACCTTTGGCGTGCTGCCTTCGGGCCTGTACCGCCTCGATGCTCCGACCACGGTCAACAGCATTGTCCAGTTCGGCGAGCTGCGCATGCGCATCGACACCGATGGCGGCACGCTGGGCCAGGTCCAGGTGACCCTCGGCGAAGGCAGCACCGCGCAGGCCAACTCCGGCTATGTCGAACTCAACGACGCCCCGGTCAACAGCCTGCCGGGCTTCCAGAGCGGGCTTGAGGACACTCCCCTGGCCATTGGCGGCATCAGCGTCAGTGATGTCGATGCTGAACGTAACCCCAACGTCAACGGCCGTGCCATCCAGGTCACCCTGACAGTCACCCACGGCGTTCTGTCGCTGACCGGTTCGACCACCGGGGTCACGGTGACCGGTGCCGGCACCACCACCCTGGTGCTGGTCGGCCGCCTTGCCGACATCAACGCAACCCTGGCCGGCCTGAGCTACCTGGGCAACCTGAACTTCAACGGCAACGACTTCCTTGAAGTGGTGACCTCGGACCTGGGCAACTACGGCGATTTCGATGGCAACGGCATCCCCGGTCAACTGAGCGACGCGCGCACCGACCGCGACTTCCTGGTGATCAACCTCGCCCCGGTCAACGATGCACCGGTAGCCGTCAACGACAACGCCTCGGCGACCGAGGCCGGGGGTACCAACAACCGTGTGCCGGGCGTGGACCCGCGCGGCAACCTGCTGGACAACGACACCGATGTCGACATCGCTACCAACGGTGATGTGCTCAATGTCATTTCAGTCACCTCTCCACTGGGTCAAACACTGTCGCTGCCCAACATCGGGGCGATAGAGATCGCCGGCCGCTATGGCAAGCTGGTGCTCTCCGCCAACGGCGCCTATCAGTACATCATCGACAACAACAATGCCGAGGTTCAGGCCCTGCGCCTGGCCGGTGACCAGTTGACCGAAGTCTTCAGCTACAGGATCTCCGACATTGGCCTGGGGGGCGCACCCCTGCAGTCCGGTGCCACGTTGACCGTGGTCATCCACGGTGCCAACGACGCCCCGGTCGGGGTGAATGACGTGGGCACAGCCATTGAAAAAGGTGGCGTCAACAACACGGGTGTCGGCAAACCCAACGACACGCCGCCGCCAGGTTTCCCGGTCGCTGGCAGCAATGCCACGGGCAACGTGCTGAGCAACGACAACGACGTCGACGGTGGCGTCGGCGACCCGATCAACTACGGCGAAACCATGTCGGTGACCGGTGTGCGGCCGTTGCGCGAAGCGGTGCCGGGCGCCCTGACCAACGTGCCGGCGGGCGGTAGCGTGAGTATCAACGGCACTTACGGTGTGCTGACCATCGGCGCCAACGGCGCCTACACCTACGTCATCAATGAAAACAATACGGCCGTGCAGCGCCTGGGCCCCAATGACACCCTGACCGAGTTTTTCAGCTACCAGGTCACCGATGCCCTGGGCCTCAATGACCTGGCCGAACTGCGCATCACCATTGTCGGCAACTACGACAACCCGGTGGCTAGCGACGATCAGGCCACCGCACAAGCGGGCATCAACAACAATACCGGCGAAAGTAACCCGGTCGGCAACGTCATCCTGTTCCCCAGCCGGCCAGGCACCATCGACCAACCCGGTGGCAATGGCGTCGACCTGGACGTCGACCGCGCCGACCGGCCGAGCACCGTGCTGCAGGTCAACGGCATCCGCAACGGCCCGGAACTCGCGGGCGGCGCACTGACGGCGGTGGCCGGTGGTGCGGTAACCATCGCCGCGACCTTCGCCCAGACCGACGCCGGTGTCCCTGTGACCAGCGTCCAGGACTTCGGCACCCTGACCATCAACCCCGACGGCTCCTTCAGCTTTGACGTCAACAGCGTGAACGACGCCATCATTGCCCTGCCCCGTGGTGCGTCGTTCAATGTGATCTTTACCTACCAGATCGTCGACTCGGCAGGGCTGACCGATACGGCGCAACTGGTCATCGTGATCCGTGGCGCCAACAATCCGCCCCACGCCCAGGACAGCGTTTCACTGGCCACCGAAGCAGGCGGTGTCGCCAACCAGACGCCCGGCCTCGATCCCGGCGTCCCCCCGGCACCAGGACGTCAGGTAGTCTTTGTCGACCCCGATGGCGACCCGGTCAGCGTTACCGCAGTGCGCACCGGCCCGGAAGGCGGTACCGGTACCGCAGGCGTGGTGGGCACAGCGCTCAATGGCCAATATGGCGCATTGACCATCAACGCCGATGGCACCTTCAGCTACCGGGTCGACAACAACAACCTGGAAGTGCAAGCCCTGCGCGGCATTGATGACCTGCTGATCGAAGTCTTCACCTACACCGTCACCGACAGCGATGGCGAGTCGGACACTGCCCAGGTGGTCATCATCATTCGCGGCCAGAACGACAACCCGATCGGTGTCAATGACACTGCAACCGCGGTGGAAGCCGGCGGCGTGAACAACAACAGCGGCGGCCTCAACCCCCGGGGTAACGTGCTGACCAATGATACCGATGTGGATGGCGGGGTCGGCGACCCGATCGACTATGGCGAAACCAAGGCCGTTGCGTCGGTACGCACCGGCGCGACCGAGGGTGCCGGTACCGCCGGTACCCTGGGCAGCGAGCTGCGCGGTACCTATGGCTGGCTGACGCTGAATGCCGATGGCAGCTACAGCTACCGCCTGGACAACAGCATGGCAGACGTACAGGCCCTGCGTCCGGGCAACACCCTGGTCGAGACGTTCAACTACAGCGTGATCGACGCCGCCGGTGCCACCGACATCGCCCTGCTGACCATCACCATCCAGGGCACCAACGACGCCCCGGTAGCCGTCAACGACAACGCCCTCGCGGTAGAGGCCGGTGGTTTGAACAACACCAGCCCCGGTTTCAACCCCAGCGGCAACGTGCTGAGCAACGACATCGACGTCGACCGCTTTGGCGAAACCCTGACCGTGGTGGCCGTCCGTCAAGGGCCGAGTGCCGGCACCGTCGGCAGCAGCTTTGCCGGCCAGTACGGCAGCCTGATCCTCAACGCCGACGGCAGTTACACCTACCTGGTCGACAACAACAACCCGCTGGTACAAGCCCTGCGCACAGCGACCAATACCCTCAGCGAGTCCTTCACCTACACCATACGCGACCTCTCCGGCGCACTCAGCGCGGCCAACCTGACCATCACCATCCAGGGGCGCAATGACAACCCGCTGGCGGTGGACGATACCGCGACAGCGGTGGAAGCTGGCGGCACCAACAACGGCACCCCTGGGGTCGACCCCACAGGTAACCTGGTGGCCAATGACCGCGATGTCGATGCCGGTGACGGGAAATTCGTCAACGGTATCCGTACCGGCAGCGAGGCGGCGGGTGGCGCTTTCACCACCGTCGGCATCAGCCAGGCAATCCAGGGCACCTATGGCACCCTGACCGTATTTGCCAACGGCGACTACCGCTACCAGGTCGACAACACCCTGGCCGCCGTGCAGGCGCTCAAGCCCGGCGATACCTTGCAGGAGGTGTTCAGCTACCGCATGCGCGACATTGCAGGCGCCGAGGACGTCGCCCAGCTGACCGTGACCATTCAGGGTGCCTGGGACGCACCGGTGGCCCGTGACAACATCAACATCGCCGTGGCCGACAACGGCGATGGCCTGACCCTCAACCCCAGCGGCAACGTGCTGCCCAACGACAGCGACATCGACCAGGGCGACCGCCTCACCGTCACCGGTATTCGTACCGGCCCTGAAGCGGGTACTGGCGTTGCCGGTACCATCGGTAACGTGCTGATCGGTCAGTACGGCACCCTGGTGATCAATGCCGATGGCAGCTACACCTACACCGTCGACAGCACCAACCCGGACGTCGAAGCCCTGGCCTTGCTGCAAACGCTGGTGGACCACTTCACTTACGAAGTCACCGACCTCGGCGGGCTGACTGACCTGGCGCAACTGTCGATCATCGTCATCGGCCGCAACGATCCGCCTGATGGCATCGATGATGCCGCCACGGCCATTGAGGCCGGCGGCCTGAACAACGGCACTCCAGGCTTCAACCCCAGTGGCAATGTGCTGGGCAACGACACTGATTTCGAAAGTGATCCGCTGACGGTGACGACGATCCGCACGGGCAGCGAAACCGGCACCGGCACAGCTGGCACACTGGGCACTACCCTGCGTGGTCTGTATGGCGACCTGGTGATGAACGCCGACGGCAGCTGGACCTATACCGTCGACAACAGCCTGGCCGCGGTTCAGGCCCTGCGCACCAGCGGCCAGGTCCTGGTGGACGTCTTTACCTACACGGTGATGGACGTGCACCTGGCCGACGACACCGCCCAACTGACCATCACCATCGACGGTCGCAACGACACGCCGATTGCCGTGGATGACGACACCATAGCCATCGAAGCCGGTGGCGTGGGCAACAACCAACCGGGCCTGGACCCGACCGGCAACGTACTGGACAACGACACCGACGTTGACAGCCCGGCCCTGGGCGAAACCCGTCAGGTGCTGTCGGTCACCAGCGAAACCGGCAATGCCGCACTCGCCGGGCAGGTGCTGGCGGGCCGGTATGGCCAACTGATCCTTAATGCCGACGGCAGTTACCAGTACCTGCTCGACAATAGCAACCCGACGGTGCAGGCCTTGCGCACCGCAGGCGAGACCCTGCGCGAGGTGTTCACGTACCGCATGCGCGACACCGCCGGGGCGGAATCCGAAGCGCGGCTCAATGTGCTCATTCAAGGTGCCAACGACAGTCCGGTTGCGCGTGACGACAGCAACGTTGCCAGCGATCAGGTGACCGCGCCTCAGGCCTCCGGCAATGTGCTGCCCAACGACAGCGATGTCGACGGTGGCGAACAGTTGATTGTCAGCGGCATCCGCATCGGTGCGGAAAGCGGCAGCGGCACCAGCGGTGTCATCGGCCAGCCGCTGGCCGGACGCTACGGCACCCTTGTGATCAATGCCGATGGCAGCTACACCTACAGCATCGACCTGACCAATCCCGAGGTGCTGGCCGCTGCAGGTCTGGGACAAGTCCTCAAGGACGTGTTCACCTACACCCTCAGCGACCGCCTCGGCGCCACGGACCTTGCCCAGTTGACCATCACCCTGGACATCACCGCCCCCTTCATCCCTGCCCCGGCCGGCCCGTTCTTCGACCGCGATGCGATCGATCCGTTTCGCAACCTGCCGCTGCCTGATGTCCAGCCGGTGGTGTTCGTCGGGCCGGTGGTCGAACGCCAGGAGCGTTTGCTGGAGCTGTCCGGCTGGACGGCCGACGGCAGCAACCTGAGCTACGGTCGGGTGCCGGAGATCCTCAGTGAAACCCTGAACGAGCGGCTTGGCCTGATACCCGGCCAGTTTGTCGCCGGCGCGGTGCGTGTCAGCCGCCAGGCCAGCGAAAACGACCTGGCGTGGATTCTCGGGCGCCAGTCACGCATCAACCTCAGCGCCGACGGCTTGTTGCCCGACCCGTCGGTGTTTGCCACCGACGCCGAGCACATGACCCAGGGCGATGCCCAGTTACCACCGCCTTCCGAGGCACGCACCGCACCCGGTTTCCGCGCGCAATTGCGTGAAGCGGCCGAGCGCCTGCGGGCCATGGACACCCGTACAAGAGAATAAGCCAGGAACAAGGACAGACCATGCCAAGACTGCCACACACGTTATTGAGTACAGCCATCGCTTCCACTTTATTGCTGGCCGCCTGCTCTGCGACCAAACCGGTCGAGTACACCGAGGAAGAAGCCCGGCAGCGGATTCTTCGCGACCAGGCGCAGATGTATGAAAACCAAGAGCCCGTGACCACGCCCATCACCTTCTATGAAGCCGCTGCACGGGCCCTGAAATACAACCTGGATTACCGCCTGAAATTGATGGAAAGCGCGCTGGCCAGCGACCTGCGTGACGTCTCCAGCCATGAGATGCTGCCGCGTCTGGTGGCTTCGGCCGGGTATGCCGGGCGCAACAACGACTCCGGTGGCACCTCGATCGGTATCGAAGACCGCGAGCAAAGCTTGCGCGCGTCGACCTCCGAAGAGCGTTATCGTCAACTCTATGGACTGGGGCTGAGCTGGAGCCTGCTGGATTTCGGCGTGGCCTATTACCGCACCCAGCAGAAAAGCGACCAGATCCTGATGGCCGAGGAGCGTCGGCGCAAAGTGGCGCAGAACGTCCTGCAGGACGTACGCAATGCCTATTGGCGCGCCCTCAGCGCACAGCGCCTGATGCCTCAGGTCGACCGCTTGCTGGTGCGCACCAACCAGGCCTTGCTCTCGGCGCGCCAGGCCGAAACCCAGGGCCTGCTGCCGCGTCAGGAAGTACTGGCGTATCAGCGCGCCCTGCTCGACTCCATTTACCTGCTGACCGTACGCCGCCAGGACCTTGAGTTCGCCCGGGCCGAACTGTCGGCGCTGATGTCGTTGCCGCCGGGCTCACGCCTGATCCTCGCCGACCAGGTGGAGCCGACGCTGCCGTCGATGTCCCAGGACATCGACAAGCTTGAACAGTTGTCGCTGCAGAACCGTCCGGAAATCATGGAAGAGTGGTACCGCAAGCGCGTCAACGAAAACGACCTGAAGATCGCCAAGGCGCAACTGTGGCCCAACGTGATCCTCGACTTTGGCTACAAGTACGACTCCAACAAGTACCTCTACAACAACGACTGGACCGAAACCGGCGTGCAAGTGTCGATGAACCTCTTGCGCCTGCTGCAGTTGCCGTCGATCAACAGCGCTGCCGAGTCGCAAACCAAGACCGATGACATGCGCCGGGTGGCGCTGTCGATGGCCATCCTTACCCAGGTACGGGTCGGCACCCTGCGCTACCAACTGGCCCGCCAGGAAGTGGAGTTCGCCGATCAGAGCCTGCAGGTCGATCAGAGCCTGCTCAGCTACGCTGAAAAAGCCCGTAGTACCTCCTATGGCTCCGAGCTTGAGGTGATCCGCGCCGAAGGCCGTTACCTGCTTTCGCGTTACCAGCGCGAAGCCGCCTACTCCAGTGCCCAGGCGGCCTGGGGACGGTTGTACAACTCGGTGGGCCTGGATACGTTGCCCAAGGAAATCGAAAAACACGACATCAAGACATTAGCCCGAGAAATCCAGCGGACCCTGGATGATCAAGAACGCGCCAATCTTCTCGTTAGCACGCAAGGAACGCCGAATGTCATACAGCCCTGAGCGCAGTTTGCTCGCAGTGATACTGTCCCTGATCCTCACCCCGGCGCTGGCCGATGATACCCAGCCAGCCCTGGCTACCACCGAACCCAGCACGATTCGCGTGCTGTTGGTGGCCAGCCTGGAAACCACGTTGTCCAGCCAGATGGCGGGCACCCTTGGCGAGTTCAAGGCGGCGCTCGGCCAGACGGTGGCCAAGGACGCCGTGCTGGCGCGCTTCGATTGTGCCGAGGCCCAGGCTCGTGCCCGGGTCGCGGCAGCCGAACTGACCATGGCGCGGCAGAACCTGGATGCCAAGCGCAACTTGCGCAAACTCGATGCTGTCGGTGACCTGGAAGTTTCGGTGGCCAACACCGAAGTGCAGAAGGCCGACGGCGCACGCGCCCTGGCACAGGCCCAGAGCGGTTACTGCGTGGTACAGGCGCCCTTTGCCGGGCGCGTTGCCAAGGTGCATGCCAAACCCTTCCAGACGGTACCGGCTGGCACCCCGCTGTTCGATCTGGTCAGTGACGGTGCGTTGAAGGTCCGCCTCAATGTGCCGTCCAGCCTGCTGCCCAAGCTCAAAAAGGATCAGGCCCTGGAAGTCGAGATCCTCGAGACCGGCAAGGCGTACCCGGCCCACGTCAGTGCGATAAACGCGCGGGTCGACGCTGTGGCGCAGACCGTAGAGCTGGAGGCGCGCCTGGACGCGGCGCATCCGGAGCTGATCGCCGGCATGAGCGGTACCGCACGGTTCCCTGACAACAATGAGTGAGCCATTACCGCACCCGCAGTTGCTGTTGGCCATTGCAGCCCTGCGCGACCGAGCCCTGGCCGCCGATTCACTCAATGCGTTGGGTTTCTCCATCGCCAACGACCCCTACCCCTTGCTGCAGTATCACCAGGCGCTGGTGTTCCAGCAGCAAGGCCAACACCTGGATCTGCTCTGCGTGTCAGGCCTTGCCCGCCCCAGCGAGGACTCACCTTATCTGGTCTGGCTGCAGCGCGCCGTGCGCTGGATTGCCAGTCAGCTGGAAGACGATAAGCCGCGCTGGCTGGGACGCGATGCCGTAACCCCGCCCGCGGACATCGAAGAAGGCTGGGCCGAATGGTGGCCCAAAGGCTTGTGGTGCATCCCCCTGCATGACCGTGAAGGGCAGCGCCTGGGCATGGTTGTGTTCCTGCTCGATACACCGCCGGCAGCGGCACTTGAACCGTTGTTCGACGGCCTGTGGCGCACCTGGGCGCACTGCTGGGCAGGCTTCACCCGCCAACGCCGCTTGCTGCGCTGGCGGCCCAGCAAACGCCAGTTGCTGATCGCCTTGGCGGTGGCAGTCGCCTTGCTGCTGGTGCCGGTCCGGCAGACGGCACTGGCCCCGGCCGAAATCGTCTCGCGCGAAGCGATGATCATCAGTTCGCCCATTGATGGCGTGATCGAGCGCATGCAGGTACGCCCCAACCAGCCGGTGGACAAAGACACGCTGTTGTTCAGCCTCGACGAAACCACGCTCAGAAGCCGTGCCGAAGTGCTGGGCAAAGAAGTAGCCGTCGCCGATGCAGAACTGGCCGCCGCCAGCCAGCGTGCCTTCGACAACCCGCAAAGCAAAAGCGAACTGACCCTGCTCAATGGCCGGGTGCAGCAACGTCGCGCGGAGCTTGCAGCAGTCAAGGCCCAGCTTCAGCGCACCCAGGTGCGTTCGCCACGGGCCGGTGTCGCGGTGTACAGCGACCCCAATGACTGGTTGGGCAAACCGGTATCCACCGGCGAGCGGATTCTGCTCATTGCCGAGCCACAGCAACCGGCGATGCTGATCCAGTTGCCGGTCGCCGATGCCATCGCCCTGGAACCGGGGGCCGAAGTCACCCTGTTTCTCACCGCTTACCCACTGACGCCGCTGACAGGCAAAGTGCTGGAAACCAGTTACCAGGCACGCACCAACGAAGAAGGCGTCGTGGCGTACCGCTTGCTCGCCAGCATCGAAGGGCAACCCGAGCACGCCCGCCTGGGCCTTCACGGCACCGCCCGTCTGTATGGCGAACGCGTAGTACTGGGCTATTACCTGCTGCGTCGACCGTTCGCCGCACTGCGGGCCTGGAGCGGGTTGTGATTGGCGCTAATCCGGCAGAGGTGGCATCGCAACCGCTGCGCGACGACCTGCGCCTGCTGGAAACGGCGCCCGACCGCAGCGGCGAGCCGGCCTGGGTGATTCACGACACCGTGCTCAACCGCTTTTACCGTATCGGCTGGCTGGAGTTCGAATGTTTGCTGCGCTGGGAGCGCACCCCGAACGCCATTTGCCAGGCCATTCATAGCGAAACAGCGCTACGCCCGGATGTGGAGCAAATTGTGGAGTTTCGTCAGTTTCTGGAAAACCACCAACTGTTGCGCCCTGGCCGTGAGGCCTTGGCACGCATGGCCTCGCGTAGCGAAGGCAACGCCTGGCTGAGCTGGCGCTGGTGGCTGCATCACTACCTGTTTTTTCGCGTGCCACTGCTGCGTCCGCAACAACACCTGCAAACGCTGGCGAAAAAGCTCGATTGGCTGTTCCAGCCGTTGACCGGTGTGATCGTGCTGCTGCTGGGGCTTACCGGGGTGCTGTTGGTCCTGCAGCAGTGGGATACCTTCACCACCGCCGTGGTGGAGTCGTTCTCGGCCTCGGGCCTGGTCAGCTTTGCCATCGCCCTGGCGCTGGCCAAGACCCTGCATGAGCTGGGCCATGCCCTGGTCGCCACCCGCCTGGGGCTGCGCGTGGGCCACATGGGCATTGCCTTCGTGGTGATGTGGCCGATGCTTTACACCGACACCGGCGAAAGCTGGAAGCTGCGCAGCGCCAGGCAGCGATTGGCAATTGCCTCGGCCGGTATCATCACCGAACTGGGACTGGCCGGCTTGGCTACCCTGGGCTGGGCATTGTCCGATCCGGGTCCGTTGCGTAACGCCCTGCTGTACCTGGCCACCACCAGCTGGGTACTGTCGCTGGCGCTCAATGCCAGCCCGTTCATGCGTTTTGACGGCTACTTCATCCTCTCCGACCTGCTGGACTTTCCCAACCTGCACGAACGCTCCTCTGCCCTCGCCCGGGTGACCTTGCGCCGGGTGTTGCTGGGGCTCGACGAGGACTGGCCCGAGGCGTTTCCACCGGGTAAGCGCCGGGCCCTTGTAGCGTTCGCCATGGTCACCTGGGTGTATCGCCTGGTGCTGTTCCTGGGCATTGCCGTGGCGGTGTACCTGCTGTTCTTCAAGCTGCTTGGCATCGTGCTGTTTGCCGTGGAGGTGGCCTGGTTCATCGTCATGCCGGTGTGGCGCGAGCTCAAGCACTGGTGGAAACACCGCGAAGGCATCAAGACCCGCCACCGCCATGCCTGGTGGGTCGTCGGGGCGTTGATCCTGTTGCTGCTGGCCGTGCCCTGGCGTACCCAGGTGCATGCCCTGGGTGTGGCCCGCGCCGAGCACCAGTTGCGGGTTTTCGCGCCTTATCCGTCACGTTTGCAGGCCTTGCACCCCGCTGGCCGCATCACAGCCGGGGCAGCGCTGGTCACCCTCGATGAGCCGGACATTGCCTCGCGGCTGACCAGCAGCGAAGCCAGCGTCAAAAGCTACCAGGCGCGCCTGGGCGGCTTGATGGCCGATCCCACCGGTGCCGACCAGGCCATCGCCACGCGCCAGCGCCTGGACGTTCAATTCGAGGAGGCCCGCGCAGCCCGTTCGGAGATCGCCCGCTTGACGCTGCAGGCACCCTTCGACGGGCTGTGGCTAGACCTGGACCCCGACTGGCAACCCGGTCAGTGGATCGGCAGCCGCGAGCCCATCGGTATCCTGATCGACCCCGATCACTGGCAAGTGGATGCCTATGTTGACCAGGACGAAGTACAACGCCTGGTGCTGGGTGGTGCGGTGCGCTTCTACCCCGAGGGGCAGCCGACGCCCATCAACGGTAAGGTGCTGGCCATCGGCAGCACCCGGGTCAGCCAGTTGCATCACGCCATGCTCGCCTCGCGCTTCGGTGGGCCGTTGACTGTGGCCAGTCGTGGCAAGGAGCTGCTGCCGACGCCGCCGCTGTTTCATGTACTGGTGCAACTTGAAGGCGCGCCACCTGCCCTGCGCGAAACCCGGGGCCGGTTGCAGATTGCCGGTGAACGCCGCAGTTTGCTGGGTGAGGGTTTGACCCATGTGGCGGCGGTGCTGCTGCGTGAGAGCGGGTTCTGAGGATTGCCACGGCCTTGTGAACGCAGCTTCACAAGGCCGCGGCAGACTCGAGCCCGATCAGGAACGCCGTTTCACCGTTCTCATGCACCACCCGGAAACTGCCGTCCATTGACTGGGTCAGGTTGCGGCACAGCTGCAAGGCGATACCCCGACGATGTTCGAGCGGCCGACAGAGGGTGATTGCCAGGTTCAGGCTGACTGCACCGTTCAGTTGCAGCCGTGTTGCCAGGTTGATTCGCAACGGCGCCATGGGCGCTGCTTCACTCAGGTGTTCCAGCAGACAGTCGAACAATGCGCCCAGCCGCTCACCATCGATCCAGAGCTGCCTGGCGGTGACCTCCTTGATTTCCAGCGTCGGCGCGACAAAGCCCTTGCTCAGCTGAGCGCTGAACGTGGCCAGCCGTGCCTCCAGCCACCGGGTGATATCCAGCTGCGCCGGCACCAGCGGCGGACGTTGCTGATCAAGGTTGAGCAGCCGCTGTAGCTGCGC
Source organism: Pseudomonas alkylphenolica (assembly GCF_004025535.1). Lineage (GTDB taxonomy): Bacteria > Pseudomonadota > Gammaproteobacteria > Pseudomonadales > Pseudomonadaceae > Aquipseudomonas > Aquipseudomonas alkylphenolica_A. The sequence goes on from NZ_QJRG01000048.1 coordinate 325,735, forward strand.
CAGGCGCTGGGTGATGGTGCGTAGGGCGTGCTGGCCTGGCAACGGCACTTCGACTGCCGCCAAGCTGGTTTGCAGGCGCTGTAGCGGTTCAAGCAGGTCATCATGCACCACGTGGGCAAAGCCGGTCACCTCCCGGTACCTGGCCTGAGCGTGTTCGTGTGCATCACGCAGTTGACCCAGCAGAATCTGTCGATCGGTCAGGTCTTCGAAACTGCCGACCATGCCCTGTACATTGCCTTCGGCATCCCGCCAGGGCTCAATCCAGAACCGCATGAAATGCGGCTCGCCCAGGAACTCGATGTCGAGCTGGTTGGTGAATGCCTGGCCTTTTTCGAGCAACTCATCATAACGGGCCTGGTACCGTTGGCCCTCCTCGGCGGTGAACCAGAATGCATCCGTGAGACGCCCACCGAGCACACGCTCGACAGACGCGTGGTGCCACGCCAGAAAAGGCTGGTTGCACAACAGCAGGCGCCCCTCCCGATCACGCACGAACATCGGGTTGGGTGAGGCCTCGAGCATTGCCCGCATCAGGGCCTGCTGCGTCGGGTCTTGCAGGTGTTCGGCCTTCGACTCGGACTCAGCCAGCGTCGCCACGCCCGAAGAGCCAATGCCATTGCGCTGGGCAATGGTCGCCAAGGCCAGGCGCGAATCGACCTGAAGCTTTTCCTGCAAGCGGGTCTTGTAGGTACTGACGGTCTTGTAGCTGATCGACAGCTGCTCGGCGATGGCCTGATTGGAGCGCCCCTCACTGATCAACTCCAGTACGGTCAGCTCCCGAGCAGAGAGCGTATCCAGCTCTTTGCCGCCCACCGGCGTCGGCGCACGCCTGGATTCCCGGGGGAAATACTGGCGCCCGTGCACCACGGCCTGCAAGCCACGCTCAAGCTCGAGTGGTTCGTCGTGCTTGTTGACGAAGCCATCAGCCCCGGCCTGTACACACAAACGAGCGAAATGACTGCTGCTTTGCCCCGTATACACCAGCAACTGCAGTGCCGGATCGCGCAGTTTCAAGCGCCGGATCAGGTCCAGACCTCCCAGGCCTTCGATGGCCAGTTCTAGCACTACCAGTTCAGGACCATCACTGCGTGCGTGTACCAGCGCCTCCTGGCCATTCTCGACCTCAGCGACCACCTCATGCCCCAGCCGCTGCATAACCTGGGCAATAGCCTGACGCATCAACGGCAGTGGCTCGACAATCATCACCCGACTCATCACACCGCTCCTTTCGGGCCGACACGGTCCTGAACAGCAAGCCTAGACCAGCACAGCCTTCAGCAAAGCTCCTACATGCGGCTAAGGCGACTCCTACAGAGCAATTCACTGCCTAGGCAGACACTTCCAAGCATACATTTGTTGGAGGTTGCCATGAAACACATCACCGAGCGTGCACTGCCTCTGGACCACCTGGTACATAACCACCTGGCCCTGGCAATCAGCCTGATTCTGGGCACCCTGTGCTACCTGCCGATCCACGGTGCACAGGCCGAAGACGCAGCAATCACCGAGCGCCAGGACGAGTTTGTGCCTGCGCTGGTCAGTTTGAACATCGGCCATCCGTCGTTGATGGGATTACTCGGCGTTCCTGCGCCGGTCATCGTCACCGTGGCCAACGGCGTGGGCATTACCAGCGGCGCCGTGGACAGCTCCAGCGTCAGCCTGCGCGCCGCCAACAGCACCGGGGTAAAAGCCGGCACTGGCGTGCAGATCAGCTTCCAGCAAGGCAGCGTTGCCAACGGCGCGGTCACCGCGGCCACGGCCAATGGCCAGAAAGGCCTGGTGGCCGAGGATGGCGGCACCCTCAGCGGCACTGGCGTGCGCGTCGAGATGCTCCCGAAAACGGCACTGGGGGTTGCCTTCAACACCAACAACATGACCGGTGTCATTGCTCAGAATGGCGGGGTGGTCACACTCGACAACAGCCAGGTGAGTATGGGCGGCGTCTCTGGTAGCAACAATGTGGGGATTCTGGCAAGTGGCAGCGGCAGCACCATCGACTTCAGCGGTGGCGCGATCAGTACCCTGGCCAAGGGTTCCGTCGGCGTACTGGCCAAGGATGGCGGTAGCATTGCATTGAGCAAAGGCACCACCGTCACCACCACTGGTACCGTCAGCGGCGCCAACATCAGCCATGGCCTCAAGGCTGAAAATGGCAGCCACATCAGCGCCAGTGACGTGACGGTCAATACCAGCGGTGCCGCCGCCAGTGGTGCCCGTGCCGAGGGCGGCAGCACCATCGCCCTCACCGACAGCACCTTCAATTCCACCAATGCCGCCACCAGCACCACGACTACCGCGGTATTGCATGCGCTGGACGGATCCACGATCACTGGCAAGGGCCTGGCGGTGACGACCAGCGGCAATTACGTCGGCGGCGTCCGCGCCGAGGCCAGTACCATTTCCCTCAGCAACAGCCGCGTCAACGTCACTGGCGCCGGTGTCGTCACCAACCCTGCAGCCGCCGCCAGGGCGATGGCCGGCGGCAGCCTGGTCATCGACAAAAGCGTCCTGGCCGCGCAAGGCATGTACGGTCACGGCATCTCGGTCGAAGGTGCCGGCAGCCAGGCGCAGGTGTCCAACAGCGAAATCTCGGTGCTCGGCGCACGCTCGATCGGCCTCAACGTGGTCGGCGGCGCCCAGGCTCAGGTCAGCAAAAGCCAGATCGCCGTCGATGCCCTCAACGCCACCGGCCCATGGGCGCCCGGCGTGCTGGTGGAAGGCGCAGGTTCGACCCTGGTGCTCGATGACAGCCAGGTGCGCACCTCGCAAAAGTCCAGTTACGGCATCAACGCAGGTGACGGCGCCCACATCGCCATCCGCAATGGCAGCGTCAGCACTCAAGGCAATTATTCGGCCGGGATCAGTGCTGGCAATGCCACCGTCACCGCCGACAACGTCAACGTCTATACCTCCGGTAACGACAACGCCATGGGCGTGGTCGCCAACCTGAACGCCACGGTAATTCTCAATGGCGGCACCGTTACCACCAGCGGTAACGGCTCTCCCGTGCAGTCCAACCTGACCTTCCCGCATGCCCTGGCGTCGCGCAACGAAGGTGCGCTGCTGATTGCCAACGGCACCCACTTGCTGACCACCGGCCAGCAAGCTTATGGCGTAGCTGTAGATGATGGCGGCAGTATGCAGCTCAATGGTGTGTCGGTAAAAACCGAAGGCGATCGCTCCATTGGTCTCTACGCCGGCATCGGCGGGCCCAAACCCGGCAGCGTGGTGCTCGACGCCAACAGCGTGACCGTCGAAACCCTGGGCGCCAACGCCGCCGGTGCCCGGGTCAGCCGTAACTTCAAAGACGCACAGACCGCCGTGCTGAACCTCAAGGACTCGAGCATCCGCACCCACGGTGACAACTCGGCCGGCCTGCAGGCTGAACGCGGAGGCGAACTGCATGCCGACAACAGCGTTGCCAGCACCAGCGGCGCCGGTTCCCACGGTGTATTGGTCAGCGGCATCCCCAGCTCGGCCACCCTGGGTCAGGCGAGCGTGATTACCCAAGGTGATGGCTCGCACGGCATGCTGGTCAAGGACGGCGGCCAACTGCGCGCCGACCAGTCGACGGTCAGTGCCGCCGGTGACAACGCCTCGGCCCTGTCCCTGCAAGGCACCGCCGCCGGCATCAGCGAGGCCGACCTGAGCAGCACCGTGCTACACAACCTGCACGGCGCCACCGTGGCCGTCGAGGGGCTGGCCGACATTACGTTCGAGGATGTCATTGCCGGCGGCAGCGGCCAGTGGCTGCATGTCGATGCCGGCACCCTTGACCCAGGCCTGGCAACTATCAGCCTTGCCAGCTCCCAGGTAAACGGCGCCGCGACTACCGCTGCGGGCAGTACCTCGAACCTGACCCTGAGCGACACCAGCCTGTGGAAACTCACCGGCAACTCGAACCTCAGTTTTCTGCGCAATGACAACAGCCTGATCGACTTCAGCGCACCCACTGGTGGCAGCTACAAAACCCTCACCGTCAACCAGTACCAGGGTGAAAACGGTACCATCGCCCTCAATACCTACCTGTATGACGACCAATCTCCGTCCGACAAACTGGTCATCGATGGCGGCCAGGCAACCGGCAGCAGCAACCTGCAGATCAAGAACGCCGGCGGCCCGGGCGCCCTGACCACGGGCAACGGCATTCAGGTGGTGGACGCCGTCAACGGTGGTACCACCCAGGACCAGGCGTTCAGATTGCTCAGCCGGGTCAAGGCCGGCCCGTATGAATACACGTTGCACCGGGCGAGTCTGGACGACAGCAATGGTCAAGCCTGGTACCTGCGCTCGACCCAGGATGCCACACCTGTTGACCCGACTCCTGTTGATCCAACACCTGTTGACCCAACACCTGTTGACCCGACTCCTGTTGACCCGACTCCTGTTGACCCGAATCCTGTTGACCCAACGCCGGTTGATCCGACTCCTGTTGACCCAACACCTGTTGATCCAGCGCCTGTTAACCCGATTCCTGTCGACCCAGCGCCTGTTGATCCAGCACCTGTCGATCCGGCACAGGTCAACCCGGCACCAAAACCCACTCCCGCTCAGGTACCCAACTACCGCCCGGAAACATCGCTGTACAGCGCCATCCCCGGCATGACCCTGCGCTACAGCCGCATGCTGGTCGATACCCTGCACGAACGGATGGGCGAAGAAGTGCGCAACGCCTTCGACCCACTGCCGGCCGAAGCACAAAGCGACTACGGTCCGTCCCTGGGCTGGGGTCGTCTGATTTATGGCCAGGGCGACCAGAGCCTGAGCAACGGCAGTGCCTATGACTACACCCAGCAGGCCTTCCAGGTCGGTGTTGACCTGTACCACGGCGAGGACACCGATGGCAGTACCGACCAGGCGGGGATTTCCCTGTCGGCCGGCAAGATCGCCGGTGACATCGACCATACCGACGGTAGCGCCGCTGGTGATGCCAAGGTGCGCTCTGTTGGCCTGGGTGCCTACTGGACCCACTTCGGCCCGGCCGGCTGGTACCTGGACGGTGTACTGCAGTTCAATCACTTCGACATTGAAGCCCGTCCGCAGGACATGCCGCGCTTCAAAACCAAGGGCAAAGGCATCACTGCCTCGCTCGAAGCCGGTTACCCGTTCAAACTGAACAAGGACGAGTCACTGAAGATCGAACCCCAAGCCCAGGTGATCGTCACCCGGATCAAGCTCAATGACAGCCACGACGAGGCCTCCGACGTACGCTTCGAGGACGTTGATTCACTGACCGGACGCCTCGGGGTGCGGATCGACAAGGACCTGTTCCGCGAAGACGACAAGGGCAAGCTGCACCGTACCAACATCTGGGTACGCCCAAGTGTCTGGCACGAGTTCAAGAGCCAACCGAAAACCGAGTTCTCCTCCAACGATGGTTTTGTCCCCTTCACCACCAACCTGGGGGGTACCTGGACCGAGGTGAACCTGGGCGTGGACTATCAAGTGAGCGAGAAAACCACCATCCACGTCTCGGCCGGCTACGAAAAAGGCCTGGATAACGACAGCCACGGCTATGAAGGAATACTGGGGCTCAAGGTCAAATTCTGAACCTTCCCGCTTGCGCACCTTCCGGGGCCCGACACGTTCGGGCCTTGTGCATGTGGAGGATAAAATGACGGGCGGTTCGTTCGCCGGGCTAGCGCAATCGGGCAACACTCAGTTACTGTATATACATACAGCAACCCATCGAGTGAGTGAAGACCATGACCCCTCATGACGAAGACTTCGGCGAGATCGCCTCCCCCATCCTGGTCGAGATGTGGAAGCACCAGGTGGTGCTGATGACCAACGAAACCGAGTACCTGAACCAGGAACTGGTCAAGGCACGGCAAAACATTGCCAAACTGGTCGAGATCAACGAAGCACTGCAGAACCAACTACGGGGTATCCCACAGTAGTCATTTCGCAACTCGCATTAATTATCACTCTATTTAGCATTACCACTAGACACCAACTTGCTGTACTCCTTGATCTGAAGCAATAGTTCCGCCGGTCTGATTAAGTGGCTTTGATTTACCTTGCAACATGTGTGGTCTACGCTCAATCCAGACCTGCCTGGAGTGCGTTCAATGCCAACGGCTGAAGAACAAAAACCTGTGCGTCGCAAAGAGGCCTTGTTGTTCGTCTTCCTCGTCGCCTGCCTGTTTCCCCTGCTGTCGGTGGCGATTGTCGGCGGCTACGGGTTCATCATCTGGTTTTTGCAAATGCTCTATGGCCCGCCTGGGCCTCCGAGCTGATAGGCACCCGATTGTGTCTGTTGGAGTCAGCATATGGACAACACGCTGCACATCGCCAGCCTTGTAGTACATGCCCGCCCGGAACTGTTCGATGCAGTTAAAGCCAACTTGCGCCTGCTCGATGGCCTGGAACTGCATCAGGAAAGTGCCGCCGGAAAGTTGGTGGTGGTACTTGAAGCCGATCACGAAAATCAAATACTGCAACGCATCGACCAGATCAACAATTTGCCGGGCGTTCTCAATGCGGCGTTGATCTATCACGAACTCCTCGACCCCGCCGGAGAGATCGAATGAGCATGACCCGCCGTGAGTTCGCCAAGGCCCAGGCTGCCGCCATTGCTGCTGCTGCGGCCGGCCTGCCGATCTATACCACTGCCAGCAACCTGATTACCGAAGCGGACATGGTCACGCTTGACTGGAACAAGGCGCCCTGTCGTTTCTGTGGTACCGGTTGCAGCGTCATGGTCGCGACCCGTGACAACCGGGTGGTGGCTACCCACGGTGACGTCAAGGCCGAAGTCAACCGGGGCCTGAACTGCGTCAAAGGCTACTTCCTGTCGAAGATCATGTACGGCACTGACCGCCTGACCCAGCCACTGCTGCGCATGAAGAACGGCCAGTACGACAAACAGGGCGAGTTCCAGCCGGTCAGTTGGGAAAAAGCCTTCGACATTATGGAAAGCAAGTTCAAGGAAGCCTTGAAAAACAAAGGCCCCAGTGCAGTCGGCATGTTCGGTTCCGGGCAATGGACGGTGTGGGAAGGTTACGCGGCCAACAAACTGATGAAGGCTGGTTTTCGCAGCAACAACATCGATCCTAACGCGCGCCACTGCATGGCCTCGGCGGTGATGGGCTTCATGCGCACCTTCGGCATGGACGAACCGATGGGCTGCTACGACGACATCGAAGCGACCGATGCCTTTGTGCTTTGGGGCTCGAACATGGCCGAAATGCACCCGATCCTCTGGAGCCGGGTCACCGACCGCCGCCTGAGCCAGCCGACCGTCAAGGTCGCGGTGCTGTCGACGTTCGAACACCGCAGCTTCGAACTGGCCGACATCCCGATGGTGTTCAAGCCCCAGACCGATCTGCTGATCCTCAACTACATCGCCAATCACATCATTGAAAGCGGCGCGGTAAACAAGGACTTCATCAGCAAGCACACGCGCTTCGCCAAGGGCGCCGACGACATCGGCTACGGCCTGCGTCCGGACAACCCGCTGGAGACCAAGGCCAAGAACGCCGACAAGGCCAACACCTGGAGCGACATCGACTTCGAGCAGTTCGCCGCTTTCGTTCGCCCCTATACCCTGGAGCGCACCGCGAAAGAGTCCGGCGTGCCCGCCGAACGCCTCAAGGCGCTGGCGGAGCTGTATGCCGACCCCAAGCGCAAGGTCGTGTCGTTCTGGACCATGGGCTTCAACCAGCACACTCGCGGCGTATGGGCCAATAACCTGATCTACAACATCCATTTGCTCACCGGCAAGATCAGTGAACCCGGCAACAGCCCCTTCTCGCTCACCGGGCAACCTTCCGCCTGCGGCACCGCGCGTGAAGTCGGAACCTTTTCCCACCGTTTGCCCGCTGACCTGGTGGTGACAAATCCCAAGCACCGTGCCACTGCTGAAAAGATCTGGAAGCTGCCTGAAGGCACCATTGAGGAAAAGGTCGGTTTCCATGCCGTGCAGCAAAGCCGCATGCTCAAGGATGGTGTGCTCAATGTCTACTGGACCCAGGCCAGCAACAACATGCATGCCGGGCCGAACATCATGCAGGAAGTGCTGCCAGGTTGGCGCAAGCCGGAAAACTTCGTGATCGTCTCCGATGTGTACCCCACCGTCTCGGCCCAGGCCGCTGACCTGATCCTGCCCAGCGCCATGTGGGTAGAAAAGGAAGGCGCCTACGGCAACGCCGAGCGCCGCACCCAGTTCTGGCACCAGCTGGTCAGTGCACCAGGCGATGCCAAGTCGGACTTGTGGCAACTGGTGGAGTTCTCCAAACGCTTTACCACTGATGAAACCTGGCCGGCCGAGCTGCTGGCAAAAGCCCCGCAATACAAAGGCAAAACGTTGTACGAGGTACTGTTCAAGAACGGCCAGGTCGACCAGTTCCCGGTTGAACAGCTGGAGGCTGGTTACAAGAACGACGAAGCCAAGGCCTTTGGATTTTACCTGCAAAAAGGCCTGTTTGAGGAATATGCCCAGTTTGGCCGGGGCCACGGTCATGACCTGGCGCCCTTCGACCAGTACCACAGCGAGCGTGGATTGCGCTGGCCGGTGGTCGATGGCAAAGAAACGCGCTGGCGCTACCGCGAAGGGCTCGATCCTTATGTCGAAGCCGGCAGCGGTGTGCAGTTCTATGGCTACCCGGACAAGAAGGCAATCATCTTCGCCCTGCCCTACGAGCCACCGGCTGAGGCCCCGGATGACGAGTTTCCCTTCTGGCTCAGCACCGGCCGGGTGCTTGAACACTGGCACACCGGCACCATGACGCAACGGGTCGAGGAGCTCTACAAGGCGGTGCCCGACGCACTGGTGTACATGCACCCTGATGACGCCAAAGCCATGAACGCGCGGCGCGGCAGCGAAGTGAAGCTGATCAGCCGCCGCGGAGAAATTCGTGCACGCATCGAAACCCGAGGCCGCAACAAGCCACCGCGTGGCCTGGTGTTTGTGCCGTTCTTCGATGCCAACAAATTGATCAACAAAGTCACGCTGGATGCCACCGACCCTATTTCCAAGCAGACCGACTACAAGAAATGCGCCATACGCATCGAGCTGATCAGCGTGGCCTGAGGAGATCCATCATGCCTTTTCGAATCGTGCCGTTGCTGTTGCTTGCTGTGGTTGGCCTGGCCATCGCCGCCGACGTCGACTACCCGCTCGATGCCCCCGGGCCCGACGGCCGCCGCCCGGGCGGCACGCTGACCCAGAGCATGCCGGCCCCGCCGCTGGCCAATGATGAGAACAATGACCTCAAGCGCGAGCGCAACTACCCGGACCAGCCGCCGACCATTCCCCACAGCATCCGTGGCTACCAGATCGACAAGAACGGCAACAAATGCCTTTCGTGCCACAGCCGCGCCAACAGTGCCCGCAGCCAGGCGACGATGATCAGCATCACCCACTACATGGACCGCGATGGCCAGGCCCTGGCCGCAGTGTCACCACGTCGCTACTTCTGCAACCAGTGCCACGTGCCGCAAAAAGAGGTGAAGCCATTGGTGGGCAATACCTTCGAAACCATCGACAAAATCCTGCAAGACGACGCCAACGCTGCGAACAAACCTTGAGGAGGCGCCATGAAAGCTCTGTTCGCCCTGCTTAAGGAGTACTGGGGCATCCTCTGTCGACCGAGCGTCTATTTCAGCCTGGGGTTCCTGACCCTGGGCGGTTTCATTGCCGGGATCATATTCTGGGGCGGTTTCAACACCGCACTGGAAATGACCAACACCGAGAAATTCTGCGTGTCGTGCCATGAAATGCGCGACAACGTCTTCGTCGAACTCAAGGACACCATCCACTACAGCAACCGTTCCGGTGTGCGCGCCAGCTGCCCGGACTGCCACGTCCCCCATGAGTGGACCCACAAGATTGCCCGCAAGATGCAGGCTTCCAAGGAAGTCTGGGGCAAGATCTTCGGCACCATCGACACCCGCGACAAATTCGTCAACCTGCGCCGCGAACTGGCCGAGCACGAATGGGCGCGGCTCAAGGCCAACGACTCGCGAGAATGCCGCAACTGCCACAACTTCGAGTTCATGGACTTCACCCGCCAGAGCAAGCGTGCAGCGGCCATGCACTCGACGTCATTGGCCAGCGGCCAGGCCACCTGCATCGACTGCCACAAAGGCATCGCCCACAAACTGCCCGACATGCACGGGGTAAAAGGCTGGTAGCCCTGCGCTGTCAGGGCGTTACCTGATAACCCTTGCCCTGCAGGCAACTGGTGTACGCCGTGGCGCTGTTGGTTTCGTTGGTCCTGCGCTGCTCGCGGCGCTCCTGGCGCTGGCGCGAACCACCAACGACCATGCCCGCAGCGGCGGTCTCCTTGGCGCGATTCTGCCGGTAATCCTGTTTCACGTCGTCATCGACGCGATCGTAGACTTCATCATGCTGATTGCCCCTTACCTGGGCACCTGCCGCACCGGCTGCGGCACCTACCGCTGCGCCTTTGATGCGCCCACCGGAAGGTGTCGAGGCGCTGCTCGACGCGCTGTTGGCAATGTTCTGGCATTCGCTGATGTCGGCCTGGGTTTGCTGCTGACTCTGGCCCTTGGTCGGCACAACGGTTTGCGCAGTGGCCTGAAAGCTGCACAACGACAACGCAACACACAGGCTGAGTGACGATGACCTGAACATGATGACCTCCTGAACCCTGAGCAGCCTTTGACAATCAAGCTGCCAGGATCAGTGTAATGCTCAAGAGAGCGCATCAACCTGAATGCCGCTCGGCGGTGCAACCGTCAGCGCATGCACTTCAACGTTCACCACCCAACGTATCCTGGGCCAGAATCGCCCGGGCAATGTCTTCGTCCGAGGCTTTGAGCCCCGGGTGCTCCTGACGGACGCGCTGCATCATCGACTCCAGGTAAACCCCGCGTATGGCGCCGTTACTGGCGATGAACGAAGACGCATCGTCACGCGCCGGGATGATGCGCTTGTCATCTTTGAAGGTGGAATACAACGAGGCGGACACGCCAGCCGAAGTGGCAACATCGCCAGCGTCGACATCGGCCAGGGCCGAGCCGATGGGCAGGCAGACTACGAGCGAAGAAACAAGCAGTAAACGACGCATAACGGTGCCTCCAGAAAGAGAGTCCCTACACCCCATAGGATGTCGGCCAACCGTCAGGAGTTCCCCGGTGAAAAAACCGCCCTTCCCCCCTGCGTGCCCTCCTGCCGTCACGCAAATGGCCTATACCCAATAAGCCACGCATCACACATCAGGGGCGACTATGGCCGGTTCTGGAAAAAAAATGACCCTCGTCGGGCTCACCACGCTGGTGACCGTCAACATGATGGGCTCGGGAATCATCATGCTGCCCACCAGCATGGCGCAGCTGGGGGCGGTCTCATTGCTGTCCTGGGTGGTCACCGCCATCGGTTCAATGGCCATCGCCTACAGCTTTACCCAGTGCGGGGTGTTTTGCAGCCGCTCCGGCGGACTGTCCGCCTACACCGAGGAGGCCCATGCCAAATCGGGGTTCTTTCTGTGCTCCTACCTGTATTTCCTCTCCCTGGCCATTGCCAACGTCGCCGTGGCGATCTCGGCGGTGGGCTACATGACTGCGTTCTTCCCCTGGCTGGGCAGTGGCGCGATCGCTCTATGCGTCGGGACGGTCGGGCTGATCTGGCTGACCATCCTGGCCAATTTCGGCGGCCCGAACATCACCGGCAGAATCGGCGCGATCACCGTCTGGGGGGTGATCATTCCCGTGGCCGGGCTGAGTGTGATTGGCTGGCTCTGGTTCGACAGCGCCGTGTTCACCCAGGCGTGGAACCCCAATGAACTCCCCATCTGGGAAGCCATCGGCAAGACCATCCCGCTGACCCTCTGGGCGTTTCTGGGCATGGAGTCCGCAGCCCAGGCCTTCGATGCCGTAGAGAACCCCAAGCGCAACGTGCCCCTGGCTTGCCTGTTCGGCACCCTGGGAGCGGCGGTGGTCTATGTGCTGTCGACCACGGTGATCCAGGGCATCGTGCCCAACCTGGAACTGGCCAACGCCTCAGCGCCGTTTGCCCTGGTCTACGCGAAAATGTTCAACCCGCTGGTGGGTAACATCATCATGGTACTGGCGGTAATGGCCTGCGTCGGTTCATTGCTGGGCTGGCAGTTCACCCTGGCGCAAACGGCGAAAATGACCGCCGACCAGGGGTTGTTTCCCAAACTGTTTTCCCGGGTCAGCGCACGCAATGCGCCGATCCTCGGCATGCTGGTGTGTGGTGTGCTGCAAACGGCGATGGCGCTGTCGACCATCTCGCCCAATGCCAGCGCCCAGTTCGGCAAGCTGGTGAGCCTGGCCGCAGTGACCAACCTGATCCCCTACGTCACCGCCCTGACCGGCCTGCTGCCGATCATGCACAAGGCCAGGGTCAGCCCGGCTGTGTACAGCCGCAATACCCTGGTGCTGCTGGTGGCGGTGGGTTACTCCCTGTACGCCCTGTACGCCTGCGGGATGGAGGCGGTACTCGGGGGGGCGCTGGTGCTGGCCTTCGGGTATTTGCTGTATGGCTTCCTGGCCAAGCGCTTTATCGTTCAGCAGGCGGCCGTCGAACGTGCCGAATTACCGTGAAGGGAGTACAGGGTATGACGCCCCGCCTTAACCGATTGGCCTGTCTGCTTGCCCTGCTGCCGGTCCTGGCCCAGGCAAGCACACTTGAACACATACGCGCGCACAACACCCTGACCCTGGGCTACCTGGCCGACTTCGCCCCGTTCAGCACAGAGGACGGCGACCAGCCCCGTGGCTATGCCATCGAGCTGTGCCAGAAGGTGGCCGAGCAGGTGAAAACCACATTGACGTTGCCCGCCCTGCAGGTACGGTACCAGGCCGTCACCCTGGCGGACGAGATCGAGGCCGTGCGCGCCGGGCATGTCGATCTGCTCTGCACCCCCACCGTGCAAAGCCTTGAACGGCGCAAGGCTGTCAGTTTCTCCATTCCGGTCTACACCGCAGGCGTTACGGCAGTTGTGCGCAAGGATGCCCCTGCCCCTTTACTCAACGTGCTCAACGGCAAGCCGGCCAACGACGGCCCGACCTGGCGCGCGACGGTCAACCGTGGCCTGACCAACCAGACCTTTGCGGTAGTTGCCGGCGGCGTCACCGAGCAATGGGTCCGCCAGCAGTTGCAAACGCTCGGGGTGATAGCCAGGGTGATTACCGTGCCCGACAACGAGGCCGGGCTGGGCGCCATTGCCCAAGGCAAAGCCGATGCGTTTTTCTCCGAGCGCATGCTGCTCAAGAACCTGTTGGCCCGGCATGCCGAGCTGGATTCCCTGATGCTGGTCGAACGCATTTATGAATCCGCACCGGTGTCGATGGTGCTGCCCCGGGGCGATGAGGACTTTCGCCTGCTGGTCGATACCGTGATCAGTCAGGCGTACCGTTCGGGTGAGATCGAGCAGGCCTATGGCTCATACCTGGGCGGCACCACTAAAGCGATCAAGCGCACGTTCAAGGTGTATGCCCTGCCTTGACCAGGCGGCGCGGTGGGGTTAGCGGTCACTTGGAGCGCCTTGCTGACCCGCACCTTCGCGATTGCGCTGCTCGCGCCCCAACCATAGCCCGGTCAGCGCCCATACCAGTGCGATGACAGCCCCCATCAACATCGCCAGGGCCGGGTGGTCCGCCACCAGGTCCAGCCCACGCTTGACCCACCCGCTCAGCGCATCGCCACCTCGGTAAACCACGGTGTCGGTGAAGTTCTTGGCTTTGTATTTCTGCTCCGGTGCCACCACGGTGTAGAGCATTTCCCGACCGGGTCGTACCAGGGCGTATTCGCCTACCCGGCGCACCACCATCACCAGTACAAACAAGGCAAACACCGGTGCCACCGCCAGCCCGACAAAGCCCACCACCATCACCAGCGGTACCGCCACCAGCAATACGCCAACCCCGAGCTTGCGCGCCAGATGGCCGGTGATGAACACCTGGGTGAGGATCGACAGAAACTGCACCAGGCTGTCGATCAGGCCGAACACCTGGGTCTGTTCGGTCCGGCTGGTGAAATGCACAGCCACCAGCCGTGCCTGCTCGAAATACAGGAACGTGCTGACACTGGCCAGCAGTACCACGAACACGGCAATGGCCAGCAGATAGGGCGAGCGGAACACCTCGCTGGCACCGGCAAAGGGATTGCCGCCCAGCGGCCGCGACCGCGGCAATTCAACATCCGCCGGCAGTGGATGGCGATCCCGGAAACGTTGCAGGTACACCCCTGCGGCGATGCTGCCGGTGAGGCAGGCAGTGGCCAGCAGCACCAGCCCGCCATGGCCGATCACCCCGACCAGTGCAGTCCCCAGCAGCGGCCCGACCAACCCGCCGAAACTGGCGCCGCCAGCCAGCAGGCCGAACAGGCGTTTGGCTTGCTCGCTGGACAACACATCGGCGAGCACGCTCCAGGCCAGGGAAATGGTCAGCAAATTGAACATCGACAACCAGATATAGAACGCCCGCGCACTCCACAGGTTCTCGGGTTGCAGGGTAAACAGCGCGGCAAACACCAGCAGGTTGCTGGCCAGAAACCCGTAAGTCCACGGCAGGATGCGCCGACGTTGTACCTTGGATGCCAGCCAGCCGAACAACGGCAACGCAATCAGGGTCAGTACGAAGGTGCCCGTGAACAGCCACTGCAGGTTCTCGACCCCGCCCGCCACGCCCATGGTTTCGCGTACCGGACGTAGCATGAAGTAACCAGTGAACAGCAAAAAGAACAGGGTCAGCCCCGCAACGACAATCGGCGCTTCACCGTCTCGGACGTTGAGCAACCGCGCACCGGGGCTGGCCATGACGGCTCAAGCGAACTGTTTGATCAGCTGATCGCGCTGGGCATCGCTCAGCAACGGCCCGCTACCAGCCTTGAGTTGGTCGAGCTGGCGGTCGGGCCGGCTGGTGGCCGGGATCACCGCCGTAACCGCCGGATGACTGATGGCGAACTTGAGGAACAATTGCGCCCAGCTGCCGATACCCGCTTCACCCGCCCAGGCCGGCAGGGCCTGGCCCTTGACCCTGGCAAACAACCTGCCGTCATCAAAGGCGCGATTGATCAGCACGGCCACGCCCTTGTCCTGGGCCAACGGCAGGACGGTTCGCGCCGCAGCAGGCGAATTGACCGAGTAGTGAATCTGAATGAAATCCAGTGCCTCGTTGCGCAGGATGCGCTCCAGTTCATCCAGGCCGCTGTCGACATAATGAGTCACGCCGACATAGCGGGTCAGGCCCTGGGCCTTGAGCTCGCGGGCGTAGGGCAACTGACGCTGCCAGTCGCGCAGGTTGTGGATCTGCAGCAGGTCGACCTTGTCGGTGCGCAGGCTGCGCAAGGTGCCAGCCCATTGCGCTTCGGCAGCGGCGCGGCTGTCGGCGGCAATCTTGGTCGCCAGGAAGGTGCTGGCGCGCCATCCACCCTCTTCCAGCAACCGGCCAAGAATGGCGTCAGCGCCGCCATAGTTGGGCGAGGTATCGATCACTTGACCGCCGCCGTCGAAAAACACCTTGAGGACCTGCTTGAGCTGCTGGTACTGCGCAGAATCCGCTTCGACTTCAAAGCTGCCCGAAGTGCCAGCGCCAACCACCGTCACTGACTCACCACTAGCGGGAATCTTGCGTTTCAACAGGTTACTGCTGTTCTGGGCAAATGCCGTGCCCGGCAGGTTAAGGCAACCCAGTCCGGCAACCAGGGTGGCACTGGCAGCGAGAAAGCTGCGACGGGTAGGCATGGCGGTACTCCTCCGAAAGTGAGTGGGCCAAAGAAAAAGATTAGCCCTGGTACCTTGTGACCGCTCCAGCAATCGTATCGGCATGTGTAATGACCGCAAAGAGTACATTTGTACTCCAACCATCACACACTACGGAAAAATCCGTGAACTTGCCCAAGCGCCGTCTATATTGAGCTTGTCCCCGCCCGCAGTTAGAGCGCGCCCTATGCTGGATACCGACCAGTTGATCATTTGCGAACATTGCGACTGCGTGTATCACAAGGTCCCACTGAAAAAACACCAGAAAGCACTGTGCCAGCGCTGCGGCGCGGTACTGCAGCGTTATAACGGCATGACCCTGCAGCAACGCCTGGCCCTGAGCATCACCGCCGGGGTGCTGTGGCTGATGGCCAACTTCTACCCGGTGATGAGCATCAGCCTCAAGGGCCTGTCCAATAGCGCCACGCTCTGGGACTCGGTGCTGGCGCTGGCAGACGGCCCCATCACATTCATTGCCCTGGTAGCAGCCATTTCGATCATCATCGCGCCGATGTTCCAGCTGGCGATTCTTATCTGGGTGCTGGGGTTTGCCCTGGCCAGCAAACGCTCACCGGGATTTATCACCTTCATGCGCTGGCTGGAGTCGCTGCGCCCCTGGAGCATGCTGGAAGTCTGCCTGCTGGGCGCCATGGTTGCGGTGTTCAAGCTGGCCGGCCTGCTCGATGTACTGCCGGGGATTGGTCTGTTCGCCCTGGCGATCCTGAGCCTGTTGATGATCCGTATTGCCGGGCGCGATATCCGCGAACTCTGGGATGCCTTGCCATGACCGACCTGGTAGAAGCGTCACAACTCAACCTGGTGCTCTGCCATACCTGTGGCAAAGCCTGCGACGCCACCCGGGCGCTGCACGAATGCGACCGCTGCGGCGCCCCGCTGCATGAGCGCAAGCCCAATTCGCTGGCCCGCACCTGGGCCTACCTGATCGCGGCCCTGGTGTTCTACATACCCGCCAACCTGCTGCCGGTGATGAACACCCAGATGCTTGGCGAAGGCGAAGACAGCACGATCATGAGCGGGGTGATCGAATTCGCTTCCCACGGCGCCTGGGATATCGCCGTGATCATCTTCATCGCCAGTATTGCCGTGCCCGCGACCAAGTTTGTCGCCTTGGGCCTGTTACTCGTGACGGTACAACGTGGCAGCACCTGGGCGCAGAAAGAGCGCTCAACGCTCTATCGTTTTGTCGAACTGATCGGCTACTGGTCGATGCTCGATGTGCTGGTGGTGGCGCTGGTCGCCGCGCTGGTCAAGTTTCAGGCTTTGGGCGATATCGAACCGCGCCCGGGCATTCTGTTTTTCGGTCTGGTGGTGGTGTTCACCATGCTCGCCGCGATGAGTTTTGATCCCCGAATGATCTGGGAAACCCGCCCACCCAAGGAGCACACGGATGAAGTCAGCAGTCACTGAGGAGCCGCCAGTGCCAGCGCCGAAAACGGTTAAAACCCGGCGTTTCAGCATTTCGATGGTCTGGATCGTACCGATCGTGGCCGTGCTTGTGGGCATATCGCTGGTCGTGCACAACTGGTTGCAGCAAGGCCCGACCATCCAGATCACCTTCAAGACCGGCCAGGGCCTGACTGCCAATAAAACCGAGGTCAAGTACCGCAACGTGGTCATTGGCCACGTGACCACGGTGGACCTGAGCCCGGACCAGAAAAGCGTGACCGCGACCGTGAAACTGTCCAAACAAGCAGAGAACTTTGCCGCCGAGGACTCCTCCTTCTGGGTGGTCAGTGCACGCATCGGTGCAGGCGGCATTTCCGGTATCGATACCCTGCTCTCCGGCGACTTCATTGGTGCCGACGCCGGTCAGTCGAAAAAGCGGGCGAAAGTGTTTACCGGGCTGGAGACGCCGCCACCCATCACCTATGGCGAACCCGGCCGGCGCTTCACCCTGCACACCACCGACCTGGGTTCGCTGGGGGTTGGTTCGTCAGTGTCCTATCGCAAGATTTCGGTCGGCCAGGTGGTGTCTTACCAGTTGGCAAAAGACGGCAAAAGTGTGGATATCGAAATCTTCGTCCACGCGCCCTACGATGCCTTCATCACCGACAACACACGCTTCTGGAATGCCAGCGGCGTCGACATCGAGGCCGGTGCCAACGGCTTTGCCGTGCGCACCGAGTCGTTGTCTTCACTGCTGGTAGGTGGCATTGCCTTCCGCGCCCCGCAGTACAACCCGAATGACCAGGCGGCCGCTGAAGACAAAGTGTTCGAGCTGTTCGATGACGAGCAATCTGCCCTCGCCCCGCCCAAAGGCCGGGCCCAGTACCTGGTGCTGCGCTTCGAACAAGCCCTGCGGGGCCTGAAAACGGGCGCACCGGTTGAGTTCCTCGGTGTAGAGATCGGCCAGGTGGTGTCGGTCAACCTGGACTTCGATGCAGCCACACGCAGCTTCCCGGTGAATGTCGGCATCGTCATTTACCCGCAACGCCTGGGCCAGGCACATACCAAAATGCTCAAGGAACTCAGGCACGATCCGGACGACGAGCGAAATGCCGCCGAACTGCTCGGGACCTTCATCGACCACGGCCTGCGCGCCCAGGCCCGCAGTGGCAACCTGCTCACCGGACAGTTGTACATCGCCCTGGACTTCGATCCGAAAGCACCGAAAGTGGTCTTCGACCCCACCGCGCGGCCGATCACCATCCCGACCATTCCGGGCAGCCTCGAGCAGTTGCAGGAGCAGTTCCAGGCCATGGTCGAGAAGATCAACCGCTTGCCCATCGAGCGCATCGCCAACAACCTCGACGCCAACCTGGTGGAGTTGCACAGCAGCCTGAAACAGTTCAACAAAAACACCTTGCCTGGCGTACAGGGCACCCTGCTGGAGGTCAGCAAGACCCTGCAGAGCGCCAACTCGACCCTGGCCGACGATTCACCGCAACGCGAACAGCTGACCCAGACCCTGGACGAACTTGGGCGCATGTCGCGTTCGCTGCGCGAGCTGGCTGACTACCTGGGCCGCAACCCTGAATCCCTGTTGCGTGGCAGGCCCAAGGATGCACCGGCCGACGCATTGAAACCTTCGCGCAATTGACCGCAGGAGCACACACCATGGCGCATGCCTCGAAATTCGCACTGTTGGGCCTGGCGTTGCTGCTGGCGGCCTGCCGTAGCGACCCGATCCATTACCACACGCTGATCCCGCAGCAGCCCGCCCCTGCCAACGGTGTCGATATCCAGCTCGAACAGGTCACTGTTCCACCGCAGGTTGACCGCGCCCAGGTGGTGGTGCGCCAGGGCAACAGCGGCCTGGCGATCCTGGAGACCGAATGGTGGGGGGCAACCCTGGCCGACGAGTTGCAGAACGCGTTGAGCAACCAGTTCACCGGCACCAGCAAACACGCGCGCCTGGGCCTGCGCGTGGATGTGCAGCGCTTTGACTCGGTGCCGGGGCAATACGCCCTGCTCGATGCCCGCTGGCGCCTGCGTGGCAGCAACGGCAGCGACGCGACCCTGCTGACTTGCCAGAGCGTGATCCAGACACCGGCCGGGGCATCGGTCGATGAGCTGGTCCTGGCGCACCAGCAAAACCTCAAGCGCTTCACCGATCAGGTTGCCCAGGCCGCTCGTAGCGGTGCCAGCACCTGCCCGGCCACGCGTTGAACAACTCCAGGAACGAGGGCTCGTCGTCATGAACGAACACAGACCCATTCAACTGGGTGGCACCCGCGAATTGCTCGATGTGCTGATCCGCGCCGGACTCATTGCGGTGCTGGTGATGTTCTGCTTTGAGGTCTTTCGGCCCTTTCTCAGCCTGATGCTCTGGGCAGTGATCCTGGCAATCACCCTGTACCCGTTGAACCAGCGCCTGGGTGGCTGGCTCGGTGGCCGCCCGGGACTGGCTGCGGTAATCCTGGTGTTGCTGGGCCTGGCGTGCCTGATCGGACCGTTGAGCCTGCTCGGTGCCTCGGTGGCCGACTCGGTCAAGCTGGGGATTCATACCTTCGAGAACCAGGCGATCGAGATTCCACCACCGCCGGCCGCCGTACAGGACTGGCCACTGATCGGCGGCCCGTTGTATGGCATCTGGTCACACGCCAGTACCGACCTGAGCTGGGCATTTTCCCAGGTTGCACCGCACTTGCAGGGGGTCAGCAAAACCTTGCTGACTCAGCTGGCGGGCATTGGTACCGGCATTCTGGTGTTTATCCTGGCGTTGATTATCGGCGGGCTCATCATGGCCAAGGGCGAGATCGGCCATCGCACGGGCGTGGCCATTGCCTCGCGCATTTCCGGCCCCGAGCGCGGTCCGCAACTGGCGGAGCTGTGCACCGCGACCATCCGTGCCGTGGCCCAGGGCGTGGTCGGCATCGCCTTCATCCAGATGCTGCTGGTGGGCATTGGCCTGGTGGTCATGGGAGTGCCCGGCGCCGGCATTCTCGCCCTGCTGGTATTGCTGCTGGGGATCACCCAACTGCCCATATTGCTGCTGACATTGCCAGTGGTGATCTATGTGTTTGCCACGGACGGTGTAAGTGCGAGCACGATTATTTTCGCCGTCTGGACGATGCTGGCCGGGCTTTCGGACAACGTGCTCAAGCCGTTGCTGCTTGGCCGTGGCGTGTCGGTGCCGATGCCGGTGATTTTGATAGGTGCCTTGGGCGGCATGTTGACCAACGGCATCATCGGCCTGTTCATCGGGCCGGTGCTGCTGGCTGTGGGCTATAAACTGTTCATGTCCTGGGTTGCACAACCACTGGCAGACGACAAAACGCCGCGATAATCGCGGCGTCTGTTTGCAACTACAGCTAGCCCGGCACGCCGGGTTAGACGTTAGTAGTAGGCGTTCTCTTTCTGACTGTGGTCAGTCACATCACGTACGCCCTTGAGCTCCGGAATGCGCTCGAGCAAGGTCCGCTCGATGCCTTCTTTCAAGGTGACGTCAGCCTGGCCGCAGCCCTGGCAACCACCGCCGAACTGCAGTACGGCAATACCGTCTTCAACCACTTCGATCAGGCTCACCTGACCGCCGTGGCTGGCCAGCCCCGGGTTGATCTCGGTTTGCAGGTAGTAGTTGATACGCTCGTTGATCGGGCTGTCTTCATTGACCATCGGCACCTTGGCGTTCGGTGCCTTGATGGTCAGCTGGCCGCCCATGCGGTCAGTGGCGTAGTCAACCACCGCATCCTCAAGGAACGGTACGCTGACCGCGTCGAGGTAGGCGGTAAAGCTGGCCAGCCCTACGGCGGTGTCTTCCGGCTTCTCTTCGCCTGGCTTGCAGTAGGCAATGCAAGTCTCGGCGTAGGTGGTGCCCGGTTGGGTAATGAAAATGCGAATGCCAATACCCGGGGTGTTCTGCTTGGACAGCAGATCAGCCAGGTAATCATGCGCGGCGTCGGTAATAGTTATGGCGCTCATGGAAGTTCCTCACAGACTTGCCGGCAGTTTACGCCAACCTGGCCGCCGAACAAAGTCCTAGTAATTCTGTCGGGAAAGAGGAACGACTACCGGCGTGCTTGCCGGCGCTGACAACCAGCCACTCAAGCGGCGGTACAGCCGTTTTTCCAGCAACAGGTAGCTGACCCAGGATAATGCCGCAATCAACGGAATGCAGCCGGCAAACACCGCGTACGGGCTCAGGTGAAAGCGCTCGCTGGCGAACCAGCCGCCATACAGCACCAATACATGCACCAGGTACACCGAATACGAGCAGTCCCCCAGCGCCTTGAGCACACGGTTGCCGCTGAAATAGCGCTCCAGCGACACACAGGCCAGCACAATCAGCGCACTGGGAACGCCCCAGTGCAGCAAGCGCCGGGAAGCATCCAGGTAAAGGATCGCCAGTGCAGCCGTCACCAGCATCGCAACGGGCAGCCACAGGCCCTGAGCGACCCAGCCACGGCGATAGAGCACGCCAATGCCGATGCCAAGGAGAAATTCGTAGACGATGTTGTTGCGATAGAAGTGATCAAGCAAGCCGGCGCGGGTAAACACCTCGCTGACGATCAGCAACAAACCGGTCACCACCAACACCTGACGTTGCTGGCGTACCAGGAACACCAGGGAAAACAGCAGGTAGAAAAACATCTCGTAGTTCAGGGTCCAGCCGACATTGAGTGTCGGATACTGCCCATAACCACCGGGATTTTCGGCCGGGATGAACAGCAGCGACAGCAGAAAATGTTCCAGCTCGATCGCCTGGTGCGGCATCCACTGGCGGGCCGTCAGCAGCAACAACCCCATCAGCGCGGTGTAGAACCAATAGGCGGGAACGATGCGCAAGGCGCGGTTGAGCAGAAAACGGCGCGGAGCAATGTCCTTGTCGCGGGTCGACAGGTAGATCACCAGCCCGCTGATGACAAAGAACACATCAACCCCCACTGCCCCCCGTTCAACGAGAAAACGGCCGACCGGGCCACTGGCGTGAAAATCGAAGAAAATCTGCATGAAGTGGTGACAAACTACCACCCAGGCGGCCAGCGCCCGTAGTGCCTGAAGCGAATACAACATCCGGATACCTGCTGTTCAATCCCACTCAAGCCCCGGCCGGAACCGGGGCCGCTCGTGGATCGGACCGCAGGATGCCGGGAAAGGTCAGATGACCTTCCCGGCGGTCGTGGTCAGAGGTTTTCGTAGCGGTTCATGTCGAGTACGCCGGCCTCTACCGCATCGGTTTCCTTGATGTAGCTGTTCAGGTCATGGAAGTACTGCCAGAACTGTGGATGGCTGCGGCGCACGCCCCAGCGCATGACCACACGCTCGAACCTGGCGGTGTCGTCGCGGGCCGCTTCCAAGTCCTCTACGAACTCGGGCACATCTTTGGCCGGCACATTGAACATGAAGTTCGGGTAGCTGCTCAGCACCCCTGGCACCAGGGTCAGGGTGTCCAGGCCCGGCTGGTAGCGATAGGCCTCGCCCAGCATGAACGCCACGTTGCTGTGCGCCCGGTTGCGCAGCAGGCTGTAGACCTGACGCTGACCACCCTGCCCTTCAATGCGCAGCATGGTTGCTTCAGGTAGCTGGTTGATCACTTTCAAGCCGGCAGCCGGACGCGACACCAGGCGGCTCAGCGTCTGTTCGACGTCACGGAACTCTTCGTTCATTTCCGGGCGCGAGCAGTAGGCGTTCTGGCAGCGGTTGATCGGATCGGGCGCCGCATTGAGGCTGCCGGTACGCTGGATCAGCTTGAGGCCGAAATCACGCTTGGGGTCGGCAGGGTCGAGCTTGAGTGCGCTCGGCGTGTCGGTGTCGATCTTCTCGTAGTCCAGCCACATCTTCACTTTGCCGCTGTTCTGGTACCAGTTGCTGAGGATCGCGCCCCGCGCATCAGCTGGCATCAGGCGCAGGAAGTTGACCTCGGCACCGTTGCGGATCAGGTCGAAGTACAGGCGCGTCTGGGCCTGGTGCGAAACGTTGCCGTAGACGTCGAAGTTGACCGCCAGCTGGTAGTAGGTGCGCTCGAACAGCGGATAGTCGAACAGCCACATCGTCAGTGGCACATCACCGATCAGGCCCTTGGTCACCGAGGCGCTGTCGAAGTGGCGGAAGATCGTCAGCAGCGCATTGTCGTTACCCGCCCACAGGGTCGACCAGCTCGGTGGCGGCATGTCGGCATAGGTATCACGGCGCAGCTTTTCATAATCGTTGCGCTTGTCACGGTAGGCATGCCATAGGGTCAGGATGCTGCCGACATCGTCGATTTGCCCCGGCATCGCCAGCAACGGCGTGGCCTGGCCGCGGTATTCGGCATCGGTGACGTAGCGGTCGTGGGCCGGTTCCTGGAACAGCGCCCAGAAGTTGTCGCGGATTACGTCGGTGGCAATCTGACCACGGCACACCGGGCCGCGAATGAAGGTGCGGACGAAGTACTCGGCGTTGTCGAGCATGAACTGGTAGCGGGCCACGGCCGGGATCGCTTCGAAGGTTTCGAAGGGGTTGGCGCGGTGGCGTGGACCATAGCCCGGCAAGGCGTTGGCATGCCAGTCGCCGCTGTAGAACAGTTGCTTGACGCGCTTGAGCTTGTTCGGCCCCATCGGGTAGGTGATGTGGGTTTTATGCACGATCACGCCCTGTACCGGCATCAAGCGGTAGTAGAAGTCGGTGCCGGGAGGATCATTGGGGCGACGCGTGGCGATCAGGTCGATCGGCTGGCCGCTGGGCGTGCGCGAGCGTACCCACTGGAAGAAATGCCCCGGCTCGCCGCCGACAAAATGAATGTGGGCCAGGAACAGGTGCTCGTAGAGCCAGCGACCCACCAGCGCTTCGGTAGAGCCTGGGCGGTTGAGCAGCGCTTCCCAGTCGGCAATCTGTGCCGCCTCGTTGGCACTCGGCGCGATGGCGTCGTGTTCAACCGGTGCACCCGCTGCGAGCCAGCGTTGCAGGGTCTGGTACTGGGCATCGGTGAGGCCGGTGACGGCCAGCGGCATGCCTTCCTTGGGGTGCGCACCGGCATAGGCGTCGAATTCGCCCGGCAGCGGGCACATGTTGTTGCGGTTCAGGCCCAGGACGATCTCTTCAGGCAATTTGGCGTTGGGCGTCAACGGAGTCTTGTGGCCCAGTTCCAGCATGCGCGCCATCAGCGCCGCCTGGCTGCCCTGGTTGTCGAGCACCGAGTAAAAGCCCTTGCGTTGCCAGGCCTCGGTACTTTGCGCGTCGTAGAACAAGCGGGTCGGCGCCACCGCCGTGCTGCGGTCCCCTTGGTACACCGGCACCTTGGAGGCCCCTCGCGAGGCGCCCTCGGCGCTGCCCAGGTTCAGCTGGCAGGCCGCGTCGTTGCAGGCGTGGCAGGCCACGCACTTCTCGGTGAAGATCGGTTGGATGTCCCGGGTATAGGAAATAGCCGGGCTGGTTTGAGGAGCTTGCCCGAACGCCACGCTGCTGATGAGCAGAGCGAATGCGCTGGCAAGTAAGCGATGCACCATGTGCCTGTTGTCCTGGGTATTGAAAGCTTCACGATTCTACCGGTGCTGGCGGTGCTCCAACATGAATGAAATTCATGTAAATGCATGACACGTCTAAAAACCGCGCAGCTTTGTTATTATTCCGCACCTTTTGTTTTCGCCCGACCAGGTAGTCCTATGTCTGACCGCAGCGCTCGTTTCCAAGCACTTCAGCAAGCACTCAAAGAGCGCATCCTGATTCTCGATGGCGGCATGGGTACTATGATCCAAAGCTACCGCCTTGAGGAACACGACTATCGTGGCACGCGCTTCGCCGATTGGCCAAGCGACGTCAAAGGCAACAACGATCTGTTGCTGCTCTCGCGCCCGGATGTCATCGCCGCCATCGAGAAGGCCTACCTGGATGCAGGGGCCGACATTCTTGAAACCAACACCTTCAACGCCACCCAGATTTCCCAGGCCGACTACGGCATGGAATCGCTGGTGTATGAACTGAACGTCGAAGGTGCGCGCATCGCCCGCCAGGTAGCCGACGCCAAGACCCTCGAGACCCCGGAAAAACCCCGTTTCGTTGCCGGCGTGCTCGGCCCTACCAGCCGCACCTGCTCGATTTCGCCGGACGTCAACGACCCGGGCTACCGCAACGTCACCTTCGACCTGCTGGTAGAGAACTACATCGAAGCGACCCGCGGCCTGATCGAAGGTGGCGCCGACCTGATCCTGATCGAAACCATCTTCGATACCCTCAACGCCAAGGCGGCGATCTTCGCCGTGCAGCAGGTGTTCGAAGAAGACGGCCTCGAGCTGCCGATCATGATCTCGGGCACCATTACCGACGCCTCCGGCCGCACCCTGTCCGGGCAAACCACCGAAGCGTTCTGGAACTCGGTACGTCACGCCAACCCGATTTCGGTAGGCCTCAACTGCGCCCTTGGCGCGAAAGACCTGCGCCCGTACCTGGAAGAGCTGTCGACCAAGGCCGGCACCCATGTGTCGGCGCACCCGAACGCCGGCTTGCCGAACGCCTTTGGTGAATACGATGAAACCCCGGCCGAGATGGCTGTGGTGGTTGAAGAATTCGCCGCCAGCGGCTTTCTGAACATCATCGGCGGTTGCTGCGGTACCACCCCGGGGCACATTCAGGCGATTGCCGAAGCGGTCGGCAAATACGCGCCGCGGCCAATCCCTGACATTCCCAAGGCATGCCGCCTGTCGGGCCTCGAGCCGTTCACCATCGATCGCAACTCGTTGTTCGTCAACGTCGGCGAGCGCACCAACATCACCGGCTCCGCCAAGTTCGCCCGGCTGATCCGCGAAGAGAACTACACCGAAGCCCTGGAGGTCGCCCTGCAGCAGGTCGAAGCCGGCGCCCAGGTGATCGACATCAACATGGACGAAGGGATGCTCGACTCCCAGGCAGCCATGGTCAAGTTCCTCAACCTGATCGCCGGTGAACCCGACATTTCCCGCGTACCGATCATGATCGACTCCTCCAAGTGGGAAGTGATCGAAGCAGGTCTGAAGTGCATCCAGGGCAAGGGCATCGTCAACTCGATCTCGATGAAGGAAGGCGTAGACGCCTTCAAGCATCACGCCAAACTGTGCAAGCGTTACGGCGCTGCGGTAGTGGTGATGGCCTTCGACGAAGTCGGCCAGGCCGATACCGCCGCGCGCAAACGTGAAATCTGCCAGCGCAGCTATGACATCCTGGTCAATGAAGTGGGCTTCCCGCCGGAAGACATCATCTTCGACCCGAACATCTTCGCCGTCGCCACCGGCATCGAAGAGCACAACAACTACGCCGTCGACTTCATCGAAGCCTGCGCCTACATCCGCGATCACCTGCCCTACGCGCTGAGCTCGGGTGGGGTTTCGAACGTGTCGTTCTCGTTCCGTGGCAACAACCCGGTGCGCGAGGCGATCCACTCGGTATTCCTCTACCACGCGATCCAGAATGGCCTGACCATGGGTATCGTCAACGCCGGCCAGCTGGAGATCTACGATGAGATCCCGCCGGCGCTGCGCGAGCGGGTCGAGGACGTGGTGCTAAACCGCACCCCGGAAGGCACCGATGCCCTGCTGGCGATTGCCGACGACTACAAAGGCGGCGGCGCGGTCAAGGAAGTCGAAAACGAAGAATGGCGTTCGCTGCCGGTCGGCAAGCGCCTGGAGCACGCCCTGGTCAAGGGCATAACGGCCTTTATCGTCGAAGACACCGAAGAGTGCCGCCAGCAATGTGCGCGCCCGATTGAGGTCATCGAAGGCCCGCTGATGAGCGGCATGAACGTGGTCGGCGACCTGTTCGGCGCCGGCAAGATGTTCCTCCCGCAAGTGGTGAAGTCGGCCCGAGTAATGAAACAGGCCGTAGCGCACCTGATCCCCTTCATCGAAGCGGAAAAAGGCGACAAGCCGCAAGCCAAGGGCAAGATCCTCATGGCCACTGTCAAAGGTGACGTGCACGACATCGGCAAGAACATTGTCGGCGTGGTGCTTGGCTGTAACGGTTACGACATCGTCGACCTCGGCGTTATGGTCCCGGCCGAGAAGATCCTGCAGACCGCCCGCGAGCAAAAGTGCGACATCATCGGCCTGTCCGGCCTGATCACCCCGTCGCTGGACGAGATGGTCCATGTCGCGCGTGAAATGCAGCGCCAGGACTTCCACCTGCCGCTGATGATTGGCGGTGCGACCACTTCCAAGGCGCACACCGCGGTGAAGATCGAGCCCAAGTACAGCAACGATGCCGTGATCTACGTCACTGATGCCTCGCGCGCTGTCGGCGTGGCTACGCAGCTGTTGTCCAAGGAACTCAAACCTGGATTTGTCGAGAAAACCCGCCTGGACTACGTCGAAGTCCGCGAGCGCACCGCCAACCGCAGCGCGCGCACCGAGCGCCTGAGCTACGAGCAGTCGATTGCGGCCAAGCCAAAATATGACTGGGCCGGTTACCAGCCTGCTGTACCGACCTTCACCGGGGTCAAGGTGCTGGAGAACATCGACCTCAAGGTGCTGGCCGAATACATCGACTGGACGCCGTTCTTCATTTCCTGGGACCTGGCCGGCAAGTACCCGCGCATCCTCACCGACGAAGTGGTTGGCGAAGCCGCTACTGCGCTGTTCAAGGATGCCCAGGACATGCTCGCCAAGCTGATCGACGAGAAGCTGATCAGCGCACGCGCAGTGTTTGGCTTCTGGCCAGCCAACCAGGTCAACCATGACGACATCGAAGTCTATGGCGAAGATGGCCAGCCATTGGCGCAGCTGCATCACCTGCGCCAGCAGACCATCAAGCCGGACAGCAAGCCGAACTTCTCCCTGGCCGACTTCGTCGCGCCGAAGGACACCGGTATCACCGACTACGTGGGAGGCTTCATCACCACCGCCGGCATCGGTGCCGAAGAAGTGGCCAAGGCCTACCAGGACAAGGGCGACGACTACAACTCGATCATGGTCAAGGCCCTGGCCGACCGCCTGGCCGAGGCCTGCGCCGAGTGGCTGCACGAACAGGTGCGTAAAGACTACTGGGGTTACGCCAAGGACGAGCACCTGGACAACGAGGCGCTGATCAAGGAGCAGTATTCGGGTATCCGCCCTGCCCCGGGCTACCCGGCGTGCCCGGACCATACCGAGAAGGAAACCCTGTTCCGCCTGCTCGATGGCACGGCCATTGGCGAAACCGGCCCGAGCGGCGTGTTCCTCACCGAGCACTTCGCCATGTTCCCTGCAGCGGCCGTCAGCGGCTGGTACTTCGCGCACCCACAGGCGCAGTACTTTGCCGTAGGCAAGATCGACAAGGACCAGGTGCAGAGCTACACCGCGCGCAAAGGCCAGGACCTGGCCGTCAGCGAGCGTTGGCTCGCGCCTAACCTGGGTTACGACAACTAAGCCCGTAAACCGGCTCCTACGCCCGTAGGAGCCGGCTTGCCGGCGATCAAACCAACACGGTCTACACTATTGGGGATACCTGCACCCAGGAGCCCCTCATGGACGAACCCACCCAGGGCAAACCGCCCACCTTCTGGCAGATGCTGCAAAGCATTCTGGCCGCCGCATTTGGCGTGCAAACCGGCAAGAACCGCGCGCGCGACTTCACCCATGGCAAGGCCAGTCACTTCATTGCCCTGGGCACCGTGTTCACCCTGGTCTTCATCCTGGTGCTGATCGGCCTGGTGCAGTTGGCAATGCACCTGACCGCCCGGTAGGTAGCCTTATCGTTCAGTTAACCGCCAGCCCCACATCTGTCACCACCTGCGTGTTGACGGCCAGCAGGTAGCCTGTCGATGGAGTCCTGATCTCAAACACCTGAAAACCTAACTCGGAAAATGCCTCGGCTTTGTAGAGGCTATGGGTGTTGATGATGACCACCCTGCCACCTTGGTTGACGAACGGCACGACATGATTCGTGACCTTTTCCATGAACTGGGCCTCGGTGAGGTAGTTATCACTGAAATGTCCGCTGACGATAGCGAGGTCACCGTCTTTGGTCGTGCCGTCAATCGGGTCGAACATCTCCCAGCCGTTGTAATTTGTAAACACCGAGCTCTCACCCTGAGCGGTATGGAGGTGACTCAAGTAGTTCAAGTGGTCGATGTTGGCGATTCCGTTGTACAACAGAGACACGAACTGTCTGTCACGCACAACAGATGACATCGGCAGGTCAATCCGGCCCAGGCTGTTAATGCGAACCGCAGCATGGCGTGCCGAATTGTATTGCATCAGGTAGAAGGCGGCCGCCAGAAAGGCCCGGGCCTCATTTTCAGGGAGTGTCGAGCGGACACCGATACCAGCAGGCGTCATTACAAAGTGAGTATCGATTAGCCGGTAAAAATAGTTTTTCATGTCCTCACGTATCCGGCTTGCTGCTTCAGAAGTCATAAAGACTTCCGCCTCCGCACGTGTCGCGAATTGCTTTTTCAAGTCAATACTGTCGAACCGCATCCCAGTGCCTTCATACGCAAGTGCCGCCAGGTTGGCCTTGATGCTCTCGATGTAGTGCTTGACCTGATCGGGTTGCTCGACGATCTCGCGCTGCGTCAAATAGACCAGTGGGTTCACATCATTGACTTGCATCGCGCCGGTAAAACCGACCGCTCTGGCATAGTTGGAATAGAATCCAGAACCCGCCATCGGTTCAAGAATACGCCGCACCACAGGCTGACCCGCCACCCGTTTGCCTATGAGATCGGCTATCAGCGCCCCGTTTACAAGCCGCACTTCTGTTGAGATTTTTCCTGGCATATCGAAAAACGGCAACGACGTGATGTCCAGAGGCATCCCCCACTGATTGGAAAACACCTCGACCTTCGTGGCGATATTGGCCGTGGAGCTTCTATGACTCAATATGGCATCACTGTTGCTCAAGCGGCTGTTGTAAACGTCCTGTTGCCCCCGCGGGCAAACGAACGGATAAAAGCGATTTTGCGCCTTGTGGCTACCCGCCCCGATTCTGAAGCGTGCCGCGTAATTGGAGTCTTGCAGGCCAAACCCGGTGGGGATAGGCCGAGGAGCAAGCGCGCCCTGCGGCCGCCACAAAACGACTTGCTCTTCGTCGGGCATTCCACCGAGCAGTGTTCGCGCAGCCTCCCAGACGCCACTTGGCCCCTGACGGACCCAGACACCACCGCCACTGCCATCCGCCCGGACCACTTCCAGTTCGGCCGCACCAGCCTCGGCCGTGCGCACGCGATAGTACGCTGCGTTGCTGCCTCTGAACGCGATGTAACTTCCCCCCTCTACGCTATCGTCAGCCCAAACGTGATAGACCCGCGCCGATGGCTCCCGGATCTGCATCTGGTTGAGTTTGGCCAGCAGCGGCGCGTCCTGGACTGAGGCGCCGCCGAGTGTTTCGAGCGTGGCGATCGGCTCTTGCAGAATCCGCCACTCGCCGTAGCTACGCAGCATCAATGGACCTGCTCCGCCTGCAGCCGACAACACGCGCCATGCCTCACCTTCCGCCCGCACTTCCAGCGCACCATGGCCCCATTCCAACCAGACCTTTGCCTCATGACGCGCCAAACCGTCCGCCTCCGGACTCACGGTGAGCGTAACGGTTTGCACGTAGGTGGCGAGTCCCGCCTGCGGTGTTACGTCGAACCCTCTCAAGCCGCCCTGGGTAGGAGAAAGTGCCCGGACACTCAATACCCGATCCATGACTCTCCTGGTCAGCACATGGGGCTCGGTGATATTGATGGCCAGTGTGTCGCGGGCGGTATCGCTCATGAGCCGCAGCAACAGCTCGCTCAACGGGTTCGCGCTTTGCGCCGCAGGGGACACGCTATCGCGAGCATCCAGCCTGCCCAGGTAGTCATGCGCATCGACTACCCCGCGACGTTCAAGGACCAACACCTGTGATGCACCTTCATTACCCCACACGGCAACACTTCTGCCAGCTGTGACTACCCGAACGGCGACATCCATACCCGGTGTCCCGTTGAACAGGTCCAGCAGACCCGACAGGTAAAGCGACTCCGCGCTCTGTGTCAGCGCCGGTGAAGCAGACAGCCCGAATCCGCCATTGAGCAACGCTAGGTCATGTTGCAACCTGGCCTTGTTGAAGTTTTCGATACTGTTGGCATCGGGCACCCGGCGCTCGCTTTCGGCGCTGATCCAGCGCGTCGCCCCGCCAGTGAGTCGGCCTGGATCGACCGTGTCTTTTCCCTCTACCGATACCGCAAGAAGCATTCCGTCCGTGGCTTGCACACTTGCACGCGGCCGTGCGCCGTGGTGGATGGCGCGGGCAAAGGCGTGCTCGATTTCAGGGACGAGCAGTAACTCGGCGACGGTCTCCCTCAGACGATCCGTCTGTGCTACCCGATCACCTGGACGAGCCCCCGCTGGAGCAGGCTGAACATAGTAGAAGAGCGAGTTGGAAATTGCCCCGTTGCGGTTTTCACTGCCTTCGCTGAAGTGCCAGTTTCCGTATCGTGTCAACACCATTTCAGGCTTGCCCGCAGCACTTCCTGGCATCAACGATCCGCTTGCGGGTTCAAAACGCCTCAAGGACATGCCATCCGGGCCCTGCACCGTGATGCAGATGTCCAGATGCTGGCTAAGCAGCCCTACAATTGGCCATTCCACAGTGCTGGGCAGTTCACGATAGCGTGGTGTGCCCAGCGTCAGGGTCGCCTGCGCTCGCAGCACGCGGTTCATGGCCAGGGAAGCCTCAACAGCCAGCTCCATGCGCATAGGGGCCTGTGCAGTCCTCATTGCGCTCAGTTCAGCGGCGCTCACCGCTGACTGCCGCAGTATCTCTGACAAGTCAGCATCCTTCAGTACTTGAAGTGCCGGCGGCAACATGCCGCGTAACATCAGGGCCGGCTCGGTCAACGGGATGTCCGTTGAGTGCCCGGTATCGCCGTGTCGGTCCGGCAGCAGTGCCCGGTTCAATTTATCGAGACGCGACCGAGCCAGCGTCCCGGCCTTGCGGGTCGCTCCCATTTCCAGCACGGTTTCGAAAAAGTCGACCAATGCTTCCCCGGCTTCGTCCCATTTCGACTTCACGACACTGGTGGGGAGATCGATGGCCAGCTGTTTGAGGAGCATCGCCTTGAACAACAGTGCCCTTCCTGGAAACTTCACCTTGCCGGGTACCGCGATCAACAAAACATCCAGTACGAATGAAACGTACTCGGACCCGATTCGCAGCGCATGCGTCAAGCTGCTTTGTTGATTAGGGGTGAAATGCTCTTTGACCTGGCTGGCGATAAATGCCCGTCGGCTGTGCGCCAGCATCGAGATGAATGGAGGCCTCCAGGTCGGCCGGGCGACTTCAAGTGCATGGATAGCGGTCGACTGCCGGATAGCGTAAGGCACGGTCAGATTCACTTCGCTGGCCTTGCGATCATAATCTGCCTTGCTTGCATACACGCCCTGTGCCGTCCAATGGGCCGTAGCAGGACGATTCTTAGCAGGCTGATCAGGCAACGGCTGCGGTAATTTAGCCATCACCGCCTGCTGCGCCGCCGGCCCCAGAAGTGACCAAGACCAGCCATCGCGCCGCTGCCGGGTGAGCCACAGGTCTCCGCGAAACGCCTCCATAAATACGTCTACCGCGCTGATGTTCTTATCAAGGTCAGCAATGAAAAGGCGGCCTTCAGGTTCAGTGGCCGCGTAGATGTAATTGGCCTTGCGCGTACGCAGGCCAAATACCGGTAGCTCATGTGCTTCGATGCGCAGGTGCTGATTGCCATAAGGCATAGGATTACCGTCGGTGTATCCAGGCACTGACACCCCGGCGCTGGCCAGCAACTGCCCATACTGCCCGGTACTGATACGGTCCGATTTCAGCGCGTTGAGCAAGGTAATTTCAAAATTTGCCTGGGCTTCTTGAGCTATCCCCTCGGCAACATCATCTTCGCGCGCCCACTGCTCGCACTTGTCAGCGATCACTTGGCCAATATCCAGATCCCGGCCAATGCGGACGATCTCGTTGACCGTTACGGTGCTACCGTCGGCCTTGGTGAACGGTGCACCATTGAGCGTCGTCCAGCTGTTCATGACAAAATCATAAGCGTCCCGATTCAACTGCGGCGGTGCCAACGACCGTGGCGTGCCGTGGGAAAGCCAGGCCCACAGTCGACCACTGACTGCCGTTTTACCGGTTCGCGCCGTATGAATCTCGAGCGAATCGACCTCCACGGTGTACCCGGCAAGCGCTGTCAATGCAGCATTGAGCTGTAGTTTGGTGTCGTCGACAATCCTGGCCAACCCCTGGGTGCTCAACCGGGGGGTAGCATAGAGCGTGCTCAAGCGCTCCCTGAGTGGCAATTCAAGGGCTCCGAAGAAGGACGCCATCACCTCCAGCGCCTTGCCCACCAGTGCGCCAGCCTGCTGCTCATCTGCTGTCAGCAAAACAGGCTCATCCCCGCGGGGGTACAGCGCAACCGTGTCATCGCCCGGAGAAACCGGATCATCGGCTTGCGGCCCTGCCCAGTCATCCGCTTTGAAAGGCATAGGGATAAGCGCGTAAGCCAGCAACGAATTGAGCGCATTGTGGGCGGCCATCAGGAACACCAGCGCATCAATGCCCGGCGGGTCTGTCTCCATGCAAGCAGTGATATCGACATCGATTCGGCGCTGCAACTCACGTACAAAATCTTCTGCGTGCACAATCTCGTTCAGCGCCAGCTGCCCGGCAACCGCTTCGGCTGCCTGCTGCAGGTTGGGCATGCGATCGGGCAAGACCTCGTCACAAATAAAAACACCTGCCTTGACCAGGCCCTGGGCAAACGTGCCCTTCGCTGCCGCCTGGATCAGCTCACCGCGCAGGGAGACCAAGGGCAGCGGGTTACTGCCGTGGGGCTCCTCTGACGCACTCACAGGCACTTCTGTCGTGGCACCGAGCAACGCGTTGTGCGCGGCCATCAGGCAAAAATGCCAGGCTGCATCGGGGATTTCCGCCTCAAAACTGAGATCGATCTCAAGGTCGACCCGGCCTTGTAACGCAAGAAGAAAATCCCAGGTGTCGGTGTGCTCTTGCTCGATCTGTACCTGCGCCACGGACATGGCCAACGTCTGCAACCGCTCCAGCAACACAGCATCGCCGTTATCCCACAGGAACACACCCGCTGAAACCTGCATCAGGTCGAAGCTGTCGGTAAGGGTTGGCGGGAGAAAACCAGCGGCAATCGTGATCGCTGGCAGATCCGGCATCGGATCGGGTGCGAAAGAAATGGTCATGACAGGCTCCATTACAAATGAGGGAGCCGTCATCAGACCAGTGAACACAAGCATCACTGCGCTACATGTATCTATACGCGGATCAAGTCACCTGTGCTTGGCCGCATGCGCCTGCGGAAGTTCCTCCGCAGGCGCTCGGGTTGCATCACGGTCTTGAATGGAAGGTTACTGGTGGCTGACCCAATACACCGCGGTCACAACAACCAGCACAATCAAACAGAGTATCGCCCAGGCATCGACATGGCTGTCGTTCTTCACTTTGGTCGAGTTTCCCATTGCATCGCCTCTTGTAGTGGTTATGGGAATGCACGTCACCCGTAGCAGTTAAGTCCAGCAATGTCCTTTGCTCAAGTAAGGAATTATCAATAGTCAATCGGCGCCTGAAGGAACGGATAGCGGTAGCTTGCTGCACGCCCCTGCGCACTGAAGCGATTGAAGTCCAGGCCATAGTCGGCCTGATCCTGCAGCTTCAGCCAGCGCCGCGCGCGTGCCGGGTCAATCAGTTGCAGAACCGGCACCTGGTGGTTGCGCTGCCCGTCACGGTCGATTGGCAGATTCAGCGCATCATCGTGCAACAACACCATGGCCCATCCGCCGAGGGAGAAGTGGCCGCCCATCAACACGCTGATCCGGCCGTCGATGCGGTCCTGCAGCGCTTGCGGGGAGCTGTTGACAGCGCTGAACAGGACATCCCGGCCCGGGGTGCGACCGGCTTCGACAAAGGCCTGCATGACGCCAAAAGCCATCTCGTCATTGGCCGACCAGACCAGTTCGATGCGCGGGTAGCGCTTCAGCAACTGCTGAGCCTGCTGGTACGCCCGCTCCTGCTCCCACCCGCCATGCACCAGCTGGCGCAAGCGTACTTCCGGGTGCTCGGCCAGGGCCCGGCGCATGCCTTTCTCGCGCAGTTGCGCCGCCGGCGTGGTCTTGATCCCGGAAAACGCCAGCAACTCGATGGGGCGGGTTATTCCGGGTCGGGAACGCAGGGCGACAAGTTCCTTGAGCATCTGATAGCCGGCCTGCTCGTCGTTGTTGACCAGCGTACCGAGCACCGGCGCGTACTTTTCCGGCGCCTTCTCGATCAATTCGGCCTGACTTGGGGTCAGGCCGTTATTGACCAGAAACAGCTTGACCCCGCTGTCATGTGACAGGCGGATGATTTCCGGGGCCACATACTGCTCATTGACCAGCACCAGATAATCCGGGCGGTCCGCACTGGCGAGTACTTTGCGCGCCTCGATCAACGCGTGCTCCGGACGCCGCTCCATGTACTCGACCCGTAGCTCCATCCCCAGGTCCTGGGCGGCTGCCTGCATGAAGCGCGAATAACTGACCCAGAAGGTCTCGTTGGAATAGCCAGGATTCAGAAACACCACCGACGCGGCCTGTGCGCTGGCTGCCAGCGGCAGACTCAGGCATAGGCTTTGGCACAAGGCCTTGAGCATGCGGATTCGCTCCTGCTATTCAAACCATTGATTATAAACACCGCAGAGCCTCAAACAGCCAAATGCCAGTCAGTCTCACTTAGTCCAAATGGTTCTTTTCATATGCAAAAACATCACTTTTGCGCATAAACGCAAACTGCTATCTTTCTTCCGCTCCGCTTTGGGAGTGCGCGGCCGTGCGCGCGATTAGCTGCAAGCAGCTTGAGAACAGGACCCCTATGTACGTATACGACGAGTACGATCAGCGGATCATCGAGGACCGCGTCAAGCAGTTCCGAGATCAGACCCGACGCTATCTGGCCGGTGAGCTGAGCGAAGAAGAGTTCCGCCCCCTGCGCCTGCAAAATGGCCTCTATATCCAACGTTTTGCCCCGATGTTGCGGGTCGCTGTGCCGTATGGCCAGCTGACGTCGCGCCAGACTCGGATGCTGGCGAAGATCGCGCGCGACTACGACAAGGGCTATGCCCACATCAGCACCCGGCAAAACGTGCAATACAACTGGCCCGCCCTGGAAGACATCCCGGAGATCCTGGCCGAACTGGCGACCGTGCAGATGCACGCGATCCAGACCAGCGGCAACTGCCTGCGCAACGTCACCACCGACCAGTTCGCCGGTGTCGCTGCCGATGAAGTGATCGACCCGCGCCCTTGGTGCGAGATCGTTCGCCAGTGGACCACGTTCCACCCAGAATTCGCCTACCTGCCGCGCAAGTTCAAAATTGCCATCAATGGCTCGAGCAGCGACCGCGCCGCCATTGAAGTCCACGATATCGGCCTCGAGCCGGTGTACAACGCAACCGGCGAGCTGGGCTTCCGCGTACTGGTGGGTGGCGGCCTGGGCCGTACCCCGGTGGTCGGCGCCTTCATCAATGAATTCCTGCCGTGGCAAGACCTGCTGAGCTACCTGGACGCGATCCTGCGGGTTTACAACCGCTACGGCCGTCGCGATAACAAGTACAAGGCACGGATCAAGATCCTGGTCAAAGCCCTGACCCCGGAAGTCTTTGCCGAGAAGGTCGAGGCCGAAATGGCCCATCTGCGCGGTGGCAGCACCACGCTGACCGAAGCCGAAGTACAGCGTGTAGCCAAGCACTTCGTTGATCCGGACTACAAGGCGCTGGACAACCTCGACTTCAGCGAGCTGGAACAACAGCACCCGGGCTTCGCCCGCTGGCGCACCCGTAACGTCCTGGCGCACAAGAAGCCGGGCTACGTGGCCGTGACCCTGTCGCTCAAGCCTACCGGCGTTGCACCGGGCGACCTGACCGACAAACAGCTCGATGCCGTCGCTGATCTTGCCGAACGCTACAGCTTCGGCCAGCTACGTACCTCCCACGAGCAGAACATCATCCTCGCAGACGTCGAGCAGAGCCAACTGCACACGCTGTGGCTGGAACTGCGTGAAAACGGTTTCGCTACGCCGAACATCGGCCTGCTGACCGACATCATCTGCTGCCCTGGTGGTGACTTCTGCTCCCTGGCCAACGCCAAGTCGATCCCGATTGCCGAATCCATCCAGCGCCGTTTCGACGACCTGGACTACCTGTTCGACATCGGCGAACTGGACCTGAACATCTCCGGCTGCATGAACGCCTGTGGTCACCACCACGTCGGCCACATCGGCATTCTCGGGGTGGACAAGAAAGGTGAAGAGTTCTACCAGGTCTCCCTTGGTGGCAGCGCCAGCCGTGACGCCAGCCTGGGCAAGATCCTCGGCCCTTCGTTCGCCCAGGACGCCATGCCGGATGTCATCTCGAAGCTGATCGACGTCTACGTTGAAAAACGTACCGAAGACGAGCGCTTCATCGACACCTACCAGCGTATTGGCATCGACCCTTTCAAGGAACGCGTCTATGCAGCGAATCATTAAGAACAACGAAATCGTCGACGAAACCTGGCACCTGCTGCCCAAGGACTTCAACATCGACGAAGTGACCAACTGCGACGACTACATCGTTCCGCTGCAGTTGTGGCGTGAACACGGCCATATGCTCAAGGCCCGCGACGGCGGCCTGGGTGTCTGGCTGGATGCCGACGAAGAAGCCGAAGAGATCGGCCACGTCGCCAACGAGTTCCAGGTCATTGCCCTGAACTTCCCGGCTTTCACCGACGGGCGCAATTACTCCAATGCGCGCCTGCTGCGTGACCGCTACAAGTTCACCGGCGAACTGCGGGCCATTGGCGACGTGCTGCGTGATCAGCTGTTCTACCTCAAGCGCTGCGGTTTTGACGCCTTCGCCCTGCGAGCCGACAAAGACCCGGTGGAAGCACTGGAAAGCCTCAAAGACTTCTCGGTGACCTACCAGGCCGCCACCGACGAACCGCAACCGCTGTTCCGTCGTCGCTGAATAAAAAAGGCCCCGCATGCGGGGCCTTTTTTTGCCTGTCGTAATTACGGCGAGAGCTCTTCAACTTGCGTCAACCGGGTCATCAAGGCAGCCTCTGCTTCTTCGCGACCTCTGATCAGGTCGGCGGCTCCCTTTAAATAACCGTTATCGTCGATATCAAATTTGCGTAACGTACCGTCTGCATGGAAGAGCGTTTTACCCAGCGTATTGCGCAACGCGCTCACCACGTCGCCATCGAGCTTGGCTGGCACCTCGTCAGACGTTCCCCTGCAATAATCCAGGTAGTCCAGGCCCTCTGTCCAGGTAGTCAGAATGGCTTCGAACTGACCTGCGTATCGTTCTTTCAGGTAACGCTGCCAGCTGCTTTCACCCACCATCCAGGCCTGGCGGTTGGCGACCGTATCACGCCCTTTCACCGCGCCTGCAACCCGATCGAACGTTTCCTTCGAGAGATTGGCCGTAGCCTCGAAGAGCATGTCACTGGAAGGCTCCGGGTAGTCAAGCACGCCCGCTAACTTCTGGCGCAAGGCCAGCCGGATCTCGATATCATCGACGCTCTCACTCGCAAGTCGGGCATCGCTGATGTCATCCAGCGGGTCCAGTGGTGTCAGCTCGCCGTCAGCCATCAAGGCGGCACGCCGACTCATGCGGGCCAAAGACAACGTATCGGCCATTCGTTGCACTTCATGGCGACGAAACAACTGCTTGTACAACGCCACCAGATCAGCGCTGCGTCCACTGCTACCGGCCTCTGAGCTGCGTTGAAACACCAACACGGCGGTTTCCAGGGCACTGAATGCGTCAGCACCGGCATCGCCACAGGTCACTGGAAAATCGCCAGCAATCGCCACCAGATCCTCCCGGAGCTGCGTATGCTGTGAAGCCAGTTCAAGCATTGACCACACCCGCTTGCGTACATACGCCGCATTGGCCCGAAACTCACTCGACAAGGCAAGTCGATCAAACGCATCGTGCAGAGCGCGGTTCTGTCGATTCTGGAACAGCTCCTGCCAGAGGTCGCGTTGAACCTGACCTGCCCCCTCCAACCAGACATCGTCAGGCTGTACCGGTTCCTGGATATGTATCCCCAGATCACGTTCATAGGCAGCCCCGACAATGCTCATTCGGGCAATGCTGTCAGCATTCAACGGGTTAGAAAATAAATTCAGGTCAAGGTCGGGATCTGTGCGCAGTGCGGCACCGAAGCGTGTTTCAGCCAGCGCCGGAAGTGTCGTGATCCGGTTGCTACTCAGATCAATGGACTCCAGCTGGAGGGGCTCCAGGTTCATCAAGGTCGTCAATCCTTCAGGCCATTCGCTCAACCCACAGGCTTTAAGGTCAAGCTGCTCCAGTTGCGTCAGGTCGCCAAGCTCGGGGGCCCGCCCAAGGTCTAAATTGAATGCCAGATTCAGTCGCTTCAATTGACCAAACCTGGAAAACACCTGCGCGGCGGTTTCATCCAACACCAAGTCAGTATTGCTTAAATTCAGCTCTTGCAGAGGCAACCGGGTCAGGACTTCCAGCCCTTCGGCGGTCAATCTCACGCTGCTGTAACGAAAGTTCAGCCGGGTCAGCACCGGCAGTGATGCCAACGCTTCCAGCGCCGAATTGGAAAGGCCAGTCAGTGGATTCTTTTGCAAGTTGAGTGTCTGCAGGCTGACCAACGGTTCGAGCACA
The DNA here is from genome assembly GCF_004025535.1 of Pseudomonas alkylphenolica. Classification (GTDB taxonomy): domain Bacteria; phylum Pseudomonadota; class Gammaproteobacteria; order Pseudomonadales; family Pseudomonadaceae; genus Aquipseudomonas; species Aquipseudomonas alkylphenolica_A. The sequence continues at coordinate 365,446 of NZ_QJRG01000048.1, forward strand.
TCAAAGAGGGAGTCGCTGTTAATCAGGCCGTTTTCACTTACATTTAGATGAACCAGGCCCGTCAGCGCGCCGACATCAGCTGGGATCTCGCTTAACCGGTTGCCCTCCAGTGACAGGCGTTTGAGCCGTGGGAAGCAGCGCAGAAAACCAGAGGGCAATGCCTCTTGCTGCATTCCTGCCAGGCTCAGGTCGTGAATATGCTCGAACCGTGCGGTCAACACGGGCAGCGCTCCGGCGTTCGACCTGTGAAGTGCCAGCTTCGCTCTGACGCCCCCGCCTGGTCGACGCCAGGTGTTGAGCAGTGTCTGGCGGACATGTTGTCGATCGCCCCGTTGATAGACGTTTGTGCTGTCCGTCACCCACCGATCAAGCGTTTCCTCGAGCGTTTTGTATTCAGCCTCCAGTTTGAACACGGCATCACCCAGATGCTGATTCTCAAGTAACAGGCGTGCTTTCATCGCTTCAAGCGCCTCCCTGTTCAGCCTCGGGAACAGGGCGTTCAATCTACCATCAACAGCCTGGCTCCCCACCGTCCCTCCCAGGGGATAGCCGGTCCGACCGTCAGCCAATCGAAAGGGCGAGCGAAACCACGGTTTGATCGGCTGCTGGCCAAGCAGAGTCGACACCCGAGCCCGATCTGCCGAGGCAAGCGCATACAATGTGCTGCGCAACAGCTGCCATGACTGAATATCAAAGCCCAATGCCTGCCGTTCACTGTCGGGCAACGCCTTGAGCAACGAGGCAAACAGCGGCTCACCGCCGCTCAACTCAAGGTCTTGAGCGTCATAGACGCGGTAACCGTTGCTGTTGCGCACCACCGTTTTGAGCGCGCCCTCAGGCTGACCGGCGCTGGCCAGCAGACGTCCAGTCCGCGAGTTCTCGCGCAGTTCAAGACGAACATTACCACTCCACCCCGGCAGATCAGCCATCAACCCCACCGCCAGTCGATCGCTGTCAAGGTTTGCCAGCGTTACCTCATGCAGCCCCTGAATGGCCCGCGACACAGCGATCTGTCGCTGATACACCCGTGCTTCTTCAGCCAGACGCATCGGCACACGCCCATCACTGGCTTGCAACTGCGTCCGCTCGACGGAATCAGCGGCGTCGATGATCTCCAGCGCAGCCTCGTCGGTCAGCAGCGGAAAGGCCTTGATCAGCCGCGCCTGTTCAACACTCGGCTCTGCTCGTCCATGCTCGTGCAGGAGCTCGAAGATTGCAGCGCGCGCCTTGGTGGCACGCTCGGCAATCAGTTGACGGAGTACCTCCAAGCGCTTGTGCGTCTCAACGCTTGACCCGAACAGATCACTGGCTTCTTCTTCACTCAAGTCCTCCAATACCTTGCCGGCCAAGGTGTTGGCATAGAGCTCCCTTATCGAAATCCTGATGACACGTCCACCAGGCCAGCGCTTCGCGCCGTACCGAACTGGCTCGCTGTCCGCACTCGCCGCTTCGTCATAGACCTCAATCACACGTTCTGGCCAGCGGGGCAATTCCTGACTCAAGCTCGGCCCATACCCCAAGCCATCCACGCCAGCGGCACCATTACTCAAGGCTTTGATCAAACGGTCCATCCGGCGGTCAGTCTGATAGCGCTGCAGCGTGTCCTTGAGCAAAGGTGGCATCATCAACTGGTCCACATACATGCGACGCAGCACATCGTCGTCAACACCGCTGATCTTCACAGCCTGCTCAACCACTTCATCGGACAAGCCGTGCGCAAGATGACCAAAACGCTTCAACAGGCGCTCATGGTCCCACTGCAAGGGCTGCTCGCCTGCGGCCTGCCAAGTGCCTTCGCCATTGTGTCGCAGTACAGGTTGATAGGCGTGCGGATCGTCGGGATGTGTGATTGTCCAGGTTGCGTCGGCATCCTGAGTCACCTCAAATACCTGCGTTTCAATACGGATGTAGGATTTACCATCCACAGGGTAAACCCCCGCCGCGTCAGGTGTAACATCAGCCAGCTCAACCGTGCGCGCATAGGGTGCCAGGTCAGGCTTCCACAAACGCTCCTCGCCACTGGGCAGGCTGACGCGCAACAAGCCATCAACCTGTTCGCTCGCCTGAATCGGCGCCGCTAAATGGCCTGCGGCACCCATGCCAACGGCCATGACGACATTCACTGCCACCGACTCGAAATGGGCCACGGCCTCGTCAAGATCACCCGCCTCCCAGGCATGGGCGCCGTCGATAATCTCGTCTACCAGCTGCACGCCAGCCACTGCAGCCATGACCACACCCAGTGCCGGCACAAAGAAAGCCGCTGCATTGAGTACATTGAGGCCGATGCTTTCCCAGTATGCCAGTCGTGTTTTTTTTGCCTCCTCATCTACCTTGGCACTGGGCACTACCAACACGGCGGCATTTTCCTTGAGCCTGATCAGGTGCTGATCTTGCCTGTAGCCGAACAGGTCGGTACCGATTGCCATATCACGAAGGTGCAGGTTGGCATGAGGGTCAAGCTCGCCATCATTGAGGTACAACGCCTCGTCAAGGCGCTTGAAGAAGTGTGCCTGCTCCTGCTGGCGGACATAGCGATGAAACAGCCGCAGATAAGCCGGTTGCAACAGGTTAACCCGCAAGTCCTGTTTGAAAGCGGCCACAGACGGGTACTCTTTGAGCGGGTACAAAGGCGCGCCTGGCAGGTAAACGACTACTGGCTCAACCTCGCTACTGATGCGATCAGCACTGAACACCACAACGCCCTCAAGCGCAGTGCCAAACATCGTCAACCCTTGAAGGATCACGGGCTTGCCGTGGAGCTGCGGTGCCTGCTGGTCATCGATCAGCTGGTGGAACATCGAACGCGCCGACGCCGAGATCTCGCCTTTCATGAACGCCTCTTGGGCAGCCTGGTGCAAGCGGTCTTTATCCGCCTTGATTGACAGCCTGCGCACAGTGTCCTGAGTTGCCGGGAGCTCATACACATCGCGCACATGTGCCTGGTACTGCTCGCCCAGATCCAGCGCGTGACACAACGCTGCAAAACGCTCGGGCTTGATCTCGAGTTTTTGGCTGTAACGGTATTGAAAACGCGGGTAAGCGCCCGGGTCACCGGGCTTGAGCTCAAGGGTAAACGCTCCCTTGGGCGCCAATGCGCTGCCGGTCTCGAATTGAGTATCGGCGGCATAGTTCTGCATTGCCGCCTGCATCAGGGTTTGCTGGCGAGGCTTTAGCTGCTGCATTGACCCCAGCAAAACCGACTCGTAATGAATTTCCACCATTTCGGTGGTATTGACGTCGTATTCAACGCCCAAGGTTTTTTTCAGCTCAGCTTTCAGCAGGGGTTCGGCAAACGCTGCTGGCTCTTTCAGGTCTTTCAGCGCCTTGGCCAACGCACGTGTCGAGGTCTGACTGCGCTTTTGCACATCGTGCAGCGTCTGGCGTTCGGCCTCGTCAGCCATCAAGTACCAGGCAGCAAGGCCCTTGGACGTCAACTGCGCCGGGCGCAGTACAGTACGCCAGCGCTTGAGATCGGCAGCGGTTGCATGCTTGAACAGACCAGACAGGCGCTTGCCGAGGAATCGGCCGTGCAGGCCGGGGATAGGGGGGACGTTAGAGGTGGACATTAGTACTCTCCTGTGAGCGTTGGGGCTCACAGGAGAGTCGAATAGCGCAATACGCTGGTGTTACATAATGCTCAGCGCCATTTACCCAGCTTGCTCCACAGCCCGAGCACGGTGCTTTCGATCGAACTGCTGGCTGCCAGCCCGACCCGCTCCTGCAGGCTCTTGCGCTGGGCAAAATGCAGGTGATAGAGGTTCGACTCGCGGGCGCGATCGCCCAGGTACTCGTCGCTGGTCTTGAGTTCATCCACCAGTTGTTTGTTCAGCGCGGCAACGCCAAGCCACACTTCACCGGTTGCCACGTCGTCGATATGCAACTGCGGGCGATAGCGTGAAACAAAGTCTTTGAACAGCTGGTGAGTCACATCCAGGTCTTCCTGGAACTTCTCCCGGCCCTTCTCGGTGTTCTCGCCGAACACGGTTACGGTGCGTTTGTATTCACCGGCCGTGAACACTTCAAAATCGACATCGTGCTTTTTCAACAGCCGGTTGACGTTGGGCAACTGCGCCACCACGCCAATCGAACCGAGAATGGCAAACGGCGCACTGACAATCTTGTCGCCGATGCAGGCCATCATGTAGCCGCCGCTGGCAGCGACCTTGTCGATGCAGATGGTCAGCGGGATACCGGCCTGACGGATCCGGGCCAGTTGCGACGAAGCCAGCCCGTAGCTGTGCACCATGCCGCCGCCGCTCTCCAGGCGCAACACCACTTCGTCGCGGGGCGTGGCCAGGCTCAGCACGGCGGTAATCTCGTGGCGCAGGCTCTCGGTGGCCGAGGCCTTGATGTCGCCATCAAAATCGAGCACGAACACCCGCGGCTTGTCTTCAGGTGTTTTCTTCTGCTGCTTTTCTGCCTTCGCCTGCTGCTTGCGCAGGGCCTTGAGCTGGGCCTTGTCGAGCAGGCTGCTTTCCAGGCGCTCGCGCAAGTCCTTGTAGAACTCGTTGAGCTTGTTGACCTGCAACTGCCCGCCAGCCTTGCGCCGACCTTTGCCACGTAACCCGGCAATCGCCGAAAGAACCACCAGAATCGCGATCACCAGGGTCGCGGTCTTGGCGAGAAAGCTTGCGTACTCTGCAAGAAACTCCACAGTAACTCCTTAACATGCTGGCGCCCGAACGGCGCAAACCGATAGTCAAGCATACCGACGCCGCCCTGCCCCTGCCAGCGTAGGAAATGTTCGGCAATGCAGTTCAAACGCTCTTTTCAAACGCTTGTATGTTTTTTCGTTGACAGCCCGCTGGAGGCACCCTAACCTCGGCCTCATTCTTACCGCAGGCGCACAACGTGGGCAGCATCTACCTGATTCGACATGGCCAGGCCTCATTCGGTGCAGACGACTACGACGTCCTCTCGCCCGTGGGCATCCGCCAGAGTGAAGCGCTCGGTGAACACCTGGCGCACGTGGGTGTACACCTGGACCGTTGCGTCGCCGGCGACCTGCGCCGCCAACAGGACACTGCCCGCCTGGCCCTGGCCGCCATGCAGCGCACAGGCTGCACCGTGCCGCCGGTGGACACCGACATCGCCTTCAACGAGCTCGACGCCGATGCAGTAATCCGCACCCTGTTGCCCGGCCTGCTGGCGGACGAACCTGAAGCCCGGCACATCCTGCGCAACGGCGCGCAGCATCGCAGCGAGTTTCAACGCCTGTTCGCGCTGATGATCCAGCGCTGGCATGACGGCGAATACGACTGTGACGATATCGAGTCCTGGGCTACCTTTGTCGAACGTGTCGACGGCGGGCTGCAGCGCGTGCTCGCACAGGCCTCCAGCGGCGAAAACGTCGCCATCTTTACCTCGGGCGGGACCATCACCGCCCTGCTCCACCTGGTCACCCGTATCACTGCCAGCCAGGCGTTCGCGCTGAACTGGCAGATCATCAACACCTCGCTCAGCCAGCTGAAGTACCGTGGCCGCGAGGTGACCCTGGCTTCCTTCAACAGTCAGGCCCATGTGCAACTGTTGAGGGCGCCGGAGCTCATCACCTACCGATGAGCATCGGCTCGTTGTGACCGTGCAGGTCACGCCAATCACTTAATAAGGAACACACCATGAGCGATGTAGCAAAAGCCGTCGAAGCGATGAAGTCCAAGTTCAACCCTGCCGCTGCTGCCGGTCTGGATCTGGTGTTCGGTTTCAACATCACCGACGAAGACAAGCACTACGCCCTGATCGTCAAGGATGGCACCTGTGAAATCCAGGAAGGCGAAAACGCCGACGCCAACTGCACCCTGGTGCTGGACAGCGAAACCCTCAAGGGTATCGTCAGCGGCGAAACCGACGGCATGCAGGCCTTCATGGGCGGCAAGCTGCGCGTTGAAGGCGACATGATGCTGTCGATGAAGCTGAGCGAGCTGTTCCCGGCCTGAGCCCTGCGCTGATGCCAAGCAAAACCGAAGCCCGCAACGGCTTCGGTTTTTTTTCGCCCCGCGGTTTTACAGGCGCCATCAGGGACGTTGATCGACCGGCAACACGCTAGCCTATAAAGCGGTTTGTGGCTTGTCCGGCGCCACTACCAGAATTAGATTAGCCAATAATCTCTGGCTTCAAAAATAAGGGAAAAGCATGACGCTCACCGATCAGTCCACCCAGGTCCGCCCCGGCGAAGAGCTCGATGCCGCTGTCATCGACCCTTATCTGAAGGCGCATATTGCCGGCCTGACCGGCCTGCCGCGCATCAGTCAGTTCCCCGGTGGCGCCTCCAACCTGACCTACCTGGTGCAGTACCCGGAACACGAATTTGTGTTGCGCCGCCCTCCCTTCGGCCACAAGGCCAAGTCGGCCCATGACATGGGCCGCGAATTTCGCATCCTCAACCAGCTCAACAGTGGCTTCCCCTACTGCCCCAAGGCCTACGTGCATTGCACCGACGAAGCACTGATTGGCGGCGAGTTCTACGTCATGGACCGGGTCAAAGGCATCATCCTGCGCTCCGACCTGCCGCCGGAGCTCAGGCTGGATGCCGCACGCACCGAAGCGCTGTGCAAAAGCTTCATCGATCGCATGGTCGAACTGCACCAGGTGGATTACAACGCCTGCGGCCTGGGCGACCTGGGCAAGCCTGAAGGGTACGTGCAGCGCCAGATCGAAGGCTGGAGCAGCCGCTATGAAAAGGCCCTGACTCCGGATGCACCGCGCTGGGAAAAAGTCATCGCCTGGCTGCGCGAAAAAATGCCTGCCGATCATCCCAAGCCAGCCATCGTCCACAACGACTACCGCTTCGACAACGTCATCCTCGACGCCGACAACCCGATGCGCATCATCGGTGTGCTCGACTGGGAGATGACCACGATCGGCGACCCGCTGATGGACCTGGGCAACACCCTGGCCTACTGGATAGAAGCCAACGACCCGGCACCAGTGCAGTTGATGCGGCGCCAGCCAAGCAACGCGCCGGGCATGCTCACCCGCCAGCAGTTCGTTGACTACTACGCCGAGCGCGCAGGCATCACCATTGATAACTACGACTTCTACTACACCTACGGCCTGTTCCGTCTGGCCGGCATCGTTCAGCAGATCTACTACCGCTTCTTCCATGGCCAGACCCAGGACAAGCGTTTCGCACAGTTCATTCACATGAACACACTGCTGGAGCACATGAGCCTGCAGGTCATTGCCAAGTCCAGCCTCTGACGACTACAACAAGGAAAAGACGATGTCCAAGACCCAACTGTTCGACCTCGATGGCAAGATCGCGTTTGTTTCCGGCGCCAGCCGCGGCATCGGCGAGGCCATTGCCCACCTGCTGGCCCAGCAAGGCGCGCATGTGATTGTCTCGAGCCGCAAACTTGAAGGCTGCCAGCAAGTCGCCGACGCCATCGTCGCAGCCGGTGGCAAAGCCACCGCCATCGCCTGCCATATCGGTGAAATGGAGCAGATCAACACAGCGTTCGCCGCCATACGCGAACAGTTTGGTCGCCTGGACATCCTGGTCAACAACGCGGCCACCAACCCACAGTTCTGTAACGTCCTGGACACCGACCTCGGCGCATTTCAAAAGACCGTCGACGTAAACATCCGCGGGTATTTCTTCATGTCGGTTGAAGCCGGCAAACTGATGCGCGAGAACGGCGGTGGCAGCATCATCAACGTCGCTTCGATCAATGGTGTTTCACCCGGGGTGTTTCAGGGCATCTACTCGGTGACCAAGGCAGCGGTCATCAATATGACCAAAGTCTTCGCCAAGGAGTGCGCACCGTTCGGCATTCGCTGCAACGCCCTGCTGCCAGGCCTGACCGACACCAAGTTCGCTTCGGCACTGGTCAAGAACGACGCCATCCTCAACACCGCACTGCAACAGATCCCGCTCAAGCGTGTCGCCGACCCGAAAGAAATGGCCGGTGCGGTGCTGTATCTGGCCAGTGACGCGTCGAGCTACACCACCGGTGTGGCCCTGAACGTGGACGGTGGCTTCCTGTCCTGATAACGCGACGGCATCAAGGAGCAAGCCCGCGCCGCTCAGCCAACAGCTGCCGGATCACTTGCTCCTGGGTGTCGTAGGCGCCCTCGCCGAAATGCACGGCTCGCACCTGGCCCTGAGCGTCGACAAAGTAATGCGCCGGCCAGAACTGATTGCCAAAGGCGTTCCAGATGGCATATCGGTTGTCGACGGCCACCGGGTACTGGATACCCAGCCTGGCAACCTGCTCACGTACATTGCCGATATCGTTCTCGTAGTCATACTCCGGCGTGTGCACGCCAATCACTACCAGGCCCTGGTCGGCATAACGCTTCGACCAGGAATTGACGTACGGCAGGCTACGCTGGCAATTGACGCAGTCGTAGGTCCAGAAGTCCACCAGCACCACCTTGCCCTTGAGCGCTTCGCGGTTCAGCGGGGGTGAATTAAGCCACTGCACCGCACCGCTCAGCTCGGGCATTGGCCCCAACTTCTCCAGCTGCGAAGACCCGGCGAACAGACGGCTACCCAGGCTCAGAGCGCCCAGCGCAGCAGCCAGCACAGCGGCAACACCCAGCCTGCGTGGCGTCGGATCGAGGCGGCGCAACGCGCCGCCAAAAAATGTGAACACTGCCATCAGACACACCCTCCTTGAGTGAACTCAACCGCCATCATGGCAGGCACCGGTGGCGTAGTTTTCGTACTGCACGCTATGGGGTTGCCCCTTGGAGTCCAGGTAGTCCATTTCAGCCACCACCACCCCGCAGGCGGTGGCGTTGTGGTCATGAATGGCCACGACTTTCTTCACATCCAGATGCTGCCCGTAATGGTAATCCTGTATCGGTGCGATGCTGTCGGCATAGGCGCCCAGGGTGCCAAGGCCGAAGATCGCGACCAGGCCGATGCGGGCCAGGGTCTTGAAGGTCATAACAGTCTCCCGGGTGAAGGCTTCACCCTCTGTCGGTGAGGAAGGGCCCTCGCCGTTGAGACCTATTTGAGGCGTGCCAGGTATCGACGATGTGTCTGGAACTCGCCGGTTTATCTCAGCACGTATCAATTGCCACAGCAGATACACTGCAATACAAACCCCGGAGCGCGAGCGCTACCGGGCTCTGTACACTTCGGGCCAAGCACTGGAACAGGAGCCGGGCATGGATCATGTCGACCACGTATTGATTGTCGATGACGACCGCGAAATCAGAGAACTGGTAGGCAACTACCTGAAGAAGAATGGCCTGCGCACCTCGATCGTCGCCGATGGCCGGCAGATGCGCGCGTTTCTGGAGAGCAACGCGGTCGACCTGATCGTGCTCGACATCATGATGCCCGGCGACGACGGCCTGCTGTTGTGTCGCGAACTGCGCGCCGGCAAGCACAAGGCGACGCCCGTGCTGATGCTGACCGCCCGCAATGACGAAACCGACCGCATCATCGGTCTCGAAATGGGCGCCGACGACTACCTGAGCAAGCCCTTTTCCGCCCGCGAACTGCTGGCCCGCATCAACGCCGTGCTGCGCCGAACGCGGATGCTGCCGCCCAACCTCAACATCAGCGAAAGCAGCCGCCTGATCGGCTTTGGCCATTGGCGCCTGGACACCACCGCGCGCCACCTGCTCGATGCCGACAATACCCTTGTCGCCCTGAGTGGCGCCGAATACCGCTTGCTGCGGGTGTTTCTCGACCATCCCCAACGGGTACTGAGCCGCGAGCAGCTGCTCAACCTGACCCAGGGCCGAGAGGCGGACATCTTTGACCGCTCGATCGACCTGCTGGTCAGCCGCCTGCGCCAGCGCCTGCAGGATGACGCCCGGGAACCTGCCTACATCAAGACCGTGCGCAGTGAAGGCTATGTGTTCTCGCTAGCGGTTCAGCTGGTCGAGCCCTCGTCATGAAGCTGCAGCTACGCTGGCCGCACACCCTGGCGGCACGTCTGGCACTGATCTTCTTCACTGGCCTGGTGCTGGCTTACGGGCTGTCGTTCAGCTTTCAGTTTTATGAACGCTATGTCAGTTCGCGTTCGATGATGCTGGTCAACCTGCAGCAGGACGTATCGACGACGGTCGCCATCCTCAATCGCTTGCCCGCTGACGAACGTGCCGCCTGGCTGCCGCGCCTGGAACGTCGCACCCACCGCTACCGGCTTGATGAAGGGACAGCGGGTCAGCCGCTGACGTTGAGCCAAGCGCCGATGGCGGCACAGGCTATCTACACTGCCATCGGCCATCAGTATCCATTGAGTTTCCAGAACATTCCCGGGCCAAACCCGCACTTTCAGGTGCACCTGCGCCTGAGCGACGGCAAACCGCTGACCGTGGATGTCACGCCGGCGCCCATACCGCTGTCGGCCTGGTTGCCAGCGGTATTGCTCGTGCAATTGGCACTGTTGCTGCTGTGTACCTGGCTGGCAGTCAAGACTGCCATCGGCCCGCTGACGCGCCTGGCCCGTGCCGTCGACAGCCTGGACCCGAATGTACCCGGCCCACGGCTGGAGGAAAGCGGCCCGCGAGAAGTGCTGTACGCCGCCTTGGCGTTCAACTCACTGCAGGCACGCATTGCCGCCTACCTCAAAGAGCGCATGCAGCTGCTGGCGGCCATCTCCCACGACCTGCAGACACCGATCACGCGCATGAAGCTGCGGGTTGAAGTGATGGACAGCTCTCACGAGAAAGACAAGCTCTGGAGCGACCTGGAGGCCATGGAGCACCTGGTGCGCGAGGGCGTTGCCTATGCCCGAAGCATCGACGGCAGCACCGAAGCCAGCTGCCGGATCAACCTCGATGCGTTTCTCGACAGCCTGGTGCTCGACTACCAGGACAGCGGCCAACAGGTGACGCTTGGCAGCACCTGCGGCGCGTTGCTCAACACCCGCCCACATGCCTTGCGCCGGGTGTTGGTGAACCTGATCGACAACGCGCTCAAGTTCGCCGACAGCGCCCAGCTGGAGGTTGCTTCGGGCAACAACCGCAGCACATTGATCCGGGTCATGGACAACGGCCCCGGCATTCCTGACACCGAGCTCACTGAAGTCCTCAAGCCGTATTACCGGGTGGAAGGCTCGCGCAACCGCAGCACTGGCGGTACTGGCCTGGGCCTGGCAATCGCCCATCAGCTGACCCAGGCCATCGGCGGTACCTTGACACTGAGCAATCGTGACAGCGGAGGCTTGTGCGCGCTTATTGAACTGCCTGCACAACTGAATGCAACGCAGAGCGCCTGAGGACGTCAGAAACGCTCATCGCCTATCGCTGGCAAGGTCAGCTCGCTGACGAAGCTGGCCGACGACAGGCTCAATGCCATGCGCACCACCTGGACTACGTCATGCACCGGAATCAACTGCCCTTCACCGTGCTGTTCGGCAATGTCTCGCGGTGTGGACAGCAGATCGTCGGTGTTCAGGTAGCCCAGGTTCAGGCAGGTCACCCCCAGGTTCTGTTGTCGATAGCCTTCGCGCAGGGCATCGGCAATACCCCGCAGGGCGAACTTGGAAGCACCGAAGGTCACTTCCGGCCGGCCACTTCGGGGCAGGCCCGAGGTCGATCCGGTGAGGATGATCCGCGGCCGCTCGCTCTTGAGTAACAACGGCAGCAGGCGTTTGATCAGCAACAAGGGGGCACTGACATTGCAACTGACCATGGCCTGGATGTGGGCATCATCGTCGCCGAGAAAGTCATAGGCCGAGGTGAAGGCCTGGGGCTCCCAGATGCCCAGGTTGTAAATCAACGTATCCAGCCCTTGGCCGTCCAGGGCGCGATGCAGGTGTGGTACAGCTTCCTCGGGGTTGGTCAGGTCAGCTTCGATCCATTGAAGCGCTACACCCGTTTGCGCCACAAGCCCTTGGGGCTGGCTGCGCGATACCCCGATCAGGGTATCGCCCGCCTCGCCCAGTCCCTCGATCAACGCCCTGCCCAGCCCTTTGCTGGCACCCACCACCATGGTTTTCATCGCCTGTCTCCTGACGTGGCTCGCTATGAAGCGCCTATGCCAGCAGAACGATGAAGCCTTGGCAAAAGGCGACTGTATCCGAATGTGTTTTGACTCACCGGCCAATCGCCGTGCTGCCGGCTCCCACAGGTCTGCGGTTTACCCGAGAAATGTGGGTCAGGCCAGATGCGTCTGCCCGCGCAAGTGCTCCGCCAGCATGTCGATGAACGTACGCACCTTGGTCGAACCATATTTGCTCTCCCGATGCAGGATGTGGATCGGCCACGGCGCTTCCTCGTACTCGGCCAGAATCACCTGCAACTGCCCGGCCGCCAGCTCGTCAGCCACTTGGTAGGACAGCAGCCGAGCGATCCCGAGCCCGGCACTGGCTGCGGCGATGGCCGCGTCGTTGCCGGTCACGGTCAGGCGCGGTTTCATTCGGACCTGGGTCGGGGCATCGATGGCGCCAAAACGCCAATCAGTGCGCGGTGACAGCGTCCCGGTAGCGATGACCTGGTGGCGCTGCAGCTCGCCGGGATGGCGCGGTGTGCCATAGTGCTCGAGGTACTCGGGCGAGGCACACAGCAGCCGGCGCATGCGGCCCACGCGCAACGCCTTGAGGCCGGAATCGGGCAACTCACCGATGCGCACGGCGACATCCATGCCCTCCTCCACCAGATTGACCACGCGGTCGAGGAAGTACGCTGCCACGTCGACCTCGGGGTACTCCTGCAGATAGCGGACGATGCAAGGCATGACAAACTTCTTGCCGAACAGGATCGGCGCGGTCACTGCCAGGTCGCCCTTGGGCGCAGCATTGATACCGGCGGCGGCTTCGTTGGCCTCGATGATGCTGGCAAGGATGTGCCGGGTGTCTTCAAGGTAGCGGCCACCCGCTTCGGTCAGGCGCACATTACGTGTGGTACGCAACAACAGCTTGACCCCGAGCTGCTCCTCCAGGGCGCTGACAGCACGGGTCACCGCCGCCGGCGATATACCCAGGCGGCGCGCGGCGGCGGCAAAGCTTTCCAGCTCGCCGACGGCCACGAACACTTTCATCAGGTGAATCTGGTCCATGTCGCGCCCCACGCGTTGTCGTCGGGCGATTATTCCAGTGCTGGTGCTAGAGCTCCAGCACCAATGGCTGCGCTCCCTCTTGCGCCTGGGCCGGTACGGCGCAGCAGATCAGCACGCTGCCCGGCTCTGGCAGCTCGGCGGGCGGGTTCGGGTAGTGGACCTGACCGCTGACCAGCCTGGTTTTGCAAGTACCGCAGGAACCGCCACGGCAGCTGAAATCCGGCGACAAACCACGACTCTCCGCAAGGTCCAGCAGCGTGCCACTGTCGGGTGTCCAGCGCGACTCTTTGGCGGAGCTGGCGAAGTACACCGGCACTGCCTCAGTGGCGGCCGGGGGTTGCTGCAGCGTTGGCTGGTTGTCATCAGTGTGACGGCGCAGGGTCGAGGGGCCAAACGCTTCGGCATGGATACGTGCGTCGGGCACGTGCACGCCGCGCAACCCCTCGTAGATATCCTGAGTGAAGCTGCCCGGGCCACAGAGGTAGAAGTCATAGTCGTCCAGCGCCAACGTGGCTTTGATCTGGGCGATGCCAAGGCGACCGGCGAACTCATAATCGCGCCCGTGAACAGCCTGCGCCTCGGGTTGACTGAGCGCGCGGTGCAGGCGCAGGCGGCCAGCAGCTTGCTCGCAAAGCGCGGCGAGTTCCTGCTGGAACGGCAGGTCGGCCAGCGTACGCCCGCCGTGGAACAGCTCGATACGCCTTGCCTGCCCACTGGCCAGCTGCTCGCGCAGCATGGCGATCAGCGGCGTAATGCCAACGCCTGCTCCGATCAGAACAAGGGGCCGCTCGCTGTGTTGATCGAGGGTGAAGTTGCCCATGGGCAAGCGCACCTGCAGCCGTTCACCGACCTGTACAGTCGCGTGAAGATGCCGCGAGGCGGGCCCTTGTGCTTTGACGCTGATGCGCAGATAACCGTCGGATGGCGCGCTGGAAAGGCTGTAGGTACGGATCAGCGGCGCCTTGCCGTCCAGTTGCACTTGCACAGGAATGTGCTGGCCCGGGGCGAACCTCACGGCCGTGTCATGCTCAGGCTGCAGGTAGAACGAACGGATATCACGGCTCTCCTGCTCGATGCGCACCACCCGCCAATCCAGCCACTGCCGCTGCCTTTCACGTTGTTGCAGGCGCTGTTCAGCTTCGGCCCAGGTACCGGTCATCAGGCTGGTCGGTGCGAACTCATGAAAGGCCCAGCGCAGCGATACGGCAGCCGGGCGCACTACCACCTGCTCGACCTCAAGCGTCCAGATCCGCTCCGCACCCTCAAAGGCCGTGATCAACGGGCTATCAAGGATCACCTCGGCCCTGCCGCACAGTTGCAGCACGTTGCCGGTGATGAAGTCGACGAACAGCAGCCCGGCAACCGGGTTGACCAGCAGGTTGCCAAGGGTGTTGAAATGCAGGTTGCCGGCATAGTCGGGAATGGTCAGGCGGTTACCTTCAACCCTGACGAAGCCCGGTCGCCCGCCGCGATGGGAGACGTCCACCGAGCGCTGGCCGTTTTCATGCTCGGCGTAACTGGCGACGAAAAAAGTATCGGCCTGTTCGATCATGGCGATAGTGCCGGCATCGAGCACCGTTGAATCGCGTCGGCCGCCCGACGGCTCATCGACCCGGGTGTACTCGCGCAACTGAATATACTGCGGGCAATTGCCAAACGACTGTTCTACCGCCACCTCCAGCTGGCCCGCCGTGGCCTGGCGGATTACGCCATTGAGGCGGTTGCGCCGCCGGGTGTGCAACTCGATCCCGAGCAAGCCGATGGCGCCACCGCTGGTGAAACCCGGTTTGGCCGGGTCGTCACCGTTGAGGTCGGTGCTAATCAGCAACTGCTGCGGATCGGGCGAGCTGACGAAGCCTTCCGGGCCTTCGAGCAGCGTCGCCCAGGGTTTACCTTGCGCGTCGACGGCACCGGCGACGATAAACGGCAACTGCTGGTAAAACGCGCGATGCTGGTCAGGCATATAGTCGCGGATCACTTTACGGCCGAACACCTCCATGCGTTCAGCAACACCGACCTGCTCCTGCAGCCGTACTTCACCTGCGTGCCAGGGGGATCCCGTGTGTTCGTGCATGGCGGCATTCCTCGAGAGTCAGGCAGTGGTTTGCAGGCCGATAACCGTGCGCGGCATCGGAACAAAGCCAGGCAGCGCCTCGATCCGGGCAAGCCAGGCACGCACGTTGGGGTATGGTTCCAGCGATACATTGCCCTCGGGGGCGTGGGCAATGTAGGAGTAATTGGCGATATCAGCGATGGTCGCCTCGTTGCCGGTCAGAAACGGCACCTTGGCCAGCTCGGCGTCAACTACCTGCAACAAGGCGTGAGCGCGGCCGATCACCTCATCGGTGTTGAACGAGGCACCGAACACCGTCACCAACCGTGCTGCGGCCGGGCCGAAAGCCAGGGGGCCGGCGGCCACCGACAGCCAGCGTTGTACGCGAGCGGCACCCAGCGGATCCTCTGGCAGCCAGCGCTCACCACCGTAGGCCTTGGCCAGATAGACCAGGATGGCGTTGGAATCGGCGATAACGGTACCGTTGTCATCGATCACCGGCACCTGGCCGAAGGGATTGATGGCAAGGAATTCAGGCTGTTTGTGCTCGCCTTTGGCCAGGTCGACGAAGACCAGTTCGGTCGGCAGGTCGAGCAACGCCAGCATCAGTTCGATGCGATGGGCATGGCCGGATTTGGGAAAGTTGTAGAGTTTGATCGGGCTTGGCATGTTCTGAACTCCGGGTCAGCGCCGGGAGTGGCGCTGCTGGATACCATGCTGCACGGGATCGGCTGGCAGCAGAATGGGTGCCGGACGCAATCCATAATTTCGCCAGCCGAAATAATCCAAGGACCTATAGGTACTTTCGAAACCACGCCAGCGTCCGCTCCCACGCCAGGTTCGCCGCTGCTTCGTCATATCGCGGTGTCGAATCGTTGTGAAAGCCATGGTTGGCACCGGGATAGAAATACACCTCGTAGACCTTCCCTGCCGCCTTCAACGCCTGTTCATAGGCGGGCCATCCCTCGTTGATGCGGGTATCCAGTTCACCGTAATGCAGCAACAGCGGCGCCTTGATCTTCGGTACATCCCTGGCCTCGGGCTGACGGCCATAAAACGGCACTGCCGCGCCCAGTTCCGGGTAGGCCACCGCCGCCGCATTGGCCACCCCGCCGCCATAGCAAAACCCGGTAATACCGACCTTGCCGGTGCAGGCATCGTGGTGCATCAGCCATTCGATGGCGGCGAAAAAATCGTTCATCAGCTTGGTCGGGTCGACGGTTGCCTGCAATTCGCGGCCCTTGTCGTCGTTACCCGGATAGCCGCCCACCGAACTCAGACCGTCGGGCGCAAAAGCAACAAAGCCGGCCTTGGCCAGGCGCCGGGCGACGTCTTCGATGTAGGGATTCAAGCCACGGTTCTCATGCACTACCACAACGCCTGGTGCCTTGCCCTTGACCGTTGCCGGCCGTACCAGGTAACCACGCACCTGGCCGTGGCCCTTGGGCGACGGGTAAGTGACGTACTCGGCGCTAATGTCCGGGTCGGTAAACGCTACTTGCTCCGCCAGGGCATAGTTCGGGCTCAGCGAGGCCAGCAAGGCGCTGGCGGTCATGCCGGCGAAGGTGAATGCCGCCGCGCGGTCGAGAAACTCGCGCCGGTTGATCCGGCCGTGGGCATAGTAGTCGTACAGTTCCAGCAACTCGGGGGCAAAGTCTTTGGCGGTGAGGCGGGTCATGGGCGCGTTCTCCGTGGGGTTCGGTCAGGACAAACGAAGCTCAGATTGATTAAAGCAGGCTTGTCGGACCCTGCTGCAGGCCTTGGGCTAGAGCGCGTTTGATTGGCTTATATCATTCCCGGTGATAGTTACCTTCGCCTCGTTCGATTCGTCGTTAATAGTTACAAATCGCAGAATCCGCCCACTATCAACAAATTGGCGGACTCCCCATGGAACAGTCACTCAAACCTTTGCGTTACCCCTTGGCTCTACTTGCAATACTGGTGATGAGTGCCTGCGGTCGTACCCCGGAGGCCGTGCAGGCACCGGCGGCGGCCAAGGTCAGCGTGGCCAAGGTACTGGAACAACCGATCAACGAATGGGACGAGTTCACCGGCCGGCTGGAAGCCCCGGAAACCGTTGAAGTGCGGCCACGGGTGTCGGGTCAGATCGACCTGGTGGCCTTCGCCGAAGGCGCGCAGGTGAAAAAAGGCGATCTGTTGTTCCAGATCGATCCGCGCCCGTTCCAGGCTGAGGTCCGCCGCCTCGAAGCCCAGCTGCAACAAGCGCGCGCTACCGCCGTGCGTAGCGAGAACGAGGCCCAGCGTGGCGAACGCTTGCGCAGCAGTAACGCCATCTCTGCAGAACTGGCCGAATCGCGCACCAGCGCAGCTGCTGAAGCCCGAGCCGGTGTCGCCGCCATTCAGGCGCAACTGGACCTGGCCAAACTGAACCTGAGCTTCACCCGGGTTACTGCGCCCATCAGCGGCCAGGTCAGCCGGGCGCAGTTCACCGCCGGCAACATCGTCACCGCCGACGTCACCCCGCTGACCAGCGTGGTCTCGACCGACAAGGTGTATGCCTACTTCGACGCCGATGAACGCGTGTACCTCAAATACACCCAGCTTGCCCGCCAGGGTCAGCGTGGCCAGACCACCCCGGTGTACCTGGGTCTGTCCAATGAAACCGGCAACCCGCACCTGGGCCAGATGAACTTCGTCGACAACCAGGTCAACCCCAAGACCGGCACCATCCGTGGCCGCGCAGTGTTCGACAACAGCGATGGCCAGTTCACGCCGGGCTTGTATGCACGGCTGAAACTGGTCGGCAGCGCTACCTATTCGGCGGTGCTGATCAACGACGAAGCCGTCGGCACCGACCTTGGCAAAAAGTTCGTCCTGGTCATGGACAAGGACAACACTGCGGCCTACCGCGCCGTTGAACTGGGGCCCAAGCTCGAAGGCCTGCGCATTGTCCGCAGCGGCCTGAACAAGGACGACCGCATCGTGGTCAAGGGCCTGCAACGCGTGCGTCCGGGATCGCCAGTCACGCCACAGGACACACCAATGGCCAGTGAAGCGACCCTCGCCGCCCTCGCCCAACAACGTCAGGCACTCGAAGCCAGCATTCAGGGCAAAGTAGTGGCCACCCCCAGCGTAAAACTTGCCAGTGCCCAGGCACCACGCGGTTAAGGGATCAGTCCGATGAATTTTTCCAAGTTTTTTATCACCCGGCCGATTTTCGCCGCCGTGCTGTCGCTGCTGATCCTGATTGCCGGCAGCATCTCGCTGTTCCAGCTGCCGATCAGCGAATACCCGGAAGTGGTACCACCGACCGTCGTGGTCCGCGCCAACTTCCCCGGGGCCAACCCCAAGGTCATTGGTGAAACCGTTGCCGCACCTCTGGAGCAGGCCATCACCGGCGTCGAGAACATGCTCTACATGTCCTCGCAGTCGACCGCTGACGGCAAGCTGACCCTGACAATCACCTTCGCCCTGGGGACCGACCTGGACAATGCCCAGGTGCAGGTGCAGAACCGCGTTACCCGCACCCAGCCCAAGCTGCCCGAAGAAGTGACCCGTATCGGTATCACCGTCGACAAGGCTTCGCCCGACCTGACCATGGTCGTGCACCTGACCTCGCCGGATAACCGCTACGACATGCTCTACCTGTCCAACTACGCCATCCTCAATATCAAGGATGAGCTGGCACGCCTGGGCGGCGTCGGTGACGTGCAGCTGTTCGGCATGGGCGACTATTCGTTGCGGGTCTGGCTGGACCCGAACAAGACCGCTTCACGCAACCTCACCGCCAGCGATGTGGTCGCCGCCATTCGCGAGCAGAACCGCCAGGTCGCCGCCGGCCAGCTGGGAGCACCGCCCGCCCCAGGTAGCACCAGCTTCCAGCTGTCGGTCAACACCCAGGGCCGCCTGGTCAACGAGGAAGAGTTCGAGAACATCATCATCCGCTCCGGCGCCGACGGCGAGATTACCCGTCTCAAGGACATTGCCCGGGTTGAGCTGGGTTCCAGCCAGTACGCCCTGCGCTCGTTGCTGAACAACCAGCCCGCCGTGGCCATCCCGATTTTCCAGCGCCCAGGCTCGAACGCCATCGAGATCTCCGATGAAGTGCGCTCGAAGATGGCCGAACTGAAGAAAGACTTCCCCGAAGGCATGGACTACAGCATTGTCTATGACCCGACGGTGTTCGTCCGTGGCTCGATCGAAGCGGTCGTTCACACGCTGTTCGAAGCCCTGGTGCTGGTGGTCCTGGTGGTCATCCTGTTCCTGCAGACCTGGCGCGCCTCGATCATTCCGCTGGTAGCCGTACCGGTGTCGCTGATCGGTACCTTTGCGGTGATGCACCTGTTCGGTTTCTCGCTCAACGCGTTGTCGTTGTTCGGCCTGGTGCTGGCCATCGGTATCGTCGTCGACGACGCCATCGTTGTGGTGGAAAACGTCGAACGTAACATCGGCCTGGGCCTCAAGCCCCTGGAGGCCACCCAAAAAGCCATGGGCGAAGTGACCGGCCCGATCATCGCCACGGCCTTGGTGCTGTGCGCCGTGTTCGTACCGGCAGCGTTCATCTCCGGCCTCACCGGGCAGTTCTACAAGCAGTTCGCCCTGACCATCGCCATCTCGACCGTGATCTCGGCGTTCAACTCCCTGACCCTGTCGCCAGCACTGGCTGCGGTACTGCTCAAAGAGCACCATGCGCCCAAGGACCGCTTCTCGCGCATGCTCGAGCGCTTGCTCGGCGGCTGGTTGTTCGGCCCGTTCAACCGCTTCTTTGACCGCGCCAGCCACAGCTATGTCGGTGCGGTCGGCCGGGTCATCCGCAGCAGCGGCATTGCCCTGTTCGTCTACGGCGGCCTGATCGTCATGACCTGGCTGGGCTTCTCATCAACGCCAACCGGTTTCGTCCCGGCGCAAGACAAACAGTACCTGGTAGCGTTCGCCCAGCTGCCGGATGCCGCCAGCCTTGACCGCACTGAAGCGGTGATCAAAAAAATGAGCGAGATCGCCCTCAAGCAACCGGGCGTGGCGGACTCCGTGGCCTTCCCCGGCCTGTCGATCAACGGCTTCACCAACAGCCCGAACAGCGGCATCGTCTTCACTCCGCTCAAGCCGTTTGATGAGCGTAAAGACCCGAGCCAGTCGGCTGCTGCCATTGCCGCTGCACTGAACGCGCAGTTCGCCGATATCGAAGACGCCTACATCGCGATCTTCCCGCCACCGCCAGTGCAGGGGCTGGGTACGATTGGCGGTTTCCGCCTGCAGATAGAGGACCGTGGCAACCTGGGTTATGAAGCGCTGTACAAGGAAACCCAGAACATCATCGCCAAGAGCCACAATGTGCCGGAGCTGGCCGGGCTGTTCACCAGCTATCAGGTCAACGTGCCGCAGGTCGATGCCGCTATTGACCGGGAAAAAGCCAAGACCCATGGCGTGGCCATCAGCGATATCTTCGACACCCTGCAGATTTACCTGGGCTCGTTGTATGCCAACGACTTCAACCGCTTTGGCCGTACCTACCAGGTCAACGTCCAGGCTGAACAGCAGTTCCGCCTTGAAGCCGAGCAGATTGGCCAGCTGAAAGTGCGCAACAACCAGGGCGAGATGATCCCGCTGGCGACCTTCATCAAGGTCAGCGACACCTCGGGGCCGGACCGTGTCATGCATTACAACGGCTTTATCACCGCCGAGATCAACGGTGCCGCCGCCCCTGGCTACAGCTCCGGGCAAGCGGAAAAAGCCATCGAGAAACTGCTCAAGGAAGAACTGCCCAACGGCATGACTTTCGAATGGACCGAGCTGACCTACCAGCAGATTCTTTCGGGCAATACCGCGTTGTTCGTTTTCCCACTCTGCGTACTGCTGGCCTTCCTGGTGCTGGCTGCACAGTACGAAAGCTGGAGCCTGCCGCTGGCGGTGATCCTGATCGTACCGATGACCCTGCTCTCGGCAATCACCGGGGTGATCCTGTCGGGCGGTGACAACAACATCTTCACCCAGATCGGCTTGATCGTACTGGTGGGGCTGGCGTGCAAGAACGCCATCCTGATCGTCGAGTTTGCCAAGGACAAACAGGCCGAAGGCCTCGACCCGCTGGCAGCGGTATTGGAAGCCTGCCGCCTGCGTCTGCGGCCGATCCTGATGACCTCGATTGCCTTCATCATGGGTGTGGTACCGCTGGTGTTCTCCTCCGGTGCCGGTGCGGAAATGCGTCATGCCATGGGTGTGGCGGTGTTCTCCGGGATGATCGGGGTGACCTTCTTCGGCCTGCTGCTGACGCCTGTGTTCTTTGTTCTGATCCGCCGTTATGTCGAACGCAGCCAGGCCCGCAAGGCGGCCCATGCGCTGAAGCTGGAGACTCATGCATGAACAGCCGTGTGAAACTTTTTATGCCGAGCCTGCTGGTCCTGGCCCTGGCCGCCTGTGCGGTGGGCCCGGACTACAAGACGCCGGACACTGCTGCGGCGCAACTGAGCGCCGCCAACGACCCTGCAGCCAAGGCCGAGTTTGACCGCAGCCGCTTCGAAAGCATCTGGTGGAAGCAGTTTGACGACCCGGTGCTCAACCAGTTGGTCAGCCAGTCGCTGCAGGGCAACCGCGAGTTGCGCATCGCCTTTGCCCGCCTCAAGGCGGCCCGGGCGATTCGCGACGATGTCAGCAATGACGCCCTGCCGACCGTGACCAGCCGGGCCAGCAGTGACCTCGGCAAAGGCCAGATCCCGGGCCAGACCGACGACCGGGTCAACAGTGAGCGCTACGACCTGGGCCTGGACATGGCCTGGGAACTGGACCTGTTCGGCCGTATCCAGCGTCAACTGGAAGCCAGCGAAGCCCAGCAGGACGCCGCCCAGGCCGACTTGCAACAGTTGCAGGTCAGTTTGATCGCCGAGCTGGTCGACGCCTACGGCCAGCTGCGCGGTGCACAATTGCGCGAGAAAATTGCCCTGGCCAACCTCAAGACCCAGCAGGACTCTCGCGGCATAACCGAAACCCTGCGCGACGCTGGCGTCGGCAATGACCTGGACGTGGTGCGCGCCGATGCACGGCTGGCGGAAGTCGAGGCCACCGTGCCACAGCTTCAGGCCGAACAGGTTCGCGCACGCAACCGCATCGCCACCTTGCTGGGGCAGCGCCCGGATGCATTGAGTATCGATCTGGCGCCGGCCCAGTTGCCAGCCATTGCCAAGGCACTGCCGGTGGGCGATCCAGGTGAACTGCTCAAACGCCGCCCGGACATTCGCAGCGCCGAGCGTCAGCTGGCCGCGGCCACCGCCAACATCGGCGTGGCCACTGCCGACCTGTTCCCACGGGTCAGCCTTAGCGGCTTTCTCGGTTTTACCGCCGCTCGCGGCTCGCAATTGGGCTCGTCGGCGGCCAATGCCTGGGCGCTAGGCCCAAGCATTACCTGGGCAGCGTTTGACCTGGGCAGCGTGCGGGCGCGGCTGCGCGGCGCCAATGCCGACGCCGAAGGCGCGCTGGCCAACTACGAGCAGCAGGTCTTGCTGGCATTGGAAGAATCGGAAAATGCCTTCAGTGACTACAGCAAGCGCCAGCAACGCTTGCTTGCCCTGCTGCGCCAGAGCGAAGCAAGCCGCAAGGCGGCAGACCTGGCCTCGATCCGTTACCGCGAAGGCACTGTGGACTACCTGGTGTTGCTTGACGCCGAACGTGAGCGCCTCAGCGCCGAAGACGCCCAGGCCCAGGGCGAAGTCGACCTGTACCGCGGCATCGTTGCCATCTACAAGGCTCTGGGCGGTGGCTGGCAGGTTGAAAGCGTGGCCGCCGCGAACTGAATCAACGACTCCTTTGGTTGGTTTCTGACCGGCCTTTTGCCCCGCCTGCTGACGCTCGCGGGGCTTTTTTATCGCCGCTACTCCTCCGTTTCCGGAAAGTTGCGACAACTCTTGCGCTCGGCCAGCTCCTTGTCACTGGGACGCTGGTCAACGAACACCGCGTGGCCGTCCTTGTAGATTTCCAGAAATCCCCAGTGCAAGTCCTGCTCGCGTTGGCCGGGCTTGGGCGGTTCACGCCACCAGGGTTCACGACTGATCAACTGCATGGTCAGGCTCCGATTACAGCAACCTGTTGACTATAGTTGAGTGGTCGATGAGCGCTTTGCCGCCCTAAAACAGTGCAAACCCACTAGAATGGGCCACCTTTTTCCTCGGCACTTTCCATGGATATCGAGCTGGCCCGTACCTTTCTTGAAATCGTCCGCAGTGGCAGCCTGGTTTCCGCCGCCGAACGCCTGCATGTCACCCAGACGGCGATTACCGCACGGGTGCAAAAGCTCGAGCAGCACCTGGCCTGCCAGCTGTTCATCCGCAGTCGTAGCGGCGCCACCCTCACCGCCGATGGCGAAGCCTTCGTGGTGTACGCCAACCAGCTGGTACAAACCTGGGAGTCGGCCCGTCGCGACTTGCCGCTGCCCGAAGGCTGCCACCAGGTACTGCATATCGGCGGTGAAGTCAGCCTGGGCAACCCGATGGTGCTCGACTGGGTCAGTGCGTTGCATCACGCCATGCCCAGCCACGCTATCCGCAATGAAGTCAGTGATGGCGAATCGTTGCTGCGCAAACTGGAAATGGGCACGCTCGACGCTGTGCTGGTGTACCAACCGACTTATGGGCCGGGTATACAGGTCGAGCAACTGATGGAAGAAAAGCTCATCCGCATACGTCGAAAAGACAAGCCTGAGCCCTACATCTACATTGACTGGGGCGAGGATTTTCGGCGCCAGCACGACGCCGCACTGCCCGAACTCACCCGTCCGATGCTCAGTTTCAACCTCGGTCCACTGGCGCTGCAGTTCATCCTCAACCAGGGCGGCAGCGGCTACTTCCGTACCCGCGTGGTGCAAAGCTATCTGGACAGTGGCATCTTCGAACGCGTGCCGCAGGCACCGGAGTTCACCTACCCCACGTACCTGGTGCACGCCCGCGAGCGAGACAGTGAAGCCCTGCAGCAGGCCTTCAACGTGCTGCGCAAACTGGTCGCCGACGGCGACAGCGACTGGTCACAGCGCTGGGACCCGGTGATCTGAAGGCGCGCCGGTCGTCAGCAGATGCCGTTTGAGCCCGGCAATCAGGTCGGTCTGGGTGATGACACCGACCAGTTGCTGGCCCACCAGCACCGGCAGGCAATGCAAGCCTCGGTCGCTCAGCAGCGGAATCAGCGTCACCACCGGCTCTTCGCTATTCACCGTAATAACCGGCCGGCTCATGATCTGCGCCACCCGCACCTGACGACGGCGCAACAACGTGCGCCAGCTGAATTGCGGCTGGGCCATGGCCGCGCCGGCCAGGTCGCTGAGCGTGACGATCCCCACAAGCTGCTGCGCCTCATCAAGCACCGGCAAGGCCTTGAGGTGATGGCTGGATAACTGCTTCCAGGCCTCTGGCAAGGTTGTACGCGGCGTCACTTGCTGCACATCGCGGGACATCACCGAGGCGGCAGTGATCCCGCCCAGGCTACGTTTCAGCGCGTGCTGCTCGGTGGTCAGAATGATACGTTCGAGCTCGTCACGCGTGATGTCGACGAACTCGCCCAGTGCTTCAAGCGTCTGGTCCAGGTCCTCGCCACTTACTCCAACCCGCTCACCGGGCGAGGCATCGGCGGTGTGATGCAGATCGATGCGTGGCGCGGCGGTCTTCGGGTAGCGCACCCCGGTCAAGCGGTTATAGATCACCGCCACGGCGACCAGCACCAGGGCGTTGAGCATGATCGGCTCGAACACCCTGTCACCCAATGCTGCAAGCGATGAGTCTGCCAACACCACGCTGACCGCTACCCCACCGCCAGGTGGATGCAGGCAGCGCAGCAGGCACATCACCAGCAACGCCACCCCTAGCGCCAGCGCCGCCACCCAGAGGCCGCTGCCGAACCAGTGATGCAACACCAGGCCCACTACCGTCGCACAGGCATAGCTGCCGACAAACGGCCAGGGCTGCGCCAGGGCGCCAGAGTGCACCGCGAACAGCAGCACTGCCGAGGCGGCCAACGGCCCGAGCAGGTGCAGTGCCACGGCGCTGCCAAATACCTGGCTGCAGGCAAGGCCGGCGAGCAGTAAACCGAGCAATGCACCAACGCCTGCGCGCAGCCATTCTTTCGGGGGGATGTTCAAGGGGGCCGGCAGCAGCCGGGTAAACCAGTTGTTCAAGCGGCGGGAAGGCATAGGTAAATCAACGACCTGGCAGTAAAAAAAGCCCGGCCGACAAGGGCTGGGCTGAGCATTGCGCGAAGCAATACCTAATGGGCTCCGTCCATGGAGATGGAATTTTTGAGTGTTGCAAATTATTGCGTGCAGGGGATTCTGACCGCGAAGCGCGCGCGGGTGTTAATTCAAAAAAGTGAAGGCTGGCTGCAAATATTTTGAAGTCTTGCGCGCTGTCCTCAGTTATTACGCCGGGCCGTGCGCCGCGCCACACCCGCGACGCTTACCGGGGTAAGCGGGCGGCCCACCACCGCCTGGGCGTCGGGAATCAGACTGTGCACGCCCGGGATCGACAAGGTTTCGCCCAACTCAAGGGCAGCGGTCAGGGCAAAGCCTGCCAATAAAAAGCCACCCGACTTCATCAACAGGTTCATTTGGCTTTCGCTCCTACAAAGTTGCTCGGCAGGCCCTCTGCATTCGGCAGGTCTTTAAGCTCGATCTTTTTCGCGTTGGTGGCGTTGTTGAACGCAAACTCTTCCGGCGCGACCTGCACCCCGCTTTTCCAGTCGCTCAACTGGATGCTGTATTGCGGTCCACCGGTTATTTTTTTAGAGGTGATCACATAACGGCAGGGGTATGGCTGATCGCCCTGGGCAATCCAGATCTGCCAGTCGACTTCTTTCTTGCGAAAGGCCAGGTGATCACATTCAACCCCTCCGATGACACCACTGCCCAGGTCCTTGATGTCGGTAACACCCGCCATCAATTGGTCCTGGGGGTTGGACATGAACAGGTCGGCGCCTGGCAGCGGCCTGTTGTACTTGTCCCGCAGTTCGTCCAGCAGGTGGTCCAGCGTGCCGGGTATTTCGATCTGTGCGTAGATGTTCTTTTTCTTGCCGAGCAAGGTCAGCATCTTGCCGTCAAAGAGCATTTCGATGTCGGTAAAGCCACTCGAACGCGTACTTCGGATTTTGTCAGGCCGGCTGATCAGCACCGTGCCGGAACCGGCCAGTGTCAGCCGTTGCTGATCTTCGCTGACAACATCAAGCGTGGTGTCGTAGCTGAATGACAGGGTTTTCTGCGCGGTCATGTAGTCGGACATGCTTTTGAGCAGGCGCTTGGCATCGGCTTCATCGGCCTGCGCCGGGATCGAGGCGGCAAAACCGGCGATCAGGGCAAGCCCTGTAGCCAGTGCACGTGTTGATAAGGAACGGGTTGACCTTCGGACGCTGATATTCATGGGAGTTTACCGCCATGAGTGTGCCGAACTGGCATCGCGGACCCATAACGATAGCCCCGACCCCCGCCGCGCGTGGGTCATTTGCCGACCACTCATCAGACCAGCTTGGCTCAGTTTTTCTTCAGCCAGGGTCCCACCAACCCCAATGCACCCCGACCACCGCGGCGCAGGCTTGCCAGCAATGGCAACCAGGTCACCTCGGTAATCACCACTTCCGACGCCGGCATCAAGCGCACCTCGCCCGCCGTGCCCCCGGCCGGGCCGCCATCGGGCATGTAGATGGTCACCCAGTCATCGACGGCATCCAGTACCAGGCACAAACGCCAGCCTTCACCCTCTGCAATCATGCCGACCTTGGTGTCTGTCTCTTCTTCGAGGCCCGCCAGGCGGGTGCTGAAGTCCTTGAACAGCTGATAGCCGGGCAGGTTACCCAGCACCTTGTCCTCTACCGCTGCCAGGGCGTTGGCGGCCGCAGCGGTCCTGGCCAGCAGACCGGCCGCAAAGCAGATCAGGATCAGACCGACCACGGCTGCCAGGCTGATCAAGGTGACGCCGGCGACATGGTAGCCGGCAAACATTGGCACCACGGCCTGCACAGGACCGTGCAGCAAGTGGATGGCCTTTTCTATCAGGACCACGATCAGCACCAACGGGAGGATGAACAACACGCCGCCAATCACCGTGGTCTTGATGAACTTGAACATGACAATCCCCTGTACGCTGCCCTGTGTACGGCAATCGCTTGAAGGCTAGTTCAACACCGCCGCTTTGGGACCATATTGATTGCAGAGCATTTGCGACCGCTACGCACTCGTTCGCAGGCTACGCCGCAAACTCGGGCTCGGAGCGCGCCAACTGGCGCTTCACACTCTCCAGATGCAGGCGCGCACCTTCGGCATTGCCAACCTGCATCTGCCGACAGGCCGCGCTGGCGACCTCATGAGGAACACACTTTAACGGCCTGCCGCTGGCCATCGCCTTCAACTGCACCTCGGCCGCCCTTTCCAGGTAATAGAGATCATCCCAGGCCTCGGCGACAGAGGGCCCCAATACCAGTGGCCCATGGTTTTTCAACATCACGATGTCCGCCGAACCCGCTGCCCGGGCGATGCGTTCGCCTTCAGCTGCATCCAGGGCCAGCCCGTTGTAATCCTCGTCCACCGTCAAACGCTCATAGAACTTCAACGCTGTCTGCCCAGCCCAGACAAAAGGGGCACCCTCCAGCATGCACAAGGCCGTGGCGTGGGGCATATGGGTGTGAAACGCCGTCGTCGCCCCGGGGTTCAAACGGTGCAACTGCGCATGTATGAAAAACGCCGTGGCCTCGGGCTGGCCCTCACCTGCCACTACGCGACCGTTAAAATCACAGATCAGCAACGACGAGGCGGTCACTTCGGCAAACGCCAGGCCGAACGGGTTGACCAGGAACAGATCCCTATGGCCCGGCAGCACAAAAGAGAAATGGTTGCAGATGCCTTCACCCATCCCCAGCCTGGCCGCCATGCGAAAGCAGGCCGCCAGGTCGACACGGGCCTGGCGAATCGCCGGGCTGTCCAGATTACTGGTCGGAGGGTGCGCACCCGGCGCGCGGTTTACTTCAAAAGCATGGGCCATGGTCAATCGTCCTGAGTCGACAAAGCGTGCCTGCAAGACTAGCCAGAATGCGCAATACGCCAAGGGACAGTTGCACGGATTGCCTGTGTCAGTCGCCTGACCCGGCCGTTCCCTGCATCTGGCCCTACAGACGTCCCGGCGATTATTCCTATCTTGACCCCGAACACCGTGAACCCACGGCCACACCCGTATCAGTCGAGAGGTCGAACATGAGCAAGCCGGTTTCCAATGAATACGTCCACGCCCTGGATCGCCAATACGTCTTCCACTCCTGGTCGACCCAAAGCACCCTCAACCCGCTGGTGATCGCTGGTGGCGAAGGCTGCACCTTGTGGGACTACGAAGGTCGTGAGTACCTCGATTTCACCAGCCAGCTGGTCAACACCAACATCGGCCATCAGCACCCCAAGGTCATTGCCGCCATTCAGGCACAAGCCGCCACGCTGGTAACAGTCGCCCCGGCAATCGCCAACCTGATGCGCGGCGAGGCGGCCAAACGCATTCTCTCCCATGCGCCTGCCAGTTTCAGCAAGGTGTTCTTCACCAACGCCGGGGCGGACGCCAATGAAAACGCCATGCGCATGGCGCGGCTGTTCACCGGCCGCGACAAGATTCTCTCGGCCTACCGCTCCTATCACGGCAGCACGGGGGCGGCGATTGTCGCCACTGGCGACCCGCGGCGAGTGCCCAATGAATACGCCCGCGGGCACGTGCACTTCTTCAACCCCTACCTGTACCGCAGTGAATTCAACGCCAGCTGCGAAGAAGAAGAATGCCAGCGCGCCTTGCAACACCTGCGCCGCGTGATCGAATGCGAGGGTCCCAACGCCATCGCTGCGATTCTGCTGGAAACGGTGCCGGGCACCGCCGGTGTGCTGGTGCCGCCTGCCGGTTACCTGCAAGGTGTGCGCGCCCTGGCCGATGAGTTCGGCATACTGTTGATCCTTGACGAGGTCATGGCCGGGTTCGGGCGTACAGGCAGCTGGCTGGCCCTGGATCATTTTGCCGTGGTGCCCGACCTGATCTGCTTTGCCAAGGGGGTCAATTCAGGCTATGTGCCCGCTGGCGGCGTGATGATTTCGCAAGCGATCAGCGACTACTTCGATCATCATTTTTTCCCGGGCGGCCTGACCTACTCCGGACACCCGTTGGCCATGGCGGCCATCGTTGCCACCCTCGATGTCATGGCTGAACAAGGCCTGGTCGACAACGCCCGTCATGTCGGCCAGGAGCTGTTGGGCCCCGGCCTGCTCGCCCTGGCCGCCAAGTACCCGCTGATCGGCGAGGCCCGCGGTATCGGCTTGTTCTGGGCACTGGAGTTTGTCAGCGACGAGAAACTCAAAACGCCGCTGCCCGCCCCGGTCATGGCCCAGATGAAGGCCGCGTTCCAAACGCGCGGCCTGCTCACCTTCATTGTCGAAAACCGCGTGCACGTGGTACCGCCGTGTATCGTCAACCCGGCCCAGATTGCCCAGGCGCTGGCTATTTTCGATGAAGTGATTGGCGAGTTCTCGGCCAAATACGCGCACTGATCGCCCTTATGCCCCCGGCTCATTGCCCTTGAGCAAACAGCCGGGACGCAACAAAGCGCCGAATCGACTATTCAGAACTCCTCAAGTACCTGCGCCAGCTGACAGATGCCTGGACGAATGTGCGCAACATCAATGGCGTGAAAGCCCAGACGCATGAAGTTCACAGGCGGCGCCTGATCAAAGAAAAACTGCGCACCCGACTCGATCAGCACACTGCGCCGGGCAGCGGCCCAGGCCAGCTTCTGGGTATCGACATGTGCAGGCGCCGCCAGCCAGAACGCACTGGCGCCTTCGCTGCCAACAGGCCTGCAACTGCCGAGGGTCTTGCTGAGCGCGTCGCTCAGTGTCTCGCGTCGGCGCGCATGTTCTTCACGAAAACGCCGCAAGTGCGCATCGTAATGGCCTTGCGCCAGAAACTGCGCGAGCATGCGCTGGTTGTTCAGGGGCGGATGGCGGTACATCAGGCGGCGCAAGGCACGCAGCTCATCGATCAGTTCCGCGTCGGCGACCATGTAACCGATACGCAAGCCCGGTGAAAAGGCCTTGGACAAGCTGCTCAGGTAAATCACCCGGCCGCTGCTGTCACTGGCCTTGAGGGCTGGTTGCGGATGGTTGTCGAGGTTCAGTTCGGCATCATAGTCATCCTCGATCAGGACCTGATCGTGGCGGCGTATGTGGCGCAACAACTCCCCCCTGCGCTGCGCACTCATGGAGATACCGGTCGGCACCTGATGGCCGGGCGTGACATACAGGTACTCGCATTCATCCAGACGCGCATCCACCACCAGCCCCTGTTCATCGATGGGCTGCAACTGCACCTGCGCGCCCTGCAAATCGAAAATGCTCTGCGCATCGCGAAAGCCGGGGTTTTCGATGGCGACCTTGACGCCGTTGCTCATCAACAAGGTCGCCAGCAAGTACAAGGCGTTTTGCGAGCCGAGGGTCACGAGAATTTCGTCGGGCCGGGCCCAGATACCCCGCTTGGGCAGTACCCGTGTGCGCAACTGCTCGATCAGCATTTCATCGTCACGGTCGAAGCGGTCGCGCATCCAGC
Organism: Pseudomonas alkylphenolica; assembly: GCF_004025535.1. GTDB lineage: Bacteria > Pseudomonadota > Gammaproteobacteria > Pseudomonadales > Pseudomonadaceae > Aquipseudomonas > Aquipseudomonas alkylphenolica_A. The sequence goes on from NZ_QJRG01000048.1 coordinate 396,011, forward strand.
CCTGGTCGCGCTCGCTGCGCAAGGTATTGCGCGACACTTCGCGCCAGCGCTCCAGCGGGAACAGGTCCTGGATCGGCTGCCCGTAGATGAAGGGGTAGGTAAAACTCGACCAGTTACTGGGCCTGAGCACGCCGTGCTTCAAACTGGGGAGCAGCTTGAAACGATCGCTCCAATCCGGGGCGCGATCACTGCCGCCATCATCGCAATAGCCCGGTTTTCGCACCGGGTTGAAGCGCAGCAAGGATTCGTCGAACGCGGCACCGCAGTAGTCCGGGTGCAGGTAGTAGCCGCTGCGCGGGCGGCTGACCAGGTAGCCGTTATCCAGCAGGCTTTCGTACACCAGCGCCACGGTATTGCGCGAAATCGACAACTGTTGGGACAGCTTGCGACAGGACGGCAAGGGTTCGTCTGCAGGGAACCCGCCGCCCAGAATCGTTGAAACCAGCGACTCCCTGAGCTGCTCCTGCAGACCGCGCTGCTGGTCAAAATCCAGGTGAAACAGATGATCGATCATAGCCTTTCCATTCGCTTGCCGACCTCTGGTCAAAGCAAATAGCGCGCCATGCTTTTTTACCTGTCGACTGGCCAGTCGAATGCCCTGAACTGCCCCTATCGCTGCGTCGGAGCGCCTCACTATGGTTGAGCCCAGGCCAGCGCAAGCCCCCGGCGAAAGCGGTCAGACACACCCCCTTCCGACAAGTGGAGCAGCACACATGAAGCACTCAAGCAAGGCATCGATGCCCGCCAGAACCCTGGGCCTGTTGCGCAAATTGACCCTCGCCACCCTGGTAGTGTCCGCTTCCTTCGGCGCCCAGGCTGACCTTGGCGAAGTGAAAAGCAAAGGGGTTCTGAGTGTCGCCACCGAAGACGATTACGCGCCGTTCAACTTCATCGTCGATGGCACACCGGAAGGTTTCCACAAAGACCTGCTCGAAGACCTGAAAGCGTATGCCAGTGCTCAGAAGTTCGACGTCAAACAGGACATCCTGCCGTGGACCGGCCTGCTCGCGTCGGTGTCGTCGGGTCAGTACGACCTGGCCTTTACCGGTGCCTTGGTGACAGACGAGCGCCTGCGGGTATTCAACTTCGCACCGCCCTTCGCCTCTGCCCAGCACTTTTATGTCAAACGCGCGGGTGATACCCGGCTCACCGATATCGCCAGCCTGTGTGGCAAAACCGTCGGGCTGCAAGCCGGCAGTGCCTTGCTGGCACGCTTGCCGGAGCTGAAGAAAATGATGCAGGCCCAGGGCTGCGAGATCGGCAAGGTGGTGGAGTACCCGTCCTATCCGGAGGTTTACGCCGACCTTGCCAACGGACGCCTGGACTACGCGATCAACGCACTGATTTCCGTAAACGATCTGGTCAAGGCGCGCGGAGACACCTTCGCCAAGGGCATCGCCGTCTCCGGCGCCGGTTTCGCTGCCTGGCCGGTGCCCAAAGGCAGCCCGGAGCTGCTCAAGTTCCTCACCGGCTTCATGGACCACATCCGCGCCAACGGCCGTCTGGCTGAGCTGCAAGCCAAATGGTTCGGCGAAGCCTTCGCCGATATGCCCAAGGAGCCGATCACCGAGGTGGCGCAGTTCCATACCCTCGCCGGCATGCAGTAAGCCGCCCCGGCACGCCCGGTCATCCGTGATCGGGCGCTGCACTGCCCTTCCCTTTCGTGTAACTCAAGGACCTGCGGTATGAACGGACAAGCCTGGTTATTGCTGTTCGAAGGCGCCTGGACGACCCTCTGGATATCCGCCACGGCGATTGCCATCGGCGTTGTGCTCGGTCTCGCCATCGCCTTGGTACGCATGGCAAAAGTCCCCTTTGTCGATCAACTGCTGGTGCTCTACATCAGCCTGGCCCGCGCCACCCCGTTGGTGACGTTTGTACTGTTTCTGTTTCTCTCGGCGCCGACTTTCGGCATCAACATGAACCGCAACACCGCAGCCATCGTCGCCATGACCCTGAATACCGCCGCCTTCAACGCCGAGATCTGGCGTGCGGCCTTCCTGAGTTTTTCCCGCGAACAGAAGGAAGCCGCACTGGCGTGCGGTATGACCAGCGGGGTGTTCTTCCGGCGCATCATGCTGCCGCAGATGATTACCACCAGCCTCCCTGGCCTGGTCAACGAAATGTCGTTCCTGATCAAGGGCAGCCCGGCCATTGCCGTAATCGGCATTGTCGACCTGACCCGTGTGACCAACCGCATCGCCGCGGTGACGTACGACCCCCTCCCGCCGATTCTCGCCGCTGCACTGCTGTACATGCTGATCATCAGTGCCCTGCTCAAGCTGCAGGCAATGGCGGAAAAGAAAGCCAATCGACTGGCGATGTAAGGAGCCCACACCATGACTGAATGGAGCATTCTCTGGGACGCGCGCGAGGTCTTCAGCAACGGCTTGATCGCCACCGTGCAATTGTTCGTCCTCTCGACCCTTTGCGCCTTTGTGCTGGGCTGCGCGCTGGTCTACCAACTGGAACACGGCAACCGCCTGTCCAGGGCGTTGCGCCTGTTGATCAACCTGATGCGCACACTGCCCTTCCTGATCCTCGCCTACCTGTTGTACTACGGGCTACCACCACTGGGCCTGCGCCTGAGTGCCTGGTCGGCGGGGCTGCTGGCACTGATCGTGTACCACGCGGCGTACTTCGCCGAGATTTTGCGGGGCAGCCGCCTGGTCATGCCCGAAGGCTACGTGGAAGCCGCCAAGGCCCACGGTTTCACACCGCTGCGCCTGTACCTGCGGATCATCCTGCCGACCTTGGTGATCAAGACGCGTCCGCTGCTGGGCAATCAACTGATCATCGCCCTCAAAGACACCGCGTTCCTGACCATCATCACCGTGCAGGAACTGACGGCCGCGGCCAACTCGGTGCAATCGACCTATTTCATTCCCACCCAGGCGTTCGTCGTGGTGATCGTGCTGTATTGGCTGATCAGCATCTGCCTGGAACTGGCACTCAAACGCGCTGCCCGGTTCGGCGCAAAACGAGGGTTCGACTATGTCTGAGCACACACACGCAAGCGATGTACCTGCGGTCAGTATCAAGAAAATGTCCAAGAGCTTTGGTGATATCGAGGTATTGCGCGATATCGACCTGGTGGTCAACAAAGGTGAGGTCGTCAGTGTGCTGGGCTCATCCGGCTCAGGAAAGTCGACCATGTTGCGTTGCATCAACTGGCTGGAAGAGCCCGACCGCGGCACCATTCATATCGCCGGCCAGCGGATCGGCGTGAATGAACACGCCGGGCGCAAGATGACCGGCAAGGAGCTGGCAACCGTGCGGGCAAAAACCGGCATGGTGTTCCAGGGGTTCAATCTATGGCCACACCTGAGCGTGATCCAGAACGTCATGGAGGCCCCGATCTACGTCAAGGGCATGCCCAAGGAGCAGGCCCGGGCCATTGCCATCGAACTGCTGGAAAAAGTCGGCCTGGCCGACAAGCACAACGCCTTCCCCTTCACCTTGTCCGGCGGGCAGAAGCAGCGCGTGGCGATTGCCCGTGCACTGGCCATGAGCCCGGAAGTGATCCTGTTCGATGAGCCGACTTCGGCTCTGGACCCCGAGCGGGTCGGTGAGGTGTTGACCGTGATGAAGAACCTCTCCGCCGAGGGCTACACCATGATCGTGGTCACCCACGAAATGGAGTTTGCCCGCGCAGTGTCCGATCAGGTGGTGTTCCTCGAAAAGGGCCTGATCATCGAAAAGGCACCACCGGCGCAATTTTTCACCAACCCGAAGACCGAACGGGTGCGCAAGTTCCTCGAGATTTCCGCCTGACACCCCTTCTTTCTGCGCCCAGGTCGCCGCCGGCCCCGTGCGCACTCACGACTCACACCAACGAGGTAACACATGAACAAGGTCGCATTCATCACCGGTGCAACATCGGGCTTCGGCCGCGCCACGGCAAGGCGCTTCGCCGACGCCGGCTGGTCCCTCGTGCTCAGTGGCCGGCGTCTGGAACGCCTTCAGGCACTGCAACAGGAACTGGGCGACAAGGTGCCCGTGCATATTGCTGCCCTGGATGTGCGTGATGCCCCGGCGGTGCAGCAACTGGTCGACACCTTGCCAGAGGGGTTTGCCTGCATCCACGCGCTGATCAACAACGCCGGCCTCGCCCTGGCGCCAGACCCCGCGCAAAACGTGGCACTGGAAGACTGGCACACGATGATCGACACCAATATTACCGGGCTGGTCAACGTCACCCATGCGCTGCTGCCGCGGTTACTGGAAACCGGCAAGGGCGCGAGCATCATCAACATCGGTTCGGTGGCCGGCGAATGGCCTTATCCGGGCGGTCACGTCTATGGCGCCAGCAAGGCGTTCGTCAAACAGTTCAGTTACAACCTGCGTTGCGACCTGATCGCCACCGGCATCCGGGTTACCGACATCGCCCCGGGAATGGCTGAAACCGAGTTCACCCTGGTGAGGACCAAGGGCAACCAGGCTGCCTCGGACGCCTTGTATGGCAGCACTACGCCGTTGACTGCCGAGGATATTGCCGAGCAGATCTACTACGTCTGTAACCTGCCCGAGCACATCAACATCAACCGTCTGGAGATCATGCCGAGCCGCCAGGCCTGGTCGCCGTTTGCGATTGATCGTGATCGGTAAGGGAATACATCCGGCTTTCTCAATACAACGCACCGCAGGCTTTGAAGCCCCGGTGCGTTTTTTTATGGGCTGACAAGGGCATCGATCAAGGTCGCGCCAGACAACACCACCAGGAGCACACCGATCACCGTTTGCAACGACATAGGTTTGCGCCGGAACAGCCACTGCCCCAGCACGTTCCCTGCCAGCGCCGGTAGCAACAGCGACATGGCAAAGTCCACTTGCGCACGGTTCAGCGCTTGCAGTAGCCACAAACTGACCAACGCGCTGGCACTGCTGACGGCGAAAAAGACAATCGCCGTACCCCGCACACTGGCCATCGACAGGCCGCTGCGCAACAGATAGACCACCAGCGGTGGGCCGCCTGCAGAAGCCATTGCCGTGGCCAACCCCGAAACCAGACCGGCCGGCAAGGCCCAACGCCTGCCCAGCACCGTTGGCGCGCGACCCGCAGCAGGCTTGATCAGAACCAGTACGCCACCGAGCAGGCACAGCCCGGCAGTCACGGGTGCCATCCAGTGCCCAGGAAGCCTGGCCAGGGCCAGGGCTCCCAGTGGCACCGCCAGTAACATTCCAACGATCAGGCGCATTCCCACCTGGGCATGAAATGTCGCCAAGGCACTGGGCCACAGGCTCACACTGCACAGCAGATCGAGCATCAACACCACCGGAATCACCTGGGCCGGCGCCAGGCTGGCGAGCAAGCCCAAGGTCAGGACCATGGCGAAGCCAAAGCCACTGTAACCGCGTACCACACCGGCGGCGAACGCCAGAAACATGAACATAGTACCGACCCCTTGAGTTTCCATTGGCAGGACTCTAAGGGGACGATCCGGTACTCGACAGGGCCAGTTGCAACGGGTGAACGGGCCAACGTTGATGCTAACCGGGGTTGCTGGCCAACGCCTCACGTGTCAGCTGCAACAGCAAGGCCTGGCACGCGACCTGACGTTCGTCGTTGATCACGTTGACACGAGCCAGGTACTCGGCTTCCGGTACTGTTTCCGCTTCTTCCAGCAGTGTGTTCAAGCGCTGATGAAAGGGGGCATCAGCGACCTCAAGTCGCGCCTGTTCGGTGCGTTCCAGATGCTCTTGCCAAAACTCCCGCTGTACCTGCCAGGTTGCCAGCTGTTCGGTTGTTTCAGCGTCCAGCACCCGCTTGTGTGCCCGCTCGATACGTGCGGCATCTACACCCGCGACCTGCGCGAACAGCATGCCGCCTGACTGTGCCGGCAGGTCCGGCGATTCACGCACCCCCACCCGTTGTCAGAACAGTAGTACAGAAATACAGCAGGAAAAAAGGACCCAAAGGTCCTTCTACCTTCTTAAACACAACATCAGGCTAGTCACCCAATGCCACGGAAAGCTGAAATTTTCCAAACGGATTCAACATCAGGTTTTCAGAGCCTGTTCACAGGCCTCCTGCTCGAGCCTCAGCAGCCGTTCATTTCTTGCAGCCGCACGAATCTCGTCATAAAGCTTCCTGGGGAGCAATCGCCTGGCATGACGCATGAACAACGCCTGCTCGGACACATAACTGTCCAGCTCTCGCCGACGCCGCTCCTCCTTGATGCGGTTCTGTTCGGCACAGCGCGTGACGCGCAGCCCCGCGAGTTCCCTCTTGCGCATGATGATTGCGTAATTGACCTTTCTGAGCCACTGCGGATCGAGGTCATTGCGCCCTGACCAGGCATCCTGACGCGCGACCTTGATCTGTGCGCGCATGGCGGTGATTTCAGCCACCAGGGTGGCCTCCCGGTTCTGCATCGCGATTACGTTCTGGCTTGCATCCTGCAAATCACGGCTATTGATCAACACACGGGCCTCCTCATGCACAGGCTCTGATGGCTACGCTTCACGGGGCCGCAAATCCGGCCTGCACTACCTTCAATGCAGGTTGCTCAAGCAAGCCACGGGGCAACCGAAAGCCTTCAAACGGCTGCTGGGTAATGGGATTGAAGGCCTTTTCGGCATTCAGCCGATAGCGCATCACTCCGTCTCCCGTCCTGAAGCTCAGATCTACACTGGTGGCGGTACGGCCGTTGAGCGATCCACGGCTGAGCAGACGGAACATCGACCAGGGGCCGCGGTACTCAAGACTGCTGCTGTTGCCATTGAGCTTGAGCAAGGTAAGGTTGCTGCGCACCTGCTGCCCCTGGGTGTTGGGCCAGATCACCCCGGTGATCTGCCGTGGGCCATGGGTGTAGGAAATCAGCTGGCCATCCAGATCCAGCAGGCTGGTGCGCTGATTCGCGCTAAGCCCCAATGGTTCGATACTGAACTGCACGCTAAGATTGCCGCGCTGATCAAAGAAGGTTTCGCGGATACGGTCAGCGGTTTGCAGCTGCGCGATGACGTCACTACGGATCAACGAACCGCCCTGTGCGTCGGTGTTCAATGCGTCGAGGTTGTCTTCAAGGAAGACCTTCAGGTACTGGTTCTGGAACTGCTGCAGCCGCCCCTTGGGCCCGAAGAACGCCTCAAAGTCTTCAAGCGATGCATCGGGTGCCCGTGCCACGAAGGGATAGCGCCCAGCCAAACGCTGCTGGAAGAAGCTGTAGACGTCGGCATCCCAGCGCCGTTCCAACTCCCGCAACGCCTCGACATTCAGTACCCGTGCGGTCTGGTCTGCCACCTTCCTTACCTGTTGCCTGACGGGCTCGGGCAGGCCTGTAGCAACACGCTGCAAGGTACCGATGGGGTCGGGGCCGTCCATCGCGAAGCGCTGGAGTACAACCTGCAACGCGGACTTGCCCCGGTCCGAACTGTCCTGCACTGCTTTGGCGTAGTCATACACCGCCCCGATTGCGCTGAGCGTTTCATCGTAGTAACTCGGCTGCTCGCCTTTGGGCTCGAGCAAGGAATTCAGGCCCGAGAAAGTCCGGCGTATGCCTGCGGCCTGCTGTGTCTCCACGCTATCTGCATTAGCAAGAACTGCAGCTGGGACCTGTTCTTTCTGCACAGCTGGCAGCACGTGTATGGCGGTGTTATCCCGCACCGTTTCCAGCAGCCGCAACAGCGGGGCCGCAGGTCCCGTCATGTGCTCCAGTACCGAGACACCATGGTTCAGGTCACGGAAGTCGGTCACGGTAAATGCGTTCAATGCCCGTCGCCAGCTGTCGATGTAATCGGCGCTGTACAGATTGCGAACACGCTCGGTCAACGCGTCGCGATCAGCGTGCGAGTAGTCCAACTGGCTGCGTTCGCCCAAGGCCCACTGATCGATCATGGCCATGTCGGCGATCTGCTGGCTTCGCGGTTCGAAATACTCGGTGAAGCCCTTGGCCGTCACCAGCGGCGCCAGCAGGAGGTTAACGGCTTCGGCGCTTGGCCGGTACACGATATCGAACACAGGGCCAACCTGATTTCGCAAGTCGAGCCCCGTATGCAATTGCTCCTGGGCCTGTTGCTTGAGTGCGGCATAGACCCGCTGCGGCAACGGCACCTTGCGCAGTGCCTGCTGAACCTCAGCGACCTGCTCGCGATACTGTGGCAAGTCTGCGTCTGCGTAGGCCAAGGCGTACTGCAGGTGAAGCATGAGATCACGCTGCAACTGGCTCTGGCCGGGATAGGCCTGTTGCCACTGCTGGGCCATCCAGTCCTCGACCCACTGCGCACGACGGTTCTGGCGATCTTCGAGCATGCGATAAACGCGCAATGCCGCCATCTGCTGCTCACTGCCTTCAGGCGCCGTGTTCATTGCATCGACGACCCCGCTGGCAAGGGCCGGCAGAAACCGTTTTGACAACAGACTCAGGTAGGCCTCATCAACCCTAGGCCCAATGGCACGCCCTTGATAGAGACCAAAATCCGCCACTGCCGGCCATGCCGCGCGATAGTCGCCAAACACTGACACAGCCTCGCGAATCTGCCCCAATGGCCCCAGCAGGTTCCGCCCGGTCGGGTCTAGCCGCTGGTCAACTTCGTGGTGACTGTACTCCTGGCTTTTGGCAAGTACACCGGCGGCCTTGATTTCGTTGATATCGAAGTAGCGATGCCAGGTGGCGAAACCGACGGCGACAGCCAGCACGCCAACCCCTGAACCGACCCACAACAGATGACGTTTGTTGCGCGCCACTTTGACGTTATCACCGGCCAGCCCTGCCTCTTTGTAGATAACCCGCTGGAACACCTGCTGGGCGAAATAGACCAGCGCCTTGCGTTGCGCCTTGCCTTCGCGCAACGGCAGCACTGTTCGGTAAGGCTGGGCCGCCTCGCGGACAAAAGCATTGGTCATATCGCCTTGCTGAAGCACCGAAGACCAGTACAGTCCGCGCACCAGTGCCGGCGTGGTAAAGCGGTCACTCACCAAGGTCTCACGCAGGAAAGCAATCAGCACCGGACGCAAACCAATCAATTGCGCGTGCAACGACACGAGGCGCTCTCGGTGACGAGGGTCACTCAGCACGCGCAGATGTTCCATCATCTGCTCGTACAGCAGCGCTATCAGCTTGTCGTAGTGTTCAGCAAACTCGTCCAGCCAGACGTCGAACGCATTGACGGCATCCAGCTTGAACGTGAACCCCAGCACCTGCTCACGCTGGTCGGCCGAAAGGCGACTGAAGAACGCTTCGAATCCATCCAGCAAATCGAACTTGCTCATCACCACGTAGAGGGGCAAACGCGAGCCCAACTGGTTGCTCAGTTCATACAGGCGGGTACGCAACACATGGGCAAGAGCGCCGCGTGCCTCGGGTGTGGCATGCAGCAAGGCGGGCAGGTCGACAACCAGCAACAAGCCATTCAGGGCCCGTCGGCTACGATTGCGTACCAGCCAGGCCAACAAGTGGTTCCACAGCTTCGCCTGCGCTCCCGCCGGTACTGCCGTCCCCGTAGCAGAGGGTTCGATCTGCAACTCGCTGGTCACCGAGTGCTGGGTGATGAATTCGCCGGGTGGATCGATGATCACGGCATCGTTGCTGATCCACCAGCCCACCGGATGGTCGTGGCCTTGTACCTGGCGACCACGGGCCTGGGCCTTGCTGATGCGGGTCAGGGAAAAGCTTTGGTTCGAACGGTTGATGAAGCTGCTCTTGCCGGCGTGCTCCTGCCCCAGAACCAGGTACCAGGGCAGCCGATACAGCGCTCGCCGTCCACCGGCATTGGCGAGGTAGTTGGCAAGCTCCTGGTTCAATGCCTGCTCCTGGGCGTTTATCCATGACAAGCATGGGTCAGCTGCAACCGCAGCTTCCTGTGCGCGCTCTGATTCAAGCCGCCGGTAGCGACCTCGGAGGACAAGCAGCCAGGCCAGCATTGGCACCAGGACCAACATCAGTGTGGCGACACTGCGATGCGCGACGCTGGCCAGTGGATGTTGCTCACGCCATGTCCACTGCGGGCCAAGCCACCAGATGGCGACCCACGACAGCAACATGCCAACCACCAGCAACACCGGCATTGCCATGCCAACGCGGGTGGCCAACGGCAAGCCCCAACCTTTGAACAGATTCCATAATTGATTCATGAGGGCTCCAAGTCCTTGTTCTGATCCGCCAGCGCCGAGGCGGCAGCAAACTGCTCAAGCCGCTGAAATACTTCTGGCTCCCAGGCATCCGCCGTGGTCTGTCGCATAGTCCGGGCAACGCTGGCGCACAGGTCCTGGGCAAGCCAGGCGACGCCGCGGGACGCCAGCAGATCGGCCGCAATCACCGTGGTGTGGCAGCGCTCGCGGGGTGAGCGGTAGTCCGCCAGCCTGCTCTGCAGTTTCAGCAATACCGGCTCCACTCCCCCCGCCTCCAGCTGGCTGGTCAATTCCTCCCGCAGGCTGCCGAACTCCTGGGCAGCGGCCCCTTGGCCGACCTGACCTTGCGCACCTTTGAGCCAGGCGAGCGTTTGCTCGTCGACGAATGCCGTGCCATTGCTGAAGCACAATTGCTGCAACGCCGGCAAACGCTGAACGAACCGGGCAGTGGTACTGCGAATGGCTTCGGCCACCTCGCCCATCGCCAGCCGTGTGGCGAGGGTGGCTGCCAGGAAGCTGCCACGAATCCAGTAAGGTGAAGCCGTGACGCTCTTCTCGATACGCAATAGCAAAGCCGGGTCAATCGCCGTGCTGGCGACAGCCTCTTCGTAGCCGCCGACGATATCTGCCGGAAAAGCCACCAACTCGGTACGGCGTTCCCGCTTGGCGGTCGGCGGTGCCTGAATGTGGGCCCACAACCCAAAACGGCGCAGTTGGTAGCCGGTGGCGTCGTACAGGTCCTGCTGGTTGATGAACTCGGCCATGCTCAACACCGCACGACGGGTCTCGCGCTCGTTGCCCAGGGCGATACTGGCTTTGGCTGGAACGAAGGCATCGGCCAAGGGCGCCGCTTCAATCCCCGACGAAACTGACCTGTCTGAAGAAGACGCCACCGGCCCATTGGCGCCCTCCACCTGCTTGAGCAGCAAGCGTTCCAGTTCGCTCACCGCAACCGGATCGAGTTGTGCCTGCGCCACCTGCTGTTGCAGGCCTGCCAATGCCGCTTGCGCCGTCAGCGCATGGGCCTGGCTGAAGGTAAAGCGATCAAGACGCGGCAGCGCTTCGGCAAGGCGATTGATGAGCAGGCTGACCAGCTTGCGCTTCCCCAGAAACCCTTTGGCACCTGGCGTGGGGTAGGCCGATTCCCAGTAACGCTCGACCATCCCGGCAACCAGCGCCAGCGTGAGCCCCCAACGCTCCCAGCAACCGCTGCGCAGCCAGGCAACACCCAGGTGCGCAACGATCCGCAAGTGTTTGCAGTGCTGTTGCAAATACTGACCAGACGCCTCTTCGATGTAGGCCCAATCGATCGAGGCTTCCTGAAGGCCGCCCAGCTTGACCATCTCCTGGTCGATCGCCTGGTAGGTCTCGTCTTCGATGTCGAACAAACCGACAGGAGGCCCGCCGGCGATCGGCGCGAGCAACCGGACGACCTCGTGCACCGGCACCTGAGTTACCACCGACATGATTGACGCGCCTGGTCGATCAGCAGGTCCAGGCCCTGCGCGTCAAATGTAAGCCCGTCGACAACCGGATGATCGCTGATCACCTGGATACGGTGGGCACCGATCAGTTTCTTGATCTGCTCGATGGCCGGCAACCCTCTGCCGGCATCAAGCAGTTGCCCGTTCTCCATCACCTGCCAGGGCGTCGCCGATGTCGAGCCCCGCGCCCCTTGCAACTGCACCTTCACCCAGTTGGCATCGATGGGTTGCCCGGTAACCAACTGCAGCCTGGAAATGCTCTGCACACAGCTGATGGCAAGGTACGGCCGGGGCTCGACCGAGGCGATCGCCGGTGCGGTGATGAGCAGTCGCTGCTGCGCCCTCGCCCCTTCGTCCCGGACGCTCAGGTGGAAGGTCAAATCATCCGGCGCCCGTGTGGCCTCGCTCGCCATCACGCTGAACACGCTGGGTATGTCGTACTCCGGCGCTGACCATGCGCGACCGGGCTCTTGCCTTGTCATGCGGGCGGGCGTGCCTGCTGCCTCATCGAAGCAGGCAAGACGTTCGACATTGGACACAATCTGCGGGCAATCCCGAGCAGGCTTCGCTAACGCCAGCTCGGCAACTATCAGCAATGAAAAACCAGCGCCATATACACAACGTGTAATCATCGTAACGCCACTCTCATTAAATACTACAAACTACATACATGGATGCGCACAACATTCGACAATAACGCATCAAAATCCAGCACTACGAAACCCGGAAGGAAATTCACGAACAAGCCTATTACAACAAACCAATTACATACAAATTAATATTTCCTTACACTTCCACTCTCGACCCTAATGCGCTTTTTAATGCATGGTTTTTAAATCTACAACACACACTTAAAAACATTTAGTTCATTACATACAAAGAAACCAAGGAAAGCTCCTACAAATACCCAAGCTCAAGCCTGGCCATCTTGACCTGCACAGTTCAATCAATACACCAGAGGGAGTTACATACATGTCAAAACATAGGGGTTCCGTAGCCCCCAAAGAGCGCATAAATATCAAGTATGTGCCCGCCACAGGTGGCGAACAGGCCGAAATCGAGCTACCTCATAAAATGCTGGTCATGGGGGATTTCGGACTGAATGACAGCCGCGCTCTCGAAGATCGGCCGCTCATGCGCATCGACAAACACAGCTTCAACAGTGTGTTGAAGGACGCTGATGTGAGCCTGAACATATCGGTACCTTCTGCGCTCAGCCCGGTGCCTGACGCCGAACTGGCGGTCAATCTGCAGTTCAAGTCGATCAACGACTTCGGACCGGACCAGATTGCGCGCCAGGTGCCGGAGCTGAACAAGCTGCTGGAACTGCGCGAAGCATTGGTGGCACTGAAGGGGCCGCTGGGCAACGTCCCCGCTTTCCGCAAGCAGTTGCAACAGTTGTTGAATGATGCGCAGGCCCGCAAACAACTCGCGCAAGAACTGAACCTGGTGCTCGAAGCGCCAGTAGCAGATTAAGACAACGGAGCGTCTCCATGCCTAGCCAGAACAGCACCACTCTAACCGCTGACGTGACGACTGACACGCCGGGCAATACTCTATTACTCGACCAGATCATGGCCGAAACAATGTTGGTACCGACCCAGGAAGGCTATCAAGTTGCCAAGCAAGGTGTGGCCGCATTTGTCGGAGAAATCCTCAAAAGTCATGAGCCGGATCAACTAATCAACAAACATCGCGTTGACCAGATGATTGCCGAAGTTGATCGCATACTCAGCAAGCAGATGGATGCCATCCTGCACCAACCTGAGTTCCAGCAACTTGAATCTGCCTGGCGCAGCCTGAGCCTGTTGGTCGACCGTACGGACTTTCGCGAAAACATAAAACTCGAAGTCCTGCATGTCAGCAAAGAAGACTTGCTCGATGATTTCGAAAACGCTGCCGACATCACCTGCAGCGGGCTTTACAAACATGTTTACACCGCAGGCTATGGACAGTTTGGCGGTGAGCCTGTCGCGGCCATGGTCGGTAATTACAGCTTCGGCCCCTCCTCCCCCGACATCAAACTGTTGAGCTACATGGCGTCGGTAGGCGCCATGTCCCATGCCCCGTTTCTTACTGCCCCCGCGCCTGAGTTTTTCAACTTGAGCAGCTTTGAAGGCCTGCCCGACCTGAAAGAAATCAGCGACATCTTCGCCGGCCCACGGCATGCCAAGTGGCGAGCGTTCCGCGAGAGCGAAGATGCCCGCCACACCGCACTGGTAGCCCCGCGTTTCATGCTCCGGTCTGCCTACCATCATCAGGAGCAGCCCATCAGCAGTTTCAACTACGACGAAAACATCGACGGCCAGCACCAGAACTACCTGTGGGGTAACGCTGCCTTCCTCATGGCCAGTTGCATCAACGACAGTTTTGCCCGCTACCGCTGGTGCCCGAACATCATCGGCCCGCAGTCCGGTGGCACCGTCGAAGACCTGCCCGTACACCTTTACGAATCGCTGGGCCAACTGCAGGCAAAGATTCCTACCGAGGTACTGATCTCCGACCGCAAGGAATTCGAGCTGGCCGAAGAAGGGTTCATCGCCCTGACCATGCGCAAGGACAGCGACAACGCTGCATTCTTCTCGGCCAACTCGGTGCAAAAGCCCAAGACCTTCGCCAGAACGCCCGAAGGCTTGCAAGCGCAGACCAACTACAAGCTCGGTACCCAGCTTCCGTACCTGTTCATCGTCAACCGGCTGGCCCACTACATCAAAGTCCTGCAACGCGAACAGATCGGTAGCTGGAAGGAGCGGCACGACCTTGAATCCGAGCTCAACAAGTGGATCAAGCAGTACGTTGCCGACCAGGAAAACCCCTCGGCCGATGTGCGCAGCCGCCGCCCCCTGCGGGCAGCCAAGGTCGAAGTATCGGACGTTGCCGGTGATCCGGGCTGGTATCAGGTTTCGCTCGCAGTTCGTCCGCACTTCAAATACATGGGCGCAAACTTCGAGATCTCGCTGGTTGGCCGGCTCGACACACAATGAGCGGCTTGTTCGACCGCCTGAAAATGGAGCCGACAAGCGCTCGCCCGCTCTCCCGGCGAGAGCGGGCCGGGGAGAAGTTCGACAGCATCAAGCGTCACCTCGAGACCTTGCTCAACACCCGCCAGGGGTGCTCACAGAGCGCCCCCACGCTGGGCCTGCGAGATTTCAACGGGCATGACCTGAGTAGTGGCGACCTGCTCCAGCAGGTCAGCACCGACATCCGTAGCACCGTTGAGCACTTCGAGCCACGAATACGCGTGCACGCCCTGAAGGCCGTGCCGGATACCCATGCGCCATTGGAGCTGCACTTCCATCTGGATTGCCAGGTGCGGGTGAACGACCACACCGAGCAGCTGCAGATCGAACTGCTGGTCAACGGCAACAGCCGTTACACCCGGGTAAGGTAGCCATGTCGTTAAAAGACCGATTCAGCGAAGAACTACGCTACCTGCGCGAACTGGGTAACGACTTCGCCAAGGACAATCCGCAGCTTGCCCACTTTCTCGGCAAGGACAGCAGCGACCCTGATGTCGAGCGCCTGCTGGAAGGCTTTGCATTCCTCACCGCCAAGCTGCGGCACAAGCTCGAAGATGAGCTCCCGGAACTGACCCACGGCATGCTGCAGCTGCTCTGGCCCAACTACCTGCGCCCATTGCCCAGCGCCACGATCATTCAGTTCACCCCGTTGAAGCAGTCGCTCAGCCAGTCGTACAGTGTACCCAAGGGTGCACGGCTGTTTTCCCGCCTGGTGGACGGCATTGCCTGCGAATACCGCACCTGCACCGAGGTGCAGCTTTACCCGTTCGCCATCAGCGAAGTGGAAACGACCCAGACACCCGACAGTTCAATCGTTCGCCTCGACCTTGCAACACTGGTTGAGCGCCCGTTGAATGCGCTGGCCTGCGAACGTCTGGACTTTCACCTGGGTGGTGAAGACCGCTGCGCCCAGACGCTCTACCTGTGGCTGGCGCAATACCTCGAGCACATCACGGTGAGTATCAATGGCGAGGTGCGTCGGCTACCGGCCAGCCATATCGCCTTTCCCGGGTTCAGTCCCGACGAGGCCCTGCTGCCCTACCCACAGAACGTCTTCGACGGTTACCGGATTCTGCAGGAGTATTTTGTTTTTCCGCAGCGCTTCCACTTTTTCAGCCTGACCGGCCTGGACAGGGTTTGGCCCGACCAGAGCAGTGCGACAGTGCGCATCGAGTTCCAGTTCAGCCGACAACTGCCCGATTCGATACGCGTCGGCAAAGACGACTTCGCCCTCTTCTGCACGCCGGCGGTCAACCTGTTCGCGCATGGCGCAGACCCCATCGACCTGTCCGGCCAGGTGCACCAGGTGCAATTGAAACCCAGCGGCCTGCAGCCACACGCCTACGAGATATTCAGCGTCGACAAGGTGATCAGTACACGAACGGCGTCTAGCCGCAGCCCCGATGAGTCGCTACGCGTGTTTCGCCCCTTCGAGTCGTTTGCCCATGAAATCGAACATGTTCAGGGCCGCACCGCGCTGTACTACCGCTGCCGGGTCGAAGAGTCGTTGCGCGGGGATGGCGTCGTTCACCGGATGAGCTTCGTGCGCGCCGATGAAAGTGTCTACATCGGCGAAATGGAGACCGTGTCTGTCGACCTGACCTGCACCAACCGCGACCTGCCACTCGACCTGGGCATCGGTGATATCTGCGTAACGACCGAATTTACCCCGCCGCTGGCCAGCTATCGCAACCTCTGTCGGCCCAGCCGCCCCTGTCGACCGGTACTGGATGGCCAGTTGCAATGGGCGCTGATTTCCAACCTGTCGCTCAACTACCTGTCGCTGTTATCGGCAGAACCCCTCAAGGCCGTCATCGGTGCCTACGACTTCGCCGCATTGCACGACATTCAGCAGGCCCGTGCCACACGCAAGCGCCTCAACGGCATCCGCGAAGCCCATACCGAACCACTGGACTGGTTGATCAAAGGGCTGCCCATCCGTGGGTTGCGCACACAACTGAAACTCGACCAGGGCGCCTTCCTCTGTGAAGGCGACCTGTACCTGTTCAGTTGCGTGCTTTCGCACTTTTTTGCCCTGTACGCCAGCATCAATTCCTTCCATCAGCTGGAAGTGACCAACACCACCAATAACGAGCATTACACATGGCCACTGCTGACCGGCAGACAACCGCTGATCTAGCCGACACGTTGTTCGCCGAAGCGCACCGGCACAACTTCTTCCAGTTGCTGGAGAGGCTATACGGCTTGCACGGTGACAACCTGGAGCCCCGCTGGCCCGACGATGCCACCCGATTACGGGTGCGGCTGACCAGCGATCCACGGCTGACCTTCCCGGTATCGGACGTACTGAGCGCAAAGCGCTTTGGCCATCAGGACGAGCGCTACGGTGTGTGCACCACGTTCCTGGGCCTGCACGGCACCGATTCGCCGCTACCCACTTATTACCTGGAGCAACTTGCCTACGAGCATGCCCAGGGTAGCGGAGTACGCCCGGCATTCTTGGACTTCTTCAACCACTATCTGCATACCTTGCTGCACCGAATCTGGCGCAAATACCGCTATTACGTCCGCTTTCAGGCAGGTGCCAGCGACCACTTCTCCCGATACGTGTTCGCCCTGATCGGCCTCAACAACGAGCAGCTGCGCGGTGACACCGCGCTGCCCTGGAGCCGCCTGCTCAGCTTTGCCGGTGTCATTGCCAGCCGCAGCCGTGCACCGGGTGCAGTGGCCGGAATCATTGCCCATTGCTTTGATCTCAAGCATGTACAAATCCGTGAGTTCGAGACGCGCTCGGTGCCTACGGCGGCCCGGCAGATCGTCAGCCTCGGTCGCGCCAACGGTGTTCTGGGTAGCACCTTCATGGTCGGCAGCCGCACGCGTACCCGTAGCAGCAAGTTCACCCTACTGATCAGCGGCCTGGACCAGACGCAGCTGCGCGAACTGCTACCCAGCGGCGTCAACTTCGGACGGTTACAGGCACTGATCGACTTTTTGCTGCGCGATGGCCAGGCCTACGACCTGGAACTGCGCCTGAAACAGAACGCGCTATCGCCCTTCTGCCTGCACCGCCGCCAGGGCGCTCACCTGGGGTGGACCAGCTTCATCGACGACAAGCACGGCACCGGAAACCCTGTCGTGCGCATCCGGGGGCGCTCATGAACACCTTGACCCTGAACATATGCAACCATGAGCAACTTCAACATGGCCTGATCACTCGCCATCGGTTCGACCGTCGTGGCGGCACCATCGGCAGCCGCGGCGCCGATTGGGTGCTCATCGACCCTGGCCAGGCTATCGAGCCGATTCACTGCGAGATCCGCTGGATCGAAGGCAGTTTCTGCGCCATCGATCGCTGCCACCAGACTTACCTCAACAACACCCTGCACAGCCTTGGCCCGCGCGCGCCCGTACGCCTTCAGGAAGGCGACCAGCTGCGCATCGGCGCGTACCGGTTACGGGTTCACTACCAGAATCATCCCTCCAGCACTGGCTCCCTGGAAACGCTGTTCGTGTCGAATCAACGACTGTTCGATGACTTGCTAGACGATACAGCGACCGGCGCCTGGTCTGAAAATGCCAGTGCGCCCGATGCCCCCACAGCCGGCGACATCTGCGCAGCGTTTGAACCTGGTATCGGCGTTGACCCGCTGGCCGCGCTGGATGCTGCGCCTGATACGGAACATGCGCCAGCAGACGCACTGCACCGCCTCATCACGGGAGCGCCAGCATGAGGCTTCGTACATGGATGACAGCGCCCCTGCTGGTAGCACTGCTCGGCTCGTCCGGGTGCACAAGCCTGAGCAGAATGTACCAGGTGATGATGGACCCTTCGTTGCCGATCGGTGCGCCTGAGGATCACCCCACTGAAATAGCCTTCAGCCTCAACGCCAGCCCCACGCTCAACGGCAACCCCAACAGTCTCGACATTCCGCTGAGGCAGGAAAGTGCCCTGGAGCCCAGCCCTTATGCGGTGAACCTGAGCGCAGGCGATCCCTACACGCTGACGGAAAAGGTCGGGAGCCTGTTCGCATTTCTGCAGGAACAGTTCCCGGCGATGTCGCCGATGGCGCTGGACGAACCCGACGATGAAACCCTGCCGCGCTCGCCCATGGAGGAGAGCACACCCGGCAACTACGACGATCCGACAGTGGTCCTGACCCTGCCATCCCCTGCTCCGGTGGCGGCCGAACAGGTAGCCACCCCCATCGCCATCAAGATTCTGCAACTGCGCGATGACTCCCTGCTGCGCAACAGTGTTTATCAGCTGCTGGAGCAGGACCCGGCCAAGGTGCTGCGCAGCACCTACATCCGTGTCGACGATTACTTGCTGTCCCCTGGCCAATTCAAGTTCGTGCCGTTCGAGCCCATTCACGCCGACACCCGCTTTATTGCGGTGATCGCCGATTACAGCGACCGGGAAAACGCCACCTGGCAGCAGGTGCTGCGCATCTCGCCGCGAGGCCGACACATCGTGCTCTCGGTACTGGTGAACGATTCACAGATCCTGCTCAAGGAGGAAGGCTGATGCTGCTTGCCAGTGCCACCCCTCGCTCAATTCCCGTTCAGACCCGGAGCACCCATGGCCTCACGTAATCCTGTTCTCTGGCCTGAGGGCCTGTTCGTCAAACCGCAGCATTTCCAGCAGTCCGCGCGCGCCGCCGAGGCGGCGCTGCATCAACGCCTGAGCAGCCTGAATGCCGCATTCTACGGTTTCAGCGAATTGCAACTGAACGACGAATACCTGAGCCTCGGCAAAGTCGCCATCACCCGGGCACGAGGCATCATGCCCGATGGCACGGTGTTCGATATCCCCGGTGATCTACCGCCACCGCCACCGCTGGAAATCAACGACGCCGCCGCACACAACAGTGAGGTCTACCTGTGCCTGCCACTGCGCACCGACGGCGGCCGGGAGGTCAGCTGGCCAGACAGTGCCGCCAACTTCCGCTACCTGGCCCAGGCGCAGGAAATCAAGGACACCCACAGTGCCGACGGTGACCTGGTGCAGGTAGACCTGGCGGTACCCAACCTGCAGCTCAGGCGCGACACTGAAGACAGCAGCGCCTACACCCGCCTGGCCCTGGCCCGGATCCTGGAGCGGCGCCCCGACGGCAGCCTGCGCCTGGATGAGGGTTTCTATCCCACCAGCGTTTGCGTCAGGGCGGTGCCAGCACTGCAGCGTTTTCTTGAGGAAATCAGCAATACCCTGCGCGAACGTGCCCGCAACCTGGCAGCGCGCATCGGTTCATCGGGCCAGTCCGGTATCGCCGACATCCGCGATTTCAACCTGCTGCAAGCCATGAACCGCTGGTGGCCGTGCTTCAAACACTTCGCGCGCCAGTCCCAGGCCCATCCCGAGCAGCTGTACCTCGCACTGAGCCAGGCGTGCGGGGAGCTGGTGACATTCACCGATGAAAACAGGTTGCCACAGGAATACCCCGCGTATCACCACACGGCCTTGCGCACCTCCTTCAAACCGCTGGAAGACACGCTACGCCGCGCCCTGAGCACCGTGCTGCAGCCGCGGGCCATTTCACTGCCACTGGAGCCGCAGCAGTATGGCGTGATGACCACGACGCTGGATGACCGGCGCTTGATCGACGAGGCCGAATTCATCCTCGCGGTGCGTGCCAGCCTGCCACCGGACACCTTGCGCCAGCAGTTCCTGCAAAAAGCCAAAGTCACGTCGCTGGCGGCTCTCGATGACCTGGTACTGCTGCAATTGCCCGGTATTCCCATGCTGCCGCTGCCGGTGGCACCACGCGAGCTGCCCTTCCATGCGGGCTTTACCTACTTCGAGCTGGACCGACGCAATCCGGCCTGGGCAGTCATGAAAGACAGCAACGGGTTCGGCTTGCATGTCGCTGGTGAATTCCCGGGCCTTGAACTGCAGTTCTGGGCGATAAGGAGTGAGTGAGATGGGAAACACGCGAAGCCAGGTGAATGAGGCTGTGCAGTCAGCAACAGCGCTACAGAGTGAGCTGATCAAGTCCACCGGTTCAAGCGAGAGGTCCGACGCTGTCTTCACCGAGACGACAGCGAGCAAACAGGAGTATGCAGGCTACCACTCAGACCCGGAGTTTCAATTACGCGGCGGCTACGCCAATCCGATGGTCGATGCGGCAATGCCGTTGTTCGGCCTGGTAATGCGCCTGCGGACACTGGATGCGCTGCCCAACATCAATGACGTGCACATGCAGGTGCGCAACCAGGTCACCACCGTTCTCGACGAAATGCGCCAGCACGCTTATGAACCCGCACAGTTGCTGGCCTACTCCTACGCCCTTTGCCTGTATCTGGATGAAGCGGTGATGAGCCGGCCCTGGGGCAATAATTCCTGTTGGAGCCACGAGCCCCTGCTCAGCGTGTTCCATCACGAAACCTGGGGTGGGGAAAAGTTCTTCACTGTGCTCTCGCGAATGATGCAGGAGCCACAGCGTTACCAGGATGTTCTGGAGTTCATGTACCTGTGCCTGTGCCTCGGCCTGAAAGGCAAGTACGCCATCGCCCCGAAGGGCGACGAAGCGCTGCAGGCCCTGATCGACAGGCTGTACCAGGTCATCCGCGAGCTTCGCGGCCCCGTGCCCGAGCAGATCTGCGACCCCTTGACCAATGTTGCCCCCCGTAACTTCCGCATGAACCGGCAATGGCCCTGGTGGAGCCCGCTGGTAGTTTCTGCGGCGGTCATGGCCACGATTTACGGGGTGTACAGCTACCGCCTGCATCTGGTGACCACTGAGGTTCTGCAGTCGCTCAACGGCATTCTGCAGCAATAGCAGGCAAGCGACCTGACTCGAGCGATTGTGCCGAGTCTGTGAGGCCTATGCCTCAATAAAAAGCCCATCGTTTCCGATGGCCATGCCACCCAGTGGGTGCGCGTGTTTATTTAACTTAACGCAGGAATCTACCATGCCATCACCAGCTTACTTAAAAATCACTGGAGCAAAACAAAAGCTTATCAGCGCGGGTGCAAGTACCGTGGACTCGGTTGGCAATATTTACCAGTCCGAATTCGAAGACGAAATTCTTGTGCAGAAAATTGAGCACGAAATAAATACACCAACAGACCCACAAAGTGGCCAACCCTCGGGAAAGCGGGTTCATGGACCTTATAAAGTTACCTTTACTACAAATAAGTCCAAACCACTGCTGCTCACCGCCATTTGCAAATCCGAGTTACTGGAAGAGGTTGTAATCAAGCAATTTCGTGCAACAAGCGCTCATCCTGCTGAGTTCTACTACAAAACTACGTTAGAGAACGCCACCATCATAAAAATGAGAACTTCACAAACTCATGCACAGGAAGTAGATGAAAGCTTCCGCCAACAAGAAGTAGAGCTTTGGTTTTCTTACAAAAAAATAACTGAAAGCCATGAGATTTGCGGTACTGAAGGTTCCGACGACTGGGAAGAAGGTTGGACTGCCGTTTAACGGGCTTGAATGCCCGGGCAGGTTCCCCGCCTGGGCATTATCAAACCTCTCAGACGACACACAAGGACTTCGCATGCCTAGCCAATCTGATCTGCGATACACCCTCCAGCCCTTGGTCGGCAAGGCCTCGTTCGAGGTGGTGTCGTTCACCCTCACCGAGGCCGTCAGCCAGCCGTTCGCCCTGACCCTGGAACTGGTCAGCTACGACAGCGATATCGACTTCGCCCAGCTGCTCGACCGGCCGGTGCTGTTCACCATCTGGCGCGGCGAGCGGCCGTTACGTTACGTGCACGGCCTGGTCAGCAGCCTCAGCCAGGGCGAAACCGGCTTCCACCGCACCCGCTACAAGGCCCTGGTCGAACCACAACTGGCCCGCGCCAGGCTGCGTTCGAACTGGCGCATCTTCCAGCAGAAAACCGTCCCGCAAATTCTCGAACTGATGCTCAAGCGCCAAGGCATCACGGCATACGAACTGGGCAGCGCTTTCGACCATCAGGTCCGCGAATTCTGCGTGCAGGCCGGCGAAACCGACCTCGATTTCTTCGCCCGCCTCGCCGCAGAAGAAGGTTTCGTCTACAGCTTCGAACACAGTGAAAAGCAGCACAAGCTGCTCATCACCGACCGGTTGCTGTCATTGGGCCTGCTCAGTCGTGGCCACATCAAGGATGAGAACGACGACAACCAGGAAGCATTTCCCGACACCGTGCTGTACCGCGCCAACAGCGGCAGCGATCAAGCCGAGCCGTGCCTGCGCCGCTTCAGCTACCGCGAACAGGTGCGCTCCACGCGCCAGGTGCAGCGCGACTACACCTTCACCCACCCAGCGTACCGCCTGGAGCAGGTCGGCCTGCCGGATCAGGTGGCGGACCAGGCCAATGACTACGAACGCTTCGACTACCCGGGACGCTACAAACGCGAAGCCGTCGCCAAACCCCTTATCCGCACCCGCGCGATGGGCCTGCGCCACGACGCCCGCCTCGCCGAGGTCGAAGGCGACGATGTACGCCTGCAGCCGGGACTGTGCTTTAGCCTCACCGAGCATCCGCGCGAGACCTTCAATGTGCACTGGCGGGTGATCAGCGTTACCCACACCGGCACGCAGTTCACCAGTCTGCAGGAAGAAGCGGCGGGCGCCCAACAGGGTACGCACTACGAGCAGACCGCCGTGGTGGTCCCCGGCCTGACCGAGTGGCGGCCCGAGCCGCTGCCGAAACCGCACGTCGATGGCCCGCACATGGCCACGGTGGTCGGCCCGCCGGGTGAGGAGATCTATTGCGACCAATGGGGTCGGGTCAAGGTCAGCTTCCCCTGGGACCGCGAAAGCCGCGACAACGAATTCAGCTCCTGCTGGGTGCGGGTATCGCAAGGCTGGGCCGGTGGTAGCTGGGGTTCGATGGCCATTCCGCGCATCGGCCAGGACGTGATCATCCAGTACGTCAATGCCGACCCCGACCAGCCGATGATCACCGGGCGCACCTACTGCGGTAACCAGCTGCCGCCGTACGACCTGCCCGAGCATAAGACGCGCATGACCATCAAGAGCCAGACCCACAAGGGCAAGGGCTTCAACGAGCTGCGTTTTGAGGATGAACTGGGGCGGCAGGAGGTGTTCATCCATGCCGAGAAAGACCAGAACAACGTGGTCAAGCACGATGAAACTACGCAAATAGGCCACGACCGCAAGGAAGAGGTCAATAACGACGAGTCAATCCTGATTGGCCACGACCGCAACAAAACGGTTGGCAATGATGAGCGGGTTACTGTTGGGCAAGATACTTATCTGGAAGTTGGTCGAAACCAGACGGTGAAAATTGACAAGGACCAAGTGCAAACCATCGGTAATCATCGCTACGACCAGATCACTGCCAATCACCACGCCCGCATCGGCGGCAACCTGGAACAGCAGGTTGAAGGGCATGCCGAGCTGGAGGCCCGAGCGGAAATCCGCAGGCGGACTCGACGCTATGAGTTACGCGCAACTGACGCGGTGATTATTCAAGGCCCTGGGGGCTCTATCCGGATTGATGAATGAGGCATCACCCTGGACGCTCCGACCCTACGCATCAATGGCGAAATTCTGAAATCGGCAGGAGGCGCTACCCATCCCTTTTCCATCAGCAATGCGCCCGTTGCGGGCAAACCTCTCGAACGCGTATGTGCACGCCGCCCCGATGGGACCTGTCCCTTACCGGATTGCCGCTGCCGCAGAGGGCCGGGCCAATGAATGCACCGTCTACGCATGCCCTTCCCGGCAAAGACTTCGCAGCCGACTGTCGCTTTCTGCTGCTCATGACCAGCGTGCTCGAATACTGGGCATATCGGCCCATACCGCAAGAGGGCGAACTCGTACCTGCTTATGCGCCGTCGGTCCTCGACCTAGTCAACCAAATCAGCCGTAACACTCAACACGCTTGGCTATGGAAGCGCAGCGCTCTGGATGACCGTCATGACTTTGGCCCTTTGTTGGTCGACGTTTCAGACGCGCCCGAACTCCTTGCCCATGCAATCACCGACTGGATGCCCATCGGGGGGGCCATCGCGCTGGATGCGGAGGTTGACCTCGGTGTGCTGGCGGAGCACTTCACCAGCCTTGTGCAAATAACCCTCCCGGATCAGGGAGCAGCCACTTTTCAGTTCAAACCGGACCACCTTACAGCCTGGCTGGAGGCACTGGATGATGACCATCGTGCCACCTGGCTTGGGCCTGTGTCGTCGCTGGCATGGCGAGTGAACTGGGGGCCAGCCTATGAATGGAGGACATTTGCCAACAGCCCGAGCACTGCGCGCTCGCTTTCAGAAGCACCTTTGCCGCTAACCCAAGTTGAACTTGATCGCCTGCACGCAGGCACGCATGAGCATTTCGTCCTTTCCTTGGCCCACGAGGTATTGGCCATGCCACCCCACGCCAACCAGACGTTGGCCGACATCCGCCAGTGGATTGAAGCCCTGTTACCACAACTCAGAGCCCTCAACTTCCGTAGCGAGGAGGTCGCAGGTCAGTTCATTCGGCTGATTGCCGGGCACATGTGGCTGATGAGCGACCACAGGGCCGGAAAAATATACACCGACCTCAACGAGTCGCCAGAAGCTCGCCTTCGTGAACTGCAAGTACTCATCAGCCAAGGCAAGGAGCCCCGCCATGACTAACGCCACCTTCGGCAGCGCCACCGCCGGCCCTGCCTGCAGCCCGCGCGTGCCCATCCTCCCGGTGCGCTACGCCATCGTCCCACGCAGCGCCGGCTCTGCCGTCTGCCGCTACACCGACGCCGGCTTCAACCTCGAGCAAGGCTTCACTCCGCTGCAACACTCAGCCTACACCTTGCGCGCCCTGCGCCCCGGTTACATCTACGTGTTCATGAAAGGCCCGCTGGGTGAAAAACTGGTCATCCATGAGTACCTTGGCGAAGGCCGTTACCGCGAACTGCGCTACCAAGGGCTGGAGCACTACCACCGGCGTGACCGCTACCTGTCCGGCCAGACCATGGGCTGGGTCTGGGCCGAGACCTGCCAGGACACCGCCAAGGAGGTGTGGATCGGCTACAGCCCGCACCTGTGGAGCAACGCCGTTACGGCGCGTATTACCACTTCAGCCACCCAGCGCCAACGGCATATGCGCTTGCTCGACATGGCTGAACTGGTTGCCGGTAACCCGGCGCCCTCAACCCAACCCCACGTACTGCCGGTCAGCGCACTGCAAACCTGGGTCGAAGACTACAAGCCGCTCGAGCGCCGCATGCCCCTGGCCTGGAGCAGCCATGCGCCCAACGACAGCTTGCCCATCGGCAACCTCACCGCCATGGCCAGGCACTACCCCGGTGCCCAGCCGAAAGTGCCGGTGGTGGTGGCCCTCGCCGACGCCGAAGGCATGGCCCTGGACCTGAGCCTGTCCGTGTCGGCCTATCAGCATCAGCTGCGCGACCTGATGCCAAGCGAGCAGTTGCAACACACTCAACCCGCGCAAGGCCCCGAGCACGAACGCGTGCCGGCCTGCTACCGGCTGGATGCCGAACAGCTGAGCCCGCAGAGCCGCGACTTCCACCATCGCAACCTGGTCGCCATGCTGCTGCACAGAACCTTGGAGAGCCTGTACCCGGCGGATGCACCCGCGCCGGGACTGGCAGAATTGAGGCTCAGGGAAACCCACTCCGGCCCCGCCCTCTCGCCCGCCGCCGCACGTTACCAGGCCCTCACCCACGACGACTACTCACCCGGCGGCGCCCGCCTGGGGCTGCGCATCGATACCGACAAGTACCTGCAGTTCCTCGCCGAACGCGATCAGCTGGAACAGCGCATCACGGCCCTGCGCGACCTGGCGCTGCACGCCAGCCATGATCACGACGCCTGGCTGGCCAGCGCAGAAGAACGGCATATCGATAACCCTTACAGCCTGGCCGCCGCCCTCGCCTGTTATGACCGCAACGAACGCTGCTCGGCCCGCGGCCTGGAAATCACCCTGGCCCTGTTGATTCATCCGATGGGCCAACCGACACCGGGCACGGAAGAACACGACCGCCGCTTCAAGCGCCTCGAACAGTGGCTGGATCAGCATGACAGCCCGCTGTACACCGCCCTGGCGCCGTTCAACCCGTTCAGGGACAAGGCTGATGCGATCGGCAATTTGCTGGGCGCTAGCGACAACGTGATCGAAGGCCTGGTCGGCCGCTTTCCCGCCATTGCCGACATCACCGACCTCACCGCCCAATCGGTGCACGCCGTGGTCCTCAAGCGCCTGCGCGGCCAGACCCGCTGGGACGCTAGCCATGGTCTGCGTCAACAGGTACTGCTGGCGGCACGCGAGGCCAACGCCGAGAAAGCGCTGGGGCTGTTGGCCGCGCGCTACCAGATCACTGATCAGGCCATCCGCCAGAACCCGTTCAGCCAGGAAGTCGAGAAGTACCTGAAGAGCGGCATGGCGCAGGTCGAAGAAATGAAGGCGCTGCGCCTCTCGGGCAGTCGCACCGTGTCGATTGAACTGACCACCACCTTGCGGGTGAAACCCAACTTTCTCGGTTTGCTCACCTCGGGCGGTGGCAGTGGTATGAACGCGGGGATGCTGTGGTTCAACGTGATCGCCCTGAAGACGGCTTACAACAGCCTGCAGAAGAGTGAGGCGCCGGAATACACCACCGGTTTTGCTGCGTCGATTTTCGGCGTAATGGGGGCGGCGGCGGCAACATTGGTCAGCGTGCGAGCAACCCAGAAGGCAGTGATGTTGAGGTTGAGTTCGACGGCGCCGGGGATGGCCTTTGGTAACGGAGTTATCAAGTTCTTAAGCAGTAACCTTTTCGCGCGTTTAGCAGGATACCCAGCGATAATATTCGGCCTACTCTCCGACGGCTTCAAAGCGTGGCGCCAGCTCGATAACGGTAATTTAACTGCAGCCAGATATACAATAGCCGGCGGAGTAACCACCGCTGTAGGTTCTGTCATCGTCCTTGAGGCCGGGCTTGCAGTGGCTGGAGTTACGTCGGTTGTGCCGTTTGCCGGATGGGCTGCCGCGGCGCTCGTGCTTGCCGGAGCAGCAGTCGTTTCTGGAGGCCTCTACCTTCATGCCAAGTCACATGAGCGCGTTCACACCCCGATTGAGCTTTGGGCCGCGCGCAGCATTTTCGGCAATCGCATCAACGATGGTGAGGTCCGCTCTAGCATTGCTTTGGACCACGAAAAGAAACTTCCTAAATTTTCTACTCTGCATGCAGAAATCAGAGCCTGGAATAATGAGCATTATGGAGCAAGGCTATTATCAGCTGAGCAAGCCCTATCGCTGGGCGTAAGCAGAGTCGATACCAAGTGGCATCAAAACAATCACTGGGCGCCGCCTAACTGGACATTTATCACACACAACGAAGTAGCCACAGCTCAACCAACCGTAGAGTTCGCAGTACTTCTGCCTGGATTCGCAATAGGGACGAGTGAATGGACAGGTAGTTTGAGCAGCCTTCGTGATGATCGAGGAATTGATGTATTTTCAATTGCCCCCGCCTGCCATGTCGTAAGTGCTGGGCTAATCCTGCACTTCAAGAATGACATACCCAACCAAAGTCACGCGTCACTGCATCTAACCTACAGCCCAAACCTAGGTCTGGACGAAAAAAACGAAGTTAATTCAATCTTCCGTCTCGAGAGCTGAATATGTCAACTATCTGGATATTTAACCTGACATCACGACCCGGGTGTAAACCTGCAATTAGAGGACAGGTCGCGATGTTATCCGAAAATACTTTATGCCTAAGAAACCCATGGGTAACAGACTCTGTTTTCATGGCAAAGCTGTACTGCGCAGCGATTGTCACATTGATGATTGGCTTCTACCCTTTTCTGTTATCCAAACCCTGGACCCCTTTTACGTTTGACCCCATATTAATTACCGGAACGGCACTTGCGCCATTTATTTTCCTTCCATTTCTAATTTATCGAATAATTTTCATAAAAAAACTATCATATTTTTGCTTCAACCGAACAACCAAAAAAATTTTTTACCGCCGCTTGAGTAAAACTATAGTTTTTGAATGGCTTAATACAGGAGGCGGCATTTTCAAACGCACCGAATTCGGTGGCTCATCCTTCAGTACCAGCTACGCACTCGCATTCGCCCCTCGCCGGGAGGACGGCAGTCTTCACCAAAAAGACTGCCTATGGGTCGACAGCAACGAACCCACCGAGTCCGACATCAAGCACGTCGCCGAAGTCTGGGAATACCTCCGTCACTTCATGGACCACGGCCCGGACAAACTGCCCCCTCCCGGCGAACCCAACTGGTGGCATAAGCCTCTCCACGCCATCTGCCTGACCCCGGCAGAAGCCTGGCGCCATTACGCCCCGTGGCGAACCGGCGAGCCCGGTGAAATGCAAGGCAAAAAGAACTGGCAACTGCCGTTCTGGGCCGTGCTGTTCCCCTACAACTTCACCCTCGCCCTCTGCTGGTACGTCGTCTGCCGACTGTTCAATGTCCGAGCCGCCCCTGCGCCGCCCGAGGCGTTCGAGGTAGCACCTGTTCAACCCGGCAAAAGGAAGCGTAAATGAAACCCATCGTACTCGTAGGCCATCGCCACAGCTGCCCGATTCATGGGGAAGGAACAGTAGAGTCCGGCGCAAGCGCAACATTCGTGGACGGCAGGGCTGTCGCCCGCGTGGGCGACCGGATCAGTTGCGGTGCGCTCATCGAAACCGGCGCACCCTGTACCCTCATCGAGGGCCAACCGGCAGCAAGGGAAGGAGACACAACCAGCCATGGGGGTACCTTGATCGAGGGTGACCCGGGCTGGCTAATTGATTGACCGCGGGCACAAGTAACCTGGCCAATGCCAACCGTGGCCTCCACAAAAACAAGGTGACGGCCCGCACGTGAATGGCCGGCAGGCCTTCTTCCAAGACCTGCGCAGCCAGTAGCGTTCCTCAGTTGTTGTAGTCCTGCTCCCCTGTAAGCTTCTCGAACAGCGCCTGCCGTGCCTGATCTCGCCCAGTGTTCAGGGCGCGAACGGCCCGGTCATACGCACCATCGCTGAGTTCCATTCTGCCCACCCGGCCGCCTTCGCCCTGCGGCACGTCGGGTAATACCTCCCTGATTACCCGCAGGACTGCATCATCAAGCGAGTCCACCGCTTCGCTCTCAGGGTTCAAACAGTAGTCCAGATACTCCATACCCTGGTACCAGCGTTCATCCAGTGCTTTGAACTGGCTTGCAAAGTGCTGCGTGAGGTAACGCTGCCAACTGGATTGTCGTGCGACCCAGGCCCTGCGTTCGGCAGCCGTTTGATCGAGCGCGAGCACGGCCTGTTCGACGTTGTTTGCCACACGTGACGAAATCATCGCAGCATCGCGGTAGAGCATGCCTTGGCTGGCTTCTGGGTATTCCAGCGGCACTGCCAGCAATTGGCGCAAGGCCAGGCGTATTTCAATCAGGTCTGTTCCGCCTCGTTGCAGCCGTTCATCATCGAGTATGTCGAGGCTGTCCAGTGCAGGAAGGGCCAGGCTTTCAGGTTGTGTTTCGGCGGGTAATCGCTCCAGCTCGAGCAGCCGTGCCTGCCGTGCCAGGCGGGCGAGCTGGATTCGCTCGCCCAGTGCGTTGACCATTTCACGGCGATAAAGGCCTCTGAAGAAGTTGAACAAGAACGCGGGGCGCTCTGCTTCCTCACTCATTGTCTGGAATGCCAGCGCCTCAAGTTCCAGCGCACTGAAACCATCGGCACCGGCATCACCGCAGGTCGGCGGGTAATCTTGGGCAACAGTGTCCAGGTGCGTGCGCAGTTCCTGATCCTGTCCGGCCTGTTCGAGCAATTGCCAGACCTGACTGGCCAGCCCGTCCGGATTGTTCTCGGCCTGCCGCGAACGCGCCACACGCTCGACGACATCGCGTAAGTAGCGATTGGCATCCCCGTCGAACAGTTCTTGCCAAAGCCGCTGCTGGGCCTCACCTGCGTCCTGCAGCCAGTAGTCATCATCAGCACCAGCAAGTTCGTTGTCTGTCTGAGCTTCCACACCCGCGGCACGCAAGCGACGATTGCTTTGGGTGTTCAAGTCGTTGACGTTGAAGTCCCAGGAGACGTTGTCGCGGCCTGTACGCAGGCTCTCTACAAATGGGCTTGCCAGGATCCGGTCCAGGTCGGGGACCTCGTCAATGGGGTTGTAACTCAGGCTAAGGTGACGCAACTGCCGGTCAGCTTGCTCCATCAATTCAGTCAGGCTACGCGGCCATGCCTGCAGGTTACAGTTTCGCAGCTGCAGGTTCTCCAGGTTGCTCAAGCCGGTCAAATCGGGTGCCAGCCCCAGCGGGTTGTTGGTCAGACGCAGGTCGCGCAAGCTGCGCAGGCCGGTAAAACGCGCTGCCAGGGTGGCATCAAGAACGATTTCGTTGTTTTCCATGCCAAGGCTTTCGAGAGGTAGCTGTGCAAAAGTCTGCAAGTCCGCTTCAGCAAGCCGCAGCCTGTTGCGGCGCAGGCTCAACCTACGTAGATGATTGAGGCCGACGAGGCGCTGACGCATCCCACCGGTGAGTGCGCCAAGCCGATTGTTACCCAACTCCAGTACTTCCAGCTGGGGTGTGAACTCCAGTGCGCGGAACATACCCTCGAAATCAAGTTCCGGGCATTGCTCCAGGCGCAGGGTGCGCAACGAAGGGAAGCTCTGGAAAAAGTCCGCAGGGATCTGGCGGATGCCGATGTCGTGAATGTTCAGGGTAGTGATGTGATCGAAGCGCGCCGGCAGCGACGGCAGCGCGTCGATGTCCACGAACTCAAGCGTCAACGTGTCAGGGTTGTCACGGCGCCAGGCGGAATTCAACTGATCACTTATTACGGAACGCCCGCCCTGCTGATCTTGCGCGACACCTTGTTCTACCCACTCTTGCAGCGTGTCGTTAAGGGTACTTTGTTCAATTTCCAGCGCCCTGAGTTGTGCCGCAACACTCCCGCGCTGGCGCAACCGGCCCAGCACGGCATTTCGCTCTCTCGTACCCAGGCTTGGATACAGTGCACGTAATCGTCGATCCGCCGTACGGGTCCAAAACCGCCTTCCACTGAGCGGATATCCAAGGCGCCCGTCCGCCAGGCGCATGGGTGACCGATAGCCCGGCCTGATCGGTTGTTGACCGATCAGCTTGGCTGCATGGTCTCGGTCGCCGACGGCAAGCTTGTACCGTTGCGGAGCATCCGCTTCGGGGTGCTCGGCTTTAAGTGCAGTATCCAGCAGCGTGCTGTCGGCAGTAGCCAGCTCGGGGCGATAAAGGCCCAGCAGGGCCTTGTTCAGTCGGGCCTGGGCCTGCAGCGTGCGGGCCTCCTCGGCAACGCGGAGCGGCACCCGGCCGCTGGCCAAGCGCAGACGTTCGCGAGCACTGATCCTGGCCATGATCTGTTCGACCGCACGGCGCGGCAGGCCCGGAAACTGCCTGGACAGGGTTTCGGCCTCGGGTGAAAGCGCGACCTGGTTGCGGCTGTACAGCCTTTCGAACAGGGCGTCACGATGCTGCTCAAGGTGCTGTGCAAGTTTGTCGTTCAACGCGCTGGCCTGATCGGCCAGTTCGGTGTCTTCGGGTAACAGGCCGTTGAGTGCGTTGTCGTCCAGTTGCGCAACGACCCGCTCGCTGAGTTGGCCGTTCTCCAGCTCGGTTCGATTGATCTCGATCTGCACCGGGTAGGGTTGGTCCGCCGTCCCGTACAGCGTGCTCTCACCCCAGTTTTCCGGCCCGGTGTAGGCCTTGATTACATGCTGTTCCGGCCAGCCATCGAGCGTGGTCAGGCTAGGCAGCGCGAAGTTCCTGTACGCCGCGAGCCCCTTGCCATGACGCACTCGGTCGATGATGTCATCCACCTGGCGGGTACACCTCAGGCGGTCAATTACATCGGCCAGCAGAGCGGGCGGCCGCTGTGCGGCAACCTGAGTCTGGCGCAGCACATCACCTTGCTCCCCTGAGCATTGCATTGCTGCCTCCAGCTCGGCGTCCTCCAGGCCTTCGCTGATAGGCCCCAGGCGTCGCAGCAGTTGGCGCTTGTCCCATTCCAGCGGACGTTCATGCGCACCACGCCAGGCGCCTTCACCATTGTCCAGCACCGTAGGGCGGTAGGCCTGCGGATCTTGCGGGTGGGCTATCCGCCAGCGACCGTTTTCTTGCACCTGCTCATACAGTTCGCCATCGATGCGCACAAAGTAACGCCCCTCCAGCGTGTAGCGGCCCAGGCCATCGGCTTCCAGGTGCTCTGGCAGCGATATCGGACTCGAGTAGTCCTTCATTGCGCCGCTCCAGAGATAGTCCTTGCCATCCTTGATGATGCTTTGCATGCCGTCGACGAACCCGGAAGCTTTGAACACTGCGCCCCCTGCGACAACTGCGCCAACCACCACGACGTTGAGCAAAACCGATTCGAGCTGCGCCAGGGCCCCCGCGTTGTCGCCTTCTTCCCAGGCTGAGATGCCCTCAAACACATTGCCCATGATTTGCGCGGCACCGATGGTCAGCATGATCGGGTTCAGGCAAGGCACAACCATGGCGGCGACGTTAAGCACCGTCATGCCCAGGTCGAACCAGTGTTCCAGGTTGCGCAGGCGTACCTTGGCGTCGACGTCGACCGTGGGGACAGCGATGGTGCGCGCATCTGCCCGGAGCCTGACCAGGTGGCTAGATTCCAGCGACGCCCACGGGCGGACTGGCAGGGCCTTCTCCTTGACCTCAAGATGAATCGAGCCACGCGGTATCAACAACTTTTGCGAGACTTCGTCGGGGTTGCTGAACAGTTCGCGCATCAGTCGCACTTTCAGGTCGGCTTGCTGATCCTGCAAGGCCAGTGCAACGAAGCGCTTGCGGTAGGCGGAGTCCAGCAGCTGCGTGCGAAGGTGCGTGTAGGCATCGGCCAGCGAAGCGAACCCTCTGATCGCGTCTTCATCCGCCGGGTTGTAGAGAAATACCGGGTCATGTCTGCCGTTTTCTTCTGGCGCAATGAACAGCATTTCATGAATAGGCACGCCGAGCAGCAACAGCTGCCAACAGCGCAAGGAACGGCCCTCATAAACCGGCGGTGAGCTGGTATCGTCTGCACAGAGGCCATGCAGTACGAGCGACTCAGGGGCATTGACCTGCCCTTTGCAGGCGGCGATGCGGACCTGCACACCGAACGCGTCGCGCCGGACCTGGCTGGCCAGGCGTTGAAGCCTGTCCTTGCTTTCGCCACCGTAGACCTGGTCAAGGTGCTCCTGATAGCGCTGGCCAAGGTCCAGCGCCCGGCAATGCTCGATGAAGTCAGCCACTGTCAGGCCGGGGATCTGCCTGATGTCCTGGCGGTTGCGTTGCAGGCGGCTAAGCCGTGTAGTGTCGGCAGCGCCTTCGAAATTATGCAGGGCCGCTTCCAGCAAACTGCGGTATTGCGGGGCGCCATCGGCCACGATATCCCCCGGCTCTGTCGGCACCGCAGGCCCCCCTGGCGAACCCTTCGGTTTCTCGACCTTGGTCGCCTGGTGGACGTATTGCGCCTGGTCGACCGGGATGTCGAGCCCCAGGCGCCGTTGCAGCAATGGCGCGCAAAACTCAGTCACGCCTTGCAAAGCACTCAACGCTGTCTGCAATGCCCTGCGGCTGTTATCGCGCCGGGCGATGGCCCGCTGCAGGGCTTCGCGGGTTGGGGTGTCGGCCTTGCTGTACCAGGGGTAGGCGACACCGTCGGCATCCAGGTAGTCCTTGCGCAGGCTCTGCACGATACGGCTAGCGTGATCAGGGTGCAGCGCCTTGCTCCAAGCAGGCAGGGTACGCACCATCTGAGCATGGTGGAAAGGGGTGTGGGTCATCGTCGGTCTCCGGTGAAAGGAGCCGATATGGGGCCGGAGCGGCTAAGGCCATGTGCGGTAAATAGCTATTCGTTGCGGCCGAGCATGCATGGAGTACAGGCTGGACTGAACAAAAAAACCCCTGAAGCTATGGCTTCAGGGGTTTTGGGAGAGTGGTGCCCAGAGACGGAATCGAACCGCCGACACGGGGATTTTCAATCCCCTGCTCTACCGACTGAGCTATCTGGGCCGCGCCGGAATTAAACGTTTTTTGGGCTGTGACGTCAAGTGTGAGCCATCTAAAATTTAATAAATTCCGATAGTTACGCTGCTTAGCTGTCTGAAAAGTCCAGTATCGACATCTGTGCATCGCAAGCAGCGAATCCCATCGCAACCCAGTTAGAACATAGTTCAAAGCTGCCAGGGGTCAGCTATCGCCAAGCGTGATAGTACGTGCCCGCCCCATGGCCTCGCGGGTCAACTGCACCATCACCTCGTGCTCCCTTTGTTGGGTATGGATATGCAGGCGTTCGATTTCATCCTCAAGGCCGCCCAGTTCGATGAGTCGCTCCAGCTCGTCATGGATATCCTGCGGCACTTGCAGGCGCGCAGCGAAGTTGGCTTTCAGGTAATTCTGCCAGAACGGTTGCCGCGCCAGGAATTGCGCCAACGCCTCCACCGATTGCGCCGCAATGACACCTCGATGGGCACGGCGAATGTCACGTGTAGTGAGATTGGGGATGCCGCCGTAGAGCATGTCATCCTGCGCGATTGGCAAGTCAAGCTTGACACGCAAGGCGATGCGATAAGCCAAGGCGAACTCGATCGACTCATTGCTCGCCCCTGCCCTCAGGGCATGTACCGCGGCAAGCTGGTCCAGTACATCCATGCGCCACAGCTGCCCGCCAAGATGCAGGAGCGCACGCTCGGGATGGCGCGCCAACTCACCGTGCAGTGCGCGCCACACCTTTACCCGCAATTCCAGGTCGGAGAAACGAATGGTCGCGTTGTCCTGGCAATCGGTCACGGCCGCATGCTCGAAGAGTTCTCGCTTGAGCGCTTCGTCCCTGGTCATGGTTTCGAACATGTCCAGCAGGCGTATGGCGAAGTCTCTTGCAAGCGTAAAGGATTTGAAGTTACCCGATGTCGTCAGCGCCGCAAGGGTACCGAACAGATCATCGGCACCTTGTTGCGCTTCCAGTTGCGTCCACAGCGAGGCCATCTTGTCGCGACTATAGGTCGGCAGCACATCCAGCCAACGCAAACGATAAGGAACCCGACTTTCGCCTAGCCAGTGCCAGACGTTCATCTGCTCGGAAGGCGTGGCGAACAGGTTGCCAAACAGGCTGACCCTGCCCACGCGCCATAGCTCCGATTGATGGAAGCCCTGGGGCAATTCGTAGAGGGCGTTGTTCCTGAGATCGAGGGTATGCAGCTCAGGGCTGTCAATGACGCCATAGGGGAATGTGTCCAGCCGTGTGCCGCGCAGGTACAGGGCATTGAGCCTGGGCATGCCGAAGATCGAGAAGCTCATGGCCAGCGGATTGTCGGAAAGATTGAGGTACACCAGTGAACTGCAACTGGCCAGGACCAATGCCTGCCCTTCATCCAGCGCGATCTCGTTGCCCGACAGATCAAGCACCTCCAGTTGCTGGGCGAGTGCCTCGGGCAACGGCAACTGTCTGAGCCGACAATTGGTGATTTCGAGGCTGCGCAGGTTGGGGAATGCGCGCAGGAATTCGTCCGGCACCTTCCCCAGGCGCATAGCCCGCAAGACAAGAATCGACACATGAGGAAACCTTACGGACTCAGGTAGGCTCGGCAGCTCGCGAATACGCCTGCGGACGTGGCTGAACATATAGCGCGGGCTTTCCGCTGGGATGCCCTCAAGCACCGGAACCTGCTTGCGCCAGCACTCGATCAGGCCTTTGCGCAGCTCGCGACGGGCAAACAGTTCCAACGTCGGGAAAGCCCCGCGCACCCATTGATTCAGATGGCTGCTCAGCGCGCTGTACTCCTGCTCCAGCGCTTCCAGCCGTGCCATCGCGTCTGCCCTTTCGAGCCATTGACCGATCTGCTCGTCGCTGAAGGCCGGGTAGAGGTCGCGCAACCTGGCCTGCAGGGCCCTGGGGCTGCGGCCACCCAAGGTGGCCCAGAACCGGCCGCCGCTCAAGGGGTAGCCGATTCTGCCGTCATCAAATCGTTGCGGGGCAAGGAACGTCCGGTTCGGTCGAGGCAGGCCAAGCCAGCCCATTACCCTCTCGCGCTGCTCGCTGGCATCCGTCGCCAGACGCTCGCGTAGTGCCACAGCAAAGGGCTCGCCAATGCCCAGTGAGGCACGCTGCGCGGGACTGTACGCCTGAGCCAACACGTCGAAAAGTTCACCCGGTGCGGTCAACGGTTCGTTGTCGGCAACGCGCAGGCTGAACAGCCCTGATCGGTGGATCAGTTGCAAAGGCGGGCCGCTGCCCTCTGTCGCCAGCAATGGCTCGCTGGCGTCGCCATCGAACAAGCTCCAGCCAGGTTGCGCCGCAGCCCCGGGCAAGCGCGCAAGCAGTCGTAGCGCAACCCTTCCAAGGTCGAGGTTCTGTGGCGTGTCGAATGCCAGTGATTCATACACGCGCGCAACGCGGATGCCCGTGACCTGCGCCCTGGCAGCCTGGGCCATGAACAGCGGAACCCTCAATGTCTCAAGCAGGGTTTCACGGTCATCTGCACTGGCTGTACGCAGCAATTCATCCACAGCCAGCCGGTGCAGGCTGGCGAAGTCCCGGCGCAGGATCACGCTTGCCTCGGTGTCGGGAAACTGTTCATCGTAGGCCTGTTGCAGCACTGCACGGCGCTGTAGCCATACGCCATCCGCCAGTTCACTGTCGTTTGCCGATGTTGCGAGCACGTCCTTGGCACTTTCCAATAATCCCGTGTCGGTGACTGCCAAGCCGTCGCGCAGTTCGCCGACCAGGCGCTGAATGCGTCTTGCCAGCAGCAGACGACTGACCGTATCGGCGAGTCCGGCTTCTGCAGGCCGACCATAGACGTGCAAGGCCCGCAGGTGCTCGTCGTTCAGGTCATGAATGGTCATTGCCTGGTCGATCTGCTGGTCATCCAGCTCGCTGTAGGGCCTGCCCAGGCGTCGGAACATCATCGCCCTGTGGTTCCACTCGGCCGGTTGTTCATGCCAGAGCCGCCAGGCACCGGCGTCGTTGTGGCGTAGCTGCGGGCCATGGCCCTGGTAGGGAATCAATCCCCATTGCTCATCGATGCTGCGCTGGGAAACCTGATACCAGTTACCTTGCATCTCGACCCAGTGGTTGTCGCCAGCGCTGTAGATGCCTTGCTCGTCCATCACCGCGTCGGCGGGTGGGCCTTCGCCACGGTAGGGCCGCACGTCGCCATTCCAGAGCTTTTCGCTGCCATCCTCCAGTCTTGCCGAAATCCACGTATCCACCTGGCTCCAGGCGCGGCGAGCGACGCCGACGGTAACGGCAGTCGCGCCGACCAACGCCACGCCTTTGCCAACGTGCAGCAGGTGCTCAAGTGCGGCGTCGCGCTCATCGTCACGCCAGTCGGATACCGCCTGGAATGCCTCTTCCAGCAGCTCGTAGACCATCACCAGCGCCAGCAGGGCGCCAATCGCCGGCACATACAGCCCGGCAATGGCCAGCAGGCTCCAGCCTTCGGCGCGCAGGCGTTTGTCGTGCTGTTCCTGAGCCTGGCGGTCTAGCTGTGCCACAGGCGGCGCAATCATCGCGGCATCGTCCTTGATCTGGGCGATCCAGGTAGCGGCCAGATGATCGAACAACGGCAACGGGTAGCCGGCGGTCTGCTCATCGAGGTCGCGCGTGGCCCAGTCGGCGACATCATCAAGGCGCTCGCTGACGGCTGAAAACAGCCACTGGGCGTCGCGGCGGCGTACGAAGCGGCTGAAAAAGCGTCGGTAGTCCTTGTCGCGCAGACGCATGCCGAGCACCCGGCGGGCATAATCGTCCAGGTCGTCGCGGGCGCTCCACGCGCCGTGCGGGTCCCCTGGGACATACACCAATACGCGCTTGACGCTGTTGTAGATCACACCTGTATCGATGACTTCCAGCACTACGATCCGCTGCAGCGGGCACCCAAACACCTTGAGTTGCCGGGCTTGAACCGGTGCGCCTTCGAGCCAGCCCGGGCGGTTGTCGCGGCACAGGGCAATCACCAGTTGCAACTCGGCCTCGTTCAGCCTCCCCTGCGCTTTGGCTTGCAGGGCATCGGCCAGCATGCTGTTGCGCTGGAAGTCGGCCAGTAACGCCTTGACGCTCTGATGACCAGCCTGCTGAAGCAAGATGGCGTCCAGGTGGTCCTGATACTGCTGACCCAGGTCCAGGTCGCGGCACAGTCCGGCAAAGGCCACCGCGGACAGTCCCGCCTGACTGCTCCCCTGAATGTCCACCACTGCGTTGCGCCGGGGCTGCTCGTTGCGCTCATCCTCGGTGAAGTTGTAAAGCGCCGCTTCAAGCAAAGGCAGGTCGTAGTAGTCGCTGTCCTGAACGGGAACACGGCCTGCCAGGTAGCTGACGGTGTTGGAAGTGAAGGTGTACCAACGGCGCA
This sequence comes from Pseudomonas alkylphenolica, assembly GCF_004025535.1. Classification (GTDB taxonomy): domain Bacteria; phylum Pseudomonadota; class Gammaproteobacteria; order Pseudomonadales; family Pseudomonadaceae; genus Aquipseudomonas; species Aquipseudomonas alkylphenolica_A. The sequence continues at coordinate 434,812 of NZ_QJRG01000048.1, forward strand.
TGTATAGTTGGTCGACCCTGAAGCTCCCCAGGCGGTCGAGCGCCTGTTGCAACACAGGCTTGGTGAAGTCGTCAATGCCACGCACCTGCGCGAATTCGAGCGTCAGCTTTTGCCGGCAGGCCAAAAGCTTGCGCAACGCATCGCCCAATACGTCATGTTCAGATTCGCTGAGCGCGGCCATCCAGCCGGGCAGACGCTTTGCGATCAGGCTGTCCTGATAGGCTTGCCCTACGGCAAGGGCATCGACTTCAGCCGACGGCTGCGGGGTGTTGTCTTGCATGGTTGCCTCCTGATTGCGTATCGGCACGAGGCTAGGCAATGCAGGACAATGACAGGTGCTAGCTATCTAGCACCCGCTCAGAACAACAGCAGCTGGCGGCCGGTGAGACGGCTGAAGTCGTCGTTGTCGAAAGGCAGGATCGCATCCGCCACGGGCTGCAACTGGCGGCTCAAGTAATGCTGGCAATCGATCTGCGCGTGCAGGTCGTGGCGCTTGATGGTGTAGATCGACAATTTACCCAGTGGATAGGTGCAGAGGGACATGTGCTTCTGCTTACCAGCCCATGAGTAGCGAAAGTGCCAGGACTTACCGCCAGCCGCTGTCACGCCGAGAGACAGGCCATCGCTATCACCGAGCGTGTAGTCCTCGCCGGCCCATGGATTCTGATGGATCTGGCTGAAACGAAAAAAGACGCCTAAGCGTCTATTTTTCTATGATTTACAGACCTCAATGGAACTCTGTAGATCGATATCTGGAGCGGGAAACGAGACTCGAACTCGCGACCCCGACCTTGGCAAGGTCGTGCTCTACCAACTGAGCTATTCCCGCATTTGGTGACGGCCATTCTATAGATTCATAAAGCGCCGTCAAGCCCTTGATTCAAAAAAGCTTTATTTTTGTTCCGAGCCTTCGCGCAGGTGCGGCCAGGCGGCACGCAGGTACTGCACCATCGACCACAGGGTCAGGCCGGCAGAAATCATCAGCAAGGCATAACCGAGGATGACCCAGAAGGTCAGCGCCGGCGGGTTGGCCAGCAGGATCACCAGCGCGAGCATTTGCGCAGCGGTTTTCCATTTGCCCAGGTTCGAAACGGCCACATGCGCCCGCGCGCCCAACTCGGCCATCCACTCACGCAATGCCGACACCACGATTTCGCGGCCGATGATCACCGCCGCCGGCAGGGTCAGCCAGAAATTCGCGTGCACCTGTACCAGCAGTACCAGGGCCACCGCGACCATCAGCTTGTCGGCCACCGGGTCCAGGAAGGCCCCGAACGGTGTGCTCTGCTGCAGCCGACGGGCCAGGTAGCCATCAAGCCAGTCGGTGGCCGCAGCAATGGCGAAGACACTGCTCGCTGCCACATAGCTCCAGTGATACGGAACATAGAACAGCAAAATGAAGATCGGGATGAGCAGGACGCGAAGAACTGTGAGTAGATTTGGAATATTCATCGGCACAACTGGCTGCAAAGTGAGGGGGCATTCTACTCGCTATGTAAGGTCGCATAAATCGACTCGGCAAGCTTTTTACTGATTCCTGGTGCTTTTGCAATTTCCTCGACACTGGCACGGCCCAACTCCTGCAAGCCACCGAAGTGCTTGAGCAGGTCGCGCCGACGCTTTGGCCCTACCCCGGCTACATCTTCCAGACTGGAGGTACGCCGCGCCTTGCCACGCCGGGCACGGTGACCGGTGATGGCAAAACGGTGCGCTTCGTCGCGAATCTGCTGGATCAGGTGCAATGCCGGCGAGTCACCCTTGAGGGTGAACTCATGGGCCGCATCGTTGAGATACAGGGTTTCGAAGCCTGCCTTGCGCGTTACACCCTTGGCCACACCGAGCAGGATCAGGTCGGTAATCGCCAGTTCCTGCAAGACATCCCGGGCCATGTTCAACTGGCCCTTGCCGCCGTCCACCAGGAGCACGTCGGGCATTTTGCCCTCACCGTCCTTGAGCCGGCCGAAGCGCCGGGTCAGGGCCTGGTGCATGGCGGCATAGTCGTCGCCTGGCGTCACGCCCTCGATGTTGAAGCGCCGGTAATCCGACTTCAGCGGGCCTTCGGGGCCGAACACCACGCAGGAGGCCACCGTCGCCTCACCGCTGGAGTGGCTGATGTCATAGCATTCCAGGCGTTGTGGCGGCTCGTCGAGGTCGAGCACTTGCGCCAGCGCCTCGAAGCGCGACGCCATGTGCTGACGGTTGGCCAGGCGCGCCATCAGCGCCTGCTCGGCGTTGGTCACCGCCAGTTGCTGCCAGCGCGCCCGCGTACCGCGCACCCGATGGCTGATGGTCAGTTCACGGCCACGCAAGGATTCGATCGCGGCGGTGATGGCGGCAAAGTCTTCGTGCACCACGTTGACGATCAGTTCGCTCGGCAGATCGCGCTCGGCATTGCCGATGTAGTACTGGGACAGGAACGCGGCCATGACTTCGGCCACCTCTTCCTCAATCCCGACCTGGGGAAAGAAGTTCTTGCTGCCCAGCACCCGCCCGCCGCGCACACTGATCAAGTGAACGCAGGCGCCACCGGGGTTGGTGAACGCGGCGACGACATCAACGTCACCCGTGCCGCCCTCCATGCTCTGCTGGTCCTGCACCCGGCGCAGCAGGGCGATCTGGTCGCGCAGCTCGGCAGCCTTCTCGAATGCCAGGGCCTGGGCGGCCTGCTCCATCTCGGCGTTCAGCTCGTTGGTCAGTTGATGGCTGCGCCCTTCCAGGAACATCACCGAGTGACGCACGTCCACGGCATATTCTTCCGGCTCGACCAAGCCCACGCACGGCGCCTTGCAACGTTTGATCTGGTATTGCAGGCACGGACGGGTGCGGTTGTTGTAGTAGCTGTCTTCGCACTGGCGGACAAAAAAGGTCTTTTGCAGCAGGCTCAGGCTTTCGCGTATGGCGCCCGCACTGGGATAAGGCCCGAAGTACTTGCCCTTCTGCTTTTTCGCCCCGCGATGAATCCCCAGCCGTGGGAACGGACCATCGGAAAGAAACACATAAGGGTATGACTTATCGTCACGCAGCAGGATGTTGTAGGGCGGTCGCCATTCCTTGATCAGCGTCTGCTCTAGTAGCAGCGCTTCGGTCTCGTTGGCGGTGATCGTGGTCTCGACCTGGGCGATGCGTGCCACCAGGGCAGCCGTCTTCGGCGCCAGGCCGGTTTTGCGAAAATAGCTGGCGAGACGCTTCTTCAGGTTCTTCGCTTTGCCGACATACAGCAGCCGGGCGTCACCGTCGAACATCCGGTAGACGCCAGGGCGACCGCTGCAGGTCGCCAGGAAGGCACTTGGATCGAACACTGGGGTCATGATTTCAGAGACTGGCGTCAACCATGCCGTGGCGGACAGCCAGCAGCGTCAGTTCGACGTCGCTGGTAACCGAGAGTTTTTCGAATATCCGATACCGGTAAGTATTGACCGTTTTCGGCGACAGGCACAGCTTGTCAGAAATGATCTGCACTTTCTGGCAACCGACAATCATCAGGGCGATCTGGATTTCCCGCTCCGACAGCGCATCGAACGGCGAGCCTTGCGGCTGGAAAGGCTTGAGGGCCAGTTGTTGAGCGATCTGCGGGCTGATGTAACGCTGCCCGGCAAACACCAGGCGAATGGCCTGGACCATTTCATCCAGGCCAGCGCCCTTGGTCAGGTAGCCCGCCGCACCGGCCTGCAGCAAGCGGGTGGGGAACGGGTCTTCTTCACAGACGGTCACCGCCACCACTTTCACGTCGGGATGGCTGCGCAACAGCTTGCGCGTGGCCTCAAGGCCACCGATACCGGGCATTTTCACGTCCATCAGGACTACGTCGGGCTTGAGCTCCCGCGCCACCTTCAAGGAAGCCTCGCCAGAGTCGGCCTCGCCCACTACCTGCAAACCGTCGATATCGGCCAGCATGCGGGTGATGCCCGTACGCACCAGATCGTGGTCATCGACCACCAGTACCCTAATCAAGCAGACACCTCGCACCACGGCGACAATTGGATCCCGCCACCTTAGCAAAAAACCACACGCCAGAGCTAACGGAACACGCCATCACAACGACGCCGACTTGTGCTTGCCCGCCACACTGCCGAAAACCATCGCTGGCGTGCCGGGCATCTTCGTACACGCCCGTGGTAGAGCCGCGGCGAGGCTGGCGAGCAATTGCCGGACCGCAGCCTGATCCTGCGCCGCCAACTGGCGAAAGCAATCCAGCAAGCCATCTTCCTCCGGGCTAACGCTGCCAGGGTGTACCGGAGTACGAATTCCGTTCAATACATACAGCGCATCCACCCCACGGGCGGCGACTGCGGCCAGATAATCCGCCTTGGGCGTGCGCTCGCCGCTTTCGTACTTGCCCTGGGCATTAGGCTCGACACCGCCAATGTCACCAAACACGCGCTGGGTCAGGCCCAGTCGCTCTCGCTCTTCCCGTAGCCGGGCGCCGATTCCGTTCATTGCTGTGCAAATTCCTTGAGACATCATCCATCTGCGTCAACCACCCGAGCTCGCAGCCCGGGCCCCTGCCCGGTCACTATGCACAAGAACGGGAAGGCTGCACAAGCCGCTACGTGGCATGACGTGTCTGTAGTTGTCCGCACAAGAAGCTGGCCTGCACCCTCCAGGCCCCAGGCAAAAAGATGGCATTTCAACATCACTGAATATTCTTAATTGCGGCGGCAAAAACACCATCTAACATAATTAAAGAAAATTCCAGGCCAAGTAGAGAACAAATCAGAAATCATTCAGCGCGCCTGCAAAAACAGCCAAAATCCAAATTTTTGGCGCCATAATGATGGCGTCAAGCGGTCGACTGTTTTTTGACATAGAACTTATTGACAACTTTATCTAATTGATTTTTAAGGGTTTTTTAAACTTAACAAGCAATTATCAAGTTAATTTTAATCAACTACACAAGAGTGCTTGCCGAACTAAAAACAACTCCCTTAGGATAAAAACAAGACAACGAACAACACGACCATCGCCTGATCAAAGCGCGATTAGTTTATGCGTGCTCGTCGCGTCGACATCACCGATAAATGGAGTAGCCGGCTCAGTAATGCTGTGTCCGGCAGAGGGAACTATGAATATCAGTATTTTTGGACTGGGCTATGTGGGCGCCGTGTGCGCCGGTTGCTTGTCTGCACGTGGCCACCAGGTGCTGGGGGTCGATATCTCTCAAGCCAAGATCGACATGATCAACCAGGGCAAGTCGCCCATCGTCGAACCGGGGCTTGAACAACTGCTGCTCGACGGCGTCAATCATGGTCGCCTGCGCGGCACCACCGATGTCCAGGCGGCAGTACTGGCCACCGAGATGTCCTTGCTGTGCGTAGGCACCCCGAGCAAGAAGAACGGCGACCTCGACCTGGTCTACATGGAAGCGGTGTGCCAGCAAATCGGTGAAGCCCTGCGTGACAAGGGCAGCCGTCACACCATCGTGGTGCGCAGCACCGTGCTGCCAGGCACAGCCAAGAATGTGGTCATCCCGCTGCTGGAGCAAGCTTCCGGCAAGCGTGCCGGGATCGACTTCGGCGTGGCGGTGAACCCTGAGTTCCTGCGTGAAAGCACTGCCATCCAGGACTACGACTTCCCGGCCATGACCGTGATCGGCGAGCTTGACCAACAGTCCGGCGACCTGCTCGAGTCGCTGTACAAAGGCCTTGATGCCCCGGTGATCCGCAAGTCGATCGAAGTCGCCGAAATGATCAAGTACACCTGCAACGTCTGGCACGCGACCAAGGTCAGCTTCGCCAACGAGATCGGCAACATCGCCAAGGCCTCCGGCGTCGATGGCCGCGAAGTCATGGATGTGGTCTGCCAGGACTACAAACTCAACCTGTCGCGCTACTACCTGCGCCCGGGCTTCGCCTTTGGCGGCTCGTGCCTGCCCAAGGATGTGCGCGCCCTCACCTACCGCGCCGGTCAGCTGGACGTCGAGCATCCGTTGCTGGCCTCGATCATGGACAGCAACCGTAACCAGGTGCGCAATGCCTTCGACCTGATCGCACGCCAGGACAAACGCCGTATCGCCTTGCTGGGCCTGAGCTTCAAGGCCGGCACCGACGATCTGCGCGAAAGCCCGTTGGTGGAGCTGGCCGAGATGCTGATCGGCAAAGGCTTCGAGTTGAGCATCTACGACAGCAACGTCGAATACGCCCGCGTTTTCGGTGCCAACCGCGACTACATCGAATCGAAGATCCCGCACGTGTCGTCCTTGCTGTGCAGCGACCTTGAGCAAGTGATCCGTGACGCCGACGTGATTGTCCTGGGCAACAGCGACGAGCGTTTCGCCCAGGCGCTGGAAGCCTCAGGCGACAAACAGGTCATTGACCTGGTCGGCTTCATGCCGCACGGCAGCACCACCCACCAACAGGGTATCTGCTGGTAACGCCAACGGTTGCACAGAGCACAACCAGCACGCATCCCAAGCCTGCGCCTGAGCGAATAGACCACTTGCCATCGCCTGCCTGCCGCCCTGCGGCCGGGCTCGGTGAGTGCGCTTTTCGCTCAGGCGCGGGTGCCTGGTCAACGGAGCACGCGTTAGATGGAACGTCAGCAACAACCGCCTTCAGGCGCACGACGGGCAGCCGCCAGTTTCTGCGCCTGGGCCTGCCTGTTCGGCCTGATTGCCCTGGCCTCGGAAATGATCGCCCCGGCGTATCTGGACCCGAGCCACCACAGCTTCATCTTCATCATCGGCACTTTGGGCATGTGGCGCTATGGCAATGCCATCGTCCACTTCACGCGCGGCATGTACTTTCTGCACTGGAAGTTCCCGCGCATGCGCAAGGCCGTCGAACGCATGGGCGATGCCGCCTTGCCGTCGCACATGTTCATGGTGGTGACCAGCTTTCGCATCCCCACCCACACCACCTTCAAGGTCTACCAGTCGGTTTTCCAGGAGGTGCAGCGGCTCAAGGTGCCGTGCACGGTGATTGCCTCGATCGTGGAAAAGGGCGACGAGCAGTTCATCAAAGAGATCATGCGCAACGAAGTCAGCGGTCGCGATGACATCAAGCTGGTCATCGTACGTGCCCGGGGTACCGGCAAGCGTGACGGCCTGGCCCATGCCTTTCGTGCCCTGTCGCGGCAGATGCCGATGGACAACGCCGTGGTCGGCGTTGTCGACGGCGACACCATGATGCTGCCTGGCTGCGTCGAGCGCGCGGTCAAGCTGTTTGCCTACCTGCCCAAGGTCGGCGGCCTGACCACCAACGAGTTCTGCGAAGTCGAAGGCAGCAGCCTGATGCGCCAGTGGCACTCGATGCGCTTCGTGCAGCGGCACATCAACATGTGTTCGATGGCGTTGTCGCACCGGGTATTGACCCTGACCGGGCGGCTGTCGTTCTTTCGCGCCAGTGTCATGACCGACCCGGACTTTATCCGCGACGTCGAAGCCGACTTTCTCGAGCACTGGCGCCTGGGCCGCTTCCAGTTCCTTACCGGCGACGACAAATCATCCTGGCTAAGCCTGATGCGCGCCGGCTGGGACACCTTCTACGTGCCCGACAGCAACACCCTGACCGTCGAGCATCCGCCAGACAACAGCTTCTGGCGCGCCACCCGCCAGTTGATGTTTCGCTGGTACGGCAACTCCCTGCGCCAGAACTTTCGGGCCACTGCCCTGCTCGGCCGTGCGCGCCTGGGCCTGTTCACCCTGTATGTGCTGCTCGACCAGCGCGTGTCGATGTGGACCTGCCTGATGGGCCTGACCGCCTCGGTGGTGGCCGGCCTGGTGTTCGGCATCCAGTACCTGCTGGTGTACCTGTTCTGGGTGCTGCTGTCGCGCAGCATTGTCACCGTGCTGTTTCTGTTCGCCGGCCACCCGGTGAGCCCGGTGTACCCGTTCGTTCTTTATTACAACCAGATAGTCGGTTCGGTGATGAAAATCTATGCGCTGTTCCACATGGACCAACAGCGCTGGACCCGACAAAAAACAACGTTAAGCAACGGTAGCGTCGACTTCGATGCCGCCCTGAACCGCTGGTCCTCCAAAGCGATGCTGTTTTCGTCCATCGCGATCTTCTTCGGGGTCATCTCGGTTCTTCTCGAACTCACGCAACGTTAAGGAAAGGCGCCTGCCATGAGTAGCTCAAGTACACCCGTAATCCCCGGCAAAAAAGCCGCAGCCAACGTCGTCCATGAAGCGATCGACGAGCGCCAGTATGTACGCACCCGGATCAACGCCCACGTGACCCTGACCGCAGCAGGTCAGCCCACGGTCGAAACCAGCCTGCAAGACATCTCCCTGGGCGGCATCGGCCTGCGCCACGACAAGCCGTTGACCATTGGCAGCCTGTACAACGCCTCGATCCGCCTGCGCCTGAACCAGGTCGACCTGAGCCTGGAAGGCAAGGTGCGGATCGTGTCGCAGCGTGGTGAAGAAGTCGGCGCGCAGTTCATCGACCTGGATGCGCAAAAGCGGGACATTTTGCGCTACATCATCAGTGCCTACCTGTCGGGCGAAATTGCCGACATCAATGGCCTGTTCAACGTGATGCAGCGCGAAAACTACATCAAGGAGCGCAAGCAGCAGCACGCCAGCGCACGCAGCAGTGGCGACCGCTTCAAGGCCGTGGCCGGCACACTGCTGTACACCGCGGCAGGTCTGGCCGCCCTCGGCTTTGTCGCCTACAAGAGCTACCAGCTGTTCTTCCGCATTCCGGCCGTACAAGCCCAGGTCTCGGCCAATGCCCAGATCATCAGCATGCCCGACAACGGCTACGTGAAGTACCTGCTGCAACCGGGTCAGAACGAGGTGAAAGCCGGCCAACCACTGGCCAGCATCTCCACCCAACTGGCCACCAGCTTCACCAGCCCGGCAGACATCAAAGCCGTGGCCGACCTGTCGCCCGGCGATCTGCAGACCCTGCTCGGACGCGCAACCATCGAGACGGTGATCAACAGCCCGTGCGACTGCGAAGTCTACTTCCCCGGCAAGCCACTGGACGGCTATGGCTACAAACAAGCGCCACTGATGCATTTGCTGCCGCGCGACGAGGGTCTGTTCGTCACCGCCAATGTCCCCTTCGACAAACTGGCGGACATTTCCCGGGTGACCTCGGTCGACCTCAAGGTGTTCGGCCTGGACGAGCACTTCACCGGCAAAGTCGTCGACTCCCACGTCGATGAGGCCAACAAGAACCTGGCCCTGACCATTGCCCCGGACACCCCGCTGCCACGTCAGGCCTACCAGAAGCCGGTCGCGGTTGACCTGTTCCTGGGCTTGCCGTTCACGGCATCGCGCTGAGCACCAAGGAAGGAATGGCTATGAACGCGATGATCCCCTCCCGTCTGCTGCTGGCCGGCCTGTGTGTCGCCTGTGCCGGTGCCGCTTCGGCCGGCCAGAGCCTGGAGCAGGTGCGCTATGCGCTGTACAAGGACCCCAGCGCCAATGTCAGTGGCGACCTGCGTGCGCTGTCCGAGCGCGGCGACCTGGCGTCGAAGTTGCTGCTCGGCGATGTCCTGGCCAACACCGATGGCGCCAACCGCCAGGAGGTGATCACGCTGTACAAGGACGCGTTCGCAGACGGCCGTGGGCAGATTCCGGCACTGGCCTCCCTGGCGCGCCTGCTCGACCGCACCCCGAGCCTGCAAGCGGGCCAGCGCGAGTGGATGGCCCAGGCGTTGACGCGCTACCCGGCCAACCTCGACCCGCGCAACGCCAGCACCACCCTTGAGGTGTTCCTGGTTTACCCGCAACTGGTCTCCACCGACCAGGCCCGGCAGCTGCTCGCGCTGTATCAGCAAGCGTGCCTGCTTAACTGCCGGCCGGAGCTGTACCAAGCGGTGCTGGCTGAACGCGAGGGTGATCGGCAGCGCGCCGAGCAGGCGTATCAACAGGCGGTGGCCGTGGATGTCCGGGCGATAGACCGCTACTACCGCTTTCTCGGCGACGACCAGGACCGCGCTTTCCCGGCGTTTGCCCGCAGCCTCGAAGCCCGGCGGCCAACCCTGCCGGTCGACATCGTGCACCGCATCGGTTCGCTGCTCGACAGCATCAACAGCGTGCAGCGCGCCGATTTCGAAGCTGATCGTTACGAACGCCAGACCCGAGCCATGGGCCCGGCCCGGGTACCGCCCGACGCCGCCCAGCTGGCCGTGGAAAAAGCCCGCGGCGAGACCCTCGACTCCGCCCGGGCCGAAGCCCACCGCTGGCGTGACAACGCCGCTGAGCGGGGCTTTGTGCCAGCCATGGTGTCCAGGGCCAACTTCATGATCTCCAACCCCACCGAGCACAACGCCGAAGAAACCCAGGCCCTGATCGACCAGGTGCAACGCCGTGAACCGACCCGCGCCAAAGCACTGCAGGCGTCGTTCTACATGGTCAACAACTGGCTGACCCTCGACCCGCAAAAAGCCCGCGCGCTGATCGATGAACTGATCGCCGGCAACTACCCGGACGCCCAGCTGCTGCTGGCCGAGTACTACAGCAAGGGCGTGGAAGACGAGCCGGACCAGGACAAGGCCCTGCAGATTTTCCAGGCCCAGGCCCAGGCCGGCTCCACCGCCGCCTGGTACCGCATGGCCACCTTGCACGCTTACGGCCGCGCCGTCTGTCACGACCCGGTCAAGGCCTACACCTATGCCCAGGTAGCCCTGGCGCTCGGTGAAAACGGTGCACGCGGCCTGATCAAGCGCCTGCAAAAGACCCTTAAAAAGGATGACATCGAACGTGCCCTGGCGGCACGTGCCGATCTGTTGAAGGAAGCAACCCTGTGAAAGCGCATCACTCCCTGTTCGGCGCCCTGCTGGCACTGGCACCGCTGTGCCCGGCCCTGGCCGCCGAAGAAATCACCGGCCCCGAGGCCGATAGCAACGAACCTGTACGGGTGGCCAGCAACGACGGCAGTGCGCCGGTGATCACGTCGGAGTTTTTCAACAAACTGACCGTGCAGACCGGCTACGGCCCGGAAAACTCCGAGGTCGGTCGCAGCCGCGAAATGTTCTATAGCCTGCGCTACGAGCCTTCGTTTGCCTGGTATTCGCCGGAAAAGCGCTGGGCCAAATGGATGGTCTATGGCCGCCTGTGGCTGAACTATGACTCCAGCCAGTCGATCAGCACCCAGAACGAGAACAGCAACAGTTTTGACCGCGAACAACCCGAAGGCTGGTACGCCGAGCTGCGCGAGCTGTACGTCAAACGCAACCTGCTCGGGGATGACCCGCGCTTCTCGCTGTCGGTTGGCCGTCAACGCTACTTCGATGACTATGGCATCTGGTGGGACGACAGCCTGGAGTCGCTGCGCTTCAACTACAACGACACTTTTTCCCGTGGCTTTTTTGCCGTGGGGCAGAAGTTCTACAACTACAACAGCGACGTCAACAGCCTGGCCGACAGCGAAGAGCGCACCACCTACCTGATGGGTGAGTACGCCTACCGCTGGAGCGAAAACAACTGGGCCGGCGCGCGCCTGATGCACGAGAACGACCACAGCGGCCACGACCCGGAAGACCGCTACGACTTCAAGGGCATGCGCTATGGTGTGTTCTTCAAGGGCGATAACCTGGATGTCAGCCCGCTGTTCAGCGACTACCACCTGGAGCTGGCCGCCCTCGACGGCAAGGTCGACAACACCGATGGCAACGGCGTCACCAGCACCGGTCACTCGGCCAGCGGCTGGGCGGCCCTGGGCGAAATCGGCAAACGTTTTCACGACCTGCCCTGGACACCACGGGTGGCCCTGCGCGGCGGTCTCACCGACAAGCCGAGCAACGAAAACGACGGCTTCCGCCTCAATGCCATCCAGTCCGACCGCATCACCCGCCAGGGCAGCTACAGCACGCGCCTGACCAGCTCGTTCATCAGCCTCGACCTGCGCAACCTGAGCTACTACGGCGTCAGCCTGGAAACCAACCCGACGCCGCGCAGCGCCCTGGACCTGCGCGTAACCGACCTGACCTTGCGTGATGCCGACGGCACCCTGCCGGTGCGCATCGATGGCGATCAGCGCAGTGAACGCAACCGCGCCATCGACCAGGGCAACCATGGCGGCGGCAAGGATGTCGGGCAGATGTTCGACCTCAATTACTACTGGAAGATGTTTCCGGTGGCCATCGACGGCAAGCACCTGGACGTCAACGCGCTGGTCAGCGCCAGCTACCTCAAGGCCGGCAACGCCCTGGACAGCGGTGACGACTACCAGCTGAGCGTCGGCGTCGTGATCAGCTACTAAGGACGGTCCTTCCGATGATCTTTGCCTCCAACGTCTTCCTGTTTCTTTACTTGCCGCTGTTCCTCGCCGTGTACTTTTTGTCGCGGCCACAGTGGCGCTCGACCGTGATCGTCGCCGCCAGCTACATTTTCTATGCCTGGTGGCGGCCGGACTTCCTGTTGCTGTTCGTCGCCATCACCTACTGGAACTACTGGTTCGGCCTGCGCATCAAGGGTCGTCTGGATGCGGGCGACAAACGCTGGGCCCTGCGCCTGTTGTGGATCGGCATCGTCGGTAACCTGTCGACCCTGGGCTACTTCAAATACGCCAACTTCGGCGCTGAAGTGCTGGCCGCCCTGCTCGCCCCGCTGGGCATCAACACCTGGAGCCTGGAGACCATCTTCCTGCCGCTGGGCATCTCCTTCTATGTGTTCCACGCCCTGAGCTACATCGTCGACATCTACCGCAAAGATGCAACGCCGACGAACAACTTCATCGACTTTGCCGCCTTCGTCGCGCTGTTCCCGCACCTGGTCGCCGGCCCGATCCTGCGCTACAGCCAGCTCGCACCGCAGTTGCGCCAGCGTACCCACTCCCTGGAGCTGTTCTCCCTGGGGGTGTGCCGCTTCATGCTCGGCTTCATCATGAAGGTGCTGATCGCCGACCAGCTGGCACCGATCAACGTGCTGTTCATCAGCGAAGGCACCTTGCAGTTCAGCGATGCCTGGTTTGGCCTGGTGGTGTCGACCCTGCAGCTGTACTTCGACTTTGCCGGCTACAGCCATATGGCCCTGGGCCTGGCGTTGATGATGGGCTTCCGCTTTCCGGAAAACTTCAACCAGCCTTATGTGTCGCAGAGCATCACCGAGTTCTGGGCGCGCTGGCACATGACCCTGGCGCATTTCCTGCGTGACTACGTGTACATGCCGCTGGTACGCAAACGCGTGGCCGGTGCCCTGCCGGCGCTGGTCTACACCATGCTGCTGTCGGGCCTGTGGCACGGCGCAAGCTTCGCCTTCATTTGCTGGGGGCTGTTCTTTGGCCTGGGCATGGTCATCGAGCGCAAGTTCAACCTGGCCACCAAGGTCACCACGCCCTACAACCTGGGCCGCAACGTGCGCACCTTCCTGCTGATCATCCTGAGCATGCCGCTGTTCTTCACCAACGACCTGCGCCACAGCCTGGACATCTACCAGGCGCTGTTCGGCCTCAATGGCTTCGGTTCGCTGGACGTGTACGTGCTCGGCGCGTCGAAGATGGCCATGTCGTTTGCCGCCGTCGCCCTGTGCTGGCTGGTGCTGGCCGGCAGCAACAACGTGCGCTTCTACGCCGGCAACAAAGAGCAGTACTTCATGCAGCATGTCGGCGGCCTCAAGGCCGTGCTGCTGTGGGCCGGTTTCGGCCTGGCCCTGAGCAGCCTGGCGGCGAACTCCTTCTCACCCTTTCTGTATTTTCAGTTCTAGGAGATGGCCATGTACCCGGTCATGAATTCGGCGAGCAAGGTCAACGGCATTCTGTTTGCCGTGGTGCTGGCGGGAATGTTCGTCTACTCGCTGCCGCCGGTGTTCAGCTTCGCCAAAAACCAGAGCGATGCCTGGAACCTGTTTGTCGATGGCAAGTTGCTGCGCAAGTTCGAGCAGGTCTATGACAAGCGCTTCTTCCTGCGTGAGCCTTCGGTTGAGCTCTGGGCCAACGCCCAGTACCGACTGTTTGGCGAAGGCACCAAAGGCGTGGTGCTGGGCAAGGACGGCTGGTTGTTCACCAACCAGGAATACCGTGTGCCGAACAACCTGCAGGCGAATCTGGACGGCCAGCTGGCACAGATCGCCGAGGTCGAGCAGAAACTCAAGGCGCACAACAAGCGCCTGATCCTGCTGCCGTTACCGATGAAAGTGGATGTTTACGCAGCCCACGCCGCGCGTGCCGTCGACCCGCGGGCCATCAGCCTCTACGACCGGTTTGTCGCCGGCTTGCAGGCACGCTCGATCGAGGTCACGCCATTGCGTTCAGCGTTCCTCGGCAACCTCGCCGGCCCGTCGCTGTTTCTCAAGTCCGACACCCACTGGAGCCCGGAAGGCGCGCGTCTGACGGCCTACGAGCTGGCGCGCCAGCGCCCGGAGCTGCTCGGTGATGTGCGCTACGTGTCGCACAAGGTCGCGGACAAAACCGTCAAGGGTGACCTGATGAACTACATCCAGTTCAACCACGCGCAGATGGCGCCGCAGTACGGCCCCAGCCAGATCGCCCTGTACGAAACCCTCAAGGCCGAACAGAGCAGCGACGCGCTGTTCGCCGACGAACAGCAGAGCCTGCTGCTGGTCGGCACCAGCTACAGCAAGATCGATGACTGGAACTTCACCGGCTTCCTCAAGGAGGCGCTCAACCGCGACCTGCTCAGCGTCGCGGTGGAGGCGCGCGGCCCGTTCGAGGCCATGCAGCAGTTCCTCGCCAGCGACGACCTGAACAACCCGCAGATCGATACCGTGGTCTGGGAATTCCCCCTGCGCACCCTGCTTGCCCATCGCCTGGGCTCGCTGAGCCGGCCAGGCCAGACCCAGCACTTCTGACAATTTCAAGGAGATCACCATGCACCGTTCGCTCAAGCACCTGCTCACCGCCAGTACCCTGTTGCTGGTCAGCACCCAAGGCATGGCCGCCGAAGGCAATGCCGACCTGTACGACGCCGTGGCACCCGCCGACTCCGCCTTTGTGCGGGTGCTCAACCTGTCCGACAGCAACATCGACGTGACCCTGAGCGGCAAGGTCAACCCGCAGCGCGTCGCTGCCGGCCAGCTGAGTGGCTACCGCTTCACCCCGGCCGGCGCCCACAAGATCGCCGTCGGCGCCAAGGCCATTGAGCCCCGGCTCACCGCCAACGCCGCCAGCACCGTGGTCTACGACGGCACCAAGCTGACGCTGATCGCCGACAAGTACATCAACGAGCCGAAAAAGGCCCAGGTCGCGTTCTACAACCTGACGCCGGCCAAGGTCGCGCTGAAAACCGTCGACGGCAAGAGCGTGGTGGTCGACACCCTCGGCAAGGACCAGACCGGCAGCCGCCTGGTCAATGAAATCAAGATCGGCTTTGCCGCCTATGACGATCAGCAGAAAGTCGCCCAGTTCGACGAGCTATTCCTCAAGAAAGGCCGTTCCTACAGCTACGTGCTGCTGCCCCAGGGCACCGGCTATCGCAGCATGAGCCTGGCCAACAGCATCGACCCGAGCGAGTGAGTGGCACCATGAAGAGCCTTTTCGCCCTTGGCCTTGCCGCCGCCAGCACGCTGTTCAGCGTGCACGGCGCGGCAGCCGACACTACCCCGCCCGCCACGTGCAAGGGGCTGGAGTGCCTGACCTGTACCGCCCTGAGCGACCCTCAGCAGTACACCGAAGGCCGCATGAAACTGATGCGCGAGATCGTCCCGGGCAAGGACCGCTGGCTGTTCCGCTCGGCCGTCGACCTGACCAACGATTTCGGTATCCCGGCGCCCATGCGTCCGGAGTTCAAGCGCCTGATGGATACCTTCCATCGCCAGGGCATCCAAGTGGCCATGGCCATTCAGCCGACCCGTGGCCTGATGCACCGCGACAAACTCTATGCCGACAAACTGCACGGCTTCGACTTTGCCCGCGCCAGCGGCAACCTCGACGCCTACCTGAAGCAACTGCGTAGCGGCGGCGCCGTGGTGGCGCCGATGATGCAGCTGGTGCACACACCGCCCAAGGGCGAGTTCTTCTTCCGCCGCGATCACCACTGGACGCCAACCGGTGCCGAAGCCACCGCCCGTCTGCTGGCTGACGAAGTGCGCCGCCAGCCGTTCTATGCCGCGCTGGATAAAAAGCAGTACCGCACCGAACCCGGCGTGATGGTACCCAAGGACGGCACGCTGAACCTGGCGCTGAGTTACATCTGCGGCAACAACTACGGTTTCCAGTACGTACGCGGCTTCCAGACCATCCCGCAGGACCAGGGCGCCGATGCCCTGTTCGACGAGGCGCCGGACCCGCAGGTGATCCTGGTCGGCGACAGTAACGCCGCTGCCCGTGAAGACGAGAGCAAGCAGTTCAACTTCGACGGCTACCTCAAGCAGTACCTGGACGTCGACATCCTCAACTACGCCCTGCCCGGCGTCGGCCAGGACGGCTCGCTGCTCGAGTACCTGCTTTCGGAGAACTACAAGCCCAAGGCACCGCCCAAGCTGATCATCTGGGAACTGCCGGCCAACTACCAGCTGGATTCGGACCTGATGTACCGCCAGCTGATTCCGGCGGTCAAAGGTGGCTGCCCGGTGTCCACCGAGGTCATGGCCAACCGTTTGCAGCGCCCGGCACTGAAAGTCAACGAGCGCATCGAGCTGCTCAGCAATGCCGGTGACGCGCGCAAGAACGTCAACGGCGGCTTCCTCGACATCCGCATCAGCGACAAGAACGTCAAGGACTTCTACGTGATCGTCTATTACGACAACGGTGCCCGTGACAAGGTGTGGTTCCGCCGTGAAGCGGTGGTTACCGGTGGGCAGTATTACCTGGAGCTCAGTCGCGCCAAGGAATTTGCCGGGGCCAACCTGCTGTCGGTGTTCATGGAACCGACCCAGCCCGGCAGCGCTGCCACCCAGGTGGAAACCCGACTATGCCTGTAAAGACCTGGAGCGCACTGGCCCTGGGCCTGTGCGCCAGCCTGCAGCTGAGTCACAGCCTGGCCGCCAGTTCGATCTGGCCGCCACGGGCCACTGCGCAGTCGGCGATGATCGCCGACTACCGCACCCTGCAGTGCACCCAGCAAGCACCTGAGCCCTACACTGGCAGCCTGCAGATGCAGAGCAAGTACGACCAGCGTGACGCGAGCAAATCGACGTTGCGCAGCCAGCCCGATGCCGACAGCGAAAAAATCGGCAAGCAGGTCAAACAGTTCATCGGTGGCCTGATCTATGCCAGCAAGCGCTTTCAGCGGGCCAAGTCGCCCCAGCAAGCCAATATGGCGCTGGCCTGCCAGGACCAGTGGCTGCAGCAGTGGGCGCAAGCCGGCGCCCTGCTCAACCCCGATGCCAGTAGCACCGGCATGGCCGCGCGCAAGTGGGCGGTGGCCGCCATGGCCTCGACCTTGCTGATGACCCAGGCCGCCAGCGACGGCAAGCTGCAACTGTCGGCGCAGCAACAGGACTGGTTCAGACAGTTGGGCGAACGCATCATCGCCGAGTATCAACCGCGCCGGGCCCAAGGCTTTGCCTGGTTCAACAACCATGACTACTGGGCCGCCTGGGCGGTAGCCGCCACCGGCATGCTGATCCAGCGCGACGACTTCATCCAGTGGGCCGACGGCAACCTGCGCCTTGGCCTGCAACAAGCGGTCAAGGGCAGCGATGGCAGCTATGCCTACCTGCCGCTGGAAGTGGCTCGCGGCAAGTTGGCGGCGACCTACAGCCAGTACGCGCTGGTGCCGCTGGTGCTGCTGGCCGAGTCGGCGCGTGCCAACGGCCTGCCATGGAGCGACGACGACCAGCACACCCTGGAACTGCTCGGTAACTTCGCCGCACGCAGCATTCTCGACCCCGACAACCTGCCCGAGCTCAAGGGCCAGTCGCAGATTGCCGTGGCCCCGTACAAGCTGGCCTGGCTGATCCCCTTCCTGCAGCGTGCCCCGGACAACCGCCTGGCGCGCCAGCTGTATGACAGCGAAGACGGCGACGTCGATAACTACAGCCAGATTGGCGGCCCGATCAAGCCGCTGTATCCCCCATTGCCGTAACCCAAGGACGAACCGCCATGGCCATGCGCCCCTTTTCCCTTTGTGGCCTCGCAGCCCTGTTCATCGCTGGCGCGGCCCACGCTGCCAGCGCGGGCCTGCCGTTGCAGCCGTCGATGACGGCCATCAGCTACAGCGAGCATCAGCTGCAACTGCAACAGCTGCAGCATCAGGTTGACCAGGCCGTGCAGCTGCAACTCCCGGAACGCCCACGCCCGGCAGGCCGTGCCAGCGTCTCCCTGCAACCGATGTTTTCATCGCAAGCCGGCAGCTGGCCGTTCGAACCGTTCGTCAACAACGGCCTGTTCCGCGCCATTGCCGGCTACCAGGCGCACCACCCGCAGGCGGTACTGATTCGTGGCGGCAGCATTACCTTGGCACAGTTGCACGATGCCCTTGGCAACCCGCGGATCCTCAAGCCTTATAAAGACGGCTACCTGCTCAGTTACCCTCTGGTGATTGGCACTGATGGCGGGCTCGTACTTGAAGGCACCAGCCTCTATCTGTACAGCTACTCGGGCACTGCGCTGATCAACCAGGGCTGGCTGGGCCTGAATCAGTCGCGTCTGGAGAGCGTGGCCGGTGACAAGCCCGGCAGCACTGACCGTGCCTGGCGCCCCTTCGTAGTGGCCTGGGCGGGCAGCCACACGCAAGTGATCGGCTCAACCCTGGAACGCCTCGGCTACAACGCCAACCTGTCCCGTGGCCTGAGCACCGCCCTGAGCAGCCAGCAGGCACCCGCCACCCCCAAGGCCACCCTGATTGTGCGCGACAGCCAGTTCACCGACCTGTCCAGCGCGGTAGAGCTGCAACACAGCCAGGCGCAAATCAACGACAGCCGCTTCGACCAGTCCCAGCAATACGCCATCGATGTGCGCGACAGCCAGGTCAACCTGGTGAACAACCAACTGCGCGGCATCGACAATAACAGCGGTATTCGCCTGCGCGGGCAGACGGTAGCGCGGGTCGAACGCAACCTGATCCTCGGGGCCAACAAGGCTGCCATCGAAATCAGTGACCAGCGCGGCGCCCTGCTGCTCAAGGGCAACCTGATCGGCGACAGCCGTGGCAACGGCCTGCAACTGCGCAACCTGCCGGCTACCGCCCAAGCGCCGCTGCTGATCGAAGACAACCTGATCGGCAACAGTCAGGGCAGCGCCGTGGATGCCAGCGAGGTCAGCAGCGCCATATTGATCAACAATCGCATCGGCAACACCCCGGAGTACGCCGTCAGCCTGCGCAATGCGACGCCGCTGGCCGGGCCATTGACCCTCAGCGGCAACACCCTGGGCAAGGCCGGCAAGGCCGTGGTGCGGGTCGAAGGGATGCAACAGGCGGTCATCGGCCCGAATCAGTTCGAAGGCAAAGCGCTGCTGCAGAGCCTGTTGATCGGCGACTGGCTGGCCCTGCAGGGGCCACTGCTCGATGCGACCCAGCGCCAGGGCTGCGTGGTCCGGGTCAATCAGGCGAGCCGGGCGGCACCGGCACCGCTGCTGTGCCAGCAGCGCGCCAGTCAATAACGCGCTGCATCCGTACAAAGCACTCATCCTCACCCACGGCATCGAACCCCTGGCGCTGGTAAAGGGCCTGCGCCGGGTTGCTTTTGAACACGGTCAGGCGCATCAGCGGCAGGCGGCGCTCGGCGGCCCAGCCGGCCAACAGCCCCAGCACCCGGGTGCCGACACCCTGGCCGCGCGCGCTCTCGATCAGGTGCAGTTCACGGATATACAGGGCCTGGCGGTCCTGGCTGAGGCTACAGAAGCCAAGCAGCCGGTCATCCTCGACAATCAACCACTGCTCACGCCAGGTCCAGGCCTGGTCGAAAGCTTCTTCGATCCAGAGCAGGTCGAACTCGTGGTAATAGCGCAGCATGGCGCGACGGGTCAGGTCTCGGGCAAAGGCGCAGTGCTGGTCAGTGGCGGGGGTCAGTTGCACGGTATCGTTCTTCTCTGGCAAGCAATCAAGAGCTCCCACTCAGGTTTTGACTTCCCCGGCATAACACACCGGTGAACTCATCGGCCCCTGCCGGTCCTGTTCATCTTCAAGCCACTGGGCCAACACCCGGGCATTGTTGTGGGTGGTGTCCTTGCCGGCATACAGCAAGGTCAGGTCACCCTGCCCGGCCATGCCCAGTAGCCCCCACCAATGTGCAGGCTGTGCCGCAAGCTCCTGGCGGTAACGCTCGGCGAAGCCTTCAAAGTCCACTTCACCCGCATGAAAAGCGCGGCGCAACAGCGTCGAAGGCGCGACTTCCGGCAGCCACAGTGCCTGCAATTGCTCCTTGCGCACGTTACGCGGCCACAGCCGATCAACCAGCACGCGCTGGCCGTCTTCGGCTGCAAAAGGATCGTAGACGCGTTTGCAATAAATCATCGGCACCTCGTCACCTTGTCTCCTAGACTAGATCTTTCATTGATCGAGGTCACGATCGTGCCACTCGATTTTTCTATCCTGAGCGCCTGAGGTAACGCAACCCGGAGTCATCATGACTACCCAGCCGTTGGCCAGCGGCACCCCGCTGGCCACACCCGATGCAAGGCCGCGCTTGAACCACAAGCCCAGCCGCACCACCTTGATCCTGTTCTTCGGCCTGTTGCTGGCCGGTCTGCTTTTCACGGCATGGAGCCTCGCCCACGACATCGATGCCAGTGGCACCGTGGTCACCACCTGGACGCCGTTCCTGTTATTGGGGGTGGCGTTGGTGATCGCCCTCGGGTTCGAGTTCGTCAATGGCTTTCACGACACGGCCAACGCCGTGGCGACGGTAATCTATACCCACTCCCTGCCCGCCTCAGTGGCAGTGGTCTGGTCCGGCTTTTTCAATTTCCTCGGTGTGCTGCTGTCCAGCGGCGCCGTCGCCTTCGGCATCATCGCCCTGCTACCGGTAGAGCTGATGCTCAAAGTCGGCTCCTCGGCCGGCTTTGCCATGGTATTCGCCCTGCTGCTGTCGGCGATCATCTGGAACCTCGGTACCTGGTGGCTGGGCTTGCCGGCCTCCTCTTCCCACACCCTGATTGGCTCGATCATTGGCGTCGGCGTTGCCAACGCGTTAATGCATGGCCGCGATGGCACCAGCGGTGTGGACTGGACCCAGGCCAGCAAAGTCGGCTATTCGTTGCTGCTGTCGCCGCTGGTCGGGTTTGCCTGCGCAGCGTTGCTGCTGCTGGCCTTGCGCCATTTGGTCAAGCGTCGCGATCTGTACCAGGCACCGGTCGGCAACACCCCGCCACCCTGGTGGATTCGCGGTGTGCTGATCCTGACTTGCACCGGGGTGTCGTTTGCCCACGGCTCCAACGACGGTCAAAAAGGCATGGGCCTGATCATGCTGATCCTGGTCGGCACCCTGCCCATGGCCTATGCCCTGAATCGCACCATGCCGGCTGAACAGTCGCTGCAGTTTGCCGCCGTGGCCGAAGTCACCCAGCAGGCCCTGCAACGCGGCGCCCCGGAGCTGGTCAGCGCCGACCCCAGGCAGACCCTGACCGAATTCATTCGTCAACCGGCTGCCACCCCGCAGCTGGTACCGGCCCTGGCCGCCCTGACCGGCGCCATCGGCAGTGAAGTCAAAGGTTACGGTTCGCTGAACAAAGTCCCTGCCGAAGCCATGGCCAACGTGCGCAACGACATGTACCTGACCAGCGAGACCATTCGCCTGATCGACAAGCATCACCTGGTGGTGTTCGATACTGACACCCAGGCCAAGGTGCAGCTGTTCAAGCATCAGCTTGACGACGCCACGCGCTACATTCCGCTGTGGGTCAAGATCTCCGTGGCCATCGCCCTCGGGCTGGGCACCATGGTCGGCTGGCGGCGCATCGTGGTCACGGTCGGTGAGAAAATCGGCAAAACCCACCTGACCTACGCCCAGGGTGCTTCGGCCGAGGTGGTAGCAATGTGCACTATCGGTGTTGCAGACATGTATGGACTGCCGGTTTCAACCACCCACGTGTTGTCTTCCGGAGTGGCCGGGACCATGGTTGCCAATGGTTCGGGCCTGCAGATGCGCACTATCGCCAACCTGGCCATGGCCTGGGTGTTGACGCTGCCTGCAGCGATTCTGATGTCTGGCAGCCTGTACTGGCTGTTACGCCACGTGTTCTGACGGGGGATGGGGCAAGCGCCTCATTCCCTGACCATCACCCAGTCTCGATGCAGTTCCGGGCCGCACACGAACAACGCCTCCCCCACCTTGCAAAAACCATTGCGCTGGTAAAACCGGATGGCCCGGGCATTCTGCTCGTTGACGGTTAGCCGTACGGCGCCTTGCACCTGTGCGAGCGTGTCGTCGAGCAGGCGTTGGGCGGCGCCCGCTCCATGTTGCGCGGGCAAAACATAGCAGCGGCTGAGCTCCGGCAGATTTTCGGCCTGGGCGATATCCAGCGGGTCCGGTGCGCTGTCGAGCAGGCTGTAGCCAACAATCTGCCCCTCGCATTGCAGCACCCGCAGGCGCTTGGTCAGGCTGTTCAGGTGATGTCGGAAATGCGCCGGCTGCAATTGCGTTTCGATGTAGGTAGTCAGCGCCAGCACTGAGGCGTCGGGTGGGCTGGCCAGGGCAAAGGTCTGCTCGGCGACGGCGCTCAGTGCGTCGGCATCGGAAAGCTGGGCGATACGGGTACTGAAGGGCATGGAGCAAGTTCCTGTCGGCCTGGCGAGGTTGCATGGTAGCCCGGGGGTTCCGTTCACTGACAGTCCCTTGCTGGGTTGGGGGCGATGTGCGCCCCCAGCCAAAAGCTCAGCGATACTCCGCATAAGGCTTGAGCGGATTCACCGGCAACGGCAGATTACCCTGCCACGGATCAAAGCTATACCGCAGGTACAACAACGCCCGGTTCGGCGAATAGTCCTCGCTGCGCTGCAAGGTAAACCCGCCGCCCAACACCCAGTGATCATCCAGCCGCCGCTCAACCAGCGCCTGCGCCAGATACCCCACACCATTGTTATTGTCGCCGGTGCGCAACTCATCGATGTTGCTGCTTTGCAGCGGCCCGTACTGATCGAGGATATCGTCATTCACCGATGACACCGGGAAGGCCCGCTCATCATCACTGCGCGCCCAGGAATAGCTCAGCGACCCTTCCAGATAGACCGACCAGCTGGCGTTGCGCCAGGCATAGTTGACCGGCACACCGAACGACAGGTAACGCTGCGGGCTGTAATAGCCGCCCTGCCCCAAGGTGTAGCCACCCAGATTCTTGTCGTAGTGCCAGGCCATCGCACTGGCGCCGATGCGCAGCTCTTCATCGACGCGGTTGATCAGCCGGTAGTAGTACCCGCCCATGGCACGCCAGCGCGTGTTGTCCTCGACGTTCTTGCCCTGCAGCCAGTGGTAACCCAGGCTGGCCCAGACACCATCGTCCAACCCGCGATCGCGGCTCAGACCCAGGGTCAGGCCGGTTGCCGTCACCCCGCCCCAGCTGATGCCGGTACGTGGATCCTTGGCCCCCGCGTAAGACAGCAACGAGTTGTTCATCGGCCGCCGTGACGCGGTGAGGTTCCAGCCGATGCCGTGGGACTTGCCGTCAACCGTGACGCCGCCCAGCAGGTTCTGCACTTCAAAGCCCATGGGCGAGGTGCCGATGTCGGCGCTGATGCCTTCGCCCTGCCAACCCGCCGCCAGGGTCAGGCCATCGGCGGTTTCCCGGTCACCGGGGCAACCGGTAGGAATCGCACCGGAAGCATTGCGGCCACGGAACGAGCAGCTGCCGAACGCTTCGCGGTGCAAACCGTCGGCGTCGGTGTCGAAGCTGGCTGCACGCAGTGCCACCTGTTCAACCCGGGCAAAACCCACGCCTTCGCCCACCGGCATCTGCGCATGGACCATGGTGGTCGAGGTGGTGAGGTCGGAAATGCCTTCGGCCCCATCGTTGTCGCGCCAGCCGTAATCCTGCTGGACGGTGACGGTCGGGCTCTGCTGCTGATACAGCTGGTCAACGTCACGGCGCAGGCTTTGGCGCAGCCAGTCGTCATCATCTTTGGCACGGCTGGCACGGGTCAGGGCGATATCATCGCGCGGGCTGGCCTGCCCGGCCGTGAGCAACTCGGCATCGCGCATGGCCAGGGCGTAGTAATCCAGCGCCTGGTCGGCCTGTTCACGCGGCACCATGCGCGCCAGGTCGCGGTAGAGCAAGGCATCAGGGGTGGTCTTGCGCTGGGCTACTTCGGTCAGCAGCACCCGCGCCTTGTCGCGCTCACCCACTGCGGCCCAGGCGTTGCCCAGGCGCCGGCGGGCGTCGACGCGCTCGGCCGGTATCTGCGGTTCCTGCTGTTCCAGTAACTGGTGCGCCAGTATGGTGTCGCCCCGCTCGATCAAGACTTCGATGTGGCCCAGACGTGCCTCGGCGTTGTCCGGTTGCAAGGCGAGGATGCGCGTGTAGTAACCATCGGCAGCGCTCAGGTCGGACGACTGCCGGGCCCAACCGGCCAGTTGCTGCAGGTCGCCGACCTGCTGGGCAACCGGTTGAGCGCCACCCAGCTGACCTTCCAGCAAAGCCATGGCGCCGGCAGTGTCGCCGCTGTCGTTCAAGGCCCGGGCGCGGTCGACAACGACCTGGCGTTGCAGGCGCTTGTGCAAGTCCTGCATGCCACTGTTCCACTGGCTGGCCGGTACCTGCTCAAGGGAAGCCAGGCCGGCCTGGCTACGGCCATCGGCCTCCAGGTACAAGCCATGGGCGAAGCGCGCCGTCGGTTCTTTGCCCTGGCGCGACAGCAGGTCGGCGAACACGCCATCGGCCTGTGCGCCCTTGCCCTGCATGCGCAAGGCACGGGCAAGGTCCGCTGCCAGCCACGGGTCGTTGGGTGCCAGTTGCCGGGCCTGGCTCAATTGCCGCTCGGCCGCTGCCCAGTCTTCGCGCTCCAGCGACTGCCGGGCCTGGCCGCGCAGTTGCTCGACCTGCGCTCCCAAGCCCGGTTGACCACCGCCGCTGCGGGGTTGCGCCGCCCACTGACGCTGCTTGGCCGGCAGGCTGGCGACATAACGCGCATAGCGCGCCGGCGATTGCGCCTGGTACAGCCGCGACAAGGCGCGCACGGTGTTTTCGTTGCCCGGTTGCAGTTGTTGCGCCTGCAAAAAGTACTGTTCAGCCTGCGGCAGCTGCTTGCGCGCCAAGGCCACGTTACCGAGGCCGAGCAGCGCCAGGGGTTCTTTGGGGTCGCGCTTGTTCGCTTCCTCATAGGCTTGCTGGGCTGCGTTGTAGTTGCCCGCGGCCAGCGCCTGGCGGCCACGCTGCATCACCAGCCAGTACTCGGTGGAAGCCAGCAATTCGTGCCATTTGCTGAGGATGTAGGTGTCCTGTTCTTCGGCCACCGCCTGCTTAAGCCAGTCGACGGCCTCCTGGCGACGTCCCTGTCGGGCCAGCGCCAGCCCAAGGTACCCCTTGAGGGTGGCATCCTTGGGATAGGCCTTCAGCGCTTTGCGCAGGTTGGCCTCGGCGACCGACGCCGAGCGGCGCTCGACCAACATGCGAATGCCCAGCTGACCGGCACGCCAGGCCGGGTCACCGGTGAGTTTGAGTTGTCCGGCGAGCAGCTCCTGTACTTGCGCTTCGTGCGAGTCGCCCGGGTAGCGCTCAAGAAAGGCCTGCCAGTTGCGTACGCTGGCATCACTGATCGGTTGTTTGGCGAGGTAAGCGTACTCCAGGCCCGCCGCAAGGTTGCGCGATTGCGCTTGCCCGGCCATGCGCGTGACCACGGCCAGCGCTTCGTCATTGCGCTTGGCACGGAACAGCTGCTCGGCGAGGAACTGCTGCAGCTCCGGGCTGCCCGGGTAGGTTTTGTCCAGGGCGTAGAGGTGGTCGATGGTGGTCGGCAGCTGGTTGGGCAGGCGACTGCGAATACGCCAGTACTCCATCGCCAGTTCCAGGCTCGGCGGCTCGCCTTTGCCAAAGGCCCCTTCGTAGCGCGACAGCGCTTCTTCAAAGCGCCCGGCGGTGGCCAACAGGCGAATCTGCTGCAGGGTTTGCGCACCCTCGCCTTCGCTCATTTCCAGCAGTTGCGCCATCTGCCGATCCTGCCGGCTGTTCGGTGCCAGGCGATGCAGGTCGCTGTACAGTTGCCGGGCACGGTCAAGCTCACGCGTGCGCACGGCCTGGCGAATCGAGGCGCTGAGCGCATCGAGGTTGTCCGGTTCAAGCAGGCGCAAGCGCGCCAGCGAGTCTTCTACCAGGCTCTCGCGGTGGGTCGCCTCCCCGAGGCGAATCTGTTGCATCAGCCACTCACGCTGCTCGTTGCGGTCAGCGGGCTGAGCCATCAGCGTCAAGGGCATCACGCCCAGGCACAGCAAGGTTGTCAGTTTACGCATTGCTCATTTTCCCAGCCCGGTATCAGCCATCCTTTGGCGTCGAAGCGATAACGACGCTCATCCCATCCCTGGCCATACAGGCTCAGCACCCGGTTGTAATAACCACTGGCCGGTGACTCGATCAGGCGTTGGCGCTGCTGATGCAGGCCATCCTTTTCGTTCAGTGCGCTCAACAGCGGCAACAACGCCGCGGAAAAACCCACCGGCCCTTTGCCGTCGGCCTTGGCGCTGTCGACATCGACGCTTTCGGGCGGTACGCCGCGCTCAAGGGTCAGGTCGACCATCGGCCGATAGTGCTCCAGCAATGCCTTGCGCCCACTGGCCGCCGGGTCAAGCATCCCCAGCCACAGGTAAACACGAATGGCGTCGTAGCTGCCTTTGGCGCCATGCACCGGGTCAGCGGCCGGCTTGCCGTTGTCACGCCAGGCCAGCCAGTCGGGTGCCAGGCCCTTGGGAGCGCTCTGCAGGAGCAATTTGCGGCTGTTGTCGGCCAGTTCCTGCCACAGCGGTGCCAGCTCGGTAAAACGGTCGAGCACCTGCAGCGGCAAATAGCTGGTATTTAGCCGTGTGCCCTGAGCGCTGACAAAGCCCTGGTCGCCGGGCAACAGCATTACCCCAAGTCCCGGCAGCGGGCGCAGGGTTTGCGCCGCCACCCGCCAGAGGATTTCAATCGCCAGCTCACGGTATTCGGCGATGGCCCACAAACGCCCCGCTTCCAGCAAGCTATAAGCCATCCACAGATCGGCATCACTGGCGTTGTTGCTGTCGAGCACGCGCCAGGCGCCCTGCTTGTCCTGACCCCACTTCCAGGCCGGCAAGCGTTTGGCGATGTTACCGCCGGCGAGGTTGTTTTCGGTCCAGCTCAGCAATTGCTGAAAGCGCTCGCGGTCATTGGCCACCAGGGCGAAAAACATCCCGTAGGCCTGCCCTTCCGAGGTACTCAGGCGCCCTTGGGACGGGTCGATGACCCGCCCGTCGTCGGTCACCAGGTCGGCCTTGAACTGCTCCCAGGCCGGCCAGCATCCGGCTGTTGCGAACGACGCGCACAACCACAGCGCGCCGCCCAACAGCCACCTGGAGCCGATCATTGTTTGCCCTCGGCCAAACGGCGGCGTGCCACCCAGGCCAGCAGGCGCCAGGCCACCACACCCAGCAGGACAATGCTCAACACCGCGCCCAGGGCCAACAGCACCGGGTGGTAGGAAAGCTGTACCCACAGCAGCATCCACCACGGCAGACGGCCGACGAAGTAAGTGTCGCCGACATAATGGCTACTGACGCCGCTGCTGCGGATCAGGCTGACCGAGCCGCGAACGAAGTCGTTGAGCTTGCTGGGGTCGGTCAGGGTCTGGCGCAACAGTTTGTAGTCGCCGTCATCGCTGGCCAGCAAGGCAACGATGCTGCGCTGATTATGGAACGGCGACTGCATGCCGGTGATGGCTGCGATCGGCGCGCGCGCCACCACATCCACCTGGCTTGCCGGCGCGTTGCGACTATCGCTGCGCAGGCGCTGGGCGCTGCTGGCGTCCAGCGACCACGGCGAACGGGCCTGACGCAACCAGTCGCGCGAACGGTCCAGCAGCAGGTTCAACTCACGCCCGCTGCCGCCACGCAGGTCATCCGGCAATGGCCCCAGCACCAACAGATCGGCATCCGCCTTGGCGGCAGTGGCCCAATCGTCCGACAGCTGCAGCCCTAGGGCCGGGTAGCCGATTCGCGAGGCCATGCCGGCAACCAGGTCGAGCATCGTGCCGACTTGCAGCTCGTTGGGTTTGCCCGGCACCAGCAGCAGGGTTTGCGACAGGTCGGCCATGCGGCTGAACGGGAACGCACTACGCCCAAAAGCGCTGAGGTCAGGCATGGCGATGTAGTGGTAGTAACCCGACAGGTCGATGGTCGAGTTCTCGTCGATGGCCGCCTGCACGTCAGCCGGCAGGTAGGTCTGGCACTGCCCGTTCTGGGCATTGCCGACCTTGCTGGCGAAGCTGAAGTCATAGCGCAGCTTGTTGCGATCGAGCACCTTGAGTGCCGGCACCAGGGTCTTGTCCGAGAGCGTCGTGGTGTCGGCGGAGAACACCTTGGTACGCAACTCTTGCAAAGCGGCGCCCATGCCATCGGAGCCTGGCAACGGAATGCTGCCGACAAAGTGATCGTTGAGGCGAATGGTCAGGCGCGATTCATCAGTGACCACCGGTGGCGTGTAGCGGTACAGGGTCTGCAAGGCGACGCCCTGGTTGCGCCACACGAACAGGTCAGGCGGCACGTTGAGCGACAGTTCGATCGGCTGTGGGCGCAGGCCGCTGACCTGAAGCTGGCCCGGGTAATCCTGAAGTTCGGCGAAGCGTACCGGGCGATCGGTACGCACCCAGTTTGGCGCATCGTACGGTTCGCGCGGCTTGAGTTCCTGAACCCCTTGCACCGCAACCCGATCCCCACGGAACAGGTCGGTGCCGACCGCCAGCGCCGACGCGGCCTTGACCAGGTCTTCGTCGTTGCGACCGAGCACCAGCAACACTTTGCTGTAACGGTTATCGGGGTGGGTGATTTGCTGAATCACCGGCCCGTCCACGGCCGGGAAGCGCTCAAGGTCAGCCAGGAACGCCGGGCGCCGGTCATTGGTGGCAAAAACGATGCTCGGCACCGGTTGCTGTTCGGTTTGCGCCGGCAACTGGTTGTACAGCACCGGGAACGTCGCCAGGCGCCATTTGGCCTTGCTGCCGAAGTACGAGGCAATGATCGCCGCCGCTTTCTGCTCACCCAGGCTCGGGCTACCGGCAAACACCATGGGGATGCTCAGCTGGTCGGTATCGCGCGCATCGAAATACGGTAGCGGGAAGTACGCCAGGTCGTTGTCGGTGACCAGCGCCTGCTCGTCAACGCGAATCACGCTCTTGCGGCTGAGGTTCAACCACAACGAGCTGTGCGCCGGGTCTTCGCAGATGTCGGTGTAGTGGCCGACAAACTCCACGCGCACCCGGTTGAAGTCCTGCACCAGCTTCGGATCGAGGGCCATGCGTTGCTGGCGCTGCTGGCCAATGTCGTCGGAGGTGATCGGCACCACGCCCATCAGCGCATCGTTGAGGTACACCCGCAGGTGCGACAGGCGCGGCACCAGCGCCGGCGACGGCGTGAAGTTCAGCTCCAGCTCGACGCTGCTGGCCAGGCGATCGCGACGCAGGCCGAATTCGATCTGGTCGCTGTTGCGCACGCCCATCAGCAGGCTGTCACTGCCCCGTCCGAGGTTTTCGAAGGTTTGCGCACGCAACCAGTGCGGCACCTGGGGCGCGACGGCCGTCGGTTCGGTCTGCTCATCGGCAGTTGCTGCAAAGGGAATTCCCAGGGTCGTCATCAAGACGGCCAGGGTCCAGGAAGACAGGAATGAACGCTTCATGTCGTGCTCTTCATTGAGTCTGAGGAAAGGGGCCGCGGCATCCGCGGAAAGTAGCTCAGCAACCAGCGCGAGGCGCTGATGATCGGCTGTATCGGCCAACGTACCCAGGCCGGGGCGTATTCGATCACCCGGTAGTAGCCCATGGCGCCGAGCGCCAGTACGTCGAAAAAGCTGCGCAGCGGGCGATCCGGCACGTGGCTGTCGCTCCAGCCGAGCCAGTTGTCGGCGCGGGCAAAGGTGCATTGCACGTAGTCGATGCGCTGCTGCAGGGTGAGGCCGGCAAGGCTGATGCCCACCTGGCGCTCGACCGTGCGCATGACCTTGCCGGGGAAGACGAACTCACGCCCGGCACGCTCAAGCAGCAACATCACTTCGGTGGCCGGGGCCAGGTCGCGTTCGGTGTCCAGTTCGATACCGGCGCCACCATCCGAGTAGTCATACAGCAAGCCGGGATACAGGTGGCCGTCGGGCAGGCGCAGGGCCGCCGGCAGCTTCACCGGTACCCGCTGGAACTTGCGTACCTGGCGAACCTCGGCGGCGACCGCCAGTGCCGCGCCGATCAGCAACAGGTTGTAGATCACCCAGAGCGAACTGACGACCACCGTGCCGTACTCGTTGCTCGGGCCATAGGAGAAGCGCCACACGGCAAACCCCAGCCCGACCAGGTTCAACGCGGCCAGCACCAGGTAAGGCCGGGCGATCTGCCAGTCGAGCCGGTCGCTTTGGTTCATGCCGCCTTTGACGGTGACATCGAATGCGCCGCGCTTGGGCGAAAACAGCGCCACCAGGGTCGGGCGCATGATGTACCAGGCCAGCACCGACTCGTAGACCTCGCCCCAGAAGGTCTGCCGGTAAGGCCCCTGGACCCGGGAGTTGACCAGGCTGGCGTGGACCATGTGCGGCAGCACATAAAGCAACAGCAACACGGCCGGCGCATAGATCACGTACGCATGCAGCAGCAGGAAGGCCAGGGGCGCCGTGAGGAAGATCAGGCGCGGCAAGCCGGACAGAAAGTGCAGCATGGCGTTGGCGTAGCACAGGCGCTGGAACAGGCTCAGGCCCTTGCCCAGCAACGGATTGTCCAGACGGAAGATCTGCACCATGCCACGCGCCCAGCGAATGCGCTGGCGTACATGGGCCGCCAGGCTGTCGGTGGCCAGGCCCGCCGCCAGCGGAATGCGCATATAGGCCGAGTTCCAGCCGGCGCGGTGCAGGCGCAAGGCGGTGTGCGCATCCTCGGTGACGGTCTGGGTGGCAAAGCCGCCGATGTCGTCCAGCGCCGAGCGGCGCAACACAGCGCACGAGCCGCAGAAGAACGTGGCGTTCCACAAGTCGTTGCCGTCCTGGATCAGGCCGTAGAACAATTCGCCTTCGTTGGGTTTGCGCCGGAACGAGCCGAGGTTGTGCTCGAAGGGGTCGGCGGAGAAAAAGTGGTGCGGGGTCTGCACCAAGGCCATCTTCGGGTCCTGGAGGAACCAGCCGACGGTCAGCTGCAAAAATGCCCGTACCGGAATGTGGTCGCAGTCGAACACCGCCACCAGGTCGCCAGTCAAGCGCTCCAGTGCGTGGTTGAGGTTACCCGCCTTGGCCCCGCGGTTGTCGTGACGGTCGATGTAGCCGACGCCCACTTCCTTGGCAAACGCACGGAACGATTCGCGCGCGCCGTCATCGAGGATGTACACCGTGAGCTTGTCGCGCGGCCAGTCCAGCCCCAGCGCCGCCATGACTGTGGTGCGCACCACCGACAGGTCTTCGTTGTAGGTCGGGATGACCAGGTCGACCGTTGGCCACAGGCGCCGGTCCTCCGGCAATGCCTTCACCGGCCGGCGCAACGGCCAGACGCTTTGCACAAAGCTCAGGATCAATACCAGCCAGGAATAGGTCTCGGCCAGCAACAGGATCATGCCCAGGATCAGGTCGAGGTCATTGGCCCAGTGCAGGGTCGAGGTATAGCGCCACCACAGGTAACGGCAGGAGATGGTGATCGACAGGATGATCATCATCAACGTCGGAAAGCGCCCCGGCATGTAGCGCATCAGCATCGCCATGCCGCCCAGGGTCAGGACGAAGATCAACTGGGCGTAGAGGTTGAACGGCGAGGTGACACACAGCAAGGCGATGAACATGCCGACGATCGCCAGCACCCAGTAGAACACCCGTTCGCCGGTGGTGCCGCTGGCCTTGATGCGCTGCTGGGTCTGCGCCAGTGCGTGGCTGCCGCCAATCATCCGCGGCAAGCGGCGCATCAGTTGCACCAGCGGCTGACGTACGCGCTGGACCATGGCCAGCGAGCCGCTGCCGAGACGACGCAGCCAGCGCACACCACGCCCGCGCGACAGGTCGGCGCCGCGGGCCGGGCGCGCCGGGCGAATCAACAGCAGCCAGACCGTTTGCACCAGGCCGCGCAGCGGGTCGCCGAGGGTCGGGCGCTTGTACGCCAACTGCGGGTAGTACTGCCGCCAGTTGCCCAGCAAGCGTTGCCACTGGGGCGAATCCAGGCGCAACAACAGCCAGGCCAGGGCCGTGCCGACACTCAGCACGGCAGCCGTAAATGGCAGGGCGCCGCGCTGACGGTAGCGCCGATAGCGGGTCATGCGTCATGCCCCCCTTCTGCAAGCAGCCAGGTCGCCAGGCTGCGCACATCGCGGGTGGCCAGGGCGTCCGGGGCGTAATAACCCACCGGGCTCTTCCAGGCCAGCGCACCGGCCATCGCTTCGTCACGGTGGATGACCTGCGGAATCAGCCGGCTATGGCGCTCGCCCCAGAGCAACAGCAAGTCACGCTGCAGCTGGCTGATTGGGTCGAAACGGTTGACCAGCAGGTAGTCGTCCCCTGCCCCTTCGGTGCTCAACAAGGCATGACAGGCAGCGTCCGCTTCCAGCACGCGCAGGCGCATCACTGTGTCCGGCAACATCGGCACGCCGGGTTGCCCGTCCGCCAACGTGGCGGGCAAGTCCAGCAGGATCCAGTCGAAGTGCGCGTGCAAGGTCTGCAAGCGTTGCACCCAGAGATCGGGATGCGCGCGTTGATGCAGCTCCAGCCCGGCCAGCGCGTTCGCCGCCAGGGTGCCGTAGGGCAGCAGGTGCAGCCCTTCAAGCACTTGCAGCAAGGCCTCGCTCCAGCGCGCCTCGTCTTCCTGCCCGGCAACGGCCCAGCCATCGGCCGACTCCAGCGCCAGGTTGAAATGCAGGCGCAACAGGTTGCGTGGATTGAGGTCCACCATCAGCACCCGTTGCCCCAGTGTGTGCAACGCAAACCCCAGTGCGGCGACCACGGAGGTGGTACCTGTACCGCCGCGAATACCGCTCAACGCCACCACTGTCATACGGGCTGCGCCTTGTCGTCGGTCTGCGTATTCAGCGCATCGCCCTGCAGCGACCAGCCTTCGCTTTCGGCCAGCAACGGCCAGCGGCGGCACGCCGCCAGCAGCTCGGACTCGCGGCTGATGTCCTGATAGGCCATGTCTTCATCACCCAGGCGCTGCTTGAGCCGGGCGATGTCATCGTTACGCTGTTTCCAGTCGTCCTGAGTCATTTCGTTCCTCGTCATGCTCATTCGGGGTATAGCATCCACTCTGTCTGCCCTTTCAGGCGTACATAGGGCCTGCCCTGGAACTCGACCACTGCCGAATCGGAGTTCTCGGACACTGCCGCCGTGGTCGGCAGGTCGTGAATCAGTGCCTCCAGGTCCAGCGGACCGCCTTGCTGCGCGTACAACCGGGCAATCAGCTCGGACACCGCCAGGTGGCTGGTCGGGGTGGTGACGTGCAACGGCCCCTGCTGGTCCGACTCGCCCATGTTGATCAGCTTGATCGCCGTCGGCACATGGGTGATGGAGCGCGAAGGAATCTCGCGCATGCCGGAGATCTGCATGCGGTCGCCGTGTACCGCCGCACCGTGCTCCGGTACCAGCACTAGCACCACCCGCCGTCCGCTTTGCTTCATGGTGTCGATGAACTGGTCGAGGTCGTCGAGGAAGTTCTTCGCCCGCTCCTGGAACGAGGCGCGCCGGGTGCTGCCGTCGGGGTTGGTGACCCGGTTGCCGTCATGCAGGGTGATGGTGTTGTAGAACAACGACACCGCCGGTTTCTGGTCCTTGATCCGCTGGGCCCACCAGGCCATCCACACGTCGCGGTCACGGGCGATGTTGGCCCCGTCGTAGGATTTCAGCGCAACCGGGAAATCGTCACTGCTCATCAGCGGCGGCGGCAGGTGCTGACCGGCCAGGAAGGTCATGTATTTGCGGGTGATCGGGCCGTTGTGGTTGAGCATCAACTCCGGGGCATAACCCAGCTTGGCGAGGTTGTCGAACAGCATGCACTGCTCATTCGCCGGCTCGTACAACTTGATGTGGTGCGGCTGGCCACAGCTGGCGCGCAGCATGCGAATGGCTGCCGGGCCACTGTAGGAGGTGGCGGAGTTGAAGCGGTCGAACACTATGTTCATGCGGCGCAGCAACGCGTTGTCACGCATGCCGGCATCTTCCAGGTCATCCCAGGCCAGCGAGCAGACGTTGAGGATCAGCACGTCAAACGGCTCTGCGGTGGGGTTCTTCTCCGGGAAGCGGGTCACCTTGCCGGCTTGCTCGCGATAGAACTGATCCAGCCAGGCATCAATGGCCTTGCTCTCGGCCACTTCGCTGGAAGCGCCCTGGGTCGTCGACACTTCGCCGGCCACCGATTGCACCGGCACGTTGAAGGCTGGCAAGGCACCGGCCAGGTACACCCACAACAACAGCGCAACCGTGACCACGGTCAGGCGCAGCCATGGCGCGATGAACAGGTAGAGCAAGGCAATGGCAAACAGCACCCCCAGTACATCCCAGTTGACGAAACGCCCGAGCAGGTCGATGACATAGTCAACAGAGAACGCCAGTACTTCAGATTGCTCGAACAGCCGCCGAAACGGCGGGTACCAGGTGTCTTTGTAGAACAGCGCAACGCCCAGCGGCACGGCAATGACCTGACGCAGGCGTGGCAACCAGCGCCCTGGCAAGGGCAACAGCAAACCGGCGGCAAGCAGCAGATTGAGCAAGGCATTGAAATCAAGCAGGCCCATCCACAAGAGGACGAACTTGATCAGAAAATACAGATTCCACAGGCCCAGTTCCGGCAGTCGAACGGCCGGACGGGTGGCGACCGCTTCAGTCATGGGCGCCCTCCTTTTCACCAACATGATTAATCCTTACGCCCCGCGCGATCAGGTGACGCGGTGGCAGGCGACGGCTGAGCCAGGTGGTCAGACGTCGCCCCATGAGAAACAGCACGATCGCCGTCGGCGCCGTCAGCACGGCAGTCAGGCCGATGACCCAAATCAGTTCGTTGTAGGTCATTGCCGCGCCCCCAGCGCTTGTAGCGATACTTTCTGCGGCTGCAGCGGCCGGAACACCTCGACATCGGGCTGCACGTGAACCGGGGCCTGGGCCACGGTGTCCACCGGCGCAACCTCCTCCGACTGAAACTCCGGCAGGGCAAGCACCTGCGACGGCACCACACTCTCGTAACCCGCGATTACGCCCTGCCAGGGCAAGCGGAAGATATTGCGTAGCGCCGCCTCAACCAAGGGTGGATTACAGGCAAACAGGAACAGGTAGAGGTTATCGCCGGCGACACAGGCAATGTCGCCATAGCGGCGCAGTTGCAACTGCTGCAGCACCACCGTCGGGCTCAGCCGGGGCAACGGCTGCAACCGCAACAGCTGGTGCCTGACCTCGGTGCCGGCAGTGTTGTCGGTCATCTTTTTAACCGCATTGGCAAAGGCCTTCGGCGACAGGCTACCGCGCACCTGCAACGGCTGCAGGCGTGCCAGCAGGCTCGACGGTTCGGCCGCCAGGGTACGCTGCCAGCGCTGCCCCTGGATCGACCGCACCAGGGTCAGAAAACGCAGGAACGGCGTGCCCTGCGGCACAATCAGGTTGGCGCCGCTGGCCAGCAAGAGTTGTTCCTCGTGCTGACGCAGGCTTTGCAAGACCTCGCGAACCACCAGCTTGACCGAGCGTCCGCAGTGGCTGCGCAACTGGTACAGGCGAACTGCAAGCGCGTTGACATCGTCGGTGCTGTCGAGGGCAAAAATGATCGTCGCCGCCTGGGCGTCCATGCCCTGCTCGAGCACTGCATCCGGGTCGTCGAACAGTTGCCAATGGGCCGTCGGCGGCGCCTCGGCGCCGAGCACGGCGGTTTGCGCCAGCACCTGGCGCTGGTCGTTGCTGGCCGGCAGAACCCGGCCATCTTCAGGCAGCGACGAGACACGAAAACCGGTGCCTTCATCAATCAGGAGAAAATCATGCGGGCCATTGACCCCCACGTCGTTGCTCCAGAAATGCACCAGCAAATGCCGTGCACCCTGGCCAATGTAAGCCTGGGCCAACCCGGACAGGTTGTCGTTGTAGCGCAGCAGGATATCGAGCAACGCCGGCGGCGGTGCGTCGCCCACTACCAGCAGGGTACTGCCGACCGAGCGCAGCCAGTCCTGGATGCGCACGCACCATTGCCCGAGCTTTTGCGACACGCGCTCGTCGAGGCCTTTGAGCGGCACCCGCACCAGCCACAACGCCCCTTCGCCATCGCGCACCCGCGGGACGTCCTGGCGCAGCGCCTCGATCAAGCGTTTCGGCGACATCGCCGGCAGATCGAACAATGTCAGCTGCCCTGGCCCGAAATGATCGGGAATACCTTTGACCAGATCACGTGAGTCGCCTGCCGCGTTGACCAGGAAGGCCCGCTGCGACGCTGGCAAGCCCGTTAACAGTTGGGTGCACAGGCGGTTGGCCGTTTCGGGTGTTTCACAGGTCAGCCAATACAGGCCACCTGTGCGCATTTCGACTTGTCTGTCAGGAAGACCGGGCAACACCGGTGTTGACGCATGCAATGACCACCTCCATGAGGGCATGGGTACTACGGACCGCTCAGTAACTTCTTATGAAAGTATCCGAACGGCCCTACAACAAAGACTGTAGACGTACTTTATCACGTCGTACTGTCGCGACTGGCTTTCCAGCGCCGTACCACCAGCTTCTCCAGCTCGACGATAAAGAACACCAGTACCCCGATCCCCAACGAAATCAGCCAGCCGCTCAATGGCAAGGCGACGGTATGGAAGGCGGTCTGCATGAACGGCACATAGATCAGCAGGCATTGCAGCAGGATCAGTCCCAGCGTCACCGTCAGCAGTGCACCGTTACGCAGCAAGGCCATGTTCAGCGAGAACTGGTCCTGCAGGCGGCAGTTGAACAGGTAGGCCCACTGCGCGGTGACCAGGGTGTGCAGGATCATCGTGCGGATATGGTCGGTGTCCTGGCCGTCGGCGAGCATCCACGACTCCAGCAGGAACGCGGCGGCAGTCAGCAGGCAGCCCACGAACAGCACCCGCCATACGGCGTAGCCATTGAGGATCGACTCACCGGCATTGCGCGGTGAGCGACGCATCATCCCCGGCTCACCGGGTTCGAACGCCAGGGCGAACGACAAGGTGGTGGACGTAGCCATGTTCATCCACAGAATCTGCAGCGGTGACAGCGGTACCACCGCGCCGAGCAGAATCGCCACCACGATCAGCAGCCCCTGGGCCATGTTGGTCGGCAAGATGAACAACACGGTTTTCTTCAGGTTGTCATAAACCCTGCGCCCTTCGCGCACGGCGTTGGTGATGGTCGAGAAATTGTCATCGGTGAGCACCATGTCGGCGGCTTCCTTGGTCACCTCGGTGCCCTTGATGCCCATGGCAATGCCGACATCGGCCTGCTTCAGTGCCGGGGCATCGTTGACCCCATCGCCGGTCATGCCGACCACCTGTTTGTTCGCCTGCAGTGCGCGCACCAGGCGCAACTTGTGTTCGGGGCTGGTGCGGGCAAACACCGAGTACTGCATGGCCAGCGACTTCAGTGCAGTGTCGTCGGCCTGCTCCAGTTCCTTGCCGGTCATGGCGCGCAGTTCGCTGCCCATGCCCAGCATGCGGGCGATGGCCACAGCAGTGTCCGGGTGATCCCCGGTGATCATCTTGACGTCGATACCAGCCTGCCGGCACATGGCGATGGCCTCGATGGCCTCGGGACGCGGTGGGTCCATCAGCCCGGCAACGCCAAGGAAAATCATGCCTTGGTTCAGGTCGGCGTGATCGATCTCACCACTGGCGCCCGGCACCGGTCGGTAGGCAGCGGCCAGCATGCGCAGGCCCTGGTCGGCGATGTGGCCCATCTCGCGTTCCCAATAGGCACGGTCCAGCGGCTGCGGGCCATCGGCGCCCAACTGCTGTTCGCACAGACTCAACAGCACATCGGGCGCACCTTTGAGGTAGATGACACTTTCGCCGGCGACATCGCAGCGGCGTGCCATGTACTTGTAGGCCGAGTCGAAGGGAATCTTGCCCAGACGTTGCACCTCCACCGGAGCCAGGTCGGCCTTGCGCGCTAATACCTTCAGTGCGCCTTCGGTGGGACCGCCGACCACTGTCCAGCGGCCCGCCTCGTCTTGTTGCAGGCTGCTGTCGTTACAGATGTCGACGGCGCGAATGAAGGCTTGCAGATACGGGTGCGCCGCCCAGTCCAGCGCTTCGGTTGCACCGGCAAGAGTAATGCGGCCACGCGGCTCGTAGCTCTGGCCGTCGACGCCATAGCGGGTGGTGGCGGTCAGCACGTTCTTGACCGTCATCTCGTTCATGGTCAGGGTGCCGGTCTTGTCCGAGCAGATCACGTTCATCGCCCCCAGGGTTTCCACCGTGGGCAACTTGCGAATGATCGCCTGGTTGTTGGCCATGCGCTGCACGCCCAACGACAGGATGATCGAGACAATGGCCGGCAGCCCTTCCGGCACCGAGGCCACTGCCAGGCTGATCAACGACAGCGACAACTCGCCCAGCGGATAGTCGTGCCAGAAGAAGCCGATCACGAAGAGCGCCACCATCATCCCGACGATAAGCTGGAAAATGCGTTTGCCCAGCACCGCGATCTGGCGCAACAAGGGTGTCTGGGTTTCGTCCACCGTGGCAATCATGCGGTTGATCTTGCCAAGCTCGGTGGCCGGCCCCGTCTCGATCACCACACCCTTGGCGTTTCCGGCGCTGACACTGGTGCCGGAGAACCCGAGGTTGGTGCGGTCGGCCAGTTGCGCCTCGTGGTCCAGCGCGTCGACCTGCTTGGCCACGGTGAGCGACTCACCGGTGAGCATGGACTCCTCGACCTGCAGGTGGTGCACCTCGAACAGGCGTACATCGGCGGGAATCTTGTCGCCGGGGCGCAACACAATGACATCGCCCGGCACCAGTTCGCTGGCATCCACCTCCAGCTTCTGGCCACCACGCACGACGTGCGCGGTGCTGCTGAGCATGCCACGCAGGGCCGCCAGCGACTGCTCGGCCTTGTTCTCCTGAAAGAAGCCGATGGACGCGTTAATCACCGCCACCAGGATGATTACCAGGGTGTCGGTCCAGTGCCCCATCAAGGCCGTGGCCAGCGCTGCGACCAGCAGGATATAGATCAGTACATCGTGAAAATGGCGGGCAAAACGCAGCCACACCGGATCGACAGGTTTGGCCGGCAGCGCATTCGGGCCTAGGCGCAGCAGACGCGCCTTCGCCTCTTCGGAGGTCAGCCCCTTTATGTCGGTTTGCAGGTCGGCCATGGTTTGTTGCGCACTTTTGCGGTACCACGGCGCTGCTTTGGTGGTGTTGCCAGGTTCCTGGGGTTGCAATGATCCCATACCGTCCTCCCGGTGTTCGTCCTGAGGTGAACGGGCCAATGGGCGATCTACGGTGATTTGGCGAGGGGGCACCCAGCTGCTACTCCGACGTTCGCCCTCCAACCCGATCCACTTGCCCGCAGTGCGTAGTTTCAACCCCTGTCACAGGCGGGTGCTTGATGCAGATCATGGCGTTCCGCCGCACGGCGGATATTTGCCCCCAGAGACACTAGCAGCGAAATGCCGTGCCTGCCCTTGGCCCGGCTGAATCGCTGCTGCAATGCGAAGCCCTGGACTGTCAGTCGATAGCATCGACCGCCAGCGTTTGCACGACCACGCGGTTACGTCCGGTCTGCTTGGCCTGGTAGAGCAGCTCGTCAGCGTGCTTGAGAATGGCTTCAGGCGTTGGCGTCTCATCACTGCGACAGGCCACGCCGATGGAGATGGTCAACGACTCGATCTGCTCGAACACCGCCGTGGCAATCGCCAGGCGAATGCGTTCGGCCACTTCACCGGCAGTGGCCAGGCTGATGTCCGGAAGCAGCAGGGTAAATTCTTCGCCGCCGGCCCGACAGGCCAGGTCTTCAGCCCTTGAGTGCTCCTGGATAATCGACGCCACCTGTTTGAGCACCAGGTCGCCGACATCGTGGCCATAGGTGTCGTTGACGCGCTTGAAGCGGTCAATGTCCAGTGCCAGCGCGCAGTAGTGCTGGCCGGACTGGTCGAGGGTACGCAAGCCTTCATCCATGGCCCGACGGTTCGCAAGGCCCGTCAAGGCATCGCTTTCAGCCGCGCGCCGCAGGCGTCCGAGCTTTTGCTGCAACAGCTGCACACTGTTGAGCAAGGCGCTGCGGATGGCAGCCGCCTCGGCGTACCAGGCGTTGACCGAACCCAGGCGCTCGGTGGCCTCTGGAGCCGACAGCTGGGTCGCACTGTTTGCCAGATGCCGCAATGGCCGGGTGATCAGTGTTGCCCCCCAAAAGATCAATATCAGGCCGATCAACCCCGCCGGGACGATGTTGACCAGCATGTTACGCATCAGCGTGCCCAAAGGGGACAATGCCTGCTCCCGCGGTTGCTGCGTTACCACCGCCCAGCGGGCTCGTTCGACCTGGGCATAACCGGCCAACATATCGACGCCTTTATAGTTAGCCGCTTCCATCGTGCCCCTCTCGCCCTGCAACGCGGCATCAACCGTCGGGCTGAAGGGCAATACGTCTCCAATGCGGTGTTGATCCCAGTGATACAGCAAGCGCCGGTTGTCATCCGCGACAAAAGCGTATGTGCCGTCCAGCAGAGCGTGGCTGGCGATCAGGGTGTGCAGCACACCGCGCTGCTTGATGAAAATGGACCCGCCAATCAGGCCCAGATACTGCCCTGAAGGGCTAAGCACCGGGTGCGAGATGAATACAATCAAATTGCCTGTCGCCGTTTCATAAGCATGACTGACCAGCGGGCGCTGCGCCTTGAGCGCCTCCTGAACTTCGTTGGAGTCGATGTGGGTGCCCGTGATCAGCGGTTGCTCGGGGTAGATCTGCAAGGCCTTGCCAGTGGCGTCGATGACCATCACCGAGTTCAGTTCCGTGTCCTGGGCCTGCAAGCGTTTTACTTCATCCTTGAGTACCTGCGGATCGTTCAATTGGTTGCCAAGCACCTTGCTGCTGTAGCCCAGGCGCTCGTCCACCGAACGGAGAAACTCGTCGATGCCCGAGGCGACCTTGAAGGCATAGGCACGATTGGCCTCCAGCGCCGACTTGATCAGCGCGTCGCGCTGTACCTCATAGGCCACGAACAGGCTGTTGCACAGCGTCGCGATGACGGCCAGCAAAACGAATATCAGGATCAACCCACGCAAACTGATGGACGCTGGAGCGAATTTCTTCATGAACCCTGCCGTACTGTTCAATTCATGCCGCACAGTGCAATCGCACACGTGACCACCTGGCACCCGGCCAACCGGAAGATTGCCTCCTGGCGTAAGAAGCGTAGCTGCTTTTGCCGGTTTATCCGCAGCCTTCGTGGTGCGCCCCGCAGGCTGAACAAGCGTTCACCTTGGCGCTGCCCAATGCTTTATGCTCGGGGCTGAACAGTTCAACGAGGTCTTGCATGTCTTTGTCCATCAGTACCGAATCGCTCTGGATCGACACCGCCGAGGGGCGACTGTTTTGCACCCGCTGGTTCCCGGCGACGGGCTCGAACACGCCAGCACTGCCTCCCATCGTGCTGTTCCACGATTCGCTTGGGTGCGTCGCCTTGTGGCGGGATTTTCCCCAGCAACTGTGCCAGGCCACCGGGCGTGAGGTGATTGCCTATGATCGCCTCGGTTTCGGCCAGTCTGACCGCTACCCGGGAACGCTGCCCCTGGACTTCATCCGCCATGAAGCCGTGCACTTCTTTGCACCGCTCAAGGCCGCGCTGGGTATCGAACACTTCGTTGCCTTCGGCCATAGCGTCGGCGGCGCAATGGCCGCCGCCTGCGCCTCGTTGCACCCAGAGCACTGTGACGCACTGATCACCGTGGCGGCGCAGGCGTTTGTCGAAGACCTGACGCTCGCCGGC
This sequence comes from Pseudomonas alkylphenolica, assembly GCF_004025535.1. Classification (GTDB taxonomy): domain Bacteria; phylum Pseudomonadota; class Gammaproteobacteria; order Pseudomonadales; family Pseudomonadaceae; genus Aquipseudomonas; species Aquipseudomonas alkylphenolica_A. The sequence goes on from NZ_QJRG01000048.1 coordinate 476,605, forward strand.
ATCCGCATCGCCGAGGAGCAGTTCAAAGACCCGCAGCACATGGCCCGCCTGGAGAAGTACCACGGCGACAAGGCGCCCTGGGTACTGGGCGCCTGGACCCGCACCTGGTTGTCGCCAGCATTCAGCGACTGGACCCTGGAAGACGTGGTCGGCACCCTGCACTGCCCGCTGCTGGCCCTGCATGGTGAACACGATGAATACGGCTCGGCATTGCACCCCGAGCGCATCGCCCGGCTATCGACCGGGCCCGGCCGCTACCTGATCCTGCCAGGCTGCCACCACGTGCCGCACCGCGAAGCACCGGCAGCTGTGCTAGAACCTGTTTGCCAGCTGCTCGTCCACTAACCGCCGCTAGCCCGCCAGTACCGCGCGCACGACGCAGTCGGCCATGGCCCGGCGGGTTTGCAGAGTGGCGCTGCCCAGGTGCGGTTGCAGCACCACGTTGTCCAGGGCCAGCAGCGCCTCGGGCACCTGCGGCTCGTGCTCGAACACATCCAGCGCAGCCCCCCCCAGGCGCCCGTCGGCCAGGCGTGCCACCAGGGCTTCTTCATCGATCACGCTGCCACGGGCGATGTTGACGATCACCCCTTGCGGTCCTAACGCGTCGAGCACCGCTGCATCCACCAGATGACGAGAACCGGCCCCGCCGGCGGCGGCGACGATGAGGATATCGCTGGCCTGCGCCAGGGCTGCCAGTTCGGCGTGATAGGTATACGGGCTGTCGGCCAGCGGGCGGCGGTTGTGGTACGCCAGCTGAACGCCAAAAGGTTGCAGGCGTGCGGCAATGGCGTTGCCGATCTTGCCCAGGCCGACAATCCCCACACGTTGCCCGCGCAGGCTGGTCCCCAACGGTGCAAAGCCACCTTCACGCCAGCGGCCTTCGCGCACAAAACGGTCGGCCAGGCAGACATGACGCAACAGTGCCAGCAGCAACGCCACCGCCTGATCAGCCACGGCGTCGGTGAGGATGTCGTCGGTTGTGGCGATGCGAATGCCACGGGCGCTGGCCAGCTCAAGGTCAATCCTGTCGATCCCGACACCGTTGACCGCAATCAGGGCGAGGTTGCCCAGGCCCGCCATCAACGGCGGGTCTACGCCCTCCCCGCCATTGGTAACCAGCGTCTTGAAACGCTCCGGTCGATCCGCCAGCAGCGCCTGTTGCTCGCTGCGGCTACAGGCACGGACCAGGTGAAAATGCTCGGCCAGTTGCGCTTCGTACTCCGGGAGCAACGGCGCCAACATCAACAATTCGGCTTTCATTACAGCCCCTCAATCGGCCTGGACAGTGACTTGGCGTTGCTCACCCAGCCCCTGGATACCCAGGCGCATGGTCTGCCCCGGACGCAGGAACACCGGCGCCGGCGTGATGCCCATGCCGACACCGGGCGGCGTCCCGGTGGAAATGACATCGCCCGGCTGCAAGCTCATGCAGCGGCTCAGGTAGGCGATCAGTTGCGGAATGCGGAAGATCAGCGTGCGGGTATTGCCCTGCTGGTAACGATGACCGTCGACCTCCAGCCACAGGTCCAGCTGGTGCGGGTCGGCCACCTCGTCGCGGGTCACCAGCCACGGGCCGATCGGCCCGAAGGTGTCAAAGCCCTTGCCCTTGTCCCAGGTGCCGCCACGCTCGAGTTGCCACTCGCGCTCGGACACGTCGTTGATCACGCAGTACCCGGCCACATGGTCCATGGCATTGGTTTCATCGATGTAGCGACCACCTTTGCCGATCACCACACCCAGCTCGACCTCCCAGTCGGTCTTGATCGACCCTCGCGGAATCTCGACGTTGTCATTCGGGCCGCAAATGGCGCTCGTCCACTTGTTGAAGATGATCGGTTCGCTGGGCACGGCCATGCCGGCTTCGGCAGCGTGATCGGCATAGTTCAGGCCGATGCAGATGAACTTGCCGATGTTGCCCACGCACGGGCCGATGCGTGGCGTGCCTTCAACCAGCGGCAGGCTGTCGGGGTCAAGGCTGGCCAGTTTCGCCAGGCTGGTCGGCTCAAGGGCGGCGCCGCTGATGTCTGCAAGCACGCCACTCAGGTCGCGGATACGCTGTGAGGCATCCAGCAGGCCGGGTTTCTCCGCACCCTTCTCGCCATATCGCAACAGTTTCATCGGTGTCTCCTGCTTGATTCAAAAGAAATTCAGATACTCATGCCGCCATCGATCAGGTGCACGCCACCGGTGGTGTAGGCCGAGGCGTCGCTGCCCAGGTACAGCGCCAGCTGGGCGATCTCTTCGCCAGTGCCCAGCCGGCCCATTGGCTGGCGGGCAACAAACTGCCGGTAGACCTGCTCGGCACTCACGCCCTGGGCGGCGGCCTGCTCGGCAATGCGCTGATGCAGCGACGGCGACTCCACGGTGCCGGGGCAAATGGCATTGCAGCGGATACCCTGGCCAATGTAGTCGGCCGCCACCGCCTTGGTCAGGCCGATTACCGCAGCCTTGCTGGCAGCATAGGCAAAGCGGTTGGGTACCGCTTTTACGCTGGAGACCACCGACGACATGTTGATGATCGACCCGCCACCGCGTTCCAGCATGCCCGGCAGAAAGGCGCGGATCATGCGGTACATGGCGGTCACGTTGAGGTCCAGCGAGCGCTGCCAGGCCTGCTCGTCACAGTCGAGGATGCTGCCGCTGTGCACATAGCCTGCGCAGTTGAACAGCACATCGATGCCACCCAGCGAATCGCGCAGCGCGTCAATGGCCTCGGCGCCGGTGACATCCAGCGTATACGCCTGGATGCCGCCCTGCCCGGTCAACGCCTGCAGGTGGATGTCGGTGGCAATCACCTCGGCACCGGCTTCGGCAAAGGCCCTGGCGCTGGCCAGGCCGATGCCCTGGCCCGCCGCCGTAACCAGCACACGTTTGTGTTTGAGGTTCATACCGTCTCCAGCTTGAGCACAGCGCTCGGCTCGCTGCGTTGCTGGCCGAGCATGGCCGCCGGGATCGAGAGGATCAGCAGGCCGCTGGCAAACAGGCACAGGCCCAGTACATAAGTGCCGTTGTTGATATTGCCGGTGAGGTTCTCGGCCACGGCGGTGATCATCGACCCGGTGAAACCCGAGAGGTTGCCGAAGGCGTTGATCATGCCGATCCCCGCCGCTGCCGCAACACCGGACAACACCGTGCCGGGCAAGGTCCAGAAAATCGGCATGAGGCTGAGGATGCCGGAGGCGGCGACAGTCAGGAACAGCACCGAGAGCACCAGGTTGTGCGCGAAGAAGGCACTGAGAATCAGCCCGCAACCGCCGATGAACGCCGGGATCGCCGCGTGCAAGCGGCGCTCGCCGGTGCGGTTGGAGTGCCGGGCATTGAGCAGCATGGCCACCACGGCCACGCCATAGGGAATGGCCGTCAGCAGGCCGATTTCCAGGCTGCTGGTAATGCCGGCACTCTTGATGATCGACGGCATCCAGAACGCCAGGCCGTAGAAACCGGTGTTGAAGGTCAACAGGATGAACACCAAAAGCCACACGCGCTTGTTGAGGAATACCTCGCTCAGGCGCGTGGCCTTGCCGTGGTTGTCCTGCACCAGGTTGGCCTTGAGCATCTGCTTTTCTTCGCTCGACAACCACTTGGCCTTGTCGATGTTGTCGCACAGGCAGGTGAACACCACCACCGCCATGATCACCGAGGGGATGCCTTCGATCAGCAGCATCCACTGCCAGCCGGCCATGCCGTGCCAGCCGTTAAGGGCGGTCATCAGCCAGCCGGAGAGCACGCCACCGAGGGTCAGGCTGATCGGCATGGCAATCAGGAAGCCCGACATCACCCGGCTTTGCCGGTGGGTCGGGAACCAGTAGTTGAGGTACAGGATCACGCCGGGGAAAAACCCGGCCTCACAGATACCGAGTAGAAAACGCAGCACATAGAACATGGTGCTGGATTCGACATTGAAGAAGGCCGCCAACGGCACGGTAAAGGCCACGGCCATGGAAATGATCGCCCAGCTGAACATGATCCGCGCGATCCAGAAGCGTGCGCCGTAGCGGTGCAGCAACAGGTTGCTGGGCACCTCGAAAAGGAAGTAGCCCCAGAAGAACACGCTGGCGCCCAGGGCGTAGACCGTGTTGCTGAACTGCAGGTCGTTGAGCATGTCCAGCTTGGCAAAACCGATGTTGACGCGGTCCAGGTAGGCCGCCATGTAGCACAGCAGCAACACCGGCAGGATACGCAGGATGACTTTGCGGTAGGTCCGGTCTTCGAACCTCGGATCGTGGGCAGGCGAAGACGCCAGGTGCTCAGGTTGTGTGTGCATCGTTGTGACCCCTCGGCATGTCGGGCATGCCTGATTGTTGTTATGGATCGAATACCGGGCGCCAGGCGCCCGGTAGTGCAGCCGTCAGAGAATCGCTTCGCGGCTTGGCTGGCCGTCGATCAGGCGCAACAGGCCCAGCGGGTTGGCATTGTGCAAGGCCGCCGGCAGCAGTGCCTCGGGGAAGTTCTGGTAGCACACCGGGCGCAGGAAGCGCTCGATGGCCAGGCTGCCCACCGAGGTGCCGCGGCTGTCGGACGTGGCCGGATACGGGCCGCCATGCACCATCGCATCGCACACCTCGACCCCGGTCGGGTAGCCATTGACCAGCAGGCGGCCGGCCTTGTGTTCGAGCAGCGCCACCAGGTCGGCGGCCTGGGCGAGATCATCGGCCTCGCCGATCAGGCTTGCCGTCAGTTGCCCGCCTAGGGCTTGCAAGGCCTGCAGCAGCTGCGCGCGGTCGGCGAGTTCGACCACCACCGTGACCGGGCCGAACACTTCTTCCTGCAGCAGCGGATCAGCGTCGAGCAGGCATTGCGCCTGCGCCTGGTATAACTGAGGCCGGGCCTGGTTGCCCTGCTGCTCGGCGCCGGCCAGGTGTCGAAAGCCGGGATGGTCGTTGAGCGCGTTGAGGCCATGGGTGTAACTGCGCAAGGTGCCGGCGTTGAGCATGGTTTGCGGCGCCTGGTCGGCGATTTGCCCGCGCAGGTGCTCGATGAACGCGCTGAAATCCGCCGAGCGCACACCCAGGATCAACCCCGGGTTGGTGCAGAACTGGCCACACCCGAGCACCACCGACGCAGCGAGCTCACGGGCGATGCGCTCGCCGCGCACGGCGAGGGCCTGCGGCAACACGATCAGCGGGTTGATGCTGCTCATCTCGGCGAACACCGGAATCGGCTGCGGCCGCGCCGCCGCCAGGTCGCACAGGGCGCGGCCGCCTTTGAGCGAGCCGGTAAAGCCTACCGCCTGGATCGCCGGATGCTTGACCAGCGCCTCACCCACCCCGCTGCCGAAAATCATGCTGAACACCCCGTCCGGCATGGCGCAGCGTTCGGCAGCGCGCAAGATGGCCTCCGCTACAAACTGCGCCGTGGCCATGTGACCGCTGTGAGCCTTGAACACCACCGGGCAACCAGCAGCCAGCGCTGCGGCGGTGTCGCCACCGGCAGTGGAAAACGCCAGCGGGAAATTGCTGGCACCGAACACAGCCACCGGCCCCAGGCCCAGTCGGCACTGACGGATATCCAGGCGCGGCAGCGGCTGGCGTTGTGGTTGCGCACGGTCGATACGTGCGCCGAGAAAGTCGCCACGGCGCACGACATTGGCGAACAGCCGCAACTGAGCGCTGGTACGCGCCCGTTCACCCTGAATGCGCGCGGCAGGCAAAGCGGTTTCGCGGCAGACGGTGTGGATGAAGTCCTCACCCAGGGCGTCCAGTTCACCGGCGATGGCTTCGAGGAATTCGGCCCGGCGTACCGGCGCCAACGCACGAAACTCAGGATAAGCAGCTGCCGCAGCCAGGGCTGCAGCGTCGACTTCTTCGGCAGTAGCCTGGTAAAAAGCAATGGGCAGCGCTTCACCGGTGCTGGCATCGACACTGTGCAAGGTCAGGCTGCCGGCGGCGCTGCGGGTGGCGCCAATGAAGTTGTATCCAGCATGTTGAGACATGAACGCTCCTGAAACCTGTTGAAGAGACTGGTGGCTAATCTAGGCAGGCAAGCGATTCTTTCCCAATGGCATTTGTGGATCGATCGATAACCCCAGGCTATCGCACACCCTCCAGCCGCTCACGCGCCTTGCGCGCATCGGCCATGAGGATCTCGGCGAACTCCAGCGCCGAGCCGACCAGCGGCTCGCCTTTGCGGGTGAGGATGCCGTAGTCCTGCGGCGCCAGGTGCAGGGGTGTGTCGAGGGTGCGCAACACGCCGCTGCTCAGGTGCGGCTCGACCATGGCCTGGGGCAACATGCCGATCATCGGCCCACCCTGCAGCACTTTGAGAAAGGTCTGCATGGAGATGGTATCGATGGTGTTGCGCGGTACCGATACGCCGGCTTCGGCAAAGGCACGCTCCATGCGCCCACGGATCGGTGTGCCCTTGGGGTAGAGAATCCATGGCCACTCCAGCAACTGCGGCAAGGTCACGGCACCGACGTCGAGCAGCGGGTGCTGGTGGTTGACCACAAAGCAGAACGGCTCCGGCGCCAGCGGCTGGAAATCGAAGCGCTGGCATTGGGCCTGGTCGGTGAAGCGCGCCACTGCCAGGTGGAGGATTTTTTCATCGAGCATGGCCATCAGGTGATCGCTGGTCTGCTCCACCACCTCAATCGACAACAGCGGCCAGCGCTGCTTGATCTGCACGATGGCATCCGGCAACGCCACAGCCGTGGCGGCGAAGATCCCGCCCACCTTCAAGTGGCCGTGCCCGCCCTCGCGCAGGCTGGCGATGTGGTCGACAAAGTTGTGCGCATCGTTCAGCGCCACCTGGGCGTAGCGCACCACCTGCTCGCCCAGCGCCGTGGGCGGCATGCTGCGCGGCTGACGCTCGAACACGGCAAACCCCAACAGGTTTTCGATTTCCTTGAGCATCTTGCTGATGGCCGGCTGGCTGAGGTTCATCTGTTGCGCAGCCAGGTGCATGTTGCGGGTGCGACCGAGGGTGTCGATCAGCACAAGGTGACGAAACTTGAGCCAGTTGCAGAAGTGCGAAAACGAGAGGTCCGACATGGCATCCGCCTTTGGTGCAATAACCTGTTGTTATCGAGTGGTGAGATTATGCCATTGGAGTTTATCGACAGTCCTCCCTAGCGTGCAGGTTTTATCGAACCGAGAGTGCTTGCCATGCCGCTAACCCTGACCCCCGCTAATACCCTGCCTGCCGATGGCCTTGCCGGTACCCTGATCGGCCGCGCCTGGATTCCCGGCACGGTTGCCGGCCCTTCGCCGATCGTGCTGCGCAGCGACGGTGTGTTCGACCTCTCGGCGCGCTTCGCCACCCTCAGCGAGCTGCTTGAGCAAGAAGCACCGCTGCAGGCCCTGCGCAGTACGCCCGGTACGTTCGTTTGCAGCGTCGAGGCCCTGCTGGCCAACACCGGCGCCCATGCCGACCCTGCCCGCCCCCACCTGCTGGCGCCGCTTGACCTGCAAGTGATCAAGGCCGCCGGCGTGACCTTTGCCGCGAGCATGATCGAACGGGTGATCGAGGAGCAGGCCGGTGGCGATGCCGCCAAGGCAGAAGCCGTGCGCGCTACCGTACAGGCGGTGATCGGCAACAACCTGCGTAACATCACGCCTGGCTCGGACAAGGCCATGGCGCTGAAGGCCCTGCTGATCGAACAAGGCATGTGGTCGCAGTACCTGGAAGTGGGCATCGGCCCTGACGCCGAGGTGTTCACCAAAGCGCCGGTGCTGTCCGCTGTCGGCAGCGGCAGCCTGATCGGTGTGCACCCGGAATCGCAGTGGAACAACCCCGAGCCGGAAGTGGTGCTGGCGGTCGACAGCCGTGGCCGCATTCACGGTGCGACCCTGGGCAACGACGTCAACCTGCGCGACTTCGAAGGCCGCAGTGCCTTGCTGTTGAGCAAGGCCAAGGACAACAATGCCTCGTGCGCCATCGGCCCGTTCATCCGCCTGTTTGACGAAACGTTTGACCTGGACGCCGTGCGTCAATGCGTGGTGGATCTCAAGGTGGAAGGCGACGACGGTTTTGTCCTGGCCGGCACCAGTTCGATGAACCAGATCAGCCGCGACCCGCAAGACCTGGCCGCGCAAACCCTCAACGCCAACCACCAGTACCCTGACGGCTTTCTGCTGTTCCTCGGCACCCTGTTCGCGCCCACCGAAGACCGTGACCATGCCGGTGCCGGCTTCACCCACAAGGCCGGCGACCAGGTCAGTATCAGCAGCCCGTTGCTGGGCAGCCTGCACAATCAGGTCACCGGCAGCGACCAGGCCAGCCCCTGGACGTTCGGAGTCGGCGCGCTGATGCGCAACCTCGCCGAGCGAGGGCTGCTACAACGCTGAACACCTGCACCGCGCTGCACCTCCCATAACAATAAAAGCGAGGCATGATATGACTACCGAGGCCAAGGTCTCCCCCACGCCCGACCCGCGCCAACTGCGCCGGGCGATCTACACCGGCGCCATTGGCAGTGCCCTTGAGTACTACGACTTCGCCATCTATGGCCTGGCCTCGGCACTGGTCTTCGGCCACATTTTCTTTCCTTCACTGGGTACCACCGGTGCGCTGCTGGCCAGCTTCGCCACCTATGGCGCAGGCTTTCTGGCGCGGCCGTTCGGCGGGCTGTTCTTCGGCTCGCTGGGCGACCGCAAAGGGCGCAAGCTGGTCCTGCTGCTGACCATCGCCCTGATGGGCACCGCCACCACTCTGATCGGCCTGCTGCCAACCGGCCCTGTGGGCGCTGTGCTGCTGGTGCTGTTGCGCCTGCTGCAAGGCTTTGGTGCCGGTGCCGAGCAAACCGGGGCGGCGACGCTGATGGCCGAACTGGCACCGCCCAAGCGCCGTGGCTTCTATGCCGCCCTGCCCTTTATCGGGGTGTTCAGCGGCCTGGCCCTGGCGACCATCACCTTCCGCCTGCTGGACGCCTCGCTAACCCGCGAGCAACTGCTCGACTGGGGCTGGCGCCTGCCCTTCCTGGCCAGCGTGGTGCTGATCTTCATGGCCATCTGGATTCGCCTCAAGCTCAAGGAAAGCCCGGTGTTCCAGCAGCTCAGCCAGCAACAGCACGTGATCGAATCACCGATGCGCACGGTGCTGCGCAATGCCCGTCGCCCGCTGCTCGCCACCACCCTGATGCGCATGGCCGAGACCGGCTGCTCGACGCTGTATGCCACCGTGTCGATTGCCTTCCTGACCGGCTTTGCCAGCCGTCACCTGGCCGACGGCGGTGGCAACCTCATCAGCATCGGCACCAATGCAGTGTTGGCCGCCAGCGTCCTCAGTGTGCTGACCACGCCATTGTTCGGCGCCCTGTCCGACCGCTTCGGGCGCCTGGCGGTGTACCGCGGCGGCGCACTGTTCTGTGTACTCTGGGCATTCCCGTCGTGGTGGATGATCGACAGTGGTGAACCGCTGCTGGTATGCATTGCCGTCGTCGGTGGCTTCGCCCTCGGCGCCAACAGCATGCTCGGCGCCCAGTGCGCGCACTTCACCGAACTGTTCGGCAACCGCTACCGCTACTCCGGTGTTGCCCTGGCCCGTGAGATCGGCGCCATGCTCTCCGGCGGCCTGGCACCGATACTCGGCATTTTCCTCGTCGGCCTGGCCGGCGGCGCCTACTGGGTACTGGCGCTGTATACCCTGGTGCTGGCCTGCCTGACCCTGCTCGGCACCCTGCTGTCGACCGAAACCCGTGGCCGCGACCTGACCGACCTGGCTGATGCCGTCGGCAGTGGCGCCCGTGAAGATTGTGCCAGCGCCCCGGCCTGGCAACGTTGATACTGCCCCTTTAACGATAAGAGAGATTTGTCATGAGCCTGACGCCGAAACGCACCCTGCGCAGCCAGCAATGGTTTGACGACCCGAGCCATGCCGACATGACTGCGCTGTATGTCGAGCGCTACATGAACTACGGCCTGACCCGCGACGAGCTGCAATCGGGCCGGCCGATCATCGGCATCGCCCAGACCGGCAGCGACCTCACGCCCTGCAACCGTCATCACCTGGAGCTGGCCCAGCGGGTCAAGGCCGGGATTCGCGACGCCGGCGGCATTCCCATGGAGTTCCCGGTCCACCCGATCGCCGAACAGAGCCGTCGCCCCACCGCCGCGCTGGACCGCAACCTGGCCTACCTGGGCCTGGTGGAGATTCTGCATGGCTATCCGCTGGACGGCGTAGTGCTGACCACCGGCTGCGACAAGACCACCCCGGCGTGCCTGATGGCCGCCGCCACCACCGACCTGCCGGCCATCGTGCTGTCGGGCGGGCCGATGCTCGACGGCCATCATAAAGGCCAGCTGATCGGCTCGGGCACCGTGCTCTGGCATGCGCGCAATTTGCTGGCGGCCGGCGAGATCAACTACGAAGGTTTCATGGAGATGACCACCGCCGCGTCGCCGTCGGTAGGCCACTGCAACACCATGGGCACCGCACTGTCGATGAACGCACTGGCCGAAGCGCTGGGCATGTCACTGCCTGGCTGCGCGAGCATCCCGGCGCCCTATCGCGAACGCGGGCAGATGGCCTATGCCACCGGCCGGCGCATCTGCGAGCTGGTCATGCAGGACGTGCGCCCCTCGCACATCATGACCCGCGACAGCTTCGAGAACGCCATCGCCGTGGCTTCGGCACTGGGCGCATCGAGCAACTGCCCGCCGCACCTGATCGCCATCGCCCGGCACATGGGCATCGACCTGTCGCTGGACGATTGGCAGCGGGTCGGCGAAAGCGTGCCGTTGCTGGTCAACTGCATGCCGGCCGGCAAGTACCTCGGCGAAGGCTTCCACCGTGCCGGCGGCGTACCGGCGGTGATGCACGAGTTGCTCAAGGCCGGGCGCCTGCATGAGCACTGCGCCACAGTCAGCGGCAGAACCATTGGCGAAGTGGTGCACGACACCGTCACCAGCAACGCCGACGTGATCCTGCCGTACGAGGCACCGCTCAAGCACGGCGCAGGCTTCATCGTGCTCAGCGGCAACTTCTTCGACAGCGCCATCATGAAGATGTCGGTGGTCGGTGACGCCTTTCGCAAGACCTACCTCTCCGAACCCGGGGCAGAAAACAGTTTCGAGGCGCGGGCCATTGTCTTCGAAGGGCCGGAGGACTACCACGCGCGCATCGACGACCCGGCCCTGGACATCGACGAGCGTTGCATCCTGGTCATCCGCGGTGCAGGCACCGTGGGCTACCCGGGCAGTGCCGAAGTGGTGAACATGGCCCCGCCTGCCGCGTTGATCAAAAAAGGCATCGACTCGTTGCCGTGCCTGGGCGATGGCCGTCAGAGCGGCACCTCGGCCAGCCCGTCGATCCTCAACATGTCACCGGAAGCGGCGGTCGGCGGCGGCCTGGCCCTGCTGCAAACCAATGACCGGCTGCGCGTCGACCTCAACAGCCGCCGTGTCGACGTGCTGGTCGATGAGCAGGAACTGGCCCGGCGTCGCGCGGCCTGGCAGCCGAACATCAAGCCGTCGCAAACCCCTTGGCAGGAACTCTACCGCCAGTTGGTCGGCCAGCTCTCGACCGGTGGTTGCCTGGAGCCTGCCACCCTGCACCTCAACGTCATTGCCCGCGAAGGCGGAATGCCGCGTCACTCGCACTGACAAGCGCCCGGCCCAGTAACGACCGCGCCTGCGGTCGTTACTGGGCGACGTCCACCCATTGCGCGCTGACCAGGCTGGCCATGTGTTCGGGCTCGATGCGCACGGCGGCATTGGGCGCGCCGCCTGCCGGGAAGACGATGGAAAAGTCCTTCAGCGAGACATCGCAGAACACCTGAAGCGGACGCGGCAGGCCAAACGGGCACACACCCCCGACCGGATGGCCGGTCGCCTCTTCCACATGCGCGGCATCGAGCATGCGCGCCTTCACGCCAAAGTGCTGCTTGTACTTGCGGTTGTCCAGGCGGGCATCACCGCGGGTGACCAGCAAAATCACCTCTTCGCCGACGCGCAGCGACAGGGTCTTGGCGATCTGCCCGGGCTCAACCCCGAGCACCTCGGCCGCCAGCGCCACCGTTGCCGTACTGGCACCGAGTTCGAGCACCTGGATGTCCGGGGCGTGATGGGAGAAAAACGTTCTGACTGACTGCAAGCTCATGCTCGATCGGCTCCTTGTGAACAGACGTTGTGCAGCGGCACAACAGCGCAATGGAACATGAGCGGGTCAGCCTTGGCAAGCACGCCGGCGCCGATCAATGCAGGGCGCGGGTCACCAGGTAGTTCGACAGCTCCGGCTCATCGTTGAGCTCGATCATGCGCACGGGTCGTGGCAGTTGATCGAACACGGCGCGCCAGAACGCCTGCGCGGCTTCGTCCTGGTCATAAAAGCGCACCAGCCAGTCGTTCTGTGTCGCTGTCAGCACCTGACTGGCCACCGCGCGGCCAATGCCCTTGCGCCGATAGCGCTTGAGAATGAACAGGTCGGCCAGTTCCAATGCATCCAGCCCCGGCAGTTCGCTGCGTTCAACCAGGTAGAAACCGGCGATGAAGCCGTCGACCAGAATCAGGTTGGCGCTCCACTCCGGCGCCTGCCAATAGCGCGTCAGGTGTTCTTCATGAATGTAGAAGCGGCCGTCGACTTCCACGTCTTCCTGCTCCCAGTCCGACGATTCATAGGCGTAGAACTGGTAGAGGTTGCGAATCAGCTCGGCCTGGTCCGGGCCGGTTTGCAGCAATTCGATGGAAACGGAGGTCGAAGGCATGTACGTCTCGGTCAATAACGGATAGCGCCATTTTTGGCGGGCGCTATTGTTTACAAAACCCACGGCGAATGCCAGCGACACATCCCTGTCCGGCGACAGGTTGCCGGTTGGAGGTGGCCCGATGATCCAGAGCGAACCCGCACGTGACCCGGCACCGATGTCACGCGGTACGGCCATTGCCTACGCAATCGGCCTGCCACTGACCTTGCTGGTGCTGATCTTCCTGCCCGTTGGCAGCCTCGCCTGGCGACCGGGCTGGGTGTTTATCGGCGTGCTTGTCGCGGCATTTGCCATCAGCGCGTGGCTGCTTGCACGCATCAACCCGGTGATTTACCGCGCCCGCAGTCGCATTCAGGCAGGCACCAAAGGCTGGGACAAAGTCTTGCTGGCCCTGATGCTGCCGGTCATGGTCGCCGTGCTGCCCGTGGCGACACTGGATGCCGGACGTTTTCACCCCACGGCAATGCCGGGCTGGCTGGTGCTGCTGGGTTATGGCGCGATGCTCGCCGGGATTGCCCTGGCCACCTGGGCGCAGGCGGTCAATCCGTTTTTCGAACCCGGCGTACGCATTCAGGCCGAGCGTCATCAGCGGGTCATCGACAACGGCCCGTACCGTTTCGTCCGGCATCCCGGTTATGTTGCTGCGTTGTGGCTGTTCTTTGGCATGGCCCTGGCGCTGGGCTCGTTCTGGGCACTGCTGCCGGCGCTAATGGCGGCGGCCCTGCTGGTGCTGCGCACCCGCTGGGAAGACCGCCTGCTGCAGGCCGAGCTGGCAGGTTACGGTGAGTATGCCCGCCGTGTTCGCTTCAGGCTGGTCCCCGGTGTGTGGTGACCAATGAGCTTTTTCGCGGGTAAACCCGCTCCCACAGGGTGAACTGCACCTGTGGGAGCGGGTTTACCCGCGAAGAGACAGTGCCGCGTTCAGATACGCGCCAGGGCCTGGGCCAGGTCTGCACGCAGGTCCTCGACGTCTTCCACACCCACCGACAGGCGCACCAGCGCATCGCCAATACCCAGCTGCGCACGGGTCTGTGGGGGAATGCTGGCGTGGGTCATGATCGCCGGGTGCTCGATGAGGCTTTCCACCCCGCCCAGGCTTTCGGCCAAGGCAAAAATCTGCACGCTTTCAAGAAACCGCCGGGCGCCGGCCAGGTCGCTGTTGAGGTCCAGCGAAATCATCCCGCCAAAGCCGCGCATCTGCCGGCGCGCCAAACCGTGTTGCGGGTGTGACACCAGGCCCGGGTAATACACCCGCGCCACCTGAGGTTGCAGCTCCAGCCAGTGCGCCAGATCCAGGGCATTGCTGCAATGGCGCTCCATGCGCAAAGCCAGGGTCTTTACCCCGCGCAACGTCAGGAAGGCATCGAACGGCCCGGCAATGGCCCCCACCGCGTTCTGCAAAAACCCCAGACGCTCGGCCAGTTCGGCATTCGCCACCACGGCAATCCCGCCGATCACATCCGAGTGGCCATTCAGGTACTTGGTGGTCGAATGCACGACAATGTCGAAACCCAGCTCCAGCGGACGCTGCACCCACGGACTGGCAAAGGTGTTGTCGGCGACGCAAAGAATGCCGCGCTGGCGGCAGATGTCCGCAACAGCCACCAGGTCAGTCAGGCTCAGTAGCGGATTGCTCGGCGTCTCGACCCAGACCATGCGCGTGTCCGCCTGCAGACTGGCTTCGAAGGCCGCGAGGTCGGTGAGGTCGACAAAGCTGAAACGATGCCCGGCACTGCGCCGGCGCACCCGTTCGAACAGGCGGAAGGTGCCGCCATACAGGTCGTTGCCAGAAACGATGTGCGCGCCGGCGTCGAGCAGTTCGAGGACGTTGGCGATGGTCGCCAGCCCTGACGCAAAGGCAAAGGCCTGGGTGCCGCCCTCTAGGTCCGCCACGCAACGCTCCAGCGCCCAGCGCGTCGGGTTGTGCGAACGGCCGTAGTCCAGGCCCTTGTGCACCCCCGGGCTCTGTTGCAGGTAAGTCGAGTTGGCGTAGATCGGTGGCATCAGGGCGCCAGTGGACGGGTCCGGGCTTTGACCGGCGTGAATCACCCGGGTGGCGAAACCGCGTGACGCGGTGCTGTCGTCGTGCTGGCTCATGGCAAGGACCTGCGCAGGTGGTTGAGCATGTCGACACGGGTGATCAGGCCGTAGAAGCCCGAGTCATCGGCGATGATCGCCACCAGTCCACGGTCGAGTTCCGCTTGCAGTATAGACAGGCTGGCACCCGGCGGCAGGGTTTGCAGCTTGTCGGTCATGGCGCTGGAGACCGGCAGGCGAAAGTGCGTCGGGTCGGCGTGCATGCCCAGCAGAATGTCGGACTCATCGATCACCCCGACCAGGCGCTGGCCGTCTTCGAGCACCGGCAATTGCGAGACGTCCGCCAGGCGCATGCGCTGGAACGCGGTGAGCAAGGTATCGTCGGGGCCGACGCTGATCACCCGGCCATCCTCAAAGCGCCGGGCGATAAGGTCGCGCAGATCGCCATAGTGCTTGAACTGCAGCAGGCCCTGGTCAGTCATCCACTGGTCGTTGTAGACCTTGGACAGGTAGCGGGTACCGGTGTCGCACACAAAGCTGACCACGCGCTTGGGCGTGGTCTGCTCGCGGCAGTAGCGCAGCGCCGCCGCCAGCAAGGTCCCGGTCGAGGAACCACCGAGAATGCCTTCGGCGCGCAGCAACTGGCGCGCATGGTCGAAGCTGTCTTCATCGCTGACCGAGTAGGCCTGGCGCACACTGGACAGGTCGGCAATCGAGGGAATGAAGTCCTCGCCGATCCCCTCCACCGCCCACGCCCCCGGGGTACCGACCGCACCGCTGCGGCTGAACTCGGCCACCACCGAACCCACCGGATCGGCGAGGACCATGGCGAGGTCCGGTTGTACGCGGCGAAAGAAGCGGGTCAGCCCGGTCAGGGTACCCGCCGAACCGACGCCGACGACGATGGCATCGACGTCATGGTGCATCTGCGCCCAGATCTCGGGGGCGGTGCTGCATTCATGGGCCAGGGGGTTGGCGGGGTTGTTGAACTGATCGGCGAAAAACGCCCCGGGGATGTCCTGCGCCAGGCGCGCCGCCACATCCTGGTAATACTCGGGGTGGCCTTTGCCGACGTCGGAACGGGTGATGTGCACCTCGGCGCCCATGGCCTTGAGGTGCAGCACTTTTTCGGTGGACATCTTGTCGGGTACCACCAGCACCACGCGATAGCCCTTGGCCCGGCCGACCAGCGCCAGGCCCAGGCCGGTGTTGCCCGCCGTGGCTTCGACGATGGTGCCACCCGCTGCCAGGCGGCCATCGCGCTCGGCGGCATCGATCATGGCCAGGCCGATACGGTCCTTGATCGAGCCACCGGGGTTCTGTGATTCAAGCTTGAGAAACAGCGTACACAGGCCGGTGTCGAAACGGCTGACACGCACCATGGGCGTGTTGCCGATCAGTTCGAGCACGGCCGGACGGGAGTCGATGGCCACGGTGTCACCTCGCAACGTGAACGGTCGCGGGACGGGCAGCCTCTCAAGAAAAGCCTGCCTGTCCCAAGCAGTGCCTCGCTAGGACCATAGGCCCGCTTGGCAACTGCCGCAACCGCTCGCGGCCAGCCGGTCGGCTCACCCGGTCAGTAGGTGCCGCGCAGGGTCAGCATGAAGTTGCGCGGGTCGCCGTAGTAGTTGCCATAGGTCGAGGTGCCGACGGTCTGGTAGTACTTTTTGTCGAACAGGTTGTTGCCGTTGAGGGTCAGGTCCCAGTGCTCGTCGACCTTGTAATCGACCAGCGCGTTCCAGGTGGCATAGCCGCCCTGGCTGAAGTCGAACGGCACGTTGCTCTGCGCCACGCTGCCATCGGGGTTGAAGCGCGTGGTGGTACCCGAAACGTAGGTCGCGCTTTGCACCTGCACGCCGCCGCCGATCTTGAAGTCCTGGAAGGCGCCCGGCAGGCGGTAAGTGGTGTAGAGCTTGAACAGGTGTTTGGGCATGACCGTGCTCAGCGGTGAATCGGAGCTGCGGTTGCGGTTGAGGTTGAAGGTGTAGCCGCCGATCAGGGTCCAGTCCGGCAGCAGCTCACCCGAGGCTTCAATGTCGACGCCCTTGCTCACCACCTTGCCGTTGCTCAGGTAGCAGCAACTACCGGCAAATAGACTGCTGGTGCCGGCATAGGCCGGGTCGATGACCGCTTCGTCTTCCCGCGTGGTGTAGTACAGGGCGATGTTGGTGTTCAGCGCGCCATCGAACAGTTCACCCTTCAGGCCGGTCTCGTAGGTCTTGCCGGTCATCGGCTCGAGCGGGCTGCCGGGCTGCGGGCCGGAGAGTTTGTTGGCCTGGGGCTTGTAGATCTCGGAGTAGCTGGCGTAGGCCGACCATTCATCACTCAGGTCGTAGACAATGCCGCCGAACGGCGTGACCTTGGTGCCGATGCGCTGGTCGACGTCGGAGGCCGTGGTCCACTGGGTGCCGCTGCGGGTCTGGTAGGTCTGGTTGAAGTGGTAACGCTGCGCCCGCGCGCCGAGGATCAGGTGAAGGGGCTCGGCCAGTTGCAGGCGCAGGCTGGAGTACACGCCGTACTGACGCTGCGCGTTGGGGTTGTAGTCGCGGCTGTAGTCGGTGTGGTTGGCCGGCTCGTCCCAAGGCGTGGAGTCGGGGTCGAAGACGTTCACCGGGCCACCGAAGCCCGGATGCGGTGCGGTACCCAGCCAGCGGCTGTCGATCCGTTGATAGTCCGCGCCCACTACCAGCTGATGATCAAGGCCGAAAGACTGGAAGTCACCGGCCAGGTTGATGTCGTAGAGGTGCTGCTCGTTTTCCTGGCGACTCTGAGTGCCGTACCAGGTCACGCCGGTGCCGGTGTTGGGGTTGACCGCGTTGAGGGTGCTGGCGGTCTTGAACCAGGACACGTCCCAGATGTTGGTGTACGACAGGTTGAGCTTCCAGTCGTCATTGAAACGGTGGTCGTACTTGGCGAAGTACTCGCGGGCCGTGGTGTCGGCAAACGCCCAGTTCTGGGTCAGGCCGGTGTGACGCGGCAAGCCCAGGTCGACGCCGTTGCTGTAGCGTGGCACCGAGCTTTGTGTGCCGTTTTCGTGGGATTTGTTGTAACGCACGCCGAAGGTCAGCATGTCGTTGTCGGTCACGTCGGCTTCCATCACCCCGTAAACCAGCGGCTTTTCGGTGCTGCGCTTGTCAACGAAATACTGGCGGTCGGTGTTGGCCACCACCAGGCGTCCACGCAGGCGGCCATCCCAGCCCATCGGGCCGGTGATGTCCAGCTCCTGGCGGTAGTTGTCCCAGCTGCCGGCGCTCAGGCTCAGTTTCAGCTGGTTGTAGGCCATCGGCCGTTTGCGCACCAGGTTGATGATGCCACCCGGATCGCCCGAGCCACCGAACAGCGCACCGGAGCCACGCAACACTTCAACGTGGTCGAACTCGGCAAGGTCAAAGATGTTCGACGAATAGAACGAACCCATCGCGGTGCCCAGCGCCTGGGGGGCAGCGCCGTCGATCTGCAGGTTCTGGATGGAGAAGCCACGGGAAATGAAATCCTGGATACGGAACGTGGTGCTCTGGGTGATCACCCCGGGCGTCACCTTCATCGCCTCGTTGATGTCGGTCAGCTGCTGGTCTTCGATCAACTGGCGGGTAACCACCGACACTGACTGTGGCGTTTCACGCAGGCTGGTCGGCGACTTCGAGCCGACGCTGATCAGGCCCGGCGCATAGCTGCCGGTGTTCTCGGTGCTCTCGCCCATGCCTTGGCCGGCAACCGTGGTAACACCGATCTCCAGGGTTTGCCCGGCTTGCGTATCGACCACCGGCAGCAGCACAAAGCCGTTGTCACTCTGGCTGATGCGATAGCCACTGCCTTCGAGCAAGGCAGCAAATCCGGCTTCCACCGTGTAGGTGCCGCTCAGGCCCCGGCTGGTGCGGCCTTCCAGCTCATCCGCCTGCAGCACCAGGGCGACACCCGCCTGCTGGGCAAAGCGGTTTAGGGTACTGCCAAGCGGCCCGGGGGCAATGTCGTAATGCTGCTGGGACTGGGCGAAGGCCAGTTGCGGCAGCGCTACGGCAACACCGGCACACGCCAGGTGGATACACAGCGCAATGGGACTCAAGGCCTGCGAGTCAGCAAATCGACGCATGGGAAAACGGCTCCTTTAATAATCATGTTGGCCCTTTGCTTGACGGGCCACGCTGACAATGCGGAACCATTGGGAATGATTATTTTTCAGTTTTTTTCAGCTTCGATGCGAATCCACAGCGGCGTGTACTGTTGCAGACGGATCGGCAGCGCCTGGGCCAGCAGGTTCAAGGCGCGGTCGGTGTCGTCCAGCGGTAGCACGGCAGAGACCCTGAGGTCGGCCAGTGCAGCGGCGTCGAACTGCAGGTGGCCACGGCGCTGACGCCCCAGGGTTTCGAGCACCTGCGCCAACGGCACGTTATCGACCACCAGCTGGTGGCGCTGCCAGGCCTGCTCCAGGCTGGCCGGATCGATGTCGGGCAGGCGCCCCACCGCATCGTGGCGCGCCCAGGCACGTCCACCGCGTTGCACCTCCAGCGACTGGCTGCGGTCGGCACTTTGCACCGCAACCGTGGACTGCAGCATGCTCAGCTCGCTCTGCCCTGCCCCCTGGCTGACCACAAAGCGCGTACCGAGGGCCTTGAAGCTGCCGTCTGAGGTGACCACCACGAACGGCCGCGAGGCATCGTGCGCGACATCCACCAAAACCTGGCCACGGCGCAGTTCGAGGCGTCGCTGGGCCGGGTCGAACTGCAGGTCGAGGGCACTGTTTCCGTACAAGGTGATCCGCGAACCGTCTTCCAGCGTATGTGTCTGCCATTGCCCAGGCGCGGTGTGCATGTCGGCAAACCAGTCGTCGACGCGGTAGCCACTCAGGCTCAACACCACGCCCAGGTTGGCCAGCAGCACGCCAATCGCGAGCAGGTGACGGGCCTTGACCCTGCGCTTGGCCGGCAGCTGCAAGGCGGCACGCGCCGGCGCCCGCTGTGAACGCAGGCTGTGCAGTTGCGCAACCACGCCACTGATGCGTTCGTAGGTAGCCTGATGTCGAGTGTCCTGTTGGCGCCAGCGCTCGAACGCCTGGCGTTCCTGCGCGCTCAAGGCGCCTTCACTCAGGCGCAATACCCATTCGGCAGCCTGGGCTTCAATGCTGTCGTCGCGGTTCATTGCCTCACACATCCAGCGCCTGGTTGCAGTGCATCAGTGCCTGCAGCAGGTACTTGCGCACCATCCGTTCGGACACGTCCAGGCGCCGGGCGATCTGCACCTGGGTCAGTTCATCCAGGTAATAGTCCACGAAGGCCTGACGCACCTTGTCGCTGAGGCCTTCAAGGACGAAGGCTATCTGCTCCAGAGCTTCGAGCGTGGCAAGGATCTGTTCCGGCGACTGGTGCCCTTCCAGCACATCGACCGTCAGCGCCAGCTCGCGCAGGTAGGCATCCTCGATGTGCTGGCGACGGGCCTTGTCGATGATCAGGCGGCGTGCGGTGGTGCTCAGAAAGGCTCGCGGTTCGCGGATGCCGAGCAGCGAATCGCGCGAGCCGAGAATCCGCACGAAGGTGTCATGCGCGGTGTCGGCGGCATTCTGCGGGCAGCGCAGCTTGCGCCTAAGCCAGCCGAACAGCCAGCCGTGATGCTCGCGGTAGAGCTCATGAATCGCACGCTGGAAAGTCGGCTCGACGGCGGACATGAACACACCCGGCATATGTAAGTGAGAATGGTTACGAATAGTATCCAGTCGCCCGCCGACTGCGCAACCTCTGCTGCCTGCACCTACTCAAAAATCTACCGCAAATAAGGCAATTTGCTGGCCCCTAGCCGCCATCTTCATTGGCAAACTCGCTTTTCTTTCAACAACTTAGGTTGACACTATGCGGGCTTATGGACTGACCCTTGCAACGTTTTTTCTTGCCACCTTCGCTCTCGGCGCCCAGGCCAAGGCATTAGGCAAGAATGATCGCTATGTGTGCACGTGGGGGTCGGATATAGCCGCAGGGGCGCAGCAGTCCAAGCTGTCGGGCGTGACCCTGTACTCGGCACGCAAGAAGCTGCAGGTGCGCAAGTTCCCCAAACCGTGGATGCGCATGACGGCCATGGGCATCACCGAGCAGACCTACAACAGCCAGTCGCGGCTCAAGCCTGCCGCCATCAAGCAGACCTATTACGAACAGTGCGTGCAGCATGCGGTTGCCCAGCGCTAGCGGCATGGCGCGTGTATGATCGTCAGCCTTTTTCAACCAGGCCTGTCAACGGATGGATAGCACATCGGTGTACCACGGCAGCTGCCTGTGCAGCGCCATCGGCTTTCGCATTGACGGGCCGATCAAGGCCGTTAGCCATTGCCATTGCAGCCAGTGCCGCAAGGCCCATGGGGCCGCCTTTGCCAGTTATGGCAGCGTGCCGGGCAGCACCTTGACGGTCAGCGACCCTGAAGCGGTGATGCGTGTGTTCGAGTCATCGCCAGGCGTCAGCCGCAGCTTTTGCTCGCGCTGTGGCGCCAACCTGTTCTGGAACAATGCGGCAGGAGATTTTGCCGATTGGGTGAGTGTCGCGCTGGGAACACTGGACACGCCGTTTGCGCCTGAGCGGCAGAAACATGTGCACGTCCACTCCGGGCTGGACTGGCTCGGCTGGCCTGATCGCGAGTCGGGTACACCCTTGCAGGGTTGATACTCGGCAACACGATCAGGCAATCAGTCAGGCGCCAAACAGCTCAGCCATGCGCTTGAGCTTTTTCTTGTACTGCTGGCGCGCCGCCAGGGCATCGTCCAGCGACACTTCGCGAAAGCGTGCCTTCTGGTTCGGCTGCATCTGCCCGACCAGGTCCAGGTCGGCACTGATCACCGTGCCGATCATGGCGTAGCCGCCCCCGGACACCGCGTCGCGGTGCAGGATGATCGGCTCGAGCCCTGCCGGCACTTGGATGGAACCGATGGGGTAGCAGCTGTCGACGATGTTCGAGGGATCGGAACCGGCGCCGAAGGGTTGCTCACGTGGCTGAAAACTCAGCGCACTGCCGCCCTTGAAGCGGTAGCCAATGCGGTCGGCCTCGGAGCCCACTGTCCACGGCTCGGCAAAGAAGCTCGCCGCCGCCGACGGTTGCAGGCGCTCGTAGTACAGCCCCGGCACGACGCGCAGTTCAACCTCGCCGCCCAACGACTGACGCAAGGCCATCGGCAGGCTGGCACCGACCTTGCCCTTGCCACTCGGGGTGCCGACCGGCAACTCATCGCCCGCCACCAGCCGCCGACCGTTGAAGCCGCCCAGGCCACCGAGGGCGTAGGTCGAGCGGCTGCCGAGGACCACCGGCACATCGATGCCGCCGGCCACCGCCAGGTACAAACGCGCACCCACTTTCGGGTAGCTCAGGCGCAGCACCTGCCCGGCGCGCACTTGCAAGGCGGTGTCCGGGGGTACCTGCACGTCATCGAGCAGCGCCCCCATGTACGCACCACTGAAGGCCACCAGGGCGTCTTCGCCAAATTGCAGCTCCGGCCCGAGCAACGTGCATTCCAGCGCGGCGGCCCCCGGGGCATTGCCGACCAGCAGGTTGGCAGCGGTCAGGGCATACTGGTCCAGCGCGCCGGAAGGCGGAATGCCCAGGTGGTAGTAGCCTTCACGGCCAAGGTCTTGCACCGAGGTGGCGAGGCCAGGCTTGAGTACTTTGATCATGCCAGCACCTCCTGCAGCGTTTTGGGGTAATTGACCGGGTCGGCGAGGAACGCATCCAGGGAAAACTCGACCGCGCGGATGCGCAGGTCGAACGTACCGGCCTCGACCTCAGCCACGGCCTGATCGTAGGCCGCACGGTCAATCGGCTTGAACTGCACGATATCGCCCGGACGGAAGAACACCATGTGCGCCTTGAGGTACTCCAGGGTTTGCTGCGGGTCATAGATCGGTGCCGGGGTGACCCCGAACATCTGGTAGCCACCGGCACCGCGCACCGAGTAGATGCAACCGAAGCAGCCGCCGTGGCCGAGGGTCAATTTCGGCGTATCGGTACGCGGACGCAGGTACTTGGGCACCTGCAACTGGCGCTCGCGCTCGACCATCTGGAACATGAACGGCAAGCCGGCGACAAAGCCGACCATCGACACGAACCAGGGCGCGCCGCTGTGAGCGGCGATGAACGCCTCGACGTCGGCCAGGCCATTGATCCGCGCCGCGTATTCCAGGTCGGTGGCGCTCGGGTCCTGATGACGGTCGCGAAAACGCATCAGCGTTTCATGGGTCCAGGGATCGTTGTACAGCACCGGAATCTCGATGATGCGGGTGTGCAGCGAGCGCTCGGCCACGGCCTTGACCTCGACGGTCTTGACCACGTC
Organism: Pseudomonas alkylphenolica; assembly: GCF_004025535.1. Classification (GTDB taxonomy): domain Bacteria; phylum Pseudomonadota; class Gammaproteobacteria; order Pseudomonadales; family Pseudomonadaceae; genus Aquipseudomonas; species Aquipseudomonas alkylphenolica_A. Next base: position 499,579 of record NZ_QJRG01000048.1, read on the forward strand.
GAGCAGGGTCTGCGGATCGATCAGTTCCGGGTCGAAACGCACCTGGAACGAGGCGTTGGCCAGGCAGATATCCAGCACCCCTTCGAGCTCGAGCTTTTCCAGCGCACGGGTAATGGCCATGCCGACAAAGAACGCCTCCAGCGACATGCTCTCGCTGACTTCAGCGAACAGGTGTTCGTCGGCGCCAAAACTGTAGCGAATCGGACGGTTCATGACGCCTCTCCACAGCGCTGGCGAACAGGGTCGGCCAGCCAGGTTTCCAGGGTGCCGGTATTGAACCGGGCATCGGCCAGCCAAGGTTGTTCCAGCAATTGGGCGTGTAGCGCCAGGGTCGTCGCCATGCCACTCAGGGTAGTATCGGCCAGGGCCTTGCGTGCACGCGCCAATGCCTGGGTGCGATCATTGCCATGGACGATGATTTTCGCCAGTAGCGAATCGTAGTACGCCGGCACCTTGTAACCGCTGAACAGGTGGCTGTCGACCCGGACGCCCTCGCCTTGCGGCCAGGTCAGGCTGTCGACCAGGCCGGGGCTGGGGAAGAAATCCCGCGCTGGGTCTTCGGCATTCACGCGCATTTCGATGGCTGCACCGCGCAAGACGATATCGCTCTGCTGTAACCCCAGCGGCTCGCCCGAGGCGATGCGTAACATGGCCTGGACCAGGTCGATGCCGGTGATCATTTCGCTGATCGGATGCTCGACCTGAATGCGGGTGTTCATCTCGATAAAGAAGAACTCGCCGCTGACATCGTCATACAGGTATTCCAGGGTACCGGCACCCCGGTAGTTCAACGCCTGGGCCAGCTGCACGGCGCTGCTGCACAGGGCCTGGCGTTGTACCGGGTTGAGTGCTGGCGATGGCGCCTCTTCAAAGATTTTCTGCCGGCGCCGCTGCAACGAACACTCGCGCTCGAACAGGTGCACCGCGTGCTTGCCGTCACCCAGCACTTGCACTTCGATATGCCGGGCCTGGCGAATGAAACGCTCCAGGTACACCGCGCCATTGCCGAATGCGGCCTGGGCTTCGCGCTGCGCCTTGGGGAATTCCTGCTCGAACTCGGCGAGGTCGTTGGCCAGGCGAATACCGCGCCCGCCACCGCCGGCACTGGCCTTGATCAGCAGCGGAAAACCGACGTGCGCGGCGGCCTGCAGCGCGTTTGCCAAGTCATGCAGTTCATCGGCCGAACCGGGCACCACCGGTACCCCGGCCTGCATGGCAGTACGACGGGCCACCGCTTTGTCGCCCATCTGGCGGATGGTTTGTGCGGTGGGACCAACGAAGATGGCGCCGGCGGCTTCCACCGCCTCGGCAAAATCGGCGTTCTCCGAGAGAAAGCCATAGCCCGGGTGCACGGCATTGGCGCCGCTGGCCTTGAGCGCGGCCAGCACGGCGTCGATATTGAGGTAGCTGCGATCGGCACGGGCCGGGCCCAGTACCTGGACTTCATCGGCCAGCTGCGCGGCCATGGAGTCGACATCGGCTTCGCTGCAGGCGGCCACAGTGGGTATGCCCAACGCCTTGGCGGCACGAATGATGCGCACCGCGATCTCGCCGCGGTTGGCCACCAGCAGTTTGGTGATTGCCTGGCTCATGTAGGCCCCCTTACTCAGCGTTGATGGTAGCGATGACCTGACCGGGTTCGACCGGGTCGCCATCCTCAACCAGAAATGCGCCGAGGACGCCGCTGACGCCGGCGGTCAGCTCCGAGAACTGTTTCATGACCTCGATCAGGCCGATGACGGTGTCTGGCCCGACGCTGGCACCAGGCTCGACAAAGCACGGCGATTCGGGGGTGGCTTTACGGTAAAACGTCCCAGGGAGTGGGGTAACGACAGATTGCTCGGCCATGACTGTTCCTTTTGAAATAGTTGTAGAAAGGCAGGCGTAAAAATTCACAGGCGTGCGCGGGTCTGAACACGCGCGCCGGGTATCAATGGCTCACGGCGTGGTGACCCGTATGCCGGCGGCGTCCAGCGCTGCGCGGGTGGCCTGGACCAGGGCCAGAGCCCCCGGGGTGTCGCTGTGCAGGCAGATGGAGTCGAACTCGATGGCCAGGTCCTGGCCTTCCACTGTGGTCACCTTGCCCTGCTGGCAGGCACGCACCACGCGTGCGGCCACCTGCTCGGGGTCAAGCGCACGAACGTTGCGGGTGAAGACGATCGAGCCGCTCAGGTCATACTCACGGTCGGCGTAGAACTCTCGTACGGTCGGCTGCCCCAGTTCCCGGGCAACACGCCAGGTGGCCGAGTTGGGCATGCAATACAGCAACAGGGCCGGGTCGAGACGGTGCAGGGTTTCAACAAACAGCTGCGCAGCGTCTTCATCACGGGCCAGGTGCATGTACAGCGCGCCGTGCGGCTTGATGTGCTGCAGCTTCAGGCCCTGAATCCGTGCCAGTTCACGCAGGGCGCCCAGCTGGTAGAAGATGTCGTCGACCAGCTCCTGGGCCGGTGCGTTGATGTGCCGGCGGCCGAAACCTACCAGGTCGCGAAAGCCCGGGTGGGCACCGACCGCTACGTTCAGGCGCTTGGCCTGTTCCAGCGTGCGGCGCATTGTGCCGGGGTCGCCGGCATGAAAGCCGGTGGCGATGTTGGCGGAACTGATATAGGCCATCAGCTCGGTGTCCACCCCGTCACCGATGGTCCACGGGCCGAAGCTTTCGCCCATGTCCGAATTGAAATCGACTGCGTGCATCAAGGGGTGCTCCCGTTCATTCGCGTGATGGCTGAACAGTAGAATTCTGCTTGCCCCTTGGGAAGATCTATTATCAGATGGTCGGTATTCTGAAAAACAGATACCCCAAGGTGCAGCATGTCCCTCACATTGCGGCAGGTCCGCTACTTCGTTGCCACGGCCGAGATCGGCCAGATTTCCCAGGCCGCTCTTCACCTGAACATCTCGCAGTCAGCCGTGACCACCGCGATCAAGGAGCTCGAGTCGCTGCTCGGCGTGGCGTTGTTCCTGCGTTCGGCCCAGGGCATGACCCTGACGGATGCGGGCCGGCATTTTCTCAATCGTGCCTACGTGATCCAGCGCAGTGTCGACGATGCGCTCAACAGCCCCCTGCCCGACCACCGTGCCAGTGGCCAGCTGCGCCTGGCCGCCAGCTATACCGTGATCGGCTACTTCCTGCCGCACCACCTGCAGCGCCTTGGCCACTGGCATCCGGACGTGACCATCGAGGTGCACGAACAGGAACGTCGCGCCATCGAGCAAGGGTTACTCGACGACCACTACGACATGGCCGTGGTGCTCACCGCCAACCTCACCCACCCGGATATCGTCTCGGAGACCTTGTTCAATTCCGAACGCCGGCTGTGGCTGCCGGCCCATCATCCGTTGTGCGAACGCACGGTGGTAAGCCTCGCCGATGTCGCCCGCGAGCCGTACATTCTGCTCACCGTCGATGAAGCCGAACAAAGCGCCATGCGCTACTGGGAACACGTCGGCCAGCAACCCTCGGTGCGGGTGCGCACAAGCTCGGTGGAGGCCGTGCGCAGCATGGTCGCCAACGGCAGCGGCGTGGCGATTCTCTCCGACCTGGTGCACCGGCCGTGGTCGCTGGAAGGCAAACGCATCGAAACCGTTGGCTTGAGCGACCCGGTAACGCCAATGAGCGTGGGCCTCGCCTGGCACCGTGAACGTGCGTTCACACCGGCGATGCAAGCGTTTCGGGATTACTTTCACGAAGCCTTCCTGACCCCGCAGCAGTCCGTGGTGCGGCGATAAGCCACCTGGGCTGGCATTGGACAAGCGCCCAAAGCTCAGCATACTCAATCGTCACTGCTAGCCAGCGCGCAAGCAGCACTCCCAACTCATCGCTGCGAAATAAGGAGATCCCATGGCAGGTTGGTTCGAGTTGAGCACCAGCAGTGACGGTCAGTACCGCTTTGTTCTCAAGGCGGGCAATGGCGAAACCATTCTTACCAGTGAGCTGTACAAGGCCAAGGCCTCTGCCGAAAGCGGCATCGCTTCGGTCCAGGCCAACAGTGCGGCCGATGAACGCTATGAAAAGAAAGTGGCCAGCAATGGCAAATTCCACTTCAACCTCAAAGCCGCCAATCATCAGGTCATTGGCACCAGCCAGCTGTACACCACCGAACAGTCGCGCGATGCCGGCATTGCCTCGGTGAAGATCAACGGCAGCAGCAAAACGGTCAAAGACAACACCTGAAGCATTGCGCCGCTTCTCGGATAAACCCGCCCCTGCCCCCCACCTGCAGGAGCGGATTTATCCGCGAGGCCCGGCGTAACCCGCCAGGCGGCGACACCCCCATCGCCGAAAGCTTATACGCCACTAATCACTGCTTGCCGTCCGAAAACACAGGTTGACCGTTGTCCCTTTGCTTTTGCTACTGGTCAGGCTGGCGTGACCGCCAAAGCGCTTCATGATCAGTTTCACCAACATCAAACCGATGCCAAACCCGCCATGCTTGATGGAGCAACGCGGCCGAAACAGCGCTTTCTGTTGTGCGGTGGTCATGCCCTTGCCGGTGTCACGAAGGACAATGTTCAAGCGCTTGAGTGAGCGCTGATTGATGCCTATGTACAGCACGCCGCCTTCGGGCATCGCATCAATGGCATTGGACACCAGGCTATTCAATATCTGCACAAGCAACGCGTGATGACCGGTGACCGGTAGCGAGCCGTTGGCTGAAAATTCCACATGAACATTGGCAGTGCACAATGGCTGCTCAAAGTTGCGAAGGGTCTCAAGCACTGCCTCCACCGGGTCGACCTTGCCGATTTCACCTTTCAGCGAAGTGGACGCGCTGTGCAGTTCCTTGATCCACGCTGACATGCGATCGACCTGACTGATGATGTCGCCGATGTTTTTGCAGGCCGCCTGAGAACCAACCTCCAGGGCCAACTCGGCACTGGAGCGGACCACCGCGAGGGGGTTGCGCAAGTTGTGCGCCACCACACTGGATACTTCGTTAAGCAGGGCGGCCATTTCATTGTCGATGTTTTGTTGAATTCTCGAAGAAAACAGGCCGCCATGCTTGCCCGTGAACGAGAGCAGGCCCAGATAAATCAGCCCTGCGCCAATGGAGCAGGCAAGCCAAACCAGCAGATTCCCCCAGCGGGTACTGGCCAGCCAGCCTGGCGGAGCGGTATAGAACTCAACGACGGAGGGAACTTTCCCGGCGGTATTGACCAGCGGAATGTAGTTCTCGATAAAGATGCTGCTGGGTTGGCGCGTGAACTGCTGTTCGCTACGACTTTCCTTGACCTGGTGGTAGCTGGCAACGACGCCATCCTTGCTGGATTCAGCGCCCTCAAGTTCCTCGTCGTTAGTGAAGCGCTGGCCGATCAACTTTGGGTTGCTGGACCAGATAATGACTTTGTCTGGCGCATAGACATTAATCAGTAACGTATCCGGCTGTTTGGCGATATTGCTCAGGCTTTCAAAAAAGGCGCGCCGGGACTTCTGGCGACTCACCTGGGCTTCCTGAGACAAGCCATCATCTTCGCGCGGGTCAAGCACGTCGCTTGTTTGATAACCGGCCAAGCCCATGTTACCGGTATCCACCGCGCCCAAGGCCTGGATAAACTTGGCAGTCAGCGTTGTATTTCGCTGAGTGTCGGTATTGATAATCAGGATGCTGGCAATAAGCCCAAATACAATTGCGACTAAAATTATGCTGGATCCGATCAGTAGCGAAGGTTTTCGACCCTCTTTGAGTTTGCTCAGGAACGCGACGATGCGTTTCAACGGCAGCAGGTCAGGACTCCATGGCGCTCTGCCCCATCCCTCCTTTGCACCCTCGGTCTCACTGATTGCATGCGGCTGCCCGAGCGTGTGCGGGCTATCGTAGCGGACGCCTTCGTCCCGGCCGGATTTCAGCAGCACGGAGGCTTGCAGGTTTCTCTCGTGAATTGGCTGCATGCGCTTCACACCTCGAGAGTTTGAAAGATTATTGCAACGTGGACTAGGGAATTAGCACGCTTCATGCCAAGCCCGGTCGCCCCTGACGCCTGAGCCCAGGTGACGTCATGCCTTAATCCATCACCCAGAAAATCCCCTCATTTGGGGGTATTTGGGGTTTTTCAGCACCCGTTCGGGGGCCACTATCCCGGTCTGTCGCAGTCGGCTCAGAACAGGACATCGAGGATCACACTGTCCAGGTAGCTCCCCGCCGGTGGCGTCGTCTGGTCGGCATACACCTTGGCGTTGTAGTTGAACACCTGGCTGCCGGTTCCGGTACCCGCCCCCGGGTTGATGTCGGCATCGCTGCTCGCCCGCCGGGCACTGGTCAGCACACCCCAGCGCACGGCACTCGCGCTTTTGAAGATGTCGTAGCTGATGAAGTTGCCCTGACTCGACTTCATCCGCCGCCGCCCGCCCACACTCAACGGATTCAGGCCGTCACTGAGCCCTACGGTGTAGCTGCTGCCCTTGGTACACGACAGGCTGACGCTCTGGTTCACCGCACTGAAACCGCTGATCACCGGTGCGCTGCCGAAGTTGATCGCCGGCGTGGTGATCTGGCAGTCGTTGGTCACCGTCAGGCTGACGGTGAAGGTGGTTGATTGCTGAAAGATTTGCCGCCCCAGGCAAATGCCAAGCGCGCCGATGCCATAGCAATAGTTGATATCCCACAATACGCTGAAGGTCTCCTGATAAAGCCCCGCCGCCACGTTGCTGCCGATCTGGGTTTTCAGGTAGATCGGCACGCTTTTGGGCGAGGTGCCATTGAGCAGCCCGAGGGCGTCGATAATGCCGTTACGGGCAAAGTCGTAGGGCTGCCCCCGGGTAATCGGGAAGTTGGTACTGTTATTGGCATACAGGGTGTAATTGATCACGTCGCCCTTTGGCCCCACCAGACCGGTGGTGGAGCCCGTCGGCGTGAAGGTGGCGTAAAAGTGGTCATTGGTAGCCAGCAGGCTGAGCAGCGAGCCGGTGCACTGCAGGCCGGCATTGGTGGTCGATGCCGACTGGATGACGGTGCGTACCTGTGTCGAGTTCACCGAGCCAAAGGCCGCCGGCAGTGTCGCCACCACCGAGCACAGGGCCTGCGCCTGGCTGCAGGCCAGCAACGTCAATGCCGCCAGCAGGCGCTTCATTGACACACCAGGGGCCCAAGCAGCGGCACTTGCTGCTGATCACCCTCAACGCTGAACTGCACCCGGCAACTGCCGCCGTCCGTGCGCTGCACCACCACGCTGTTATGTTCGGCCAGACCTTCCAGGTACACCAGGCCATCCCAGCCCACCACGGTGCGCGCACCGCTCTGCTCGTGCAGCACCTGGCTGCCCAACGGCAGGTCGTGCTGGTTCGCGTCGACCAGGTGCAAGCTGGCCGCCATCACCTTGCGCATTGGAAACTCCAGCAGGTAGCCAGTGCCCCGGCGCACCGCCACGCGCTGTTCAACCTGTGCCACCTGCACGGTGCTGGGCAACTCCATGGGGTCGACTTCATACTTGCCCCGGTAGTAACCGCTGCTCCAGGGCACCAGTAAATGCCCATTGCTGTCGGTGCGGCCGATCAGCTGGTTTTCATAGCGCACCGGTACATCGGCAAAGCCATCCGTGCTGACCACTACAAAGGCATCGTCGATGCGGTTGGCGGCAAATACCCCGGCATCCATCCACACCAGCGAGCCGCTGGCATCCGCCCAGCGCGTGGTATCCCCGCTGCTGCCATAGGCGCCCGCCTGCAGCTGCACCGATTGCAGGCGCCAGGTCAGATCGGCCTGTCGATAGGCCTCGCGGTCGCCATCGGCGTAACCCAGATTGAAGCCCACGCCGCCTTCTGCCGGCACCGCGCGGCTGTAATTGACCCGCTGCAGGTTTTCACCGCTCTGGTTACGTTCCACGCTCATGCTCAAGGTGCCGCGCAGGTCGAACGGAATCACCCACTGCGCCTGCACCGCCCATTGGCTGTCGCCGATCTCGCGGTTGGCCGACAGGTAGACGCTGCTGTTGCCCCACAGCGGCTTGCTCCAGCTCAGGTTGATCAACCGGGTGCGGCTGTTGTCACCGGCGCGCACATCGAAGTAGCCCGCGCCAAGGCTGCCATAACGATCAAGGTTGAGGCTCAGGGTGACCTGCTCGCTGCGCTGGCTCAGGCGTGTATAGGGACTGTCGAGCAGCGACAGGTCGGCGTAGTCGCCACGTCGCTGCAAGCGCTGGTAGTTGAAGCCCAGGCGCGGGCTGTTGTACTGGTAGCCCAGGCTCAATTGCTGACCGCTGCGACCGTCAAAGCGGCTTTGGCTGACGGCACTGTTGACCACCCCCCAGTTGCCTACCTGAAGGTTGCCACCCACGCCGCCCAGAGCCAGTGACTCGGACGCCTCGGCATGGCTTTCCAGGGTGAAGCGGTCACTCACCCCATAGCGCAGGCTGGCGGCGGTTACGCCTGGACCATAGACAAAGTCGCGCAAGGCGTAGTCACGGCGCAGGCTGCCGGCGGCCACGGAAAAATCACTAAGGCCCTGTTGCAGCAAACTGCTGGTGACGTAAAACGGCAAGGTCGTCGACACCTGCCGACCCAAGGCATCGGTGGTCACCACTACCGCTTCACCGGCGCCATTGATGAACGGAACATTGGTCAGGGTGTAGGGGCCTGGCTGCAGTTCGGCACTGGCGCTCTTGTAGCCATTGATGAACAGGTCCAGCGACGAGGGCACTGCTGCCTCACCGGCGAAGGCCGGCAAGGGATAGGTGACCAGATCCGGGCGCACGCCAAAATCGCGCGACAGCTGCACGCCGCCCAGGCGTACCGAGCTGGTCCAGGGCAACGCGCCGCTCAGTACGTCGCCCACCTCCCAGGTCAGCAGGCGCGGCTCGTCGCTGTAGCGCCAGGTGGTGTCATAGCGGCGAAAACCGGTCTGGCTGTCATCGAACTGGCTGCCGCCCAAGGCCTGGCGCCACTGTCCGGTGCTCGACAGCGTGCCCCAGCTGTCAAACAGGCGCAGTTCGTTCCACGCCGCCAGGTAGCTGCCGCCATTGTCGGTATCGTTGTAGTACAGGTCATAGTTGAACAGCGCACCAAAACTGCTGCGCGCATCACTGGCCGGGGCCAGCTGGCGATTGCCGATGGCCTGGCGCGGCAACCAGGCCGCGGGTACCTGAACAAGCAGGCGCTGCCCCTGGCTGTCGTACTCGCTGTGCAGGCCGTCGACACTGTCCAGTGCCACTTCCGCGGCCGTGAGGCCCGGTACCTGAACGCCAGCCGCCTGCAGGTCGACGGTCGCCATGTACAAACGACCGCCCCGCTGCTGCACCGCCACCAACGCCGTACTACTCATCTGGTTGACCACCAGTTCCAGGTACAACTGGACCTCGCCCACCGCTTCCAGTGTCGGCGGCGGCGGAGGCAGCCCGCTTGCCAGCAACGGACCGTTGCCCAGCATCAGCAGCGCACAGGCCGTCAGCGCCAGAGGGCGTGGCGTGACTGAAAAAATACTCACACACCGTATCCATCCATTACCGGGTCCTCCCTGGCCCCAGTGACTGCGCAATCAGCGGCTGTTCATTGCCCCTGACTGAGGGTCTGCGCCGGCTCCTGCCCGTTGACCCGTCCCTTGAGTACCGATGCCGCGCTCACTGCTTGCGGCAGCGGCCAGCGCATGCTGGCGCCGGGCAATACGTAACCGAGCAGGCCTTCCACCAGCGGCCGTTGCTGCCCGCCCTGTTGCAGCACCACGTCCGTCAGGCGTGCATGCACAGGCCCGGTGTTGCGAATTTCCACATAAGGGCGGCCCTGCACCGACACCTGGCGCCAGGTCAGCGCCGGCTTGCCGACACCACTTGAGTCGCGCTGGCCGCTGGCATCGGCTTTGCCCCACAGCCCCTGGCCGTAGACAAACAAGGGCACCGAATATCGCATCTGAAAACGGATGGCCGCTTGCGGCGTGTCGGCAGCGGTCGCGTCTGGCAAGGCCGGCGGAATCTCATCGATGATGATCCGGTAGGCTTGCTCCTGGCCCACGGGCGATGCGCCGGTGCGGGTCAGGCGGATCAGTTGCTTTTGTCCCGGGGCGATGTTTGCTACGGGCGGGCTGCCGATGATCTCGCGCTGCGCCTGGTACTGATCGTCGTAGTCGCCCTGGCGCCAGGCAAATACCCGCACCTGCAGGTTGGCCGGTGCCGTACCGCGGTTTTCCAGCCACAACGCCCCGGCTTTCTGCTCCGCTTCAAGCACCGGATCGATCGGCCAGATCAGCACCGAAGTTGCCGCCTGCAACGGCGCCGTACACAACAGGGCCAGGGTGCAGCCGAGCAACTTGATCGTTCCATGGCGCGTACCTGCACATAGCCTCATGCATAACCTCCTTGGTTACTTGCGCTTGCCGATAGACCCATTCACCAGGTCAGGGTTACTTGCACAACATCGGTGTAGGTGCCAGCCGGCAAGTTGCCAGGCAGTTGCGCCCGTGCGTACACCGGCAGCTTGATGGTGTTGGCATCGCTGTACGTCACAGCCACGCTTTGATTGATGCCAAGGGACTGGCTGAACCCGGCATCGCGAAACAGCTGGTAGGCGACCAGTTGCGTGCCGGTGGTGCGCTTGAGATTGCGGCTGGCGCTGGCACTGTTTTGCCCGGCATCGATACTCATGTTCAGCGCCATGCCCGGGGTGCACTGCAAGGTCACCGTGGTGCCACTGAGTGCGGTCGTCACCGGGCCAGTGAGCAGTGCCGAAACGCTGCCAAAATCGAGGTTGCCATAATTGCTCACCCCGCCCAGCACCAGGCAGCCGGCCACGACCTGGGCACTGACCTGAAAGGTACTGGTGGTGTCCCCCGGCGCCGGCGCAGGCAACCCGCACAGCAACGCCGTCAGCATCCCTTGCAGGGTGCGCAACATGCCTCAAAAGCTCAGCTCGACGCTCACCGTGTCGGTGTAAACCCCTGCAGGCAGGCCGGCCTTGCCCTTGGCCAGGCCATAGAGGTTGACCGACTGCGCCACACCGGTGCTGGTCGGCAGGGTGATCGTGCCGTTGATTGCCAGCAGTTGCGAATGACCAGCGTCGGTGTAGAAGTCGTAGGGCACAAAGTTGCCCGCGCCGTCAGCCAATGCCCGGGTACCGCCTGCGGATTGCGAGTCGTGGGCGCCGGTGCCGATTTTCACCACCGGTACCGTGCCACTGGAGCAGAGGATGCTCATCGCCCCGCCGCCACCGCCCAGCACCTGCGCGGGTGCCTGGGTGAACAGCGCATCCTGGGTACCGAAGTTCAATGCCCCGAAGTTCACCCCGGTGCTGCCGGTGGCACCATTGACCTGACAGCTGGCAATCAGCGTCAGGGTCGAGTTGATCTGCCCGGTGACGGTCGCCGCCTGGGCTTGCGTACACAGTGCCAGGCCAATACCGGCGTAAATGAAGCGGGATATGATCGGCTGCATGAGTCTCTCCTTGCGTGTTACCAGTCCAGGGTCACCATCAGGGTGTCGCGGTAGATGCCGGCCGGCAGCGCCTTGGGATGGGCGACGACCGCGCCATAAATGGGTATGGGGATTTGCGCGGCGCTACTGACGGAAAAATTCCGTTGCTGGCCGATGCCGTAGCGGGCGCGGCCCGAGGGGTCGGCGGAGAGCTGGTAGGCGATCAGCTCGCGGCCGTTGCTCAAGCGGCGGGTGGCGCCGTCACCGTTGGCGCCACCGTTGATGCTCACGGTGAAGGCGCGTACCGACGGGTTGCAGCGCACCTGCAGGCGGCCGTCACCGGCCACTTCGTCCAGGCGTGAATGCAACGGGTTGACCCAGCTTGGGCCCTGACTGCCGAAGTCCAGCACCCCTGCCCCTGACGGCTCGATACTGCCACCGGGTTCACCGCTGATCTGGCACGCGGCGCTGATGACCAACTGCGCCTGTATGTGCCCGGTCATGGCCGCCAGGGCATCGGGTGCCACCAGCAACAAAGGGCCGATACCCAGCATCAATACGCTGTTCATACTGCCAGTTCCTTTAGCAGTGACCTGGTCAAGCGCTCACCAGGTGACGGTTACTTTAAGCAGGTCCGAGTAGCGCCCTACGGCGGGCACCTCGGCCAATCGGTCGATCCGGGCGTACAGCGGCAGCGCTGCCGATCCGCTGGAAGGCACCCGGGCATGCTGGACCTCACCGACCGGCAACGGCACGCGCCAGGCGGGGTCCTGATACAGACGATAGGGAATGGGGCGTGACGCAGGCTGGTTGCTAGCCAGGTAGCGCACCTCGCCGACGCCACCGTGCTGGCCGGCATCAACCGCGATCTGGTAACTGGTGTCCGGGTTGCATTCAAGACGCGGGGGGCGCTGGCTCAACAGCTGACTGGTGAGAGGACCGGCGGGGTCATCCAGGCGTGCGGTGGTACCGAAGTCGAGTACGCCGACCGCCTGAGCGCCGGCATCGCGGGGCTGATGAACCAGTACACACCCGCGCTGTACGTCCACTTTGACTTCAACCATGAATTCGGCGCCGGCTGCGCTGTCGGCAATGACCAGCCAGAGTAACGCCACCAGAGAACGTCCCTTCACCATCCCGTCCTTTCACCACAGACTTGTTGTGACCGTGAGGGTAGCAGCCGAGGGGGAAGCCGCCAGCCGGCGGAAAAATGTACAGGGCAGTACATATTGGGTAAATTAGCCGCCTTCGCTCAAGCGGGTGCACATTGCCCGCTACCCCCAAGGAGCCCGTTTTGCCTGCCCTTCCGCCTTCCTGGATGCGTTCGCCGCTGCGCACCATGCGCCAATTTTTTGGTGATCGTTCCGTTGACGCCGCCGGTCAGAATTCCACCGTTCGTCAGTATTTTCGCGAAAAAGCCGCGGCCCAGGGCTTCACCTTGAGCCCTGGCCAGTTGCAGGTGATCGACTGCATGGCCGTCCAGGCCGAACGATTGGGCAGCGGCCAGGCTCGCAGCCTGTACCTCTATGGCGCGGTCGGGCGCGGCAAGAGTTGGCTGCTGGACGGGTTCTTTCAGTGCTTGCCCTCAGCGCACAAGCGCCGCCTGCATTTCCATGACTTCTTTGCGCGCCTGCACGAGGGCATGTTCGAGCACCGCGCCGAGGAAGACGCGCTGGCCTGCACCCTGGATGAGTTGCTGATGGAGTGCCAGGTGCTGTGCTTCGACGAGTTTCATGTGCACGACATCGGCGACGCCATGCTGATCACCCGCCTGTTCCAGGCGTTGTTCGAACGGCGCATCTTTGTTCTGGTGACATCGAACTATGCACCGCAGGGGCTGCTGCCCAACCCCCTCTACCACCAGCGCTTCGAACCCGTGATCCGCCTGATCAACAGCCAGATGCAGGTACTGGAAGTAGGCGGCGAGCAGGATTTTCGCAGCTTGCCAGGCAATGCCGGCCAGCAGCGATTTACCCAGGGGCACTACCTTTGGCCGGGCCACCCCGAGCAGCGTAAGGCACTGAACCTGCCACCACCGACGAACACCTCACTCCCGTTGCAGGTAGGCAAGCGCCAGTTGCAGGCCAGCTTTATCCAGGGCAATACCGTGGGGTTCAGCTTCGCCCAGCTGTGCGAGCAGGCCACCGCTGTGATTGATTACCTAGCGCTGGTGGCGCGTTTCGACCACTGGATCATCGACGGGCTGCCGTGCCTTGAAGACTGCTCGATTGCCGAGCAGCAGCGTTTTATCAACCTGGTGGATGTGCTCTATGACCAGGACAAACACCTGGTGCTGATCGGTGCGGCGCCACTGGCACAGAGCCTGCGCGGTTCGGCCAGTGATCTGGCGCGCACCCGCAGCCGCCTGGGCCAGCTCAGGCAGACACAACACGCCACCTGCCCGGCCTGATCACCGGGCAGACGCGTGCACTCAGGCCGTACGGGCGAAGCAGGCCAGCACGGCTTCGATTTCACCCAGCACCGCCGGGTCATCCAGGGTCGACGGCGGGGTGTAAGCCTGCTGGTCGGCGATTTTCCGCAGCACCGCACGCAGGATCTTGCCGGAGCGGGTCTTGGGCAGGCGCTTGACCACCCGCACCTGGTTGAAGCAGGCCAGGGCCCCGATGTGCTCGCGCACGCTGGCTACCAGCTCGCTTTGCAGCGCGGCCTCGCTGATGCCCTGCCCGTCCTTGAGCACCACCAGCGCCAGTGGCACCTGGCCCTTGATGTCGTCATGCACGCCGATCACCGCACACTCGGCCACAGCGCTGTGACGGGCGACCAGGTCCTCCATTTCGCCGGTCGACAGGCGATGACCGGAGACGTTGATGACGTCGTCGGTGCGCCCCATGATGTAGACGAACCCGTCGTCATCGAGGTAGCCACCATCGCCGGTGTGGTAGTAGCCCGGGTAGGTTGTCAGGTAAGCGTCCAGGTAGCGCTGGTGATCGCCCCACAGGGTCTGGCTGCACCCCGGCGGCAACGGCAGGGCAATGACAATGGCGCCTTGCTGGTTGGCGTCCAGCAGTTGACCGTCGTCATCCAGCACGCGCACGTTGTAGCCCGGCACCGCCCGGTTGCTTGAGCCCGGGCGCGCTGCGCTACCGTCGAGGCCGACACAGGGCGCGGTCACCGGCCAGCCGGTTTCGGTTTGCCACCAGTGATCGTGCACCGCCTTGCCGCTGACCGACTCCAGCCATTGATGGGTGCTGGAATCGAGCTTTTCGCCCGCCAGGAACAGCTGGCGCAGGGAACTGAGGTCGTAACGGCGCAGCAGTTCGCCGTTGGGATCTTCCTTGCGGATCGCACGCATGGCCGTTGGCGCGCAGAACAGGCCGTTGACCCGGTACTGCTCGACTACCCGCCAATAGGCGCCGGCGTCGGGTGTGCGGATCGGCTTGCCCTCGTAGAACACCGTGGTACAGCCGTTCATGAGAGGGCCGTAAACAATAAGCGAATGGCCGACCACCCAGCCGACATCGGAAATGCCCCACCAGATATCGCCCGCCTGCATGCCGTAGATATGGCGCATGGCATACCCCAGGGCCACAGCGTTGCCGCCGTTCTCGCGGACGATGCCTTTGGGTTTGCCGGTGGTACCGGAGGTGTACATGATGTACAGCGGATCAGCCGCTGCCAGTTCGACAGGCGCCACCGGGCTGGCAGTGGCCACGGCGCTTTGCCAGTCCAGATCGCGTCCCTCGACCAGGGTCGCCGTGGCGTGGGGGCGCTGCAGCACCAGCACCTTGCGCGGCTGATGGCTGGCCAGTTGCAGGGCGCGATCGACCAGTGGCTTGTATTCGATCACCCGGTCGAACTCCAGCCCGCACGATGCCGTCAGCAGCAAGGTCGGCCGGGCATCGTCGATACGCAGGGCCAGCTCGTTGGCCGCAAAGCCACCAAACACCACCGAGTGCACCGCACCAATCCGCGCGCAGGCCAGCATGGCCATGGCCGCTTGAGGCACCATGGGCATATAGATGATGACGCCGTCGCCCTTCTTCACCCCCAGCTCGCGCAGCAGCCCGGCCAGACGGGCCACCTCGTCGCGCAGTTGCACGTAGGTAAACTGTTGCTGGCTGCCGGTTACCGGCGAGTCGTAGATCAGGGCGGTCTGCTCGCCACGCCCCTGCTCGATCTGGTGATCCAGCGCCAGGTAGCAGCTGTTGAGGTGCCCGTCGGCAAACCACTGGTGGGTGCCATCGGCGTTTTCACTGAGGGTCTGCAGCGGCTTGCGGTACCAGGCCAGGCGCTCGGCCTGTTCGGCCCAGAATGCAGCAGGATCGGCGATGGAATGGGCGTAGCTGTGCTGATAAGTCATCGATACTGAACCCTGAACTTGTTGTTATTTAAAAGGGCGAGAGTCGAGTATGGACTTGTGTGGCGAGCCTGCCATATGACTTAAGTCTCATCGGATGTGCACAAATGCATGCTCCACCCCAACGGATGACTGGCGGGCACTGAAATCACCTGCTACGGACCGATTCCGCTATCATGGCGGCCGCTTTTTTATCGGACCTGCGTTCTCCACATGCACACCCTCACCGATCTCAAGATGGGCCGACTGGCCGGCATCACCCGGCTCAATCTGAGCGACGAGCTGGAACAGTTCCCACGGGAAATCTTCGACCTGGCCGACAGCCTGGAAATCCTCGACCTGACCGGCAATCGCCTCAGCGCCCTGCCGGATGACCTGGGGCGCCTGCACCGGCTCAAGGTATTGTTCTGCTCGAACAACCTCTTTACCCACGTGCCCGAAGGCGTCGGCCAGTGCCCGGCGCTGGAAGTGGTCGGGTTCAAAAGCAACCAGATCGGGCAACTGAGCCCGAACGCCTTGCCCAGGCGGTTGCGCGCCTTGATCCTGACGGACAACTGCCTGACCGAATTGCCCGAAGCACTGGGCGACTGTGCAGACCTGCAAAAGATCATGCTGGCCGGCAACCGCCTGCAGTCGTTGCCCGCAAGCCTGGCGCGCTGTCAGAAGCTTGAGCTGATGCGCATTGCCGCCAACCAGCTGCCGGCCTTGCCGGAGTGGTTGCTGAAGATGCCGCGCCTGGCCTGGCTGGCGTATGCCGGCAACCCGCTGCCAGCGCCCTTCTGCGCACCTGAGGAGCCAGGTGATTGCCCGCGCATCGACTGGCAACACGTGCGCCTGGCCCAGGTGCTGGGCCAGGGTGCTTCCGGGGTGATCCATCAGGCCCGCTGGCGCGAGCAGGATGAGCCCGTGGCAGTCAAGCTGTACAAAGGGCAGATGACCAGCGATGGCTCGCCGCTGAACGAGATGGCCGCCTGTATCGCCGCGGGCGATCATCCGCAACTGGTACGCCTGGCCGGGCGTATCGACAACCATCCCGAGCAACTGCCGGCGCTGGTGATGCAATTGATCGACCCGAGCTGGTTCAACCTGGCTGGGCCACCGAGCCTGGCATCCTGCACCCGCGACACCTACCGCGAGGCGCAGCGCCTGAGCCTTTCCAGCGTCACCCGCCTGGCGACCGCCGTTGCCTCGGTAGGCGCGCATTTGCACGGCCATGGCATTGCCCACGGCGACCTCTACGCGCACAACATCCTTTGCGACGAACACGGCGACTGCCTGCTCGGCGATTTTGGTGCAGCGTCGTTTTACCCGCAGGACGGCAGCGCTACAGCGGCCGCATTGCAGCGAATCGAGGTATTGGCATTCGGGGTATTGCTGGGGGAACTGCTGTCACGTTGCGAGACGCAATGCGAGGCGTTGCAGGCGTTGCAACGCGACTGTGTGCAGCCCGAAGTACAGCTGCGACCGGGGTTTGCCGAAGTCTGCCAGCGCTTGAGCTGACCCTCCATCGTCGGCAGTGCCGACGATGGAGGTTTGAATCAACCCGCCAGACCTACGTACACGTTCTGTACGTCATCATTGTCATCGATGGCGTGCAGGAAGGCTTCAACCTCAGCCATCTGCTCATCGTTCAGGCCGCTGACCGGATTCTTCGGGGTGTAGCCGATTTTCGCCGAAACCACGGTGAAGCCTTGGCCTGGCAGGGCTTTCTGCACGGCATCGAGGTCGGTGGTGTCGGTGATGAACAGGGTCGAGCCCTCTTCTTCGCCTTCTTCAACCTCTTGCGCACCCGCTTCGATCGCAGCCTCTTCCGGGTCGGCGTCCGGCGTATTCGGCGTGGCTTCAATCAGGCCGACGTGGTTGAAATCCCACGCCACCGAACCCGAAGTACCCAACTGACCCTTGCGGAACAGTACGCGGATCTGCGCCACGGTACGGTTGACGTTGTCGGTCAGGCACTCGACGATCAGCGGCACCTGATGCGGGGCGTAGCCTTCATAGGTCACGGCGGTGTATTGCACTGCATCGCCATCAAGCCCTGCACCCTTGCGGATCGCCCGCTCCAGGGTCTCACGGGTCATCGAGGCTTTTTTCGCCTGCTCCACGGCAAGACGCAGGCGCGGGTTCATGTCCGGGTCAGCGCCGGCTTTCGCGGCGATCTGAATCTCCTTGGACAGCTTGCCCATGATCTTGCCCTTGGCGTTGGCGGCTGTTTCTCTATGCTTGGCTTTCCACTGTGCGCCCATCTCGACTCTCTTGTTTCAGGTGCCGGTTCAGGTAGCGACCGGCCAAAGTGGCGAGCAGTTTATACGCAACGCAAGCCGTCGACAAAAAAACCCTTCAGCCTTTGTCGGCCTTGCCTGCGGCAGCGGCAAATCGCGCCAGGCGCACGTCGAGGTGGCGCGGGCGGCGGCCATTGTCCTCCGCCTGTTCCTTGCGACGAATGGCGTTACGCACCATCAACGACCCCAGGTAACGGATCGGCTCCGGCGGAAAATAGCCCAGCGGGCCATTGACCAGCGGCGAGCGCGTCCAGGGATTGTCCAGGCCCAGGGCCAGCGACGAGAGGATCTGCCCGCCCATGTGACAAGGGCCGACACCGCTGCCCGAGTAGCCAAAGCCATAGAACACGTTGCCATGCTCGCCCAGCCGGCCGAAAAACGGCAGGCCGGTTACCGAGCGGTCCGAAGGACCGTTCCAGGTCGCCGCCACCGGTGCCTGGGCCAACTCCGGAAAGAACTCGCCCAGGCTGCGACGCAACAGCGCCGCATAGGGTGAAGGCTGGTCGAATACCGGCAACATCCGCCCACCAAAGGCAAAGGTGTTGCCACCCTTGCCAAGCATCAGCCGACCGTCGCTGGTGTTGTGGTAGTAATGCACGAAAATCCGCGAATCCAGCACGCTGACGCCATTGCTCAAGCCAATTTGCTGCAACAGTTCGGGTTGTGGCTCGGTAATGATCATGTCGCTGGAGACGATTGCCACGCTGCGCTCGAACTGCGGGAAGGCCCGCGCCATCCAGGCGTTGAGGCCCAGCACCACGCGGTCGGCGCGAATCGCGCCGCCGCTCGTTTGCACCACCGCTTGCGGCCCCTCCTCCAGGCCGGTCATGGCCGTTCCTTCAAATATCCGCACGCCTTTTTCCAGCGCCACCCGGCGCAAGCCACGCACCAGTTTACCGGGTTGTACCGTGGCCGCCGCCGGCGAAAACCAGCCTTCAAGGTGCCTGGCCGAGCCCGCCAGGCGCTGCACCTGGTCGACTGCCAGGCGCTGAAACGAGTTGATGCCCTGACGCTCCAGGGCAGCAATCACCCCGTCCGTGGCGCCCACCTGGGCGCGGTTGGTGGCGGTGTACAAGGTACCGTCAAGCCGGTAGTCAGCATCGATACCGTGTTCGCGGCAAAAATCACCGATGGCATAGATGCTCTGCTCCGAGGCCTTGACCAGGCGCACCGCCTCCTCTCGGCCAAACAGGCGTTCGAGGGTGAAGTACTTGGCCGACCATGACAACGCGCAGCCGCCATTGCGCCCACTGGCACCGGCGCCGCAGATGTCGGCTTCGATCAACACCACATCCAGCGCCGGTTTCTGCGCCTTGAGCATCAGCGCGGTCCACAGGCCGGTGTAGCCACCACCGACAATACACACGTCGCAACGGCTATCGGCGCGCAAGGGCGGGCATGCGGGCGCGTCTTCCTGTTCCAGCGCCTGTTGCAGCCAGAAGGGTCTCATGGTCGGTTCCTCGTAATACTCAGGTACGCAATGGTTTGATGGCCATGGCGGTGTTGGGTACGACTGCCGGGGTATGCTCGGCCGTCGCCGGACGGCTGTTCCAGTGCGGTATCAGCACCAGCGCAGAGAACAGGGCGCAACCGGCAAAGACGATGAACACCGTGACGCCATCGAAATAGCCTGGCAGCAGCCCGCCTAGAATCGCCCCCACCGAACCGCAGCCGTTGACGAAACCGGCCGCCGTGGCACCGGCTTTGGCGGTGCCGAAGTCGATGGCTGCCGCACCGCTGATCATCGAATCCGGGCCGTACAAGGTCAGGCCCATGACAAACAGCAAGGCCACCACCAGCATCACACTGCCGCTCTGCATCGCGCCCATGAACAGTGCCAGCACCACCGTGAGCACCAGCAGGCTGATCACGCAGGCCGGCATGCGCCGCGCGCCAAAGAGTTTGTCCGAGGCCAGGCCAATCATGATCGGGCCGAGCAGGCCGGCCAGTTCGAAAGCGGTCGGAATGATCGCCGCGCCCACCTTGCCCACCGACGGCATCTGCTCGAAGACAATCACCGGCCCCCAAAGCAAAATGGCGTAGCGCGCCGGTTTGAGCATGAAGTAGGCCAGGCCCAGGGTCAGCACCGTACGGTTGCGCATGATCTCGCGCAGCGGCGCCCAGATGCTGCACAGGTTGGACGCCGGCACCATGCTTTCAGGTTCCGGCTCCACCGCCGGCAGGCCGACGTCTTCAGGCTTGTTGCGTTGCAGGAAGAAGAACAGCACCGCGACCAGCGCTACTACCGCGGCACTGGAAAAGAACGCGGCGTGCCAGCTGCCGATCAGGGTATAGGCCCACCACCCGGCGAACGGCGATGCAACCAGGCCGCCGAAGGCATAGCACGAACTCCACAGCCCCAGCACCCGCCCGCGCTGGGACGAAGGAAAGAAGCTACCGATGTTCTTGCACAGCCCCGCCCAGCCTGTGGACTGCGCAAGCCCCTGCACCAGCATGCAGGTGGCAAAGATCGGGAAGGTCGCGTAACTGCCCATCACCAGGGCGGCAGCGGCGGAAATCACCAGACCGCCAAGCACCACGACCCGCGGGCCAAAGCGGTCGGCGAGCATGCCCCAGGTGAATTGCCCCACGGCGTAGGCCGCCAGGTAGATGGCGTCGAGGTTGGCCATGGCCATTTTGTCGAGGGTAAAGCTTGGGTCTTCGCCGATGCCCAGTTTGGCCACCGAGAAGGCTTTGCGGGTGAAGTAGAACGCGGCGTAGGCAATCCAGGTAATGGCAAAGATTTGCACGCGCCAACGTTTGATATCTGCACTGAATTTATTCATGGTGACCCTGACCTCGGAGCTTGAGTGTGCCGGCAGAATTTGAAAAAACGCCTGTCTTGTTCTTGTGTTGCGCACTGCGTGACAGCCGGTCGGGGCCGTCACCTGGTCAGATGGATCTGGAGCATGCAGGTATTGTTATGCCTTGTCAGCCAGGTCCATGACCCACCAGTCACGTCACGTGACGCGGTGGGCTGGATGAGATAGAAACAATTACTGACTGATAAATAAAATCGATTTATCGTATTACACAAATAAGCTCAGCTTGTAACAGGTGCTGCGATGTCGGTTTCCCATGCTCAGTTGAAAGCGTTCCACGCCGTTGCCCTGCACGGCAGTTTCACCCGTGCCGCCGAACGGCTGTTCCTGACCCAGCCGGCAATCTCCGATCAGGTGCGCAAACTCGAGGAGCGCTTCGGCGTATTGCTGTTTCACCGCAACAAACGTTCGGTGCAACTGACCGATCTGGGCGAGCGACTGCTGGGTATCACCCAACGCCTGTTCGCCTGTGAAACCGAAGCCCACGAACTGCTCCAGGACTCCCGTGCGCTGCAGACCGGCACCCTGGTACTGGCAGTCGACGCACCGGTGCATGTGCTGCCGCAGATCGCGCAGTTCTGCCAGCAGTACCCGGGGATCAGCGTCAAGATTGAAACCGGCAACACCGATGAGTCGCTGGTGCGGCTGTTCAACTACCAGGCGGACCTTGCCCTGCTGGGCCGCGATGTGGATGACGAGCGCCTGCTCTGTGTGCCGATGCGCAGCGACCCGATGGTGGCGTTCGTTTCCCACAATCACCCGTGGGCCAGCCGTGGCTCGATCAGCCTGGCCGACCTGGATGACACGCCGATCGTGCTGCGCGAACCGGGGTCGGTGACCCGCCAGACCCTGGAAGAAGAGATGCAACGCGCGGGCCTGCGCATTCGCCCGGCGATCCAGGTCGAAGGCCGGGAAGCGGCGCGCGAGGCGGTGGTGGTCGGCATTGGCGTGGGGGTGGTATCGGCCGCCGAGTTCGGCGCCGATGCCCGGGTGTGCGCGTTGCCGATTGTGGATTGCCAGCGACGCCTGACCGAAACCCTGGTGTGCTTGCGCGAGCAGAGTTCACGGCGGCTGGTCGCGACGTTCTTGCAGATGGTGCAGGACAGCCTGTAAATCCGCGTCGCGACGTTGCGACCGCTGCGCGCTCGATCGCAGGCTCCGCCAGCTCCCACAAATACCGCACACTACCCTGTGGGAGCGGGTTTACCCGCGAAAGGGCTGGCTGGCTCCTACGCAGCCTCCCTGCCCCGCGCCACCGCCTGGGCAGCTGCCAGCATCGCCCGCAACAGCACCGCGCAACCATCGGCCAGGTCCTGGGGGGCGGCGTTCTCGATTTCGTTGTGGCTGATACCGCCTTCGCACGGCACGAAGATCATCCCGGCCGGTCCCAGCTCAGCGAGGAAAATCGCGTCATGCCCGGCGCCGCTGACGATGTCCATGTGCGACAGGCCCAAGCCCTGCGCAGCACTGCGCACCGCCTCGACACAGACCTTGTCGAAATACAGTGGCGGGAAATCCGCCGTCGGCGTCAGGGTGGGCGTCAACCCATGCTGCTCGCAGGTGCTGCTGATGACATCCTTGACCTGCGCAATCATCGAGTTCAGCCGCGCCGGCTCCAGGTGACGGAAGTCCAAGGTCATGCGCACCTCGCCGGGTATCACGTTGCGTGACCCCGGGTAGGCCTGCAGGCAACCGACCGTGCCACAGGCATGCGGTTGGTGTTCCAGGGCCACGCGGTTGACGGCGGCGACCACCGCACTGGCACCGACCAGGGCGTCCTTGCGCAGGTGCATCGGGGTCGGGCCGGCATGCGCCTCGACGCCACGCAAGGTCAGGTCGAACCACTTTTGTCCCAGCGCCCCCAGCACGACACCGATGGTCTTGTGCTGGTCTTCTAGTATCGGCCCCTGCTCGATGTGCGCCTCGAAGTACGCCCCCACCGGATGCCCGCTAACGGCGCGGGGCCCGGCATAGCCAATGGCGTTGAGCGCCTGCCCCACGGTGATGCCTTCGGCGTCGGTCTTGGCCAGGGTCTCTTCGAGGGTGAATTTTTCGGCAAACACCCCCGAGCCCATCATGCACGGCGCAAAGCGCGAGCCCTCTTCGTTGGTCCACACCACCACTTCCAGCGGCGCCTCGGTCTCGATATCGAGGTCATTGAGGGTGCGCATCACCTCAAGCCCGGCCAGTACACCAAAGCAGCCGTCGAACTTGCCGCCAGTGGGCTGGGTGTCGATATGGCTGCCGGTCATCACCGGCGGCAATTGCGGGTTACGGCCGGGGCGGCGGGCGAAGATGTTGCCCACGCCATCGATACTCACGCTGCACCCCGCCTCTTCGGTCCATTTCACGAACAGGTCACGGGCCTGGCGGTCCAGGTCGGTCAGTGCCAGGCGACAGACCCCGCCCTTGACCGTGGCGCCCAGTTGCGCCAGCGCCATCAGCGACTGCCACAAGCGCTCACCGTTGATGTGGGCGTGGGTCGACTGCAGAACGTCCTGTGCTGTTTTCATGCTGTTCTCCTGCATCACGTGCCTGGCCTCTACGGGCCATAAGGACTACACGGTGGGTTTGAGACTGGCGGTGCGGGCCGCCTTGAGTTGGCCGAGGCCGTAGTAAATCAGGCCGCCCAGGGCGGAGCCGGTGAACCAGCCGAAGTCGTAGAACCAGCTGAAGCTCGGGCTGTGCAGCGACATCAGGGTCAACGCCACCGGCACCCCGAAGGCGATGAAGCCGCTGGCGTTCCAGGCCGGGTAGACGTCGTCCCGGTAAAGCCCGGCAAGGTCCAGGCGCTGTTTGCGCAGCAGGAAGTAGTCCACCACCATGATCCCGGCAATCGGCCCGAGCAGGCTGGAGTAACCCAGCAACCAGTTGGAATAGACGCTTTCAAGGCTGACGTCGCTGACAATCCAGCCGAGCTTTTTCAGCAGTTCATGGCCCATCAGCAACAGGCCGACCAGACCGGTGAGCAGCACCGCTTTGGTCCGCCCGATCCACTTCGGCGCCAGGTTCTGGAAGTCGTTGGTGGGCGAAACGATGTTCGCCGCCGTGTTGGTCGACAAAGTGGCGATGATGATCAGCGCCATCGCCAGGGCGACCCACATCGGGCTCTGGATATGCCCGATCAGGCTCACCGGGTCTGATACGGTCTGCCCCACCAGCGAGGCCGAGGCCGCAGTCAGCACCACGCCCAGCGCGGCGAACAGGAACATGGTCAGTGGCAGGCCGAAAATCTGCCCGAGGATCTGGTCTTTCTGGCTTTTCGCGTAGCGGCTGAAGTCCGGGATGTTCAACGACAAGGTGGCCCAGAAGCCGACCATGGCCGTCAGCCCGGCGAAGAAGTAGCCATAGACGCTTGCCCCTTCCGGGCGTTTGGGTGGCTGCGCCATCAGCTCGCTGATCGAGACGTTGGGCAAGGCCCACACCAGCAGCCCGGCACCGACCAGCACCAGCAGCGGCGCCGACAGGGTTTCCAGCCATTTGATCGATTCGGCGCCGCGCAGCACCACCCACAGGTTCAGGCACCAGAACAACATGAAGCCGATGACCTCACCGGTGCCGCCCAGTGCCTTCCAGTCCGCCGACAGCGAGCCAAGGAACAGGTGGATGGCCAGCCCGCCGAACATCGTCTGGATACCAAACCAGCCGCAGGCCACCAGCGCGCGGATCAGGCACGGCACGTTGGAGCCGATGATCCCGAACGAGGAGCGCAGCAGCACCGGAAAGGGAATGCCGTACTTGGTGCCGGGAAAGGCATTGAGGGTCAGCGGAATCAGCACCACGGTGTTGGCCAGCAGGATCGCCAGCAGCGCCTCACCCACTGTCAGGCCGAAATAGGCGGTCAGCACCCCGCCCAGGGTATAGGTCGGCACACAGATCGACATGCCGACCCACAGTGCAGTGATGTGCCATTTGTTCCAGGTGCGCTCCTGCACCTTGGTCGGGGCGATGTCATGGTTGTAGCGGGGGCTGTCGAGGACGTCGCTACCGGCGTCGAGTTCGTACAAGCCATCACGTTCACGCACTTGCGATCGGGTCTGCTGCATGGCCACTCCACTGTTTTTGTGTTTTTGGAGGTACTCGCACGGCATGGGGGCATTCACGGCTGCCCATGAGAAATCTTGACCATTTCCACAACCTGTCAAGAACGACAGGACCACTGGTCGTTTTATCTGAAGACGCCAGACAACAACAAAACGTTTAATTTCAATGAGATAACAGCGATATATGCTTATAAATTAATTATTTGCCCATTTCCCCAACCCCTACTAGATTCAATTCCTGACAGCGATGACAGGTTTTGACCTACGCTGCAAAAAGAACAAAACCTAGAGCCGGTAACAACCGGTCAAGCCTGCGAGGAGCATCTGATGACGCTTTTGATTCGTGGCGCCACCCTGATTACCCATGAGGAAAGTTATCGTGCCGACGTGCTGTGTGCCGACGGTGTGATCAAGGCCATCGGCACCGACCTCGACGTTCCAACCGACTGTGAAATCCTCGACGGCAGCGGCCAGTACCTGATGCCCGGCGGCATCGACCCTCACACCCACATGCAGTTGCCGTTCATGGGCACGGTGGCCAGCGAAGACTTCTTCAGCGGCACCGCCGCGGGCCTGGCCGGCGGCACTACATCCATCATCGATTTCGTCATCCCCAACCCTCAGCAGTCGTTGCTCGAAGCCTTTCACCAATGGCGCGGCTGGGCAGAGAAATCCGCCGCCGACTACGGCTTTCACGTGGCCATTACCTGGTGGAGCGAGCAGGTCCGTGAAGAGATGGGCGAGCTGGTGCGCCTGCACGGCATCAACAGTTTCAAGCACTTCATGGCCTACAAAAACGCGATCATGGCTGCCGACGACACCCTGGTCGCCAGCTTCGAACGCTGCCTTGAACTGGGTGCCGTGCCCACGGTGCATGCCGAGAACGGCGAGCTGGTCTATCACCTGCAACGCAAGCTGCTGGCCCAGGGCCTCAACGGCCCTGAAGCGCATCCGCTGTCGCGCCCTTCGCAGGTGGAGGGCGAGGCCGCCAGCCGCGCCATCCGCATTGCCGAAACCCTGGGCACGCCGCTGTACCTGGTGCACGTTTCAACCCGCGAAGCCCTGGACGAAATCAGCTATGCCCGCGGCAAGGGGCAACCGGTGTACGGTGAAGTGCTGGCCGGCCACCTGCTGCTGGACGACAGCGTGTACCGTCATCCCGACTGGCAGACCGCTGCGGGTTATGTCATGAGTCCACCCTTCCGGCCGCGCAAGGACGGCCATCAGGAAGTCCTGTGGCACGGCCTGCAGTCGGGCAACCTGCACACCACCGCAACCGACCACTGCTGTTTCTGCGCCGAACAGAAAGCCGCCGGCCGCGATGATTTCAGCCGCATCCCCAACGGCACGGCCGGTATTGAAGACCGCATGGCGGTGCTCTGGGATGAGGGCGTGAACAGCGGCAAGCTGTCGATGCAGGACTTCGTTGCACTGACGTCGACCAATACCGCGAAGATCTTCAACCTGTTCCCGCGCAAAGGTGCCCTGCGCGTTGGCGCCGATGCCGACCTGGTGCTCTGGGACCCGCAAGGCACCCGGACCATCTCCGCCGCCACGCACCACCAGCAGGTGGACTTCAACATCTTCGAAGGCAAGACCGTGCGCGGCATCCCCAGCCACACCATCAGTCAGGGCAAGCTGGTCTGGGCCAACGGCGACCTGCGCGCCGAGCGTGGCGCCGGCCGGTACATCGAGCGCCCGGCGTACCCGGCGGTGTTCGACCTGCTGAGCAAACGCGCCGAGCATTCGCAGCCCACTGCGGTCAAGCGCTAGCGCCGCGCCTACAAAAACCGGCGGAACAACAAAAAGAAAAGAGGAAACTACCGTGATCGAGTCCCTCAACCACCTCCCCCGACCGTCCAGTGACAACGCCACCCTCGCCGACCATTTCAGCGACCTGGCCCCACCCCTCACCGCCCGTCAGGCCGCCGTGGAAGCTTCACGTTGCCTGTACTGCTACGACGCGCCCTGCGTCAACGCCTGCCCCAGCGACATCGACATTCCCTCGTTCATCCGCAATATCCACCAGGAAAACGTTCAGGGCGCAGCCGAGAAAATCCTCTCGGCCAACATTCTCGGCGGCAGCTGCGCCCGGGTCTGCCCGACCGAGATCCTGTGCCAGCAGGCCTGCGTGCGCAACAATCACCAGGAATGTGCCCCGGTGCTGATCGGCCTGCTGCAACGCTATGCCGTGGACCACGCCGAGTTCGACGCCCACCCCTTCCAGCGCGCCGCCAGCAGCGGCAAGCGCATTGCCGTGGTCGGTGCCGGGCCGGCCGGTCTGTCGTGTGCCCACCGCCTGGCCTGGCATGGCCACGACGTGGTGATCTTCGAGGCCCGCCCCAAGGCCGGCGGCCTCAACGAGTACGGCATCGCCAAGTACAAAGTGGTCGACGACTTCGCCCAGCGCGAGGTCGATTTCGTCCTGCAGATCGGCGGCATCGAGGTGCGCCATGGTCAGGTCCTGGGCGAGAACCTCAGCCTGGGCGAGCTGCAACAACAGTTCGACGCGGTGTTCCTCGGTCTGGGCTTGAACGCCAGCCGCCAGTTGGGCCTGGCCAACGAGTACGCCCCGGGCGTGCTGGCGGCCACCGACTACATCTGCGAGCTGCGACAGGCCGAAGACCTCAATCGCCTGCCCCTGGCCAATCGCAGCATCGTCCTCGGTGCGGGCAACACCGCCATCGACATGGCCGTGCAGATGGCCCGGCTTGGCGCCCAGGACGTCAACCTGGTGTACCGCCGCGGCATCGAGGACATGGGCGCCACCGAACACGAACAGCACATCGCCAAGGAGCACCAGGTGCGCCTGCTGACCTGGGCACAACCGGAACAGGTATTGCTCGACGACCAAGGCCGGGTACGCGGCATGCGCTTTGCCCGCACACAGATGATCGACGGTCGCCTGCAGACCACAGGAGAAACCTTCGAACTGGCTGCCGACGCCATCTTCAAAGCCATTGGCCAGACCTTCGATGAGCAGGCCCTGAGTGACCACAACGCCCAGACCCTGGCGCGCGAAGGCGATCGCATCCGCGTTGACGAGCACATGCGCACCAGCCTGCCCGGCGTATACGCCGGGGGCGACTGTACCCACCTGGGCCAGGACCTCACCGTTCAGGCCGTGCAGCACGGCAAGCTGGCCGCCGAGGCCATCCATGCCCAACTGATGCTCAATGTGGAGGCTGCATAATGGCTGACCTGTCGATTGAATTCGCTGGCATCAAGGCCCCCAACCCGTTCTGGCTGGCCTCCGCGCCGCCGACCGACAAAGCCTACAACGTGGTGCGCGCCTTCGAGGCGGGCTGGGGCGGCGTGGTCTGGAAGACCCTGGGCGAAGACCCGGCCGCCGTCAACGTGTCGTCGCGCTACTCGGCCCACTACGGGGTCAACCGCGAGGTCATGGGCATCAACAACATCGAGCTGATTACCGACCGCTCGCTGGAGATCAACCTGCGCGAGATCACCCAGGTCAAGAAAGACTGGCCCGACCGCGCGCTGATCGTGTCGCTGATGGTGCCGTGTGTCGAGGAGTCATGGAAAGCCATCCTGCCGCTGGTCGAGGCCACCGGCGCCGACGGCATCGAGCTGAACTTCGGCTGCCCGCACGGCATGCCCGAACGCGGCATGGGCGCGGCGGTCGGCCAGGTGCCGGAGTATGTCGAGCAGGTCACGCGCTGGTGCAAAACCTATTGCTCGCTGCCGGTAATCGTCAAACTCACCCCCAACATCACCGACATCCGCCAGTCGGCCCGTGCCGCCCATCGTGGCGGCGCCGATGCCGTGTCGCTGATCAACACCATCAACTCGATCACCAGCGTCGACCTCGACCGCATGATCGCCCTGCCGATTGTCGGCGACATGAGCACCCACGGCGGCTACTGCGGCTCGGCGGTAAAACCCATTGCCCTGAACATGGTCGCCGAGATTGCCCGCGACCCGGCCACCCGTGGCCTGCCGATCTGCGGTATCGGCGGCATCGGCAGCTGGCGCGACGCCGCCGAGTTCATCGCCCTGGGCAGCGGCGCGGTACAGGTATGCACCGCGGCCATGCTGCATGGCTTTCGCATTGTCGAAGACATGAAAGACGGCCTGTCGCGCTGGATGGACAGTCAGGGCTACCGCAGCATTGCCGACTTCAGCGGCCGCGCCGTCAGCCATACCACTGACTGGAAGTACCTGGATATCAACTATCAGGTCATCGCGCGGATCGATCAGGACGCCTGCATTGGCTGTGGCCGCTGCCACATCGCCTGTGAAGACACCTCGCACCAGGCCATCGCCAACCTCCGGCAGGCCGACGGCAGCCACCGCTACGAGGTAATCGACGCCGAATGCGTGGGCTGCAATCTGTGCCAGATCACCTGCCCGGTCCAGGACTGCATCGAGATGGTGCCGCAGGACACCGGCAAGCCGTTTCTCGACTGGCTGCACGATCCACGTAACCCCTACCGCGAAGCTTCTTGATAGGATCAGCGCGTCGCCCGACAGATCGAGGAAGCCATCGTCATGTTGTATCGCCTTGGTGCGGATGGCTTGGTGCTGCTGCACTTGCTGTTCATTCTGTACGTGCTGTTTGGTGGCTTGCTGGTACTCAAATGGCGCACGGCGTGGTACTGGCACCTGCCCGCCTTGTGCTGGGGCGTCGCCGTGGAATTCCTGCACCTGCCCTGCCCGCTCACCACCTGGGAAAACAGCCTGCGCCAGGCGTCGGGCCGGGCGGGCTATCCAGGTGGCTTCGTCGAGCATTACATCTGGCCAATCATCTACCCGACCGGCCTGACACCGAACATCCAGCTGGTGCTTGGCACCTGTGTGGTGCTGATCAACCTGGCCGTCTACCTGTGGGTAATCGTCAGCGCGAGGCGACGATGAACATCCGCGGGAACGGCAACAGCACGCGACCATCGGCCGCCCGCGGGTACGCCTGCTCCATGGCCTGCAGGTAGCGCTGCAGGAAGGCCGCCTGCTCATCGTCATCCAGGGCGGCAAGGTAGGGACGCAGCGCCGAGCCCTTGAACCATTCCACCACCGCCTGGGCGCCGCCCGTCAGCGGGTGGTAATAGGTCGTACGCCAGACGTCGACCTGCTGGCAATGGGGGCTGAGCACATCGTAGTAGAAGCTGGCGCTGTGCCGTGGCGGGTGCTTGACCGCACCGATCTTGCCGGCCCAGGGGCCTTCGCTGGCGATCTCGCGCGCCGCACGATGGGCCGGTTCGTCGAGGTTGTCCGGGGTCTGGATGGCCAGCAGGCCGTCGGCCTTGAGCTGCATGGCCAGATGCGGGTACAGCACGTCATGTTCCGGTAGCCACTGCAGCGAGGCATTGGCGAGGATGACGTCAACACCGTCAGACGCCGCCCAGGTTCCAATGTCGCCCTGCTCGAACGACACCGTTGGCAAGCGCTGGCGTGCTGCATCGAGCATATCGTCGGAACTGTCAAGACCGGTGATTCGCGCATCGGGATACCGTTCGAGCAGCACCTGGGTCGAGTTGCCCGGGCCACACCCAAGGTCGATGGCTGTAGCGACCGAGCGCTGCGGCAACGCCGCGAGCAGATCGCGCACCGGCCGCGTGCGTTCGTTTTCGAAGGTGCTGTACTGCGTCGCTGACCAGGTCATGGCGGGTCCTTGTGTGGCAGTGGGGACGTCGGGGGCTAGCATGGTTACTATAAGCACCCTCTACCCCTTGCCGGAAGCCCCTCATGGCCTTGCATATCCGCCCTGCCCGACGCGACGACGCAGCCCAGATTCTCGCGTTCATCACCGAGCTTGCCGAGTACGAGCGCGCCCGCCACGAAGTGATTGCCTCGCTCGAAGACATTCAGCGCACGCTGTTCGATGAGGGCGCCAAAGCGTCGAGCCTGATCTGCGAACGGGATGGCCAGGCCATTGGCTACGCCGTTTACTTCTACAGCTACTCGACCTGGCTGGGGCGCAACGGCATTTATCTTGAAGACCTGTACATCACGCCTGAACAGCGCGGCAGCGGTGCCGGCAAACAGTTGCTGCGCCACATCGCCGTCGAAGCCTGCGAGAACGGCTGCGGGCGCCTGGAATGGAGCGTGCTGGACTGGAACGAGCCGGCCATTCAGTTCTATCGTTCGATAGGCGCGGCGCCGCAGGACGAGTGGGTGCGTTACCGGCTTGAAGGTGACACCTTGAAAGCCTTTGCCAACCCTGGCTGAGGCTCCCAGGAAGTTTACCCTGGAAAAATGTTGTCTTGCCGACGGTGAAATGGGGGCGTCTGCTGTCATTGTTCAGCCTCCCTGAAATTTCCGCTATCTGTAGCGGCCTCTTCGCGGGCAAGCCCGCTCCCACAGGTACACCACAGTTTTCAGAAGCCCTGCCGAACCTGTGGGAGCGGGTTTACCCGCGATCGAGCGCGAAGCGCTCGCTCAGAACAACCCCAACTGCCGATCGATCAATGCAGAGAAATCATCCTGCACGAACGGCAGGATGGCATCGGCCACCGGCTGCAACTGCCGGGTCAGGTAGTGGTCATAGTCGATGGCCGAGTGCCGGGCCTCCAATGGCTCTGGCCCCGATACGGTGATCACGTAACTGATCCAGCCGCCATTCTGGTACTGCCGCGGACGCCCGTGGCGCTGGTTGAAGTCGTCGGCCAGGCGCGCCGCACGCACATGCGGCGGCACATTGCGCTGGTAGTCGGCCAGTGGTCGGCGCAAGCGCTTGCGGTAGATGAGCAGCTCATCCAGCTCACCGGCCAGGGTCTGGCGCACATAGTCGCGCAGGTAAGCCTGATACGGCTGCCGACGAAATATCCGCTCGTACAGCTGCTGCTGGAACTGCCGGGCCAGTGGCGACCAGTCGGTGCGCACGCTCTCCAGCCCCTTGAAAACCATTTCCTGCTGCCCGTCGCTACGCTGGACCAGGCCGGCATAGCGCTTCTTGCTGCCCTCTTCGGCACCGCGAATGGTCGGCATCAGAAAGCGCTGGTAATGAGTTTCGTATTGCAGCTCCAGGGCACTGTCCAGGTCATAGGTGTCGCGCAGGTGCTCGCGCCACCACTGGTTGACCTGCTGCACCAGGCGCTGACCTATCGCGTCGGCGTCAGCCTCACTGTGCGCACTCTTGAGCCAGACGAACGTGGAGTCGGTGTCACCGTAGATCACCGTATAGCCCTGGGCCTCGATCAGCTCGCGGGTGCGGCGCATGATCTCGTGGCCGCGCATGGTGATCGACGAGGCCAGGCGCGGGTCGAAAAAGCGGCAACCGCTGGAACCGAGCACACCGTAAAAGGCGTTCATGATGATCTTCAAGGCCTGGGACAGTGCGGCGTTTTTCTCGCGTTTGGCGGTTTCGCGTCCCTGCCAGACCCGCTCGACAATCGACGGCAGGCAATGCTGGGTCCTGGAAAAGCGCGCACCGCGAAAGCCCGGTACCGAGGCCGCATCGCCCGGCTCACGCAAACCTTCGACCAGACCCAGCGGGTCGATGAGGAAGGTACGGATGATCGACGGATACAGGCTTTTGTAGTCCAGCACCAGCACCGATTCGTACAAACCGGGGCGTGAGTCCATGACAAAACCACCCGGGCTGGCTTCCTCGGGGCGCTCGCCCTGGTTCGGCGCGACAAAGCCCTGGCGGTGCATCAGCGGCATGTACAAATGGCAGAACGCTGCCACCGAACCGCCGCTGCGGTCGGCGGGCAAGCCGGTGACGGTGGCACGCTCGAGCAGGAAGGTCAGCAGTTCGGTCTTGGCGAAAATACGCGTGACCAGTTCGCAATCCTTGAGGTTGTAACGGGCCAGGGCCGGTTTGTCCTCGGCGAACATGCGGTTGATTTCGTCCATGCGCTGGTACGGAGTGTCGATCGCCTTGCCCTCGCCCAGCAGGGTCTGGGCAACGTTTTCCAGGCTGAAGGACGGGAAGCTCCAGGTCGCCGAGCGCAATGCCTCGATGCCGTCGATGATCAGCCGTCCACTGGCGCCGGCAAAGAAATGCGTGCGGCTGCCGTGCTCGCGCCACTCCATCGCTTCGCCCTCGCGCCCCAGGCGCAGCGGCACTTTGAGTTGCTCGGCATGCGCCTGCAGTACGCGCAGGTCGAACTGCACCAGGTTCCAGCCAATGATCGCGTCCGGGTCATGCCGGGCCAGCCACTGGTTCAAGCGTTCCAGTAGCTGCGCACGGCTGTCGCAATACTCAAGGTCGAAATCCAGGCCTCGGGCGTCACCGTTGGCCGGGCCGAGCATATACACCTGGCGCTGCCCACAGCCCTCCAGGGCAATCGAATAGAGCTCGCCGCGCTCAGTGGTTTCAATATCCAGCGAAACCAGCTTGAGTGTCGGGCGATAGTCAGGCGCAGGCTTGAGTTGAGCCTCCTGCAGCACCCCGTGTTCATCCACAGTGCCACTGAAGCTGACCGGGGCGGTGATAAAGCGCTCCATCAGGTAGCGCTCCGGCGGCCGCACGTCGGCCTCGTACACCTGCACCCCGGCGGCGCGCAAACGCTTCTCCAGCTGGATCAGCTGGCGATGCTGGCGGCAGTACAGGCCCAGCACTGGCCGTTGTTCGAAGTCACGCAGTTCAAGGGGCCGTAACTCGACCCCGCGCTCACTGCTCAGTACCGCCTGGGCTTGCTGGCGGTGGGCAGCGGGAATGAACGCCACCGAGGTCTGCAACGGCAAGCGCAGACGACGTGGGCCCTGATCGGTGGCCAGCCAGAACTCGACACAGGTGCCTGCCGGGGTGTCACGCCAATGCCGGGTCAGGACGAAGCCCTGCTGTAACTCCACCGCTGCAACCTCGAAACAAACTGTCTGAACCGCGATTCTACCTTAGCCGGCCACCCGCGCGCCCGGCGCAAAGCCATGACGGTGAGCGCGAGTGGCAATCAACAAGGCCAGGCCGATCAACAGCAACAGCACCCAGGTGAAACTGCCCACGCCCCACTGCGTCAGCAACAGGCCGCCAAGCACACCGCCGGCCGCGATGGCCAGGTTCCACACCGTCACGATCATCGACTGAGCGACATCGGCGCCCTCTCCGGCCGCATCGGCACTGGCGGTTTGCAGCAAGGTCGGTGCACCGCCATACGTCAACCCCCACAGCGCGACGCTGGCAAACACCAGCGCTGGCGACTGGCCGACAAACCCCAGCACCAGCGCCACCAGGGCAAAGCCAGCCAGGCTTAACAGCACCAGCCTGCGCAGATGGCGGTCAACCCAGGCGCCGACCAGGGCGATACCGGCCAGGGCCGCGATGCCGAACGTCAGCAGCACCAGGCTGGTACTGGCCGCCAGCCCCGCTGCCGCGAGGAACGGCACGATGTAGGTGTACAGCACGTTATGGGCCAGCACCCAGGTGAAAATCACCAGCAGCACCGCCAGCACCCCGGGCGTGCGCAGCACCTGGACAACACCCGGGCGCTGGCCGGGCTCGTGGCCGTCAAAGTCCGGCACCCGGCACAGCACCCAGACCACCAGGCCCAGGGTGGCAACCGACACCAGGGCAAAGGTCATCCGCCAGCCGATCAGCTCCCCCAGCCAGGTACCAGCGGGCACCCCGAGTGACAGCGCCACCGGCGCGCCAATCATCGCCACCGCCATCGCCCGCCCTTGCTGCGCGGGGCTGACCATGCGCCGCGCGTGCCCGGCAATCACGCCCCAGGCGAGCCCGGCGGCGACGCCGGTCATGAAGCGTGCCAGCAGCGTCAGCGCATACGAGTGCGACAGCGCGGTCAGGGTGTTGAACAGCAAAAAGCCAATAATCGCCAGCAACAGCACCGGACGCCGGCGCCAGCCCTGCGTCAGGGTCACCAGCGGAATGGCGGTCAGCAATGAGCCCAGGGCATACACCGTCACCAGCTGCCCGCTCATGGCCTCACTGATCTGCATGCCTGCCGAGATCTGCGCCAGCAGCCCGGCGGGCAAGGTTTCGCTGAGAATGGCAATGAAGCCGGTCATGGCCAGGGCCAACAAGCCGCTGAGCGGTAACGGCGGTTCAATAACGTCGGGCGCCGATCGGGCATCGGCTGTGCAACTCATCTGAGTCATGGTGAAACTCCTGGATAAAAGACCGGGACAACCTTACCGGCGGCGGCAACTGCGGAAAAAGACGGGTAGTATTCCGCACATCCAGGACATCGATGTCCGCAATAGGAGTATCAGGTGGATAGCCTCAGTGGTTTTGTGGTGTTCGTGCGGGTAGCCGAAACCCGCAGCTTCGTCGCGGCCGCCCAGTCGCTGGGGGTCAGTGCCTCGGCCATTGGCAAGCGCGTTGCGCGTCTGGAAGCACGCCTGGGCGTACGCCTGTTTCACCGCAGCACGCGCAGCATTACCCTCACCGCCGAAGGCATGGTGTTTCTCGAGCGCAGCCGGCGCATCCTGGCCGAAATCGAAGCCACCGAACTGGAGATGTCGCAGTCCAACGAAACGCCGCGTGGCCGCCTGCGGGTGAGCCTGCCGCAAGTCACGGCACTGGTGATGCCGGCCTTGAGCGAATTCATGGCGCTGTATCCCGAGGTAGAACTGGACCTGGACTTCAGCGATCGCATGGTCGATATCGTCGGCGAAGGTTTCGATGTGGTGATGCGCGGCGGTACGCCCTCGGACTCGCGCCTGAAGGCGAAATTCCTCGGCCACTTCCACCACCTGCTGGTGGCATCGCCCGGCTACCTGCAACGCTGCGGCACCCCGCTGCACCCAGACGACCTGACCCGGCACACCTGCCTGCATTACCGGTTCCCCAGCAGTGGCAAGCTCGAGCGCTGGCCGTTACGTCGCGAACAGCCCGAGCGCGACTATGAAATCCCGGTGTCGATGGTCTGCAACCATGTCGAAACCCGGGTCTGCTTTGCCATGCGCGACCGTGGCATCACCTGCCTGCCGGACTTCGCCGTGCGCCAGCAATTGGCCAAGGGCGAGCTGGTCACCGTGCTTGACGACTATCTGGAGCGATGCGGCAGCTTCTACCTGCTGTGGCCATCCGGTCGGCAGATACCGCCACGCTTGCGGGTGTTCATCGACTTCATGGCTGAGCGGGTGTTCACCGAGCCTGAGCGCGACACCCCACCCGGCTATTAGTCATACAAATAATCGACCCCGTGCAACGGCGGTCGTGGCGCCCGGGCCAGCAGAAATTCACCCAGTGCCTGCACCTTTCGGGCCTGGGGACTGGACCTCGGCCAGGTCAGGTAGTAACCCTCTGCGGTGGCCACGGCCTGGGGGAACGGCAGCACCAGCCGGCCGCTGTCGAGCTCGCCCTGGGCCAGCAGCAAATCGACCACGGCAATGCCCGCGCCCTGTTGTGCAGCACTGATGCCCTGGTCGAGGGTGTCGAATAACTGGCCACGGTCGATCGCTACCTGCCCGGCCCCCAGCCTGGTTAGCCAGCGTCGCCAGTCACGGCGGTCGGCAGACGGGTGCAGCAGCTCACAGCGGTTCAAGGCGTCGAGGCCCTGTGCCGTCACTGCCAGGTGGTCGGGGCTGCACACCGGCACCAACCACTCATCAAACAGTTTGAGGCTGTCGGTTTCAGCGGCGAAACGCCCGTCAGACAGTAGAATCGCAGCCTCGAACGGTTCGCTGTAGAAATCGACATGGTCGATATCCATCCATACGCTGGAGAGCTGCACCCGGCTATGTGCATCGTGCTGGCGGAATTGCTCGAGTACCTTCAGCAGCCAGCGTACGGTGAGGGTCGAAGGCGCCTTCAGGCGTATGGCGTTGCGATCCTGTTTGAGCAGCCCGCAGGCATTTTCGATGATTTTGAATCCAACCTTGAGCTCCTGGGCCAGTAGCCGCCCCGGTTCGGTCAGGGTGATCTTCGGGCCGCGACGTTCGAACAGTGCACAGTCGAACACGCCTTCCAGCGTCTTGATGTGATGGCTGATCGCGCCTTGCGTCAGGGCCAGCTCCTGCGCCGCACGGGTAAAAGAGCCGTACCGTGCGGTCACTTCAAATGCCCGCAGGGCCTGCAGGGCCGGAATACGTTCGGACATGCTCGCCCCGATCATGAGTAAAACTAATAGCAGGCCATAACAACACGCCTTTTACAAGGTTTCACCGGGTGCCGAGAATGCCGAGCTTCCCTTTTAAACCCTGAGCGACCGATGAACTCTGCCCTGCTGCTGACCTATGCGTTCACCGTTTTTCTGTTGATTGCGACCCCAGGCCCCGTCGTGGCGCTGGTCATCAATACCGCGGCCCGCGTCGGGCCAAGGCAAGCCATGCTCACCGCCCTGGGCACCAACGGCGCGTCACTGATGCTGATTGTGCTCGCCGCCAGTGTGATCCTGACCAGCAAGGTCATCGCGCCGCACGTGCTGTCCGCCTTGAGCTTGCTGGGGTGCCTGTTCATTGGTTACCTGGGGATTACTACGGTACGTCAGGCGCTGACCAGCGCCCGCTGCGATGAGCTGGCTGCAACTCGACCGGGCGGCTTCTGCAAGGGGCTGGTCGTGGGGCTGTCGAACCCGAAAGACATTCTGTTCTTCGTGGCGTTCTTCCCCCAGTTCATTCAGGTGACTGCCGACACCCGCCACAGTCTGTTGTTGCTGTCACTGGTGTGGATCGTCATCGATATGACCATTCTGGGCCTGTACATCCTCATTACCCTCAAGCTGGCCACACCACGCCAACACCGCCTGATCAGCCTGACCAGCGGCGTCGCGTTGCTAGTGATTGCAGTCATGGGCCTGTTCTACAATCTCAGCGCATTCTGGAACTGATACCACGCGGCTTTCGGTGCCGGGCCTCACGGGTTAAAATGCACGCCCTACCCAGGCCCCTTCGAACCCCACTATGGACAGTCGGATTGAAACCTGAACATAACCGCGACGCCAGTTATTGCATGCCCAACCGCCCAACATCGTTTCGCACAGGCTTATCACGGGTACGCGCGCTTATTCTGGGCAGCGTGTTGGCCGTATTGACGCCGGCGTTTGCCGACGACCTGCGAATCGACCCGCATGCCGACCTGCTGTACCGTCAGGCCGTGAGCCTGATGGAAGAAACCGACAACCAGTACCGCACCTTCAACCTCAAGGCCAGCACCACCGATCAGGACCTGGCGCAGCAGGGCCAGGCCATGGGGCGGACCCTGGCACCGGCAGTGAGCCTGTTGGAGAAAGCGGTAGCGCTTGACCACCCGGTGGCTCGCTATCGCCTGGCGCTGTACTACATGACGTACTTGCCTGCCAGCCAGATCCCCGCTGCGGCCTGCCCGTTGTTGCAAACCAGCCTTGCACAAGGCTTTGCCCCGGCGGCCCTGGGGGTGGAAACCTGGTGCAGCGATTACCGTCACAGCAGCGCGTTTGCCAACGATCTGCAAAACGTCCCGGCGATGACCAACCGCTACGCCTCCTACTACCCGCAGCCGGCCGTACGCTTGCAGTGCACCCGCGAGCAGCCGCAGGGGCTGGCGATGCAGTGGGGCCGACAGCGTGACTACCAGGC
This sequence comes from Pseudomonas alkylphenolica, assembly GCF_004025535.1. Classification (GTDB taxonomy): domain Bacteria; phylum Pseudomonadota; class Gammaproteobacteria; order Pseudomonadales; family Pseudomonadaceae; genus Aquipseudomonas; species Aquipseudomonas alkylphenolica_A. Next base: position 537,794 of record NZ_QJRG01000048.1, read on the forward strand.
CGAAATCTACCGGCTGCAAGGCTATGACGACCTCGATCAGCGCGAGTACTTCTGGCAAAAAGCCGTCGAACTCAACGGCTGCTTCGCCGTCCGTCAGCACTTGCTCAGCCTCCATCACTGAGCCTGTCCAGGTACGCGCGCAAGCGGGACAGCAAGATCGTTCAAGTCAGCCGCGCGCAGCTCTGGCATGCTGTGCAACCTTTTTCAGTTGTTGCAGATTTCCATGTCCAGTCCGCCGTTCGCCCGTCAGGCTTTCATTCAGGGCGCCATCGCCATCCTGCCGCTGTCCCTGGCCGTTGCCCCGTGGGGGCTGCTGGCCGGTTCCATGGCCATCGAGGCCGACCTCACCCCCTGGGAAGGCCAGGGCCTGTCTGCCATCGTTTTTGCCGGAGCAGCACAACTCGTCGCCATTGGCATGATCAAAGGCGGGGCCAACCTGTTTTCCATTCTGTTGACCACCCTGTTGCTGACCTCTCAGCACCTGCTGTACGGGCTATCGATGCGCCCGGTGCTGTCAGGGCTGCCGACCCGCTGGCGCCTGGGGCTGGGCTTTCTGCTCACCGACGAATTCTTCGCCCTCACCAGTCAGTATGACCAGCAGCAGTTCAACCGCTGGTACGCCCTCGGGGTGGGGCTGACGTTCTACATTGCCTGGAACCTGTTCACCCTGGCCGGGATCATTCTGGGGCAGAACATCCCGCACCTGGATCAACTCGGCCTGGACTTTTCCATCGTCGCCACCTTCGTCGCCCTGATCGCCCCGCTGGTGCGCAACGTGCCGACCGTGGTGTGTGTCGCGGTGTCTCTGTTCAGTTCAGTGCTGTTCAGCTTCTGGCACTGGGAAACCGGCCTGGTTGCCGCCGGCCTGCTGGGCATGAGCGCCGGTTTCATCTGCCAGAAATTCAGTGGAGCACGTTCATGATCTTTGCCTTGATCATTGGTATGGGGCTGCTGGTGTTTCTCAACCGTTATGCCTTTCTCGAACCCCGCCTGCCACTGCGCCTGAGCTCCAACGCGCGGCAGTTTCTCGGCTTTGCCGTACCGGGTATGCTCACGGCGATCTGCGGACCGATCATTTTCCTGCCCGGCCACCAGCTCGACCTGAGTCTGGCCAACCCCTACCTGCTCGGTTCAGTGGTGGCGGTGGTGCTGGTGCTGTTGACCCGCAGTACCTTGATCAGCATGCTGGTGAGCATGGCTTTCTTCTTTGTCTTTCGCTGGTGGTTGAACGGCAGCCCATGAACGCAGCACTGCAGGAACAGACCCGCTTCTGGCAAGCCCCGGCATTGGGCGATATCGAGCTGCTGCACGCCCGGTATTTCCAGCAGCGCTTTGCCCCGCATGTGCATGAAGGTTACGTGATCACCATCATTGAGTCCGGTGCCCAGCGTTTCTGGCACCGCGGCGCCGAGCACCTGGCGCCGGTGGGCAGCATGGTGTTGATCAACCCCGACGAACTGCACACCGGGGCAAAGGCCCACGAGCAAGGCTGGCGCTACCGCGGGTTCTATCCGGACAGTGAACGCATCACCGGTGTACTCGATGAGCTGGAACTCAAGCGCAACGGCCTGCCCAGCTTCGAGGCCAGCGTGCTGCACGACCCGCAACTGGCGAAAGCCTTCAGTTGGCTGCACTGCTCGGCCGAACACGGCGCCAGTGCCCTGGAGCAACAGACCGCCTGGCGCGAGGCGGTGTTGCTGCTGGTGCAGCGCCACGCCCGGGTCGACGGCGTGGCCAGTGTGCGTACGCCTGGCAATGAGCCCTGCGCCGTGGCCCGGGCCAAGGAGCTAATGGACAGCCGCCTGGCCTACCCGCCGTCACTGCACGAGCTGGCCGAGGCGGTGAACCTCTCGCCGTTTCACTTTGCCCGGGTGTTTCGCCAGGCCACTGGCCTGCCGCCGCACGCCTGGCTCAAGCAACGACGCCTGAGTCGTGCCCGGGAACTGCTGAAAAGCGACTGCCTGCCGTTCAACGTCGCCTTTGCATTGGGCTTTTCTGACCAGAGTCACCTGAACCGCCAGTTCAAGCAGGCGTACGGGGTGACCCCGGGAGAGTACCGCCGTGCCTGTGTTGGCGAGGCCTGACTGGCCGGGCAACAGGCATAAAAAAACGCCGCATCACCTCAACGATGATGCGGCGCTTTTTCAGCAGCCGGTCAAGCCGGTGCCGAAGTCCGGATCAGGTGATCGAAGGCGGCCAGCGACGCCTTGGCGCCCTCGCCCACGGCAATCACGATCTGCTTGTACGGCACCGTGGTGACGTCACCGGCGGCAAACACACCCGGCAGGTTGGTCTGGCCACGGGCATCGACAATGATCTCGCCACGCGGCGACAGCTCGACCGTGCCTTTGAGCCAGTCGGTGTTGGGCAACAGGCCGATCTGTACAAAGATCCCCTCCAGCGCGATGTCGTGCAGCGTATCGCTGGTGCGATCCTTGTAGCGCAGGCCGTTGACCTTCTCTCCGTCACCGAGCACTTCGGTGGTCAGCGCACTGGTGATCACCTTCACGTTCGGCAGGCTGTGCAGTTTGCGTTGCAGTACGGCGTCGGCGCGCAGCTGGCTGTCGAACTCGATCAGCGTCACCTGGGCCACGATACCGGCCAGGTCGATGGCCGCTTCCACGCCCGAGTTGCCGCCACCAATCACTGCCACGCGCTTGCCCTTGAACAGCGGGCCATCACAGTGCGGGCAGTAGGCAACGCCACGGCTACGGTATTCTTTTTCACCCGGCACGTTCATTTCACGCCAGCGCGCACCGGTGGCCAGGATCACGGTCTTGGCCTTGAGCGAGGCACCACTGGCCAGGCGTACTTCGTGCAGGCCGCCGTCGGCGCCCGGGATGAGCGCCTCGCCGCGCTGCAGGTTCATGATGTCGACGTCGTACTGCTTGACGTGCTCTTCCAGCGCCATGGCCAGTTTCGGCCCTTCGGTTTCCTGTACCGAGATGAAGTTCTCGATGGCCATGGTGTCGAGCACCTGACCGCCGAAGCGCTCAGCGGCAACCCCGGTACGAATGCCTTTACGTGCAGCATAAATGGCCGCCGCTGCACCCGCCGGGCCTCCTCCTACTACCAGTACGTCAAAGGCATCCTTGGCGTTGATCTTCTCGGCCTGGCGCTCGCTGGCGCTGGTGTCCAGCTTGGCAACGATTTCTTCCAGGCCCATGCGGCCCTGGCCAAACACTTCACCGTTGAGGTAGACGCTCGGCACGGCCATGACCTTGCGCGCTTCGACTTCGGCCTGGAACAGCGCACCGTCGATGGCGACATGGCGCACGTTGGGGTTGAGCACCGCCATCAGGTTCAGCGCCTGGACCACGTCCGGGCAGTTCTGGCACGACAGCGAGAAGTAGGTTTCAAAGTTGAACTCCCCTTTGAGCGTGCTGATCTGCTCGATCAGTTCTGCGCTGGCCTTGGACGGATGACCGCCAACCTGCAGCAGCGCAAGCACCAGCGAGGTGAATTCGTGGCCCATGGGGATGCCGGCAAAGCGCAGGCTGATGTCGGCACCGGGGCGATTGAGCGAGAACGAGGGGCGACGGGCGTCGCTGCCGTCCTCACGCAAGGTAATCAGAGTGGACAGGCTGGCGATTTCAACCAGCAGGTCGCGCAATTCGCGGGATTTCGCGCCGTCATCGAGGGAAGCAACGATCTCGATCGGCTGAGTGACCCGCTCCAGGTAGGTTTTCAACTGAGTTTTAAGCGTGGCGTCCAACATACGGGCGATTCCTTTTTCAAACGGTAGAAATAACAACGCCCGGGCGAAAGCGCCCGGGCGTTTTGCGGGGCGGTGACACTGTCAGGTGCGGCAGGCCGCCGCCCTCGGCTGGTTCACGGTCTTAGATCTTGCCGACCAGGTCCAGCGATGGCGCCAGAGTGGCTTCGCCTTCTTTCCACTTGGCCGGGCAGACTTCGCCTGGGTGGGCAGCGACGTACTGGGCAGCCTTGATCTTGCGCAGCAGTTCGCTGGCATCACGGCCTACACCGCCGTCGTTCAGTTCAACGATCTTGATCTGGCCTTCAGGGTTGATCACGAAGGTGCCACGGTCAGCGATGCCGGCTTCTTCGATCAGCACGTCGAAGTTGCGCGAGATCACGTGAGTCGGGTCACCGATCAGCGGGTACTGGATCTTGCCGATGGTGTCCGAGGTGTCGTGCCAGGCTTTGTGGGTGAAATGGGTGTCGGTCGACACGCCGTAGATTTCCACGCCCAGGTCTTTGAACTCGGCGTAGTTGTCGGCCAGGTCGCCCAGCTCGGTCGGGCAGACGAAGGTGAAGTCGGCTGGGTAGAAGAACACCACGGACCATTTGCCCTTGAGATCGGCATCAGACACTTCGACGAACTTGCCCTGGTGGTAAGCAGTGGCTTTGAACGGTTTTACCTGGCTGTTGATGATAGGCATAAGTGACTCTCCTTCAGGGGGTTGAAAAACTTGATGGGAGAATCGTAGCTAATACATTCGCTCAATGCTCATTGGCAAAGCTGATGCTGTTGATTGGTTTTGGCTATAAGGCGGGAGTACTAATAGAAGGGAATGATACTGAGGCAGCTGTACAGCCTATCGCCAGCAAGCCGGCTCCCTGCAGAGAGCTGGCTTGTTGGCGGTAGCGGTGCTTAACGCGAAGGGGTACGCAAAGTAACGAACTCTTCAGCAGCCGTCGGGTGCACGCCGATGGTTTCGTCGAACTGCTGCTTGGTCGCCCCGGCTTTCAAGGCAATGCCCAGGCCCTGGATGATCTCGCCGGCATCCGGCCCCACCATGTGGCAACCCAGCACACGGTCGGAGTCGGCATCGACCACCAGCTTCATCAGGGTTTTCTCTTGCACCTCGGTCAGGGTCAGCTTCATCGGCCGGAAGCGGCTTTCGAAGATCTGTACGTTGTGCCCCTGCTCCAGCGCCTGCTCTTCGGTCAGGCCCACGGTGCCGATCGGCGGCTGACTGAAGACTGCCGTCGGGATGTTCTGGTAGTCCACCGGGCGATACTGCTCTGGCTTGAACAGGCGTCGGGCCACGGCCATGCCTTCGGCCAGGGCCACAGGGGTCAGTTGCACACGGCCGATCACATCGCCAATGGCCAGGATCGAAGGCGCGGTAGTCTGGTACAGGTCGTCGACGCGGATGAATCCGCGCTCATCGAGTTCTACGCCAGTATTTTCCAGGCCCAGGTTATCAAGCATCGGCCGGCGCCCGGTAGCGTAGAAGACACAATCGGCGATCAGCTCGCGGCCGTCCTTGAGGGTTGCCTTGAGGCTGCCATCGTCCTGACGATCGATGCGGGCGATGTCGCTGTTGAACTGCAGGTCCATACCGCGCTTTTCCAGCTCTTCCTTCAGGTGCGTGCGCACCCCGCCATCGAAACCGCGCAGGAACAGGTCACCACGGTACAGCAGCGAGGTCTTGGCGCCCAGGCCCTGGAAAATGCCGGCAAACTCGACCGCGATGTAACCGCCGCCGACCACCAGCACGCGCTTGGGAAGGGTTTTGAGGAAAAACGCCTCGTTGGAGCTGATCGCCAGCTCTTTGCCCGGGATGTCGGGGATCTGCGGCCAGCCACCGGTGGCAATCAGGATGTGCTGGGCGCTGTAGCGCTGGCCATCGACTTCCACTTCGTTGGCGCCCACACACTTGGCGTGCCCCTCGAGCAGCGTTACCCCGCTGTTGACCAGCAGGTTGCGATAAATACCGTTGAGCCGCTCGATTTCGCGGTTCTTGTTGGCAATCAGTTGCCCCCAGTCGAACTGGGCATCTTCCAGCGACCAGCCAAAGCCTGCGGCCTGCTCGAAGTCATCGGAAAAATGCGCGCCGTAGACCAGTAATTTTTTCGGCACACAGCCGACGTTGACGCAGGTGCCTCCCAGGTAGCGGCTTTCGGCAACCGCCACTTTGGCACCGAAACCTGCAGCAAAACGCGCAGCGCGCACACCGCCGGACCCGGCACCAATTACAAACAGATCAAAATCGTAGGCCATCTCAGTCTCCTTGGCAGGTTGTCAGCATAACCCCAGTCGCGATCAGGAACAAAAAAGCCACCCGAAGGTGGCTTTTTCATCCAACGACCTGCGCGACTCAGTAAGCCTTGCCGGTCTTGTAGAAGTTCTCGAAGCAGAAGTTGGTCGCTTCGATGTAGCCTTCGGCGCCACCGCAGTCGAAACGCTTGCCCTTGAACTTGTAGGCAATAACGCAGCCATCCTGGGCCTGCTTCATCAGTGCGTCGGTGATCTGGATCTCACCGCCTTTGCCCGGCTCGGTTTCTTCGATCAACTTGAAGATGTCCGGGGTCATGATGTAGCGGCCGATGATCGCCAGGTTCGACGGCGCATCTTCAGGCTTTGGCTTCTCGACCATGTTGCGTACACGGTACAGGTCGTCGCCGATCAGGTCGCCGGCGATCACGCCGTACTTGCTGGTTTCCTGCGGGTCGACTTCCATGATGGCAACGATGGTGCAGCGGTACTGCTTGTACAGCTTGACCATTTGCTTGAGTACGCCGTCGCCCTCGAGGTTGACGCACAGGTCGTCAGCCAGCACCACGGCGAACGGTTCATCACCGATCAGCGGGCGACCAGTGAGGATCGCGTGGCCCAGGCCTTTCATTTCGGTCTGACGGGTGTAGGAGAACGAGCACTCGTCGAGCAGACGGCGGATACCGACCAGGTATTTCTCCTTGTCGGTGCCTTTGATCTGGTTTTCCAGCTCGTAACTGATGTCGAAGTGGTCTTCCAGCGCGCGCTTACCGCGACCGGTAACAATGGAAATCTCGTTCAGTCCAGCTTCCAGCGCTTCTTCAACGCCATACTGGATCAGTGGCTTGTTCACCACCGGCAACATTTCCTTGGGCATGGCTTTGGTAGCAGGCAGGAAGCGAGTGCCGTAACCGGCTGCCGGGAACAAGCATTTCTTGATCATATACGTCCTTAACAAGGGCTTTTCGTACGAAATTCGGCGCAGTCTAATCAGGCGGCGGCCACCTTACAATGCCCCCACCGACTGGCCGATGCCATGATAGAGAAATCCTAGTGTAGTTAGTTCCCGAAGAAGGTAAATATTACTGCCTTCAACGGCTTGGCCAAGCCACTGATTTTGCGCTGATCCATGCCAGTTTCAAACCGGCGAATCGCGCCCATCCTCGAAGAACGCCTTGCGTCCATCCACCTGACGAGAGGCGCGGGGCACGTTGGCTGCGTCCCCCGTGGGCTTGTCTACATACCAATAGCAATGCTTCGCTGCCCGGGTAATGGCCACGTACGCCAGACGCAGCACCTCATCGCACTGGGCATTGTCGAACGCCTGCGGATCACCTTCTCGCCCCAACCCGGCCTGACGGTACACCTGGTTTTTATAGGGCGAGCTGGTCAGGTACTGGCAGTCACCGAGCATGAACACCGCGTCTGCCTGCAACCCTTTGGCGCTGTGGTACGTCAGCTGACGGAACCGCCGCTGTCCCACCGGCAATCCGGCCTCATAATCAACAATTGGCTTAATATGCTCTGATATCAATAACTTATCGCTACTTTTTCGAAACAACATCATCACGGATTCGCCACGGCGGTAATGCTCCATCAGCGTCTGCGCCAATGCGGCCTCGTCACGCTCGAGTACTTTTACCGGCAGCGGGTCTTCTGCGCTCGGCCCGCAGGCTTTGGCCTTCTTGCCACTGATCGCCGGTGCCGACTTCACGATATGCTCGGCCGCATCGATAATGTGCTGGTGGCTGCGGTAGTTGTCGGCAAGCATGACCCGAGTGGTGCTCGGTGCGACGAATTCCTTGTTGAACGCCATGAAGTACTTGGGCGAGCTACCGCGCCAGCCATAAATCGACTGCCAGTCATCGCCCACACACAATAACGAAGAGTGCTGGGCAACCCGCCCGGTATGCAGCAGTGGCCCCCGCCGGCGTATCTCGCGCAGGCAGGCACGCAACCAGGAGACGATCTGCGGCGAAACATCCTGGAACTCATCAATCATCAGATGCGCCATCGGGCGCAACAGAGGATCGGGCAACAGACGCAGGTTTTCCGGATTGTTCTCGCCGAACAGGGCGAACATGCGGTTGTAGCTCATGATCGGCGGCGACTGGGCGAGCAGGTGCGCCTCCAGGGCCTTCCAGTACAGGCTCAGGGCTTCGAAGAACCGGGCATCGGTGTCACCGGCCGGAAAGCTCATGGCGGCGACGGCGTTGCCTACCTCCAGCCCGAGGTTTTCGATAAAGCCTGCCGCGCCGACAAACGCGTCGAGCAATGGCACTGCCGCCAGCTCGCCCTTGACCTTGTAATCGAACCCCGGCCCTGCCACCGCATCCCCCGCCAAGGATGACGTAAGGCGTTTTGCGGCAGAATAATTTTCTAGCCAAATCACGGGCTTATCGCAGAAAGCTTGAAACAGGGTGCGCTTTATCACCCACTCCGCCCACACCGGGAGCTTGGCACCCGGGCGTTTGTACTGCTGGTTTTCGCCTGGATCAAAACCCAGCACCATCCAGGCATCCAGGTCGGCGATGTAGCCATGGAAGTGGAACCGGCTGCCATTGATCTCAACCGTCTCGCGGCTCGGTTCTATGCCCTTGATCGGCCAGGCGCCAGCGGCGAACCAGAGGTCTTCGAGGGTATCGCACAGCTCTTCGTCGCGGCTGGCCGAGAGCTGGGTGACCGCCACGCGCTTTTGCACATCCGGATGATCACGGTCCAGGGCTTTGAGTTGCAAGGCCTCACGACGCAAGCTGGCAATCAGCTCGGCGAATCGGGGGCTGCTGTTGAGCAGGTCGCGGTAGCACAGGTTGAGTTGCTGGCGCTGGGCGTCGTTGATGCGCAGGTCAAACGGATTGCTCTCGGCATTGGCTTCGCTGCCGCCCGGCATCTCGCTGCCCAGGGTTTCGAACGCCCTCACCTGGCTGAACCCCGGCAGGCTGCGGACCAACGGCAGAATGCGCGAATGGAAGGTTCGTACCAGTTCGCGAGCCTGCGCGCTACTGAGTTCCAGTTGCCAAAGGCCGAACACGTGAATCAGCCGGGCGATGAAGTCTTTGCGCGACTCCCGGGTGAACGTCACCACGGTCATGGCATCGAGTTCAAAACCCAGGTAGTGGCGCAGCAGCAGGATGCGCAACACCAACGAGGTGGATTTGCCTGCCCCGGCCCCGGCAATCACGCAGGTTGACGGGGTGTCGCTGAAGATCATTTTCCATTGCGCCGCGCTGGGCAGTGCATGCGCCGGCAAGCGCTGGGCAACATCCGCCTTGAAACGCTTTTTCAGTTCAGCCGTCAGCGGCAGCCGCCAGTCGTCGAACAGGCTGTTGTCCTGGCCTGGCACGCCGTGACCTTCCGGGCGCAGGTCGCGAATCACCAGGACCTGGCGCCCGGCCTCGTAGCCGTCCACCCGCCCTTCCTCGTAGCCTTCTCGCACACCGTCTGCGTGCCCGGTCCGCTGGCCGCTGGCATGCCCCTGAAACCAGGAATCACGGTGCTGGGCCTGCAGCCGGCTCAAGCCACGGCCGAGCATGCGCGCCGCCAGGCGCCTGAACCAGGGCAATTGCGCAGGTGGGGTCAACTCCGGGGGTAGCTTGGGACGCTCTTCTGACACACTGACTCCAGCACGAATAAACCTGCGCCCATGTTCGCTCCATCAGACAAAAATCACCAGCTGATTGCTTGCAGATCAGTAAATTAGGCGATGAAACGTATAAATTACCCCAACTCTTTACATCTGATAATTCGATAAGAATCAGCCGAAATTTACGCTTATTTTCGATGATAGATTCAGCGATGATCACTCCATCAACCGACTCACCAGGAGAGCCCATCATGCTGCAACTGCGCCCTTTCAAGAGCCTTGGCCACGCCAACCATGGCTGGCTCGACGCCCATCATCACTTTTCCTTTGCCGAGTACTACGACCCACAACGGATGCACTGGGGCAACCTGCGGGTCTGGAACGACGATCTGATAGCTGCCGGCAGTGGCTTCCCGCCGCACCCGCACCGTGACATGGAGATCATCACCTACGTCCGTGAAGGCGCGATCAGCCACCAGGACAACCTCGGCAACAAGGGCCGTACCGAAGCCGGCGATGTTCAGGTGATGAGTGCTGGCACCGGTATCACCCACAGCGAGTACAACCTGGAAAAAGTCGACACGCGCATCTTCCAGATCTGGATTGTGCCAGAGCGCGTCGGTCAGGCGCCCTCCTGGGGAACCCGCCCGTTCCCCAAAGGCGATCGCGACGAAGGCTTTGTAACCTTGGCCAGTGGCCGAGACGGCGATGAAGGCAGTTTGCGCATCCGTGCCGATGCCCGTCTGGTAGCCGCCACCCTGAAGGCCGGGGAAAGCGCTGAGTACCGCTTCGAAGCGGGTCGACGTGGCTACCTGGTGCCCGCCAAGGGGCTGATCGAGGTTAATGGCCTGAAAGCCGAGGCACGTGATGGCGTTGCTATCGAAGACGAGCAAGTGCTCAAGGTAACGGCCTTGCAGGACAGTGAAATTGTCCTGGTGGATGTCGCCTAAAACGGCAACGCCCGCGCCCACCGTGTCATCCGCTGTTCAATCAAGCGGGTAGCACGGTGGGCGCGGGCGTCACCTTTGACCGGGCCGGTCAGGCTCACCTCAGGCGATGGCAGCGTCTACCAGTTGCTGCGCTTCAGCCACCAGGCGCTGCAGGTGCGCTTCATCCACGAAGCTTTCCGCATAGATCTTGTAGATATCCTCGGTGCCTGACGGGCGCGCGGCGAACCAGCCGTTGGCGGTCATCACTTTCAGGCCGCCAATGGCCTGGTTGTTACCCGGGGCATGGCTGAGGATCTGCACGATCGGCTCACCGGCAAGTTCAGTCGACTTGACCTGCTCCGGCGCAAGCTTGCTCAACAGCGCCTTCTGCTGCGGGTTGGCCTTGGCCTCGACGCGGGTGGCGAACGGCTCGCCCAGTTCGGCCGTCAGGGCCTCATAGGCCTTGCTTGGGTCGCGACCGGTACGGGCAGTAATTTCAGCGGCCAGCAAGGCCGGAATCAGGCCATCCTTGTCAGTGGTCCAGACGCTGCCATCCTTGCGAAGGAACGACGCGCCAGCGCTTTCTTCACCGCCAAAGCCCAGGCTGCCGTCGAACAGGCCATCGGCAAAAAACTTGAAGCCTACTGGCACTTCGTAGAGGCGACGGCCCAGTCGCGCGGTGACGCGATCGATCAGGCCGCTGCTGACCACGGTTTTACCGACTGCCGCATCCGCACGCCACTGTGGACGGTGCTGGAACAGGTAATCGATGGCTACGGCGAGGTAATTGTTCGGTGCCAACAGACCATTGGGGGTCACAATGCCATGACGATCGTGGTCCGGGTCGCAAGCGAATGCCACGTCGAAACGCTCGCGCAGGCCAATCAGGCCCTGCATGGCGTGTGGCGAGGACGGGTCCATGCGGATCTGGCCATCCCAGTCGACGCACATGAAGCGGAAGGTCGGATCAACTTCGGTATTGACCACTTCCAGGTTCAGCTTGTAGTGCTCGGCAATGGCCGACCAGTAACGCACCCCGGCGCCACCCAGCGGGTCGACGCCCAGGCGCAGGTTGGCCGCGCGGATCACGTCGAAGTCGATGACGTTCTCCAGGTCAGCCACATAGCTGCCTACGTAGTCATGCCGGTGCGTGGTGCTGGCGTTCAGGGCCTGCTCGTGATCGATGCGTTTGACGCCGTTGAGACCGTCCGCCAGCAGCTCGTTGGCCTTGGCCTCGATCCACTTGGTGACATCGCTGTCGGCCGGGCCGCCATTGGGCGGGTTGTACTTGAAACCACCGCTTTGTGGCGGATTGTGCGACGGCGTAATCACAATACCGTCGGCCAGGCCGCTGCTGCGGCCACGGTTGTAGCAAATGATCGCGTGCGACACGGCTGGCGTCGGCGTGTACTCATCATCCTTGGACAGCATGACGTCCACACCGTTGGCCGCCAGCACCTGCAAGGCGCTGGCCGCGGCGGGTGTCGACAGGGCGTGGGTGTCGGCACCGATGAACAGTGGACCGTCGATCCCCTTGGCCTGACGGTACAGGCAGATCGCCTGGCTGATGGCCAGCACGTGATGCTCGTTGAAGCTCAGGTCCAGCGAGCTGCCCCGGTGTCCGGAGGTGCCGAATGCAACCCGCTGGGTAGCAATGCTGGCATCGGGCTGGCCGGTATAGTAGGCGGTCAACAGGCGCGGGATATCTACCAGCACGGAGGCTGGAGCCGGTTTGCCTGCCAAAGGACTGAGCGTCATGCAAAACCTCAAGAAAGGATGTTCAGGGTAATGAAAATGCAGAGTTTACTGGCACTTTGACAAGCACGCGATGCCATTGCTCCCTGCAACGGGAATTTTTCTACTGCGGGGCCCACCAGCTGGGGAACATTTGCTGCACCCTGGCCTCGGCGAACCGGTCGTCGATGAGCATGACCATACCCCGGTCAGCGGTACCACGAATGACCCGGCCGGCCGCCTGAATGACCTTTTGTACACCGGGGTACAGATAGGTGTAATCGAACCCTGCACCAAACAGCTGAGCCATACGTTGCCTGATCTGTTCGTTCACCGGGTTGACCTGAGGCAAGCCCAATGTCGCCACAAACGCACCGATCAGCCGAGTGCCCGGTAAGTCGACGCCCTCGGCGAACGCCCCGCCCAATACCGCAAAACCGATACCGCAGCCGTCAGGCTCGAAACGCGCCAGAAACCCTTGGCGCTGCGTCTCGTCCATGCCGGGTGCCTGGCGCCACTGGACAATCTGCGGGTGGGTTGCCGCCAACCGTTCTGCCACCTGCTGCAGGTAGTCGAAACTGCTGAAGAACGCGAGGTAGTTACCCGGCTGCCCGGCGTACTGTGCGCTGATCAGCTCGACAATCGGTGCCATCGAGGCGGCGCGCTGCTGAAAACGGGTCGATACATGGCTGACCACCTGTACCCGCAGCTGCTCGGCAGCAAAAGGTGAGGCCACGTCCAGCCAGGCCGTGTCGGCCGGCATGCCGAGCAGGTCGGCGTAATAACGCCTGGGGCTCAGGGTGGCGGAAAACAGCGTGGTGCTGCGAGTGGCCGCGATCCGCGGACCGATCTGCGCGGCCGGTACCACGTTGCGCAGGCACAGGGTCGACAGGGTGCGCTTGCCCGTTGCCTCGCGCGTGGTGATGTCAAAGATGAAATGCGCGTCAAACAGTTCACTGACCCGCAGGAACTGCAGCGCATCAAAGAAGAACTGCAGCAGGGCCGGATCGATCCCGGCGGGTTGCTGGTTCAATTGCTCCTGAATCAAACCAATGCAGTTCTGCAACGCCTTGAGCAAGGCTTCCGGTAGCTCGTCGACAACCCGGTACGGCACCTGTTGCGCCTTGTGCAAGGCATTCCACTGGCGATTCAGACGATCCAGCGCGCTGGTCAGGCCTTGCGGCTTGCTCCGCCGCAAGGCCTGCAACTGCCACTGATCGAGGCTGGCGCTGTACATCTGCCGCGCCCGCTCCACCAGGTTGTGGGCTTCATCCACCAGCACTGCCACGCGCCACTGATTGACCTGGGCAAGGCCATGGAGCAAGGCACTCTGGTCGAAGTAGTAGTTGTAGTCGGCGACCAGTACATCGACCCAACGCGCCATTTCCTGCCCCAGGTAGTAGGGGCACACCTGGTGGGCCAGGGCCACTTCACGCAAGGCTGCCTTGTCGAGCAGGGTCACCGCCTGGGCCGCCTGGCGCGCGGCGGGCAAGCGGTCGTAGAAGCCCTTGGCCAAGGGACAGGCGTCGCCATGGCAGGCCGTGCCCGGAAACTCGCAGGCTTTGTCCCGGGCGACCAGTTCCAGGCTGCGCAGGGCCAGCTCTGGCGCACTGCCGTGCACCTGCTGCAATGCTTCCAGGCCAAGGGCGCGCCCCGGGGTCTTGGCAGTGAGGAAAAACACCTTGTCCAATTGCTGCGGCACCATCGCCTTGAGCAACGGAAACAGCGTACCCAGGGTTTTACCAATCCCCGTGGTGGCCTGGGCCATCAGGCAACGTCCGGTGCTCACCGCCTTGTACACGGTTTCGGCCAGGTCACGCTGCCCTCGGCGAAATTGCCCATGGGGGAATGACAGCGCCTGCAGCCCGGCATCGCGCAAGGCAATACGTTGCATCTGCTGCTCCGCCCACTGCAGGAACACCCGGCATTGAGCATTGAAGAATTCCTCAAGCGCTTGAGCGCTCAGGTGCTGTTCGATCAGGGTTTGCGTGTCGCTGTCGACGTCCAGGTACACCAGGGCCAGGTTGATCCCGTCCAGCTGGCGTTGCTGACAGAGCAGCCAGCCGTAGACTTTGGCCTGGGCCCAATGCAACTGGCGATGATTGAGTGGCTGTCGTGCCAGATCGCCACGGTGGGTCTTGATCTCTTCGAGCCGGTTGAGCAGCGGGTCGTAGCCATCCGCCCTGCCCCGCACCTGCAACGCGCCATACTGCCCCTCAAGGCTGATCTCGGCTTCATAGCCAGGTCCGCGCCTGGCCACCACCCGTTGATGACCGATGATGCCTTCCTGAGCGGTGGGTGACGGAGTAAAGCGCAGGTCTAGATCGCCCTCCTTCGCGCTGAACTCGCACAACGCCCGTACCGCAACGCGATAACTCATGGAGCCGGCTCGCTCCAGCGGACATGGCAGACCTCAATTGGCAGACCGTGCTGGTTGCAGAAGTCGATCCAGCGTAGCTGGTTGTCTTGCAGGCGATCGCCCGGACCCTTGACCTCGATCATGCGGTAGCGCTGCTGTTCGGGCCAGAACTGGATCAGGTCGGGCATGCCGGCGCGGTTGGTCTGGATATCTTCAAGCAATCGCTCGAAACAGCACTTGAGGTGTTGCGCGGGCACACACGCCAGCGCCTGGTCGAGCAGGTCCTGGTTGAGCACCTGCCAAAATACGAAGGGCGACTGCAGCCCTTGTTTACTGGAAAAGTGCTGACGGATGGTTTGCCGGTAACGGCCATCGTCCAGCTGGGCGAAGCAATCGCTGAACAGGCTGGCGCGTCGCGCCCTGAACTCGGGATCATGCAGGTCCTGAGGGGCACTCTGGAATGGGTGAAAGAAGGCGCCGGGCACCGGGGCGAATATCGCCTCCCAGCACAGCAGACCGAACAGGCTGTTGAACAGTGTGTTCTCCACGTAGTGCACCGGCCCTCCCGCCTGCTCCAGCTGCATCAGCGCCGCTTGCTCCACGCCGAATACCGCTTGTTCACGGGGCAACTGCAGCTCGATCAATGGCGGCGGCGCGTTTGCCTTTCGCCGTTGTGGCGGGCCACCGAGCTTGCGTTGCAAACGCGGCAGTATGCGCGCCAGCGCTTGTACCTCGATCGGCCCGGCGGGTTGCTCGGCAACCTGGGTTGCCAAGGCATAGGCCTGTGCCCACTGTTCACTGCGCTCAAACACCCGGACGCGGCGAATCCGTGCCTGCGGATGCTGGCTCTGCGGGTAAATCTGCAACGCCAGGTCCCAGTCGCCGAGGCGTTCGCTGTGCTGGCCCAGCTGGTACAGCAAGCGCGACCGACGGCGTAGCAGCCAGGGGTTGTCGCTGTTGAGCAATTGGACCTGATCCAGAACGTCGCTCACCGCCAGGCCCTGCTCAAGCAATTCGGCGCAGCGATGTAACGCCAGCGCCGCGTCAACATCGCGGCGATGGCGCAGCGCCCGGGATTCGTCACTGAAGGCCACCTGCTCGTAACGCAGCAGCCCCAGATCCGCCAACACAAACTCCGACCAGTCCTGGTACAGGTTGCCAAAAAACAACAGACGCAGGCGATCACACAGCGCCTGCAACTGCAGGGTAATGATCGGCTCGGCAAAGCCCGGCAGCCAGTCGTGCAGGCAGCGCGGCGTAAGGTCCAGGGCCTGCAACTGGGTGTACAGCTCGCCCTTGGCCGCTTTGGGTCGCGCCAGGTGGCCGGCAAAGCCTTCGGCGATTTCTTCCTTGCGCAACAGCTGGAACAGCTGTTCCAGGGTCAGCGGCTGGCAATCACTGACCCACCCCAATGCCAGCAGAGGGCCCAGCGCCTGAAGGGTCGGACCGATCTCGGCGTACTCCAGCTTGCTGGGGCGAAACTGCTCGCCTTTGCGCATTACCATACGCACCAGCAACGCCTGGGAAGAACGCGGCTGCTCAGGGAACTGGCGGATAAACGCCTGCTCGTTAGCGTCGAGCAGGTCGGCATAGCGCAACGCGATCCAGTCGAGCACCTGCTGGAAATTGTGGAGGTAATAAAACGGGTCGTCGACGGAGTAGGCAATCACGGCGAAGCTACAGGTAGGCTATCAAGGCACTGGTTATACATACAGACCACCCGGCTTGGCAAGCGCAACGCCGACCGCCGATCGGTCTGGCTAGGTGCCCGACTTGAGTGCCCCCTGCAGCGCCTCACTGAGCACACTCAACGCACTCTGCAAGTCACCTGGCCCACCGGCAGGCCAGCCCAGGTGCACATACTGTTGATAATCGCCCCGCAAACTGAATACCTCGCCCGGCTCGATGACCAGGCCCAGGCGCAACAAACGCTGGAAAACTAAACGCGTGTCCAGCGGCTCGCGGACCTGCGCCCAGATGGCGGCGCCGCCTGCCGGCATCTGGAAATGCAGGTGGGCGCCCAGTTGTACCTGTAACTGCCGATACAAGTGGGTAACACGCTCCCGCAGGCGCAAGCGAGCCTGCTCCAGGTACAAGTCGACACGGCCTTTGGCATACAGCCGGGCCACAGCCTGCTGACGCAACGGCGGCAGGCGCATGCCCCGCGCCAGAAACTGTCGCTGCAAGGCTTGTTGACCTTGCCGGGCCAGCAGATAAGCAAAAGGCGCTTCAGCTCCGACCGTGCGCTCCAGTGACGAGAACACCAGCAAGCGTTGCGGATCGACCTGTTCACGCAGGCTCGGTTGAGGACAGGCGGCGAAACAGTATTCGCCATCCAGGTCATTTTCCAGCAGCCACACATCATGCCGGGCCAGCAGACCGGCAATCGCCTGGTGTTGTGACGAAGGCAAGAGGCTGCCATGGGGGCTGTGCAGACGCGAGGGGAGCATCACCATGCGCACCGGTTCGCACACCAGCAACTGCGCAAGGTGGTCCAGATCCAGTGCCCCCTCGATGCCCACCGGTATCTCGATGATTCGTAACCCAAGGCTCTGCAGCATTCTCAGCACATACCAGGAACACGGCGAGGTGACCAGAATCGTGCTGCCTTGCAGCTGTAACGCAATCAGCATCGTTTCGAACAACGAGCGCAGGTCGGCGGTCAGGTAGACATCCTCCGCACTCCAGTACTGCTGCACCGAACGGGTGTAACGCGCAGCCAGCGCGGTTCGCAACTCCAGATCACCGCAAGGATGGAGAAAGCCGGCAGCGCGGGGGTATTGGCGCAGCAGTTGCCGCTCTACACCCAGCAGGTCTGACTCCAGCGACGGCAACGACTGCTCGCCACTCCACACCAGCATCTGGGAACTGCCGGCATGCTGTCGAAAATCAAGCAACAGGTCTTCGCCGTCGAATGCCGACACCGCCGACTCACCGCCCCGGGCGAAATAGCCCGACTTGGGTACCGACTGTACACGGCCATCATGCTCGAGCAACGAGTAGGCGTACTGGACGGTCGAGATTGAAACGTTCAGGCGTCGGGACAGATCGCGCAGCGACGGTAGCTTGTTGTAACTGCCGGGTGCCATCTGGGCGATCAGTTCCAGCAGGTAGCGGTAGACCGCCCGGTAGGCAAACTCGCCATTTTTTGTCGGACGCTTCATCAAAGGCTGCCAGCCTGCCCACCCCGGCGCGACCTACTGCTCGTAGTATCCGTCTGTAAATACCTGAGATCAGCTCCCCGAGCCTGCAAACTGGCCAGTAAGTCTTTATCCGCCGGCGCCGCGCGGAAGTACAAGCCCTGCAACATCTGCAGCGGCAAGCCGCCGATATCCACCAACCATTGCACCACAGGTTCCGGAGCCGATTGCCCGCGCAGTGCCTTGTGCAAATAGGGGAGCGCGACCAACATGCCGGGATGGCAGCGGCGCAAAAACGCTTCCAGGTGCAAACCTTTTTCGACAAAGGGAGCAAATAGCCGGCACACCAGCTGTGCTTCGCTCAAGCCATAGGCACACAGAGCAGCCTCGTTGGCCTGGTCACGGCGCGCGTCCAGCCCATCCGGCTGCCAGTGCTCGAGCACCTGGCGCTGCATCGACTCCGGTACCGCCTGTCGCCGCAGCACGTTGCGGGACAGTTGCAGGAACATTTCGATGCCATCGCGGTAAGTCGTGTTGTCAATAAACTCAGCGTGGAGCCCGTGCAAATGAGCCAACAGCACGGGATTGGCCGATCCCGCCTGCGCAGAAAAAAAACTTTGCGCATCGAACCGATACCCGAGAAAACCCATCAAGCGCTCGCAATAAAGCGACCCGTGATCGGCCACCAGGTCGTCGATGGCAATAAAGCGCAAGGCCGGTCGATCGTCAGTATCGGGCACCGGCTGCTGGGGCGGTTCCTGCCCTGACAACAGGCACTCGTAGCGTGTATGAAGCGCACACATGCCATCGAACAACGTCGTTGCGCAGCTATGGATAGGACGCACACTTTCAAACCCTGCATTGCGCAGCGCACGTCGGCTCCAGGCCAGGTAGCGCTTGCGCGTCGACAGTGAATCGGCAGTGATGATCGCGTCGGCGCCGCCTTTGTAGCGCATGACCTGACGTGCAAGCTCCGCCATGTGCAGGTAACCCTGGGTGGCAAAATTTGCCGACAGCGCCGCGCTCCCTGAAAGATGCCCGCCCAGCAGCCACGCGTGCCGCTCGGACTGCTGCTGGTCGCTGGACGGCGGCCGCCGGCTGTCGTAAGGCAGCAATTGCCCTGCATCCAGCACCAGCAACTCGATACGTGGGTCGTCATGCATGAACAACGTCGAAAAGGTACTGTCGATGTTGGCCCGGGTCGTTGCACTCATGCCGGCTTGCCAGGCTGTGGCAACGTGCAGGCGGAACGTACCGGAGGAGCGCGAAGCAATACTCAACTGCGCAGCGCGCAAACAGGCCAGTGCCTGGACGCAGGGCTGACTGCCATCGCAGACGAACATCAAGCGCACGCCGTTGACCCGCTCTACACCGCCGGCCGCGACAATCAAGCGCTGAATCAACAACTGCAACGAGGCTTTTTGCGCCTGCGACAAATGTTCAAATAAACGCTGCAATACTTGTTGATATATATACTGCATGGCTTGTTCGTGAATACTGCCCATAACGCCCACCTGAATTTCAGTTACGGCCACCTGAAAGAAATCGCTCCTGCGAAGTCTTTCAATCAGCAGAAATAAGAATCAACCTAGTATCCTAGGAAACTTCCCACAACTTCCTACAGCAATATACTGATAGCCCAACCTAATCCACTCCTGCACATTCCTGTATCACCACCCACCCGAACCAATAGAAACTGCCTTATCACAACTCACTCCTTGAGCGCACAAATGACAGGCCATTATCGGGCGTTGAACGGTGAATAAAAGATACAGAAATCTACAAAAAAGCAGTTCAGATTTACTTCACAAACACCAACTTCCAAAACGAAAAGTAAAAAACCCACCCAGTAAATATAATTTACCCCACGCATTGCGTCGGTCATTTAGTTGATTGAAATATCCGATACCCCCATAGGAAAACTGAACAAAAAAAAGCCCGAGCGATGCTCGGGCCTTTTGTCCAGACCAATGTTTCAGGCGTCGGCTATTTCCAGCACCAATCGTCCACCGCACGGGCACTCGTCCATGTAGCGATGTGCATCAACGACGCGTTCGAACGGATACACCTTGATAATCTGCGGTGTCAGCAGCTTATCGGCAGTGAACTGGTTGATGTCGCGCAGGGCACGTTGCAGTGCCACCTGGTCCTGGGCGATGCCCAACTCCGGCTTGCCGGTAAAGTTGCCGATGCAATGCACAAAGAACTGAATGTTCTTCTGGAACGCCGCGCAGGCCGGGAATGGGGTCTGGTTGCCCCCTTGCAGGCCATAAAGCACCAGGCTGCCACGCGGAGCCAGGACATCACCGAGCAGCGACATCTGCGGGCCACCCAGGCCATCGAGGACCATGTCGACACCCCGGTTGTCGGTGTACTTGTTGACCTGCATGAGCAGGTCCTGCTCTTCGGTGACGATCACTTTGTCGGCACCCAGCGACAGCAGATAATCACGTTGATCGGCATCTTTGGTGGCCGCAAACACCTTCAGCCCCAAGGCCTTGCCCATCTGCACGAATGCAGGGCCGGCACAGTGGCTGGCATCGGTGACCAGTGCGGTTTGCCCGGCCTTGGCACGGGCCAGGTCGACAAAAGCGAAGTAGGCCATCAGCAGCGGCGTGTAGTGCACACTGGCTTCAATCGGCGTGAGGATATCCGGGTAGCGCGTGACAGCGTTGCGCGGCAGGACGATGACCTCGCCATATACCGGATGCTCGTTGGCATTGGCCGCCGGAAAGCTTGCAACCTTGTCACCCACCTCCAGATCGTCGATGCCCTCGCCCACGGCCATGACCACACCCGCCATCTCGTGGCCGATGCCGGCCGGCAGACGTACCTGGGAAGGTGCCAGGTTTTGCCGCCAGAGCACGTCGAACCAGCTGATGCCGATGGCCTGCACACGAATCTGCACCTCGCCGGCAGCAGGCTGCGGGGCGGCCTGCTCCTCGACTTTGAGCACCTCGGCCGGGCCGAACTTGTGGAAACGGATCATGCGGGACATCGCAAACCTCGCCTAGTGAACCTCTAATACCCTGAACTCTATCCGGGCTTTTGCCGTTAAACCATCAGTGGTCATTAATAGTCGACATGCCTGTCATTGATTGATGGTAGTACCCCACGCATCAAATTATGCGGTGCAGGGTAACAGTCTTTACCCTTAAGATTCACCCCTGCCCCAATCGTCCAGTGAAGCCGAGCCGATGAACCGTAACGACTTGCGTCGTGTCGACCTGAACCTGCTGATCGTCTTCGAGACGCTGATGCACGAGCGTAGCGTGACCCGCGCCGCCGAGAAGCTGTTCCTCGGTCAGCCGGCGATCAGCGCCGCCTTGTCGCGCCTGCGCAACCTGTTCGACGACCCGCTGTTTGTACGTACCGGCCGCAGCATGGAGCCCTCGGCGCGTGCCGTGGAGATTTTCGCCCTGCTTTCCCCGGCGCTGGACTCCATCTCCACCGCCGTCAGCCGCGCCGCCGACTTTGATCCGGCCACCAGCAACGCGGTGTTTCGCATTGGCCTGTCGGACGACGCCGAGTTTGCCCTGCTGCCGCAATTGCTCAAGCGCATCCGCGCAGAAGCCCCCGGCATCGTCCTGGTGGTACGCCGGGTCAATTACCTGCTGATGCCGGCATTACTGGCCAGCGGTGAAATTTCAGTCGGCGTCAGCTGGACCAACGACCTGCCGGCAAACGCCAAACGCAAGGTACTGCGCCGCAGCAAACCGAAAGTACTGCGTGCCGACAGCATGCCGGGGAGCCTGAGCCTGGATGACTTCTGCGCCCGGCCGCATGCGCTGGTGTCGTTTGCCGGCGACCTGGGCGGTTTCATGGACGAGATTCTGGAAAAACTCGGCCGCAAGCGCCATGTGGTGCTGGCCGTGCCGCAGTTCAACGGCCTGGGCAGCCTGCTGACCGGCACCGACATCGTCGCCACCGTGCCCGACTACACTGCCGAGGTGCTGACCGCCGCCGGCGGCCTGCGCGCCGAAGACCCGCC
The DNA here is from genome assembly GCF_004025535.1 of Pseudomonas alkylphenolica. Taxonomy (GTDB): domain Bacteria; phylum Pseudomonadota; class Gammaproteobacteria; order Pseudomonadales; family Pseudomonadaceae; genus Aquipseudomonas; species Aquipseudomonas alkylphenolica_A. The sequence continues at coordinate 559,495 of NZ_QJRG01000048.1, forward strand.
GCTTGAGGTGCAGAGCTTCGAATTGCACATGGCCTGGCGTGGGTCGCAGGACAATGATCCGGGTGAGCGCTGGTTGCGGTCGCGGATTCAGATGTTTTTCGGGGATCCGGACAGTCTTTGAGAAGACCTCTAGAAACGACCGCACCGCCCTTTAAACACGGAAATTAAGAGAGTTTTTAATCCAAGACCGTCCGTCAAATTCCACTGAAATCCAAGGATCATGGGGGCATAATTGGGGGCAAACCCCACTGATTTTGAAAGTGATGCCCCCACATGATACCCCCAGAGAAGGTCCCTGCTTTCAGGCGAAAACTCAGCGATGCTTTCGTCCGTTCCTTGACCGTACCTGGTAAATACGCGGACGGAGAAGTGCCTGGCCTTTACCTTGAGGTGAGGTCATCGCGGAAAAGTGGGAAACCCGTCTCCAAACACTGGCGACTGAAGTACCGGCTCCACGGCAAAGAGAACCGTTTCTCCATCGGCGCCTACCCTGAAATTGGCCTTAAGGATGCTCGTGAAATTGCCTTGGCTGCACGCCGCGATATCGCCAATAAGATCGACCCTCTGAAAGCCAAAATTGCCAAGATTGAGGCGAAGGCGCTCAATGAGGTGCGTACGTTCGAGTACGTTGCCGAGCAATGGCTGAACTTTAAGTCTGCGGGGTTGGTTAGCAAATCCCTCGCAGGTTTCCGGGGCGCATTGACTAACCATGTATTCCCATTCATAGGCAAGAAACCAGTTACCGAAATCAATCTAGAGCACATCAGCGCGATCCTAACCGCGCTTCGCAATCAAGGCACAATGGCCATGGCCAAACGTGTGCGCACTATCATCCGCGCCGTTCTCGGTTTCGCCGAAGGTCGAGGTTGGGTGGAGCGCAACGTTGCCCTCAGCAACATCGAGGAGCTCAAAATCAGGCACGTGGTGACCAGCAATCCGGCAATCGAAAAGCCGGCTGATCTCGCCAAGTTTCTACTTCGCTTGGATGACTGCGACAAGGGAAGCGTTTCTACTGCAATGCGCCTACTGGTCATACTGCCAGTGCGGCCTGGTGAACTGGCGACGATGCGATGGGAAGATGTCGATCTGGTCGGCGCTGACTGGCGTTATGTAGTCGGCAAGACCAAACACTTGAATAAGACCAAGCACATTGTTCCTTTGCCGGAACAAGCCTTGGTTCTGCTGCGAGAGCTTCGGAAAACCTGTGTGGTGGATGAGCAAGGAAAGGGTTGGGTGTTCACTTCGCCGGTCTACCCTGGCCGACCAATTAATCCGACTTCGATGCTCAAGTCCTTCCAACGCATCTGGCCGGAGTACAACATCACCGCTCACGGCTTTCGCGCTACCTACCGGACTATAGCGCATGAACACTTGGGCATTGACCCGGTCGTGCTGGAACTATCATTATCGCACCGGATGCCTGGCACACTGGGCGCAGTGTATGCACGTGCCCAACTCCTCAGCCAGCGTCGGGAGGCCTCGCAATTATGGGCGGACTACTTGGACCAACTGCGCCAATAGAGAGTGGAACCCTGTCGATTTACGCCGCACTGGCGCATCAATGATGTGAGGCCTTGGCGTCACCTTGGATATTATCGACCGTTGCCAGAATCACCTGCAGGGTAGTTGCAAAGTGCGCCGCCACTACCTACGCCATGATTATCCAATGGAAAAGGCTGAAGCGTGGCACCTTTTGGGTAATCGAATTGAGGCAATTTTGAGCTCTGCCGATGTGAACCAACCGAACACGGTTGAGCACTCCACATCAGCCGCCAATCCAATAACTTCCACCATAAGCAACTAAACTAGTCATAACGATCATACGGAGCGTTGTGATGAACACGTCTGAGTTCAAGCTTTTTGTGGAAAATGAACGCAAAAAACTATTGGCGAATCAGAATTTCAGCAGAGCCAAAGAGGTGGGGAAACGAAAACCAGGTCATCCGCCTGTACGACTTAGGAATTGGCTCTGTACCCGGGCATTCACCGCCGCTCTAGGTGTTGAAATTCTAGTAAGAGACGGTCAGACCTACGCTCAGGCAATTGCTACGATTTCGGGGATATTCCACTACAGCACGCGCCAAGTCGAGCGCTTCAGGAGGAAAGCAAGATCCATTCACGTCGTAGGTCAGCCGATGGCATCTTGGAAACCTCTGGAGAATTACCAGCCTTGGTCCGCCCATCCGTTTCCACCCGCCACCACAAAAACCCCACAACAGACGCGCCCAAACGAAGTCGACGGTGAGCAACCCTAATTGATGTCGGTGCCAAACATAGAATCTGCGCCGTAAATGTATAGCCAGACCTTCAAAGAACGCTCGTAAGAGCTAAGGAGCTGGCCATGTCACAATCTACCCCTCTCTCCCGCCGTATCCTTCGACTGCCTGAAGTCATGGCCACCGTTGGCTTTGGTCGCGCCCATATCTACAACCTGATGGCAACTGGACGCTTCCCCCAAGCCAAGCGAATTGGAGTCAGGGCCGTAGGCTGGGATTCGTGGGAAATCGAGGTCTGGATTGCGCAACATCTGGAGGGCTAAAAAAAATGGCCCACCAAAAGCACATAAAACCAGCAAGCCACTCCCTTTCGTGCAAATGGAAGTCCGAGCGCTCTGCCCCACCAAGCCTCCATGAAGTTTTCGATGCTATCGAGCACGATGATGCCCCTTTGGACCAACAACGGCAGGCAATCATGCGCCTCTATCAGTTGATATTGGATGCCTATCAGGCTGAATCGTTAGCCCTTCTTGACCTGCCTGATGAAGCAGTCGCCCTGGGCTTCCTCGACACCGTCGACGCGCTGGCAGTCGCCCCCATTTTCGAAGACGACACCACCCAATATCAGGGCGCATTGTTAGCCGCCCGCAAAGTCGTTGGGCTGATAAATGCAGGCCATGTAACGTTTCGAGTCAGTTCGGAGTGGGCCTGACCATGGACGACATATTCGCCTTTCTCGACGTAATGCAAGCCACGTTTGGTCGGCTGGATTTTTTACCTGTAGCAGACGGAAAAATTCACCGTTTTCACGTTCCCGGCGACCGGCATGGAAGCAAAAATGGCGTCTATCAGCTTTTCCCTGAAGGCATCGTCTCGGGTTGGTACGGCAGCTGGAGAGATGCGGGCAACTGGCACAACTGGAGCAGTCGCCAGCCGGCCAATCCAATTGAAGCCGAGCTGATGCGTCAGCGCAGTGAGCAGGTCAACCACCTGCGGGATGCAGACCTCAAAAAAAAGCACCAAGAGACCGCCGAAAACGCTCAACGAATATGGCGGGATGCTTGTCCCGCCGACCCCAATCATCCCTATTTGGTCGCCAAGGGATGCCAACCGCATGACCTACGTCAGATGGGGCCCATGTTGCTGGTGCCGCTGTACCACGAAGGGCAACTGGTGAACCTGCAACGCATCTTCCCGAACGGCTCCAAGTGGTTCCTTGAGGGCGGCATGGTCAAGGGGTGCTATTCACCTATCGGCCATCCGATACCGGGCCAGACGCTGACCATCTGCGAAGGCTGGGCTACCGGCGCCACCATCCACGAGGAAACCGACACCGCCGTGGCTTGTGCCATGAACTGCGGCAACCTCTTGGCCGCAGGTGAAAACCTGCGCCGGCTCTACCCCGAAGCAGTGCTGATTATTGCCGGCGACGACGACCGTTTGACCGAAGGCAATCCGGGACGGACAGCAGCGACGAAGGCCGCCACCGCACTCGGTTGCGGACGGGTGCTGCCCCAATGGTCGGATGATGCGCCGCTGGAATTTAGTGATTTCAACGACTTACGCCAATATCGGAGGGCTCAGCTATGACCGCGCCATTGGTTACAGCTCCGTCCTACCCGGAGCCAGTTCCGCTACTGCCCAACCCCGCGCCGCCGATATCCTATCCTATCGACTCATTGCCGGAACTGATGCAGGCTGCTGCAAGGTCCATTGCAGAGCATGTACAAGCCCCGATGGCCTTGGCTGGGCAGTGCGTCATTGCTGCGGCAACGCACCTGGCACAGACCCGAGTGAATGCCCCTGATATTCACAACCCGCACGGTATGCCGTGCTCTCTGTTCATGCTATCGCTGGGCTGCTCCGGCGACCGGAAGAGCTCCTGTCGCAAACTGGCATTCAAAATTATTGATCAGGCAGAACGAGAGGCACGAATCCGACATCGCCAACTCTGCGAGGAGCTAAAGGCTGAAGCTGACATGTACAAGGGCAAGAAACGCGATGAGTTTCTGAGTACCCATCCAGTGCCATTAGACCCACGCACGCAGTTCGCTGATGCGACGTACGAGCCCATTGTAGGAGGCTTCATACGGGGCAACTCGACCGCCTCATGGGACACCGATGAAGGCGGCCAGGTGCTAGGGGGCTACTCCCTCAATGAACGTTCCGACACCCGAGCAGCGACCATCGGCGGACTGTCCAGGGGGCATGACACTGGCATCTTCGAGCGTACCCGCGCGCACGGCAATCTGGAGGGTTCAGGCTTCGCATATAACCGGCGGCTGAGCATCCACTTAATGGCCCAGCCTGTCACCGTAGCGAAAGCCCTGGCCGATCCCTTGCTGATAGGGCAAGGCTTTTTGCCGCGAGTCCTGTTCGCCAGTCCTGACAGCCTCGCAGGCACGCGCCACCTGACCATCAAAGCGCTGAGAAGCAAAATTTGGGAAAACCCGCACCTGCAAAGTTTCTGGGCGCGCTGTGAGGAACTTATTTCAAGCAAGGAATATATCGACCCAGAAACCGGCGAAGTAACCCCCCCCGTGTTGAGGTTAACCAATGAAGCTGAACTGGTATGGCTGGACTTCTACAACGAAGTGGAAAGCGAGCAAGGGCCATTGGGACGATTCTCAGGCCTGCGGCCGTTCGCTGGCCGTGCCCCGGAACTTGCTCGTCGAGTATCTGCAGTCTTTGCGTGCTTCGAAGGTGCAAATGTGATCGACTGCAAGTGTATACGCCATGCCTGTGAAATTGTTCGTTACTCACTGATGGAATGGCTGCGTTACACCGAATCCAATTCGATTAACCCAGAGTTGCAGCAAGCCGCCGATCTGCTGGTTTGGTTGCGTAATCCGGAGCGCGTCTTACATTGGCGTGAATTCACCCTGGACAGGCTAGGTAAATCAGGCCCCCAGTTGGTGCGAAAGGCTACGAAACGCGATCAACTAATTGCCATATTACTTAAATACTCCAATTTGTTGCCGGGCAATGGGGACAAGACATTCAAAATCAACCCCCGATTACTTGCGGATTCTGCGGATCCCGAGGAAAGGCCCAAGATACATGGTATTAAGGTTGCGGAGAAAGTGCGGGAAAGTGCGGAAAATCTGCGGAGTGAAGCAACGCCGGTAAAAAATCCGCAACTCTCCGCAAAATTTCCGCAAAACGGCACCCCTGCCAAGCCTGGTTTTCCGCAGAATCCGCGAGATCCGCAGGCCCCTCACATATCAGAAGCTGATAACGAAGGTGGTATGCACTTCACGGGGGAGATATGACCGCCTTCGAGGTGCTGGCACTGGCTAAGGCCGAAGGCATGGTGTTGACCCTGAATGGCGAGCTTCTGACTTGGAAGGCCGATCATCTGCCACCTCATGAATTACTTACGGAGATGAGATCGCATCGACAGGAAATCATCGAGTCGTTAGCGGCAACAGAGCAAGCATGGCTGGCGGATGTCGCCCGCCTGCTGGCATGTTCGCCGGCTTACCTGATCTCATTCAACTTCATTGACCGGTACGACCTGTCCGAGCAATACGACACGCTCCCGGCATTCGCTGCGCATCTAATCCTCAGTCATCCGAGATGGCCGCCACCGCAAGAACTGAAACGATTGGCACTCAAGCCGTATAAAAATGAACCCCAATACCTTCATCGAAGCACGACAATAGCCGATCCTCAGTGGTGTCAAGCACATGACCTTTATATAGGCCACCTAATGAGCTGCCGGAGTTGTCATGCGCCGACAAACCGTTACTGCACCACTGGTGCCGAATTGCGCGACCAATACAACGCCGCATCTTGAACGGTTGTGGTACTTACAACTGGATCATATGTAATAGGACAGGGATTACCCAATCCAGCTACGCAAGCTCATGAAGTCATAAGTAGCGTAGCCATATTTTCAGCATGTGATGACTAGGGTCGAAACTGCCGACCGATATTGACCCCATAAAGCCATGTTAGACCGCCAGCACTGTCGGGGATGTTGTGGCGGCTTTGCTAAAAGGCCGCCTTCAATCCGCGCCTATTGCCGATAAAGTAGTGCCGGCATTCGTGATGAACAGCAACACCAATCACCCAAAATTCGACATATCCCCCGAATCTTCTTACCTCAACAAACAAGGCATAGCTCTGGTACTCCCCTTCAAACTGTCTACGCTTTCCTAACTCGCGTTGACTGTCAGCTGATGACAACAATGAGCCAGGAGACCACAGATGTCCAAATCGCGTTTTGCCGTGCAAATACTGGGTATATGCATTGCAGCCGGTGCAAATGCTGAAGACACCCTGCGCTTGCGGAACGTCAACCTGGAAGACCGGGCCAATGGAATGTTAGCCCTAATGTCATATGCCATGACCCCCGATCTCACCTCAAGCTCCCTGAGTATCAATGACAACAGCGCCGGCAACCCTAGCCTCACACTGACCCAGGCGGGTGGCGGTGCCACGTTAAGCAAGGAAACGCCGCTCTATCTGGAGGGCGCGCTTGCCTACAGCCGTTATGATCCGCGCTTTGTTGCAACGGATGGTGAACAAACCCAAACCATTCCAGTTAAATGGAACTCAATTTCCGCTACTGGTGGTGTGGGGTGGGATTTCTCGCTAACGGACGAATTGGCGTTACGCCCGATCTTCAACTTTGCAGCGGGCTATTTGACCAGCGATATCAATGCCGCACGCTTGTTCATCAACCGTCGCTTTGATCGTGATATAGAGTTTCTCGACAACGGTCATATGACTGCCGTAGGCCTGGGCGGTGCGCTGATGCTGGATCTTGAGCGCGTACGTCCCAATTACGAACTCGATGTCGAATTGCGTTACAGCTACATGAATCTGCAGAACGTCGGAGGAAAAAACGATATCGATGGGCAAGCTATTGCTGACTCCCTCAACCTTTACACGCGGTGGCGCGCACCCACCGGCTTGATAGCTTTGCAGCGTCCGCTTCGCTATGTGGTGGAGGTTTCTCACTCAGAATATCTGGGGGATCAACGTGGCGTGTTGGGGTTTGATCGACTTTCAACGATAGGGCTGGGCCTTGAATTGGATTCCAGCGCTTACAACGTCTTTGTCACCCGCACACGGCTTGTGGTCAGGCATGTGATGGGCGACCACGTTTCGGGAGTTTCGGTGGGATTGGCATGTAGCTTTTGAGCATACCAATCCACATTGACCGATGATTTAGCTATGAATGACCCGACTTCGACCCACTAAGGTTGGATCCCGGACGGAAATGCCTGACTTCCTAGTGCTTTACCATCCACGGTCTTGCCGTAGTAGCCTTGATCCGCGCCATGGAATGCTTTTGCGGTACTACTCAAGTCGCCATTGAAGCGTGGATCTTGTGGACGTTCGCGGCTGTTGATAAAGGCTGCTACATCCCATGCCTCCTGGACACTCAGTTGCACCCCTTTTCCTAGTGGCATGTTCTCGAAGATGAAAGTGGCGGCCGTATTGACGCGATGCATGCCCGCCCCCCAATTGTAAGACTGCGCTCCCCACAGCGCCGGGAGCACAGGCACGTCAGCCATTTCGCGCCCCTGCCCCTGATCTCCATGGCATACCGCACAGTATTGGCTGTAGACCTGTTGGCCACGTGACGGAGAGGCGTCCTCGGGTGGACGCGCCAAGGTAGCGAATGCACGGCCCGGCATGTGTTCGCGCCCGGCCATCTTGACGCGTCCTGCCAAGGGCCCTGGCAGGACGAAAGACTCATCGTTTCCGCCCAGTTGCAGGTGTTTGTCGTCAAGCTCTGGCACCGGCTTATCTTGCATGCCAAACATATCCAGCAAGCCGCCCATCAGCAGCCAATACGAATAGGCAGACATGGCAACCAACTCCGGTGAGTCCAGGGCTGGCGCCTTTCCATTCATCGAGTAGTTGAAGCAACCTTGGATGCGCTCGGCAAAGTTGTTCACTCGATTATCTTTTTTGCGAAACGCGGGGTAAGCCAAGTAAGCGGCCCACATGGGCGCGGCGTAGGCTTTGGTACCGGCGTCCAAGTGGCAGTTGGTGCAATTGAGGGTGTTGCCCACATAGCGCCCTTTAAGTTGCTGGGTATTAACGAACAGCTCATAACCTTTGCGTACTTTGTCACCAAAGGCACCACTCGGGATGCGTGATAGGTCACGGGGCGTGAAGTAGTGCTCGTCAGCTGCCTTGGGCTGCGTGGCGATCTCTTCTTGCATGTCCGGATAGACCGCCTGCGCCAGGTTCGGTAGTGCGCACCAGAGCAATATCATCGGCCAGATTCTGTTCGATCTCATGTCTGCTTCCTCACTGAATCGCAGCTAAGTAACGGCCAAGCGCCTGGATATCTTCTGCACTCAGTCGTTTTGCGATAGCGGCCATCATGTTGCCGGGGTCGCCTTTGCGCTCACCTTTCTGCCAAGCCAGCAACTGCGCACTGACATAATCCGCCTGCTGGCCGGCCAAGCGTGGGAAAGGCCCGCCCCCTACGGCCGACGGACCGTGGCAGCTGTAACAAGCGGGAATCCCTCGCGTTATGTCGCCTTGATAATAAAGTCGCTCAGCTGCAGACCCGGCTTGAAGCTGGCCGCGCACGTGCAGCTCAGGCAGTTTGCCTTGGGACGCAAAATAGGTAGCGACGGGTCTGCGCAATTGCAGGTCGGTATAAGCTTGCGCCATCGGTGTCATCAGCGGATTGCTGCGTTGTCCGGAAATGAAGTGGTCGATCTGAGCCTCGATGTACTGCGTCGACAATCCGGCAAGCATGGGGCCCTGGGTGGTGCCCTGACCACGCTCCCCATGGCAAGCGAAACAAGGCTGCGCTTCACGTGGAGCTTGTTCCTGTGCCCAAACCATGCCTGCGAGCCCCGCGTCCAGCACCATTAGCGCTGCGGCCATTCTCACACTGCGCATCGAGCACCTCCCAGATCATCCATTCGATCAAGACTGCCAATAGCATAGGCGAGTAATCCGGAGCGGCTAGCCACTGCGCAGGGCTGGTTACTCGTTAGATTTTTGTCTGCCAATTAGGTCCGGAGACGATCTATCAAACTCCGAATTGCTGTCATGAAATGAGAAATGAAACGCATATTCCTCACACAAAAGTGGAACTCACCGCGATAGCTACTAGGCTGTTTCTAGTCATAGCCGGGCTGGGCGCACCTTTACACGGCTGTTCTTGAGTATTTCGAGACGATACCTAAAACCATTGGGCGCCCATGAACTGGAAGTGCTGTGAATTTTACACTTAGCAGGGGATGCTTGATGGGTAACATTTGTGCACGAACCGCGCGGATGTGGTGTGCGGCCATTTTCAGCTCAGGGCTTTGGCTGTTAAGTCCTGACTCGAACGCCGGTGGTCTCTTCATCTACGAAGCCGGCCAGGAAGGCGCCGGACTAGCTAATGCGGGCTCTGCCGCACTCGCAACCGATCCCAGTGTACTAATGAGCAACCCAGCTGGAATTACCGAACTCAAGGGCACACAGGTCAGTGCCAATGCCCAGGTGATCCTCGGCCACATGCGTTTTTCTCGTGACGACAGCAACCAGTTCGACGGCAACGAGGGCGGTAATGCCCTACAGTGGCTGCCGGGCGCGAGCTTGTTCATCAGCCACCAGATCGACGATCGTTCGGCCGTCGGCTTTGGCATGTACGGTAACTTTGGCCTGGCGCTGAACTACGACGATGACTGGGCTGGCCGTTACTTCAGCCAAGAGACAGCCGTTATCGGGGTTTCCTTTCAGCCAACCATCGCCCATCAGTTCACCGACCAACTTTCAGTCGGTATCGGCCCACGTATTCTCTACGGTTATTACCGAACTGAAGTGGCCATCAACAACAACTTGCTCGGTCTGCGTGATAGTCCGGACGGGCAACTGGAATACAAAGACACTGATGTAGGCACCGGGATCAACCTCGGCTTGCTCTACAAGTTGGATGAGAGCACCAAAATAGGTTTGTCGTACACCAGCAAGGTGAAGTTGGAGTTTGAAGATAGCCCTGACGTACGCAAAGTCAGCAACCCGATCATCAATGCCGCTCTGCGTCGACTGGATGCCGACTCGTTGGAGCTGGACATGAATGTCCCCCAGACTGTGCTGCTTAGCGTGGCACATCAGCTCGACCCGCAATGGAAGCTACTAGGCAGCCTGGGCTGGCAAGACTGGAGCGACTTCGGCGAGATAGGCGTGGAAGTGGATGCCAATGCCGGCGGCGTAGATCGCACCATTGACCGCCAGTACAAAGACACTTGGCATGCATCGATCGGTGCGCAGTATCAAGCCACTAAGCAAATTCGCTGGAGTATGGGTCTAGGCTACGACAGCTCTGCGGTAGACGACAAAGATCGCACCGTCGACAACCCCATGGGCGAAGCTTGGCGCTTCGCGACCGGGGTCAATTACCAGCTTGAAGAAGGTCTCGATCTGCACTTGGCTTATACCCTCGTGTGGTTGGGTGACATGGACGACGAACAGACTAAGTCGCGTTCGGGGACCACACTCTCCGGAACATACAAGGATGCCGCCCTACATATCGTAGGCGGCGGTGCGACTTGGCGCTTTTGACTCGGACCACCGTGTCACGACCTGAAGCTGAACTGAATTGACCACAAGGAGTTCCACCATGAAGTTGAAGCCGCTAGCGGTCGTATTGTGCCTGGCCACTGTAGGGATTACGGGGTGCACCAGCAAATACGTAGCGCCCGAGGAATACTCGGGCTTCCTCAAAAATTATCAAGCGCTCAAGGAAGAGAAGTCGCCCACTGGTGGGGCGGTGATGCGCTGGATCAAGCCGGGGGTGAACGCAAACCAGTTCACCAGCATCTATGTTGAACCAAGCCAGCTCTATCCAAAACCACAACCAACCGAAAAGGTGCCGCAGAAAACACTAAACGGCATCACCAATTATTACGATCAAGTGCTTCAAACACAGTTTGCCAAAGAGTTGCCGCTTGCCAGCGGCCCCGGCCCCAAAGTGCTGGTGGTACGTCCGGCAATCACTGCAGTAAGCGCCAAAACCAAAGGCCTGCAACCATATGAGGTGATCCCAATTGCCCTGGTAGCCGCCGGTGTCAGCTATGCAACCGGTATCCGCGATCAGGACACCAGCCTCGCCACCGAAGCGGCTTTCATAGATGGCAGCAATAACGAAGTGGTCGCCCAAGTGGTACGAAAAGGCGCAGGCGCCGAGTTGGACAACTCCTCCCAAGTCATGACAGCCAACGATGCCAAAGCTGTTCTCGATGGCTGGGCACGTGACATGGCGAAATCTTTTGAGATGCTTAAGAAGTAGATACCAATTACTGGCCAACCATAGGCCGCCAGTATCTGCTTCAGGATGAATAGCACGTTGGAATGCATAACGCTGGAAGTTACCCCGATGGGTACAGCAAATTGATCAAGAAGGAGTTTGAAATGAAAGCGATTGCTCAAACCTCGTCCCTCAAAGCTGATGGTGCATCAGCGGGAATTTGGAAGCTCAGCACGTCGGTCCTGCTCGCCGCAGCCATTGCTGTGAGCACCCATGCCTGGGCTGCTGAATCGCCAAAACCCGCCACCGAGGCCACCAAGGCGGCCAACGATGCGCTGCTCAAAGAGCTGCCGTTCAACGACAAGACTTCGTTCGAACTGGCGCACAAAGGCTTCATCGCCCCGCTGCCGTCCGAGCCGGTCAAAGGCCCGAACGGCAACATGATCTGGGACCCGAACAAGTACGGTTTCATCAAGGAAGGTGAAACCGCACCGGCCACTACCAACCCCAGCTTGTGGCGCCAGTCGCAACTGATCAACATCTCTGGCCTGTTCGAAGTCACCGATGGTATCTACCAGGTGCGTAACTACGACCTGTCGAACGTGACCATAATCGAGGGCAAGAGCGGCCTCACCATCATCGACCCACTGATATCCACAGAGACCGCCAAGGCGGCACTCGACTTGTACTTCAAGCATCGGCCGAAAAAACCGGTAGTCGCAGTGATCTACACCCACAGCCATATCGACCACTACGGTGGTGTACGCGGTGTGGTGGACGAAAAGGACGTCAAGGCTGGCAAGGTCAAGATCTACGCGCCAAACGGCTTCTTGGAGCATGCAGTGGCTGAGAACGTCATGGCCGGCACCGCAATGAGCCGCCGCGCCAGCTACATGTACGGCAACCTTCTACCACCAAACGAAACCGGACAACTGGGCGCCGGTCTGGGTACGACCACTTCTACCGGTACCGTGACCCTGATTCCGCCGACTGACCTCATCGAAAAGACCGGCGAAACACACGTAATCGACGGACTGACCTACGAGTTCCTCTACGCGCCGGGTAGCGAGGCGCCGGCCGAAATGCTCATCTACATCAAGGAGAAGAAGGCCCTAAACGCGGCTGAGGACTCCACCCATACGCTGCACAATACCTACTCGCTGCGTGGTGCGAAGATTCGCGAGCCACTGCCTTGGTCCAAGTACCTCAATGAATCCCTGAAGATGTGGGGCAATGAAGTCCAGGTCATGTATGCCCAGCACCACTGGCCGGTCTGGGGCAACAAGGAAGTCAAGGATCAGCTGTCGTCGCAACGCGACATGTACCGCTACATCAACGATGAAACCCTGCGTCTGGCCAACAAGGGGTACACCATGACCGAAATCGCCGAGCAGGTGAAACTGCCCAAGTCGATTGCCGACCGTTTCTCCAACCGTGGTTACTACGGCTCGCTGAACCACAACGTCAAGGCCACTTACGTGCTGCATTTGGGTTGGTATATCGGCAACCCGGCCACCTTGTGGGAGCTGCCGCCGGATGAACAGGCCAAGCGTTACGTCGACATGATGGGCGGCGCCGACGCCGTGCTGAAAAAAGCCAAGGAGTACTACGACAAGGGTGATTACCGCTGGGTAGCCGAGGTGGTCAACCATGTGGTGTTCGCCGATCCGAACAACCAGGCGGCGAAGAACCTGCAAGCCGACACCCTGGAACAACTGGGGTACCAGGCCGAGAGCGGCCCGTGGCGCAACTTCTACCTGACCGGTGCGCAAGAGCTGCGCAATGGCGTGCAGAAGCTGCCTACACCGGACACCGCCAGCCCCGACACCGTCAAGGCGATGGACCTGGACCTGTTCTTCGACTTCCTGGCCATGCGCCTGAAAGGGCCTGAGGTGGGCGACAAGCACATCACCCTGAACCTGGACTTCACTGACCTCAAGCAGAAGTACACGCTGGAGATGGTCAACGGTGTACTCAACCACACCGAGGGCGTGCAAGCGAAGGACGCCGACGCAACCATCACGCTAACCCGTGACACCTTGAACAACATTATGCTCAAGCAGACCACGCTGAAGGATGCTGTCAGCAAAGGCGACGTGAAGATCAACGGCAACGAGGGCAAGCTTGATGAGTTGATGAGCTACATGGACAACTTCGACCTCTGGTTCAATATTGTCACACCGTAACGCTCCTACTGATGCTTGATTGCATCACGGCAAGCCATTGGCACTGGGCTAGTGGCTTGCCGCTTTTTTATTCACACAATGCAGCAACCCTGGGGTACTTAGGCAAAATTTGTCCTAGTGAAACCGCGCGAACTCTAATTTGAAGGTCAAAAATATGAGCACGCTGATACATAAAATTAAACATGAATTCATGAAAGTCCTTCCGCCGACCATCTTCTTTTTTATCATTTTGCACATTGTTGCCCTTATTCGAGGGCTGATGATCAAGGGGTCGGGAGTTGATCTACCCGTTTCGGCCTCGGTGCTGATTGCCTCCATGATCCTCGGCAAATCGGTGTTGGTCGCGGATATGCTGCCCTTCATCAACCGCTTTCCCGACAAACCCCTGATCTGGAATGTCACTTGGAAGACGCTCATGTATGCGGTGGTCGCGCTGGTTGTGCATTACCTAGAGCGGCTGTACGAGTACTGGAAAGAGGCACCCAGCCTCATGGATGCGAATTCACTGCTGTGGTCGTCGATGAATTGGCCGCGCTTTTGGGCAATACAGATTCTTCTGGTTACATTGATTTTCATGTATTGCGTGATCGCGGAGCTGGCACGAGTCATTGGTCGTGATCGACTGAAGGTGATGTTCGTGGGCCCTCTTCCGCCAATGCAACGTTGAACCGACGTAAGCCTTTCGACTCATGACGCTAGTCAGTATAGGCAGAGACCTCACAGTAACTGCCGATTATGGAGGGCAGTTAACGGCCAAAACAGTCATTTAACTGCTCCGCGTCTGGTTTCTTTGTGTTAAATCAACTAGGCCACTGCAAGGAGGCGATTTGCATCAAGGATGTCCATTACGACGCATATAGTCAGCCAACCTGCGATACTCAGGACGTTCAGCAATGCTCGCCTGGGACTCAGCAATGGCTTCCAAACACGGGCGAAGATCAGGAGACAACCAAGCCTGGTCGTCCACTACCGCAGCCAATAAGCGCAACGCTGCGCCAGGGAAAGTTGTGCATAAACCTGACTGATGCAGCTGGTGGATCGCAAAGTGCATATGCTCCGTGGGCACTAACCAATCGTAGACTGCATCCAGAGCGGCAGGAAACTCTGCCCTGGCTGCAATGGACATTCGGATCAGTGATTCAGCAATGGTGGGCGTCACTAGATCTTGGGATTTTGGCCAGATATTTTGCCAGAAGGGCAGGATCCGATTCCGCCAGTACTCCTCCCGCTGCTCCCCTGCGCCCTCCATCGCTTGTGCCAGGGATTGAGCTGACTCTTGCAACGCCTTTAAAGGAAATGTGGCAAAAGCCTGGCGGAATTCCTCTGAGCTATACCCCTCAAGAGGACCTAATGCTGCATATGTGAAAATCGCAGCGAACTGCTCATCGTGCTCCCCTAGGTCCTCATAATGACCAGCAGTATCGAGGAAATCAGCCTTAAAGGCTAAAAGAAGCGGACGGTACAGACGCGGTGACCATAAGAATCCCTCCCAAGCCCTTCTAGCTTCGACGGGACTGATAGCCCAACTGAAATGAGGAAGGAGATTAGCTCTAGTCCAAGTCTCATCAACTCTGAATAATGCGATGAGTCTGGATGCAAGCAAAACTCTGCCATGACGGTATCTTTCCACTTGCAAGTCGCACAGTTCGGTGAAGAGCTGACGTATCCCCTCTGGAAGACGATCATCATCGCTAAGGTTAGATTTCTGCCAAATGTTTAACAGTGCTTGCGTTACATGTCCAATGGGGTGGTTGATGGCCTCAGTAACTGGCTGATTGATAGGTTCGCCATTACTAGTCATGCCCGTATCCGCATCTAGAGGCAGGCCCATCACTCTACGGCACATCCCCAAAAATACAGTAAGGCCTTCAAAGTTCGATTTAGATACCTCATCAAGCCAGCGAGTAACATCATAAATCACTTGCGAAAGAACCTCTTCTGGCATCGCTTCGATCCATGGAACAACATAACGCCATGATTTTCGAGCAACACCTGATTCGCTCCATACCTGGAGCGCCTCCTGCCAACGCCTCACAAGCCATTGCCCCTCCTGCGCCAGGTCTCCCAAAGCATACAAACTGTTGAGAAGGTGCTTTCTACACACATCCCTCCAGGTATCTTCATCAAAGTACTCATGATCAGCCGGGGGATTTCGAAGCCATTGAACGAGTGCTTCACGTTTGTAAGGTGCCAGCCTGATGACGCGCTGATCTTGATAATCAGGGTCTCCGGTCCCACTCATCCAGTGAGAGAATTCATCACTCTCGTTTTCCGCCAAGCGTAGATGCGGGTACACCGCGGATAGCTCATCAAGCTTTTGCTGAGCTTGATCACCGAGGACAAGCCCACCTAACTGAAGCTTCGCCAAGGCCCTCCAAACTGCCTGGTCTACACGTTGTTGATACCGATCATCCGTGATGTCAGCTACGAAGTTTTCTCTCGGGGGGCCGAGCAAAATCACCGTCTCCAGCATTTCTTGAGCCACGAGAGGCAGCCTTCGCCCTTGCAACACGAGCAGGCGATAAACCTCTCGTTTAGTGGAGATTGACCACAGCCATCGACCATTTTCTACCAGTAACCATTCAACCCATTCATCCGCGGGAAAAGCGCCTTCTTGACTCGCTGCAAAGAACGCCAAACGCTTGAAGGTAGGATACGGAATCTCAAACCAGCTGCGCGCGATCTTCACAGCAGCATCAGGATACTCTCCGAAATTAGCTAGCCACGAATCACGGAGCAGCTCAATGAGCACTACCCACTCGCGGAAACCACGGTTTTGCCAGTGGTGACTAATCGACGGCATATCCCAGAATGAACGATCCTCAAAAGAGTCGACACTTCCTAATTCTTGCAAGAGGTCCAAAGCATCACGAAGCAATGCCTGGAATTCCTCAAGGAGCAACGGCAAAGCTAATGTCCACTCTTGATGAGACGACTCGTACAGCGTAGATCTCACGTCGTCGGAGTTTAATACCAACTCCCAATTCACCAGATTGCGCAGATTCGTTGGTGAAACATCCACATCTTCCGACAATCGAAATGGCTTAGATATGGAAACCACAGGTGAAAGCAGCATCCGTAGCTGTAGTCGAAGACTTGCAGTTAGACCATCTCGCTTCAACCGCTCGGCCCAGCTGTAAAGATCCAACTCTCTCCAGGGCGACTTTATCCGCTCAGCTAGAAACAGCCCCCAGAGCTTGCGCATGAGAGGCCCTGGTATCGCCTTAGGTGAGCTTTTACGGAGTGCATCCAGCTCGGCGGTTTTTCCTTCATTCTGAAGCTTGGCAGTGAGCCCCAACTGGTCTTGGATGAGAAATGCAAGACGCTCGTGGACGCTTCCCCCCCGCGCAGAGAGCCAAAGCAAAAGGTCCGGATCATCGAGGTGCCGCACCAGCCATCGAGCTATCTGGAACATCACATTATCCCAGTAACCCGTGCGCCCTCCGACAAGCGACATTGGCGCTGCCAAGTGATAAGGGGTGGGCCTTTGAACCAGACTGAAGTTGAGCTTAGGATCGGCTTCCGCGTGAGCAGGAACCCCGAAGCGCCCGAGATCTGAGTGGTAGTAGCGAGTATCACTGAATGCGCCCAACAGCCACTCTAAGGACGGGGCGGGACTGAAATCCGCAAACCGACGCGCCGGTAGCCCAGACCTATCAGATAGCGCCCAAAGCATACGTCCAACGAAATCATCTTGCCGAGTGCTAGCCGAGGGCTTGGAGAGAGCGTGGGTAGTCACAATCCGCTCCTTTCCAATAGTTCCATCCCTGTATGTCTCAGACCAAGCTTTCAGGGTCTGATGCAACCCCCTATGCGAGTTGACCCCAGGCTGAGTGTGGTAGAGGATGGGAGCTACTCCCTTTGCCTTCCATTCAGCGGTTTTCTGGCTTTCCTCTCCTGGTTTACAGGATCCAAATGCCCATGCCTGCGGAGTGATCTCTCCAAGCATTCTGTCAGCAGCCAACGCGTCCATCATGTAGCGCAGAACCGGGTCGCTGACACTGTATCCGACGAAGCAAACCACGTAGTTGCGGAATAACTCACTCACGAATCGGGCAGCCCAACGTTCAGTCAGGTATGCAAGCCCGAAGTCACCGCTTGTGATAACGAGTCGGTTGAGTTCGTAAACGGTGGGCTTAGCTGGCAGCAAGCCGTGCAGATAAACGACCCCATCCCAGCGGCTATTTTTAGGCAGCGGAAGCATCGGGGCGGAGTAAGAATTGAAACGCTGTTTTGTGCGCCGACCTGCGGCATCGAAGACGCGGTCGAAATTTGTTGTGACAAGACGCAGGGCCCCGGTCCGACTCCTCCCCAAACTCAGCAATGCTGCGTGCGTGTCCGTTGCCCCTTTGAGCCGAAGATTGGGCTTGAGAGCCCGCGCTAAAGCCTCTCGAACAGCTCCCCGCCCGTTCGGCAAGCGCCGCTCAAGAAGATCCAGAGTGGCATCGTATTGATAGTTATCAAAGGCTTTCTGCTCTGCACTATCGAATTTGGTCAGCGCCTCTTTGTAGATGAGGTGGACCAAGCCTTTGAAATCCAGCAGCCCAGCTGGGTAGGAGATGCCTGCTCCGCAAAAGAAAACTACCCTGTCCTCTTCATGGGCCTGGAGCAATTCGTCTGGGATATCCGGACCGTTCGTTACAAACTGCATCCCTGCGCCACCTCGTGTTTGATGGCGACAAGCCACCTATTGACTCGCTGTGTATCACGGGTGACTTCTTTATGCCAACGATACTCAACGACCGATTGTAATAGGCCGTATTGTGCCTCAATCGATGAGGAGCTATGGGTCGTTCTCTGCCGGTCATTATCAAAAATTTTGCGAGTCAAGTCCGATGCAAATGACTGGTTAAGTCGAATGCAAATGAGTGGGCAAGTTCACGAATCACGCAAGACCTGCCGGGTCTTGCGACAATGACCGTGAGGGAATGAACCCGATCGTGGCGCCGTCGATGAGCATTCAATCCCGCCTTAGCCAATACCAGCCCTATATAGTGATGAGCACACAGACGGCGCTCCGTCTGGTGATCTGGTGGACCTGAGCCGTCGCATGGGTGAACTGTCCGCCGGACTGCACATTGGTGGAACGATGGCCGATAAGTTCAACCAACCGGGCTTTGATGTGGTCAGCCCTACCGGCGAGTGTGTGTGCTAGTTGCTCGCCGTGAAGGTTGGGCCATGCTGCTGGCCGTTGGCATCCTCGACTTCGTCTCGATGCAACATCTGTTCGCGCTTTAGCGCCCCGTCTGCTGCTGCTTGAGCACCACCCTCATCATTACTACCACCCCGGCCTGTGCAGGTATGGCCTATCTGCTTGTCCTACCCATACCCACCCATCGCCCATGCCTGAGGCTTCCCTGCGCTCGCTGCTAGGTTGTGTGGCCGCAGACCAACTGGCTACGTTGCTGCACGGGGCTGGCTGAGGCCGTGCCAAAGATGGCTCAACTTGCATGACCAGATATCGGCATCCGGTCTCAGCAAGGACGAATTCTCTTAAACTGGTATCGCTCAGCCGTGGCGATACCGAGGCCGGCCGGGCACGGCTAGGGGGGATGTAGGCGAAAATGGCCAAATCAACGCGACCGGCCACCGAGCCTTTCTTCAATACTGATTAGAGCGTTTTCGAGGCCCAAAATGGCCAGAGCACAAGCAAAAATCCGAAGGGAGCCTGATACCTCATTTGATTCCCAGGTCGAGGCGATGCAGGCGGCACAGTTGGTTTTGTTGCCTACACGCAAGCTTGAGCCTCGTGCGGAACAAATTTTCGAAATGATCATGAGTATGCGCCCGGTGATTATGTGGGAGCCCTTTGACCTGCAATTGGCGACGGATTTGGCCGAGATCAATGCCCGGATCGAGTGGACTCAAGAGGTATTAGCGGTCGAAGGTGATGTGCTGACCACCCGTCTCGGAACGCCGATGATCAATCCTCGGGCGACACACTGCGGTAACCTTAGGCGCCAGGCTGTGACATTAGTACGGGCGCTAGGACTTTCGGCAGGTCAACGGCACTTGGGGGATGAGCCAAACCGCAAACTCGCGGCTAAACAACAGGAGTTGCAGCTAGCATCTTGGAATGCTGAGGATGATCCCCTACTGGCATGAACGGAACAGAACTCAAATAAATTCACCAAGTGCTGCTGGTATACAAGGCTTTCCGCTCACGCACCAGGTACGATCGGGGGCAAGATTGGGGGCAATAATAGGATATCCATACGCAAAACCCCATATTTAGAGCCAAGTTGAAATGTTTTTTGGCGATCCGGACAGTCTCTGAGCACTACATTGCTGCACTCGGAGACGGCCGTCCTAAGGAGCCATCCCCGACATCAAGCACCACGCCCTACTGTTGCGCAGTCCAGACCGCCAGCTCATAGCCGTCCGGGTCGATGAAATGAAACCTGCGCCCACCGGGAAACGCAAAGGTTTCACGGCTGATGACGGCGCCAAGGCCTTGAAGACGCTGCTGTACGGCATCAAGGTCATCGGCATACAGGATGATCAATGGCCCGCCCGGCCGCACAGCCTCACCTGTAGTAAAGCCACCGGTGAGGCGGCCATCGCTGAACTCGGTATAGCTCGGTCCGTAGTCGACGAATGTCCAGCCAAATGCCGCACCGTAGAAGGCTTTGCTGCAAGCGATATCGCTGACGTTGAACTCAATGTTGTCGATCTGACGATCATTCCCTCGAACGCTCATGCCTGGCTCCTTGCTGAGTGATGGTTGGCAGCCATGGGGTGTACACCCCATGGCGGTCAAAAACAACAGGCCTGGCGTTTAGCGTGATGCGTAGTTGAGCACGAACTGTACGTGCGCCTTCACGCCCGTCGCCAGGGTCGCGTCGTCGGCGGTGAAATACGGGCTGTGATTGTTGGCAGCCTTGTTCATGTCTTCACTCTCCGGCGTTGCGCCGAGAAAAACAAACAGGCCCGGCACTTTCTGTGCGTAGAAGGCGAAGTCTTCACTGGGTGAGAGCGAGGCCGGCAAACGTTCGACCTTGCCCGGTGCCGCCTTTTCAAGGGCTGTCACCATGGCCTCGGTCAGTGCCGGGTCGTTCACGGTAACCGGCGCATAAGGCACCAGCTGCAGGTTGGCGGTGGTGGCGTAGCTGCTGGCGATGTTGCTCACCATAGCAGGCATGTGCGCGAGGATACCGGCGCGGATGTCCGGATGATTCGAGCGGATGGTGCCGGTCATGACCACGGCCTCGGGAATGATATTGCTGGCGGTACCGCCGTTGATCGAGCCGACGCTGATCACGCCCATGCCCTTGGTCAGATCGGTGCGCCGGCTTACCAGGGTCTGCAGGCCATTGACGATCTGGGCGCTGGCGACAATCGGGTCGCTGCCGGTCCAGGGCGCGGAACCGTGGGTTTGGCGACCATTGACGGTGATGCGAAATTCGTCATCGCTGTTGAGCACCGGGCCGGCCTTGTAATACAGGTGACCGGTCGGGTAACCGGCCATCACGTGCACGCCGAATACCGCTTCCACCTTGGGCGCGTCGAGGGCGCCGTCGCGGATCATCGCGCGGGCACCGGCGACGCTGCTGGTGTCAAAGTCATCGGCGTCCGCCGCACCCTCCTCGGCCGGCTGGAACAGGAACACCACGGTACCGGCGATCTGTTCACGGTGCTCGGCCAGCACCTTGGCGGCGCCCAGCAGCATCGCCGTGTGGGTATCGTGGCCGCAGGCGTGCATCACCGGCACCGTTTTACCCAGGCGCAGGCCTTGCGCCTTGCTGGCAAACGGCAGGCCGGTCATTTCTTTCACCGGCAAGGCGTCCATGTCGGCACGCAGGGCCACCACCGGGCCGGGCTTGGCGCCCTTCAAGACGCCGACCACGCCGGTCTTGCCGACACCCGTGCGCACGTCGATACCCGACGCGCGCAACTGTTCGGCCACCAGCGCCGCAGTGCGCACTTCCATGTTGCCCAGCTCCGGGTGCTGGTGGATGTCGTGGCGCCATTCGATCACTTGCGGGTTCACCGCAGTGACGGCGGCCTCGACCCAATCGGTATCGGCGGCCTGACTCGCCGAGGCGACCAGCAAGCCCAACAGGGTGAGGGATAAACAAGCCGGTGTGTTGCGCATGGTTAAGGTGTCCTTGTGGTGCTGTTCTTGTTGGTTTGTTTTGAACTCAGAAGAGACGTAGCGGCCATTCCACGATCAGCATGTGCATGCTGATGTCACCATCGGGCTGGCCGCGCATGGCGTTGTGGTAACCCTCGCGCAAGCGCACTTTCATGCCCTTGGCGGTACCGCTCTGGACGACGTAGCGCGCCTCCAGGTCCAGCTCCTGGTGCTGCGCATCGTCGGCGGCCGACCACGCCTGGTAATTGGGGTTGGGCGAGCGGCTGATGTCATAGCCGTACACGTACCGGCCCATGAAGCTCAAACCCGGCAGGCCGTAGGGCGCCATATCCAGGTCGTAACGCAGCTGCCAGGACTTTTCGTTGGGGCCGTTGAAGTCCGAGGCCATGACCGGATTGCTCAGGTAGATGGAGTTGCCGAACGCACCCGAGCCGTTGTTGCCAAAACCGATGTAGTCGAACGGGGTGTCGCCAATAATCCGCTGGAAACCGAGACTGAGCTTGTGGTTGAGCCAGGAGTAGGCGACCTGCGTTGAAAACGCGGTGGTGTCGATTTCACCGGCCCTGGCCTGACCGGCATCGTTGGTTTGGTAGGCATTGACGTCGAGGTCAATCCGCGACGCCGGATCAAGGGTCCAGCGGTAGGTACTGCCGACATAGTACTGGTGCCACAGTTCCTGAAAGTCGGCCCCGTAGAGGCTCATCGACCATTGATCATTCAAGGCGTAGCGAGCGCCGGCAAAGTCGACCGCGCGCGTCTGGATGTTGGCGTAGTTGGCCCACAGCCCGCCTTTGCTGCTGGTCGAGGACGGCTCGGTGCCTGCGGTGAAGTGCCCGCCTTCGAGCAGCACACCGTCGAGGTCCTCGCTGCTCAGCAGAAAACCGGTAGCCGTGCTGGGAAATACCCGGGTATCGGAGGTTGCAAACACCGGGTTGGTGACCTGCATCTGGCCGTAACGCAACTGCGTTTGCGCGTAGCGTGCCTTGACCAGCGCACCGGCCCTGCCGAAGCTGCGCTGGGCTTCGCCTTGCTTGTTCATCTGCACCGTGCCGTAGCCGGCATGGCCGTCGCCGCCATCGAGCTTGAAACCGCTGTAGGCGAACGCATCGATGCCCAGCCCCAGCGTCCCCTGGGTAAATCCCGAGGTGAAATTGGCTTTCAAGCCGAGCGACACGTCACGCGGATCGCGCCTGTTGTTGGGACGGCGGTCATGGCCGTCGCCCTTGATCTGGTTGTTGAGGACGACCGAGCGCGTGCTCAGCAGCAATTCGCTGTCCTCGATGAAGCCGTGTTCACCCGCCGTCGACAGCAACGGGAAAACAGTCACGCAGGCGATTACCAGCGGCCGGGAGGTCGAAAGAAAAGTCATGCAGGTATCCATCGCAAGGGGCGCTCGAAGCGCTTGTTGTTATTGTTCAGCCATCGTTGCCAACCGCCGTGGCCGGCGGTCTAGTCCAGCGGTTTGCCGACGGTCTCCTTGACCAGCGAGAGCCCCGCGAGGGTGGCGCACAGGCACACCATCACGTAGAACGCCGGTGCGTGGTTGTCGCCCGTGAGGCTGATCAGGCCGGTGGCGAAGAACTGCGCGAATCCGCCGAAAATCGACACGCCCAGGCAGTACACCAGCGACAGCCCGGAGGCACGGATGGCCCGCGGGAACAGCTCGGTGAGCATCACCACCGACGGGCCGGTGATCAGTACCAGGAAAAAGGTGCAGACCAGCGAAACGCCCAGCAAGGTGAGCAACGTCGGGTAGTGGGTCATCAACATGAAGGCCGGGTAGATCAACAGCAGCATCGGGATGCTGCCCAAGGCGATGGTGCGTCGCCGGCCGATGCGATCACTGAGCTTGCCCGCCCACAGCGACAGCAGGATCTGCACCAATGCACCCAGGCACGAGGCGCCGATGCCGGTGGACATCGGCAGCTTTAGCACGGCGACGGTGTAGTTGGTCATGTAGTCGAGCACGATGTAGCTGCTGGCGGTGCCACCGATGGTCATCAGCACACCGGCCACCAGCACGCGGCGGTGACGGGTAAAGATCAGTTGCAGCGCCGGCGCTTTGGGTTCGCCAGGCGTTGCATGCTCTGCGGTTTCCTGCAGGTGGCGGCGGATGTAGACACCGAGCGGCAGAATCAGCAAACCCACCAGAAACGGTATGCGCCAGCCCCAGCTTTCCAGCGCCTCGGTGCTCAGGCTGGTGGTGAGAGCCAAGCTGACGACAGAGCCCAAGAGAAAGCTCAGGCCCTGACTGAAGAACTGCCAACTGCCGTAAAAGCCTCGATTGTGGTCGTCGGCATACTCCATCAGCATGGCCGTCGACGCGCCGACCTCGCCACCAATGGCGAAACCTTGAATCAGCCGCGCTGCCACAATCATCAGGGGTGCAGCCAGGCCTATCTGCGCATAGGTGGGGGCACACGCCAGCACGGTCGAGCCCACAGCCATCAGGCTCAATGTCAGCAACATCGCCGGTCGGCGGCCGACGCGGTCGGCATAGGCGCCAATGATCAAACCGCCAAGCGGGCGCATGACGAAGCCCAGGCCGAACGTCGCCAATGCCAGCAGCAACTGGCTGAGTTCGCTCTGTGCCGGGAAAAACTGCCGGCCGATCAGCGTGGCGAAGAAGCTGAATACCGAGAACTCGAAGAACTCCAGCGCTGAACCCAGGGTGATCGCAGCGATGGCACGGGTACTGATCGACGGGCGGCCAATGGCAACAGCAGCCGCCGGGATAATGGTAACGGACATGACAACTCCTCTGGCCCGGTGCGCTCTCGGCGGCGGGCAGGCGGCGAGATTCAGACCAGAAAGGTTTCGACCAGACGCACCCAATAACTGGCGCCCAGCGCCAGGCAGTCGTCATTGAAGTCGTAACCGGGGTTATGCACCATGCAGCCCCCTTCGCCATCGCCGTTGCCGATCAGCAGGTAGCTGCCAGGACAATGCTGGAGCATGACGGCAAAATCTTCGCTGCCGGTCAGGGGCGCGGTGTCGCAGATCACCCCTTCGCTACCCAGCCAGTCGAGGGCAACCTGACGCGCGAACGCCGTGGGTAGCTCGTGATTGACCAATGGCGGGAAGCGCTGCGCTTCATCGACCAGCACCTGCACCGTGGCGCCGAAGCTGGCGGCCTGCGCCTGGGCCAGCGCGGTAATGCGCTCGACCAGTTGATCGCGTACCGCCAGCGTCAAGGCGCGCACGCTCAATTGCAGTTCAGCGTGTTCTGGAATGACGTTGGCAGCGATGCCGGCATGAAATGCACCGACCGAGACGACAGCACAGTCGAGCGGGTCGATATTGCGTGCCACCACGCTCTGCAGCGCCATGACCATGGCGGAGCCGACCAGCACTGTATCGATTGCCTTGTGCGGCATGGCGCCATGGCCACCGACGCCGTGGATGCGGATCGTCACGGTATCGGTCGACGCCATGAACGGTCCACTGCGAAAGCCGAACTTACCGACCGGCAGCCCCGGCATATTGTGCATCGCGAACACCGCGTCACACGGGAAGCGCTCAAACAAACCATCCTCAAGCATGCGCCGGGCACCGCCATCACCCTCCTCGGCCGGCTGGAAAATCAGTGTCAGCGTCCCCTCAAACGCGCGATGCTGCGCCAGGTACTTGGCGGCGGCCAAGAGCATGGCGCTGTGGCCGTCGTGCCCGCACGCATGCATCTTGCCCTCATGCTTGCTGGCGTAAGGCAAGCCCGTCTGCTCGGTAATCGGCAATGCGTCCATGTCGGCGCGCAACCCGATCACCTTGTGGCCGCTGCCCAGTTGCAACCTACCGACTACACCGGTGCCGCCGAGCCCGCGATGAACTTCATAGCCCCACTCCAGGAGTTTGCTGGCGATCAGGTCACTGGTGGCGAACTCTTCGAAGCTGAGTTCCGGGTGGGCATGCAAATGCTGGCGCACAGCGATCATTTCATCTTCTATGGCCTGGATGCCGGGTAGCACGGACGGGTGTGTCATGGCGTTTCCTGTTGTTGTTTTTCCCAGAGCTGGGCATGCTGGGGAAATCATAGGGTCACGTTCCGTGGCCTCGGAAGTCCGCAAATCGGTTGGGCTGACAACCAAAGGTTTACGCTCGACAGCAAGGGAAACGATGAAGCTGCATCAACTCCAGGCACTCGTGGCCATTGCCGACTGCGGCAGTATCCGGGCTGCCGCGCGCAAGCTTGACGTCTCACAGACCGCCATCTCCAAGGCATTGCGTGAACTTGAATCGCACCTGCAACTGCCCCTGCTGGTGCGCAATGCCAGCGGCGTGGGGCTGACGCTGTATGGCCGCTCGCTGCTGCTGCATGCCAGGCAGATGCTCGGGCAACTCGAACAGGCGCAACTGGAACTGACCCACCTCAAGGGCCATATCGAAGGCCACTTGCGGTTTGCCATTTCGCCGTGGATGGGCATGGCGTTGTTGCCGGAAGTCGTGCAACTGTTTCGCCAACGCATGCCGAAGGTGCGACTGGAGATCTTCGAAGGCTTGATGGCCGTCACCTTGCCGCGCCTGCGCGAAGGCACCATGGACTTCGCCATCGGCCTGGTCTCTGCCCTGCTGCCGCGCCCGGAGTTTGCCTGTGATCCACTGCTGTCCTATCAAATGGCAGTGATCGCCCGCTGCGAGCACCCGAAACGCGGCAGCCGGTCGATCCACGAACTGCTGGATCAGGACTGGGTGGTGAACTACCCGGACACCGGCCACGAAGACTTCATGACCGAACTGTTCTGGCAACACAGCGCACAGATTCCGGTCGAACAGGTGCAGCGCGCCCAGTCGCTTCAACTGATGCTGTCGCTGATGGAGCAGACCGACATGCTCGGCTACTGCCCCGAGCCCATGCTTACCGTGCCGATCTACCGGGAGCGGGTAGCCCGTCTGGACCTGGCGGAGTCATTTGCGACCGACACCATCGGTATCGTCACGCCGCGCAACACCCAGCTTGGCACGGCAGCGCAGTGCTTCGTCGACTGCCTGCTGCAGGTCATCCGTCGCCGGGCCCGCTCGTCGAAAGCGGACGACCGGCAGTTGTTCGACACCCTCAGGCTGCTGATCTGAGCCGGTTTTCCACACTTAAGTACCTGCACCTTGTCCCCCGTCACTGTCTTGTGAAGTGAATTGGCTATGCTGACCCTGCGATAAATCAAGCGCACTCAGAGAGACAAGGAGGCATTTATGAAAGCGGCTGTTGTTGCAAAAGGACAACGCGTGGACGTGGTCGAGAAAACCCTGCGGCCCCTCAAGCACGGCGAAGCGCTCCTGAAGATGCAGTGCTGCGGGGTCTGCCACACCGACCTGCACGTCAAAAACGGTGATTTCGGAGACAAAACCGGGGTAATTCTCGGCCATGAGGGTATCGGCGTCGTCCAGGAAGTGGGCCCCGGTGTCACCTCGCTCAAGCCCGGCGACCGCGCCAGTGTGGCGTGGTTCTATCAAGGCTGCGGGCATTGCGAGTACTGCACCAGCGGTAACGAAACGCTGTGCCGCGACGTCAAGAACTCGGGATACACGGTGGACGGCGGCATGGCCGAAGCCTGCATCGTGATGGCTGACTACTCGGTGAAAGTGCCGGACGGGCTCGACTCTGCCGCCGCCAGCAGCGTGACCTGCGCAGGCGTGACCACCTACAAGGCGGTGAAGATCTCCAACGTCCGCCCCGGGCAGTGGATTGCAATCTATGGCCTCGGCGGCCTTGGCAACCTGGCCCTGCAATACGCCAAAAACGTCTTCAATGCCCGGGTCATCGCCGTCGATGTCAACGATGAGCAGCTGCGCTTTGCCAGCGAAATGGGCGCCGATCTGGTCGTCAATTCACGCACTGAGGATGCTGCGAAAGTCATTCAGGAGAAAACCGGCGGTGCGCACGCGGCCGTGGTTACCGCAGTCGCAAAAGCAGCGTTCAACTCGGCAGTCGACGCGCTGCGCGCGGGCGGACGTCTGGTGGCGGTCGGGCTGCCGTCTGAAGCCATGAACCTGAACATCCCCCGGCTGGTGCTCGACGGCATCGAGGTGGTCGGCTCGTTGGTGGGCACCCGCCAGGACCTGCAGGAGGCATTCGAGTTTGCCGCACAAGGCAAAGTGGTGCCCAAAGTGACCTTGCGCCCGATCGAAGACATCAACGAGATCTTCGACGAAATGCTGGAAGGGAAAATCAAAGGCCGCATGGTGATCGATTTCGGTAGCTAAATGCGGTAGGCAGCGCCTCGGCACAGGTCAATCAGCCGGTGCCGAGGCATTGGCGCAAGGTGAGCAACGACACGACGGCTGGCGCCTGACAATCAGCGCACGACGTTCTTTACTTGCACACACCAGCGCGGTGCAAGCCTGCACGCCAGCGACAGGATCAAACCTGAAATGATCGGTCTAACAGCAAGCCAACGCCCGCCCATCACCCTTTCCTTGCTGCTAGCTTTTGGTCTGGCACTAACAACGAGTTGTTCGAGCAAGGCTTCGAAAGCACGCTATGCCTATGCAAACGCTGGCTCCAGCTGCTACGCCAAGGCCCTGCCTACCGCAGGTGAAGGTGGATTGGCCTGGGGCTCGACGATGCACATGGCGCGCACCAAATCGATGAACAATTGCATACGCTATGCCGGCCGCTCCGGCGGTACCCCCAACACCTGCAAAGTGGTGCTGGCAGAGTGCAAGTAAACCGTCAGGTCATCAATCGCTGGCGGACAGGCAAGCCCGCCACGTCGTCAGACCACTTCACGCCCCTTGAGTACGTCCGGGTCAAGCGCCAGGCGTTGCTGCTCGTGGATATGTCCGACCAGCGTGAAGACGTCGTGACAACTGGTCACACTGTCCAGGCGTATTTCGGTCACAAACAGATTACCGCCATGCCCAAGGCGGATGGTCAGCCACTCACCATCCTCGCAAGAGGCTTCACAGTGCTCAGGCGCAAATGCCTGTTCGATAAGCTGACGCAGTTCAAGCGTGGAAACGCCAATCAATGACATGGTGCAATCCTCATGTCGCATGGGCCCAGACTCTCAATTACCACTCAATGACCAAAGACGCCAATTGATAAAGCGATGGCATGGCGCAAATCCGATTGAATTTTTCCACCGTCATCGGACTCAGTAGTTTCAGAAGCCGTATTTTCCTGTTCACTGCCCTGAAAGGATCGTCACTGGCCTATGAACAACGCAAAACTTTACGTGATCGACTACCTGCTTCACGGCGCCGCCAAGTCATTCATCATTCGTGCAGAGCACATGGACAACGCCCAGGCCTGGCATTGGGCGAGTTGCGACGCCGGTGTCGGCAGGATCGGGCGCTTCGGTCTGGAGAAGGTCAAGCTGGTCAGCAAACCCATGGCAGAACGCTACGGCATCACCGAGGTGCACTGGCGTCAGTCCTGAGATGCACTCAACGAAGCCCACAGGTGCTGGGCCGCATAGGCACGCCAGGGGCGCCAGGCCAATGAGCGCTCGGCCA
This sequence comes from Pseudomonas alkylphenolica, assembly GCF_004025535.1. Taxonomy (GTDB): domain Bacteria; phylum Pseudomonadota; class Gammaproteobacteria; order Pseudomonadales; family Pseudomonadaceae; genus Aquipseudomonas; species Aquipseudomonas alkylphenolica_A. Next base: position 588,658 of record NZ_QJRG01000048.1, read on the forward strand.
GCTTCACGTCCCCGGGCTCAAGTTGACGCAGGGCCTTGAGCAGTGCGACATCGCCCAGGGGAAACGCATCGACGTCCCCGCGCAGGCGCAGCGCCAGGTACTGAGCGCTCCAGGGGCCAATACCTGGTAACAGGCACAACCGTTTGACCCAGGTGTGCAGATCGTTACCTGCACGCAACAGCCCGGGCTCGTCGAGTATGGCCTGGGCCATGACCGACAAGGTCGATGCTCGCGCACGGGGCATGCCCAGGCCGCTCAGGTCGCTCGAGGCAATGGCCTTGGGATGAGGAAACACATGGGTAAGGCGTTCATCACCGGTCAGGCCCGGCGCCAACGGCACACCATGGCGAGCCACCATGCGCCCGGCGAGCGTCATGGCACCGGCCACACTGATCTGCTGGCCGAGCACGGTGCGCATCGCCTGTTCGAACGCGGCCCAGCCGCCGGGAACGCGCAAGCCGGGCCGTGCGGCAATCAACCCGGCCATCAACGTGTCACGACTTAAGTCCCGCTCGATACGTTGCGGTTCGGCATCCAGGTCGAACACTCGCCGCAGCCGCGCAACCAGTGCGGGCAACACGCGAGGAGGCAGACCGTACAGGGTGACCGCCAGTTGATCGGCGGCCACGGGGCGACAATGAATAATGCCATGATGACCACCGAGCACTACCGTGCGCCGGTACTCGCCGGCCTCCACAGCTTCAATGGCGGCAATGCTGCGCGCCTGTAAAAAGCCCAGCATTGAAGGCCAGTGATAAGGCGCTCGGTAGCGCAGCCAGACGGTCAGCGTTGGTGCGCTACGCAGCGTGCGGCGGTAGCCTTGGAGGGAACTGAATGCTTTCATTCGCCTGGTTTACCCCTGCCGCGCGCCTTCGAGTTCTGGGTAAAAAGCAAAAGCCCCGCCGGACAGGTACGGCCGGCGGGGCTTTAACCTCGGCCTTACTTGCCGTTGGTCAGGGTGCTATAGCTGGTCATCAGGTTGCGGTAATCCGGGATGTGGTTGTAGAACAGCGTGCCCAGGCCTTCGATGTCGTTGCGCCAGTCTCGGTGCAGTTCGCAGGCCAGGCCAAACCAGGTCATCAGTTGCGCGCCGGCTTGCGACATGCGGTTCCAGGCAGAATCGCGGGTCAGCTCATTGAAGGTACCGGAGGCGTCGGTCACCACGAATACTTCAAAGCCCTCCTCCAGTGCCGACAGCGCCGGGAACGCTACGCACACTTCGGTCACTACACCGGCAATGATCAATTGCTTCTTGCCGGTGGCCTTGACGGCCTTGACGAAGTCTTCGTTGTCCCAGGCGTTGATCTGGCCCGGCCGCGCAATGTAAGGCGCCTCGGGGAACTGCGCCTTGAGCTCCGGCACCAGCGGGCCGTTGGGGCCGGTTTCAAAGCTGGTGGTGAGGATTGTGGGCAACTTGAAGTACTTGGCCAGGTCACCCACCGCCAGCACGTTGTTCTTGAACCTGTCCGGGTCGATATCACGCACCAGCGACAGCAGACCGGTCTGGTGATCCACCAGCAGGACTGCGGCATTGTTCTTGTCCAGACGTACATAGGGCTTGCTCATGGTCTTACTCCTTGCGTTGATGAGCCGGCACCTGAATGCACCGGCCATGAGGGATCAGCGTTGTGAGTCCAGCACTTCGTTGTCACGGGCCACTTGTTGCGCCTTGGCATAACTTTCGATCAGCAGTTGGTAATGCGGGAACACATGGCTGTAGGCCTCAGCCCACTGGAGTGCATCTTCGCGGTTCCAGGTGCGCTGTACTTCCGAGCACACCGCCGCGGTATCCATCGGCACCACACCGGCCTGCACCACACGGGCCAGGGTGATTTCCTGGGCCATCTTCGAATAAGTGCCGCTGGCATCGATTACCGCAAATACTTTATAGCCTGCATTTACCGCACTGATGCTCGGGAATGCCATGCAGACGCTGGTAATGGTGCCGGCGATGATCAGGGTCTTGCGTCCGGTTGCCTCTACGGCGGCGACGAACTCGGGATTATCCCAGGCGTTGATTTCACCTTTGCGTGCGACGTAGTGTGCGTGGGGCGCCGCTTCGTGAATTTCCGGAATCAGCGGGCCGTTGGGGCCTTGCGGCACTGAAGCGGTGGTGATGACCGGAATGTTCGCCAGGCTGGCAATCTTGGCCAGGGTGATGGCGTTGGCCCGCAACTCCGTCATGGGCATGTCCTTGACCGTCTGGAACAAGCCGCTCTGATGGTCGATCAGCAGCATCGCGGCGTCGTCGGGGTCGATGCGTGGCACCTGACCGTTGAAGTTCGCGGTATTGGCAAATGTGCTCATGCTAGGTACTCCTTGCTTTCGGGTTGCCAGCAATGCTGGCAACCGGGAACGAAGGCTCCCGTCGGGCAACCTTCGGGTTAATCAGGTTAGTCGTCGTGACGAGCGCCTTGCGGCCCGCTCATCTGGCCGAAGCGGCCGGCACGAAAATCCTCAAAGGCCTCGGCGATTTCCGCTTCGCTGTTCATTACGAAGGGGCCATAGCCGACGATCGGTTCATCCAGCGGTTCGCCACCCAGGAACAACACCGCCACGTCGCTTTGCGCTTCAAGCAGCAGCTCATCACCGGCACGGTCGAACAGCACCAGCTGCGCAGGCCCCACCTGACGCTCGCCATTGACCAGCAGCGAGCCCCGCAACACCACCAGCGCGGTACTGCGCCCCGCCGCGCTCGGCAGGGTCAATGACGCGCCGGCTTTAAGTTGCAGGTCCCAGACGTCCATGGGAGTGAACGTCCGGGCTGGCCCCTGGTGCCCGTGAAACTCACCGGCGATGACCCGCAGGCTGGCACGGCCGCTGTCCAGCGAGACCACCGGGATGTCACTGCTGAGCAGTGTCTGGTAGCCGGCCGGCGCTGACTTGTCTTTGCCCGGCAGGTTGACCCACAGCTGGACCATTTCCAGGGTGCCGCCCTGGGCAGCAAAGGCCGGGGAGTGAAACTCCTCATGCACGATGCCGCCCGCCGCAGTCATCCATTGCACGTCGCCCGGGCCGATCAGGCCCCCGGCACCGGTGGAGTCACGGTGCTCCAGTTCGCCCTGGTAGACGATGGTCACCGTTTCGAACCCGCGATGAGGGTGCTGGCCGACACCACGGCGTGCCGTGGTCGGGGTGAAATCATGCGGACCGGCATAGTCCAGCAACAGGAACGGGCTGATGTGCTGGGCCAGGTTGTCGTAGGTAAACAGGCTGCGCACCGGGAAACCATCACCGACCCAGTGCGGGGTGGGGCTGCTATAGACGCCTTGGATTTTTTTCATGAGATGCCTCCTCTCGTGGATGGTTATAACCATACGAGCGCAACGACATCGGCGGTAGATCGGCTAAACTGTCCTCAGTGTTCTATTTTAGGAACAATGATGGAAGACCTTAACGACCTTTACTACTTTGCCCAGGTGGTCGAACACGGCGGCTTTGCCCCGGCCGGTCGCGCCCTGGACATGCCTAAATCCAAACTCAGCCGCCGCATCGCTGCCCTGGAAGAACGCCTTGGGGTTCGTCTGATCCAGCGTTCTACCCGGCACTTTTCAGTGACGGAGATCGGTCAGGCGTACTACCGCCATTGCGTCGCCATGCTGGTGGAAGCCGAAGGTGCTGCCGAACTGATCGAGCGTAACCGCGCCGAGCCGCAAGGTATCGTGCGCCTGAGTTGCCCCACGGCACTTCTGGACTTTTGGGTAGGGGCCATGCTGACCCGCTTCATGGTGCAGTGTCCCTTGGTGCAATTGCACATTGAGAGCACCAACCGCCAGGTCGACCTGATTCAGGAGGGCATCGACATTGCCTTGCGTGTCCGGGTACCTCCGCTGGAAAGCAGCGAGCTGGTGATGAAAGTGCTGGCACGCAGCACTCAGTGCCTGGTGGCGGCGCCGGCATTGCTCGAACGCTTGCCGGAGCGCCCGGTACCCACCGATGTCACCACCCTGCCCAGCCTGCATTGGGGCAACCCGCAACGTGACTACCACTGGCACCTGTCAGGCCCGGACGGCGCCCGTGCGAGCCTGCGCCATACACCCCGGCTGGTCACCGATGACCTGGTGGTGCTGCGTCAGGCCGCGCTGGCTGGGGTCGGCGTTGTGCACTTGCCGCTGGTAGTGATCCGCGAAGCCCTGGACAGCGGGCAGCTGGTACATGCTGCGCCGAACTGGGCACCGGAATGCGGTGTGGTACACGCCGTATTCGCCTCGCGGCGTGGCTTGTTGCCGTCGGTGCGCAGCTTGCTGGACTTCCTCGCCGCAGAATTCGAGGCCAGTGACATCGCCTGACGGGTTACTTCAGCAGAAAGCCTTCGACCCGCTCACTGCACACCGCCGGATCTTCCTGCATGAAGCAGTGCCCGCCAGGTACCTGAGCCGCCTCGACGTGACGATTACTCTGCGCCCAGTGCTGCACCGACTGCGGTACGAAGGGATACGTGTGTTCACCATAGAGCACCAGCGTCGGCGTCTGCACCTGCGCCAGTGACGCCCACATACGCTTTGGAAAGGAACTGAAAATTTCCACCTCACGGCTGGGCCGGCACTTGAGTACCACCCCTTCGCCGCAATCACCGATGGCGTGCTCGATATAGGACTGCAGGGCGGTCTCGGTCCAGCCTTTGAAGATGCCACGGCCTTCGAGCGAAGCGCGCGCCGAGGCGCGGTCTGGCCAATGGCTGCGCCGTGTTGCTGCCTTGCGAGCCAAGGTGTGACGGCGGTGCAGGCCGACCAGTGCTGCCGCGCTCATCAGGCCGATCATGGAACGACTGAACAGGACCGGGTCAAGCAGCACCGCGCGCTGGAACAACTGCGGCCTGCTTGCCAGCATCAGGGCGGTCAGCACCCCGCCAAAACTGTGGCCGAGGGCATAGCGCGGCACATCGGCGTATTCACCGCGACCGGCCTCAAACGCTTCGATAACCAGTTCTACGGTGCGGTTCCAGCCCAGGAACGGACCGCCGTGATCACTGTCGCCATGGCCTTGCACGTCACACAACCAGAGATCGAAATGCTCGGCCAGGCGCGCCAGCAATGGCTGATACACCAGGCCGCAAAAGCCGTTGCCGTGGAGGAAGTGCAGCAACGGCTTGCCGCTGGCGGGCGAACGCCACCCGCGCAAGGTGAAGCCGGCACTTGTGTCATGGGACCAGGGAATCAACTGCATGTGCCAGCGCACTCATTCAGGAAAAGCTGGATTCTACAAAGAGCAGCGGGTAAAGGGATATCACCAGAAGCGCCGCCATCAACAGATTAAACAGCATCAGCCAGCGCGGATTCTGCAGCACCGTACGTAGGGCGCTGCCGAACATGACCCAGATGCATACGCTGGGCAGGTTGACTAACGCAAACACTGCGGCGATCACTATCACGTTGGTGACATAGCCCTGCGCCGGTGTGTAGGTAGTGATGGCGCCGACCGCCATGACCCAGGCCTTGGGATTGACCCACTGGAACGCCGCCGCGCCCCAAAATCCCAAAGGCTTTCGGCTTTCGCCGTTGTTGACGGACATCGGCCCGGAGGTGGCTATTTTCCACGCCAGGTACAGCAGGTAAGCGGCGCCTACGTAGCGCAGTACCGTATAGATCGGCGGGAAAGCCTTGAATACTTCACCCAGCCCGAACCCCACTGCCAGCACCATGACCATGAAGCCGACGCTGATGCCCAGGGCGTGGGGAATCGACCGGCGCACGCCAAAGTTCACCCCGGAGGCCAGCAACATAGTGTTGTTGGGCCCCGGGGTGATTGAAGAGACGAAGGCGAACAGGACGAACGCAGTTATCAGGTCGATTGAGCTGAGCATGGCAGGCATTCCAAAAGGATCAGGGCTCGAATGACACTAACGGAGTCCTGATCCGGCTCCTCCATACAGTTGTAGGAAATTTAACCACTACACTTATCTGTACTGAGTTACTGCAGCGCCTCTTCCACAAACTCCAGGCGGTCCTGACCGAAAAACATCTGCTCGCCGACAAAGAAGATCGGGGCTCCAAAGGCACCCCGGCGTACCGCCTCTTCCGTCGCATCCTTGAGTGCGGCTTTGACCTGGGGATCGACGGTCCAGGCCTGATACTGCTCCGGGTCGAAACCCGCTTCGTGCAGAACGGTGGCAAGTACCTGAGGGTCGCCAAGGTTACGCTGCTGCACCCACAGCGCCGGGAATACCGCCTTGAGGTAGGTCTCGAAACGTTCCGGGGCGAACAACTGGACGGCCATCGTGCCGCGCATCAGCGTCAGGGTATTGATCGGAAACCCCGGTGGAAACGCCAGTGTCACGCCATAGCGCCCGGCATAGCGTTGAAAGTCGGCAAACACATAGCGGGCCTTGGCCGGCACCATCGCCGGCGACGCATTGCCGGTAGCCTGGAACACCCCGCCCAACAACATCGGTCGGTACACCAGTTGCGCGTCACAGCGGGCGCACAAGGCCGGTAGCTGGGTCCAGGCCAGGTAGCTGGCCGGGCTGCCCAGGTCAAAGAAGAATTCGACAGTCTTGCTCATTGCACAGCATCCTTTTTATTGTTGTTTTGCAGGGCTTACCAGCGTTCCATCCACGGCCGCAGGTCAAGTTCGAAGGTCCACGCGTCACGCGGCTGGGCGTGCAGGAACCAGTAGCTGTCGGCGATATGGGCAGGGTCAAGAATGCCATCCTCATCCTTGAGCGCATAGCGCTCGGGGAAGGTGTCGCGGATGAACGCGGTGTCGATGGCGCCATCGACCACGACATGGGCGACATGAATGTTACGCGGCCCCAGCTCTCGCGCCATGCTCTGCGCCAGCGCCCGGATGCCATGTTTGGCCCCGGCAAAGGCTGCAAAGCCCGCCGCACCGCGCAAGCCGGCCGTTGCGCCGGTGAACAGGATAGTGCCACGCTCCCGGGTGACCATGCGCCGGGCCACCGCCTGACTGGTCAGGAAGCCGGCAAAACAGGCCATTTCCCAGATTTTGAAATACTTGCGCGCGGTCTCTTCGAGAATGCTGCAAGGCACATTGGCGCCAATGTTGAACACAAACGCCTCGATCGGGCCCAGGGTGCTTTCGATCTGTTCAACCAGCTCGACCACCTCCTCTTCCTTGCGCGCATCGGAGGCAAAGCCATGCGCCTCACCGCCCGCTGCCCGAATCTCGTCTACCAGCGGCTGCAGTTTGTCGGCACTGCGCCGGGTCACGCAGGCGATATAGCCTTCCCGGGCAAAGCGCTTGGCAATCGCGCCGCCGGTCGCATCCCCGGCCCCCACCACCAGTACCACTTTCTTGTTCTGTGTCATGCATCGCTCCATTGATAAACGATCATTTAGTAAACGAACGCTATGCTATGATCCACACTTCGTCAAGCCATCGATACGGAGCCTGTCGGCGTGCGTTACTCCACCACCCACAAGGAACAAACCCGGCAGAAATTGCTGGAAAGCAGCGGTGCCCTGGCCAAGCGCGGCGGCTTCAATGCCACCGGGGTTGCCGGCCTGATGAAAGCCATCGGCCTGACCGGTGGCGCCTTCTACAACCATTTTCCGTCCAAGGATGACCTGTTCACCGAAGTGGTACGCCGCGAACTGAGCCACAGCCCCATGGCCCAGCAACCCATGAATCCGCAGCGCCTGGAACGCTGTCTGGACCAGTACCTGAGCCTCGCCCACGTGCACAATCCCGAGGGCGGTTGCGCCATCCCGGCCCTGGGTGCCGAGATCGCCCAGGCGCCCATGGCGGTGCGTGAAGAGGCCGAACACTGGTTGCGCACCTTGCAGCACGCCTGGGCCGAAACCCTCGAAAGCCCCGCGCTGGCGTGGGCGCTGATCAGCCAATGTGTAGGGGCGCTGGTGATCGCCCGCATGCTGGCCAACGAGGACAGCCAACAGGAAGTCATCACTGCCTCCCGTGAGTTTCTTGCCGAGGCCCTGCATGAGCGTCGCTGAACGGTGGTTGCTTGCCCTTGCCCTCCTCAGTGCCCCCCAGGCGTTCGCCGCCTGCCCGGTCGGACAGTACGAAATCTGCCTGGGCAGTTGCATCTGCTCGCCTATCGATCCCGGCCAGGCCGGGACCGTCCTCGATGACCTCGGTCGCATGGCCAGCAGCTCACTGGCCATCGCCCTGCAACAGGCGCGTGACACCGCCGCGGCGGGTTCACTGCAACCGATCCCCCTGCACATCCGCGCCCAGCTCGAGCCCTACTACGACTTTCAGGTGCTCGATGCCGCACGTTACAAGGTGGGGGACGAACAAGCGCTGGACAGTGCCAACGCCGTGCTGCAAAACCCCGACGTCAATGCCGTGACCCTGATCGACATCATCGTCTTTCGCCATGCCGAAGATGCCGAGGAAAATGTCGCGCTCTGGGCCCACGAACTCCATCACGTCCAGCAGTACCAGCAATGGGGCGTCGAGGAATTTGCCCGGCGTTACTCGCGTGACTTCGATGCGGTCGAGGCACCGGCCTACGAGATCCAGAGCAAAGTCAGCAAGGCCCTGCGTGAACGGTCTTCCGGCCAGGCACGCTGAACTAGACTTATATATTGCCCCACGAAAAATGGCCCGAGGTCGTCGCTGCCGGTGGCGACCCCGTTGACGTTGGACTTCTTGCAGGAGAACACGCAATGGACGAAGCCAAGCTGAATGACTTCATGGGAAAGCTGGTCAACGACATGGGCGCCGCCGCCCTGCTGGCCAACCTCATTCTCGGCGATGAACTGGGCCTGTACCGGGCTATGGCCGACAGCCAGTTCATCACCCCCGAAACGCTCGCAGAAAAGACCGGCTGCAACGCCCGGTTGCTACGCGAATGGCTCAGTGCCCAGGCAGCATCGGGCTACATGGAACATCAGGACGGACGCTTCCGCCTGCCCGAAGAGCAGGCCCTGGCCCTGGCCATCGAAGACTCTCCGGTGTATGTCGCTGGTGGGGCCTCGGTCATCGCCGCCCTGTATCACGACAAAGACAAACTGGTGGCGGCCATGCGCGGCGACGGCGCCCTGCCCTGGGGTGACCACCACCCCTGCATGTTCAGCGGCACCGAGCGCTTCTTCCGCCCCGGCTATCGCGCCCACCTGGTCGCCGAATGGCTGCCGACCCTGACCGGAGCCGTCGGCAAGCTGCAAGCAGGCGCCAAAGTCGCCGACGTTGGCTGCGGCCACGGCGCATCGACCGTGATCATGGCGCAGGCCTTCCCGGCATCGACGTTTTATGGATACGACTACCACGCGCCCTCGATTACAGTATCGAGCCAGCGCGCCGTTGAAGGCGGGGTGGCCGGACGCACGCAGTTCATCCAGGCCAGCGCCAAAGACTTTCCGGGCCGCGACTTTGACCTGATCTGCTACTTCGATTGCCTGCATGACATGGGCGACCCGGTCGGTGCTGCCCGCCATGCGTTCGACGCGCTCAAGGCCGATGGTTCGGTGTTGCTGGTCGAGCCCTTTGCCCATGACAGCCTGGATGAAAACAGCACGCCGGTGGGCCGCCTGTTCTATGCCGCCTCGACCTTTATTTGCACGCCCAACTCGCTGTCCCAGGAAGTTGGCCTGGGGCTGGGGGCACAAGCAGGAGAAGCTCGGCTGCGTGCCGTGTTCGAGCAGGCCGGCTTCAAACACTTTCGCCGCGCGACCGAGACACCCTTCAACCTGATACTCGAAGCCCGCAAGCAGTAACCCGTGTTGTGCTGATCGTTCAGGTCATCGCGAACAGCGCCGATCGCGGGACAATTCAGGTAGTTGTCCCGCGACCGCTGGCATACGCGGCGTTGACGTCAGCCCCTCACTCACCCAAGCTGACGCTTCTGCCCGTCGCTTGTTCCCGGATTCACCCATGTCCAAACCGCGCCAACTCACCCTTGTCAGCCTGACCTTGCTCGTCATCCTGGGGCTTGGGGCGTATTTCCTGCGCGACAACAATCCCCCGCCTACACCTGCCCTGACGCTCTCCTACGCCAAGGCCCTGGCGATGGCGCACAATGGCCAGCCAGGTGCCGCCAGGGTGCTCTACCAGCAACTGGCACGCACTGACCTTTCCGCGATCCGTCGCGCGGGGCTTTATGCCGAGCTGCCCAACTACCCTTCACCATTGGCGCTGAAACTGGCCAGCCAGGATTTAAAGCATACCGACCCGCTGGTTCGTCGCGCAGCCATCGCCAGCATTCAGGCGATGCTGCCCGGCGCCCAGCGCAGCCTCGTGCTCGGCCCCTTGCTCGATGACGAGGACCCGCAGGTGCGCTTTGCCGTGGTCGATGCGCTGCTGGGCCTGGGGCCGGACGAAATCGGTCTGTATTTCGGCCCGTTGCAGCATGTGCTGGAACAGTATCAGCACGTGCTCGTGCAACAGCCGGACGACCCGACAGCCCAGTTGCACCTGGCCCGGCTTTATCTGCATGAGAACAATTTCAAGGATGCGGCCGCAGCTCTGGAGCAAACCCTGAAACTGGACCCGGACAACCTGCAAGCGCTGGCCGTGAAGGTCGAGTTGCTGGAGCGTCAAAACCAGACCGACGCCTCGCGCCAGGTGCTGGCCAACGCCCTGCAGCTGCAACCTGACTCGGCCTTTTTGCAATACGAACTGGGGCGCTGGTTACTGCGCCATGACCAGGAGGAGTATGCACTGCTGGCGTTCGCCCGCGCCCTGGAGCTGGAGCCGGACAATGCCGAATACAGCTACACCTTGGCTACCAGCCTGCACCAACTCGATCAGATCGAGCCGGCGCAAAAACAGCTCGAAGCGCTTGTCGACCGTGAACCGGCCAACCGCAAGGCCAGGGTGCTGTTGATCGAGTACTGGAAGGAAACCGGTCAGATGCAGAATGTACAGGTGCTGCTGGCACAGCTCGAACAGCTCAACCCCGACGACCCGCTGGTACAGCAAGGTCTCTAAAGGCGCACCTGCTCATTAGCAATGCCCGGTTGTAACGTCTTCGAAAAGCTAAACCCCGATGTCTTCGTTCCAGAGTTCAGGTCGGGCCTGGATAAATGCTTGCATCATGCTGATGCAATCAGCATTGTGCAGCACTTGCAGCGTTACACCGCGGGACTGCAACAACGCTTCTTCACCGAGGAAGGTCTGGTTTTCACCGACGATCACCCGCTTGATCCCATATAACAGGATCGCCCCACTGCACATCGCGCAGGGCGACAAGGTGGTGTATAGCGTTGAATCGGCATAGACCGACGCCGGCTGCCGCCCGGCGTTTTCCAGCGCATCCATTTCACCATGCAAAATGGCGCTGCCCGACTGCACCCGTCGGTTGTGTCCGCGACCGATGATGTTCCCCTGGTGCACCAACACCGAGCCAATGGGAATGCCACCCTCCTCCAGCCCCTTGCGCGCTTCGTCAATGGCCGCCTGCATGAATTCGTCCGTTGCTACTGTGGCGCTGCTCATTGGCAGTCAACTCCTGTGCCATGGGATCCACCAAGGCTAGCATAGCGCCAGCAAAGAATGGCATCTCACGCCAGCACTACTATGCTGTAGGGGTTTTCCTTGGCGATCCGGGCAGGCCGGGTCCGTTCCAGTGAAGGGAGCCTGGTGATGAGCAAGAAAATGCTGGTGGTTTTGACCAATACGGCAAAGTACCCCACGCTCAAGCGCGCCACCGGCCTTTGGCTCGGTGAGGCCGTGCATTTCGTCGAAAAAGTCCAGAAGGCCGGTTATACGGTCGACTACGTCAGCCCGGCCGGCGGCTATGTACCCGTCGACCCTCATAGCCTGAGCATGGCCAAGGACATTGACTGGGACTGGTACAACGACAAGGCCTTCATGAACCGCCTGGGTAAAACCCTGAGCCCGGGCCAGGTCAAGGCCCAGGAGTATGTGGCGATCTACTATGCCGGTGGCCACGGCGTCATCTGGGACTTTCCGGATAACACCGGCTTACAGGAACTGGCGCGTAGAATTTTCGAGGCCGGTGGTGTGGTCGCCTCGGTGTGCCATGGCGCTGTAGGGTTGCTCAACATCAAACTCAGTGATAACACCCTGCTGGTAAAAGATCGGGAAGTGACCGGGTTCTCCAACATAGAGGAACAATTGGCTGAACTGGACAAGGTCGTACCCTATCTGACCGAAACCGAATTGAGTGCTCGTGGCGGTCTGTACAGCAAGGCTGAAGACCCCTGGCAGGAGTTTGCCATCAGCGACCAGAAGGAAGGCCGTCTGATCACCGGGCAAAACCCGGCCTCAGGCGGTAAAGTCGCAGAACTGGTGATCAAGGCATTGGCTGCCAGCACGCCGTGATCCCGACCTCAATCTGAAGGGGACTACAGCAGCCTGCAATAACACTTACAGGCACCTCAGACTGACTTCTCTATGCTGACCCTCCGTTTAGCATAGAGACCGTCACCATGGTTCCAAACACCCACGCCGGACGTAGCCTGATCGAATTTATGGTTACCCTGCTGATCGGCTTGGCACCGGTCGTTTGTGGCTTGCTTGTACTGTCCTTTCAGGTTGATCGCAAACAGCAAGAGACGATCGAGGTCACCTCTCGGGAAGCGATCTACAGCATCGACAGGACTATCCAATCCTTGCATGAAACCACCAGTCACGCGCTCTGGCTGGCTGGCAGGCCCTGCGAAGAGGTGTTGCCCGAACTGCGCCATGAAGTAGTCAAACAGCCCAACGTCCGCAGCCTGGCGCTGGAGCAGCAAGGAAACATTTTTTGCAGCACGTTGTATGGTGCAACTGATATTACCTTCGGCCAGGGTGATTTCATCAACGGCCGACTGCGCGTGGACCCCGGCAGCCCGGCGACTCCGGGGTCGGCGATCTTGTTGTATCGTCTGCAATCCGCGCCTCATGGCGCAATTGCGGTGGCTAACCTCAAGATCCTGCAGGATGAGTTGCTCGGGTTTCAGAACGCGGTGGTACTGACCCTGCAGTTTGGTGAACGGTATGTATGGGCTACAGGTCATGGTGACTGGATGCAGTTGCCCAACCAGGAAGAAAACACCCTGAAGCTCGACTCCGAACGCTTTGGCTATACCGTCCATGCCGGCTACGCCGCCGGTGAGTCGTGGAGTGTCATCCGCCAGGCCATGCACCGGACCCTACCGTCACTGCTGCTGGTGGGCATCATGACCTCGGCTGCTGGGTACTGGGGGCTGTTCCGCAGAAGCCGGAGTCGTTCCACTGAGTAACACTGAGTGCACAACCAAAAAAGGCCATTGAGTGGGTGCTCAATGGCCTTTTGATTTACCGCGAACGGGTTACTCGACGTTCAGTACGCCGCGACGCACCTGGTCACGCTCGATGGACTCGAACAGCGCCTTGAAGTTGCCCTCGCCAAAGCCATCATCGCCCTTACGCTGGATGAACTCGAAGAACACCGGGCCCATCAGGGTTTCAGAGAAGATCTGCAGCAACAGGCGTTTGTCGTCAGGCTGCGAAGAGCCGTCAAGCAGAATGCCCCGTGCCTGCAATTCATTTACCGGCTCGCCATGGCCTGGCAGTCGGCCCTCGAGCATTTCGTAGTAGGTGTCTGGCGGCGCGGTCATGAAGCGCATACCCATCTTCTTCAACGCGTCCCAGCTCTTGAGCAGGTCGTCACACAGGAAGGCGACGTGCTGGATGCCCTCGCCGTTGAACTGCATCAGGAACTCTTCGATCTGCCCGGCGCCCTTGGACGACTCTTCGTTCAACGGAATACGGATCATGCCGTCGGGTGCGGTCATGGCCTTGGAGGTCAGGCCGGTGTATTCACCCTTGATGTCGAAGTAGCGAATCTCACGGAAGTTGAACAGCTTCTCGTAGAACGCCGCCCAATACGCCATGCGCCCGCGGTACACGTTGTGGGTCAGGTGGTCGATGACCTTCAGGCCCGCGCCAACGGGGTGGCGATCAACACCTTCGATAAAGTTGAAGTCGATGTCATAGATCGAACTGCCTTCCTCGAAACGGTCGATCAGGTACAGTGGCGCGCCACCGATACCCTTGATGGCCGGCAAGCGCAGCTCCATCGGACCGGTTTCGATCTCTACCGGCTGCGCACCCAGCTCCAGGGCGCGCGCATAAGCCTCGTGGGCATTGCGCACACGGAACGCCATACCGCAGACGGACGGCCCGTGCTCGGCGGCAAAGTACGAAGCAATGCTTTTCGGTTCGTTGTTCAGGATCAGGTTGATGCCACCCTGGCGGTACAGGTGCACATCTTTGGAACGGTGGGTAGCCACCTTGGTGAAGCCCATGATCTGGAAGATCGGCTCCAGCGCACCCGGCGTCGGGGACGCGAATTCGATGAATTCAAAGCCCATCAGGCCCATCGGGTTTTCAAAAATGTCGGCCATGCTCGTTACCTCATCATCAATGCGCTAAAAACGGAAACTACTTGCTATCGATGGCGAGCGAATGGCGGCGCGCAGGAAATGCCCCTCACACTGCGTGCGAGGAAGTCTCCGTAGATCAGCTTGAACCCATGACACTTCATATGGACCCATTCCCGGCGGGTTGATTCCACAGTGGCGTGGAACCTTATTATTGTATGCGTAAGGCGATTCTACAGTGCGTAATCAAATTTGTCGCACGTTTAGTGCAGGCACAAATCCGACGTACGGCTATTCTCTGCTCAGCTGCTCTATTCAGGTTAGTCCTCATGCCCTTTTCGGTAAAACACCGCCCGCTGCACCGCTGGCGCTCGATCCTGCCCTGGCTGGTGGGCGCCCTGCCGATTGCCTGTGGACTGCTGGTCATGCACCTGCAAGCAACACGTGAATTGCAAAGCCGTAGCGAAGCCAGCGCACAGCGGGTGGCAAGCCAGATCGAACGCATCCTCGACAATGCCTCGCGCGCCGCCAGAGTGCTGCTGCCGCTTGCCGGGCAACCCTGCGAGGACGAAAAACTGGCCCTGCGCGAGCAGGTCACCCGCCGCGCCTTTGTCCGCTCAACCAACCTTGAGTACCGCGGGGAGCTGTACTGCAGTTCGCTATTCGGCCCGTACAGCGAGCCGGTAAATGGTCATGACTATTTCAAGGGCGTGCTGTGGTTGATGGATGGCAACTCGGTTACCCCCGGGCATCCCTTGTTGGTCTACCGGATCACCGAAGGTGATCGTGGCGCCATCAGTACCGTGGACGGCGATCACCTGATCGACGCCCTGCACCTGCTCGATGAAGATGATCATCTGTCGCTGCAAGTGGGGCCGCACTGGATGTCACAGGACGGCAAGGTCCGTACAGGGACGCCGCCGCCTGCGGAACTGGCCGCCACCAGCGTCACGTCGAGCTATTACCCCTTCACCATTCAAGGCGGATACGAGCAAGGCAAAGTGGGCAAGCTGATGCGCAGCGAGTACCCGGTGCTGTTCGCCCTGATGGTCGTGCTGGGCGCCATGGCCGCCGTCACCTGCTACTGGCAACTGCGTCGAGCCAGTTCGCCGCGGGTCGAATTACAGCGCGCCCTCGAGGCCGGCGAATTCATCCCCTACTTCCAGCCGGTGGTGCGCCAAGGCGACTACCGCTGGTCCGGCGTCGAAGTCCTGATGCGCTGGCAACATCCCCGGGAAGGGCTGGTCAGTCCCGATCTGTTCATCCCCTATGCCGAACACAGCGGCCAGATCGTACCGATGACACGTCAGTTGATCGCCCGTACTGCCGAGGTCCTGGCACCTCATGCCGACCTCATGGACGATAACTTTCACGTTGCCTTCAACATCACCGCCGATCATTGCCAGGACATGGCCTTGCTGGATGATTGCCGCACCTTCCTCGCCGCCTTTCCCGAAGGACGCGTGTTACTGACCCTGGAGTTGACCGAACGCAAGCTCATCAACGCAACCGAAGCCACCCATGCGCTGTTTGCCGGCCTGCATGAGCTGGGTGTGATGATCGCCCTGGACGATTTCGGTACTGGGCAATCGAGCCTGGCGTACCTGCGCCAGTTCCAGGTCGACTACCTCAAGATTGACCAGAGCTTTGTCTCGATGATTGGCGGTGATGCGCTGTCCTTGCACATTCTCGACAGCATTATCGAGCTGTCGAGCAAACTGGGCCTGGGGATTGTTGCCGAAGGGGTGGAAAATGAAGCGCAACGTGACTACCTGAACCGCCACAACGTCGACTTCCAGCAAGGTTATCTGTTTGCCCGACCGATGTCGGCCGAGGCATTCATCCAGGCCCTGAAAGCGCAAGACCTGGTGCAGGTGGCCAACCACTGACAGCCGGGTTCTGGCTCATCGTTAGCGGTGCACCCTTCTCTTTCCTGCTGCAGAGGCCCTCGTGTCAAAAGGCATCGTTTCATCGGTCATGGCGTCGTGCTTGTTCGCCGTCATGTACTTCTATACCTCACTGTTGACCCCGCTGGACGGTGAAGAAATATTTGGCTGGCGTACCCTCCTGACCCTCCCTTGCCTGACCCTGTTCATGCTGCTGAGCAAGGACTGGCCGCTGATCACCGGCCTGCTCGGGCGCATTCGACGAACGCCGATCCTGCTGTTGGGTCTGTTTGGCACCTCGTCCCTGATGGGGGTGCAACTCTGGCTGTTTCTCTGGGCGCCGTTGCACGGGCGCAGCCTTGAGGTGTCGCTGGGGTATTTCCTGTTGCCGCTGACCATGGTCCTTACCGGACGCGTGGTTTACGGCGAGCGCCTGTCACACCTGCAGAAAGTGGCCGTCGCCTGTGCAGCGACCGGCGTTGGCCACGAACTCTATCAGCATGGCAGCTTCGCCTGGGAAACCCTGCTGGTCGCGTGTGGCTATCCGCTGTATTTCATCCTCCGGCGCAAGTGCCGTACCGATCACCTTGGCGGGCTCTGGGCCGATATGTGCCTGCTGATGCCAACGGCCCTGTACTTCGTGGTCCAGGGGCCGTTGAGCACCCAGGACCTGGTCGAGCACCCGGCCTTGTATGGTTTGATTCCTTTACTAGGGGTGATCAGCGCCCTGGCGCTGATCTGCTACGTACTGGCAAGCCGCCTGCTGGCCTTCAGCCTGTTCGGCCTGCTCAGCTATGTTGAGCCCGTGCTGCTGGTAGGCGTGGCGCTGCTACTGGGCGAGACCATCGGTCCCGACCAGTGGCTGACCTACCTGCCGATCTGGCTGGCGGTGCTGGTGCTGATCCTTGAAGGCTTCAAGCACCTGTTGCGACAGCAGCGTCGATCGGTTTGAGGCGAACCTCGCGGACCCGACGCTCTTCCACCGCCACCACCGTCATCTGCCAGTCGTTCCATTGCAGACTGTCGCCGACGACCGGCAAACGATCGAGCAGGCTCATCACCAGGCCCGCCAGGGTCTGGTAATCCTCGGTCGGTTTCGCCGCGAAGCCGGTACGTGCCTGAATCTGGCTCAGGTTCAGCGCACCGCTGACGACAAAGCCATCCTCGACTTCGACGATCCCCGGCCCCTCGACTTCGCTGGCATCGGGCAGCTCGCCGGCTATCGACTCAAGGATGTCGGTCATGGTCAGCACGCCGGTGAAATCACCGAACTCGTTGACCACAAAAGCGATGTGGGTCGACTGGCTGCGCATCTGCTCAAGGGCATTGAGGATGCTGAAGCTTTCCAGCAGGTTCAGCGGCGCACGCACCAGGCTTTCAAGGTCTGGCTCGTTGCCGGCCAGCAGTTCCTTGAGCAGCTCTTTCTTGTGCACGAAACCCAGCGGCTCTTCGATACGGCCGTTGCGAATCAGCGGCAACCGCGAGTAAGACGAATGCATCAACGCCTTGCGCACGTCTTCGGCCGATTGCGCCAGGTCGATGGCATCGACCTTGGCCCGCACCGTCATCAGGGTCTTGATCGGCCGTTCGGCCAGGTTCAAGACGCCGCTGATCATCACCCGTTCACGACGGTCGAACAGCACATGCTCCTCACCGCCCTCCACTAGGTCGGCAATTTCCTCGCCTACCTCGTCAGCCTCGATACGGCGACCACCCAACAGGCGCAACACCGCATGGGCCGTGCGCTCACGCAACGGACGGTGTTGCTGCAGGCTGCGCTTGCGTCGGGCGCGGGCCACCTGGTTGAACAGTTCGACCAGAATAGAGAAACCGATCGCCGCATACAGATACCCTTTGGGGATATGGAAACCCAGGCCTTCGGCGGTCAGGCTGAAGCCGATCATCATCAAGAAGCCCAGGCACAGCATGATCACCGTCGGGTGGCTATTGACGAAGCGTGTCAACGGTTTGCTGGCAACGATCATGATGCCGATCGAGAAGATCACCGCGATCATCATCACCGACAGGTGCTCAACCATGCCTACCGCGGTGATAACCGCGTCCAGCGAGAACACCGCATCGAGCACCACGATCTGCGCCACGATAGGCCAGAACGCGGCATGGCGCGTGGTGCCACCCGCCTGGGTGACATGGCCCTCCAGGCGTTCGTGCAACTCCATCGTGGCCTTGAACAGCAGGAACACACCACCAAAGAGCATGATCAGGTCACGGCCGGAGAAACTCTTGCCGAACACCTCGACCAGCGGTGCGGTCAGGGTCACCATCCAGGAAATACTGGCCAGCAGGCCCAGGCGCATGATCAACGCCAGAGACAAACCGATCACCCGCGCACGGTCACGCTGATGCGGCGGCAATTTGTCGGCAAGAATGGCAATAAAGACCAGGTTGTCGATACCCAGCACCAGCTCCAGAACAATCAGCGTGGCAAGGCCCAGCCAGGCCGTGGGGTCGGCTAGCCATTCCATGCACAGGCACTCCTTTGGGCAATCAGAGCGTTCTGGACGAACAGGGGGGAGTTGTCACGAGGACTGGAGAATGGCCGGGACGGCCGGGTACTGGGAGGCTCCGAGAACGAAGTCATATCAACCTAATATCAATTGGGGAGGTGATCCTACAATTGCAGCAGGGATTTCTGACAGCGGGAAACTATTTCAAATTCTGTATCAACTCGGCCAATGCCAGCGCTGCGCACGCGGTCGCGGCGAACCAGGGTAATTTTCTTCAATACCTGTACAGGCTCGGCCATCAGACTCGGCGTACACCTAACCTGGATGAAACCCCATGAGTCTGACGCTTTCCATGGCCGCCTTCGCGCTCGCGGCATCAATCTCCCCCGGCCCCGTCAACATCGTCGCCCTGGGCAGCGGTGCCCGTCACGGGTTGCGCGCCAGCCTCAGGCACGTCACCGGCGCTACCCTCGGGTTCAGCCTGTTGCTGGTTCTGGTTGGCCTGGGTTTGCACGAACTGCTGCGCCACTGGCCCGGCTTGACCCAGGTGCTGCACGGCGGCGGCGTGCTGTTCTTGCTGTACATGGCCTGGAAACTGGCCAGCGACCACGGTGAACTGACCAGCAGCAGTACCCCGGCGGCACCGTCGATGCTCGCCGGTGCCACCCTGCAGTGGCTCAACCCCAAGGCCTGGCTTGCCTGCGTGGCGGGCATCGGCGCCTACGTAGGCGAAGGTGAAACCGCTCTGCTCTGGCAATTCACCGGGATCTACTTCGTCATTTGCTACCTGTCCATCGCCAGCTGGGCCTGGGCCGGCAGCGTCATCAGCCAATACCTGGGCAACCCGCGACGCGTGCGCTGGTTCAACCGCACACTGGCAGCGCTGCTGGTCGCCAGTGCACTGTACCTGCTACTGGGCTGACCGGTAGTGGCCCGGCGTTGCCGCCAGGTGCTGCTTGAATGCGCGCTGCAGGTGGGCCTGATCGGCGAACCCGGCTTCCAGGGCGACTTCGGCGATCAGCGCACCCTCGCGTAGCCGGGCGCGGGCGTACTGCACACGTTGATCCAGCAAGTAACCATGCGGCGTCAAGCCGAACGTGCGCTTGAACGCGCGGATCAGGTAAGAAGTCGACAACCCGACCGCCTTGCCGATGTCTTCCAGGCGCAACGGTTCGGTACAGTGCTCGCGGATGAAGGCCGCCGCAGCCAGCAAAGGCGGGCTGACCCGCCCGCTGCCCGGCATGCGGGATGGGACCTGCTGGATCAGTTCACTGAAAAAGACCCGCAGCGCCGCGTCTTTGCAGGCGCTGCCGAGCCGATCATCCAGCAGCACTGCGTACAGCTGGCACAGGCGCTGATACAGCGGTTGCGAGTCGCTGCTCAGGGCATCGAACGGCTGGAACCCCAGTGCCTGTAACCAGGGCAGGTCGATATACAGCATGAGGTAGGACCATGGCTGGCCATTGATCGGGTTGCAGGTGTGCACCACGCCCGGGTTCATCAGCACCACGGTGCCCGCCGACACCTGTTGATGGCGGTTGCCACTCACATAAGTGCTGCTGCCTGCGGTGATTGCACCGATGGAAAAACTCGCATGGGAATGCGGCGCATACCTTATTTTGCGCCCGTCCTCGACGCCGCGCGCCTCAACGAACGGCAGCGCCGGGTCACGCCAGAAACGCGAATGACTGACCATCGCCATCAGCCCTCGGCGTCGTGCACCACGACCAGCAACTGTGCCTGCTGTTCGCCCAGCGAACGCAGGCGATGGGGTGTCTGTGCATTGAAATACAGCGCATCCCCGCGCTCGAGGATCACGCGTTCGTTCATGAAATCCACCTCCACCTGCCCTTCGTGGACAAACAGAAATTCCTCGCCCAAGTGCTCCTTGAAGGTCGAGTCGCTGAAGTCGTGCGGCGGCCTGATGATGAACGGCAACAGGCTGCGGCTGCCTATATGGTTGGCCAACACCGCATAACCCGGCCCCTGGGCGCTCCCGGAAAGCGCCTGGCGTTCACCGCTGCGTACCAGGCTGAAACGCGACTGGCCGGGTGCATCCTCGGCAAACAGTTCTTCGACATTGACACTCAATGCCCGGGCCAGCTTCAAGGCAGCGGCAATGGAAGGTGTGTTGAGACCACGCTCAACCTTGGAGAGATAACTCTTGGTCATACCGGATTTTTCGGCCAGTACCTCCAGGGTGATCCCCAGCTTTTTTCTCAGCAATTTCAAACGAATAGACATGCGATGCAATTTTCCCAGTGCAACGGGCGAGTTTTTCCTTGCTAATGACACTTTGTGTCATATAGTCTTTTTTGTGTCATGCAAATGACCGCCCCCGCACCTTCCAAGTAACCGGGGCGGACGAGCCTGACACTTCTTCTCACCATTGAGGATATCCCTATGGCCAAGACACTGGCACTGCCCAAGGACCACCTGATCAAGCAGGCCCTTACACAAATGCAAGGCTCGCTTGCCGATAATACGTGGACTGCACGGGAAAAGCTGGCCCTGACCTGCCGAATTCTGTTCGACAACGGGCACGATTCCGGCCTGGCCGGCCAGATCAGCACCCGCGGACCAAAGCCTGGCACGTTCTATACCCAGCAACTGGGGCTGGGGTTCGATGAAATCACCGCCAGCAACCTGTTGCTGGTCAACGAAGACCTGGAGGTACTCGAAGGCCAGGGCATGCCCAACCCGGCCAACCGCTTCCACAGCTGGGTATACCGGGCGCGCCCGGACGTCAACTGCATCATCCATACCCACCCTACCCATGTCGCCGCGCTGTCAATGCTCGAGGTACCGCTGCAGGTTTCGCACATGGACCTCTGCCCGCTGTACGAAGACTGCGCGTTTCTGGAAGCCTGGCCGGGCGTACCGGTCGGCAACGAAGAGGGTGAAATCATCAGCGCTGCGCTGGGCGACAAGCGCGCCATCCTGCTCTCGCACCACGGCCAGCTGTCGACCGGGGCAAGCATCGAGGAAGCCTGTGTCATCGCCCAGTTGATCGAGCGTGCGGCCAAGTTGCAGTTGCTGGCCATGGCCGCCGGTACGGTGAAACCGATCGAGCCGGCACTGGGCCGTGAAGCCCATGACTGGATCGCCCGGCCGAAACGCCACAGCGCCGCCTTCAACTACTATGCGCGCCAGTGCCTGCGGGTGCATGCCGACTGCCTGAACTGATTGTTCACCCTTTTGCCTTACTTGCGGAGTACGCTTCATGACCACGAAATTTCACGGCATCATCGGCTACACCATCACCCCGTTCAGCAACGACGGCCAGCACCTTGACCTGCCGGCCCTGGGCCGGTCAATCGATCAACTGATCGCCGATGGCGTGCAGGCCATCGCACCGCTGGGCAGCACCGGCGAAGGCGCCTACCTGAGTGATCACGAGTGGGAACAGGTCGCTGAATTCAGCCTGGCGCACATTGCCGGCAGAGTCCCGACCCTTGTCAGTGTCTCCGACCTGACCACGGCGGGCGCGATCCGCCGCGCGCGATTCGCCCAGGCCCACGGTGCCGACGCCGTCATGGTCTTGCCGGCCGCCTACTGGAAGCTCAGCGAAGCAGAAATTCTCGAACACTACCGGGCCATCGGCGCCAGCATCGATGTGCCGATCATGCTCTACAACAACCCGGCCACCAGTGGCACGGACATGTCGGTGGAACTGATCCTGCGTATCGTGCGCGAGGTGGCCAATGTCACCATGGTCAAGGAGAGCACAGGCGACATTCAGCGCATGCACAAGCTGCAATTACTCGGTGAAGGCCAGGTGCCGTTCTACAACGGCTGCAACCCCCTGGCCCTGGAAGCGTTCATCGCCGGCGCCAGTGGCTGGTGCACGGCGGCGGCCAACTTGATTCCCGAACTGAATCAGTCGCTTTACCAAGCCGTGCTCGCCAACGACCTGAGGACCGCCAAGGCGGTGTTCTACCGCCAATTGCCGTTGCTGGACTACATCCTCAAAGCGGGCCTGCCGGCCACCGTCAAGGCCGGGCTGGCACTGCGCGGCTTGCCTGTCGGCGAGCCGCGCCGCCCGGTATTTGCCCTGAACCCGGCCGGCACCGATCATTTGCGCCATCTGCTGGAGACCCTGCTATCACCGGCTAGCCAGGCGTAAGCGATAGCCGCCCGGACTTTCGCCGGTCCACTTCTTGAAGGCACGGTGAAACGCACTGGGTTCCTGGAACCCGGTGCGCTCGGCAATTTCGGCAATGCTCATGTCGGTTTCGCGCAGGCACTCGAAGGCGGTGGCGCGGCGCACCTCGTCCTTGATCTGCTGGTACGAGCGACCTTCGCGCTCCAGCTGCCGGCGAAAACTGCTGGGGGTCAAGCCCTGGCGCTCGGCCATGGCCACCAGCGTTGGCCACTGGCCCTGCTCGCGCTCACGCAAGTAGCGGTACACCTGGGCCACCTGGCCATTCTGATTGCGGTAGCGAATCACCAGCCATTGCGGCGCACTGCGCAAAAACGTCTTGAGCCCGGCCAGGTCCTGAATGACCGGCAACTGCAGGTAATCGGCGGCAAACTCGATTTCGGTGATGCCCACACCCAACTGCAGGTTGGGGCCCCACAACAACGGGTCGTCATCCTGGCGCGCACGCAGGTCCGTCAAGGCCATGCGGTCGATCACCAGGCGCTGGCCACCCAGCCAGCACAACAGGCTGATGACCAGCGCCAGGAAAGTTTCTTCGGCATAAACCCGGGTCAGTGGATCGTCGATGCGCGACTTCACGCTGACCACCACCCTCGCCCCTTTGACCGTCAGGGTGGCACGTATATCACGCAAAAACAGGGCGAAATTACTCAGGCACTGGCGCAGCGCCTTGCCCAGGTTCGGCTCCTGAATCAGGCCGCGGCAGATCAGGGCAAAACTGCCGATGGGCATGCCATGGCTGTCGAGGTTGAAGAATTCATCATCCAGGTTCTGAATAAGCATCAGCCATAGCCGGGCAAACGCGCTCGCGGGCACCCGGACACCCGGGGTGTCGAGTACAGCCGGATCAATGCCCGCCTCGCACAGCAAGGCCGAAGCCCGCTGCGGCTGATCGCGCAGGGCATGCAACATGGAATGGACGAAATAGACCGCGACTGTATCGTTTTCCCGCATGGCGGATTCCGCAAGGGTATGGCAAAAAATACCAGCTTCAGTGAGCAGTTATGGCATAGGCCCGGTGAAAGGCTTTGCCTAGACTCGATGGCAACCTGAACCTGGCGTGGCGTGCATTCTCTCAGAGCCTGCCACCGCCCCGCCATGCTTTCGCACAATGGAGTCGATCATGAACACCCCGGAAATCTACGTAGTCAGCGCAGTTCGCTCGGCCATCGGCAGTTTTGGTGGCGCCCTCAAGGACCTGCCCCTGGCAGACCTGGCCAGCAGCGTAACCCGCGCCGCCATCGAGCGCGCCGGCGTGGCACCTGAACAGATCGGCCATGTGGTCATGGGCACAGTCATTCCAACCGAGGCACGCGATGCCTACCTGGCGCGGGTCGCGGCAATGAATGCCGGTATTCCCAAGGAAACCCCGGCCTTCAACGTCAACCGCCTCTGCGGTTCAGGCCTGCAGGCCATTGTCTCGGCAGCACAAAGCCTGCTGCTGGGTGAAGCCGAGGCGGTCATCGCCGCCGGTGCCGAGTCCATGAGCCGTGGCCCTTACCTGCTGCCTCAGGCACGTTGGGGTGCGCGCATGGGCGACCTCAAAGGGGTCGACTACATGCTGGGCGTGCTGCATGACCCCTTCGAAGGCTTCCACATGGGCATCACTGCCGAGAACGTTGCCGCACGCAATGGCATCACCCGCGAAATGCAGGACGAACTGGCGCTGGTCAGCCAGCAACGCGCCGCGCGGGCAATTGCCGAAGGCCGTTTCGACAGCCAGATCGTGCCTATCGAAATCCCGAGCCGCAAAGGCACTGTACGCTTTGACGTCGACGAGCACGTGCGTGGCAACGTGACCGCCGAACAGCTGGCCGGCATGAAACCCGCGTTCAAGAAAGACGGCACCGTAACCGCCGGCAACGCCAGTGGCCTGAACGACGGCGCTGGCGCCCTGGTACTGGCCACCGGTGACTTCGTCAAACGCCACGGCCTCAAGCCCCTGGCCCGACTGGTGGCTTACGCTCACGCGGGCGTTGAACCCGAGCTGATGGGCCTGGGCCCGGTTCCGGCCACGCGCAAAGTGCTGGAAAAAGCCGGCCTGCAAGTCGCCGACCTGGACGTTATCGAGTCCAACGAAGCCTTTGCCGCACAAGCCTGCGCCGTATCCGGCGAGCTGGGTTTCGACCCGGAAAAGGTCAACCCTAACGGTTCCGGCATTTCCCTGGGCCACCCGGTCGGTGCCACCGGCGCGATCATCGCCACCAAGGCAATCCACGAACTGCAACGCATCGAGGGCCGCTACGCGCTGGCCACCATGTGCATCGGTGGCGGCCAGGGTATTGCCGTCGTCTTCGAACGCGTCTGATCCAGGAGAACGACGGTGAGTATTCAGAACATTGCGGTAATCGGCGCAGGGACCATGGGCAACGGTATTGCCCAGGTCTGTGCGGTGGCCGGTTACCAGGTCACCCTGATTGACGTGTCCGACGCCGCCCTCGAGCGTGGCGTTGCCACCTTGCGCAAAAACCTTGATCGCCAGGTCAGCAAGCAGACCCTGGCCGCCACCGACGCCGAAGCGGCAGTGGCGCGCATCCGCACCAGCACCGACTATGCCCAGCTGCAATCGGCAGAACTGGTGATCGAGGCGGCCACCGAGAACCTTGAGCTCAAGCTGCGGATCCTTCAGCAGATTGCAGCCAACGTCAGCGCGACGTGCGTGATTGCCACCAACACTTCGTCGTTGTCGATCACCGCGCTGGGCGCGGCAGTCAGCCAGCCTGAGCGCTTTATCGGTGTGCACTTCTTCAACCCGGTGCCGATGATGGCCCTGGTCGAGATCATTCGCGGCCTGCAAACCAGCGATGCCACCTATGCCAAGGCCCTGGCACTGACCGAACAGGTCGGCAAGACGCCAATCACCGCAGGCAACCGTCCAGGCTTTGTGGTCAACCGCATCCTGGTGCCGATGATCAACGAAGCAGTGTTCGTACTGCAGGAAGGCCTGGCCAGTGCCGAAGATATCGACACCGGCATGCGCCTTGGCTGCAACCAGCCGATCGGCCCGCTGGCGCTGGCTGACCTGATTGGCCTGGACACCCTGCTGGCCATCATGGAAGCCTTCCACGACGGCTACAACGACAGCAAATACCGCCCTGCCCCTCTGCTCAAGGAAATGGTTGCCGCCGGCTACCTGGGGCGCAAGAGTGGTCGCGGCTTCCACACCTACTGAGGAGCATGCCGATGGACGCCGCTTTGCGCTGTGCGAACTTCGAAGAGCGGCGTGACAAAGCCATGGCGCTCTTCGCCGAGAAGGGTTTTGGCCAGGTCAGCATGCGAGAGCTGGCCAGCCATCTGGGCCTGTCTGCAGGGGCGTTGTACCACCATTTCCCGAGCAAGCAGGACTGGCTGTACGACCTGATCGAAGAGTTGTACGAAGAGCTGCTGGCGGCCCTCAACCAGGGCCGTCGTGGCCATCAGCAGACCCTGGCCGAGGTGATCAGCGCGCATTGGGCGCTGCATGCCGAGCGCCCGTTGCAGTTTCGCCTGGCAGAACGCGACCAGTGCTGCCTGAGCCCTGATCAGCAAGCCCGTATCGGCCAGCTGCGTCAGCAGTATGAGGCCGCCCTGCTGCGCGTGATCGCCCCCAAGGCGACCCTGCGCGGCCCGGCGCTGGCAGCCACTGCCCATGTAATTGCCAACCTGCTCAACAGCCTGCCAAGCTGGTTGCAGGCGTCGCAACTGCCACAGGCTCAGGGCCTGGCCTTGATGGAAAGCATGGTGCTGGGCGGAATCGAGCGCACCTTGCGCGGTGAAAGCCTGAATTCGATGGTGTAAACCGGCTCAGCGTGATCGCAGCCCTGTCAGGGGTTGGGAAAAACGCTGCGCTGGCCGCTCTCATGCGGTCGGTTGACATAGAGCGCGGTAACCCCCTCCCTCACGGCACCGGCGACACTCCAGTCGCTGGACAAATGAATGTACCGTTCAAAGAGTAATGCCTCTTCTTCGGCATCGAGCCCGGCATCTGGCTGTTCGCCCGTTGCATAGGCCGTGAGCTTGGAGGCAATGGCCTGCAGCGCTGAAGGCACGGCGAAGCGCTGTTCATCGAGCGCGATGAAAGGCACCCCGTGGTTAGCTGCCAGGGTATGCATGATGCGCAGGTACACCAGGGACAGATCGCCCGCTACCGTGCGCTCCCCGCGGATATACGACAGCACCTGCTTTTTCGCGACACTACCGTGCGAGGGCACAAAGGGCAGGTCCGTAGACTCAGTGCGCACCTCAACCTTCACCTTGAACAGCTGCCAGTACGCCTGGTTGCGCGCGTACTGCGCCAGCACCTCCCGGTGTGAGCGGGCCTCTTCATTACTGAGGGTGCGCGCCTCGACACTGCTGACCGGACGGCTGAGCAACAGTTGTTCGTGGACCTGCGGCGAGTAGCCGCCACCCACATCGGCGTGAGCGCCCGGCACGACGATATCTTCGAAGGCCTGGGTCAGCGGAAAGTTCTTGCGGTGCTCGTCGCGGGCCACCAGGTGCACGATTTTTCTCGCAATCGCTGGCCGCAAGCCCAGCTCCAGGTCGCCGTAGTCGACATTCGCAGGGCTGAAGTTGCCCTCCAGCACGGAAACGATCGCCGCCACAGTGTCAAACAGTCCAATGAAGTTGATAGCCAGGCACGACGACCAGTCCAGGCCATGTAGTTGCCGGCTCGCGTGCGCCGGCCAGCGCTTAGCCAACCGGCTGGCTGCGCCCTTGTCGATATCATTGGCAAAGTGCCGCGCGGCTGCCGCACCACGGCTGAAGCCGAAGATATCCAGTTCGATTTTCTGAATAGCGGCGGCCGGATTCATCTGGCACCAGTGGCCGATCGCTTCGATGATCGCTACCGGAGCCTGTTGCGCGCGCGCCAGGACGCCCGCCCCATACCTTCCGGTCACTTTGCTCAGAAGCGAGTCTGACGCACCGGCAACGGTGCCTATGCCATCGATATAGATGCTCAGGCTGACACTGGTTTGCCCGCTCGCCAGAGGCGTTGATGCCTGATGCCGATACAGTTCATACAGCCTGGCGACGTTGCTCAAGGCCGTCCCATCATTGAGGCTGTTGAGTCGGTTGTTGCCGGTGCCATCAAAAAACACACCGATACGCAGGGTAACGTTGCGCTTGCCATCAACTTCCGTGTTGACGACGGGGCCTTGCTTTCCTTCGATGTCACGCATGTGCCTACTCCCTGAGGCAGTCAGTCATGCGCCATCGAAACGTTTGTGCGCCGTGCTGAACATCAGCCAACGGCAGCAAAGCGGGCGGGATTTATCCTCAGTTGCGGGTAAAAACGTCTAAGCTCCAACGCCCTCCAGCGGCAAACGTACAGTAAATGCCGCGCCCTGGCCTTCGGCACTCTGCACATCAATCCGGCCGCCATGGGCCAGCACGATCTGCTCGGAGATATACAACCCCAACCCCAACCCGACATTGCCCTGGTTCGCGTCCACCCGCTCAAACTGTTGAAAGATGCGTTGCTGGTTCTGCTCGCTGATGCCGATCCCCTGATCGCGCACTTCGATGCAGGCCTGTCGCTGCTGCTCGAAGGTGCGAACCCGGACCGGGCGCTTGCCCCCATAGCGCAAGGCATTGGTCAGCAGATTCGCCACCACCTGTTCGATCCTGAAGGCGTCCCAGACACCGATCAAAGGCACCTGGTCAACGATTTCGATGGACGTCTCGGCAGCCGCCGCCTGGGCAGCGAGGTTCTCGATCAAGCCGGCAACCAGTTGCGTCAGGTCGAACTGGCTGGGCCGGATCGACAGCTTGCCGGTGCGAATCCGCGACACATCGAGGATGTCCTCGATCAGGCGGATCAGGCTGTTGATCTGGCGCTCGTCGCGCTCGACCATGGCGCGCATCTTGTCCAGGGTAAAGGCATCGGCGTTGTCGCGGGCCAGGTGCAGCTTGCGCAACTGGGTCTCCAGGATCAGGCCATTCAGTGGTGTACGCACTTCATGCGACACAATCGACATGAAGTCATCACGCATGCGCACCGCATGTTCCAGTTCTCCCCGCGTGACCTGCAACTGGCTGAGCAATTTCTCCTGCTCGGCGCGGCTACGCTCCAGGGCCTCCAGTTGTTCGCCCAGTGCTTTGCGCTGCCGGAACAGGTCGACAAACACTGCAACCTTGCTTTTCACTGCATGGTTGTCGAGCGGCTTGTGCAGAAAATCGACGGCGCCACTCTCATAGCCTTTGAAGGCGTAGTTCATTTCACGCCCGGCGGCGCTGACAAACACGATGGGGATGTTCTTGGTCTTCTCGGTACCACGCATCAGCTCGGCCAGTTCAAAGCCGTTCATGCCCGGCATCTGCACATCGAGAATGGCCAGGGCAAACTCATGTTCGAGCAACAACGACAGCGCCTGATCTGCCGACTGGGCCTGGTACACCTCACGGTCACTGCCCTTGACCAGCGCCTCCAGTGCCAGCAGGTTTTCCGGCAGGTCGTCGACGATCAGCAGTTTGGCCAGGATTTGGCTTAGCATGCAGGGAGCTCCAGCTTGGCGAGCAATAGCTCGATGCCGCTCAGCGGCAAAAGATAATCAGGTCGGTGCAGGGCCAGCGCGGCATTGGGCATGATGGCAACCTGCGCATCGTGTGGGTCCTGGACGATGGTCTGGCCGCCCAGTTGCTTGATGCGTGCAAGCCCCCTGGCACCGTCTTCGTTGGCACCTGTCAGCAGCACCCCAAGCAGCGCCGGCCCGTAGGCATCGGCGGCGGACTCAAAAAGAATGTCGATTGACGGCCGGGAGAAAAACACCTGCTCCTCCTGGCTAAGGGAAAAGCTGCGGTCCGTTTCTACCGACAAGTGATAACCGGGGCCGGCAAAATAGATCATCCCCGGGGCGATGGGCTGTTTGTCCTGCGCCTCGCATACCGGGCGGCCGAGCCTGCGGCTGAACACCTCGGCCAACTGGCTGTGGCGGTCATCGGGCAAGTGCAGCACACACACCAGCGGGGTCCGGAAGTCCACTGGCAAGGCATGAAACAACCCCAGCAGCGCCTTGACGCCACCGGCCGAAGCCCCCAGGACAATTGCCTCGATGCCGTTCATGACTTGCGGTAAATCCGTTCTGGCTTGACCAACGCTTCGAACTGCTCGGCATGCACGGAGAAATCCAGGGTTTCCTTGCTGCCCAGCACCAGAAAGCCGCGGTGACACAATGACTCGTGAAACAGCCCGATGGCCCGATCCTGCAGGGTTTTGTTGAAATAGATCAGCACATTGCGACAGGAAATCAACTGCGTTTCGGAAAACACGCTGTCGGTGGCCAGGCTATGGTCGGCGAAGGTCACGTTGTCGCGCAGGCTGCCGTCGATAATGGCGTTGCCGTAGGCACAGGTGTAGTACTCGCCGAAGTCCCGCTGACCACCGGCCTTGCGGTAGTTCTCTTCATAGGCACGCATGTTCTGCATCGAGTAGATGCCCTGCTTGGCCTTCTCCAGTGAACTGGGGTTGATGTCGGTGGCATAGATGATCGTACGCTCCAGCAGGCCCTCTTCGCGCAGCAGGATGGCCATCGAATAGACCTCCTCGCCAGTGCTGCAGCCCGCAATCCAGACCTTCAGCGAAGGCCAGGTGCGCAGCAGCGGCACCACTTCCTGGCGCAGCGCAAGAAAGTGCTCCGGGTCGCGAAACATCTCGCTGACCGGAATGGTCAGGAACTGCAACAACTGCAGGAACATGCCGGGGTCGTGCAACACCCGCTCCTGCAGCGCCGAAATCGTCTTGCAGTCGAACTGACGCAGCGCATGCTGAATCCGGCGCTTGATCGAAGCACCGGAGTAATCGCGAAAATCGTAGCTGTACTTGAGGTAGATCGCCTCGATCAACAGCCGTATTTCAATGTCGGTGTTACGGTCGATAGTCAAATTCGCTCCAGTTGTGGCAGCCAGACACGGATCAGCGAAAACAGGCGGTCCAGGTCAATCGGTTTGGCGAGGTAGTCATTCGCCCCGGCCTGCAGGCAGCGTTGCTGGTCATCCTTCATGGCCTTGGCAGTCACGGCGATGATCGGCAATTTGCGCCAGCGCGCCTGGGTGCGGATCAGTCGCGTCGCCTCATAGCCATCCATCTGCGGCATCATCACGTCCATCAGCACCAGATCGATATCGGCATGCTGCTCCAGACGCTCGATCGCCTCATGGCCGTTGCGGGCAATCTCGACCACCGCGCCCTTGTGCTCAAGGGCACTGGTGAGGGCGAAGATGTTTCGCACATCGTCGTCCACCAGCAACAATTTGCGCCCTTCGAACACCTTGTCGCGGCTGCGCGCGGTCTTGAGCATGCGCTGCCGTTCATGGGACAGCGTCGATTCGACTTTGTGCAAAAACAACGTTACTTCATCAAGCAGGCGCTCCGGCGAACGGGCGCCCTTGATGATGATCGACCGCGAGTACTTGAGCAGTTCGGCCTCCTCGTCGCGCGTCAGGTTGCGCCCGGTATAGACAATTACCGGCGGGAAGGCACGGATGTCCTCGTTCGACATGCGCTTGAGCAACTCGTTGCCGAGCATGTCCGGCAATTTCATGTCGATGATCATGCAGTCGTAAATGTTCTCGCGCAGCAGGTCGAGCGCTTCCTGCGCCAGGCCGACGGCGGTGATCTCGATATCATCATCGCCGATCAGGCGGGCAATGCTTTCGCGCTGCAGGTCGTCATCTTCAACCAGCAGAATGTGCTTGAGCTTCTGGGTCAGCTTGGCTTCCAGGCGCGCGAAGACCGCCTTGAGTTCCTCACGGCTGGTGGGCTTGACCGCATAGCCGACCGCGCCCATGTGCAGGGCCGCTTCGACCCGGTCCTCGACCGAAATGATGTGCACGGGGATGTGCCGGGTGCCGGCCTGCTCCTTGAGCCGCTGCAGCACGGTCAGGCCGGAATGGTCCGGCAGGCGCATGTCCAGCAGAATGGCGTCGGGGACGTAGCGTGCCGCCAGCTCGAAGCCTTCATCGGCGGCGGCTGCCACCAGGCAGCTGTAACCCAGTTCATGAGCCAGGTCGAAGAGAATCCGCGCAAAGTTGGGTTCATCCTCGATCACCAGGATGCAGCGGTTGCTGAATGGCGCCAGCTCCCGGTCATCGTCAAACGCCGGGGCACGGCGTACCACCACGTGGGGCTCGTCCTGCTGCGGCACAACATCGGGCACGATAGCCACGGGCTGATTGACGATCAACGCCGGCACTTGGGTGCCGGCCGGCTCATAGTGCTCCGGCAGGATCAGGCTGAACACACTGCCTTTGCCCGGGCTGCTGTCGACGCTGATCTGCCCGCCAAGCAACTGCGCCAGATCGCGGGAAATCGACAGGCCCAGGCCCGTCCCGCCAAACCGCCGGTTGCTGGTGCCATCGCCCTGGTGGAACGCTTCGAAAATGCTTTGCTGTTGATCGGCGGCGATACCGATACCGCTGTCACGCACCGAAAAGACAATGCCGTTGCCCGCCTGCCAGTGCACGGTCAGGCTCACCTGCCCGCGCTCGGTGAACTTCACGGCATTGGACAACAGGTTCTTGAGAATCTGCTCCAGGCGCTGGCGATCGGTATACAGCGTGGCGGGCACCTGAGGCTCAATAGCCACGCTGAAACTGAGCTGCTTGTCACTGGCCAACGGTTCGAACATCAGCCGCAAGCCATCAACCAGCCGCGCCACCTGCGTAGTCTGCGGGCGCACTTCAAGTTTGCCGGCCTCGACCTTGGCGATATCGAGGATGTCGTTGATCAGGTTGAGCAGGTCGTTGCCGGCCGAATAGATCGACTCGGCAAATTTCACCTGCTCGTCACTGAGGTTGCCCTGGGTGTTTTCCGCCAGCAACTTGGCCAGGATCAACGAACTGTTGAGCGGCGTACGCAACTCGTGGGACATGTTGGCGAGGAACTCGGATTTGTACTTGCTAGAGCGCTGTAGTTCTTCGGCACGTACCTTGAGATCACGCTGGGCCTGATTCAATTCACCGTTCCTGAACTCCAGCGCTTCGGTGCGCTCGGCCAACTGCTCGTTGGTCTGCTCAAGTTCGGCCTGCTGGGTCTCAAGGTGCGCCTGGGACTCCTTCAGTACCCGTGATTGCTCCTCAAGCTCCTCATTGGCGGTTTTCAGCTCTTCCTGCTGTACCTGCAGCTCTTCGTTGAGTTGCTGGGTTTCCGCCAGAACTTCTTGCAGGCGCTGACGGTAGCGGGCGCTTTCGATGGAGGTGCCAAGGTTGTCGCCCACCAGTTCCAGCAACTCGATGTCTCGGTCGGTCAATGTACGCAGGAACCCCAGTTCCACCACGCCATTGATCTGGCCGTCGTTACTGGCTGGCATGATGATCACGCTGCGCGGCAACCCTTCGCCCAGACCGGAACTGATCTTGAAGTAATCTTCAGGCACCTCGTCCAGGCGCAGCAAACGGCCCTGGCTTACCGCTTGGGCGAGCAGCCCTTCCTGATGTCCGACCTGGTGCTCACGCTCCGCTTGCTCACGGGAGAATCCGTAGGTGGCGACCCGGCGCAGCCCGCCGTGCTCATCACGCACATACAGAGCCGCCACCGCACTCCCCAGATAACTGGCAAAAAAACGAAGAATGTTGCTGCCCAGCATCGGTAATGTCAGTTGGCCCAACACCTGTTCGGCCAGTTGTGTCTGCCCGGTGCGCAACCAGGCCTGTTGTTCCAGGCGCTGTGTCGAGCGCTGCTGGGCCTGCAGGTTGCTGTTGTAGCTGGCCGAAAGCGCCAGCAGGTCGCGCCGCCCCAGATACGCCAGCAACGCGCTGAGCAGCACGACAAACACCAGGTACACGGAAATCGCAGTGACGGTAATCGAGTTGACCTGCTCGTTACGCGCCATGCGGAACTGCTGTTCGGTTGTGATGAATGCATCGAATTCCTTGCGGATTTCGTCGGTGATGCGCTTGCCACGGCCACTGCGGATCGGCGTGCCGATGTCACCGCTCTGGCGACGCACGCTGATCATTTCGCTGGCAAACGCGTTCCACTCCTGCTGCAGCCCTTTCAGGCGCTCCAGACGGTCAATCTGCTGCGGGTTGTCCATCACCAGTTGCTGCAGGCCGCTGAGACTGGAGAATACTTGTGGCTTGGCCACCTCGTAGGGTTCCAGAAAGCGTTCGTCACCGGTGATCAGATAGCCGCGCATACCGGTTTCCATGTCGATCGACAGTTTTACCGCTTCATTGGCGTTATTGATCACCCGGTCGGTGTGTTCGACCCATTGGATGGCCGAGAGCAAATAGCTGATGCCCACGACGAAGACGATGGCGCTGAGCAGACCGACACCCAGCGGCAGGCCAATATTGCGGCTCAGCAGTTTGCGAAAACTTTGCTGGTCGATCGATGCGGGTTGAGTCATTGCACAGTTCCAAGCAAGTGAATCAAACAAAAGAAAGTGGCGAACCTGTCGAGAAAACCGTTCCTTAGTTCGCGACAATGGCTGCGGGGGCAGCCTGATAGCTATGAGTCTAAACAGCTTTGCCCAATCTGGCAGGGCATTTAGCCAGCATTTGAGAGCATGATTGCGCAATCGTTCCCTGCAACGGCGCAGATCGCTATCCTGCAACAACGGCCGGGAACTTCGACCGGGGCCAGACGTACTGAATATAAACCGCTTATTGAACAGGACGCTGAACATGCCCTCTCCCACTCAACCCTTATTGGTTGTCGAAGACGATGCCATCGTGCGCATGTTGATCGTCGAAGTGCTCAGCGAACTCGGTTATTCGGTGATCGAGGCCCAGGACGCCACCACCGCGCTGGAGGTCGTTAACAACCCTGAGCAACCGCTGGCCTTGATGATGACCGATGTCGGCCTGCCGGACATGGACGGCAAAACCCTCGCCAACCGGGCGCGCGAGGCGCGCCCGCTGTTGCCGATCCTGTTTGCCAGCGGCTTTACCGATTCAATCGAGGTACCGCCGGGCATGCACCTGATCGGCAAGCCGTTCAGCATCGACCAGTTGCGTGACAAGGTGAACGCCCTGCTCAACGGTTGACGATGAGGACCGCCTGCAGCGTGCCAATCTGGTTTAATACACGCTTTTTCAAGGTCCCTCGCGCTCATGCTCAGCCCCACCCTCAACGTCCTGGTCATCGGTTACGTCTGGCCCGAGCCGCGCTCCTCGGCCGCCGGCGGACACATGATGCAGATCCTCGAAAGCTTTGTGCAGCGCGGGTGGCGGGTAACGTTCAGCAGCCCGGCAGCGGTCGGTGAGCACAAGGCCGACCTGTCTGCCCTGGGGATTGTCGAGCAGGCCATCACCCTCAACGACAGCAGTTTCGACCGGTTTGTCAGCGAACTGGCGCCTGATGTGGTGTTGTTTGACCGCTTCATGATGGAAGAACAGTTTGGCTGGCGTGTAGAGAAACACTGCCCCAGTGCCCTGCGCGTGCTGGAAACGTCCGACCTGCAAAGCCTGCGCGATGCGCGCCAGCAGCTGCTGCGCCGCCGGCTGATCGAAGGCCTGGACCCCAATGATTTCCGTGCCCTGTTCGCCACCTCGGGGCCCGACCTGTATCGGCAGATGGCCAGCGCCGACCTGACCCTGCGCGAACTGGCCGCAATCTATCGCAGTGACTTGAGCCTGATGACCTCGGATGTCGAGATCGATCTGTTGACCAACGGTTTCGGCGTGCCCGAGCACCTGCTGCACTGGTGCCCATTGATGGTCGATGTGCCCGGCGCACCGTTCAAACCCTTTGCACAACGGGCGAACTTTCTCAGCATCGGCAACTTCCGCCACGCCCCCAACTGGGATGCCGTGCTCTGGATGAAAAACACCCTGTGGCCGATGATTCGCCGTCGCCTGCCGCAGGCTCAACTGCACATTTATGGCGCTTACACCCCGCCTAAAGCCACTGCACTGCACAAACCCGCAGAAGGTTTTCACGTCATGAACTGGGCCGAGGACGCACTCGAGGTGATGAGCAATGCGCGCATCTGCCTGGCGCCGCTGCGCTTCGGCGCCGGGATCAAAGGCAAACTGACCGATGCGATGCTCTGCGGCACCCCGAGCGTAACCACGCCGATCGGCGCCGAAGCCATGCACGGCGCCCTGCCCTGGCCGGGCGCCGTGGCCAGCACCGCCGAAGCCCTGGCCGAAGCGGCAGCACAGCTGTACAGCGATGAACAACGCTGGCTGAACGCACAACAGCAGGGCCTGCAACTGCTGCGCGCCCGTTTTGACCGACGACCGCACAGCGCTGCCCTGGTCGAGCGTATCGAATACGCCTTGAGCGACCTGGACCAACACCGCCTGTTCAATTTTACCGGGGCCATGCTGCGTCATCACCAGCACAAGAGCACCCAGTACATGGCGCAATGGATCGAAGCGAAAAACCGCCTGGCTACAGCGGCCGACGCAGCAGATAAGTGTCCATGATCCAGCCTTTGCGTGCGCGAGCCTGCTCGCGCTGCGCAAGAATGGTGGCTTTGACCTGCTGCAGTGGCCCGCTGATGAGCAGTTCATCCGCCATTCCCAGGTACGCTCCCCAATAGATCCACAGGTCCGGCTCGTCGCGCTCGGCAAAGGCACCGTGGCTGTCGAGCATGACCACCATGTTGTCGATCTGCTTCTGCTCGGGCAGGCGCCGCCCAGGCAATAGCGTCAGTGGCTCGCCGATACGATTCAATGGCACACGATGGCGTGCCGCCAGAGCCTGTACGCTGCTGATACCGGGAATTACCTCAAGCTCGAACGCCAGGCCGTGCGCCTGTACCCGTTCAAGAATGCGCAAGGTGCTGTCATACAGCGTCGGGTCACCCCACAGCAGGAAGGCGCCGCACTCGCCCTCGCCCAGCTCGCTTTCCAGCAGCCTGGCATAGAGTGCCGCCCGTTGCTGGTGCCAGCCCTGCACGGCGCCGAGATAGTCATGGGCATGACGCTCGCGCTGCGGGTCCCGGACCTGCACCACGCGATACCCGGGCCGGGTGACGTAACGTTCGAGGATATCTTGGCGCAGTTGCAGCAGTTCGTTCTTGCCTTCGCCCTTGTCGAGCACGAAGAACACCTGGGTGCGGTTTAATGCATCCACGGCTTCATAGGTAATCTGGCGCGGATTGCCCGGCCCGATTCCGATCAACAGCAGCTGTTTCATTGCAATGCATTCCAAGGGTCAGCCAGTCGACATAATCGACCGGCCGAACCGCACTGGCAATGTTGCAACTTACCAGATCGAGAAGTTGTAGCTGACGATCACCCGGGTTTCGTCCATGTCGCGGGCATACTTCTCATAGTTGCTGCGGAACGTAGAGTTACGCAGGCGCACGCTGACATCCTTGAACGTGCCACTTTGCACCTGGTACTTGAGCTCCGTATCGCGCTCCCACTCCTTACCCTCGTCAAGACTGCCCGGCACCTTGATGTGGTGACCATTGATGTAGCGGGTAAAGAAGCTCAGGCCCGGCACGCCCAGCGCCTTGAAGTCGTAGTCGTAGCGCAACTGCCAGGAGCGTTCCTGCGCAGCAGCGAAGTCGTTGACCTGGGCATAGTTGACCAGGTACGGGTTACTGCCATCGAGGTAAGGCATGGCATTTTCGCCGTACATGCGCTGCCAGCCGCCACTGACCTTGTGCCCGCCCAGGCTGTAGCCGAGCATGGCGCTGAACGCCCGGTGATCGATATCGCCGGCACGGGCGTTACCGATGTCGTCACTTTTGATCAGGCGCAGGTCTGCCGACAGCTTGCCGACACTCAGCGGCTGGCTGGCCAGCACCCCGAAGAAATGCTGACGGTAGATATTCTCGAGCTTGGCTACCTGGTACTGGGCACTGAGGCGTTCGTTGAAGCTGTAGTCGACGCCTGCCATGTCGAAATGATCGGCGGTGATATCACAGGCATAACGCTTGTTCTTGCAATGCACGCGAATATCCTGACGGTCAGTGGAATCACGTGCGGTGTACTTGTCCAGGCGGGCAACGCTGAATTTGAGGTTGCTGATTTCTTCCGACGTGAGCAGCGCCCCATGGAACTGGGTGGGCAACAAGCGGCCATCGTTGTATTTAAGCAACGGCATGTCCGGCAACAACGAACCGTGCTTGAGCACGGTCCTGGAGTAGCGCATCTTTCCGGTCACGCCCAATTTTGCATATTGGTCTTCGGAATGACGTGGATCATGGCCGCTGGAGGGCAGCAGTCCACTATTACTGTCGGCAGGACTTGAGTCGAGTTTGATCCCGAGCATGCCTAACGCGTCGACACCAAAGCCAACCGGGCCTTGGGTGTAACCGGACTGCACATTGAGAATGAAGCCCTGGGCCCACTCTTCACGCTTTGAAGCGCCTTGGCTGGAACTGGAATGTCCATCGCGAAAATCACGATTGAAATAGACATTGCGTGCTTCGAATTTGGCACTGCTGTCTTCAAGAAAACCTGCAGCCTGAGTCGAAGAGGCAGCCAACATCGCAAGCAGGCCGATACGGCCACGCCCGCACGCGTGAGGAAAGGGGGAAAACATGGGAAGCACTATCCAAAAGAGTGGCAAAAACAGCCGCCAGCCATCCGGGCTGGGGCAATACACCCAGCGTCGATGCAGCCGGATGCTGATCTGAAATTATCTCGCAACCGCTCTAGCACGCGACATTGGACCTTGGTCTAAGGCACCGGACAGGCAGCCGACTAGTTGTTTTGTATTAACGCTCAAATAAGTAAGAAAGTTCCGTTACAGCGAAGTTAAAAGTTAAATGTTTACCCATCGCCTGGTGACTACTACACTATTTATTAGTGCGATGTTGTGCCCAACCCAGTGGCGGCTGCGTTATTCAGGTAACTCCTTGTTTCTACGCATACCGGGCCACTGCAGACATAAAGGAGTGATGACAGTGTCCAGACTTGCAGAATTTCGTGCTGCCGAAAAAGCGCTTCAGGAACAACTGGCGCAACTCGAGGCGCTGAAAAAGGATGCCGGCCTAAAGCGCGAAATCGAGTTCGAGCGCAAACTTGTCGAGCTGATGAAAAGCTACGACAAGAGCCTGCGCGATATCATCGCCATCCTCGACCCCAAAGCGGCGAGCAAAGGTGTGACTGCCGCGCCGAAAACCCGGCGTGCTCGCGTGGTCAAAGTGTATGAAAACCCGCATACCGGCGAACGGATTGAAACCAAGGGTGGTAACCACCGCGGCCTCAAAGCCTGGAAAGAGCAGTACGGCGCCAAGACAGTCGACGGCTGGTTGCGTACGTAAGGGTTCTCTTCACACTTTTTTCACATCGACACGGTCAGGATCAAGACTGCTAACGGACTAGCGCCCCATACGCCCGCCTCGGCGGGCATCTAATTCTTGCGCCCCGCCCTTTCCAGGCGGGGCGCAATTCGTTTGCGCAATCGCTTCAGTTCCGTATCATGAGCCCCTGACTGTTTTGCTGGCCTTGCTGTTGCCAGCCCCATCAAGCGGAGTGCCCATGAGCCTGAACCATCTTGACACCCTCCCGGGCGTCACCGCGCAACCGGATGCCGCGACCCGGAACTTTGTCTTCAACCACACCATGCTGCGGGTCAAGGACGTTACCAAGTCGCTGGACTTCTACACCCGCGTGCTGGGCTTCAGCCTGGTTGAAAAGCGCGACTTCCCTGAAGCCGAATTCAGCCTGTACTTCCTCGCACTGGTCGACAAGGCGCAGATCCCGGCCGATGCCGCCAAGCGTACCGAGTGGATGAAGTCGATCCCCGGCATCCTTGAGCTGACCCACAACCATGGCAGCGAAAACGATCCGGCATTTGCCTACCACAACGGCAACACCGAGCCTCGCGGCTTTGGTCACATCTGCATCTCGGTGCCGGACATCCGCGCCGCCTGCGAGCGCTTCGAGCAGTTGGGCGTCACCTTCCAGAAGCGCCTGAGCGACGGCCGGATGAAGCACCTGGCGTTCATCAAGGACCCGGACGACTACTGGGTCGAGATCATCCAGCCGACAGAGTTCTGATCGGTAACGCAGCGCAAAACGGCCGCTGATAGCGGCCGTTTTTGTTTTTCGTCGTTGTTGCAGCTGATTTTCGTTCGTCGCCCCGGATCACCCGGGTGCCTTGCTGTGGTATGCCCGAAAAAGCAGCCCAGCCTGCATTCAGAGCGAGGTCAGGACGATGAAAACCCTTCAATGCATGCATCGCAACCACACCATCACCGCCAGCGTCGAAACCCATGAGGGCATTCCCACGCCGTTCGCCGGCGGCTGCGTGATCACCGATCCCGAAGGCCATACCAGCCGACGCCTGCCACTCCCGCTGAAAATGGCCTACCTGGCAGATCTGGATAATGCCCAGCACGCCTCACTGGCCCACGGCAAATGGCTGGTGGATCAGCAACTGGACAGGCATCAGCAGGCGTTCTGAGCCTAAGGGAGCAAGCGTTGCCTGCGATGGTCAATGGACCCTTCACCCGCAGGGTGTTCGTTGCTGATGGGCGGCGCTATCCCCCAATCGCCCTCCTGGTGCCAGTCATCGCCAAACAGCTCGGCAGGGTGCATCGTGCGCTCGGCACCGTTGCCGCACGCCAGCGCCTTGCTCGCGCAATAGCGATCACAGCCCCAGCAGATACGCTCGGGGTGCGCAGGGTTGAGTGCAAAAGGCTTGGTCATGAGGGGAGTGCCTCGCATCATGAGGTTGAACCAGGGCGCCAGCCGCGGCATGTTGCCAGCTGGCCCCGTTGCAGCTGCGTCAGGTAGTCATTCAGCGCGTGGGTGTTCTGCGCGTACAAG
Source organism: Pseudomonas alkylphenolica (assembly GCF_004025535.1). Taxonomy (GTDB): domain Bacteria; phylum Pseudomonadota; class Gammaproteobacteria; order Pseudomonadales; family Pseudomonadaceae; genus Aquipseudomonas; species Aquipseudomonas alkylphenolica_A. Next base: position 629,072 of record NZ_QJRG01000048.1, read on the forward strand.
GTCTCGAACTGACTGATCGCACCCAATCCCAGGCCGACATGATCGCAATACCCATATGGCGTAAAGCCCAGACCGTTACGGCCCAGATAACCCCGTTCGCGGGCCACCGCCAGGTCGTCATCCGGGCGCACGAACTGCCCCAGGCCGATATGTTGATACCCCGCCGCCAGCAAGTGCTGTAAACACAGGTGGCGCATCAGCACCTTGTCCTGCTCAGCGCCAGACGGGCGCATGCGCCACTGGGCGTGGCGCTGGGGCGCCTGGGCGCAGTCCAGCACCAACAGGCGATCGGGTTCGAGTTCTACCAGGCCCGCCAGCTGCTGGAGAAAAAGCACCGGAGTTTGCCACGCGTGGCCATACCGCAGCTCGATACTCACCGTGCGATAGCCAAAGGTTCGTGCCGCATCGATCAGCGAATGGAACGGCACCGGATCCTGCGATTGGTCACTGCCAAACAGGCTGACATGATTGAATCCCTGTTCACGCAGCAGGCCGATAGTCGCCCATCCGGTATGGTTTACATCCACATCGGCGCTGTAATCGCCGCCCTCGAGGCTGGAGACACTGAAACGTTTACGCAGTGGCGCCAACAGGCGCACCAACAGCTCCGGCCCCGGCGTTGCGCCACCCAGATGGAGTTGCTCGACACGCTGCTGCCGGCCGAGATGACAGCCAACCAGGTCGATCTCCCGGGCCAGGCAGTCGATATAGGCGTCGATGGCCTTGCCGGCCATGCACACGCCAGGCGGCAATTGCAGGTTCAATGACAATGGCCGTTGTTGCTGGCGGCTGCTGCGCAGCGCGCGCAACACATCCAGCGAACCGATACCACCATGGAACCTGCGCGTATCGATAAAACCGTGTGAGTCGAGCACAACGCGATCGTGTTCGACGATCTGCTCGTTGTGGCTTTGAGGGTCCTCCAACATGACGGGGCTCCGACAAGACGGGCTACGGAATGTCAGTTTCCCCCGTCTCGGCCAAGGGGGCTTGATTTGCATCAAACGCAGGAGGCATGCCGTGCACCGCCTGTCACCCGCCTACAATACTCGATAAAAATCGGCAACCCGACAAAAGAACAAACTGACCGTCTATTTTTATAGACATCGTATTTTTTACTTTTTCCTTTATTTTTCAGTGCTTTAGCTGATTTTTTCCGTTGCGAATCGCTGCGGAAAACGGAAAACCGGAAACGTCTTGTTAAATTTTAATTGACACACATCAGTCACAGTTCTTATTTTTCACCCCGCCTCACGTCTCAAAAAAATAATTTCTAACAAATTCGGGCAATCGCTACCCATCATGCCATTTTCGTCACGAGCACCCTCGCAGCAGAACAAAGGACCCGTTCTCTTCGCTCCACCCCACCAGCCAAATCGCGCCATGTACGGCAAGTTCAGCTCCGGTTCCTCCCTGATGATGGAGTGCGTCCTGCATGGCCAATAACGCCGTTTCAGCACCTGACACCCAATTGAAAAAGAGCCTGAAGCTCTGGCATGTGGTCATCATCGGCCTGGCGTATCTGACGCCAATGACCGTTTTTGACACCTTCGGTATTGTCTCCGGCATCACCAACGGGCACGTCCCCAGCGCGTATTTGCTGGCCCTGCTCGGGATTCTCTTCACTGCTGTCAGCTACGGCATTCTGGTTCGTCGTTTCCCTGAGTCGGGCTCTGCATACACTTATGCCCGCCGCGCCATCAACCCGCATGTGGGGTTTCTGGTCGGCTGGTCGTCGTTGCTCGACTACCTGCTTTTGCCCATGGTCAACGCCTTGCTGGCCAAGCTTTACCTGTCGGTGATGTTCCCGGACGTACCGGCGTGGGTCTGGGTTGTCGGATTTGTCACGGTCATTACCCTGATCAACATTCGCTCGATCAATCTGGTGGCCAATTTCAACACCCTGTTTGTCGGCGTCCAGGTCGCGATCATTTCGGTGTTCATCTACCTGACCATCCAGGGCCTGCACCACGGTGAAGGGCTGGGTACGCCGTGGAGCCTGCTGCCCTTTTCCGGCGCGGACACTCACCTCAATACTCTGGTCGCCGGCGCCACCATCCTGTGCTTCTCGTTCCTGGGCTTTGACGCGGTCACCACCCTGTCGGAAGAAACCGCGAACCCGGAGAAGATCATTCCGCGCGCAATCTTTCTGACCGCCTTGATCGGTGGCCTGATCTTCATCACCGTGTCGTTCTACATTCAGTCGTTCTTCCCGACCATGGACCGCTTCCAGGACCACGAAGCCGCCCTGCCGGAAATCGCCCTGTATGTCGGCGGCAAGCTGTTCCAGTCGATTTTTATCTGCTGCACCGTGATCAACACCCTGGCTTCGGGCCTTGCTTCGCAAACCAGCGTGTCGCGCCTGCTGTACGTAATGGGCCGTGACAACGTCATTCCGAAACGCTACTTCGGCCGCCTGCACGGCAAGTGGAAGACACCGGTGATCAACATCATCGTGGTCGGCTTCATCTCGCTGTCAGCGATCTACTTCGACCTGGTGACCGCCACCTCGGTGATCAACTTCGGCGCACTGGTGGCCTTCAGCTTCGTGAACCTCTCGGTCATCGTTCACTGCTACCTGCGTGAAGGGTGCAACAAGACCCTGATGGACAAGCTCAAGTACCTGGTCGTACCTACCATCGGCTTCTGCATCATTGCCATCCTGTGGCTGGACCTCAACCAGAACTCGCTGATGTTCGGTGGCGTGTGGGCTGCCGTCGGGGTGCTGTACCTGGCGTACCTGACCAAAGCCTTCAAGGTTGCACCGCCCAGTTACATCGCCGAGTAACGCGCTGTACAACAATAGCCCGTCGCCCATGACGGGCTTTTGCTATTCAACCCCTGGACATACAAGGACGTCACCATGCTGCTGCGCCGCCTGCTTATCCAATGGAAGATCACCCTGCTGGCCGGTTTGTGCCTGCTGGCAATCGTCGGGGTGTTGATGACGGCGGCGCTGCTCCAGTCCAGCCGCAGTGCCGCGCTGGTCAACAGCGCCAGCACGCAGATGCTCGACCAGAATGCCCGTCTGCGCCTGCATACCTATGCGCAATTGCAGGCGGCGCACATCCAGCGCTATTTCCAGGACGCCTACCTGTACGGCAACGGTGTTTCGAACCTGATGCTGGTGCTCCGGCAACAGAACCCCGACAACCTTCGCCAACTGCTGACCCAGCAAGCCGAGAAAGCCCTGGCCGGCAACCCCGAGCTGCTGGGGCTGTACCTGGTGTTCCTGCCCAATGCCCTGGACAGCAAGGACAGCGCCTTCGTTGACCAGCCAGCCGTGGGCAGTAATGAATCCGGACGCTTTTCCCTGTACTGGTCACAACCCAATCCGGGCCAGCTGGAATCCGAGGCGATGCCCGAGTCAATGCTGGCCGACACCAGCCTCTCGGCCAACGGCTCGGCCTACAACCGCTGGCTGACCTGCCCGCTGGAGACCGGTGAAGCCTGCGTGCTTGACCCGTACTTCGATACCGTCGGCGACCGCACTCCGCTGATGACCAGCATCGCCTTCCCGCTCAAGCAGGACGGCAAGATCATCGGGGTGATGGGCCTGGACATCAGCCTCGACAATCTGCAGCAGTTAAGCCTGGACGGGCGCAAGGAACTGTTCGATGGCAATGGCCAGCTCAGCATTATCAGCCCTGCCGGCTTGCTGGCAGGACACAGCCAGGACGGCAGCCAGCTGAGCAAGAAGCTTGAAGAGGTGTTCGGCCAGCATGGCCGTGACCTCTCTGCCCAGATGCGCGCCGGCAAGGCGGCAGAGTTCAGCGACAATGGTACCCTGCAGGTCACCCAGTCGTTCGCACCGGTGCCCGGCGCGCAACCCTGGAGCGTATTGCTGGAGGTGCCGGAGCACGTGTTGCAGGCGCCGGCCATTGAACTCAATGCGCGCCTGGATGCCCACAACAACGCCGCCAACCTGGGCAGCCTGCTGATGGCCCTGGGCGCCGCCGTGCTCGGCCTGATCGTGATCTGGCTGACTGCCCGTGGCGTGACCCGGCCGATTCTCAAGGTCGCCGCCATGCTCAAGGACATCGCTAGTGGCGAAGGCGACCTGACCCGCCGCCTGGACTACGCCCGCCAGGATGAACTCGGCGAACTGGCCGGTTGGTTCAACCGTTTCCTCGACAAGTTGCAACCGGTAATCGCCAATGTTAAAGCCTCAGTGCAAGACGCCCGCGGCACTGCCGACCAGTCGGCGGCGATCGCCAGCCAGACCAGCGCCGGCATGCAGCAGCAATACCGCGAGGTGGACCAGGTAGCAACGGCCTCACAGGAAATGAGCGCCACCGCCCAGGATGTCGCCCGTAATGCCGCCCAGGCCGCCGAAGCCGCTCGCGGTGCCGATCTGGCAACGCGGGAAGGGCTTGAACTGATCCGCACCACCACCCGTGCCATCGAGCAGCTGGCCTGTGAAATGAATGCCGGCATGGAAGAAGTACAACAGCTTGCCGACCGCAGCGAACAGATCGGCTCGGTGCTCGAAGTAATTCGCGCCATCGCCGACCAGACCAACCTGCTGGCCTTGAACGCAGCGATTGAAGCCGCACGTGCCGGTGAGGCCGGGCGCGGTTTTGCAGTGGTCGCCGATGAAGTACGCAACCTGGCCAAACGCACCCAGGATTCGGTGGATGAAATCCGCGTGGTCATCGAAGGCCTGCAGCAGGGTACCCGCGAGGTAGTGGGTTCGATGCACAGCAGCCACCGCCAGGCGCAAGGCAGCGTGGCCCAGGCCGAACAGGCGGTGCCAGCGTTGCAGCGAATTGGCGATGCCGTGGCGGTGATCACCGACATGAATCTGCAGATTGCTTCGGCGGCCGAGGAGCAAAGCGCTGTCGCCGAAGAAGTTAACCGCAACGTCGCAAGCATCCGTGACGTGACCGAGTCGCTCTCCGGCCAGGCCGAGGAGTCCGCGCAGATCAGCCAGGCACTCAACCGCCTGGCCAACCACCAGCAAAGCCTGATGGCGACGTTCAAGGTGTAGTCACCGACAAGGGCCGCGCAATGCGGCCCTACCCCTTCCAGATAACAATCTTCGGCCATACTCACTGCTCGTCCCGAAAAGCCAGGCGCGAGCCGATGTCCGATCAGCCTCAACCGTCCGAAACCAGGCCGTCCCTGCATCAGAGCCGACGCTTCATGCGCTCGCAATGGCGACTGTGGCGCCAGCGCCTGGCATTCTGGGTCGGTGCACTGTTGGTCGGGCTGGTGGCCCTGGCCTTCGCCTGGCTGGCAGACCAGGCCTTTGCCCTGTTCCGGCGCATGCTGGGCATCGCCCCTTGGCTGCCGCTGATCATCACCCCGCTTGGCTTCGCCGCCCTGGCCTGGGTTACCCAACGCTGGTTCCCGAACGCCAGGGGCAGTGGCATTCCGCAAGTGATCGCGGCACTGGAATCCCCTTCCCGCTCGTTTCGGGCGCATGTGCTGGCACTACCGGTCGCGTTGGTGCGCATGCTGTTCACCCTCGGCGCGCTGCTGGTCGGTGGCTCGGTAGGTCGCGAGGGGCCGACGGTGCATGTCGGCGCCGCAGTGCTGTATGCCTTCGGCACCCGTCTGGGCCTGCAGAACCGACGCACCGTGGCCGGGTTGATTCTTGCTGGCGGCGCGGCGGGTATCGCCGCTGCCTTCAATACACCGCTGGCCGGTGTGGTGTTTGCCATCGAGGAGCTCAGCCGCACCTTCGAACAACGCTTCAGCGGCCTGGTACTCACTGCGGTGCTGATCGGCGGCGTGGTCACCCTCGGGCTGATGGGGCATTACGCCTACTTTGGCGACATCGGTGGCGGCCTGCCAACCGGCTGGGCCTGGATCGAGGTACCGGCCTGCGCAGTGCTCGGCGGCGTGCTCGGCGGCCTGTACGTCAAGCTCGTGCTGCCGACCCGAACGGGCTGGCTCGGCCGCCTGTGTGCCCTGCGTGAGCGCGCGCCGGTGCGCTTCGCAGCCGTTTGCGGATTGTTGCTGGCGCTGTTTGGCCTGGCCTCTGGCAACCATGTGTTCGGCACCGGCTATGAAGAAACCCACGCCTTGCTGGAAGGCAGACCGGTGACCGATGAGGCGTTCCTGTTATGGAAGTTCCTGGCCAACGTAGTCTCATACCTGGCCGGTATTCCCGGCGGGCTTTTCTCGCCGTCGCTGAGTATCGGCGCCGCCTTCGCCCCGCTGCTGAGCCTGCTGCCCGAGGTCAACCCGCAAACCTGTGCACTGCTGGGCATGGGCGGCTACCTGGCCGGGGTAACCCGCTCGCCGCTGACCGCTTCGGTGATCGTCCTGGAACTGTCCCACAGCCCGGACCTGGCCATTCCGATGCTGGCGGTGACCCTGATGGCGGCCACGATTTCCGGCTGGATTGCGCCGGTTTCGCTGTATCACGCGCTGGCGCGGCAAGTGCTCGACAGCCTCGCACCGCAAAAACACTGAGCCCGCTGTTGTCCCACAGCCGCCTATGCCTTGCTCGCAACAGCCAGCGACCTTTCGATTTCCTCCGCCACCAGGCGCTGTATCGTCCACAGATTACGATCATGAATACCCTGCTCTTTGAGCATCGACACCGTCCGGTACAGGTACTGTGCGGCCGACCCCCAATGCCCGGCGGCATGGGCCAGCACCTGTGCCACCTCATCCATAGGCAGCTTGCCGGCGTAGGCCATGCCGTCGCGTGCAGCAACAAAGGCCAGTGCACGCAGCATCCCCGAATCGGTTTTAACCGAGATCCAGCGCGGCACATTGGTGGGTGGGTTGGCGTCTATCTCGCGCAGCAGCAACAACGCCAGTTGTTCAGCATGGCCGCGCCTCGGCAATCGGTAGGCCAGGCCGTTGCAGCTGCCGCCGCGGTCGAGGGCGAGCATCAATGCCGGCAACTCGCGGGTGCCGCGCCAGCGCGTAAGCTTAAGGCAAAACGATCGATGCCAGCCATGGGCGGTGGCGCGACGGCGCTCGACAAATTCGAACTCCGGGTTCCATACCAGTGAACCGTAGGCAAACACCCATAGGTCTTTCGGTTTGTATTCGCGTAACAACGCCTCGGCCATGGCCTCGAACTCGGCCTCGGTGTGTTCGCTCGTACCGGGTTCAGGCCCCGGGTCCGGCTCAAACCGTTCAACACAGGCGACAAGTACTTCAGTCAGGTTTCGCCCGCTTTTGGCTGCGTCCATACCGGCCTCTCGATAGCGACAAGACGACAGCTCACTTATTGATGGTGAAAATAGAGCTTGTTGACGATCAGCCAGTGATGGTCGATTTTCAGCAGCGACAAGTAATCGGTAAATTGCATCCCGACATAGTCATCGATGACTTTTACCAATGCTGCATCGCCCGTTATGTCGATGACAAGTACCTTCCAGTAAGGCGTGGTGCCTTCTACGGCCGCGCCTTCGTGGCGGATGGCCTCGATAAACTCGTCAAGCGACAACCACTCAAGCGCACCAACGTAGTGGCCAATGATCCGGCATGCGGGGTGAAACGCCTGTCGCAACAAGGCTTCGTCTGCGAACACCATGCCTTCTACATAATTGCGAACTACACGCTGTATGTGTTCTTTATCCGCCGAGTCGGTAGCCATGTCACACCTCTGGTATGAGCGCCCCCCGCACTGTAAGCGTCAATTGAGCAACAGGCCTGCCCCGGTGGCCCAACCGGTAAGTCTAGCACCGCGCCTCGCGTTGTCCTTCAGGCCGAGCCTTCCAGTAGTTGCGCGAGTTTTTTGCGTAATGCCCCGTGCGTTTCCTCGGCGTAGGGAATCGCGGTTTTCCAGTCATAGAACCACACAGGCATCTTGCGATGCTGTTCCGGCTCGTGGGCATAGCGTGGGAAAAGGTGGCAGTGCAGCTCGGGCTCTGTGTTGCCGAGAATCTCGTAGTTCATCCGCAGTGCCCCGGTTGCCTGCAAGACCGCATCCCCGAGGCGGGTCATGTCCAGCAGGTAGGTTGCGCGTGCATCCGGGTCCAGATCATTGAGGCTCGGAACCACAGGATCGGGTAGCAACAGGCAATAGCCCTCCAGGAACTGCACATCGCCCATGACCGCCCAGCCTGATGCCATGCGGCAGATCACCTTGTCGTTAGCGCCTTCACGGGCGAGCGCTACGCGTTGCGAAATCAACGTCATACCCGGTCCTTGTGGTGGTGTGACGCGCATTATGCACTGATCGGATGCTAGTATCCGGTCATTTCCAGATACCCCCTACCTCCGACACTGCCGCTGATACGCACTGGCCCTTCCCAGTACGGGAAACGGGTGTTCATCCACGCCTGCGGCTCCAGTGCCTCGACCTGGACATCCAGCCCCTGCGCAGGCAGCTGCACGCGCCAGCGCGTGGGTACCTGCTTGCCGTTTTGCTGGGTAGTCCAGGCCAGCGCCTGGAGCTGGATCTGCTCGCCGCTTAACACCTGGGTTTCACCGGTTGCGCTGATCCAGGTTCCGGCGCGATAAGGCGGGCCCGCGTCTTCACGCACGCGAAACAGCATCACTTTAGCGCCGCTGTCCAGGTGCAGTGAGAACCAGTCCCAGCCCGACTGCCCGGCAGCCAGCGGCTGGCTGCTCCACTCGCGGTCGAGCCAGGCCTTACCGGTAACGGCAACGCGCTGGCCGTCATGCTCAACCTCACCGGTCACCTGGTAAAACGGCTGGCTGTAGTAGTAAGACGCCTGGCCTTTGCCGGATTTTTCGCTGTAGCCTTGATCGCCGTGCAGCACCAGCGGGCCGCTGCTGTGCAACATCAGGCGGTAGGCAAAGCCCTGGCCGCCGGCGCTCATCTGCAACTGGCCGATGTCGTCACTGCCCTGCAGCGACCAGTCGTTTATCCAGGCGCGAAACGGCTGGGCCTGCACGCCTGCCTGACCAATGCCACCGCGCGCCAGGGTTTCGCCGGATTGATGGCCGCCAGGCCCGGTCAGGGCCGCGTGCCCCATCCACAGGTTGGGGCTGTCCCAGCCGAGGGTCTCCGGCCCGGCGCGCAAGGCCGAGCGGAACAAGGTCCATTGCGCCCCCCACTCACGCCCCTGGCTGTCCCTGAGGTTGGCCGTGACATACCACCACTCGATGCGAAAGCCATTGTGCGCGGCATGGTCGCGGGGAAAAACCAGCGCATGATTACGTGTCACCGGGTTGAACGCACCCGCCTCCTGGCCCAGCCCGGCATAGCTTTTGGCTGGCGGTTGCGGTGGGTCGCAGCCGGCCAGCAAGGCCAGCGCGATCAACAGCCAGGCTTCAGGTTTCATCGGCAAATTGCCTCAGCAGTTCGGCCGGCTGGCGCCGCGCCAGTTGCCACAACGGCCAGGCACTGGCCAACAGGCTGGTCAGCACGCCAAGCAAGGCCAGTTGCAGCAACTGGCGCGGGAACAGGTACAGCGGCAAGCGCCAGCCAAAGGCCTGGACATTGACCACCGCCACCAGGCACCAGGCCAGCAACACCCCCAACGGTATCGCCAGCAGCACCGTGAGGCTGCTCAACATCAAGGTTTGCCCAAGCGACAGCCAGGCCAGTTGCCCGCGCCGTACGCCCAGTGCCCACAACGGTGCCAATTGACCCAGGCGCTGCTGGCCCAGGCTCAGCAAGCTGATGAACAGGGCAATGCCGGCGACACCCAGGGTCAGGCTGTTGAGCGCGGCGGTCGCCGCAAAGGTGCGGCTGAAAACGTCGGTTGACCAGCGTTTCAAGGTCGACTGCTCGACAACGCGGCTGTCGTCCAGGGCAAAGCGAGCTTGCAGTTCGTGTTTCAAGGGCGCTATGCCCTCGGCCGGCAGGTTAACGCTGATGCCACTGAGCGCGGCATCGGCGCGCTGCCTGCGCAGCCAGTCGGCATTGACCAGCACATGACCCTTGGGGTTACCGTAGTCCGCGTAGAGCCCCACTACGGTCATCCCGGGTGCAGGTGCGGGCAGCACCTGCAGGCGGTCGCCCAGCTGCACGCCCAGGCGGCGGGCCAGTTGCTCGCTGAGCATGACGGCAGTGCCGCCGGCCAGTTGTTCCCATGCCTGTGCGCGCAGCTCCAGCAAAGGCCAGCGGCTGCGGTAACCGGGATCATCGATGATGCCCTGAACCTGAACCGGCCAGCCTTGCAGCGTCAACTCCACGCGCCAGCTGGGCAGCAGCGTGGAGATTGCCGATTGCGTAGCGAGCCAGTCGCGCACCTGCAACGCCTGCGCGGTATCCCGGGGCGTGACATACAGGTCGGCGGCCAGGCGCTGGTCGAGCCAGCCGGTAAAGGTCCTGCGAAAGCCCTCGGTCATGCTGCCCACGCCGACACTGGCGGCCAGGGCCAGCAGCAAGGCCATCAGCGCGAGGCTCACGGCCGGTAATTGTTGGCGGCTGTCGGCAACGAACCACTGCGTCAGTGGCTCTCGACAGCGGCGTGCCAGCCCGCCCAGCAAAGCATCAAGCACGCTCGGCAATAGCAACGCCGACGCCAGCAGCAACGCTGCGAGCAGGGTGAAAGCAGTGGGCAGACTGTTGCCCCACAGGTAACACGCCAATGCCAGCAACAACAGCAGTCCGGCCAGCCACGCCTGGCGACGCAACCAAGGACCCTGGGCCAACCGCCAGGCCTGGGGTTGCGCCAGGGCCAGCAGCGGCAAGCGGGCAGCACGCAACACACTACTTGCCCCGGCGAGCAGGGCACCCAGCACACTTACCGCCACCCCGATCAGCCACCACTCAGCGGATAAGGTCAGGTGCCCGGCCACTGACGCCCCGTACAATCCACGCAGGCTCGCCGCAAAATCCGGCAGCAGCGCTGCGGCCAGCAGATAACCAGTGGCAACCCCGAGCAAGCCGCCCAGCAGCGCAAACACCCCCAGCTCCAGGGCCAGGCCGCTCAACGCGGTGCCCAGGCTGATCCCGCAGGCGCGCAAGGTGCGAATCAGGCCACGGCGCTGCTCGAGGGCCAGGCCGATGGCAGCGTGCGCAATGAACAGGCCGACAACGAAGGCCAGCAGGCCAAGCGCCGAGAGGTTGAGATGAAAGCTTTCGGTCAGGCGTTGCAGGCCGGTGTCGTCCTCGCCCGGCTGGCGCTCAAGACGGGCGGCGATGGCGTCGGGTAACGGCTTGCTGTCATCGGTCAGCAGCAACCGCGACAGTTGCCCCTCAGCGTGCAGCAAGGCCTGGGCATGACCGATATCGACAATGACAATGCCCGGCGCCAGTTGCGGCGTGAGCACCAACGTTGGCAACACCTGGCCGTCGCTGGTGACGGCCTGCTCGCCAGGTTTCACCCCCAGTTGCTGCAAGGTGTCCGGGCCGACCCAGGCTTGGCCCGGTGTGCCGATGAACGCCTGCAGATCGAAGTCTTGCGCCGCAATGCCGGCGATGTTGGTGGCCGGCGGCAGGCTCAGCGGCTCGATACCGATCAGGCGCACCGACAGCGGCTGCTCAGCGGCAAAGCGCAAACGGCCTTCCACCACTGGCGATACCGCCCAGCCGAGCTGACGAAGCTGCAGGTACAGGGCTTGATCGAACCGCTGCGCACCAGGCGCCACCAGCTGCGCATGCGCAGGGCCGGCGACAACGGCGCTGGCACGGGCGTAGTCGTTGCGTGCCTGGCTGTTCAACGCCTGGACACCGGTCCACAACGCCGTGGCCAGCCACAACCCGGTGATAATGCTCAGGCCCTGCACGCGATGGCGACGCCAATGGCTGAGCAGCGCCTGCATGGTCAGCAGCAAGGCGCTCATCGCCCCGCCCCATCCTGCACGCGACCGTCCTGCAGCAAACACCGCTGTTCCAGGCGCAGCGCCAGGCGCTGGCTGTGGGTGACCATAAGCACACTGCTGCCGGCCTCGGCGACCAGTTGCAGCATTAGTTCCAGCACCTGATCACTGCTGGCTTCATCGAGGCTGCCGGTGGGTTCGTCCGCCAATAACAAGGCAGGCCGCGCGGCCAGTGCGCGGCCGATCGCAACCCGTTGCTGCTGGCCGCCGGAGAGTTGTTCCGGGTAACGTTGCAGCAGATCGGCCAGCCCCAGCTGACGCGTCAGGTAATCCTGCCAACGGGCCTCAAAGCGCCCGGCCAGGCGCGCCTGAAACGCCAGGTTGGCCGCCACGTCCAGGCTGCTGATCAAATTGTATTGCTGGAACACCAGGCCGATACCCTGCCGACGCCAGCGGGCCAGTGCGGCCTCGGAGCGACCGTCGAGAGGTTCGTCGTCGATCAGGATCCGGCCGCTGTCGGCACGGTCAAGCCCGGCGAGCAGGTGCAGCAAGGTGCTCTTGCCGCTGCCCGACTCCCCCATCAGCGCCAGGCTGCTGCCCCGCGCCAGGCGCAAGTCGACGCCCTGCAGCACCGGCAAGGTGCCCTGGGCGGTGGTGAACGACTTGCACAGCTGTTCGACGACCAGCATCTACGCCTACCCTTGGGGTTTCAACCAATAGGCATAGCAGTGTTTGCCGGCTTTGCCCGACTATTGAGAGGCCGCGACGCGCACCCACTGCAAGCACGCGGTACGCGCCTCTGGCGTGCCCTCCTCCAGCCGCGCGGTAAGCGACAGCACATTACCGTCGAGCACGGCGTTGCGCTGCTGAAGCCCGCCCACCCAGTTCGGGAAGATACTGTGGCGCACCTTGTGGATGATGGTGTTGCCTTCCACTTCAAAGTCACCGGCATAGGTCAGGTAGCTGTTGTAGGCAGCGCCTTTCTCCGCATCGGAGGCAGACCATTGCCCACCGCTGGTGAACGCATCGCGGCCCGGCCTGGCGATCACGCAGAACATGCCGAAGTCGCTGTACTCGATGAAGCCTTCCAGTTGGGTGCCCATCGGCAGCACGACACGGCCGTCGTCATAGCGTTGCTCCCAGGCCAGAATGTTCCAGCGGCCTTTAATCGTTTCACGGTCCATGCTCATGCTCCGGTAGTGGCAGGTTGTTCGATCAGGAAGTCGACCAGCAGGCGGGTGAACGCTTGTGCGCGTTCAATCTGTACCCAGTGCCCGCATTCACCGAACACGTGCATCTGCGCATGGGGGATCAGGCGCAGCATGCGCTCGGACACCGCCAGCGGGATCACCTGGTCGTCACGGCCATGGATCAGCAAGGTCTGATGGACCAAGGCACGCAGATCGTCCTCGGCCAACGCCAGCATCTCCACGCCTTGCTGGCGAGGCGCTGGGAACAGCTGGGCGAAACGGCTTTGCACATCGTCACGGGTGCTGGCTTCAAAGCGCATGCGCACCAGGTCGTCGTTGATCAGGCTGTGGTCGTAGGCGAACACTTCCATCAGTTCTCGCATGGCCTGCAACGAAGGCTGATAGCCCCAGACCTTGTCCAGCCCTTCGGTCAGTGGAAACGACAACCCCGCCGCGCCCATCAGCACCAGGCGCTGAACCCGCTCTGGGCAGGCCTTGGCAAAGGCCAGGGCAATGGCGCCGCCGAACGAGTTGCCGACAATCGATACACGCGGGATGTCCAGGGCATCGAGCAAGGCCAGCAGCGACTGCACCCAGGTGTCCGGGTCAAGCGACCAATCGCCCGGGCAACGGCTGTAACCGAAGCCGAGCATGTCCGGGGCTATCACCCGGGCCTGTTGCGACAGGGTCGGAATCACCCCGCGCCAGTTGGCCCAGGCCGTTACCCCGGGGCCAGAGCCATGGATCAGCAGGATGGCGTCGCCCTGCCCCTGATCATGGTAATTGAGGGTGCATTCACCGATCTGAATGCTGTTGGCGATTTCCGGGCTGGCGTTGGCAGTCATTGTTTGGCCTTGGCAGTTTGCGAGGTGGTGACAACCGGCGCGCGCACACCTTGTGCGGCCAGTCGCTTGAGGATCTGTCGCGCTTCTTCGCGCTTGTTGTCCGGCAGCCAGGTGCGGTCATGGCCCCACAGGCTCATGCCTTCGAGCGCCTCGACCTGCCAGTCGGGGCCGATGGTGCGGCTGGCCCACCCCAACTCGAACATCCAGCCATCCGGGTTCTTCAGGTAGAACGAGGTGACGTGGTCGTTGATGTGCCGCCCCAGGGTCACACCGATGCTGTCCGGCTGGGTCAGGGCCATGTCGTAGGCGCGCCCGACGTCGTCGAAATCGTTGTATTCGAGCATCAGGTGATAGATCTTCGCCGGCCCGCCGGTGTGGGCCAGGCCCACCGTGTGGTGACGCGGGTTGCAGTGCAGGAACTCGACGCGAAACGGCGCCTCGGTGTGGTCACTGACCTTGAAGCCGAAGATCGTCCGGTACAGGTGGCTCAGGGCCTCGAAGTGCTCGGTGATCAGGGCGACGTGCCCCAGGCCCATGCCACCCGTGCGAAAGCCACCCAGCGGGCGACCGGGCACGAATGTGTCGGGCGCATCGGCATGGCCATGGCAGACCTCGATACGCAGGCCATCCGGGTCGCGAAAATGGAACATCGCGCTGACACCGCGCAGGTGCAGCTCATCGACACTGCCCTCGCAGGTGGCATAGCCTTCAGCCTCCAGCGCCTGGCGCACGCTGGCCAACCGGTCAGCATCGGCGACCTCAAAACCCATGCCCATGCTCGCCTCGCCCTCGACCCGGCTGACCAGCAGACGCTGCAGTTTTTCATCGGCACGCAGGCGCACGCACTCGCCGGCTTCCATCACCTCGACCTGCAGGCCGATATGCTGCTCGGCCTGTTCGATCCAGGCCTGCAGGTGCGGGGTGCGCACCACCACATAACTCAACGCGTTGATCATTGTTGTTCTCCTGTGCGCAAGGCACTCGCTTTACTATTCGGCCGACATGCCGCCATCCACCGAGAGCGTGCTGCCGGTGACATAAGCGGCCTGGTCAGACAGCAGCCAGAGCACCGCCGCCGTCACCTCAGCCGGCTGGCCGATGCGACGCATGGGCACGCCGTCGTCGTAGAGGTGATCGTCGCCTGCGGTCACGCGGTCGAAACTGGGCGTCTTGATCGGGCCGGGGCACACCGCGTTGACGCGAATGCCGCGAGTGGCATAGTCGAGGGCTACCGCACGGGTGGCGCCGACGATGCCGTGCTTGGAGGCCACGTAACAGGCGGTATCGGGCATGGCCTTGAGGCCGAAGATCGAGGCGTTGTTGACGATCGCCCCGCCGCCACTGGCGAGCATCGCGGCCGCCTCGTACTTCATCATGTAGAGGATGCCCTTGAGGTTGATGTCGATGACCTCGCTCAAGTCTTCATCCGGTGTCGCATCGATCGGATTGAACGCGCGCTGCAGGCCTGCGTTGTTGAAGGCTGCATCCAGGCGCCCGTAGCGCTGCATGGCCAGTGCCACCAGCGCCTGGCAATCCGCTGCACGCGACACATCTGTCACCTGGAACACAGCCTGGCCACCGCTCGCCTCTATCTCTTCGAGCAAACGCTGGCCGGCTTCGGCGTTGCGGTTGCCGATGACCAGCCGTGCACCCTCGGCGGCCAGCGCCTTGCACACATCGCGGCCCATGCCGCTGGCACCGCCGGTCACGATGACCACCTTGTCACGCCACTCTGTGCTCTGACTCATGATTGCTCCTTGGTTTTGGCAGGTCCGTTTCACGCGCGGCCAATGCGGCCGAACAGGCTTTCCAGCAGTTGCCCGATGGCCAGCAGGCGACGGTCGCTACCGGCCGGGCCATCCACCTCGATACCCACCGGCAAGCCGCTGCCGTGCCCCCTGCCGATCGGCAGCTGGATGCACGGCAGGCCGGCACTGGCGCCGGGCTCGGTGTTCTGGATCAGGCGTTCGAAACTGTGCGGCTCGTTGACCTCGGGGTTGGCCAGCGGCGCGACCACCGTGGTGGTGGGAAACAGCAGGCCGTCGAGTTGGTGCAGCTCGAACAGGTCCTGATAGCGCTCGCGCAGGGCCTGGCGGCCGCCGTTCTGCGCCGCCTGGTAAAGCGGCGCAACGTCAACCAGCTGATCGCCCTGCGGGATTTTGCGCGGCAGCACCCAGTGCTCGTAGATAAAGCGCACGTCGGGGCTGTGCAGTTGCTCCCCCACCTGCTCGATGGTCATGCCATGGCCGTGTTCGGCCAGGTAGGCGACCATGCAGTCGTAGGCTTCATGGATCACCACCGGAAAGCCCACCGGCGCATTGAGCGCGAGCAAACCGGCCTGCATGACCGGTACCAGGGTGATACCGACCTGGCGCAACCGTTCAAGGGCCGCCTCGGCGCAGGCCTGGGTGTCCTCGTCAAGGTTCATCCAGAACTCGTCGGGTATACCCAGGCGCACGTCGCTCAGGCTGATCGCCGGCAAGGCGTACTCCTGGGTGATCAAGCCATCGAGCAAGGCAACGTCAGCCATGCACAGGGCCATCGGCCCCACCGTGTCGCGGCTGCGGGCAATCGGAATCACGCCGCGGTCGCTATAGCGGCCCTGGCTCGGACGCAGCGCGGCGCAGCCATTGAGCGCCGGTGGAATGCGCATCGAACCACCGGTATCGGTGCCCAGCGCAGCCAGGGCCATGCGCGCGCCGAGGGCGGCGGCGCTGCCCGATGACGAGCCGCCGGCGATGCGCGTGCTGTCGTAGGGGTTGCGCACGCCAACATCGGCGCCGGTGTTGAACGCACCGTTGTAGCCGGTCGCACCGAAGGCCAGTTCGTGCATGTTGGTTTTGCCGAGGATGATCGCCCCGGCTTCACGCAGCGCACGCACGGTCGGGGCATCCTCAACCGGAACAAACCCGGCAAACGCCGGCGATCCCGCCGTGCATGGCAAGTCGGCAGTGTGGATGTTGTCCTTGATCACCACGGGAATGCCGCTCAACGGCCGCTGCGGCTCACCCGCTTTTCGCGCAGCGTCGGCGGCACGGGCGGCCTGCAAGGCACCGGCGCCATCGAGGGTGACGTAGACATTCAGCGCCTTGCCGTCTTCGGCCCGCTCAAGGCAGGCCTGCACCAGCTCGACGCTGGTCAGCACGCCGTCACCAAACGCGGCCACTGCTTCGGCAATGGTCAGGTCACTCAGGCCGTGAGCGACACCGGGTTCAAACATATTCATTCAGGCACTCCTGGCGCCGCTTCAATGGGTGAAGGCCGCGTCTTTGTTCTGTTCCGGGTTTGGGTAGGCGGCCTTGCTGTGGCTCAGGCCCAGGTCGAGGAGCAGTTCGCACTGTTTGTAGGCGATCACCCCAGGGTTGAGCACCGGCACCGGCAAGTGCTCGGCCAGGTAGGCGTGAGCCTGGTGCATGGTGGTCGAGCCGAGGACGATGACGTCGGCACCGTCCTCCTCGATGGCCAGCCTGGCGGCCGCCAGCAGCTTGCCGAACACCACCTCCTCCTTGCCTTGCAGCAAGGCTTCGGTGTCGGGGCGCACATCAATCGAGCGGATTGAAGCCAGGCGCGCTTCCAGGCCGTATTCCCTGAGGGTCTTGCGGTACAGCGGGTACCAGCGCGACCACATGGTCAGCACGCTGAAGCGCTGGCCGAGCATGCAGGCGGTATGAAACGCGGCAAGGCCCGGCGCCAGCACCGGAATCGACAGGCGCGAGCGCAAGGCCGCCAGGCCCGAGTCGCTGACGGTGTTGATGCACACCGCGTCGAAGCCCTCCTCCTCGGCGCGTATGCCGGCCTCGATCACGGCCATTTCCATCAGCGCCATGTCGTAGTAGCTGTCGGCCAGGGTCATCACCTGGCCGGCGCCGACAAAGCTCACCTCGATGTCCGGGCGCTGCAGCGCAAGCGGCAGTTGCGATTGCACCAGCGCACGCGTGGCATCGCTCATTGGCACCGGGAAAATCATCTTGATACGTTTGCTCATCGCCGGGCTCCGCAGGCCTTACAGGCCCAGTTCGCTGCGTGGACGGGTCAGGGTGTCGATCAGTGCGTAGAGGATCTTCTCGGCGCACGGCATCAGGTCGGGGATGTAGGTCGCGCCCATGCCCCCCAGGCCTTCGGCCACCGGCAGCGGCGCACCGGTGGCCGGCCACGGCCAGCCGATACGCGCGGTCGGTACGCCATAGCGGCGCAGGGCGGCGCCATCGGTCTGGCCGGCGAGCATGTCGGGCACACCATGCGGGCGCTGCTCGATGAACTCCCAGCCACGCTTGCACGACTGCACGATCCAGTTCTCCGGGTCTGTGGTACCGCCGGGCACCGAGCCGTACTGTTCCCAGTCCAAGTCCAGTGCAGGGAACCGCGCCCTGAGGTCCTGGACGAAGTCGGCGAATTGCGCCTTGACGCTGGCCGGGCTGACGCGCGGGTTGACCCGCACATCAAGGAAGATTTCGGTCACCGCACTGGGGAACGCCGGGCGTTCGACATCGCCGCTGCGCACCCCGGCAATCCAGCCGTGGGGCTGTATCACCCCACTGGTGTTGCGGTCGGTGTATTGCACGATCCACGCCTGCAGCTCCTGGATCGCGGTGGCCGCCGGCACCACTGAACTGCGAAAGCCCGGGGTGTCGTGCGGCACACCGGCATAGCCGAGGGTGCCTTTGACCTTGAGCTTGAACCAGGCCATGCCCGGCTCTTCGTGATACACCCAGTTCCACGGTTTCATGATGATCGCGAAGTCCGGGTACATGCCGCGGTTGAGCATGTGGATCACGCCATTGGACATGCCCGAGTGACGCGCGCTGATGTCCACCGGCATGCCGCCATCGGCCATGCCCAGCAACAGGTCGCCCGTGAGCGGGATATCGGCTTCGATCAGCGCCGTGGCCACCTCGGTGAGGGTGGCCAGCATGCCTTTGGGGTTGGACGAGCCCAGGCCGAACACCCAGTCGTCGATCTGCTGGGCAAAAGGCTGCAGGTCGGCCTGCTGGCCGTCACCGGTCAGTACCTCTTCGCCCGGCGTGCGGTCCAGGTGAGTGTCGATCGGTGCATACAGCAATACCGTGGCGCCGCCACCACTACCGCGGCGTTCGCCCAGGGCATTGCCGCTGATGTCGTTCATCGGGTAGTAGCGCGCTGTCATGCCGATGGACTGCAGGTGGCGGGCCATAAATTCGCTGGCCTGGCGGGTCGCACCGGTCGGGCTGTGGATATTGGTCAGGTCAAACAGCAGCTGTTGCAGGCGTTGCGGATTGAGACGGGCGCGGGCCTGCTCATACCACTGGCTCTGCTCGGCGGTGAACGCAAGGGGCGTGGTCGGTTTCATGGGCAAGTCCTCAGTGGCTGGCAACGAATTGTTCGGCAAAGATGTTCTGCGCTTTGACCCCCAGCTCGATCAGCCGCTGGGTGGCGGCATCGATCATCGGCTGCGGACCACACAGGTAGGCGACGGTGTCCGGATTGCTGACATCGCCTTCGCGCAGCGCACTCACCGGGCTGCCCAGGTGCAGCCCTTCGGTGGCTTCGCGGTCGACACAGATGCGTGCCTCCAGGCTCGGCAACCACTGCTGGCGCAGCTCGATGTCTTCCTGCGAGAACAGCGCCTCGGGCACCGCGCAGCCGAAGCTGAGCAGCATCGGTGGCTTGCGCCCGCTGCTTTGGCGCAGGGTGTCGATCATCGACAGGATCGGCGCCAGCCCGGTGCCCCCGGCGACGAAGATGTGCGGCACACGCTTGTGTTCATCACGCAGAAAAAACGCGCCATAGGGGCCGCTGAGGGTCAGCACGTGATCGGTACCGGCCTCGTTTTCGAGGAAGGTCGACATCGCCCCGCCCGGTAACAGGCGAATCAAAAACTCCATCTTCGGCAGGTTGACCTGGGTGCTGGACGGCGAATAGCTGCGCAACACGCCCAGGCCCGGCACGACGATCTGCATGAACTGGCCGGGGCGGAACTCCAGCCACTCGCCTTCGGCCAGCTCCACGGTCAGCTTCATCACGTTGCTGCCGATCCGTTCAACCGAATCGATAAAGGCATGCACTTCGCGTGCAGCGGTCGAGCCCACTTCGCTGCCATAGGCCATGTCGAAGGTGCAGTCGGAATTGGCTTGCGACACGCACAGCAAGCGCTGCCCGGCATCGAACTCGCTGCCCAGCAGCGACGCGCTGGCACCGGCCTGGGTGACCGCCTCGCCTTGCGTCAGGTTACAGATGCAGCTGGAGCAACCGCCGGACCGGCATTGATAGAGCACGGGCATCTCGGCGGCAATGGCGGCATCGAGGATGTTGCTGCCTGCAGCGACGCTGAATTGATGGGTGACGCCATCGGCGAAGTTCAGGGTGATCTGGTGAAGTTGCTCATTCATGACTGGATTCCATCGATGCTCGAGGCTGACGGGTAGGCAGAGGCGCTATGGCATCGATGTTAGGAACTGGGCGGTGGCTACCGCGCTCCCTTGGGCTACGCGGTTATCCCGAAAGTGCAAGTTCCTGCACGCCGCAGCCTGCTCAGCTGAAGCCTTGCGGACGCAGTTGGTGCCAGTGCGACACGCGCTGCACCGCCATGCCGGCACGGCACAACAGCGCCTCGGCGCCTTTACGGGCGATGAACTGACCACCGATCGGCAGGCCCTCTTCGGTCAGGCCGATCGGCAGGCTCAGGCACGGGTGGCCGCTGACGTTGAACGGCGCGGTGAACTGGATCAGGCGGCGGTTGGCTTCCGGATCCTGGGCCAGGTCGGCGAGCTGTTCGTAGGTCGGCGCGGCGTAGGGCTGCACCGGCGCCAGCACCAGGTCGAGCTGATGCAGCAAGGCGTCGGCTTCGCCGCTAAAGCGCTGTGCGGCCAGCAGAATGCGCTGGTAGTCCATGCCGCTCAGGGCCCGGCCCGCGTCTATCAGTCGACTGAGGGCCGGGCCGTAGGCGTTGGCATGCAAGGGATAGGTGTCGGCATGCGCCACGGCGGTCTGCACACCGCAATGGGCCTCCCAGTTACTGCTCACCGCCTGGGTATCGGGCATGCGAATGCTCACCAGCAACCCGCCGCCGTCACGGATCATCAGCATGACCTGCTGCAGTGCCTGCTGGATCACCGGGTCGACGCCGTCACTGAGCCAGCGCTCATCGATGCCAACGCGCAAGCCACGGAAAGTGTCATCGATCCCTGGTACTTCCAGGCACACCGTGGGCTGCGAGGTGGGGTCGAGCGGGTCATGACCGGCAATGGTCGACAACAGGAACAAGGCATCCCGTGCGCTGCGGGTGATCGGCCCGATGTGGTCGAGGCTTGCGGCCATTTCGAAGGCGCCATGCCGGCTGACCCGGCCCCAGGTCGGCTTCAGGCCCGTGAGGCCGTTGGCGGCACAGGGAAAGCGGATCGAGCCGCCGGTGTCGCTGCCCAGCGAGGCGTAGCACAGGCCGGCAGCCGTGGCCACGCCGCAGCCGCTGGACGAGGCGCCGCTCCAGTGGTTGCTGCCCCAGGGGTTCAGTGGCACGGCGATGTCGGGGTGATGGATGGCGAAGGCACCTTCGGTCATCTGCAGTTTGCCGAGCATCACCACACCGGCTTCGCGCAGGCGTGCGACTACCGTGGCGTCCTGCGTCGGAACACGCTGTGCGTGCAACGGCATGCCGGCAGCGGTGACCACCCCGGCAGTGTCGAACAGGTCCTTGAAGGCCAGCGGGATGCCGTGCAACGGGCTGCGGCAGATACCGTCGGCCAGCTCCTGCTCGGCGACATGGGCCTGCTCCAGGGCCAGCTCGGCGGTCACCCGGGCGTAGCTGTGCAGTTCGCCGTCCAGCGCATCGATGCGATCGAGCTGGGCTTCGGTGACCTCCACCGGCGACAGCTTGCGGCTGCGGATCAGCAGCGACAGTTCGTGCATCTCGAGGTAGTGCAAATCGCTGGGAAGGCTCATTGAGCGGCTCCGATAAAGCCCAGGGCGAGGCGGTTGAAGTCATCCGGGCACTCGCTCTGCAGGTGGTGCGCTGCCTTGCCGAACACATGCAGGTGAGCGTCCGGCAGGCGGTTGAGCATTAGCATCGGTACGTCGATACTGCCGAACCAGTCATGCAGGCCCCAGCACAGCAGGGTCGGCGCCTGCACCTGGTGCAACACCGGCAACAGGTTTTCCCACTCGCCAAAGGCCCCCGGCGTGTCCAGCAGTTTCAGGGTGTCGGGGTGGTTACTGGCCTCAAAGCGCAGACGCAGGTTTTCCTCGTCCAGGCGGCTGTCATCGAGCAATTCATAGCGCTGCAACAGCGTGCGCATTTTGCCGAGGCTCGGCCCGCCGTCGGCCAGGTAGTAATCGCTGAGCAGGTGCGCGGCGTGCTTGCCAAACAGCGGCAGCGGCTGCAAGGCGCCCTGGTCGACCGGCTGCGCGCCGATGGCGATCAGGCGCCCTACCCGCTCGGGATGATCTGCCGCCAGGCGCAGCGCGACACCGCCGCCAAACGACTGGTTGACCAAGTGCGCCCGAGCGATACCCACGGCATCCATGAAACCCAGCAGCTTGCGCGCGTGCCAGCTAAACAGCGGGCCCTCGACCGGCACCCGGTCAGAGCGGCCGAACTGGGCAAAATCCACAAAGAAACACTGGTGCTGCGCAGCAAAGGCTTCGGCGCTCAGGCGGAAGTTGCTCCAGGCGGTACTGCCCGGCCCGCCGCCATGGGTGAAGATCACCGGCAAACGCTCGCTGGCCTGGCCATGCACCTGATAATGCAGGCGCACGCCGTCCACCGAAACGAACTGACTGTCGTTCTCGGATATCTGTGACATAAGGAATTCCCACAAAAAGGAAGGGCTGCGTGTTGTGCAACACGCAGCCCCGAGACATCACTCTTCGCTGATCTGACGCACCTTGTAGCCTGGGCGGTGGCCGTCGGCGGTGTCCTTGAAGATCAGACTGGTGTTCTTCAGCGCACCGGCGACACCACGGCCCGGCTTGGCGATGCCCCGGTTCCAGCGCGAGGCCATCTTGCGCCAGGTGATCGGCGAGACGTCGGTGGCCACCAGTTGCTCTTCATCCCACCCGGTACCGTCGGAGTAGAAGTTCTGCATGGCTTCGCGGGCGTACAGGTCACAGTCGTTGAAGCCGTGCAGGCACAGCGGCTTGTACATGTAGTCGTAGCGGTACTGGAACTTCTTGCGCTCGTCTTCGGTGTTGCACACACGCACGAGGATTTCCCAGTATTCGTGGGTGTCGTCGGTGATCGGTACGTACCATTCGTACTGCACCACATGCTCTTCCGGCCAGTTTTCCACCATCAGTACACCTGGCAGTACGACCGAAGTACGGTAGAAACGACCGTTGAGTCCCTCGACTTTCAGGCCCAGGGTCTGGTTCTCCAGCACCGGTTGCCACTTGTCGGTGAACAGCCACTGCATCAGGCCTTTCGGGCCGTTCTCGTCTTCGATCACGCTGATGCAGTCGTCGCCGTTGGGCAGGATGCCCAGGGGCAGCACCCAGTCCATGGCGTGGACAATGGCGTTGTCCTTGTGCACCAGGATGTGGGCGTTGTCGAAACCGTTTTCGCAGGCGATACGCCAGTTGCCATAACCGGTGCGGTGCATGCCGCGGATCATCGCGTTTTCATCCAGCACGCTGGGCGATGCCGGCCACAGCGGGTGCGGGAAGCGCTCGCTGTTTTCCGGGAAACGGAACGGCAGGTCGTTGGCCAGCGGTGGTACGTCGTCGAGGGGGAAGTCGTCTTCACGCACGAAGACAAAAATCATGCCGTTGACTTCCTGCACCGGGTAGCTGGTGATGCCCGTGGTGCCGACCAGTTTGTCGTCCGGGTTGGCGATGATGGTCACCAGGTCGCCGGTTTCCAGGTCGAAGGTAAAGCCGTGGTACCAGCAGGAGATGGTGCTCTTGTTGAAGCACATCGGTTTCTCGGACAGGCGCACACCGCGGTGCAGGCACTGATCCTTGAGGCAGTAGACCTTGCCGTTGACGCGGCGCAACACCAGCGGCACGCCGCAGATCATCATGCCTTCGACCTGGTCTTCGGCCAGCTCTTCGGAGAACAGCGCCGGGTACCAGTGGTTGATGAAACCCCAGGCGGCGTCCTTGTAGGGCTGGTACTGGCTCTGGGTCTTGGCGTTGTTGGCACGGGCATCGCTGATGCCATGCTTGACCACACGACGCCGTATGATTGGCTGATCGGACATTGGTGTAACCCCCTGGTTGACTGGAATCGCGCCACCCCGTGTGGCGCTAATGCAGTCATCCTAGAAAGCTCTACCCCCGCTGACGCTCCCTACACTGTGGGCCTTATCCCGCGAGCGCAAAAAGATGCGCCCGCGGCACCAAGGTGGCGCGTTCAGCGCGCCAGGGTTTCCGAAGGGCTTTCGCCGAAGCGGCGTTTGTAGTCGGTGGTGAAGTGCCCCAGGTGGCTGAAGCCCCAGCGAAAGGCCACGGCCGTTACCGTGTCGCGCCCGGTGCTCAGGCGCTGCAGCTCTTCATTCACCCGTCGCAGGCGCACTTCTTTGAGGTAGAGCATCGGCGAAGTGTTGCGGTAGCGGCGAAAACCGGTGAACAACGAGCGGCTGCTGACACCGGCATGCTCGGCCATGTCGACGATGGAAATCGGCTCGTGGGCATGATCTTCGATGTAGCGCTCCACGCGCTTGACGAACGATGGCGCCAGCGACGGTCCTTCGGTGCACAGCTCTGCCGAGTAGCTGTTCGGCTGGTTGGTTAACAGCATGTTGACCAGGCCGCTTTCCAGTTGCGCAGCCATCAGCGGCGACAGCTCATCGTCCACCGACAGCGAGTCGTACACCCAACTGACCATGCGCAACCAGCGCGCGCCCGCTGCGGTATCCAGGGGCAGGCCCGACTCGAACTCGATGTTGTTGCGCAAGGTGCGACCGAGCAGTTGCTGGCAATGACGCTCGAGCAGACTGCGGTCGATACGCATGATCAGCTTTTCGGTGTTGGGCGTATGGTTGATCACCGTCGGCGTGTGGGCGTTGATCACCGTGCCCAGGCGCGGGTTGCACAGCACATGCTGCTTGCCCAGCTGAATCTGTTCTTCGCCATAAATCGGCATCTGGATCAGGGCGAAAGTATCGAGCACCCCCGGCTTGATGGTTACCGCCCCGCCGTAACTCATGCGGCCAATGCCGATGCTGCCGACACGCCGGTAGTAGATGCGGGTGTTGACCGAGCCCTTGCTGTCGACAACGCACAGGCGGTTTTCACAAAAAATCTTTTCGCCCCACTGGCGGGCTTCTTCAAGGTCGTCGGTGCGGCAAATCTCATAACGCGACAATACGGCTTCAGGTGGTGTTACTGGACGGAAACTTAGCTGTTCCATGTACAACCCTCTACAGCCTGGCAAGGCATCCAGGCCGCGCTATCACATGTTTTTATTAGGCCCGCAGTGCTTGCCGCGGGTCATTGTTGTTATCACGAGGGGTGTCCGGGCCTGTGTTTCAACGCGTGCACGCAAGCGTTGGGGTTCAACAAAGGCCGGAGGTAAACCGCCGCGTTCGATCGTGCGAACGTCCCTGTTGGCGTTGAGTGACCAGGTAACGGATCACTTGGCTTTCAGATGCTCCTGAACTCCGTTGGCTCCTTTACAAACAAGCATTTAGCGTGCCTGAACGATCAGCCGATACAGCGAATCAAGACGAGCGGTTAGCGGTTTGGGCTTTCTTCACCCACGGCGCTGCAGACGCCGGAAAATAACGGCGTCGCAAGGGGCATATACGCCTGAAAAGCGACTCGCGTGGCCTGCCCTGGCACCGCGGGTCGCCTTTTCAGATGACGATCAGCGCCGCTGGGCGTCGACCATCACGAACATCACCCGCGCCGGGGTGTTTCCAGTGTTACGCCACGCATGCCGTGTTCCCATTTGCACCACCACATCCCCCGCTGTGCACACACATGACTCACCTTCGTCCAGCAACAGGGTCAGCTCGCCTTCGAGCAGCACCCCGTAATCGATGGTGTCGGTGCGATGAAAGCCGGGGGCATCGGCTTCAAACTGCTGTGCCAGGCCCGGCAGGCGCGCCATCATTTCTTCGGCGGCGGCCTGCAGTTGCGCGTCACTGGGCACCACCTCGGAGGCTGGTGGGAAGGTCACCAGCATTGCGCAGGTTCCGCCGCTGCCCGGCAGTACCGAGGTCACCGTGGCGACCGTTTCGGCCTGGCTGCCGCCCACCTGCGCATCGGCCTCGGTCTTCCACAACAGCGCGGCACTGAACCCC
The DNA here is from genome assembly GCF_004025535.1 of Pseudomonas alkylphenolica. Classification (GTDB taxonomy): domain Bacteria; phylum Pseudomonadota; class Gammaproteobacteria; order Pseudomonadales; family Pseudomonadaceae; genus Aquipseudomonas; species Aquipseudomonas alkylphenolica_A. The sequence continues at coordinate 654,971 of NZ_QJRG01000048.1, forward strand.
GGGCTGTGTTCAAAGGGCTCGTTACCGGGTAGCGGGCCCTGGCTGATGACCCGCGCACGCCCCCGGGCGTCGTGGCCTGTCACTACACGCTTGGCTTGCATACTGATCTCCTTGCGCCGTGGCGACGCCAGCCGCTGGCTGGCGCCGACATGGGTCTAGCGGTGGAGGATGTGGAAGTTGGTGAAGCCGTTGCCTTGCGCCTGGATGTCGTCCAGCGCTTCGTTCAACTGCTCCAGCGCATAGGCGCGGGCCTCAAGGTGCGACAGGTCGAGAATGCCCGACTCGACCATGCTGGCCATCTCTTCACCTTCGCGGGTGGAGAACCACAGCGAGCCGATGTACTGCAACTGGGCGCACATGAACGGGTGCGGATCGATCGGGATCGGTCCGGCCACGCCACCGATCTGCACAATGCGCCCGCCGCGGGTCACCGCTTGCATGGCATCGACCGACAGCTCGGTCGGCGCCTTGGCGCCCAGGGTGTCGAGCATGACGTCGACGCCACCAGGCAACAGCGTGCGGACCTGCTGGTGAATGCTCTGTTCGCCAATCGGCACGGCAATCACCCGCTTCGGGTCGATCGCCTGTAGACGCTCCAGCGCCTGACGGTCACGGGCGGCCACGATCACGCGCGAGGCGCCGAAAGCTAGCGCCAGCAATGCTGCGCCCACACCCAGGGTGCCGCTGGCGCCCAGAATCAGCACGCTTTGCGAAGGGCGCAGTGCCGATTTGCGAATGGCTGCGTAGGCAGTGCCCAGGTAACCGAAGCGGGTGGCCTGGGCGAAGCTCAGGCAATCGGGTAGGCGCACCAGGTTGTTACCGTGCGCGGTCATGTACTCACCGTAACCGGCGTACGGGTAGCGTTTGAACACCTGCTGGGAGCCGGCACCAAAGCCGAAGTAGCCCATGAAAGTGTAGGCCTGGCAGCGCGGTGCATCACCTTCGCGGCAATGACCGCACTCGCCGCACCCGATACCCGGGTTCACATACACCCGGTCACCCGGTGCGAACGCGGTCACCGCAGAACCGACCGCCGCCACCGTTCCGGCGGTGTCCAGGCCGAAAATCGCCGGCAGTTGCGGCAACGGCAGAAAGGGGTACCACTCGGGAAAGTGCGTGGTGACGTTCTTCAGGTTGGGGATGATGCCGCTGGCCGCTACCTTGACCAGGACGTCATGGGGGCCGGGGGTGGGCACGGGAATCTGATCGACGACGAACCGTCCGCCGATTTCGTGAAGACGTGCAGCTTGCATCATGGACACAGGACACTCCTTGGGTCGCGACGGCAGGCGCAGGGCCTGGCGACCCGTCTATTTTTGCTGGGAGAACGCACCCGGAGCGGGTGCGTGGGGAAAACGGCGGACCATCCCTGGTCCGGGTGCGCCGTGAGCGCTTAGCGGCCGGCCGCCTGCAGTGCCTGCAGGGAAAAGTCGGTGGACTTGGCGTCAAAGTTGGTACGCCAGGTACTGGTGTCGATCAGCGAGATGGTGGCGTGGTTGCGCTGGAAGTCGATCACCGAACCGACCGTGGTGCGGATGTCGCCATCGGCTGCGTTGGCATAGGAATGGAATTCCATGAACTTCCAGAACTCGCCTTTGCGGTTGTACGCCTCGCCGTAGTAGATGCGCGGGTACTTGGTGTCGATGTACAGGACCTTTTTGCTGTACGGGTGAATCGACGGCGTAATGGCCTCGACCACATAGACTTCGCGCACTTCATAGTTGTTGCCGACGATGTTCCAGTACGGCGGTTTGTCTTCCATCACCGGGTAGCGTTCGGCGAAGGTCTTGCCCGCCTTGTTCCAGATGGCGTCGCCGGTTTTACTGGCGCTGACCGCAAGAATGTTGCGCTTGCCCAGCAGCTTGTACTCCGGGTACCAGCATGGACGGGCGTTGAACACTTCGAGGTCGTCCTGCAGCTGGTCGGAGGAACCCACCGGGTCCATCCACGCACCACCGGACAACTGCCGTACGCGGCGCACTGCCGGAATGTAGGCCCAGACGCTGTTCACTTTCGCCGAGTCGTACATCACCGTGTAGGTACCCAGGCCTTTCATGTCCGAGGGGGCCTTGAAGTACAGCAGCTGGCGGCCACGCTCGCTGCCATCGCCTTCGACCGTGTTGCCACCGGTCAGGCGGCCTTTCATCGAGTAGCGGGTGAACTCGGCCACAGGCTCGGCGTGCACGCCCTTCTTGCCGTCGACCAGCAACTGGGTGTAGCCCGGTACCTGCGAGATGTCGCCGACCAGCTGGCCAAGGTGCCAGTTCCACATGATCTTCTCGGCGGCTTGCGGGTCTTTCTCGTCGATCTGCGGGAACGGCTCGCCGGCGCCCCAGCCATCCACCCGGCATTCTGCCTTGTTGATCGAGGTCTTGCCGGCGTTGGCGGCAGAAGCCTTGACCCAGCGCGGGTCGAGCGGAACGGCTTTGGAAGCTGCCAAGGGCATCTGCATGCCGCTGTTGCGAATGCGCCATTCCAGCTTCTCGGTGAGCAGGCTGGCGATGGTGTGGCCTTCGAAGGTCTGGGTTTTCAGCTGGTCGATGTTGCTGGCACTGATCACGGTGCCGGGCGGTACTTCAGCGGCATTGACGACAGCCATCGCACTGGCGGCGATCAGGCCCGCCAGCAGTGGCGAACGTAGTGCAGGACGAAAACGGATCATGGTGGTGTCTCCGATGGGTCAGAACAGGTAGGTCAGGCTGGTGTACAGCTGATCGCGGTTGTGGAAGTAGCCGAACAGCGTGGTGTTCTCGCAGGTGGCCAGGTTGCCCGGCTGGCATTTGTCACTGTCGTGAAATTCGTCATCCCAGAAGGCGTCGTACTCGACTTTCCAGCGCAGCTTGCTCGACAGCTCGAAGGTCACCGACGGCACGGCAAAACCGCCGCCGTTGCTCAGGTCGCCGCCCACCACCAGTTGCGGACGAATGCGCCCGTTGGCGTAGCTGGCGTCAAAGATCGCGGTGCCCATCACCGAGTGTTCCTTGACCTTGCCGCCCCAGCCCACGCTGTACAGCAGGCGGTCGTCCTCGTCGAAGTTCTGCACCCACTTGTCGAACAGCTGCACCGAGAAGAACATCGGCTTTTCCGTGCCGAGCAGGCTCTGGGTGAACGCCAGGTTCTTGTCCATGCGCAGCATCAGCGCGACCACGTCCTTCTTGGTGTAGCCATCGAAGCCCGGGGCCACGAACTGGCTGATCAGCGTCGGCGTCGAAGCTTCGAACTGGTATGGCGCGTCCTTGATGTAGGCCACCTCGGTGCTGAACACCGCATCGGCCCAGTCGGAATAGCGGCTGGCGGTCATGCCGAAGACATCGACGATCGGGTAGATGACCTCGCCCGCCAGGCCTTTGGTGTGTTCACTGCCGGTGGTTTCGGCGCCGCTGGGCACATCGGGCAGGCCGAACAGCGCGAGGTTGTCGGAGGCGTTGAGGATCGGTGCGTTGTAGTAGGTCTTCAGGTACGACAACGAGTAGTTGGTGTCGCCCCACAGGCCGTTCCAGCGGATACCGCCGGTCACGTCGTGGCGGCTGCCGTCTTCGTGGTTGAAGTTGTACGGGTCGACGTTGCGAAAATCGACGCCGGCATACGGCTGGCTCGACCAGCGACCACCGTAGATGTCGATTTCAGTGCCGATGTCGGCGGTGCGGTCCAGGCCCGGGCGCACGAACATCTCGATGCCACCGTCGTATTCCGGTACATCGATGTTGACCTTGGCCATGATGTTGGTTTTACGCAGCTCTTCGTTGGCCGGCTCGAGGAACGAACGCCAGGTGTTGTCAAAGCCATGCACCAGGTCGTTGGCGGCAAAAAAGTCGGTCTCGCCCCAGGCGATCTGCTGCTTGCCAAGGCGGAACCAGGTGCGGTCGCCCACCGGGAAGTCGACATACAGCTCGCGGATATCGGTCTTGTCGTAGAGTTCGGTGATATCGCCACGGCCATCGGCTTCGTGGTAGTTGTTGGCGCCCATCTTTTCCAGGTGATTGAGGAAGTCGGTCTCGACTTCGCGCACACCACGCAGCTTGGCCACTACCGAAAAGCTGTCGGTAGGCTTCCACTGCAGGTTGATCCGCGCCGTGCTGCGCATCATCGACAGCTTGCCGCGGTCGTCGTAGCCGGGCGTGTCTTCCCAGTTCTTCATGTTCCAGGACATTTCCTGGCGCAGGTAACCGTCATAGGTGAAGGTGTCGGCCAGCACCGGTGCACTCATCACCCCCAGTGCAATGGCCAGCCCGAGCCGGTTCAGCGAGGCGTGCGCGTGCTCACCCCGAGTGTGTTTGTTCATGCTGTTCTCCCCAGTAAGTCGCGGCAGCGATTGATCGATTGCTGTTGTTGTTATGTCGTCTCAAGCCAACTGATGTGAGGTGCCGGGCAGCTGTGTCGCCCTGCCCTGCTGCGGCTCGCCAAAGATGAAGCGCGGGCGGAACACGTAGATCAGCGCCGGCATTACAAACAGTGCGCTGAACGCCGAAACCGTCAGCCAGATCGCCATCAGCAAGCCCATTTCGGCCTGGAAGCGCAGCGACGAGGCCCACCACAACAAGGTGGCCAGGATCAGCACGCTGGCGGTCACGATCACACCCATGCCCGCCGAGTGCAGGGCGATGCGTACGGCCTCCTCGGCGCTCTTGCCGATGGCGATTTCTTCCTTGATGCGGTCGGCGATGTAGAAGGCGTAATCCACCCCCAGGCCAATCCCCAGCGCGGCCACCGGCACGGTGTTGATGTTCATGCCGATGCCCTGCCAGGTCATGAAGGCGAAGGTCATCATGTTGGAGATGATCACCGGCACCATGAACACCATGCCCGCGATCGAGGAGCGGTACACCGCCGTGCAGATCAGCGCCAGCACCAGCAATGCCAGGGCAATCGCCTCGATCTGGCTGGCCAGGATGATCTCGTTGACCGCCGCCATCACCCCGATCAGGCCGCCGGCCAGGTGCCATTCGCCCTGGGCCAAGGGGTGCTGGGCGATGAATTCCTTGATGCGTGCCACGGCAGTACGAATGGTTTCGCCCTGGCGGTCGCGGAACATCAGGGTGACCGCGCCGTTGGCGTACTGGTCATCGGCAAAGCGCGACATGTCGCCGGGCTCTGACACCGAATCGAGCATGGCCGCCAGGCTGCCGTTGATGGCGCTGGTATCGCCCAGTTCCAGGTAGCGCGGGTTGCCTTCACGCAGGCTGAGGTTGATTTGCGGCAGCACGTCGGCCAGCGACACCGAGCCGCCCACCTGCGGCTGGGCTTCGATAAAGCGCTGGAAGCTGTTCATCGCCTGCAGGGCTTCGTTGCTTTTGATCAAGCCGGTGTTGCCGTCTTCACCGAGGACCACGAACATGCGGTCGACACCTTCGAAACGGGCATTGATCGCTGCCGAGTCGACGTTGTAATCGGCGCGTGGCCAGAGGATCGGCGAGCCCGGGTTGGCATCGCCGATCTTCAGGTTGAGCGAGAACAGCCCGGCGCACACCACCGCTACAAAGCTCACGCCCAGCACCACATAGCGCGCACGGGACAGGCACACGCGGGTGGCGAGGTCGAGCACCTTGCTCAGCAGCGGAATGCAGTTGATCGGGTGCACCATGCCATGCGGCTTGCGGATGAATGACAGCATCACCGGGGTCAGGATCACCGCGCTGATGGTCAGCGTCAGCACCCACACGCACGCCAGCACCGTGAGTTTCTGCAGCATCGGGATCGGGCTAAGCGCCACCACGGCCATGCACGCGGCGTCGGCAATCACCCCGAGCATGCCCGGGCGAAACAGGTCCGACAGGGCCACCCGCGCAGCGATCCTGGCGGTATCGGCATTGGCCGGCAGCAGCTCCAGTTCATCGTCGAAGCGATTGACGATCTGCACCGAGTGCGACACGGCGCGCGAGGTGATCAGCATTGCCACCACAATTACCAGCGGCTCGAAACTGATGTTGAGCAAATGACAGATGCCCAGCGCCCAGGAGGCACTTACCGCCCCGGCCAGCAGTGGCAACAGCACCCCGCGCCAGGTGCGCAGCAGCACGAACAGCATCACCAGGGTGACCAGCAGCGCCGCACCGACCAACTGGAAGGTTTCCGGCAGGTAGTGCCCTACCCAGCCATACAGGATCGGGTCGCCGACCACGCGGATGTGCACCTGGCCGTCATCGACGCGGTTGATCAGGCTGCGGATCTCCTGGAAGACCTTGCTGTAATCGACCTGGTCGTCGATGAAGTCGACGGTAATCAACGTGGCTTGCAGGTCTTTGGAAACATATGGGCCATACACCAGCGGGTTGCGCAGCACGGCCTGCTTGAGCTCGGCCATGGCTTCTGCGCTTTGCGGCAGGTCGGGCCACATCAGCGGCAGGCTGACGATGCCGGCGGTGGATGCGCGCACCTCTTTGAGTTTCTTGGAGGCCAGCGAGGTGATCTGGTACGGGTTGACCGCTGATACCTCACGCAAACCGAGGGTCACCTCGCGGACTTTTTCCAGTACCTGGGTCTGGAATATGTCGCCCTGGTCCACCTCGAACATGATGGTGACCATGTTCGAGCCACCGAAAGTGTCCTTGAATTTTTCGTGGGTCTTCACGTACTCGTGACGGGACGGCAGCATGTCTTCGAAGACAGTGCGCACCTCGATGTGCAGGGCAAACCAGCCCAGCACCAACGTCAGCATCAGCAGGCAGCCGGCCACCCAGGCGCGGCGGCGAATGCAGAATTCAGCTATTCGTTCGATCATGAAAGTGTCTCGCTCGGGTTAAGCAACAGGAGGTTCAAGGCTGCAACCGGGACCAGCGCCGGCCATCCCATTGGCCGAGATCAGCCCCGGCCAGCCAGAGGCCGCCGTCCACCGGCAAGGCGCGCACGTGCCAGGACAGATCGCGCTCATCGAGAATGCCGCGGTGCCAGTCGCTGCCATCGCCGCTGGCCCAGCGCCCCAGGGCGCCGGTGACAAACCAGTGCTGTTGCGCGGGCAACCAGGCCACGTCGAACAGGTGCTCGTGCAGGCCCACGTCCACCACCTGCCAGGTCAAACCGCCGTCGCGGGTTTGCAGCACCGCACCTTCCAGGCCCACGGCGACGCCGTTCTGCGCGTCACGAAAATTCAGTGCCATCAGCGAGGCATCCACCCCGGCGCTGACCTCTTGCCAGTCCTGGCCATTGACGTTGCCGAGCATTACCCGCCCGAACTCCCCGACCAGCACCAGGTGGCCACCGTCGAGAATTGCCACGTCGTTCCAGGCCACGTCTTCCTCCTCGCGCAGGCGTTGCCAGCTTTGTGCGAAGTCGTGGCTGATCAGCAGTGCGCCCATTTCACCGGTGGCGATGGCCAGGCCACCGGCCGCCACGCGCACGCGGTTGAGCTTGTTGGCAACGGCTGAGCGCGGCACGTCCTGGACCTGCGTCCAGCTTTTGCCGCTGTCGGTGCTGCGCAGGATCACCCCGTCGTTGCCCACGGCCACCAGGTGGCTGGCATCCCAGGCGGCAATGTCCTGCAAAGTGTTGCGGGTCGGGGTTGGCAGGCGGCTGACGGTGCCATCGGTGCCGATCAGCAGCACCTTGCCGTAGCTGCCGCTGGCCAGCAGCTCGCCGCCGGGCAAGCGCGCCAGGCCGTAGAACTGGTCGCGGTTCTCCAGGGCTGCAGGTTCGATGGTGCTGCCCACCGGTTGGGGGCGAATGAACAGGCCTGCCCACAACAGCGAGGCGATGATCACCCACGGCAAGACCGCCATGGTGAGTTTCATGAGCCGCGCACCGGGCCGCAGGGCTGATGCCTTGGGAAGGCTGAGATCGCTAGTAACGAGGTTCGACATGAGACGGGTCCGCATGTTAATCGCCACTGGAAGTCTGATGGCGAAGGCACAGTCACATTAGGTCTCGGCGTTCTCAGGGACTATCCGCGTACTGCTCGCCTTATCCCCCCAGTGCAAGTTAATGACGGCGGTCAATGGTTGGCTGCCGACGCTGAACCGGGCCTGCTGCGCAGGCCCTTCTCGGAGCCACAAAAAAAAAGCGCCGTGACAAGCACGGCGCAGAAGTGGAGTCGAATCAGTTTCGTTGTTGCAGTAAATCGAGCGCGACGTCGACGATCATGTCTTCCTGGCCGCCAACCATCCGCCGCCTGCCCAGCTCGACGAGGATATCGAGCGTCTTCAGCCCGTACTTAGCCGCAGCGACCTCAGCATGGCGCAGGAAGCTCGAATACACCCCGGCGTACCCCAGGGCCAGGGTTTCGCGGTCGACTCGCACCGGGCGGTCCTGCAGCGGCCGCACCAGATCATCAGCAGCATCCATCAGCCGGTACAGGTCCGTCCCGTGGTTCCAGCCCATGCGCTCGGCGGCGGCAATGAACACCTCCAGCGGCGCGTTACCGGCACCGGCACCCATGCCGGCGAGACTCGCATCGATGCGGTCACACCCCTCCTCCACCGCGGCGATGGAGTTGGCCACACCGAGCGACAGGTTGTGATGCGCGTGCATGCCGGTTTCGGTTTCCGGCTTGAGCAGCGTTTTAAAAGCACGCATGCGGTCACGGATATCCTGCATGTTCATCGCGCCACCAGAGTCAGCCATGTAGATGCACTGGGCGCCATAGCTTTCCATCAACTTGCCCTGCGCGGCCAACTGCTCGGCCGGGATCATGTGGCTCATCATCAAGAAGCCGACAGTATCCATGCCCAGCTCGCGGGCGTACTCGATGTGCTGCTTCGACACGTCGGCTTCGGTGCAGTGCGTGGCCACGCGCACCGAACGTGCACCGGCCTGATAGGCCTGCTTGAGGTCGTGAACCGTGCCGATACCGGGGATCAGCAACACGGTGATCCGCGCATGCTCGATCACATCGGCTGCAGCCTCGATCCATTCAAGGTCGCTATGTGCGCCAAAGCCATAGTTGAAGCTTGAACCCTGCAAGCCATCGCCGTGCGTGACCTCGATGGCGTCGACCCGGGCCTGGTCCAGCGCGCGGGCGATGTCCTGCACGTTCTGCAGCGAGTACTGGTGGCGAATGGCATGGCTGCCGTCACGCAAGGTGACGTCGGAAATGTAGATTTTCTTACCGTTCATGGGCGGGTTCCTCAGCCGTTGAGCATCGACAGTGCCATGCGCTCGGCCGTGGCCAAGGCAGCGGAGGTCATGATGTCGAGGTTGCCGGCGTAGGCAGGCAGGTAATGGGCGGCGCCTTCGACCTCAAGGAACACCGAGGTCTTCAGGCCCGAGAAGCGACCGTGGCCGGGAATGTTCAGCGGCGCATCCTCGGGGATCACGTCGAACTGCACCTTTTGCTTGAGACGGTAGCCCGGCACGTAGGCCTGCACGGCGGCGGCCATTTCCTCGATGGAGGCTTCGATCTGCGCCTGATCGGCGGCTTCAGACAATACAAACACCGTGTCGCGCATGATCAGCGGCGGCTCGGCCGGGTTCATGATGATGATCGCCTTGCCCTTCGCAGCCCCACCAATCACTTCGATGGCCTTGCTGGTGGTTTCGGTGAACTCGTCAATGTTGGCGCGGGTGCCGGGTCCGGCGGATTTCGACGCGATCGAGGCAATGATCTCGGCGTAATGCACCTTGGCCACGCGCGATACCGCGGCGACCATGGGGATGGTCGCCTGGCCGCCGCAAGTGACCATGTTGACGTTGAGCTGGCCGAGGTTCTGCTCCAGGTTGACCACCGGCACGCAGTACGGGCCGATGGCTGC
>NZ_QJRG01000049.1:0-197489 GCF_004025535.1 Pseudomonas alkylphenolica
TTGCCCAGGCGCTGGAGGAAGATGTAGACGTAGCCCTCGCGGATGCTGCGCACCGCATAGCGGCTGTGGCGCAGCGGCGGGACGAGCTGTTTGCCCAGGTGCGCAGGCAGCGTGGGGGCCAGCTGCGAGAGGATGGCCGGGTCGGTACCGGACACCACACCGTAGCGCAACGGCAGGATGGTGATGGTGCGATGGCATTCGACGCAGGCGCTGGGGCTGGCGTTGGAGAGGGTAAGGTTGGCGGTTTCGCTGCTCATGCGCAGCAGCTCGCGTAACGATGGTCGTTGGGTGGACATAGCAATTCCTCTTGTCATCGGGCGCCAGGCTCGCTGCTCGCCAAACTCGGAGGGGAAACACTAACGGGGAACCACTTCTGCAGGGCCGTTGGCCCTTCCTAAAGGCCTGTGGGAGATTTCGTTAAATTTGATGAGGCTGACGGCAACCGCGTTCAGCGCCGGGCCCCGAGGTAATAGAACAGCGCCGCCAGCACCACCGAGCCGATCAACAGGTAGAAGGTAGCCACCGGCACCAGATGCGCCAGGGCAAAACCACAGATCACTGGCCCCAGCGCAGCCCCGAGGTTGGACAGGTTCTGCGCGCCGTAATACACCCCGCGCAGATGCTCGGGGGCGATGCTGTCGATGAACATGTATTCGGCGGGGATGACGATGATCTCGCCCAGGGTGAACACCAGCATTGCCAGGCACCAGGCCAGCAGCGACTGGGCCAGCGAGAAACCCAGCAGGCCAGCCAAAAACAGCGCCATGCCGGCCAGCAGCCAGGGCATCAGCTGGCTGCTGCTGATGCGTCGGCCGATCACGTACTGCAAGGCAATCACGGTGACGGCGTTGGTCGCCACCAGGTAGCTGATGTAGCGCGCTGCTTCGCTGGCGCTGCTGGTGACCACCAGGTATTGCGACAGGTAGGCGGTGAACTGGCCGAACACCACGGCACTGAGCGCGCCGCCGAGGGTAAAGCAAATCAACCGGCGATCCTTGAGCAGGTGTCCGCCAATGCTCAGAAAGCCAGCCTGGGCGCCGCTGTCCAGGCCCGCCCGCGCCGAACGCTCGCCCCAGCGCCGGTAGCACAGGCACATCACCAGGCCGAGCAGCGCCGACAGCAAAAACGGCAAGTGGTCGTCGAGCGCCACAAGCGCCAGGCCGAGAAAGGGGCCGACGGCATAGGCGACGTTGCTCAAGGTGTACTTGATTGAGAACGCCTCGGCGCGGTGCTCCAGCGGCAGCAGCGCACAGAAACCTGATTTGGCGGCGATGTCGATCACCGCGAGGGCCAGGTTGATCAGTACCAGGCTGATGAAAAACAGGCTCAGCTCGCGGCTGACGATCGCCGCAACGAACGACAGGCTGAACACCACGGTCGAGACGATGATCACCGTGTAACTGCGCACGGTATCGATCAGGTAGCCGCCATACAGGCTCAGCAGCGAGGCGACGATCAGCGCGCCGCCAATCGTCAGGCCGATGGTGCTGATGTCCAGGTTGAAATTCTGTGCCAGGTAGACCACCAGGTAGGGCAAGGTGATTGCCCGCGCCAGGGTCAGTACGCCGGTAGTCGCCAGCAGCAGGCGTACTTGCGGGCTGTAGTGTCGTACGGCGTCGAGCATGGTCACGTCCTTGTTACGTGCAGGTGGCCGCCAATAACCCAGCATACGCCAGCACAGGCGAGCGATAACAGTGCAGTTCTATATTGGTTGAATAGATAACAGATAGAGAAAATACCCGTTTTATAGATATTTTATGCAGGCATAAGATTGGCTCAACCTCACCAGAGGACAGGAGATTCGATCGTGACATGCCTTCAACACAGCACATCACCGTTACGTCCGCTGAGCCACCTGGCTCATCCGCGTGAAGTGATTCGCCAGTTCACGCCCAACTGGTTCGCCGCCACCATGGGCACGGGCGTGCTCGCCCTGGCCCTGATGCAGATCGGCGTAAGCAGCCTGAACGGGGTGGCCGAGGCCCTGTGGTGGCTGGCCATCGTCTTGTTCGTGGTATTCAGCGTGCTCTATACCGCACGCTGGGTAATGTTTTTCCATGAAGCGCGGCAGATCTTTGCGCATTCCACCGTGTCGATGTTTTTCGGCACCATCCCGATGGGGTTGGCGACCATCCTCAATGGTTGCCTGCTGTTTGGCATCAACCGCTGGGGCGAAGGGATCGTGCCCTGGGTCGAGGCGCTGTGGTGGTTTGATGTTGGCCTGGCGCTGCTGTGCGGGGTAGCCATTCCTTACCTGATGTTTACCCGCCAGGAGCACAGCATCGACCAGATGACGGCGGTCTGGCTGTTGCCGGTAGTGGCTGCAGAAGTCGCCGCCGCCAGTGGCGGGCAACTCGCTCCGCACCTGGTCGATGCCCATAGCCAGTTCCTGGTGCTGATCACCAGCTATGTACTGTGGGCCGTGTCGTTGCCGGTGGCCTTCAGCATCCTGACCATCCTCACGCTGCGCATGGCCTTGCACAAGTTGCCGCACGCCAACATGGCCGCCTCCAGCTGGCTGGCGCTGGGACCGATCGGCACCGGGGCACTGGGCATGTTGCTGCTGGGCGCGGATGCACCGGCCATCTTTGCCGCCAACGGCTTTGGTGAGCTGGGTGAAATCCTCCGCGGCCTCGGCCTGGTAGCCGGGATCGTGCTGTGGGGCGCAGGCTTGTGGTGGTTGCTGACGGCGACCCTGATCACCCTGCGCTACATGCGCCACGGCATGCCGTTCAACCTGGGCTGGTGGGGCTTTACCTTCCCGCTCGGGGTCTACACCCTGGCAACCCTCAAGCTCGGCAGCTGGCTGGGGCTGGTGTTCTTCCAGCACATGGGCCTGGTCCTGGTGGTGGCGCTGGCTGGCCTGTGGATGATGGTTGCCAGCCTGACCCTGCGCGGCGCCTGGCGCGGAGAGCTGTTCGTCTCGCCGTGCATTGCCGGGCTGAACAAGTAGATTGCTTTTATCTGGGTGAGTGTGGCTTTGTGCGGCTTGCGTGCCTCCAATTACAAAGCCCCACTCAGGTACACGGACGATGAGTCAAACCTCGCAGTTCAGCCTTCTTGGCAAACGTCGGTTTCTGCCCTTCTTCATTACCCAGTCATTGGGTGCGTTCAACGACAATCTGTTCAAGCAGTCGTTGATTCTGGCCATTCTCTACAAGCTGGCCATCGACGGTGACCGCTCGATCTGGATCAACCTCTGTGCGCTGCTGTTCATTCTGCCGTTCTTCCTGTTTTCGGCACTGGCAGGGCAGTTCGGCGAGAAGTACCCCAAGGATGCCTTGATTCGCCTGATCAAGCTGGCCGAAATCGGCATCATGGCGGTCGGCGCCCTCGGCTTTCTGACCGATCACCTGGTATTGATGCTATTGGCGCTGTTCGCCATGGGCACCCATTCGGCACTGTTCGGGCCGGTCAAATACTCGATCCTGCCGCAGGCCCTGCATGACCACGAGCTGGTTGGCGGCAATGGCCTGGTGGAAATGGGCACCTTCCTGGCGATCCTCGCCGGCACGATTGGCGCCGGGGTAATGATGTCGAGCACGTACTATGCGCCAGTGGTGGCCTGCGCTGTGATTGCCGTGGCGGCGCTGGGCTACCTGTCGAGCCAGTGGATTCCCCGGGCAAGTGCCTCGTCGCCACAGATGAAGCTGAACTGGAACATCTTCAGCCAGTCCTGGGCGACCTTGCGCCTGGGGCTCGGCCAGACACCGGCGGTGTCGCGTTCGATTGTCGGCAACTCGTGGTTCTGGTTCGTCGGGGCGATTTACCTGACGCAGATCCCGGCCTATGCCAAGGACTGGCTGCACGGCGACGAAACCGTGGTCACCCTGGTGCTCACACTGTTTTCGGTCGGCATTGCCCTGGGCTCATTGCTGTGCGAACGCCTTAGCGGACACAAGGTGGAAATCGGTCTGGTGCCGTTCGGCTCGTTTGGACTGACCCTGTTCGGCCTGCTCTGGTGGTGGCATTCGGGGGATGTTGCCGCTGGTGCCACGGCGCATGACTGGCTGGCCCTGCTGGGCATGCCGCAGGCGTGGTGGATCTTGCTGTCGATTGTTGGCCTGGGGGTGTTTGGCGGCTTTTATATTGTGCCGCTGTATGCGCTGATCCAGTCGCGCACGCCAGTGCAGGAGCGTTCGCGGGTAATCGCCGCCAACAATATTCTCAATGCGTTGTTCATGGTGGTTTCGGCCATCGTCACCATCGTGTTGTTGAGCCTGGCCGAACTGACCATCCCGCAGTTGTTCCTGGTGGTGTCGCTGCTGAACATCGGCGTCAACGCCTACATCTTCAGGATCGTCCCCGAGTTCACCATGCGCTTCATGATCTGGCTGCTCAGCCACTCCATGTACCGGGTGGAGCACCGCGGCCTGCAGCAGATTCCGGAGGAGGGCGCGGCGCTGCTGGTGTGCAACCACGTGTCGTTTGTCGATGCGCTGCTGATCGGCGGTGCGGTGCGGCGCCCGGTGCGCTTCGTCATGTACTACAAGATCTACCAGTTGCCGGTACTCAATTTCATCTTCCGCACCGCCGGGGCCATTCCCATTGCCGGGCGCAACGAAGATGCCGCGACCTACGAGCGGGCCTTCGAGCAGATTGCCCGGTACCTTGCCGAGGGCGAACTGGTGTGTATTTTTCCGGAAGGCAAACTGACTGCTGACGGTGAGATCGATGCGTTCAAGGGCGGCGTCAGCCGCATCATCGAACAAACGCCGGTGCCGGTGATTCCGATGGCCCTGCAGGGCTTGTGGGGGAGTTTCTTCAGTCGCGATCCGGCCAAGGGCTTCTTTCGGCGCTTGTGGTCGCGGGTGACCCTGGTGGCCGGTGCCGCCATCCCGGTCGAGGCGGCGGAACCGGCACTGCTGCGCGAGCGGGTCAGTGCGTTGCGTGGCGCGCTGCGCTGACGCGCTCGCTCAAGGTCAGCTGGCGCTGACCTTGAGCCCGACCAGGCCGCAAATGATTAGCGCGACGCTGATCAGGCGGAACAAGGCCATGGACTCACCGAACAAAATGATGCCGGCGATCACCGTGCCGACGGCACCGACGCCGGTCCAGATCGCATAGGCGGTACCCAGCGGCAGTTCTTTCATCGCAAGGCCGAGCAGGCCAAGGCTGATGACCATGGCGCCGACAGTCAGTACGGTGGGCAGGGGGCGGGAAAAGCCATCGGTGTATTTCAGGCCGACAGCCCAGCCGACTTCGAACAGGCCGGCGAAAAACAGGATGATCCAGGACATGCAGGGTCTCCATCAAAGTGATGGGGCCGTCCCCGGAATGGTCACGCGGTGCGTCGTGAGGCCGTCCCCACAGTGGGCAATATAGTGCCCAAGTCATGCGCGTTCAGCAAGCCAGCTCCAGTGTATGCAGGAGCCGGCTTGCTGGCGATGGGGCGCTCGATCAGACCCCTTGCGGAATCTCTTCGCCGCCGAGGGCTTCGAACAGCGCCGGCAGGAACTCGCCAAAGGTCAGCATCATCAGGGTGAAGCTGGCATCGAGCTGGCCCAGGGCTTCGTCGCCGCCATCTTCTTCCGCCTGATCCTGCAACAGTTCTTCAAAGCGCAGGCGCTTGATGACCATCTTGTCATCGAGCACGAACGATAGCTTGTCCTGCCAGGCCAGGGACAATTGAGTGACCACCTTGCCGGTGCCCAGGTGCAGCTGGATTTCGTCGCTGGTCAGGTCCTGACGTTTGCAGCGTACGATACCGCCGTCTTCGTGGGTGTCGCGCAGCTCGCACTCGTCCAGTACATAGAAGTCAGGCGCGGCTTGCTGGGTCTTGACCCAGTCGGTCATGGTCGCACTCGGGGCGATCTTCACCGTCACCGGACGCACCGGCAGCGAGCCCATCACTTCACGCAGGGTCGAAAGCAGGTCTTCGGCTCGCTTGGCGCTGGCCGAGTTGACCAGAATCAGCCCTTGCTTGGGAGCGATGGCGGCGAAGATCATCGAGCGGCGAATAAAGGCACGCGGCAGGAAGGCCTGGATGATCTCGTCCTTGATCTGGTCGCGTTCCTTCTTGTACACCTTGCGCATCTGTTCGGCTTCGATCTCGTCGATCTTTTCCTTGACCGCGTCACGCACCACGCTGCCAGGCAGGATGCGTTCTTCTTTACGCGCAGCAATCAGCAGGAAGTCGCCACTGACGTGGACCAGGGGGGCATCTTCGCCTTTGCCGAACGGTGCTACGAAACCATAGGTGGTCAACTCCTGGCTGGCGCAGGGGCGCGCCGGCTTGCTGGCCAGAGCGGTTTCCAGCGCTTCGGGTTCGAACGGGACATCCTGGGTCAGGCGATAGGTCAGCAGGTTTTTGAACCACATGGGGTGAATCTCTCCTTCCATATAAGGAGGGCATTATTCTCCGAGCAGGCGCTTCAGGCCAAGTCCGCTAAGTCTTTGGAACGCCTGAAAAATTTTTTTAAAAAAGTGCTTGCCAGAGTGTTCGGTGCTCCGTAGAATGCGCGCCACACCGAGACGAAGGGTGATTAGCTCAGCCGGGAGAGCATCTGCCTTACAAGCAGAGGGTCGGCGGTTCGATCCCGTCATCACCCACCACTCGTCTTCAAGTGTATCGCGCAGCGGTAGTTCAGTCGGTTAGAATACCGGCCTGTCACGCCGGGGGTCGCGGGTTCGAGTCCCGTCCGCTGCGCCATATTTAGCTTCCAGGGCCCACTGAACACCCGGAAGCCACAGAGAAAGCGACCTTAGGGTCGCTTTTTTTGTTTCTGCACTTCGCCAAGCGCCTCGGCGTGGTGCAGCACTCCCCATGACGGTGCGTCCGCCGCTGTCCATTACTGCCGATGCCCCGTTGTTGCTGGCTTGCGCAAACTGGCGCGGGCCTTGCTTATGCCTGTCTATCCGGCAATCAACGCAGATTGCCCCGTTCACGACAAAGGCGCCGTGTTGCTCCGGCTTGTTTTTACAAGCCGGGGCAGCAGGGCGCCTTTTTGTTTGCGTCAGCAGGAGGTCGGCAGATGAGCAGCACCAGCGTGCGCAGCGTTTGCCCGTATTGTGGAGTAGGGTGCGGCATCGTCATGACGGTTGAAGGCAACCGCGTGACCAAGATCAGCGGCGACAAAATGCATCCGAGCAACTTTGGTCGTCTGTGCACCAAGGGGCTGACCGCGCATCTACCTTTGCGCGAGTCGGGGCGTATGGAGTTTGCCTACGTGCGCAACCAGCGCCAACGCGACCCCGTGCAGACCGCGATGGATGCAGCCATTGCCCAGGCGGGCGCGCGTCTGCGCGCGATCCTCGACACGCACGGGCCTGACGCCCTGGCGTTTTATGTCTCCGGGCAAATGTCGCTGGAAGCCCAGTACCTGATCAACAAACTGGCCAAAGGCTTCGTGCGCAGCCGGCACATCGAGTCCAATTCGCGCCTGTGCATGGCCAGCGCCAGCAGTGGTTACAAGCAATCGCTGGGGGCCGACGGGCCACCGGGCAGCTATCAGGACTTTGAGCGTGCCGAGGTGTTTTTCGTCATCGGCGCGAACATGGCCGACTGTCATCCGATCCTGTTTTTGCGCCTGCTTGACCGGCTCAAGGCCGGTGCCCGGTTGATCGTCGTCGATCCACGACGCAATGCCACTGCCGACAAGGCGGACCTGTTTTTGCAGATCAAGCCCGGCACCGACCTGGCGCTGCTCAACGGTCTGCTTTACCTGCTGCACCAGGCCGGACGCTGCGATGCGGACTTTATCGCCCAATACACCGAAGGCTGGGAGGCGATGCCGGCCTTTCTTGAGGACTACACCCCCGAGCGGGTCGCCGCCATCACCGGGCTGGCCGAAGCCGATATTCGCCAGGCGGCTGTGTGGATCGGGCAGGCGCCGGAGTGGATGAGCTGCTGGACCATGGGCCTGAACCAGAGCGTCCATGGCACCTGGCAAACCAACGCCCTGTGCAACCTGCACCTGGCCACCGGGGCGATCTGCCGGCCTGGCGCCGGGCCGTTCTCGCTGACCGGCCAGCCCAACGCGATGGGCGGGCGGGAAATGGGCTATATGGGGCCGGGCCTTCCCGGGCAGCGCTCGGCTCTGGTCGAGGCAGACCGTGCGTTCGTCGAGCAGCTCTGGAACATCCCCAGCACCAGCCTGCGCAGCGAGGCCGGTGAAGGCACCGTCGCGCTGTTCGAGCAATTGGCGGCGGGGCAGATCAAGGCTTGCTGGATCATCTGCAGTAACCCGGTAGCCAGCGTCGCCAACCGCCAACAGGTAATCGAGGGCCTGCAGGCAGCGGAACTGGTGATCACCCAAGATGCCTTTGTCGACACCGAGACCAACCGTTACGCCGATATTCTCCTGCCCGCAGCGCTGTGGGCCGAAGGCGAAGGGGTGATGATCAACTCCGAGCGCAACCTGACATTGATGAGCCAGGCTGTCGAGCCGCCGGGCGAGAGCTTACCCGACTGGCAGATCATTGCCCGGATCGCCTGTGCCATGGGTTTTCACGAGGCGTTCAGCTACGCCACTGCCGAAGCAGTGTTCGACGAGATCCGCCAGGCCTGGAACCCCGCCACCGGCTACGACCTGCGCGGTGTGCAGTATGCAGACTTGCGCCAGGCGCCGCGGCAGTGGCCCTGCGAGCCGGGCCGTGAAGATTCACGCAGCCCGTTGCGCTATCGCAATGACGGGGTGAGTCAGACATTACATCTTGATGCTCATGGCCAGGCCCCGGCCATTGCCTTCCCGACCGCCAGTGGCAAGGCGCGTTTCTTCGCCCGGCCGTGGATGCCGGCGGCCGAGTTGCCCGACGACGAATTTTCGCTGGTGCTCAACACCGGGCGCGTCCAGCACCAGTGGCACACCCTGACCAAGACCGGCAAGGTCGCAGCGCTGAACAAACTCGACCCCGGGCCCTTTGTCGAACTTCATCCCGAAGATGCCGAGCGCCTGGGCATTGCCGAGCAGGATCAGGTGCAGGTGCGCTCGCGACGCGGTCAGGCGCTGTTGCCTGCGCGGATCACCACACGGGTGCTGCCGGGCAACTGTTTTGCGCCGTTCCACTGGAACGATGTGTATGGCGACAACCTGGCAATCAATGCCGTTACCTGCGATGCCGTCGACCCGGTGTCGCTGCAACCCGCCTTCAAATACTGCGCCGTGGCCCTGAGCCGGGTTGCTGGCCAGCGCATTCCCGCCACCGAGATCCAACAGGAGCCCGCCGCCATGGCGACTGACACCCTGAGTCGTCTGCTGGGCCTGGACAGTTGCGTTGAACTGTCCCTGGCTGCAGAAGAACAACAGTACATGCACGGTTTTGTTCTGGGGTTACGCAGCGCGCCCGCCGTGCGCGAGGAGGTGCCGATCCTGCCGGCCAGTGCGCCTTTTACCCCGGCGCGGCGCTTGCTGGTCGATGGCCTGCTGGCCGGGTTGTTTTCCCGCAGCGCCCAGCCACAGGCGCAGCCCTTGCCACTGTCAGCGCCTGAGCCTGCCCGCCATCTGCTGCTATGGGCCTCGCAGACCGGCAACAGCCAGGCCCTGGCCGAGCACTGTGCCGAGCAGCTGCGCAAGGCGGGGCTGGCGGTGCAGTTGAACTGCATGGACGAGGTGAGCGTGGCGCAGCTGGACGGTGCCGCCAGCCTGCTGGTGATTGCCAGCACCTTCGGTGATGGTGAAGCGCCAGACAGCGGTGCGGCGTTCTGGCAGGGCTTGCACACTGAGCCGGCCCGTCGCTGCGACGGCTTGCCGTTCGCGGTACTGGCCCTGGGGGATTCCAGCTACGAGCAGTTCTGTGGCTTTGGGCGCAAGCTGGATCAGCGCCTGCTTGAGCTGGGCGGGCAGCGCCTGCTTGAACGGGTCGACTGTGAAGGCGATTACCAGCAACACGCCGCGCCCTGGTTGCAGGCGATCGTTGCAAAACTGGGCAGCGCGGGCACCGCCACAACGGCGGCCGCGGCCGCTCCGGAAATAACCGGCTTCAGCAAGCAGCAACCCCTGCAGGCACGCCTGTTGGAAAACCGCTTGCTCAACAGCCCAGGCGCCAGCAAGGAAACCCGGCAGATCGTCTTCGACCTGGCTGGCAGCGGCCTGACCTATCAGGCCGGTGATGCGCTGGGCGTCTGGCCGCGCAACTGCCCGCAGCTGGTTGATGAGTTTCTGGCAGCAACCCGTCTGGACGGCATGGCCTTGGTCAGCCTCAATGGCCAGGCCGATATGCCCTTGGCCACCGCCCTCAGCGAGCATCTGGAAATCGCCCGGGTGACGCCGGCAGTGCTGGAAGCGTTTGCCGAACACGGTAGTGATTCTGTCCTGGTCGATTTGCTCGAACCGCAGAACAAAGCGGCGCTCAAGGACTGGCTGTGGGGCAAGCAATTGATCGATCTGGTGCAAGCCTGCAAGCCGGTGCTGGATCAGGCGACCTGGTTGAGCCTGCTCAAACCGTTGCAGCCACGGCTGTACTCGATCAGCTCCAGCCCCCGGCAACACCCCGATCAGGTGCACCTGACCCTCTCTACCGTGCGTTATGGCCAGCGCAAAGGGGTGTGCTCGACCTTTCTGGCAGACCGTGCCGGGCAGCACGATGTGGCGATCTTCACCCAGCCCAGTGCGCATTTTCGGCTCCCCAAGGACAGTGATGCACCGGTGATCATGGTCGGCCCCGGCACTGGCGTGGCGCCGTTCCGGGCGTTCCTGCAGGAGCGTCAGGCCGAGGGCAGCAAGGGGCGCAACTGGCTGCTGTTTGGCGAGCAGAAAGCCGCCAGTGATTTCTACTACCGCGAAGAGCTGCTGGCCTGGCAACGCCAAGGTCATTTGACGCGTCTGGACACGGCGTTTTCCCGCGACCAGGCAGAAAAAATCTATGTACAGCAGCGCATGCTTGAGCAAGGTGGCGAGCTCTGGCGATGGCTGGAGGAGGGCGGGCACTTTTATGTCTGCGGTGATGCCGGGCGCATGGCCCGGGATGTTGATGCTGCGCTCAGGCAGGTGGTGCGCGAACACGGCGCACTCAGCGGCGAGCAGGCCGATGCCTATGTCAGCGAGCTGAGCCGCAGCAAGCGCTACCTGCGCGACGTCTATTGAATGCCCCATAAGGGGGAGGGCTGCACCAGGCTGGGTCGCATCTGCGCCCGGCCAACCGCGTAGACGCCCGGATTTCATGGGTTTTGGCAGTTGGCACAGTCCCTGCTTTTATCCTGCTACAACGGCAACACCACAACGTTCTCGCGGGTCAAAGGCGATTCGCACCGGGAACTACAAAAACGACCAGGCAAAGGCGCCTGGAGCTTCGGCTCCAGGCGCCTTTTTTTGTTTTTTCGGGGCTCGCCCCAGCAGCACAGCCACCGTGAATGGCCTTGAGTGAGGATCGGGTATGAATGCAGCAACGACCATCGTCCCGCGGGAACAACTGATCATTGTCGGCAACGGCATGGTGGGGCATCACTGCGTCGAGCAACTGATCGAGCGCGGTGCCTTGAGCCGCTACGCGCTGCGGGTATTCGGTGAGGAGCGCCAACGCGCCTATGACCGTGTGCACCTGTCCGAGTACTTCAGCGGTAGCGATGCCGAGACTTTGGCCCTCGGTGCCGCCGGCGCGTACGCCGAGCATGGCGTGCAGCTGCACCTGGGGGAAGCGGTGCTGGAGATCGACCGTGAGCGCCGCGAAGTAGTGACCCCGCTGGGGCGTTACCCGTATGACCAGTTGATCCTGGCCACCGGTTCCTACCCGTTCGTGCCGCCTATCGAAGGCTGCGAAGGGGCATCGCGTCTGGTGTACCGCACTCTCGATGACCTTGACGCCATTCGCGCCGCTGCAGCCAATGCGCGGCGGGGTGTTGTGGTCGGCGGCGGTTTGCTCGGGCTTGAGGCGGCCAATGCCCTGAAGTCCCTGGGGCTGGAAGCCCATGTCGTGGAGTTCGCGCCACGCCTGATGCCGGTGCAACTGGACAACGAAGGCGGTGCCGCCTTGCGGGCACAGATCGAAGCGCTGGGGGTGGGTGTGCACCTGTCACGTGCGACCCAGTCGGTGGCGGCGGGAGAGGCCTACCGCTACCGGATGAACTTCGACGGTGGTGAGTTTCTCGAGACCGACCTGATCGTGTTTTCCGCCGGCATTCGCCCGCAGGATGCGCTGGGCCGTAGCAGTGGCCTGGAGGTGGCGGCGCGCGGCGGCGTGGTGATCGACAGCGATTGTCGCAGCAGCGATGCACGGATTTTTGCCATTGGTGAGTGCGCCTCTTGGAATGGCAGCGTATTCGGCCTGGTTGCACCGGGCTACAGCATGGCGCGCAATGTGGCTGCCGCCCTGGCTGGCGAAAACGCCGGCAGTTTTGTCGGTGCCGATATGTCCACCAAGCTCAAGTTGCTGGGCGTGGATGTCGGCTCCATTGGTGATGCCCACGGCGCTACCCCCGGTGCACGCAGCTACCGCTTTATCGATGAAGCCAGCTCGGCTTACCGTCGTCTGGTAGTCGATGCCAGCGGCAAACGGGTGCTGGGCGCCGTGCTGGTGGGTGATAACAGCTACTACGACACGTTGCTGCAATATGTGCAGAACGGCATTGCCCTGCCGGCCGATCCGGCGGCGTTGATCTTGCCGCAGTCCTCCGGCTCTCCGGCGCTGGGTGCTGACGCCCTGCCTGACAGCGCCACTATCTGCTCCTGCCACAACGTCAGCAAGGGTGCGATCTGCAGTGCGATCGACAACGGCTGTGGCGAGCTTGGCGAACTCAAGCAACAAACCAAGGCCTGCACCGGCTGCGGTGGTTGCGCCGCGCTGCTCAAGCAGGTCTTCGAGCACGAGCTGATCGCCCGCGGTGTCAGTGTCGACAAGAGCCTGTGCGAGCACTTTGCCTACACCCGGCAGGAACTCTATGCCTTGGTGCGGGTTGAAGGCATCCTCAGCTTTGACGAGATGCTGGCCAAGCATGGCCGCGGGCATGTCGGCTGCGATATCTGCAAACCCACGGTCGGCTCGATCCTGGCGTCGTGCTGGAACCAGCCGATCATGGACCCTTCCTTGGTGCCGCTGCAGGACACCAACGACACATTCATGGCCAACATGCAAAAGAACGGTACTTACTCGGTAGTGCCGAGAATTCCCGGCGGCGAGATCACCCCCGACAAACTGATCGTCATTGGCCAGGTGGCGAAGAAATACGACCTCTACACCAAGATCACCGGCGGTCAGCGCATTGACCTGTTCGGTGCCCAGTTGCATGAGTTGCCGGCAATCTGGAGCGAGCTTATAGATGCCGGTTTTGAAACAGGCCACGCCTATGGCAAGTCCACTCGCACGGTGAAGTCCTGCGTGGGCAGTACCTGGTGCCGCTACGGCGTGCAGGACAGTGTACAGATGGCCCTGACCCTTGAAGACCGTTACAAGGGCCTGCGCTCGCCGCACAAGCTCAAGTTCGCGGTATCGGGCTGCACCCGCGAGTGCGCGGAGGCGCAGAGCAAGGACATCGGTGTGATTGCCACGGAAAAGGGCTGGAACCTGTATATCTGTGGCAATGGTGGAATGCGTCCACGACATGCCGAGCTGTTCGCCACCGACCTGGATGACGCCGGGCTGATCCGCATCATCGACCGCGTGCTGATGTTCTACATCCGCACCGCCGACAAGCTGCAGCGCACCTCGGTGTGGCGCGAAAGCCTCGACGGTGGGCTGGACTACCTCAAACAGGTGATCCTCGACGACAGCCTGGGCCTGGGTGCCGAACTCGAGGCGCAGATGCA
This sequence comes from Pseudomonas alkylphenolica, assembly GCF_004025535.1. GTDB lineage: Bacteria > Pseudomonadota > Gammaproteobacteria > Pseudomonadales > Pseudomonadaceae > Aquipseudomonas > Aquipseudomonas alkylphenolica_A. Next base: position 13,680 of record NZ_QJRG01000049.1, read on the forward strand.
GCTGGTAGTCGACCGCTACGAATGCGAATGGGCCAACGCCCTCAAAGACCCGGAAAAGCTCAAGCGCTTCCGTACGTTCGTCAATGACCAGCGTCCTGACCCAAGCGTGCATTTTGTCCGCGAGCGCGGTCAACGGCGGCCGATCGCCGCGGCTGAACTCCACTTGATCCCGACCACTGAAGAGGTGCTGTGATGAGCCTGTCCAATGCTGCTGTAACGGTACAAACAAGCGACTGGCAAGCAGTCTGCAGCCGCCACGACCTGGTCGCGCAATCGGGGGTGGTGGTCTGGTTCGAGGGTCGTCAGGTGGCGCTGTTCTACCTGCCAGAGCACGACACGCCGGTGTTCGCTGTCGACAACCAGGACCCGAAATCGGGCGCCCATGTCATCGGTCGCGGGTTGATCGGCCACCTCAAGGGCGAACTGGTGGTGGCAGCACCGTTGTACAAACAGCATTTCTGCCTGAGTGACGGGCGTTGCCTGGAGGATGCCGGGCAATCGCTGCAGGTGTGGCCGGTGCGGATCAGCGGAGAACAAGTAGAAATCGGCCTGGCTTGAGTCCTACAAACCACGCCGTTGCTCCTATAGACTCCGGAGCATGAACGTCGATACCCGCATCAAATTCCGCCACCTGTTGTGCTTTCTCGAAATTGCCCGCCAGGGCAGTTTCGCCAAGGCCGCCGATGCCATGGCGATCAGTCAGCCGGCCATCTCCAAGAGCCTCAAGGAACTTGAAGAGCTGTTGCAGGCCCGTCTGTTCGAACGCAGCAAGCAAGGCGTCGAGCTGACACCGGCCGGTGTGCGCTTCATGCGCTATGCCGGGCCCAGTGTGCAGGCGCTGCGTGAGGGCGTCAGCACTGTGCGCGGTGAAGAACACGCGCCGCCACAGGTGCGTATCGGCGTGTTGTCCACGGTCGAAAGCCTGCTCATGCCGGAAGTGCTGTGCCGCTTGCACCAGCGCCATGAGGCTTTGGTGGTCAGCGTCGCCACCGGCCCCGGCGCGCACCTGCTGGCGCAGCTGCATGTCGGCGAGCTGGACCTGGTGGTCGGGCGCATGACCGACAACCCGCAGATCCAGGGCCTGCTGTTCGAACACCTGTACAGCGAATCGATGTCGCTGGTGGTGCGTCCCGGGCATCCTTTGCTGGCTCGCCAGCCTATCGAGCGCAGTCAGGTGGGGCGCTACCCGCTGGTGCTGCCGTTGGCCGGCACTACCATCCGCAAGCACGCCGACAGCCTGTTCGTGCAGTGCGCCATCGAGCAGCCGGCGCAGCGCCTGGAAACCCTTTCGCCGGCCTTGAGCCGGCGCTATGTACAGAACAGTGACGCCGTCTGGGTGGCCCCGCGTGATGCGGTGCGGATCGACCTGGGGCGCGGCGAGTTGTGTGAACTGGACCTCGGCGTACAGGAGCCGGGCGGCTCGGTCGGCATCTGCAGCAACGCTGCGTTGCCGCTGGGGTTACCGGCGCACTGGCTGTGCGAGGTGCTGCGCGAAGTCGCCGCGCAATACCGCGACGGCAGCTACCCATGAAACTTTCCTCACTTACAAACTGCTACAAAACCTGCCTGGCGCATTTGCCGAACTGCTCCGCCCAGTCAATACTGGCCACTGGCTGCAGCTTTGGCTAAAGAAGGTTTTAGCGGGCTGAACTTATCCGGCTTTTCTTGCTCTCATGCCGGTAGCCATTGGTCGTGGCCGCCTGATAAGCTCGCGGCTTTACTCGATTGCCCTATTGGCGCATGAACAAGGAAATAGCATGAAACAGCATCGGTTGGCGGCTGCGGTTGCCCTGGTTGGTCTGGTCCTGGCGGGTTGCGATTCGCAGACCAGCGTAGAGCTCAAGACTCCGGCACAGAAAGCCTCCTACGGTATTGGCCTGAACATGGGCAAGAGCCTGGCTCAGGAAGGCATGGACGACCTTGATTCGAAAGCTGTTGCTCAAGGCATCGAAGATGCTGTCGGCAAGAAAGAGCAGAAGATCAAGGACGATGAGCTGGTTGAAGCCTTTGCTGCCCTGCAGAAGCGCGCTGAAGAGCGCCTGGCCAAGATGAGCGAAGAGTCGGCAGCAGCCGGCAAGAAATTCCTTGAAGAAAACGGCAAGAAAGCGGGTGTTGTTACCACCGCATCGGGCCTGCAGTACGAAGTGGTCAAGAAAGCCGATGGCGCTCAGCCGAAGCCGACTGACGTGGTTACCGTTCACTACGAAGGCAAGCTGATCGACGGCAAGGTCTTCGACAGCTCCGTTGAACGTGGCAGCCCGATCGACCTGCCGGTCAGCGGCGTGATTCCTGGTTGGGTTGAAGGCCTGCAACTGATGCACGTTGGCGAGAAGTACAAACTGTACATCCCGTCCGACCTGGCGTACGGCGCGCAGAGCCCGAGCCCGATGATCCCGGCCAACTCGGTGCTGGTATTCGAACTGGAACTGCTGGGTATCAAGGATCAGGCCAAGCCTGATGCCGACACCGCTGCCGAGTAAAGCGCGCGCGGTCTAGCCAACGCCCCGTCTCGACGGGGCGTTGTCGTTTCTGCGATTCGCTCGAACCCTGCGGGCCTGCGCCGGTCTGAAAAGCTGCACCACTCGGGGAAATGGTGCAGGATGGGCAAAACGTTTGCGCCATTGAAACAGGTGTGTAAAAAACGCCCGATTTGAGCCCGGCCCTTGCCCGGCGGGCGCCTTGAGCCCGAAATCTGGCTCTGTTCACAAGGTTATCCACAATTTATGTGGATAACCTTCCTTAGGTTAAGCCCCGGAGGCTTTATGAAAGCACCTTGGAACTTCGCCCGTTTTCTGCCGCTGGCCGAGCGCTTGCTCAGCCGCGGACGTCTGCCGGCGCTGATTTTTGCGGTGGCGCGTAAAGGACCACGGCTGGGCAAACTGCGTGAAGACGTACGCCTGATGCAGGCGTTGTGCCTGGCATGGTGGCGTGGCGAGTACCGCGCCATCAGCCCCAGAGCCCTGGTGACGGTGGTGGCCGGCCTGCTGTATTTCGTCAGCCCTGTGGACGCCATTCCCGACTGGTTGCTGGGCGTGGGCTTCTTCGATGACGTTGCCGTACTGGCCTGGGTCCTCAAGACCGTCGCCGACGAACTGGCGGCCTTCAGCGCCTGGCGCAACCGCCAGGCACCGGAAAAACTGCGGGTGGTCGAGCGCCTGCCCGACACACCTGAAGCGTTGCGTCTGGAACAAACAAAAGGTTGATTACAACAGCGCCCCGGCAACCCTCGCTGGCTGGTAATATAATTGGCATAAGGATTATGCCTACCGATTACATATCGTAATCCTACAAGGGGGTTGTAATGGGTATTCAGGTCATCAGCCGAGACGGTCAACCCGAGTATGCGGTTGTACCCTGGGAGCAGTATCAGGCACTGCTGAAGGCCGCAGGTCAGTTGGCTCCAGCAGTCGTCGAAAGCACACCTGACGTCCCGCCAGGCAGCGCCAACTTACCGAGTTTCAGTGAGTTGGCGCGTTTGCGTGAGGGCAAGGGACTGGCACCGGAGCAATTGGCGCGTAGCGTCGGGATCAGCCCGGTATACCTGGCCCTGATCGAAAGTGGCGAGCGTCAGCCGGATGCCGCGATTCGTCGCAGCCTGGCCTGGGAGCTGGGCGTAGCCGGCTGGAGCGAGCCGTCGTGAGCAGCGTACGGATCAGCCGGCAACACTGGGATGGGCTGCTGGAAGAGCTGGACCTGGCGCGCCGCCAACGCCATTTGCTGACCTACCGCGCCTTGCTGGAGCGCTTGCAGTTGCCCAGCCCGGCCATGCAGACGCTGACCGCTGCCCTTGAGCACCTGGCGGCGCTCGATGCGCGGGCCGAGCAACCGTTGCGCAGCTCCCTGGTGATCAGCCAGGGCGCAAGCCGTTTGCCGCGTACCGGCTTCTTCGAGTGTGTGGAACGCCTGGGGCGTTTTTCCGGGCCTTCAGATGGCATGGCCGCCGCCTCCTGGCACGCTTCGGAAGTGGTGCGGGTGTTCGAGTACAGCTACCCGGAAAAAGAAGAGGCGTGAAGCGCGGGCGCGGTGTCGATCAGGTGCAGGCTGTAGCCTGATACCGCTTTGGCCTGATGCTTGGCGTCAGATGCCAGTGCGGCCAGTTGCCCGGCGTCGAGGCCGGCGCAGGCTTGTGGGTGCAACTGCACCACGCCGATAGACAGCGACAGCAACTCGAATGCCTGGTGCTGCCCCTGACGGTTGGCCGCCACGAAACACCCGGCCTGCAGGTGCTCGGGGCGATAGAAACGCCGGCATTGTTTCTGAAAGTCTTCCTGTAGCAGTTGCAGCCTGCGCTCCCAATCTGCGGAACCCAGCACCAGCATGAAATCATCGCCGCCGATGTGGCCGACAAAATCATGGGCGGGGTCTACCCGTTCGCTCAGGCACTGGGCCAGGCATAAAAGCACCTCGTCGCCACGGGCATAGCCATAGATGTCGTTGAAGGGCTTGAAGCTGTCGATGTCCACATAACAGATCGCCGCTTGCCGTTGTTGCTGCAACAAGCGCGTCAGGCATTGCTGGATCGGTACATTGCCGGGCAGCAGGGTCAGCGGGTTGGCGTAGCGGGCCTGCTGGATCTTCTGTTCGGTAATCAGCTTGAGCACATCGATCACCCGCCCCAGGCCCAGGTAGCGGCCGTTCTGAATGATGATGAAATCTTCTTCGATGCGCTGACGTGCACGGCTGGTGAGCAGGCGACTGACTTGCTGCAGTGACTGGCTCAGTTCCACGGCGAGAAAGTCGTCGCTCATCAGGCGGCTGATCGGCTTGCGCGCAAACAGGTCGGTGGCAAAGGGCTTGAGCAGGGCGTCGGAGAGCGAATGACGGTGGACGATGCCGCACGGTTGGCGGCGCTCGTTGAGCACGGCCAGGGAGTTCAGGTTGGCCTGGCGGCGAAACAATTCCAGTACCTGTGCGGTCGGCGTGTTCTGGTTGACGGCAGGCTGTTCATTGAGCAGCGCGGCAAGGTTGCCACCGTCCTCACCAAGGGCCTGAAGCTCCCGGTTCGGGCTGCCAAGGATGTGCTGGATGTCTCGCGCGGGCTGTTCTTGAGGGCGGCCAAGGAAATACCCCTGCACCAGGTCCACGCCCATGTCGGTGAGCACCTGGAGCTCTTCGGCCAGCTCAATGCCTTCGGCTATCACCTGCGCCCGGGAGGCACGGGCGATCTGCAGGATGGAACCGACGAACTCCCGCTTGACCGCATCGAGATGAATGCCATCGATAAAATGGCGGTCGATCTTGACGTAGTCCGGCCGCAGTTCCGACCACAAACGCAGGCTTGAATAGCCCGCCCCAAGGTCATCCAGGGCAATCGAGAAGCCCATGTCACGGTAGTGGTGCAGGGCGTTGAACAACAGCTCAAAGTCATCAGTGGGCGTCTGTTCGGTCAGCTCGATTACCACCCTGCTCGGCGACAGGCCCAGGTCGTGGAGCATCTTCAGGGTACGCCCGGACTGATACTGGGGTTCCAGCAGGGATTCGGGCGAGACGTTGAGAAACAGCTTGCCGTCCAGATCCTGATGGCTGAAACGTCGACAGGCGCTTTCGCGGCAGGCCACCTCCAGTTCGGTCAGGCGACCGGCCTGGCGGGCGACGGCAAACAGGTTGATCGGGGAGTGCAGCGGGCTGTTGGAAGGGCCGCGGCTGAGCGCTTCGTAACCGAGGATGCGCCGCTCGGATACGCAGACGATGGGCTGGAACAGGCTGTGCAAGCCGCCTTGAGCAAGTATGGTGCTCAAGGCGCTGAGCTGTTCGGTCACGGTCATGGCGGCACTACCTTGAAAAAAAAGGACTGGGGCCAACGGCACCCAGTCCTTTATTTCACGACAGCTTCGTGACTGTTTGATGACGCAATAGCGGCACAGTCACATTATTTTGCCATCATTTGTTCAGCGGTTGTTCTTTGCCACCGCTGAATTGAGCCCCAGGTAGTCAAGCAGGATCCGCCCGGACTCCGCCAGGTAGGCGTCGTCTTCCGGTTTGGTATCGTCCGGCTCGGCCGGCAGGGCGTCTTCGTCTTCTTTCTTCAGCTCTTTGAGCGGCTCTTCGCCCTTGGCTTTGCGACGGGTGTTTTCCAGGGCCAGTTGCTTGCTTTCGATATCGGCATGCTGGGCACGGCGCTCGGCTTCGTTAAGGCTGACGGTTTTTTCGTTCATCAGCTTCTGGGTCAGCGCCAGGCGATCGCGGATGTAGACGAACTCCGGATCTTTGGCGGTGCGGCTGTCATGCCGCGCCTTGAGCTGCGCCAGGAAGGGTTTGAACGGATCGACTGCCGGTTTGATTGCCGGGCGGATAGTGTCCCACGGCATGGCTTCGGGCAGCGCGCTTTCACCGATTTCCTTGGTGTCGATGATCGACGGGTAGTCGATGTCCGGCAGCACGCCCTGATGTTGGGTGCTCTGTCCGGAAACCCGGTAGAACTTGGCCAGGGTCAGTTTCAGCTCGCCATGGTTGAGCGGCTGGATGGTCTGCACGGTGCCTTTGCCGAAGGTCTGGCCACCGAGGATCAGCGCGCGGTGGTAGTCCTGCATGGCGCCGGCGAAAATTTCCGAAGCCGAGGCCGACAGGCGGTTGACCACCAGTGCCAACGGGCCTTTGTAGAAGGCGCCGCTGTTTTCATCTTCGAGTACATCGACGCGGCCATCGCTGTTGCGTACCAGTACGGTCGGGCCTTTGTCGATGAACAGGCTGGTCAGTTCGGTGGCTTCCTGCAGGGAACCGCCGCCGTTGTTGCGCAGGTCGATGACCACGCCGTCGACTTTTTCCTTCTGCAGTTCGGTGAGCAGCTTCTTCACGTCACGGGTGGTGGACTTGTACTCGGGATCGCCGGCGCGGAACGCCTTGAAGTCCAGGTAGAAGGCCGGGATCTCGATGATGCCGAGTTTGTAGTCACGGCCATCCTGCTTGAGCTTGAGCACGGATTTTTTCGCCGCCTGCTCTTCAAGCTTCACCGCCTCGCGGGTGATTGGCACGATCTTGCTGGTCTGGTCGTTCGGCGCATTGCTGGCCGGGATGACTTCCAGACGCACCACCGAGCCTTTCGGACCGCGAATCAGCTTGACCACTTCATCCAGGCGCCAGCCGATGACGTCGACCATCTCTTTGTCGCCCTGGGCGACGCCGATGATCTTGTCGGCCGGTGCCACCTGTTTGGTCTTGGCGGCAGGGCCGGCCGGTACCAGGCGCACGATCTTGACCTGGTCGTTGTCGCTTTGCAGCACGGCGCCGATACCTTCGAGCGACAGGCTCATGTTGATATCGAAGTTTTCCGCGTTGTCCGGCGACAGGTAGTTGGTGTGCGGGTCGTACGACTGGGCGAAGGTATTGATGTAGGCCTGGAAGATATCTTCGGCACGCGTCTGGTCCAGACGCGTGAGCTGGTTCTTGTAGCGCTTGGTCAGCAGCTCCTGGATCGCCTTGGACTCTTTGCCGGCGATTTTCAGGCGCAGCACTTCATCCTTGACGCGTTTGCGCCAGAGGTCGTCGAGCTCTGCCTGGTTCTTCACCCACGGGGCGTCCTTGCGGTCGACCAGCAGGGTTTCCTTGGTGGTGAAGTCGAAGTTGTCGACGCCCTTGTTCAGCTCGGCAAGCGCGAAGTCCAGACGCGATTTGACCCGGTCCAGGTAGCGCTTGTAGATGGTGAAGCCGGGGTCGAGATTGCCGCTCTTGAGGAAATCGTCGAACTGGGTCTTCCACTTGTCGAACTCGGCAATGTCGCTGGCCAGGAAGTAGCTGCGTGCCGGGTCGAGCAGTTTCAGGTAGCTGTCGTAGATGATGACCGAGCGCGCATCATTGAGCGGCGGCTTGCTGTAGTGGTGGCGCTTGAGCAGCTCGACCACGTTCAGGCTGGCGACCACTTCGTCGCGGTCAGGCTGGAGTTTATCCCAGCTGTTGGCGGCCCATGCATTGCCTGCCAACGGCAGACTGCCCAGACCGATCAACAGTGCGAGGGTGGTGCTTGGCAAAAAATGCTTCATGCTGATTCGACGTAGGGACAATTGATCACGCATATTAGGCCGTCTTTGAATTCGCCGGTTCCACAAGAACCGGACGCATAATGCAAAAAGCCCGGGGCTACAGCTCCCGGGCTCAGTCATGACTCAACTATGGAGGCACTGTGAAGGCATTGCAAGGCGTTGACGGACATGTGGAGTGGGTTGCGACGACAAGTCCAACTTGCGATATCGGTCAAGTACGAATTCGCGTGGCGGCCGCCGGCCTCAATCGTGCGGATTTGCTGCAGCGCGCCGGGCTGTATCCACCGCCACCGGGGGCCAGCGAATTTCTTGGCCTGGAATGTTCCGGGGTAATCAGCGAAGTGGGCGCCGGTTCATCGTGGCAGGTCGGCGACCGGGTTTGTGCGCTGTTGGCCGGTGGCGGCATGGCCGAGGAAGTGGTTGTCGATGCGCGTCATGTACTGCCGGTGCCGGAAGGCCTGAGCCTGCAGGAAGCGGCAGCGATTCCCGAAGTGTATGCCACGGCCTGGCTCAACCTGTTCCAGCTGGCCGGGCTCACGCCGGGCGAGAAGGTGTTGCTGCACGCCGGCGCCAGCGGTGTCGGCTCGGCCGCTATCCAGCTGTGCAAGGCGTTTGGCAACCCGTGCTGGGTCAGTGTCGGCTCCAGCGAGCGCCTGGCGTACTGCGAGGCCCTTGGTGCCACCGGCGGTGTGGTGCGCGGTGATGACCTCAATGGCCTGAACGATCTGGGGCCGTTCGATGTGATCCTCGATCCGGTCGGAGCCAGTTATGCCGAGCTCAACCTCAAGCTGCTGGCGCGCGATGGCCGCTGGGTCCTGATCGGCCTGATGGGCGGGCGCAAGGCCGAGCTGGACCTCGCTCAACTGCTGAGCAAGCGCGTGCAGGTGGTCGGCTCGACCCTGCGCACCCGTGACGACCAGTTCAAGGCCGACCTGCTCAGCGACCTGGGGCAACAGGTATGGCCGCTGTTCAGCGAAGGCCGGCTCAAGCCGCAACTGGCCAAGGCCTACCCGGTCAAGGATGCCGAGGCGGCGTTTGCCGAACTTGCGAGCAACCAGGTGTCGGGCAAGCTGGTGCTGGTGATCGACGACAGCCTGGTGTAGCGATTTTTGTAGGAGCGGACTTACCCGCGATGGGCGTAACCTTTCGCGGGTAAACCCGCTCCGATAAAGACCGTTGTTCCTACCGCCAGCTATGAATCGGCCAGCCAGCCTTCTCGGCATGCTCGCGCAACACGGCATCCGGATTGACTACATGCGGGTAGTCGACCTTCTGCAGCAGCGGCAGGTCATTGCGTGAATCCGAGTAGAAGTACGCGCCCTCCAGATTCTCTTCTTCCTGATCCAGCCACTCCAGCAACCGGACGATCTTGCCTTCGCGGTAGGTCAGGGTGCCGACCGTGCGCCCGGTGTACACGCCGTTGAGCACTTCCAGCTCGATGCCCAGGTACTCATCGATGCCCAGGCGCGCTGCAATCGGACCGACCAGGTGGGTGCCCGACGCCGAGATCACCAGGATCCGGTCGCCGTTGCGGCGGTGTTCAGCAATGCATTTGCAGGCATCGCTGAAGATGATCGGCTCGATGAAATCTTCGACCCAGGGTTCGACCAGGTGCTCGATCTCGTCAGGTGCGCGGCCGGCCACCGGCTCCAGGCTGAACGCCATGTAGTCCTCCATGGCCAGTTGCCCCTTGCTGTAGGCCTCCATCAGTTCCTTGTCGCGCTGCAGGAACGCGTCGCCGTCGACCCAGCCGAGGCGGGCCATCTGCGCGCTCCACAGCGAGGCGCAGTCGCCGTGGATCAGGGTTTCGTCCAGATCGAAAATCGCTAGTGCCATGTTCAGAAAAACTCCTGTGCAACCCTCAGGCGACTTCGCAGAGGGCGGTGGGATCGATCGACAAGGATACCCGCTGACCGTCTGGATGCAGATCGGCAGACGAGCGGTTGAGCACATCGACCACTAACTCTACCCCGCGAGCCTCGACACGGTAACGGATTACGTTGCCCAACAGGCTGTGGCTGCGCACAAGGCCCTCCAGCTCGCCGCTGAGGCTCAGGGCGATGGCTTCCGGGCGGATCGCCAGGCGGCTGCTCACGGGCCGTTGCAGGAGGCGGCTGGCGCTTTCGGCGTCGAGCAGGTTGTAGTTGCCGATAAAGCCGGCGGCGAACACGTCTGCCGGTGCGGTGTAGAGCGTTTCGGCGTCGCCGCTCTGGACGATGCGCCCCTGGTTCATCAGGAAGATGCGGTCTGACATGGTCAACGCCTCTTCCTGGTCATGGGTGACGAAGATCGTGGTCAGGCCAAGCTCACGCTGGATCTGGCGGATCTGTTCACGCAGGTGTTTGCGGATGCGTGCATCCAGTGCCGACAGCGGCTCATCGAGCAGCAACAGGCGCGGGCGGGTGACCAGCGAGCGAGCCAGGGCCACCCGCTGACACTGGCCGCCAGACAACTGATGAGGGTAGCGGCTGGCAAAATCCTGCAGCTCCACCAGTTGCAACACATCACGCACGCGGCTGCGGGTGTCGTCGGCGTTGACCTTCTGCATGCGCAGGCCAAAGGCTACGTTCTGCTCCACGGTCATGTTGGGAAACAGCGCATAGCTCTGGAACACCATGCCGATGCCGCGCTTTTGCGGGCTCAAGGGCACCAGGTCGGTGCCGTCGAGGAGGATCCGGCCGCTGTCGACCGCCGTCAGCCCGGCGATGCAGCGCAGCAGGGTCGATTTGCCGCAGCCGGAAGGGCCGAGCAGGGTGACGAATTCGCCCCGTTCGATCTGGCAGTTGATGTCGTTGAATACCGGGCTTGCGCCATAGCTTTTTTGCAGATTCTGTACGCTGACAAAGCTCATATCAGGACTTGTCCTTGTTCAGGCGATTGGCTGCCCAGGTCAGCACCAGCACGAAGAGGAAATAGGAAATCACCAGGGCACTGTTGAAGTGGCCACTGCTGTTGCGCATGTTGTTGAGGTACACCTGCAGGGTTTCATAGCGGGTGCCGACCAGCAGGTTGGCAAACACGAATTCGCCGAACAGGAACGAGAACGACAGCAGCAAGGCCACCATCAGACCCTTGCGCAGGTTCGGCAGCACCACCAGGAACGCCGCCTGGAAGGTACTGGCACCCAGCAACTGGGCGGCGTCCATCAGGTCGCGCAGGTTGATCGCCTGCAGGTTGTTGGTGATCGCCCGGTACATGAACGGCAGGGCCACGGTGAAGTAACAGCCGATCAGGATCCACGGTGTGCCGACCATGGCCATCGGCCCGGAACCGTACAGCTGCAGCAGGCCTACCGAAGACACCACCGGCGGCACGGCGAAGGGCAGCAGGATGAGGATGTTCATCAACGCGTCGAGCCGCGGGAAGTGGTAGTGCACCACAAACAGCAACGGCAGGATCAACAGCACCGACAGCAGCAGGGCGCCGACGCACACCAGCAGCGATTGGCCAAAGGCGGCCAGAAAGCGCGGGTCGCTCCACAGCGCGATGTACCACTTGAAGGTCAGGCCGCTGGGCAGCAGGGTCGCCGACCAGCTGGTGGCCAGCGAATAGAGCAGGGTGCCGGCCAGCGGCAGCAACAGGATGATGAACAGCAGGTACACCACCAGGCGGTGGTAGAGGTGGGTGGAGCCCGGCTCAGCGCGCGACATGGTAGCTCCTCTTCAACAGCCATTGATGGACGACGGTAACCAGGGTCATCAGCCCCACCAGGATCATCGCCAGGGCGCTGGCCAGGTTCGGGTCCAGGGAAATGTCGCCGGCCACCAGTGCCGCGATACGGATGGGCAGCACGTTGAAGTTGCCGGTGGTCAGGGCATATACCGTGGCGTAGGCGCCCAGGGCGTTGGCCAGGAGGATCACGAAGGTGCCCAGCAGCGCCGGGGTCATCACCGGCAGGCCGATGTGCCGCCAGTACTGCCAGGCGCTGGCGCCGAGTATTTCGGCCGACTCGCGCCAGTCTTCACGCAAGGCGTCGAAGGCCGGGTAGAGCAGCAGCACGCCCAACGGAATCTGGAAGTAGGTGTAGAGAATGATCAGCCCGGTTTTCGAATAGAGGTTGAAGTCTTCGATGATGCCGGCCTGCTTCAGCAGCAAGGTCAGCGCTCCGTTGAAGCCCAGGAGGATGATGAACGCGAAGGCCAGTGGCACCCCGGAAAAGTTGCTGGTCATGTTGGCGAAGGCGTTTACGAAATCGCGCAGCCGCGAGTCGACCTTGCGCAACGAATAACTGCCGAGAATGGCAATGAGGATGCCGAACAGGCTCGACCAGAAGCTGATCTCCAGGCTGTGCTGGATGGCTTGGCGGTGGAACCTCGAGGTAAATACTTTGCTGAAGTTGGCCAGGCCCCAGCCGTCTTCGGACTGCAGGCTGTGGATGGCCACCCAGGCCAGTGGCGCGATCTGGAAAATGATGAAGAACACTGCAAAGGGCAGTAGACAGAGCAGCGCCATCCCTTTTGCGCGCTTGAACGAATTCACGTGAGCAGCTCCCGACACACCGGTTTGTCGTGGGGCACGCCGAGCAGTTCGCAGATGGTCCCGCACAGTTCGGTTTGCAGCGGTTTGGCGGCGGGATCGAGGCTGAAGGCATCGCCGAAGACGAACAGCGGCACTTCGCGCTCCTCGGCCAGCAGGCCGTTGTGCGAACGGTCGTTGTTCATGCCGTGATCGGCGGTGACCAGTACCTGATAACCTTCTTCAAGCCAGGTGTGCAGGTAGTCGGCCAGGAGGATGTCGGCGCTGCGGGCGCTGTTGCGGTACTGGCTGCTGTCCAGGCCATGGCGGTGTCCGGCGTCGTCGATGTTCATCGGATGCACCAGGAGAAAGTTCGGTGCATGGCGACGGCGCAGGTATTCGGCATCGGCGAACAGGTGCGAGTCCGGGTAGTGGTCGGCGTAGTAGAACAAGCCATGCTGGATCGGCAGCTTCGGTGCATGGGTATGGCGGTCGCGCAGGGGGTCGAACGGCGAGCGGTTGTACAGTTCGCTGACCCAGTGATAGGCCGCCGCCGCAGTGCCCAGGCCGGCTTCGCGGGCATAGTGGAAAATGCTCCGCTGCGTGGACAGGCGCGTGACGTTGTTATGGACGATGCCGCTGTCGATCGGCGGCACGCCGGTGAGGATGCATTCGTACAGTGGGCGCGACAGTGCCGGCAGTTCGCATTCCAGGCGGTACAGGGCGGCCCGGTCAGCTTCCACGTAGGCATGCAGGTGGCCCATGGCATGGTGGGCGACCTGATGGTTGAGGCCGTCGAGCAGGACCAGGATGACGTTGTGGTTCATGGTTTCTCCAATTGCGCGGTGGCCGCATCGCCGGCAAGCCAGCTCCTACATTGACCTTGTGGGAGGTGGCCTTGCCAACGATTGGGGATAACCGGGCATTCCGGTCCCCCCGCTAAACGCCTCAGTTCATCTCGATGATCACTTGCTCCTGCCATTTCTGCGGCAGGGCCTTGGAGGTCGCTTCCCAGGCTGCGGCGTCCTTGATCGGTTGCACCGCCTTGTACTGCTCGTTGGGCAGCAGTTTGGCCTGGACGTCGGCCGGCAGGGTCAGGTGCTCGGCACGAATCGGCCGGGCGTGACCTTCTGCCAGGTTGATCTGCCCGGCATCGCTGAAGATGTACTCGCGAGTCAGCTTGGCGGCGTTGGGGTTCTTGGCGTATTTGTTGATGATGGTGGTGTAGCCGGAAATCACCGAGCCATCAGACGGGATCAGCACTTCGAAACGGCTCGGGTCGATCTGCTGGCGGTAGCTCAAGCCGTTGAAGTCCCAGACCACGCCCACTTCCACTTCGCCTTTTTCCAGGGTCTGGATGGTCGGGTTGGCCAACGACAGGCGTTTTTGCTTGGCAAGGTCGGCGAACAGCTCCAGGCCCGGTTCGATGTTCTTCTCGCTGCCGCCGTTGGCGATGGCGGCGGCCAGCACGCCGTTGGCGGCCTGGGCTGCGGTGCTCACGTCACCGATGGCCACTTTGTACTTGCCGTTTTTCAGGTCGGCCCATTTCTTCGGCATGTCTGCTTCTTTCACCACCTGTTTGTTGATGATGAAGGCAATCGAGCCGGTATAGGCCAGGGCCCAGTGGCCGTCCTTATCCTTGGCCCAGTCCGGAATCTGTTCCCAGGTGCTGGGCTTGTACGGCTGGGTCACGCCCTTGGCCACTGCGATCGGCCCGAAAGCAGCGCCGACGTCACCGATGTCGGCGCTGGCATTGCTTTTTTCGGCATCGAACTTGGCCACTTCCTGAGCCGAGCTCATGTCGGTGTCCATGTGCTTGAGGCCGTATTTCTTCGCCAGGTCTTCCCAGGTGCCTTTCCAGTTGGCCCAGGCATCGGGCATGCCCACGCTGTTGACGGTGCCTTCTTTACGGGCGGCGTCTTCGAGGGCCTTGAGGTCGGCGTCGGCGGCCATGGCCGAGGTGCACAGGGCGATGGTCGAGCCGAGCAGTGAGGCCAGAAAAAGCTGTTTCATCCGAAGCTCCTTGTTGGGTGCCGTGCAAAACGCAAGTGAGGGTGTTGGACGTTGTTGCGATTCGGTTGGTCTAGGTCAGCAATACCCGAGCCAAGGTAGGCGTAAAGCATGACAATTTGATGTCCAGCCCCCGCGCCTGGCCAGGGCCTGTGCCCTTGGAAATCAAGCGTAGACCACCGCGGCTGTCATCTGGCATTCATCTGTATTGCCTAGGCTTGCACTATTCTCATGGCCCGAACGGCGCGAATAATGCGCGCTGCCGGTGCTGGACTAGTCCAGATAGGTAACCTTTGATGCAGCCTGTGGCGCCACGCGCAGTAACAGCTATCTGTCATGCCCTGCAGGAGCAGATTGAGCATGGCCTCTTGTCGCCCGGTTGCAAGCTGCCGGCCGAACGCAAGCTCAGCGAGGTGTTCGACACCACGCGCATCACCTTGCGTGAAGCGCTGGTGCAGCTGGAGGCACGCGGTCTGATTTATCGGGAGGAGCGGCGCGGCTGGTTCGTGGCGCCGCAGCGCTTGACCTACGACCTTATCCAGCGCAGTCACTTCCATGCCATGGTCCGCGAGCAGGGCCGCGAGGCACATACCGAGCTGCTTTCGGCGCGTCTGCAGCCCGCTAGTGCAACGGTGTGCGCGCGCCTGCAGCTGGCGCCATTGTCGAGTGTGATCCAGATCTGTCGCCTGCGCCGGATTGATGGGCGCGCGGTGCTGTATGCCGAGCACTACCTCAATCCCGAGTACTTCCCCGCCATCCTTGAGCACGACCTGAGCCAGTCGCTGACCGAGCTCTATGCGCGCCACTATGGCATTGCCTACGGGCGGGTATGTTTCGAGATTCTCCCGACCGCCTTGCCGACGGCCGCGGCATCGGCGCTCAAGGTGTCCGCCGGCAGCCCAGGCCTGCACATCACCCGGGTCAACAGTGACCAGCGCGGACGGCTGATCGACTGCGACCTTGAGTACTGGCGCCATGATGCGATCCGCATCACCGCCGATGCCGGTTAGGCTTTGGGCGCGGTCTCGTTGAACGGCGTGCTGGCATCGGTGGTGATCACCTGCACACTCAGACGCGGGGTAGCGAGGTCCAGGCCAGCTTCGTCGAGCTGACGCTTGAGTGCCAGGTTGAAGGCCCGCGACACTTCCCATTGGCGGATTGGCGCGGTTTTGAAACGCGCCCGCAAGATGGCCGAACCCGACTCGAAACTCTCCACCCCTTGCAACTCCAGCGGCGACCAGATGAAGCGGCGCATCAGCGGGTCATTGCGCATTTTCTGGCCGACATCGCGGATCAGGCTGATGGCCTGGTCGATGTTCATGCTGTGTGGAATGGCCACGCGGAAAATCGCATAGCCGAACTCGCGCGAGTAGTTCTTGATGCTCTTGATTTCGCTGAACGGGATGGTGTGGACGATGCCGTCGATATCGCGCAGGCGCACGGTGCGGATGGTCAAGCCTTCGACCGTGCCAAGGTGGCCGCCGACATCGACATAGTCGTCGATCGCCAGTGAGTCTTCGATGATGATGAACAGGCCGGTAATCAGGTCGGCGACCAGCGACTGGGCGCCGAAACCGATGGCCAGGCCGATCACGCCGGCACCGGCCAGCAGCGGGGTCACGTTCATGCCCATGTTGGCCAGGGCAACGATCACCGCAATGATGAAAATGGCCACGAACAGCACGTTGCGGATCAACGGCATCATGGTCTGCGCGCGGGCGTTGGCCGGGCCTTTGCGTGAGCGGGTCAGGGCGTGGTGCACGGCGGTGTCGGCGAGAATCCACACCAGCCAGGCGGCGATCAGGGTGCCGGCCAGGCCAATCAGACGCATCGCCACTTCGTGACCTTCGCCTTCGGTGAAACCGATCAGGGAAAAGCCCCACACCCGCAAGCCCAACTCGATGAACACCAGCCACACGGCGAGGTGCACCAGGGTGTAGCCGAAGTTGCGCAGGCGCTCGCTGTACACCGCATGGCGACGGTGGGTGCGTTGCGGCTTGAGCCCATGGCGGCGCACCAGGCCATTGATGACCATGCACAGAATCAGCAACACCGTGCACATCAGCGACTGGCGCAGCGCGGTGCTGGTGTCGCCGGCAGAAATGAACGTGGCGAACAGCGATACCCCGACCAGCACCAGCGCCGGCAGGTACCAGAAGGTGCCGAGGATCTCGATGGTGTCGCTCAATGCGCGGCGCGTCAGGCGCCGCGACAGCGGCTGGTTGCGGATCAGGTGGGCGATGGGGCGGCGGAATCGCAGGATGAACAGTCCGGTGGACAGGGCCGCAAAGATATTGGCCAGGGTCGCCAGGGTGTGCGCCAGGTGATCGCCCAAGGCGCTAGCCATGCGTGGGTCATTCATGGCCTCGCCGAAGGCGGCAAAGCTGCCGATCAGCCACAGCGGCCGAAACGCCTGGTGACGGAGGATGTGCAGGGCGCGGTGGCGGTGCGGGCCGTCGAGCAGCGAGAAGGCGATGACGCAGATTGCCGAAAAACAGGTACCCACCACCAGCGCATAGGCCAGCACCATGGCCATCGACTTGCCCAGGGAGGAGGGCAGCACGAAGCTCAGGTACACGGTGATGATCAGGGCGACCAGCCATGGCCCGAGCTTGCGCAAGGCAAAGCGCACCAGGTCCCAGGTGTTGGGGTGCTGGGGCAGTTCTTCGGTGAGGCCAAAGCGCAGGCGCACCCGGTGGCCGACCCAGTTCAGCACATAGGCCAGCAGGCTCCAGACGGCAATGATGGTGGCAAAACCGAACAGTATCGGCGGCCATTCGTTCCAGGGTACCAAGCGGGCATCGAGTTCGATCTGCGCCAGTTCCAGTTCACGTGTCCAGCGCGTGAGCGGGCTGGCATCGCCACTGAACTGCTTTTCAAGCTCATGGAAGGTGCTGCCGATCAGGCTCAGCACGCCTTGCTCGGCGGTGGGTTGTGCCTGCTTGGTGCTGTCGCGCAGTTTCTTCAGGTCGGCGACCAGCTTGGCGCGCTGCTGGTCGTTTTCCAGCGACTTGATGACTTCATCCAGCGACTGCGCCAGCGGTTCGGTGGCTTCGGGCTGGGCTTTGCTACCGCCCAGCAGGCTTGGCAGGCCCGCGGCGTGCGCCGGGGCCCAGAACAGCAATGCCAGTAAAACGGTTAAAACGCGGAAAAAGGCGGGCACCGGACAATCAACCTCAAAACGATCAATCGCCCGAGTGTAGTGTATTTGTCAGTTGAGTTTCTCGAGGATCTTCCAGCACATGATACCGATCATGCCCAGGGTGCCGATCCACATCATCACCACGCCGATATTACGGTCGCGCAGGGTAAAACCAACGGTCAACAGAATCAGACCGACCATGACGGGGGCGAACAGCGAATAGAAGGTGGAAGTGGGCATGCACCAAGGTCCTTGATTTCGGATTTATGCTGCAAGGATAGCCGCTATGGCCTGGACGGGGTGTGACTGAGATCAGTAGCGGGATTCTGTAGGAGCGGATTCACCGGACGCCGGACCGCCGCGATGGACTGCGCAGCAGGCCCATCTGTCAGGGCCGCTTCGCGCCCCATCGCCGGCTAGCGCCGGCTCCCACAGTTAACCAGGTAGAAGACAGTTGCTCCTGCTAGGGCAGGTCGCGGCTGCGATAAAACGCAGTCAGCACCTTCACCAGGTGCGCCAGGTCGTGGCTGCCGCACAGCTCGCGAATCGAGTGCATGGCAAAGGTCGGCAGGCCGATATCGACGGTGCGCACACCCAGATGGCTGGCGGTGATCGGGCCGATGGTGGAGCCGCAACCCATGTCGCTGCGCACCACGAAGCTCTGTACCGGAACTTCTTCGGCCATGCACAGGTGGCGGAAGAAACCGGCCGTTTCGCTGTTGGTGGCGTAGCGCTGGTTGTTGTTGACCTTGAT
Organism: Pseudomonas alkylphenolica; assembly: GCF_004025535.1. Classification (GTDB taxonomy): domain Bacteria; phylum Pseudomonadota; class Gammaproteobacteria; order Pseudomonadales; family Pseudomonadaceae; genus Aquipseudomonas; species Aquipseudomonas alkylphenolica_A. The sequence continues at coordinate 32,017 of NZ_QJRG01000049.1, forward strand.
CACCGGCCCGGCGTTGAGCTTGGGACCATGGTTGCCGTCATGCTTGTCGGCATAGTTGGGGTGCACGCCATGGGCGTTGTCGGCCGAGACCAGCAGCGAACGCTGGATGGTGCGGACGAAATCGTCACCGTCGGGCAGCAGGCGGCGCAGCGTCTGCTCGAGCATCGGGCCGTCGGCGCCACAGGCCGAGCAGGAGCCGACTTCTTCGTGGTCGTTGCACACCAGCACGCAAGTTTCGTCGCTGTCGGCATTGAGCAACGCCTGCAGGCCGGCGTAGCAGGACAGCAGGTTATCCAGGCGCGCACCGGCGATGAACTCCTGGTTCAGGCCGACCAGTGCCGCGCTCTGGGTGTCGTAGAAGCTCAACTCGAAGTCGAGCACCACGTCAGCGATGAGGTCGTGTTCACGTGCCAGCTGGTCGGTGAGCAGGGCACGGAAATCGATGCGCTCGTCGCCGGCGACCTGCGCCAGGATTGGCGGCAGTTCGGTCTGCGGGTTGATCGACCAGCCTTCATTGGCGGTGCGATTGAGGTGGATGGCCAGGTTCGGGACCACTGCGATTGGCAGCTTGAAGTCGATCAGCTGGCTTTCCACCTTGCCGTCGCGGCGGAAGGTCACGCGTCCGGCCAGCGACAGGTCGCGGTCGAACCACGGCGCCAGCAGGGCGCCGCCATACACTTCGACGCCGAGCTGCCAGAACCCCTGACGCTGCAGTTCGGGTTGTGGCTTTACCCGCAGACATGGGCTGTCGGTGTGGGCGCCGACCAGGCGGATGCCGTCGAGCAGCGGCGAATGGCGACCGAGCTTGAAGGCGATGATCGAGGAGTCGTTACGGGTCAGGTAGTAGCGACCGCCGGCCACCGTGGCCCAGCTGTCGCGCTCGTCCAGGCGCTGAAAACCCGCGGCTTCCAGGCGTTGGGCCAGGGCAGCGGTGGCGTGGAAGGGCGTGGGGGAAGCCTTGAGAAAGTCGATCAGGCCTTGGTTCAGTGCATCGCGCATAGGTCACTCCAGACAGCAGTGGCGCGAGTTTAACGTACTTGGCGGGGGATTTGTGTGGGCCCCATCGCCGGCCTTGCCGGCGACGTCAGCAACGCGGTGTCTCAGAATGGCGCCGGGCACTCGAAGCGCAGCCGCTCCCCGGACACCGGGTGGGTAAAGCTGAGCATGCTCGCGTGCAGGCACAGGCGCTCGTGGGCGGCCAGGGCCTCCGGGCAGGCATACAGGCGATCGCCGAGCAGCGGGTGACCAATCGACAGCATGTGCACGCGCAGCTGGTGCGAACGACCGGTGATCGGCGTCAGCTCGACCCGGCAATGATCGCCACAGCGCTCGAGGATGCGCCAGAACGTCAGGGCGTGCTTGCCTTGCTCATGGTCGACCACATGCCGCGGCTTGGTTGGCGGGTCGTAGCGCAGCGGCAGGTCGATGCTGCCACTGTCCAGTTCCGGTTGGCCCCAGCACAGCGCGGTGTAGGCTTTTTCGGTTTCGCGGTCGTGGAACTGCCGGGACAGCTCCCGGTGACTGTCGGCGTCACGGGCGAGCAGGATGATGCCCGAGGTTTCCCAATCCAGCCGATGGACAATCAGGGCGTCGGGGTAGCCGTTTTCCTGCAGGCGGGTGATCAGGCAATCCTTGTTGTCGTCGGCGCGCCCCGGCACGGACAGCAGCAGGGTCGGCTTGTTGATCACCAGGATGGCGTCATCCTCATAGAGGACATGAACATTGGACAGCGGCATTGCGTGTTCTCTGCAAACGCCAACGGCGACGGCCGAACCCGGGCTGTTCAGCCCGGGCCCGGCCGTCGCCGTGGCAGGTTACCCTGGGGTGCCGATCAACGATCGGGCAGGGTGATGTTGAGTTCCAGGATCGAGCAGCTGCCCTGGTTTTCCAGAGCGACATGCACATCATCGGAGCCGATGTTGACGTACTTGCGGATTACCTCCACCAGTTCCTTCTGCAAGGCTGGCAGGTAGTCCGGGGTACTGCGTTGGCCGCGTTCGTGCGCCACGATGATCTGTAGACGCTCTTTCGCGACCGACGCGGTGCTTACTTTTTTGTTGGCACGAAAGAAGTCAAAAAGGTTCATTGGTCAGTTGCCTCCAAACAGGCGCTCGAAGAATCCCTTCTTCTTCACATCAAGGAACCGATGTTCCACATTTTTGCCCAGCAGGCGATCGACGGTGTCGCTGTAGGCCTGGCCTGCATCGCTCTGGTCGTCGAGGATGACCGGCACGCCCTGGTTGGATGCCTTGAGCACCGCCTGGGATTCCGGAATCACGCCCAGCAGGGCCACCGAGAGGATTTCCTTGACGTCTTCGACGCCAAGCATCTCGCCCTGGCTCACGCGCTCTGGATGGTAGCGGGTGATCAGCAGGTGTTCCTTGATCGGATCTTCGTTGCGTTCGGCGCGGCGCGATTTGCTCGCCAGCAGGCCGAGCATACGGTCCGAGTCACGTACAGAAGACACTTCCGGGTTGGTCACGACGATGGCTTCGTCGGCGAAGTACATCGCCAGGTGAGCACCTTTCTCGATACCGGCCGGCGAGTCGCAGACCACGTATTCGAATTGCTCCTTGAGCTCCATCAGGACTTTTTCCACGCCTTCCTGGGTCAGCGCGTCCTTGTCACGGGTCTGGCTGGCGGCCAGCACGTAGAGGTTCTCAAGGCGTTTGTCCTTGATCAGGGCTTGCTGCAGGTTGGCTTCGCCATTGACGACGTTGACGAAGTCATACACCACGCGACGTTCGCAGCCCATGATCAGGTCGAGGTTACGCAGGCCGACGTCGAAGTCGACGATCACTGTCTTGTGGCCGCGCAGTGCGAGGCCGGTACCAATAGCGGCGCTGGTGGTGGTCTTACCCACACCACCCTTGCCGGATGTAACCACGAGAATCTTGGCCAAGGTGCTTCACCCCTAATGAAAAAGGACGTCGAGTCCCAAAAAATACTAAAAACGGCAACATCGAAAAAAGTTGCGCGGAAAATGGCGGCAAGTATCCGTTAAAGACGGGTGATGTTCAACACGTCACCAGACAGGCTGATCTGCACGCCGGCGCCCCACAGCGGATCGCGGCGAAGGTCTTCGGAGACCTTGTACTGGCCGGCGATCGAGACCATTTCGGCGGTCAGCTGCTGGCAGAAGATGCGCGCCCGGGTGTTGCCCTTGATCCCGGCCAGCGCCCGTCCTCGCATGGCACCGTACACATGGATGTTGCCATCGGCGAGAAGTTCCGCGCCCGGGCTGACCGACGACACCACTACCAGATCGCCACCCTGGGCGTAGATCTGCTGGCCGCCGCGTACGGGGGTGGTGATGATTTTCGTCGGTTTGATCGCCGGTTCCGGCTCTGGCACGGGCGCCGGGGCCGGTTCCGGCTTCTTCACTTCGGGTTCCGGCTCGACCGGGCGCTCACGGGCTCCGGAGGGCGGCAGTACGGGCAGATCAATGGCAATCGCCGCAGCGATGTCTTCGATGCGGTTGGCGCGAATCGCCAGGGTGCGCAGCCCGTGGTGGCGGCAGATGCGCATCAGCCCGGGCAGATCGACCGCGCCTTCCGTGGCCGGCAGCTTGTCCAGCGCCAGCACCAGCGGGGTGTTGCTGAAAAAGTTGGGCGCCTGGGCAACCTTGGCGGCCAACTGCCGGTCGAGGCCCTCAAGGTTGTTCTGCGCAAGCTCGAGCACGGTAATGGCAAGCATGCTGCCCTTGAGCTGGAACACGGGGGCGGAGTCTGGCAATTGAGTTGGGCTCATGGTCTGCATAGGACGGCTTGTTACGAAAAAGTGCTCAGACTTATAACGAGAACGCCGGTTAGCCGCAACCCGTGGCGAACCGTTGTAGAATGCACGGCCCTCGTCTTTCCGGAATCTTTAATGGATCGCCCGCGTTTTCGTCGTTATTTTTTGCACCCGCGCTTCTGGCCCCTGTGGCTGGGGCTGGGTGTGCTGTGGTTGATCGTGCAGCTGCCGTACCGGGTATTGCTGGTGATCGGCCGTGTATTGGGTGCCTTGATGTACCGGGTAGCCGGTGAGCGTCGACGCATTGCCGCGCGCAATCTGGAGCTGTGCTTCCCCGAGCTACCGTCCGTCGAACGCAAGCGCCTGCTCAAGGAAAATTTCGCTTCCACCGGTATCGCCTTCTTCGAAATGGCCATGAGCTGGTGGTGGCCAAAGGCCCGCCTGGCGCGCCTGGCGCACATCGAAGGCCTGGAGCATCTGCAGGCGGCCCAGCGTGATGGCCAGGGCGCGATTCTCATGGCCCTGCATTTCACCACGCTGGAAATCGGCGCCGCCCTGCTGGGGCAGGAACACACCATTGACGGCATGTACCGTGAGCACGGCAACCCGGTGTTCGACTTCATTCAGCGGCGTGGCCGCGAGCGGCACAACCTCGACTCGCTGGCCGTGGAGCGCGAAGACGTGCGCGGCATGCTCAAGTTGCTGCGCGCCGGCCGTGCCATCTGGTACGCACCCGACCAGGACTATGGCGCCAAGCAAAGCCTGTTCGTGCCGTTGTTCGGCATCGAGGCGGCGACCGTGACCGCTACCACCAAGTTTGCCCGCCTGGGCAAGGCGCGGGTGATTCCCTTCACCCAGCAGCGCCTGGCCGATGGCAGCGGCTACCGCCTGGTGATCCATCCGCCATTGGCGGATTTCCCGGGGGAGTCCGAAGAAGCCGATTGCCTGCGCATCAACCAGTGGATCGAAGTGGCCTTGCGCGAATGCCCGGAGCAGTACCTGTGGGCCCACCGCCGCTTCAAGTCGCGTCCGCCGGGGGCACCGAAGCTGTACGACAAGCGGCGTTGAAGCGGTCATAAGGCAGCACTGACTAAGGAAGGGCCGATGAGCAAACCGATCACAGGATTGATCCTCTCTGGCGGTGGCGCCCGCGCCGCCTACCAGGTCGGTGTGCTGGCCGGCATTGCCGACCTGCTGCCGCCTGGCGCGGCCAATCCGTTTCCGGTAATCGTCGGCACCTCGGCCGGGGCGATCAACGCGGTGACCCTGGCCAGCGGGGCGATGCACTTCGCTGACTCGATTCGCCGCCTGACCAGCTTCTGGCAGGGTTTTCGCAGCCATCAGGTACTGCGCAGCGACTGGCCAGGCGTCATTCGCCAGGCCAGCCGCTTTGTCGGCCACAGCCTGCTCGGCCTGGGCGCGCCGGTACCGGTGGCGTTGCTCGACAGCTCACCGCTGCGGCACCTGCTCAACCAGCACCTGGATATGGATGGCATCAGCTGTGCACTCGAACAGGCGCATCTGCACGCGGTGGCAGTGACCGCCTTTGGTTACGAGTCCGGTCAGGCGGTGACCTTCTACCAAGGCCGGGGCGCTATCGACCCGTGGTTGCGTCACCGTCGCATCGGCATGCCGACACAGTTGAGTGTCGAGCACCTGCTGGCCAGTTCCGCCATTCCGTTGCTGTTTGCACCGGTCAAACTGGGGGAGGAGTATTTTGGCGACGGCGCGGTGCGCCAATCAGCGCCAATCAGCCCGGCCTTGCATCTGGGCGCCAGCCGTGTGCTGGTGGTCGGGGTCAGCGGCAACCCGCAGCGTCCGGTGGAAGGCGAGCCGAGTCCGCGAATTTTCAGCGGTCAGCAGCCGAGCCTGGCGCAGATCGGTGGGCACATGCTCAACAGTACTTTCATCGACAGCCTGGAAGACGACATCGAGTTGTTGCAGCGCCTCAACCACCTCAGCCACCTGCTGCCCGAGCACCTGGAGCGGCGGCGCCTGGGCTTGGCGCCGGTGGACGTGCTGGTGGTAGCGCCCAGCCAGCCACTGGACGAAATCGCCGCGCGCCATCGACGCGAGCTGCCAGCAGCCCTGCGCTTGTTTCTGCGTGGGCCGGGGGCAACCAAGACCAGTGGCGCCGGAGTACTCAGCTACCTGCTGTTCGAGGCAGGGTACTGCAGTGAGCTGATCGAACTGGGGCGCCGCGACGCCCTGGCCAAGCGTCGGGAGCTGTGCAACTTCCTCGGCTTGCCCCAGGTGGCCGGTTGAGCCGGGTTACTCGGCAATCTGCAACTTGCGCGCTTCGGTGTAGACGTAGCGGACCTTCTCGTACTCGAACGGCGAATTCAGCTGGCCATAGCGGAAATTGGTGGTGTAGCGCTTGTCGACGGCGCGTAGCAGCCAGACTTCCGGGTGATTGCTGCTGACCTCGGCAACGTTGAGGAAGTTGATCCAGTTCTCCGCGCTGTAGTCCACCGCCAGGCCGCCGGTATCGCGCAGGTTTGACGGGCCGAGGATCGGCAGCATCAGGTACGGACCATCAGGCACACCCCATACGCCCAGGGTCTGGCCGAAGTCCTCGCCCTGGTAGGGCAGCCCCATCTTGGTCGCCGGGTCCCAGAGGCCGGCCACACCGATGGTGGTGTTGAGCAGCAGGCGGGCGGTGATCTCCATCGAACGCTGGCCCTTGAACTGCAGCAGGCTGTTGAGCAGGTTGGGCACATCGGCGAGGTTACTGAAGAAGTTGCTCACGCCGGTACGCACGAAGCTTGGGGTGATGTAGCGGTAACCGTCGACGACCGGCAGGAACACCCATTGGTCGAAGCGGTAGTTGAAGTGATAGATACGGCGGTTCATTGCTTCAAGGGGGTCATAGACATTCAGCGCGGCCAGGGTCGAGCGTTCGAACTCGCGCTGATCCAGGCCCGGATTGAATTTGAGCTCCTTGAGCGGATCAGTAAAGCCATCGGCTTCGATCACGCTGGCACGCGGTGCCGGTTCGTCCGCCAGGGCCAGGCCGCTGGCCAGTAATGCAGAAACAAGCAGAAGAGGTTTAACCACGGAAGAACTCCAGCATGGCATCACTGTTGACGCGGTAGTTGAGGTTGCCGCAATGGCCGCCGTGGGGGTACAGGGTCAAGCGATCACCAAAGGTGCTGCGCAGAAAGCCAATGTCGCCGGGGCCGAGAATGACGTCGTCGGCGTTGTGCATCACGGCGATCTTGGGGCTCTGCTGCAGGTAGTCCTTGAGCGCATAGAGGCTGACCTGGTTGATCAGTTGCAGCAGGCTGCCGCCATCGGTGCGGGCGCGCCACATGGGGATGACCTGGTCGGTCATGTAGCAGTCGAAGTCACATTGCAGGGCGCGCTTGAAAAACGGGGTGAGGCTGCTGCTTTCAGTGATCGGGTACTTGGGTGGCGTAATCAGGCCACGGCGGTTGATCAGGTCGGAGGTGAAGGCAATGTCGGCGGCCGAGAAGCGAAACGAGGTGCCGATGAGCATGGCCATCTGTTCGTTGTTCAGGTGCTGGCGCGACTGCTGAATGTCATAGAGCAGCGCGTCGTTGAGGTCGATGTAGCCCTTCTGCTGGAAGTAACGGGTCAGCTTGCCGAGCACCACTTCATAGAACGTGGTGCCATTGTTGACGCCCTTGACCTCGGTCTGGACCATTTTGTCCAGGTTGGTGATCGAGGTGTACAGGTTGACCGGTGGGTTGAGCAGCAGCACACGTTTGAAGTTGAAGCTGCGCCGGGTTTCGTCCAGATGACTGACAAACGCCGCGTCCAGGGCGCCAAGGCTGTAGCCGGTGAGGTAGTACTCGGTGATCGACAGTTCCGGGTGCTGGGCGCGTACCCCTTGCATCACCCGGTACATGTCTTCGGCATCTTCGGTGCTGATGCCGGGTGTGGCGTAGCGCGAGGCCGAGGTCATGAAGTCGAAACTGGTCGGCGAGGACAGCTGCACCACGTGATAGCCGGCTTTGTAATAGAGCCTTTTCAGGTACTCATTGATGCTGCTGTGATAAGGGGCTGCCGTCCCGGCGATCAGAAAGATCAACGGTGCGGGGTGGTCCTGGCGCGCCAGACGGTATTTGAGCTTCTTCACCGCCCAGAAATTGTCGGGCAGGGTAAAGGCGCGTTCCGGACGCATGTTCAGGCTGTAGTCAGACTGGTTGATGTCGTCGTCTGTCGGCAGCTCCGGGCGCAAGTCCGGTGGCGTCGTGGCGATGGTGGCCTCGAAGGGGTTGGTCAAGGGATAGCCGTAGCTGGCCGCATCGACATCCCGTGCTAACGCAGACGCACTCAAGACAAGGCCGCCAGCAAGGGCAACCAGGCGTAATAATCGAAGCATGACGGATCCCCAAAAAAGCAGTAGCAAAGTGCGATATGCAGGCTAGGACCATGAAGGGCCCGGCAAAGTTGCCTGGCGATCTGGCATTCATCTGCCTTGATGGTGCCGTGTGAGATTGCGTCGCGGCAACAATTGGTTCCATTTATCTTCAGTTCAAAGTAGCTGAAGGCGGCGCTTTTGCCTTGCATAGACGGCTTGGACCTTTATGCTGGGCGCCGTTTTCGACGTTTCCGGAGAGTTCCATGTCCCGCCGCTTACCCCTGATCGCCCTGGCGCTGTTCCTGCCCTTGTGGCTGGCCGCCAGTTACGAGGTGCGTTATGCCTTGATGGAAGACGCGCAGTGGGTGGGTGCCTGTGTCGAGCAGGCACAAGTGTGGCAGTGCCAGGCGCGCTCGGTACTGGGCTTGCTGATTCACTTTCGGGTGATTGCCTGGACGGCCCTGGGGCTGGCGTTGCTGGCGCAAGTAGTGCCGGCGGGTGCGGGCTGGCGGGTGGCGGTGCTGGCGTTGGTGTTCGGGATTCCGGCGCTGGTGTTGTACAGCGCCAGTATCGCGGTGTTTGCCGTGGTGCTGGCGGGGTTGCGCCTGGTACGACCATTTCGCGGGTAAACCCGCTCCCACAGGTTCGGCGCAATTCCTGTGGGAGCGGATTTATCCGCGATGCTTTGGTTACGCCGTGACGCGCACCCGCAAGCTACGCCACAGCGCCGCTACCATCAGCACACTGACCCCGGCCCACACCAGCGCCTGCTGGTTGCTCAAGCCCTCGCGGAACAGTTGCGGGGCAATGCCACCGCCAACGATCAAGGCCAGCAAGGCGATTTCAGCACGCCGCGCAGGGGCCGGGCGCAGCAGGTAGACCACCGCCGGCAATAGCAGGGCAGCGCTCGGAAAGCTGCGATAACGCGGATCGAACACCAGCGCCAGCATGCTCACTGCCGCGGCAAAACCCGCCGCCAGCAACCACCAGCCGGCCCGCGCTTCAAGCCAGGCGAAGAGCCGTTCGCGCCAGCCTTCACGTGCGGCCAGGGCCAGCGCGCCGTGGGCCAGTACGATCAGGTTCAAGCCCGCCAGCAGGATGACCCAGATCCACTCACCGACAAAGCGCGTATTGATGCGCGCCAGTTCGCCCCACAAGCCCAGGCTCGCCGCGCCCAGCGCCGCTAGCAATGGCAACAGCCAAGCCGCGCGAGCACCGCGCACGCGACCGGCCAGCAGCAAAGTGGCCGTGAACAACAGGCCACTGGCGATCAGCCATTGTGGCCAGAACGCCAGGTTACTCACAGGGCCTTCGAGGATGCCCTTGTCCTGACGGTCCGCGTCATACAGCCCCCAGTAGCCGCCCACGGCGCCTTCGCTGGCGCGTTTCCATGGCTGGTCGAACGCTTCGATCAGGTTGTAGTGCCAGCCGTGCTGTTCGGCCATGGCGACAAAACCGCGGATGAAGCGTGCCTCGTTGACGCGGCTGGGCAGGGCAGTTTCGCGCTGGCGGCCTTCGCTGGGCCAGCCGGTTTCACCGATGACAATATCCTTGGGCGCAAAGCGGTTGCCGAACACCTGGCGGATTTCGCCCACATGGGCAAGGGCGTCGTCGATACCGCGGGGATCATCCTCCCAATACGGCAACAGGTGGATGGTCAGGAAATCCACCGCCGGGGCAATTTCCGGGTGTTGCAGCCAGAACTCCCAGACGTCGGCGTAGGTCACCGGCACGCTGACCTGGCTTTTCACCTGATTGATCAGCGCGGCCAGTTGCGCGCCGGTGACTTCTTTGCGCAGTAGGGTTTCGTTGCCGACGATCACGGCCTTGACCACGTCAGGGTTGGCGTTGGCCGCGGCGATCAGGGCCTTGACCTCTTTTTGCGTATCCACCGGGTTGGCATTGATCCAGGCGCCGAGCATGACTTTCAGGCCATGTTTGCGTGCCAGATCGGGAATGGCCTCAAGGCCGGTCATCGAGTAGGTGCGGATGCACTCGAAACGCTGGGCAAGCAGGGCCAGGTCGGCGTCCATGCGCGCCGGACGCAGCTGGAACGGCTGGTCGAAAGGCGACTGGTCCTTGTCGAACGGAGTGTAGGAGGCGCACTGCAACTTGTGCGAGGCGCTGGCCGCATCGGGCAGTACCACCGGCTTGCCCAGGCCGTACCAGAGCCCTCCCAGCGCAAGCAGGCCGAGCAGGCAGGCGAACAGATACGGCAACAGGGGAAAGCGGGCAGTCGGGGACATGGATCGGACCGTCGTTAAGCAAAGCCGTCAATAGTACCTGCAAATGACACGGGCTAAAGCCTCGGCAGGCAAAGTTAACCGGGTTGGATGTTGCTTGATGTAACTTCAGGCGTGGCTGGCGAAGTGATGTCGCTTCTCGATGCCTGGAGGTCGCTGCCAGAGCAGGTCAGGGGGCATCAGCGGTTGATGATGCAACTTCCGTGACGAGACGAGGGGATGCTTTGATGAAAATGCGACGACTCCTGGGGGTGGGCACCGCCCTGGTAATGGCCATCGGTGCTGCGCAGGCGATGGCCAAGGAAGTAAGCATCGGCTACGTCGATGGCTGGTCCGACAGTGTAGCGACCACCAACGTGGCAGCCGAAGTGATCAGGCAGAAGCTCGGTTACGACGTCAAACTGCAGGCCGTGGCGACCGGGATCATGTGGCAGGGGGTGGCCACCGGTAAACTCGACGCGATGATGTCGGCCTGGCTGCCGGTGACCCACGGCGACTACTGGACCAAGAACAAGGACAATGTCGTCGACTACGGGCCGAACTTCACGGATGCCAAGATCGGTCTGATCGTCCCCGACTACGTCAAGGCGCAGAGCGTCGCCGACCTCAAGACCGACACCAGCTTCAAGAACAAGATCGTCGGTATCGACGCCGGCTCCGGGGTCATGCTGAAAACCGACCAGGCCATCAAGGACTACGACCTGACAGGCTACAAGCTGCAAGCCAGCTCCGGCGCTGCAATGACCTCGGAACTGGGCCGTGCCTATGCCAAACAGCAGTCCATTGCCGTGACCGGCTGGGTACCGCACTGGATGTTTGCCAAATGGAAGCTGAAATTCCTCGATGACCCTAAAGGCGTGTACGGCGCCGCCGAAACCGTCAACAGCATCGGCAGCAAGGAACTGGCGACCAAGGCGCCGGAAGTGGCCGACTTCCTGAAAAAATTCCGCTGGCAGTCCAAGGATGAGATCGGTGAGGTCATGTTGGCCATTCAAGAGGGCGCAAAACCCGAAGCGGCGGCCAAGGACTGGGTGGCCAAGCACCCGGATCGGGTTGCCGAATGGACCGCTAAATAATGGCCTAAGGCTTCTATCTGGCACTTTCCAGGGCCGCAGCACCGAAAATCGGGCTGCGGCCCTTGTCGTTTCAGGCTGTTACCGAATCGGTAAAAGAGTTTTGCATCTAAGACTAAGGTCGTCTGGAGCGCGTCCATAGGCAGCATAAAGTGGAGTGGGTTCTACCTAATCTGTGCTGCGAGGACAAAAACAATGAACGACAGCATTTACCTCTCGATTCAAAACAGCTCGAGGTTCAAAGAGCTGGTGTCAAAGCGCGAACGGTTCGCCTGGATTCTCTCGGCGATCATGCTCGGTCTCTACGCGGGCTTCATTTTGTTGATTGCTTACGGTCCACAAGTGTTGGGGCACAAGATCAGCCCCGACTCGTCGATCACCTGGGGTATTCCCCTGGGCGTTGGCTTGATCGTCTCGGCTTTCATCCTCACTGGCATTTACGTGCGTCGTGCCAACGGTGAGTTCGATGAGCTGAACAAAGCGATTCTCAAGGAGGCACAGCAATGATCCGGCGTCTACTGGCAACCCTGGCCTTCGGCGTTTTTGCACCCGCCGTCTGGGCCGCCGACGCCCTCACCGGCGAAGTGCAGAAACAACCTTTGAACGTTGCGGCGATCCTCATGTTCGTCGCCTTCGTCGGTGCCACCCTGTGCATTACGTACTGGGCCTCCAAACGCAACAAGACTGCTGCCGACTATTACTCTGCCGGTGGCCGTATCACCGGTTTCCAGAATGGCCTGGCGATTGCCGGCGACTACATGTCGGCCGCCTCGTTCCTGGGTATTTCCGCGCTGGTGTTCACCTCTGGCTACGACGGCCTGATCTACTCGATCGGCTTCCTGGTGGGCTGGCCGATCATCCTGTTCCTGATCGCCGAGCGCCTGCGTAACCTGGGCAAATACACCTTTGCCGACGTGGCCTCGTACCGCCTCGGGCAAAAAGAAATCCGCACCCTGTCGGCCTCCGGCTCGCTGGTGGTGGTGGCGTTCTACCTGATCGCGCAAATGGTCGGTGCCGGCAAGCTGATCCAGCTGCTGTTCGGCCTCGACTACCATGTCGCGGTGATCCTGGTGGGTATCCTGATGTGTCTGTACGTGCTGTTCGGCGGCATGCTGGCCACCACCTGGGTACAGATCATCAAGGCAGTCCTGCTGCTCTCCGGTGCCAGCTTCATGGCGCTGATGGTGATGAAACACGTCAATTTCGACTTCAACGCACTGTTCTCCGAGGCCATCAAGGTTCACCCCAAAGGTGAAGCGATCATGAGCCCGGGCGGTCTGGTCAAAGACCCGATCTCGGCCTTCTCCCTGGGCCTGGCGCTGATGTTCGGTACCGCTGGCCTGCCGCACATCCTGATGCGCTTCTTCACCGTGAGCGACGCCAAGGAAGCGCGTAAGAGCGTGCTGTATGCAACCGGGTTCATCGGCTACTTCTACATCCTGACTTTCATCATCGGTTTTGGCGCAATCCTGCTGGTCAGCACCAACCCGGACTTCAAGGATGCAGCGGGCGCCCTGATCGGCGGCAACAACATGGCAGCGGTGCACCTGGCTGACGCCGTTGGTGGCAGCGTGTTCCTCGGCTTCATCTCGGCGGTGGCCTTCGCGACCATCCTGGCAGTAGTGGCCGGTCTGACCCTGGCCGGTGCCTCGGCAGTGTCCCACGACCTGTATGCCAGCGTGATCAAGAAGGGCAAGGCCAACGAAAAGGATGAAATCCGCGTGTCGAAGATCACCACCATCGCCCTGGCGGTGCTGGCGATCGGCCTGGGTATCCTGTTCGAAAGCCAGAACATTGCGTTCATGGTGGGCCTGGCGTTCTCCATTGCCGCCAGCTGCAACTTCCCGGTACTGCTGCTCTCGATGTACTGGAAGAAGCTGACCACCCGTGGCGCCATGATCGGCGGCTGGCTGGGCCTGATCAGTGCGGTGGCCCTGATGATCCTTGGCCCGACCATCTGGGTACAGATCCTCGGTCACGAGAAAGCGATCTACCCGTACGAGTACCCGGCGCTGTTCTCGATGATCATCGCCTTTGTCGGCATCTGGTTCTTCTCGATCACCGACAAGTCCAAGGCTGCTGACGATGAACGTGCACTGTTCTTCCCGCAGTTCGTGCGTTCGCAGACTGGCCTGGGTGCCAGCGGTGCCGTGTCGCACTGATGCTTGATACGTAAACTGACAACGCCCCGCTTGACGGGGCGTTGTTGTTTTCGCTAGCGGCGCAGGCTATCGCCAGGAGCCTCAAAGTGCCTAAATTTTGCCGAGCAACAGCAGGATCAACAGGATGATCAGCACGGTCCCGATGATGCCGGACGGACCATACCCCCAACTTCTGGAGTGCGGGAAGACAGGTAAGCCACCGATCAACAGCAGTATCAGAATGATGATGAGAATGGTGCCCATGGCAGTGTCCTTGTGTGACGGTAGGGGATAGGCGTATCAGTACAGTCCTTCAGTTCGGTCACAGGTTTCATGTCCGCTTGTTAATTGCGACCCCTGCGTGCAACGAAAAGTTTAATTAATCGTGGTTTCGCCACTGTTTGCCCAGGTCATTCAGGCGGTTGATGGAGCGTGGGTGCGGCGGTTGCCTTCGCTACACTGGCCATCACTCTCCAGAACAGAACAAGGCATCCGTCTATGCACAATCGCATGATGATCACTGGCGCAGGCTCCGGGCTTGGCCGCGAAATCGCACTGCGCTGGGCCCGTGAGGGCTGGCGCCTGGCGTTGGCCGATGTCAACGAAGCCGGTTTGCGCGACACCCTGGTACAGGTGCGCGAGGCGGGCGGTGATGGCTTCGTACAACGCTGCGACGTGCGCGATTACAGTCAGCTGACCGCGCTGGCCCAGGCTTGCGAAGAAAAGTTCGGCGGCATCGATGTGATCGTCAACAATGCCGGCGTGGCCTCGGGTGGCTTTTTCAGCGAGCTGTCGCTGGAAGACTGGGAGTGGCAGCTGTCGATCAACCTGATGGGCGTGGTCAAGGGCTGCAAGGCCTTCCTGCCGATGCTTGAGCGCAGCAAGGGCCGCATCATCAACATCGCCTCGATGGCCGCGCTGATGCAAGGTCCGGCCATGAGCAACTACAACGTCGCCAAGGCCGGCGTACTGGCACTTTCGGAAAGCCTGCTGATTGAATTGCGCGACCAGGAGGTGGCAGTGCATGTAGTGTGCCCGTCGTTCTTCCAGACCAACCTGCTGGATTCGTTCCGCGGGCCGACTCCGGCGATGAAGGCGCAGGTAGGTAAACTTCTGGAAAGCTCGCCGATCTCTGCCGCCGATATTGCCGACTACATCTTTGCGCAGGTGGCCGACGGCCAGTTCCTGATCCTGCCTCACGAACAGGGCCGCGCGGCCTGGCAGCTCAAGCAACGCAACCCGCAGATGCTTTACGACGAGATGGCCAGCATGGCCGGAAAAATGCGCGCCAAGGCCCGCCCGTCGCAAGCCTGAGTGCAGGCATCAGGTATGCTTGGCGAATTCTGAAGGCTGTGAGTACCTGGTGTGATCAACTACCTGTGGTTTTTCCTCGCGGCGGTCTTCGAGATCGCCGGTTGCTATGCGTTCTACATGTGGCTGCGGCTGGGCAAGAGCGGCTGGTGGATTGCCCCCGCGCTGCTAAGCCTGACCCTCTTTGCACTGATCCTTACCCGCGTAGAGGCGGCTTATGCCGGACGCGCTTACGCCGCTTACGGTGGCATCTATATCGTCACCTCATTGCTCTGGCTGGCGCTGGTCGAGCGTGCGCGGCCGCTGGGCAGCGACTGGATCGGCGCGCTGTTGTGTGTGCTGGGCGCCAGCATCATTGTGCTGGGGCCGCGTTTGCAGAGTGCTTGAGCGCGCTGAAATGGTGGAAATCTGTAGGTCTTTTCGCCAGCGCTAGTGGGATTGGTCTATTTGATGGGCGGCGTATTGAAGCGTTCCGACCCCGCGTGCAGTCTCCAAATTCTCACCTTTGTGGAGGATCGGAGCATGTTGGTAATCGGCCGTGAAGTAGGCGAAGTCATCACCATTGATGAGCACATCAAGGTCAAGGTGCTGTCGGTGGAAGGCAACGTGGTGCGCTTCGGTATCAGCGCACCACGGGAAATCGAAGTCCATCGCGCAGAAATCTATCGGCGCATTGCCGAGCTGACGGCAAAAAGTGGCGGTTGATCAGTCGAACAACTCTTTGGGGATGTCGTGCTTGGCCAGCAGCTGGCATTGCTGGCTGTCGAGGTCGAAGAGAATGAACGCCTGCTTTTTCGCCAGTGCCTGGCGCACACGCAACACGCGGGTTTCCAGTGGAGTGTCATCGCCGTTGTCGGTGCCGTCGCGGGTGACGAAGTCCTCGATCAGGCGGGTGAGGGTTTCGGCTTCCAGTTGGTTGTAGGGAATCAGCATAAATAAACAGGGCAGGCTTGGCGAAGTGTGTGTACATGCTACGCCAAACCGCGCCTGCCTGTGTAGGCGCTAGGCCTTGTTGCCGACCAGGCTGTCGACTGCTGGTACCCGGGTATCACTTTCCATTTGCGTCTCATGCTCCAACTGGTGGCTGAAGCTTTCCAGCGAACTGCCGGTGGCTTGCGAGTCGCTGGCAAACACCGGCGGGCTGAGCAGGTAGGCGGTCAGCAGGCGACTGAGTGCGGCCAGGCTGTCGATGTGGGTGCGCTCGTATCCATGGGTGGCATCGCATCCAAAGGCCAGCAGCGCCGTGCGGATGTCGTGGCCGGCAGTAATGGCTGAATGAGCATCGCTGAAGTAGTAGCGAAACACATCGCGACGGGCCGGCAATTCGTGTTCGCGGGCCAGTTTCAGCAAGTGCCGCGACAGGTGATAGTCGTAGGGGCCGGCCGAGTCTTGCATGGCGACGCTGACCGCATGCTCGCTGGAGTGCTGGCCGGGGGCGACCGGGGCGATGTCGATGCCGACGAACTCGCTGACATCCCAGGGCAGTGCAGCCGCCGCGCCGGAGCCGGTTTCTTCGGTGATGGTGAATAGCGGATGGCAGTCGATCAACGGCTGCGCGCCGCTGTCGACGACCGCCTTGAGCGAGGCCAGCAGCGCCGCGACCCCTGCCTTGTCGTCCAGGTGGCGGGCGCTGATATGACCGCTCTCGGTGAATTCGGGCAGCGGATCGAAGGCGACGAAATCACCGATGTCCACCCCCAGTGTCTGGCAGTCGGCGCGGGTCGCGCAGTAGGCATCCAGGCGCAACTCGATATGCTCCCAGCTTACCGGCATCTGGTCGATGGCGGTGTTGAAGGCGTGTCCGCTGGCCATCAGGGGCAGTACGCTACCGCGCAACACGCCGTTGTCGGTAAACACACTGACGCGGCTGCCCTCGGCAAAACGGCTGGACCAGCAGCCTACGGGTGCCAGCGAAAGGCGGCCGTTGTCCTGAATCGCCCGAACGCTGGCACCGATGGTGTCGAGGTGGGCGGAAACCGCGCGGTCCGGCGAGCTTTTGCGGCCCTTGAGGGTGGCGCGGATGGTGCCGCGGCGCGTCAGTTCAAAGGGGATGCCGAGTTCTTCCAGGCGCTCGGCCACGTAGCGCACGATGGTGTCGGTAAAACCGGTGGGGCTGGGGATGGCGAGCATCTCCAGCAAGACTTTCTGCAGGTAGTTGAGGTCTGGCTGCGGGAGCTGATCAGGCATGGTGCCTCCTGTGTTCAAGGTGCCGGCCGGCTGTGCGGGAACAGCAGGTCGATGAAGCGTTCGGCGGTGGGTTGTGGCTCGTGGTTGGCGAGCCCGACGCGTTCGTTGGCTTCGATGAAGACATGCTCCGGCTGGTCGGCAGCGCGGACCATCAGGTCGAGGCCGACCACCGGAATATCCAGGGCGCGGGCGGCACGAATCGCCGCGTCGGCCAGTACCGGATGCAGGCGCTCGGTGACATCTTCCAGGCAGCCACCGGTGTGCAGGTTGGCAGTGCGGCGTACGGCCAGGCGTTGGCCGGCCGGCAGCACCGTGTCGTAGTCGACACCCGCGGCGTGCAGGGTGCGCTGGGTTTCGTCATCCAGCGGGATATGGCTTTCGCCGGCAGTGGCGGCCTGGCGTCGGCGGCTTTGCGCTTCGATCAGCGCGCCGATGGCATGCTGGCCGTCGCCGACAATCTGTGCCGGGTGACGGATCGCGGCAGCCACCACCTCGAAGCCGATGACCACGATGCGCAGGTCTTTACCCTCGTGAAAGCTTTCCAGCAGCACCCGGCTGTCGAAACGCCGGGCATTGTCGATGGCGCGGGTGATCGCTTCCAGGCACGTCAGGTTGACCGCCACGCCCTGACCCTGCTCGCCGTCCAGCGGCTTGACGACCACAGCGCCGTGATCGTCGAGAAAGGCCTGGTTGTCATCGGCATTGCCTGCCAGTTGCTGCGCGGGTAGCTGCAGCCCGGCGTTTTTCAGCACTTTGTGGGTCAGGCTCTTGTCCTGGCACAGGGTCATGCTCACGGCGCTGGTTAGGTCGCTCAAGGATTCGCGGCAGCGTATCCGCCGGCCGCCCAGGCTGAGGGTGAACAGACCGGCGTCGGGGTCATCGACCTGAACATCGATGCCGCGCCGATAGGCTTCATCGACAATGATCCGGGCATACGGATTCAGGCCGGTTTCAGGGTTCGGGCCGAGGAACAGCGTCTGGTTGATGAGGTTTTTGCGTTTGATCGCGAAGGTCGGCAGGGTACGGAAACCCAATTTGGCGTAGAGCCGCTTGGCCTGGCGGTTGTCGTGCAGCACCGACAGGTCGAGGCAGCTCAGGCCCCGGCTCATGAAGTGTTCGATCAAGTGGCGCACCAGCACCTCGCCGACGCCCGGCCGGGTGCAATGCGGGTCAACCGCCAGGCACCAGAGGCTGCTGCCATGCTCGGGGTCGGCGAAGGCTTTGTGATGGTTCAGGCCCATGACGCTGCCGATCACCGCGCCGCTGTCTTCATCCTCGGCCAGCCAGTACACCGGGCCGCCGAGATGGTGCGGGGTCAGTAGCTCAGGATCGATGGCGAGCATGCCGCGCGCCAGGTACAGGGCGTTGACCGCTTGCCAGTCGCTGTCGCTTTGGGCGCGGCGGATGCGAAAGCCACGGAACACCCGTTGCGCCGGACGGTAGTCGCTGAACCACAGGCGCAAGGTGTCGGAAGGGTCGAGGAACAGCTGCTGCGGGGCCTGGGCCAGTACCTGCTGCGGTGCAGCCACGTACAGGGCGATATCGCGTTCGCCGTGCTGTTCATCCTGCAGGGCATCAGCCAGGCTTGCCGGGTCCGGGTAGGTGTGACCGATCAGCAGGCGGCCCCAGCCGCAGTGCAGCGAGCGCGGCTGGTCGTGAGGCTCGCTGCCATCGCCGGCCAGCTGCGCCTGCAAACGCTCGTAGGAGGGCACCTGGCCGCGCAACAGGCGCTGGCCATAAGGTGATGCATGGGCTTTCATCGGTCAGATTCCTTGTTCGCTGAGCCACAGGTTCAGGGCGGCCAGTTGCCAGAGCTTCGAGCCGCGCAACGGCGTCAGCTGGCCATGCGGGTCGCTGAGCAGGCGGTCGAGGGCAGCCGGTTCGAACAGGCCACGGTCCTGGCTGGGGTCCAGCAGCAGTTCGCGAACCCAGTCCAGCGTCGCGCCTTGCAGGTGCTTGAGCCCTGGCACCGGGAAGTAGCCTTTCTTGCGGTCGATCACTTGCGCAGGAATCACCAGGCGCGCGGCTTCCTTGAGCACTTGCTTGCCGCCATCGGGCAGCTTGAAGCGCGCCGGAACACGCGCCGACAGCTCCACCAGGCGGTAATCGAGGAACGGCGTGCGCGCCTCCAGGCCCCAGGCCATGGTCATGTTGTCGACGCGTTTGACCGGGTCGTCGACCAGCATCACCGTGCTGTCCAGACGCAACGCTTTGTCCACCGCAGCGCTGGCCCCCGGCTGGGCGAAATGCCTGCGGACAAAATCACCGGCGGCGTCGTGGTCAAGGCGCCAGGGTTGCTGCACGGTGGCCGCGTAGTCGTCGAAACTGCGGTCGAAAAAGGCCTCGCGGTAGGCGTCGTATGGTTGCTGAGCACCATCGACTTGCGGGTACCAGTGGTAACCGGCGAACAACTCATCGGCGCCCTGGCCGCTTTGCACCACCTTGCAGTGCTTGGCCACCTCGCGCGACAGCAGGTAGAAGGCAATGCAGTCATGGCTGACCATCGGTTCACTCATGGCGCGGAACGCCGCTGGCAATTGCTCGATGATTTCGCGTTCATCGATGCGCAGCTGGTGATGACGGGTGCCGTAGTGACGAGCGATCAGGTCGGAGTACTGGAACTCGTCGCCGCGCTCGCCACCGGCATCTTCAAAGCCGATGGAAAAGGTCGACAGGTCGTCGACGCCGACTTCGCGCAGCAGGCCGACCAGCAAGCTGGAGTCGACGCCGCCGGACAACAGCACGCCGACGTCCACCGCCGCCCGTTGGCGGATGGCTACCGCTTCACGGGTGCTGTCCAGCACGCGGTCGCGCCAGTCTTCCAGGGTCAGGTCCTGCTCATCGGTGCGCGGGCCGTAATGCAGTTGCCACCACACCTGTTGCTCGACACGGCCCTGGGCATCGACGCGCATCCAGGTAGCTGGCGGCAGTTTCTCGATGTTCGCCAGCAGAGTGCGTGGCGCCGGTACCACGGCATGAAAGTTGAGGTAGTGGTTGAGCGCTACCGGGTCGAGCACCGGGTTGATGTCGCCGCCCTTCATTAGTGCCGGCAGGCTCGACGCAAAGCGCAGGCGTTCGCCGGTGCGCGACAGGTACAACGGCTTGACCCCCAGGCGGTCGCGGGCGAGGAACAGCTGCTGGCTGTCGCGCTCCCAGATCGCCAGGGCGAACATGCCGTTCAGGCGTGGCAGCAGGTCGGCGCCCCAGGCATGATAGCCCTTGAGCAGCACCTCGGTATCGCCATCCGAATAGAAGGCATAGCCGAGGTTTTCCAGCTCGCTGCGCAGCTCCGGAAAGTTGTAGATGGCACCGTTGAAGGCCAATGACAGACCCAATTGGTTGTCGATCATCGGCTGCGCCGAGCCGTCGGACAGGTCCATGATCTTCAGGCGGCGATGGCCCAGGGCAATCGGGCCCTGGCTATGAAAGCCCCAGGCGTCGGGGCCGCGAGGTGCCAGGTGATGGGTCATCCGCTCGACCGCGGCGAGGTCCGCCGGGCGTGGTGAATGGGCAATGGGGGTGAAACGAAACTCTCCAGCTAATCCGCACATAAGTCCTTACCGGTTTTGCCGTTGGGGAAGGTGCCCGAACGCGGGCACATTGAAACTGACCGGCGCGGATAGCGAGAGTTTTAGATCGATCGGTTATAAGCGCTTAGCCTCGCTTGCCTTTGCCGCGTATCAGTTCGCGCAGCATGAAGCGATTCGGGTGGCAGGCCTCGGCGACGCTGCGCGGTACTGGCAGCGGTGCGTTGTCGGCCCAGGCGGCGATCAGTTCGCCCGACAGCGGCGCGGTGATCAGTCCGCGGGAACCATGGCCGCTGTTGATGTACAGGCCTTCGAGCCAAGGGCAGGGGGTGTCCGGCACTTGGCGGGCGTCCTTGGCCAACACCACATAGTGATGGTTGAACGCCTGATGGTCAGCCAACGGCCCGACAATGGGCAGGTAGTCAGGGCTGGTGCAGCGAAAGGCTGCCCGGCCCTGCAGGGTGTGAGGGTCCAGTTGGTGGGCGCCCAAGCGCTCGGCCAGGTCGCTGGAGATCTCTTCCAGCAGGCGCAGGTTGCCGATGTGCTCACCAGTGGTGGGGGCAAGGTCGACACTGTGAAAATCAAAGCTGGCGCCCAGGGTGTGTTCGCCGTCGCGCACTGGCGCGACGTAGCCGTCGGCGCAAACCACGGTGGCAAGTGCCTGGCTGTTGGTGGTCACCGGCAGCCGGGTGATCTGGCCGCGGATGCGCTTGAGCGGCAGGCTGGCGCAAGGTTCGAATCGCTGGATTTCGGCGGCGGTCGCCAGTACCACCAGCGGCGCGCTGTCGAGGAATTTCTCGCTTTCCCAGGCCTGCCACTGGCTGTCGACCTTGCGCAGCTCCAGCACCTGATGGTGAGTGAGCAAGGTGATGTTCGGGTGTTGCAACTGTACCTGGCACAAGGCCGGCGGATGCACCCAGCCCGCTTCCGGGTAGTACAAGCCGCCACTGGCCAGTCTTACGCCTGCCACCGCTTCGGCCTGCTCCCGCTGCAGCGGTTGTAGTAGCTGCGAGTTGAAGGCGTCGGCGAGTACCGCCTGGCGTTGCGCTTCCTTGGCATCGAAAGCCAGTTGCAAAACACCACAACTGTCCCAGTCGCGGCCACGCTGCAGGCGTTCGAGCAGGCGTCGGGTGTAACCGAAACCGCTGAGGATCAGGCGCGACAATGCCGTGCCGTGTGCCGACAGCTTGAGGTAGAGCACACCCTGCGGATTGCCGGATGCTTCGGCGGCAGCAGAGGCGTGGCGCTCCAGCACACTGACCTGCCAGCCGCGGGCAGCAAGGCTGGCAGCCGTCGCGCAACCGGCCAGGCCGGCACCAATGACCAGGGCTTTACGCGGGCCGGGCAGGGCAGGAGGGCGGGCGAACCAGGGAGCGACCGCGGGCGGTGCTGCAAGGGTTTCAGGCGCACCGCGAAAGACCCCGCGCAGCACCTCCCACTTCTTGCCGATGCCCGGAATGCGCTTCATCTCGAAGCCTACCGCAATCAGCCCGCGCCGCACCCAACCGGTACTGGTGAAGGTTCCCAGGGTGGCATTGGCGGCGCTAAGCCGGCCGATCTGGGTGAACAGCTCCGGTGTCCACATCTGCGGGTTTTTTGCCGGGGCAAAACCGTCAAGGAACCAGGCGTCGACTGCGGCGTCCAGTTGCGGTAACTGCTCCAGGGCATCACCGATCATCAGGGTCAGCCGTACCCGGCCCTGCTCGAGGACAAAGCTCTGAAACCCTTCGTGTACGGCGACGTACTGCTCCAGCAACGGCGTGCTGAAGGGCGCCAGCTCCGGCCACAGGGCCAGGGCGCGATTCAGGTCGGCGTGGCTGAGCGGGTACTTTTCAACGCTGACGAAATGCAGGCGGGCGTCAGGCCTGGCGCATTCGCTGAACAGCTGCCAGGCGCAAAAGAAATTCAACCCTGTACCGAAGCCGGTTTCACCGATCACCAGGCACTGGTCGGGCGCCATCGCGCTGAAGCGCTGGCGCAAGTCGTTCTGGTCGATGAACACATGGCGGGTCTCTTCCAGGCTCTGCTCCTTGGAAAAGTAGATGTCATCGAACTGGCGAGAGTGGGGGCGGCCCTGGTCGTCCCAGTCGATCTGGGCGTAGTGGGTTACTTCGGTCATGGTCGGCTCAGGCATGTCTAGAGCGGCATTTTAGCTTACCCGGACAAAGACTTCCCGGATCCGCTAGTCTTGCTTATCCATGTAGGGAGCCTGGTATGTTCGAATCCGCTGAAATTGGTCACGCCATCGACAAAGAAACCTACGACGCCGAAGTACCGGCGTTACGCGAGGCCTTGCTCGAGGCGCAGTTCGAGCTCAAACAGCAGGCGCGTTTTCCTGTGATCGTGTTGATCAACGGCATTGAAGGTGCCGGCAAGGGCGAGACGGTAAAACTGCTTAACGAGTGGATGGATCCGCGTTTGATTGAAGTGCGTACCTTCGATCAGCAGACCGATGAGGAACTGGCCCGGCCACCGGCCTGGCGGTACTGGCGCGCTCTGCCGGCCAAAGGACGGATCGGCGTGTTTTTCGGCAATTGGTACAGCCAGATGCTGCAGGGGCGGGTGCATGGCCTGTTCAAGGATGCGGTGCTCGACCAGGCCATTCGCGGTGCCGAGCGCCTTGAAGAAATGCTCTGCGATGAAGGCGCCCTGATCATCAAGTTCTGGTTCCACCTGTCGAAAAAGCAGATGAAAGCCCGGCTCAAGGCGCTCAAGGACGATCCGTTGCACAGCTGGCGGATCAGCCCGCTGGATTGGCAGCAGTCGGAAACCTATGACCGCTTTGTGCGCTTTGGCGAGCGGGTATTGCGCCAGACCAGCCGTGACTATGCGCCCTGGCATGTGATCGAAGGGGTTGATCCGCATTACCGCAGCCTGGCGGTCGGGCGCATTTTGCTTGAGGGCCTGCAGGCCGCGCTAAAGGCCCAGCATGGTCCGGTGCACCAAGCCAACATCGCCCCACTGGGCCGGGCAATAGATCAGCGCAGCTTGCTCGATAGCCTGGACATGAGCCTGCGTCTGGACAAGAACGACTACCAGGAACAGTTGATCACCGAGCAGGCGCGCCTGGCCGGTTTGCTGCGTGACAAACGCATGCGTCGTCACGCGCTGGTGGCGGTGTTCGAAGGCAACGATGCTGCCGGCAAGGGTGGCGCCATCCGCCGCGTGGCGGCAGCACTGGACCCGCGCCAATACCGCATCGTGCCGATTGCCGCACCCACTGAAGAAGAGCGTGCACAACCTTACCTGTGGCGCTTTTGGCGGCATGTGCCGGCGCGCGGCAAGTTCACCGTGTTCGACAGGTCGTGGTACGGGCGGGTGCTGGTCGAACGCGTGGAAGGCTTCTGCACGCAGGCCGACTGGATGCGCGCCTATGGTGAGATCAATGATTTTGAAGAGCAACTGACCGGTGCCGGCGTGGTGCTGGTCAAGTTCTGGTTGTCGATTGATCAGCAAACCCAGCTGGAACGTTTCCAGGAACGTGAGCAGATTCCGTTCAAGCGTTTCAAGATCACTGAGGAAGACTGGCGCAATCGCGAAAAGTGGGGCGAGTACGCGCAGGCGGTGGGCGACATGGTCGACCGTACCAGCACCGAGATTGCACCCTGGACCCTGGTGGAGGCCAACGACAAGCGCTGGGCTCGGGTTAAGGTGCTGCGCACCATCAACGATGCCCTGGAAGCGGCGTTCAAGAAAGACAAGAAATGACCATAGAAGCTTTCGCGGGTTTACCCGCGAAGCTGGCATTTCTGACAGGAACTGAAGGAATGAACTACTGAAATCTTTTCCTCAATTGTATCTGTCGGCCTGCCATGCCCACCCCGTAGAATCCAGTCTCCCCCCACCATAGGGCTATCGAGGCTGGTATGCACATTTCTTCCGGGCGCTGGGTCTATGGCCTTTGTCTTTCGCTATTGACCGCAGTCCTCTGGGGCATCCTGCCGATCAAACTCAAGCAGGTACTGCAGGTGATGGACCCGATCACCGTAACCTGGTTTCGCCTGATGGTTTCCGGTGGCCTGTTGCTGGCCTGGCTGGCCGCGAGCAGGCGCCTGCCGTCGTTCAGCCGGCTCGGGCGCAAGGGCCTGGTACTGGTGGCGTTGGCCACCGGCGGCCTGGTCGGCAATTACGTGCTGTACCTGATGGGCCTGAACCTGCTCAGCCCCGGCACCGCGCAACTGGTCGTGCAACTGGGGCCGGTGTTGTTGCTGGTGGCCAGCGTGTTCCTGTTCAAGGAGCGCTTCAGCCTCGGGCAAGGGGTAGGGCTGCTGATCCTGCTCATGGGCTTTGGCCTGTTCTTCAATCAGCGCCTGGAAGAGCTGCTGACCTCCCTGAGCGTTTACACCACCGGTGTACTGACCATCATTCTGGCCACCACCATCTGGGTGTTCTATGCCCTGAGCCAGAAGCAGTTGCTGACGGTGTGGAATTCGATGCAGGTAATGATGGTGATCTACCTGTGCTGCGCGGTGCTGCTCACGCCGTGGGTGCACCCGCTGGAAGCGCTGCAGTTGAGCCCGCTGCAAGGCTGGCTGTTGCTCGCCTGCTGCCTCAACACGCTGGTGGCCTACGGTGCGTTTGCCGAGGCACTGGCGCACTGGGAAGCATCCAAGGTCAGCGCCACCCTGGCGGTCACCCCGTTGATTACCTTTGTTGCGGTCGCGCTGGCCGCCTGGTTCTGGCCTGACTATGTGCACGCCGAGCAGATCAACACGCTGGGTTATATCGGCGCACTGGTGGTGGTGCTTGGCTCGGCGCTGACTGCGCTGGGCCCTTCGATCATGGCCGGCTTGCGGGCCAGGCGCGTGCGCCTGGCCCGGTGACTCAACCCTTTTTACCGGGTTCGAGCATGTCTTGCGGGCGCACCCACTGGTCGAATTGCTCGTTGGTCAGGTAACCCAGGGTCAAGGCCGCCTCGCGTAGCGTGCGGCCTTCGCTGTAGGCCTTCTTGGCGATTTCGGCTGCCTTGTCGTAGCCAATGTGCGGGTTGAGTGCGGTCACCAGCATCAGCCCGCGCTCCAGGTGCGCGGCCATCTGCTCGGCATCCGGTTCGATACCGGCCACGCAGTGCTGCTGGAAGTTGCGACAGCCGTCTGCGAGCAGTTCGATGGACTGCAGCAGGTTGTGGATGATCACCGGTTTGAACACGTTCAACTGCAGGTGCCCCTGGCTTGCGGCAAAGCCGATCGCAGTGTCGTTGCCCAGTACCTGGCAGGCCAGCATCGACAAGGCCTCGCACTGGGTCGGGTTGACCTTGCCGGGCATGATCGAGCTGCCCGGCTCGTTGGCCGGCAGGCGCACTTCGGCCAGGCCTGCGCGCGGCCCGGAACCAAGCAGGCGCAGGTCGTTGGCGAGTTTCATCAGTGCCACCGCCAGGGTCTTGAGGCCGCCTGCGAGGGTGGTCAGCGGCTCGTGCCCGGCGAGGGCGGCAAATTTGTTCGGTGCGGTGACGAAAGGCAGGCCGGAGAGGGCGGCAAGCTCCGCCGCAATGGCTTCGGCAAAGCCGTGTGGAGCGTTCAGCCCTGTGCCTACTGCAGTACCGCCCTGCGCCAGTTCGCAGACTGCCGGCAGTGCAGAGTGGATGGCCCGCTGGGCGTAATCAAGCTGAGCCACATACGCTGAGACCTCTTGGCCGAAGGTGATCGGTGTGGCATCCATCATGTGCGTGCGGCCAGTCTTGACCAGGTGCTGGTGGCGCGCCGACAACTCAGCCAAACCGGCCGACAACTCGGCAATCGCCGGCAACAAGTGGTGCTGGACAGCCTGTGCAGCGGCTATATGCATGGCGGTGGGAAAGCAGTCATTGGAACTTTGCGAACGATTGACGTGGTCGTTGGGGTGTACCGGAAGCTTGCCGCCGCGGCCTTTGCCGGCCAGTTCGTTGGCGCGCCCGGCGATCACTTCATTGACGTTCATGTTGCTCTGGGTACCGCTGCCGGTCTGCCAGACGACGAGCGGGAACTGGTCGTCGAGCTGACCATCGAGTACTTCGTCGGCGGCTTGTTCGATCAGCCGGGCAATATCGGCCGAGAGGTCTCCGTTGCGGCTGTTGACCCGTGCAGCGGCCTTCTTGATCAGCGCCAGGGCATGCAGAACGGCCAGCGGCATACGTTCCTTGCCAATGGCGAAATTGATCAGCGAGCGTTGTGTCTGCGCGCCCCAATAGGCCAGCTCAGGAACTTCGACCGGCCCGAGGCTGTCAGTTTCGATACGGCTCATGCTGCACTCACTCCCTTGTGGTCTGAATTCGCAGTTTAGGTCCCTTTTTGTCGCGGCGGTTCCATCGCTCGTCGACCCACTTGAGTGCTGTGCCCGAGTCGGCGCAGAATGCTCGACTCCGGGGTACTACCTCCTCTGTCTAATGAAGGATTTCCGATGACCCGTCTTCGCGCCCTTTGCACCGCTGTTGCGCTGGTCTGCGCCAGCGGCCAGGTGCTTGCCGATACCGCCAGCCACAACGCCAGTGCCGAAAAATTCCTCATGATGGCGCACGCTGACAAGCTTGGCACCCCGGTCTACATGCAGGTGCAGCAGATGTTTGCCCAGCGTTTTGAACAGACCAAGGCACCTGCGTCGAAAAAATCCGTGCTCGACAGCTACCAGGCCAAGGCCAACGCCGCCCTGGACCAGGCTATTGGCTGGAACAAGCTGAAGCCGGACATGGTCAAGCTGTACACCAGCACCTTCACTGAAAGCGAGCTCAAGGACCTGGTTGCCTTCTACCAGTCGCCACTGGGCAAGAAAGTCCTGGAGAAAATGCCTCAGGTTACCCAGCAGTCGGCTCAGCTGACCCAGCAGAAGCTGGAAAGCGCGGTGCCTGTGGTCAACAAGCTGCTGGCTGACATGACCAAGGAACTGGATCCGAACGCTGGCAAGGCCGCCGCCCCAGCGAAGAAGTAAACGCGGAGCTTTCCATGTCGATGCAGCAAAAGATTGAACAAAGCCTGGCCGCGCTGGCGCCGCAGCACCTGTCGGTGCTCGACGAAAGCCACATGCACAGCCGTGGGCAAGAAACCCATTACAAGGCGGTGCTGGTCAGCGAGCAGTTTGCAGGCCTGAACAGCGTCAAGCGCCACCAGAAGGTCTATGCCACCCTGGGTGAGCTGATGGGGCAGTTCCATGCCCTGGCCCTGCACACCTACACACCCGAAGAGTGGCAGAAGGTCGGTGCAGCGCCGGCTTCGCCCACCTGCGCAGGTGGCAGCAAACACTGATTTCATCGTCAGGTTTTTGCTAGAATGTGCAACGCGCCGCTCGTCGGCGCGTTTTTTTTGCCATCCGGTCCGCCCTTTGCGAGGGTGACCACCTGGAGATTTATTGCATGACCCAAGCTATCGTCGTGGCGGCGCTGTACAAATTCGTCACCCTGAAAGATTACGTCGAGCTGCGCGAGCCGCTGCTCGAAAGCATGACGGCCAATGGCATCAAGGGCACCCTGTTGCTGGCCGAGGAAGGTATCAACGGCACCGTTTCCGGTACCCGCGAAGGGATCGACGGCCTGCTGGCCTGGCTGCGCAGCGATGCGCGCCTGGTGGATATCGACCACAAGGAATCCTACTGCGACGAGCAGCCGTTCTATCGCACCAAGGTCAAACTCAAGAAAGAGATCGTCACCCTCGGTGTGCCTGGCGTCGACCCGAACCACACTGTCGGCACCTACGTCGAGCCGCAGGACTGGAATGCGCTGATCAGCGACCCGGAAGTGCTGTTGATTGACACCCGCAACGACTACGAAGTGGCGATTGGTACTTTCGAAGGTGCGATCGACCCGAAAACCACCACGTTTCGTGAGTTTCCCGAGTACATCAAGGCCAACTTCGACCCGTCGAAGCACAAAAAGGTGGCGATGTTCTGCACCGGCGGCATCCGCTGCGAGAAAGCCTCCAGCTACATGCTCGGTGAAGGTTTCGAAGAGGTCTATCATCTTAAGGGCGGGATCCTGAAATACCTCGAAGAGGTGCCTCAGGAGGAAAGCCGCTGGCAGGGCGACTGCTTCGTGTTCGACAACCGGGTCACCGTGCGCCACGACCTGACCGAAGGCGATTACGACCAGTGCCATGCCTGCCGTACCCCGATCAGCGTGGAAGACCGTGCGTCCGAGCACTATTCGCCAGGCATCAGCTGCCCGCATTGCTGGGACAGCCTGAGCGAAAAGACCCGGCGCAGCGCCGTCGACCGGCAGAAGCAGATCGAGCTGGCCAAGGCCCGCAACATGCCGCACCCGATCGGCCACAATTATCGTAAAGCTGCCGAGGCCTGATAGATGTCCGCACGCCTGCTCTATGTGATGGACCCGATGTGCTCCTGGTGTTGGGGGTTTGCCCCGGTGGCGCAGGCCCTGATCGCCCAGGCGCACGCCGCCGGGATCGAGACCCACCTGGTGCCCGGTGGCTTGCGCAGTGGCAGCACGCCGCTGGATGCCTCGACCCGGCGCTACATCCTTGAGCATTGGCAGGCGGTCAATGAAACCACGGGCCAGCCCTTCACCCTTGAAGGCGCCATGCCCGAAGGTTTTGTCTATGACACCGAGCCGGCCTGCCGGGCGCTGGTAACCGCGCGCGGCCTGGACCCGACGCGCACCTGGGCATTGCTGGCAGCGATCCAGCAGGCGTTTTATCAGGGCAGTGTCGACGTTACCCTGGCACCGGCGCTGGTTGATCTGGCCGAGCAGGTCGGTTTTGACCGCGCGGCGTTTGCCGAACGCTTCACCAGCACTGACGTGCGCGCTGCCACCGCTGCCGATTTCACCTGGGTACAGGACCTGGGCATTGCCGGCTTCCCGACCTTGCTGGCCGAACGCAATGGCCAGCTGGCGTTGCTGACCAACGGCTATCAGTCGCTCGATGCCTTGAGTCCGTTGCTCGGCCGCTGGCTGCAGCAGGCTGCCTGTGCTTGACGTGCCAGGGTCACCCGACCCTGTGCCGGGGCCTGCCCCGGTTGTTGCCGATCGCCTGAGCTGGGCGGAAATTCGCCGTCTGGCCTTGCACCATAAAAAAGCCCTGTGGATTGCCAACGGCGTGGCCGTGTTGGCGGCGCTGTGCAGCGTACCGATCCCGTTGCTGCTGCCATTGCTGGTCGATGAGGTGCTGCTTGGCCATGGTGATGCCGCGCTCAAGTGGATGAACCAGCTGTTGCCGGGCGCCTGGCAAGTGGCGGCCGGCTACATCGGCCTGATGCTGGTCGTGACCCTGTGCCTGCGCTGTGCTGCACTGGCCTTCAACGTGGTGCAGGCCAAGTTGTTTGCCGGGCTGGCCAAAGACATTGTCTACCGCCTGCGCATCCGCCTGATCGAACGCCTCAAGCGTATCTCGCTCAAGGAATATGAAAGCCTGGGCAGCGGCACGGTGACCACCCACCTGGTGACCGACCTGGACACCCTGGACAAGTTTGTCGGCGAGACCCTGAGCCGCTTTCTGGTGGCCATGCTGACCCTGACCGGCACCGCTGCAATCCTGATGTGGATGCACTGGAAGCTGGCGCTATTGATCCTGCTGTTCAACCCCTTGGTGATTTTCGCCACGGTGCAGTTGGGCAAGCGGGTCAAACACCTGAAGAAGCTCGAGAACGACAGCACCTCGCGCTTTACCCAGGCGCTGACCGAGACCCTCGACGCGATCCAGGAGATCCGCGCCAGCAACCGCCAGGGCTATTTCCTCGGGCGTTTGGGCGTGCGTGCGCAAGAGGTGCGCAACTATGCCGTGGCCTCACAGTGGAAAAGCGACGCCAGTGGCCGCGCCAGTGGCCTGCTGTTTCAGTTTGGCATCGATATTTTCCGCGCAGCAGCGATGCTCACTGTGCTGTTTTCCGACCTGTCGATCGGGCAGATGCTGGCGGTGTTCAGCTACTTGTGGTTCATGATCGGCCCGGTCGAGCAGTTGCTCAACCTGCAGTACGCCTACTATGCCGCTGGCGGTGCCCTGAGTCGGCTCAACGAGTTGCTGGCCCGCGCCGACGAACCGCAATACCCCGGGGGTGTCGACCCCTTCAAAGGCCGTGACACCGTAGGGCTCGAAGTGCAGGGATTGCGTTTCGCGTATGCCGATGAACCGGTGCTCGACCACCTGAACCTGTCCATCGCCCCCGGGGAAAAGGTGGCGATTGTCGGTGCCAGTGGCGGTGGCAAAAGCACCCTGGTGCAGTTGCTGCTCGGGCTCTACAGCGCCCAGGCCGGCACCATTCGCTTTGGCGGTTCGACCTTGCAGGAAATCGGTCTGGAGACCCTGCGTGAGCATGTAGCGGTGGTGCTGCAGCATCCGTCGCTGTTCAACGATACGGTGCGCGCCAATCTGACCATGGGCCGCGATTGCAGTGACGAGGCCTGCTGGCAGGCCCTGGGTATCGCGCAGCTCGACACCACCATTGCGGCATTGCCACAGGGGCTGGATACCGTGGTCGGGCGCTCGGGTGTACGCCTGTCTGGCGGTCAGCGCCAGCGCTTGGCGATTGCGCGCATGGTCCTATCCGAGCCCAAGGTGGTGATTCTCGACGAAGCCACGTCGGCGCTGGATGCTGCTACCGAATACAACCTGCATCAGGCCCTGGCGCGCTTTCTGAGTGCGCGTACCACCTTGATCATTGCCCACCGGTTGTCTGCCGTGAAGCAGGCCGACCGGGTGCTGGTGTTTGATGGCGGGCATGTCGCCGAGGATGGCGATCATCAGCAACTGATTGCAGACGGCGGCTTGTACGCCAAGCTGTACGGTCATTTGCAACAGAGCTGATTGCAAAGTACGGAGTAATTGAGAAAAGCGCTCCAGTATTGAGGGCAAATAGCCTAGGCTGTGCATCTATAAGATCAAGAGATTCATCCGGCTCTGTGTGCAAGGGACCTCATGAAGCGAAAACGGACTCTCGAAGCCCCGAATTTGTTGGGCATCATCTGGCCTTTTGTTGCCGTGGTGTTGTTTCAGGCATTGCTCGGGAGCATCAGCTTGTACGCCTTGTCGGCGGTGCGTGGATATGTGGCGGGGGAAAGTCTCTGGTCCAAGGGCCAGAAAGACGCAATCTATTACCTCAACCTGTATGCCGATAGCCGCGACGAGGCGACTTTCCAGCGCTATCGCCAGGCGATTGCCGTGCCGTTGGGCGGCCATGACCTGCGTGTCGCCCTGGACTTGCCGACTCCGGACCTGGAGGCGGCGCGGCGCGGCCTGATCCAGGGCGGAAACCACCCTGACGACGTTTCCAGCATCATCTGGCTGTACTTGAACTTTCGCCAGGTCAGTTACCTGGAACGGGCCATCGAGCGTTGGGCCGTGGGTGACGGCTTCCTCAGCCAGCTGGACGAAGTCGCCCGGCAGATGCACGAGGGCTTTCGCCTGGGCAAGTTCGATACCGCGGCGGTTACGAACTGGAAAGCGCGCATTGCCGACATCAATGATGGTGTAACACCCGCGGCGCGCGCCTTCAGCGACGCCTTGGGTGAAGGATCGCGCAGGTTGCTGCAGCTGTTGCTGGTGACCAACCTGGCGACTGCGCTGTTCCTCATCGCGCTGGCCTGGATGCGCTCGAGCAAGTTGCTCACCCAGCGCCAGGCCTTTGCCAGTGCCTTGCAGGTCGAGAAGGAGCGGGCCCAGATCACCCTTGAATCGATTGGCGACGGGGTCATCACCACCGACGTTGACGGCTGCATCGCCTACATGAACCCGGCCGCCGAGCAATTGACCCACTGGCATGCCAGCCAGGCCCACGGCCTCCCTTTGGCGGCGCTGTTCAGCCTGCTCGATGAGAACGCCGAGAAAGACAACCTGACCCTCATCGAACACATCCTTGGCGGCGGCCTCAAGGGTGGTAGCGAGCACACCAAGCTGATCCAGCGCCTGGATGGCAGCACGGTATCGGTGACCCTGGTGGGCGCGCCGATCATGGCAGACGGTCAGGTGAGCGGTGTTGTACTGGTTCTGCATGACATGACCCAGGAGCGGCAGTACATCGCCAACCTGTCATGGCAGGCAACCCATGATGCGTTGACCGGGCTGGCCAACCGCCGCGAGTTCGAGTACCGCCTGGAGCAGGCGATCAACACCCTGGCGCGCAAGCCGGCGCGGCATGCCCTGATGTTCCTCGACCTCGACCAGTTCAAGCTGGTCAACGATACCTGTGGGCATGCTGCGGGTGATGAGTTGCTTCGGCACATTTGTGCGGTGTTGCAGGCGGGCTTGCGTGAGGGCGACACGCTGGCCCGGCTGGGCGGCGACGAGTTCGGGGTTCTGCTGGAGAACTGCCCGCCGGAACAGGCTGAGCGCATCGCCGAAAGCCTGCGTCAGGCGGTGCAAAGCCTGCATTTTGTCTGGAAGGCGCGCCCGTTCATGACCACGGTGAGCATTGGCCTTGTGCATGTCGCGCAGCTGCCCACCACGCTGGAGGCCTCGTTGCGCGCGGCCGACATGGCCTGCTACATGGCCAAGGAAAAAGGCCGAAACCGGGTGCAGGTGTACCACGCCGACGACAGTGAATTGTCCATACGCTTTGGCGAGATGGCCTGGATCCAGCGCCTGCATGTGGCCTTGGAGGAAAACCGGTTTTGCCTGTACGCCCAAGAGATCGCCGCCCTCGGGCCTGATGACGGCCCGGGGCACATTGAAATCCTCTTGCGCCTGCACGATGAAAACGGTCGGATCATTCTGCCGGACAGCTTTATTCCTGCTGCCGAGCGCTACGGTTTGATGACGGCGCTGGATCGCTGGGTGGTGCGCAGCGTCTTCATGGTGATTCGCCAGGGCCTGGATGAGCGGCGTGACGGTCCCCTGGCCATGTGCGCGATCAACCTGTCCGGCAGCAGCATTGGTGATGACAAATTCCTCGAGTACCTCAAGCGGCTGTTTGGTGAGTTCGCCATTCCGCCGCAAATGATTTGCTTCGAAATCACCGAAACCAGCGCCATTGCCAACCTGGGTAGCGCTATACGCTTTATCAACGAACTCAAGGCGCTGGGTTGCCGGTTCTCGCTGGATGACTTCTGTGCCGGGATGTCGTCATTTGCTTATTTGAAGCATTTGCCTGTAGATTTCCTGAAAATCGACGGAAGTTTTGTTAAAGACATGCTTGATGACCCGGTCAACCGGGCTATGGTTGAAGTCATCAATCACATCGGCCATGTCATGGGCAAACGCACCATTGCCGAATTTGTCGAGACGCCGTTGATCGAGCAGGCCCTGCAGGAAATTGGTGTCGATTACGCCCAGGGGTACCTGATCGAGCGGCCGCAGGTGTTCACCTGCGACAGCCTTCATCGCCAACGGATTGCCGCAAGGCCCCTGTTGTTCAAGGCGCCAGGGACCTTTCGCTGAAGATCCAACGATAATCACAAGGAACAAGGAGCTGACAGTGATTGACGCGTTCGTCCGTACCGGTCCATTGATGGACCCCACCAGTTACCCGCTTTGGGCCCAGCAGCTGATCAAGGACTGCCATGAGAGCAAGCGCCGGGTCGTCGAGCACGAACTTTACCAGCGCATGCGCGACGGCCGGCTCAGCGGTCGCACCATGCGCCAGTACCTGATTGGCGGCTGGCCGGTGGTCGAACAGTTCTCCCTGTACATGGCCAAGAACCTGACCAAGACCCGCTACGCTCGTCATCCTGGGGAGGACATGGCGCGCCGCTGGTTGATGCGCAACATTCGTGTCGAGCTCAATCATGCCGACTACTGGCTGAACTGGAGCCTGGCCCATGGCGTGAGCCTTGAAGACCTGCAAAACCAGGACGTACCGACCGAGCTCAATGCCTTGAGTGACTGGTGCTGGCATACCTGTGCGGCCGACTCGCTGGTGGTTGCCATTGCCGCTACCAACTATGCCATTGAAGGTGCCACCGGTGAGTGGTCGGCGGTGGTGTGCTCGACGGGGGCCTACGCTCAGGGCTTCCCGGAAGAAGGGCGCAAGCGCGCGATGAAGTGGCTGAAGATGCATGCCCAGTACGACGATGCGCACCCGTGGGAGGCGCTGGAAATCGTCTGCACACTGGTCGGCAACAACCCGCCGCAAGCGTTGCAGGCGCAGTTGCGCCGGGCCATCTGCAAGAGCTATGACTACATGTACCTGTTCCTTGAGCGCTGCATGCAGCAGGAACAGCGCCAGCCCGCCCGTCTCCAGGCGGAACTGGTCGAGGGCTGAGCCTACTGGGCGTTGAACGCCTGGCCGTTGACGCCGGTACTGTCCGGGCCCATCAGGTACAGATAGACCGGCATGATCTGTTCGGGCAGCGGATTATTCTCCGGGTTCTCGCCCGGATAAGCCTGGGCGCGCATGCTGGTGCGGGTCGCGCCCGGGTTGACGCTGTTGGCACGCACCGGCGCCACGCCTTCCAGTTCGTCGGCCAGGGTCTGCATCAGGCCCTCGGTAGCGAACTTCGACACCCCATAAGCACCCCAGTAAGCACGGCCTTTGCGCCCGACACTGCTGGAGGTGAAGACCACTGAAGCATCCGCAGACAGCTTGAGCAGCGGCAGCAGGGTGCTGGTGAGCATGAACATGGCATTGACGTTGATCTGCATGACGCGCATGAAGTTGTCGCCAGACAACTGCTCGAGCGGCGTGCGCGGGCCAATGATCGAGGCGTTGTGCAGCAGGCCGTCGATGTGGCCGAACTCGCTTTCGATCATGGCGGCGAGTTCGTCGTACTGGTGGGGCAGGGCCGTTTCCAGGTTGAACGGAATGACCGCAGGCTTTGGATGGCCGGCCGCTTCAATTTCGTCATACACCTGGGTCAGGTTGCCTTCGGTCTTGCCCAGCAGCAGTACCGTGGCGCCATGGGCGGCGTAGGCCTTGGCGGCCGCAGCGCCGATTCCGCGACCGGCGCCGGTGACCAGGATGGTCCGGCCGTTGAGCAGGTCGGGACGGGCGGAGTAATCAAACATGAGGTTGCCTCGTGATAGGGGGCTGGCAACGTCGGCATCCACGTTCTACAGGTGCCGACATTGCAGGCGAAGCAAGGCAGCGCCTTGCCAGCTCAGGGTTCAGCAGCCGCAAAGCGCGCTATCAAGCACCTTGCGCAGCTCCAGCGGATGATCGACGACTACATCCGCACCCCAGTTGTTGGGGTTGTCACTGGGATGAATATAGCCATAACGCACGGCAGCCGTGCGGGTGCCGGCATCGCGGCCCGACTCGATGTCGCGCAGGTCGTCGCCGACGAACAGGACGCTGGCCGGGTCCAGGTTCAGGGTCTTGCAGGCGAGAATCAGCGGCTCGGGGTCCGGCTTGCTGTTTTTCACATGATCCGGGCAGATCAGCAGGGCAGAGCGCTCGGCCAGGCCCAGTTGCTGCATGATCGGCTCGGCAAAGCGCACCGGCTTGTTGGTAACCACGCCCCACAGCAGGTTGGCTTTCTCGATGTCGGCCAGCAGTTCGGCCATGCCGTCGTAGAGTTTGCTGTGCACCGCGCAGCCTTGTTGGTAGCGCTCGAGGAACTCCAGGCGCAAGGCTTCGAACTCTGCAGCTTCCGGGTCAAGGTCGAAGGTCACCGAGACCATGGCCTTGGCTCCGCCGGAGACCACGTCGCGGATGCGTTGGTCGTCGATGGCGGGCAAGCCGCGCTCGGCCAGCATCGCCTGGCAGATGGCGATGAAATCCGGCGCCGTGTCGAGCAGGGTGCCGTCCATGTCGAAAAGTACTGCTCTCAGGCGCATGTTCATTCCTCGCGCAGGGTCTGGATCATGTAGTTGACGTCGACGTCGCTGGCCAGCTTGTAGTGCTTGGTCAGCGGGTTGTAGGTCAGGCCGATGATGTCCTTGACGGTAAGGCCGGCCTCGCGGCTCCAGGCGCCGAGCTCGGACGGGCGGATGAATTTCTTGAAGTCATGGGTACCACGTGGCAGCAGCTTCATGATGTATTCAGCGCCGATGATCGCGAACAGGTACGCCTTGGGGTTACGGTTGATGGTCGAGAAGAACACCTGGCCGCCGGGCTTGACCATGCGGAAGCAGGCGCGGATGACCGAGGACGGGTCCGGCACGTGTTCGAGCATCTCAAGGCAGGTGACCACGTCGAACTGCTCGGGCATTTCTTCGGCCAGGGCTTCGGCGGTGATCTGTCGGTACTCGACCTGAACGCCAGACTCGAGCTGGTGCAACTGGGCAACTGCCAGCGGCGCTTCGCCCATGTCGATACCGGTCACGGTGGCGCCGCGCTGGGCCATGGCTTCGCTGAGGATGCCGCCGCCGCAACCGACGTCGAGGACTTTCTTGCCAGCCAGCTTGACCCGCTCATCGATCCAGTTGACCCGCAGCGGGTTGATGTCGTGCAGGGGCTTGAACTCGCTTTCGCGGTCCCACCAGCGGTGGGCCAGGGCTTCGAACTTGGCGATTTCGGCGTGGTCGACGTTGCTCATGGATCGGTCCTCTGAAACTTTGATTAAAGGTGTCACAGGGTGGCAGTGATGGCTGCCGCCCGGTTATTCGGTACGCGCGCCGATGCGCTGGCCCCAGGCGCTGGCGGCGGCATGCAGGGCCTGCTCGTCCATGCGCGTGAGGCGGCGCTCGTCGAGCAGTTGCTTACCAGCGACCCAGACGTGCTTCACGCAGTCACGGCCGCTGGTGTAGATCAGTTGCGAAACCGGCTCGTAGATCGGTTGCTGGGCCAGGCCCGACAGGTCAAAGGCAACCAGATCTGCAGCCTTGCCCACTTCCAGTGAACCGGCCACAGCGTCCAGGCCCAGCGCCCGGGCGCCGTTCAGGGTGGCCATGCGCAGTGCCCGGTGGGCATCCAGCGCAGCTGCCGAGCCGGCCACGGCCTTGGCCAGCAAGGCTGCAGTACGGGTCTCGCCCAGTACGTCGAGGTCATTGTTGCTGGCGGCGCCGTCGGTGCCCACGGCGACATTGACGCCGGCCTGCCACAGGCGTTCCACCGGGCAGAAGCCGCTGGCCAGTTTGAGGTTGGACTCCGGGCAGTGCACCACGCTGGTGTTGCTTTCTACCAGCAGGGCCAGGTCTTCGTCGCTGATCTGGGTCATGTGCACCGCCTGCAGGCGCGGACCGAGCAGGCCCAGGCGGGCGAGGCGGGCCAGTGGGCGCTCACCGCGGGTCGCCAGGGACTGCTCGACCTCAAAGGCGGTTTCGTGGATGTGCATGTGGATCGGTGCGTCGAGTTCTTCGGCGATAACCCGGATCTTTTCCAGGTTCTCGTCACTCACCGTATAGGGCGCATGCGGGCCCAGGGCCACAGTGATGCGCGGGTGATGGCGCAGGTCGCCGAACAGCTCGATGCCCAGGTGCAGCGCCTCTTCGGTGCTGCGCGCACCCGGGATCGGGAAGTCCAGCAGCGGCACGGCGATTTGCGCGCGGATGCCGCTGTTGTGCACGCGTTCGCTGGCGATTCTTGGGTAAAAGTACATGTCCGAGAAGCAGGTGACGCCGCCCTTGATCTGTTCGGCGATGGCCAGATCGGTGCCGTCACGCACGAAGGCCTCATCCACCCAGCGGCCTTCGGCCGGCCAGATGTGTTCTTCAAGCCAGGTCATCAGTGGCAAGTCGTCGGCCAGGCCGCGGAACAGGGTCATGGCGGCGTGGCCATGGGCGTTGATCAGTCCAGGGGTGAGCAAGCAGCCTGGCAATTCGCGGATTTCGCTGGCGACAAAGCGCTGCGCCTCGGCCCGCGGCCCGATGAACACGATCTGCCCGTCGCGAATGCCCAGGCCGTGATCCTTCAATACCACCCCGGCAGGTTCGACAGGCACCAGCCAGCTTGGCAGGAGCAACAGGTCGAGCGGCGTAGCGGGTTTGGGCATGGCGGGATTTTCCTCGGGCACTGGGTTCGGCTGAGGGCGAAGTATACCCGAGCGTCCGCGGCTGGGGCTCGCTATAATCGTACGCTTTTGGTGTCTGAACGACGGGGTGAGGCATGCGCGATCGACTACTGGCCGCAGAGAAGGTGAATGCCATCGATTGGCGTGATGGCGTCCTGCACCTGCTTGACCAGCGCGCTCTGCCATTCGAGGAGACCTGGCTGGCCTATGCCGACGCCGATGCAGTGGCCGAGGCGATTCGCCTGATGGTAGTGCGTGGTGCACCGGCCATTGGCATAAGTGCCGCCTACGGCTTGGCAATGGCCGTGCGTCAGCGCCTGGCGCAGGGCGATGATTGGGAGATGGCGCTGGAGGAGGATTTCGACGTCCTGTTCAACTCGCGGCCTACCGGCGCCAACCTGTTCTGGGCGCTCAACCGCATGCGCGAACGCTTGTTGCGGGTCAAGGAGGGCGACGACGTGGCCGCCATCATGGAGGCCGAGGCCATCGCTATCCACGACAGTGATCGCGAAGCCAACCTGACCATGGCCCAGCTGGGCGCCGAGCTGATCCGCAAGCATCAGGGTAACGAGCAGGCCCTGCTGACCCATTGCAACACCGGTGCCTTGGCCACCGGTGGCTTTGGTACTGCCCTGGGGGTGGTTCGTGCGGCGTACCTGGAAGGTATGGTCGAACGCGTGTATGCCGACGAAACCCGGCCCTGGCTGCAAGGCTCGCGCCTGACCGCCTGGGAACTGGCCAAAGATGGCATCCCGGTCACGGTCAACGTCGACTCTGCCGCCGCCCACCTGATGAAGACCAAGGGCATCACCTGGGTGGTGGTCGGTGCTGACCGCATTGCCGCCAATGGTGATGTGGCCAACAAGATCGGTACTTATCAGCTGGCGGTGAACGCCATGCACCACGGGGTGCGCTTCATGGTGGTGGCCTCCAGCTCGAGCATCGACATGAACCTGGAGAGCGGTGAGGACATCCTGCTTGAAGAGCGCAGCGCTAGCGAGTTGCTGGCTGTCGGTGGTGTGCCGGTCGGGGCGGATGTCGAGGCGGTCAACCCGGTTTTTGATGTGACCCCGGCCGACCTGATCGATGTGATCGTGACCGAGAAGGGTATTGTCGAGCGCCCGGACACGGTAAAGATGGCGCAACTGATGTGTCGCAAGCGATTGCACTGATGGGTTATTGCCTGGTTGCGCCCTGATGGAGCGGCTGGCGGGCGTTACTGACGAGCAGTAGGGTAGTAGTGCCGCAGGCTACTCCCACCGTCTGGGCGATTGTGGTAACATCCGACGGTTTCCAAGGCAGGCCCGCGGGGCTGTCTTTACTGCGCAGATCCATGGCTTAACTCGTTGATTTGTCGTAAGTCGCTGCAAGGAGTCACTTTGCAGCGGCGAGCTTCGTTCGTCCCATATGGATGTGACGAGGTTTCACCAGAAAAAGGAATCAGGCTTCTCATGGGCGAACTGGCCAAAGAAATCCTCCCGGTCAATATCGAAGACGAACTGAGACAGTCCTACCTCGACTACGCGATGAGCGTCATTGTCGGGCGTGCACTGCCCGATGCGCGTGATGGCTTGAAGCCCGTGCATCGCCGCGTTCTGTATGCGATGAGCGAACTGGGTAACGACTGGAACAAACCGTACAAGAAATCCGCCCGTGTGGTCGGTGACGTGATCGGTAAGTACCACCCGCACGGTGATACCGCGGTGTACGACACCATCGTCCGTATGGCCCAGCCGTTCTCGCTGCGCTACCTGCTGGTCGACGGTCAGGGCAACTTCGGTTCGGTCGACGGCGACAACGCTGCGGCCATGCGATACACCGAAGTGCGCATGACCAAGCTGGCCCATGAACTGCTGGCTGACCTGCACAAGGAAACCGTCGACTGGGTGCCCAACTACGACGGCACCGAGCAGATCCCGGCGGTCATGCCGACCAAGATCCCCAACCTGCTGGTCAACGGTTCCAGTGGTATTGCCGTGGGCATGGCCACCAACATTCCGCCGCACAACCTCGGTGAAGTCATCGACGGTTGCCTGGCACTGATCGACAACGCCGACATCACCGTCGATGAACTGATGCAGTTCATTCCGGGCCCCGACTTCCCTACAGCCGCCATCATCAACGGCCGCCAGGGCATCATCGAGGCCTACCGTACCGGTCGCGGCCGCATCTATATGCGTGCCCGTTCCACCGTCGAAGACATCGACAAGGTCGGTGGTCGCCAGCAGATCGTGGTCACCGAGCTGCCTTACCAGCTGAACAAGGCGCGCCTGATCGAGAAAATCGCCGAGCTGGTCAAAGAGAAGAAGCTCGAAGGCATTACCGAGCTGCGCGACGAGTCCGACAAGGACGGCATGCGTATCGTCATCGAGCTGCGCCGTGGCGAGGTTCCGGAGGTTATCCTCAACAACCTCTACGCCCAGACCCAGCTGCAAGCGGTATTCGGTATCAACATCGTCGCCCTGATCGACGGCCGCCCGCGTGTCCTGAACCTCAAGGACCTGCTCGAGGCATTCGTTCGTCACCGTCGTGAAGTGGTTACCCGTCGTACCGTGTTCGAACTGCGCAAGGCGCGCGAGCGTGGTCACATCCTTGAAGGCCAGGCCGTTGCCCTGTCCAACATCGATCCGGTCATCGCCCTGATCAAGGCCTCGCCGACACCGTCGGAAGCCAAGGAAGCGCTGATCAGCACGCCGTGGGAGTCCAGTGCCGTGCAGGTCATGGTCGAGCGCGCCGGTGCCGACTCCTGTCGTCCGGAAAACCTCGACGAGCAGTACGGTCTGCGTGACGGCAAGTACTTCCTGTCGCCGGAACAGGCCCAGGCCATTCTGGACTTGCGCCTGCACCGCCTGACCGGCCTTGAGCACGAGAAGCTGCTGGCCGAGTACCAGGAGATCCTCAACCAGATCGGCGAGCTGATCCGCATCCTCAACAGCGCCGAGCGCCTGATGGAAGTGATCCGCGAAGAGCTGGAGCTGATTCGCGCCGAATACGGCGATGTGCGCCGTACCGAAATTCTCGATGCGCGTCTGGACCTGACCCTGGGTGACATGATTCCGGAAGAAGACCGGGTTGTGACCATTTCCCATGGTGGCTACGCCAAGACCCAGCCGCTGGCGGCCTACCAGGCACAGCGTCGCGGCGGTAAAGGCAAGTCGGCTACAGGCGTCAAAGACGAGGACTACATTTCGCACCTGCTGGTCGCCAACAGCCACACCACGCTGCTGCTGTTCTCCAGCAAGGGCAAGGTGTACTGGCTGAAAACCTACGAAATTCCGGAAGCGTCCCGTGCCGCGCGCGGTCGACCGCTGGTCAACCTGCTGCCGCTGGACGAAGGCGAGTACATTTCGACCATGTTGCCGGTCGAGGAATACACCGAGGGTCACTTCATCTTCATGGCCACCGCCAACGGTACCGTGAAGAAGACCCCGCTGGAATCCTTCAGCCGTCAGCGCAGCGTCGGTCTGATCGCGCTGGAGCTCGACGAAGGCGACGTACTGATTTCCGCGGCCATTACCGATGGCGAGCGTGAGGTCATGCTGTTCTCCGACGCCGGCAAGGTTACCCGCTTCAAGGAATCCGACGTCCGTGCCATGGGCCGTACCGCCCGCGGTGTGCGCGGCATGCGCCTGGCCGAAGGGCAGAAGCTGATCTCCATGATCATTCCGGAAGAGGGCAGCCAGATCCTGACCGCTTCCGAGCGTGGTTATGGCAAGCGTACTGAAATCGGCGAGTTCCCCGAGTACAAACGTGGCGGTCAGGGCGTTATCGCCATGGTCAGCAACGAGCGTAACGGTCGCCTGGTCGGTGCGGTACAGGTGCAGGACGGCGAGGAAATCATGCTGATTTCCGACCAGGGCACCCTGGTGCGTACCCGTGTCGGCGAAGTCTCC
This sequence comes from Pseudomonas alkylphenolica, assembly GCF_004025535.1. Taxonomy (GTDB): domain Bacteria; phylum Pseudomonadota; class Gammaproteobacteria; order Pseudomonadales; family Pseudomonadaceae; genus Aquipseudomonas; species Aquipseudomonas alkylphenolica_A. Next base: position 74,194 of record NZ_QJRG01000049.1, read on the forward strand.
AGCCTGGGTCGTAACACCCAGGGTGTGACCTTGATCAAGCTGGCCAGCGATGAAACCCTGGTAGGTCTGGAGCGTGTCCAGGAGCCTTCTGAAGAGGAAGGTGACGAAGACTACGAAGCCGATGCCGATGCCGGTGAGGCTGGCGAAGCGCCAGAAGCTCAGGCCGCTGGCGACGAAGAGGCACCTCAGGAATAAGCAACGCAGTAACGTAACCCTGGTGGGGTGGCCGCGGCGGTGTCATTTTTCACACCGCACGGCCCGCTCCACGGACATCAAGAGCAGAGCGAGAGTGGATGTGAGCAAACGAGCCTTTAACTTCTGCGCAGGCCCTGCTGCGCTTCCTGACGCTGTCCTGCAGCGCGCCCAGGCCGAAATGCTGGACTGGAATGGCAAAGGCTTGTCCGTGATGGAGATGAGTCACCGTAGCGACGACTACGTGGCCATCGCCGAAAAGGCCGAGCAGGATCTGCGCGACCTGTTGTCCGTTCCCGCCAATTACAAGGTGCTTTTCCTGCAGGGCGGCGCTAGCCAGCAGTTCGCCGAGATCCCGCTGAACCTGCTGCCTGAAAGCGGCACCGCCGACTATATCGAAACCGGTATCTGGTCGAAGAAAGCCATTGAAGAAGCCCGCCGTTTCGGCAACATCAATGTCGCTGCCAGTGCGAAACCCTACGACTACCTGAACATCCCTGGCCAGAATGAGTGGAACCTGACCAAGGGTGCCGCTTACGTGCACTACGCCTCGAACGAGACCATTGGTGGTCTGCAGTTCGACTGGGTGCCGCAAACCGGTGATGCGCCGCTGGTGGTCGACATGTCTTCCGACATTCTTTCGCGCCCGGTGGATGTCGCCGACTTCGGCATGATCTACGCCGGCGCCCAGAAAAACATCGGCCCAAGCGGCCTGGTGGTGGTGATCGTGCGTGAAGACCTGATCGGTCGTGCCCGCAGCAGCTGCCCGACCATGCTTGACTACAAGGTCGCTGCCGACAACGGCTCGATGTACAACACCCCGGCTACCTACTCCTGGTACCTCTCCGGCCTGGTCTTCGAGTGGCTCAAGGAGCAGGGCGGCGTCGCGGCCATGGAGCAGCGCAACCGCGCCAAGAAAGACCGCCTGTACGGCTTCATCGACAGCAGTGACTTCTACAGCAACCCGATCAGCGTCAACGCGCGTTCGTGGATGAACGTGCCGTTCCGTCTGGCGGACGAGCGCCTCGACAAGGCCTTCCTGGCCGGTGCCGACGCCCGTGGCCTGCTCAACCTCAAGGGTCACCGTTCGGTCGGCGGCATGCGCGCCTCGATCTACAACGCCCTGGGGCTGGAAGCCGTGGATGCGCTGGTTGCCTACATGGCCGAATTCGAGAAGGAGCACGGCTGATGTCGGAGCAGGAACTCAAGGCGCTGCGGGTGCGCATTGACAGCCTCGATGAGAAGATTCTCGAGCTGATCAGTGACCGTGCCCGCTGTGCGCAGGAAGTGGCGCGGGTCAAGATGTCGGCATTGCCTGCCGGCGAAGAGCCGATCTTCTACCGTCCGGAGCGTGAAGCTCAGGTGCTCAAGCGCGTTATGCAGCGCAACCAGGGGCCGTTGGGCAACGAAGAAATGGCCCGTCTGTTCCGGGAAATCATGTCTTCCTGCCTGGCCCTTGAGCAGCCGCTCAAGGTCGCCTACCTGGGGCCTGAGGGTACCTTCACCCAGGCGGCGGCGATGAAGCACTTCGGCCACGCGGTGATCAGCAAACCGATGGCTGCCATCGACGAGGTGTTCCGCGAAGTGGCGGCAGGCGCCGTCAATTTTGGCGTAGTGCCGGTCGAGAACTCCACCGAGGGTGCGGTCAACCACACCCTGGACAGCTTCCTTGAGCACGACATGGTCATCTGTGGCGAAGTCGAGCTGCGTATTCACCACCATTTGCTGGTGGGTGAAAACACCAAGACCGACAGCATCAGCCGCATCTACTCCCACGCCCAGTCCCTGGCCCAGTGCCGCAAGTGGCTGGACGCCCATTACCCGAACGTAGAGCGCGTGGCTGTTTCCAGCAACGCCGAGGCGGCCAAGCGGGTCAAGGGTGAGTGGAACTCTGCGGCCATCGCCGGTGACATGGCGGCTGGCCTCTATGGTTTGACCCGTCTTGCCGAGAAAATCGAAGACCGCCCGGACAACTCCACGCGCTTTTTGATGATCGGCAACCAGGAAGTGCCACCAACCGGCGATGACAAGACTTCGATCATTGTCTCGATGAGCAACAAGCCGGGTGCCTTGCACGAGTTGCTGGTGCCGTTCCATGAGAACGGCATCGACCTGACGCGCATCGAAACGCGTCCTTCGCGCAGCGGCAAATGGACCTACGTGTTCTTCATCGATTTCATCGGTCACCACCGCGATCCGCTGATCAAGGCCGTGCTGGAAAAAATCAGCCAGGAAGCCGTGGCCCTGAAGGTGCTGGGTTCCTACCCCAAAGCGGTGCTTTGAGGTGATGAGTGGCATGCATGCAGATTTGAATAGGGTCCTGCCCCGTGGTTGAAGTCGTGGTAAGCAAGGTCGAACCGATTATCGGTCGTCTGGTAGTGGTCGGGCTGGGGCTGATTGGCGGATCGTTTGCCAAGGGGCTTCGGGAAAGTGGCCTGTGCCGCGAAGTGGTCGGTGTCGATCTTGACCCTCAATCGCGCAAGCTGGCGGTAGAGCTTGGGGTCGTCGACCGCTGTGAAGACGACCTCGCCACTGCCTGTGTCGGTGCGGACGTCATTCAGCTGGCCGTACCGATCCTGGCAATGGAAAAACTCCTGGCCCGCCTGGCGCAGCTTGACCTTGGGGCGGCGGTGCTGACCGACGTCGGCAGTGCCAAGGGCAATGTCGTGCGTGCTGCACGCGAGGCCTTTGCCGAGCAACTGCCGTATTTTGTGCCTGGCCACCCTATTGCTGGCTCCGAGCAGAGCGGGGTAGAGGCGTCCAATGCGGCCCTGTTCCGTCGCCACAAGGTTATCCTGACGCCGCTGGCTGAAACCGATCCAGCCGCCCTGGCGCTGGTCGACCGGCTCTGGCGTGCGCTGGAAGCCGATGTCGAGCACATGCAGGTCGAACGCCATGACGAGGTTCTGGCCGCGACCAGCCACTTGCCGCACCTGCTTGCCTTTGGTCTGGTTGATTCCCTGGCCAAACGCAATGAAAACCTGGATATCTTCCGTTACGCTGCCGGTGGTTTCCGCGATTTCACAAGAATCGCCGGAAGCGACCCGGTCATGTGGCACGACATTTTTCTCGCCAACCGCGAAGCTGTTCTGCGCACACTGGATACATTTCGCAGCGATCTCGACGCCTTGCGCGACGCGGTCGATGCAGGGGATGGGCATCAATTGCTGGGCGTTTTCACTCGCGCCCGGGTTGCCCGCGAGCATTTCAGTAAAATCCTGGCCCGCCGGGCCTATGTGGACGCTATGAACTCCAACGACCTGATTTTCCTGGCAAATCCTGGTGGCCAACTGTCTGGCCGAATTCGCGTACCAGGCGACAAATCGATCTCCCATCGCTCGATCATGTTGGGCTCCCTGGCAGAAGGCACCACCGAAGTCGAAGGCTTCCTCGAGGGTGAGGACGCCCTGGCGACGCTGCAGGCCTTCCGCGACATGGGTGTGGTCATCGAAGGCCCGCACCATGGTCGCGTGACCATTCACGGCGTTGGCCTCAATGGCCTCAAGCCGCCGCCTGGTCCGATCTACCTGGGTAACTCCGGCACTTCGATGCGCCTGCTTTCCGGCCTGCTGGCCGCGCAGCCGTTCGATACCGTACTGACCGGCGACGCCTCGCTGTCCAAGCGCCCGATGAACCGTGTCGCCAACCCGCTGCGGGAAATGGGCGCGGTCATTGAAACTGCCGCCGAAGGTCGTCCACCGATGACCATTCGCGGTGGTCACAAGTTGAAGGCGCTGACCTACACGCTGCCAATGGCCAGTGCCCAGGTGAAGTCCTGCCTGCTGCTGGCGGGCCTGTATGCAGAAGGCAAGACCACCGTCACCGAGCCTGCGCCGACCCGTGACCATACCGAGCGCATGCTGCGTGGTTTTGGCTACAGCGTGAACGTCGAGGGGCCGACAGCGTCCCTGGAGTCCGGCGGCAAGCTGACCGCAACCCATATCGAAGTGCCCGCTGACATCTCCTCGGCAGCCTTCTTCCTGGTCGCGGCCTCCATTGCCGAAGGTTCTGAGCTGGTGCTCGAACACGTCGGTATCAACCCGACCCGCACCGGCGTGATTGACATCCTCAAGCTGATGGGCGGTGACATCACCCTGGAAAACCAGCGTGAAGTCGGTGGCGAACCGGTGGCTGACCTGCGTGTACGGGGCGCTAAACTCAAGGGTATCGAGATTCCGGAGCACCTGGTGCCACTGGCCATCGACGAGTTCCCGGTGCTGTTCGTGGCCGCCGCCTGTGCTGAAGGGCGTACCGTGCTACGTGGCGCTGAAGAGCTGCGGGTCAAGGAATCTGATCGTATCCAGGTCATGGCCGATGGCCTGCTGACCCTGGGTGTGAAGTGCGAGCCGACCCTGGACGGCATCATCATTGATGGCGGCTCGATCGGCGGCGGTGAAGTGCATGGGCATGGCGACCACCGTATTGCCATGGCTTTCAGTGTGGCTTCGCTGCGGGCGACCGCGCCGATTCGCATCCATGACTGCGCCAACGTCGCCACGTCGTTCCCGAACTTCCTGGCCTTGTGCGCTGAAGTCGGTATCCGTGTCGCTGAAGAGGGCAAGTCGTGAACGTGAATGCGCCCGTCATCACCATCGACGGTCCAAGTGGTTCCGGCAAGGGTACCGTTGCCGGCTTGCTGGCGCGTGAACTGGGCTGGAAACTGCTGGATTCCGGCGCGCTGTATCGCTTGCTGGCCTTTGCGGCGAGCAACCACGGCGTCGACCTGACCAACGAAGAGTTGCTGGTCACGCTGGCCGCTCATCTGGATGTGCAGTTCATTGCCGCCGAGCCGGGCAAGCTGCAGCAGATCATTCTCGAGGGTGAGGATGTCAGCAACGTCATCCGTACCGAAACCGTCGGTGCCGGAGCTTCGCGGGTTGCCTCGCTGCCGGCGGTGCGTGACGCCTTGTTGCAGCGCCAGCGTGCATTCCAGGAAACGCCAGGGCTGATTGCCGATGGCCGTGACATGGGCACCGTGGTGTTCCCTGATGCGCCGTTGAAGGTTTTTCTGACCGCCAGCGCTGAAGAGCGTGCGCGTCGCCGTTACTTGCAGTTGAAGGCAAAAGGCGAAGATGTTAGTCTGTCGAGTCTGCTAGATGAGATTCGTGCGCGCGATGAGCGTGATACCCAGCGCGCAGTGGCCCCGCTCAAACCGGCGGCCGATGCGATACAGCTGGATTCCACGGAGTTGTCCATCGAGCAGGTGCTGGAACGCATCAAAAGCGAGATCGCCCTGCGCGATATCGCCTGATGACCAGGGAAGCAGGCAGGGGCACCAGTCAACGTCCTGTCGGCTTTCCTTTATATGAACGAAACCCACATTGTCTGGAATGTGGCTGATGGGCGTATGTCCCGCCCTAATCTACAGGAATTAAAATGAGCGAAAGCTTTGCAGAACTCTTTGAAGAAAGCCTGAAAACCCTCAATCTTCAGCCGGGTGCGATCATCACCGGTATCGTTGTCGACATCGACGGCGACTGGGTTACCGTACACGCTGGCCTGAAGTCCGAGGGCGTCATCCCGCTCGAGCAGTTCTACAACGAAGCTGGCGAGCTGACCATCAAGGTCGGTGACGAAGTTCACGTTGCGCTGGACGCGGTCGAAGACGGCTTTGGCGAAACCAAACTGTCCCGTGAAAAAGCCAAGCGCGCCGAGTGCTGGATTGTTCTGGAAGCAGCTTTCGCCGCCGAAGAAGTGGTCAAGGGCGTTATCAACGGTAAGGTTAAAGGCGGCTTCACTGTCGACGTTAACGGTATCCGTGCGTTCCTGCCGGGCTCCCTGGTTGATGTCCGCCCAGTGCGCGACACCACCCACCTGGAAGGCAAAGAGCTGGAATTCAAGGTCATCAAGCTGGACCAGAAGCGCAACAACGTTGTCGTTTCCCGTCGCAGCGTCCTGGAAGCCGAAAACAGCGCCGAGCGCGAAGCTCTGCTGGAATCGCTGCAGGAAGGCCAGCAAGTCAAAGGTATCGTCAAGAACCTCACCGACTACGGCGCATTCGTTGACCTGGGCGGCGTTGATGGCTTGCTGCACATCACCGACATGGCCTGGAAGCGTATCAAGCACCCATCGGAAATCGTCAACGTTGGCGACGAGATCGATGTCAAGGTTCTGAAATACGATCGCGAGCGTAACCGTGTATCCCTGGGTCTGAAGCAACTGGGTGAAGACCCATGGGTTGCTATCAAGGCTCGTTACCCAGAAAGCACCCGCGTAATGGCGCGTGTAACCAACCTGACCGACTACGGCTGCTTCGCAGAGCTGGAAGAAGGCGTGGAAGGCCTGGTACACGTTTCCGAAATGGACTGGACCAACAAAAACATCCACCCTTCGAAAGTCGTTCAAGTTGGCGACGAAGTGGAAGTTATGGTTCTGGACATCGACGAAGAGCGTCGTCGTATCTCCTTGGGCATCAAACAGTGCAAGTCCAACCCATGGGAAGACTTCTCTGGCCAGTTCAACAAGGGCGACAAGATCTCCGGCACCATCAAGTCGATCACCGATTTCGGTATCTTCATTGGTCTGGACGGCGGCATCGACGGTCTGGTTCACCTGTCCGACATCTCCTGGAACGAAGTGGGCGAAGAAGCCGTACGTCGCTTCAAGAAGGGCGACGAGCTGGACACCGTGATCCTGTCGGTAGATCCAGAGCGTGAGCGTATCTCCCTGGGCATCAAGCAACTGGAAGACGATCCGTTCTCCAACTACGTTGCTGTCAACGACAAAGGCGCTATCGTCAAAGGTACCGTTAAAGAAGTTGACGCCAAGGGCGCTATCATCACCCTGGCCGACGACATCGAAGCCACTCTGAAAGCTTCCGAAATCAGCCGTGACCGCGTTGAAGACGCGCGTAACGTCCTGAAGGAAGGCGAAGAGATCGAAGCCAAGATCATCAGCGTTGACCGTAAGAGCCGTGTCATCAGCCTCTCCATCAAGTCGAAAGACGACGCTGAAGAGAAAGAAGCTATCCAGAGCCTGAAAGAAACTGCTCCGGAAGCTGCTGATACCACCATGGCCGCGCTGCTGCGTCAGGCAATGGCCAAACAGAACTAAGTTCTGCTTGGGTATTGAAAAAGGGCGACTTCGGTCGCCCTTTTTTGTGCCTGCGATTTAACCTTGACCTGGCGGGTAGGTTTCGCTGTAACCCTTGTACGGGCTGACGTTCTGAAGGGTGGTGGCAAAAAGATATCGTTTGCTGGAGATGGGGGCGGAACAAGAATCTTTGATTAAGTCAATAACCGGCCTGTTCAAATCCCTCAGGTCATGCTAAAAACAATGAAGCAATGATCTAGCTGCTTGATAAAGAAGGGAAAAATATGACGAAGTCGGAGCTGATCGAACGTATTGTCACCCATCAAGGGCTGCTCTCATCCAAGGATGTCGAGCTGGCCATCAAGACCATGCTTGAACAGATGTCTCAGTGCCTGGCGACCGGAGACCGGATCGAGATCCGGGGCTTCGGTAGCTTCTCCTTGCACTACCGCGCACCGCGGGTTGGGCGCAATCCCAAGACAGGTCAGTCCGTCAGCCTTGACGGCAAGTTCGTACCGCATTTCAAACCGGGCAAGGAACTGCGTGACCGGGTCAATGAAGAAGAACACGCTGAAACGTGAGTGCCAGAGGGATCGATGATGCGTAATCTCAAACGCGCTTTCGTGGCGTTGTTCATTCTGCTGCTTGCCGTGCTGGTCCTGTTCTTCGTGCTGGAAAATCAGCAGTCTGTGGCCCTGGTCCTGTTTGGTTGGTCGGCACCCGCGCTACCCGTTGCAGTGCTGGTCCTTGCTGCCCTGATCGTCGGTCTGGCAGTTGGTCCTTTGCTCGGTGCTTATGGCGTCCTGCGTAGCAAACGCAAGATTCGGGCGTCTGCCCGGCGAGCGGCACTGAGCGGTAACTAAAGAAACATCCTACCTTTAAACAGGCAGGTTCTTCTTTCGTGCGCACCCATCGTTATGAAGTAATAGAGCACTTCATTTTCGGCCCAGGCGAGTGTGCTGCAGCATGGAATTTCCTGCCCTTACGCACCACGGTGGAACTCGAGGCGTAACGGGGTCCTGTCATCAGCTTCACCTGGGGCTCGCTGCCAGCGTGTTGATCGATTGTGGTCTCGAACAGGGCGTTGATGCCGCGCGAGGAGCCGATTCCAGTGCGCTCGGCTTTGATATCAGCGGTGTTCAGGCGCTGATCATCACCCATGTCCATCTCGACCATGTTGGCCGTATTCCAGCGCTGTTGGCGGCAGGATTTCGGGGCCCGATACTCTGCAGCGAGCCGTCGGCAAGGCTATTGCCGCTGGTGCTGGAAGACGCCTTCAAGTTGAGTGTCAGCAGTGAACCGGCCCAGGTGGCGCGTTATCTCGACTTTCTTGATGGGTTGATAGTGTCGGTACCCTTTGGGTGTTGGCATGCCGTCGTCGAGCGTCCAGGCCTGGCGTGTCGTATTCGGCTGCAGCGTGCGGGCCACCTGTTGGGCTCCGCTTATGTCGAGTGTGATCTTGATCTTGGGGAGGTCAGCACGCGGATTGTCTTCTCGGGGGATCTGGGCGCCCCTGGCAATCCCCTGCTGCGTGCCGTGCGGCCACCTGATCGGGCAGACGTGCTGGTGCTTGAAAGCACCTATGGCGACCGCCTGCACACCGAGCGCAGTGATCGGCGCAAGCAGCTGGAGGTCGCGATCGAGCGCGCCCTCGCTGATAACGGCACGATTATGATTCCAGCGTTCAGTCTTGGGCGGACTCAGGAGTTGCTGTACGAAATCGAAGACATTCTGTATCGCAAGGCCTTGCTGGGTGCCCCGAACAGCGCGCCTGACGATGGTTTCGATTGGTCTCAACTGCCCATCATTCTCGATTCACCCTTGGCTCAGCGTATCTCGCTGGCCTATCGGGAACTGCACAGCTACTGGAATGACGAGGCCAGGGCCCGACTGAGTTCTGGCAGAGATCCGCTTGGGTTCAAGCAGCTTGTCTGTGTCGATACCCATGCCCGGCATCGGCAGGTGGTCAACTACCTCAAGAGTACCGGGCGGCCGGCAATCGTCATTGCAGGGAATGGCATGTGTTCGGCTGGGCGGATCGTAAATTACCTCAAAGCCATGCTTGGCGATCCGCGGCATGAAGTGATGTTCGTGGGGTATCAGGCCAAAGGTACGCCGGGGGCGAAAATCCAGGCCAGTGATGGCGGGCAAGGGGCTGTGCAGGTTGAACTGGACGGGGAGGGGTATCAGGTTCGGGCGAAGGTGATGACGCTGGCAGGGTATTCGGGGCATGCGGATCAAGCGGGGTTGGTGAGTTTTGCCGTGGAAGGTGAGGTGCCAGCCAAGCGCATCATCCTTGTGCATGGAGAGCGGAAGGCAAAGTTGGCCTTGCAGCGTGCGCTTTGCCTGCGAGGTAAAAAAATGGGCCTGATGCTGGAGGTGACGGTACCGTAATGATCATCTGACGAACTGCGTGCTGGCGGTCGCAAGCCAGGGAACTTATCGATATCAGTTCTCTCTACTACCTTTAACGCTAGCTGTATGGCTAATGTTGGCCTATTGCCGTTATGCTTTAGGCGCATACGCCATTGGCGAGCCGTTGAGGGGGTATCAACGTGAGCGCTCGCTTATTCTTGGCATGCCAGGAAACCCCGCACTTAGTCAGACCCAAGGAAAAACACAAGAAATGCGCAATGATCGTGAGCGCTGCAGTAGTAGTGAGGAAGTAGATCTCGTAGAGCTGATCGAAGGGATATGGCAGCAAAAGCTCCTGATCTTGATGGTGACATTGGTCGTCACGGCGGTGGCGGTTGCGTATGCGATGCTGGCGAAGCCTGTTTACGAGGCCAAGGTATTTCTGGTTGCCCCCTCGGTGAGTGACATTGCGGAGCTCAATTACGGACGGAATGAGGAAACCGGGCTTGAGCCTTATACCGTCAAGAAAGTATTCGACGTATTCATGCAGCATCTCGACGGAGAGACGTTGCGCCGCCAGTTTTTCCGGGAAGTATTTCTGCCCTCCTTGCAACAGCCGCAAGGGGCTCGAGGGGCTTTGTATGCCGCGTTTAACAGCACGCTGGACGTAGAGCAGGAGGCGGGCGAGCAAGGTCGGGCGTTCCTGGCAATTCGTAATAGTGATCCCGAAATTGCATCTGAATGGGCGGCCGCGTATGTCAGTAGGGCGAGTGATTCTGCCAGGGCTGAAGTGATCGGGAGCGTGACGAAGGAAGCTCAAGTCCGAGCCAGCAATCTGCAACAGCAGATCGAGAATCTGCGTGAGAGTGGCCTGCGTCTGCGTGATGACAAAATCAAGCGCTTGCGCGAGGCACTACGGATTGCCGAAGCGATCGGCCTGGATAACCCACCGTTGATTAATGGTGATATCTCCAGAGAAGTGTCAACGAAAATGGATGGTGAGTTGACCTATATGCGTGGCACCAAGGCGCTCAAGGCGGAAATCAGTAACTTGGAGCAACGTAAAACGGATGATCCGTTTATTGACAATCTGCGAAACCTTCAAATCAGGCAAGAACTCTTTCAGGGGCTCAGCGAAAGTACGCGTGATGTAAGCGTATATCGGCTTGACGGCACCATAGAGCAACCTGATTCTCCCATCAAGCCACGGCGGGCGCTTATCGTTATCATTGGCTTGTTCGCTGGTATTTTCATCGGCTGTTTTCTGGCGATCCTTCGATACGCGTTTCAAAACTTGAGGAAGAACAGGGGTTGATAACTCACTGATCGGTGGCGTTTTTGGGTTTGTTGCCCAGCAATGCCGCTGGTCGAGCAAGAGTTATTGGATTCATTGTTCAAGGCACGAGTATTTGCACATAGCCCGAATTGATTCTCATTTGCCCGCGGCTGAATTGGCTGTTATCAGGCATTGAGCAAATCAGGTAAAGGCGTCTAGCCGGCGCTGGAATTCAGGCTGCCTGGAAAATTTAAGACAAGACTTTTTCCGCCCAAGCGGTAAAACTGTCAAGGTGAGGCTCCGTCCGAGCCGACTCTCAAACTGTATTCATGTAAAAGGCTCTGGCGATGAAGCTTGTTCAGACGAACATTCCTGAGGTAGTGATAGTCGAACCTGTGGTGTATGAGGATGATCGTGGATGGTTTACAGAAACATTCAACGAGCCGCGTTTTCACACCGAATTGCGCAAGCTCGGGCTAGCCAAACCTCCTAAATTCGTCCAGGACAATCACTCGATGTCCCATCGCGGGGTTCTGCGTGGCTTGCATTTTCAGGACGCGCCGCATGCTCAAGGGAAGCTTGTAAGGGTAGTTCGAGGGGCGGCCTATGATGTCGCAGTCGATATTCGTCCAGAGTCCCCTACCTGCGGGCAGTGGGTGGGGGTTGAACTGACCGAGCGCAACAATCGGATGTTGTGGATTCCGGAAGGTTTCGCGCACGGATTCATTGCTTTGGAAGACGACACACATTTTCTGTACAAGACTACCGATGTTTACAACAAGGCAGCTGAAGGCAGCATTCACTGGGATGACCCTGACTTGGCCATTGACTGGCCGTTGCGAGACGGATTGATCGTCAGCGACAAGGATAACCTTGCTCCAACTTTCAAGCAGTACCTCACGTCTCGGGGTGAAATCGCCCAAAAAGGGTGCGACCAGATTGAACTGTTCAAGGTCTTGGGAGATGATCGCGGGCAGTTAGTTGCACTGCAAGCTCTTGATAATGTTCCTTTTTCTATAGCACGTGCCTATTATCTGACCGACACGCTACCAGGTGTGTCCAGGGGGTTCCATGCCCACAGGGAGCTCAACCAGTTGGCCGTTTGTGTGTCGGGTCGGTGCCGAATGACAATGGATGATGGGCATTCGCGGCGCGACTATTGGTTGGATGCAACCAATAAAGGAATTCTGATTCCGCCAATGGTTTGGCATGAGATGCATGATTTCACTACGGATTGCGTTCTGCTGGTATTGGCTGACGCACACTACGATGAGTCGGACTATATCCGCGATTACTCAACTTTTACCGAGCTTACATGCGATGCTAAGCATTCATTCAACGGCTGACGTAAAGAGTGACTTGATCGGCGAAGATACGCGCATTTGGCAATACGCTGTAATCATGCAGGGCGCGCGTTTGGGGCGGAATTGCAATGTTTGCGCACACACTTTCATAGAGGGTGATGTGGTGCTTGGTGACAATGTAACAGTCAAGTCGGGTGTCTTTCTGTGGGACGGCATGCGTATTGCGGATGATGTATTTATCGGTCCCAATGCGACCTTTACCAATGACCCGATGCCACGGTCCAAAATTTATCCGGATCGCTTCAGCGGCATCACAATTGAAAAAGGCGCCAGTATTGGCGCGAATGCCACCTTGCTACCTGGCATCGTCGTGGGCGAATACGCCATGGTGGGCGCCGGAGCAGTGGTAACCAAGGATGTCCCCGCTTACGCAGTGGTTGTGGGGAATCCAGCAAAAATTATCAGGGTGATAGACCGGAATGGTTAAGTTTCTCGATCTTCAAGGTGTTAACGCGCAGTACCGACAGGCGTTGATCGATGCCTGTACTGATGTTATTGATTCAGGTTGGTACATCATGGGCGAGCAACTCAAGCACTTTGAGGCAGAATTTGCGCGCTATTGCGGTGTGAAACATTGCATTGGCGTTGCCAACGGGCTGGACGCCCTGACCCTGACCCTACGCGCCTGGAAGCTTCTGGGGCGTATCGCAGAGGGCGATGAGGTTCTGGTTCCGGCCAATACCTATATCGCTACTATTCTTGCGATCACCGAAAACAAATTGGTTCCTGTGCTTGTGGAGCCAGAAGAGGGAAGTTTCAATCTCGGAGGTAACAACCTTCGCGAGGCGCTTACCTCCAGATCACGCGTGATAATGCCGGTTCACTTGTATGGGCGGCTCGCGGACATGCCCGCGATCATGGCGTTTGCCAAAGCGCACGACCTCCTTGTGCTCGAGGACTCTGCCCAGGCTCACGGAGCGGAGTTGAACGAGTGCCGCGCCGGAGCCTGGGGGGATGCCTCGGGTTTCAGCTTCTACCCTGGCAAAAACCTCGGTGCGTTGGGTGATGCCGGTGCGATAACCACAAGTGACGATGCGTTGGCCGAGACCCTTCGGGCGCTACGAAACTACGGTTCTCATGTCAAATACATGAATATGTACCAAGGGGTAAACAGTCGCCTGGATGAACTGCAGGCGGCAGTGCTCAGGGTCAAACTTCAGTTTTTGGACGAAGAGACCAAAATGCGCCAGGTTGTTGCAAAGCAATACCTGGACGGCATTCGAAATCCTGCGATTCAGTTGCCTGAGCCTGGTGTCGATGGCCAACATGCCTGGCACTTGTTTGTTGTGCGCAGTGATTGCCGAGAGCAGTTGCAGCAGCATCTGTCACAACAGGGTGTACAGACACTTGTTCACTACCCGGTGCCGCCGCACCGCCAGCAAGCCTATCCTCAGCTCGGCAATCTTTCATTGCCACTGACAGAGCTGCTGCATGAGCAAGTGTTGAGTCTGCCAATGGACCCAACCTTGAGCGCGTCTTCCATTCAGCACGTCATCGACGCCTGTAACAGCTTTCAGCGTCTTTGAGTGCCATGTATGACTTTGATCAGAACAAGTTTGCTGAATGCCATTGCTGTTGCGGTCAAGATGGCAACATTGCTAGGACTCAACAAAGTACTGGCCCTCTATGTTGGGCCATCCGGTTACGCCGCCATCGGTCAGTTGCAGAATGCCGTGACAATGTTCACGACATTGGCAAGCGGGGCGGTCAGTACAGGCGTCACCAAATACACCGCGGAGTTTGCTGAGCATCCCGAAAAACAGCGCAAAATCTGGCGGACAGCCGGTACGTTGTCGCTATTGGTATCGGGCGTTCTTGCGGTTCTGATCATTGTATTGCGCATCCCGTTGGCGAGATGGTTTTTCAATGACGAGACGCTTGCTCCTGTGCTGCTCTGGTTTGCCGCGACCCTGGTGTTTTTTTCATTCAACTCACTGCTGCTGGGTGTGCTCAACGGCAAAAAGGATGTCGCCCGCTATGTAGTTGCCAATATTGTTGGCAGCCTGATTTCGCTGGTGGTTACCTGTGCCTTGACCATCACGCTGGGGCTGTACGGGGCGCTTGTTTCCCTCGCGGTTTACCAGTCACTGAGTTTTGTGGCAACGCTGACGATCTGTATGCGTACGGAATGGTTTCGCCTGGCCGATTTTTGGGGTGAACTGGACAGAGAGGCACTTGCCAGGCTTTCGAAGTTTGCGTTGATGGCGGTGGTCACCGCCTGCTCACTGCCGGTTTGCCATGTCTTTATCCGGGATTACCTGGGTACCACATTCGGCTGGGAGCACGCTGGCTATTGGGAGGCCATGTGGCGTTTGAGTTCAGCCTATCTGATGCTGATCACCACGACCCTTGCAGTGTATTACCTACCGAGGCTTTCCGAACTTTCTGATGCAGGTGCGCTGCGTCGGGAGATCATTCAGGGTTACAAGTTGATTTTACCCCTGACGGTATTGGCCGGGCTGGTCATCTACCTGCTGAGAGATTTTATTATTCATGTGCTGTTCTCTGAATCGTTTGCTCCGATGCGTGAATTGTTCGCATGGCAAATGGTCGGCGACAGTCTGAAGATCGCCAGTTGGTTGATGGCCTACCTGATGTTGGGAAAGGCACTGACGCGCCTGTATTTGGTGACCGAAATCCTGTCTACGCTTTCGTTGTATGCGCTGACGATCTACCTGACTCAATTGTGGGGTTATGAAAAAGTGACTCTGGCCTATGCCGTCAACTACCTGTTGTACGGAGTAGTCATGTATTTTTCGGTATTTCGTCGATTGCCGATGATCGTTGCCCGTTCGGCGCGGAGCTGAGAGATGAAGGATGTCGTCGAGCAGTTGCGCACGCGGATCATTGAGGCGGAGCCCGCGCAGGCCTTGGCTCAGGCCCAGGTCTATGGCGCTTTGCTGTGGGCTGTGGATCTGGACATTTACGAGGCGGCGGAGCTGGAGCGCTGCCTGGTTGCGAAGTGTGCCCCAGTTGTCTCCCTTCCCCCTGCGGGCGGGGGTTCCAACGCCTGCGTGCATGTCGTCAGCGAGCCCTACCTCCAAGGTGGCCATACCCGGTTGATGGAGCGCCTCGCACAGATGCACGGGGAGCCGGTCGATCTGCTTGTGACTCGGCAATCACAGCCGCAGGTAACCGAGCGGATGTCAGGCTTTTTCGATCATGTCGTGGTGGCGCAAGGCGATGACCCTTGCTCAAGGCTGCAGGACATTCTCAATGAGCTGAGCCGATATGAGAAAGTCATTCTGCATATACACCCGGACGACATTCTTGCAACTGTTGCCTGTGGCCTGCTGAAGCAGCAGCGCGGCAAGCAGGTGCTGGTTTATTTCGTCAACCATGCGGATCATGTCTTCAGTTTTGGTGCATCGGTAGCAGATTTCTATTTCGAGATCAGTGCCTATGGCCACTATGTTGACAAGAAAAAACACCTCACGGCACAAAAAAGTTTTCTTGCCATTCCCATTGAAACCGGTAACGCCAAAGCGGCTGATGCTGCTTCGTCGCATGAAAAGTTAAAAATATTCAGTGCCGCTTCTGCAGCAAAGTTCAAGCCCCACCGTGGCTTGGATATGCGCCCGTCAATCATTGCAATTCTCAAGCGGTTTACTGACGCTGAATGCTGGATCATTGGTGCGAATCCCCTGACCAACAGTTGGTGGTGGTGGGTAAAACTCCGTTATCCGACCCGGTTTTTCATTCGGCGTCATCTACCGTACAACGAATATCTGGCGTTTGCGGAGCAGGCTGATTTTTATCTCGACAGTTATCCCGTACCGGGCGGTACGGCATTCGCCGAGCAATTGCTGAAGGGCAAACGATGCATTGGTCTGGTTTCGCCTATTCAAGGTTATTCCCCGGCAGACGCGCTGAAGGTCGAAACGGTTGAGCAACTGCTTGCCAGTATCGAGAACCCCCGGTCGAGTGCGGGAGTGGTTGAGGATGTCGTGCGGGTCAATTCTGTAGAGTCAGTGAAGGCGCGTTATTTAGCTTGCGTTTACGATGGAAAATGCAGCGAAAACGAGCTCGTAGCGATGCTGCCCTGGACAGGCAGTCTCGATTTCATGAAGTCGAGTGGCAAGATCACGAGCATGATCCCCACTGATGTGTTTGATGCGTTGTGCAAGATTGATCGGGCCCTGGCAATAAGGACGCTTCTTTCCTACGCCTGGGTGCCACGTATCAAAATCATGATCAAAGTCGCTGTGCTCTGGCTAAGAAGACTGCGAGGATGAGTGTGCACAAACCTTTGATTGGCCTGCTCGTTCTACTGCTGTTTTTCAGTGACTTCACTGTGCTTACTCTGGGATTAAGCAGTGCTTTTGCGGGGTGGCGAGAGCTCATCAGCGTGCTGCTGATCATGTGGCTGTGCCTGCGTGCCGTTGCCAGTGTTTCTGCACGAGGTACAGTGAATATAGCGGTGGGTCGATCACTGCTGATCGTCTTGTTTTTCACTTTTCTGTACCTGCTGTTCGGCGATTTCAGCGAGTCATCGGTGCGTATGTTCCGGGCATTGGCTGTGCCCGTTTTCGTTGGCATGGCGGTCGCGATCTGGGCGCAGGCAGCGTCGGTGGAAAACAAGCTCAAGCAGATCTATTGGTCGGTTTTGGCAATGACGCTGGCAACTGGCTTGTACGCGTTGTATCAGTACCTGACGATCGTTTCGCCAGACCAGTTCTGGTACTGGTCGCTACTCAAAGCCAAGGGATATGAGTTGCAGCCGTACAATTCGATGCGTGATGGCTATCCGCGTGTTTCCGGCTTCTTTACCGGGACACTGGAGTTTTCCGCCGTGATCCTCAATACCGCAGCCATGACATTAGCGTTATTGCTAAATGGCCGGGGCTGGCCTTTGCGTCGGCGCCTGCTGTTGAGTGGCGTGTTCGTGGTGTTGTGTGGGCTGATTGTGATCGGTTCTGTTCGTACGGCGATGATCGGTTTGGTGTGTATTTGCCTGATGCTGTTGTTAACCAAGTTGTTACGAACCGCCTGGTTAATTTCGCTGATCGGTTATGTGCAGTTTGTGGGGCTGACACTTGCGGTTTTCGTATACCTGTCGATGGGGTATACCCAGGATCTTTCTGCGCTGGATAGAGAACGACAGTGGCTGCACATGTTCTCGATTCTCGCGTCGCAACCGATGGGGTATGGCTTTGGTGCTGTGGGGCCTGGTCAGGCGCACTGGTTTGACTCCTTCTGGCTCAACCTCCTGGCTACCTGTGGGTTCATCGGCCTGCTGATCATGAGCGGGATGATCCTCTGGTATCACAAGTTGGTGACCTTCATCGTTCGAGAAAGGTCCTATGCTGGTGCATGGACGAAGGGCATGGGCAGTTTCGTCATCGCCAGTTACCCGTTTTTCCTGAGTTCGTTCTTTTTTCAGTCCTATACGAACAGTGTGTCTCTCTACGTATTCGCGATTGTTGTGATGGTGATCATTGGTGAAAGCAAAAGAACACGTGTTGAACCTGGCGGTATTGATAGTTCTCTATCAAAAGTCTAGCCAGGACTCGATCGCTCTCCAGTCGCTACTCAAGCAAAGGACTTTACTGCTTGAGGAAGGCATCGATCTGCAGCTGTTTGTCTGGAATAACTCGCCCGGACTTGCGCAGCCTTGTGCGGACGTACGCTGGTACGAAGCTGATAATCTCAGGTTGTCGGCGATCTACAATCGAGTCGCCGAGGAGGCGTTCAGCGCAGGCACCGAACTGTTCATGATCTCCGATGACGACACGGACTACTCTAACGTTCGCCTGTCACAGTGCCTGGAGCAAATTCAACGCGTGCGTAATTCGCCTGAGTGCGAAGATGTGGGTGTATTCCTGCCAAAGCTGGTCAGCCATGGTGTGCTGGTGAGCCCTGGAAAACGCCGGATGTTCATGGGACGTTTGACGCCTTCCGTTCCTGCTGGATTGATTGACTCCAGAAACTTGTTAGGCATCAATAGTGGTTTGATTTTTACCCGTCAGTGTCATGAGCGCATGACGCCTTTCTACGATGAGCGGCTGCGCTTCTATGCCACCGATACGGACTTTTTCATTCGTTATGAGAAGCAGTTTCCGCAGGCTTGCGTGCTGGATGTGGAGATCGTCCATGATCTTTCCGAACACAGTGCAGACACCACCGAGCGCGCGTTGTTTCGCTTTGAAGAGATGATTCATGGCCTTCGCATCAGTTTCCATTCACATGGTCTGGTTGAACGTGGCCTGCTCAATCTGTATCTGGTCT
The DNA here is from genome assembly GCF_004025535.1 of Pseudomonas alkylphenolica. GTDB lineage: Bacteria > Pseudomonadota > Gammaproteobacteria > Pseudomonadales > Pseudomonadaceae > Aquipseudomonas > Aquipseudomonas alkylphenolica_A. The sequence continues at coordinate 92,641 of NZ_QJRG01000049.1, forward strand.
ATGCAGCTGTGCGCAAAGCCTTCTCGTACCGTAGCCTTGCCTTCATCAAGGCACTGTTTGTTCAGATGAGGGCTGTCAAATGATGCATGCCTTGCTTGAAAGGTTGGTGCTGCTGGTCAAACGTCGCTCGATCGTGGTCGACCGGCGCATCTCATCGGCCTATCTCCTTGGGCTTTTCGTGTCGAAGTTCCTGATGGCTTGCCGCGGGATGATTCGTTTGCGTCGCATGAAGCTCGCGTTCATCGGCTCGGGTGTCACCCTCAAAGAAGTGGGCAAGATTGAGTACGGCCCAGGACTGGTCATCGATCAGGGTTGTTTTGTGGATGCGCTGTCATGTGAGGGCATACGCTTCGGTACGGCTGTGTCGCTTAACAAGCAGATCATCATCGAGTGCACCGGCAGTTTGACCAATATTGGCAAAGGCCTGGTAATTGGCGACAACGTAGGGCTAGGCGCTGGTTGCTTCCTCGGTTGTGCCGGCGGTATCGAGATCGGCACTGACACGATCATTGGCAATTTCGTGAGTTTTCATTCGGAAAATCACAATTTTGATAATCCTGACCTGCCGATACGGCAGCAGGGCGTGAGCCGCCAGGGTATTCGTGTGGGGAAAAACTGCTGGATTGGCGCCAAGGTCACTGTTCTGGATGGGGCTGTGATCGAAGATGGTTGCGTGTTTGCTGCTGGCGCAGTAGTTGCTGCAGGTATTTATCGAAAGAACTCGATTTACGGTGGTGTACCCGCGAAGTTCATTAAGTCGCGGGTTGTCGAAGAAGGCGTGGCATGAAGAAGTTGTACTTTGTTCATCTGCTCAATGATTACAGTGGCAGTCCTCGTGTGTTGAACCAGACCATCACCGCACTGCGCCAACAGGGTAATGACTGTACGTTGTTTGTGGGCAGTAGTGGCCATGGCGTGCTCGACGAACTGGATGTCGCTACCCATACCTTTACCTACAAACGATTCGACAATCGCTGGCTGACGTTGCTGGCGTATGTCTGGTCGCAGGTGGCCCTGTTTTTTGCTCTCGTGTGGCGTGTTCGGCCGGAGGCAGTCGTCCTTGTCAATACCATGCTGCCCTTTGGCGCCGCGCTGGCCGCCAGGCTGCGGGGTGCCAAGGTCGTCTACCACGTGCATGAAACGTCCATTCGACCTGCCGCGCTCAAGTCGTTTTTGCGCCGCGTGATTGCCTGCTGTGCAAGCAAGGTCATCTATGTCTCGAAGTACCTGCAGGTGCAGGAAGGTATCGCCGGTGTGCCGGCTGTCACTGTGTATAACGGCCTGTCCGAAGCCTTCCAGCGTCAAGCAATGGCAACGGCCTATCAGCCTGTACGCAAGGGCAGATTCAATGTACTGATGCTGGCATCGCTGAAGGCTTACAAGGGCGTGAACGAGTTTGTCGCGTTGGCGGCTGCACTGGCAGAGGATCCTCTGCTGAAATTCACCCTGGTGCTCAACGCCAGCCAGCGTGAAGTAGACGAGTATTTCGCCAGCCGATCGGTGCCGTGCAATCTTGAGATTTACCCGGCCAGCTCGAATGTGGCGAGCTTTTATGGCGATGCGAGCCTGGTACTCAATTTGTCACATGTCGATGGCTGGATTGAAACCTTCGGCCTGACGATCCTGGAGGCAATGAGTTTCGGAATACCGACAATCGTGCCCCCCGTTGGAGGGCCGATCGAACTGGTCTGCGATGGCGTTGAGGGGTATCAGATCGATGCCTTGAATCACGAGTTGCTGGTGCGTACTGTCGTGCGGCTGTCAAAGGATTCCCAGTTGTGCCAGGCGCTTTCCGAGCGGGCGCGAGCGAAGGCGAGTGAGTTCTCCACCGCCAACTTTCAGAAAAAAATCGTGATGGTGTTTGATGAGCTATAAAATCGCAGTGATTGGTACGGTAGGGTTGCCCGCACAGTATGGTGGCTGGGAGACGCTGACCGAACAATTGGTCCGTAATCTGCCTGATGACTGCGAACTGACGGTTTATTGCAGTGCACCGCATTATCCGGAGCGCCCGGCATTCTTTGAGCGCGCCCGTCTGGTTTACATCAAGCTCAAGGCCAATGGCATCCAGAGTATCCCCTACGATGTGTTGAGCATGCTGCATGCTTATCGCCAGCATGACCTTATGCTGGTGCTCGGTGTCTCTGGCTGCATCGCGCTGCCGTTCATGCGTTTGCTTACACGTAAGCCCATCGTGGTAAATATCGATGGTTATGAATGGAAGCGTGCCAAATGGTCCAAGCCTGCACGCTGGTTCCTGAGGTTGTCAGAGGCGGTGGCGGTGCGTTTCGCCCACGCCGTGATCACCGACAATAAAGTGCTGCAGGAGTATGTAAAGGACGAGTACGGCAAGCACAGTACGCTGATCGCTTATGGTGGGAACCAGGCAAAGGCAATTGAACCTACGGCTGAAGCGCGTGAGGCGTATCCATTCCTGAATGCGCCTTACGCATTCACGGTTTGCCGAATCGAACCGGAGAACAATATCCATGTGATTCTGGAAGCCTTTGCCGATACCAACATGACACTGGTGATCATTGGCAACTGGAATCACAGTGATTATGGCGTCCAGTTGCGTAAGCGTTATGCCGCGAATGCCAACATCCATCTGCTTGATCCCATCTATGAGGTGGAGCGATTGAGCCCGCTGCGCAGTGGCGCATCCGTCTACCTGCATGGTCATAGTGCTGGCGGGACCAACCCTTCGCTTGTTGAGGCTATGTGGCTTGGGCTGCCCGTGGTTGCCTTCGATGTTTCGTTCAATCGGGCTACCACCGAAGAGCAGGCATTGTATTTTGCCGACAGCGGCTCGCTGCGCCAGCATGTAACGGCACTGCTTGAAGGGACTGAGGCGCGTGCAGCATTGGCTGAACGCATGCATGAAATTGCAAATCGCCGTTATCGCTGGTCGGTAGTCGCAGATCAGTACCGCAGTGTGTTCACCAGCCTGTTGGATTCGGCGGGGAGACGCTGATGACGGGTCATGACCGCCAGGCGTGCCAAGGTATTCTAGTGACCGGGGGCAGTGGCTTCGTTGGCAAGTCGTTGCTAAAGCGGCTTGATGAAGAACCTGTATGGACACCAAGAGCGTTGGTCAGGCAGCAGCCTGAATCACGATTGCCTGGTGTGGATTACCGGCTGTTCACGGAGCTGTCGGACATCGACCGGGCAACTGGGTATTTCGAGGGTGTCGACACGGTGATTCACCTGGCCTCACGCGTTCATGTGATGCAGGAGACCGCCGCGGATCCGCTGGCAGAATTTCGCCGGGTCAACGTTGAAGGTACGCTGGGTCTGGCGCGTGCGGCAGTAGAGGCCGGAGTCCGGCGTTTTGTTTTTGTCAGCTCGGTCAAGGTCAACGGTGAAACCACGGATGGTCGTCCGCCATTTGATGCTGATGAGGCGCCTGCGCCTCTGGATCCCTATGGCATCTCAAAGCACGAAGCCGAGGAAGCCTTGAGGCATCTGGCGGCGCAAACTTCCCTGGAAGTGGTGATCGTTCGCCCAGTGCTGGTCTATGGCCCGGGTGTGAAAGCCAACTTTCGCAGCATGATGAGCTGGCTCAACAAGGGGGTGCCACTGCCCTTTGGTGCAATTCACAACAAGCGCAGCCTGGTGTCTGTGGATAACCTTGTAGACCTGCTGGTGGCCTGCATCAATCACCCGGCAGCTGCAAACCAGACTTTTCTGGCAAGCGATGGTGAAGACCTGTCGACCACAGAGTTGCTACGGCGTCTAGGCACCGCCCTGGGTAAGCCCGCGAAACTGTTGCCGGTACCGGCGGCGCTGATCAAGGGGGGGGCGAAAATGGTGGGGCTAGGCAGCCTGTCCCAGCGTTTGTGTGGATCGTTGCAGGTTGATATCAGCAAGACGCGTGAATTACTGGGCTGGACGCCCCCGCTTGGTGTCGACCAGGCGCTCAGGGCGACAGCCGTCAACTTCTTGAAAGAGCAACACTGATGATCGGATGGTGGTTGATTCCCCTGGCAGCAGGCGTATCCCTGTTGCTGACAGCGGCCTTGCGACGCTATGCATTGAACAAGCAGATCATTGACGTTCCGAACGCCCGTAGCTCGCACTCTGTTCCGACGCCGCGTGGTGGTGGGGTAGGGATCGTCCTCACGTTCCTTGGCTGCCTGGCGCTGCTCGGTGCCTTTGACTGGGTTCCAGGGCAAGCGCTTCTGGCAATCGGTGGGGCGGGGGCGTTGGTGGCAGTGATCGGCTTCATGGACGACCACGGTCACATCGCGGCACGCTGGCGACTGCTCGGGCACTTTGCAGCGGCGGCCTGGATGCTCTTCTGGCTGGATGGCCTGGCACCGTTGCAGGTGTTCGGCTACACGCTGAACCTTCATTGGTTTGGGTACATCGTGGCGGCTTTCTACAGCGTGTGGATGCTCAACCTTTACAACTTCATGGACGGGATCGACGGAATCGCCAGTGTTGAAGCCATAACGGCATGCCTGGGCATGGCCTTACTGTCGGTACTGGCAGGGGCACCGGATCTGACAACCTTGCCACTGCTGCTGGCTGGGGCTACTGCAGGTTTCCTGTTCTGGAACTTTCCTCCCGCCAAGATCTTCATGGGTGATGCTGGCAGCGGTTTTCTGGGGATTGTGCTGGCGGGGCTTTCGCTTCAGGCCGCCTGGCATTCATCTCAGCTGTTTTGGAGCTGGCTGATTTTGCTGGGGGTATTTGTGGTCGATGCGACCTTCACCCTGATCCGGCGTCTGGTGCGCGGCGACAAGGTCTACGAGGCCCATCGCAGTCACGCCTACCAGTTTGCTTCGCGCCACTACGGCAGGCATCTTCCGGTCACCCTGGCAGTGGCTGCACTCAACCTGTTGTGGCTGTTGCCGGTAGCACTTTGTGTGCTGTTGCTGGGGCTGGACGGCGTATCGGGTCTGATCATCGCTTATGTACCACTGGTGCTTTTGGCCGTGCGATGGCGCGCCGGTGAGCTCGAACACTAGCTAAAGTGATATGACTAAAGGTTGTGCACTCAGGTTGGAAAAACTACAGAGGTTCTATGGATAAGCTGCGCACAAAACTGCTCGGGCTGCCTCGCCGCCAGAAGCGTCTGATCCAGGTCGTGACGGACGTCGTACTGGTGTGGGTTGCACTGTGGATGGCATTCGTCGTGCGCCTGGGAATCGATGATCTGGCCAATCCTGTGGTGGATCATACCTGGCTGTTCGTCTGCGCCCCCTTGGTGGCGATACCACTGTTTATCCGATTCGGGCTGTACAGGGCAGTGATGCGCTATTTCGGCAATGACGCGCTCATCGCGATCATCAAGGCGGTTACGCTGTCGGCACTGATTCTCGGCTTCATCATTTACTGGGCAAGCAACCACCAGAACGTCGTTCCACGCTCGATTACGTTCAACTACTGGTGGTTGAGCCTGATCATGGTGGGTGGCCTGCGCCTGGCCATGCGTCAGTATTTCCTTGGCGACTGGTTCGCTACGGCAGTACAGCATGTGCCCTTTGCCAATCGCGATGATGGTTTGCCGCGAGTCGCCATTTATGGTGCCGGAGCGGCGGGCAATCAGCTCGTTGCGGCGCTGCGCATGGGCAAGGCCATGCGGCCGGTAGCCTTCATCGATGACGATGCCAGCATCACTGACCGGGTAATCGCCGGGCTGCAGGTTTACCCGCCTGAGCAGTTGCAACGAATGATCGATGCAACCGGTGCCCAGGAAATTCTGCTGGCTATTCCATCTGTCAGCCGAAGCCGTCGGCGTGAGATTCTCAACCTGCTTGAGGGTTACCCCCTGCATGTTCGCAGTGTGCCGGGGTTTATGGACCTGGCCAGCGGACGCGTCAAGGTAGATGACATTCAGGAGGTCGATATCGCCGACCTGCTTGGACGCGATGCGGTGCCTGCGCAGCATGATCTGCTTGAGCGTTGTATTGTCGAGCAGACGGTAATGGTTACAGGTGCTGGCGGTTCGATCGGTTCGGAGCTGTGTCGGCAGATTCTGGGACAGAAGCCCCGCACGCTGCTGCTTTACGAACACAGTGAGTTCAACCTTTACAGTATCGCCAACGAACTGGAGCAGCGTATTGCCCGGGAAGGCATGGCTGTACAGTTGATTCCGATACTGGGGTCGGTGCGCGATCAGGCGAAGATGCTCGATATCATGCGGGCATGGCGTGTCGAAACCGTTTACCACGCGGCGGCCTATAAGCACGTGCCTATGGTCGAGCATAATATTGCCGAGGGCGTGCTCAACAACGTCATCGGTACCTTGCACACGGCCCAGGCTGCCCTGCAGGCGGGTGTCGCCAACTTTGTGCTGATTTCAACCGACAAGGCTGTGCGCCCGACCAATGTCATGGGGAGTACCAAGCGGCTCGCTGAAATGGTGTTGCAGGCGTTGAGTCGCGAATTGGCCCCGGTGCTGGTGGGCGACTCGGGCAACGTTTCACAGGTAAACAAAACCCGTTTTACCATGGTCCGCTTCGGCAACGTACTGGGTTCCTCGGGCTCGGTCATTCCGTTGTTTCACAAGCAGATCAAGGCGGGTGGCCCGTTGACCGTGACCCATCCCAAGATCACCCGCTACTTCATGACCATTCCTGAGGCCGCGCAACTGGTTATTCAGGCGGGGTCGATGGGGCAGGGTGGTGATGTTTTCGTGCTGGACATGGGCGAGCCGGTCAAGATTATCGAGCTGGCTGAAAAGATGATCCATCTTTCGGGGTTCAGCATTCGCTCGGAGCGTAATCCACTGGGCGATATCGCCATCAATTTCACTGGCTTGCGGCCGGGAGAAAAGCTCTATGAGGAGCTGTTGATCGGTGAAAACGTGTTGGCTACCCGTCACCCGATGATCATGAGCGCCAATGAGGACTACCTGCCATGGGAGGTTCTGAAGCAGCGTCTGGACGGGTTGATGGCCGCCATCTCGGCCGATGATTTCAACACCGTCCGACAGTTGCTCCGGGACACTGTAAGTGGCTACTCCCCGGGTGGGGAGATTGTCGACTGGCTTTATCAGCGTCGCCGTCTCGAGCCTTGAGTCTCTGAATCGGCCGGTTACAAGTAAAGAAGGCGTCGCCCGCAGCGCGGCGCACAACAAATGAAATTCAAACTTTGCCAGGTTTGAACGTGTGCAATAGGAAGATCTGAACAATGACTATCTTGGTAACTGGCGGTGCTGGTTTCATCGGCGCCAACTTTGTCCTGGACTGGCTCGCGACCAGCGATGAGCCTGTGGTAAACCTCGACAAGCTGACTTACGCTGGCAACCTGCAGAATCTGAGTAGCCTTGAAGGCGACAAGCGGCACATTTTCGTTCATGGTGATATCGGCGACTCCCAGTTGGTCCAGCGCCTGCTCCGTGAACATCAACCGCGCGCGATTCTCAACTTTGCCGCTGAATCGCACGTCGACCGTTCGATTCACGGTCCAGAAGACTTCATCGAGACCAACATTGTCGGTACCTTCCGTTTGCTCGAAGCCGTCCGCGGCTACTGGAAGGGTCTGGATGAGTCGGCGCGTCAGGCGTTTCGCTTCCTGCATGTGTCCACGGATGAGGTGTACGGCTCGCTCGTTGCCGATGAGCCGGCGTTTGCCGAGACTCACCAGTACCAGCCAAATAGCCCCTATTCGGCCACCAAGGCGGCAAGCGACCACCTGGTTCGCTCCTATCACCATACCTATGGCCTGCCGGTCCTGACCACCAACTGCTCCAACAACTATGGCCCGTATCATTTCCCGGAAAAGCTCATCCCGCTGATGATTGTCAATGCCCTGGCGGGCAAGCCGTTGCCGATCTACGGTGATGGCCAGCAAATCCGTGACTGGCTGTACGTCAAGGATCACTGCAGTGCCATTCGCCGCGTTCTAGAAGCCGGCCTGGTGGGTGAGGTCTATAACGTGGGTGGCTGGAATGAAAAGCCCAATGTTGAAATCGTGCAGCGAATTTGCGCATTGCTCGATGAGATGCGCCCCCGTGCCGATGGCAAGCCTTACACCGACCAGATTACCTACGTCACCGACCGTCCTGGTCATGACCGTCGTTATGCCATCGATGCTCGCAAGCTGGAGCGCGAACTGGGCTGGACGCCTGCCGAAACCTTCGAGAGCGGCATCCGCAAGACTGTTCAGTGGTACCTGGACAACTGGCAGTGGGTGGAAGGTGTGCAGTCGGGCAGCTACCGGGAGTGGCTGGACAAGAACTACAGCGGACGCACTGCATGAAAATCCTGCTGTTGGGCCGGGACGGCCAAGTCGGCTGGGAATTGCAGCGCAGCCTGGCGCCTTTGGGCCAGGTGCTGGCACTCAATGCGCGTAGCCAGGATTACTGTGGCGACCTCTCCGATCTCCAAGGCCTTCAGGCGACGCTTGAGCGCTACGCGCCGGATGTCATTGTCAACGCAGCAGCCTACACCGCTGTGGACAAGGCCGAGTCCGAGCCTGAGCAGGCGCACCGCGTCAATGCCGAGGCAGTGGGCGTCATGGCTCAGGCCGCGGCCCGTTCGGGTGCACTGCTGGTGCATTATTCGACTGACTATGTGTTTCCTGGAGATGGCAGTGCGCCGTGGCAAGAAGACCAGCCCGTCGGCCCGTTGAACGTCTACGGGCACAGCAAACTGGCTGGGGAGCAGGCTATTTTGGCCTCCGGTTGCAAGCACCTGATTTTCCGCACCTGCTGGGTTTATGCGGCGCGGGGCAGCAACTTTGCCCGCACCATGCTGCGACTGGCTTGCGAGCGTGAAACGCTGGGTGTCATCGATGATCAGTTCGGTGCACCGACTGCTGCAGAGCTGATTGCCGATGTCAGCGCTCATGCCATTGTTGCTGTTCGTCGCGATCCTCAACGCGGTGGCTTGTATCATCTGGCGGCAGCGGGGGAGACCAGCTGGTGTGGTTACGCGCGCTTTGTCCTGGAGCAGGCAGCGGCACTTGGTGTGCCATTGAAAGTGTCCGCCGGACAGGTCCAGGCGCTGACCACCGATGCATATCCAACGCCGGCGAAACGCCCGGCCAACTCGCGCCTCAACACGCAAAAACTACAGCAAGCTTTCGCATTGACCCTGCCTGATTGGCGACAAGGTGTTGCCCGAATGCTGATGGAAATCCATGGGAAATAAGCACATGAAACGTAAAGGCATCATTCTGGCCGGCGGCTCCGGCACTCGCCTTCACCCTGCAACACTGGCGATTTCCAAGCAACTGTTGCCGGTTTACGACAAACCGATGATCTACTACCCCTTGACCACGCTGATGCTGGCTGGGATCAGGGACATCCTGATCATTTCCACCCCTCAGGACACGCCACGGTTTGAGCAGCTCCTGGGTGATGGCAGTCAGTGGGGCCTGAACATTCAGTACGCGGTGCAGGCTTCGCCTGACGGTTTGGCGCAAGCGTTCATCATCGGTGAAAGCTTCATTGCCGGGGACCCTTGCGCATTGGTGCTGGGCGACAACATTTACTATGGCCACAACTTCCACGAACTCCTGGCCAGCGCCATGGTTCGCCAAGAGGGTGCCAGCGTGTTCGCCTATCACGTTCACGACCCTGAGCGTTACGGTGTGGTTGAGTTCGACAGCGCCGGCAAAGCCGTCAGCCTTGAAGAGAAGCCCAAGCAACCCAAGTCCAATTATGCTGTCACGGGTTTGTATTTCTATGACAACGACGTGGTTGATATTGCCAAAGAGATCAAGCCATCGCCGCGGGGTGAGCTGGAAATTACCGACGTCAACCGCACCTACCTGGAGCGGGGCAACCTCTCGGTCGAGATCATGGGACGTGGCTATGCCTGGCTCGATACCGGCACCCATGAGTCCTTGCTCGAGGCAAGCCAGTTTATCGCCACGATCGAGCACCGTCAGGGGCTGAAGGTTGCCTGCCCGGAAGAACTGGCGTATCGGATGAAATGGATTGATGCCGAACAGTTGGAAAAGTTGGCCGCTCCATTGGCGAAAAATGGATATGGGCAGTACTTGTTGCGGTTGTTGTAAGGTCCGATGTGCAGTTGCGTAACTGTGACGCGCGCCTCATCTTCGGGAGCGCATCACAGTTATCGGTTGCAACGCCATTGTTAAATGCCTGCACCATGTACACGCCGTTGATAGCGGCGCATGGTGCAGTTGTCCAGATTCAATCAGGACGTTCAATACGGCAGTGAATGCCGGCACTTCTCTAGACAATCCGCAGTTTGCTGCTCTCCACAAGTGGCACAACCACGGCTGGGATAATCAGCCTGCTGTCAGCTGGGTGCAAACCTGTCGCTTCGTCGGCAAGTTGCCCGATTGTGTGTGGCGCTCCTCACGGTAGCAGCGCAGTTTTATGTTACAGTTCCCACCTTCTCGTTAACCTTAAAAGCGCCTTGAAGCGCCAGCTAGGCTGGTTTGATTTCTTCCATCCTGACGTGACGCTAGGGTGTCGACTCTGGATTGGCTGACAGCTTCGTCTCAGGCCGAATTTAAAGGACTATCCCCGCGTGAAAATCGTTCCTGTAATTATTTGTGGTGGCTCTGGCTCACGTCTGTGGCCGGTATCTCGTACAGCCCACCCAAAGCCGTTTATCCCCCTCCCGGATGGCAGCAACCTGATTCGTAAAACGTTTACGCGCGCGCTGAACCTTCCAGGGGTTGATAGTGTTCTGACGGTCACCAACCGGGACCTTTACTTCAAAACTGCAGATGAGTACGGCCAGGTAGGCAGCGCTGGCGCCGAGCTCAACTTCGTGCTTGAGCCCTTTGGGCGCAATACCGCAGCGGCCGTAGTCGCAGCGGCCTTTGAGCTGCTTGAAACGCATGGGCCGGATACGCTGATGCTGGTAATGCCGGCCGACCACCTCATCGAAAAGCAGGAAGCGTTTGCGGTGGCGGTAGATAGCGCCATGAAACTCGCGGCCGAGGGCTGGATGGTCACATTCGGGATTACCCCAAAGTATCCTGAAACGGGGTATGGCTATATCCATCGCGACACCAGTCAGGCGCTGGAGGGTGGTGCCCTGGTAAAACGCTTTGTCGAGAAGCCGGACTTTGAAACGGCACAAGGCTACGTGGACTCGGGAGAGTACCTGTGGAACGCGGGTATTTTCTGTTTCAAAGCGGCTGATCTGATCCGTGAGATGGAAAGCCATGCCCCGGATGTCACCTCGGCTGTGAAGGCCTGCATGGACGAAAGCAGTGTCATGGAGGAGGGCGGACGCCGTCGGGCACTCACGCTGAACCCGGATTCTTTCGCCGGCGTTCCGGATATTTCCATTGACCATGCCTTGATGGAGCGCTCCAGCAAAGTCGCGACGGTTCCCTGCGATATCGGTTGGAGCGATATTGGTTCCTGGACAGCCATGAGTGACCTGGCAGCTTCCGATGAGGCCGGCAACCGCCTGGACGGTGAGGTCATGATTCATGGGGCAAGCAACAATTTCGTCCTGAGCAAAGAACGCCTGGCTGCCTTGGTCGGCGTCAAGGACCTCATCGTCATCGACACGCCAGACGCCATCCTCGTTGCACACAAAGACCATGCGCAGGACGTGAAGCATATTTTTGCGCAGCTCAAATCGCGCAACCATGAAGCGCACAAACTGCACCAGACCGTTCATCGCCCATGGGGTACCTACACCACGCTTGAAGAAGGCGAGCGCTTCAAGATCAAGCGCATCGTTGTCAAACCTCAAGCCTCGTTGTCGTTGCAAATGCATCACCACCGCAGTGAGCACTGGATTGTGGTCAGTGGTATGGCCCGGGTGATCAATGGTGAGCGCGAGCTCATGCTTGATACCAATGAATCTACGTTCATCCGCGCCGGGCATAAGCACCGACTCGAGAACCCGGGGGTAATTGACCTGGTGATGATCGAAGTTCAGAGCGGTGATTATCTGGGTGAAGATGACATTGTTCGTTTTCAGGATGTCTATGGGCGTGTAAGCGGCTAGTCGACGGGTGACAAACTGCCATGTTCACGTCTTGTGGACATGGCCGGTACGGTGGGAATAATGAGTATGGATACCTTGAGCTGTTTCAAGGCGTATGATATTCGCGGCAAAGTGCCCGAACAGTTGAATGGTGACATTGCCTACAATATCGGGCGGGCGTTGGTAGCAGAGCTCAAGGGTGACTGCTACGTCGTAGGCTACGACATGCGGCTGGAAAGCCCGGTCATTGCCAATGCGTTGATTCGGGGCATAACCGATGCCGGCGCCGATGTAATCGACATCGGTCTTTGCGGTACGGAAGAAGTGTATTTCGCTACGAGCCATTATCAGGTTTCCGGTGGCGTCATGGTTACAGCCAGCCATAACCCCAAAGGCTACAACGGGATGAAGCTGGTGCGTCAGGAGTCCCGGCCGATCAGCGGTGATACCGGACTTCATGCCATCAAGGCGCGCATCCTTGAAGAACGTTTCGGGGCTGTTGGCAGTTCGCCAGGCAAGGTCTCTTCCCGGCCCGATAAAACGGCGTACCTGCAGCATTTGCTGGGCTATGTTGATATCGGTGCGCTCAAACCTCTGAAAATTCTGGCCAACCCTGGAAATGGCGCTGCCGGCCCAGTGATTGCGGCCCTTCAAGAATCGTTACCCTTCGAATGGGTTGTGATCAACGCCGAGCCTGATGGCGAATTTCCTCACGGTGTGCCCAACCCGCTGTTACCTGAAAACCGTGCATTGACCCAAGAGGCTCTGCTTGCGCATGGGTGCGACCTGGCGCTGGCCTGGGACGGTGATTTTGACCGCTGTTTCTTCTTTGATGGCAATGGCCGTTTCATCGAGGGTTACTACCTGGTTGCGCTGCTTGCCCAATCGCTCCTGAAGAAAAACCCTGGAAGCAAAATAATCCATGACCCGCGCCTGACCTGGAACACCATCGAGACGGTTCGCAGGGCGGGCGGCGATGCAGTTCAGTGCAAAACCGGGCACGCTTTCATCAAAGAACGCATGCGAGCCGAGGATGCGATTTACGGTGGCGAAATGAGCGCTCACCATTACTTCCGTGAGTTCTTTTACTGCGATAGCGGCATGATTCCCTGGCTGCTGGTGTGTGCCTTGATTAGCGAATCGGGTAACTCCCTGGCGGAGCTGGTAGACGCTTACATCGCTCAGTTCCCGTGCAGCGGCGAAATCAATTACCAGGTGACCGATGTTGCCGGGACGGTCAAACGTATTCGCGAACATTTCTCAGCCACTGCGCTGGGCATTGATGAGACGGACGGCGTAAGTATCGAGTTTGCACAGTGGCGTTTGAACGTCCGGGGTTCAAATACCGAACCGCTACTGCGTCTGAACATCGAGACGCGGGCCGATGAGTCCTTGCTGCAGCGGAAAATTTTTGAGCTGGAAACGCTCATACTGGAGTGCTGATGTTTGCATTACTCAGGAGCCTGATCAGGTACCGGGGCTTCGTTTTCTCTTCGATTCGCAATGAGTTTGTTGCGCGATTTGCCCGTAGCCGTCTGGGCGGGCTGTGGATGATCATCCATCCATTGGCTCAGGTCGCCATCTTTGCCCTGGTGCTGTCCAGTGTCCTTGCTGCCAAATTGCCGGGCATCGATAACAAGTATGTTTATGCCTTGTACCTGATGTCCGGCATTCTCGCCTGGAGTCTCTTTGCTGAAGTGATAGGCCGTTGCCTGACACTCTTCATCGAGAAGGGCAACTTGATGAAGAAAATAAGTTTTCCGCGAATCACATTGCCCGCCATTGTCGTGGGCTCCAGCCTTTTGAACTATGTTCTACTGTTTCTTGCGCTGTTGCTGGTGTTCGCGATACTCGGCCACCGCTCCAGTCTGGCGGTGGTGTGGTTGCTGCCCTTGACGGTTGTCCTGCTCGCATTGTCACTGGGTATCGGCCTGGTGCTGGGTGTGCTGAATGTGTTTGTTCGCGATGTCGGCCAGGTGGTACCTATCGTTCTCCAGGCGTGGTTCTGGTTCACGCCAATTGCCTACCCGGTGACCATTATCCCGGAGCAATTCAAATCGCTGGTGGTGTTCAACCCCATGTATTCCATCGTCACGGCCTATCATGACGTTCTGGTGTACGGGAAGGCACCCGAACCCCAGCAACTGGCGATCATCACCGCCCTGTCGGTCGGGTTGCTGTTGCTTGGCCTGTTCCTGTTTCGTCGTGCGTCTGCAGAAATGGTGGACGCCCTATGACATTGTTAAGTGTTAATAATCTCGGGAAGGCCTACCGCAGTTACCGTTCCGAGTGGCAGCGCATTGCCCGATGGTTTTACCTTCCGGTAAAGCCCAGTGCAGAACATTGGGTGCTTAAAGGCATCAGCTTTACGGTAGAGCGCGGTGAAGCGGTTGGCATTGTTGGGCAAAATGGTGCTGGCAAGTCAACGTTGCTGAAAATGATCACAGGCACCTTGCAGCCTACGCAGGGCCAGGTGCAGGTTGGCGGTCGTATCGCTGCGATCCTTGAGTTGGGGATGGGCTTCAACCCTGAACTGAGTGGTCGCCAGAACGTCTATCACGCGGGCGGGTTGATGGGCTTCAGTTTTCAGCAGATCGACAAGGTCATTGCAGAAATCGAGGATTTTGCCGAAATTGGTGCTTATTTCGACGAGCCTGTCCGCACCTATTCGAGCGGTATGCAGGTTCGCGTTGCATTTTCCGTGGCAACAGCGTTTCGCCCCGACATTCTGATCGTCGACGAAGCGTTGTCGGTGGGGGATGCCCGCTTTCAGCATAAATGCATGCAGCGAATCCGGCGTTATCAGCAGGAAGGCATGAGCCTTTTGCTGGTTTCGCACGCGCCGGATACGATCCGCATGTTCTGCCAGAAAGGCATCTACATCAAAGATGGCACCATCGAGAAGATGGGGGATGCCGCCAGTGTCATGGACTATTACCAGGCCGCAATGGTAATGGGCAACGCGGTAGACGAGAGTGCCGAATCCAGTTTGATTGCCGACGAGGCGCTGCACGACAACCGTGATGCCAAGTTTGTTGTCGTTGACAAAGCGTCTGGTCCAGTCAGTGTAAATATTACCTGTGAGCAGGGGTATTTACAGATGGGTTCCAGAATGACTGTACGTATTACCACTCAGTTTGCCAGCGACTGGCAGGATCCGCACGTGGGCTTCGGAATCAGAACGAAGTCTGGCATTGTCATTTATGAGGCTAATACCTACACCTTGGGCGGCAAATTAAGACCGGTCAAGTGCGGTGAGAGCCTGGCAGTTGAGTTCAGTTTCGATTGTGCACTTTATCCGGATACCTATGAGTTGATGGTAGGAGTGGCGGACGGCGGCTATGACCGCGGCTCATTCAAGATTCCTCTGTTTTTTGATCAGTCAATGTTGGTGTTTGAAGTGTTAGCGGGCTCTGTTCCAGGCTGGAGTGGAATGGTTGACATTCGACCAGAGGTCAGTTTTTCATGATTGATTTGATAATGAGTTTTCATAGCGTCTCTAACTATGACTTTAGAGCGCAGGCCAACCCCGCCGACCCTTTACGGCACCTGTTTGATGAGTGGGTCGATTACTACAAGGTCAAATGGGCAATTGCCAAGGCCATCAACCCTAAGCGGATACTCGAAGTGGGTGTTCGCTACGGTTACTCGGCCCGGGCGTTTCTTGAAGCCTGCCCCGACGCTCAATTCGTCGGGCTGGATGCTGATATCGACACGTTTGGCGGCAGCAAAGGAGCCCTTGCCTGGGCGGGGGAGAACCTGCGTGCGTCGGGTTTCAATGCAGATCTGCATTCAGTTAACACGCAATCGTTGAAAGCGTTCCCCGGCGGCTATTACGACCTTATCCATATCGATGGCCAGCAGGATGGCAACGGCACATACCGTGACCTGGACCTGGCGGTCACCCAAAGCCGATACATTCTGGTTGACGGTTATCAGTGGTCTCGCGAGAACTTCTACTCTGTCAACGAGTGGTTGTGGTTGAACAAGGCTGCTGTTCACTCGGTACTGATCATCCCGGGTTATGCGGGGGAATTGCTGATTCGTACCAATCTGGACGTTTCAGACATGGCCAAAGTCGGCAGCGATTCCAGCGCTCCGCTGTCAACGGCTTACACCAAGAACTACTACCTCAACGATTGCGGCGGATTTTCCGAGTGGCGTCGAAGCAAAGGCGCCGCTATCGACAGTCGTTTGCAGGCAGTAGCGGATGCCGCAATGGTGTTTGGCAAGCCCAAGGCCGTTATGGACCTGGGCGCCGGCCGTGGCGAGTTGACGCGCCTGTTCTATGAACAAGGCGCAGCGGTAACGGCAATTGATTATTCCGCCGATGCCTGTGCCCTGATCCGCCAGACCCTTGCGGATATGGACGGGCCTGCGGCCAATGTTCGGGTTGTTTGCGGCAGTGTGCTTGAGCCGCAGGCCTACGAAGGCGACTATGACCTGGCAGTGGCGGCGGACATCGTTGAGCACCTCAGTCCTGAGGAAAACGATGCCATGTATGCCCTGGTCAGTGCAAAGTTGGAAAAAAACAAAGGGCAGTTGGTTGTGCACACGGCGCCAAACGCCTGGAATTACGAATATCTGCACCCTCAGGAGCAGAAAAAGGCTGTCGCTGCCGGCTTTTGGCTGCCGCGGGTACGACGTACCTGGTATGAGCGGCTCATGCATATCAATGAGCAAAACCCGCGGGTACTCAAACGGCAGCTGGAAAAACATTTTCCCTATGTTGTGCTGTGGTTTGCTGATCGTACGGCGGGCGGTAGTTTGCTCAAGCGCTTTGGCGTGAGTGACTTCAAGAAGTCGACCAGCATTTTTGCTATTGCCTCGCACAAGCCGATTGATATTGAGACACTCAAGTCGGCCTTCGTCATGCCCGTTATTCCGGCACATTACGCAGCTATTGTCGATATCAAGGCCGAGGCATTGACGTATTCAGTGCGTGCAGGGCAACGTTTTGAAGTTCCAGTGCGGGTAGAAAACCTGACGGATGTTCGTCTGGCAAGTATTCAGCCTTGTCCGGTGAACTTGAGTTATCATTTGCTGGATGAGCAGGGCGAAGTCTGTGTTTTTGATGGCACGCGAACGCCATTGCATACTTCATTGCTGCCCGGTGAAAGTGGCTTCTATAGCCTTGATGTTAAAGTACCGCTGAAGACCGGTATATATTACTTGAAGTTAGCCGCTGTTCAGGAAGGCGTTCGCTGGTATGACCAGAAACTTTCCACAGACTCCATGGTCAAGGTTGTAGTAGAAAATTGATCATTTAGGAGTCGTTGATCATGCCGAGTTTTTACCGAGCATTTGAAGATCGCTATCGTGGCTCCAGAGAGCTTATAAAAGAACGCCTCAAGGTGTACCACGCTTTCATAGCGCCTTTGCCCTCGCTGTATGGTGAGTGTATGGCTCTCGATCTCGGCTGTGGTCGAGGTGAATGGCTTGAACTGCTTCTCGAAAGCGGATTCACCCCTCTGGGGGTAGACCTTGATGAAGGTATGCTGGAGGTCTGTGAGGCCTTGCAGCTGCCGGTTGAACTCTGTGATGCGCTGAAGAAGCTGAAGGAGCTCCCCGACGAAAGCCTGGCAGTTGTGTCTGGCTTTCACATTGCCGAGCACATTCCGTTTCCCAGCTTGCAAGAATTGGTTACAGAAGCGTTGCGGGTACTCAAGCCTGCGGGGCTTCTGATTCTCGAAACACCGAATGCCGAAAACCTGGTGGTGGGTACCAATAATTTCTATCTGGACCCGACTCATGAACGGCCAATCCCTCATTTGTTATTGGGTTTTTTGACTGAATACGCAGGCTTCGCTCGTTCCAAGCTCATGCGTTTGCAGGAACCTGCCGGCCTGTCCCAAGCCACTGATGTCAAATTGATGCAAGTGCTTGGGGGAGTGAGTCCCGATTATGGTATCGTTGCACAAAAAAGCGGCGACACTACTCAGACAGCTCTATTTGATCAGGCCTTTTCCAAGGACTATGGCCTGGCACTTGGGACGCTTGCCGAGCGCTATGAGCATGGCCTTGAAAGTCGGTTTCTGGTGCTGGAAGGCAAAGTTGAAAAAGCGGTCAAGTTATCTGCGGTATTGAACCAATATATTACGCATTTACAAGGAAAGTCAGCGGTACTCATGGATACATCGAATCACGCTGTTACTCGTACGGATGCGCCAGGCCTCAGGGGGAAAACCACGGCGCAGGCTGCTGCAAATCATCCGGTGCTGGACCTTGATGTACTGCAAGGCGAGGCGGTGGCGCATCATTTGCGTTTGCAATTGCAAGAGGCACAACACAGTCTCGGTAATGCGGAAGTTCGCTACCAGAACGCCGAACTTGCGCTGCGTGATCAATTGGCTCGCGCCGCAAAAGCCGAGGGGCTGCTGACAAACTCGCAGGCGTCTGTCGAGGTGTTCCAGCGTCAGCTGCAACAAGTAACTGCTGAACTGTTGGCAATGTACAAAGAGCAGCAAGTGCTCAAGTTGGCTATTGATAATGAACGCACTTTGCTGCAGTCGCAAAGTGAAGCGTTACGCCACCAAGTTGCCGAGCAAGATGCGCATGCTCAAACACTTGTCCGTGAGCAGGAGATACTCCTTGCCGAGCGGGATCAAGCGCTGCGTGAAAGCGCGCAAGCCAAGGACGCCGGGCAGCAATTGCAAGACGAAATTGAACAACTGCGAACCGAGATTCAACAGCGCACCACGCAGGCCAGTACACTGGAGCAGCGCTTGGCAGCAGCAGAGCCTCAGCGTCACCAGGCGGTGAGTCAAGTACAGGATCTGCTCAAGCACAGTGCGGAATTGCAAGGGCAACTGAAGCAGTCGCAAGTGCAGCTTACAGAAGCGCTTGCCACCGCAGAGCAACTTGCATTGCAAACCGAAACGCACCACGCACGCGTTCAGGCACTGCTTAGCAGTACGTCCTGGCGTATTTCCTCGCCGCTGCGGGGCGTGTCGATCGCTGCCCGCTGGGTACTGTCATTGCCGGTCCGGCTGTTGAAGGCAATGTTTCGACCGTTGGTGTCAGGGCTGATGGCGGGCGTCTTGTCGCGACCAGCGTTGAGTCAACGGCTAAATCGCCTGCTGAAAAGGTTTCCGCGGTTACATGCCCATTTGCGGGCGTTCGCCATTCACCGGGAATTTCTGCAAGAAAGCATTTTTGCCGAGTCGGTTGAAATCGCTGATACCGAGGCTGGCGCGCCTGAGGCGGCCTTGGCAACAAAGGTCGAGACTGTACCGGTGAATCCGGGGCAAGAGGCGGTTGCTGGTGAGCCACGCCTTCATGGCTCAGGCGGTATCGACTTCAATGATGCCTCGAACATGCGCCTGTTTGATGCGTATGTTGAAAAAAACGGTGGTGCGGCGCATGCGGTCATTGCGCAGGCACACAAGAAAATTATTGATGACTGTAGCGAGAAGTGAAGTAATGGAATTCAAGGACAACGCCAAGGCGCTCTTTCGCCTGGCGGGCGGCAATTGCACCTCAGGAGCTGAGGTTGATTTCTTTTCATGGTCGGAAGCTGCTGTCGATGCCGTAGCAGCTATCTGTTGTGGAGAAACGTTCGCCAATCTGGGGTTGTCGCGGGTCAATGACAAGGAAGAAGTCGTACACCTGGTGTACTACTACTACCTGCGACGTCTGGCAGATCCAGGTGCAATTGAGCGTCTTCGTGTCCGGGATCGAGCAGGGCTGGTTGAATACTGTCAGGCCGCAATATTGCGTTCGGAAGAATATTCGCTACAAGGTCGATCCGAATTTTCCCTTGAATTCGCTTCTCGATCAGACACTGGCCCGAACATCTTTTTTGATGTAACCAATACCACGACTACCAAAGCCCGTACGGGCATCCAGCGGGTGGTTCGGGAACTCAGTCGTGAGCTGCAGGGCAGCAGTGCGGTCGAGAATATTGTTTATGTTGCCTATTCGAGGGCGGATAAAAAATTCAAGCGCGTCGCTTTGGACGATGATGAATTCGTCGAGCTCAACGACGCCGCTCAGGTCTGCTTTGATCGGGGTGATGTGTACTTCGATGTCGATGGCTCATGGGGCGATGCTGTCTCGCGCTGGCCGTTGTATCGCACGTTGCGGGAGGCGGGTGTTCGTATCTTGAACGTCCATTATGATGCAGCCCCTATCCTGTTCCCCATGTACTCGCATCCGATTACCGTGCTGCGATTCCTCGAGCATTTTTTTGCCGCTTCCAATTTTTCAGACACGTTTGTTTGCATTTCTGAAGCGGTGCGGCGCGACTATATAAAAATCGCCGAGCAGTTGAAGGGGCGTTGTGCACCTACCACGGTCATGCCGTTGGGTAACGTGTTCTCGGCGCTGGATGCATCCGACGAAAAAATTCCCGTTGAGGTTTCGAAGTTCTCTCGCGAACGTTTTGTGTTGTTTGTAGGGACTGTTGAGCCGAGAAAGAACTATTCGCTGCTCATCCGCAACCTCGATATGTTCAAACAGCTCGGGTTGAAGGTCATCCTGGTCGGGAAGAAAGGCTGGGAGAGCGACGAAGTTATTGACCGGCTGGCCGAAGCACAGAAAGCGGGCAATTTCCTGTGGCTGCAGAATGCTACAGACGGCGTGCTCAAGCACCTCTACGAAACATGCTACCTGTACGTCTCGGTTGCTCACTACGAAGGCTACGGGTTGCCCGTACTCGAGGCGCTTTCTTACGGGTGTGCCGTGGTGACCAGTGACGGTGGTGCGCTCGAAGAGGTAGGGCGTGGGTATACCTTGAGTTTCCGCCTGGATGACGAGCAAGGCTTGGCGCGAACTGTCAGCGCTCTTGTCGCCGATCCGCAGCGCTACGACCAGTTGAAAGCAAACGTCAGCAAGTTCCATGCGCCTGTCTGGTCTGACGCCATTGCAAAAGTGCACGAAGTATTGCGTGCCTATCTGCCTTGTGACCGGCACGGCATCGACTGGCAAACGCTGCAGCTGGTGTATATCTCCATCCGCCCAGAGTCGCTTCAGCGCTCGTTGCTGTCGCTGAAAAAGTTCGGGCACCTTGGTGCTGTTGTCGTACTGACCAGTGAGGCGATGAAGGGCGCGGTCGAGGCTGTGCTGGCATCATTGGGCGTTGCAGGTGTTGTGCTCTGCGATGAAGATCTGTTTGTCGGTGAAGAAATTCCGGCCGACCATCAGGAGCGGAATTTCCAGCTGCGCAAGCGCCTCTATGGCAATGCTGCCATCGAGCCTGTTTTCCTCTCGCTTGATGATGACGCCATTCTGCTGAAACCATTACCGGCCAACCACTACGGCGATCAGCAGAACTACAAAGGCTATTACTACTTCTCCTCGATGGCCAAGTGGCGTGCCAGCCCGTTTGGCATGACTTCGTATGACGAAGGGCAGTGGAGAACTTCGGCACTCCTGACTGCGCATGGCTACGGTGACAAATCGTTTTCCGCTCACCAGCCACAGATCATCGAGAAGCGACTGGTCCAAGAGATCTACAGTGAGTACGCCAACTGCGTTGCAGGGGGTGTTGATGAATGGTCGTTGTACTTTAACGTGTGCCTGAACCGTTACAGCAATCGTTTCTGTGCCGTGCCAGTGACGACATTGAACTGGCCAGAAGATTATTCGTCGTGGATGCCAGGCTGGTTTGCCAGTGAAGTGCATTACATGAATTACTACCCCGGCAATGATTCTGCCAATGACCCTTCGGCAGGATTGCTCAATTACGCCGCAGCGTACGACAAGTACCATGCCCAGCGTCTGATTGGCGGGGTAGCCAAGCCAATGACCCTGGCTGTAACGGACGACAATGTAGTGGCCGGCTTACCCGGGCTGTGGATCGATATCAACGTCAATCAAGTAATGGCGGGTGTTGGCTATCGAATCTATGCGGGCGATGCTGTTGTCGTTGATGGCAGTCGGGATGTTCAAGCGGTTTCACCGCGGGCGCCGTTGAAAGTGAAGATGCCATTGGAGCCCGGTGAGTACGAGCTGTGTGTCTTTTGGGTGGAGTCCGGCAGTCAGATCTCGTCGGCGTCAGTGCTTGTGTTCCCTTGGCGGCAGGCATTGCAAGGGGCGTAAGGCCGCACCTTTGATAGTGCGTCGTGGAAATGGCGGTTTTCCTGGCGCACCGCAAGGTAGTGGCAGAGTTTTTGCGTTGAATATTTGATGTTAAAATGGCCGTTTGTCCGGCATGCCGGTTACGCACGGCTCAAATTCTATTTTTTGGGTGCAGTATGGGGAATGTAATAAGCAGCCGTTTGGGTAACGGTTACTCGTTCAATGCGAGTACTGTTATGAAAACGCTGGTGTGTGCAGGGGTTTTCTCGTTGCTTGCTGCCTGTGATGACGGCAAACAAAATGCGGCTTCGCCAGCGGGAAAGGCACAGCAGGACGTATTTCACGCTGAGTACAAAACGGATCGCCTGGATTTGCAAGTCAAGGCAGGCTCGAAATTCGTGGTACCCGTGACCGTTGAAAATACTAGCCAGGTCGTCTGGTCCTCGGGCAAGGATCGTGTCCACGTCGCTTACAACTGGTTGTATGTTGACGAGCAGATGCTGCTGCGCGACGGCGTGCGTACCTCGTTTTCTCAGGATGTAGCACCAGGGAAGGAAGTCTTGGTAAATGCCACTGTAGTGGCTCCGAAGGAGCAGGGTATTTATTTGCTGAGAATGAATATGGTCCAGGAAGGCGTTGCCTGGTTCTCGGATAAAAAGGTCAAACCACTGGACCTGACGGTAATCGTAAACTGACCGTTGCGGGTTTTATCTTTTTTCGTCAGGCCGCGCGGAGTGCGGCCTGGGTGTTTTTAATTGAGGAATAGAGTTCATGAAGAAGGCCATTGTCACTGGAATTACTGGTCAAGATGGGGCCTACCTGGCACAGCTGCTGCTGGAGAAAGGGTATTCCGTGTATGGCACCTATCGGCGTACCAGTTCGGTAAACTTCTGGCGAATTGAAGAGCTGGGTGTCGCTCAACATCCAAATTTGCATCTGGTCGAGTATGACCTCACCGACCTCTCCGCATCGATTCGTTTGCTGCAAACCACTGAGGCCACCGAGGTATACAACCTGGCGGCCCAGAGCTTTGTCGGTGTTTCGTTCGATCAGCCGCTGGCCACTGCCGATATCACCGGCCTGGGTGCGGTGAACCTGCTTGAAGCCATCCGCATCGTTAACCCCAAGGTGCGCTTCTATCAGGCCTCTACTTCCGAAATGTTCGGCAAGGTCCAGGCCATTCCACAAGTCGAGACGACGCCGTTCTACCCACGCAGCCCCTATGGCGTGGCCAAGCTTTATGCGCACTGGATGACCATCAACTACCGCGAGTCTTATGACATCTTCGGTACCAGTGGCATTTTGTTCAACCATGAATCGCCACTGCGTGGTCGCGAGTTCGTGACCCGGAAGATCACCGATTCGGTTGCAAAAATTCAGCTGGGCAAACTGGATGTGCTTGAACTCGGCAATCTTGATGCCAAGCGTGATTGGGGCTTTGCCAAGGAATACGTCGAAGGGATGTGGCGGATGCTTCAGGTTGATGAGCCAGATACTTTTGTATTGGCCACCAATCGCACTGAAACGGTTCGTGACTTCGTATCGCTGGCGTTTAAAGCCGTTGATATCGATCTGGAGTGGAAGGGCCAGGCCGAGCAAGAACAAGGCATTGATGCTGCTACCGGTAATGTACTGGTCTCGATCAATCCGAAGTTCTACCGCCCGGCTGAAGTTGAACTTCTAATTGGTGACCCTGCCAAAGCCAAGGCAAAACTGGGTTGGGAACCTAAAACCACACTGGAAGAGCTGTGCCGGATGATGGTTGAGGCGGATCTGAAGCGAAACGGCCAGGGCTTTTCGTTCTAATTCGTTCGCTGGCAATGCGCAGCGCTAAGCAGCGTTAGTCAAGACCGCAGCATCCTTTTATTCAGGGATGCCTGCGGGGCTGCTTGCAACGCAGGGATGTTGTTCGTGTGACCGGCAGCGCGCCGTTGCACGCAGTGCTCATTGCCAACTGCAGGGTAGGTGTCCCTCTTTGTTTTTGTTGTTTACGAGGGTTCTGCATCGCGAGTGCCTGATCGAAACTTCCCTTACTGGATCTGGATGTCACGTATGAAAAAAGTTTTGTTGACTGGTGCCAATGGCTTCGTCGGGCGTATCTTGCGCAGTCAGCTGGTGGCTGCCGGATGGTCGGTAACCGGCATTTCTTCGAATCGCCTGGACGCTGCTTCGGCGGATGACATTCAACTGGATATTCGTGACGCAGGCGCTGTGGCGGAAGTGGTTCAGGCGGTACAACCCGATGCCATTGTTCATCTGGCGGCGGTGACGCATGTACCGACCAGCTTTCGTGAACCGCAATTGACCTGGCATACCAATGTGCTGGGCACCCTCAATCTGCTTGAGGCCATCAAACAGCATGCGCCGCAGGCATTTTTATTATTCATCAGTTCGTCCGAAGTGTATGGCGAAGCGTTTAAATCGGCGACCAAGGTCAATGAGGAAAGCCGCTGCCTGCCGATGAACCCCTACGCGGCGAGCAAGCTGGCTGCAGAGTTGGCCTGCCAGCAGCACTTCCGTCAGGGCTTTGCCGGCGCCATTGCGCGCCCTTTCAACCACATCGGTCCGGGGCAGTCGCCCGATTTCGTCACGGCATCCTTCGCCCGGCAGATTGCGCAAATTGAAGCCGGCCAGCAAGCACCGGTGATGAAGGTCGGCAACCTTGAGGCCTGTCGAGATTTTCTTGACGTGCGTGATGTGTGTGATGCGTATGTGCAGTTGCTTGCGCTGGCCAACACGCCCATTGAAGGCCGCGTTTTCAATATTGCCTCGGGGCGCGCACGCAAGATCCGCGACATCCTGGATGTAATGTTGCAACAGAGCGCAGTGGCCATTGAGGTTCAATTGGACCCCGAGCGCCTGCGCCCTTCGGACATTCCATTTGCGGTCGGCGATAGTCAATACATGACGCAGGTAACGGGTTGGCAACCGCACTTTGAATTGAGCGACACATTGGCACAACTGCTGACAGACTGGCGCGATCAGGTGAGTTTGGGGCAATGAGGCTGTTACTCAATACTGAATCGCTACGCCCGCCGCTAACCGGTATCGGAAACTACACGCTGAATTTGTTGGACCAGCTGCACGCGCAGGCAGCCGATTCAACCATTGATTGCTTTGACGGTGCCCGCTGGCTATCGGCTACTGAAGTGCTCGATGGGCATGGTTCGGTCCATACACCTGCTCCGGGTGAGGCACCAGGCGCTCGCGAGCTGACAACGCGTTTTCGCTCTTTCGTGCGTGGCCTGCCGTTCGCCTATCGGGCGCGAAGTGCTATTCGAAGCGCTGTTTTCCGCCGGGAGGCAAGCAAGCGAAAGGGTTACATCTATCACGAACCCAATTTTATTTTGAAGCCTCATGCCGGTCCGTGTGTCGCGACCATCCATGACCTTTCTTTCGTGCATTACCCGCACTTCCATCCTGCCGAACGGGTGGAGTGGTTGAACCGGGAACTGCCGCGTACTTTGGCGCGCGCGGACTACCTTATTACCGACTCAGAGATCGTCCGCCAGGAACTGATCGAGCGCTATAACCTCAGTGCCGATGTGGTTCGGGCGATTTACCTGGGGGCAGACAAGCGTTTCATCCCGCGGGGCCCGCAGCAAACGGCCAGCGTGCTGACCCAGCACGGGCTTGAGCATGGTCGCTATGTCGCATTCGTCGGTACTCTGGAGCCTCGAAAGGGATTGGCACAGCTGCTGGATGCCTGGTCGCAGTTGCCCAACGCGCTGCGTCGGGCGTTCCCGCTGGTAATTGCCGGGGCTCCGGGGTGGCGTAACTCGGATTTGCTTGAGCGCATTCAGGCCATGCAGGCTCGCGGCGAAGTGAAATACTTGCGGTTTGTTTGTGCAGAAGAGTTGCCGTTGATTTATTCAGGCGCAGCAGTGTTTGCGTACCCCTCGGTGTATGAGGGGTTTGGCCTTCCTGTGCTGGAGGCGATGGCGAGCGGGGTTCCGGTGGTTTGCACGAGTGGCACCTCCATGGCGGAGTTTGCGCAAGGCGCGGCGGCGCTGCATGAACCTGGAAGCAGTGAGTCGCTTGCGTTCCAATTGAGTGCGCTGCTTGAAGATGAAGGCTTGCGTGATGGCTATATTCACAAAGGTCTGCTGCAAGCGCAGAAGTTCTCCTGGGAGCGCTGTGCACGCGAGACGCTGGACGTTTACCGCTCCATCGGGTGATAGCCATTGTAAGTCGGTGGGTTATTAAAAGTGTGTATGCCTATCGGGGTGAGCGTTCTGTTGAGGCCTATACAGGGATGTAACCCTAGAGAATTCATTTGAAGATCTTACATTTTTACAAAACCTTTGCTGCCGATCAGCATGGCGGGGTTGAGCATTTTATCAGGCACCTGACGCATGCCACCTCGTCGTTGGGCTGTGAAAATACGATACTGTCGTTGGCGCGCGAGCCAAGTGCCCCTCTGGTTACCAAGGAATATCGGCTTTTTCAGGTCAAGGAAAGTGCCAACTTTGCCTCTACGGGGATGTCCGTGTCCGCGTTCTCGGCGTTTTCGAAGCTGGCGGCCGAAGCAGATATCATTCATTACCATTTCCCTTGGCCGTTCATGGACCTGGTGCACTTTGCCACTCGCGTCGGCAAACCGAGTGTTGTCACCTATCACTCCGATATTGTCCGGCAACGCTTGATGTTGCCAATCTACCGGCCACTGATGAACATGTTCTTGCGCAGCGTAAGTGCCATTGCGGGAACGAGTCCAAATTACCTGCAAAGTTCTCGTGTGCTGAAACAGTTCCAAGACAAGTCGTTGGCGATCCCGATTGGCTTGCAAGAGTCTTTGTATCCGGCAGCTCGTGCATCGACGACTACTGAGCTCAAGGCGCGATTCGGCGAGCGTTTCTTCTTGTTTGTTGGCGTACTGCGCTATTACAAGGGGCTGCATTTCCTCCTGCAAGCGCTCAAGAACACCGAACTGCCCCTGGTTATCGTCGGTGCCGGGCCGATTGAAAACGAGCTGCGCGAGGAGGCCACCCGCCTGGGCTTGACCCATGTCCACTTCATTGGCCAGGTAACCGAGCAGGAAAAGGTCGACCTGTTCAGTGCCTGTTATGCCGTGGTGTTTCCGTCGCATCTGCGCTCAGAGGCCTTTGGCATCAGCCTGCTTGAGGGGGCGATGTTCGGCAAGCCGATGATCTGCAGTGAGATCGGCACTGGCACCAGCTTTATCAATCAGCACGAAGTGACAGGGCTGGTGGTTCCACCTGCCGATGCGCAAGCACTCAAGGCAGCAATGCTGCGACTGTGGGAGGATGCGGATGAGGCAGCGCGTTTCGGTGCAGCGGCGCGCCAACGGTTTTTACAAGTGTTTACGGCGCAAGTGATGGGTGAGGCGTACAGGGATTTGTATACGACTCTGATCTGATGATTGTTCTGAGGGTGCCGGATTGTTTTTGCAGGCGTATCCAGGCTACTTAAGTCGTGGTGTTACTGTATACCCTCATCCCGCAGTAAAGCCACCGAGCGTCGATATAGCCAGCACCGAACTGTCTTCAGTAGAGTGCTTTGGGGATGGCAGTATGGGGCTCAATTTGACAAAGGAAGTTTATGGGGATTAAAAGAGTAGGCGAAGTGTTTCGGCGAAATTGTCGGCCAGGTTTCTCGTCTTCATCGCTAGCGCATGAAGTGTTTTCAATTTATTTTTGCTGTTTTTATGGGTTTAAATAATGAAAAATCCTATTAGGCTCAAGGCGAGCTATTTTTTGCTTGGGGCGTGTATTCTTTCTTTTTTGATTTTTCGGTTTTCCCGATTCATCCAAACTACCAGTTTTGACCTGGTTCAGCATCTCCTTTTGGTTGACGAGTTGACTCGGAATGCTGGTGTTCAAGCGAATGCTTTTGATCGTATAGGCCCGATGGCTCTGTATCCGCCCGCATCTCACTGGATGGCAACGATCATTGGGTGGGTTGGCGGATCTGGTCTCGTCGGGATCACGATAGTTACTATCGCTTCCGTGTATCTCTGTTATGTATTGATTATTAATCTTGTCGATGCCTCTTCGCCAAAACGTGTGTTGCTTTTCTCTCTTGCCTTCTTGGTGCTTACGTTAACTAGTTCTCAAATAGGATGGGAGGTTGCTGAGAATTTTTTCTATCCTCAGATAGTTGCGGACGTGATGTATTTTGGCATTCTTTTGTGGGTGTCAAGGGATGCGAGAACATGGAAGCAAACGATACTGTTCCTGTTGGCCGGCTTAGTCACTATGTGGATACAGCCGTTGGTCGCAATTCATGTGCTTGCTGCTGGATGCGCTTTAATGGCGTTCCAGGTATGGAAATTCTGGAGTGAACAGCCCTCTCAGCGTATTTCAAATGCAGCGTGTCTTGCGGCATTGATCGTCGGTTCTGTATTGATCATCTTTACCAATCCCGCATTTAAAGTAATGCGCATGATATCGGCTAACGACGGTGGTCTTTATCTTGGATACGATTCGTTTATGCTGGTTGCGTTCTTGTGCGCAGCAATAGGCGTTTGGAATTTGCGGCAATACTGGCGCGGCAGGGCTGAATATACCGATGCAGTCCTAGGTTCCGCTGTCGTTGGAGCAGTTGGTCTGGTTGTCATCCAGTTCGCCATGTTGAAGCTGTTTGGTGATGGGTCGAACTATGCAATCAAGAAGCACATGTTCATTGTCTTTACTCTCGGTATTGTGAATGCTGTTCGTGTAGCCGCAGCTTATTTTCCTTTCGGCGAAAAGGGTTTAAATCCGGGATGGGTTGCTCCAGTTCTGGCTGGCGTTGCTTCAATGTTTGTGTTTGATGGCTACAATAAGCCAGTAGCGCCTATTCTTAATGCAATGACATATGCAGCTAACACTGCAGACTATCAAATGCCTGGTTTTATCCCTGGTAATACGGTGTTCCTTGATAGTGGGCTGCCGCTAATGGGTAACTTGATGGTCACGCTGACGGCACTTCAGCACCCATTCAATCCACGCGCAATATCGTGGCAGCGCGGGGCGTCAATGACTGAGGGGGTGAAATATGCAATCGTAAGACGTACTCCGCATATCAATACAGTATGTGATTCACGTTTTATTGAAACTGCAAATTTTGTGGTTATTGATCCCGCGTGCATGGGTAAATACGCAGCTGGTGAAAAGCTGAACTTCGCTTCTGGAGGGAATGGTTGGTCATATGCTTCAGGTGGATGGAGTGTGGCGGAGGCTTGGGGAGCTTGGGCGTTTGGTAATGCAGAAGCATCAGTAGTTTTGCGTGTGCCATCTAGTTCGTACCAGTTGCAAATTAACGGCAGGGCCTATGTGACCCAGCAGCATCCGAAGCAGATCGTTGTCGCAGAAGTAAACGGCACCGAAGTCGCGACTTGGTCGTTTGATTTGAATGAGTCGAGCGGTACGCGAACAGCAGAAATTCCGAAGGATTTGATTAAGGATGGCTCGTTGCGAATTGTCTTGAAGGCACCCGGTTCTGTTTCTCCTGCACAGATTGGCCAATCAGCAGATACTCGCGTGCTTGGCATCGGTTTGCATACGCTTACGTTGGTTGCCGTTCCATAAACTCTGATGTATCGGCATATTTTCGGAAAGCGCTACTGCTAGATAGCAAAAAGCCGCCAAGGGCGGCTTTTTGCTTTTTCTACTGCCTGCCGAAAGATGTGGCCGTCGGTGCTCAACGCTGTAGTTTGGTCGAGACGGTTCAGGATGCGTCAAAGTTGACGCGTTCCGCCTCAACAACCAGCGGCATATTACGCATTTGGGTGTGCACCGAGCCGAGGTATTCCCCAAGCATCCCGAGAAACAGTATTTGCACCGAACTAAAGAAGAAAAGAGAGATCAGCAGGGGAGCGACGCCGAGCTGGAAGGAGTTCCAGAACACCAGTTTTGCCACGAGGAAGCCAAAGGCGATCAGCAGGCTGAGCATCGCCAGCAGCCCGCCGCCCATTACCATCAGGCGCAGTGGCACCTTGGAGTGGTTGGTAATGCCCAGCATGGCAATGTCGTAAAGGGTGTAGAAGTTGTTTTTGGTAATACCGCGTTGACGCCGGGGTTGCTTGAAGGGAACGGTGGCAATCGGGAAGCCGATCTCACACAGCAGGCCGCGGAAGTAAGGGTAGGGGTCGTCGATCTTTCTGAGGATCTCCAGCACAACCCGGTCGAACAGCCCGGCGCCGGTGGCATTTTTTACCAGGGGCACTTCCGATATACGGGTGATGAAGCGGTAGTAGGCCTTTCTGACGAGGAACATCAGCGCTGACTCTTCGCTTTCGGGTTTGACCGCGAGGACGGTCTTGAACCCTGCTTCCCACTTCTTGATGAACTCTTCAATCATTTCTGGCGGATCTTGAAGGTCGGAGGCAATCAAGACGCACGCATCGCCCTTGGCTTGGAGCAAGGCGTGATAAGGCGAGCGGATATGGCCGAAGTTGCGGGCATTGAGAATGAGTTTGACCCGCGAGTCTTGAGCTGCGAGGCCACGCAGTTTTGCGATACTGCCGTCGGTCGAGCAGTTATCGATAAAAATGTGTTCGTAGTCATAGTCGAGGCGCGACATGACTTCGACGATGCGCTGGTAAAGCTCATCAATGTTGGCTTCTTCGTTGTAGCAGGGCGTCACGATGCTTATAAGCTTACGCATAATTAAAAACGAACCTGTTATTAATAAAAAAAGAAAGTAGCGCCATGGGCAATATCAGCGCGATACCGGCGAGGTAAGGGTCCATGCCAACCGATTTCAGGGCGGCGATGCCTGCAACGTTGGCGCAATAGACAATGCCGTACCCGGCAATGAATCTAAAAATCAGCTTGTTGTTTCTGGAGCCAAAAACCAGAGCGCCTGTGCTCTTGAAGTTGAATGCGATACCCAGCAGCGTGGCCAGAAACAGCGCCGCGCTGTAGTGCAGGCCAAGGTAGAGAAAGGCAGCAAAACAGCCATAGCCGAACGCGGCGTTCATCAAGCCGACCAACAAAAATCTGACAAGCTTCACCTTCAATAGCGTGTGCAGCATCGAAGAGACCTTTTATTGTATTGGGTTCAAGTACCGTTTGATTTCACTCACTATGCCGCTGGACGATGTGTTGCCGGGGGCATAGTCAAACAGGCGCTCGGCCTTGCGGTTCAGCGAGTAATAATTGGCCTTTGGACCCGTTGCGTTAACTTTCGCCTGGTCACCCACGATGGTGTATTTCAGGCCAAACTCGTCGTGGAGCGCCGATAGCAAGTCGAACTTGTTGACAGGTGCCAGTGTGTAGCAGTCGACGACATCGTTGACGGCGGGTGCTTGCAGGATCTTGTCTATCAACTGCAGGAAGTCAGCGGGTACCAGATAGTCCCTGATCATGTCGTCTGGTGATACCTCAAGCACCGTACCGGACTGCAGTGCGCGGAGGATGTCGCTCAGGAAGAAACGTGCACCGGTTGCCTGGCGATGGCTGAAGTAACTGAACACCCTGACGTCGACGATCGCCGAGCCAGGCAGTGTCCGATGGCGACACTCAGCCAGGAGCTTGGCCGTGCCATACCAGTCCTGCGGCTGTGACGCATTGATGGCAAAGGCGGACTTCGAGGCTTCGGTGATGGGGGCCTCGAAGTTGGACCCATAGGCTGCACCGCTGCTCAGGTAGATGTACTTGCAGTCCGGTTTTTGCTCCAGGTACGACAGGGCGAGCTTGTCGTACTGCTCGGTGATGGAAAATATCGCCTCGCCCATCTGGATGGCGCGTGCCGGATCGCCCACACCGACAAAATTGATGATTGCATCAAAGTGGAGGGTGCAATCGAAGCTGGCATAGTCCAGTACCGGAAAGGACTTTTGCTCGGCAATTGCCTGAATGCCGGCGTCTAGCCTACCGGGTTCCCTCATGAACAGGGAGCAGTGGTATGCAGTGTGTTCGGCGATGCTGGCAACCAGGTCTTTCGCGATATGGCTGGTTGCCCCCAGCAATGCAATCTTCATGGGTTCAGGTCCAGCAGGGGGGACTGCTCGTGGATCGGACGACCGAACTCCAGCCGCGGTCGGCACTCCCGAGCGTCGGGCATGAGCACCTCGATGAGCATCGGCTTGCCGTCTTTGAGGAACTCGTCGACTGCTGCCTTGAACTGGCGCAGGTCGCTTGTGCTGCGTGACGCAACGCCATAGGCAGTGCCAATCGCCTGGAACTGCGAGGTGTAGCCATTCCAGTAGGTCGAAGAGTTGCGCCCTTCGAAATACATTTCCTGAAAACCACGGACCATACCGAGTGAGTGGTTGTTCATCACGATGGTCAGGATTGGCAACTGATCCCGGGCAATGATGTCCAGTTCTTGAATGTTTAGCTGGGCACCGCCGTCACCGGTGATGACAATGACCGGCTTGTTGCCGGCGTAGCACACCCCGACGGCTGCCGGGATGGCAAAGCCCATGGTGCCCAGGCCGCCAGAATGGTGCATGGATTGTTCCGCGCCCAGCCGCAGGGTGTGCGCTGCCCACATCTGGTTATTGCCGACGTCGGCGACGTAGTCGAGTGCTCGCGTACTGCAAAGCTCGTTCAGCGTGCTCATCAGGTCGAAAGGGCTGACGCCCCAACCTGCATATTCATCAACAAATGTCTGTTCGAAAATCTGCGCAAGCTGTTTGCGCCAGGCTGCAGGTGCCGGGCTCAGCTGTTGCGCATGCTCGATAAAATCGGAAAACACCGGGGCCAGCTCGGTAGTGAAGGCGTGCTGGGTGGTGACGCGATTGTTCAGTTGTGCAGGATCCAGATCGAACTGGACGATTTCTGCGTGTGGTGCAAATGATTCTGGTTTGGCGCCGGTCTGCCGGACGTCCATCCGGCTGCCAAACACCAGTAGCAGGTCGCAATGCTGTACAGCGTAATTTGCTGCGCGGGTGCCATAGGCCCCAAGCATGCCGAGGTAGTTGTCGCCAGCAGTGAGCTTCTCTGCCCCTTTCAGGCTTGCAACGTGAGGAATCCCCAGTTGCTCGACCCGTGCTAGCCACTGGGAAAAACCAGGGGTGTTGACCGCGCCGCCGCCAATCAGGAACACCGGTTTTTGGGCCTTTTCCAGCAATGCCCAAATGTTGCTGAATTCGTCGTGTTGCTGTGCTGCAGGTACTGTTTTGCCCGCCCAGCCACTCAGCAGTTCGGCGACGACGGTATCGTCGATTTCGGCGCGCTGGATGTCCATGGGGATATCCAGGAGTACAGGCCCCGGGCGTCCTTCCCGGGCAATGGCAATCGCTTTCAGGAGGCAGGGGATCAGCTCATCGACATGCGTTACCTGGTAGGCATACTTGGTGATGCTGCTGACCAGGGCAACACTGTCGAGCTCCTGGAAGCCTTGCTGGCGAATCGGCCTGTCGCCTTTGAGTTCATACGTATTGACCTGGCCGGTCAGGAACAGGCACGGGTGGCTGTCCAGCCAGCAGTCAGCGATTCCGGTGATCAGGTTGGTGGCGCCCGGTCCGCTGGTACCCAGTGCCACCCCCATGATCTTGTGATGTGTCGCACGTGCGACAGCAGATGCAGCAAAGGCAGCGCCTTGCTCATGGTGCATGGATACCAACTTGGTTTTACCGAGCAAGTTAATGCTGTCCACCAGATGGGTAATCATTCCACCGATGAGCTCAAAACCATACAGGACGTTTGTGTCTGCAAGTACTTTTGCTACTGCATCTGAAGCTTTCATAAGTTAGAAACCGATCCCGAAGAACTCTTCCAGTTTTTCACCGACGTAGTCAAAGTGCTCTTGGCCCAGCGAAGGCTGAACGCCCAGCCAGAAAGTCTGGTTCATGGTCCGGTCAGTGTTGGTCAGTTCGCCAACGACGCGGTATTCCACGTTATGGAAGTACGGCTGACGGATCAGGTTGCCGGCAAACAGCAGGCGGGTACCGATCTTGTTCTGATCCAGGAACTTGAGCAGGTCGACACGCTTGACCCCGGCACTTTCTTTCAGGGTGACCGGGAAACCAAACCACGACGGGTCGCTGTTAGGCGTGGCTTCGGCAATTTCAAGGAAGTCGTTCAGGCTGGACAGGCGCTCTTTGAGCAGCTTGAAGTTGCGTTTACGGGTTTCGATGAACTCAGGCGCGCGGTCGAGCTGCGCCAGCCCGCACGCTGCCTGCATGTCGGTGATCTTCAGGTTGTAACCCAGGTGGGCATACACGTACTTGTGATCGTAACCTTGTGGCAGACTGCCGAATTGCTGGCCGAAGCGGTTGCCGCAGGTGTCATCGCAACCCGGTGCGCAGTAGCAATCACGCCCCCAGTCACGGAACGATTCGGCAATCAGTTTCAGCTGGGCGTTGTTGGTGAACACCGCGCCGCCTTCACCCATGGTGATGTGGTGAGCGGGGTAGAAGCTCAAGGTGGCGATGTCACCAAAAGTGCCGACCAGCTTGCCGTCATAGGTCGCACCGAGTGCGTCACAGCAATCTTCGACCAGCCAGAGGTTGTACTTTTCACACAGTGCTTTGACCTTGCCCAGGTTGAATGGGTTGCCAAGGGTGTGGGCGAGCATGATCGCCTTGGTCTTGGGCGTGATGGCCGCTTCAATCAGCTCGGGGTCAATGTTGTGGGTGGCCATGTCGACATCGACAAAGACCGGGATCGCTCCGAACTGGACGATAGGGTTGACGGTGGTGGGGAAGCCGGCCGCCACACCAATGACTTCGTCGCCTTTCTTGATGGCGCGGTCGCCCAGCTTGGGGGAGGTCAGGGTGCTGAACGCCACCAGGTTGGCCGAGGAGCCGGAGTTGACGGTGATGAGGTATTTGACGCCAAGAAACTCCGCCAGCTTCTTTTCGAACTCGGCATTGAAACGGCCGGTGGTCAGCCAGCCATCAAGGGATGCTTCGACCATCAGTTGCAGTTCGCGCGCGCCAATCACCTTGCCCGAAGGTGGAATGACAGTCTCGCCACCTACAAAAGGTTTGGCTGCCAAGGCCGTCTGAGCGTAGCGCTCGACGAGCTGGCTGATTTCCTGGCGGAGCATATCGGGAGTCATAGTATTTCCTGCTTAAAGCTTTTGGTTGTTTAGGCGTCAGCAGCCATGGCTGCCATGTAGCTGTTGATTTCGTCCACGCAATGGGCGTGCATATCCTCACCTCGCAACCAGGCGTGGTGCCAGGTGACGATGCGGGTCAGTGTGGTTTCCAGGTTCCAGGTCGGCTCCCACTTCAAGTGGGATCGGGCTTTGGAGATATCCAGCTTCAGGTAGCGCGCCTCATGGGGTTGAGGGTCGTTATCCAGTTGCCAGCTCGCACCGGCACCCCACGCCTCCACCATGTGGTCGAGTATCCATTCGACAGGGCGTGCGTCTTCATCCCGAGGGCCGAAGTTCCAGCCTTGCGCAAAGGTGTGGCCCTGGTCCCAGAGGTGCTGGGCGAGGACAAGGTATCCACTGAGCGGCTCAAGGGCGTGCTGCCAGGGGCGCGTCGCTTTCGGGTTGCGAACAATGACGGGCTGCCCTTTCTCGACGGCGCGCAAAATGTCGGGAATGAGGCGATCTTCGGCCCAGTCGCCACCACCGATCACGTTGCCGGCACGCGCCGAGGCCAGTGCTGCGGCGTTTTTGGTGTTGAAAAAGGAATTGCGGTAGGCGGAGGTGATCAGCTCTACACAGCCCTTGCTGTTGCTGTAAGGGTCGTGGCCACCCATGGGTTCGTTTTCACGATAGCCCCATTCCCATTCCTGGTTTTCGTAGCACTTGTCTGTCGTGACATTGACGATTGCGCGCAGGCTCGGGCACTGACGTGCGGCTTCCAGCACATGGACAGTGCCCATGACATTGGTGGCATAGGTCTCGACCGGCTCTCGATAGGACAACCTGACCAAGGGCTGAGCGGCCATGTGGATCAGAATATCCGGATCAAAAGCCGACATGCTCTCAGTAATGGCGTGCAGATCGCGGATGTCCCCGATTTGGGAGGCCACCATGCCGTCTTCAACGCGCGCCTGTTCAAAAAGCGATGGCGTTGTCGGTGGTGCCAGGGCGAACCCTTTGACCTGCGCGCCCATGCCTTGCAGCCACAGGGACAACCAGCTGCCCTTGAACCCGGTATGGCCTGTGACGAATACCTTCTTTCCTTTCCAGAAGGCAGCTGAAACAGTCGCTTTCATATTAATCCCAGGTTTTCCAAGGTGCCTTGCCATTGAGCCACAGTTTTTCCAGCAGGTTTTTATCGTGCAGGGTGTCCATTGGCTGCCAGAATCCAGGGTGCTCGTGAGCCATCAGCTGACCGGCTGCTGCCAAGCCCATCAACGGCTCTTGTTCCCAGACGGTGCTGTCGTCGGTCAGGTATTCAAGTACCTGAGGGGACAATACAAAGAAGCCGCCGTTGATCATGGCGCCGTCGCCTTTGGGCTTTTCCTTGAAGTTGAGAACCTGGCCCTGCTTGATGTCCAGCGCGCCAAAGCGGCCTGGGGGATAGGTGGCAGTAAGTGTCGCTGCCTTGCCATGGCGCTTGTGGAAGGCGATGGTGGCGCTGATGTCCATGTCGCCGACGCCGTCACCGTAGGTGAAACAGAAGGCTTCTTCATTTCGGACGTAATCTGCCACGCGGCGCAGGCGGCCACCGGTCATCGACGAGTCGCCGGTGTCGACCAGGGTGACATTCCAGTCTTCGGCGCGCTTGTCGTGAACTTTCATGGTGTTTTCACGCATGTTGAAAGTTACATCCGACGTGTGCAGGAAGTAGTTAGCGAAGTACTCTTTGATCAGATAGCCTTTGTAGCCACAGCAGATGATGAAGTCATTGATGCCGTGCGAGGAGTACATCTTCATGATGTGCCAGAGGATTGGTTTTCCACCGATCTCGACCATAGGCTTTGGCCGCACACTGGTTTCCTCACTCAGGCGTGTCCCTAAACCGCCTGCCAGAATGACCGCTTTCATGATTGCTCCTTATCAATTTGAACTTACAAATGCATCTGAATAAAAGTGTTTGGCAGGCAGTCCCGCAGCAGTCAGTACATCGCGAGCGGAATGAATCATGTCTTCCGAGCCGCAGGCGTAGACGACCGACCGGGTGAGGTCGATGTCATCATTGATCAGTGCTGACTGAACATAGCCGGTTCGCCCTGTCCAATGGCTGTCTGCCCGCGACAATACCGGTATGAATGTGGCGTCCAGTCCCTGGAGTTGTGGCGTCCAGTAGATGTCGCTGCTTGTACGGCCTCCCCAATAAATGAAGACCTTTTTCCCTGCGGCCATCGAAGGGTTGCCAAGCAATTGTTCGAGCATGGCCTTGACCGGGGCGATGCCGGTACCGGTGGCGAGGAAAATGATGTTGCCAGCGTCTTTTTCGCGCAGGCTGAAGGTGCCCAGCGGGCCTTCAAGTCGTAGCAGATCGTTGGTTTTTGCACGGTCGAACCAGTACGCCGACATCATGCCGTTTTCGACTTCGCGAATTTGCAGCTCGAGTTTTCCGTCATCACGCTGGGCATTGGCGATTGAGTAGCTGCGACGCAGGCCAGCCTCACCGATTATGTCGAGATACTGTCCGGGCAGATAAACGAACTTGCTGTTAGGGGGAACCCTGAGGATGACTTCCACGACATTGTCGGCAAGCTTTTTGATTGTGTCGACTCTGCAGGGAAGAGTCTTTACGATTATGTCGCCGAGGGCGCCGATGTCTTCGGCATCGATCTCCACATCGCTAACGGCGCGCCGGCAGCACGTCAGGATCAGCCCTTCTGCGTGCTCATCGGGAGTCAGCGAGGTTTCGTCCTTGAGTATTTCTGTTTCACCGTAGAGCACTTTGGTCTTGCAAACCCCACAGCGCCCGGTCCTGCAGCTGTACTCGAGGGTGATGCCAGCCTGCCTGGCACTGTCGAGCATTGATATGCCAGCCTCGGAACTGAAGGTTTTCCCGTTGTGAAGTTTTACTGAAGCCATAGTGTTTACCGGTTTTTAATATTCTATTCGGGCAGTAAAGGTTGCCGTCTCCTTGCTCCAGGTCTGTAGATTCCAGGACTATAAAAAGACCACGGCCTAATTTAGACGAGGAACAGCATGGGGCAAGGTGGGGCGTGAGCAGGCAGTGGGCACAGGGCAGGAGTTGCTAAGCGACGCGATAGGGGTGACGGGCGAAGGTTGCCCATAGTGACCCGATAGGCGTGCAACCAGAGGGCTATTGTCTGCGCAATTGCTCCTTGGCGGCATCTCTGGCGTTACTTTTTGCGCTCGTTCAACAACGGGGCAAAAGACTGCTGCTGCATGGGCAGCCCCCAGAGTCTCTTGATGACATCCAATATCCATGCTCAAAGCTCACATCCATGTCGGGTTAGAAGTAGCGCCGCCAGAGAATTGAGCTTTACGCCTTCAAAGGGCGGGAGGATATCCTAGATCCCGGTTTTTCGCATCACTTGTCGCGGGTCTCGGGCGTGCCAATGGCGCGAACGGTCGACACAGGCTGTATGGGGTCGGCCACGGTAGTGTCTCGGAACTGCGGCAATGCGCACCCCGTTAAAGGTACTTGGAGGCCAGTATGATCACTGTTGCGATTAACCGTTAATCGCCAAGGGTAAATGCGGGGTAGTTGATTGTCCGCTTCAATAAAGCCGCCTTGGGTAAGGGTGGGTTGAAGCCGTTGCGTGCTGATTGTAGTGCGGCTTTTATAGCGGGCTCCATTAATTAGCGTGTGTAGTGGAAGTGATGGGGGTGAGCACGTGGAATTAAGCCTGTAAGAGTTTTCTTCAGTTTTGAACGCTACGGGATGCGAAATGCATGGCTTTGTCTGATTTGGTAAAAATTACTAGTAGTTCAGTTGTTTGACTCTTTCCCCTGCCGTTCTACGTTTGGATGGCAGCCAAGGAAAAGCTGCCTTTGCAATCACCGAAGGAGTCCTCACCATGCGCAACACCGTCCTGTCCTACCTGTTACTCCCTTTGTTCGCCAGTGCGTCCTTTACGCTCAGCGCAGCGCCCGCAACTCAACCTGTAGCACCCCCGGTCGCTATCGTTACTGCGCAACAGCCCACTGCACAACTGGACCTCAACACGGCAGACGCGCTAACCCTGCAGTCCACGCTGGCTGGCATCGGCAAAACCAAGGCCGAATCCATCGTCGCCTATCGTGAAGAACATGGTGCATTTGCGTCCGTGGACGAGCTGCTGGAGATCAAAGGCATCGGCAAGGCGCTACTCGATCGCAATCGTGACAAGCTCACTGTCAACTAGTGCTGCAAAAGGCCGGTCGATGACCGGCCTTCCTGGGGGCATTCAACATGTGTCTTAGCGATCCTGCGCATCCTTGGCATCCATTTCCGCATTGCGCTCATGCACACGCTTGAGCTGCTCCTCTGTCAACGGCAGCTTTTTGGCCGTATCACGCAGCAACATCAGGCCCCCGACAATCGAGCCGAGCGCTATCACCAATATCAACCAGGCATACCAGGGCATGGTGTTCTCCTTTGAGCGGCGAATGGCGCTGCTTCTAGAATGTGGATCGAATACATCATTCGTTAGTTCAAATTATAGGAAGGGGCCGCAACAAGAGCCAATTCACGATCACCGGGCCCCCACGGGCCGCCGCTTCGTTTACAATGCGCGCCGTTCAAGACTTGCCAAGAGACCAGCCCATGTCCGCCTGCCAGACGCCCATCATCGTCGCCCTGGATTTCCCTACCCGTGACGCCGCCCTGAAGCTGGCCGATCAGCTCGATCCCGCCTTGTGCCGGGTCAAGGTCGGCAAGGAGCTGTTCACCAGCAGCGCATCGGGTATTGTCGAAACCCTGGTGGAGAAGGGCTTCGAGGTGTTCCTCGACCTGAAATTCCACGACATCCCCAACACCACCGCCATGGCGGTAAAAGCCGCTGCAGAAATGGGCGTGTGGATGGTCAACGTGCACTGCTCCGGTGGCCTGCGCATGATGTCCGCCTGCCGTGAGGTGCTGGCCAAGCGCAGCGGCCTGCAGCCACTGCTGATCGGTGTGACCGTGCTGACCAGCATGGAGCGTGAAGACCTTGCCGGTATCGGCCTGGATATCGAGCCGCAGGAGCAGGTGCTGCGCCTGGCTGCACTGGCCGAGAAGGCCGGTATGGACGGTTTGGTGTGCTCTGCGCTGGAGGCGCCGGCACTGAAGGCGGCGCATCCGTCACTGCAACTGGTAACCCCGGGTATCCGCCCTGCAGGCAGCGCCCAGGATGACCAGCGCCGGATTCTGACGCCGCGCCAGGCACTGGATGCAGGCTCCGACTATCTGGTAATTGGTCGCCCGATCAGCCAGGCCGCCGATCCTGCCCAGGCGCTGGCGGCAGTGGTTGCCGAAATCAGGGCTTAAGCACCAGCTTGCCGAAATTTTCCCCGCTGAACAGCTTCAACAGCGTCTCGGGGAAGGTTTCCAGCCCCTCGACTACATCTTCCTTGCTCTGCACGTTGCCGGTTGCCAGCCAGCCGGCAATTTCCTGTGCCGCCTTGCCATAGTTGGCGGAATGGTCCATCACCACAAAGCCTTCCATCCTCGCGCGGTTCACCAGCAATGACAGGTAGTTGGCCGGGCCTTTGACCGCCTGCTTGTTGTTGTATTGACTGATCGCGCCACAGATCACTACCCGCGCCTTGAAGTTCAGGCGGCTGAGCACGGCATCGAGGATGTCACCACCGACGTTGTCGAAGTAAACGTCCACACCTTTCGGGCATTCACGCTTGAGGCCTTCAAGCACGTCTTCAGCCTTGTAGTCGATGACGCCGTCAAAGCCCAGTTCGTCCTTCAAGTATTGGCATTTCTCTGTGCCACCGGCGATACCCACCACCCGGCAGCCTTTGATCTTGGCAATCTGTCCAGCGATGCTTCCTACTGCACCAGCGGCACCGGAGATCACCACCGTCTCACCGGCTTTCGGCGTACCGACCTCAAGCAAGGCGAAGTAGGCGGTCATGCCGGTCATGCCCAGGGCGGACAGATAGCGTGGCAGCGGCGCCAGTTTCGGGTCGATCTTGTAGAAGCCCTGCGGCTCACCGAGAAAGTAGTCCTGCACGCCCAGGGGGCCGTTGACGTGATCACCGACGGCAAAGCCCGGGTGTTTTGAAGCGATCACTTCGCCCACGCCCAAGGCACGCATGACCTGACCGAGCGCGACCGGCGGAATATAGGATTTGCCTTCGTTCATCCAGCCACGCATGGCAGGGTCGAGGGACAGGTAGAGGTTTTTCACCAGCACCTGGCCTTCGCCGGGCTCGCCAAC
This sequence comes from Pseudomonas alkylphenolica, assembly GCF_004025535.1. Classification (GTDB taxonomy): domain Bacteria; phylum Pseudomonadota; class Gammaproteobacteria; order Pseudomonadales; family Pseudomonadaceae; genus Aquipseudomonas; species Aquipseudomonas alkylphenolica_A. The sequence continues at coordinate 133,682 of NZ_QJRG01000049.1, forward strand.
CGGCACCTGTTCAAAAGTGAAGTCGTCTCGGCTGACAGCACCGATCGGTCGTTTGGCGAGCAGAAAGCGGCGGTTGGTCTGGGCGGTCATGGCAGGCTCTCGGAAGTAGGACAAAGACTGTTGATAGACCCTCCCGGGCCATCCGGCAAGGTTCTCGGTTGCGGCGAATGCAGTGCAATCGATGGCGGTGATCTCGCGCTTGGCCAACAATCACCCGCGCCGATAACCCTTCAACCGGCCCCTTGATGATGCTGCCAATCGTTGTGTTCTGCTGCCTAGACTCCAAGGCACAACCCTCACTTTGTTGCAGGAGCCCATGATGACGATGACTTTTTCCGGCCAGGTAGCCCTGGTCACTGGCGGTGCGGCGGGTATTGGTCGGGCGACGGCGTTGGCCTTTGCTGCCGAAGGCTTGAAGGTGGTGGTAGCCGACCTGGATGCCGCCGGTGGCGAAGCAACCGCTGCGCTGATCCGCGCTGCGGGTGGCGAGGCACTGTTTGTGGCCTGCAATGTGACTCGCGAGGCCGAAGTACAGCAACTGTTGGCGGCTACGGTCGAGGCCTACGGTCGCCTCGATTACGCATTCAACAATGCCGGCATCGAGATCGAACAAGGGCGCCTGGCTGAGGGCAGCGAGGCCGAGTTCGATGCGATCATGGGCGTCAATGTCAAAGGCGTGTGGCTGTGCATGAAGCACCAGTTGCCGCTGCTTCTGGCCCAGGGTGGTGGTGCCATCGTCAACACCGCTTCGGTAGCAGGCTTGGGCGCGGCGCCGAAGATGAGTATCTACAGTGCGTCCAAGCATGCGGTGATCGGGCTGACCAAGTCGGCCGCCATCGAGTACGCCAAGAAGAAGATTCGCATCAACGCCGTGTGCCCGGCAGTCATCGATACCGACATGTTCCGTCGTGCCTACGAGGCTGATCCGCGCAAGGCCGAGTTCGCTGCAGCTATGCATCCGGTAGGGCGGATTGGCAAGGTTGAAGAAATCGCCAGCGCGGTGTTGTACCTGTGCAGCGATGGTGCGGCGTTTACCACGGGGCAGGCGTTGGCCGTTGACGGTGGTGCTACGGCAATTTGACTGGCGCGGTGTCGGGAGCCGCCAGGGGCTTGTTGCTGCGCAACAGAGCCTGGCCCGCGATCAAGCAACCGGCCAGCAATGCCAGGCCAAATACCCACAGCGACTGGCTGGCACCCAGCCGGTCGACCAGCAGGCCTGTAAAGATCACGGGCAAGCTGAAGCCGGTATAGGCCAGCAGGAAGAAGCCGGCATGGGCGCGTGCTTTTTCAGCACCAGCCAGTGCAGTGACGGCCGACAACCCCCCCAGATAAATGAACCCGTAGCAGGCACTGCTGGCTGCTACGGTACCCAGCAGTACGGCAAACAATTGACCACTGTTGGCCCCCCAGGTGAGCAGGGCATAGCTGCAGGGCAGCACGATCAAGCCCAGCAGGGTTGATCGGGCGGGCGCCATGCGCCGTGCCAGGGGCTGGAACAACAACCCGCAACTGATAACGCAGAAGGTCGAGAACCCCGACCAGTGGGCCATGCCATGTTGTTTGAGGATCGATGGCAGCAGAGCAATGACCAGGCCGACGCAGGCCCAGGCCAGCAGGATCGCTAGGCCATAGACCAGGCTGCCAGTGGGGTAGCAGGGCAGGCGTAGCCACGGATTTTGCGTATTGTCATGCGGGTCGGGGAGTCTCCAGACGGCCAGCAGGGCCAGGCTGGCCAGCAGCAGGTGCAGGTAGAAGCTGCCGGGGATCAGCGTTGATTCACGCATCAGGTACAGGCTGGTCATCGCCGCACCCAGGCCGAAGCCCAGCGACGTACTGGCAGTCACCCAGGTGGCGGCGTGGCGGCTGTCGTGCTCATGCATCAATTCGCTCATGTAGGCGGTGCCGGTTGCCGAGGCCAGCGCCGTGCCAGCACCCAATAACAGGCGTGCGAACCCGAGTGTTTCCAGGCCCGGCGCAACCAGCATCAGCGTGGTGGCCAGCATCGACAGGACCAGGGCGATAATGATCAGCGGCCGTCGCCCGATTCGGTCCGCCAGCCCGCCCAATAGCAACAGCACCGGTACGACGCCCACCACGTAGGCAGAAAACGCCACCGCTGTGGCGGCGACGCCTTTGCCGGACAATTCGGCATAGGCGGTGTACAGGGGCGCCTGCAAATTAACCGCGAAGGTAATCAGGCACAGGGCGAAGGCCAGTCGGGCAGGAGAACGCTGAAAAGTCATGGGGGCATCCTTGAGAGTGCCATGACTATCCGGCGATCACTCAGGGCTCACAAGGCACACTGCAGTGGGATTTATGATTAACTGTTCGAACGTAATCTTCGAACACTTTGACCATGAACCTGATTCTTGACCGCCAATCTCCCACACCGCTGGTAAAACAGTTGGCAGCCCAGTTGCAGGCCTGGATCGAACTCCGGCGTTTGCGGCCTGGTAGCCGCTTGCCCTCGATTCGCCAATTGGCGCAGGAGCAGGCCGTCAGTCGCTCGTGCGTTATAGAAGCTTACGATCGCCTGGTCGCATCAGGTGTGCTGGAGGCGCGGCATGGCGCGGGCTTTTTCGTCGCCGAACAACGTTTCAGCGAGCCGCTGCAGGACCTGCCTGTTCGCGATGAATCCTTTGACAATCGCTGGCAACAGTTCGCTGACGACCAGAACGACTTGCTCAATCTCTGTTGCGGCTGGGTACCCTCCGGTTGGCGCCCCAGCGAGGCTATCGCCCAGGCGGTGCGTCAGGTCAGCCGAGGGCCGGTCCAGGATCTGATCGACTACAGCCCGCCCATGGGGCTGGCCAGCTTGCGCAGCCAGCTGCACAAGGGGTTGGGGCAAATCGGCGTTCAGGTCAGCCCGCAACAGATACTTACCACCCAGGGCGCCAGCCACGCCCTCGATCTGCTGGTGCGCGCACTGCTCAAGCCAGGCGACAAGGTGCTGGTGGAAAGCCCCGGGTACTACAACCTGTACAGCCTGCTGCGCCAGCATGGCGTCGAGATGTTACATGTACCGCGCACCGCCAGCGGTCCCGACCTGGATGTACTTGAGGCGTTGCTCAGGCAGCATCGGCCGCGCTGCCTGTACATCAACAGCCTGTACCACAACCCCACGGGTAGCAGCCTCACCCCCAAGGTTGCTTATCGGTTGCTCGAGCTTGCCCGCGAATATGACGTGCAGATCATCGAAGACGATATCTATGCCGATTTCCAGGACGGTGCGGTCACTCGTCTGGCAACGCTGGATGCCGAGCAGCGGGTCATCTACCTCGCGAGCTTTTCGAAGACCCTGAGCAGCTCGTTGCGCATCGGCTACCTGGTGGCGGCACCTGCGTTGATTGCGCGCCTGGCCGAGCTGAAGATGGTCACCGGTCTGGGTAATTCGCGTTTTACCGAGCAGGTGGTCGCACAGTTGCTGGCGACGGGGGCGTATCGCAAAAGCGTCGCGCGCCTGCGCCCGCGCCTGGCGCAGCATATGGCCAAGGCACTGGGACAACTGGAGGCTTGCGGGTGGCAGGTGTTTACCGAACCCTACGGCGGCATGTTTGTTTGGGCACGGTGCCCGGGACGGGATTTTGCTTCGCTCAATCGTCAGGCGCTGGCCTGCTCGGTGCTGTTGGCACCGGGCAGTGCGTTTGACCCACAGGGCCGTGCGAGCGACTGGCTACGCATCAACGTCGCCTATGCCCAGGACCAGCGGGCCCAGGCGTTCTTCCAGCGTACGATGCGAGACTCAGGCGTTGCGCCAGTTGAGGATCATCAGGGTTAGCACGCCGGCGACGATTCCCCAGAACGCCGAGCCGATCGAGAACAGGGTGAAACCTGAGGCGGTGACCATGAAGGTGATCAATGCCGCTTCCCGTTCTCTGGATTCACTCATGGCCACGGTCAGGCCGTTCATGATCGAGCCAAACAGGGCCAGGGCGGCAATCGACAGCACCAGTTCTTTGGGCAGTGCGGCGAAGAGGGCGGCCAGGGTGGCGCCAAAAACGCCGGCGATACCGTAGAAGATTCCGCACCAGACCGCTGCTGTGTAGCGCTTGTTCGGGTCTTCATGGGCATGCGGCCCGGTGCAGATCGCCGCGCTGATGGCTGCAAGGTTGATACCGTGCGAGCCAAAGGGCGCCAGCACCAGCGAGGCCAGGCCGGTCACCGAGATCAGGGGCGAGGCCGGCACCTGATAGCCATCGGCACGCAGCACGGCGACACCCGGCATGTTCTGCGAGGTCATGGCCACGACAAACAGTGGAATGCCGATGCTGATGGTGGCGGCCAGGGAAAAGCTCGGCGTGGTCCACACCGGCGTTGCCACCTCCAGGCTGAAGCCGCTGAAGTCCAGTAAACCCATGGCGCCGGACAGGGCGGTGCCCACCAGCAAGGCGGCGAGCACCGCATAACGTGGCGACAGGCGTTTGATCACCAGGTAGCTGAAGAACATACCCAGCACCAGTGCTGTGCGGTGTTGGGCGGCGATGAAAATCTCGCTACCGATCTTGAACAGGATGCCCGCCAACAGGGCGGACGCCAGGGAGGCCGGAATGCGTTTGACCAGGCGCTCGAAGCTGCCGGTCATCCCGCAGATCACCACCAGCACGGCACAGGTGATGTAGGCGCCAATGGCCTCGCCGTAGCTGACCCCGCCAAGGCTGGTGATCAGCAGGGCGGCCCCCGGCGTTGACCAGGCCACCGTCACCGGCGTGCGATAGCGTAGCGACAAGCCGATGCTGCACACCGCCATGCCAATCGACAGCGCCCAGATCCACGAAGAAATCTGCGCTGTGGTCAGGCCGGCAGCCTGGCCAGCCTGAAACATCAGTACCAGCGAACTGGTATAGCCAGTCAGCATGGCAATAAAGCCGGCGACCACGGCAGAGGGCGAAGAGTCGGCCAAAGGGCGCAAGTGCGCGGACGTGGCGTCGGGCATGGGGCAATCCTTGTTCAAGGTGTAAGCAGTTTTTTCAGACTAACGCGCAGGACCTTGATTCATGCCATACAGCAGGCATTGCATTTAGCCGTACAGTCGCCAACTATGAGTGCAGGCAGGTTTGCGCAATGAACGGGGGGGAGGGGTGATGTACAAGGTTTACGGTGATTACCAGTCGGGCAACTGCTACAAGGTCAAGCTGATGCTGCATCTGCTGGATCTGCCGTACGAATGGCAGTCAGTGGATATCCTCAATGGCGAAACAGAAACGCCGGAGTTTCTGGCCATGAACCCCAACGGCAAAGTGCCGGTGCTGGCGCTTGAAGATGGCACGTACCTGTGGGAGTCCAACGCGATCCTCAACTTCCTCGCCGACGGCAGTGCGTTTTTGCCCACCGAACCGCGGTTGCGCACGCAAGTGCTGCAGTGGCAGTTTTTCGAGCAATACAGCCATGAGCCGTACATTGCCGTGGCACGCTTCATCCAGTTTTACCTGGGGCTGCCGCAAGAGCGCCTGGAGGAGTACAAAACCCTGCACAAGGGCGGCTACAAAGCCCTGCGGGTAATGGAGAAGCAGCTGCAGCTAACCCCGTACCTGGTGGGGGACAGTTACTCGATCGCCGACGTCGCATTGTACGCCTATACCCATGTTGCCCATCAGGGCGGGTTTGACCTGGAGGCGTACCCGGCAATCCAGGCATGGCTGGAACGCGTGGCCAGCCATCCCCGTCATGTGACCATGACCGGCTGAGCGATCAGGCAGCAAAACGCTTGTTGAGGTAGTCGATGATCACCTTGGACTCGTACATCCAGGTGGTCTTGCCGTCTTCGTCGATGCGCAGGCACGGTACTTTGATCTTGCCACCCTCGGTGAGCAGGGTCTGACGGTCCTGTTCGTTGTTCTTCGCGTCGCGCAAGGCCACCGGTACGTTCAGGCGGTGCAGGGTGCGGCGGGTTTTCACGCAGAACGGGCAGGCGTGGAATTGATACAGGCTCAGGCCCTTGGCCTGTTGTTCGACCTTGGCCTGGTCGGCAGGGTCGCGCTTGAGCTTGGCCGGGCGGCTGATCCAGTCACCGAAAACAATCAATTGGCCCAGGCCCACACGCAGTGCTTTGACGATCATGGCAACTCCTCGGAATAAAAAAGCCGACCACGGAAGGTCGGCTTGCAGACGGGCCTGTTTACTTGATCAGGCTGAGAAACTCGCTGCGGGTGGCGGCATTTTCGCGGAACTCGCCAAGCATCACCGAGGTGATCATGGTGGAGTTCTGCTTCTCGACGCCGCGCATCATCATGCACATGTGCTTGGCTTCGATAACCACCGCGACGCCCAGGGCGCCGGTAACTTTCTGGATCGCCTCGGCAACCTGACGGCTGAGGTTTTCCTGGATCTGCAGGCGACGTGCGTACATGTCGACGATCCGTGCAACCTTGGACAGGCCCAGGACCTTGCCATCGGGAATGTAGGCAACATGGGCCTTGCCGATGAATGGCAGCATGTGGTGTTCGCACAACGAGTACAGCTCGATGTCCTTGACCAGGACCATTTCGCTGTTGTCGGAGCTGAACAGTGCGCCGTTGGTCACTTCTTCCAGGGTTTGTTCATAACCGCGGCAAAGGTACTGCATGGCCTTCGCAGCCCGCTTGGGCGTGTCGAGCAGGCCTTCGCGGGAGACGTCCTCGCCAATCTGGCCGAGGATAGCGGTGTAGTTCTGTTCCAGGGACATGGATCTACCTGTGGGGAATTATCGCAAACGCGAAGGGTACGGCGGCTGTGGCGGCGCTGCAAGCGCGGCGTTACTCGTCGCGGCCTTCGAGCATGGTTCGTTTGAGCATCACGTATACCGCGCCGGTGCCGCCGTGGCGGGCCTGGCACGAGGTAAACCCCAGTACTTGCGGGTGTTGGCGCAGCCAGGTGTTGACGTGGCTTTTGATCATTGGCTTCTTGCCGTCCAGGCGTACTGCCTTGCCATGGGTAACCCGCACACAACGTACTTCGAAGCGGGTTGCCTCGGCGAGGAAGGCCCACAGCGTTTCGCGGGCTTTTTCCACGTTCATGCCGTGCAGGTCGAGGCTGCCTTCGAAACCGATCTGGCCGAGCTTGAGCTTGCGCATCTGGCTTTCCTGGACACCGTCACGGCTCCAGTGCAGGTCGTCTTCCGGGCCTACATCGATGACAAACTGATCCGACAGGCCATCGACTACCGTCTGATCGCTACGCACAGTGGCGGCCTGGCGCAGGCTTGCCAGCTTCTTGCGGTCGGCTTTGGGTTTGCCAACTTCGGCGCGATCGTGCGTGATCGGCTTGACGCCGCGCATTTCGCTTTTGAACAGGGAAAAATCGTCGTCTTGCATGTAAGCCTCCGCCTGGGCGGCGTAGTTTACGCGACTCCCCCGCAGGTTGCAGTCAATCGTGTTTTTTCATCAGGTGCGGTGAAAGGTTCAGTTCGCGGCTGCGGCGCAAGCGCAAACGGCTGCGTCGCCAGAACCAGATGCCGAAGTACAGCAACAGCAAGCCGACTACCAGAATGACTACGGCACCGGCCCGGTTGGCATTGAGCTCGGCCAATGCCTCGGGGTTGCCCAGCAGGCTGGCGGCGCCGGCCATGGCCAATAGCACGCCCAGGGTCGCCAGCAGCGCCGAGAAGGCTGCCGCCAAGCGCGCGCCCCAATTGCGTGGCTCACGCTGGCGCAAGCGTTTGGCATCGAAACCATCGGACAATTTCATGCCGATTTCCTCTATGGATATCCGGTTTAAGACCGAAAACCCGCAAGGTGGTTCCGCCAGCCCGTCGGATGGTACGTCAGATCAGGCTGCTGGTCGGCGCCACACATGCAAAGTTGTCAGCCATGATTGCCATTTCACTCTGCTGGATCTGTGCTGCGGGAATCACCCCGTCCTTGAACGGCAGGTCACGGGTGGCGCAGGCGTCTTCGATCAGGGTGCAACGGTAACCATAGTCCTTGGCCCGGCGTACGGTGGTGCTCACGCTCGAATGGCTCATGAAACCGCAGACGATCAGGTCCAGGTGGCCGTACTTCTGCAGGGTTTCGTGCAAGGTGGTGTTCTTGAAGGCATTGGGCATGCGCTTTTCGATGATCACCTCGTCGCCCTGGGGCTCAAGCCCGGGAATGAACTCACCGCGCGGCCCCTGGGGGTCGAACATGCCACCCACGGTGCCCAGATGGCGCACGTGGATGATCGGCCGGCCGGCCTTGCGGGCCGCGTCGAGCATTTTCGCGATGTTCTTGACCGCTTCGTCCATGCCTGACAACGCCAGTGGACCGCTGAGGTACTCTTTTTGCGCGTCGATAATGACCAGACTGGCGTTGTTCAGCTTGGCCGGTGGATAACCACGACCGCTGAGGTGGAACATCGTCATTGGAACAGACATCAAGGGCTCCTTTGGAGGGGGCTTTTCACCTATTCTCCCCTGCCTGAGCACTTATGTGAATCGCTTCGCGTACAAGCGGCGTGGTTAGTGGCCTGCAGCCATGTCGGCAAAATGCTTACACGGCGTTTTCGCCGACCTTTTCTCGAGTCGGGCTGTTAGAATTGCGCCTCGTCTTTCAAGGAGTCTGTTGTGATCACTTCTCGCCTGCGCACCCTGCGCGATCATATCCGTTGGGCTGTCAGCCGTTTCCACGAACATGGCCTGTTTTTCGGACACGGTGCCGACAACGCCTGGGATGAAGCACGATTGCTGGTACTGGGTTCGGTCCACCTGCCCTGGGAAGTTGCCGACAGCTACCTGGACTGCCAACTGGAAGACGACGAGCTGGTGCACCTGCAGCGCCTGCTCAAGCGCCGCATCGAAGACCGCGTGCCAACCGCCTACCTGCTGGGTGAGGCGTGGTTCTGCGGTCTGGCCTTCATCGTCGATGAACGCGTGCTGATTCCGCGCTCCCCCATCGGTGAGCTGATCGAAAAGCGTTTTGAGCCGTGGCTGGCCGCTGAGCCGGCGCGCATTCTCGACCTGTGCACCGGCTCGGGCTGTATCGGTATTGTCAGTGCCGAAGTGTTCCCGGAGGCCGAAGTGGTGCTGGCCGACCTATCGTTCGAAGCGCTGGAAGTGGCTAACCAGAACATTGAGCGCCATGGCCTGGAAGAGCGCGTGTACACCGTGCAGGGCGACGGTTTCGATGGCTTGCCGGGCCAGCGCTTTGACCTGATCCTGTCCAACCCGCCGTATGTCGATGCCGAAGATTTCGCCGACATGCCGGATGAATACCACCATGAACCGGAGCTGGGCCTGGCCTGTGGCAACGACGGCCTTGACCTGGTGCGGCGCATGTTGGCCGAAGCGGCGGATCACCTGACCGAGAAGGGCTTGCTGATCGTTGAAGTCGGCAACAGCCAGGTGCACGTCGAAGCGCTGTACCCGGAAGTGGATTTTGCCTGGCTGGAGTTCGAGCGCGGCGGGCACGGCGTATTTATGCTCACCGCCGAGCAATGCCGTCAGCACCAGGCGCTATTTGCTTCGAAGGTGTAACGCCCGGCGCCGGGCCGCGTAGCGGCCTGGTCTGATTCAGCAGGATCGCCACCATCTTAGCGGTGTGTGGCGATCCAGATCAGCAAGCCGGCCTGGAACACGGCGAAGGCCACCAGGCAGGTGATGGTGAATCGCAGGCCGCTGTCTTCACGGCGGTACTTGCTCACGCGCTCATCGCGCTCGCGCAACTGCGCTTCTTTTTCCTGCAGGTTCTGCTCGGCCTGCTGGAGCATCTGCGCGGCATCGAGTATCTCCACGCGCTGCAGTTTGTCGGTGCTCCAGCCAGCCTTGAGCTCTCCGACCTGGACTTCGACGTAGCGCCCCTTGAGGTGCTGCGCATCGGCATACTCGACTTCCAGACCATGGCTGTGCAGCACATGATCGCGGCGCAGGCGGGTGTCTTCGTTGAGGGCGTCCTTGTTGGCCAGGGCAGCGCCTTCGACGCGGTAGTGCGACCATTTGCGCTGGGCCCAGCTCACTGCCTGCGCCAGCATGAAGCGGCCGATGCCGCGGTTCAGCGGCTCTATCTGCAGGCCGCTGTCGGGTCCGATGTGCACGCGCTTTTCCTGGTGGTCGACCCAGATATCCAGGTGATTCTGTTCCTTGCGTACTTTCTGCCCCGGCAGCTGGATGGCCATGCGCAACAGGCTGGTGTCCTTGCTGTGCCGCTCGGCATAACCGTACTGGACGAAGCGCAGTGGTCGTGCACCACTGTTGCGGTCGGTAGGCAGCGGCGCCAGGCGCAGCATCTGGAAATGTTCCGGCGCTACATCGGCCCAAGGCAGGGGCGCAGGTTCCGGCGCGGCGTCTGGGGTTTCGGGGGCGTCCTGGTGGGCGGCTTCAGTCATCACGGCAATCCTCTTGTGCACAGCAAGCTGGACACAATCACGATGCCAGCACCGGCTTATCGGCAGAATCGTCCGGGACTGGAGGCCGAATGTACGCGAAATTCGTTCAAGCGGCGGGAAGCCTGTGGATAAAGTCGACCACGCGCTCACCCAGTTCGCTGGCTTGCGGCAATTTCGGGTTCAGGTAGCTCTCGCGTTGCTGGTTGGCAGCGGTGGGGGCAATGCGCAGCATGTGGTTCATGCCCTGGATCAGCGCGAGTTCGGCATCGGGTTTGGCCGCCTTGAGCCGCTCGGCGTTGCTGACGTCAACCTGGATGTCATGGGTGCCCTGAATGATCAGCGCCGGGACTTTAATCTTTGCAAAGGCTGCGGCCGGGTCCTGGCGCAACAAGGAAATCAGGTATGGCTGTACCGACGGGCGAAACGCGTCCTGCAAGGGGCGAGGGATATCGGTTGCGGGGCGACCGGCCTTGAGCGTGTCGAGTATTTGCGTGACCTGCTGGTTGTAGCGGCTGGGTAACTGGCCTGCCAATTGTGCGCGAAACACCTCATCAATCGGCCGGCCCGTACCTGCCACGCTGATTACCGCGCTGGCGCCACTGGAAGGCGCCGCGAGGCTGGCGATCAGGGCGCCCTCGCTGTGCCCGAGCAAAATCAGCGGGCCGAAGCGCGGGTCGGCGTTGAGCTGTTGGCTCCAGGCCACGACATCGGCGACATAGCGTTCGACGCTGAGATTGCGCTCGTTGGGCGTTGCTGCCCGACTGGCCGCCACACCGCGTTTGTCGTAACGCACGCTGGCAATGCGGTTTTTCGCCAGCACCAGGGCCAGTTGCCTGAGGTTGTCGGTGTGGGCGCCATCGGGGTTGTTGCCGTTGCGGTCGGTGGGGCCGGAGCCGGGGATGATCAGCACCACGGGTGGCGGTTGCTCGGTACGCGGCAGCAAAAGGCTGCCGTAGAGCACGCCGCTGCCGGTATCGAGACTGATCGGGCGTTGGAGCACCGTGGGTGCAGCGGCCTGGGCCAGGCTGCTGAACAGCAGGACGATTACCGCGAGAACGCGCAACATCATGAGGCCACTATCGAGGAGATGGCAGTTTGACCGGTGCTCAAGCAGAAGGTTCGCTGTCAGGGATGAACTGATTGGTTAGCCTGCGTATACTGGCGGCCTTGTTCAAATCAGGCTGATTCGCGGAGCGTCCTGCATGTCCGGCAATACCTACGGCAAGCTGTTCACTGTCACCACCGCTGGCGAAAGCCATGGTCCGGCGTTGGTCGCCATTGTCGACGGCTGTCCGCCAGGCCTGGAGATTTCCCTGGCCGACCTGCAGCACGATCTCGACCGGCGCAAGCCTGGCACCAGCCGGCACACCACCCAGCGTCAGGAAGCCGACGAGGTCGAAATCCTCTCGGGCGTATTCGAAGGGCGTACCACCGGCTGTGCCATTGGCCTGCTGATCCGCAACACCGACCAGAAGTCCAAGGACTACTCGGCGATCAAGGATCTGTTCCGCCCGGCGCATGCCGACTACACCTACCACCACAAGTACGGTGAGCGCGATTACCGTGGCGGTGGCCGCAGCTCGGCACGCGAAACCGCCATGCGCGTAGCGGCAGGCGCCATCGCCAAGAAATACCTGGCCAGCCAGGGCATCCGTATTCGTGGCTACATGAGCCAGCTGGGGCCGATCGAGATTCCGTTCAAAACCTGGGAATCGGTGGAGCAGAACGCCTTTTTCAGCCCCGACCCGGACAAAGTGCCGGAGCTTGAGGCGTACATGGACCAACTGCGCCGCGACCAGGATTCGGTCGGGGCAAAAATCACCGTGGTCGCCGAGGGCGTTATGCCTGGGCTGGGTGAGCCGATTTTCGATCGCCTCGATGCCGAGCTGGCCCATGCGCTGATGAGCATTAATGCGGTCAAGGGTGTGGAGATCGGTGCTGGGTTTGCCAGCGTCGCCCAGCGTGGTACCGAGCACCGCGACGAAATGACCCCGGAAGGTTTCCTCAGCAACAACGCCGGTGGCATTCTCGGCGGGATCTCGTCCGGCCAGCCGATCGTCGCCCATCTGGCGTTGAAACCGACCTCCAGCATCACCACTCCGGGCCGTTCGATCGATGTCGATGGCAACCCGGTCGAGGTGATCACCAAGGGCCGTCACGACCCGTGCGTGGGCATCCGCGCCACGCCCATCGCCGAGGCGATGATGGCCATCGTGCTGATGGACCACCTGTTGCGCCATCGCGGTCAGAATGCCGATGTACGGGTGAACACCCCGGTGCTGGGTCAGCTGTAATGCCCGCATTCGGCCCCTGTGCCGCGGCGTGTTGAGCCGTGGCACCGATTCCCTATTGGCGGTTGTCCAGCTTTTACCTGTTCTATTTCGCCCTGCTCGGCGCTACAGCGCCTTTCCTGGCGCTGTATTTTCATCACCTGGGGTTTTCCAGCGCGCGTATCGGTGAGCTGGTTGCCATCCCCATGTTGATGCGCTGCATCGCGCCCAATGTGTGGGGCTGGCTCGGTGACCGCAGTGGTCAGCGTTTATTGATCGTGCGGCTGGGGGCGATGGCTACCCTGGCAAGCTTTTCGCTGATTTTCTTCGATAAGAGTTACGCCTGGCTCGCGCTGGTCATGGCCCTGCATGCCTTCTTCTGGCACGCGGTATTGCCTCAATTCGAAGTCATCACCCTGGCGCACCTGCAGGGGCAGACCACTCGTTACAGCCAGATCCGCTTGTGGGGCTCCATCGGTTTCATTCTCACCGTTGTCGGCCTGGGCCGCCTGTTTGATGCGTTGAGCCTGGACGTTTATCCACAGGCGCTGGTGATAATCCTGGCGGGTATCGTGCTGGCCAGTTTCTGGGTGCCCAATGCCCAGCCACCGGGGTCGAACGAGCGCATCCCAGGCGGTTTTCTCAAGCAGCTGGCGAGCCCTGGCGTGGCTGCGTTTTATGCCTGCGTTGCGTTGATGCAGCTCAGTCACGGGCCTTACTACACCTTCCTGACCCTGCACCTGGAGCAACTGGGCTACAGCCGCGGCACCATCGGCTTGCTCTGGGCCCTGGGGGTGGTGGCCGAAGTATTGATGTTTCTGGGAATGAGCCGGATCCTGGCGCGCTTCTCGCTGCGCCGGGTGCTGATGGCCAGTTTTATCCTGGCGGCACTGCGTTGGCTGTTGCTGGGTAATTTCGCCGAATACGTGGGTGTGCTGTTGTTCGCGCAAGTGCTGCATGCGGCCACCTTCGGCAGTTTTCATGCGGCTTCCATCGCCTTTGTACAACGCAGTTTCGCTGCCCGTCAGCAGGGGCAGGGGCAAGCCCTGTACGCTGCATTGGCGGGTACCGGAGGCGCGCTCGGGGCCCTGTACTCCGGTTACAGCTGGAACCTGCTGGGCGCCGCTACCACCTTTAGTATTGCCAGCGTCGCAGCCATGGCTGCAGCCGTTATCATTGCGACCCGAATGAAAGATGCCCAGCTATAGGAATTGCCCATGAGCAGTCTGACCGTCTACCACCAGTCCACTGCGGACATTCCGAACAAGGTGCTTACTCACCTTGAGGACATTGCCGCGACCCTGGCCGAACAGGGCGTGCGCTTCGAGCGCTGGCAGGCCAGTGTGCCCCTGCAGCCGGGTGCGAGTGAGCAAGAGATCATTGCAGCTTATCGGCAAGATCTCGACAGGCTGATGACTGAAAAGGGGTACAGCCATGTCGATGTGAGCCGCGAGGCTGATGCAAGCTTGCGCGACGAGCACACCTGCACAGAAGAGCTGCTGCGTTTTTTCGCGGCAGGGCGCGGGCTGTTCAGCCTGCGTATCGAGGATTACGTGTACGCCGTGTTGTGCGAGAAGGGCGACATGATCAGCGTGCCGGCAGGCACGCGGCTGTGGGTCGATATGGGTGATGATCCCCGTTTTGTCGCCCTTCGCGTGTTCAATACGGTGGAAGGGCAAGCGGCCAGGTTCACCGGCGACAAGGTTGCCGAGTCATTCCCGCGGCTCGACGACTGACCGGCTTGCGCCGCTCCAGAACACCACGGACCTGTAGGAGCGGATTTATCCGTGAAAGGCTGCGAGCAGGCCGGTTTGACGTCTCGCATCAAGCTTTCGCGGATAAATCCGCTCCTACAGTCTGCAACCTGCCTGTGGAACGAAGTATTCAGCGATAAGTCGGTAGCGCAAACCGCTGCTGGCTCTGCAACCGGGAAATTACCGGCAGCTCACTGGCTTGTTCGGCCAGGTCACGGCGCAGGGCACTGATCGCCCAGGTCATCTGTTCGGCGCTGTGCAGCTGGCCATAAGAAATAGACCGTCTTGTCACTTTGCCATCGGCAGCCCGCAAGGTCAGCAAAATGCCGCCATCGGGACGCGCCTGAGTGGTGACGGCGTAGGCGGAGAATACCGAGGCGAATTTTTCCTGGATGAGGTCCATATCAGCTCCTGACTGTGAGTGGCAGACATGGAGTGAGAAGTGCAGCGACTGTGCCAGGCTATGCAGTTAATTAAAGTCGTTTAAAAACAATAGCTTGCAGAATTTCCTTGTAAGTCTGGCCGTGCATTGTGCATGGCCGTGCAATTTGCATCGTGCATTTTGCACAGCGCCCCGGCCAATAGATTTCTTATGTCGTGGCGATGACTTATCCACAATTGACCGCATTGGCTTACTGACCAAGACTTGAGGCTTTCCACTAGCCAGGAGGTTCCCCATGTCCGACCAACGTAGTCCCGTGAGCATGAACGACGACGAAGCAGCCGCTTTCGCAGAAGAAGTGTTCGACCGGGCGCGCCAGGGTGATGCGGTTATGCTCGGGCGCTTGCTGGACAAGGGCCTGCCCGCCAACCTGCGCAACCACAAGGGTGACAGCTTGCTTATGCTCGCGGCCTATCACGGGCATGTAGAGGCCGTGCAGACGCTGCTGGAAAAGGGCGCTGATCCGCTGATCGCCAATGACAATGGCCAGTTGCCGTTAGCGGGCTCGGCCTTCAAAGGCGACCTGGCGATGGTGCAAGTGCTGATCGAACACGGCGTGCCGGTGGATGCCAGCGCCGCTGACGGACGTACCGCCCTGATGATGGCCGCCATGTTCAACCGCACCGCCATCGTCGACTACCTGCTTGCCAAGGGCGCCGATCCGCTTCACCAGGATGCCAAGGGCATGAGTGCCCTCGATGCTGCGCTCGCAATGGGCGCGAGCGACACGGCCGCGCAACTGCAAGCGCTGCGCGGTTAACCCAAAAGGGCCTTTTGCGGCTATCCTTGGCGACTTTTTTACCGTCGCAGGGCCCCTTCATGAAATCCCAACTGGTCGAACTCATCGGCAAAATCAGCGCTGGCTGCATGCGCGAAGACGACATCGAGCGCATCGCCGACGAAGCCGCCCAGGCCGCTGCCGACCCGCAGGCCTTCCTTGCCGCCAACCCGGATATCAACTACGACGATACCTTCCCGATCCCCTTGTGGGAGTGGATCGTCGTGGGCAGCCTGCCCGACACCGTGCTGTTCCAGGCCGACACCTATCAGGACCTGTTCGCCCAGATCGTCGATTCGTTCGACAAGAGCGTGGCCTTCACTCTCAAGGCCAAGCAACTGGCCAAAGTCGAGCCGTTGACCGCGCTGAACCGTATCCAGGTACAGATGGGGGCGATGAACAAGGAGGCCGGGGGGTATGTACTGATGAACTTCAGCCAGTTGCTCGATGACGAGCTGCAGGTGGTACTGGTTGGCAACAACGACCTCGAACGCGTGCTGGCGTTGTCTGCCGAGGTCGGTATTGCCGCGGCGCCGTCTCTCGAAGCGCTGCGGGTGGCCCTGCACGTTTAACCGAGGGCGGTATCGAGGAACATCATGACCGCAAAGCCACCCATCAATCCCAGGGTGGCAGAGGTTTGATGACCGTTGCGGTGGGTTTCCGGGATCACCTCGTGGGACACCACAAAGATCATAGCCCCGGCAGCCAGGCCCATGCTCACCGGGTAGGCGATGGCAAAGCCGGTGGAGATGCCCAGGCCGATCACTGCCCCGATCGGCTCCATCAAGCCCGATCCAATCGCAACCAAAGCCGCTTTCAAGGCGGATAGACCGGTAGCGCGCAATGCCAGCGCCACGGCCAGGCCTTCGGGAATGTCCTGGATGGCAATGGCACTGGTCAACGGCAAGCCGACATTGAGGTCGCCGTTGGCGAAGCTGACGCCGATGGCCATGCCTTCAGGCAGGTTGTGCAGGGTGATGGCCAATACGAACAACCACACCCGGTTGATCCGGTCCGCCTGGGGGCCGCAAGGCCCTGTGCTCTCGTGTTCGTGCGGGGTGAAGCGGTCGAGGCCGAGCATCAGCAGCACGCCCAGGCCCATGCCGACTACCACCGTGAGTGCGGCGTAGGGGCCGTTGCCGGTGATTTCCCGGGCGGCGTCCAGGCCCGGCAGAATCAACGAGAACGAACTGGCGGCGAGCATCATCCCGGCGGCGAAGCCGAGCATCACGTCCTGGCTTCGCGAGCTGACTTCACGTAACAGCACCGCCATGATCGCCCCCAGCGCGGTCGCAGCGAAGCCGGCCAGCCCGCCGAGCATGGCCATGTGCAGATTTTCCTGATGGTCGCCGTTCACTGCGTTCCAGGCGCTGGCGATCAACAGGCCGCATACCGTCAGCAGGCTCAACGCCAAGCCGGCGCTTAGCCACGGTGTGGACTGCACCTGTTGCAGCCAGGCACTGCGTAATGACTCGGGCACGGGGCTGCTGGAGCTTTCGGCGCTGGGCATGATCATCTCTTTCTATAAGCAGTGGATGCCTCGAGTGTAACCAGTGCGTTGCCGGCCCGGCCAACGATTCACCTCTATCAGCGTTATAGGCAACTATCCTTTGGGCACACTGCATACGAGGGAAACACCATGGGTTCTACATTCAACGGCCTGGTGGGCCTGATCATCCTGGCGCTGGACATCTGGGCGATCATCAATGTGCTCAAAAGTGGCGCGAGCGTTGGCATCAAGATCGTCTGGATTTTATTGATCCTGCTGCTGCCGGTACTCGGCTTGATCATCTGGGCCATCGCCGGCCCACGAGGGAACGTACGGATGTAGGGGAGGGCTCAGAGCAACCACGAGCCTTCAAGCTCCAGCAACAGTTGCTTGCGCTCCACCCCGCCGGCGTAGCCGGTCAGTGTGCCGTTGCTGCCGATCACCCGGTGGCAGGGCACGATGATCGCGATCGGGTTGGCGCCGTTGGCGGTGCCGACGGCGCGAACGGCGCGAGGGCGGCCGATGCTCTGGGCCAGGTCGCCGTAGCTGCAGGTGGTCCCGTAGGGGATGCGCTGCAACGCCTGCCAGACCTCCTGCTGAAATGCTGTGCCCTGCGCCGCCAGTGACAGCTGGAACTGTTCGCGCTTGCCGGCAAAGTACTCGTCCAGCTGGCGCGCCACCTCGTCCAGTTGATTGCCGGCGGGTTGCCAGGCTTGCGGCAATTCCCACGGCTGGGCGGCGTCCATGTGCAGCAGGTGCAGGCCCTGTTCATCGCCCGCCAGTAGCAGCGGGCCGAGCGGGCTGGGCAGGTAGCGGTAGTACATGGACATCGCCTGGGCAAAGAATGAAAGTAAACGATACCGCAGGTGCCTGGGCCAGCGATGGAATTGTTTCTCGCTGCTACAGCGGGTCTGACTATCGCCCCTTCTAAACGAAATTTTCACATTCGATTATGGAAAATCCGCGCGCGCAATTATTCGTTAGCAGAATGGCCGTGCATTGCCCTCGGGTTTAGTGCACATTTGCCGACTCGATTTTTCCGCCTTCTTGAACCAGCATTCTAGGGATCTTCCAATCCATGGCTAACACGGACGCCTTGAGTGATCAGCGGGCTGCGTCGCGCCCGCTGCAACCAACGCTAAAATCGCACCTGGCCTACACTTTCTTGTGTGGCCTGGTGATCATGCTGATGCTCAGCCTGGTGCGCCTGGCACTGCTGGTCTACAACAGCGACATGATCGGCGACACGCCGATGTCGACCGTGGCCGAGGGCTTCCTCAATGGGCTGCGCTTCGACTTGCGCGTCGTTGTCTACCTGAGCATTCCACTGCTGCTGGCGACCCTGAGCGCACGCGCAATGGCTGCTCGCGGCCTGTTCCGGGTGTGGTTGACCCTGGCCTCCAGTGTGGTGATGTTCCTCGGCCTGATGGAGATGGACTTTTACCGCGAGTTCCACCAGCGCCTCAACGGCCTGGTGTTCCAGTACGTCAAGGAAGATCCCAAGACTGTCCTGAGCATGCTCTGGTACGGCTTCCCGGTAGTGCGCTACCTGCTGGCGTGGATTATTGGCACCTGGTTGCTGAGCCTGATTTTCAAAGGCATTGACCGCCTGACCCGCCCACGTGGGGCCTACCAGAACCAGACGGCCGGCACTCGTGCCGTGGCCCCGTGGTACGTGCGTGGCGTGGTGTTCTTCATGATCCTGCTGGTGGCCGTGGTTGCCGCCCGTGGCACCCTGCGTCAGGGCCCGCCGATGCGTTGGGGCGATGCCTTTACCACCGACTCGAATTTCGTCAACCAGCTGGGCCTCAACGGCACCCTGACCCTGATCGATGCCGCCAAGAGCCGTTTCGGTGAAGACCGCGCCAACATCTGGAAGTCGACCATCGAGCAAACCCTGGCGACCCAGACCGTGCGCGACATGCTGTTGACCGACAACGACAAGCTGGTCGATGCCGACAGCGCCGCCGTGCGCCGTGATTTCACCCCGCCGGCCGCCAACACCCTGCCGATCAAGAACGTCGTGGTGATCCTGATGGAGAGCTTCGCCGGTCACTCGGTGGGTGCCCTGGGAAGCCCGAACAACATCACCCCGTACTTTGACAAGCTGGCCAAAGAAGGTCTGCTGTTCGACCGTTTCTTCTCCAACGGCACCCATACCCACCAGGGCATGTTCGCCACCATGGCCTGCTTCCCGAACCTGCCGGGCTTCGAATACCTGATGCAGACCCCGGAAGGCGGCCACAAGCTGTCTGGCTTGCCAGCGCTGCTCAGCGCCCGTGACTATGACGACGTCTATGTCTACAACGGCGACTTTGCCTGGGACAACCAGTCGGGCTTCTTCGGCAACCAGGGCATGACCACCTTCATTGGCCGCAATGACTTCGTCAACCCGGTGTTCTCTGATCCGACCTGGGGCGTGTCTGACCAGGACATGTTCGACCGCGGCGCCGAAGAGCTGGCCAAGAACTACGGCAAGAAGCCGTTCTATGCCCTGCTGCAGACCCTGTCCAACCACACCCCGTATGCCTTGCCTGCCAACCTGCCGGTTGAGCCGGTCACCGGTCAAGGCCGCCTGGATCAGCACCTGACGGCCATGCGCTATTCCGACTGGGCGTTGGGGCAGTTCTTCGAGAAGGCGCGTAAAGAGCCGTACTTCAAGGAAACCCTGTTCGTCATCGTTGGCGACCATGGTTTTGGCAACCATGAGCAGGTCACCGAACTCGACCTGGGTCGTTTCAACGTGCCACTGTTGCTGATCGCCCCGGGTATCCAGGAGAAGTTCGGTGCGGTGAGCCATACCGTGGGCACCCAGATCGATATCGTGCCGACCATCATGGGCCGCCTGGGCGGCGAAACCCGTCACCAGTGCTGGGGACGCGACCTGCTCAACCTGCCGGCTGGCGACCAGGGCTTTGGCATGATCAAACCGTCGGGCAGCGAGCAGATCGTTGGCCTGGTCAAGGGTGATCGCATCCTGATCGAGTCCAAGGACATGTCGCCACGCATGTACCGTTACGAGCTGGGCGCCAAGTTCAAGGCCGAGCTGATCGAAAGCCCGGACCAGACCGAGCTGACCCACAAGCTTGAGTCGTTTATCCAGACCGCAACCAAGAGCTTGCTGGATAACACCGCTGGCGTTGTCCACGGCACGCCGGAGTAAGCACCGCGCGGCGTTGTGTTGAACCGCAAAAAAAGAGGCCTTCGGGCCTCTTTTTTTATGCGCACGCCCGTGGCGGCACTGAACATCGCCCCGGCCGTGTGGTCAACGGGAGTAGGGCCAAACGACCCTGAGTATCAATACAAAGGAGAGTCCAATGAAAGCGTGGGTCATTACCTTTGTTGATCAGAAAGGCGAGTGCACGTCGCTGCCCTACAGCGGCGATCAAATGCCCAGTATCGAAGAGGCTGCACGGCGCATTCGCGCGCACCTGTATCCGGTCATGGACGAACTGGATCTCACCGACTACCAGGATCGCGCCTCCATGCCGACGGCCAAATGGCTGAAAGAGCAGAGTGGCGTGGAAATCACCGCCATCACCGAGGCGCCTTGAACCTGCCCATTGGCGCGCCGGCCAACTAGGCGCTACGCTGCAATCGAGGTCGGTCGGTTTTTTCCGAACGCCCGGTCTTGTCGATCCACGTCATGCATCAGCTCGAATTGCCCCCGCACGCTCTGTGTGGCGGGCAGGTGCGTTTTGCACTGAAAGTCTATCCATCGGTAATGAGGAGGACGATTCATGAGCAGCCAATACGAGGATATCAGCAGCACTGTGCTGCGCCAGATGAAAGAGGGCGGCTTCAACTTTGCCCAGATTCATCCCATTGAGTTCTATGCGGTTTTCCCCGATGAGGCACGGGCACGACGGGCAGCAGGGCAGTTTCGCGGGGAGTCACTCAGTGCCCAGGTGCATGAGCGCGACGATGGCGCCTGGAATCTGGAATTGAGCAAGGTGATGTACGCCACCTACGGCGGCATCGGAGAGTTCGAGCAGGATTTTGAAGCGGTGATTGCCCCCTTGGGCGGAGAAATCGAAGGCTGGGGCGTGAAACACGAACGCCAGTTGGCCTGAATGCTGTAACCCGGGCCAACGCTTCGCAATGAAGCGTTGGCCACACGCCAGCCCGAAGCATTGCACACATCTGGTGCGAGCGTTCTTTTTGCTAAATACAACCTATTGAAATCAAAGGAATTATGCCGCTGGCACGAGGCTTGCGATGGCTCAGGTGCACGGGTGACAAGGAGTTCGGCATGATCCGCACCTTTTATGACGAGATGTACAGCGCAGACGGCCAGGTCCGTCCGCATTACCGGGAGTTTGCCCGCTGGTTGGCTGACACCCCGCCGGAATTGCTGGCCCAGCGTCGGCGCGAAGCCGATCTGCTGTTTCATCGCGCCGGTATCACCTTCACCCTGTATGGCGACGAACAGGGCACTGAACGCCTGATCCCGTTCGACACCATTCCGCGCAGCATTCCGGCCAGTGAATGGCGAATGGTCGAGCGCGGCTGTATTCAGCGGGTCAAGGCGCTGAACCTGTTTCTGGCCGACCTCTACCATGAGCAACGGATCATTCGCGCCGGGATCATTCCGGCCGAACAGGTGCTGGCCAACGAGCAGTATCAACTGGCAATGCAGGGGCTGGACCTGCACCGCGATATCTACTCGCATGTGTCCGGTGTTGACCTGGTGCGTGACGGCGATGGCAGCTACTACGTGCTTGAAGACAACCTGCGCACCCCCAGCGGCGTCAGCTACATGCTCGAAGACCGCAAGATGATGATGCGCCTGTTCCCCGAACTGTTCGCAGCCCAGCGTATTGCGCCGATCGATCATTATCCCAACCTGTTGCTCGACACCCTGAAAAGCTCCAGCCCTCTGGATGACCCCAGCGTCGTGGTGCTGACCCCGGGTCGCTTCAACAGTGCCTTCTTTGAACATGCCTTCCTGGCGCGGGAGATGGGCGTCGAGCTGGTCGAAGGGGCGGACCTGTTCGTGCGTGACGAACGGGTGTTCATGCGCACCACGGGCGGCCCCAAGCCTGTGGATGTGATCTACCGGCGTCTGGACGATGCTTTTCTCGACCCATTGGCCTTCAACCCCGAGTCCATGCTCGGCGTGCCCGGGCTGCTCTCGGCTTACCGCTGTGGCAACGTGGTGCTGGCCAATGCCATCGGCACCGGGGTGGCCGACGACAAGTCGATCTACCCCTACGTCACCGACATGATCCGTTTTTACCTGGATGAGGAGCCGATCCTCAAGAATGTGCCGACCTGGCAGTGCCGCAAGCCGGAAGAGCTTTCACATGTACTGGCTCACCTGCCAGAGCTGGTGGTGAAGGAAACCCAGGGTTCGGGCGGCTACGGGATGCTGGTGGGCCCGGCCGCGACCCGCGCCGAAATCGATGCCTTTGCTGCCCGGATCAAGGCCCGGCCTGCAGCCTATATCGCCCAGCCGACCCTGTGCCTGTCGACATGCCCGACCTTTGTGGAAAACGGCATTGCCCCGCGTCACATCGATTTGCGCCCCTTTGTGCTGTCCGGGCGGGAAACCCGGGTCGTACCCGGCGGCCTGACCCGGGTGGCGCTGCGCGAAGGTTCGCTGGTGGTCAACTCGTCCCAGGGCGGCGGTACCAAGGACACCTGGGTGGTCGAGGATTAAGTCATGTTGAGTAGAACAGCCTCAGATTTGTACTGGATGTCGCGTTATCTGGAGCGTGCGGAAAACCTCGCGCGGATGCTGGATGTGAGTTACTCGCTGTCGCTGATGCCTCAGGATGGTCGCGGTGATGGCCTGGATGAAATGGCCATGCCGTTGTTGATCACCGGCACCCTGGATGACTACCTGGAGCGTCACGGCCAGTTGCATGCCGAACGCCTGCTGCACTTTTTCGCCCTGGACCCGGAAAACCCGGCGAGCATCTACAGCTGCCTGGGCGCCGCGCGGGCCAGTGCCCATGCGGTACGTGGGCGGATTACCGCCGACATGTGGGAAAACATCAATGCTACTTGGCTGGAAATCCGTGGCATTGCCGAACAGGGCCTGGGCCGTTACGGCATGAGCCGCTTTTGTGAGTGGATCAAGGAGCGCTCTCACCTGTTCCGTGGCGCCACCTACGGCACCATCATGCGCAACGACGCCTTCCGTTTTATCCGCCTGGGTACCTTTATCGAACGTGCCGACAACACGCTGCGCCTGCTCGATGCCCGCTACGAGATGCTCGGCGAGGAGGCCGAGGCCGTGAGTGACAGTTCGGCCCGTGGTTACTACCAGTGGAGTGCCTTGTTGCGGGCGTTGTCCTCGTTCGAGGCCTACACCGAGATCTACCGTGATGCTCCCGCCGCCCGCCATGTCGCCGAGCTGCTGTTGCTGCGGGCCGATGTGCCGCGCTCGCTGCGTGCCTGCACCGAAGAAATCGACCAGATCCTCGCCAGCCTGCCAGGCGCCAACGGCCGGGCTGCACAGCGCTTGGCCGCCGAAGTGGATGCCCGGCTGCGCTACACGGCCATCGACGAAATCCTTGCCGAAGGCCTGCACCCCTGGCTGACCCACTACATCCCGCTGGTGCGCCAGTTGGGCAACGCCATCCACAGTGCTTACCTGGAGGCCGTATGAGACTGACCATTAGCCATGAAACTGCCTACCACTATGAAGACCAGGTGCGCGCCAGTATCCAGTACTTGCGCCTGACACCCCATGACAGTGAACGTCAGCAGATACTGGCCTGGCAGCTGGAACTGCCGCGTCCGGCGCGGGCGCAGCTGGACCCGTTCGGCAATATCCTGCATGTATTGAGCCTGGAAGAGCCGCATTCGGATCTGGTCATCGCTGCCCGTGGCCTGGTGGAGATCGACGAAACCCGTGAAGCCGAACACGAGGCGCAGTCGCCACTGCCATTCCTACGCTTTACCCGCCTGACCGAAGCCGATGAGGCCTTGCGCGCGTTCGCCAGCGAACAATGCCGCCATCGCCGCGACCGTTCAGCGCTGATTGAATTGATGAACGCCCTTAACCAGCGCATGACTTACCAGCCCGGCAGTACGGCGGTCGACACCAGTGCCGCGCAAGCCTTTGCCGGCGCAGCGGGCGTTTGTCAGGACCATACGCACGCGTTTCTGGCTTGCGCACGCAGCCTGGGGGTGCCGGCGCGCTATGTGTCAGGGTACCTGTTCGACAATCAAAGCCAGCAGATGGCCAGCCATGCCTGGGCTGAAGCCTGGCTCGACGATGCCTGGTACAGCTTCGATGTGACCAATCAACTGGCCCGGCCCGAGCGCCATCTCAAGCTGGCGGTGGGCCTGGACTACCTGGATGCATGCCCGGTGCGGGGCATGCGCCGTGGCGGCGGTTTCGAACAGATGCATGCCAAAGTCCTGGTATTGCCGAGCGTCACCGCCCAGCAACAATGAGGCTCAGGGGTGTTTGCGCGTGGCCATGTGCCCGAGGTAGGCGAGCAGGGCATCAAGCTCCGGATCGCTGAGCACTGCACTGCTGAACCCGGGCATTTTCGCCTGTGGCCATTGCCGCAGGCTTTGCGGGTCACGGATCAAGCGGCGCAGAAAGGCGGGCTGGAAGTACTCGGTGGGGTTGTACGGCAGGTTCAGGTCAGGGCCGAACTGCGCATCGCCCGCACCATTGAGCCGGTGACAGGCCAGGCAGTTTTTCTGGAACAGGGCAAAGCCCAGCCTGGCCGGGTCATCGCTGGGCAGTGTCGCGGCCGGCAGCAGCGCCGGGAAACGCTCGGCAACCGGGGGCAAGCGGCGGATGCTGGCCACCTGGAACGGCCATTGCTCCGGTCTGATGCGTCCGGCCTGTGGGTTTGTCCAGACCAGATAGAACGGGCCTGCGCTGGGTTTGCCGTTACTCAGGGGTGGCCAGGGCTTATTTGGGTCCTCGATGGCCAGCCAGGCCTTTGCGGGGCCGCTGGCGAGCAGCGGCGCGGCCGGCATTTCGGCTGCAAAACCATCTTCGGCGACCGCCTGGAGGTGATCATCGGGCTTAACCCCGGCCAGCAGTGCGGCCAACGGCACCGCCCGGTACTGCATGGTTTTCTTGTAGGAGACATCGTCGTCAATGCGGATATCCTGCGCTGCCGGATGGCTGAGCAGTTCGGCGCTTTGCCAATTCCGGCTGGTGTTTCCCAGCTCCAGGGTCAATTGCGCCGCGTGCAGCGACGGACACAGCAGCGATAACAGCAGGACGAGGTAAGGGCGCACAGGCAATCTCCAGCAGTTCAAGGCTGGCAGATTACCTGCGCAGGACTGAATCGGACCATAGGGTTATTCAGGCAAACAGCCGCTAGCCGAACAGCCGTGACAGATTCGGCAGGATCAACAGCAGTGTCGTGGCAAAGAGAATGAGCCCGGCTTGACGTACTTTGGATTGTTTGAACATGGCTGACCGCCTTCTTGTTGTTATTCCTGAGTGCCTTATGGCTTCCTTGTCGTCGATCCGGCAAACATGGGTAACGCGGTTTGACGTCCAGACGTGAACCTTTACGAATTGATATACAGCTAACCTTAGGGTCAATGTCAGCGTTGTTTTAGAACGCTTTCATCTTTGGATATTACAAAATGTGTTTTTTCGCTATGAGGCCTTGTGCCATCAGCTAAATTTTTCCCTTGCTAGACACCTGTGCACCCGTTGATGAAGGCAGTTGTGCCATTGACCGTTCGTCAGTGCATCCTACTTGCTTGCAAGCCTTATTCGGGGCAGGCTCTAGGGGGCAATCCCGCCTTTGTCGTTCAGGACTATTTTTATGTCGTTACGCATCTGCATCCTGGAAACCGACGTCCTGCGACCCGAGCTGATCGGGCAGTATCAGGGCTACGGACGGATGTTCGAGCAGCTGTTCGCCAGTCAACCCATCGCCGCGCAATTCGACGTGTACAACGTGATGAATGGCGAGTACCCCGATGATGGCAAAAAATTCGACGCCTACCTCGTAACCGGCAGCAAAGCCGACTCTTTTGGCACCGATCCGTGGATCGAGACGCTCAAGGCGTTTTTGCTCGATCGCTACAACCGTGGCGACAAGTTGCTGGGTGTGTGCTTCGGCCATCAGGTGCTGGCGCTGGTGCTTGGCGGCAAGACTGAACGTTCGTCACAAGGGTGGGGCGTGGGCATCCATCGCTACCAGCTGGCCGCCAAGGCGCCGTGGATGGACCCGACCGTGTCCGAGCTGACCCTGTTGATCAGCCATCAGGATCAGGTCACGGCATTGCCCGAAAACGCCACGGTGATCGCTTCCAGCGATTTTTGCCCGTATGCCGCCTATCACATCGCCGACCAGGTGCTGTGCTTCCAGGGCCACCCCGAGTTCGTCCACGACTATTCCCGGGCGCTGCTGGAGCTGCGTCAGCAGAGCCTCGGCCAGGAGGTCTACCAGAAAGCCGTGGCCAGCCTGGTCGAAGAGCACCAGGGCGGCATGGTCGGTGAGTGGATGATGCGTTTTGTCGCGCAGCAACCCGAAGCTAAAGCCATCCGGAGCGCTTGAAACTGGCGAAAAGCGCCGTGCAGCCGAGCACAATGCCGCCTAGCACGGCGAAGTAGCCGTAATGCCAGCTCAGCTCCGGCATGTTCTGAAAGTTCATGCCGTAGATACCGGCAATCGCCGTGGGAAACGCCAGAATCGCCGCCCAGGCGGCGAACTTGCGTTGCACGATGCTTTGCCGGGATGATTCCAGCAGCATGCCGATCTCGATGGTCTGGCTGGCGATATCGCGAATCCCGGCCAGGTCTTCCATCTGCCGGGTCACGTGAATCTGCACATCACGAAAGTACGGGCGCATGTTCTTGTCGATAAACGGGAAGGTCAGGCGCTGCAATTCTTCGCTGACCTCGACCATTGGCGCCACGTAGCGGCGCAGACGCAGAATGTCACGGCGCAGGCTGTGCAGGCGGCGGATGTCGTCTTCCTGGAGCGAGCTGCTCAGCACTGTCTGTTCAAGCTCTTCGATCTCGCCATGAATGGCTTCGCCGATGGGCTGGTAGTTTTCCGTGACGAAGTCGAGCAGGGCGTACAGCACGAAATCTTCGCCGTGCTCCAGCAGCAGCGGCCGCGCTTCGCAGCGCTGGCGCACCAGGGCGTAGGACTTGGAGTGGCCATTGCGGCAGGTGATGATGTAGCCGTTGCCGGCAAAGATGTGGGTTTCGATGAACTCCAGCTTGCCTTCGTGGCGCACCGGCGAGTAAGTCACGATGAACAGCGCGTCGCCGAAGGTTTCCAGCTTCGGTCGGCTGTGCTTTTCCAGGGCGTCTTCGATGGCCAGTTCGTGCAGGTTGAACTGGCGCTGAAGGTTGGCCAGTTCCTGGGCGTTGGGTTCTTCCAGGCCGATCCAGACAAAATGCCCGGGTTTACTGGCCCACTGGCTGCCTTCATCGATATTGATATTGGTGACTTTTCTGCCGGCGCTGTACACCGCCGCTGCAACAACTCGTCCCATGGTGGTTCGCTTCTTCTGATTACCGTGCCAACAGCTTGGGCTGCCACACAGCATTCGGCAACCTTCAGGCCTGTTGCAGTTCCGCCTCCATCAGGTCGATGCAGCGCTGCATCTGCGCCTGGCACTGCGCGGCCAGGGCGGGTACGTCCTGTTGGGTCAGGCCGCTGGTGGCAATCGGTGGCAGCGAACGGATGATGACCTTGCTGCGTCGCCAGCTGTTCAGGCGCATGCGCCCGGTGTAACGGCTGACACACACCGGCACGATCGGCACGCCGGCTTCAACTGCCATGTGAAAGGCGCCTTTCTTGAACGGCACCAACTGCTCGCCGGCATTGCGCGTACCTTCGGGGAACACCCAGATCGAGGTGTCGTCTTCGCACAAGGTGCGCGTGGTGGTCTGCATCGCGCGGCGCGCCTGGTAGGCGTTGCCACGGTCAATCAGCACGTTGCCGCTGAGCCAGAACAGCTGGCCGAACAGAGGCACCCACTTGAGGCTCTTTTTGCCGATGCACACAGTGCGCGGCGGCACCACGTGGCCGAGCACGAACAGGTCGTGGTTGGATTGATGGTTGGCGACGATCACACAACCTGGCGGCTGGTCGAACAGCGGGCCGACCTCGGCCTTGATATCCATACGCATCAGCCAGGTCGCCGGCAGCCCGTACAGACGCGCACAAATACGGCTGTTGTCGGGGTTGAAGGGGCGGCACAGGCCGACCAGTACACCGAGAACACCGACCACAACAAAGTGCAGCCCCAACAGGAGCATGCGGATAAGGAAAAGCATCGTACGACTCACACCAGGCAAACGCGGCGCAGTGTACGGGTGTGCACTTGTGCGGGCAAACGCTCAATGCAGTTGCAACAGCCTGATTGCGTAAATAATCGCAATCAGGCCTTGGTAGGGGTCAGCCCAGGTGTTCCTGATCGCGAATGATCGCGTCGTCGAGGGTGTCGAGCAGGGCTTTGCGCACTTTCAGTTTGGTGTGCTTGTGCGCGTTCATGTTGATCTTCTTCAACTGCCGGGCGGCGCTCAGGGCGGCTTCCTGCAATTGCTCGACCGGCACTACCTTGTCGAGGAAACCGGCTTCCACGGCGCTGACCGGGTCGAACATCTCGGCGTTGATCACCGAGCGGTGGAAGGCCGAACGACGCAGGCGGTCACGGGCCAGTTCGATGCCGGCGTGGTGCATGGTCATGCCGATCTGCACTTCGTTCAGGCCGATGCTGAACGGGCCTTCCACACCGATGCGGTAATCGGCCGACAGCAGCAGGAACGCACCCTTGGCCACGGCATGGCCCGGGCAGGCGACAATGATCGGGAACGGGTGCGAGAGCATGCGCCGGGCCAGGGTGGAGCCGGCGGTAACCAGGCTCACCGCTTCTTTCGGGCCTGCGGTCATCACTTTGAGGTCATAGCCACCGGAAAGGATGCCCGGCTGGCCGGTGATGATCACGACCGCACGGTCCTGCACCGCTTGATCGAGCGCGGCATTGAAAGCCGCAATCACGTCTGGGGAGATGGCGTTGACCTTGCCGTTGTTCAGGGTCAGGGTCGCGATACCGTCTTCAAGGTGGTAGGAAATCAGCTCACTCATGACAGGGTTCCTAAAGGGGGAGTGGAGCAGACGTTACTCAGCCAGGGCAGCGAGGTAAAGCACTGTGACTGACTGATCAGTCAGGCCTTGGCCGCTTTGCCGTGCAATGTGGGGGGAGGTGATTACGGGCTGCCGAAGCACTCCAGAGATTGGCGGCTTTGCCCTGTGCGGCCGGGTTTTTTGCGCGATTGGCTTAAGCGCATGAAAATTCTGAAAAAAACCTTTGCCATCAGAACCTGTTTCGACTACATTAGCGCGCCTCGACAGGCTGAACAGCTTGAAGAGAAACGGTGAAGTGTCCGAGTGGCTGAAGGAGCACGCCTGGAAAGTGTGTATACAGGAAACTGTATCAAGGGTTCGAATCCCTTCTTCACCGCCACATTTAGAAAAGCCCCTGGTCTGCGAAGACCAGGGGCTTTTTGCATTTCCAGGCCCTGTGTTTTCGGGCTGGTGTCTTCGGGGTGGTTCGGTGTTGTGCTTTCGACCTTCGCGGATAAATCCGCTCCTACAGGTGCACCGAGGACCTGTAGGAGCGGATTTATCCGCGAATGCTTTCTAGAAGCTTACGGAAGCCGACACCCGTGCCGTCCTCGGTGCACCCTGGAACAGGTAGGCATCGCCCAGGTATTCCCCGGCATCACGCCAGTAGCGTTTGTCGAAGACGTTATCCACCATCAACCGCAGCGTTGTGTCGTAGCCGCCGATGGTTGTGCTGTAGCGGGTGCCCAGGTCAAACACGGCATAGCTGCCCACCTCCACCGTGCCGGCCTGATTGGCGTATTTGCTCGCGCTGTAGCGTGCGCCGCCGAGCAGGGCCAGGCCCTCGATCGGCAGGCTGTAGTCAGCCTGAATGGCTGCACGAAAGTCGGGCACGTTGATCGCCTGATGATCTTCATAGTCGGCCGTACCACTGTGCTTCACCCGCGCGCGTATGGCCGCCGCACTGGCATTGATCTGCAGGCGCTCGGTAAGCCAGCCGCTGGCACCCAACTCAAGGCCGATGTTTTTCTGCTGGCCTTGCTGCACGTAGGTAAAGCCGCCTGCACCGTCAGGTTGCGAATACTGATACGCCTGGCGCAATTGAAACAGCGCCGCACTCAGGCTCAGGCGCTGCCAGTCGCGCTTGATCCCGACTTCCAGTTGATGGGAGAGCGTCGGCGCCAGGATCTCGGCGGCATTGCCGGTGAACCACGGTGCAGTACCGCCCGACGAGATGCCCTTGCTGTAACTGGTGTACAGGGAAATATCCGCACGCGGTTTGTAGATCAAGGCGGCGTTGGGCAGCAATTGATAGTCGCGGGTATGGCGGCCGGGTGTGCCCTGTTCATCGAAGGTCTTTTCGTCCAGGCGCACCAGGCGTGCGCCGAGCACAGTCTGCCAGTGTTCGTTGAAGCTGATGCGGTCGCTGGCAAACACGCCGTACTGGCGGCTATCAAGGCGGCGGGTGCTGTGGCCGACAATTTTGTCGGACGGCTCCAGGCCCGGCGTTGGCTGGTAGATATTGCCGCTGCCAATCCATTCATTGAAGTAAGGGCGCTGATCCAGTGTGCGCCGCTGCGCACTGCTGCCCAGGGTCAGTTCATGGCCCACGCCCAGCGCATAGAAGCGGCCATTGAGCGTGGCCTGTGCTTCATCGGTACGGCGGGTGTCGTCGGGGCTGCGGTAGTCGTAGATGTCGTAGTCACCCGCCTGGCTGAAGTAGGCGCCTTCACTTGAACCCCAGGCAAAGGCGCTGTAGTCGTCGATGATCACCTTGCTGCGCGACGCACTGAGCGTACCGGTCCAGGTGTCGTTGAAGCGGTACTCGAAGCGCCCGCCAAGGTTCAGCGAATCGATGGTCACAGGCTTTGCCCACTGCTGGTAAGCCAGGCGGTCGTGCGGGTCGATGCCGTGGGGCAGGCTGTTGCCGCCAAGCAATTGATAGCCCGGTACCGAGCGCTGCTCGCGTTGCTGGTATTCGGCATCCAGTTGCAGCACCGCGTCGGGGTTGATCTGCCAGTCGAAGGCCAGGGCGGCGAAGTCGCGCTTGCCGTCGGCGTGGTCGACGTAAGAGCGGATGTCTTCGTGCGCCAGGTTGGCGCGCAGACCGAACTGGCGCTCGCTGCCGAACCAGCCCCCGAGGTCGGTGGCTATGTAGCGCTCGCCCTGTTCATTGCTCGAAACCGTAACCGAACGTACTTCCTCGGGGCGTTTGGTCACGTAGTTGATCAAGCCACCCGGTTCGGCAACGCCGCTCTGCAACCCGGACAGGCCCTTGAGCAGTTCGAGCTGCTGCTTGTTCTCCAATGCAACGTTCTGCTCGCCGGCAATCGTCTGGCCGTTGATCTTGTAACTGCTGGCGGCATTGAGTTCGAAGCCGCGCACGTTGAAGTTTTCGTAATAGCCGATGGGGGCGTAGCTTTCGCCTACCGAGGCATCGCTTTGCAGTACCTCGCTGAGCTTGCGCACCTGCCGGTCGGCCAGCAGTTGATCGCTGAACACCGCCACCGATGCAGGCGTGTTCAGCAAAGGCGCAGGCGCAAACCCTGCCACAGACGCCTCCTGTACCTGATAGCCCTCGGTATAAACCTGCGACACAGTGACCGGCGCCAAGGTGATGCTGTTCTCGGCCAGGCTGTGCGGAGCGGGCAAGGCCAGGCTCAAGCCAAGCAGGCTCAAGGGAAGGCGCGGGCGGGGCAGGGTCATGCAAAAGCTCCTTGAAAGCATGCAGCAGACACGCCGTCAGCGACCGGGCGCTGTCCGGGGCGGTCGTCCAGTAAAGTGCGGGAGGGAAGCTTGCCGGCGTTGCGCCAGGCAAGAGGGCGCGCATAGTAGCAGGGGTGGCCGGTTCACGGTGCCCCTGTTACTACCTGTGCGGTTTCAATGCGTGACGCGAATCAGTCTGGTGCCTGTTCAGCGATTGGCAGCAGGCGGTGCATGGCGGCGCCAGTGGCCGTTGAGCTTGGTCCAGGTTCTGCTGTCGGTGATGGCCATCAGCTTGCGTCCATCTTCGAAGGTGGCCAGGAAGGTGATTTCTTCCTCTTTGCCACCAAGCCACAGCCCGGCAATCAGGCCGACGGGGCCTGCCACCAACGCACCGGCCATGCCCCAGCCCAGCGTGCTGCCAAAGCTGCGGTAGGACTCCTGGTTGGCGACAATCAGTTCGCTGATGCGCGACAGGGCGATTTTTTCCCCCGGGGAGGGGCTTCGAGCGGTCTTGAGAATAAGCGATCCATTGCGATACTCGGCTTCACCTTGCAAAAAATCGCCGGACTGAACGGTGAGTCTTGTCATAGCGTCATCCAGATTGAAGGGGCGTTGTCCATCCGCTACTGAAGGCCAGGTACCGTTACAAGTCAATTGTCGGGCGACGGAGGGTCAGGCCGTGCGCGCACGTACGCTGCGCTGGTGCTCGGCCAGTCCCCAGACCAGCAGGGCCAGGCTGCCGATGGCAAAGCCGGCAATGACGATCCCCTCCCAGCCATACGCCTGAAACAGCTGCGTGCCCAGCAACGAACCAAGCGCACCACCGATGAAGTAGCAGGTGATGTAGCCGGCATTAAGGCGATTGCGTGCTTCGGGGCGCAGGGCAATCACTGCATTCTGGTTACTCACATGCACCAGTTGCACGGCCAGATCCAGCAGCAACACGCCGATCAACAGTGCCACCAGCGACGACTGGGCAAAGCCCAGCGGCACCCAGGACAACAGCAGCGCCAGCAGGCCGACGGTGGTGCCCATGGCGCCTTTGCCGCGGTCGGCCAGGCGACCGGCCCAGTTCGCCGACAGCGCACCCGCGGCACCTGCCAGGCCAAACAGGCCGATGATCGCGTCTGAGTACTGGTAGGGTTCAGCGGTTAGAAGGAATGCCAGCGGTGTCCAGAACAAGGCGAACAAACAGAACGACAGCAAGCCGAGCAGCGAACGCAGGCGCAGTACCGGCTCATCGACAAACAGGCGAAACACCGAGCCGATCAACGCTGGATATCGCAGTCCTGCATGTTGATGACGCTCTGGCAGGGCGCGTGCCAGGGCGATGGCGCACACCGCCATCAGCGCGGCCGCCAGCAAATAGATGCTGCGCCAGCCACCCAGCTCGGCCATGAAACCGGCGGCGGTGCGCGCCAGCAAAATACCCAGCAGCAGCCCGCTCATCAGTGTGCCGACCACGCGCCCGCGCTGGCCCGGATCGCTCAGGCCGGCGGCCATGGGCACCAGAATCTGCGCCACCACCGAGAACAGCCCGGTCAGGGTGGTACCCAGTAACAGCCAATGCAGGCTGGGGGAAAAGGCACTTATCAACAGGCCCAGGGTGCTGATGCCAATCATGCTGACGATCAACCGGCGTTGCTCGAACAGGTCGCCCAGCGGCGCCAGCAGCAACAGCCCGGCGCCGTAACTGAGCTGCGCAGCAATGACGATGGCCCCGGCGCTGGCGGTGCTCAGGCCAAAATGCTCGGCGATGCTGTGCAGCAACGGCTGGGCGTAATAGTTACTGGCAACGGCCAGCCCCGTAGCTGTGGCCATCAGCAGGATCAGGCCGCGGCTTAAGGGTGAAGTGGAGGAGTTCATGGGCCGTCTCGATCAATGGCAGTTGGAAGTAGCAGTATCGGAAATGCGCTAGTATGACGCCAATGTATCGTTTTCATTTTATCCATCTTGAAAATAGATCAATCCATGAACCTCAAACAGATCGAATACGCCCTGGCCGTGGCAGACACCGGCAGCTTTACCCGGGCCGCCGAGCGTTGCCACGTGGTGCAGTCGGCGTTGAGTCACCAGATTGCCAAGCTCGAAGAGACGCTCGGCGCCAGCCTGTTCGAGCGTAGCTCGCGACGGGTACGCCTGACGCCAGCCGGGGAAGCTTTTGTGCAGAGTGCCGTGCCGGCGCTGGAGGCCACCCGGCGTATTGCCGATGATGTAGCTGCGGCCTGTGGCGTGGTGCGTGGTCAATTGTCCATCGGCGAAATTACCTCGCTGACTGAGCTGGACCTGGTTGATCTTTTGGCCGGGTTTCATCGCCAGCATCCGCAGGTAGACATCCGCTGGATGATGGCCAAGAGCGAGCTGCTGATCGCCGACGTGCGGGAGCGAAGGCTGGACGTGGGCTTTATTGGTGTGTGGCCGGGGGAGCAACTGGCAGGCGTCGACTATCGCTTGCTCGCCGAAGAGGAGCTGGTGGCGGTATTGCCGCCCGAACACCCGCTGACCCGGGTTGACGGGCTGACCCTGGCAGATCTGGAAGGCCAGCCGTTGGTGGACTTCCCAGCCGGCACTGGCGCCCGACGTCAAACCGATGAAGCCTTTGCTGCTGCCGGAGTACGCCACCGCGTACAGTTCGAGGTAAGCAACATCCGCCTGGTGGAAAAATTCGTCCAGCGCGCGCTGGCAGTGGGGCTGGTACCCGCGCGTATTGCCGGCAGCTTCAGCGCGGTGGCCACGGCGACCCTGGGTGATGCGCCGCGGCGGCACCTCTACGTCATCTGGTCGAAGAGCCCGACGCCGGCGGCCAAGGCGTTTGTTCGCATGATCGAACAATACCTGGCCAGCCGGGACGGTAGCTGAGGGCCTCAGGCCGCGAAGCCACCGTCGATGGTCAGGCTGGCGCCAGTGATATAGGCGGCTTCAGGGCTGGCAAGGTAGGCGACAAAGCCGGCGATTTCTTCCACTTCGCCATAGCGCCCTACCGCCATGTAGCCCATCAGGCTCTCGGCGAAATCACCCTTTGCCGGGTTCATTTCGGTGTCCACCGGGCCCGGCTGCACATTGTTGATGGTGATGCCCAAGGGGCCGAGGTCTCGCGCCAGGCCGCGGGTCAGGCCCACCAGCGCGGACTTGCTCATGGCATACGGGCCGCCACCGGCGAAGGGCATGCGCTCGGCGTTGGTGCTGCCGATGTTGATGATGCGTCCACCTTGGCCCATGTGCCGGGCCGCCGCCTGGCTCGCGACGAACACCGAGCGCACGTTAACGGCCAGGGTACGGTCGAAGTCGTCGAGGTCGAACTCAAGCAGCGGTGCGACGGCCAGGACGCCTGCGTTGTTCACCAGGATGTCCAGGCCGCCAAAGGCCTCGACGGTGCGTTGCACGGCGCCTTGTACTGCCTTGGCATCGGCGCTGTCGGCCTTGATCGCCAGGGCTTTGCCGCCGCTTTCGATAATGCTGTTCTGCAGCGCCTGGGCCTGCTCGGTGGCGTTGGCATAAGTGAACGCGACCTGCGCGCCTTCAGCGGCCAGGCGCTTGACGATGGCGGCGCCGATACCGCGTGATCCACCCTGGACCAAGGCTATTTTGCCGGTGAGGCGGGTTTGAGTCGACATGATGTGCTCCCGAAAGATCAAGGCTGAATGCCCTGGATGAGGCTCAGTATCGATGGCCGATTACCCTCTGAGTAGCCGGTAATCGCTATAGTCTGTGTAAACCAGCAGTTGGGAATCGGATCTGTGGAAACCTTCAGCAGTATCGAATGCTTTGTGCGCAGTGCCGAAGTCGGCAGCTTTGCCGAGGCCGCCCGGCGCCTGAGCCTGACGCCTGCGGCGGTGGGCAAGAACGTCGCCGGCCTGGAGGCGCGGCTGGGCGTAAGACTGTTCCAGCGTAGCACCCGTCGGCTGACCCTGACGGAGGCCGGCCAGCGTTTTCTCGATGAGGTGGCCGGCAGCTTTCAGACCATCCAGCACGCACTGGCCAACCTCGCCAGTGCCCAGGGGCAGCCGGCCGGCACCTTGAAGGTGAGCATGGGCACGGTGTTCGGGCGCCTCTACATCGTGCCGCTACTGGCCGAGTTTCTGCAGCGCTACCCGGCGATCGTTCCGGATTGGCATTTTGATAACCGCCAGGTTGATCTGATTGGCCAGGGTTTCGATGCGGCCATCGGAGGCGGTTTCGAGCTGCCGCAAGGAGTAGTGGCGCGCAAACTTACCCCGGCGCACCGGGTGCTGGTGGCCGCGCCGGGTTTTTTGGCGCGTCACCCGCTGATCGGCACGCCGGCAGACCTGCAGGAAATGGACGGGATTTTGATTCGTTCGCCACAGACCGGGCGTGTGCGTGCCTGGCCGCTGACCCACCGTGATCAGTCGCAAAGCCCGCTGAACCTGAGGGTGCGCATGACCATGAGCGATTCGGAGGCGGCGTGCGCAGCGGCAGAGCAGGGCCTGGGGGTGGCCTTGGTGAGCCTGCCGTTCGCCGTTCCCTATTTGCAGGCCGGCAGCCTGGTGCGGGTGCTGCCGGACTGGTACGTGGATGACGGCAGCATTTCGCTGTACTACGCCGAGCACAAACTGATGCCGGGCAAAACGCGGGCCTTCGTTGAATTCATCATCGAGCAGTTTGCCCGGCAGGGCTTGGCGCAGCGGTTCAGTGCGGTGTGATGCAGCGGGTCTAATCCACGTAGATCCGTTGCTCGAGTTTCGCTGGTTTGAACGAAGTAGAGTTCTGGTGGGGCGGGGACGATTTTTTCATGGTCAGTTCCAGGTCTTGAGAGGGGAGCTACCACCATCGTCGCCAAACGAATGGGTGGCAGCGATGTGCAGGTTGGCGAACCGGGAAGACACTGGAGACACCCGGCAGGGCCGAAACCCTCCCGCACATAGCCGCCATTAAGAAATGGAGCCATTCTGTCAGTCTCATTTTCCCGGATCGCCAAATCCGCCCACTGAAAAATCCAGTGAACGAACGAGCCTAAAGTGCAGGCTTTCCCCGGGCAAACTACTGAGGTCGACAGACCGCGTAGGATAGGTCGTAGGACCTGGTGATGGCTAGTAGCGCGGCAATGCCGGCCTCCTTCGCGGGTAAACCCGCTCCCACAGGTAAGGTGCAGTCTCAAAACTGTGGGAGCGGGTTTACCCGCGAAGCTTTACAGCGCATCAGCAGACCTGCACCACCCGGTATTCCTGGCGCACACCACCGAGCACCAGGCTCACGTCTTCATCTTCAACCTTGCCGAGCAAACTCTGCCCCAGCGGCGAGCGCGGAGTGATGACCGTCACCAGCTGCTCACCCTGGCCAATTTTCAGGCCGGCGCCTTCAGGCCCGAGAAACAGCTGCTGGCAGCTGCCATCTTCAGCCTCCAGGGTTACCAGGTTGCTGACCTGGATACCCCGCACCGGGTCGTACTCACGCAGCAGCAATTGCTGATACGCCGCCCGTGCCTGGCGAATCTCTTCCATGCGCCGGGCCTGCCCGGTGGCAAGGTAGGAGGCCTCAAGGCCCAGGGTGTCGTATTTGTTCTCGGCGATGTTCTCTTCGGCCGTGGCCGCTTCATAGGCGGTTTGCGCGGCGCGCTGGGCAACGTCCAGGTCGATGCTGAGGGTGTCGATGATGCGTTGTAGCAAATCAGCTTTGTTCATGGTGTCAGTTGCAGAATTCCAGGACGAGGGCGCGACTTTTTTCAGTCGGTGCGGTGCGGTTTTGTTGCAGCCAGAACTGGCACTTGGGGTTGGACAGGTTGCGCGTACTGGCTTCGGCCTGATCCTGAGCCTGCTGCAGTTCCTGTTTGTGCAGGATCTGCTTGTACTGTTCAAACATCTGGCTTTGCGAATCGGGTGTAGCGGCCGGGGAGGTAGCGGGCGCAGGCGGCATCACCAGCTGGCTCATGGGTTGCACCGTTTCAGGCCGCAGGCGCCCGGCCAGCCACAGGCTGACGGCAATGGCCAGTGCGCCGAGCCAGAGGCCCAGGGCAACACAGAGGATCAATTGCACAGGCTTGAGGGTGATCTTCAATTCACGAGGGCGGGGCATGGTGGCCTCCTGGCCAGGTCCGGAGTGTTCATTGTGGCATGCTGCAACGGGTTTTTTTCGTGCCGCGCTTTTGTCTGCGATGATTTACCCGGACAATCGGCACTTTTTTCACGGGGCCAGCAATGAAAGCAGACTGGGACATCTTCTGTTGTGTCGTCGATAACTACGGCGACATCGGTGTGACCTGGCGCCTGGCCCGGCAGCTGGTGGCCGAACACGGGCTGGCGGTACGGCTGTGGGTCGATGACCTCACTGCGTTTGCACGCCTGTGCCCCGATGCCGACACCCAGGCAGCGCGCCAGTGGCAACAGGGCGTGGAGGTGTGCCACTGGCTGCCCGACTGGCAACCGACATCGGTGCCGGATTTGATCATCGGCGCATTTGCCTGTCAGCTGCCGGCCGCCTATGTGCAGGCCATGGTCGACAACCCGCGCCCGCCGCTTTGGATAAACCTCGAATACCTCAGCGCCGAGCACTGGGTCGAAGGCTGTCATGGCTTGCCATCGCCCCAGCCCAATGGCTTGCGCAAGGTGTTTTTCTTCCCTGGTTTTACGGCCAAAACCGGTGGTTTGCTGCGCGAAGCGTCGCTGCTGGCACGGCGCGAAGCGTTCGAGCAGAACCCGGCGGCGCGCCAGGCATTTTTGCAGGGCCTGGGCGTAACGCCGACCAGCGATGCCCGGCTGATTTCGTTGTTCGCCTACGAAAACCCGGCCCTGGCCAGCTGGCTCGATGCCCTGGCCGGCGACAGTCGCGGCAACCACCTGCTGGTGCCTGAAGGGCGCGTGCTCGGTGATGTGCAGGCCTGGTTGGGAGTAGACGCTTTGCAGGCGGGCAGTGTGGTGGTGCGTGGGGCCTTGACCGTGCAGATCCTGCCGTTCGTCAGCCAGGATGAATACGACCAACTGCTCTGGTGCTGTGATTTCAACGCCGTACGCGGTGAGGATTCGTTCGTGCGGGCGCAATGGGCTGCGCGCCCGCTGCTGTGGCACATCTATGTGCAGGAAGAGTACGCCCACTGGGAAAAACTCGAAGCATTCCTCGACCACTACGTCGTAGGGCTTTCGCCCGCCGCCAAGGTCGCCCTCGTCGATTTGTGGCGCGCCTGGAACATGGATCGCGACATGGGCCAGGCCTGGCAGCAGGTACTCGAGCACTGGGCCGAGCTCGATCAGCATGCCCGTCGCTGGAGCGCCGCACAGGCCGCTCAGCCGGACCTTGCCACGGCGCTGGTACAGTTTTACCGAAATTCGCTATGATACGCGGCCTCGATTTTTGTAAATCCATCCAAATTCGGATATCTCGCAATGAAAACTGGTAAAGAGCTGAAACCTGGTACCGTACTGCGGATCGACAACGACCCGTGGCTGGTTCAGAAAGCGGAATTCACCAAGTCGGGCCGTAACAGCGCGATCATGAAGACCAAGCTGAAGAACCTGCTGACCGGCTACAAGACTGAAACCGTCTACTCGGCCGATGACAAGCTGGACGACGTGATCCTGGACCGTAAAGAAGCCACCCTGTCGTTCATCAGCGGTGACACCTACACGTTCATGGACACCACCGACTACACCATGTACGAGCTGAACGCCGAAGACATCGAAGCCGTTCTGCCGTTCATCGAAGAAGGCATGACCGACGTTTGCGAAGCCGTGTTCTTCGAAGGTCGTCTGGTTTCGGTTGAACTGCCGACCACCATCGTTCGTCAGGTTGACTACACCGAAGGTTCCGCTCGCGGCGACACTTCGGGCAAAGTCATGAAGCCTGCCAAACTGAAAAACGGCACCGAGCTGAGCGTTGCTGACTTCATCGAAATCGGCGACATGATCGAGATCGATACCCGCGAAGGTGGTTCCTACAAGGGCCGCGCCAAGTAATTCTGGCGATTCGCACGAAAAACCCGGCCTTGGCCGGGTTTTTTTATGCCTGGGTTTTACCCTCAGACAGTGACGTGCAAGCGCACATCGACGTTGCCGCGGGTGGCATTGGAGTAAGGGCAGACCTGGTGGGC
This sequence comes from Pseudomonas alkylphenolica, assembly GCF_004025535.1. Taxonomy (GTDB): domain Bacteria; phylum Pseudomonadota; class Gammaproteobacteria; order Pseudomonadales; family Pseudomonadaceae; genus Aquipseudomonas; species Aquipseudomonas alkylphenolica_A. The sequence continues at coordinate 173,457 of NZ_QJRG01000049.1, forward strand.
TGCGTCTACCAGCGCTTGCGCCTCGGCCTGTTGCAGGCCTGGCAGGTCGATGTTCAGGTCGATATCCAGGCCAAAACCTCCGGGGATCTGGCCGATGCCGACCTTGGCAGTGATCGAGCTATCGGCTGGCAGCGCTTTTTTCTGCTGGCCGGCAACGAACTTCAGCGCACCGATAAAGCAGGCCGAGTAGCCGGCGGCAAACATTTGCTCAGGGTTGGTACCGTCACCACCGGCGCCGCCCAGCTCCTTGGGGGTGCTCAGCTTGACCTTGAGTTTGCCGTCGCTGGATTCGGAGGTACCGTCGCGACCGCCGGTGGATGTGGCTTGCGCAATGTACAGCGGAGTGACCTTTTGCATGATGAGCCTCGCTTGTGAAGGGCGCCGCGGCGCTGAGTGGGTACGGGAATTAAATTAGCGCGCAATTATTTTGCGCGCAAGATAAATTTCGACCAGTCTACAAACGGTCCTTCACAGCATAGTTGTCAGAGGCTTTTTTGCAGGTTGGCACGCAGCTCGAGCAGATCGGCCTGCAGCTGTTGCAGACGCTCCAGGCTTTGCCCGCTGGCGGCCAGGATGCACGGCGGAATGGTTTGCGCCTTGGCTTGCAGGGCGCGGCCTTGCTCAGTCAGCTGCACCAGCACCACCCGTTCGTCTTCACGGCTGCGGGTGCGTTTGAGCAAGCCTTCGGCTTCCAGGCGCTTGAGCAGCGGGGTGAGCGAACCGGGATCGGTCAGCAGGTGCTGGCTGATTTCGCCCACGGTCAGTCCGTCCTGTTCCCAGAGCACAAGCATGGCCAGGTACTGTGGATAAGTCAGCCCCAGTGCCTGCAGCAGGGGTTTGTACACCTTGGTCATCAGCAGCGAAGTGGAGTGCAGGGCAAAGCACACTTGGTTGTCCAGCAGCAACTCGGTGCACGGTGTTTTGCGATCAGCGTTCATGCCAGGCCTTTGGTCAATGGGTGGAATAAATTTAGCACGCCGTTGATTAGCGCGCTGACTACCAGCGCAGCTCGCTTTGCAGCGCCAGGTCCCACGGGGGTTCTGGGCTGAAGCGGCTCTTGAGGAATTCGAGCAACAAACGGCTGCGAGAGTTCGTTTCGTGATCCAGGCGCAAGGCATAGATACCGCTGGACTCGGCAGCCGGCAGGCCGTTTTCGCAAAACAGCGGCAACAGTTCGCCGCGCAGCAGGTATTCGCTGATCAGCCAGGTGGGCAGGTGAGCGATGCCAAGGCCGGCCAGCACCCCGAACAGCAGCGCCTCGGCATTGTTGGCGCTCATGCGCAGCCGCGACGGGCGGAACAGGCGCGTTTGGCCGTCGACGCTAAAGCGCCAGGCAAACGGCGGGGCCAGGCCGTCCCAGTCCAGGCCGTCATGATCGGGCAGTTCGGCGGGGCTTTTGGGAATGCCGCGCTGCTTCAGGTAAGCCGGGCTTGCACAGGCAATGCGCACCATCCTGGCCAGGGGCGTGGCCACCAGGCGGGTGTCGGCCAGTGGCCCCGCACGCAATGCCAGGTCGACCTGGCCCAAGTGCGCACCGTGCATATCGACAAAGCTGTCGATCAGGCGCAACTGCACATCCAGGCCCGGGTAGGCGACCAGAAAATCGGCAATCGCCGGGGCCAGGTGGCGACGGCCGAAGGCGGCCGGTGCGTCCATACGAATTACGCCTTCCGGGGCGTTGCTCAACGACACCGCCTCGGCGCGAGCCAGGCGCAGTTCGCCGACGATGCGCCGTGCGCGCTCGGCAAAGGCATTGCCGGCGGGCGTCGGCCGCACCGCGTGGGTGCTGCGCACAAACAACTGGCTGCCCACGGCGCTCTCCAAACTGTCGATGCGCCGGGCAACGGCCGAGGGCGTCAGTGGATGGCGCCGGGCGGCGGCCGAGAAGCTGCCGGATTCGATAACGTCGAGGAAGAGGCTGAGTTGTTCGGTGAGTGCATCGGGGTTCATTCAAGCGCTGCCTTTGCGTAATTGGCACAGCCATTGTGCGTTGCTATGCGTTTCCCCGCTAGCACCGTGTCGGTAGCATGCATGCATTGGATTCTTTGGCGAGGCAGTGATGATCGAGTGGGTGATGTACATAGCGCTGGGCGCGGCGCTGGGCACGGTAGGCGGGCTGTTTGGAATCGGCGGTGGCCTGATTGCGATTCCTGCACTCGGGGTACTGTTCGGGCTTGATCAGCAACTGGCCCAAGGCACCGCGCTGGTGATGGTGGTGCCCAACGTGTTGCTGGCCTTGTGGCGTTATCACCAGCGCAACCGTATCGAGCTGCAGCACGCGTTGCCGCTGGCGCTTGCCGGGTTTGTCTTTGCCTGGCTCGGTTCGATCTGGGCAGTGGGACTGGATGCGCAGGCCATGCGTTTTGGCTTTGTGCTGTTTCTGGTGGCGCTGGCCGTGTGGAATGTGGCGCGTATGTTCATGCGCAGCGCACAGCCGAGCAGCGAGATGCGTCACCCCTGGCCATGGCTCGGTGTACTTGGTGGCGGTGCCGGGGTGCTCGGTGGCCTGTTTGGCGTCGGCGGCGCGGTGGTGGCCACGCCGGTGCTGACCAGTGTGTTCGGCACCACCCAGGTGGTTGCCCAGGGGTTGTCGCTGGCCCTCGCCGCGCCTAGTACGGCGGTCACCCTGCTTACCTACGGTGTGCACCAGCATGTGCAGTGGGACATGGGCATTGCCCTGGCCATCGGCGGCCTGCTGAGCATCAGCTGGGGCGTGAAGCTGGCGCATGCCCTGCCGGAAAAAGTCCTGCGTTCGCTGTTTTGCGGATTCCTAGTGCTCTGTGCGGTGATGCTGGCATTCAAGATCTGAAGCCCTCGGCGATGTAGTCGGCCATGCAGTCGGTCATTTGTGACTGGCTGCTGTGGTTGCGCAGCAGCATGATGCTGGCGGTTGGCAGGCCAGGCAGGCCCTCGGCCTCGCCGATGATGCGCAAGTCGCTGGTGATCAGGCTCTGTAGTTGCGCAGTCACGGCAAGGCCGGCGCTGACCACGGCCATGATCGCCGGGGTGCTGGCGCTGGTGTAGGCGATGCGGTACTCCTTTTCCACCGCATCCAGAGCGTTGCAGGCCCAGGTCCGGCAGCAGCAGTCGGTGTTGAACACGGCCAGGGGCAGCGGATTGTGCTCGTGCGGGCAAAAGCCCTGGGCCTGCACCCATACCGCCCGTTCACGGCGCAGCAACTGGCCGACTTCATGGCCGGGTTCGCAGGTGACGATGGTCATGTCAAGGTCCTGGCGCTGCATGAGCAGGCGCGAACTTTCGCAGTGCACCTCCACCTGGATCAGTGGGTAGGCCTGGGCAAAGCTTGAGAGGATGCCCGGCAGAAACCGCATGGCGTAGTCGTCCGGGGTGCCAATGCGCACGGTGCCGACCATGTGCGGCATGCGCAGGGTATTGAACACTTCGCCGTGCAGTTTGAGGATGCGCCTGGCGTAGCCGAGCAGTACCTGGCCTTCAGCGGTCAGGCGCACCTGGCGGCCGTCACGCTCGAACAGCTGGCGGCCGATGATGTCTTCTTCCAGGCGCTTCATCTGCATGCTCACCGCCGACTGGGTGCGGTTGACCACTTCACCGGCACGGGTGAAGCCGCCGTGTTCGGCGATGGCGACGAAGGTGCGCAAGACGTCGGAGTCGATACTCTGATACTGGGACAAGGCATCAATCCCCTAGATGTATGGCATCAGAAACATTCGTTGGATTGATCTTAGGCCTGCGCTGACACTGTCGTCATCCCACACGGAGAGTAAGACGATGAAAGGTCAGAAATCGCTGGTCCTGATGCATTCCCCGTCGCACCACGGCGGCTTGTCTCACCTGTTTCATGACGTCGTCGGGCAGTTGGCGCGCTGGCGTCAGTTGCACTACCAACGCATGGAGCTGGCGCGCCTGAGTGACGCAGCGCTGCACGATATCGGCATGAGCCGTGCCGATGTGATGCAGGAAGTGGAGCGGCCATTCTGGGACGACCCGCTGAAAAAAAATTAGTCGCGCCCACGTGGCAGCGCTACTACCTTAAGTGGGCTGTTCTGGAGGACCCGGGCATGCCCACCACTCAATCCTTATCCCTGGCGCAAGCGCGACGCCTGGCCTTGTCGGCTCAGGGTTTCGCCGCGCGCACGCCGCAACAGGTGCGTGCCGAGCACGTGGCACGCGTGGTCGAGCGCCTGGGCGTGGTGCAGATCGATTCGGTCAACGCACTGGTGCGCTCGCATTATCTGCCGCTGTTCTCGCGCCTGGGCAGTTATCCACAGGGGCTGCTCGACCAGCTCGCCTGGGGCCGCAACCGCCAACGCAAACTGTTTGAATACTGGGGGCATGAAGCCTCGCTGTTGCCGTTGTCGCTGTATCCCTTGCTGCGCTGGCGCATGGACCGGGCGCGCCAGGGGCAGGGTATCTATCAGCAACTGGCACGCTTTGGTCGTGAACAGCAAGCCACCATCGCCCGGGTGCTGGCGGCGGTGACCGAGCAGGGCGCCCTTGGCGCCGGCAGCTTGTCTACCCGACAAGAGCGCGCTGGGCCCTGGTGGGACTGGAGCGCGGAAAAGCATGCACTGGAATGGCTGTTTGCTGCAGGCCTGGTGACGGTCGCCGGTCGTCGTGGCTTTGAACGCCTGTACGACTTGCCAGAACGGGTATTGCCCGCGGCCCTGCTGCAACTGCCGCAACTCACCGAGGCTGATGCCCAGCGGGGATTGTTGCTGCAGGCCGCCACGGCGCTAGGCGTGGCCACCGAAAAGGACCTGCGCGACTATTACCGCTTGAGCCCGGGCGATAGTCGTGCGCGCCTCGCCGAATTGATAGAGGAGGGCATGTTGCTGCCTTGTTCGGTGCAGGGTTGGTCGCAACCGGCCTATTGCCTGAGCGATGCCCGGCTACCGCGCCGTGTCGCCGCCAGCGCCTTGCTGTCACCCTTCGATTCGCTGGTGTGGGCGCGTGAACGCACCGAGCGCTTGTTTGATTTTCATTACCGGCTGGAGATCTACACCCCGGCACACAAGCGGGTGTACGGCTATTACGTGCTGCCCTTTCTGCACAACGAGCGCATCGCTGCGCGGGTCGATTTGCGTGCCGAACGGGCCAGCAATCGCCTGGCGGTGCATGCCGTGCATGAAGAAGAGCCGGGCCTGGATGCGGCCGGCATGCAGGCGCTGGCGGATAACCTGTGGCGTATGGCGGCCTGGCTGGGCCTGGCCGATGTGCAACTGAACTGCCCGCGGGCCAGCGCCGCACGCTTGCGTGTGGCATTGGCCCGCGGCGGGCTCAGCGCCGAACCTGCTTGAGGGTTTCGGCGATCAGGAACGCCAGCTCCAGCGACTGGTCGGCATTCATCCGAGGGTCGCAGTGGGTGTGGTAGCGGTCAGACAAGGCGTCTTCGGTGATCGGGCGGGCGCCGCCGATGCATTCGGTGACGTTCTGCCCGGTCATTTCGATGTGGATACCGCCGGCGTGGCTGCCTTCGGCCTGGTGCACCTGGAAGAACTGTTTGACCTCGCTGAGGATCTGCGCGAAGTCGCGGGTCTTGTAACCGCTGCTGGCCTTGATGGTATTGCCATGCATCGGGTCGGAGCTCCACAGCACCTTGCGCCCTTCGCGTTCAACGCTGCGAATCAGTGCCGGCAGGTGCTCGCCGACCTTCTCGGCGCCCATGCGCACGATCAGGTTGAGGCGGCCCGGATCGTTGGCCGGGTTGAGCACGTCGATCAGGCGGATCAGCTCCTCGGTGTTCATGCTCGGGCCGACCTTGACCCCGATCGGGTTGTTCACCCCGCGCAGGAACTCGACATGGGCACCGTCGAGCTGACGGGTGCGATCACCGATCCACAGCATGTGCGCCGAGCAGTCGTAGTAATCGTTGGTCAGGCTGTCACGGCGCACAAAGGCTTCTTCGTAGTTCAGCAGCAGCGCCTCGTGGGCGGTGAAGAAGCTGGTTTCACGCAGTTGAGGCGAGCTGTCCATGCCGCAGGCGCGCATGAAGGCCAGGGTTTCATCGATGCGGTCGGCCAGCTGGCTGTACTTTTCTGCCAGGGCCGAGTTGGCAATGAAGTCCAGGTTCCACTTGTGCACCTGGTGCAGGTCGGCAAAGCCGCCCTGGGCAAAGGCACGCAGCAGGTTGAGACTGGCGGTGGACTGGTGATAGGCCTGCAGCAGGCGTTCCGGGTCGGGTACCCGGCTTTTTTCGTCGAAACCGATGCCGTTGACGATGTCGCCACGGTAGGCGGGCAGGGTGACGCCGCCGATGGTTTCATCGCCGGCCGAGCGCGGCTTGGCAAACTGCCCGGCCATGCGCCCGACCTTGACCACCGGGCAGCCGGCGGCAAAGGTCATGACGATGGCCATTTGCAGCAGTACTTTGAAGGTGTCGCGAATCTTCGCTGCGGAGAATTCGGCGAAGCTTTCTGCGCAGTCGCCGCCTTGCAGCAGGAACGCCCGGCCTTCGGTGACCTCGGCGAACTGTCGACGCAGTTCGCGGGCTTCGCCGGCAAACACCAGTGGCGGGTAGCTGGCCAGGGTCTGTTCGACCTTGAGCAGGTGCGCCGCGTCGGGGTAGTTCGGTTGTTGCTGGATCGGCAGGGCGCGCCAGCTGTCAGGGCTCCAGGGTTGGTTCATCACGGGCTCGGTCTTATCGTAATTGGGCTGTCTGCCATGGTACCAGTTGCAGCATGCCTTGTTGCACTGGCGCCATTGACGGACAATGGCGGTTTTGCCTGTAACGGCGGCGCACGCCGGGAGACAGCATGACAGTTGAGCGGGAAGAGCGGGTGCTGGCCCAGGTCCAGGACCAATACGGCACCATCAGCGTGCTGGAGGTCGAGGACTACCGTTTTCTCGAATTCGGCGAGGCCATCGAGCAAAGCTGTGTATTTACCGCCGACCCGAGCTGGCTGGAGTACGACTACACCCGCGCCATGCTGATTGGTGCGCTGTGCCATGCGCAGCCCGAGAGCGCGCTGTTCCTTGGCCTGGGCGCCGGTACCCTGACCCAGGCGTGCCTTAAGTTTTTGCCGCTCGAAGACGTCGAGGCCATCGAGCTGCGCCCGGATGTGCCGCGCCTGGCTATCGAATACCTGGGGCTCGATGACGACCCGCGCCTGTACATCCGCATCGGCGACGCCATGGAGCTGCTCAACAGTGCCGAGCCGGCCGATCTGATCTTCGTCGACCTGTATACCGATCACGGTCCTGGCGTGGCCCACCTGGCCTGGCGTTTTCTCGAAGACTGCCAGAAGCGCCTGAACCCCGGCGGCTGGCTGGTGATCAACCAGTGGGCCGGTGATGACGGCAAGCCGCTGGGCGCCGCTTTGTTGCGCGGCCTGTACCACCGCCACTACTGGGAACTGCCGGTCAAGGAGGGCAATGTGATCATCCTGGTGCCGTCCGAGCTTGATCAGGAACTGGACATGGACGGGCTCAATGCGCGTGCCGAGGCGCTGGCACCGCAACTTGGCTACTCGTTGCAAACGCTTATCGGTGCCATCCGCCCGGCCACCTGAGCCGCATGGTTGAGCGGGTAGTAGAAAAACGTTTCAGCCATTTGCCGACTCCCAGCGCTCAGGCCCGTCGTTATCAGGCCTGACGCTGGCGTGTTGCGATAAAAAATTCTCCCGTGAATGGGGAATTCAGGTATAGTACGCGCCGGTCTTTTACCGGACCTCGTTTAGGTAGTGCATTTCCCCGAAGCCAGCTTCGGCTGCGCGTCCGCCCCGCGGACTCTCCTTGACGTTCCTATTTTTCTTCAATCGTTTTCGCAAATCCCCGCCGACAAAGCTGCCAGGGTGACCTTCGGGTCTTACAAGGCATGTGCAGCTTTGGAGCATGGGTCTTTGCGGATGCACTTAGAGGCAGACCCATGACCCAGGAAACCGGCGGCTTCGCCGCTCTCGATCTTCATCCGAGCATTGTTGCTGCAGTACTGGCTACCGGCTACGAAGAGCCATCCGCCATTCAGCAGCAATCGATCCCGATTATTCTTGCCGGTCACGACATGATCGGTCAGGCGCAGACAGGTACCGGTAAAACCGCTGCCTTCGCACTGCCTATCCTGAACCGCATTGACCCGAGCAAGCGCGAGCCGCAAGCCCTGATCCTGGCGCCAACCCGTGAGTTGGCGCTGCAAGTAGCTACCGCATTCGAAACCTACGCCAAGCAAATGCCGGGCGTAACCGTGGTGGCCGTATACGGTGGTGCCCCAATGGGCCCACAACTCAAAGCAATCCGTAACGGCGCGCAAATCGTCGTTGCTACCCCGGGCCGTCTGTGCGACCACCTGCGTCGCGACGAGAAAGTCCTGGCGACCGTCAACCACCTGGTGCTCGACGAAGCCGACGAAATGCTCAAGCTGGGCTTCATGGATGACCTCGAAGTCATCTTCAAGGCCATGCCTGAGAGCCGTCAGACCGTGCTGTTCTCGGCCACTCTGCCAGCCTCGATCCGCGCGATTGCCGAGCGTCACCTGCGTGATCCGAAGCACGTCAAGATCCAGAGCAAGACCCAGACCGTAACCGCGATCGAACAAGCCCACCTGATGGTCCACGCCGACCAGAAGGTTTCTGCTGTCCTGCGTTTGCTGGAAGTGGAAGAGTTCGACGCCCTGATCGCCTTCGTGCGTACCAAGCAAGCCACCCTGGACCTGGCCAGCGCCCTCGAAGCCAAAGGCTACAAAGCCGCTGCGCTGAACGGTGACATTGCCCAGAACCAGCGTGAGCGCGTTATCGACTCGCTCAAGGATGGCCGCCTGGACATCGTCGTTGCAACCGACGTTGCCGCCCGTGGTCTGGACGTACCGCGCATCACTCACGTGTTCAACGTTGACATGCCGTACGACCCGGAGTCCTACGTTCACCGTATCGGCCGTACTGGCCGTGCCGGTCGCGAAGGCCGTGCGCTGCTGCTGGTTACCCCGCGCGAGCGTCGCATGCTGCAGGTGATCGAGCGTGTTACCGGTCAGAAAGTTGCCGAAGTTCGTCTGCCAAACGCCCAGGCCGTTCTCGATGCACGCATCAAGAAGCTGACCAACAGCCTGGCACCGCTGGTAGCTGACGCCGAGTCGACCCATGGCGACCTGCTGGACCGTCTGACTGCCGACATCGGTTGCAGCCCTCGCGCCCTGGCCGCAGCCCTGCTGCGCAAGGCTACCAACGGTCAGGCCCTGACCCTGGAAGCGGTCGAGAAAGAGCAGCCGCTGGTTCCGACCTACACCCCGCGTGAGCGTACTGGCGAGCGTCCAGAGCGTGGCGAGCGTGAGCGTCGTGCACCGATGCCGCTGGGCGAAGGTCGTGCCCGTTGCCGTACCGCGCTGGGTGCGCGTGACGGTATCGCCGCCAAGAACCTGCTCGGCGCCATCCTTAACGAAGGCGGCCTGGCCCGCGAAGCGATCGGCCGTATCCAGGTACGTGACAGCTTCAGCCTGGTCGAGCTGCCGGAAGAGGGTCTGGAGCGTCTGCTGGCCAAGCTCAAGGACACCCGCGTTGCCGGTAAGCAGCTGAAGCTGCGCCGCTACCGCGAAGACTGATCCGCGAGCAATAAAAAAATCCCCGACTGAGTCGGGGATTTTTTTTGCCTGCACGGGGCGCACCACAGATCATTGTGGGAGCCGGCAACGCCGGCGATGGGCAGTGCAGCGGCCCTGAGGCCCCGAGGCCAGCCTCAATCAAACCGGTAGATATCCATCCCCAGCGCGCCCAGGGTGAAGCCCTGATGCACAATGCCAAATTGCCCACCGGCGCCGCGGGCAAAATACAGCGGCAGCAGGTGCTCATCACTCGGGTGGTTGCGCACGGCAAACGGCGCTTGCTGGCGATAGTCCTTGAGGGCTGGCATGTCGTCGGCCGCCAGTTTTTCTATCATCCAGTCACGAAACGCCAACGCCCAAGGCTCGACGCTTTCCGGCCCGGCTTGCCAGTCCAGTTCGCCCAGGTTGTGGGTGATGCTGCCCGAACCGATCAGCAGTATGCCGTCGGCGCGCAGTTCGCTCAGCGCCTTGCCAACCTGCAGCTGCAACTGCGGCCCCATCCGTGAGGGCAGGGAGACCTGTACGACAGGGATGTCGGCCTGTGGATACATCAGTGACAGCGGCACCCACATGCCATGGTCGAAAGGGCGCTGCGGGTCCAGGTGGGCTTCAAGCCCTGCGTTGCCGAGCAGATTGGCCACTCGCTGGGCCAGTTGTGGCTCACCGGGGGCAGGGTATTGCACGGCAAACAGCGCGGCAGGAAAGCCACCAAAGTCATGCCAGGTTTGTGGTTGCGGGTGGCTGGATACCAGCAACTCGCGGCTTTCCCAGTGCGCCGAAACCATCACGATGGCTTTCGGGCGCGGCAGCTGTGCCGCCAGGTTTTTCAGTGCAGGCCCACTGGCCCCCGGCTGCAGGGCGAGCATGGGTGAGCCATGAGAAATAAACAGGCTGGGCAGCATGGGAGGGCTCCTGAAGGTAAGATGCGCTTATCTTCAGGCAGAACATTGATCTAAATCTAATATAAGTTTTCGCAGTATTTGATCGAATTTATCGAGGTGAGGCATGCAAGCGGAATTTTGGCAGTCGCGCTGGAACAACAATCAAATCGGCTTTCATCAGCCGCAGGTCAACGCCTACCTACAGCAGTACTGGCCGACGTTGGCAATGCCAGCAGGGGCGCGGGTTCTGGTGCCGCTGTGCGGCAAGAGCCTGGACATGCTCTGGCTGGCAGGCCAGGGTCTGCAGGTGTTCGGGGTGGAGTTGTCGGAGCGGGCGGTGGAAGACTTCTTCGCCGAGCACCAACTCGTGCCTCAGGTGTCACAGCGGGGTGCCTTCAAGGTGTTTCGCTGTGAAGACGTCGAAATCTGCTGTGGTGACTTTTTTGCCCTGCGCGCTGAAGACGTCCAGGGCTGCACGGCCTTGTATGACCGCGCCGCGGTGATTGCCCTGCCGGTGGAAATGCGCAAACGCTATGTCGAGCACTTGGGCGCCATCCTGCCGGCATCGGCCACAGGCCTGTTGATCACCCTGGACTACGATCAGTCCCAGCTCGACGGCCCACCCTTTGCGGTCACCGATGACGAGGTACAGGTGCTGTTTGCTGCCTGGCAGCCGCAGTTGCAGGCCTCGCATGATGTGTTGGCCGACAGCCCGAGGTTTCTGCAGGCCGGCGCCAGCCATCTGCTGGAGCGGGTGTATCGGTTGCAACGCTGAAATGCAAAAAGGGCGACCCGAGGGTCGCCCTTTTTTGTTGCGGTACCGTTTAGCCGCGACGGCGCAGTGCTTCGATGCGGTCTTCCAGCGGCGGGTGGCTCATCAGCAGGCCAGCCAGGCCCTGCTTGAGGCCGCCGTTGATGCCGAAGGCATTCAGGGTGCTGGGCATATGCACCGGCACGTCCTGTTCCGAGCGCAGGCGCTGCAGAGCGCCGATCATGGCGTTGGTGCCTGCCAGGCGGGCGCCGGCTTCGTCAGCGCGGTATTCGCGTTTGCGCGAGAACCACATGACGATGATGCTGGCCAGGATGCCCAGTACCAGCTCGGCAACGATGGTGGCGATGTAGTAAGCGATGCCCTGGCCTTCTTCGTTCTTGAAGATCACCTTGTCGACAAAGTTGCCGATGATCCGCGCGAAGAACATCACGAAGGTGTTGACCACGCCCTGCACCAGCGCCAGGGTGACCATGTCGCCGTTGGCAACGTGGCCGATCTCGTGGGCCAGTACGGCACGGACTTCATCGGGCGAGAATCGCTCCAGCAAGCCCTGGCTGACTGCGACCAGTGCGTCGTTGCGGTTCCAGCCGGTGGCAAAGGCGTTGGCCTCGTAGGCCGGGAAGATCCCCACTTCGGGCATCTTGATGCCGGCCTCGCGGGAGAGTTCTTCGACGGTCTGCAACAGCCACTGCTCGTGACGGGTGCGCGGCTGGCTGATGATCTGGGTGCCGGTGCTCATCTTCGCCATCCACTTGGAGATGAACAGCGAAATCAGCGAGCCGGCAAAGCCGAACACGGCGCAGAAAATCAGCAGCTGGTCGAGCTTGAGGTCAACCCCGTTTGCCGCCATGAACCCATTGAAGCCGAACAGGCTCAGGGTAATGCTGGCAATCAGCACGACCGCAAGGTTGGTGGCTACAAACAGTAAGATGCGCATCATGGTTGTTACGGTCTCCTGACGGATAAAAGTGTCACGTATGCGGGGTATATAAGGCGCGGGCTTCAGTGATTCAACCGGGCGACTATTTCAAACTGTGTACTTGTCTGTATTACAGACGAATTCCAGCATCCCGCACGGCAAGGTGTCGAGACGATAAGGGCAGGGTAAAAGGTCTGTAAGGCCTGCGTCGATGTTGACGCAGGCCTTTTTTGCGACGCCTGTGGGTTACTGCTGATATGTCTTCAGGAAGTTTCCGATACGGCCGATGGCCTGCTCCAGGTCGTCGACCCGTGGCAGGGTGACCACGCGGAAGTGATCCGGCCACGGCCAGTTGAATGCAGTGCCCTGGACGATCAGCAGTTTTTCCGAAAGCAGCAGGTCGAGGGCGAACTTCTCGTCGTTAAGGATCGGGCAGACCTTCGGGTCGATCCGCGGGAAGGCGTACAGCGCACCCATCGGCTTGACGCAGCTGACGCCGGGGATGTCGTTGAGCAGCTCCCAGGTACGGTTGCGTTGCTCCAGCAGGCGGCCCGGCGGCAGCACCAGGTCATTGATGCTCTGGTAGCCGCCCAGGGCGGTCTGGATGGCATGCTGGCTCGGCACGTTGGCGCACAGGCGCATGTTCGCCAGCATATCGATGCCTTCGATGTAGCTCTGGGCGTGGTGCTTGGGCCCGGAGATGATCAGCCAGCCGGAACGGAAGCCCGCCACCCGGTAGGATTTCGACAGGCCGTTGAAGGTCAGGCAGAGCAGGTCCGGGGCGAGGGCGGCGGTGCTGATGTGCACGGCTTCGTCGTAGAGGATCTTGTCGTAGATTTCGTCGGAGAACACCACCAGGTTGTGCTGGCGGGCCAGCTCCAGCATGCCCAGCAGCAACTCGCGCGAGTACACCGCACCGGTCGGATTGTTCGGGTTGATGATCACCAGCGCCTTGGTGTTGGGGGTGATCTTTGCCTTGATGTCTTCAAGGTCGGGGAACCAGTCGGCCTGCTCGTCGCACAGGTAGTGCACCGGGTTGCCGCCGGCCAGGCTCACTGCGGCAGTCCACAGCGGGTAGTCAGGGGCCGGGATCAGCACTTCGTCGCCGTTGTTGAGCAGCGCCTGCATCGACATCACGATCAGCTCGGAGACGCCGTTGCCCAGGTAGATGTCCTCGATGCCGACACCTTCGATCTGCTTTTGCTGGCAGTACTGCATCACCGCCTTGCGCGCGCTGAACAGGCCCTTGGAGTCGCTGTAGCCCTGGGCGGTAGGCAGGTTGCGGATCACATCCTGGAGGATTTCGTCCGGCGCTTCGAAACCAAACGGCGCAGGGTTGCCGATATTCAGCTTGAGGATGCGATGGCCTTCCTCTTCCAGGCGTTTGGCGTGCTTGAGCACCGGGCCGCGAATGTCATAGCAGACGTTGGCGAGCTTGTTCGATTTGCTGACCTGCATGATGTGATCCCGATTAGAAAAGATCGCCGCGCATTGCGCTGTGAAAACGTTTGAAATGCGTGTAACGCGGGTGCCAGACTGATGTCTGATGAGGCGCAATAATATACGTGCCCTCCGCGCTGTGGAAAAGACACTGCGCGGGGTTTTTAGTCTGCCGAGGCCTGCATATGGAAAAGATCGAGAAAACCCTGGACGAATGGCGCGCGATGCTCGACCCAGAGCAGTACAACGTCTGCCGTCTGAAGGGCACTGAACGGCCCTTCAGCGGCAAGTACAACAGCACCCGCACCGACGGGGTGTACCACTGCATCTGCTGCAATGCGCCGTTGTTCGATTCGACCACCAAGTTTGATTCCGGCTGTGGCTGGCCCAGCTTTTATGCGCCGATTGCAGACAGCGCGATGATCGAGATTCGCGACACTTCCCACGGCATGATCCGCACCGAGGTCACCTGTGCCCAGTGCGATGCGCACCTGGGGCACGTGTTTCCCGACGGGCCGCCACCGACCGGGCTACGCTATTGCATCAACTCGGTCTGCCTGGACCTGGTTCCACGCTGACAGAGGAGGCATGCCATGAGCGACACACTGCTGAACATTCCCTGCGTCACCCTCAAGGGTGAGCACAAGCAGCTGGGAGACTTCCCCGGCAAAGCCTTGCTGGTGGTCAACACCGCCAGCCAGTGCGGCTTTACCCCGCAGTACAAGGGCCTTGAGCAGCTCTGGCAGCGCTACCGCGAGCGCGGCCTGGTGGTGCTGGGCTTTCCGTGCAATCAATTTGGCAAGCAGGAGCCAGGCGACGCCCGTGACATCGCTCAGTTCTGCGAAATGAACTTCGGTGTCAGTTTTCCGCTGTTTGCCAAGATCGAGGTCAATGGCGACGCGGCGCATCCGCTGTTTGTCGAGCTGAAAAAGCGTGCCCCCGGCTTGTTTGGCTCACAGAAGGTCAAATGGAACTTCACCAAGTTTCTCGTCGATCCCGAAAGCGGCAAGGTCACGCGTTTTGCCCCGAGCACCAAGCCCGATGCACTGGCCGGCTCGATCGAGGCGTTGCTCAGGTAGTGGTCAGCGGCACCCAATGATCGATCAGGGCCAGTAGCTCTTCGCGTCGAAACGGTTTGGCCAGGTAGTCGTTCATGCCCGCAGCGCGGCAGCGTTCGCGCTCTTCGGGCATGGCGTTGGCGGTCAGGGCGACGATCGGCAGGTCTGGCCAGCGTCCGCTCTGGCGGATGCGCCGGCTGGCCTCATAGCCGTTCATGACCGGCATGTTGCAATCCATCAACACCAGATCGAAGGCAGCGCGCTCGAGGTGCTCCAGGGCTTCGGCGCCATGAGCGGCAATGGCCACCTCGCACCCGAGCTTGCTCAGCATGCCCTTGGCGACCAGTTGATTCACCGGATTGTCTTCCACCAGCAGGATGCGCGCACGGCGGCTGTGCTGGGCGCTGCCTCGGGCATTGGCGTCGCTTTGGTCTTTACCGTGCAGGCTGCGCCGCAGGATCTGGTACAGCGCGTTGCGCGCCAATGGCCGGGCCAGTTGCTGCAACGGGGCTAGGTGTGCGGCCTGTTCGCCCGGCAGAAAGTTGCCGTAGGCGGTCACGAGCAGGATCGGTGCAATAACTTCGGGGCGAAGGGTGAACAGGCTGTCGAGGTCGCCGGTGATGACCAGATCGGCATTCGCCGCGACCAGTTGATCAACGCGGTCGTAACGCCGCACGTCCAGCCCCCAGCCGGGGAGCAGGGTAGACAGTAACTCAGTGAGGCCGCTGCTGACGTCGCTGAGCACGGCAATATTGCCGTACAGGCGCTCAGCCGGTACTGCTGCAGTGTGGCTGAGCAACGGTAGCTCGGCAGTGAACTGGCTGCCAAAGCCCGTTTCGGAACTGATGCTCAGGCGCCCGCGCATGGCCTCGCAGAGGTTGTTGGTCAGAGCCAGCCCCAGGCCAGTACCGCCGTATTGCCGGGTAATGCCGACGCCGGCCTGGGTAAAGGGCTGGAAGATGCGCGCCTGGGCTTCGTGGGCGATGCCGATACCGGTGTCGCAGACATCCAGGCGCACGCCGCCTTTATAGGTACTCAGGCGCACATCGACGCGGCCGAAGCGGGTGAATTTCAGCGCATTGGACAGCAGGTTGCTGACAATCTGCCGTACGCGAGTGGGGTCGCCCAGCACCATTGAAGGGAAGTCCGGGTCTATCAGGCAGGTGAGTTCGACGCTGGCCGCAGCGTTCTGCGACAACAGGTTGGCGGTGTCCTCGACCAGGGCACCGAGGTCGAAGGGGATGCGCTCTAGCTCCAGCTGACCGGCGTCGAATTTCGACAGGTCGAGAATATCGTTGAGCAGCTCCACCAGCACCTTGCCCGAGTCGTGGGCGATGGACAGTTGCTGGCGTTGCTCGGCGTTGAGCGGACTGTCCAGCGACAGAGCAATCATCCCCAGCAGGCCATTGAGTGGGGTGCGGATCTCATGGCTCATGTTGGCCAGAAACGCCGCCCGTGCCTGGGCCATGTCCAGGGCGCGCCGGCGTGCGTCCTCAAGCTCTTCATTGGACTGGCTCAAGCGGGTATTGCTGGCCTTGAGTTCATCGGTGCGTGCCGAAACGATGTTCTCCAGCTCGCCGAGGTATTCGGTCAGGCGGTTTTCGGCGGCGCGGCGTTGCTGGATTTCCGTGGCCATACTGACGAACTGCTGGTTGGCGACTTTGACCAGCACACCGATTTCATCGTGTTCATGGCCGGGCGGAAAATGCAGCTTCGACTGCTCCGGTTGCCGCGGGTCGCGGCTGGCCAGGGCGCTGATTACGCGCACCAGCGGTTTGGTCAGCATGAAATAGAACAGGGCAAGCAGGATGCCGGTAAGGATCAGGCTGCGGATAAAGCCGTTTAGCAGGGTGACTTCGGCGCGCTTGAGAAAGCGGCCGCCAAACGCAAAGGTATCGACTTCCAGGTACAGGGTGCCGAGGTATTCATCGGGCATGTGGCTGAGAAACAGCGGGTCCTGAAAGTTTCGGCTTTCACCGAACAGAAAGTCGCTGATGGCGCGGTAGTCGTTGTCTGCGCGCGGGCGCTGCATATCGGCCAGTACCGTGTCGTTGTTGTCGATCAGGCGCGCGCGGGTGATGGCCGGTGATTGCAGCAGGCCGCCGGTCAGTTCCTGGGCCAGCTCGGCGTCGATGTTATAGGCGATGCGCGAGGCCGGGTTGTGACTGATTTGCAGCAGGGTACGCATCTCACGGTTGATGGAGGCGTCTTCGCTGGCATAATCGATGCCGATCTGGATGAGACTGAGCAATGTACCCAGGATGAAGCCGACCAGGACCGTCAGCCGGGCTTGCTTGTAGGACAGGCGATTGGTGAACTTGATATCCATGAGTCCCGAGCCAGTTTCACGTTCCGTGCGCTGCGCAAGCATAGCCGATCAGTCCCGGCTGCTGGCACGCCCTGTCACACATTCAGCCGTGCATTTGTCTTTGAATCAGCCCTGAGGATCCGTAGTGGACGCTCGATTGACCAGCTTTCTGGAGCGCGCCGAAGCCGTGCTCGCCCGACTCGAACCCTTGTTGCCGGCACCACGGCCAGCGATTGACTGGCAGCAGTGCCTGGCTGCGCGCTGGCAGCGCGATGGCCGCAGTGGCTACCTGTTGCCACTTGAGGTCAGCCTCGACATGCGCCTGTCGGACCTGATTGGCGTTGACCGCCAGCGTGATCAGTTGGGACGCAACACCCGCCAGTTCCTTGATGGCATGCCGGCAAACCATGCCTTGTTGTGGGGCTCGCGAGGTACGGGTAAATCGTCGCTGGTGCGCGCATTGCTGGCCGAGCATGCCGGGGCCGGTTTGCGCCTGATTGAAATCGAGCGCGATCACCTGGCTGACCTGCCACGGGTGGTGGAGCAACTGAGCAAGCTGCCGCAGCGCTTTGTCTTGTTCTGCGATGACTTGTCTTTCGAAGCCGGGGAGGGCGATTACCGGGTGCTGAAAAGCGTGCTCGATGGTTCGCTGGAGCAGGCCCCGGACAATGTGCTGCTTTACGCCACTTCCAATCGCCGGCACCTGGTACCGGAAAAGCAGAGCGACAATGAAAACTGGAAGATGGTCGACGGTGAGCTGCACCCCAACGAAGCCGTTGAAGACAAGATCGCCTTGTCCGACCGTTTCGGCCTGTGGCTGTCGTTTTACCCCTTCACCCAAGAACATTTCCTTGATGTGGTGGAACACTGGATTGGCCAGTTGGCCAGCGCCGCCGGTTTGACCTGGCAGCGCGACGAAGCACTGGAAATTCTCGCCGTGCGCTGGGCAACCGGCCGCGGTAACCGTAATGGCCGATGTGCCTATCAGTTCGCCCGTTACTGGGTTGGGCTGCAACTGTTGGAGCAAAATTGATGATTGACCTGAATGCTTCTGGCGCCGGCCTTGAAGGGTACGGCCTGCTGGCTGCACAGCTGGAAGCCTTGTTTGCCGACGAGCACGACTTTATTGCCAATGCCGCACAGTTTTCGGCGTTTCTCTACAGCCAGGTCGATGACCTGAACTGGGCGGGGTTTTACCTCAACCGTAATGAAGAGTTGGTGCTTGGGCCGTTCCAGGGGCAGGTTGCCTGTGTGCGGATTCCGTTCGGGCGAGGGGTGTGCGGCGCGGCCGCGGCCAGTCGCCAGACCCAGCGGGTCGAGGACGTGCATGCGTTCCCGGGGCATATCGCCTGTGACAGCGCATCGAACAGTGAGCTGGTGATACCGCTGGTCAAGGAAGGGCGATTGATTGGCGTGCTGGATCTGGATAGCCCGAAACTGGCGCGCTTTTCTGAAGCGGATCAGGCAGGGCTGGAGCAGTTGGCCGAGATCTTCTTGCGTTTGACCGATTGCTGACAGGTAGCATCGTCAGCCCCGTGCACTCCATCGCGTAGGAGCGGATTTATCCGCGCTGGGTCGCGAAGCGGCCCTAAAATGGGACTGCTGCGCAGTCCATCGCGGCGGTCCGGCGTCCGGTGAATCCGCTCCTACGCAGATTGCAGCATCAGTCGTAAATGACTTTCTTTTTCCAGTCTTCGCTACCGTCGGTCTTCAGGCCTTCGGTCAGGGCATTGACTTCATCTTCTGCCGGCTCCAGCTGGCTCAACACTTGGGCATTGGCGCGGGCCAGGAGTTTTTCCAGGTACTCGAGTTGCTCGCGGTACAGCGCCGGGTCCGGTTGCTTGCGCAGGTACTGAACACCCCGCTCGAACGCGAGGCGCGCATGCCCGGGTTGGCTTTGCTGCAACGCTTGCTGGCCGAGGTTGTTGAAAAACTCGATGTGCAACAACACCAGGATGTGGCGGATTTCCTTGACCCAGTACTTGGCCTCGTTGGTGGGCAAGAAACCTTCCTGGGCGGCGCGGGTGATCTGGTTGTGCATGCCTTCCAATAGAAAGCGCACGTCCTTGGCCCGGGCCTCGGTCTGGATCGGAGCGGGCGGGTTGTTGACCGGCAGGGCTTCGCCCTGGGCGATCAGGCCTTCGAGCTCGGCAATGCGGGCGCGAATCTCGCGGCTGTTTTTATCCAGTGCCAGCTGGCGTTGGTTGAGGTTCAGCTCGAGGCGGGTGAGCAGCAGCTTCAACGCCGGCGTCATCAGCTGGCCGGGGAAGGTTTCGGTGATCTCGCCACAGCGCCGCAAGCGATCAGCCAGCTCGATCTTCAGCCGGGCACGCTCAAGCTTGTTGTTCTCGACCACATTATTGAGGTAGCCGATCACGATCAGTAACGCGATCCCCGCTACTATAAGCAGGGTGATCATAAGTGGTGTCACCGTTAACGCCTCATGCAAGATGATTTACCGTTTGAGTGTAGTGGCTTAGCTTTGGGGCGGATAGAGCTGTTTGGAGTCGTCAAAAAATAAACGTCAAGGCGCAGGCGCACAAAACGCCACTATGCTGCGATGAACGCCGGGAAGTCATTGATTTAAATAAATTTATCGACAGGGGTTGACGGCTTCTCAAAGCATCCATAGAATGCGCGCCACTTGCAGCGTAAAGCACACAGCGGAACGCGGCAGGGAGTGAATGTTGTAGTGTGTCCCCTTCGTCTAGTGGCCTAGGACACCGCCCTTTCACGGCGGTAACAGGGGTTCGAGTCCCCTAGGGGACGCCATTGCGGGAATAGCTCAGTTGGTAGAGCACGACCTTGCCAAGGTCGGGGTCGCGAGTTCGAGTCTCGTTTCCCGCTCCAGTTTCCACGGCAACGCTTAACGGCGGGGCTGGAAAAAGAAATCCAGGATTTTTCGAAAGGAAACCTGGTGCGCTGCAAAGCGTTGTGTGTCCCCTTCGTCTAGTGGCCTAGGACACCGCCCTTTCACGGCGGTAACAGGGGTTCGAGTCCCCTAGGGGACGCCATTTGCGGGAATAGCTCAGTTGGTAGAGCACGACCTTGCCAAGGTCGGGGTCGCGAGTTCGAGTCTCGTTTCCCGCTCCAGTTTAAAACTGTGGCGTTCATGACGGTACAGGGTGGTGAAGGTCGTAAAGGCGCTTCACGCCGATTAGCGGTAAAGCTGCACAATGCGGGAATAGCTCAGTTGGTAGAGCACGACCTTGCCAAGGTCGGGGTCGCGAGTTCGAGTCTCGTTTCCCGCTCCAAACGTAAGACGAAAAAGGGACCTATGGTCCCTTTTTTTTCGTCCCGATTTTTTTGCCTTGGCGCAACGCTTTTGGCAAAGCCCCTGAACCAGGGGCATGGGCTGCTCAACGATAGCTGACGGTAAAGTTCAGCGCGCCTTCAGCCACGCCCGGCGTCACCTTCGGGTCGGTCTGTACGAAGCGTGCGCGAAAGTCTAGGCGGGTCAGGCCGACATCCAGTTCCTTCATCAATTGGTCCGACCGCAAAGGCATCGGCGAGTCGTCGCTGCGCAGAATCTGAATGCCGATGCCGCTGGCTTCCGATGCTGTGGTCAGGCTGAACAATCCCTGTTCGGGCTCGATAGGCATAGAGCCTTTGACGCCGTCGAGAAAAATGTACACGTCCGCACGCTTGGCACCTGGGGCACTGCTGTCTATACAGTCGTTAAGGGTGATATGGAAGGGGACGGCGGGGGTATGCGTGCCGACGCCCTTGAAGTCATCGACCTGGTAATCACCCAGTAGCACAGGGTCGGCACTCACGGCATCGGCTTTCAAGGTGCACTGTGCGCGATTGACCGTTGCCTTGACCCGGTAAGCCATGACGTTGCCCAGGTCATGAATAAAGCCATGGAGCACCTCCTGATCAATCCGTTGCGGGCCTGGGTCGATGTCGCCGATCTTGATGAACATGGCCTCACCATAGATGGCGCCTAGGGGCATGCCGATCGCTGTGTCCGGGGTCATGACCCCGGAGTAGGGAATGGCAGTGCCGTTGTCGGGGGTGAAGGTGTTGCTGGCGGAGCCATCGTAGGGGTACATGAGATCGATGAACACGCCTACGCCCTTGATGTTGGTTTCCATCACCCGGCCATCCACCGGCTTGCCTCCGACGGGCGGCAGGCTGCCGGCGAACAGCGGGGCAGAGTTAGGCAGCGTGGCTGTCACCGGGGTGACGGGGTCATAAAAGCAGGTCAGGTTTGCCCCCTGGTCATTCGAGGCGTACAGACTGGCCTTGCCGATGAGCGCGCCGACTGGCGCGTCGCGCGGAACCCAGAATGTGCCCATCTCGCGTTGGAAGGTCATGGAGGTCGGGCTGCCGCTGCCCCAGGTACATCGGGCCTGCGCGCTGGTGGATGCCAGCCAGAGCGCCAGGATGCAGCAGGCCAGGGCGAGCGGGTGCATGTAGCGGCGGCGGGGCGAGATCATAAGGCGTGTTCCTGTGGGTCGTTGGCATGGGCCGGGTCGGCGTCGTCGGGCAGGCAGTCAAGCGTCTGCATGCGATAGCCGTTGTTCAGCGGCATGGTTTGCGCATTCAGGGTTACCTGGCAGCGCTGAATGTCGCTGTCGGACCAGCGCACGTGCAGGTGTTGCAAGCCGGGTTCGTCAGTTGCCACCAGGGTTTGCCCGGCTTGGCCGACCACCCCCAGTGCCTGGCCTTGAGCGTCGCTGACCTGGGCGCCGAACGGCAGCGGGCGGCCGTCGGGCTGCTGCAGGGTGAGCACCATGCGCACTACCTGACGTGCATCGAAACTGGCTTTGACCACCGCGCCCCGGCGCGGCACCACTTGCTGGGTGGCATTGTCGATGATCACTTCGGGCGACAATTGGTCGGTGTCCAGTACCAGTGAATTGCTCCGGTACGGGCGCAGGTGCGGAATCAGTAGATAGCCCTTGGCATCGGTGCGTGCCGAGGAGGCGTTTTGCACACCGACGTCGGCGACGTCGGGCACGTGGACGAGCGCCGTGGTTTCGCCCAGGTAACTGCCCAGGGCGATTCCGTCGGCATGGGCCAGTACCGAGCCGCTGGCGTTCAGCGACAGGCTACGGTAGTCGCTGGCTTCGCTGTAACCCGCGCCATAGCTGCCCTTGCTGCCCTGATAGGCGAGCGACAAGCCACCGTTCTTGCGGTTGTTCTGGTCGCTGCTCAGAGAGGCATGGTAGCTGAGGCGATCGTCCAGCATGCCGCCCTGTAGGCTGGCGCGCTCGCTGTATTGGCCGTTAGAGCGCTGCAGGTCGAAGGTGGCGGTATGCGGGCGGCCAAAGTCCAGCGGCAGGCTCAGGCTCAGCCCGAACAGGCGGTTGTCGGTATGGCGGGCGCTCAGCGATTGCGAGGCGAACAGGTTGACCCCCAGCTCACCCAGGCGTGTGTTGTACTGCAGCTGGTACTGGCGGCGCTGGTAGTTGCTGCGCCAGTAGTCTTCCTGCGACAGGGTCAGGCTCAGCGAGCTGCGCTGGCCGACATTCTGGTACGCCGACGCCTCAAGGCGGCTGCGCCGGCTGCCGGCAAAGCGTGCGGCGGCGTTGCGTTGCTGCACCGCTTCGTAAAAGTCGCGGTAGCCCTCGGTGGAATAGCGGTAACCGGCGAAGCGCAGGCTGGTGCGGGTCTGGAAGCTTTTACCGTAGCGCAAGGCAAAGCTTTGCCCTTGCACCTGGCCCAGGGTGCCGCTCAGGTCAGTGTTGGCGTCGGTGACATCCAGCGACAGCGCCCCGAGGCTACCGAAGTCGCGGGCCATCCCCAGCACGCCGGCGCGGTAGTAGTCACTGGCAAGCAGGCCGCCATACAGCGTGGTGTCCCAGGTGCCGCCGCGGGCCAGGGTACCTTGCCAGAACTGTGGCTTATCGAGGTGCTCGGCGCCGTTGTAACGGCCGGCGGTGGTGGTGTAGCGCCACACCCCTTCACGCAACAGGCTGCCCAGCGATGAATAGGGCTGGATGAAGCGGCTGACCTGGCCATCACTCTCGGTGACCACCACCTCGAGCTCACCGTGCCCGGAGCCGACACTGAGGTCGTCGATTACATAGGCGCCGGGGGCGACGTACGTGGAGTAGATCGCAAAACCGTTGCGCAGCACTTCGATCTTCGCCCGGGTCTGGGCTACACCGCGGATCACCGGGGCATATTGCTGCATGGCATCGGAGAGCATGTCTTGGTCGGAAGCCACGCGCACACCGGAAAATGCAAAGCTGCGAAACACATCGCCGCCAGTAAAGGTTTCACCCAGCGTAAGGTTCGCCCGCAGGCCAGGCAGGTCGCGTTGGGCATAGGTGTCGGTGCGACTCCAGCGGCGCTCGCCGTCCAGGTTTTCGCGCAGCGCCTGGTGGCTGCGCAGGCGCCAGGCCCCGAGGTTGATGCCGCTGCTCAGGTAGAGGTCCTGGCTGCTTTCGTTGCGCCCGTCGCGGCGGCGGCTGTGTTGGGCCGATGCCTGGTAGTTGATGAACGCGGCGTTGATACCGGTGTCCCAGCGCACCTCCGGGGCGTTGCCCGAGCGGTCCTGGCGCAGGGCGATCTGTGGGATCGACAGCGACAGGCGCAACTGCGAGGGGTCGAAGTCGACTCGGGCCTGCGGGATCAGTGCTGCCAGGTCGACACAACGATCGTCATCGGGCAGGGGCGTTTCCAGTGCCTGCTCGCGCAGGTTCAAGGCGCGCAACAAATCGCTGGTCAGGCAGGCTTGCAGGCCTCTGCCATCGGATCCGTCATGGAACTCCAGTTCGCGTTCTTCGAAGGGGGTGAGGTTGACCAGCAGGGCGACGCGATAGCGCCCGGCCGTCAATGGCGTGTGGGCGGCCAGGCTCTGTAGCGCCAGCGCACCGGCGTCGGCGGCCTGACCGGGCGGCTGGCGCATGAAGCCGGCCTGGAACAACGAGGCAGGTGTATCGGCGAGAGCGGGAGTGATCGGTACCAGGATCAGCAAGCCGCCAAACAAGGGCGACAGCGAAGCAAGGCGTAGGCGCGACGGCAGAGGCCTGCGCCGGTCAAGTCGGGGCATGGAAGGGTCCTGAACTGCGCCGCCGATAAGCACCTGGGCGGGATCGGCGAGTGGCGGCTGGCGGTGAGCAACGGCGCACGGGCCGCTTCAGGGGCCTGGGTACGCCGAGTTCGAGGGCGCTAGGGTAGGTGGGGTGGGGGG
>NZ_QJRG01000049.1:197516-715376 GCF_004025535.1 Pseudomonas alkylphenolica
GGGGGGAGGGGGCTACGGGGTGTTTGAGTAGTGTTCGAGGATCTCGTCGAGGCCCGACTTGTGAACGATGCGAAAGCGCTTTTGTTCACCTTCGCTGATAGTGCTGAAGTAAAAATTAGTTTAATCCGTCAGTCATGATTTCCTTTTCTGGATGACAAGGTGATTACTGAGACGGAAGGTATATCGATAAATTGAATTTTCGCGGTTTTTCGAACTTGTTTTCAGTACGGGGCAAATCAAGTTTGAACGTTTTTGCCGTATGCCTCTGGCGTGCCTAGCAGGTTCACCCGTTGTCTGCATTGCGTATGCAGGCATATAAGGTTGCTCAAGTAAATCGCTGGCGGGACAGGTAATAGCGCAATAGTACGTAATGGTTATTGTCCTGCCGTCATAATTAATCAGAGGTTGTTAATATGAGTGTATTGCGTACGTCAGGGTTCGAGAAGCCTCGTATTCCGGATCTGAATGAATTCAATGAAGTGGATATTGATCAACTAGGAGATGGACCGCTGCTCGCCATTATTAAATATGCCGGTATGCAAGTCGGGGATCTTGTTGCGCCACGCTGGGTAGGCGCCGGTCCGACCGGTGAAGTGTTCGACGATATCAAAGCGCGGTTGCCAGTTCTCGAGGAATATCTGGAAAACGGACTTGTAATAAAAATCGAAAACCAGAAAGTCTGCGACGCCGCAGGCGGATGGGCGTTCTTCTCCTACACCGTGGTTGGCGCACAGGAATTGCTTCGACAATTCTGCTACCTGGGGCTGCATTTTACGAAGTTTCGCAGCATAAACTTGCAGTTAATTTAGTAGGGGGTGCCTGCCAGTCGAACTGAAGTGCCACGTCGATGGAAACCTGGTGCTGGACGAAGAGGCGCGTCGGGAGGGAACCGGATCAGGTTTCCCTCCCTCAGCCTACAGCTATCGCCCGAATTGGATTACGGCTGTGCAACCGGGCTGGAGATCTCTGCGGTGGTACCACTGTAATCGTTGATCGTGGTGAAGGTGACCTGCAGGCCGTTGGTGACGGGTACGTTCTGCAATGCATATGCCTGTCTGCCCAGCGGCAGGGCCATGCCTTTGGCGTTGATGGTTTCACTGACGCCGGCACCGCTGATGATCAGGCGATTGAAGGTGAAGTGGTAAGGCGAAGGGTTGTCGACGACCAGGTGTGTTTTGCCTTCGATCTGTTGTATCGACCAGGCCAGGTCTTTGAGTCGATCCTGCGGGCGGCCTTTGAGTTGGCTGGGTCGGTAGAACAGCTTGATGCGGGTACGCAGGGCGACGTTCAGCACGTTTTGCCCGGCATCGGCTGCCGTTTGTGGAATTTCTTGCAGGTTGAAATAGAACAGCGATTCACGGTCCTGGGGGAGGTCGTTGGGCAGGGCATTGATCTGCACCGTTTGCTCATTCCCGGGGTCGAGCCGGAACAGGTTGGGCGAGGTAATCAGTGGCACGGCAGTGGTCGCATCGTCGGCTTCTGTGTTGACCCAGGCCTGCGCCGCATAAGGCCTGGAGGAAGGGTTGGCGACAATTACCGAGGAGCTGCGTTTGGCACTCTCGTGCACCACCCGAGTGTGGCTGATGGTGAGCGCTGCATAGGCGTTGGGCAGGCTGGCCGTGAGCAGCGCCAGGCAGCTGCAGAAGGTCGTCAGGGAGCGGAATGAAGGCAGCATGAAATTTGACCGGGCAGAAAGGGAAGCGACTCCAGGTGCATGCACCTGGAGTACGTATCAAAGCAGATGCACCACGAAGCTGATTTGTGCCTCGGCCACGCCTTCGGTAACGGTTTCTGAGTACGACTCATACGAGGCGTAGAACCTCATTTCAGTTGGGCGATCAGTGTGCAGTTCGTATTCTATGGATTCTTCTTCGGGCACGACCTTGGTGTGGTTCCGGTCTGTGATTGCCAGGCCCAGGCCACCGGCGCCGTTTTTGCGGAAGCTGTATAGGTCATTGCCGACAACACCATCCAACGACGAATAGGTAACCGAGGCTGTGTCACCATCCTGGATTTCGCAGTTGTCACCCGGTGTTATGCGTAGCATGAAATTAACTGCAGGTGTTTTGGTGCCGATCGATTTGAAGTACCCCGCGGTGTAGCTACCCAGAGAAATACTGCCAACTTCAGGGCCGCCAGGTCGTTCGATTACTTCGATCGGGCAGGTGCCCCCACCACTGATGGTACCTCGAAAATTTACATCTCCTATTGAACTCGCTGCAAATACGCTGCTGCTGGCCATTCCAAGGGCAAGCATGAGTAAAGTCTTCTTCATTAACACTTCCTTTATGTGTTCGCGTTTCTGTGGGGTAGACCCAGAGAACTCCCGGAGTGCGATGTGGAGTAGGCGGGGAACGGCGATCAGACTAGAGTGTTTGCCAAGGGCTGGATGTAGGATTAGTTGACTGCAGAAAGTGGATTGACAGATGGTAGAAACATGAATATTTGTATCAAATTTGTTCTGTTATTTAGTTGGACAGATATTGCTTCGAGTTTGCCGGGTTGTGGTGGATGTTTATAAGGCAGGGGTGTTTCTCTTATGACTTAGCCGGGTAGCCAGTGGTATTGGCTGGAAATATGTATATTGTGACTGTGAGTTTCGAGTGATCTATGCGCTTAATGCGCTTTTTCCTGTGGCGGTGAAGCTGGATAGAACCTTCAAGGACTTTGCTGAGTTTCTGCTCGTCAGGGAGTAGATCCGCGCTTCCTCTATTGGGCAGTCATCACCTTGCCTGTGCCACAGATGAGGGTCGAGCAAGCGGTAAAAATGCTCAACTGCTGAGGCACAGGAACCTGGCGGGCTATTTAATGCTTTTGTTCGCGATCGGTCAGGCTGAGCAGTTGCTTTTCCTGGTGCCAGTCGAACGGTTCGTCGTTCTGTTCGGCTTCAAAGCGGCGTTCTTCAAGCTGCTGGTACAGGTCCAGCTCGTCGTCCGGCATGAAGTGCAGGCAGTCGCCGCCGAAGAACCACAGCAGGTCGCGCGGTACCAGGTGGGCGATTTGCGGGTAGCGCTGGATCACCTGACAGATCAGGTCCTGGCCCAGGTACTGGCTTTCCAGGGGATCCTGTGGCAGCAGGGTAAGCAGTTCGTCGAAGCGTTCGAGGAACAGGCTGTGGCTTTCTTCCGGCACTTGTTCCGCTTCGCCCAGGGCCACCAGGATGGTGCGCAGGTGCTGGAGCAGTTGCAGGTGATATTCCAGATGGGGATTGGCCATGGCGGGGTCCTCGGTGGTGCATGAAAAGGGGCGGAGTATACGCCGGTTGGGACCGTGTGGGTGAATCTGGACCTCGGTGGCCTGCGACCGCTGCGCGCTCGATCGCAGGCTTCGTCAGCGCCTGCGCGATTAGCGCACTTTGCCTGGCTCGGGCAGCAACTGCGCCTTGTCGAAGGCATCCACATCGATCACCGTGCGCCGCGCTTGCTCGGCGAGTTGCAGCCGCTGTCCTTCGCCTGGCTCCAGCACGCCAGCCTCGACAGCCGCATCGATCAGCGACTGCCCTGGTGCCGCTCGCACTTTGCCTTCCTTGATCGCCTGTTGCAGTGACTTGTGCAGCGGCACGGTCTCATCCAGCAGATCGCTGGCCTGTTGCAGTGCAGCCACCGGGTCGCCATCGACCTGCGGCCGGAAGCAGCCAGCCAGCAGTTCCTCCAGCGCCGGGTCGCCCTTGCTGCGGCCAATCAGTGCGGCCACTTCGGCATCCAGTGCGTCGCTGGGCCCGGTGTGGCGGCGACCGAAGGGGAACACCAGCACCCGCAAGGCGCAGCCGACGAAGCGGTTGGGGAAGTTGTCGAGCAAACGATCCAGCGCCTGTTCAGCCTTGCCCAGGCTTTCTTCCATGGCCCAACGCAGCAACGGTTGCATGTGCGGCGGCGAACCAAGGTCGTGGTAGCGCTTGAGCGCGGCGCTGGAGAGGTACAGGTAGCTGAGCACGTCGCCCAGGCGTGCGCTCAGACGCTCGCGGCGCTTGAGGGCGCCGCCGAGCAGCATCATCGACAGGTCCGCCAGCAGCGCAAAGGCGGCGGCCTGGCGGTTGAGGGCACGGAAGTAACCCTGGCTGAGGGCATCGCCCGGCACGCGCTCGAAGTGGCCCAGGCCCAACCCCAGTACGAAGGTGCTGGCGGCATTGCCGACGGCGAACATGATGTGCTTCATCAACAGGTCGTCGAATTCATGGAGCGCCTGCTGCTGATCCTCCCGCGCGGCCAGGGCCATCTCCTTGAGTACGAACGGATGGCAGCGGATCGCACCCTGGCCGAAGATCATCAGGTTACGCGAAAGGATATTGGCACCCTCGACGGTGATGAATATCGGCGCCCCCTGCCAGCTGCGTGCCAGGTAGTTGTTGGGGCCCATGATGATGCCCTTGCCGCCGTGTACGTCCATGGCGTGCTGAATGCATTCGCGACCGCGCTCGGTGAGGTGGTACTTGAGGATTGCCGACAACACCGAGGGCTTCTCGCCCAGGTCCACCGCCTTGGCGGTGAGCAGGCGGGCGCTGTCCATCAACCAGGCGTTGCCGCCGATGCGTGCGAGCGCCTCCTGGATGCCTTCGAAAGCCGCGAGCGGCACATTGAACTGTTCGCGGATGCGCGCGTACTGCCCGGTGACCAGGCTGGTGTACTTGGCCGCGCCGGTGCCGACGGCGGGCAGGGAGATCGAGCGGCCTACCGACAGGCAGTTCATCAGCATCATCCAGCCCTTGCCGAGCATGTCCTTGCCGCCGATGAGGAACTCCAGCGGGACGAACACGTCTTTGCCGCTATTGGGGCCGTTCATGAACGCAGCGCCCAGGGGCAGGTGGCGCTTGCCGATTTCCACACCCGGGGTATCGGTGGGGATCAGGGCCAGGCTGATGCCCAGTTCTTCTTCCTCGCCCAGCAAGTGCTCCGGGTCGTAGGCCTTGAACGCCAGGCCCAGCAGGGTCGCGACCGGGCCGAGAGTGATGTAGCGTTTTTCCCAGTTCAGGCGCAGACCGAGCACTTCTTCACCCTGCCACTGGCCTTTGCAGATCACCCCGGTATCGGGCATGGCGCCAGCATCGGAGCCGGCCAGCGGGCCGGTGAGGGCAAAACAGGGGATCTCGTCGCCACGCGCCAGGCGTGGCAGGTAATGGTTGCGCTGTTCGTCCGTGCCGTAATGCAGCAGCAGTTCCGCAGGGCCGAGGGAGTTGGGCACCATCACCGTGGAGGCGAGGTCGCCGCTGCGGGTTGCGAGCTTCATGGCGACCTGTGAGTGGGCATAGGCCGAGAAGCCTTTGCCGCCATATTCCTTGGGAATGATCAAGGCAAAGAAACCTTCGGCCTTGATGTGCGCCCAGGCGGCGGGTGGCAGGTCCATGTCCTGGCCAATCTGCCAGTCGCTGACCATGGCGCAGAGCACTTCGGTGGGGCCGTCGATGAAGGCCTGTTCTTCCGCGGTCAGTTCGGGCTTGGCGTAATCCAGCAGGGTGTTCCAGTCAGGGCGGCCACTGAACAGTTCGCCGTCCCACCACACGGTGCCGGCATCGATCGCTTCGCGTTCGGTTTGCGACATGGGCGGCAAGGTGCGTTTGAACCAGCCGAACAGCGGGCCGCTGAAGATCCTGCGCCGCAGTTCCGGCAGCAGCAACAGCGCAGCCTTGGCGGCCAGCACCAGCCAGAAGATTGTCAGCAACCAGCCGGGGGCGCGACTGAAAATGCCCATCAGCAGGACATACACCGCAATGATGCCCAGCATCGGCAGGGCGGCGATGCGTCGGTGGGCCAGGTAGGCCGTACCGATCACCAGAACCACTAACCACAACAGCAACATAATCATTCCTCCGTGAAACAGCGGGGCGTAGTGCAAACCATAGAGCTTAGTCGGCCTGCAATGATCGGCCTGTCTGAACAGTGACAGGCTGTGCGGCGGGGAGTTCGTCTTGAGGTGCAAGCGATTGTCAGCGCGGTGGCCTGGAGTAGACTGGGCGCCCAAACATTCATCAGGACGACGTCATGCTCAAGATCTGGGGCCGGAAGAATTCGACCAATGTCAGAAAAGCGTTGTGGTGCGCGCAGGAACTGGGGCTCGAGTATGAGTCGATCGATGCCGGTGGCGCCTTCGGCCTGGTCAACGAGCCTGAGTACCGGGCGCTGAACCCCAACGGCCTGGTGCCGATGATCGAAGACGACGGCCTGGTGCTCTGGGAGTCCAATGCCATCGTGCGCTACCTGTGTGCGCAGTACGGCAAGGATTCGCACTGGTACCTGAGCGACCCGCGCAAGCGTGCCGAAGCGGACAAGTGGATGGATTGGGCAACCTCGTCCTTCGCTGCGCCGTTTCGTCCGTTGTTCTGGGGGCTGCTGCGCACGTCGCCTGAACAGCAGGACTGGGTGGCAATCAATGCCGCACACAAAACCTGTGCGCAGCTGCTGTCGATTGCCGACCAGGCGCTGGCAACACGCCCGTACCTTTCCGGCAAGCACCTGGGCATGGGCGATATTCCCCTGGGCTGCTTTGCCTATGCCTGGTTCGAGATGCCGATCGAACGTCCGGAAATGCGTCATTTGCGCGCCTGGTACGAGCGTCTGCAGGAGCGTGAGGCGTATCAGGTGGCGGTCATGACCGCGCTGACCTGAGTTTTTCGCTCAACCTGATAGTTATTATCGATACACATGACTGTACTTGTATGGCCTGGGCAAGCACCATGGTCATATTCGCTGCGGCTGGCCTGTCCGGCCGCGTCCTGACCTCCCATTCTGGTGCATGACCCGCTATGAGTTCTGCTCTGTCCATAAGGCAGCTAACCAAAACCTACGGCAACGGTTTCCAGGCCCTCAAGGGTATCGACCTGGATGTCGCCGAAGGTGACTTCTTCGCCTTGCTCGGCCCCAATGGCGCCGGCAAGTCCACCACCATCGGCATCCTCTCGACCCTGGTCAACAAGACCAGTGGCACGGTGAGCATTTTCGGCAACGACCTCGATCGTCAGCCGGCCGCGCTCAAGCGCAGCATTGGCGTGGTGCCGCAGGAGTTCAACTTCAACCAGTTCGAAAAGACCTTCGACATCGTCGTGACCCAGGCCGGCTATTACGGCATCCCGGCCAAGGTGGCCAAGGAGCGCGCCGAGAAGTACCTTACTCAGTTGGGTTTGTGGGACAAGCGCGATGTGCCGTCGCGTTCGCTGTCGGGGGGCATGAAGCGTCGCCTGATGATCGCCCGGGCGCTGATCCACGAACCGCGCCTGCTGATCCTCGATGAGCCGACGGCGGGTGTGGATATCGAACTGCGCCGCTCGATGTGGAGCTTTCTCACCGAACTGAATGAGCAAGGCATCACCATCATCCTCACCACCCATTACCTGGAAGAGGCCGAACAGCTGTGCCGCCACATCGGCATCATCGATCACGGCACCATCGTCGAGAACACCAGCATGCGCGCGCTGCTCAGTACGCTGCATGTAGAAACCTTCCTGCTTGATCTCAAGCGGGAGCTGGCGCAGGCGCCAACGCTGCTCGGCTACCCCTGCAAGCTGATCAGCCCGCATACCCTGGAAGTGCAAGTCGACAAGGAAGCCGGCGTCACCGCGTTGTTCGGCCAGTTGGCCCTGCAGAACATCGAAGTGCAAAGCCTGCGCAACAAGAGCAATCGTCTCGAGGAGCTGTTTGTGTCCCTGGTGGAGAAAAACCTGGCGAAGGTGGCGGTATGAGTTCGGAACTGCGCGCCAACCTGGTCGCCCTCAATACCATCGTTTACCGCGAAGTGCGCCGCTTTACCCGGATCTGGCCACAGACGTTGCTGCCGCCGGCGATCACCATGGTCTTGTACTTCGTGATCTTCGGTAACCTGATCGGTCGGCAGATCGGTGACATGGGCGGCTTCACCTACATGGAGTACATCGTGCCGGGGCTGATCATGATGTCGGTGATCACCAACTCCTATGGCAACGTGGTGTCGAGTTTCTTCGGCAGCAAGTTCCAGCGTTCGATCGAGGAACTGATGGTGTCGCCGGTATCGCCGCATACCATTCTGATCGGCTACACCCTGGGTGGTGTATTGCGCGGGCTGGCAGTGGGGGTGATCGTCACGATCCTGTCGCTGTTCTTCACCCACCTGCAGGTGCATCACCTGGGCGTGACCATTCTGGTGGTGTTGCTGACGGCGACGATTTTCTCGTTGCTGGGCTTCATCAACGCGGTGTTTGCGCGCAACTTTGACGACATCTCGATCATCCCGACCTTCGTGTTGACGCCGCTGACCTACCTGGGCGGCGTTTTCTACTCGATCAACCTGCTGCCGCCGTTCTGGCAGACCGTGTCGCTGGCCAACCCGGTGCTGCACATGGTCAACTCGTTCCGCTACGGCATCCTCGGGGTCTCGGACATCCGTATCGGCGTCGCCATCACCTTCATGCTGGTGGCCACAGCGGTGCTGTACTTCGGTTGCGTGCGCCTACTGGTCAGCGGGCGTGGAATGCGTACCTGACACCTTCTGCTTGCGCCGGCGCCACTGCCGGCCTACCCACCAGCGCCAGTAGAGCATGGTCAGGCAGTAGGCCAGGGCGCCCAGCAGCACGCCGCACACCACCGAACCCAGCAGGAAGGGTTGCCAGAGCGTCGACAGCTCGCCGGTGATCCACTCGAAGGTCAGCTCCTCGGGCAGGGTGCGCGGCGGTACCTGCATCAGCCAGGCGCCCATCTGGTAGGTGCAGTAGAACACCGGCGGCATGGTGAACGGGTTGGTCAGCCACACCAGGCTGACGGCAATCGGCATGTTGCCGCGCACCAGCACCGCCAGGCTCGCGGCCAGCAGCATTTGCATCGGGATCGGAATGAACGCCGCAAACAGGCCGACTGCCATCGCCCGTGCAACCGAGTGGCGATTCAGGTGCCAGAGGTTCGGGTCATGCAAAAGCCGGCCGAGAAAGCGTAAGGACTTATGTTCCCTGATGCTGGTCGGGTCGGGCATGTAGCGTTTGAAGAGACGACGCGGCATGTAGGCTCTCGACTGGGTGAAGGGGGCAAGTATGCACGGAATCCAAAAGCCTCCCATTACAGACTTTGTGACAATTATTGAGCAAGTTTCCCCGCGTATTGAACTAAGCCTCAGAAGGTGAATTTCTTCTGGAGCTTCAAACCATGCGCACAGGGATGTTGGCGCTGGCACTGGGCCTGTTGTGCCTGAGTGTTTTTCCGGTTTTGCCATCGGTCGGATGGCTGATCATTACCGGCTTGATCGGGCTGATTTGCCTGCCTTGGCGGCGAACGCGCCTTCCGGGTCTGTTCTTGCTTGGAGTCAGTTGGGCTTGCCTGTCGGCGCACCAGGCACTGGATGATCGTCTCGCGCCCGCACTCGACGGGCGTACGCTGTGGCTGGAGGGCAGGGTGATCGGTTTGCCTGCGCACAGCGGTCGCTCGGTACGCTTTGAGCTCGATGGTGCGCAGTCGCGTCGCGCACAACTGCCACAGCGCCTACTGCTGAGCTGGTTCAACGGTCCTGAGGTATACAGTGGCGAGCGTTGGCGGCTGGCTGTAACGCTCAAGCGCCCCCATGGGTTACTCAATCCACATGGCCCGGACCGTGAGGCCGCGTTGTTGGCCCGCAGGATCGGAGCGACCGGTTCAATCAAAGCCGGGGAGCGGCTGGCGTCGGCTGAGGGCGCCTGGCGTGACGGCGTTCGCCAGCGCTTGCTGAAGGTCGATGCGCAAGGCCGCGAGGCGGAGTTGCTGGCCCTGGTGCTGGGTGACGGCGCAGGGCTGGCACGTGAGCGCTGGCACGCTCTACAGGCCACCGGCACGGTGCACTTGCTGGTGATTTCCGGGCAGCATGTCGGGCTGCTGGCCGGCCTGGTCTATGGGCTGATTGCCGGGTTGGCACGCTTGGGCGTCTGGCCACGCGCGTTGCCCTGGCTACCCTGGGCCTGTGGCAGTGCCTTTGCGGCGGCGCTGGGTTACGGCCTGCTGGCGGGCTTTCAGGTGCCGGTGCAGCGCGCCTGTGTGATGCTTGCGGTGGTGCTGCTCTGGCGTTTGCGTTTCCGTCACCTGGGCGCGGGCGTGCCATTCTTGCTGGCGCTCAATGCGGTGTTGTTGTGGGAGCCGCTGGCCAGCCTGTTGCCGGGGTTCTGGTTGTCGTTTGCCGCTGTGGCGGTGTTGCTGTTCACCTTCAGTGGCCGTTTGGGCGCCTGGCGCCCCTGGCAGGCATGGGGGCGGGCGCAGTGGTTGATTGCCCTGGGCTTGTTGCCGGTGCTGATGGCGCTGGGATTGCCGGTGAGCCTTACTGCGCCGCTGGCCAACCTGTTTGCGGTGCCCTGGATCAGCCTTGCAGTGCTGCCGCTGGCGCTGCTGGGAACTGTCCTGTTGCCCCTGCCGATGCTCGGAGCGCCGTTGCTTTGGCTGGCCGGTGGCTTTCTTGACGGACTGTTTAGCGTACTTGGGCAGCTTGCCATGTGGCAGCCAGCCTGGGTGCCGCAGCCGCTACCTTGGGCGTTCTGGGGGCTGTTGTCGGTCGGGGTGCTGTTGCTGTTGTTGCCGCGGGGCTTGCCAATGCGGGTGCTGGGCTGGCCGCTGTTGTTGCTGGCCGTCATTGCGCCGCGAGAGCGGGTGCCGCACGGCCAGGTCGAGGTGTGGCAGCTGGATGTCGGGCAGGGGCTGGCGTTTGTGCTGCGTACTCGTGAACATACACTCGTGTATGACGCCGGGCCGGCAATGGGCGACCATGACCTGGGCGAGCGAGTCGTGCTGCCGACCCTGTACAAGTTGGGCATTCGCCAGGTTGACCTGATGCTGTTGAGCCACGCCGACGCCGATCATGCAGGCGGAGCGCTGGCGATTACTCGTGGCATGCCGGTGCGCACGGTACAGGCGGGCGAAGCGGCAAAGCTGCCAGCTGCTTTGCAGGCGCAAGCCTGTAACAGCGGCCACCGTTGGCAGTGGGACGGCGTGAACTTCTCGCTGTGGCAATGGCAAGGCGCGCGTGACAGTAACCAGGACTCCTGTGTGCTGCTGGTCGAGGCGAGCGGTGAGCGGCTGCTGCTCAGCGGCGACCTTGATGCTGCTGGCGAACGGGCCTGGGTCCGCGACTGGCAGGCGACCCACGTCGATTGGCTGCAAGCCCCGCACCATGGCAGCCGCACCTCATCCAGCCAGGCCCTGCTGGCCGCCACAGCGCCGCGTGGCGTGCTGATTTCCCGGGGGCGCCACAACGCCTTCGGTCACCCCCATGCCGAGGTCATGCAGCGCTACCGGACCAATGGCATTGTCGCCTTCGACAGTGCCGTTCACGGCGCCTTGCGCCTGCAACTGGGGACGTTCGGCGAGCCGCAGGGCCTGCGCAGCCAGCGGCGTTTCTGGCGTGAGCCGAGTTGACGACCTTCGGCAGATGAGCGTCCAAGGGGCATATGGTAGAGTGGCGGACTTTTTCTAGGGGATGCTAACTGTGTGGGAATTGGTCAAGTCCGGTGGTTGGATGATGCTGCCGATCATTCTGAGTTCCATCGCCGCCATGGCTATCGTCGCCGAGCGTCTCTGGACCTTGCGCGCCAGCCGCGTCACCCCTCCGCACCTGCTAGGCCAGGTGTGGATGTGGATCAAAGACAAACAGCTCACCAGTGACAAGCTCAAGGCCTTGCGCGCCGACTCGCCACTGGGAGAAATTCTCGCGGCAGGCCTGGCCAACTCCCGCCATGGTCGCGAGATCATGAAAGAGTGCATTGAAGAGGCCGCCGCCCGCGTCATCCATGAGCTGGAGCGCTATATCAATGCGCTGGGCACCATTGCCGCCATGGCCCCGCTGCTCGGTTTGCTCGGTACCGTGCTGGGCATGATCGATATTTTCAGTGCGTTCATGGGCACCGGCATGACGACCAATGCTGCCGTGCTCGCCGGGGGTATCTCCAAGGCGCTGATCACTACCGCTGCGGGCCTGATGGTGGGTATCCCGTCGGTATTCTTCCATCGCTTCCTGCAGCGTCGTATCGACGAACTGGTGGTGGGCATGGAGCAAGAGGCGATCAAACTGGTTGAAGTGGTCCAAGGCGACCGTGATGTCGACCTGGCCGGGGGCAAGGCGTGAAATTCCGACGCAAGCAACGGGAAAACGTTGATATCAACCTGGCGTCGCTGATTGACGTGGTGTTCATTCTGCTGCTGTTTTTCGTGGTGACCACCACCTTCACCCGCGAAACCCAATTGCGCGTCGAATTGCCGGAGTCTGTCAGTGGCGCGCCGGCGCCCGATAACGAAGCCAAGCAGCTCGACATCACCATCAGTGCCGATGGCGTTTACTCGGTCAACAATCACCTGCTGCCCAAAAGTGATCTGGCCACCCTGATCGAAGCCCTGCAGAAAGAATCTGCCGGTGACACCAAACTGCCGTTGTCGATCAGCGCCGACGGCAAAACCCCGCACCAGGCGGTGGTGACTGCCATGGATGCAGCCGGCAAGCTCGGTTTCAGCCACTTGCGCATGACCACGGTCGAGGCGGCGCAGGGGACGCCTTGATGGGCCTGGCCGATCGTTTGCTCGACGCCTGGTATGCCGGGCATCCGGCCCTGGTACTGCTGCGCCCGCTGGAGTCGCTGTATCGCCGCGTGGTGCAGCGCAAGCGCGCGCGTTTTATCAGTGGCGAGCAACCCGGCTACCGTGCGCCGGTACCGGTGATCGTGGTCGGTAACATCACCGTCGGCGGTACCGGCAAAACGCCAATGATCCTGTGGATGATCGAGCATTGCCGCCGGCAAGGTTTGCGTGTTGGCGTGGTCAGTCGCGGTTATGGCGCCAAGCCGCCGCAACTGCCGTGGCGGGTGCGTGCTGACCAGAGCGCCGCCCAGGCCGGCGATGAGCCGCTGTTGATCGTGCAGCGCAGTGATGTGCCGCTGGTGATTGACCCCGACCGCTCCCGTGCCGTTCAGGCGTTACTGGCCGCTGAAACGCTGGACCTGATTCTGTGCGACGACGGCATGCAGCATTACCGCCTGGCCCGTGACCTGGAGCTGGTGTTAATAGATGCCGCCCGCGGCCTCGGCAACCGTCGCTGCTTGCCTGCCGGGCCCCTGCGCGAGCCGGTTGAGCGCCTGCAGGCAGTGGATGCACTGCTCTACAACGGCGCCATGACGGACCGTGATGACGGCTATGGCTTTGTCCTCAAGCCCACGGCGCTGGTTAACCTGCGCACGGGCGAGCGCGCCGGGCTTGAGCGTTTTGCGGCGGGGCAGGCGGTGCACGCGGTCGCCGGTATCGGTAATCCGCAACGTTTCTTCAATACCCTGCAGGGACTAAACTGGCAGCCTGTGCCACACCCGTTTGCCGATCATGCCGAGTACAGCGCCCAAGCCTTGAGCTTCAGCCCTGCGCTGCCATTGATCATGACTGAAAAGGACGCGGTCAAATGCCGCGCCTTCGCTGCCGACGACTGGTGGTACCTTGCGGTCGATGCTGTGCCTTCGCCGGCCTTCCAGGCCTGGTTTGATGCCCAGCTCGATCGCTTGTTGCCCGGCTCGGGGCACTCCTGATTCGTTTCTTTTTTCCGGCCACTGGCCTGAGGAATACCCATGGACACCAAACTGCTCGATATCCTGGCCTGCCCGATCACCAAAGGCCCGCTCAAACTCAGTGCCGACAAGACCGAGCTGATCAGCAAAGGCGCAGGCCTGGCCTATCCGATTCGCGACGGTATTCCAGTGATGCTGGAAAGCGAGGCGCGCACCCTGACCGATGAAGAGCGCCTGGATAAATGAGCCTGACCTTTACCGTGGTGATCCCGGCGCGCCTGGCGTCCACCCGGCTGCCGGGCAAGCCGTTGCTGCCCATCGCCGGCAAGCCGATGATCCAGCATGTCTGGGAGCAGGCGTGCAAAAGCAGCGCCAGCCGTGTGGTGATTGCCACCGATGATGCCGGTATCTTCCAGGCCTGCGAGGCCTTCGGTGCTGAAGTGCTGATGACCCGCGCCGACCACGACTCGGGCACCGACCGCCTGGCCGAAGTGGCGGTCAAGCTCGGTCTGGCCGCCGACGCGATCGTGGTCAATGTGCAGGGCGACGAGCCGCTGATTCCGCCGGTGATCATTGACCAGGTCGCGGCCAATCTGGCTGCGCATCCGGAAGCGGGTATCGCAACCCTGGCCGAGCCGATCAACGACGTGACGGC
The DNA here is from genome assembly GCF_004025535.1 of Pseudomonas alkylphenolica. Taxonomy (GTDB): domain Bacteria; phylum Pseudomonadota; class Gammaproteobacteria; order Pseudomonadales; family Pseudomonadaceae; genus Aquipseudomonas; species Aquipseudomonas alkylphenolica_A. The sequence goes on from NZ_QJRG01000049.1 coordinate 211,619, forward strand.
GGTATTCAATCCCAATGCAGTCAAGGTGGTCAGTGACTGCAACGGCCTGGCGCTGACCTTCAGCCGGGCACCGCTGCCCTGGGCGCGCGATGCATTTGCCCACAGCCAGGACACGCTGCCTGAGGGCGTACCTTATCGTCGTCATATCGGCATGTACGCGTACCGTGCGGGTTTCCTCCAGGACTTCGTGGGCTGGGGGCCGTGCTGGCTGGAACGCACCGAGTCGCTTGAGCAGTTGCGTGCACTCTGGCATGGCGTGCGTATCCATGTCGCCGATGCCATCGAGGCGCCGCCCGTAGGTGTCGATACACCACAGGATTTAGAGCGTGTACGGCAAATTCTGGAGGCCTGATGCGGGTTCTGTTTGTATGCCTGGGCAACATCTGCCGGTCACCCACTGCTGAGGGCGTGCTGCGCCATCAGCTTGAGGCCGAAGGCCTGGCTGAGCGGATCGAAGTGGCTTCGGCCGGTACTGGTGACTGGCATGTCGGCAAGCAGCCAGACAGCCGTACCCGCCGCGCTGCGCAATTGCGCGGCTATGACCTGTCGCAGCAGCGTGCGCAACAGGTCAGGGCGGACCACTTCAGCGAGTACGACCTGATCCTGGCGATGGACAAGAGCAACCTTGGCCATCTGCGAGCCTTGCAGCCCCCTGGGGCAAAAGCCGAGCTGGACCTGTTCCTGCGCCGTTATCAGGGTGCGCTGGACGAGGTGCCGGATCCTTACTATGGCGGCGAGCAAGGGTTCGAGCAGGTGCTTGACCTGATCGAAGCAGCCTGCCGCCAATTGGTCATCGAACTCAAGGGTCGTCTATGAGCGGTCAGTGGCAGGAGCAGGTATCGCTCAAGCCGTACAACACTTTCGGTATTGATGTCGCGGCGCGGTATTTCACCAACGTGCACAATGACACCGAAGTGCGCCAGGCACTGGCCGACGCCAAGCAACAAAAGATACCGGTGCTGGTCATAGGCGGTGGCAGCAATCTGCTGCTGACGGCGGATGTGCAGGCGCTGGTGATGCGCATGGCCAGTCGGGGTGTGCGCATCCTGGCGGATGATGGCCAACGGGTGATTGTTGAAGCCGAGGCGGGCGAGCCCTGGCATCCTTTCGTTCAGTGGAGCCTGGGCCAGGGCCTGGCGGGCCTGGAGAACCTCAGCCTGATTCCCGGTACCGTCGGTGCCGCACCGATGCAGAACATCGGTGCGTACGGTGTCGAGATCAAGGATGTGTTTGCCGGGTTGACCGCGCTTGATCGCGAGTCCGGTGAGGTGCGCGAGTTCACCCTCGACGAGTGCCGGTTCGCCTACCGCGACAGTGTGTTCAAACAGCACCCAGGACGCTGGTTGATTCTGCGCGTGCGTTTTGCCTTGAGCCGCGTCATGCAGGCGCATCTGGACTACGGACCGGTGCGTCAGCGTCTGAGCGAGCAGGGTATTGGTCAGCCGACGGCGCAGAATGTCAGCGATGCGATTTGCAGTATTCGCCGCGAGAAACTGCCGGATCCGGTCGAGCTGGGTAATGCCGGAAGCTTCTTCAAGAACCCTGTGGTCGCTGCTGTGCTGGCCGACAAGATTCGTCTGCAGTATCCGGGGCTGGTGGCTTATCCACAGGCCGACGGTCAGGTGAAATTGGCCGCAGGCTGGCTGATCGAGCAGGCGGGCTGGAAAGGGCACCGCGAAGGCGATGCCGGTGTGCACCGGTTGCAGTCGTTGGTGCTGGTGAATTACGGCCAGGCCAGTGGCCTGCAGTTGCATCAGCTGGCGCAGAAAATCCAGGCTGACATTCTTGAGCGCTTTGACGTCAGGCTGGAGATGGAGCCGAATCTGTACTGAGGATTCTGGCAGCATAAAAAGGCTCTTCACGGCATTCCGTGAAGAGCCTTTTTTTATTGCCTCGGCGTTTGTAGAAACAACTGACTTCGCGGGTTTACCCGCGAAGAGGCGCGAATAAAAAAGCCCCGCCAGTTGCCTGGCGGGGCTTTTTATTGCCGGGTGGGTCAGACGAGCGGCTTTTGCTCTTCTTCCGGTTCCACGGCTTCAGCGCTTACTGCGGCAGTAGCTGCAGCGGCGGCCGCTGCTGCAGCTGCTTCGGCTTCACGCTTGCGACGACGCACTTCGCGCGGGTCGTTAGGCGCGCGACCGTTCGGCAGCATGACAGCCGGCGCTGGCTCTACAACCGGTTCGGCAACAGGGGCCTGTTCGACGACAGCCGGTGCAGGCTCGACCACTTCGGCGGCTTCGGCTTCAACGGCAGGTGCCTGAACGGCTTCCGGCTCGCGAGGTGCCTCAACGACTGGCTCGGCGATCACCACGGCTTCAGCGGGTGCTTCGACCGACGCTTCTGCTACGTGCTGAGGTGCCACTTCGGCAACCGGCTCGATGCTCGGCTCAACCACGGCTGCAGGTTCGACGACGGGCTGCTCGACGACAGGGGCGATTGCCACTTCTTCGACAGCTGCAGGCGCAGGGGATTCGACTGCAACAGCCTCGACCACGGTGGCTTCAGTTACTTCGGTCGCTGTCGGTGCTTCGACTACTTCAGCGGCCTGTGCAACAACGACTTCAGTCGCTTCCTGAGCGGCTACCGGGGCAGCCTCTTCAACGGCAGCGGTAGCGCGTTGAGCCTGAACGTTGGCTTGCGCTTCGGCTTCGGCGCTGATGTTGCTGGTCGCCACTGCAGCGGTAACGGCCAGGCCAGCAGCCAGTTCGGCGGTCGACGGCTCGGTGCCATCTTCTGCGCCGTCTTCAGAGCCCTCAACGATATCACCGTTGGCATCGCGCTGACGCTCGCGGCGGTTGCTGCGACGACGCTGGCCACGGGAACGGCGGCGTGGGCGTTCGCCTTCCGCACCTTCCTGGCTCTCGTCCTGCAGCAGTTCTTCGTTCGGCAGTTGCTCTTCAGCAACTTCAGCAGCGGCTTCGGCTGCCGGGCGAGGCTGACGCTCTTCGCGTGGAGGACGTGGCTGACGCTCTTCACGTGGGGCGCGTTCCTCACGCGGCGCACGCTCTTCGCGCGGAGCACGTTCTTCACGTGGTTGACGGTCTTCACGCGGTGCACGCTCTTCACGTGGGGCACGTTCTTCGCGTGGGGCACGCTCAGGACGCTCTTCACGCACGGCCGGGGTCGCGGCATCCAGTGGTTCGCGCAGTTCGCGCACCGGACGCTCTTCGCGGGTGGCGCGACGGTCTTCACGTGGTGCACGCGGCTGACGCTCTTCACGCGGCTGACGTGGCGCACGCTCTTCGCGGGCCTGGGTCTCTTCGCGGGCTTCGCGTGGCTGACGTTCTTCACGCGGGGCGCGCTCTTCGCGTGGCTTGCGCTCTTCATCGCGACGGCCATTGCGGTTGCGGCTTTGCTGACGACCGTTACGGCGCTCCTCGTTGCGCTGCGAACGCTCGGCGGCTGGCTTCTCGGCAACCACCGGGGCGGCTGCAGGTTCTTCCTTGCCGGCGAACAGGCTGACCAGCGACTTCACCAGGCCTTTGAACAGGCTTGGCTCAGGGGCGACGTGCACTGGGGCGGCTGGCTGCTCTGGCGCGCTCGGTACCGGGGCGTTGGCGCGAGCCGGTGCGGTCTTGACCGCGGCTTCCTGGCGAACCAGGGTGCGGGTGGCAGCGGTCGGCTGGACCTCTTCGGTCTCGGCGGCAGCGATTTCGTAGCTGGACTGGCCGCTGAGGGCTTCCGGGCTGTCGTCGCGCAGGCGCTGGACTTCGAAGTGTGGGGTTTCCAGGTGGTCGTTCGGCAGAATGACGATACGGGCCCGGGTACGCAGTTCGATCTTGGTGATCGAGTTGCGCTTTTCGTTGAGCAGGAAGGCGGCCACCGGAATCGGCACCTGGGCGCGAACTTCGGCGGTGCGGTCCTTCAGGGCCTCTTCTTCGATCAGGCGCAGGATAGCCAGCGACAGGGACTCGACGTCACGGATGATGCCGGTGCCGCTGCAACGCGGGCAAACGATGCCGCTGCTTTCACCCAGAGAAGGGCGCAGGCGCTGACGGGACATTTCCAGCAGGCCGAAGCGCGAAATGCGGCCGACCTGTACGCGGGCACGGTCGGCTTCCAGGCACTCGCGCACCTTTTCTTCGACGGCGCGCTGGTTCTTGGCCGGGGTCATGTCGATGAAGTCGATGACGATCAGGCCGCCGATGTCGCGCAGACGCAGTTGGCGGGCGATTTCCTCAGCCGCTTCCAGGTTGGTCTGCAGGGCAGTTTCCTCGATGTCGCTGCCTTTGGTGGCGCGCGCCGAGTTGATGTCGATGGACACCAGGGCTTCAGTCGGGTCGATGACGATCGAGCCGCCGGACGGCAGGTCGACCACGCGCTGGAAGGCGGTTTCGATCTGGCTTTCGATCTGGAAGCGGTTGAACAGCGGGACGCTGTCTTCATACAGCTTGATCTTGCTGGCGTACTGCGGCATCACCTGGCGGATGAAAGTCAGGGCTTCTTCCTGGGCGTCGATGCTGTCGATCAGCACTTCGCCGATGTCCTGGCGCAGGTAGTCGCGGATCGCACGGATGATGACGTTGCTTTCCTGGTAGATCAGGAAAGGTGCGGCGCGGTCCTGGGAGGCTTCTTTGATCGCGGTCCAGAGTTGCAGCAGGTAATCCAGGTCCCACTGCATTTCTTCGCTGCTGCGGCCAAGGCCGGCAGTGCGTACGATCAGGCCCATGTCGGCAGGTGCAACCAAGCCGTTCAGGGCTTCACGCAGTTCGTTGCGCTCTTCGCCTTCGATACGGCGGGAGATGCCACCGGCACGCGGGTTGTTCGGCATCAGTACCAGGTAACGACCGGCCAGGCTGATGAAGGTGGTGAGGGCGGCGCCCTTGTTGCCACGCTCTTCTTTCTCGACCTGGACGATGACTTCCTGGCCTTCGCTGAGCACTTCCTTGATGTTCACCCGGCCTTCCGGGGACTTCTTGAAGTATTCGCGGGAAATTTCCTTCAGCGGCAGAAAGCCGTGACGTTCGGAGCCGAAGTCGACGAAGGCGGCTTCGAGGCTGGGTTCGATCCGGGTGATCCGGCCTTTGTAGATGTTGGCCTTCTTCTGCTCGCGCGCACCGGACTCGATGTCCAGGTCGTAGAGACGTTGGCCGTCTACCAGAGCTACACGCAACTCTTCGGGTTGAGTCGCGTTAATCAGCATTCTTTTCATGTAATACCGTCGGTTTCCGGGCTGCCGGAAACGGCGTTCGGCACACACGACTTCTCACGGTCGGTGTCAGGTGCGCAAGGGGTGGCGGGCCACCCCCGTGTCCAGCGACATTCGAGCCAGACTGGTAACCCAGTACTGCCGAAGTCGCGACGACGCGTCCTGCTTGCTGTGGTGTCAAATGCACTCAGTCAGGAGGAGGAATCAGCCTTCGGCCGTGGACGCCCCAGGGGCATCTTGATCAAGACCGGGTCCGGTCGCCTGGCCAAAAGGCCTGTGGACTGGACGCAGTACTACACGGTCCGACGGTTGTGCATCTCCACCCTACACGTATCCCTGATAATTCGGGTGCTGCCGCGCGCTGAATCCGCAACGGGTTGCATTTATCGCCAGCTCCAATACGGGAGCCCGCGCCTTTTATGTCCAAGGCTGGTATTTCCGAAGCCTTCGCCTGACTGCGTGAAATTGACGGCACTGACAGAGTGGGCATCGAAAAAAAACGTGGGGGAGGGCAAAACACCGCTCTTGTAGTTTTTTATCGGTCTTCTCTGCACGGCGCTGGTGGCGATTCCAGGCATTTCTGTAAACTGGCAAAAGCCCCGTCGGACGGCCTCGCGTCCTCGAGATTTGCGTCGGTCAGGGCCGGCTAGAAGCCGTGATTCCGCTGGCCAGCCGCTTTTGGCGGCGTTCGCGACTATAGCAGCAATCATTAAGTGCTTCAAATCCATAAAAAATTGTTATGATTGGCAAATGACGACTAATGCCCCTCCGACCTCCGGCGTCCAGCTGATCGAGGTCGCGCCGGAACTTGCCGGCCAACGAATCGATAATTTCCTCATCACTGCACTCAAGGGTGTTCCCAAGACCTTGATTTACCGGATTTTGCGCAAAGGCGAAGTGCGGGTGAACAAGGGGCGGATCAAGCCCGAGTACAAGTTGCAGGCCGGTGACATCGTGCGCGTGCCGCCCGTTCGTCTGCCGGAGCGCGATGAGCCTGTGCCTGTGGCCCAGGGTTTGCTTCAGCGTCTTGAGGCCGCCATTGTCTACGAAGACAAAGCCTTGATCGTGCTGAATAAACCAGCCGGTATTGCTGTGCACGGCGGCAGCGGCCTGAATTTCGGCGTGATCGAAGCCTTTCGTCAGATGCGTCCGGATGCCAAGGAGCTGGAGCTGGTCCATCGCCTGGACCGGGACACCTCCGGGCTGCTGATGATCGCCAAAAAGCGCAGCATGCTGCGCCACCTGCACGCCGCCTTGCGCGGTGATGGTGTCGACAAACGCTACATGGCGCTGGTGCGTGGCCACTGGGCGACCGCCAAGAAGCAGGTCAATGCGCCGTTGCTCAAGAGCAACCTGCGTTCCGGCGAGCGTATGGTCGAAGTCAACGATGAGGGCAAGGAAGCGCTGACAATCTTCCGTGTGCTGCGCCGCTTTGGCGAGTTCGCCACCATCGTCGAGGCGCGCCCGATCACTGGTCGTACCCACCAGATTCGCGTGCATGCCTTGCATGCCGGGCACTGCATCGCTGGTGACAGCAAGTACGGCGATGAGGATTTCACCCGTGAGATTCGCGACCTGGGTGGCAAGCGGTTGTTTCTGCATGCTTATGCCCTGACCGTGCCGCTGCCGGACGGCGGTGAGCTCAAGCTCGAAGCGCCTGTGGATGAGATGTGGGCTAAAACCGTGGAGCGCTTGAGTGCGTCGTGATTACGATCTGCTGATTTTCGATTGGGACGGCACCCTGGCCGATTCCATCGGGCGCATTGTCGAAGCCATGCGCCTGGCAGCCGGGCGTGCCGGTCATGCCACCTGCGACGATGAGGCGGTCAAGGGCATAATCGGCCTGGCATTGTCCGAGGCCATCGCCACGCTGTACCCGCATCTGGATGCAGAGCAGGTGGCGGTGTTCCGTCAGCACTATGCTGATGTGTACATGGCGCTGGATGAGCAGCCGTCGCCGTTGTTCGACAGCGTGGTGGAGTCGCTTGAGGCGTTTCGTGCCCAGGGCTATCGCCTGGCAGTGGCCACCGGCAAGGCGCGCCGCGGGCTGGATCGGGTGCTGCGGGCCAATGGCTGGGAGGATTTTTTTGATATCACCCGTGCTGCGGACGAGAGCCGTGGCAAGCCGCATCCGCAGATGCTTGAGGAAATCCTTGCGCATTGCCAGGTAGCGCCTGAGCGTGCGTTGATGGTGGGTGACTCGTCGTTCGATCTGGTGATGGCCAACAATGCAGGTATGCACTCGGTCGCTGTCGGTTACGGGGCGATGTCGCTGCAAGCGTTGAGCGCATTCGGACCGCAGGTCTGTATCGAGCATTTTTCACATTTGCAGGTGTGGCTGAATCGCTCGCCTGTGATTCCAGGGTAGGTGAGCATGGCTGACGAGTGGAAGGCGCCCGGCGCCGACGAAAATGAAGGCAACGAAGAGCGCAAAAGCTGGAAGTTGCTGGAAAAGACCTTGCTGGCGGGGGTGCAGGAGCAGCGTCGTGCGCGGCGTTGGGGGATTTTCTTCAAGCTGCTGACCTTTGCGTACCTGTTTGGCATTCTGGCGCTGTTCAGCCCGTTGATGAGCATGGACAAGGCGGCGTCTCGCAGCGTCAGTCACACCGCGGTGGTCGAGGTGCGCGGAATGATTGCCGATCAGGAGCCGGCCAGTGCCGACAACATCATCAGTGGCTTGCGCGACGCTTTCAAAGACTCGAAAACCAAGGCAGTCATCCTGCGCATCAACAGCCCGGGGGGCAGTCCGGTACAGTCGGGTTACATCTACGATGAAATTCGTCGCCTGCGCGCGGAATATCCGGCCATCAAGCTGTATGCCGTGATCAGCGATCTCGGTGCCTCCGGCGCCTATTACATCGCCAGTGCTGCCGACCAGATCTATGCCGACAAGGCGAGCCTGGTCGGCTCTATCGGCGTGACCGCGGCCGGTTATGGCTTTGTCGGTACCATGGAGAAGCTGGGGGTCGAACGTCGCACCTATACGGCGGGCGAGCACAAGGCGTTCCTGGACCCGTTCCAGCCGCAAAAGCCTGAAGAGACTGCGTTCTGGCAGGGCGTGCTGGAGACCACGCACAAGCAGTTCATCGCCAGCGTCAAGCAGGGGCGTGGTGATCGCCTCAAGGACAAAGAGCACCCTGAGCTGTTCAGTGGCTTGATCTGGTCGGGCGAGCAGGCAATGGCGCTGGGTCTGGTGGATGGCCTGGGTAGTGCAGGCTACGTGGCACGTGAGGTGGTGGGTGAGAAGGAGCTGGTGGACTTTACCGTAGAAGAGTCGCCGTTCGATCGCTTCTCCAAGCGCCTGGGCACCAGCATTGCCGAGCGCATGGCGATGTGGATGGGCTTTCAGGGGCCATCGCTGCGCTGAGTGCTCTGCCAGCTAAAAAACCGGCCCGTCGAGGCCGGTTTTTTTATGGGTCAGGGCAGGTCAACGCCTTCGGCCAGCAACATGTCGATCAGGCGGATCAGCGGCAGGCCGATCAGGCTGGTGGCGTCTGCGCCATGGGTGCTTTGGAACAGGCTGACGCCAAGGCCTTCGGCTTTGAAGCTGCCGGCGCAATCGTAAGGCGTTTCAGCGCGCAGGTAGCGCTGGATGCGCGCCAGGTCCAGTTCGCGCATGTTCACCGTGAAAGGGACGCAATCGACCTGGCAATGGCCGGTCTGGCTGTTGAGCAGGGCAACGCCGGTTAGAAAGGTGACGTGATTGCCGCTGGCGGCCAGCAATTGCTCGCAGGCGCGTTCAAAGGTATGTGGCTTGCCGAGGATTTGCTCGCCCAGCACGGCCACCTGGTCGGAGCCGATGATCAGGTGCGCGGGGTGACTGCTCGCCAGTGCCTGGGCTTTTTCGCGGGCGAGGCGTTTGACCAGGTCAAGGGCGGGCTCTTCGGGCAGGCGCTGTTCGTCGATATCGGGGGAGGCCCAGCTGAAAGGAAGGCGCAAGCGTTCAAGCAATTCGCGCCGGTAAGGCGAGCTGGAAGCCAGTAATAAAGGCAGCATGATAAACTCCTGGGCAGGTGAAACGATTCTAACATGCTGAACGGAGCCGAATTTCCTTTGACAGGGGCGGGGGTCATCCCTAGAATGCTGCGCCTATGTTGAATGACCCGATTCCACCTCACGTTGACCCGCGCAAATTGGCCGATCGTGGTGTTTCTCTCGAAGGAACGCTGCAGCTCGCCGATTTGGAGAGACTCTGCGACCCGCTTTCCGATACTGTCGGTACGGTGCAGGCTAAATTCGATTTTGAGCGAGACGAGCAGAAGGCTGTGGTTATCCACACCGACCTGAGCGTCGAGGTCAAGATGGTTTGCCAGCGTTGTCTTGAGCTGGTCACCCTGCCGATCCACAGCGAATGTACGTACGCTGTGGTGAAGGAGGGTGCGAATACCCAGTCGTTGCCGAAAGGTTATGACGTGCTGGAACTGGGCGAAGATCCTTTGGATCTGCAGGCCTTGGTCGAGGAGGAGCTTTTGCTCGCCCTGCCCATCGTGCCTGCTCATCATCCGGAAGAATGCCAGCAGCCGGCGGGCGCCGATGAGCCCGAACCGAGCAAGGACGAGGTAACACGGTCCAACCCGTTCAGTGTATTGGCGCAGTTAAAGCGTGACCCAAACGTTTAGGAGTTAATCAATTATGGCTGTTCAGCAGAACAAAAAATCCCGCTCTGCCCGTGACATGCGCCGTTCGCACGACGCCCTCTCGGAAAACGCTCTGTCCGTAGAGAAAACCACCGGTGAAGTACACCTGCGTCACCACGTATCGCCAGAAGGCGTATACCGTGGTCGTAAAGTGATCGACAAGGGCGCTGACGAGTAATCCTTGTCCGCTCAGATCATCGCGATTGACGCAATGGGCGGGGACTTCGGTCCCCGCAGCATTGTTCAGGCAAGTATTGCTTGCCTATCGGTTACGCCCTCGCTACACCTGACCCTCGTCGGTCAACCCTCCCTCCTTGAAGATCTCATCGCTGGCCAGTCGGCAGCGGATCGCGCGCGCCTGCAGATTGTTGCGGCAAGCGAAGTGATCGGCATGGACGAGCGGCCGTCCCAGGCGTTGCGCGGCAAGCCCGATTCGTCAATGCGCGTAGCGCTCGAATTATTGCGTGATGGCAAGGTTCAGGCCTGCGTGAGCGCTGGCAACACCGGGGCGCTGATGGCGCTGTCGCGCTATGTATTGAAAACCTTGCCCGGCATTGATCGCCCGGCAATGGTTGCAGCCATTCCCACTCAGGCTGGTTATTGCCAGTTGCTTGACCTGGGGGCGAACGTCGACTGCAGTGCAGAAAACCTCTTCCAGTTTGCCGTGATGGGCTCGGTGGCGGCCCAGGCTCTGGGTATTTCCCGGCCGCGAGTGGCGCTGCTCAATGTCGGTACCGAAGACATCAAGGGCAACCAGCAGGTCAAGCTGGCTGCCAGCTTGCTGCAAAATGCGCGTGGCCTTAACTACATCGGTTTTGTCGAGGGCGATGGCCTGTATCGCGGCGAAGCGGATGTGGTGGTGTGCGACGGTTTTGTCGGCAACATCCTTCTCAAATCCAGCGAAGGGCTGGCGACCATGATCGGCGCGCGCATCGAGGCGCTGTTCAAGGGCGGCGTGGCGGCACGCCTGGCGGGTGCCATGGCCATGCCGCTGCTCAAGCGCCTGCAGGCAGATCTTGCGCCGGCACGGCATAACGGCGCGAGTTTCCTCGGCTTGCAGGGTATCGTCATCAAGAGCCATGGTTCTGCGGGTGTGCAGGGCTTTCAGAGCGCCATCCAGCGCGCCCTGATCGAAATCCAGGAGAACCTGCCGGAGCGTCTTCACGGTCGCCTGGAAGACTTGTTGCTTTAGGCATATCGGCGAGGAAGTGGTTAAATGTGACCGCTTGGTCCGCGTTATCATCCAAGTCTTCAGTTTCTTGCGCTCAGCCAGGTGCTGGGCGCTTCATTTCCGACGACAAGATCATTAGGGGCTTGTTCAATGTCTGCATCCCTCGCATTCGTCTTTCCCGGTCAAGGTTCGCAGTCCCTCGGCATGCTTGCCGAGCTGGGCGCCCAGTATCCGCTGGTCATTGATACCTTCAAGGAAGCCTCCGATGCCCTGGGCTATGACCTCTGGGCGCTGACCCAGCAGGGGCCGGAAGAGCAACTCAATCAAACCGACAAAACCCAGCCGGCCATCCTCACCGCCTCGATCGCCTTGTGGCGTCTGTGGCTGGCAGAGGGCGGTGCGCGCCCGGCATTCGTTTCCGGTCACAGCCTGGGTGAGTACAGCGCACTGGTTGCCGCTGGCAGCCTGAGCCTGGGTGACGCCGTCAAGCTGGTGAAGCGCCGTGGCGAGCTCATGCAGGAAGCCGTACCGGCCGGGCAGGGTGCGATGGCGGCGATCCTTGGTCTGGACGATGCCGATGTCGTGCGTATCTGCGCCGAAGCTGCCCAGGGCGAAGTGGTCAGCGCAGTCAACTTCAACTCGCCGGGCCAGGTCGTGATCGCCGGTGCCAAGGCGGCTGTCGAGCGCGCCATGGAAGCCTGCAAGGCGGCCGGTGCCAAGCGCGCACTGCCGCTGCCGGTCAGCGTGCCGTCGCACTGTGAACTGATGCGTCCTGCCGCCGAGCGATTTGCCGAGTCGGTCAATGCCGTCGACTGGCAAGCGCCGCAGATCCCGCTGGTGCAAAACGTCAGCGCAGCCGTTGCTGCCGACCTCGACACCCTCAAGCGCGACCTGCTCGAGCAGCTGTACAAGCCGGTTCGCTGGGTTGAATGTGTACAGACCCTGGCCGCCAATGGTCCGGTCAATCTGGTCGAGTGCGGCCCGGGCAAGGTCCTGGCTGGTCTGAACAAGCGTTGCGCCGAAGGCGTCACCACCTACAACCTCAACACCCCAGATGCTTTCGCCGCCACCCGCGCGGCGCTGGCCTGATTTAGGAGAAGCTTGCATGAGCCTGCAAGGTAAAGTTGCACTGGTTACCGGCGCCAGCCGTGGTATCGGCCAGGCTATCGCCCTGGAACTGGGCCGCCTGGGCGCTACCGTGATCGGTACCGCGACCTCCGCCTCCGGCGCTGAGCGAATCGCTGCCACCCTCAAGGAACACGGCATCGCCGGTACCGGCCTTGAGCTGAACGTGACCAGCGACGAGTCGGTGAGCGCGACCCTGGCTGCGATCCAGGAGCAATTCGGCGCGCCGACCATTCTGGTCAACAACGCTGGTATTACCCGCGACAACCTGATGATGCGCATGAAGGATGATGAGTGGTTCGACGTCATCGATACCAACCTCAACAGCCTCTACCGTCTGTCCAAGGGCGTGCTGCGCGGCATGACCAAGGCACGCTGGGGTCGTATCATCAGCATCGGTTCGGTAGTGGGTGCCATGGGTAACGCCGGGCAGGTCAACTATGCAGCAGCCAAGGCGGGCCTGGAAGGTTTCAGCCGTGCCCTGGCGCGTGAAGTGGGCTCTCGTGCGATCACTGTTAATTCGGTGACCCCGGGCTTTATCGACACCGACATGACCCGCGAGCTGCCTGAGGCTCAGCGCGAAGCGCTGCAGACCCAGATTCCGCTGGGACGTCTGGGCCAGGCTCAGGAGATCGCCAATGTAGTGGCTTTCCTGGCCTCCGAAGGTGCGGGTTATGTGACTGGGGCAACGATTCCAGTCAACGGCGGCATGTATATGTAAATTCAATGTGACGGATTGCTTCAAAAAAATGTCATACGAGCTGTCTAAAATCCGTTATAAAGCTGCAACCAGATTCTAGTCGGTTGGCAGGTGTGGTCTGGCGAGGCGTGTTGCGCTTGAAAAGCAGACGTCTTTCTATACACTTACACACCGGCCAGCCGCCTGACATATGTCCATTAGGAGTGAAAACAAGGTATGAGCACCATCGAAGAACGCGTCAAGAAAATCGTCGCCGAGCAACTGGGCGTTAAAGAAGAAGAAGTAGTGAACACTGCTTCCTTCGTCGAAGATCTGGGTGCCGATTCCCTTGACACCGTTGAGCTGGTGATGGCTCTGGAAGAGGAATTCGAGACCGAAATCCCTGACGAAGAAGCCGAGAAGATCACTACTGTTCAAGCTGCTATCGACTACGTCACCAGCCACCAGGCCTAAGACGTTGTAGTCGTCGCTTCTTGTCATGGAAAAACCGCACTGCCTTAACTGGCGTGCGGTTTTTTCTTTACAAGACATGTAGTCAATGTGAATAAGGAGAGTGCTGTGTCGCGTAGACGCGTCGTGGTCACCGGTATGGGTATGCTGTCGCCACTGGGTACGGATGTACCGAGCAGTTGGCAGGGCATTCTGGCTGGCCGCAGTGGCATAGGTCTGATTGAACATACGGACCTGTCTGCCTACTCCACCCGTTTTGGCGGCTCGGTAAAGGGCTTCGAGGTTGAGCAGTACCTGTCGGTCAAGGAAGCCCGCAAGCTCGATCTGTTCATTCAGTACGGCCTGGCAGCCGGTTTTCAGGCAGTGCGCAACGCTGGTCTGGAAGTGACCGACGCCAACCGCGAGCGCATTGGCGTAGCCATGGGCTCGGGTATCGGTGGCCTGACCAATATCGAAGAAACCAGCCGGACTTTGCACGAGCAAGGACCGCGGCGCATTTCGCCGTTCTTCGTACCGGGTTCGATCATCAACATGATTTCCGGTTTCCTGTCGATCCACCTGGGTGTACAGGGACCTAACTACGCCATCGCCACGGCCTGCACCACCGGTACTCACTGTATCGGCATGGCGGCACGCAATATTGCCTTCGGCGAAGCCGACGTGATGATCGCCGGTGGTGCGGAAATGGCAGCCTGCGGTCTGGGCATGGGCGGCTTCGGCGCTTCGCGCGCGCTGTCGACCCGCAATGACGATCCAACCCGGGCCAGCCGTCCGTGGGACAAGGGCCGTGATGGTTTCGTGCTGTCCGACGGTGCCGGTGCCCTGGTACTCGAAGAGCTCGAGCACGCCAAAGCGCGTGGTGCCACCATTTATGCCGAGCTGGTAGGTTTTGGCATGAGCGGCGACGCGTACCACATGACCTCGCCACCTGAAGACGGTAGCGGCGCGGCGCGTTGCATGGTCAATGCATTGCGTGATGCGGGTTTGAACGCCGATCAGGTGAACTACATCAACGCGCACGGCACTTCGACGCCGGCTGGCGATCTGGCTGAAGCCTCGGCGATCAAGTCGGTGTTCGGTGAGCATGCCTACAAGCTGGCAGTCAGCTCGACCAAGTCGATGACCGGCCATTTGCTGGGTGCCGCAGGTGCCGTCGAGGCAATCTTCAGCGTGCTGTCGATCAACGGCCAGGTAGCCCCACCGACCATCAACCTCGATGAGCCGGATGCCGGTTGCGACCTGGACTTCGTGCCGCATGAGGCGCGCAACATGCCGATCGACGTCGTGCTGTCCAACTCCTTCGGCTTTGGCGGTACCAACGGCTCGCTGGTGTTCCGCCGGTTCGCCGACTGATGCACAGCTGGATCGATGGCGTGCCGGCCGATGCAGTGAACCTGCAGAGCCGTGCGCTGGCCTACGGTGATGGTCTGTTCGAGACCATTGCCGTCAGGGCCGGTAAGCCATCGCTGCTTGAGTATCACCTTGATCGCCTGGCACTGGGATGCCGCCGCCTGGCGATCGACGCCGATTCGTTGCTGATTCGCGATGAAGTGTGTCGCTACGCCAGTGCGCTGGGTGACGGTGTGCTCAAGTTGATACTGGTCCGTGGTGACAGCCAGCGCGGCTATGCGCCTGCGGCTGGCGCGGCACCACGGCGCATTCTTCAGGGCAGTCCCTTGCCTGCTTATCCTGCTCAGCATGCCGAGCAGGGTGTTCGCCTTTATCCCTGTGTCACGCGTCTGGCGGAACAACCGCTGCTGGCCGGGCTCAAGCACCTCAATCGTCTTGAGCAAGTGCTGGCGCGAGCCGAATGGCAGGATGCCGAGCATGCCGAAGGATTGATGCGCGATGTTTCCGGTCGCATCGTCGAAGGGGTGTACAGCAACCTGTTTCTGGTACACGGCACCGAGTTGCTGACAGCCAACCTGAGTCGCTGTGGCGTCGCCGGGGTCATGCGTGCGGCCCTGATCGAGCAGGCGGCAACGGCCGGGATTGCGCTGCGCGTTACCGATCTGACTCTGCAGGACCTGGAACAGGCCGACGAAGTGTTTGTCTGCAACAGCGTCTACGGTGTCTGGCCGGTGCGTGCTTTTGCATCGCTGAACTGGCCGCCGGGTCCACTCACCCGTAAACTGCAGGCCATTGCCCGTACGTTACTGGATGCCTGATTTGTGAGACGTAAATTATTGGTGCTGCTGGAAACCGGATTGATTCTGGCAGGCCTGCTGTTGGGCTTTTCCGCCTGGAAGGTGAAGTCGGCACTGGAGCAGCCCCTGCACATCAGTCAGGAACAATTGCTCGACGTGCCCACCGGCACCAACCCCAATCGCATGTTTTACCGCATGGAAAGCCAGGGCCTGCTGGACGATGCGTTCTGGTTGCGGCTTTACTGGCGCTTCAACATGGCCGGCGTACCGTTGCACACCGGCGAATACCGCATGACCCCGGGCATGACCGTGCATGACCTGTTTGAGGTCTGGCGTCGTGGCGATGTCGTGCAGTACAGCCTGACCCTGGTCGAGGGCTGGAACTTCCGTCAGGTGCGTTCGGCCCTGGCCAAGCATGAAAAAATCAAACAGACCCTCGACGGCCTCAGCGATGCCGAAGTGATGGACAAACTCGGGCATCCCGGGGTGTTCCCTGAGGGGCGCTTTTTCCCCGACACCTATCGTTTTGTGCGGGGCATGACCGATGTCGAGTTTCTCCAGCAAGCCTATGCCCGCCTTGAAGAAGTGTTGGCCAAGGAGTGGGCTGAGCGCCCGACCGATCTGCCGTACCGCGACCCGTACCAGGCGCTGATTATGGCCTCGCTGGTGGAAAAGGAAACCGGGGTGCCTCAGGAGCGTGGCCTGATCGCCGGGGTGTTCGTACGCCGCATGCGGATCGGCATGCTGTTGCAAACCGATCCGACCGTGATCTATGGCATGGGCGAACGCTACAACGGCAAGATCACCCGCGCCGACTTGCGTGAGCCCACGCCTTACAACACCTACACGAACGCCGGCCTGCCGCCGACGCCGATTGCCATGGTCGGCCGAGAAGCGATTCATGCCGCGTTAAATCCGACGCCGGGCAGCAGTTTGTACTTTGTCGCCCGTGGTGACGGCAGCCACGTGTTCTCCGATGATCTGGATGCGCACAATTCAGCGGTTCGTGAGTACCAGATCAAGCGCCGCGCCGACTATCGTTCGAGCCCGGCCCCTGCAATCGACCCTGAAGTTGAGGACGAGTCGCAGGCCCCGCAAGCCCCTGAGGCCGATCCTGAGGCGGTTCCCGAATCTTCGGCACCGGCCAGCGACGCCTCTTCGCAATGATCAACTGTAAGGACTGCCTGTGAGCGGCTTGTTTATTACCCTGGAAGGTCCCGAAGGCGCGGGCAAAAGTACCAATCGCGAGTACCTCGCCGACCATTTGCGCGCTCAGGGCGTGGACGTGGTGCTGACCCGCGAGCCGGGTGGTACCCCCTTGGCCGAGCGGATTCGCGAGTTGCTGCTGGCCCCGAGCGATGAGGCCATGGACGCCGACACCGAGCTGCTGCTGGTGTTCGCCGCCCGTGCCCAGCATCTGGCGCAGGTCATTCGCCCGGCGCTGGCGCGCGGCGCGGTGGTGCTGTGTGATCGCTTTACCGATGCCACCTACGCCTACCAGGGCGGCGGTCGCGGTCTTTCGGTGTCGCGCATTGCCACCCTCGAGCAATTTGTACAGGGCGCGTTGCGTCCTGACTTGACGCTGGTGTTCGATCTGCCGGTGGAAGTCGGCTTGTCGCGGGCGGCGGCCCGTGGTCGGCTGGACCGCTTCGAACAGGAAGACCAGGCTTTCTTCGAAGCCGTGCGAGAGGCCTACCTGGCGCGTGCCAAGGCGGCCCCGCAGCAGTACAGGCTGATCGACGCTTCGCAATCGCTGGCGCAGGTGCAGCAGTCGCTGGACGCCTTGCTGCCGCAGATCCTGGAGCGCTGCCGTGGCTGAGGCCTATCCTTGGCAGCAGGCCTTGTGGCAACAACTGGCGGGGCGCACCCAGCATGCCCATGCCTACTTGCTACACGGGCCTCAGGGCATCGGCAAGCGGGCCCTGGCCGAACGCCTGATGGCCCTGTTGCTCTGCCAGCGGCCGACCAACCTGCATGCTTGCGGGCAATGCAAGTCATGCTTGTTGCTGGCTGCCGGCAGTCACCCGGACAACTACGTGCTCGAGCCGGAAGAGGCCGACAAGCCGATCAAGGTCGATCAGGTCCGCGACCTGGTGTCCTTCGTGGTCCAGACCGCGCAGCTGGGCGGTCGCAAGGTCGTGTTGATCGAGCCGGTGGAGGCGATGAACATCAATGCCGCCAACGCCTTGCTCAAGAGCCTGGAAGAACCCTCCGGTGATACCGTCCTGCTGCTGGTAAGCCATCAGTCAAGCCGTTTGCTGCCGACCATCAAGAGTCGGTGTGTCCAGCAGGCGTGCCCACTGCCGAGCGCCGAGCAAAGCCTGGCCTGGTTGAGTCAGGCCTTGCCCGAGTGTGATGAGCAGGAGCGCCTGGATCTGCTCACCCTGGCTGCTGGTTCGCCATTGGCCGCCGTGACCCTGCAGGCTCAGGGCGTGCGCGAACAGCGCGCGCTGGTGGTCGACGGCGTGAAGAAGTTGCTCAAGCAGCAAGCCTCCCCCAGCCAGCTGGCAGAAGCCTGGAATGCTGTGCCCTTGCTGCAGCTGTTCGATTGGTTCTGCGACTGGTCCAACCTCATCCTGCGCTATCAGTTGACCGAAGACGAGGAAGGTTTAGGCTTGAGCGATATGCGCAAGGTCGTGCAGTACCTGGCGCAGAAGAGTGCGCAGGGCAAGGTACTGGAGATCCAGGACTGGATCCTTGCCCATCGCCAGAAGGTGCTGGCCAAGGCCAACCTCAATCGTGCGCTGTTGCTCGAAGCGTTGCTGGCGTCCTGGGCGATGTTGCCTGGCCAGCGTTGAGCCGAGCGGTCCCTTACTTTCATTTCAGTGTTGTCATGTGCCCATGCTTGTAGATTCCCATTGCCACCTCGATCGTCTCGATCTCTCCGCCCACCAGGGTTCGCTGGACGCGGCGCTGGATGCCGCACGTGCGCGCGGTGTCGGCCACTTTCTGTGCATCGGCGTCAGCGCCGACAACGCCAAGGCCGTCAAGGACCTCAGCGAGCGCTATAGCGACGTCGACTGTTCGGTGGGTATCCATCCGCTGGACCTCACCCCCGAGGGTGCGCCGCCGCTGGAGTGGCTGCTCAAGGAGCTGGCGCATCCGCATGTGGTGGCGATCGGCGAAACTGGCCTGGACTATCACTACGAGCCGGAAGCAGCGGAGGTTCAACAGGACTCTTTCCGCTTGCACCTGCAGGCGGCAAAAGTCACTGGCAAGCCGGTCATCATTCATACCCGCGCAGCGCGTGCCGACACCCTGGCGTTGTTGCGCGAAGCCGACCTGGCGCAGGCTGGCGTGCTGCACTGCTTTACCGAAGACTGGGAGATGGCCAAGGCCGCGCTGGACCTGGGGTACTACATTTCGTTGTCCGGTATCGTTACCTTCCGCAATGCCGACGCCTTGCGCGACGTTGCCCGGCAGGTGCCCGCCGAGCGTTTGCTGGTAGAGACGGATTCGCCGTATCTGGCGCCGATTCCGTACCGCGGCAAACCGAACCTACCGCAGTACGTGCGTGAAGTGGCGGAATTTGTCGCGATGGTGCGGGGTGAGGGCTACGAGCAACTGGCCGAGCAAACCACGGCGAACTTCAAACGCCTGTTCCCGTTGGCACGGCTTTTCGCGGGTAAACCCGCTCCCACAGGGGCGGTATAAGCATTAACTGTGCGGGGCCGGATGACGGGCAAAAAAAACCCGGGTTCTGGGGGGTGAATCCGGGTTAAGACCATTAGGAGTAAAACAAAGGTACGCGGTCCCTGGGCACCTTTATCGGCGCGCCACTTGGGGGGATGCGCCGCGCCAACACCTGAAGTATTGGTCAGGATTGGCGGGCTGCCAGCGGTGGTTGCTCGTTTTTTAAACAGATTTGGAATACAGCCGCCGCTGCTGAGCACTCATCGCTCTGCAATCTGCCGCACCACCGCCAGAGTTTCGTCGATAACCTGCCGGGGCGTGTAGAAATGCGGGGAAAAACGCACGCCAGGGCCGCGAGTTATGCAAACCACCTGCTGCTGCTTCAGCAGGTGACAGGCCTGGGCATTGTCCACCCCGGCGATGCTGAACGACACAATGCCGGAACGGCGGCGGTGCTCCTCAGGGCTGTGCAGTTGTACGCCCGCAATGGCCTTCAGCCCGTCGTACAGCCATTGCACCCGCTCGGCCAGCAATGCCGAGACCTTTTCCATCCCCACCTCTTCCAGTAGCGACAGGCTGGCGTCCAGGGCTGCCGCGCCGAGCATGTTCGGGCTGCCGCATTCAAAGCGACGGGCGCTGTGGGCCGGCTCCCATTCGGTGCGGGTGTAATCGCCCATGTGCTCAAGCATGTGCCAGCCGTATTCGCTGAGTTTCAGGCGGGGGCGTACCTCGGCGCGGCAATAGAACACGCCCAGGCCTTCCGGGCCGAGCATCCATTTGTGCCCGTCGGCCATGGCGAAGTCGCATTGATAGGCCTGTACGTCAAAGGGCAGGGCGCCCAGTTGCTGGATGGCGTCGATGCAGAACAACACATCGCGCTCCCGGCAGCCCTGGCCAAGCCGGGCCAGGTCCAGGCGCAGGCCGCTGGCGAACTGCACGGCACTGATCGCCAGCAGGCGTACCTGTGGCCCGCAGGCGCTCAGCAGGTCGGCTTCCGGGTCGGCGCCCTTGAGGCTGACTTGGCGCACTTCGACACCCCGGTCGGCCAGCGCTTCCCAGACGATACGGTTGGACGGGAACTCTTCGTCGCTGATGACGATCTGGTCGCCGGCCTGCCAGTCCAGGCCAAAGGCAACGAACGACAGTGCCTCGGAGGTGTTCTTGACCAGGGCGATGTCGTCTGTCGAGGGTGCATTGGTCAGGCGCATCAGGCGTTCACGCAGACGCTGCTCCATGGCCATCCACGCCGGATAGTCCCGGGCACCCAGCCAAACGTTTTCCTCGGCGAAACGCTTGACAGCCTCACTGGCGCGTCTAGGCCAAGGGGCAACGGCGGCATGGTTCAGGTAGCGAAGGCCTGGCGCTTGTTCAAAGTCATCAAGAAACATAGACATGGTCGGATGATCCGTGCATTTTGGCGCAAGTTAGGCATAATAACCGGCTTCGATTTTGATCCAGTCCTTCTTATGCAGAAAGAACCTCGTAAGGTCCGTGAGTTTCGTCGCCGTGAGCAAGAAATTCTCGATACCGCGCTCAAGCTGTTTCTCGAACAGGGTGAAGACAGTGTCACCGTCGAGATGATCGCTGATGCAGTCGGTATCGGCAAAGGCACGATCTACAAGCATTTCAAATCCAAGGCGGAGATCTACCTGCGCCTGATGCTCGACTACGAGCGCGATTTGAACGAACTGTTGCACTCTGCCGACGTTGACCGCGACAAGGAAGCCCTGTCGCGCGCCTACTTCGAATTTCGCATGCGTGATCCGCAGCGTTACCGGTTGTTCGACCGCCTCGAAGAGAAAGTGGTCAAGGGCAACCAGGTGCCGGAGATGGTCGAGGAGCTACACAAGATCCGCGCCTCCAACTTCGAGCGCCTGACCCTGCTGATCAAAGGGCGCATCAGCGAAGGCAAGCTCGAAGACGTGCCGCCGTACTTCCACTATTGCGCTGCCTGGGCCTTGGTACACGGCGCCGTTGCGCTCTACCATTCGCCGTTCTGGAGCAATGTGCTGGAAGATCAGGAAGGCTTCTTCCAGTTCCTCATGGACATCGGCGTACGCATGGGCAACAAGCGCAAGCGCGACCCGGATGTGACCGGTAACTGATCGACCCTGAATAGCTTCGGCGCTACTGTGGTAAGGCCTGCAGGCCTATACTCATGTAAGAGGCTTGCAAAAACCTGATTTTTGAGTCAGGTTTTGCAGGCCCGATTCTTCCACGCCGGAGTCATCCATGATCGTCGACCGCCAAGGCAGGCGTTTTCGCAACTTGCGTGTCAGCCTCACTGCTGCCTGCAACTATGCCTGCACCTATTGCGTACCAGACGGCAAGCGGTTGGTCGCGGCTCAGGACGAGCTCTCTGCCGAAGCGATGGCCCGTGGGGTGGCCTACCTGATCGAGGCCGCCGGTATCGAGCGGTTGCGCGTGACGGGGGGTGAGCCATTGGTCAGCCCCAAGCTGGAACCCTTTCTTGCCTCTGTCGCAGGCTTTGGCCTGGATGAAATCAGCCTGACCACCAATGGCCAGTTGTTGGCGCGCAAGCTGCCGTTGCTGCGCGCGGCCGGCATTCGCCGGCTCAATGTCTCGCTCGATACCCTCGACCCCGACGCCTTTCGCCGTATTGCCCGTGGCGGCGACCTGGCCACGGTGCTGGAGGGAATGGCGCAGGCTACGGCGGCCGGTATGCGCATCAAGGTCAACATGGTGCCGCTGCGCGGGCAGAACTTCGATCAGGTGGTGCCGTTGCTGGAATACTGCCTGGCCCGCGGCTATGAGCTGCGCTTTATCGAACTGATGCGCATGGGCCACCTGGCGCGTGACAGTAATGCCTTTGTGCAGCAGTTCGTCAGCCTTGAGCACTTGTTGCAGTTGATCGGCGAGCGTTACGAATACCTGCAGGCCAATGCGCCGGTGGACGCCACCGCGTTGCGCTACGAGATTCCAGGCAAAGGCTACTTCGGGGTGATTGCCAACGAAAGCGTGCCGTTCTGCCGAACCTGTTCGCGTCTGCGCTTGTCTTCCACAGGCTGGTTGCATGGCTGTCTGTCGTCGAGCAACCGTCACTTTATCGGCGACTTGCTCGACAAGCCGCGCCATCAGGCATTGCCCGCCCTGCAGGGCTTGCTGGTCAAGGCGCTGGGTGACAAGCAGCCAGTGGCGTTTTCTGGTGGTGCAACGGTGATGAAGATCATTGGCGGTTAAGACTGGCGCAAAATCTGCATCTGTCTGCCGTTCGCCGGTTTTCCGTCACCGGCTACTGGAGGATAGATGCGAAGCCTGGTTTTGCTGCTGGCGCTGATGGTGCTGGGCGGCTGTATGAATGTCAGCGACATGGGCGAGGGTGCCCGCTACCACATGAGCGATGCCGGCCTGCTGGATCACAGCGATACGCGCCGTTCGTTGTCGGTACGCCTGCAGCCTGACTCATTCATTTACATCGGCCAGGGCGCGTTCGTGCCGCCGGGCAAGGGACCGTATCCACGGCCTAACGTGGTCGCCGAAGAGGCGTTCAAGGGTTTTATCGAGTACTTCCCGCTGGTGCGCCGGGCTCAAGGCCCGCTGGGGCTGGAGCAAGCCCTGGTTGAAGCGCGCGCAGTCGGCGCCCATTACCTGCTTTACACCCGTTTTGCCCGTACCGATGACCGTATCGGCAACGGTGACGAATGGTACGACGAGCAAGCCGTTGATCGCCTGGGCGTCGACACCGGTGTGGTGCAGTTGATGCTGATCGAAACCAATACCCGTTACCTGATCGACACGGCACGAATCAAAAGCCGCGGCGGCTTGCTGACATTCCATGACCAAACGCCGGAAGATTTGCTTGGCCCACCGCTTGAAGATTACGCTCGTAGCCTTTTGGGCATGAGCCGTTGAGGAGAAAGTGATGACAGATTCCGGGAAGGCCAATGATTTGCTGGCGCAGATCCCTGCATCGGGCAAGGGGCTGCCACCGGTGCATCTGTGGAACCCGGACTTCTGCGGTGACATCGATATGCGCATCGCCCGCGATGGCACCTGGTATTACCTGGGGACACCCATCGGGCGCAAACCGATGGTCCGGCTGTTTTCCACCATCATCCGCCGCGACGGTGATGACTACTTCCTGGTAACGCCGGTAGAGAAGGTCGGCATCAAGGTCGACGATGCGCCATTTGTAGCGGTGCTTCTTGAAGTACTGGGCAGCGGCGAGCAGCAGGTGTTGCGCTTTACCAGCAATGTTGATGATCAGGTCGAAGCGGGCCCGGAGCACCCGTTGCGCTTCGAGATCGATGTGCAGACACAGGAGCCATCGCCCTATGTGCATATGCGCAGCAACCTTGAGGCGCTGATCCACCGCAATGTGTTCTACCAGCTGGTGGAGCTGGCCGTGGCGCAACAGATCGACGGTCAGGAGTGGCTGGGGGTCTGGAGTGGCGGTGAGTTCTATCCCATCGGTCGCAGCTGATTAGCCTCCGCGTTTTCGCCTGAATTGGCGCTTTTTACCTCGTGGTAGTCGGCATAACCTGCCGGTATTCCCCACCACGAGGTAGTCCCCATGAAATACCGTCCCTTCTTAATCGCCGCTCTGATTACCAGCGGTTTGTCTGTTCTGCCAGGTGCCTGGGCGCATGGGCTTGAGCAGGGTCAGGAAGCAATCAAGATCCTGCAGGAGCAGATGCCGAGCAATGCGCCGGGCAAAAAAGCCATCATGCTCACGGTCAGCTATGCGCCAGGACAGAAGTCAGTGGCGCACCAGCATCCGGGAGCGGTCATGGCCTACGTCCTGGAAGGTTCGGTGGTCTCTCAGCTCAAGGGCGAGTCGAAGCCGGTGACCTACAAGGCGGGGGAGTTCTGGTACGAAGCGCCGGGTACGGTGCACCTGCAGTCTTACAATGCCAGCGCGACGCAGCCGGCAAAATTGCTGGTGTGGTCGCTGGTGGATGAGCGCAAGCCAGTGACCGAGCCGTATCAGCAGTGAGCACCAGGCCCTGAGGTTAAAGTAAGCTTCAGGTTGAACCCGTGCTTACAGGTAGCTTATGAAAATCGGAGAACTGGCGAAAATCACCGGCCTGGCCCCTTCACGGATCCGTTTCTACGAGGCCAGCGGGCTGATCCACTCGGTTGTTCGCAAGGCCAACGGTTACCGCGATTACGGCGATGAGGCGGTGCGCGTGCTGGGGATTATCACCAGTGCCCAGGCCGCCGGTTTCTCCCTGGACGAAATTCGTCACTTGTTACCGGTGAACGCCAAGGGTTGGCAGCACGATGAGCTGGTGCAAGGGCTCAAGCGCAAAGTCGAAGAGATCGAGGCGTTGCAACAGCGTCTTGCCAGTAGCAAGGCGCAACTGTTGCAGGTGATCGAAGGCATTGAAAGCAAGCCTGAGGGTATGGCCTGCGAGGACAATGCGCAGCGGGTACTCAACGGGTTGCGCAACGGCGTTTAGTAGCAATGTGGTGAAATTGCCGGGATTGACATTAAAGTTAACTTTAACGATAGAGTCCGGACACGATCAAACGAGGTACTTGCGATGAACGTGTTCGACGTCCTGACCCTGCCCAATGGTTCGACCATTCCCAACCGTATTGCCAAGGCCGCCATGGAGGAAAACATGGCCGACCTGACGCAGTCGCCGTCCGCGCAGTTGTTGCGCCTTTATCAGGTATGGGCGGACGGTGGCGCCGGCCTGATCATCACCGGCAATGTGATGGTCGACGGCCGCGCCATGACCGGGCCGGGTGGCGTAGTGCTGGAGAGCGACCAGAACCTGGAAAAATTTAGCCAGTGGGCGCGGATAGGGCGCTCCGGCGGCGCGCAAGTGTGGTTGCAGATCAATCACCCTGGCCGGCAGATGCCTGCCAATCTCGGCCAGTCGACCTGGGCGCCGTCCGCCGTGCCCTTGGATCTGGGCAAGATGTCCCGGCACTTTGGCACGCCCCAGGCGATGACGCCGACGGTTATCGACGAGGTCATCCGCCGCTTTGCCCGTACCGCGCGCCTGGCCGAGCAGGCGGGCTTTACCGGTGTAGAAATCCACGCTGCCCATGGCTACCTGCTCAGTCAGTTCCTGTCGCCGCTGAGCAACCAGCGCAGCGACCAGTGGGGCGGGTCGCTGGGCAATCGCGCGCGGCTGCTGCTGGACACCGTCAAGGCGGTACGTGCAGAGGTGTCGCCTGGGTTCGCGGTGGCGGTAAAGCTCAACTCTGCCGACTTCCAGCGCGGCGGCTTCAGTGCCGATGACGCCCGGCAGGTCGTGCTGTGGCTCAACGACCTCGACGTCGATCTGGTCGAGCTGTCCGGCGGCAGCTATGAGGCTCCGGCCATGCAGGGTGTGTCGCGGGACGGCCGCACCCTTGCCCGGGAGGCATACTTCCTGGAGTTTGCCCGCGACATACAAGCGATTGCGAAGATGCCGGTCATGGTCACCGGCGGCATTCGCCGGCGCCCGGTGGCTGACGAGGTGATTGGCAGTGGTGTGGCGATGGTCGGGATCGGTACGGCACTGGCGATCGACCCTTTCCTGCCGCGTGACTGGCAGGCTGGAAAGGATAACGCGCCGCAGCTGCTGCCGATCGTCTGGAAGAACAAGGCGCTGGCCTCGCTGGCCAGCATGGCGGTGGTCAAATTCCAGTTGCGCAAACTCAGCCAGGCCAGGATGCCGAACCCGCACGTGTCCGCCTGGTGGGCACTGCTGCTGCAGCAAGTGGCCAACGCTTTGCGCGCTCGCCAATACCGTCGATGGATGGCGGGGCGCTAGAACGAAAAAACCCACCGTAAGGTGGGTTTTTTGTTGCTTCAAAGACTTTGAAAACGGCCTCTGAAACTGTGTTTGGCTCCGCGACCAGGACTCGAACCTGGGACCCAATGATTAACAGTCATTTGCTCTACCGACTGAGCTATCGCGGAATCTGTGGCGTATCTTACTGATTGCTAAGGGGAAGTCAAGCCTCCCCCTGGCAATTTGTCAGTTACAGGACCTCGACGATGGCCTTGG
Source organism: Pseudomonas alkylphenolica (assembly GCF_004025535.1). Taxonomy (GTDB): domain Bacteria; phylum Pseudomonadota; class Gammaproteobacteria; order Pseudomonadales; family Pseudomonadaceae; genus Aquipseudomonas; species Aquipseudomonas alkylphenolica_A. The sequence continues at coordinate 237,602 of NZ_QJRG01000049.1, forward strand.
TCACGACATGGATGTTGCTCTGGTTCAGGGTAGCGACGCAGATGCGGCCGGTATCCAGGGCATAGATGCCGAACTCGTTCTTCAGGCGTGCCACTTGCTCAACGGTCAGGCCCGAGTACGAGAACATGCCACGTTGGCGACCGACGAAGCTGAAGTCGCGCTGTGCGCCGTATTCGGCCAGCAGCTCAACCATCTGCTTGCGCATGCCGTGGATGCGTTGGCGCATTTCGCCCAGCTCGGCTTCCCACATGGCGCGCAGTTCCGGGCTGTTGAGCACGGTGGCGACGATGGTGGCGCCGTGGGTTGGCGGGTTGGAGTAGTTGGTGCGGATCACGCGCTTGACCTGGGACAGTACGCGCGCGCTTTCTTCCTTGGACTCGGTGACGATCGACAGCGCACCCACGCGCTCGCCGTACAGCGAGAAGGACTTCGAGAACGAGCTGGAAACGAAGAAGTCCAGGCCCGACTCGGCGAACAGGCGCACAGCGAAGGCGTCTTCGTGGATGCCGTCGCCAAAGCCCTGGTAGGCCATGTCGAGGAACGGTACGTGGCCTTTGGCCTTGACCACTTCCAGGACGTTTTTCCAGTCTTCCAGGCTCAGGTCGACGCCGGTCGGGTTGTGGCAGCAGGCGTGCAGCACGATGATCGAGCCGGACGGCAGGGCATTGAGGTCTTCGAGCATGCCGCTGCGGTTGACGTCGTTGGTGGCTGCGTCGTAGTAGCGGTAGTTCTGTACCGGGAAACCGGCAGCTTCGAACAGGGCGCGGTGGTTTTCCCAGCTTGGGTCGCTGATGGCCACGACGGCGTTCGGCGAAACCTGCTTGAGGAAGTCGGCACCGATTTTCAGGGCACCGGTACCGCCGACGGCCTGGGTGGTGATCACACGGCCAGCGGCCAGCAGTGGCGACTCGGCACCGAACAGCAGCTTCTGTACGGCCTGGTCGTAGGCGGCGATGCCGTCGATCGGCAAGTAACCGCGGGAAGCGTGCTGGGCAGCGCGCTGGGTTTCGGCTTCGATCACTGCGCGCAGCAGTGGGATACGCCCTTCTTCGTTGCAGTAAACACCCACACCCAGGTTGACTTTATTGTCACGGGTATCGGCATTGAAAGCTTCGTTGAGGCCCAGAATGGGATCGCGTGGTGCCAGCTCGACAGCGGAAAACAGGCTCATTATTACCTTGGCTCTGAATGGAGAGTGATAGGGGTCGCACGCTCCAGTCGGATGCACTAGAGCGGTGCACAAACGGGGAGTCAGTATAGTGATACCCATCGGTCACGGCGACAGTCGGATGCAGCTTTTCCCGCTGTTTCGCCGATTATTTTTCGACCGTTAGTCGAATTGACCGGTCAATAGCTGCAAAAGCCCCCGACACTGAGTTGAAAGTGGCGCTCACTGCCACTAATTCGGTATAACCACTGTCTATAGATACAGTTGCCAGCGTCGGCGATAAAAACGCCGCGAAATCACAGAGGTTTGTCATGTCCGAGTTCCAGCTCGTCACCCGTTTCCAGCCGGCCGGCGATCAGCCCGAGGCCATTCGCCTGATGGTCGAGGGGATCGAGGCGGGCCTGGCGCACCAGACCCTGCTTGGTGTGACGGGCTCTGGCAAGACGTTCAGCATCGCCAATGTCATCGCCCAGGTGCAGCGGCCGACGCTGGTACTGGCGCCGAACAAAACCCTGGCGGCGCAGCTGTATGGCGAGTTCAAGGCGTTTTTCCCCAACAACGCCGTTGAATACTTCGTGTCCTACTACGACTACTACCAGCCGGAAGCCTATGTGCCGTCGTCCGACACCTTCATCGAGAAGGATGCGTCGATCAACGACCATATCGAGCAGATGCGCCTGTCGGCGACCAAGGCACTGCTGGAGCGCCGCGACGCGATCATTGTCACCACCGTGTCCTGCATCTACGGCTTGGGCAGCCCGGAAACCTACCTGAAGATGGTCCTGCACGTGGACCGCGGCGACAAGCTCGACCAGCGCGCCTTGCTGCGCCGCCTGGCCGACCTGCAATACACCCGCAATGAAATGGACTTTGCCCGGGCGACCTTCCGTGTACGCGGCGACGTGATTGATATTTTCCCGGCTGAATCGGACCTCGAGGCAATCCGCATCGAGCTGTTCGACGATGAAGTGGAGAACATTGCCGCGTTCGATCCGTTGACCGGGGAAGTGATCCGCAAATTGCCGCGCTTCACCTTCTACCCCAAGAGTCACTATGTGACCCCGCGCGAAACCCTGCTCGAAGCGGTGGAGGGTATCAAGGAAGAGCTGCAGCAGCGACTGGAGTACCTGCACAAGGCCAACAAGCTGGTGGAAGCCCAGCGCCTGGAGCAACGGACCCGCTTTGATCTGGAGATGATCCTCGAGCTGGGCTACTGCAATGGCATCGAAAACTACTCGCGGTATCTGTCCGGCCGGCCGGCCGGGGCACCGCCGCCGACGCTCTATGATTATCTGCCGCCTGATTCGCTGCTGGTGATCGATGAGTCGCACGTCAGCGTTCCGCAGGTGGGCGCCATGTACAAGGGCGACCGCTCGCGCAAGGAAACCCTGGTCGAATATGGCTTTCGCCTACCGTCGGCGCTGGACAACCGGCCGATGCGTTTCGATGAGTGGGAGAATGTCAGCCCACAGACGATCTTCGTTTCCGCCACGCCCGGCCCTTATGAGGCCGATCATGCGGGCAGGGTAGTGGAACAGGTCGTGCGTCCAACGGGTCTGGTTGACCCTCAGGTTGAGGTGCGTCCGGCCACCACCCAGGTCGACGATTTGTTGTCGGAAATCCATAAGCGCGTCGCGGTGGAGGAGCGTGTGCTGGTCACGACACTGACCAAGCGCATGGCCGAAGACCTGACCGATTATCTGGCCGATCACGACGTGCGGGTGCGTTACCTGCACTCGGACATCGATACCGTGGAGCGCGTCGAAATCATCCGTGACCTGCGCCTGGGGACTTTCGATGTACTGGTGGGGATCAACCTGCTGCGCGAGGGCCTGGACATGCCCGAGGTGTCGCTGGTGGCGATCCTCGATGCCGACAAGGAAGGTTTCCTGCGCTCCGAGCGCTCGTTGATCCAGACCATCGGCCGTGCGGCGCGTAACCTCAATGGCCGGGCGATTCTCTATGCCGACAGAATGACCGGTTCGATGGAGAGGGCGATCGGTGAAACCGAGCGCCGCCGCGACAAGCAGATCGCCTTCAACGCCGCCAACGGCATCGTGCCCAAAGGCGTGGTCAAGGACATTACCGACATCATGGAAGGCGCCAACGTGCCCGGCTCGCGCAGCAAGAAGCGCAAGGGCATGGCCAAGGCGGCCGAAGAAAGCGCGCGGTACGAAGCGGAGCTGCGTTCACCCGGCGAAATCGCCAAGCGCATCAAGCTGCTGGAGGAGAAGATGTACCAGCTGGCGCGCGACCTGGAGTTCGAGGCCGCCGCGCAGATGCGCGACGAAATTGCCGCTTTGCGCGAGCGTTTACTGACTGTCTGATGCAGTTCATTTTGTAGGAGCGGATTTATCCGCGAAAGGCCGCGACACGTACCCAAATTGTGGGCCTTCTGCGTCCGCGGAGTCCGCTCCTACAAAGCGATTTGCAAGGCTGGTCAGTGGGCCTCCCCAGCCTTCAAACCCACCGGCAGTTTGCGCGTCATCATCACTGCCACCATGCTGATCGCCAAGCCGATGCCAACGAAGTGGAAGGCATCGTTGTAAGCCATGATCATCGCTTGCTGGTGGGTGATTTCACTCAGTTTGCCCAGTGCCGCATTGTCGCTGCCCAGGCGCTCCGCCAGTTGCGTCAGGCGCTCGGCCACCTGCGGGTTGGTGGGTACGAGCGATTCGCGCAGATAGTCGAAATACACTTTGGTACGCGCATCCAGCAGGGTCGCCAGCAACGCGATGCCAATGGCGCCGCCCAGGTTGCGCAGAATGTTGAACAGGCTCGACGCCGAGCCGGCATCCTGCGGCAGGATGTAACTGGTGGCGATCAATGAAATGGTCACCATGATCATCGGTTGCCCAAGCGCGCGGATGATCTGGATCTGGTTGAACTGCTCGCCGGCAAAGTCCGGGTTGAGTACCCCGGAACTAAAGCTGGCCAGGCCGAACAGGCCAAACCCCAGGGTGCAGAGGATTTTCGGTGAAATCACCTTCATCAGTTGCGGCACCAGCGGGATCAGGAATAGCTGCGGAATCCCCATCCACATGATCACCTCGCCAATCTGCAGGGCGTTGTAGTTCTGGATCTGCGCCAGGTACAGCGGCAGCAGGTAGATCGACCCGTACAGTCCCACCCCCATCCCCAGGCTGGCAATACTCGACAGGCCGAAGTTGCGGTTGCCGAGAATGCGCAGGTTGATCAGCGGGTTGGGTTTGGAAAACTGCACGATCACGAAGGTGATCAGGCTCAGCAGGGCGATGCTGCCCAGGCCGACGATCAGGCTCGACTCCAGCCAGTCCTTGCGGTGGCCTTCTTCGAGAAACACCTGCAGGCAACCCAAGCCCACGCCAAGCGTGACGATGCCGGCGTAGTCGGTGCTTTTCAGCAGTTCCCAGTGCGCTTCCTTCTTTTCCAGGCCGTACATCAGGCCGGCGATCATCAGCAGGCCGGGCGGGATGTTGATGTAGAAAATGTATTCCCAGCCCCAGTTCTCGGTCAGCCAGCCACCCAACGTCGGCCCGATGGACGGGGCGAAGGTGGCGGTCATGGCAAACATCGCCATGCCCTTGGCGCGATGGTGCTCGGGCAGCTTGATCAGGGTCAGGGTAAACGCCAGCGGAATCAGTGCGCCACCGGTAAAGCCCTGCATGGCCCTGAAGATGATCATGCTTTCCAGGTTCCAGGCCATGGAACACAACAGCGACGACACCAGAAAGCCCAGCGACACCCAGACCGCCAGGCGTCGTGCCGAAAGCAGCTGCACCAGCCAGGCGGTGAGCGGGATCATGATGATCTCGGCCACCAGGTACGAGGTGGAGATCCACGAGCCTTCCTCCAGCGTCGCCGAGAGGGCGCCCTGGATGTCCTTGAGCGAGGAGTTGGTGATCTGGATGTCGAGCACCGCCATGAAGGCGCCGAGCATCACACTCATCACGGCGATCCAGTCGCGTCGGCTGGGTTCGCCGACGGGACGGATCAACGCATCACCGGCCATGGTCGGCGGTGTCCCGGATGTCCACGGTCGCGGTGACCGACATGCCCGGGCGGATCCTGCCTTGCAACGGGTTATCGGCAGCAAAGGTCAGCTTGACCGGAATGCGCTGCACCACCTTGGTGAAGTTGCCGGTGGCGTTGTCCGGTGGCAACAGGCTGAACTGCGCGCCGGAGGCCGCGAACAGGCTATCGACACGGGCCTCGATCGGGGTGTCGGGGTAGCTGTCGAATACCAGCTCGGCTTTTTGCCCGGGCTGCATGTGGCCGATCTGGGTTTCCTTGAAGTTGGCCTGAATCCAGATGGCTTCGTCCGGAACGATCGACAGCAGGTAGGCGCCGGCCTGTACCACCTGACCATTGCGGGCGGCGCGCTGGCCGATCATGCCGCTGATCGGTGCACGGATTTCGCTGCGGGTCAGGTTCAGTTCGGCCTGGGCCAGGTCGGTACGTGCATTGACGATCTGCGCATCCAGGCGCTTGATTTCAGCAGTCAGGGCGTTGACCTGCTGGCGCTGGCCTTGCAGGTCGGCCTGGGCCTTGCTTACCTGGGAGCGGGCGACATTGTTTTCCGCCGACAGGGTGGTGACCCGTTCTTCGGAGACGAAGCCTGGCTTGCGCAGGGCTTCGGCGCGGGTCAGGTCCAGCACGGCGCGGCCCAGTGTGGCCTGATTGGCGGCGACCTGGGCCTGACCGGCGGCGATCATGCTGGCTTGCTGGGTTAGGCGGCTTTCGGCTTGCAGGCGCTCGGCCTGGCGGGTGTCGAGGGCGGCGCGGGCACGGTCTACAGCCAGACGAAAATCATCCGGCTCCAGGCGTACCAGCAGGTCGCCCTTGGCCACATGCTGGTTGTCCTGGACCAGCACTTCGTCGATGCGGGCGCTAAGCTGGCTGGACACGCGGGTGATTTCGCCTTGCACATAGGCGTTGTCGGTGCTTTCGTAGAAGCGCCCTTTGAAGTACCAATGGGCAAGAAAGGCGAGGGCAATCAGCAGGACCAGCGTGAGAAAAACCAGCAGGCGGCGTTTGAGTTGAGCGGGCATGGGTACCATCGTTCCAAAAATGTAAGCAAATTTAACCGTGTTTGGATCCGCATCCACAAGGGGTGATTGCGCCCATTGCTGGAGCCCGATGCCCGCTCCCTGTTAACATCCAGCCTTTGTTTCATCTCTTGTTCGAGACTGTCCATGACCACCGTTCGCACGCGTATCGCGCCTTCGCCTACTGGCGATCCCCATGTCGGCACCGCCTACATCGCCCTGTTCAACTACTGCTTCGCCAAGCAGCACGGCGGCGAGTTCATCCTGCGTATCGAAGATACCGACCAGCTGCGTTCGACCCGCGAGTCGGAACAGCAGATCTTCGACGCCCTGCGCTGGCTCGGCATCGAGTGGAGCGAAGGTCCGGACGTCGGCGGCCCGCATGGCCCGTACCGGCAGAGCGAGCGGGGCGATATCTACAAACAGTACGCCCAGCAACTGGTCGACATGGGCCACGCATTCCCGTGCTTCTGCACTGCCGAAGAGCTGGATCAGATGCGTGCCGAGCAGATGGCCCGCGGCGAAACCCCGCGCTACGACGGCCGTGCCTTGTTGCTCTCGGCTGAAGAGGTGCAGCGCCGCCTGGCCGCTGGCGAGCCGCATGTGATCCGCATGAAAGTGCCGAGCGAAGGCGTCTGCGTGGTGCCGGACATGCTCCGTGGCGATGTCGAGATCCCGTGGGACCGCATGGACATGCAGGTCCTGATGAAGACCGATGGCCTGCCGACCTACTTCCTGGCCAACGTCGTCGATGACCACCTGATGGGCATCACCCACGTGTTGCGTGGCGAAGAATGGCTGCCGTCGGCGCCGAAGCTGATCAAGCTGTACGAGTACTTCGGTTGGGAACAGCCGACCCTGTGCTACATGCCGCTGCTGCGTAACCCGGACAAGAGCAAGCTGTCCAAGCGCAAGAACCCGACCTCGGTGACCTTCTACGAGCGCATGGGCTTCATGCCGGAAGCCATGCTCAACTACCTGGGGCGCATGGGCTGGTCGATGCCGGACGAGCGTGAAAAGTTCTCCCTGGCCGAGATGGTCGAGCATTTCGACCTGTCGCGGGTTTCCCTGGGCGGGCCGATCTTCGATATCGAGAAGCTGTCCTGGCTGAACGGCCAGTGGCTGCGCGACCTGCCGGTGGAAGAATTTGCCGCGCGCGTGCAGAAGTGGGCGTTCAACAGCAACTACATGATGAAGATCGCGCCGCACGTGCAGGGCAGGGTAGAGACCTTCAGCCAGATCGCCCCGCTGGGTGGCTTCTTCTTTGAAGGCGCGCTGAAACTCGACGCCAAACTGTTCGAGCACAAGAAACTGTCCGCCGATCAGGTGCGCCAGGTCATCCAGCTGATCCTGTGGAAGCTGGAAAGCCTCCGTCAGTGGGAAAAAGACCGTATCACCGGCTGCATCCAGGCGGTAGTCGAAGCGCTGGAGCTGAAGCTGCGCGACGCCATGCCGCTGATGTTCGCGGCAATCAGTGGCCAGGCAAGCTCCGTGTCGGTGCTCGATGCCATGGAAATCCTCGGGCCGGACCTGACTCGCTACCGTCTGCGCCAGGCGCTGGATTTGCTCGGTGGTGTGTCGAAGAAAGAAAACAAAGAGTGGGAAAAGCTGTTGGGCACCATCGCCTGACAGCGGATCGCGTTGTGATTCTGTAGGCGCAACTGTTTTTGTGGGAGCGGGTTCACCCGCGAAGGTCGGAAGTGCAACTCCGAAATGGGCCTGTTACGCAGCCCATCGCAGGTGAATCCGCTCCTACAGACATCCGCCTGCAACCCCCGTTTTTGCGGGCTGAAACCGGGGTGGGGCGGTAAGTGGTTGTTATCTCGGAAATTTTTTTTGAATTTTGTTGAAAATATATTTGACAGGTTCGCCATCCGATCTTAATATGCGCCCCGTCCACAGCGATGAACGAAACGAAACGCGAAGCACCCAGCCAAGCGATTCAGTTCAAAGCGACATTGTGGGGCTATAGCTCAGCTGGGAGAGCGCCTGCATGGCATGCAGGAGGTCAGCGGTTCGATCCCGCTTAGCTCCACCAAATTCCGATTCGTAGTCAGCTACACTGACTGCGAAGTCAACCGGGTTCCAGCAGCCGGGTTGTCAAGGTAAGAAGGTTCGTCCCCTTCGTCTAGTGGCCTAGGACACCGCCCTTTCACGGCGGTAACAGGGGTTCGAGTCCCCTAGGGGACGCCAGTTTTGCACAAGCGACATCGAAAGAGGTCGCTGGGCCGCGAGGCTAGAAATCTGGGGCTATAGCTCAGCTGGGAGAGCGCCTGCATGGCATGCAGGAGGTCAGCGGTTCGATCCCGCTTAGCTCCACCAATTTTGCCAGGATTCGTGAAAACGGATCTGTACGAAGGTTACAAGTCCCCTTCGTCTAGTGGCCTAGGACACCGCCCTTTCACGGCGGTAACAGGGGTTCGAGTCCCCTAGGGGACGCCATTTTACCCACTTTGTGGGATTTCAAGGCTCATTCGATTATTGAATGAGCCTTTTGTTTTTGCCTCGAAAAAAGTTTTCCTTTCCCTCCTACCTCCTCGGCACGACAAGCGGGCAGAAATAACGCTTGCGGAAAAATATGATGAGAATAATATTCTGGTCATAATATTCGGAGGCAGGTCATGAACGACAAAAAAGCGAAAACCCGCGAACGGATCCTGGATGCTGCCTGTAGCGCGCTGATCCAGCACGGGCCTGCCGAGCCCAGCGTCAACCAGGTCATGAGCGCCGCCGGGCTGACGGTGGGTGGCTTCTACGCGCACTTCGACAGCAAGGATGCGTTGATGCTGGAAGCCTTCAGCCAGCTGTTGGCCGAGCGCCGGGCCTTGCTGGCCGAGGTCGACCCGAGCATGAGCGGTGAAGAGCGCCGCGCGCTGGTGGCCGCGTTCTACCTGTCGCGCAAACACCGCGATGCCACCGAGCGGGGCTGCCCGTTGCCAACTGCCCTGGGCGAGATGGCGCGCCTTCCTGACGCCTTCCGCCAAGTGCTGGCCGATCACCTGGAACTGATGATGGCCAACCTGGCGGACAGCCCGGAAGACGCCGACAAAGTGCTGGCCGACATGGCCCTGATGATCGGCGGCCTGACGCTGGCCCGTGCCTTTGGCACTGGCGAACTGTCTGACCGTATCCTGCGTGCCGCCAAGTCGGCGGTTGTCTGAACGAGCGAGAGCCACCGGAGCGAAGCGATGAATACCTTGAGCTGGATTCGTAGCGTTAACGGCACCCTTGGACGACTGGCGCCAGAGCACATTGCCGGCAAGATGCACCGCGCCTTCCTGACCCCGCGCAACCTGCCGCCGCGCGAGTGGGAGTTGCCGTTGCTGGCGCGTGCTGAGCGCATCACCCTGCGTTTTGGCTTGTCCGCGCTGCGCTGGGGGCAGGGGCCGACGGTGTTGTTGATGCACGGCTGGGAAGGGCGGCCCACTCAGTTTGCGAGCCTGATCGAAACCCTGGTGCAGGCAGGCTACACCGCCGTGTCGCTTGAAGGCCCCGCTCATGGCCATTCGCCGGGCAATCAGGCGGATGTCGTGCTGTTCGCCCGGGCGCTGCTGGAAGCGGCGGCGGAGTTGCCGCCCTTGAAAGCGGTGATCGGGCACTCGATGGGCGGCGCCAGCGTCATGCTTGCATTGCAGTGGGGCCTGCGTGCCGAAGCGGCCGTGAGCGTTGCGGCGCCGGCGCAGCTGCTGGGTGTGCTGCGGCGTTTCGCCAAGCACCTGGGCCTGCCGACGCGGGCGCGCGCCGCCTTTGTGCGCCAGGTCGAGCGGGGCGTTGGCATACCGCTCGGCCGCCTGGACGTCAGCGGCTATCAACTGGACATTCCGGCGCTGATCATACACGCCGAAGACGATCGCCTGGTGCCGGCCAGCGAGGCCCAGGTCATCCACCAGGCATGGTTCGACAGTCGCCTGTTGCTGCTGCCGGAAGGCGGGCATCAGCGCGTACTCTCCGCCCCTCAAGTGATCGAAGGTGTTCTGGCGTTGCTGGCGCATGGTCATGCGCCAGCGCGGCAATTGGCCTGAGCATCCGTTACACTCATGCCCGTTCACCACAGACCTGGAGCGGGCATGAGTTGGGATCTGGCAACACCGTTCACGATCGATCTGCGCGTCGCTGCCGACGATATCGATGGCCTCGGCCACGCCAATAACGCGGTTTATGTCACCTGGCTGGAACGCTGCGCCTGGCGGCATTCCCAGCGCCTGGGGCTGGATCTTGCCGAGTACCGGCGCCTGGACCGGGCGATGGCAGTGGTACGTCACGAAATTGACTACCTCGCCAGTGCCTATGAGGACGACGAGTTGCAACTCGCCACCTGGATTGTCGACTGGGATCAGCGCCTGAAGATGACCCGGCGTTTCCAGCTGGTGCGCCCCAGTGACGGCACCACCTTGCTGCGCGCACAAACCACCTTTGTCTGCATCGAGTTATCCACAGGGCGACCCAAGCGTATGCCGGGGGAGTTCATTGAGGGCTACGGCCAGGCACTGATGACCGGAGCGCTGTAGTGCGCGGATTTTGCTAGACTGCGCGCCTTTTCGCCCGAGATGCCACCCATGCAAATTGCCCTGGCCCCGATGGAGGGGCTGGTCGACAACATCCTTCGTGACGTACTGACCCAAGTGGGCGGCATCGACTGGTGTGTCACTGAATTCATTCGTGTCTGTGACCGGCTGTTGCCTGCGGCGACCTTCGACAAACTCGCGCCCGAGTTGAGTCAGGGCGCGCAGACCGCAGCCGGGGTGCCGTTGCGCGTGCAATTGCTCGGTTCCGATCCCGTTTGTCTGGCGGAAAACGCGGTATTGGCCTGTGAGCTGGGCGCGCCGGTGATTGACCTGAACTTCGGCTGCCCGGCCAAGACGGTGAATAAGTCCCGTGGCGGGGCGGTGCTGCTCAAGGAGCCAGAGCTGCTTCACGCCATCTTGCGTGAAGTGCGCCGCGCGGTGCCGGCGCACATTCCGGTCACCGCCAAGATGCGCCTGGGTTTCGACAGCCCTGACGGTGCGCTGGATTGCGCGCTGGCCTTGGCCGAAGGCGGCGCCGAGCAACTGGTTGTGCATGCACGAACCAAGGTTGATGGCTACAAGCCGCCCGCGCATTGGGAGTGGGTGGCCAAAGTGCAGGACGTGGTCAAGGTGCCGGTGTACGCCAACGGTGAGGTCTGGACCCTGGATGACTGGCGGCGTTGCCGCGAGGTGAGTGGCGTCGAAGACATCATGCTCGGTCGTGGCCTGGTGTCACGCCCGGACCTGGCTCGGCAGATTGCCGCTGAGCGCGACGGTGTCGAGTTCGTGCCGATGGATTGGCAGAGCCTGTTGCCGCTGATCCAGGACTTCTGGCTTCAGGCCCGCGCGCAAATGACCCCGCGTCAGGCACCGGGGCGTTTGAAGCAATGGGTGGCAATGTTGACCCGCACCTACCCCGAGGCGGTGGCATTGTTCACTGAGCTGCGCCGGGAAACCGACTGCGATCGGGTGGGGCAATTGATCGGCATGCCGGTCAGCGAGGCGGCCTGAAAAATTTTTTCAGGGGTGCTTGAAAAGCAGGCGAGGGTCCTTATCTAAGGAGTACGCGATGCCGAAGTCGGGTCGCGTTACTAAACAACCTCGCTGATTTTCAGGAGATGCACCATGACTACTGCTTTTTCTCTGGCTCCACTGTTCCGTCATTCCGTAGGCTTCGACCGTTTCAATGACCTGTTCGAATCTGCGGCGCGTAACGAGGCGGGTAGCAGCTACCCTCCCTACAACGTTGAAAAACATGGCGAAGACCACTATCGAATCGTCGTTGCTGCAGCCGGCTTCCAGGAGCAGGATCTGGATCTGCAAGTTGAAAAAGGCGTATTGACCGTCACTGGCGGCAAACGTGAAAGCAACGGTGAAAGCGTTACCTATCTGCATCAGGGCATTGCCCAGCGGGCGTTCAAGTTGTCCTTCCGCCTGGCCGACCATATCGAAGTGAAGGCGGCGGGCCTGGCCAATGGGTTGCTCAGCATCGATCTGCTGAGGATTGTGCCGGAAGAGGCGAAAGCCAAACGTATCCCGATCAATGGGGATAGCAAGCCTGCTCTGAACTGAGTGAGGTGATGTTGTAAAAGAGGGCACCTTCGGGTGCCCTTTTTTTTTGGGGCGCATTCCGGCTTCTACAGTGCTGGCATTTCCAGCAACATCCGCCGAAATTCCCCCAGCGGCAATGGCCGACTGTGCAAGTACCCCTGATACAGGTGACATCCCAGCCGCTCCAGAAACTCCAGCTGTTCGGACAGCTCGACCCCCTCGGCAATGACCGCCAGTTCCAGGCTGCGCGCCATGGCGACAATCGCCCGGACGATTTCGGCGTCGTTGGGGTCCACGGGTGCATCACGCACGAACGACTGGTCGATCTTCAGGGCATCCACGGGTAACCGCTTGAGGTAGGTCAGCGATGAATAACCGGTCCCAAAATCATCCATGGCAAAGCTCACGCCATAGCGTTTGAGCTCGCGCATTTTGTTGATGGTGTCTTCCAGGTTTTGAATGACAATGCCTTCGGTGATTTCCAGCTTGAGCATTTTGTACGGCAGGCTGAAGTCGTCCAGGCTACGCAATACCCGTTCGACAAAATCGTTCTGACGGAACTGCCGTGGGCTGATGTTCACGCACAGGCTGAAATCGTCCATGTCGATCAGATGGTCGCGCAGCATTCCGGCACAGGCGTCGCAGGCTTCGTCGAGTATCCAGCTGCCCACTTCGAGAATCAGGCCGCTTTCTTCCAGCACCTGGATGAACTGCGCAGGCGGCTGCTGGCCCAGCTGTGGGTGGTGCCAGCGCAGCAGCACTTCGGCACCGATGATGCGGTTGTCGCGGGCATCGACCTGGGGCTGAAAGTGCAGGGCAAGTTCGCCGCGGGCCAGGGCCATGCGCAGGTCGCTTTCCATGCGCAGGCGCTCGCTGGCGGCCTTCTGCATGGTGGTGTGGAACAGCTGGGTGGTGTTGCGCCCGGAGTCCTTGGCCCGGTACAGGGCGATATCGGCACGCTTGAGCAGGTCGGCCGGGGTGGTGCCGTGGTCGGGAATCAGCGCCACGCCGATGCTGGGGGTCACCTGCAGGCGCTGGCCATCCAGCGACATCGGCTCGGCCAGCAGTTCGCGCAGGGTATCGGCCAGGCCGCGGACTTTCTCCGTGACCTCGTCGCGGCTGCCTTCCAGGCCGCTGAGCAATACAACGAATTCATCCCCGCCCAGGCGGGCCACGGTGTCTTCCAGGCGCACACTGGCTTCCAGGCGGGCGGTGATGATCTTCAGCACCGTGTCGCCGACGGGGTGGCCGAGGGAGTCGTTGATGTGCTTAAAGTGGTCAAGGTCGAGAAACAACAGGGCGCCGCGCAGGTTGTGGCGCTTGAGCAAGGCGATCTGCTGGCTCAGGCGGTCCATCAGCAACGCGCGGTTCGGCAGGTTGGTCAGCGGGTCGTGGTAGGCCAGGTGACGGATCTGTGCCTGGGCGTTCTTCAGCTGGCTGACATCACGGGCGGTCAGCAACAGGCATTGCGTTTCGTTGAGGGTAATGGGCTCGATCGAGACTTCAACGGTGAGGATCTCTCCGCGCTTGTTGCGCCCGAGCATTTCGCGGTGGTGTACCCGGCCCTTGTCCTTGAGTTCACTGATGAGGGTTGTGCGTTGTTTGTCGTCGGCCCAGATTCCGATTTCGCTTGCGGTGCGGCCAAGCACTTCGTCGGTGCTGTAGCCGGTCAGGCGGCAGAAACCATCATTGACCTCCAGGTAACGGCCGCTTTCAAGCTCGGTAATGGTGATGGCATCGGGGCTGGAGTGGAACGCCTTGGCAAATTTCTCTTCACTGGCTTTCAGTGCGGCTTCGGCGCGCTGTTGCTGGGTGATGTCGCGCAGGGTGGTGACGCTGCACGGTTGTTCTTCGACGGTGATCAGGCGGCTGGATATCACGCAGGTCAGGGGCTGGCCGTCCTTGTGGTTGATCACCACGGCGACATTGTTCAGGGCCTCGTCGCGAATCACCTGTTCAATTCGCCGGGCGCGCTCGGGGGATCCGGCCCACAGGCCGATTTCCTCCGCAGTGCGGTTGATGACCTGGCTGGCGTCCCAGCCAAAGGTCTGGGTGAACGCCGGGTTGATCTCGATAAACTGGCCGGTGTCCTGGCGCGTCACGCAGATCGGGTCGGGGCTGGCCTGGAAGAGGCTGGCGAATTTCTCTTCCGAGCTGGTCAGGCGCTGTTCACGCTCGACCTGTTCGGTGATGTCGAGCAGGGTGCCGGCCATGCGCAACGGGTTGCCCTGTTCATCGCGGTACAGCCGCGCGCGGCTTTCTATGTAGCGCGAGGCGCCGTTCTCCAGCTGGATGCGGTAGGTTATCTGGTAGTTGCCGGCCGGCCCCTCACGCAGGCTGCGGTAAGCCTTGCGCATGGAATTGCGTTCATGCTCCGGAACCCCTTCGAAGAACGCTTCGAAGGACTCATGGAACGGTACCGGGTCTAGGCCGTGCAATTCAGCGGCGCGCGCCGAGCCGTAGAGCATGCCGCTGGGAATATGCCAGTCCCAGGTGCCCAGTTGCGCGGAGTCCAGCGCCAGGTCCAGGCGTTCCTGACTGTCTTTGAGGGCCTGTTCGGCACGTTTGTGCTCGCTGGTGTCGACGAAGGTACTCAGCAGGTAGACAGTGCCTTCGAATTCGATGCTCTGGGCGCTGAGGATGCCGTCGTGCACCTTGCCGTTGCTGGCGCAGAACTGTACTTCGAGGGTCACCGGGCCGCTGTTGTCACGGGTGGCGTCGAGCACGGCATGGCGCTGCAACGGGTTGGCCCACAGGCCAAGTTCAATGGTGGTCTTGTTGATGACTTGATGACCCGGCCAGCCGAGGGTCTTTTCAAAGTGCTGGTTGACTTCGTAGATGAGGCCGTCGGACCGGCGTGTCAGCAGCACGACGTTGGGGCTCAGGTGAAACAGGGTGGCAAAGCGCTTTTCCGAGTTGATCAGCGCAGTCTCGCGCTCGCGCTGGCGAGTGATTTCGCGGATTACTCCCACCATCTGGGGGCGGCCGTGTTTGTCCTTGACCAGGCTGCCGTTGATTTCCAGCCAGTGCAGGCTTCCATCGGGCCAGTAGATGCGGTGGCGCAAGGCTTGTTCCACCGGCTCGCCGCTGATGATCGCATTGAAGGCCTGCAAGGCGCGGGTGCGATCTTCCGGCGGTAATAGGTCGAGGTAGTCGACGTCATTGGGTAGCGGCTGCTCGGGGTCAAAACCAAACAGCGCCTGCGTGCCCCTGGACCAGCTGATCTGACCGGTTTCGACATCCCAGAACCAGGCGCCCAGCCGCGCGCCGTTCAACGCCGACAGCAACTGCGGCGCGTTCTCCCAGGTCTGCTCCAACGCCTGGGGGTCTGCCGCATGGATGCGTGGCAGGCGCGGAAAGCGATTTGCTGATTTGGGCATCGGTTACCAGACCTTTGGCGGGTGACGCGTCCTTGAGAGTCGTACTGACCGGGTTACCTCGTTGGATCAGGGTTGCCTTGCGTGGCTGTCGAGCAAGGCCATGAAGGCTTTGGCCGCATTCGATAACGTTCGTTCAGTGTGCAGAATGTAGCCTAGCTGGCGCGACAGCTGTATGCCGGGCAAAGCGATAGGCGCAACTTGCTCATCGAGCATAGTACGCGGCAGCACACTCCACGCCAGGCCGATCGAAACCATCATTTTTATGGTTTCCAGGTAGTTGGTGCTCATGGCGATATTGGGCGTCAGGCCCTGGGCTTCGAACAGGCGCTGCACGATGTGGTGAGTGAATGTATTGCCGCCAGGGAACACTGCCGGGTGATGGGCGACATCGGCCAGGCTCACGGCGCCGTTGCTCGCCAGTGCGTGTTCGGGGGCGGCGACGAAATCCAGCGGGTCGTCCCACACCGGTACCGCGCGGACCAGGTTGTGCGGCTCCGGCGCGAGGGTAATCACGGCAATTTCCGCGCGGCCATGGAGAATTTCATCGTAGGCCGCTTCTGAATCGAGAAACTGAATATCCAGCGCCACCGCCGGATATTGTCGGGTGAATGTGCGTAGAACCGGCGGCAAGCGGTGCAGGCCGATGTGGTGACTGGTCGCCAGGGTCAGGCGACCTGCCACTTCGCCGGTAAGATTGGTCAGGGCGCGGCGGGTGTCGTCCAGTACGTTGATGATCTGGTACGCCCGTGGCAGAAGCGCGCGGCCGGCTTCGGTGAGATTGACTTCGCGCCCGAGGCGGTCGAACAGGCGTACATCCAGCTGCTGCTCCAGGCCGGCAATGCGCTTGCTGATGGCCGGCTGGGTGAGGTGCAGGCGTTCGCCTGCCCCGGAAAAGCTACCGGTTTCAGCCACGGCGATAAAAGCATTAAGGTTGGCCACATCCATGGGTTAAGTATTCCCCCTGGTTATCCAAAGCATAAAAATTATGAATTTGAGTTATCCAATCTAACCGCATAGCATCGTCCGTACAAGCCAAGTGGTTATTGGCATAGAAAGACGCTGATGAGGAACAGTCTGATGGCCGGCAAAACGCTCTACGACAAGCTCTGGGATTCGCATTTGGTCAAGCAGCGCGACGATGGTTCGGCGCTGATCTATATCGACCGTCACATCATTCACGAAGTGACGTCGCCGCAAGCCTTCGAAGGCCTGCGCCTGGCCAACCGCAAACCCTGGCGCATCGATGCCAACATCGCCACGCCTGACCACAACGTACCGACCACGCCGGAACGCAAGGGCGGTATCGACGCCATTGTCGACCAGGTGTCGCGCCTGCAGGTGCAGACCCTCGACGAAAACTGCGACGAGTACGGCATCACCGAATTCAAGATGAACGACGTGCGTCAGGGCATCGTTCACGTTATCGGCCCGGAGCAGGGCGCGACCTTGCCGGGCATGACCGTGGTCTGCGGCGACTCGCACACCTCCACCCATGGCGCTTTTGGGGCCCTGGCCCATGGCATCGGTACTTCGGAAGTCGAGCACGTGCTCGCTACCCAGTGCCTGGTGGCGAAGAAAATGAAGAACATGCTGGTGCGTGTCGAAGGTCAGTTGCCGTTTGGCGTGACCGCCAAAGACATCGTGCTGGCGGTGATTGGCAAGATCGGTACTGCCGGTGGCAATGGCCACGCCATGGAGTTCGCCGGTAGTGCCATTCGCGACCTGTCGGTAGAAGGGCGCATGACCATCTGCAACATGTCCATCGAAGCGGGCGCGCGGGTAGGTTTGGTCGCGACCGATGAGAAGACCGTCGAGTACGTCAAAGGTCGCCCGTATGCGCCGAAGGGTGAGCAGTGGGCGCAGGCGGTCGAAGCCTGGAAGGACCTGGTGTCCGACGCCGACGCCGTGTTCGATACCGTGATCGAGCTCGATGCTGCGCAGATCAAACCGCAGGTCAGCTGGGGCACTTCGCCGGAAATGGTGCTGGCGGTTGACCAGTGCGTCCCGGACCCTGCTGCCGAAGCCGACCTGGTCAAGCGTGGTTCCATCGAGCGGGCCCTGAAGTACATGGGCCTGAGCGCCAATCAGGCGATCACTGACATCCAGCTGGACCGTGTGTTCATTGGCTCGTGCACCAACTCGCGGATCGAAGACCTGCGCGCTGCCGCCGAGATCGCCAAAGGCCGCAAGGTGGCGTCGACCATCAAGCAAGCCATCGTTGTGCCGGGCTCGGGCCTGGTCAAAGCCCAGGCCGAGAAAGAAGGCCTGGACAAGATCTTCGTCGAAGCCGGTTTTGAATGGCGTGAACCAGGCTGCTCCATGTGCCTGGCGATGAACCCGGACCGCCTGGAAAGTGGCGAGCATTGCGCCTCGACCTCCAACCGTAACTTTGAAGGCCGTCAGGGTGCTGGCGGTCGTACCCACCTGGTGAGCCCGGCCATGGCTGCTGCCGCCGCTGTCACCGGCCGTTTTGTCGATGTACGTGAGTTGATTCAAGGGAGCGCAGCATGAAAGCCTTTACCCAGCACACCGGCCTCGTCGCGCCTTTGGACCGTGCCAACGTCGACACCGACCAGATCATCCCCAAGCAGTTCCTGAAGTCGATCAAGCGCACCGGCTTTGGCCCGAACCTGTTTGACGAGTGGCGTTACCTGGATGTCGGCCAGCCGTACCAGGACAACAGCAAACGTCCGAAGAACCCGGACTTCGTCTTGAACCACGACCGTTATCAGGGTGCCAGCGTTTTGCTCGCCCGTGAGAACTTCGGTTGCGGGTCAAGCCGTGAGCACGCGCCATGGGCACTGGAAGAATACGGTTTCCGCAGCATCATCGCGCCGAGCTATGCCGATATCTTCTTCAACAACAGCTTCAAGAACGGCCTGCTGCCGATCATCCTCAGTGATGAGGAAGTCGACGAACTGTTCAAGCAGGTTGAAGCCGACCCGGGTTATCAATTGACCATCGACCTGCAGGCGCAGACCGTAACCCGCCCTGACGGAAAGGTCCTGAGCTTCGAGATCGACGCATTTCGCAAGCACTGCCTGCTCAACGGCCTGGACGATATCGGCCTGACCTTGCAGGACAGTGATGCGATTGCCACGTTCGAAGCCAAGCACCGCGCGAGCCAGCCGTGGTTGTTCCGTGACGCTTGATTGAATGACGCCGTACCCCATTTGCAGCAGGCGATGGGCGAAGAAATACGGCAGTATTACCCGAATGAAGCCCACGGCCCGTTCAGCACTGATGTACTGGTGCGCCGGGCCGGGTGCTGATTATTTTTCCGGCGGGCCATTGCGGCGTGTCGCTTGAGTCGAACAAGAGGAACCCATGAGCAAGCAGATTCTGATTCTCCCAGGTGATGGCATTGGTCCGGAAATCATGGCCGAAGCCGTCAAGGTGCTGGAGTTGGCCAACGACAAGTTCCAGCTCGGTATCAGCTTGTCCCACGACGTGATCGGTGGCGCAGCCATCGACAAGCACGGCGTGCCGCTGGCTGACGAGACCCTGGAGCGCGCGCGCCAGGCTGACGCGGTACTGCTGGGCGCCGTGGGTGGGCCTAAATGGGACAAGATCGAGCGCGACATCCGTCCGGAGCGCGGCTTGCTGAAGATCCGTTCGCAACTGGGCCTGTTTGCCAACCTGCGTCCGGCGATCCTCTACCCGCAACTGGCGGATGCTTCCTCGCTCAAGCCAGAAATCGTTTCCGGCCTGGATATCCTCATCGTTCGCGAGCTGACCGGCGGCATCTACTTCGGCGCCCCGCGCGGCACCCGTGAGCTGGAAGGCGGCGAGCGTCAGTCCTACGACACCTTGCCGTACAGCGAGAGCGAAATCCGCCGTATCGCCCGTGTCGGATTCGACATGGCCCGCGTCCGTGGTAAAAAACTCTGCTCGGTAGACAAGGCCAACGTTCTGGCGTCCAGCCAGCTGTGGCGCGAAATCGTCGAGGAAGTGGCCAAGGACTACCCGGATGTCGAACTGAGCCACATGTACGTCGACAACGCCGCCATGCAACTGGTGCGTGCGCCGAAGCAGTTCGACGTGATGGTCACCGACAACATGTTCGGCGACATCCTGTCGGATGAAGCTTCCATGCTCACCGGCTCCATTGGCATGCTGCCGTCTGCGTCGCTGGATGCCAGCAACAAGGGCATGTACGAACCGTGCCACGGCTCCGCGCCAGACATCGCCGGCCAAGGCATCGCCAACCCGTTGGCAACCATTTTGTCGGTGTCGATGATGCTGCGTTACAGTTTCAATCAGCAGGCAGCAGCCGAAGCCATTGAAAAGGCGGTCAGCCTGGTGTTGGATCAAGGCTTGCGCACTGGCGACATCTGGTCGGCCGGTTGCAGCAAGGTAGGTACGCAGGAAATGGGCGACGCAGTAGTCGCAGCGCTGCGGAATCTGTAATCTCTCGGGCCCGCTGCTGTTTTTCCATGTGAAGCAGCGGCCCACTTTTTAGCAAAGGTGTAGTTGCGATGAAACGTGTAGGTCTGATCGGTTGGCGCGGTATGGTCGGTTCCGTGCTCATGCAGCGGATGCTGGAAGAGCAGGATTTCGATCTTATTGAGCCGGTGTTCTTCACCACCTCCAACGTAGGTGGCCAGGGTCCGGCTGTGGGCAAGGATATTGCTCCGCTCAAGGACGCTTACAGCATTGAAGAGCTCAAGACCCTCGATGTAATCCTGACCTGCCAGGGTGGCGACTACACCAGTGAAGTCTTCCCCAAGCTGCGCGAAGCCGGCTGGCAGGGCTACTGGATCGATGCCGCTTCCAGCCTGCGCATGCAGGATGACGCGGTCATCGTGCTGGACCCGGTCAACCGCAAGGTAATCGACCAGCAGCTGGATGCCGGTACCAAGAACTACATCGGCGGCAACTGCACCGTCAGCCTGATGCTGATGGGCCTGGGTGGCCTGTTCGAGGCCGGTCTGGTCGAGTGGATGAGCGCCATGACCTACCAGGCGGCTTCCGGTGCCGGTGCGCAGAACATGCGTGAACTGATCCGTCAGATGGGCGCCACTCACGCGGCGGTCGCCGATGACCTGGCCAACCCGGCCAGTGCCATTCTGGACATCGATCGCAAGGTCGCCGAGGCCATGCGCAGCGAAGCCTACCCGACCGAAAACTTCGGTGTGCCACTGGCGGGCAGCCTGATCCCGTGGATCGACAAAGAGCTGCCTAACGGCCAGAGCCGCGAAGAGTGGAAGGCCCAGGCTGAAACCAACAAGATTCTCGGTCGTTTCAAGAGCCCGATCCCGGTTGACGGTATCTGTGTGCGCATCGGCGCCATGCGTTGCCACAGCCAGGCGCTGACCATCAAGCTGAACAAGGATGTGCCGATCGCCGATATCGAAGGCATGATCAGCCAGCACAACCCATGGGTTAAGCTGGTGCCGAACCAGCGCGAGATCAGCATGCAGGAGCTGAGCCCGACCAACGTGACCGGTACCCTGAACATTCCTGTGGGTCGTCTGCGCAAATTGAACATGGGTTCGCAGTACCTGGGAGCGTTCACCGTAGGTGACCAGTTGCTGTGGGGCGCGGCCGAGCCGCTGCGCCGCATGCTGCGGATCCTGCTGGAGCGTTGATCGCTGCAGTGAGTTGAAAAAAAGCCCGTGCTGGTAACAGCGCGGGCTTTTTGTTTTCCCAAGAAGGCTTTTCGCGGATTTATCCGCGATGGGCACAGTAGAGCCTTGAGTGAAATCCAAGTACAGTGCCGCTCCCGTCGTTCCAGCAGAGGATTTTTCCATGAGCCAGCCTATTGATATCGCCGTGATCGGTGCCACCGGTGCTGTCGGTGAAGCCCTGGTGCAGATCCTCGAAGAGCAAGACTTCCCGGTGGGCACCTTGCACTTGCTGGCCAGCAATGAATCCGCCGGCAGCGGTGTGATGTTCCGTAGCAAGAGCCTGCGTGTGCGTGAAGTCGACAGCTTCGACTTCAGCAAGGTCAAGCTGGCCTTTTTCGCCGCCGGCACGGCCGTCACCCGCAGTTTTGCCCCGCGTGCCCAGGCGGCGGGGTGTGCGGTGATCGACCTGTCCGGCGGCTTGCCTGCCGAGCAGGCACCCGCATTGGTACCCGAGGCCAATGCACAGCGCCTCGACAGCCTGTCGCTGCCGGTTCAGGTGAGCAGCCCGAGCGCAGCAGCCGTGGCACTGGCGGTGACTCTGGCGCCACTCAAGGGCTTGTTCGACATCGAGCGGATCAATGTCACCGCGTGCCTGGCGGTGTCGGCCCAGGGCCGCGAAGCGGTCAACGAACTGGCCCGGCAGACTGCGGAACTGCTCAATGCGCGTCCTCTGGAGCCGCGTTTCTTTGATCGGCAAATGGCCTTCAATTTGCTGGCGCAGGTCGGCGCCAGCGACGCCGACGGCCACGGCACCCTGGAGCGGCGCCTGGTCAGCGAGTTGCGCGAAGTACTCGGCTTGCCGGCCCTGAAGATTTCCGTGAGTTGTATTCAAGTCCCGGTGTTTTTCGGCGATAGCTACAGTGTGTCGGTACAAAGCCGTGAACCGATTGACCTGGCGGCAGTCAATGCAGCGTTGGAGGCGGCGCCGAGCATTGAGCTGGTCGAGGAGGGTGATTATCCGACCCCTGTTGGTGACGCAGTCGGACAAGACGTGGTCTATGTTGGACGAGTACGTGGCGGAATCGACGACAGCGAACAGCTCAATCTGTGGTTGACCACCGACAACGTGCGCAAAGGCGCGGCCTTGAACGCCGTGCAGCTGGCGCAATTGTTGATAAAACAAGTTGTGTAAAAGATACTTGCAGATAATTTTTACCGGGATTTATCCCGGGTGCCGGGGACGGTTCATTCAAAGGAAGAGGTCATGCTTCGAATTCGCAAACTGGTCTTAGCAATTGCCGCAGCGTCGGCGCTGTCGTCCGGTATGGCGCATGCCCTCGGCTTGGGTGAACTGACCCTTAAGTCGGCGCAGAACCAACCGCTGGACGCGGAGATTGAACTGCTTGATGTGCGCGACCTTACCGCGGCCGAACTGGCCCCGAGCCTGGCCCCGGCCGAGGAGTTCGCCAAGGCCGGCATCGAGCGCCAGCCTTTCCTCAATGACTTGATCTTTACGCCAGTCATCAACCCCAACGGCAAGAGTGTGCTGCGGGTGACGTCCAGTCAGCCGCTGCCCGCGCCGATGGTCAAGTTCCTGGTGCAGGTGATGTGGCCGAGCGGGCGCCTGCTGCGTGACTACAGTGTGTTGGTCAACGCTGCAGCGTTGCCGGGCGCCAAGCCTGAGTCGGCGATCAATCCGGCAGTCAGCGCTGCTTCCAGCTACACCACGGTGCGCCGCGACACTTTGTGGGAAATTGCCTCGAAAGCCCGTCAGGGCGGCTCGGTACAGCAGGCGATGCTGGCCATTCAGGCCTTGAACCCTGATGCCTTCATCAACGGCAACATCAACTTGCTGAAAACCGGGCAAGTGTTGCGTATGCCCGATCAACAGCAGGTCCTGAGCACTCCTCAGGGCCAGGCGGTGACCGAAGTTGCCGAGCAGTATGCGGCCTGGCGTGAAGGCCGGCGCCTGGGGCCGCGCGCCCGACAACTGGACGCTACCCGTCGCACTGGCACCGAAGCGGCGCCGGCGCGCATTGCCCAACAGGACAACCTGCGCCTGGTGGCACCCGAAGGTAAAGCTGCCGGTGGCAGCAAGGCCGTCAGCGACAAGCTTGCGGTTGCCCAGGAAAACCTCGATACCACCAAGCGTGACAATGCCGAGCTGAAAAGCCGCATGACCGATCTGCAGAGCCAGCTGGACAAGCTGGAACGCCTGATCGCCTTGAAGAATGATCAACTGGCCAAGCTCGAAGCCGAGGGCGCTGCTGACCAGGAGGCGCCTGCAGATGCAGCACCGCCTGCCGTCAACGCGCAGCTTGAACCTGCACCGGCTGACCCAGCACCGGCCGAGCCGGTGGTGACCCCGGCCCCGGCAGCGGTCGATACCGCACCGGTCGACGCGGCCACGCCGGAAGCGGCCGAGACGGCACCAGCCAGCTCCAGCAAAGTGCTCGACGACATCCTTGGCAATCCGGTGTTGTTGGCGTTGATCGCAGGCTCCGCCTTGCTGGTGCTGCTCTTGCTGCTCTTGCTGTTGGCACGCAAGCGCAAGGCTGACCAGGAAGCGGAAAAGCACCTGCGCATGGCTCGTGCACTGGCTGAAGAAAGCGAGCGTGGCCCGGACCTGGACCTGCCACCGAGCAGTTTCGAGGGTCTTGAAGTCCCACCGCCGAGTGTCACCCTGTCGCCTGCAGTTGTCGCCGCGTCGGCGGCGGCAGCCAGTGCTGCCGAAGCGCCGGTGGCTGAAACCCGGCCGGTTGAGGTGAAGCCGGCCGAGCCGCAGCCCATGGCTGCACCGCTGGTAGCCCCGGCTGCCAACGCGACGCCGGAGCCGACCGGTGATGCGTTGCTTGACGAGGTCGAACTGAGCATTGCTCGTGGTCGCCTCAACCATGCAGCCGACCTGCTTGAGCCCGCCGTTGAGACAGCGCCGCAACGAAGTGACCTGCGCCTGAAGCTGATGGAGGTGTATGCGCGTCAAGGTGACCGTGATGCGTTCGTCGGGCACGAGCGCCAACTGATCGCTACCGGCCAGAACCACGCCGACGTCGAATCCCTCAAGAGCCGTTTCCCGGCCATGGCGGCATTGGCAGTCGCGGGTGGTGTAGGTGCAGCTGCCCTGGCAGCCGAGCTCGATGCGCAGTACGTTCAGGCCTTGTTGCAGGATGAGCCGCCAGCTGAGCCAGAGGCGCAATCGGAACCGGAGCCTGAAGTTCAGCCTGCGCCGGAGCCAGATCCGGTTGCCGAGCTGGCACCTGAGTCGGAGCCGGTTGTCGAAGATGACCTGGACAGCGCCTTTGACCTGAGCCTGGACGATGACCTGCAAGGGCTGGAACTGGATGCGCCATTAACCGATGAGGCGCCTGCGGTGGTTGAAGAGGAGATCGTTCCGGCACCTGTGGCTGACATCGAGCCGCCAGTTGAGGTGCAAGCCGAAGAGGCGCCGGTCACCCTTGACGACCTGTCAGACTTCGACCTGGATGTACCGGTCGAGCAGTCGGCCGCACAGCCGATCAGCGAACCGATCGATATCGCTGCCGAGCTCGCGGCTTTCGATGAGACGATGCCGGAGTTCGACCCACTGAGCGAGCTGGAGTTACCGGAAGACTTCGACTTGTCGTTGTCGCTGGATGACGATTCCGACGCGGCGAAGAGCTTTGCGTCCGAGCTGGATGATGTCAACGCCGAGCTCGACAAGCTGTCCCATAGTCTGGAGCAGCCGTCCATCGAACCGCACTTTACCGCCGAAGATGCCGCCTTGAGCGACGATCTGGGGGACGACCTGGAGTTCGACTACCTGGGCGGCGCCGATGAGGCGGCAACCAAGCTTGACCTGGCACGGGCCTACATCGACATGGGTGACCATGACGGGGCACGCGACATTCTCGACGAAGTGCGTAAAGAGGGTAACGATACCCAGAAGCAGGAAGCCGAAGAGATGCTCTCGCGTCTGGTCTGAGTCCTGCCCTTGTACGTCCGACGGCAGCCCTGGTGGCTGCCGTTGTCGTTATAATTCCCGCCATCTGCTAAATCGACAGGCTGTATCTTCTTGGAAACTATTGATAACACGGTTGCCGAATCGGCGGCCGAAGGCTTCTTCCGTATTGCTCTGGGCGTTGAATACAAGGGTTCGCGCTACCGGGGGTGGCAGCGCCAGGCCGATGGCGTGCCGAGCGTTCAGCAAACCCTGGAAGAGGCTTTGTCCAAAGTCGCCGATTCGCCTGTGACGCTGTTGTGCGCCGGGCGCACCGACGCGGGGGTGCATGCCTGTGGTCAGGTGGTGCATTTCGACACCCAGGTGGTGCGCAGCATGAAGGCCTGGACCATGGGCGCCAATATCAATTTGCCCCACGACATCAGTGTCAGCTGGGCCAAAGAGATGCCTGCGCATTTTCATGCGCGCTTCAAGGCCATTGCCCGGCGTTACCGCTATGTGATCTACAACGACCAGATTCGCCCGGCGCATCTGGGGCAGGAAGTCACCTGGAACCACCGGCCGCTGGATGTCGAGCGCATGGCGCTGGCCGCCGAGTACCTGGTGGGCACCCACGACTTCAGCGCGTTCCGCGCCGGTCAGTGCCAGGCCAAGTCGCCAATCAAGAACCTTCATCACCTGCGGGTGACGCGCCACGGCAAGATGATTGTCCTGGACATTCGCGCCAGTGCCTTCCTGCACCACATGGTGCGCAACATCGCCGGCGTGCTGATGACCATCGGCGCCGGTGAGCGCCCGGTGGAGTGGGCCCGAGAGGTACTGGAAAGCCGCGAGCGGCGCACGGGCGGGGTAACTGCGCATCCGTTCGGCCTTTACCTGGTGCAGGTTGAGTACCACGACGAGTTCGCTTTGCCCGAGCGTTACATCGGTCCACACTTTATCACCGGTTACGAGTCGCTGGCGGCTGACGACCCACACACCATTTGCTAACATCCGGAACTCTCAAGATCAGCCGAGGTTCACAGGGTATGAGCGCCGTTCGCAGCAAAATCTGTGGCATTACCCGCATCGAGGATGCGCTGGCCGCAGCCGAAGCGGGGGCCGACGCCATTGGCCTGGTGTTCTACGCCAAGAGCCCGCGGGCGGTGGATGTGCAGCAAGCGCGGGCGATCATTGCCGCGTTGCCACCCTTCATCACCACTGTGGGCCTGTTCGTCAATGCCAGTCGCTGCGAGCTGGGCGAAATCCTCGACGCGGTGCCGCTGGACCTGCTGCAATTTCACGGCGATGAAACCCCGGCCGATTGCGCGGGTCATAACCGACCATGGATCAAGGCGTTGCGCGTGCGTCCGGGGGATGACCTGGAGGCTGCCTGCAAGCTGTACAGCGAGGCTAGCGGCATCCTCCTCGATACCTATGTTGCTGGTGTGCCAGGTGGTACGGGGGAGGCCTTCGACTGGTCGCTGGTGCCGGAAAGGCTCAGCAAACCGGTCATCCTCGCCGGTGGGCTGTCGCCCGCCAACGTTGCCAGCGCCATCGCCCAGGTACGTCCGTATGCCGTCGACGTCAGTGGTGGGGTCGAGCAGGCCAAGGGCATCAAGGATGCCGCGCTGATCGAAGCCTTTATCAAGGCGGTCAAGCAGGCGTGATAAGGTCTGCTGTTGCGGATGTGACGGCTGGCCGCGCGCCATCGTCCATAGCTTTCGCAGCCCGGTGCTGCCGGATCGCACCTATGGGGCGGTCGAAATTACCGGGTGGCGCCATTGGCGTCGCCCTTACAGGTTGACGATGGATCGGTGTCAGGGCACCTCGCTGTACGCGAGGCGTCGGAGCCGGACCCTCATCGCGATATACATGAATTGAGCTCAAGGGCATACGCGCGAGCCTGGCAGCCAAAGCCTGCGGGTCGCCGTTACTGGAGAAAGAAAGCATGAGCAACTGGTTAGTAGACAAACTGATCCCTTCGATCATGCGTTCCGAGGTGAAGAAGAGTTCGGTACCTGAAGGGCTGTGGCACAAGTGCCCGTCCTGCGAGGCCGTGCTGTATCGTCCGGAGCTGGAAAAGACCCTGGATGTCTGCCCCAAGTGCAACCACCACATGCGCATCGGCGCGCGTGCGCGTATCGATATCTTCCTCGATGCCGAAGGCCGCGCCGAGCTGGGCGCCGAACTGGAGCCGGTTGACCGCCTGAAGTTCCGTGATGGCAAGAAGTACAAGGATCGCCTGAGCGCCGCCCAGAAGCAGACCGGTGAAAAGGATGCACTGATCTCCATGAGCGGTACCCTGCTGGGTATGCCGGTGGTGGTCAGTGCCTTCGAATTCTCCTTCATGGGCGGTTCGATGGGCGCCATTGTCGGTGAGCGCTTTGTTCGTGCAGCCAACTACGCCCTGGAAAACCGTTGCCCTATGGTCTGCTTCTCGGCCTCGGGCGGCGCGCGCATGCAGGAAGCGCTGATATCGCTGATGCAGATGGCCAAGACCTCCGCCGTGCTGGCGCGCCTGCGCGAAGAGGGCATTCCGTTCATCTCGGTACTGACCGACCCGGTCTACGGTGGCGTCTCGGCCAGCCTGGCCATGCTCGGCGATGTCATCGTCGGCGAGCCAAAGGCGCTGATCGGCTTCGCCGGTCCTCGTGTGATCGAGCAGACCGTGCGCGAGAAGCTGCCGGAAGGTTTCCAGCGCAGCGAGTTCCTCCTTGAACACGGTGCCATCGATATGATCATTCCGCGTCAGGAAATGCGCCAGCGCCTGGGTAACCTGCTGGCACAGATGATGGGCCTGCCGACGCCGAAGTTCGTCGCACCTGTGCTTGAGCCGATCGTCGTTCCGCCGGCGCCTGCTACCGTATGATCCAACGTACCCTTGGCGACTGGCTCGCCTATCTCGAGCAGTTGCACCCCTCGGCCATCGACATGGGCCTGGCGCGTTCGCAACAGGTTGCGGCCAGGCTCGGGCTGGACAAGCCGGCGCCACGGGTAATCACCGTGACTGGCACCAATGGCAAGGGCTCGACCTGTGCCTTTCTGGCTGCCTTGTTGCGCGCCCAGGGCCTCAAGGTCGGGGTCTACAGCTCGCCGCACTTGTTGCGCTACAACGAGCGGGTGCAGATCGACGGTCGCGAGGCCAGCGATGAACAGCTGTGTGATGCGTTTGCCGCAGTTGAAGCCGCGCGCGGCGACATTTCCCTGACCTACTTCGAAGCCGGTACGCTGGCGGCGTTCTGGCTGTTCAGGCAGTCGGCGCTGGATGCCGTGGTGCTTGAAGTGGGATTGGGCGGGCGCCTGGATACGGTCAATATCGTTGATGCCGATATGGCACTGGTCACCAGCATCGGTGTTGATCATGCCGATTACCTGGGAGATACCCGTGAGTCGGTGGCCTTCGAGAAGGCCGGCATCTTCCGCCAGGGCAAGCCGGCGTTGTGTGGCGACCTGAACCCGCCGCAACCGCTGCAGGACAAGGCGCGCGAGCTGAGTTGCCCGTTCTTCCTGCGTGGGCGTGATTTCGACCTGGCCAGTACGGATCAGTGCTGGCAATGGCGCGGCCTGGACAGCGCCGGCCAGCAGGTCGAACTGCATGACCTGCCATTGCTCGACCTGCCGATGGAAAACGCCGCGTTGGCGCTGCAAGCCTATCTGTTGCTGGGGCTGCCCTGGGATGCTGGGCAGATTGCGGCAACGTTGTGTGCTACGCGGATCGTCGGTCGTCTGGACCGTCGGACATTTCACTGGCAGGGCAAGGCGTTGACTATCCTCATGGATGTCGGGCACAACCCGCACGCTGCCGAGTACCTGGCCCGACGCCTTGCCGAGCGGCCGGTGCAGGGCAAGCGCCTGGCGGTGTTCGGTTTGTTGGCCGACAAGGACCTCGAGGGGGTAGTGCAGCCGCTGTTGGGTGAACTCCAGCAGTGGGCGGTTGCGCCGCTGGACACGGCGCGCAGCCGGGCGGCGGATGAGCTTGAGGCGACCCTGGCCGGGCTCGGTGCCGAGGTCGTGCGTTATTCCAGCGTGGCGGATGCACTTGACGGTCAGTGCGCGCTGGCAACGGCCGATGACGAAATCGTGCTGTTCGGATCGTTTTTCTGTGTCGGCGAAGCCCTGCAGTGGCTGGGCCGGCACGCCATGGAGGAAGGGGCAGATGGCATTGCTGGATAAAGTGGTCAAGCAGCGGATGGTCGGTGCGCTGGTGCTGGTCGCACTGGCGGTGATCTTCCTGCCGATGCTGTTCTCCCGTGAAGACGAGATGCGCCAGGTGCGTGTCGACGCGCCGGAAGCGCCGGCAGCGCCGACCATGGCCCCGGTGCAGGTCGAGCCGGTGGCGGTGCCCGAGCCGCAGGTGCTGCCTGAAGAAGCCCCGGTGGTGGTTGACGAATCCACGGCGCCCGCTCAGGCTCCAAGCGCGCCGATCACGGCGGTGGTTCCCACGGCCGTTCCGGTGACGCCTCCGACGCCTGCCCCTGTTCCTGCGCCAACGGTCGCCAGCAAGCCGGTGACGCCAGCGCCTGCTGCGGTCAAACCTGAAGCCAAGCCGGCCGCTACGGTTGCCACTGCCGCCAAGCCGGCAGCGGGCAAGATCGACGCCAATGGCCTGCCGGTCAGCTGGTCGGTACAGTTGGCCAGCCTGTCCAGCCGGGCGGGCGCCGACAACCTGCAGAAAACCCTGCGCAGTCAGGGTTACAACGCCTATATCCGTTCGGCCGGTGGCATGAACCGGGTGTATGTCGGGCCGCTGATCGAGCGCGCCGAGGCCGAGCGTCTGCGTGATGTGATCAGCCGCCAGCAGAAGCTGAACGGCATCATTGTGCGCTTCCAGCCCGAGCGCAGTTGAAGAGGCGCTGCCCGGCTGGCGCCGGGCGGTAAATCACTGCTTACCGACAGCCCGCTGCTCTGGTAAAATGCGCCGCCTTATCCGTTTGCAGGCAACACTGTGGCATTTACCTGGGTCGACTGGGCGATTTTCGCGATCATCGCCATTTCTTCGCTGATCAGTCTCAAGCGCGGCTTCGTCAAAGAGGCCTTGTCGCTGCTTACCTGGATCATTGCCGGTGCGGTAGCCTGGATGTTCGGTGGCTCGTTGTCGCAGTACCTGGAATCCTATATCCAGACGCCTTCGGCCCGGGTCATCGCCGGATGCGCCATTCTTTTCGTCGCCACCCTGCTGGTGGGGGCCATGATCAACTTTCTCATCGGCGAGCTGATTCGCGTCACCGGGCTTTCCGGGACCGATCGCTTCCTGGGCATGGCATTCGGTGCCGCCCGTGGAGCCTTGCTGGTGGTGGTGGCTGTCGGGCTGTTGAGCCTGGGGCCGGTACAACAGGATCAGTGGTGGCAGGACTCGCGCCTGATACCACAATTTCTATTGGTGGCTGACTGGTCGAAAAACCTCATTCTGGGGTTCACCAGTCAGTGGCTAGCCAGCGGGATCAGCGCACCGGCTGATCTCCCGTTCAAGGATCAGCTTCTGGGGCCCAAGACGCCTTGAGAGCTGCTCAGTCCAGTTTCATTAAGTAGGGGTTGCGTCGCATGTGTGGCATCGTCGGTATCGTCGGTAAGTCGAACGTCAATCAGGCGCTGTATGACGCGCTAACCGTCCTCCAGCACCGCGGCCAGGACGCTGCCGGTATTGTGACCAGCCATGATGGCCGGTTATTCCTGCGCAAGGACAACGGCCTGGTTCGTGATGTGTTCCAGCAGCGCCATATGCAGCGCCTGGTCGGCCACATGGGCATTGGCCATGTGCGCTATCCGACTGCGGGCAGCTCGACCTCGGCCGAGGCCCAGCCGTTCTACGTCAACTCGCCATATGGCATCACCCTGGCGCACAACGGTAACCTGACCAACGTTGAGCAGTTGGCCAAGGAGATCTACGAGTCTGACCTGCGCCACGTCAACACCAGCTCCGACTCTGAAGTCCTGCTCAACGTCTTTGCTCATGAACTGGCGGTGCGCGGCAAGCTGCAGCCGACCGAAGAAGACGTGTTCGCCGCAGTGACCGATGTGCACAACCGTTGCGTGGGTGGCTACGCCGTGGTGGCAATGATCACCGGTTACGGCATCGTCGGCTTCCGCGACCCGAACGGCATCCGTCCGATCGTGTTCGGCCAGCGTCACACCGACGAAGGCGTCGAGTACATGATCGCTTCCGAGAGCGTTTCGCTGGATGTGCTCGGTTTCACCCTGATTCGCGACCTGGCGCCGGGCGAAGCGGTGTACATCACCGAAGAAGGCAAGCTGCACACCCGTCAGTGCGCCACCAACCCGCAATTGTCGCCGTGCATCTTCGAACACGTTTACCTGGCTCGTCCTGACTCGATCATCGACGGCGTCTCGGTCTACAAGGCGCGCCTGCGCATGGGCGAGAAGCTGGCCGAGAAGATCCAGCGCGAGCGTCCTGATCACGACATCGACGTGGTCATCCCGATTCCTGACACCAGCCGTACCGCTGCGCTGGAACTGGCTAACCACCTGGGCGTCAAGTTCCGCGAAGGCTTCGTCAAGAACCGCTACATCGGCCGTACCTTCATCATGCCTGGCCAGGCGGCGCGCAAGAAGTCGGTCCGCCAGAAGCTCAACGCGATCGAGCTGGAGTTCCGCGGCAAGAACGTGATGCTGGTCGACGACTCCATCGTGCGTGGCACCACGTGCAAACAGATCATTCAGATGGCACGTGAAGCCGGGGCGAAGAACGTCTACTTCTGCTCGGCCGCACCTGCAGTGCGTTACCCCAACGTCTACGGCATCGACATGCCGAGCGCTCATGAGCTGATCGCCCACAACCGCAGCACCGAAGATGTCGCCGAGCTTATCGGCGCTGACTGGCTGGTTTACCAGGACCTGCCAGACCTGATCGAAGCGGTCGGCGGCGGCAAGATCAAGATTGAGCATTTCGACTGCGCAGTGTTCGACGGCAAGTATGTGACCGGCGACATTGACGAGGCCTACCTGAACAAGATCGAGCAGGCGCGAAATGATGCCTCGAAGGTCAAGAATCAGGCGGTCAGCGCAATCATCGACCTCTATAACAACTGAATCAGGAGCAGCGGCATGACACAGGAATGGGATGCCGGGCGCCTGGACAGCGACCTCGAAGGGGTCGCTTTCGATACGCTGGCGGTACGCGCCGGTCAGCATCGAACGCCGGAAGGTGAGCACAGCGACCCGCTGTTCTTCACCTCCAGCTATGTGTTCCGTACAGCGGCCGACGCCGCTGCACGGTTCGCCGGCGAGGTTCCAGGCAACGTCTATTCACGCTACACCAACCCGACCGTACGTGCGTTCGAAGAGCGCATCGCTGCCCTGGAAGGTGCCGAGCAGGCGGTGGCAACGTCCACCGGCATGTCGGCAATCCTGTCCACGGTGATGGCGCTGTGCAGCGCCGGTGACCATGTACTGGTCTCGCAGAGCGTATTCGGTTCGACCATCAGCCTGTTCGAGAAGTATTTCAAGCGCTTCGGCGTGCAGGTCGACTACGTGCCACTGGCGGACCTGACCGGCTGGGACAAGGCCATCAAGGCCAACACCAAGCTGCTGTTCGTCGAGTCGCCGTCCAATCCGCTGGCCGAGCTGGTGGATATCGCGGCGCTGGCCGAGATTGCCCATGCCAAGGGCGCACAGCTGGTTGTGGATAACTGCTTCAGTACCCCGGCCTTGCAGCAACCGCTGAAGCTGGGCGCCGACATCGTCGTGCACTCGGCAACCAAGTTCATCGACGGCCAAGGTCGTTGCATGGGTGGCGTCGTAGCCGGGCGCAGCGAGCAGATGAAAGAAGTAGTGGGCTTCCTGCGCACTGCCGGGCCGTCTCTGAGCCCGTTCAACGCCTGGATCTTCCTCAAGGGCCTGGAGACGCTCAATCTGCGTATGCGTGCCCATTGCGCCAATGCCCAGGCCCTGGCCGAATGGCTGGAGCAGCAGGACGGCATCGAGAAAGTGCACTACGCCGGGCTTGAGAGCCATCCGCAGCATGCGCTCGCAAAAAGCCAGATGAGTGGCTTCGGCGCGGTGGTGAGCTTCGAGGTCAAGGGTGGCAAAGAAGGCGCCTGGCGTTTCATCGATGCCACACGCCTGATTTCGATCACCGCCAACCTGGGCGACAGCAAGACCACCATCACCCATCCGGGCACCACCTCCCACGGCCGTCTGTCGCCGCAGGAGCGTGAGGCTGCAGGCATTCGCGACAGCCTGATCCGGGTGGCCGTGGGCCTGGAAGACGTCGGCGACCTCAAGGCCGATCTGGCCCGCGGTCTGGCGGCGCTGTGATCGACTGGTCGGTGGGCGACAGCAGCCATAACGGCCGTGTCGCCCTGGTCACCGGTGCGGCCCGGGGGATCGGCCTGGGCATTGCGGCCTGGCTGATTGCCGAGGGCTGGCAGGTGGTGCTGACCGACCTTGACCGTGCGCGAGGCGCCAAGGTCGCCAAGGTGCTGGGTGACAACGCCTGGTTCATCGGCATGGATGTCGCCGATGAAGCCCAGGTCAAGACCGGGGTGGCCGAAGTGCTCGGCCAGTTCGGGCGCCTGGATGCGCTGGTGTGCAATGCCGCCGTCGCCGATCCGCACAACACCACCCTGGAAACCCTGAGCCTTGCTCATTGGAATCGCGTGTTGGCGGTCAACCTCGGTGGGCCCATGCTGTTGGCCAAGCACTGTGCGCCTTACCTGCGTGCTCACGGCGGCGCCATCGTCAACCTGGCGTCTACCCGCGCTGGTCAGTCAGAGCCCGATACCGAGGCGTATGCAGCGAGCAAGGGCGGTTTGCTGGCCCTGACCCACGCCCTGGCGATGAGTCTGGGGCCAGAGATTCGCGTCAACGCTGTAAGTCCCGGCTGGATTGATGCCCGGGACCCGTCGCAGCGCCGCGCTGAACCTTTGAGCGAAACCGATCATGCCCAGCATCCGGCGGGCAGGGTAGGGACGGTGGAAGACGTGGCAGCCATGGTTGCCTGGTTGTTGTCGCGCAATGCTGGCTTCGTCACCGGTCAGGAGTTCGTGGTCGACGGCGGTATGACCAAGAAGATGATCTACACGTAACACTGCTTTTTTGCCCTTTTTGAAAAAAACTTCAACGGGGGTATTGACTTAGGTTCGATACCTGCGTAAATTTCGCCACCTCAGCGAAGCACACGGGTGATTAGCTCAGCCGGGAGAGCATCTGCCTTACAAGCAGAGGGTCGGCGGTTCGATCCCGTCATCACCCACCACTTCCTGAGATGTTCCTGGCCCGACACAATCGCAAGAAGGTGTTACCAGAGAGGAACAGGACGCAAGTCCACTATGCGCAGCGGTAGTTCAGTCGGTTAGAATACCGGCCTGTCACGCCGGGGGTCGCGGGTTCGAGTCCCGTCCGCTGCGCCACTTTTCTCCAGATCGGTTCAACGACCGGTTTGAGGTCCGAAGGTGCTAAAGCCTTCAGGCCAGATCCCAGTTTCAAGCAAGCGCAAGCTTGTACGATACGCAGCGGTAGTTCAGTCGGTTAGAATACCGGCCTGTCACGCCGGGGGTCGCGGGTTCGAGTCCCGTCCGCTGCGCCATATTCACCTGGAGGCCCTTGAACTCCTCCAGGTAACAAAAAGAGCGACATTAGGTTCGCTTTTTTTGTGCCTGAGATTAGCGGCAGTTTCGCAGTCCAGGTGAGCACGACCACGCAGCGGTAGTTCAGTCGGTTAGAATACCGGCCTGTCACGCCGGGGGTCGCGGGTTCGAGTCCCGTCCGCTGCGCCATATTGATGTAACGAAAAAAGCGACCTCAGGTCGCTTTTTTTGTGCGCGCAATTTGGCAGCCCCGGCCAGGCAACTAGACCCTGAAGCGCGCCACCAGCGCTTGCAGCTCCCCGCCCAGGCGCGCCAGTTCCACCGACGAGGCGGCGGTCTGCTGTGAGGCGGTTGAAGACTGTTCCGCCACATCCCGCACACTCAGCACGCTGCGGTTGATCGATTCGGCCACGGCGCTCTGCTGTTCGGCGGCGGTGGCGATTTGCAGGTTCATGCTCTGGATGCTGGTCACCGTCTGGGTGATGGCTTGCAGTTCTATACCCGCCTCATTGGCCAGCGCCACGGTGGTACCGACCATTTCGTGGCTGTTATGCATCATCTGCGCGGCTTTTTGTGCGCCTTGTTGCAGCGAAACAATCAACGCTTCGATCTGCGCGGTGGACTGCTGGGTGCGCTTGGCCAGTGCGCGGACTTCGTCGGCCACCACGGCGAACCCACGCCCGGCGTCACCTGCCCGTGCCGCTTCGATCGCGGCATTGAGGGCCAGCAGGTTGGTTTGCTCGGCCACGGCGTTGATTACTGTCATTACGCTGCTGATGTGTTCGCTTTCGGTCGACAGCTGGTTGACCGCCTCGGCGGAGCTGCCGATGTCGACGGCCAGTTGCCCGATCTGGGCCAGCGCCCGTTGCACCACCTGGTTGCCCTGATTGGCCTGGCTGTTGGCCTGGCGGGTGGCTTCGCTGGCTTCTTCGGCATTGCGTGCCACGTCCTGGACGGTGGCGACCATCTCGCTCATGGCCGTCGCCACCTGGTCGGTCTCGACCTTCTGGCTGTTGATACCGGCACTGGTTTGTTCGGTAATGGCGGACAGCTCCTCGGCGGCCGTAGACAGCTGGCGAGTGACGTTGCTGGCCTGGCCGAGCATTTCGCGCAGGTTGTTGCCGCTTTGCTCCAGCGCCAACAGCAGTTGGCCGAATTCGTCGTGGCGAAGTTCGCTGGCTGTAGGGGTCAGGTCACCTTCGCCGATGCGCCGGGCGATTACCACGGCCTGGCGCAAGGGTAGGGTAATCTGGCGGATGATCACGGCGCTGATGAGCACGCCCAGCACCAGGGCGCAGAACAGCAGGGCGAGCATCAGAGTACGGCTGTGGCTGGACTCCTCATTGCTGCGCTGGTTCTGCAAGCTGATCAACTGATTGATTGCCTCAAGGCCCCTGTGCACATTCTCCAGCAACTGATCGTGAAGCTGGGCTTGCTTGGGGCCGTTGGCGGGTGCAGCCTGCAGTTGCCGGAACTGCTCCTGGTAGCGTTGCAGGTCGTCTTGCGTAGCGCGCAACAGGCGCTGTGAGTCGGCGTCAAGCAGGTGCCTGAGGTTTTCATCGAGCAGTTGCCGGGTTTGTTGAGAGGCTTCGTTCAACTGATCGGCAAATACCGCTTCACGGCGCTGCTCGAAGCTCAACTGGGCAGCGCGCATTTCATTGAGGTTGTCGAGGATGTAGTTGACCGATACCAGCCGGTCGGCACGTTGGGTCAGGGTATTCAGGCTGCTGATGGCAGTGATGGCCAGGAGCACCATCAACACCAGGATAGGGGTGAAGCCGAGCAATAGCTTGATTTTCACTGACAGGTTTTTCACCGGGGTAACTCCTTGTAGTGGTCCGGTCTGGGTAGTGGCTACATGCCAGCGTAGTTGCACATTTGCAGGTTAAGAAGCCGGAGCAAGGTAGATTCCCGCAGAGTGCCAACTGAATGGATACAAGATTTTTCGACCAGCGGCGCCCAGGGCTTCGCGCTTGATTTACGGCCTTGCCAAGGATTTTTCCGGGGTGATTGCGCTGCTGCGGTTTCAGTGATCCGCCGATGTGTTGCACAATAGGCGTTGATCGTTTTACTCAGGATTTGCAATGTCAAAGTCAACCGTCTTGGGTGCGCTCGGGCTGGCCCTTGTGCTGGCGGGTGTTTCCGGCTGTTCCTCGAAGAAAGCTGCCATCTACGAACACGAGAATTTCGACGACTCGGGTACTTATTCGCGCAGCTTTGCGGTTAACGAAGCCAGTACTTGCGAAGCGGCCCGGCGGGCCTTGCTCAGCCAGGGTTACATCATCACCAGCAGCGATGCCGGCCAGGTCAATGGCAACAAAAGCTTCCAGCAGACGGGCGAATCGCATCTGCAGATCAGCTTCAATGTGGTCTGTGCCCGCGACAGCGAAGACGAGCAGCGCTCGACCATGTTCGCCAACGCCTTGCAGGACCGCTATGCGCTGAAAAAATCCAACACCTCGGCCAGTGTCGGGGTGGGGGTGCTGGGTTCGCTATCGATGCCCATCGGCTCGACCGACGATTCGATGGTCAAGGTTGCCAGTGAGACCGTTACTTCCGCGAGGTTCTACGAGCGTTATTTCGCGCTGGTCGAGAGCTTCCTGCCCAAGGAGCCGAAGAAAAAGCTCGCGCTGAAAAAGCCCGTCGATAAACCTGCGCCTGAGCTGGGTATGCCCGAGCCTGCGCCGGTAGCAGCGCCTGCCACCCTGGCGCCGGATGCGCCGGTGGCCGTGCCTGTCAGCGAGCCAGCAGCGGCGCCGCAGGCGGCAACCGTTGAAGCGGCGCCAGCGCCTGTGGTGGATGACAGCGCCGGCTCCAAGCCGGTGGCGCCCCCGGTCGATGCTGCCCCGATCAACGTCGAACAGCCTGTGCCAGTCAGCGCCGAACCGGTATCGACGGTGAATCCGGCGGTGCCGGTCAGCAGCCCTGAGCAGGCACCGCAATAACCGGGCGGATAAATTCTGCGTCTGCTGCTACGTTGTGTTGATACGCGTCATTGTCATTTTTTATTCATCGCGGCACTTTAGGCTCGATGACGAATCAATGAATCGAATGAGAAACGACGGAGCAGACGATGGACGACTATCAAGAAGAACTACTCGAATACCGCGCCTTTGAGCTCGATCCGCCTGAGCCGGCCGAGGACGCCACCGAGCTGTAATCTCAGCCGGTACGCCGCTGGCTGCGGCGAAACTCCCCCGGGGTCATGCTGTTCCAGCGCTTGAATGCGCGCTGGAAGGCTTCGGCCGAAGCAAACCCGAGCAAATAGGCGATCTCGCCGAAAGCCAGCTCTGTGTCGCGGATGTAGGCCATGGCCAGGTCGCGGCGCGTGTCATTGAGAATCGCGCGAAACTGCGTGCCTTCCTCGGCCAGCTTGCGTCGTAGCGTCCAGGTGGGCAGTTGCAGGTGGTGCGCCACTTCCTCCAGATCCGGTTCCCGTCCGCCATTGAGCAGCGGCCCCAGCAAGTGGGCGATGCGCTCGCTCAGGCTACGGATGCGCGTGCGTTGTTCCAGTTCCGTTTCACACAGTTTGAGCAGGTGCTGCCAGGTGCTTGGACAGTGCGTCGGGTTGCGCAGGGCCAGGCTCGCACGACTCAGGCGCAGCTGATTGGTCTGCGCGCCAAACTGCACCGGGGTTGAACATAGCGCCTGGTAGTGGCTGGCGTAGGGTGGTGCCTCGAATTCGATTTCCATCCGTTCGGCCAGCAGCGTGACCCCGGCCAGGCTCGACAATTGCGCCAGCCAGCCAGACAACAGCGAATCCACTACAAAACGGTTGTAGGTGTTGTAGGGGCTGATGGAGTAAAAGCGCAGCCAGGCGCCACTGGCGTCCTCGTCAAAGCTTGAATGGCCGCGGTAGTTGGCGGCGTACAGCGGCTCAAAGCGCAACAATGTGCGCGCCGCCGCACCGACGGTGGGGGCTTGGGCCGCGGTGACGCCTGCCAGGCCTGCCTGGCTCAGGCGGCTGATCTGGCCCATGTGCAAGCCCAGTGCCGGGTCGCCAGTCAGTTCGATGGCGGCATGGCCCAGGTGCATGTACCGCGGAATGGACAGGCGCGCGCCGGCTTCGGCCAGGCGGTCAGTGTCCAAGCCATAGCGCTCCAGCAGCGCTGTGGGCTCGATGCCGCGCTGCTGCAGGGTTTCGCTTAGGCTTTGGATAAAACCCACTGACAGGTCTCCCAGGCGCATCCGTGGACGGTTCATGCCGAGCCTATAGCCACAGGTTCAGCAGGCGGGCGCCAGCAGTGCCGGCGCCGGTCAGGTTGAGGCCAGCGCGACTGGCAAAACCCTGGCCATCAACGACTTCGTCCCAGAAGCGCCCACGCAGGAACACGCTCATGCTGCTGATCCCGGTAGGGTTGGCGTTCAGCGTCAGCTGTTGCCAAGCCTGGGCTTCGCTGACTTCGCCGGGTTTGATCGGGAGGGTGGCTGCCAGGGGCTGGTGGCGGTTCCCGCGCCACGGCCCGTTCCAGCTGCCTTTGCCTGACAGAAACGCCGGGTTGGCAATCAGTTGCGCTGACTGATTGACCAGTTGTTGCTGGTTGCTCGGGTACCAGCTGTCGCTGCCGATCAGCACCCCCAGGCGCCCGGCGGGGGTTTGCAGGACTTGTGGTGGCTGGTCGGTGCCGCTGCTGATAAAACGCCGCACTTCTCCATCGGGGTGTTGTTGCAGCTGCGGCTGGCCAAGCACCGAGCCGTCGCCTGCAAACACCAGGCTGCTGTTGTACAAGGCGCCCGAGCCGATTTTCAGGATGCCACGCTCTACATAAGGGGAGGGCAGCACAATCGAGCCTGCCACCAGGGTGACACCGAACTCTTTGGCCAGGCCACTGAACAGTTGCTGGTAGTCACTGGCCATCTGCTGCGCCTTCATGCGCAGGTGGGCATCGGCACGGCGGTCATCGCCTTCGGCACCGAGCATGGCCAGGCCGTAGCTGAGCGGGTTGCTCAGTTCCAGCCATTGCCAGGCTTCGCGACGTTGGGTGACCTGGTAGAGCTCGTTCTTCTCGCCCCGGGCCCAGAGCCAGGTACCGATGTGCTCGGGCAGGATGACCACGGTGCGAGCGTTGATCAGGCCTTGCGCGCGGGCTTGCTCAAGGTAGGCGGCCAGTTTGCGGTGCAGTCGCTGAAGGTTCTGGTAGTCGCCGGGATACAGCTGTGGCTCGACCCCGAGCAGATTGCCGTGGTCGGCGGGAATCCCTTCGCTCAGGGTCAGTTCGACGCGCAGGTCCGACAGGTAATGCCCGGTGGGTCGTTGCCCGGTCCAGAACCCGTAGCCGCACAGTGCAGCAATGATGACCAGCGCCAAGGCGCCCAACAGGAGTTTTCGCATGAATCAGCACAGCACCAGCAAGGGATTCGGTGATTAGGGTAGACCCCGCGTGCAGTAGGATCAATAACTTGTAACTTTCGGTCATTGAGCCGTGGGCGCTGGCTCATTAATGTCGGTCACAGATAACTGACGGGCTCCGCTCCCTGAGCGAGGTGCCCGCATCCTGTGATTAAGTCTGTTGTGGAGTTCACTATGGCCGCCGCTCGTTACCCGCACCTGCTCGCCCCGCTGGATCTGGGTTTCACCACCCTGCGCAACCGCACCCTGATGGGCTCGATGCACACTGGCCTGGAGGAAAAGCCCGGTGGCTTCGAGCGCATGGCTGCCTACTTTGCCGAGCGTGCACGTGGCGGCGTCGGCCTGATGGTCACCGGCGGCATCGGCCCTAACGTTGAGGGTGGTGTGTATTCGGGGGCAGCCAAGTTGAGCACCCCGGAAGAAGCCGAAAAGCACCGCATCGTCACCCGTGCCGTACACGAGGCAGGCGGCAAGATCTGCATGCAGATCCTCCACGCTGGTCGCTACGCCTACAGCCCGAAATCGGTAGCGCCGAGTGCCATCCAGGCGCCGATCAACCCGTTCAAGCCGCGTGAGCTGGACGAAGAGGGGATCGAGAAGCAGATTCAGGATTTCGTCAATTGCTCGGTGCTGGCACAAAGCGCCGAGTACGACGGCGTCGAAATCATGGGCTCGGAAGGTTACTTCATCAACCAGTTCCTGGCCGCCCATACCAATCAGCGCACCGATCGCTGGGGTGGCAGCTATGAAAACCGCATGCGCCTGGCGGTAGAGATCGTCAGCCGGGTGCGTGAAGCGGTCGGCCCGAACTTCATCATCATCTTCCGTCTGTCGATGCTCGACCTGATTGAGGGCGGCAGCAACTGGGAAGAGATCGTGCAACTGGCCCAGGCGATCGAGCAAGCCGGTGCGACCATCATCAACACCGGCATCGGCTGGCACGAGGCGCGAATCCCGACCATCGCCACCAAAGTGCCTCGCGCCGCGTTCAGTAAGGTCACGGCCAAGCTGCGTGGCGCCGTACAGATTCCGTTGATCACCACCAACCGCATCAACACTCCGGAGGTGGCCGAGCAGATCCTCGCCGAAGGCGATGCTGACATGGTGTCCATGGCGCGGCCGTTCCTTGCCGACCCGGACTTCGTCAACAAAGCGGCCGCCGGGCGCAGTGACGAGATCAACACCTGCATCGGCTGCAACCAGGCCTGCCTGGACCACACCTTTGGCGGCAAGCTGACCAGTTGCCTGGTCAACCCGCGCGCCTGCCATGAAACCGAGCTCAACTACCTGCCGGTCACCCAGGTCAAGCAGATCGCCGTGGTCGGTGCCGGCCCTGCCGGGCTGGCTGCAGCCACCGTGGCGGCCGAACGCGGCCATCAGGTGACGCTGTTCGATTCGGCCAGCGAAATTGGCGGTCAGTTCAACGTTGCCAAGCGGGTGCCGGGCAAAGAAGAGTTTTATGAAACTCTGCGCTACTTCAAGCGCAAGCTGCAGACCACGGGTGTCGAGGTGTGCCTGAATACCCGCGTCGATGTCGAGCAACTGGCGGCGGGCGGTTACGACGAAATCATCCTGGCCACGGGGATCGCACCGCGCTTGCCAGCGATCCCGGGCATTGAGCACAACAAAGTGCTGAGCTACCTGGACGTGCTGCTTGAGCGCAAACCGGTCGGACAGAAAGTCGCGGTGATCGGTGCCGGTGGTATCGGTTTTGACGTCTCCGAGTTCCTCGTCCACCAAGGCAAGGCCACCAGCCAGGATCGCGAGGCGTTCTGGAAGGAGTGGGGTATCGACACCGCACTGCAGGCGCGTGGCGGGGTGGCCGGCGTCAAGGCGCAGCCGCATGCGCCGGCGCGTGAGGTGTACCTGCTGCAACGCAAGAAGTCCAAGGTCGGCGATGGCCTGGGCAAGACCACGGGCTGGATCCACCGTACCGGCCTGAAAAACAAGCAGGTGCAGATGCTCAACAGCGTCGAGTACCTGGGCATCGACGATGCCGGCCTGCATATCCGTATTGCCGAAGGCGAGCCACAGGTGCTGCCTGTGGATAACGTGGTGATCTGTGCCGGTCAGGACCCGTTGCGCGAGTTGCAGGAAGGGTTGCAGGCGGCGGGGCAGTCGGTGCACCTGATCGGCGGCGCTGATGTCGCGGCCGAACTGGATGCCAAGCGGGCCATCAATCAGGGCTCGCGCCTGGCTGCCGAGCTCTGAGTACGGCGCGCAGCGGGGTGCAGACCCTGCTGCGCTGCTAAACTGCCGCCTCCTTGCGGCAGTGAACCCTGTATGACCGGCTTTGATGCGCTTCCTGTTGCTCCACTGCACCGCCTGACACTGGATTGGCTACGCCCTTTCGGTGTCGAGTTGGCGGTGTTGCGCCTGGACCTGATTGACCCGCTGATCAGCGGCAACAAGTGGTTCAAGCTGCTTGAACACTTGCGCCTGGCCCAACAGGCCGGTGCCCCGGGCGTTATCAGCCTTGGCGGGGCGCACTCCAACCACCTGCATGCGCTGGCAGCGGCTGGCAAACGTTTCGGTTTTGCCACCGCCGGTCTGCTGCGTGGTCATCCCCAGGACACTCCCACCGTCCGCGACTTGCAGGCATACGGCATGCACCTGCATTGGCTCGGTTACGCCGACTATAGGGCAAGGCATCAGACCGGTTTCTGGTTGCCGTGGCAGCAACGCTACCCAGGCTGGCACTGTGTACCGGAAGGCGGTGGTGGTTCGCTGGGGGCCAAGGGCTGTGCCTTGATCGTTACGCAGGCGAAGCAGCAGTTGGCAAAGGTCGGCTGGTCGGATTATGACGGCTGGTGGCTGGCCGCAGGCACCGGCACCACGTTGGCCGGACTGGTGCTGGCCGAGCGCGGCGAACATCGTGTTCATGGGGCGTTGGCTGTGCCTGCCGGTCACGGTGTGCCCGAGCAGGTCGAGGCGTTGGCCGGACGTAACGGCTACCACTTGTACGACGCCAGTCGGGGGGGATTTGCCAAGGTGGATGAGGCGTTGCTGGCGTTTATCGATGCCAGCGAAGCTGAATCCGCTGTGCCGCTGGAGCCGCTCTACACCGGCAAGGCATTGATGGCGCTGCGCGATCAGGTTGAAGCGGGTGCCTTTGCTCCCGGCACACGCCTGATCTTCCTGCACAGCGGCGGCCTGCAGGGCCGCCGTGGCTTTGTCTAGTCTTTGCCTGGCAGCATGCGCAGCAGAGTGTTATCGCGCTGCACGTAATGATGGTAAAGACCGGCCAGGGCATGCAGGCCGATCAGCCAGTAACCCCAGCTGCCAATGCGCTCGTGCCAGCCCTTGATGAATTTTGCCTGGTCCGGGTCCGGTGCGATCAGGGCCGGCAGTTCGAAGCCATAGAACGGAATCGGTTTGTCGGCGGCACTGAGAATCAGCCAGCCAGCCAGCGGCAAGCCGATCATCAGCAAGTACAGGGCCAGGTGCATCAAGTGGGCAAGGCCGGTCTGCCAGGCCGGTGGCTTGGGGATGATGGGTGGTGTCGGACGGCCCAGGCGAACGACCAGGCGCAGCCAGACCAGGACGAATACGGTCAGGCCGAGCATGAAGTGCAGGTCTTTCATCAGGTTACGTTCGGCGCTGTCCTTGGGGAACAGGCCGCGCAGTTCGATCAGGGCGTACACGGCCGCCAGCAATACCAGCATCAGCCAGTGCAGGGCAATCGACAGGCCGCCATAGCGGGCCTGGGGTGTATTCAGGGTCATGGTCATTCCTTGTCATCATCAGGTCGTAGGTCGCGCTCTTGCTGGCGCAATGCTGTAACTGTAAACGCTGGAAAGCCGATTACCCGGGGATTGCAGCAAAAAAATGCCAGCCTTGCATTGACCTGTCGCTAGAATTCGCCGTTTCGTCCCTTTCGATTTCAAGGTTCGTGTCATGTTGATGGCGTCGCTGATTTTCCTGCTGACCATTACGTTGGTGATCTGGCAACCCCGTGGGCTGGGTGTTGGCTGGAGCGCCAGCGGCGGTGCATTACTGGCGCTGCTCAGCGGCGTGGTGCAGTGGGGAGATGTACCCGTGGTCTGGCAAATCATCTGGAATGCCACCGGCACCTTCATTGCCCTGATCATCATCAGCCTGCTGCTCGACGCGGCGGGCTTTTTCGCCTGGGCGGCGCTGCATGTGGCGCGCTGGGGGCGGGGCAACGGGCGCCGGCTGTTCAGTTTCATTGTGTTGCTTGGTGCGCTGGTGTCGGCACTGTTTGCCAACGATGGCGCGGCGCTGATCCTGACCCCCATTGTCATGGCCATGCTGCTGGCATTGCGCTTCAGCCCGGCGGCGACCCTGGCCTTCGTCATGGCAGCCGGCTTTATTGCCGATACTGCGAGCTTGCCGCTGGTGGTATCGAACCTGGTCAACATTGTCTCGGCGGATTTTTTCGGCATCGGTTTCAACCGTTACGCGGCCGTGATGGTGCCGGTGAACCTGGTCAGCGTGCTGGCGACCCTGGCGGTGCTGCGCTGGTACTTTCGCCGCGA
The DNA here is from genome assembly GCF_004025535.1 of Pseudomonas alkylphenolica. Lineage (GTDB taxonomy): Bacteria > Pseudomonadota > Gammaproteobacteria > Pseudomonadales > Pseudomonadaceae > Aquipseudomonas > Aquipseudomonas alkylphenolica_A. Next base: position 282,116 of record NZ_QJRG01000049.1, read on the forward strand.
CATCCCGGCTGACTACGACCCGCTGCAACTGGATCGGCCACGCAGCGCAGTAAACGACCCGGCGACCTTCGTTGCCGGCTGGCTGGTGCTGGTGATCCTGCTGATCGGTTGTTTTGCCCTGGAACCGCTGGGCATTCCCATCAGTGCGATTTCGATCGTGTGTGCGCTGGTGTTGCTGGTGGTGGCCGCGCGCGGGCACAGGATTGCCGTGGGCAAGGTGCTCAAGGAAGCACCCTGGCATATCGTGGTGTTTTCCCTGGGTATGTATCTGGTGGTTTATGGCCTGCGCAATGCCGGGCTGACCGATTACCTGGCCGGCTGGCTGGATGACTTTGCGGCTGGCGGCGTGTGGGGCGCGGCGCTGGGCACCGGGCTGCTGGCGGCGGTGTTGTCGTCGGTCATGAACAACTTGCCCACGGTGCTGATCGGCGCCTTGTCGATCGATGCAAGCGCGGCCACCGGGGTGGTCAAGGAAGCGATGATCTACGCCAATGTGATTGGCAGCGACCTGGGGCCGAAGATTACCCCCATCGGCAGCCTGGCGACCTTGTTGTGGTTGCATGTGCTGGAGCGCAAGGGGGTGAAGATTGGTTGGGGGTATTACTTCAAGGTCGGGATCGTGCTGACCGTGCCGGTGTTGCTGGTGACGCTGGCGGCGTTGGCCGTGCGTTTGACCTGGGGGTAGGCTGTGCGCCCAATCGCGGATAAATCCGCTCCTACAGGGCCGGTTCAGCCGGGTAGATTCGGCCACAGATCGGAGACCAGAAACACCCGCTGCGCTTCTTCCCACTCGCCATCTTCACCTGCCACCAGACGCACCAGCAGTTGCGCCGGTGCCAGCGGGTCCAGGACATTGAGCCAGGCATGGAAACGTTCCGGACTCCAGCACTCGTCCGGCGCACAATGCGCTGGCGCCAACCAGGCTTGCCGGGGCAGGGGCTGCCAGACGCCCGGCAAGCTTTGCTCGACAAAGGCCTGCCAGTCCCGCTGATGCAGCCATTGCCCGGTCAGATGCTGCGGGTGCGCACCCGTGGGTGGATCGGCATGCGCGGGCCAGGGATAAAACAGGTAACCGGCAAGCCACAACTGGGCACTGAACTGTTCAATCTCCAGCGCTGCAAGTGCCTCGCGGCTTTCGGCCCGGGCCGAAATCGGCAGCTGGTGTTCGGCCAGGTGTGCAAGCTTGACGTCCAGACGATCGTGGCACCCTGGCCCCAGCCAGTGCGCCGGGTCCTTGCCATCGCCCCCTGGCGGCCCCAGATAGAGTTTGATCGCCAGCTCCAGGTGGTGCACCCCTTCAGCATCGCGCAGAAGGATGTCGAGCTCACCCAGTGTGTGGCCACCCGTGCGGATCGGCAGATTGGCAGCCAGCAGTTCGACGCCGGGTGCGTGCTGCAAGGCAAATTGCCACAGACGTTCGTAGTACAAGCCCAGGCGCCGAGTCGCCAGTTGCGCCAGCCAGTGTTCGAGCAAGCGACTGTCGTGATCCAGGTCATGGAGCCACTGGCGCAGTCGTTGTGGATGGTCGACCCAGTCACTGGCAGCCAGCGGATGACGCTGTGGCCAGGGCGTTTCACGCAGCATCGGCGGTGCCAGGATGACCCAGGCCAGGTCGCGCACCTGGGGATGGCGCAACTGGCGGGGCAGGTCGATCAGGGCGGAAAAAGGGTTCATCCAGCGAGCATAGCCGCTATGCCCCGGGCACTGGCGAATTTCTCCGGCGTTTGCTGCTACCCGGCGCTTTCGCCCATAATCGAACTCTTGGGCCAATTGAGCCTCTTTTCCCGCCGTAGCGTCTAGCAGGAGCCCCATGGAGCAATTTCGCAATATCGGTATCATCGGCCGCCTCGGCAGCTCCCAGGTGCTCGATACCATTCGCCGACTGAAAAAATTCCTGCTCGAACGGCACCTGCACGTCATTCTCGAAGACACCATTGCCGAAGTGCTGCCCGGCCACGGCCTGCAGACCTCATCGCGCAAACTGCTGGGTGAAGTCTGCGACCTGGTGATTGTCGTCGGTGGCGACGGTAGTTTGCTGGGCGCCGCGCGCGCGCTGGCCCGGCACAACACCCCGGTGCTGGGGATCAACCGCGGCAGCCTGGGCTTTCTAACCGACATTCGCCCGGATGAACTGGAAGTAAAAGTCGCCGAAGTGCTCGACGGCCACTACCTGGTGGAAAACCGTTTTCTGCTCCAGGCCGAAGTACGCCGTCACGCCGAAGCCATTGGCCAGGGCGATGCCCTCAACGATGTGGTGCTGCACCCGGGCAAGTCGACGCGGATGATCGAATTCGAGATCTACATCGACGGTCAGTTCGTCTGCAGCCAGAAGGCCGACGGCCTGATCGTCGCCACGCCTACCGGCTCGACGGCTTACGCGCTGTCGGCGGGCGGCCCGATCATGCACCCCAAACTCGACGCCATCGTCATTGTGCCGATGTACCCGCACACCCTGTCGGGGCGGCCGATCGTGGTGGATGGCAACAGCGAGTTGAAGATCGTGGTGTCCAAAGATATGCAGATTTACCCGCAAATTTCCTGTGACGGTCAAAACCACTTCACCTGTGCCCCCGGTGACACCATCACGGTGAACAAGAAGCCGCAGAAACTGCGCCTGATCCACCCACTGGATCACAATTACTATGAGGTATGCCGGACCAAACTCGGTTGGGGCAGCCGCCTGGGTGGTGGAGGCGAGTGATGCTCGATCCAGCCCGCAGTTACGATTTGATCGGTGACGTGCACGGCTGTGCACACACCCTTGAGCGCTTGCTCGACGCCCTTGGCTACAAGCGTCAGGGCGGCGTCTGGCGTCATCCCCAGCGCCAGGCGCTGTTCCTCGGCGATATCATCGATCGCGGCCCGAGGATACGCGAGGCCCTGCATATCGTTCACGACATGGTCGAAGCCGGTCAGGCCCGCTGCATCATGGGCAACCATGAATACAACGCCCTGGGCTGGAACACTCCGGCGTTGCCTGAGAGCGGCAAGCAGTTTGTGCGCGAACACAACCCGCGGCATGGCCGCCTGATCTACGAAACCCTTGAGCAATTCGAAGGGCACCCGGCGGACTGGCACGATTTTCTTGAATGGTTCTACGAGCTGCCGCTGTTCCTCGACGCCGGGCGTTTCCGTCTGGTGCATGCCTGCTGGGATTCGCGCCTGATCGAGCCGTTGCGCCAACAGTACCCGAACGGGTGTATCGACGAGCATTTCATCCAGGCCTCGGCTGTGGCCGACAGCTTTGCCGCCACGGTCTGCAACCGCTTGCTGCGCGGCACCGACATGCGCCTGCCGGACGGCCTTACCCTGACGGGCGGCGATGGCCTGACCCGCGCCTTCTTCCGGACCAAGTTCTGGGAAGAAGACCCGAAAACCTACGGTGACATCGTTTTCCAGCCGGATGCGCTGCCAGAGAAGGTTGCCAGCACGCCGCTGAGCCACAGCCAGAAGAATGCCTTGCTGCGTTACGGTGAAGACGAGCCCTTGCTGTTCGTCGGGCATTACTGGCGCAGTGGCAAACCGGCGCCGATCCGCGCCAACCTGGCCTGCCTGGACTACAGTGCGGTGCTGTACGGCAAACTGGTTGCTTACCGACTCGACGATGAAACCCGACTCGACCCGCGCAAATTCGTCTGGGTCGACGTGGACCGGCCGGAGGCCAGCCAATGAGTGCAGTGGTGGTATTGCGTAAGCCGTTGAATACTGACCTCAGCGGCTTTGTCGGCCTGCTGCGGCGCCTGCAGGTGCCGCATCGGGTCAGCGAGGAGGGCGGTGACCAGGTGCTGTGGGTGGCGGAAAATCTGGCTGAGGACGTGCGTGAGCTGTACCAGCGCTTTCCCGAAGGCGACGCCGACTTCCAGTTGCCCGCCCAGGCCAACCAGGCGCCGGCGCGCCCGAGCATTGGCGAGCAGCTGCGCGCCAGCAAGGCTACTGCTGCGGTATTGCTGCTGTGCCTGATCGTTGCTGGCCTTACCGGGCTGGGAGACAACTTCGCCACCTTGAGCTGGCTGACCTTTCTCGATTTCCGCGTACAGGGCGAATACCTGTACTTCACCCCGTTGGCGGCCAGCCTGGCCGACGGTCAATGGTGGCGCCTGTTCACGCCGATGCTGGTGCATTTCGGCATCCTCCACCTGGCGATGAACGCCTTGTGGTACTGGGAGCTTGGCCGGCGTATCGAACTGCGCCAGGGGCCCTGGTCGATGCTGACCCTGACCCTGTTGTTCAGCCTGGTATCCAATGCCGCGCAATACCTGTTTGGCGGGCCGAGCCTGTTCGGCGGCCTGTCGGGCGTGCTGTACGGCCTGCTTGGGCACATCTGGTTGTACCAGTGGCTGGCACCCAACCCGGTGTACCGGATGCCACGCGGGGTACTGGTCATGATGCTGGTCTGGTTGCTGCTGTGCCTGTCGGGGCTGGTCAGCCTGCTGGGCTTTGGCCAGATCGCCAACGCCGCTCATGTCGGCGGGTTGTTGGTCGGTTGCCTAAGCGGGCTCTTGGGCGGGGCGCTGGCTCGGCGTAAACTGACGGCTTGATTTGGGAGACGCTATGTCCACTTTTGCGCAAATGATTGAAAACATCACCCCGGAAATCTACGAGAGCCTGAAACTGGCCGTGGAGCTGGGCAAATGGGCGGATGGGCGCAAGCTCACCACCGAGCAGAAAGAACTGTCGCTGCAGGCGGTCATCGCCTGGGAAATGCAGAACCTGCCCGAAGAGCAGCGTACCGGCTACATGGGCCCGCAGGAATGCAGCTCGAAGTCGGCACCGGTTGCCAACATCCTGTTCAAGTCGGATGCGATCCATTGATCGAACTCGGCCGTGGTTCCATCAGTAAAATGTCGGCGCGTCTCGACGCTCCGGTAGTGCAGTACGCATTTCGCCTGGGCGAGCTGGAAGTGCCGGTCAATCCGTTGATCGGCAAGACCCTGCGCCTGGAATACCTCGGTGCCATCCATTGCAGCCACTGCGGTCGCAAGACCAAAACCAGCTTCAGCCAGGGTTATTGCTACCCGTGCATGACCAAGCTGGCCCAGTGTGACGTCTGCATCATGGCTCCGGAAAAATGCCACTACGACCAAGGCACTTGCCGCGAGCCGGCCTGGGGTGAGCAGTTCTGCATGACCGATCATGTCGTGTACCTGGCCAACTCCTCGGGCATCAAGGTCGGTATCACCCGTGCCACCCAGCTGCCCACGCGCTGGCTCGACCAGGGCGCAAGCCAGGCCCTGCCGATCGTGCGGGTTGCCACGCGCCAGCAATCGGGGTTGGTCGAAGACCTGTTCCGCAGCCAGGTCGCCGATCGCACCAACTGGCGTGCGCTGCTCAAGGGCGATGCCGAAGCTGTCGATCTGCTGGCCGTTCGCGATCAGCTGTTCGACAGCTGCGCCGAAGGCCTGAGCGCCTTGCAGACACGATTCGGCCTACAGGCCGTGCAACCGCTAAGCGACGGCGAGGTACTGGAAATCCGCTACCCGGTCGAGGCCTACCCGAGCAAGATCGTCAGCTTCAACCTGGACAAGAACCCGGTGGCTGAAGGCACGTTGCTGGGTATCAAGGGCCAGTACCTGATTTTTGATACCGGTGTGATCAATATTCGCAAGTACACGGCGTACCAGCTTGCCGTGCATCAGTAAAAGGACCGCCACATGCGTACCGAACAGCCGCAAGTGATCTACCTCAAGGACTATCAGGCGCCCGAGTACCTGATCGACGAGACGCACCTGACCTTCGAACTGTTCGAGGACCACAGCCTGGTCCACGCGCAGCTGGTCATGCGCCGTAACCCCGCACGTGGAGCCGGCCTGCCGCCGCTGGTCCTCGATGGCCAGCAGCTGGAGCTGCTCAGCGTGGCCCTGGACGACCAGGCGTTGAGCGCCGGCGATTATCAACTCGACGACAGCCAGCTGACCCTGCAGCCCAAGGCCGCGACCTTCACCCTCGACACCAGCGTGAAGATCCACCCGGAAAGCAACACGGCGCTCGAAGGCCTGTACAAGTCCGGCAGCATGTTCTGCACCCAGTGCGAGGCCGAAGGTTTCCGCAAGATTACCTACTACCTCGACCGCCCGGACGTGATGAGCACATTCACCACCACGGTGATCGCCGAGCAACATCGCTACCCGGTGCTGTTGTCCAACGGCAACCCGATCGGCAGCGGTCCGCAGGACGACGGCCGGCACTGGGCGACCTGGGAAGACCCGTTCATGAAACCGGCCTACCTGTTCGCGCTGGTGGCCGGTGACCTGTGGTGTGTCGAAGACACCTTCACCCGTCAGTCGGGCCGCGACGTGACCCTGCGCATCTATGTCGAGCCGGAAAACATCGACAAGTGCCAGCACGCCATGAACAGCCTGAAGAAGTCCATGCGCTGGGACGAAGAGGTGTACGGTCGCGAGTACGACCTGGACATCTTCATGATTGTTGCGGTCAATGACTTCAACATGGGCGCCATGGAAAACAAGGGCCTGAACATCTTCAACTCCAGTTGCGTGCTGGCCCGCGCCGAAACCGCCACCGATGCCGCGCACCAGCGGGTCGAGGCGGTGGTTGCCCACGAATACTTCCACAACTGGTCGGGCAACCGCGTGACCTGCCGCGACTGGTTCCAGCTGTCGCTCAAGGAAGGCTTCACGGTGTTCCGTGATTCGGAATTCAGCGCCGACATGAACTCGCGCACGGTCAAGCGCATCGAGGATGTTGCCTACCTGCGTACCCACCAGTTCGCTGAAGATGCCGGCCCGATGGCGCACGCGGTGCGCCCGGACAGTTTTATCGAGATTTCCAACTTCTACACCCTGACCGTCTACGAGAAGGGCTCGGAAGTGGTGCGCATGGTGCGTACGTTGCTGGGCGCGGAAGGTTTCCGCAAAGGCAGCGACCTGTACTTCGAGCGCCATGACGGCCAGGCGGTGACCTGCGATGATTTCATCAAGGCCATGGAAGATGCCAACGGCGTCGACCTGACGCAGTTCAAGCGCTGGTACAGCCAGGCCGGTACGCCACGTCTGGCGGTGAGCGAGTCGTACGACAGCGCGGCGCACACCTACAGCCTGACCTTCCGCCAGAGCTGCCCGGCGACCCCGGACAAGGTTGAGAAAAAGCCCTTCGTGATCCCGGTCGAGCTGGGTCTGCTGGACGCCCAGGGCAACGACATCGCCCTGCGCCTGCAAGGCGAAGCCGCTGCGCTGGGTACCTCGCGTGTGGTGTCGGTGACTGAGGCAGAACAAACCTTCACCTTTGTCGACGTTGCCGCCAAGCCCTTGCCATCGCTGTTGCGGGGCTTCAGTGCACCAGTGAAGCTGAGCTTCCCCTACGATCGCGATCAGCTGATGTTCCTCATGCAGCATGACAGTGACGGTTTCAACCGGTGGGAAGCCGGCCAGCAACTGTCGGTGCAGGTGCTGCAGGAACTGATCGCCCAGCATCAGCAGGGCAGTGCCCTGGTGCTGGACCAGCGCCTGGTCACGGCGTTGGCTGCGGTGCTGGGTAACGACCAGCTGGACCAGGCCATGGTCGCCGAGATGCTCTCGCTGCCGAGCGAGGCCTACCTCACCGAAATCAGCGAAGTGGCCGATGTCGACGCCATTCACGCGGCCCGCGAGTTTGCCCGCAAGCAGATTGCCGATCAGTTGTTCGATGCCCTGAATGCGCGTTACCAGGCCAATCGTGCTGTTTCGCGAAGCACCGCGTATGTCGCCGAGGCCGAGCATTTTGCCCGCCGCAGCCTGCAGAACATTGCCCTGTCGTACCTGATGCTCAGCGGCAAGCCAGAAGTAGTGGCCGCCACCCAGGAGCAGTTTGACGCCTGTGACAACATGACCGAGCGCCTTACTGCGCTGGCCGTGCTGGTCAACTCGCCGTTCGAAGCCGAACGGGCCAAGGCGCTGGAGGTCTTCGCCGAAAACTTCAAGGACAACCCGCTGGTCATGGACCAGTGGTTCAGCGTTCAGGCTGCGAGCACCCTGCCGGGTGGTCTGGCACGGGTCAAGGCGTTGATGCAGCACCCGGCGTTCACGATGAAGAACCCGAACAAGGTCCGCGCCCTGATCGGTGCGTTCGCCGGGCAGAACCTGGTCAACTTCCATGCCGCTGATGGCTCGGGCTACCGCTTCCTGGCGGACCTGGTCATCGAGCTCAACGCCCTCAACCCGCAAATCGCTTCGCGCCAGCTGGCGCCGCTGACGCGCTGGCGCAAGTACGATGATGCGCGTCAGGCGCTGATGAAAGGAGAGCTAGAGCGCATCCTGGCCTCGGGTTCGTTGTCCAGCGACGTCTACGAAGTCGTGAGCAAAAGCCTGGCCTGATCCTGTAGGAGCGGATTTATCCGCGATGGGTCGCAACGCCCCATTCGCGGATGAATCCGCTCCTACAGAGCCCGCGTTATCCCTGCTTAACAAAAGATAACGTCCCGTTCGTTGTCAGCCCTTCACAAACACCGATAGGATGGCTCCCAGCTATTGCGGGGCTCTGGAACACGGTTTTTGGCAGTACCTGCAAATAGATTGACCCAAATAACAAAAAACCGGGGGACAGATCTATGACCGAGCCGTTCATGGCAGGTACTGGCGGCGCACTGCGCGTGCGCCCATGGGCAATGGCCGCCAGCGGTGCGCTGTTGCTGGCAATGGGGCTTTGGGCCAATACGGTCGAGGCGGCAACGCCGACGGCCCAGGTCTACTCCACCGAATCGGCCAAGGCCGAAAAAAGCCTGATGCTCGACGTGACGCGTGCGGGCAATCGCCTGGTCGCTGTCGGCGATCGCGGCCATATCCTCTTCTCTGATGACCAGGGCAAATCCTGGACCCAGTCCAAAGTCCCCACCCGGCAACTGCTGACGGCGGTGTACTTTGTCGATGACAAACATGGCTGGGCGGTTGGCCATGACGCACAAATCCTCGTCAGCAGCGACGGCGGCGTGACCTGGACCAAGCAATTTGAAGACTTGAAGCGCGAAGCGCCATTGCTGGATGTCTGGTTCAAGGATGCCAGTAACGGCTTTGCTGTCGGCGCTTACGGCGCACTGCTTGAAACCACCGACGGTGGCAAAGACTGGGTCGATGTCAGCGACCGTCTGGACAACGAAGACCAGTTCCACCTTAACGGTATTGCCCAGGTCAAGGATGCCGGCCTGTTCATTGTCGGTGAGCAGGGCAGCATGTTCCGCTCCAGCGACGACGGCCAGACCTGGCAGAAGCTCGAAGGCCCATACGAAGGCTCGTTGTTCGGTGTGATCGGCACCGCGCAGTCGCACACGTTGCTGGCCTACGGTTTGCGCGGCAACCTCTACCGCTCCACGGATTTCGGTGACAGCTGGCAGAAGATCGAGTTGAAGGCAGCGCGCGGGGCCCTCGAATTTGGCCTGGCAAACGCTACGCTTCTGGATGATGGCACCCTGGTACTGGTCGGTAATGGCGGCAGCGTATTGCGCAGCAACGACGACGGTCAGACCTTCAGCATTTATAACCGCTCCGATCGCATCGCCCTGGCGGGCGTCAGCGGGCAGGGCGCAGGGGGCCTGGTGCTGGTGGGCCAGGGTGGTGTGCATCTGGCTTCGGCCCAAGGCGCCGAAGGAGTGCAGCCATGACGCATCAGGAGCAGTTCAACATGAATCAGCAGCACCATCAGGACAAGGCGACGCTGCTCGAGCGTCTGATCTTCAACAACCGCCCGGTGGTGATCCTCATCTGCCTGCTGGTCAGCGTCTTCCTGTTCTGGCAGGCCACGCAGATTCGTCCTTCAACCAGCTTCGAGAAAATGATCCCGCTTGAGCATCCCTTCATCGAGAAGATGCTCGAACACCGCAACGACCTGGCCAACCTCGGCAACACCGTGCGCATTTCGGTGGAAGCCACCGATGGCGACATCTTCAGCAAGGACTACATGGAGACCTTGCGCCAGATCCACGATGAGGTCTTCTACATCCCGGGCGTCGACCGTTCCGGGCTCAAGTCGTTGTGGAGCCCCAGCGTGCGCTGGACCGAGGTGACCGAAGAGGGCTTCGCCGGTGGTGAAGTGATCCCCAACACCTATGACGGTTCGGCAGACAGCCTCGACCAGCTGCGCAACAACGTGCTGAAGTCCGGGCAGGTTGGCCGGTTGGTGGGCAACAACTTCAAGTCGAGCATCATCGATATCCCGCTGCTGGAGTCCTACCCTGATCCGCAGGACCAGAGCAAGCTGATCAAGCTCGACTACCAGCAGTTCTCCCACCAGCTGGAAGAAAAGATTCGCGACAAGTTCCAGGCTCAGAACCCCAACGTGAAGGTGCATATCGTCGGTTTCGCCAAGAAAGTGGGCGACCTGATCGATGGCCTGATGATGGTGGCGATGTTCTTTGGTATCGCTCTGGTGATTACCTGGGTGCTGCTGTACTGGTTCACCTGGTGTATCCGCAGCACCATCGCCGTGCTGATCACCACGCTGGTGGCGGTGGTCTGGCAGCTGGGGCTGATGCACGCGGTGGGCTTCGGGCTTGACCCGTACTCGATGCTGGTACCGTTCCTGATCTTCGCCATCGGCATTTCCCACGGGGTCCAGAAGATCAACGGTATCGCCCTGCAGTCGAGCGACGCCGACAACGCCCTGACCGCTGCCCGCCGTACTTTCCGCCAGCTGTTCCTGCCGGGGATGATCGCCATCCTCGCCGACGCAGTGGGTTTCATCACCCTGCTGATCATCGACATCGGCGTGATCCGCGAGCTGGCCATCGGCGCTTCCATCGGTGTGGCGGTGATCGTGTTCACCAACCTGATCCTGCTGCCGGTGGCGATTTCCTATGTCGGAATCAGCAAGAAGGCCATTGAGCGCAGCAAGAAAGACGCAACCCGCGAACATCCTTTCTGGCGGCTGCTGTCCAACTTCGCCAGTGCCAAGGTGGCCCCGGTATCCATCGTCCTGGCACTGCTGGCCTTCGGTGGCGGCCTCTGGTACAGCCAGAACCTGAAGATCGGCGACCTTGACCAGGGTGCGCCTGAACTGCGTCCCGACTCGCGCTACAACAAAGACAACAGTTTCATCATCGACAACTACTCGACCAGTTCCGACGTGCTGGTGGTGATGGTCAAGACCCCGACCGAAGGCTGCTCGGTGTACTCGACCATGGCGCCGATCGATGAACTGATGTGGAAGATGGAAAACACCCCGGGTGTGCAGTCGGCCATCTCCCTGGTCACCGTCTCCAAGCAGATGATCAAGGGCATGAACGAGGGCAACCTGAAATGGGAAAGCCTGTCGCGTAACCCGGACGTGCTCAACAGCTCCATTTCTCGTGCCGATGGCCTGTACAACGCTGATTGCTCGCTGGCGCCGGTGCTGATCTTCCTCAACGACCACAAGGCCGAGACCCTGGACCGTGCGGTCAACGCGGTGAAGGAATTTGCCAGCACCCACAACAAGGAAGGACTGGAGTTCCTCCTGGCAGCGGGTAACGCCGGTATCGAGGCGGCCACCAACGAGGTGATCAAGTCGGCCGAGCTGACCATCCTGATCCTGGTGTACATCTGCGTGGCGGTGATGTGCATGATCACCTTCCGCTCGTTTGCCGCGACCCTTTGCATCGTCCTGCCGCTGGTACTGACGTCGGTGCTGGGCAACGCCCTGATGGCTTTCATGGGGATCGGCGTAAAAGTCGCGACCTTGCCGGTGGTGGCCCTTGGCGTGGGTATCGGCGTGGATTACGGCATCTACATCTACAGCCGCCTGGAGAGTTTCCTGCGCGCGGGCATGCCGCTGCAGGAAGCCTACTACCAGACGCTCAAGTCCACCGGCAAGGCGGTGCTGTTCACCGGCCTTTGCCTGGCCATCGGCGTGTGCACCTGGATCTTCTCGGCGATCAAGTTCCAGGCTGATATGGGCTTGATGCTGACGTTCATGCTGTTGTGGAACATGTTCGGCGCCCTGTGGCTGTTGCCAGCGCTGGCACGCTTCCTGATCAAGCCGGAAAAAATGGCAGGCAAGGAGAGCAAGTCGATTTTCGCCCACTGACGAAGAGGGCAGCTTCAAGCGACAAGCTGCAAGCGGCAAGTGGGGAGGCCTCACTTGCCGCTTGCAGCTTGGGGCTCAGCGCTTACACTGTCGCTCTTTGTTTGTTGATGGCGACGCCCGATGACAACCCTTTCCCTCGTCTTGCAGTCCTGCGACATGCTCCTTGTCGACGGTTTGCATGCCTTTGACTTCACCTATGACGATACCGGCCTGCACATCGAGTGCATGGACGGTCGTGCCCTGAAAAAATGGTCGTTCAGCCCGGAACAGATCGCTGCGGCGCGTGCCGAGGGCGAAGACTGGCTGATCGCTGCCGACACCGCCGAGCATCGACTAGTCTGTATGAGTGCCTTTCGTGCACCGGACGAGGATGACGATGAAACGCCAGCTGACGACCCTGCTGATCGCTAGTGCCATGAGTGTGTTTGCCACCGCTCACGGCGCGCAGTTGCTGGTGGGCAGTTACACCGACGGTGCCAGTGAAGGTCTTTATCGCTATGCGTTCGACAGCGATAGCGGGCAGATCGGTACTCCGCCGCTGCAGGTGCTGAAGAGCGAAAACCCGTCATGGCTGACCATATCGTTTGACCAGAAGCTGCTGTTTGCGGTCAATGAAAATGGTGCGGGTAAAGGCCAGGCCAGCAGTTTTTCCATCAGTGCCAAAGATTTCACCCTCAAGCCCCTCAATCAGGTCAGCAGTGCGGGCGACGAACCCACGCATGCCAGCCTCAGCCATGACCAGCGTTACCTGTTCGTGGCCAACTACGGTGTACAGCCGACGCCGGGTGGCAGCTTGAGTGTGCTGCCGGTCGCCAAGGACGGAAAACTCGGCGACTCGGTGCAGCAGGACCAGCACAAGGCCAGCGGTGCCAATCCGCAGCGCCAGGCCGGGCCCCATGTGCATTCAGTGGTGTCTTCGCCAGATGGGCATTACGTGTTTGCCAGCGATCTGGGAGCGGACAAGGTGTTCGTCTACCAGTATGACGGCGCCAGCCCCAAGCACCCCCTGAGCCCTGCCAAAATGCCTGCTGTTGACCTGCCTCCGGGCAGCGGCCCACGGCATCTGCTGTTCAGCAAGGATGGCAAGCATGCCTACCTGACCCTGGAAATGAGCGCGCAGGTGGTGGTCTTCGATCATGTTGATGGTGCGTTGACCGAGCGTCAGCGACTGCCACTGACCGAGCAGAACGATGCTTCGGCGAAAGCTGCGGGCGCCTTGCACCTGTCGCCGGACGGCCGTTTTTTGTATGTAAGTAACCGCGGCACGGCTAACGAACTGTTGGTGTTTGCGGTGGATGACGACAGCGGCAAGTTGATGCAGGTGCAGCGACGCAGCGTCGAGGGTGACCACCCACGCGAGTTCGCTATCGACCCGACGGGCAAGTTCCTGCTGGTGGCCAACCAGAAGAGCAACGAAATCGTGGTCATCCGCCGCGATCCGCGTAGCGGCATGCTCGGTGAAACTGTGCAGAAGCTGGTCCAGGATGCGCCGTCGGACCTCAAGTTTCTCGATTGACTATCAATCGCCTCGATAATAGCTACTGCTGCAATGAATTTCTGTGCGCCGCGTGAGCGGCGTACGTTTGAACCACGGCCGGCAACGGCCACTTCAAACCACAGACTTCGAGGTCAGCGCCATGAACTTCAATCTCTTCCCGGTCATTGCCGCTTCTGCCATTTCTGCTTCGGTGGCATTGCCTGCCCACGCGCAGGTTGAAATCAGCGAACGCAAATCCTCCACCCTCAGCTACACGCAAAAGTACCTGCAGCAGAGTGCCAATTTCTATGCGGCGCTGGATCACAAGTCGCAGCACTGAGACGTGTAAATATTCTGGTAATGGCATACCGCCATATGATTGAATTTGACGCTAATTTATTGACACTTGTCCTTAGGGGATAAAGACATGAAATGGCGCATCCTGGCGGTACTGCTGTTCCTTTATTCTTCGCCGATTCTGGCGCTGTAACCGGCGGGAGCCGGTTTGTCGGCGATGAGACTCAACGCGCCATGATTGCCTTGAACAGCGCCGACTCCAGCCAGCCCCGCAGCCACGCTCGCAGGTGCGGGTAGGGCGCGCTGGCGAACCAGTCCGGTTCGACTCCGGCAAACTGGCGCATCAATGGCAGCAACGCGGCATCGGCCAGGCTTGGATGATCGGCGAACAGGTAGGGGCGCTGCGTCAGCAGGCCCTCAAGTTCCTCCAGCCAGGCTTGCGCCTGCTGGCGATAATCCTCACGCGTATGTTGCGGGTAGCGCTCGGCGTACTTGTAGAGGTTGACCTGGGCCTTGAAGTCGCGGTCATTGCGCACGATCAGGGCATCGGCTGCCTGCGCTGCGGACGGATCGGCGTGTAGCAACCAGTCCTGCGGATCATGCCGGGCCAGGGCCCAGCGCATGATGTCGAGGCTTTCATCGAGGACCTGATCGTCCGCACTCAACACCGGCACCGTACCTTTGGGTGACAGCGCGAGCAGCTCGGGCGGCTTGGCCTTGAGACTGACTTCGCGGACTTCCACCGGACACTCGCTGTAACGCAAGGCCAGGCGCGCGCGCATGGCCCAAGGGCAGCGACGGAACGAGTAGAGAATCATCCACTGACCTCCACCGAACTCAAGCCATTGCCCTGACGGCGCACCTGGATCTGCACCGGGATGCGTTCGTGCATTTCCTGCACGTGGGAAATCACTGCGACCTTGCGACCTTGAGCCTGCAGGCCGTCAAGGGCGTCCATGGCCAGCTGCAGCGACTCCGGGTCCAGGCTGCCGAAGCCTTCGTCGATAAACAGCGATTCGATACGCAGGGTGCTCGACGCCATCGACGCCAGGCCCAACGCCAGGGCCAGGGACACCAGGAAGGTCTCGCCACCGGACAATGAATGCACTGAGCGTAGCTCGTCGCCCATTTCGGTATCCAGCACCAGCAGGCCAAGCAGGCTGCCCCCGCGCTTCAGACGATAGCGGCGGGCCAGCTGACGCAGCTGGGCATTGGCGTGATGCACCAGCAAGTCGAGGTTGTAGCCCTGGGCGATCTTGCGGAAGGTGTCACCGGTGGCCGAACCGATCAGGGCATTGAGGCGGGCCCAGCGCTGCCATTCGCCGTAGGCCTGGGTGATTTGCTCGGCCAGGGCCTGGTTGGCCTGCTGGCGACGCTGGTCATCGGCCTGCTCGGCACGCAGTTCGGCGCAGTGCTGCTCGCTGTTGGCGAGTTGACCTTGCAGGACCTCGAGCGATTGCTCCAGCTCATCTTCCGGTAACTCGAGCGTTACCAGGGCCTGGTGCTGGTCGAGGCGTTGCTGACGCTCGTTGAGCAGCACCTGTGCTTGTTCCAGGGCCTTTTCGCTGTCTTGCAGGCGTTGGCGCAGCTGGGCAACGGCGTTGTCGTCGAGGGCGAGCAATTGTTCCAGGCCGCTGTCATCCAGTTCGGGGTGACGCTGGCGCCACTGCTCGATCTGCGTACGGACCTCGCCGTGCTCCTGTTCAAGCGCGATCAAGCGCTCGTCCTTGGCCTTGAGTTCGGTCGTCAGCTCGATCAGTTGCGCCTGGGTTTCCTGCAACTGCCGGACCTTGAGCGCTTCCTGCTGGCGCGCCTGTTCTACAGCCTGCTCCAGGTGCTGCTGCCACTGCTCGGCACCGGCGTGCTCGCCGAGCAGGCCGCTGAGGCTGGTCTGGCTGCTGTGCTGCTGGCGCTCAAATTCGGTGAATTGCTGCTGCAGTTCCTGTTGCTTCTGGCCCCGGCCTTCTTGCAGTACCTGGGCCTTGTCCAGTGCCTGCTGGCGCTCGCTGTGTTCGAGTTGCTCGTCCTTGTGGCGTTGCACCAGGTCCATGCGTTGCGCCAGTTGCTGGTCCAGGCGCAGAAAGGTGTCCGTCGGCTCGCGACGCAGGTCGTCAAGCACGTCGGCCGGCAGCACGGTGGCGAAGCTCGCCAGCTCCTGCTCCAGGCGTTGCTCGTCGTTGTCCAGGGCTTGCTGTTGTTGACTCAGGTGCTGACTGGCCTGCTGGCTGGCTTCGATCGCCGCCTGCAGCTGCTGTTGCAGGCGTGCGGCATCCTTTTGCAGGGTCAACAGAGCGTTCTGGCGCTGTTCGTCGCGGCTGATGTCATCCGCCAGACGCCGCTCCTGCAGCTCGAGCCAGGCAGATTGCTGGCGGCTGTCCTGGCCGGCCAGGTCCGCATACAACGGCTGGGCCTGCACGCTCGGGGCCAGGCGCTGAAGCTGCTCGGCCAGTTGCTCCTGCTGGTGCAGGTACTCTTTGATCTGACCGTTGACGCCACCCAGTTGCGTGCGCAGTTCGTCGAGCTGTTTTTTCAGCGCATCGACCTGTTGCAGGGCATTGTGTTCTTCATCCTGATCATGGCGGCCCAGGCTCTGCAACAGGGCCTCGGGCTGATGATAGGGGTGTTCCTGGCTACCGCAGACCGGGCAAGGCTGGTCATCCTGCAATTGTGCGCGCAGCTCTTCGACGCTTTGGCTGCGCGCCAGGCGCTGGCGTTCCAGCAATTGCCGGGTGATGTTCAGCGCCTGTTCAGCGGCGGTCAGCTGGTTCTTGCCGTTCAGGCCTTCACTGATCAGTTGCTCGCGCTGCTTGAGGGCCGCCTGCTGGCGTTCGCGCAGGGCCGTCAGGCGCTGCTCCAGATCCTGCTGTTGGTGCCAGAGACGGCTCAGGTCTTCCACCTGGCGTTGCTGCTGGCGGTTTTTTTGCAGGAGTTCGCCCAGCAGGCCGATCTGTTCGGCCAGGGCATCGGGCTCGGCCTGGGCTTCGCGGTAGAGCAGGGCGATGGCGGCACGCTGTTCGTCCAGCGTGGTGTTTGCCTGCAGGGTGCGCGCCTGCAGGCCGGGCAGTTCGGCGCGCCCCTGGTTCAGGCGGTTTCCTAGCTGCATCAGCTGCTGCAGTCGATCGCGGTAAGCGTTCCAGGCATCGCCCAGGCCTGCCAGGGCTGCGCTGTGGGTGAGCTGCTCGCTGATCTGGGTCAGGCGCTCTTCCGTTAGCCGCTGCTGTTCGGACAGACTTGCCAATTGCTGCTGGCCTTCGGCGCTGGCCTGTTCGGCCTGTTGCTTGAGCGCGGCACAATTGGCCAGTTCCTGTGACAGGCGGGTCAGGCTGTTCTGTTCTGTGAAGGCCTGGCGCAACAGGGGCGCCCGCTCCGCCTGTTGCGCCAGGGCCTCGGCCAGTGCCTGTTGCGCCAGTTGCTGCTCGGTCTGTAGCTGGTGTTGTCCGGCCTGCAGCGCTTCGTGCTGCAGGCGTTGCGCACGGATGCTGGCGGCCAACGGTGAAAGCTGGCTGCCCAAGGTTTGCAGACGGGCGAACTGATGGCGTTGCGGCGCCAGGTGTTCCAGGCGTGCGAGGTTCAGGCGTTCGCCCTGCAGGCTGTCACTGTGCTGCTGGACACTGCGCAATTGTTCGCTGCTGCTGTGCACCTGGGCTTGCAGTTGCTTGAGTTCGGTCAGCCAGGCGCGTTGCAGTTCGAGCTGACGCAATTGAGCCTGTTCGCCTTTGAGGTGCTCAAGCGCCCCGGCGTAGCGCTGGTCGAGTTCGGCACGTGCTTCAGGCGCCATCGGCATGACACCCGCCGCTTGATCCTGCAGGGCCTTGTGGGCGTCCTCGGCCTCTTTGCTCTTGCTGTAGGCGCGACGCCCCAACTGGCTGTAGATCGCCGTGTTGGTGAGCTTTTCCAGCAGCTCGCTGCGGTCCTTGTCGTCGGCCTTGAGAAAGGCACTGAATTCGCTCTGGGCCAGCATCACGGCGCGGGTGAACTGCTCGAAATTCAGGCCCAGGCAGGCCTCGATCAGTTGCTTGTATTCACCCTTGCTCTGGTTGCTCAGCAGTTGCTCGCTGTCCAGGTCATGCAGGCTTTGGCGGCTGCCTTGCAGCTTGCCATTGGCTTTGTCGCGGGCGCGGTTGGCTTCCCAGCGTGCACGGTAGCGGCGGCCATCGAGACCGACGAAATCGACTTCGGCAAAGCCGCTGCCGGTACCGCGGCGCAGCAGGGTCCGCGGGTCGCTGGTGAGAATGTCGCTGTCGATTTCCGGCAGCTTGGTTTCCCGGCCAATGTTGCTCAAGCGCGGCACCGCGCCAAACAGGGCCAGGCACAAGGCATCGAGCAGGGTGCTCTTGCCCGCGCCGGTGGGGCCGGTAATGGCAAACAGGCCGGCGCTGGCCAGCGGTTCAGCGGTGAAATCGATCTCAAACGGGCCCGCCAGGGAGGCCAGGTTCTTCAGGCGGATGGCGAGAATTTTCATGGCTGCTCCTCTTGCTGCTGAACGTCCTGCAGCAACAGCGCGAAGTCGGCCAGGGTCTGCTCATCCACGGCGTTACCGTAAGCCTGGGTCCAGGCGCGGCTGAACAGTTCCTGTGGGGTCATCTGGCCCAGCTCCATCAAGGCGGCGTCATCGAGCGCTTCACCTTCGCGGTTGCCCGCGTATTCGGCAGCGATGCGTACAAGGCGCACCGCCTTGCCCTGCAGTGCGTTTTCCAGCTGCTGGCGCAGGTCTGGCAGCGGTTCGTCCAGGCGCACGCGCACTTCCAGCCATGGCTGGCGTTGCGGGTCTTCGAGCAGGTCGACCACCGGCAGCTCGGCCAGTTGTTTAAGTATCTCTGCCAGCGGCGCTGGCCCCAGGCGTTGCAAGTGCACGGCACGCGGGATCAGGCGCGATTCGACGCTGGTCAGGGTGCTGCCATCGAGCTCGATCTCAAGGATCTGATGCGGGTAAGCGATTTCCGAGAACGACAGTGGAATCGGCGAGCCGCTATAGCGGATGCGTTCCTCGCGGTTGACTCGCTGCGGCTTGTGCAAGTGACCGAGGGCGACATAGCTGATGTCTTTGCTGAACAAGCTGGCAGGCAAGGCTTCGGCGTTGCCGATGATCAGGCTGCGCTCGGAATCCTCTGACACCGAACCACCGGCCATGTGCGCATGGCTCACGGCAATCAGCGCTTGTCCGGGTTTGCGTCGCTCAAGGGCGGCTTCGATCAGGCGCTCGTGAACCTGAGCAATGCCCCGCAGGTAATCGTCACCGAGGTGGGGACCGGTTACTTCGGCCGGGCGCAGGAAAGGTAAGGCCAGGCACCAGGCGCTCACTTTGCCGCGCGCATTGGTCAGCGGGATCAGCAGGCGCTCGCTGTCCAGCACACCGTCATCCAGCCACTGTACCCGGCCCAGGGCGTGAGTGCGCAGGCGGCGCATCAGGGGTGCCGGGAGTTCGATGCGCGAGCCCGAATCATGGTTGCCGGCGATCATCACGATATTAAGCTTCGGCTGTTGCTCATGGGCCTGGACGATAAAGTCGTAGAGGCGTTCCTGCGCTTTGACCGGCGGATTGACCGTGTCGAAGATGTCGCCGGCAATCAGCAGCGCATCCGGTTGGCGCAGTTTGAGCTGGCCGAGCAACCAGTCGAGAAAACAGGCGTGTTCGAAGTCGCGCTCCTGGCCGTGCAGGGCTTGTCCCAGGTGCCAGTCGGAAGTATGAAACAGACGCATGGAGGGTTCCGCAGATTACCGGCGTAACGCGCGGGGCGTCACGCCTGGGGGTTATTTGGGGTACAGCGGTGGCAGGCTGCCGTTTTCGCTCGCGGCCGGTAGGATCTGTTCTGCCGCCGGGATGGTGCCGATGGCACGCCAGAGTTCATCACCCTGCCAATAGTGCCCGCTTTCGCTGTAGAGGGCACCGTTGAGGCCATCCAGGGCATCGGACAAGGGGATGAAGCGGGCGGCCATTTCGGCCAGAGTTTCCGGTTGCTGGCGCGCCCAGGCGTCCAGCGCCTGGCGTGTAGCCTGTGGATCGTTGGCCTGGCAGGCGCGCTTGAGGTCATCCAGCAGGGTGCGCGGGCTGGGCCCCGTTTGCGCGGCGCGCAGCACCGCCGGTTGCGAACGGGCGCGCCACCACAAGGTAAAACCGAGCAGGGTGGTCAGGGCGAAGATGAAGGTGCTCAGCTGCCAGGGCCAGAGCGGGCGTGTGGTGACGCTGACCGGGTCAATGTTGGCCGGTTTGTCGGCGCTCAGGGCCGGGTTGTCCTGAATCTGCAGGCTACGCGCCGGCAGGCTGCTGTGTTCCAGATGGTCTTCGCGAGTGTTCCACCAGAAAACTTCCTGGGCCGGCAGCTCCAGTGTGCCGCTGTGGGTGGGGACCAGGGCTTCACGTTCTTCACGCACGCCCAGCAAGCCGCGGTCGTTGACCTGGTTGCGCAGTTGCGGCTGGTCCGGGTAACGGCGCAGGCCTGTTACTTCGGTCGCTGGCAGCGGGGGCAACTGGGCACTGGACAAGCCCTCGGCCTGAAGCGTCACGGTTCGGGTGAGGGAGTCGCCGATCTGGGTTTGTTGCGCGGCCGGATCAGGGCTCCAGTGCTCTTCCAGGGTCAGGCTGCTGGTCGGGAGCCAGGGGGCATTGGCCGGGTAGTCGGCGGGAATCGGGTTGACGGTCAGTACCAGTGGCGTGGAACTGACGCGTACTTGCTTGCCTGCACGGGGCGTGTTGAGTTCCTGGTCGGCATCGTTCTGGGCGGCTGTGGCAGTGAACGTCAGGGCCGGAACAGTGAGGTCGCCGCTTTGCTGTGGGTAGATTGCATAGCGCATTTCGATGACGCCGTGGCGCACGCCGTCGATATCTTTCTCGAAGGTACGCGATTCGCCCAGTGGCTCGACCTTGGCATTGTCGATCTGCAACGGGCTCAGGCTGCTGTCGTCGTACAGCGGCACCGAATGGTAGATGCTCAGGGTCAGCACGGCCTGGGCCTGCACATAGACCTCGGGTTGATCGAGGCTGGCATCGATGAACACCGGGCCGTGGTTTTCGCTGCTGGCGTCCTGGGTAAGTATCTGCAGGCTGATCGGCTCGCTGCGCAGATCGCCGACCTGCAAGGCCGGAATCTCCACGCTGCCGCTTTGGCGTGGCAGCAAGGTGATGATCCAGCGAGTGCCGGCGCTGTTCTGTTCGCCGACATTGTTCAGGCTGTTGACCTGGCGGGTGTCACGCACTTCGAAATGGGCGTCCAGCGGGCTCAGGTCGGGTTTGCCGAACTGGGTCACATCTTCGGTCTGCAGGGTCAGTTCAAGGGTTTCGCCGGCGTTCAGGCGGGTACGGTCAACGCTGGCGCGCAGCACGGCGGCCTGCACCTGCAGGCAAATGAAGAGGCTGAGCACAAAGACGCAGACGCGACTCATCGATGGGGTTCCTGATGCTGTTGCTGTTCGTACCAGAATTTACGCCGAAGCAGCTCTGCCGGGTTATCCGGAATCTGCCGCAGCCATTGCTCCAGGGCCTGGCGCTGCTCCGCATCCAGGGTGCTGCCTTGCGGGCGCTGGGGCGGTCGGGTGGTTTCATCATCATCGCCGTTGCCGGCCAGCTGTTGCGCCTGCTCGCTCGAGGTGTTTTCGTCCCTGTTGGCGTCGCTGGGTTGCTGGGCCGATTGCTCGCGGGTTTCTCCCTCGGCACTCTGGGCGCTGCTGTTGGCGTCGGGCTGGGCGTTGCTGTCGCTCTGCGGGTTGTCCTTGGGCGGTTGCTCGGCCTGCTCGGCCTGACGCTGTTGCAGCACCTGTTCGACCAAGGCCTTGTTGGCCAAGGCTACCTGTAATTCGGGTTGCAGTTCCAGGGCCTGCTCATAGGCATCAATCGCAGCTTCAAGTTCCCCGCTGCGTGCCAGGGCGTTGCCACGATTGTAGTGATCGGCAGCGCTGCTGCCTTGGGCAAACAGGCGTGCGGCACCGTCGTAGTCACCGGCCTGATACAGCGCCACACCTTTCCATTGGCGGTTCTGGAAGTGCTCGGCAGCCTGGTCCGGGCGCTGTTGCTCGAGCAGGCGCTGGCCTTGCTGGTCGGGGCGTAGCCACAGGTCGTTGAACTCGAAGGCGTACACCGGTTGCGGCAGCGCCAGCAACAGCGGCAAGCAGAACAGCCAGCCGCGGCGGCCGGCACAGGCTGCCAATAGCAGCAGGGGCAATAGCAGCCAGTAGCCCTGGTCTGCCCAGCTGTCCAGTTGCAGTGCCTGGCCGTCTTCACGCAGGCTTTTGGGGTTGTCGAACAGGCGCAGGCCGCGCAGGTCGAGGTCGTCGATGCGGGCATTGCGGTAGCGGCCACCGGTGCTGCTGATAAATGCCTTGAGGCTCGCGCTGTCCAGGCGCGGCATGAGGATGCCGCCCTGGTCGTCCTTGAGAAACTCGCCATTGGCCTGCTTGACCGGGGCACCTTCGGCAGAACCGACGCCCAGCATCAACAAACCGGGACCCTGGCGACCGAGCGCCTGCTTGATACCTTCGCGCTCCTGAGGGCTCAGGGACGAGCCGATCAGCAGCAGGCGACCTTGGCCGAGGCCCGCCTGGGCCAACAAAGCCAGCCCTTTGCGGACGGCAAGGTCGGCGCGCTGGCCGGCCTGGGGCATGATCGACGGAGTGAGGGCCTCAAGCAGGTTGCGGCTGGTCGCCAGGTCGTCTGACAGCGGTACCAGGGTGTGGGCACTGCCGGCATAGACGATGATTGCCGTCTGACTGTCGCGGCGATGCTCGAGCAGGTCGAGCACCTTGCGCCGCGCTTGCTCCAGGCGCGTAGGCGCGGCATCTTCGGCGAGCATCTGTGGGGTCAGTTCGAGCAGGATCACCAGCGGGTCGGCCGGACGCTGGCGGGTTTCTTCCAGGCGCTGCCAGCTAGGGCCAACTAGGGCCAGTACGGTCAGCAGCCAGGCCAGGCCGAGGGCAATCCACGGCAGTTTACTGTCGCGGCCGTTGCCGCCACCCAACAGCACAGCATGGAAACTGGGGGGCAGGATCATCTGCCAGCGCCCGGCGCGTTTTTGCCGGTGCCAGAGTTTCCACAGCAGCCAGGCGAGCAGCGGCAGCACAATCAGCCAGGCCGGGCGCAACCATTGCGGCCACAGGGCAATCATCGGCGTCTCCTCAGGCGCAGGCGTTTGAGCCGCTCACGCCACTGCCAGTGCGGTGCCAGGAAGTGCGGCCTGCGCAGCAGGCGTTGCAGGGGATTGTCCGGCCATTGCTCGCGCGCCACCAGCAGCAAGCTGAGCAGCAAGGCCAATGCCAGCGGCCAGCTGTACAAGGCCTGGGCCGAGCGTGCCTGGGTCGGTTGCTGAGCCACCGGCTCCAGGCGGTCGAGCGCCTCGTCGATGGCCTGGAGTTCTTCGCCATCACGGGCGCGGAAATAACTGCCACCGGTCTGTTCGGCAATTTCCTTGAGCGAGGCTTCATCCAGGTCCAGACTCGGGTTGATGCCGAGCAGGCCGGCAGTACCGGATTCCTGCGGGTCGGCACCGATGCCGATGGTGTAGATGCGCACGTTTTCCTGGGCTGCCAGACGGGCCGCAGTCAGTGGATGGATCTGGCCGCCATTGTTGGCGCCATCGGTGACCAGTACCAGCACCCGGCTCTGTGCCGGACGCTGGCGCAGGCGTTTGAGCGCAAGGCCGATTGCATCGCCGATGGCGGTGTTCTTGCCGGCGATACCAACCTGTGCTTCGTCGAGAAAGGTGCGCACCGTGCGCCGGTCAAAGGTCAGTGGCGCCTGCAGATAGGCCTGGCTGCCAAACAGGATCAAGCCGACACGGTCGCCCTGGCGAGCCTCGAGAAAGTCGCCAAGCAGCGCCTTGACCAGGGTCAGGCGGCTGACCTCTTCGCCTTGCCACTGCATATCGGGAAAGTCCATGGAGCCGGAGACATCCACGGCTACCAACAGGTCGCGGCCGCTGGCCGAAACCGGCAGCGGCTCACCCAGCCACTGCGGGCGGGCAGCGGCGCACAGCAACAGCAGCCAGACCAGCACAAAGGGCGCCTGTTGGCGCCAGGTGGGGAGGTTCAGGCGGGCACGGCGCCCAGCCAGGCCTTCCAGCTCGTTGAGGAAGCTGACTTTGAGCACCGGCTCGCCGCTGTCGGCAGCCGGTAGCAGCAGCCGCGCGAGCCAGGGCAGCGGCAGCAGCAGGAAAACCCACGGCCAGGCCAGTTCAAACATGTTTGCGGATCCAGGTGTCGACCGCCTGATAGAGCCCGGCAATGGCTTTGTCGTCGAGCTTGCATTCAGGCTTGTAGGCGCCTTCGACCAGCACCATCCAGCGGGTCAGGCCGGCAGCCGGGCATCGGTTGTCGAGAAACGCCAGCCACTGGCGGCCGTTGAGTGTATGGCTGTGACTGCCGGGATAATGATTGCGGCACAGGCGTTTGAGCAGGGCGTTGATCTGCTGCAACCAGGCGCCGGCCGGTTCACCATTATACGGCTTGGGCAGGCGTGCCAATTCAGCCAGGGCTTCGACGCGAATCGGGTCCAGCGGCAGTTCGGCACGCACAATCGGCTTTTTCCCGGGCCGCCAGTGGCGCAGGCGCCACGCGCCCCAGCCTAGTAGCGGCAACAATGCCAGGAGCAGCCACCAGCCAGGTGCCAGTGGCCACCAGCCGATGGCCGGCGGGGTGATCAATGGCTGCAGTTGTTCCAGTTCGTTCACGGGGCTTTCCCCGGTCGTTGCGCATTGAGGTATTCGCGCAGTTGCTCGATCATTTCGCTTTGGGTGCTTAGCGGCATCAGCACCACCCGCAGTTTTTGCGCCAGCATCTCCCAGCGCTCGATGCGTGCCTCGCTCTGGTGACGGTAGCTGCGGCGCAGGGTGGGGTCGAGAGTATCAAGCTCAAGCTGTGCGCCGTGCTGGGCAAAACGCAGCAGGCCGGCCGCGGGCAGGGCATGGTCAAGCGGGTCGGACAGCGGCAGCAACAGCAGGTCGCAGTGCCTGGACAGCAGGCTCAGTTGCTGTTCCACCGCCGGCGTCAGGGCGCGCTCGTCGCAGATGATGATGGCCAGGCTGCCCGGGCGTAGCACCTCACGGGCGCGGCGCAGGGCCAGGCCGAGGCTGTCGGCCTGGGGCTGGGCTTCGGTGTGCAGCGACTGGTTGACCCTGGCCAGACGGTTGAGCAGCTGCAACAGGCTTTGCTTGCTGCGCCGTGGTTTGATTTCGTAGTGCTCGTTGTCGCCGAACACCAAGCCGCCGATACGGTCGTTATGGCCCAGCGCGGCCCAGCCGATCAATGCGGCTGCCTGGGCGGCGAGCACCGACTTGAACATCAGTCCTGAGCCAAAGAACAGGCGCTGACTCTGTTCGACCAGGATGAAAATCGGCCGCTCGCGCTCCTCATGGAAGAGTTTGGTATGCGGCTCCTGGGTACGTGCTGTTACTCGCCAGTCGATGTTGCGAACGTCGTCGCCGGCCTGGTAGACCCGTACCTGATCGAAGTCGACCCCGCGCCCACGCAGTTTCGAGTGATGCAGGCCCACCAGCGGGCTGCGCTGGCCGGGACGCGAAAACAATTGCACTTCGCGGACGCGATGACGCATTTCGATCAGCTCGGCGAGGCTGATGCGAATGCCGGGTGCGGCCAGCAGTTGCTCGGGCATGGCGTCAGGCGACAGCGACGACGTCGAGGATGCGCTGAATCACCCGGTCCTGATCGATCCCGGCGGCCTCGGCCTCGAAGGAAAGAATGATGCGGTGGCGCAGCACGTCAAACAGCACCGCCTGGATGTCTTCCGGGCTGACGAAGTCGCGTCCGGCCAGCCAGGCATGGGCCCGTGCGCAGCGGTCCAGGGCGATGGAGCCGCGCGGGCTGGCGCCATAGGCGATCCAGTCGGCCAGCTCCAGGTCGAACTTGGCCGGGGTACGGGTGGCCATGACCAGCTGGACCAGGTACTCCTCTACCGCATCGGCCATGTACAGGCCGAGGATTTCCTTGCGCGCGGCAAAGATCGCCTGCTGACTCACCCGGCGTTCGGGCTTGGCTTCGCCATTGAGTGCTTCGCCACGGGCCTGCTGGAGAATACGCCGTTCTACCGACGCGTCCGGGAAGCCGATTTTCACGTGCATGAGAAAACGGTCGAGCTGGGCTTCAGGCAGCGGGTAGGTGCCTTCCTGCTCGATCGGGTTTTGTGTGGCCATCACCAGGAACAACGGCGACAGCTCGTAGGTGCTGCGCCCGACGCTGACCTGGCGCTCGGCCATGGCTTCAAGCAGGGCCGACTGGACCTTGGCCGGTGCCCGGTTGATTTCGTCGGCCAACACCAGGTTGTGGAAGATCGGCCCCTGCTGGAACACGAAGCTGCCGGTTTCCGGGCGGTAGATCTCGGTACCGGTGATATCGGCCGGGAGCAGGTCGGGAGTGAACTGGATGCGATGGAACTCGGCTTCGACACCTTCGGCCAGTTCCTTGATGGCCTTGGTTTTGGCCAGCCCGGGCGCGCCTTCGACGAGCATGTGGCCGTCGGCCAGGAGCACGATGAGCAGGCGCTCGACGAGTTTTTCCTGGCCAAGGATCTGGGTGGAAAGAAAGGTGCGCAGCGCGATCAGCGCCTCACGGTGTTCCATCGATGAAGGTTCCTGGACTTAGGCCAGGGCGTGCGGCGTAAAAGCGCCCGGGCAGGGGATGACACTTTAATCTATCCGGGGCCCTGGCGACTAACGGCGGCGTGTAATTTTGTGCGAATACCCGGCGTACCCGGCCCGTAGGAGCGGATTCACCGGGACGCCGGACCGCCGCGATGGACTGCATGGCAGTCCCTTCTTTGGGGCCGCTACGCGCCCCATCGCGGATAACTCCGCTCCTGCAGGCTGTCAGTTCTTGAAGCTGGAGTGCTTGCGGCCCTGGTCACACAGGGCAAACACCACCACCAGCACTGCCGCTACCGCGAGGATGACCGCCACACCGTCGGTGGAGTGGGTGGCGGAGCTTGCAACCAGCGCCAGGCCGCCCAGCGGCGCCAGGCCACCGGCCACGGCAGTGCCGATCTCGCGGCCGGTACCGAAGCCCGAAGAGCGAGTCTGGGTCGGGAACTGCCGGCTGAGGAACGAACCCTGCGGGGCAAACATCATTGGCGCCAGGAGGCCGGTACCAATCGCGATGGCCAGGTAGATCATCATCGGCTCGCCGGTGTTGAGCAGTGCCAGGAACGGGTAGGCGAACAACACCGAAAAAATCCCGCCGAGCATCAGCACGGTCTTGCTGCTCCACTTGTCGCACAGCCAGCCGAAGAACGGCACGGCGATGATCGCCACCAGGCTGGCAATGGTCACCGACAGCGACGTGACATGGGCTTCAACACCTTTGTACTGGGTCAGGTAGGCCAGCGAGAAGGTCTTGAAGATGTAGCTCAGGGCGTTGTAGCCGATCGCCACGAAGAACACCACCGCCAGGCCCTTGAGGTCGTTTTTGAACAGCAGCTTGAGCGGCGACACCTGGGCTTTGCTCGGTGCTTTGTCGAGTTCTTTGAAGTCCGGGGTTTCCGGAATGCTTCTGCGCACCCACAGGCCGACAGCGACCAGCACGATGCTGCAGATGAACGGGATGCGCCAGCCGCCAGAGAGCAGGAAGTCGTTGCCGTTCATGGTCAGCACGTACACGGTCAGCGACGACAGCAGCAGCCCCAGGTTCAGGCCCAGTGCCGGCCAGGCGCCCTGGCTGCCGCGCTTGCCTTCGCTGGCATGCTCGTAGGAAGTGACGGCAGCGGCCGAAAGTTCGGCACCAGCCCCGAGACCCTGGATGATACGCACGAGCACCAGGATGATCGGTGCCCAGATGCCGATGGAGGCGTAGCTGGGGATCAGGCCGATGACGGTGGTGCACACGCCCATCAGGCAGAAGGTGATGACCAGTACCTGTTTGCGCCCGAAGCGGTCGCCCAGGTAGCCGAACAGGATGCCGCCGAAGGGGCGGGCGATGAAGCCGATGGCGAAGGTGGAGAACGCCAGCAGCGAGGCCACGGCCGGGTTGCTGGGGTCGAAGAACACCTTCGAGAAGACGATCGCCGCCATGGTGGCGTACAGGTAGAAGTCATACCACTCCAGCATCGAGCCGAAGATGGTCGCAGCAGCAACCTTGCGCAGGCGCTTTTTAGTCTGTTCCGGGGTTTCTGTCGCGGCCACGGCCGCCTCATGTACCGACATCGGAGGTTTCCTTTTTGTCTTTGTAGTTATGGTATGCAGCAGCGTTTCAGCGTGTCTTGAAGATCCTGTCGGCAATCATCTGGCCAATCGGGATCGCCGAGGTGGCGGCCGGTGAAGGGGCGTTGCAGACATGCACCATGCGTGGCGTCTCGGCGAACAGGAAGTCGTGAACCAGGGTGCCGTCGCGCATCACCGCCTGTGCGCGGATGCCGGCTTCGTAGGGCAGCAAATCTTCGATATTCAGGGACGGGCAGTACTTGCGGCATTGTTCCAGGTAGCCGCCCTTGAACAGCGAGTTCTTCATCTCGGTGGTGCCGGAGCCCAGGTTGGCCCAGATGGTTTTCCAGAACCCGGGGAAGCGCGCGTACTCGGCCACGTCGCGCCAGTTCACCGAGAATTTCTTGTAGTTTTCGCGGCCCAGGCCCAGCACGGCGTTCGGCCCTACGGTCACGCTGCCGTCGATCATTCGTGTCAGGTGCACGCCAAGAAACGGCAGTTCCGGATCCGGGATCGGGTAGATCAGGTGGTTGACGATGTCATTCTTGCTGGCTGGCAGGCGGAAATACTCGCCGCGAAACGGGATGATCTGGTGATCGATCTTCACCCCGGCAAGCGCCGCCAGGCGATCCGATTGCAGGCCGGCGCAGGCAACGAGCTGGCGAGCCTGCCAGACTTTGTCGTCACTGCTGATGGTGACGCAGTCGCCGCTCTCGACGATCGCGCGCACGGTGGTCGACAGCTGCAGCTCGCCACCGGCGGCCTGGATGACCCGGGCCATGGCCTGGCACACCTGTTTGTAATCGACGATACCGGTGGCATCGAGGAACAGGCCGCCGAGGCCAACGATGTTCGGTTCACGGCGTTGCAGTTCTGTGGCATCGAGGCGCTCGACCTTCAGGCCGTTCTGCTGCGAACGCTCGTACAGCGCATGCATGCGCTGGACTTCCAGCGGTGTGGAGGCTACCAGCAACTTGCCGCAGACATCGAACTTGATCTTGTGCTCGGTGCAGAACGCCTTGGTGGCTTCGGCGCCGCGTTTGCACAGGTCGGCCTTGAGACTGCCCGGGGCGTAATAGATGCCCGCATGGATAACGCCACTGTTGTGCCCGGTCTGATGCCGGGCCAGGCTCGCTTCCTTTTCCAGGATCAGCAGCGAGGCACCGGGCTGGCGCTCCAGTAGCGCCATGGCGGTGGCGAGGCCGACGATGCCGCCGCCGATGATGCAGTAGTCGTAAATCATGCAGGTGTCACCTTGGGTTGTTCTTGTCAGAGAGTCTGCTTATCAGGTTGTCAGACTAAGTAGGTCAAACAAAAGGGCGCTTTCTACCAGCGCCCGCTAATACGTGCATATCAAGGGTTCAATCGATGCTTGGCAGTTCCAGTTTCAGGCGCTTGGCCGATGCGCGCAGGTGCGCCTCGGCGCAGGCCGCAGCAGCGTGGCGATCGCCATCGGCGATGGCCTGGTACAGCGCCTGGTGCTCGCGGTTGGCATCCGCCGAGCCACCCACCGAGTGCGCGGCGGAGTTTTCCCAGGCGGTTTTGCGCGCAGCGGCCAGTTGACCACGAAGGAAGTCGTGAAAGGCCACGAAATAATCGTTCTTGCTGGCGTCGGCGATGGCGCGGTGGAACTCGACATCGGCGGCCGCCGCTGCAGCAAAGTCACTGCGCTTGTCGAGCATCTCCTGCAGGGCCTTGTTCATCCGCGCCAGGTCCGCGGCATCGCGGCGCTGGGCGGCCACCGAGGCAGCCTGGGTTTCGATCCACAGGCGCACTTCAAACATCTGCACCAGGTCCGGGCGTCGGCCCTGGCCCTGGGGAAAGCGAAACACCGTGCCGGTCGGGGTCTGGGAAATGTACGAACCCAGACCGCGGCGGGCAATCAATACCCCGTCGGCCTTGAGCTGGGCCACTGCCTCGCGCACCACCGAACGGCTGACATTCAGCTGTTCGGCCAGTTGCTGTTCAGTGGGCAGGCGCGATTCGGCCGCCAGGCGTCCGGAATCGATCTCTGCACGGATGGCGCCGACGACGCGTTCGACCAGCGTGTCGGGGCGCTGAAGCTCAAGCATGGGGTATTGCTCATTGGTCAGGTTGTCAGACAATGCCTTCAGGGCGGAATCTTGTCAAGAAACCGCTGCCACGCTTACAGCTCGCTGACGTAGGTGCCAGTGCCTTTGAGGATGTTCTGCAGGGTTTCCTCGACCTCGGCAAAGTCGGTACCGTCGCTGCTCAGGATGATTTCCAGGTGATCGTCGCCACCCAGCGCGTCGGCATCCAGTGGCGCCACCTCGACCAGCAAGCGGGTTTTGCTCAGGGTGACCTTCAAGCCTTCGACGGGGGCGTAGTGGTCGTCGAGGGTGATGTCCACGCGGTCTTCGTCCGGGTAGCGGGTCATGAGGAACATCTGGCCCTTGTCGCTGTGGCAGCACAGGGTGGCCATGTTGTCTTCTTCATCATCGCAGGGGGTGGCGAAGAGCAGGGCGGTGGTCAGTTGCATGAGCGGCTCGATAAATAAGTTGAAACACGATTCTGCCAGTCTTCTGCGCCTGGATAAACGAGCACCTGCACCTCAATGACCGAATATGTCGCAGCACCGCAAGCAGGGGCGGGCGGGGTCTCGTTAAGCTGCGCTGTCGATGGTCACCCGTAAAGACACAGCGCCGTGCGGCGCAGTCGTTTTTGCAGATGCCCATCCTTGGAACGGGGTATGTGACTCATGAGTCGCGTTTTGCACTCGTTCCTGGTGGTTTTACTGTCCTCCTGCTACGGGTTGGCTATCGTTGATCCGTAGATGGCGGACGCGCGCGACGCTTCACTCAAAAACAAAGCCCAAGCGGAGTACCACAGATGGCGTTTTTCACCGCAGCCAGCAAAGCCGACTTCCAGCATCAACTGCAAGCGGCCCTGGCGCAGCACATCAGCGAACAGGCACTGCCACAAGTGGCGCTGTTCGCCGAACAGTTCTTCGGCATCATCTCTCTTGACGAATTGACCCAGCGCCGCCTTTCCGACCTGGCCGGTTGCACCCTGTCTGCCTGGCGGATTATCGAGCGTTTCGATCCTGCTCATCCTCAGGTTCATGTCTACAACCCCGATTACGAACGTCATGGCTGGCAGTCGACGCACACTGCGGTGGAAGTCCTGCACCATGACCTGCCTTTTCTGGTCGATTCGGTACGCACCGAACTCAACCGCCGCGGCTACAGCATTCATACCCTGCAAACCACCGTACTGAGCGTGCGTCGCGGGGCCAAGGGCGAGCTGCTGGAAATTCTGCCCAAGGGCACTCAGGGCGAGGGCGTTTCGCAAGAATCGCTGATGTACCTGGAAATTGACCGCTGCGCCAACGCAGCCGAACTCAATGTGCTGACCCGCGAGCTGGAGCAGGTGCTCGCCGAAGTGCGTGTGGCGGTTGCCGATTTCGAGCCGATGAAAGCCAAGCTGCGCGAGCTGCTGACACTGGTCGAGCAAACTGCCTACGCCCCGGCCCAGGCGGAAAAAGCCGAGG
The DNA here is from genome assembly GCF_004025535.1 of Pseudomonas alkylphenolica. Taxonomy (GTDB): domain Bacteria; phylum Pseudomonadota; class Gammaproteobacteria; order Pseudomonadales; family Pseudomonadaceae; genus Aquipseudomonas; species Aquipseudomonas alkylphenolica_A. The sequence continues at coordinate 313,521 of NZ_QJRG01000049.1, forward strand.
TCAAGGACTTCCTGCAATGGTTGGTGGGCAACCACTTCACCTTCCTCGGTTATGAAGAGTTTGTGGTCCAGGCGGATGCCGAGGGCGGCCAGTTGGTCTACGACGAGCAGTCGTTCCTGGGCCTGACCCGCTTGCTGCGCGCCGGCCTGACCGCCGAAGACCTGCGCATCGAAGACTACGCGGTCAACTACCTCAACGAACCACTGCTGCTGTCCTTTGCCAAGGCCGCTTACCCGAGCCGCGTGCACCGTCCGGCCTACCCGGACTATGTCTCGATCCGCCAGCTGGACGCCGACGGCAAGGTCATCAAGGAATGCCGCTTCATGGGCCTGTACACCTCGTCGGTGTACGGCGAGAGCGTGCGCAACATCCCTTACATTCGTGGCAAGGTGGCTGAAGTCGAGCGCCGTTCCGGTTTCGATCCGAAAGCCCACTTGGGCAAAGAGCTGGCGCAAGTCCTTGAAGTCCTGCCGCGCGATGATCTGTTCCAGACGCCAGTGGATGAGATGTTCACCACCGTGATGTCTATCGTACAGATCCAGGAGCGCAACAAGATCCGTGTGTTCCTGCGCAAGGACCCGTACGGCCGTTTCTGCTATTGCCTGGCCTACGTGCCGCGTGACATCTACTCCACCGAAGTGCGGCAGAAGATCCAGCAGGTGCTGATGGATCGCCTGAAAGCCAGCGATTGCGAGTTCTGGACCTTCTTCTCCGAGTCGGTGCTGGCGCGTGTGCAGCTGATTTTGCGCGTCGACCCGAAGAACCGCATCGATATCGACCCGCTGCAGCTGGAAAACGAAGTCATCCAGGCCTGCCGTTCGTGGCAGGACGATTACGCCACCCTGACTGTCGAAAGCTTCGGCGAAGCCCAGGGCACCAATATCCTTGCTGACTTTCCGAAGGGCTTCCCCGCCGGCTACCGCGAGCGCTTTGCTGCGCACTCGGCGGTGGTCGACATGCAGCATGTGCTGACCCTGTCCGATCGCAAGCCGCTGGTGATGAGCTTCTACCAGCCGCTGACCCAGGCCGGCAAACAGCAGTTGCACTGCAAGCTCTACCACGCCGACACGCCGCTGGCGCTGTCGGACGTTTTGCCGATCCTGGAAAACCTCGGCCTGCGGGTGCTCGGTGAGTTCCCGTACCGTCTGCGCCACGCCAATGGCCGCGAGTTCTGGATCCATGACTTTGCCTTCACCTACAGCGAAGGCTTGAACCTGGACATCCAGCAGCTCAACGACACCTTGCAGGATGCCTTTGTCCACATCGTCAAGGGCGATGCGGAAAACGACGCATTCAACCGCCTGGTGCTGACCGCTGGCCTGCCATGGCGCGACGTGGCGTTGCTGCGGGCCTATGCGCGCTACCTCAAGCAGATCCGCCTGGGCTTCGACCTGGGTTACATTGCCAGCACCCTGAACAACCACACCGATATCGCCCGCGAGTTGACGCGGTTGTTCAAGACCCGCTTCTACCTGGCGCGCAAGCTTTCCAGTGAAGACCTGGATGACAAGCAACTGCGCCTGGAACAGGCCATCCTCACCGCGCTCGATGATGTACAGGTGCTCAACGAAGACCGCATCCTGCGTCGCTATCTGGACCTGATCAAGGCGACCCTGCGGACCAACTACTACCAAACCGACGCCCAGGGCCAGATCAAGTCGTACTTCAGCTTCAAGTTCAATCCCAAGCTGATTCCTGAACTGCCCAAGCCGGTGCCCAAGTTCGAGATCTTCGTGTACTCACCGCGTGTTGAAGGTGTGCACCTGCGATTCGGCAATGTGGCCCGTGGCGGCTTGCGCTGGTCGGACCGTGAAGAAGACTTCCGTACCGAAGTGCTGGGCCTGGTAAAAGCCCAGCAGGTGAAGAACTCGGTCATTGTGCCGGTAGGCGCCAAGGGCGGCTTCCTGCCGCGTCGCCTGCCGCTGGGCGGCAGCCGTGATGATATTCAGGCTGAAGGCATTGCCTGCTACCGGATCTTCATTTCCGGTCTGCTGGACATCACCGACAACCTCAAGGACGGCGCCCTGGTGCCGCCGGCCAATGTCGTGCGTCACGACGATGACGACCCGTACCTGGTCGTCGCGGCCGACAAAGGCACCGCGACCTTCTCCGACATCGCCAACGGCATTGCCATCGACTACGGCTTCTGGCTGGGAGATGCCTTTGCCTCCGGTGGTTCGGCCGGTTACGACCACAAGAAGATGGGCATCACTGCCCGTGGAGCCTGGGTTGGCGTGCAGCGCCACTTCCGTGAGCGCGGCATCAATGTCCAGGAAGACCCGATCACCGTGGTCGGCGTCGGCGACATGGCCGGCGACGTGTTCGGCAACGGCTTGCTGATGTCCGAGAAACTGCAACTGGTGGCCGCGTTCAACCACCTGCACATTTTCATCGACCCGAACCCGGAACCCGCCAGCAGCTTCGCCGAGCGCAAGCGCCTGTTCGACCTGCCGCGTTCGGCCTGGAGCGACTACGACACCAGCATCATGTCTGAAGGTGGCGGGATTTTCCCGCGCAGCGCGAAAAGCATCGCGATTACGCCGCAGATGAAAGAACGCTTCGCCATCGATGCTGACAAGCTGACCCCGACCGAGCTGCTCAATGCGCTGCTCAAGGCGCCGGTTGACCTGCTGTGGAACGGTGGTATCGGCACCTATGTCAAGTCCAGCGAGGAAAGCCACGCCGATGTCGGCGACAAGGCCAACGATGCGCTGCGCGTAGACGGCAACGAACTGCGCTGCAAAGTGGTGGGCGAGGGCGGCAACCTGGGCATGACGCAGTTGGGGCGCGTCGAATTCGGCCTCAATGGGGGTGCCACCAATACCGACTTCATCGACAACGCCGGTGGCGTGGACTGCTCCGACCACGAGGTCAATATCAAAATCCTGCTCAACGAAGTGGTGCAGGCTGGCGACATGACCGAAAAACAGCGTAACCAGTTGCTGGGCAGCATGACCGACGAGGTCGCCGGGCTGGTGCTGGGCAACAACTACAAGCAGACCCAGGCGCTCTCGCTGGCTGCGCGTCGTGCCCGTGAGCGCATTGCCGAGTACAAACGCCTGATGGCGGACCTCGAAAGCCGTGGCAAACTGGATCGGGCCATCGAGTTCCTGCCGACGGAAGAACAGCTGGTGGAGCGTCTGGCCGCCAACCAGGGGTTGACCCGCGCGGAGCTGTCGGTACTGATCTCCTACAGCAAGATTGATCTCAAGGAGCAGTTGCTCAAATCGCTGGTGCCGGATGACGACTACCTGACCCGCGACATGGAAACCGCATTCCCGCCGTCGCTGGTGAGCAAGTTTGCCGACGCCATGCGCCGCCATCGCCTGAAGCGCGAGATCGTCAGTACCCAGATCGCCAACGATCTGGTCAACAATATGGGCATCACGTTCGTTCAGCGCCTGAAGGAGTCCACCGGCATGAGCCCGGCGAATGTCGCCGGTGCCTACGTGATCGTGCGTGACATCTTCCACCTGCCGCACTGGTTCCGTCAGATCGAAGCCCTGGATTATCAGGTGCCGGCGGATATCCAGCTGACCCTGATGGATGAGTTGATGCGTCTGGGGCGTCGGGCTACGCGCTGGTTCCTGCGCAGCCGTCGCAATGAGCAGGATGCCGGGCGTGATGTGGCGCATTTCGGGCCGAAAATCGCCCAGTTGGGGCTCAAGCTGGACGAACTGCTGGAAGGGCCAACCCGTGAGCGCTGGATGACCCGTTACCAGAGCTTCGTCGAGGCCGGTGTGCCGGAGTTGCTGGCGCGCATGGTTGCCGGTACCACGCACCTGTACACCCTGTTGCCGATCATTGAAGCGTCCGATGTCACTGGCCGGGATCCGGCGGAAGTGGCCAAAGCCTTCTTCGCGGTCGGCAGTGCGCTGGACCTGACCTGGTACCTGCAGGAAATCAGCAACTTGTCGGTGGAAAGCAACTGGCAGGCGCTGGCGCGCGAGGCCTTCCGCGATGACATCGACCTGCAGCAGCGGGCGATCACCATCTCGGTACTGCAGATGGCCAATGCTCCTGACGATATGGATGCCCGGGTGGCGTTGTGGCTGGAACAGCACCGCGTGATGGTCGAGCGCTGGCGTGCCATGCTCGACGAGCTGCGTGCCGCGACCGGTAACGATTACGCCATGTATGCGGTGGCGAACCGTGAGCTGGTGGATCTGGCCTTGAGTGGTCAGACGGCGGTGGTGCCGTCCTGAGTCTGAGCTGAAATGAAAAGCCCTGGCAATTGCCGGGGCTTTTTTTTACCCTGCAGGGGGTTACTTGAACCTGCGTTCAACACCCTTCTCGACAAGAATCTTCGCCGAAATCTCTTCCACCGAGAAATGCGTGGAGTTGATGTTCGGGATGTTTTCCCGGCGGAACAGGTTCTCCACCTCGCGCACCTCGAACTCGCACTGGGCAAAACTCGAATAGCGGCTGTTGGGCTTGCGCTCATGGCGGATGGCCGTCAGGCGGTCCGGGTCAATCGTCAGGCCGAACAGTTTGTTGTGGTGCTTTTTCAGCACCGCGGGCAGCTGCAGGCGTTCCATGTCGTCTTCGGTCAGCGGGTAGTTGGCCGCGCGAATGCCGAATTGCATGGCCATGTACAGGCAGGTCGGGGTTTTGCCGCAGCGCGACACGCCGACCAGGATCAAGTCGGCTTTGTCGTAGTAGTGGGTGCGGGCGCCATCGTCGTTGTCCAGCGCGAAGTTGACGGCTTCGATACGCTCCATGTAGTTGGAGTTGCCACCAATGGAATGGGATTTACCCACTGAATACGACGAGTGGGCCGTCAGCTCCTGCTCCAGCGGTGCCAGGAAGGTCGAGAAAATGTCGATCATGAAGCCGTTTGAGGTGGCCAGCACCTCGCGGATATCCTGGTTGACGATGGTGTCGAAGATGATCGGACGCATGCCGTCGCGTTCAGCTGCGCTATTGATCTGTTGTACCATGGCCCGCGCTTTTTCCACGCTGTCGATGTACGGACGCGTGAATTTATTGAACGGAATGCTATCGAATTGGGCCAGCAGACTCTGTCCCAGCGTCTCGGCGGTGATGCCCGTGCCATCGGAGATAAAGAAAGCAGATCGTTTCATTTGCGCCTTGGGCCTTAAGCTGGTGACAAATCTTGTTTATGATAGGTTCGGTTTGCCGAACGCTGGTTGTCGGCATTCTCACTTATTTTCCAGGTCCAGGCCACAAGCGCCCGGTCAAGCCAGAGCAGGCAGGCGGGCGACCTGAGCTTTTCCAACACAGTTAGTGGAGAGATCACCTTGGTAGAGTACGTAGTTTCCCTCGATAAGCTCGGCGTCCATGATGTGGAGCATGTGGGGGGCAAGAACGCATCCCTGGGCGAGATGATCAGTAACCTCGCAGGTGCCGGAGTATCGGTCCCCGGCGGCTTTGCCACTACGGCTCAGGCGTACCGTGACTTCCTCGAACAGAGTGGCCTGAACGCGCAGATTCATGCTGCGCTCGACGCACTGGATGTCGATGACGTCAACGCCCTGGCCCGTACCGGTGCGCAGATCCGTCAATGGATCATGGAAGCCGAGTTCCCTGAGCGGCTGAACAGCGAAATCCGTACCGCGTTTGCTGAGATGTCCCAAGGCAACCCGAACATGGCCGTTGCCGTACGTTCTTCGGCCACCGCCGAAGACCTGCCGGACGCCTCGTTTGCCGGCCAGCAGGAAACCTTCCTGAACATTCGCGGTGTCGACAACGTCATCCGTGCCGCCAAGGAAGTGTTTGCCTCGCTGTTCAACGACCGCGCCATTTCCTACCGCGTACACCAGGGCTTCGACCACAAGCTGGTGGCCTTGTCTGCCGGTGTGCAGCGCATGGTGCGTTCGGAAACCGGAACAGCCGGCGTGATGTTCACCCTCGACACCGAGTCGGGCTTCCGTGACGTCGTTTTCATCACCGGTGCCTACGGCCTGGGTGAAACCGTCGTACAAGGCGCGGTCAACCCGGACGAGTTCTATGTCCACAAGGGCACGCTGGAGGCGGGTCGTCCGGCCATCCTGCGCCGTAACCTGGGCAGCAAAGCGATCAAGATGATCTATGGCGAAGAAGCCAAGGCCGGTCGTTCGGTCAAGACCGTTGATGTCGACAAGGCCGACCGTGCGCGTTTCTGCCTGAGCGATGCCGAAGTCAGCGAGCTGGCCAAGCAGGCCATGATCATCGAGAAGCACTACAAGTGTCCGATGGACATCGAATGGGCCAAAGACGGCGACGACGGCAAGTTGTACATCGTTCAGGCCCGTCCTGAAACCGTGAAGAGCCGTGCCCAGGCCAATGTCATGGAGCGCTACCTGCTCAAGGAAACCGGTACTGTTCTGGTTGAAGGCCGTGCCATTGGCCAGCGCATCGGCGCCGGCAAGGTGCGGATCATCAAGGACGTGTCGGAAATGGACAAGGTCCAGGCCGGTGACGTGCTGGTGTCGGACATGACCGATCCGGATTGGGAACCGGTGATGAAGCGCGCCAGCGCCATTGTAACCAACCGCGGCGGGCGTACCTGCCACGCGGCGATCATCGCCCGTGAGCTGGGTATCCCGGCAGTGGTCGGTTGCGGCAACGCCACCCAGCTGCTCAAGGATGGCCAGGGCGTGACCGTATCCTGTGCTGAAGGCGATACCGGCTTCATCTTCGAGGGCGAACTGGGCTTCGACGTCAAGCAGAACTCGGTAGACGCCATGCCGGATCTGCCGTTCAAGATCATGATGAACGTCGGTAACCCGGACCGTGCCTTTGACTTCGCCCAGTTGCCCAACGCCGGTGTCGGCCTGGCGCGCCTGGAGTTCATCATCAACCGCATGATCGGCGTGCACCCCAAGGCACTGCTGAACTACGCGGGCCTGCCGCAGGAGCTCAAGGAGAGCGTCGACAAGCGCATCGCCGGTTACAACGACCCGGTGGGCTTCTATGTCGAGAAGCTGGTCGAGGGTATCAGCACCCTGGCCGCAGCGTTCTGGCCGAAAAAGGTCATCGTGCGTCTGTCGGACTTCAAGTCCAACGAATACGCCAACCTGATCGGCGGCAAGCTCTACGAGCCGGAAGAAGAAAACCCGATGCTGGGTTTCCGTGGTGCTTCGCGTTACATCAGCGAAACCTTCCGTGACTGCTTCGAGCTCGAGTGCCGTGCACTCAAGCGCGTGCGTAACGAGATGGGCCTGACCAACGTCGAGATCATGGTGCCGTTCGTGCGTACCCTGGGCGAAGCCAGCCAAGTGGTCGACCTGCTGGCCGAAAACGGCCTGGCGCGCGGAGACAACGGCCTGCGCGTGATCATGATGTGCGAACTGCCGTCCAACGCCATTCTTGCCGAAGAGTTCCTCGAGTACTTCGATGGTTTCTCCATCGGCTCCAACGACCTGACCCAGCTGACCCTGGGCCTGGACCGTGACTCGGGGATCATCGCTCACCTGTTCGACGAGCGTAACCCTGCGGTCAAGAAACTGCTGGCCAATGCCATCCAGGCCTGCAACAAGGCGGGCAAGTACATCGGCATTTGCGGTCAGGGGCCATCCGACCATCCGGACCTGGCCAAGTGGCTGATGGAACAGGGTATCGAAAGTGTTTCGCTGAACCCGGACTCGGTACTCGAGACCTGGTTCTTCCTGGCCGAAGGCGAAGCTGCGAACTGATACGCTGAACCGGAACCTTCACCCGCTGCGGGCGCGGTGAAGGTTCCGACCGTTTTCCAGGGCGTGTTCCAGTGATGGTTCCCGCCCTTTTTCGTGCAAGAACCCTATGCAAAGCAGCAGTACTCTATTTCCCGTGGCCTTGCTCAGTGCTGAGCGCCGGGGTGATCTGAGCGAGGATGTGTACCGGATCAAAGCCGGTAACAGCCCGGATCGCACGGTTGAACTGGCGGTTACCCGCCTGGGCATGGCTGATCAGGCCGAGGTGCGCGGCACCCCGGTCATTCTGCTGCATGGCAGCTTTTCCAATCGGCGCTTCTGGTATTCGCCCCGTGGCATTGGCCTGGGCGCTTATCTGGCGCGCGCCGGTTTCGATGTGTGGATTCCGGAAATGCGCGGACACGGACTGTCGCCGCGCAACCGCGACTATCGCAGCAATCGGGTCGCCGATTATGCCCGCTACGACCTGCCTGTAATTGGCGCCTTTGTCAGTGAAAAATGCGGTCGCGCCGCGCACTGGGTCGGCCATTCGCTGGGCGGCACAACACTGGCGGCGGCATTGGGCGGCCAGTACCTGGCGACCGATCTGGTGGCCAGTGCGGCGTTTTTCGGCACGCAGGTCAGCCGCACCTACTGGCCATTGAAAATTCCGCCGGTGGAGTGGGGCGGGCGCTTGCTGCTCAAGCGCTTTGCGCAATTGTCCGGTACCCGGCTCAAGCGCGGTCCCGAGGACGAACCGATAGGCCTTGCCCTGGAAAGCATGCGCTGGTTTGGCCTGTTCGGCCGCTTTGGCGACAAGGATCGCGACTGGTGGGCGGGGCTTGCCGAGCTGGATGTGCCGGTGCTGGCTGTAGCAGCTGCGGGGGATCATCAGGATCCGGTATGGGCGTGCCGCAAGTTGTTCGAGCAATTGGGCGGCGAGCACAAGCAGTTTATCCGGCTGGGGCGCGAGGAGGGTTTCGACAACTTCGGGCACGTCGACATGCTCGTCAGTAAACCTGCGCAAGTGCAGGTGTGGCCGCTGGTCGAGCGCTGGTTGCTAAACCCGTTGGCGTCTCTGCGCGAAGAGTCGGTCGCGGACGTTTCGCCAGCACCCAGTTATCGCTAAAATATGACGATTGTTGCGGTTACGGTCATTTAAGATGCTTTAGCTGACGTATCGCCCGCTGACTGAGATGTAATCGGCGCGACAGCGGGTGACCGGGTCGGTGTCGACGGTGTAGCCTTGGGGGTAAAGCCGCATCGCTGCACCTCGTATCTTCAATGGCACTGCGACTTCACATCCAATGTCTTGGCAATCGACAGGAGTTACCCATGCATTATCTCACGCCCGATTTGTGCGACGCCTACCCGGACCTGGTGCAGGTGGTGGAGCCAATGTTCAGCAACTTTGGTGGCCGCGATTCCTTTGGTGGGCAAATCGTCACCATCAAGTGCTTCGAGGACAACTCGCTGGTCAAGGAGCAGGTTGATCTGGACGGCAAGGGCAAAGTGCTGGTGGTTGACGGTGGTGGTTCGCTGCGCCGCGCGCTGCTGGGTGACATGCTGGCCGAGAAGGCCGCCAAGAACGGCTGGGAAGGCCTGGTGATCTACGGTTGCGTACGTGACGTCGATGTCCTGGCGCAAACCGATGTTGGCGTTCAGGCCCTGGCCAGTCACCCGATGAAGACCGACAAGCGTGGTATCGGTGACCTCAATGTAGTGGTGACCTTTGCCGGGGTGACATTCCGCCCGGGTGAATACATCTACGCTGACAACAACGGTGTGATTGTTTCGCCAAGCCCGCTGAAAATGCCGGAATAAGCACTGAAACCGCTAAGTGGAGCAGGAATGTTCGAGGAAGAAAACGCGCAGTGGGGGCTGGTGCATGCCCTGGTGCTCGATGGCAAAGGCGGTGCACGCTCGATCGCTCGAACCGAACTGGACGACCTGCAGCTGCAACCGGAGCAGAGCCTCTGGTTGCACTGGGATCGCAGTCATCCGCAAACCCGTACCTGGTTGCGTCAGGACAGTGGCCTGAGCGAGTTTGCCTGCGACCTGCTCCTGGAGGAAAACACCCGCCCACGGCTGTTGGCCTTGCCTGAGGAGCAGATGTTGCTGTTCTTGCGCGGGGTTAACCTCAACCCGGGTGCCGAGCCCGAAGATATGGTGTCGGTCCGCATTTTTGCCCGCGCACAACAAGTGATTTCCTTGCGTTTGCGGCCGTTGCGCGCCAGTGATGAGCTGCTGCAGCAACTGGCTGAGGGCCGCGGACCGAAAACGGCCTCCGAGCTGTTGCTGAGCATGGCGCAGCTGTTGACCGAGAAGGTCCAGGCGCTGGTCAGCGACCTCTCGGAAGTAGTCGATCTGGAAGAAGAAAAGCTCGAAGCCGATAAACGGTACGCGCCTGAGCAGGGTTCACTGCAGCAGATTCGTCGGCGTGCCGCAGGCCTGCGCCGCTTTCTCGCCCCGCAGCGCGAACTCTATGCACAGTTGGCGCGCAACAGATGGAGCTGGTTCGCGGCAGACGATGCCGACTACTGGAACGAACTGAACAACAGCCTGATCCGCTACCTGGAAGAGCTGGAGCTGACCCGCGAGCGCGCCGCGCTGGTACTGGAAAGTGAAGACCGCCGGCGTGCCGAGCGGATGAACCGGACCATGTATCGGTTTGGCATCATCACCTGCATTTTCCTGCCGATGAGCTTCGTTACCGGCCTGCTGGGCATCAATGTCGGGGGGATTCCGGGTTCGGACAGCCCCTATGGTTTCCTGTTCGCCAGCCTGCTGGTGCTGGGCCTGGCGCTGGGGCAGTGGTGGCTGTTTCGCCGCCTGCGCTGGGTGTGATGCGGTGCACACAGTGAACATTCAGTCACTAACTGTCCGCCCGGTTCATGTGACCCGCGCCGAGACGACCTCGTCTTTGACTGATATTGCGCGAGGTGCCTATGCACGATCCGTTTGAAGAATCCCTGCGAGACCTGCTCAAGGCGTCGCCTTCCGGCCAGGACCGTGATGACGATGCCTGCCTTGGGCGTGTGTTGAAAACCGCCAACCGCCAGGTTGGTGCGGGCGATCTGTTCAGCCTGCTTGGCCGCTGGAGCCAGGCGTTGATGATCGCTGTCAATAATGGTTCGGCGCATGTTGCGCCGGTCCGGCGTAACGCTACCGCTCGTAAAGCTGATAAGGCCGATTGACTATGGAACTTAATCTCTGGACGCAGAGCTTGCTCACCGCGATGACTGCGTTGTGGACCAAAGTGGCGAACTTTATCCCCAACCTGTTCGGCGCGCTGGTTGTGGTGCTGCTCGGTTTTGTCGTGGCCAAGTTGCTCGACACCTTGTTGTCCAAGTTGCTGGCCAAGCTTGGGCTGGACCGCTTGATGGGCGGCACCGGCCTGACCAAGATGCTTGACCGGGTCGGCATCCAGGTACCCATTTCGACCCTGATCGGCAAGATCGTCTACTGGTTCGTGCTGCTGATCTTTCTGGTCTCGGCGGCCGAGTCCCTCGGGCTTGAGCGCGTGTCGGCAACCCTCGACATGCTGGCCCTGTACCTGCCCAAGGTCTTCGGTGCGGCGCTGGTGTTGCTGGCCGGTGTGTTGCTGGCGCAGCTGGTCAATGGCCTGGTGCGTGGTGCAGCCGAAGGCATCGGCCTGGAGTATGCCGCCGGTGTCGGGCGCATTGCCCAGGGCCTGGTCATCATCATCAGCATTTCAGTGGCAATCAGCCAGCTTGAGGTCAAAACCGACCTGCTGAACCACGTAATCGTCATCGGATTGATTACCGTTGGTCTGGCCGTTGCCTTGGCGATGGGGCTGGGTAGCCGCGAAATTGCCGGTCAGATTCTGGCTGGAATCTACGTGCGAGAGCTCTATCAAGTGGGCCAACAGGTGCAGGTTGGAGAGGTCGAAGGTCAAATCGAGGAGATCGGCACGGTCAAGACGACCCTGCTGACCGATGACGGAGAGCTGGTTTCGTTGTCCAACCGGATTCTCCTGGAGCAGCGAGTCAATAGCCGCTAACCGGGTATTCCTGCTAATGTATGCCGCCGCAAAATTACCCCAGGCAGGGGTAAGCGGCGACATTGACCTGACTGTCGGCCAGATTCGTTTTGAATAAAGTTCACTCGCTGCCCATGCGTTACGACCCCCGCGAGCTCACTGATGAGGAGTTGGTGGCGCGTTCGCATGAGGAGCTGTTTCATGTTACTCGCGCGTATGAGGAGCTCATGCGCCGCTACCAGCGAACTCTTTTTAATGTCTGCGCACGTTATCTGGGGAACGATCGGGACGCTGACGATGTCTGTCAGGAGGTGATGCTCAAGGTGCTCTACGGCCTGAAGAATTTCGAGGGCAAGTCGAAATTCAAGACTTGGCTTTACAGCATCACCTATAACGAATGCATCACCCAGTACCGCAAGGAACGACGTAAACGCCGTCTAATGGACGCGTTGAGTTTGGATCCACTTGAGGAAGCCTCTGAAGAAAAGGCCCCGAAAGCGGAAGAGAAAGGCGGGCTGGACAAATGGCTAGTGCATGTAAATCCGATTGACCGTGAAATTCTGGTGCTACGATTTGTCGCAGAACTGGAATTTCAGGAGATCGCCGATATCATGCATATGGGCCTTAGCGCAACGAAAATGCGGTACAAACGTGCGCTAGACAAGCTACGTGAGAAATTTGCGGGCCTTGCTGAAACTTAGTGGCGCGTAAATATCTCTAACGTACCGGCAAGTTCTGCTAAACTTGCCGTCGAGTTGTCCCCCGGATGTTGGTGGGACTGCTTAACTATCACCAGATGGGGATTTAACGGATGAAATTGAAAAACACCTTGGGCTTGGCCATTGGTTCTCTTGTAGCCGCAACTTCCTTCGGCGCTCTGGCACAAGGCCAAGGCGCGGTCGAGATTGAAGGCAACGTTACCAAGCAGTACTACGATAGCGAGCGCAATTTTCAAAACGACGGCACCAACCCTGGTGTTCGCCTCGGTTACTTCCTGACCGACGACCTGTCCCTGGACCTGGGCTACAACGAAACTCACAACGTTCGTGGCGATGTCTTCAACAAGGACATCAAAGGCTCGAAAGCTAAACTCGACGCTACCTACCACCTGGGCACCGTAGGCGACGCAGTACGTCCTTACGTTTCCGCAGGTTTCGCTCACGAGAGCCTGGGCCAGAGCTTCAACAACGGCCGTGACCACTCCACCTTCGCCAACGTTGGCGCTGGCGCCAAGTGGTACATCACCGACATGTTCTTCGCCCGTGCTGGCGTTGAAGCCATGTACAACATCGACAACGGCAACACCGAGTGGGGCCCATCCCTGGGTCTGGGTCTGAACTTCGGTGGTAGCGGCGGCAAAGTTGCTGCTCCTGCTCCAGTTGCTGAAGTCTGCTCCGACAGCGACAACGACGGCGTTTGCGACAACGTCGACAAGTGCCCTGACACCCCAGCCAACGTTACCGTTGACGCTGACGGCTGCCCGGCTGTTGCCGAAGTCGTACGTGTTGAGCTGGACGTCAAGTTCGACTTCGACAAGTCGGTCGTCAAGCCAAACAGCTACGGCGACATCAAGAACCTGGCTGACTTCATGAAGCAGTACCCACAGACCACCACCACTGTTGAAGGTCACACTGACTCCGTCGGTCCTGACGCTTACAACCAGAAGCTGTCTGAGCGTCGTGCAAACGCCGTTAAGCAGGTTCTGACCAACCAGTACGGCGTAGAATCGAGCCGTGTTGAGTCGGTTGGCTACGGTGAAACCCGTCCGGTTGCTGACAACGCCACCGACGCTGGTCGCGCTGTTAACCGTCGCGTAGAAGCGCAAGTAGAAGCCCAAGCCAAGTAATTGGTCCAGGCACTACTGAAAAGCCCGGCTTAGGCCGGGCTTTTCTTTGCCTGCGATTCAGGCGCTTAGCTGAATCAGGGCTGCGGCGTCGTGCGCCGCCACCTCACCGATTACCAAAATCGCCGGGCTGTTCAGTCTGAAACGATTGGCCGCATCGGTCAGTTGCGCCAGGGTACAACGCTGTTCGCGCTGCTTTGGCAGGGACGCGTTTTCAATCATGGCAATCGGTGTCTGTGCCGGTAAGCCACCTTCCAGCAAGCCTTGCTGAATCTCCACCAGTTTACTGACCCCCATGTACACCACCAGGGTGGTGCCGCTCTGTGCCAGCGCCTGCCAGTTCAGCGGGCTGTCATCCTGTGTGTGCGCCGTGACTAGCGTTACGCCACGGCTGACCCCGCGCAAGGTCAGGGAAATACCGCATTGGGTAGCCCCGGCGAGCCCGGCGGTAATGCCGTTGACCAGCTCAGCTTCTATGCCGTGCGCCTGCAGCCAGGCGGCTTCTTCGCCACCGCGACCGAAGATGCAGGGATCACCGCCCTTCAGACGCGCCACGCAACGTCCCTGGCGGGCATAGCGCAGCATCAGACGCTGGATGAAGGCCTGTGGGGTAGAGCGGCAACCACCTCGTTTGCCGACGCCAATCACGCGCGCTGCAGGGCAGTGCTCAAGGACCTCGGGGTTGACCAGGTCATCAATCAGTACCACATCGGCTTCACGAAGGGCGCGTACGGCCTTGAGGGTCAACAGTTCAGGGTCGCCAGGTCCTGCACCAATCAGCCAGACTTTCGCATTCATCGGGTATTCCTCATCGGCAGGGCTGTCAGCCGTTTAGCAGGCAGATCAGCAGGGTCAGGTTGAGTAGCAAGGACAGTAGTGCAAGGCCGCGCCAGACTTTCAGCGGTTCACGTTCAAGCAACGGCCGCGGCCGCACGCTCAGGTGCTGGCGTTCGCCTTGCTCAAGCAGCAGCAGCCATTGTTCGGCGGTTTCAAAGCGCTGTTGCGGGTTGGCAGCCAGCGCCTGATTGAGGTTGTGCTCCAGCCATTCGGGCAGGTCCGGGCGATAGCGCGCGGCACTGGTGGGCTGGGTAAAGCGGGGGCGCTGAAAGGCCTCGACTTCGCCGTAGGGGTAGTGCCCGGTCAGCAGGTAGAACAGAGTTACGCCAACGCTGTAGAGGTCCTGTTGAGGGCTGGGTGGCTCGCCGTCGAAGGCTTCCGGGGCGATGAAGGACGGCGTGCCTGGCAGCTCATGGGCGCGGTCCTCGGAGAGGCCCGGGCAAAACGCCAGGCCGAAATCCAGTACACGCAACTGGCCATCGTCGCCTAGGTGCAGGTTTTCCGGCTTGATGTCGCGATGCAGGATGTTGCGCCGGTGCAATAGGCCGACGGCATGCAGCAACTGGCGGGCAAGCGCTTGCCATTGCGCCAGGGCGAGCGGGCCGTCGCGGGTGAACAGTTGGGCCAGGGTCTGGCCGGGGTATTCACGCATCAGGTAGTACAAGTGCTGGCGTTGGCCCGCCGGATGCACTTCGGGAAAGTGGCGACCGGCTACGCGACGCAGGAACCATTCTTCAAGCAGCAGGCTCTGCAACGCGCCTGCTTCGTCCTTGCGTGTTTGTGGCAAGGTCTTGAGCAACCAGGCCTGCTGTTCGGGGTCGTGAACACGGTACAACAGGGACTGTCGGCTTTGGCCGAGCAACTGGTCCACGGTAAAGCCATCGATTGCCTGGGCATTGCGCAGCGGAGCAGGCAGCGGCCATTGCTGAAGTTGCGCCAGCGAGTCGCCGAGGTTGCTTTCACCCAACTGATCGACGCGCACCAGCAGGGCGCTGGCGTTGTCCTGGCTACCGCTGTAATGCGCCGAGCTGACCAGAGTCTGGGCCGCGTCCTGCAAGTCGATCTGCTCGCGCAGAACCGCCCTGATCTGTGACTCGCTGAGGCTGGCCCAGACACCGTCACTGAGCAGCAAAAAACACTCGCCGGGGTGCAGCTCGCCTTCCAGGTAGTCAACTTGCAAGTGTTGGTCCAGGCCCAGGGCGCGTTTCAGTACATGCTGCATGCCGGGTTGGTCCCAGACGTGGTCCTCGCTGATGCGCTGCAGTTGTCCTGCACCCCAGCGGTAGATCCGGCAATCACCGACATGGGCCAGGGTAAAGCGCCGCCCGCGTAATACCAGGGCGCTCAGGGTGGTCAGCAATGGCTGGCCGCCGCCATTGGCGCGCAACCAGCGATTCTGGGCGAGCAGCAGGCGGTCCAGGGCTTGCGCCACGCCCCAGGTGGGTGGCGTGGCGTAGTAGTCCAGGGCCAATGCCTGCAGGCTGGTGCGCGCCGCCAGGCCGCCGTCGGCACACTGGCTGACACCGTCGGCAAGGGCGAACAGGTAGCCTTTGCTGGCAGCCAGTTCCGGGTTTGGGGTGACCAGGCGCAGTGCGTCCTGGTTCTCTTCTCGGGGGCCGGTGGCACTGGCCTGGGCGTAGCTCAGTTGCAGGCTCATGCTATCGCCTCAGACCCGTGCTGCGGTCACGGCCGCAGAGCCCCAGGTGGTGCGCCAGCGTTGCTTCACGCCGTGCAGGCCGAACCAGGCGAGCACACCGAGGCTGGCGAACAGCCACAGGCCCAGCTGATAGTCGCCGCTGTGCTGTTTGATTGCGCCAAGGCCGGCTGCGAGCAGAAACCCGCCGATACCGCCGGCCATGCCGATCAGGCCGGTCATTACCCCGATTTCCTGGCGAAAGCGTTGTGGCACCAGCTGGAACACCGCGCCATTACCTGCGCCCAGACCCAGCATGGCACTGACGAACAAGGCCAGGGCGGCGAAAGAGCTGGGCAGGTTGAAGCCCACGGCGGCAATGCAGATCGCGGCCACGGTGTACATGGCCAGCAAGGTGCGAATGCCACCAAAGCGATCGGCCAGGGCGCCGCCCAGCGGGCGCATCAGGCTGCCGCCGAACACACAGGCGGCGGTGTAGTAGCCGGCAGTGACCGGGCTCAGGCCGTACTGGTCGTTGAAGTAGCCGGGCAGGGCGCTGGCAAGGCCTATGAAACCGCCGAAGGTGACGCTGTAGAAAAACATGAACCACCAGCTGTCACGGTCGCCCAGGGCTTTGAGGTAGTCGGCCATGGCCTTGGGCTTGGGGCGTTCAGGGGCGTTGCGCGCCAGCAGGGCGAACAGCACCAGGGTCAGGGTCAGCGGTATCACGGCAAAACCGAACACGTTGTTCCAGCCAAAACTTGCTGCCAGTACCGGCGCGAGCAACGCGGCAAACACCGTACCGGAGTTGCCGGCGCCGGCAATGCCCATGGCCTTGCCCTGATGCTGGGCGGGGTACCACTGCGAGGCCAGCGGCAGCGAGACGGCAAAGGAGGCGCCGGCGACACCAAGAAATACCCCCAGCAGCAACACCTGCTCATAGCTGTGAATACCCAGGTTCCAGGCGCAGAACAGGGCGGCGATGACAATCACCTGGCCGATCAGGCCGGCGGTTTTCGGCGACAGGCGATCCACCAGGATGCCCATGACAAAACGCAGGATTGCGCCTGCCAGGATCGGTGTGGCGACCATCAGGCCGCGCTGTTGGGTGGTCAGTTGCAAGTCGGTGGCAATTTGCACCGCCATCGGGCCGAGCAGGTACCAGACCATGAAGCTCAGGTCGAAATACAGAAAGGCGGCGAACAGCGTGGGGACATGCCCGGACTTCCAGAAACTCGTATTCATCGAACACCTCGTTGAACAGGGGCTGAAACGAAAAAGACGTCGCCTCCCGACCCGCGTGTGCGAGTGAGGGGGCGACGTCTTTGTCGTGGAGGGGCAACCGCCGTTGGCTACCGTTGAATATTTTCCTGCAAATGCCGGACCAGAATGCTCACGCCATCATCAGGTTTTCATCATGATTGTTGGCGATGGGAGATGCAGGGTGACAGATCAGCTGCATCAGGCAGCACCATGAATCAGAGTAAGGGTGAAGAAGATGCATATTGTTCCATCTCTTTGCGGCCACGCAGCACGTAGTGCCAGCACCGAAAATACCTGTCGGGTTGAAGGGCTGACGAAAGGACAGGCGCTGCTAACGTTGACAGCGCCGGGGAAGGAAAACTGGACGGAGGTCATGAGTTTATATTTGTTGGGAAGTAGCCCGGCGTGTACCGTGAGTGATTATATTCGTGCTCAAGGCGTAGATAGTTCAACGCTCGATGATTACCGGCGTAGTCAATACAAAGATCCGGTAAGACGTTTTTTTGAAACAATTTTGTCGGCTGAGTATCTTCGACAGGCCGCACACAATGATGGGTTAAACTCCCAGATCGCTGATTTGGCTCAGGCGACCAGGGAATACGTGAGTGACTTGTATATTTCCAAGGAGCATCTTGAGACTAAATTGAAAGTTTTGATTGCTGCACGGGAAGCGGCAACTGGCAGTGACTCGGCTTCTGAATGTCAGGTTGAGTTAATTTCAGAGCGTATCGAGGCATTACAGGGTGCCGTGGAATTAATTAGTAAGATGCGTAGCTTCGGTGGTGCCAGCGAGGAACTGTTGCTTCAATATGAACAGACGGAAAAACTGATTGAAATGGCAGCCCGGGGTGAGCGTCACAAAGCAATGCGTGGCTCGTTGGTCGAGCACGCTGCGGTTATTCGACACCTTGAGGCCGGCGGTTACAGGGTTGCGCTGGGGCAACAGGAAACGCTGGATGATGATCGGGTTCAGAGCTTTTTGCGGGACGTGAGCGACATTGTCTTCAGTGCTTTCCACGCAGTGGACCGAATGGCATTTCAACACCTGTACTGGGAAACCACAACATTTTCAGCTGAATTTCGTGGGCGCCAGAAGTTGCTTAATGAATGGTCCGAATCGCTTTATCCGGGGACCATTAACAAGATAGCACCTTATGGTGATTTAATGTTTTCCAAATCCTTGTTGAAAACGACAGATCGCTATTTAGCAAGATTGTCAGGTGGCTGGCCGGCAGCGGTTGCGGCTTCAGAGGTTCAATCTTTCGTCAATTCGACCTCTGGTGGCGCATTCTCACAATTGCGGTTGCTGTTGGAGCTGGGGGATTCAGGTGTAGAGGAAAATAAACTATTTGGCGTCTTGAGCTCGGGGCTGGTTTTTCTCACGGGCGGCCATAATCTCGAAGAAATGATGGCCGGGTATCACGTCGAAGAACTGCAGAAGTTTATGCCGGCGCTTGCGGACATTAACATGCAGTCCGTATTTGGCGATACGAGCCGAGGCAGCCCGCTCGCTTTAGCATTTGAAAAAGCCTGGGAATTTAATGAAGTAGTGTGCAATAAAATCCGTGTCAATCATGAGATTGTTCGACTGGCGCAGCAATTGAGTGAGGCATCAACACCGCAGGGCAGTATCAGCCCAGCAGATCGCTCATGGCGATGATCTGTTCGGCTACCTGGATCAGCTTCTGCTGCTTGCTCATGGCCTGGCGGCGCATCAGGGTGTAGGCCTGCTCTTCGTTGCAGTCCTTCATCTTCATCAGCAGGCCCTTGGCCAGTTCGATGCGCTTGCGTTCGGCCAATTGCTGGTCGCGGGCATGCAATTGGGCCTTGAGCGCCTGGTCGCTCTCGAAGCGGGCCATGGCCACATCGAGGATCGGCTGCAGGCGCGCAGCATGGATGCCTTCGACGATGTAGGCGCTGACGCCGGCCTGGATGGCCTGACGCATAACCGCAGGGTCATGCTCGTCGGTGAACATGACAATCGGCCGTGGCCGGTCGCGGCTGACCAGCACCACCTGTTCCATGACGTCCCGGCCCGGTGACTCGGTATCGATCAGTACGACGTCCGGGCGCACCGTTTCGACGCGCGCTGGCAGGTCGATGGTCAGGCCTGACTCTTCGATCACTTCAAACCCGGCCTGCACCAGGGCGGCTTTGAGGCGGCCGACTTTTTTCGCGGTGTCGTCGATCAACAGGATTCGCAGCATATTGGCGTCTCCTTTCAGCGACGGACGAGGGCGGCTGGCGGTTCGACCAGCGCGTGCAAACGAAAACTGCGGGCGTACCCGTGCGGATCGCTGCCGTCCCAGCAGGCGCCATCGATTAACCGGCTGCTGCGCAGGTCAGGCCCGGCGCAGGGTACGCCAAGCGCCGTGGCCGCATCGCGGTAGAGTGCCAGTTGCTGAACCTGGCGGGCTACCGCGAGGTAGTCGGGGTCTTCGCGCAACAGGCCCCAGCGGCGGAACTGGGTCATGAACCACATGCCATCGGACAGATACGGCAGGTTGGCCCGGCCGTCGTCGTGCAGGCGCAAGGCGTGGGGGTCCTGCCACAGGTTACCCAGTCCGTCCTGGTACTGGCCGAGCAGGCGCGGCTCGATGCTCGCCAACGGCGCATCCAGATAGGCCTTGCCGCTGAGCAGTTGTGCGGTGCTGCGGCGGTTCTCGCTGCTCTGCTCAATGAATCGACTGGCCGCCAGCACGGCCATTACCAGGGCTCGGGCGGTGTTCGGGTAGTGTTCGACAAAGAACCGGGTGCAACCCAGGACCTTTTCCGGGTGGTCCGGCCAGATCGACTGGCTGGTGGCCAGGGTAAAACCCTGGCCCTGTTCGAGGGCGCGCGCTGACCAGGGCTCGCCAACACAAAAACCGTCGATGCGCCCGGCCTGCAGGTGCGCGATCATCTGCGCAGGCGGTACCACCACACTGTGCACGTCATGCAAGGGATGGATGCCTTGGCTGGCCAGCCAGTAATACAGCCACATGGCATGGGTACCCGTGGGAAAGGTCTGGGCAAAAGTCAGTTTCGTCCCGCTTTGGTGCACAAAGCGCTCCAGTGCTTCGGAACTGGTCACGCCTTTGCGCTGCAACGCCGATGACAGGTTGATGCCCTGGCCGTTCTGGTTCAGGCCCATCAGCACCGCCATGTCAGTCGTACCGGCTCCGCCGATGCCCAGTTGCAGCGCATAGATCAGGCCGTACAGGCTATGGGCGGCGTCCAGTTCGCCACTCAACAGTTTGTCGCGCAGGCCCGCCCAGGAGCTTTGACGCCGCAGGTTCAGGCTCAGGCCGTAGGGTTGGGCAAATCCCTGGGTGGCGGCGACCACCAGTGGTGCGCAATCGGTAAGGGCCATGAAGCCCAGCTCCAGCAGCGGTTTTTCCGGTGCGTCGCTGCCTTGGACCCAGGCCAGCGGATCGGCGCTCGGCATCTGTGAGGTTCTCCTGTGGGCGTGTTCTCGGCTACTGGAGCAAGGCTTGTGCCAGTGCTCATCAGTTTTCCATCAGGATTGCCGGGCAGGGCTGATGCACGCTGACCTCCTTCTCATTCGCCGACGCCCAAGGAGGCCCTGGTGTCTCACCTGCTCCCCGACACTTTATCGACCGCCTACCCAGCCGACGGCGTCTGGCATGTGACGGTCGGCAGTCGCCCGGAGCACGGGCAGCCGTTTGCAGCTGCGCTAAGCCTGCCGGCGGGCTGGGAAGGATTGCTGGCGATCACCGACCGTCGTCAATTGAACCGCATGCCAACAAATCTTCGTGCGATTCGCTGCCCGACGCTGGTCAGGTTGCAGGTGTTCATTGACCAGGGCTGCGACGTGCCCAGGGCGCAGGATGCCGCACTGCCCATGGCGAGCTTGTCGGTACCACTGGCCACGGCCCGCGATGCGCAACTGCTGGAGCCCTGGTATATCCACCAGGCGCTGGGCGCAAATGCCGAATACGAGCGGTTCGCCGTTGCCTTGCGCAGCAGTGAGGAATACTGGCTGGTCCATTATCTGCTTGAGCAGGGCGGCAGGCAGGACAGCCTGCAAATGCTGGCGCGACGCTACGGGGTGTCGGTCTCGCATTTTCGCAGGCTCTGCCGTCAGGCACTGGGCGGTGCGACCAAGCCGGCACTGCGCAATTGGCGGGTGGCGCGGGCGCTACTGGAGGTTATTCGGGAAGGGCGCTCGTTGACCGAGGTCGCGCAAAACCAGGGGTATTGTTCTTCCTCGCACCTCTCGCGGGATGTGCGCGAGTTACTGGGCGTGGCGCCAAGCCAGCTGGGTAATATTGCCGGCGTCATGTGTTCATGATTGGCCTGGGAAAGCGCAGTGTAGTGCGCAGGCTGATCTGCGGGTGCACGTTGTTGCTCAGCCTGTCGCATAGCATCCTGTCGGTCGCCGACAGCTACCGGGCGAAGGAAGAGAGCCTGCGCGGGTTTTTCGTTGCCTTGTCCGAGCCCCTGGGTAAGCCGATCATTGTCAGCAAGATGGCCGCGGGCAAGCGTATTTCCGGTGACTTTGCCATGACTTCGGCGCAACAGGTGTTCGATCGGGTCGTGCGACAAATGGGCCTTATCTGGTACAGCGACGGCCAGGCGATCTATCTCTACGACAGTGCCGAGCTCAAGAACGTGACGGTCTCGCTGCAGAACACCAGCGTCGAAGGCCTGCGTGCGTTCCTGCGTCGCTCCGGCCTGTTTGATCCACGCTATCCGCTACGAGGCGATGGCCGGCGCACCTTCTATGTTTCCGGGCCGCCGATGTATGTCGACCTGGTACAGCGCCTGGCGACGATGGTCGATCAGGAACCTTCACAGCTCACATTAGGCCGCCAGCAGGTGGGGGTCCTTCGCCTGCTCAATACCTTCGTCGGAGACCGACGCTATGAGCTGCGCGAGCAGACGGTCAACATCCCTGGTATCGCCAGCGTTATCGAAGGTCTGCTGCAAGGCGAAAAGGCCCGGGTGGACGTGCGCAGCGAGCCGGGGCAGGGCGACGTGGTGTCGACGCTGGGTGACAACATGATCGAAGAGGCCTGGGAGGGCGCCCGTCTGGCGCCGGAGCAGGCGGCAGCGGCAAATATTCGTGTGGTCGCCTATCCGGACACCAACAGCTTGCTGGTCAAGGGCCTGCCCGAGCAAGTGCGCTTTATCGAGAATCTGGTTGCGGCCCTGGACACGCCCAAGCGCCATGTCGAACTGTCGCTGTGGATCATTGACCTGCAGAAAGAGGCGCTGGAGCACCTGGGCATCGACTGGCAGGGTCAGGTCAACATCGGCAGGCAATTCTCCCTTGCACTCAACGGCGGCTCGGCCACCACCCTCGATGGCCTGTCGTTCATCGCTCGGGTGTCGGCGCTGGCCCGCAGCGATCTGGCCAATGTGGTGGCGCGACCGGTAATCCTCACTCAGGAAAACGTTCCGGCGATCTTCGACAACAACCGTACCTTCTATGCCCCCTTGGTGGGTGAGCGCAGCGTCGATCTGCAGCACGTCACCTATGGCACCCTGGTCAGCGTCTTGCCGCGCTTTGCCTTGGGCGACGAGATCGAGATGTCGCTGAACATCGAGGATGGCAACGAGCTCG
Source organism: Pseudomonas alkylphenolica (assembly GCF_004025535.1). Classification (GTDB taxonomy): domain Bacteria; phylum Pseudomonadota; class Gammaproteobacteria; order Pseudomonadales; family Pseudomonadaceae; genus Aquipseudomonas; species Aquipseudomonas alkylphenolica_A. Next base: position 336,282 of record NZ_QJRG01000049.1, read on the forward strand.
AACCACGCAGTGACGAGCATCCCTCGATATTGCCGACGGTCGGCCGCACGCGCATCAGCACGGTCGCCCGGGTCCCGCAGGGTAAGAGCTTGCTGGTCGGTGGCTTCAGCCGGGATGAGAACGCCGAGCAGATCGGCAGGATCCCGGGGCTCGGCGCCTTGCCCTGGATCGGCCGCTTGTTCAGCTACCGACTGCAGCGCTCCTCCAACACAGTGCGGGTGTTTCTCATCCAGCCGCGGGAAATTGGCGATGCTCTGGCCTTCGATCCGCAGACGCTAAAACCAGAACTCTTCGAAGAGCAACAGCACCAGCGCCTGCGTAACGCCTTCATGCGCGCGGTGTCACTATGATCCCCGGGATGGCCAGCCTGGGTGGGCGCGCCGCTCAGGCACGGCTGAGCCGTGAGCTGGCGGCCGAACGTCAGGCACCGGCGATTGACAACCAGGAAGACAGCCGGGAGCCGGGCAGTAACCTGTTGCAGCACGCGGTACAGAGCAGCGACGACCTGGCCCAGGTGATGGCGCAGTTTCGCCGTCGTCAGTTCGAGCTCAAAAGCGAGTCGGCTAGCGATTTGTTCGAGCGGGTCCTCGAAGACGACGCCCCGCCCAAGGCCCGGCAGCTCCTGGCGCTGACGGCGGACCGGCGACTACCGCTGACGATGCTGTTGCAACAGGTGTCGCAGTTGTTTGCCGATGACAGCGACCTGGCGTTGATCCTGACGTTGTTGTTACGTCAGCGCGATATACACAGTGAAACCCGCAAACGCCTGCTTCAGCTTGAGCAGTCACTGCGCGAGCGTGCCAATCCCAAGCGCCTGCAAGCAGGCATCAACAGTGCGCTCAAGGCCAGGCTGTATGGTCAGCGCATGGCTGTGCGCGCCAGTGTGCTGCGGGAGAACTACCGCGATTTCCTCGAATCCGAGGGCAACGCTGCCGACCACTACGAACAATGGATCGCGCTGTACGGTCCCGAGCACCGTCACAGTGTTCTGGGTTTTCTGGAAGAGAGCCTGCTCACCGATATCCAGGGTCAGGATCCCAGTTGCAGTCTGCATGAGTTTGGTCCGTTGCTGGTCCTGCTTGGTCAGTTGAAAAGGCTGCGCTCGGCTGACCGCTTGTTCGTCGGCACCTTGGTCGGGCATTTCGATGTCAGCGAACTGGACTGCTTGGCGCTATTGCTCGGGATACTGCGTTATCCCCACGCGCTGGATGATCTATTGCAGCAGGCGGTCGGCCCGATCCTGCTGCAGGTCGACGTACAGGGGCGTGCCAGCCTGCTGCAGTGCGTGCGCCGGGCATGCCTGGCGCTGCCGGAACAACTGTTCGCCGAGGATCATGCCCTGTTGTACCTGGCGGAGCGCTTCACCCAGTTGGCCGACAGCAGTTTTGCCATTGAGGTCTTGATGCAGCGTCACCGGTACGGACTGCACAAGGCGCAACAAGGATGATGCCATGGCGTTGCTGAATCTCTGGCTGGCCCGGTTCGCTGCGCGCCCGGAACTGCTCATTCTGGCGTTGATGGTGATGATTATCGCCATGTTGATCATCCCCTTGCCGACAATGCTGGTGGATTTCCTGATCGGCCTGAACATCGTCCTGTCGTTGTTGATTTTCATGGGCTCGTTCTATATCGAGCGAATCCTCAGTTACTCGACTTTTCCGGCGTTGTTGCTGTTGACCACACTGTTTCGCCTGGCGCTGTCGATCAGTACCAGCCGGCTGATTCTGACCCAGGCCGATGCCGGCGAGATCATTGCCTCTTTCGGTGAGTTCGTGATTGGCGAGAACCTGGTAGTGGGGTTCGTGATTTTCTCGATCGTCACCATTGTTCAGTTCATTGTCATCACCAAGGGCTCGGAGCGGGTGGCGGAAGTCGCCGCACGGTTTTCCCTGGACGGCATGCCCGGGAAGCAAATGAGCATCGATGGCGACCTCAAGGCCGGTGCCATCGATGCGGCCCAGGCCCGGGCCAGGCGCAGTGAGCTTGAGCGTGAGAGCCAGCTGTACGGTTCATTCGATGGTGCCATGAAGTTCATCAAAGGCGATGCCATTGCCGGCATTGTGATCATCTTCGTCAATTTTATTGGTGGCTTGGCCGTCGGTGTCGGTCAGTTGGGCATGGATATGTCCACTGCGCTGTCGACCTTTACCCTGTTGACGATCGGTGACGGTCTGGTCGCGCAGATTCCCGCGCTGTTGATCGCCATTGGCGCAGGCTTCATCGTCACCCGGGTCAATGGCGACGAGCAGAACCTGGGGCGCAACATGCTCAGCCAGGTGCTGGGCAATCCATTCGTGCTCGGGGTGTGCGCATTGCTGGCGTTGGGTGTGGGCTTGCTGCCGGGCTTTCCGCTGCTGGTCTTCGTGTTCATCAGCAGCGTCATGGCGGCGGTGCTCTGGCGCCGACGGCGGCCTGTGCAGGCCGAGGCGGGCGAGGGTGCAAGCCTTGAGGCGGGTCGTGAGCCAGGGCCGGCAGAAACCTTGGTCGATATCGACAGCCTGAGCACCGAAACCCTGCCCCTGTTGCTGTTGGTGCCGCCGAACCGGCTGGGCGAATTACAGCAGGCACGCTTTGCTGAACGCCTGCGCAGCCAGTTTTTCATGGATTACGGCTTGCGCATTGCCCAGCCGCATCTGCGTGCGGCCAAGACATTGCCCGAACACCAGGTCACGATCCTGATCAACGAGGTGCGAGCCGATCAGTTCGACCTGTTCTTCGAGCACCATCGCCTGCTCGATTTCGGTGAGCAATTGCAAGACTCAGGGGTCGAGATCAGGCGTGGGCGCGACAGCAACAAAGTCGAGAGCCTGTGGATCAGCGACAGTCACAGCCAGGCTATCGCCACGCTCGGCTATCCGCTACGGGCGGCCCAGCAGGAGCTCTACCACAGCCTGGCGGTGGTGCTGGCGCGCAACATCCAGGAGTTTTTCGGCGTGCAGGAAACCAAGACGCTGCTCGATGAGCTGGAAAGGCAGTATCCCGACCTGCTCAAGGAAGTCTATCGCTATGTCACCGTGCAGAAGATCAGCGAAGTGCTGCAACGGCTGATCAGTGAGCGCATTTCGGTACGCAACATGAAACTGGTGATGGAAACCCTGGCGCACTGGGCGTCCCGGGAGAAGGACACCCTGGCCTTGGTCGAGCATGTACGCGGTGCACTGGCGCGTTACATCAGCAACAAGTTCGCCCGGCAGGACACGCTCAACGTGCTGTTGCTCGGTACCGAGTTCGAGGAGGTGGTGCGTTCGGCCGTGCGCCAGACCTCCGCAGGTAACTTCGTCAACCTCGACGCAGCCCAGGTCGAAGCCCTGCTCGATCGCGTCGGCGCTGGCCTTGGCGATTTGTACATCCCGCACAAGGACCTGGTGCTGCTGTGCTCGGTGGACGTCAGGCGCTACATGAAAAAGTTGATCGATGGCCGCTTCAGGGAACTGGACGTGATGTCCTTCGCCGAGGTCGCCGAAAACATTTCAGTCAACGTGATCAAGACACTCTAGGAACGGCAATGGCAGCTGCTGAACATACTCCGGTGCGGCAATGAACCTGATGCAATTGACACGTCAGGGCGCGCACCCGCGCCGTTCGCTCGGGCCCCTGCTGGAAGTGCCGCTGGCTGGCGTTGCCATCGGTGAACTGTGCGAGGTCTTTCAGCACTGGCGCGATCCCAGGCCGCAAGCCTGGGCGCAGGTCGTTGGCTTCAACGCCGAGGTGGCACTGCTTAGCCTGTTGGGTGAGCCGCAGGGCCTGTCGCGTCAGTCGCTGGTGGTGGCCACCGGAGCACCCCTGCGCCTGCACTGCAGCGATGACCTGCTCGGTGCGGTGCTCGATGCCCGTGGTCAGGTGGTCGAGCGTTTGGCACCGGCCCATGGCCGGCCGAGCGTCCCCTATGGTCTGGACAATCCGCCGCCACACTACAGCCAGCGTCGACCGGTCAGGCGGCGGTTGAGCACCTGCATCCGTGCGATCGATACCCTGCTGACCTGCGGCGTTGGCCAGCGGGTCGGTATCTTTGCTGCCGCCGGTACCGGTAAAACCTCATTGCTCGACATGCTGGTGGAGCACACCGAAGCGGATGTGTTCGTTGTCGGCCTGATCGGCGAGCGTGGTCGCGAAGTGGCCGAGTTCATCGAGCGTCTGCGTGGTTCGCCGCGCAGTGCCCGCACGGTGGTGGTGCAGGCCAGTTCCGACAGCCCGGCGGTGGACCGTTGCAACGCAGCCTTGGTCGCGACCAGCGTGGCTGAGTACTTTCGCGATCGCAGCCAGCACGTGGTGTTGCTGATCGACTCCTTGAGCCGTTATGCCCGGGCTCGCCGGGACCTGGCCCTGGCAGCGGGTGAAGCGCCGGCGCGACGCGGTTATCCGGCTTCGCTGTTCGAGGCCTTGCCGCGCCTGCTGGAGCGTCCGGGGGTAACGGTCACCGGCAGTATCTCGGCGTTCTACACGGTGCTGCTGGAGTCTGACGACGAGCCTGACCCGTTGGCTGAAGAGATTCGCTCGATCCTCGATGGGCATATCTACCTGAGCCGCGAACTGGCAGCCAAAGGCCATTTCCCCGCCATCGATGTGTTGCGCAGTACAAGTCGGGTTGCTCACCAGGTGTGCAGTACGGCGAGCATTGCTCTGGCCAACCAGGCCCGTGAGCGTCTGGCCAGGCTTCAGGGCATGCGCCTGCTGCTGGAGCTGGGTGAATACCAGAGCGGTATCGATCCGCTCAACGATCAGGCCCTGGCGTGCCGCGATGCTTTGCATCAATGGCTGCGCCAGGGTACCGAACAGGCAGTCACGGCCGAAGCTGCCGAGCAGGCACTGCATGCGTTGCTCGTCTGAGTGGCAGGCGTGGCTGCAGCTGGGTGAAGGGCGCTTGCAGGCGGTGCAGCAGAACCTGGCGTGCACCGTGCAGCAGGCTCGGGTACTCAAGGAACAGGCTGGCGAGCTGCAGGAGCGACAGGCAGCGCTGCACGCGTTACGGCAAGAGGAGAACGGGCAGCGACTCAGCCATAGCCAGCTGCTCGACCTGTTGCGTCGCCAAGCCATGTTTCGCCGCCAGTCCCAGGTGTGGACCCTGGAGCTGGAGCAGATCAGCCTCCAACAGCGGCAACTGCAGCAGGACCAAGTCAACCAACAGCAACAATTGAGCGCCTTGCAGCGTCGCCATGACAAACATCAACGGCATCTGCAGCAGATGAGCCGGCAAAGGCAGCGGCAGTGCCAACGCCGTGAAGACGACGAACTGGATGAGCAGAGGTTCAAGGCTGGATTATGGAACGAATGACAGTATCGGTCGGGCATGGCAGCGTTACCCCCCTGGATCAGCCTGCTCCGGCGCTGGATGAGCTGTTGCCGCCACTTGAAAGCGTGGAGTTGCCCCAGGGCGTTTTGCAGGCACTGGCACCATGGGTCCCGCAGCCGCATTTGAGCATCAAAAGGTTGCCGGCAGTGCCTGCGTTCGACCTGGCGCAAGTGCCAACCGCCACTGCGCACTCGGTCCGGGAGAGGATCGCTGGCGATCAGCGGCGTATGCTGCCAGGGCTGCCTGAAATGGCGGGGACGATACGGTTGCCAGCCCGGCCGCCTGTGACTCAACTGTCGACTGGCGTGACCGAAGCCGAGTGTGCACACTTCCCGACAGAGGCCAGTCTCGTCATGGTGCATGCGGCGTCTGCCCGGCCGACATTGGTTGCTGCCGAGCTTTCGCCGATGCGCACGCCTTCCTTGCCTGCGACGCCGCGGATGCCGATCGATTCAGCGCCAGCCAGGTTGGCGGCAGCCGCTGCCGACCTGGCGCAAGTGCCAGCTGCCAGTGGGCACTCGGTAGAGGAGAAGGTCGCTGGCGATTCGCAGCGTATGCTACCAATCCTGCCTCAAACGGAAGGGGCGACACTGTTGCCAGCCGGCCCGCCTGAAACGCCGCCCCTGACTCAACTGTCAACTGGCGTGACCGAAGCCGAGTGTGAACACTTCCCGGTACAGGCCAGTCTCGTCATGGTGCGTGCGGCGACTGCCCGACCGACACTGGTTGCTGCCGAACTTCCGCCGATTCGCATGCCATCCTTGCCGGCGTCGCTGCAGAAGCCAATCGATTCAGCGCCAGCCAACCAGCCTGGTGAGGGCTTGCGGGTGCCATTCGATAACGGACGCATCAGCGGCACCCTGCTGATCACCGGCAACGAAAGCACTCAGGGCATGCTGGTTACTCCCGACAAGAACGTGCTGCTGGAGCAACTGCGCGAGCCGTTTTCGCGTCTGGATCAACCCGCCTGGCGCTTGTCCGAACGTGCCGATGATCGCGACCATGGGCATAGGCGAGCGCATGCCGACGAGCCTGAAGACGAGCCGGAGCAGTCGCGTTGAGCCCGCTCACCCTGCGTCAGCTACATCCGCAAGCGGCGTTGCAGCGACGACTGTTGCGCCATGAGGCGCAACTGCAAATGAGCACGCCGTCAGTGGATGTCGAGTACCTGGCGTTTCGTGCCCGTTCGTCTTTGGGGGCGTGGTCGGGCCTGGTTGCTGCCCATGCGTGGCTGGGCGGTCGTCTGCCGCAGCTATCCGGCCTGTTGGTGCGGCCACCTTGTGCTGAACATATCCGGCAACTGTTCGAGGTCATGCCGCGGCCAGTACCTGCACCGCTACCGGTGCTGGCGTACGACCAACTGGAAGCAGTCGAGCGGGTGACGGGCAGGGCAATTCCACCTTGGCCGTTGCTCATGGTCGACACTGGCACCGGGCCCCTCTGGCTGACCGAGCTGCCGACCGCACTGCAATTGCCGGCGCCGAAACTCGGGCGTTGTTCAGGTCTTCCTGCGGGCCTTGAGCTGATGCTCGGCTTTAGTCAGTGGCGGCCCCGGCTACCGCCTGCTACGGGCGATCTGCTGCGCATTCTCGACTTTAGCCCGCATTGGCGCTTGAACGGCCGCTTTGCTGGCGCATTCAGTTTTATCGAGCAAGGAATACACATGACTTCCGTCCCGTCCATGTCGCCTGAACAGGCACCCGAACCCACGAAGCTGGCTGCATTGCCCGTGACCCTGGAGTTCTCGCTGCCCACTGTCGACCTGAGCTTTGCCGAGCTTGCCGCCAGCCTGGAAGCTGGTTTGTTGAACCTTGATGCGCAGGCACTGCAGCAGGTCCAGGTGCGCGCCAACGGACAGTGGCTGGGCTGTGGCGAACTGGTGCGCGCGGGCGAGCAACTGGCGCTTGAGCTGCATCAGGTAAGGGAAATGCCCGGCGATGAATGATGTCTCGCTGATCGCCCTGCTGGCCTTCGCTTCGTTGTTGCCGTTTGTAGTGGCTGCCGGAACCTGTTACCTGAAGTTCTCCATTGTCTTCGTCATCGTGCGCAACGCTCTGGGCCTGCAGCAGGTGCCGTCGAACATGAGCCTCAACGCCATCGCGCTGATGCTGGCGATCTTCGTCATGACCCCGGTGGTGCAGCAGGGTTACAGCTATTACAAGGAGCATCAGGTCGCGTTCGACGACATCGAGGCGGTGGTGGATTTTGCCGAGAACGGCCTGGGCAGCTACAAGCGTTACCTGCGTCAATACACGGATCCTGAGCTTGCGCAGTTTTTCGAACGAGCCCAGCACAGTGACCAGCAAGGTGCAGACGAAGGGTACGACGAGCAATCAGAACCGTCGCTGTTCGCCCTGCTGCCCGCGTATGCCCTGAGTGAAATCAAGAGCGCATTCAAGATCGGCTTTTACCTGTACCTGCCGTTTGTGATAGTCGATCTGGTGATCTCCAGTCTGTTGCTGGCGTTGGGCATGATGATGATGAGCCCGGTGATCATTTCGGTACCGATCAAGCTGGTGCTGTTCGTCGCCCTTGATGGCTGGTCCCTGCTTTCCACCGGGCTGGTCGAACAGTACCTGGCCGTGGGGCGGCAGGTAGAGCATGGATGAGCTGGTGTACGCGGGCAACAAGGCCCTGTACCTGATCCTGTTACTGGTGGCCTGGCCGGTGGTGGTGGCCACGGTCGTGGGGCTGCTGGTGGGCCTGTTCCAGACTGTTACCCAGCTGCAGGAGCAGACGTTGCCGTTCGGCTTCAAGCTGCTGGCGGTTTCGATCTGCCTGTTCTTGCTGTCCGGCTGGTACGGTGAGGTATTGCTGGGCTTCAGTCGCGAAGTATTGCAGCTGGCGTTGCGCTGATGGGCGCCGGGCTGTTTTTTGAACTGTATGGCCTGATGGCGACGGCGCTACTGGGTGTGGCACGGCTGGCACCGCTGTTCTTCATGCTGCCGTTTCTCAATAGTGGCGTATTGACCGGGGCACCTCGCCAGGCCGTGATGTTTCTCCTGGCCCTGGCGTTGACACCGCTGATCGGTGAGCAATTGCCCGCGCTCGACAGCCTGGCGTTTCTTGGCCTGCTGTTACGCGAAGCAGGTATCGGTACGCTGCTGGGCTGCCTGCTGTGCTGGCCGTTCTGGGTCCTGCATGCCATGGGCAACCTGATCGACAACCAGCGCGGGGCCATGTTCAGCAACGTCCTGGATCCGGCCAACGGTGTCGACAACTCGGAGCTGGCAACCTTTCTTCAGTTGTTTGCCGCCGTCCTCTACCTTGAAGGGGGCGGGCTGTTGCTGATGCTCGACGCTATCTCCCTGAGTTACCAACTCTGCGATCCCGGCAGGGCCTGCGGATTTTCCTTGTCGGCGATGGCGGCGCTGCTGGATGCCATCGTCGCCAAGACCCTGGCGATCAGCGCGCCGGTGGTCGCAGCGATGCTGCTCAGCGAGGCCCTACTCGGACTGCTGTCGCGTTATGCCCAGCAGATGAATGCGTTCTCTGTTTCGCTGACCATCAAGAGCCTGGTCGCGCTGGTGGTACTGCTTCTGTACTTTGGCTCACACTTGCCCGAGGAGGTCATGGGCATGGCAGATGCTCCCCGGCACCTGCCGCAGTATCTACAGATACAGGCGTTGCGCTGATGTCGTCCAGCGCGTCTAAAACCGAGAAGCCCACCGCAAAGCGCCTGCGCGATGCCGCACGTAAAGGCCAGACCTTCAAGGCCCGTGACCTGCTGACCACGTGCATGATGTTGCTGGGGCTGGCGGCCATGCTCAATGACACCAGACTGCTGGAAATCATGGAGGTGTATCGGCGTATCCTGGCCGGGGGGCTTCAGGATGATCTGGCGCGCTACTCGGCCAGCCTGCTGCGCCTGGCCCTGGAGCTGATTCTGCCCATGGTCGTGATTTGCATCCTTGGCAGTGCCTTACCGGCCCTGCTGCAAAGCGGTTTTCGCCTGGCCAGCGAAGCACTGAAACTCAACCTGGGCGCCTTGAACCCGATCAACGGCTTCAAGAAGCTGTTCAGTGTGCGAACCGTCAAGGACACGCTCAAAGCACTGCTTTACCTGGGCTGCTTTGCCCTTGCCCTGTGCATTGTCTGGTGGCAATACCGGGCCTTGTTGTTCGCCCAGTTGCATGCCACGCCGCTGGTGTTGCTGGCGATCTGGGGCGAACTGCTATTCGCCCTGTTCATGACCATCCTGGGTTGTGCCTTGCTGGTCGTGGCCCTCGATGCCCTGGTCGAGTACTGGCTGTTCATGCGCGAGATGAAGATGGACCTGCATTCAGTCAAGCGCGAACACAAAGAGCAGGACGGCGATCCACACATCAAGGGCAAGCGTCGTCAGCTGCACCAGGAGCTGCTCAACGAGCAGGTTCGTTCCGACATCCGTAATTCACGGATGATCCTCGCCAATCCGACCCATATCGCCATCGGCATTTACTTTCGCCCAGAGGTCAGCCTGCTGCCGTTCATTTCACTGATCGAGACCAACCAGCGGGCCCTGGCGGTGCGGACTTACGCTGAAGAAGTCGGAGTGCCGGTGATCACCGACATCAATCTGGCCCGGCGCATTTTCAAGACCCATCGGCGTTACAGCTTCCTGCAAATTCAGGAGGTCGAGCAGGTGCTGCGTCTATTGGTCTGGCTCGAGCAGGTCGAGCAGGCTTGACGCGTGAAATGAGCGTTATCTGGCAGCGACCCTTGCAACGCTCTGGCCCAATGCAAGCGTCAGGTTCTAGGAGGTTTCGATGAAAGGCGATAACACACTGGATGAGGCCACTGCTGTCGGGGTGGTGGAGGCGGTGATTGCTGGTGCCAGTCTTAAAGACCTGCGTGGACTGGACGATGCGCAGATGGACAGCCTCTACGCCTTTGCCTACCAGTTTTACGAACAGGGCCGTCTCGACGATGCGCAGAGGCTTTTCCATTTTCTGTGCATCTATGACTTTTACAACCCGCAATACTGGATGGGCCTTGCAGCGGTGCACCAACTCAAACGCGATTACGCCAAGGCCGTTGATCTGTATGCCGTTGCCTTTGCTCAGGGTCGCAAGGACTACCGCCCTTTGTTTCACAGTGGCCAGTGCCAGCTGGCGCTGGGCAAGCCGGGCAAAGCCCGGTTGTGCTTCGAGTATGTGCTCAAGGACAGCGGCGACCCTCAGTTGAAGACACAGGCGCAAGCCGGGCTCGAAGCGCTGGATGCCCTGCGTGCCAATGAAAAGGAGTAAGAACAGGTGAGCATAGATTCCCTGGGCCGCGCCGCAGCGCAGCCAGCCGCCGATACCTCATCCGCCTATGCCAGCGCTGCCAGCGCGGCAGCGCGTACGCTTGAATTTGCGCATATCGCAGCACAGGCCTTGGCTTCGGTCAGTTATGCCGGTAGCGGCCGGTCGATCGCTGGTCGCCCGCCGTTGACGCCGCCTACAGTCCAGCAGACCGGTAGCCAGGCAAGCTACATCGAACTGCTGGCGGCGATCAGCGAGTTACTGGGCGATGTCGAGAATTACAAGCTCAAACAGCGGCTGGAGTTGCAAATGAGCAAGTACAGCGCCGCAGCGCAAGGGCATGCGCAACTTTCCGCCGACTTTGCGGCAGCGGTTGAAGCACTGGTAGCGGCTGAAGCTGATGTCCAGGTCAGCCAGCACCAGTTGACCCAGGCGCATGAGCGCGTTGACCACCTGCGACAGCAGGTGCAGGCCAGTGAAGAACGGCTGGCCAGCCTGCAGCCGGGAACACCTGAGCATGAGGCCGAGCGGGCACTGATGCAGTCGCTGCAGGGCCAGCTCCAAGAGGGTGAGGGACACTTGCAGAGCACGCTCGCGCAGCATCGCCAACAGGTGGCGGTCGCTGACCAGGCTGCCATCAAAGCTCAGGAGAAAATCGTTCAGGTGCAGCAGGCCGGGATCTCCGGAGAAACCGTCAAAGCCGATGCCCAGCGCCTGCTCAATACGTCTGGCCAGGCGCTGCTCATGCGCTTGCAGATCATTGAGTTGCTGGGTGAGTCCGCCGAGGAAATGGAGCGGTTCAGCCAAGAGCTGTTCCAGCAGTTGCAGAAGCAGATCCAGGAGCACATGAAGCTGGAATCTGAAAAATACCTCGAGGAGTTGCGCAAGGCAGAAGCCGCGCAAAAAACCGGCAATTGCTTGAGCAAAATCCTTGGTCCGCTGATCGCCGTTGTGGCAACCGTGGTGGGTGCGGTGGTGACCGCGGCTTCGGCCGGTGTCCTGACCGGTCTCGCCGTCGCGCTGGTAGGCGTGGCCCTGATGGCCACCGACAAGCTGGTCGAGCATACCTCGGGGGTATCGTTCATGGGCGAGGTGAGCAAACCGCTGATGAAGGTCGTGCAAGAGGCGATCAAGCTGTTCACCCAGATCTACGCCGAGGTGCTCAAAGAACTGGGGGTCTTTAGCGAGAAGACGGCGCAACAGATTGCCCAGATCGGCGGGATGATTGCCGGCATCGTCGCCACCATTGCTGCCGTGGCACTGGCAGTGGTGGGCGCCGGCGCGGTGTTGGGGCCGGTCATTGCCAAGGTCGCGGCGAAGATCGGCGAGATCATCAGCAAGATGCTGCCAACCCTGGTGCAGGCCCTGCAACAGGCGGCCAGCACCGCAGGCCGCAGCCTGACCCAGGCCATGGCCAAGCTGAGCAATGCGCTGGGCCTGAGTCTGAACAAAACCACGGTTTCGCTCTACGCCACGCGCGCCGAAATGCTGCTCGGCGTTGCCGAATTCGGCAGTGTGGCTGCGCAGTCGGCCTATCAGGTAAAGGGGGCGGCGCATCAGGAAAAGGCCGCCGACAGCCTGGCCGAAACGGAGGTGTCCCGCATCTTCAGCGAGGCGATGATTCAGTACATGAGCGAGATCCTCGAGCGCTACGGGAAGGCCATGCAGGTGCTTCTGCAGGAGGTGGAGAAGTTGCTGCAGGACTTGCAGCTTAGCTCGTCGATCAAGCAGCAAATGGCCAGGAATAATTGAAGGAGCACTCATGAGCACACTCAACGGAATTTCACCTTCAACCAGGCTGCTGACCGACTTCATCAGGCCTGTCACTGATTCACGCGGCATCATGAAAGCGCCGGATCCGGTACAAGTGGGAGAAGACCAGGTTCTGAGCGCGTCAGCCTTGCCCTGGGCCCTCCCTCACATGCAGCAATTGATGAGTACCGAGGACTGGACCTTGCGTGAGAAGGAACTGGCCCTCGAGTTGTACAAACGCACCCTGGAAAGGCTTGAGCGCGACAGTCCGGGCTTTGATCCGGGCGCCTGGGAAAGCCATGTGGACGTTCTGCTCGCAGCGGTCATTGCAGTGAACATTGCGCGCCTGGCCAACGCCCAGCTACGTGGTCACTACACCCTTGTCAGTGCCGAAGCGGCCAAGGCTCAGGGCGAAGCCATACGCGAGGCGGGTACCGCGCAACTGAACAGTGCCATCAGCGGTGCGGTGCTGACCGGGGTAATGGCGGGTGGTGGCGCCGCCCTCAACCTCAAGGGGCTGGCAGGCAAGCATGCGGATATCGGCCTGCACAAGCGCAATGCCATGGAGGCCGGCAATATTGCCGGCGATCTGCAGGTTCAGCGTGCGCGCAGTGATTTCGAGCCAGGTGTGCCGACCCGGGTGCGGACCCTGGATGATGCCGGCAAGCCGGGTACTACCGACTTCACCCCCAAGGGGCGTACTGCCAGCCCGGAGGAGCAGGCCTGGTTTGACAGCGAAATCCTCAAGGCGCAGAAGCAGGCCCGGCAATCGGAATGGCAGAGCCTGATGAACGAGAAGGGCTATATGAAGCCACAGCTCTATGGACAGTTGCTCAGCTCGTTGGCGACGACCGGCAGCAATGCCGTATCGAGCATGGTACGCCTCGATGAATACGCTGCCCGTGAGCGCGAACTGCAGCAGCAGAGTGCGCATACGATAACAAAGGGGCTGGCCGATGAGGTGGGGCAGAAAGACGCCGCTGATAGCAACCTGTTGAACAAGTTGATGGAGATGGTCTTGCAGATAATGCAGTCGCGTGCTGCGGCATCAGCTATTCGTTGATTGGGAGGTTTTATGGGCTATTTGGATGCAACGGTATCACCCCCAACGATGCTGTTGCCGTCGGTGAGAGTGAACGATACATGGCTGCCAAACGCAGCGGCGAAGGCCACGGCCATGGCCACACTGGCGGCACTGGCTCAGGAGCAATTTGAACTCACCAGCCAACCCCGCCCTGAGCACAGCCTGTCGGGCTTGCCGCCGGTCGTGCAGTCGGTCGACGGGTTCTTTGAAAAATTGACCGAGCTGATCGGCTTGATCAAGGAAAAGTACCTGAGCCAATACACCCATATCCTCGAAAGCTATCAGAAGTTCTTCGCGGCCTTCACCAGCAGGATCACCGCCGATATGCAGTGGTGGATCGGCAGTGCCGATGAGGGCAAAAAAGTCACGATCAGAGGCGATACATTTCATCGAGAATTCGATAAGTTGATACGCGATTTTTCCTTGCCTAATGCTGCTGCCGTGCTGTTTCCTGAACCGGGCCATCCTGAAGCGACCCTGGAGGACGCGCAGAAGTGGCAGGCTGCTCTGGGGCTACCGGCCAGCTCGGTAAAGCAGCTGCCAACGGGCGGCTATGGGGTGGTCATTGACCTGGCTCCGATCAGGTCAATGAAGGCGGGCACCCCGAGCAACTATCAGGTCTGGGACACTGCCAAGTTCCAGGCCTGGCAGCACGGCTTCAACGCTCAGGAAGAGGCCATGAAGAATCAACTGCAGGCCTTCACCCAGAAGTTCTCCAACGCCAACAGCTACCACGACAACTTCAACAGGACCCTGTCGGCACACATGAAGGAGTTCGCCGATTTGCTCAAGCACATGACCACGTTATGAGTAGCAATCTTGAACAACAGGTGATTGACGTGCTGGCTGCCTGCCTGGGCAGCGCTGGTCAGCACATCGCGCCTGGCGCCGACCTGGTGCATGACCTGGGCTGTGATTCGCTGAACATCGTCGAGATGGTCGAGGCGCTCAATGAGCGCTTCGACCAGCAGCTGGACCCGGGGGCTATCAGGCACTGGCGGCTTGTCAGTGATGTGGTGCGAACCGTTGAGCAGGCACTGGGGCGCTGCTTGGTCGAATAGTCCTACGCGCTCCTGTGGATTTGCTGTGGTGCGTCCGTAGGCTGAAACCTACATTTTTACAGGGAACAAGTTCCTATAGTTGTCTGCCTGCAAGCCGTCCCAGGTGCGCTTGCACTGAATGTGATGAGCGATGGCAGGCACTAGCCCAATGACAGCCTTGTATGGTCCCCCCGATACAGTCGCCTATACCTTCGAGGGTTGGCGTCTGTGCCCTGACGGTATGTTATGGCAAGCTGGCCGCGGCCAGCACCTGCCGCCCAAGGAGCGGCAGGTGCTGCGCTTGCTGCTGGCCAATGCCGGTCGGCTGGTGTCCAAGGACCGTTTGCTGGATGCTGTCTGGCCTGGGATGGACACCGCCGAAGAATCACTGACCCGCTGCATCTGCGTGCTGCGCAAGCTGTTCAAGGACCATCGACACCTGATCGTCACGGTCTACGGCCGGGGGTACCGGTTCAATGGCCAGGTGCAGCGCCTGGCAGACTTGCCCGACAGTCCCCCGAGGTTGCCTACCTTGGCCATCTTGCCGTTTCGCGGGCAGTTGCCGCGCGAGATGTTGATGTTCAACGAAACCCTCAAGTGCCTGGTGCGCAAGACCTTGAGTCAACGAGTCGAATTGTTGTCCTTTTCGGTGGCCAGCTTGTGTGCAACACCGCTGGAAGCCATCGATCTGATCGAATGCCTGGCGCCCGGTCAATACTTGTATGGCTATTGCATCGAATCCGCGGGGCGTTATCAATTGGCGGTCGAGCTGGTCAGCGGACACGACCATCTAATAGTGGATTGCCGTCTGTTCGCGGGTTGCCAGCAACAGGTGCTGGATCAGTTGCTCCGCTTTCTCGACGCCTGCTTCCCCTCGTTACCAGTGGCTATCAGGGAGCCATCAGAATCTCATCAGGATCGCTGACGCTGGCTACCGCAGACTTTGCATTGTTCGTGCTCGTTCACGTCTTTCAAGGGTGCCGGTATGCAAGAAGCCTCGACAGATTCCTGCGTCATGCGCGTGTTCAATGGCCCGATGGCAGGGTGCGAGTTTGTCCTGGCGGCAGGCTCGACCCAGGTCATGGTCGGGCCGGCTGCCGAAGTGGCATCGGTCACCGGGCAGGGTGTGGAATCGTCGCAAGTGTTGTTCATTGCGCTGGACCAGCAGGCGTGCAGTTTCGAGGTCTTGGTTGAGGCACCGGGCGTGATAAGGGGCCGGTTGTTGCAAACCTCGCCTGCGTCATGGCAGCAGTGGCCGATGCAGCAACAGCAGCAGGTCGGTGGATTGCAGATTGCCTTTCGCTTGAACTCACAAACCTGGTGCCTGCAGCAGGCGCCAGCAACTTCCCTTCGCAGGAACAACGGGTACGGCTCGTTGCACTGGGTCGCTGGCGTGTTTGCGCTGTGCGTCTTGTTGACGTCGGTCGCTGTCTGGTCGGTGCCCGATCGCACGAGCTCTGTACAGCAGCGCAGCGTTTCGGCATTGGTCGATGCTCATGCGCCTGTGCTGCAAGGGCGTGATCAGTTGATCTATGTGCTGGTCAACTCGCAGCGTGAGGCAACCTGGACTCGCCAGGTGCTGATGCGTCATCAACTGGAAGGGGTTGCGCTGATTGTCACGGCCCAGGAGCAACAACGGCTGGAGCGCAAGCTCCTGGCGCTCGAGCCCGGGTTGGCAATTCGGCTGCTTGACCTGAGCGTGCCGCAACATCCCGTGCTGGTACTTGCCGGCGAGCCGCCGGAGCAAGGGCTCAAGGAGCGTCTCGAGCAACATTTTCTGCTGATTGCGCCTTACGCCAAACACCTGGAGTTTCGCCTGCAGGACGACCAAGTCAGTGTCGAGCAGGCCGTTGCCGGCCTGCGTCAGATGGGTGTGCCGTTCCGGCGCGAAGACCCGCCAGGCAGTGTTGCCCTGCGCATCGAAGGCAACCTGCAGGACAGCCAGTTGGAGGCCGTACGGCGCTTCATCCGCGGCTTCGAACAGCAGTGGGGCACGCGTTTCGTGCACTTTTCCATCGTACTTCAGGACGACCGGCTCAAGGGCCTTTCGTATCAGGTTGGTGAGCAGGGCTATAGCAAGCCTTCGTCGACCTCCTGGCAATTTCAATCCACCCATACAGGTACTTGAGCCATGAGCGGCCTCGTAGATCCATTGCAGTTTCATGATGATTTTCTCGGACGCCAGGCGGCTGCCTTCGAAAAGGGGGCGAAAGGTTTGAAGGAGGCCCTGGACACGGCCCTGGAAGACCTGCAGGGCGATGCCTCGGACCCGGCGCTGCTGGCGGCGTATCAGGCGGCGTTCTCGTCCTACACCGTGTTCCGCAATGCTCAGACCAACACCGTCAAGGGTTTCAAGGATATCGACATGGCAATCATCCAGGCGGCTCGTTGATTGCCCCAAGGGGTTGTCCCTTGCACAGGAGAATGACATCAATGGCTATCGATTCCATTGCCGGTTTAGCCACGCAGGGCCCGGTCCAGGTGCTTCACGAAGGTATTCCCAGCGCACCGGTGTCCTTGCAGGACCGGCTGTTGCAAACCTTCGCCGAAGCGGCCCAGTCCAGCGATCAGCGCGTCACCGGCATCGAGCAGCTGCTGCAACGTGCGGACATCACCAGCCCGCAGGGGCTGGCGCAGTTGCAGGAGCAGATCGGGCAGTACAACGTCGATATCAACCTGTTCAACACGTTGGTACGCAAGGTTGTCGGCACCGCCGAAACCTTGTTGCGTCAGTCATGAAAGGGTGGATCGGGCTATTGCTGTGCCTGTGCCTGCTCGGTTGTCGCCAGCCCTTGCTGTTACAGGGACTGGATCAGCAACAGGCCAATGAGGTGCTGGCCTTGCTGCAACGCAACAACATTGCTGTGCAAAAAGTCGACACCGGCAAGAGCGGGTACAACGTTCTGGTGGCACAAATGGATTTCCCGGCTGCCGTGGATCTGCTGACCCAGTACGGCCTGCCTTCAAGAGCAAGAATGCAGGTGGCCGAAATGTTTCCCGCCGATGCCCTGGTCGCCTCGCCCCGTGCGGAGAAGGCACGGTTGTACTCGGCCATCGAACAACGCCTGGAGCAATCGGTAACGGCCATGACCGGGGTGGTCTCGGCACGGGTACATGTCAGCTACGACCTGGCCGCCGGTGAGGGTAGACGCAGCAGCGCGCCGGTGCACCTGTCGGCACTGGTGGTGCATGAGCCTGACAGTGAAACTGACATCATGATCGACGACCTCAAGCGCTTTCTCAGGAACAGTTTCAGTGATGTTGACTATGAGCACATCTCAGTCGTCCTGACCCCGCGTGCAGCCATCCAGCACCGTGCACCCCAGGAAATGCAAGTCAGTGTTGCCCGAGGGCTTTTGCCGTGGATGGTGCTGTTGCTCGTAACCGGCCTTGCCGCGGGCGCAGGGTGGTTGGGGTACCAGCGACGGGGGGCGCGCGATGTCGTCGCCAGTTGAGTGGATAGAGCGCATTACCCGCTACCCATCGTGCTACCTCAATGCCGAGCGTCTCGACATACCGGGCGACTGTCGCAACCCTGCGGTGTTGCGGGTGCTGGATGAAATCCTGTGCCAGGGGCTTGAATTACCCCCCTTGCCGCAGTGCTGGCCGGACGACGAGATGACCTTGCTGTGGCTCCAGCACTGGATGTTGTTGCCTGAGGTTGCGCGCTTGCTCGGTGCTTATCAGCTATGGCCGGCATTGGTTCGGGACGTTGCAACCCGTGAGCTGACACCGGCACAGCGTGCCTTTGCCTGTTGTGCATTGGGGCCGCGGAGTGGGTTCGACGCGCTGCCGACCCTGGCGCTCAAACCGCGCATCGAAGCCGTCGGTCTCAACGCCCTGCTGGCCTGGCAGGCGCACGTGCCAGCGGCCTTGCTGGCGCGTCTGGAACTGCAGTTTTCCACCGAAGTGGTCGCCTGCCAGGCGCAATTGCCGGCAGTGCAACCGGACAAGGGACTTTTGCTGATGGCCGTGCAACATGCTCGATTCATTGCGGCGTGAAGCCGAACTGCCGGGCCTGGATCCGGTGCATGTCTGCGCTGCCGAGCGCAGCGTTGCGCGACGTTGCCAGGCCCTTGAACGACACGCCAGGCAGGTGGCGCAACAACATATCGCCGAGGCACAGCGGCAGGTGCAGGCGATGCATGAGCTGGCCAGGCAACAGGGCTATGGCGAGGGTGTATTGCACGCTGCGCAGGACCTGGCCGAAGCCTTGCTTCACAGCCAGCGTCTGGCAGGGCAAGTGCGTCGGGAACTGATGGAGACGGTACGTGGCGTCCTCGACGAGGTCCTCGGTGAGGTGCAGTGGACCGAGGCGCTTGTCGATCAGTGGCCGGCAGCCAGCAACGAAGCTTGCGAACCGCTGCAGTTGATCGCGCCTCTACGACATAAACGCGACCACACGCGCCTGGTGGCTGCGCTGCGCCGTCAATGGGCGGGCCAGATCGAGGTCCAGTACCAGGCTCAGAGCCACTACCGCTTGCACCTGGGCGAACTGGCCCTGGAGTTTCATCCAGCGGTGGTCCAGGCACAGTTGGCGGAACAGGTATTGACGGGGTGTGACGGCCTGGAACGGGTCGACGCACAACTGGATCAAGGCGCACGGGCGACCCTGACAGATTGCCTCGATCGCTGGCTGGCAACCCCCGAGCCAAGTGAAGAGGCAGGCAAAGATGCGGATTGAAGGTGTTGTGCAGGGGGTACTGCAAGCTGCGGAGGTGGTGCAGCCTCTGGCGTCCCGAATGGGGCCGGCGTCCGAGGCGTTTGACGACTTGTATAGGCAGTTGCGCAGCATGGACGGGCAGGGCGCAGCGGCGTTGTACCAGTGCATCCGCGAGTGGCCAGACGGGCAGGGCGGCGGGTCTGCCTACCGTACCGTGGCCGCGCAGATGGCGGTGGTTTTGCAGGTCTTGCAACAACTCAAGGCTGACGGCCTTGAAGATGATCCGCTCTACCAGAAGATGCTCGGTGTGAATAGTCGGGTGTTCGGGCTCGAGTTGCAGATGAAGGCGTTTTTGCAACAGGCAATGAATCCACAGTGGGATGAGGACAGTCGCGAAGCGGTTGAGTGGTAGTTGGTTTTTGACTTTTAGAGGAAGTAGTCAGATGTTAAATACAATCACCGGTAACTCGGTCCTCAATGTTGCTGCCTTGACACCAGCTGGCGTTACATCCAAAGCCTCGAATGTACCCGGCCATGTAGTCATCGAGATGCCAGAGGGGCTCCTGGCAGACGCTGCCAGCATAGCGGCGCTTCCTGCCGATATCGTGATTGGGATAGACGCAGACGTTGAAGGCATATGGCAAGAGGTGCGTACTGATTTGCCTGATCATGTGCGCATCGATGTAGACGGCTTGCGAAATTTCCTCAGTGATAGACGCGTAGAATGTGCCAGTGATTTCGGCACAGCGCTGGAAAGTTACAGCGCTGGTCGTTCAACCCAGACGGTCGAAGACCGCGTTCAGGTCGTGGTGGATTTTTTCAGGGATGTTTGGAATACGGATTTTCTGAGTAACCTGCGCACATCCGCACTCATCAACATGCCATCGGTTTTCGCCCTGACCTTAGCCCGTGGATTTCTCGCCAGTGCCCTCTCTGCAAGCGTCTCCGGCACTGCAGCGGTAGCGCTGGGGGCAGCCGTCACCGCGTTGCCTTTGATCCTCACGGCAGCCGCAGTCGTCCACCATGAATACAACGCTAGCGCGACACCCGCTTATCGGGCATCACAGCTGGCATTTCTGGCGGGGTCGGGGGCGATTCTCACAGCGGCCATGCTGAGCGATCCTGTTGCGATCTTCGGCGGGCTCTCCGGGGCTGCGCCAGCAGTCGCGTTGTACTGCCTTTCCCGTGACGTGTATGCATCATTTCATGGGCTGGGCAGTGATACGGCGCTCAGTCTTCCAGCCAACCTGATTGACGCACTGAGTTACGGAGCCATGCAGTTTTCTGCCGGGGCGGCGGTGGTGGGGATGGAGGCAGGACTGGCCAGCATGGTCGTCAGTTCCGCACTCAATGCAGTGATCGAAACGGTGGAGCCGGCCCTGAACGAAGCGTTCTCCCAAT
Organism: Pseudomonas alkylphenolica; assembly: GCF_004025535.1. Taxonomy (GTDB): domain Bacteria; phylum Pseudomonadota; class Gammaproteobacteria; order Pseudomonadales; family Pseudomonadaceae; genus Aquipseudomonas; species Aquipseudomonas alkylphenolica_A. Next base: position 356,737 of record NZ_QJRG01000049.1, read on the forward strand.
GGATGTCTGAACGCCCTGAAGCCCAGCAGCAACCGGATGACGATCAGGCGTTTCGTCTGGGGTTCAATGTTTCGCTACCGGGTTGGCAGCGTCTGGTTGAAAGATTGGAGAACACCGGCATTCCACGCATGACGGCGTTCTCGATGCTTTCCGCTGGCGTGGCTACCGCCACCACCATTGGCTCGATGACGGGGCTGAGTGACAGCAACCAATACTGGCTGGCCAACGGGGTGGGAGCATTGATGGCGACGTATATTCTGACCCCGTTCTATCAAAGCCATGCCCTGCAATCAGTTGCACCCACTGCAACTACTGCATCTACTACACCCAACCAACTCGCCGAAGTGGTGGTTGTTTAGCTATAATCGCCGCCCCATCGCCGCCACCCGAGTTCATGCCGCCCATGTATACCCTGGCCCGCCAGCTGCTGTTCAAGCTCTCCCCGGAGACCTCCCATGACCTGTCCCTGGACCTGATCGGTGCCGGTGGCCGCCTGGGCCTGAACGGGCTGCTGACCAAGGCGCCAGCCGCGTTGCCGGTCACGGTGATGGGCCTGGAGTTTGCCAACCCGGTAGGGTTGGCGGCAGGCCTGGATAAAAACGGTGCGGCCATCGACGGTTTCGCCCAGCTGGGCTTCGGTTTTGTCGAGATCGGCACGGTCACCCCGCGCCCGCAGCCGGGTAACCCCAAGCCGCGCCTGTTCCGTCTGCCGGAAGCCGAGGCGATCATCAACCGCATGGGCTTCAACAACCTGGGCGTCGACAACCTGCTGAACCGGGTGCGGGCGGCAAAGTACCGCGGCATCCTGGGTATCAACATCGGCAAGAACTTCGACACCCCCGTCGAGCGTGCAGTGGATGACTACCTGATCTGCCTCGACAAGGTCTATGACCAGGCCAGCTACATCACCGTCAACGTCAGTTCGCCCAACACCCCGGGCTTGCGCAGCCTGCAGTTTGGTGACTCGCTCAAGCAGTTGCTCGACGCCCTGGCTGAGCGCCGTGGCCAACTGGCTGCCCAGTATGGCAAGCATGTACCGCTGGCGATCAAGATCGCCCCGGACATGAGCGACGAAGAAACCGCCCTGGTGGCGGCGGCACTGATCGAGTCGGGGATGGATGCGGTGATCGCGACCAACACCACGCTGGGTCGTGAGGGCGTTGAAGGCCTGCCGTTTGGCGACGAAGCCGGTGGTCTGTCCGGTGCGCCGGTGCTGGAAAAAAGCACGCATATCGTCAAGGTGCTCGCCGCCGAGCTGGGCGGCAAGTTGCCGATCATTGCTGCGGGCGGCATCACCGAAGGCAAGCACGCCGCGCAGAAAATCGCTGCGGGTGCCAGCCTGGTACAGATTTATTCGGGGTTCATCTACAAGGGGCCCGCGTTGATCCGCGAGGCAGTGGATGCCATTGCGGCCCTGCCGCGTTTGAAACGGGCATAAAAAAGGGCCCCTTGAAGGGGCCCCTGGGCCTTAGCCCGCCGCCCGGATGGGGCGCGCATGGTGAATGAATTCAGTTCCTCGCTCAGCCAACGGCGTGAAGTTCGTTGAGTCTATGAATGCCCGCAGTGCCGGTCATACCGTCCCAGTTGTCGCCACGTCCTTCGCGCCAGCCGTTAATCCAGGCTTGGCGTACCGACGGTAGAGTAAAAGGGCAAAGCTCGCGGGATTTGCCGGCAACCCCATAGTGGTAGCCTCGTGTAAATGCTTTTTCCAACGGATCACGCTTAAGTCTTCTCATAGGGTGTTGCCCTCACTTGTTGACTGTAATGTCCCGTCGGCCTCGTCTGAGGCCGGGCAGAATCGTTCTGCCGGTGTGCGCTCGCTGCCGGCGTGGCGAGCAAAAGTGTTGTCCCGTTGCGGTGACAACCTGAGATGATTTCTAACCAATGCACGACACAGTGTGAATGATCGTTTTGTCATAAGGGCGTAACCTTTCTGAGGGTCACAGGATAAGTAAACAAATGCGTCTGGCCTGGATCCGATGCAAAGCCCGCTATGATCAGGGTTTGACTAGAGTTGAAATCACTTGGCCATTGCTTGGTGATATTTTGTAACAAGGCTGTCAATACGACGAAGGGTTAGTTTTCCCTGCGCCAGTCGTGAAATTTTCATTCTGCCCGGCGATCAAAGTGCTTTCTGCCCCTGGCGAAAGCGCGGGTTGCCCGGGTGGCCCGGCACTCAACGCAGTGCCATTCGAACGCTCGCTGGAAAGGCGTTCGATTAAACATCGGAAGGGCAATGCGCTTGCCTTTCCACTTATTGCTCAGAGCACTGGATACCTCATGTCGGACCGTTTCGAACTCTACCTAACCTGCCCCAAAGGCCTTGAAGGCCTGCTTGCCGAAGAAGCCCGAGGCCTTGGCCTTGAAGAGGTGCGTGAACACACCTCGGCGATTCGCGGCTCGGCCGACATGGTAACCGCCTACCGTCTGTGCCTGTGGTCACGCCTGGGCAACCGCGTGCTGCTGGTACTGAAGCGCTTCAACATGAAGAACGCCGATGACCTGTACGACGGCGTGCACGAGGTCGAGTGGCAGGATCACCTGGAGCCCAGTGGCTCGCTGGCGGTGGAATTCAGTGGCCACGGTTCGGGTATCGACAACACCCACTTCGGTGCCCTGAAGGTCAAGGATGCCATCGTCGACAAATTGCGGACCCGCGATGGCGAACGCCCGTCGGTGGACAAACTCAATCCGGACCTGCGCGTGCACCTGCGCCTGGAGCGTGGCGAGGCAATCCTGTCGCTGGACCTGTCCGGCCACAGCTTGCACCAGCGTGGCTACCGCCTGCAGCAGGGCGCGGCACCACTCAAGGAAAACCTCGCCGCTGCCGTGCTGATCCGTGCCGGATGGCCGCGCATTGCCGCTGAAGGCGGGGCCCTGGCCGACCCGATGTGCGGTGTCGGTACCTTCCTGGTGGAAGCAGCGATGATCGCCGCCGATATCGCGCCGAACCTCAAGCGTGAGCGTTGGGGCTTCAGTGCCTGGCTGGGTCACGTGCCGGCGCTGTGGCGCAAACTGCATGACGAGGCCCTGGCCCGGGCCCAGGCCGGTCTTGCCAAGCCACCTTTGTGGATACGCGGTTACGAGGCTGATCCACGCTTGATTCAGCCAGGGCGTAATAACGTCGAGCGTGCCGGCCTGAGCGACTGGGTAAAAATCTACCAGGGCGAAGTCGGCACCTTCGAGCCGCGTCCGGACCAGAACCAGAAAGGCCTGGTGATCTGTAACCCGCCGTATGGCGAGCGCCTGGGTGATGAGGCCAGCCTGCTGTACCTCTACCAGAACCTTGGCGAGCGCCTGCGCCAGGCATGCCTGAATTGGGAGGCGGCGGTGTTTACCGGTGCCCCGGACCTGGGCAAGCGCATGGGTATCCGCAGTCACAAGCAATACGCGTTCTGGAACGGCGCGCTGCCGTGCAAACTGCTGCTGATCAAGGTTCAGCCTGACCAGTTCGTCACCGGCGAGCGTCGTCAGCCTGAGCGCGAGAACAATGGCGGCGAAGACCAGCGCTCGCCCGCAGCAGTCGCGAGCGAACCGGCGCGCCTGAGTGAAGGCGGGCAGATGTTTGCCAACCGCCTGCAGAAAAACCTCAAGCAGCTGGGCAAGTGGGCCAAGCGCGAACAGATCAGTTGCTACCGTCTGTATGACGCCGACATGCCGGAATACGCGCTGGCCATCGACCTGTATCAGGACTGGGTGCACGTGCAGGAATATGCTGCGCCGCGTTCGATCGACCCGGAGAAGGCGCAGGCGCGTCTGTTCGATGCTCTGGCGGCCATTCCGCAAGCCTTGGGTATCGACCAGAGCCGTGTGGTGGTCAAGCGCCGTGAGCGCCAAAGCGGCACTCGCCAGTATGAGCGCCAGAGCACGCAGGGGCAGTTCCTGGAAGTCAGCGAAGGCGGCGTCAAGTTGCTGGTCAACCTGACCGATTACCTCGACACCGGCCTGTTCCTTGACCATCGGCCGATGCGCATGCGCATCCAGCGTGAGGCTGCCGGCAAGCGTTTCCTCAACCTGTTCTGCTACACCGCCACCGCCAGTGTGCATGCGGCCAAGGGCGGCGCACGCAGCACTACCAGCGTTGACCTGTCGCGCACCTACCTGGACTGGGCACGGCGCAACCTGTCGCTCAACGGTTTTTCCGACAAGAACCGCCTGGAGCAAGGTGATGTCATGGCCTGGCTGCAAGCGTGCCGCGACGAGTTCGACCTGATCTTCATCGACCCACCGACCTTCTCCAACTCAAAGCGTATGGAAGGTGTGTTTGATGTCCAGCGTGACCATGTCGAGTTGCTCGACCTGGCGATCGCCCGCCTGGCGCCGGGTGGTGTGCTGTACTTCTCCAACAACTTCCGCAAATTCCAGCTCGACGAAAGTCTGGCAGAACGGTATGCGGTGGAGGAGATCAGCGCCCAGACCCTGGATCCGGACTTTGCCCGCAACAGCAAAATCCACCGGGCCTGGCGTATCCAGGCGCGGTAAGTGGCGTGTGTTCCCGGGCTGGCATTGCTTCGTTGATGGCTAATGGCTATAACTGAAGCAGGGCCCGGGAATTAATGCATGCCGGCGTTGTGAGTGCACTCTATGTCGACGCATGGCGTTCGTCCAAAAATGCTCGGCTTTGTCAGCGAAGAGGCGTCTGCCTGGCTAGTGGCTTTTGTCGCGCTGCTGGTCGGAGGGCTATTGACCGCGCTTCTGGCACTGGCGGCCCACGCGCTGTATCAGCAGCAATTGCGCCAGCGATTCGATCTGCTGGCCGGTGAGCGTTACAGCCGTATCGAAGAGCGGTTTCAGGATCAGGTGCAGCGGCTGGATGGCCTGCGCCGGTTTTTCGTTTTTTCCAACGAGATCACCCTCGAAGAGTTCGATGGCTATGCACGGCCGTTGTTGCACCGTACCCAGGCGTACTCGTGGGCGCCACGGGTAGTGGCCAGTGCGCGCCGGGAATTTGAGCGCCAGGCCAGCCAGGTCTACGGGCGTCCCTATGAGATAAAGCAACTGACGGAAACGGGTGAATTACACGTCTCGGCGCAGCAACCGGTGTACTTTCCGGTGCTGTTCAGTCAGGCGCAGAGCGCCACACGCCAGCCGTTCGGGTTGGACATGCGTTCACAGGTGTTGCGCCAGGATACCCTGCAGCGCGCCTCGACACCGGGCAGCATGGCGGTGTCGGCGCCGTTGAACCTGATGGACGTCGAGCCTGCCTATGCCCGTGGTGTCATTATGGTCGCCCCGGTATTTGCACCTGAGGGTTCAGCCCCCGAGTTGCGCGGCTATGTCATGGCGGTGATCAGTTTGCGCCAGCTGATGGCCGATGGACTGCCCAGCTCGGCCCAAGACAATCTGGTGGTGCGTATTCGTGACCTGACCGGGCCAGATATTCAGCACGAGGTGTTGTTTCAGTCGGACAACAAGAGCGCCCGCTCACCGCTGGTGGCCAGCCATCTGTTGCACCTGGCGGACCATGACTATCAGCTTGATATCCGCCCGAGTCAGGCGTTTATGCAGGCCAATCAGTCGTCGGCGGTAACGGCAGTGGTCTTCCTTGGCAGCTTGCTCAGCATCTTGCTCAGTGCCTTGCTGTTCAGCCTGTTCAGTCAGCGCCAACGGGCCTTGAAGCTGGTTGAGCAGCGCACAGGCGAATTGCTTGTCAGCGAGCAGTCATTGCGCGCCACCCACAATCAGCTGCGTAGCGTGCTGGATGCCGCCACCCAGGTGGCAATCGTTGCGACTAACTTGCGCGGTGTCATCAGCACCTTCAACGCCGGTGCCGAACGCATGCTGGGGTACAGCAGTGCCGAGGCAGTGGGCAGTATCACCCTTGAAGCCCTGGTTTCTGCGCAGGAATTGCACCAGCGGGCCAGCGCCTTGAGCCAGCGTTATGGGCGGGAAGTCAGTACCGCCCAGGCGATTTTCGCGCAACCCCAGCAAGAGGACGGCAGCGCAGCGCAGGAATGGACGCTGCAGCGCAAGAACGGCAGCCACTTGCTGGCCAATATGTTGGTGACGGCGGTACTTGACGAGCATGGCCTGTGGGTTGGTCACCTGGCGATCTGTATCGACGTCACCGAACGCAAGCGTGTACATGAGGCGCTGGCTGCCCGGGACCGCTTGCTGGAAAAGCTCAGCGCCGAGGTGCCCGGTGGTATCTACCAGTTCCTCCTGCGTGCGGACGGTAGTTCCTGTTTCAGTTATGCCAGCGAGGGGTTGCGTGATGTCTACGAGATCGACCCGAATCTGCTGCGCCAGGACGCCACTGCAGTGTTCGAGCGGATCCATCCGGATGATCTGGAGCGCGTGCGCGCCTCGATTCGCCATTCGGCGGATCAACTGACGCCATGGCGTGAAGAGTATCGGGTGGTGCTGCCTACTGCGGGGTTACGTTGGGTGCGAGGCGAAGCTACGCCGGAGCCTGCGGACAATGAGGGCACCATCTGGCATGGCTATTTGACAGACATTTCCGACCTCAAGCGGGTAGAAGAAGAGTTACGCGCACTGTCGGTGACCGATGCGTTGACTGGCATCCACAACCGGCGCTATTTCCAGGAGCGGCTCAAAACCGAGCTTGAGCGTGCCCAGCGCGACCAGCAGGACCTGGCGGTCATCATGCTGGACATCGACCATTTCAAGCGAATCAACGATCAGTTCGGTCATGCGGTAGGGGACTACGTGCTGCGTAGCCTGTGCCAGCGCATCAATGCTCGCCTGCGGCGCACCGATGTGTTTTGTCGGCTCGGCGGCGAGGAATTCATGGTGCTTTGCCCCGGCAGCAACGCCGAGCAGGCGCTCAGGCTGGCCATGGAGCTGTGGCAGGGGGTGCGTAGTGTGCCGCTTGATGGCGTCGGGCAGGTGACTGCCAGCTTTGGTGTGGCCGGTTGGCGCCCTGGGGAGGGCGCCGACGCGTTGTTGCTGCGTGCCGATGCTGGGGTCTATGCGGCCAAGCAGGCTGGCCGCGATCGGGTTGAAGCCGAGCTGCCCTGAGGCCTCAGGGTTGAACAGCGGCCGTGCTGTTGACCAGCTTCGGCTGGCGGTACAGGTCAAGCAGCACCTGGTCGAGAATCGCCGAGGCGCCCCAGGGCTTCGGGTCGTTGAGAATCGCCGCCACTGCCCAGGTATTGCCGTTGCTGTCGCGGCTGTAGCCAGCGATGGCACGGACCGTATTCAGGGTGCCGGTCTTGATGTGCGCTTCCCCGGTCATGGCGGTGCGTTTGAGGCGCTTGCGCATGGTGCCGTCCATCCCGACCAGTGGCATCGAACTGATGAATTCGGCGGCATACGGGCTTTTCCAGGCGGCCTGCAGCAGCGCGGCCATTTCCCGGGTGCTGACCCGCTCGGCACGCGACAGACCGGACCCGTTCTCCATGATCAGATGCGGTGCGGTGATGCCTTTTTTCGCCAGCCACTGGCGCACCACGCGTTGCGCGGCCCGCGCGTCGTCACCATCGGCGTCGGTGCGGAACTGTGCGCCCAGGCTCAGGAACAGCTGCTGGGCCATGGTGTTGTTACTGTACTTGTTGATGTCGCGGATGATCTCGACCAGATCTGGCGAGAAGGCGCGGGCCAGCAGGCGGGCGCTTTTCGGCACTGTGTCGATCCGGTCGCGGCCCTGGATGGTGCCGCCCAGCTCGTTCCAGATGGCCCGTACGGCGCCGGCGGCATAGGTGGGATGGTCAAGCAGTGCGAGGTAGGTCTGGGAATTGCAGCCTTCGGCCAATTGGCCACTGACCACGACGGTTACGCCGTCGGCCTGGGGCACCGGGTTGTAGCGCACGTCTCCGGTGCATTGCTTGCCGTTGGCGGCCTTGACCTGGTTGTCGATGCGGATGCTGGCGATTGGCGGCTCGACCGAAATCAGCACTTTGCCACCATCGTTGCGTGCGACAAAGCGCAACGCCTTGAGGTTGATCAGCAACGAGTCGGGCTTGACCAGGAAGGGTTTGTTTTCGTCACCGCCATCATCGTTGAACTGCGGCAGCGAGGGCTGGACGAAGTGGCTGCGGTCGAGCACCAGGTCGCCGCTGATGGTTTGCACGCCATTGGCGCGCAGGTCACGCATCAACAGCCAGAGTTTTTCCATGTTCAGCTTGGGGTCGCCGCCGCCCTTGAGGTAGAGGTTGCCTTGCAGGGTGCCGTTACGCAGCGGGCCGTCACTGTAGAATTCGGTTTTCCACTGGTGGGTGGGGCCGAGCAGCTCGAGGGCGGCGTAGGTGGTCACCAGCTTCATGGTTGAGGCAGGGTTGACCGAGACGTCGGCATTGAACACGGTAGGCGTGCCTGGGCCGTTGAGCGGCAGCATCACCAGGGACAGGGCCGAGTCTTGCAGCTTATTGGTTTTCAGCGCCTGCTGGACCTTGGCGGGCAGTGTGGTGTTGACTGCTTCGGCCTGGGACGGTAACGCGACAGGCAAAAGCAGGCCAGCAAGTAAAAGAGGGCGTAGAGATTTGATCATGTGCAATAAAACCCTGCGAGCGAGGGGTGAAAAGTAGGGGGCGTGAAAAGGTGAAGGCCCCGGTGCGAAAAATATAGCGCGCATTATGCCCCAAGGCGCAGGACGATGGGGCAGTGCAAAAGGGTGGCATATCGGCTTTTATTCCGGCAACCTCGTGGCGAAACTGTTAAAGTGCCGCGCGTTATTACTCAAGAGGATTGTTTCATGGCCACTAACCGTTCCCGCCGTCTGCGCAAAAAACTCTGCGTGGATGAATTCCAGGAGCTGGGTTTTGAACTGAACCTGGAGTTCAAAGAAGACCTGTCTGACGAAGCCATTGATGCCTTCCTCGATGCATTCCTCGACGACGCGATGGATGCCAACGGTCTCGACTACGTAGGCGGCGACGACTACGGTCTGGTTTGCAAGGCAGACCGTGGCTCGGTCACCGAAGAGCAGCGTGCTGCTGTCGAAAGCTGGCTCAAAGGCCGCAACGAGCTGACCAAGATCGAAGTCAGCCCATTGCTGGACGCCTGGTATCCGGAAAAACCGATCAATCCGGTTGCTTGATGCCTGAAGAAACGGCGGCCCCAGTGGCCGCCGTTTTTTTTCAGCTCGCCTGCGCCGACGCGCCGGGTAAGCCAGTCTTCTGCAGGTGTTGTTCCAATGCTTGCTCTACGGCGGCCATGGCCGCTGTTACCTGCTGCTGCCGATGTGCAAGCGTTGATGTCGGCGCACAGACCTGACAACCAGTCTCCAGTTGTTCACAGGCATCGATCAGGGTGTTCGCCTGAATAATCCGCGCCGCGCCGAGAATGCGATGGGCCTCATCCTTCAGCGCTTCGGTGTGGCGCGCCGGATCCAGTTTTTCCAGGGCCAGGCGGTCCTGGCCAAAACTGAGCTTGAGTTGCTTTAGCAGTGCCTGCAGGTCAGCGGGGTTGTTGCCCACCACCGGCGCCAGCGCTTGCAGGTCGAACAGGTGTGAATGATCGAAACCTTGCCGCAGGGGAAGCGGTTGGACCTCGCCCAGGCGTTGCCCAAGCGCCTTGAGGCTGATCGGTTTGAGCAGGCAGTCATCCATCCCGGCGCGTTTGCACTGGGCGCGGACTTCAGGCTGGGCATTGGCGGTGTAGCCGAGGATGGTGCAGCGTGGCCATTGCCTTGCGGTTTCTTCGCCGCGCACGCACTGGGCAAGCTGGTAGCCGTTGATGTCCGGCATGTTGCAGTCGAGGATCAGTACGTCAAATGCCTGCTGGCGCCATTGCTCCAGGCCCTCGACCCCGTTGCTCGCGCTGCAGTGCTGAAGGCCCAGGTAGTCCAGTTGCTGGGCCAGCAGTAACAGATTGGCTGGATGGTCATCGACGACCAGTACATTGAGCGCGGCAACCGCGATACACGGCTGTGGGCCGGGGAGAGGCGTGCTGGCCTGGCTGGCCGTAACCGTCAAAGGCATGTTGATGTGCACGCTGGTGCCCAGGCCAAACACGCTGTCCAGCGTCAGGTGCCCGCCCATCAGCTGGCACAGGTCGCGGCTGATCGACAGGCCCAGGCCGGTGCTGCTGCGGGCCTGCTTGCCGTCCGGGCTGGCTTGGGCGAAGGGCAGGAACAGGTTTTGCTGGTCCTGTTCACGAATCCCGATTCCGCTGTCCTTGACGGTCAACGCGAGTGTGGCAAGGCCCGGTTCGGAGCCTGACTCCAGTTGCAGGTCGATGATGATCTGGCCGTGTTCAGTGAACTTGATGGCATTGCTGACCAGGTTCGACAGGATCTGTTTGAAGCGCAACGGGTCAAGCATGGCATCGCAATGGGCTGCCGGCGCGATGCGGATTATCAGGCTCAGGTTTTTCTGGCGTGCCAGGCCATCAAAAACCCGACCGACAGACTCCACCAGCTCCGCCAGGTTGACCTGTTCTGGCGCTAACGTCATGTGCCCGGATTCAATCCGGGCAATGTCCAGGATGTCACCGATCAGGGCGAGCAGGTCTGTGGCCGAGTTGTAGGCCACCTCAATTGCCGGTCGGTCCAGTTGCGCCTGGTTGGCCTTTTCCAGCGCCAGCTCGAGCATGCCAAGAATGGCGTTCATCGGTGTGCGGATTTCATGGCTGATGGTGGCCAGGAAGGTGCTCTTGGCCCGGTTGGCGTCATCAGCCTGCTGCTTGGCCTGGTACAGGTCCTGGATCAGTTGCCGGCGCTCACTGATATCGATCCAGCCGCCAATAATGCCCTGCACCTCACCCAGCGAGTCGCGAAACGGCAGGATCCAGTGATAGATGGTCATGGGTTTGTTGTTGAGCAGCAGCGGACGATCGACGATCAGCGGTACGCCCTCGCGCATCACTTGCTGATAGTCGGCCTGGATCTGGCTGGCATGACAGTTGTCACCCAGCGGGCCTTCCTGGATGCGCAGGCCCAGCACTTCATCGAGGGTCAGCTGCACGGCCTGCAAGTAGCTGTCGTTGCAACTTTGCAGCAACCCCTCGCGGTCACGCACATACATGGGATGAGGCGTACCGTTGAGCAATGTACGCATGAACTCGAGCTGGTCGCCCAGGGCTTTTTCCGCCGCCTCGCGTTGCTTGATCTGCCGACGCATCCAGGCGTTCCAGGCCAGTGACAACAACAGAAGCAGGCTGGTGCCGAGGACAATTTTCAGCACCAGGCCGTGGTACTTGCTCCAGTAGGCGTCGGACTCGGTGCTGTAACCTCGCCAGCGGCTGTTGATGATGCCCAGTTCTTCGGGGGCGATGCTCAGCAGTGCTTTGTCCAGAATCGATGCCAGCTCCTGAGCCCCTTTGCTGGTCGCCATTGAAAAATTCGCGGATTCAACGCCAACCGAGCCTCGAATGGCCAGCCCGCGTAGCGACAGCAGGCTGTAGTTGGCATTGATCAACGTGGTAATCACGGCATCCACCTGACCACTGATGAGCATTGAGGTGGAGTAAAAGGTGCTTTCGGTCTCTACTAACTGGATGGCGGGGAAGCGCTCACGCACGCTGTCGGCCAAAGGGCTGTCGCGGGTGACGGCTACACGCCGGCCCTGCAACTGCTCCAGCGAGGTGGGCTGGTTCGCGCCGTTTCGGGTAAGCAGTACGTAGGAATTCTCCAGGTAAGGGCGGCTGAGCGTCAGGGTGCTTTCCCGGCGCTGGCTCGGGGTAATGGCCGCAATCACATCGGCCTGGCGCTGGTTCAGGCGATCGATCATTTCGCTGATGCCATTGGCTCGTTGCACTTCAAAGCGCAGGCCAGTGCGTAGTCGGATCAGCTCGAGCAGGTCGGCGGCGATCCCGCGAAAATTTCCCGCGCTGTCGAAGAATGTCAGCGGCGCAGCGGTTTCGTTGACCACTACGCGCACCACCGGGTGCCGGCTCAACCAGCGTTCTTCGCGTTGCGAAAGTTGCAGTTTGCGATCGGTCAGCAACACATCGCTGCCTGCACTCCAGCGTTTGAAGATATCTTCTCGCGTGTTGTTGGGAATGCTGTCGAGGGTGGTGTTGATCAGTTGCAGCAAGGTGCGGTTGCTTTGCTGTACGGCGAAGCTGAAGCCGACCGGCTCATGCTTGCCAAAGTTGGCCATCTTGATGTTCTGCAGATGACCTTGGTTGATCAGGTAGTGGGTGGAAATGGTGTCGCCGAGAAAGACGTCGGCCTGATCGAATGCCACCGCATTGAGGGCGTTTTGGTAGGAGGGGTATGACTTGATGGTTGCGTTGGGGTAGTTGGCCTTCACTTCTGCAAGCGGCAGGTAGTGATAGACCATGCTCAGGCGTAGGCCATCAAGCCCGGTGTCGAGGGGGCGGCTTTCGTTTTCGCGGGTTACCAGTACCGGTTGGTCAACCGCGTAAGGCCTGGAAAGCACCACCCCTGGCGTAGCAGCTTCAAACCCGTTGGCACTACCCAGCAGGTCGATCTGGCCCAGGCTCAGGGCCTTGACAGCGTCCTGGCGGCTGGCAAAGCGATCTACCCGTACCGGTAAATCAAGGACCTTGCCGAGTATGCCGGCGACATCGGCGGTCACGCCTTCGTAGTCGTGGCCGCTGGCAGTGATGTCGAAGGGCGGGTAGTCCGGTGCCGAGGTGCCCAGCACCAACTCTTTTTTACCTTCGACCCAGCGTCGCTGCGCCGTATTGAGCGATAGCTGGATGTCCGTTGGCTCCGAGCGACTGAGCAGGGAGTAGTGCCTGGCCTGGATTGATTCGGCGCGCGCCGTTGACCCCAGGGCCAAGACAGCCAGGATGCCGCACAGGCAGGCAATCAAGGGGCGGCTAGGCATGAACGGGTTTAAACCAGTGCATTGCGTTTGGCCATTTCAATGAGCTCGACCAGAGATTGGGCTTTCAACTTCTGCATCAGGCGCTTCTTGTAGGTACTGACTGTTTTGTTGCTGAGAAACATGCCTTGGGCGATTTCCTTGTTGCTTCTAACCTGGGCAAAAAGTTGCAGTACCATCAGTTCGCGGTCGTTTACACTCTTGAAGAGTTCCAGCTCGCCGGATTCACTCTGTGCGTTGCGCTGATTGTTTATGACCTGGCTGGGGAAGTAGTTGTAGCCCGATAACACCGCTTTGATTGCACGAAGCAACTCGCCAAGGTCTTCCTGTTTGCAGACGTAGCCAGCGGCACCTGAATGCATGCAGCGAACAGCAAACAGCGCAGGCGACTGCGCGGTCAGCACCAGGGTTTTCAGTGGCGTGGCCATGGAGTGGAAGCGCGAGAGGACTTCCAGCCCGTCCAGCCGGGGGATGGCGATGTCGAGAATGATCAGGTCGGGCAGGCACTCGCGCACCATTTGCATGGCGTCCACGCCGTTGTCTGTTTCCCCGACCACACAATAACCTTCATTCTCAAGAAGCATGCGTACCGCCAGGCGGATGACCGGGTGATCGTCGATGATGAATACAGAGTGCATGTAAACGTTCCAGATAAGGTGCCAGAGATTAAGCGGGCACCTTAGCCTAGTTGGAACGGGTCGCACACGCGCTTAATGGGAGGTAATAGCCATATAGGAAATATCCCACTACAAGTGCAGGGAAAGACTACAAGAGATTTTTGTGAGTCTTGCTTTTTATGCGGTCGTTAGTAACTTTTAGTTTCTGTTTGGTGAATTTGTTTAATTGTTTTGATTGTACGTAGGTATGTTCCCACAGGAAGATACCTGGGCAATCAGCCAGGTGCGCCGACGACATGCACGCCTGGCTGACAGTTGGCTGCTTTACACCGGGCTTGTGTTTCCGGTCATTTCACGCGCCATTTCGCTGGCATAACTGTCGGTCATCCCGGCGATGAAATCGATCATGCGCATAAATGACGTGTGCAACGGCGCCGAGGGAGCAGGGGCGTTGTTGCCCAGCAGGTCGAGGATGCGCCGGCTTTTGAACGATGGCGCGCGTCCACCGTGTTGCTCAAGCGCTGCACCGCAGAAGGAGTTGAGCAGCACTTCGAGGGTGGTGTAGGCACCGATTTCATGCAGTGTCTTGCGCTTGTCCTGGAAGATCTTCTTGCGCGCCATGTCTTTGGCCTGCAATACGCAACGTTTGGCCGGGCCGTGCATATGTTCGACCAGGTCGCCCTGCAGCTGCCCTGCCAGCAAGGCGTCGTGCTGCTCGACAAAGGCGCGGGCGGCGGCATTGGTGAGGTGCTCGATGGCTTTGCCACGCAGGATGGCCAGTTTGCGCCGTCGTGAGTCATCAGGGCCCAGCTGGCGATAGGTTTCCGGCAGGTCGTCGCCAACCAGGTTGAGCAGCAGCGACTCCACTTCAGGGTAGTCGAGCAATTCCATTTCCAGGCCGTCTTCCAGATCGATCAAGGCGTAGCAGATGTCATCGGCAGCCTCCATCAGGTACACCAGGGGATGACGGGCCCAGCGTTGTTCTTCAAGCTGCGGCAAGCCCAGTTTGTGGGCGATCTGTTCAAGCAGGGGGAGTTCGCTCTGATAGCAGCCGAACTTGTGCTTCTTGTAACCCAGTGCATCGGCATGACGCGCCGTCCAGGGGTATTTCAGGTAAGTACCCAGGGTGGCGTAGGTCAGGCGCGTGCCACCGTCGAACTGGTGATACTCCAGTTGGGTCAGTACCCTGAACCCCTGGGCATTGCCTTCGAAGTTGAGAAAGTCGGCCCGCTCGGTATCGGTCATGGCGTCGAGCCAGCCGCGTCCGGCAGCCTGCTGGAACCAATGGCGGATGGCATCCTCGCCGGAATGGCCGAAGGGTGGGTTACCGATGTCGTGGGCAAGGCACGCCGACTGCACGACCATCCCGAGATCGCTTGGCTCGCACCATTGAGGCAGCTGGTCACGCAATATCTCACCAACGCGCATGCCCAGCGAACGGCCCACGCAGCTGACCTCCAGCGAGTGGGTCAGGCGGGTGTGGATGTGGTCGTTGCTGGACACGGGATGTACCTGGGTCTTGCGGCCAAGGCGGCGGAAGGCGCCGGAGAAGATGATCCGGTCATGGTCCTTGTGAAACGGGCTGCGGCCCAATTCTTCGGGGCTATGCAGGACTTTACCAAGACGTTCGCGGGTGAGCAGGGTGTGCCAATCCAAGGCCGGTTCTCCTATACGGGGCATACGCGTAGCTTCCCGTGTCGGCGCCATGGCTGCAAGCCTGACGTTGAGCGCCCGCGCGCAGTGACGCGCAGGTCTGTGACTCAGCGTTTGTTGGTCGCACCCTGCAAGGCCAGTTTGAGCAAGGGCAGCAGGCTGCTGCTCAGGCGGATCATTCTGCTCAGGTTGCCGTTTTTGGTGCCTTTGCCGGTCAAGAAACCCAGTACCACCACGGCGCCGATGCCCCATAACGGCGCATGCTTGATGCCCAGGCCGCCGTGCAAACTGTCACCCATGGCGCGCAGGCGGGACAGGGGGGCGAGCAGTTGTGCGGACTCATGACGGATTTCCTGGCGGTGCATCTCCAGGCGCAGGCGTACCAGCGCCTTGCGCAGTTCGCGTCGATTACGGGTGTTGGGTAGCTCAGGCAGGCTCATGGCAACAGGCGCTCCCGGTCTTTGGCAAGTTCTTCAAGGGTCGAGCTGAATGGCGATGACTCATCGAACACCGCTGCTTTCAGACGCAGGCTGCAATACAGCGCCGCCACACCGTAGAACACGCACAGGCCGATCACCCCGGCCAGGCGATAACTGTCCCAGAGCAGCACCAGCACCAGGGCCGAGAGGGCGACCAGCAACAGCAGCGCAAACACCAGGCCCAGGCCTGCAAACAGCAACAGGCGCAAGGTGCGCGCTTTCTGTTCCTGCAACTCGATGCCAAACAGTTCTACATGGCCATGCAGCAGGCCGAGTACGGCTGCGCCCAGGCGCTTGCTCGATGCCGAGCTGGTAGCGGACGATTCGCTTTCCATGGGTACCCTCAGCGACGACTGGCCAGCAGGCCGATCAAAAAGCCCACGCCGGCAGCGATACCGATCGATTGCCAGGGGTTGCTTTGAACATAGTCTTCCGTGGCGCTCAGGGCTTCCTGGCCACGTTCACGCAACGAATCCTGAGTCTGTTGCAAGGTTTCCCGGGCCCGAATCAGGCTGTCATGTATCTCGCTGCGTAACTCGTCGGCCTGATCGCCCGCCAGGGTAGCGGTATGTTCCAGCAGTTTTTCGGTATCACGCACCAAGGCCTGGAAGTCGGCCATCAGTATGTCTTGAGCAGTCTTTGCTGATTTGCTGGGCATGGGGCTCTCCTTGATGGTGTATGGCTAATTCGAGTCGCAGGCGCTGGCGAAGGTTCAGTACAAAATGCGCTGGTACAGGTTTTGCTGGAGCAGGATGCATCCAGGTCCTGTGCCGGCGCCGGTTTTGTTGGTGCATGTGCAGCCAGGCCTGTAAACCTTAACCCAATCCACGACAAACCCAAGGAAAAACTCCAGCGATCAGCGGGATCGGCCAGGGAGGTGGCGATCAAACGATCCAGGCTGGTGCAATAAGGAGTGGCTGCGCGCTGTCTTGGTGCTTATTTTAAAGGCCTGCCGATATATGGAAAACCTGCAAAGTGCGGTGGACAACCTGGTCCACGGCGCCAACACGCTTTTTATTCTGCTCGGCGCGGTCATGGTCTTGGCCATGCACGCCGGATTCGCCTTCCTGGAGGTGGGTACGGTGCGCCACAAGAACCAGGTCAATGCGCTGTCGAAGATTCTCAGTGACTTCGCCGTATCAACACTGGCGTACTTCTTTGTGGGTTACTGGGTTTCTTATGGCGTGAGTTTTCTGCAGCCTGCTGCGGTGCTCAGCAGCGATCACGGTTACAGCCTGGTGAAGTTCTTTTTCCTGCTGACCTTTGCGGCGGCCATTCCTGCGATCATCTCCGGCGGTATCGCCGAGCGGGCACGATTTGCTCCGCAGCTGTGCGCCACGGTGCTGATTGTGGCCTTCGTATACCCGTTTTTTGAAGGCGTTGTCTGGAATGGCAATTTTGGTGTCCAGCTCTGGCTGCAGACCCAGTTTGGCGCCAGCTTTCACGATTTCGCCGGCTCCGTTGTGGTGCACGCCATGGGCGGCTGGCTGGCGCTGGCGGCGGTACTGTTGCTGGGGCCGCGCAACGGTCGCTACCGGGACGGCAAGCTGGTGGCATTTGCACCCTCGAACATCCCGTTTCTGGCGTTGGGTTCGTGGATTCTGATCGTCGGCTGGTTTGGCTTCAACGTCATGAGTGCGCAAACCCTGCAAGCGGTCAGCGGTCTGGTCGCGATCAATTCGTTGATGGCCATGGTCGGTGGTACGGTGGCCGCGTTGTTGATCGGTCGCAATGACCCGGGCTTTCTGCACAATGGCCCGCTGGCCGGGCTGGTGGCAGTGTGTGCAGGCTCGGACCTGATGCACCCGGTGGGTGCGCTGGTCACGGGGGGCATTGCCGGTGCTTTGTTTGTGACCTGTTTCACCGCTGCGCAGAACACCTGGAAAATCGATGATGTCCTGGGCGTCTGGCCGCTACACGGACTGTGCGGTGTATGGGGCGGTATTGCCTGCGGGATTTTTGGTCAGACCGCGCTGGGCGGCTTGGGCGGGGTCAGTCTGATCAGCCAGTTGATCGGCAGCCTGGCCGGGGTGTTGGTTGCATTACTGGGCGGTTTTGCCGTGTATGGGCTGATCAAGCTGCTGCTCGGTCTGCGGCTGAGTCAAGAGCAGGAGTATTACGGCGCCGACCTGTCGATCCACAAGATCGGCGCCACCAGCCAGGACTGACTATCGCCCGCCAACCAGGCGTGCCTCACAGGCTGAAAGTGCTGACAGTGGGCCGCTGAATAGCACAGCGTCGCCGGCATGCAGGCAGGTGTCGGCGCTCACGCTCAGCTCTTTACC
This sequence comes from Pseudomonas alkylphenolica, assembly GCF_004025535.1. Taxonomy (GTDB): domain Bacteria; phylum Pseudomonadota; class Gammaproteobacteria; order Pseudomonadales; family Pseudomonadaceae; genus Aquipseudomonas; species Aquipseudomonas alkylphenolica_A. The sequence goes on from NZ_QJRG01000049.1 coordinate 374,466, forward strand.
CTCGCGCTGCACCGCTTGCACCTCAACGCCTAGCTGCTCCAGGTCGAGTTCGCTCAGCGGTCGCCCGCAGGCATAGGCGTCAGCGCTGAGGTTGACCGCATGCATCATTGCCTTGGGCTGGCCTTCGCTGTCCATCGGGCTGGTCTGGGCGCCGTGGTAGAACGCCTGGAGCATGCGATAGCGCGTCTGGCGCACTTCGTCGACGCGGGCCTGGACATGATCCATCGGCAGCCCAAGCATGACCAGTGCGTGGGACGCGAGCATCAGGCTCGATTCCAGCAACTCCGGTACCACGGCAGTTGCGCCCGCGGCTAGCAGGGCTTCACGCTGACTGTCATCGCGCGTGCGCACCAGGATCTGTATCTGGGCATTACGTTCGCGTGCCGCTTTGAGCACGCTCGTAGCGATGTCGGTCTGGTCTACGGCAATCACCAGCAGGCGTGCACGCTCCAGGCCGATGGCGCTGAGCAGTTCGCCGCGGCGCGAGTCACCGTAGTGCACGCAATTTTCGCCGGCTGCAGCTTCCTGAACCCGGACAGGGTCGTCATCAAGGGCGATGAACGGGATGTTTTCACGGCGCAGAAAACGCCCGATCGACTGACCGACCCGGCCATAGCCGCAGATCAGCACGTGGCTGTTCAGTGCGGCGCTTTGTGCCTCGATGGCTTCCAGCTGTACTTCCTGGTTGGGTTTGCGGTGCAAGTGGGCGGCGATGCGCGGGGCGGCGCGCAGCAGCAGCGGGGTGACTACCATCGAGCAGAACGTGGCCGCCAGCAACAGATTGCCAATGGCTTCGGGCAACAGGTGGGTTTGTTGCATCTGTGCCATCAGCGCGAAACAGAACTCGCCACCCTGCGCCAGGGCCAGGCCACTGCGCCAGGCCGTCTCGGCGTCACTGCCACGCACGCGCACCAGTGCGGCGACCACACAGCCTTTGATCACCAGCAATCCGAGGGTCAGGGCGAGAATTTCCAGCCCGTGGCTGGCAAACAGGTGCAGGTCGATCAGCATGCCGATACTGACGAAAAACAGTCCCAGGAGGATGTCGCGGAAGGGGCGGATGTCGGCTTCAATCTGATGCCGGTAGTTGCTCTCGCCCAGCAGCATGCCGGCCAGGAACGCGCCCAGCGCTGGCGACAGGCCGAGCAGGTGGGTCAGCCAGGCGGTCAGCAGGACAATCACCAGCGCCAGCAACACGAACAGCTCTGCGGAATGGGAACTTGCCACTTCGTGGAACAGGCGCGGCAGCAGCCAGCGACTGGCCAGTAGCAGGCCGACGAAGAGGATCACGGTTTTACCCAGCGTCAGCGGCAATGCCCAGTACCAGGCCTGGCCGCCGTCACCGGCAAACACCGGCACCAGGGTCAGCAGCAACACCGCCACTACGTCCTGGAATAGCAGTACGCCAATCGCGTTTTGGCCATGGCTGCTGAAAATCTCGCCAAGGCTGGTCAGTTCTTTGCTGACGATGGCGGTAGACGATAAGGCCAGGCCGGCGCCCAGCAGCAATGCCGCGTTGGCGGGCATGCCCAGCAGCGCCAGCAGCCCGGCCAGCAGTATTGCCGAACAGATCACTTGCAGGCTGCCCAGCCCGAATACCACGCTGCGCAAGGCAAGCATCTTCGACAGCGAAAATTCAAGACCCAGGGAGAACAGCAGGAACACCACGCCCATCTCGGCCAGGTCGGGCAGGTCTTCGCTTTCATTGACCCAGTTGAGTGCTGTCGGGCCGACGAACAGGCCGACACAAAGGTAGCCCAGTACCGGTGGCAGCTTCAGGCGCCGGAAAATGGCTATGACGACCAGCGACGAGGCCAGGATGATCAGCAGGTTGGCGAACACAAAACACTCCATGTAGGAAAGTGGTGAAAAACCAGGCACTGTGCGCGATAGCGGTCGCCGGGGTGCTGATCTGAATCAGTAGCCGAGATGACGCAGAATATCCAGTACGTGTACTCGACTGCCTCCGGTGGCAGACCTAGAATAATCTTCCTTTCGTCCTCCTGTCGGTAATTGTAAATGCCTCCTGAATGCCAACTGTTCGGCACCCTGGGGTGTCATCTGTGTGAAGTGGCTGAAGCGTTGTTGATGCCGTTTGTCGAGCACGGTCTGCTGGTCGAGCTGGTTGATATTGCCGAGCAAGAGACCTGGGTCGAGCGCTACGCGCTGAAAATCCCGGTGCTGCGTCGCTGTGATACCGGCGCCGAGCTGAACTGGCCGTTTGATGCTGATCAAGTGGTGGCTTTTCTGCGTTGAGTTGTACGCAATGGCGGTAAGGCTTCCCGTCGTGCGGGGCATCCGTTGATTGTTGACAATCCCTGGCCTGTCAACAGGCCAAGGAGTGCCCACCATGAAGCTGACCGACCACTTCACCCTGCAGGAAATGACGATATCCGTCACGGCACCTCGTCTGGGTATTGACAACACCCCGAGCGCTCGCGCCCTTGCCAACCTGCTTCGTCTTTGTGCCTTCCTGGAGCAGGTGCGCAGCGTGGCAGGTGGCCGTGTGCTGATCAGCAGCGGCTACCGTTCATCGGCGTTGAACCGGGCGATTGGCGGCGCCTCCAACAGTGCGCACTGCACCGGCCTGGCCGCCGATTTCATCGTCCCGAAGCTCACGCCAAGACAGCTGGCGCATGCCATTGCCGACAGTCACCTGATGTTCGATCAATTGATTCTTGAGTACGACCAGTGGGTTCACGTGGCCCTGGCAAACAGCCCGATGCGCCGACAAATTCTGACTGTTCGCAAAGGCACGGGGTACATGTCTGGCCTGGTCTGACAGTTGGCGCGGATTGACGTGCCAGACAAGTCTGAATATGCTGTATATAAATACAGTACAGAGGTGGTGTCTGCCTCGAGGGTTCCAGTCATGGTCAACGTCGAACAACTGAAATACACCGTCAATCGCATGTCCACCGATCTGGTGAGTGAGGCGGTGCTTGAGTTGCGCCTCGATGGCCTGGTGCTGGAGGGCAAGACACCGTTCAACAAGCTGCACTTCAATACCTGTTTTGCCGAAATCGAAGCGTTGTTTCAGCGCGCCGGCTACCATCGGCCGCTGGATGTAGTGGGCTATCAGGGGTTGCTTTATGCACTGTACGACCCGGCTCGCTGGGAGGCCGTTGACGTGTTGCGCTGGCTCAAGGAGTTCACCGAGGCGGCGGCAATCCAGGCTGGCTGAGGCGCCAGGCATGCGGGATAATGGGCGGCCCATTCGTCAAGAGCACTCTTATGGCCGCCGTCCCGTTTGATCCCGCCCAGCACCAGGCCAGCACGGTGTGCCTGCCGCCCGGTAACTGGGCAACCGTGCTCGACTGCCTGAGTGAGCATTTCAAGGCGATTGGTCGCGAGCAGTGGCTTGACCGGATTGCACGGGGGAGGGTGCTGGATGCCCAGGGCGCACCGATCAGCGCGACGTTGCCCTATAAACAGGGCCTGCGCATTCACTATTTTCGTGAAGTGCCCAACGAAAAGCCGATCCCGTTCCAGGAGCAGATCCTGCACGTGGACGAGCACCTGGTAATAGCGGACAAACCGCACTTTTTGCCGGTCACCCCCACGGGCGAATACGTCGAACACACCTTGTTGCGTCGCTTGATACACCGCCTGGACAACCCGAACCTGGTACCGCTGCATCGCATCGACCGTCACACGGCAGGGCTGGTGATGTTTTCCGCCAACCCGCAGAGCCGCTCGGCCTACCAGTCACTGTTTCCCAACCGCCAGATCGACAAGCACTACCAGGCCATTGCCCCTGCCTTGCCTGGTCTGGAGTTTCCGCGGGTGCACAAGAGCCGCATGGCCAGTGGCGAGCCGTTCTTTCGCATGCAGGAGGTTGAAGGGCAGAGCAACAGCGAAACCCATGCTCAGGTGCTGGAGAAGAACGGCGAGCTGTGGCGTTATGGGCTATCGCCGATCACCGGAAAAACTCACCAGTTGCGTGTGCACATGGCCGCGATGGGGGCGAGTATCTGCAACGATCCGTTTTATCCGCGGGTGGTAGAAAACCAGGATGACTACGGCAAGCCACTGAAGTTATTGGCCCAGCGTTTGCGCTTCAACGACCCGTTGAGTGGCGAAGAGCGCTGTTTCGAAAGTCGCTTGACGCTCGACTGGTGAGGCGGGGAGCGGCGCACCTGATGCCGGGTGCGCCGCCTGCGTTTAGCGGTTGAAGCGCTCGACCAGCGAGTATTGAGTGGTCGCGGTGCGGGTCAGCTCTTCGCTGAGCAGCGCCGAATGCTGGGCCTGCTCAGACGTCTGGTCAGCCAGGTCGGCAATGGTGCTGATGTTGCGGCTGATTTCATCGGCCACGGCTGTTTGTTCTTCAGTGGCGGCAGCGATCTGGGTGGCCATGTCGGTGATGTTGGCCACGGCCTCGCTGATGCCGACCAGGGCCTGGTCCGCTTCCATGACACGCGCTACGCCTTCTTCAGCCTGGCGGTGGCCCGCTTCCATGGTTTGCACGGCGTTGCTGGCGGTTTGCTGCAGCTTGGCGATCAGGCCATGGATCTGGCCGGTCGATTCGCTGGTGCGCTGGGCCAGTTGGCGGACTTCGTCGGCCACCACGGCAAAGCCACGGCCCATTTCACCCGCGCGTGCAGCTTCAATCGCGGCGTTGAGCGCCAGCAGGTTGGTTTGGTCGGCAATGCCTTTGATCACATCGACCACGCCACCGATCTCATCACTGTCGCGGGCCAGTTGGGTGACGGTCAAGCCGGTTTCACCCACAGCCGCAGACAGGCGCTGAATGGCTTCGCGGGTTTCGCCGGCGATGTCGCGGCCACGCCCGGTCAGGCGGTTGGCTTCCTGGGTGGCATCGGCAGTGCGCTGGACGTGGTTGGCCACTTCTTGCGTCGTGGCAGCCATCTGATTGACGGCGGCGGCGACCTGCTCGGTCTCGACGCGCTGACGCTCCAGGCCGGTCGAGCTGTTGTGAGCCAGGGCATCGGATTGCCGTGCTTGCTCGTTGAGGTGCTCGGCGGTGTCCTGCAAGCGGGTCAGGCAGGTTTTCATGCGCGCGTCCTGGCTGAGCATGGCCATCTCCAGGCGGGCCTGAACGCCGCGGCTGTCGGTGTACATCTGCGCAATCAATGGGTCGGAGGTAGACTGTTCGGCCAGGCGCAACAGGCGCTTGAGACCACGCTGTTGCCAGCTCAGGCCCAGCAGACCCAATGGCACCGACAGGCCTGCTGCCAGGGCGAAGCCCCAGGAGTGACCCAGCCAGCTACCGATCAGGAAGCCCACCTGGCTGACCAGAATGAACGGCAGCCAGTCCTGCACCACCGGCAGCCATTGGTCGCGACGCGGGACGGCCGACTTGCCGTCATTGATGCGCTGGTAAAGCGCCTCGGCGCGACGGATCTGTTCGGCCGTGGGTTTGACCCGCACCGACTCGAAGCCGACTACCTGGTTGTTCTCGAACACTGGCGTGACGTAGGCGTTTACCCAGTAATGGTCGCCGCTTTTGCAGCGGTTCTTGACGATGCCCATCCATGGCAAGCCTTGCTTGAGGGTGGACCACATATGGGCAAACACGGCCGCCGGTACGTCCGGATGGCGCACCAGGTTGTGCGGTGCACGCATCAGCTCCTCGCGGGAGAAGCCACTGATCTCGACGAAGGCGTCGTTGCAATAGGTAATGACACCTTTGGTATCGGTGGTCGAGATCAAGCGTTGTTGAGCAGGGAAAGTCCGTTCGCGCTGGGTAATCGGCTGGTTGTTACGCATAAGCTGTTCAATCCGCAAGGCTTTCGAGGGGTATCGGCAGCGTGAGGGGTTTGTTGAATGAATATTTGTAGTTGTTGACCTGGGGCATGGAGTCAGGCAATTGCCCGTGCTACGAAATTTGCGCAAAGTTCAGCAATATGGCTGCATTGTTTCATGTTTTTGACACAAAAGTCAGTCAGTGACCGATGGGTTTCAGTCGATAAAGAATGGCCCGGCCACAAGGGCCGGGCCATTACTTTAAGCTGCGATCAGTTGCCGCAGCACATAGTGCAGGATGCCGCCTGACTTGAAGTACTCCACTTCGTTGAGCGTATCGATACGGCACAGGACGTCGATCTGTTGGTGGTTGCCGTCTGTGCGGGTGATCTTCAGCGTGAGCGTCATGTGTGGCTGCACGGTGGTGTCGCTCAATCCGAGGATGTCGATGCGCTCGCTGCCATCGAGTGCCAGGGTCTTGCGGGTGTGACCGTCGATGAACTGCAGCGGCAGTACGCCCATGCCCACCAGGTTGGAGCGGTGAATACGTTCGAAGCTCTCCGCCAGTACCGCCTTGACCCCCAGCAGGTTGGTGCCCTTGGCTGCCCAGTCGCGGCTGGAGCCGGTGCCGTATTCCTGGCCTGCAATGACTACCAGCGGGGTGCCGTCGGCCTGATAGCGCATGGCGGCGTCATAGATCGCCAGTTTTTCGCCCGTGGGCACATACAGGGTGTTGCCACCTTCTTCACCGCCAAGCATTTCGTTGCGAATACGGATGTTGGCAAAGGTGCCGCGCATCATCACTTCATGGTTGCCCCGGCGCGAGCCGTACGAGTTGAAGTCGCGGGGCTCCACACCTTTTTCCCGCAGGTAGCGCCCGGCCGGGCTGTCGGCCTTGATATTGCCGGCAGGGGAGATGTGGTCGGTGGTGACCGAGTCCCCCAGCAAGGCCAGTACCCGGGCACCGTGAATGTCTTCCACCACGGGCAGCGGCCCGGTGATGTCGTCGAAAAAGGGCGGATGCTGGATATAGGTGGAGTCGTCCTGCCATACATAAGTCGCGGCCTGTGGTACTTCGATGGCCTGCCATTGGGCGTCACCGGCGAACACTTCGGCATATTCCTTGTGGAACATGGCGGTATCGACACTGGCCACGGCCGCAGCGATTTCCTGCTGGCTTGGCCAGATATCGCGCAGGTACACCGGCTTGCCGTCTTTGCCGGTGCCCAGTGAATCACTTGCCAGGTCCAGGCGTACGCTGCCAGCCAGGGCATAGGCCACCACCAGTGGCGGTGACGCCAGCCAGTTGGTTTTTACCAGCGGATGTACGCGACCCTCGAAGTTGCGGTTGCCCGAAAGCACGGAGGCGACCGTCAGGTCGGCGCTGGTAATGGCTTTCTCGATGGCTTCGTCCAGCGGCCCGGAGTTGCCAATGCAGGTCGTGCAGCCATAGCCGACCAGGTCGAAGCCCAGTTGATCCAGGTAGGGCGTCAGGCCTGCGGCCTTGTAGTAATCGGTGACCACCTTGGAACCGGGGGCCAGTGAACTTTTCACCCAGGGTTTGCGCGTCAGACCTTTTTCGACGGCTTTTTTCGCCACCAGGCCCGCGGCCATCATCACGCTGGGGTTGGAAGTGTTGGTGCAGGAGGTAATGGCGGCGATCACCACGGCGCCATCGCGCAGCAGGTGGCGCTGGCCATTGTGTTCATAACTGACTTCGCCGGCCTGATCGGCATTGCCCACGGCGACACCACCCCCACCTTCGCTTTCGAGGCGACCTACGTCTTTGGCCGGGACCCGCAGTTGCAGGCCAAGAAAACTGTCGAAGGCCTGGCTGACCTGAGATAACGCCACCCGGTCCTGAGGGCGTTTGGGGCCTGCAAGGCTGGCCTCGACCTCGTGCATGTCCAGCGCCAGGGTGTCGGTGAACACCGGCTCCTGGCCAGGCAGACGCCATAATCCCTGCGCCTTGCAATAGGCTTCGACCAGCATGACCGTTTCTTCTGGGCGACCGGAAAGGCGCAAGTAATCGAGCGTGATCTGGTCCACCGGGAAAAAGCCGCACGTGGCGCCATATTCCGGAGCCATGTTGGCGATGGTAGCGCGGTCGGCCAGTGGCAGGTCGGCCAGGCCATCGCCGTAAAATTCGACGAACTTACCCACCACACCTTTTTTGCGCAGCATCTGCGTGACGGTCAGCACCAGGTCCGTAGCGGTGATGCCTTCGCGCAGCTTACCGGTCAGTTTGAAGCCGATGACTTCGGGAATCAGCATCGACACGGGCTGGCCGAGCATTGCCGCTTCCGCTTCGATGCCGCCCACGCCCCAGCCGAGTACGCCAAGGCCATTGATCATGGTGGTGTGCGAGTCGGTGCCGACCAGCGTGTCCGGGAAAGCATAGGTGCGGCCGTCCTCCTCGCGCGTCCAGACCGTGCGGCCCAGGTATTCCAGGTTGACCTGATGGCAGATGCCGGTGCCGGGCGGCACCACGCTGAAATTGTCGAAGGCATTCTGGCCCCAGCGCAGGAACGCATAGCGCTCGCCATTGCGCTGCATCTCGATGTCGACGTTCTGGGCAAAGGCTTGCTGGCTGGCGTAGCGGTCGACCATGACGGAGTGGTCAATGACCAGGTCCACCGGCGACAGCGGGTTGATCCGCTGCGGGTCACCGCCGGCCTTGGCCATGGCCGCACGCATGGCGGCCAGGTCGACCACCGCCGGTACCCCGGTGAAATCCTGCATCAGCACCCGCGCCGGGCGGTACTGGATTTCGCGGGTGGAGCTGCGCGTTTTGAGCCAGTCAGCCAGGGCCACCAGATCGTCGCCGGTCACGGTCTTGCCGTCCTCCCAGCGCAGCAGGTTTTCCAGCAGCACCTTCAGCGACATGGGCAGGCGCTGCAGGTCACCGAGGTGCCTGGCGGCTTCGGTCAGGCTGAAGTAATCATAAGGACGGTCGGCGACCGTCAGTGTTTTGCGTGTTTTCAGGCTATCGAGCGAGGGCATTACCAACTCCTTCTGCGCCGGTGCTCGGCAATCTTCCCTGCTGTCGCCGATTCACCGCCTCTGTGAAGGTCCGCACGGCACGGACCTGGCTGAGCGGTCAGGTTAGTCGTGTTTCACACGCCTGACCAAGTACTGGACCGGCGGGGCATGTCGCAGGTTCCGAACTTGCTTTATCATTCGCCGATTTACCGGCGCTGTGCATTGCGCCCGGTCAGGGTTGGCGTGATTGGTCGCCAACCGTCCTGGAGTGAAGATGAATACCCTGTTTATGCATTGCCGGCCCGGTTTCGAGGGTGAAGTCTGTGCCGAACTTGCCGAGCATGCCGCGCGGCTGAACGTGCCAGGCTACGCCAAGGGCAAACCGCAAAGTGCCTGTGCCGAATTCATCTGCAATGATGCCGAGGGTGCGGAGCGGCTGATGCGCGAACTGCGCTTTGCGCAACTGATTTTCCCCCGGCAGTGGGCACGCGGCAGCTTCATCGAGCTGCCGGAAACCGACCGTATCAGCGTGCTGCTCGAGCACTTGAGCGATTACCCGGTGGTTGCCAGCGTGTGGCTGGAGGTGATGGACACCAATGACGGCAAAGAGCTTTCAACCTTCTGCCGCAAGTTCGAAGTGCCGTTGCGCAAGGCCTTGAGCAAAGCCGGTCGCCTGGTTGAAGGGGCGGGCGGGCCGCGTTTGTTGCTGACTTTCGTCAGTGGTCGGCGTGTGTTCGTGGGGCTGGCGGATGCCGATAATTCGGCGATGTGGCCGATGGGGATCCCGCGCCTGAAGTTCCCCCGTGAAGCGCCGAGCCGCTCGACCCTCAAGCTGGAAGAAGCCTGGCATCACTTCATCCCGCGCGATCAGTGGGACGCACGCCTGTCCGATGACATGACCGGCGTTGACCTGGGGGCGGCGCCGGGCGGCTGGACCTACCAGCTGGTCAAGCGCGGCATGCTGGTGACCGCCATCGACAATGGTCCGATGGCCGAGAGCCTGATGGACACCGGGCTGGTTCAGCATCTGATGGCCGATGGCTTTACCTACAAGCCGAAGCAAACGGTGGACTGGATGGTCTGCGACATCGTCGAAAAGCCAGCGCGCAGTGCCGCTTTGCTGGAAACCTGGCTGGGCGAGGGCTTGTGCCGCGAAGCAGTGGTCAACCTCAAGTTGCCGATGAAACAGCGTTACGCCGAGGTACGGCGTCTGCTCGACCGTATTGAAGAAGGCTTCAAGGCGCGCAAGGTCAAAGTGTCGATTGGCTGCAAGCAGTTGTACCACGACCGCGAAGAGGTGACCTGCCACCTGCGGCGCCTGGACCTGAAGCCGCGTTGATTGCTTCGTGGATAAATCCGCTCCCACAGGACTGGGGCGGGTTTACCCGCGAAGGTGAGGGCGCCACAATGCTTAATAGTTTCCGGAGTTATACATGACCGATTTCACCCCAGACGCCATCCTTGACGCCACCGGCCTGAACTGCCCTGAGCCGGTGATGATGCTGCACCAGCACGTTCGCGACCTGGCCGCCGGCGGCCTGCTCAAGGTGATCGCTACCGACCCCTCGACCCGTCGCGATATCCCCAAGTTTTGTGTATTTCTCGGTCACGAACTGGTCCAGCAACAGGAAGATGCTGGCACCTACCTGTACTGGATCCGCAAAAAACTCGACTAGGCCCGATCTGCCCGGCGAATGTGCTTGGCGCTGCTGCGCGCCAGGCGAACCGACAGCATCAACGCGGCGCACGTCAGCCCGGCAATCAGGCCTTCCCACAAGCCACTGGGGCCGCTGGCGGGGCCAAAGTAGTCAGTCAACCCCAGCAGGTAGCCCACTGGCAGGCCGATACCCCAATAAGCGAACAGGGTCAGGATCATCGTCACCCGGGTGTCCTGATACCCGCGCAGGGCGCCTGCCGCGATCACCTGAATGGCATCAGAGAACTGATACAGCGCGGCGTACACAATGAGCATGGCGGCAATCTGGATCACAGCAGTGTCTGGCGTATAGATTGAAGCGATCGGCTCGCGCATCAGCAGGATCAAGCTTGCCGAGAAACAGGCAAACACCAGGGCCGCACCCAGGCCAACCAGGGCTGCAAAACGTGCCTGACGTGGCTCACCGGCACCAATGGCCTGGCCCACCCGCACGGTTACCGCCATCCCCAGTGAATACGGAATCATGAACAGCAGCGAGCTGATGTTCAGGGCAATCTGGTGGCCGGCTACGACGGTGGGGCCGAGGCTGCCGATCAACAGGGCAATCACGGCGAAGATGCTCGACTCGGCAAATACTGCGATACCGATCGGCAAGCCCACGCCGGTCAGCCGCTTGATCACCGCCCATTGCGGGCGCTCAAAACGCACCAGCACCCGGCTGCTCTGGTAGGCCGGCGCCCAGCGGCTCCAGGCCGCCATGCTCAGGGCCATGAACCACATGACAATGCCGCTGGCCCAGCCGCAACCGACACCGCCCAGCGCCGGCAGGCCAAAGTGACCGTAGATCAGCACATAGTTCAGCGGAATGTTCAGCAGCAGCCCGAGCAGGCCAATCACCATGCTTGGGCGGGTCCGCCCGAGGCCATCGCTGTAGCAACGCAACACGTAGTACAGGGCGATGCCCGGGAAGCCGAAGGCGATACCCTGCAGGTAGCCCATGCTCGGCTCCACCAGTTGCGGGTCGACGTTCATGACCTGCAGCACCGGCTCGGCGCTTACCAGCAGCGCACTGGCAATCACGCTGACAGCGACGGCCAGCCACAACGCCTGACGCACCAGTGGGCCGATTTCCGCGTGCTGACCGGCGCCAAAGCGCTGGGCCACCTTGGGCGTGGTCGCCAGCAGGATACCGGTCATCAGCAGGAATACCGGAATCCAGATCGAGTTGCCCAGTGCCACCGCCGCCAGGTCGCGGGGGCTGACCCGTCCGGCCATCACGGCATCGACGAAGCCCATGGCCGTGGTTGCCAGTTGCGCGATGATGATCGGGGTAGCCAGCAGCAACAGGCTGCGCAGTTCGGTGCGCACGCGGGCAGCGCGTGACAAGGGAGGAGTAGCGGAGGGGGCGGGGGGCATCGGTGTCACAAGGCGGGCGTCCACAAAAAAGGTGCACAAAGCCGGGTAGTCTACGCTTTGACGCATCGGTCAGGAAATATACCCGGTGCTTTCCCGTCCAGCTGGCTATGGCCCCGGCAAGGGCCTACACTGCGGACCCCGACTAGGAGAGCGCCATGCTGATTGTTGCCGACGAGAATATTCCGCTGCTCGATGCCTTCTTTGCAGGCTTCGGCGAGATCCGCCGCTATCCCGGTCGTGCCATTGATGCGGCCTGTGTAAAAGATGCCGATGTCTTGCTGGTGCGCTCCGTGACCCGCGTCGATCAGGCGTTGCTCGAAGGCAGCCGGGTGCGTTTCGTCGGTACCTGCACCATCGGTACCGATCACCTGGCCCTGGAGTATTTCGCCCAGGCCGGTATCCACTGGTCCAGTGCCCCCGGCTGCAATGCCCGTGGGGTGGTTGATTATGTGCTGGGCAGCTTGCTTACCCTTGCCGAGCTGGATGGTGCCGATCTGACTGGGCGCACCTATGGCGTGGTGGGTGCCGGTGAAGTCGGTGGGCGTCTGGTCGAGGTGTTGCGCGGCCTTGGCTGGAAGGTGCTGGTGTGCGACCCGCCTCGCCAGCAGCGCGAGGGCGGTGATTATGTGAGCCTGCAGACAGTGCTTGCCGAGTGCGATGTGATCAGTCTTCACACCCCGCTGACCCGGGACGGCGATGCGCCGACCTGGCACTTGCTGGGCCATGAACAGCTTGCTGCGCTGCGCCCTGGCACCTGGCTGATCAATGCCAGTCGCGGGCCGGTGATCGACAACAACGCATTACGTGAATGTCTGCTTGAACGCGAAGATGTACTGGCCGTGCTGGATGTCTGGGAGGGCGAGCCGCAGGTTGATCTGGAACTGGCCGACCTGTGTGTGCTGGCCACCCCGCACATTGCCGGTTACAGCCTGGACGGCAAGCAGCGGGGTACTGCACAGATCTACCAGGCGTTCTGTGCCTGGCGCGGTGAGCTAGCGTCGGTGCACCTCACAGATCTGCTGCCGCCGCCCTGGCTTGCCGAAGTCAGCCTGCAGGCCGAAACCGACCCGGCCTGGGCCCTGGCCACCCTGTGCCGGGCGGTGTACGACCCACGCCGCGATGACGCTGACTTTCGTCGTAGCTTGAGCAGTGATCCGCTTGAGCAGAAGGCTGCCTTCGATACCCTGCGCAAACACTACCCCCCTCGTCGCGAAATCGAAGGCCTGGCGGTGCGGCTGAATGGCGAAGCACCGCAGCTGGTGCAGTTGGTGCGAGCCCTGGGCGGCGTGCTGGTCTGAAAACAGACGATAAAAACCCGGCGACTGGGCCGGGTTGAAGGATTCGGGTGGGTCAGTCTTTCTTGGCGGGTTCTTTGCGGCTTTGCTCCAGCTTTTCGCAGGCTTGCTGGATCATTTCCTCGGTGATGGTGATCTCCTGACCGTTCTGGTCGATGATCGAACCGCCTACCGGCGCCTGTGGGTTGGGTGCGGTTTTTGGCTGGGTGGTGCTCTGTTGTAGGCTCATTCCTGTCTCCTCGTCAGGTTTCAAGCTCAGACTAAAATCGCCTTGTGACCGGCCTGTGACAGCTTTTTTAGTAATCACGGTGGGACACTTCCAGTCCACCAGAAAGCCGGCTAAACCTCCAGTGGTGCGTTAGACCGAAAAGGTCTAGCCACCCGTTGTTTGGACCTTATTGGCTCATTTGGTCTGTTGAGGATACCGACGGCGGTACATCGCCGTGAGTTCCTTGGCGCAGGACGAGTGGTCCGGTGTAGGCTGCAACAAACCACTGACGCGCGGCACTTCCATGTTCAACCGGTTTTCCACACGCCAGCGTCAGGCCATGCGCCTGGGCTGGCGCTTCATTCGTCCTTACCGCAAGCAGGTGGTACTGGCCTTGCTGGCGCTGGTTGTCACCGCTGGCATCACATTGTCCATGGGGCAGGGTATTCGACTGCTGGTGGATCAGGGCTTCATGACCCGGTCGGCGCATTTGCTCAATCAGACGATCGGCTTGTTCTTGTTGCTGGTACTGGCATTGGCCATCGGTACCTTTAGCCGTTTCTACCTGGTGTCATGGATCGGTGAACGCTGTGTGGCTGATATTCGCCAGCAGGTTTTCGATCACCTGATTTACCTGCACCCGGGTTTTTTCGAAAGCAATCGCAGCTCGGAGATCCAGTCGCGCCTGACTGCCGACACGACCTTGCTGCAGTCGGTGATTGGCTCGTCCTTGTCGCTGTTCCTGCGCAATGCCTTGATGGTACTTGGCGGCATCGTGCTGTTGTTTGTCACTAACCCAAAACTCACCAGTATCGTGGTGTTGGCCTTGCCGCTGGTGCTTGCACCGATCCTGATTTTCGGTCGGCGGGTGCGCAGCCTGTCACGCCAGAGCCAGGACCGGGTGGCCGATGTTGGCAGCTATGTGTCCGAGACCCTCGGGCAGATCAAGACGGTGCAGGCTTACAATCACCAGCCTCGCGATCAGCAGCGCTTCGGGCTCACGGTGGAGGCGGCCTTCAATGTGGCGCGCAAGCGCATCATGCAGCGCGCCTGGCTGATAACGCTGGTGATCGTGCTGGTGCTCGGTGCGGTGGGGGTCATGCTGTGGGTCGGAGGCATGGATGTGATCGCCGGGCGGATTTCCGCCGGAGAGCTGGCCGCCTTTGTCTTCTATAGCCTGATTGTGGGTAGTGCCTTCGGTACCCTCAGTGAGGTGATCGGTGAGCTGCAGCGTGCCGCAGGGGCGGCGGAGCGGATTGCCGAGTTGCTGGCGGCGCGCAGCGAAATTTCAGCACCGCAACAGGGGCTTTTGCGTACCCCACCACGGGTGAGTGGCCGGCTGGAGCTGCAGTCCGTGCGATTCGCCTATCCGTCGCGGCCAGAGTCTGCGGCCATCGACGGTTTGAGCCTGACAGTGGCGCCCGGAGAAACCCTGGCGCTGGTCGGGCCTTCGGGTGCCGGCAAATCCACTCTGTTCGACCTGCTGCTGCGTTTTTACGACCCACAGCAGGGGCGCATTCTGCTTGATGGTCAGGACGTGAGCCGTCTGGATCCCCAGGACTTGCGCCGCCACTTCGCCCTGGTGGCACAGAACCCGGCGTTGTTCTACGGCACCGTCGAAGAAAACATCCGTTACGGGCGTGCGGACGCCACCCAGGCACAGGTGGAGGCGGCGGCCCGCAGTGCCCATGCCCATGCGTTCATCATGCAGTTGCCACAGGGCTATCAAACCCACCTTGGCGATGCCGGGTTGGGGTTGTCCGGTGGTCAGCGCCAACGTCTGGCAATTGCCCGGGCCTTGTTGGTCGATGCGCCGATCCTGCTGCTGGACGAAGCCACAAGCGCCCTTGATGCCCAGAGCGAACACTTGATCCAGCAAGCGCTACCGACCTTGATGAGCGGGCGCACGACCTTGGTGATCGCTCACCGGCTGGCCACGGTGCAGCATGCCGACCGCATTGCGGTGGTCGATCAGGGACGTTTGGTTGCCATCGGTACGCATCGGCAACTTGTGGAGGAGAGCCCGCTGTATGCCCGCCTGGCGGCGTTGCAGTTCAATGCCGTTACGGATTTGTGACAGCGTTCCATTGCCTGTCACATTTCTGTAGCAATCCCTTGAGAGTATCTGACTCAGCTGTTGCGTAATGCTCGAACTTGGCTGCTATCGAATGATGGCAGCTTTTTTTTGGCCTGCCTTAACGGCCAGTGAATGGGGACAAGGATGTCTTTGGCTGGTCGATGCCCGCGTGCGGCGTTCCTTAATCCTTGTTCCAGGACTCCTTCCGATGTTGCGTAAATCCTTGAGCGTGCAAATCCTCGCGTTGTTCGGCGGTAGCCTGCTGGCGATACTGATGATTGCACTGGTCTGCTTTCAACTCCTGTCCTCCAGTGTGCGTGGTTACGGCCAACTGATCGATGGGCCGTTGCAGGCGTCGCAGTTGATTGACGAAGCCAACCTGCAATTCAAGGTTCAGGTACAGGAGTGGAAGAATGTGCTGCTGCGCGGCAAGCAACCGGCAGAGCTGGACAAGTACTGGCAGCAGTTTCTGGCGCGTGAACAGCAGGTGCAGGACATTCTTGATCAGTTGATCGAACGCAGCGACCCGCCGCTCAAGGCCCGCGCGCAGCAACTCAAGGAAAGCCATCGCCAGCTCGGGCAGGCCTATGAACGGGGGCGTCAGGCATACCTTGCCGCAGGGGCAGACCCAGCGGCAGGTGATCAGGCGGTCAAGGGCGTGGACCGTGCTGCCAGCGAGCAGATGAGCGAACTGGTCAACCAGTTGCGTAGCGATGCCCAGGTGCAGGCACAGGCCATCAGTCAATCGGCCGAACGCACGGTCTGGTTGGGAATGCTGGTGATGTTCGGTTCGGCCGTACTGGTAGGGTTGATCAGCCTCTGGCTGGTTAACCGCAACCTGATCGAGCCGATTCGCGGGCTGATCGAATATGTTGCGCAGTTGAGCCAGGGGCGCTTTGCTGCGCGCGTTGCCACTGGCCGTCAGGACGAGCTCGGGCGCCTGGCTGTGGCGGCCAATACCTTGCGCGATTTTCTTGCCGAGACATTCACCCGGCTGCAAGGCAACGCCGGTGAGCTGGAGTCGGCCAGTGGTAATTTGCGCACGATCGCCGGCAGCATGGCACGCGGTACCGATGACCAGTTTCAGCGTACCGATCAGGTGGCAACGGCCATGCATGAAATGTCGGCCACCGCGCAGGAGGTTGCCCGCCATGCGGCCGAAGCGGCGCGTGCCGCGGATGAGGCTGACCATAGTGCTCAGGCCGGCGAGCAGGTGATGCAGTCAACGATCGACACCATTGCCGCGGTCAATCAGGAAATTGCGGGTACCGCTGCCGTGATTCGCCACCTGGAAGCCGACAGTGGCAGGATCGGCAAAGTGCTGGAAGTGATTCGCGCCATTGCCGAGCAGACCAACCTGCTGGCACTCAATGCCGCGATCGAGGCGGCACGGGCCGGGGAGGCCGGTCGCGGCTTTGCCGTGGTTGCAGATGAAGTGCGCAACCTGGCGCAGCGTACCGGAGCATCGATTGCCGAGATCAATCAGATCATCTGTGCCGTCCAGTCGGGTGCGCTGGAGGCGGTCAAAGCCATTGAAAATGGCCAGCAGCGCAGTGAAGAAGGCGCAGAGCAAGTTCAACGTGCCGGGCAGATGCTGCAACGGATCACCCAGGCCGTGGAGGCGATTCGCGACATGAACCGCCAGATCGCAACGGCCGCCGAGGAGCAGACCAGCGTGGCTGAAGACATTTCCCGCAACCTGGTGGAAATTACCCGGATAGCCACGGCCAACCAGCAGGCTGTAGAGCAAACCGAGCAGGCCGGGCATCGCCTGCATGGCCTGTCGGGGCAACTGGGTGAAGTCACGGCGCGCCTGAGTGCCTGATGGCGCGGGGGAAATCCGCCACATGCAGCATAGAAGGCGGAATATGTGGCGGATTGTCGCCATGAAAAACCGCTAAAGATGGGGTGCGACGACTCGTCCTAGCTATTAGCCGTTAGTCTTGAGGAAGTTGGCCTGTTTTGTGCTTAAAGGCGGGCAGGCCTAGGCCAAGCAAACCCCTGACGGCAGGCTTCAATGTCCAGCGTCGGGGGTGAAGACCGTTCCCGATCCATCGAATAACCCCAGCCGCCAACCATTGCCCGTGCGCCCAGGCCACTTGCCTGAGTGCCGAGCCCCGCTAAGCTTTGGTCTGCGCGAGCAACAACAAGAACACGGGCGTGCACAACGGGATAAGCGGTCATTGCCAATTACTTCACTTCAATTGGATTGAACTATGAAAAAAATCCTGCTGACACTCCTGTGCCTGAGTGTCATTGGCTGCTCCAAACCCAGCGAGCCAGAGAAAACCGTAGACGTGCTGCTGATCGGCGGCGGCATCATGAGTGCAAGTCTGGGTACCTACCTCAATGAGCTGGAGCCTACCTGGTCGATCGATATCTACGAGCGCCTGGACAAGGTTGCCGAAGAAAGCTCCAACGCCTGGAACAACGCCGGTACCGGCCACTCCGCGTTCTGTGAGCTGAACTACACCAGCGAAGGTGCCGACGGCAAGATCGACATCAGCAAGGCGGTCGGGGTCAACGAGCAGTTCGAAATCTCCAAACAGTTCTGGGCCTACCAGGTCGAGCAGAATGTGCTGAGCAACCCGAAGTCGTTCATCAATAACGTGCCGCACATGAGTTTCGTCTGGGGCGACAAGAACGTCGAGTTCCTCAAGAAGCGCCATGAAGCCCTGCAGCACAGCTCGCTGTTCCGTGGCATGGAGTATTCCGAAGACCACGCCCAGATCCAGAAGTGGGTGCCGATCGTGATGGAAGGCCGTGCTGCCGACCAGAAGATCGCCGCGACCCGCATGCCGATCGGTACCGACGTCAACTTCGGCGAGATCACCCGCCAGTTGATCGCTTCGCTGACCAAGCACGACAACGTCAAGCTGCATGTACAGCACGAAGTGCGCGACATCGTGCGTAACGCCGACAACACCTGGACTGTGGTTGTTGCCGACCTGGCCAACAAAGGTGTCGAGACCAGCGTCAAGGCCAAGTTCGTCTTCATCGGTGCCGGTGGTGGCGCCCTGAAGCTGCTGCAGAAGTCGGGTATCCCGGAAGCTGACGGCTATGCCGGTTTCCCGGTGGGTGGCCAGTTCCTGATGACCGATAACCAGGAAATCGTTGCCCGCCACAAGGCCAAGCTGTACGGCAAGGCTTCGGTCGGTGCGCCGCCGATGTCGGTTCCGCACCTCGATACCCGTGTGATCGATGGCAAGGAAGTACTGCTGTTCGGCCCGTTTGCCACCTTCTCCACCAAGTTCCTCAAGAACGGTTCGCTGCTGGACATGTTCGCGGCACTGACCAGCCACAACATCATGCCGATGACCCATGCGGGTATCGACAACATCGACCTGAGCACTTACCTGATGGGTCAGTTGATGCTCAGCTTCGATGACCGCATGGAAGCCCTGCGCGAATACTACCCGAACGCCAAGAACGAAGACTGGAAGCTGCTGCAAGCCGGTCAGCGGGTTCAGGTGATCAAGAAAGATCCTGTACACGGTGGCGTCCTGCAGTTCGGTACTGAAGTGGTTGCTGCCCAGGACGGCACCATTGCCGCACTGCTGGGTGCGTCGCCAGGTGCTTCGACTGCCGCGCCGATCATGCTCAGCGTGCTGGAGAAGACCTACAAGGATCGCATCAAGAGCCCTGAGTGGCAGGCCAAGTTGAAGGAAATCGTTCCGACTTATGGCCAGAAGCTCAACAACAACCTTGAGCTGACCAACAAGACCCGTGAGTGGAGCAGCGCGCGTCTGCAACTGCTGTACGTTCCGGTGCTGCCTGAAGAGGCTGCTGCAGTACAGGCTGAGCCTGCGCTGTAAGGTTTGAAGCGGTAGTAACAAACAGCCCCCTGTTCAGGGGGCTGTTTCGTTCAAGGCTTGAAATCAGTGACGCTTCTTGTTGGCAATGTTATTGCCCAATGCGCCACCTGCAGCGCCACCCAGGCCGGCACCGATGGCCGAACCGGTGCTGCCGCCGAGCTTGTTGCCGATCAGCGAGCCGCCGGCCGAGCCCAGCCCACCGCCGATGGCGGCTTTGGTCTTGTTGCCGTTCCTGGCGCCCATGGCGCTGCCCGCGGCACCGCCGACGCCCGCACCGATCGCAGCGCCGGTGCTGCCACCCAGCTGCTGACCAACCACGTTGCCCAGTACACCACCCAGGCCACCGCCCAGCGCAGTTTGGCCGTCGCCAGCCATGGCACCTTGCGCGCACAGCAAGCCCAGAGTCAGGGTGGCAAGAGTCTTACGCATGTGTTTCAACCTCTAAGTTCGAAAGGCGCGCATTCTGCTGGGGCGGCTTCACTTGCGCAATGCTGGCCAGTGCAGATCGTTGCACCCGGGGTGCAAAAGCGTGGGATCAGCGCGAGGTGTTTCAGGGTGTAGGCACGCACAGGCTTTTTTACAGGCAACAAAAAACCCGCAGAAGCGGGTTTTTTGTTGCCTGATCTGGTCGGAGAGACAGGATTCGAACCTGCGGCCTTCTCGTCCCGAACGAGACGCGCTACCTGGCTGCGCTACACTCCGATAGAGAAAATATTACTCAAAATTTTCTCCTCGACAAGCCCCGCTCGGGGGTGTCACAGATCCTTGACGGTGCGCACCTGGTCTTTGTTGATGCGCGTTCGCTTGCCATCCAGTTGTTCGAATTCGTAGAAACCAGACTCATCGTCGTATTGCGGTGTGTCGACTGCCTGGATCTCGCGACCGTCGTTCAGGGTGATGACTGTTGGCGAGGCGCAGCCAGCCAAAGTGCCCAGCCCCAAGGCCAGCAAGAAAGCAGCGATAGTCCGTTGATTCATTATGTGTCTCCAGTAAAGGATGGTGCGTACTGTTGTTCTGACGCAGGGTGCCACCACAAGTTCCTTGCAGATTTGAGCATAGCGGTTGCTTGCCATCGTGGATCGGCAACAATCAGTCAGGGCGGCGGGCACTTGCCGGGCAGGGCTGTGATATAACGTCGCGATACTCTTCATCAAGGGAACAAGGCCCATGAAAGCCAAGGCAGATGTACCGTTCGTGCCGCTTAACATCGCGGTGCTGACCGTCAGCGATACACGCACCCTGGAAACCGATACCTCAGGACAGGTGTTCGTCGATCGCCTGACCGAGGCCGGCCATGGCCTGGCAGCACGCGTGCTGCTCAAGGATGACCTGTACAAAATTCGCGCCCAGGTGGCGACCTGGATTGCCGATGAGCAGGTGCAGGTGGTGCTGATCACCGGCGGCACAGGGTTTACCGGACGCGACAGCACGCCGGAAGCGGTAGCCTGTTTGCTGGACAAGCAAGTCGACGGTTTCGGTGAGCTGTTTCGCCACATCTCGCTGGCGGATATCGGTACCTCCACGGTACAGTCCCGCGCCTTGGCGGGGTTGGCCAATGGCACCCTGGTCTGCTGTCTGCCGGGTTCGACCAACGCCGTGCGTACCGGCTGGGACGGCATCCTCGCCGAGCAGCTCGACGCCCGTCACCGCCCGTGCAATTTCGTCACCCACCTGAAGCAGGCCGAGCCCTGTGTCAGTCGTGGCTGAGGTGCCTGTGGTCAATCCGTTGATGCCGGTCGAAGAGGCGCTGGCGCGTTTGCTGGCGCTGGCCGAGGCTGCACCCATTACCGAAACCGAGCAGGTGGCTTTGGCGCAGGCAGACGGGAGGGTTCTGGCCGAGGCGTTGATCGCCAGCCTGGATTTGCCACCGTGGCCGAACAGCGCCATGGACGGCTATGCGTTGTGCCTGGCTGACTGGCAGGGCGAGGCGCTGCCTGTCAGCCAGCGTATTTTTGCCGGACATGCGCCGCAGCCATTGCAGGCCGGTACCTGTGCGCGGATTTTTACCGGGGCGCCGCTTCCGCCTGGTGCCGACTGTGTCGAGATGCAGGAAAACGCCCAGGTGCTGGAGGATCAGCGCGTGCGCTTTGCCGAGCCGCTGCACATCGGTCAGAACATTCGCCCGCAAGGGCAGGAAACCCGCGCAGGTGAAGAGGTGCTGGCGGCGGGTACGCGGCTGGGGCCGATCGAGTTGGGGCTGGCCGCGACCTTGGGCTGCGCCACGCTAACCGTGGTGCAGCGGGTCAAGGTGGCCGTGCTGTCCACCGGCGACGAACTGGTAGAGCCCGGCCTGGCGCTGGGGCCGGGGCAGATCTACAACAGCAACCGGCGTTTGCTGGTGAGCTGGTTGCAGCGTCTGGGGTGTGAGGTTGTTGATGCCGGCATTCTTGCCGATGACCTGCAAAAGACCCGTGATTGCCTGGCGGGGTTGAGTCAGGTCGATCTGATTCTCTCCACCGGTGGTGTTTCGGTGGGGGAAGCCGACTATCTCGGCCTGGCGTTGCGCGAAGCGGGTGAGCTGGCGCTCTGGAAACTGGCGATCAAGCCTGGCAAGCCATTGACCTTTGGCCACTATCAAGGTGTGCCGGTAATCGGCCTGCCCGGCAACCCGGCTTCGACACTGGTGACGTTCGGCTTATTGACCCGGCCCTACCTGCTGCGTCGTCAGGGCGTGCAACAGGTAACCCCGCTGCAGTTTGCCGTGCCTGCCGGTTTCGACTGGCCCAAAGCAGGTAATCGTCGGGAATACCTCAGGGCGCGGCTGGATCAGGGGCAAGCGCTGATTTACAAAAACCAGAGCTCCGGGGTATTGCGCAGTGCTGCCTGGGCCGAGGGCCTGGTGGAGGTCCGTGAGGGCACCACGCCTGCCAGGGGCGACACTGTGCAATTCATTCCGTTGAATGAGTTACTCGGCTGAGCGGCTGAGCACGCCTTTTTCGTCCAGATCAGTCAGCACCGGCGCGCGCTGGCTCAGGCGTGCATGCACACTTTCCAGCTGGGCGGCTGCGATGCTCCAGTCGTGATGATCGGTGACGAAGCGGCGGGCGGATTCTGATAACTGACGCATACGCCAGGGCTGGTTGAGCAGTTGGGTGATCTGCAGGGCCAACTGATCGGCATCGTCGCTGCCCAGGTAGTGCTCGCCGTGGGTGACCTGAAGGCCGGATACGCCTTTGGCAGTGGTCACCACGGGTAGCCCGGCGGCCATGGCTTCGAGGATCTTGATCTTCGAGCCACCGCCGTAGCGCAGCGGGGCGAAGAACATCGCCGAATGGCGTTGCAGCTCGCGCAAGTCCGGTAAATAACCCACCCATTCAATGCGTGGGTCGTTCCAGCGCGACTTCCAGCTGTCTGGCAATGCATGACCTACTATAGCCAGGCGCACGGCCGGGTTGCTCAGCCACACTTGCGGAAGAATGTCTTCAAGCGCCCACTCGATGGCCTCAAGGCTGGCGCTGTATTCGAAGTTGCCGACAAACAGCAAGCGCTGACTGTGTAGCGCCGGATGGATGTTCTGATAGTGCGCGCAATCCACGCCATTGATCACCAGCGCCGCGGGATAGCCGGTCAGGCGACTGATGTGTTCGGCGTCGGTCGGGCTGACGGCTACCACTTCATGGGCCTGGCTAAGCACTCGGCTTTCCCAGCGCCGGTAACGCCAGCGGTCGAAGGCATTGAACGGTTGTAGCCAAAGTGGCAGGCGATCATGGCAGGCGGCGCCGGAGACCGACTCGATGGTGTGCTCACTCAGCAGGAAGGGCAGGCGGCGTGCTTGCAAGGCCTTTTCGAAAGGCTGAAAACTGTAGCTGTGTTCAATCTGGATGACATCCCAGCGCTCCTCAAGCAATTGCTCGAAGCAGTGGCGCAGGCGCGGAGCGAGGCCGTTGACACTGGCGCGCATGGGGTACCCGGCGTATACCGCGGCAAGCAGATTGAGCGGGCTGTGTAATGGTCGCCTGGGTAGCACGATCAGGCGCTCAAGCAGGGGCTCAAGCGCCTCGCGTGCCGCCTCGCTGGGCGGAATTTTCGACTGCACCAGCAACGTGATCTGGTGGCCCCGCTGCGCGAGGCTGCGCAGCAGGTGATATTGCCGGGTTTTACCGCCACTGGTGGTGGGCCAGGGCAGGTAAGGCAGTGTCCAAAGTACGCGCATTACCCTTTTCCTCAGTCGCCAGGCGGGTTACGGCATGCAGACAGGAATGGACGCGCCGGGTGTGTCAGGGGTTGGCTGGCTCCGGGGCGCGTCCATAGATATCAGTAAAGCGCACGATGTCGTCTTCGCCCATATATTCGCCACTTTGTACTTCGATCATGACCAGATCGATCACGCCGGGGTTGGTCAGGCGATGGAGGCGCCCCGGTTCAATGAATGTCGACTCGTTGGAGTGGAGCAAAAATTCGTTCTCACCGTTAATCACACACGCCATGCCGCTGACCACGATCCAGTGTTCGCTGCGGTGATGGTGCATTTGCAACGACAGTGACCCTTGCGGGCGGACCACGATGCGCTTGATCTTGAAGCGTGGGCCCTCCTCAAGCACGGTGTAGGTGCCCCATGGACGACTGACCGTACGGTGCAGGCGATGGGCGTCATGGTCTTGCTGTTTAAGCTGTTGAGCAATGATTTTGACTTCCTGGCTGCGCGAGGCATCAGCGATCAGCAGGGCGTCCGGAGTGTCGATGATGATCAGATTGTCCAGGCCCACGGCGCCGACCAGGCGGCGAGGCGAGTCGATATAGCAATTGGAGACGTCGTGCAATACGGTCTCGCCGATGCACTGGTTGCCATTGTGATCGGCCTCCTTGAGTTCGCGAACCGCTCGCCAGCAGCCAATGTCACTCCAGCCAATATCCGTTGGCAGCACGGCTACCTGGGCGGATTTCTCCATCAGCGCATAGTCGATGGAGATATCCGCAACGCGTTCGAACGTCTGCGGATCGAGTTCCACCAGTTGTTCACCTTCGCCTTGTTTGCATGCGCTTTGTTGCAGGCAGAGGGAAACGCTGGCGAGCAAATCGGGCGCGTAACGATCCAGCTCAGCCAGGATGGCATCCACCCGCATGCAAAACATGCCGGCATTCCACAGGTGTTGGCCGCCGTCGAGGTACCGCTGGGCGGTCACTGCATCAGGTTTTTCGACAAAACGTTCGACCTTGTAGCCTTGAGCGCCTAACGCCTGACCTTTCTCGATGTAGCCGAAACCGGTTTCGGCTTGGCCGGGTACCAGGCCGAAGGTGGTCAGCCAGCCTTGTCGGGCCAGCGCGCTTGCTTCTTCGACTGCCCGTTCGAAGGCGGGTATATCGGTAATCAGGTGGTCGGCGGGCAATACCAGTAACAGTGCGTCTTCGCCATGCAGACTGGCACAGCGCAGTGCCGCAGCGGCAATGGCGGGTGCCGTGTTACGACCGAAGGGCTCAAGGATGAAGTCCAGAGTGGTGCCGGCGTGATTGAGCTGGCGATATTCATCCTGGGTGCGGAAATACACTTCCCGGTTGGTTACCGTCAGTACATGTTCAACCCCGGGCAGTGCACTGGCTCGGGAAAAGGTCTTTTGCAGCAGGCTCTGGCCATCGGGCAAGCGCATGAACGGTTTGGGCATGGTTTCGCGAGAAACCGGCCACAGGCGGGTGCCAGCGCCACCGGCGATAATGCAGGGGATCAGAATGCTCATTTCTCAGCCTTGAGTCAGGGCACTGAAACTACAGTGCGTTAAAGGGAGCGGGGACCTGACAGCTGCTTGTGTAATGAGTCAATAAAATGACTTTTACCATTAGCTTCTTCCGTGAAGGCCAAATATTTGTCGAATGATGCACCCGGACGCGTACGCTTTCAATGCCATTCAGGTGATCGAGTGGCAAATTTTCTGTCGGAGCGATCAATGGATGTGCAGCAATGTTGGCCATTCTGCGGTCCAGATGCTCAGGTTTCATGGGGGAGACAGCATGACGCAGCGCAAGGCACTTTTGATTCTGCATGGCAAACAGGCGATGAACGAGCAGGTACGGGCAGCTGTGAGTGGCATGCGTGAGCGTGGCTGGCCTCTGGATGTTCGTCTGACCTGGGAGGCGGGCGACGCTGAACGCCTGGTTCGCGAGGCGTTGTCGGGCGGTTACGGGCATGTGGTGGCAGGGGGTGGTGACGGGACCTTGCGCGATGTCGCCGAAGCCATGGTGCGTGTCGGTTCCTCGGCAAGCCTCGTGCTTTTGCCATTGGGAACCGCCAATGATTTTGCCCGGTCGGCGGGTATTCCCCTGGATGTCGAGCAGGCACTGGCATTGCTTGAAGCGCCTGCGCATGCCATTGACCTGGGGCAAGTAGGTGATCAGGTGTTTCTCAACATGGCCACCGGGGGGTTCGGTAGTCAGGTAACAGCCAACACCTCCGAAGACCTGAAAAAAGTGCTGGGTGCGGCGGCCTACCTGTTTACCGGCCTGTCGCGCTTCAGTGAGTTGAGCGCCGCCTCGGTGGTGCTTCAAGGGCCGGATTTCCTTTGGCAGGGCGACTTGCTGGCATTGGGTATCGGCAACGGACGTCAGGCCGGTGGCGGACATGTGTTATGCCCGCAGGCACGGGTTGATGACGGTTTGCTGGATATCAGCATCCTGCCAGCCCCTCAGGAAGTGGTAGGGACCTTGCGCAGCCTGCTCAGTGACGGCCTTGGGCTTGAAAACATGTTTGTACGGGCGCGCTTGCCCTGGGTCGAAATCAAGAGTTCACAAGGCCTGGACCTCAACCTCGATGGCGAGCCGCTGCAAAGTGACAGCTTGCGTTTCGAGGCCTTGGCCAGCGCCTTGCGTGTGCACCTGCCGGCAGACTCGCCGTTACTCAGTCATCCAGACTGATGATCTGTTCGCGCACGGCGAACAGGACCAGGCCGGCAACGTCGTAGATCTGCAGGCGTTTCATGATCTGTGAGCGGTGTGTTTCCACGGTCTTGATGCTCAGGCCCAGGCCGTGGGCAATTTCGCGGGTAGACTTGCCGCGTACGATCAGGCGCAGGATTTCCAGCTGACGGCCTGTCAGGTTATGGTTGTCCGAGGCTTGCGGCTTGCTGGTCTGAACCCGCAGCAGGGCCTGATTGATGACGGTATGCGCGATTGCCGGGCTCAGGTAGCGTTCGTTGCAGCGTAGCGCCGCCAGGGCCTGTTCCAGCTCGGTGGCGGTGGTGTCCTTGAGCAAGTAGCCGTGGGCGCCGCTTTCCAGGGCCTGCATGATCAGTTCCGGGTCGGTATGCATCGACAGGATCAGTACTTTGCTGCGGCAACCATTGGCGCGCAGCTGGCTCAATGCGTCCAGGCCGTTGGTGGAGCGCATGGAAATGTCCAGCAGGACGATGTCCGGATCCAGCTGTTGCACCAGTTCGGTTACCTGGCTGCCGTCATTGCCTTCGCCAATAACGGTGTACCCGGGAATATCAGACACCAGGGCACGAACGCCGGCGCGAATCAGTGAGTGGTCATCCACTAGCAGCAATGTACAGGTCATGGGGTATTACTTGTCTTGGCGCGTTCAAGGGTGCGTGGGGGCCAGGGAAACAGGGCGCTGATACAGGTGCCTTTACCCGGCTGGCTGACGACTGACAATCTTCCGTCCAGCAGCATGGCGCGTTCAAGCATCCCGGCCATGCCGCGCTGCCCTTCGTCTGCGGGGTTGCTCGCAGGGCTGAAACCCTGGCCGTCGTCGTTGATGGACAAGGCCAGGCCTTCGGGCTGACGCTGAATGCAGACGACGAGGTTGTGCGCATTGGCATGTCGAAGCATGTTGGTGACCGCTTCTTGAGTGATTCGAAACGCCGCAATGGCCATCTCTTCCGGGATGCCGCCCAGGCGCTGGCGGCATTCAAGGCTCCAGTGCACGTCGGTGTTTTCCAGGGTGCGCAACAAGTGTGCGCGCAAGCTCGCCTCCAGTCCCAGGCTGGCCAGCTGACGTGGGTTCAGTATGGCAGAGACGTCACGAACATTGGTCAGAGTGTCGTCCAGAGTGCTGCGCAATGTGTTGCAGTGTGGCTGCAGTTCAGCGGGCACGCGGCGTTGCAGCCAGTCGGCCTGGAGTTTGGCCGCAGTCAGTAACTGGCCGATATCGTCGTGCAGTTCCCGGCTCAGGCGTTGACGCTCACTTTCCTGGACCTTGAGCAGACGATCGGCAAGTTCTGCGGGGCGCATGGCAATCGAGCGCGCCCAGTGGCGCAAGTGCCAGCCAATGCTCAGCATCGCGACCAGGTGCAGGGCCAGCGCGCTCAACGGCATGGGCAGGGCGTAGAAAAAGAGCAGTGCATTGACCACGATCGAGGCCAGGCACAGCAATGCGGTCAGCCCGCGCAGCAGAGCGGCTCCGGGTCGCCAGAGGGTGAATGTATTGAGGCTTGGGAGCATAAAAATGAAGCCGCTTAAATATCGCTGTAGAAAGCCTTGAAAAGGTCAAACTAGAGGCGTTGTCGTATTGCCTTCAATATCATTTAAATGTCGGCGCCAGGTGAGGTGATGAGTGCCTGCGTCCAGCGCGTAAATTATCAAATCCTTGATTGGCCAGGGGGCGACAAGCGTTCATCGGAGGGCATGGTATCACTTCAGATAGGAATGGTCGCGAACTCTGATAACTGACTGAAACATCAGGTTTTGCTGGCTGGTACGCGAGTTCCATCAGATGCAGGGTCTAGCAAATTGCCATCATTTTTTTGGGGTGGGATAACTTTCACAAGATGCATTAAACCTACAGTTACAATCCCCGTGTAGAAATAATCGGTAAGCGGGAAAAGTATCGGGTTAATGCGTGGCATACATTCGTGTGGCAGTGCTGTGAAGGTACTTTGTCCATTATGCCTTAGTTGCACATAGTTGAATGTCCGGTTGTCGTGTGCAGCGTGTGTAGCGGATGTTCACAAGGATTTATGCTGGAGGTGCAAGCGGCACCGCTTGATACCGGGTGCAGGGCGGCGGCCAGGTTGTCGAGCAGTGCAACTTGCTCGTCGGTGTCCAGGCTCAGGCGGCCCGTGCGTGGATCAATCAGTTCAAGTTGCCAGGCCAGCAGGGTCAGGCACTCTTCCAGGGCAGGCAATGCGCTGCCCGGCAGTTGTGCTGCGTGATGGGTTGCTTCCAGCAACTGCTGCAACTGCTGACTGTAACTGGCCACCTCCACCAGCCCCAGCAGGCGAGCGCGGTTGACCAGGGTTGCCAGGGTGTCGTTCAGGCAATGGCAGGCATCCGGATCGTTGTCGATCAGGGTCAGGTGCTGCAGGCATTCTTCAGCCTGAGTCAGCAAGACCTGGGCATCCAGCAGGAAGTCCTGCAGGACGCTGCTGTTCAGAGATTCGTTAACCATCATTTGGCTCCAGCGCAACGGTCTGGAACGGGGGCTGGCCACAATGAGGCGATCGCTGACAAAAGCCTGACTCCGTTCATGCAATGAGAATGGCGTCACATTAATGGCTAATGGATATTGCGAACATCAGGTCTCACCTGATTGCCCCTAGGGGATTCCCTGATGGCTGATCGTTTGCGACCCATTGCGGGCGTTTGCGACAGGGGTGGGGTGAGTGCAGTAAAGCATGATGGTAAAGTGACATCAATGGCCGTTTCAGCAATTTCTTCAAGGGGTCAAGCTGAGACTGATCTGGCCGATACAAAACCAATTGATTCATTTCTTGGAACAACCCTGGGGGTTCTTTAATGGCTGGCATTCTCGACACGGTAGACCAAAGAACGCAGCTGGTGGGTGAGAACCGCCTGGAAATCCTTATGTTTCGTCTGGCCGGCCGACAGTTGTTTGCGATCAACGTGTTCAAGGTCCAGGAAGTGCTGCAGATGCCCAAGCTGACCTTGATGCCGCAGCGCCACGCCTTTGTATGCGGCGTGGTCAACCTGCGTGGGCAGACGCTGCCAGTCATTGACCTGTCGCAGGCCATCGGCATGCGACCGCTTGTGCCGGGGCCTGGCAGCACCATCATCGTCACCGAGTACAACCGTTCGGTGCAGGCGTTCCTGGTGGGTGGCGTCGATCGCATCGTCAACATGAACTGGGAGGCAATCCTGCCGCCGCCGAGCAGCGCCGGTCGTCAGCATTACCTGACGGCCATCAGCAAAGTCGATGAGCAACTGGTGGAAATCATCGACGTTGAGAAAGTGCTGGCCGAGATCGTCCCTTACAGCGCCAAGGTATCGCGCGACAAGCTTGAGAATCCGGTGTTGGCGCGTGCGCGTGGTCGCGAGGTGCTGTTGGTGGATGACTCCACAGTGGCTCTGGCCCAACTGCGCGATACCCTCTCGCAGTTGGGGGTGAAGATGCATGTGGCCAGTGATGGCCTCAAGGCCTTGCGGATGCTCAAGAGCTGGGCCGACGCCGGGGAAGATGTGTGCGAAAAACTGTTGATGGTGTTCACTGACGCCGAAATGCCGGAAATGGATGGTTACCGGCTGACCACCGAAATCCGCAATGACCCACGCCTGCGCTCGTTGTACGTGGTGTTGCACACCTCGTTGTCGGGCAGCTTCAACGAGTCGATGGTGAAAAAGGTTGGCTGTGACAATTTTCTGTCGAAGTTTCAGCCCGACAAACTGGTCGATGTTGTACGCCAACGCTTGATGCTGGATGAAGCGACCGTCTGAGTCGTTATAAGCTAGGGCTTTGAACCGGTAAAAGGCAGGTCAGAAATGCAATTGAGTGCGCTGTACCGATACCCGCTCAAATCGGCGCGTGGCCAGGCGCTGCAATCCTCCTCGCTGGATGCATTGGGGTTGAGCGGTGATCGCCGGTGGATGCTGGTGGAGCGCGACAACGGCCGTTTCCTGACTCAGCGTGCGTATCCGCAGATGAGCCAGTTGACGGCGTTGCAGGGTGCGGATGGCGACCTGACCCTGGAAGCGTCCGGGCGAGCGGCGCTGACAGTCGCTGTGCCGCAGGCCGACAGCGAGCTGCGCGGTGTCACGATCTGGCGCGATACCTTTCGTGTTCCGGATGCCGGTGATGCTGCTGCACAGTGGCTCAGCGAGTTCATCGGCAAGGACGTGCGGCTGGTCTATGTGCCTGAGGAGCGCGCCCGTTTCCTGCCGGGTGGCTATGGCCTGGCCAGTGACCGTGTAGCTTTTGCCGACGGTTTCCCTTTGCTGCTGATTGGTCAGGGTTCGCTCGACGACCTGGTGCAAAAGGTCGGGCGGCCTCTGGAGATGCAGCGCTTTCGTCCCAATCTGGTGGTGGAGGGTGCCGAAGCCTTTGCCGAAGATGGCTGGAAGCGTATCCGTATCGGCGAGATGGAGTTTCGCGTGCTCAAGCCGTGTGAGCGCTGCATCCTCACCACCATCGATCCGCAGACCGGCGAACGCAGCCCGGATCGCGAACCGCTGACCACCCTCAAGACCTATCGCCAAAAAGAAGGGGATGTCCTGTTCGGGCAAAACCTGGTGGCTGATGGCAGTGGGGTGCTTGAGGTGGGGATGCCGGTAACCGTGCTGGAATAGTCATCGTGTGAACATCCCACAGGCAGGGTGCAAGCCTCGGCATTGCACCCTGCCTGTGGGAGCGGGTTCACCCGCGAATCTGCCAGGCTGACCGGCAGAGATCGTTATTGGTCGTCGAAATACCGCTCATGCCAGTCCACCAGCGGCTGTGGCGAGTTGAGTTTCTGCCCGTAGATCACCGAGTACGACAGTACATTCTGCACATACTGGCGCGTCTCATCGAACGGGATCGATTCCACCCATACATCAAAGCTCAAGTGATCGGCGCCACGCAGCCATTGGCGCACACGGCCCGGGCCTGCGTTATAGGCGGCGGATGCCAGCACCCGGTTGCCGTTGAACTGGCTGTGCACCTGACTCAGATAGGCGGCGCCAAGCTGGATGTTCTTGTCGGGATTGAACACCTGGGCAGGTGACGCAAGCGGAATGCTGAACTTGCGTGCGGTTTCCTTGGCGGTGGCCGGCATCAGTTGCATCAGGCCGCTGGCGCCCACGCTGGAGCGGGCATCTTCCATGAACGCGCTTTCCTGTCGGGTGATGGCAAACACCCAGCTTGAATGCAGGCCGCGTACCCTGGCTTCGCGTACCAAGGTGTCGCGGTGAGCCATCGGGAAGCGAATATCCAGGTCGTCCCAGTACTGCGCCTGGCTGATGGTGCGGATGGCAGGGAAATACCAGCGCATGTCATAGGCCAGTTTGGCCTGGGCAACCATTTCGTCCCGGCTGAAGTGACGGCTGACGTGGTACCACTCGCGTCGACCATCGACGATCTGGCCGCGGGCATGGAATTCCAGGGCGCGGCGAATGCCGGGCGTGTTGCGTACCTTGTTCATCAATGCCTGGCTCAGTACCAGGGGTTTGTTGTTCAACTGATACGGTGTTTTTGCCCGGTCGGCTGCAAGGAAGCCATAGAAGTCGCGCTCACGGGCAACGGTTTTGTACAGCAGCGGAATCTGCGGGTTCTTCGGTTGCGCCAGCTCCAGGCTGCGCGCCTGCCAGTAACGCCAGCGGTTGCTGCTGGCCAGGTCCTGCGGCAGGCGCTTGGTCAGCTCATAGGCATCTTCCCAGCGCCCCAGACGCAGTAACAGGCGCAGGCGCCACTCGGTGACGGTGTTGTCCCGCAGTTCAGGGTCGTAGCGGGTCATCAGGTCCAGCGCCCGCGGATCGTAGCGGCGGGCCAGGGTCAGGCCGATTTCCCGGGCGATGGCCACTTTCTCGTCACGAGAAAAATGCATGCGGTTGGCATAGTCGTCGAGCAGGCCCATGGCCCGTTCCGGGTCCTGGCGGGCCAGGCGGCGCAAGCCCAGGCTGACAACGTCGGACATGGCTTCGTTGACCGGGGTGAAACGGCTTGGCTGGTTGAGCAGTTCCGGCTTTTGCGCCACATCCACCAGCAAGCGCCCCTGGGGGGCGAGGGTGGTGAGGTCTTTGGTCAGGCTGTTGGCCAGGGCATAGTTGCGCGCCTGTGCTGCCAGCTTGGTGCGTTCCCAGCGTTTCTGCTCGGTGAGCTGGCCTTCCGCGGCCCAGCGGCCGAACAGCGCGTCGCAGGCGGCGGGCTGCGACTTGCCCACCAGCCAGAGTTTTTCCGCCGAGGCATAGCCTTCGGCGCGCTGGCCCTGAATCAGTTGGCGCTGGCCGTTAAGGCAGTCGAGTTCAGTGAAATTGAGCTTCGGATCATAATAGCGGTTGAAGGTATCCCATTCGCCTCGTTCGGCCAGCCAGCGCAGCCAGCGCAGCTTCATCCAGTTGGCTTGGGGCAGGTCGCCATGGGCGGCCAGGAATTTCTCGATCTCGGCATTGCTGGCGGTTTTCAGGCGCGCCGTCAGCTCGTCGTATGCCAGGTAGGGGGTCAGCGGGTAGTCGCTCAGCGCCTGCGCGTAGCGCAGGTACGGGCCCTTGTCGCCTTTGGCCAGGGCGCGCTTGGCCTCGTCGTAATACTGGCGTTGCACGGTGATATCGGTGGCCTG
Organism: Pseudomonas alkylphenolica; assembly: GCF_004025535.1. Taxonomy (GTDB): domain Bacteria; phylum Pseudomonadota; class Gammaproteobacteria; order Pseudomonadales; family Pseudomonadaceae; genus Aquipseudomonas; species Aquipseudomonas alkylphenolica_A. The sequence goes on from NZ_QJRG01000049.1 coordinate 407,040, forward strand.
GGCGACGCTGGCAGCAGAGGCCGAGAGAAGCAGGCAGGAAACTAGGTTGAACAGGCGGCTGCGCATGAGACTTCCGGGCAGTTTGACCATAAAAAGTGACGGCGAGGCCAGCACTGTTTGAATTGCATTGCTTTAGCTTAGCCGTTTGCCGCAGGCGGATGAAAGCATTGTGCTTGTATCCAGTTGTAATCAGACAGCCTGTCGTCGGATCTGTCTGCAGGAGTGCCTGCTTAATGTGAAGCCGGCCCAAGTCAGGTAGAATGCGCGCCCGGTTTTTGGAGAAGATCATGACCCTGCTCAAATTAAGCGATGTGTCCCTTGCGTTCGGCGCCATGCCGTTGTTGGACAAGGTGTCGTGGCAGATCGCCCGTGGTGAGCGGGTGTGCATTATCGGTCGCAACGGTACGGGCAAGTCGAGCATGCTGCGCCTGGTCAAGGGCGATCAGAAGCCCGATGACGGCGACGTCTGGCGTGCCCCGGGGCTCAAGATTGGCGAGCTGCCGCAAGAGCTGCCGGTGGCCGACGGGCGCACCGTGTTCGACGTCGTGGCCGAAGGCCTGGATGGCGTAGGCGCGTTGCTCGCTGAATACCACCACCTGAGCCAGAACATCCACACCGATGCCGACCTGGAAAAGCTCATGCACGTCCAGCACGACCTGGAAGCGCGTGATGGCTGGCGCCTGCAGCAACTGGTCGACAGCACCCTGAGCCGCCTGCAGCTGCCGGCCGACAAGACGCTTGCCGAACTCTCGGGTGGCTGGCGTCGCCGTGTGCTGCTGGCCCAGGCGTTGGTGTCCGAGCCTGACCTGCTGCTGCTCGACGAACCAACCAACCACCTGGACATTGGTGCGATTGCCTGGCTTGAAGAGGCCCTCAGCGGTTTTGGCGGTGCCGTGCTGTTCATTACGCACGACCGTTCCTTCCTGCAGAACCTCGCCACCCGCATCCTCGAGCTCGACCGTGGCGGCCTGATCGACTGGAACGGCGACTACGCCAGCTTCCTGGTACACAAGGAAGCCGCGCTGGCAGCTGAAGAAACCGCCAATGCGCTGTTTGACAAGAAGCTGGCCCAGGAAGAAGTATGGATTCGTCAGGGCATCAAGGCCCGACGCACCCGTAACGAAGGCCGTGTGCGTGCCCTCAAGGCCTTGCGCGTTGAACGCAGCGAGCGCCGTGAACGCCAGGGCAAGGCCAATATCATGCTCGACGTGGCGGAGAAGTCCGGCAAGCAGGTCATGGTGTTGGAAAATGTCAGCTTCAGTCATCCCGGTGGCCCGCAGTTGGTCAAGGACTTCTCGATGGTCCTGCAGCGCGAAGACCGCATCGGTCTGCTCGGCGCCAACGGTACCGGCAAAACCACCCTGCTCAAGCTGATGCTCGGTGATCTTGAGCCTACCGGCGGCAAGGTCGAATCCGGTACGCGTCTGGAAGTGGCCTATTTCGACCAGTTGCGCCACCAGTTGGACCTGGAAAAGACCGTTATCGACAACCTGTCCGAAGGTCGCGACTTTATCGAGATCGACGGTCAGAACCGTCACGTCCTGAGCTACCTGGGTGACTTCCTGTTCAGTCCGCAACGTGCCCGTACCCCGGTCAAGGCCTTGTCCGGTGGTGAGCGTGCGCGCTTGCTGCTGGCCAAGCTGTTCAGCAAGCCAGCCAACCTGCTGGTCCTCGACGAACCCACCAACGACCTGGACGTGGAAACCCTCGAGCTGCTTGAAGAAGTGTTGTCGGCGTTCAAAGGCACCGTGCTGATGGTCAGCCACGACCGGGCATTCCTCGACAATGTGGTTACCAGCACTCTGGTGTTTGAAGGCGAGGGCAAGGTCCGCGAGTACGTCGGCGGCTACCAGGACTGGATCCGTCAGGGCGGTTCGCCGAAGTTGCTCGGCGTTACCGAGAGCAAATCGGGCAAGTCGGAGCTGAACACGGCAGTGGTCGAGGCGGTGGTGGCGACGCCGGTAGCCGAACCGGCTGCCGAGGCACCGAAGAAAAAGCTCAGCTACAAGCTGCAGAGAGAGCTGGAAGCCTTGCCAGGCCAGATTGATGAGTTGGAGCAGAAGATGGCTGCTGTGCAGGAGGAGATTTCTGATCCTGCGTTCTACCAGCGGCCGATTGACCAGACTTCCGCCGTGCTGGCACGCCTTGAGCAGATGCAGGCCGAGCTGGATGTGCTGGTGGAGCGCTGGGCTGAACTGGATAGCTGAGTGAAAGCGCCCGGCGCAGTGAGCGCCGGGCGACCCGGCTTACTCTTTTTTCAGCAGGCGTACGGCGAGCACATCGCAGGGAGCGCCGTGCAGCACGTCATTGGCGGTGGAGCCCAGTAGCAGGGCCAGGCCGTGGCGGCCATGACTGCCGACCACGATCAGGTCGCACTGCTGCTCTTTGGCTAGCTGGTGGATTTCCTGGCGGGGTTGGCCGTAAGTCAGGTGTGAATCGCCGCGCTTGATTTCCGGGTACTTGTTGAACAGGCGATCCATGCGCTCCTTGGCCTGGTCGAACTGTTGCTGTTGCAGCTGCGACAGGTCCATGGGCACATCACCACCAAACGCCATCGCCATCGGTTCGACGATATGCACCAGGGAGACCTTTGCATTGGTGGGCGCGGCCAGTGTCATGGCGCGTTTGATGACCGGGTCGCATTCTTCGGTCAGGTCGACGGCAACCAGTATGTGTTCGTAGGGCATGAGAAGCTCTCCTGACAGTCGCGATAGTTAAAGTATGGTCGGTTTCAGGCTGATCGCTTCGAACCCCCGGCTAACCAGCTCAATTGCAACGCTTTATGGGAACAACAGATATGACGGTCTGGGTAGTGGTGTCAATCCTTGCGCTGATTCTCAGCCCCCTGGCCTGGTTGCGTCCTTCACGTAATCAGAGTGGGCGCATGGCGTTGCGCATGGAAGCCCGGCGCATGGGTTTGAGCATGCAACTGGCGCCTCAGGAATGGCCGCACTGGCTGCCCAAGGAGCCGCCAAGCCCCTGTGCGCAGTACCTGCAGCCCCGGCGAAAGGGCAGGGCAGACTACTGGAGTTACTGGCAGACCACCCCGGGCACCTGGCTCAACCAATGGCGTGAACCTTGTGCAGATCCGCTGCTGGCGGCGCAGTTCGCGCGTCTGCCCGAGAGCGTTTATAAAATCGAAGCCGGTCCGCAAATGGTTGCCCTGTTCTGGGGTGAGCGCGGTGAAAAAGCTGTATTGCAGGATATTGCCGAGGTGCTCAAGGCCCTGGCCTGATCGCGCTCAATAAAAAGCCCGATTCACGCATCGGGCAGACGGGCCAGGCAGGCCGGAGTAGTGGTTGATTCCTTCCCCAGTGTAGCGCGCCCTGCGCTACCCGCTGTATTTCTTGTCATCTCCCCTGTGCAGCCTCGATTGTGTTGATTCTGCGTTTACCCGAATCGGCGGTTGAGGATCATGCTTGCCATGAATACGCCACGATCACCGTACCGAGTGTTTGCTGGCAGTTGGCGAAAAATGACCGGAAAGTCGCGTTTTCACGCTGCTTTCGGGTATTTGACAACGGCGATCTTTTCGTTGAATGTGTGCATACCCAAATCAAACGGGCGTATGAATTGAGCGTTTGTATGTCAGATCGCTCTTACAGAATCCCGACTATCGCGCTGACGGGTGTGCCTGGCGCAAGGGTTCGGAAACACGGCAAACAGCCGGCCGGGCCTTTTACCAGCGATCGGCGTGTACAGTTCAGCTTCCATATCGTGGAGATCAGTTGATGATTTACGAAGGTAAAGCCATCACGGTTAAGGCTCTTGAAAGCGGCATCGTCGAACTGAAGTTCGACCTCAAGGGTGAGTCCGTCAACAAGTTCAACCGTCTTACCCTGAGCGAATTGCGTCAGGCCGTAGACACCATCAAGGCCGATGCATCGATCAAGGGCGTGATTGTCAGCAGTGGCAAGGACGTCTTCATCGTCGGCGCGGATATCACCGAGTTTGTCGATAACTTCAAGCTGCCCGAGGCCGAACTGGTCGCCGGCAACCTGGAAGCCAACCGCATTTTCAGCGATTTTGAAGACCTGGCCGTGCCGACTGTGGCCGCGATCAATGGCATCGCCCTGGGTGGCGGTCTGGAAATGTGCCTGGCTGCCGACTACCGCGTCATGGCCAGCAGCGCCAAGATCGGTCTGCCGGAAGTCAAGCTGGGTATCTACCCGGGCTTTGGCGGCACCGTGCGCCTGCCGCGCATCATCGGTGCCGACAACGCCATCGAGTGGATTGCCGCCGGCAAGGAAAACCGTGCTGAAGACGCCCTGAAAGTAGGTGCTGTCGACGCTGTAGTTGCCCCCGAGCTGCTGCAGGCTGCGGCCCTCGACCTGATCAAGCGCGCCATTAGCGGCGAGTTCGACCACAAGGCCAAGCGTCAGCCAAAACTTGAAAAACTCAAGCTCAACGCCATCGAGCAGATGATGTCGTTCGAAACCGCCAAAGGTTTCGTCGCCGGTCAAGCGGGCCCGAACTACCCGGCGCCGGTCGAAGCGATCAAGAGCATCCAGAAAGCCGCCAACTTCGGTCGTGACAAGGCGCTGGAAGTCGAAGCCGCTGGCTTCGTCAAACTGGCCAAGACCTCGGTTGCCGAGAGCCTGATCGGTCTGTTCCTCAATGACCAGGAACTCAAGCGCAAAGCCAAGGCCCACGACGAAATCGCTCGTGACGTGAAGCAGGCCGCCGTACTCGGCGCCGGCATCATGGGGGGCGGTATCGCCTACCAGTCGGCGGTCAAGGGCACGCCGATCCTGATGAAGGACATCAACGAAGGCGCTATTCAGCTGGGCTTGAACGAAGCCTCCAAGCTGCTCGGCAAGCGCGTTGAGAAAGGCCGCCTGACCCCGGCGAAAATGGCTGAAGCGCTGAATGCGATTCGCCCGACCCTGTCCTATGGCGACTTCGCCAATGTCGACATCGTCGTCGAAGCCGTGGTCGAGAACCCGAAGGTCAAGCAAGCTGTGCTGGCTGAAGTGGAAGGCCAGGTGAAGGAAGACGCCATTCTGGCCTCCAACACCTCGACCATCTCCATCAACCTGCTGGCCAAGGCGCTCAAGCGTCCGGAAAACTTCGTCGGCATGCACTTCTTCAACCCGGTGCACATGATGCCGCTGGTCGAAGTCATCCGCGGCGAGAAGTCCAGCGATGTGGCAGTTGCCACCACCGTTGCCTACGCCAAGAAAATGGGCAAGAACCCGATCGTGGTCAACGACTGCCCGGGCTTCCTGGTCAACCGTGTACTGTTCCCGTACTTCGGCGGTTTCGCCAAGCTGGTCAGCGCTGGTGTCGACTTCGTGCGCATCGACAAGGTCATGGAAAAGTTCGGCTGGCCGATGGGCCCGGCATACCTGATGGACGTTGTCGGTATCGACACCGGCCACCACGGCCGTGACGTGATGGCCGAAGGCTTCCCTGATCGCATGAAAGACGACACGCGTTCGGCTGTCGATGCGCTTTACGAAGCCAATCGCCTGGGCCAGAAAAATGGCAAGGGTTTCTACGCCTACGAGACCGACAAGCGCGGCAAGCCGAAGAAGGTCGCTGACGCGGCGGTGCTTGAAGTACTCAAGCCGGTCATTTACGAGCAGCGCGAAGTCACCGACGAAGACATCATCAACTGGATGATGGTCCCGCTGTGCCTGGAAACTGTCCGTTGCCTGGAAGACGGTATCGTCGAGACCGCTGCCGAAGCCGACATGGGTCTGGTCTACGGCATCGGTTTCCCTCCGTTCCGTGGTGGCGCACTGCGCTACATCGATTCGATCGGCGTAGCAGAATTCGTTGCCCTGGCAGACAAGTACGCCGATCTGGGTCCGCTGTATCACCCCACCGCGAAGCTGCGTGAAATGGCCAAAAACGGCCAGAGCTTCTTCGGTTAAGCGCCCAACGATAGAGAGCGAGAGAATATATGAGCCTGAATCCAAGAGACGTGGTGATTGTCGACTTCGGTCGCACGCCGATGGGCCGCTCCAAGGGTGGCATGCACCGCAATACCCGCGCCGAAGACATGTCCGCGCACCTGATCAGCAAGGTGCTGGAGCGCAACACCAAAGTCGACCCTAACGAAGTCGAAGACGTGATCTGGGGCTGCGTAAACCAGACCCTGGAGCAGGGCTGGAACATTGCCCGCATGGCGTCGCTGATGACCCAGATCCCGCATACTGCTGCCGGCCAGACCGTCAGCCGTCTGTGTGGCTCGTCGATGAGCGCGCTGCACACTGCTGCCCAGGCGATCATGACCGGCAACGGCGACGTCTTCGTCGTCGGTGGTGTCGAGCACATGGGCCACGTCAGCATGATGCACGGTGTTGATCCGAACCCGCACATGTCGCTGTACGCTGCCAAGGCGTCGGGCATGATGGGTCTGACCGCCGAGATGCTGGGCAAGATGCACGGCATCAGCCGTGAGCAGCAAGACCTGTTCGGCCTGCGTTCGCACCAGTTGGCCCACAAGGCAACGGTCGAAGGCAAGTTCAAGGATGAAATCATCCCGATGCAGGGCTACGACGAAAATGGCTTCCTCAAGGTCTTCGACTACGATGAAACCATCCGTCCGGACACCACCCTGGAAAGCCTGGCGGCGTTGAAGCCTGCTTTCAACCCTAAAGGTGGTACCGTGACTGCCGGTACGTCGTCGCAGATCACTGATGGCGCTTCGTGCATGATCGTGATGTCGGCTCAGCGTGCCCAGGACCTGGGTATCCAGCCATTGGCGGTGATCCGTTCCATGGCCGTGGCCGGTGTCGACCCGGCAATCATGGGTTACGGTCCGGTACCGGCGACCCAGAAAGCGCTCAAGCGCGCAGGCCTGACCATCGCCGATATCGACTTCTTCGAGCTCAACGAAGCCTTTGCCGCACAGGCCCTGCCGGTGCTCAAAGATCTGAAAGTGCTCGACAAGATGAATGAGAAGGTTAACCTGCACGGCGGCGCCATCGCCCTGGGGCATCCTTTCGGTTGCTCTGGTGCACGGATTTCCGGCACGCTGCTCAACGTCATGAAGCAGAATGGCGGGACCTTCGGCGTCTCGACCATGTGCGTCGGCCTGGGTCAAGGTATCACCACCGTCTTCGAACGCGTTTAAGCGTTTTGCGGATGGAAACCGGGGCCTGGTGCCCCGGTTTTTGTTTTTGCGGATTTTTTTTTCAAGAGGGTGAGCAACATGCAGATACAACCAGGCGTATACCGGCATTACAAGGGGCCTGAGTATCGTGTGTTCGGCACTGCGCGCCATTCTGAAACCGAGGAGTGGATGGTGGTTTACCAGACGCTTTATGGCGATTTCAGCTGCTGGTTGCGTCCGCTGACGATGTTTACCGAGACGGTTGAGGTTGACGGGAAGTGCGTACCGCGCTTTGCTTTGATCACGCCTGAGGCCGAGCAGTTTCCTCCTCCGGCGCCTGAGCAGCTATTGCGTCAAGCTTGACCTCACTCTGTTGCCACTATATATAGCGGTGCCGCGTCAGGTACCTGCCGTGTTTTTATTTTCAGTATTCAGGAATTTTCCGATCCATGGGCAAATCGCTGGTCATTGTGGAATCCCCGGCTAAGGCCAAGACCATCAACAAGTACCTGGGCAGCCAGTACGTGGTGAAGTCGAGTATCGGCCATATCCGAGACCTGCCCACCAGCGGTTCGGCCAGCGCCAGCAAGGAGCCTGCCGCCAAGCGTGGCAAGGCCGCCGCAGGTGAAGCACCGGCCCTGTCGCCGAAAGAAAAGGCCCGCAAGCAGCTGGTAGCACGCATGGGGGTTGATCCGGACCACGGCTGGAAAGCCAAGTACGAGATCCTTCCAGGCAAGGAAAAGGTCATCGAAGAGCTGCGTCGTCTGGCCAAAGATGCCGACACCATCTATCTCGCAACCGACTTGGATCGCGAGGGGGAAGCCATTGCCTGGCACCTGCGCGAAGCCATCGGTGGGGATGACAGCCGCTACAAGCGCGTGGTGTTCAACGAAATCACCAAGAAAGCCATCCAGGAAGCATTCTCCCAGCCGGGCGAACTGGACATCGACCGGGTCAACGCCCAGCAGGCCCGTCGCTTCCTCGATCGCGTGGTGGGTTACATGGTCTCGCCGCTGCTGTGGGCCAAGATCGCCCGTGGCCTGTCGGCAGGTCGCGTTCAATCGGTAGCGGTGAAGCTGGTGGTCGAGCGTGAGCGCGAGATCCGTGCGTTCATTCCCGAGGAGTACTGGGAAGTGCATGCCGACCTTGGCACAGCCAAGGACGCGAAAGTGCGTTTCGAAGTGGCGCGGGAGAAGGGCGAGGCGTTCAAACCACTGAACGAAGCCCAGGCCATGGCGGCACTGGAGAAGCTCAAGTCCTCCAGCTACACCGTTGCCAAGCGTGAAGACCGTCCGACCAGCAGCAAGCCTTCGGCGCCGTTCATTACCTCCACCTTGCAGCAGGCGGCGAGCAATCGCCTGGGCTTCGGGGTGAAGAAGACCATGATGATGGCTCAGCGTCTGTATGAAGCTGGCTATATCACCTATATGCGTACCGACTCGACCAACCTGTCGGTCGATGCGGTGGAAATGGCCCGTAGCTACATCGAAAGCGAATTCGGCAAGAAGTACCTGCCTGAAGCGCCAATCGTCTACGGCAGCAAAGAGGGTGCCCAGGAGGCGCACGAAGCGATTCGTCCGTCGGACGTCAATACGCACCCGACCAAGCTCAGCGGCATGGAGCGTGATGCCGAGCGTCTGTACGAGCTGATCTGGCGCCAGTTCCTGGCGTGCCAGATGCCGCCTGCGCAATACCTGTCGACCACCGTCAGCGTCACCGCTGGCGACTTCGAGCTGCGTGCCAAGGGTCGTATCCTCAAATTCGACGGTTACACCCGCGTGCTGCCACAGCAGAGCAAGCCAGGTGATGACGACGTACTGCCCGAGATGAACCAGGGCGAAGTGCTCAAGCTGATCCAGCTCGATCCGAGCCAGCACTTCACCAAGCCGCCTGCGCGTTACTCCGAAGCCAGCCTGGTCAAGGAAATGGAAAAGCGCGGCATTGGCCGTCCTTCCACCTACGCGGCGATCATTTCTACCATTCAGGATCGCGGCTATGTGACCCTGCACAACCGCCGCTTCTATTCCGAGAAGATGGGCGACATCGTCACTGAGCGTCTGTCCGAGAGCTTCTCCAACCTGATGGACTACGGCTTTACCGCCGGCATGGAGGAGAACCTCGATGACGTGGCGCAAGGTGAGCGCGACTGGAAAAACGTTCTGGACGAGTTCTACGGCGATTTCAGCACCAAGCTGAAACTGGCTGAGGATGGCGAGAAGGGCATGCGTGCCAATCAGCCAACCCTGACCAACATCCCGTGCAAGGATTGCGGCCGGCCGATGATGATTCGAACCGCCTCCACCGGTGTGTTCCTCGGTTGCTCCGGCTACAGCCTGCCACCAAAAGAACGTTGCAAGGCGACCGTGAACCTGGTGCCGGGCGATGAAATCGCTGCTGACGACGAGGGTGAATCGGAATCGCGCGTGTTGCTCAACAAGCACCGCTGCCCGATCTGCGCCACGGCGATGGACGCTTACCTGCTCGACGAGAAGCGCAAGCTGCACATCTGCGGTAACAACCCGGATTGCACCGGCTACGAAATCGAAGAAGGCAACTACCGCATCAAGGGCTACGAAGGGCCGAGCCTGGAGTGCGACAAGTGCGGCAGCGAAATGCAGCTGAAAACCGGCCGTTTCGGCAAGTTCTTCGGCTGCACCAATGCCGAGTGCAAGAACACCCGTAAACTGCTCAAGAGCGGTGAAGCGGCGCCGCCGAAGATGGATGCGGTGAAGATGCCCGAGCTCAAGTGCGAAAAGGTCAACGACACCTACGTGCTGCGTGATGGTGCTTCGGGGCTGTTCCTGGCTGCCAGCCAGTTCCCGAAAAACCGTGAAACCCGAGCACCGTTGGTGATCGAGATCATTCCGCACAAGGACGAAATCGATCCGAAGTACCACTTCCTTTGCGAAGCACCGAAGAAAGACCCCGATGGTCGCCCGGCGGTGATCCGCTACAGCCGCAAGACCAAGGAGCAGTACGTGCAGACCGAGGTCGAGGGCAAGCCGACAGGCTGGCGTGCGTTCTACGACGGCAATGCCTGGAAGGTTGAAGACAAGCGCTGATCACTCAGGCTTGATCCAGTCGCGGGGCACCTCCACCTTCTCAGGGCCAACCTGAAAGGGCGGGCGTGCCCCGCGATGCTTTTCAGGGCTGCAGTAGTGTAAATTGACACACCGCCTTGCAGCCTTTCGGAGGGCACCTAGATGGCCCAGGAACTCTACACCCGCACCAACCAGAAGATTTACTTCGCCGGCCTGGCCCTTGAAGCCATGGGCAAGGCGCAGGAAAGCCGGGCGATGAACGCCCAGGCGCTGATCCAGGCAGAGCGCGAGTCGGCGTTGTTTCACCTGTACGGTGCGCTATTGGGCTTGTGTCACGAGATTGCCGGTTTTTACCGCTTGCCGCAGGCGGGTGCGCCACGTGCAGAGCTGTTGCTGACCCGTGAAGTGCTGGAGGCGGTGGCCATTCCTGAAATGGCGGAACTGGTTGAGCTGGCTGAGCAGCGCGAAACCTGGCTGGCGCAACTGTTGAGTGCTTATGCCGATTTGTTCCGACCGCCGGTCGCGAAAAAAATCGCAAAAACTGATGTCACCCAACCGCTGATTCAGGCGGTAAGCCTTGATGAACCGGAGGTTGTGGCACTTTCGCGGGAAGAGCTGGAGGGCTGGCGTCAGAACCTCAAGGCGCTGACTGTTCGCTTTCGCGAGGGCTTGAGTGAGTGCTGATTAAGTCGCTCGCTGGTACAATGCTCGCCTTTCGTGGAGAACAGTCTTTATGCCAACGTCCTTTCTAGAAATTGTCGAGTTGCCTGATGGCCGGATCGAGTTGCGCCGCGCCGAGGACGAAGGCTCCCTGGTAACCCTGGATTTCTCCGAGGACGCCAAGGCGTTTCTGCAAGGTCAGCACGTAGAAGTGGCCAAGGCCATGCTCAGTGTTGGCGTGCAGATGGCGGGCAAGCTGGTTGAAGGTGAAATCGATCGAGACGACGGTCCACGCGTCCTGCATTGATCGCCCAACGTGGCTTCCTCGCCCTGAGGAAGCCAGGCCAAACCAATTAATCACTTTCTTGAGCATCAACCAAGGCGGATGTTCAGGCTTTGTGCGTCTCCCGCACGTGCAGCATTGCTCAACTGTTGTCGGGCGCTGCTACTGACGGTGTTCAGCCAGCTGACCACGGTGTGGCTCCGGCCCAGGCGCAGCGCCTCGCAGGCCAATTGCAATGCGCTTTGATTGTCACGTGGGCGCAGCAACAGAATACGCTCGCGGTTCAGGCCCGCCTCCCGTAGCCATGCCTGGGTCAGGCTGGCAGGCGGCGCGATCAGGGTCAGCCAGCGCTCGTCCTGCTCTTCGCTCAATTCGCTTAGATCGCGCAGCACGGGTGCCAGCAGGCTCTGGCAGCTCCCCAGTGCGCCGCGCAAGGACAGCTCGCTGAAAACCTGCGCCGCGCCAGGGTGAGGCGCAGGCTTGCTGGCTTTCAGTCCGGGCAGAACTGGCTGGGCCAGGAATGCTTCGAACAAGGGCAATTGTGCTTGTAACGGTACGTGCTGTGACGCTGGGGGGAACTGCATAACGCCTCCTTTACCGGCGAATGACGCCGACACTCAAGCCCTCGATCACCAGTTCCTGCTCTTTCAGGTTGACTTCGATAGGGGCGAACTCGGGGTTTTCTGCAATCAGCCAGACCTTGCTGCCTTCGCGCTTGAAGCGCTTGACCGTGACTTCGTCACCCAGGCGGGCGACCACGATCTGACCGTTGCGGGCTTCACGGCAGGTGTGTACTGCCAGCAGGTCGCCATCGACAATGCCGACGTCACGCATGCTCATGCCGTGAACACGCAGCAGGTAATCGGCCCGGGGGTGAAAGAATGCCGGGTTGATGTTGCAGGACTCTTCGATGTGTTGCTGGGCGAGAATCGGTGCGCCTGCAGCGACACGGCCAATGATCGGTAAGCCGTTGTCTTCAGCTTTGGCGGCCTCAAAGCCGGGAATGCGGATGCCGCGCGAGGCGCCAGGCGTCATCTCGATTGCCCCTTTGCGGGCCAGCGCCTTGAGGTGCTCTTCGGCAGCGTTGGGCGACTTGAAGCCCAACTCCTGAGCGATTTCCGCGCGGGTCGGTGGGAAGCCGTTGTCTTCCAGGCAGCGTTTGATAAAAGCCAGAATCTCAGCTTGGCGTGGCGTCAGTTTTAGCATGTCGATCGCTCTGTCTTTTTATACAGTGACTGTAATTATATACAGTAAGCGGTGAGCTGCAAGCGGCACGCTTGAAGAAAAAGCCGCTCAGGCGCGTGAACGGCTTGCAGCTTGCGGCTTGCAGCTGTGATTTAATACGTGACCGAGTGGCCGCAAAGCGTCTGTGTGGACTTGACAAAACAGTGCTTTGAAACGTATGTTTCAAACAAGTGTTTGTCAGGCGGAGTAGTCATGGCCCAGTCGGAAACCGTTGAACGCATTCTCGATGCTGCCGAGCAGTTGTTCGCGGAAAAAGGTTTTGCCGAAACCTCGTTACGGCTGATCACCAGCAAGGCCGGCGTCAACCTGGCGGCGGTGAACTACCATTTCGGCTCGAAGAAGGCCCTGATCCAGGCGGTCTTCTCGCGTTTTCTCGGCCCTTTCTGCACCAGTCTCGAGCGTGAGCTGGAGCGTCGCCAGGCCCGTCCCGAGCACAAGCCCACCCTCGAAGAGCTGCTGGAGATGCTGGTCGAGCAGGCGCTGGTGGTACAGCCACGCAGCGGCAACGACCTGTCGATTTTCATGCGCCTTTTGGGCCTGGCCTTCAGCCAGAGTCAGGGTCACCTGCGGCGTTACCTCGAAGACATGTACGGCAAGGTGTTCCGCCGCTATATGTTGCTGGTCAACGAGGCCGCACCGCGCATTCCGCCGATCGAGCTGTTCTGGCGCGTGCATTTCATGCTGGGTGCCGCGGCATTCAGCATGTCCGGTATCAAGGCCCTGCGCGCCATCGCCGAGACTGACTTCGGCGTCAACACATCGATCGAGCAGGTCATGCGCCTGATGGTGCCGTTCCTCGCAGCGGGTATGCGTGCCGACACGGGCGTGACTGACGAGGCCATGGCCGCTGCCCAGCTGCGCCCCCGCAGCAAGTCGTCCAGTACGCCGGTCACTGCCAAGGCCTGATGCAATGGCTGGGCGCAGCGGGCCGCATCGGCTAAGCTAGCGCCCTATGCCCAGTCTCGATTTCCTGCATATTTCCCTCGCTGATCAGTGTCTCTATGGGTTCGCCCAGGGGCAGCTGCGCGTGCGCCTGCCGGTGTCCACGGCCATCAAGGGTGCTGGCGAGGTCAATGGCTCAGGCTGCACGCCGCGAGGCCTGCATCAGGTGCGAGCCAAAATCGGTGCCGGTTTACCCCAGGGTGCGGTACTGCGAGGGCGGCGCTGGACGGGGGAAATCTGGGCGCCGGCGTTGCATGCGCAATTCCCGGAGCGTGACTGGATCCTCACGCGTATCCTTTGGCTCAGCGGATGCGAGCCGGGGTACAACCGCATGGGGCCGGTCGACACCTTTCGTCGTTACATTTATCTGCATGGCACGCCTGATTGCGAACCTATGGGCGTGCCGTTGTCCCATGGCTGTGTGCGCCTGCGCAATGCCGATCTGCTGGACCTGTTCGATCAGGTACCCCTGCATTGTCCGGTGCGGATTGAACAAGCCGCGTGCCCCGAATGGGCGCGCGCGCCCCTGAACTGAAGGATCAAGTATGAGTGCCAGCCTGCAAGGCTCCCTGATGGTGGATATCGCCGGTACCTGGCTGACCGCCGAAGACCGCCAGCTTTTGCGCCAGCCCGAAGTGGCCGGCCTGATCATTTTTGCCCGCAATATCGACAGTCCACGTCAGGTGCGTGAACTGACCGCGTCGATCCGCGCCATCCGGCCTGATCTGATTCTTGCGGTGGACCAGGAGGGCGGGCGCGTTCAGCGTTTGCGTCAAGGCTTTGTGCGCTTGCCCGCCATGCGCGCGATTGCCGACAATGACAACGCCGAATACCTGGCCGAGCAGTGCGGTTGGCTGATGGCCACCGAGGTGCTGTCGGTGGGGCTGGACCTGAGCTTTGCGCCAGTGCTGGATCTCGATCATCAGCGCAGCGCGGTAGTCGGTAGCCGTGCCTTTGAAGGTGACCCGTTGCGTGCCACCGCGCTGGCGGGTGCCTTTATACGTGGCATGAACGCTGCGGGCATGGCTGCATGCGGCAAGCACTTCCCGGGGCATGGCTGGGCCGAGGCCGATTCTCACGTTGCCATTCCGACCGATGAGCGCAGCCTGGAGCAGCTCCGTGCGGCTGACCTGGTGCCGTTCACCCGCCTCAGTGGTCAGCTGGCAGCGGTGATGCCGGCACACGTGATCTACCCGCAAGTCGACAACCAGCCGGCGGGCTTCTCGCGGCGCTGGTTGCAGGACATCCTGCGCGGCGAGCTTGGCTTTGACGGGGTGATCTTCAGCGATGACCTGTCGATGGCAGGCGCCCATGTGGTCGGTGATGCTGCCAGTCGCATCGAGGCGGCGTTGAGTGCGGGCTGCGATATGGGGCTGGTGTGCAATGACCGTGCTGCGGCAGAACTGGCCCTTGCGGCGGCGCAACGGCTGAAGGTCAAGCCATCGCCGCGCATTGCGCAGATGCGCGGGCGGGGCTTTGCGCGCACCGATTACCGGCAGCAGCCGCGCTGGCTGGAGGCGCTGGGGGCGCTCAAGGAAGCCCAGTTGGTCGATTGATAAACCCAGGTGAGCGCTGCGCGCTCACCTGTAAGAGCGGATTTATCCGCGATCGAGCGCGTTGCGGTCGCAAAATGTTGCAGTCTGCGCCGGCAACGAACTCAGTTCGCTTTCGACGCCTTGCGCTTGCCGGGCAGTGGCGCAAACAGCGCGTCGATATCCTCGGCCGCAAGGCGCCAGTCGCCGGCCTGCCGGCCATCCAGCACGCCGGCCGCGAGGGCTGATTTTTCCTGCTGCAGTTGCTGGATTTTTTCTTCGACCGTGCCGCGGGTAATAAGCTTGTAGACGAACACCGGTTTTTCCTGGCCGATGCGGTACGCACGGTCGGTGGCCTGGTTTTCGGCGGCCGGGTTCCACCACGGGTCGTAATGAATCACCGTATCGGCGGCCGTCAGGTTGAGGCCCACGCCACCGGCCTTGAGGCTGATCAGGAAGATCTGCAGGAGACCCTTCTGAAAGTCCTGCACCGGTGCCCGCCGGTCACGGGTTTCTCCGGTCAACAGTGCATAGGCGATGCCGCGCTGCTGCAGTTCCGCTTCGATCAGGCGCAACATGCTGGTGAACTGCGAGAACAACAGCACCCGACGCCCTTCGGCCATCAGTTCCTCGAGCATCTCCATCAGGCTGGTGAGTTTGCCCGAGTGGGCGCCGCGTGCGATGGAGGCCTGGCTGTTGACCAGGCGTAAATCGCAGCAGACCTGACGCAGTTTCAGCAACGCCTCAAGAATGATGATCTGGCTGCGGGCCACGCCTTTGCGGGTGATTTCGGCACGGACCTTCTGGTCCATGGCCAGGCGCATGGTCTCGTAGACGTCGCGCTGGGCATCGCTGAGTTCTACCCAGTGCACCATCTCGGTCTTGGCTGGCAGTTCGGTGGCAACCTGTTCTTTGGTGCGCCGTAGCAGGAACGGTTTGATCCGGGCATTGAGGTGCTGGAGGCGTTCTTCGTTGCCCTGGCGCTCGATGGGCACGCGGTAATCGCGGTTGAATGCCTTGGCGTCTCCCAGCCAGCCAGGCAGCAGGAAATGAAACAGCGACCACAGCTCGCCCAGGTGGTTTTCCAGTGGTGTACCGCTCAGGCACAAACGTTGCTGCGCTTGGAGCTGACGCGCTGCCTGGGCGGCCTTGCTGCTGGGGCTCTTGATGTATTGCGCTTCGTCGAGAATCAGTACATGCAGCATCAGCCCTTCGAAATGCGCCAGGTCCTTGGGCAGCAAGGCATAGGTGGTCAGCAGCAGGTCGTAGTCATGAAGGCTGCCGAAGTGCTTGCGCCGGCCAACACCTTGCAGGGCCAATACCCGCAGGCTGGGGGCGAAGCGCGCCGCTTCGTCCTGCCAGTTGGGGATCAGGCTGGTGGGCATCACCACCATGGCGGGGCGGTCCAGGCGTCCGGCGTTCTTTTCCGTGAGCAGGTGAGCCAGCGTCTGCAGGGTTTTGCCCAGGCCCATGTCGTCGGCGAGGATGCCGCCTACGTCCAGTTCGCGCAGGGCCTGCATCCAGCTCAGCCCCTCGAGTTGGTAGGTGCGCAAGGTGGCGTTGAGGCCTTCGGGGGGCTGGGTGGGTTGCAGGCGGATGTCGCGTAGGCGCTCGGCAAGGTTGCGCACCCGCTCGCCGCCTTGCCAGTTCAGCGGAATGTCTTCCAGGGCATTGAGGCGTGTGGCATCGGGCGTGGCCAGGCGCAGGCTGGTTTCGCCTGGCTCGCGCTGGTAAAAGTCGCCGAGGGTGGCCAGCACTGGTTTGAGGCGTCCGTAGGGCAGGGCGACCTGCAATGGCCGGCGCCCACCGGTGTGGCCCGGAATGGTTACCAGCAGTTGTTCGTCGTCGCGGCGTCTGGCCAGCTGTGTGGCATTGAGCAGTTCCGGGTGCGTGCGCAACAGGTTGAGCAGGATGGGTAGCAGACTCAGGCGCTCGCCGTCGACGACAATGCCCAGTTCAAGGTCGAACCAGTCACGCTCCGGGGCTTCCTGGACATTGGCGTACCAGTCGTCAACCGGCGTAAGGTCGAAGGTGAAGTCATCGGCGAATTCGATCTGCCAGCCCCGTTCACGCAAGGTCGGCAGCTCACTCAGCACAAAGCGTAGCCAGGCGCTGTCATTGGGCAGTTCGAACGGGTCGCCAGCGCTTTCCGGCAGGGCCTTGCTCTGACGCGTGGCCACTTTGAAGCCCAGTTGCAGGAGTGTGTCGCGCAGGTTGCGCTCGGCGGCGGGTTGGCGCTGGATGCGCAGCGTATGCTCGGCGTCGTGCTTGATGATGGCACTGTTGCGGGTGCCGCAGACGTATTCGCCGGCATAACCGAAGGCCAGTGCGGCGCGGTGCTGAATGTGACGCTGCATGCGGCCATTGCGCGGTTCGAAGGCGCTGAATTCGATGCTGCCCAGCCACAACCGCGGTTGTGGCTGGAGGTTGTCAATCAATTGCTCGGGCATTTTCAGGGCTTGCTGACCTTGAGCAGCAGGGCCAGGTGGCCGCCGTCAAGGAAGGTCAGTTCTCCATTTTTTACCGTGCTGTTGGTTTGCTTGAGCTGCTCGCTCTGGGTCACGGCACCGTTACTGTCGAACTGGTTGACCCAGACGTTGGCTTCAACGCTGATGAAACGCTCTTCGTTCAGGTTCAGGTTGCCCTCGATTGGAAAGTGCCCGAACTGTTCCTTGCCGTCGCTGATGGCGACGGTGCCGGCGTCCTGCTTCCAGGCTTTGTGCAGCAGCACGGTGTACTGGCTGTCGGCAGTCAGCTTGGCCGCTTCCTCGGTCATTGCCGGTTGACGCATGTCGCCTTCGGCAGGCGTCTGTGCGCCATTGCGCCAGTCTTCGGGCGCGAACTGGCTGGTGATCGCCGGTACGGCATTCTGCCGGACCAGAATCATTTCGACCTGATAGATGCCTTCAGCAAAAGCTGCCGGGGTGAACAACGCCAGTAGCAGGGTCAGGCAGCGAATGGCACGCATGGATCTTCCTTCACGCAGATTGTGGGGTCAGGCGCTCGAACAGCGCCTCGAGGTTGTTGAAGCGTTCTTCCGGGCGCTCCATCGGCACCATGAACTTGAACTGGGTGGCGCCTTCGAACTTGTAGCGTTTGGGCTGGCCCTGGATCAGCTTGATCAGTACCAGTGGGTCGACCGGGGTCTCGGCTTCAAATTCGATCTTGCCGCCGTTGGGGCCCGCGTCGACTTTCTTGATGCCGAGTTTCTCTGCCTGCAGCTTGAGCAAGGTCAGGCGTACCAGGTTCTTGGTCGGTTCGGGCAGCAGGCCGAAGCGGTCGATCATCTCGACTTGCAGGTCCTTGAGCCCGTCTTCGTCCACGGCCGAGGCGATGCGTTTGTACAGGATCAGCCGCGCATGCACGTCCGGCAAGTAATCTTCGGGAATCAGTGCCGGCAAGCGCAGGTTGATCTCCGGGCCACCGCCCAGCGGCTGGTCGAGGTTCGGCTGGGTGCCCTTGCGAATGGCTTTCACCGCGCGTTCGAGCATTTCCATGTACAGGGTGAAACCCACGGCCTGGATCTGCCCGCTCTGGCCTTCCCCCAGCAGTTCGCCGGCGCCACGGATTTCCAGGTCGTTGGTGGCCAGGACGAAGCCGGCGCCCAGGTCCTGGGTATTGGCGATGGCCTCCAGGCGCTTTTCGGCGTCCGGAGTGATCTGTTGGCGAGGTGGCGTGAGCAGGTAGGCATACGCCTGGTGGTGGCTGCGTCCAACCCGGCCGCGCAACTGGTGCAGTTGGGCCAGGCCGAACTTGTCGGCGCGCTCGATGATGATGGTGTTGGCACTGGGCACGTCGATGCCGGTCTCGATGATGGTCGAGGCGATCAGCACGTTGAAGCGCTTGTGGTAGAAGTCGCTCATCACCTGTTCGAGTTCACGTTCGCGCATTTGCCCGTGGCCGATGCCAATGCGTGCCTCGGGCACTAGCTCGGCAAGGTCGGCGGCGCATTTCTCGATGCTCTTAACATCGTTGTGCAGGTAATAGACCTGGCCGCCACGCAGCAACTCGCGCAGCAGCGCTTCCTTGACCGTGCTCTTGTTCTGCTCCATGACGAAGGTGCGCACCGACAGCCGGCGGGCCGGCGGGGTGGCGATGATCGACAGGTCGCGCATGCCGGCAACGGCCATGTTCAGGGTGCGCGGGATCGGTGTCGCGGTCAGGGTGAGGATGTCCACCTCGCTGCGCAGGGCCTTGAGTTGCTCTTTCTGGCGAACACCGAAGCGGTGCTCTTCGTCGATGATGACCAGGCCCAGGTCCTTGATCTTGACGTCGTCCTGCAGCAGCTTGTGGGTGCCGATGACAATATCGATCTTGCCTTCGGCGAGGTCTGCGACGGCGGCGGCGACCTCCTTGGGCGATTTGAAGCGGCTCATCACTTCGACGGTCACCGGCCAGTCGGCGAAGCGGTCACGAAAGCTGTTGTAGTGCTGCTGGGCGAGCAGGGTGGTCGGTACCAGAATCGCCACCTGGCGACCGCCGTGTACGGCAATGAATGCTGCACGCATGGCCACTTCGGTTTTACCGAAACCGACATCGCCGCACACCAGGCGGTCCATCGGCTTGGCTGCCAGCATGTCCTCGCGCACGGCCTCGATGGCGCTTTGCTGGTCTGGCGTTTCCTCGAACGGGAAACCGGCGCTGAAGGTGGCGTAGTCCACCGACGGGTCGGCGAAGGCATAGCCCTTGCGCGCGGCGCGGCGGGCATAGATGTCGAGCAGTTCGGCAGCTACGTCGCGCACCTGTTCGGCGGCCTTGCGCTTGGCTTTCTGCCAGGCTTCGGAGCCGAGCCGGTGCAGGGGCGCCAGGGCGTCATCGCTACCGGTGTAGCGGGCGATCAGGTGGAGGTTGGCCACGGGGACGTAGAGCTTGGCGCCCTCGGCGTATTCCAGGGTGAGGAATTCGGCGGCCTGGTTGTCGATTTCCAGGGTCGCCAGGCCCAGGTAGCGCCCCACGCCGTGGTCAATGTGTACCACCGGTGCGCCTTCGCGCAGTTCGGTAAGGTTCTTGATGACCGCATCGTTGTTGCCGTCGCTGCGTTTGTCCCGGCGCCGGCGTTGCATCACGCGCTGCCCGAAGAGCGGGCTTTCGGCGACCAGGGCGATGGCCGGGTCGTCCAGCAACAGGCCTTCGTCCAGCGGTGCAATGGTAATTGCCAGGCGCTCTTTACTGGCAACGAACGCGTGCCAGCTCTCGACGGTCTGCGGACGCAGCTTCAAGCGTTCGAGCAGCTCCAGCAGGACCTCTCGACGACCGGCCGATTCGGCGGTGAACAACACCCGGCCGGGGAACTGGTCGAGAAACCCTGAGAGTGCCGCCAGCGGCTGGTTGGCCTTGGCCTCGATGGCCAGGTTCGGCAGTGGCTTGGCCGGGAAACGCTCGCGCCCGGCGCCACTGTCGACGTCATCCTGGCTGACCACCACGCGCGGCCAGTTTTTCAGGCGTGCGAAGCAGTCTTCCACCGGCAGAAACAGCTCGGCGGGCGGCAGCAATGGACGTGCCGGATCAATGCGGCGCTCTTCATAGCGGTTGCGCACATCGCTCCAGAAATGCTCGGCGGCCTGCTCGACACCGGGCAGGGAAAATACCTGGGTGTCGTGTGGCAGGTAGTCGAACAGCGTCGAAGTGTCTTCAAAGAACAGCGGCAGGTAGTACTCGATGCCGGCGGGGGTAATGCCGCTGGACAGGTCCTGGAAGATCGGGCTGCGCCGGAAGTCGACGTCGAAGCGCTCGCGAAAGCGCGCCTTGAACTGGGTCACGGCGTCTTTTTGCAGCGGAAACTCGCGGGCCGGCAGCAGGCGCACGGAATCGACCTTGTCGATCGAGCGCTGGGTCTCCGGGTCGAAGGTGCGCAGGGTCTCGATCTCGTCGTCGAACAGGTCGATCCGGTACGGCAGTTTGCTGCCCATGGGGAACAGGTCGATGAGTGCGCCGCGCACGGCGAACTCGCCGTGTTCGTAGACAGTGTCGACGCAGCGGTAACCGCTGGCCTCAAGGCGCAGGCGCATCTGCTCGACGTCCAGTTTCTGGCCGATATCCAGCACCAGGCTGCTGCCCAGCAGGAAGCGGGTTGGTGCCAGGCGGTGCAGGGCAGTGGTGATCGGCACCACGAGAATGCCGTGATCGAGCTCCGGTAGCCGGTACAGGCTGGAGATCCGCTGGGAGATGATGTCCTGGTGCGGCGAGAACAGGTCGTAGGGCAGGGTTTCCCAATCGGGGAACGGCAGCACCGGCAGATCGGGCGCGAAAAAGCGCAGCTCCTGCTCCAACCGGTCAGCACTCTGGCTGTCGGCAGTCAGCAACAAGGTGAAGCGCTTGGCGGCGCTGGCGGCTTCGGCAATGGCCAGGCTCAGGGCAGCGCCCGGCAGGTTGCCCCAGGTTTGTTTGCCGGCAGTGGCCGGCAGATGCGGTAGACGCAGAACAGGCACGGGAGGTCGAGCTCCAAGCGTTGCGACAAAGACGCCAATTGTACCGGTCACAGGCCCGTGCTGTCAGGTTTGCGCAGCCTAATTACATGTAGTGAGAGGGTGGCGACAGGCGCTCATTGCCCGATGGGCTGCGGGGCGTCATAATGTAGCCCCTTTTTTCTGTCCCTACATGTGGAAGGTTCCCGTGACTCAGAAGCCCGACCAGTGTCTTGGTGAGTGGATTGATCGTGAAGCACTTGCAGAAGCGATGATCCCGCTTATCGGTCAGCTCTACCGCAATAACAATGTGGTGAGCTCGATCTATGGCCGCAGCCTGATCAACCGTTCGGTGATCTCGATCCTCAAAGCGCACCGCTTTGCTCGTCATCGCCAAACCGACGAAACCGAACTCTCTGTCCACGAGACATTCCCGCTGCTCAAGGCCATGAGCGAGCTCAAACTGGGCGCCGCTTCGGTCGACCTGGGCAAGCTGGCCAACAAATTCAAGCAAGAAGGCAACGGCCGTAGCGCCGAGCAGTTCGTGCGTGAAGAAATGGCTGACGTGGTGGGTCAGCAGAATGCATCGGCACGTAAAGGTACCGACGTCGTTCTGTACGGTTTTGGTCGTATCGGCCGCCTGCTGGCGCGCATCCTGATCGAAAAAACCGGTGGCGGCGACGGTCTGCGTCTGCGTGCCATTGTCGTGCGCAAAGGCGCCGAGAACGATCTGGTCAAGCGTGCCAGCCTGTTGCGTCGTGACTCGGTTCACGGCCCGTTCGATGGCACCATCACCATCGACGAAGAAAACAACACCATCACCGCCAACGGCAACCTGATCCAGGTTATCTACGCCAAGAGCCCGAGCGAAGTCGACTACACCCAGTACGGCATCGAAAACGCGCTGATCGTCGATAACACCGGTGTATGGCGTGACGCCGACGGCCTGGGCCAGCACCTGGCCTGCCCGGGCGCTGCCCGCGTGATCCTCACCGCACCTGGCAAGGGCGCGCTGAAGAACATCGTGCACGGCATCAACCACGGCGACATCAACGCTGACGACAAGATCATTTCGGCCGCTTCGTGCACCACCAACGCCATCGTGCCGGTGCTCAAGGCTGTCAATGACAAGTACGGCATCGTCAACGGCCACGTCGAAACCGTTCACTCGTTCACCAACGACCAGAACCTGATCGACAACTTCCACAAGGGCAGCCGTCGTGGCCGCGCCGCGCCGCTGAACATGGTTATCACCGAGACCGGTGCCGCCACTGCAGCCGCCAAGGCTCTGCCAGTGCTCAAGGGCAAGCTGACCGGTAACGCGATTCGTGTTCCAACGCCGAACGTGTCGATGGCCATCCTGAACCTGAACCTGGAAAAGGCCACCAACCGCGAAGAGATCAACGAGTACCTGCGCCAGATGGCCATGCACTCGGATCTGCACAAGCAGATCGACTACGTGAGCTCCCAGGAAGTGGTTTCCACCGACTTCGTTGGCTCGCGTCACGCCGGTGTGGTCGATGCTGAAGCCACCATCTGCAACGATAACCGTGTTGTGCTGTACGTCTGGTACGACAACGAATTCGGTTACAGCTGCCAGGTAGTGCGCGTAATGGAAGACATGGCCGGTGTAAACCCGCCAGCCTTCCCACGCTAAGCTTCACAGCGTGTTGAAAGAACGGGAACCTTTGGGTTCCCGTTTTTTTTACGGACGGTTATTTGCGGAGGCTGGATGCTCAAAGTGCTAGGGGTCGGATTGATGCTGGGCCTGGCAGGCTGTGGGCAGGGTGATTCGCTGGAGCGCATTAGCGGCCCGACCATGGGCAGCAGCTACACCGTGCAGTACGTCCGTACGCCTCAGGGGCCTTCGCCAGAAATGGTCAGGCGCGAAGTGGAGGCGATTCTCGAGGGCGTCGACAAACGCTATTCCACCTACCGTGGCGACTCGCTCACGGCAACCTTCAACCGCTTGCCGGCCAACAGCTGCCAATCCATGCCTGCCGATGTACTGGAGCTGGTGCGCGTTGGCGAACGGCTGTCGCAGTCGAGCGATGGTGCGTTTGACCTGACCGTGGAGCCTTTGCTCGATCTGTGGGGCTTCGGTCCGCAGTCGAGGCTGGAAAAGGTGCCCGATGAACAGGCGCTGGCCGGCGTGCGACAGCGTGTCGGGCATGGGCATTTGCGCATAGTCGGCGAGCAGCTGTGCAAGGATGCGGCGGTGGAGCTGGACTTCAACAGCATCGCCGCAGGCCATGCAGTGGACCTGCTGGTTGAGCGCCTGCAAGCCCTGGGAGTCGCGGATTTGTTGGTCGAAGCGACCGGCGAGCTCAAGGCGATAGGGCGAAAACCTGATGGCAGTCATTGGAAAGTAGCCGTCGAATGGCCACGCGATGATCGTCAGATTGCCCAGCAAGTGGTGGCGGTGGAGGGCTACGGCGTTTCAACCTCCGGTGACTATCGCAATTATTTCGAGGAGAATGGCCGGCGCTACTCGCATACCTTCGATGCGCGCCTGGGCAGGCCGGTGAAACACGACCTGGCGGCGGTGACGGTGTTTGATCGCTCGACCTTGATGGCTGATGGGTACTCGACCTTGTTGTTGATCCTCGGGTTGCAGCAAGGCTGGGAATTTGCACTCAGGCATCGGGTCGCTGCGGTGTTCGTGACCCGGGTTGCCGACGGTTTTGTCGCTCGTAGCACGCCGGCGTTCGAGCAGGTGATACCGCCTATCGCGGATAAATCCGCTCCTGCCGGGCCGGTGCATTGAAGGGGGGTGGCATGTAGTGCAGAGAAAATTAGCCTACGACGCGACCAAGGGTTAATGTTCGCGGCCTCAAAGCTTGATTAGACTGCAACCGAATTTTTTTCATGGCGCCGCTGGCGACATGATCTAGCCCCGCTTGCCAATGTGGCAACCGGGCCTGTTCTAAAGGAGTACGCATGGCTGTCTACAACTACGACGTAGTGGTGCTGGGTTCCGGCCCGGCGGGAGAAGGGGCGGCAATGAATGCTGCCAAAGCAGGACGCAAGGTGGCGATGGTCGATAGCCGTCGCCAGGTCGGCGGCAACTGCACCCACCTGGGCACCATTCCGTCCAAGGCCCTGCGTCACTCGGTGCGCCAGATCATGCAGTTCAACACCAACCCGATGTTCCGGGCCATTGGTGAGCCACGCTGGTTCTCGTTCCCGGATGTACTGAAAAGCGCCGAGAAGGTCATCGCCAAGCAGGTCGCTTCGCGCACCGGCTACTACGCCCGCAACCGTGTCGACGTATTCTTCGGCACCGGTAGCTTCGCCGACGAACAGACGATCGAGGTGGTATGCGCCAACGGTGTGGTCGAAAAGCTGGTGGCCAAGCACATCATCATCGCGACCGGTTCGCGCCCGTACCGTCCGGCCGATATCGATTTCCACCACCCGCGTATCTACGATAGCGACACCATCCTGAGCCTGGGCCACACCCCACGCAAGCTCATCGTTTACGGTGCCGGTGTCATCGGTTGTGAATACGCCTCGATCTTCAGTGGTCTGGGTGTGCTGGTGGAGCTGGTGGACAACCGCGGTCAGTTGTTGAGCTTCCTCGACTCGGAAATCTCCCAGGCGTTGAGCTACCACTTCAGCAACAACAACATCACGGTTCGTCACAACGAAGAGTATGAGCGCGTCGAAGGCCTGGACAACGGTGTGATCCTGCACCTGAAGTCCGGCAAGAAGATCAAGGCGGACGCCTTGCTCTGGTGCAACGGCCGTACCGGCAACACCGACAAGCTGGGGCTGGAGAACATCGGCATCAAGGTCAACAGCCGTGGCCAGATCGAAGTCGATGAAAACTACCGCACCCACGTTCCGAACATCTACGGTGCTGGTGACGTAATTGGTTGGCCGAGCCTGGCCAGTGCTGCGCACGACCAGGGGCGTTCGGCCGCTGGCAGTATTGTCGACAATGGCAGCTGGCGCTTCGTCAACGACGTGCCGACCGGCATCTACACCATCCCGGAGATCAGCTCGATCGGCAAGAACGAGCAGGAGCTGACCCAGGCCAAGGTGCCGTACGAAGTCGGCAAGGCGTTCTTCAAGGGCATGGCACGAGCGCAGATCGCCGGTGAGCCGCAAGGCATGCTGAAGATTCTGTTCCACCGCGAGACTCTGGAAATCCTCGGCGTGCACTGCTTCGGTTACCAGGCTTCGGAGATCGTTCACATCGGCCAGGCGATCATGGATCAGCCGGGTGAGCGCAATACGCTGAAGTACTTCGTCAACACCACCTTCAACTACCCGACCATGGCCGAAGCCTATCGGGTAGCGGCCTACGACGGCCTCAACCGGCTTTTTTGAGCGGCTCCGGCCGGTGGCCTGAGCCGGCCGGGGAGACCGATTTCAGCGATTCTCGAGGGTGGCGCTGGCCAAACCGGGAAAGTCTGTAATCAGGCTGTCTACGCCGAAGTCGGCGAGCCTGCGCATCAGCGCCGGCTCGTTGACTGTCCACACCGACACGTGTAACCCCTGGCGCTGAGCCTTGATCAGGCGCTCCGGGGTGCACAGTGTCCAGTTCAACGCCAATAAACTGCAGCCATAGTTCTGGGCGACTTTCAGCGGGTCGAGCCAGGCGTATTCGGCTACCAGGCCGCGGGCTATATCCGGTGTCAGTTCCAGCGCCGCCCCCAGCACTTCCCGTGAACTGGAGGTGATGGTGATCTTGTCGAGCAAGCCGTACTGCTGCGCCATCTCGCGAATGGCCAGGACCGTAGTGGCGGCGCGGGTGCGAGAGGCACTCTTGACCTCCAGCTGCCAGTGATCGAAATCGCATTTCTCGAACAGCTCTTCAAGCCGTGGAATAGGGCAGGGCGTGAGCCAGCCCGGGCCACCTTTACGTGCATCATAGGTCACCAGTGCGGCGGCTTCGTGCTCCACCACTTTGCCGCGCCGGCCGGTGGTGCGCTTGAGCGTAGGGTCGTGGATCACCATCAGCTCGTTGTCGGCCGACAGGTGCAGGTCCAGCTCACAGCGGCGCACGCCTTGCTTGAGGCAGTGCTGGAAGCTGGTCAGGGTGTTTTCGGGGGCTTCGCCCTTGGCGCCACGGTGGCCGTAAATCTGGGTCACGTTTGTTCCTTCAAGAAAGGGTGAGACTCAAGGAGCGCTCGGGGTGTGCTGTTCCAGCGCCTGGCGTCGTTGTTGTGCCTGACGTTGCAAGATGTAGCGGGCCAGTAGCTGGCGCTGGGCGTCGGTCATGTCGATGAACTCACTGCCGATTTCGTAGAGGCCATCGGCCTGTTGGTCGCAATGGGTCACCCTGGCGCGCAGCAGCAGGCCCAGGGCCTGGGGCATCAGCACCATCTTCACCGCCACCCGGCTGCCGGCGGCAATGGGCTGGGCCTGGTTGAACTCGATACCGCCTTCGGACAGCACCACCGGCTGCGGCGCGCTGAGCTGCCCGAGCAGAGTCTGGGCAACCACGGCACTGAGCAGGTCGATGCGTTTGTTCTGTGCTTTGAGAAAGGCGGCCAGCACGCGATCCTTATCGCTGAGCTGGCGCAGCAGGTGTTGCGACTCGAACTCGCTCAGGTGCAATTCGCTGAGCAGGTTGAAAAGCGGTGAATCATCTTGCAACAAGTCACTGCCAAGGGCTTCGGCGGCGCTCAGCGGGCTAATTTCCAGTGCGATCCGATCCTCGATACGGTAGTATTCGCGGCGATCTTCTTCATCTAATGTCGACATGGCGAACCCATGGTAGCGGCGGTGGTCT
Source organism: Pseudomonas alkylphenolica (assembly GCF_004025535.1). Taxonomy (GTDB): domain Bacteria; phylum Pseudomonadota; class Gammaproteobacteria; order Pseudomonadales; family Pseudomonadaceae; genus Aquipseudomonas; species Aquipseudomonas alkylphenolica_A. The sequence continues at coordinate 433,953 of NZ_QJRG01000049.1, forward strand.
GAGTGTAAAGCTGCTATTCAAGCCCCGCCACAAGGACGTTCCTCTTTCATCCGAACAAGCCCCGACATGTTCAGACCTCTCTTCGTATTCATCGGTACGCGTTACACCCGTGCCAAGCGCCGTAACCATTTCGTCTCGTTCATTTCCCTGACCTCGATGATCGGCCTCGCCCTGGGCGTGGTGGTCATGATCGTGGTGTTGTCGGTGATGAACGGTTTTGATCATGAGATGCGCACCCGGGTATTGGGCATGGTGCCCCATGCCACGCTCGAAACCGGTCAGCCGCTCAACGACTGGCCAGCCCTTGCCAATCAAGTAAAGCAGAACCCCCGGGTTGTGGCGGTAGCGCCGTTCACCCAGATGCAGGGCCTGCTGACCCACGAGGGCAAGGTGCAGAAGGTGCTGCTCAACGGCATTGACCCCGCGCAGGAGCGACAGGTGTCGATCATCGACAACTTCATCCGCGAGGGTAAGCTCGATGACCTGGCGCCGGGTGACTTTGGCATCATGATCGGTGACAAGGCTGCGGCCAAGCTGGGTGTGGGTATCGGTGACAAGCTGACCTTCGTCGCTCCCGAGGTGACGGTGACCCCGGCGGGCATGTTCCCGCGGATGAAGCGCTTTACCGTGGTCGGCATCTTCCATGTCGGTGCCGGTGAGATCGACGGTTACCTGGGGCTGACCAACCTGTCGGACCTGTCGCGCCTGCACCGCTGGAAAGCCGATCAGGTCCAGGGCCTGCGCCTGAAGTTCGATGACTTGTTCCAGGCACCGCGCGTCGCCTGGGATATCGCCCAGCAGCTGGGTGAGCGTGAGTTCTATGCCCGCGACTGGACCCGCACGCACGGTAACCTGTACCAGGCGATTCGTATGGAAAAGGCCATGATCGGCTTGCTGTTGCTGCTGATCGTCGCGGTCGCGGCCTTCAACATCATTTCCACCCTGGTGATGGTAGTGAATGACAAGAAGGGCGATATCGCCATCCTGCGCACCCTGGGTGCCACGCCGGGGCAGATCATGGCCATCTTCATGGTCCAGGGCACCGTCATCGGTGTGGTCGGTACGCTGATTGGCGGTGTGGTCGGCATTCTTGCAGCGCTCAATGTCAGCGCTGCCATCGCCGGGCTCGAAACCCTGATCGGACACAAGTTCCTCAATGCCGACGTCTACTTCATCGACTACCTGCCGTCCCAGGTCATGGCCGAAGACGTGTGGATGGTGTGCGGTGCGGCATTGGTCCTGAGTTTCCTCGCCACCCTGTATCCGGCCTGGCGTGCGGCACGCACCCAGCCTGCGGAGGCGCTACGTTATGAGTGAGTTGGGCATGAGTGATAAAGCAGTGCTGAGTTGCCGCAACCTGGGCAAGTCCTACGAGGAAGGCCCGGAGAAGGTGCAGGTGTTGTCCGGCCTGCAGCTGGAGCTGCATCCCGGTGAGCGGGTGGCTATCGTTGGCAGTTCGGGTTCGGGCAAGAGTACGTTGCTCAATCTGCTCGGCGGCCTCGATACCCCGAGCGAGGGGAGTGTCTGGCTGGCCGGTGAAGAGCTGTCGGCCCTGGGCGAGCGAGCCCGTGGCCTGTTGCGTAACCGTGCGCTGGGTTTCGTTTACCAGTTCCACCACTTGTTGCCGGAGTTCACCGCTCTGGAGAACGTGTGCATGCCGCTGTTGATTGGTCGCACCGCGATTCCAGAGGCCCGTGAACGCGCCGCGGCGTTGCTCAAGCGTGTCGGCCTGGGGCATCGTCTGAGTCACAAGCCGGCTGAGTTGTCCGGTGGCGAGCGTCAGCGTGTCGCCATCGCCCGGGCCCTGGTCAACCGTCCGGGGTTGGTAATGCTCGACGAGCCGACCGGTAACCTGGACCATCACACGGCCCAGGGCATCCAGGACCTGATGCAGGAATTGAGCAGTTCGTCGCAGACGGCGTTCCTGGTGGTTACCCATGACCTTAACCTGGCGCGGCAGATGGACCGTGTGCTGCGTCTGGACGACGGGCACCTGGTAGCGATCTGACCTGGCCGTACAGGGTGCCCGTGGCCATTGCCGGGCAGCCTGTTCCTTTTCTTTACCTGGGTGCTTCCGTTCATGTTCAGACCCTTGTCTATATTCATCGGCGCGCGCTACACCCGCGCCAAGCGCCGCAACCATTTCATCTCGTTCATTTCCATGACCTCGATGATCGGCCTGTCGTTGGGCGTGCTGGCAATGATCGTGGTGTTGTCGGTGATGAACGGCTTCCAGCGCGAAATGAGCGCACGGATCCTTGGCATGGTGCCGCATGCCAGCATCCTCGGAGTGCAAGCGCTGGATGACTGGAAACCCGTGGCCGATGCGGCACTGAAAAATCCGCAGGTGATGGGCGTTGCGCCGTTGACCGAGATGGAAGGCATGCTTTCCTACAAAGGTTCGATGCAGCCGATCCAGGTCAGCGGGATTGATCCGGCCCAGGAAAGCAAGGTGTCGATCGTCGGTCAGCACATTGTCCAGGGCAGTCTTCAGGGGCTGGAGCCCGGCGAGTACGGCGTGGTGATTGGCGAAATTACCGCCCGGCGTTTTCGTCTGAATGTCGGCGACAAGCTGACCCTGATCGTACCGGAAGTAAGCAGTGCACCGGGTGGTATCACGCCGCGCATGCAGCGACTGAATGTGGTCGGGGTGTTCAAGGTGGGGGCCGAGCTTGATGGTTCGATGGCCTACATCCACATGGCCGACGCCGCCCAGATGCAGCGCTGGCAGCCCAATCAGGTTCAGGGCGTGCGCCTGAAACTCAAGGACCTGTACGCCGCTCCTCAGGTGTCCAGGGCCATTGCCGCACAGTTGGGCGACGCGTATCGCGCAGATGACTGGTCGCACACCCAGGGCAGCCTGTTCAGTGCCATGAAGATGGAAAAAACCATGATCGGCCTGTTGCTGCTGATGATCATCGCCGTAGCGGCGTTCAACATCATCGCCACCTTGATCATGGTGGTGAACGACAAGGGCGCGGATATCGCCATCCTGCGCACGATCGGCGCGACGCCGGCGCAGATCATGGGCACCTTTATGGTTCAAGGTACCCTGATCGGCATCGTCGGTACCTTGATCGGCGGGGTGCTCGGGGTGATTGCGGCGCTTAATGTCAGCCAGATCGTCGGTTGGCTGGAACGTGTCAGCGGGCAACACATCTTTACCTCTGATGTGTATTTCATCAGCAGCTTGCCATCGGAGCTGCAATGGGGCGATGTGGCGCTGATCTGCAGTGCCGGCCTGGTGATGAGTTTTCTCGCGACGTTGTACCCGGCGTATCGGGCTTCGCAGGTCGAGCCGGCGTACGCATTGCGTTACGAGTGACCCGTTGCGCTCGATAGCCAGCCAGCCGGTTCCTACCTGTAGGAGCCGGCTTGCTGGCGAAGGACTCACACAGTCGGTAAATCGATCACAAAGCGCGTCCATCCCGCCACTGATTCCGCGCGGATAGTGCCGCCATGGGCCTGGACGATCGAGCGGGTAATCGCCAATCCCAATCCCGCATGCTCGCTGCTGCCTTCGCGGCGTGCAGGGTCGGCCCGGTAAAAGCGGTCGAACAGCCGCGGTAGCAACACCGGATCGATCGGTTCGCCGGTGTTGGCCACCTGCAGGCGCACCAGTTCGGCGTGCGTTTCGATACTGACCCGAATTTCTCCCTGTGCCGGAGTAAAGCGCAAGGCGTTGTCCAGCAGGTTGGACAGGGCCCGGCGCAGCATGTGCCGGTCACCTTCAAGACGTCCTTGGCCTTCCCGGTGCAGCGCCACACCGGCTTCTTCGGCCAGCGGCGCGTAATACTCCAGTAGCGCATCGGCCTCCTCGGCAAGCGTCAGGTGCTGGCGGCTAGGCATCAGCAGGCCGTGGTCGGCTTTGGCCAGGTAGAGCATGTCGTTGACCAGCTGGGCCATCCACTGCAGCTCTTCAAGGTTGCTGTGCAAGGCTTCGCGGTACTCCTCCAGTTCACGTGGACGGGTGAGGGTGACCTGGGTGTGGGTCAGGAGGTTTGACAGGGGTGTTCGCAGTTCATGCGCGATATCGGCGGAAAATGCCGACAAGCGCTGGAAGGCGTCATCCAGCCGCTCCAGCATGGCGTTGACGGTTTGCGCCAGCTCAGCCAGCTCCACCGGCATCTGCCCTTCGGGCAAGCGGGTGGTCAATGAGCGCGCCGATACCTTTGAGGCGACTTCACCCATCTGGCGCAACGGGCGCAGGCCACTTCTTGCGGCCCAGGCACCGAGCAGGGCCGTGGCCAGGGCCGAGAGGCCGACCGTCAGCCAGATCAGCTGTTGCATGCGCTGGAGAAAATGCTGATGGTGGGTGATGTCGAGAAACAGCGTTAGTTGCACTGACTGCGGGTCGCCATTGGCGAGGTTCACGCTCAGGCTTCGGTAAGCACTACTGGTGCTATGCAAGGTGCTCAGCCCGGGCACCTGAGGCGAGTCGGGCAGGTTGGCCTGACTGTCGAACCACACCTGACCGTTGCTGCCACGAATGCGCACCGCGAGGTCGGCCTGGTGGCTCAGTTCGCTTTGCAGGGCGGGCAGGCGCGTCGCGAGCCCGGCGGGATCATGCACGCCGTCGAGTAGCTGGCGCAGCACTGACAGGCGACTTTCGAGCAGTTGCTGGTCGAGTTCGACGAAGTGATGCTGGCTGGCGCGGCTGAACAGCACGCCGGCCATCAGCGACACCGCTGCGGTGCAGGCGGCAAACAGCAGGGCCAGGCGGCTGCCCAGGGACAGTCGACGCATCAGGCCAGCCGCTCTTCAAGGACATAACCCATGCCGCGCACGGTATGGATCAGCTTGTGTTCGTGGTTGTCATCGATTTTCAGCCGTAGTCGGCGGATTGCCACTTCGATGACGTTGGTGTCGCTATCGAAGTTCATGTCCCAGACCTGGGAGGCGATCAGTGACTTGGGCAGTACTTCGCCCTGGCGGCGCAGGAGCAGTTCAAGCAAGGCAAATTCCTTGGCGGTCAGGTCAATGCGCTGGCCGTTGCGCTCGACCCGGCGGCGAATCAGGTCCAGGCGCAGGTCGGCAAGGCCCAGGCTGGTTTCCTGGGTCGGGCTGCTGCCCCGGCGCAACAGGCTGCGCACCCGGGCCAGCAGCTCGGAGAACGCAAAGGGTTTGACCAGGTAGTCATCGGCGCCCAGCTCCAGACCGTGTACGCGGTCTTCCACTGCATCGCGGGCGGTCAGGAACAGTACCGGCACCTCGTTACCCGAGGCGCGCACCGCCTGGAGAATTTGCCAGCCATCGCGGCCTGGCAGCATCACATCGAGGATCAGCAGGTCATGGTCACCCGTCAGGGCCAGGTGCTGGCCGGTATTACCGTCGGCGGCAAGCTCGGTGGCAAAGCCTGCTTCACTGAGTCCCTGGCACAGGTACTGGCCGGTCTTGGTCTGGTCTTCGACGATCAACAGTTTCATCGGCTGGCTCTTGGAGATGGGTTGCCGGTTGGTTATACCGTGCTGCAGGTGCCGGGTGGCCAAGCTGACAAAGTTGTAATCTTTTTGTCAGGTAGCTGCCAGCGCCGGTTTTCTACAGTGAAGCCTGATCCGTCGCAACCCTGGAGTGGGCCTGACATGAAACACCTTATTTTCGCTAGCGTCCTGGCGCTGTTCAGTCTGCCCGCACTGGCGTCACCGGCGCATTCCTATGCCTTTGGCGCACCTGCACTGGCCAGCCAGGCCGATCGCAGCGTAGAAATCGTCATGGGCGACATGTACTACGCGCCGCGTAGCCTGCAGGTCAAGGCCGGTGAAACGGTACGTTTCGTGCTGATCAACAAGGGTGCGGTCATGCATGAGTTCAGCCTCGGTGACGCGGTGATGCATGCCCGGCACCAACAGGAAATGCTCGCCATGCAGGGGCAGATGGACCACGCTGCCATGGGCCACGGCGCTATGCAGCACGGCGCCGGTATGAAGCATGACGATCCCAATACGGTGATGGTCGAGCCCGGCCAACGCGGTGAATTGACCTGGACCTTCAGCCAGGCCACCCCGATCGAGTTCGCCTGCAACGTACCGGGTCACTACCAGGCCGGTATGGTCGGCAAGCTGACCATCGACCAATAACAGGCGATTACCCAACGCATGGCACAAACCCGATAAACTAGGCGTATTTCGTCCTTCAGGTTTGAGCCATGCATCCCGCCGCCGAACATTCTCCGCTGGGCAAGTCCAGCGAATACATCGCCACTTACACGCCTTCGCTGCTGTTCCCCATCCCCCGTGCGGCCAAATGGGCCGAACTGGGTGTCAGCGCCCAGACCCTGCCGTGGCAAGGGGTGGATTTCTGGAACTGCTTCGAGCTGTCCTGGCTGTTGCCTACGGGCAAGCCGGTGGTGGCTATCGGTGAGTTCGCGATTCCAGCCGATTCGCCCAACATCATCGAGTCCAAGTCGTTCAAGCTGTACCTGAACTCGTTGAACCAGACTGCGTTCGAGTCGCCGGCAGCCCTGCAGGCCTGCCTGGAAAAAGACCTGTCTGCTGCGGCCGGCAAACCGGTAGCCGTTCAGATTCGTAGCCTGGCCGATGTCGAAGGGCAGGGTGTGGTGGCCTTGCCGGGTGTGTGCATCGATGACCTGGATGTCAGCATCAGTAACTACGAACAGCCGCAGCCGGAGTTGCTGCGCTGCGACAGCAGCCGCCTCGTTGAAGAAACCCTGCACAGCCACTTGCTCAAATCCAACTGCCCGGTTACTGGTCAGCCGGACTGGGGCAGTGTGACGGTGCACTATCGCGGCGCGGCGCTGGACCATGCCAGCCTGCTGACCTACCTGATCAGCTTCCGTCAGCATGCCGACTTCCACGAGCAGTGCGTGGAGCGTATTTACCTGGACCTCAAGCGCCTGCTCAACCCTGAGTTCCTGACCGTCTATGCCCGTTATGTGCGCCGCGGCGGGCTGGATATCAACCCGTATCGCAGCACCGAAACCGTGACATTGCCGAACCTGCGCCTGGTGCGCCAGTAACTGAAAAGCCCCGTACGAAGACGGGGCTTTTTTTATCCTGTCGGGGTTCAGATGCCCATGCTTTGCAGGCTCTGAACGATGTTGCGCAAGGTGGCGGTCAGGCCCGGATGGTCGACCTCAAAGCGCTCAACGGCGAGATTGACGCCGTCGACCAGGTTGTTGTCCGGGGTCACGGCTTCGAGTTTCATCTCGGCCTCGATCTGCTGCATCAGTTCTTGAAGATGCTCGCGCTCTTCCAGGGAAAGCGGTGGATTTTGTTCCAGTTGCTCGCGCAGAGTCTCGAGTTGCTTTTGCAGTTCGCGGGCAGGCATGGGTGATCTCCCTTTATGAATAGGCACAGTCATGGACCCCGGTAGCGGGCGAAAGGTCCATGCCTCGCCTTCTAGAGTAATCCACCAGGCGCTGCTTTGCATGACGCGGATCAACGGCCCTGTATCAGGGCTTTTCGCCCTTCAGGCGGCGTTGGCCGATATCCGCCAGGCAGTCGCCTAGCGCTTCGAGGTGATCGATCACCGAATGCACGCCCAGGGCAAACAGTTGCAAGGTCGCCTTGGCGCGTTTGCGCTCCTGATCCAGCGGGCTCAGGGTTTGCCATTGCTGGCTGTCAATGCCGCACAGTGATCTGCCGGCGGCCAGGCCGATGGTCCACAGCCCGGCGTTCAACCCTGCTTGCAGCAGCCTCGGCTCACCGCTGACCAGTACGCAGCCTTCGAGCTTGCCGGCGTTGAGGTCCATCAACGCGTGCCAGCAGGCGTCCGGCGCAGGCCACGGGGTCGACACCGGGTGGGCTCTGAGCCAGGTTGGCAACGGGTTTATCACGTGTTCGATGTCGGCAGCAGGCAGTTCATCAAGCCAGGCACAGGGCACCTGCTGTTGATAGAGCCAGTCTAGGGTCTGCAAGGCGCCAGGGGCGGGGCAGGGCGGCTTCGATTCGGTGCCTGTTTCAACCAGGCAGTCGCGCAGGCCGAACAGCAAGGCGGTAATGGCGGGAACGTCTGGCATGGAAACATCCCTGTAAATAGCCTGAAGGCTACACTTCGCCTGTTACGTTCTGGTTACGGCGCGACGACACAGACATTCACAAATTTATTACCTGGTTTGTGTCATGGTGTTTATCAGTGGCAGAGTCTTTATACTTGTTTCCTTTTATGTGAAGGACGCGTAGCGTCCTCTGTAGTGAATGTCTAGGAGTAACTCTATGCGTAGGAACGGTACAGACGTGATCAATCGGATGGCCCGGGCCTGTGTCTGTGCCGGCCTGATGCTGGCGCCATTGGGCGCAGTCCAGGCCGCGACCGAGGAAGATCCATGGGAAAGCATCAACCGGCCGATCTTCACCTTCAACGACACCGTTGATACCTATGCACTCAAGCCGTTGGCCAAGGGCTACCAGGCGATTACCCCGCAGTTTCTGGAAGATGGCATTCACAACATGTTTCTCAACGTGGGTGATGTCACCAACCTTGCGAACAATGTCCTGCAGCTCAAGCCCCATGCAGCCGGTGTCGATATTGCACGGATGATCGTCAACACCACCTTCGGGATTGGCGGCTTCTTCGATGTCGGTACCAAGATGGGCCTGCAGCGCAATGACGAAGACTTCGGCCAGACCCTGGGTTACTGGGGGGTCAGCAGCGGCCCGTACGTGATGCTGCCATTGCTGGGCCCGAGCACTGTACGTGATGCCATCGGCAAGTACCCGGACACCTACACCGAACCTTACCGCTACATCGATCACGTGCCGACGCGCAACACCGCGCTTGCCGTGGATGTCGTCGATACGCGGGCCAGCTTGCTGTCGGCGGAGAAGCTGATCCGCGGCGACAAATACGTGTTCATTCGCAACGCCTACCTGCAGAACCGCGAGTTCAAGGTCAAGGACGGTCAGGTCGAAGACGATTTTTAATCGTCACGTCTGTCTACAAAAGGCGACCCTCGTGTCGCCTTTTTCATGCCTGTCATTTAGCCGTTGCTGGCAGGCAGGAGAGCGCCACTTGCTTGCGCGGCCTGATTTAAATTATTCTTGCAAATAGTTATCACTTACAAAAATATACCGCCCGTCATGAGCGAACTTGTGTCTGCCCCTCTAAACCAGCTACGTACCGTCGAAGCGCTGTACAGCGGTCATCACGGATGGCTCTACGCACGCTTGCGCAAACGCCTGGGCAACGCCATGGATGCGGCTGATCTGGTGCACGATACCTTTGCGCGCATTCTCGCCTCGAACGTCACGGTGTTCAATGAGCCCCGGGCCTACCTCAACTGCGTTGCAGGGGGCATCCTGGCCAACTGGTCTCAGCGCAAAGCCCTGGAGCGCGCCTACCTGGCCGCGTTGGCGGCGCTCCCGGCGCCGGAGGTGCCGTCGCCAGAAACCCGCTACCTGCTGCTGGAAACGCTGCACGAAATTGACGCCATGCTCGACAGCCTGCCACCGCTGGTCAGGCGCGCCTTTTTGTTGTCACAGATCGGCGGCATGAAGTACGAGGCCATTGCCGATCAGCTCGGCGTCTCGCTGATCACCGTCAAACGCTACATGAAACAGGCATTTGTACAGTGCCTTGCGCTGGTGGAGTAAGTGACAGACTCCCGGCGCATTCAAACCATTGGCTCCGACGCGCTTGAGGAAGCAGCCGAGTGGCTGATGTCGATGAGTGACGACGACGTCACTGATACGCAGAAAGCAGATCTGGCCACCTGGCGAAACAGCAGCCCTGAACGCGAACAGGCCTGGCGTCGGGCCGAATTGCTGATGAGCAAACTGGGCAGCTTGCCGGCGTCGGTGTCGATGCCCGCCCTGGATCGCCCGAACGACCCGGATCGACGTGCAGCAATCACCCGGCTGGCACTGTTGCTTGCGGTAGGGCCTGCGCTCTGGGCGAGCTGGAAGGTGGGTGAGCAACAAGGCTGGACGGCCGATTACGGTGTCGCCGTTGGCGAGCGCCGCGAATTGACCTTGGTCGATGGCACGCAGGTTGTACTCAATACCGACTCGGCGATCGATGTGCGGTTCGATGCTGACCAGCGACTGATCCAGTTGCGTCGGGGTGAAATTCTCGTACAGACCGCTGCCGACCACCTTGTTCCGTCGCGCCCGTTGAGGGTGGCGACCCGTGAAGGGCGGATGCAGGCCTTGGGCACACGCTTTTGCGTACGTGAGCAGGCCGGACGCACTTATCTGGCGGTGCTGGAAGGCGCCGTCAGGGTCGAGCCGGTCAATGCCGGCGCAGGTGTGCCGTTGATTGTGCAGGCTGGTGGGAGGGCCTCTTTCGATGCGCGCAGCTGTAGCCCGATCAGCGCGGTCGACAACACCGCGACCGCCTGGGTCCGAGGCATGCTGTTGGCCGACAAGATGAGGCTGGCCGATTTCGTTGCCGAACTGGCGCGCTATCGGCGCGGTTTTCTGCGTTGCGACCCGGCCATTGCCAATCTGCCTGTCTCAGGGGCATTTCCGCTCAGCGATACCACACACAGTTTGAACATGCTGGTGCAGACCTATCCCGTCACGCTGAACACGCACATGGGCGGCTATTGGGTGTTGCTGTCTGCCCGCTGAGTTGCCTGGGCGCTGAAAAATAAAATGCGCTTGGGGTGATACTTTTTTTCATCTGGACTGGCAACAGGAGAGAACAGCACTTTTATCTCCGTCTCAAGGATCCTCCCCTCATGTCAGTTGTACGTCGTCCTCGCGGTGAAAGCAGGTTGGCAATAGCCATTCGCACTGCTGCGCTGAGTTTGGCCCTGGTCACAGCAAGCACTTCTTCCTGGGCCGCTGCCCCCCGGCAACTGGATGCCATCGCCAGTCAGAACTACGAGATTCCGCCAGGGCCCCTGGGGCGTGCGCTGTCCAGTTTTGCCATGCAGTCGGGCATTGCGTTGTCGTTTGAACCGGCATTGACCGAGGGGCTTCATTGCGCCGGGCTGTCGGGCACGTACTCGGGACCTGATGGCGTGGAGCAACTGCTGGTTGGTAGCGGCCTGGAACTGGTTGAGCGCAATGATGGCAGCTACACCCTGGCCAGGCGTGTCGCCGACAGTGGCGACGGGCTTACGCTGGCTGCTACCACCATCGACGCCAACAGCCTGCAGGGCAGTGCGTTGCCCGACGCGTTTGCCGGTGGACAGGTCGCCCGTGGCGGGCGAGTGGGCATGCTGGGCAACAAGGACGTGATGGATACACCGTTCAGTGTGACCAGCTATACCGCGAAAACCCTCGCCGATTTGCAGACGGTGACCGTTGCCGATGCACTTGAGCGTGACCCGTCAGTGCGCTCCACCGGGCAGACCGGCGGGATTGTCGATTCGTTTTTCATTCGCGGATTTCCCGTGGGCGAGGGCAACCTCGGCGAGTTGGCGTTTGATGGCGTCTATGGCGTGGCGCCTAACTACCGTGTGTTCACCGAATACGCCGAGCGAGTTGAAGTGCTCAAAGGGCCGGGCGCCTTGATGTACGGCATCTCGCCCAACAGTGGCGTTGGTGGCGTGATCAACATCGTCCCCAAGCGCGCCCTGGCTGAAGACCTGACCCGCTTTACCGCCAGTTACAGCGCTGATACTCAGGCGGGCGGGCATATCGATGTCAGTCGCCGCTTCGGTGAAGAAAAGCAGTTTGGTGTGCGTTTCAATGGCAGCGTCCAGCAGGGTGATACTGCCATTGATAACCAGGAACGCGAACTGGACATCGGCGCCATTGCCCTCGACTACCAAGGCGAGCGACTGCGTTTGAACCTCGACTTCATCAGCCAGAAAGAGCAGTGGGATGCCGCGTCGCGCCCCTTCACGGTGGCGGCGGGCATCGATGTGCCGACTGCGCCCAATGGCCGGACCAATCTGTCACAGGATTGGGGCTGGTCTGAAACCAGTGAGCAGTCGGCGTTGCTCGGTGGTGAATATGACCTTAATGATGCAGTGACGGTATTTGCCCATGCCGGCGGCGGCAAGGCGGACGTCAAACGCATGTCCGACCAGGTGCCGCGCATTCTCAATGACGCGGGTGATACCAGCAATATTCCCGGTTACTACAAGTTCAACGTCGACCGCTCCACCGCCGATATTGGCTTGCGCGCGCTGTTCGAGACCGGGCCGGTCAGCCACACGACTACCGTGATGGCGACGCGGTATCAGGACGAGCTGTCCCGAGGCATCAACAACGGCACCGACATTCGCTCGAACATCTACCACCCGATCGACGTACCCAAGCAGTACATCAATGCACCCAAAGTCTTGCGCATTTCCGAGTCGGAGCTGTCCGGCGTTGCCATCACCGACACGCTGTCCGTGCTCGAAGACCGCGCGCAACTGACCCTTGGGGTACGCCGGCAATCAATCGAGTCGCGCAATTACAGTGCCACCGGGGCGGTGACTTCTCGCTACGACGACAGTGCGACTACCCCGGTGGTGGGTGTGGTGGTCAAGCCTTGGGAACACGTTTCGCTTTACTACAACTATGTTGAAGGCCTGAGCAAGGGTGACATCGCCCCCGCCACGGCTGCCAACTCGGGCGAAGCGTTTGCGCCGTATGAAACCAAACAGCATGAGCTCGGGGTGAAGTTCGAACAAGGCACATTCATGACCACCCTGGCACTGTTTCAGATTGAAAAGCCCAGTGGTGAACTGGGCGCAGGTAACCAGTTTTCGGTCCAGGCCGAACAACGCAACCGGGGTGTCGAGCTGAGCATGTTCGGCGAGGTCGCAACGGGTACGCGGGTAATGGGTGGCGTCACCCTGCTTGACGGTGAACTGACCGATTCGGCCACCCGCGCCAACCGCGGCAACGAGCCGGTGGGCGTGCCGGATGTGCAGGCCAATATCTGGACCGAGTGGGATACGCCGTGGCTCGAAGGCTTTACCCTGACCGGCGGTGCGATCTACACCGCCAGCCAGTATGTCAACCAGGCCAACACCCAGGAGCTGGATGCCTGGACCCGAATCGACGCCGGGGCGCGCTACGTCACCAGAATCGAAGGTCGGCCGACGACCTTTCGTGCCACCGTGCAGAACGTCTTCGATCGCGAGTACTGGTCGGGCGTAGCCTCATACGGCGCCATCTCTCCCGGGTACCCGCGTACACTGCAATTGTCTGCTACGGTCGATTTCTGATAGCGCCTGCGGCCTGTAAGCATTGAGTTCAACGCTTACAGGCTCGGCCGTGCGACGCATGCTCAGTGGGATGTTTAATATGCCCTCTGGTAACTGAAAATCGGTGCCTAATAACTCTTAGTGATTTAAGCGGATAAAGACCCGCAGCAAGCATCGGCGTACCCTTGAAACACCTGGCGGATGGGAGTACCGTCTGCGCCTTACAGGGCACCTCTGCCAGTTGCCGGACAACCCGTCTTGTCCTACAACTCATAGTAGAGAGGCTAGAAGCGAATCCAGTAAGCGTGCTCAAGCCTTGACGAGCCGCCTACGCCAACCTAATTCTGGCGCCGTTTGCCCACATGCAGAAAACCAGTGCAACGCTGCTGATCATCGATGACGACGACGTCGTACGTGCGAGTCTTGCCGCCTACCTTGAAGACAGTGGTTTCCGTGTCCTGCAAGCGAGCAATGGCCAGCAGGGCCTTCAGGTCTTCGAGCAGAAACAGCCCGATCTAGTCATCTGCGATCTGCGCATGCCGCAAATGGGCGGTCTGGAGCTGATTCGCCAGGTGACTGAGCGTGCGCCCGAGTTGCCGGTCATTGTGGTGTCCGGTGCCGGGGTGATGAACGACGCGGTCGAAGCCTTGCGCCTGGGCGCAGCCGACTACCTGATCAAACCCCTGGAAGACCTCGCGGTGCTCGAGCACTCAGTACGCCGCGCGCTGGACCGGGCACGCCTGGTGCTGGAAAACCAGCGCTACCGCGAAAAGCTCGAAACCGCCAACCGCGAGCTGGAGGCCAGTCTGCACCTGTTGCAGGAAGACCAGACCGCCGGGCGCCAGGTGCAGATGAACATGCTGCCGGAAAGCCCGTGGGTGGCGGACGAGCTGTCATTCGAGCACCAGATCATTCCATCGTTGTACCTGTCGGGCGACTTTGCCGACTATTTCCGCGTCGACGAGCGACGTATCGCGTTCTACCTGGCCGATGTTTCCGGTCATGGCGCCTCCTCGGCGTTCGTCACCGTGCTGCTGAAGTTCATGACCACCCGGCTGTTGTTCGAATTCAAGCGCAATTCCAGATTGCGCGACTTCAAGCCGTCAGAAGTGCTTGGACATATCAACCGCGGCCTGATCAACTGCAAGCTGGGCAAGCACGTAACCATGGTCGGTGGTGTAATTGATGAAGACACCGGCCTGATGACCTACAGCATCGGCGGCCATCTGCCGTTGCCCGTGCTGTATACCCCGGGCCAAAGCCGCTATCTGGAAGGGCGCGGATTGCCGGTCGGACTGTTTGAAGAGGCCACTTACCAGGACCATGTACTGGAGTTGCCACCGCAATTCAGCCTGACCTTACTCTCTGATGGCATTCTGGACCTTTTGCCCGGGGATACACTCAAAGATAAAGAGGCAGCCTTGCCGGAAATCGTCAAGGCCGCGGGTGGCAGCCTGGATGGGCTGCGCCAACGATTCGGATTGGCTACGCTTGGGGAGATGCCGGATGATATCGCCCTATTGGTGTTGAGCAGGAACCTTCAATGAGTACGGGTAGAATCCAGTTCGCCGAACAGAGCGGCACGTTCGTTCTGAAGTTTGTCGGTGAAGTGCGTCTGACTTTGTGTTCAGCGCTGGATGCGACTATTGAGAAGATCTTCACGGCGCTGAATTTTTCGGCGATCGTCATCGATCTCACGGAAACCGAGAGCATCGACAGTACCACCTTGGGTTTGCTGGCCAAGCTCTCGATCCTGTCGCGGCAAAAAGTCGGCCTGTTGCCGACCGTGGTGACGACCAACCCGGACATTTCGCGGTTGCTGCAGTCCATGGGCTTCGATCAGGTGTTCAACATTGTTGATCGACCGATTCCATGTCCCGAGTGCCTGACCGATCTGCCGTCCCAGGACCAGAACGAAGATGTGGTGCGTTCCAAGGTGCTGGAAGCGCACAAGATCCTCATGGGCCTGAACGATTCCAACCGTGAAGCCTTTCACGACCTGGTCAACGCCCTCGAGCGCACCTGACGCCCCCAGGCGCCATCAGGTGCCTGTCGATCCCGACACTAACTAATCCTTGACCCGTGGTGGAAACTCCGTTGCTGCGCCGCCATCGGCGTTGAGCTGGAAAATCCGCTGCGGTTGCCCCTGTTCATTGAAAAATACCTGGCCGAGACCGGCGCCGTTCCACAGTCGTTCGCCCGCTTTGCTGTGGCTCGGTATGCGCGGGATCACTTCCATCTGCCGACGTTTTGTCAGCCAGTTCAGCGGCGAACGAGGCGAATACAGCCAGCGGTTGAGGCGGTCGAAGGTATCCAGCAGGCGCCGTGGGAACTCGTTCTTGATGCCGCTGCTGGTGATCTGCCAGAGGTGCGGGCTGCGCTGGCGGTGACGGATCAGCACTTCGTAGACGAAGGAATAATGCACATCGCCGGACAGAATCACATAATGCCCAGGTGTCCGCGAATGGCGGAAAATATTCAAGATCACTTGCGCGGCACCGCGATGGGCCATCCAGTTCTCGGCATCGACCAGCAACGGATAGCCCAGCCAGCTGAACACCCGCTGTACGGTCTCGATCAGCTTGACCCCGAAGATCGGCGCCGGTGACACGATGATGGCCGAGGGATGGTCGAGCAGGGCTTGTTGCAGTTCGCTCAGGGCTTCCCAGTCGAGCAGGCCGGAGGGTTTTTTCAGGTTGCTTTCGCTGCGCCAGCGTCGCGTCCGGGTATCCAGCACCAGCAGTGGCGGGTTGCTCGGCAGCACGAACTGCCAACCTTGAAACCGTAGCGTTTCATCGATCAGCGCATCTTGCGCCGGGGTGTCCAGGTGCTGGTCGGCCAGGGCGCTCTGGCTCAGTACCTGGCATTTTTGCACCAGCGTACGACAGGCGTCGGGATCATTGCCCCAGCCCTGGCACAACAGGTAGGCAAGTAATGCGTTGCCAATGATGCGTCTGGAAAAGGGATGACCATAGGCGGTTTCTTCCCACTGCGCTGACAGGTTCCAGTCATCGGTAATGTCGTGATCGTCGAAGATCATGAGGCTGGGCAGATGGGCCAATACCCGTGCCACGCCGCCCAGTCCGCCGACAAAGCCCTCGATCAACTGTTGCTCCTGCAGGTAGCGCGCCTGGCGTTCCGGCGTGAGCCCCGGCGGTATCTGCGGGGCGATCAGGGTCCAGGGCACTGGTGACCAGACCAGCAGGTACATGGCCATGACCTCGGCAAAGGTCACCAGGTGGTTGTCGGCATTGCTGCTGGTGAAAATCGGCTTGCGCGCGCCACCAAAAAAGCGTTCGCGCAGGGTTTCATTGCTCTCCAGTGCGGGCAGCAGGTCGGCCCTGTGGTAGTAGCTGGCCGGGTGTCGATAGAGCGCACGGCTGTCATCAACCACCGCACCTTGCAGGGTTTCGTCAAACAGTCCAAGTCGTTCGATCAGCGCATGGATCGCCCGCAACATGGGACCGGCGACATCATCGGCATAGACCTGGTCGCCGCTCATCATCAGCACGGCGGGGCGCGACCTGGGGTCGGCACACTCCTCGAGCAAACGATCGGCGCACAGCAGACCATCGGCAGCGGGATGATGAGGTTTGCGGCAAGAACCGTGGAGCAGTTGCTCAAGTCGCGAATGCACGACAAAACTGGGCCGTTGAGCGCCGTTATAGAGCAGGTGAGGCGCCCACTGTGCGATGCCCTGCGCACCTTCAGCAGTCGTCAGGATCAAGTCGTAGTCGATGTGTTCATCACAGGGCAGCGGGGTGTCGAGGCGCACGTCGATCAAGTGCACAAAGGCATGTCGACCGATCGGGATTATCTGGCAGTCAACACTCGACGTTACACCGGCGGTGCTCAGTTCGAGTGCTGGCTGCAGGGCCTGGGAACCCACCAGCCAGAACACCAGGCGTGCAGGTTCCAGGCGGCGCAGCACAGGGCCGGCCAGTACGATTGGTAAAGCGCGGGACTCAGGCATCAACATCTCGGAAAGCACAACTGCAAGCACCACGGGCCAGACCTGCTCCTGCGTTGGCAAGAGCAGGGCTGGCCCGCGATGAGGCCGTCCAGGCCGTAAAAAGCAGCGATACTCGGCATTCGCTGCCGCAGTGGCAATTGCTGTTTTGTATCAAGCCTTTGCTGCGAGCAAGGCTTCGAGCTTCTCCTGGTCCCGGGCGAACTGGCGAATGCCTTCGGCGAGTTTCTCGGTGGCCATGGCATCTTCATTGGAGGCCCAGCGAAATTGCGCCTCGGTCAATTCTTGACGGGCTTCGCCCTTGTTGCCCGGCACCAGCACGCGCGGCAGTTCGCCTTGGTCGTCACTCAGTTGCTGCAGCAGCTCGGGGCTGATGGTCAGACGGTCGCAGCCGGCCAATTGCTCGATCTGGCCGATATTGCGGAAGCTCGCACCCATCACCACAGTGTTGTAGCCGTTGGTCTTGTAGTAGTCGTAGATTCGGGTAACCGACTGCACACCCGGGTCTTCGGCGCCGACATATTCCTTGCCGGTAGCCTTTTTGTACCAGTCGTAGATCCGGCCCACGAACGGCGAAATCAGGAACACCCCGGCATCGGCGCAGGCTTGGGCCTGGGCGAAGGAGAACAGTAGGGTAAGGTTGGTCTGGATGCCTTCTTTTTCCAGCACTTCGGCGGCGCGGATGCCTTCCCAGGTCGACGCCAGCTTGATCAGAACGCGGTCGCGGCCGATGCCGGCCTTTTCGTAGAGCGCGATCAGTTGCCGGGCTTTAGCCAGCAGTGCCGGTTGGTCAAAGGACAGGCGGGCATCGACCTCGGTGGAGATGCGTCCCGGAATGACCTTGAGAATGCCGGCACCGACGGCGACTGCAAAGGCGTCACAGGCAAGGCCCACATCGCCCTTGCTGTGTTCGACCGATTGGCGCAGCAGATCGGCATAGCCGGGCATTGCGGCGGCTTTGAGCAGCAGGGAAGGGTTGGTGGTGGCGTCGACCGGTTTCAGGCGGCTGATGGCATCGATGTCACCAGTGTCGGCAACTACAGTGGTGAACTGCTTGAGTTGTTCCAGCTTGGAGGTCATGGGCGTGCTCTGTCCTGTGCAATGGATCGACATTACCCGAGCGCTGCCAGCCGCTCAAGGGCTGGCTGGCAGGCGGGGTAAAGGATATGCCTTGGAGTGGCGAAGCCGGCACAGGTTCCGGAGCTAGCGGCCTTGCAACAACGCGCCCGCCTGGTCGAGCAGCGCCAGCGGGTCCTTGCTCTTGTGAATATCCACCGAGAGCAATTGACGGAACTTGCGCGCCCCCGGGAAGCCCTGGCCAAGGCCGAGAATATGCCGGGTCACATGGTGCATGGCGCCACCCGCGGCCAGGTGCGCGGCAATGTAAGGGCGCAATTGCGCCAGTGCTTCGCTGCGGCTGATCACCGGCGCCTGGCTGCCGAACAGTTGCTGGTCGACTTCGGCCAGCACATAGGGGTTGTGGTACGCCTCGCGCCCCAGCATCACTCCGTCAAAGGTCTGTAGGTGCTCCTGGCATTCGGCGAGCGTCTTGATGCCGCCATTGAGGATGATCTCCAGCTCCGGGAAGTCAGCCTTCAACTGTGCCGCCACGTCGTAACGCAGTGGTGGAATCTCACGGTTTTCCTTCGGAGACAGGCCTTCGAGAATTGCAATGCGCGCATGCACGGTAAAGCTGCGGCAACCGGCGTCGCGCACTTGCCCGACGAAGTCGCACAGCTCGGCGTAACTGTCGCGGCCATTGATGCCGATACGGTGTTTGACTGTCACCGGGATCTGCACCGCATCCTGCATCGCCTTGACACAATCGCCGACCAGGGCCGGGTGGCCCATCAGGCAGGCGCCGATCATGTTGTTCTGCACCCGGTCGCTCGGGCAGCCGACGTTGAGGTTGACCTCATCGTAGCCAGCGTCCTGCGCCAGCCTGGCGCACGCGGCAAGATCTGCCGGCACGCTGCCGCCCAGCTGCAAGGCCAGGGGATACTCGGCTTCGTCGTGACGCAGGAAACGCTCGGCATCACCGTGCAGTAGCGCGCCGGTGGTGACCATTTCGGTGTAGAGCAGGGCATTGCGCGAAAGCAGGCGCAGGAAGTACCGGCAGTGGCGGTCTGTCCAGTCCATCATCGGCGCAACGCTGAAGCGGCGGGACGGCTCAGGGCGCGGGTTTACTGGGGTTGCGGCGGATTCTAGGGGCATTTCGTTCAACGTGTTTTGTACCGATTTTCGGGGGTTTTTGGGCGTTTTTACCAAGTGCTTGGTACAATGTACCAATCTCAAATCGACGTGTACCAATTTCACATGGCAACGATCAGAGCACGCAAAAAGGCCGATGGCACAACGAGTTACACCGTCCAGATTCGTATCAATCGCGACAAGGTCCTAGTTTACCAAGAGAACCAGACGTTCGCCCGTAAGCAGGCTGCGCAGGCATGGGCGAAGCGACGGGAGACCGAGTTGTCTGAGCCAGGTGCGATCGAGCGGGCCAACAGGAAGGGCCACACCGTGCGCGAGATGATTGACCGCTATGTGCTTGAGGGCGCCAAGGCAGTGGAGATGGGTAAAACCAAAAAGGCGACACTGCTTGCGATCGCTGCGAGCTACCTCGGTGAGATCGTGGATTCGGCCATCAGCAGCCAGGTCCTGGTCGATTACGCTCTTTGGCGCATGAGTCCTGCAGGTGGCGGGGTGAAGCCGCAGACCGCTGGTAACGACTTGGCGCACCTCGGCTCTGTACTTTCAGTAGCTCGCCCCGCTTGGGGGTATGAGGTGGCTCCTCATGCGATGGGTGACGCTCGTACCGTGTTGAAAAAGCTTGGATACAACATGAAAAGCCGCGAGCGTGATCGGCGTCCGGCAACCAATGAGCTGGATAAGCTGCTTGAGTATTTTTTCGAGATGCTGAAGCGTCGACCATCCTCTATCAACATGCCAAAGGTGCTTGCCTTTGCGCTGTTCTCTACGCGCCGCCAAGAGGAGATTACACGAATTCGCTGGGTTGACCTGGATGAAGATCGGCAGGCTGTGAAGGTGCGAGATATGAAGAACCCTGGACAGAAAATCGGTAACGATGTCTGGTGCCACTTGCCGGATGAAGCCTGGGCAATTGTGCAGAGTATGCCTCGTGAGTGTGATGAGATATTCCCCTACAACAGCGACTCTATCTCGGCAGCGTGGACTAGGGCATGTCAGTTCCTCGCGATCAAAAACCTACATTTTCACGACCTGCGACATGAAGGGGTTAGCCGCCTGTTTGAAATGGACTGGGATATTCCACGTGTGGCGAGTGTTTCAGGTCACAGGGATTGGAATTCGCTGAGGCGATACACGCACCTCAAGGGGAGGGGGGATTTGTATTGTAATTGGAGGTGGTTAAAAAGTGTGGTTGAGGCTAATGTAGTTTTGGGTGGTAGGTCGAAGTGCAACGGAAGGTGAGTATCTCGTGACGATAGATATTGGTTTTTGGGTTAGGGATTATAGGGGTTTCAAAAAGAACGGCGCGGGGTTTGAAGTTGTTAAGTTTGTGAACGTAATTGTTGGGAAAAACAATATAGGTAAATCCAGTATAATTGAGGCGGTCCAGCATGTTTTTAGAGATCGTGGAACAAATTTTCCAATAAGTGAAAGTGTCGTGATGATGGGCTGCTTTACTGAGGAGCAGTTGAAGTCACATTTTGCGTATCAAATGGGTGGGGGTGATCTTAATGGAAACCATTGGACCGATAATGGTGCGAGCTTAGTTGATGCGAAGATTTCATGGAAAGAGAATGCCGGAAGTGTTGAGGTGCTTGACGCTGAACGTCATGGTAGGGAACTGATAGCCGGGGAGAAATCGAGGTTGGCTAACGTGGTCGCCTCTGCAAAAAAACCTTACCAGCATGTGCGGCTTGATGCGGATAGAGATCTGGTAAAAGAGCCACACAGTAATGATCTGAATTTGAGGAATAATGGAGTTGGTGCTACTAATATAATCCAGAATTATATTAATAGGTCGGATCTTAATAGGGATTTGATTCAGGTAAAATTGCTTACAGCTCTAAATGATATTTTCACTCCTGATGCTGCATTTACCGAGATCGTAGTGCAGTTTCACTCGAATGAAAATCAATGGGAGGTTTACTTAGGAGAGGAAGGCAAGGGGTTGGTGCCGCTCTCGGCCTCTGGTAGTGGTTTAAAGACCATATTTCTTGCGCTGCTTAATTTGTTGGTTCGTCCAGATTTTGATAGAAAAAATATAGATTCCTATGTGTTTTCATTCGAGGAGTTGGAAAATAATCTACATCCATCTTTGCAGCGTAATCTGTTCTCCTTTCTCCTAAACTATGCTCGGGCTAGTAATTGCCATATATTTCTTACTACCCACTCCCAAGTGGCTATTGATTATTTTTACAATGAGCCTGATGCACAAATCCTTCATGTTAAAAAAAATGATGGTGAGGTTTCTGGTGTTCTCTTGGATGATTTGAGTCATGGGTATTCCGTTCTTGACGACTTAGGTGCTAAAGCAAGCGATATACTTCAAGCAAACGGGATAATATGGGTTGAGGGTCCGTCGGATCGTATTTATCTCAACAAGCTTATAGAGATATGGGGTGGGGGCGTTTATAAGGAGGGGCATCATTATCAGTATATATACTATGGTGGGAGTGTTCTGGCTCATGTGAATGCAAAAACTGATGAGGCTGAGCTGGGTGAGGCTGTCAGCGCTGTAAAGATCAATAGGAATTTTATATTTGTATGCGATAGTGATAGGCGTACTAATAAAGGAAAGCTAAAAAGCAGAGTTACCGATCTTCTTGCGGCTGTTTCTGTAGGGCGTGGGCATGTATGGGTGACGCGTTGCAAAGAGATTGAGAATTACATACCAAAAGAATCTTTTGAGTTGGTGCATGGGATCCGTGGGCTGCCGCAAATTGGTGAATATGATTACATTCAAGCTTATTTAAACAAGCATAAGCTGTCAAAGGCGACTGAGTTTACTAATAAGCATCACTGGGCTGTAAAGTATTGTGAGTTTTTCAGTAAAGAGAATTTGTCATTTAGGCCTGAGTTGGCCGAGGAAATGCCAAAAATCATAGAAACTCTTATGGTTTGGAATAGCTGAAGTGTTAAGCGCTGACCAAGTTGGGGCCAGGACGTCGTCGGTTGACTGTCCTGGCCAAGCAAGGTTTATTTGCTCAAGCTTCGATGTTCCTTTAAGGCAATGCTCCTTTGCTGCTCCAGGTATTCTGCAAGGTCGGTAATGTGTATTCCTTTGGCGCTTTTCTGGCTGGCTTCAAGTCGAGTTATCGGGATCTTAATTTGCCCTGCCAGCACTTTGCGTTGAAACATCTCTGGTGTTAGGTGCGTAAAGTAGTCGATGCATACTTGCTCAAGAGGAATAATTGCCCGGCCATTGTATTGCGCCATCAACACGAAAGCTGTGTTCATGCGCGCCTCCCCAATACTTTCTTTGCAGCTACGTTGGCCATGTAGGATTCCCATTTAATGCTCTCACGCTGTTGGCGGATCTGGCTGCACTTGGTGTGTCGTCGGGTTGATCTGCCCTTGCCGCAGACATCGCAGATGGTGGGCAGGTCGAGGCTGTGAGAGGCCATTGGTGGGCGTATGCGCCCGGTCAAGGTTTTCAGTTTCAGAATATCGACACTCATGCCTTGGTCTCCCGCTTGATGATGAAGCCTGCCGCCTGGCGGATCTTGGAGCACTTGTCGTGCCCGCCCTTACGCACGCGTGGCTTGGTGCACACATCGCAGATAGCTGACATGGCTGGTCGGGCCATGTTTTGCATGCCTTTGAGGGGGCGGGTAGCTGGTTGATAAGTCGTTGTGGTGTTCACAGCGAATTCCTTTCTTCATTCCAACGCTCTGTAGGTCGGGGGCCTTGGTGGCTGCGATCGCACTTCCAGCAATGATGCAGGCCGCCGTCGTAACCTTCTGACGGGTACCAGTCGTGGCGATGGGTAGTCATACCGCTTCCCCCTCGCTTGGTGTCTTGGCAGGGGTGATACGCAAATGGGCATGGGCGCGAGCGGCGAGTTCTTCGATATAGCGTTGCTGGTCGGCGGCGTTCTGGGTCTGTGGGTCGACGTGCATTGCCTTCCAGGTGCGCCCAGCCAGTTTCAGAGTGTTGGCAGTCTTGGTTAGCAGCTCATGGTCAGCCCTGGTCACAGGCATGTCGGTGTACGACATGATCCGGTCTTCGAGCTCTTTGACTCTGGCCTGATGGATTGCCTTGGTAGTGAGGTGCTTGCGCTGTTCGGCTTCAAGCTGGACGGCAAGCTCGTCTCGTTCGTTGCATGCCGACGCGATTTGCTGAGAGTTGATCGCGTCGCGGGTTTCGAGCCCTGCAGCTCTGCCGCTGTTGAAGGCGCGGGTCCGGGCTGCTGCAAACAGGAAGGGGAGGAACGCCAGGGTGAACAGCCAGAGGGCTGCGAGCGCCAGGATGTAGTGCTGCTGTTGCATGTGTTGTGCTCCTGATGATGCCCGGCATTGAGCCGTGAAGCCGTGGTGAAGGCTTGATGCCGGGCAAGATGTCCCAACAGGCCGGGACCGCCGTATTTACGCTGACTGCTTCGATTGGGTATCGAGGTAGTCGGCGAGGTCATGCAGGTAGATCACTGGTTGGGCTCGTGCTGAGTTGTGCACCTTGCTGAGCTTGAGCTTGATCCGTTCAGCCCTGATCAATTCGCGTAGTCGACGGTCCGTCTTTATGTGCGGGAAGTAATGCTCGCGGACGGCGGATAGCGTTGGGCAGGGCGTAGTGAACTGCTTGCGCAACTGGGCCAGCGTATCGGTCATAGCTGTTCCCCGCTCCCCTCATGAGTGGGCCGGAGCTGTGCGCGGACGGCTTCAGCAAGATGGTCTTTGCAGGAGCCGATGGCGGCGGCACAAACGTCGCCCTGGTCGTTGGTCACGACCGCGCCATATGGATTCATGGGGTCCGTTGTGGGGGTGATGTAGGCGATCCGGTCGGCACCGATGACTCCTTTCAAGTGCTCCAGTGCTTCCAGCAAGGCAATGGCTTGCTCGGACTGGCGCCCTGAATCGGTGCGGCCATTGGCGAGGTCTTGTATGAAGTCCCGCAGGTGCTGGTACTTGGCCGTGTCATCTCGCTGGAGGGTGAGGGAGCCTTTCTGTGGGCCAAACGTCACCGTCACTCGATGCGTTTTAGCGTCGGTTTCGACAAAGACTTCTGCATTGATTGTCAATTCGGGACGCTGAACCGGGCAGATGGTTTCGCCGCCTTTGTCCAAGGCATGCTGAAGCAGCATCACATTGCGGAGGGGAACGATGTACTCGCTCATGCTGCACCCCCGCCTTGAACAGCTTGGGCGTGGCCGTTGGGCGAAACAATGATGTGCAGGCCGGTACGGCGCTGGAAGGCGTCAACACTGCCGGGGCGGCTGCAGGTGACTGGGTGCAGGTAGACCTTGCAGGTCGAATGATGGGGTTTGGCTTGCATGCCTGGACCTCTGTGGTGAGAAGGGTGCGGTCCAGACAATACTTAAACGTATAGGTTGGGTCAATACCTATTCGTAATGCGAGCGTATAGCTCAATGCATTAGAATATTTCGACTTTCGATATCACCACTCCGCAAATCAAGGCATCTGCCGGTAGCTCAATGATCGGGTCAGGCCAAGAAGGGTTGAGCGGCTTGAGGAATTGACGATCCCCTTCGAGAACAAGCTGCTTGAAGGTTGCTTCTTTGCTATCTGCAAGCTTTGCAATCACAAGCGAGCCGTTCTCGTAATCTTTCGCGGGATCAACAAAAATGATGTCGCCGTCTCTGAATGAGCGCCGCTCATGTGGGTTGAACATAGACAGGCCCCGGACTCGTAGAGCGAATGTGGTGCTACTGTGCGAAACCGCGCAAGGAAGCCACGACTCTACATTCTCCAGCTCAAAAGGCTCCTGCATTTCGCACCATGCGCCAGCCTGGACCCAAGAGATCAGCGGGACAAACCCCCGGACTTTGGGCCCTGCTTCAATATTTGATTGCAGGCTGGTAACCAGTGTGGGGCTGCCTTCGCCCTTCCAAAGCCACTCGGTTGTTACCCCGAGTACCCTGGCTATCTTTTCAACATTCTCTTGGCGAGGGCTTGCGGATGTCCCGGTCAGGATTCTGTGTATGGTTGGCTGCGGCACTCCCGATTTCCTGGCAAGTTCGCCTCCTGACATGCCCAGCTCATGCATGCGTTTTGCTATGCGGTTTCCTATCACGGCTTGTGACTCTGATTTGTTTACGTATCGCTAGTGTATTGCGCTGGCCTATACGTTTGGGTAACATCTGCCTATTCGCTAACGAATAGGTGGCGTCATGACCATACAAGAAATGCTTCAGAAATTGATCGAGTTAGGTTTCTCGCAGCGCGCTATTGCAGAGCGTGTGGGGGTTTCTCAGCCAACTATTTATCGGGCAACGCAGGGAGCAGCAATCCGCTACGAAGCGGGAAGGGCTATTGAGCTTCTGTATCGGGAACAGCTCAAGCTCAGTGACAGTTGCCAGAGTAAAGACTGCTGAACTGGGGCTTCTCACCACAAGAACTTCCCCAGTTCAGCAATGACGGCGCCGAAGCGCCGCTACATCCCGCAATCCGGTCCCTCTCACCACAAGATTTACCGGATAGCTAGAACGACATGCCGTGTTGCACAACACATTGAACAGGCACATCGGTCGTAGTCGTAGGATAGGGCTTGCCCACTCCAATGGCTACACCGTTAACCGAGGATTAACGGTTATGAGTCGCATCGATACACTGCCAGGCGCTGGCCTGGTCCTTTCCCTGCGGCAAGCGCTCTATCGCGCTGGTCGAGACTACCCGGGCGGAATCACTAAGCTCGCCTACGACATGGGCATCGACATTGATGCTCTCCAGAAGAAGCTTAAACACGATGAAGAGCGCCGTTGGTTGTCGCCGGATGAGCTGGAAGAAGTTCTCCAGTGGACGGCGGACACGCGGGTGCTTGATGCCCTGTGCAGGGCAGCTGGTGTTGTCTGGTATCGCCCGGAGCCTGTACCGGCCACCAACGATGCCTTGAGGGCAGTCGGAAAACTGCTCGATGAGGCGGGTGAGTTTGTCGGCACCATGCACGATGGTGCTGCGGACAATATCTGGGAGCTGCATGAAGTGCAGAACCTGGAGCAGCGCGGCATGGATGTTATTCGCCAAGTTCTGGCCATCATGGCCGGTGCTCGTCAAGCCATGGAGGAACGCACCAATGGCTGATGAGATTGATCGGGCGAATGAGCAAGCCGAGTATTTCTTGCAGATGTCGTTGCGGCGGCAGTTGCGTGTTGTTGCCAAGCCAAGCGCGCTGATCTGCGATGATTGCGATGAGCCCATCCCGTTGGCTCGCCAGCAGTCGGTCGCAGGTTGCGAAACGTGCGTCAGTTGCCAGGAGCTGCGGGAGCGGCGTCGATGAGTGAGCACAAAGGACAGTCGACAGCTGCATGGGCGCGGCGCTACATCGAAACCTTCGGTCTTTCCCTAGTTCCCATCGAGCCTGGTGAGAAGGGGCCGAAGGGTAATGGCTGGAATAAGCCGGGTGGATATTTCGCCGAAGCCGCCGAAGCTGAGGCCTTCTGGCAAAAGCGCCCTAATCACAACCTTGGCGTAGTGCTCGGGCCGAGTCGTGTCTGCTCGCTCGATGTTGATGATGCGCAATGTGCCCGGCTGATCTTCAATGATCTGCTGGGAATGGACCTGGACGCACTTGCGGATACCTACCCGACGTCGGTGGGCAACCCTGCTCGCTTCCGGATCATGTTTCGCATGCCGGACGGTGTTGAGCTGAGTTGGCATCCGCTGAACTGGCCAAGCCAGGCGGACCCCGACGGCTCGATTCACAAGGCGCTCATGGCTCAGGTGAAATCCGCCAAGGACGCAGGGGATACCAGCAGGGAGGCCGCGTTGCGTATGGCTGCCGAACCCTTCAAAAAGATCCCGGTGTTCGAGCTGCGTGCAGGGTTGGTGCAGGATGTGCTGCCTCCCTCCATTCATCCTGGTACTGGGAAGCCTTACACTTGGCGAACCCCTCCATCGGCGGATGGGTTGCCAGAACTACCTCCTGAGTTGCTGGCCATTTGGCAAGCTTGGGACGAGTTCAAGTTGAAGGCCGAGGCGGTCTGCCCTTGGCAGCCCAAATCGGCACCGGCTCTGCGGTCCGCTCTGGCCAAGGTTCGTCCTGTCTCTGGGCGCTCTGGTTCTTCACTGCCAGAGGTGATTTCTCAATTCAATGACAGCCACGATATTGCGTCATTGATCGAGGCGCATGGCTACGAGCGCAAGGGCGATAAATGGCTTTGCCCACAGAGCAGCAGTGGTGACCCTGGCGTGACTATCGGTGAGGGTAAGCTCTACTCGCACCATAGCTCTGACCCACTGGCCAACGGCCACAAGAACGATGCGTTCGACGTGTTCTGCATCTTGGTGCACAACGGTGATCAGAAGGCCGCCACCAAGGCTGCCGCGCAAATCCTCGGTATCGACGCGAAGTCCCGAGCACCATCGCCGCCACCGTTGGGTGAGCTTCCCCGTACCCCATCCGTGATCGAGCAGGCCGAACAACCTCTAGCGGTCAGCGGCGATCTGGATCAGCTTCCCCGCACCCCATCGGGAATGGGTGCTGCCAGCCCGGCCGGCTCCTGCGACACCGGGGGCGCGGGGGGTGAAGCCCTGGACATTGAGCACGCGATGCGCCGTTTCGCGCTGGTCGAGGGCACCACTCAGGTGTGGGATATGGATAAGGCGCGGCTGATGAAGCGCTCCGGATTCGAAGCCCTGGTCGGTAAGGCTCTGGCAAAGGAGTGGATGGAGCACATCAAGAAGAAGTTGGTGGCCGCTGAGCAGGTGCAGGAGTTTGAGCAAGCGCGGCGCATGTCCACCAAAAAGGGCGGGGCATTGAAGCTCGAACCCATCGAGCGTTACGTCTACATCGACGGGACCAAGGATGTATGGGACCGCGAGAAGAAGCGGCGAATCGCCGAGGGTGCCGTCAAGATGGCCCTCGGCGATGCTTACTCGCTTTGGCTGAACAGCCCGAGTCGGCGGGTGGTGGATGTGGATCACATCGTGTTCGATCCAACCATGTCCAAGGACCCCAGCACCTACATCAATACGTTTGAGGGTTTGCCCCTGGAGCCGATACGGGATGACGCCGCGTGCGAAAACCTGAGGTGGCTGATCTCATTCCTGTGCAACCACAATTCCGAAGCGTTGGACTGGCTGTTGAAGTGGCTTGCGTTCCCCCTGCAGCACATGGGCGCCAAGATGGATACAGCGGTGCTGTTTCACTCGACAATGGAGGGCTCAGGCAAAAGCCTGTTGTTCTCCGACGTCCTTGGTGAGTTGTATGGCCAGTATGCGGCCACGGTAGGACAGTCACAGTTAGAAGGCAGCTTCAACGCCTGGCAGAGCCGCAAGCTATGGGCAGTATTCGAAGAAGTTGTCAGCCGTGATCAGCGTTACAACCAGGTCGGCAAGATCAAGCACATGATCACTGGCAAGACCGTACGTATGGAATCGAAGTTCATCAATGGCTGGGAAGAAGCCAACCACATGAACGCTGCATTCCTTAGCAACGAGATCATGCCTTGGCCGATCAGTGAAGATGACCGGCGCATGCTGGTGATGTGGCCCCTGGAGACATTGCCGGTCGAGCGCCAGAAAGCAATTGGCCGTGAGCTTCAGAGCGGCGGTGTTGCAGCGCTTTACGGCTGGCTCTTGAGCATTGAGTTGGGTGAATTCAATCAGCGCACCCGGCCGCCGAAGACTGAGGCTCGTCAGCGCCTGGTGGCCCTCAGTCGCACCGCGTGGCAAACCTTCCTGCACCTTTGGCGCATCGGTGAGCTTGGGCATGGCCTGTGGGGAAGCTGCCTGTCGACGGACGTGTATGCCATGTTTCTTGAGTGGTGTTCGCGCAACAGGGAGCACTCAATGAGTCAGACGAAGTTCTCATTGATGATCAGCGCGACGGTGGAGAAGACGCGGGCGATCCCTTGGACTGATGGCAACAACCGGCGATTCGCGGCGTTCTTCTTCCCACCCGATGGCGATCCTTCCCTGCCCCCATCCACAAAGTCGGCCGAGCTGGGCGCGTGCGTCGTTGAGTGGCGGGCTAGGGCAAAGCTTGCGGGTTGGAATGTCGACGGCTGGGACCATGTGAAGGGGCTAGCAGCATGAGTGCGACCAATAGCGTGTTGGGTGTGTTGGGTTTGTGTCGGGTTGCTTTTCGAGGGGCAACACACGTTCGGGCGGCGGATTTAGGGGCTTTGCGGTGGTCCGTGGTGGGTGTGTTGGGTTTGTCATCGCGCACGCGCAGGCGCGCAACTTTTATTGGCATCCATCAGGAGCAAAATAAAACCCATGCGAACCCTAAAAAACTCAACAAACCCAACACACTCAACTCAAATAGGTTTAAAGCTTTGAATTTATTGGGTTTTACCTGTGTTGGGTTTGTGTTGGGTAGTTGGATTGTGTGTCGGGTAGTGGTTTTCGGAGGGATGCGGTGATGATTGCGGACATCGAAGACTTGGAGCTGGCTGAGCGCCTGGTGATGATTGAGGGCCTGATGCGGCATTGGGCCGAGCAGCGCGCCCGGCTAGGCCTAGAGGCCGGGCTGGGCAGTCAAATGGGCAGCATCATGGAGTGGAAGGGCGTAGCGCCGAGGGGTGGCGTGTCGGGAGCGCGGATCTTGCTGGGTGGGGCTGGTCTGGATCACTCTGCTGCAGAAGTTGACGCCGCTGTTGCTGAGCTAGGGCGTCGAGACAAGCGCGGTGCGGTCTTGTCTACGCTGGCTGAATTCCGTTACCTCCATGGCGCGCCGGTGCGGGAACAAATGCGTGTCGTTGGCCTGGCAGAAGATGCTGATCGGACTTACCGAAATTGGGTCAAGGCCCTGCATCTTCAGGTGCTGGCGTTGTTGATTGCGCGCTCGGGGCCCAACAGGCGCCATACCGTTCGTCGGTTCACAATGCGCCGAGAGTGCGCCAAGGGTGCGTCGAAGTAGCGTCAAGGTGACGTACCGAAAACTGCCCCTTTTCGGTTTTTCCGGTGGCCTGTAAAAAGGCACCACGATATCAAAGGTGCGCTTAGGCGCTTCCCCCACAAGCACTTAGCTATGCAACCGCCGATTTGTCGGCGCATCGAGAACCCTGCCAGTTGGCGGGGTTTTCTGTTTCTGGCGACGTGCAATGCCATGAGGCTTACATGAACAGCGAGCAGCAAGCTTTGGTTGAGATGCCGATCTGGATGGTGGTTATCGCCGCCCTGGTTGGCGGGGTGTCTGGTGAGATGTGGCGAGCAGATAAGGCGGGCGTCCATGGCTGGGCGTTGGTGCGCAGGATCGTCTTGCGCTCGGGTGCCTGCATCGTGTGTGGGCTCTCAACCATCATGCTGCTCTACTCCGCTGGCCTGTCGATCTGGTCGGCAGGCGCGTTCGGTTGTCTGACCGCGATGGCCGGTGCCGACGTGGCGATCGGGTTGTACGAACGCTGGGCAGCCAAGCGCTTGGGCGTCTGCGAAGTGCCGCCATCGAATGGCGGCGCAGGTCAGTGACCCGGGTGGGGTGGGGGTGGGGGTGGGACCGACGGTTTTTTGGGTCCTCCCCCTGGCCCGCCCCCTACACGGGTACGGAGACTCGCGGATTCTCTGCAGCTGAGGTTGGCGCAGGGATGTCCGTCTTTTCAAGGACTTAGCGATGGGCAAGATAGTCAGCAAGGTTGAGCTGGCCGAAATCGTTGGCCGTGATGAACGCACTCTGAGCCGTTGGCAGAACGACGGCATGCCCGTCATCGAGTTCGGCTCAGGGCGCGGCAACGAAAACCAGTACGACACCCAGGCGGTGCTCCAGTGGCTTATCCAGCAAGCCGCTTTGAACGGCAAGAAGGAATCGACTCGGGATCGCCTGGACCGGATCCGGGGCGACCGCGAAGAGCTGGCGCTGGCCAAAGAACTTGATGAAGTCGTCGTGGCGACGGACATGGTCGAACGGTTTGAAGCTGTGATCACTGCCGCCAAGGTCGAGCTGCTGAACACCTATCCTGATGAGTTGGCGGCAACCCTGTCGGCTCGCTATGGCATCGAAGTAGATGACCAACTGATCCGGGATCCCATCGAAACAATTCTGAGGAGGCTGTCCGCGTATGACGAGGACGATGCTGAGCCAGCTTGGGATCCTGACGAACAGGACGACCAGGGGGGCTCTGAAGAAGACGGCGATTAAGGCGCTGCGCCGGGCATGCCGTAAATGGGCGCCACCCCCGCGTATGACCATTATCGAATGGGCGGACAAGTTCCGCTGGCTGGCACCGGAGGAGGCGGCCCGTCCTGGTAAATACCGCTTCGAAGTCACCCCACATCTCATCTGGCCGGGGAACCCGCTGGAAGCGTTGGATGATCCAGCAGTGGGCGAGATTGTCGGGCGCAAGTCGGCGCAGGTGGCCTGGACGTCGGGTGTGATGGGGAACGCCATTGGCAAGTGGATTGATCTTGACCCCTCGCCGATTTTGATCCTGTTTCCAAAGGCTGAAGCCGCCAAGCAGTACGTGGCCGAGAAGCTCGAACCAATGATTGAGGCGACGCCACGGCTTCGCAAGAAGGTCGATCTGCGTAGCCGCAAGCTGCAGCAGCGACAGGACTTCAAGCGATTTCCTGGTGGCTTCCTCAAAATGGTTGGCTCGAACAGCCCGGCGAGCGTGAAGTCCACGCCCGTGCCACGTGTGGCGGTGGAAGAGCCAGATGACTGCAACCTGAACCTGCGCGGACAGGGCGACAGCATCAAGCTGGCCAAGGAGCGCCTGAAAACCTTCCGCCGCTCCAAAATTATCATTGGTGGCACCCCAACCATCAAAGGCTTGTCGGCCATTGATGCTGAGCTGGAACTATCGGACAAGCGCGTTGGCATGGTGCCGTGCCACGAGTGCGGCCAGGCCCATGCTCTGAGCTTCGACAACCTGCACTGCGATGAGGACCCGGGCTACTTCCATGAGGTCTATGGTAAGCGTCGCCCAGAGACGACGTTCTATTGCTGCCCGCATTGCGGCGCGATCTGGGATGACAACCAGAAGAATGCCAACTTGAAGCACGGCCGCTGGGAAGCTACCGCCGAGTTTCGTGGTATCGCCGGTTACATTCTCAACGAGCTGTATGCCACCTTCTGGGGCTCGCGCTTCGAGGTGCTGATGGAGAAGAAGCTGCAGGCTGAGCATGCGGCTTCGCAGGGCAACATCGGCCCAATGATCGCCTTCACCAACAGCTCAATGGGTGAGAGCTACGAGTACAAGAGCAACGCACCCAAAACCGACGAACTGGAGAAGCGCGCCGAGCCCTATGCCGAGCTGACAGCACCCAAGGGCGTGTTGTTGGTGACGGTCGGTGTGGACGTGCAGGGTGATCGACTCGCCGTGGTCATCGTTGGCTGGGGTAGAGGTGAGGAGTCCTGGCGATTGTACTGGGGCGAGTTGGAGGGCAACCCGATTGACCCCCACGATCCGGTGTGGACTGAGCTGGACAAGATCGTTTCCAAGCCGATTCCCACCGAGGGCGGTGCACAGATCGCCGTGTCGGCCGTCAGCATCGACAGTTCCGATGGCAACACCAGCGATGCGGTGTACACCTACGTGCGGGACCGGCAGCGCTTCAACTTCATGGCCATCAAGGGCGCGTCCGTTGACAGCCGTGACCGGGAGATTTTCACCAAGCCCGCCCAGTCGGCAGACACCAGCCAGGACAACACCAAGGCTGCCAAATATGGTCTGCGGGTCTTCATCATCGGCACCCACAAGGCCAAGACGCTTATCGATGGCCGCATGCGGCTCAAGGGCTCCGGTCCAGGTCGCATGCACTGGTACAGCGAGATCCGTGCTGACTACTACGAGCAGGTGACCAACGAGGTGCTGGCGCCGCATCCACGACAGCCAAGCAAGATGGTCTGGCAGAAAAAGGCTGGGCGCCGTAACGAAGCGCTGGACTGCGAGGTGTACGCCTTGCATGCGGCCCGCAGCCTGAAGACGCACCTGTTGCGGGATCAAGAGTGGGACCAGCTGGAGCAGCAACTGTTGCAGCCAACCCTTTTCAACACTGAGCAGGCGGTAGCGCCGGTACCTCGCCGCGCAGTCACTCGCGGGCGTGGTACTCGGAGTCGCGTCGGCTAATCGAGGTTCACCATGACAGATGCACAACAACGCCTGCAGGAAGTCCGGGCGGCGATCTCGGCCGTTCTGAAAAACGGTCAGCGTCTGCGCCGAGCGGATCGCGAAGTCCAAATGGCTGAGCTCAACAGCTTGCGCCTTCTGGAGAAACAGTATGCCCAGGAAGTAGCTGCTGAGCAGGCTGCACTTCAGGGCCGTGGCCGCAATCGCGTTTCGTATGTGGGGATTTGACCATGTGGCCATTCCGTAAACCGGAGGGCGCTGCCGATATGCTGATGCGTGAGGCCATCAGGGCGGCCAAGGCTGCGTCTGGCAACCAGCAGATCGTCGCCCAGGGCGGCGGGGGCGGCGTTGAAACCCGCTGGCGCGGGGCTTCTCGCATGCTGCGCAGCATGGCCAGCTGGCTTCCTGGCCTTGGCAGTCCACGGCGCGACTTCAACCAGAGCGAGCGGCGCATGCTGGTCGCTCGATCCCGCGACGCCATGCGCAATCACTTGATTGCCCGTGCGGCTATCACCCGGCTTCGCACCAACGTTGTGGGCACTGGCCTGGTCTGCCGGGCCCAAGTCGATCATGCGGCGCTTGGCATCAGCGAAGAAGCGGCGGACGACTTGAACGGTGAGCTCGATCGCCTTTGGTCGCTGTACGCCGACGACCCCCGCGAGTGTGATGCTGAAGCCACGCTTAACCACTACCAGCTCCAGGCACTTGTGCTGGTCTCTTCGCTGGTGGCGGGTGACGTGCTGGTCGCGAGCCCAGATCAGGAGCGTCCAGGTTGCATCTTTAGTACGCGCCTGCAGCTGATCGAGTCGGATCGGGTCAGCAACCCGGCGGGCGGCTTGGACCGCGTTGACCTGGTCGACGGCGTCGAGTTTGACGCGCTGGGGGCTCCGGTGGCGTATCACGTCTGTACTGGCTATCCAGGCGAGCACCTGGCAGGAAAGTCACTGAGCTGGGAGCGCCTGACAGCGTTTGGTGCCGAGACGGGTCGGCGGCGCGTGTTGCACGTCCTGGCGGACAAAGAGAGGCCCGGCCAGAAGCGCGGTATGCCATATCTGGCGCCGGTGCTGGAGCCGTTGCAGAAGCTGGAGCGCTACGCCAGTGCCGAGCTAATGGCCGCTGTGATCTCGGCCATGTTCACGGTGTTTATCAAGAAAAGTTCTGACTTCCAGCAAGGCAACTTGCCAATGAGTGCCCTGGCTGAAGAACGTCCAGATGGTGACGACACTGGCGATGGTGAGCTGACCCTGGGTGAGGGTGCGGTGGTTGATCTTGGCGTTGGTGAAGAGCCGGTGGTGGCTAACCCTGGTCGACCGAATGCCCAGTTCGATCCGTTCTTCACTGCCGTGGTGAAAGAGATCGGCGCTGCCCTGGAGCTGCCGCTGGAGGAGTTGCTACTGCACTACAGCAGCAGTTACAGCGCTGCCCGGGCCGCGATGCTACAGGCGTGGCGTTTCTACAGCCTGCGCCGCTGGTGGCTGGCCTGTGACTTCTGCCAACCCAGCCGCGAACTGGTCATCGATGAGGCAGTTGCCAGGGGCTTGATCGATCTACCTGGTTACGGGGACCCAGCCAAACGCAAGGCGTATTGCCAGGCAATCTGGATCGGTCCGGCCCGTGGTGCCATCGATGAGCTGAAGGAGGCTAATGCCGCCGGTAAGCGCATCGAAATAGGGGTGAGCAACGAGACCCTTGAAACGGCGGCGATGACTGGCGAGCCCTGGCAGCAGGTGTTCCGTCAGCGCGTGCGTGAGGTCGATCAGCGCCGTAAGCACAACCTGCAGGCCCTCCCCAAGAGCGGGCTTGAAAGTCCGCCTGACCCCAAATCTGAAGAGGAATAAGCATGCCGCGAGCACTTGAGCTGGCTGCCTCGCAGCCTTGGCTGATGCTGCCCGACGCCCTGGATAACCTGTTGGCCATCTCTGATCGCATGGGCGATCCGATGGCACTGGCGACCAAGCGCGGCGAGCGGCTCGAAGAAACCCGCAGTGTAAGCCTGCGCAACGGCGTGGCGGTGGTCCCGGTCATCGGGCCGATCTTTCGCTACGCCAATTTGTTCACCGAGATCAGCGGTGCGACCAGCACGCAGGTACTGGCCACCGATATCCAGCGTGCGTTGGATGACCCCAAGGTCAAGGCCATTGTGCTCAACATCGACAGCCCTGGTGGCGTGGCGTCGGGCATCAATGAGTTGGCCGAGATGATTTTTGCCGGCCGGTCTCGCAAACGCATTGTCGCGTACATCGGCGGTACGGGAGCGAGCGCGGGCTACTGGATCGCCTCGGCAGCCAGCGAGATTGTCATCGACGAGGCCAGCCTGGCCGGAAGCATCGGGGTTGTTGTGGAGGCGGTCGTCGAGAACGAGTCCGCTAGCGGTCGTAAGCGATACCAGATCGTCAGCCGCAACGCCCCCAACAAGCGCCTCGACCTAGCCACCGAGGAAGGGCGCAGCAAGCTCGGCGAAACCATCGACGCGCTGGGCGATGTCTTTGTGGCCAAGGTTGCCCGCAACCTCGGCGTCGATGCTGAAAAAGTCCCCGAGATGGGTGACCACGGCGGTCTGCGTGTCGGCGCCGACGCCGTCAAGTCCGGCCTGGCCCATCGGGTCGGCTCGCTGGAATCCCTGATTACCGAACTAGCCAAGCCAGCCATCAACTCACCAAGGATACACACCATGACCACCGTCAAGACCACGGCAGACCTGCGTGCGGCAATTGCAGCGGGTACCGACATCAACACCATTGAGGTTGCTCAGGCCGATCAGCCGGACACGACCGCGATCCGCGCCGAAGCGGCTGCCGAAGAACGCGAACGTATCAAGGGCATTAATGCCCTGGCCAGCAAAGGTTTCGAGAAGGAAATCGGGGCGGCCATCGACGACGGTAGCTCCGTTGAGGCTACCGCGTTGGTGCTGTTCAAGGCCGCGCAGGATCGCGGTATCTCGCTGGCCGCCATCAAGAGCGATGCTCAGGGCGTAATTGGCGCTAACCCACCCGCTGGCGGCAAGGAAGGTGAACGCAAGGCCGCTGTCAGCGCAATCGTTGCAGGCGCCTCGCGCCGTTAATAGGAGCCTCTCATGGCAAACCCCGAACGCAAGTACTATCAGCCTAGCCAGCTCTCGGCGGGTGATTTCCCCATCGCGATGGATACCGGTCTGATTGCAACAGGCCAGACCCTGAAACGAGGCGCAGTCCTGGGTCAGGTTACGGCTTCGAAGGAATACCTTCTGTGCAAGGTCGCTGCAGAGGACGGATCGCAGTCCCCCATGGCGATCCTCGATCAGGACATCGACACCACCGACGGTGCCAAGAGCGCACCTATCCGCCTGACCGGCCAAGTGCTGGGCAGCCAGCTCACCTTTGGCGAGGGCCTGACCCTGGCTGCCGCAAAGGCCGCACTGCGACCTCTTTGCCTTTTCATCCGCTGACCGGAGCCCCCATGACCGATATTTTTGACACCCTGACCATGCTGGAAGCCGTCGAGCAGATGGCTACGCCGCGCCGCTTCCTGATGAACACCTTTTTCAACGGTGCCAATCCGGTGACCTTTGGTACCGAAGCGGTCACCATCGATATCATCAAGGGCCAGCGCAAGATGGCCCCGTTTGTCCACCCGTCGCTGCCAGGTAGCGTATCGCTGCGTACCGGCTTCAGCTCTGAAACCTACACGCCGCCATACATCCAGCCGAAGCGCGAAACTCGTGCCGAGCAAATTCTGAAGCGTGCGGCTGGTGACAACCCGTTTTCCTCCCGTACTCCGCTGGAGCGGGCTGGCGAACAGCTGGGCCGAGACCTTATCGACCTGGACGACGAGATCACCCGCCGTGAGGAGTGGATGTGCGCTCAGGCGCTCAGCACTGGACGGGTTCGCGTCTTGGGTGATGGTGTGGATGACACCATCGACTTTCTGATGGAAGACACCCACAAGGTCACACTGGGTGCCGGTCGTTGGAACACCTCAGACTCCGACCCCATTGCGAACCTGCGTCAGTGGAAGCGCCTGATCGCCAAAGACTCGGGTCGCACTGGCAACGTTGCGGTCCTCAGTGGCGAAGCTCAGGACGCTTTCCAGCGCAATGAAGCCGTGCTGAAGCAACTCAACACCCGCCGCGTGGACATGGGCTTGATCAAGCCGGAGATGCTGCCGGACGGCGTAACCTACTTGGGCTATTTGAACGACCCTGGTGTCGACTTGTACGTCTATGACGAGTGGTTCCTGGACGATGAGGGCGATGAACAGCAATTGGTGCCTGCAGGTGGGCTTATTCTCGGCTCGACCTCGACCCGCAACGCCATGCTGTATGGCGCGATCAAGGACATCGAAGCCATTGAAAGTGGCTTGGTAGAAGCTGCGCGCTTTCCGAAAAGCTGGGTCACTCAGGATCCGAGTGCCCGTTGGCTGAAACTGCAGAGCGCGGCGTTGGCG
Source organism: Pseudomonas alkylphenolica (assembly GCF_004025535.1). Lineage (GTDB taxonomy): Bacteria > Pseudomonadota > Gammaproteobacteria > Pseudomonadales > Pseudomonadaceae > Aquipseudomonas > Aquipseudomonas alkylphenolica_A. Next base: position 471,564 of record NZ_QJRG01000049.1, read on the forward strand.
GGCATGCTCGAACCGAATGCTTTCCTCTACGCCAAGGTGGTGTGAAATGGCCGCGAAAATCGAATACGTAGTGATCGATGGCTGCATCCAGGACGGCGCCAAAGTTGTCCGCAAGGGCGAGGTTTACGTACCGCCGAGCAAGGAGCTCGCTGAAGAGTTGATCGACGAGGGCAAAATTGCTCCTCGCGGCAAGCTGCCCGCCAAAGATGAACAGGACGACGGTGACTGAGTATGGCCTTCCGTGACCAAGTAGCAGCGATGGACGAGCAGCTGCTGGAGGTCCTGGGTGATGAGGCGCTGATAGAGGGCCGCGACAAGCCGGTACCGGGATTTATCTCCGTGCCCTGGTCGCAGCCCAAGTTCGGCCAGATCAAAACGTCCATACGGGAGCCCGTATTTGCGGTCCGCATTGCTGACGCAGCGGGCGTTGTTTCTGGCCAGAGCCTGATCATTGATTTGCCCCCGGAGGATGGCGGGGGCAAGTACATCATCGTTAAACCGGAGCCGGATGGCACTGGTTGGGTCAACCTGGTGTTGAGGGAGGTTCGATGAGTGTTGGCACCTACCACAAGCAGTCGGCCAGTACTGGCCTAATCACCCTGCAGACGGATCAATCCGACCTGAAGGCCTTCGCTGATTTTGCTGCGCTGGTACCCAAGGCGGCAATTGCTGCCCAGCGGCGAGCCATCAACAAAACCCTTCGCTGGTTGCGCACCCACATTGCCCGTGCAGTTGGCCAGCAGGAGCGTATTGCGGTCACTGCCGTACGGCAGCGCTTACGGGCGTATCCCGTCGGCAGCAATGGTCAGGGCAAACTGTGGTTCGGCATCAGCCCAATCGAGGCCAGTCGTGCTGGTCGGCCTCGGCAAACCCGGGAAGGCGTATCGGTGGCGGGGCGTCGTTATCAGGGCGCGTTCTACGGGCAGGTGTACGGCGGACAACCGGACATCTGGATTCGTACCGCCAGCAAGCACTTCAAGGCCAGCGACTATCCCGATAGCGAAGTGTCAGGCAGAGGTGGTCCCAGTTCGGGCTGGATTGCCGAGAACGGCAGTCGCTACCCATTGGCCAAGGCCAAAATCTCACTGGAAGACGTGCGACCACACTTCGAGTCCTGGACCAAGCGCGCTGATGAACAGTTGCTGAAGGTGCTGCAGCAGGAACTGAACTTTGAATTACAGAAGTATCTACGAGGGTCTGCCCATGTTTGAGCCTGAGTTCAGTCTTGAAATGTTGTATCAGGCCATCGAGGAGCACATCACCCAGGCCATCCCCGGTTTGGCCTGCGTGTGCACTATGCCTCATATGGCCAAGCATGTGGATTTGCCAGCGGCAGTTCTTGAGTTGGCCGGGTTCGACCCAGGCCTTGATCAGGGCACTGGGGAAACGGCGCTGATTGCACGGCTGGAAGTGCGGTTCATCGTTGGCAGTGAGGATGTGGATTGTCTCCAGAAGGCTGCTTTCGCTGCTGCGCAAATGGCGGTGTTGCTGCGCATGCAGTCTTGGGGGCTGCCAGTTGAACAGGCCGAATTTGTTCAGTCTGCACAGGACTGGACCCGGCCTGAACTGGACGGCTACGCGGTATGGGTAGTCGAGTGGACCCAGGGTATTTACCTCGGCGAAGAGGAGTGGCCCTGGCCCAATCAACCATCTGGCAGCCTGGTGTGGGGCTTCAGTCCTAACACGGGCTCGGGCAGCGAAGGCAGCTACCTGCCACCGGAGGCAATGGGATGAGTGCTTCAAGTGCGCATGACCGCATGTTGGCAGCCCTGATCATTCCATGTCGGGTGGTCGCAGTCGACCTGGCGGCTGCCATGGTCCGTGTGTCCGACGGCGCAGGTTGGACTAGCGCCTGGGTGCGTTGGCACAGTCAGGCCGCTGGCAAAGCCAGGCACTGGCGAGCGCCGGGCCTGGAGGAGCAGGGCGCCTTGATCAGCCCGAGTGGTGAGCCAGCACAGGGCACCTTTGTGCCAGGTCTGTATGGCAATGCTGGTGCCCAGCCGGACAACCGAGACCATGTTGAGGTGTGGCGCTTCGATGATGGCGGTTCGCTGGTCTATGACTGGCAGGCCAACAGTTACACGATTGAGTTACCCAGCGGCACCGCAATGGTGAGGGTGGGAGGCAGTTCGTTGGTGGTTACAGACAGCTCGATCACCGCCCAGGCCACGAGTATCGCCCTGGTCGGCAATGTCCTGGTCGATGGTCCGTTACACGTAACGGGTGATATCAACGGAGATGGAAAGGTCATCGATAAGGGTGGGAATACACCGAACCACAAGCATTGACAAAAAACGTTCTGCCGATATAGTGATTATCGATACATCAAAAAAGTATGTTTTGTTTTGTCATAAAAGCTACTTTCGTGTTTTCGTCATAATGGTTTTGTCTGTTTTTCTTTTGTGGGGGTAACTGTGGATATTGGTCAGGCTTTCTCGATGTTTCATGTTGGTGCGCTGGATGGAGCCCATTTGACCGAATGCAATGATGAGAAAGGAAGCTGCTGGGTTGTAGAACTGAAGGCAACCCGAAGCATACCTTCCCATCTGTCTCTGAGTTTGGAGACTTCACGCGGTGGGCAAAAGGTATTCCGCCACATTGACTCCGCAATCAAGGACCTTAAAACGATAGGGATTATAGATATCACCCTCACGTTGCTACCGAAGTAGAAACAAATCTTCAAGCCCGCATTCAGCGGGCTTTTTTTCGCCTGGAGATCTTATGGCAACCCCCAAGAAGACTGCTGTCAACGCGCTTTCAGGCGCCTACGTGACCTACCGTGATCGACTCTACGCCTCGCGTCCGTTGTTTCTTCCCGATGGGCGCGCATTAAGCGTTGTCAAACAACAGGTATCCGTTGAGGTCAGCGACACATTGGCTTTGAGCTACTTAGAGCAGCACCCGGACTTCAGTCTGAAGGAGTGACTTTATGATCGGAATGGACCGCCATACGGGCCTGCCTGTTTCCGGCCTGGCGCATCTGCGGCAGTCCATTGAAGACATTTTGACCACGCCCGTCGGCAGCCGCCGGATGCTCCCGGCATACGGCAGCTGGTTGCGTCGCTATGTCGACTTGCCGGTAAACGACGGTTGGAAAAGTGCTGTACAGGCCGAGGTGGCGCGGGCGCTGGGGCGTTGGGAGCCGCGTCTGAAGCTGGAGCGGGTGCGGGTCACGGCCGTGGTCGGCGGGCAAATCACCCTGCAGCTGACCGGCCAGTACCTGGGCGACAGCGCATTACTTGAGGTGACGGCATGAGCACAATCGAGCTGTCGGCGCTGCCCGCGCCGCAAGTGCTGGAGGACCTCGATTTTGAGGAGGTTTATCAAGGCGAGCTGGCTACCTTTCGTCAGCACATGGGCGACAACTGGACCGCGCTGATGGAGAGCGACCCGGTCACCAAGCTGTTGGAGTTGGGCGCCTATCGGCGTCTGCAAAACCGGGCGCGGGTCAATGACGCGTCCAAGGCGTTGTTATTGGCTTATGCCCAGGGTAGTGACCTCGATCAGTTGGCTGCCAATGTCCAGTTGCGGCGCCTGGTGGTACAGGCTGAGGACTTGGCTGCGGTACCGCCGGTACCGGCGGTCATGGAGGAAGATGACGCCCTGCGTGAGCGTGTCCAGCTGGTCTATGAGGGACTGACCACGGCGGGGCCGCGTAACAGCTACATCTTGCATGCGCGCAACGCCTCCGGCCTGGTCGCCGATGCCACCGCCGAAAGTCCGTCACCGGCGACGGTGACCGTGACGGTGTTGGGGCTTGAGGGCGACGGCGTGGCCCCGGCCGATCTGCTGGAGACGGTGCGGGCCAAGCTCAGTGACGACGATGTGCGGCCGGTGGCGGATCGCTTGACGGTGCAAGGCGCGGAGATACTGCGTTACCGGATCAATGCCGTGGTGTACATGACCGGCACCGGACCGGAAACCGAGGCCATGCTGGCCGAGTGTAAAAACCGTCTGCTGGCCTGGGTCAATCCTCGGCGTCGGTTGGGCATCGAAGTGGCGCGTTCTGGCGTTGATGCCCAGTTGCATATCAACGGCGTGCGTCGCGTTGAACTGGACAACTGGACCGACATTCGCCCGAGCAAGGCCCAAGCGGCCTGGTGCGAGGGCGTTACCGTGACGCGGGGGGGCTGATATGCGAAGCCTGCTGCCGCTTAACAGCACCCCGCTTGAGCGCGCCATTGAGGTGGCGACTGACGAAGTCACGGAAACGCCGTTGCGCACCCTGTACAACCCGGACACTTGCCCTGCGCACCTGTTGCATCAGTTGGCCTGGGCGTGGTCGGTGGACCGTTGGGACGATACCTGGTCAGAGGCAATCAAGCGCTCAGTGATCCGCTCGGCGTTCTACGTCCATGCGCACAAGGGCACCATCGGCGCCTTGCGTCGGGTGGTCGAACCGCTGGGCTACCTGATCGAGGTACTGGAGTGGTGGCAGACCGTCCCTGAGGGCGTGCCAGGTACTTTTGCCCTGACCGTAGGTGTGCTGGAAACCGGTATCACCGAGGAGATGTATCAGGAGCTGAGTCGCTTGATTGACGACGCCAAGCCAGTCAGTCGACACCTGACCGGCCTGGCCATCGCGCTCTCCAGCAGCGGTTACCTGCGCCTGGCCATGGGGCTGACCGAGGGCGAAAGCATCGACGTGTATCCGCCGTCCTCTCGCGATATCGAGGTCAACGGCAGTTATGGCCATGTGGGCCGTGAACATCAAATTGAATACCTGGACGTGTACGCATGACAGACCAGACAAGCCAGTTCTTTGCCATTCTCACGGCGGTGGGTGAAGCCAAGCAGGCCAACGCCAATGCTCTGGGCATTCCCTGGACGTTCGCACAAATGGGCGTCGGTGACGCCAATCAGACCGAGCCGATTCCGTCGAGAACGCAAACCAAGCTGATTAACGAGCGTCGCCGGGCGCCGCTGAATCAGGTCAAAATTGACCCGGATAACGCAAACATCATCATCGCCGAGCAGGTAATTCCCCCGGATGTGGGCGGCTGGTGGATTCGGGAAATTGGGCTATATGACGCGGCCGGTGACCTGGTCGCGGTGGCCAATTGCGCGCCGAGCTTTAAACCATTGCTGACGCAGGGCACCGGAAAAACCCAAGTGGTGCGCCTGAACATCATCGTTACCAGCACGGCCAATGTGGAGCTCAAGATCGATCCGGCGGTGGTGTTGGCTACGCGCCAATATGTTCAAGAGACGCTGACCGAGGAGCTGAACAAGCTCGATCGCAAGAACAGTGTACGAGTGGCCACGACGGCCAACATCGTGCGCTCCGGGCTTCAGACGATCGACGGTGTGGCCTTGGTCGCCGGTGACCGGGTGCTGGTGAAAAACCAGACATCACCGCAGGACAACGGTCTGTACACCGCAGCAGCGGCAGGATGGTCGCGCACACTGGATGCGGACGCCAACGTTGAGGTTACCTCAGGCATGACCGTCCCGGTCGAGCAGGGGGCGCTGAATGCTGATACCTGCTGGCAGTTGATCACCGATGGCGTGGTGGTCGTGGGCGTTACGCAATTGAACTTTGTCGAGGCGGGCGCTGCTCGGCAACCGCTGGCGGCGAACCTTACCGCGTTCTCTGGCCTGGCCGGTGCGGCTGATCGCCTGCCGTACTTCAGTGGTGCTGGCGCGTTGTCGTTGGCGCCCTTCACGGACTTCGGCCGCAAGCAGGCAGCGGCTGCGGACGATGCTGCCGCTCGCACATTGCTTGGCCTCGCGGCCAGTGTACTGTTGACCACTCACGTCAATTCGGCGCCGATGGGGGTAACCCTGCACTTCACTGGCACCGAAGCCGAGTGCGTGGCGCAGGGGTTCCCAGCCCTGGGCGGGCTGTCGACTACGCTGCGGTTCTGGATTCTCAGCACCGAGGGCGTGAGCAACCGCACGACCCAACGCGCAAAAGAGGTTTTTGGCGGCCTTACGCCTCGCAATCGGGTGTTTGAGCGCGTCAAACATGATCTGGTTTGGTATGGCTGGGACGAAACACTTACCAGCGCTTTCGTCGCGTCGCAGGCCGAGGTCAATGCCGGGACGGATGATACCAAGGTGGTCACCCCGAAAAAGCTGCGCTTCGGCTTTGCCTCTCTGTTTACTGCGAATGGCTATGTAGCGTTGCCCTCGTGGCTTGGCGGGCTAGTTTTTCAGTGGGGCACTTTGAGCGTGGCGGATTCAACCGGGGTTTATAGCTTCGCCAGAACCATCACTTATCCCAACTCCCATTTGGTGGATATGTTTACCGATATTAGTTCTGGCGGTGGCGGCGCGAGGGCCTTTGCGGCTGCAGCCGGTGGGGCCAGAGACACTATCTCTGTCACGTCTGATGGCGCGCCGGGTGGGCCGGGTGGCCTTTTCTACTTATCTATCGGCTACTGAGGTACTCGCGCCATGACCGTATTATTTTCGCCGTCCAGGTGCAGGTTTTACCTGCGCGCGCTTGCCAATCAGGACACGCCGACTGACGTTATTGAAATCACGGCCGAGCAACATTTAGAGCTGGTAAACGGCCAGGCCAGTGGTTTGCACCTGTCGGCCGATGCCGACGGCAATCCGATATTGATCGAGCAGCCTAAGCCGCCTCTGGAGGTGCTGGCCGCGACGGAACGGGCCTGGCGTGATGCTCAAATCAGTTCCACCGAATGGCTGACTACCCGCCATCGGGACGAACAGGATATGCAGCAGGCCACGACCTTGACTGCCGAACAGTTCAGCGAACTGCTGGCTTACCGTCAGCACCTGCGTGACTGGCCGGAAACCGAGGCGTTCCCCGATTCGTTGCTGCGCCCGGTAGAGCCGGATTGGATCGCCGAGCAAACCCAATAACGCCCCGCACTGACGGGGCGTTTTCTTTCCTGTGTTACCCACTCTAGGCCCTGCATTGCGGGGCCTTTCCGTATCTGGAGAATCTATGAGCGGTTTTTTTCACGGCGTTACCGTAACGAACGTCGAAACCGGCGCGCGCACCATTGCCTTGCCGTCGTCCTCGATCATCGGCCTGGTCGACACTTTCACCCCCGGCCCTGGCGCTGACGGCACCCCCACGGCGAAAGCCAATGACCTGGTGCTGATCACCAGCGTGCGCGAGGCGGTTGCCGCGTTCGGTGCCGACTCGGCGATCACCAAGGCCTGCCAGGCTATTTACACCCGCGCCAAGGCGGTGATTGTCGCCTGTGGCGTGGCCAAGACGGCGGATGCGGCGGAGCAAACCTCGGCGATTATTGGCGGCGAGCTGGCCGACGGTACCCGCACCGGCCTGCAGGCGCTGCTCGATGGCAAAAGCCGCTTCAATGCCCAGCCGCGGTTGCTGGTGACGCCCAAGCACAGCGCGACGCAAGCGGTCGGTACCGCCCTGGTGGCCCTGGCCGACAAGTTGCGCGCCATCGCCATTCTCGACGGGCCGAACACCACCGACGAGGCCGCCCAGGAGTACGCCGAGAACTTCGGCGCCAAGCGGGCGTTTCTGGTCGATCCGGGGGTCAAGTACTGGGATACCACGGCAAGCGCTACCGTTGATGCCCCAGCGTCGGCCTGGGTCGCGGGGCTGTTCGCCTGGACCGACAGTGAGTATGGCTTTTGGGCCTCGCCGTCGAATAAGGAGTTCGCCGGCCTCACCGGTACCGGCCGCTCTATCGAGTACCTGGACGGTGACGCGACCTGCCGGGCCAATCTGCTCAACAACGCCAATATCACCACCATCATTCGTGACGATGGTTACCGCCTGTGGGGCAACCGCACCCTGAGCAATGATCCGAAATGGGCGTTCGTCACCCGCGTACGCACCATGGACATCGTCATGGACGCGATCCTCTACGGCCACAAGTGGGCGGTCGACCGTTCAATCACTAAGACCTATGTCAGCGATGTGACCGAAGGCCTGCAGGCATTCATGCGCGACCTCAAGAATCAGGGCGCGATCATCAACTTTGAGGTGTTTGCTGATCCTGAGCTGAACACCGCCAGCCAGCTGGAGCAAGGCAAGGTGTATTGGAACATTCGCTTTACCGATGTGCCGCCTGCCGAGAACCCGAACTTCCGCGTGGAAGTCACCAATCAATGGCTGACCGAAGTCCTCGACCAAGCCGCCTAAGGAGCCGCAAGCATGGCAATGATTCCCGAAACCCTGGCCAACCTGAACCTGTTTGTGGACGGCGTCAGTTTTCAGGGCGATGTGCCCAGCCTGACCCTGCCCAAATTGACCCTGAAGATGGAAGAGCACCGCGCCGGTGGCATGGACGCCCCGATCGAGATCGATCAGGGCATGGAGAAGCAGGAGGCCGGGTTTGTCACCACCGGCGTGCGCCGCGAGTCGCTGAAGTTCTTCGGTCTGGCCGACGGTACTGCGTTCAACGGCACGTTCCGTGGCGCCTACAAGGGCTTGAAGGGCCGCATCACGCCAGTGGTGGTCACCCTGCGTGGCGCGCTGAAAGAGGTCGACATGGGCGACTGGAAGCCCGGCGACAAGGCCGAGATCAAGCACAACGTCGCCGTCACCTATTACAAGCTGGAGGTCGACGGCCGCCTGGTCTACGAGATCGATCCGCTTGGCATGAAGCGCGTTATCAATGGCGTCGATCAACTCGCCGCCCAACGTTCGGCCCTGGGCCTGTAAGGAATTCCGTGATGAGTAAAGAGATCAAAACCCCGAGCTGGCTCGCTGTCCGCGCCGATGGCGTAACCGTCACGCTCAGCAAGGCCAGCCAGGCCAATGGTGTGCAGATCGACAAGGTGGTTATGCGTGCTCCGACTGTGCGCGACATCCGTGCCGCGCAAGCCACGGCGGGCGGCGACGACGAGCAGCGCGAACTGAACCTGTTCGCATCGCTGGCAGAGGTTGGCCCCCATGATCTGGAGGCCCTGACCCTGAAGGACTACAGCCGCCTGCAGGCGGGCTATTTTCGCCTGGTGCAGGACGACGAACTTTGACCCAGGCGTGCAGAAGTACCTGGCCAAGCGTTTGGCCAGGGAACTGAATTTTTCCGCTGCAGAGATTGAGGCCATGCCGTTTGACGGCATGGTCTGGTGGCTCACGGATTGAGCCCCGCACATGAGGGGTAGAGCATGGCGAGCAACAAGCTGTCACTGGGGTTGGTGATCGGCGGCGCTGTCAGTTCGACGGTGCGTTCTGCCTTTACCGAAGTCCAGGGCCATATCAAGAAACTGGAAGATAAGGGCAACAGGGCCAAGGTGCTGAAAAGTACTATCGGCGAAACCATTCGTCTGCGGGATGAATGGAAGAAGGCGCACGACAGCGGCTCGGCCTCGGCCGCTGGGCTGTTGCGCAAGTTGGACAGCAATCTCGACAGCCTGCGTAAGCAGTGGGTCGCGGTAGGGCGTCTGAGCCAGGAATATCAACGCCTAGGCCGCACCGCCAAAGCGGCCGACCTGCAGATTAAAGGACATCAGCAGATCGAGCAGGGCAAGTCCGGTCTCAAGTCGAATGTTGGCCAGGCTGTGGTGGGTGTCGGTGCATTGGGCGTGGCCGGTAAGATCAGCGCTGACTACCAGGCAATCATCCGTGACATTGCGATCAAGGCGGATGTCGCCAATAAGCCGCAAGAAGCACAGATGACCCGCACGGTGATTCAGACCGCGCAAGATACAGGCATGGCGCGTAACGACGTGGCCGACCTGGTCAACCAGCTCGTTGGCGCCGGTATGGAGTTAGACAAGGCGCTGTCCTATGCGCCGGTGGCAGCCAAGTTCGCCGTGGGGCAGGGCGCCAGTGGTGTCGATACGGCACGGATGATCCAGGCACTGCAGCAGAACGCCAAGATCACTGATCCCAAGGTCATGCAGCAAGCCCTGGAGGCCATCGCCCTGCAGGGGCAGGCGGGCAGTTTTGAGGCAGCCGACATGGCGAAGTGGTTCCCGCAGCTGTTGGCGGGGATGGAGAAGAACGGCAGCACCGGCCTGGACGCGGTCAGTTCACTCGGTGCCATGCTGCAGGTGCAGATGAAGACCGCTGGCGGCTCGGATGAGGCGGCCAACAACCTCAAGAACTGGATGGAGAAGATCGGTTCTGGGGATGTGGTCAAGGCATACAAAGACGCTGGCATTGATTATCAGGCGTCGCTTAACACCGGCATCCAGAATGGCATGTCTACGCTGGAATCCAGCTTCGCCCTGGCGATGAAGTATATCCAGGCCACCGACCCGGCCAAAGCAGCGAAGATGGCTGAAGCCCAGGCCAAGATCAGCAAGGAAACCGATCCCGAGAAAGCCAAGGCGATGCTCGACGCCCTGGAGCAATCCCTGCGTACCGGCGATATCTTCGCCGACATGCAGGTCAAGGCGGCGCTGACAGCCTATGCGGCCAACCGGGGGCTGTATGAGCAGCTCAAACAAGATTCGAAAAATGCCTCGGGCATTCTCGACAAGAACCTGGCCGAACGGCGTGAGTCGTCGGCACAAATGTGGGCTGAGACCGGGCAGGCAGTTAACGATGCGATGCGCAGTATCGGCGATGCGATCCGCCCGGCCACCGATCTGGTGGCCAAGGGCATCAAGACGGTAGCCCAAGGGTTTACCAGCTTGTCGGATGGTTCGCAGTCCGTTGTGCTGGGCATCACGGCGGTCGGCGCTGCGCTGATGGCGCTGCTGACGGCGGCCAATGCCTTCAAGGTGGCCCGAGGGGTGGTCAACATTGGGCGCGGTGCTTTGCTCGGTCGCGGCGGAACAGGCGCCGGTGGTGTTGCAGACCCGGTGGCGAGCAGGGGCGGTAAAACGGGCATCAAGCCCGTGGATACCACCTTGAAAGCCCTGGGTGGTCTGTTGGGGGCGAGCAATGACCCTGATGGCGGTCGTAGCAGCGACCCGCAGCGGGTGTTTGTGGTCAACGCCGACGCTTTGGGCGGTCCTGGTGCATCAGTTGGATCGCAGTCCGGCGGTCGCCGTTCGTCACGCCGTCGACGGCAAGGGCGTGCAGGTGGCAATCGGCAGCGCCCGTCGAGTTCCCGGCCTAAACCTGCCATGCCGCGTCCGGTAGTTGCACCCGTTCCGGCCCCGGGCATGATCGGCAAAATGCTCGGTACCATGGGCAAGGTCAGCAAATTCGCCCGTGGCGTGCCGGGTGGCAGCGTTCTTGATGCCACCATCATGGGCGTCGATACCTTGGTGAATGCCAAGACCCAGGATGAAAAGGCCGAAGGTTACGGCGGCGCTGCTGGTGGACTTGCAGGCTCACTGGCCGGTGCTGCAGCGGGGGCCGCGATTGGTTCTGTAGTGCCGGTAATCGGTACGGCCATCGGTGGTGCTGTAGGCGCCATTATCGGTGGTATGGGTGGCCAGAGCATGGGCGGGCTGCTGGGTAAGTCCTGGTTTGGTGAAGGGGAAAAGTCGGTGCAGATTGCCGACGCAGGCGAGAGGGTGCCGACGAGTCTGCAGGCATCTCCCGTCGCGGTGACGCCAGTCGTGACTGCTGTGTCGACACCGAAGGCGGTCCGGCCTGCTCCGCTGACGGCAGCGGAACTGGATGCAATGAGCCCTGAGGAAGTCGAGCGACGGCATGCCCAACTGCCCGCTATCGCACGCCGTGATCTGTTCGAAGGGGTGGGCGGATTCGAGGGTACTGGGGGCGGCCTTGGAAAGGGCTTCTCACCGACGTTATCGCTCGACACGGTCCACAAGCCCGCAGAGCGCGCCCAGGCGCCAACGCAGCTATCTCAGACCGATTTGGGTATGGCCATGCGTGCCCTGGAAGGCGCTTCCCAGCAATCGGGGGTTGCTGCTCCTATGGTGGCCAGGGTCATTGAGCGCAGCACGCCGGAGGTGCTGAGAGGCGTGCAGGGCGAATCCTCGGACAAGTCCAGCGGCATGGGTGATGTTGTCCGCTCCCTGGTTGCTGCTGTCCCGCCACCGGCGGTGGCGTTGCCAGTCGCTGCCAAGGTCGCCGATCAAGCCAAGCCAGCTATGCCCTCAGTTGAACAGGTTTTCAACTTCACACCCAGCATGCCCATCAATGTGCATGGGGATGTGAAAGACCCGGCCCGATTGGTCAGTGAGCTGATGCCGTATCTGCGCCGGGAGCTGGAGGAGTTCGGCCGCCAGGCGGCTGCCCGTCAACTGTCTGATGCACCGCACGTTTAAGGAGACGCCATGGCTTATATGGAGCAACTGCAATCGGGGCTCAAGTACATCGTAAAGGCCGGTGAGGCTGGGCGAACCAGTCTCGACGGCATGTTGGGCCCGCTCAATGGCGCCATCAGTGATATGACCGGCGCCGCGTCTGAGTTGGAAAGTCTTCCATTCGTGGGGCCGTTGGTGGGTGAGAAGCTGCAGCGGAGCATGCGGGCCATCAACGCGGCGCAGTCCATGGCGGGCGAGGTTGCGGCCAAATACAACCAGGCGGTAAGTGCGGCCGGTCAGGTGCAGGAGCGCCTGGGTACCCTGAAGGAGCAGGCCGGTAAAGCCGGTGCCGCTATCAACCAAATCGCCGGAAAAATCAGCCCGTCCCTGGGTAACATCTTGCCGACGGGGTCTTTTGCCCCGGAGCTGACCCCGGCGGCCGAGGCGGTAAAGCCCTTTCCGCACCTGCTGATTATTCAGCCGCTTGAGCCAAACGCCCAGCCGTACTACTTCAACCTCGACACGGCGGCATTCGATGAGCTGCGTCGGCAGACTGCGTTTCGTTGGGCGGGGCAAGAGCGCTTAAGCCGCAGTATCGCTCAGCAGGCCATCGGCCAGGGTGAGGACAAACTGAGCCTCAAAGGTGCGATCTTTCCCGGGCACAAGGGTGGACTCAAGCAACTGGATACCCTGCGCAGCATTGGCCGCAATCTGCGGCCGTTGGGGCTGACAACAGGCTACGGCGAGGTGCTGGGTAACTGGTGCTTGCTGAGCCTGGATGAGGAACAAAGCAGCCTGCTGGCTGGTGGTATTCCGCGTAAGCAAGCCTTCAGTTTGGAGTTTGTCAGCTATGGCGACGACCTGCAGAACGTCTGACGGGGATTTGCTCGACACCCTCTGTCAGCACTATTACGGCCACCTCAACGGCACGGTCGAGGCGGTATTGAATGCCAATCAGGGGCTGGCCGATGAGTCGCAGCCTTATCGGGCGGGGGTGTTGATTGTGCTGCCGGATCTGCCGGTGCAGACCGAAGCGTTGATAAGGCTGTGGAATTGACCCTGCGGCCTATGTAGTAACGAAGCCCCGCCCTGTGCGGGGTTTCGCATTTCTGGAGTGCATACCATGCAACCTGTTTTTCGTCTTGTCGCCGATGGCACGGACATCACCACGCTAATCAATGATCGCCTGTTGAGCCTGCGGACCTCAGATAAGCCTGGCATGGAGTCGGATGAGTTCGAGTTGCGTATTGATGACCGTGATCAGGCGGTGGCACTGCCCGGGCGCGGTGCACAGATTGAGGTGTATCTGGGCTATGCGGGTCAGTCGCTGACACGATTGGGCCGATATACCGTTGATGAGGTCGAGTTGTCAGGGCCGCCTGATACGCTGGTGATGCGTGGCAAGGCCAGCGATATGCGTGGCAGCGGTAAGACCACCCGTAGTGGCAGTTGGGAAGGCGTGCCGCTGCAGCAGATTGTCCGCGACCTTGCTGCCCGCAACGGCTGGCAGCCGGAATGTCCGGTGGCCACCAAAGTGCCGCGTGTCGATCAGTTCAGCGAGTCGGATTTCAACTTCATCACCCGTCTGGCCAAACAGTACGACTGCACTGCCAAGGTCGGTGACGGCAAGTTGCTGGTTCTGCCACGTCAAGGAGGGCAAAGCGCCAGTGGCAAAGCCCTCGGGACTGTCACCATCACCCGGCGGGACGTCAGTCGCTACCAATTCCGCTTCAGCGATAAGACCACCCACAAGTCCGTGCAGACCAAGCATCAGGACAAGAAGTCGGGTGCGCTGCAGGTGGTCGACCTGCAGAACGACGAATCCCCCGATGGCCTGCCGCCAGTGCATACCGACCGGCATATCTACCCGAACAAGTCCGCTGCCCAGCAGGCGGCCAAGGCGCGTTTGGCCGCGTTCAATCGCAGCACCGCCGGTGTTCGGCTGGAAATGGTTGGTCGGACAGACCTGTTTGCCGAGCGCATGATCAACGCCCAGGGCTTCAAGGTTGGGCTTGATGGTGAGTACCTGGTGGACTCCGTCGAGCAAGTGTTTACCGCGTCCGGCTGGAGCACCACGGTCGAGTGCAACGGCGGCAAAAAAGGCAAGGCCAAGGCGAAAGGCAAGTCGAAAAAGACCCCGCAGCAGCTCAAGACCGTACAGCTAAATCCCTAACGGCCCCAGCGGCCACCACTGGAGAACCCCTATGCCTATCACTGCGCAGCAGCTGCTGCAGATTCTTCCCAACGCCAGCACGAAAGCTGGCGTTTTTGTTCCTGGTCTCAACGCCTGCATGGGCAAGTACGCCATCATTACCCGCCTGCGCATGGCTGCTTTTATCGCCCAGATCGGTCACGAATCGGGCCAGCTCCGTTACGTCCGTGAGCTGGGTGGCGATGCTTACCTTGCCAAATACGACACGGGCAAGCACGCCCAGCGTCTGGGTAACACCCCGGCAGCCGACGGCGATGGGCAGAAGTATCGCGGACGGGGCCTGATTCAGGTGACCGGGCGTGACAACTATGAGGCCTGCAGCGAAGCCTTGTTCGGCGATAGCCGTTTGCTTGCCACCCCTGAGCTGCTCGAGCAGCCGGTGTACGCCTCGCTGTCGGCGGGGTGGTACTGGCATCGCGCAGGCCTCAACAAGTTGGCCGACAGCGGCGACTTTCTCGCTATCACCAAGAAAATCAACGGTGGCACTAACGGCTTGGAAGATCGCGAGGCCCTCTACAAGCGAGCGCTTGAGGTGCTGCAGTGAAGGCCCTGAATTGGCAGGCGCCGGTGCTGGCATTGCTGCTGGGCCTCGCTCTGGGTGGCTGGGTCGCCTGGCAATGGCAGGCGAACAGCTACGGTAGGACGCTGGCCGACCAGGCGGCTGACCATCAGAAGGAACGAGAGGTTGCCGCTACCGCCGCGATCGATCGGATCGAGCAGGAGCAGATCCAGCGCCGATCGCTGGAGGATCGCCTGCAGGCGAATGATCAAACCCATTATCAGGAGTTGCGCGATGCTCAACAATCTCAAGCCCGCTTGCGTGACCGCCTTGCTACTGCTGATCTGCGGCTGTCAGTCCTACTCGACAGCACCGCCCCGGGTAGTGGCTGTGGGGTGCCAACCACCACCGACAGCAGCGGCATGGTTCATGGAGCCCTACGAGGCAACATTGACTCAGCGCATGCTCGACGAATTGTCAGCATCACCGATTACGGCGATCAAGGATTGATTGCCCTTAAGGCCTGTCAGGCCTACGTGCGAACAATCGCGCGGTGAGTTGAAAAGGAGCGGGCCGAGTGGATGCGTCAACATCCGATCGGCCCACCGAACCCGCAGACCCTTCCTGCAAGTCCAGCCGAGGCTCCTGCTCCGTGCACAAAGCGCGGCGAGCCTAACACCTGTTTATCCATACAGTAAAGACTTGCTATCAAATGACGACTCCTATAATTCCCTGGATGGGTGGCAAACGCCGCCTGGCCGACCGCTTGATCCCTCTCTTTCCCCCTCATGAATGCTACGTCGAGGTCTTCGCCGGTGGTGCTGCGCTGTTCTTCATGCGTCCGCAGCCTGCGCCGGTAGAGGTGCTCAATGACCTAAATGGTGACCTGGTGACGCTCTATCGGGTGGTGCAAAACCACCTGGAGGAGTTCGTGCGCCAGTTCAAATGGGCCCTCAGCTCGCGCCAGATTTTCGAATGGCAGAAGATGACCCGCCCTGAAACCCTCACTGACATCCAGCGCGCTGCCCGGTTCTTCTATCTGCAGCAGCACGCGTTCGGCGGCAAGGTCACTGGACAGACTTTCGGTACCGCGACAACCGGTCCGGCCATCAACCTGCTGCGCATCGAGGAGAACCTCTCAGCCGCTTGGCAGCGGCTTGCGGGGACCTACGTTGAAAACCTCAGCTGGTTGGAATGCGCCGAGCGCTACGACCGGCCCCACACTTTCCACTACATGGACCCACCGTACTGGCAGACCGCAGGGTACGGGGTCGATTTCCCCTTCGAGAACTACGAGCGCATGGCTGAGTTCATGCGGCGCTGCAAGGGTAAGGTGATGGTCAGCATCAACGATCACCCTGACATTCGCCGGGCGTTCGCGGGGTTCCATTTTGAGTACCTAGACATTCGCTATAGCAACACCAACCAGCGGCAAAGCAAGGCTGAGGTAACCGGTGAGTTGGTTATCATGAACTGGGCGCCGTCCTCGCTGGGTGGGCTGTTTTAGTTACCAAAGTAGTCCTGCCGCATAGAAATCAAGTGCGCAGTGGACGAGCCTAATGGTGTCGATGTAGGCGATTAAGATGAGTGTGCTGAGCATGTTTTTTTCTCGCAATGGTTCGGCTCCGTCTGGATTGACGATGCTGTTTTGAGTGGTGGTGAATCTGGTTAATACGTTAGTGCTTGGCTGGTAAATTCGTCAATGAGTAAAACATATTTTTGTTGTTAGTTTTTTGCGCGCCGATACAATTGAATGAGCTTGATCTTCCGTGCAGGCCACGTCCCGTAAGGGTTGTGGCTTTTTTTGTGCGGGCGATGGTATGTCAAAAAAAGTCGGAAAAAGTTTAAAATCCAATATTCGGATTTGAAAATAAGTTAAGTCCTGAGTTAGGAATTGAAAGTCATAAACTAACGCTGAACGCTAGGTTAAACCCTAGGTTAGGAATTGAAAGTCATAAACTAACACTGAACGCTAGGTTAAACCCTAGGTTAGGAATTGAAAGTCATAAACTAACGCTGAACGCTAGGTTAAACCCTAGGTTAGGAATTGAAAGTCAGAAACTAACGCCGGACGCTAGGTTAAACCCTAGGTTAGGAATTGAAAGTCAGAAACTAACGCTGAACGCTAGTTAAACCCTAGGTTAGGAATTGAAAGTCAGAAACTAACGCTGAACGCTAGTTAAACCCTAGGTTAGGAATTGAAAGTCAGAAACTAACGCTGATACCGAGGGTGTGGGGATCTTCAGGGGGAGGTCGTGGATTGGCTTGCGCAGCCAGCAGCGATCGGCGCCTCTGGGTCCATGAGGCTGCACGTTTGCACCGCCCGGACCGAATATTGCACCCCACAACCGTGAATGCCTCAAGACTGATTAGTCTTCGAAGCATCCCTGCTCCCTTGAGTCGTCTGGCAAAAATCCCTGCCCCTGGCAGGCTCCACAATCTTCGCGTAGAGCGAACGAATCACAGCACGCCGTACAGCACTTGAATGGCGAGTATCTCACCCGGTCCCGCAATATTCGGTACCGCGCCCAATCTTTCCCTTCGAACGCCTCTTGTGCCAAATCTACTAGCACCCGATATGCATCAGGATCTTCTACCCCCTGAAGCGTTCTTCCGTCGACCATCCGTGCCGTTTCAATGAGGTGGAGCGTTCTGCCGTTTTGACCAACCAGGAGCAGCCCCTTGATCACGCCAAGCTCGCCGGAAGTCCGCAGCACAATACGAAGCTGGTCCCGGTCCTGGATCACAGTGCCATCAGAGCTGAACGCGGCAGTTCGGCCTTCCTCATAGTAGTTGCCCTGTAGCCTATCCGCTGGCGCCTGCCTTCCTCTACTACGTTGTAGGTGGACGCCCGGCAATACAGCTCATAAGCGAACTGTTCTTCAAGTCCCGCGCTATAGGCCGCTTGGGCTAGTTCCCTTAGGTCGTGTTGCTCCAATGGTTCGAACAAGCCAAGTGCCTCCAGATCTGCAGTGAAAATTTTCATCACCTGCAGATAGGCCTCGGGGTTACTCAGCCTCAGATGTTCGTTGTGCAGTAGTCCATTCCAGTGCGCCAGGGCTTCTGGTTTGGAAAGTGTTTTTTTGTCCATGGGGCGATGACACCAGGCTGAAGGTCATTCGATCAGATTAAAGCCATCCCTGCTCTTGGGGCATTTTGTGGCGCCTCGGCAATTCTCTCCTCTCATTGGCTCGTGCCCTGGGAAGAAGATCAGGCATTCCGCTTCCAGTGTGAAAGCCAGAGCTTGGAGAGTGACGTACGAGCAGTCGCGCAGTGGTCGCTGGTAAGGGTGGGTGGCAGGTTCTCCATGAACCACGCGACAGCTTTGACCTGGTCCTCATCCAGGTTGAGTCGAAGTGGTTTTCGATCGATTACATTTTGTGCCATCGCTGGGGCCTTATACTGTATGCATGTACAGTATAAGCTGTACTGACAATCAGGCAAAGGTGCGACGGTCGGTTGATGATCTTAGGGCAAATCTCAGGCCGGATCAGGTCAATTTAGGCCTCAATGTTTTGCTGGAATGCCTCTTTTTTTGGGCTAAAGCACTCTATGGCAAGATCTGGGCGGGTGAAAATCCTTATACTTGAGAGGGGGTGAATCAGTGCGGCACAATTCACTGGTGTGCTTTTCGTTCGTAGCTGCCTGAAGAGTCCGTATACCGGCCTTTCTGACGAGAGAGAGTTATGCTTGATAATATTTTATTCAAAAGCTCAGGTAGCCATGAAAAAATAATAGACGTTGGTGCTCTTGCCGAAGCGCTAATTTTTTACGGTAAAGTGCGCGTTCTCGGCGATGCGGGAATGGTGCAATATTTAGTTAGGAAAATTCCTCCTTTGATTCTGATTCGATTGATAGAGTCTGGTCGATTAGAGTTTTATTTCAATCATGATTCGCTGGCGGTTAGATCCCAACAACATTATAGGGGAGAAACTCACGAGCTTGTAAGGTTCAGTTTAGCTAATGTTTCTTATGAAGATCGGGCGGTACAAGCTTTCAGACAGGCAGTGACCTCGTCACAAGCGAAGCTCGCTGGATATAAGTTTGGACGTTTGGTAAAAAAATTCGAGCATGAGAGCTTTGGGCAAAAGCCAGTGATCGAAGCCCTTGCGGGGAGTGCCAGCACGCAAGCAGCTGTAGAGATGCTCATACGAAATCTAGCTCCTGAATACACGCAGGTCGAAAGTTATAAGTTTGATATTAATTTGCTTGGGGGGAGCAGGTTTACCGTTGATACCAATATAGATTTTTTAAAGGTCAATCAGTCCTATCATTTGAGGGTGCCGCCGAGTCATTCGACCTTGAATTCAGCGTTAATCGTTAGCCGCCTGCAAACAGCATATGCATCTGCGTTTTATGGCGCGGCGTTCGACTCAGAGGTGTTTGACAGTGCTCTTGATGCGGCCCTTGGGCTCAGTGCTTTGGAAGGTGTGTTGAAGCGAAGCGCAGCAGGATCTAAAAATGTTGGCGAGTTTGTGGAGCTAACTCTTGAAAATACCTATGCAATACGGGAAGCAGTCAATACCGGGAGAGTGGCATTTTCTGAAGTAATGGTCCTCCTGGAGTCAGCAGATAAGTTCAGGCATTGGGTAGCTGGCGTTCCCAACGATAAAGACTTGAAAAGCGCGTACTATCAAGAAGTCGTAAAAGGGTCGAAGTTCGAAAAGCTTCCTGTTAAAACGTCCAAGTGGGCAGGGTTGACCGCCGTTGGTCTCGGTTTGGATTTGCTAGGTGCCGGAGGGTTTGGAACAGCAGCAGGAGTCGCACTGGGCGCGGCTGACACCTTTTTGTTAGAAAAATGGGCTGCAGGCTGGAAGCCCAGCCACTTTATAGAAGGTGATTTCAAGCGAGTATTTGGAGAGCGACAGGCAGCCGTCTAGCTGCACCGCCCATTTTGGCTTCAGACTGCCGCGTTGATGGTACAAAATTGATATGCGCACTCATGTAGAAGCGTTCACGCCTTGCAGATCGAGGTCTAATCCATCATCAGCCGTGTCAGCCTGATGCGCTGATGACCCGATGCCACTCAGTTTAGGCCCTGCGATTGTGCCGACTCAGATCGGCGCGATGGGGCAAAAATGGGGCAAATCCAGCGCCATCTTATGCCACTCAGCGCCTGTTTATGCAGAAATGCGCGCTTGCATAAACAGGCTGTACCCCCGTCGCCACAAGGCTGTAGAGAGCTTGAGCTAAAACCCCAACACAATCGGGGTATGTATTAGGTGCCTGTCTGTCTTGAGGCGTGGAAGGTTAAGTCGTTGTCTTTGATATGCTGGATAGCCATGTGGCAATTTGGTCTTTGGCAAGAATAAATATTACGATTAGAAGGAGTGAATAAAGTATATTGCCAAATACGCCTGAAAGAATTGACCAGCCGAATGACTTGGCTCCGAGTTCTCTCTTTAAGCTCTTTAGTTCGCCTTCGACATATTTCGAAAGTGTATCTTCTGCTGCTCTAACATGTGCGGCTAGGCTTGGGTTGGACAGAAGTATGGTGTTAATAGCAGCAGGTGTTAAATTTGGGTCCTGTGCTAAGGTCTCATATTGTTGGCTATAGACGCTGAATGCTAGGTCGCGGGCGCAAGCATTAATTTTGTTTTTAGTGCAGTGCTGCTCGATAATTTCGTATGGCGTCGGCATTATACGTCCTCCGACTGGCTGGGTGAGGAGCGTCGCCAATCCCGCGCAAGTCTGTCTAGTTGGATGTATAGAGCTGGTGCAGTGCCTTCGCTTCTTGACACATAAACAAGTTTAACTACCGCGAAATAAAATTTTGGAAGTGCCTCGCCAAGACGCTCGTAAGCTAGTCGCTCATCATAAACGCCGGCACGGATACCAATAGCTAAATTTTCAAAGTAGTCTAATGCGCCAAAGATTTTCCCGAAGTTATCATCAAGTAGGTCGTCGCTTGGCCTAAACTCATGCCACAAAACTGTTGAGAGAATATCTGTAATGTGCTCAGGGACTTGGATCGCAGTAAGGGTTCGCTGGACCCTTAAAGCTCTATTTTCAAGTTCGTAAGACCGCCCCATGCGCATTAGGATCATTGCGATCATAAATGTACCCAAAGCGGCCATCGCGCTAAGGGCAAAACTCGTTGCGTCATAATAATTCATCAGCAGTCCTTGTTGTATGTAAAGGCGGGTTACGCGGCGGGATGATAGCAAAGCGATGCTGGTATTGGGATGCAATCAGTGAATTCAATGAGTTATGTGAGGGCGCCTAAGATGTGCATTGGAAATCGATGGGTAGGACGAAAGGGAGTCTGGGTTTGAGTGAGGATCATAGGGTGGGTGGTACAAAAATGGTACAGGCTTAAGTTGGTTCTCTTGTAGGCCTTACAGGTAAAGGCTTTCAAAAAATATCGGTCCAATCCATCATCGGCGCCACGCTGAAGCGGCGGGACGGCTCAGGGCGCGGGTTTACTGGGGTTGCAGCGGATTCTAGGGGCATGGTCTACGACGTGTCTTGTACCAATTTCGGGGCGTTTTTGGCGTTTCACAGGAGGCGTTGGTACAGGTGATGCCGCGCTGGTCGGTGCAAAAACAAAGGTGACATAGTCTACCAAGACTGCCAGGTATTCGCCCGTTGGCCGGTCGCCCAAATGGTCAGCTGGCAGCCTGCGCTGCTCTGAATTTTTATTTCATATGATCTGGGGGTTATGGGGCGTGGTTGAAAGGCAGGTAACTACTGCCAATAAATCAATGATGTACATCAATTTTCTCCCCACTCATGCCTTCTATATTGCTGTTAAAGGAATGAGTAGCGTCTCTTGCTCTCGCTACATGGCGTTGGTGTGGGCGCCAATAAAACAATAAGGAGTCGCCCCTATATCGAACGTTCGTCGCAACAGACGGTGAACGCACGATAGCCGCAAGGTCTTGCCCATGAAGTCAACCGTCGTTTCCGTCGCCCGCAAACTCAAACTTTATCAATTGGTGGTCTTCGACCAGGTGCTGCGCAGCGGCTCCCTGATGGGGGCCGCGCAGGTATTGAACCTCACCCAGCCCGCCGTCACCAAGATCATTCACGACATGGAGACGTTTCTCGGTGCAGCGCTGCTGGTGCGTGGCAACCGCGGTGTACACGCAACCGAGCTCGGGAGTGTGGTCCTGCGTCGGGTCCACGCCATGCTCACCGAGCTGCGCAGCCTGACCGACGAGGTCAACGCTTACCACAGTGGTTCCACCGGCCAGGTCATGGTGGGGTCGTTGACCTCGGCATCGACCTTGCTGCTGCCACACACGTTGCGCCAGCTCAAGGCTCGCGCGCCCGGAGTGTTGGTGACGGTAAGGGTCGGCCAGATGGATCAATTGTTCTCCAGCCTGCTGGCGGGCGAGCTGGACATCGTGATCGGGCGCATTCCCGATGACTGGCGCTGGCACGAGTACGAGCCACGGCTGAAGGTCGACGTGTTGTGCGAGGAGGGGCTGTGCATTGTTGCTGGCGCCGAACACGTGCTGCATGCCAGCGGTCAGCCGGTGAGCCTGGCGGAGCTGCATCCGTTTCCCTGGATTCTGCCGCCGCGCAGCGGCTTGTTGCGCCGTACTGTCGATGGCCTGTTCGAGGCACTTGAGCTGGGGCCGCCCACCAATGTAATCGAGTCGATCGCGACCCTTACCAACTACGAACTGATGCAAGACCAACAGACCATTGGCTTCCTTCCCCTGCAAACCGCTCAGCAGCTGGCCCAGAGCGGCAAGCTCAAGGCGTTTGATCTGGGCAAACCGATGAACTTTGGCAGCATCGGCTGTTTTTACTCTGGCATTCGCAACCTTGACCCAGCCACCCGTCTGTTCAGGGAGTGCCTGACCCTGGCCAATCAAACATTGCTGGCGTCGACGGATTCACCCAGCCATTCCTAAACGTAATAGTCACAATCAGTCTGTTGATGGGAGCTGGCTAATAGCCGCACATATAATAAGGGGAACGCAATCTGAATTGATTCAAGTACATACGGATCCTTGAGCATGAGAAGTAATCTGCCGGTCACCCAACAGGAAGTCATTTTCCAGAATGAACAGCGGCTGATTTCTGCCACCGATCTGCACGGTAACCTGACTTACTGCAATGACGAGTTGGTGGCCATCAGTGGTTTCAGCCGGGAAGAGCTGCTGGGGAGCCCACACAATATCGTCCGTCATCCGGATATGCCCGAGGCCGTCTTTGCCCATATGTGGTCCTACCTGAAGGACGGCAAAAGCTGGATGGGAATCGTCAAGAACCGCTGTCGCAATGGCGATCATTATTGGGTCAGTGCTTATGTCACCCCCGTGCTGGAAGGCACCGTAGTGGTGGGTTATGAGTCGGTTCGGGTCAAGCCGCTGCGGGCTGATATTGAACGTGCGTCTGCGTTGTACGAGCGCATGCGATCAGGCAAAGCCAGGTGGAGTCTCAAGGGCCTGGGCCGTAACCTGATGGAGCAGGGATTAGTGCCGGTTCTGGTGGGCTTGCCGTGCCTGGCGGCGGTGATGTACCTGGATCGCTGGCCCGCGATCGGCGTGCTGGTGGCTGGGTTTGCTACCGTGCAGACCGTGTCACAGTGGCGCTTGCAGCACGCCTTCGCCAAGGTGCGAAGTGCAACGCCAGACAGTTTCGACAGTGAGTTGATCGCCCGCACGTACACCGATGAGCAGGGCGTAGTGGCGCAATTGATGATGTCGCTGATCAGCGAGCAGGCCAAGTTGCGTACGGCACTGAGCCGCTCCAGCGACTATGCCAACCGGACCGAGGCGATGGCAGCCCAGAGCGGGCAGTTGGCACAGGCTTCGGTTTCATCCTTGCAGCGTCAGCGCGATGAGTCCGACATGGTTGCCACGGCCATGACACAAATGGCGGCATCGATTGCCGAGGTCTCCACCCATATTCATGACACCGCAGGCGAAGCCGAAGGTGTTAACCAGTTAACCCAGGTTGGCTCGCAGGAAGCGGGCAAGACGCGTCTGGTGATCGAGACGTTGCAGCAAACGGTGAGTCAGATCAGTCAGTCGGTTGAGCACTTTGCCGGCGAAACGCAGTCGATCCAGATCGCCTCGAACATGATTCGCCAGATCGCTGACCAGACCAACCTGCTGGCGCTCAACGCGGCGATCGAGGCGGCCCGGGCGGGTGAGCAGGGCCGTGGATTCGCCGTGGTCGCCGATGAAGTGCGGGCGCTGGCCTTCAAGACCCAGGAATCGACAGAGACTATCCAGAGCATCATCCAGTCGCTGCACAGCGCGGCCAACCAGGCGGTGGATATTGCCCGTCAGGGCAGCGATGAGGCGCATGTGGGCGTCGACCAGGTGATTGCCACGCAAAACGCTCTCGACGGTATCGGTGTCGCAGTGGAGCGCATTCACCAGATGACCGAACAGATGGCGGCGGCCTCCCAGCAGCAAACCCATGTGGCCGAAGACATCAGCCGTCAGATCACCACCATCGCTCAGGTGTCGGAGCAAAACGTGGATATTGCCGCCAGCTCCGCCACCCTTGGTCGGGAGCTGGAGCAAACTGCGCACGACATGTACGCGTTGGTGGATCGGTTCAACCGTTAGGCGGCTGCTGGCCTCAGAACGCCAGCTTGTAACCGATCATCAGCAGCATGGCGGCCAGGCAGGGGCGCAGCACGCTATCGGAAATACGCCCGGTCAGGTGGCTGCCCAGGTAGATGCCCGGCAACGAACCCAGCAGCAGGTAACCCAGCAGCGACCAGTCCATGTTGCCCATGCTGGCATGACCGAGGCCGGCAACCAGGGTCAGCGGTACGGCGTGAGCAATCTCGGTGCCGACCAGGCGGCGGGTGACCAGGTAGGGGTACAGCAGGAACAGCGCCACAGTGCCCAGTGCACCAGCGCCGATGGAGGTCAGCGAGACCATCACGCCAAGGACCACACCGGTCACGACGGTCAGTGTGTTGAGCGCGCGGCCGCTCAGGTGATAGCGGTCACCGGCGTGCTTGCTGGCAAAGGCCTGCAGTTTGCTTTTGAACAGGATGGCCAGGGCAGTGAGTATCAGTACAACAGCCAGGCCCTGTTTGATCACGGCGTTGGCCGCCTGGGTGTCGGTGTCCAGGGTGCTGAGAAAGTACAGGGTCGCAGCTGCGGCCGGGACACTGCCCAGGGTCAGCCAGCCGGTGATTTTCCAGTCGATGTTCTTGTTTTTGCCGTGTACCCAGACGCCGCTCGCTTTGGTGATGGCGGCATACAGGAGGTCTGTACCGACCGCTGTGGCGGGGTTGATGCCGAACCAGAGCAGGATCGGGGTCATGAGGGAACCGCCGCCTACGCCGGTCATGCCGACGATAAAACCAACGACAAGGCCTGCAATGGTGAAGCCGAAAGAACCTACATCCATAATCTACCTAAACGCTCAACGGGCCCGTGATCGGATGGCAGCCAGCATAAAGGTTTTTTTATAGCGAAATAGACTAGTTCGTTATTAGGTTATAACTGAAGAGGCCGTGCCGGCTCATCGGTCCGTCATCACCACCATCACATGGGCATCTTCACCATCGTCGCTCTCTGACAGGTAGATGTGACCAATGTTGCTGTTGAAGTAGGCCGTCTCTTGCGGGCCGATACTGACGGCTTCTCCGGTTTCGAAAACGATCCGCACGCGGCCACTGAGCACCAGCGCAAATTCCTGACCGGGGTGGCGGATGAAATCGTCAAACTGCTGGCGCTCTCTGGCAATGATCCGTGCATACATCGGGGTCATCAGGCGTTCGGGAAACTCGCCGGCAATCACGTGGTAGTCGTAGGTCCCGGTGCTGTAGCCCGGGGCCGACGGCAGGGTGTTGACCACCACCGTGGTTGAAGCGGGGGCGTCGCCGACTTCGGCGCTTCGAAACAGCTGGGCAATGTCGACATTCAGGGCCCGCGCCGCTGACGCGAGTTTTTCGTAGCTGACCGAGACCTGGGCCAGTTCCATTTTCGACAAGGTCGATACCGGCACCCCGGAACGCTCTGACAACTGTTTGAGGGTCAGTTGCTGGCTCTTGCGCACTGTCCGCAGGCGGGTTCCGACTTCGGTGCGGTCGATCGGGGGGAGCGCGCCAGGGCGGACGGCAGCAGGGGAGCGGTCACTCATCAAGAATCTCAATCAGGCATTACGGGCGAGCATCTTACCGTGGCCGCTTGCGTAAATTAAAATTCTCATATATTAGAATTCTCATAAGTGATAATTTTAGATTTCCATCAGACAATGGCAAGGTTATGACGCAGATTTTCGACAGCGTGATCATTGGCGCCGGTATCGCAGGTGCTTCTTTGGGCTACCGGCTGGCCGGCCAGCAACGCGTGCTGCTGCTGGAGCGTGAATCGCAGCCCGGCTACCACTCGACCGGGCGTTCGGCGGCAATGTTCATGGAAGCCTACGGGACGCCGCAGATTCAGGCGCTGACCCGCGCCAGCCGGGCGTTCTACGAGTCGCCGCCGGCCGGATTCTGCGACCACCACTTGCTGGAGCCGCGCGGCTGCCTGTACATCGCCAACCTGGAGCAGCAGGCACTGCTGGCGGACAGTTACGCGCAGAACCTGGCCAACGGCACCGAAGTCAGTCTGCTCGACGCACAGGCCGCACTGGCGCTGGTGCCGAGCCTGCGCGGCGAGGTGCTCGCCGGTGCTATCCATGAGCCGGGGGCGATGGACCTTGATGTGCATGCCCTGCATCAGGGGTTTTTACGCGGTTTTCGTCAGGCTGGCGGCGAGCTGCGCTGCAACGCCGAGTTCGTTGAAGGACGCTTTGTCGACGGTGTCTGGCAAGTGCAGTTGGGCGATGGCGCGGTGGTGCAGGCGCGCCAGCTGGTCAACGCGGCGGGCGCCTGGGCCGATCAGGTCGCGGTTGCCTGCGGCGTGTCGCCGGTTGGCCTGCAGCCCTGCCGTCGCAGCGCGTTTACCTTCGAAGCGCCGACAGGCCAGACGATTGCCGACTGGCCGACCGTCATCGGCATTGATGAAAGTTTCTACTTCAAGCCCGATGCCGGGCAACTGCTGGGCTCACCCGCCAATGCCGACCCGGTCGAGCCGCAGGATGTGATGGCCGAAGAGCTGGACGTAGCGATCGGTATCTACAACATCGAAGCCATGACCCACCTGAGCATCCGTCGGCCCAACCATACCTGGGCCGGGCTGCGCTCGTTCGTTGCCGATGGCGACCTGGTCATCGGCCGTGAGCCACAGAACCCTGCATTTTTCTGGCTGGCCGCCCAGGGTGGCTATGGCATCCAGTCGGCAGCCGGCGTTTCCCAGCTGGCCTGTGCGCTGCTGCTGGATCAAGCGCTTCCCGCTTCGCTGAGCGCCGAAGGTGTCGAGCCGCAACGCTTGTCACCGGCGCGTTTTCGTTAATCCCAAGAGGACATTCCCATGAGTTCGACTATCCAGCGTATTCCCAGCCACTTGCCGTATCCGTTCTCCAAGGCGGTCAAGGTCGGCGGCTTCCTGTTCCTCTCCGGGCAGATCCCGATGAACGCCGCAGGCGAAGTGGTGAAGGGCGATATCCAGGCACAGACCCAGGCCACCCTCGAGCGCATTGGCGAGACTCTGGCAGAGTGCGGGGTTGGCTTCGATCAGGTGGTCAAGGCCACGGTGTGGCTGTCTGACATGGCGCATTTCGCCGGCTTCAACGAGGTCTACAAGACATTTTTTGCCAATGGCTTCCCCGTGCGTTCGACCGTCAGTGCCGGGTTGGCCCTGGGGGTGGATGTGGAGATCGAAGTGCAGGCCTGGATCGGCAACGACTGAGGCCAACACTGCTGCGTGGTGCCGGGAAATAACAACAAGGCCCGTTCAGGGCCATAGCTGCCAGAGGGTTCGAAATGAATGATCAGCTGAAAATTGCAGGCGCCTTTATCGGCGTGATCGTGGGCGCAGGCTTCGCTTCCGGGCGGGAGTTACTGCTGTTTTTCGTCAATTTCGGCATCTGGGGGCTGGTCGGCACGCTGGTCAGTGCGGCGCTATTCACCTTTCTCGGCATGGCCCTGGCGGGCTTGGGCAACCGCCTGCAGGCAACTTCCCACAAGGATGTGGTGTACGCCATTTGTGGGCGTTACCTGGGGTTGTTCGTCGACCTGCTGATTACCTTCTTCATGTTTGGCGTGACGGTGGTGATGCTGGCCGGTGGCGGCGCCTTGCTTGAACAACAGTTCGGAATTCCGGCACTGGCCGGTAGCGTGTTCGTGACGCTGGTTGTGGTGGCGGTGGTTTGCCTGGACGTGCACAAAGTGATTGTCCTGATTGGCGCCGTGACGCCGTTCCTGATTCTGGCCGCCACGGTGATCGCGCTGTATGCCGTGTTCACCCGTGACCTGAGTTTTACCGCTTTGGATCAGGTTGCCGGTCAGCAAGAGGCAGGTGCCAGCCACTGGCTGCTGGGGGCAGTGCTGTATGTCTCGTACAACGTGGTGGCCGGGGCGCCGATGCTGGCGATTCTCGGCGGTTCGGCACGCCTGGAAAAAACCGCCATCTGGGGCGGCATCCTGGGTGGCCTGGGCTTGGGCGGCCTGATGCTGGTAATGAGTGCCGGGTTGTTGTCGCGTCTGGACTCGATTGCTGATCTGCCAATGCCGATGCTGTCGATCGCCAGTGAAATCTCGCCGGCATTGGGCGTGATCATGTGCGTGATCATCTTCGGCATGATCGTCAACACCGCGGTGGGCATGCACTATTCATTTCTGGCGCGGCTGTTGCCACCGGGTACCCGAAACTTCCGAGTGGGGGCAGTGGTGGCCGGGGTGGCGGCGTTCATTTGCAGCCTGATCGGCTTTATCAGTCTGGTTGGCCAGGTCTATCCGTTGTTCGGCTACCTGGGCTTCGTGGTGATGCTCGCTGTGCTGGTCGGCTGGGTGCGCATGGGCCGGGTCAAGCGCGCCGTCGTGGTATAGCAACGGGCTCCTGACGAGGGCACTGCTGGCCCTCGTCAGGGTTATGCTCAGATCTTGAAACTGTCGACCAGTTGCTTCAGGCGGCCAGCCTGTTGGGCCAGCGCGTCGCAATGGCGCAGGGTGTCGTTGAGGTTGGATACCCCTTGCTGGTTCAGCACGTTGATCTGGGTGATGTCCAGGTTCAGGCTTTCGACCACGGCTGTCTGTTCCTCGGTGGCCGCCGCCACCGACTGATTCATGCCGTCGATCTCACCAATGCGCTGGGTCACGCTGTTCAGGCGTTCACCGGCCTGGTTGGCGACCAGCACGCTTTCCTCACTGGACACCTGGCTGGCGTTCATGGTGTGCACTGCCTCGCGGGAGCCGACCTGCAGGGTGGTGATCATCTTGTGAATCTCTTCAGCCGACTCCTGGGTGCGATGGGCCAGGTTGCGCACTTCGTCGGCAACCACGGCAAAGCCGCGGCCGGCTTCCCCGGCGCGGGCAGCTTCGATGGCCGCGTTCAGCGCCAGCAGGTTGGTTTGCTGGGAGATGCCTTTGATCACATCGAGGATCTGTCCGATATCGTCGGTGCTGGCATTGAGCGTTTCGATCTGCTCGCAGGATTCGCTGATTTTTTGCGACAGTGAGGTCATGGCCGAAATGGTCGCTTCCACCACTTGGCGACCGTCATTGGCCTGTTCACTGGCACCGCTGGCGTGCTGCGAGGCATCGGCCGCATTGCGGGCGATTTCCTGGGTGGCGGCGCCCAGTTCGTTGATTGCGGCGGCGACGCTGTTGGTGCGCATGCTCTGTTCTTCGGAGCCGATGATCGAGGCGTTGGAGGCACTCATCACGCGCTCGGACAGGTCATGCACCTGGCGAGTGGCCGAAGACACTTCTGCAATCGAGGCGTGAATGCGTTCGACGAACTGGTTGAAGGCCGCAGCCAAGTCACCGAACTCGTCCTTGTTCTCCACGACCAGACGGCGAGTCAGGTCGCCTTCGCCCTGGGCGATGTCCTGCATGGCCCGGCCCATGGTAGTCAATGGCCGCATCAGTACCGGAATCAACACGCCAAGCAACCCGGCAATCATGGCTACTGCGATGAGCATGGCGATGATGGCTGAGGTGCGGAACTGACTGAGGGCGGCGTAGGCCTTGTCCTTGTCGATCGACAAACCGATGTACCAGTCGGCTGACGGCAGGCCGCTGACCGGGGCGAAGGCAATGATCCGCTCTTCGTTGTTGAGCGTGACCTCATGGGTACCTGCGGCAACGCTCAGGTTGCTGCCCGGGTAGATGTCCCTGAGGTTCTTCATCACCTTGTCTTTGTCCGGGCTGACGATCACCTGGCCTTTGCCGTCCACCAGGAAGGCGTGACCGATTCCGCCGAAGTCGACGGCATTGATGATGTCGACCAGCGTGCCCAGGCTCAGGTCGCCACCGACCACGCCCAGCAGTTCACCGCTGGTCTTGCTCTTGACCGGCATGGCAATGGTGACCACCAGCCCGCCGACGGCAGCCATGTAGGGCGGGGTCAGCATGGTCTGATTGGCGGCGATGGCAGCGGTGTACCACGGGCGCTGACGGGGGTCGTAACCGTCAGGCATTTTTGCATCCGGGCGCTGGGTGAACACGCCGTTGGCCTGGCCGACATAGGTGAACTGGAAATTGTCGGTGAATGCAGGCTGGTCGACCAGCCCCGGGAAGTCGGCATTGCTGCCCTGGTGGGCAACGTCCTGGGCAAGGTTCTCCAGGAGCAGCACGCGGCCGTCCATCCAGTTGCGCACGCTACTGGCGGTCAACGCGCCGGCTTGCTTGACTGAAGACTCGATGTTTTGCCGCAGGGTATTGCGCTGGAGGTAATCGTTGTAGAGGGTAAACAGTGCGAAAGCCAGAACCACGACGCCGCAGGCGCACAGCAGGATCTTGTGGCGAAATTTCAGGTTCATGTTCCGAGACCTTGTGCCAGTAAGGAGGAGCCCGCGCGGGGCTTTTGGCCAATGCACGGGCTTATCCTCACGGCTATCGGCCGCAGCCTTGAAAAGCTGAAAGGCAGATTGTCGCAGGGCAAGTCGGGGGATGCGGCCCACGCCCGTCAGGCGCTAGACGCCGAGCAGCCGCACCAGTGCCTGTCCCGCTTTTTGCAGTGGCAGGTTGTGCCGCCAGAAGGCGTGCACCGGCAGTTGCAGTTCGTTGCGGGTGTTCTTGAAGTCCAGGCGCAGCAGTCGGCCGGCTTGCAGCAGTGGCGCCACCCGTGACAAGGGGAAGTCGCCCCAGCCGAGGCCGGCTTCTACCATCTCAAGCGCCATGCTCAGGCTGTTGGTGCGCCAGTGCGCCTTGCCGATCAAGGCGCGGGGATCGCTGATCGGCAAGTCCTGGCTGGCGACCAGAATCTGCCGGACATTAGCCAGGTCTTCGAGGTAGGCGATCTGTCGGGGGCGGTGCGCAAGGGCAGGGTGCTGCGGTGAAATGGTCGCCACAAGCGACTCCATGCCGACCTGCTGAAAGCGTTGCCGCGGGTCGACCGTCAACCCGGCGAACGCCAGGCACAGGCTGGCGCGTCCACTGTGCAGCAGCGCCAGTGCTTCTTCCTGCGGAGCGCTGAGCAGTTCGACCTCCAGCAGCGGATACTGTGCGCTGATGGTCTTGATCGCGTTCAGCAGGGGGGCGTGATCGATGTCCGGGACCACGCTGATGGTCAGCGTGCTTTCCAGCCCCTGGGACAGCTCCAGGGCATGCACCTGCAATTGGCCCAGCTGTGCGGCAATCATTCGCGCCTGCGGCGCCAGGGCTTGCGCCAGGGGCGTGGGCTGCGCTTCGCGGTGGGTGCGGGTAAACAGGGCATAACCCAGTTCGGCCTCGAGGTTGCCGACGGCCATGCTCACGGCCGAAGGCACGCGGCCCAGCGCCCGTGCGGCGGCCGAGAACGAGCCGTGATCGAGCACGGCAAGGAACAGTTCGATGTTGTCGCTGGAAAAATTCAATGTGGGCCTCCTGTCAGTAAATCTGATAGCAGCCGACTTTTTCTGTCAATAATATTGACGCATTCTTGCGCGCCTCTGCCGCCCGGACGGGTAGCGCTTCATGAACAATCGAGGTAACGCAGTGCAAGGTGTGAAACGCAAACTGGTGTATGTGAGTGCTTATGAACTGATCGGACTGTGCCTGTCGACCCTGGGGCTGGCGTATCTGTCGGACACGGCGCCAAGCAGCACCGGCCCGCTGGCGGTGATGATCACGACCATCGCCATGGCCTGGAATTTCATCTACAACACGCTGTTCGAGCGCTGGGAAAGTCGTCAGCTCAAGCGCGGGCGCAGTGTTGCCCGGCGTGTAGCGCATGCCATCGGCTTCCAGTTGACCCTGGTGGTCTTCCTGATCCCGCTTATTGCCTGGTGGCTGGGCATGAGCCTGATCGAGGCGTTCCTGGTGGACCTGGCGTTCATCATCCTGATCCCTTGCTACACCTTCCTGTACAACTGGCTGTTCGATCGCCTCTTTGGCTTGCCGACGTCGGCGCAGGCCGTGGATAACCATGGTGTTGCCGCCTGAGGGGAGTTACTGCGCCGGCAAGACAATGCGCAAAGAACCGGTTTCAGATTCCTCGGGCAGGCGCCTGGCGCCAAGCAGGCTTTCCTCGACTTCGCCGGACAGGTAGTAGACGCCGGCCATGGTGCCCGTCTTGCGATTCTCCATGAGCTCACGCCATTCCTGGTTGAGCGCCACATTGAGGATCACCCGCAACTGCTCGATCATTGCCGGTTGTTCCTGGTTGTGCGACATGATGCCGTAGCCGGTGGCGGCCACTGAAATCAGTGCGCCGGCGACACGGCCCACGGCGGAAGCTACGGCACTGGCGATCCCTCGGGGTGCCAGGGTGGCGCTGAGTTTTTCGCTGGCCTGCTGCGCCACCGAAGACAGGCTGACATCGGCGCGTTGGGTGCCAGCCCGCACGGCGCTGTGCATGTGCTTGACCAGAGCCGCGTAGGCAGGCTGCTCGGCCAGCGATTTGCTGTAGAGCAATTGATGCAGCGAAGCGTTGAGCGCTGCGGGTGGCCCCAGGTTGATGGCCTGAATCCGCGTCAGGCGCAGATTGAACTGCTCGGGTGGTGCCCGATAGCGCTGGGCCAGTTGTTGCAACTGCTGGCCGAGCAACTGGACATACAGCTCCATGGCGCGGTCGCGAATACCTTCAGGGTCGATCTCCTTGGCCACCTGGTCGAGCACGCGCTGGTGATACTGCTCTTGCAGGTAGGCCGCCAGGCGCTTTTCCGGTGGCTCCTTACCTTCGCCGCTGTTGATCTTGTACCAGGCCACCTTCATCGTCAGCCATTGCTGGGTCCAGTAGCCGGTGAACCAGGGGATGAAATCGCTCTCGGTGAACTGCTGTACCCGGTCTTTCCAGACGCGCATCGAGCGTCGTGCATAGTCATTGACCGAACTGGTAGTGGCCAGTGACGCGTCGATGATTTCCCGGTCGATCTGCTCCCAGGTGGCGGGGCTCAGTTGAATGGGAGGGGGCTCGGGCGCCTTTTGTCGGGAACTGCAGCCGCCCAGTGTCAGCAGCAGTGCAAACAGGAGAATGAGGAGGTTGCGGGGGCTCACAAGCGATACCCCCTTGTGACGGAGTGCTTGGCGAGTTGGGTGCCTTGTTGGTTTCAGTATAGGTGGGCAGAAAGCCGGGGTTGCATCAGAAAGGAATAACGCCAGCCCCCATCGCCTGCAGGGTCGGCGATGGGGGCAGTGCGTCGTTTGACTAAAGCGGCGCAGGCGCGAGGAATGCCGCCTCCAGCAACTGTTGGGTGTAAGTGCTTTGCGGCGCCGCGAAGACGTCCGCTGCCGCTCCTTGTTCAACCACTTTGCCTTGTTTGACCACCATCAATTGATGGCTCAAGGCCTTCACCACGGCCAGGTCATGGCTGATGAACAGGTAGGTCAGGTTGTATTTGATCTGCAGTGAGCGCAGCAGTTCGACCACCTGGCGTTGCACCGTGCGGTCCAGAGCCGAGGTGGGTTCGTCGAGGAGGATCAGCGCCGGTTTGAGTACCAGGGCCCGGGCAATGGCAATGCGCTGGCGCTGGCCACCGGAAAACTCATGGGGGTAGCGGTGGCGCGCCTGCGGGTCCAGGCCTACCTCCTTCAACGCGGCGATAATCGCTTGTTCCTGCTCCTCCGCGGTGCCGATGCGGTGAATGCGCAGGCCTTCGCCGACAATATCGCTGACGCACATGCGCGGGCTGAGGCTGCCGAAAGGGTCCTGGAACACCACCTGCATCTGCCGCCGTAACGGTCGCACCTGTTGTTGATTGAGGTCCTGCAGCGCTGTTCCCTGAAAGCGAATGGCGCCCCGGCTACCGATCAGGCGCAGGATGGCCAGGCCCAGGGTGGATTTTCCGGAACCGCTCTCTCCGACGATCCCCAGGGTCTGGCCTTGAGGCAGGCTGAAGTTGATGCCATCCACGGCTTTGACGTGGTCGACGGTACGGCGCAACAGGCCTTTTTTGATCGGGAACCACACGCGCAGGTCTTCCACCTCGAGCATCGGCTTGCCCGGTGGGTTGTCGGCAGGGCCACCGCTGGGCTCGGCGCCCAGCAGCATCTGGGTATACGGGTGGGTGGGGTTGCTGAACAAGGTGGCGCAGTCGGCCTGTTCGACAATGCAGCCGCGCTGCATTACGCAGACCCTGTGGGCGATGCGCTTGACCAGGTTGAGGTCGTGGCTGATCAACAGCAAGGCCATACCCAGGCGCGCCTGCAGCGATTTCAGCAGCTCGAGGATCTTGAGCTGCACGGTGACGTCGAGGGCGGTGGTCGGTTCGTCGGCAATCAGCAACTCCGGCTCGTTGGCCAGGGCCATGGCGATCATCACGCGCTGGCGCTGGCCGCCTGAGAGCTCATGGGGCAGCGCCTTGAGGCGTTTGTGCGGCTCGGGGATGCCCACCAGATCGAGCAGCTCCAGAGTGCGCGCCGTTGCCTCTTTACCGCGCAGGCCCTTGTGCAGCAGGAGAATTTCGTTGATCTGCTTTTCGATGGAGTGCAGCGGGTTGAGCGAGGTCATCGGCTCCTGGAAGATCATCGCGATGCGGTTGCCACGGATCTGGCGCATCTGCTTTTCGTCCAGGGTCAACAGGTCGCGACCTTCGTAGTGAATGCTGCCGCTGGGGTGACGCGCCAGCGGGTAGGGCAGCAGGCGCAGGATCGAGTGCGCGGTTACCGACTTGCCCGAGCCGCTTTCGCCCACCAGGGCCAGGGTTTCGCCGCGGCGGATGTCGAAGCTGATGCCTTCGACCACGCGCTGGGTTTGCTCGCCGGTCACGAACTCGACAGACAGGTCGCGTACTTCGATCAAGGTGTCGTTGCTCATGTTATTTCCTCGGGTCGAAGGCGTCGCGAGCGGACTCGCCGATGAACACCAGCAGGCTGAGCATCAATGCCAGCACCGCAAAGGCGCTGATGCCAAGCCAGGGTGCCTGCAGGTTCGACTTGCCCTGGGCGACCAGTTCGCCCAGCGACGGCGCGCCGGGCGGCAGGCCGAAGCCGAGGAAGTCCAGGGCGGTCAGGGTGCCGATGGCGCCGGTGAGAATGAACGGCATGAAGGTCATGGTCGAGATCATGGCATTGGGCAGGATATGCCGGAACATGATCGAGCCGTCCTGCATGCCCAGCGCACGTGCAGCGCGCACGTATTCAAGGTTGCGCCCGCGCAGGAACTCGGCGCGCACCACATCCACCAGGCTCATCCAGGAAAACAGCAGCATGATGCCTAGAAGCCACCAGAAGTTGGGCTGGACGAAGCTGGCCAGGATGATCAACAGGTACAGCACCGGCAGGCCTGACCAGATCTCCAGGAAGCGCTGCCCGGCAAGGTCGACCCAGCCGCCATAGAACCCCTGCAGGGCACCGGCGATCACGCCGATGATCGAGCTGAGGATGGTCAGGGTCAGGGCGAACAGCACCGAGATGCGGAAGCCGTAGATCACCCGGGCGAGCACGTCGCGACCCTGGTCGTCGGTACCCAGCCAGTTCTGCGCTGAGGGCGGCGCAGGGGCGGGCACCTTGAGGTCGTAGTTGATGCTCTGGTAGCTGAACGGAATCGGCGCCCACAGCACCCAGCTGTCCTTGGCGGCCAGCAGTTCGCGAATGTACGGGCTCTTGTAGTTGGCCTCCAGCGGGAATTCACCGCCAAAGGTGGTTTCCGGGTAGCGCTTGATGGCCGGGAAGTACCATTCGCCGTCATAGCGCACGGCCAATGGCTTGTCGTTGGCGATCAGCTCGGCACCCAGGCTCAGGCCGAACAGGATCAGGAACAACCACAGCGACCACCAGCCGCGGCGGTTGGCCTTGAAGCGCTCGAAGCGCCGGCGATTGAGAGGGGACAGGTTCATCTCAGTGCTCCCGGCTTTCAAAGTCGATGCGTGGATCGACCAGGGTGTAGGTCAGGTCGCCGATCAGCTTCACCACCAGCCCCAGCAGGGTGAAGATGAACAGGGTACCGAAGACCACCGGGTAATCGCGGTTGATTGCCGCTTCAAAACTCATCAGGCCCAGGCCGTCGAGGGAGAAGATCACTTCAATCAACAAGGAGCCGGTGAAAAAGATGCCGATGAACGCCGACGGGAAGCCGGCGATCACCAGCAGCATGGCGTTACGGAACACGTGCCCGTAGAGCACGCGGTTCGGGCTCAGGCCCTTGGCCTTGGCGGTGACCACGTATTGCTTGTTGATCTCGTCAAGGAAGCTGTTCTTGGTCAGCAAGGTCATGGTCGCGAAGTTGCCGATCACCAGGGCGGTCACCGGCAGCACCAGGTGCCAGAAGTAGTCGAGGACCTTGCCCAAGGTGCTGAGCTCGTCGAAGTTGTTCGAGGTCAGCCCGCGCAGCGGGAACCAGTCCAGGTAGCTGCCGCCGGCAAACACTACGATGAGCAGGATGGCGAACAGGAAGGCCGGGATGGCGTAGCCGATGATGATCGCCGAACTGGTCCAGACATCGAAGTGGCTGCCATGACGGGTGGCCTTGGCGATGCCGAGCGGGATCGACACCAGGTACATGATCAGCGTGCTCCACAGCCCCAGGGAGATCGACACCGGCATTTTTTCGATGATCAGGTCGATGACCTTGGCATCACGGAAGAAGCTGTCGCCGAAATCCAGGTGGGCGTAGTTCTTGATCATGATCCACAGGCGTTCCGGTGCCGACTTGTCGAACCCGTACATCGTTTCGATTTCTTTGATCAGCGCCGGGTCCAGGCCTTGCGCGCCGCGGTAGTTGGATCCGGCCACCGACACCTCGGCACCGCCACCGGCGATGCGGCTGGTGGCGCCTTCGAAGCCTTCAAGCTTGGCGATCATCTGCTCGACCGGGCCGCCGGGGGCAGCCTGGATGATCACGAAGTTGATGATCAGAATGCCCAGCAGGGTTGGAATGATCAGCAGCAAACGCCGGAAGATGTAGGCCAGCATGCTATTGCGCCCCTTCGGTCGGTTGCGCAGCGGGCGCGGTGGTCACTGGTACGGCGGGCTCGACATTCGGCTTGATCCACCAGGTGTTGATGCCGATGTCGTACTTGGGCGATACCTCAGGATGGCCGATGTGGTTCCAGTAGGCGACCCGCCAGGTCTTGATGTGCCAGTTGGGGATCAGGTAGTAGCCCCACTGCAGTACACGGTCCAGGGCACGGCAATGCTCGATCAGACTCTGCCGGGAGTCGGCATTGATCAAGTCTTCGACCAGGGTGTCGATGGCCGGATCCTTGAGGCCGATAAAATTGCGGCTGCCGGGGTTGTCGGCGGCTGCACTTTGCCAGAACTCGCGTTGCTCGTTGCCCGGCGAATTGGACTGCGGATAGCCACCGACGATCATGTCGAAGTCCCGCGAACGCAGCCGGTTGATGTACTGGGAAACGTCTACCCGGCGGATCACCAGATCTATCCCGAGGTCGGACAGGTTGCGCTTGAAGGGCAGCAGTACGCGCTCGAACTCGGTCTGGGCGAGAAGAAACTCGATGGACACCGGTTTGCCCTGGGCATCGACCATCTTGTCGTCGACGATGCGCCAGCCGGCTTCCTGCAGCAGTTTGTATGCCTTGCGTTGCTGTTCGCGGATCATGCCGCTGCCATCGGTAACCGGGTTGGCAAAGGGCTGGGTAAAGACTTGTTCGGGGATCTTGCCGCGCAAGGGTTCGAGGATCTTCAGCTCGGCAGCATCCGGCAGGCCGGTTGCCGCCATTTCGGAGTTCTCGAAATAACTGCGGCTGCGGGTATAGGCGCCATTGAACAGTTGCTTGTTGGTCCACTCGAAATCCAGCAGCAGGCTCAGCGCCTCGCGCACCCGCACATCCTGGAACAGCGGGCGGCGCAGGTTATAGACGAAACCCTGCATGCCGGTGGGGTTGCCGTTGGGCAACTCTTCGAGAATCAGGCGTTTCTGTCGCACGGCTGGCACATCGTAGGCGGTAGCCCAGCTTTTCGCCGCCGTCTCCAGGCGGTAGTCGAACTGACCGGCTTTCAAGGCTTCCAGCGCCACGGCGCTGTCGCGGTAATAGTCGGTGGTCATGACATCGAAATTGTAGAAGCCGCGGTTGACCGCCAGGTCCTTGCCCCAGTAGTCCTTGACCCGCTCATAGCGAATCGAGCGTCCGGCTTTGACGTCGGCGACCTTGTATGGGCCGCTGCCCAGCGGGATTTCAAGGTTGCCCTTGGTGAAGTCGCGACCTTCCCACCAGTGCTTGGGCAGCACCGGCAACTGGCCGAGGATCAGCGGCAGTTCACGGTTGTTGCTGTGTTTGAACTTGAACAGCACCCGCTGCGGGTCTTCGGCGATGACCTCGGCAACATCGGCGTAGTAACCGCGAAACAGCGGTGCGCCGCTTTTGATCAGGGTGTTGAAGGTGAACACCACGTCTTCGGCATGGATCGGATGGCCATCATGAAAACGTGCTTCAGGGCGCAGGTAGAAACGCACCCAGCTGTTGTCCGGGGCTTTCTCGATCTTGCCGGCCACCAGGCCATATTCGGTGAACGGTTCGTCCAGGCTCTGGGTCATCAGGGTGTCGTAGATCAGCGAGATGTCATCGGCCGACACGCCTTTGTTGATGAACGGGTTGAGGCTGTCAAAGCCGCCAAAGCCTGCCTGGCGGAAGGTGCCGCCCTTTGGCGCATCCGGATTGACGTAATCGAAATGCTTGAAGTTGGCCGGGTATTTCGGCGCTTCGTCATACAGGGTCAGGGCATGCTGGGGCGCGGCCAGTGCCTGGGCACTGAAGCAGGCCAGCAGCAGGGCGCAGGCCTTCATGCGCAGGCTGGGCATAGACGTCATTGGGCGTTCTCCGAAGGCTTTATCCACCAGCTGTTGAGCCCCAGGGTATAGGGCGGCGTGGTGACGAAGGCGAACCGGTTACGGTAGGCCAGGCGGTGATTGTCCAGATACCAGTTGGGAATCATGTAGTACTGCCATAGCAATACCCGGTCCAGGGCGCGCGCGGCAGCCACTTGTTCATCGCGAGTCTGTGCGCCGAGCAGGGTCTCGAGCAGGTGGTCGACCACCGGGTCTTTGACGCCAGCATAGTTCTTGCTGCCCTTGGTCGAGGCCTGGCTCGAGTGAAAGTACAACCATTGCTCAAGGCCCGGGCTGAGGGTCTGGTTCAGGGTCATCAGAATCATGTCGAAATCGAACTGGTCCAGGCGCTGTTTGTACTGGGCCCGGTCTACGGTACGCAAGCGTGCATCGATGCCGATGCTGGCGAGATTTTCGACATAAGGTTGCAGAATGCGTTCAAGGTTCGGGTTGACCAGCAGCAGTTCAAGCTTCAGTGGATTGCCTTTGCTGTCGAGCAGGCGCTGGCCATTGAGTTTCCAGCCGGCCTGGGCCAGCAGGCCAAGGGCCTGGCGCAGGGTCTGGCGGCTGGTGCCGCGCCCATTGGTGTGGCTGACCTTGTAGGGTTCGGTGAACAAGGCGGCGGGTAGCTGATCGCGAAACGGCGCCAGCAACAGCCACTCTTTGCCCACCGGCACTCCGCTGGCGGCAAATTCGCTGTTGGGGTAGTAACTGGTGGCGCGGCGGTAGGCGCTGCTGAACAGCGCGCGGTTGGTCCATTCGAAATCCAGCATCAGTCCCAGCGCCTGACGCACCCGTGGGTCGCTGAATGCGGCACGGCGACTGTTGATGAACAGGCCTTGAGTCTGGGTCGGTATCTTGTGCGGGATCTGTGCCTTGATCACTTCGCCACGGCGTACTGCCGGAAAGTTGTAGCCGTTGGCCCAGTTCTTGGCCTGGTGCTCGATATAGATGTCGAACTCGCCGGCTTTGAAGGCCTCGAAGGCCACGGCGCTGTCACGATAGAACTCATACTCGACCCGATCGAAGTTGTACTTGCCCCGGTTGACCGCAAGGTCCTTGCCCCAGTAGTCCTTGACCCGTTCGAACACCAGCCGTCGCCCCGGCTGCACGGCGGTGATCCGGTACGGGCCGCTGCCCAGCGGCGGCTCGAAGGTGGTGGCCTTGAAGTCGCGATCTTTCCAGTAATGCGCTGGCAGAACGGGCATTTCGCCCAGGCGCAGGATCAACAGGGCATTGCCGGCGCGTTTGAACACGAAGCGAATGCGCTGTGGATTGAGGATGTCGACGCGTTTTACTTCCTGCAGGTTGGTGCGGTAGATCGGGTGGCCTTCCTTGAGCAGCGTCCGGTAGGAAAACGCCACATCGCTGGCAGTGATCGGATGGCCGTCATGAAAGCGTGCTTCCGGACGCAGGTTGAACACCACCCAGCTGCGGTCCTCGCTGTACTCCACAGAGCCGGCGATCAGGCCATAGCCGGACGTAGGTTCGTCACCCGAGGGGTCGTACTGGCCGGTGCCGACCATCAGGGTTTCATTGAGTTCGTTCACCCCGTACTGCAGGAAGTTGGGGGTGGTAACCGGGCTTGAACCTTTGAACGTGTAAGGGTTGAGGGTGTCGAACGTGCCGAATGCCATGGCACGCAAGGTTCCGCCTTTGGGCGCTTGCGGATTGACCCAGTCGAAGTGGGTGAATTTGGCTGGGTACTTGAGCGTGCCGAACTGCGCGTAACCGTGGCTTTCGCTGATTGTCGCGACTGCGGGAAAGCTCAAGGCCAGGCTGAGTGACAGCAGGAGGGGACGTATCAAGTCGGCATCCGATCCAGAGGCATTGGGCTTTGATCGGGTAACAGTAACAGCTTGCAGGGCAAGGAAAAAGAGCACCCGCAAGGGCGCTCCCAAAGGCCTTGGCCATGCAGGAGAAGGCTTCGCGGGTAAACCTGATTTGTGGGAGCGGGTTCACCCGCGAATGGGGCGCAGAGCGGCCCCCGGGTTTACATCAATGCGGCAGGTAGACCGTAAGGGTCTGGCCTGGCTTGAGGGCGTGGCCGCTGCGCGGATTCCAGCGCTTGAGGTGTTGCATCTCGACGTTGAAGCGTTTGGCCACCAGGTACAGCGAGTCGCCTTTGCGTACCTTGTACTGGGTCGATTTTTTCTGGTCCTTGCCCTGGGCAGGCTGAGCGCTCTGCATGACCAGAGTCTGACCGGCTTTGAGGCCGTGGCCAGACAGCTTGTTCCAGCGCTGCAGGTCCTTGACGCTAACCTTGTTGGCGCGGGCAATGGACGCGAGGTTGTCGCCGCGCTTGACCCGATAGCGGCTGCTGCGGGTGGTGCTGGTGCGGGGCGTGGCTTCGGCCAGTGCGGCGTCGAACACGGCCTTTTTCGGCTGCAACGACAGCAGCTCTTCGGGCTTCATGTTCGACAGGCTGGTGGTCAGCAACTGCGCTTTGGCGGTTGGGACCAGCAGTTGCTGCGGACCATCGACGGTCATGCGCTTCTTGAACGCCGGGTTGAGCTGGAACAGCTCGTCTTCGTCCATATCCGCCAAGGCGGCGACCCGCGACAGGTCCAGACGGTCCTTGATGGCGACTGCTTCAAAATAGGGTTCGTTGGCGATCGGATTGAGGTTCACGCCGTAGGCCTGGGGCGTCATCACCACCTGTGACAAAGCCAGCAGCTTAGGCACGTAGTCACGGGTTTCCTGCGGCAATGGCAAGTTCCAGTAATCGGTTGGCAAACCGAGACGCTCGTTGCGCTCGATGGCCCGGCTGACAGTACCCTCACCGGCGTTGTAGGCAGCCAGTGCTAGCAGCCAGTCGCCGTTGAACATGTCGTGCAGGCGGGTCAGGTAGTCGAGGGCGGCGTTGGTCGACGCGGTGATGTCGCGGCGGCCATCGTAGAAACGGGTTTGACGCAGGTTGAAGTAGCGACCGGTGGAGGGGATGAACTGCCACAGCCCTACTGCATGGGCCCGCGAATAGGCCATCGGGTTGTAGGCACTTTCAATAGCTGGCAGCAGGGCCAGTTCCAGCGGCATGTCGCGCTCTTCGAGACGCTCGACGATGTAATGAATGTACAGGCTGCCACGGTCGCCGGCGGTTTCCAAAAAGGACGGGTTGCTGGCGAACCACAGGCGTTGCTGTTCGATGCGCGGATTGACGGCGATGTTGTCCTGCAGGGCGAAGCCTTGACGCATGCGCTCCCATACATCCTGGGGTTCCTGCTCGGCTTGCTTGACCGGAACGAACACCGGCTTTTGCTTCATCCGCGCCTGGTAATTGTGCGCGCGAACGCTCTCGGATTCGTCGAGCTGACGGGTGCTCTGGCAGCCCACAAGGGTGGCGGCCAGGGCCAGCGCACTGGCTTGGGCCAGGCGCGTCAGGGCGACGGAATTGAAGGTTCTGCGGCTATTCGACGACATTGGCGGGGACAAAGTTCCGGGCAAAAATGTCGGACGATTCTAGAAAGCGGCCCCTCGGTGGTCAACCTTTGAGAACTTTACGGTCCTAGCAGAACCTGTTTAGAACGCGTCCTTCCAAGCGCGCAAGCCAGCAAAAACAGTACTTGGCGTGGGGTTTATGGTGCCGTTCCGTTCGTCTAGTTTTTCTTTAACGGATGTTTCGGTGGTGCGCAAAAAGGGATTGGTCAGCTTTTCCAGAGCCAGGGTTGATGGCAACGTGATGCGATTGTGAGCCCGTAATTGGGTAACGTCGTCGAAGCGTTGGGCAATGTGCGGGTTTTGTGGCTCAACCGCCTTGGCGAAGCGCAGGTTGCTCAGGGTGTATTCGTGGGTGCAGTACACCAGCGTTTTTGCCGGCAGGGCCGCCAGGCGTTCCAGAGAATGGTGCATTTGTTCCGGGGTACCTTCGAACAGGCGGCCACAACCGGCGGCGAACAGTGTGTCGCCGCAGAATAGCAGCGGCGTTTCCGGCTGGTCACAATAATAGGCAATGTGTCCCAGGGTGTGTCCTGGCACGGCAATTATCTGGAAATCCAGGCCCAGAACGCGCACGCTGGCGTTGTCGTCCAGGGCGACGTCGCGACCCGGAATGTGCTCCTGCGCAGGGCCGTATACGCGGGCACCGGTGGCTGCTTTGAGCTGCTCGACGCCGCCGACATGGTCGTGATGGTGGTGGGTGACCAGGATGTCACTCAGTTGCCAGCCCGGGTGGCGCTCAAGCCAGGCCAGCACCGGTGCCGCGTCCCCCGGGTCGACCACTGCACAGCGCTGGTTGGCAGTGTCTTGTAACAACCAGATGTAGTTATCGGTGAAAGCGGGCAGGGCATCGATCTGTATCATGGTGCGATTCGCCAAACGTTGGACATGGGTGCATCTTAGTAGTTATGTCCACTGTCGAGAACCTTCTAGGGAGACTGCAATGACCGATCAAGCCTTCGCCCAGGCCGATCCGCAGTGGCTGGAGCTGATCAGCCTGGCCCGCGACTGGTTCGCTGGCCCCCTGGGGCAGTTGATGCTTCATGAAGAGCAGCGACTGCTCGAAGAAGAGCTGGGCCGCTACTTTGGCGGTTATCTGGTGCATTACGGTCCCTGCGCCGAGGCGCCACCCAAGGCCCCGCAGGTGCAGCGCAACGTGCGCCTGGGCGCGCCCCTGCCGGGGGTGGAGATCGTCTGCGAAGAACAGGCCTGGCCGCTCAGCGAGCACGCCGCCGATGTCGTGGTGCTGCAACATGGCCTGGACTTCAGCCTGTCGCCCCATGGCCTGCTGCGTGAAGCCGCCAGCAGCGTGCGCCCCGGAGGGCACTTGCTGATTATCGGTATCAATCCCTGGAGCAGTTGGGGCGTGCGGCGGGTGTTTGCCCATGATGCCCTGCGCAAGGCCCGTTGCTTTTCGCCGTCTCGAGTGGCCGACTGGCTCAACCTGCTGGGTTTCGCGCTGGAGAAACGCCGCTTCGGGTGCTATCGTCCGCCGCTCGCGTCCCCCGCCTGGCAACAGCGCCTGGCCGGTTGGGAGCGGGTCGCCGGTGGTTGGCAAGGTGCCGGTGGTGGCGTGTATCTGCTGGTGGCACGCAAGATGGTGGTCGGCCTGCGGCCACTGCGTCTGGAGCGTCGCGAGCCGATGGGCAAGCTGCTGCCGTTGCCAATGGCCAAGGTCAACCGGCGCCATTCCGAACCCTGAACCCGGGCCCTGTGGGCGCGGGTTTTTACTGTGTTGAAAAGGTTGTGCATGAGCGATAGCGTCGAGATCTACACCGATGGAGCCTGCAAAGGCAACCCTGGCCTGGGTGGCTGGGGTGTGTTGATGGTATGCAAGGGTGTGGAGAAGGAACTGTGGGGCGGTGAGCACAACACCACCAACAACCGCATGGAACTGATGGCTGCGATCAAGGGCCTTGAGGCGCTCAAGCGCGAGTGCGAGGTGTTACTGGTTACCGACTCCCAGTATGTAATGAAAGGCATCACCGAATGGATGGTGAACTGGAAAAAGCGCGGCTGGAAGACGGCCGCCAAGGAG
This sequence comes from Pseudomonas alkylphenolica, assembly GCF_004025535.1. Lineage (GTDB taxonomy): Bacteria > Pseudomonadota > Gammaproteobacteria > Pseudomonadales > Pseudomonadaceae > Aquipseudomonas > Aquipseudomonas alkylphenolica_A. The sequence goes on from NZ_QJRG01000049.1 coordinate 516,002, forward strand.
CCGGTGAAGAACGCCGACCTGTGGCAGTTGCTCGATGAGCAGGTCAATCGCCACAAGGTCACCTGGAAATGGGTGCGTGGCCATGTCGGCCACGAAGGCAACGAGCGCGCCGATCAGTTGGCAAACCGTGGCGTTGACGAGCTGCGCGGGCGCTGACCTTTACGCAGGCCGCCACAGGGTAGCGCTCTGAGGTAGAATGGTCGGCTTTCACCATACAAGCAGTTCGCGACAGGAGGCCACCGGCGTGGATATTCAGAGCAACAGGTCGGTCGTCCTCGACACCGAAACCACGGGTATGCCCGTCACCGACGGCCACCGCATCATCGAGATCGGTTGCGTCGAACTGATGGGACGACGCCTGACCGGGCGGCACTTCCACGTCTACCTGCAACCCGACCGCGAGAGTGATGAGGGTGCCATTGGCGTTCACGGCATCACCGACGCCTTCCTGGTCGACAAGCCGCGCTTTGCCGAGGTTGCTGAAGAGTTCTTCGAGTTTATCCAGGGCGCGCAGCTGATCATCCATAACGCGGCGTTCGACGTTGGTTTCATCAACAACGAATTCGCCTTGCTGGGCCAGCACGACCGCGCGGACATCTCGCAGCACTGCACCATCCTTGACACCTTGATGATGGCGCGGGGCCGTCACCCAGGTCAGCGCAACAGCCTCGATGCGTTGTGCAAACGCTATGGTGTCGACAACTCCGGTCGTGACCTGCACGGCGCCTTGCTCGACTCCGAGTTGCTGGCCGATGTCTACCTGAACATGACCGGTGGCCAGACCAGCCTGTCGCTGGCCGGGCAGGGTGCCGATGGCGAGGAAGACAGCGGCGATAGCCGTGGTAGTGAAATTCGCCGCCTGACCGGGCGTCAACCCGGGCGCATCATCCAGGCCACCGAGCAGGAACTGGAAGCGCATATTGCGCGCTTGGAAGCCATTGCCAAATCGGCCGGTGGCCCGGCGTTGTGGCAGCAGTTGTCCGCGGGCAGCTGAGGCGGTTTACCGCGCAAGGGGGCTGGCGAGCTTCTACCCTGAATTGACTGACACGTCATTCGCAGTAGGCGCCCCCTTATGTACAAGGACCTCAAGTTCCCTGTTCTGATCGTTCACCGCGAGATCAAGGCCGATACGGTCGCCGGCGAGCGGGTGCGAGGCATCGCCCAGGAACTGGCCCAGGACGGCTTCACCATCTTGCCGGCCATTGATTACGCCGAAGGCCGCCTGGTTGCCTCAAGCCATCATGGGCTGGCCTGTTTGTTGATTGCCGCAGAAGGCGCCGGTGAGAACACCCACTTGTTGCAGCATATGGTCGAGCTGATTCGACTGGCCCGTTTGCGTGCGCCGCACCTGCCAATTTTTGTCCTGGGCGAACAGGTGACACTGGAAAATGCGCCGGCTGACGTCATGAGTGAGCTGAACCAGCTTCGCGGCATTCTTTACCTATTTGAAGACACCGTGCCATTTCTGGCTCGTCAGGTGGCGCGAGCAGCGCACATCTACCTGGATGGGTTGCTGCCACCGTTTTTCAAGGCGCTGGTGCAGCACACGGCACAGTCCAATTATTCCTGGCACACCCCCGGCCATGGCGGTGGGGTGGCGTACCGCAAAAGCCCGGTAGGGTTGGCTTTTCATCAGTTCTTCGGTGAGAACACCTTGCGCTCGGACCTGTCGGTGTCCGTACCGGAACTGGGTTCGCTGCTCGACCACACCGGGCCGCTGGCGGCAGCCGAGGCCAGGGCGGCAAAGAATTTCGGCGCCGATCACACCTTCTTCGTCATCAATGGTACGTCCACGGCCAACAAGATCGTCTGGCATTCGATGGTCGGTCGCGATGATCTGGTGTTGGTAGACCGCAACTGTCACAAGTCGGTGGTGCACGCCATCATCATGACCGGGGCCATCCCCCTGTACCTGTGCCCGGAGCGCAACGAGCTGGGCATTATCGGGCCGATCCCGTTGAGCGAATTCAGCCTTCAGGCGATCCAGGCCAAGATTCAGGCCAACCCATTGAGCCGGGGGCGGGCAGCCAAGGTGAAGATGGCGGTGGTGACCAACTCCACCTACGACGGATTGTGCTACAACGCCGAAATGATCAAGCACGTGCTGGGCAACAGCGTCGAAGTGCTGCACTTCGATGAAGCCTGGTACGCCTATGCCGCATTTCACCCCTTTTTCGCCGGACGCTTTGCCATGGGTACATCCGTCGGCGCCGACAGCCCACTGGTGTTCAGCACCCACTCGACTCACAAGTTGTTGGCGGCCTTCAGTCAGGCCTCGATGATTCATGTGCAGGACGGCGGAGCCAGGCAGCTGGATCGCGACCGCTTCAATGAAGCCTTCATGATGCATATTTCGACGTCGCCGCAGTACAGCATTCTGGCTTCACTGGACGTGTCATCGGCAATGATGGAAGGACCGGCGGGGCGTTCACTGTTGCAAGAGATGTTTGATGAAGCCCTGAGCTTTCGTCGGGCCATGGCCAATCTGCGCCAGCATATTGCTGCTGACGACTGGTGGTTCAGTATCTGGCAGCCGCCGCAGGTCGAGGGCGCCCGCGAGGTAAGCACTGGCGACTGGTTGTTGGCACCGCAAGCGGACTGGCATGGCTTTGGCGACGTGAGTGATGACTATGTATTGCTCGACCCGATCAAAGTCACCCTGGTCATGCCTGGCCTGAACGCCGGCGGCGCGCTGAGTGAGCATGGGATACCGGCAGCGGTGGTCAGCAAGTTCCTCTGGGAGCGCGGCCTGGTAGTGGAAAAGACCGGGCTCTACACCTTCCTGGTGTTGTTCTCAATGGGCATTACCAAGGGCAAGTGGAACACCTTGCTGACTGAACTGCTGGAGTTCAAGCGCAACTACGACGCCAATACCAGCCTGCTCGAAAGCCTGCCGTGTGTAGCCCAGCTTGATCCACAGCGTTATCAGGGCTTGGGCCTGCGCGATCTGTGTGACCAGCTGCACGCCTGCTACCGCAGCAATGCCACTGCCAAGCAGCTCAAACGGTTGTTTACCGTATTGCCCGAGGTGGTCATGAAGCCTGCCGATGCCTATGACCGGATGGTGCGCGGGGAGGTGGAAGCGGTGCCGATCGATCGATTGCTGGGGCGCATCGCGGCAGTGATGCTGGTGCCTTATCCACCGGGGATTCCATTGATCATGCCGGGGGAGCGTTTCACCGAGGCTACCCGTTCAATCATCGATTATCTGGTGTTTGCCGCTGCATTCGACAGCGGCTTTCCCGGCTTTGTCGCCGATGTGCATGGTTTGCAACATGAAGGCGGCGAGCACGGGCAGGTCTATACCGTCGATTGCATCAAGGAATGCGGATGATTTCGACGCCGCTGCGTGCCAGCTCGAAACGGTCGTCACCCAAGTGGTTGACCTTGTCGCCGATCGCCAGCTTGTAGGTTGTGATGGGCAGGGATGCGGCACTACCGTCGGCCTCGAGCGTTGCTTCCTGGAACTCATGAACGGGGTAGATACGGCCTTCTGCGTCCCGTGCATGAAACTGTCCGACCAGTACTGCTGTCATTTACCGTGCAACCTCTAAAAATATTCTGTCAGGCATAGACCACTGACTTGGGGGGTAAGTTTTGTTCGAACGGAAAAAAACTTCAGGTACCGGGTAGATCATCTATACCTACAAGTTCCTTTGTTCTATTTGTCAGGAAATTGCCATGAGCCAAGAGTATTCGGTAGCGGTCGTCGTCGGCAGCTTGCGCAAGGCCTCGTTCAATCGCAAAGTCGCCCTTGCACTGGCGGAGCTTGCGCCCTCGAACCTCAAATTGAACATAGTCGAGATTGGCGATCTGGCTCTTTATAACGAAGACATCGATGTCGAGCCACCCGCCTCCTACAAGACTTTCCGCGAACAGATCCGCAACAGCGATGCGGTTCTGTTCGTCACGCCGGAATACAACCGCTCGGTGCCGGGGGTGTTGAAGAACGCCATTGATGTCGGTTCAAGACCTTATGGGCAGAGTGCCTGGAGTGGCAAGCCGGGGGCGGTGATCAGTGTGTCGCCAGGGGCTGTGGGCGGGTTTGGGGCCAACCACCATTTGCGCCAGTCACTGGTGTTTCTCGATGTGCCCTGCATGCAGCAGCCGGAAGCCTACATCGGTGGCGCTGCAACGCTGTTCGACGACAATGGCAAGCTGTCCGAAAAGGTCCGTCCGTTCCTGCAGACCTTCATTGACACGTATGCCGAGTGGGTTGCACGGCACCAGAAATAGCCAGAAGGCCCTATCACCGGTATTGCCGGTGGTAGGGCCTCAAGGTTCTACACCGCTTGCGGCATCTCGCCCCGCGCCAGGCGCTTGTTGATATCGGCGATGACTTCCGGCAGCTCGTTGATCGTGTCGATCAGGTAATGCGGGCGGGAGCCCTCGAACATCGCGTGAATACGCTTGCGTTCGCTGTCCAGGGTATCCGAAGCCAGGGCGCGATAGCCTTCATAAGTCAGGCCCAGGGCATTGCCTGAACAGACCAGTGCCACGGTCCACATGCCTCCACGACGACCTTCGAGGATGCCGGGGACGGTATCGTCAACTTTGACGCAGGCCGCCACGTCGTCGATACCCAGGGCAATCACGTTGGCCAGCGCCTGGGCAGGCCATGGACGACCATTAGGCGTTTCATCGGTGGCAACCACGTGATCGGCGACATAGCCATTCTGCGCGGCCAGCTCGACTACCTTGTCCATCACCACCTTCGGATAACCGGAGCAGGAACCGATCTTCAGCCCCTCCTTGCGTAGGCCGGTCAAGGTGTCCAGGGCGCCGGGAATCAATGCCGAGTGAACGGCAATTTTTTCGATCTGCAGGGGCATGAAGCGCTCGTAAATGGCGGTCACGTCATCGTCAGTCGGTGTACGGCCGAACACTTTGCGATAGCGCTCGGCAATCTGCGGCTGGTCGCACAAGGTGCGGATGTGATCCCACTTGCCCATGCCCATCGGGCCACGGGCCTCTTCGATTGAGACTTCAACGTCGAATTCGGCAAAGGCTTCGACAAAAATCTGGGTCGGCGCGAAGGAGCCAAAGTCGACCACGGTGCCGGCCCAGTCAAGGATGGCGGCTTGCAGTTGCGTCGGGTTGCTGTAGTTCATGTGCGAGTTCCTTGAAAGAGGGTCAGCGATTCAGATATCCAGTACTTCCATTTCCCGCAGCACCTGGGCCACAGCGTTCACGGCGGCTTGCATGCCGTCCGGTCCGACGACGCCGATGCAGCCGACGCGGAAGGTCTCGACCTGGGTCAGCTTGCCCGGGTAGAGGATGAAACCTTTGGCCTTGACCCGCTCATAGAAGTCTTTGAACTGGTAGCGCGGGTCGTTGGGTGCGTGGAAGGTGACAATGATCGGCGCCTGGATCTCGGCCGGCAGAAAGCTGCGCAGGCCAATCGCAGCCATGCCGTCGAGCAGGGTCTTGCAGTTGTCGGCATAGCGTTGGTGGCGAGCAGGCAGGCCGCCTTCCTCGTTGTATTGCAGCAATGCCTCATGCAGTGCCGCCACTACATGGGTGGGCGGGGTGAAGCGCCACTGGCCGGTCTTGGCCATGTAAGCGTGTTGATCCTGCAGATCCATGGCCAGAGACGGCGAGTTGCCCTCGGCGGCAGCCAATGCGGTCTTGTTGGCGAACACGAAGCCCATGCCGGGCACGCCTTCCAGGCACTTGCCGGAGGCCGCGATCAGGGCATCGAACGGCACTTCGCTGGCGTCGATCGGCAGCGCGCCGAAGGAGCTCATGGCATCAATGATCAAGCGCTTGCCATGGCGCGCCACGACCTGGGCGATTTCCGGCAGCGGGTTGAGGATGCCGGTGCTGGTTTCGCAGTGAATCAGCGCCACGTGGGTGATGGCGGTGTCAGCGGCCAGCAGGCGATCGACGTCTGCCGCCGTGGTGGGCTGGTCTTCAGCGGTTTCAAAGGTGCTGTAGGCGCGGCCCAGCACTTTGCAGATCTTGGCCAGGCGCTGGCCGTAGGCACCGTTGATCAGCACCAGGACTTTGCCGTCACGTGGTACCAAGGTACCGATGGCGGCCTCGACGGCGAATGTGCCGCTACCTTGCAGGGGGACGCAATGATGGCTGTCGGCGCCGTTGACGATGGCCAGCAGTTGTTCGCAGAGGCTGGCGGTCAACTGGTTGAAGTCACGATCCCAGGACCCCCAGTCCACCATCATCGCTTGGCGCGTGCGGGACGAAGTGGTCAGGGGGCCGGGGGTCAGCAGGATAGGGGCGTTACTCATTCCGGTGGTCCTCACAAGCGGTGGGCTGAATCTACGGGACCTAAGTTGCAATTCTGCGCGCCATCAATCAAATTGTTTGTTGTTATGCCAGCTATAAGTCAGGCCGATAGATATGAACTTGTTCCAGCTTCGAGCGTTTGATGCCGTGGCCCGGGAGGGCAGTTTCACCCGCGCCGCCGCAAGGCTGTTCATCAGCCAGCCGGCCGTTACCGGCCATATCAAGGCACTGGAGGAGCACTACCAGATCACCTTGCTACGCCGGACGGCGCGGCGTGTAGAGCTGACCGAGGAGGGCACGCGCCTGGCGGCCATCACCCGCGCCATGTTCGGCCTGGCTGAGGAGGCGCAGGCCATGCTCGAGGCCAACCGGCAGCTGCTCACCGGGCGCCTGGAAGTAGCTGCGGACGGGCCGCACCGGGTCATGCCAATGCTCGCCCAGTTGCGCGCGCGGTACCCGGGCATCACGGTCAACCTGCGTTTGGGCAATGCCCAGGAAACCCTGGCCGCGCTGCTCAGTGAGCATGCCGATGTGGCCGTACTGACCGAGGTCGAACCACGCAAGGGGCTTTACCTGCAAAGCCTGGGTGAGTCGCGGATCTGTGCGTTGTTGCCGGCAAGTCACCCCTGGGCGGCTGACGCACAGTCACTGTCGATCAACGCGTTGGACCGGCAAATCATGGTGCTGCGCGAGCCCAGTTCGATCACCCGTCGCACCTTTGATCAGGCGTGCAGCCAGGCCAGCATTCATCCCAGGGTGTTGCTGGAGCTGGACAGCCGAGAGGCAGTGACCGAAGCAGTGGCCGCCAATCTCGGTATAGGTATCGTTTCGTCGGTGGAGGTCAGCCATGATCCGCGCGTCGTGGCGCGTCCGATGGCCGGTGCAGGCTTGCTCAACCAGCACATGATCGGCTGCCTGGAGCGTCGCCGTGAACTGCGCCTGATTCAAGCGTTTCTGAGCCTGGCGCCGACCGTATGAAGCGCTACTGGCATTTTCTGCCGGTGTCCCTAAGATGGCCGGTAAACAAGACAGGCAAGGCGAAGTACAGTTGATGGCGGGCAAAGACACCATCTCGATGCAATTGGTGCGCGAGGCGCTGCTGCAGAGTTGTGCACCAGGCGCACCGACTCAGGCGTTGCTGAGTCGTATCGGTATCGATCCTGCACTGCTCGAGCAATTGGGTGCACGCGTACCCGCCAGTGCCTATGCTCAGCTGTGGCGGTTGCTGGCGCGGCGCTGCAACGACGAGTTTTTTGGCATGGACCCTCGCGGCTTGCGCAGTGGCAGCCTGGCGTTCCTTTGTCGTGCGGCGATGGCCCAGCCGACGCTGGGGGTAGCGCTGGACACAGCCCTGACCTTTCTGTCGTTGATGCTTGAAGACCTGCAACCCACGCTGGTGCGTCAGCAAAGCCTCGCCGAAATCGTCATTGGCGAGCCGCGCGAACAGCCGCGCCGCGCTTTTACCTACTTCACCTTCTGGATGATCGTACACGGCGTCGCTTGCTGGCTGGCCGGGCGGCGTATTCCGATTCTGGCGATCGAACTGCGTTGCGACGAGCCGCCTTTTTGTGATGATTACCGGGTGATGTTCTCGGAGAACTTGCAGTTCAATCGCCCGCGCTCACGGATGATCATTGCTGCCGATTGCCTTGATCTGCCGCTCAAACGTAGCGAAGAAGAACTGCAGCGATTTCTCGCCGAGGCACCTGGAAATATCCTGGTCAAGTACCGTGATCCGGCCAGCCTGGCGCGTCGTATCCGCTACGATCTGCGCCAGATGGACCCTGCCAAGTGGCCCGACGCCGATCGTCTGGCGCGCCATCTGTGCCTTTCGGCTTCGACCCTGCGACGTCGTCTGGCCGAGGAGGGGCAAACCTATCAGGGGATCAAGGACAGCGTGCGGCGGGAGCTGGCGATCACGTGGCTGGCCGAAGTCGAACTGGGGTTTGCGGACATCGCCGAACGCTTGGGCTTTGCTGACAGCAGCTCATTCTACAAGGCATTTCGCAAGTGGTTCGGGTGTAACCCCGGGCACTATCGAGCGGTGATTTTGCAAGGCCAGTCTGTGCATTGATTACGAGAACTTTCCTTCTGCATTAGCAGGTCAGGGCGGTGGAAGCTTGATGGCTCCGACCATCATGTGGAAAGCCGCCATGAACCAAAGCCAGCCTACCCTCAGCCCGGGCGCCGTTGCAGCCAAAATTGCCAATGCAACGGATGATTTCATCAAGGAACGCCTGCCCGATTGGCTGTCCGGTGCTTCGCCTGAGCAAGTCAACGCGATACGTGATTGCTGGCAGGCGCACGCGACAAGCCAGACGTACCTTCATCAGTTGAGTACGAGGATTATATCTCCGGATAGCTATACCGTTGACGGGCTTCAACGCTTTGTGCAGGAACTGGGCGTGACGCAAACGCTTGATGGCCTCTACTGGCGAGAGTTGCGACGCTCATTTCGTGTTCCGGTGGGGGGCGGGCTACCAGCGGACACAATTAACTTTGTCCACCAGCCTGCCTTGCAGCGTCTCATGCAGAATTTCGAGCCTGATGCGAGCTTCTATCTGGGATCGGGCCTGGCTACATCAAACAAGGACCCTGTCCCGCAGGACAGCCAGGCGGATCTGGTCAATTCCGAGCCTGATGTGATTGCGCTGTTTTGTCGCGAAGAAGATCTAGGCGAGGATTATCAGGCCCATCTTGACCTGATTTTCGACGAGAAAGCTCAAAGCACTCTGGCACACGACAAGCGTAAAGGGCTGGCGCTGGTGGCCGAGATCGCCGCAGTGAAGCAGGAGATCACTCAGGCTGATGTGCAGATGCTGCGGCAGCTGGTTGCAGACGCTTCGCAGCCTTCTGCATCTGTCGCGGGTTGGCGTGCCTTGCTGTTCCACGTGTTGAACTGCCCGGTTGACGGAGCGCTGGCATTTGAGCAGACCGACGCTCAGGGGCAAGTACAGCGTGTGTTGTTGTACTTGCCTGATGCGCCCCGGCGCTCACTGTACAGTTTCAACGGGTGGTCGCAGTTGAACGACGCTTTGGCCACGGATCTGGGTAAAAAGGAGATGGATGCGTACTTGCGTCGCAGGATCGGCCTCAAGCAATTGCCCGGACTGCTCAACACCTTGAGCAAGCGCCTCAAGGACCCGTCACCTGACCTGGAACCGAAAGGTCAGGCGCCGGCCGCCGATGTCTTTGTAAGCCTGGCGACTGAGCAGGTACGTCGCCTCAAAGAAGACGCCAGGCTGATGTTGGTGCCGACAGAAGATGCCGATCACGCGGCATCCGAAAAGCGCCTGGAACAAATGAAGGATGCTGGTCTGCTGTTGCTCAACGTCGCGGGTTTCTTCGTTCCGGTGGTGGGCGGTCTTCTGTTGGCGCAGACGGTTGTGCACGTTCTTTCGGAAACCTTTGAAGGCGTACGCGACTGGTCACGTGGTCATCGGCATGAAGCCATGGAGCATTTTCTCGGTGTGGCCGAAACCGTCGCGGTCGGGGCCGCTGTCGCTACAGGTGCAGGGGTTGTAGCGCGAGGGTTTACGCGCAGCAATTTTGTTGAGGGGCTGGTGCCAATCAACAACGATGCTGGCGCGAAGCGCCTGTGGTCTGAGGACCTGAGCCCTTTTGCGGCGCAGGATGTCCCCGAGCATCTGGAGGTACTGGACAGCGGCCTCTACACCGATGGCCAGCGTTTTTGGTGGCAGCACGAAAGCACGTTCTATCAGGTTCGCCAGGGTCAGGGACGTTGGCGCTTGCAGCATCCACTGCGCCAAGACGCTTATGCCCCGTTGTTGACCTTCAATGGTGAGCGCGGTTGGCGTTTGAGGTATGAGCGGCCGCTTGAGTGGCAAGGCAGCGCATTACTGCTGAGCCGGCTCTGGCCGCAAGCCACCAGCCTCGATGCCCAGAGAGTCGAGCAGGTCCTGCGGGTAGCAGGCGTTGACGACGATGAGTTGCGCGGTTTGCTGGTGGAGAATCGGCCATTGCCGGTGGGCTTGCGCGACACCTTGGAGCGCTTCGATGTCGATGTTCGAATCGATACATTTTTCACCGAACTGGCGCAGGTCACAACAGATCAAAGCGAGTCGGCGTACTACACATGGTGCCTGGAGCACATCGACGCTGCTGGCCTGAGTGCGGCGGAGCAACATGACGAAGTTCTGGCGCAGGCTGAGCGTTTGCGCGAAGGCCTGTTTGAGCATTTCTCCCGCCAATATGTGACTGCCGAAGACGGCCAGGCCTTGCTGCAGCGGGATTTCCCAGGGCTACCGGACGCTTATGCGGCGCACCTGTTGCAGCAGGCGGACGACGCTCAGCGGTTGCGGCTGGTCGATGAACAGCGCATCCCGCTGGCGCTGGCGGAACAGGCGCGATCACTGCAGCGACATGCCCGCCTGATACGGATGCGCGAAGGGTTGTATCTACGTAACAGTTATCAGCCCGACTCGGTCGAGTTGGTGTTCAACTTGCTGCGCCAAAGCGCACAATGGCCGAACAGTATCAATCTTGAGTTGCGTGATGGTTCCGAGAGTGGCCGGCGACTTGCTGTGCTGGATCCTCAGAGCCCAAAAGCGCATACCTTGGTGTGGCGTGAAGGGAGTTTCCGGCTCTACGACGAAAAAGGTTACGAGTTGGACCTCGAAATACCTGAGCCCGCACACTTGCCCGAGGTCCTCCTGACCGTTCTGCCTACGTCTGATGTAAAGCGTCTGAAGTGGGATGGCGCTGAGGGTGCTCAACACGTGCGGCGCGATCTGCAGCGTTGGGTGCCGACTAAAGCTCAGCAGCTTGAGCGACTGATGGGCTGGCGTGAGATCAAGCCGTGGTTCAACCCGGGAGTGCGCCTTGCCGATGGGCGGGTGGGCTATTTGCTAAGTGGGCGCGGGCAAGGAGTCAATGCTGCTCATGACACCTTGCGTGCGCGGATTCGCGCCCTCTATGTCGGCTTCAATGAAAATGAAGTGGAAGATTACCTCAACATTCTGCTACAGGGGGATGGCTCGGCATTCGACATCTTGTTGAATCAGGAGCATGAATACCTGCAGCTGGATGTCGCCCTGGAAGCCTGGGAGCTTGGTGGTGCGCAGCACTCCAGAGCGCGCGCGCGTCGGGCCATTGCCGAGGAGCTACGGCGGTGCTGGCGTTTGCAGGGGGAGCCTCTCCTGGATATCCATAGTCAATCCCAGGGAATGCGCCTGAGTCTGATTGGCGCGGCAATTCACGAGTTGCCGGAGCTGCCTCCCAGGGTTGATTTCAACCATGTTACCGACCTGGTCCTGGTCAATCTGCAGTTACAACAGCTTCCCGCGAGTTTTCTGCAGCATTTCCGTAGGGTTCGATGGCTTAACCTGGGCAGCAATGAACTCACTGCACTGCCTGCGGGGCTGGAACACTTACATGAGCTGCGAGCGCTGCGATTGCACAGTAACCGCATTCGCATGACCGGGCCGGGTGCAAGTCTGCTGACAGGGCTGCCACGACTGCGTACGTTGAACCTCAACGACAATCCACTTGGCCTGATCGGCCTGCATTTTCAAAGTATTTCGCAATTGAGCGAGCTATTCATGCGCAACTGTCAGCTGCAGACAGTGCCATCGGGGCTGATCTGGTGCGCAATGCTGGAGCATGCTGACCTGCGCAACAACCAGATCGCCACTGTACCGGAAGAGATCCTGCAAGCACCGCGCAGATTGCGGCGAACGTTGATGTTAGAGGGCAATTCACTGTCCGTTACGGTAAGGGAGCGCCTGCGTGCCCCCGATCCCGTGGTTACCCGTCCCTACGTGCCTGGCCCGGAAACCGGCAGGCGAGTGTGGACCCAGGATCCGGATACTCAGGAGCAGCAACGCCGTGGTGCAGTGTGGGACAGCGTGCGGGCCGAGCCAGATAGCCAGGACTTCATTGAACTGATCGGCGAGTTGTCTGGTACCAGCGATTTTCGTCAAGCCCGGGAAGACCTGGACCGTCGCGTGTGGGAGGTGCTCGACGCCGCACAGGAAAGTACAGCGCTACGCCAGGAACTGTTCAGCCTGGCGGCGGTACCGCGAACCTGTGTCGACAGTGTCGCTTCCTGTTTCAGTGCGCTGGAAGTGCGGGTTTTCGTTGCGCGAGCGCTACAGCGCAGTGCTCGGGGGCAGGCGCAAATTGCGCGTGTGGACCTGGCAAGGCGTCTGTTTCGCTTGGCGCGGGTCGAGCACATTGCTCGTGAAGATATCAACGCGCGTATCGCGGCGGGGCGGGGGGTTGATGAGGTTGAGGTCAGCCTGGCGTATCGCAGCGGTCTGGCACGTGAACTGGGTCTACCGGGCCAGCCAGGCTCAATGCAGTTTCAGGCCATCGCCAGTGTCAGTGATGCGCAACTTGCTGATGCTGCCCGGGCGGTTCGTGAAGCGGAGGCCACTGATGCCCTGATAGCCTACGTCAGTCAGCTGGACTTCTGGCTGGAATATCTGCGCAGCGAATACGGCGCGCGATTTACCGAAGCTGAACAACCGTTCTGGGATCGGCTCGAGGCGCTGGGGACGGGAGACGATGCCAGTGTCCAGGCGCAGGCCAGGCGGTTGGCCAGCGAGCGGGAGGCCGCGGTGGAGGCACTGGTGCTGGACTTGACTCGCGATGCCCTGGCAACCGAGCGGGTTGCTCAGGGAAGTAGCTGACGCCGGTTCAGGTGTGCGGCCAAACCAGTCATCCAGTTTGACAGCTTTGGCCATTGTCCCAAGGCCTCTACGGCGCGACTATCGTCAGATTCATGGTGTTACTCCAACAATAACAATCCAGGAGTCTGACGATGCGTGATTACTCCGTGGCCGCGAGCGGCTTCGACTATTCCCAGGTGGCCAGTGCTTCTCTGCACGGTGGCCTCGATGCGCTTAACGCCTGCGTCGAATGCTGTGACCGCCATGTCGGCAACGCCAGGGTTGCGTTGAACTGGGAAGGCCGCGATGGCGACCATGCCCAGTACACATTCGAACAGTTGCAGCGGCTGGCCGCGCAGTTTGCCAATGTGCTCCGCGCCCAAGGCGTGGGCTCGGGCGACCGCGTCGCTGGTCTCTTGCCGCGAATTCCCGAGTTGTTGGTCACGGTGCTGGCCAGCTGGCGCTTGGGCGCTGTCTACCAACCGCTGTTCACCGCGTTTGGCCCCAAAGCCATCGAGCACCGCTTGCATCAATCCAACGCGCGTGTGGTGATCACTGACCGTGGCAACCGTGCCAAGCTCGACGATGTTGTCGATTGCCCGGCGATCATTTGTGTCGGGGCCCAGAGCGGCAGCGCAGATGTGGACTTCCATCCTGCGCTGGAAGCAGCCAGCGATGAGTGCGAACCGGTACTGCTCAATGGCGATGCTCCATTTCTGATGATGTTTACCTCCGGCACGACCGGGCCGGCCAAACCCTTGCTGGTGCCGCTGCGTGCCATTGTCGCGTTCCAGGGCTACATGCGCGATGCCGTCGACCTGCGCGACGAAGACAACTTCTGGAACCTGGCCGATCCGGGCTGGGCCTATGGCCTGTACTACGCCGTGACCGGTCCTTTGGCGCTGGGTCATGCCACGACCTTCTACGATGGGCCGTTCAGCGTCGAAAGTACCTGCCGGGTGATCGACAAGTACGCGATCAGCAACCTGGCCGGCTCACCGACCGCTTACCGCCTGCTGATTGCTGCGGGCGATGCGTTCTCCAGTCCGATCAAAGGACGCCTGCGAGTAGTCAGCAGTGCCGGTGAACCACTCAATCCTGAGGTTATCCGCTGGTTTTCCGACGAACTCGGCGTGACCATTCATGATCATTACGGCCAGACCGAGCTGGGCATGGTGCTGTGCAATCACCACGGTTTGCAGCATCCCGTGCATCTGGGGTCGGCAGGTTTTGCCATTCCCGGGCACCGTATCGTGGTACTCGATGAGCACAATCAGGAACTGCCTGCCGGGCAGCCCGGAATTCTTGCCGTCGATCGCGAACAGTCGCCGCTGTGCTGGTTCGGCGGCTATCACGGAGTGCCAACCAAATCCATGGTCGGCAAGTACTACCTGAGTGGCGACACAGTAGAACTGAACACGGATGGCAGCATCAGCTTCGTCGGCCGCAGCGACGATGTGATCACCACCTCGGGTTATCGGGTGGGGCCGTTCGATGTCGAAAGTGCGTTGATCGAGCATCCGGCGGTGATCGAGGCCGCTGTAGTCGGTAAGCCGGACCCGGAACGCACCGAACTGATCAAGGCTTTTGTGGTGCTGGCCAATGGTCAGCAACCCACTGAGGAGCTGGCCGAGGCCCTGAAGCAGCATGTGCGCCAGCGCCTGTATGCCCACGCCTATCCACGCGAAATCGAATTTGTCAGCGAGCTGCCCAAGACGCCGAGCGGCAAGCTGCAGCGTTTCATCCTGCGCAACCAGGAAATTGCCAAACAACAAGCTGCGCTGGCCACAGCTGCCAGTGCCTGAGGAACAACCATCATGCAGATTGCCAACAAGAACTTCATCGTCAGCGGCGCCGCCTCGGGGCTGGGGGCGGCCACCGCACACATGCTCATCGAAGCCGGTGCCCAGGTAATGCTGGTCGACCTCAATGCTGAGGCCGTCGCCGCCAAGGCCCAGGAACTGGGCGCCAAAGCGCGATTCGCGGTCGCTGACATCAGCCAGGAAGCCGCCGCCAAAGCTGCAGTAGATGCTGCCATTGCCGCGTTCGGCAGTCTCCATGGGCTGATCAACTGCGCTGGCATCGTCGGTGCCGAGAAAGTCCTGGGCAAGAATGGCCCGCACGGCCTGGAAAGCTTCAGCCGGGTAATCAACGTCAACCTGATCGGCAGCTTCAACCTGCTGCGCCTGGCTGCTGCGGCCATGGCCGAAGGCGAAGCGAGCGACGACGGTGAACGCGGAGTCATCATCAATACCGCCTCGATTGCCGCCTATGATGGCCAGATCGGTCAGGCCGCTTATGCCGCCTCAAAAGGGGCAATTGCCAGCCTGACCCTGCCAGCCGCCCGTGAACTGGCGCGCTTTGGCATCCGCGTGATGACCATCGCCCCCGGCATTTTCGAAACCCCGATGATGGCTGGCATGACCCAGGAGGTCCGTGACTCGCTGGCGGCCGGTGTACCGTTCCCGCCGCGCCTGGGTCGGCCACAGGAATATGCCGCGCTGGCCCGCCACATCATTGAAAACAGCATGCTCAACGGCGAGGTGATCCGTCTCGACGGTGCCTTGCGTATGGCCGCCAAGTAATTGCAGGAGTACCTAACATGACCCTCGCCAATGACCCGATTGTAATTGTCAGCGCTGTACGCACACCGATGGGCGGCCTGCAGGGCGACCTGAAAAGCCTCACCGCGCCACAGCTGGGCGCTGCTGCCATTCGCGCAGCGGTCGAGCGTGCCGGCGTTGCTCCTGATAGCGTCGAGCAGGTGTTGTTTGGTTGCGTGCTGCCCGCAGGGCTGGGCCAGGCGCCTGCCCGTCAGGCCGCATTGGGTGCCGGGCTGAACAAGAGCACCACCTGTACCACCCTCAACAAGATGTGCGGTTCGGGCATGCAGGCTGCCATCATGGCCCACGACTTGCTGCTGGCCGGCAGTGCCGATGTGGTTGTGGCTGGTGGTATGGAAAGCATGTCCAATGCTCCTTACCTGCTGGACAAGGCGCGTAGTGGCTACCGCATGGGCCACGGCAAGATCATTGATCATATGTTCTTTGACGGTCTTGAAGATGCGTACGACAAAGGCCGGTTGATGGGCACCTTTGCCGAAGACTGCGCCGGCAGCAACGGCTTTACCCGCCAACAGCAGGACGACTTTGCCATCGCCTCGCTGACCCGCGCCCAACAGGCGATCAAGGACGGCAGTTTTGCCAGCGAAATCGTTCCCGTAGAAGTTACCGAGGGCAAGACCCAGCGCCTGGTCAGTGAGGACGAGCAGCCGCCCAAGGCGCGCCTGGACAAGATTCCCCAGCTTAAACCAGCGTTCCGCGACGGCGGCACGGTAACGGCGGCAAACTCCAGCTCGATTTCCGATGGTGCCGCAGCGCTGGTACTGATGCGTCGTTCCCAGGCCGAAAAACAAGGGCTCAAGCCACTGGCCGTGATTCATGGCCATGCAGCTTTTGCCGACACCCCGGCGCTGTTTCCGACCGCCCCGATCGGCGCCATCGACAAACTGGTCAAGCGCACCGGCTGGAACCTGGCCGACGTCGATCTGTTCGAGATCAACGAAGCCTTTGCCGTGGTAACCCTGGCGGCGATGAAACACCTGGACCTGCCCCACGACAAGGTCAACGTTCACGGCGGCGCCTGTGCGTTGGGTCATCCGATTGGCGCTTCGGGAGCGCGCATCCTGGTCACCTTGCTGGCTGCCTTGCGCCAGAAAGGCCTGCGCCGTGGCGTTGCTGCCATTTGCATCGGTGGTGGTGAAGCAACCGCCATGGCCGTCGAGTGTCTGTACTGAGGTGCACCATGCTAGTCAATGAAGAACAACAGCAGATCAGTGAGGCGGTCCGTCAGTTCGCTCAAGAGCGCCTGCGTCCGTTTGCCGAGCAGTGGGACCGTGAGCATCGTTTTCCCAAGGAAGCCATCGAGGAAATGGCCGGTCTGGGCCTGTTTGGCATGCTGGTGCCCGAGCAGTGGGGGGGCAGCGACACGGGTTACGTCGCCTACGCCATGGCGCTGGAAGAAATTGCTGCGGGCGATGGTGCGTGCTCGACCATCATGAGCGTGCACAACTCGGTGGGTTGTGTGCCGATCCTCAAGTTTGGCAACGATGAGCAGAAACGGCAGTTCCTCACGCCGCTGGCCAGCGGCGCCATGCTCGGTGCCTTTGCTCTTACCGAGCCTCAGGCCGGTTCCGATGCCAGTAGCCTGAAAACCCGTGCCCGTCGCGATGGCGATCACTATGTGCTCAATGGCTGCAAGCAGTTCATCACTTCCGGGCAGAACGCCGGGGTGGTGATCGTCTTTGCCGTGACCGATCCTGCTGCCGGTAAACGCGGTATCAGCGCGTTTATCGTTCCGACCGATTCACCGGGTTACCAGGTTGCACGGGTCGAGGACAAACTTGGTCAGCATGCGTCCGATACCTGCCAGATCGTTTTTGAAGATGTGCGTGTTCCGCTCGCCAACCGCCTGGGCGAGGAAGGCGAAGGATATAAGATCGCTTTGGCCAACCTTGAAGGGGGCCGCATTGGTATTGCCTCGCAGTCGGTGGGCATGGCCCGTGCGGCGTTTGAGGTGGCCCGTGACTACGCGCGTGAGCGCCAGAGTTTCGGCAAACCCCTGATCGAACACCAGGCTGTGGCCTTCCGCCTGGCCGACATGGCCACTCGTATTGCTGTCGCCCGGCAAATGGTTCTGCACGCTGCTGCACTGCGCGATGCCGGGCGTCCCGCGCTGGTCGAAGCCTCGATGGCCAAGCTGTTTGCCTCGGAAATGGCCGAAAAGGTCTGCTCGGAAGCCTTGCAGACCCTCGGCGGATATGGCTATCTGAGCGACTTCCCGCTGGAGCGGATCTACCGCGATGTGCGGGTTTGCCAGATCTACGAAGGCACCAGCGACATTCAGCGCATGGTCATTGCGCGCAATCTTTGAAGGAGCAGTCTGTATGGCATTCGAAACCATCCTGTTGGACATCCACGGCAAGGTCGGCTTGATCACCTTGAACCGGCCGCAGGCGTTGAACGCGCTGAACGCGCAGATCGTCGGTGAGATCAATCAGGCGCTTGACCAGCTTGAAGCCAACCCGAACATTGGCTGCGTGGTGCTCACCGGCTCTGCCAAGGCCTTCGCCGCGGGTGCCGACATCAAGGAAATGGCCGACCTGCGCTACCCGCAGATCTATGTCGACGACCTGTTCAGCGATGCCGATCGTATTGCCAATCGCCGCAAGCCGATCATCGCTGCGGTGTCCGGCTTTGCCTTGGGCGGTGGTTGTGAGCTGGCGATGATGTGCGATTTCATTCTCGCCGCCGACAACGCCAAGTTCGGCCAGCCGGAAATCAACCTGGGTGTATTGCCCGGCATGGGCGGTACCCAGCGTCTGACCCGTGCCGTCGGCAAGGCCAAGGCGATGGAACTGTGCCTGAGCGGTCGCCTGATGGGCGCCGAGGAAGCCGAGCGTGCAGGGCTGGTGGCACGGGTAGTACCGCAAGCCGAGTTGCTCGAAGAAGCCTTGAAGGTAGCCGCGACCATCGCCAGCAAATCGATCCCGGTGAGCATGATGGTCAAGGAGAGCGTCAATCGCGCCTTCGAGGTCACCCTGAGCGAAGGCGTGCGCTTCGAGCGCCGTGTGTTCCACGCCGCTTTCGCCACTGAAGATCAGAAGGAAGGCATGGCTGCTTTCGTTGCCAAGCGCGAAGCCCAGTTCAAAGACCGCTGATCACGACCAGCGTGCCTCACAATGAACCGCACACCCAAACGGTGTGCAGTTCAGCTGTAGGAGCTGGAATAGCCTGCGATGGGCCGCGCAGCGACCCCTCTATGGTCTACAGGCCAAAAAAGTACTTTGCTGCCGAAGCTGAAGTGATCGGCGCACGGTAGACCGCAACGGCGTTGCCGGTGCTGGAGTCACTTGCACCGCCGGCGTGACGTTGGGCGGCAGTCTTCAGATGCCCGACGATGAAGTTTTCCCGCGCCGTGTCCATGGCAGGGTAGTGGAAGTGGGCGTACCACAGGCTTTTGTCCTGATGGCTGATTTCGTACTCGTCGAGAAAGTCATCCGGTCGGCCTTTTACCTTGAGCAACTGGTGCCGCTGGCCTATGACGCGCACCTGTACCTGGCCACGGTCAATCAAATACTGCACTTCTCCCATTCTCGGATTTTGTCGCAAGGCGGCTTGGGTCCGCAGCACCACGGCTTGTGTATTGAGCGTCTGGGCCAACTCGTCGAGTGACTTCATGATCAGCGCCGCGTCGTCGTTACGGCGTGCCTCATCTGTCTGGTTGTCGTTGGTCAGGTGCTGCTCGATGGCTTGGCGTTCGGTTTCCAGCAGCGTTTGCTGATGTGTCAGCAACTCTTCGATCTCGACCGGCAAGTAGCTGGCCGCTGTCGATAGTTGCAGGCTATGAAGCGTTGTACGCGCATTGGCCATGCGCTGACGGCTGTCCTTGAGTACGCGTTTCAACGATCGTGAGGTGCTTTGTGAGGGGCCGGGTGCCGGGACGCTTGGTACTTCGACCCAGTCATCCTGTTCCCTCCGGTAGGTTCGCGCCGGTGTCTTGTTGTCCGGGCCGGGTATATCTACCAGCGTGTCATCGCCCACCCGTGGTTCAGCCAGCAGCAGGCCATGGTCGGTAGTTTCAATTAGCCCCGGGGCCCGGCTTCGGAGTTGGTTGAGCGTGCTGTAGGACGGGTAATCCGGGAAGTCAGTGAGGTCCTGGCGCACGCCGTTGGCCACCTGCTCGACGTCCTGACGCAGTTCGGAAAGCACGTGCAAGGCGCCGTCGTTGTTTAATAACGGGGTGATGTTGTCCAGTTGGCGCAAGGTGACATCAAGCTGCTCCGCGATGCTGCGCAGAATACGTACATTGAGCTCGACAACAGGTTGCTCCACGTCGGACAGGTGTAATCGCTGGGCAATACCCAGATTGAGATTCTTCCAGGCACGGTCGAGCCAGAAGGTTGCCAGGTCGTTGAGCGGATGAAGCAGGCTTAAGCGATTGAAGTTGTTTTCCACCCGCAGGAACCGCCAGACAAGGTGCTCCGAGGCTTTCTCCCGTGTGGTCAATACCCATTCATTGAGTTCTGTAATTTTCGCTTGTCGCCGGCTAGCCAGGCGGTTCAGTTGCCTACGCGCTTCGGTCATCTTTGCCGCCGCGAGGATCAATTGATCGAGTAGCGGGCCCATGACATCCAGGCGCTCGGTAATGATGCGGCTATCAGCAGTGGATATATCTTCGAATGCAGGATGTTGGTTGGACAGCCCGGCCAATTGCGCCCGAAGAGGGTGGTAGAGCTTTTTCAACAGGCCATAGCCGGTTTGCTCGCAGCGCACGTACTCGTACAGCGCAGTTGCTCTTACGATCTTGTAGTCTTTGATCGGATTGATGCTGTTGCTTTGCTCCAGCGTCTGCAGAAGGTCGCTGAAAAACCGGGCGTAGCCTTGTGTCTTGGTCAGCAGCTGTCGCAGGTGGCTGGCATCGGTAACGCGTGAAGCCAGCTCCAGTGCAAGGTCCCGCTCAGTTTTTCCTTCCTTCATCTGCTTGAGGCCGACGTCAAGCTCCATTTTCAACGCGCGGTTCGAAAGCGCAGCTTGTTGTTCTGCGTGCGCCAGCTGCTTGCCCAGTGGCATGCCACCACGCAGCCGAAGCATCAGGTCAAGTCGCCAGCGCCCGACCTCATCCTGCGTCAGCCACGGGCCGGGCTCATCGGTGTCGGAAGAGCCGACGATGCGCGGTTGCTCGCGAACCGGATCGATCTCGACCTTGTACACCTTGTTGTCCAGGCTGGCCCAGAGTTGATCGTTATGCAGGTACAGCCCTTGCATCGGACCACTGGGTACAGGGGGACCCAGTTCTGCAAGGGGAATCTCGGCCTGCAGCTTCTTCAAGGCAGTTCGCTGAGTCGTATCAAGCTGGTGATCAGGCCGGCTCCAACCGAACTCCAGCGGGCTTTCACTGATGGGTGTTGGCAACAGGGGGAGGAGCGGCTGGTCAGGCGCCATGGCTGGCAAGGGTTCAACCCTCTGCAGGTCTTGGCTCAAGCGCGCAGAGGCGTGGGAAAACAACAGAACGGCAACGTTTACCAGCAGGTTGATCAGGCTTGTCCGGTGGCCCACAGGGTCGCGCTGGGCGTCGGCATTGGTGAAGGTCGCCAGAGCAATGCTCATTTGCACCAGCCAGGCTGCCTTGGCCAGGGTATCGCCGGCCAAGGGCAGCAGCGTATTGAAGAGCAACCAGCCGAGTGTTTGCCAGCGCTTCCAGCGTGTTGCCTCGGTACTGGTTGACTGCGCCTCGAAGTGCCTGATGGTTTCTTCGACACAAGCCAGGTACAAGGCTGTGCCAATGTCGGACACAGGCGTTTCGATCGCCAATTCGACGGGCGCGGGTGTGCCCCATGGCACGGCAAAATCATCTTCGACAGCCTGGTACAGATGGGGCTCCTGGAACCCGCCATGGGCGTAAATGCGCCGGGACGTTTCAGGCAGGCGCTGAAGCAGGTCGTCCTGTAACTCCCCCGGCATGCCAATGGCGACGAGCAGCGCCAGACGGTCGGGAAACTCCAGCAACGGCTGCGGATGCAAGGGGCGGTACAGGACACAAGGGCCTTTGTCCGGATGATGCGGTTCTAACAGCCAGGCATTGTGCAGCAGGTCGGACGTGGCACCCGGCTGGCTGAGCAGGCCTAAAGGGCGCATCACCCAGGGGCTAGGCGTGGGTGAAGGCGAGCTCAGGAATACCTGGCTGATACCCTCCACGGCGGCTTCGCCTACGGTGTTGTCACGCAGGTGCAACTCCATGGCAAACGCCGGTATCTGGCTGCGCAGTTGTGCAGCAAGCAGCCGTTGGCGTTGTTCTCGTTGTGCCGCATCTTCGAGCAACTTTTCTTTGAGCATCTGTGGGTAGGTGCTGCCAATATCCAGCGTACTGACCAATTGGCGCAGGTAGCGCTCGTCCATCCAGGTCGGTAACACCTGCGCTGACGCAGAGGTCAACTCAATCCTGCCCGGTGCCAGTAAGCCGAGATTGCCGATGGCCAGTTGAGCCAGTGAGAAGCGTACGGGGCGAATTGTGCCGTCGAAGATCAGTGAATCCTGGCCAGGTATGGCCGCTGCCTGGACTTGATAGTTGATGATCACTACATCACGAACGTCCAGGTCGTTGCCGGGATGGTCGATGGCGATCTGACGAGTCAGGTGCCGGTAACTGAAGGTTTCGGCATCGCTGATCCCATCTAGCCAGAACTGACCGTCCGCATCTTCGTAGCATTGTGCAACTGCCAGGAGCATTGCGCCGTATCGGCGTAACGCGGGCCCTTTGGTATTGCGCAACCAGTCGGGCAGTTGTTCAACAAGTTGTGTCCGCAACGTCTGTTCCGCGGCATTGCACAGGTCGATCATCGACGACAGACGATCCAGTTCAAGGCTCATCAGCGGGGCGCTGTATTCGGATTGGTACTGGTGTGCAAGCGCTGCAGCGGTGCGCATCTGTTGCTGTAGTACCCCGCGAGCCTGGGCTTCAAAATTATTACTGCTGTCTGGGATCAGGTGCAGCGCCGGCCGTGAGGCGGTCAGGGTTGGCCAAAGCCGGCCCAGCGCGTCAAACAACGCCTGGCGTGAGGCAATCGGCACCAGTTGACCGGATGTGCTGTAGATCAGCGTATTAACCAGACCCGTAACGGTGTCGCGTCGCTCAAGCAACAGCGCGCTGGCCAGGTCAACATCCAGGTAGGCGCTTGTCGAGGTGTCCAGCTCAAGGTGCTCGACGACGAGGTTGCCGGTGTTGGGCCAGGCAGCGCGTTCTTGCGGGGTGGGGTAGAGGTACACCAGGCTGGCCATGGCTGCGGCGGCATGGCTCAGGGTGCCGGTATCGTAGCTGGCGTCGGTGGCCGTCTTGAAGTGCTGCCTGAGGTAGTCGGCGTACCATTGCCATGGCGTCAGTCCCGAGGGGGCCGTCTCGCACCAGAAGGATGTCAAGGCGCGTTGGTAGTGATCCAGCAGCATAGGCCCGCAGTCATTGATCAGGCACTCGACAGCATGCAGGTCAATCACGATGGCTGATTGTGGGTCTGTGCTTTCTTGCAGGGTGAGAAAGTCTTCTCCGGGCGTCAAATTGAGCGTGCTGCCTCGGCAAAAGCGTTCCGCAAGGACTTGGTACAGTGGTCGTGCATAGGGCCTAGGCGGCGCGCTGTCGAGACTGACCAGATAAAGCGCCAAGGGGCTTTGACTACCGATATGGCGTGCTGGCCATTGCTCCTGGAGGAGGCGCGCACAGACCTCATAAAAGGTCGGTCGGAGGCTGAAGTGGCTGGCGACGGCGCAGCCGAGATCGGTATTGAGGGCGAGGCGATCTTGCAAGTTCATAGGCGAGTAGCTCTGCAGGGGTGGCACTCATTCAAGCGGGGGCGCTGGCCTGGTTGGCGATAGCGGGGTAGCACCCTGAGGCTGCAGCAGGGTACGCTCAGGTTGGCGGGGAAACACTTCGCGGTTTCAGCCCGGTTTCAATACTGATGGCGGAAGAATTGTTTCTACATGTGATGAGTTTTTTGCCCCTGTAATCGGTAAACAGGCACGATGTGACGCGACGAGAGGTGGGTCTATGGGGTTGATTCGCGGATTCCAGGCCGTTTCAGACCGTTGCACTGTCATTTTTGTTGCCCAGCAGGACGTGGCGCCTTAGACTGCCGCCCCTCGTAAATAGAGTGCCGAAGGGTGCTTGAAGAATTCCGCTGTCGGCGAACTGTCGGTGATGGCAATCCAATCGCTTAAATGCACGTTATTTTCATAGAGAAATCGATGACCAAGGAAAAGTTGCTGGCCATGCCGGCCGATGACTACATGAACGCCGAGCAACTGGCGTTCTTCACCGAGTTGCTGAAGTCGATGAAAGTCGAGACCCAGGAGCGCATCGAACAGAGCCGCATAACCATCGAGAGCCTGGACAGCCCTGCGGACCCGGCTGACGCCGCCTCGGTAGAGGAAGAGCGCCATTGGCTGGTTAACGCTATCGAACGCGACCAGCGCCTGTTGCCGCAGCTGGAGATGGCGCTCGGCCGTATCAACGACGACAGCTTTGGCTGGTGTGACGACAGCGGCGAGCCGATTGGCCTGAAACGCTTGCTGATCAGCCCGACCACCAAGTACTGCATCGAAGCACAAGAGCGCCACGAGCAGATTGACAAGCACCAGCGTCAACTTTGACCGGCACTACCGCCAAGGCCCCGTGGAGTAATCCTCGGGGCCTTGGCGTTTCTATCCGGCGTGCAATGTGTGTCGTGCCGGGATTTGTTGCCGTTGATGCAACACAGCTATACCGGCAATAGCTTTTACCGCTGCGGAATCGGGCGTATGATATCGTTAGGTTGCTAACTAAATTCCGGAGGGAATTATGAATAGCCGAGTCGATGTCGCCGTGATGATCGGGAGTGGTGTTCCTGCCTCCCTGCAAGCGATCGGCAAGCGGGTGTGCTGGGTAGTGCTGGTTAATGGTGAGCGGCGGGGCACAGCATTCGCTACGCGTGCCGAAGCCGTCGAGTGCCAGGTTGCCTGGCAGGAGCAGTTGCGCGCCAATCAACGACCTGGGGCGGCGCGCCAGGCCGTTTGCAGCTGATTTCAGCACTCCAGCGCGCGGGCCAGTTCGCAGGCGTCGCTGTGTCGGCAACGGAAGCCTTTTACCTGACCGGTCGCGTGTTCGGCGATATGAAAAAAGTTGATGCCGGCTGGGATCACGACGTATCGAGAACTGTCTATGCCCAAGGTTGCTTTTCGGGCGTTGATGTAAGAAATGTTGCTTCCCTCTCGACGGATTTCGGTGTTTTCGTGCATATTCCTTCCTTGTGAAATGTAGAAGAGATCCGAAGCCCCGATCTGCCGAGGGGCCTGGATGTATCTATCGCATTTTCCTGACAGTTTTGATGTCAGAAAGTACGTTTCCATTGACGGAAATTCGCAGGGTGCCTGTTGTGTCGCTTTGGCCGACGTGCAGGAGCGACAGTTCCTGCACGCTGAGGCGCCCGCCCGCACAGACGCTTCATGCTTTTACCTATTAGTCTTTCAGACTTCGACATTGAAGTGACGTTGCCTTCGTGGAGCCATGCTGTTCCCGCGGTGGCGTCGTGTAATCGGTTTGAGGAATTTTTCATTGGCAGTCAGTAATCTGGATACACATGCCCTGTTTGTGCTGGGCGACCTTAGAGCCAAACTGGTCAAACAGTTTCAATCGCGTTTTGTTTATGTCACCGAGCAGAACGCGGAAGGCCTGTACATGGCCGAAATCGACACTGAAACGGCCTTGGTTGTCGACGATAAGCAGCGATTGGAACTCAAGGTGGGCGATCACTTCCGTGCCGCCGTATTACCCAGTCGCGAAGGTGGCAAGCTGGAAGTCCGATTTCGTGAAATCAAACTGACGGTCTACGGCCTGGGCGATTATGCCTTTGTCTCGGTGCCGGAAGGTGAGGGTATTGTGCTGCGCGAAGGCCAGGGCGTGGTGATGATCTTTGCTGCCCACGAGCAGTTGCAGGAAGGCCTGGGCAAGATCCTCAAGGCCGCAACTGGCAAAGCGGCGAAATGGCGCAAGGGCGAACTGACTACCTTCAAGGCCAGTGAGTAAGCGAATTGTCGCAGCCATCGTCGAGCCGTGCTGATTTTCACGCACAGTACCAACATCAGGCCCGAGAGCAGGCTGCAGACTTGTTTGCACAACGCGCCCGCCTGCAAGGCGCGTGGTTCAACTGGGTTGCAACCGAGTTGTATCAGTTGAGCCCGCCGGAGTACGCGTCGATGGTCCGTCGTGAGTTGCAGGCGCTCACCGGCCAGTGATCAATGGCCCCTGTCTCGGCCACTGCTGATTTCTTCAGGGACTTCATCGCCAGCCATACGCTTGCGAAACAGTGCGGCGCGCGCCAGGAGCAAGGTGGTTACAGGGACAGTGATCGCCATCAGGATCGGAATCAACCATGCGTGGAGCACGGGTGAGTGCTTGAGCGCCGAGAAGTACAGGATTGAGGCCAGAGCAACGCACCATGTGCCCAAGGTCGACGCCAGGGCAGGCGGGTGCATGCGTTGGAAAAAACTCTTGAGCCGGATCAGGCCCAGCGCGCCGCTCAGGGCAAACAGGCTGCTCAGCAGCAACAGCGCAGCGACCAGTACTTCAATCCACAGCGGTAGCTCGTTCAGGTTGTTCATTCGATCACCTCGCCGCGCAGCAGGAACTTGGCCAGCGCAAAAGAGCCGACAAAGCCGAACAGCGCAATCAGCAGCGCACCTTCAAAGTAGGTGTCGCTGGCATAGCGGATGCCCAGTACCAGCATCATCAGCATCGCCAGAATGTACAGGTAGTCCAGTGCCAGTACCCGGTCCTGTGCCGAAGGGCCACGAAACAACCGGAACAGTGTCAGGGCCATGGCCAGGGCAAAAATGAACAGGCTGGCGAGGATCGCGTTGGCGAGCAGTCCTGTCATTCGAAAATCTCCATCAATGGGCGCTCGTAGGTCTGTTTGAAGTGTTCGATAAAGCGTGCTTCATCGTCCAGGTCGAACACGTGCAACAGCAGGACGCTACGATCCAGTGCCAGTTCCGACCAGATGGTGCCAGGCACGACCGTGGTAATCATCGACAAGGCCGCCAGGCCGTGGGCATCCCGCAGTTCGAGCGGGATGTGCACGAACCTGGAGCGTGGTGGGCGACGGTTGAGTGTCCAGACACTGCGCGCCACCTGCAGGTTGGAAATCAGTACATCGATACCGACGCGCACGATCAGGCGAACAACGGTCCAGGGGTGGCGGATGTGTACCGTCACGGGCCGCAGTGGTGCCATCAGCAAGGGCGCCAGCACGCCAAGCAGCACGGCGAGCAACAGGTTGCCGGGGCTGACCGAGAGGTTCAGCAGCAACCACAGCAGGCACAGGGACAGTGACAGTAACGGTGCGGGGAACAGGCGCTTCATGGTTGCACCTTCGCGCTGGCTGTCTGGCTGGTAGGGCCAGGTATGGGGCGGGTGCCGAGTACCGCGTTCACATACTGCTCGGGGTCCTGGAGGCTGGCCGCAGTGTCTTGGGTATAGCGCAGCAGCGGCTCGGCGCGCACGCTCAGGACAATGCACAGCCCGAGCAGGAGCACGATGGGGATGCATTCATAGCGACGCAGGGCGGGCGATGGGCGTTCCTGGGGTGTCCAGAAACGCTGGATGCCGACACGGGTCAGGGCAATCATCGTGGCCATCCCCGACAGTACCAGCAGCGCCACCAGGGCCCAGCCCTGAATCGACAGCGGCTGCTCGGCGGCGACGCCCAGGCCTTGGGGGTTGAACAGTGCGACAATCAGGCTGATCTTGCCAATGAAGCCCGACAGCGGAGGCATTCCAATGATCAGCAGCGCGCAGGCGATAAAACTCAAGCCGAGGAAGGCCATGGTCCAGGGGATCACTTGCCCGATCACGGCTTTTTGCTCGTCATCGAGGTTGATACCCTTGGGTGGATGCAGTGATTCAAGCGGCGAGGGTTGGCATTCGTCATCTTCAAGCGGCTGTTCGTTGGCCGAGCGCGAGCGTTCGATCAGCTCGGCCAGCAGGAACAGGGCGCACAGCGCCAGGGTCGAGCTGACTAGATAGAACAACGCCCCGGCTGTCAGTGCCGCTTGACCAAAGCCAATGGCGGCGATGAGCGTACCGGCCGATGCCAGGATGCTCCAGCTGGCCATGCGCTCCAGACGTTGGGCGGCCAGGATCGACACGGCTGCACAACCGAGGGTCGCGAGACCGCCATAAACCAGCCATTCGCCACCAAAGAACGCGGAGGCACCGGCCTGACCGGAGAACAGCAAGGTCCACAGACGAAGCACGGTATAGATGCCGACCTTGGTCATGATCGCAAACAGCGCGGCCACCGGGGCACTGGCCGCCGAGTAGGCCGGAACCAGCCAGAAGTTCAGTGGCCAGATCCCCGCCTTGGCCAGGAACGCGATGGCCAGGATCGCCGCACCGGCATGCAGCAGGCCACGGTCGGCTTCCGGCACCAGCGGAATTTTCAGCGCCAGGTCGGCCATGTTCAGAGTGCCGGTTACGCCATAGAGCATTGCGGCACCGATAAGAAACAGCGACGAGGCAAACAGGTTGATCGCGATGTAGTGCAGCCCGGCCTTGACCCGGGCCCGGCCGGAGCCGTGCAACAGCAAGCCGTAGGAGGCCGCCAGTAACACCTCGAAGAACACGAACAGGTTGAACAGGTCGGCGGTCAGGAAGGCGCCATACAGGCCCATCAGCTGGATCTGGAACAGCGCATGGAAGCTCGCCCCGGCTCCATCCCAACGGGCCATGGCGAAGATCAGCGCGCTGACGCCGATGATCCCGGTGAGTACCAGCATCAGCGCCGACAGTCGATCAACCACCAGGGCGATACCAAACGGCGCTTGCCAGTTACCCGGCAGGTAGACACCGATCGAGCTGGCCTGGCCCTGGGCTTGCACCCACACCAGCAAGGTAATCGAGATCGCCAGCCCGAGAAGGCTGGAAAGCAGGTTCAGGCGAGCCTTGAGCGGCCTGCGTTTTTCGCCCAGCAGCAGCATCAGTGCCGCCGTGAGCAGCGGCAGCAGGATGGGGGCAACGATCAGTTGGTTCATGAAGCTCATTCGTTGGGCTCCCGGCCATCCACATGGTCGGTTCCGGTTAACCCGCGCGATGCCAGCAGTACCACGAGGAACAGCGCGGTCATGGCAAAACTGATGACAATGGCTGTCAGCACCAGGGCCTGAGGCAGCGGGTCGGTATAGTTGAGCAGGTCTTGTGGTACGCCATCCTTGATGATCGGCTCCTTGCCGATGAACAGGCTACCCATGCTGAAGATGAACAGGTTGACGCCATAGGACAGCAGGCATAAACCCATCACCACCTGGAATGTACGCGGTCGCAGGATCAACCAGACACCGGAGGCCGCGAGCACACCAATGGCTATTGCGATGACTTCTTCCATCAGGCGGCTCCTGTCGGGTTGGCTTTGGGTTGGCTGGCCGGACGGTGTCCACGTACTGACTGGTGAGCCAGGGCAGTGAGGATCAACAGCGTCGAGCCGACCACGACGGTGAAGATGCCGATATCGAAGAACAGTGCGCTGGCGATATGGATGTCGCCCAGCAACGGCAGGTGCAGGTGGGCCGTGTGTGTGGTCAGGAAAGGGTAGCCAAGCATCATTGCGCCGCCGCCGGTGAGGGTGGCACACAACAAACCGGTACCCATCCAGCGCAGTGGTCGCAGGCTCATCTGCGCTTCGACCCACTGTGTGCCGGCAACCATGTATTGCAGAATGAACGCCACCGACATCACCAGGCCGGCAACAAAGCCGCCGCCCGGCTGATTGTGCCCCCGCATGAACAGGTACATGGAGACTACCAGGGCGATCGGCAGCAGGAGGCGCACCAGCACTGCCGGGACCATCATGAAGCCCAGGGCAGTGTCGGCTGCCTGGCGCGGGTTGACCAGGTCAGTGACGACATCAGGTGCCAGCAGGCGCTGCTGGGCAGGCAACTGCATGCTCTCGCGGGGCGGCCGGAAGCGACGCAGCAGCGCGAACACCGCCAGCGCCACGGCGACCAGCACAGTCACCTCACCGAGGGTGTCAAAGCCGCGGAAGTCGACGAGCATGACGTTGACAACGTTGCTGCCGCCACCTTCGGGCAAGGCCCGGCTCAGGTAGAAGGAAGAAATATCGTTAGGTGTCGGACGGGTCAGCATCGAGTAGGACAGCAGCGCCATACCGCCGCCTACCAGCACGGCGAGAATCAGGTCGCGCAGGCGCCGCAGGCGTGCCTGTTCCTGGCTGCCAGGCACTGGCGAGACGCCCTCGATCCGTCGCGGCAACCAACGCAAGCCAAGCAGGATCAATACGGTAGTGACTACTTCAACTGCCAGCTGGGTCAGCGCCAGGTCCGGCGCAGAGAACCAGACAAAGGTGATGCAGGTCATCAGCCCGCAGACACTGACCATGGTCAGCGCTGCCAGTCGGTGGTACTTGGCTTGCCAGGCGGCGCCCAGGGCACAGGCAATTGCGATCAACCAGAGTGTGACAAATACCCCGGAGCCCGGAATCTTTGGCCGGTCACCCCAGCTCAGTCCGCTGTGCAGCATCGGCAGCAGGCCGGCCAGAAATGCCACCAGGACCAGCATGAACAGCTGCTTTTGCAGGCGGCGGGTGGTCATCACCCGCTCGAAGCGGCGGGCTGCACGCATCAACAGGACTTGCCCGTGTTCGAACAGACGTTTGCCATTGAAGCGCTCGATCAATGGCGGATATGGGAAGCGCCCCAGCTTGAGCTGCTTACGCAACAGCAGATAAAGCAGGACGCCACCGCACATGGCGATGAGGCTCATGATCAGTGGGGCATTCCAGCCATGCCAGACCGCCAGGCTGTACTCCGGCAGCGTACCGCCCACCACCGGCAACGCTGCGGCAGCCAGCAGCGGCCCGACTGACTGGGCAGGGAACATGCCGACCACCAGGCAGGTCAGCACCAGCAGTTCGACCGGCGCGCGCATCCAGCGCGGGGGTTCGTGTGGAGTATGCGGCAAGTCGGTGGCGGGTGGGCCAAAGAACACATCGACGGTAAAGCGCAACGCGTAAGCCACGCTGAAGGTGGCCGCCAGGGTGGCAATGACCGGCAGCGAGGCTTCGATCCAGGCACTGGAACTGATGAACACGGTTTCGGCAAAGAACATCTCTTTGGACAGGAAACCGTTCATCAGTGGCACACCGGCCATGGAGGCACTGGCCACCATGGCCAATGTTGCAGTAAACGGGATCAACCGGAACAGGCCGCTGAGTCGCCGGATATCCCGTGTGCCGCTTTCGTGGTCAATGATGCCGGCGGCCATGAACAACGAGGCTTTGAAGGTGGCATGGTTGAGGATGTGGAATACTGCGGCAACCGCTGCCAGCGGGCTGTTCAGGCCGAGCAGCAAAGTGATCAGGCCCAGGTGGCTGATAGTCGAATAGGCCAGCAAACCCTTGAGATCGTTCTGAAACATGGCGGCAAAAGCGCCCAGCAGCAGGGTGCAGGCGCCGGCCCCGCCGACGATCCAGAACCACTCTTCGCTGCCGGAGAGCACCGGCCACAAACGCGCCAGTAGAAATACCCCGGCTTTGACCATGGTTGCCGAGTGCAGGTAGGCCGAGACTGGGGTGGGTGCCGCCATGGCGTGAGGCAGCCAGAAATGGAACGGGAATTGTGCGCTTTTACTCAGTGCGCCGATGAGGATCAGCGGCAGCAGGACGGGATACAGGGCATGGTTGCGAATCTGCTCGCCGGCAGCAAGGACCTTGTCGAGGTCATAGCTGCCGACCACATGGCCGAGCAGCAGCACCCCCGCCAGAAGACACAAGCCCCCCGCGCCAGTGACCATCAGGGCCATGTAGGCACCGCGGCGGGCGTCGGCGCGATGGTGCCAGTAACCGATCAACAGGAAGGAGAAAACGCTGGTCAGTTCCCAGAAGAAAACGATCTGGATCAGGTTGCCGGAGATCACCAGGCCGAGCATTGCGCCCATGAAAGCCAGGAAAAACGCGAAGAACCGTGGTACCGGATCCTGCGGGGACATGTAGTAGCGTGCGTACAGCGACACCAGCGTGCCGATGCCCAGGACCAGCAGCGAGAAAAGCCAGGCAAAACCGTCCATGCGCAGGACCAGGTTCAGGCCCAGGCTTGGCAGCCAGAGGAATTCTTCGCGGATCACGCCGCCGTGGGCGATCTGCGGGTACATCAAAGCGACCTGAACGGTGCCCGCCAGGGCGACAAGCCCGGCAAGCAGCGACTCGCTGTTGCGTGCGTTGTGCGGCAAGACAGCCGCCAGGCAGCTGCCGATGAACGGCAGAAGCAGTAGCACTATCAAGGACATAGATTTCTAATCTGCAGGAGTTTGTAAGGGATCATACGTGGCGTACCGTCGATCACCAACAAAGAAGCTGTGGCAGAATCCTACAAACGCGGTGTATCAAACATTTTTTTTATAACAGTTTTTTTCAAAGAATAGACGGATATTGGCCAATGGCTCAGGCTTCTCGTCCCTGTTCGTGAACCTCCAGGGTTTTGGCGACGTGTTCGCGGCGTTTGATTTTCAGCTCGCTGACCACCACGGCGATAACGATCAACAGCCCGCCAAACAGGGCAATCCCGGGTAGACGCTCGCCGGCTATGCGCCCCACGACCCCCGCCCACACCGGCTCTCCGGCATAGATCAGCGTAGCGCGGGTCGGTGATACCGACTTCTGCGCCCAGTTCATCGCCACTTGAATGGCTGCGCTCATGGCGCCCAGGCCGAGGGCGCTGAGCAACAGCAGCCAGGAAAAGTCAGGTAAAGGTTCCTGGGTTGGCACCACCATCATGAACGACAGCAGCGACGCTGTTGCCAATTGCACCACAGTCACCCGGCGTACATCGACCTTGCCCGCGTAGCGACTGATCAGGATGATTTCTGCGGCAATTGCCACGGCGCTGACCAGGGTGGCGATTTCGCCTGCGCTGAACTGCAGTGAGCCCCCCTCGGGGCCGGCCAGCAGCATGAGCCCGACAAACGCCAGGCCGATGCCCAGGCTTGGCATAAGGCCCGGGCGGCGTCCCAGCACGAACCATTGCAACAACGGCACGAAGGGCACGTACAGCGCGGTGATGAAGGCCGACTGGCTACTGCTGATGGTTTGCAGGCCGTAGGTCTGCAAGCCGTAGCCGAGCATGATCGAGACACCAATCAACACCCCGGCCTTGAATTCGGTGGCGGTGAGCCCCGACAGTACACGTGCCGATACCAGGCCAACGAACAGGGTCGCGGCGGCAAAACGCAGGCCGACGAAGAACATCGGGCCGCTGACGGTCATGACGTTGTGCACCAGCAGGAAGGTGCCGCCCCAGAGCATGGTGATAAACACCAGGACCAGTTCAGCCTTGCTCAGCCGGAAGGAGACGGAAGGGCGTTCAGGAGGAGTGATTGGAGGCATGGTCTTGCACACAAAAGAGAGGGAACGCACAATTGCGAGGAGTGAGCAGTATACTGCGCAAACCCTGACAGTGAGCAATATAGTGCACAAAGATTTCAATCAACGCGCGTCGGTGCTGCAACATGTCAGCCAGAATGTTCGCCGTCTGCGGCATGCTGCTGATCTGAGCCAGATTGCCCTGGCGGAAAAATCCGGTGTCAGTCGGCGCATGCTGGTGGCAATCGAGGCCGGTGAGAAGAACGTTAGCCTGACAACCCTCGATCGTGTTGCCGAGGCGCTCGATGTTGCCTTCACCGACTTGATCCAGGCCCCCGACAATCGCGACCCGAGCCGGATCAACGAATTGGCCTGGACCGGCGTTCAGCCGGGGAGTAAAGCCGTGTTGCTGGCCAGTTCCGTTGCCACGCGCGAGGTCGAGTTGTGGGAGTGGCGGCTGGAACCGGGCGAGACTTATCTGTCCGAAGCGGATGCCGATGGCTGGAGTGAGCAGGTCTATGTGTTTGAGGGTTGCCTGACACTGATCATCGAAGACCAGCAGCAGCGCCTGCAGACCGGTGACTTCTTCAGCTTTGCCAGCAACCGCATGCACGCCTACCGCAACGACGGCGAGGTGGCTACGCGGTTCGTGCGCAATGTGGTGATCTAGCTGGGCTGGCGTTGAGGCCAGCCCGCTGCGTTACGTTCAACCCTTCAGGTAGTCTGCGGTTGAAACGACCTGGGCATAGGCGAATGCCAGTGAAGCCATATAGGCAGCATGCACGTGGGCAGCTGGCACCGTTTGCCCGTTGAATTCCAGGTCGCGGCTGGCACAGGCGTCATGGATCACCGTAACGCTGTAGCCCAAATCAGCGGCAGCGCGAGTGAAGCCATCGATGCACATATGGCTCATGCTACCGATGACGGTCACTGCCTCGACTTTGTGCTCATCCAGCACGGCCTTGAGGTTGGTGTTCAGGAACGAATTGACCTTGTGTTTGAGCACTACCGGCTCGTTGTCCTGCGGTGCGACTTTGGGGTGGATCTGCGCGCCCTCCGAACCCGGGGTGAAAAACGGCGCATCGCTCGACTCGAACTCATGGCGCACATGCACCACCAGGTCGCCCTTGCCACGCGTTGCGGCAAGGATGCGTGCCGCATTATCGGCGGCGCGTTCTGCGCCAACCAGTGTCCATTTACCGCCGGGGAAGTAGTCGTTCTGGATATCGATGACAATCAGGGCGTGCTTGCTCATTGCAGGTGCCTCTTGGAGAGAGTGGTTGTGGTGTGGGTAAAGTTATAGGCTTTAGCCGTGCGCTTGTGGATTGGCGCGAACGACAAATTGGCGGGAAAAACTGACAATGACTCACGGGCGCGACACCCTGGAAATCGGGCTGCTGGTCTATCCCGGCGCGCAAATGGCAGCGGTGCATGGGTTGACCGATCTGTTCAGTATTGCCAATCGTCTGCGTGATGACCTTGGCGCGCTGGAACGGCCGCTGCTGCGCGTGAGTCACTGGAGCGATGGGGTGGATGGCAAACTGGCCGCGCAGTTCGACAGCCATCCTGACGATCATCGTATGCTGCGGGTGATGATCATCCCGCCGAGTTTGACCCAGGCGCCGTCCCCGGCGTTACTCGAGCGTTATTGCGAGGATCTGCGCCAGTGGCACCGTGATGGGGCGTTGCTGGTTTCTGTGTGCGTCGGTGTGTTTTTCATCGCCGCCAGTGGTTTGCTGGATGGCCGGCCTGCTACAACTCACTGGAATTTCGCCCAATCACTGGCCGAGCGCTTTCCCAGGATCAAGGTTGAGGCCAATCTGCCGCTGCTCGATGACGGCGATATCATTACGTCCGCCGGATTGATGGCCTGGACCGACCTGGGGCTAAAGCTGGTCGAGCGCTACCTGGGCGATACCTTGGCGATGGAGACCGCGCGCTTTTTGGCGGTGGAGCGGGTCAGCGCCGGTAATCAGCCGGGCAGTGTATTCAGTCCGCGCCTGGATCATGGTGACGAAGCCGTGCTCAGGGTTCAGCACTGGTTGCAAAGCAGTGGTGCGCGCGATGTCGATCTGGCCGCTATGTCGGAATGTGCCGGGTTGGAATCGCGCACTTTCCTGCGCCGTTTTCGAAGCGCCACTGGCCTCAAACCCACTGAGTACTGTCAGCAAGTACGTGTTGGTCGTGCCTGCCGCATGCTTGAATTTACCAATCGCAGCATTGATCAGATTGCCTGGGGGGTGGGGTATCAGGACCCCGGCGCCTTTCGCAAAGTCTTCCTGAAAATCACCGGGCTTGCCCCCAGCGACTATCGCCGACGCGTCGCCAGTGCCGGCTGATGCAAATGCGTCTAGGGCGTAGCCTCGCCACCAGGCTCAAGCAGTTGCGGGCCAGGACCGTGTTCGCCCAGTTCATCATTGCAGTTACGTAGCGGACAGCTCTGCAATGACAGGCAACCGCAACCGATGCAGCCATCAAGCTGGTCACGCAGCGCCAGCAACCTGTCGATGCGCTGGTTCAGGTCCTCGCGCCACTGGGCTGACAGCCGTTGCCAGTCGTTGACGCTGGGCGCGCGGTCCACGGGTAACGTCTGCAATGCAGCATGAATGGTTGACAGGGGGATGCCCAGGCGTTGAGCCATTTTGATCACCGCCACGCGGCGCAGGGTTTCACGCGGGTAGCGCCGTTGATTTCCACTGCTGCGGGTGCTGTGGATCAGTCCCTTGCTTTCATAAAAGTGCAGGGCGGTCACCGCCACTCCGCTGCGGGTTGCCAGTTGGCCGACGGTCAGGACCTTCTCGGCGGTACAGGACGTAATCATGGCAAAAATCCGCTTGACCTTGAGTTAACTAGAGGTTTTACCCTGCCTGCCGTTGCATCGCAAGTTCACTGGCAGGGAGAAAATGCCGATGATGGTTCCAGAGCGCAGCTTGAGCTTTACCCAGATGATTGAATTCGAGGTCGTGCCCGCGCATCAGCTTGCCTTGGCCCAAGCCTTGGCTGAACGCAGCGAGCAGTTGGCCTTGCAGCACGCCGGTCTGATCGGCGCAAGTATCCAGGCCAGCGATGACGGCAGTCGCGTGCTGCAGTATCTGCAGTGGCAATCGCGCAATGCCTGGGAAAGGGCGGCCAGCAGTTTTGCGCAGGAACCCTTTTTGCAGCTGATTCGTCAACACCAGGCCAAAGGTGTGAATTTCGCTGCCTTTCAAACCCTGAGCAGCCTGGCACGTAGCGCCACTGATGGACTGCATTGCCAACTGCCGTAGGTTCAGGAATACCAGGGTGAATGATGAGGATAGCGATCAAGGCGCGCACCGATAACCATTTCGCTGACCCAGGCGCTGAGAATCGAACTGTAGGCTTTCTGGCTGCGGTCGCTGGACAGCGCATGGTCCGCACCATCGACGGTGCGATGGGTCAGCGAGTGGGCGCTGACGAACGCCGAACGGTAACTCATCAGTGTGCTATGCGGGACGTAGTCGTCTTGTTCCGACTCAACCAGCAGGACGTCACCGGCAAACTCGGCACAGGCCCCTAGCGCGCGATTATCGCCGGGCCCCAGGGGGCGACGGCGATAATCGCTCAGCTTCTGCCGGTCCAGGCCCTGTTTCGGTGTTGTCCACTCATCGTCCCAATACAGCGCTGGCACCCGCAAGGCCAGCCACTTTACCGGCCGCAAGGCGGTTAACAGGGTTGCCAGGTAGCCGCCATAGCTGCTGCCGATTACTGCAATGGCACTGGTGTCGACTGCCGGGTGGCTGACCAGTCGGTCGTAGGCTGCCACCAGGTCCGCCAGATTCTGCTCACGGGTCACACTCAGACGCTGGGACTCGGTTTTTTCATGGCCACGCAGGTCGAAGGTCATGCACACGCAGCCAAGGCCGGTGATCTGTTTTGCCCGCGCAAGGTCGCGTTGCTGGCTACCGCCCCAACCATGCACGAATAAAATGCCGGGCACCTTGTCGCCGGGGCTGACAATGGTCGCGGCGATGTGTTCGTCGTCGACCAGAATTTCGATGGACTCGCTATGGATGGTCATAGTCGCGCAGGCGTGCGTACTTGCAGATTCGTCCGAGCTCACTGTCGTCCCCCTGATAGAAAATGGTCGAATCTGCGGGCAGATCCGGCTCCTCGAAAACTTCATGGGTGGAGGCGCGCACCCGATTGAGCGCCGGGTCGGCGGCGAATGCCTGCAGGGCCAGAATCTCGGCGCTGCTGGCGCCACCTATTCGCCAGGATTGTTCAAGCACGCCGCTGCGTGGCTTGTCGCGACTGTTCAGGCCTCGGGCCACGTCATAGTTTCGGCGTGACGCGATGAAGCCTGGGAAACTCTGTAGTGCCGCCTGCTCGTAGGTCCTGGCCTGGGTAATGGCGAGGCGCAGCGGGTCGTCGAGCTCCAGTTGCAGCAAAGCGTCATAGTCGCCGCGGACCAGCACCAGGTCCGAGCCTCCGTAGATCTCTTCGCCGGCATGGTCGCGGGTCAATTGCTGGGTGCCGTAGTAGCTGCACAGAATGCCGGCGACCAAGGCCTGGCCAACACTGAAGGTCTGAACCTCGGTCAGGTTTTCTTCAAGTGTCAGGCCCCAGACTGCCAGTTCCCGTTCGTCCAGGCCTGCCAGCGCCTGCTCGACGTCGGTGGTCGAGGTGATCACTGTCTGTCCTCGTCCGGCCGTGGCCCGCACCGGCTTTATCCGCAGCGGTCCGTCGCGCAACAACAGTGCCGCTGCGCGGTGGGCATCCTCAAGGCTGAATACGGTATAGCCACTGAGTAACGCATCACTCGCGCGACGAGCAAATTCGTCGGTCCAGCCCAGCGGGTAGCGACCATTGGCCGGCAGTGGATGAGAAATGGCCTTGGTGGCCATGTAAGGCGCTTTCACCATTCCGCCAAACAGATCCTGGGCCGACGTAATGCCCATATCCCGGTAGTGGTTCGGGTCGATCAGGGTTTCTGTGGGCAGGAAATAGAAGTTGTCGTGATGCGTGGCAGGGCGCGCGGGATCAGCAACCTGTGTACCGAGCAATTGTGCCAGGCGTTCGGCAAGTTTGAGGTGCACACTGTGTTCGTGCTCAGGGGTATGGTCGCGCGTATCAAGCAGCACGACACCCTGTTTATGGTCGGTGGCGCGGCGCATGGCATTTCCTCGGCGGGCTGTATTGTTGTGAAGGCCGCATCGCCCGGAAGTTCAACGAGTGGGCATTATTTTGTTTTGGTTATATTTATATGGAAATTTATAATTAATAGTTCTATTGGCGGTGAGGCACTATGGGCTTTACGTGCCTGCTTTTATGCAGGCAGCGTCTTCTCTTATAGGCATGGACAACCAGAGGCCTGCAGCAATGAACACGCTCCCGTTGTATTTCGATTACGCCGCCACGACACCGGTCGACGAGCGCGTCATACAGGTGATGGTCGAGTGCCTGGGTGCCTCGGGTAACTTTGGCAACCCGGCATCGGCTTCGCACCGCTATGGTCAGCAGGCACGCGCGGCCGTCGAGCAGGCGCGCGCCCAGGTTGCTGCATTGGTGGGGGCCGAGGCCGGGCAGATAGTCTGGACGTCGGGTGCTACCGAGTCCAACAACCTGGCGTTGAAGGGGGTGGCTCAGAGGCATCAGCGTGGACACATCATCACTAGCCAGATTGAACACAAGGCGGTGCTTGATACGGCCTTTCAGCTTGAACAGGCCGGATTCTCGGTGACGCGCCTGGCCCCCGACGCCCACGGTGTCATCAGTCCGCAGGTGGTGGCCGCAGCATTGCGCGATGACACCGTGCTTGTCTCGTTGATGCTGGTTAACAATGAGCTGGGTAGCGTCAACGATGTTGCCGCCATTGGCGAAGTGGTACGCAAGCATGGGGCGTTGCTGCATGTGGATGCTGCTCAAGGCGTTGGCAAACTGCGCATCGACCTCAAGCAGTGGCCTGTGGACCTGATGTCGTTTTCGGCCCACAAGGTCTACGGTCCCAAGGGCATTGGTGCCTTGTATGTCGGTGAGCGTGCCAGGCCGTTGCTCTGTGCGCAGATTCATGGCGGTGGCCATGAAGGCGGCCTGCGCTCTGGAACCCTGGCCACTCACCAGATTGTCGGTCTTGGAACCGCTTTCGAACTCGCCGGCGATTTGCTCGAAGTCGAAGTCCTGCGTATAGGTCGGTTGCGCCAACACTTGCTCAACCTGCTTGGCGATATTCCCGGGCTGGTCGTCAACGGCAGCCCCCAACAACGCATTGAGCACACCCTGAGCCTGACCTTTACTGGCGAAGCGCCGGACCTTGAAGCCCTTGCCGAACGCCTGGCATTTTCCTCGACGTCGGCGTGCAACTCCTCCAGTAGCCAGCCCTCGCATGTGCTGCTTGCATTAGGACTTACACCGCAGGCTGCACGGCAGAGCATTCGTCTGAGCCTGGGTCGCTACACCCGAATAGAGGATGTTGATCAGGCCGTGCAGGCAATCAAGGCCTCGTTGCAGCCGCAGCCGTTCTGGGCAGTTGCCGGAGGCTGACACCTGTTCCATTATCTGCGCCTAATCGATGGATGCCGTGGTAGCAGGAGTCAGCATGAACACTCAGTCTTCAACGCA
Source organism: Pseudomonas alkylphenolica (assembly GCF_004025535.1). GTDB lineage: Bacteria > Pseudomonadota > Gammaproteobacteria > Pseudomonadales > Pseudomonadaceae > Aquipseudomonas > Aquipseudomonas alkylphenolica_A. The sequence goes on from NZ_QJRG01000049.1 coordinate 555,410, forward strand.
GGGAGCGGTGAAAGAACGCCTGGCGGCAGTTCGTCAGGTGATGCAGCAAGAAGGGGTTAGCGCCTTGCTGGTGCCTTCAGCCGATCCCCACCTTTCCGAATACTTGCCTGGCTATTGGCAAGGGCGCGAATGGCTGTCCGGCTTCCATGGGTCGGTCGGCACCTTGATCGTGACAGCAGATTTCGCCGGCCTGTGGGTTGATAGCCGTTATTGGGAGCAGGCCGAGAAGGAGCTTGCCGGCAGCAGCATCGATCTTATGAAGCTGCAGCCCGGAAAACCGGGTGCGCTGGACTGGCTGGCCGAGCAGACACCAGAGGCAGGCGTGGTGGCCGTTGATGGTGAGGTAATGGCACTGGCTTCAGCACGTCAACTGGAAGAGCGCCTTCAGGCCCGCAATGCACGATTGCTCACCACCAGGGATCTGCTTGGCCAGGTGTGGCTGGAGCGTCCGTCCTTGCCACAGAGTCCTGTCTATCAGCACCTGCCTCCCGAAGCGACCGTGAGCCGCAGCGAAAAGCTCGAACAGCTACGTGCTGTCATGCGCGAGCGGAATGCCGATTGGCATTTCATTGCCACCCTTGACGATATCGCCTGGTTGTTCAACTTGCGTGGCAGTGACGTTTCCTACAATCCGGTGTTTGTCGCATTCGCCCTGATCAGCACGTCGCAGGCGACGCTCTACGTTGCACCTGGCAAGCTCGATGCAGCGTTACGCCAGGTGCTGGAAGCCGACGGCATTGCTGTACGCGATTATGCGGATATACACAGGGGCTTGTCCGAGGTGCCGGCGGGCAGCAACCTGCTGCTGGATCCAGCTCGGGTAACCCGGGGGTTGATTGACAGTTTGCCGGGCGACGTTCGATGGGTTGAAGGGCTTAACCCCACGACGCTGGCCAAGTCGAAAAAGAGCACAGAGGATCTGCTGCACATCCGCAACGCGATGGAGCAGGACGGTGCCGCGTTGTGTGAGTTTTTTGCCTGGCTGGAGGCGGCGCAAGGCCGGGAAACAATCACCGAGTTGACCATCGATGAGCAGCTAAGCGCCGCCCGGGCCCGACGTCCAGGCTTCGTGTCACTGAGTTTTTCGACCATCGCGGCGTTCAATGCCAATGGTGCGATGCCGCACTATCGTGCGACCGAAGCGTCTCACTCGCGCATCGAAGGTAATGGTCTGTTGCTGATTGACTCAGGCGGTCAGTACTTGGGCGGTACCACAGACATCACGCGCATGGTGCCGGTGGGAACCCCTAGCCTGGAGCAGAAGCAGGACTGTACCCGGGTGCTCAAAGGGGTGATTGCATTGTCGGCGGCCCGCTTCCCGCGCGGCATTCTTTCACCAATGCTCGATGCCATCGCACGGGCACCGATCTGGGCTGGGCACGTCGATTATGGTCATGGTACCGGGCATGGCGTGGGCTACTTCATGAATGTCCATGAAGGTCCGCAAGTGATTGCCTATCAGGCGCTGGCTGCGCCTCAGACGGCGATGCAGGCCGGGATGATCACGTCGATCGAGCCGGGGACCTACCGACCTGGGCATTGGGGTGTTCGTATTGAGAACCTGGTCTTTAACCGAGAGGCGGGGCGCAGCGAATTTGGCGACTTCCTGGAGTTCGAGACCCTGACACTGTGTCCGATCGATACCCGTTGCCTGTTGCCAGAGTTGTTGAGTGCGCAGGAGCTGGGCTGGCTCAACGGCTACCACCAGCAGGTGCGCGAACGACTTTCGCCATTGCTCAGCGGGGCGGCATTGCAATGGTTGCATGAGCGAACTGCAGCACTTTCGATCTGAGGAGGGTAGCCTGTGCACAAAGGGCAGCCTGGTGGCTGCCCTTTGAGTGGGGAGTTCGTTACTTGCAGATCACGATCATGCTACGGCTGGTGTAGCCGGCGGGATTGAGGCCGAACAGGAAGTCGCCGGCTTCTTCATCGTCGTTGCCAGAGCGGGCGATCACTTTGTAGCCTTTGGCGCCGCAGGCAGTCGTCGCCTTTTCGTTGCACTTTTCCCAGGATGACGAGAGGCCGGAGCAACTGATGTGCAGGCCTTTCTTGCCGCGCTTGACTTCGGTTTTGGCAGTCGCCGCGCATCCAGCAATGGCCAATATGGCCAGGATGAGCAAAATTCGTTTCATTCCCGTCCTTACATTCGTGCCGGATCTTTCATCCGGGTCCGATAGCTGTGGCGTCGTCCTGATGCTCCCTTGCGTCCCTGTCTCGTCCTATTAGATAACATCAAGGTTGTCGTTGCATTACAGCTTAAAGACCGAAGATGTCCGGCACAATGATAATCCTCGCTTTAAATGGAAATAATTCTCAAATCAGTCAGCGGCGACCAAGGCGGGGCTCTCTTTGCGCATGGTCAGTGTAGCGCCCACTGATGCGGTGATAATGGCTGCGATGGCCAGCCATTGTGCAGCGGACAATACTTCTCCGAGAAACAGCAGCCCGGACAGTGCGCCAAAGGCCGGCTCGATACTCATCAATGTACCGAAAGTCCGGGCAGGCATACGGGTCAGCGCCACCATCTCCAGGCTGTAGGGCAGGGCGGTGGACAGGATGGCAACGCCCAGGGCAATCGGTATCAGGGACGGTGTGAGCAATGCACTGCCGGCATGCACGATTCCGATCGGTGCAACGAAGAGCGCGGCGATCATCACGCCCAGGGCTGCGGTTTGAATGCCGTTTTCGGCGCCGGCCTTCTGACCGTAAAGAATATAGAGCGCCCAGCAAACGCCAGCGCCAAGCGCATAGCCTGCGCCGACTAGATCGATTCCACTGCTGGTCTGACCTACTGGGATCAGCAGCAACAACCCGACAATGGCCAGGCCGATCCAGACAAAGTCCACGGCACGGCGTGACGCATAGATAGCGACGGCCAAGGGGCCGGTGAACTCCAGGGCTACGGCGATACCCAGCGGTACGGTGCGTAACGACATATAGAAGAGGAAATTCATGCCGCCCAGGGCCATGCCGTAGATCACTACCGTGCGTAGCGTGCTGGCAGTAAGGCGGGCACGCCAGGGGCGTAGCAGCAACAGCATGATGACGCTGGCAAATACCAGTCGCAGCGTCGTTGTGCCTTGTGCGCCTACTATGGGGAACATGCTCTTTGCCAGGGAAGCGCCGGATTGAATGGAGGCCATGGCAATCATCAGCAAGCCAATGGGGAACAGCGTTGCGGCCAGGCTGCGGGGTTGGGCGTTCATTGCGGTCGGGTGTTCCTTATATATAGAGGTGGTGCACACGTTCAGCGTAGGCGGGGTATGATGCGCGATTACCTGGAAATTGAGCAATATAGTGCGCAATTTCTTTTCTTTCATGGTTTTCTGAATTAGTTCTTGACGCCCCTGCAGATCTCTCTATAATTCGCCCCACTTCCGGCGCAGTCGGAACGGAAAACTCCTTGAGATTCAACGAGTTAGATGTTCCAGGTAGTGCCGGAGGGGCTTCGATCGAAAGATCGGCAGCGGTGAAAAAGGTGGTTGACAGCGGATTGAAACGCTGTAGAATTCGCCTCCCGCTGACGAGAGATCGCAGCGAGTTAAGCGGTTGAAGTTGAAAGAGAAATTCTGAAAAACCTCAAAATAAACGCTTGACAGGCACTGAGGAAAGCGTAGAATGCGCACCTCGGTTGAAGCGAAAGACTTCAGCCACCGCTCTTTAACAATCGAATCAAGCAATTCGTGTGGGTGCTTGTGACTCAGACTGATAGTCAGAAAGATTATCAGCATCACAAGTGACTGCACGAGAAGTCGAAAGACTTCGAATTAGTCATTTGAGATTGCTGAGCCAAGTTTAGGGTTTTCTCAAAACCCAAGCAGTATTGAACTGAAGAGTTTGATCATGGCTCAGATTGAACGCTGGCGGCAGGCCTAACACATGCAAGTCGAGCGGATGAGAAGAGCTTGCTCTTCGATTCAGCGGCGGACGGGTGAGTAATACCTAGGAATCTGCCTGGTAGTGGGGGACAACGTTTCGAAAGGAACGCTAATACCGCATACGTCCTACGGGAGAAAGCAGGGGACCTTCGGGCCTTGCGCTATCAGATGAGCCTAGGTCGGATTAGCTAGTTGGTGAGGTAATGGCTCACCAAGGCGACGATCCGTAACTGGTCTGAGAGGATGATCAGTCACACTGGAACTGAGACACGGTCCAGACTCCTACGGGAGGCAGCAGTGGGGAATATTGGACAATGGGCGAAAGCCTGATCCAGCCATGCCGCGTGTGTGAAGAAGGTCTTCGGATTGTAAAGCACTTTAAGTTGGGAGGAAGGGCATTAACCTAATACGTTAGTGTTTTGACGTTACCGACAGAATAAGCACCGGCTAACTCTGTGCCAGCAGCCGCGGTAATACAGAGGGTGCAAGCGTTAATCGGAATTACTGGGCGTAAAGCGCGCGTAGGTGGTTTGTTAAGTTGGATGTGAAATCCCCGGGCTCAACCTGGGAACTGCATCCAAAACTGGCAAGCTAGAGTAGGGCAGAGGGTGGTGGAATTTCCTGTGTAGCGGTGAAATGCGTAGATATAGGAAGGAACACCAGTGGCGAAGGCGACCACCTGGGCTCATACTGACACTGAGGTGCGAAAGCGTGGGGAGCAAACAGGATTAGATACCCTGGTAGTCCACGCCGTAAACGATGTCAACTAGCCGTTGGAATCCTTGAGATTTTAGTGGCGCAGCTAACGCATTAAGTTGACCGCCTGGGGAGTACGGCCGCAAGGTTAAAACTCAAATGAATTGACGGGGGCCCGCACAAGCGGTGGAGCATGTGGTTTAATTCGAAGCAACGCGAAGAACCTTACCAGGCCTTGACATGCAGAGAACTTTCTAGAGATAGATTGGTGCCTTCGGGAACTCTGACACAGGTGCTGCATGGCTGTCGTCAGCTCGTGTCGTGAGATGTTGGGTTAAGTCCCGTAACGAGCGCAACCCTTGTCCTTAGTTACCAGCACGTTATGGTGGGCACTCTAAGGAGACTGCCGGTGACAAACCGGAGGAAGGTGGGGATGACGTCAAGTCATCATGGCCCTTACGGCCTGGGCTACACACGTGCTACAATGGTCGGTACAGAGGGTTGCCAAGCCGCGAGGTGGAGCTAATCTCACAAAACCGATCGTAGTCCGGATCGCAGTCTGCAACTCGACTGCGTGAAGTCGGAATCGCTAGTAATCGCGAATCAGAATGTCGCGGTGAATACGTTCCCGGGCCTTGTACACACCGCCCGTCACACCATGGGAGTGGGTTGCACCAGAAGTAGCTAGTCTAACCTTCGGGGGGACGGTTACCACGGTGTGATTCATGACTGGGGTGAAGTCGTAACAAGGTAGCCGTAGGGGAACCTGCGGCTGGATCACCTCCTTAATCGACGACATCAGCTGTTTCATAAGCTCCCACACGAATTGCTTGATTCATTGAAGAAGACGATATCGGTAACAGCTCTTAACTGGGTCTGTAGCTCAGTTGGTTAGAGCGCACCCCTGATAAGGGTGAGGTCGGCAGTTCGAATCTGCCCAGACCCACCAGTTTCTTGTTGGGGCCATAGCTCAGCTGGGAGAGCGCCTGCCTTGCACGCAGGAGGTCAGCGGTTCGATCCCGCTTGGCTCCACCACCATCTTTACCGTGTCAAAGCTTAGAAATGAATATTCGCATCGAATATTGATTTCTGAACTTTTTCAGAATCGTTCTTTAAAAATTTGGGTATGTGATAGAAAGATAGACTGGGCCACACTTTCACTGGTGTGTGTTCAGGCTAAGGTAAAATTTGTGAGTTTCTCTTAAGTCTTTAAGAGTATTGCGAATTTTCGGCGAATGTCGTCTTCACAGTATAACCAGATTGCTTGGGGTTATATGGTCAAGTGAAGAAGCGCATACGGTGGATGCCTTGGCAGTCAGAGGCGATGAAAGACGTGGTAGCCTGCGATAAGCTTCGGGGAGTCGGCAAACAGACTTTGATCCGGAGATCTCTGAATGGGGGAACCCACTCAGCATAAGCTGAGTATCTTGTACTGAATACATAGGTGCAAGAGGCGAACCAGGGGAACTGAAACATCTAAGTACCCTGAGGAAAAGAAATCAACCGAGATTCCCTTAGTAGTGGCGAGCGAACGGGGACTAGCCCTTAAGTGGCTTTGAGATTAGCGGAACGCTCTGGAAAGTGCGGCCATAGTGGGTGATAGCCCTGTACGCGAAAATCTCTTAGTCATGAAATCGAGTAGGACGGAGCACGAGAAACTTTGTCTGAATATGGGGGGACCATCCTCCAAGGCTAAATACTACTGACTGACCGATAGTGAACCAGTACCGTGAGGGAAAGGCGAAAAGAACCCCGGAGAGGGGAGTGAAATAGAACCTGAAACCGTATGCGTACAAGCAGTGGGAGCCTACTTGTTAGGTGACTGCGTACCTTTTGTATAATGGGTCAGCGACTTATATTCAGTGGCGAGCTTAACCGAATAGGGGAGGCGTAGCGAAAGCGAGTGTTAATAGCGCGATTAGTCGCTGGGTATAGACCCGAAACCGGGCGATCTATCCATGGGCAGGTTGAAGGTTAGGTAACACTGACTGGAGGACCGAACCGACTACCGTTGAAAAGTTAGCGGATGACCTGTGGATCGGAGTGAAAGGCTAATCAAGCTCGGAGATAGCTGGTTCTCCTCGAAAGCTATTTAGGTAGCGCCTCATGTATCACTGTAGGGGGTAGAGCACTGTTTCGGCTAGGGGGTCATCCCGACTTACCAAACCGATGCAAACTCCGAATACCTACAAGTGCCGAGCATGGGAGACACACGGCGGGTGCTAACGTCCGTCGTGAAAAGGGAAACAACCCAGACCGTCAGCTAAGGTCCCAAAGTTATGGTTAAGTGGGAAACGATGTGGGAAGGCTTAGACAGCTAGGAGGTTGGCTTAGAAGCAGCCACCCTTTAAAGAAAGCGTAATAGCTCACTAGTCGAGTCGGCCTGCGCGGAAGATGTAACGGGGCTCAAACCATACACCGAAGCTACGGGTGTCACTTAGGTGACGCGGTAGAGGAGCGTTCTGTAAGCCTGTGAAGGTGAGTTGAGAAGCTTGCTGGAGGTATCAGAAGTGCGAATGCTGACATGAGTAACGACAATGGGAGTGAAAAACTCCCACGCCGAAAGACCAAGGTTTCCTGCGCAACGTTAATCGACGCAGGGTTAGTCGGTCCCTAAGGCGAGGCTGAAAAGCGTAGTCGATGGAAAACAGGTTAATATTCCTGTACTTCTAGTTATTGCGATGGAGGGACGGAGAAGGCTAGGCCAGCTTGGCGTTGGTTGTCCAAGTTTAAGGTGGTAGGCTGAGATCTTAGGTAAATCCGGGATCTTAAGGCCGAGAGCTGATGACGAGTTGCCTTTAGGCGACGAAGTGGTTGATGCCATGCTTCCAAGAAAAGCTTCTAAGCTTCAGATAACTAGGAACCGTACCCCAAACCGACACAGGTGGTTGGGTAGAGAATACCAAGGCGCTTGAGAGAACTCGGGTGAAGGAACTAGGCAAAATGGCACCGTAACTTCGGGAGAAGGTGCGCCGGTGAGGGTGAAGGACTTGCTCCGTAAGCTCATGCCGGTCGAAGATACCAGGCCGCTGCGACTGTTTATTAAAAACACAGCACTCTGCAAACACGAAAGTGGACGTATAGGGTGTGACGCCTGCCCGGTGCCGGAAGGTTAATTGATGGGGTTAGCTAACGCGAAGCTCTTGATCGAAGCCCCGGTAAACGGCGGCCGTAACTATAACGGTCCTAAGGTAGCGAAATTCCTTGTCGGGTAAGTTCCGACCTGCACGAATGGCGTAACGATGGCGGCGCTGTCTCCACCCGAGACTCAGTGAAATTGAAATCGCTGTGAAGATGCAGTGTATCCGCGGCTAGACGGAAAGACCCCGTGAACCTTTACTATAGCTTTGCACTGGACTTTGAATTTGCTTGTGTAGGATAGGTGGGAGGCTTTGAAGCGTGGACGCCAGTTCGCGTGGAGCCATCCTTGAAATACCACCCTGGCAACTTTGAGGTTCTAACTCAGGTCCGTTATCCGGATCGAGGACAGTGTATGGTGGGTAGTTTGACTGGGGCGGTCTCCTCCTAAAGAGTAACGGAGGAGTACGAAGGTGCGCTCAGACCGGTCGGAAATCGGTCGTAGAGTATAAAGGCAAAAGCGCGCTTGACTGCGAGACAGACACGTCGAGCAGGTACGAAAGTAGGTCTTAGTGATCCGGTGGTTCTGTATGGAAGGGCCATCGCTCAACGGATAAAAGGTACTCCGGGGATAACAGGCTGATACCGCCCAAGAGTTCATATCGACGGCGGTGTTTGGCACCTCGATGTCGGCTCATCACATCCTGGGGCTGAAGCCGGTCCCAAGGGTATGGCTGTTCGCCATTTAAAGTGGTACGCGAGCTGGGTTTAGAACGTCGTGAGACAGTTCGGTCCCTATCTGCCGTGGACGTTTGAGATTTGAGAGGGGCTGCTCCTAGTACGAGAGGACCGGAGTGGACGAACCTCTGGTGTTCCGGTTGTCACGCCAGTGGCATTGCCGGGTAGCTATGTTCGGAAGAGATAACCGCTGAAAGCATCTAAGCGGGAAACTTGCCTCAAGATGAGATCTCACTGGAGCCTTGAGCTCCCTGAAGGGCCGTCGAAGACTACGACGTTGATAGGTTGGGTGTGTAAGCGCTGTGAGGCGTTGAGCTAACCAATACTAATTGCCCGTGAGGCTTGACCATATAACACCCAAGCAATCTGCCTTGCAGATTGTGGTGGTGAAGACGAAATGAACCGAAAGTTCGTAAAACCACAAATTGTCACATACCCGATTCGCTGGAGTGTCTAACAAGACCTTCTGGCAACAGAATTTCTTGACGACCATAGAGCATTGGAACCACCTGATCCCATCCCGAACTCAGCAGTGAAACGATGCATCGCCGATGGTAGTGTGGGGTTTCCCCATGTGAGAGTAGGTCATCGTCAAGATTAAATTCCGAAACCCCTATCTGCGTACGCAGGTAGGGGTTTTGTCTTTTCCGGCCCGCCACCGGTGCAGCTCTCCCTCGATCCTCTGGGAGCGGGTTTACCGGGGCGCCGGACCGCCGCGAAAAGCCGTTGCGCGGTCCCCGGCTAGCTTCTGTCTCAACCACCAAAACCCAGACCCAAAAAAAACCACCCCGCAGGGTGGTTTCCTTCGGTCGCGTACAGGATCAGTCGCCGTAATATTCACAACCGCTAGTGCACGTCTCATGGATACGCACCTTCGACAGCTCAGGTAGCAACGGCTTGACCTGCTCCCAGATCCATTTGGCGATCACTTCGCTGGTCGGGTTTTCCAGGCCTGGGATGTCATTCAGGTAGTTGTGATCCAGTTGCTCATACAGCGGCTTGAAGATCGCCTTGATCTCGGAAAAGTCGCGAATCCAGCCGGTATGCGGATCCAGCGGGCCGGTCAGGTGCAGGGCAACCTTGAACGAGTGGCCGTGCAGACGGCCACACTTGTGGCCTTCAGGAACGTGCGGCAGCCGGTGTGCCGACTCGAAGGTGAACTCTTTGAAAATTTCCACGGTGTGGCCTGTATAGCTGATGGTGTAAGGGCTGGAGCAGGCCACGGGTGTCTGGTGTACTGCTCGATGTACTGAGGGGTCGTTGCCAGTGGCGCCGAGGACATCCAAACCGGGATATCCGCTTGCCGCCACGCGACCGAGTTGGGTCCTATTCTAACCTGTTTTAAGAATGTGCCCGCTTTGATTCTGCGCTATACGGGCCGTTGTATTTGCTTTAAATGTAAAGTATTCGTATTTATACTGCGCGGTCACGCCATTCCCATGGCATCCGTTCCTCCCCACGCGCAGGTCATCGTGCAGGTCGAGCCCCCCAAACCCACACTCCTGGCAGCATTGGTCCGGCATTATGACGAGCTGGTGGATCACGTACGCCGGCGCTTCGGCGAGCGGGTGTTTGCGCGTGAGGTCGTACACGACTTGTGTGTGCAGTTGCTTGAGCAGGATGAAAAGCAAGGGGTGCGCACACCCGTGGCCTTGTTGCGCAAGATCGCCCACGATATTGCGATCACTCGCTACCGTAGCGAGCGTCGACGCCAGGCCTGGGTTATTGGCGTTCCGACATTGCCTGAAGTTGGCAGTGGCGCTCCCGGTCAGGAGCGTCATATCGGCGGTGAACGCACCTTGCAGCTGCTGACCGAGGCGATTGCCAATTTGCCTCCCCGCTGTCAGGCGGTATTCGTGATGCACAAGCTGCATGAATTGCCGCAAGCCGAAGTGGCCGAACGCCTGGGCATTTCGCTCAAAACCGTAGAAAAACACCTGCGTCTGGGCATGAATGCTTGCCGAGAGTACCTGGGTACGGAGCTACTGCCATGACGCGCAATTCGCACAAGCCCAAGGATTACAGCCAGGAAGACGAGGCGATTGCCCGATTTCGCGAGGACCTCAAGCAGCGTTTTCCGTTACCGCCTTGCACGCCAGCCAAGCCCAAGCGCACAGCCGCAAAAGCGCTCGGGGTGCTGCTGTTGGCAATCACTGCAGGCGCAGTCTGGGTCGACCCCGCTTACCACAGTCAACACCTTGTCAGCGAGGTCGGCCAGCGCCGTACGCTGCAGCTGGCTGATGGCAGTGAGGTGCTGCTCGACAGCGACAGCGAGATGACCATCAGCTGGCACCTGCGCACGCGACAGGTTGAACTGAAACGAGGGCAGGCGCTGTTCCAGGTCTCGCCAATGGTGTATCGCCCGTTCCTGGTCGACGCAGGGCGGGCAGGGGTACGCGTGGTTGGCACCCGCTTCAACGTCAACCGGCACGAGCAGGATGTTCAGGTCACCGTGGCCGAAGGCAAGGTGGCTGTCCGGGGGGATGCCACCGACACCGTTGCGCTGCTCGAACCAGGCCAGCAACTGCGCGTTCAAAAGGGCATCCCGGGTGAGGTAACGCGGGTCAGCGCCGATGATGTCACCGCCTGGACGGACAGCCGGTTAGTGTTTGAAAGTACGCCGCTCGCCGAGGTCATCGGCACGCTCCAGCGCTATTACCCTCAGCCAATCACGCTACAGGATCCGGGTATTGCCGGTTTGCCGGTATCCGGTGTGTTTGACAGCGGGCATGTTGATCGCCTGTTGGCGCTGTTGCCGGGCATTCTGCCGGTAAACGTTGCCACCGCCCCCGATGGTGCGGTGCGGATCAAATCGCGCGACACAAAAAAATAGTTGCCGACCGAGGTAGGGTTACGCGGCTGTGCTGACGGCTATCTCCATGCAACCTTACTATGTGGAGAACAAGAACGTGAGTCAGCCCTTCCTGCGTGCGCCTGTGCGCCTGTCCTTGCTGACCGGCAGCCTGCTGCTCAGCCAATGGTCATTGGCGCAATCTGCACCCGTCGATTTCGATGTTCCAGCTACCTCGCTGGAGAAGTCCCTCAATGCCGTCGCGCGCCAATCCTCGGCGCAGATCCTGTTCGCCAGTGAAATCACTGCCGGCAAGACAGCCCCCGCGCTGCGTGGCCGTTATACCTTGCAGGAAGCGCTTGAACGGCTGCTGGGCAAAAGCGGGCTGACTGCGCAGGAGCGCGACGAACACACCTACCTGGTAGTGCCGGGCGAGCCTGCGAATGTCACCGACGCTGCCGTTAGCGAATCGTCAGCGGTGGAACTGGCCAGCCTGGAAATCAGTTCGTCGCGTCTGAACAGCGATGTAGTACCGCAGGCCCGGCAGGTCAACGTGATCGAGCGCGAACAACTGGAGCAGTTGCGCCAGGGCTCCGATGGCCTGGCCACCTTGCTGGCGAAAAGCATTCCCGGCATGGCCGACTCCAGCCGCACCATCACCGACTATGGCCAGACACTGCGTGGACGTACCATGCTGGTGCTGGTCGATGGTGTACCGCTCAATACCAACCGCGACTCCTCACGCAACCTGGCGAACATCGACCCGGCGCTGATCGAGCGCATCGAAGTGATCCGTGGTAGCAGCGCCATTTACGGCGCGGGGGCAACGGGTGGCATCATCTCCATTACCACTCGCCCGGCCGGGGGTGAGCCGCGCGCGCAAACCAGCCTCAGCGCCGTCTCGCCGCTAAGCGAGCTGGACAGTGACGGCCTTGGTGGCCAGTTACAGCATCACCTCTCCGGTTCCCAAGGGCAGGTCGATTACGCCCTGGACTTTGGCGCCCGGCACATTGGCGCGTCCTACGACGCCAACGGGCATCGCATCGCGCCAGAACCCAGCCAGGGCGATCTGTTTGACGCCAACACCTACAACATTGGCGGCAAACTCGGTTTGCGTATCGATGACGTGCAGCGTATCCAGCTGTCTGCCAGCCACTACAACGCCGAGCAGGATTCCGACTATACCTCCGACCCGTCCGTGGCAAGGCTCCCGCCCGGTTCGGTGCCTGCGAGGCCGCTGTCAGGCCTGTCGCTGGACGAGCAGAACCAGATCAAGAACACCCTGCTTAACCTCGAATACGCGCACTCCGACATTCTTGGCGGCACGCTGAATGCGCAGCTCTACTACCGCGACTACTTCACTCGCTTCACGCCGTTTGACGCACGGGCGGTGGCCACGCGCGGACGCAATGTCGACCAAGTGATGCAGAACAGCGAGGTGTACGGCAGCCGGATCACCCTGCGCACCCCGCTAGGCGACGAAGGCAATACGGAGCTGCTGTGGGGCGCAGACTTCAGTCAGGAACGCAGCGACATGCCCATCGACATCTTCGATCCGCAGGTCTATGACGCTAGCGGTGGCAGGGTGTTCGACAAGATCGGCAAGCTGACCTATATGCCCGACCTGACCTCGCGCAGTGTCGGTGGCTTTGCGCAGCTTCAGCACAAGTTCAACGATCAATGGTCGATGGAAGGCGGTGTGCGTTACGAATACGCCACTGCTGAATACGATGATTTCATCCCGCTGTCGGAGTCGAGCGCCGCTCAACCGGCTACCGTCCAGGGTGGTGAGGTTCATTACGATTCGGTGTTGTCCAACATCAGCGTGACCTACTCACCGGTGGCGGGCCAGGAAATCTATGCAGCCTTCAGCCAGGGGTTCCAGCTACCCGATATCGGCGTGCAGCTACGTAACGCCCGTCGCGGATTCGATATCGACGCGTCGAACCTGGAGCCTGTGAAAACCAACAACTACGAGCTGGGCTGGCGTGGCGCGTTGGGTGAGCAGACACTGGCGTCGCTGGCGGTGTTCTACACCACCTCCAAACTGGGGGATGTGCAAAGCTTCAATAACGGCCTGATCCTGACGCGCACCAAAGAGCGGATCTATGGTGTGGAAGGCAGCGCCGACTGGCTGACCGACGATGAGCGTTGGGGCGCAGGTGGCACCTTTACCTGGATGAAGGGCCGTGAACAGCCGGACGGCGGTGACTGGCAAGACATGACCGGGTATCGCATCCCGCCACTCAAGTTGACCGCTTACCTGCAGTTCAAACCCAGCGACGTCTGGAGCAACCGTGTGCAAGCCACCTATTTCGATGGTGATGATTATCGTCTCGATGGCGTTGCCAGCTTCGGTCGGCGCAAGGTCGATGGCTACACCACCGTAGACCTGATCAGTCAGTACCAATTGAGCGAAGACGATCAGATAAGTGTAGGTATCCAGAACCTGTTCAACCGCAGCTACTACCCGCTCTACAGCCAATTGATGCGTAACAGCAACAATACCAGCCACCTGCCAGCGCCGGGCACCGTGCTGACAGCAACGTACACACACGATTGGTAATAGCCAGATCGCAAGGGCAGGGTGCATCTGCAAGCAGACTACCTTACCCTGTGGTCATTACAGCGGTTGCAGGTGCGCGTGCAGCCTGCCGGTTTCTATCAGCTCAAGCAGCTCGTCGCCCAGGCGCTGGCTCTCCGCCATTGCCTTGTGCCAGTAGCGCTGGCGGCTGCCGGCGTCTCCCATGAAGCGCTTGAAGTCGCTGCGGTCGGGCAGCTTGCCGAAGGGCAGGCTGGCCAGGTACTGGCTGGAGGGCGCCAGCAACAGCACGTTGCGCAAGCGATCGCCGTCACCGCGTCGCCATGGCAAGGCCTTGTCGAACCAGCCGGGGATCACTTTGTCGGTGAAGTGCGGGTACAGCACGATGTCGTCGCCGTGGTAGGGCAGGTCGAGATGGTAGTCGAGCAGCCCGCCATCACGGTAGGTGCCCTGGCCGACGCCGGGGATGTCGCGTACCCCCTCCATGACCATCGGAATGGAGCCGGAAGCCAGTAGGGCATGGCGCAGGTTGGCCACATCCAGCGGCAGGCAGCGTGAAGGAAAGTCAGTCAGGGGCTGTAGCGGCGGGGCACTGCGCGCATCGTGAAGGATGATCCGCTCGAAGTGTCGCGCCAGCCGGGAGCGGCCGATCAGGTTGTCGGCAATTACTGATGACAGGCCCATGCCCAGGCGTGTGCGCTGGTCATGTGCCAATAGCCCATGGCTTTTGACCACCATGATATTGAGCCGGTAATCAGGGCTCTCGAGGATCTGCGCATCGCGGCCCTGCAACAGCTCATCGAGCATGCGCTGGCAGCTGCGGCTGACTTCGGCCTGGGTGACACCCTTGGCAAAGTCCTGTTCGGTGTACAGCAGCCCGAGACGTTGCAAGGCCTCGGCGGGATTGGGCAGGCAGGCACTGGCAAAGCGCCAGGAACCGATAGAGGCGCCAATCAACGCCCGTTCACGTGGCGCGCTTGGCAGCCAATGACCGAACAATGCCAGGTCCAGGCCTTGTATGCCGAGAGCCTTGGGGCCGCCTGCAGCGCCCGGCAGCACACCGACATCGGCCGCCTGCAATCCGCGTTCGCGGATGCGCTGCAAGGCGTGACGGCCAGCCTTGAGCGTCAGGGCCGGGTACTTGATATGGATTGCGCTCATACGGGCCTCACTGTCTGTAGCCGGCAATTATAAAGAACAGAGGTCCGGTTGTGGGGCGGGGGTGCGCTATCATGTCGCCAGTTGTTTTCAGCTTCAGTTAAGTTCGGTTGGTTAATCTAGGCCCCGTAGACACATTATTGATCTCAACGGAGACATACCATGAAAGCACTGACTGCCCTGTTTGTTACTGCCGCCCTTGCCCTGAGCGCCAATGTCGCCCTGGCCAAAGACATTCCCATGCACGAAGTCACCAAGATGGTTCAGGACAAGACCATTCTGTCCCTGGACGACCTGAACGCCAAAGCGCTGGCCAAGCACCCGGGCGCCACGATCAAAGAGTCCGAGCTTGAAGATGTCTACGGTCGTCTGGTTTACAAAATCGACCTGCGTGATGCCCAGAACGTCGAGTGGGACGTGGACCTGGACGCCAAGACCGGTGAAATCCTCAAGGACGTACAGGACAAGTAATGAGCGTTTGCACGCGAACAGCCCAGACCGTTCTCGTTGCGCTGTTGGCACTCTGTTCGCTGGCATCGGCCCGTGACCTTGATCAGGACGAAGCCCTGCAGCTACGGCAGCAGGGCGTCATCCTGCCGCTGGAAAAGCTGCTCAACGATGCCCTGGGACGCTATCCCGGGGCGAAGTTGCTGGAGGCGGAGCTGGAAGAGAAACACGGCCGCTACGAATACGAGGTCGAGCTGTTGACCCCGCAAGGGACGGTGCGCGAGATCAAACTGGACGCATCCAATGGCGTGTTGCTCAAAGATGAGGAAGATGATTGATGCGCCTGTTACTGGTCGAAGATAACGTGCCGCTGGCGGATGAACTGACCCAAGGGCTGCAGCGCCAGGGCTATGCGGTCGACTGGCTGGCCGATGGCCGTGACGCGGTCTATCAGGGCAGCAGCGAACCCTATGACCTGATCATTCTCGACCTGGGCTTGCCTGGGCTTTCCGGGCTTGAAGTACTCGCGCAGTGGCGCGCCAGCGGCCTGTCGACGCCGGTGCTGATCCTCACTGCACGCAGCTCCTGGGCAGAGCGCATCGAGGGCCTCAAGGCCGGTGCCGATGACTACCTGAGCAAGCCTTTTCACCCGGAAGAGCTGATGCTGCGCGTGCAGTCGCTGTTGCGCCGTGCCCGCGGCCTGGCCAATCAGCCAACCCTGGAGGCAGCGGGGCTGCAACTGGATGAAGGACGCCAGTGCGTCACCCGCGATGGCGTCGACATCCAGCTCACCGCTGCAGAGTTTCGCCTGCTGCGGTACTTCATGCTGCACCCGCAGCAGATCCTGTCCAAGAGCCATCTGGCCGAACACCTTTACGACGGTGAAACCGAGCGCGACTCCAACGTGCTGGAAGTGCACGTCAATCACCTGCGCCGCAAACTGGGCCGGAGCGTCATCGAAACGCACCGTGGCCAGGGGTATCGCTATGCCGGGAGTGCTGGGTGAAATCGATTCAGGCACGTTTGAGCCTCGGCCTGATTGCAGTGCTGGTGGTGGTGGGCCTGGCGCTGGCACAGCTCAGCCTGTGGCTGTTCGAAGTGGGCCTGCAGCGCTACCTGGAGACCGGCCTGCGCAAGGAAAGCGAAAACCTGTTGATCGCGATGGTGCGCGGGCAATCGGGGCTTGAGCTGGATGAGCGTCGGGTGTCCGCCGCCTATCAGCGGCCGTTCTCCGGGTACTATTTCCGTATCGATTTTGACGGTGGCAGTTGGCGCTCCCGCTCACTCTGGGACCTGGACCTGCCGGCACCCGCCACCAGCGGCCTGCACACCGATCTGGAATTGGGGCCTGAGAATCAGCAATTGCTGGTGCTGCGCAGTGACTACCGGCGTTTCGGCCAAGCGATAGCGATCAGTGTCGCCCAGGACTACACCCCGGTGCGCGACCAGTTTCGTCGCATGCAACAGATCGGCCTGGGCCTTGGCCTGCTGGCGCTGATCCTGGTGCTGGTGGCCCAGCGCATCACCGTTACTCGTTCGCTGCGACCACTGGAGCGCGCCCGCGAGCAGATTGCCCAGCTGCAGCAGGGCAAGCGTTCGCAGCTCGACACGCAAGTGCCCAGCGAGCTGGAACCGCTGGTTGAACAGATCAACCACTTGCTGGCGCATACCGAAGACAGCTTGCGCCGATCACGCAATGCTTTGGGCAATCTGGGCCATGCCTTGAAAACACCGCTGGCTGTGCTGCTGAGCCTGGCTTCCAGCGAGCAACTCCACGACAAGCCGCAGGTGCGTGTACAACTGCGCGAACAGCTGGAGCAGATTCAGCAACGCTTGAGCCGTGAACTCAACCGGGCCCGTCTGGCCGGTGATGCCTTGCCTGGGGCGCAATTCGATTGTGATGCCGAGTTACCCGGGCTGCTCGGCACCCTGAGCATGATCCATGGTGAGGGCCTGACCTTGAGCCAGCAGGTGCCGCCAGGGCTGTTGTTGCCCTGGGACCGGGAAGACCTGCTCGAACTGCTCGGCAACTTGCTGGACAACGCCTGCAAATGGGCGGACAGCGAGGTGCGGTTGAGTATCGAGGATCACCCGGAGCGTTACCGGCTGCTCATTGACGACGACGGTCCGGGCATCCCGGTCAGTGAGCGCGAGCAGGTCCTGGAGCGGGGCACCCGCCTGGATGAGCAGATCGAAGGGCATGGCCTGGGATTGGGCATCGTTCGCGATATCGTCGAGGCCTGGAGCGGGCAGATGACGCTGCAGGAAAGCCCCTTGGGCGGGTTGCGGGTGTGCATCGAGCTGCCGCGCAAGGTTGGCCGCTAAGCGCTGATTGCGAGAAAAATTGGCCACTTCGATCTCTTTTTGGCCAGCCACACACTGTGAGCCGCACAAGCGCTCAGCAAAAATCAGACGCGATCAGGCGATGCAGCTGCATTGGCCGACGCCTATTCTCAGCCGTATTTCTCCTTGGCCTTGGTTGTTCATTCAGGCCGCCTGCCGTGTACAAACCATAAAAACAGTGAGCTCACGCCACACTCGGGGGAACAATCAATGACCACACTCAAACGCATGCTGGCCGTCAGTGTCGGGGCACTGACGCTGTTGTCTGGCACCGTGCAGGCCGAAACACGATCCTTGCGGGTGTACAACTGGGCGGACTACATCCTGCCTTCCGTGCCCAAGGACTTTGCCGCACAAACCGGCATCAAGGTGACCTGGGACACCTTCGACACCAACGAGTCGCTGGAAGCCAAATTGCTTACCGGCAACTCCGGGTACGACCTGGTGGTGCCGTCGAACCAGTTTCTCGACACCCAGATCAAGGCGGGGGTTTTCCAGAAACTGGATAAAAGCAAGTTGCCCAACTGGAGTCACCAGGACCCGGTACTGCTCAAGCTGCTGGATAGCAACGATCCGGGTAACCAGTATGGCGTGCCTTACATGTACGGCACGGTGCTGATCGGCTTCAACCCGGCCAAGGTCAAGGCGGCGCTGGGTGATCAGGCGCCGGTGGACAGCTGGGACCTGGTGTTCAAGCCCGAGAACATGGAGAAGCTCAAGTCGTGCGGAGTAGCCATGCTCGACTCGCCTTCGGAAATTCTGCCCTTGGCCCTGCACTACCTGGGCCTGGACCCCAACAGCCAGAATCCGGATGACTACGAAAAAGCCAAGGCGCTGATGTTGAAGGTGCGCCCCTATGTCACCTATTTCAACTCCGCCAAATACATGACCGACATCGCCAACGGTGACATTTGCGTTGCCATCGGTTACTCCGGCAGCTTCTACCAGTTTGGCAATCGCGCCAAAGAGGCGGGCAACGGTGTGGTCGTCGACTGGCGCTTGCCCAAAGAAGGGGCGCCGATCTGGTTCGACACATTTGCCATTCCGAAAAGCGCGAAGAATGTCGCCGAAGCCCATGCGTTTCTCAACAACCTGATGGAGCCGAAAGTCATTGCGCCGATCAGTGATTTTCTCGGTTACCCCAATGCCAACAAAGACTCGCTGGCGCTGATCAACCCGGCCATTACCGAAAACCCGAACCTGACGCCGACACAGGACGCCCTGGCCAAACTGTATGTAGTTCAGCCACTGCCGCAAAAGCTTGAGCGTGTGCGCACCCGCGTCTGGACCAGCATCAAGTCGGACAAGTAGCGGGCTCACGCCAAAGTCAGGCTCAGCATCACTGGCAGCGTCAGCGCTGCCAGCAGGGTCTGCAAGGCAATGATGTTGGCCATCAACGGTGCATTGCCACCCATTTGCCGTGCCATCACGTATGAGGATGAAGCGGTCGGCAGTGCCTGAAACAGGATGGCGACGGTTGCCGCCTGGCCGCTCAACCCCAGCACGCGACAGGTCCCGTAGGTCGTCAGTGGCAGCACTACGAACTTGAACAACGAAGCCGCCAGCAAGGGCCGTGGTCCCAAGCCGCGAGCGCTGCCTGCCAGCGCTGCACCGACGCACAGCAGGCCGAGCGGCAAGGCGGCCTGACCGAGCGCCTTGATGGTCGGTTCGATGCCGGCAGGCAACCCCATCCCGGTCAGGCGCAGGGCAATACCCAGGGCGCAGCCGACGATCAACGGATTGCTGCAGATTGCCTTGGCGACGGCGCGGGCCGAGCTTTGCGCACCGTTGTAGCGGGCAAAGGCGAGGACACACAGCACGTTGACCGTGGGCACGATGGCGGCGTTGGCCACCGCCGCCAGGGCGATGCCGCCGGTGCCATAGATGCCGGCTGCCAGGGTGGCGCCAATGTAGTTGTTGAAGCGTATACCGCCCTGGAACACCGAGGTGAAACTGGCGCCATCGCCGGCGATGATGCCCTTGCACAGCACCAGCAAGACAGCGCCGATCAGGGTCGAGATCAGTAGCACCGTGACCATGTCGAACACCGGCAGGCCGCTGAGGTCAGCGGTCGCCAGGCTATGGACGAACAGTGCGGGCAGCAGCACAAAGTAGCTCAGGCGTTCGGCCGCCGGCCAGAAGTTATCGCCGAGAAAGTCGCAGGCGCGCAGCCAGCGTCCCAGCGCGATCAACAAGGCAATCGGCACAATGGTGGCAAGGATCAGATTCAGCATCAGGCATTTTCCGTAAGTGTCGACGCCCCTGGGTAGGTGTCGACATCAGGCTAGCGGTTGGCACTGAAAGAAAAAAACGTTTAATACTCAATTAACCGTTGAGAAAAACTCAAGGGTTGCACAGTACTGCTTTCAGTACTGCCGTCAGGTGCCGGCGGCGGCTGCTGACATGTTCGAGCAGGCCGACGGCGCGGGTGCGCTGCGGCTCGCCAAAGGGCAGCAAGGTCACGGCAGGCAGGGCCTCAAGGTCTTCGTCGGACAGCGGGACGATGGCTACACCCAGGCCCATCGAAGCCATGTGCGTGAGCGCTTGCTGGCTGTCCAGTTCCATCTGCTCGCTGACAGGAAGCTGTTGCTTGCGCAGTTCCTGCTCGATCATGCGTCCGGCCCAGGCACGCTTGTCAAAGCGCAAAAACGGTTGGCTGGCCAGCAGCTCCCTCAGGCTCAAACCCGCAAAAGCAGGACCGGCAACGGCCCAGAAGCGGCTCTGGTAGAGCGGAGTAAAGTCCAGGTTGGCCGGGTAGGGCGCTACCGGTTCGGTAGTGATGGCGGCATCCAGTTCACCGTCTTCAACGCGCCTGGCCAACTCGGCGGACATGCCCGAGAGTACACTGATATGCAGGTGCGGATGCTCGGCCTTGATCCGTACCAATGCCGCCGGTAGGCGCCCGGCCAAGGCGGTCTGGATGGCGCCGATCTTCAGTCGCCCATGCAGGCCAGGGCCGCTCACCAGGGCATCGGCCATTTCGTCATAGGCAGCAAGAATGCCCTCGGCGCGCTCGACGACCAGATGTCCCGCTTCGGTCAGGCTGACCTGGCGCCGGCTGCGGTCAAACAGGCTGACGTTAAGCTCTTCTTCCAGGCTGCGGATATGCAGGCTCACCGCCGAGGGGGTCAGGCTGAGGATATCGGCGGCACGGGCAAAGGTGCCATGCCGGGCGATGGTGACCAGGGTACGCAGGGCTTTGAGCGACAAGCAGGGCTCCGGCAGCAAGGGGGGGACGGGTTGTCATCATGGCGTCGATTCACCGTGATGAAAAGCTACAGGGCCGCTTCGACCTTGCTGGCCTGTGCTGCAGGTAACCACGCTTTCCAGATGTCGGGGTGGTCCTTGAGGAACTGCTGCGCGGCATCTTTTGGCGGTTGGCGCTTTTCACTCATGTGCGCCAGCGTCTGGTTGAGGGTCTCGATCGGCAGATCGACCTTGGTAAACATCTCGACCAGTTCGGGGTATTGCTGCCTGAACGCGGCCGAGACGCCAATTGACAGTTTTGCCGGCAACGAGCGGCTGCCCTGCGGCTTGGGATTGCTGGCGTCGGTCAGGGTCTTCCAGGCGGCTTCGTTGAAGGGTGGTTCTTCCAGGCGTACCAGCTGAAAACGTCCCATCAGCGGAGTGGGCGACCAGTAGTAGAACAGCACTGGTTTGCCGCGCTGAATCGATGAGGTGACTTCGGCATCCAGCGCCGCGCCGGAACCGCTGCGAAAATTCACGTACAGCTCATCCAGGCCATAGGCCTTGAGCTTCTGACTGTTGACGATTTCCGAGGTCCAGCCGCTGGGGCTGTTGAGAAAGCGGCCTTTTTTCGGCTCCTCGGGGTCGCGGAAGACCTGGGCATAGCGCTTGAGGTCATCGACTGTGCGCAAGTCCGGCGCCTCGGCCGTGATGCCACGCTTGGCATCGCCTTCGATCACGAACTTGGGTACATACCAACCTTCATCGGCATTTTTCACCGTGTCGCCGAGCGCAAACACCTCGCCGGCTTGCTCCGCCTTGACCCATGCGGGACTGCGACCGGCCCACTCTTCGGCAATCACCTGGATATCGTTGCGCGCCAGTGCCACCTCCATGCTCACCGTGCTGCCGGGGAGGGTGTCAGTGGCATAGCCATACCCCTTCTCGACGATCAGGCGCAGGATTTCCGTGGTCAGGCTGCCGCTTTCCCAGGTGATGTCACCGAAGTGGATGGGCGTTTGTTTGTCGGCGGCCATGGCGGTGCCTGTTGCCACGAGGCCAACGGTGAGCAGCAGGCCGACCAGCAGCCTTGGAAGGGTCTTCATCTTAGCCTCGTAGGTTGCCAATCCCGGGTTTCGGGCAAGTGTAGACGACGGTATGGCCGTTTCGGCCGAGGCTGGTAGCGGGAAGTGCTTCGGGCTGCATCAGGTGAATGGGCGCTGCAAGGATGGGGCGTGCGCCAGGCGCGCACGCAATCCAGCACAAGGAAGGGTAATGATGAGTCTCGATATCAGTTTTGCGTACTTCAGGAACTTCCGCTTCGATGGGCAGTTCCACGTCCGCTGTAGCGGTAACGACTTATGCAAGGTAAAGCATATTTACTACTCGCTGGAGCGGCTCGAGGCGCAGGGGCCGGTGCCTGTGGATGGCATAACCGTGCTGTCGCAAAGCCAGAGCGGTGCTCTGGAACACCATGGTTGTCCGGCAACCCTGGCGAGCGGGCAGGTTCCAGGGACTTACCACATCACCCCTCAGGTGACGTTGACAGACGAAGAGGTCCTCAAGAGAAATCTTCCTCACTTTGCCAGTGGGGAGTTGGTGCTCAAACCGTTGATCATCGTCGTTGGAGCGGATGAATCAAGCAGAAGCGTTCTCGACAAAGTGCCTCTGCCTGCCTCGGCAGGCCGGCGCAGGCGCGATGTGGCTGATCTCGGCGACACCGACGAGTCTTCGGGTTTACCTGTAATTGATGACCCCTATGGCGACATGCATGCGCAGCTTCCGGTCCTGGAGAACGGCGAGCGTTTCCCCCCGTTGCTGGTGAAATTCATACCCGGTGGCGTTGAACAGTTTCTGGCTGACCTTGAACCTGACTCCTACTCGATCCTGGTGCGCCAATGGCCGAACCTGAAACAGGTGCTTGCCCCGCAGTCGTTATTGAGCGAGCAGGAACGGCAGGACAGCGCGCTGAGTGTGCTTCGCCACTTTTATGTGATCGAGCAGCCCGAAGGCATGAGCAATGAGATGTTTGTCGAACTGATCAGGGTGCTGGCGCCACTGGACTATCTCGAAACCCTGCACTTTGCGGCGCCGCAGACCGAGCACACTCCGTTTGTGCTTGCCGGGGCGGCAGCGGTGGTGGCGACGCTTATCACCGGTGTTGCCGTGGCAGCCGGGAACCACGCGTATGATGAAGCGCAGCCGACGCCCGACTTTGAAGCGCTGCAGACCTACCTGGATCAACCGGGCTCCAGACACCAGGGCATGAACATCCGCAAGGTCTGGGAAAAGCAGGTGGTGGGCAGCGGAGTCAGGGTTCACTTTTCCGATGGTGGGCTGCACCCCAACCATGAAGATTTGCGAGGCAACCCGGATCTCAACATCATCAGCCATATCCCCAACACTGACCCAGACCACGGCACTGCGTCGGTTGGACTGCTCGTGGCCCGTGCTAACTCTCTGGGAATGTCGGGCATCTGCCATGCCAGTGAGCTGTATGTGTACAACAACAGGGCAACCAAGCACCACAATGCGCAAACCCCGAAGGATCTTTTGCGGTATGTGAGGCCCGGTGACATTGTTGGTATCAACCGGCAAACTGCCAACATCAATGCGATGACCACTTTTCTTCCTTCACTGCACGACCAACTCTGGTGGGACGCAACGCGCCAGCTGACAGAACGTGGTGCGGTCGTGGTCAATGCCGCGTGTAACGGCAGCTACAAAACAGACACCAACAAGCGCGCAGTCGCAAATTTTGGTGTTGATCTGTCCGAGTGGCCGTACTTTCTCGACCACGGCGATGCGGATGCCATCCTGATCGGGGCCTGCCACTCCTGGGATGGCAAACCTCATCAATATTCGAACTACAACTATCGCTACCGCATGCTCAACAGTTGGGGCGACAGTGTCGCGACTTTGGGCTACGGGGCATTGCAGGACAAGGACGGCAACGATCGCGATTACACCGACAACTACGGGGGTACCTCAAGCGCAACGCCGCTGGTGACCGGCGCACTGGCGTTGATCCAGTCCTATGCCATCGAGCACCACCATGTTTATCTCAATGCCAACCAGATGCATCTTCTGGTCATGGAGTCCGGCTACAAAGACGCTACGCTGCCTCACACGGATGTGCTGCCCATGGGCGCGCGGCCCGATGTCCATGGCGCGCTGGTGTTGCTGGATCGCATTCTGGGCGGCGGCAAGTTCCATACGGTGAAGGACGAACTTTGACGGAGTGACCGTCAGGCGAGGCCAGTGGAGCCGGGGCGGCTCCACTGGCACAAGGGTCAGACGCGGAACTGATCCATCAAGCCCTGCTGCTGGTTGGCCAGGCTGTTGAGCGACTGGCTGACCCGTGCAGACTCATTGGCCTGGCCCGAGAGCGACTCGGTCACGTCGCGGATGGTGGCGACGTTGTTGTTGATCTCTTCGGCCACGGCACTTTGCTCTTCGGCGGCGCTGGCGATCTGCAGGTTCATGTCGCTGATCACGGTGACGGCATCGCCGATCTGCTGCAGTGCGGTCACCGCCTGACCGACTTGCTCAACGCTGCCCTGGGCCTGACGATGGCTGCTGTCCATGGCGCCCACCACCTCGCGGGTACCGGCCTGCAGATGCTCGATGACCTGACGGGTTTCTTCCACCGACTCCTGGGTGCGGCGGGCGAGGTTGCGTACTTCATCGGCCACCACGGCAAAGCCACGGCCCGCTTCACCGGCGCGCGCGGCTTCAATCGCGGCGTTGAGCGCCAGCAGGTTGGTCTGTTCGGCGATGGAGCGGATCACTTCAAGTACCGAACCGATTTTCTCGCTGTTCTCGGCCAGGCCTTCGACCTGGGTCATAGCGGTATTCATGTCGGCGGCCAGTGTATCGATGCTGGCGGTGGTGCGGTCGATCACCGCCAGGCCCTGACGCGTGGCCTGGTCGGCGTCGCGAGCGGCCTGGGCGGCTTGCGCGGCGCTGCGGGCCACGTCCTGGGCGGTTGCGCTCATCTCGTGGGAGGCTGTTGCCACCTGGTCCACCTGGCGGTACTGCTGCTCCATGCCGGCGCTGGTCTGGCTGGCAATGGCAGAGGACTGGTCAGCGGTATCACGGGCCGCCTGCACCGAGCGTTTGACTTCGGCAATGGTCGGCTGCAGTTTGTCCAGGAAGCGGTTGAACCAACCCGCCAGTTCACCGAGCTCATCGTGCTTGTCGTATTGCAGGCGGCGGGTGAGGTCGCCTTCACCGCTGGCAATATCCTTGAGCATTGCGGCCACGTTGAGGATCGGCCGGGTCACGGTGCGGGCCATCAGCCAGATCAACAGCAGGCCGACGATGGCGGCCAGGCCACCCAGGCCCAGTTCGATCAGGGTGCCACTGGTGCTGCGCTGGTCGAGTTCCTGCTTCAAGGCGTCGGCCGGGCCGGTGAGGGCGCTTTCCGGTACGTCAAGCAACACACCCCAGGATTTGCCCCCGGGGATCGGAGTAAACGAAGCCAGCACTTTCAGGCGCTGTTCGTGATGGATGCTGTGCAGCGTTGTGCTTTCGGACAACAGACGGATCAGTTCAGCGCCTTTTTCTGGGTCGACCTGGTCAAAGCGCTTGGCCAGCTTGCTGGCGTCCGCGCTGTAGCCTGCGAGCAAGCCGGCAGGACTGAGGATGCTGACTTGCGTCTGGCCCTGGTACAGGTTGCGGCTGGCTTGTTGGCTCAGGGCCTGCAGGCTGTTCAGGTTGATGTCCACCGACAGCGTGGCAACGACTTTGTCGGCGACCATCAGCGGGAAGGCGATGCTGGTCATCAGCACCTGCTGGCCGTTGATCTCGTAAAAGTACGGCTCGATCACGCACACCTTGCGCGTGCTGCGTGGGCACATCGACCAGGTGTTGGCCGGCTCGCCGCTCGGGCCGACGCTGGTGTCGGCCAGGTCGCGCTCAGGCAGGCTCATGGAGGTCAGTTGACCGGGGGTCGGTTGTGACCAGTACAACGAGAAGCGGCCTTTTTCGTTGCTGCCCAGCTTTTCCTGATTGGCGAACAGTTCGTCCTTGTTGTCCAGCGCATTGGGCTCGAATACCAGCGACAGGCCGAGGAGGTCGGGGTTGGCCTGCAACGCGGAATACACCTGGCGGGTCAGGTCTTCGCGCAGATCGAAGGCGTCGATGAAGCGCTTTTCAGCCTGTTCGCGCAAAAACAGCACCTGACGGGAAAAGCCCGCGCCGTATTGGTAGGCATCCATGAACTGGCGGCGAATGCTCAACGCCTGGACTTCGCCCTGTGACTCGATGCGTTGCTGGGCCGCTTCGGTGAGCATTTGCGTGCTGCTGGCTTTGACCAGCTCTGAGCTATGCTCCATGCGGTACAACGAGAGGCCGACCAGCAGGGTGACGATGCTGGCCAGGCACAGCCCGGCCAGCAGGGTGATCTTCCATTGAATGGAAAGTTGTCTGAACGACATGGCGAAGTCCTTTGATCTGAAAGTCTGAGGCTGTCGAACATATCGGCGGCAACACGACGTTCTTTACTAAAAAAACTTATTTCAAAGGATTTATTTCGGTTGATTTAGAGGGCTTTTTTGCAGAATGCCTCGCCCCGTGCTTTGACAAGCAAGGGGGTCTGCTTCAGAGTGTGCGCCCCCATAAAAATTACCTGTCGTTCGGCCTCTGCTTACGAGCAGTCTGTCGCCGATGCGGTCGCTTTTTGTCTGGTTTTTAGAGGTCACAGGAATGAATGCAGTAATTGCCGCGGTCGGCATCATGCTGATACTGAGTCTGTCCCGCGTGCATGTGGTGATCGCCCTGATCGTCGGTGCACTGGCCGGCGGGCTGGTCGGTGGCCTGGGTATCGAGGGCACGCTCAAGGCGTTCAACGGCGGCCTGGGCGGTGGCGCGACGGTTGCGTTGTCGTATGCTTTGCTCGGCGCCTTTGCCGTGGCCATTGCCAAGTCGGGCATGGCCCACGCCCTGGCGGACCGCGCCCTGGCCATGGTCGACCGGCAGGGGCATGCCGATGGCGGCAAGGTCAAATGGCTGCTGATCGGCCTGTTGCTGGTGGTGGCGATTTCTTCGCAGAACATACTGCCGATCCACATCGCCTTCATTCCGCTGCTGGTGCCGCCGCTGCTCTATGTGCTGACCAAGCTGAACATTGACCGCCGGCTGGTGGCCTGTGTGATGACCTTTGGCCTGATCACGCCGTACATGTTCTTGCCGGTGGGGTTCGGCAACATTTTCCTCAACGAGATTCTGCTGGCCAACGTCAGCCGTAGCGGGGTGGATGTCAGTGGTGTCAATGTCACCCACGCCATGGCCATTCCGGCTGCCGGCATGCTCTTCGGCCTGTTGGTGGCGGTGTTTTTCAGCTACCGGAAAAAGCGCGTCTATGACCTGGAAAAAATCGAGCAGGTCGAGCAGGTCGCTGTGCGCTACAACCCGCTGACGCTGATGGTTGCGGGTGTTGCCGTCGCCGCGGCATTTATCATTCAGCTGTGGCTGGACTCGATGATCATCGGTGCCATGGCCGGCTTTCTGATTTTCTCGGTCTCCGGCATCGTGCGCTGGAAGGAAACCGATGACCTGTTCACCGAGGGCATGAAGATGATGGCCATGATTGGCTTCATCATGATTGCCGCATCGGGCTTTGCCGAAGTGATGAAGGCCACCGGCGAGGTCAAGAACCTCGTCGAGGTCTCGGCCAGCTGGATTGGTCACAGCAAGGGCGTCGGTGCACTGTTGATGCTGCTGGTCGGCTTGCTGGTGACCATGGGCATTGGCTCGTCGTTTTCCACCGTGCCGATCCTTGCCGCGATTTTCGTGCCGCTGTGCGTGCAGCTGGGTTTCGACCCGGTGGCCACCGTGTGCATCGTTGGCACCGCTGGCGCGTTGGGGGATGCGGGCTCACCCGCTTCGGATTCGACCCTGGGCCCGACCTCGGGACTGAACGTGGATGGTCAGCACCACCATATCTGGGACACTGTGGTGCCGACGTTCATCCACTACAACTTGCCGTTGCTGGCCTTTGGCTGGCTGGCGGCGATGACGCTTTAGAACGCGCGAAAGAGGGGTTGAGCAAAAGGCTCAGCCCCGTGCCGGTGGCGGCGAGATACGGTTGAGGAGCATGCTGCCGTCCTTGCTGCGGGTCAGGTAGACCGGTAGCACTTTGGGCAGGTTGCTGACCAGACGATTGATCTGGCGGGTGTCGTAAATACCGCTGATGCGAATGCTGCCGGTGCTTTCGTCGGCCAGCACCAAGGGGTGTTCGAGGTAACGGTTGATCTGCGGCAGGGCCTGGGCGAGGCTCAGGTTGTCGAGGATCAGCTTGCCGTTGCGCCACGCCAGGCTGTTGTCGTGCGCGTAGGTCTGGTTCAGGCGCGGCTCGAAATCGCCGGCCTGGTAGCTGGCCTGCATCCCCGGGCCAAGGCGGTATCCCCCCTCGACGCTGGTGCTGCTGTTGCTGCTCACCAGTACCGAGCCTTCCACCAGGGTGACCTTGACCTGGTCTTCATACTTCCACACGTTGAACTGGGTGCCGGTGACCCGGGTCTGGCCCTGGGCGGCGTGGACGATGAACGGGTGCTGGCTGTCGTGGTAGACGCTGAAAAACGCCTCGCCCTTGATCAGGGTGACCCGGCGCTCGTCCTTGTAGTTGGTGAAACGCAGTTCGGTGCCCAGGTTCAATTCGACCTGGCTGCCGTCGCCGAGGACCACGCGGCTGATCGCGTCGGTGCTCTCTACGTGCTGGTAGCTGTTGGGCAGCCAGCCCTGTTCCCAGCCGATCCAGCCACCCACGGGCAAGGCCACCAGGGCAACGGCGGCGGCCGAGGCATAGTGGCGCCAGGTACTGCGGCGGCGCGGGGCGAGGGGCAGGTTGATGACATTGCCGGGGACCGGGCTACGGGGCAGGTGATCGGCGGTGTGCCAAATCTCCAGCATGGCCTGGTATTCCCGGGCGTGTAGAGGGTCCGCTGCCAGCCATTGCTCGAAGGCCAGACGCTCATCTGCGGTGCAGTCCTCAGCCTGCAAACGCAGGCACCAATGCGCGGCGGCATCGGTGATGGCATCGTATTCTTCGGCGCTGTGGCTGGTGTGATTCATCGAGACTCCCGGTTTTGCCCATTCTACCCTTGAGCGTAGGCGGCGAGAACCCGAGATAATGGCGAATGACTATCAGTTGTAAGTTTTTTTACCGTGAAAAGTGCCGTAAAAACACTGAATTCGCAGCCATACCCCGTTTTCAGCAGGGCATGACTGCGCGTTCGGCGCCGACTGACGGTATTTCAGAACTGCTCGGCGTCAAGGCCGAACAGCGAGCCGCTACCGGCGCGGATGCTGGCCTGCAGCGACAGGGTACGTGGCAACAAGCGGGCAAAGAAGAACGCGGCGCTGGCACGCTTGGCTCCATAGAACACCGGGTCGTGAGCCAATTGCTGTTCGGCGACCTGGTCCATGCGTGCCCACATGTAGGCGTAAGCCACATAGCCAAATACCTGTAGGTACTCCACCGAGGCGGCACCGATGGTATTGGCGTCTTCGGCAGCCTGGGTGCACAGCCACTGGCTGAGGTTTTCCAGTTCGGCGGTGGCGTCGAGCAGGGCCTGCGCGTAAGGCGTACCGTGCGCACAGAAGCTGCGGATTTCGCCGGTGAACTCGGCCAGGGCCTTGCCACCGTCAGCCACCACTTTGCGCCCGAGCAGGTCCAGGGCCTGAATGCCGTTGGTGCCTTCATAGATCTGGGCAATGCGCACATCGCGCACCAGTTGTTCCTGACCCCATTCGCGAATGTAGCCGTGACCGCCGAACACTTGCTGGCCGAGCACGCAGCTTTCCAGGCCATTGTCGGTAAAGAACGCTTTCGCCACCGGGGTCAGCAGGGCAACCTGGCGCTGCGCGGAGGCTTGTTCCTCGCGATCCTCGGCGTATTTGGCGATGTCCAGTTGCTGGCCTACATAGGTCGCAAACGCCCGACCACCTTCGGTCAGGGCGCGCATGGTCAGCAACATGCGACGTACATCGGGGTGAACAATGATCGGGTCGGCAATCTTCTCACGGGCTTGCGCGCCAGTGGCCGCGCGGCTTTGCAGGCGGTCCCGGGCGTAGCGCGCAGCGTTCTGATACGAGGCTTCGGCGCAGCCGATTCCCTGGATGCCGATGGACAGGCGCTCGTAGTTCATCATGGTGAACATTGCCGCCAGGCCGCGATTCGGTTCGCCGATCAGGTAACCGCTGGCCTCGTCGAAGTTCATCACGCAGGTGGCCGAGGCCTTGATGCCCATTTTGTGTTCCAGCGAACCGCAGTGCGCCGGGTTGCGCGCGCCCAGGCTGCCATCGGCGTTGACCAGGAACTTGGGCACCAGGAACAGCGAGATGCCCTTGGGCCCGGCGGGGGCATCGGGCAGCTTGGCCAGCACCAGGTGGATGATGTTGTCGGTCAGGTCCTGCTCGCCACCGGTGATGAAAATCTTTGTGCCACTGATGCGGTAACTGCCATCGGCATGGGGCTCGGCCTTGGTCTGGATGATCCCGAGGTCGGTGCCGGCATGCGGTTCGGTCAGGCACATGGTGCCGGCCCACTGGCCGCTGTACAGCGGCGGCAGGTAGGTGGCTTTGAGGTCGTCGCTGGCATGGGCGTCGAGGGCCAGGCAGCAACCGGCGCTCAGGGCCGAGTACAGGCTGAAACTGCAGTTGGCGGCATAGAGCATTTCTTCGAACTGCACCGCGAGCATTTTCGGCATGCCCAGGCCGCCGTGCTCGGGGTTGCCGGCAAGGCCGACCCAGCCGCCTTCACGGTACGTCTGCCAGGCTTCGGCAAAGCCGTCGGGGGTGCGCACTTCACCGGCATCGAACACCACGCCTTGTTCATCGCCACTGCGGTTGAGCGGGGCGATCAACTGACCGGTGATTTTCGCCGCTTCTTCCAGAATGGCATCGGCGGTGTCGGCGTCCACCCGTTCGGCCAGGGCCGGAAGCCGCGCCCAGAGCGCCGGGCCCTGGAACACTTCATGAAGGACAAAGCGCATGTCGCGCAGCGGAGCATTGAATTCAGGCATGGAGTTCTCGCTGTCTAAAGGGGTCAGAGCGCCTTGGCCCAGTCACGCAACAGGTACTTCTGGATCTTGCCGGTAGAGGTTTTTGGCAACTCGCTGAAAACTACGGTCTTCGGCAACTTGAAACCGGCCAGGTGCTCGCGGCAGAAGCTGATGATTTCACTGTCGCGGGTCTGTTCAAAGCCGGCCTTGAGGGTGATGTAGGCGCAGGGGGTTTCGCCCCATTTTTCGTCCGGACGGGCGACCACCGCCGCTTCGAGCACGGCAGGGTGCTTGTAGAGGGTGTCTTCGACTTCGATGGTGGAGATGTTTTCGCCGCCGGAGATGATGATGTCCTTCAGGCGGTCTTTGATTTCCACATAGCCATCGGCATGCCATACCGCCAGGTCGCCGGTATGGAACCAGCCGCCACGGAAGGCTTCGGCGGTGGCTTCAGGGTTTTTCAGGTAGCCCTTCATCACTGTGTTGCCGCGCATGAAGATTTCACCCAGGGTGTTGCCGTCGCGTTGCACCGGTTCCAGGGTTTGCGGGTCGGCGACCATCAGCCCCTCAAGAGTCGGGTAGCGCACGCCCTGGCGCGATTTGATCCGCGCGCGCTCTGCCAGCGGTTGCTCGTCCCACTCGGCGTGCCAGGCACAGACGGTCACCGGGCCGTAGACTTCGGTCAGGCCGTAAACGTGGGTGACCTTGATGCCCATTTCTTCCACGGCACCAATCACCTTGGCCGGGGGCGCTGCGCCGGCCACCATGGCGTTGACCGGGTGATCGATGGCGGCCTTGGCCGACTCGGGCATGTTGATCAGGGCATTGAGGACGATCGGTGCACCGCACAGGTGGCTGACCTGATGCTCACGGATCAGGGTAAGGATTTTTTGCGGGTCGACCCGGCGCAGGAACACATGGGTGCCGGCCAGTGCGGTGACGGTCCAGGGGTAGCACCAGCCGTTGCAATGGAACATCGGCAGGGTCCACAGGTACACCGGGTGGTTGCCCATGGCCCAGGTCATCTGGTTGCCCAGTGCGTTCAGGTAGGCGCCGCGGTGGTGATAGACCACGCCCTTGGGGTTGCCGGTGGTGCCGGAGGTGTAGTTCAGCGAGATTGCCTGCCACTCGTCTTCAGGCCATTGCCAGGCAAACTCCGGATCGCCTTCGGCGAGAAAGGCCTCGTAGTCGAGGTCGCTGACCGCCTGGCCTTCGCCGTATTCGGGATCGTCGACATCGACTACCAGCGGCGGGAACTCCATCAGCGCCAGCGCCCCGGCGATGACCTTGTGGAACTCGCGGTCGGTGATCAGCACTTTGGCCTCACCGTGCTCGAGCATGAAGGCAATGGCCTCGGCGTCGAGGCGAACGTTCAGGGCATTGAGCACCGCACCGATCATCGGCACACCGAAGTGCGCTTCGAGCATCGCCGGAATGTTCGGCAACATCACCGCGACGGTATCGCCCTGGCCGATGCCGCGCCCGGCCAGGGCACTGGCCAGGCGGCGGGAGCGTTCATAAGTCTGTTGCCAGTTGCGCCGGATGGCACCGTGAATCACCGCCGGGTACTGGCCGTAGACGGCTGCGGTACGTTCGATGAAGCTCAGCGGGCTCAGGGCCTGGTGATTCACAGGGGCGGGCGCCAGGCCCTGGGAGAAAATCGACATGAAATGTTCCTGTGCAGGGGGCGGCCAAAATGGCGTACTGCAACCCCCGGTGGCTGATTGTTAGCTCTGATCAGGTGTCGTGAAGGGCAAGCCTTCGCATTTGTGTTTATTTACGCTAATCGCCATGTTACTTGGAAGATAGACTATAGCAATATGGTAGAAGTACTATATGTGCCCCGATGGCATTCTGTGAACGCACCCATGACCACTCTGCTCGCCAGCGACCCCCAGCCCAGCCTGCTTCTGGATGCATCTGCCGCAGTGCTGGCCGTGAACCCGGCGCTGCAGGCCATGCTCGGCCCCTGGCCGCAGCGTGCGGTCGACTACTGGTTGCCGAGTAACTACGTTGCACTGGTGAGCGCGTGCCTGCGCCAGGGGCGGGCAATCAGCGATGTCGAGGCTGCAGTGGCAGGTCAGATCCTGCTCTGGACCTTCATTCCCGACGGCGACAACGGCCAGGTCCTGGTACGCTGCCGCGATGCCACCGCCGAGCGTTCGGCTGAACGTGACGCCAGTCAGGCGCGACGGCTGTATCGCCTGATTACCGAGAACACCACTGACCTGATCTCCCGGCACAGTCCGGATGGCTGCTTTCTCGATGCCTCGCCGGCGTCCTACCGCTTGCTGGGTTATTGGCCCGAAGAGCTGCGCGGGGTGGCCGTACAGTCGCTGTTTCATCCCCAGGACCGCCAGCAATCACTGCTGCAGGCCGCGCAGGCGCTGGAACAGGACGGCTACCAGACCATGACCTGTCGGGTCCGTCACCGCGATGGTCGCGACCTTTGGTTCGAGATTGCCAGCCGGGCAATCCGTGAGACCTACACCGGGGCCGTGGTGGAAATTGTCAGCGTTTCGAGAGAAATCACCGCCCGCATCGAGGCCCAGGAGAACCGCCGGCGCCTGGCGGAAGTGGTAGAGGCCAATACCGACCTGGTGCTGTTCACTGACCGTGAAGGGCAGTTGAGTTACCTCAACCGCTCGGCGCGCCGCGCGTTGGGCTTGCAACAGGTGCAGGCGTTGCCGCCGCTGCAGGCCCTGCTCGATCCGGCGTTGCAGCAGCAATTGCAGGAACACGGCTGGCAGTGTGCCGAGCAAACGGGCGTCTGGCATGTGGAGACACGCTTGACTCCCTGGCAGGGCGGTGTGGCGTTTCCGGTGTCGCTGGTGCTGCTGGCGCACCGGGCTGCCGGTGGTGAGCGTTACTATTCACTGGTGGCCCGTGACATGACCGAGCGTGAACTGCGTGAAGCCCAGCAACGCCGGCATCAGGACGAACTGGCGCACAGTGCGCGCCTGGTGACCCTGGGTGAACTGGCCTCGGGCATCGCCCATGAAATCAACCAGCCGCTGGCGGCAGTGGTCAACTATGCCAGTGCCAGTCAGCGTTACCTGCAGGCCCTGGACCGTGATCCGCAGGCGGCGGGGCGGGTGTCGCAAGGGCTGCAGCGTATCAATGAGCAGGCCACGCACGCCGCGGAAGTGATCAAGCGCTTGCGGGCGTTCCTGCGCAAGGAACCGCGCCGCCTGCAGGCGTTGTCCATCGCCGATGTGGCCAGCGAAGCGGTACGCCTGTGTGACTGGGAAGCGGCACAGGATCAGGTGCGCATCGAGCAGCACGTCAACCCGTCGCTACCGGCGGTGTATGCCGACCGGGTGTTGCTTGAACAGGTGCTGCTCAACCTGCTGCGCAATGCCATTGACGCCAATCGCGAGCAGCACAAGGGGCAACCTTCGCGTATCGTGCTCAGCGCCGAACTGGACGCCGGGCTGTTGCTGATTCAGGTCAGCGATCAGGGCCCGGGGGTTGCAGCGGATCGGCTCGATGGCATCTTCACGCCGTTCACCACCAGCAAGCCGGAAGGCCTGGGGCTGGGGTTGAGCATGAGCCGCAGTATCATTGAAGGCTTTGGCGGCACCTTGCAGGCGCAACCGGGGGCGGCGGGGGGATTGACCCTATGCTGCCGCTTGACGCCAGTGGCCGGTGCCGGGATAGAGGACGTGTAATGCAGCAACCGAAAGTCTATGTGGTCGATGACGACCAGGGCATGCTCGATTCGACCGTGTGGCTGCTCGAGTCGGTCGGCGTACAGGCCATACCGTTCACCAGTGGCCAGGCATTTCTCGAGGCGTGCGACGAGCAGCGGCCGGCCTGCGTGTTGCTGGATGTGCGCATGCCCGGCATGGGCGGGTTGAGCGTGCAGGAGGCCATGCGCGCACGCGGCATCGAGCTGCCGGTGATCTTCCTCAGCGGGCATGCCGATGTGCCGATTGTAGTGCGGGCATTCAAGGCCGGCGCCTGCGATTTCATCGAAAAGCCCTATAACGAGCAACTGCTGCTGGATGCCGTGCAGGCTGCCCTCGACGGTTCGCGTCAGGCCTTGGCAGGCAGCGGCCCGCGTGCCGCTGTGCAAGCGCGGATTGACAGTCTGACGCCGCGCGAACGTGATGTGTTCGTGCCGTTGGTACAGGGCTACAGCAACCGCGAAATCGCCGAACAGCTCGAGGTCAGCGTCAAGACCGTCGACCTGTACCGGGGCAGGGTGATGAAGCGCATGGAGGCCGAGCACCTGCCGGCGCTGGTGGGTATGGCGATTGCCTGCGGCGTGGTACAGGCTTTGAACCTGCGCTGAATACAGCGCAGGCTCAAAGCCTTACTCAGGGACGACGCGCCAGCAACAGCCCGACGACCAGACCGAACCCGGCGGAGATCGCCACGGTTTGCCAAGGGTGGCCGCCAATATAGTCCTGGGTGGCGTCGACGACCGGTTGCGCCTTGCTACGTGCCTGGCTGACTGCCTCACCGGCGCGCTTGAGCTTGAGCCGGACCTGGTCGCGCAGGGTTTCGGCCTCGTCGCCTACCAGCGCCGCGCTGTCGCGAAGCAGTTTTTCCGACTCTTCGATCAGTACCTGCAGTTCGCTGAACGCTTGATCCTTGATTTGCTCGACTTCGGTTTGCACGCTGGATTTCCTGGCCATGGGCACTTCCTCGTCATTGGTTGGGCAGTCAATAGTGGATACCGGTGGGCGCGGAAAGTTGCAGCGGATTGTCGGCCCTTCGCGGCTACAGTGTAAGATAGCGCCTATTTTCAAGTGGCAGGACACCCCCATGAGTTTCAATCTGGCCAACAAGAGCTTCGCCGAACGGGCGCAGATCGAGGACGAGAAAGCGCGACTGTTCGAGCTCTGGCAGACCAACCTGGGCAAAGCCAAGGGTGAAGCCGCGCGGCTGATTGCCGAAAAGCCCCGGCGCAAAGGCAAGTGGGCCGAGTGGGTACGCGCGGAACTGGACGGCATGTCGCCGCCCGAGTTCGCCAACATGGTGCGCAGTGAAGTCAACAAACTGATGGCTGCGGCCAAGTAAACCGCGCAGGGTTTACCAGGTGATTTTGGCCGGTTTCGGCAGGCTCAACTGGCCATTGTCGCTGAAGCGCACCGTGCCAAATACCCCGCCGGCCAGTTTGCCGCGCAGCACATA
Source organism: Pseudomonas alkylphenolica (assembly GCF_004025535.1). GTDB lineage: Bacteria > Pseudomonadota > Gammaproteobacteria > Pseudomonadales > Pseudomonadaceae > Aquipseudomonas > Aquipseudomonas alkylphenolica_A. The sequence continues at coordinate 591,416 of NZ_QJRG01000049.1, forward strand.
GGGCATGCCGTCGAGGTTCTGCACCTGACCCAGGCCCACCGCCTGGCGCATCATCGAGAACGCGGTGATGCTCATCGGCACTTCCACTACACCTTCGGAAAAACGGCCAATGCTGCCGCTCTGGTTGCTGACGCCGGCGGCCAGTGGCTGGCCGTTGACCTCCAGGTTAACGGCGATGCCGTTGTAGTCGATCGGCGTCTCGTTGGGGTTTTGCACCCGCAGTTTCACCTTCATGCGCATTTCCAGGCCCTGGCCAGGCATGGGTTCGATGCCGATCACGCTGATGCTCAGCGGATCGCGGCTCTGAAACAGCGCGCAGGCACTCAAGCCCAGCAGCATCGCCAGCACCAGGCTTGTACGTAACACGTGGCGGTAAGCACGAATCATCAGCGCAGTTCCTTGCAGGCAATGGGCCCTCAGTGTGGCAAATGCACTGCGACGTTGAAAGCTGCTGGCGTTTTGAACGATACTGTTTCTCATTAACGCCTGTTTCCCTTTCTCAAGGCCCATCGAATTCCTTCATGTTGACGCCTCCCATGTCCGGGCTGCTTGCCAGCTTTCAGGAACATTACGATGACCTGCTGCAGTTTCTGACCCGGCGCATGAGCGACCGTCAACGCGCGGCCGATGTGGCGCAGGAAACCTACCTCAAGCTGGTCAAGATCGATCAGCAGGACCCGCCGGTACTGCATGCGCGCAGTTTCATCTTCCGTGTGGCGGGCAATCTGGCCATCGATACCCTGCGCCGTGAACAGCGCATGGCCGGCAACCTCGACGATAATGAAGCGGCGCGTGAGTTGCCGTGTCCGGCGCCGGCGCCGGAAGCGGCCTTGCTGGCGCGTGAACGCCTGGCGCAACTGGACGAAGCGTTGCTGCAACTGCCGCCCAATGCCCGTCAGGCGCTGCTGCTCAACCGGGTTGAAGGCCTGACCCAGGCGCAAATTGCACAACAATTGGGTGTTTCCGAGAGCATGGTGGCAAAATACATCGGCCAGGCACTGCGCCACTGCCGTGACTGGCTCAAACACAACCATGATTGATGCCCACGCCATGCCTGCAGCGCAGCCTATCAGCGATCTGTCCGATGATGCCCTCGACTGGCAAGTGCTGTTGCATTCTGGCAACGCCAGCGAGGCCGACCGCGCCCGTTATCAGCGCTGGTGCCAGCTGAGCCCGGCGCATGCCGAAGCGGCGCGGGAGGCACAAGCCTTGTGGGGCGACCTCGGGCATACCCAGGCGGCTGCCGAATTGAAGACTGCCGCGCCACGCCGACGCCGCTGGGGCACCGCCATGGCGGCTTCGCTGGTGCTGGCGCTGGTGGGCTATGGCGGTTGGCAGCAAGCCCCGGCTTTGCTCGCTGACTACCACACCAGTGTTGGCCAACAGCAGCGCATTACCCTCGCCGATGGCTCGCAGGTTTTGCTCAACAGTGGCAGCGCGCTGTCCGTGGACTTCAGCAATGACCAGCGCCGCGTCATGCTCAAGGCGGGCGAAGCCCTGTTCGAGCCGGCCAGCGATTCGCGGCCGTTTGTGGTCGAGGCCGGCAATGAAACCCTGCAGGGCAGCGGGGCGGTGTTCAGTGTCCGTCGCGACGGCAGCAGCAACCGTGTAGTGGTGGCTCAGGGCGAAGCACGGGTTGGTGAGCGTGTATTGCCGGTGACTGCGGATGCGCGGGCGTTGACGGCCTGGCAACGTGGCAAACTGATCTTCAACGGCAAGCCGTTGCGTGAAGTGCTGGCGGAGCTTGAGCGTTATCAGCACGGCCGCATTGTCTTGTCCGACCCGCAACTGGCCGCCATGCAGGTCAGCGGCGTATTCGACCTGGATGACCCTCACGGGTTGTTGCGCACGCTGGAACAGCGTTATGCACTGAAGGTGACCTACCTGCCGTGGCTGGCGGTGGTGTACTGAGCGGCGTTGCCAGCACCCGCGGCGTAACAGAAAAGAAATTATTTTCATTTTGGTACTGCAAGTTCTTCTTCGCCCAATCGTCGTAGTGAGACTGATCAGCAATCCATTCTCATTTACACCTTTGCCTGGAAGAACATTGTGAAGGCTACGCTCAAGCCCATCGCCCGCTCCACCGGTTGTTTCAAACACGCACTGCTGGCCTCGACCGCCGTCGCTGCGCTGCTCGGCCCTGTAGGGGCATGGGCGGCAGACACCGCGAGCCCGGCGCAAGTCAGCGCCCAGCAAGCGCGCGAAGTGACCCTTGCGCTGCCTGCACAGGACCTCGACCAGGCCCTGACCGCGTTTGCCGACCAGGCCGGCCTGCACCTGCTGTACACCACCGCCGACGTCGCTGGCCGGCAGAGCCCGGCGCTCGATGGCCGCTACAGCATTGCCGAGGCCTTGCAGAACCTGCTGGCCGGCAGCGGCATGAGCTGGCAGTTCAGCGATGCGCGCACGGTGATCCTGCGCAAGGCGACGGCCGCCCCGGCCAGTGTCAGCCTCAAGCCGATTGAAGTCAGCGTGGCATCGCGCACCAGCACCTCGATCAGTGAAATCCCTGGCACCGTCTGGGTGGTCGACCAGCAGCAATTGCAGGAACAGATCAACAGCGGTGTCAGCCTCAAGGAAGCTATCGGCAAGCTGGTGCCCGGTCTGGACCTGGCGCCGGAAGGGCGTACCAACTACGGCCAGAACATGCGTGGGCGCAACGTGCTGGTGATGATCGATGGCGTCAGCCAGAACAGCTCCCGCGGCCTGTCGCGACAGTTCGACAGCATCTCGCCGTTCAACGTCCAGCGCGTCGAAGTGCTTTCGGGCGCCAGCGCCATTTATGGCGGCGGCGCTACCGGCGGCATCATCAACATTGTCACCAAGAAGGGTGAGGCCGGCCCGGCCCGTTTCGAGACCCAGCTCGGTGCCAGCAGCGGCTTCAACAACAGTGACGACCTGTCGACGCGCATCGCGCAGTCGGTCAGTGGCGGCAACGAACGGGTCACCGCGCGCCTGGGCGTTTCCGGCGAGCAGAACGAAGCCTTCTACGATGGCGCAGGCGACCAGATCTTCATCGACAACACCCAGACCGACCTGCAATACAACCGCACGATCGACGTGCTGGGCAGCCTGGGCCTGACCTTCAACGACGAACAAAGCCTCGACCTGCTCGCTCAGTACTATGATTCGGGCAACCACGGCAGCACCGGGATCTACTTTCCCAACCTGAACTACAACAAGCCTTCGGACCTGGAAGACGCCGAACTGCGCGGCGGTTACTCCTCCGACCTCGAGCCGCGGACCAAGCGCCTGCTGCTCAACGCCAACTACCACCACAGCGATGTGCTCGGCCAGGACTTCTATCTGCAGGCGTCGTACCGCAAGGAAGACGACAACTTCTACCCGTTTCCTTACTACAACACCGCCAAGCCGGTCGGCGCCAAAGGCGTGTACTTTGCCGGTTCGCAACAGAACTTCGAAGTCACCAGCCTCAAGGCGCTGTTCGCCAAGCAGTGGGACACACTCAAGCTGACCTATGGCGTGGACCTTGACCGTGAGCGCTTCAACGCCGACCAGACCACCTTTGATGCGCTGACGTCCTCCGAAAGCGGTGGCCTGGACCTGGAAGAGGCGAGCAAGGCCCCGCGTTACCCCAGCTACCGCGTCGATGGCCTGTCGTACTACGCCCAGCTGGACTGGCACGCAACGGACAACCTGACCTTTTCCGGTGGCGCGCGCCGCCAGCAGATGGATGTCGACGTCGGCAACTTCAAAGGCGTGCCCGGTGGCAGCAACGACTATCAGGTCAACCTGTTCAACCTCGGCGCCATCTACGACTTCAAGAACGGTCACCAGGTCTGGACCAACTACGGCGAAGGTTTCGATCTGCCGGACCCGGCCAAGTTTTACGGCAAGCCAGGCCTGAGCGTCGACGACAATCCGCTGGCGGGTATCAAGAGCCGCCAGGTGGAACTGGGCTGGCGTTACGCCGACCTGGACTGGGATGCGCAGGCGGCGGTGTACTACATCTGGTCGGACAAGATCATCACCACCGACATGGCCACCCTGACCATCAATGTCGAAGACCAGAAGAGCCGCGATTTCGGCTTTGAAGGCGCATTGACCCGTCACTTCGAAAGCGGCTGGGAAGCTGGCAGCACCCTGCACCTGGTGCGCTCGGAAGAAGAGGACAAGGACGGCGACTGGATCAAGCGCGATGCGCGTTACGCCTCGCTGTCGAAATCGACCGCGTTTGTCGGCTGGAAGGACGAGGGCCGCAGTGCGCGCTTGCAGGCCAACCATGCCTTCACCCTGAAAGACGATGCCGACCACAAGATCAGCGGCTACACCACCTTCGATCTGCTCGGCAGCCAGGACACCGGCTTCGGCACTTTCAGTGCCGGTATCCAGAACCTCCTGGACAAGCAGTACAGCACCGTCTGGGGCCAGCGCGCGACGCTGTTCTACTCGCCGACCTACGGCCCGGCCTACCTGTATGACTATCAGGGCCGCGGGCGTACCTACACCCTGACCTGGTCGATGGCCTACTGAGTCAGGCGAAGGCGCTTAGCAGGTCGGCGTTGAACGCCTGCTGGGCGTCGCTGGGCACCTGGGCGCGGTGCCGTGCCAGCACGAACGGCACCTGAAAGTTCAACGCCGGGTCCAGGGCGTGCAACAGCCCGCGCTCGACCCAAGGCGCGGCAAAGTGGCAGGGCAGGTAACCGATATGGCGGCCGGACAGAATGAACGCCAAGGCGCCTTCCACCTGTTCGGAAACCGCCGACGCACGACCGCCGCTGAGCGGCTCCGGATTCTCCAGAAAACGGTAGGGATGCTCGACCTGATCGGCCTCCAGCAGCATCTGCCGGCTCACCAGGGTAGCGCTGGCGAAGGGGTGGTGACTGGCGCAGTACAGGCGCTGGGTTTCTTCAAACAACGGCGTGTAATCGAATGCCGTTTGCTTGCCGGAGAAATAGCCGATGGCCAAATCCAGGCGTTGCTGCAACAGCAATCGCTCAAGGTCGGCCGGCATCGCGCTGACCAGTTCCAGGCGCACAGATTCATCACGTTGGCGAAAACGCTCGATAGCCTGGGCCAGGCGCAGGGTCACACTGCTGTCCTGGGCTTCCGAAATGCCCACGCGTACCTCGCCCAGCAAGCGTCCCGCGACGCCGTTGGCCTGATGGCGGAAGGCGTCGATCTGCACCAATAACTCCCGCGTGGCCTTGAGCAGTACCTCACCCTTGGCGGTCAGGTTAAAGCCGCTTTTGCCGCGGCTGCACAGGCGATAGCCCAGGCGTGTTTCCAGGCGTGCCATTTGCTGGCTGATGCTCGGTTGGCTCAGGCCCAGCACACCCTGGGCGGCACTGAACCCGCCGGCCTCGACAACGGTGACGAACAGCCTCAGCAGGTGCAGGTCGAGGTCGTGCAATTGCCCTAGCATCAAACATTGCTCCTGGTGCATGTCAGGATAACTAACTTGTCATTTTTGCAATGTAACCCAGCAGGCATGCTCCGGGCATCCACTGAATAAGGTGCCCGTCATGCGTACATCCCTGTTGTTGCTCCCGTTGCTGCTGGCGTTGCCGGTGCACGCCGAAGAGAAGGTGCTCAACCTCTACAGCTGGGCCGACTACGTAGCCCCGGAAACCCTGCAGCGCTTCGAGAAGGAAACCGGCTACACCGTACGCTACGACACTTTCGACACCACTGAGGTGCTGGAAACCAAGCTGCTCACCGGCGGTAGCGGCTACGACGTGGTGGTGCCTTCCAGCAGCCTGCTGGCGCGAGCCCTGACGGCCGGTGCCCTGCAACCGGTGCAGGCGCAAACGATGCCGGGTTACAGCAACCTCGACGCAGATCTGTTGGCCAAGCTGGCCGAGGTCGACCCGGGTAACCAGTACGCGGTGCCGTATACCTGGGGCACACTCGGCCTGGGAATCAACCTTCAAGCCGTGCGCCAGCGTATCGGCGATGCGCCGCTCGACAGCCTCGACCTGCTGTTCAAACCCGAGTACGCCAGCAAGCTCAAGGACTGCGGCATCGCCATGTCCGACTCGCCCCAGGAAGTGATCGGCGTGGCCCTGAACTACCTGGGCAAGGATCCCTACAGCCGCAACAAGGACGACCTGGCCGCTGCCCAGGCCTTGCTCAAACAGTTGCAGCCGTCGGTCAGCTATGTCGCCAACGGCCGCCAGATCAGCGACCTGGCCAACGGCAGCGTGTGCCTGGCGCTGACCTACAACGGCGATGCCGCCATGGCCGCCGAGCAGGCCCGTCAGGCCGGCAAGGCGTATCAGGTGGTGTACCGGATTCCCCGCGAAGGCACCCTGATCTGGCAGGACAACCTGGTGATCCCCAAGGACGCGCCGCACCCGCAAGCGGCGCGGGCGTTCATAGCCTTCATGCTCCGCCCCGAGTCGGTTGCCCCGCTGACCAACACGTTGTTCTTCGCCAACGCCAACAAGGCCGCCACTGCGCTGGTAGACGAGGCGGTACGTAGTGACCCCGATATCTACCCCTCAGACCAGGTCCGCGCCCGGCTGTTTGCCGACCGCAGCATGGCCCTGGCCGACATGCGCCAGCGCACCCGCCTGTGGACCACGTTCCGTAGCCGCCAATAACAACCTGAACAAGGAGCCCGATGATGGACCTCGCCCCCGATAACGACCAGGCCATGACCCGCGACAGCCTGTATGGCACCGTTGCCGAGAACACCTTTGCCGGCATCACCAGTTTTTCCCGCCGCCGCTACACCCGTGACCTGCGCGGAGTCGATGTGGTGGTCAGCGGTGTGCCGTTCGATACCGCTACCAGCAACCGCCCCGGGGCGCGCTTTGGTCCACGCGCCATTCGCGCCGCCTCGGTGCAGCAGGCCTGGGCCCGGCACTGGCCGTGGGAGTTCGATCCGTTCGACCACCTGGCGGTGATCGACTATGGCGACTGCAACTTTGACTACGGCAGCCCCCATACCATCCCGGACAGCATCCAGGCCCATGCCGAACAGATTCTGCAGGCCGGTTGCGCCATGCTCACCCTGGGCGGCGACCATTTCATCAGTTACCCGCTGCTCAAGGCGCATGCCGCTAAACATGGCCCGCTGTCGCTGATCCACTTCGATGCCCACAGTGACACCTGGCCGTGCGAGGAAGGAGCAGGGCGGGTCGACCACGGCACCATGTTCTGGCATGCCGCGCGCGAAGGCCTGGTAGATCCGTCACGTTCTGTGCAGATCGGCCTGCGCACCACCAATGACGATACCCAGGGCTTTGCCGTGCTGGATGCGCGCCAGGTGCACCAGCGTGGCTGCCAGGCCATTATCGAAGCCATCCGTCAGCGCGTGGGGGATCACCCGGTGTACCTGACATTCGACATCGACTGCCTTGACCCGGCCTATGCGCCCGGAACCGGTACCCCGGTGTGCGGCGGGCTGACCACGGTGCAGGCGCTGGAGATCATCGGTGGCCTGCGCGGCATCAACCTGGTGGGCATGGACCTGGTTGAAGTGGCGCCTGCCTACGATCATGCTGATATTACGGCGCTGGCCGGATCGACGCTGGCCATGGAAATGCTCTGCGTGTATGCCGCGCGGCATAAGGTCGATCGCTGAGTGGAAACATCATGAATTACCTGTAGGGCAATTCGCGGTTTCCTGTCGAACCTGACGCGCCTTAGGCTATCCAATGCTTGGGCGCGTCGATTCGCGCAGGAGGAATACCCGTGAACAGTTCCCTGTTGAGCCTGGCCGGCCTGACACTAGGTTTGCTGGCAAGTCTGCCGCTGCAGGCCGCGCCAGCGGACGAGCCATTGCAACTGGCCGCCTCGCCGAACAACCCGTACAACAGCCCGGTCATGCGTGCCAATCCCAACAGCCGCCAGGGCAGCGTGCAGCCTACGCCGCCGGTGCGTGGTCCTTCGACCCAACCCGTCCCGCGCCAACCGACTGTCGAAAATCGCGGCATCGGCAACGGCCAGCCCCTGAACCGGGAGCAGTCGACACCGAAGCTGGACCCCACCCGGCCACCCCGCGATTCAACCCGCATGCCTTGATGGCCACGCTCTCCCTGGAAGGAAAAGCTGATGACCCCACGTACCTGGATTCCCACCCTGTTGGCCGCAGCGCTGCTGCCGTTGCTGGCCCATGCCGCGCCCGAGCAGGCTTTCAAAAGCGAGGAGGGCAGCCTCAAGGTCAGTACCCTGGCGGAGGGTCTGGACCACCCCTGGGGCTTGGCGTTCCTGCCCGAAGGCCGGGGCATCCTGGTCACCGAGCGCCCCGGCAACCTGCGGCTCATCAGCGCCGAAGGCAAGGTCGGGGCACCGCTGGGCGGGGTTCCTGAGGTGTGGGCCAAAGGCCAGGGCGGGCTGCTTGATGTGGTGCTTTCGCCGACCTTCAAGCAGGACCGCATGGTGTACCTGAGCTATGCCGAAGGTGGTGGCGAGGACGGCAAGGCCGGTACCGCCGTGGGGCGCGGGCGCTTGTCCAGCGACATGGCCAAGCTGGAAGACTTCAACGTGATCTTCCGCCAGCAGCCGAAGCTGTCCACCGGCAATCACTTTGGCTCGCGCCTGGTGTTCGACCGCGACGGTTACCTGTTCATCGCCCTGGGCGAGAATAATCAGCGCGAGACGTCGCAAGACCTGGACAAGCTGCAAGGCAAGGTGGTGCGACTCCTGCCGGACGGCACGGTGCCGAAGGACAACCCTTTTGTCGGGCAGAACAATGTGCGCCCGGAAATCTGGTCGTTTGGCCACCGCAACCAGCAGGGGGCAGCGCTCAACCCGTGGACGGGGGAACTGTGGACCGACGAACACGGCCCCCGTGGCGGCGATGAAATCAATATTCCCAAACCGGGCAAGAACTACGGTTGGCCGATCGCCACCCATGGCATCAACTACTCGCTGCTGCCGATTCCCGAAGCCCGGGGTGAGCACGTCGACGGTATGGTCGACCCGCACCATGTCTGGGAAAAGTCACCGGCCATCAGTGGCATGGCCTTCTATGACAACCCGCGCTTCAAGGCCTGGGACCACAACCTGTTCATTGGCGCGCTGGCCAGTCAGGAGCTGATCCGTCTGGAGCTGGACGGTGACAAGGTGGTTCACGAAGAACGTTTGCTCGGTGAACTGGGGCAGCGTATCCGCGATGTACGGGTGGGGCCCGATGGCTACCTGTATGTACTGACCGATGCCGACGATGGCGCGTTGTTGAAGGTCGGGCTGGCGCAATAGGGGCAACGTCGACTTAACTTCAGTCAGCGCCTTCAGGATCGAAACGCTCCTTGTCCCCTGAACCAGGAGGCCTGACATGAATACATTGCAACTTCTAGTGGGTGTAGCGCTGGCTGCAGTCGGCGGCTGTTTCGGCAACCCGGTGATTTACCACGATCAACCCCTGGTGGCGCACGTGGAAAACGGAATGAGCAAACGTCAGGTTCTCGAACTGGGAGGCCCGCCGCTCAAGACCACCCAGCGCACCGAGCACCCCGGTACCTGCAACGACTACCGGTTCCGCCACAACGGCCAGTCCCAGCCGTACCTGGTCAGCTTCGACAGCAACGACCGGGTGGACCACAAGGACTTTTTCACCTGCGCCGACTGGGAAGCGGAACAGAAGAACGCCAAGATCCCGTTCTACATGGACCCGGGGTATGGACGCGTGCAGTCAGGCCGATAGCACCGCCTAGTCCTGCAGGCTGAACTCGGCGACACCGGCACTGATGCGTTGTGCGGTCTGGCGCATCAGCTCCAGCAGCTTGCTGCGGTCGCTGAGTTCGAAACGGCTGGTCGAGGCGACCAGTGCGAGCGCGGCGCAATTCTCCTTGCTGGAGAACTTCACTGGCACCGCCAACGAGGAGATGCCTGCCTCCAGCTCACCGCTGGACGCGTAATAGCCCTCTCGACGGATAACCTGCATGGCCTGCTGGAAATCCTCAAAGCCCTCGCCCAGACCGGCAGCACTAATTTCTGCCGTGTGCCGGTCGTACAGCGCGCGCAGTTTCTTCGGCGGATAGTGGGCGATGATCACCTTGGGGGCACCGCCGAGGAACAGCGGCCGTGGCCGGCCGCGCCCGTAGTTCAGTTGCACGTCGCGCTCGGGGCGCTCGTGGTGCAGGTCGAGGAAAAAATCGCCGTCCATGCGCGACAGCACGCAGCGGCATTCGGTTTTCTCCACCAGTTCGCGCATCAGCGGAATGCTCAGGCCCAGCAGCGGGTCGGTGGTGCGGATGATGTAGTCCAGCAACGCGATGCGTGGGCCCAGGGCGTAATAGCCGCCATTGAGGCGCTGCAGCAGGCCGGCCTGCATCAGCTCCTTGAGGTAGCGATAGCCCGTTGGCGTTGAACAGCCAAGCGCCTCGACGATGGCATCAGCCTCCCATACCGGCCGTTCGCTGGTGAACACGTCGAGTACCGACAACATGCGGTTCAGGCTGGACATACGGGCTCTCGGGTAAAAAGAGCCCATTGTAGCGCGTGCACGGCTGGCGACCAGTCAGCTGGCACTCATCAGTGTGTGCATGCGCTGTTCCCACTCGACGCGAGAACAGAATCCGGGCAGGCGTCGGGCATGGGCCTCGACCGCCGCGAGCAGCTCGTCCTCCGGTAGCTCCAGGTTGACCGGCACCTTCATCGGCTGGCTGACATACCAGGGCGTATCGAAAAACAACTCAAGGCGGTTGCCCTCCGGATCGCGGACGTAGAACGAGATCGCGTTGCCGTGGGTAATGGCGTCGATATCGCGTGCACCCAGCTCGACGAAGCGTCGATACACCGTGCGTAACGTGGCCAGCGAATCGGCGGCCAGTGAAATCTGGTTGATCGGGTTGTAGTCCAGGGTCGCCGGGCGGCCGCTGGCCAGCACGATCTGGTGGTGGGTGCGCGGGTCGCGGCTGAGGAATACCAGCTGTACCGGGCCGGCGGCGCCTTGCAGGCTGCCGCGGTCGGTCACCGTGAAGCCCAGCACGGCGGTGTAGAAGGCCTCCATCGCTGCCAGGTCGTGAACGTAGATGCCCATGTGGTTGAACGAAAGACCGCTATCAATGCTCATTTTTATCACCATGCGATAATAGTTGACATGAATCTATTTGATTGCCAGTCTTTAGGCAACAAATTATCGCATAGTGATAAAACGGAGTAGTTTGAAGTGAAATTTCTCAGCTTTGTTGTTGCCAATCAAACCAGCTACGGCTACCTCGCCGACGACGGTATCGTCGACCTCGGCCGCCGCCTCGCCGGCCGCGCCGATGACCTGCGCACCTTGCTGGCACAGCCCGACCCGGTCGCGCTGGCGCTGGAAGTGGGCGGTGCCGCTGACCATCGCCTGCAGGATGTGACCCTGCTGCCGGTGATCCCCAATCCAGAGCAGATCTTCTGCGTCGGCCTGAACTACGCCGACCACGTTGCTGAAACCAATCGCCAGAGCACCGAACAACCGATGATTTTCCTGCGTGTGCCTGCCTCCCAGGTCGGTCATGGCCAGCCGTTGCTGCGGCCACGCGAGTCCGAGCGCTTCGACTACGAAGGGGAAATTGCCGTGATTATCGGTAAGCCAGGCCGACGCATCAGCGAAGCGGATTCCTGGGACCACATCGCCGGCTACGCCTGCTACAACGACGGCTCGGTACGTGACTGGCAGTTGCACACGGCGCAGTGGGGGCCGGGTAAAAACTTCTACCGCACCGGTGGCTTCGGTCCATGGATGGTCACCGCCGACGAAATCGGCCCGGATGAAGAAATGACACTGGTCACCCGGGTCAATGGCGTCGAACTGCAGCGCGCTTCCACCCGCCAGCTGATCCACAGCATCCCCAAGCTGATCGCCTACCTCTCCACGATCACCCCGCTGGCGCCTGGCGATGTGATCGTCACCGGCACGCCGGGCGGCATTGGTCTCAAACGCACGCCGCCACTGTTCCTCAAGCCGGGCGACACCGTCGAAATCGATGTCGACCGAATCGGCACCCTGGTCAACGGTGTGGCCGACGACTGAGCCCGACAGGACCCGGGCCCGCCGTTGGCGGGCCCCGCAGTGAAGAGACGACGATGAACAATAAAAATCCTCTCAGCGAGCAGAACCCGGCGATCTATGACGTCGCCATCGTGGGCTGTGGCCCGACCGGTGCGGTGCTGGCCAACCTGTTGGCCGAATGCGGCCACAGCGTGCTGGTGCTGGAGCGCGAGGCCGGCATTCTGCAGTTACCGCGCGCCATTCGCTTCGATGCCGAGTGCATGCGCGTGTTTCAATCCATCGGCCTGCTGCAGCGCCTGAGCGAGCAGGTCAGTGCAGCCCCGGGCATGAAGTTCGTCAACGCTGCCGGCGAGTTGCTGATCGAATGGCAACGGCCGGTAGCGCTCGGCAGCCATGGCTGGAGCGCCTGCTACCGGGTGCATCAGCCCGATCTCGAACACGCCCTGCGTGAGCGGCTGCAGGAACGACCGGGGGTGCAGCTACTCACGCGCCATGATGTCTTCGCCCTGACCGAGCACGCCGATCACGTCGCGCTCAGTTACGAGAACATGCGCAACGGCGAGCTGCTGACCAGCCGCGCGCGTTATGTGATCGGCTGCGACGGTGCGCGCTCGCTGGTTCGCCGGCTGATGGGCAGTGCCCTGGAAGACCTGCAGCTGCATGAGCGCTGGCTGGTGATCGACTTCATGCTCAAGCGCCCCCTGCCTGAGCTGGGCGACTACTCCATCCAGTATTGCGACCCGCAGCGCCCGAGCACCTACATCTGCGGTGCCGGTCAACGCCGGCGCTGGGAAGTGATGGTGATGCCCGGTGACGATCTTGCGCAGATCAACACGCCGGAATGGATCTGGGCGTGCCTGTCGCGCTGGATCGGTCCGGCGGACGCAGAGATCGAGCGTTCGGCGGTGTACATGTTCCACTCCGTGGTCGCGCAGCAATGGCGACGCGGGCGGCTGCTGATTGCCGGCGATGCGGCGCATCAGACCCCGCCGTTCATGGGGCAGGGCATGGCGGCGGGCATTCGCGATGCGGCCAACCTTGCCTGGAAGTTGCGCGCGGTGCTGGCGGGCGAGGCGGACGACGCACTGCTGGACAGCTACGCCTCCGAACGGATCCCCCACGTCCGCGAATTCATCGAAGGCGCGGTGCGCTTTGGCGATATCATCCAGGCCACCGACAGCGAGGCCGTGGCCGCGCGGGATGCGAGCCTGAGTTGCGCCATCGAAAACTTCCGTACCCCGGAGCCGGCGCTTGGCCCCGGTGCCCACGATGGCGCGCCCGAAGGCGTCGCCGGGCAGGTGACACCCCAGTTCCGCCTGGCCGACGGCAGCCTGATGGATGACGTCACCGGTTACCGCTACCTGTTGCTGTGCCGGCTTGAAACCCTGGCGCTGGCCTGCGATCTGGCCGACGCGTCGGTAAGCTGCCGGGCAGCCGACGATCCGGCCATGCGCGCCTGGCTCGACAGCCTCGGCGCCTGCGCCGCCCTGATCCGCCCGGACCGCTATCTGCATGGCCTGGCACACACTGAAACCGACCTGGAACCGCTGCTGTTGCGGGCGTTTCCCTTGACCCCGGGCAATAGCGAACCGCTGCGCTCGAACTGCGCCTGAGGCGCCCGGCGGGAGGTGACTCCCGCCAAGCTACCGACCACTACAAGAACAATATGCATGCCTTGAGCATGCCGGAGTGCCTATCATGCAAAGCCTCGATCAGGCTGCCTCGCAAGAGGTGCCAGGTGTAACGCTGCCGTCTTCGGTCAGCGCCGAACAGGTCATGTCGCGGGTTTCCCGCCGACTGCTCGGTTTCCTCTTCCTGCTGTTCATGTTTTCTTTTCTCGACCGCATCAACATCGGCTTCGCCGGCGCGGCGATGAGCCGTGACCTGGGTTTGAGCGCAGCGGCGTTCGGCTTGGCCAACACGGTGTTTTACGCGGTGTACATCGCCTGTGGCATACCCAGCAACCTGATGCTCGAACGCATCGGCGCGCGGCGCTGGATCGCCGTGCTGGTGGTGGCCTGGGGCATCGCTTCTACCTGCACGATGTTTGCCCGCGATGAAACCAGCCTGTATGTGTTGCGGATGCTGGTGGGCATCACCGAGGCGGGCTTCCTGCCGGGCATGTTGCTGTACATCAGCCGCTGGTTCCCCAGTGAGTACCGCTCGCGCGCCAATGCCCTGTTCATGATCGCCATGCCGGTTACTGCCACCCTCGGATCGATCGTCTCGGGCTTCCTGCTTGAACTTAACGGCACTTTTGGCTTGCACGGCTGGCAATGGCTGTTCATGGTCGAGGGCCTGCCGTGTGTGGTGCTCGGCATGATCGCCTGGTATCGCCTGGACGATTCACCGGAGCGTGCGCGCTGGCTCAGCACCGAAGAGAAGCAGGTGCTGGCCGCGCTGATGGCGCGTGATCGTGAGGTGGCAACGCGCAATGGCGGTGGCGTTGCCAGCGGTCGTTGGCTCACGGCAGGCACTATGCGCCTGGCATTGATCTACTTCTGCATGGTCACCAGCATGGGCATGGTGAATATCTGGGGGCCGCAGATGATCGCCGGATTCAGCGCCGGCGCGGGCAACGTGGTCACCGGGTTCCTTGTTGCCGTTCCGCAGGTCGTCACGGTGTTCGCCATGCTCTGGCTGGGATCGCATTCGGACCGCCTGCGCGAGCGCCGCTGGCACACCTTCGCGCCGCTGGCGATCGGCGCCGTGGGCTGGCTGGCGGCAGCCTTCCTGCACAGCCCGGCGCTGCAGTTGCTCGGCATCAGCCTGGCTTCGGCAGGTGCCTTCGGTGCCATGACGGTGTTCTGGGCCTTTGCCGACCAGAATCTGTCGTCGTCGGCCAAGGTGGTGGGCATCGCCTTCATCAACGCGTTTGGCAACGCGGCGACCATTGTCAGTTCGCTGATGGTCGGGATACTCAAGGACCACACCCAGAGCTTCGTGTCGGGTATCTGCTACGCCGCCGTGCTGCTGGCCATCGGCGCCGTGCTGGTGATCAGAGGCGCACACGTCCGCCGAGCCACGCTCAACGCCTGACTCACGCTTCATAGACCCGCTGCGGCAGCCACTGCCGTGGCGCGACCTTTCACGTCTGCAGAAGAACAAAAGCCATGACCAGACTGACGCTTTCGCTCCTCGCTTTGCTGGCCCACCTGGCGCTGCCCTGTGCGCAGGCCGGGGACTTTCTCACCGACAGCAGCGGCAAGCTGCTGGTGCGCAATTATTACTTCGACCGCGATTTTCGCAGTGGCAGCGGCCAATCCCAGGCCCAGGAATGGGCGCAGGGCTTTCTGCTCAAAGTGCAGTCCGGCTATACCCCGGGCACCTTCGGCTTCGGGCTGGATGCCAGCGCGATGGCCGGCTTCAAGCTCGATTCGTCGCCTGACCGCGTCGGCACCGGCCTGATCCCGTACAGCCCGACCACCCGCGAGCCGAATGACAGCTTTGCCGAGGCGGGGCTGACCGCCAAGTTCAAGGTCTCGAAAACCGAGCTCAAGGTGGGGCAGGTCGACCCGATGTTACCGGTGATCCTGCCGGTGATGTCGCGGCTGTTCCCGCCGACCTTTCGTGGTGTCGACCTGAGTTCGCGTGACATCGAGGGGCTGACGCTGCGTGCCGGCCGGATCGACCGCATCAACCTGCGCGACTCGACCAACTGGCAGCCCTTGCAGGTCTCCAGCCAGTTCGGTCGCTTCACGGCGGGGGCCGAGTCCAAGGAGTTCCTCTATGCGGGGGGCGACTGGGCGTTCGATCAGGGCGCAACCTTCAGCTACTACCGGGCGCAGCTAAGCGACATCTACCAGCAGGACTACCTGGGGCTGCTGAAAAGTATTGCGGTGGGGCCCGGCACGCTCAAGGTCGACCTTCGCTTTCATGCCAGCCGTGAAGATGGCGAGGCCCGGGCCGGTCGCGTAGACAACCGCGCCTACCAGTACAACCTGTCCTATGCCCTGGCGGGGCACACCCTGGCGTTTGGACAGATGCACATGAGTGGCGACACGGCCTTGCCCTATCTCGCCGGCACCGACGTCAACGTCATTACCGAAGGATCGCTGGTATCGGAGTTCAGCAACCCCAAGGAACGTACCTGGCAGGCGCGCTATCAGTACGACTTTGCCGCGGCGGGGATTCCCGGTTTGAGCGCGTTGTATCGTTACATTGATGGCCGCAACGTGCACTTTTCCGGCGCCGGTGGTGACAACGACGAGACCGAGCGCTCCTGGGAGCTGGCCTACGTCATCCAGTCGGGGCCGGCAAAGGGCCTCGGGCTGCGTTACCGACAGGGGCATTACACCAGCAACTACTTTCGTGACGTCGATGAACAGCGGGTGAACATCGACTACACGGTTATGCTGTTCTGATCGGCACGCTAGGGCCGCAGGACGTCGCGGCAGCCCTGCTCATGGCTGATGACCATGCGCCGATGGGCGATACGCCAGCCGTTTGGCGTCGCTACCCAGCGGTCCTGGTATTCGGCCAGTGATTCATAGGTCAGGTCCTGCAGGCTGCCGGCGCCGCGATGCGCGGCGCGGACGTACACGCGACTCTCGACCGCCGCGTCACTGACTTCGACCAGCAGATTGCCAAGCAAGTGTTGCGAAGGTCCGCAGCCTTCCAGGTGCACACGAATCATGGCGACAATCGGCTCGCGGCCTTGCAGGCGGTTCAGGCCGCCATAGTCGGCGGTTGCCGCTTCTATAAACACCTCATTCAGCGCGGACCAGTCGCGCTGGTCGCAGGCGCGAGCGTAGCGGGAAAGGACCACATTGAGCTCGCGCTCAAGCAGCAGCTGTTTGATGTCCATCGTGCCTCCCTTTTTTGATCTTGCGGTTTGACGGTTCAACCCAGCAAATGCCCGCTCAGGTCGCCAATCATGTCCAGCTGCGAATAATCACGAAAACTGAAGCGCCACACCCCGTCGACACGCTCGAACTCATCAAGGTAACGCCCGCCGGCGATGGCTTGCAGGGGCAGGGTATCGGTGGCCTGGAATACCGTGTAGCAGGAGCGGACCGTCGCGGTTCCCGCCACTTCGTTGATGTCGATGAGGGGGTTGCTGATGACGTGGCGGGTGCGCGGTGTGCCACAGGGGTAGAGTTTGATGCGTTGCTGCCAGATGCCCAGCAGCGTGGTGTGATCAATCGGTTCCGGGGTTTGGACCTTGATGCGGGCATGTGCAAACAGCCGCGAGGCTTCGATCAGTTGGCCGCGGTCCAGGCATTCGGCGTAACGGTAGAGCAGGTTGCAGATCTGCACGGCGCTGGTGCTCATGGCGATCCTCAAAAAAAAGCCGCTGGAACCTGTAAAGATTGCAGCGGCGAGGCGGGAAAGGATCAGGCCGTGACGGCCCGGACCGGTGCCAGGTGAGGCGCGGGGTTCTTCATCTGCTGACGATAACGCGGTAGCGCCAACGCCAGGAAAATACTCGCCAAGGCCAGCAGCGACACGGAGGCGGCGAGGGCATAGCGCAGTGATTCACCGCCCAGGCGCGGTACAAAAAAGTCACTGAGCATACCTACCAGCAGCGGTCCGACACCGACGCCGAGCAAGGTCATGGACATGACGAAAATTGACGTCGCCTGGGCCAGCCGGGTGGCCGGGAACAGGTGGGTAATGGCGCTCAGGCAAGGCGTTGCCCACCACACGCCGAGGAAGGCGAAGCCGCTGTAGAACAGGAAGGCTTGCGGCACGGCGGTGTCGCCGATGTTGAACGCGGTGCCCTGTGGCCAGAGGAAGTAGGCCAGCGCGAACGGAATGCTCAGCAGTGTGCCCAGCAACGGTACGCCGATCTGCCAGCCGGCGTCACGCCGCGCCATGCGGTCGGTGACAATGCCGCAGGTCAGGGTGCCGACAGTCGCTCCGGTGCCGCCGACCACGCCTACTAGAAAACCTGCCTGTTGCAGGTTGAGGCCGTGCGAGCGAATCAGGAAGCTCGGGCTCCAGGTGCCGATGGCGTAACCGGCAATCGCCGCTGCGCCACCGGTCAGTACCAGCCACAGGAACGACGGCATGCGAAACAGCTCGACCAGGGTTTTCGCCCAGCCGTCCTGCTGCACCGCGACCATGCCCAGTGGCGCCACCGGCCTGGGCGAACGCACGGTCAGCAACAGCAGCAAACCGAGGAAAATGCCCGGTGCACCGATCAACAGGAACGCATAGCGCCAGCCGTGGTGCTGGGCAATCCAGCCGCCCAGGCCCAGGCCGACGATCGCGCCCAGGCTGGAGCCGAGCATCAGCACCGAGAGGGCCGTGGAGCGGCGATTGGCCGGGTACAGGTCCGATACCATGGCCACCGACGGCGCGGTGCCGCCGGCTTCACCGACCGCCACGCCAATGCGCGCCAGTACCAGGGTAAGGAAGTTGCCGGCCATGCCGCAGAGCATGGTCATCACGCTCCAGGCGATGCAGCTGAAAGCGATCACCGGCTTGCGCCCGATGCGGTCCGACAGGCGCCCCATCGGGAAGCCGAACACGGTATAGAACACGGCGAAGGTCACCCCTGACAGCAGACCGATGCCGGTATCGGAAATACCGAACTCGAGTTTCACCGGTTCGATCAGGATCGCCATCAACTGACGGTCGATGTAGTTGAACACATAGATGCTGGCGAGCACGAAAAGCGCGTAGTGCGTTCGCCAGGTCACGGCGGTGGGTTGGGTCACTGCGGGTACTCCCGTTTTTGTTCTAGTTGTCGCGATGCTCGGCGGGTCACCGGCTTTTTTCATCGTCCGTTCAGACCATCTTTGCAGCTTTGGGCAAACCATTGCCAACCTAGTCTTGACGGACGATGTTTCGCCTTCGCTCAACGTCAATCATTCAGCCCATTCGCTGGTATGTCAGCACCTGCCCGCACCACGGCAAGCCCTGCGCCAGCCTGAAAATAAAAAGAAGCTGAGGATCTGAAATGAGCGTCTTGTTCGAGCCGGTCGCCCTGGGCGAGCTGCAACTGGCCAACCGCATCGTCATGGCTCCCATGACGCGCAGTCGCGCTCTTGCCGATGCAGTGCCCGGCAGCGACATGGTCGAGTACTACCGTCAGCGTGCCAGCGCCGGCCTGATCGTCGCCGAGGGCACTGCACCTTCCGCCAGCGGCCTGGGCTATTGCCGCACCCCGGGCATCTACAGCAGCGAACAGATCGAGCACTGGCAGCGGGTCACCCAGGCGGTGCATGCCGAGGGTGGGCGCATCGTCCTGCAACTGATGCACGTGGGGCGCGCCGCCAGCCAGCACAATAAGCCGGCCGGGGCTGCGACCGTGGCACCCTCGGCGCTGCGTGCGCGCACCCAGGTGTTCAGTGATGCCGTGGGCCTGGTCGACACCGACGAGCCCCAGGCGCTGACCTTGCAAGGCATTCACGAGGTCATCGAAGACTATCGCCAGGCGGCATTGAATGCGCGCCTGGCCGGTTTCGACGGTGTCGAGCTGCATTGCACCAGCGGTTACCTGCCGATGCAGTTCATGGCCTCCGGCAGCAATCAGCGCAGCGATGCCTACGGCGGCGATGTGACCGGGCGGGTGCGTTTTGCCAAGGAAGTGATCGAGGCCCTGGCCGCTGCCATCGGTGCCGGACGGGTCGGTTTTCGCCTGTGTCCCGGCAACCCCTACAACGACATCGACGACCGCGACCCGGCGGGTACGGCAGCGGCGCTGTGTGAAGCCGTGGCGCCGTTGAACCTGGCTTACCTGCACATCATGCGTTCACCCCTGGCTGACCTGGATGCCTTCGCCCTGGCGCGTCGGCACAGCCCTCATGCGTTGATTCTCAACGATGGTTTCGACGGCCCTTCGGCCAGTGCCGCACTCGCGTCGGGCGAGGGGGCAGCTGTGTCGTTCGGTCGTCATTTTATTGCCAACCCCGATCTGGTGGAGCGCCTGAAACGTGGCCTGCCGCTCAGTGGCTTTGACCGCAAGACCCTGTATACGCCGGGCGCGGCGGGCTACTCGGATTACCCCACCCATCCCGTCAACACCCAAGAGGCGGCGCAATGAACCTGAATGACTTGAACGGCGTTCTGCCGACCCGCGCGGTGCCACGGGAACAGACCCAGGCGCTCCTCGACCGGCGCTCGGTCGCCGCCGGCCTGATCAAGCCACGCGACCTCTACACCCTGGCCGACCGCCTGGAGCAACAGGCTCGCGAGCAGGGTGAGCGGCCGTTCCTGATCTACAGCGAGCAGGTGCTCAGTTACGCCGAGGTCGATGCCCGCGCCAACCAGATGGCCCATACGTTTTATGCCAATGGCCTGCGCGCGGGCGATGTCTGTGCCCTGGCCATGGAAAACCGCCCGGCGTTCTTTTGTGCCTGGTTCGGCCTGGTCAAGCTCGGGGTGGTGGTGGCCTTCATCAATACCCAGATCAGTGGCCGACCACTGCTGCATGCCCTGCAAACCACCGATGCCAAGGCCTTGGTCGTCGGCGAAGAATGCCTGGCCAATGTCCAGGCCACCGAAGGCTTTCCGGCGCTGCCGTGCTGGTTGATACGTGACGCGGAAAACCCCTGGGCCGGCGCGCTGCCCAAAGGCATCGACGGGCACTTCGATACGCGCCTGGACAACGCCCCGCGCACCACGTTCCCGCGTGATATCCGTGCGCACATCGAGGCGCAGACGCCGACCTTGCTGATCTTCACCTCGGGCACCACCGGCTTGCCCAAGGCTGCGCGCTACAGCCACATGCGCTGGATGTCCTCCGGCGACGTGATGGAGTGCACCCTGCAGGTCACCCACGCCGATGTGTTCTATTGCTGCCTGCCGCTGTACCACGGTGCGGCCGCCACCTCGGTAACCTCAACCGCGCTGCGCGCCGGGGCGGCCATCGTCGTGCGCCGCAAGTTCAGCGTGCGCGAGTTCTGGAACGATGTGGCACGTCACCAGATCAGCATCTTCCAGTACATCGGCGAAATCTGTCGCTACCTGCTCAACCAGCCGCTACGGGCAAACGAGCGCGAACACAGCCTGCGCTGCATGCTCGGTGCCGGGCTGTCACCAGACACCTGGCAGCGCTGGCTGGACCGTTTCGGGCCGATCCAGGTGTTCGAGGGCTGGGGCGCCACCGAGGCGAACGCCGCGATCATCAACGTCGACAACCACTTTGGCTCATGCGGCCGCGTGCCGGACTGGAACAAGACCAACGTGCGGCTGGTGCGCTACGACATCGAGAACGACTGCCACCCGCGTGACGAAAACGGCTTCTACCAGCTCTGCAACGTCGGTGAGGTGGGCGAGGCCATGGGCTTTATCGTCGATCACCCGGACATCGGCGCCGGGCGCTTCGAGGGCTACACCTCGGCCGACGCCACCGAGAGCAAGATCCGCCGCAACGTGCTGCGCGAGGGTGACGCCTACTGGAGTTCCGGTGACCTGCTGCGCGAAGACGCCGACGGTTACTGCTACTTCGTCGACCGCATCGGCGACACCTATCGCTGGAAGAGCGAGAACGTATCGACCCAGGAAGTGGCCGACGCCTTGGGCGACCTGCCGGGCCTGGAACTGATCAACGTCTACGGCGTTCAGGTGCCCGGGCATGAAGGGCGTGCCGGCATGGCGGCGGTGTTGATGCAGGCGGACCGGCCGTTCGATCCGGACGCGCTGTACGCCCTGACCGAGGCGCGCCTGCCTCGCTATGCGGCCCCGGTGTTCGTGCGCGTTACCCGGTCGGCCGACCTGACCGCCAGTTTCAAGTTGCGCAAGGTTGACCTGCAGCGCGAGGGCTATTGCCCGTCACGTTGCAGCGATCCCTTGTTCATCCGCGACGAGCAATCCCGATCCTATGTGCCGTATTCGGCAGAGGTCCTGACGCGAGCCGGCTTGACGCCTTTCGCGGTGGCCAGCCATGACTGACCTCGACGCGAACGGTCACGAGCTGCGCGACGGCCTGCGCTATCCGTGGGTGCAGGCGCCCGATGCCGGTGCGGTACTTAAAGTGGCCCCCGGCGTGTTCTGGCTGCGCATGCCACTGCCGTTTCGCCTGGACCACATCAACCTCTACCTGCTGCGTCACACCGACGGCTGGGTGGTGGTCGACACCGGCATGAACCTCGATCAGACCCGCAAGGTCTGGGACCAGGTACTGACCCAGGTGTGTGACGGGCTGCCGCTGCTGGCGGTGGTCTGCACCCACTTTCACTCCGACCATGCCGGGGTGGCCGCCTGGCTGTCGGAGCGCTTCCACTGCCCGGTATACATGACCACCGGCGAGTTCCAGTCGTTGCACGTCAAGTTTCCCGCCGATCAGCCACCGGGCTGGGACTTTCTCGACTTCTATCGCAAGGCCGGGGTGGCGGACGAACAAAGCGTCGAGATGTTCGGGGTGATGAGCAACGCGCACTTCCTGCCGGCGCCGCTGAACCATTACCGCCGCCTGCAAGACGGCAGTGTCCTGGAAATCGGTGGCCGCAGCTGGCAGGTGGTCGTCGGCCGTGGCCATTCGCCGGAGCACGCGTGCCTGTATGCCGCCGATGACGGCTTGCTGATCTCCGGCGACCAGGTGCTGCCGCGCATCACGTCCACGGTTGGCGTGCATGCCACCGAACCCCTGGCCAACCCGCTGCATGACTGGCTCGGCTCCATCGAGCGGCTGCGCAGCTTGCCCGACAGCGTATTGGTGCTGCCGGCGCACGAGCGGCCATTTTTCAATTTGCATCAGCGCCTGGATCAACTGGAGGCGCATCACCGGGCGCACCTGGCGCTGATGCTGGCCAGCTGTGACGAGCCGCGCACTGCGCTCGAACTGATGGCCGTTTTGTTTACCAGGTTGTCGGGTCGTTTCGACGAACTGATGGCGCTGGGCGAAACGTTGGCGCACGCCAACTACCTGGTGGCCGAAGGGTCGCTGGTGCGGGAAGAGCACCAGGGGCGATATCGCTTCCGGTGCGCTGTAAGGGGAGCGTGCGCGGCTACACCGCTCAAGGTGTTTTAAGCGGGCGTCACGGCAGCAGTGTTGAACATTCCGGGCAGCCAACCGGTTGCCCTACAGGAGAGACAGTGTGATCAACAAAAACAACAATAATTCTACGGTCATGGTTTCGAGCGTATTTCGGGTCAGCAGCCTGGCGGCAGCGATTGCGCTGGTGTCCACGCCGGTCTGGGCCGGAGATACGATCGAGTTCGACAATGGTCTGACCATGGATTGGTCGGTAACGACCAGCTACGGCATCGGTGTGCGCACCGGCAGCCAGAGCGACCGCTTGTTGGGCAACGCCAACGCCGACGATGCCGACCGCAACTTCGATCGCGGCAGCCTGACCACCAACCGCGTGGGCGCGCTGGGCGAACTGATCCTGCGCAAGGACAACTACGGCGCCGTGGTGCGCGGCAGTACCTTCTACGACGATGTCTACCACAAGGACAACGACAACGATTCACCCCGCACGGTGAACAAGGAAGGGCGCAACGACGAGTTCACCAGCGATACCAAATACTACAGCGGCGGACGTACCCGCCTGCTCGATGCCTATGTGTTCGGCGGCTGGCGCTTCGACAACGCGACCATGCTCGACGTCAAGGCCGGGCGGCACATCGAGTCCTGGGGCGAGAGCCTGTATTACCCGGGTGTCAACGGCGTACAGAACCCGTCCGACGCCGTGAAAGCCTCGCAGCCGGGGGTTGAGGTCAAGGAAGTGCTGTTGCCGGTAGGCCAGTTCTCCGGGGTGTACCGCATCAACCCGAGCCTGAGCTTCGGCGCCTACGTTCAATATGAATGGAAGGGGACTGAGCTGCCGCCAGTGGGCAGCTACCTGTCGGGCAGCGACGTGGTCGGGCCGGGTCGCGAGTTCATCTACGCCAACGGCCAGAAGGTGCTCTACCGTGGCACCGACGAACCGAGCGATGGCGGCCAGTGGGGCGTGCAGGTGCGTTACCGCCCGGTGCCGGCACTCGAACTGTCGCTGTTTCACGTCAACTACCACGACAAAAACCCGGCCACCGCCCTGATCGGCTATGACCCGGTGGCCGTCGGCGGTGGCCTCAATGCCATGGTCATGAACGGCTATCGGATCAAGTACTTCGAAGACATCAAGCTGACCGGTATCAGCGCCTCGACCAAGATCGGTGATGTTCAGGTCGGCGGCGAATGGTCGTACCGCGACGGTGCACCGGTGATGGTCAACACCGCCCTGGGCGCAGTACCGGCCAAAGGCAAGGGCCAGCAGATGCAGCTGTCGGCGATGCGCATCCTCGGTGATCGTCCCTGGGCGCAACAGACCACCCTGACCGCCGAAGTCATCCGCGTGCAGGTAGACAGCGTCGAATCCGCCTCGGCCGCGCCGAACCTGCAAGGTCTTAACCTGATTCCTCAAGTGGCTCCATTGGTGGCGTCTTCCGATGACTATACCTACAAAACCAGCGCCGGCTGGCGCACCAAATCCTCCAGTGCCTACACCGTGGGCGCATCGTTCAGTTATCCGGGCGTTTTCCAAGGCTGGGATCTGGAAGTCCCCCTCAGTTTCTCCAACGTCTTCAGCGGATCGACACCCATGGCCGGCAGCATCTCCGGCGTGGCCGGCGACCGACGCCTGAGCGTGGGCACCACCTTCAAGTACCTGGGCAACCTCGAAACCAGCTTGAAGTACATCGCCTACCTGGGTGAAGCGGACCCGATCAAGCGGCCGTTCGCCGATCGCGACTACGCCACGTTCTCGATGAAATACAGCTTCTGATCGACCACGCACAAGCCGGGTCGCGTTCACGCGCCCGGACCTTCTACAGCAACTGAACAGCGTCGAAGCGCAGCGCTTCGACCGGGAGGCACTATGGGGCTCAAAGGGCATGCGGCCATTGTTGGCACCGCGCAATACAAACCGGAAAAATACTCGACGGCGCCGAAGATGTTCCACCTGGAGCAAGTCGCCGACCTGGCGGCCCAGGCCCTGCGTGACGCCGGACTGAAAGCCTCGGACCTCGACGGGTTGGTGATCAACGGCCCGCATTTTCACGAAGCCTCGGTGTTCGTGCCGGCGATGGCTGCCGAGTACCTGGGTTTGCGCCTGAATTTTGCCGAAGTGGTGGACCTGGGCGGCTGCACGTCGGTGGGCATGGTCTGGCGCGCTGCCGCTGCGATCGAACTGGGCCTGTGCCAGGCGGTACTGTGCGTGATCCCCGCACGCATGGCGCCGTTCGGCCCCGATGAAGACCCCAGCTGGATGGCCCGCTCCATGCGCTACGGTGGCCACAGCACGGCATTTGGCGCACCGGAAGCCGAGTTCGACCTGCCTTACGGGCACATGGGCCAGAACACCGGCTACGCGATGATCGCCCAACGCTACGCCGCGCAGTACGACTACGACCAGCGCGCAATGGCCAAGATCGCCGTCGACCAGCGCACCAACGCCCTGGCCAACCCGCAAGCCATGTTCTTCGGCCAGCCGCTGACCATCGAGCAGGTGCTGGCGAGCAAGATGGTTGCCGACCCGCTGCACGTCCTCGAGATCGTCATGCCGGTGGCCGGTGGCGCCGCGATGATCATCACCAGCAAGGAAGTGGCGGCGCGCTGCCGCAAGCGTCCGGCATTCATTACCGGTTTTGGCGAGCACCTGGCGTTCAAGTCGCCTTCCTACGCCCAGGACATGATCAACACGCCGATCGGCCCTGCGTCGGAGCGGGCCTTCGCCATGGCCGGGCTCAAGCCCAAAGACGTCGATGCGGCGCAGATCTACGACTGCTACACCATCACCACCTTGCTGACCCTGGAAGACGCCGGTTTCTGTGGCAAAGGCGAAGGCATGGCGTTCGTGCGCGAGCACGACCTGACCTTCCGTGGCGATTTCCCGATGAACACCCACGGCGGCCAACTGAGTTTCGGCCAGTCGGCCTCGGCCGGCGGCATGAGCCAGGTGATCGAAGCGGTAACGCAGATCGCAGGTGCCGCCGGTGAGCGGCAGCTGGGGCGCTGCGACAGCGTCTACGTCTCCGGTACCGGTGGCGTGATGAGCGAGCAGGGCGCATTGATTCTTCAGGGAGCATAAGCACATGTCCAACAACAAACCGATGCCGGTCGCGACGCAGATCTCCGCACCGTTCTGGGAGGGCCTGAAGGCTCGCCGCCTGTTGATCCAGCAATGCAACGCCTGCAATCACTGGAACTTCTACCCGCGCCGGCACTGCACGGCGTGCCTGGAGCATGACCTGGCCTGGCGCGAAGTCGACGGCGCGGCGACGCTGTACAGCTACACTGTAACGCGCATTGCCACCTTGCCCGACTTCATGGACGAAATGCCGCAGAAACTGGCGGTGGTCGAGCTGGCCCAGGGGGTGCGGATCAACACCAACCTGGTCGGCCTTGCCGAAGACGAAATCCGCATTGGCATGCCGCTGCAACCGGTGTTCGCCGAGGTCGATGCCAAGGGCAACCGTCTGCTGCGCTTTACCGGTGTCGACAAGGATGCGGCGAGCCTCGAGCTGCCGCCCGCACAAGAAAGCGAACCGCTGCCCGAGGCCTCGCAGCAACCAGCTGCCCGACAGATCGACCTCAACGACGGCCCGGCCTTGCAGACCCTGGTCAGCGAGCAGTTCAGCGACTGGAGCAATGTTGTGGTGGTCGATCAGGCCTTGATTGATACCTTTGCGCAGTTGTCGGGTGACGATTACTGGATCCACACCGACCCGGAGCGGGCACGCCTGCAAAGCCCGTTTGGCGGCACTATTGCCCACGGCGCGCTGGTGCAAGTGCTGCAGTCACGGATGAAACTGGCGCTGGGTTTCGAGATCACCGGTTTCAGCACCCAGATCAACTACGGCTCCGACCGCCTGCGTTTCCCGGCGCCGGTTCCTGCCGGCTCGCGCATTCATTCGCGGGCACGGGTGAAAAAGGCCGAGATCTCGGCGCGTGGTACCCAGTTGACCCTGGAACTGAACACGCACGTGGTCGGCCAGGACCGGCCGTCGGTGATCAACGACCTGGTCATCCTTTACCTCGCCTGATCACCGTTTAGCGACCAACGGCACGGCGGTGTAGCCAATACACCGCAGTGTCTGCAGCGCCTGCAGGCAACCGCGGGCGGCGACCCGCCGTGCCTGCGAACAACGCTACCACAGCATCTCGACGCGTTCGCCAGCCCCGCTCCAGCCGCTGCGCCATTTACGCCATCGCATAAGCCATTTGGACGATGTAGCACCCCGTCCTTGCGCTGACTATGCCCCCAAGAGGCAACGCCCGGTTCGCTTGCCTCGCATGCTTTGGCGCCTGACAAGAACAAGAGGATTGGCCCTATGACTTGCCCTATGCACGCGTGCCCCGAACAGGAGCGTTGCCCATGCGCTCGATAATCGGTTACCTGGTTTGCCTGGTGGTCGCCCTGACTATTGGCTACACCTTTTCGCCCAAAGTGGCGCCTCAGGCCGAAGTGCTGGCCACGCGTCCGGACCGGGTGCAGATCAACGGCCTGCTCAATCTCGGCGCGCGAGTGGTTGCCGTGGGGGAGCGCGGCAGCATTCTGCTCAGTGACGACCAGGGCGTCAGCTGGCAAGCCGCCAGCGTCGCCACCCAGCGCAACGCCACCCTGACCGCCGTGCTGGCCCTGGACGACAAGCGCTTGCTCGCCGTCGGCCACGATGGCTGGATCCTGCGCTCCCTGGACGCCGGCAGCAGCTGGCAGGAAATGCGCTATGACGGCGACCTGGGTGAACCACTGCTGGGCATCTGGACCGGAGGCGGTGACAAAGTCCTGGCCTTCGGCAGTTTCGGCAAGTTCTACCAGTCCACCGATGCCGGGCAGAGCTGGGCACCGCAAACCCTGGACATCGACAGCGCGCACCTGAACAGCATGGCCGGCGGCAGCGACGGCAGGCGCATGCTGGTTGGCGAGCAGGGCCTGGTGCTGCGCACCGATGATGCCGGTAAACACTGGCATACCTTGCCGGCGTTCTACAGCGGCTCGCTGTTCGGCATCGTGCGCCTGAGTGCCGACAACTGGGTGACCTACGGCATGCGTGGGCATGTGTTCGTCAGCCACGACTTTGGCGACAGCTGGACCCAGATCAACGTCGGCAACCAACTGCCACTGTACGGCCATGTGGTGCTGCCCGATCACACCGGGCTGGTTATCGTCGGCGCCGGCAGCTCGGTGGTGCGCCTGGATGCGCAAGGCGAGCTGGTCGGGGTCGGTCGGCTGGCCGGGCTCGGTACCCTGACCTCGGCGACGATGGTCGGCTCACGCCTGCTGGTCGGTGGCGAGCGCGGGGTATTGCAAGGTTCAAGTGGCAGCGCTGCTGCTCTAGCGGCCACACAGGCCACCCAGTAATAGAGAGGCAGGTAATGAATCAAGGAAAACACTGGGTAACGCGCGGCGTCCTGATCTGCGCCGATTACCTGATGGCCTGGCGCAAAGGGTTGATGGTGCTGTTTGTCCTGACCACTCTGGGCCTGGGCTACAGCGCCACCCACACGCAACTGGATCCGGGCTTCAACAAACAGATTCCGGTGACCCATGCGTACATGGTCAACTTTCTCAAGTTCAGCCGCTACTTCACCGGTGCCAACCGGCTGTTGGTCAGCGTGCACTGGAAGGGTGAGGGCGACATCTACAACGCCGAGTACCTCGAAACCCTGCGCAAAGTCACTGACGATGTGTTTTTCATCTCCGGGGTCAGTCGTCCCAGCGTGACGTCGCTGTTTACCGCCAACGTGCGTTACATCGAGATCACCGAGGAAGGTTTCTTCGGTGACGTGGTGGTGCCGCCGCGCTTCAGCGGCACCGCCGAAGACCTGGCGCAGGTACGCAGCAATACTGCGGCTTCCGGCCAGGTGGGGCGTCTGGTGGCCAATGACCTGAAATCGGCGATGGTGCGTGCCGACCTGCAGGACACCGACCCGGTGACCGGCAAGCCGGTGTCCTACGTAGAGATCGCCAAGCGCCTGGAAGACATCCGCGCCAAGTACAACAGCGATGACATCGAGATCAATATCGTCGGTTTCGCCAAGCTGGTGGGCGATGTCGTCGAAGGGCTCAATACGGTGATCGGCTTCTTTGTCATCGCCTTCGTGATCACCGGGTTGCTGCTGTGGCTGTATTCGCGTTCCCTGCGCCTGACCGTGGTGGCGCTGGTGGTGGCATTGCTCCCGGTGGTCTGGCTGCTGGGCCTGTTGCCGTTGCTGGGGTTGGGCATTGATCCGATGTCGATCCTGGTGCCGTTCCTGATCTTCTCCATCGGCGTGTCCCATGCGGTGCAGATGACCAATGCCTGGAAGCAGGATGTCCTGGCCGGCAGCACGTCCCGGGAAGCGGCACACTCGGCGTTCTGCAAGATCTTCATCCCCGGTTCCCTGGCCTTGCTGATGAACGCCCTGGGCTTCGCGGTGATCATGCTGATCGATATTCCCATCGTTCACGAACTTGGGGTGACCGCGTGCATCGGCGTGATGTTGATGATCATCACCAACAAGCTGATGTTGCCGATCATCATTTCCTACCTGCGGCTGGAGCCAGGTCTGCTGCGCCGCGCACAATCGCGGCCTGCGGGCAAGCACCGGCTGTGGTGGCGGCTGTCGGCGCTGGCCGAACCGGGGCCGGCGCTCGGGGTGTTTGCCATCAGCCTGTTGCTGCTGGTGGCCGGTGCCTACAAGGCGCGCGACCTGGCCGTAGGCGATATCGGTGCGGGCGCGCCGGAACTGCGGGCCGACTCGCGCTACAACCAGGACAACGCCAAGATCATCAGCAGTTACGCCATCGGCCTCGATGTGATGTCGGTATTCGTCCAGGTCAAAGGCGTCGACGAAGGCTGCCTGTCGCCGGCGGTGATGCGTGCGGTGGAAGCCTTCGATTTCCGCATGCGCACGGTGTCGGGCGTGCAGTCGATCCAGAGCGTGGCGGACATGGGCAAGCGGGTGATTGCCGGTAACAACGAAGGCAACCCGCGCTGGGCGGCGATTCCCGGTTCTGCCCGTGGCCTCAGCCAGGGTGCGCGGGCCTATATCCCGGATGACGGCCTGGTGACCGACGGCTGCCAGCAGATGCAGATCCTGGTGTTTCTCACCGACCACGAAGGCAGCACCGTCAGCCACGCGATCAGCGAGGCGAAGCGGATCATTGCCGAGGTCAACTCGCCGCAAGTCGAGTTCCTGCTGGCTGGCGGCAACGTCGGGGTGATGGCAGCGTCCAACGAAGCGGTGAAACGCGCTGAAGTCATCATGCTCGGGGCGCTGTTTGGCTCGGTAGCGCTGTTTTGCTGGCTGACGTTCCTGTCGATTCGCGCCGTGCTGTGCATTCTGGTGCCGCTGGCGATCGTCGCGATCCTCTGCAACGCACTGATGACCCTGCTGGGGATCGGCCTGAAAGTTGCGACCTTGCCGGTGATGGCGCTGGGCGTGGGGGTAGGGGTCGATTACGGCATCTACCTGTACGAACGCATCCAGCATGAAATGCTGCGCGGTGCCAACCTGCGCGAAGCCTTCTACGAAGCCATGTGCCAGCGTGGCACGGCGGCGGTGTTCACGGCCGTGACCATGTCCATTGGCGTTTGCACCTGGGCGTTTGCACCGCTGAAGTTCCAGGCCGACATGGGGGTGCTGCTGTCGTTCATGTTCCTGGTCAACGTGCTGGGGGCGATCTTCCTCCTGCCAGCGCTGGCCGCCTGGTTCAATCGCGGGCGACCGCTGGTCAGCGAACGGGTACGCCAACCCGCCGCCGCACAGGGCCAGTTCCGGCTGAAAAACAGCCCGGCGTCGCGTGATACGAACCAGTAAAAAATAAACCCGCCGGGCCTATTGTGGCCGGCGACAAGGATAGGGAAACTGATGCGCGAGCCCCCATGCGGGGCTCGCGGGCACGTTGCAGTCAAGAGGGTGAACCCTGAGTTCGCCCCAGCCGAAATTATAAAAATAATAAGGGAAGGGCACCGTCCTTACCCGTGCGAGGAGAAGACTATGCAAGATGTTGTCTTGACCCACGAAGCCCTGGCGAACCTTGGCCTGGACCTTACACGTTTCAACCAGCTGGTGGGCGAAGTCTATGACGGCGCCCTCGATCCGAAACTGATGGCCAAGGCCCTCAAAAGCTTCCTTACCCTTTACGACGCCAACTACGTCACCCTGATCCTGCGGGTACCGGACCAGCCCGACGTCGGCCTGATGATCATGGCCGGTGATATAGAAGGCGCCGGCGACGTCAACTACATGACCTACCCGCGTACCAACACGCCGTTCGTCAACCAGCCGCTGGACCACGTTTTCACTGTCGATGACATCATGAGCTCCACGGAATGGGAGCACAGCGCCTACTTCAAGGCATTCTGCGGCCCCAACGACGTTTACCACGTAATGGGCGCCGACGTTTCCACGCCAGACAGCGGCAAGGTCCGCTTCCGTATCACCCGGCCCAAACGCGGTCCCAACTTTTCCGCCGACGAACGGGCACTGTGCGCGATGTTCCTGCCGCACCTGCGTCGGGCCTTGCAGTTGCACAACTTGCTGGACCGCAGCGAATCGCTGAGCGAGTTGTACTCCCAGGCGATCGGCCGCTTGTCGGTGGCCACGCTGGTTCTCGACGAAAGCGGCAGCGTATTGCAGGTCAACCCGGTGGCCCAGGAGATCCTGGCCCGCTCCGACGGCTTGAAGCTGGTGGGGGGGCGCCTGGAGGCGACCTACCCGAGCGACAACCGCGAGCTGCAACGCCTGATTCGTGGCGCGTTCTCGCCGGATGCGCCGAAAAGCGCCGAGGCCATGTCGGTTACCCGGCCTTCGGGCCTGGTCAACCTTGGTGTGGTGGTGGAGTCGATCCCGTCCCTGGACTGGGCCGAGGAGAAGGGCCAGCCGGCGGCGCTGGTGTACATCCGCGACGCCGAGAGCAAATCACTGGCCAACGAAGTGGTAACCAAGCAGTTGTTCAACCTGACCAAGGCCGAAACCGCACTGGCCATGGAACTGACCAACGGCCTGTCCCTGGAAGAAGCCGCCGAAGTGCTGAACATCCGGCGCAACACCGCCCGTGCCCATTTGCGCTCGATCTTCTCCAAGACCGGCGTGCGCCGCCAGACCGAGCTGGTGCGCATCCTGCTCAACAGCGTGGTGGCGTTGGGAAAACCCAAGCTGGCGTTGAAAGCCGCCGAGAAAATCAAAGTACCACCGCTGAAGCTGGCTGTGACCGCCTGAGTTACGCCGCCGCTGGCGCCTGCAGGCGACGCATTTTTAGTCCGCATAGACGATGCCCTCGGGTGATCGGCCTATCGATACTGGCTGGACCTATCACGGAGAACCACTATGCCTATTACAGCCATCACCGGTAGCGCCTCGGGAATCGGTGCTGCCGTCAGCGCCGCCATGCGCGCAGCCGGCCACCAGGTCATCGGTATCGATCGCAGCAACGCCGATGTGATCGCCGACCTGTCCACCTCCCAGGGGCGTGACGCGGCAATCGCCCAGGTGCTTGAGCAGAGCGGTGGGGTCCTCGACGGCCTGATCTGCTGCGCCGGAGTGGGTGTCACCGCGCCCAACTGCGGGATCATCCTGGCAGTCAACTATTTCGGCGTCAGTCAGTTGCTCAACGGCCTGCAAGGTGCATTGGCCAAGGGTGAGAATCCGGCGGCGCTGGTCATCGGTTCGCTGGCGGCGACGCACACGGGGCCTGACAGCCAGCCGATGATCGAAATGATGCTCGCCGGCGACGAAGTCAAGGCGTTGGAGTTTGCCAACAACCTTGGTGAGCCTCACTTCGCCTATTCCGCCTCCAAATACGCCATCAGCCACCATGCCCGCAACCTGGCGGTGAGCTGGGGCAAGCAGGGGATGCGCTTGAACGTGGTCGCGCCGGGCGCTGTCGCTACACCATTGCACCAGGCCTCGCTGGAGGATGCACGATTTGGCCAGGCGACGCGCGATTTCGTCGCGCCGATGGGGCGTTCCGCACACCCTGATGAGATCGCCAACGTGGTGGCGTACCTGCAGTCGCCGCAAGCATCTTTTGTGCATGGCACCGTGGTGTTCGTCGACGGCGGCATGGATGCCATGGTCCGCCCCTCGCGCTTCTGATAAGGAACCTGCATGAACAAGGTGGCATTCATCACCGGCGCCAGCCGGGGGATTGGCCGCGAGGCGGCACTGGCGTTTGCCCGTGCCGGTTTTGACCTGGCGATCAGCGCCCGCACCCTCAACGAGGGCGAACAGCACGAACATGCGTTACGCGACGCGGCCGGGGCACCGCTGGCCGGCAGCCTCAATGGCACCGCCGAGGCCGTGCGCGAACTCGGTTGCCGGGTTTTCGTAGTACCGATGGACCTGCTCGACAGCGCCTCGGCCCTGGATGCCTGTGAGGCGGTATTGGCCGAGTACGGGCGCATCGACGTGCTGATCAACAACGCGATCTACCAGGGCAGCGATCTCAACGCCGGGTTCATGAACCTGCAGGCGCAAACCCTGGAGCGGATGTTCAAGGGTTACATCCTCACACCATTCCTGCTGACCCGGGCGGTCACCGAGCACATGGTGGCGCGCGGTGGCGGCGTGGTGATCAACGTCACCTCCGGTGCCGGTGAAAGCGATCCCCCGGTGGCGGCAGACAAGGGCGGTTGGGGCTATGCCTATGGCGCGGGCAAGGCGGCGGTATCGCGCTTGTCCGGGGTGTTGGCAGCGGAACTGGGCGATCTTGGCGTTCGTGCCTACACCCTCAACCCCGGGGTGGTCAGCACCGAGGCGCTCAAGGCCACCATCGGCGACAAAGGTGTGCTCGCCTTGCGTTCCGGCATCGCGCCGCCCCATGTACCGGCGGCAGTGATGTTGTGGCTGGCCACCGCCGAACAGGCGCCGGCGTTTCAACGCCGGACCATCGCCGCGCAGCCGTTTGCGCTGGAGCATGGGATCGTCGCCGACTGGCGCTGAGCTTGTCCTGTGGGAGCGGGCATGTCCCGCTCCCACAGGATATCGAGCGAGGCTGAGCCGGCTTACGCCTGTTGGCGCTGGCGGGCAAGGGTCATCGCGGTATCTTCGATCATGTCTTCCTGCCCCCCCACCATGCCACGCCGTCCCATCTCGACCAGGATCTCCCGCGCCGACACGCCGTACTTCTTCTCGGCACGCTTGGCGAACAGCAGGAACGAACCGTAGACTCCGGCGTAACCCATGGTCAGTGCATCGCGGTCGCTGCGAATCGGGAAATCCATGATCGGCACCACCAGGTCTTCGGCGACATCCTGGATGCCGAACACGCTGACACCGGTGTCGATGCCCATGCGGTCACACACGGCCACCAGCACTTCCATCGGCGTGTTACCGGCACCGGCACCGAGGCCTGCGCAGGCGGCATCGATACGATTGGCGCCGGCGGCAATCGCGGCGATCGAGTTGGACACGCCCATCGACAGGTTGTGGTGGCCGTGGAAACCGATCTCGGTTTCCGGCTTGAGCGCTGCGCGCATCGCCGCGACGCGGGCGCTGACGTCATGGGGCAGCAGGTAGCCCGCCGAGTCGGTCAGGTAGATGCAGTTGGCGCCGTAGCTTTCCATCAGCAAGCCTTGTTTGACCAGGCCTTCGGGGCTGTTCATGTGCGCCATCATCAGGAAGCCGACGGTGTCCATGCCCAGGCCTCGGGCGTGGGAGATGTGCTGCTCGCTGACGTCGGCCTCGGTGCAATGGGTGGCCACGCGAATGGTGTTGACCCCCAGCTCATGGGCCATCTTCAGGTGATCGACGGTGCCGATACCGGGTAACAGCAAGGCCGAGACCTTGGCCTTTTTCATCAGCGGGATCACCGCCGACAGGTACTCCTCGTCGGTGTGGGCCGGAAAGCCGTAGTTCACCGAGCTGCCACCGAGGCCGTCGCCATGGGTGACTTCGATCAGCGGAACGCCGGCGGCATCGAGGCCGCAGGCGATGTCTTTCATCTGTTGCAGGCTGATCTGGTGACGCTTGGGGTGCATGCCGTCGCGCAGGCACATGTCGTGAACGGTGATGTTTTTGCCGCGAAGATCCATGGTCGTCTCCTTATGCGTGGGCGGTTTGGGCAGTGGCTTGCAGCACCAGCTCACCCTTGAGGATTTCCTCGGCGAACATTTCGGCGGTGCGCGCTGCAGCAGCGGTCATGATGTCGAGGTTGCCGGCGTACTTGGGCAGGTAGTCGCCCAGGCCTTCGACTTCCATGAAGATCGACACCCGATTGCCGTCGAACACCGGGCCGTTGACCAGCTTGTAGCCGGGTACGTAGCGCTGCACTTGCTTGATCATCGCCTCGATCGCGGCAGTGATCGCCACCTGGTCGGGTTCGCTGGCGGTCAGGCAATGCACGGTGTCGCGCATGATCAGCGGCGGCTCGGCAGGGTTGATGATGATGATTGCCTTGCCTTTCTTCGCGCCGCCGACCTTTTCCACCGCACTGGAGGTGGTGCGGGTGAACTCGTCGATGTTTTTGCGGGTGCCGGGGCCGACCGATTTCGACGCGGCGGTGGCAATGATTTCCGCATAGTCCACCGGCTGCACGCTGGACACTGCAGCCACCAGCGGAATGGTGGCCTGGCCACCGCAGGTGACCATGTTGACGTTCATCACGCCCAGGCCCAGTTGCGCCTTGAGGTTGACCGGCGGCACGCAGTAGGGGCCGATGGCGGCCGGGGTCAGGTCGATCATCAACACACCCAGGGCGTTGAGCTTGCGCGAGTTCTGCGCGTGCACATAGGCCGAGGTGGCGTCGAAGGCGATCTGGATCTGGTCTTCGACAACGTGTGGCAACAGGCCGTCAACGCCGTCGGCGGTGGTTTTCAGGCCCAGCTCGCGGGCCCGTGCCAAACCTTCGGAGGTGGCGTCGATGCCGACCATCCATACCGGCTCCAGCACTTCGCTGCGCATCAGTTTGTACAGCAGGTCGGTGCCGATGTTGCCCGGCCCGATCAGCGCGCATTTGATCTTTTTGCTCATGGTCTTTGGCTCCAGGGGAGGGAGTAAGGGTCAAGGGACGAAGCGCAGGCTGGTTTCGCCCAGCCCGCTCATGGACAGGCTGATGCGGTCGCCGGCGACCACAGGCACCAGCGGTGCGAGGGCGCCCGAGAGAATGACTTCGCCGCGGCGAAAGGGAATGCCCAGCTCGCCCAGGGTGTTGGCCAGCCAGGCCACGGCGGCGCAGGGGTGACCTTGCACCGCC
This sequence comes from Pseudomonas alkylphenolica, assembly GCF_004025535.1. Lineage (GTDB taxonomy): Bacteria > Pseudomonadota > Gammaproteobacteria > Pseudomonadales > Pseudomonadaceae > Aquipseudomonas > Aquipseudomonas alkylphenolica_A. Next base: position 627,380 of record NZ_QJRG01000049.1, read on the forward strand.
GAGCCCAGGCCCGAGCCCGCGGGCTGGTCGTTCTTCAGCAGTTGCATGTGCACGGCGGCCAGGTCCAGGGTGCGTGGGTCGATGCGCTGGCTGCCGAGGGCAAACACGCCGCAGGAAGCGTTGTCGGCCACGGTGTCCTGAATGCGGATCTGCCAGTCATCGATGCGCGAATCGACGATCTCGAAGCACGGCGCCACCGCTTGCGTGGCAGCCAACACGTCGTCGGCGCTGATGCCCGGGCCTTGCAGGTCTTCACCGAGGATAAAGGCGATTTCGCCTTCGGCCCGCGGCTGGATCAGGTTGTAGCGGGCCAGGCTGACATCGCTGCCATCCGCGACCTGCATGGCATCGGTGAGGAAACCGAAGTCCGGCTGGTGGACATCGAGCATCTCCTGCACGGCGCGGCTGGTAACGCCGATTTTCTTGCCGATCACCCGCTCGCCGAGGGCTTCGCGGCGGTGCAGGAACTTCAGGGAAATCTGATAGGCCTGCTCCAGGGTGATCTGCGGGTAGCGACGGGTCAGCGGCGCGAGGGTCTGGCGGTTGCGCAGGGCATTGAACAGCTCGTCACCGAGCGCGTGGATCAAATGGGCGTCCATGGCGAAGGCTCCAGAGGGTAGGAAGAAAAAAGCCCGTCCCGAGATCAACAGGAACGGGCTCAAAGGAGTGGGTTCAGCCGGGCCAGACCGACGAGTCGGCGCCGCCATCGACGTCGATGATCTTGCCGGTGACCCAGGCCGAAGCAGGGCTGGCCAGGTACAGGGCAGCGGCGGCGATGTCTTCCGGGGTGCCGAGGCATTTCAGCGGGGTGTTGGCTTCCATGGCCTGGCGCATGGCGGCCGGCATCACGCCGTTCAGCGCCTCCGTCAGAGTCGGGCCGGGGGCGACGGCGTTGACCCGGATCTGCGGCGCAAAATCTTGCGCGAGCAGGCGGGTGAGGTGGCTGAGGGCGGCCTTGGCGGTGCCGTAGGCGCTGAAATGGCGCTGCGCATAGCGCGCCGCCACCGAACTGATGTTGATGATGTTGCCGCCACCGGCCTCGCGCATCAGCGGCACGCACAGCTGGCAAAAGGCGTAGGTGGTGGCGACGTTGAAATTCAGCATCTGGGCGAACTGTTCGGGGCTGAGCTTGAGCGGGTCACTCGGTCCGCCGCCGCCGACGTTGTTGACCAGGTGGGTGATGCGGCCCATGTGCTCAACGCTTTGGCGTACCAGGGCCTGGCGTTGCTCGTCGTCGTTGACGTCACAGGTGATGGCCAGCGCGCGCCGGCCCAGACCGCGCACTTCTTCGGCCACGGCTTGAACCTCTTCCAGTGAGCGTGCCGAGCACACCACATCGGCACCGGCTTCGGCATACGCCAGGGCAATTGCGCGACCGATGCCGCGGCCGCTGCCGGTGACGATGGCGACGCTGCCGTCCAGTTGGAAACGCTGCAAAATACTCATGGGCCCTTGCTCCGTGGGGTTCGACTATGGATGCCTTCACTATCGCTGCGGTGACCGGGGAGGGCATCGTCTCAACGGACTAGCGCTGCGTCCCCCAAAGACCCGGTGCCGCGCAGCCTGACTACCCTAGTCCGCTTTGACGATGAAGGAATGCTCGCTCGATCCGATGATCCATCTCAACTGGCGCAGTGGCGCAGTGAGATCGGGAGAATTGAGTGATGCACAGCATGCGAGAAAAGACCCAGGACGAATGTGATCTGCTTGAACGTGCACGCCGTTTGGTGCCGGCACTCAAAGCACGCACGGCGCAGGCCGACAAGGACTTGAAGGTGCCGGAGGAAAGCGTTGCCGAGCTGCAGTCGGCAGGCTTGCTGCGGGCTTTGCAGCCACGCGCATTCGGTGGCTATGAAGTTGATCCGCGCACCTTCTTCGAAATCCAGACCATCCTCGCCGAGGGCTGCATGTCCACGGCCTGGATCTACGGCGTGATGGGGGTTCACCCCTGGCAGCTGGCGCGTTATCCGATCGAAGCCCAGCGTGAAGTCTGGGCGGACGACCACAGTGCGCTGATCTGCTCGACCTATATGCCGGCCGCCAAGGTCACGGTGGTGGAAGGTGGCTACCGCATCAGCGGGCGCTGGGGCTTCTCCAGCGGCAGCGAGCACTGCCAGTGGATCTTCCTCGGCGGCATCATTCCGCCTGATGGTGACTTCGCCGCCGAGCACGGTACTTTCCTGCTGCCGCGTAGCGACTACCAGATCGAACGCAACTGGGACGTGTTGGGCCTGCGCGGCACCGGCAGCCATGACATTGTGGTCGAAGATGCATTCGTTCCTGCTCACCGTGTGCAGCGCACCAACAACTGCACCCTCGAAGCGACGCCGGGGCGCCTGGTCAATACCAACCCGATCTACGCGATCCCGTTCGCCCAGGTGTTCTCTCGTGCGGTCTCGACCTCGGCGATCGGCGCCCTGCAAGGTGCGATCAACGAGTTCCGCGACAACGCCGCCAAGCACATCGGCAAGCACGGTGCCCGCACTGCTGACGATCCGGTGGCGCAAACCGCGGTGGCCGAAGCGATGATCACCGTCGATGGCCTGCGCCTGGTGCTTGAACGCAACTACGAGCACCTGATGAACCTGGCCCGTGCCGGCGAATACCCGGACACCGAGACCCGCCTGTTGTATCGCTACCAGTCGGCCTACGTGACCAACATCTGCGCCGAACGGGTCAACGACCTGCTGCGCAGCATGGCCGCCTCGGGGCTGTACAACACCAACCCGGTGGCGAGGCTGTTCCGCGACCTGCACCAGGCGCGCGGGCACATCGCCAACAACTACATGGCCTACGGGCGCAGCTACGGCGCGGTGATGCTCGGTCTGCCGAACCCGGACCCCTACGTCTGAGGCTGTAGCAGCCGTTTCGATACCCCTGGGTTTGCACCTGCCCGTGGAACGCGGGCAGGTGGTCATGAGTACCTGACCTATGAACAATTATCTTGCCCTGCGCGTGGCACAAGTGATCGAGGAAACCGCGGATGCGCGGTCCCTGGTGTTCGACGTGCCTGAGCATCTGAGCGAACGCTTTCGCTACCAACCCGGCCAGTTCCTGACCTTGCGCGTACCGTTCGAGGACGGCTGGTTGCCACGTTGTTATTCACTGTCCAGCACGCCGTTGCTGGATGAGCCGTTGCGGGTAACCGTCAAGCGCGTGCACCAGGGGCGCGCTTCAAACTGGCTGTGCGGCGAGTTGCAGGCCGGCCAGACCCTCGAAGTGTTGGCCCCGGCCGGGGTGTTCGTCCCACGCAACCTGGACAGCGACCTGTTGCTGTTCGGTGGCGGCAGCGGGGTGACCCCGGTGCTGTCGATCCTGCGTTCGGCGTTGTTGGCGGGCAGCGGGCGGATTTTGCTGATCTACGCCAACCGCGATGAAGCCTCGGTGATTTTCAAGGACGAGCTCAAGGCCCTGGCCACTGCGCATCCGCAACGCCTGCAGATCGTCCATTGGCTCGACTCGGTACAGGGCGTGCCGAGCGTCGGGCAACTGGCCGAGCTGGCGCGGCCATTTATCGATGCCCAGGCATTCATTTGTGGGCCGGGTCCGTTCATGGACGCGGTGGTCAGCGCACTCGGCGCGCTGGGTATGCCGGACGCCCGGGTACATGTCGAGCGTTTCGTCTCGCTACCTGGCGAAGGTGAACTGCCGCTGGTGTCCAGCAGTGAGGCGGCCGTGGCCGCGCAGTTGGCGGTACGCCTCGATGGCGAGGACTACCAGCTGGCCTGTGACAGCGGCGAAACCGTACTGGCGGCCATGGAGCGCGCCGGCCTCAACCCGCCCGCCGCCTGCCGTGTCGGCGGCTGCGCCTCGTGCATGTGCAAGCTGGAAAGTGGCGATGTCGAGCTCCTGCACAACGACGCCCTGGACGCGGGTGATCTCGCCGAAGGCTGGATTCTGGCCTGCCAGGCCGTGCCCACCTCCGCGCAACTGCACATCCGCTTTCCCGAATGATGTTCCCGAATGATGCCGAGCCCGAGCCTACGATGAATCAGAGCCTGAACCTTGCCGCGCCGTTGAGCGCAGCCCCTGCCACCCTGGCCCAGTTGGTCTTCAGCAGTGCCGAACGCTTTGCCGGGCGCATTGCCATCGAGGAAAACGGCCAGCACATCGATTACGCACAGATACCCGAACGCGTCATGGAATTCGCCAAGGGCCTGATGGCCCTGGGTATCCAGGCCGGTGATCGGGTCGGCATCTGGGCGCCAAACAGCACCGAGTGGATACTCGCGGCGCTGGGCATTCAATGTGCCGGCGCGGTGCTGGTGCCGATCAACACACGTATGAAGGGCCCCGAGGCCGCCGACGTGCTGGAGCGCAGCGGCTGCCGCGTGTTGTTTGTGCAGCAGCGCTTTCTCGAGGTGGACTACCCGGCGCTGCTCGCGCCGTATCGACCGGCCAGCCTCGAGCACCTGGTCATCGTCGACGGCGAAACACCGGAGCAACCCTGCGACCTGACGCTTGCCGGATTCTTGCGCGGTGCGGCGACCATCGACAGCGAAAGTGCCAAACGCCGTGCCATGGCAGTCGAGCCCGGGGCTATGTGTGACCTGTTGTTCACCTCGGGCACCACCGGCAAACCCAAAGGCGTGATGAGCGGCCATGGCCAGAACCTGCGGGCGTTCAGTGAATACGTCAAGATCATCGGCCTGGTGCCGGGCGATCGCTACCTGATCGTCAACCCGTTCTTTCACGCCTTTGGCTACAAGGCCGGGTGGCTGACCTGCCTGATTGGCGGCGCAACCATCTTGCCCCACGCGGTGTTCGACGCTGAAGCGGTGTTCCAGCGCATTGCCCGCGAGCGCATCAGCGTATTGCCCGGCGCGCCGACCCTGTACCTGTCGCTGTTGGCCCACCCGCAACTCAAGCAGACCGACCTGTCGAGCCTGCGTATTGCCGTGACCGGCTCAGCCAGCATTCCCCCCAGCCTGATCGAACGCATGCGCAACGAGCTGGGGTTTTCCGTGGTCACCACCGCCTATGGCCTGACCGAATGCGGTGGGCTGGCGACCATCTGCGACCCGCAGGATTCGGCGCAGGTGATTGCCGGTACCAGCGGCCGACCGATCGCCGGCACCGAAGTGAGCATCCGCGACCCACAAAACCTGGCGCTGGACGCGGGGCAGACGGGTGAGATCTGCCTGCGTGGCTTTCACATCATGCAGGGCTATTTCCAGAACCCGGAAGCGACCCGCGAAACCATCGACGCCGACGGCTGGCTGCACACCGGAGATGTCGGGCGCCTGGACGAGGCGGGCAACCTGATCATCACCGACCGGTTGAAGGACATGTTCATCGTCGGCGGTTTCAACTGTTACCCGGCAGAGATTGAGGCGGCGCTGATCAAGCACCCGGCGATTGCCCAGGTGGCGGTGATCGGCATCGCCGATGAGCGCATGGGCGAGGTCGGCTGCGCCTGCGTGGTGCTGCGCGACGGAGAGGCACTGGACGCGGCGCAACTGATTGCCTGGAGCCGTGAGCAGATGGCCAATTACAAGGTGCCGCGCCAGGTGCGCTTTCTCAGTGCCTTGCCCCTGAACCCGTCGAGCAAAGTGGCAAAGAACGAACTGCGCGCGCTGGTGGCCGATAGCGCGCCGGCATGAGCCCCGCACAGCCGGGCAAACGGATTTTTCAACGCTGTGGCGACCCAAGCAAAAACAACAACAAAAAGGAGAGGAGCATGTTTACGCGAAACACGGTTGCGCGTTATCCGGGGAGCAGGCGTTGCCTGCTGGCAACGGCGATCACCGTCGCCAGTGCCACGGCCAGCGCCGGGCCGACTATCGAGCTGGGGGAAAACACCACGCTGGACTCGTCGCTGACGGTCAACTACACCGCCTCGATGCGGACCGCCAAGCAGGCCAGCCAATACCTCAACGACCCCAACAACGACGACGGCACGCGCAACTTCAAGCGCGGCTCCCTGATCAACAACCGCCTGAGCCTGTTCGGTGAACTGCAACTCAAGCACAACAACCTCGGGGCGGTGCTGCGCGGCAGTGATTTCTACGACGATGTCTACCACCAGCGCAACGACAACGACTCGCCGGAGACGGTGAACAAGGTCGGGCACAATGATGGCTTCAGTGACGAAGCCCGCCGCCTGAGCGGCAACACCGCACGCCTGCTCGACGCCTATGTGTACGGCAACTTCGATGTCGGCGAAACCCAGTACCTGTCGCTCAAGGCCGGGCGCCACCTGGTGGCCTGGGGCGAGAGCCTGTTCTGGCCGAACATCAGCCAGGGCCAGGCGCCGGTCGATGCCACCAAGTTCAACGTGCCGGGTACCGAGGCCAAGGATTCCTACCTGCCGGTCGGGCAGGTGTCGGCGTCGTGGTCGCTGAATGAAGACCTGGCGCTGGTCGGTTACTACCAGTACGAGTGGGAAAAGAGCCAGCTCAACCCCGTGGGCGACTACTTCGGCAGCGACACCTTCGGCCCCGGCGCCGAGTTTTTCCGCCTCGGCAGTGGCGTGATCGACAGCCTGCCCAACGGTGCAGCGGTCAGCTATGCCGGTGAGAAAGATGCCAAGGACAGCGGCCAGTGGGGCCTGGGTGTGCGCTACCGGATCACCGAAAACACCGAGGTGGGGCTGTTCCACTACCGCTACAACGAGCGCATCGGCTCACTGTTCTTCGATTTTTCCGGCACCACCCAGTACTCGTCGCTCAAGAGCATTGGCCACAAAGGCGAACCGTTGACCTACCGCCTGGGCTACTTCGAGGATGTCGAGCTCACCGGCATCAGCTTCAGTTCGAAGATCGGCGACTCCGTGCAGTATGCCGGTGACCTCAGCTACCGCGATGGCGCCTCGGTCTACCTGAACAACGGCGCACCGACCACCGGGCAGATCTGGCAGGGCAACCTCAACGCCTCGTACATCCTCGGGCCGAGTTTCCTGGCGCAGCAGACCACGTTCATGGGCGAGGTGGTGCATCAGCACATCGAGGGGGTCGACAGCCTGACCATCACCGGCGGCGGGCCTGGCGTGGACGGCACCTTCGATACCTTCGAATCGAAGACCCAGACCCGCGGCTCGACCCTGCTCGGTATCGGTGCCTACATGGATTACCCGTCCATCGCCACCGGCCTGGACCTGAGCACCAAGGTGGTGTGGACGCAGAACGTCGACGGCAGCGCCTACCAGGGCCTGGGCCGGGACGAGAAGCGCCTGACCGTGGGCGGCGACTTCAAGTACCTGGGCAACTTTCAGATCGGCATGACCTATGTCGCCTACCTGAGCTCGCCGGATGTCGCCCAGGGCCGGTTGCTGGCCGACCGCGATTACCTGTCGCTCAACGCCAAGTACACCTTTTGATGATCATGGCGGCGTCGCGATCAAGCGGCGCCGCCTTCGCGTGTAGCCTGATAACAACAATGAGAGGCATCCCATGAACCCTCGTCCGACCCCGTCACCGTTCAGTCCGATTGCGATTGGCCCGTTGACCCTGAAAAACCGCTTTATCAAGTCCGCCACCAACGAGGGCATGAGTGCCGGCGGCGTACCCTCCAAACAATTGGTCAAGTTGCACTCGGCGATTGTCGCCGGCGGCACTGCGCTGACCACCGTGGCCTACTGCGCGGTGAGCAGCGATGGCCGCACCTTGCCCAATCAACTGACCCTGAGCCAATCCAGCCTGCCGCACTTCAAGGCCCTGACCGATGGCGTGCATGCAACCGGTGGCCTGGCCAGCGCGCAGATCACCCATGGCGGTTGCTTTACCTTTATTCGCGAGCGCTCGACCAAGCGGCCGCTGTCGGCCAGCGGCGGCTTCAACAAGATCGGCATGATGAGCGGCATGTTCCTCAAACAGGCGATGACCGAAGCCGACATGCAACAAGTGGTGCGCGATTTCGCCCAGGGCGCACGCCTGGCGCGTCAGGCAGGCTTCGACGCGGTGGAAATCCACATGGGTCACGGCTACCTGCTCAGCCAGTTCATTTCGCCGATGTACAACAAGCGTCGCGACCAGTACGGCGGCAGCCTGGAAAACCGCCTGCGCTTTCCGCGCCGGGTGCTGCGAGCGGTGCTGGATGCGGTGGGCCAGGACATGGCGGTGATCTGCAAATACAGCGTCACCGAAGGCGCTCGCGCCGGTAACAGCGCCGAGGACGGGGCGAAGATCGCACGCATGCTCGAAGAAGAGGGCGCGCACCTGCTGGTGCTCAGCGCAGGGATGAACGCCGAGTCGATCACCACCATGTTCGGTTCCTCGTTCCCCAAGGAAAACCGCGTGCAGCAGAAGAACAAGATCATCGCCCTGGCGATGGCCATTCAGCGCCGCAAAGAGCCGACCGTGGAGTTCCGTGAGCTGTACCTGCTCGAACATGCGCGCAAGGTGCGTGCTGCAGTGAAAATGCCGTTGGCTTACCTGGGCGGTGCCAAGAGCCTGGCGAGCATCGAAAAGATCATGGCCGAGGGCTTCGACCTGGTGGCGATGGGGCGGGTGTTGCTGGCCGAGAACGACTACGTCAACAAGCTTGAAAGTGGCGCCAGCCGTGACTCCATCTGCACCGCCTGTAACCGCTGCGTAGCGATGATGTATACCCCGGGGGGTACCTCTTGTGTGCTGGGCCAGCCGGGTGATGCGCTATTGAACAGCCAGAAGGCGGCAGACCGCTAGCAACACAATAATAAACAAATACACCACAACCCCTGTGGGAGCGGGCTTGCCCGCGATAGCGGTGGATCAGCTGACATGAATGTTGACTGTTCCGACGCATCGTGGGCAAGCCCGCTCCCACAGGAATTGTGGAGATTGACGATCAACCGTTCTGCAGGAAATCGATGCAGCTGCGGTTGAACAGTTCGCGGTGTTCCACCTGGACCCAGTGTCCGCAACGATTGAGCACGATGAACCGGGCGTTCTGCGCGCCATCGATGATGCGCTGGGCGCCACTGACCGGGTTGAAATGATCGTTGCTGCCCCAGAACCCGAGGATCGGGCACTGGATCTCGCCCAGGCGCGATTCCATGTTCTGCACCATCATCGTGCTGAACAGGTTCTTCGGCTGGGTCACCGCCACGGCGACCCGTTCCTGCAACAGGCTTTCCGGCAGGATCGAAGCATCGAACAGTTGCAGGCTCATCATGCTGCGCATCTCGTCCATGCCGATCGGGCCGGCACTGAACAGGCTGACCATGCGTACGATGCCTTCCATCTTGAAGTAGGCCTCGCGTTCCTCGACACCGCCCGGTGCCAGCAGGATCAGGCTCTGCGGCAGGTCCGGTTGACGCAGGGCCAGGCCCAGGGCAATTGCGCCGCCCAGCGAGTTACCCAGCAGGGTGCAGCGCTTGACGCCGATCGATTGCAGGAAGGTCGCCACGCATTCAACGAAGAAATCCAGGTTGTACTGCACGTCTTCGGGTTTGTCCGAGCGGCCGAAACCCGGCAGGTCGAGGACGATGTTGCGGTAGCCGGCCGCGACGAACTGCGGGTAGTTGCCTTTGAAGTTGCTGAAACCACTGGCGCCCGGCCCGCTGCCGTGCAGCCACAGCACCACGGGGCCTGCGCCCTCATCGAGGTAATGCAGGCGCAAACCGTTGGGCAGCGTTGCGTAATGGCCGACGGGCAGGGGCAGGTCTACGGGTTGGTTCATGGGGTTCTCCATTTTCTGCGGATTCATGACGCACAACCGCGTCAGGCGTGCCAGCGGTGTGAAGGGGAACGCTGCGCCTGACGGGGTGTGCTCCTCTGCATGCTGGGGCCGTGCGCCACTGTCGGCATCGTCCGTTCAGACCACGGTGGGCGCGCTAGTCCCATCGGACGATGTGAGCCCGGGCACATGCCGCTAATCATTCAGGGGACGGCCCCTCTGCAAGGGCGGCGGGCCGCAGCTATTTGCACACTGGGAGAACGCAATGAAGTTACTCGATAAAGTGGCCTTCGTGACCGGCGCCGCGCAAGGCATGGGTCAGGCCATCGTGCGTGGTTTTGTCGCCGAAGGGGCGAAAGTGGTAGCGGTCGACCTCAATCAGGCGGCACTGGCCGAGAGCCTCGCCGACCTTGGCAACAACGTCCTGGCCCTGGCCTGCAACGTCGGTGACGGCGCTTCCGTGGCCGATGCCATGGGTCAGGCCGAGGCGCATTTCGGTGGCCTCGATATCCTGGTCAACAACGCTGGCGTGGGCGGCCTCGACAGCTTCCTGGAAACCCCTGACGAAAGCTGGGCGCGGGTGATTGGCGTGAACCTGGGCGGCACCTTCCTGTGCTGTCGCGAGGGCGCCAAGCTGATGGTCAAGGGTGGTCGCCAGGGCGCGATCATCAACCTCTCCAGCACCGCCGCGCTGACCGGCGAGGGGCCTAGCCATTACTGCGCCTCGAAAGCCGGGGTGATGGGCCTGACCCGTTCGATCGCCCGTGAGCTGGCGGCCAGCGGTATCCGCGTCAACACCCTGGTACCGGGGCCGACCAACACGCCGATGATGGCGGGCATTCCTGACGAATACATGCAGGCGCTGCTGAAAAACGTGCCGTTGGGCCGCATGTGCGAAACCGACGAGATCGCCCGTGTCGCGGTATTCCTGGCCAGCGAAGACGCCAGTTTCATGACCGGCCAGAACATCGCGGTCAACGGCGGCATGGCCTTTATCTGATCGGAGAGTTACTGATGAGCAAGCGTTTACAGGGAAAAATCGCCTTTGTGACCGGTGCAGGTTCCGGTATTGGTGAAGCCACCGCCGTGCGATTCGCCGAAGAGGGCGCCATCGTCGTCTTGTGCGGGCGCCGCGTGGAGCCGTTGCAAGGTGTGCAGGAAAAGATTCTGGGCTTTGGTGGCCAGGCTGAAATTGCCGTCGCCGATGTCAGTGACGAGCAGGCCTACGTCGGCGCACTGGAAGCCACCGCGCAGCGCCATGGCCGCCTGGACATTCTGGTCAACAACGCGATGGCTTACACCTGGGGTGGCATCGACACCATGAGCACCGCCGACTGGCACGCGAACTTCGCCACCACCGTCGATGGCACCTTCTTCGGCACCCGCACCGCCATGCGCCTGATGAAAGCCCAGGGTGGCGGTTCGATTGTCAACATCGCCTCGATCTGCGGCCTGTTCGGCACTGCATGGATGGCCGGCTACTCGGCGGCCAAGGCGGCGGTCATCAACTTCAGCCGCGCGGCGGCCAGTGAAGGCGCGCCCGACAACATTCGCTGCAACGTGATCATCCCTGGCGTGGTCGATACCCCGGCTACCGCCGGCATGCTCGGCGACAGCAAGGCGCGCACCAACACCGAGAAAGTCATCCCGATGAAACGGGTCGGCCTGCCGGTGGAACTGGCCAATGCCATCCTGTTCCTGGCCAGCGACGAAGCCTCCTATGTCACTGGCGCCAGCCTGGCAGTGGACGGTGGCCGCGGTTCCGACCTGTACACGGTGATGGAGTGATGGGCGTGGAATCCACCGCGCTGCTCGAGCGCATCGACCGTCTGGAGTCGCTGGACGCCATCCGCCAACTGGCCGGCAAGTACGCCCTGGCCCTGGACATGCGCGACATGGATGCCATGGCCAACTGCTTTGCCCCGGATGTGCGCGTGGGCCGCGACAAGAGCGGCCGGGCGCACCTCAAGGCGTGGCTGGACGAAACCATGCGCAAGCAGTTTCACGGCACCTCCCATCACCTGGGCCAGCACATCATCGAGTTCAGCGACGTCGATCATGCCACCGGTGTGGTCTATTCCAAGAACGAGCATGAGACGGGCCCGGAGTGGGTGATCATGCAGATGCTGTACTGGGACGACTACGAGCGGATCGACGGGCGTTGGTGCTTCCGCCGGCGCCTGCCGTGCTACTGGTACGCCACCGACCTGAACAAGCCACCAATTGGCGGCCTGAAGATGCGCTGGCCGGGGCGTGAGCCGTATGCCGGCACCTTCCACGAACTGTTCCCGTCCTGGGATGCGTTCTGGGCGCAACGGCCAGACAAGGACGCCTTGCCACAGATCGCCGAACCGGCGCCGCTGGAAGGCTTCCTTGCCAACCTGCGCCGTGGGGCAGACGCCCCGAAGATCCGCGTTCGCTGACCTGTCTTTCGCGGCGGCCCGGCATAGCCGGGCCAGTTGCGCCTACACTACCCGCGGCTCGCGCGGCATGCCCAGGGCCCGTTCGGCAATGATGTTGCGCTGTATCTCGTTACTGCCGCCATAAATCGTGTCGGAGCGGGTAAACAGGAACAGCGACTGTAAACGGCTCAACTGATAGGGCGCCGCGTCCAGCACTTCTGCCTCATCGCCCAGCACATCCATCGCCAGCTTGCCGAGATCCGAGTGCCAGGTCGACCAGGCCAGCTTGTAGATCATCGCCTCGCGCTTGAGGCTGCCATCCTGCGGCCCGGAGAGCATGCGCAGCGAGTTGTAGCGCAATACCTTGAGCCCGGACCAGGCCTGCGCAATGCGCTGGCGCAGCAACGGGTCACGTGCGGCGCCGTTGACCCGGGCAATGCGGATGATCTCGTCGAGTTCGTTCTGGAACTGCATTTGCTGGCCCAGCGTCGACACCCCGCGTTCGAAGCCGAGCAAGGCCATGGCGATCTTCCAGCCGTCGCCCGGTTTGCCGATCAGGTTGTCGGTGTGGGTCACCGCCTGATCGAAAAACACTTCGTTGAACTCGCTGGTACCCGTCAACTGCTGGATCGGGTGTACGCGGATCTGCGTCTGGGCCATCGGCACCAGCAGGAACGACAGGCCATGGTGCCCCTGGCTGCCGGGCTCGGTACGCGCCAGCACGAAACACCAATCGGCTTCGTGTGCCAGTGACGTCCAGACTTTCTGCCCGCTGATCAGCCAGTGGTTGCCGCTGTCATCAAGCCGTGCCCGGGTCTGTACGTTTGCCAGGTCAGAGCCGGCACCAGGCTCGGAATAGCCTTGGCACCAGAACTCGCGACCCTCGAGGATGCCAGGCAGCAGCCGCTGTTGCTGGGCCGGGGTGCCGAAGGCGGCCAGGGTCGGGCCGACCAGGCCTTCACCGATGTGGCCCATGCGTCCGGGGCCACCGGCGCGGGCGTATTCCTCGTGGAAAATCACCTGCTGGCAGATGCTCAGGCCGCGCCCGCCATGTTCCTTGGCCAAACCCAGGCCAATCCAGCCGCCAGCGGCCAGTTCACGTTCCCAGGCTTTGCGTTCTTCGGGAAAGCTGTGTTCGTCCCCTGGGCCACCGCGAAAGCGCAGTGGGGCAAACTCGCCCTTCAGGTGTTCGGCCAACCAGTGGGCGACTTCGCCACGGAAGGCTTCGTCGGCAGTGCTGAATCCGATTTTCATGCGTCTTCTCCAAACAGGTGGGCCGCCAGGCGTTCACGGTGCAGCGCCGGGGTGCCCAGCAGTTGCTCGCTGGCGCGGGCGCGCTTGAAATACAGGTGCGGGTCGTACTCCCAGGTAAACCCCACACCGCCATGCAACTGGATCGATTCGGCCGCGCAATGAAAAAACGCTTCGCTGGCATGGATCTTCGCCGTGGCGGTGGCCATGGTCAGTTCGCTGGCGACCGCCACGTCGCCGTCCGGATCAAGGTGTTCCTGCACCACGCATGCGGCGTAATAAACCGCAGAGCGGGCGCATTCAACCTGCAGCATCATGTCGGCGCAGCGGTGCTTGATCGCCTGGAAACTGGCGATGGTGCGGCTGAACTGCCGGCGTTCGGCGATGTAGGCCAGGGTCAGGTCGAGGGCCTGTTGCGCGCCGCCAGCCTGCTCGGCGGCAAGGCCGGCGGCGGCGATCTGCAGGCTGTCGTGCAACACCGCCCAGCCCTGGTCAGGGCCACACAGCAGCTGCGCGTCGCTGACCACCACGTTGTGCAGCTCGACCCGGGCCAGGCGCCGGGTCTGGTCCAGGGTGGGCAGGGCAGTGCGCGTGATACCGGCGGTATCGGCGTCGAGGGCGAACAGGCTGATGCCCGATGCCCCCTCGCTGCCAGGGTTGCGTGCGGCGACGACCAGCAGGTCTGCCTGTGTACCGTCGACGACCTGGGTGTAGACACCGTCAAGGACAAAGCCGCCAGCAGCGGGCTGGGCGATCGTTTGTACGCTTTGTGCATCCCAGCCTTTGCCGCTGGCAAACGCCAGCGTCGCCGTGGTTTCGCCAGCGGCAATTGCACTCAGCCAGCGCTCCTGCACCACCGGGTTGTCGCCGAGCAGCAGTGCTGGCGTGGCCAGGCAGGCGGTGGCGAACAGCGGTGAGCCGAGCAGAAAGCGACCGCTCTGCTCCAGCAGGATCGCCAGCTCGACAAAGCCCAGGCCCATGCCGCCGAAACGCTCCGGAACCATCAGGGCCGGCCAGCACAGCTCCAGGCCGATGCGTTGCCAGACCTCGGGGTCGTAGCCGTCGGCGCGGCTCATGCTGGCGCGCACGGCCAGCGAGTCGCTGGCGCTGGCGAGAAAGCGCTCGGCACTGTCGCGAATCATCAGGTGTTCTTCGGTAAAAGCGAACTCCATGGGGTGGTCTCTGCAAGGCGGATGGATGCCGCAGTCTGGAATGTCAGGGGGCTGCCTGAATCACTAAAACGGACTAGGTCAACCCGGCTTCGGGCCAGACCGCGCAAAGCGTGAGGGGGGTTAGTCTCAACGGACGATGAAGGGCAGGGCGGCACTTTGCACAATGCCAGCCACGCACCGGAATCAGCCAACGAGGAACCCAGGCATGATCGACATTCGCGGTTTGAGCTATTTCGTCTCGCAGATCGAAAACCTCAGTCAATGGCAACGCTACGCCGAGGACGTGCTGGGCATGCAAGTGCAGCCGGCGCCGGGTGGCGGTCTCTACGTGAAGATGGACGAGCGTCCGTTTCGCATGCTGATCGTCGAAGGCAGCGAGGCGCGTTACCTGGCATCCGGCTGGGAACTGGCCAACGAACCGGCATTCCAGGCCGCCCTCGCGCACTTGACCGCCGCCGGTATCGAATGGCAGCCGGGTAGCGCCGCCGAGGTCGATCAGCGCGGCGTGCAGGCGTTGGTCAAAGTCACCGACCCGTCGGGCAACTGCCATGAACTGAGCTGGGGCCATCGCTCCGACTGTCTGCCGTTCGTTTCGCCGCAGGGCGTGCCGCGTTTCATCACCGGCGACATGGGCCTGGGCCATACCGTGCTGCCGGCACCGAACTTCGACGCCACGCTGGCGTTCGCCAAGGACGTGCTGGGCTTCGAGCTGTCGGACATTTTCAACTTCCGCCCCGACCCGTCGGCACCGCCGATCCGCATCCACTTCCTGCATTGCCAGAACGCCCGCCATCACAGCCTGGCGCTGGCCGAGTACCCGCTGCCTTCCGGTTGCGTGCACGTGATGGTCGAGGTGGATTCGATGACCGAGGTCGGGCGTGCCCATGACCGCTTGCTGGCCCATGACGTGAGCCTGTCGGCGACCCTCGGCCAGCACCTCAACGACCGCATGACCAGCTTCTACATGAAGACACCGTCCGGATTCGATCTGGAATACGGCTTTGGCGGGCTGCAAGTCGACTGGGCCGAACACTCGGCCTTCGAGTTCACCCGCGTGAGCATTTGGGGGCACGACTTTTCGGTCGGCCAACAGTAAGGAACCGTGATGATGAACAAACAACTGACAGCGGCCGATGCGGTCGCTCAATTGCGCGATGGCATGACCATCGGTTTCGGTGGCTGGGGCCCGCGGCGCAAGCCGATGGCTATCGTGCGCGAGATCCTGCGCTCGCCGGTCAAGGACCTGACCGTGGTCGCCTACGGCGGCCCTGAAGTGGGCATGCTGTGTGCTGCCGGCAAGGTCAAGAAGCTGGTGTTCGGCTTCGCCACCCTCGATGCCATCCCGCTCGAGCCTTACTACCGCAAGGCCCGCGAGGCCGGTGAGCTGGAGCTGCTGGAGCTTGACGAAGGCATGTTCCAGTGGGGCCTGCGTGCGGCGGGCATGCGCCTGCCGTTCCTGCCGACCCGCTGTGGCCTGGCCACCGACGTGACGCGCCTGAACCCGGAACTCAAGACCATTGCCTCGCCGTATGCCGATGGCGAGGTGCTGTTGGCGATGCCGGCGCTGAACCTCGATGTGGCGTTTGTCCACGTCAACGTCGCCGACCGCCTGGGCAACATCCTGGTCACCGGGCCGGACCCGTACTTCGATCACCTGTTCGCCCGCGCGGCCCAGCAGTGCATCGTCTCCTGCGAGCGCCTGGAGGAGCGCCTGGAGCTGAGCGCCGAGCAGGCCCGCTTCAACACCTTCGAGCGCTACCTGGTCAGCGGCGTGGTGCATGCGCCACTTGGCGCCCACCCGACTGCCTGCGCCCCCGACTACGGCTGGGACATGAAGCACCTCAAGGGCTATGTCGCCAGCAGCCAGGCGGAAAACGGCTGGCAGGACTATGTGCAGACCTACATCGCCGCTGGCGAGCAGGCCTATCAGGCACAGAACGGCGGTGCCGATTCCATGGGCGCCTTGCCCCTTCCCGTGTTCTGAGGATTAGCGACTATGTCTGCAACCTGTGATTTCACCCTCGCTGAGCTGATGATCGTCGCCGCCTCCGAGGCCTGGCGCGGCAATGGCGAAGTGATCGCCTCGGGCCTGGGCGTGATTCCGCGCCTGGGCGCGAGCCTGGCCAAACTCACTCACAGCCCTGAGCTGTTGATGACCGACAGCGAAGCGTTCCTGGTCGAGGAGCCGATTCCTCTCGGCCCGCGTGGCGACTATGTACCGCGTTACTCCGGCTACATGTCGTTCGAGCGGGTCTTCGAGTGCGTCTGGGGCGGTCGTCGCCACGCGATGATCGGCCCGACCCAGATCGACCGCTGGGGCCAGACCAACCTGTCTTGCGTCGGCGACTATCAAAAGCCCAAGACCGCGATCCTCGGTGTGCGTGGCCTGCCGGGCAACAGCATCAACCACCTCAATTCGTTTTTCGTACCTAACCACAACACCCGGGTATTCGTCAGCGGTGAAGTGGACATGGTCTCCGGGGTCGGCTTCAAGGCCGAGCGCTGGCCCGAAGGCGCACGTCGCGACCTGATGGACATTCGCTGTGTAGTCACCGACCTGTGCGTGCTCGATTTCGACGGCCCTGAGCGTGCCGTGCAGGTGCGCTCGTTGCACCCGGGGGTGAGTTTCGAACAGGTTCAGGACAACACCGGTTTCCCGTTGCTCAAGTCGGCACAACTGCACGAGACCGTACACCCGACCGCAGAGCAGTTGGCCCTGATCCGCCGGCTCGACCCCCACGATTACCGCGCCACGGCGATCAAGGGCAACCCGCCCGGCATCCGTACGGCCTGAGGCGAGGACAGTGAACATGCACAGCAGCGAGAGTGAATTCGTCGTCCGCGAGGACAAAGCCGTCTACGAAACAGACACACCGGTGCTGTACAGCGTGGCCGAGGGGATTGCCACGCTGACGCTGAACCGGCCGACCTTCAACAACGCGCAAAATTCGCAAATGACCTACGCCCTGGACGCCGCTTTTCGCCAGGCGGTGAACGACGATGCGGTCAAGGTCATCGTCCTGCGTGGCAACGGCAAGCATTTCTCGGCGGGCCATGACATCGGCACGCCGGGACGTGACATCGACAAGCCGTTCGAGCGCGCGCACCTGTGGTGGGACCACACCAACAAGCCTGGGGGCGAGCAACTCTATGCCCGCGAGCAGGAGGTCTACCTGGGCATGTGCCGGCGTTGGCGCGAACTGCCCAAGCCGACCATCGCCATGGTCCATGGCGCCTGTGTGGCGGGCGGCCTGATGCTGGCCTGGGTGTGCGACCTGATTGTCGCCAGCGAAGACGCGTTCTTCCAGGACCCGGTGGTGCGCATGGGCATTCCAGGGGTGGAGTATTTCGCCCATCCCTATGAAATGAACCCGCGCCTGGCCAAGGAGTTCCTCTTTACCGGTGACCGCATGAGCGCCACCCGCGCCTGGCAGGTGGGCATGGTCAACCGCATGGTGCCCCGCGAGGAACTGGAGCAGGCCACCTATGCCCTGGCCGCCGGCATTGCCCGTCAGCCGCGCATGGGCCTGGCCCTGACCAAGCAGGCGATCAACCACGTCGAAGACCTGCAAGGCAAGCGCACGGCGATGGATGCGGTGTTCGCCTGGCACCATTTCGCCCATGCCCACAACGAGCTGTTGTCCGGCGACAAGCTGGGTGGCTTCGACGCCAAAGGCATGGCCCAGGCCAACAAGCAGGCAGAGGACAAGCGCTCATGAATCGCTGGCTGGATACGCCACTGACCGAAGCGCTCGGTTGCCGCTACCCGATTGTGCAAACCGCCATGGGCTGGGTCGCCGATGCCAACCTGGTGATCGCCACGACGCAGGCCGGCGGTTTTGGTTTCCTTGCTGGCGCGACCATCGCCGCCGATGAGCTGGAAAGCGAAATCCGCAAGGTGATCGATGCCACCGGTGGCAGCAACTTCGGGCTCAATTTTCACATGTTCCAGGACAACGCCGCGCAGTGCGTCGACCTGGCGATCCAGTACCGCTTGCGCGCCGTAAGCTACGGGCGCGGCCCGGACAAACAGACCATCGCGCGGTTCAAGGCGGCCAAGGTGCTGTGCATTCCCACCGTGGGCGCACTCAAGCATGCACTGAAGGCGGTGGAGCTGGGGGCCGACCTGATCACCATTCAAGGCGGCGAGGGCGGCGGCCATACCGGCGGCGTGCCCAGCTCGATACTGCTGCCGCAGGTACTGGCGGCGGTCAAGGTGCCGGTGATCGCGGCTGGCGGTTATGCCACCGGCCGTGGCCTGGCCTCGGTGCTGGCTGCCGGGGGCGCAGGCATCGCCATGGGCACGCGCTTTCTGATGACCCGCGAATCGCCGACACCGGCGGCGACCCTGGAGCGATATCTCAAGGTCAACGACCCGCAGCAGGTGCGGGTGACCACGGCGGTGGACGGCATGCGCCACCGCATGATCGAAAACCGCTTTATCAATCGTCTGGAAAAGGCCGGCCCGTTCGGTCGCTTGCGCATCGCTCTGGGCAGTGCCTGGCAATGGAAACAGCAAACCGGCATGAGCCTGGGGCACATGGCGTCGGTGTTTATCCGTGCCCTGCGTGAAGACCCGTCAGCCCTGTCGCAAGTGGTGATGGCGGCCAACCAGCCGGTGTTGTTGCAGCGCTCGATGATGGATGGCGCCCCGGACGAAGGCATCCTGCCCAGCGGCCAGGTCGCGGCCGCCATCGGCGAGCTGCTCAGTTGCCGTGAAGTCATCGAAGGCATCGCCAGCGAAGCCCAGCACTGCCTGGACGCGCTGCTGGCGCGCAGCCAGACCCAGTCCTCGAACCATCCCGCCAGTATTGGAGAACCCCTGTGAACCAGGCATTTACTACACAACTCAACCAGGGGATCGCGGAGCTGGTGATCGCCAAGCCGCCGGTCAACGCCCTCGACAGCCAGGAATGGCGTGCGCTGGCCCGGCAGATCGAAGCCCTTGGCGCCGACCCGCAAGTACGCGTGATCGTCATCCGCGCCGAAGGCCGGGGCTTTTGCGCCGGCGTCGACATCAAGGAGCTGGACAAGTATCCGGAGCGCATCGTCGAGGTCAACGCCGGCAACTATGCGACGTTCAAGGCCGTGCACCGCAACCCGGTGCCGGTGATTGTCGCAGTCCACGGCTTTGTCCTCGGCGGCGGCATCGGCATTACCGGGGCGGCGGACATCGTCGTCGCCTCCGACTGCGCGACCTTCGCCCTGCCGGAAGTCGACCGCGGTGCCATGGGCGGTGGCGCGCACCTGCAACGCCTGTTCCCGGTGCAAAAGGTCCGCTACCTGTTCTTTACCGGCGACAGCATCGGTGCCCCTGAAGCCCTGCAATACGGCTTTATCGAGCGCATCGTCAGCAAGGATCAGTTGCGCGAAACCGCGCTGGGCATCGCGGCGAAGATCGCCGAAAAGAGCCCCGGCATGATCCGTATCGCCAAGGAAGCATTGAACGGCATCGAAGACGGCAATCTGGAGGACAAGTACCGCTGGGAGCAGGGCTTCACCATGCAGGCCTACAGCAGCCCGGACTCCGCCGAGACCCGTCGGGCCTTCGTCGAAAAACGCGACGCCAAGTTCTGAGGGAACGCCATGGAACTGAATTACACCCCCAAACAAACTGCCTTCCGCGCCGAAGTCCGCGCGTGGCTGGCGGCCAACCTGCCGCGCGAACCGCTGGCCAGTTACGACACCCGCGAAGGTTTCGAGCAGCACCGCGCCTGGGAGGCGAAGCTGTTTGAAAGCCGCTGGTCGATGGTGATGTGGCCCGCCGAGCTGGGCGGGCGCGGCTGCGACCTGATCGAGTGGCTGATCTTCGAGGAAGAGTATTACGGTGCCGGGGCACCGATGCGGGTCAACCAGAATGGCCAGTTGCTGCTCGGGCCGACGCTGATGGAATTCGGCACCCCTGAGCAGAAACAGCGCTTTCTGCCGCGCATGGCCGCCAGCCTCGACATGTGGGCGCAAGGCTGGTCGGAGCCCAATGCCGGTTCCGACATGGCGGCGATCACCAGCAAGGCGACCCTCGATGGCGACCATTATGTGATCAACGGCCAGAAAACCTGGTCGACCCGGGCGATCTTCGCCGACTGGTTGTTTGGCCTTTTCCGCAGCGAGCCGGGCTCCAGCCGTCACCATGGCCTGTCATTCGTGATGGTGCCGCTGAATGCGCCGGGCGTGAGCATTCGCCCGATCAAGGCGCTCAACGGCAAAGATGCTTTCGCCGAAGTGTTCTTCGACGACGTCCGGGTGCCGGTGGCCAACCGTATCGGCGCCGATGGCCAGGGCTGGCACGTGGCAATGGCCACCGCCGGGTTCGAGCGCGGGCTGTTGCTGCGTTCGCCGGCACGCTTCCAGGCTACCGCACGCCGCCTGGTGGAGCTGTACAAGGCTAACCGCGACAGCGCCGACCGCGACCCGAGCCTGCGCGACGCAGTGCTGGAAACCTGGATGGGCGCCGAGGCCTATGCACTGTCGGCGTACCACACCGTTGGCCGCCTCAGTCGCGGCGAGCAGATCGGTGCCGAGTCGAGCATCAACAAGATCATCTGGTCGGAGCTCGACCTGAAAATGCACGAAACGGCGATGCGCATTCTTGGTAGCCGCGCCGAGTTGCTGGCGCCTGGCGAGGGCGATGCAGCGGGCTGGCTGGACGGTTTCCTGTTCGCCCAGTCCGGGCCGATCTACGCCGGGACCAACGAAATCCAGCGCAACATCATTGCCGAGCGGATGCTCGGCTTGCCGAAATAAGGAACGGGCCATGGACTTCACTTTTACCGATGACCAGCTGACGTTTCGCGAAGCCATCAGTCGTTTCCTGATGACCGAAGCAGCCCCGGAAATGCTCCGGGAAATCTGGGAAACCGACGTCGGTCGTTCACCGGACCTGCGCAACAAGATTGCCGCCCAGGGCCTGACTGCCTTGTCGGTGCCTGAAGCCGAAGGTGGCCTGGGCATGGACGATGTCGCCTGGGCGCTGATGACCCAGGAACTGGGGTATTACGCGATTCCCGACTCCCTGGCCGACACTGCTTATGTCGCCACCGGCCTGCTGGCCAGCTTGACCGCCGAACACCCGGCTCGCCGACTGTTGCCACGCATCGCCGAAGGCAACGTGCGCCTTGCCATCAGCCATCCCGTCAACCCCCTGGTCAGCGATGCGCAACTGGCCGAAGTGCTGATCCTGATCGATGGCGACGACATTCATGTTGTACCGCGCTCGCAAGTGGATGTGCTGCACCAGCCGAGCATCGATGCCTCGCGGCGCCTGGGGCAGGTGACCTGGAACCCGACCGCGGCCACCTGTGTGGCCAGCGGTGTGTTGGGCCGCACGTTGCAGGCGCAATTGCTCGACCGCGGCGCGTTGTCGGTGGCCGGGCAATTGCTCGGTCTGGCGCAACGCATGCTCGACCTGTCGGTGGATTACGTCGCGCAGCGCAAGCAGTTCGGCAAGCCGATCGGCAGCTTCCAGGCAGTCAAGCATCACCTGGCCGATGTCGCCCGCGCCATCGAACAGGCCAAGCCGGTGCTGTACCGCGCCGCCCACGGCCTGGCTCAGGGCGATGCCAATGCCTCCGTGTGGGTGTCCCAGGCCCGCCTGGCCTGCTGCGAGGCCAGCTGGGTTGCTGCTCGCAAGGGCATTCAGGTGCATGGCGCGATGGGGTACACCTGGGAAGTCGACCTGCAGATGTTCATGAAACGCGCCTGGGCGCTCGATTCGTCCTGGGGTGATCGCGCGTTCCACAAGTCCCGTGTCAGCGACTACCTGTTCGCCGACGGTGCCCGCCTGGGCCCGGGCCATACCTTCGAGGAGTGAGTCATGCCAGAGGCCTATATTGTTGATGCCCTGCGCAGCCCGACCGGCAAGCGCAAAGGCGCCTTGAGCGAAGTCCACGCCATTGACCTGGGGGCCCAGGTGCTCAAGGCACTGGTGGCACGCAACGCGATTCCGGGCGAAGACTATGACGATGTGATCTTCGGTTGCGTCGACACCATCGGCTCGCAGGCCGGGGATATTGCCCGCACCAGCTGGCTGGCCGCCGGCTTGCCGCTGAACGTGCCGGGCACCACGATTGACCGCCAGTGCGGTTCATCGCAGCAGGCACTGCATTTCGCCGCGCAGGCGGTGATGAGCGGCACTCAGGACGTGATCGCCGTAGGCGGCGTGCAAACCATGACGCGGATTCCGATTTCCTCGGCCATGCTCGCCGGGCAGCCGCTGGGTTTCCCCGATCCGTTCTCCGGCAGCGAAGGCTGGCGCGCACGCTTTGGTGATCAGCCGGTCAACCAGTTCTATGCCGCGCAGCGCATCGCCGATCACTGGGGCATCAGCCGGGAGCAGATGGAAGCGTTCGCCCTGCAAAGCCACAGCCGTGCGCTGGCCGCCATCGAAAGCGGGCGTTTCGCCCGGGAAATCGTGGCCTGCAACGGCTTGCGCGTGGATGAAACCCCGCGTCTGACCAACCTGGCGAAAATGGCCGAGCTGCAGCCGGTGGATCCTCAGTTCCCGTCGATCACCGCCGCCGTTTCCAGCCAGACCTGCGACGCCTCGGCGGCGTTGCTGGTGGTGTCGGAAGCAGCCCTCAAGCGTTACGACCTTACGCCACGGGCACGCATCCATCACCTTACGGTGCTGGGCGATGACCCGATCTGGCACCTCACCGCACCCATCGCTGCGACCCGCCACGCCCTGGCAAAAACCGGGTTGCGCATGAGCGACATTGATTGCGTGGAGATCAACGAAGCCTTCGCCTCGGTGGTCATGGCCTGGGCCAAGGAGCTCGACTACGACCCGGCACGCACCAACGTCAACGGCGGCGCGATTGCCCTGGGCCACCCGCTGGGTGCCACCGGTGCGCGGTTGATGACCACGCTGTTGAACGAACTGGAATGCAGCGGTGGCCGTTATGGCCTGCAGACCATGTGCGAAGGCGGCGGCCAGGCCAACGTCACGATCATCGAACGTCTCTAGGTTTTCCCATCCGTAGCGCCGCCCGCCGGGCGTGCGCTGACGCCGTATCAAGGAGTTAAACATGGCTATTTGTTCAGGCCGCACCGTGATCATCACCGGTGCCGGCGGCGGGCTGGGTCGCGCTTATGCGCTGGCATTCGCCGCGGCAGGCGCCAACGTCGTCGTCAACGATATCCGTGCCGACGCGGCACAGGACGTTGCCGGTGAGATTCGCGCAAGCGGTGGCCAGGCCATCGCCAACAACGACGACATCACCACCCTGGCCACTGCCGAACGCATTGTCGATGCGGCGCTGGCGGCGTTCGGTGAAGTGCATGTGCTGGTCAACAATGCCGGGGTGCTGCGCGACCGCATGTTCATCAGCCTTGGCGAAGACGACTGGGACCTGGTCATGCGCGTGCACCTCAAGGGGCATTACTGCCTGGCCAACCTGTTGGGGCGGCGCTGGCGTGACCTGGCCAAGGCCGGCACGCCGGTCGACGGGCGCATTATCAACACCAGCTCGGGTGCCGGCCTGCAAGGTTCGGTGGGGCAGTCCAACTATTCGGCGGCCAAGGGCGGGATCGCTGCGTTGACCCTGGTGCAGGCGGCCGAGCTGGCACGTTACGGCATCACCGCCAACGCCCTGGCCCCGGCCGCACGCACCTCGATGACCGAAAGCGCCATGCCCGACGTGGTGAAAAAGCCCGAAGACGGCAGCTTCGACGCCTGGGCGCCGGAAAACGTCGCGCCGTTGGTGGTGTGGCTCGGCAGCCCGGAGTCGGCCCATGTCAGCGGCCAGATCTTCGAGAGCCAGGGTGGGCGGATCTCGCTGGGTGACGGCTGGCGTACCGGCGTTACCCGTGACAAGGGCGCGCTGTGGAAGGTCGAGGAAATCGGTGCTGCAGTGGCCGAAATCCTTGCCGAAGCGCCGAAGGCGCAGAAGGTCTGGGGCAGTTAACCGGCGATGTAGGAACAGCTGTCTTTGTGGGAGCGGGTTTACCCGCGAAGGTCTGAAGCGCGATACCAAACCGGTTTGCTGCACAACCCTTCGCGGGTAAACCCGCTCCCACAGGTCTGTGGTGTGCCAGGTTTTCTACCCTATTTTGACGATGCGCCCGCGCAGCCCCCTCCGTACAACTACAGCGTACTGATACCTTCGGAGGTAAACGCTGTGAAACAAGCTCCCCCCTATGTCCCGGGCCATCAACTGCTCGCCGGTAAATCGGTGCTGATTACTGCCGCCGCAGGTGCCGGTATCGGCTACTCGGCCGCCCGGCGCAGTGCCGAGGAGGGCTGCCGGGCACTGATGATCTCCGACGTGCACCCGCGCCGCCTCGAAGAAGCCGTAGAGCGCCTCAAGGCCGAGACCGGCCTGCAAGCGATTTACGGTCAGCTGTGCAATGTCACCGTCGAAGACGAAGTCCAGGCCCTGGTGGCAAGCGCCGAAAACCTGCTCGGCGGCGTCGATGTGCTGATCAACAACGCCGGCCTCGGTGGCCAGAAACGTGTGGTCGAGATGAGCGACGAAGAGTGGTTGCGGGTTCTGGATGTGACCCTGACCGGCACCTTCCGCATGACCCGCGCAATGCTCGGACCGATGCAGCGCCGTGGCGCCGGCACCATCGTCAACAATGCCTCGGTCCTCGGCTGGCGTGCCCAGAAGGAGCAGGCGCACTACGCCGCCGCCAAGGCCGGGGTCATGGCCCTGACCCGTTGCAGTGCGCTGGAAGCCGCCGAGTACGGTGTGCGCATCAACGCCGTGTCGCCGTCGATTGCCCTGCACGACTTTCTCAAGAAGGCCTCCAGTGAAGAGCTGCTCGCCAGCCTCGCCGGGCGCGAGGCATTCGGGCGTGCCGCCGAAGTCTGGGAGGTCGCCAACGTGATGATGTTCCTGGCCAGCGACTACGCCTCCTACATGGTCGGTGAAGTGCTGTCCGTCAGTTCCCAACAAGCCTGAGGAGCGGGTCATGAGTCATGTTTTCAGCAGTGCCCAGGCGTTGCTCGCGGCCGAAGGCCTGGACCTGGGGAGCACCGAGTGGCTGACCATCAGCCAGGAACGCATCAATCTGTTTGCCGAAGCCACCGGCGATCACCAGTGGATTCATGTCGACCCGGTACGCGCCGCCAGCGGCCCGTTCGGTGCCTGTATCGCTCACGGCTACCTGACCCAGTCTTTGGTCAACCTGTTCCTGCCGCAGTTGATCACCATCGACAACATGGCGATGGGCGTCAATTACGGCAGCGACCGCGTGCGCTTCCCGGCGCCGGTCAAGGTCGGCTCGCGCGTGCGCGGCAGCGCCACCATCGTGCGTGCCGAGCAACTGGCGGACGCCGTGCAGCTGGTGGTGCGCGTGAGCGTCGACGTCGAGGGCCAGTCGCGCCCCGGCTGCGTGATCGACACCATCAGCCGTTACACCTTCAACCCTACTACCGAGTGAGCCTGTCATGGACCTGAATGAAGTTGTCATCGTTGCCACCGCGCGGACCGCGCTGGCCAAGTCGTTTCGCGGCTCGTTCAACGATACCGAAGCCCCGGTACTGGGCGGCCACGTGGTGCGTGCGGTGGTCGAGCGCGCCGGTATCGAACCGGGTGAAGTCGACGATGTCATCATGGGCGCGGCCGTGCAGCAGGGCACCCAGGCCTACAACATCGGCCGTCTCTGTGCCTACACCGGCGGCCTGCCGGACAGCGTGCCCGGCATGGCCCTGGACCGCATGTGCGCCTCGGGCCTGATGAGCATCGGCGTCGCCGCCAAAGGCATCATGACCGGCGAACTGAATATCGCCATTGGCGGTGGCGTGGAGTCGCTGTCACTGACCCAGACCAAGCACAAGAACACCTATCGCGCCCAGTCACAGGCGGTGCTTGAGGTGATGCCCAGCGCTTACATCCCGATGCTGGAAACCGCCGAAATCGTCTCGCGCCGCTATGGCATCAGCCGCGCAGCCCAGGACGAGTACTCTCTGCAAAGCCAGTTGCGCACCGCCACCGCCCAGCGTGACGGTTTGTTCGACGATGAAATCGTCGGCCTGAGCGTCGACAAGCTGCTGTTCGATGCCAACGGTCAACCCAACGGTCACCAGCGCGTGCTGGTCGATCGCGACGAATGCAACCGGCCGGGCACGCGTCTGGAAGACCTGGCGGCATTGAAACCGGTGTGGAAAGACGGTAAATGGATCGAGCAGGGCGAGTTCATCACTGCCGGCAACGCCTCGCAGTTCTCCGATGGTGCGTCGGCCAGCCTGCTGATGAGCCGGGCTGAAGCCAAGCGTCGCGGGCTGACGCCGCTGGGCATCTATCGCGGCATTGCCGTCGGTGGCTGCGCACCGGAAGAAATGGGCATTGGCCCGGTGGTGGCAGTGCCGAAACTGCTCAAGCGCTTTGGCCTGAGCGTGGCGGACATCGGCCTGTGGGAAATCAACGAAGCCTTTGCCTGCCAGGTCCTGCATTGCCGCGATGCCCTGCAGATCCCGGCGGAACGCCTGAACGTCAACGGTGGCGCTATCTCCATTGGCCACCCCTTTGGTATGTCTGGCGCACGCATGGTCGGCCACGCACTGCTCGAGGGCCGCCGTCGCGGCGCCCGTTACGTGGTGATCGCCATGTGCATCGGCGGCGGCATGGGCGCGGCGGGGTTGTTCGAACTGCCGTGATGCCGACCTCGCTGCATCGAGTACTGATCACCCATCATCAATGATTGAATGCGGGCCATGCCGTGCGGGCCCGCTGCTGGGGAGTGTCTATGCAAGGTCGCCTGAGCAATACGCAGGTCCTCTCGGAGATGGGCCTGGAACTGGCCGACTACGAACGGCTGATCGGCAACATGTACGATTCGGCCATGGATATTCGCTGCATGGGGGAATCGCTGCGCCAGCTGCGGTCGCTGTTCAAGGCGAATTTCGTCACCCTGATTCTGCGCGTCCAGGAAGAGCCGCTGTTGTCGCCGATGATGGTCGCCGGCGACGTCGAGCTGGAGGAGGGCGGCATCAACCATTACGCCTACTACTCGAAATCGACGCTGTTCGACGGCCTGCCCACCGACACGGTCTTCACCGTCGACGAACTGATGAGCGAGGCCGAGTGGCTCAGTTCGTCTTTTTACCTGCTGTATTGCGAGCCCTATGGCTGTCACCAGATGCTCGGCGCCGATATCCGTATGCCCGATGGCAGCGCTGTGCGTTTTCGCATTAACCGTCCCAAGGACCAACCGCGGTTTTCCCCGGTCGATCGCGCCATGTGCGAAATGCTTCTGCCCCATTTGCGCCGTGCGTTGCACATGCATTCGCAGCTCGATCGCAGTGAGTCGCTGGGCAGCCTGTACTCGCAAACCATCAGCCGCATGGCGGTGGCGACCTTTGTCCTCGATGAAAACGGCAGCGTGGTGCAGCTCAATTCCGTGGCGCGGGAGATTCTCGACAGCCAGGACGGCCTCAAGGTCGTCGGTGGGCGGCTGGAAGCAACCTACCCGAGTGACAACCGTGAACTGCTGCGCCTGGTACGCAACGCCTTTCAGCGGGCGCGGCCGGGCGAAGGTGGCATACAGGGCGCCGAGGCCATGTCGATTTCCCGGCCTTCAGGAAAAGTCAGCCTGGGCGTGGTGGTGGAATTGATCCCCACGCAGGAGCTGGTCGAGGGTAAGGGCAAGCCGACGGTGGTGGTCTATGTACGCGACGCGGTCAGCAAGTCGCTGGTGAGCAACGTGGCCACCTCGCAGCTGTACAACCTGACACCTGCGGAAACCGCGCTGGCCCTGGAGCTTGCCAACGGACTGTCGCTGGAGGAAGCCTCGGAAATGTTGAACATCCGCCGCAACACCGCGCGTGCGCACTTGCGTTCGATCTTTTCCAAAACCGGGGTGCGGCGCCAGACCGAGCTGGTGCGGATCATGCTCAACAGTGTCGTGGCGCTGGCGCAACCGCGTGCGCCGGCCCTGGTCGAGGAAGCGCTGTAGCCTGTCGCCAAAATGCGTTAGTCCGTGCGGACGATGCTGTTCGCTCCTTGGGCTGCTGATACTGGGTGACCGCTATCGGTATCCAAGGAGAATAAAAATGACCGGCAGTAACCTGGCGTCCAGTGGTCTTGTCTCGCGAGTTGCCAGCACCACACCCACCTGGGTGTTGGGGTTGATGTTGGGATGCAGTGCAATCGGCACGGCGACTGCCGCACCGGAAGATGTCGAGCGTCTGGGCAAGGACCTGACCTGCGTCGGCGCCGACAAGAGCGCCAACGCCGACGGCAGCATTCCTGCATACAGTGGCAAGTGGCTGGGCGTGCCACCGCACGTTGACTTCAAAGGCACCGGTAACCACCCAGTTGACCCGTATCCGGACGAAAAGCCGCTGTTCGTGATTACCTCGGCTAACCTCGCGCAGTACAGCGAGTACCTGTCCGACGGTCAGAAAGCCTTGTTCAAGCTTTATCCGGCCACCTACAAGATGCCGATCTACCCCACGCACCGCGATTTCCGCTTCGACGACGCGGTATGCAACGCGACTCGCGAAAACGCCGGCATCGCCAAGCTGGTGGATGAGGGTGAAGGGGTTGTGGGGAAAACCGGTGGCACTCCCTTTCCGGTACCGCGCAGTGGCCTGGAGCTGTTGAAGAACGCCTCGACCTTTACCCTGCGGGCCTGGACCGAGGAATACACCTCCGACAACGCCTATGTACTCAAGGACGGCAACATCAACTGGGGCCGCGTGCATTCGCGCAACCTGGCACCGTCGCTGGAGCCGGGCAAGAAGGGCGAGACCGTCGGCAACTCGGCGTTCTACCTCAACGAAACCCTGCTGCCGCAACGTGACAAGGGTGAGATCAACACCGGCACCGAGTTCTGGAACGACAAGGCCGAGCCTCGCCAGGCCTGGCGTTACGACCCGGGCACCCGTCGTGTACGGCAGTCGCCAGGTTATGGTTTCGACATGTCGTTCCCCGGCAGCGGTGGTTCGATCACCGTCGACGAGGTGCGTCTGTTCAACGGTTCGGGCCAGCGTTATGACTGGAAGATCGTCGGCAAGCGCGAGATGTTCATCCCTTACAACACCTATCGCCTGCACGCGGCCAACCTTACCTACGCCAATCTGCTGACCCCGGGCCACATCAACCAGGACGCCATGCGCTACGAGCGTCATCGGGTCTGGGAGCTGGAAGGCACCCTGAAGCCGGGTTATCGCCACCTGTACGGCAAACGCAAGCTGTACATCGACGAAGACACCTGGTTCCCGATGCTCGCTGACAACTACGACAACCGTGGCGAGCTGTGGCGCACCTCGATGGTCAACTACTTCTACGCCTACGAGTCCCAGCGGCCGCAAGCGGGCGTGGGCCTGTACTACGACCTCAATGCCGGCAGCTACCTGGCGTTCAACCTGATCAACGAGCAGCGCAACGGTTATCAACTGAACAAGCCGGGCTTCAGCCCGCGCGACTTTGGCCCGGAAGCCGCTCGTCGTTTTGGCCAGTAGCCAGCGGCGTTTCGGCACAGCACAAGCTGACGGGTGAGCCCGTTGAGAGCAGGTCTCGTTTGATCTAGTCCAAGTGAAGGATGAAACCCTTGCCGCGACGCTCAATGATACCTGCCATGGCTTCACCCTGTTTTATTTGGGGGTATTAGCCCCCCAAGTTTCCAACCGAGGAACAATAACAATGACGAAACTCGCTGAGATCAGCATCGAAAGCGCCCAGCGTACCCACCGTTACGCGCGTGGCTGGCATTGTCTGGGCGTGGCAAATGATTACCGTGATGGCCAGTTGCACACCCTGAACATCTTTGGCACCCGCCTGGTGGCCTTTGCCGACAGCAAGGGCGCGATCAGCATCCTCGACGCCTTTTGCCCGCACATGGGCGCCGACCTGTCCAAGGGCACCATCGAGAACGATCGTGTGGTCTGCCCGTTCCACCACTGGAAATACGACACCAGCGGCAAATGCGTCGAGATTCCGTACTGCAAGCGCATTCCGCCAAAGGCCAAGACCCGCAGCTGGTTGACCTGTGAAGAAAACAACCTGCTGTTCGTCTGGAACAACCCGGAAGGCAACCCGCCGAAAGAAGGCGTGATCATCCCGCACCTGGCCGAGATGGACGACGAGGACTGGATCCACGACTGGAACATCGACACCATGCTGATCGAAACCAACCCACGGGAGCTGGTCGACAACCTGGTGGACGCGATGCACTTCGGCCCTGTGCATGGCACACCGACCAAGTATTTCGCCAATATCTTCGAAGGGCACATCGGCCACCAGATTTTCCACGGTGACTCCGAGCGCCTGGGCGGTGACCTGATCGCACCGTCGGCCTACTACGGCCCGGCCACTCACTTCACCCACATCAGTTCGATGTTCGGTGATGTACGGATTCACGCGATCCTGTTAAACAGTCATGTGCCGGTGACGCCTGACAGCTTCGACCTGCGTTTTGGTTGCATGGTCAAGCGAGTGCCCGGCTGGACTGAAGAGCAGAACCTTGAAGTGGCCAAGGCCTATGTCATGGGTAACCGTACCTCGTTCTACCAGGACGTTGATATCTGGAAGCACAAGATCCGTATCGACAAGCCGGTGCTGGCTGAAAACGACGGCCCGGTGTATCAGCTGCGCGAGTGGTACCAGCAGTTCTTTACCGATGAGGACCAGGTGCCGGCGAGCATGGCAGAGCGTCGCGAGATCATTACGGTCGACGAGCGCTGATTGGTTGGCTCCCTGTGAGTGGCAAGCCCTGGCTTGTCACTCGCAAGGGGTGGCAGTAGCGGGGCAACCCGTTGTGAAGGTGTTGCGGTACATAGGTTCGACTTAACGGTCACGAGAGCACTAACAATGAAAACAAAAAGTCTTCTTGCCTATTATGTTTGCTTTTCGATTTTGTCCCTGCTGGTGCTGACGGTTCAGCTGTCGCAGCCGGCAGAGACACCGAGCGTCAAGGCCTGTAAAAAGTATTCGGGCTGCGTCGCGTTTACCCAGAATGCGCCGAACTGGCTGAATTTTCGCTAGGTTGGTGGCTGTTCGGGCGGTGGGCTTATCCCGTTGATGGGGGGATGCTGATTGCCTTTTCCGAGCAGGTGCTGCAGGAGAACAGTGACGTACCTGTAGGAGCTGGCGTAGCCTGCGATGAGCTGCGTAGCAGCTCCGCGGGCGCAGTTGGCTGAAAAACCTGCGACCACTGCGCGCTCGATCGCAGGCTTCGCCAGCTCCCACAGTTAACCGGGTGAAAGACAGTTGCTCCTGTAGAGGCGCCACGAATAAAAAAAGGCGACATTCCTGTCGCCTTTTTTTGATTCAATCCCCCTCAGTTGATCGGCTTCGAAGTGATATTCCACTCCGTACCCAGCGGCGTAATCATCTCCAGCAGACGTTTATACCCGGTGCGCAGAATGCGCCACTCGCCATCCACCTTGATGTATGCATCCTCATAGATCGCGCTGCCGTTAAGCAGGGTCTGCGCATCCAGGTTGATGAACACATCGTTGAGGTACCAGCGCCCGGTGGCTTCGTCGCCGTTCACCTCGATCTCCGGGGTATGCCCGTTGTGCATGCCGAAACGGCGGTTGGTGAAGCTGGTGCTGTAGAACGCCATGGCCTCGTCCAGGCCGTTGAGTTCGAGCTGATAGGTCGGGCTGTCGAAGCGGATTTTCACCTCATCGGCGAAAAGCGTGCGCAGCAGGTCGAGGTTGCAGGTGTCGATACCACGAAAATAACGGGCCTTGAGTTGTTTGATCTGCTCGATGGCAACGAGGTCCAGCATGTCGGTAGTCTCCGGGAATGGCCGAACTTGGCAATGAGGCGACATTACTGTCGCCTCGGCGAGGCTCAGCAGGGCAGGAAGTGACCGCCGTTGGCGTCCAGTTGCGCGCCGGTAATGACCTTGGCGTAGTCGCTGGCCAGGAACAGGGCGGCCATGGCGCAGTCGCCGTCATCGGGGATCTTGCGCAAGGCAATCTGCCCGGCAACCTGGTCGACCAGCGTCGCCATCGGCACGCCCTGGCGCTTGGCTTCACCCTCGAAGTAGCCGATCACCGGTGCGCCCCACATCCAGCCCATGAACGTGGAGTTGACGCGGATGCCGTACGGGCCAAGGTCCTGGGCCAGGTACTGCACGGCGGTTTTCAACGCGCCCTTGGAGACGGCATAGCCGGACTCCAGCTGGTTGGGCATGCGGGTGGCCATGGTGTTGATCATGACGATGCTGCCCGACTGCTGCTTTTTCATCTGCCCGAGCACGGCCTGGGTCATCTGCATGGTGCCGAACAGGTTGACGTCCATCGCCTTGCGCCAGTCGTCCATCGATGACTCGGAGGCACTGCCCCAGGCGCCATGGGCGTAGGCCGAGTTGATCAGTACGTCGATCTGACCGAAGTGCTCGACCGTCAGGTCGGCGAGGGTCTGGCACTGGTCGGCCTGGGCAATGTCGGTGGGGACTTTCAGTACCGGGGTGTTGTAGCCGGCGTCGCGGATGGCCTGTTCGGCCTGGTCCAGCTTGGCCGGGGTGCGGGTCGCGAGCACGATGGCCTTGGCCTGGAACTCGGCGGCACGCACGGCCAGCTTGATGCCCAGGCCTGGGCCGATTCCGGAAATGATGACGACTTTATCGTTGAGCAACATGGCAATGTCCTTCTTATTGTTATGACGGGAGTGGCGTTCAGGTACGGCTGGCGTGCAGTGCTTCGGCACGGCGTTTCAGGTCGAGGGCCATCTGGTCGAAACCGGTTTTTACCCAGGCACCGTGCTCGCGCATGATCGTGTCCTGGTTCAGGCCGAGGAAAATGTCCGTGGTGAAGTAGCGGCAGCGGTTGGCATCGATGGCGGTGATGTATTGATCGCGACGCGCGGCGTCCATGTTTTCCGGGACCGGGCGCTGCTCCCAGGACAGCAGCCGCTCCGGGTCGCAGGCCACCAGGTATTCGAAGACCGGGACGGTTTCGCCGGTATCGGGGGTCAGTACCTGCATGTGCACCTCGTCGCCGATCTGCAGGCCGCACTTGATACTTGGGCAGAAGCTGTTCCACAGGTGGTAGTTGTCCAGGTCGGTCAGCACTTCCCAGACCACCCGCGCGGGGGCTTCAATCTCCACCGTGTGCGAAGTCACTATGTTTTCTGCTCTGGCCATGACGGTCTCCTGCTAAGCATTCAGTTGATGGGCTTGGAGGTGATCTGCAGCTGTTCGCTCAAGGGCTGGATCGTCTCGAGCAGGGTTTCGTAGCCGGTCGCGGCAATCAGCCAGCGCCCGCCACGCTTGATGTAGCGATCCTGGTAGATCGCGCTGCCGTGCATATGGGTGTTGTCTTCGAGGTTGATGAACACGTAGCTCAGGTACCAGAGGGCGGTGGCCTGGTCGCCATCGACATCGATTTCCGGGGTGTGGCCGTTGTGGGTGGCCAGGCGGGTCTTGGTGAATGAGGTGCGGTAGAAGTCCAGCGCATCGCCCAGGCCATTGAGGTGAAACTCATAGGCAGGGCTTTTGAACGACAGGGCGACGTCCTCGGTGAGCATGCTCTGGAGCATGTCGAGGTTGCAGGTGTCGATGGCACGAAAGTAACGGGCCTTGAGCTGTTTGATCAGCTCGATGGCTTCTAGGTCCAACATGGGTAGCCTCCTTGGGGCAACTCAGGCACTGAGCTGGTACTCGCTGGTCTGGATGCAGTCGATCTTGTCGAAGTCGATGAACCGGCTGGTCGATTCGTACATGGCCTGTTGGCGCTGTGCGCAGGTGTCCGGGTCGCCCAGGGCGGCGTAGAAACCTTGCGGATTGCCGACGGCCTCGGGCGGGAAGTTTTCTTCGACGATGCCGTGCAGCAGCGGTGCGCCGAAAGACAGTGCGCGCACCACGGTGTTCTGCCGGTAGCCGAAGATCGACTGCAGCGGATAGGCATTGGGGCCGTGGCCGTTGCGCCAGGTGTCGTGCCATTGCTCGTAGCTCAGGCGGTGCGGCTTGTGCAGCAACGCCACCTGGTTCATGCCAGGGGTGCGCTGGCCGAGCGGCACCCGGAAGTGCGCGGCGCGCGCCTCACGTTCCTCGGGGTAGGGTTCGGACTCCACCACCAGGTAAGCCTCCAGGCGGCTGCTCAACGGTGCGACGAGCGCCTTGATCGCTGGCCATTGCGAGGCGCTGTCCAGCCACACCGAGAGCAGCCCGTCGAGGGGCACGGCACTGTTGGTGATGCGCTGGGCAGCGGCGGCGGCCACCGCGTCATCGACCAGCATGACGCGGATGCTTTTTGCCCCGGCAGCGGTCAGGCCGTCGCGCAGGCCGAGCAGGTCCGCACGCCATTGCTCGGCGCTGGGTTGCTGCGGCTTCCACAGGGTCAACATGACTTTTTCCATGCTTGCTCCTCCTCGCGCGGTCAGTGAGTGGCTTGCAAATGACGGGCACGATAGTCCGCGTAGTCGCGGGTCATCTGCGCTTCGTCGAGGCCGAAACGCTCCAGGCTGTAGGCATGACTGGCACGTTTTTCCCGGCTGTTCTGCGCCAGCCAGACCTGCGCGTCGGCGCGGGCCTCGTCGGTGAACGGCAGGTTGGCAAAGGCGTAGACCTTCTCCAGCACCTGCAGCGGCTGGGTCACGGTGTCGGCAAAGTGGATGTCGAGAAAGCGCTCGGGCGCTTGCTGCTCGCGCACTTGCAGGGTGTGGCGGATGCCACGCGCCATGCGCGTGTTCCACTGCGCGCCGGCGGCTTTCGGGTCCGGGTTGTCGCTGTACATCTGCCACAGGGTGTGGGCCATGCTGGCCATCGACGGGATGGTTTGTGCCGGCTCGCGGTGAGTGAGGATCACCTGTGCCTTGGGGAAAACCTCCAGCAGCAGGTCCAGGGTGTGCAGGTGCTGGGGCGCCTTGAGCAGCCAGCGCTGGCCGGCCGGTTCACCGCGTTGCTGCTTCTGCCACTGCAAGAACTGCAGCATTTTTTTCAGCTGGGTGTAGACCGGCCGCTGGTCTTGCTGGTCCAGCCAGCGGGTGTAGCTGGGCACATTGACGTAGGCGTCCATGGCGCACATGAACGAATGTTCCATGAGCATAAACTCTTCGTCGCAGAGCATGGCATCCAGCGGGTGGATCGCGAGGATCTGCGGAATCACCTTGGCCATCAGCTCGACCTCGGCCTTGGCCTGGGCGATGCGCTTGTCCGGCGCGGCCAGGGTCTCGTCGGCCAGCGGTGCCGGAAAGCGGGTCTCCCACCAGGCGGCGGAGTAGAAACGCGGGTCAACTGCCAGGGTGCGCTGAAGCATGGTGGTGCCGGTGCGCGGCAGGCCGACGATGACCAGCGGATCGTCGATCGCTATTTCGGTGATGTGCGGGTAACGGCGCAGGTAGTCTTCCATGACCAGGCGGTTGACCAGTTGCCCTACCAGCCGTTCTTCGAGCAAGTACAGGCCGGAAGCAGACAGGTCAGCTTCGCTGGCCAGGGCCTCGAGCAGTGCCTGCAGGGAGGCGCGGTAGTTGTCGTCGCCAAAGTTGGTCAGGCCGTTGGTACGCGCAATGGCGCTGTTCAGCAGCCTGTCGACGGTCAGGTCTTCAATGCGGGTCGGGGCGTTCATACCACCTCCGCAACGGCAGCCACGTGTACCACGCGGGTGGTCGGGTGGCATTGCTCATCGGCGCCGACCCAGCGCAGGCACATCGTGCCCTGGCGCACGCCAGCGGTTTGCAGCCAGTTGCTGACACCGGGGTCCTGCTCGCTGAGCACCAGCGTGACGCCACCGTTGTCGTCGTAGCGGGCCTGGTGCTTGTTGATGCAGATCTGGTGGTAGCGGTAGTCCAGTGATTCCATCCAGTAGTTGTTGATCTGCAGGTTCCAGAAGTCGCAGTCCGGCACTTTGTCGATGTGGATGACCAGCGCTTCGTCCGCGGCCAGCGCCCAGTGCGAGTGGTAGTAGAAAATGTTCGGATCACCACCCACCGACTGGCACAGGGCCTGGTTGGCCGGGGGCAGCTGGTTGCTGTGCGGCAGGTAGCTTTGGCTCCAGTCGGCGAACAGCCGGGCGGTGTTTTCGACAAAGCTCGACACCCGCGCCAGGCCCTGCTGGAATGTAGCCGGGTCAAGGGCCTGCGGCTTGCTGTCGGTGCCAATGCGTTCGATGCTGAGCTTGGCCGGTACTTCGCTGCGGCGGTCAAGGAAGGTCTGGCGGACGATCAGGGCGTTGGTGGCGTCTTCCATTTTCAGCCAGTTGCCCGGTTGCGGTTCGCGGCTGAGGATGATTTCAAAGTTGCCCTGGGCATCGACCTGCAACTGGCTGGCATCGATGAAGCCGGTCTGGACCAGGGTACCGTCGGTTTCATAGCCGCCTTTCTGGGTGCCGAAACTCAGGTAGGCAACACTGCCGCGCTGGCCTTTGATGCGGTATTGCAGGGTGCCGTCGAGGCGCGAGTACTCGTAGAGGTTGTCCGGGTTGTCGGCACCGATCTTCGCGGTCTCGTGGGAGGTCTTGAAGAAGCTGGGGAATGCCGGGTCGGCAAACTCGATGTGCATTTCCAGACCAATGCGCAGCAGGCGCGTGAGGTAGCGGAAGCCTTCGGCGCGGGTGGCCGCATCGGCCGGTGCTTCGGGGCGCAGGATCTGCTCGCCGCAACGCTTGAGGTGGTCGCAAAAGCTGGCCCAGGTCTGGCCGTCCAACAGCTGTTGTTCGTCAATAGAGCTGATTGTCATTGTTAGACTCTCTTGATTGGGCGGGCACCGCCGCAGCGGTGCCCGGTTCAAGCCCGGCGTACCGGGCGACGGGGTCAGAAATCCTTGCTGATGATGCCGCGCTCGATCAGCACGGTAAGGATGCGGTCCACCGCGCCCTCCGGCGTCAGCTTGCTGGTCTCGATATGGATGTCCGGCTTGCTCGGCACCTCGTAAGGCGAGTCGATGCCGGTGAAGTTCTTCAGCTCGCCGCGGCGCACTTTCTTGTACAGGCCCTTGGGGTCACGCTCTTCGGCGACGGCCAGCGGCGTGTCGACGAAAATCTCGATGAACTCGCCGTCCTGCAGCAGCCCGCGCGCCATCTCGCGCTCGGAGCGGAACGGCGAGATGAAGGCGGTCAACACAATCATCCCGGCATCGACGAACAGCTTGGACACCTCGGCGACCCGGCGGATGTTTTCCACGCGGTCGGCATCGGTGAAGCCCAGGTCGCGGTTCAGGCCGTGGCGCACGTTGTCGCCATCGAGCAGGTAGGTGTGCCGGCCACGGGCGTAGAGGCGGGTTTCCAGGAGGTTGGCGATGGCCGATTTACCGGCACCCGACAACCCGGTGAACCACAGCAGCACCGGCTGCTGGCCCATCTGTTCGGCGCGGGCCTTCTTGTTCACATCCACGTGCTGCATGTGGATGTTCTGCGAGCGACGCAGCGAGAACTCGATCAGGCCGGCACCGACGGTGGCATTGGTCAGGCGGTCGATGAGGATGAAACTGCCGGTTTCACGGTTGTCCTGGTAGGGATCGAACGCGATCGGCTGGCTGGTGAACAGGTTGCACACACCGATTTCGTTCAGCGCCAGTTCCTTGGCCGCCAGGTGCTCCATGGTGTTGACGTTGATCTTGTACTTGGGCACCGCGAGGGTGACCGACAGGGTCTTGCCGCCAATCTTCATCAGGTAGGGGCGACCAGCGAGCATGGCCTGCTCGTGCATCCAGATCAGGCTGACCTGGAATTGGTCGGCGACGCTGGCCAGGTCGTCGGCGGTGGACAGCACATCACCGCGGCTGCAATCGACTTCGTCGGTCAGGGTCAGGGTGATGGACTGGCCGGCGACGGCCTGTTGCAGGTCACCGTCGAGGGTGACGATGCGCGAGATCCGGCTCTCTTGCCCGGCCGGCAACACCCGCACACGGTCGCCGGGGCGCACCACGCCGCTGGCGATGGTGCCGGTGAAGCCACGGAAATCCAGGTTGGGGCGGTTGACCCACTGCACCGGCATGCGGAACGACAGTTTCTGCTGGCGCGCCTCGTCGATCTCGACCGTTTCCAGGTAGCCCATCAGCGTGGTACCGCGGTACCAGGGCATGTGCTCGCTTTGTTCGGTGATGTTTTCACCGCGCAGCGCCGACATCGGGATGGCGGTGACATCGTGCAGGTTGATCTGCTTGGCGAAGGCGCGATAGTCGTCGACGATGGCGTTGAAGACTTTTTCCGAGTAGTCCATCAGGTCCATCTTGTTGACCGCCAGCACCACTTTGCGAATACCGATCAGCGACGCCAGGTAGCTGTGACGCCGGGACTGGGTGAGCACGCCGCGCCGGGCGTCGATCATCACCACGGCGACGTCGGCGGTGGAGGCGCCGGTGACCATGTTGCGGGTGTACTGCTCATGGCCCGGGGTGTCGGCAACGATGAACTTGCGCCGTTCGGTGGAGAAGAAGCGGTATGCCACGTCGATGGTGATGCCTTGCTCGCGCTCGGCGGCGAGGCCGTCCACGAGCAGCGCAAAGTCCAGCTCGCCGCCCTGTGTGCCGTCCTTTTTCGAGTCGGCCTCCAGCGCTTCCATCTGGTCTTCGAAGAGCATTTTCGAATCGTAGAGCAGGCGCCCGATCAGGGTGCTCTTGCCATCGTCGACACTGCCGCAGGTGATGAAGCGCAGCAGGCTCTTGTGCTCGTGCGCCTTGAGGTATTGGCCGATATCCTCGGCGATCAGGTTGGATACGTGCGCCATCAGAAATACCCCTCTTGTTTTTTCTTCTCCATCGAGGCCGCTGCGTCGTGGTCGATCATGCGTCCCTGGCGCTCGGAGGTGCGGGTCAGGAGCATTTCCTGAAT
Organism: Pseudomonas alkylphenolica; assembly: GCF_004025535.1. Taxonomy (GTDB): domain Bacteria; phylum Pseudomonadota; class Gammaproteobacteria; order Pseudomonadales; family Pseudomonadaceae; genus Aquipseudomonas; species Aquipseudomonas alkylphenolica_A. The sequence goes on from NZ_QJRG01000049.1 coordinate 666,469, forward strand.
GATTTTCGGCAGGGTGTCGGCCTCGGACTCGACGGCACCGGTGAGCGGGTAGCAGCCCAGGGTGCGAAAGCGCACGTTGCGGATCATCGGCACTTCACCGGGGTTCAGCGGCATGCGCTCGTCATCGACCATGATCAGCATGCCGTCGCGCTCCACCACCGGCCGCGGGGCGGCGAAGTACAGCGGTACGATCGGGATGTTTTCCAGGTGGATGTATTGCCAGATGTCCAGCTCGGTCCAGTTCGACAGCGGGAACACGCGGATCGACTCACCCTTGTGTTTGCGCGTGTTGTACAGGTGCCAGAGTTCCGGACGCTGGTTCTTCGGGTCCCAGCGGTGCTGGTCGGAACGGAAGGAAAAGATCCGCTCCTTGGCCCGCGATTTCTCCTCGTCACGGCGTGCGCCACCGAACGCTGCATCGAAACCGTAGTGGTCCAGCGCCTGTTTCAGGCCCTCGGTCTTCATGATGTCGGTGTGGATTTGCGAGCCGTGCTTGAACGGGCTGATGCCCATTTCAATGCCTTCGGGGTTGGTGTGGGTCAGCAGGTCGACATTGAGCTTGGCCACCATCTGGTCGCGAAAGCGGTACATCTCCTGGAATTTCCAGGTGGTATCGACATGCAGCAACGGGAAGGGTGGTTTGGCCGGGTAGAACGCCTTCATCGCCAGGTGCAGCATGACCGCGCTGTCTTTGCCGATGGAGTAGAGCATGACCGGGTTGTCGGCTTCTGCGACGACCTCGCGCATTGCCTGGATGCTTTCGGCTTCCAGTCGTTGCAGGTGGGTAAGCGTCATGGATTTTCCTCTCGCTTTTTGTTGTTGTCGTTTTTCAACGTACAACCGCTGCGATTCGGACTTATGCGCGAGTTGATGTTTTAACATCAGGCGCAGCATCTGCAGCATGGGGTCGACGCGTTGGGGGGGAACGGCCGCCGCAGGCGCGTCGTCATGGCTGACGCGCGCGGCTTGCTGACTGATATGGGTCGCCAGTTCCTGGGCGCCGCTGAGCATTGCGCTGGCTTCGGGCAGGTGGAACAGATGCAACTGTTCCGTGCGTTCGCCCGCCCAGGTGGTGAAGGTGGCGGCGCGTTGCCAGTGCATGCCCGAGAGCAGGGCAAACACTTTGCGCTCAGCCGAACGGCACAGGCGGTCGAAGAACTCGCCCAGGTGCGGGGCGCGCAAGCCGTCTTCGTAAGGCAGCCACAGCACCTTGCCGCGATTGCTGACGGCGCGTAGCACGCCGTGGCTGAGCTTGCCCTGGGCATTGCGTGCGCCGTAGTCGTCGATCCAGTGGATCTCGCCGTTCTGCGTGCGGGCCTGTTCGAGGATGTCCCGGTAGGTGCTGCGGTACCAGCGCTGCACTGACAGCGATGCCTTGGCAATGCGCTTGGCCGGGCGCTCGGCATTCAGTTGCCAGCGTTGCAGGTAGTGGGCGGCGGTGCGCTCCGGCAGGTCGATAGCGTGCAGACGCTTGACCAGGGCCTGCATTGCTTCCAGTTGCCAGAGCAAAAACGGTAACTGGTGGTGCTCCGGCGCTGTGCTGACCAGCAACAGATAGACGTGTTGCTCCTGCTCGGCCGAGAGACTGCGGCCTTCACCTTGCTTGCGCCCGCGCTCGCGGACCGGCACGGCACTCCAGCCGCCGGCTTGCCAGGCCTTGTAGGCGGCGATGATGGTCGGCGATGAAAGACCGGTGTCCAGGCTGATGGCCTTGAGCGTGCTACCGCCGATGCGCAGTTGCACGGCACGCAAGCGGAGCTGGTTGATCTGCGCAACGGAGAGCGGATTGCCGTGGGGCACAGGAACTCCTGTTAAACATCCAATTGCTGAGTGGCGGTGGCGTGGATGTAGGTACTGTTCCCGGATCGGTAAAACGGCGCATAGGCCGAACGGACCAGATCAAGAACAAAAACAGGAGAAATTCCATGAACGAATCAATGACGGTTCTGCTTGAAGACGTCATCGCCATTGCGCGCGCCGCGGGCGAACAGGTGATGGCGGTGTACCGCTCGGATTTTGAAGTGCGCGGCAAGGTCGATGCCTCGCCGGTAACCGAGGCTGACGAGCGCGCCGAAGCGTTGATCCTGCAAGCCCTGGCGGCACGCACGCCACAGATCCCGGTGATCTCCGAAGAGGCCGCTGCTGCCGGCCAGGTGCCCGATGTGGGCCAGCACTTCTGGCTGGTGGATCCATTGGACGGGACCAAGGAGTTCATCCATCGCAATGGTGAATTCACCGTCAACATCGCCTTGATCGATCAGGGCGAACCGGTGCTGGGGGTGGTGTTGGCGCCTGCGCTGGGCCGGATGTTTGCCGGAGCGCGTGGTTGCGGGGCCTTTATCGAAGAGGCTGGCATACGTCAGCCCATTCGCTGCCGGACCGTGTCGGAGGAGGGGCTGGATGTGGTCGCCAGCCGCTCCCATGGTGATGCCGAGGCACTGGACAAATTCCTCGATGGACGCAAGGTGCGCTCACTGAAAAGCGCAGGTTCATCGCTGAAGATTTGCCTGGTGGCTGCCGGCGAAGCCGACCTTTATCCACGCCTTGGGCGCACCATGGAATGGGACATTGCTGCGGGGCATGCCGTGCTGGCTGCTGCCGGTGGGCAGATTCTCACGCTGGCCGGTGATGCGCTGGGGTATGGCAAAACTGGTCTGGACAACCCGCATTTTTACGCACGCGGGTTGTAGCCGGGCGCGGGGCACGGTCGATGCTGCGCAAATGTACGGCTAAAGTGTAGGTAGCGTTGGTGAGGCTGTCTGGGCCGCCGACCTTCAAGGACGTTGAAATCGTTGCTGTCTACACTGGGCGAGCCTCTTCTATGAATGCAGCGTCATTCTGGTCCAGATACCTGCCTGTTCGAGGAGGCGCGCCAATTGCTGCTGGCGAGCAGTTCGACCTGCTGCGCGGGTTCTCGATCATCAGCCTGCTGATCATCGGTGCCGTTGCCATTGGCCTGGGGTCGTTGTCGACGCGTTTCCTGATGACGGAAAGCCTGGAACGCGATGCCTTGCTGTCCGCCCAATTCATCCAGGCGGTTGCCATTGGTGAAATTCGTCATCACGACCTCTCCGGCATGCAGATGGGGGCGGTGCTGGCGCCGTCGGTGTACGGCATGTTGAATGATGAGACGGCACGTAACCGGGGGCGCGCACGCTCCGAGTTTCTCGACCACCTGGCGCACCTGCCGGATATTCTGTTGGCAACCATCTACTCGCCCGAGCGGGTGGTGGTCTGGTCAACCAATCCGGCGCTGGTCGGGCGCAAGATCGAGGGGGATACGGCGCTGGACGCTGCCTTTACTTCCGGGGGGCGGGTTTCGGCGCGGTACAACGAAGTTCAGGACGGGCGCATCGAGCAGCAGTTCATCCACCCGCCAGAAGAGTTCTTTATCGAGAACTACATTCCCTTGATTGACGAGCAAGGCAATGTCCTGGCGATGGTTGAAATTTACAAAGAGCCCGTGGACTTGATCGAGCGGGTCAATCGTGGCTTTCGCTTGATCTGGATGGCGACCGCGCTGGGCGGCCTGGCGATTTACTTCGGGCTTTTCTGGATCGTCTGGCGCGCATCGAAGTTGCTGGCGTCCCAGCAGGATCAACTGGTGGCCAACAAGACCTATGGCGGTCTGGTCGAAATGTCGACGGCGGTGGCGCACAGTATGCGCAATCCCCTGGCAAACATCCGTACCAGTGCCGAACTGGCGGCCAGCATGGAAGGGCAGCCGGCCGGTAAAAACATTGCCGATATTGTCGCTCAGGTTGACCGCATGTCGATCTGGGTCAGGGACCTGTTGCTGTGTCTGCGACCGTTAAAGGGGGAGTCGGAGCAGGTCGACCTGATCGGTGCGGTGCATGCGGTATTGAGTTCCTTCGAACAGCAACTGACCGGCTCGAAAGTCCAGGTGGCGTTCGTGTCCGGGCCAATGCCGCTGGTGGTGAGTCATCAACTGCTGCTCGCCCAGGTGCTTAACAGTGTGATCGCCAATGCCATCGAGGCGATGCCCGAGGGGGGGCGGCTGGATATCAGCACCGCACTGTCCGCTGATGGGAAAACGCTCAACCTGTCGATCAACGACACCGGTAAAGGCATGACCCGCCAGCAGGAGATGATGGCGTTCAAATCGTTCTACACCACCAAACTGGGCGGGTTGGGCATCGGCTTGATCATGGTCAGGCAGATCATGGAACGCTTTGGCGGCGAGGTCAGCCTCAGCAGCCAGGAACAGGCGGGGACCCGTGTTTGCCTGAGCTTCAGGGTCGCGGGCTGAGCACCTGCGGTTAAACCGGGTCAGCCGACATGGGGTTTACAACAGACCGGTTTGAGAGGGATTCGATGATCCGGCACTCTTCGATCACCCCACCCTGGCAGCAGGCGATCAACCGCGTCAGCTCGTTCTCCAGGCCTTGCAGGTCACGGATGCGCTCCCTTACTTGAGCCAGCTGGTGTTCGACTTTTGCATCGACTGCCGCGCAGGAGTGCGCCTTGCGATCAGCCAGGCCAAGCAGTTCGCGTACATCATCAAGGCTGAATCCCAGCCCGCGACTGCGGCGGATGAACAACAGGCGATCGCGCTCGACTTCCGTGTAGAGGCGGTAACCTGCGGGCGTTCGGGTAGCTGAAGGCAGCAAACCCTGCTGTTCGTAGTATCGGATGGTCACGGCCTTGGTGTCGGTGGCCTTGGCCAACTGACCCACGGTGTAGTTCGACCCCGTCATGGTGCTTGACCTTATAGCTGCTAGAACCTTCATGCTAGCGCAATCGATCATGCCGGAGGGTGGGAAAATGGACAGCTGTTGCGAAAACAAAGCCGGAGAACTGGCGCAGCTGCGCGCCCGACAAAGCCGCATTCTCTATATCGTTCTGGCCATCAATGCGCTGATGTTCGTGGTGGAGTTTGCCGCGGGCCTGATTGCCGGCTCCACGGCGCTGCTGGGTGACTCGCTCGACATGTTTGGCGATGCCTCGGTTTACGCGGTGACGCTGTTCGTGTTGCACCGCAGTGTTCGCGCGCGCGCCGGGGCGGCCTTGTTCAAAGGGGGCTTCATGTTGCTCTTTGGCCTGGTGGTGGTCGCGGATGCGGTTCGCAAGCTGATCCTGCAAGAAGTGCCGGCAGCCGACTGGATGGGCGTGGTCGGGCTGATCGCCCTGGCCGCCAACGGCATCTGCTTCTACCTGCTGTTCAGCCACCGCAGTGACGACTTGAACATGCGCTCGACCTGGCTGTGTTCACGCAACGACCTGATTGCCAACACCAGCGTGATCATCGCCGCCGTGCTGGTCGCCCTGACCGGTAGCCTGTGGCCTGATATCGCCGTGGGCCTGGCGATTGCCGCATTGTTCCTGCATTCCGCCGGACAGGTCCTTCGCGAAGCCTGGCATGAGTGGACGCGCAACCCGCAGCCTGAAATGGTCGCCGAACCCGCTGAATGCTGTGCAGCGCCAGCGACTGAGCCTGGCGCTGCCTGCTGCGCCCCGGCTTCCGCCGCTGGTGCGACGTGCGCAGGGGCAAAGCCTGTGCTGGTAAATCTCTGTGAGCCCGGACAATCCCCGGCAGCGCCGACTGAGATCAAGTCGTGCTGTGGGTCCAAGGACGGTAATGATGCGACCAATTGACCACGGTGCTACCACCGGTCCCTGGGGGTTGTTGCTGCTGGCCTGGCTGCTTGCGATGGGGGCCTCGCTAGCGGTGCTGTTCATTGGTGAGGTGATGGGCCAGCAGCCTTGCGTGCTGTGCTGGTTCCAGCGAGCCTTCATGTTCCCGCTTGCGATCATTTTGGCCATTGCTTGCTACCGCTCGGATTATGCGGTCTGGCGTTATGCGTTGCCGCTCGCAATCGCTGGCGGCATGGTCGCATTGGGGCACAGCCTGCTTTATGCAGGGTTGCTTCCACAGCCCATTGTGCCGTGTACGGCGACCGGCCCCTCCTGCACTGACGCGGGCATGACGCTGTTTGGCGTTGTTCCGCTGCCACTGTTGGCACTGGCTGTCTTTGTCTGCATTTCAATCCTGTTGCTTATCATCCGTCGGAGCGCCACCCCATGAACCGTCGTGCCCTGGTCCTGACCATCAGCATCCTCGTGCTGGCTGCCTTTGGTGCCGCTGTCATGTGGTACCAGCCAACACCAGTCCCTCCTGCTCAAACCTCGACAACACATTCTGCTGAACCGCTTGCGAGAACGACGGCCAACTTGGTGCGCTTCCATTCGCCTACGTTCGGCAAGGCAAATGCCCCGGTTACCATTGTCGAGTTCTTCGATCCGTCTTGTGAGGCGTGCCGGGCTTTCTATCCTTACGTCAAAAAGATTCTCGCGGAGCATCCTGACGATGTTCGTCTGGTTCTGCGCTATACGCTGCTGCATCAGGGCTCTGAGGAAGTTGCCCGTCTGCTGGAGGCTTCGCGCAAGCAGAATCTCTACCAGCCAGTGCTGGAGGCGGTGCTGGAGGCTCAGCCAGGCTGGCATGATGACCCTCAGATCGCTAAAGCGTGGGAGGCTGCGCAAGCCACTGGTCTCGATCTGGACAAGGCCCGTTCGGACATGCAGTCTGCGGGCGTGGATGCGGCGCTCAAGGTTGACATGCAGGACGTCAAAGCCATCGGCGTGCAGGGTACACCGACGTTCTTTGTCAATGGTCAGAGCCTGAACGAGTTCAGCCCGCAAGCGCTGCGTCAACTGGTCCGTGATGAGATCGCCAAAACCAGGGAGTGATGTCATGCAGTGGTTCGAGAACCGTATCCCGCCGCCCTTGGTGGCGGCGCTTTGCGCCCTGTTGATGTGGCTCGGTGCCGCGCAATGGCCGGCTGTAGAGGTGCCGCTGAGTTGGCGGTTGGGCGTCGCCCTGGTGTTGCTGGTAACCGGGGCCGGTGTCTGTTTGGCCGGTGTCACCTGCTTCCGCCAGGCGAGAACGACAGTCAATCCATTGGAGCCCGAATCGGCTTCGGTCCTGGTCACTTCAGGTGTCTATCGCCTGACCCGAAACCCCATGTACCTGGGCTTTGCATTGGTCTTGGCGGCGTGGACCGTGTTCCTGGCTTCGGCCTTCGCTTTACTGGGGGTTGTGGCGTTCGTTCTGTACATGAATCGTTTTCAGATCTTGCCGGAAGAACGCGCATTGCGACGTTTGTTTGGTGATGCCCTGGAGGACTATTGCGCGCGCGTTCGCCGCTGGATTTGAGCGCGGAGCGGTAGCCGCGCTACCGATCTCGACAACGCAGCTATCGCATGTGGCCGGACGCTACACCTGGCTGTTCAGCCAGGCCCGCCAACCACCCCAGGCGCTGATGTCCACGGCCCCTTCAAGGCCGCTGCCCTCACAGATGAAACCGGTTTCCCAGCGTCCATCCGCCAGCTGTACTTTCCCCAGTCCCAAGGGCGCCGGGATACCTTCAAGGAATGAACCCAGTTCGTTACTCGGGATCTCCCACACCTCGACAGCAATCGCCACGCCGTCTTGCGCCCGGACCATGCCCGGACGCTTCACGGCGCCGCCGGCCAGGGCGTACAGGCGATAGTGCGGCGCGCTTTCGGTGGCCTCGATCAACCGGCCAGCGCGCTGGGTAAGCTGGCCGTTCAGCGGCAGCCCGGCCAGGTGCGCACCACAGACGACGATCCGCGAGCGGTCATTGCGTGCCGGGTGACCCACAGGCGTACCGCCCTGATAGGCATGCGAGACGCTGAGCAGGTACTGATCGGTAAAGGCGCGCCCGAACACGGTCACGCCCCACGGCAAGCCGTTTTCCATGAGCGCACTCGGCACAGCCACGGCCGCATAGTCGAGCAGGTTCATGAAGTTGGTGTAGTAGCCAAGCTCGGCGTTGCGCAGGACCGGCTCTACGTCCAGCTCTCGCAAGGTTACCGGGCGCCCGATGGTCGGGGTCAGCACGCAATCGAGGTCGGCCATGATCCGGTCGCACTCGGCCTTGAGCGTCTGCAGACGGTACTGGGCGCGGAAGGTGTCCACACCTGAGACTTCAGGAGCCTTGCGCAGCACCGCGTGGATCACCGGCAACAGCGCCTCGGGCTGGCGTTGGGCCAACGCGCCCACCACGCTGTAGCGCTCGGCCACCCACGGGCCTTCGTAGAGCAGGCGCGCGGCTTCCAGGAAAGGAGACAGATCGATGTTCACGGCCTCGCCACCCAAGGCTTTGAGCCGTTCAACCGCGTCGGCGAACAACCCCGGGCCTTCGCTGCAGCCGAAGAATTCCAGCTGTTCGGCGGCCGGTACGCCAAACCGGAACGGTCGCAGGTCGCCGAAGCTTGCGCCCTGGTTCCAGCCCGGGTTGCTGCGGCTGTAGGCATCCGCCGGATCGACCTGTGCGATCAGTGCCAGCAGTGTGCTGGCTTCCTCGGCGGTGGCGGTAAAAGTGGTGACGCAATCGAGCGTCCGGCAGGCCGGGACCACGCCCGCCGTGGACAGCAGCCCTTTGCTGGCCTTGAGGCCCACCAGGTTGTTCAACGCCGCCGGCACCCGGCCGGAGCCGGCGGTGTCGGTACCCAGGGCGAAACTTGCCAGTCCCAGCGCGACGGTTAATGGCGAGCCGGCACTGGAGCCCCCGGACGGGTAGTCGGGGTGCACGCTGTTGCGGCACGCGCCATAGGGCGAGCGTGTGCCGTTCAGGCCGGTTGCGAACTGGTCGAGGTTGGTCTTGCCCAGCGGGATGGCACCCAGCTCGACCAGCCGTTGCACCACCGTGGCGGATTGCTCCGGCACATAGGCAAACGCCGGGCAGGCTGCGGTGGTGGGGATGTCGGCAAGGTCGATGTTGTCCTTGATGGCGAACGGCACGCCATACAGCGGCAGGTCTTCCGGGCGACGGGCTTCAAGTGCCGCGAGGTAAGGCTCCAGCTGTTCGGCGCTGAGCAGGTGGATGAACATCCGATAGTCCGGGTTCAGCTGCTCGGCGTGCTCGCGCAGGGTCAGGATCAGCTCACGCGGGGTGGTTTCACCGCTGAGGTAGCGGTCTTTCAGCACACTCAGGCGCAGGTCGGTGTTCATGCGGGTTCTCCAATGCTCACAAGCGCTTCTACAACGACAAGGGTCTGCCCGGCACGTACCGGCGAACCCGGCTCCACGCGGACCTCGCGCACGGTTCCGGCACAGGTTGCGAGTACCGGGATTTCCATCTTCATCGACTCAAGCACCACCAGCGTGTCTCCGGGGGCGACCAGCTCGCCCGGCATAACCTGTACTTGCCAGAGGTTGCCGGCAATCGGGCTTTCGATGCCGGCATGACCGGCAGGCAGGGGTAGCTCGTCGGCTGCCGGGGTCACCACCTCGGTGCTTTCGAAGTGGGCCTGGCCGCTGTCGATCCAGCGTTGGCGTTCGGCCTCGAAGGCGCTTTTCTGCTGGCTGCGGAAGGCGTCGATACCCTGGCTTTCGCGGGCCAGGAACGCCTGGTAGTCAGCCAGGCGCAGCTGGCTGTGCTCGATCGCCAACGGATAGCGGCCCAGCGGAAAATCGCGGCGGATGGTCAGCAGTTCCTCGGCGCTGACCGGGTAGAACCTGATCTGGTCGAAGAAGCGCAGCAGCCAGGGCTTGCCATCGAAGGCGGCGACCTGACGGTAGCGGTTCCACATTTGCAGGGTGCGGCCAACGAACTGGTAGCCGCCCGGTCCCTCCATGCCATACACGCACATGTAGGCGCCGCCAATACCCACCGAGTTCTCTGCGGTCCAGGTGCGGGCAGGGTTGTATTTGGTGGTGACCAGGCGGTGGCGCGGGTCCAGCGGCGTTGCCACCGGAGCGCCCAGGTAGACGTCGCCCAGGCCCATCACCAGGTAGCTGGCGTCGAAGACCGTGCGCTGTACTTCGTCGAGGCCCGGCAGGTCGTTGATGCGGCGGATGAACTCCAGGTTGCTCGGGCACCAGGGGGCGTCCTTGCGCACGGTGGTCATGTACTTCTCGATCGCCAGCTGGCAGGCCGGGTCATCCCAGGACAGCGGCAGGTGCACGATGCGCGAGGGCACCTGCAGGTCCTGCGCGGTGCACACGGCCTCCCAGTGCCCCGAGACCACGGCCAGCAGTTGATCCAGCGGCAAGGTTTCGGGCTGGTAGTGCACCTGCAGCGAGCGGATCCCCGGAGTCAGGTCGATGACGCCTTTGAGCGCGCGGGCTTCGAGGGCCTGCATCAGGGCATGGCCCCGAAAGCGCAACACAAGGTCCAGCTCCGGCGCACCGATCTCCAGCAGCAGGTGGGTGTCGCCGGCCAGGCGCGCGACCAGGCGGGTGTCGTCCTTGCCGATATCCATCACGATTGGCGACTGCAGCGGGCAGCCGTGCACGGGTGCGCTCAAGGGCGCGGTGACGGGCAGGGTGGCCAGCTGGCGCGCTTCAGCCAGCGGGGTGGGGATGAAGCGGACCTTGTCGCCGGCCTTGAGCTGGCCGAGTTGCCACAGGTCGGCCTCGATGACCGTGACCGGGCACACGAACCCGCCCAGACTGGGGCCGTCCGGGCCGAGAATCACCGGCATGTCGCCGGTAAAATCCACCGCGCCGATGGCGTAGGGGTTGTCGTGGATGTTGGAGGGGTGCAAGCCGGCTTCGCCGCCATCGGCACGTACCCACTCGGGTTTCGGCCCGATCAGGCGCACACCGGTGCGGCTCGAGTTGAAGTGCACTTCCCAGTCGGTGGCGAAAAACGTTGCGATGTAGGCTTCGGTGAAATACTCCGGTGCCGCGTGCGGCCCATAGATTACCCGGACCTGACGCACCGGCTCGAGCGCTGGCGGGGTGTCGAGCGCGCGGCCGAACGAGAAGTCGGTCAGTGCGCTCAGGTGCAGGATGTCACCGGCGCGCAGCGCCCGGCCGCCATGGCCGCCGAACTGACCGAGGGTGAAGGTGCTCTTGCTGCCCAGGTAGTCCGGGAGTTGCAGACCGCCGCGTACGCACAGGTAGCTGCGTGCGCCAGCACCGCTGATGCTGCCCATGGTCAGGACCGAGCCTGGGCTGACGTACAAGGTGGTGTTCAGCGGCGCAGGCTGGCCGTCGATTGCCAACGGTAATGCCGCACCCGTCACGCAGATCACCGCATCGGTGTTGAACCGCAGGGTGGGGCCGCTCATGGTGATTTCCAGACCCGCCGCGCCTTCAGGGTTACCCAGCAACAGGTTGCCCTGGCGCAGCGCACGGCTGTCCATGGGGCCTGACGGCGGTACACCCACGGCCCAGTAGCCGAGGCGGCCGGGGTAATCCTGTACGCTGGTTTGCGTGCCACCGCTGAGCACCTCGAAGGTCTCGGCGCGATAAACCAGGCCTTCCAGGCAGCGGGTCCAGGGGCTGCCGGAGGCAAAAGGTGCGTCGGCAATGATCTGGCGCAGGTAGTTGCGGTTGGTCTCGACGCCGTACAGCGCGCTCTGGGCGAGGGCATCGTCCAGCTGCTGGCAGGCCAGTTGGCGATCGGCGGCCCAGCAGATGACTTTGGCGATCATCGGATCGAAGTACGCCGGGATTTCACAGCCAGCTTCCACCCAGGTATCGATGCGCAGCGCCTTGCCATCGGCAGGCGGGAAGTCGACGCAGGTGAGCAGCCCCGGGCTGGGTTGAAATGCCTTGCCAGGGTCTTCGGCGTACAGTCTGGCCTGTACTGCATGGCCGCTGGGTGCGAGCCCGGCGCGCAGTGTGGCCAGTGGCGGCAGATCGCCGGCCGCGAGCTGGATCATCCAGGCGACCAGGTCGACGCCCCAGACCTGCTCGGTCACGCCATGCTCGACCTGCAGCCGGGTATTGACCTCCAGGAAGTAGAAGCGCTGCGCATCACTGTCGAAGACAAACTCGACGGTGCCGGCGCTGCGGTAGTTCACCGCTTTGGCCAGTTTCACCGCGGCGTCGCACAGGGCCTCGGCCATGCCTTCCGGCAGGTTGGGCGCGGGCGTTTCTTCCAGCACTTTCTGGTTGCGGCGCTGCACCGAGCAGTCGCGAACGCCCAGGGCCAGCACCTCTCCGGCGCCGTCACCGAACACTTGCACTTCCAGGTGGCGGGCGCGCTGGATGTACTTTTCGATGAACACCCCGGCATCGCTGAAGTTGTTCTGGCCCAGGCGCTTTACTGTCTCGAAGGCTTCTTGCAGTTCATCGGCGGCGTGACACACGCGCATGCCGATACCGCCACCGCCGGCGGTGCTCTTGAGCATGACCGGGTAACCCACCTGCGCCGCAGCAGCGAGCGCTTCATCGATGCTGTCCAGCAGGTCGGTGCCTTCCAGCAGTGGCACACCCTGTTGCCGTGCCAGGGCGCGGGCGGTGTGCTTCAAGCCGAACACCCGCAACTGCTCGGCGGTCGGGCCGACGAAAGCGATACCGGCGGCTTCGCAGGCTTCGGCGAAGGCCGCGTTTTCGGACAGAAAGCCATAGCCCGGGTGAATGGCCTGTGCGCCGCTGGCTTTTGTCGCGGCGAGGATCTTGTCGACCACCAGGTAGGTGCTGGCGGCTGCGCCTTCACCCAGGCTCAGCGCCTGGTCGGCCTCGACCACGTGGCGGCTGGCAATGTCAGCCTCGGAATAGACGGCGACGCCCTCGACGCCAAGCTCGCGCAGCGTGCGCAGTACGCGGCAGGCAATGGCGCCGCGATTCGCGATCAGTAAGGTATTGAACATGACACGTCCCCTGGAGGCGGCTGAAGGCCCCGACTGGGTTGCGGGCCGTCCCGCAGTTTTGTAAATGTCTCAGGGTCGTCCCCGGACAACAGTCAGGTTCACTCGCTGCGGCTACCCGCAGGGTTCGAAGGGCGCTGGCCACTGCGGAACAGGCAGGCCGCGAACAGGCCCAGGCGCAGCCGGGTGATCAATGTTTTCAGTCCCATATCAGCAACCCCGCTGGCGTCGGGTTGTAGCCGTTGCAGGGGTTGTTGAGTTGCGGGCAGTTGGAGATCAGCACGATGACGTCCATCTCGGCGCGCAGCTGCACGTACTTGCCGGCCTCGGAAATGCCGTCTTCAAAGGTCAGCCCGCCTTCCGGTGTAACCGGCACGTTCATGAAGAAATTGATGTTCGGGCTGATGTCGCGTTTTCCCAGGCGGCCGTCGTGGCAGCAGGCGCGCAGGTAGTTGTCGCGGCAGCTGTGCATGTGCCGTGTGTCGAGGGCATAGCGCACGGTGTTGCTTTCCTGCGCACAGGCGCCGCCGAGGGTGTCGTGACGGCCGCAGGTGTCTTCGGTGATGGTCAGCATCGGCCGGCCAAGGTTCGAGTACAGCACGCTGCCGGCACCGAGGTAGACATTGCCCTGACGGCGCAGGGTGCGCTGGACGTCGTAACGCTCGCGCGGGTTGGTGGCGCTGTAGAACAAGGTGTCGACCGCCTGGTTGCCCTCAAGGTCGAGGATGCGCAGGGTTTGCCCGGCTTTGACTTCGGTCAGCCAGGGTTCGCCCGCGGGAATGATCGACTGCGACACAGCACTGTCGGCGTGCAGGGTTGGGTTCATGGTCCGGGTCCTCAGGCAAACAGGCGTTGGGTGTTGATGAAGCCGCGCACGTTCTCCGGGCGCGAGGTGCGGCAGTGCTCGGCAACCGCTTCGTCGGCATGGGCGAAGCGCAGTTGCACGGGCTTTGGCGCGTAACCTGCGTCCGGGTCCAGCGGATGCTGCAGCGCGGTGACTACGAACAGGGTGTCCATGGGCGCGTAGAGCTCGATGTAGTCACCGGCCTTGGCGTTGCCGCTGGCAAAGTGCAGGCCGCCATGGGCGTCGACGTCCACCCGGCTGAACAGGTTGAGGGGCATGGTCAGGTCGGCCAGATGCAGGTCCCACTTGCCCATCTCCACCAGCAGGTTGTCGCTGCCGTTGCGCAGGAAGGCATTGCGCCGTTCCTGATAGCGGCCCTGGCCGTACTTTTCCGTCACCTCCTGGGCGTTGAGCACGCCGCCCAGGCTGTCGCTCCAGCCGCAGGTGTCATGGGTGATGGCGGCCAGCACCCGGCCCATGTCGGAGTACAGGCAATGGCCGGCCGTGAGCTTGGCGGTGTGCTGGCACTTGAGCGTGTCGGGCAGGTTGAGGCGCTCGCTTTTTTCGTTGGCGTTGAACAGCATCAGGCTGACGTTGGCGCCGCCTTCCAGGTCGGTGAAGCGCACCAGCTGCCCGCGCTTGAGGACAAAGGACAAATGCCCGCCACCGGGCAGGTGTTCGTCGGCAAAAACATGCGTTTCGGTCATGGGGTCAAATTCCTGGTTGCGGTTGAAGGGTGCGCAGGGGCGCGGCCTTGACGGTGCTTGGCAGCGTCTGGGCTTTGTTCGCCAGCGGCAGGTCGTAGGTCACCCGTGAGCCAAACGCGTGGGGTGCGTGCGGGTCGAAGCGGGTCTTGTCGAACACCAGCAGGCGGCTGCCGAGGCTGAAGCCTTCGCTGAGGTCATGGGTGACCATGAACACGGTCAGCCGGGTTTCCTGCCACAGCTCAAGGAGCAGGGCGTGCATGTCTTTGCGGATGCCGGGGTCCAGGGCGCCGAAGGGCTCGTCGAGCAATAGCACCTTGGGTTTCATGATCAGCGCCTGGGCGATGGCCAGGCGCTGCTGCATGCCGCCGGAGAGTTGCGCCGGGTATTTGTGCAGCGCCGGCCCCAGCCCCACGCGGGTCAGCAGGTTCGCCGCCTGCTCGCGCGCTTCGCGCTTGTGGCGGCCGAGCAAACGCCCAAGCAGCGGCGCGCGCGGCAGTTCCAGGCCGATGGCAACGTTGTCCAGCACGCTCAGGTGCGGGAACACCGAATAGCGCTGGAACACCACGCCGCGACTCGGATCGGGCTCTGCGACCAGTGGCTGGCCACCCAGCAGGATCTGCCCGCGGCTCGGCCGTTCCTGGCCCAGCAGCAAGCGCAGGAAGGTGGATTTTCCGCAGCCCGAGGCCCCGACCATGGTGCAGAACTCGCCTTCGGCAATGCTCAGGTTCAGGCTTTCGAGCACCACATGGTCGTCGTATTGCTGCCAGACGTTGCGCACTTCGATGAAGTTCATGGGCGTGCTCCCTCGTACCAGGGGAAGGCGAGCCGGGTGAGGGTTTTCAACGACCAGTCGGTGAGCCAGGCCAGCAAGGTGATCCACACTACGTAGGGCAGGATCACGTCCATGGCCAGGTAGCGGCGCACCAGGAAAATCCGGTAGCCCAAGCCATCCTCCGAGGCAATGGCTTCGGCGGCGATCAGGAATAGCCAGGCCGAGCCCAGTACCAGCCGCAGGGAAATCAGCAGGCGCGGGGCCAGTTGCTGCACCACCACGCGGACGATGTAGGTCCAGGTCGAAGCCCCGAGGGTCAGGGCCTTGATGCGCAGTTCGGCGGGGATCTCACGGGCGCGCTGCTCCAGGTCACGCGCCAGAATCGGGGTGATGCCGATGACGATCAGCATCACCTTCGACAACTCACCCAGCCCGAAGACAATGAACAGGATCGGCAGGATCGCCAGCGGCGGCACCATCGACACCACCACCATCAGCGGCGACAGGGGGGCGGCAAACAGCGGCAGGGTGCCGGCAATCACGCCCAGGCCCAGGCCGAGAGCGGCACTGATCAGCAGCCCGCTGCCCAGCCGCTTGAGGCTCGACGCGGTGTCTTGCCAGAGCAGGTAGGCGCCGCTGCGCTTGTCTTCGGTGAAAGCCATCTGCTTGACCGCGTCGCTCATTTGCGCGGCGCTGGGCAGCAGCTTGTCCCGTGGGTTGTCGGCCAGCCGCTGCGTCGAGCCGATCAGGTAGGCACAGAGCAGCAGGGCAAACGGCAGCATGACCAGGAACAGGCGCGTGGACCGATCCGGGTGACGATTCAAAAGTCGCATGGCCAATCCTCGATCACAGCGTGCCGTCGGCAGCCATTTGCACGTAGTCGGTGTCGAAGCGCAGCTTTAGGTTGCTCTGGTCACCGACCATCACGCCCTTGGCGAAGCGCATGCCGACGGCGCCGCTGTCCTGCGCGCTGGCGCCGAGCAAACCGTGGCTGAAGGAGAACGCAGCGACCTTTTCCATGGTGGTTGGCAGCTGCGTGCTGGTGACGAAGTCCAGGGTTGTTTGCGCGGTGGCGAACAGGTGGGTGGTGGCGAGCTGGCGCTTGAACCCGGCAAGGTCGGTACCCGAGGCTTTGGCCATGTGCTCAAGCGACGCAAGGCCTGCGGGCGAGTCTTGCGCCATCAGCGCCATGACTTCGTACCAGGCACCGGTCAGTGCCTTGCCCAGTGCCGGGTTGTCCTGCAAGGTCTGGGTGTTGACGACCATCAGGTCGAGGATTTCT
This sequence comes from Pseudomonas alkylphenolica, assembly GCF_004025535.1. Classification (GTDB taxonomy): domain Bacteria; phylum Pseudomonadota; class Gammaproteobacteria; order Pseudomonadales; family Pseudomonadaceae; genus Aquipseudomonas; species Aquipseudomonas alkylphenolica_A. The sequence goes on from NZ_QJRG01000049.1 coordinate 682,665, forward strand.
CCCGGGATCTTGCTGGAGTCGAAGACCTGGGTGACCTCGGGCCGGGTGTTGATGTCGCCGAGCATCGGGTTCCAGGTGGTCACCGCCTGCACGTCATCGGTGTTGAAGGCGCCAGCGATATCGGCGTCGGAGGTGTTGACCACCTTCAGGTCGCGCTCGCGAAGCCCGGCGCTGTCCAGGGCGCGGGCCAGCAGGTAATGCGAGACCGACAGCTCGACCAGGTTGACGTCCATGCCCTTGAGGTCGGCCAGGGTTTTGCCGCTGCCCTTGATCACCACGCCGTCGTTGCCGTTGGAGAAGTCGCCGACGATCAGCGCGGTGCTGTCGACTCCACCGGCAGCCGGAATGGTCAGCGCATCCATGTTGGTCATGGTGCAGCCGTCAAACTGGCCGGCGGTGTATTGATTGATCGATTCAACGTAATCGTTGATCTGGGTGAGTTTGATGCGGATACCGTATTTGTCGGCCCATTTATCGACAACGCCCTGCGCCGCCGCGTATTCCCACGGCATCCACCCGGCGTAAATGGTCCAGCAGATATTGAAGTCGTTCTTGACGGCGGCCTTGGAAGAGAGGCTGGTCAACAGGACGATGCCTGTCAGGAACGCGGTCAGCAGTGGCTTTCGCATGGCAAGACTCCAGTTGGCGGTAGACGGTCGAGGAGCAGCGCGACCGCCCATTGCGTTGGGTGGTCTCTGTCTCCCGGGCTTTTATCCCGCCGTGTAACCTCAACTGGAGGTCGTCAGCTCTCGGTCCAGGCACTTGCCTGCGCAAGTCGGAACCCTAGCCAACCATTTACGAATTTTGGTGCGATAGCGCTCGCTACTCCTGCACGCACAGTGCTATGCCAGAGGCATGCCAGAATCGCCCGGCGTGTCGGACAACAGGCTGCAGGGCCCTGATTACGTGGCCCGCAGAAAGAGAGGTGAGGGTCGCATGACGAATGGGCTGGGTGGGTTAAACGGCCGTGGTGCGTTCAATTGGTGCGTGGCGCACCTGAAGGGAGCGCAGGGTCGGGATCGGAGTCGATCAGCGACAGCATGGGCTACGATGTACGAAACCGATTCAGGGAGGTGTCTTGATGAAAAAAATACTGTTGGGCGCGTTACTGGTTTGTGTCGCCGGGTTCGCCAATGCCGGCATTCCGTTGGTCAATGCCACGTGTCCGGGAAACATCGAAGTCCACGCTGATGAGGGTGGGCCGATTTACATCAACGGCAAGGAAGGCAAGCTGAAGAAATTCAACGATAACTATTTTGAAGCCAAGGGCAGTGGGGTCACCATCTCGTTGTCGATCAATCCCGATGGCTCGGCGAGCGTGTCGTACACCGGGAAGAACAAAGCCAACGGGATTTGCCAGGTCAAGGGATAGTCGCGAGGCGACTTGCGCTCTGGTCAGCCCTGGCCGAGCGCAAGCTTGGACTGCATTAATAGCCTCCACCTACCATGCCCCCCATATTGGGAGGAGGCTCCCTGTTTTTTTGCTGGGCGCGACTCCATTCGTTACAGGTCATGAAACTCTTGTGATCGACTTTTCCGGCGTCATCAAAGCTGACGCTGTAGGGTTGCTTTTCACCGGACTGGGTAAGCAGGTAGTCAAAGCAGGTACCGGGCACCACGCTACGCTCGGAGGCGGTCAGGGGTTTGCCGCCAATTTGCAGGACTTGTTCCTTGCTCATGCCGGTCTCGACCTTGGCGACCAAAGGCTGGCTGCGGTACACGTAGGAATCGGTCGAGCAGGCGCTTACTGCTGACAGCACGGCGATCAGCGCGAAGAGAGGTTTGTTCATGGCAGTGCTCCCGGTGGAGAGTGTCGGGAAGAAACACCAGGGGACATCAGTAAAAGTAAAGTCGATAGGGGAAGTGCCCGCAACTGTTGGCCAGGCAACAGTTGCGCAACAGCATGACCTGCGGTGGACACCGATCAGTAATCCCTTGGGATAGCTATGCTGCTGAAAATAAAAGATTTTTTGTCTTGGCACGGTAGCTGCTCTAGCTCATGTACTTGTCCTGTGGAGTACTTTGCATGAGCCAGCAACCGATCAAATTTGCCTACTGGGTACCCAACGTCAGTGGTGGTCTTGTCGTCAGCAAGATCGAACAACGCACCAGCTGGGATATCGATTACAACCGCAAGCTGGCGCAAATTGCCGAGCAGGCCGGGTTTGAGTATGCGTTGTCGCAAATCCGCTTCACCGCCGGGTACGGTGCTGACAACCAGCACGAATCGGTGACCATCAGCCACGCGTTGCTGGCCGCCACCGAAAAACTCAAGGTGATCGCCGCGATCCTGCCCGGCCCGTGGAGCCCGGCGTTGGCGGCCAAGCAATTGGCAACCATCGACCAGTTCACCCACGGCCGGGTGGCGGTCAATATCGTCTCCGGCTGGTTCAAGGGCGAGTTCCGTGCCATCGGTGAGCCGTGGCTGGACCATGACGAGCGCTATCGCCGTTCGGAAGAATTCATCCGTGCCTTGAAAGGCATCTGGACCCAGGACGACTTCACCTTTCAGGGCGACTTCTACCGCTTCCACAACTACACCCTCAAACCCAAGCCGCTGCAGCAACCGCACCCGGAGATTTTCCAGGGCGGCAGCTCACGCGCGGCGCGCGACATGGCGGCCCGGGTGTCTGACTGGTACTTCACCAACGGCAACAGTGTTGAAGGGATCAAGGCGCAGGTCGACGATATCCGCGCCAAGGCGGCGCTCAATGGTCACTCGGTCAAGGTTGGGGTCAACGCGTTCATCATCGCGCGTGAAACCGAAGAGCAGGCCCGTGCGGTACTCGAAGAGATCATCGCCAAAGCCGACCCCGAGGCCGTCAGGGGCTTTGGTGGTGAAGCCAAAAACGCCGGGGCCGCCAGCCCGGAAGGTGACGGCAACTGGGCCAAGTCGACGTTTGAAGACCTGGTGCAGTACAACGACGGGTTCAAGACCAACCTGATCGGCACACCGCAACAAATTGCCGAGCGTATCGTGGCGCTCAAGGCGGTGGGCGTCGACCTGATCCTCTCCGGCTTCCTGCACTTTCAGGAAGAAGTCGAATACTTTGGCCAACACGTATTGCCGCTGGTACGTGAGTTGGAGCAGGCCGCACTGAGTGAACAGGTGGCGGTGTGAGCTTCAATTGACACAGCGCCGGGCGATGAGCCTACCGATCGCCCGGCGCAAGGTCTTCAGTCGAGGTCGGCTGCTGCATGCCGCTCCGGCAACTGGCTGGCTTCATCGCCCCAGGTGCGGTTCACCCGTTGGCCACGCAGCACCGCGGGACGTTGGGCAATAGCCTCTGCCCAGCGCCGTACGTGGGTGTATTGCTGCACGTTGAGGAATTCGCCGGCCCCGTACAGGTTGCCGCGAACGAGCTGGCCGTACCACGGCCACACCGCGATGTCGGCAATGGTGTAGGCGTCACCGGCCAGGTAAGCGCTTTCGCTGAGGCGGCGGTCGAGCACATCCAGCTGACGCTTGGCCTCCATGGTGAAGCGGTTGATCGGGTATTCGAACTTTTCTGGCGCGTAGGCATAGAAATGCCCGAAGCCGCCGCCCAGGTAAGGCGCCGCGCCCATTTGCCAGAACAGCCAGTTCAAGGTTTCGGTGCGCCCGGCCGGATCGCTGGGCAGAAAGTGGCCGAATTTTTCTGCCAGGTACAGCAAGATCGAGCCAGATTCGAATACGCGTATCGGCGGCTCGACGCTGCGGTCCAGCAAGGCCGGGATCTTCGAGTTGGGGTTGATCTGCACAAAGCCGCTGGAGAACTGGTCACCGTCATTGATGCGGATCAGCCAGGCATCGTATTCGGCAGCGCTGCAGCCAAGCGCCAGCAGTTCCTCGAGCAGGATCGTCACTTTGACGCCGTTGGGCGTGGCCAGCGAATAGAGTTGAAGCGGGTGTTTGCCCACCGGCAGCACCTTGTCGTGGGTCGGCCCGGCCACCGGCCGGTTGATGTTGGCGAACTCGCCACCCGAAGGGGCATCATGCGTCCAGACCGTTGGGGGTACGTAAGCTGCTGCTTTGCTCATGGGGAATCCTCCTGATTGGCTGGCTGTACTGTTGCTCAGCTGTGCAGCAACTGCAAGGTACTGAGCTCGCACACCGAGGCATCGCTGGCCGCTGTGGCGCTGGTGTAGTCGACCTGGTTGTAGACCCCGCCATGGAAGTTGAAGGTTTGCGTTTTCCAGTTGCTGTTCATGCGCAGCGAGCCGGTACTGGCGCTGATGCCCTTGCATTTGGCTTCCAGGGTCAACACCCCGGCGTCACTGACCTGCACGGTGACGGCGAACACCGCGTTCAACGGCACATTGCTCAACAGGGTGACGCTGGCCGGTGCGGCCTGGTTGAAGCTTGGGCGAAAGCCATAAGTGATCTTGCCTTTGTTCCAGAACACCTTGAGCACCGGGCTGTCGTCGTCTTTGACGTGCATCTGGGCGATCACCACCTTCTGCGCGTGGTTGACCTGGGTCAGGGTCATGACCTGGTGGCAGCGATGGCGGTCGGCACTGGCCAGCGTCCAGTACTGGGCTTCTTTCCATTCGCAGCGGGTGCGGTGGGTGCTTTTGCTGGAGGCGCCCTTGGTCGGTGCGGTGAAACGCACCGAGCCGTCGGCGAGGGTGCTGATGACCTTGGGAAAACGGGCCAGCGCCTGGGCGCCGGTGAGCTCCAGGGCAACAGGCTCGGAGGCGGAGGTGGCCACCGGTGTGGTGATGATCAGCTTGTCGATGTTGACGGTCATGGGATGTTCTCCTGAACAAATGTGAGACCTGAGTGTCTGTACGTTGCGACAAAATGTGTCGCAGTCGAGGTCGAACTTATCGGCAAGCTAAATCTGCGTCAATGCTGGCAGCTAAATTAATTTAGCTACCCATGAAAAAGCCCGCACACGGCGGGCTTGTCCACTACGGCCTGATCACATGAACCAGCGGTACTCCCGGGCGCTGATGTCGTGCATGAAGGCCAGGTGGTCCTGACGCTTGTTCTCGCAGTACACCATCACGAACTCGCTGCCCAAGGCCTGGTTGACCACCGGGTGCTGGCGCATGGCGGCGACGGCACTGAGCATGTCCTTGGGAAATTCGATGCCGCTGCTGCGGTCTTCGTTGAGTGGGGCGATCGGCTCGCGGGCGGCATCCAGGCCGTGCTCCATGCCACTGAGGATGGCGGCCAGCACCAGGTACGGGTTGGCGTCGGCGCCGGCCAGGCGATGCTCGATGCGCAAGTTGCGCGGGTCGGATTCGGGGATGCGAATGCACGCATCGCGGTCCTCGAAGCCCCAGCTCGCGCGGCTGGCGGCATTGACCATGGCGCCGTAGCGGCGGGTGGCGTTGTGGTTGGCGGCGAAGATCGGCATGCAGTGCGGCAGCAGCTCCAGGCAGCCGGCTACCGCATGGCGCAGGGGTTGCTGCTGATCAGCGGCGAGCAGGTTGTTGCCGTCGCGGTCATACAGGCTGACATGCACGTGCATGCCGCTGCCTGGTGCGTCGAGGTAGGGCTTGCTCATGAAGCTGGCACGCATGCCGTGCTTGAGTGCCACGCCGCGTGTGCTGCGGCAGAACAGCGCGGCCCAGTCTGCGGCACGCAAGCCGTCGTCGCAGTGGCCGAAGTTGATTTCGAACTGGCCGGGGCCCAGTTCGGCGGTGATGACGTTGGCGTCCACTCCTTGTTCGTTGGCCGCCTCGACCATTTCGCGCAACACATCGGAGTACCGCGACAGGCGTTCGATATGCATGTTCGGCTGATCGTCGGGGTCATCGCTGAACGGGTCGCGGGGGAACTGCGGCAGGCCGTCCTTGAGGGTGCGGTCGAACAGGTAAAACTCCAGCTCGAACGCCACCACCGGGCGAATGCCGCGTTTTTCCAGGCGTTTGAGCACCTGGGCGAGTACCTCCCGAGGCTCGAACTCGATGGGGGCCGAGGTGCCGTCGGAACTGATCAGCATTTGCCCCAGTGGCTGGTTTTCCCAGCGCACCGGCTTCAGCGTACCGGGGATCAAACGCCGTGGTGCATCCGGGTCACCGTCGTTGAAGCAGTAGTCGCCGATCGGGAACAGCCCGCCTTGCACGCCCAGCAACACACAGTTCTGCGGGAGTTTCAGCGGGCTGCCGGCGGCGACTTTTTCAAGCATGTCGATGGGGTAGCGCTTGCCATAGAAATGCCCGGGAATGTCCAGGCTGATCAAGTCGACATAACGCACCTGAGGATGCTTGGCGCGAAACGCGCGAACTTCACTAAGCAGATCAGGGCAGTCATTTGTTGTTGTCATTACGTGCGATCCTGCGGCTTGTTTTCAACGGAATACCCAGAGCACCCGGGTCGTGTGTTCGGTAAGGTTGGCGTAGCGGAACTGGCTGTGCGGCGGTAGCTGAAAGCTGTCGTTGACCCCCAGCGTGACGGGCTCAAGGTTGTCGTCGAGCCAGATGCTCAGCTCGCCTTCGAGGACAAAGCCGCCTTGCTCGGAGCTGTCATCGAGGTGGCCTTCACCGCTGCTGGCACCGGGTGCCAGCAGGCTTTCGAGCATCGAAAAGCCGCCGGTGAGCTTGGGCGAGACCAGCACGTCGGTGATGCCGCTGGCGTAATAGAGCGTGCGCCGCTCGCCAGGACGGGTCACCCAGTCGACTTCCCGCGGCTTGCTCAGGTTGTAGAAGTAGGTGGTGGGCACATCCAGGGTTTCGCTGATGGCGGTCAGGTCGGCCACGGTCGGGCGCGACAGGCCACGTTCCACCTGGGACAGAAAGCCCACCGAGCGGTCGATGCGCTGGGCCAGTTCGCCCAGCGTCAGGTTGCGGTGTTTGCGCAGGTCACGGATCAGGATCGCCAGGCCTTCGATTTCATCCTGCATGTCCATGGAGCTGTCCTCTCAAAGGTTGTCTCGCAGGCGGTACCAGGCCTTGGCCGCGGCTTCCAAGGGGGCAGCGAGCAAATCGCCGCCGGGGAAGCGGCCGTTGTCGATGGCCTGGTACAACGCCAGCAAATCGGTGTCGCCAAGGATGGCATCGCTGACGGCGCGGGCGCCAGCCAGGGTCGGCAGTACGCCGTGCCCGGAAAAGCCCTGCAGCCAGTAGCGCTGGCCGCTGCGGCCAATGTCCGGCGTGCGCCGCAGGCTGCAATCGATGTGCCCGCCCCAGGCGTGCTCGATGGCAACGCCGCGCAATTGCGGGAAGGCGCGCTCGAGCACCGGTCGGGTGGCCGCCGCGACATCTTCGGGAATGCCGCCCAGGTAGGTGCAGCCGCCGCCGAACAACAGGCGGTGGTCCGGGGTCAGGCGGAAATAGTCGGGTACGAACTGGTTGTCGATCACGCAGCTGTTACGTGGCAGCAGCGAACGGGCCAGGGCCGGGTCCAGGGGCGCGGTGGCCACCTGGTAAGAGCCCACCGGCAGCAGGCGGCGCGACAGTTGCCGGTCGAGGCGGTCGATATAGGCATTGCAGGCCAGTACCAGCACATCGCTGCGCACTTCGCCGTGTTCGGTACGGGCGACGAAACCGTTGGCGGTTTCGCGATAGCTGAGCACCCGGGTCTGTTCGTACAGGCGCCCGCCGGCTTCCTCGATGGCAGTAGCCAGGCCCTGGGCCAGTTTCAGCGGGTTGAGGTGCGCGCCTTCGGGGTCGTACAGCGCTGCCTGGTAGCGTGGGCTGTCGATCCACTCGGGGAGTTCTTCACGTTCGATCAGGCGCAGCTTGTCGTAGCCCCATTTTTCCACGGCCTCGCGCTGGGCCTCGCGCAGCATGCCGACGCGGCGGGGCAGCACGGCGGTCCACAGGCTGCCTGGCCGGTAGTCGATGTCGAAGTCATGGTGGCCGGGGAGGTCGCGCATTTCTTCGGCGGCCCAGCACATGCTGTCCCAGAGACGGCGGGTACGCTCCTGGCCCAGGGACTTTTCCAGCGGCCCCATGTCGCACGACCAACCCAGCAAGGCCTGCCCGCCGTTGCGCCCGGACGCTGCCCAGGCGACCCGGCTGGCTTCGAGCACGGTGACCCGTTTACCCGCCAGAGCCAGGCGCAGGGCCGTGTGCAGGCCGCTGAAACCGGCACCGATGATCAGCACTTCGGTGTCGAGCGAGGTGTTCAGGGTTGGGCGCAGGGGCAGGGGGCGGGGGAAGGTTTGTGCGTAGTAGCTGGCGACATGCTGAGCGGACTGCTTGAACATGACGGGCCTCGTGAATTTTTATTGGTATATTTTCATGAAAAACTACCAGATAAATTTCACGGTTCCAACCCCCACGTTTTGCCTGAATTTCCGTAGGAGCGGATTTATCCGCGAAAGGACTGCAGTGCGGCCTTTCGCGGATAAATCCACGCCTACAGCCGCCGTGCGTTCCACACGAGCAACACCCGCGCCTGAATATGTAGCTTCTCCAGCGCCGCGCCCTCAATCATCAACGGCGGATACAACGGATTATCCGAAATCATCCGCAACCCCCCGCCCGTCATGCGTTGCAAGCGCTTGACGAACAGATCGCCCTCCAGGCTGAACACATACACCGCATCAGTGCGCACCTCGTTGACGCCACGGTCCACCAGCAGCGCATCGCCGTCATTGAACGTACCGGCCATGCTGTCGCCGTCGCCGCAGATGATCGCCAGGTTATTCAGCCCCGAATAACTGATGCCCTGGCTGCGCAGCCAGTCCTGGTGCACGGTCAGGTCGCGGATCACCTCGACATGCCCGGGCGGTGTGGTGCCGTTGCCCATGGAGCCACGAATATCGAAATGGGGAATGGTGACAAAGCCTGTCGGCAGGGCCGGGTCGACCAGCGGCACCTGGCCCTGCAGCACATCCATCCAGCCCCCGGGCAGGCCTTCGGCCGCTTCGATGCGGCGGGCCACTTCGTCACCGAGGTTCTTTTCGGTCTTGTGCGACAGGATCTGGCTCAGGTGAGCCGGGTTGATGCCCCAGCGTTCTGCGCAGGCAGCCTTGCGCTGGCTGCCGATCAGTTGCAGCAGGTTGGTTTTACGGATGTCGTGGATGTTCATGGGCGCCGGCTGCCAGTATTTAGCTCTGTGCTAAACAGGCTAAACCAAAAGCGCCCACAGACAAAACCCGCTTATTGCACTTGCAGGCGCTGGGCCTGGGCCTTGAACAGGCGTTGACGCAGCAGGTCGTAGGCCCAGTTGTAGGCCATGGTGTAGGGCAGCATGAAGACGAAGAAGCCGATCTCCAGCATGAACGCCTGCACCAGCGACAAGTTCAGCATCAGCGCGGCAATCGGCACGCCGATGACGATAAAGCCGGTTTCGAAGCCACCGGCATGCAGGGCCCGGACCTTGACGCTGCGGGCCACCTTGTCCGCTGGCCAGAGGCGATCGAACACAGCGTTGTAGAGCATGTTCCAGAGCATCGCCACGCTCGACAGCACCAGGGTCAGGGCGCCCACTTCCAGCACCGAGCGGTTCATCAGCCAGGCGCCGATCGGGGCGCAGATCAGTACGGCAATGGCTTCGAAACCTACGGCGTGGACGACACGCTCGGCGAAAGTTTTGTTGGACGCAATCATGACAACACCTGGGTGGTTGGTTTTGATGGGGTGATTGTCATCGGTTTTATGCGTATGTTAAAAATGGATTCCATCGATAAAAGCGATAGACGACATGCGTTACTCACCCGAAGCGCTGCACGCCTTCGTCGAAGCGGTCGCGTTGGGCTCGTTCTCGGCGGCGGCGCGCAAATTGCGCAAAAGCCAGTCCACGGTCAGTGCGGCGATTGCCAACCTTGAGGCCGACCTTGGCGTCAGCCTGTTCGATCGGCAGAGCCGCCAGCCGGTGTTGACCGAGGCCGGGCGCAAGGTGCTGGGCCATGTGCAGGAGATTCTGGCGGCCAGCGAACGCCTCGACGCGTTGAGCATTCGTCTGGCCGACAATGTCGAGCCGCGCCTGACCATCGTCCTCTCGGACATGTACCAGCTCACCCCGGACAACCAGGTCATGCGCCAGTTCGAGCAGCGCTATCAGGACATCGAGCTCGAATGCATGATTGCCGAGGCGGGGGATGTCCTGAGCCTGTTGCAAAGCGGGCGGGCGCACCTGGGGCTGCTCGCGGCGCAACCGGTGTACCCGCCGGACATCGCCACCCGGCGCTTGCCCCACCAGGCGCAGATGGGCATTTTCGTTGCCCGCGCGCACCCGCTGGCGGCACTGCAGCAGCCGACTCAGGCGAGCCTGGCCAGCCATCGTCAGCTGTACCTCAATACCTACGCCGACAGCGAGTACAAGCCGCAAGGGCGGGTGTGGTCGGCGCCGGATTACCTGTTGCTACTGGAAATGACCGAACAGGGGTTCGGCTGGGCCGAACTGCCCCACGGGCTGGTGCAGCAATATGGGCATGGCCAGCTGGTGGAATTGCGCCTGGATGGCTGGCCGCGACCGATCGCCGTGGATGCGGCCTGGTCGCGGCTGACCCCGCCGGGGCCGGCGGGGTTGTGGTTGCTGGACTGGCTAGGCCGTGAGGGCTAGCAGCATCCTCGTCATTGCTCGAGTATCTCTATTTGATGAATATGTTTGGTCAAATTGCCCGGGTTTGCCTGAAGCGTCATGCCTTCCGGCACAGCGTGAACCTTCCCAGTCAACGTAGGCACATCGAAGTCACCACGATATGAAGTGCTGATATAGGTATGCCAGGCGAAGGCATTACCCAATCGTAACGTTGCACCTGCGGTCATGTTGGTTACTTTGGCAGACCAGACTTTATGCGCCCAATTCGCTCCGCATTCCTCTTCGATCAAGGTAACGCGCTTCGCAGGTTGAATATCGAATGTACATCTGTTGCCTTGCATGTTGGCATTGTCAAACACGGTGATACTCATCGGCATCGGTGGATAGAAATTTTCTACCGTGGTTCGGTAGTTATCAAACTGCCGCGCAACATCATGATTTTGAACGGTGCCTATGGGTACACCCTGATATTCCAGGCGCGGATTGGAAAAATAGGGAATCGCACCATGTGAAGTGACCTGGATGGTATGGAAGTTCGGCGAACGATGCCGATAGCCATGATTGAAGTATTTGGTTGGGTCCGGTACCTCCAGCCCATGGCCGCCCCCCAGGTTATGACCCAGCTCATGCGCCAAAGCGACTGTGCAACTGATCGTGCTGTATCCCGTTGCTTTGGTCGACCATCCAAAAGCGTTTCCGCATACCGCACCGTTGGTGTTGAACAGAGAAACCAAATCAGCTCTGAGCGCATCGCGGTGGACATAAACTTCTCGTGCCAGCGCTGTGTTGGGGCCCTTCATTTCATAAAGCATCGCCCCCTGACTTTTGTTCGCGTCGCTATAGTCCGGGTCGAAAAAGCCGGCCAGTTCGTACGTCAACGGAACGTGACTGTTGATCAGGTACTGGTTGGCGTTTTGCAACGCTTGTACTAATGCTGCGCGGTAGTTTGGTGAGGCTGCACGTCGCTCATTGGTCGTCACGAAAAGCACTCTGATAGTGCTATGAGCGGGTTTCTGCGCCTGGTTCGACGCCGCTGTCTGCACTGTATTCGCCTCCAGAACCGGCTCCCCATTGGGCGGCATTCTGGACGCATCGACTTTGATCAATACATGGCGGCCAGCGCCGATAGGCTCCAGTCGATAAAGTTGCCCTTTGATGTGGATATCCCCGGTCAGTTCATCGCCATCGCGGACCAATGAAATCCAGTTGAAGGGATCGAAGTCCACTTCCACGGCAGAAGTGAAGCGCTGCTTTCGCTCCGATGCCACATCTCCAATCCATCCGGACATTGCCGCGACGTCACTGAAGCGCGTGAGGTCAAAGTGGACGACGTCACCCTCAGGTGACGGAACCGATAGCGCATGGTTGCCCGCATCAATCAGTGCTGGATTCACCTGTACCTCCCAGACCTTTTCCGTGGAAGGTGCATCCAGCAACGCAGAAAGCGAGGGATAGATGCCTTGTGTCGATACAAGCTTATGCATCGCCTGTGTATCTGCAGTGGGGCGTTCAAACAACATTGCAGCCGTCCCTGTTACATCCATTGCAGCGTGAGAAGAGGGCGTGCAGGCCGTCAGTAGCAAAGTTGCCACCATCAAAAATTCAGACTTCCATTTACCGGGCATCATGACGTTGAGTCTCGTGAAGGGTTGAGACTTCATTGAATGCAGTTTTATACGCCCGACCAACTGGCATAACTATTAGTTGCCCTGCAAACATTTTCAACATGTATGGCCAGCTGGTGGAGTTGCGCCTCGATGGCTGGCCGCGACCGATCGCCGTGGATGCGGCCTGGTCGCGGCTGACCCCGCCGGGGCCGGCGGGGTTGTGGTTGCTGGGCTGGCTAGGCCGTGAGGGCTAGCAGCATCCTCGTCACTGCTCGAGTATTTCTATTTGACTAATACGTTTGGTCAAATTGCTCGGGTTTGGCTGAAGCGTCATGCCTTCCGGCACATCGTGAACCTTCCCAGTCAACGTAGGCACATCGAAGTCACCACGATAAGAAGTGCTGATATAGGTATGCCAGGCGAAGGCATTACCCAATCGCAACGTTGCACCTGCGGTCATGTTGGTTACTTTGGCAGACCACACTTTATTCGTCCAATTCGCTCCGCATTCCTCTTCGATCAAGGTAACGCGCTTCGCAGGTCGGATATCGAATGTACATCTGTTGCCTTGCATTTCGATGTCTTCAAACACTGAGGTGGATAGAAATTTTCTACAGTGTCTCGGTAGTCATCAAACTGACGCGCGACATCATGGTTTTGAACGGTGCCTATGGGTATGCCCTGATATTCCAGGCGCGGATTGGAAAAATAGGGAATCGCACGATCTGAATTGACCTGGATGGTATGGAAGTTTGGCGAACGATGCCGATAGCCATAATGGTAGTGTTTGTCTGGGTCCGGTACCTCCAGCCCATGGGCGGCCCCCAGGTTATGACCCAGCTCATGCGCCAACGCGCTTGAGCAACTGATCGTGCTGTATCCCCTTTCTTTGGTCGACTTGCGAAAAGCGTTTCCGCATACCGCATAGTTGGTGTTGTACAGAGAAACCAGGTTAGCTTTGAGTGCGTCGCGGTAGACATAGACTTCTCGTGCCAGCGCTGTGTCGGGGCCCGCCACTTCATTAAGCATCGTTCCCTGACTTTTATTCGCGTCGCTATAGTCCGGGTCGAAAAAGCCGGCCAGTTCGTACGTCAATGGTACGTCACTGTTGATCAGGTACTGGTTGGCGTTTTGCAAGGCTTGTACTAATGCTGCGCGGTAGTTTGGTGAGGCGGCACGTCGCTCATTGGTTGTCACGAAAAGCACTTTGATAGTGCTATGAACGGACTTCTGCGCCTTGTTCGACGCCGCTGTCTGCACTGTATTCGCCTCCAGAACCGGCTCACCATCGGGCGGCATTCCGGACGCATCGACTTTGATCAATACATGGCGGCCAGCGCCGATAGGCTCCAGTCGATAAGGTTGCCCTTTGATGTGAATATCCCCGGTCACTTCATCGCCATCGCGGACCAATGAAATCCAGTTGAAGGGATCGAAGTCCACTTCCGCGGCAGAAGTGAAGCGCTGCTTGCGGTCCGATGCCACATCTCCAATCCATCCGGACATTGCCGCGACGTCACTGAAGCGCTTGAGGTCAAAGCGGACAACGTCTCCCTCAGGTGGCGGGACCGATAGTGCATGGTTACCCGCTTCAATGAGTGCATGGTTGACCTTTACCTCCCAGGCCTTTTCCGTGGAAGGTGCATCCAGTAACGCAGAAAGCGAGGGGTAGATGCCTTGTGTCGACATAAGCTTTTGCATCGACTGCGGATCTGCTGTGGGCCGTTCAAACAACATTGCAGCCTTCCCTGTTTCATCCATTGCAGCGTGAGAGGAGGGCGTGCACGCCGTCAGCAGCAAAGCTGCCACCATCAAAAATTCAGACTTCCATTTATTGGGCATCATGACGTTGAGTCTCGTGAAGGGTGAGACTTCATTGAATGCAGTTTTTTACGCCCGACCAACTGGCATAACTGTTAGTTGCCCTGAAAACATTTTCAACCTGTGCTTGGTTCGGTATGACGTGTATGTGCGCGAGCCCTGCTTCAACACGGCTGTGCCTGATCGTATGCCTCGCCGCCGGACATCGCCACCCGGCGCTTGCCCCACCCGGCGCAGATGGGCTTTTTGTTGCCCGCGCGCACCCGTTGGCGGCACTGCAGCAGCCGACTCAGGCGAGCCTGGCCAGCTATCGTCAGCTGTACCTCAATACCTACGCCGACAGCGAGTACAAGCCACAAGGGCGGGTGTGGTCGGACCGGATTACCTGCTGCTACTGGAAATGACCGAACAGGGGTTCGGCAGGGCCGAACTGCCCCACGGGCTGACCCCGCCGGGGCCGGCGGGGTTGTGGTTGCTGGACTGGCTAGGCCGTGAGGGTTTGCACCATCCTCGTCACTGCTCGAGTATTTCTATTTGACTAATACGTTTGGTCAAATTGCCCTGGTTTGCCTGAAGCGTCATGCCTTCCGGCACATCGTGAACCTTCCCAGTCAACGTAGGCACATCGAAGTCACCACGATAGGAAGTGCTGATATAGGTATGCCAGGCGAAGGCATTACCCAATCGCAACGTTGCACCTGCGGTCATGTTGGTTACTTTGGCAGACCACACTTTATGCGTCCAATTCGCTCCGCATTCCTCTTCGATCAAGGTAACGCGCTTCGCAGGTTGAATATCGAATGTACATTTGTTGCCTTGCATGTTGATATTGTCAAACACTGAGACTCTCATCAAAATCGATGGATAGAAATTTTCTACCGTGTCTCGGTAGTCATCAAACTGACGCGCAACATCATGGTTTTGAACGGTGCCTATGGGTACACCCTGATATTCCAGGCGCGGATTGGAAAAATAGGGAATCGCACGATCTGAATTGACCTGGATGGTATGGAAGTTTGGCGAACGATGCCGATAGCCATAATTGTAGTGTTTGTCTGGGTCCGGTACCTCCAGCCCATGGGCGGCCCCCAGGTTATGACCCAGTTCATGCGCCAAAGCGCTTGTGCAACTGATCGTGCTGTATCCCCTTTCTTTGGTCGACTTGGTAAAAGCGTTTCCGCATATCGCCCTGTCGGTGTTGAACAGCGAAACCAGGTTGGCTTTGAGTGCGTCGCGGTGGACATAGACTTCTCGTGCCAGCGCTGTGTCGGGGCCCGCCACTTCATTAAGCATCGTCCCCTGACTTTTGTTCGCGTCGCTATAGTCCGGGTCGAAAAAGCCAGCCAGTTCGTACGTCAACGGCACATGACTGTTGATCAGGTACTGGTTGGCGTTTTGCAACGCTTGTACTAATGCTGCGCGGTAGTTTGGTGAGGCTGCACGTCGCTCATTGGTGGTCACGAAAAGCACTTTGATAGTGCTATGAGCGGGTTTCTGCGCCTTGTTCGAAGCCGCTGTCTGCACTGTATTCGCCTCCACAACCGGCTCACCATCGGGCGGCATTCCGGACGCATCGACTTTGATCAATACATGGCGGCCAGCGCCGATAGGCTCCAGTCGATAAAGTTGCCCTTTGATGTGGATATCCCCGGTCACTTCATCGCCATCGCGGACCAATGAAATCCAGTTGAAGGGATCAAAGTCCACTTCCGCGGCAGAAGTGAAGCGCTGCTTGCGGTCCGATGCCACATCTCCAATCCATCCGGACATTGCCACGACGTCACTGAAGCGCTTGAGGTCAAAGCGGACGACGTCACCCTCAGGTGGCGGGACCGATAGTGCATGGTTACCCGCATCAATGAGGTCATGATTGACCTTTACCTCCCAGGCCTGTTCCGTGGAAGGTGCATCCAGTAACGCAGAAAGCGAGGGATAAATGCCTTGTGTCGACATGAGCTTTTGCATCGACTGCGGATCTGCTGTGGGTCGTTCAAACAACATTGAAGCCTTCCCGCTTTCATCCATTGCAGCGTGAGAAGAGGGCGTGCACGCCGTCAGTAGCAAAGCTGCCACCATCAAAAATTCAGACTTCCATTTACCGGGCATCATGACGTTGAGTCTCGTGAAGAGTTGAGACTTCATTGAATGCAGTTTTATACGCCCGACCAACTGGCATGACTATTAGTTGCCCTGCAACCATTTTCAACCTGTGCATGGTTCGGTATGACGTGTAGGGGCGCGAGCCCAGCTTCAACACGGCTGTGCCTGATCGTATGCCTTGCGCAAGCGTTCACGGCTGTTTGTAAGGTGCAGTCGCATGGCCGCCCGCGCAGCATCCGGATCCCGGCGGGCGATTGCCATGTAGATCGCCTCGTGCTCGTCAATCAGACGGGCCTGGTAGTGGTCGGGATCGCTGGGTGTCAGCAAGGCCGCGTTCAGGCGGGTTCTGGGCAGCAGGCCGGGGCCGAAATGCGAGAGGATGTCGGTGTAGTAGCGATTACCGGTCGCCAGGGCAATCTGGTAATGAAAGCGGAAGTCCGAGGCCACCCTGTCGCTTGGGTGAGTCGCTTGCCTGAACGCCTCCAGCGCCTGGCGCAACAGCTCGATAGCGGCGTCGCTGCAACGGCTGGCAGCCAGCCCGGCGGCCTCCATTTCCAGGCTGGCACGAAACTCCAGCACGTCGATCATGTCGCGCAAGGTGGCGATGGTTGCCGGGTCGACACACAGGCCATGGCTGTTGTGGCTGCCAAGCACAAAGGTGCCAACGCCCTGTCGGGTTTCCACCAGCCCGGCCGCTTGCAACCGCGAGATCGCCTCGCGTACCACCGTACGGCTGACCTGATACGTCGCCATCATTTGTGATTCGGTTGGCAGCTTCTCACCGCGCGTGATCAGTGCTTCGCTGATCTGCCGGGAAAGTTCGGCGACCAGGGTGCGGGAAAGACTCTGGCGCTTGCGGCGAGGAGCGGGCTGTTCACGGATGTCGATCATGGGGCAGGGCATCAGGCTGATGGCGACGCCGCATTATAGGCAGCAGGCCGACCCCGAACGGGCAACAGAATCCATCTCGAATGGCACAAAGCAGTTATCTGTTTTGCGTCACCCGGAACCCGTTCTGCAGCCAGGCACGGCATGCCCGCCGGGTTTTTCGGCAGGCGCTTGAGCGTCTTGTTTTATAGATATCTGTATTAGGCCCGCTCGCGTAGCTCACCCAAAGTGCACTTCATACACTCCGGCTCAACACGATCCGGAGGTTCCCATGGACGCTGCAGATTCTATAAACATCGACAAGATTGAAGTCTCCACCCCCTTTCTTCGCGACGCCGACATCGCCGAGCTGGCTCAGTGGCCAAAGGTGATTGCGGCACTGGCACAGGCGTATGCCATGCCAATCAAACCGGCCATGGTGCCAGCGCGCATCATGGCCCGCGGCGAAGGCTTCTGGTTGCGCAGCCTTTGCGCCGTTTCGCCGTCGGGTGAGTACATGGGCTGCAAGCTGATCGCCGCGTCGCCGAAGATTCGCCGCGCCAGCTACCTCATCTCCCTGTTCGACCAGCGGACCATGGAGCTGGCGGCATTGGTTGACGGTAACCGCATCACCGACCTGCGCACTGCCGCCACGGCCGTGGTCGCCGCCAATGCCGTCATCCCCGAAGGTACTCTGCGTGTCGGTGTGATCGGTTCCGGCTCGGTCGCCAAGAGCCTGTTGACCGCCTTGCTATCGGTGCGCGAGGTGACCCTGGCGCGGGTGTTCAGCCCGACCCCGGCAAGTCGCGAGAAATTCGCCAGCGCTTTCCAAGCGTCTCACAGCCTGCAGCTGGAAACTGTCGACAACGCCCAGGCCGCTATCGATGGCGTCGACATCGTTGTCTGCGCCGCGCGCAGCCGCGACGAGTCGCCGGTGCTGCTCGGTGAGTGGCTGCAACCGGGGATGGTGGTGCTGTCCGTGGGCTCGACCTTGCCGGAACAGCGCGAGGTCGATGCCACCGCCATGGCCCGGGCCAACCTGATCATCGCCGACATGCCCGAAGAAGTCCTGCATGAAACCGGCGACGCCCTGGTTGCCACCCGTGATGGCGTGGACGTTGCGGGCAAGACGGTCGGGCTCGCGCAAGTGGTGTCCGGCGAGGTACCGGCACGCCGCTCGGCCAGCGACATCGTGATCTACAAATCGGTCGGCACGGCGCTGCAAGACGTCGTCACCGCCGAAATGCTGCTGCGCGAAGCGCTGGCCAGCAATCGCTTTCAACTCATCCCTGCGGGCGTCGTGACGATCGACCGCTGAAGCACTCATCCAAGGAGAACAACAATGGCCAACTACAAACGCAGCGATGCCCGTGCCTGGGCAAATGAAATGCTGGTGGGTTGCTCGGGGGTGACCATTCCCAGCTACAGCGCGGACCTCAAGCGCCTGAACGAACAAGGCATCCGCCATGACATCCAGAAGCTGGTGGACCTGGGCTTCACCTACACCTTGCTGTGCACCGAAGTGGCGATCACCCCGCAGGAGAACGCACAGTTCACCGCGTGGGCCAAAGAGACGGCCGGCGACAAGCTCGGGCTGTTCTTCCACGCCGGTTTCGGCACGCTGGCCGAGAACATTGAAGCGCTGGCCCTGGCCGAAAAAGCGGGCGCAGACATCGTACTGCTGTCTTACCCCTCCAACTTCTGGCCGACCAGCGAGCAGGAGATCTACGACTACACCAAGGCAGTGTGCGATGCCACCGACCTCGCGGTGATGCTCTTCCCGATCCCGTTGTGGGGCTTTGAGCGTGTGCACCCGCAAGGCATGTCGCCGGCGTTGATCCGCCGCCTGATCGACGACTGTCCGAACATTGTCGCGATCAAAGCCGAGCAGGGTTTCCCGCATGTCGCCGGGTTGATCGAGACCTATCACCGCTTTGCCGATGAAGTGCTGATCAGCTGCCCGATCGAGAGCGATGTGATCCCGCTGATGAAGTTCATGGACATGCAGTTCTCCGGCACCAGTTACACCCAGTGGATGGGCGATCACTTCCCCAAGACCTTCGACCTGGCGCGCAACGGCCAGTGGGAAGAGGCCATGCAGCTGCACTGGCAGGTGCAACCGGCACGCGGCGCGGTGGGCGCGGCCACCGGTGCCTACATGCCGGGCTCCAACTACATCAACCGTGCGCACTGGAAATACATGGACTGGCTGGCCGGTTTCAACGGCGGGCCGCTGCGTGCGCCGGGCGGGCGTATTCCGGATCGCTTGATGAAGGTGCTGCGTCAGGGCCTGGTGGCGTCGAAACTCGAATGCACCTCGGACGATGACAGCCAGTTCCTGATTGGCCGATTCCCTTGCTGAGGCGCCGCCGATGAGCATGCAATTGTTGAAAGACCCGACATTGTGGCGCCAGGGCGCCTTCATCAACGGCGAATGGGTCGAGCAGACCGCGCATGGCACCTACGCCGTTCGCAACCCGGCGAACGGTCAGGTACTGGTTGAGTTGCCGGTGTGCAAAGAGGCTCAGGCAGAGTTCGCCGTCGAGTCTGCCCACGAGGCCTTTACCCGCTGGAGCAAAGTGCCGGCCAAACAGCGTGCCGAGATCATCAGCCAGTGGTACCGCCTGGTGGTCGAAAACAAGGAAGACCTGGCCACCCTGATTACCCTGGAGGAGGGCAAGCCGCTGGCCGAGGCCCGTGGCGAGATCGACTACGCCGCGTCCTTCCTGCAGTGGTTTGCCGAAGAGGCAAAACGCATTCGCGGCGATGTGATCCCGGCACCGAAGGACACCCAGCGCATTATCGCGCTCAAGCAGCCTATCGGTGTGTGCGCGGCGATCACCCCGTGGAACTTCCCGGCGGCAATGATTACCCGCAAGGCCGGTCCGGCGCTGGCCGCCGGTTGTTCGATGGTGGTCAAGCCGGCCAGCCAGACACCGCTGACCGCGTTGGCGCTGGCAGAACTTGCGCGCCGTGCCGGGGTACCGGCCGGGGTGTTCAGTGTGCTCACCGGCAACGCAACGCGGGCCACCGGCAATGTCCTGACCGGTCACCGCCTGGTGCGCAAGATCACCTTCACCGGCTCCACCGAAGTGGGCCGCGTGTTGCTTGCGCAGTCTGCCGAGACCATCAAGAAGTGCTCGATGGAGCTGGGCGGGAATGCACCGCTGGTGGTCTTCGATGACGCTGATCCGGACCTCGCGGTGGAGGGCATCCTCAATGCCAAGTTCCGCAACACCGGGCAGTCCTGCATCGCCGCCAACCGGGTGTTCATCCAGGACGGTATCTACGATGAGCTCGCCGAACGCCTGGCCCTGCGCACCCTTGAGCTGAAGGTCGGCAACGGCCTTGAGCCCGGGGTGCAGATCGGCCCGATGATCGATGCTGCCGCTGTGGCCAAGGTCGAGGAGCAGTTGCGCAATGCGGTGGCCGGAGGCGCCCGTGTGCTCGCCGGTGGTCAGCGTCATGCGCTGGGCGGTGCCTTCTACGAACCGACCGTTATCGCCGATGTGACGCTGCAGATGACCATCGCCCGTGACGAAACGTTCGGCCCGGTGATGCCGTTGCTGCGTTTCGGCAGTGAAGCCGAGGTCGTCGCCATGGCCAACGACACCGACTTCGGCCTGGCGGCCTACCTGTTCAGTCGCGACGCCGCGCGCATCTGGCGCACGGCCGAAGCCCTGGAAACCGGCATGGTCGGCATCAATACCGGGCTGATCTCCAGCGAAGTCGCGCCGTTCGGCGGGATCAAGCAGAGCGGCCTCGGCCGCGAGGGCTCGCACTACGGTATCGATGAGTTCCTCGAGATCAAGTACCTGTGCTGGGACGGTGTAAATCCCATGTGACACCCGGCAACCCCTGGCCCGCGGCATGACGATGCGGCGGGCCGCTTCACCGCAACGTGGCTCCCAGAACAATCATAAAAGCAGGTAGTGCCATGACATATCGTCAGAAGAAGTGTGCTCGTTTGCCCGTCGCCCTTGGTATCGTCCTTGCGGTCGGCGCCTTGTCTCCCAGCAAGAGCTGGGCGACGTTCAGCTGGGAATCGGCCGATGGCCTGAAACTCGACTGGAACAATGCGTTGCGGTACTCGGCGATGTTCCGGGTCGACAAGCGCGACAGTGAACTGTTGTCCAATCCCAACCTGGACGACGGCGACCAGAATTTCAGCACCGGGCTGGTGTCCAATCGCGGCGAGCTGTTCAGCGAGCTGGACCTTGTCCATCCCGATGGCATCGGTGCACGGGTGAGTGCCAGCGCCTGGTACGACACCGTCTACAACCGTGACAACGACAACCCCGGGGTGGCCGGCGGTGCTTATCCCAATCAGCTTTCCAGCGCGCCGGATGAATTCACCGACTCCACCCGCGACCAGCATGGCCGCGATGTCGAGTTGCGCGACGCCTTTGTGTTCGGCCGCTTGCAACTGGGTGGCACCGAACTGAGCGGGCGGCTTGGCCAGCATTCGCTGGTGTGGGGCGAAAGCCTGTTCTTCGCCAACAACGCAATCGCCGGTGCACAAAGCCCGTTCGATACCACCCGCCTGCTGGATGACCCGACCGCCGAGGCCAAGGAGTTTGTGCTGCCGGTGCCGCAGGTGTCGGCGCAATGGCAACTGAGCGACACCCTGTCGATCGGTGCGTATTACCAGTTCCGCTACGTGCATAACCGTATTCCAGGCTCCGGGAGTTACTTCTCGGTGTCGGATATCGTCGGCGCTGGCGCCGAGCGGCTGGTGCTCGATCCGGCCACCGGGTTGTCTGCGCCGAAGGAGTCGGACCGCGATGCCAAGGATTCCGGTCAGTTCGGCCTGCAGCTGCGCTGGCAGGTGGGCGAGTTCGACCTGGGCTTCTATGCGCTGCAGTTTCATGACAAGGACTTCCAGCAGGTTACCCGGATGGGGCAGCCGTTCGGTCCCTTTGGCCCGGTGTTGCCTACGGGTTACTACCTGGCCTATCAGGAAGACACCCAGCTGTATGGCTTCAGTGCCAGCCGCAGCTTCGGCGACCTGAACCTCGCGCTGGAGGCGTCCATCCGCAAGGATCAGTCGCTGGCGACCACGCACGCGGTGGATACCTCGGCACTGGGCGGCGCCGTGCCGGACAATCGTGATCATCCCGCCTATGCAGTGGGCGATACCGCGCACATCAACGTCTCGACCATCTGGACGGTGCCGCGTACGGCGTTGTGGAACGAAGCGAACCTGGCTGCCGAAGTGGCCTGGACCCGTCTGCTCAAGTGCAAGCAGAACTGCGACGACAGTGTCGCCGGTGCCGCCGCGCTTGATCCGAACATCACCCGCGACGCCTGGGCGATGCGCGCGGTGTTCGAACCCATGTACCGCCAGGCCCTGCTCGGTTGGGACATCAGCGTACCGATGGGCGTCGGCTTTACCCCCAACGGCTCGCGTAACGCCCTGGGCCCCTCGGCCGTACCGGCAGAGAACGGCGGCGATTTCACCATTGGTGTCAGTGGCCTGTACATGAACGCCTGGGACCTGAACCTGGCCTACACGCGCTTCTTCGGATCGGCCGGCAGCTTCCTGGATGAGAGCAATTCCTACAGCTACAAGCAGGCCCGTGCTGACCGCGATTTCATCGCTTTCACCGTGCGCCGCAGCTTTTGACCAGTCCGTTTAACAACAAGAACGAGGAAACCATCATGAACAAGGTTATTGCCTTGGGACAAGGGTTGGCACTGTTGGCCTGCGCCATCGCCTTGCCGCTGCATGCCGCGGTGCCGGCCGACCAGGCCCAGCGGTTGAAAACCGACCTGACGCCCACCGGTGCCGAGAAGGCGGCTAACGCTGACGGCTCGATCCCGGCCTGGACCGGCGGCCTGACCACGCCAACACCCGGCGATGTGCCGGGTGGGCGGCGCGGCGATCCGTTCAAGGATGACAAACCGCAGTTTTCGATCACGGCACAGAACATGGCGCAGTACGCCGGCAACCTCAGCGACGGGGTGCAGGCGATGCTCAAGAAGTACCCGGACTATCGCCTGGATGTCTACCCGACCCGCCGTTCCGCGGCGGCGCCGCAATGGGTGTATGACAACACCTTCGCCAACGCAACCCGCGGCACCCTTGAAAACGGCGTGCCCCAGGGCGTTTACGGCGGTATTCCCTATCCGATCCCGCAAAGCGCCGAGGAGGTGATGTGGAATCATGTGCTGCGCTGGCGCGGCGCGCGCTTCCAGCACTTCAACAACTGGTACCAGATTCTCGCCGATGGCCGCGCGGTGCTGGTGACCGATGCCGAGATCAACGAGCAACTGCCGTATTACGACAAGAACAGCACCCTTGAGCAGTTCCAGAGCCAGGGCAAGCCGTTCTGGCAGGTGGCGATCCGCAACATCGGCCCGCCGCTGCGAGCGGGTGAGGCGCTGTTGGCGCATGAATACCTGGACCCGGACAAGCTGCAGACCTGGGTCTACCTCAAGGGCCAGCGGCGTGTGCGCAAGCTGCCCAATGGCTGCTGCGATACGCCGACGCCCGCCGCTGCCGGGGTGATGACCTTTGACGAGATGTACACCTGGACCGGGCGCATGGACCGCTTTGACTGGAAGATGATCGGCAAGAAGGAGCTGTTCATCCCCTACAACGCCAACCGCACCCTGCAACCGACCAAGGACGAGGAGATGCTCAAGGGCAATTTCCTCAATCCCGACCATGTGCGCTGGGAAAAGCACCGGGTGTGGGTGGTCGAGGCGAACGTGCGCGCCGGCCAGCGCCATCAGGCCGCCAAGAGCCGTTACTACTGCGACGAAGACACCTGGATCTGCGTGCTGGCAGACCGCTGGGATGCCAACGGCCAGTTGTGGCGCACCTTGTGGTCGCAGGTGGTGGTGGTGCCAGAGCTGCCAGGTTCGGCGATTGCCTCCTTTGGCTACAACGACCTGCAAACGGGCACCGCGTTTGTCGCTCAGCTGAACAACAGCAAGCCCAAGCACTACCTGCTCAAGGAAATCGACAACGACAAGGTGTTCTCACCGGACGGTCTGGCCGGTAGCAGCGTGCGCTGATTCTGCGCAGGTGCTGTACCCGCTGTCAGGCGGTGCACCGGTCGTGCACCGCCGCACCTGAAACGGTAAGGCGATCAGCAGCGCGGTGTTTGCCACCTGACCCCGCTGTTCATCGTTTGAGTCTGTCCGGCACAAAGCTGTGCATTTTCTAGATATCTGAATTAGAGGCCGCTACGTAGCTGCTGCCGGGTGCAGTCCATACACTCGATTCGCAGCAGCCGGACAGTACGGCTGTCATGACAACAACAAAAAGAGGCAATGCCCATGAGTCGCAAAACCAACGAGGTGCGCAGTCGCGTGCTTGGGGCGATGCTCAGTGCCATCTCCTTGTGTGCCAATGCGTCGCTCGCCAGCGCCGAGGTCGGCGAGCCTGCCCAGCGCAATGCATTGATGACCAACCAGGCAGGCCAGGCAGTTCTGCTCGGCGCTGCCGTTACCGCCAGCAAGCGGCTGGTGGTCGTCGGCGAGCGTGTCATGGTGTTGCTCTCCGACGATGGCGGTGCCCATTGGCGCCAGGGCATCGTTCCGGTCAGCGTGACCCTCACTGCCGTGCGCTTTTCCGGTGAGCTGGGAGTGGCGGTCGGTCATGGCGGGGTGGTGTTGACCAGCAGTGACGGTGGCGAACACTGGGTGTTGCGCCTGGACGGGCGCCGTGCTGCGCAATTGGCACTGCAGGCGGCGAAGGCGGGCGATAACACCGTGTTGGCCGAGAGTGCGCAGCAACTGGTGGACGAGGGGCCAGACAAGCCGTTTCTGGATGTGGCGATCAACCAGGAAGGGCGTCTGCTGGTAGTCGGCGCCTACGGGATGATCTTCGCCTCACCTGACCTGGGGCAAAACTGGAGCTCCTGGATGGGGCGCCTGGATAATCCCGACGGTCTTCACCTGTATGCCATTCGCCAACGCGGCAACGACCTGCTGGTAGCCGGTGAGCGCGGCCTGGTGCTGCGTTCCGTTGACAGCGGTGCGACTTTCGCGCGCCTGGAGACGCCTTACAAAGGCAGTTTGTTCACCGCTGAACTGCCGGGTGATCACGACATCGTCGTTGCCGGTCTCAAGGGCAGCCTGCTGCGCAGCCAGGATGGCGGCGCGAGCTGGCAGCGCCTTACGGCCAGCGATGCGTCTTCCTTTACCGGCTCTACCCTTGATGCCGATGGCGGTCTTTACCTCGTGACGCAGGCCGGGCATGTGCTGGGCCTGCAGCACGACAGCCTGGTGCAGTTGAGCCAGCAGGCGCTGCCTTCGCTCAATGGCATCGTGCCGGTCAGTGGCGCAAGCGTCGCACTGCTCAGTAGCCGCGGGGTGACCACGCTGCGTCTCGACGGGCAGGCGGAGAACCTGAAATGAACCTGAACATCTCGCTGCCAGGACGTGCCCCGATGGCTGATTTTGACCCGCGCTCAGGCTCTCTGGTCGAACGTGCAATTTTCAACAACCGCTTGATCGTCGTCCTGTTGTGCCTGCTGTTGACGGTGTTTTTCGCCAACCAGCTGCGTCACCTCGAACTGTCGGCCAGTTTCGAGAAAATGATTCCGCAAGGGCACCCTTACATCCAGAATTTCACTGCCCACCAGAAAGACCTCGTGGGTTTGGGCAACGCGGTACGCATCGCCCTGGGCAATCCCAACGGCACGATTTATGACGCGCAGTACATGGAGGCCTTGCGCGAGTTGAACGACGAGCTGTTCCTCATGCCCGGCGTCAACCGCCTGCAGATGAAGTCGCTGTGGACGCCGTCAACCCGCTGGGCGGGTGTCACCGAAGACGGCCTGGAAGGTGGTCCGGTGATTCCCGACGGTTACGACGGCTCGCCCGCAAGCCTGCAGCAACTGAGTGCCAACCTCGCACGTTCCGGTGAAATCGGCCGGTTGGTGGCCACCGACGGCCGCTCCACGGCGATCTTCCTGCCGTTGCTGGCCAATGATGCACAAGGGCAGCCACTGGACTACGCAGCGCTGTCCGCCACACTCGACCAGTTGCGCCACAAGTACGAAGCACGCGGCTACTCCCTGCACGTCACCGGCTTCGCCAAGCTGGTAGGCGACCTGATCGAGGGGGTGCGCAGCGTGCTGGTGTTCTTCCTGATCACCCTGGCCCTGAGCAGCGCCGTGCTCTATTGGTTCACCCGCTGCTGGCGCTCCACCGCTGCGGTGGTGGTGGCGTCGCTGATCGCGGTGGTCTGGCAGCTCGGCGTGCTACCGACCCTGGGGTTTGCCCTCGACCCTTATTCGATCCTGGTGCCGTTTCTGGTGTTCGCCATCGGCATGAGCCATGGTTCGCAGAAAATGAACGGCATCCTTCAGGATGTCGGTCGTGGCGTCAGCAAGCTCACGGCCGCGCGCCTGACCTTTCGCCGGCTGTTCGGCGCCGGCCTGGCAGCATTGGTGATCGATGCGGTGGGCTTCGGCGTGCTGCTGGTGATCGACATCGAGGTCATTCGCGAGCTGGCCCTGGCGGCATCGATTGGCGTCGGCATCCTGATTTTCACCAACCTGATCCTGCTGCCGGTGATGCTCAGTTACGTCGGGGTTTCGCCCCGTGCCGCACAGCGCAGCCTGCGTGCCGAACACGCCGAGCAACAGGGCGTAGCCAGGCACCTGCTGTGGCGCTTGCTCGACCGCTTTACCCAGCGGCGCTGGGCCATCGGCGCCATAGCCGTGAGCCTGCTGCTGGCCCTGGGGGGCTGGGGGGTTGCCCGGCATCTGCAGATTGGCGACCTCGATCCCGGCGCGCCGGAGTTGCGCCAGGACAGCCGCTACAACCGTGACATGGCATTCATGAACGGCAACTACGGGGCCTCCAGCGATGTCCTGGCGATCATGGTCAAGACCCCGGCGGGGTTGTGCTCGGCGTTGCCGATCCTCAACAAGGTCGACGCACTGGAGTGGCAGCTGCGCCAGCTGCAAGGGGTGGAAAGCACCGACACCCTGGCCTTGCTGAGCCGGCGCATGAGTGCTGCGCTGAACGAGGGCAACCCGAAGTGGTACGACTTCGTGCCCAACCAGGACATGCTCAATACCATTACCGCCAGTGCCCCGCGGGGGCTCTACGACGACAGCTGCTCGCTGCTGACCCTGTACGTGTACCTGACCGATCACAAGGCAGCGACCTTGTCGCGGGTGGTCAGCCACGTCGAGCAGTTTGCTGCGGCGAACAACACCGACGAGGTGCAGTTCCTGCTGGCAGCGGGCACCGCGGGCATCGAAGCGGCCACCAACATGGTCGTCGCCGACGCCTGGCGGCAGATGAATCTGCTGGTGTACGCATTGGTCGCGCTGTTGGCACTGATCACCTTTCGTTCCTGGCGCGCAGTCATTGTCGCGGTGTTGCCGCTGATGCTGACCTCGCTGCTCGCCGAGGCCTTGATGGTCGCCCTGGGCATGGGCGTGAAAGTCGCCACGCTGCCAGTCATCGCCCTGGGCGTCGGCATCGGCGTCGACTATGCGCTGTACATCCTGTCGATCATGTTGGTGCAACTCAAGGCCGGCCAGCCGCTGTCGATGGCTTACTACCGCTCGTTGATCTTTACCGGCAAGGTGGTGATGCTCACCGGCATCACTCTGGCCATCGGCGTTGCCACCTGGCTGGCAAGCCCTATCAAGTTTCAGGCCGACATGGGCGCGCTGCTCGCGTTCATGTTCCTGTGGAACATGCTCGGCGCGCTGGTGCTGGTACCTGCGCTGTCGGTCTTTCTGTTGAAACCCAGGCAAGCCCCGGTCACCGGGCGGCAACCTGTGGCAGGCAACATGGATCTGCCGGTACTGGAGCAGACCAGTCCCTAGCCGGACGGATCAAGCGCTCAAGACAAACAAGAACAAGCAGTGAGGAGAGCAACCCCCATGATCAATTATGATCTTATCTATCCGGGCAACCCGGACCAGTACCTGGACGACCTGTGCGAGCGCGTCTCGCAGGGCATGGACGAAGGTTTGCTGCCGGTCGAGGTGTTCCGCGACGACGCGGTGTTCCGTGCAGAGATGGAAAGGATCTTCACCCGTAACTGGATCTTTGTCGCGCACACCTCGGAGATTCCCGAGAAGGGCGATTATGTGTTGCGCCGCATCGGTATCGACAAGGTCATCGTCACCCGTGACGACGATGACCAGATCAACGTGCTGCTCAACCACTGCCGGCACCGCGGCTCCGAGCTGTGCCACCAGGACAAGGGCAATACCCGTCATTTCAAATGCCCGTACCACGGCTGGGTCTATCGCAACAACGGCGACTGGGCCGGTGCGCCGCACCTCAAGGACGCCTATGGCGGCCCGCTGGACAAAAAAGAGTGGTCGCTGTTGCGGGCGGCCAAGGTCGAGGCGATTCATGGCTTCGTCTTCGCCTCGCTGAGCGAAGACGTACCGCCGTTGCGCGAGTACCTGGGAGGCGCCGCGTGGATGTTCGATGCGCTGTTCGGCCTGCACCCCGATGGCATGAAAGTGCTCAAGGAGCCGGAGCGCTTCGTGGTCAAGGCCGACTGGAAGAGCGGGGCGGAGAACTTCAGTGGCGATGCCTACCACGTCAGTACTGCGCACCTGTCGGCATCGTTGTCGGAGTTCATCCCTGGCGTCAATCAGGTCAGCAGCCTGGCCAGCGGTTATGACTTCGGCAACGGCAACAGCTTTATCGGCCACGCCTTGCCGGAGCTGATCGCACCGATGTTCGACCTCTGGGGCTACCCGCCGGAGTACCGCGATCAGTTCGATCTGAGCCAGCTCGACGAAGTGCAACTGGAGATGCTCAAGAAAGTGCCGCCTACCATCGGCACGGTCTTCCCCAACTTCAGTTTTTTGCGCTTTCCGCAGCCCGACGTACCGGGCGCCATGCCGATTCCGTTCACCAGCATTCGCATGTGGCAGCCGGTGGCGCCAGGGGTGATGGAACTGTGGAACTACGAGCTGGAATACGCCTTCCTGCCCGAGTCGTTCCACGACAAAGCCTACATGGCGGGCCAGTTCGGCTTTGGCTCCGGCGGCATCTTCGAGCAGGACGATACCGCGGTGTGGGAAGGCATCGCTAAAGTCGCGGCCAGCCCCTGGGCGCTGTCCAAGGGCATGCGTTTGCACTATCAGCAGAAGCGCGGCGGCCCCGACCCGGACTGGAAAGGGCCGGGCGAATTCCACCCCTCGATCTATGGCGAGTACAGCCAGGAGCGCTTCTGGCGCCGCTGGGTAAAGGAAATGACCGAAGGCAAGCGTGCCAGCAAACACGCCGAGCCGTGCGACGATCAAGGAGGGTGCCAGTGATGAAGAAGATCCACGAATTGCACGAGCACGCTGCCGACTTTCTTGCCCGTGAAGCGCTGATGCTCGATGAGCGCCGCTTCCGCGACTGGTTCGCCCTGCTCGATGACGAGATCGACTACGACGTACCGATCCGTATTGCCATGCGCAACTATGCCGAGGAGTTCCCGCCCGGCGCGTTTCGCATCAAGGACTGCAAGGCGCACATCCAGACCCGAATCGCACGCCTGGAAAGCGACCACGCCTGGGCCGAAGTCCCGCCGTCACGCACCTTGCGCGTGGTGGGCAGCGTGATGGTGGATGCCACCGAGCGGGCGGACGTGATCGAGGTTGTCAGCGCCATGATCCTCTATCGCCAGCGCGGTCACGATGATCCGGGCGATGTCATCCCGGTGCGCCGCCACGACCTGCTGCGTGTCAGCGAAGACGGCTTCAGGTTGCTCAAGCGCAAGGCCTTGATCACCCATGCCGTGCTGCAAACGCCCAACCTCGGCGTATTTCTGTAACAACAAGAACAAGAGAGCCGTGCTATGGCGAGCGAAAAAGTAGAAGTGATCCTCGATGCCCTGAAGTGCCAGGGCTATGGCCTGTGCCTGGGGGCGGACGATGTCTTCGAGCTGGATTCGGTGGCGAACATTGCCCACCTCAAACAGCGTTTCGTGGACATTTCGCGCAAAGGTGAATTCGAACAACTGGTACGTGACTGCCCGGCCGCAGCCATCAGCCTTCGTGTGATTCAAGAGTGAGCAGGGGAGCCAGACATGAGTGAGATTGCCAAGAACCTGATCGGTCGCAAATTCGACCAGATCTGCTTTGTCGTTCCGGACCTCGAGGCCGCCATGGCCATGTGGAGCAAGACCAACGGCGTTGAAGTGTGGAACCTTGCCCTGGACCTCGCCAAGGAGCAGACCCAGAAGGAATACCGTGGCCAGCCCGGTGATTTCCAGTTCAGCTGCGCTTACGGCTTTGCCGGCGACACCCTGATCGAGCTGGCCCGTCACGACGGCGGCAACAGCCTGTACAAAGACTGGATCGACAGCCGTGGCTACGGCCCGCATCACATCGGCTTTCGTCAGAGCAGCGCCGAGGAGTATGCCCAGGCCGAACGTCATTACCAGGAGCAAGGCCTGGAGAAAGCCATGGCCGGCTTCTTCGAAGGCCCGTTCGGCAATTGCCGCTGGAGCTACTGGGACACGCGCGAGCAGATCGGTTTCTACACCGAGCTGTACTACGTCGACGGCGAGCTGAACGAGCGCATGGCGGCGTTGCGCCGTGGTGAAAACGTCAGCATCACCTCCTGACCTGATCTGGCCGGGGTGCGCGATGCCGCCACCCCATCACGCGCGCCGCGCGAACAACGGAGTAACGATTCATGAATATTATCGGTCCAGATGCAGTGGTCTTCGGTGTCGACGATATCGACGTCGCCGCCAGGTACATGACGGATTTTGGCTTGAAGCCTGCCGGGCAGGTGCGCGACGGCTTGTTGTTCGAAACGCTCGACGGCACCGGTGTGATCATCTGCCAGGCCAATGACCCAGCTTCGCCGGCGCCGCTGAGCCCGACCAACAAGGCCCGCAAAATCATCTACGGTGTTGCCGACCAGCAAAGCCTCGACGAGATCGCCGCCGAGCTGGGCAAGGACCGAGAGGTCAGACGCCTGGCCGACGGTGCCATCGAGGCGCTTGATGACCTGGATATTCCGTTGGTGTTCCAGCTGACCCGTCGCCGCGAACTGAGCCTGCCTGCGGAGAAGATCAATGCCCCCGGGGCACCGTTGCAGCGGCCGGTCAACTGCGTTGGCGTCGATGAT
The DNA here is from genome assembly GCF_004025535.1 of Pseudomonas alkylphenolica. GTDB lineage: Bacteria > Pseudomonadota > Gammaproteobacteria > Pseudomonadales > Pseudomonadaceae > Aquipseudomonas > Aquipseudomonas alkylphenolica_A. The sequence goes on from NZ_QJRG01000049.1 coordinate 713,556, forward strand.
CAGGACGCACTGCCGCAAGTGCGTAGCCTGGGCCATTTTGCCCTGTTCGTACCCGATGTGGCCAAGGCCGAGGCGTTCTACGTGCAGCGCCTGCAGTTTCGCGTCAACGACCGACTGGGGGGCGGGCCGTTCATGCGCTCCAAGGGTACTCAGGAGCATCACACCATGTTCCTGATCCAGACCCCGCCGCAACTCAAGGGCATCGAGCACATGGCCTTCCACCTGGGCGGGCCCAGCGAGGTGATGCAGGCGGGCAACCGCTTCCGTGACTTGGGCCATACGAGTTTCTGGGGGCCGGGTCGGCACAACTTCGGGTCGAACTGGTTCTGGTATTTCGACGGGCCGTTGGGGTGTCGCTTCGAGTATGACGCCGACATGGACAAACACGATGATGACTGGGTACCGCGCGAGGTGCCGCTGCATGCTGACAATGCGCAGGCCTATCTGATGGAGATGCTCGAGGAGAACTGGGCGCCGTTTGATGGGCCGCGCAAGCCGGTGGTCAGTTCGGCAGGGTAGGGGTTGACCTTGTAAGTTTCAGGTCGGGCGCTTGTCCATTCCATGTGGCGAGGCTGCCAGCCCCTTCCGTCCTTACGGCGGAAGGGGTGTCACACCGGCACGCAGTTCCGGATTTGAGCAGATGAACCAGGCCCTGCAGTGTACCTGCTACACCTCATCATCTCTCTTCGCAAACAGGTTGCTCCCTGGCGCAATGCAGGCTTAGCGACATTTCCCACAAGGCTTTAGGAAGGCCTTACGACCACTTAGAAGCTGTTCCCCGCTAGTGTTTCGGCTCTGCACTGTTAGCCCTGTAAGCCACAGCGTCTGTCCCTTCAGGCGAGACAAGGACTTCGCATGCCTAGCCAATCCGATCTGCACTTCACCTTCCAGCCCCTGGTCGGCAACGCCTCCTTCGAGGTGGTGTCGTTCACCCTCACCGAGGCCGTCAGCCAGCCGTTCGCCCTGACCCTGGAACTGGTCAGCTACGAAAGCGATATCGACTTCGACCAACTGCTCGACCGGCCGGTGCTGTTCACCATCTGGCGCGGCGAGCGGCCGCTGCGTTACGTTCACGGCCTGGTCAGCAGCTTCTGCCAGGGTGATACCAGATCCAAGCCCAAGCGCACGCATTACAAGGCCCTGGTCGAGCCACAACTGGCCCGCGCCAGCCTGCGTTCGAACTGGCGCATCTTCCAGCAGAAAACCGTCCCGCAAATTCTCGAGCTGATGCTCAAGCGCCAGGGCATCACCCACTTTGAGCTGGGCAGCGCTTTCGACCATCAGGTCCGCGAATTCTGCGTGCAGGCCGGCGAGACCGACCTCGATTTCTTCGCCCGCCTCGCCGCGGAAGAAGGCTTCGTCTACCGCTTCGAACACAGTGAGAAACAGCACAAGCTGCTCATCACCGACCGGTTGCGGTCATTGGGCCGGCTCAGGCGTGGCGGCATCAAGGATGAGCAGGAAGACAGCCAGGAAGCATTTCCCGACACCGTGCTGTACCACGCCAGCGGCGGCGGCGATCAAGCCGAACCGTGCCTGCGCCGCTTCAGCTACCGCGAACAGGTGCGCTCAACGCGCCAGGTGCAGCGCGACTACACCTTCACTCACCCGGCCTATCGCCTGGAGCAGGTCGGCCTGCCCGATCACATACAGCACCTGGCCAATGACTACGAACGTTTCGACTACCCCGGCCGTTACAAACGCGAAGCCGTCGCCAAACCCCTCATCCATACGCGCGCGATGGGCCTGCGCCACGATGCACGCCTTGCCGAAGTCGAAGGCGACGACGTACGCCTGCAGCCCGGCCTGAGCTTCAGCCTC
>NZ_QJRG01000050.1:0-53538 GCF_004025535.1 Pseudomonas alkylphenolica
GCATCAAGGATGAGCAGGAAGACAGCCAGGAAGCATTTCCCGACACCGTGCTGTACCACGCCAGCGGCGGCGGCGATCAAGCCGAACCGTGCCTGCGCCGCTTCAGCTACCGCGAACAGGTGCGCTCAACGCGCCAGGTGCAGCGCGACTACACCTTCACTCACCCGGCCTATCGCCTGGAGCAGGTCGGCCTGCCCGATCACATACAGCACCTGGCCAATGACTACGAACGTTTCGACTACCCCGGCCGTTACAAACGCGAAGCCGTCGCCAAACCCCTCATCCATACGCGCGCGATGGGCCTGCGCCACGATGCACGCCTTGCCGAAGTCGAAGGCGACGACGTACGCCTGCAGCCCGGCCTGAGCTTCAGCCTCACCGAGCATCCGCGCGAGACCTTCAACGTGCACTGGCGGGTGATCCGCGTTTCCCACACCGGCACCCAGTTCGCCAGCCTGCAGGAAGAGGCGGCAGACGCCCAACAGGGCACGCACTATTCGCAGACTGCCGTGGTGGTCCCCGGTCTGACCGAGTGGCGGCCCGAGCCGCTGCCGAAACCGCACGTCGATGGCCCGCACATGGCCACGGTGGTCGGCCCGCCGGGCGAGGAGATCTATTGCGACCAGTGGGGCCGGGTCAAGGTCAGCTTCCCCTGGGACCGCGAAAGCCGCGATAACGAATTCAGCTCGTGCTGGGTGCGGGTGTCGCAAGGCTGGGCCGGGGGCAGCTGGGGTTCCATGGCGATCCCGCGCATCGGCCAGGACGTGATCATCCAGTACGTCAACGCCGACCCCGACCAGCCGATGATCACCGGGCGCACCTACTGCGGTAACCAGCTGCCGCCCTACGACCTGCCCGAACACAAGACGCGCATGACCATCAAGAGCCAGACCCACAAGGGCGATGGCTTCAACGAGCTGCGCTTTGAGGATGAGCTGGGCCGCCAGGAAGTGTTCATCCATGCCGAGAGAGACCAGAACAATGTCGTCAAGCACGACGAAACCACGCGCGTTGGCAATGACCGCAGCGAACGGGTCGAGCACAACGAAACCCTCTCCATCGGCGACCACCGCAGTGAAGACGTCGGCAAGAACGAGACCATCCGTATTGGAGAGAACCGCAGCGTCACCATCGGTGCCAACAAAACCGAAACCGTCATCCTGGCCAAGACGGAAACCATCGGTCTGGCCAAGGCCCTGACCATCGGTGCGGGCTACCAGACCAGTGTTGGTGCAGCCATGAACACCAGCGTTGGCCTGAGTCAAAGCGAGCAAGTCGGTATCAACAAGTCGGTAGTGGTCGGCAAGCACTTCCACGTTACCGCAGGCGATGAATTCACCCTCACCGTGGGCAAGTCCAGCTTGGTGATGAAGTCCGACGGCAGCGTACTGATCAACGGCAGCACCCTCGACCTGAGTGCGACAGGGCCTGTGCAAATCAACGGCAAGGACGTCGATATCAACTGAGGGGTCAGCCCTGAATGGAGTTTCGCAACCTGACGCCGTTTGATGCGTTGTGCTTCAGTGCGCTCGACAAACAGGATGCCGAGCACCCTGTAATCGTCATGAAGGTGGGTTATCGGCTGTTGCCGATTGCCGATCGGCCTGGTCATTTCAGTGCCCAGGTAATGGATGACGAGCCCGTGCCGCTATGCACGAGCGATCGCTATTGGGGCGAGGAGGGCCAGAGCAGCGTCCGTGAGGAAAGCGACCTGGTGCCGTTCATACCGCGCTGCGATGTCATCGTCAACGGCCATGCACATGCCCCGGGCGCCATCCCCGCGCAGACCTGGGTGGCCGGTATTCGCCTGAGCGTAGCGCTTGCGCCGCGGGTGATTAAGGTCGAAACACCCAAACCGTGGCAACCCGGCGAGCCGCTCACCGAGCAGCAGCTCTACCAATGGCGTGATGCGTTGCGCGAGGCCGAGCAGCGTCGTGCGACCGCACCCACCCGCGACGTACTGCTGGATAAACGCTTGCGCTTTAACGGACCACGCTGGTTTGCGCATCGGCTGCTCAGCGGTTGGCGTCTGACCGAGGCAGAACCGGCCATCCGTGTGCCTCTGCGCTGGGAGTATGCCTTTGGCGGCGCCAGTGTCCTGCTCAACCCACGCTATCCGCATGAAGCGGCCGAACCCTGTTTGCTCAATCAGGTGTGCTACTGCAACCCGCTGGGTCGGGGCTGGATCGAGAAGCGCCATGAACAACTGGCCTGGTCGCTGGATACCCCGGTCGAGCGACTGCCTGCCCCACAGATCGAGCCTATAGGGCAGCCGATCACGCATCTGGATATCACCCGGCAAGCGGATGGCGATATCACTTCGGCTCAGATGGCCGAGCTGGCTGCCAGCTACCGCTATCAGCCGGTCGGCTTCGGTGCTCTCGCACGCATGTGGGCACCACGCCTGGCGCTGGCGGGTACCTACGATGTGGCTTGGCAAGCGGAACGCTGGCCGGGACTGCCCACAGACTTCGATTTCGGCTACTGGAACGGCGCGCCCGCGGATCAGCAGATCGCCTTTGCGCAAGCGGATCTGCGCATTGAACTGTTCAACCTCACCGACCCGGCGTTCAGCCATAACGGCCAGGTATGCGTAGAGCTCCCCGGTCATCGCCCCTTTGTGCTGATGCGCCTGCACAACGGCGTAATGCTGCCGCTGCCGCTGCTCACCGACACCCTGCTGATCGACACCGATGCGATGACCCTGTCATTGACCCATCGCGTCAGCCTGGCCAGTGCCGACCCGGTTCGGGTGCTCGAAGCGCGTTTCGAGACCGACCCGGCGGCTCCGCTGCTAACGCGACAGGAGGCGCTCTGACATGGCCGATAACGTCATCGCGCGCAATCAAGACAAATGGAAGGTCGTCAGCATCGTCCCGGATGTCTGCAAGACGCCCATGGGCGGCGCCATGCCGCCGGTGCCTTATCCCGTCACTGCCGAGCTGAGCGCGGCGACCGGCGTGGCCAGGTCCGTCCGGGTCAATGGCAAACCGGTGGTGGTGTTCGACAAAAGCCTGGCGCCCAAGACCGACGGTGACCAGGCCGGTGCTGCCAAGGGCATCAAAAGCAATACCGTGGGCGGCAAGTGCTACCCAAAGGACAAAAGCAGCACAGTACGCGCGGAAAAAAAGTTGGTTGTTCGCCACAACGACCTGTTCTGGATGAACGGGAGCTGATGGCCGATGAGTGAATCGGTAATCGAACTGGCCCGCATTGAAGTGCAGGCGATAAGCGTGAAGGTGCGGCCAGACCCGCAGGCGCTGGAAAAAATCGAAGAGTTGATGCTGCAAGCCAATGCCGACGGCACGGTGCAGGTCGATGCCTTTGGTACTGATCCACAAGGTAACGCGTGGCATGTATCGCGGGCTTTGGAGGAACAAGCCTACGAAAACATGCGCCAACGGTTGCTGATCAAAGAGCAGGCCAGCTTGCCCCCGTTCAGTTCGTTCAAATCGGGGAATACGTTGGGGCGGGTGGTGGGGGAGGCGGCGCCGGCGGCTGTTCCTGCGGCGCAGGCGAACCCACGACTTAAACCTGAAGCTGAACCCGAGGAAGATTGGTGGGCCGAGAAAGGTCCGTGGGTGCATGGGGGCTTGGATGTTCTTGGCTTTGTACCTGGGCTTGGGGCTATTCCCGACCTGATAAATGCCGGGATATATGCCGTAGAAGGTGATGCGGTCAATGCTGGACTCTCCGCAGCAGCGGTAATCCCGTTTGCCGGAGACGCGCTGAAGGGCGGAGTGTTGGTGGGTAAAAGCGCCAACCGACTTGGCTCAGAGACAGTACAACGGACGATAAGTGAGGCGACAGATAAAGCGGCAAGAGATGGGAGCAAGCAAGCCGAAAAGGCTGTGTCGGAACGGATTGCGAGAAAAATACCAGAAAAGCGTACCGCAGAGCAGCTCTCAGCACCTAAAACGCAAGACGGCGCTAAAATACGATCTAGAAATACAACACATACAAGAAACGGGTACACATACCAGCTTGACCATCACGGGCGAGTAACAAAAGTTGAAGGTAGCTTGAAGCTTAACAAGTCAAAAACCAGGAACCAAAGTGCCCAGAAAAATGCCGGTGGGAAAGATCGCCTTCCAGATGACCAGGGAGGCCATTATGTGGGGCGAAGATTTGACGGGCCGACTGATGAAATGAACCATTTTGCTCAAAATGGAAATTTTAATAATAGTGCGTATAGAAAGCTTGAAAATTCTTGGGAAAAAGCATTAAAAAACAACAAAGATGTACGCATAGAAATCAACCCTAGGTATACTAAGGATTCCCTAAGGCCTGACAAGATAACCATTAGGCAGTGGATTGATGGTGTGGAAAAAGATTCAGTAACTTATGCAAACAAATATGGCGGGTAGCCAAGGTGGATGATCATGCAACATAAGCTCCCAACGCAAGAAGAAGTTTACACCGAGATCGGTCAGAGTCTATTGGATGCTGTTCCTGATGACTTTGAAGAGGCTTGGGTGCGAACAGAAATGATTGAAGATGTTTGGAGTATTGGTGTTTTTTACAAAAAGCCTCAAGGAACCTATGGTTACATAGGTGGGGTGAACGAAGAGCTTGAAGAGAGTCTTCGAGTGCTTTGGCAGATATATAAAAAAGACACTAACGCAGCATGGACAACTGCAACTTTTCATCTTACCAAAAGCTTTGAAATGTCTCTTGATCTAGGGTATGAGGATATCTCTGACTTCGGGCTAAATGTTGAACGTCGTGAGGCCTGGATACTAAAATATCTCGGTGAATCTGCAGAAATAGACTGATATTAACACCTAGTTTCCGTCTGCTACAAGCAAGTAGTAAACGCAGAACTGCTGATATGAGCGGGGTCGAGTCTAGGTCAGGTTCCCTAGGAACCACAGAAGCCGTGGCTCACCGCCCCAGCCTTCAGATGTAACGGCCATGTCACGTTAGTGCCATTACCCATTTACGTTGATGCCGTTACACGGCAGTTTGTGGCGGTAACTTTACTGTTAGGTATCGATACGATGGCCTTGTCATTTATCCTGTGCGTAAACCTGCCTGATTTATGTCTTGAGATTTAATTATAAAAGAATAAGTCGGGCGCTCTCGTTAAAATTCTATTGTTTGGTTTAATTGGGTTTAAATCGCATTGATAGTTGCTGTGATGGTTCGTTTTCGTGAAGTTGTTCATTGGTTGGGTTTACTAATAAGGATTGGTCAGTGGGCGCAAAAAAAGAGGTAAGCCGAATTGATAGGAGGGTTAAGAGGTGGATGGCCAAATGGGTGATCTCAGAAACACCCAGAGAGCTATATCTGGAAGATCCGACCGAGGGCCTAAAGGACTATATCAACGATATGGAGTCTTCAGATGCTCTTGGGGTTCATTCAGAGCACTTGGCTACATGGCATTTGGCAATGTACGAACAAATGGCGTTAAATTCAATTCATGAATTTAGCGAATTGTCCCTCGCTTCAACTTACTATGGGTATATGCTGAAATTCGAAAGCGCATTTGTTACAGGCGGCAGTAACAGTCCGATCGTCCCATCGACAGCAGCGCTAGCACTTTCATTGGCTGCAATTGCTAACTGGCCAGTCGAGTTCAAGGCTAGGTTCGACATAATACTCAACGGATTGGATACCGCACTGCTAGACTTAAAACACAGGCAGTCGGGAAAGCTATTTCACCACTTCTGGTTTATATTGCAGCTATATGCAAAAAGCGTAAATCGTAAAATTGATGTTTTCCAATACGCTCGTCCCGAAACACCTTCTCCATATGAGCAGGTATTGGAGCAGTGGGACACACCAGATCAAAGTTTGCTGGACGCTTTAGTGTCACAAATGGCCGACTTCCATCTTTTCAATGCTGCGACGCCGATGCATGACGAGATTTTTGAGTTTGATTACGAGGATCGCATGCTATTTCCTTATGAGGTACTCACACTTTTGAGGACTCGAGAATGGCACAGCCTGAAAAATCCCACCGCCTTCGAACACCCTCTGATGCAACACCCGTTGTCCAAGCTTCCACTCCAGCTTACGGAGCCAGAAACGACTCTCCTCGATGAGGTGGTTCGTAAGTTTAATCTTGAACAGTTCCATATTTCTTCGTGATTATGGTTGGAGGCGTGTCTAGGTTAACTTCCCATTGGACTTCGGATGCCAAGGGTGAAAAATTATAACCAGAATAGATCCTCAGGCTTACCCAACGGGTGAGTTTCGCCACTGGGTAAGAAAGGAGAGTGACAATGATAGACCCCCATTTCGCCTACTTTATTGAGAAATTTGGTGAAGCCATATATCGCTCACCTGTACCACACGCCAGCATCTCCCGCTGGGTCAATAGGCTCCCTCCGATTTTACTGGACTACTGGCGCGAGGAAGGCTGGGCAGGATATGCGAGTGGCCGTGTTTGGACTGTGAATCCAGATGGGTATGAGGACATCAAGGATGCTTGGCTGGAGGGAACACCGTTTTGTACCTTTGACAGCTTTAACGTGATAGCTCGCAGCGCCTTTGGTGACCTTTTCTTATGTGGCGAGAAAACGGGTAGAAGTCTCACTGTTTCCTGCCTTCACAACGAAATTCTTGCGCTTAAAAACAAACTGAAATCTCGACTGTTACACGACCAAAGCCCTTCAATTCAGTCGTTTTTTGGGTCTCGCAAGCCTGAAGGCTTCGATTGCGCGGACAGCAGCGGAAGGCTGCTATTTGATCGAGCAGTGAAGACTTATGGACCTCTTGCGCCTGACGAAATGTACGGCTTTGAGCCGGCATTAGTGGTTGGCGGAAAAGCTGAGATAGAGAATCTCCGCCGCCTCAAGATAGATCCTCATTTGCACATTCTTCGTCAATATGCGCCGCCAACCCTCCCTTTTCCGGATGCCGTGATAGCAAGACTCATGAGTTAACTTGTTTACCTTTGCTAGTTGGAAAAGCAGGTCGCGTATGTTTGCTCGGGCCGGAACGCCTGAAAAGGTATAGTCATGAAGGCAAAAGTTACATTTGGAAGCGGATGCGCCATAAGCGACAAAATGTTCTATGTTCCTTCGTTCTTGGATGAGCTGGAAGAAGATCTGGAGCACACTCGCATATTTGTTCTCAATACAGAAGTAACGCCCTACTGGTTTTATCATGATATTTATGATTCCACCATCATTGCAACGTGCCTGCGAGGTAAAAGCGATAGGTCGGAGCGAGCGTGTTATTCCTTGTCAAGTAAAGGTTTGGTAGAAATATTCAACAGCAACAGCACTATCACAGAAGACATTTTTCACACGGTGAGCCGCACAAGCTACCCAGGAGAATTAACTGGCATAAAATATATTGCAGGGCATGCCTACGTTTGCGGGAGCGGTAATCAAGTCTATAAGAGTACAGAGGATGGGTGGGTCTCTATAAGTGATGACATTCAAAGGTTGGCCTCGCAGCAGATTTCTGAGGTAATCACTGCAATCAATAGCATCGGGCCATCACCCAACGCAAAAAATATAGGCTTGAATGTTGCGACAGAAAAGCTTCGCGACTATACGATGCTTCACGGTATTGACGGGTTAGCAGAGAACAGTATCTATACATGCGGAAGCAATGGGAGGATCTGGCATTGGGATGGCGCGATTTGGAGAATTATTAAAAGCGGAACAGTGCAGCATCTTCATGATATTCATTGTGTTTCTGATGAGTTGGTTTTCATATGTGGTCACAACGGAACGATACTCAAAGGTAACCACAAGTCCGGATTTTCCAGGTTGCCAACGGGTAGAGCTGGCATTAATTTTTGGTCAATTCGAGCCTGTGGCGAAAAAATATACATAGGTTCAAGCGTCGGACTGTTCGAGGTGGCAAGTAATAAATTAGCTCCCTGTGTAACCGCTGTTGCGGCTCCTGGTTCTTATAGTGTCCAGTCCATTGATGTGTTCAACGATACGCTGTGGGTGGCGGCAGATAAATTTATGTTGCGGCTTCACAATGATCAATGGGATTTTATTGAGCATCCAGACAATGTCTGAGTGTCTAGCATGTTAAGGGCAGGTCGAGTTATTCGATCCTACGCTCTGCGCAGAAGTATCGGCACCCTGTGCCGAGCGATAGAAAATCATTCAACCCCTCAAGTACTTGATCTTAGCCAGGAAATGACACAAGAGGCCAAGGGCGGGGATCCGAATAAGAGCGGTTGAACTCATAACCACTTCAGATTGCCAAGGAGAGCTCTATGAGCACGAATGAAATTGCACGCGTACAGTTTAATATCGGATGCGCAATAAGTACAGATATGTACTACATGTCTTGCGCATTTGTCCATTCCTCTGAAACGGATTCGTATTCAAGAATGTATTTCTACCAAGATAAGACTCCAGGCAAATGGTTTTATCATGACCTTCCTGGTTGGAATGTCATATCGACGGCATTTCCACCAGGTCAGCCGGTCAGTACGCGAAAAGTTTATGCTCTCAGTGAAGAAGGAGACGTAGAGTGCTTTGGTCGGGACATAACAACTTATGAAAAAATAGCGGATGCAGGCGTATCAAAAAGCAGCAAGCTGTATGGTTATGTAAACAAGATTTCATTCATTTTTGACACCCTTTATGTTTGTGGCCACAGGGGGCAGGTTTACAAAAGAACTCCTGAAGGCTGGGTGCATTTTGATGAGGGGTTGTTGCAAGATGAAATTACAATTACACCAGGTGCGCCTGGTGATTTCATGGAGCAAGTTTCGCAGCTAATAGAAACTACCATTAGTCTGTTTGATATCAATGGTGTGCAAAACGATATTTATACTGTTGGAGCAAATGGATTCATCGCGCATCAAAATGGTTCGGCTTGGAGTGTTCTGCCAAAACAAACAGTTGCTGACCTACATGCCATAAATGTCCATAGGGGTGACGTTTTGGTTGTAGGTGCTCGAGCCACTATTTTGTATGGAAATGCAAGCGCTGGCTTTAGAGTGCTTGGCGGGCATGCCGTGGATGTTGATTTTTACTCAGTCGCTTTATTTAATGATACTTACTATATCGGTGCTAGCGATGGGGTTTATACGTTAAGCCGGAATGTATTGGCAAAAGTCAATATAGAGGCCAAGGAGGTAACGGGTGTGGAGTCAATAGATGGTGTGATTTGGGCGCTTGCATCTGACAAATTGCTTCGCTTTAGTGAGGGTGGTTGGGAGGTTTTTACGCATATTGACAACTAGTGCTCTAGTTATGCATTTCCGAAGATCTTATCTGGTAGAAGCTATGTGTAGGTATCTCGGTAAGAGTGCAAGGGTCGACTGGTTTAGCGTTTTGCATTTAACTGCCATGAATGCGAGGTAGTCGTAATTGACGCTGTTATAAGGCGCGAGGTTACAGAGCCACGCACTTTTCCTGTACTCGAGCTATTTCAATTGCTGTGTGCAGGCCATGATTCTGAAAGTATTAAATCAACTTGTATCGTTGCATTTAAGCCAGCGAGGAGTATGCATTTGACTATTTCAAGCAAAGCAAGCCAGGAAAAAGCCGAAAAGTATATGGACGCGTTGACCGACACGGACAGCGAAGATGGACAACCCACACAGGCTGCCGAACCCGAAAAGGAATCTGCTGAGCCTGTTTTTGAGGGTTATCTCGCTGACCCGGACTTCCAGCTGCGGGGCGGCTACGCAAACCTGATGGTGGATGCCGCCATGCCCCTGTTCGGCCTGGTCATGCGCCTGCGCACCCTGGATGCATTGCCCAACATCAAGGAAGTGCACCAGCAAGTACACAATCAAATCTCCAACATTCGCGAAGAACTGCACCAGCACGGCTATGAGCCCGCGCAGTTGCTGGCGTTCTCGTATGGCCTGTGCCTTTACATTGACGAAGCTGCCATGGAAAGGCCTTGGGGCAAGAGCAGTTGCTGGAGCCAGAAACCCTTGCTGAGCATCTTCCACGACGAAACCCGTGGTGGGGAAAAGTTCTTCACCGTGCTCTCCCGCCTGATGCAGGAACCTCAGCGTTATCAGGACGTACTGGAGTTCATGTACTTGGTGCTGTGTCTTGGCCTGAAGGGTAAGTACGCCATCGCGCCGAAGGGTCAAGAAACCTTGAATGGCCTGATCCAGCAACTTCACGGGATCATCCGTGAACTTCGCGGCCCCATGCCGGAGGGGGTCTGCGACCCTTACAGCAACGTCGCTCCACGCAACTTTCGGATGAAACGGCAATGGCCGTGGTGGAGCCCGTTGGTGATTTCCGTACTCGTCATGGCGGTGGGCTATGGGATCTACAGTTACCGCCTGCAGCTGATTACCGCTGAAGTGCTGGAGTCGCTCAACGGCATTTTGCAGCAATGACCCGTGGCGTTGGTGTGTGGGGGAATTACTGTCCGCGTAGGAGCGGATTTATCCGCGAAAAAAACCGGACCTGCTGCGCAGTCCATAACGGCGGTCCGGTGTCCCGGTAAATCCGCTCCCACACCGGTGGGAGCGGGTGAAGCGCGTCGCCGGCAGCCAACGCCGACAATCTCAGTGCAGGATCTGCGCAAGAAAGCCCTTGGCCCGAGCCGTTTGCGGGTTGTTGAAGAACGCCTCGGGGTGAGCATCTTCGATGATCTGGCCACCGTCGAGAAACAGCACCCGTTCGGCCACCTGACGGGCAAAGCCCATTTCATGGGTGACGCACAGCATGGTCATGCCGGTATCGGCAAGTTTCACCAGCACGTCGAGCACTTCAGCGACCATTTCCGGGTCCAGCGCCGAGGTCGGTTCGTCAAACAGCATGATTTTCGGCTTCATGCACAGCGCACGGGCAATCGCCACCCGTTGTTGCTGGCCACCAGACAGCTGGCTGGGGTATTTGCTGGCCTGGCTCTCAATGCCCACTTTGTTCAGATAAAACCGGGCCCGCTCTTCGGCTTCCTTGCGCGACAGGCCGCGCACGCTCATCGGTGCCAGGGTGCAGTTGTCCAGCACGCTCATGTGCGGGAACAGGTTGAAGTGCTGGAACACCATGCCGATCTCGCTGCGTACTTCGCCCGCCTGACGGGTGGTTTGCGCAAGGTCGGTGTCGTTGACGCGGATATGGCCCTTTTCGGCGATTTCCAACCGGTTGATGCAGCGGATCAGGGTGGACTTGCCCGAGCCCGAGGGCCCGCACAGTACGATGCGTTCACCTTCGCGCACGTTCAGGTTGATATCGCGTAATACGTGGTAAGCACCGTAGTGCTTGTTCAGGCCCTCGATGTTGATCACAACCTTGCGCGCGTCAGGCTGCGCAACAGTAGCAGGGGTAGCAAGGCTCAGTGAGGCGGTCATGTTGTTATTCTCCCGCTATCAATTGAAGCGTGCAGCGCTGTAGGGCGCAGGGTCGGTAAAGGGTGTTTCGCCGGTCATCATTTCCGCCAGCAGGCGGCCACTGACCGGCCCCAGGGTGAGACCGTGGTGGGCATGGCCGAAGTTGAACCACAGGCCCTTGTGCTGCGCAGCCGGGCCGATCACCGGGCGCATGTCCGGCAGGCACGGGCGGCGACCCAGCCAGGGCTTGGCATCGAGGCGCTGGCCCAGTGGGAAGATCTTGCGCGCCAAGGCTTCGCAGCGCTTGAGCTGGATCTCGTTGACGGCATCGCCGCTGGCGGCGAACTCAATCCCGGTGGTCAGGCGGATGCCCTGCGCCATGGGGGCCAGCACGTAGCCGCCCTGGGCATCGCAGATCGAGTGTTTGAGTTCGGCACCGGCGCTGCTCTGGTAGTGCATGTGATAGCCGCGCTTGATCTCCAGCGGGATCCGGTAACCCAGCGGTTTGAACACGTCGCCGGCCTGTGGGCCAAGGGCAATCACCACCTCGGCAGCGGTGACCGGGCCCTGGCGGCTGTCTACCTGCCACTCGCTGTCGATCCGGCGCAGGGTGCGCGCGTCACCGTGAATGAACTGGCCGCCGCGTTTGACGAACAGTGCCGCGTAGCCGCGGGTCAGGCCGCCGGGGTTGGTGACAGTCTTGGGGTCGAGCCAGTGAATGCCGCCGACCACGTTGTCGCTGAGGTTGCCCTCACGCGCATGCACTTGCTGGCGGTCGAGGATATCGTAGCTAAGGCCGTAAGGCTTGAGCGCGTGGGCGTCGGCCTGGGCCTTGCTGAACGCCGAGTCGTTGCGAAACACCTCGATCCAGCCATTGGCCTTGATCAGCTCGCCCAGCCCGGCGGCATCGATCAGGGCATCGTGTTCTTCGACGCAGCGCTCTACCAACGGCAGCATGGCGCGGGTCGCGACACTCAGGCCGGCAGGCGAGGAATTCTGCCAGTACTTGAACAGCCACGGGGCAACCTTGGGCAGGTGAACGGGGCTGTAGCGTACATCGGACTGGCGATTGAGCCCGTAACGCAGCAGGCTCGACAGCTCGCGGGGGAAGGCATAGGGGATTACGCTGGAGCGCTCGATCAGGCCGGCGTTGCCATGGCTGGTGCCGCTGCCCGGTTCATCACGGTCGATGAGGATGACCTTGCGGCCGCGGGCCTGCAGGTGAAGCGCCGTACTGACACCGACGATGCCGGCGCCCAGAACGATGGTTTGACAGTGCATTGGAACGGTCCTCACAAACAGGCAATCAGTGCAGGTGGCGGCCCAGGCGGGCTTCTATGTGTTTGAGGCTGCGGCGCACGATCTCGACGATCAGCAGGTAGAGCACGGCGGCCCACAGGTAGATCTGGAAGTCGAAGCTGCGCGAGAACGCCAGCTTGGTCACGCCCATCAGGTCATAGATGGTCACCAGCGAGGCAATCGCGCTGGCCTTGATCATCAGAATCAGTTCATTACCCAGCGGGCCGATGGCGACGATCATCGATTGCGGCAGGATCACTTTGAAGAAGGTGGTCGAGCGTTTCAGGCTCAAGGCCTTGGCCGCCTCGTACTGGCCAGGGGCAACGGCCAGCAGCGCGCCGCGAAAGATCTCCGCCTGGTAGGCCGCAGTGTTGAGGACGAAGGCGAGCAGGGTGCAGTACCAGGCTTCGCGGAAGAACCACCACAACCCCACGTCCTGCCAGAAGCCTTTGAGCGAGCCCAGGCCGTAGTACAGCAGGAACAGTTGGGCCAGCAGCGGTGAGCCGCGAAAGAAGTAGATGTAGCCGGCGCTCAGTCGCTGCAACAGCAGGTTGTTGGACAACCGCGCCAGCGCCAGCAGCATGCCGAGCAGGGCACCGAGAGTAAACGAGATGGCCACCAGCTTGCCGGTCACCAGCAGCCCGTCGATAAAGCGCGGGCCGTAGCGTTCCAACAGGTCGGGGTCGAGCACCAGCGCCAGCAGTTGATCGAAGCTCATGTCCGGGCACTCCGCAGGTGGCGACTGAAATACTGCTCGATAAACACAAAGACCCGGCCCGACAGGGCGGAGAACAGCAGGTAGCCGAGGCAGGCGACGCCGTAGAAGAACATCGGCTCCTTGGTCACGCTCACGGCCAGGTTGGTCTGGCGCATCAGGTCGACCAGCGAAATGGTCGACACCAGCGAGGTGTCCTTGAGCAGCGACAGCCAGTTGTTCGACAACCCTGGCATGGCAATGCGCACCAGTTGCGGGAAGATCACCTTGCGAAAGGTGGTGGCCTTGCTCAGGCCCAGGGCTTGGGAGGCTTCGTATTGGCCCTTGGCCACAGTTTTGAAAGCGCCCAGCCAGATCTCACTGGAGAACGCGGCGAACACCAGGCTGAAGGCGACCATGGCGGCGAGGAAGGTGTTGATCATCACCTCACCTTCGTAGCCCATGGCGGCGAGGATTTTTTGCGCGGCGATCTGGCAGCCGTAATAGATGATCAACAGCGTCAGCAGTTCCGGCAGGCCGCGGAACACCGTAGAAAAAACCGTAGCCACGGCGCGCGGAAAGCGCTTGCGCGAGCGCGCCATCAAGGCCACTCCCAGGCCAAGCGGCAAGCCGATGGGCAGGCAGGCGAGGGCCAGCGAAATGGTGACCAGGGCGCCGGCGAGCAGGGCCTGGCCCCAGCCGCCACTGGCGAAGGAAAGCAGTGACAATTGTTCGAGCATGCTCAAACCCTCTCGCAAGACAGACACACAGCCCTGTGGAAGCCGGCCTTGCCAGCGATGGCATCGACGCGCAATCAGTCAGTGCGCGGCGTCTGCATCGCTGGCAAGGCCAGCGCCCACAGGTCCCTCACAGGACGTGAGATTTACTGGTAGATATCGAAGTCGAAGTAACGACTGGCGATCTTCTGGTAGGTACCGTTGGCGACGATTTCGTCCAGGGCCTTGTTCAGGCGCTCGCGCAGGGCTTCGTCTTCCTTGCGCACGGCAATCGAGGCGTCTGCCTTGGTGCCATTGACGTCACCGAGGATATGGCAGCAGTCCTTGCCGGCCTTGCCCAGCCACTCGGTCAGCGGGAACTTGTCGGCAATCACGCCGTCCAGGCGCCCGGCCGCGAGGTCGGCGTTGGCTTCATCGAGGGTAGGGTAGAGTTTGACGTCGGCACCGGCCTTGCCGTAGACGTCCTCGGCGTAGATGGCCTGGGTGGAGGAGGCCTGCGCGCCGACGGTGTAGCCTTTGAAGTCGGTTTGCGCGTCGGTGATCTTGCTGTCCTTGGGCACGGCGACCGACAGCGGCGTCTTGTAGTAGTGGTTGGTGAAGGCGATCTTTTTACGACGCTCTTCGGTATTGATCATCGAGGCCACCACCGCGTCGTACTTCTTCGCCATCAGCGCCGGAATGATGCCTTCCCAGTCCTGGGCCACCAGCGTGCACTCGACTTTCATCTGCTCGCACAGCGCCTTGCTGATGTCGACGTCAAAGCCATGCAACTGGTTATCCGAGTCGACATAGTTGAACGGCGGGTAAGCGCCTTCGGTGGCGATCTTCAGGGTTTCGGCCTGGGCCAGGGTGGCACCGGCGAGCAGCAGGGCGCACGCACCTGCAAAGCGGATAACGGGTTTCATGTCACACCTCGATCTGTTGTTTGCACTCTTGCTATTGTTTGCTCGCTGACGTGTAGCCAACGAATTCATTGTGTAGAGCGGCAGTTGCTTCCAAGCGTTTTTCAACATCCGGTCCGAGCTTCTTGCAGACCTCGTTGACCATCAGGTGTACCCACGACAGCATGGTCGCGGTCGACTCCCAAAACAGATTGAACTCGGTGGGGATGCGGAACACTTCATCGGCGTTGGCATCGGCCCAGTCACAAAAGGTATCGGTCACCAGGGTGACGGCGATGCCCGCTTCGCGTGCCTTGCGGCACAGGGTCAGGGCATGGCGTGAATAGCGGCGCGCCTCGAAGACCACCAGGGCGCAGTCGGCCGGGTTGCTGAGCAACACCTCGCCAAAATGCCCGGCACTGCCGTCGACCACCTGCACGCCGTCGCGCAGGTATTGCAGCAAGTGGGTCATGCACAGGGCGACGCCGCGCTCGGTCTGAAAGCCGGCGATAAACACTTTGCGGCGCTGGGCCAGGCGCTGGCTGACCACTTGCCAGGCGGGGGTGCGGCTGTATTCGTAAACCCGCACCAGCGCGCCGACTTCCTGTTCCAGGCTGCGTGCCAGGCCGGCGGCGTCTTTGCCGTGCTGTTGGCGAAATTCCTGCAGCCGGTCACCGACCAGCCAGGGGCCATCGCCCAGGTCGTCCTTGAGGTCATGTTTGAGTGCCTTGAGGTGCTCGTAACCCAGTGCCCGGCAAAACCGGCCGACACTGGACTCGCTGACGCCAATTTTCGCCGCCAGGCTGGCGGAGGTCTCAAAGGGCAAGTCGGTGAGGTTGGCGAGCATGTAGCTGGCGATCTTGCGCCCGGACGCCGCTGCGTTGTGCAGGCTGTTTTCCAGACGTTGTTTGATCGGTTGGCTCACGGTCATTCTCGAAGGCAGTTGCACGTTGAAACAGAAAATGAATGTTTTCTGTCATCAAGTCAATATTTGACAGTTTGCTGTCACAAGAGGAAAGTTTCGCCATTGCTCATCGCTGTCGCCCACTCCAAATCCAATAAGGGAGCTTCAGATGTCCGCACACCCCGACACTGCTGTCGCGCACATGCCTTTCGCCGACCTGCAGGCCTTGTTGCAGCGCATTTTCGTCAAACATGGCACCAGTGAAGCGGTGGCCCGCGCGCTGGCGTTCAACTGCGCCAGCGCTCAGCGTGATGGTGCCCACAGCCACGGTGTATTTCGCATTCCGGGTTATGTGTCGACCCTCGCCAGCGGCTGGGTCGATGGCAAGGCGGTGCCGGAAGTAGAGGATGTCGCCAGCGGCTACGTGCGCGTCGACGCCAAGGGCGGTTTTGCCCAGCCAGCCTTGGCCGCGGCCCGCGGGTTGCTGGTGGAGAAGGTCCGCAGCGCCGGGATCGCCGTGTTGGCGATCCACAATTCGCACCATTTCGCGGCGTTGTGGCCCGATGTCGAACCCTTCGCCGATGAAGGCCTGGTGGCCCTGAGCGTGGTCAACAGCATGACCTGCGTGGTGCCGCATGGAGCACGCAAGCCGCTGTTCGGCACCAACCCGATCGCGTTTGCCGCGCCCTGTGCCGGCAGCGACCCGATTGTGTTCGACATGGCCACCAGCGCCATTGCCCACGGCGACGTGCAGATTGCCGCGCGCAAAGGCCAGATGCTGCCGGAAGGCATGGGCGTCGACAGCCAGGGGCAACCGACCTGCGACCCGCAGAAAATCCTTGAGGGCGGCGCCTTGCTGCCGTTCGGCGGGCACAAGGGCTCGGCACTGTCGATGATGGTTGAATTGCTGGCGGCGGCGCTGACCGGTGGCAACTTTTCGTTCGAGTTCGACTGGTCGCAACATCCAGGGGCGAAAACGCCCTGGACCGGGCAATTGCTCATCGTCATCGACCCGTCCAGGTCTCAGGGCAATCACTTTGCCGAGCGCAGCCATGAACTGGTGCGCCAGATGCAGGCCGTGGGCTTGACCCGTATGCCCGGTGAGCGTCGCTATCGTGAACGTGAGCAGTCTGCGAAAGTCGGGGTGACCCTGACTGTGTCCGAGCTGGAGCAGTTGCAGGTGTTGACCCAGTCGTGAATGTGAGGGCGGTATCGCTGGCAAGCCAGCCCACAAGGTGGCGGCGCTGCGCAAATACTCGGGCCAGGTCTCCAATGTATTCGTGGTGCCGATCGGCTTGGTTACCCTGTTGGCGATTCTGTTTTCGTCCTTCGCCTGCCGTCCGGGGAGGTGCGTCAATCCATTCCGGGGTGACGTGCTGTGGCCGTTTCCCACTTGGTCAACAGTTGTTTCCAGCTTCACGGGTCTGAAGTGGGCGCTACGTTGATTTGCTTGTACGAATTACTCTTCGCTGCGTAAATCCAGATAGAGGAAATTCCGATGCTTACAGCACTTCCAAGCGCCGGCACGCTCACAGCTGGCGCGCCTGTCCAAATCCTTGGCATCTGCACCAATTCTGAAGTGTTATTGGCAGCATTGCGCAAACCGGGCGCGTGTGCGCCGCAAATTTGTACTGTCGTAAATCATTTGCTGGAAAAGGTGGTCTGGCCTGTCGACTGTCGCTTCATCGACGCAAGCGTTCCCGATGCAGGTGAATTGATCCCTCGATATGATGGTGAACGGAGCATCCTCTGGACGGGCGAGTCTTACATCATTTCGAAGGACGGCACGCATCAGGAGTTCGACCATCCCTGTAAGGCAATTGCCGAGTTGCTATCATCCGACGCGCTTGAGGCATGGCTCGGTACGCCGCTCAACCTCAGTAATCTAAGCTGCCAGATTGCCGAGCGGCTTTCGCGACTAGCCCAGAACGAAGAGGGCGATGACCTTGAAGAGCTGTCGCTGAAGGGGTCGCAACGAGCTGGCTCCATGCCAAACTTGGTGGGCATCCCCTTGATGCCTGGCATTCATCACCGCAAAGACACCCTGATCCATCCCTTCTTGGAAAAAGCAGAAAACGCGCCAGGTGCACTGTCTACGGCAACCAGCTCAAGTGCAGCCTGGCAAACCTATCAGTGCCATCCGATATCGCTTGTTGAGACTGTCGAGGTGCATGCTGGGCGTGGTTTGGTCAATCTCATCGGCAATGGGGGATTTGCCAGCGGCGAGCTTAGTCAATCAACAAAGCGTGATGTCGAACGTGCGGTCACCGCCGTTATCGCGGCTTACAATGGCCTGCAGGATTCCCATGGGTTGCCGTTGCTGACGATTCATGAAAATCATCTGGTAGGTGACGGCAATGTTCATGAGGACTTCCATTTGCCTCGTCAAGCCAACCCTAAGGACTATGATTACTACCACACACTTGGGGTGAAGTTTGGCGCTAATGGAAAGATGCACCCGCATTACCATCTGGAATTTCATGCACCTCTCACCCAGGAGATGCTGGGGAGCGTTCTTGAAGCGCTAAGCCGCGTCTCAACAGCGTCTTCGGTTATGTCCGGCAGTGACGTAGACGGTGTACTGGCCCTTTATTCGCACTTGCCAGGCAATAGAGAGAAGGTTTTTACCGATCAATTGCTGGCCGGGCTCCAACGCCTACCATCAGAAATCAATGATGCCCGGGAGCGGACAAAGGTGCGGGATGAGCTCAAGGGCGAATTCATAGCCCTATCCAGCGCCAATACCGAAATTCGAACTGATACTCCGGTGCGGAACATGCATATGAATGCCTTTCGCCCACCTGAACCATTGCTTGAGTGTTTCTATGGTGGCAATACCAACGTAGAGGATTACCTCAGGCGCATTGAAGAAGGTTTGCTCTTCAATGCGCCTGTCGCGCAGTTACTAGGCATTTATCAAGAGCTTCGTCACGCTGCATCCAACCTGTCCGGGATACCCGTTGATGGTAACGATGAGCAGCTGACCGAAGCAAACCAGCGCTTGAGTAGCGCGATGGGAAAATTGCAACACTGGCTGGCTGCCTAGCATAGCAATTGCCGGCGCTTGGCCACCTCACGCACCCTGTGTATTTCCCTGGTGTCGCTAATGGCCAGCTTCGTTGTTGTCGGTACCTTGCTCATGGTGCGGATGGCGGTGAACGGCTTGTCCGGTACCGAGACCAGGGGCGTCATTGCCCTGGCCCGTACCGTACCCGCCGCGCCTGCCTGCGTGATACCGGTCAGGCGACGATGTGTGTGGGCTTGCCAAGTAGTGCGGTCACCGCCAGTTACTGTGCATACATGCACTGATCAGTTGCACCAAGGGTAATGTTCCTCGGCCCTCAGTACAGGTATTCTCGCCACAGTCATTCATGAATTGCCCAGACCCAAGGAGCTGCACGCTGTGTTCAAACATGTCGATGCCTATGCCGGCGATCCGATTCTCTCCCTGATGGAGACCTTCAAGGCCGATCCGCGCGCCAACAAGGTCAACCTGAGTATCGGCCTGTATTACGATGCCGCAGGCGTAGTGCCACAACTGGCAGCCGTTGGCGAAGCCGAACGGCGCATCGCCGGCCAGCCGCATGAAGCCTCCCTGTACCTGCCGATGGAAGGCCTGGGCAGCTACCGCCAGGCGATTCAGGCGCTGCTGTTCGGTACCGATCATCCGGCCGTGCAGGGCGGCCGTGTGGCAACCGTGCAAACCGTTGGCGGCTCCGGTGCACTGAAAGTCGGTGCCGACTTCCTCAAGCGCTACTTCCCCGACTCGCAGGTGTGGGTCAGCAACCCGACGTGGGACAACCACCGGGCGATCTTCGAAGGCGCAGGCTTCAAGGTGCACACCTACCCGTACTTCGACCCGAACACCCGTGGCCTGGACTTCGGCGGCATGCTTGCCACCTTGCAGGGCCTGCCGGCCAACAGCATCGTGCTACTGCACCCGTGCTGCCACAACCCTACCGGTGTCGACCTGAGCCAGGCGCAGTGGCAGCAGGTGATCGAAGTGGTCAAGGCGCGCAACCTGATTCCGTTCCTCGACATCGCCTACCAGGGCTTTGGTGAAGGCCTGATCGAAGACGCCTACGCCATCCGCGAAGCCGCCCGTGCCGGTGTGCCGTGCCTGGTGAGCAACTCGTTCTCGAAAATCTTCTCGCTGTACGGCGAGCGCGTAGGCGGCCTGTCGGTGGTCTGCGACGACGCCGACACCGCACAAAGCGTGCTCGGCCAGCTCAAGGCCACTGTCCGTCGCAACTATTCCAGCCCACCGGCCTTCGGTGCCCAACTGGTGGCCGGTGTACTCGGTGACCCAGTGCTCAACGCCCAGTGGGCGGCCGAGGTGGAGCAGATGCGCTTGCGCATTCTGGAGATGCGTCAGGGCCTGGTCGATGCCTTGGCCGTGCTGCTGCCGGGCAAGGACTTCCAGTTCTTCCTGAGCCAGCGCGGCATGTTCAGCTACACCGGTCTGAGCGTCGAGCAGGTGCGTCGTCTGCGTGACGAGTTCGGCGTGTACCTGATCGACAGCGGCCGGGTGTGCATGTCTGGCCTGCGCCCTGACAACCTGCAGCAAGTGGCCCAAGCCATCGCGGCAGTGCAGGCGTAACCTGTACTAGCAGCTGTTTTCTTTCGCGGGTAAACCCGCTCCCACAGGTACCGTTCTGATCTCTGTGGGAGCGGGTTCACCCGCGAAGGGTTACACTCCTGCAGCCCTCTAGGTGCAACCGCTCCGTCGGGCGGGGCTTCTCAAGTGCAACCAATGCGCGCACAATCGCGCCCCTCTTTGTATGGTTGAGGGGCGGTGATGCCTCTGGGTAGCCACTCTCAGCCCTGTTGCAGTCTTGCGAGTGGAGTTGCACCCGGATGAATGAGCAGGCCCCAAGCGTTGAACAACGCTTCGAATCTACCCCAGTCGCGCTCGGCAGCTGGTCCCGTCAGGACACCACCTGGATGCTGGGCCTGTTCGGCACGGCGATCGGTGCCGGTACCCTGTTTTTGCCCATCAACGCTGGCCTGGGCGGCTTCTGGCCCTTGCTGATCCTGGCGCTGCTGGCCTTCCCGATGACCTATTACGCCCACCGCGGGCTGACCCGTTTCGTCCTCTCCGGGCGTGAAGGGGCCGACATCACCGACGTGGTCGAAGAGCACTTTGGCATCCGCGCCGGCGCCTTGATCACCTTGCTGTACTTCTTCGCCATTTTCCCGATCCTGCTGATCTACAGCGTGGCACTGACCAACACGGTCGGCAGCTTCATGGAACACCAACTGCACATTCAGCCACCCCCTCGGGCGGTGCTGTCCTTTGTACTGATTCTCGGCCTGCTGGCGATCGTGCGCTGTGGTGAACAGGCCACGGTCAAGGTCATGAGCCTGCTGGTGTATCCGTTCATCGTTGCCCTGGCGTTCCTCGCGGTGTTCCTGATTCCGCACTGGAGCGGCGGCATCCTCAGCACCGCCAGCGAACTGCCGTCGGGCTCGGCGTTCCTGCACACCCTGTGGCTGGCGATCCCGGTGATGGTGTTCTCCTTCAACCATTCGCCGATCATCTCGGCATTCGCCGTTGACCAGAAACGTCAGTACGGCGTGCATGCCGATGAGCGCAGCGGGCAGATCCTCTGCCGCGCTCACCTGTTGATGGTCGCCATGGTGATGTTCTTCGTGTTCAGCTGCGTATTGACCCTGACCCCGGCGCAACTGGCCGAGGCCAAGGCACAGAACCTGTCGATCCTGTCGTACCTGGCCAACCACTTCAGCAACCCGACCATCGCCTTTGCTGCGCCGCTGATTGCGTTCATTGCAATTGCCAAGTCGTTCCTGGGGCATTACATCGGCGCCAGCGAAGGACTGAAAGGCCTGATCGTGAAAACCGGCAAGCGCCCGGCGGCCAAGACCCTCGACCGCATGACCGCCGCCTTCATGCTGGTGATCTGCTGGATCGTCGCCACGCTCAACCCGAGCATCCTGGGCATGATCGAGACCCTCGGTGGCCCGGTAATCGCGGCCATTCTGTTCCTGATGCCGATGTATGCCATCCGCAAGGTACCGGCCATGCGCAAATACAGCGGGCAAATGTCCAACGTGTTCGTGGTTGCCGTTGGCCTGGTGGCTATCTCGGCGCTGGTCTATTCGCTGCTCAGCTGACCGTGAGCGGGCGCTCAAAAGCTGGATTGTCAGCTTTTGAGCGCCTGGATTGTCCACAAAAATTGTCTGGCAATAAAACAATTTGTGCGCCCCCATAGGTAGCCGGGCACTTTCATGCTTAACTCTGGTCCCTTACTTAATCCACGCATAAGGAATCAGTTCATGGCTCAAGTGACTCTCAAAGGCAACCCGGTTCAGGTCAAGGGCGAACTGCCAAAGGTTGGCGCCAAAGCCCCGGCTTTCTCCCTGGTCGGCGCTGGTCTTGCTGATGTAACCCTGGCCAGCCTGGCCGGCAAGCGCAAAGTCCTCAACATCTTCCCAAGCGTCGACACCCCGACGTGCGCCACCTCGGTTCGCACCTTCAACAAGAAGGCCGGTGAGCTGAACAACACCGTGGTGCTGTGCATCTCCGCCGACCTCCCGTTTGCCCAAGCCCGTTTCTGCGGCGCCGAAGGCCTGGAAAATGTCCAGAACCTGTCGACCCTGCGTGGCCGCGAATTCATCGAGAACTACGGTGTTGCCATCGCCGACGGCCCGCTGGCTGGCCTGACCGCCCGCGCCGTGGTCGTGCTGGACGAAAATGACACCGTGCTGCACAGCGAGCTGGTTGGCGAAATCGCTGACGAGCCGAACTACGATGCTGCGCTGGCTGTTCTGAAGTAATGTGATCGCGGGCGTGCCCCGCATGCTGTAAGCATTTGTTGCGGCCTGGACCTTGTCCAGGCCGTTTTTATTTATGCTTCATTGTCTTAGCAACGTAAGCTCAAGGTAAATTGCCGGTAAAGCCGCTTTGCTATTTTCTCGCCAGTGCTTATCGTTCAGCCTCCTCAAAAGAATTCTTTCCAGTCCAATGGTCGATCAACCGATGCTTTCTCGTTCCCGCTCCCCTCGTCGCTGGCTTTTCGGCCTGCTGATCCTGCTGCTGGTTGCCGGCCTGTGCTGGTGGCTGTGGCCGTCTCCGGCGGCGCACAAGGCGGCCGGCGCACCCGCCGGCAAAGGCGGGCGACCAGGCTTCGGGGCGTTCGCCGGGCCGGTGCCGGTGCGCGTCGAACCCGCGACCGTGGGCGACTTCCCGGTGTACCTCAAGGCACTGGGCACGGTAACGGCGACCAACACGGTCAATGTGCGCAGTCGTGTCGCCGGTGAACTGGTCAAGGTCAACTTCCAGGAAGGGCAGCGGGTCAAGAGCGGTGACCTGCTCGCCGAGATCGACCCGCGCACCTACCAGATTGCCCTGCAACAGGCTGAAGGTACCCTGGCGCAAAACCAGGCCCAACTGAAAAACGCCCAGATCGACCTGGAGCGCTATAAAGGCCTGTACGCCGAAGACAGCATCGCCAAGCAGACGCTGGACACCCAGGTGGCGCTGGTCGGCCAGTTCCAGGGCACGATCAAAACCAACCAGGCCGCCGTCGGTGATGCCAAGCTGAACCTCGATTTCACCCGCATTCGCGCACCGATCAGCGGCCGCCTGGGCCTGCGTCAGCTCGACGTCGGCAACCTGGTGGCGGCCAACGACACTACGGCGCTGGTGGTGATCACCCAGACCCAACCGATCACCGTGGCCTTTACCTTGCCCGAAACTCAGCTCAATACGGTACTGGCGCGCTACCGCAGTGGTGCGAAACTGCCCGTTGAAGCCTGGGATCGCGGCGATCTCAAGCAGCAGGCAGTCGGCGTCCTGCGCAGCCTCGACAACCAGATCGACACCACCACCGGCACCCTGAAGTTCAAGGCTTACTTCGAAAACCAGGACGAAGCCCTGTTCCCCAACCAGTTCGTCAATGTGCGCCTGCTCGCCGATACCCTGAAGGATGTGGTGCTGGCGCCGTCGGCGGCGATCCAGTTCGGTACCGATGGCTCGTTTGTCTACGTGATGGAAGGCGACAACAAGGTGCGCATCCGCAAGCTGACCCTGGGAGCCAGCGACGGTAACCACACGGTGGTCGTCGAGGGGCTGGCCAAAGGCGAACGGGTAGTGCTCGAAGGCACCGACCGCCTGCGTGACGGCAGTGATGTAGAAGTGGTCAATGACAGTTCGCAAGTCCCGGTAACGCCTGGCCAGCACCTGCAGGGCCAGGACAACAAAGATGCCTCTGCCGCCCCGGGCCGTAAGGACAAGGCGCGCGCATGAACCTCTCGCGGCTGTTCATTCTCCGTCCGGTAGCGACCACGCTGAGCATGCTGGCGATCGTCCTCGCCGGCCTGATCGCTTACACCTTGCTGCCGGTGGCGGCCTTGCCCCAGGTCGACTACCCGACCATCCGGGTCATGACCCTGTACCCGGGCGCCAGCCCGCAAGTGATGACCAGCGCCGTGACCGCGCCGCTGGAGCGCCAGTTCGGGCAGATGCCGGGCCTGACCCAGATGGCCTCGACCAGTTCCGGTGGCGCCTCGGTACTGACCCTGCGCTTCAGCCTGGACATGAACATGGACGTGGCCGAGCAGCAGGTGCAGGCGGCGATCAACGCCGCCAGCAACCTGTTGCCCAGCGATTTGCCGGCGCCGCCGGTGTACAACAAGGTCAACCCCGCGGATACCCCGGTGCTGACCCTGGCGATTTCGTCGAAAACCATGCCGCTGCCCAAGCTCAACGACCTGGTCGATACCCGGGTGGCGCAGAAAATCGCCCAGATCAGCGGCGTCGGCATGGTCAGCATCGCCGGCGGCCAGCGCCAGGCGGTGCGGATCAAGGTCAACCCCGATGCACTGGCAGCAGCCGGCCTGAACCTGGCGGACGTGCGCACCCTGATCGGCGCGTCCAACGTCAACCAGCCCAAGGGCAACTTCGACGGCCCGACCCGGGTGTCGATGCTCGATGCCAACGACCAGCTGCGATCGCCGGAGGAATACGCCAACCTGATCCTGGCGTACAACAACGGCGCGCCGCTGCGTCTGAAGGACGTTGCCGAGATCGTTGACGGTGCCGAGAACGAGCGTCTGGCGGCCTGGGCCAACCAGAACCAGGCGGTGCTGCTGAACATTCAGCGCCAGCCAGGGGCGAACGTGATCGAGGTGGTCGACCGCATCAAGGCCATGCTGCCCTCGGTTACCGACAACCTGCCGGCCGGCCTGGATGTCAGCGTACTGACCGACCGCACGCAGACCATTCGTGCCTCGGTCAAGGATGTGCGCAACGAACTGCTGCTGGCCATCGCCCTGGTGGTGATGGTGACCTTTGTGTTCCTGCGCCGCTTCAGTGCGACCATCATTCCGTCGGTGGCGGTGCCACTGTCGTTGATCGGCACCTTCGCGGTGATGTACCTGGCCGGCTTCTCGATCAACAACCTGACACTGATGGCGCTGACCATCGCCACCGGTTTTGTGGTGGACGACGCCATCGTCATGCTGGAGAACATCTCCCGGCACATTGAAGAGGGCGAAACGCCGATGCAGGCGGCGCTCAAGGGCGCCCGGCAGATCGGCTTCACCCTGATCTCGCTGACCTTCTCGCTGATTGCCGTACTGATCCCGCTGCTGTTCATGGCCGATGTGGTCGGTCGCTTGTTCCGCGAATTTGCCATCACCCTGGCCGTGGCGATCCTGATTTCCCTGGTGGTGTCGCTGACCTTGACGCCGATGATGTGCGCGCGCCTGCTGAAACGTGAACCTGCCGAACACGAACAGGGGCGCTTCTACCGCGCCAGCGGTGCCTGGATCGACTGGATGATTGCCGGCTACGGCCGCGGCCTGCAGTGGGTACTCAAGCACCAGCCGCTGACCCTGCTGGTGGCCGTGGCGACCCTGGGCCTGACCGTGCTGTTGTACCTGGTGGTGCCCAAAGGCTTCTTCCCGGCGCAGGACACCGGGGTGATCCAGGGTATTTCCGAAGCGCCGCAGTCGGTGTCGTTCGCCGCCATGAGCGAACGCCAGCAACAGCTCAGTGCGGTGATCCTCCAGGATCCGGCCGTGCAGAGCCTGTCGTCGTACATAGGCGTCGACGGCGACAACGCCACGCTCAACAGCGGCCGCTTGCTGATCAACCTCAAGCCCCATGGCGAGCGTGACGACACTGCCGCGCAGGTGATTGCCCGGTTGCAGCCGCAGGTCGACAAACTGGTCGGTATCCGCCTGTTCATGCAGCCGGTACAGGACCTGAGCATCGAAGACCGGGTCAGCCGCACCCAGTACCAGTTCAGCCTGTCCTCGCCGGATGCCGACCTGTTGGCACTGTGGAGCGGCAAGCTGGTGGATGCCCTGCAGCAGCGTCCGGAGCTCACCGATGTCGCCAGTGACCTGCAGGACAAAGGCTTGCAGGTGTTCCTGGTGATCGACCGCGATGCCGCCAGCCGTCTGGGTATCAACGTCGCCGACATTACCAACGCCCTGTATGACGCCTTTGGCCAACGGCAGATCTCGACGATCTACACCCAGGCCAGCCAGTACCGGGTGGTGTTGCAGGCCGAGGCGGCAGCAACCCTCGGGCCGCAGGTGCTTGAACAGATCCACGTCAAGGCCGTGGATGGCGGGCAAGTGCGGCTGTCGAGCCTTGCCCGTATCGAGCAGCGTCAGGCGCAACTGGCGATTGCCCATATCGGCCAGTTCCCGGCGGTGATGATGTCGTTCAACCTCGGGCAGGGCGTGGCGCTCGGTGATGCGGTCAAGGCCATTGAACAGGTGCAGGAGGACATCGGCATGCCGGTTGGCGTGCAAACCCGTTTCCAGGGGGCGGCCGAAGCCTTTCAGGCCTCGTTGTCGAGCACCTTGCTGCTGATCCTGGCAGCGGTGGTCACCATGTACATCGTGCTCGGCGTGCTCTACGAGAGCTACATCCACCCGGTGACCATCCTCTCGACCTTGCCGTCGGCGGCGGTAGGGGCGTTGCTGGCACTGATCCTGTCCGGTAACGATCTCGGCATGATCGCCATTATCGGCATCATCCTGCTGATCGGCATCGTCAAGAAGAACGCGATCATGATGATCGACTTCGCCCTCGAGGCCGAGCGCAACCAGGGCATGGCCCCGGAAGCGGCAATTTACCAGGCGGCGCTGCTGCGCTTCCGGCCGATCCTGATGACCACGCTGGCGGCCCTGTTTGGTGCCATCCCGCTGATGCTGGCCAGCGGTTCCGGCGCCGAGTTGCGCCAGCCGCTGGGCCTGGTGATGGTCGGCGGGTTGCTGGTGAGCCAGGTGCTGACGCTGTTCACTACGCCGGTCATCTATCTGTACTTCGATCGGCTGGCACGGCGCATGCGGCCACAGGCTGACGCTGTGGTGCTGGAAAAGCCATGAACCTCTCCGCACCTTTTATCCGCCGCCCGGTAGCGACCATGCTCCTGAGCCTGGCGATCATGCTGCTCGGTGGCGTCAGCTTCGGCCTGCTGCCGGTGGCACCGCTGCCGCAGATCGAGTTCCCGGTGATCGTGGTCCAGGCCAACCTGGCCGGGGCCAGCCCCGAGGTCATGGCCTCGACGGTGGCCACGCCCCTGGAGCGCTCGATGGGCGCGATCGCGGGCGTCACCACCCTGACCAGCAGTTCCAGCCAGGGCTCGACCCGGGTGATTCTCGGCTTTGACCAAGGCCGTGACATCGATGCCGCGGCCCGTGAAGTGCAGGCAGCCATCAACGCCTCGCGCAACCTGTTGCCCAGTGGCATGCGCAGCATGCCCACCTACAAGAAGTTCAACCCCTCGCAGGCACCGATCATGGTGTTGGCGCTGACCTCCAGCGTGATGGAGAAGGGCCAGCTCTACGACCTGGCATCGACCATCCTGTCGCAAAGCCTGTCGCAGGTGCCGGGAGTAGGGGAGGTACAGATCGGCGGCAGTTCGCTGCCCGCCGTGCGGATCGAACTCGAACCGCAGTTGCTCAACCAGTACGGCGTTGCCCTGGACGATGTGCGCGCGACGATCGCCAACGCCAACCAGCGCCGGCCCAAGGGCTTTATCGAAGACGGTCAGCGCAACTGGCAGGTGCAGGCCAATGACCAGCTGGAAAAGGCCAAGGACTACGAGCCGCTGGTCATTCGTTACCAGGACGGTTCGGTGCTGCGCCTGAGGCATGTGGCCAAGGTCAGCGATGCGGTGGAGAACCGCTACAACAGCGGCTTTTTCAATAACGATCAAGCGGTACTGCTGGTGATCAACCGCCAGACCGGTGCCAACATCATCGAGACCGTGGACAAGATCAAGGAGCAGTTGCCGGCCCTTGAGTCGCTGATGCCTGCCAGCGTCAAGCTGGACGTGGCCATGGACCGCTCGCCGGTGATCAAGGCGACGCTCAAGGAAGCCGAGCACACCCTGGTCATCGCCGTGGTGCTGGTGGTGCTGGTGGTGTTCCTGTTTCTGGGCAACCTGCGTGCCTCGCTGATTCCGACGCTGGCGGTGCCGGTGTCGCTGGTGGGCACCTTTGCCGCCATGTACCTGTGCGGCTTTTCGCTGAACAACCTGTCGTTGATGGCGTTGATCCTCGCCACCGGCCTGGTGGTGGACGATGCCATCGTTGTGCTCGAGAACATCTCGCGGCATATCGATGAAGGCGTTCCGCCGATGCGCGCAGCCTTCCTGGGCTCCAAGGAAGTGGGCTTTACCCTGTTGTCGATGAACCTGTCGCTGGTGGTGGTGTTTGTCTCGATCCTGTTCATGGGCGGCATTGTCGGCTCGTTGTTCCGAGAGTTTTCCATCACCCTGGCGGTGGCGATCATCGTCTCGCTGGTGGTCTCGCTGACGCTCACACCCATGCTCTGCGCGCGCTGGCTCAAGCCCCAGGCGCAGCAGGGCCAGACCCGCCTGCAGCGCTGGAGCGAGCAACTCAACCTGCGCATGATGAACGCCTATGGGCGCAGCCTGGACTGGGTCTTGCGTCATCGCCGCCTGACGCTGATCACGTTGCTGCTGACCATCGGCGTCAACATTGCCCTGTATGTGGTGGTACCCAAGACCTTCCTTCCACAGCAAGACACCGGCCAGCTGATGGGCTTTGTCCGCGGCGACGATGGCCTGTCGTTCCAGGTGATGCAGCCAAAAATGGAGATCTATCGCCAGGCCCTGCTCAAGGATCCGGCGGTTGAGAGCGTTGCCGGCTTTATCGGCGGCAACAGCGGCACCAACAACGCGATGGTGCTGGTGCGCCTCAAACCGATCAGCGAACGTAAACTGTCGGCACAGAAAGTCATCGAGCGCTTGCGCAAGGAAATGCCCAAGGTGCCCGGTGGGCGGTTGTTCCTCATGGCCGACCAGGACCTGCAATTCGGTGGTGGTCGCGATCAGAGCACTTCGCAGTTCCTCTACAGCCTGCAAAGCAGCGAGCTGTCGGCGTTGCGCGAGTGGTACCCGAAAGTGGTCGCCGCCTTCAAGACCTTGCCTGAGCTGACCGCTATCGATGCCCGCGACGGCGGCGGCACCCAGCAGGTCACCCTGGTGGTCGATCGCGAGCAGGCCAAGCGCCTGGGCATCGACATGAGCATGGTCACCTCGGTACTCAACAACGCCTACAGCCAGCGGCAGATCTCGACCATCTACGACAGCCTGAACCAGTATCAGGTGGTGATGGAGATCAATCCCAAGTACGCCCAAGACCCACGCAGCCTGGAACAGGTCCAGGTGATCACCGCTGACGGTGCCCGGGTACCGCTGTCGACCATCGCCCACTACGAGAACAGCCTGGCAGACGATCGGGTCAGCCACGAAGGCCAGTTTGCCTCCGAGAACATCAACTTCGACATCGCCGAAGGCTACAGCCAGGACCAGGCCATGGCAGCAGTGGAGCGGGCGGTGGCCAAGGTCGGCCTGCCCGAGGATGTGATCGCCAAGCTCGGCGGTACCGGCAATGCCTTTACCGAAAGCCAGAAAGGCCAGCCGTGGATGATTCTCGGGGCATTGCTCGCGGTGTACCTGGTGCTGGGGATTCTCTACGAGAGCTACATCCACCCGCTGACCATCCTCTCGACCTTGCCATCGGCCGGGGTAGGGGCCTTGCTCACCCTGTACGTGGTCGGCAGCGAGTTCAGCCTGATTTCCCTGCTGGGCCTGTTCCTGCTGATTGGCGTGGTGAAAAAGAACGCCATCATGATGATCGACCTGGCGCTGCAGCTGGAGCGCCATGAACAGCTGAGCCCGGAACAATCGATCCGCCGGGCGTGCCTGCTGCGTCTGCGGCCGATCCTGATGACCACCCTGGCGGCCATTCTCGGCGCCTTGCCGCTGCTGATCAGCAGTGCCGAAGGTGCGGAAATGCGCCAGCCACTGGGCCTGACCATTATTGGTGGCCTGGTCTTCAGCCAGATCCTTACGCTTTACACCACCCCGGTGGTCTACCTCTATCTGGACCGCCTGCGCCATCGCTTCAACCACTGGCGCGGCGTGCGCACCGACGCTGCTTTGGAAACCCCGCTATGACTCGACGTCCACTTTTCTCCGACCGCACCCTGCAGCAACTGCTCGGCGCCCGTGGCTCGCGCCTGCTGGCCTCGAGCCTGTGCCTGGCGATGCTCAGCGCCTGCACCCTGAGCCCGGACTACCATCGCCCACAGGCGCCCACGCCGGCGGTGTTCAAACACGCCGAAGGCTGGACCCAGGCCAACCCGTCGGACGCCCTGGCACGTGGCGCCTGGTGGGAGCTGTACGGCGATGCCCAGCTCAATGGCCTGGTCGAGGAACTCAATGCCGGCAACCAGACCGTCGCGCAATCCGAAGCGCAGTACCGTCAGGCCCAGGCCCTGGTGCGCAGCGCCCGTGGCGCGCTGTTCCCCAGCATCGACCTGCGTGCCGGCAAGACCCGCTCCAGCCAGGGCACCGGCAGCTCCAGCTCGAGCCTGAGCAACAACAGCAGCGGTATTCGCGATACTTACAGCACCACCCTGGGCGTGAGCTGGGAGGCCGACCTCTGGGGCAAGCTGCGTGAAGGCCTGGCCGCCAACGAGGCCAGCGCCCAGGCAAGCCTTGCAGACCTGGCCGCAATTCGCCTGAGCCTGCAGTCGGAGCTGGTGCAGAACTACCTGCAGTTACGGGTGATGGATGAGAACAAGCGCCTGCTGGAAGCCACGGTGCAGACCTACCAGCGCTCGCTGACCATGACCGAGAACCAGTACCGCGCCGGGGTGTCCGGCAAGGATGCGGTGGCGCAGGCGCAAACCCAGCTGAAAAGCACCCAGGCCGACCTGGTTGACCTGATCTGGCAACGTGCGCAGCTGGAGAACGCCATTGCGGTGCTGCTCGGCAAGGCGCCGGCGGACTTCGCCCTGGCCGATAGCACCACCATCCCGGCTTTGCCGCAGATCCCGGTGGCGCTGCCGTCGCAGTTGCTGGAGCGCCGTCCTGACATCGCCTCGGCCGAGCGCAAGGTAATGTCGGCCAACGCCAGCATTGGCGTGGCCAAGGCTGCCTACTTTCCGGACCTGACCCTGAGCATGAGTGGCGGCTACAGCAGCAGTAGCTTCAACGACTGGATCAGCCTGCCCAACCGTTTCTGGTCGGTGGGCCCGCAACTGGCCATGCCCCTGTTCGATGCGGGGCAACGTTCAGCCGAGGTCGACCGCACCGAAGCGGTCTACGACCAGACCGTGGCGCAATACCGCCAGACCGTGCTCGACGGCTTCAAGGAAGTGGAAAACTACCTGGTGCAGCTCGACGTGTATGAAGACGAAGACCAGATTCGTCGTGAAGCACTGGAAGCCGCGCGCGAGTCGCTGCGCCTGACCACCAACCAGTACAAGGCCGGGTTGATCGGTTACCTGGACGTGGTCAACGTGCAGACCACTGCCCTGAGTAACGAGCGTAGCGTGCTGACGTTGCTGCAGGGGCGCCTGGTGGCCAGTGTGCAGCTAATCGCCGCGCTGGGTGGCGGTTGGGATGCGCAGTCGGCTTATGCAGAAGCTGATAAAAAATAAATCGTTATAAAACAGATAGTTAATAATCAAAATTAAAGTCGAATGGCAGGATTAGAGCAAGACATTGCATTACGCCATTTTTTATTCCTAAGCACTTTAAATTTACTAATTAACTATCTGTTATTTAACGCAATTTATAATCTAACCGCTTATCGCTAACTGATAGCGCGATGGTGAAATGCCATCGAAAACCCCGTGCGTTTCGCCAAAGGTTGAGTACAATCATCGGCTTTTCCCCGGGCCTCCCTGGTGCCCGGTTTCAAAGGTTGTGGAAGGCCTTATGTTGATTGGTAGTTACTCCTCCTCGCTGGTGCTGATTTCCCTGTGTGTGGCCATCCTTGCCTCCTATACCGCGCTCGACATGGCCGGGCGTATTGCCACGGCCAAGGGGCGGGCGGTGTACCTGTGGATCACCGGCGGATCGGCAGCCATGGGCTTTGGCATCTGGTCGATGCACTTCATCGGCATGCTCGCCTTCAGCCTGCCGATCGAGCTGGGTTACGACCTGTCCCTGACCTTGTTGTCGTTGCTGATTGCAGCGCTGTCCTCGGGCTTCGCCCTGTGGCTGGTCAGCCAGCCGACCTTGCCGTGGAGCCAGTTGGGGCTGGGCGCGCTGATCATGGGCGCCGGTATCAGCAGCATGCACTACACCGGTATGGCAGCGTTGCTGATGCAGCCCGGCATCGATTACGACCCCGCACTGTTCATCCTCTCGCTGCTGATCGCGGTGGGGGCTTCGGCCGCCGCCTTGTGGATCGCTTTCCGGCTGCGTCAGCAAACTCTCTATGTGCGGCAGATCCGCGGCGGCGCCGCTGTCGTGATGGGTGTGGCGATTGTCGGCATGCATTACACCGGCATGGCGGCGGCAAACTTCCCTGAGGGCAGTTTCTGTGGCGCACTGAGCACCGGCTTGAGCGGTAACGGCCTGGACTACCTGGTACTGATCACCACGCTGGCGGTATTGGCCGTGGCCCTGCTGACCTCGGTGCTGGATGCCCGGCTGGAGGCGCGTACTGCAGAGCTCGCGCAGTCGCTGACCCGCGCCAACCAGGAACTTACCCAGCTGGCGCTACACGACACCCTGACCAGTTTGCCCAACCGCACGCTGCTGGCCGACCGTATCGACCAGGCCATCTGCAAGGTCAATTCGCAGGGCGGCTGCTTTGCCCTGATGTTCATTGACCTGGATGGCTTCAAGCCGGTCAACGACGCGTTCGGTCACCACATGGGCGACATGCTCCTCAAAGACGTTGCCCTGCGGCTGCGCGGCCATCTGCACAGTCAGGACACGCTGGCGCGCATCGGTGGCGACGAATTCGTGTTGCTGGTGGAACTGCAGGAACCGGAGGATGCCTTGGGGGTTGCGGCCAAGCAGGTCAACCTGATTTCCCGTCCGTTCCGGGTTGCGGAGCAGAACCTGCAGATTTCCGCGAGTATCGGCATCGTGCTGTACCCGGGCAACGGCACCGACCAGCTGGAGCTGTTGCGCAACGCCGATGCCGCGATGTACCACGCCAAGAGCGCGGGCAAGAACGGCTACAGCTTCTTTGATGTGTCGATGAACAGTAACGCACGCTTGCAGCTGCAGCTGCTGCAGGATTTGCGCATGGCCCTGGAGCTGCGCCAGTTCCGGCTCTTCTATCAACCCAAGTTCGATGCGCAAAACGTGCGTCCGATCGGTGCCGAAGCCTTGCTGCGCTGGGAGCACCCGCAACATGGTCTGCTGCTGCCGGACCGCTTTATCTCGCTGGCCGAGAAGACCGGCTTGATCATCCCGATCGGTGAGTGGGTGCTGGACGAAGCCTGCCGCCAGATGCGCGTGTGGATCGACGAGGGCTACAACGACTGGCGGATCGCGGTGAACCTGTCGGCGATCCAGTTCTGCCACAGCGGGCTGGTCGAGAGCGTCGCCAAGGTGCTGGCGCGCCACCAGTTGCCGGCCAATAACCTGACCCTGGAGATCACCGAAACCACCGCCATGCATGACGCCGACGCCAGTATGGCGGTCCTGCAACGGCTGTCGGACATGGGCGTTGACCTGTCCATCGACGACTTCGGCACCGGTTATTCGAGCCTGATGTACCTCAAGCGTCTGCCGGCCAACGAGCTGAAAATCGACCGCGGCTTTGTGCGTGACCTGGAGCAGGACAGCGACGACGCGGCGATCGTTTCGGCAATCGTCGCGCTGGGGCAGGCACTGGGCTTGCGGATTGTCGCCGAAGGGGTGGAAACCGACCGCCAACAGAACTTCCTGACCCGGCTGGGCTGCGACTCGTTGCAGGGTTATCTGCTCGGCCAGCCGATGCCGGCCGAGCGTTTTATCGTGGATGTCGAACGTGCGCGCCAGTCCATGGCGGTCAGCTGAGGTCAGCCGGCCGCGCGCAGGTTGCAGGAAGGTTCGAAGGTGTCGAGTTCGGCCTCGACGGCTTCAATGATGCGTTCGACATCGGCAGCAGGCATGACTGCAGCGCAGGGGATCCCGGCAATGGCCAGCAGGGTTTCACCGGTGGCCCGGTCAAACAGGCGCGCGACCATACTGCGCGGGGCATCCATGCTGGCTTCAAAACCCAGCGGATGAAAATGCCAGCGCATCACCTGGCAGGCGTTGGGAAACGTCAGTTTGTTCATTCCGGCCTCCATACAGGGGTGAACAGCAAGGTGAACGGATCGGGTGCGTTACAGCGGCTTGCCCCGTTGAGCGAACGTCCTAACCATAGCACCGCAAACGCCATTGTCCGGCCGCTGACATGACAGTTTTTCGCTTCTTTGAAACAGGTCTCGGTCGCACTTGCCGCGGGCGCGGGCACAGCCGGACACGGCAAACGTTTGCCCGGACCGATAGCCGACAGGTCGCCTGGTGGTTCTGCTAGTTTTACCGGTAGTCGGCTGGGAAGCCTGCCGTGGGGGTTTCTGACCAACGGCGCCCAGGCATCGTCAAGGAGACCTGCCATGCGTTATTCAGCGCTCACCCAACGGATCGCCGGTGACGGCGCTACGGCCTGGAACATTCACTACCGGGCGCTCGAGTTGCAGCGCCAGGGGCGGGAGGTCTTCCTGCTGTCGATGGGCGATCCGGATTTCGATACGCCCGCGCCGGTGGTCCAGGCTGCTGTCGACAGCCTGCAGGCCGGTAATACCCATTACTCCGATGTTCGCGGCAGCCTGGGCCTGCGGCAGGCCATTGCCCGTTATCACATTCGTCGTGGCGGTCTGCGCGTGGGCCCGCACCAGGTGGTGGTGCTGGCCGGCGCGCAATGTGCGCTGTATGGCGTGGCTCAGTGCCTGTTCGATCCAGGTGACGAAGTGATCGTCGCCGAGCCGATGTATGTCACTTACGGGGCGGTGCTGGGGGCCTGTGCGGCGACGGTGGTGCCAGTACCGGTGTGCCCCGAACAGGGGTTTCGGGTCGACCCGGCGGACATCGCCGCGCGGGTCACGCCACGCACCCGCGCGCTCTTGCTCAACAGCCCCAACAACCCTTCCGGCACCAGTGTGTCCAGGGCCAGCTGGGAGCAGCTGGTGCGGCTCTGCATCGAGCACGACCTGTGGCTGATTTCCGATGAGGTCTATAGCGAACTGCTGTACGACGGCGAGCACGTCAGCCCGGCCAGCCTGCCGGGCATGGCTGAACGTTGCGCGACCATCAACAGCCTGTCGAAGTCGCACGCGATGCCGGGCTGGCGGGTAGGGTGGGTGCTCGGCCCGGCTGCGTTGTGTGAGCACCTGAGCAACCTGGCGCTGTGCATGCTCTATGGTCTGCCCGACTTCATCCTCGATGCGGCGCAGGCTGCCCTGGAGCAGGACCTGCCCCAGGTGCGACAGATGCGCGATACCTACCGCCAGCGTCGCGACCGGGTCTGCGCAACCCTGGCCGAGTGCCCGGGCATCCGTGTGCACAGGCCTGATGGCGGCATGTTTGTGATGATCGATATCCGCGCCACCGGCCTGGGGGCGCAAGCCTTTGCCGAACGCCTGCTGGAGCAGCATGGGGTGGCAGTGCTGGCCGGCGACGCCTTCGGGCCCAGCGCAGCGGGGCACATACGTCTTGGCCTGGTGCTGGACAGCGAGCGCCTGGAACAGGCGTGTCGGCGTATTGCCAGATGCGCGGCGCAGGTGCTGGAGGAACGGTCTTCAGTTGATCAACGCGGCCGCCATGTTGATGGTAAAACCGAGGATCGCCGTGTTGAAGACAAACCCTACCAGTGAGTGGGCGAGTACCACCCGGCGCATCGGCCGCCCGCCGACGCCAACATCCGAGGTTTGCACGGCCACGCTCAAGGTGTAGGAGAAGTAGTGGAAGTCCCAGTAATCGGGATGGCGCTCACCGTCGGGAAAGCGCAGCACCGGGGTGTGCGCCTGGGCGGTATAGAACAGGTGGGCGTAGTGCAGGCTGAAAATTGCCCCGATCAGCAGCCAGGATCCGGCAACGGTAAGCCCGGTAAAGGCGTATTGCAGCGCCGTCGGCCCGCCCGCCAGCTTGCCGCCTGCGGCCAGTTGCAGGGTGACTGCTGCGAGGCTGGCGATGGCAGCGATGCTGACCGTGAACAGTACCAGGCCGGCATTTTCATCCTCGATACTGGCCACTTTGCGCACTTTTTCCGGGCCTGCGCGCAGGGTCAGCCACAGGATCAGCAGCAAATATAGCCAGACGCCGGTGTTCCAGCCTATCAGTACATGCTCGACCCAGTCGTGCGCGGGGACCAGCCAGCCGCAGAGCAGGCCGACCAGTGCGGCGATACTCAGGCGCGGGTGGCTGCGGGTCAGTCGATGAAAAGCCATGGAACCTCAGGGGCAGGGGCACTCCGGCAACTGTAGCCCATTGCTCCGCGAGCGGGCTTCAACCTGGCTGCCCATCCACCCGCGCACGCCACAGGATCGGCGCGTAGTGCCACAGGAACACGGCGAACGCCAACACCCAGCACAGCGCCGAAAGGCTCAAACCCCAGTGACTGAACGGCACCAGGCCAATACGCAACACTGCCGCCAGCTGCACCAGCACAAATGCCGCAACGATGCTGGCGGGCACCTGCAGGGGGCGCCCCGTATGGCCGAGGCTGACCCGCGCCATCATCGCCACGATCATCGCACTCATGGCCCCGACACTCAGGGCGTGGCTGGCCAGGCTTGGGTTGAGCGGCACACCGAGGTGCCAGGCGGCCATGCCCAGGCTTGCCAGCAACAACCACAGGTAAGCCAGGTGCAGCGACCAGAGCAGAGGTACGCTGGCTATCCGGGGGGTAAACCAGCGCCACAGGCGCACCCCGTGCAGCGTGGTTAGCAGCACGAAGACTGCGGCCATTACCCGGCTGGGCGAATCGCTCAAGCCGATGGCCGTGAGCAGGGCGACGGCCAGGCTGCTGAGCAGCGTCAGGCGTTCGAGCCACGGTCTGGCTGGCGGTTGCGCAGCGAGGCCGAGGCCACGTTGGGTAAAGAATGGAATCACGCGCCCACCGATCACCGTCAGGAAAGCGCCCATCAACCACAAACCGGCCAGCGTGCCGCGGCGCTGTAATAGCTCATCGCCTTGCAGCAGGCCGGCGAGTGTCAGCCATTGGCAGGCGCCGAGCAGCAGGGTCATGACAATGATCGGGTAGTTGTTTTTCAAGCGGCGGGCAATGATCGGTTTTGCTAGCGTAATGGCCACCAACGGCATGAAGGCGGCCTGCAGCGGCGCCAGGGCGGGCAGGGGCAGGGCGCTGAACCAGGCCAGGCGGCCGAGCAACCAGATCACTACCAGTGCTAGCAACGGCCAACCCTTGATGCCGGGCATGCCGCTCCAGTTCTGTACTGCCGTCAGCAGGAAGCCGGCAATGATCGCCGCGCCGAAGCCGTACAGCATTTCATGCCGGTGCCAGGCCAGCATGCCGCCAGTGGGTTGCAGGTGCACGGCGCCCTGAAGCCACAAGGCCCAGAGCAAAATTGCCAGCAGGGCGAAAGCCGCACCGGCGAGGAAAAAGGGACGAAAGCCCAGGCGCCAGACAGGCAGTTGCTCAAGCCGGGACATAGGCGTTTTCCTTGCGTTGTGCGCGATTGAACGAGGTGGCCATGATATTGCCCTCAATCGATTCCAATGGGACTGATGAGGTACCATCACGAACCATGCCAGGTACAAATGGCTTGCCAATCAAGGCCATGGTCATGGTGCAGGTCATTTTGACCTGTAACGATTCGAGTCATAATGACGCATATAAGGTCATTTTGACCTCTGTCCAGCTTTACAGGATTACCGCTTTGCCCGATTCACTGCATAACCCCCTGCTGCAATACCTCGCCCGCCTGGCGCCTTCCAGTCAGCTGACCATGAAGTACATCCTCCAGGACGCCGCCGACCGCTTGGGCTTTGAGGATTGCGACATCAGCGATGTGCCCTGGCACCAGCTTGACCCTGGTCATGTTACCGCGCTGGTGGCGGCGTTGCGGGCCGATGGCTACGCACCGAATACCTCGTCGTTGTATGTAAACGCCGTGCGTGGGGTGATGAACGAGGCCTGGCGCCTGGGCTTGATCGATCAGGAGCAGCTGCTGCGTATCCGAACGGTGAAACCTGCGCAAGGCTCGCGCCTGCCCAGCGGGCGCAACCTCAAGCGCAGTCTGATCCGTGAACTGATGGAGGCCTGCGCCGCCGACCCGCGGCCACAGGGCCTGCGCGATGCGGCGGTGATTGCCTTGCTGTATGGCACCGGCATGCGCAAATCCGAGTCGGTCAACCTCGACCTGGCCCAGGTCGACTTCAACGAGCGCAGCCTGCAGGTGCTGGGCAAGGGCAACAAGCAACTGATCAAATACGCGCCGACCTGGGCGTTTGAAAAGCTCAATGCCTGGCTCGCCTTCCGCCGTGAAAACCTGCCCGAAGGCCAGGCCGACGATGACTTCCTGTTCAACCGTATTCGACGCGGCAGCCACATCACCCGTGAGCGCATCACCAAGCATGCGATCTACTACATCGCCCGTCAGCGTGGCACCCAGGTCGGAGTGAAAATCATGCCCCACGATTTCCGCCGTTCGTTCATTACCCGGGTGATTGAAGAGCACGATCTGTCGATCGCCCAGAAGCTGGCGCATCACACCAACATCCAGACCACCGCCAACTACGACATGCGTGACGACAACGAGCGGCGCCGGGCAGTGGATCGTTACGATTACTAGAGGGTGTGCCGGCAATTATTGAGCGCTGCGGGAGAGGTGCGTCTGTAACGCGCAAGAACCAGGGAAATACCCTGGTTCTTGCTGCGATTGACGGCTGAAAAGTCAGCCGTGCGGCATCAAAATGCTGCTAATTGCAGGGTCAAGGCTTAGGTGTTTTCTTTACGTCGACGAAGGTTTTTAGCAGAATGTTTAGGGCGCCTCCAGGCCTTGAAGTCTGAACTTCTTCATGTTTAATGATTGTTGATACGATTTGGGATTTGACGGTGGTTGTGTAGATTTTATCGCCTTTTTCAAGCATGCGTTGAATGGCCTGAACATCAGGGATGGGGAAGTCCAATGCACGATCTGCTTCATCCACGATTGCATAGTTCAATGTTGCCGATACATGAAGATTGTTGACGGTTGGTGCCTTGGAAGGCTTTTCATCAACATTGCAGGGTTGATCTAATTGTTTGACGCCCATGTCAAACAGGTATCGTTCCAGATTGGAACCCCAACGGTAAAGCACTTCCTTGTTGATTACTTCTAAATCGTGTGTTGCTCCGCTTTCATTTTTTTTGATGACGTCGCCTATTTTGTATTTGGTGAACAATGCATATGGGTTTTTGACGGGTATCGCGGTAGAAGTTGGATGAATAGTTACACGGAATTCAAGAGGGAAGTCTTTAGTCATTTTTTTGCACCTATTGGGATTGGATTGCAGTTCGATTTTGCGCCTGGGCACTCTGGCTCGCTACAATCAAATTAACCAGTTGACATTTCGTTGTTCCCCTATTTTGGCAAATTTCGATTACTCCCTCTGCCACTGCTCTAAAATAACGCTCACGTCAAAACGCTGCTAATTGAAGGGTCGAGGCAACGTGCCTCGGAGTTGCCTAGCATTTTAGTCAGTATACGAATAGTGGTATGTATTTTAGATTCGCGTGGCGGTCTACAAACTCTATTCGGATTCAATTAAACCCATCGGTACGTGAGGGTAATATGAAATCGCTACTGGCAATATTTAGTGTGTGTTTGATTTCTGCAGGTGTTTCCGCCAACCAACCTGCGCCTGATAACGAAGGAATTTTCAACAAGCGTATGGTCCGCATCAGTAATGATGCCAGCAACGTCAGAAATGATGTTCCACTACCAAACGCAGGAAAGCCGTTCTACTGGAAAATTGAAAAGCTCGGAGAAGGCCCGCATCGGGTGACGGGTGGTGGGTCTTGCTACGAATTTGAAGGCACGGTAGTGATCAATACGTCTACCAGGCGCCTGAGTGATATGAAACTGGCCTTCAAGCGAGACTTTAGCTGTGCCTTTGTGAAAGACCTCATGATTGAGGATGATACGTCTGCGCTGCTGGGGTTCATGAATAGTTATGAAGTTAGGTCCGGTAAGGTTTTTCTGAAACAGAAATCGGGAAAGACTAATTTAAAGTTCATGTTTGAGGAGGAAGACAAGTGTCCACTTGCTAGCATGAAGACATTCAAGAACTACTAAGTGCTCGTCGAAATTCCATCTCGAAGGCACGACCATCAGGGACCGTGCGATAGTGCAGTCATGCTCAGCAAACGTTAGACTGCCGGGCATGACTCAAACCTCCCCAGACACCCCGGTCAACCTGTCTTTCAACGCTCTGCAGCGCTGGCATGCGGCATTGCAGACAGCCTGCGCGCATATTGAAGCGCCTGATGCCCTCGCGCACCTGGCCGCGGCCATCAGCGAGCTGGGGGCAGTCGAGTCGATGATGATCAGTCTGGAGTGCCGGGGGCAGGCGCCACAACTGTTGTATCAGCAAGGCATCCCCGAGCAGCACCGCGATGCCGTGCTCAACCGCTACTTTGCAGCCGGCTACCTGCTCGACCCGTTCTGCCTGGCGGTGGAAAACGGCCTGGCGCAAGGGTTTTACCACCTCGAAGACATCGCGCCAGACAACTTCTTCGACAGTGACTACTACAAAACCTATTACCTGGGCACCGGCTGCAGCGAAGACAGCTACTTCATTGCTGATATCGGCGATGCCCGGAAACTCTCGCTAAGCCTGTTCCAGGGCTGCAGCGGCACGCGACTGAGCGCCGAGCAAGTCAATCTGCTGCGGGCGGTCGAGCCGATGGTTCGCGACCTGCTGGCCCGCTACGCCCGCTACGGGCTTGCGCCTGTCAGCACCGAGGCCGGGCTCAACAGCATCCAGGCCGCCTTCGAAAGCTTCGGCAGCCAGGTGCTGACGGACCGCGAACGCGAGGTGGCGCACATGATCCTGCGCGGGCACTC
This sequence comes from Pseudomonas alkylphenolica, assembly GCF_004025535.1. GTDB lineage: Bacteria > Pseudomonadota > Gammaproteobacteria > Pseudomonadales > Pseudomonadaceae > Aquipseudomonas > Aquipseudomonas alkylphenolica_A. Next base: position 41,109 of record NZ_QJRG01000050.1, read on the forward strand.
GGTCAAATCTACGGCCGCCGAGCTGAGGATTTCACCTGAAACTGTGCGCATGCACCGCAAGAACCTTTACCTCAAGCTTGATATCAACTCCCAGTCCGAACTGTTTGCCCGCTTCATCGACTGGCTACGCCAGGGCTGAGCCGCGTGTCAGCCTCGCCGCCCGCCGTTGCAGGACGGGCGGATAATAGGGGCTGGATCCATGCTGGAGACAAACCATGAACAGCTACCTGAAACGTGTTCTGCATGGTCTCGCCCTGGTGATGGCCATGTTAAGTGCGGTGCCGCTGTGGGCGGCACAACCACTGACTGAAGAAGAGCCTGTCGACATGTCCGCGGTGAAACTGCAATCCGGTGAGCAGAACGGAATCAGTTACCTGCAAGGCGGGATCGGCATCGACGAGTCGCGGGCCATGCAGCAGACCCGTGGCTACAACCTGCACATCACCTTGTCATCAGGTACGGACAATAAGTACCAGAGCGGTGCCGAGGTGCGTGTCGAGTCTGCCACCGGCCAGCCTGTGCTGACCCTGCAAGACGTTGGCCCGATGCTTTATGCCAAATTGCCCAACGGCCATTACCAGGTTCTGGCCAACCTCAACGGTGAGCAACAACGTCAAAAGGTAGTGATCGACGGCACCCAGCCGGTCGAGGTCAACCTGCATTGGCGTGAATAGGCCGGTCATGGAAGCACATGCATTACTGAGCCTGGGCTTGAGTGCCTTGCACCGGGACGGCTTTCTGCTGTTGCCCGGCGTGCTCGAGCCCGGGCAGGTCGAGCAACTGAAGGCAGCGATCAGCGCCCTCACGCCCCAGCACTGGGACTACAACGGGCTCTTGGAGCACTACAAGTGCGTGTTCAATCGCGACCCCTTGTGGCTGGCGTATCTGGACCTTCCCGGGGTCATCGAGCTGGCTGAAGCGGCGCTGGGTGAAGACTGTCACATCATCGGCCAGACCGCCTGGCGTAGTCACCCTGGCTACCAGGGCATGGCCTTGCACCTGGATTACCTGGCCATGGAGCTTCCTGAGGCCTGGTTGGCCGATGCTGACTTCGAGCTGCCAATGCAGATCTGCACGGTGCAGTTTTACCTGGACGATATCGACAGTGAGTTGTGCCCGACCCAGGTGCTGCCCGGCAGCCACCGGGCAGGGCGCCGGCCGGTGGCGGGCGAGCAGCAATGGCAGGGGCAGGCCACGCAGAGCATTCTCTGCCGGGCGGGAGATGCCTTGATGTTTCGCAGTGAACTCTGGCACGGCGGCAGCGACAACCGCAGCGTCGACCGCACCCGTTCAATGCTGCAGGTGCACTACGGCCGGCGCATGATCGCGCAGAAGTTCTCGCCATACCTGCACTGGCAATTCAATCCCGCCGTGCTTGCCGCCGCCACCCCGCGGCAGCGCCGCCTGCTCGGCGAGCATGCGGAAGCGGAATACGACTGAGCGTCAGGCCACCGCCTTGACCGCCAACACATTGCACAAGGTGTGGTCGAGCACATGCTCGGTGGTGCTGCCCATCAGGCGCTCGAGCAATTTGCGCGGGTGGTTGCCCATCACCAGCACGTCCGTTCGGCTGTGGGCAACAAAGTCGGCAATGCTGCGGGTGATCGGTGCCGAGAGAAAGTGCTGACGTTCCGGCGGCACCGCGTGGCGTTCGGCAAGGTGTTCGAAGACTTTGTGGATCGACTTGCGCACGTCGCCACCAAACCCCGGCATGGTCACGGTACCGGCGCCAAAGTCGGCCATATGGGTGTGGGCGCTGTCGCAGACGTGCAGCAGGTGCAGTTCGGCATTGCACTGATGAGCCAGTTCACTGGCCGCCTGGATGACCCGTTCGTTGAGGTCGTTGTGCGGATGATCGGGATGAGTCGGGTCAACCGCCGCCACCACAACGCGCGGCAATGGGCAGTGCACGGCACTGACCAGGTGTACCGGGCAGGGGCACTCGCGTAGCAGTTGCCAGTCCACCGGGGTGAACAGCAGGCGTTTGTAAGTGGGCTCGTGTTGCACATCCTTGATCAGCAGGTCCGGCTCGATGTCGGCAACTTGCTCAAGGGCGGTTTGCACCACATCTCGGGTGAGGATCACATCGGTGCTGACCCGGATGCCGTTTTCATGCAGCAGCATGGCCTCGTCGGCCAGCCATTGGCGATTGTCCTCAACGCGATTTTCGTTCAGGTGTTCATCGCCGCTGAGCAGGCCGAGGGTATCGAACTCCTCGACAATCGCGCAGATGTGCAAGGTGGCACCGGTCGCGTGGGCCAGGGCGGCGGCGCGCTCCAGTGCTGGGGTGTGGCGCGTCTGCGCGCCGACCATCAGGAACAGGCGTTGGTACTGGCTCATGGTGCACCTCCGGTCGCGTTGCATTGCCAGCCCCCGAGCTTGAGTTTAGCCCATTGCCTGCAACGCTCCCGAAACCTGCACCAGCGCCAGCTTACCGCCGGTCACTCAGGCGCGGCGATCCAGCCACACAGTCTGGGCGTTGCAGAACTCGCGCACGCCGAAGTGCGACAGTTCGCGGCCAAAACCACTCTTCTTCACGCCGCCAAAGGTGACGCGCGGATCGGAGGCGCAGACGCCGTTGATGAACACTCCGCCGGTTTCCAGTTCTTCGGTCAGTTGCGCAGCCAGTTCCAGGTCCTGGGTATAGATCGTCGACGCCAGGCCGAACTCGCTGTCGTTGGCCAGCGCCAGGGCGTGGCGGGCATCACGGGCAGTGATGATCGAGGCGACCGGGCCGAACAGTTCCTGACGGAACGACGTCATCTGGTCGGTGACATCGGCCAGCACCGTAGGCTCATAGAAGTTGCCCGCACCGTCGGCCTTGCGACCGCCCAACAGCAGGGTGGCGCCTTCGGCCAGGGTGGCCTGGACCTGCTCGTCCAGTTCGTCGCGCAGGTCGAAGCGTGCCATCGGGCCCAGGTAGGTTTTCTCGGAGAGCGGATCACCCATGACCAGCTGGCGGGTGGCTTCTACAAATTTCTCGGTAAAGGCATCGACCACACCTTGCTCGACGATCAGACGCTTGGCGGCGGCGCACACTTGCCCGGTGTTGGCGAAGCGGCCAACCACCGCCGCCTTGACCGCTTCGTCGAGGTTGGCGTCATTGAGCACGATGAACGGGTCGGAACCGCCCAGTTCCAGCACGCACTTTTTCAGCGCCGCACCGGCCTGAGCACCGATGGCCATGCCGGCGCGCACGCTGCCGGTCAGGGTTACGGCGGCGATGCGCGGGTCTTTGATCGCCTGGGACACACCGTCCGGGGTGACGTTGATCAGTTCGAACACACCTTCAGGCAACCCGGCCTGCTTGATGACGTCGAGCAACAGGTAGGCGCTGCCCATGACGTTCGGGGCGTGCTTGAGCACGTAGGTGTTGCCGGCGATCAAGGCCGGTACGGCGCCGCGCAGCACCTGCCAGACCGGGAAGTTCCACGGCATCACCGCGAGGATCGGGCCGAGCGGGCGGTACTCGATACGCGCCTTGCCGTTCTCGACCAGAGTCGATTCGGCGCTGAGCATGCCCGGGCCCTGGGCCGCGTACCACTCGCACAGCTGTGCGCACTTCTCGACTTCACCACGGGCCTGGGGCAGGGGCTTGCCCATTTCCAGGGTAATCATGTGCGCCATGGCTTCGGCGTTGTCGCGGATTTTGCTGGCCAGGCCAAGGATCAGGCTGGCGCGGTCTTCGACGGCGGTACGGCGCCATTGCGCGTAACCGGCCGCAGCCCTTGCCAGCGCCGCATCCAGCTCGGCTTCCGAAGCATAGGGGTAGTGACCAATGGCTTCGCCGTTGGCCGGGTTGATCGATACGGCATGGGTGTGGCTGGAAAACGCAGTCATGGCACGGTCCTGCAAGGCATGTGGAATGACGCCAGCGTAGAGGGCTGTGCATGTTGTGGAAACTGAATAATAATGAGCCTTTCATTCACGATTGGAGAATGGCGTGGATCTGGTTCAGCTGGAAATCTTCAAGGCCGTGGCCGAACACGGCAGCATCAGTGTGGCCGCCCAGCATATCCACCGGGTACCTTCCAACCTGACCACGCGCATCAAGCAGCTGGAAACTGACCTGGGTGTCGAGCTGTTCATTCGCGAAAAAAGCCGCTTGCGCCTGTCGCCAGCGGGTTGGACCTTTCTTGATTACACCCGGCGCATTCTCGCGCTGGTAGAAGAGGCGCGCATGACAGTGGCGGGCGAGGAGCCCCAAGGGCCGTTTTCCCTGGGGTCGCTGGAGAGCACCGCAGCGGTGCGGATTCCGGCGCTGCTGGCGGCCTACAACCAGCAGTACAGCAAGGTCGAACTGGACCTCTCGACCGGCCCCTCGGGGGCCATGATCGAAGGGGTGCTGTCCGGGCGCCTGGTGGCGGCGTTTGTCGACGGTCCGGTGCTGCACCCGACCCTGGACGGGGTGCCGGTGTTCGAGGAGGAGATGGTGCTGATTGCGCCCCTCAACCACGGGCCGGTCAGCCGCGCCCGGGACGTGAATGGCGAGAACATCTATGCGTTCCGTTCCAACTGCTCTTATCGCCATCATTTCGAGCGCTGGTTCAGTACCGATGCAGCGGTGCCGGGCAAGATCTACGAGATGGAGTCCTACCACGGCATGCTTGCCTGCGTCAGCGCTGGCGCCGGTCTTGCGCTGATGCCACGCAGCATGCTGCAGAGCATGCCTGGGTGCGCCACGGTCAGCGTCTGGCCGTTGTCTGAGGACTTTCGCTACCTGCATACGTGGCTGGTCTGGCGGCGCGGAACCGTGTCCCAGAGCCTGTCGAGTTTCGTGCAGTTGCTTGAGACCCGCAGCGAGGCAAGTTCCGCCGCATAGGCCCGCGAAATCGCCCGCTGTGTCGGCATGGTTTGGCTAGACTCAAGCCATTGCCATCACCTCGAAAGCCGGAGCGGTCATGCTTGATTACTTTGCGTTAGGCGTGTTGATTTTTGTCGGGTTGGTTCTGTTCTACGGCATCATCGTACTGCACGACATCCCCTATGAGATTGCGGTACACCGCAACCACCCTCATCAAGATGCGATTCATGCCACCGGCTGGGTGAGTCTGTTCACCCTGCATGCGTTGTGGCCGTTCCTGTGGATCTGGGCAATGCTCTACCGCGAGGACCGCGGCTGGGGCATCGGTACCGGTGGTGCGCAAAGCCCGGTGGCGGACCTGCAGCGCCAGATACTCGAACTACAGCATCGTATTGAACACCTGGAGGCCGGACAGCCCAGGCCGGGGAACAACCATGACGCGGGCGGAGGGATCTGACCCATGGACCTGCTACTGATCCTGACTTACGCCTCAATCTGTGTTGCCATCTTCAAGATTTTCCGCATCCCGCTGAACAAATGGACCGTGCCGACCGCTGTACTGGGCGGCGTGATCCTGATCGGTGCGCTGATCTTCACCATGAACTACAACCATCCTTATTCGGAGGTGGCGCGTTCTTACTTTGTTTCGGTACCGGTGGTCCCGGTGGTTACCGGCAAAGTCATCGAAGTGCCGGTTATGGGCAACCACCCTCTGGAAAAAGGCGATGTGCTATTTCGTATTGATCCTGCGCCGTTCGAGTTCAAGCTCAAGTCGCTCAAGGCCCAGCAGACAGCCGCCAAGGGTGACCTGTACAGGATCAGCGAGTTGATCAAGCGCAACTTCGGCACACGCCGCGAGCTTGAGCAAGCCATGTCGCGCGTTGACGACCTGGAAGCGCAAATCGACAATGCCCAGTTCGAACTGGATAACACCGTAGTTCGTGCACCCAGCAAAGGCTATGTCACTCACGTTTCGTTGCGCCCGGGGATGATGGCGACCCGCCTGCCGTTGCGCCCCTCGATGGTGTTCATTCCCCTGGAAGGCCAGTATTTCGCAGCATGGATGCGCCAGAACAGCCTGTTGCGTCTGGTCGTTGGCGATGACGCGGAAGTCGCGTTTGACGGCATTCCCGGCAAGGTCTTCAGTGGTAAGGTGAAAACGGTCATCGAGGCCATCGGCGAAGGGCAGGTGCAGCCGTCCGGCACCATGATCAGCTACACCGGATCGCCGCCACCGGGGCGGGTGCCGGTGATTATCGAAATCACCGACCCGGCCTTTGAACCCTACCGTGACCAGATGCCAGGCGGTGCCTACGGCCAGGCGGCGGTCTACAGCAAGCATTTCGAACACGTCGGGGTGATGCGCAAGATTCTTTTGCGCATGGCAGCGTGGATGAACTACATCTTCCCGTTCCATTGAGGTACGTTTTTCGCGGGTGAACCCGCTCCCACAGTTGAGATCTGCACCGACCCTGTGGGAACGGGTTTACCCGCGAAATAGCCTCGCCTAGGGGAGTTCAGGCAGCACTTCGGCCGGCTCATTGGCCTCCTGCTCGATACGTTGCGCCGTGCGTTGCAACGCTGGCAGGTAGCGGGCAACGGCTTGCTCGATGGTCATCGCCTTGGCCACATAGACCAGGTTCAAACACCCCAGCAACTGCTGCTTGCCGTGGATCGGCACGGCAATCGAGGCGATCTTTTCTTCCTGTACCCAGGCCGCGTAATTCTCGCCATAACCCCGATGGCGGGTTTTACGCAGCAGGTTGTCCAGCGCCACCGGGTCGCGTGCTAGGCGGCTGTCTTCATCGTCACGGCTGGCCAGCAACTCGATGATCCGCTCACGCTCAGCCTCCGGGCAAAAGGCCAGGTACGCAAGACCGGTGGCGGTCATCAGGATCGGCAGGCGCCGCCCGACAATGGAACGATGAAACGACAGCCGGCTGAAGCGGTGGGTCGACTCGCGTACCACCATGCTGTCGACATCCAGGGTGCACAGGTCTGTCGGCCACACCACTTCCTGCAGCAACTCGGCCAGCAGCGGCGCGGCGAGGGCGGAAATCCACAGGTCGTCGCGAAAACCTTCGCTCAACTCACGCACCTTCAGGCACAAGCCAAAGCTGTCATTGGACTCACTCCTGCGCACATAGCCCTCATCCTGCAAGGTCTCAAGCAAGCGCCGCACGGTGGTGCGATGCAGGCCGGTCAGCTCGGCCAGCTGACTGGGTGTGGCGCCGCCACTGAGTCGATTCAGCGTGTTCAACAGTTGCAGACCGCGCGTCAGTCCCCGCACGGTTTTGTACTCGGACTCGCCGCCAGTGCTCATAAATCACCAAAAAACTAATTAAAACAATGATGTGCACTTAGTGCACAACAAGGGTGTTTTTCATTGTAGGGCAAGAAACGCCATTCATATACTAGGCCCAACAATAACGACGACCCTTCGGGGAGACCTCCCATGAACCATGCCTGCGCCCTCTACATGCCCGATGCTCCGCCTGAGCGGCATGCCTGGTAATTCCTGCAACGCCTGAGCAGGAACACCGCTCTCTCAACTTATGAATCGCTGTCATCCCTGCGTTGCGCTCAACGCCGAGGGTTGGCCCCGGCTTGCCTGAATACGGCCGGCCGGGTGGCGTGACGCTGCTGCAAATGGTGAAAACAATGAAAACGACTCCATCTCATCCTACAGATCACACCGCTCAGGTCGTAGTGCTCGGCGCCGGCCCGGTCGGCCTGTCGATTGCCAACTACCTCGGCCAGGTCGGCATCGACGTGCTGGTGGTCGAGAAGCTCGACCAGTTGATCGACTACCCGCGCGCCATCGGCATCGACGACGAGTCGCTGCGCGCCGTGCAGGCGCTGGGCCTGGTCGATCAGGTGCTGCCGCACACCACGCCGTGGCACGCCATGCGTTTTCTGACCCCCAAGGGCCGTTGCTTCGCCGATATCCAGCCAATGACCGATGAATTCGGCTGGTCGCGACGCAATGCCTTCATTCAGCCGCAGGTCGATGCCGTGCTGTTCAAAGGCCTGCAGCGCTTTGGCAATGTGCGCACGCTGTTCAGCCGTGACGTGACTGAGTTCAGCCAGGATGCAGAGGGCGTGACCCTGTATGTGGACGGCCCTGGCGGCGTGCGCGAATCGATTCGCGCCGGTTACCTGGTGGCCTGTGACGGCGGCAACAGCTACATCCGCCGCACGCTGGACATCGCTTTCGACGGCAAGACTGCGCCCAACCAGTGGATTGTGGTCGACATCGCCAATGACCCGCTGGGTACGCCGCATGTCTACATGTGCTGCGACCCGGTGCGCCCGTACGTCTCCGCCGCGCTGCCACATGGTGTGCGCCGTTTCGAATTCATGGTGATGCCGGGCGAGACCGAAGCCGAACTAAGCAAGCCGGAAAACATGCGCAAGCTGATGGCCAAGGTGCTGCCTGACCCGGACAACGTCGAGCTGATCCGCAGCCGTGTCTACACCCACAACGCCCGCCTGGCGGGCGAGTTCCGCAAGCAACGTATCCTGCTGGCCGGCGATGCCGCGCACATCATGCCGGTGTGGCAAGGGCAGGGGTACAACAGCGGCATGCGCGACGCCAGCAACCTCGCCTGGAAGCTCGCGCTGGTGGTCAAGGGCCTGGCCGGCGACGGCCTGCTCGACACCTACGAGCAGGAGCGTCGTGACCACGCCAAGGCGATGATCAACCTGTCGGTGATGGCTGGCCATGTACTGGCGCCGCCGAAGCGCTGGCAGGGTACCTTGCGTGACGGGATTTCCTGGTTGCTCAACTACCTGCCACCGGTCAAACGCTACTTCCTTGAAATGCGCTTCAAGCCGATGCCGCAGTACACCAGCGGTGCCTTGGTGGCCAGCGCCCCGGCAATCGCCAACTCGCCGGTGGGGCGCATGTTCATCCAGCCCAAGGTGCTGACGGACGAAGGGCACCACGTGCTGCTCGACGATGTGATCGGCAGCAATTTCGCCATCATCGCCTGGGGCAGCGATCCGACCTGGGGTTTGACGGCCGAGCAATTGGCGTTCTGGCAGCGCCTGGGCACGCGTTTCATTCAAGTGCTGCCAGACGTACAGATGCGCGCCGAGCGGGAGGTTGCCGAGGGCGTGATTCGTGTCGGCGACAGCAGCGGCAGGCTCAAGGAATGGTTCGGTCGCCACCCGGTCTCCATCGCCTTGATACGCCCCGACCGCTTCGTCGCTGCGGTGGCGATTCCGCAAACTGTCGGCAAGGCCTGTGATGCACTGGCCCATGCACTGCGCGCCACGCCGATGCCGGTGGCCCAGCCCGTTGCCAGCAAGGTGGCTTGAGATGAGCGCCTTGGTGCAATGCCTGTCCCATACCCCATTGGTGGGCTACGTCGACCCGGCGCCTGCTGTGCTGGACGAAGTCGAGGGTGTCGTCGCCCGTGCAAGGGCGCAGATCGAAGCGTTTGCGCCGGAGCTGGTGATCCTCTTTGCCCCGGATCACTACAACGGTTTCTTCTATGACGTGATGCCGTCGTTCTGCATCGGCATGGCGGCCCGGGCGATTGGTGATTTCGATACCGCCGCAGGCCCCTTCGATGTGCCCAAGGCGCAGGCCGAGGGCTGCGCCAGCGCGGTGCTTGATGCCGGTGTGGACGCAGCAGTGTCTTATTGCATGCAGGTCGACCATGGCTTTGCCCAGCCACTGGAACTGCTGCTCGGTGGCATTGATCGCTGCCCGGTGATCCCGGTGTTCATCAACTCGGTGGCGGTGCCGTTGCCGAGTTTCCAGCGCGCACGCTTGCTGGGCGAGGCCATCGGCCGTTATGCCAGCACCCTGGACAAGCGCGTGCTGTTTATCGGCTCCGGTGGCCTGTCGCACCAGCCGCCGGTGCCGGAACTGGCCCATGTCGATGCCCGTATGGCCGACCGCCTGATGGGCAGTGGCCGTGATCTGCCGGCCGACGAGCGCGAAGCGCGCCAGCAGCGCGTCATTCAGGCGGCCCGGCGTTTTGTCGAAGACCAGGGCTCCCTACATCCGCTGAACCCGGCCTGGGACCAGGGGTTCCTGGACACCTTGGCCTGCGGCCGTATCAGTGACCTCGACAGCCTGGGTAATGCCGAGCTGTCGGCGCTGGCCGGCAAGTCCACCCATGAAGTGAAAACCTGGGTCGCCGCGTTCGCTGCGCTGTCGGCGTTCGGCCCCTATCAAGCCTGCGACCGCTACTACCGCCCGATCCCCGAGTGGATCGCCGGGTTTGGCGCGCTCGCAGCCCGCCCTGAATGCTCACCGTTGAAGGAAGCCTGACATGACGACTGTCACTGCTGTACCGACCGAAGCCTCCACCAGCCGTTTCGCCCGTATCAGCGAAGGCGACCTCGACCTGCAACTGCACTACAACGATATCGGCCAGGGCGCCGAAACCGTGGTGATGCTGCACGGCTCCGGCCCTGGCGCTAGTGGCTGGGCCAACTTCAACCGTAACATCGAGCCGCTGACCGACGCCGGCTACCGGGTGATCCTGATGGACTGCCCGGGCTGGAGCAAAAGCGACCCGATCGTCTGCACCGGCTCGCGCTCGGACCTCAACGCCCGTGCCCTCAAAGGCCTGCTGGACGTGCTGGACCTGGACCGCGTGCACCTGATCGGCAACTCGATGGGCGGCCACAGCGCCGTGGCCTTCGCGTTGGCCAACCCACAACGGGTCGGCAAGCTGGTGTTGATGGGCGGCGGTACCGGTGGAGCGAGCCCGTTCGCGCCGATGCCGACCGAGGGCATCAAGTTGCTCAACGGCCTGTACCGCGAGCCGACCATCGACAACCTGAAGAAGATGATGACCGTCTTCGTTTTCGATGCCAGCAGCCTCACCGATGCGCTGTACCAGACCCGTCTGGACAACATGCTCGCGCGCCGCGACCACCTGGACAACTTCGTTGCCAGCCTGGCGGCCAACCCCAAGCAGTTCCCTGACTTCAGCCCGCGCCTGGGCGAAATCAGCGCGCAGACCCTGATCGTCTGGGGCCGCGATGACCGTTTCGTGCCGATGGATGCTGGCCTGCGCCTGCTGGCGGGCTTGCCCAACGCCCATCTGCACGTGTTCAACCGCTGTGGCCACTGGGCCCAGTGGGAGCACGCGGACGCCTTCAACCGCATGGTGCTGGACTTCCTCACCCATTGAGCGGTGTGAACTTATTTCGAGGTAGACAATGAGCATTTCCCCCCAGACCCTGGACCAGTTGGCCGCCGCCCTGCGTCAGGCCGAGGTGTCCGCACAGGCCATCGCACCGTTGCGCGAGCTGATCGGTGAAGGCAACGACGAGGCTGCCTACGCGATCCAGCGCCTCAACGTCGCTCATGCCGTGGCCGGCGGCCGCCGTGTGGTCGGGCGCAAGATCGGCCTGACCAATCCCAAGGTGCAGGCCCAGCTTGGCGTCGACCAGCCGGATTTCGGCACCCTGTTTGCCGACATGTGCTACGGCGACAACGAAGTAGTGCCGTTCAACCGCGTGCTGCAACCGAAGATCGAGGCGGAGATTGCCCTGGTACTGGAGCGCGACCTGCCGGGCATCGACACCACGTTCGCTGACGTATTGGGCGCAACCGGCTGGGTGCTGCCGGCGCTGGAAATTGTTGGCAGCCGCGTACAGAACTGGAACATCCGTTTTGTCGATACCGTGGCCGACAACGCCTCCAGCGGTTGCTACGTGCTCGGCGGCCCGGCCCGTCGCATCGATGGCCTGGACCTGCGCAACGCCAACATGCGCATGACCCGCAACGGTGAAGCCGTTTCCACAGGCAGCGGTGCCCAGTGCCTGGGCCACCCGCTCAACGCCGCCGTGTGGCTGGCGCGGACCATGGCGCGCCTGGGCGAGCCGCTTAAGGCCGGCGATGTGATTCTCACCGGGGCGCTGGGGCCGATGGCCGCCGTGGCCGCGGGAGATCGCTTCGAGGCCGACATCGAGGGCATCGGCCAGGTAGCAGTCGAGTTCAGTGTCGAGTAATCGGCGACGTGCGTGCAGACAAGGTAAACACCATGAAAAAACTAAAAGTCGCCATCATCGGTTCCGGCAACATCGGCACCGACCTGATGATCAAGATCCTGCGTAACGCGCAGCACCTGGAAATGTCGGTGATGGTCGGTATCGACCCGGCGTCCGATGGCCTGGCACGCGCTGCACGGATGGGCGTGGCCACGACCCACGAAGGCGTAGAAGGCCTGACCCGTCTGCCAGCGTTTGCCGACATCGACTTCGTCTTCGATGCCACCAGCGCCGGCGCCCACGTCAAGAACGACGCGTTCCTGCGTTCGATCAAGCCGGGCATCCGTCTGATCGACCTGACCCCGGCAGCCATCGGCCCGTACTGCGTGCCGGTGGTCAACCTGGAGCAGAACCTCGGCCAGCTCAACGTCAACATGGTTACCTGCGGCGGCCAGGCGACCATCCCGATGGTCGCGGCGGTGTCACGCGTGGCCAAGGTGCATTACGCCGAGATCATTGCCTCGATCGCGTCGAAGTCTGCCGGACCCGGCACCCGCGCCAACATTGACGAGTTCACCGAAACCACCAGCAAGGCCATCGAAGTGATTGGTGGGGCTGCGAAGGGCAAGGCGATCATCATCATGAACCCGGCCGAGCCGCCGCTGA
>NZ_QJRG01000050.1:53588-346424 GCF_004025535.1 Pseudomonas alkylphenolica
CCGGACCCGGCACCCGCGCCAACATTGACGAGTTCACCGAAACCACCAGCAAGGCCATCGAAGTGATTGGTGGGGCTGCGAAGGGCAAGGCGATCATCATCATGAACCCGGCCGAGCCGCCGCTGATGATGCGTGACACGGTGTTTGTATTGTCCGAAGCCGCCGATCAGGCCCAGGTCGAAGCCTCCATCGAGGAAATGGCCGCCGCTGTGCAGGCTTATGTACCCGGTTACCGCCTCAAGCAAAAGGTGCAGTTCGATGTGATCCCCGCGGATGCGCCGCTGAACATTCCCGGCCACGGCCGCTTCTCTGGCCTGAAGACCTCGGTGTTCCTTGAAGTCGAAGGCGCCGCCCATTACCTGCCAGCGTATGCCGGCAACCTCGACATCATGACCTCGGCGGCGCTGGCCACGGCCGAGCGCATGGCCCAGTCGATGTTGAAGACCGCGACGATCAACGGCTGAGGAGCTCACTCATGAACGGTAAGAAAATCTACATATCCGACGTCACCCTGCGTGACGGCAGCCATGCCATTCGCCACCAGTACTCGATCCAGAACGTGCAGGACATCGCCCGCGCGCTGGACCAGGCCCGGGTGGATTCGATCGAAGTCGCCCATGGCGACGGCCTGCAGGGCTCGAGCTTCAACTACGGTTTCGGCAAGCACACCGACCTTGAGTACATCGAGGCCGTGGCCGACGTCATCGAGCACGCGCAGATCGCCACCTTGCTGCTGCCCGGCATCGGCTCGGTGCATGACCTCAAGGCTGCCTACAACGCCGGCGCGCGGGTAGTGCGCGTGGCCACGCACTGCACCGAAGCCGACGTGTCGAAGCAGCACATCGAATACGCCCGCGAGCTGGGCATGGACACCGTCGGCTTTTTGATGATGAGCCACATGGTCCCGGCCGAGCAGTTGGCCGCCCAGGGCAAGTTGATGGAAAGCTACGGCGCCACCTGTATCTACATGGCCGACTCCGGTGGCGCAATGAACATGCAGGACATCCGCGAGCGCATGCGCGCGTTCAAGGCCGTGCTCAAGCCCGAAACCCAGGTGGGCATGCACGCCCACCACAACCTCAGCCTCGGCGTGGCCAACTCCATTGCGGCGGTGGAAGAGGGCTGTGATCGCATCGACGCCAGCCTCGCCGGCATGGGCGCTGGTGCCGGTAACGCGCCACTGGAAGTGTTCATCGCCGCTGCCGAGCGTATGGGCTGGAACCACGGCACCGACCTCTACACCCTGATGGATGCGGCCGACGACATCGTCCGTCCGTTGCAGGACCGCCCGGTGCGAGTCGACCGCGAAACCCTCGGTCTCGGTTATGCCGGCGTCTATTCCAGCTTCCTGCGTCACGCCGAAGTGGCCGCCGCCAAGTACGGCCTGAAAACCCTCGACATCCTCGTCGAACTGGGCAAACGCCGCATGGTTGGCGGCCAGGAAGACATGATCGTCGACGTCGCGCTGGATTTGCTCAAACGCGGATAACTCCATGCGGTCGCCCCCTGGGTGACCGTTTTTCCTGCCCTCACACAATAATAAATCGAGGTGCTTGAACATGACTGTTGTAACTGCCCAGAGCCGTGCACAACTCGCTACAACCATCAGCCTGTGTTTTCTCGTGGCGCTGATGGAAGGACTGGATCTACAAGCGGCGGGTATCGCTGCGCAAGGCATGGCAGCCGCGTTCAATCTCGACAAGCTGCACATGGGTTGGGTTTTCAGTGCCGGGATTCTCGGCCTGCTGCCCGGCGCGTTTGTGGGTGGTTGGGTGGCTGACCGCATCGGCCGCAAACGCGTGCTGATGGGCTCGGTAGCACTGTTCGGGCTGTTTTCCCTGGCCACCGCACTGGCCTGGGACTTCAACAGCCTGATCGTCGCACGCTGCCTGACCGGCGTGGGCCTGGGGGCGGCGCTGCCCAACCTGATTGCCTTGACGTCCGAGGCAGCGGGACCGCGCTTGCGGGGTACGGCGGTGAGCATGATGTACTGCGGTGTGCCGTTGGGCGCTGCGCTGGCGGCGGTGATCGGCATTGCCGGGTTCTCCGGTGGCTGGCAGGTGGTGTTCTACGTCGGCGGTGTAGTGCCGCTGCTCATCGTGCCGCTGCTGGGGCGCTACCTGCCGGAGTCGGCGGCGTTTCGCCACGGCCAGCAATCGACCGAAAACGGCACGGGCCTCTGGCACGGCCTGTTCCGTAACGGTGCTGGCTCATCGACATTGCTGCTGTGGCTGAGCTACTTCTTCACCTTGATGGTGGTGTACATCCTCATCAACTGGCTGCCAAGCCTGCTGGTGGGGCAGGGCTTCACCGGCGTTCAGGCCAGCTGGGTGATGCTCGCGCTGCAACTGGGCGCTGCCGTCGGCACCTTGTTGCTGGGTGCACTGATGGACCGCTTGCCGGCCTGGGCCATCGCCTCGCTGATCTATCTGGGCATCCTCGGTTCGCTGACCGCCCTGGGCCTGGCCAGTGCGTTTGAGCACATGCTCGTGGCCGGCTTTGTCGCCGGTTTGTTCGCTACCGGCGGGCAAGGGGTGTTGTACGCACTGGCGCCGTTGTTCTACCCCACGCACATGCGCGCCACCGGCGTTGGCACGGCGGTGGCGGTTGGACGCCTGGGCGCCATGAGCGGGCCGCTGGTGGCCGGGCAGATGCTCGCCCTGGGCACCGGTACGGCGGGTGTGATGCTGGCGTCCGCGCCGGGCATTGTGCTGGCGGCGGGGGCGATGTTCTGCCTGTCGCTGCGGCGTAACAAGCTGGCGCCCGAATAACCCCGCCGGTTCGCGCAACAGCCCGGCCGCCAAGGTGGCCGGGTTTACGACAACAACAATAAAGTGATCCTTGCCATGCATACCTGCATTCTGCGTGCGGCTGGCCTGTGCCTGACGTTTACCCTGGCGTCCTCGTCCTGGGCGGGCGGTTTTATCGAAGACAGCAAAGCGAGCGTAACGGCGCGCAATTATTATTTCGATCGCGACTTCAAAGGCACCTCGGCGCAGTCTGCCGCGCGAGAGTGGGCCCAGGGTTTCATCTTCAGGTTCAATTCCGGGTTCAGCGAGGGGCCGGTCGGCTTCGGCCTGGATGCCCAGGGCTTGCTGGGGCTGAAGCTGGACTCTTCACCAGACCGGGTCGGCACCGGCTTGCTGCCCTATGATGCAACCGACCACGAGCCCCGTGACGACTACTCCGAACTGGGCCTGACCGCCAAGGCCAAAGTGTCGAAAACCGAGCTTCAGGTCGGCACCATCAGCACCTTGTTGCCGGTGGTATTTGCCAGCCCCAGCCGCTTGCTGCCGCAGACCTTGCGCGGTACCTACCTGCGCTCGCAAGACATCGACAACCTGACGCTACATGCCGGCTGGCTGGACCGCATGAACCAGCGCGACTCGACCAACTACCAGAAAATCACCATGGCTGCGCCCAATGGCCGCTTCAATGGCAAGGCCGAGTCAGACCAGTTCGTGTTCATGGGGGCCGACTACAAATGGTCGGATGCGCTGACGCTCAAGTACTACCACGCCACCCTCAAGGACCTGTACCGCAAGGACTTCGTCGGCGTCGAGCACCTGCAGCCGCTTGGCAGCGGGCGACTGAAAAGCGACCTGCGCTATTTCGTTGCCGGTGAAGACGGCGCGGCCGGTGGCGGCAAGGTCGACAACCGCAACCTGGGCATGATGTTCACCTATACCCTGGGTGCCCACAGCCTGGGTGCCGGCTACATGCAGCTCACCGGGGCCACCGCCATGCCCTACATTGCCGGCACCGAGCCGCTGGTGATCACTGAAGGCTCGCTCAGCTCCGAGTTCATAAACCCCAAGGAACGCAGCTGGCAGGTCAAGTATGACTATGACTTCAGCGCACAGGGCGTGCCGGGGCTCAAGGGTATGGTGCGTTACATCGACGGCAGCAACATTGACTTGCCGGTTGCGCTGGGCGGCGATGACCGCCACGAAACCGAGAAGGATGTAGAACTTTCCTATGTGGTGCAGTCGGGCAGCATGAAGGGGCTGGGGCTGCGTGTTCGCCACGCCTGGTACCGCAACGACTTTGCACCGGCAGCGACCTTCAGGGATGGCAATGAACTGCGGGTAAACATCGATTACACCCTGGCGCTCTGGTAAATGAAGTGAGCGCGAAGCGCCAATCCGGTGCGCCTTTCTCTCCCCGCGGGCCATTCTGGCCCGCTATGTGCTTTGTCTCCCTGTATCGATAGCTGATCGATTGGTCAGGCCTTCACCGTGCCGAGGTACGAAATGAAGGCTGCCCCATCGCTGAAGCTCATCGAACTCCGTATTTACAGGGATCAGGTGCATGTCGCTTCCTCAACCGCTCGACCTCGCTGCCCGCGACACCGGCTGGAGTGCCGAGCTGATGCTGCGTTTCGTTCGTCGCGGACCCAAGACCTGTATTGGTGCGCGGCGGCATTTCGGTCCTCTTTTGGTGCAGCGGCCGTTCTACCCGGAAGGCGCACCGTGCCACGTTTATGTGCTGCATCCCCCCGGCGGTGTGGTCGGCGGCGACAAGCTGGTGCTCGATGTGCACCTTGAGTCCGGCAGCCATGCGTTGCTGACCATGCCTGGTGCCACCAAGTTTTACCGGAGTGGCGGCGATACGGCGTGTTTGCGCCAGCATTTTCACCTGGCGCCCGACAGTGTGCTGGAGTGGTTGCCCCAGGGCAGCATCTGCTTTGCCGGTGCCCGGGCACGCCTGGAAAACCGCTTCAGCCTGTCTCCTGGCGCCCGCTTGCTGGCCTGGGAAACCCTATGCCTGGGCCGTCCGGTGATGAACGAGACGTTCAGCCATGGTGCCCTGGACAGCCGCTTGCAGATCGATGTGCCTGATGACCCCGGCCTGCATGAACGCCTGCGCATCGAGGGTGGCCAGCTGCAAAAGCTCGGTGGTTACCCGCTGCAGGCGACCTTTTGCGCGTATCCCGCCACCGCCGAACTGCTCGAGCAAGCGCGCACATTACTCGACGGTTTGCACCCGCCTGCCGGCGCGACCCTGCTGGGTGAACTGCTGGTGGTGCGCCTGCTGGACCACGACAACCAAGGTTTGCAATTGACCCTGCAGCGGCTATGGCATGCCCTGCGTCCGGCCGTGATCGGCCTGACGCCATGCCCGCCGCGCATTTGGGCTACCTGAGAGAGTGCCATGGAGCTGACCCCGAGAGAGAAAGACAAACTGCTGCTGTTCACCGCTGCGCTGCTTGCCGAGCGTCGCCTGGCCCGCGGCCTGAAGCTCAACTACCCGGAAGCGGTGGCGTTGATCAGTGCCACGGTCATGGAGGGCGCGCGCGATGGGCGCACGGTAGCCGAGCTGATGAACCTGGGCCGCGAAGTACTCAGCCGCGAGCAGGTCATGGAGGGGGTGAGCGAGATGATCCCCGACGTGCAGGTCGAGGCGACCTTTCCCGACGGTACCAAGCTTGTGACCGTCCATGACCCGATAGTTTAGGAGCGCCGCATGATTCCTGGAGAAGTACAGGTCGCCGAGGGCGATATCGAACTCAATGTGGGCTACCCGACCTGTAGCGTCACCGTGGCCAACCACGGCGATCGCCCGGTGCAGGTCGGCTCGCACTATCACTTTTATGAGGTCAACGACGCCCTGGTGTTCGAACGTGAACCTACCCGTGGTTTTCGCCTGGACATCGCTGCCGGCACGGCGGTGCGCTTCGAGCCGGGTCAGGCTCGCACCGTGACGTTGGTGGCGTATGCCGGCAAACGAGAAGTGTATGGGTTTCAGGGCAAGGTCATGGGCAAGCTGGAGGTTGAAGGATGAGCCGGATTTCCCGTCGGGCCTATGCCGACATGTTCGGCCCCACGGTAGGCGACCGCGTGCGCCTGGCCGATACCGAGCTGTGGGTAGAGGTAGAGAAGGACTTCACCCTGTACGGTGAAGAGGTCAAGTTCGGTGGCGGCAAGGTGATCCGCGACGGCATGGGCCAGGGCCAGATGCTCGCCGCCCAGGCCATGGACCTGGTGCTGACCAACGCCTTGATCATCGATCACTGGGGCATCGTCAAGGCCGATATCGGCATCAAGAACGGGCGTATTTTCGGCGTCGGCAAGGCCGGTAACCCCGATGTACAGCCGGGCGTGACGCTGCCGATCGGTGCCGGTACCGAGGTGATTGCCGCTGAAGGCAAGATCGTCACTGCCGGTGGCATCGACTCGCACATTCACTTCATCTGCCCGCAGCAAGTGGAGGAGGCGCTCACCTCCGGCGTCACCACCTTTATCGGTGGCGGTACCGGACCCGCCACCGGCACCAACGCCACCACGTGCACTTCCGGGCCGTGGTACCTGGCGCGGATGCTCCAGGCCGCCGACGAGCTGCCGATCAACATCGGCCTGCTCGGCAAAGGCAACGCCTCGCAACCTGATGCGTTGCGAGAACAGATCCATGCTGGCGCGGTCGGCCTGAAACTGCACGAAGACTGGGGCTCAACGCCTGCGGCGATTGATTGCTGCCTGACGGTGGCCGAAGAACTGGATGTGCAGGTGGCCATTCACACCGACACGTTGAACGAGTCCGGCTGTGTCGAAGATACCCTGGCGGCGATTGGTGACCGCACCATCCACACCTTTCACACCGAAGGCGCGGGCGGTGGGCACGCCCCGGACATCATCCGCGCGGCGGCATTTGCCAACGTGCTGCCATCGTCGACCAACCCGACCTTGCCGTACACCGTCAACACCGTTGATGAGCACCTGGACATGCTCATGGTCTGTCACCACCTGGACCCGAGCATTGCCGAAGACGTGGCGTTTGCCGAATCGCGCATTCGCCGCGAGACCATTGCCGCTGAAGACATCCTGCATGACCTCGGCGCCTTTTCCATGACCTCGTCCGACTCCCAGGCCATGGGCCGGGTCGGTGAAGTGGTGCTGCGCACCTGGCAGGTCGCCGACCAGATGAAACGCCGCCGCGGGCCGCTGGCGCCCGACAGCCATTACAGCGACAACTTCCGGGTCAAACGCTACATCGCCAAATACACCATCAACCCGGCGCTGACCCACGGTATCGCGCATGAAGTGGGCTCGGTCGAAGCGGGCAAGCTGGCCGACCTGGTGCTATGGGCGCCGGCATTCTTCGGGGTCAAGCCTGCGCTGGTGATCAAGGGCGGCATGATCGCCATGGCACCTATGGGCGACATCAATGGTTCGATCCCGACGCCGCAGCCGGTGCACTACCGGCCGATGTTCGGTGCCTTGGGTGCAGCACGCAATGCCACGCGCATGACCTTTCTGTCGCAGTCGGCGCATGAGCGCGGTGTACACCATGAACTGGGCTTGCGCAGCCTGATCGGCGTGGCCCACGGCTGCCGCACGGTGCGCAAGGGCGACATGGTCCATAACAGCCTGTTGCCACGGATCGAAGTGGACTCGCAGACCTACGAGGTGCGTGCCGACGGCGAGTTGCTGGTGTGCGAGCCGGCGACGGTGTTGCCGATGGCGCAACGTTATTTTCTGTTCTGAAGGAGTGAACATGATTCTTTTGACGCGGCGGCTCAGTGACGCCGCCCAGCCCAGCGCTACGGTCACCCTCACGCTGGACGTACGGATCAAGAGCCGTGTGCGCGTCACCCTCGATGACGGGCGTGAAGCAGGGTTGATGCTTGAACGCGGCCAGCTGATTCGCGGCGGCGAACTGCTCGGTGACGAGACGGGCAGCGAAGTCATTCGCGTACTGGCGGCGGCCGAAGAGGTGTCCACGGTGCGCTGCGCCGATTCGTTGTTGCTGATGCGCGCGGCGTATCACCTGGGTAACCGCCATGTACCGCTGCAGATCGACGACGGATTTGTCCGCTACCAGCATGACCACGTCCTGGACGAAATGGTCCGCGGCCTGGGGCTGCAGGTGACAGTGGAGCAGGCACCGTTCGAGCCCGAAGCCGGCGCCTACCAGAGTGCTCCGCACAGCCACTCACACAGCGACCACCCGTTCGTGCGGGTTGCCCAGCACTGATTTTGACAAGGAGACTCACCATGAAAAAGACCCTCGCCCTGGCCTTGCTGCTGGTGGCCGTACCGGCGTTTGCGCACCCGGGCCACGATGCCAACCCGTTGCAGGACGGCTTGCTGCACCCGCTAACCGGACTTGACCATTTGTTGATGCTGCTCGGCACCGGCGTACTCGCGGCCTTGACCGGCCGTAGCCTGGCCTTGCCGCTGCTGACCCTCTGCGCGATGTTCGGCGGCGCGTTCATGGGGCAACTGTTCGGCGGCGTGATCGGCATGGAACAGATGATCACCGGCTCGCTGCTGGTGGCCGCGACTGCATTGTTGCTGCCGAGTCGTCAGGTGCTGCTGGCCCTGGCCATGCCGCTGTTTGCCCTGTTTCACGGCTGGGCGCATGGCGTCGAAGCCAGTCCCGGGGCGTTCTGGGTATTCAGTGCCGGCTTTGTCACCGTCAGCGGCGTGTTGCTATTGGCAGGCTTCGCCGGCGGTTGCCTGTTGCGTCAGCATAAAGGCCTGCAGAAAGCCTTTGGTGGCGGCCTGCTGGCCGGTGCCGCGCTGGTGCTGGCCGGTTGATGAGCGTTGAGCTGAAGCTGCTGCGGCTGTTGCAACTGGCCAGCCCCAACCTGCCGGTAGGTGGTTTCACCTATTCGCAAGGGCTGGAGTGGGCGGTCGAAGCCGGATGGGTGCAGGGCGCCGCCGGCTTTCGCGACTGGCAGTTGCAGCAGCTGCACGACACCTTGGGGTGCCTGGACTGGCCGCTGTTGGCGCGCCTGTACCAGGCCTGTCGTGATGACGACGTCGAAGCGTTTGCGCGCTGGAGCACGTTCCTGCTGGCCAACCGCGAGACCGCCGAACTGCGCCTGGAAGAACGCCAGCGCGGCATGGCCCTGGCGCGTCTGCTGGATGGCTGGCAGTGGTGTCAGGCCCCCGCCTGGCGCAACGCTGTCGCCATGAGCCAACTGGGCGGCATGGCCTGGCTCGGTGTGCAGTGGGATATCCCGTTGCGCGACCTGGCGCTGGGGCATGGCTTTGCCTGGCTCGAAGGGGCGGTGATGGCCGGCGTCAAGCTGGTGCCCTTTGGCCAACAGGCGGCCCAAAGCCTTTTACGCGACCTCAGCGAAGCCTTGCCCGGGGTGCTGGAAAGCGCCCTGGCCTTACCTGACGAGGAACTCGGCGGTGGCTTGCCACTGCTGGCGATCGCCTCGGCCCGTCACGAAACCCAATACACCCGATTGTTCCGATCCTGAGGAAAGCCCTATGCAACTGCAAAGCTACCAGCAACCCCTGCGTGTCGGTGTCGGCGGCCCGGTCGGCTCCGGCAAGACCGCACTGCTTGAAGCCCTGTGCAAGGCCATGCGCGATCACTACGAAATCGCCGTAGTCACCAACGACATCTACACCAAGGAAGACCAACGCATCCTCACCGAAGCCGGAGCCCTGGCGCCGGAGCGTATCGTCGGTGTGGAAACCGGCGGCTGCCCGCACACCGCCATCCGCGAAGATGCCTCGATGAACCTGGCGGCGGTGGAAGACCTTGCGCGCAAGTTCGGCAACCTTGAAGTGATCTTCGTCGAGAGTGGCGGCGATAACCTCAGCGCCACCTTCAGCCCGGAACTGGCCGACCTGACGGTGTATGTGATTGACGTCGCCGAAGGCGAGAAGATTCCGCGCAAAGGCGGACCGGGGATCACCAAGTCGGATTTCCTGGTGATCAACAAGATCGACCTGGCGCCTTATGTGGGCGCGTCGCTGGAGGTAATGGAGAAAGACACCCAGCGCATGCGCCCCGAGCGTCCCTGGACCTTTACCAACCTCAAGACCGGCCAGGGTTTGCAGCGGGTGATCGATTTTATTGTCGAGCGTGGCATGTTGGGGGCGGGTCGCTGATGCCATCGCTGGCACGCCAGCGCTTGAGCGCCGGCGTGCCGTCAGGGGCTGCTGTCAAAGCTTGATCAGCACCGATTTGAGCTCGGTGTAGTGTTCAATGGCCGCCGCGCCCATTTCCCGGCCAACGCCCGACAGCTTGTAGCCACCGAACGGCAGCGCCGGGTCAAGGGCGCTGTGGCAGTTGACCCAGACCGAACCGGACTTGATCCGCGGGATCATGCGGTGCACCGCCGCCAGGTCGTTGGACCAGATGCTGGCGCCAAGGCCGTACGGGTTGTCATTCGCCAGGCTCACCACCTCATCGAGGTCGTCAAAGGGCATGGCGACCAGCACCGGGCCGAAAATCTCTTCCTGCACCAGGCGATGACGCTGGTCGACGTCGACGATCACTGTGGGTTTGACGAAGTAACCCGGGCCGAAGCCTTCGCCGCCAC
This sequence comes from Pseudomonas alkylphenolica, assembly GCF_004025535.1. Lineage (GTDB taxonomy): Bacteria > Pseudomonadota > Gammaproteobacteria > Pseudomonadales > Pseudomonadaceae > Aquipseudomonas > Aquipseudomonas alkylphenolica_A. Next base: position 63,877 of record NZ_QJRG01000050.1, read on the forward strand.
AGGCGATGGTTGCGCCCAGTTCGCGCCCAAGGTTGATGTAGCCGGTCACCCGGTCCTGCTGTTTGGCCGAGATCAACGGGCCCATCTGCACCTTCGGGTCGAGGCCGTTGCCCAGGGTCATGCCGTTGGCGATGCCGGCAATGTCGGCCACCACGTTGTCAAAGTGCTTGCGGTGCACATACAGGCGCGAGCCGGCGCAGCACACCTGGCCCTGGTTGAAGAAGATCGCCGTGGCAGCGCCGGCAGCAGCCTCCTGCAAGTTGGCGTCGGGCATGACGATGGTCGGCGACTTGCCGCCCAGTTCGAGGGTGACGCGGGTCATGTTCTCCATCGCGGCCTTGCCGATCTGCTTGCCGACTTCGGTGGAGCCGGTAAAGGTCAGCTTGTCCACGCCCGGGTGGCGGGTGAGGGCGGCACCAGCGACCAGGCCAGTACCGGTAATCACGTTGAAGACGCCGTCCGGGTAACCGGCTTCCTGCACCAGTTCGGCCAGTTTCAGTGCCGTCAGCGGGGTTTCGTCCGCCGGCTTGAGCACCACGGTGCAACCGGTGGCCAGGGCCGGTCCGAGTTTCCAGCAGGCCAGCAGCAGCGGGAAGTTCCAGGCGACGATTGCGCCGACCACGCCGATCGCCTCGCGGCGAATGAAGCCGTGAAACTGCTCATTGGGCATCAAGGGCAGCGAAGGCTCCACCGTCGTGCCTTCAATCTTGGTCGCCCAGCCGGCCATGTAACGCAGGAAGTCGATGGCCAGTTGCACGTCCATGACCTTGGCCACGGCGGCGCTTTTACCGTTGTTCAGGCACTCAAGCTCGGCCAGCTCCTGCGCGTCGCGTTCCATCAGGTCAGCCAGGCGCCACAACAGGTTCTGCCGCTCCCGTGGGCGCATGCGGCTCCAGGCCGAATCATCAAAGGCAGCGCGGGCGGCCTTGACGGCGCGGTCAACGTCATCGCTGTCGGCACAGGGCACTTCACCCAGCACCTCGCCGGTGGCCGGGTTGCGAAAGCTCATGGTGTTGCCGCTCTTCGCATCCTGCCACTCGGCGCCGATGCGCATCTTCAGCTTGCGCTCGAGAAAAGCCTGGGTACGGGGGAGGATGGGCAGTGTCGAAAGCATGGGGCGACGCCTCTTGTCATTGGATGTGCAGGGCACTTTCGCAACCACCATGCCAAGGTCGAAAAAATTTCTTAACCAATTGATATAAAACAATAAATTATTGATTTTGAAGCGCGCTTGCCGAGACCCGGTTGTAGCACTTTGAGACGCCATGAGACAGCAATGGCACAACGCGTCGCTGGCCTAAGCTGAGAGGGAGCAAAGGCGTTGTCTCAAGGTGCAACGGTCTGTCGCAAATTTAGACGCCGGGTGTGAACGTCGGCCCCATGCTTAGGTCATCAAGTGTTGCTTAAGCTGTTGAAAATAAACACTTTGCATAGATTGGCACAGTTCCTGTATTGGTCCTGTGCAGAAGCACCTACGGCACCCAGCGTGCAAGAACGATAAGAACAACACCGTGGAGGTCTGACCTTGAGAATGACTCGACTCCGGCGACATACCAGCAGCCTGGCATTGATCGCCGCCGCTTCCTTGCTGTGCACCCAGGCCCAGGCCGCTGAAACAGGCCCCAGCGTGCTGCAGAACAAATGCATGGGCTGTCACCTGCCGGAAGGCAACGACACCTACAGCCGCATCAGCCACCAGCGCAAAACCCCGGAAGGCTGGCTGATGAGCATCGGCCGCATGCAGACCATGCATGGCCTGAAGATCAGCGACGATGATCGCCGCACTCTGGTCAAGTACCTGGCCGACCGGCAAGGCCTGGCGCCGAGCGAAACAGAAGGCGTGCGCTACGCCATGGAACGCCGGCTCAACACGGTCGAGCATTTCGATGCCAAGCTCAGTGAAACCTGCGGCCGCTGCCACTCGGGGGCACGGGTTGCGCTGCAGCGTCGTCCGGCCAAAGAGTGGGAGCACCTGGTCAACTTCCACCTCGGCCAATGGCCGTCGCTGGAATACCAGGCCCAGTCGCGCGACCGCGACTGGCTGCCGATTGCCCTGAACGAAATGGTGCCGGAGCTGGCCAAGCGTTTTGCGCTGGAGACCCCGGCCTGGGCTGACTGGCAGAAAGCGCGGCCAAAAGCCGAGGTGCTGGCAGGGCAGTGGAGCTTCAGCGGCCACATGCTGACCAAAGGCGATGTGCGCGGCGTAATGACGGTAGGCAGCGCCGAGGGCGACGGTTTCAAGGTCGACATCAAGGGCAGCTATGCCGACGGCACGCCGTTCCAGGGCAGCGGCTCGGCGATTCTCTACAACGGCTATGAATGGCGGGGCAACGTCAAGGTCGGCGATACCACGATGCGCCAAGTGTTTGCCGCACTCGACGGTGAGATGAAAGGGCGCATGTACGAGGCCGACCATGACGAACGTGGCCTGGATTTCACCGCGGCGAAGGAGGGCAAGGCCCGTCTGCTGGCGGTGCAGCCATCCTTCATCAAGGCCGGCAGCGAAACTGAACTGACCCTGGTCGGCAGCGGCCTGTCGGGTAAGCCGGATCTCGGTGCTGGCATCGAGGTTACCCATGTGCTGGCGTCGAGCGCCAACGAGGTGCGGGTCAAGGCGCGTGCCGCCGTCGATGCCGCGCCGGGTGTGCGCGAGATCAGCCAGGGTGCGTTGAAAGGTGTGAACCTGACGGTCTACGACAAAGTTGAGGAAGTCAAAGTGGTGCCGGCCTTCTCCATCGCCCGTATTGGCGAGAACGGCGGCAGCACACCGAAAGTGCAGGGCCGCTTTGAAGCCGAAGCCTGGGGCAAAGACGCCAAGGGCGAACCGCTGCGTATCGGTTATCTGCCGGCCCAGTGGTCGGTAGAACCCTACAACGAGCGCGCCGAAGAAGACGAAGACGTCAAGTTCGCCGGACAGATGCAGGACAACGGCATCTTCGTACCCGGTGGCGCAGGCCCCAACCCCGAACGCCGGATGATGACCAACAACGCGGGCAATCTGAAAGTGATCGCCAAGCTGGAAGACGGCGGGCAACAGGGCGAAGGCCACCTGATCGTTACCGTCCAGCGCTGGAACAACCCACCGCTGCCATAAGCGGCCATGAACCGAGCGGGCGCTGCGGCGCCCGGTTGCCAACGTTGTTCGGATGCACTTCGGGAGGTCGCCATGGGCGCACAATTGAATCTGGTCGAGCGTAACCTGCATGAAGTGCAGGTGGATGCCGACCGCATGCTGTTCCATATCCCCAGCAGTTCGCTGTTTGCCACAGACGCGGTGACCGGCGGGATCATCGACACCTTGCGTGAGCAGGGCTGCTCGTCGGACGAGTTGCTGCAGCGTCTTGCGTCGCGCTTTGCCGGCCAGGACGTCATCGACACCCTTCACGAACTGATGGCCCTGGAAGTGGTCAGTGACGGTTCGCCGCTGACCCCGGAAATCGGCGTCAAGCGGGTCGAGCGCACGGCCCTCAACACCGTGGTACTCAACGTCAATACCGGCTGCAACCTGAGCTGCAGCTACTGCTACAAGGAAGACCTCGACAAGCCGTCGGCCGGCAAGAAGATGAGCACCGCCACCGCCGAGTCGTCGGTGGAAATGCTGCTCAAGGAGTCACCGGAAGAAACCCGCTACACCGTGGTGTTCTTCGGCGGCGAGCCGCTGTCCAACCGGCCGTTGATCGAACACATGGTGGCGTACTGCGAGCGGCGCTTTGCCGAGGCGGGCAAGCAGGTCGAGTTTGTCATGACCACCAACGCCACCTTGCTGACCGAGGAGATCGTCGACTGGCTCAATGCCCATCGCTTCGGCTTGTCGGTGAGCATCGACGGGCCCAAGACTGTGCATGACCGCAACCGCATCACGGTTGGCGGGCAGGGCACCTATGACGTGGTGCGGCGCAAGGCCGAAATGCTTCTGTCGCGCTACAACAGTCGCCCTGTTGGCGCACGGGTGACTCTGACCCGCGGCATCACCGATGTCGAAACCATCTGGAACCACCTGTTCAACGAACTGGGATTCGCCGAGGTAGGCTTTGCCCCGGTCACTTCGGGGGATATGGCCGACTTCAACCTCAGTGCCGAAGAGCTGGTGGAGGTCTTCGCCAACATGAAGGCCTTGGGCCGACGCTACCTGGAAGCGGCACTGGAACACCGCAACATCGGCTTTTCCAACCTGCACCAATTGATCACCGACATTCACGAGGGGCACAAAAAGGCCCTGCCGTGCGGTGCCGGCTTGAAGATGCTGGCGGTCGATCACAAGGGTGAGCTGAACCTGTGCCATCGCTTTACGGGCTCCAGCCTGCCGACTTTCGGCAACGTCCACAGCGGCGTGAAACAGGTGGAGCTGAACGACTTCCTGTCCCAGCGCCTGGACCGCAGCGGTACCGGCTGTGACAGCTGTCGCATCCGTAACCTGTGCTCGGGTGGTTGCTACCACGAGAGCTATGCCCGCTACGGCGACCCGACCCACCCGACCTATCACTACTGTGAGTTGATGCGCGACTGGGTCGACTTCGGCATCGAAGTCTACAGCCGCATCATGGCCGCCAATCCGGCCTTCATCAGCCAGTACATCACTCCGCGGAAGGCGCATTGATATGAAACACCTCAAGCCGCTGAACAACAAAGCCCAGATCCTCGAGCAGGCCGTGGCCCAGGACCGTGTCGAAGAAGTGGTCGCCATGAGCGCCGTTGCCGGTTGCACCGCCACCACCGACCCGGGCTGGGAAGTGGATGCCTTCGGGGGCGTCAGCTCGCTCTGCCAGCCGATGGAAGCTGACCTTTATGGCTGCTCGGACCCTTGCTGGTGGCCGGCGCAGGTGCCGGACATGATGAGCACCTACCAGGACTGGAACGCCCAGGCCACCAACTCCCAGGAAGACTGGCGCAACCTCGGCACCGTGTTTCCAAAAGACAAGTGACCGGCCGACAAGAACAAGAAGGGGAAACCGCATGAAAGCTGGAGTTTTCGCAACACTGGCGCTGACCGTCGCCACCAGTGCCAGCAGCCTGGGCGCCTGGGCCGCCAACAGCAGTGAGACCGCACTCAAGGCTGGTCATGAGTACATGATCGTCACCAACTACCCGAACAACCTGCACGTCATCGACCTGGCCGATGACGAGGTCTACAAGAGCTGCAAGCTGCCCGATGCGTTTGGCCCCGGCACTGCCATGATGGCGCCGGACAACCGCACCGCGTATGTACTCAACAACCATTTCGGCGACCTGTACGGGATTGACCTGGACACCTGCAAGTCGGTGTTCCACGCCAACCTGTCGAACGTCCCGGGCGAGCTGGCACGCTCGATGTTCTCGTTCGCCATCAGCCCGGACGGCAAAGAGGTGTACGCCACGGTCAACCCGACCCAGCAGCTGAACGATCACTATGTGGTCAAACCACCGCGCCTGGAAGTGTTTCGCGCCGCCGACGGCCTGGCTGCAAAACCGGTGCGCAGCTTCCCCATGCCGCGCCAGGTGTACCTGATGCGTGCAGCGGATGATGGCAGCCTGTTCGTCGCCGGGCCCGACATCTACAAGATGGATGTGAACACCGGCAAGTACGAGGTCGCACTGCCGCTGCGCAACTGGAAGCGCCCCGGCTTCAGCGCTCCGGACGTGCTGTACTTCTGGCCGCACCAGACCGCCCAGCATGACTTCTCGATGCTCTACACCGTGTCGCGCTTTACTGACGACAAACAAGACCCGGCCACGGCCGAGCCAATGTACGGCTACCTGAGCATCGACCTCAAGACCGGCAAAACCAGCAATCAGGAGTTTGCCTCGCTGACCGAGCTGTACTTCACCGGCCTGCGCTCGCCCAAGGACCCGAACCAGATGTACGGCGTGCTCAACCGACTGGCCCGCTACGACATCAAGGAGCGCAAACTGATCAAGGCGGCCAACCTTGAGCACACTTACTACTGCGTGGCCTTCAACAAGTCGGGCAGCAAGCTCTACCTGGCCGGCACCTTCAACGACATTGCGGTGTTCGATCCGCAAAGCCTGGAGAAGGTCAAGAACATCAAGCTGCCAGGTGGCGACATGTCGATCAGTACGACCCAGGTGTTTATCCGCTAGGCACGCGTTGAATACCGTTACAACAAGAACAAGAGAACGCCATGAATACGCTGAGCTACACCCAAGGGCGGCACGACACGCCGCTGCTCACCCAGTGCATCGGCGACGCCTTCGACCTCACCGTTTCGCGCTTTGCCGAGCGCGAAGCGTTGGTGGTCCGGCATCAGGGGCTGCGCTACACCTGGCAGACCCTGGCCGAGGCAGTCGAACGCCAGGCGCGCGCGTTGATGGCCCTGGGGCTCGAACGCGGTGACCGCCTCGGTATCTGGGCGCCCAACTGCGCCCAGTGGTGCATCACCCAGTTCGCCAGCGCCAAGATTGGCGTGATCCTGGTCAACATCAATCCGGCGTACCGCAGCAACGAACTGGAGTACGCGCTTAGCCAGTCCGGTTGCCGTTGGGTCATCTGTGCCGACGCCTTCAAAACCAGCGACTACCACGCCATGCTGCTGGAACTGGCGCCTGGCCTGGCCAGTGGCTGGCCGGGCGAGCTGGCGTGCGAACGCCTGCCAGAACTGCGCGGGGTGGTAAGCCTGGCTGCTGCGCCACCGCCAGGCTTTCTGGCCTGGCAGGCGCTGCAGGCAAGGGCCGGGGAGGTCAGCCAGGCGGCGCTGGCAACGCGCCAGGCCAGCCTGCGCTGTAACGAGCCGATCAACATCCAGTACACCTCCGGCACCACCGGCTTTCCCAAAGGCGCAACCCTCAGCCACCACAACATCCTCAACAATGGCTACCTGGTGGGCGAAAGCCTGGGCCTGACCGAGCACGATCGCCTGGTGGTCCCCGTGCCGCTTTACCATTGCTTCGGCATGGTCATGGCCAACCTGGGCTGCCTGACACACGGTTCCACCCTGATTTATCCGGGGGACGCCTTCGATCCCCTGGCCACCCTGTGTGCGGTGGCTGAAGAAAAGGCCACCGCCTTGTATGGGGTGCCGACCATGTTCATTGCCCAGCTGGATCATCCGCAGCGTGACAACTTTGATCTTTCCAGCCTGCGCACCGGCATCATGGCCGGCGCCAACTGCCCGATCGAAGTGATGCGCCGGGTGATCGATGAAATGCACATGAGCGAAGTGCAGATTGCCTACGGCATGACCGAGACCAGCCCGGTTTCGTTGCAGACCGGGCCGGATGACGACCTTGAACTGCGCGTTACCACGGTGGGCCGTACCCAGCCGCACCTGCAGAGCAAGATCATCAATGCCGCCGGCAATTGTCTGCCGCGCGGTGAAATCGGCGAGCTGTGTACCCGTGGCTACAGTGTGATGCTCGGCTACTGGAACAACCCGGCAGCCAGTAGTGAAAGCATCGATGCAGAGGGCTGGATGCACACCGGCGATCTGGCGTGCATGGACGAGCACGGTTACGTGCGGATCGTCGGTCGCAGCAAGGACATGATCATTCGCGGTGGCGAGAATGTGTATCCGCGCGAACTGGAAGAGTTCTTTCTTACCCATCCTGCGGTGGCCGATGTGCAGGTCATCGGCGTTCCGTGTGCGCGCTATGGCGAGGAGATCGTCGCCTGGATTCGCCTGCACCCGGGTGAGGGGACTAGTGAGGAACAGTTGCGCGATTGGGCCAAGGCCCGTATCGCGCATTTCAAAGTGCCGCGGTACATGCGCTTCGTCGACCAGTTTCCGATGACGGTAACCGGCAAGGTGCAGAAGTTTCGCATGCGTGAGATCAGCATGGAGGAGTTGAAGTTGCCTTGAACATCAGGACCTGCCTCAGACCATTGTGGGAGCAGGCAGCGCCGGCGATGGGCTGCAGCGCAGCCCCGGCAATTGATGTTGCGAGCGCTGCGCGCTCGATCGCAGGCTGCGCCAGCTCCTACAGAGGTCAGAGGTCCAGGCTCATGGCCTTGAGCTGGTGCTTGAGTACTTTGCCGCTGGCTGCACAGGGCAGGGTGGACAGCACTCGCACATGGCTGGGCCGCTTGTAAGGCGACAGATGCTCGGCCAGGTGTGCAGTGAGCGCCTGTACATCAAAGCGCGCGGCATCGGCAACCTGGACAAACGCCACCACCTCTTCATTGCCCGCTACCGGGCGCCCGACCACTGCCGACAGCACGACACCGGGGTAGGCATTGAGCACGGCCTCGACTTCCGGCGGGTAGACGTTGAAGCCCGAACGGATGATCAGCTCCTTGCTGCGCCCGACGATGAACAGCGCGCCCTCATCATCCTGGCGAGCGAGGTCGCCGGTGTTCAACCAGCCGTCGGCGGTCAGCACCTGTGCCGTCTGTCTGGCTGCGCGGTAATAGCCTTTCATCACGTTCGGGCCACGCACCCACAGCTCGCCGACTTCACCCCGCGCCACAGCGCTGTGCCGTGCATTATCGAGCAGCAGGATCTCCAACCCCGGAATCGGTCGGCCCACCGAGGTGTCGCGGCGCGGCGCATCGATGCGGGTCTGGCTGACGGTAGGCGAGCTTTCGGTCAGACCGTAGCCGTTGTGCAACGGCACGCCGAAGCGTTGCTCGACGGTCTCCTTCAGGCTCATGTCCAGGGGTGAGCCCCCGGCATACAAAAACCGTAAGCGCGGTGCGCGCAGCTCGATCCCCTGCTGGTCGGCAAACTCCAGCAGCCGGGCAAACATCGCCGGCACTCCCTGCATGAGGGTGACGCCGTCCTCGGCCAGCGCCCGCGCCAGTTCTTCGGCATCGAAGCGTCCTTGCAACTGTAGGGCCGCGCCGCTGAACAGGCTCGCCAGGCACACGGCCGTGAGGCCGAATACATGGGAGATCGGCAGTACCGCATAGACCCGGTCATCCCGGCGCAGATGGCGCAGGCGGCTGGCCGTGCAGGCGATGTACAGCAGGTTGCGGTGAGTAAGCATCACGCCCTTGGGTTCGCCGGTGGTGCCGGTGGTGTAGATCATCACCGCAACCTGGGCGGCGCTGTCTTGTTCGACCGGTTCGATCAGGCAGGTGCTGTTGAGTGCGCCGATGTGAAAGCCGCCCAGGTGGGCGACGTCGCGTGGTTGTGCACCCACGCGTTGGGCATGCCGTGCTGCACTGCCGGACGCGGCGCTGGCAAATAGCACCCGGCGCGGCGTGCAGTGCTGTTCGATAGTGTTCAGTTCACTGGCCGACAACCGCGCGTTGACCACCACCGCCCAGGCGTCCAGGCGGCTCAGGGCCAGCAAGGCGGCAACCAGCAGGCGGCAGTTCTCTGCCACCAGCATGACCCGGTCGCCAGCGCGAACCCCGTCCATCAGCAGTTGTGCCTGCAGCAAGTCGACGGCCAGGCGCAGTTCACCGTAACTCAGTGTAATGTCGCCCTCGTACAACGCCGGACTTGCGGCGTGCTCGCGACCATGACGGTCCAGCAACTGGTGCAGGCGTTCTGGCAGTTGCGCCAGGATTGCATCGCGCTCAAGCATCAGCGGTTCTCCGCACGACGGATCAGGTTACGCGCGATCACCAGTTGCTGGATCTGCGTGGTGCCTTCGTAGATACGGAACAGGCGCACATCGCGGTAGAAGCGCTCAATACCGTATTCAGCCACGTAGCCGGCACCGCCGAAGATCTGCACGGCGCGGTCCGCGACCCGCCCGCACATCTCCGAGGCGAACATCTTGCAGCACGACGCTTCCATGGAAACGTCCTGTTTGAGGTCGCGTTTGCGCGCGGCATCCACGACCATGCAGCGGGCGGCGTAAATCTCGGCCTGGCTGTCGGCAAGCATGGCCTGAATCAGCTGGAACTCGGCCAGCGGCTGGCCGAACTGCTGACGCTCCAGGGCGTAGGCCAGGGCGTCGGCAAGCATGCGCTCGGCAGCGCCGACACAGATGGCGGCAATGTGCAGGCGGCCTTTGTCGAGCACTTTCATGGCGGTCTTGAAGCCGACACCTTCAACGCCGCCAATCAGGTTGGCAGCCGGAATGCGGCAGTTTTCAAAGATCACGTCACAGGTATGGGCGCCTTTCTGGCCCATCTTCTGGTCGACCTTGCCCAGCGACAACCCGGGGGTGCCGGCCTCAACGATGAATGCCGAGATGCCGCCGGCGCCCTTGATGTGCAGGTTGGTGCGGGCCATTACCGTGAAAATGCCGGCGTGCGGGGCGTTGGTGATGAAGCGTTTGGTGCCGTTGAGCACATAGCTGTCGCCGTCGAGCACAGCACTGGTACGCAGTGATGCTGCGTCGGAACCCGCCCCCGGTTCGGTCAGGGCGAATGCACCGATCAGTTCGCCTGAGGCCATGCGCGGCAAGTAATTACGCTTTTGTGCTTCAGTGCCGTCGATGATCAGCCCTTGGGAACCGATGCCGTTGTTGGTGCCGATCAGGGAGCGGAACGCCGGCGAGGTCTTGCCCAGTTCAAATGCCACCAGGACCTCTTCTTCCATGCTCAGGCCGAGGCCGTCGTAGTCCTGGGGAATGCACAGGCCGAACAGGCCCAGTGCGCGCATTTCCTCGATGATGGACGCTGGAATCCGGTCGTTTTCCGCCACTTCATGCTCGGCAGGCACCAGGCGTTCGCGAACAAAACGCGACAGGCTGTCGAGCAGCAGGGTGAGTGTTTCCTGATCGTTGATCATGCAAGACCTCTTGGAGTTATTGTCGGCCCAGAGTGGCTTCGACAGTGCGCACCAGGTGCGCGAGACGCGGTCCCAGGTCGTCTTCAAGCATGTGCTGGCGCAGCACGAAGGCCGGCCCCCCACAGCTGAAGGCGACGACACCGGAACCGTCGGGATGGATCAGCGGCACGCCGACGGCGTTGATATCTTTCTGCCATTCGCCGACCGCCAGGCAGTAGCCGTGGTCCTGGTATTGGCGAAAGGCTTTGTCCAGTTGCGTGCGCAGCGCCGGCCAGTCATCGCCGTGGCGGCTGCGCAGCTGGTCAAGCAGCAGGTCACGTTCGGCGTCCGGCAGCGCGGCGAGGTAGGCGCGGCCCATGGCGGTGCTGGCCATGGGAATGCGCGAGCCGATGTCCAGGCGCAAGGTCAAGGGGCCGGGGCCCTGGCAATTTTCCACATAGACCATGCTCAGGCGGTCACGGGCGCCCATCGACACCGAGCTTTGCGTCAGGTCGGCCAGTTCCTGCATCAACGGCCGCGCCTGGCGGCGTACGTCGAGGCCGCTCAGGTGGGCATAACCCAGGGCCAGCACGCCGGTATCGATCGCGTATTTGCCCAGGTTCTCCAGGTACTGCAGGTAACCGAGACGGGTCAGGGTGTAGGTCAGGCGCGACACCGTGGCCTTGGGCAGGCCGCTGCGGGCCGCCAGTTCCTGGTTGCCCAGGTGCCGCTCGCCGGGGCGGAAGCAACGCAGCAGTTCCAGGCCACGCGCCAGGGCGGTGACGAACTGGCGATCCGGCTCCAGGGCCTGTAGGTCGATTTCGGTGTCAATGCGTTTGCGCTTGTCCATGGGAATTCCTCGTGGATCGGGTAGGGGGCACCGATCGCCGGCCGGATGCTGGCACAGGAAAAATCGGTGAGTCAAGAAATCAAAATCAAGTTCCGCACAGCGAAATTCGTTAATCCAGCAGGCTTTGTCGCTGAACGGGCTTACAACCCGCAAAACAGGTGGTTTCGTGGGTGGCGTCCAACCTGGTAGCGATTTCAGCGATTTACAACGCTCAATAAATTTGCGTAGTCTGGATTGTAATGCGGAATGACGTTCCGCACAGCGAAACATAATAAGGACAAAACCATGACTGAAACCCTTGTCGAGCACCCGTTGCCCGGCGTGGCGCTGGTGCGCCTGAACCGCCCCGAGGCGCGCAATGCCCTGAACCAGGCCGTGCGTGAACAGCTGGCCGGGCATTTCCAGCAGCTGGGCAGCGACCCTGCGGTGCGCTGCATCGTCCTCACCGGTGGCGACACGGTGTTTGCCGCTGGCGCGGATATCCGCGACATGGTCGAACGCGGCGCCATCGACATGCTGTTGCGTCAGACCCAGCGCCTGTGGGCGGCAATTGCCCAGTGCCCGAAACCGGTGATTGCCGCCGTCAACGGCTTTGCGCTTGGCGGTGGTTGCGAGCTGGCCATGCATGCTGACCTGATCATTGCCGGGCGCGGCGCCAGCTTTGCCCAGCCGGAAGTGCGTGTCGGGGTCATGCCCGGCGCTGGCGGCACCCAGCGCCTGACCCGTGCAGTCGGCAAGTTCCAGGCCATGCGCATGCTGCTGACCGGGCTGTCGGTAAGCGCCGACGAGGCACTGGCCATGGGCTTGGCCAGTGAGGTGGTGGACGACGAACAGGTGCAGGCGCGGGCACTGGAACTGGCCACCCTGATTGCCGCCATGCCGCCCTTGGCCGTCATGCAGATCAAGGAAGTGCTGCTGGCCGGTCAGGACACCTCGCTGGACACCGCGTTGATGCTTGAGCGCAAGGCGTTCCAGTTGCTATTCGATTCGGCCGACCAGAAAGAGGGCATGCACGCCTTTCTCGACAAACGCAAACCGGTCTATTCAGGGAGCTGAAGCATGCAGCCACGGGATATCAGTTGCATGGCGGTGGTTGGCGCGGGCGTGATGGGCGCCGGCATTGCCCAGGTTGCCGCACTGGCCGGGGTCACGGTGTACCTGTTCGACCGCCGCGAGGGCGCGGCGCAGGCTGCGCGTCAATCGGTCCAGCACACCCTGGAGAAGCTCGCCGGCAAAGGCAGGTTGAACGCCGACCAGGTGTTGGCCGCCGCGCAGCGCTTGCTGCCGGTCGACGACATCCGGGAACTGGCCGATTGTCAGGTGGTGGTCGAGGCCATCGTCGAGGACCTGGCGGCCAAGCGCGCCTTGTTCAGCGAGCTGGAAACCTTGGTCAGCGATGAGTGCCTGCTGGCGACCAACACCTCGTCGCTGTCGGTGACGGCGATTGCCGCGCAGTGCCGGTTGCCGGAACGGGTTGGCGGCTTTCACTTCTTCAACCCGGTGCCATTGATGAAGATCGTCGAGGTTATCGACGGCCTGCAGAGCGCGCCCTGGGTCGGGCCAACCCTGCAGGCTTTGGGCACACGCTTCGGCCATCTGGCGGTGCGCGCTCAGGACACGCCGGGTTTTATCGTCAACCACGGCGGCCGTGGCTATGGCACCGAAGCGATGCGCGTACTCAGCGAAGCGGTGACCGCACCGGTCGAGCTTGACCGCATCCTGCACGAGCAGGCCGGCTTTCGCATGGGCCCGTGCGAACTGTTCGACCTGACCGGGCTGGATGTGTCCCACCCGGTGACCGAGTCGATCTACCAGCAGTATTTTCAGGAGCCGCGCTACCGGCCCACGGTCATCACTCGTCAGCGCCTGGATGCCGGGTTGCTCGGGCGCAAAAGCGGCGAGGGCTTCTATCGCTACGTCGATGGCCTGCAGCAGGTGCCCGCCGAAATTCCGCCGGGGCCCGTGCCGACGATTCCGGTGTGGGTGAGCCATGCACGGCCTGCGGCGCGCGCGCGCGTGATCAGCCTGCTGGCAACGCTGGGCGTCACCGTTGATGCGGGTGAAAGGCCCGGCCCCGATGCCTTGTGCATCGTCCTGCCATTAGGCGTCGACGCCAGCCTCAGCGCTCAGGCTGAACAGCTCGACCCGTGCCGCACCCTGGCACTGGATACCTTGCTGCCGCTGGAGCGGCGCCGGGTGTTGATGACCACGGTGGCGACCACCCGCGAATGGCGCGAGGCCGCCCGGGCGCTGCTGGCCGCTGATGGCGTTGCCGTCAGTGTGATTGGCGACAGCGCCGGTTTTGTTTCGCAGCGGGTGCTGGCGCAGATCATCAACATCGCTTGTGACATGGCCCAGCAACGGGTGGCCAGCCCGGCCGATATCGACAACGCCATCCGCCTCGGCCTCGGCTACCCCCAAGGGCCGTTGAGCTGGGGCGATGCGCTGGGCGCCGAAACGGTGCTTGAGGTACTCGACCAGTTGTACAGCTACTACCGCGATCCCCGTTATCGCCCAAGCCCCTGGCTGATGCGCCGTGCAGGCCTGCGCCTGTCGCTGCTCACCGCCGACACCTGATGCCGAATTCTGAGGATTGATCATGCTTGATGCTTATATCTATGACGGTGTGCGCAGTGCCTTTGGCCGCCACGCCGGTGGCCTTGCCCCGTTGCGCCCGGACGATCTCGCCGCGCAGGTGATCCAGGCGCTGGTTGCCCGCTCGCCGTTTGCGGCGGAGCAGATCGAGGACGTGATCCTCGGTTGCACCAACCAGGCCGGGGAAGACAGCCGCAATATCGCCCGCAATGCCTTGTTGGCTGCCGGCCTGCCGGTCACTGTCGCCGGGCAGACGGTCAACCGCCTGTGCGCCAGTGGTCTGGCGGCGGTGCTCGATGCCGCTCGCGCGGTCAGCTGTGGCGAGGGCGAGCTGTACCTGGCCGGTGGCGTTGAAAGCATGAGCCGGGCGCCGTTCGTGCTGGGCAAGTCGGAGTCCGCCTACAGTCGTGAGGCCAGGCTGTTCGACACCACCATTGGCGCGCGCTTCCCGAACCCGCAGGTGAACGCGGCCTATGGCAGCGACACCATGCCGGAAACCGCCGACAACGTTGCCCGCGACTACGGCATCAGCCGCGAAGCCGCCGATGCCTTTGCCCTGGCCTCGCAGCAGCGTTATGCCCAGGCGCAGGCAAGCGGCTTTTTCGATGCAGAGATCGTTCCGGTACAGGTCCCGGCCGGGCGCAAGGGCAGCGTCACCGTTGCCAGCGACGAACACCCCCGGCCCGAAGCCGATGCCCCGGGGCTGGCGCGCCTGAATCCATTGTCCGCCGGTGGTGTGGTCACTGCTGGCAATGCTTCGGGTATCAACGACGGTGCCGCCGCGCTGTTGATCGGCAATCGCACGGTGGGCGAGCGTGCCGGGGTCAAACCCCGTGGGCGGATCCTCAGCGGTGCTGCCGCCGGTGTTGCGCCGCGGGTGATGGGCATTGGCCCGGCCTATGCCATTCCCAAAGCGCTGGAGCGCGCGGGGCTGACGCTCGATGACATGGACCTGATCGAAATCAACGAGGCTTTTGCCGCTCAGGTATTGGGCTGCCTGAAGCTGCTGGACCTGCGCGCTGACGATGCACGCATCAACGCCAATGGCGGCGCGATTGCCCTGGGCCATCCACTCGGTGCCTCCGGCGCCCGCCTGGTGCTGACCGCGCTGCGTGAACTGGAACGCCGAGGCGGCCGCTATGCGGTGGTCAGCCTGTGCATCGGGGTCGGCCAGGGGCTGGCCGTGGTTATCGAGAGAATCTGAGAGGGCAACCGCCATGGCAACTTACACCGCGCCGCTGCGCGATATGCAGTTTGTGCTGGATGAACTGCTGGAACTGGATCACTACGCCGCCCTGCAAGGGTTTGCCGATGCACCTGCCGATGTCCGTGCGGCCATTCTGGAAGAAGCCGGCCGCGTCGCCAGCGACGTGCTGGCGCCGTTGAATGCGGTCGGCGATCACCTGGGCTGTCGCCTGGAAAATGCCGAGGTCAGCACCGCGCCGGGCTTTCGTGACGCCTACCGGTTGTACGCCGAAGGCGGCTGGACCGGTCTTACGGCGTCGCCCGAGCATAGCGGCCAGGGCTTGCCCCATGTACTGGGCATCGCTGTGCGCGAGATCATGACCAGCGCCAACCTGGCGTTTTCGATGTTTGCCGGGCTCAGCCACGGCGCTGCCAATGCCATTGCCAATGGCGGCAGCGCCGAGCAGAAGGCACTGTTTTTACCACCGATGATTGCCGGGCGCTGGACCGGCACCATGAACCTCACCGAACCGCACTGTGGCACAGATCTGGGCCTGCTGCGCAGCCGGGCCCAGGTGCAGGCGGACGGCAGTTACCGGATCAGTGGCACGAAGATCTTCATCTCTGCCGGCGAGCATGACCTGGCAGAAAACATCATTCACCTGGTGCTGGCGCGCTTGCCGGATGCACCCGCCGGGGTCAAAGGCATCAGCCTGTTCATCGTCCCCAAGTTCCTGGTCAACTCCGACGGTTCGCTGGGCACGCGCAACAACGTGCAGTGCGGGTCGCTGGAAGAGAAGATGGGCATCCACGGCAACCCCACCTGTGTGATGAACTACGATGGCGCCACCGGGTACCTGCTCGGTGAGGCGCACCAGGGCCTGAAGGTGATGTTCGTGATGATGAACAGTGCCCGCCTGGCCGTTGGTGTGCAGGGGCTGAGCCTGGCCTCGGTGGCCTACCAGAATGCCGCCAGCTATGCCCGCGACCGCCTGCAAGGGCGCGCGCCGGGTGGTGCACTTGCACCGGAGCGTGCCGCCGACCCCATCGTTGCCCATCCCGATGTGCAGCGCATGCTCCTGACCCAGCGCGCCTTTGTCGAAGGCGGGCGGGCCCTGGCGTACTGGGCCGGGCTGCAGGTGGACCTGGCGCACAAGCATGCGGACCCCCAGGTCCGCGAATCCGCCAACGATCTGTTGGGCTTGCTCACGCCGATGATCAAGGCCTATTGCACCGATCAAGGCGTAGAAAGCATCAGCCTGGCCATGCAGTGTTTCGGTGGCCACGGTTACATTCGTGAATGGGGTATCGAGCAGTTTTTGCGCGATGCCCGTATCACGCCGCTGTATGAAGGCACCAATGGTGTGCAGGCCATGGACCTGGTGGCGCGCAAGCTCAGGCTCAACGAGGGCAGGGCGCTGGGTCGCTTCATGACCCTGGTCGAGGACTTCTGCAAGGCCCAGGGTACAAAACTTGAGGCGTGCACCGTGCCGTTGCAACAGGCCCTGCGCGACCTGGAGCACGCCACGGGCTTTCTGCTCGAGCGCAACGATCCGCTCACCAGTGCTGGCGCGGCCGTCGACTACCTGCACCTCACCGCGCTGGTCGCTTTCGGCCTGCAATGGGCGAAGATGGCGCTGATCGCCGACAAGCACCTGAGCGACAATGCCGACCCGACCGGCTTCTACCGTGCGAAACAGCTGACCGCGAGGTTTTTCTTCGAGCGAATTCTCCCGCAGACAGCGATACACTTACAGCGAGTCCGGGCCGGGGCCCAGGTACTGAGCGCCTTCGACCCCGAGCAGTTCTGAGTTTGCAGTCTACTGAGGTCGTCATGAAGCGAGCGAACACTGTGGCGGAGAAATCCATTCCACTGGGTGCGCTCGCCTCGTTGCCGGTGGTACTGCAAGAGCAGGGTCATGATCCGTGGCCGCTGCTGGCGCGTTTCGGCATCGACCGGCAGGCGTTCGAACAACCGATGTTGCCCCTCCCGGTCTTCACCCATGGGCGGATTCTTGAAGAGGCCGTGCAGTTAAGCGGCTGTGATCACCTGGGCCTGCTGCTGGGGCAACGGGCCAACCTGCAGAACGCCGGGCCCTTGCGCTTTCTGGTGCTCAATGCACCGACAGTGCGCGATGCCACCGAGTCGCTGATCCGCTATTGCGGCTTGTGGTACCGCGGCCTGCACCTGAACCTGGCCCAGGAGCAGGGCTATGCGGGCTTGCGCTTGTCTATCGACGGCAACGTGCCCGGCGCCGAGCAGTTGCTTACCGCCTACCTTGCCGCCATCGTCACCATCATGGAGCTGATCGTCGGCCGCAGCTGGCGCCCGGCGCTGGTGCGCATTGCCTATCGCAAGCCGGCATCGGCGGGGTTGTACGAACGCTTCTTCCGCTGCCCGGTGTGGTTCGGCCAGTCCCAGCATGAAGTGCTGTTTGCCCAGTCGTTGCTGGACATGCGCCGCGAAGGCCATGACCGCCAGCTCGACGATTTTCTGCGTACTCACCTGAGTGAACTCAAGGCCCGCGAAAGCTCAGACCTTGCCGCCCAGGTCACTCAGGTTATAGAAGGGTTGTTGCTGCATGGCGAATGCAGCGCCGAGAAGGTCGCCGAGTTTTTTGCCGTGCACCGCTTCACCCTCTATCGCCACCTGAGCGAGCAGCAGACCAGCTTCGAATTGCTGCTTGAACAGACGCGCAAGACCCTCGCCGCCAGACTGCTCGGTGACCCCAGCCTGCCGGTTGCCGAAGTCGCCATCCGCCTTGGCTATGAGACCCAGGGCAACTTCACGCGTGCGTTCAAACGCTGGTACGCCTGCACGCCGCGCGACTGGCGCAAGGCTGCCGCGCAGCCGGTGTTGCGCACTGCAAAACGCCTTTGAACCTCTCGGGTTCCTCAATCGGGCAAAGTGCCGAAATGATAAAAAGCAGTGTCAGGATGATAAAAGCCCGGCATGGCTGACGCGTAACTTCTCCCGTACTCCAGAGCCGCACAGCGCGCTCGCTTCCTTCAATAACGATAAATCAGGACGGAGAAGTACATGCATTTTCTTGACGACAGTCTGTTCCCGGAAAACCAGGAAAAACTGGTCATCCAGGTCGCGCCCTACGGTCCGCAATGGACGCCGGCCGACTCCGACGACATTCCGGTGAGCATGGATGACCAGATCCAGAAGGCCATCGACTGCTACAACGCCGGTGCCACGGTGCTGCATGTTCATGTCCGGGAAGAAACCGGCAAGGGCTCCAAGCGCCTGAGCAAGTTCAACGAAATGCTCGGCTTGCTGCGCGAAGCGGTGCCGGAAATGGTGCTGCAGGTCGGCGGCTCGATTTCTTTTGCGCCGGAAAGCGAAGGCGAAGCGGCACAGTGGCTGGACTATGACACCCGGCACATGCTCGCCGAGCTCGACCCCAAGCCGGACCAGGTCACCATCGCCATCAACACCAGCCAGATGAACATCTGCGAGCTGCTGACCGATGACGACGTCAAGGGCACGATCCTTGAGCAACCGGGCTACTTCAACGCTTACCAGGAGATGGTCTCCGATGCGCGGCCGTCGTTCTTCATCGAGCACCTCAAGCGCTTGCAGGCTGCCGGTATCCAGCCGCACTTCATGCTTGGCCACGTGCACCAGCTGGAAACCGTCGAGCGCCTGATCCGCAAGGGCCTGTATACCGGTCCGCTGATCCTAAACTACGTCGCCATCGGTGGCGGTGCGGCGGGCCTTGATCCATCGGACATGATCGAGTTCGTCAAGCGCACGCCACCGGGTTCGATCCTGACCATGGAAAGCGCCATGCGCGCAGTACTGCCGATGAACGCCATGGCCATCGCCCTCGGCCTGCATGTGCGGGTGGGCATTGAAGACACCCTGTGGGGCCGCAAAGGCGAGCGCATGACCTCGGTGCAACAGATCGAGCAGACCGTGCGCCTGTCGCGCGAACTGGGCCGGGAAATTGCCAGCGGCAAAGAAGCGCGGGCGATCTACAAGATCGGCGAGCAGTACGCCAGTGCCGACGAAACCATTGCCCGGCTGGGCATGGCACCCAATCGCAAGCCGGGGCAACGCGGTTTTACCGTGCCGGGCTTTGCCTGATCAGGTGCGTGACTGGCGGCGTCGCCGCCAGTTTTCTTCTTTGTCCAGCCTTGAGGTGAGTGATGACGGTTCAGTTCAAAGACAAAGTGGTGTTGGTCACCGGCGTGGGCCCAGGGCTCGGTAGAGCCTGCGCCGAAGCTTTCGCCAAGGCCGGTGCGAAGCTGGTGATATGCGATGTCGAGCAGAAGGCCCTGGCCGAGGCCTGTGAAGCGGTTACTGCCCACGGCGCCGAATGCCTGACGTTACGCTGCGATGTGTCGTCGAGCGCTGAAGTGAGTGCGATGTTCGAGCAGATCAAGGCGAAATTCGGCACCTTGCATGTGCTGGTCAACAACGCGGCGTTGACGCCCAACCGCCCGGTCGACACCGAGCGGCGCAATGCTTTCTATCGCTACATCTCCACCCCCGAGCCGCGCCGTTCACTGGGCTTTACCAGCGCCATCAGTGACGAAGAGTGGCATCGCTATTGGGGCGTGAACGTTCACGGGGTGTTCTATTGCACCCGTGAAGCACTGAAGCTGATGGAGCCGCAACGCGAAGGGCGCATCGTCAACATTGCCTCGATTGCCGGGCTGTCGACCAAAAGCGTACACAGCCCGCACTACTGCGCGACCAAAGGCGCGGTGATCGCCTTTACCAAATCGGTGGCCTATGAGGTGGCCGGCGCCAACATCTTCGTCAACGCCATGGCCCCGGGCGGTGTCGCCACGCCGGCATTCAGTGCCTACCTCGACGAGGTCGGCGAACAGGCCCGTAACCGCCTGTGGCAGGGCTGTCCGCTGGGACGCTTCGGCACCCTCGAGGAATACGCGAGCACCGTGCTGTACCTCTCCGGCGAGCATTACCTGGTCGGCCAGGTGGTCAGCCCCAACGGCGGTTCGGTGATCTGAGCCGGCCACTTTTTGCGAGAACAATAACGATGAGCGATACCCCGAAATACAACGCCCTGCGCGCCGCCGGTGTGTTTGACGCCGCGCTGGACAACCTGGCGCAATGGGCGCCGCAGTGGACCGAACAGTACATGGACCTGGTCGAAGACGGCCATACCAACGAGGTGCTCGAACCGAAACTGGTGGCGCTGATTCGCCTGAACATCGATGTCACCGCGACGCACCTGTACGCACCCGGTGTGCGCCGCCATGTGCGCAACGCCTTGCGCCTGGGCGCGAGCCGGGCAGAGGTTCTGGAAGTGTTCAAGCTTGCCAGCGTGGTCGGCATTCATGCCTGCGCACTCGGGGTGCCGATCCTCGAAGAAGCGCTGGCCGAGGCGGGCCGGGAAGACCAGCCCGTTGCCGCGGGGCCAACCCCGGTGTGCGACAACGTGCGCGCCAAGGGAATGTTCAACCCGCTGTGGGAGACCCTGTACCGCTGGGACCCGCAGTACCTGGAAAAATTTCTCGGCATGGGCCTGGGCCTCTGGCAGGACGGCATCTTGCCGCCGCTGTGGATCGAGTTTCTGTGCATCGCCGGTGATGCCACCGTGACCCACATGTACGGCCACGGCACCCGACGGCACATCGAGGCGGCGCTGCAACTGGGCGCTACCCGCGAGCAGATTATGCAAGTGCTGAAAATCGTCAGCCTGCAAGGCATCGAGGCCTGCGAGCTGGGTGTGCCGATGCTGGACGAGGCGTTGCGCAGCCTCGGTCAGTGAGCCTTGCCGTGCAGCCTGGACAATAACAATGAGCACGCCGTGCCAAAGCAGGAGTAACGAGACATGACCAGTGTGGCCGAGCACACCCCGGCACTTGCCGGCGACCCGCAAGCGCGGGCGTTGAAAGCGACCTATCGCAAGATCGTCTGGCGTCTGCTGCCGTTTCTGTTTCTTGCCTATGTGATCAACTCGATCGACCGCATCAACATCTCCTTCGCCAAATTGCGCATGAGCGAAGACCTGTTGCTCAGCGATGCGGCCTATGGTCTGGGTGCGGCGGCGTTCTTTGTCGGCTACCTGCTGTTCGAGGTGCCGAGCAACCTCTACATGCAGCGCGTTGGCGCACGTCGCACCATCACCCGGATCATGATCCTGTGGGGGCTGGTGACCATGGCCACGAGCCTGGTCGGCACTCCGGAGCAGCTGTATGCCGCGCGCTTCTTTCTCGGCGTGGCCGAGGCCGGGTTTTTTCCGGGGGTGATCCTTTATCTCACCTATTGGTTCCCGGCGGCGCGGCGCGGACGGATCACCTCGATCTTCATCATGGCCGGGATCTTCGCCGGGATCGTCAGCGGGCCCCTGGCCGGCTGGATCATGACCCACTTCCACGGCTGGTACGGGCTGCGCGACTGGCAGGCGCTGTTTGTCTTCGAAGGTATTCCGGCGGTGTTGCTGGGCCTGTTTGCCTGGTTCTGGCTGGACGACAAACCGCAGCAGGTGACGTGGCTCACCGAGCAGGAAAAGGCCATCGTCGCGGCGCAACTTGCGCCTGAACAGGGCAAGGCCGGGGCGCAACACGCGTCGTTCCGTCAGTTGCTGCGCGATCCGCGCGTCCTCATGGCCGGCATGGTGTTTTTCTGCATCTACTCGGGCACTAACACCGTGGCGTACTGGATGCCCACGCTGATCCAGGGCTTCGGCCTGAGTGACATCCGTCATATCGGTCTGATCAGCAGCCTGCCGTACATCGTCGCGCTGGTGGCCATGTACCTGCTCGGGCGCAGCTCCGACCGCCATCTGGAACGCCGCTGGCACCTGGCGTCGACCATGCTGGTGGGTGCCGCGTGCTTTGTGTTGCTGGGCGTGTTCCAGGGCAACCTGGCGCTCTCGGTGCTGTTCATGAGCCTGGGCGCCGGTGCCTGCCTGTCGGCGGTGCCGCTGTTCTGGACCATTCCGCCGTCCTACCTGTCCAGCGCCGGCGCAGCAGCAGGCATTGCCCTGATCAGCAGCCTCGGCGGCATCGCGGCAATGGTCAGCCCGGTGCTGGTGGGGAGCATCAAGTCGAGTACCGGCAGCCTGTACATCGCCTTCGACGTGATCGCCTGCCTGCTGGTCGTGGGCTCACTGATCCTGCTGCTGGGCATCCCGGCCAGGTTGCTGCGCGAACACCGCGGCTGATCGCCCGCTAACCCCGTTCCCCAGTGCATGTCGGTGGCCCAGCCACCGGCACGGGGAGCGCTTGACCTTAAAACAACAATAAAAGGTGAAATCTGCATGAACAACACTCTGTCGCGCCTTGCCCCACAACCGCGCTGCCTGCTGGCCGCCAGTGTGGCGCTGGCGCTGTTCGCCGGCACCGAGGCGCGGGCCACGACGTTCCAGGTCAACGATGACTGGGCGCTGAGCACCAACACCACCCTGACCCTGGGTTCGAGCTGGGCCCTGCGCAATGCCGACCCTGGCCTGCTGTACGCCCCGGACGCCGCCAGTATTGGCAAGAACGGCAAGGGCATCGACACCAACGGCGACGATGGCCGGTTGAACTTCAAAAAGCACGACCCGATCTCGCAGATCTTCAAGGGCCTGACCGATTTCGACCTCAACGACGGCAGCCAGGGCGCCTTCATCCGTTTCAAGTACTGGTACGACCATGCCCTGGAAACCCGCGACGGCGACTTCAAGCACTTCGATGACGCCAACTACCCGGACATGGCCAAGTTCCAGGGCTTCGAAACCCTGGATGCCTATGTCTGGAAAGACTTCGACCTTGCTGGCAAGGCGTTGAACGTCAAGTTCGGCAAGCAGGTGCTGACCTGGGGTGAGGCGCTGTTCTTCCAGAACGGCATCAATGCCATCAACCCGCTGGACGTTTCGGCCTTCAACCGCCCCGGGGTCGAACTCAAGGAAGGCCAGTTGCCGGTGGAGATGCTCTCGTTCAACCTCGGCCTCAGCGATACCCTGAGCCTGGAAGGTTTTTACCAGTACAACTTTCGTCCTTCGGTGCTCGACGGTTGCGGCACGTTCTTCCAGGCTGCCGATTTTGCCCCGGAAGGCTGCGGCCCGATCATCGCGGCGGTCAGCGGCGACCGTACCACGGCCAATGCCTTGGCAAGCGGCACCTTCATCCCGCGAGGGCAGAGCGACTACCCGCACGATGGCGGGCAGTACGGCCTGGCCTTGCGCAAGGTACTGGAGAGCCTGAACGATGCCGAGTTGGGCCTGTACTACGCCAACTACCACAGCCGAACTGCGTCGTTCAACGGAACGGCGGTCACCGCACGCGGCTTGAACAACTTCAATACAGCCCGCTACAACTCGATCTACCCCGAGGACATTCGCCTGTTCGGTGTCAGCCTCAGCGGTGTGGTCGGCGGCACGGCGGTGTTTGGTGAGTTGAGTTTTCGCCCTAACCAGCCGCTGGGTTTCAACGGCAACGACACCGTGCAGTTCCTGCTGCGCAGCCCCAACACGCCCTTTACTGCGCCCGGTGTGACACCGGAGCTGGGCGCACCGATTGAAGGCTATGCGCGTAAACCGGTCAGCCAGTTCTCCGTGGGCGCCACCGACACCATCGCCAACGTGCTCGGCGCCAACCGCCTGGCCTGGGCGGCGGAAGCGGCTGTGAACCACATCGGCGACCTTGGCGATGTGCGCTTTGGCCGTGGCGGCGCCTATGGCCGCAGTGAGTTGAGCACCGGCCCCTATAACCCTGCCAACCCGGCGAGCTTCTGTGTCAGCCCTGGCACCGCCAACTTGAGTGCCGGGCAGATCGCCAACCTCAACAGCGACAACTGCAATGCCAATCGCGGTTTCTTCACCGACTGGTCGTGGGGGTATCGCCTGCGCGGCGCGCTCAGTTACGAAGGCTTGCTGCCGTCCACCGTGGTCACCCCGAGCATCAACTATCGCCACGACGTAGACGGCTATGGCCCCAACTTCCAGGAAGGACAAAAGGCTGTCGGCCTTTCGCTGCTGTTCGAGTACCGCAACGACTACTCGTTGGAGTTTGCCTACAACGATTTCTTCGGCTCGAACGATTTCACCACCCTCGACGACCGCGACTTCGCTTCGGTCAACCTCAAGGTGAGCTTCTGATGACGATTACAATGAAAAAACTGCCCGTGGTTGTTGCCCTGCTTGCGGCCTGCCTGCATGCCCCGGTTTACGCCAAAGACACCGATGCCAGCCAGCTCGACACCCGCCTGAACCCCATGGGCGGCGAGCGTGCCGGCAATGCCGACGGCAGCATCCCGGCCTGGTCTGGCGGCCTCAAGCCCGGCAGCCTGACAGCCGCGGACAACGGTGACTACCGCGACCCGTTTGCCGCACAAAAGCCGTTGATGGTGATCACTGCCGCCAACGCCGGGCAGTACCAGACCCTGCTGACCCCGGGCCAGCAGGCCATGCTCAAACGTTTTCCGAGTTACCAGCTGAGCGTCTACCCCAGCGAGCGCACTGCGCACATGCCGGCCGCGGTGATTGCCGCGAGCAAAGACAACGTCGCCGCGGTCAACCTGGCAGCGTCGGGCTATGGCCTGATCGGCTACAAGGATGGCATTCCGTTCCCGCTGCCGACCGAGCCGCTGGAAGTGATGTGGAACCACCTGGCGCGCTATGTCGGCCACTCGGTGCAGCGTGAAATGGCCTCGGCGACCGTGGAAAGCAACGGCAGCTCGACCCTGGTCACCTACCAGCAGTCGGTGCACTGGCGATCGGCGATCAGCGACCTCGCAGCGCAGGACAACGCCCTGTACTTCAGCGTGATCCGCGCCCTCAGCCCGTCGCGGGTGGCGGGCGAAATCACCATGGTGCATGAACCGCTCAACCAGGTTGAAGAACCGCGCAGTGCCTGGCAGTACATTCCCGGCCAGCGCCGTGTCCGCCGGGCACCGACCGTGGCCTATGACACCAGCGCGCGCTACAGCTATGGCCAGCTGACCAGCGACGGTGTCGGCGGCTACAACGGCGCACCGGATCGCTATGACTGGAAACTGCTCGGCAAGCAGGAGCGGCTCATCCCCTACAACAGCTACAAACTGGCCAGCAAAGCGCTCAAGTACGCCGACATCCTCAAGCCCAACAGCATCGACCCGCAGCTGGTGCGCTACGAAAAGCACCGGGTCTGGGTGGTGGAAGCGACCCTCAAGCCGGGTAATCGCCATGTCTACGGCAAGCGCCGCTTCTACATCGACGAAGACACCTGGCAGATCGCCAGTGCCGAGATGTACGACAGCCGTGGTGAGTTGTGGCGCATGTACGAGAACTACCCGATGCAGCTGGCCGATGTCGAAGTACCGTTCCCGGCAATGGACGCTACCTACGACCTGATTTCGGCGCGTTACACCACCAACTTCATGACCAATGAATACCCGCAGAAAATGGTCTTCAACGCGTTGGCGAAGAAAGAGGACTACAGCCCGGCGGCATTGCGCCGCTACGGTAAGTGAATCGGCGTATCGACGCACTTTGAGGGTTCGTTTTACCCAACCGCTGCTGATGCAGCGGTTTTTTTGTTATGGGAGTGTTTGTCTGAGAGGAGTGATGACGCTGTATGGCAAGTACACCGCGGTCCCACAGGCGAAGGTGTTTGCAGCCCGTGCGGTGGACTAGTGAGGGATGAAGATCCGCTTCACGCCAACACCATCGAGCACAGCGTCGATCAGCGCACGCGCGGTCTCGATGTGCTGACCGGCGCTGGAGACAAGTGAACGATCGTTGAGGGTGAGGTGATCGACGGCATCGCTCACCGTGGCCTCTGCATAGCGAAGCAGCTGGCAGGCGTGGAGCAAGGCTTCTTCGGCGCAGATACCGGCGCGGACCGTGAACATGTGGTTGGTGCCGAACGGGGTGCTGGCGGTGGTGGCGCTGGAAAGATCGAGACTCGGTGGATCGGGAACAAGCTTCTTCATGGTCAACCTCTGTCGGTGAATCCACCATCCCTCGCTGCTAAACGAAGGTGGCAGCTGTGCGTGGGTTAGCAGACCGGTGACAGAGAACCGGCGCACCCGAAGGTGCCCCACGCACAACCGCCATAACAGCGGTGTCCGTAGATCTCTGTCATACCCAGACTGCTAAATCTGGTCGCTGGATGTTCCAACGACGACAGCAGCCTAGGCCCCTGAAGAGCCCGGCACAACAGAGCAACGGCGGCGGAAGTATGATTCAGAACGGTCTGACAGAAAACGCCTACGGCATCGCGATTTGGCGCCGCTGCCCGTCAGCGCAAACTTTCCGACCCGATCACACCGGGCTCTGACAGAACTCGAGAAAACGTGCCAGGCCACGGGTTGGCTGCTTGTCCTTGTGGATCACCCGGTACAGGGTGCGCTTGAGCGGACCGCTGGGGCAGGGCAGGGTGCACAGCTGCCCCAGGGCCAATTCACCACGCACCATCACCCGTGACACGCAGGCAATGCCGGCGCCGGCGATCACGCAGTGCTTGATCGCTTCGCCGTTGGACACTTCCAGCAAGTGCTGCGGGCTGCCCAGCCACGGGCCGATCAGGTGCTCAAGCATGTTGCGCGTGCCCGAGCCCTGTTCGCGGGTAATCCAGCGGGCGGTGGCCAGCGCCTGGGCGTCGGGCCGGGCCTGCTGGGCCAACGGGTGGCCGGGGGCGGCAATCAGCACCAGCTCGTCTTCGCGCCACGGCCGTACATCGATGTCCGGGTGCTGCACCGGGCCTTCGACAAAGCCGACATCGATGGTGAAGTTGCACAGCGATTCGACAATGCGCTCGGTGTTCTCGACCTTGAGCTCCAGGCGGCTCTGCGGCTCGGCCGCAAGGAAGCTGGCGAGCAGCTCCGGCAGCAGGTAGGCACCGATGGTGGTGCTGGCACCGATGCGCAGGTGGCAGGTGAGTTGCTGCTGGAACAGTGTTTCGGCCTCCTGGGCGCCTTCCAGGGTGGCCTTGGCGTGGGGATAGAAACGCCGCCCGTGTTCGTTGAGCACCAGGCGTTTGCCATGGCGATCGAACAGCCGCGTGCCGAGCTGATGCTCGAGATCCTGCAGCGACATGCTCGCCGCCGCCTGGCTCAGACTCAGGTCTTTGCTGGCACGGGTGACGCTGCCAAGGTCGGCGACTGCAACGAAGGTAGCCAGCTGTTTGAGGGTAATTCGGCACTGCATATCAGCTTTCCTGATATGACCAATAAGAATATATAGCTTCATATAGGTTATAAGAGATTGCAAGCTAACGTCACCACAAACGAGGTGTCGTTATGCTTGTTCTCAGTCGTACTCAGCTTCCCTATGGCCTGCTTACCGGCGTCACCGGCAGCCTGGCCCTGGCAGCCCTGGCCATGTGGCTGTCGACGTCACCGTTGTTGCAGGGCAGTGGCGTGGGCACCTTGACCCTGGCCATGCTGCTGGGGTTGGCCATCGGCAACCTGGTGCCGGCCACCGTCCATCGTGCCGCCGCGGCGGGCGTGCAGTTGTGCAAGCAGCCTGTGCTGCGCCTGGGTGTAGCGCTGTATGGCTTCAGGCTGACCGTGCAGCAGGTGCAGGCGCTGGGTGTGCAAGCGTTCGTCACCGACGCGCTGCTGATTCTTTCGACCATCAGCCTGGCCATCTGGCTCGGTACCCGGGTGCTGGGCATGGAACGCGGCACCGCCGTGTTGATTGGTGCCGGCCATGCCATCTGTGGTGCTGCGGCAATTCTGGCCAGCGCCGGGGTGGTCAAGGCCCGCAATGACCAGGTCGCGATTGCGATTGCCTGTGTGGTGCTGTTTGGCACCTTGGGCATGCTGCTGTACCCCTGGCTGTTTACGGTGATGCCCGGCCTGTTCGGCGACAGCCATGGCTTTGGCATCTTTACCGGTGCAACCCTGCATGAAGTGGCGCAGGTGGTGGCTGCCGGGCAGGCCATGGACCCGCAAGCCGCCGAGGCGGCCGTGGTGGCCAAGCTGATCCGGGTACTGCTGCTGGCACCCTTTCTGCTGGGGCTGGGCTTGTGGTTGAACCGCAAAGCCGAGCATGGCCACGGCGCAACGTCGGTCACGGTACCGGTGTTTGTACTGGGCTTTATCGCCTGCATGCTGATCAATTCGTGGCTGCCACTGGATCAGCGCCTGCATCAGGTACTGGTCAGCCTCGACGACCTGTTGCTGGCGGCGGCGATGGCCGCACTGGGGTTCAGCACACGCCTGGTCGACCTGCGTCAGGCGGGGCTCAAACCGCTGATTCTGGCCGCTGCGCTGACCTTGCAACTGATGGTTGTGGGTGGACTGCTGACCCTGCTGTAGGGACCTGGATACCTTGGCTGTCTCAACTGACATTGCGTGACAGCCCCGCCACCTCATCCAATGCCGCCAGGTAAGACTGGATGTCGATCTCATCCAGCTGTTCGCGGCGCAGAAACTGCTCGCCGTACTCTCGGTACACGCCGCTGACGAGAAACACCCGAAACAGTTCGGCATCAATGTGCTGGTCGCGGGCCATGGCACTGAGGATCTTCAAGGACTCGGACAGGGTCTTGGCGGGTTTGTAAGGCCGGTCCGCGGCGCTCAGTGCTTCGAAGATGTCGGCAATCGCGATCACCCGTTCGGCAATGCTCATGTCGTCTTTACGCAAGCGGCGCGGGTAACCGGTGCCGTCCATTTTTTCGTGATGGTTGCCGGCGATGTCCGGCACCCGCCTGAGGTTGCGCGGCAGCGGCAAGGTGTTGAGCATGATGATGGTCTGCACGATGTGCTCGTTGATCTTGAAGCGCTCTTCGTCGGTCAGGGTGCCGCGCCGAATGCCGAGGTTGTACAGCTCGCCGAAGTTGTAGGCCTGCGCCGGCAGGCGCATGTCGAAGCCCCACAGGTTACGTGGGTCGTGCTTGTCGACCGGTGGCTTGCGTTCGCCCCAGGGCACCAGGTGATCGGCCCGGTCGGCGAGTAATCGTTCCTCTGCCGGCAAAGTCGTCGGCGGCACCGCCGCCAGGCGTTCGGCTTCATCACGGGACAGGCCCAGGCGGTTGTCGAAATGCCGGAACCAGCGCCGGGCGCCGATCTGCTGAAGGCGCTCGACGTCCTCGTCGCGCATGAACTCGCCACCAATATTGGCATTGGCAATAAACGCGAACTCTTCCTGCAGTACTGCCTGCCGACGCTGGAGCGCTTCTTGCGCCGCCTGCGGATCGTCGCCGGCTGCAATCGCTTTCCAGTAATCCAGTTCGGCATCGCGCCAGAGTACTTCGAAACGGGTGCGCACCTCGTGGATGCGGTTGTACAGGGTCTCCAGCTTGGTTGCCTTGTCGACCACGTGTTCGGGGCTGGTGACCTTGCCGCAATCATGCAGCCACGCTGCGATCCTGAACTCGTAGCGCTCCATTTCGCTCATGGTGTAGTGGGCAAAAGGGCCGCTTTGCGCGGCAATGACCTTGTCGATGAGCATCTCGGCCAGTTGCGGCACCCGCTGGCAGTGGCCCCCGGTGTAAGGGCTCTTGGCATCCGTGGCATCGGCCAGCAGTTTGATGATGGCGTCCAGCAGGCGTTGCTGCGACTCGATCAACTGGCGCGTCTCGATGGCCACCGCCGCCGCGCCGGACAGTTCCTGCACAAACCGGCGAAACGGTTGCTGAACACCG
This sequence comes from Pseudomonas alkylphenolica, assembly GCF_004025535.1. Lineage (GTDB taxonomy): Bacteria > Pseudomonadota > Gammaproteobacteria > Pseudomonadales > Pseudomonadaceae > Aquipseudomonas > Aquipseudomonas alkylphenolica_A. The sequence goes on from NZ_QJRG01000050.1 coordinate 93,646, forward strand.
CCGGCCTGTTGCTGGGTGGGCCCCAGCTGCAACACCAGCAAGCCCAGCAGTTGCCCGCTGCGGTCGTTCAAGGCAACTGCCAGGTGTTGCGCGTCACTGTTCAGGGCCTGGGCCACGGCGGTGTCCAGGTCGCTGGCGCTATCGACCGCCAGGTGCAACTCAGCGGGGTATTGGTCGCCGCGACAGTGCGCCGTGAGGCGCAGGGTGTCGGCGTCATCGCCATACAGATACACCGCGCCGCCACTGACGGCGGTCGCATCCACCAACTGGGTGAGGACGCTGCTGAGCAGGTTGTCCAGGTGCGTTTCGCGGCTGAGCGTAAGGGTGATTGCCTGGAAGTTGTTGATGGTGCGCGACATGCTGCCCAGTACCTGACTGAGCTCGCGCACTTCGGTAATTCGTGATTCCACCCCCACCGGCCGGCCGAAATCGAAACTGGCCAGCCCGCGCACCTGCTGGGTCAGTGCCTGCAACGGCTGGCCAATGCGCCGGGCCAGGTACCAGCCGACCAGCAGCAACAGCGCGATCAATGCGCCGGCCCATAGCGCTTGCTCCAGCAGTACCTGCCGTGCCCCCATCAGCAGTTCGCTGGCCGGTACCGCGATCAGCACCCGCACATCGTGCTGGGTAAAGGTCGACAACGGCACCTGCATGCCATACCAGTCCTGTCCCCCGGCCCGGAAGCGCTTGGGCCCGGTACCGTCATCCGGATTGGCGTACAACCAGTCGAGGCTTTCCACGCCCAGTTCGTTCAGACGTGACAATCGAAGGGATTCGCCATCTTTCACCACCACGCGCTGCAGATCGTTATAAACCACCACATTGCTCGCGCTGTCGACCACGGCCATTTCGGTGCCGGGGGTCATGCGCAGGTCTTCGACCTCGCCGCCCAGGTCATTGACCGAAGCATCCATGCCCAGCACCGCCGCGCCGTCAACACTGCGCTGCGACAAGGTCAGGCCGATTTCACGGGTGGTAAAGAACACATAGGGTTTGGTCAGCACCGTGGTCGTTGAATCCATGCTCCCGGAAAACCACGGCCGTGTGCGCGGATCAAAGCGGTAATCGGCTTTTATCTCGTTTTTGAGCAGCGCCAGCTGCGGATCATAGAAACGCCATGCACCCTGGTACTGGCCGTTCTCGCCCAGGCTGATGCTCTGCACAAGGTAGGCCGAGCCGGGTGGTGCCTGCAGGTGCTGCTTGACCGAATCGTCGCGCAACACCCGCACCAGCAGGAATTCACCGTTCGGGTAGCCGACATACACCGCGCTGAGCATCTTGTTGGCGTTCAGGCTGGCGACCAGCAAGGGCAAGCGTTCCAGCCGTTCGGGCAGGTCTTTGGCCTGGGAGATGGGGTCATAGGCCATCAGCCGGATCGAGCTGAGTGCCGGGTCGATCAGGCGCTGGGCGCGTTCGTTGATGGTGCGGCTCAGTTGGTGCGCTGAGTCGCCGGAAGCGGCCACCAGTGCTTGTTCGATACCGCGATAGCCCTGATAGGCAAGCACGCCGCCGAGCACCAGGGTACTGAGCATGATTGCCAACGCGATGAGCAGCTGCAGGGAAAACCCGCGACCGGGGAAGTTCATGAATGGGTCCTTGCTGGGCACGCGTTCTGGTAACGGCTGCTCTATTGCGCATTCGCCAACGGCGCGGGGCGGATACGTCTGGTAATGCTAGACCAGCTCCTGCCAGGGCGCACGGTCCTGGCTTGAAGGGTGGGGTGGGTACACCCCCATCCAGCTGAGTGGGGGGCTGCACCGGTGGTTGTCGATAGGCTGTTGGCAGCACTCAGCCGAGGGACAGTGAATGACCGCGCCACACGAGCCACCCGCAGCGAAACGTCGTAACCGCTCCAGACCAGGTCGAGGTGACGTAAGCGGCATGCCGCTGGTGCGCCGCGCGCAGCGGCCTGATCGCGATGCCCGCGCGTTTCTGCGCATCCTTAATGTGGCCACGCGCCTGCGTCCGGTCGAACGCTATTCACTGCGCGAGTTGCGTGAGGTCTGGCGCCTGACGGCACTGGCCCTGAGCCGGCAGCCGCGGGTGGCGACGGTGACCGACGTGGTCATTGAGGGCCCGGCAGGGCCCATCGAACTGCGTATTTTTGCCCCGCAACAGCGTGATCAACTGCTGCCGGCATTTCTCTGGTTCCATGGCGGCGGGTTTGTCGTCGGCGGCCTGGATACTGCTGAATCGATCTGCCGCAGCACTGTCTGCAACGCCGATTGCATCAGCATAGCCGTGCGCTATCGGCTGGCCCCGGAACATGACCTGGCGGCAGGGCGCGAAGACTGCCTGGCAGCGCTGCACTGGATCGCCGAGCACGGCGCTACGCAGGGGATCGACACCGCGCGCCTGGCAATCGGCGGTGATTCGGCTGGCGGCAATATTTGCGCAGCCGTGGCCCAGGCCGCCGTGAGCCACGGTGGCCCGGCGTTGTGCCTGCAGGTGCTGGCGTATCCGGCGACTGACCTTGTGCAGGAGTTTCCTTCCTTCGTCGAAAATGCCCAAGGCTTCATGATCACAGAGACCCTGCTGGCGCAGATCAAACACACCGTTGCCGCCTCGTTTGAGGCGCTCAACCCGCTAGACCCCTGGTTGTCACCACGGCGCAGCGAGAACTTCGGCGGCCTGCCGCCGGCGGTGATCATCAGTGCCGGTTTCGACCCTATCCGCGACGACGGCCTGGATTACGCCGCACGCCTGCGTGCCGCCGGGGTGGCGGTGGAGCTGGTGCACTACGCCGGCCAGTTCCATGGCTTTCTTAACTTTGACGCCGTTATCGGCGCTGGCCGCGACGCCCTGCAGCGCATGGGCGATTCATTGGCCGCAGCGTTTCGCGGCGAACAGGCACAGGACCGCACGCTGGAGATCAGCGACTCACCTGTTGCGCGACCTTCGGGGCTGAGTGCGGCCACCGCAGAGTTGACGACATCGGGCCTGATGACCTGGGTCGCCACCGAGCGCTGGAGCAGCACGCTGTTGCGCCAGGTGTCGCCCACGGCAGTCAGCACCACGCGGGTGGTGTTGCGCCCCTTGTGCCTGCCACTGGCCTTGATGCGCCGTCACCTTGTCGCCCGGCTGGACCAGCGGGTCGCTCACCGTACCTTCCCAGAAACCTGACGCGGACCAAGGAGTACTGCTGTGGGGATGTTTGATCCATTCCAGATCTGGCGTGAAACCCTCACCCTGATCGAAGGCGAAATCAATTCGCTGGCTTCGCGCAAGATGGAGACGGCCGAGTTCGCCCAGGCGGCCAACCAGTTCAACAAGGTGTCCTTGGGTATGCAGCATGTACTGGAGCGTTCTTTGGCCAGTGTCCTGCGGCGCCTGGAGTTGCCCAGTCGCACTGAAGTCGATGCGCTTGCCTGCGCCGTGCAGCGTATCGAAGACAAGCTCGATCAATTGACACCCGCTCCCGTCAAGCCTTCGCATGCGCTGCGACCAACGCGTACCCGGCGCCCACCGCCAAACGTCGCGAAAGCGGCGACAAAGCCGGTGAAAAGAACCCGTAAACCGGTAACCCCGCCTGCAGCACAAGAGGAGTGAATGATGGCTTCTACTCATACGGGTCGTGGTAAAAGCCCTACGTTTACAGGCCGGCTATGCACTGAAGTCGAGCGGATGATCAAACGTCGCGTGAAGGGGCTGGAATACCTCGGGTCGCCGGGTCCTGCGGTCGGCACCACCCCCAGGACACTGCTGCATCGTCGCGGCACACTCAGCCTGTACCGTTATCAGGCGACTTGCAGCGACGTGTATCGGGTGCCGTTGCTGCTGGTGATGGCGACCACCAACAAGGCTTACATCTTTGACCTGGCCGAACGCCAGAGCCTGATCGCGTACCTGCTCGGGCGTGGTTACGACATTTATGTAATGGACTGGAACGCGCCGACCCGGGTCGAGCAGCAGTTGCGCATCGAAGACTACGTGCTCGACTTCATTCCCGATTGCATTGGCCGGGTACAGGCAGACGCCGGGGTCGAAGAGGTCACGCTGCTCGGCTACTGCATGGGCGGTGTGTTGTCGACGCTATATGCCGCCCTGCATGCCGACGGGCCGCTGAAAAACCTGGTGTGCTTCACCACGCCGGTGGACTGGTCGCAGATGAGCTGGTCGCGGGGCATCGCCAATCAGCGCTATTTCGAGGTCGATCGGCTGGTCGACAGGGTGGGCATCATTCCCGCCGGGATGATCATGAACGCGATTGACCTGCAGCGCCCGGCTGGCCGCATCGCCGGGCAGTTGCGCCTGTGGGACAACCTGTGGAATGACGCCTATGTGCGCAACCACCGCATGATGATGCGCTGGGGGCGCGATTCCTTGCCGCTGGCCGGCGAGTACTACCGGCAGATCATCAAGGAACTGATGTGGAAGAACAGCCTGCTCGAGGGTGGCCTGTGCATCGCCGGGCAAGCGGTCGACCTGGCGAAAGTCCGCGTGCCCTTGCTGCATATCATCGCCGAGCACGACACCCTGGTGCCGCCAGCCTGTGCCCAGCCGCTGGTGGCAGCCGCAGGTTCAGCCGACAAGCAGGAAATCATCCTGCCAGGGGGGCATGTCAGCCTGGTGGCGGGGCCGGCAGCGAAGAAGCGTATGTGGCCGGCACTGGATGAGTGGCTGGGGCAGCGCTCGATGTGATCCTGTGCAACTGCCCTCAGGCACGACCCGCCGACAGCCGTGCTGCTCCGCTGCGCACCTCGCTGGCGGTGCAGCCAAAGTGTTGGCGAAAGCTGCGGGTGAACTGCGCCTGGTCGCTGAAGCCCCAGCGCATCGCCAGCTCACCGATGGTCAGGCGGCAATTGGGGTCGTTGAGGGCGGTGTTGACGGCTTGCAGGCGTTGCTGACGAATCCACTCGCCGAGACTGTACGGGGTGCTGCTGAAGAGTTTGTGCAGGTAACGCACGGACAGACCGCAGGCCTCGGCAACCATCGGCGGGGCCAGGTCGGGGTTGCCCAAGTGCTGCTTTACATACTGTTCGATGCGTTGCAGGTGCATCGCCGCCAGGTTTGAGCTTTCACTGGTGAGCACGCGCTCGTCGTCGCGCAGGGCCATCAGCAGGGTCGCCAGGGCTTGCTCCAGGAGCATGTGCCGGACCGGTTCGGCGCACTCGTCAAAACGCGCGGCGCACATGGCCAGCTGGTCGACGAAGATTCGCCCCAGGGCACGCTTGGCGTCAAAGCTGAACCGCGTATAGCGCTCGGCACCGCGCAATTGGCCGTGCAGCGCGCGCTCGGGCAGCTTGAACACCCACAGGTCGTTGTCGCAGGAGTAATGAAAGCGGTAAGGCGCATCGCCCCGTTCGAAGATGAAACCACCGGGCTGACAACGCAGCGCGCGACCGTCCTGCTCGAAATGCACTTCACTGCGCCGCGGTACGGTGACCAGGTAACAGGCTTCGCGGTCTTCACTGACCTGGGCTTTGCTGCGCGAATAGCCCAGCTGGCTGGAGCGCAGGCGCGACAAGGTCAGTGGCGTGCTGGCGGTTTCCCAGATTTGCAGGGTGCCGCTGAAGCGATCACTGGCCGAGAATTCCAGCGACAGGGGGAAATAGGCACTGGCAATGGCCTGCGCCCACAGCGGCTGACGCTGGTTGTCGGGCCAGGCACGGGTGCTGAGTCGATGGGCCATGGCTGTCCTCGTATGGTTTTTATTATGAGGACGGTGCCGAGGCACAAGCCATCGGCACCGCTGGTTGGCCATCATTGGTCATTGCCGGCGGGTGGTCAATCCTGTGGCGTCAGCCGGTAGGTGGCCGACGGTGCCAGGGTCGCCTGCCAGCCCGGCGGCACGACAATGTTGGTGGTCAGTTCTTCGATCACGCACGGGCCTGTTACCGTTTGCCCGGCGTGCAGGCGCTCGCCGTTGTACACCGGGGTGTCCTGCCAGGGCGACTGGGCATCGAACAGCATGGGCCGCACGCCACTGGCCTTGGCCGCCGTTGCTTCCTCAGGGCTTGGCAGCGTTGGCATGGGCGGGCGTTGCAGGCGCGCGATCACCGAACACTCGAGGTTGACCAGTTCTGCCGGGCTGTCTGGCTCGCTGTAGGAGAACAATGCCTTGTGCCGGGTATGAAAGGCATCGCGCAACGCGGCCAGCCCGGCGGCGTCCAGCTGATCGCAGCTGAGCTCGACACTGCATTCGTGCACCTGGCCCAGGTAACGGATTTCCAGGGTGTACAGGCATTCAACGTGGTTGTCGGTGCCAAAACCATCGTCGCGCAGGTTGCTCATGCCGCGCTCGCGCAGTTCGCGCAAGGTCTGGTTGAGCAGCGGCAGGTTCACCAGGTTGTCGTCCAGGCGCATTGGCAGGCTGGTCAGCTGGTCGTAGCGGATGTCCGAGAGAATCTGGCCATAGGCGCATAGCCCGGAGGCCACTTTCGGGATCAGCACCACCTTGCTGCCGATTTCCTCTGCCAGGCGCATCACGTGCATACCGGCCGCGCCGCCGGCGCCGATGAGGGCGAAGTCGCGCGGGTCATAGCCACGCTCCACCGAGACCCGGCGAATGCCGCTGACCATATTCAGGTTGACCAGGGTAATGATACCGATCGCCGCCCGTTCAACGCTGATACCCAACGGCTCGGCGATTTTATTGCGGATTGCCTCGATGGCGGCTTTGCGGTTGAGGCGGATGCTGCCGCCAAGTAACGCGCCGTCGGCCAGGTAACCCAGGGCCAGGTTGGCGTCGGTGACGGTCGGTTCGGTGCCGCCCTTGCCGTAACACACCGGGCCCGGGTTCGCCCCGGCGCTACGCGGGCCGACCTGGAGCATGCCGAAGTCGTCGAGGTAGGCAATCGAACCGCCGCCGGCACCGAGGGTTTCCACCTGGATCATCGGCACGCCGATGCGGTAGCGCAGAAAGTCGGTGTCTTTGCTGAAGTTGGTCCGGCCTGCCTTGCTCAGGGTGATGTCGAACGAGGTGCCGCCCATGTCCACGGTGATGACGTTGTCGATACCGAACGGCTGGGCTACGCACAAACCCGCTTGCGGCGCCGAGGCAGGGCCGGAGTTGATCGCATTGACCGCGCGTTCGCGCATGACCACGCCCGGTGCCAGGCCGCCGTTGGACTGGAAGTAACGGGTGGGTTGCTGGGCGCCGAGTTCTTCGAACAGCGCGTCGATCCGTTCGATGTAGCGGCCCATCACCGGGCTCAGGTAGGCATTGACCACCGTGGTCGAGGTGCGGGTGTATTCGCGGATCTGCGGGAACACTTCATTGCCGGTGCACACGAAGACATCGGGCAAGGCGGCGCGCACCATGTCGGCGGCGCGCTGTTCGTGGGCCGGGTTGCGCACCGACCAGACGAACGAAATGGCCACGGCGGCGACGTTCTGTTCACGGAAGTAGGCGATGGCATCGGTAACGGCCTGCTCGTCAAGCGCGGCATATTCGCTGCCGTCACTGAGGATGCGCCCGCCGACCGGCCGGCGCAGGTGACGCGGCACCAGCATGTACGCCGGCGGGTAGGCGGCATCGTAGCGGTGCCCGTCTTCCTTGTGGCCCAGGCGGATTTCCAGGCTGTCTTCGTGGCCTTCGGTGCACAGCAGGCCCACCTTGACCCCGGTTTTTTCGATCAGCGCGTTGAGCGCTACCGTGGTGCCGTTGATGCACAGGTCGCAGTCGCCAACGATCTCGGCGGGTGTGCGGCCAATGGCATCGGCGATTTGCGCCAGGCCATTGCGGATGGCAATGGTGCCGTCCTGCGGGGTGGAGGGTGCCTTGAACAGCTGCACGTTGCCGCTGCGGTCGGCGAGGATGAAGTCGGTGAAGGTGCCGCCGGCGTCGATACCCAGGCGATAGTGTTGCTTGGTCATGATCAGGGATTCCAGAGTAGGGGCCGGGAAGGTCAGCGCGAAGTTCGGCAGGCGTGGGTGGCGGAGTCATTGACCTGACCGCTGTCGTCGATCACCACGCCATACTCCAGGCGGGCGCCTTCTACCGACACCAGGCCGTTGCGCACATCGCTCAACACCTGGGCCACCGGGCGCTGCAGCGGGTTGCCGTAGCCACCGCCACCGGGGTTGATGTTGATCACCCGCTCACCGGGTTGCGCGGTGATGTGTGCGTTATGGATGAAGTGTTGTTCCTCACCGTCGCGCTTGCGGTGAATCAGGCGGCCGAGCTTGGGCTCGAGCAGGACGTTGGTGGCGCCTGCCGCGCCGGAGGTTGGCAGTTGCCTGCCTTCGCCAAAGCCCACCACGGTCATCGGATGGTTCAACGGTTCGATCTCGATGCGCGTCCCGGAGCCGCCGCGATATTCGCCCGCGCCGCCGCTGTCGGTCATCAGGCTGTAGCGGTGGATGAGGATCGGGTAGGAGTACTCCAGCAGTTCGATATCGCCGGACATCAGCGCGCCGAAACAGCACAGCGGCCCGCACGCCGGCCAACCGTCCATGGCCTTGTTGGCGCCGGCGCCGGAGATGATCGAGGCGAGCACCATGGTCACGTATTCATCGTTGTTGTTACGCGGGTCATGGCCAGCGATGTTGATGCCGCTGGCGTGCCCCCACGAGGCCGTGACCCGCTCTGGCGCGGCCTGCTCCAGCGCGCTGCGCACGGCGTCGGCCAGGGTCTCCATGGGTGTGGTGGTGCTGTTGACATGCGGCGCCGGCTCGCGGGCGTTGCACAAGGTGCCCGGCGGCCCGAGGTCGACCGACACACAGCGGTACAGCCCTTCGTTGTAGGGCGGGGGCACCTGGGCAAACATCATCAGCCCCAGGTACACGCCCGATACCGAGTTGCCGGCATAGGAGTTGATGAAGTAGGGCACTTGTGGCGGGCTCTCGATCAGCACATGCGCCTCGTCGCCGCGTATCTCGACTTGAGCGGTGATCGACAACTCGCCCAGGCCGTGGCCCGAATCCTCCAGCACGGCGGTGCCGGTGTAGACACCGTCGGGGACATCGCGCAGCAACGCGCGCATGTGGCGGTCGGCCATGTCTTTGAGCTCGGCAACGCAGGCACGGACCTGTTCCACGCCGTAGCGGTCAAGCAGTTCGAGCAGGTGCCGCTCGCCGACGTTGCAGGCGCCGTACTGGGCGTTGAGGTCGCCTTCCTGATAGGCGCGGGCGCGCATGTTGGTCAGCAGCAGGTTGATCACGTCTTCACGCCGCTTGCCCTGCGACCAGAGCTTTACCGGCGGAATGCGCAGGCCTTCGGCATAGATTTCCTTGGCGTCGGGGTTGTAGCCGGCCGGTACCGGGCCGCCGATGTCGGTCAGGTGGCCCTTGCACACGGTCCAGAACACCAGTTCACCGTGGTAGAACACCGGCTTGTACATGCAGCAGTCGAGGATATGGCTGCCGTTATAGGCCGGGTCGTTGTGGTAGATCACATCGCCGGGTTGCACGTCATCGCCGAAGAACCCGGCCACGCATTTCATCGCCGGGATCAGCGAGCCCAGGTGAATCGGGATGTCCTGACCCTGCAGGATCATTTCCGGGAGGTGGTCGAAGAGGGCGTTGGAGTAGTCGTGCGCCAGGTTGAAAACACTGGAACGCCCGGTTTTTTCGAGGGTGATGGTCATTTCGCGCTGCGCGGTTTCGAGCGCACCGCGCACCACCGCCAGGGTGATCGGATCTACTGTACTCATGGGTCACCAGAAATCTTGTTGTTATTCAGGTGGAGGTCAGGACGAACGTCTAACCCACGATACAAAGCTACGTGCTCAAGCCCGGGGCTGGCTTGGCGTGCAGTGCACTGGTTTTTGATCGGCAGTGCACACTGGCCGGTGATGGCGGGAGGGAAGTGATGTTTGTTCTACCTTCCTGAAATTTGCGCTGCATGTTTTCGCGGGTAAACCCGCTCCCACAGGGCCTGCAGGGATGCTGAAAATGCAATGTACCTGTGTCACAGGCCCCTTGGCTTACCTGATATCAGCCGAGGTAAGGCGCGTAGTCCACGTAACCGTTGATACCGCCGCCGTAGTAGGTGTCGCGATCGGCCGGGGTCAGCGGCCAGCCATTTTTCAGGCGTGCGACCAGGTCCGGGTTGGCAATGAACGGCTGGCCGAACCCGGGCAGGTCGATCAGGCCGCTGTCGACCAGCGCCTGCGCCCGTTCCAGGGTCAGGTCGCCGGCCAGAATAAGCGCAGTGTTGCCCAGATCCTTGCGGCAATTTTGCAGCAGCTTCTTGATCGCTTCATCGCGAACCTGGGCACTTTCAGCCGCGAGGAAGAAGTTGGTCTGGTCCATGACATGGACATAGGCAATGCCGCGCTGACCCAGCCCGGCGCACAGCGCCGCATAGGTTTCGTCGATCTCGGGGTACAGCGGCATGTCCATCAACTGGCCGTAAGGCGAAATACGGATGCCCACGCGCTCTTTGCCGATACGCGCGCACACGGCGTCGACCACTTCGAAGGCGAAGCGCAGGCGGTTCTCCAGGGTGTCGGCGGCGTACTGGTCGGTACGGTCGTTGACCAGCGGGTTGAGGAACTGCTCGACAATGTAGCCATTGGCGCCATGGATTTCGACACCGTCAAAGCCGGCTTCAATCGCATTGGCCGCCGCCTGGGCAAAGTCCCGGACCACGCGGGCAACGCCTGCGGTGCTCAAGGGTTGCGGAACCGAGGTGGCGACAAAACCCGGGTTGCCCTGTTCATCGTAGCCAAAGGCAACGGCGCCCTGGGCGACCTTGCTACTGGCGCTGACAGGGGCCTTGCCGCCTTCCTGAATCGAGGTGTGCGACACCCGGCCGACATGCCAGAGCTGCGCGTAGATCTTGCCGCCGACGCTGTGCACGGAATCAGTGACCAGTTTCCAGCCGGCGATTTGCGCCGGGGTGTAGATCCCTGGGTTGAACAGGTAGCCCTGGCCCTCACGGGAGATCGGTGTGCCCTCCGAGACGATCAGGCCTGTGGTGGCGCGCTGGGCATAGTAGAGGGCAGTTTCGACAGTGGCGATATCGTCAGGCGACCGTGAACGGGTCATTGGCGCCATGACAAAACGGTTGCTGAGTACGTCGTTACCTAGTTTGAACGTTTCGAACAAGCTCATGCGTGAGATTCCATCAAGTGTATCGGTTGGAATAGGGGCGATTGCCGCTTTGCGTCAGAATGCCTTTCCACTAGGATATTGAAGAATCTGCAATTGATCTGAGGAGAAAATTACCAAGTGTCAGGAATTAAATTCATCAATAGCGGAGTCTGACGTGTATTCTTCCGAGCGCCTCAAAGGCATCGACGTGTTCGTCATGGTGGCCGACCTGGGCAGTTTTACTGCAGCGTCGGAACGCCTTGGCCTGACCAGTTCGGCCATCAGCAAGGGCATCGCCCGCCTGGAGCAACGCATCGGTACCCGGCTGTTCAACCGCACCACGCGCCGTTTGGCCCTCACCGAAGCGGGCACCACCTTTTACCGCACCTGTACCGCCGTGCTGGCAGACCTGGAAGAGGCCGAGCTGGCCATCGCCAGCGAATGCAGCGAGCCCCATGGGCGCATCCGCATCGATCTTCCGGCGTCGTACGGGCGCCTGCATGTGCTGCCACTGATTCTCGAGTTCATCGAGAAGCACCCGTTGCTGCAGCCGCATATATCGTTCTCCGACCGCTTCGTCGATCCGCTGCACGACGGCATCGACATTGTCGTCAGAATCGGCGGCACAGACGCCTGGCCTGCCGCGCTGGGGCATCAGTACTTTGGTGCGCAGCGCCTGACCTTCTGTGCGTCTGCGCAGTATTTGAAAGTGCATGGCGTTCCCACCACGGAGCGTGACCTTGAACAGCATCAGTGCATTGGCTACCTGCAAAGCGACGGGCTGGTAGGGCCGTGGTTCTTCAAGGGCGAACTGCCGGGTGAAATGGAGCGTCGGGTGGTGCACACGCGGATGGCAGTAGGCGATGGTCAGGCAGAGGTCGACGCGGTGCTGGCCGGGCATGGCATTGGCCAGCTGCCGACCTGGCTGGTGCACCAGCACCTGCAGTCGGGCGCGATCATCGAAGTGCTGCCGGACCTCGCCACCGATGGCTTGCCGATGAACCTGATATGGCTCAAGAGCCGGGAGAACCTGCCCAAGGTCAAGGCGCTGATCGACTACCTGGGTGAGCGACTGGCCGCGCACGGCACGCATAAGCGCTGAAAACCGAACGGGGCGTCATGTCGACGCCCCGTTCAGTTCACGCTGAATGCTGCTTGATTCAGCGCAGGCCGTCGGTGCGCAAGGCCGCCGGGGTGAAGTCGTAGTACTTCGCCACCTGGCCATACTGCGTGGTGCTCGGTTCTTCGTTGCGCATGCCCAGTGCCAGGTAACGTCCGGACATCAGGTCGTACAGCGTTTCCACCGCCAGGTAAGAGGTCTGTTGCGCGTAATTGAACAGCGCATGGCCTTCGGCGACACGCCACAGTTGGCCACGACCGTCATAGTGGTCGACTTCGGCGAGCTGCCAGGTGTCTTCATCCAGGTACATGTGGCGCTTGGAGTACACATGGCGGCTGCCCGGCTTTAGCGTCGCCACCACTTCCCAGACCCGGTGCAGTTCGTAGCGGGTGTGATCAGGATTGATGTGCCCGGCCTGGACGATATCGTCGTACTTGAGTGTCGGCGACTCCAGTTCATAGCTGTTGTAGGGGATATACAGCTCTTTTTTGCCCACCAGGGTCCATTCGTAGCGATCCGGGGCGCCGTTGAACATGTCCAGGTTATCGGCGGTGCGCAGGCCATCAGAGGCTGTGCCCGGGCCGTCGTAGGCAATTTGCGGTGCCCGCCGTACGCGACGCTGACCGGCGTTGTATACCCAGGCCAGGCGCGGCTCGACGGTCTGGTTGACGGTCTCGTGGGCGAGCACGGCGGTACCGGCCAGGCGAGCCGGCGCGGTGACCCGCTGCTTGACCATGTAGAGGATGCTGCCTTTGCGCTCGGGCGGGAAGTCGGCGATCTGCTCCGGGTAAACCTGCTCTTCCTCGAAGCGCACCGGGGTGTAGGCACCGTTTTCCTGCGGAGTGACCTGGATATAGCTGCGCTTGTAGTTGCCGCCCACATAACGGGTAATGTGGTTCCACAGCACTTCTACGCCGTTCCTGGGGATGGGGAACGCGTAGTAGCCGCTTTTTTCAAAGTTGCTCAGGCCATCGCCGTTGTTGGTTTCCTGCACCTGCACGGCACTCTTACGTGCCGCGTCCATGATGCCCGCAGGCACGGTAGCGCTGCGGTGGGTAGGGTAAACGGGCATGCGGTAGGTGTTCGGGTAGCGCTTGAACAGGGCCATCTGACCGTCGGTCAACTTGTCCCGGTATTGTTCGGCGTTGCTGGCGGTAATGACAAACAGCGGCTTTTCGCCGGCAAACGGGTTGGCAAGGAAACCGCTGGCCGCGACCTTGCCGGCGTCTTTGGGCAGCCCCCCGGTCCAGGCCGGAATGCTGCCATTGGCGTTGGCTTCTTTTTGCGCACCCAGGGGCGTCAGGGTGGTACCCAGGCGGGCAGCTTCGTCAGCCGGGACGGCGGCCATTACCTGGCTGGCCAGCAGGCTCAAGGCAAGGATGCAACCTTTGGGGAAAGTGGATTTCATGAACGTATTCCTGAGCATGGTTAGAAGTTCACGCCGACGCTGAGCGCGACGAAATCCCGATCGATGTCGGTGTTGAAATCGCCGCCGAAGTTGTTGGTGTAACTGATGCTGGCGGTGTAGGTGTTGCGGTAGTCGGCATCCAGGCCCAGGCCGACGGACTTGGCGCCCTCGTTGAACACTGGCCCGTAGCCGTCGACGTCATGCGACCAGAACAGGTTGGGCACCAGGTTGACCCCGGCGAACACGTCGCTGTACTTGAGGTTGGCGAAGGCGCGATAACCCCAGGAGTTGGCGGTGTAGTAACCGTGACGGCTGCCCTGGGTGATGTCGCCGTAGACCGAGTCGCGGCCGTAGCGTTGCTTGTCGAGCGATTCCAGGCCACCGATGTGGGTCAGGCCGAATTCCGCCGCCAGGCTCAGCGAGGTGGCGCCCAGCACCGGATCGAACACATGCAGGAACGAGGTCTGCGCCTGGGTCATTTCCTTGCGCCGCCAGCCTTGCAACACCTGGCCTTCCTCGGCCGGCACGGTCGGTTCGACATCGGCGCCAGTCAGCGCGCGGAAGGTGGGGTTCAATGCACCGCCGAAGAGGTCGGCCGTGTTGATGCCGACGGGCGTGTTGGGCCGGTAGCTGATCTCGCCGCTCCACGCCGTGCCGGTCGGTAGCTCGGTGGCGAAGCTGGCGCCATACAGGTGGATGTCTTCCGGGTAATCGAGGAAGTAACTGGTATTGCCCGCGCCGGTTGCCAGGCCAAGGGCGAACTGCAGGTCGGGATCGAGTGCGGCGAAGCCCGGATCATTGTTGATGAAGTCAGTGACGCCACTGGCCGTACGCAGGCTGAAGCGCGGTGCGCGGGAGTGGTAGTTGATGTAGTAGGCGCCGTACTCGACACCATCGCCCAGCCAGCGCAAGGCCATGCCGTACTGGCCGCTGTCGCGCGGGTCGTTGTTCTTTTCGCGGCGCACGATCACGCCTTCCGGGTTGCTGATGCCAAAGCCCAGCCCTGCAGCGGCGGCTATCGGCTCCAGTGGCGCGACGCCCGCCAGGCCGCCGTTGAGGTTGTTGTTACAGCCCTTGGCCACGGGGTCGGCGCCAAAGAAGGTGCCGCAGTTGTCCAGGGCATAGGGCTTCCATTGCAACTGGTAAAACGCCTCGAGGCTCAGGTTGTCGGAGATGCCCTGGGAGATATAGAACATGTTGACCGGGATCAGCCCCTCCTTGAGCTCGGCGCCGGGGCGGCGCAACGCGGCGACGTCGAGGGGGTTGATCGAGTTGATCGAGTTGCCGATGAACAGGCTTTCACCCCAGCTCACCACCTGCTTGCCCAGGCGCACGTCGCCCGGGTGCTCGGCCAGCTCGTAGCGTTGCGAGACGAAGGCATCGAGGATCTGCGAACCCGAAGAGCGCGCCGACATTTCCCGGCCATCGTCGCTGACCGGCTTGAACGGCCGGTTCTCGTCCTTGAGCTCGAAGTCATACCAGTACTTGCCGCGCACAAAAGCCCGGGTATCGCCGTAGCTCAGCTCCAGGTCGTGAACGCCCTTGAAGATCTTCGAGAAGGTTTCGCCTTTCTTGAAGTTCAGGCGGCCGTCGTCGCCAGACGAGGAAAAGCCGCTGCCGCCGTTGCTGGTGTCAATCAGCTTGTTGCTGGCGCTCTGGGTGGACCAGCTGGTGCCGATGGACAAGGCCGAGTCGAACTGGCCCTGCAGCTCACCGACGGTGAATGCGGCGGCGAATGTCGCGGTGAAGGGGCTGGCCGACAAGGCTGTGGCCAGCACATAACGCTGCACATGGGTGTTGCGCACGGGGTGTTTCCTTATTGTTATTGTCACCTTGGCAAGCCTGCGAGTGCGCTTGCCGGTTCAGACTGCTGCGCGATTGCTGCTGGGGGTTAGCTGTGCTGTTGCAAAAAACACAGCACGGCCTGGCGTTCTTCAACCTTGCGCAGGCCGCCAAAGGCCATGGTCGTTTCCGGGAACAGCCGGGCGGGGGCTGTAAGCCACTGGTCGATCATTTCCGGGCTCCACGCGCGCTTGGCGCCCGCCAGGTCACTGGAGTAGGTAAAACCCGGCACCGAGCCGACCGGTCGCCCGACCACGCCGGCCAGGTGCGGGCCGACGCGGTCACTGTCCAGGGCATGGCAGGCGCTGCATTTGGTCTGGAAAAGCTGTTGGCCAGCCACGGCATCGCACTCGGCGGCCAGGGCGGTAAAGCTCAGGGTCAGCGCGGTGGCGGCGACCAATGGGCGGAGAAGGGGCTGCATGAACGTTCCTTAAGGGTGCACGTTGCGGGAGCGTTAAAGTGGCAGCGGCAGCGTTTTTTGAATCGTCGTGGCACGCCAGTGACTTGTCATGGCGTGCCAATCGATGGCGGGGAGAGGGTTAACGGGGCGGGGTGTAGGGATCCGGCGTGCCGGGCTCGATCGGCGGGTACTGTTTGAGGCTACCCTTGAAGTCAGCAACGATGCGCATCATCGGGTGCAACGCCCAGGAGTTCTCGATGATTACGTTCTGCTCCTCACGCAGGTCGGTCAGCAGGTTGTAGAGCCGCGGCGCCGAGAGCTGAAGCGGAGGATCGAACATGCTTTCCTGCTGATAGAAATGCAGCTTCCAGTTGCGCCACTTGACCGCCTGCAAGCGGTCAGCGACGTAGGCCGGGAAGCCCTCGCGGTTGGAGTTCGGCTGTTTGCCGCTGAAATAGTCCAGCTGATCGACGCCATCCACCGCCCGGTCCGTGGGTATTTGCGCGCCGCCAGCATGGGCCAGGGTGGTGTACAGGTCGACGATGTGTACGACCTCGTTGCTGACTTTTCCGCGGGGTGAGTGGCCTGGCCAGCGCAGGATGAAGGGGGCACGCAACGAGGCTTCCATCGCGGTGAAGTAAGTGCCGCGCCACGGACCGTTGGCGCCGGCCCACGGTTGCACCGCTTCACCCCCGTTGTCGCTGGTGAAGATCACCAGGGTGTTGTCGGCGACGCCAGCGGCCGTCAGGGTGTCGAGCAGTTGCCCGGTGCGGTAATCCATTTCTGCCAGGGCGTCGGCCCACGAGCCGTTGCCGGTTTTGCCGGCGAATGCCGGGTTCGGCTGGGTGGGCATGTGCATCAGCGAGAACGAGATGAAGGCGAAAAATGGCGTGCCACTGTCGGCATTGCGCTTGATGAAGGCGCTTGCCCGATCGGCTATTTCTTCGTCGAGGGTGCGGCGGCTGGCCAGGTTCAGGGTTTTCACCTTGCGTGGCGCTTCACCCCGACGGGCGTCATAGATGGATTGAGGCGGCACCAGTTGCTCGTCCCAGCCTTGCTTGCTGCCGATGGCCGGCCACAGACTGTGGGTGTCATCGGCATGACTCCACATGGCTTCGTCGTAGGTCCGTGGCACGCCATAGAACTCATCGAAACCCTGTTGCGTCGGCAGTCGCGCATCGCTGCTGCCCAGGTGCCACTTGCCCCAGATACCGGTGGCGTAGCCGCGGCCTGCGAGCAGTTCGGCGAGTGTCACCTCCCACAAGGTCAAGCCGTCTGCTGCGCCGCCGCCAGGTACCCTGGACGTCCCGGAACGGATCGGGAAGCGCCCGGTCATCAGCGCCGAACGTGACGGCGTGCACTGGGGCTCGACGTTAAAGTTGGTCAGGCGCATGCCTTCGCTGGCAAGCGTGTCGATGCGCGGCGTCTCGGCACCGCGCAGCACGCCGCCGCCATAGGCACCCAGTTCGCCATAGGCGAGGTTGTCGACCATGATCAGGACAATGTTGGGTTTTGCAGGCATGGCCAGGCAGGGCAGGCTCAGCAGCACGCCGAGCAGCAGGCAGGGCAGTCGATGTTTCATGGGCACTCCGTAGCGGCGTGAAAGGTCCGCTGCACAGTCCTGCAGAGCGCAATTGTATGCTTGCCCTCAGGTGCCAGTCTTTTGTCATTGGGCGCCGTTTCACGCAGCGGTTGCCTGCCCAGTGCAATCTGCGCCGGACCGTGGCATTGTCACAAAAAAATACATCGAGCCGACAAGGTGAAGATGAGCCGTTTAGGAGCGCAACGACGATGGCCCGCTTGAACTACACCGTTTACGCCGAAGCCTTGCTGTTGCGGTATGCCGAGGTGTTTCGGCCGTTTCTCGGTCTGGCGGGCTTGTCTTCGGAAGTGCTTGAACGCCCCGACGCGATCATCCCGTTGAGTAAATACACCGCGTTGCTGGAAATTACGGCGGCGCATACGGACCCTGACCTGGGTTTGCACCTCGGGCTGGGCCTGCCAGGTGAGGCGCCTCAAGCCAGCCTGCTGGGTGGCTTCGGGCACGCGGCGCGCAGCGCTGCGAGCGTGCGTGCCTTGCTGGAGTTCGTCACGCGCTACATGGTGGTTCACGCCCAGGCCAACGAGTTTACCTGGCAGCTGCGCGGCAACCTGCTGGAAATGTGCTATCGCCTCACCGACCCCAGTATCACCGAGCGTCGCCAGGATGCCGAGTACGCCATGGCGGTGTTGTTCACCCGCCTGAGAGCCTACACGGGTGATCGTTTTGCCCCTGTTCGGGTCGACTTCGTCCACCCGCAACCGGCCGACATCACCCAGCACCGCCAGGCCTTCCAGTGCCCGATACGTTTTGATCAACCCGGCAATGTACTGGTCTGGCCGGCGGCGATGCTCGACGCGCCATTGGTCACGGCGGACCCCAGGTTGTTTCAGGCGTTGCTGCCGGGGCTTGAGCAGGAGCGCAGGCGGCGGCTTGCCGACAGCGACCTGTCGATGCAGATCAGCCTGGCCATCGAGGCCGATCTGAAGGGCGGCAAGGTCGGGCTGGAGGAAGTGGCGTCACAGCTGTGCATGAGCAAACGCACCCTGCAGCGACGGCTCAGCGAACTGAACGTGGAGTTCAACGAACTGGTCGAAGACGTACGCCAGGCCAGGGCCATGACACTGGTTCGCCAATCGTCGTTGAGCCTTACCGAAATTGCGATGCAGCTGGGCTACAACGAGGCCAGCTCGTTTACCCGGGCATTTCGGCGCTGGACCGGGCTGACGCCGCGTGAGTACCGCCAGCAGATCCAGCACTAGCCGATAGCCGGGGCGCGGCTATCGGCAGGCTTTCCGGGCTATCAGCCGAGCAGCTTCTGCGTGCGCTTGGCGGCCTGGCCGCCGGCAGCGATGGCGCCATCGATGAAGCCGCGCCAGCCTTCGCCATGGTCGCCCTGGCCGAAGATCACCCGGCCGCGGTCCTTCTGGAAGTGGTCGTAATATTTGCCCAGCCAGTTGGGCTTGTAGCTGCAATAGGTGCCCTTGGAATAGGGGTCGAGTGTCCACTCATAGCCGTAGCAGGCTTCTACTTCCATGCCCGGGAAGAACTGACTGACCACCTGTTGCACCGCGTCTTTGTCCTGAATGTCGAGCTTTTCCGGGTCGCTGCCGAAACCCACGAAAATGGTGTGGTCTTCAGCCTTGGCGTAGGTAACCAACAGGTTAAGCGGCTGTTTCGAGTCGGCGATGCCGAGCAGTTTGCCCTCGGTTGGCAGCTTGCCTTTGGTGCGAACGAACACTTTGATCCCGCTGCCACTGTGACCTTCCTTGGCGGCCTCCACCAGTGCCGGGTCGAGCGCGGGAGTGAAGGCGATGCGCGGCAGCACGTTCATCGGCACCGCGACGATCACCGCGCCCGCCGACAGGGTATCGCCTTGCTGGGTGGTCACCAGCACGCGGTCGCCTTGCTCGACCACCTTTGTGACCGGCGAAGACAGGCGTACCTGCGGCTTGCCGTCGTCGACCATGGCGTTGATCAGGCTGACGGTGCCGTCCTTGAAGGTGTAGTGGCCCAGGGAGTCGACGAACAACGACAGGTCCCAGCCCGGCAACGACCACCAGCGCACAGCATCGGCGTAAGAAGCGCGATCGCTGGTGGTGTGTGCAGCGCCGGCGACATAGGCATCGACGATCGTGCGTTGCAACGGGGTGAGCTTGAGCTGGGCATAGCGGTCGGCGGCGGTCATGCTGTCGACGGCGAGCAGCTCGCTCCAGGTGTGCTTGGCGTCGTAAGGGCGCTCCCAGAGTTTGCGGCCTTCCGCGAAGTAGGCGTTTACCGCCTGGGCGACGGTTACCAGGTCTTGCCCCTTGAGCTCGACCCGCTTGCCCTCATGAAGCACGTAGATGGTCTGCTGGTCTTCAACGAACGGTTCGGGGGTTTCCTTGAGCTTGAGGCCGTAGCGTTGTACCTCGCTCCACACGAACGGTTGCGTCCAGTGAATCCAGGTGCCACCCAGTTCGATCTTGTGGCCGGCGAACTCACTGCTGAAGGTGCGCCCGCCAAGACGGTTGCGTGCTTCCAGGACCAGGGTCTTGTAGCCGTTCTTCATCGAGTCGCGGGCGGCGGTAATACCGGCAAAGCCACCGCCGATGACGATCACGTCGTAGTCGCAATCAGGTCGCTTGCTGGCGCGCTGTGGCGTGTCCGCAAAGGCAGTGCCCTGCGGCACGGCCGCTACCGTGGCCACCGCACCGGCTGCGCCTACCACGCCTGCGTTGCGGAGAAACTTGCGGCGGCTGACGCCGGTATTGTGATGCTTGTCCATAACCACACCTTTTATTCCGGGATTGATAGTGCTGGGGCTCGCCGCAGCCTGCCGGAATCGGGTGTGGTTCGATTGTCGAGGCACGCCAACCTTTTGCCATCGGGTGCCAAGTCGAGCCGGGCAGGCCTACCGGGCTCGATTGAACAGGTGCTGCCTACTTCATTCGAACAACGCTACCGCGCGAACAAAACCCGCCGAGGCATGGCGAATTTTGTAGGGGAAACACGAAACCCAGAAACCCGACGCTGGCAGCTGATCCAGGTTGGCCAGCTTCTCCATTTGCCCGTAACCAATGTCACGCCCGGCCTTGTGCCCCTCCCAGATGATCGAAGCGTCGCCCGACTCGGCGAAGCGCTCGCGGGTGTACTTGAACGGGGCGTCCCAACTCCAGGCGTCCGTACCGACCACGCGTACGCCGCGCTCCAGAAGATACAAGGTGGCATCACGCCCCATTCCCACGCCCGCGTCCAGGTAACCCGGCTGCCCGAACAACTCACCGGCGCGGGTGTTGATCAGCACGATTTCCAGTGGGCTCAGGCTGTGCTCGATGCGCCGTAACTCTGCTTCCAGGTCCGCTACGGTGACCACGTGACCATCGGGCAAGTGCCGGAAGTCGAGTTTTACCCCGGGCTGCAAACACCAGTGCAGCGGCAGTTCATCGATACCAAACGCCGGTTTGCCGCCATCCGTTGTCGATGCATAGTGCCAAGGGGCATCCATGTGGGTGCCGCTGTGCGTGGTGATGGAGAGGCGCTCTGCCGCCCACGACTCATTGCCGGGCAGGTCTTCTTTGCGCAACCCGGGGAACATTGCCGCCATTTCCGGCCAGCCTTGCTGGTGGTCCATGTAATCGATGCGCGGGAGCAGTGGCGGTGGGTCGGTATAGGGGTTGTTGTCGAGACAGACCGACAGATCGAGCATGCGGCACTTATTCAGGTTCATGGACAGCGACTCCGGCGTTGGGTGTTGTCGATGGGGTGGAACGCGGTTTCAGGTTCAATGCATTGCGCAGCAATGCCGCGGCGGAGCCATCGTGTCGAAAGCCGATGGCACGGGCGCGGGGGGCGCGAAGGGGAGGCAGGCGCCCGAACAGACGTTCCAGCTGTGGGTCGGGTTTGAAGCGAATGTGTGCGCCGTTGTTCTGGCCAAAGCGGGCACCCAGTGCATCGAGCACCTGGGCAATGGACAACTGAAGCACCGGTAGCTGCCATAGACGTTCATGCGCCAGATTGTTGAGTTGCGCCGCGTGCAGCAGGTTGTCCACGCAGCAGCGCGCCGACATCCACCAGGCCGTGGCCTGGGGTGATACCGGACAGTCATAGGCATCACCGGCTGCAAAGGCATGCAGCAGGTCGCTCATGAACGCGGATTTCAACTCGTTCGACTCACGCGGGCGCGCTACGATGCCGGGCAGGCGCAGCACGCGACCATCGACTTCGCCCCGGCGTGCCAGGTCTTCGATGGCAATCTCGATCATGCGCTTGTGGGCCGCATAGGAGAGCTGAGGCTGTGAGACCTGCGACTCGTCCATCCGTGCCGGCAGGTCACCGCCGTAAACGGCAACGCTGCTGGCGTAGACCAGCACCGGCGGGCGGTGGTGATTGCGCAACTGGTGCAAGAGCTCAAGGCTGGCTTGCAGGTTGACCTGGTAACCGAGTTCATAGTGCGCCTCGGCAGCGCCGCCGGGAACGCTGACGAGGTGAAACACCACGTCAATGCCGTCGGCCAGCACTCTGCGCAGCAGCGCAGGATCAGTAATGCTGCCGCTGTGGCGACGTAGCCGGCGGTCTTCGGGGAAGCCCTCCAGCGTTTGGTCGAGCAGCAGCAGCGCGTCGATTTTCTGCCCGCGCAGTTCACCCTGTTCAAGCAGGCGGGCAACCAGTTCACGGCCGACAAAGCCATTGGCGCCACTGACCATCACGCGCATGGCCAACCTCCTTGCACCACGCGCTGGTCAATGGCACCAAACAGTATCTCGCCGTCCAGGCCTCTGGCTTCCATGCGTACCCGGTCACCGAAGCGCATGAACGCGGTGCGCGGCGCACCCTCGGCAATGGTTTCGATGGCACGGCGCTCGGCAATGCAGGCTGATCCGACGCTGCGATCACTGTTGGACACGGTGCCGGAGCCGATCAGCGTGCCAGCGCTCAAGGGGCGGGTCAGCGCGGCGTGGGCTATCAGCTGGTGAAAGCCGAAGTGCATGGCGCCGCCATGCGGATGGCCGAACCACTGGCCATTCCACTGAACCTGCAACGGCAGGTGGACGCGGCCATCGCACCAGGCGTCGCCCAGCTCGTCCGGGGTCACGGCCACAGGGGCAAAGCTGCTTGACGGTTTGGCCTGGAGGAAACCGAAGCCGGTTTTCATCTCGCGTGGTGCCAGGGCACGCAGGCTGACGTCGTTCAACTGCAGCAGCAGGCGCACATGGCGCAGTGCCTGTTCGGCCGGGCAGCCCATGGGGACCGTGTCCAGCAATACGGCAAACTCGCCTTCGAAATCGATGCCATGTGCTTCGCTGGGCAAAGGGATGTCTGCACGCGGGCCAAGGAAATCGTCGCCGGCGCCCTGGTAGATCAGCGGAATGCGTTCGACTCCCTCAATGGGGGCGAGGTTGAAGGCTTTCTGCATCAACTCGCCATGGCTGAGGAAGCAGGAGCCGTCCAGCCATTGCCACGCCCGTGGCAATGGCGCCAGCAACTGCTCGACAGCCAGTGCAAAGCTGCCTGCGGCCTCATTGTCATTCAGGCGGCGATACAACTGCTCCAGCGCCGTGTGCACGTGCTCCCAGTTATCCAGCGCGGCCTGCAGGGTCGGGGCTATGGCGCTGGCATCTACCGCGCGCAACAGATCGCGGGACACCACGAGCAGGCAGCCGTCGCGCGTTCCGTCATTGAGCGTGGCCAGCTTCATGGCAGCAGCTCCTGCAGGTTGGCGGTGTAACGGCCGTCGAGCAGGATGAATACCATCCTCGCCATGTGTTCGGTGCGGTTGCTCCAGGCGTGGTTGGTACCGCGCTGCACCACGATGTCACCGCGTTTGAGGTGCACCTCTTCGTCGTCGAGCACCAGCCAGACTTCACCTTCGGTGACGACGCCGTAGTCCAGTGTTTCGGTGCGGTGCATGAGTTTGTGCCGGGACTGGGCGTTACCGGTACCGGCGTGGGACTGGCCAATTTCAGCGAACGCCGCTGCGGCATCCTCGGCGCTGACCTGGTTTTGCACGCTGTCCGGCGGGATATCCACCACGCGAATGACACTGCCCAGAGGCCCGGGACTGAGCTGCAATGGCTGGGCCGTAGGGTCATCGGCATTGTCCAGCGGAGCCGGCGAAGTGGTGCTGTTCCACACCTCGTAGAAAACCGTGCCAGGGACGGCCTTGAGCGGGAAATTGTTCGGCGTGGCGCCGGCGCTTGCGATCACGGCCAGGCCCTCGGCGTTGTGGCCGGTCACGATGCGTTTGAAACCAGGAAGTTGTTGCATGACTTCTCCTTTAGTTGCCATCGCCGATGGTGGTGCCACCGTCGACGATGATGTTCTGACCGCTGATGAAGGCGCCGCCGGGTGCGGCCAGTAACAGCGCCAGGGCGGCGATTTCTTCAGGGCGCCCGACACGGCGCAAGGGTGTGAGCGCCAGGCGGCGCTGCATCACCTCGGGGTTATCCGTGAGGGGGCGGGCGAATTCGGTTCCGATCACGCCAGGGCTGATGGCATTGACGCGGATGTTGCTGGGCCCCCACTCGACGGCGAGGTTGCGCGCCAGTTGTGCCAGGCCCGCCTTGGATATCCCGTAGAGCCCAAGCGCTTTGTTGCCGCGCACGCCGGCAATGCTCGCCATGAGAATGACGCTGCCGCCGCCTTGTGCGGCCATGGCCGGGAGCAAGTGGCGGGCAAGCCAGACGCTGCTACGCAGATTGACGGTAAGCGTCAGGTCCCAGTCAGCGTCGCTGGCGCTGGCGATCGGCCCCAGGTGCGGTGCGACGCCAGCGTTGCAGACCAGCACGTCGATCCGGCCCAACTGCGCCAGCGCCTGTGTTGCCAGTTCAACGACGTCAGGCTGGCAAGACAGGTCAGCAGGCACGGCATGGGCCTCTATACCGGCGTCCCGCAGCACGGCGGCGGTATCCCGGGTGGCCTGAATGTCTTCGCTGCTGACAACCAGCCTGGCGCCGGCGCGACCCAGCTGCCAGGCGACCGCCAGGCCGATTCCGCGTGTTGCACCGGTAACAAGCGCTGTTTTGCCGGCAAGTGAGAACAGGTCATTGTGCAAAAGCGATTGAGCTGTCCCGGCTTTTTGATCACGCGACATGGTGCACCGCCTTGTTCAAACGGATGTCGGCTGACGTCGTACCTGGCGAATCAGCCGTCGGAACCGTTCCGGCTGCGGTAACGCGACGCGGCAACAGGAAGTAGGCGAGGGCTGGCAGCAGTATCAGGGCACCGACCATGTTCCAGACGAACATGAAGGCCAGCAGCACCCCCATGTCGGCCTGAAACTTGATCGGCGAGAAGATCCAGGTGCCCACGCCGATGGCGAGGGTTACACCGGTCAGCATGACCACCTTGCCGGTGAACAGCAGAGCCTGGTAATACGCCCTGGACAGGCTGGCGCCCTGGCGCAGCTGGGCCAGCACGATACTCATGACGTACAGGGCGTAGTCGACACCGATGCCGACACCGAGGGCGATCACCGGCAGGGTGGCGACCTTGACGCCCATCCCCAGCGCAACCATCAAGGCCTCGCACAGAATGGAGGTCAGCACCAGCGGCAGGACCGCGCAGAGCACCGCTCGCCACGACCGGAACGTCACCAGGCACAGCAGGACAACGGCGCCGTACACCCACCAGAGCATGTCGTGGTTGGCTTGCTTGACGACGATGTTGGTCGCCGCTTCAATGCCGGCGCTTCCGGCAGCCAGGAGGAACGAGGCCTCTTCATCGCCGTTGTCGCGGGCAAAGGCTTCGACGTGATCGACCACGTTAGTGAGCGTGTCGGCCTTGTGGTCCTTGAGGTAGGCATAGACCGTCAGCAGGCTGCAGTCATCGTTGTACAGGCCGCGTGGCGCACCGGCGGTGACCATGTTCAAGGTGGCCTGGTTGTTCACCAGCTCGTACCACTTGGGGTTGCCCTCGGAGAGGCCGACCAGTACACGGCGATTCAACAAGGCCAGTGAGTTGGTCGAGTCGACGCCTTCAAGCCCGCGCAGTTGCCAGTCAAGGTCGTCGACGCGTTTGAGCGTGCTGTACGCCGAACACACGCCGGCCGGGGTCTTGACCATCACCGCGAAGACATCGCTGCTGGCACCGTAGTGCTGGGTGATATAGGCATTGTCACGGTTGTAGCGCGAGTCCGGACGCAGCTCGGGCGCTCCGGCATCCAGGTCGCCCACCTTGAGCTTGAGACTGACCGCATAGCCGCCACAGGCCATGAGCGCCGCGACGATCACGCACCCCGTAGCCCAGCGCTTGCGGGTAAAAAGGTCGAGAAAGCGCCAGACCACGTGCTTTTCTGCGCCGCCAGCCTCGGCTTCTTCGGCGCGCAGGCTGCGCCGCGCGGCGGTGGGGCTGACGCCGATATAGGACAGCAGCACCGGCAGCAGGATCAGGTTGGTGAAGATCAGCACCGCAACGCCAAGGCTGGCGATCACTGCCAGGTCCTGGATGACCTGGATCTTGATGATCATCAGCACCGCGAAGCCGACCGCGTCGCACAGCAACGCCGTAAGACCGGCCAGAAACAACCGGCGGAAAGTGAAGCGTGCCGCCACCAGGCGGTGCATGCCGCGGCCGATGTCCTGCATGATGCCGTTCATTTTCTGCGCGCCATGGCTCATGCCGATGGCAAACACCAGAAAGGGCACCAATACCGAGTACGGGTCGAGCTGGTAGCCCAGCATTGGCAGCAAGCCAAGCTGCCAGATCACCGCGACCAGCGAACAGGTCACCACCAGCACCGTGCTGCGCACACAACGGGTGTACCAATAGAGCACCGCAGCGGTTATCAATATGGCGGCGGCGAAGAACAGCACGATCTGCTTGAGGCCATCGATCAGGTCACCGACGACTTTGGCGAACCCGGTGATGTGGATTTCGACACCTTGTGCCTGGTACTTGCTGCGCAGCGTTTCAAGCCCGTGCGCGAAGTCGGTGTAGTCGAGTGGCTGACCGTCCGGCGTGCGCTCCAGCAGCGGCACATAGACAATACTGGAGCGCTGGTCGAAGGCCACCAGTTGGCCTATCTCGTTGGAGCGCTCCACGTTGCGCTTGAGTGCCTCCAGGCTGGCACTGCTGCCGTCATAGCCATCGGGGATGACCGGGCCGCCTTCCAGCCCCTCTTCGGTGACACCTGTCCAGCGTGTCGAGGGCGTCCAGAGCGATTTCATCGCTGCCCGGTCAACTCCGGGCAGCAGGTAGACCTCATCGTTGAGTTGCTGCAGCGTGTGCAGGTAATGACTGTCGTAGATGCTGCCCTGCGGGTTGACCACGGCAATGCGCACGGCATTGCCTAAACCGGCCAGTTCCTGGCGATGTTCCAGGTAATTGACGATAAACGGATGCTCGCGGGGAATCATTTTTTCGAAGCTGGCGTTAAGCGTCAGGCGTGTCGCCTGCCAGCCCAGCAGCAGTGTCGCGGCCAGGCACAGCAACAGCACCAGGGCGCGATGGTTGAACAGCGCGCGCTCCAGCAGAGAACCGGAAGTGCTGTCGAACTGATCGAGGCCGCCTGAAGACGGCACAGGGGAAGTAGGTACGTGCATGGCTCAGTCCGCGATGGTGTTAGGGGAGAAGGGCGCCAGGCGCCGTGGCCCGCCCATGCCGACGGCGACCAGGGCGCCATCGGCCGCCTCGGTAACGGCAGTCAGTGGCAGCCCTTCGGAGACGCCTATGGGTTGCAAGTGCAGATCGGTCAGCGCGCTGCGCATGAGCATCCCGGCCTGATTCACCGCCAGCAGATGCTTGCTTGCGATACGCAGGGCGTTCAGCGAGGCCGGAACAGGGTTGTTGACCGACTGGAAGCTTTGGCCGCCATCATCGGAGGCGAACAGCGTGCCGCGCAGGCCACCGACCAGCATCCGGCCGTTGGGCAGCAGGGTGGCTGCGAAGTAACTGCCCTCGTAGGGGCCCTTGAGGGCGTCAAACGTGCGACCGCCATTGATGGAGCGCAGCAGCAAGCCTTGCTCCCCGGCAATGACGACCTCATCACCCTGCCGCGCGACGGCATAAAGGTGCAGGCCACGGGGATTGGGCAGCGTTCCCATCAGGGACTGCCAGCTAGTGCCGCCATCCCTGGTGATCAGGGCAAGGCCGTAGGCGCCCAGGACAATGCCGTGGCGGGCATCAGCAAAGCTCATCGCCAATAGCGGTTTGTCGGCGCCATCGGCCAGCAATCGTTGCGCGGCCGCGATCCGCCGCGCGTCGTCGGTACGTTCGGCTGCTTTTAGTTCCAGCGCAGCCGCTTGCTTGCCATCGAGCTGCAGCTGCCAGCTTTCGCCGCCGTCATTGCTGTGCAGTACCACGCCGGAATGACCGACGGCCCAGCCATTGCTGGCGTCGGCAAACTGAACGGCGGTCAGCGTGGTGCTGACCGGGCTGACAGCCTGTCGCCAGTGTTGGCCGTTGTCATCGGACAGCAGCACCACGCCACGCTCACCGACCGCAACCAGGCGGGCGCCGGCAGGCGTGACGTCCAGGAGCACCGCGCCCAGTGCCTGAGTGCCGGCAAGCGCCTTCTGCGAAAGGACATCCACGGTTTCTGCTGCCCAAGCAGGCAGCAAGGCGCAGCTGGCTGCCATCAGCAAGCCACAGACTATCTTCTTCATCGCACGCAACCTTTGTTGTTCTTGTTTGCAGCAGGCGGGGCTTGCGCCCCGCCAACATCAGCGCACGCCTTCTCCGGCCATGGCGTCGGCGGTAAACACCGCATCCTTGTAGGGCGGCACGATGCGGTACTGCTCGTTCTTGCCGGCAAACACATCACCGACGAACCAGGCACCGGAGAGCAGGTCGTAGAACCCGGTCGTGAGCGAGGCGGTGCCCGGAAGGTCGGGCAGCACGACAGGCGAGGTCCACAGCACTTTCGCCAGTTGCCCCTGGGCGTCGTAGCGATCGCCAAGCACAGCTGTCCAGGTGTCCTCATCGAGGTAGTAGGTGCTTTTTGGCATGACGTGCCGGGCACCTTTTTTCAGCGTGGCTTCAACCACCCAGACACGGTGCAGTTCCCAGCGCACGGCGTCGGCTTTCATGTGGTGCTTGTCGAACAGGGCTTCGGGGCTTGAAGCGGTGAGTACGCGGTTGGCGTTGTAGGGGATGTACAGTTCTTTCTTGCCGACCAGCTTCCAGTCGAAGCGGTCGATGCGACCATTGAACACATACAGCTCGTCGAAGCTCATCACCCCCGCAGTGGCCGGTGTCGGGGTATCGCAACAGGCGTTTGGCAGGCGGCGGACCCGCCGCTGGCCGGGCAGGTAGGTCCAGGCCGCAGAGCTTTCGGCGTTGAGGTTCTCAAGGCCGGTGATGGCTTCGCCGGCACGCAGGGGCGGGCCATCGTTGGTCATGCGGATCGACCAGTACACGCCCTTGTCACTGCTGAAACCGGGGAGGTACCACGGCATCTGCAGGTCGGCCCGCGAATCGTTGGTCAGTACATGCTTGCCGTCTGCCGTGGTCAGGTACTGGGTGAAGCTGGCGTGCCAGGAAGCCCCGCGCCAGCGCAGCAGGTGGTTCCAGATCGCTTGCGCGCCGTCCTCGGGGATCGGGAACGGAATGCCGCCGGCAGCGCCTACTGGCATGGGGCCGGCCGGGCCGTCGACCAGTTTGCCGCTGGTGGCGTTGGCGAAGGTCGCCTCGTAGACCGACTGCGGAGCAGCGGCGCTGCGGTGGGTGGGGTACACGACGACCTGATAGCTGTCCGGGTATTTTTTCAGCATGGCCTGGGTGCCGGCCGAGAGCTTGTCGGCGTACTGCGCCATGTTCTGTGCGGTGATGGTGAGCAGCGGCTGGTCGGCCGCGAACGGATCACTGCGCTTGCCACCTGGCTTATAGGCAGGGTCGGCCTGGGTCAGGCCACCTTGCCACTCAGGGATGCTGCCGTCGGCATTGCCGGCGCGTTGCGCGCCAAACGGCGTCAGGGTCGACTTCAGTTTTGCCGCTTCATCGGCGGAGACAGCCGCCATGGCACCCTGAGCAATCATCAGCGAAGCGCTCAGGGCAGTGAGCAGGTGTACCCATTTATTGGTGTGTTTCATCGAAAAATCCTCGGTCAGAACGTGCGGCTGACGGTGAAGGCGATGAAGTCGCGGTCTTTGAGCGACTGTTCGAAGGTGTAGTGGTTATCGGCGTCCAGGAAGGTGTTTTCCGGGCCGTAGTAGTGCGTGTAGGTGAGGCCCAGGTTCCAGGTGTTGAGGTAGTTGCCTTTGATCCCGATGTTGATGTCGCCGCCGTTGTCGGCACCAAAACCTGTGCCCAGCGCCTCGGAGGCGCCGTTGGTGTAGCTGGCACCGATTGGTACAGAGACATCCAGGCCCGGCAGGAGCTGGCGGTACATGGGCTCGTAGACCAGGCGCAGGCTGGTGGCGTCGCGGTCGGCATTGGGGTCGAGGGCGTCGCTGTTCTTGCTGACACTCATGACCCTGTTCCAGGCAATTTCACCGAGGAAGCTCGCTTCCGGGGCGATGAAGTTCGGCTCGAGGCTGGACAGCCAGGACAGGTTGGCGTGCAGCGTGCGCCCCGTTGCGTACAACGGCTCATCGTCGTTGTTGATCGATTCGCCGGGGGCCAGGGCGTGCTGGCTGGTGGAGGCCAGGGGTTGATTCCAGCGTGTGGAAAGTTCACCGGCAATGTTGTAGTTGCCGACGGTGGTGGAGAAGCTTGCCCCCAGCGCCTCGATACCTTCCGGATACACCCAGTAGTACTCGCCGGCCTTGCCCGACAGCGGGTTAAGGTTGGCAAAGTCCGGGCGCACATTCAGCTGCGGGTTCTTGTCGTGGAAACGTATCGCGTACAGGCCCCAGTCGACCGTCTCGGTGCGCCAGCGCAGTTGCACACCGCCTTGCCCCGAGTCCTTCGCCTCTTTGTCATTGCCGTGATAAAAGGCCAGTGGCTGGGCCCCCGGAAACAGCGGCGCACCAACGAACATGCGCTCGTTGCCGTCACCGAAGGTGTCGCTGGAGGAAAAATAGCTGCCGGCGGCAGGCAATCGGTTAGCCTCCCATTCGAACTGGTAGTAGGCGCCAATGGAGACATCCGGGGTCAGTTGCAGCTGACCGGAAAGTTGCTGGACGGGGCGGATCAGTTCCTTGAACTGGGTGTTGGGCACCGACAGGCCTTTGACGACATCGATCGGTGCCATGCCGCCGGCGATACCGTTCATGCCGTAGAACAGGCTTTCGCCCCACTGCATGGCGTACTGACCGACACGACCGGACGCTTGCATGTCGCCGATTTCCGCCTTGCCGAAGATGAACGCATCCAGCAGTTCGCCCTTGCGGCCGTGCAGGGTGCGGGTGTCGTCGGTGAATTCGTCGTAACTCACCGAATAGCTGTTGGCCCGCGACGGGTCGTTGTTGTCGGTGTCACGGTTGTAGACATCGTCGTACCAGGCGGCGCCACTCAGGCGGGCACCGACGTTGCGGTAGGTGATATCCATCTCCGAAAGCAGATCGAGGCGGTTGGAGATCAGGCCCTTGTCGAAGTTGCGGTCGCCGTCGTCGAGGTTCTGCGCGGTCTGGCCCTCGATCAATTTGTCGCTTTGGTCCTTGGTGCGCCAGGCCGCGCTGTATTTGAGGGTGTTATCCCAGCGTGCCCGAAGGTCGGGGTTTCCCGTATCGAATTCAAAGGCACGGGCGTCCGGCAGGCCGGCGCTGATGGCCAGCACGGAGACAGCCAGTGCCAAAGGTTTGAGCGGCGGCAACGGCCGCGCAGGTGCGCGCTTGCGAGACAGCATTCAAGTCACCTCATTCTTGTTTTTGTAGGTCTGTGTTGGCGTGCGGGCGGGGGCAGCACAGGCGTGGCAGCCCCGCTGCGCTGTCAGACGGGGCGTGCCGTGACTTCGAGCATTTGCTTGACCAGTGCGATGCGGTCGAACTCCGGGTCTTTTTGCATTTCCTTTTCGCCCGCGAGCAGCGACTTCTCGCTGATGAACTTGCAGCGCTCGAACCTGCGCGCCATGAAGCGCTGCAGCTGGTCGGCCAGGTTGCCGCCAGTGGTGAGCTCTTCGCTGAGGACCACGGCGTCCTCAATCGCCATGCCCGCACCCTGGCCAAGGTGGGGCGTGGTGGCGTGCGCCGCGTCGCCGATAAGCAGCACACGGCCGCAGTACCAGGGCTCATCGACAAACACCGCCTCAAGCGGCTTGTAGACGACTTGCGCGTTGTCGGTGATCTGCTCGCGCAGTTGCTCGATCAGGCCGCCAAAGCCGGTCAGGCGTTTGCGCAGTTCCTCGGCCAGGGTGCGTTCGTCCATCCACGGGTTGCCCGGCTCGTGGGAGGTGGTGAACAGGTACATCAGGTCATCGGCCAGTGGCACCAGGCCGGCGTTGCCGAACGGGCCCTGGTAGTTGGCCAGGTGGTCGATTTCGGCGACGCGAGGGAAGTTGTAGCGCCACACCGATTGACCGGTGAACTGCGGTTGGTACGTGTCGCCGAACAGCAAGCTGCGCACCCTGGAAAACAGGCCGTCAGCACCCACCACCAAGGCATAGCGCCCACGGCTGCCATCGCTGAGCAGCACCTCGACGCCATCGGCATCCTGCTCGAACTGCTCGATGGAGGTGCCCAGGCGCACCCGGGTGCCCAGTGCGATGGCGGTTTCGCTGAGTACTTTGTGCAGCGCGCGGCGCGAGATGCCGACGTTGGCGGGGTACTCCGGCCCGGCCAGGCGCTGCCCGGGAATGCGCACCAGCGGCACACCGTCGGTGTTGTAGATGCCGACGTCCTCGAAGGCGTAGGCGGCGTCAAGGTAGGCGTCGAGCAGGCCCAGCTTGGCCATTTCGCGCACGACGTTGCTTTGCTGGATGATGCCGACCCCGTAAACCGTCCATTCGGTTTTCAGCTCGACCAGGTCAACCTCGATCCCTTTGCGGCGCAAGGCAATGGCGGCGCACAGGCCACCAATACCACCACCGACGATCAGTACGTTTGCAATAGTCATGACGTTACTCACGTGTTGTTCTTGTTCTGCGCAGCCATCACTGGATGCGGGCGTTTTTCGTGTGTGGCCCGAGTTTCCCGAGTGCCACAGCATTTGACTAATCGAGTCCCCGGATGCGACCTATCGCGCTACGCGATACTTCAATGGGCTGCCCCAGGGAGTCGATACACAGGCGCAACCAGCCGTCCTCGCAGCGAAACGCGAGCCCGGTCAACGATTGCCCCAGGCACGGGCCGAAGACGCATTCGCCGCTGTCCGGCATGAACTGCGCGCCGTGCGCGTAGCAAATGACCCGCTGCCCGTTGGCGGACAGGAACCGGTCCTTGCGGTACTCAAGGCGTACATCGAGATGCGGGCAGCTGTTGCGGTACACCCGCAGCGCGCCTCGATGCATGAGCGCAAACACGCTGTCGTGCCCTGAGTTGAACGGATCAAAGCCGATCGCCTGGCCTTCTTCGAGGTGCTCGAGCGGGCACAGCGCAACGCTGCGGTCCACGGCTCAACCCTGCTTGGGTGGCGGGCCACCCGGCGCCCATTTGTCGCGGGAGGTGAAGAGGAATAATTGCGAGTTGTCCGCGGACATCGGCGCCTGGCGAGCCGCCCAGGCGTCGTCGTGCTTGTCCATGTCGGCGTCGTATTCGATGTGGCAGCCCAATGGGCTGTTGAAATACCAGAACCAGTTGGAGCCGAAGAGGTGACGACCGGGGCCCCAGAAGCTCGTCCAGCCTTTTTCCTGGAAGCGGGTGCCCGCCAGCAGCACTTCGGTGCCGCTGCCCATATGAAAGGTGAAGTGCTCGCAGCCCTGCATGTGCGGCGGGGTCTGGATCATGAACAGGCAGTGATGGTCATCCATGCCGCGTGCGCGCATGAACGGGCCGACACCGACAAAACTGTCGGTGGTGACGAAGCCCAGGCGATCTCGGTAGAAGGCTTCACCTTTGGCCGCATCGGGGACGAAATACACCACATGCGAAAGCGAACGGGGCCGGGCGTCCATCTGTGGCGTGATACCCGGCTGATTGATCGGGCGTTGCGGCGCGCTGCCAGGGGCGTTGGTGAGGTCGGCAGGCGCCGTGAAGGGGCGGCGCCAGGAAACCTGGAAGGCAATCGCAAAGCCCAGGTCATCGACCGTGTGCAGGGCGCCATTGACGTCGCGGCGCACCTCGCGGTCGCGGCTCAGTTCATCTTCGATGGCGGCAAGGTCGGCGCTGCTTTCCACGCCGTAGATGGTTTCACGCAACGAAGGTGCGGGGCCCAGTGAAGGCGGCAGGTCCGGGGCGTCGGCAGGACGAATGATGATGGCCGAGCCGTCCAGGGACTCGAAGTGGCCCCCGTCAGCATCCAGGTGCACTGCACTCAGTCCGTAGTCACGCAGGCAATCCGCACAGGCTTGCAGGTCATCGACGCCAAATACCAAGGCATCAAGGCCAAGAATGTTCATGGCTACCACTCCATTGAAATTATGATCCGGCAGCGGGGCCGGTGGTGGTGTCGCTGCGCCAAGCTGGCTGCACGACTGGCGAGCAGGGTGCTGTCAGCGTCGGTGGCTGACCAATCGCAATGGGGGATGCCTGCTATCGGCAAACTCCATACATGGCTGCGAAACCCGCAGGCATTGGGCTGCCGGGGTGCGCGGCGCGCCGATGGCTTGACGTATCGAGAAGGGCGGACGAAGGTATCGCGAAAATAACTACAAAAACGGAGATGCATCGCCATGCGATTTCATCATTTGGATCTGAACCTTCTGGTGGCACTCGATGTGCTGCTGGATGAGCAGAACATCACCCGTGCTGCCGAACGCCTGCACATGACCCAGTCCGCTACCAGCGGCGTGCTCGGCAGGCTCAGAAAGTACTTTGAGGATGACCTGCTGGTGCAGGTAGGCCGGACCATGCAACCCACGCCCTATGCGCTGGAGCTGGCGAAACCGGTGCGTGAGGTGTTGCTGACGATCCGCTCCTCGATCACCGCCAAGCCGGTGTTTGATCCTGCCTCCAGCAAGCGGCATTTTCGCCTGGTCACCTCCGATTACCTGATCAGCGTGCTGTTTGCCCAGGTGATCCAGCGCATTTACCAGGCCGCGCCCGGGATCACCTTCGAGATGCACCCGCCTGGCGAGCAGGGCGTGGAGATGACCCTGCGCGGGGAAATCGACCTGATGATCGTGCCGGAGCGCTACCTGATCGAGGGGCATCCTTCGCAACTGCTGTTCGAGGAAGAGCATGTTTGCGTGGTATGGAGTGGTAACACGGCGGTCGGGGAGTCGCTGACGCTGGAGCAGTACATGGACATGGGCCACATTTCTGTCGGCTTTGGCCGCTCGCGACAGCTGAGCATTGAAGACTGGTTCATGAGTCAATACGGCTTCAAGCGCCGGCTCGAGGTCATCACCAACGACTTCAACACGCTGCCGCAGCTGCTGGTCGGCACCCATCGCGTGGCAACCATGCACCGCAGGCTGGCCGAGCTGTACTCGCATTACCTGCCGCTGCGCATCCTGCCCCCACCGGTGAAAATCCCGGTGATGCGGGAAATCATGCAGTGGCATCGCAGCATGGACGGTGACCCCATGCACCGTTGGCTCAGAGAGACCGTCCGCGAGTTCATTCAAACGCTCGACCAGGCCGGCGGACAGGTCAGCAAAGCGCTGGTAGTCAGCTAGCGCCCGGATGTGGCATCGCGTTTGCCGATACCTCGCATCCCCACTCGCGATTGGCCAAAGCGCGGCGCGCTGCATAACGTCCTGCTCTGATCGTGCCCGGTACGGCTGTTGCTGCCGGGCTCGCCTTCAGACCGCAAAAGGACAACAAGAACATGTTCCGCTACTTCCCCACGAATTATGTCTGGAACCTCTCGGTGGATCTCGCCATCGAAATGGGCGCTCGCCTGGGCGAGATCGAAGCGATGTGCGCGCCGCTGCAAGAGGCGGCCAAACAACCTGATGCAGCCGGCTCCGCTGCGTTTCGCCAGACCTGGTCATCGATGGCCGACAAACTCTGTGGCCTGGCCGAAGAAGACGAAGTGGCTGGACGCCTGTTGTCGGCAGGCGAAAAGTACAACCGCGCCGCCACTTACTACCTCACCTGCGAGCGCCTGCAGGCCCATGGCGCAGCGGGGCGTGAAGCACTGTATCAGCGGTTTCTGCACACCTTTGCCCGTGGCATTGCCTTGTCCGGGGAAAACTGCGAGCGCGTTGAAATCCCTTATGAAGGCAAGCACATCAGTGGCCTGTACGTGCGCGCCGAAGGGGTCGAAGGCCCGGCACCGCTGCTGGTTCAGGTCAACGGCCTGGATTCGACCAAGGAGATGAAATACCGCGTCGGCCTGCCGGCCTGGCTGGCCCGGCGCGGCGTGTCCTCGTTGATCATCGACCAGCCGGGAACCGGCGAGGCGCTGCGTCTGCACGGCCTCACTGCGCGTTTTGACAGCGAGCACTGGGCCAGCCGGGTGGTGGACTGGCTGGAAACGCGCAGTGACGTCGACGCCAGGCGCATCGGCATGGAAGGCGTATCGCTGGGCGGCTACTACTGTCCGCGTGCTGTGGCGTTCGAGCCGCGTTTCGCCTGTGGCGTGGTATGGGGCGCCAACCACGACTGGCGTGATGTGCAAAAACGTCGCCTTGAAAAAGAAGGCAGCTTCCCGGTGCCGCATTACTGGAGCCATGTCTGCTGGGTATGGGGGGCAAAAGACATCGATGACTTCATGCGCATTTCAGAGAACGTGCACCTGGACGGCATTCTTGACCGCATCAAGGTGCCGTTCCTGGTTACCCATGGTGAGCAGGACTCGCAGATTCCGCTCAAATGGGCTCACCGCACCTTCGAACAGCTGGTCAACAGCCCGAAACGCGAGTTGAAAGTGTTCACCGAGCGGGAAGGTGGCGTGCAGCACTCAAGTTTTGATAACAGCATCAATGCGGGTCACTACATTGCCGACTGGATCGCCGAAACCCTGGGCGGGCGTACGGCGTGAAGCGGGCGCTGCCTGTGCCAGGCACAGGCAGCGCCAACCGTTTCACCAGACCTTGAGGGTGTAGTCGACGTTTATCCGCGTTTCGTTGTCGCTGCGAAACGTCGAGGCCGCTCCCTGCTGATTGCGGTAGAACGCTTCCCTGACGCGAAACGCCAGGCCTTTCGCCGGGCCGGACTGGATTACATAAGCCAGCTCCAGGTCTTTGGACGATTCGCTGAGGTTGCTGCCCCCCAAGGCGGGCAGGTCAATGTTGTCACCGTGCAGATAGCGCACCATCCCGGTCAGCCCCGGAATCCCCGAAGCGGCAAAGTCGTAGTCATACCGTAGCGCCCACGTCCGCTCCCTGGGGTTGACGAAGTCGGCACTCATCGTGCCGTCGCTCAACACCACTGGCTCGCCACCGGCGATGTAAGGGAAGGCAGTGTCGCCAGACTGGCGCATGTAGCCGATCCCCACGCTATGGCCACCCCAGAGGTAGCTGAACATCCCGCCAATGTTGAGGTTATCGACGTTGCCAGCCTTGGCCTGGCCGTCCTCCCGGCTGTTGAACACGCGGATATCCGATCGCACCTTGCCAGCCCCGAACGGTAGCGTGTGCAGCACGCCGAAAAAGTCCTGGCGGTAGATGTCCTGCAGCTCGGCATGGATCAGGCGCACGGTCAGGCTGTCGGTCCAGCGATAGTCACCGCCATAGAAGTCGAAGCGTTCAGACGTCGCACCGGGCCTGAAGCGGCCATTGGGCGACGCCACTGCCATCGGTTGATAGTCGGTGGAATCGCGCAGGTTGACCCTGTCCATGCGTCCTGCATGAACGGTCAGGCGGTCTATGTCGTCCGAGATCAGGTAGGCGCCACGAAACGACTGCGGCAGAAGGCGCGCCGGGCTTGCATTGATCACCGGTAACGCCGGGAACTGCGTGCCCAGCGACACCCGGGTTTTCGACACTTTGCCTTTGAGGGCCAACCCGAGTTCCGAGTATTCGTCCCTTGCCTCACGGGTGACCGGGTTGTAGGCGAGCAACTGGGTACCGGTGCGATCAGGCGACGAGTCGAGCTTGAGCCCCAACAATCCGGTCATATCCAGGCCGAAGCCTACCGGGCCGTCGGTGAACCCGGAGTTGGCTTTGACGATAAAGCCCTGCGCCCACTCACGGGCAGCGGCGTAGGGCGTCTCGCCTTTGTAGTCGCGGTCCAGGTAAAAGTTTCGTGCGGTGAGCGTAACGCTGCTGTCTTTGATGAAGTCTGCAAAGGCACTTTGCGATAGCAGTGCCGCGAGTATTCCCAGGCCGGTCAGCCTGAAACTGAAAGCGTGTGTGTACATGCACTATCACCTTATTGTTATTGTCAGGGGTGATGCTCAGGCGGCGGGTTTCAGTGCAACCTGCAGCACGGCACGGCTGTTCAGGCGCCAGACGGCAATCGCAGCGACAACGAAAGCGCTGGCAAACAGCAGGTAAAGGTCGGCCGGTTGCCAGTGGGCATCGATCAGACGGCCTGCGACCAGCGGCGAGAGGATGGCGCCCATCCTGCCCATGCCGATCCCCCAGCCCAGCGCGGTGACGCGTTGCTCCGGTGCATAGATGCTGGGTGTCAGTGCGTACAGGCCGGCCACGCAGCCGTTGACCAGCACCCCGATCATCAGGACCAGCGCGAATGCCAGGTCAAGGTTGGCGGTGAAGTGGACGAAGAGGGCGAGAAACAGCGCATTCAGGCACAGGTAGCTGATCAACACCCGAGGTAGGCAGTAGCGGGCCGCCAGCAAGCCGATCAGCGAAGTCCCGACGATGCCGCCGACATTGAGCAATACCCCGCCCGTGATGCCCTGCTGGTTGGAAAGCCCGGCGCTGACCAGCAGCTTGGGTGTCCAGCTCATGACGAAGTAGAAGCCGAACATGACCAGGAAAAAGCTGGCCCAAACCAGCAGGGTCGACCGCCGCAAGGCCTTGGAAAACAGACCGGCGAGCGTTTCCCGGAATGAAGCCTGGGCACCGCTCTGGGGTGTTGGCAGGTGGCTGACCGGCTCCAGGCCTACCCGGTGCAGCAGGCGGTTGAGGCGACTCAGGGCATTGCGCGGCTGGCGTGCCACCAGGTAGGCAATGGACTCGGGCAGCACGACATACATGACCGGCAGTACCAGCAGTGTGACCACACCGCCATAGAGGAACACCGAACGCCAGCCCAGATGCGGAATGATCTGCGCTGCAATCACGCCGCCGACCGTCGCGCCCAGGGCATAAGCGGTCGATTGCAGGCTGATCGCAAGGCTTCGCCACTTCTTGTTGGCGTATTCCCCGGCAATCACATAGCTGCTTGCCAGAACCCCGCCAATACCCAGTCCGGTCAGCAGCCGGAGCGCGCCGAGCATGGTCACCGAAGTGGCCTGGGAGGACAGCAGCATGCCCACCCCGGCGATCGAGATGCACAGCAGGATCAGCGGGCGACGGCCAAACCGGTCGGCCCAGGGTGCGATGAACAGTGAGCCGAGGGCCATGCCCACCAGCCCGGCACTGAGCAGGTAGCCAAGCTCGATGCCGCTGAGCCCCCACTCGCTGGAAACCGATGCCGCGGTAAAGGCCATTACCAGTACATCAAAGCCATCCAGCATGTTGATCAGGAAGCAGAGGGCGACGACCACCCACTGAAACGCCCCCATGTCTTTCTCTTCCAGCGCGATACTGATCGACTGACTCATCGCCCGGCACCTCCTGTCGACAAAGCCAGAGGGTTTTTGCAGGCGAGCGTGGTCATCCTGCTGGGGAGGAAACGTGAGAAATTCATTGAACACCTTCTTGTTTTTGTTAGGCGTGCTACGCAGGGCCCCGGCATTGGTAGCCGGGTGATCTCCGGCTGCCGATCCGATCAGGATGGATCGGCAGGGCGGTGCTTAAGAGGACTGGCGAAGCTGCTCGATGATCTTGCGGGCGCGATTGGCGCCCACGTCGACATGGATATCCACCATCGGCTTGCTGCCGAACGCGAGCATGTTCTTGTACTGGGCTTCGATAACGACCTTGTCTTCATCGAAGGTCATTACCGTCTGCTCCACGACCTTGGCCTTGGTTTCTTGCGGATTGCTCTTCGGGTTGGTCGCCATGCTCCAGAAGTAGTGGCAGGTGGTTTCGGTTTCCGGCGTGACACCATGGAAGCCACGCATGTGAAACCCGTCCCGTTGCGGATCATCGAGCGACACGGTGTTGGCGTCTGCCGCACCGGTCCAGATGCGCAGGTGGGTGACGTGGAATTCGATTTCCTGCCAGCGATCGACCTTTCCCTTGAAGGGGTAGGCTGCCGTGTAGGTGGGCGGCGGCACGGAGTCCGGCATGTGACGCGTGACCTTCACCGTGGTGTCATCGCTGTCGACCTGCATGTGGGCGTTCATGTGAATGCTGGCATTGCCGCCGATGGTGCGCAGGTGCACATAGCCCAGGTGGCTCAGGTCCAGGAGGTTGTCATGGATGAGCTGATAGGGGGCGTCGTAGTGGTAGACGTCACCTTCGAACAGGTAGTCGGCATCGCTGTGGAAGGCATAGGCAGGCGGTTCGCCCGTGGGCGCCTGCTGATCCGCACTGCCGAACCAGATCCAGATGATCTGGTCGCGCTCACGAACGTGGTACGCAGGTACCTTGGCCTTTGAAGGAATCTTGGCCTGGCCGGGCACTTCCATGCATTGCCCGGCGGCGTTGAACAACAGGCCGTGATAACCACAGCGCACGCCGTGCGCCTCAAGCGTGCCGTGTGACAACGGCAGGGCGCGGTGGCAGCAGCGATCTTCAAGGGCCGCCGGCTGGCCATCGGCGGTGCGGAACAGTACGACGGGTTTACCGAGCAAGGTCCTACCCAGCGGTTTGTCTTGCAGTTCCCAGGCAAAGCCTGCGACGTACCATTGATTGAGTGGAAACAGTGGCAGCGCTGCAGGCGCTCCCACCTCATAGGCCAGCGCCTGGCCGTGCGATGTACTCATGGTGATCTCCATCTGTCGGGTGTGTTGTTGTCGGGGTTACAGGTCCAGCACCAGGCGCGCACTGCGCGCGCGGGAGCAGCACGGGGTGAATCGGTCGTTGCGGGCATGCTCTGCGGCGGTCATGAATTGGTCGCGGTGATCGGGTTCACCCGTCAGCACCGGGGTGATGCAGGCCCCGCAGATGCCTTGCTCACAGGAGCTTTCGATGGCCACGTCGTGCTCAAGCAGCACCTCCAGGGCAGACTTTTGCGCCGGCACCTGGATCACTCGACCCGAGCGGGACAGCTCGATTTCGAACGGCTGATCGCCCTCCAGCACCTGCGACGGGGCTGCAAAGTCTTCCCGGTGCAGCTGCGGGTCACGCCAGCCGCACGCCTTGGCGGTGGCAAGAATGTGCGACATGAAGCCGGACGGGCCGCAGACATACAGCTGGTCGCCGAGTGCCGGGCGGGCGAGGACCTGCGCGGCATCCAGGCGTTGTTCAGCCGGGCCGTTGTCGACATGAACGTGAACATGGGCGGCGAAGGGGGCCTGGCTCAGCACGCCGAGAAATGCCAGCCGTTCCGTAGCCCGGCCGCAGTAGTGCAGCTCGAACGGCTTGTTCGCTGCGATCAGGGTATGGGCCATGGCCAGAATCGGCGTGATGCCGATGCCGCCGGCAAACAGGACATAACGTTCGCCCGACAGGTCCAGGTCAAAGAGGTTGCGCGGGTTGCCGATGGTCAGCGTCGAACCCACGGCAATATCGGCATGCATGCGCCGCGAGCCGCCGCGAGACGCCGGCTCTTCGAGCACCGCTATCAGGTAGCGCCCGCGTTCGTCAGGGGCGTTGCACAGTGAATACTGGCGGGTAAAGCCGGGTGCGACCTGCACGTCGACATGTGCGCCTGCGGTGAAAGCAGGCAGTTCGGCGGCATTGGCAGCCATCAGTTCGAAGCTGCAGACACCGGCGGCTTCAACGGTTTTTCGGGAAACATAAACTTCGAGCATGAGCGTAACCCCACCGCGGATGAGCAGTGTTTGAAAACGAGTGGACGTTGGGCCGCTAGCAGCGGCCAGGCGGACGAACGGGGGTGATCAGGAAGGCGGGGGCAGGAACAGGCGAGTCATGGCACGGTACCTCTGAGTTTTTATTGTTGTACGGCGCGCTTATGATGCAGGCGCGCAGTCGTTGCGTGATTCTTATCCTAAGCATTTTAGTTGCGGTGTCAACTAATTCAATCGACGTTCAGGAACCGCTCGTCATGACCCCATCAACACCCCTCAATCTGGACCGCTACGTTCCTGCGTTGCTGACCTTTCTCACCAACAAGATGTCGAGCGGTGCGTCGGCGTGCTATCGCAAGCATTTCGGGATCGGCATCGTTGAATGGCGGGTGCTGGCGTTGCTTGCGGTGGAAGACCACATCAATGCCAACCGCATGGTGCAGGTGATCGGCCTGGACAAAAGTGCCGTTAGCCGGGCACTGCAACTGCTTGAGCGTGATGGTCATGTTTCAACGCAGGTGGATGCCAAGGATGCGCGCCGCTACACCGTGACCCTGACACCCTCAGGGCGCACGCTGCATGACCAGGTGCTGGAGATAGCCCTCAAGCGCGAGCAATTGCTGCTGGCTGCCTTGAGCGAAGATGAAGTCGATACGCTGATCGGCTTCCTGCACCGTATGAGCGGTCAGCTGGACGCCGTGAACGCGGTGGAGCCGGAGCCGCGCGGCTAGCCCTGAGCCGCCGCGTACTGCGCATACGCCGCCGTCATCACCTGCCAGGTGTGCGCATCGGCGGGGATCAGGTGTTCGATGCGCAGCGACGCCACGCTGATGTCCAGCGGCATGCCGAATGTCGTAAATGTGGACAGAAACCTCAATTCCCCTTGGCGGGCGCGGACCCGGGTCAGCACCACAGGCGTTGGCGCCGTCTCCAGCGGCAGATGGGGCGGGCAGGGCAGTTCGCCTAGCAGGCGAGCCAGGTCGGGACTGCTGGCAGCCTCGCGGGTAGCGCGCTGCCAGGCAATCGCACGGATCTCTTCGGCATTGACCAGATGATCACCCAGGCCACCAGGGCGTAGCAGGGTGTCGAGCAGGTTGAGGCCGGACCCGCTTCCAGCCGGTACCCCGGCCATGTCAAAAAGCAGGCCGGCGCTGGCATTGGCGGCAGTGATGTCCCAGTTGCTGGCAATCACAATCGCCGGCGCCGGGTTGTTGGCCAGCAGAATGTGCCCGATGGCG
The DNA here is from genome assembly GCF_004025535.1 of Pseudomonas alkylphenolica. GTDB lineage: Bacteria > Pseudomonadota > Gammaproteobacteria > Pseudomonadales > Pseudomonadaceae > Aquipseudomonas > Aquipseudomonas alkylphenolica_A. The sequence goes on from NZ_QJRG01000050.1 coordinate 136,003, forward strand.
CCATGCACCATTGCCATGGCCGGTGCATCGGGCGCGGACGCCATGTAACGGGGTGCATACCCCGCCGCCAGGAATACCTCGTTGCAACCTTCCAACGGTACGTCGAGGGCGGATAACAGCGCATGCAGCGTGCTGGGACTTGCCTTGGCGCGTCCCGTCTCGATGCAGCTCAGGTGGCGCTGGGATACACCGGCGATGAGCGAAAGGTCGAGCTGGCTAAGCCGGGCCTGATGGCGAAGACGGCGAAGATGCTCCCCGGCGGATGCGCTGGCACCTGTAAGCGTGGCGTGGAACGTGTGTTGGCGCATGGGTGAACTCTGACTGTCCCTGTGTGAAGCGTCCATGACCTTTCAGGTCATTGAGCGGCGATCCACTCTATCACTACTGTACAGCGGTCACTCACCAAGGAGCGGATGATGAAAACCCACTGGATTGCACTGCTGCCGTTGCTGGCTTTTTCGCTGTACACCGGCTGGACGCTGTTTACAGCCGATCAGTCGCTGATTGCCTTCGGACTGGAACTGATGTCGCGGCAGGACACCGCACAAGTGGTCATCGATCTGTACCTGATGGCGGCGCTTGCCTGCCTCTGGATGCTGCAGGATGCCCGGTCGCGGGGCGTTACAACGCTCAGTGTGCTGCCTTACCTGCTGGTTACAGTTGTCTTCGTCTCTATCGGCCCACTTCTGTATCTGGTGGTCAGAGGCCTACGCAGCAGCGCAGGGAATAAGCAGCGCTGAAATCATTCGTGCATTTCAAGCCCGCCAACGCGGGCTTTTTATTGAAATAAAATTCAATACGCGATGATTTGTTATTGAAGATATTTTCAGTAATGCCTAATATCGGCCGCAGCCTGACAAGAACAAAACGAGGTGTTGCCGTGCCAGAATTGAAAGACAGGGCCTACTGGCTCGAAAAAGCGCAGTCGCTGCGCATTGAAGGACGGGCATTTGTTGAGGGGCGCTATGTCGATGCGCAAAGCGCTGCGACCTTCAACGCCTACAGCCCGGTTGACGGTTCGCTGCTGGCGCCTGTCGCCCTGTGTGCCAGCGCCGACGTCGACCTGGCGGTGGCTGCCGCCCGCCGCAGCTTCGAGGCCGGCGTCTGGTCGCAGCTGGCGGCCCGCGAGCGCAAGGCGGTGTTGCTGAAGTGGGCGGCGTTGCTGGAAGCCCACAGCGATGAACTGGCAGTGCTGGAGTCGCTGGACAGCGGCAAACCCATCGCCGACACCACGGGCGGCGACCTGCCGGGCACGATCTACTGCCTGCGCTGGTTCGCTGAACTGATCGACAAGGTGCACGGCGAAGTCCCGGCGACCGACCCACAGTTCTTCGGCACCGTCACTGCGCAGCCCATGGGCGTGGTGGCTGCGGTGGTGCCGTGGAACTATCCGCTGTTGATGGCCGCCTGGAAATTTGCCCCGGCCCTGGCCGCCGGCAACAGCGTGGTGCTCAAACCGTCGGAAAAAACCCCGCTCAGCGTCTTGCGCGTTGCCGCCCTGGCGGTGGAGGCGGGTCTTCCTGCAGGTGTGTTCAACGTGGTCACCGGTGATGGTGCCGTCGGCCGCGACCTGAGCCTGCATGGCGATGTCGACTGCATTGCCTTCACCGGCTCGGGAAAGGTCGGGCGGGAAATCGCCCGGAATGCTGCTGCCTCCAACCTCAAACGGGTCTGGCTGGAGCTGGGGGGCAAATCAGCCAATATCGTCATGGCCGATTGCCCGGACATTACCCAGGCTGCGCGCTCGGCCGCTGCCGCGATTTTTGCCAACATGGGCCAGGTCTGCAGTGCCGGGTCGCGCCTGTTGGTGCAGCGCTCTGTTGCCGAACCGTTGCTGCGCGAGTTGCTCGTCGCTGCCGACGCCTACCAGCCGGGGCACCCGTTGGACCCTGACAGCGTCACCGGCGCCATCATCGATGGCGTGCAGTTCGAGCGCGTTTTGCATTACATCGACATCGGCAAGCAGGAAGCGCAACTGCTCAAGGGCGGACAGCCGCTGGCGCTGGAAGCGTCCGGTGCCTACCTGGAACCGACGATTTTTCTCGCCGAGGATTCATCGGCACGCATCGCCAACGAAGAAATCTTCGGCCCGGTGCTGGTGGTGATTCCGTTCGACACCCTTGAAGACGCCATCGCCATTGCCAACCAGACCGAATTCGGCCTGGCCGCGGCGGTGTGGTCATCCGATCTCAAGACGATCCATATCGCTACCCGCCAGCTCAAGGCCGGCACCGTCTGGGTCAATTGCTATGACGAGCTGGTGGACATGAACTTCCCGTTCGGTGGCTTCAAGGAGTCCGGCAACGGCCGGGACAATTCGGTACATGCCTTGAGCAAATACACCGAATTGAAATCAACCATCATGCGCTGCGCTTAAGGTGAACCCGTGGAAAACAATCTTTCAGCATTGAACCCGCAGAAGTGGACCGTTCCGGTGCCGATGGAATACGGCCCGGGCGTGCGCAACCAGCTCGCTGCCCTGTGCCGGGAATTCAACATTTCCCGGCCGATGATCATCACCGACCAGGGTTCGTTGAACCTGCCTTTCGTTGGCGAAATTCAGCGTAGCCTGACTGAGGCTGGCCTTACCTGTGGCCTGTACGGTGGTATCGAGCCGAATCCGACCGATGTGTCGGTGATGGCCGGTGCGGCGGCGTACCAGGCATGGGAAGCCGACGGCATCATCGCCCTGGGCGGCGGCAGTGGTCTTGATGGCGGTAAAGCGGTTGCCCTGATTGCCCGCCAGCAGCGTTGCGAGCTGTGGGCGTTCGATTTCGACAAACCGGTGCCTGCCGGTTTCAGTGCCGCAGACTTCCCGCCGGTGATCACCATTCCGACCACCGCCGGTACCGGTGCCGAGACCGAAAGCACGGCGATGCTCACCGACACCGGGCGCGGCATCAAAGGCTGTGTCTGGCACCCTCACGCGCGGCCATCCGCGGTCATCCTTGACCCCGAGTTGACGCAAAGCCTGCCGGCCAACCTCACCGCCTGGACCGGTTGCGATGCGATCATTCATGCTCTGGAGGCCTACTTCGTACCGAGCTTCAATCCGCTCAGCGACGGTGCTGCCTTGCAGGCCCTGAACCTGCTGTGGAGCTCGATCGACACCGCCGTGGTGCACGGCCGGGACCTGGAGGCGCGGGGCAAGATGCTCATCGGTTCGTGCCTGGCCGGGGTGGCCTTCCTCAAGGGCCTGGGCCTGGTGCATGCGCTCAGCCACATGGTCGGGGCGACCTACAACACCCACCATGGCCTGACCAACGCGGTCATTCTGCCGGTGGTGTTGCGATTCAATGAAGCGGATATCACCCCACGACTCAAGCCCGTTGCGCAGGCACTGGAGTTGCCCGACGCCCGCTTCGAGACCTTCTACAACGCCGTGTGCGCCATGCTCGACCGCCTCGACATTCCCAAGTCTCTGGCTGCCCTGGGGGTCAAACACGCTGATATCGGCGAAATTGCCCGCAAATCCGTGGGTGATCCCGCACGCCTGACCAACCCGCGGGACAGTTCGCTGGAGCAATTGGAGGCGCTGTTGGCCCAGGCCATCGAGCGCGCTCGCGACTGATCGCCTGAACCACGCTTCGCGTTTTTCGCCGTGCAACCAAACCAATAAAAAAAGGTGCAACCGCCATGTCTGCGTCTAGCCAAACGGCGTCCAAGGGACGTCTGAACCTTGAAACACGCTCCATCGATTACGTCCCGCTTGCAGAACGTCACGGCAAGGCCTGGCATTTGTGGCCGATCTGGTTTTGCGGGGAAGCGCACCTGACCACCCTGGCGGTGGGCATCATCGGCGTCGGCATGGGTGCCAACCTGTTCTGGTCGGCGCTGGCGATCTTCCTGGGCTGCGCCTTCGGCACGCTGTTCATGGCCGGCCACTCGACTCAGGGCCCGCAAATGGGGCTGCCGCAGCTAATCCAGTCGCGCCCGCAGTTTGGCTACCTGGGCGCGCTGCTGGTGTATGTGGTGGCGATCGCCACCTATGTCGGCTACAACGCCTTCAACCAGTTGCTGGTCGGGCAAACCCTGCATGAGTTGTTCGATGTGCCGGAAAACGGCTCGGCGATTGCCTTCTCGTTGCTGGCGATCATCATGGCGATTGCCGGCTACAACACCTTCCACAAGGTGCAACGCTTGCTGGCCTTCGTGTTGATTGCGGTGATGCTGGTGTTCACCATCGGCCTGTTCTTCTTTGTCCAACTACCGCCAGAGCAACTGAGCGTATCCGGCTTCAAGGCCACGCCGTTCCTGGCGCAGTTCTTTGTGGCGGCGGCGTATCAGCTGAGCTGGGCGATCTACGTGTCCGACTATTCCCGCTACCTGCCTGCCAACGTCAGCGTGCGCTCGTCGTTCTGGTGGACCTACCTGGGCGCGATGATCGGCGGGGTGTGGATGATGCTGATCGGTGCTCTGGCGGCGGCATTGAGCCCGGGGCAGAATCTTGCCAAAGGCCTGGTGATGCTCGGCAACACGCTGTTCAGCGGCTTCGGTGAGTTCCTGCTGATTCTCGCCGTGCTCAGCCTGGTGACCAGTGCTGCGCAGAACTTCTACGGCGCGTCGATTACCCTGCTTAGCATTGCCGATACGATCAAAAGCCAGACCTCGACCTTGCTCAAGCGCATCGTATCGATGCTGCTGGTGGGCGGCACGGCAATCGGCATCGCCATGACCGCCTCCGATAACTTCGTGAAGGACTTCGGCGACTTCCTGGCGATCCTGCTGTACTTGTTCACGCCGTGGACGGCGATCAACCTCGTGGACTTCTACAAAGTGCGCCACGGCAAGTTCTCGATCACCGAGATCTTCAAGCCCAACGGCATCTACGGTCGCTGGAACTGGCGCGGGATCGGTGCCTACGTGGCAGGCTTCGTGGCCATGCTGCCGTTCTCCAGCACCGGGTTGTACACCGGTTATGTGACCACCTTGCTCGATGGCGCAGACATCAGCATGCTGGTGGGCCTGGTGGTCTCGGCAGTGGTGTACGGCTGGCTGTGCCGTTCGCAGAACATCCAGGCCGAACTGTCGCGAATCGACGAACTGGACAAGCACCTGGAAAGTGGTCTGCAAGCCGGTTGATCGCAGCTTCAGTCAACTCACCGCCTGTAACGGGCGGTGAGTTTATTTGCTGTTGCTCAGGCGCCAAAAGTTGCTAGATTGGCGCCTCGTTTCGCGTACCTACAAGGTTGTTGATGGATGAGCAGTGAATCTGGACTGGTCGAACCGAAGAAGCGCCGGACACGTATCGACCCTTCGATGCGACGCAAGGCCATTATCGAGGCAACGATGCAGTGCATCACCCGCTACGGCCACAGCGGCAGCACCCTGGAGCGCATCTGCGCGCAAGCCGGGGTGTCCATCGGTTTGATCGGCCACCACTTTTCCAGCAAGGAAGAGTTGATGCTGTCGACCTACCAGGAACTCACCGACCAGTTGCGCGAAGAAACCCGCAAATACCTGGAAGTGCAGGGCGGTTCGCCCGACGACCGGCTGCTGGCGATCATTCGCTCGTCGTTTCGCGGGCAGATCTTCAACGAGTTCATCCTCACCACCTGGCTGGGCTTCTGGGGCGCGGCGGTGTCGTCGGATGAACTGCGCGCACTGAACAAAAAGCTCTACGCCGACTACCGCAAGGAACTCGAGGCGGTGTTCAAGGCCATCGGCAAACAAAACGGCACGCAGATAGACGCCAAAAGCGCCGCGCTGACCATTACCGCGCTGCTCGACGGGTTCTGGCTCGAATGGGCGCTCGACCATAAAGCCTTCAGTGCCAAGAAAGCCGAGAAGTGCTGCATCACCACGGCGCACATGTTTGTGAACTGCGCAGCACCTGTTTGACCGGCAACGATCTCAATCCGTCAGTTGCAGGCGATGGATCACCTGGCAGGCATTGTTGGGATCACGCACGGTCGAAAAGCCGAAGTCGCGTGCCAGGTCCTGCATCTCGGCATTGGTCGCCGAGTCGACCGAGTGCATCGCCTTGAAGCCATTGGCTCGCGCCTTGTCGATCAGGTGACCGAGCAGCAGCGCGCCCAGGCCACGACGCTTCCATTGATCGTCGACGGTCACCGCGCATTCACATTCGCCGGCCTGGTCACAGGCCGCATAACGGCTGATGCCGACTTCCCGTAGCTCGCCATCGACATGCGCCAGCGCCACATACGCCATGTTGTCGTGGTGATCGATGTCCATCAACTGATCCAGCATGGCCTCGCTGGGCTCCTTGATCTGGCACAGAAAGCGAAAATGCCGCGATTCGGGTGAGAGGCGCATGATGAAGGCCTTCTCGCGTGCACGGTCCTCGGCGCGCAGTGGCCTGATCAGTACGTGCCCGCCATCGTCGAGCGGTTCGATCCAGTGCTCACCCGCTTGCGGCGCGAAGGCGGGGGTAGAGGGTGTTGGTGTATTGGCGTGGAGAGAGGTCATGAGATGTACTCCGAAAGGTTGGAGAGATTCATCAAGCATGCTTCATATCTACACCTGTCCGCGCGTTCCGGTTTGATGCATGTCAAACATGAGGTGGAAGGCCCATGCAAATGGCCCCGGGCGGTACTGCAAGGGGCCATTTGCATTGCGTGATGGCGAGCTTAAGCGGTAGTACGCTTGCGCTCCAGCAGGCCGGCAACTGCTTTAAGCGCCAACGGATAGCCGTCAGCACCCAAGCCGCAAATGACCGCGTTGACCACACCGGACATGATCGAGTGGCGATGGAGTTCATCGCGGGCATGGATATTCGACAGGTGCAGCTCGATCAGCGGCGTTTCGATCAGCTTCAACGCATCGAGCACCGGGATCGAATGAAACGACAGCCCCGCCGGGTTGATGATCAGCGCTGCGCCTTGTTCATAGGCTTCCTGAATCCAGTCGACCATAACCCCTTCGTGGTTGGTCTGGCGAAACTCGCAGTGCAGGTCGAGGGCGGTTGCTGCGGCCACACTGTCGTGCTGGATCTGCGCCAGTGTGGTGTGGCCGTAGATGTGCGGTTCACGGCGCCCGAGCATGTTCAGGTTCGGGCCGTTGAGGATAAAGACGGTACGGTTCATGGTCGCTCTGCCGGATCAGTTGGAAGGTTGCTTGTTGAACAGGACGCGCGGTTCGCCTTCGGTGGGTGGCTGGTCAGCGACCCGGTTGAGGTCGATACCGCGGGTTTCCGGGCCGATGACAATCATCGCCAGGGAAATCAGGTTGATCGCGGCACACAGTGACACCAGCGGCCATGGCGAGTTGCCGGACTGGCTCATCAGCCACACGGCGATCATCGGCATCGGGCCACCGATCAGCAGGTTGGCACCGGTGTAGGCCAGGGCCGAGCCCGAGTAACGCACCTGGGTCGGGAAGGCTTCGGCAAACGCCACCGGCTGGATACCGCTCTGAAACTGGGTAAAACCGAGGAACAGCCCCATGATTGCCATGATCGCAGCAACGTTCTGGGTGTTGAGGATCGGGAAGTACACGGTCAGGATCAGCAGGGTCATGCACGAGCCAAATGCCAGGGCTTTCTTGCGCCCCCAGCGATCCGACAGGTAGCCGCCGGCCAACGCGCCCAAAATCGCAAAGACGTTGGCTACCATCAGCGACATGAAGCCCATCGACTGGCTCATGCCCAGGTGCTTGGTCAGGTAGCTCAGCGAAAAAATCACGATCAGGTAAAACAGTGCTGCGGGCGAGCAGAAGAACAGCATCAGCCGCACGATGGTCTTGCGGTGGCTGCCTAATGCCGCTTTCAACGGGCTTTTCACCGGTTTCACCGGTGCGTTCTGCAGGGCGACGAAGGCGGGGGTTTCATCGACTTTCAAACGGATGAAAATCGCCACCACTACCAGCACAAAACTCATCAGAAAGGGGATGCGCCAGCCAAAACTCTCGAACTGCTCGCTGCTCAGCAGAGCTGCCAGGCCCATCAACACGCCGTTGGCGAGGATCTGGCTCAACGGCGAGCACAGGCCCAGCAGGCCGGAGTAGCGGCCACGACGATCAGGGGCGGCATGCTCCAGGGCCATCAGTTGCGCACCTGTGGATTCGCCACCCAGCGCAAAGCCCTGAATGATCCGCAGCAACACCAGCAGGATCGGTGCCCAGACCCCGACCTGGCTGTAGGTCGGGAGCAAGCCCATCAGCACGGAGGCCAGGCCCATCATGGTCACGGTGGCGAGCATCAGGTTGCGCCGCCCAAGCTTGTCACCGAGGTAACCACAGGTGATCGCCCCGAGCGGGCGGGCCGCGAGGCCGACACCGAAGGTGGCCAGCGAGGCGAGCAGCCCGGCGGTGGGCTCCATGGCCGGGAAAAACAGTTTGGGCAGCACCGTGGCTGACACCGCGCCATACAGGGTGAAGTCGAACCATTCCAGGGCAGTGCCGATGGTGGCGGCCGTCACCGCTTTGCGGGACATCCGGGCATCGGCCGGGGAGCGAGTGGTTGTGCTCATTAGCGGTACTCGTCGTTGTTTTTGTCGTTATGGACTCGCGAAGCGCCGCTGGACCGGCGTCGGTGCAGTGCGCGTCGAAGTGAGTAGACGGTAGCGCAATTGGCTTGCAGAATAATTATTGAAAAAACAACATTTCAATAAGCTAGCCTTATAGGTTATTGCGCATGGAACTTCGTCATCTGAAAGCCTTTGTGGTGGCTGCCGACTTGCAGCACTTCAGTCAGGCCGCCGAGCAACTGGGCATTGCCCAACCCGCGTTGAGCCAGTTGATGCGCACCCTGGAAAAAGAACTGGGAGTGGCGCTGTTTCGCCGTGAACACCGCAGCGTGGCGCTGACCGCGGCCGGCCAGGCGTTCCTGCCCCATGCCCGCCAGTCGATTGCCGCCAGCGAACTGGCCAGCGCTGCCGCTCGCCGTGCGCGCCGGGGCGAAGCAGGGGAGATCAACATCGGCTACCACTCGGCGCTGTTCGAGGCGAACCTGCCGCAGCTGCTCAGGCATTACTTCAGCAGCTTTCCCGAGGTCAAGGTGTCGTTGGTGGATGCCGGCATTCGCGGGCAGTTCGACATGTTGCTCACCGATAAAATCGACCTGGGGTTTGCCCGGGTGTTCAAGGACCACCTGCCGGACCGCCTGCGCACGCACCCGTTCAGCCACTCGAAACTGGTGTTGCTGATCCCCGATAACCACCCGATGGCTGCCGATTTCAATGGTGAACTGGCAGCCCTGCGCCACGAGCAGTTCGTCTTCCTGCAAGACCCCACCGGCATCGGCCTGACCTCGCATACCCTGCACGCGTGCCGGCAGCATCAACTGCACCCGAGCAACATCCTTTACGTACCGTCGTTGATGAGCATTCCCGGCTTGGTTGCTGCCGGGATCGGCATGAGCATCGTGCCGGAACCGATGGCCCGGTTGACCATGCCCGGCGTGCACATCGTGCCTCTGGAGCAGCCGGAGATGGTCAGTGAGCTTTCCCTGATTTCGCGCATTGATGAGCGGTCCAGTGCAGTGCTGCACTTTATCGAGGAGGCGAAAGGCTGGGGGTAGTGCATTGAAGCCAGTAACGGCAATGGCACAGCCTCCGGTTCAAGGCGGTAGATGAGGCTACTTGTCACGGATGACCACAGCCATGGGCGGCGAGACAGATACAATGCGTGCTTGAGCCTCTGTTCTGCTTGCCATCGCGTCTGGCATGAGTGCCTGCGCCATCTCGTCAGGGAGGTCGCGCGAGAACAACCAGCGAAGGTCCAGCGCGTCTTTTTGGTTCAATGGGCCTTTATCGTCAGCATTAACAAGGGTGTGCAGCATGGACACATCACACCAGCACTCTCCGGCATCTGTTGTTGCATCAAAACTCAATGCAAGACCAACACAGCCGACCAGACCTTTTGCTGACTGATTGAGTAAGGTGCTCACGGCTTGATCGAGGACCAGTGTGTTGGCTACGCCGTTGAGGTCTATTGATGTGATTGTTGAACTATTGGGATGTAACCACACTTCGATCGCGCGCACTGATCCTGTGCCGGGTTTGACCGGAATCGGTGTGAGGTCTGTTTCTTTCGAAGGCGTTTGCCCGGCTTGAAGGACTTCCAGACGCAGTGTGAGCTCTTTCGGAAGTGATGCCGCGATGCCAACAAAACGAAACATCAGCTTCAAATGTCCTGGTTTGTTGCTCCCCGTCGCCACCAGGTCCAGTTCATGTCGCCGATACTCGCCAGGCATGTCCTTGATTGCCGTCCCCGACAGAATCAGCGCTGAAGTTTCGAACTCTATTACGCGAATGTTCAATCGCCCCGAGACATTGGCATCTTCCGGCAGGGAGGAGGTAGTGCTGTTAAGCAGACCGCTGTGAACATACTCTTCAATGGGTCTTCCGGGCTCGTCACGCAGGCGCGTCATCACATAGGCCAGGTGACGTGCCCTGCGCAGCGGGACAGGGCTGGCCTCGGTCGACGATGTCAGGTGCAGCGGTGCGGAGTCGGGGCTGAAGTGGATACTTAACGTTCGCCGTTTACCTTGGTCGACACACTTTGCGGTTAGATCGGATACCAGGGCACGCTCCGCATTGCTGCGTTTAGCGTGGCCTAGGGTCAGGTTTGCGAAGTCGCGGTGCGTGCGTGCCCAGGCCAGAAAGGTGGAGGCGCTCGCAGCAGTGGCCCGAACACTTGCACCTTCTGGTAGCAGAATGCGCCTCAGCTGCTTTTCTTCGGTCGGATTTGCTATTCCAGATGAAGTGGGGGTTGCCGGCGGGCTCCACACGAAACTAGCAACCTTTTGCCATGTGGCTGAACGCCCCCGGGTGATATCCGCCGACTCACGGGGCAAGAAGATGGAAAGCCCGTATTGCCCCGGAGCGACCGGCTGGTGCAGGAAGGCAACCGAGGCAGCGTCTTGGGGTACCTTCACAATCGTTACTTCATGGCATTTCAAGCCCGCCACGCCATCAAGCATGACTTTGCTGACCGTGATTGTACAAGGCTGTCCCTGGCCACGCTCAAGACGCACGAACGGTGTTTTTTCGTCTGCGTTCCACATCAGACCGTTATCCGCTGTCTGGTCTAGCGGCATTTCTATCCACCAGCAGCGATCGGCATCGCGCCCGGGAGTTCCGGCGTTCTGCGCATTAACCGGCGCTGCGGGAAGATCGGGCAACCAGTCGGGGTCCAGATGGCGCTGCATCAGGATTCCCAGGAAGTGCTCCTCCAGCGCCTGCAGGGGCTTTTCATCCAATGGTATTGGGGTCAGCGAAAACATTGAGTTGGCGAACAGGGGCGCTGCAGCATGAGGTGAATCGAAGGTCAGGCCAATCGGACCCTCGGCCGTCAAGGCCAACCCCATTGCCACCTCGTTTGGCATTGCGCTGTAGGTCAGTGTCGGATCAGGCCCAATTTCCTTGCGGGCATCGCGAATTTCGACAAAGTCGGGGCTTTCGAATCCATAGCCGAACCCGGTTTTAAGTTCGGCACTTATGCGTTCGGCCAGCCCGCCATGGGCCAAGGGCGGCTCCTGCAGGACGGCCAGTACGGAGGGTGTATCCCCGGCGGTGGTGGTTGTAAGGGGAATCAGCGCTCGCAGTTGCGGACGGGTGAGCTGGATATGTGCAAGGTCGGCAAACATCGCTGCGCGCAGTGTCCAGGTATCGGCTAGCCGCCGTTTGGCTTCGTTGAACGGCAGGAAGGCCTCGATTTCACGACGATTGACTGATTTGAGCGCTCCCGAATACCGCGACTTGAGGACGAACCGGTGCCGCCAATAGCAGGCTGAAGGTGAGTCCCACGTTACGGTCTGCAGTACGGTGCTGGCGGGAAGTGGATCGAGTTTTATCGGCAAGGTATCAGCGTCGATATTGCTGCGGTCGAAAAACAGTTCATCTTCGAAATCAAGGACACTCGACGCGTGGTCTTGCAGGCGTAGTGACGTTTCCAGAACGGGAACATTCTGCGCCTGTTCGCTGCGCCCCCACGCGACACGCTTGGGATTCAACGCGCGGTAGATAGGTCGCCCCGAGTAGCGCCATTGTTGGCTGATTACTCTGGCGTGGCTGTAAATCCGCCAGGCGTTACGGTCGCTCTCCAGGGGAGGCTCCTGCGCAGTGACGAGGTTGTAGCGGCGGGCGTTGGCCGCTGCTTTAAAACCAATCATCTGGTAGGCAAGCTCGATAAGCGCCTGGTGCGCGGCAGTGACCGTGCTTTGACTCCTGTCGTTGCTGGCAACCCAAACTGGAAGGGCATCCACCATCGTTTCGATGCACAGAGCGGCCATAGGGAAGGCATGGTGGCTGTCGGTGCTACTTGATGCGTATTGAAGCAGGCCCGAATGAATAGGGGCCAATGCGGCCAGCACATTTTTTTGGATGGGAAATGAAAACAGCCGGCTTTCAACCCTTGCATCAATGGTGAATTGGACAACCTTGCCTTCCGGGAAGCTGGCGATGACTCCGGGGTTAGGTACCACCTGATCCGGATCTTTCAAGTCAGCTGGGTAGGGGTTGATGATCTGCAGATTCGCTTTTTCATCGCAGTTCAGGGTCAACTTGAAACTGAACTGTTCATCAATATCCTTCATCAGGGTGCTGATGGCTTTGCCCCTGGAATTTTCATCCGCCCACGTTCGGGTGAACCGAGTTGCAATCGAGTGGAGCAGCCCTTTGGGCTTGGCCAGTTGCAGTGACACTGTGCATGGTGGACTGGCATTGCCGCCGCAAAGCCGGTCCGTTTCACACCAGGAAAAGCCGATTTCGGTCACTGCCGGATCTGGAAGGCGGTCAAAAAAGTTGCCAAGGATCGAGTGAACACTGCGTATTGAATAGAGTGCTGCCAGGTCTGTATAAAACTGTTCTGCAAGCTCAGGGTCACCAACTGCTTGGTCCCGCAAAGTCCTATTGGCCATCCAGCGCTGAAAATCGAGATACCCGACCCGCGGTGTCGACACCTTGAAGCAGGCCGGTTGCATAACCTGCTCTGGTTGCCAAACCCGATACTGGGGGGAGGCCATGAGCAGAAGCGAGGGGGCAGGGCGGGAGCCTGTGGGACACTCAGGCGCGGTGAAGCTTACGGCGGCAACATCTGTACCCGCTTTTAGTACCAACCGCAACCAGACCAGGTCACCATCCGAAAGCCGTAGCGTACCCAATTGACGTTTGCGAGCACCATCGAGGACGAGGCTCACTTCCAACTCATAAAAGTCCGTCTGGAATTTGCTGTTAAACACGAGGCGGATCGATGCGTTCGACAAATCATCGACGAGGTCTTCGCAAATGAAATCATCGTCGTGATCCTCTCGGCGATCGAAAGGTGAAGGCGTCGCGGCCGGGCCGTTCTGTATGCGCAACCACAAATGATCAACCTGACCGGTGATCTGAACGTCTGCGATTGACAGTGCGAGTTCTTGATTCTTTTGCCCAAACGCCAGCGCGAGGGTGCCGATGCCGTCACTCTCGCGGTACAGATCCACTGTGCCGAGCGATTGGGCCGCCGCGACCACACTGACCCTGGGATAGTCGCTGGTAAGTGCCACCACATCGGGCAGGTTTCGATTGAGGCGTTGTTGGTCTTTGGTCAGTGGCATCTGTGTTTGGGGATGAAACTCGGCTATCTCCAGTTCTCCGATTGCTGTACGGCGCTGGTAGTCTGCATGCGCGATAACATCTGGAGCGGGTTCATTTGCAACGCCCGGCAACCAGGGCTCTTGTTCACTCAGGCGTTGATCAACAGGGAGCGCGCCAGCATTGGTCACTGCAAAGGCGAAACTGTCGTAGTGGCAACCATAGGCGAGGCGGGGCAGTGGAAGTTGCCCTTTCAAGTCATCTACAACATCGGCTGCGTAGAACGGCGATGTTACGGATTTATCCTGTGCCGTTTTCGTAGTGGGGGCTGTCAGGACGCTGGCCAGACTCGCGTCGGCAAACGGTGCTCCGTGGTACTCAACAAATGCCGGGCCGCGCCCGTCATTTACGGTGGGCAGAAAGGGGTGCAGCGTGAATGGCACCTTCGGCGGTGTTGTCAGCGTCAGGATAGCACCGCTCCAATGCAGTTCAGCCAGATTGGCATGGGCAAACCCTGGCTGGTCCTCACGATGAATCGCGAGGGCAATTCCGTTGAAATCATCGAGAAATTCGTCGAGTAGTGCGCCCGTAATGTCGCCTGTGATCTGCAGCGGGAGCGGTTGTGGCGCCATATCCGGGACAAAGCGTTTTCCTTCGCCAGCTAGATCGCGCAGATTGGACATGGTTGCCTTGTAGGCGCGGTCAAGGTGGTTACAGATGAGGGAGAGTTCACTGTAGGAATATTTGTTTGGCCAGGGGTAATATACAAGTCGCCAAGCAATATGATCAAACAACAACTCCGCTCCATCGAAATTGGTCAGGCGGCGCTCAAAATATTTAGACTGTTGAATTCTGGTTGCAACGTTTTCTGGAGAGGGACCATCTATAAACTGGAACAGATCCTTACCTTGGTAAACTGTGTGCAGGAGTTCAAGGCTGGCGCTTCGGCGCACTGCTTCGGCGCCATTGAATGGACCATTGAGCAGTGAGCAATAGCGAATCCATGCTTTGGCTACAGGCTCTTTGGCGGTTATGGAAAGCTGACGCTCGATCAGTGTCGCAACAGAGCCCACCGAGGCATTGTCGGCTGCGGTTTCGAATAGTCGAATTACCGCGGTTTCTGCACCGGACTCTTCAGATAGTGTTGCCTGGACGTTGGACAGCGCACGCATCAGAAACTCAATCGGCGGGGTACTTCCCATCGCCTTTGAAAGTTCCTCGCCTATCTCATAAGCAAACACATTCCCATTACTGTCCGGCACGGAATGCGCCAGAAGTGAATGGAAGAGTTGCATGTCTACAGGCGTGTCGGCACTGCTTTTTTCGCTCAGGTCATAGACGTGCCGCAGCGCTGAGTCAAAGTTCACTTCTGCGCGTCTGTCGTGTCCGCCAGGTGAGACTATCAACGGGGAGTGCGCAAGGGCGTCACGAATGGCGTTGAGGATCTGCTTACGCGTGAGGCCTGTCGTTGGATTGGATTTTTTGAGTTCGTCTTCAATTGCGCTTACGAGGGGAGCAAGCAGTTCCCCTTCGGTATTCAGATCAGAAACGGGCTTCATCATCGCGATGACGATGTTGTCGAGTGCGGCTAATAGGCCTGAGACTGCTGCCCATATCAGCGCAACCGGTACTAGCGTACGGTTTGCACTTTTCTCGAGTTGGAAAAGTTGCTCGTAAGCCGCCTCATCATGCTGGGCGGCATCCTGAACCCGGCCTCGGCTGAACAGCGATGGCGTAACCGCCATCAGGCCGCAAGCACGGTGCTCAAAGGCGATAAGCAAACGTTGCAAGGGAATGGCATGGCGGTTGACCCTGAAATAGCCTTCCCGGGTCAAACGCCCTCCCAGCAGTTGGCTATGCCCCTGTTTGAGCACGGCGGTGCGACAACGCAGGCCGGGTATCTCACTGCCAAATTCCGTCTTGAGGGACGCATTGGGGTCTTCAGCGCAGCTGAGCAGGTCACAGGTGGTGTCCTCGCAGGCAAATACAAGTTGATCAGGCGCTTGGACGTTGCCGAAAAAGGGCAGCACTGCATGGGCCTTGCCAGGTTCGAGTGGTTCAACCTCAATGACATAGGTCAGGCCAAAACGATGCCCCACCGGGGCGTTCCAGGCATGCACCGCACGCAGCAGCGGGCCGGCACCTGCGGCTGTCACCGCGACGACTTCTTTGTTGGCGACCGGTTCTGCTCGGGTCCAGAACTGTTGCTGATCGATACCTGGAGTTGCATTGCCGGCAGGCACTCGACTTTTCAGCCAACTGAACAGGTCATTCCGCCGGGACGTTGCAGGGCGGGCTGGAAACTTTCGCTGGATTATCGATACCCTGTCTAGCGTGTTTACATTGACCTGGTACACCGCAAAATTTACTGGGCCCTGGACTAACTCCAGAAACTTCTCAAAGGCCTGTTTTGCTTCATATTCATCGGCGAAGTTGTCCGAGAAACATTCAAAGCTCAAGTTGACTGCGTACATCCCTGGCGTGGTGTAGTAGCGTTCTGGTTCAGCGTTTACGAGGCAATAAATAACCGGGCTCATTGTCATGGTTACACCATCGATCCCTGAATTTTTTTGGCGGCGGCGGAAGCTTTGTTGGTAATTTCTTTGAGGTCCTGCGATTCGGCCTCCACTGAGGAAGTGCTTCGCGTCTCGGCATGACCGTTTCGCAGTCGGTACTGGACACCGGCGCGAGCGGAGAGGGTGAAGAAACTGGAAATCTTGATCGTCACTGAAATTAGGCCGTCGGCATCGACCTGTCCGTTATCACGGTAGGTGATTCGCAGCGTTGCATAGATACCGGCCGTGGCGATGCCCGCGACGTCGACGTTGCCAGCAATTACCAATAGTGCGCTGACGGCCAGGCCACCCCCTGGTCGTCCCAGCGCTTTGCGGTAGCTGAGCACCGCCGAAAGCGTGATGAATATCTGACCGGAAAAAGGGCCGGCAGATATACCCAGTAGCGCCGATGCCCCCATGGCCGCATCGACCGTTACGGTTAATTCCGAATCAAACGGTCGATACTCGGTTTCTATCTGGACAAACCCGGTGCCACCGAGGATGAACAACGAGAAAATGAACGGGCGTTCCGGGCGCGAAAGGCTGAAACGGTCAGATATCACAAAGTCCGGGTAAGCGATCAGGCGTAACCGGTTTTCGATGGAGAGGTTGGACATGCCACTGGTGACGGCATTGGCCGAGATCACCGGGAGCACGTACTCATGTTCAAGCCCAATTGGGATGCCGTTCTCTTTGATCACGGTCAGCGGGCCGATCATGTCGGGGAACAAGCTGGCCAACGTATCCTGGACAACCTGGAAGGCTGGATTGAGGCGGATGTTTTTTGGATCAAAGTCGATTTTCAGGCCGTGCTCACGGGTGAAGTTAAGTGCGAATTTTTCAAAACTGACCATCGACTGCCCACTGACCATGACGTCAAGTGTGCCGGCGATGCGGCCCGCCCCGGTTTGTTTCACCTCTTCACTGTCTTTCGACGCTTCGATGCGCATTTGCCCGTCTATTTGCATGTCGACAAAGTCGCACTGAAATGGGCCGATGCTGAACAGCGTGTTTCTTCCGGGCATAGGCGCGTTGATATCAACCTGCACCCAGGCCCGCGCTTGTTGGCGATCGAAGTCGTGGGTGAGGCGGATCGCATCGCTCATGTTGTTTCTGAGCATTTGCCCCTTGAACAGCTTGCTCAGGTCAACACCGGAAATGTTGTTGAACAGTTTTCCAACCGCCCCATCCACTTTGAGTAATATTCGGTCGCTCAGCTTGTCGAAATTGCTGCTGATCCCGAGTGCTTTGAGCTGGTCGCCCATGCGGTTGAGCAAGGCACCGGCTTCGGTGGTGTCAATGATGTCGGACAGTTCGTCGAAGCCGGCACGGATGCGTTCGATATCGGACTTCAAACCGAGCAGTTCAGGTGCCGAAGACACTGCGGAGTACAGCTTGAGAATGTTGCTCGGCGCGGCCATGAGATCGCCTTCGCCAAGGCGGCTTGCGGCGGCTAGCACCCGGTTGCCGTACATCTGGGCAGTCTCGACCGTTCGCGAAATATCGTTCTGCAGATTGCGGACGGAGCGGTCGAAATCCCTGGCTGCCGCGATCACCTTGTCAAGGTCTTCCAGGTTGTTTGAATAGGCCTGTGCAAACCGGGCACGAGCCTCATCGAATTTTTGGGTGTACTCGCCAGCCGTTTGTCTAGTCAGCTGATCCAGGCTTTGTGCCGCCTGGTCAATGCTACCAAACACCTTTTTGCAAAGATCGGCGATCTGGTCCAGGGCCCCAAGTGCTTGGGTATCCAGTGCATCCAGGCGCTTGGCAATGCTATCGGCCAGTAGCGCGAGTCGGCGAGTGGCCTCGGCCCGATCCTCATCTTTGATGCCCAGGGTTTCGGGAAGTGGCTCCAGCATTTCGACCAATGCGGGCACCACGACTTTTTCAATGACGACCCGTTGGAGAAGCTGGTCAGGTGCCAGTTGTTGTTTCAGCCCGTCGAGGACGGAGCTGACGCTCGAAAGCGCATCATCGATGGTCCCGTTCAGATCGCGTAATGCGCTCAATGTGTTGAACAGGACATCTTGAATCCACTGACGCAACTCAGCGACGAAATGATCCAGATCATCGAGTTTGCTGCTCAGTTCCTCGAACGGTTCGGCCAGTGCGATCTCGAGCTTCTCAACCGCCGCCTCTACATGCGGCCAGCAGGCGAGCATCAGGTCATTCAGGTCGGAGTAGCCCGCATCGATCAGGCCTTGCGAATACTGACGGGCCGCTGTGTTGGCGTATTTCAGGTCCTGAATGATGGTTCGGGCCGTGGAAGCCAGAGCGCCCACTGTCAGTGCCAGGCTTTCTACCACTTCATCGTTCTGCCGACTTAGTTTGTCCAGCAGTTCGACAAGCTCTGTGACACGGGACGAGACTCCCGTTGCCAGGCGATCAAGCTGTAAAAGTACCTGTAGAACGTCAGCCTTCAGCTTCAGGTTGGCGGGCGTGTCGTTTGGTGGCTTGGCGAGATCGCTTGCGACAACGCGGGTATGGGCCAATTTGATCGCATTGGTAAATAGCGCCACCTTGTCCGAGGACAACTCATTGACCGTAGCGATGAAGTCGACCAGTTTGCGCCGGATGGCAACATTCAGAGCCCCCAGGCCTTGCAGCGCGGTGTTCTGTTCAATGGCCAACAACGACAGCGCCCGGCCCAGCTGGCTGCCAATCTGTTGAGCGAAGTCCGAGAGTTCAACGCTCAATCGTTGGCGACCTTCGTTGATTGCGCCAGTGAGGTCTACCGCTACGCTACTGATTGCCGTTCTGATTTCAGCGCGAAATGCGCGCTTCCTTTCTGCCGACCAGGGCTTGTCCCGGTCGTAGGCGACGGCAAGTTGATCGATGCGTGCGAATGCCCGTCTAACCAATGTATCTGCATCTGCCTCGATTGAGAGCAGGATCGCTCGCGCTTTTTCGACGCCTTCGGCTACATTGCCGACATCGTCGCTCGCTTCTTTAAACAGGGGGGCCAGGCTGCGTCGAATGTCCGTGGCAAGCGCTTGGACAACTTGATCTTTAGAGTGCCCTTGCAGGTCTTTCAGGAGGCTATCCACACCTGCCTGCCAGTCTTGCAACACGGTGTAGATAAGCAGCGTCTTGCGCCGAAGCTGGCTGATGGCGTTGTTTTTGAGGCGCTCGCAGCCCGACTCACCGTCCGCGAGCTTCTGGTCCAACGCTTTGATGGCCGTTAACAGGCTGCCGTTACCGTCTTGATCATCATCCACGGCCTTGTGCAGCAGTTGTGCGTTGTCCCACAGCGCAGAACCCAGGCGCTGCCCGAAGGTGCTATTGGTGGCGAAGAAGTCTTTTAGCTTGTCGTAGGCTTCGATGAGCGATCTTTGGTCTCTGGCTGACATGAGCGTGCCGACCAGCTCGACGTATTCGTTGGTATCAACGCCGGCCAGTGTCGAAGCCTGTCCCGGTTGCCAGAGCCCATGATCAGAAAGCGTATCGACTTTGCCTGACGTTGCGAGAAGCGCACCCAGGTGCGCGAACTTTTCACTTCCCGTTTCCATACCGGTGAATGAGGCACGCATGAAACTGACCGATTCCAAACCCACATAAATAGGCTTGTCTGCCCGCCCAGCGTTGATGGCGGTTTTTCGTGCGGCGGGCGCAAGCCGCCAGGTGAACCGGCGTGCACCAGGCAGTGCACGACTCACCGCCGGACGTCGCTGGTTGACCGTGTCGCTGTGCACTGGCCGGGCGGTGGATGCTTGGTCTACGGTCTTGGCAATAATCTGCGCCAGCGGCAGGTTGGCAAAGTCGACATCAAGCCTGGCCTGCCAGAGGTTGGTATCACTGGTTGCCGCCTTGAAGTCGGCGAAAAAGAAAAGCAGATCTGTATCGAGGCATTCCTGCGCAACCAGGGGCGTTTCACCTTCACCCTCGGATACGGTGACGAATGCGATGTCCGGCATTGAATAAACTTGTGGACGCTGCCGCGCGGCTGCCCGGTTCCACAAGGGTACCTGCCATCCAAAGGTTCCGACCTCACTGCCCCACGCACTGTCGACGTTGATGATCCGTGAGTTGAAACGCACCCGGTCAAGAAAACCAGTAGTCCTTGCTGCGGCCTGGGGAAAATCGGGATACAGGCGTACGGGCTCCAACAACTCTATGTATTCGCGAACCTTGCGCAAGATGGGACGACGTGAGCGGGAGCCTTCAACATCGACTCCAAATGCAGGTGCGAACTGGGCCGATGGGTTGACGGTTCGCTCATAGACCACCACATGTTTAGCACGATGCCACAGCGAACCGACGCGGCCAAGAACCTCAACTTTCTGTCGTTCAATGTATCCATTGCGGGTTTCACTGATGATCTTGACAATGCCCTTGAGAAATTCGGCTGTCTGTGAGGCATCGCCGCCAAAGGGCGCCAGGGCAACCTGTTCAAGCGTGCCGCCGTGTGATTCCGGCAGCGCCTTCAACGCATTGAGCAAGTTGATCGATTCGATCGGCCACAGTGCCCCGCCACTCAACCCTTGTCGGTGAAAGCGCAGTTGGCCGAGCACCGCTGCGGGCAGGCTGGCATCCGCTGAATCAGCCTGGGCAAGCGGTGGACGGTGCAGGGCGGTGCTGCGCAATGAGAACCGGGTACCCTCGGCAAAACGTGCCGGCGCGAAGTCGACAGGTGAATCGGGATCACGTGTCCAGACTTCCAGGCGCTCTGGGCGCCGGGCAATGGCATGCGAAAGCCTTGACCAGCGCTCAGTGATGGCAGGATCGGCCTCATGCTCTCGTGCTGGACCGACGATGTCTCCGGTCAATGCAGAGATCTCACTTACGCGGCTGAAACGCGCGACAGACCGTTCTTTGCTGACCTCAATGCTGACTGAAAGCCCGTAGAGGAACTCGCTGCGCAGCCCGGCCAGAGCTGTACCCAAACCGTATTCGCCTCGCTGGCGGAACAGGTCATAGCTGGCCTGTTCGGGCATGAAGTAGCCGCGGACAACATCGCTTGGTTGAACCCAGAGGTCCGTGGATGGCGTAAGACGAAATTCGACTGCGCGGTATTTCAGCGCTTTTCCGTAGGGGTCGCCGTCACCAATATAGGGATGAGACGGTGTAGCGCCTAATACCGACAGGTCATGAATCTCCAAGCGATTGGGCTTGTCGGCGCTCTCTCCGATAGATTGCGGAGGTAGCATGAAATGGTAAAGCGGTGACACCATACGAAGCTGCCACAGGCGATCATCACTCGAATACAGCGCCACTTCGGTGCTACTGGCGTTTCCTCGGGCTCCGAGGCGGGTCTGGCGAAAGCGCAGTACGGAATAAGGTTCTTCTGCCAGCAAAAAGTAATCGCGCTCACCTTGCTCCAGCGCATTGTCCAGGAGCGATACCGTCAGTAGGCGGTCATCGTCACTGCCAAAGGTTTCTGTTGCGCGCAGGTAGTAGTTGAACGGCGCTGGGGAGTCGTTTTGGCTGCCGTACAACTGGTCCATATCGATCAGTAAAGGGGCAGGGCGGCGGCTCCTGTCTGTACGCGCGACGTCAGTCGACAGCGGGGTTACGCTCAAGACAGGAAGGGTCAGGCGCAGCGTTGCGTTCAGGTGGCCTTTACCCGCTTGGTAACGAAATGCCTGGGGGCCTCCCAAGCCTTTACCAGCCGTTCTCAGGAAATCGGCATCGGTTTTCAGGTCCGTCAATTTTGGAAACGTGAACGCCAGAGCACCGATTCGCCCGGTGTTCTCGGCGATGGCCGTCACATTCAGCGCAAATGAAGCGAAGTACGGGCTGCCAGCATCGCCTGCATTGGCCTCTCGCTGTGCCCAACTTTCGTCTTCGCTCAAGCTCAGGTTGAGTGCCTCGCCTTTTTTTGCTGAGTTGAAGAAGGCAGGTAAGTCGGCGCGCAGCGGTAGACTGTTGTTGTTTTCTACGACATCGTCCAGATAATCGTCTGCCTGCGCTGAGCGCTTTGCCATTGTCATTTTAAGGTGGGCCGGGGCGTGTGACTGCCAACGGAGGAAGGCACCTTGTTGCCGTGCAGTGCGCTCGAAGTAGGCGCTGCAGCTTCCCTGCAGTTCTTCAGCAATCAGCGCGAAGGTAAAGCGACGATCAGCGGTAATGCTGACCTTCAGGTCAGGTAGTAGTGAAACGGGTTGCAGCGCCTCGACATAGGGCAATGTGGGCCGAGTCGCGTTGATCTGCGCAAAGGTGTCTGCGAGCAATCGCCGTGCAAAGGTTGTGAGTGACGTTGACGGAAAGTCGTTTACTTTAAACGCCTCACTCCAATACAGGCGAAAACCAATCCGGGGCTGCCAGGCCTCCGGTGTCCAGATCAATTGATCGGGAATGCTCCATTTGATATAGGCATCAAGATGAATAGACGAGCGAGTGGCCGGCGATAGTTCAAGATCCGGTTCGATGTCACGCAGGGTTTTGAGGGCTATTTTTTTTGCGTTGGTTGTCAAGCGGTAGGTGAACGTACTGACGTCGCCATCGGTTGATAGGAAGCGAATATGGGTGTCTGACAGTGTGCCCTTACCCGGGACGGGATAGTCGGTTTCGCCTATAATGGCCGGTGAGAGTCCTGCTTCACTCAGGAATTTTTCTGCAACGGGGGAAAAGGCGCGCGGCCAGTAGTTCTCCAGCTGTGTGCTGTTGTTCTCCAGCTGCTCAATGTAACTCGCACAGGTCTCAGTCCCTTTGCCATATGCCGCCAGGTTGAAATTGCCCAAGTGTTTACTGCCAGGCAGCGTTTTGAATGCAAAGTTTTGTTCTTTCTGCTTGTTGAACCCCCGGCCAAAAAATTCATTGATCTCACCGATTGCTGCCCGCGTCATGACCTGCGGATAAAAAGCTGCACGTAGTGGAAAAGCTGCCCACTGGTTGTTGTCTGCATGACTGACAGGCAAGGGCAAGGAGAGGTCAAAATCAAAGCGTGGTTGCAAGGGGGCTGCTGTCTTTCGTTTTCCCTCAGTGATGACCAGCGCTGAGTAAACGGAGGTTGTTTTGTTGCTGTACTCAGGGATCAAAGGCCAGCGTAGTTTGCGCTTGCCTTCTAACGAATATTGTTCGAACAGATAAGCCCCTCGGAAAGCAACGCGTATTGGCTGCTTGATATTGCCTGCAGAACCATCGATCCAGATCGACTGGCAGGTGTTTATTTTCTCTGCAAACCATCCAGCGGGATCCTGCTGTTCGTATAGTGTAATTGAACCATCAGCGGGTGGTGCCGGGTCTTTGTTCTGAATACCAAACGGTTTCCAGACGATGTAAGCGCGATACGTGTTGGCTGTACCGGTGGGCCAGGCAACATAGTGAACTTCAACGCATCCGCGCACACGAGCCGGATCCGCTTGCAGTTCCGCAGTTGGCGGCCAGTGGAAATCACCGTAGAGCTTGAACACCAATGAAGTGTCGCCCATGTCGCCCTCTAAGACTTTTAAGTTTGGGGTAGCTAACGTGCCTATTGTTGCGAGTCTAGCCGCTGGCTTTCGCTCAGCAAGTCGCGTTTTTGTGGCCTGCAATAGTTGCGGAGAAAGTCAGGCGAACGTTGAACGTAAATTTTTGCACTATGGGATATAGCCACTAGTTCGTAGTGGTGGAATTAATACGCCAGGCAGGTAACTTGCGAACTGGACAGTGGGGGTTTTTCGACAAATCGGTTATCGCGTTGGGGAATTGGGTGGGGAATGGGTGGGGGTATGGATCCAATTTTCGGGTGATTTTTACTAACCTGTTGATATAAAGCGAAAAATATTTTGGCGCAGAATTTGCTCGTCTGAAGGTCAACCACGTTCGTCTGACTTGGAGGCCTGCCAACATGATCTGCGCGCTGGAGCACACTCGACCCGACCTTAATGGTCTTCCTGGCTGGTTGAAAATGCCGGCCCGACTGGCACTACTCGCCGGCGTGTGGCTTGGCGGGGAGGAGGTGGAGGCCGCGGTGCAGTGTCAGCGCACTCTGGTGGCCGACGTGGTGGCCATGGACCAGCCGCTTATGTTCAACCGCCTGGGTGCGCACAACCCCAACGGTATGATGTTTGCCCTGCGCAGCGATGTGGTCGACACCAATGGCGTGTTGATTAGCCAAGGAGGGAGTGCGGTGCCTGGCCAGGTTACCTTGCGCCCGGACAAGCGCCCGCGTCCTTTGGTGCTGCGGGTGGCGAGCGGGGACTGCCTGACGGTCAAGCTGCACAACCTGCTGGCGTTCCAGGCCAACCCCAATGGCCAGGGCAACGACCACGAAAACGCCGCCAATGGCGAGTTGCATGTCGACGCCCAGGTTGCTGACCGCCATGTGGGCTTTCAGGTCAACGGCATGCAGGCGTTCGGTTCGATCAACGACATTGCGGCCAATAGCGGGCGTAACGACAACGCCTTGCTGGCGCCCGGGCAAAGCCGCACCTACACCCTTTACGCGGAGCGCGAAGGTACCTTCGCGGCCACCAGTTACGGCGCCACCTTTGGCAGTGAAGGCTCTTCCGGCAACGTCGGCAATGGCCTGTTCGCCCAGGTGGTGGTGCTGCCCAAAGGTGGGCGCGCCTACCACAACACGGTCACCGAAGAAGACATGCGCCTGGCAACCCGCGGCCGGACACCGGCCGGGCAGCCGGTCATCGATTACGAAGCGCGTTACCCGGTAAGTGAGCCCTGGATCACCGAGGGCAAGGCCGGCAAGCCGATCCTCAACATGGTCGATGGCAGCGAGATCATTGCCAGCAATGCCGATGCTCTGGTCATGGGCCCCAACGCCGACGGCAGTTTCCCGCCAACCACCTACCCACTGGAAAGCCAGGGCAAGCGTAACCCGAGCCTGCCCAACCGGCTGGAGCCGTTCCGAGATTTCGCCGCGGTGTTCCACGACCAGTCCGCGGTCATTCAGGCGTTCCCCGGGTTCTGGGGCGACCCGGTGTTCGGCCGGGTGCTGGACCCGACCCGCGACGCTTTCATGGTCAACTACGGTTCCGGCGGCATGGGCGCCGAGGTCATCGCCAACCGCGTGGGGGTGGGCCCCATGCATGATTGCCTGTCGTGCGCCTATGAGGAGTTCTTCCTCAGCGCCCACACCACCGGCGACATCGCCATGCAGGTCGACGTGCCGGCCAACACCGGCCTTGAGCTGCTTGCACCTGGTCAGGTGCCGGCTGCCGAAAACGTCGGGATCAAGGCCAGCATGGCCCTGTATCCTGCCGAGCCTGCCAACGTCGCCCACAGCTACCTGGGGGATGCGGTGAAGTTCCGCAACATCAGCGTCGGCTATGAACAGCACGTGTTCCACCTGCATGGTCATCAGTGGCTGTTCAACCCCAACGACGACAACTCCGACTACATGGACGCCCAAGGCGTCGGTCCCGGCTCCGGTTACACCTACGAGATCGCCAATGGCGGCTCCGGCAACCGCAACCGGGTGGTCGGTGATGCCATCTATCACTGCCACTTCTACCCGCATTTTGCCCAGGGTATGTGGGCGATGTGGCGCATCCATGACGTGTTCGAAGAGGGCACACGCCTGGCCGTCAGCCAGGAGGGCGAGAATGCCTATCATGACGAGCCGTTTGCCTTGCGCAGCGGCTTGCCGGCCCAGGGCGCGCGGGCCTTGCCCGATGGCGAGATCGTCGCCGGTACACCGATCCCGGCCATCGTGCCGCTGCCGGGCAAGGCCTTGCCACCGATGCCGGGCAAAGTGGTGGTGGTGCCGAAGCTGAGTGGTGAAGCGGTGGCCACCGGGGATGACGCTGGCGAAGGGGAGACCGGGCAGAAGGTCGTCGGCTCCCTGGCGCTGGTCGACCGCAGCGAAGCCAACCGTAACGCCGATGGCACGCTGAAGAACCCGGGCTATCCGTTCTGGATCGGCGGTGTGGAAAGCACCGTCGGCCAACGGCCGCCGACGCCACCGCTGGACATGCTCGATGCACAGACGGCCAAGACCCTGCGCGACAGCGGCAATGCCCTGTGGGCGGCGCTGGATCCAGCCCAGGCCGGTGGTTTTGACGGCGGCTTGCCACGCCATAACCTCGATGGCTGGGTGGCTGGCGGCGAAGCCCAGGTCACCACCAGTGCCCTGGACATGAGCAAGACCCTGGAACGGGCCAAGCCGGTGTATTACCCGGAGGAGGGCACCGAGGTCGAACAGTCGGCCATGGCCTTCCACGCCAAGCCTGCGCACGCCAGCTTCGCCGTGCTGCCCAGCGGCCAGCTGCAGTCGCGCAGCTTCCTGACCAATGGCGCGCCGCCGGTGGCAGGCGCGCCGTTTTTCGAGCCGTGCATGGACGATCGGCAAAAACGCCTGACCCGCAACGCAGGCCTTGGCTACTACAACAGTGGCGAGCGTCTCGATGCCCAGTCGTTCAGCGGTGCTTCGCTGTTCAGTGCCGACTCCCCGCGTGTGTACAAGGGCGCCAATATTCAGTTTGACGCCGTGTTCAACAAAGTCGGCTATCACTTCCCGCAAACCCGCATCCTTACCCTGTGGGAGGATGCCTGGCCAGTGATCAACAAGCAGCGCCCACCGGAGCCGCTGGTGATGCGTATGAACACCTTCGACTGCACCATGTACCAGCACACCAACCTGGTGCCGTCGGTGTACGAACTGGACGACTTCCAGGTCCGTACGCCCACCGACGTCATCGGCCAGCACATTCACCTGCCCAAGTGGGACCTGACCGCCGCCGATGGCTCGGCCAACGGCTGGAACTATGAAGATGGCGTGCTATCACCGTCTACCGTGGTCGAGCGCATTCATGCCATCCGCCGCTTCAATGACTGTCAGGAAGGCGACCCGCGCCAGGGAACCCCGGAATGCCCGGTGGCCAAACAGCACCCGTACTTCGGACAGTTCAACCGCGCAGACTGGCTGGGCGCACGCACCACGCTGCAGCGCTGGTTCGCCGACCCGGTGTTGAACGTGCACAACGTCGACCGTGGCCTGGGCAATATCTTTACCCATGACCACCTCGGCCCTTCGACGCACCAGCAGATCGGCCTGTATGCCACCGTACTGGCCGAGCCCGCCGGTTCCAGCTGGTTCCATGCCGAAACCGGCGAGCCGCTGTATAACGGCGGCGGGCGTCAGGACGGCGGCCCGACCTCCTGGCAGGCGGTCATCGCCACCGGTGACATGAACGGTGACAACAAGGACGACAGCTTCCGGGAATTCTTCCTCGAGTTCAGCGACTTCCAGCATGCCTACGAGGCCGGCGTGTATGTCGGCGCCGGGCCGGATGGCATTCCGAATGCGGGGGCGTTCCCGGCAACGCCGGACAGTTTCCGCTATGCCATCAACCCACCAGCACGCAAGCAGGCGGTGAATCTGCTGGAGTCGGTGCTGGAAGTTGCCGGTGGCCAGTTGCTGACCTGCCCCTCGCGGCCATGCCCGCAAGCCATTTCGGCGTCTGACCCTGGCATTTTCGTAGTCAATTACCGTCATGAGCCCCTGGGCTTGCGTATCTATGACCCGAACAAAGTTGCCCCGGACGGCAAGCCAGGCATGCAGGCCGACGGTCTGGCCGGTGACCTTGCCTATGCTCTGCAAAGCCGTACCGACCGGGCAATCCCGGCACTCAACCTGGCACCCAGCGCGGTTAACGCAGCAACCGGCCCAACCGGCGGTGTCACGCTGTTGCCCAAGCATATCAACCGTGGCGACTTGCCGGGTGACCCGTTCACGCCGACCTTGCGCACCTACACCGGCGACAACGTACGCCTGCGGGTGAATGCCGGCGGGCACGAGGAAGAGCACAACGTGACGATGCACGGGGTGAAATGGCTGCATTCGGGCAGCGGCTTCGGCAACAGCTCCAACACCGGCTGGAAGGCTTCGCAAATGGTCGCGATTTCCGAGCAGTTCGGCTTCATGGCGCCGGTGGCGATGATGTCCAGCGCGGCCAGCGAAACGGGTGACTACCTGTATGCCATGGACGCGTCCCTGGAGGGCTACTGGAGCGGCCTGTGGGGCATCATGCGCAACTATTCGCAAAGCCGTAGCGACCTGTTCCCGCTGCCTAACAACCCTAAACCGGTGACCGCGCGCAACACGGTCAACTTCAATGGCGTGTGCCCGCGCACCGCCCCCAACCCCAATGGCATCGGCATACGGCCGACCGTGCAACGCAACTACGAAGTGGTCGCGGCGCTGGCCAACGACATCCTTGCCAACCCGTTGGGCCTGAGCGTCGTCGATCCGACCGCTGTCGGCCAGCATGTGGGCGGTCCGCTCAAGCCGCAGGGTGGCACGCTGGTCTACAACCCGCGGCCGGTGACGGTGCCGCAGGTGACCATCTTCGACCCTGAAGACGGTGAGACCTTCACCATTGGCGGGCAATCCGGACCGCTGCACGACCCGACGGCGATTCTCTATGTGCGCAAGGCCGACCTCGACCCTGTCACCGGCAAGCTCAAGGCCGGGGTTCCGGTGGAGCCGCTGGTATTGCGCGCAGCAGCCGGCGACTGCATCAACATCACCCTGGAGAACCGTTTGCCACTGGTGATGCCGGACCTGCCGAACTTCGCGGTGATGCAGGGCACGGTCAAACGAGACCGCGCCGGGGCCCAAGGCTCGACCACCTTCAACAACAACCTGATGCGTCCATCCAGCCATGTTGGTCTGCACGCCCAATTACTGACTTACGATGTGAGCAAGTCGGATGGCTTCAACGTCGGCAGCAACCCGGTGCAGACCGTGGCGCCACGGGCGGGTAACACGGGTGCCTGGCCAAGCCGTACCTATCAGTACTACGCCGGGCACCTGGAACGTGCCGGTCAACCGACTGCCTCGCAATTGGGCCGCAACGTCGATGTCATCGAGGCCACGCCCATCGAGTTTGGTGGGCTGAACCTGATGCCGGCCGACCCGATCAAGCAACCGCAAAAAGGCCTGGTGGCGGCGATGTCGGTGGCACCGGCCGGCGCGACCTGGCAGGAGGATGCGGCCTCGCGGGCGTCGGCAACCGTACAGACACTCGACGGCAGCCGCTATCGTGATTTCTCCCTGGTCTGGCAAAAGTCGCTGAACATGCGCTGGGCCAACGGTTTGCCGGTCGAGAACATGTCGTCCGAAGGGCCGGGCATTCCCAACGACCCCAAAGACAACTCGGACATGGCCATCAACTACAAGAGCGAACCGCTGTGGTACCGCTTCGCGCGCGCGCCGAACGCACCTTTCGGCCAGGCGGGCGGCAATGGCCTGGGTGCGGTACCCAATGCCCATATGGCCTACAGCAACGCGCTGGTTGGCGGCGACCCGGTAACCCCGATACTGCGGGTCAAGCCCGGGCAGCCATTCCGCACCCATGTGCTGATGCCTTCCGGGGGTAGCCGTGGTGCAACCTTCCAGCTCGATGGCCATGTCTGGGCGTTCAACCCGTTCCAGGCCGAGCGTCTCGACCTCTGGGGCTACCCGTTGAAAGACGCCGGCATCGGCTCGGTACGCTTTGGCTACAACCCCATGGCCATGTACATCGGGGCGCAGGAAAGCGTACTGCCGGCTGCGCATTTCAGCTTCATCTTCCCCAGCGCCGGCGGCGCCAACGCGGTACCTGGCGACTACCTGTACCGGGACTATGCCGCCTTCGGCAACCTGGGCGGTATCTGGGGGCTGTTGCGGGTGAGCGATGAGCCGCTGCCGGCCACCGCGCAATAAAGGGATGGAATGATCAGGAGGGTGCCAAGATGGAACGCAGACGGATGATGCAAACGGCGATGGCGACCGGGGTGCTGGTACTGCTGGTCAGTGCCGGCCTGTACCTTCACCGTGCCAACGGGCAGCACGTTACGGCGCAACCCCCTGTTGCAGCCAAGGCGGGAGCCAGTGAGCGCCAGCGGGTAACGCGCGACGGCGTCTCCATCGAATTCGAAGCGCTGCCGGCAGTTGCCGGTGAGCCATTGATGGAGGGCAACCTCGCCGACATCCGCTTCCATATTCGCGATGCTGCCAGTGGCCAACCGCTGAGCGGGGTGGCGCCCGGGGCCTGGCTGGACCCGGCGTCGACCACGGTCAGCCGTGACGGCCGCAAACTGGGCTGCAAGGCGCGTATCGGGCTGTACCTCAAGGGCGTGATGGGGGCGCGTGCATTGCTGGACCTCAACAGTTATTACCTGTTGCTGATGAACAAAGACCCCAGCATCTCGGTGATAGACCCGTCGATTTCGGTCGGCGGCATCACCAGCACCCTGAGCCGTATACCGCTCAAGCGCGCGCCCATGGACTGGGTGGTCAGCAACGCCGACAAGCGTCTGTACGTGTCGATGCCCGATGCCGGGGAGATTGCCGTGGTCGACACCGAGAGCTTCCAGGTGCTGAGCTATGTCGCGGCCGGCAGTGAGCCGGTGAGGGTGGCGCTGCAGCCGGACGGGCGCTACCTGTGGGTCGGCAACAATGCGCCGGACAGCGTTGGCAGCGGGGTAACTGTTATTGACACGCAAACTCTGGAGAAGGTTTTCAGCTACCCGTCGGGGCAGGGCTTTCACGAGATCAGCTTCAGCGACGATTCGCGCCATGCCTTTGTCAGCAACCGCGACAGCGGCACCCTGAGCGTGTTCGACATTAGCAGCCTGCGCCACATCAGTGATGTCGCGACCGGCCCACAGCCACTGTCGGCGGCCTATTCGCCCCTTGCCCAGGCCGTGTATGTCTCCGATGGCAAAGCCGGTACCATCAGCGTGATCGATGCCCGTACCCTGAAGACACGCGCGTTGATCGAAACCGGCCAAGGCGTGGGGCCGATGCGCTTCACGCCCGACGGGCGCTTTGGCCTGGTGCTCAACACCCTGGAAAACCGCTTGCTGGTCATCGATGCGGCGAACGACCAGCGGGTGCAAGCGCTGGAAGTGACCGCCGAACCCTATCAACTGACGTTTACCCGTGCTTATGCCTATGTGCGCGGCCTGGCGTCCTCGCGGGTGAGCATGATCAACCTGGCCTCGCTGGGGCAGGGCAAGCAGCCCATCGTCCAGGACTTCGAGGCGGGGCCGGCGGCGCCCAAACTGGCGGGCAACCTGCCATTGGCCGACAGCCTGACTCCGGCGCGAGACGAGGCGGCGGTGTTTGTGGTCAGCCCGGTCGACAACACCGCCTATTACTACATGGAAGGGATGAACGCGCCTATGTCCGGTTACCTCAACCGCGGCCATACGGCGCGTGCCGCCATGGTGGTCGACCGCAGTCTGCGCGAGCTGCAGCCTGGTGTGTACGGCGGGCGGATAAAGCTGCCGGCGGCCGGGCAGCTCGACATGGCGTTCATGCTCAACCAACCGCAAATGACCCATTGCTTCGCTGTCGAGGTGCAGGAAAACCCCGGGCTGGAGAAGCTGCGTGCGACCGCCAAAGTGCAGTTCATGCTTGAACAGGCAACCGTGCGCGCGGGCAATGAGCCGGTACTGGCACGGTTCCGGGTCGTCCAGGGCACTACGGGCAAACCCTGGCAAGGGCTGCAGGACCTGCAGGTGCGATACTACCTGGCGCCGTCTGCCTGGCAGGCCACGGCATTGGCGCGGGAAGTCGAGGAGGGCGTCTACGAAGCACCGCTGCAGATAAAGCGCGCGGGGGCCTATTACCTGCAAGTGCAGTCGAGCACTGCAAGGCTTGGGGGCAACGGGCAGAGTTTTGCCAGTTTGAGGGCTTTGCCGGCGCAGCCCTCGACAGAAGCCGCCGCCCACTGAAAAAGCAGGCGGCGGCATCGCTTACGGCTTGGCCTGGGCCTTGTTGTTCTCTTCGATTTTCGCATCCACCGCCGCCCGGATCTGGTCAATGCTGAAGCTGGCGGGTTTCTGGCTCGGCGGGTAGGCGATGAAGGTCTGCAGGAATCTCGCCGCTTTTGCCACCCCTGCGGCCAGCAGGTAGGAGTTTTTCACGGTCCAGTCGTAATACTGGTCAGACACGACGTCTGCGCGCTCGTAAGGGTCCATGCGCATGTTGAACAGCTTGGGCACGCGCAACGGCACGAACGGGCTGCTCCATACGGCAAAGCCGCCGGGTTCGCGTTGCTCGGCGAACACTACCTTCCAGTTGTCATAGCGCATGGAAACCAGCATGCCGTCGTCGTTGAAATAGTAGAACTCGCGACGTTCTCCTTTTGGCTGTTTACCGGTCAGGTAGGGCAGCTGGTTGTAGCCGTCCAGATGCACCTTGAAACGTGTGCCGTCGCCCGTCGGTGACCAGCCCTGGAGGAGCTTTTCCTTTACGCTGGTGTCACCAGCCGCAGCCAGCAGGGTCGGGAACCAGTCCATGCCCGAGAACATCTCGTTGGAGACTTCACCGGCCTTGATCTTGCCAGGCCAACGAACGATGGCCGGTACCCGGTAGGCGCCTTCCCAGTTGGAGTTTTTTTCGTTGCGAAACGGGGTGGTCGCTGCATCAGGCCAGGAGAACTGGTTCGGGCCGTTGTCGGTGGTGTAGACGACGATGGTGTTATCGGCGATTTTCAGGTCATCGAGGGTTTTCAGCAGTTTGCCGACGTCGCCGTCATGTTCGAGCATACCGTCGGCGTAGTCGTTGCCAGGCATGCCACTCTGGCCTTTCATCGACTCGCGCACATGGGTGAACAGGTGCATGCGCGTAGTGTTCATCCAGACGAAGAACGGTTTGTCGGCCTTGGCCTGCTTCTCGATGAAAGATTGCGCGGCTGCGGTGGTTTCGTCGTCGATGGTTTCCATGCGCCGGGCGGTCAGCGCACCGGTGTCTTCGATCTTGCCGTCGGCATAGCTGTGGATCACACCGCGTGGCGTTCTGGACTTGACGAAGTCCGGGTCATCCTTGGGCCAATAGGCGCGCTCGGGTTCTTCTTCGGCGTTGAGGTGGTAGAGGTTGCCGAAGAACTCGTCGAAACCATGGTTGGTCGGCAGGAATTCATCTTTGTCGCCCAGGTGGTTCTTACCGAACTGGCCGGTGGCATAGCCCTGGGACTTGAGAGCCTGGGCAATGGTGATGTCGCGTTTCTGGATGCCGATCGGCGCGCCCGGTACACCGACCTTGGTCAGGCCGGTGCGCAATGGCGACTGGCCAGTGATGAACGACGAACGCCCGGCAGTACAGCTGTTTTCCGCGTAGTAGTCGGTGAACAGCATGCCTTCGTTGGCGATGCGGTCGATGCTGGGAGTTTTGTAGCCTACTACCCCATGGCTGTAGGCACTGATGTTGGTCTGGCCGATGTCGTCGCCGAAGATCACCAGGATGTTGGGTTTTTCCGCGGCGGCAGCACTGGCCGAAATTGCCATGACCGAAACCGCGATCAACGCGAGATCCGGTAGCCACTTGGTTATACGCGCCATGTTACGGGCTCCTTGTTGTTGGGCGTCGCGGTGAGCGATCAGCATCCATGTTCAGGCGTCGTCACCGGGATCGCGCCACCCGTATCAGGTGGCGCGACGCTTGCCGCACGGCTTACTGCAGGTTGCCGGCGACGGCAATGGTTTGCGCGGTGATGTAGTTGGATTCGGGCGAGCAGAACAGGTACACGGCGTCGGCCGCTTCCTGTGCGGTGCCCGGACGGCCAAGCGGGTTGCGTTGGGCGAACGATCTGGCCGCTTCCGGGCTGATGCCGACGCGGATGTCACGCCCTTCGATGTTCACGGTCGCACCGGCATGGGCGTCGGCGCAGGTCATGCGGGTTTCAATGAAGCCGAAAGCCACCGCGTTGACGTTGACCTTGAAGCGGCCCCACTCGCGGGCCAGCGCACGGGTCATGCCGATTACCCCGGCCTTGGCCGAGGAGTAGTTCATTTGCCCGGCATTGCCGTTAAGGGCAGACACCGAAGAAATGTTCACGACTTTGCGGAACACCTCGCGCTCCTGCGCCGCTTCAGCCTGGGCCTGGGCCTTGATGATCGGGTAGGCGGCGCGCAGGATGCGAAACGGTGCTGTCATGTGGCAGTCAAGGATCGCGTACCACTGCTCGTCGCTCATTTTCTGGATCACGTCGTCCCAGGTGTAACCGGCGTTGTTGACGATGATGTCGATGGCGCCGAAGTGATCCATGGCGGTCTTGACGTAGCGCTCACCAAAGTCCGGGGCGCTGACGTTTCCGTGGCACACAGCCGCTTCGCCACCCAGCTTGCGGATCAGTTCTGCGGTTTCGTGGGCCGGATCGGCATCCAGGTCGTTGATCACGATACGTGCGCCTTCGCTGGCCAGTTTCAGGGCGATCTGCTGGCCGATGCCGCGACCGGAACCGGTGACCAGTGCGACTTTGCCGTCGAGTTTTGCCATGGGGTGTTGCTCCTCAATAAGGGGGATTACAGGGCGATCACGGCGTCACCAACGATCTTGGTCTCGCCGTATTGATTGGTGGTACTCACTTCAACCTTGATGCGTTGCTCGCCTTGCGCTTCAAAGCGCTCGATCACGGTGCCGGTGCAGGTGATCTGGTGGCCCAGGTGGGTAATGCCGAGAAAGCGCACGCCGAACTCGCGCAACTGGCGCTGGTCCACCCACTGCGTGAGCAGGCGGCCCAGGTAGGCCATCGACAGCATTCCGTGGGCGAACACATCGGCCATGCCGGCCTTGCGTGCGTAATCGGTGTCGATATGAATGGCGTTGTGATCGCCCGAAGCGCCAGCGAACAACGCCAGGGTGGTGCGGTTGATCGCCGGCAGGGCGAGGGGCGGCAAGCTCTCGCCGACCTTGATTGTTTCGAGGCAGGTAGCGTTCATCAGGGTTCTCCGTCTTAGCCGTTGCGCTGCACAAGCACGCTGCGCAGGTCCGCGACGTGTTCACCGTGCTGGTTGGTGACGCGGGTTTCGCGCACCACGAATTCCAGGGCACCGCCTTTTTTGTCGTAGATGTCGGCGATGCGTACATCGAAGCGCAGCGTGTCACCGGCGTAGGCCATGCGGTGGTAACGGAACGACTCTTCGCCGTGGAGGACGCGCGCGGTGACGATGCCCAGCTCATCGCGCCAGGCATTGGACGGGATCTGGAACTCCAGCGAGAACAGAAAAGTCGGCGGCAGTGGCAGGTTGGGGTGACCGGCGTCGCGAGCGGCCTGCTCGTCGAAATAGATCGGGTTGGTTTCCCCCGTGGCCTTGGCGAAAAAGCGCAATTGCCCGGCTTCGGCGGTGGCGAGGAAGGTAGGCAGTTGCTTGCCAATGTGTTTCTTGTCGATCATCTGGATGGCTCCTTTACAGGCCGGGCGCGTCAGTTTTTCTGGTACACGGTCACCACGCAGGCGCCGCCCAGGCCGAGGTTGTGCTGCACGGCGATGCGTGCGTTCTGTACCTGGCGCTGCGCGGCGGTGCCACGCAACTGGTGGGTCAGTTCAAAGCACTGGGCAAGGCCGGTGGCACCCAGCGGGTGGCCCTTGGAGAGCAGGCCGCCGGAGGGGTTGGTGACCCATTCGCCGCCATAGGTGTTGTCGCCGTCGCAGACCAGTCGCTCGCCAGCACCTTCGGCACACAGGCCCAGGCCTTCGTAGGTCAGCAGTTCGTTCTGGGCGAAGCAGTCGTGCAATTCGATGACGTCGATGTCTTTAGGGCCAATGCCGGCCTGGTTGTAGGCGATGTCGGCGGCCATGCGTGTCATGTCGAAGCCGACCACGCGGATCATGTCGTTGGCGTCGTAGGTGCTGGGCAGGTCGGTGGTCAGCGCCTGGCCTGCAATCAAGACATCGGTGCGCAGGCCGTGTTTCTTCGCGAACGCTTCGGAGACCACGATGGCTGCTGCGGCCCCGCATGTAGGCGGGCAGGCCATCAGGCGGGTCAGTACTCCTTCCCAAAGCATCGGCGCGGCCAGAACTTCTTCGCTGCTGACGACATTGCGAAACACCGCCAACGGGTTGTTGGCCGCGTGGCGGCTGGCCTTGGCGCGGATCTTGGCGAAGGTGTCGAGGCGGGTACCGTACTTTTGCATGTGCGCATAGCCGGCACCGGCAAACTGGCGAATGGCGGTCGGCAGGTCAGGCATGCCCACCAGTTCGTTGGTCAGCTTCAGTGCACGCTCGGTGGCCGGGGCGCGGTCGCTCCAGGCCGACTTCAGGGCACCCGGGTTCATTTGCTCGAAACCGAACGCCAGGGCGCAGTCCACAGCACCGCTGGCCACGGCCTGGCGCGCCAGGAACAGTGCCGATGAGCCGGTGGCGCAGTTGTTGTTGACGTTGACCAGCGGTATGCCGGTCATGCCCACGCGGTACAGCGCCTTCTGCCCGCAGGTGGAGTCGCCGTAGACATAACCGGCATAGGCCTGCTGGATGTCATTGAAATCCAGGCCGCAATCAGCCAGGGCCTGACGGATTGCCTGCTCGCCCATGACGTCGTAAGGCTCGTTGGTGCCCGGCTTCTTGAACTGGATCATGCCGACGCCGGCCACAAATACGTGTTGGCTCATCGTAGTTTTCCTTGTTGTTTTGAGGGTTCAGAGCTTGCGCGCGATCAATTCACGCATGACTTCACTGGTGCCGCCGTAGATACGGTTGACGCGCATGTCAACGAAGGCGCGGGCAATCGGGTACTCGAGCATGTAGCCGTAGCCGCCGTGGAGCTGGACCATGTCGTCGAGGCACTTCCACAGGGTTTCGGTGGTGTGCAGCTTGGCGATCGCGGCTTCTTCGAGGGTCAGGCGCCGGCGCATGTGTTCGCCCAGGTAGTAATCGACCATCACCCGCAGGGCGCAGGCCTGGGCCTTGATGTCGGCAAGCTTGAATTTGCTGTTCTGGAAGTCCCACACGGTCTGGTTGAAGGCCTTGCGCTCCTTCACGTAGTCGAGGGTCTGTTCCAGCAAGCGCTCAAGCTTGGCGGCGGCGGAGATGGCGATGGAAAACCGTTCCTGCGGCAGCTCACCCATCAGGTAGGTGAAGCCCTGGCCTTCTTCCCCGAGGCGGTTGGCCAGCGGTACGCGAACATTGTCGAAGTACAGCTCGGCGGTATCGGCCGCGTGCTGACCGACCTTCTCCAGTTTGCGCCCGCGCTTGAAGCCGGCACGGCTGGCTTCCACGGCGATCAGGCTGATGCCCTTGGCGCCGGCGGCCGGATCGGTCTTGCACACAACGATCACCAGGTCAGCGGTCAGGCCGTTGCTGATGAAGGTCTTGCTGCCGTTGATCACATAGTCGTCACCGTCGCGCACAGCCGTGGTGCGCACGGCTTTCAGGTCACTGCCGGTACCGGGCTCGGTCATGGCGATGGCAAGGATGATTTCGCCGGAGCAGATGCCCGGCAGCCACTTCTGCTTCTGTTCTTCGTTGCCGCAGCGGTTGATGTACGGGGCAATCACATCGGAGTGCATGCCGAAGTAGGCGCCACTGACCCCGGCCCGGGCAAACTCCTCGTTGAATACTGCACAGTGGCCGAAATCGCCACCGCCACCGCCGTATTCGGTCGGCAGGGTGATGCCCAGCAAGCCTTCGCGCCCGGCTTTGAGCCAGGTTTCGCGGTCGACCTGGCCGGCTTTGTTCCAGGCGGCCTGGCGCGGCAGACATTCGCGCTCGAAAAATCGGCGTGCGGTAGTGCGGAACATCTCATGGTCGTCGCGGAAAACGGTTCGGGCGATATGCACGCAAGACTCCTCAGTGATCACGGGCCGGCTGTGCGGCCAGGCGCGAGTTGCGCCGTTGAACTGAGGGTTACGATAGGCTGGGGTACACAGGGCGAACGCCACCCGAGGTGGGTGGCGGGGCAGGGAACTCGCGGTCGTCGCAGCCCTTGTGGGAGCTGGCAAAGCCTGTGATCGAGCGCGAAGTGGTGGAAAATTCGCCTACACGGGCCCTGAACCGCTTTGCGATTCAAGATCGCGCACACGCGCTACTGCTTCATCGCGGCTGCTGACGCCGAGCTTGCTGTAAATATGGCTCAAGTGCCATTTCACGGTTTCCGGAGACAACCCCAGCGCGCGGGCGATCTTCTTGTTGGGCAGGGCCTGTGCGAGCAGTCGGACCACTTCGATTTCACGCTCGCTCAATGGCTCCATGCCGCTGGTCAGCGCCTTGCTCGGCGTTGCCGGGGCAGCTTTTGTTGTCGGAACGGCTGGTGCTTTCACCTGCGCTTCCTGCAGCCGTTCAACGTAGAACGCCAGTACCGGGTCCAGTGTCTCCCGGCTGGCGATTTCACTGATCAACGCCAAGGCATTGGGGTGGGCATCAAGCAGGCTGCGCAGCAAACCGAAGCGTTGCCCGCGACGCAAGGCTTCAAGCACCTTGTCTCGCGCCGCCTGGGTGTTACCGCGCTGGGCTTCGATCACCGCGCTGAGCACCAGCAGGCGCACCGTACCGAGCTGGCGGCGGTGCACTTCGCAGAGTTCAATCAAGTGTTCAATGCGCGCCAGCGCGCCATCCAGATCGCCTTCATGCAGCTGCCAGCGCGCCCGCGCATTTTCAGTGAGGATGCGAATTTCCTTGAGCGCGGTATGCCCGACATCCGGGTGACGGGCATCAATGGCTTCCAGGCGCAACAGTTTGGCGTGTGCCTGCGCAGGCTGCCCGAGCATGATCAGCCAGCGGATTTGCCAGGTCAGGCTGTAGGCCTGCAGGCGCTCAAGCCCCAGCTTGATCGCGTACTCATCGAGGCGTTCGACATAGGCCAGGGCTTCCTGATGATTGCCTGCCATCCACTGCACGTGCCACAACACCTGCATCACGCGTAGCACCGAGTCGGGAATGGAGATCCGCTCAAGAATGTCGACCCAGCCCGACAGCAGTTTGAACGCGCCATCGACATCGTTGGTTTCGTAGAGCACTTCACCCAGCAGGGCCACAGAAAGGTATGTCGCGTCGGCACCGGCTTTGCCGCACTGCGTGGCTTCGTGCATGACATCCCGGTAAACCCGCTCCGCCAGCTTCATCTGGCCTTCCAGCGCGTGGCTCAAGCCGAGCATGCAGCGGCCCTGAAGGCTGCCAGCGGTGGTGCCCAGCAGGGGCTCGCCATTGATCAGCAACATCGGCCGCTCGAGTTGCACCTGGCGCGCCTGTTCGTATTCGCCCCGATGCATGTACAGCCAGGAAAGGATATTGGCGCAGGAACCCAGCGCCACGGCGTTGCTGCCAGGGGGAGGGTTGAGCAACTGTGGCAGCACGGTCATCGCCGCGTCGGTGTCATCGCGCTGCAGGGCAAGTGAGGCGCGCAGCAAGGCGATCATGAAGCGGTCATGGACATCGCTCTCGGGCACGTCCCTGAACAGCTGATCCAGGCTCTGGATACAGCCCGTGAAATCCCGTGCATAGAGCTGCATCCGGGCCTTGAGAATGCGCAGTTTTACCCGTGCCTGCACTTGCTCGACCGGCAACAGGCGAACCAGTTCAATGAGCATGCGCAGATCGCCATGGGCATACAGCGATTCGGTGTGCTGTTCCACAAGGTCGGCGGCAGCGTCGGGGTCGCCGGACATGACCGCATGATGCACCGCTTCATCCAGGTGCTGGTGCTGACCAAACCAGGCCCAGGCCCGAGCGTGCACGGCCTGTTGTTCGGTCTGGCTGCGCGAGTCGAAATACTTGAGCAGGGTTTCCCGCAGCAATGGGTGCAGCCGGTACCAGGTCTCGCGCTCGGGGCTGTCTACCGGAATCAGGAACAGGTTGTCGCGTTCAAGGTGTGCAAGCAGCGCATTGGCGTCGTGGACGGCCTGCGGGTTGCCGCTCAGGGCCGCGCACAACGAGGCGCAAAAGCGGTTGCACACGGCCATGAGCAGCATCAGGTCGAGGTCGGTCGGTGACAGATGCGACAACACCTCGACTTCAAAGAAATCGGCAAACGCCTTGTCGTCCCGCACCTGCGCCTGGCTGGCGGCGGCGGGGCGGTTCTTCTTGCGGCTGACAGCCAGCAGTTGCAGGCCGGCCACCCAGCCATCGGTCAGCTCATGCATTTGCCTGGCGTCGCGGGCGTCGATCTGGCCCAGTTGGGCGTTGAGAAACTGCTCGGACTCGGCGGGCGTGAAGCGCAAGTCGCGCAGGTTCAGCTCCAGCACCTGTTCCTGACTGCGCAGACGTGCCAGCGACAGCGGCACGGCGCTACGAGACACCAGGGCCAGGTGCAGGTTGACCGGGGCGTAATCAAGCAGCCATTGCAAGGCCTGGTGAATGCCGACGTCGGTCAGGTGATGGAGGTCGTCGAGCACCAGCACCAGTTCCCGGCCACGGCTGGCAATGCTGCGTACCAGGGTGATAACGGTGCGCTCGACGGCTTCGCTATCGATGCCGCGACCTTCGAGCTGGGTGGCTTCGTGGACCAGGCCCGGATCGATCTGACCGAGGCTGGCCAGCAGGTAGTCGATAAAGCGCGTCAGCTCGTTGTCGTCGGCAGACAGCGTCAACCAGGCCACGTCAAAGCCTAGCGGCATCAGCGCCTGACGCCAGGCAATCAGCGTCGAGGTTTTGCCGCAGCCTGCCGGCCCCTTGAGCACGATGCAGCGCTGACGGCGTGCCCTGAGCATCTGCTCCTGCAGGCGTTCCCGGGAAATCAGCCGCCCGGTACTGCGCGGCGGGATCAGTTTGCTGCTGACGATCGGCGACTGGGCCGGATTCAGGACCGGGCGTGTGGGCGTGTCCGAGGCTGTGGGCTTACGGGGTTTGTCCATGGGGCTGTCCGAATCTTTTTTATTTTGAAGGTGCACTGAACCCGGACGAGTGTAACCCACCGTCGGCAAGACAGAACCCTGTGTTCGGCTTTCGCCACCCGATGCGGGTGGTCGACGCCAGCGTTGCGGTTGATTAACTGGGCGGCACAACAATAGGGGTGCTGCCTGGCGCTCCGTCAGATCAATGGAGCGGCGGCAATGGGTGTATTGAGCGGCATTCGAGTGGTGGAGTTCGCGGCAATCGGCCCGGCGCCTTTTGGCACGATGTTGCTGGCCGACATGGGCGCCGACGTGGTGCGCATCGACCGACCGCAGGCACCGAGCGACCTGGGCCCGAAGCTGGAAGGCAAGCGTGTCGATGTGACCGGGCGCAACCGTCGCTCGCTGACGCTGGACCTCAAGTCCCCGCAAAGCGTTGCGGCGGCGCTGGAACTGATCGAGCGCGCCGACGTATTGATCGAAGGCTTTCGTCCGGGCACCCTGGAACGCCTGGGGCTTGGCCCCGAGGTAGCCCTGGCACGCAATCCGCGGCTGGTGTATGCGCGCATGACCGGTTGGGGCCAGACCGGGCCAATGGCCGAGCGTGCCGGGCATGACCTGAACTACATCGCCCTGTCCGGTGTGCTGTCGGCCATCGGTCCGGCCGGCGGCCGTCCGGTGCCGCCGCTGAACCTGGTGGGCGATTACGGCGGAGGCGGCATGCTGCTGGCCATGGGCGTGCTGGCGGCGCTGTTGAATGTGCAGCGTGGCGGTGCCGGGCAAGTTGTCGATGCCGCAATGACCGAAGGTGCGGCACAGTTGGGGTCGGCGATCTGGGGGCTGCTGGCTGGCGGTGACTGGCAGGAACAGCGTGGCAGCAACCTGCTC
This sequence comes from Pseudomonas alkylphenolica, assembly GCF_004025535.1. Classification (GTDB taxonomy): domain Bacteria; phylum Pseudomonadota; class Gammaproteobacteria; order Pseudomonadales; family Pseudomonadaceae; genus Aquipseudomonas; species Aquipseudomonas alkylphenolica_A. The sequence goes on from NZ_QJRG01000050.1 coordinate 177,336, forward strand.
GATGGTGGCGCGCCGTGGTACGACACCTATGAGACCGAGGATGGCCTGCACATGTCGATCGGGCCGATAGAGTCGCGGTTCTATGCGCAGATGCTGGAGATCCTCGGGCTGGCGGACGCCGACCTGCCGCACCAGCATGACCGCGCCGGTTGGCCGCGCCTGCGTGAGGCGTTCACCGCCGCCTTCCTTGGCCGTACCCGCACACAGTGGGCCGAGGCCTTTGCCGCCAGCGATGCCTGCGTGGTGCCGGTGCTCGGCCTTGCCGAAGCTGCCGATCATCCCCACAGTCGGGCCCGCGGCAGCTTCATCGAGGTCGATGGCGTGGTACAGCCGGTTCCTGCCCCGCGTTTTCTTGGCACCCCTTCGGCGCAGCCGCGACCCGCCCCGCAACGCGGCGAGCTGGGTCATGCGGCATTGCGCGACTGGGGCTTCGACAGCGTTGCCATCGAGCGTCTGCAGGCGTCAGGCCTGGGTTTCAAAGCCTGATAGCGCAGCCGTGAACACCCCCTGGAAGTCCCGCAGCGCTGGAGTTAGGCCATGACCATTCAGTTCAAAATCATCAACCACGTGGCACTGATCACGCTCGATGCGCAGCCGTTGAACAACGCGCTCACCGTCAGCGACCTGATGCACCTGCGCAAGACCCTGGTGGCCTGCCAGGATGATGAGCAGGTCCGCGTCATTGTGCTCACCGGTGCCGGAGATCGCGCGTTCTGCTGCGGTGGCGCTCACCGCGAACCGCTGCTGGCAGCTCAAGGCTACGTTGCCGGCGCGATGAAAAGCCGCGAAACCGAAGCCGAGGAGGGCGGTTACGCCCGACTGTTCGACTTCACTGATCTGGAAATCTGGAAACCGGTGATCGCCGCGGTCAATGGTGCCTGCCTGGGTGGCGGACTGGAGCTGGCGCTGCAGTGCGATGTGCGTATCGCCACGGCCAGCGCCATATTCGGCTTGCCTGAAGTACATGAGGCCAGCATTCCGGCCGCCGGTGGCGTGCAATACCTGCTGCGCGCGGTGCCAGCGGCCCATGCGATGAAAATTGCCCTGAGCGGCGAGCCGATCGACGCCGAGCATGCCTTGCGCATTGGCCTGGTCAGCGATCTGGTAACCCGCGACCAACTGCTGCCGTGCGCCCTGGAACTGGCTGAGCGCATTGCCGCCAACGGGCCACTGGCGGTGCAATCGATCAAGCGTCTGGCGGTGCAGACGGCTCACTTGTCTTCCCGGGAGTTCGTTGCCCAGGCCCATCTTTACTGGGGGCTGCTGCGAGACAGCAACGACCTTGCCGAAGGGCGTGCAGCGCTTGCCGAGAAACGCCCGCCCAAATACACCGGTGCCTGATAGCGCCTCCCACCGTTGTGTTCTTCCTTGCCCGACAACAATAATTTTCAGGAGAACCCCATGTACCTCACTCAAGGCCTGCACCATGTGCTGCAGCAACGCCCTCATTCCCTGGCAACGGTGTTTCGCGGTCGACGCCACACCTACGCCCAACTGGCCGAGCGGGTGGCGCGCCTGGCAGGTGCGCTGCAGCAGCTGGGTATGCACAGCGGCGACCGGGTCGGCCTGCTCGCACTGAACTCCGACCGCTTTCTTGAATACTACCTGGCCACCTGGTGGGGCGGCGGCGTGGTCAACCCGGTCAACATTCGCTGGAGCGTGGCAGAAATTGTCTACTCGCTGGACGACTGCGACACCCGCGTCCTGATGATCGACGACAGTTTCCTGCCCATGGCCGAAGCCATCGCCGGCAGTGCCAAGGTGCGACCCCTGCTGATTCATGTTGGCGACGGTCCAGCTCCCGAGGGCATGCTTTCGTACGAACAGCTGATCCACGACACTGCACCGGTCGGCGATGCCTTTCGCGGTGGCGACGACCTCGCCAGCATCATGTACACCGGCGGCACCACGGGGCGGCCCAAAGGTGTGATGCAGTCGCACATGAACCTGTGGTCGGCGGCCGTGGCGCGGGCTGCCGATGTGCCGGTGCCGGCCGATGCCTTGACCCTGCACATTGCGCCGATGTTCCACCTTGCGGCGTTGTCACGGGTGATCCTGATCTCGTTGCTGGGACTGCCCGCCGTCTTTGTGCCGGCGTTCGAGCCGCTGGACGTGATGCAGACCATCGAGCGCGAGCGCATTACCGACATTCTCATCGTACCGACCATGATCCAGGCGTTGATCATGCACCCGGACTTTGCCCGCTACGACCTCGGCTGTCTGCGCGACCTGACCTACGGCGCTTCGCCGATCGCCGTGCCGCTGCTGGAACTTGCCCTCAAGGCATTGCCGAACGTGAGGTTCACCCAGGGTTACGGGATGACCGAAGCGGCGCCACCCATCAGCGCCAACGGCCCGGAAAACCATGGCCCTGAAGGCATCGCCAATGGCCGCCTGCGTTCTGCCGGGCGCCCGGGGCTGGGGGTGATGGTGCGCATCGTCGACGAACATGACAACGAAGTGCCCCGGGGCACGGTCGGTGAAGTGGTGGTACGCGGCCCGAACATCATGCTCGGTTACTGGAACAAGCCCGAGGAAACCGCCCAGGTGCTGCGTGGCGGCTGGATGCACACCGGTGACGGTGCCTACATGGACGAGGACGGCTACCTGTACATCGTCGACCGCTTCAAGGACATGATCGTCAGTGGGGGCGAAAACGTGTACTCCGGCGAAGTCGAAAGTGCCATTGCCAGTCATCCTGCCGTGGCTGCCTGTGCGGTGATCGGCATTCCCTGCCAGCAATGGGGCGAAGCGGTGCACGCGGTGATCGTCCTCAAGGCCGATCGCCAGGCGCTGGGTGCCGAGATCATTGAACACTGCCGCCAGCAGATTGCCGGTTACAAGACGCCGAAGTCGGTCGAGTTTCGCGCTGCCTTGCCGCTGTCGGGCGCCGGCAAGGTGCTCAAGCGGGATTTGCGCGAGCCTTACTGGGCTGGCAAGGACCGAGGGGTGAGCTGAGTCCATGTACATGACCCAATGCCTGCAGCGCATGCTGCAGCAGGACCCGGAGCATACCGCGACGGTTTTTGCCGGGCGCCGGCAGACCTACCGCCAGTTTGGCCGGCGCGTGGCGCGCCTGGCCGGTGCATTGCAACACCTGGGCATGGCAGCGGGTGACCGGGTCGGCATGCTGGCGTGCAATTCAGATCGCTACCTTGAATACATCATGGGGGTGTGGTGGGGCGGCGGGGTACTCAACCCGGTCAACATCCGCTGGAGCGTGGCGGAAATCGTCTATTCGCTGGACGATTGCGCCACCGGTATCCTCATCGTCGACGCGCACTTTGCGCCGATGGCCGAGGCCATCCGCCAGAGCGCCCGCCAGGCGCCGCTGTTCATTTATGCGGGGGACGGCGAAGTGCCGCCGGGCATGCTCGGTTTCGAGCAGTTGATTGAGCAGGCAAAGGCAGTTGACGATGCCGGCCGTGGCGGTGACGACCTGGCCTGCATCATGTACACCGGCGGTACCACCGGGTCGCCCAAAGGGGTGATGCAATCCCACTTGAACCTGTGGTCGGCGTGCATGCCGCGCATGGTCGATATGCCGCCGATACGCGGCGGACGGCTGCTGCACGTGGCGCCGCTGTTCCATGTTGCCGGTATGGCGCGTGCACTGATTCAGTTTCTGGCCGGCGAAAGCCATGTGCTGGTGGCAGGCTTCGATGCCGGGCAGGTACTACAGGTGATCGAGCAGGAGCGAATCACCGAGACACTGTTGGTACCGACCATGATCCTTGCCCTGTTGGCCCATCCGGACATTGACCGCTACGACCTCGGCAGCCTCAAACGCCTGACCTACGGTGCCTCACCCAGTGCCGGCGAGATGGTCGAGCAGGTGCTGGCACGCTTTCCCGACATTGAGCTGTCGCATTCATACGGCCTGACCGAAGCCTGCCCGGTGGTCTCAAGCAATCTGCCCTGGAACCACACGCCGCAAGCGCGCAAGTGTGGCTTGTCGCGCTCGGTCGGGCGCGGCGGGCTGGGCGTGAATGTAAAGATCGTTGACCCTCAAGGCCACGAGGTGCCGCGTGGCACGGTGGGCGAAATCATTGTGCGCGGGCCGAACATCATGCTCGGCTACTGGAACCGTCCCGAAGAAACCGCCCGGGCCTTGCGTAACGGCTGGCTGTACACCGGCGATGCGGCGTACATGGACAAGCAGGGGTACCTGTTCATTGTCGACCGCCTCAAAGACATGATCGTCAGTGGCGGCGAGAACGTGTATTGCGCCGAGGTGGAGAACGTCCTTGCGCGCCACCCGGCGGTGGCGCAGTGCGCTGTCATCGGCATCCCCCATGCGCAGTGGGGCGAAGCCGTGCATGCGGTGGTGGTCCTCAAGCCGGGTGCTAAAACCGACGCTGAGCAATTGAAGGCCCATTGCCGCGCCTACATTGCCGGCTACAAATGCCCCAGGAGCGTGGCGTTTCGCGACCAACTCCCGCTTTCCGCTGCCGGCAAGGTCCTCAAGCGCGAGCTGCGCAAACCCACGCTATAGAGGTCGCCCGCCACCCGGTATCGCTACCCGATCCGGGTGGCTTCAAGACCTGCCCCCCTCAATACATTGGACTCACATACCAGGCGGACAGCCGCCTGGCCAGCCACTGGAGAGTCCGATGCACATCAACCGTACCGTTTACCGTGAAGACCATGAAATGCTGCGCGAAACCGCGCGCCGCTTCTTCGAGCGCGAGTGCCTGCCCAAACAGGCGCAATGGGACGAAGACGGGCAGGTCGACCGGGAAACCTGGCTCAAGGCCGGCCGCCACAACCTGTTGTGCCTGACCGTGCCGGTCGAATACGGCGGCGGCGGTGGCGACTTCGGTCACTCGGCAGTGCTGATTGAAGAGCTGTACCGCGCCGGTGTTTCGGGCTGGAGCCTGGGCGTGCATTCGGACATCGTCGCGCCATACATCGTGCGCCTGGGCACCGAAGCGCAGAAACAGCAATGGCTGCCGAAAATCTGCAGCGGTGAAACCGTGCTGGCTGTGGCCATGACCGAGCCGGGTACCGGCTCCGACCTCAAGGCGATCCGCACCACGGCAGTGCGCGACGGTGACGAGTGGGTCATCAACGGCAGCAAGACCTTCATCAGCAACGGCCTGACCTGCGACATGGTCGTGGTGGTGTGCAAGACCGACCCGAGCGCCGGCGCCAAGGGCTGCAGCCTGATCATGGTCGAGTGCGACCGCGAAGGCTTCCGTCGGGGCAACAAGCTGGAAAAGGTCGGCCAGGCAGCTGCCGACACCGCCGAACTGTTTTTCGACAACGTGCGGGTGCCGGTGGGCAACCTGCTCGGTGAAGAAAACAAGGGCTTCATGCACCTGATGGAGGAGCTCCCGCAGGAGCGTCTGGTGATTGCGCTGTACAGCGCCGCGAAGCTTGAGCGCCTGCTGGAGCAGACCATCGAGTACGTCAAGGACCGCAAGGCCTTCAACCAGACGGTGTGGGACTTCCAGAACACCAAATTCAAACTCGCCGACATCAAGGCCCAGGCCACGGCCGTGCGGCTGACCATCGACCACTACATCAGCGAGCACATGCGCCGGCGCCTCACCGTGCAGGAGTCGGCAATCGCCAAGCTGCTGGCCACCGAAACCTTGTGCAAGTGCATTGACGACATGGTCCAGCTGCACGGCGGCTACGGCTACATGCTGGAGTACCCGATTGCCCGTGCCTTCGTCGACATGCGGGTGACCCGCATTTTCGGCGGTACCAGCGAAGTGCTGCGCGAGTTGATCGCGCGCCAGTTGTGATCTTTCCCCCCTCATTTTCAGGTGACAGCATGAGCGAAAAAGTACTGGTGGCCGGCGTTGGCATGATCCCGTTCAGCAAGCCGAGCGCCAGCCCGACCTATGTGCAGATGGGCGCCGAAGCCGTACGGCGTGCCCTGGCCGATGCGGGTATCGATTACACCCTGGTCCAGGAGGCCTACGCCGGTTACGTCTATGGCGATTCCACCTGCGGCCAGACCGTGCTCTACGAAGTCGGCATGACCGGCATTCCGGTGGTCAACGTCAACAACAACTGCTCCACCGGCTCCACGGCGCTGTATCTGGCACGCAAGGCGATCGAATCCGGTTCGGCCGATTGCGTGCTGGCGGTGGGTTTCGAGCAGATGCAGGCCGGGGCGCTGAAGTCCCATTGGGACGACCGGCCGCCGACCCGCGAACGCTTCCTGCCGATCCTGCGCGGGCTGACCGCCGATGTGGGTGCCGACATGGCGCAAGCCCTGCGCACCTTCGGCGGTGCCGGGCGCGAGTACATGCAAAAGTACGGTACACGTATGGAGACCTTCGCTGCCGTGCGTGCCAAGGCCAGCCGCCATGCCGCGAACAATCCGCTGGCACTGTTTCGCAAGGTATTGAGTAGCGAAGAAGTGATGGCTGACCCGGTGCTGTGGCCGGGAGTGATGACCCGTTTGATGGCGTGCCCGCCAACCTGTGGTGGTGCTGCCGCGATCCTGGTGTCGGAGCGCTTTGCGAAAAAGCATGGACTGCGCCGTGACGTGCAGATCGTCGCCCAGGCCATGACCACCGATACGCCTGAGTCCTTCAATTTCGAAAAGCCGTCGATGCTCGATTGGGTCGGCACCCACATGACCCGAGCGGCGGTCGACCAGGTGTATCAGAAAGCCGGTGTCGGCCCGCAGGACATCGATGTCTGCGAACTGCACGACTGCTTCGCACAGAACGAAGTCATCTGCTACGAGTCACTGGGATTTTGCCCCGAGGGTGGCGCAGAAAAGTTCGTGATGGACGGCGACAACACCTACGGCGGGCAGATCGTCATCAACCCGTCCGGAGGCCTGCTTTCCAAGGGCCACCCACTGGGCGCCACCGGGCTTGCGCAGTGCTACGAACTCACCCAGCAACTGCGCGGCAACGCTGACCAGCGCCAGGTTGACGGTGCGCGCCTGGCGATGGCGCACAACCTCGGGCTGGGTGGCGCCTGTGTCGTGACGCTGTATGGCAAAGTCAACGGAGGTGACCTGTGAGCAGCCTGCTCGATGCCTTCCGCCTGACCGCGTTACCCGCGCATGCCGAGGCCTTCCGCGCTGAAGTGAAACGCTTTCTGCGTGACCACCTGCCCACCGTGTCGGCCGATGTGCGGGCACGCAGCTGGACCGGGTTCGACGCAGCCTTCAGTCGCAAGCTGGCGCAGCGCGGCTGGGTCGGCTTGACCCTGCCCAGCGCCTATGGTGGCGCGGGGCTGGATGCGTTCAGCCGCTTTGTGCTGGTCGAAGAACTGCTGGCTGCCGGCGCTCCGGTCGCAGCGCACTGGATCGCCGACCGCCAGAGCGGGCCGCTGATCCTCAAGTTCGGCAGTGAGGCGCAGAAAGATTTCTACTTGCCGCGCATCTGTGCCGGCCAGGCGTTTTTCTGCATTGGCATGAGCGAGCCCAATGCCGGCTCCGACCTTGCCAGCGTGCGCAGCCGCGCCACGCCCGGCGAAGGCGGTTGGCGCCTGAACGGGCGCAAGATCTGGACCACCAATGCCCACCATGCTGACTACATGATCGCCCTAGTGCGCACCAGCGGCGCCCCCGAGGACCGTCACCACGGGCTGTCGCAGTTCATCATCGACCTCAAGCAGCCGGGCATCAGTGTGCGGCCGATCCTTGACCTTGCCGGTGATGCGCATTTCTCCGAAGTGGCCTTTGACGATGTACTGCTACCACACGAGGCGCTGGTGGGCGAGGAGGGCAGTGGCTGGAAGCAGGTCAACGCCGAACTGGCCTTCGAGCGCAGCGGCCCGGAGCGTTTCTATTCCAGCGTAGTACTGCTCGACCTTTGGGCCGACACCTTGCGCCGCCACGGCGCCAGTGCCGCCGAGACCGCCTTGTTGGGCAGCTTCATTAGCCAACTGGCGAGTTTGCGCAGCCTGTCGGTGGCGTTGACGGCATTGCTGGCCCGGGGTGAAAGCCCGGTGGTGGAGGCCGCCCTGGTCAAGGACATCGGCACCGAGTTCGAACAGTCGATTCCGGCGGCGATCGCTGCGGCGATCAGCGCCGCGCCAGACACACCGATTGACGACGAGCTGTACCGCACCGTTGCCTACCTGAACCAGGTTGCGCCGACCTTCTCGTTGCGTGGCGGCACCCGGGAAATCTTGCGCGGCATGATCGCCCGTGGCCTTGGCCTGCGCTGATATCGAAGAGGAAAGATCGTCATGTTCACTGAAGCAATTGAAAAAATTCTTGCTGACCTATGTACGCCGGCACGCGTCCGTGCGGTGGAAAACGGCGACGGCGCACTGGCGCTGTGGCGCGCCCTGGAGGACGGCGGATTCCTTCAGCTGCTGACGCCGGAGTCGCAAGACGGTGCGGGGCTGTCGCTGGCTGCGTTGTTCCCCGTGTTGCTTGCTTTCGGTCGCCATGCATTGCCGGTGCCGGCGGCCCAGAGCATCGCCGCACGGGCGTTGATGCAGGGCTGCTCGCAGCAGCCACCGGCCGGCATGCTGAGCCTGGCCGGCAGCAGTCACAGCGATGCCGAGGGTGGCGTGTGCGTGCCGCGATTGGCCTACGGCATGCTCGCCGGGCATGTCCTGGTAAACCGCGGCGGCGACCTGCTGCTGCTCGATTGCAGCCTGGCCCGGCGCGAGCCTGTGGGTGTCCATGCCAGCCAGTGCGCCACGCTGTACTGGCCCAGGGACGCTGTCGGTACGCCGCTGGGCAGCAACGGCGAAGCGGTGCGTCTGTTCGCCGCGGCGATTCACGCAGCGAGCATGGCCGGTGCCATGGAGCGGGTACTGGACATGACGCTCGCCTACTGCAACGACCGGATCCAGTTCGGCAAGGCCATTGGCAAGTTCCAGGCCGTTCAGCATCAGCTCAGCGTGATGGCCGAACAGGTGGCTGCTTCACGCATGGCGGCCGAACTGGCCTTTGCCTCTGAACAAGCGGTTCCGGCAATGATCCCGGTGGCCATCGCCAAGGCGCGCACCAGCATGGCCGTGCCCCGGGTTACTGCCACGGCCCATGCCTTGTTTGGCGCTATCGGCGTGACCGAGGAACTGGACCTGCAGCTGTTCACCCGACGCTTGCACGAGTGGCGTGTCAGCGAAGGGTCGGAAACCTGGTGGAACGGCCAGGTAGGGCAGGCACTGCTGGCGCAACCACACATGACAGCCTGTGAATTCGTGCGCCATGTCACCGAATCGACCATCGCCTGAGGAGGCATCCGTGAGCAATTTTCTGAAGTATGAGCAAGCGGGTCATGTCGTCACCCTGACGATGAATGACCCGGAGCGGCGCAATCCATTGACCGGCAACAGTGCCGTAGCCGAGTTTCTTGAGGCCATCGAGCGGATCGAGCGCGACAGCAGCGTTCGCGCGGTAATCATTACCGGTGCCGGCAGTGCGTTTTGCTCAGGTGGTAACGTGCGCGACATGGAGCGCTACGGGCAAATGTCGGGGATGGCGTTGCGTCAGGAGTATCGCACCGGCATCCAGCGCCTGCCGTTGGCGCTGTTCAATCTGGAAGTGCCGGTGATCGCCGCGGTGAATGGCGCGGCCATTGGCGCCGGCCTTGATCTGGCCTGCATGTGCGATATCCGCGTGGCCTCTGAAAACGCCCGGTTTGCCGAAAGCTTCGTCAAACTGGGGATTATTCCCGGTGACGGCGGTGCATGGTTGTTGCCGCGCATTATCGGCCTGTCCCGGGCCACCGAGCTGACCCTGACCGGGCAGATGATCGATGCCCGCCAGGCTGAGCAATGGAACCTGGTGTCGCGGGTGGTGCCGCCCGAGCTGTTGCTCGAGAGTGCTCGCGAGATCGCTGCAGCCATTGCCGAAAACCCGCCCCATGCGGTGCGCCTGGCCAAGCGCCTGTTGCGCGAAGCCTTGCATACCCGGCTCGACACACTGCTGGAAATGTCCGCGACCTTTCAGGTGCTGTCGCACCAGACCGCGGATCACCGCGAGGCCGTAGCAGCGTTTATCGAGAAGCGTCCGGCGACTTTCACCGGTTGAGTGTCACCGCACGTAACGTCCGCTGCGCACCCCGCGCAGCGGGTTGTTACACCCTCGAACAGCAGACGAAAAACACTTCATCCAAATCACCCGTTCGGGTGTGAGGGCCTCACCGCAGCCTCGCTAGCATGAGCGCTCACCACGTCATTCTTTACCGGGGAAACCGCATGACAAAAACAACAATGCGCGGCGTCTTTCAGCCCAGCCTGCTGGCGGTAGCCGTGATGGTTGCCTCCTGTGCGAGCCACCAGGCGCAGGCTGTCGATTTTGCGATTGGCGAGATTCAGGGGTCGTTCGATTCATCGCTGTCAATCGGGGCCAGCTGGTCGACAGCCGATCCCGACAAGCAGTTCATCTCCAACTTCAACTCCCAGGGTGTCAGCGGTGGCGAGTCCGCTTCGCGCACCACCGACGACAACCGCTTGAACTTCAAAAAGGGCGAGACCTTCTCGAAGATCTTCAAGGGCGTGCATGACCTGGAGCTGAAATACGCCGACAGCGGTGTGTTCGTACGGGGCAAGTACTGGTACGACTTTGAACTGATGGACGAAAGCCGTCCGTTCTACGACATCGATGATGCGGGGCGTGACCGCGCTGCCAAATCGTCCGGGGCGATGTTCCTCGACAGCTTCATCTACCACAACTACACCCTTGGCGATCAGGTCGGTAATGTGCGCCTGGGCAAGCAGGTGGTGAGCTGGGGCGAGAGCACCTTTATCGGTAACTCGATCAACAGCATCAACCCGATTGACGTGGCCGCCTTGCGTCGCCCCGGCGCCGAAGTCAAAGAAGGTCTGATTCCGGTCAACCTGCTCTACGTGTCCCAGGGCATGGCCGACAACATCACCGCCGAAGCGTTCTACCAGCTGGAGTGGGACAAATCGGTGGTCGACAACTGCGGCACCTTCTTCGGCAGCGATGGCGTGCCGCAAGGCTGCAACGACCGCCTGGTAGTCGCCGGGCTGGACCTGCCGCCTGGTGTGGCGCGCAACACCGGTGGAGCGGCCGCGGTCGCTGCGGGCACCGACAATGCCTTCATTCCACGCCTGAAAGACAACGATGCCCGCGACAGCGGCCAGTATGGCGTGGCCCTGCGCTGGTATGTTCCGGAGGCGAACGACACCGAGTTCGGCGCCTATGCGATGAACTATCACAGCCGCAACCCGTACCTGAGCATCAACCAGATGACCAGTGCGGCAGGTGGCGTGACCTCGGCGCGCAGCGTGCGCTACTTCATCGACTACCCGCAAGACATCCGCCTTTACGGCCTGAGCTTCCAGACCAACGTGTCTGGCATGGCACTGGGCGGCGAAGTCAGTTATCGGCCGAACATGCCCTTGCAACTCAACACCGCAGACCTGCTGTCGGCAGGCACCTTTGGCGCCACCTCGCCACTGATCACCAGCGGCTTTGCCGGCCGCACGCTGGGCGCCCAGGTCAATGGCTACAAGCGCATGCCGGTTACCCAGGCGCAGGTCACGGCAACGCAGTTTTTCGACCAGGTGTTGGGCGCCAGTCGTCTGACCCTGGTGGGCGAGGTCGGCTACAACCACATCAATGGTCTGGGCAAGGCCGATGGCTCCGACCTGCGCTTCGGGCGCAGCCCGGCCTTCGGTTCCGGCGAGCTGCAGGGCGCAGCCGGGGCAGCAACCTGCCGAGGAACGGCGGCGGGCACGCCAACGGCGAGCAACCCGGCGCAGGAGTGCAACGACGACGGCTTCTATACCAGCAACAGCTGGGGCTACCGCCTGCGCGGCAAGCTCGATTACCAGAACGTGGTCGCCGGCATCAACCTGTCGCCCAACCTGGCCTGGTCCCATGACGTCCAAGGCTATGGCCCGAACTTCGATGAAGGCTCCAAAGCAGTCAGCGTCGGCGTCGATGCCGACTACCTGAACACCTATACCGCCAGCCTCAGTTACACCAACTACTTCGATGGCGATTTCAACACCAACGTCGACCGTGACTTCGTTGCGCTGAGCTTCGGCGTGAATTTCTGATGCAACTCTGCCCCCAGAGGTACCTGGAAATGACTCATTTCACTATCAATGCACGTACGATCCTGCGCGCTGGCGCGCTGAGCCTGTCGCTGCTGGCCAGCGCGGTCATGGCGGCGGTATCGCCCCAGGAAGCCGCCCAGCTGGGCACTACCCTGACGCCGTTGGGGGCCCAGAAAGAGGGCAACGCCAGTGGCAGCATTCCGCCCTGGACCGGGGGCTTGAAACCCGGTGCGGCGCCGCTCGACAACGGCTTTCTCGGTGATCCGTTTGCCGCAGACAAACCGCAAATGATCATCACTGCGGCCAATGCCGAACAGTACAAGGACAATCTGACGCCGGGGCAACTGGCTATGTTCAAGCGTTACCCGGATAGCTACAGGATTCCGGTGTACAAGACGCAACGAACCGCAGCCGTGCCACAGAACATTTATGACCTCGCGAAAAAGAGTGCGGTAACCACCGAGCTGACGCCGGACGGCAACGGTCTGCTGAACTTCTCGCAAACCCGCTATTACCCGTTCCCGATTCCGAAAAACGGTGTCGAGGTCTACTGGAACCACGCCAACCGTTACCGCGGTGGCAACATGGAACGCCAGGCGGCCCAGGCGGCCCCGCAAACCAACGGTTCGTACTCCATCGTCGAATACGTGGACAAACTGGCCTTTCCGCAATTGATGGAAGGGGTCGAAGGCGGGCAGGGCGACAACGTCCTGTACTACTACAAGCAGGAAATCACCGCTCCGTCGCGCATGGCCGGCAGTGTGATCCTCATTCACGAAACCATCGACCAGGTGAAGGAACCACGCCTGGCGTGGGTCTACAACGCCGGTCAACGCCGGGTACGCCGGGCTCCTCAGGTGGCCTATGACGGCCCGGGCAGCGGCTCGGACGGCATGCGCACCGCCGACAACACCGACATGATGAACGGCGCTCCGGATCGCTATGACTGGAAACTGGTCGGCAAAAAGGAGCTGTACATCCCGTACAACAACTACAAGCTGCAGTCGCCAGCGCTCAAGTACGACGAGATTATCAAACCGGGGCACATCAACCAGGACCTGACCCGCTATGAGCTACACCGGGTGTGGCACGTCGAGGCGACATTGAAGCCGGGTCAGCGTCATATCTACGCCAAGCGCGACATGTACTTCGACGAAGACACCTGGCAGCTGGCCGAGGTCGACCACTACGACGGCCGTGGCCAACTGTGGCGGGTGGCGGAAGGTTATGCGATCAACGACTACGAACGCGGCGCGCCCAACTTCGCCATGCTCGGAATTTATGACCTGATGGCCGGTCGTTACAACGTCCTGGCAATGACCAACCAGTCCCGGCATGCCACTACCTATGGCATGAGCGCGAAAATGAACGACTTCACCCCGTCGGCACTGCGCAACGCCGGTATCCGCTGACCGTTGGTCTTAATCACAACGCCCTGTTCGCAGGGCGTTGTGCGATCAACGGGCGACCACCTGATGTGGGTGGCGCGTAACACGCAGGCGAAGCCAATGATGGTCACCTCACTCTATCAGCGAGGTGCGCCATGTTTGTACCACGGCCGCATTTGTGCGACTTACTCAGGCGCGAGCAGCGCCGCCTGCAACTGCTCTGTGCGCCTGCAGGTTACGGAAAGACAGTGCTGCTGCGCCGCTATGTGCAGGACCTGCCATCGTCCACCAGGGTGGTCTGGCTGGACCTGGAAGGGCAGGCGCCGAGTTTGCTGGAGTTGATCAGGATCCTGGCCGGTGAGCTGGGGCTGGCTGCCGAGACATCACCTGAAGCCCTGTTGGTGTATCTGGCTGCCACGGGCCGGGCAGTCCAGGCCACAGACGACGATCACATCCGCCTTCGCCTGGTCTTCGACGACCTGCCAGGTGTTATGCCTGCGGACCTCAACCGCTGGTTCGACCAACTCTTGTGCCTGCACAACCCGCACCTGCAGCTACTGGTCAGCTGTCGCCAGCGCCCCGACTGGAACCTGCCGCAACTGATGCTCACGGGTGAACTGCTGGAGCTGGACGCCCGGCAACTGGCACTGCGCCCTGATGAGTTCGATGCCCTGGTTGCACTGATCGCGCCTGAATCCGACACGGCATGGAGGGAAAACCTCTGGCATCAGACCGGCGGGTGGTGTGCCGGTGTTCGCTTGCTGCCCGCGTCATTGCTCGGTGCCTACCTTGAGCGCGAGCTGCTCCAGCGTCTGGGCGATGAACAACGGGAAATGCTTTACGGTCTGGCCCATTTGTCCAAGGCCAGCGCCGAACTTTGCGAGCAACTCTGGGAAGGGCAGCAAGGCGCGCACGTGTTTGGTGGCCTGGTGGCAGCCCAGGCCTTTTTGTTTCCTATCGATAATCAGCCGGGCTGGTTTCGCTTGTTGCCGGCGGTGGCGCAGGCACTGCAACCGCACCTCAGTGGTGCACCCTTGCTACGGCTGCGCTTGCGTGCCTGTCAGCGGCTCAATGTACTGGGGCAGGTCGATGATGCCGTCGAGCAGGCACTCAGTGCCGATCGGCCGGAAGTGGCGGCCAGTTACATGGAGCGCTTGTGGCTGAGCTGGATTTTGGCCGAGCGGCACCTGGGCCGGTTCATGGACTGGCGTGAGCGTATCGAGCCGCAGCTGCTGCAGAGTAGCCCGCGGCTGATCTACCTGTGCGCTAAGGCCCTGGTGTTCAGTGGACGGCTGGAAGAAGCCGAGGACTGCCTGCAACGGCTCGGGCAGTTTTTGCCGCTGCCCGAGCCGCAGCGCAACCGGCGCCTGCTGGCGAACTGGCAGGCGCTGTATGGCACCCTCCAGGCGATCCGAGGCAACCTTGATCCGGCGCGCGAGCATTGCCTCGACTCACTGCCGGCACTCACGGCACAGGACTGGCTGTCGGTGCTGTTGTGCCATTGCACCCTGGCGCGCATTGCCATGCAACGCGGCGAACTGCAGGAGGCCCACAGGCTGCTGGAACAGTCGCTGGAGCTTGCCCGGCGCCAGGGCAGTCGCGACGCCGAGGTGCTGGTGAACACCGACCGGGTGCGCTTGCTGCTGCTTCAGGGCCGGCTGAGCCTGGCACAGGCGGTATTGCGCAACGAGTGTGCGTACCTCAAAGGTGCCAACACCCAACCCAATCCCTTGCTGGGCCGCTTGCTGTTTATGCACGGCGAACTGTTGCTGCTGCAGGGGCGCGGCGATGAGGCCGAGCAGGTCTTGCAGAACGGGCTGTTGCAGGTACGCGACGTGTGCGCTCCGTTTGTGCTGGCGGCCTACTTGCTGTTGTCCGAGTGTGCCGCGCGCAAGGGGGAGGCCGACAAGGCGCAGCTGCTGCTTTACGACGGCGAGCGTCGCATGCAATGGGCAAAAATCGACACGGCCTGCTTCCAGGGGCCTATTGCTGCGCAGCAAGCACGCAACCAGGCCTTTGCGCAGGGCAAGGCTGCTGATGCTGCGCCGCCGGCCCAGGCCGCTGGCGTAGCGGATTACCAGGATGACCTGACCCCTCGGGAAGTGTCGGTGCTCAAGTTGCTGGCAGAAGGCATGTCGGTGCGTGAAGTCGGCCATCGCCTGTTCATTTCGGAGAACACGGTGAAAAGCCATGCCAAGAACATCAACGTCAAGCTGGGTGCGTGTCGCCGTACCCAGGCCATCAACAGCGCCAAGGCCATGGGCATTCTTGCCTGAACCAGCCGTTTGCACCCACCCACCACCTGATCCGGGTGGCGGCGCGACGTCGGGCGATGGTCAACCATGCGGCCATCCCCGACGCACGGCTGCGCACTTGCACTGGCGTCCAGACAACCACAAGAGAGGTAGTGATGAGCGCCATCGAAAGCTGGACCGGCACCGACATCCGCACGATCCTGGACAAACAGCGGACGGCCTTCCTGGCCAATGAACCCTGGACGGCGGAGCAACGCTGCGAACTGCTCGACCGGGCGATTGGCCTGCTGGTCAACCACGAACAGGCGTTCATCGAGGCGCTGACGGCTGACTTTGGCCATCGCAGCCCGAGTTTCTCGAAGGGTAGCGAAGTGCTGTCGCCGCTGGCCACGCTCAAGCAGACCAAGGCGGAACTGGCCGAATGGATGCGCCCGGAGCAGCGCAAGGCCCGGGGTGGCGAGGCGTGGGTTCAGTACCAGCCGCTCGGCGTGGTGGGTATCGTCACGGCCTGGAACGTGCCGGGCTATATGGTTTTCAGTGGCCTCGCCGGCGCCCTGGCGGCGGGTAACCGGGTGATCATCAAGCCCTCGGAGTTTACCCCTCACACTTCGGCACTGATCGCCCGCCTGCTGCGTTCGGTGTATGCCGAGGACGAAGTGGCGGTGGTGCTTGGCGGGGCCGAGGTTGGCCAGGCGTTTTGCGCCCAGCCGTTCGACCATTTGCTCTTCACCGGTGCCACCAGCATCGGCAAGCACGTGCTGCGTGCCGCGGCTGAGCACCTGGTGCCGGTAACCCTTGAACTGGGCGGCAAATCACCGACCATCATCTCGCGCAGCGCCGACCTCAAGGAGGCGGTGGCCAGAACCGTGGTCGGCAAGTTGCTCAACAGCGGCCAGCTGTGTGTGGCGCCAGACTACGTGTTCGTTCCGCGTGAGTCGGTGGAGGCGTTCATCCACATCGCCAGAGCGGTGGTCGCCGGCTTCCTGCCGACGCTCAAGGACAATCCCGAGTACACCGCAATCATCAATACCCGCCATTACCAGCGGTTGCAGGGGTACCTGAGCGAAGCGCGGGCGGCCGGTGTCGAGCTGATCGAACTGAATCCGGCCAATGAGGATTTAACCACCGCGACACACAACAAGATTGTGCCGACTTTGCTGCTCAACCCGGGCGACAACCTGCAGGTGATGCAGGACGAAATCTTCGGTCCGCTGCTGCCGATCAAACCTTACGACAACATTGCCGAAGTGATCGCCCAGGTCAATGCCCGGCCACGGCCGCTGGCGCTGTACTACTTCGGCCAAGATGCCGACGAGCAGGCCCGGGTACTGAGCCGCACCTGCTCTGGCGGCGTGACCCTGAACGGGGTCATGAGCCATGCCAGTAGCGAAGGCCTGCCATTCGGCGGCGTCGGCCAGAGCGGTATGGGTGCCTATCACGGTATCGACGGCTTCCGCACCTTCAGCCATGCCAAAGCGGTACTGCGTACTGCACCAACCCCAGCCTGAGCCCCCATTTACCAGTCGAGAGAATTGCCATGAAAGCTGCCGTATTCCACCAGGTTGGAGCCCCGTTGGTCATTGAAGAAGTGGGCATCAGCAAACCGGGCCCGCGTGAAGTGCTGATCCGTACCCGAGCGGTTGGCGTCTGTCACTCGGACCTGCACGTCATTGACGGTTCGTTCCCGTACCCCGGCCCGATGGTGTTGGGCCACGAAGCCGCCGGTGTTGTCGAGCAGGTCGGTTCCGAAGTGCGTTCGGTCAAGCCGGGCGATCACGTGGTCACCTGCCTGACGGTATTCTGCGGCCATTGCGATCATTGCGTGACAGGGCACCTGGCCCGTTGCGTGTCGCCGGAAACCAAGCGTGGCAAGGAAGAAGAACCGCGCCTGACCTACGTGCAAAAGCCGATGCCGCAGTTCGTCAACCTGTCGGGTTTTGCCGAGCAGATGCTGGTGCACGAGAACGCCTGCGTCGCCATTCGCCGCGACATGCCGCTGGACCGCGCCGCGCTGCTGGGCTGCGCGGTCACTACAGGTACTGGCGCGGTGTTCAACACCGCCAAGGTACGGCCGGGCGAAACCGTTGCGGTGATCGGCTGTGGCGGCATCGGTCTGGCGGCGATCAACGGTGCGGCACTGGCCGGGGCAGGGCGGATCATTGCCATCGACATGCTGGATTCAAAGCTGGAGCTGGCCAGACAGTTCGGTGCCACCGACCTGATCAACGGCAAGGACGGTGACGCCGCCAAACAGGTACTGGAGCTGACCCGTGGCGGTGTGCATCACGCCTTCGAATGCATCGGTCTCAAACAGACCGCCGAACAGGCCTTCGCCATGCTCGCGCGCGGCGGCACCGCCACAGTGATCGGCATGCTCAAACCCGGCCTGAAGATCGAGCTGGACCCGCTGCAGCTGTTGCACGAGCGGCGCATCCAGGGCTCCTTGATGGGCTCCAACCGTTTCCCGGTCGATATGCCGCGGCTGGTGGATTTCTACCTGAGCGGCAAGCTCAAACTCGACCAGATGATTTCCCAGCGGATCAGGCTTGAGCAGATCAACGACGCCTTCGATGAACTGCGCCGTGGCGAACTGGCGCGCTCGGTGATCGTTTTCGACGCGTGACCGCGCCCCGCACGAACCTGCTGCCGGCCTGGGGGCCGGCACGCCCCTGGCTACGGAGTAGAAGGATGGACATTGATTTCACCGTGCACGAGCGTGCCTTTCGCGATGAAGTGCGCGCCTACCTGCGTGATCACTTGCCGGATGAGTTTGCCCAGCGCATCGCCCAGGGCAAGCGCCTGAGCAAGGACCATCAAGTGCAGTGGATGCGCACGCTCAACCAGCAAGGCTGGCTCGCACCGGGCTGGCCGGTCGAGTTTGGCGGAACCGGCTGGACGGAGGTGCAAAAGCATATATTTGATGAAGAGTGCTTTGCCGCCGGTGCGCCGAAGGTGGTGTCTTTCGGGTTGAAGATGGTCGCCCCGGTCATCATCAAATTTGGCACGCCGGAGCAGAAAGCGCGGTTTCTGCCGCGCATCCTCAGTTGCGACGACTGGTGGTGCCAGGGGTACTCCGAACCGGGCGCAGGCTCGGACCTGTCTTCGCTGAAGACCCGTGCGGTGCGCGAGGGCGAACATTACCGGGTCAACGGCCAGAAAACCTGGACCACCCTGGCGCACTATGCCGACTGGATGTTCTGCCTGGTGCGCACCGACCCCGAAGCTCGCCAGCAACAGGGCATTTCCTTTCTGTTGATCGACATGAAAACGCCTGGCATCACCGTGCGGCCAATCATCACCCTGGATGGCGAGCACGAAGTTAACGAAGTGTTCTTCGACAACGTACGGGTGCCGGTCGCCAACCTGGTCGGCCAGGAAAACCAGGGCTGGACCTGCGCCAAATACCTGCTCACCCACGAGCGCACCAGCATCGGCGGCATTGCCCAGAACAAGGCATTGCTCGGCCGACTCAAGCGCATTGCCAGCCAGGAGCTGCGCAACGGCGTGCCGTTGATCGAAGAGCCGATGTTCCGCGCGCAGATCGCCGAAGTCGAAATACAGTTGATGGCTGCCGAAATGAGCAGCCTGCGCACCCTGGCGGCGGTCAGTGGCGGCGGCGTACCGGGCGCGGAAAGCTCGTTCCTGAAGATCAGGGGCACCGAGATTCGCCAGGCGATCACCTACCTGATCAGTAAAGCCGTAGGGCCTTATGCCATGCCGTTCATTGAGGATGAGCTGGGCTATGGCGAAGAGCCGCTGCTGTACACCGACTACAGCAGCGCGGCCACCTACCAGTACCTGGATGCGCGCAAGGCGTCGATTTACGGCGGGGCGAACGAAATCCAGAAGAACATCATTGCCAAAATGATTCTCGAACTCTGAGGAGCCGACCATGGACTTCAAACTGAACGACGAGCAGTTGATGCTGCAAGACACCGTGGCGCGGCTGGTGCGTGACACATACGGGTTTGAGCAGCGCGAGCACTTTCGGCAAAGCGAGCACGGCTTCAGTACTGCGTTCATGCAGCAGCTGGCAGATCTTGGCCTGTGCGCCGTACCTTTTGCAGAGGCCTACGGGGGCTTTGGCGGCAGTGGCGTGGAAACCATGCTGATCATGACCGAGCTGGGCCGCGGGCTGTGCCTTGAGCCGTTCCTGCATTCGGTGATCTTTGCCGGTGGGCTGGTCTCCCAATTGGGCACCGAGGCGCAGAAAGCCGAGCTGCTGCCGCAACTGGCCACTGGCACCTTGCAGATGGCGGTCGCCGTCGATGAGCCGCAAAGTCACTACCAGTTGCATGATGTACAGACTGTCGCGCAACCGGTGGCCGGTGGCTGGACACTCAACGGTCGCAAGTCGGTGGTGGTTGCAGGCCAGAGCGCCGGGTTGATCCTGGTGTCGGCCCGCACCGGGCAGGGTGTTCGGGACGAACAGGGGGTCAGCCTGTTTCTACTTGACCCCCAGGCTCGCGGCGTTTGTCGGCGTGCGTTTGCAACCATGGACGGACGCATGGCGTGTGAGGTGTACCTGGAGGACGTATTCGTCGACAGCAGCGCGATACTCGGGGAGGTCGGGCACGCGCTGTCAGCCTTGCGTTACCAGCAGGGTCGCTGTATTGCCGCGCAATGTGCCGAGGCAGTCGGCAGCATGGAGGCGGCCTGCCAGTTGACCCATGACTACCTGAAAACCCGCCAGCAGTTCGGTCAGCCGATCGGCAAGTTCCAGGCCTTGCAGCACCGCATGGTCGACATGCGCATCGAACTCGACCAGGCCACTTCCATGACCTTGCTCGCGGCCTGTGTGGCCGATCAGCAGGACAGCGACCAGCGTAACCGGGTACTGGCGGCGGCAAAGTTCATCGTCAGTCGCGCCAGCCGCTTCGTTGCCGACCAGGGCATTCAGTTGCATGGCGGCATCGGCCTGACATGGGAGTACGTGTTGTCGCACCATGCCAAGCATCTGCTGATGGTAGCCCGGCAGTTTGGTGATGACGATCATCACCTGCAGGCGTACGCGAGGCTTTTGCAGGTGGCCTGAGCCGCGCCAATTCTCCAACCCCACTCCCCAGGAGCGGTGCGGATCCCACTCGACTGATGCATAAGCTGCCAGTGCTTCAACGAGTGGATCCCCAAGGAGAATAACAATGTATCGCTCATCACCTTTTGCGTTTGCCAGAAGTGCACTCGCCGCTGCCTGCCTGGCGGCGACGCTGCAGCCGGCACTGGTTCATGCCGCGCAAACACCCCCGGCCGCCTCGGTGCAGGCGTTCTCGGACCAGGACGTCAGCGACGCCTACACCTATCTGCTCGGGCGCCTGCTGGTGCTGCGCCAGCAGCAACTGGATTTCCAGGCCGGGATGCAGTGGAACCAGCTGGTACACCGCAAACCGGGGGACGTCGAATGGCCCAACCCCAACCTCGACGTGGCCTATTCCGAGGCATGGCTGGCACTGGACGCACACAGTTGCACCCTGGTCGGGGTGCCGAAGATCGTCGATCGCTACTACACGGTGCAGTTCCTCAATGGCTGGGGTGAAACCCTGGCCAACATCAACGAGCGCAGCCAGCCCGACCATCCTTATGGCGACTATGCGGTGTGCCTGAAGGGGGCAAAGGTCACGCTGCCGGTCGGGGTCAAGCGCATCGACCTGCCGGTGCGCACGGCACGCATACTGTCGCGGGTTGAACTGGGCGCTGACTGGAAGCAGGCCGAGCACTTGCAGCAGCAGTTCAGCCTGCGTGCCAGCGGCACGCCCGTCACCGAAGCGATCCCTAAAACGCCGATGTTTGCCCTTAACAAACTGCCGGGCGTCGAAGCGTTCGACAGCGCCGTGGTTGCCTTGCAGGAGCCCGACCTCAACCCGGGTATGCAGGCGCTGCAGGCCAAGGTGCGCGCCATTGCAGCGCAGATCGGTGATCCGGCGGCACGTAATGCCATCGACCGGCAGATCAGGGCGCACGCTTTTCCCGCCCTGGCCAAGGCGACGCTGACCATCGGCCCGGGTACCTTGCGCAACGGCTGGGTGCGTCCGGCAGTGTCCGGGGCCTACGGCGAGGATTACCTCACGCGCACCCTGGTCGACTACGGCGGCATCTGGGCCAATACCCAGGCGGAAGTTCACTATTTCCGCGGCGGTGCGCTGGAGAACGGCGAACTGCTCGACGGCGGCAACAGCTACTCGCTGACGTTCCCGGCCGACCAGCTGCCGTCGAAATTCGCCCGCTATTTCTGGTCGATCACCGCCACTGACGCTAAACAGTTCCGGGTGCTGCCCAAT
Organism: Pseudomonas alkylphenolica; assembly: GCF_004025535.1. Classification (GTDB taxonomy): domain Bacteria; phylum Pseudomonadota; class Gammaproteobacteria; order Pseudomonadales; family Pseudomonadaceae; genus Aquipseudomonas; species Aquipseudomonas alkylphenolica_A. The sequence goes on from NZ_QJRG01000050.1 coordinate 199,224, forward strand.
GCTCAGGGGCGCTTTCTGCTCAACAACCAGTCCAGCCTGAGCTACAACGCCGACGGTTCGCTGACCCTCTACTTCGGGCCGAAAGCGCCAGAGCAGGGCGCCGAGGCCAACTGGTTGCCTACGGTGGCCGGGCAGCCGTTCAAGCTGACGTTCCGTTACTACGGTGCCAAGGGCCTGGTCGCCGATGGCAACTACTTCCCGCCGGCGTTGGTTAAACGCTGAGTTCAATCCGGGCCGCGGGCAGGCGCCCCGGTCCCTTCACTTGCATGGATAATAACAATGACTGCATTGAAACCCTTGGCAGCCGCCATCGCTTTGTACGCGGCCTGCCTGCCGGTCGCCCACGCCCAGGCCACAGCCGAAGCGCCTGTGGCGGTGACCGTTGACAATTTCATTCGTGCCGAAACCGATCGCTATTTCGGCCTGACCGTTCAGCGTGGCGGTTTTGGCACGTTCTCCCACTGGCGCGACCTGATCCCGGTGGATCGCCCGACCGTGATCCGTCCCAACCGGGATACCCTGTATTCCACGGCAATTTTCGACATGAACGCCGGCCCCGTCAGCGTGACCCTGCCGGATGCCGGTAAACGCTTCATGTCGCTGGTGATGATCGATGAAGACCATCAGGTCATTGGCGTGCACTATGGCGCCGGTGAGTACCGCCTGAACCCGGCGGATGTGTCTACCCGTTATGTGATGTTCGGTGTCCGCACGCTGATCAACCCCGCCGACCCGCAAGACCTCAAGAAGATCGCGGCACTGCAGGATGCCATCGTCGTCAGGCAGGAAAACGGTCCGGGGCAGTTTCAGGTACCAACGTGGGATGAAGCCAGCCGTGCGCAGATCAGGCAGACGTTGTTTGCCCTGGGTTCGACCCTGAGCGATTCACGGGGAATGTTCGGCAAACGCGGTGAGGTCGATCCGGTACGCCACCTGATCGGCAGCGCCATGGCCTGGGGCGGCAATCCGGAGAAGGACGCCTATTACCAGGTGGTGACCCCGGCGCACAACGATGGCGCCACTGTATACCGGCTGGATGTTCCACCGGTGCCGGCCGGTGCGTTCTGGTCGGTCAGCGTGTATGACGCGCAAGGGCATTTCCACAAGAACCCGCAAGAGGCGTATGCGTTGAACAACCTCAATGCGCAAAAGGGCGATGACGGCAGCGTTTCGGTGCGCTTTGGCGGGTGCACGGCCACGGTCGCCAACTGCCTGCCGATCATGCCGGGCTGGAACTACATGGTGCGTTTCTATCAGCCGGCCAAGGCGGTGCTGGATGGAACCTGGAAGTTGCCTGACGCACAGCCGGCGTCCTGAAGGCGTCCATTGCACTTCCCCTGTAGGAGCGGATTTATCCGCGAATGGGCCGACGCGGATGAGTTCGTTGTTACTGTGGCCAGGCAATAAAAAAGCGGCGGTCAATTGACCGCCGCTTTTTTTTGCGCTTCGGACTCAGCGAACGCCAGCGTTACGCAGGGCTGCCGGGGTGTAGTCGTTCATGCGTGCTTGCTTGCCATAGAAAGTCGCGTGCTTGGACTCATTGGTCATCGCCAGGACGTTGTAGCGGCCGGCCATCAGGTCGTAGATACCTTGCATGGCGTAGGCCGGCGCGCCCCGTTCGAAGTCGTTGACGGCGTAGCCTTCAGCCACGCGCCAGAGCTGGCCACGGCCGTCATAGTGATCGACCTCGGCAAGCTGCCAGGTGTCTTCGTCGAAGTACATGTCGCGCTTGGCATAGATGTGGCGCTGACCGGCCTTGAGCGTGGCCTCCACATGCCATACCCGGTGCAGCTCGTAACGGGACAGGTCCTGGTTGATGTGCCCGGGCTTGATGATGTCGTCGTACTTGAGGCTCGGCGACCACAGTTTGTAGTTGTTGTAGGGAATGTAGAGTTCTTTCTTGCCGACCAGCTTCCAGTCGTAGCGGTCCGGTGCACCATTCATCAGGTCGGTGTTGTCGGCGGTGCGCAGGCCGTCGGCGCCTGAACCCGGACCGTCGTAGGCGATCTGCGGTGCACGTCGAACACGGCGCTGACCGGCGTTGTAGACCCAGGCCAGGCGGGGTTCCTTGACCTGGTCGATGGTTTCATGGATGAGCACGACGTTGCCGGCCAGGCGCGATGGCGCGGTGATGCGCTGTTTGTAGAAGTAGAAGATGTTCTCGGCCTGTTTGTTGTCGACGCCGTCCATGTACTGCGGGTAGCTCAGCTCGTCGTCATATTCGACGATGGAGTAGGAACCGTTCGCCTGCGGCGCAGCCTGGGCAGCCTGGCGAAACATGTTGCCACCGCGGTAGCGGTTGTTGTGGTTCCAGTACACCTCGACGCCGTTTTTCGGGATCGGGAAGGGGTAGTAGCGGGTTTCGACGAAGTTGCGCAGGCCGTTGCCGTCGTCGCTCAGTTCGGTGTTCAGTGCACTCTTTTTCGCCAGGGCATAGATGTTGTCCGGTACAGCGGCGGTACGCTGGCTCTTGTACACCGGAATCTTGTAGCTGTCCGGGTAGCGTTTGAACATTGCCATCTGGCCGGGGGTCAGCTTGTCCTTGTATTGCTCGGCGTTGGCGGCGGTGATGACGAACAGCGGTTTGTCGCTGGCAAACGGGTTGCCCAGAAAGCCATTGGCATCCACCGGCGCGGCACCGGGCTTGAGGCCGCCGGTCCAGGCCGGGATGCTGCCGTCGGCATTGCCCTCTTTTTGTGCCCCCAACGGTGTGAGGGTGGTGCCCAGTTGTTGCGCTTCCTGCGGCGAAACGGCGGCGATCACACTGGTCGCCAGCAGCGACAGCGCCAGGGCGCCGGTACGCATCATGATTCGGGTGTTCATGCTGGTGGTTCTCCGCTCTTGTGTCAGAAGTTCACGCCGAAGCTGAGCGCGACATAGTCGCGGTCGACGTTGGTGTTGAAGTCGCCACCGAAAAAGTCGGTGTAGCTGAGGCTGGTGGTGTAGGTGTTGAGGTAGTCGGCATCCAGGCCAATGCTGATGGCCTTGTTGCCTTCCTCGAAGTTCGGGCCGTAACCGTCGACATCGTGCGACCAGGCCAGGTTGGGCGAGAGGTTGATGCCGGCGATCACGTTCGGGTAGTCGAGCTTGGCGCGCAGGCGGTAGCCCCAGGAGTTGGTGGTGTAGAAGCCTTTGTCGTTGCACTGCTGGGCCGGGTTGCTGGCGGTGGGCGTACCCACACCGGTGCCCTGGCAGGTAGCGAGCCCAGCGACGCCCGGCAGAATGCCGGAACCGTAGGCAGGGCTGCGGCCAAAACGCAGGTCGGTGCCGTCTTGCTCGCCCAGGCCGTTGATCCGGTTGTAGCCCACTTCACCCACCAGGGTCAGGCGGCTGGCCCCCATGACCTGGTCAAAGAACTGCGTGGCGGTCAACTGTGCCTGGAGTACCGGCATGCGCTTGTAGCCATTGATATCGGTACCGGCGACCGCCGCTGACGGCGGGGCGATGAAGCCGGTGGTGATCAGCGGCGAGGTCAGGCTGTTGAGCGTGCCGTTGAGCAGATCGGCGGTGTTGAGCTGCAGGGGCATGTTTGGCCGGTAGCTGACTTCACCGCCCAGCGAAACACTGCTCAGCGTGGTCTGGAAGCTCAGGCCATACAGGCGGATGTCTTCGGGATAATCAATGAAGTAACGGGCGTTGCGCGGCACGTTCAGGGCGCTGGCGGGGGTGCCTGCTCCGGTGGTGCGTACGGTACTCAGGAACGGCGAACGGCTGTGGTAGTTCATGGCGTACAGGCCGAACTCGGTGTCGTGCAGCTCGGGCACGTACCAGCGCAAGGCCAGGCCGTACTGGCCGCTGTCACCGGGTTCGTTGTCCTGCAGGCGCGGGATGTACACGTTGCTGTTGGCATCCGGTGCACCCAGGTTGTCGGAAACTCCGGGCGCCAGGTCCAGGCCGGCGACCACCAGGCGGTCGTTGCAGCCGCGTGGTACACCGTCGTTACCAAAGAACGTGCCGCAGTTGTCGACCACCGAGTTGTCCCACTCCAGCTGATAGAACGCCTCGGCGGTGATGTTGTCGGTCAGGCCCTGGGAAACGTACAGCATGTTCACCGGGATCAGGCCTTCCTTGATCTCGGCACCGGGGCGGCGCAGGGCCGCCACGTCGATCGGGTTGATGCTGTTGATGGAGTTGCCGATGAAGGTGCTTTCGCCCCAGCTCACCACCTGCTTGCCCAGGCGCACGTTGCCGGCCAGGTCACCCAGGGTGTAGTTGTGGTAGACGAAGGCATCGAGGAATTCGGCGCCGGACGACTTGGCCAGGTCATCGCGACCGCTGTCATCGATGTCGTAGAACAGGCGGTGCTCGTCTTTGAGTTCAAAGTCGTACCAGTACTTGCCGCGGACGAACACGCCGCTGTCGCCGTACTTGAGCTCCAGGTCGTGGACACCTTTGAAGATCTTCGAGAAGGTTTCGCCTTTCTTGAAGTTCAGGCGGTTGTCGTCGACGGTGCGCGACGAGGCGGTGCCACGCTTGCCCATCGAGTTGAAGTTGGAAATCAGTGAAGGGTCGGCACCCCGTACCGCCCAGCTGGCTCCGATCGACAGGGAAGAATCGAACTGCCCCTCGATTTCCCCGATGTTGAAGTCAACGGCACTCGCCATTTGGCTTGCGCCGAGAGCGACGGCAGCAGCCAGCAGACTTGGCTGAAACACTCCGCGCTTTCTTGTTGTTGTCATGCGGTTCTCCAGGTTCGGATGATGTGGCGTTGCCATCCTAGGTGGCTGAACCTGGGTGATGAATTGCCTGATTGGATGTTTCTAGCGACTACCCGAAAGCATTAGTGGCGGCGGTTTACGCTGCAAAATACCTCGATTGGCGGATGGGTTAGTGGCGTCTCGCGCGCGAATATGCAGCCTGACTTGATTGATTTCAGGAGCCGCCGTGTCCCAGCCCCTTTCCCCGATGGCCCCGCCCAGAGCGCCGTCGGGCCATCTTCAGCGCGAACCGCTGGAAGAGCGGTTGCTCGGCCGTACGTACCGGCTGCGTTTGCTGTGTGCCCCGGCGGGCTATGGCAAGACGGTGCTGCTCAACGATTGCATGCGTCGCTGCAATGACGGTGTACGCTGCCTGTGGCTCGACCTTGGCGGGCACGCACCTACCCTTGCGCAGTTTTGCCGACGCTTGGCCGATGGCCTCGGCCTGGGCCCCGAAGTGGCCGAAGACACCGAGGCTTTGCTCTGCGCGTTGACGTCCAGCAAGGATCATTGCTGGCTGGCCCTGGACGACTTTCCCGCCGACGCCAGCGCAGAGCTCAACACCTGGATCGACCGCCTGATGCGCTCGCAGGCCCCGGTGCAACTGTGGGTCAGTTGCCGCCAGCGGCCGGCCTGGAAGCTGGCGCGCCTGTTGCTCGAAGGTGAATTGCTGGAATTGGGCGCCCGCCAGCTTGCGTTCAGTCGTGACGAGCTTGAAACACTGGTAGGGCGCCTCGATCCGTTGGCCAACGCCACCAACACTGCACGTTTATGGCAGCAGACCCAGGGCTGGTGCGCCGGCGTGCGCCTGCTATTGGGCACTTCCGGGCGCAATGAGCGGGCGGGGGCGAGCTGGATGCGCGAATACCTGGGCGGTGAGTTGCTTGCGCCCCTGTCAGAAGAGGAACGTATGCTACTGATGAGCGCAGCCCACCTGCCGCGGCTATCGGTGGATTTCTGCGAGCGGTTGTGGCCACAGGGCAACGCCGGTGCGTTGTTGCGGGGCTTGCTGCAATCCGAGTCGTTTTTTTTACCGGTTGGCACCGATGGCCTGTGGTACCGATTGCTGCCTGCCGTGGCGCTGGCGTTGCAAGGCGAGCTGCCGGCGCCTGCGCTCAACCGCTTGCGTCTCGACGCCTGCCGGCTGTTATGCGAAGCCGGGTTCATCGATGAAGCGATTGAACTGGCGCTGAGCACCCAGCAGCCGGAAATGGCCGCCAGCCTGATGGAGCGTTTGACCCTGGACTGGATGTTCAGCGAGCGCCACCTGCACACCTGGCTCGACTGGCTGACGCGGCTGCCGCAGCGGGCGCTGGAAAGTTCGCCCAGCCTGATTTACCTGAATGGGCGGGCGCTGCTGAGCAGCTGGCGCCTGGACGATGCCCGGGCCCACATCGCCAGGCTCGCCTGGGCAACGCCACAGCCAAAGGCCAGTCACCACAGCCGACTCCTGGCCAACTGGCAGGCCTTGCAAGGCACGTTGTCGGGGCTCAGTGGTGATGCGGCCAGCGCACGCGCGCATTGCCAGTCGGCCTTGCAGCACCTGGAACTGCGTGACTGGCCTTCGTCATTTTTGTGCTACTCGACCCTGGCGCGGGTGGCGATGGCCGCCGGTGAACCGGAGCAGGCGCGGGCACTGCTGGACTCGTCGCTGCAATTGGCACGGCGCCATGGCTGCATTGCCAGCGAGGTATTGATCAGCGCCGACCGAATCCGCCAGCTGATTCTCTACGGTGAACTGGACCTGGCCGGGGCCGTACTGCAGGAGTGTTTCGACCTGGTCGCCGCCGATGGTGGTAGCCACGATCTGTTGCTCAGTCGCCTGATGCTGCTGCGCGGTGAGTTGTACCTGTTGCGTGGCGACCTGGCGGCTAGCGAACGGCTGTTGCGCGCAGGCCTGGAGCGCGGCATCGAAAGCAGCGATCCCTATGTGCTGCATGCCTTGATCGGCCTCTCGGAGGTGGCGGCGTGCAAAGGCGAACTCGAGCAGGCGCGATTGCACCTGCGTAATGCCGAGCGGCATATGCAGCGGGGGCGGGTCAGCGAGGTGTGCTACAAGGGGTTGATCGACTACCAGTACCTGCGTCTGCTGGCCCGCCAGCAGGACTGGCAAAGCATACTGCCGCTGGTGCGCAAGGCGATCGCAGACGGCGCGGCGTGCCTGCCACCCTTGCACGCGCCGTCTTTGCCGCAACGCCTGCAAATGCTCCTGGCCCTGGCCGAGTGGGGCGTTGGCAAACTGGATCACGCGGTTGCGCGTTTGCAGGCATTGCTCGACACCTGTGAGCGCCTGGGTTTTTACAGCCTGTTGCCGGAAGTGCAGGTTGCGCGGGCGCGTATTGATCAACAGCGCGGGGTGTTGCGCCCGGGCGATGCACCGGCACTGGCGCGTACCAGCCTGCTGGCAGGTTGGGGCGGTCAGGGCAGCGCGTTGATGCTGGCGGCGCCCGGGGCCCGCGACAGCCTGACATCGCGAGAAATTTCGGTGCTGCAACTGGTCGCCCATGGCCTGTCCAACCAGGAAATCAGCGAGCAGCTGTTCATCTCCTTGAATACGGTCAAGGCCCACACCGTGAAAATCAATCACAAACTGGGGGTCAAGCGCCGTACCCAGGCGGTGATGCGCGCCAAGTCGCTGGGAATGCTGGCCTGATCAGTCGAGCAGGCCGCGGGCCCGGGCGATCGCCACGGCTTCGGTGCGGCCCTGGGCACCGAGCTTGGCGCTGATGTTGCGCAGGTGCGTCTTGACCGTGTGCTCGGACAGGTGCATCTGCTGCGCAATGGCGCGGTTGCGGTTGCCGGCGGCCAGCAAGCGAATGACCTGCAGCTCGCGGATGGTGAGCAGCAGGTCGTCCGCAGGTTCGGCACCTTCACTGCTCTCGCCCTGGGCGCCACTGCGCTTGAGCAGTTCCACAAGAAACTCCGGGGCGATATCCAGGCTGCTGGACAATGCCTGGCAGGCTACCGCCCAGCGCTCCAGGAGCTTGACCAGCGCCGGCCCTTCTTCGAGAAACGTGCGCAAAAAGCCTTCCTGGCTGGCCAGGCGCAGGGCCGGGGTGAGCGTCTCCAGGGCCTGCTTTTGCCGGCCATTGCCAGCCTGCGCCATGGCCAGCAACAGGCGCAGCTTGAGGGCGCGGCGCCGGTGCTGACGCTGTTCGGCTTCCTCCAGCGCTGCGCTCAGTGCGCGGGTGGCCGGGACATGATCACCACGGGCGATCAGCAGGCGCTGGCGGGCAATGAACGGTGTGTCGGCGTCGCAGGCAAAGGTCAGTACCTGCGGCACGTCCCATTGCCCGGCCAGTTCGGCCGTCGCCAATGCCTGGGCGGCGCTGTCCAGGCGCCCCTCCAGTGTGGCCACGCGGGTGCGCTCAAGCCAGGCGGCGCAGAGAATGCGCTCGCAGCCGCTGCGTCGGCCCAGTTGTTCAAGGTCGGCAAGATGGCGCATCCAGCTCTGGCGATCGTCGCGTTGCAGCGCGATACGTGCCAGCACGATTCGCTGCGCGATTAACAAGTCGGGGCCGCCCAGATCAAGGACATGGGGCGGGATGCGGTCGAGAATGGCGCTGGCCTGGTCAAGGGCATCCCCCTCGTACAGCACCAGGGCATGGAGGATCTCCAGGGTTGCCCGTGGGCCGACTCGCTTGCCCTGGGCGCTGTTGATACGGTCGGCATTGGCACGGTCGGTTGCGGCGGCCTCGAGGCGGGCAAGCGCTGCTCGGCGCTGGCCTTGGGTCAACTCCAGTGAGCTTTCTATATAGACGACGATGCCGTCGACCAGCACAGAGCGCTCCTGCGGCGCCTGCCTTGCCAGGCGCATCAGCAGTGCCCGGGCTTCGTCGTGGCGGCCGGTGGCAATCATGCAGAAGGCCAGCGGGGTGGCGACCATGCCGAATTGCAGGATGTCGTTGGCGGGCAACTGTTCAAGGTGGGCCTGGGCCGTGCTCAAGGCTGCTTCGAGCTGGTCGGTGAACGCCAGCAGCAGGCAACGGATGGTCTCGGTTTCCAGCGTTACGCTGTTGCGTTGCACCACCTGCATGGCGTCGCGATAACGGCGGTCCAGGATCAGCAGCCAGGCATGCGCCAGCACCAGGCGCGGGCGTTCCTGCAATGTGCGCACGGGCAACTGGTCCAGCCAGCGCAGCAGCATGCGCAGGCGCCCGGCGTCGACCAGTTCATCCAGGCGTCGGTCCAGTTCGGCAACCACCTGATCGATGTCGCCAGCCTGCAGTAAATGGTCGATGGCAGCGGCGGGGTGGTTCTGCTCCAGGTACCAATGGGCAGCTGCGCGGTGCAGGTCCTGCACCTGTTGCGCCGATTGCCGGGTCATGGCATTGCGCAGGTAACCATGCATCAGCCGGTGATAACGGAACCACTGGTGTTGCGGGTCGGCAGGCTGAATGAACAGGTTGGCGCGTTGCAGCTGCCCGATCAGCACGGCGCTGTTATTACGCTGGGTGAGCGCATCGCACAACGGGGCGCTGAAACGCTCCAGAACACTGGTCTGCAGTAAAAACTGGCGCAGCTCGTCGCTTAGCCTGGCGAGAATGTCTTCGGTGAGGTATTCGGCCAATTGCTGGTTGTTGCCACAGAAAGCACCGACTCCCTCACCCAGGTCCGTGCGGCCATTGAGCGACAGGGTGGCAAGGAATAGTCCGGTGATCCAGCCTTCGGTGATTTCCTGCAAGCGGGCGATGTGCTCATCGCCGATGGGTGACGGGCAGCGGCTGCGCAGGAACGCCGCCGTCTGATCCGGGCCCAGGCGCAATGCATCGGTGCCCACGTCCAGCACCTGGCCCCGCGTGCGCAGACGCCCGAGGGCAAGTTCGGGATTGGCGCGCGAAGCGATGACCAGGCGTGCACCGGGTGCCAAAGCAGCTAGCACCTGTTGAACAAAGGCGAGGCTCTGCGGCGATTCAAGGGCTTCGAAGTCGTCCAGCATGATCGTGAAGCCCGGCTCAAGTGCCGGCAACCGTTGCAACAGCAGGTGCTGATCGGTAATGGGCTCTCCCGCGGGTTGACCGTCGAGGGCCTGTAAACCGGCATGCAGGTGTGCGGCAAGCCTTGCCGGAGCATTGTCGGCGCGGTCGAGCGTCAACCACACCACACGACGGCCCGTGGCCAGGCAGCGCTCACGCAATTGGCGCATCAAGGTCGTTTTGCCGTAACCGGCGCCGGCACAGATCAGCATCAGACGGGTTTCTGCCGCCGCCTCCATGGCGTCGACCAGGTTATCGCGAGCAAGCAGGGGCGAGCCGCCCGTGGGGACCACGAATTTGTCCGCATGGATCACAGGGGCGGGCGCTTGTGCCTGTTGCGCCGACGGCAGGACGCGGCTGGGTACAAGACTCAGGCGGGCAGTCAGGTCGTGACGAGTGGGCATGGGTCTCTCTGGCCAAAGGGGCCGCCTGTGACGGGCAGCTCTGGTTGTTCTGTGGTGCAGATAATGCCACGGGCGCGCAACCTCGCGTCAATTTCACTCGTTCGAGCGATAGGTTGGCCCCGGCCCTCTGGCTAGCCTGTTGCAGGTCGGTACGCCGACCGTAATGCCACTAACCAATAAGAGAGAAAAAGCATGGCAGGACCATTGGCCGGGGTAAAGGTAGTCGAGATGAACGCGATCGGGCCCGCACCGTTCGCCACCATGCTGCTTGCAGACATGGGCGCGGAGGTGATCCGCATCGACCGCCAGCAATCGGGCTTTCTCAACGGCGATGACAGTGTGATCGGTCGGGGCCGTCGCAGCCTGGTCATCGATCCGCGCAAGCCGGGGGCGACCGATGTGCTTTTGCGCCTGATCGACGGCGCCGATGTGTTGATCGAAGGCTTCCGACCCGGTGTGATGGAGCGCCTGGGGTTGGGACCTGAGGTGTGCATTGCGCGCAATCCCAGGCTGGTTTATGGGCGCATGACCGGCTGGGGCCAGTCCGGGCCGCTGGCGCAGACCGCGGGCCATGACCTCAATTACCTGGCCATTACCGGTGCCCTGCATGCCATGGGCCACGCCGACCGGCCCCCGACGCCGCCCTTGCACCTGGTCGGCGACATGGGCGGCGGTGCAATGTTTCTTGCCTTCGGAGTTGTCTGTGCCTTGCTGGAGGCTCGTCGCTCCGGCCAGGGCCAGGTGGTGGATGCCGCTATCTGCGATGGTGCGGCGCTGCTCAGCACCATGTACTACGAGTTCAAGCAGGGTGGCCAATGGACCGACCGCGGCGAGAACATTTTCGACGGCGGCGCGCCGTTCTATGGCTGCTACACCTGTGCAGATGGCGGTTTCATCTCCATCGGTTCGATCGAACCGCAGTTCTACCAGCAGTTACTGACGTTGTGCCAGATCGACGACCCGCTGTTCAAGAACCAGTGGGACCGAAGCCTGTGGCCAGCGCAGCGCGAGAAGCTGCAGGCGCTGTTCGCCACGCGCACGCGCGACCAGTGGTGCGCATTGCTGGAAGGGAGTGACGTCTGTTTCGCCCCGGTACTGGACTTCAGCGAGGCGCCGGCTTACGCCCACAGCCAGGCCCGCGGCGCCTTCATGGACAGCGACGGGGTCAGCCATCCGGCACCGGCGCCGCGCCTGAGCCGCACCCCGGCGCAGGCGGGCAGCAAGGCCAGCAATGGCCAGCACAGCGAGGAAATTCTCCGCGAACTGGGCCTGGACGCAGCTGCCATTGCGGCCCTGCGCGAGACCGGCGCAATCGCCTGAACCGGGGAGGGTGGGATGACCCCACCCTTTCCCCACCCCTTTCTACTCGTGGAGGGCGGGGTACAGGCGAAAAGCGTTGCGCAACCATGATGCCAGGGCCCCGGAAACACCGGTGAGCCAGCCAAGTCTACTGACCGCGGAGAATACGATGTCCCAGAAAACCTACGTTGCCGGTGTCGGCATGATCCAGTTCGCCAAGCCCGGTGCCAGCGGCAGCTACATCGAAATGGGCGCCTAGGCTGTGCGCCAGGCGCTGCAGGATGCCGGTATCGGTTACGAGCTGGTGCAACAGGCCTACGCCGGCTACGTGTATGGCGACTCCACCTGCGGCCAGTCGGCGCTGTATGAAGTGGGCATGACCGGCATTCCGGTGATCAACGTCAACAACAACTGCGCCAGCGGTTCCACGGCGCTGTTCATGGCCCGCCAGGCGGTAGAAAGCGGTGCTGTCGACTGCGCCCTGGCGTTTGGCTTCGAACAGATGCAGCCCGGCGCTCTGAAAAACTTCTGGACCGACCGTCCGCTGACCATGGGCAAGGGCTTTGACAGCGCCGCGCTGGCGTTCCCGGAGGGCGTCGGTATGCCGGGCGCACTGATGTTCTTCGGCGGCGCCGGCCGCGAACACATGAACAAGTACGGCACGCGCATGGAAACCTTCGCCGCAATCCGTGCCAAAGCCAGCCGCCATGCCGCCAATAACCCGCTGGCGGTGTTCAAGAAAGTCGTCAGCACTGAAGAAGTGATGGCCGACCAGGTGGTCTGGGAAGGGGTGATGACCCGCCTGATGGCCTGCCCGCCGACCTGCGGTGGTGCTGCGGCGATCATCGTTTCCGAGCGTTTTGCCAAGCGTCATGGCCTGCGCACCGATGTGTCGATCCTGGCCCAGGCGATGACCACTGATACGCCCGATGCCTTCGAGCCGCCGTCGATGATCGACATCGTCGGTACCGGCATGACCCGCTCGGCTGCCTGGCAGGTTTACGACAAGGCCGGCGTCGGCCCGGAGGATATCCGCGTCTGCGAACTGCACGACTGTTTCGCCCACAACGAATTGCTCACCTATGAAGGCCTGGGTTTCTGCCCGGTCGGCGGCGGCGAGCAGTTCGTTCTCGATGGCGACAACACCTACGGCGGCAAGGTGGTGGTCAACCCGTCCGGTGGCCTGCTTTCCAAGGGCCACCCGCTGGGCGCCACCGGTCTTGCGCAGTGCTACGAGCTGACCCATCAGCTGCGCGGCAGCGCCGAAGCGCGCCAGGTGGAAGGGCTGCAGCACGCCTTGCAGCACAACCTGGGCCTGGGTGGCGCCGGCGTCGTGACCCTGTACGGTCGCGGCTGATCGTCCCGCCAATCACCAGGAAACCATCGAAATGGCAGATAAAAGTCTGATCGGTCGTGCCCTTGGCACCACCACCAGTGCCGTGGAAAAGGGGCGTCTGCGCTTCTTCGCCAAGGCCATTGGCGAGACCGACCCGGTTTACACCGACGAAGAAGCGGCGAGGGCGGCGGGTTATCCGGCCCTGCCGGTACCCCCCACCTTCCTGCTGTGCCTGGAAAGTGAAGGCCGTGACCCGCAAGCGATCGTTGAAGACATCATGGGCTTTGACCTCGGGCGCATCCTGCATGCCGAGCAGGAATTCAGTTACCACCACATGGCCTTTGCCGGCGATGTACTGACCTTCGACACGCGCATTGCCGATGTCTACGAGAAGAAAGGCGGGGCCTTGCAGTTCGTGGTCCAGCAGACCCGTATCACCAACCAGGACGGCGTACACATCGCCGACCTTCGCTCCTCGCTCGTGCAGCGCTGAGGCCTAGTCATGACCCATACCCCGACCCGTGCCCTCCAGTACAGCGATGTACACGTCGGCACCGAATTGCCGCTGCTCAGGCTACGTCCGGTCAATCGCACCATGCTGGCGTTGTACGCCGGTGCGTCCGGCGACCACAACCAGATCCACATAGACATCGACTTTGCCCGCAAGGCCCGCGTCCCTGACGTGTTCGCCCACGGCATGTTGTCGGCCGCCTACCTGGGCCGTCTGCTGACCAGCTGGGTGCCGCAAACGCAAATCCGCAGCTTTTCCATGCGCTTTGTCGGCATTACCCAGATTGGCCACATCCCGCACCTGACCGGCCGCGTAACGGAAAAATTCGAGGCCGACGGCGAGCAACGCGTGCGCCTGCAGATCCAGTGCGCCAACCAGTACGGCGAACCCAAGGTCGTCGGCGAAGCCGTTGTCGCCCTGGCCTGACCCCTCCCTTACAGATGCTAGAAGACGTTTAAGAAGGTAATAACAATGAAAAAACTCGAAGGCAAAGTCGCCCTGGTCACTGGCTCCGGTCGTGGAATCGGCCGCAGTGTCGCCCTGAAACTGGCCGCCGATGGCGCCCGCGTGGTGGTCAATGACCTCGATGCCGGCCCGGCCGAAGAAGTCGTGGGCGAAATTCGCGCTGCCGGTGGCGACGCCGTTGCCTGCGTGGGTAGTGTCACCGCCGTGGATTTTGCCGAGCGCTTCATCAAGACGGCGGTCGACAGCTTTGGCGGCATCGACATCATCGTCAACAATGCCGGTTATACCTGGGACAACGTGATCCAGAAGATGAGCGATGAGCAGTGGTACGCCATCATCGACTGCCACCTGACCGCACCGTTCCGCATCCTGCGCGCTGCGCAGCCCGTCATCAGTGCCCTGGCCAAGCAAGAAGCCGCCGAAGGCCGCGTGGTCAACCGCAAGGTGGTCAACATTTCATCCATCGCTGCCGGCGGCAACGCCGGTCAGGCCAACTACTCGTCTGCCAAGGCGGGCATCCTCGGCATGACCAAATCGCTGTCCAAGGAGTGGGGGCGTTACAACGTCAACGTCAACGCCGTGGCCTTCGGTCATATCGATACGCGCATGACCCAGGCCCTGGCGGGTGATGCCAGCAAGACCGTCAACATCGAAGGCCGTGAAATCAAGGTCGGCATCCAGCCGGCGGCCATCGCCGCCAGCAACCAGCTGTGCCCGCTGGGCCGCCCGGGCACGCCTGACGAAGCGGCAGGCTCGGTCTACCTGTTCTGCATCCCTGAATCCAATTTCGTCTCCGGCCAGGTGCTGGTGTGCGGCGGCGGTTTCGGCAACGTCTGACTGAGTGAGGAGAACACCATGCGTGTAGCGAACTATGTGTCGCCTTGGGAAGATGCCGACCTGGTTGCCTTCCGTGACAGCATCCGCCGATTCGTACGCGAGCAGCTGCTGCCGCACGAAGACAAATGGCGCGAACAGCACCGTTCCGACCGCAGCGCCTGGCTGGCCTGCGGCGAGATGGGCATGATCCTCCCGGACATGCCCTCCGAGTACGGTGGTGCCGACGGTACGCCTGCCCACTACGCAGTGGCGATGGAAGAACTGACCTATGCCGGCGCGATGAGTATCGCCCTGAGCATCAACCACATCGTTGGCCATTACATTCTCGCCGGTGGTACCGAGGCGCAGAAACGCCACTGGCTGCCGAAGATCGCTTCCGGCGAGTGCATCTGCTCGATCGCCATGACTGAGCCGGGTACCGGTTCCGACCTGCAGGGCGTGCGTACCCGTGCAGTGAAGCACGGCGACAAGTACCTGATCAGTGGCTCGAAGACCTTCATCAGCAACGGCCAGAACAGTGACATGGTGGTGGTGATCGCCAAGACCGACCTGGAGGCCAAGGGCTCGCGTGGCATCTCGCTGTTCCTGGTCGATACCGCGACCCCGGGTTTCCAGCGCGGCAAGTGCCTCGACAAGATCGGCCTGCCGGGCCAGGACACCTCGGAAATGTTCTTCCAGGACTGCGAAGTACCGGCGGACTGCCTGCTTGGCGGCGTAGAAGGCCAGGGTTTTGCCCAGCTGATGCAGCAATTGCCGTATGAACGCGCGGAAATTTCCATCCAAGCGGCGGCTTCCCTTGAGCGTGCGCTGGCGTTGACGGTGGAGTACACCCGCGAGCGCAAGGCATTTGGCAAGTCGATCCTGGACTTCCAGAACACCCGTTTCACCCTGGCTGAAGTCAAGGCCACCACGCTGGCCTCGCGCCTGTTCGCCGACCTGATCGTGCAGCGTTGGGTGGACGGCACCCTCGACACCACCCTGGCGTCGATGGGCAAGTTCTGGCTGACCGACCGCCAGGGCGAAGTGATCGATGATTGCCTGCAGTTCTTCGGTGGTTTCGGCTACATGAACGAATACCCGATCGCGCGGATGTTCGCCGATGCGCGGGTGGCCCGTATCTATGGCGGTGCCAACGAAATCCAGCGTGAGCTGGTGGGACGCTCGCTGTAAGGGGCCAGGCCGGGCGGCGTTCATCCACGAGAGGGTCGCCCGGCTTGCCAGGGAAGGCATCAACGATTCTGCGCCGGACAGCAAATCCCTTTCAGATTCGATCCTAAAATAATAAGACAGGAGGCTCCGATGTACATTACTCAAGGGTTGCAACGCCATCTTCAGCAGCGCCCCAACGCGGTAGCCATTCGTGAAATGGGCCGTAGCCTGACCTTCGCCGGCCTGGCCGAGCGCGTTGCGCGCCTGGCCGGGGCGCTCAAGGCGCTGGGCATGGCCAGCGACGACTGCATTGCCATGCTCTCGCGCAACTCGCAGCGCTATATCGAATATGCCCTGGGCGTGCCGTGGGCCGATTGCGTGCTCAATCCGGTCAACACCCGCTGGAGCGTTGCAGAAATCGTCTATTCGCTGTGCGATTCGAATTCCCGCGTGTTGATCGTCGACGACACGTTCAAAGACATGGGCGCCGCCATCGCCGCGCAGTCGCCATGCGTTCGCCACGTCATTTATGCCGGCGACGGCCCGACCCCGGCCGGCATGCTCAACTATGAAACCTTGCTGGCCGAAGCGATCCCGCAGGAGGATGCGCGCCGTGGCGGCGATGCCCTGCTGGGCATTTTCTACACCGGCGGCACCACCGGCTTCCCCAAAGGCGTGATGATCAGTCACGCCAACCTGGCATTCGCCGGGCTCTCGGCCATGACCCGTGGGTTCTTCGGCGAAGACGCCGTGTTCCTGCATGCCATGCCGATGTTCCACCTTGCCGACTTCTCGGCCCTGTACTGCCTGACTGTCAGTGGCGGCACCCATGTGGTCCTGCCAGCCTTCAGCGGCGAAGCGGCGATCAGTACCATCATCAGCGAACAGGTCACCGACCTGATGCTGGCCCCGACCATGATCCAGATGATGCTTGATGCGCGCCAGGCGGACACCCAGACCTGCGACATTGCCCTGGGCTCCATTCGCTACATCGTCTATGGCGCTTCACCGATTACCCCGGCACTGCTCGATCGTGCCTGCGAGGCCTTCCCGGCAGCGGGCTTTTTTCAGGGTTACGGCATGACCGAGCTGACCACCGGCGGCACCATGCTTGATGCCGAGTACCACTGCGCCCATCACCAGCAAAGCGGCAAGATGTATTCGGCGGGGCGTGCAGTGAACTGCGTGGAGCTTAAGAAGGTCGACAGCGAGGATCGTGAAGTGCCTCGTGGCACGGTAGGCGAGATCATCGTGCGTGGCCCGAATGTCATGCTCGGCTACTGGAACCGGCCTGAAGATACCGCCCAGGTGCTCAGGCAGGGCTGGATGCACACTGGCGACGGTGGCTACATGGATGACGAGGGCTTTGTCTACATCGTCGATCGGCTCAAGGACATGATCGTCAGTGGCGGCGAAAACATCTATTCGGCAGAAGTGGAGAACGCCCTCAGCAGTCATCCGGCGGTCGCCCAGTGCGCGGTGATCGGCATTCCGTCAGACAAGTGGGGAGAAAGCGTACACGCGGTGATCGTGCTCAAAGCTGAAAATCACGTCCATGCCGATACGCTGGTTGCCCATTGCCGCGAGCGGATCGCCGGCTACAAATGCCCGCGCAGTATCGAATTCCGTGAAGCCATGCCGCTCTCGGGGGTCGGCAAGATCCTCAAGAACGAGCTGCGAAAGTCCTTTTGGGAAAATCGCACGCGTAATGTTGGTTGACCGGATAGTGCCATGCCCTGTGTTCAGTTGATTACCACCCAGTTCACTCCTGCGCGGCTGAGTACCCGTACCGTCCTGCGCGAGCAGTTGCTGGAAAAGCTCCAGCACTGGCGGCATAGCCGCCTGGTGCTGGTCACCGGCAGCGCCGGGTTCGGCAAGACGACGCTGATTGCCCAATGGCGACAGGCATTGATCACCGCTGGCGCGCAGGTGGCGTGGCTGTCGCTGGCGGTGGACGATGGCCGGCTCGAAACGTTTTGCGCCCACCTGATCGGCGCCTTGCGCCACGCGGGCCTGGCGATTGACGATGAGCTGCTGCAACCGATGCCGACCGCCGACGCCAGCGTGCAGGCGGCCTCGGCGTTGCTGATCAACGCCTTGGCGCAGCTCGGCGGCAAGCTCTACCTGATGGTCGATGATGCTCATCACATTACCGATGCACGCACGGTTGCGCTGATACAGATGCTCTGCGAGAACCTGCCCGAGGACGTGCACCTGGTACTGGCTTCGCGGGTTGTCTCGCCCCTGCAATTGGGGCGGCTGCGCGCGCTGGGCCAGGTGTGTGAAATCGACAGCGCAAAGCTGGCCTTCGATTTTCGTGAGTCGCTGGCGTTTCTCAGGGGGCATCTGGATGAGCAGCTGGAGCTTGAGACGGTCCATGCCGCCCATGCGTTGACCGACGGCTGGCCGATCGGCCTGCAGCTACTGGCCATCGCGCTGAAGAACAACCCGCGTACGCCCCTGCAAAGTGCTGCATTTGCGCACAACAATGCGGCGTTGGCCGACTACCTGGCGCAGGATGTCGTGGCGGGCTTGCCTGGCGAGTTGTTGGTGTTTCTGCAAAAGCTCTCCGTGCTGCGTCGCTTCAACGCTGAAGTGGCGGCGTACGTCTTTGAAGAGCCCGACGCGGTGCAGAAAATTGCCGCCCTGGAGGCACACAACCTGTTCATCCAGCCGCTTGCTGTTGAGGGGCAGGGCTGGTACCGCATGCATCCACTGTTCGCCGAGTTTCTGGCCCAGCGTCTGCGCGCCAGCGGTGTGGATGAGCGGTCGCTGCACGGGCGTGCGGCGCACTGGTTCGAACGCGCGGGGCTGGTTCAGGAGGCCTTTCGCCACGGTTTGCAATGTGAAGATTTCGGCCTGATCGTCGGGCTGCTGGAGCGCGTGCAACCGTCTACCCGCCGGGTGAGCCATCTGAGCCAGTTCATGCGCTGGCTGGAGCAACTGCCCCCGGGGGTGTTGAGCACGCACCCGAACCTGCTGTTGCTGGGGATCTGGGGTGCGGTGCTGACGGTGCTCACGCGCCAGGCGCACGACTGGATCGGCCTGCTTGAACGTGTGCCCCTGACCGATGACTGGGAAGGGCAACTGACATTGCTCAAGGCGGCATTGGCCATGCACCAGGATGACGACACCCGCTGCATGGTGCTGCTCGAATCCCTGGAGGGCAAAACGTTGCCAACCCCTTTTCAGGAGCAGGTGCGTATCGCGCTGACCATCAGTTGCCTGGCCTTGCGCGGGCACCATGGCCAGGCCCGCAACCTGTATCGGCAGCCCGCCGCGCGTTGCCTGCGCAGCGATGACGAAATGGCCTTGATGGGCCAGGTAACCATGGCCTCGGCGAGCCTGCTCGAAGGCAAGGCCGCTGAAGCCGAGCGCTTGTGCGCGCCCGTGCTGGACCAGGCAGAACGGCTGCATGGCAGGCGCTCGGTGAGTGCCTGCAGCGCTGCGGTGGTGATGGCCGAAGTGTGCTACGAGCTCAATCGGGTAGAGCAGGCCGGTGAAATCCTCGCCAACCGCCTGGACATCCTGCGCTTTTCGGCGCCGATGTTCATGATCGGTGCCGCACTGTGTCACGGGCGCTTGATCAACCTGCAGGCGTCGCCACGGGCGGCGCTGGATTATCTGGCGGAAAAAGAAGAGCACTTCGCCAACCTGGAACTGGACCGTGGCGTTGGCAGCATGTTGGCCGAGCAATTGCGCCTGGCCTTGATGTGTGGCGATTGCAGCCATGCCGAAGTGCTGCAGGGCAGGCTTGAAGAACTGGCGCGCAACCACCGTGGGGCGACGCCCTGCGATGCCGAGATCATGACCCTCGCGGGCTTGTCGAGAGCGCGATTGTCCCTGGCCAGGCAGCAGCACGAAGCCGCCCTGCAGGCGCTGGATATCGCCCAGCGTTATGCCGGGGAGTTCAACCGCGGGCGCTGGCGGGTTCAGGTCGATTTGTTGCGGGCGTTCGCCTTGCACGCACTCAAGCGCGAGGGCGAAGCGCAGGACAGCCTCAAGGCGGCAGTCGCCTGCGCTTATCGACTGGGCCTGGTGCGTACCTTGCTGGACGAAGGGAGCCTGTTCCAGTCGATGCTGGGCGAACTGAAGCTGGAGGAGGGGTCGGTGCTGGCCGAGTACCGCCAGGAGCTGCTCAGTACCGCACCGCCTGTCGCGGCGGTTGCGGTGGCGGCGCCAGTAACGCGAGAGCAGGGCCCGACGATGACCCGCCGTGAGCAGGAGATCCTTGACCTGCTGGAACAGTCGATGTCCAACAAGCATATTGCCCTGGCACTGAACCTGAGCCTGCAGACGGTCAAATGGAACCTGAAGAACATCTTCGCCAAGCTGGGTGTTTTCAGCCGTTACGATGCGATCCTGGCGATGCGCAGGCAGCGCCAGTGAGTTAATTCGCGGATAAATCCACACCTGATCTGTTTGAGCAGGTGTGGTCTGCGATGGGCTGCGTAGCAGCCCTAACTACGATGATTGTGCGATTAACGCACACCTGCCTGGCGCAGTGCCGCCGGGGTGTAGTTGTGCGCCGACGCGACAGCGCCGAACTCGATACTGCGTTTTTCCTCGTTCTTCAAACCCAGTACCGAATAGCGACCGGCCTGCAGGTCATACAGCACTTCTGCGGTATAGCCGGGGGCCTGCTTGTGGTAGTACTGCTGCGCATGCCCTTCGCCCACGCGCCACAGTTGGCCGCGTCCGTCGTAATGGTCCACTTCGGCCAACTGCCAGGTATCTTCATCGAAGTACATATGGCGGGTTGAATAGATATGGCGTTGATCGGGCTTGACCTTGGCCACCACCTCCCAGACGCGGTGCAGTTCGTAGCGGGTCAGGTCCTGGTTGATGTGCCCGGCCTTGAGAATGTCGGCATATTTGAGCGTGGGTGAGTCGAGCTTGTAGCTGTTGTACGGGATGTACAGTTCCTTTTTTCCAACCAGTTCCCAGGTGTAGCGGTCCGGGGCGCCGTTGAACATGTCGAAGTTGTCGGCGGTAGCCAGGCCATCGGCGGCCGTCGCCGGGCCATCGTAGGCAACCTGTGGCGCACGGCGCACGCGGCGCTGGCCGGCGTTGTAGAGCCAGGCACCGCGTGGCTCCTTCACTTGGTCGATGGTCTCGTGCAGCAGCATCACGGTGCCGGCAAGGCGAGCCGGGCCTGTTACCCGCTGGATGAAGTAAAAGAGGATGTTGTCGGCCTTGCTTTTGTCCAGGTCTGGTAGATTGCTTGGGTAGGAAATCTCGTCCTCCATCTGGATCATGCTGTAGGACCCGTTCGCCTGGGGCTGCACGCGCGTTGTCAGACGGTTGAGGTTTCCGCCACGATAACGGGTCAGGTGGTTCCACAGTACCTCGATACCGTTTTTCGGAACCGGGAAGGCATAGTAGCGCGTATCGCCAAAACCGCTCAGACCGTTGCCGCCATCCACTTCTTCGGTCTTGACTGCGCTGGCCTTGATGATCGAATAAATGTCTGCTGGCAGCGCCGCGGTACGATGGGTGGGGTAGACCGGAATTTTATAGCTGTCCGAGTAACGCTTGAACATCGCCAACTGTCCGGCCGTAAGCTTGTCCTTGTAGGTGTCTGCAGTGGCAGCGGTGATCACGAACAAGGGCTTTTCGTTGGCAAACGGGTCACTCAAAAAGCCTTTGCTGTCGACCTTGCCCGCCGTGGTTGGCAGGCCACCGGTCCAGGCCGGGATACTGCCGTCGGCGTTCGCCGCTTTGACGCCGCCCATAGGCGTCAAGGTGGTGCCTAGCTGCGCGGCCTCCTCGGGGGAAACCTTTGCCATTACGGCCGTGGCCAGAAGCGAAAGCGCCAGGGCGCTGGTTTGCACAACTGTTTTTATTGTTTTCATAACGTTGCTCTCACGTGGCGGAACCGCTTTGTTTCACTCGGTAGGGGACTGTTCAAAGCACGGTATCGTGCGGTCGATCGCCACCCATGGCTGTGCCGAGGCGCACCACAGGTGCAGGTTCGGTTTGGCGCTGGCCGGATCGCTCAGGGTTCCGGTTTTGACCGCCAGAACGCCAGGCATCGTTGCCACTTCGCTGTACAGCGCCGAGCCGCACTCTGCGCAGAAGTAGCGCTTGACCGGCAGGCCACTGCCACCAGCCTTGGCATAGCAGCCCAGGCTCGGGCCCTTGACCACAAAGCCTTCGGCCGGTACCAGCAGATTGACCGAAAAAGCGCTGCCAGACTGTTTCTGGCAGTCGCTGCAATGGCAGACCGCAACCGACAGCGGGGCCAGTTGGCTGGAATAATGGATGGCGCCGCACAAGCAGTTGCCGTTGATCGTGTTCATATGGGTTCTCGTCAGATTGAGGGGGTGATTGCAGTCGCGCCGGCGGGCCGCCATTCGCGGGCACGCAGGGCGGTGTGGTTGAAACTGTGGCGGGCGCGCAGCAGCAGCGGGCAAGCCAGCAGGCAGGCGATCAGGGTGACGATCAGGATCGAATAGCCGATAGCGGCGGGGTCGACCAGCAGGTAGTCGGTGATCACCCCCACCGCGAGTGGCCCGATACCGACACCGAGCAGGTTGAGCACACCGGTGAACAGGGCAATGAATTGCCCGCGCATCGGTGCCGGCGCAATCTCCACAATCAGCGCCGGGCCGATACCGAACAGGCACACCCACAGGGCGGCCGAGAGGGCCAGGAACGGCAGCGCCAGCGTGGCACTGGGGGCCAGCAGCAGCGGTGTGGCGCACAGCGGCAGGACGATGCAGGCAATAATCGCCACATTCAGGTTGCCATTGTTGATGCCACGGCGGCGCCAGTGCTCGCCCAGCCAGCTGGCGCCAAGCACACCGAGCGGCGAGCTTACACACATGATCAGCCCCATCACGGTTCCGGCCTTGGCGTAACTCCAGCCGAATTCGCGCACCAGGTAGCTGGGCACCCAGGCGCCGCTGCCATACACGGCGGCGTTGTAGCAGCCCATACCGATGATGATGGCGACGAAGGTGCGTCGGTTGCTGCGCAGGAATTTCATCACCTCGCCCAGCGGCACTGCCGCCACAGTGGTCGTCGCACCGACTCGCCCGCTGCCACTGCCTCGCGGTTCCGGCACGCCGAGCATCAGTAGCAGGATGAACAGGCCCGGCAGGCCGATCGACATCAGTGTGGTTTGCCAGGGCGCCAAGGCGCCGAGCACCGGTAACGTCAACGGGTGGGCGCTGAAGTAGCCAAGCACCAGGCCGGTGGCAAGCAGGCCACCACCAACGCCTACCGGCCCACCTGCGCCGAACACGCCGAGGGCGCGGCCACGCTTTTCGGCCACGAACAGGTCGCTGATCAGCGATACGGCACCGGGCAGCAGCACTGCCTCGCCAACCGCCACACCGACCCGCGCCAGCAGCAGGTGCCAGAACTCGGTGGCCAGGCCGCTGGCAGCCGTAGCCAGGCACCACAGGCCGATGCCGGTGGCGATGATCCGCCGGCGGTTGCCACGGTCGATCAGGCGCGCGATCGGCAGGCCGGCCAGCGAGTAGAAGGCCGCGAAGGTGAAACCATGGAGCATGCCCATCCAGGTGTCGTTGACGTGCAGCGCTTGCTGGATCGGGCCAACCAGCAGGCTCAGTACCTGACGGTCCATGATCGAGAAGACGTAGGCAAGCATCAGCACGCCAAGGGCATAGCGGGCTCGGCCACGGCCGGGCAGCAGGTGTGCCGCCTCGCCCATGGCAGTGGCATTCAGGGTTGTGGAACGGGTCATCGACAGCGTCCTCTTGTGGGCCTGTTCGTGTGATCGAGGCCGCGCGGCGAGCAGGGCGCCGCGCAGTACTGCGTCAGCGTGCCGAGGCGATGGCGTCGGGTTGCTGCCAGAGGTTGTTGTCCTGCCAGATGTTCTCCTTGCGCCAATGCGCCGGCAGTTCGCTACCGGTGTGCTGGATGACGCGCCCGATCAGGAGCTTCAGCTGCTGGGCTTCGTCGAAAGCCAGCGCCTCAAGGGCATTCATCTCGGCGGCCTTGGCGAATGCCAGCCACTGGATCGCCAGTTGCCGGCCCTTGTCGGTAAACAGTACGCGGCCGCTGTCCAGCGTCAGCAGGCCCTTCTGCAACCACAACGCCAGCTGTTCTTCGGCCAGCGCCTTGCCGGTGAACTCGAACAGCCTGAACAGTTCGTCCAGCGTGCGGCCTTCGCTGAAACTCAAGATACCCAGCAACTCGAAATCCTGGTCCTGCATGCCCATGGCCTGCAGCTGCTGGCGAATCGGCAACTGCAGCTGGTAATAGGCGCGACCGAGCAGGAAACCCAGCCAGTTTTCACCATAAATGGCAGATGTCGGGCGCTGCGCAGCTGCTGGCTGCAAGCGTCGGTAGCCACCGCTGTGGAACACCAGCGGGGCTTTATCGAAGCGGTCGAACGCCAGTACTTCACCGACCAGGATGATGTGGTCGCCGCCCTCGTACTGATAGGTGGTTTTGCACTGGAAGCGCGCCGAGCAGCCTTCCAGCAGTGGAATGTCGCTGGGGCCGCGCTGCAGGTTGAGGCCGGTGAATTTGTCCGCGCCGCTTTTGGCAAAGCGGTTGGACAGCGCTTCCTGGTCGGTTGCCAGGATGTGCACGGCGAAGTGTGCGCCTTCGGTGAAGGCCTGGGCCGAAGAGGAATCCTTGTTGATGCTCCACAACACCATCGGCGGGTCGATGGATACCGAGTTGAAGCTGTTGGCGGTCATGCCGTAGTCCTGAGCGTCCGCACCACGGGTGGTGACAATGGTCACGCCGGTGGTGAAGGCGCCGAGTGCCTGGCGGAACTGCTTGGGGTCGAACGGGGTGGTGTTCATCGAGGGGACTCCAGTTACCGCCGGGTGCACCGGCGGCTGATTGTTATTGGGCAGGAGTGCAAGGGCTCAGCGCTTGAGCAGTGGCATGACCAGGCGACCGAAGCGTTCGGCTTCTTCGTGGTGCGGGTAGCCGGACAGGCAGAAACCGCTGCATCCGGCGTCGACGAACGCCAGCAACTGGTCGGCGACCTGTTGCGGGTTGCCCACCACCGCAATCCCGGCGCCAGGACGCACCTCGGTGATGCCGGTCCACAGGTGCGGCGTCATCTTGCGGCCGACGGTGTTGGAGAGCTCTTTCATGCGTTGGTTGGCAACCGACTCGGCCATCATGGTTTTGACCTGTTCGGTCCAGGCCGGGTCGGCGCCGTTGACCAGCGTGTCTGCCGCTGCCCAGGCCTCTTCCTCAGTTTCACGGCAGATGATCTGCAGGCGCATGGCAAATTCGATTTCCTCGCCGCGACCGTATTGAGCGGCGCGCTCACGCATGGCCTTGATCTGCTCGGCGATGCGCTCCGGGTAGTCGCCCCAGAACAGGTGCACCGCAGAGTGCTTGGCGGAAATTTCGGCCGCATGCTCAGAACCACCACCAAGGAAGAACGGTGGGTGGGGTTGCTGGTACGGCGCCGGGATCACTTTCGGGCCGTGGGCCTGGTGATACTTGCCTGCGTATTCCACGTTCTGCTCGGTCCACAGGCGCTTCATCAGCTCGACTTCTTCTTCCAGCTGTTCATAGCGAGCGTCCTTGGAAACGATCTGGCCTTCGGCGTAAGCGTCTTTTTCGCTGAGGCCGGCGATCAGGTTGATGTAGATACGGCCTTTGGACAGCTGGTCGAAGGTGGCGAACATCTTGGCCTGGGCGACCGGATGGATGAAGCCGGGTTTTACCGCCACCAGGGCTTTGAGTTTCTCGGTGCGGGCGATGATGAACGAGGCGGTCACCCAGGCATCCCAGCAAAACGGGGTTACCGGCACCAGTACATAGTCGAAGCCGGCCTGTTCGGCAGCGACGGCGACGCGCTCGAAGTGCTCCAGGGACTGCGGGATGCTCTTGCTCGGATCGCTGAACGCCGTGGTGTCGCCAATCGTTGGAATGAACCAACCCATCTGCAGGGATTTTTTATTGTTCATGCTGGGGCTCTTTCACTGAGGGAAGGATGGAGCCACTACAACAAACCCTGTACTGTGAGAAAAATGAATAGTTGGAATCTCAGGTATGCACAACATAAATACAAGAACGCTCGACCTGAATCTGCTGGTGGTCTTTGCAACCCTGTGGGACACGCAGAACGTGACGCGCGCCGGCGAACGCCTGGCGCTCAGCCAACCGGCGGTCAGCCATGCGCTGCGCCGGTTGCGCGAGCGTTTGGGCGATGAACTGTTTGTCAGCGGACGCCACAGCCTGGTCCCCACCGCACGTGCAGCCGAACTCATCGGGCCGGTGCGCGAAGCACTGGCGCGTCTGGATGAAGCGCTGCAAGGCACTACACCCTTTGTGCCGGCAACCGCGCAGCGCACGTTCCGTATTGCCTCCGGCGATTTCGTCGAATTCCTGATTCTGCCCAGGCTGATCCAGCACATCGCCCGTGAAGCCCCCGGGGTGATGATCGAAGTGGTGCCGCTGCCCGCGAACAACGTCTTGCCGGCGCTACTGGAGAGCGGCGAAATCAACCTGGTCATCAGCACGCCCACGGTGTTCGGGGCGGGCCTGAGTGAAGAGTCGATTACCACGGTTTCGCTGCTGACGCTGATCTGGCAACGCGAAGGATTGCCGCCTGGTCGTTTTCCGCTCGACCTTTACCTGCAGCGGCCGCAGGTGATGATCGAAATGCACCAGCGTGAGGGCAATATCATTGATGAAACCTTAAGGGCTCAGGGGTTGGCCCGACGTATTGGCGTGCTGGTACAAAACTTCATGGCGATGCCGGTGATCGCCGCGCAAACCGGCTACATCTGCAACCTCCCGGGCCCGATTGCCAAGGCATTCGCCGCCACATTCGGCCTGAGCTGCCACGAGCCGCCGGTCGATTTCCCGGCCCCCGAACTGGTTGCCCACTGGCATTCGCGTTTCGATACCGATCCAGGCCTGAAATGGTTGCGCGGGCAGATCAAGGCGTGTGCTCAGACCGAATAAACTTTCACGGTGCCGCGCAGTCACTTCAGATAGGCATCCGGCATTTACCGGCCGAGGAGGTGATTGATGGCCAGGGCAATCTGGAAAGGCGCGATCAGTTTCGGGCTGGTGCATATTCCTGTCTCCCTCAACACCGCCGTGCGCACCGAACGGATCGATTTCGACTGGCTCGACAAGCGCAGCATGGAACCGGTGGGCTATAAGCGCATCAACAAGGTCACCGGCAAGGACATCGACGCGGACAACATCGTCAAAGGCGTGGAGTACGAGAAAGGGCGCTATGTGGTGATCAGCGAAGACGAGATCCGCAAGGCCCGGCCCGAGGCGACCCAGACCATCGACATCTTCTCGTTTGTGGCAGCCAGCGAAATCCCCCTGCAGCAATTTGATACGCCGTACTACCTGAGCCCCGACCGACGGGGCGGCAAGGTCTATGCGCTGCTGCGCGAAACCCTGGAAAGCACCGGCAAGGTCGCATTGGCCACGGTGGTGCTGCACACCCGCCAGCACCTGGCGTTGTTGCGCCCGCTGGATCAGGCGCTGGTGATGATCACCTTGCGCTGGCCCGAGGAAGTCCGGGACATTGAGTCGCTGGAACTGGACAGCAGCGTGACCGAGAGCAAAGTCGACAAGCGCGAACTGGACATGGCCAGGCGGCTGGTCGAGGACATGAGCGGGCCTTGGGCACCGGGTGAATACCATGATGCTTTTCGCGACACGATCATGGACCTGGTCGAAGAGAAGGCCAGCAAGGGCAAGATCAGCGTGGTGGACAAAGGTGAAGCGGTTACAGAGAAGGGTGCCGACATCATCGACCTGACCGAATTGCTCAAGCGCAGCCTGGCGGGCAAGGTTGGCAAAAAGGCAGCACCCGAGAAAAAGCCGGTAAAACGCCCGCGCAAAGCTTCTTGAAAGGGACGCCATCGCAACCCGCTACAGGGGCGATGTTTCCAGCCTCGCCAGGTAATCCCCAAAGCCTTCCCGCGCCCGGCTATCGCGGCGGCTGCTGGTGGCCACACTGTGCCTGGCCGTCCACACGATCTGTGCGCCATTGGCCTCCAGCTCTTGTACCAGTTGCACATCCTCATGCGCGGACAGGGGCTGAAAGCCACCCGCACGTTCATAGGCGCGGGCACAGATGCCAAGGTTAGCCCCATGGACATGACGATGCCCTTCGTGCGCCTCGTAGGCACTGAGGTAAAGCTTGCGCAATGCAGCCTTCTGCCAGGGTTGCCAGTGGCTGATATGCACTGTCCCGCAGACCACGTCTGCCGTACAGGCGAGCTGCGACAGCAGCCAGTGCGGTGGCACCTGACTGTCGGCATCGGTGCACGCCAGCCAGCAGGCCCCACGTTCGAGCATCAGCCCCGCACCCAGCCGCCGAGCCATCCCGACATTGCCAGCTTCAATCGCCAGGGTGCTGACCCCATAACGCCGGGCGATCGCGGCACTGCTATCGGTGCATCGATCCAGCACCACCAGCACTTCAACCCGCAGGCCGGCCTGCTCCGCCACCGCCACAGCCGCGGCCATTGCCGTCAGGCAACGTCCCAGCCGCCGCGCTTCGTTATGGGCAGGTATGACGACTGCGATCATGGGCACCTCTCGTCGAGGTCGACGCCACCGGGCTGAGATGACCAGTACTCCAGGAGGAAATCCGCTTCCTCATGGCGACATAGCGGATGCAATTGCAGGTGCCGGGCCAGCAACTGATGCACCTGGTCGCCGTTCTGCGGGCAGCCAGCGATCGGATGCCGCCAGTGGCAGGCCAGCAGGCCGCCGTCGCAGGTCAGACTGGCGATCGACTGTTCGATCACCTGCAACCACTGGGCGGCGCCCAGGTAGTAACCCACTTCGCTGAGTACGATCAGGTCGAAACGCCCGTCGGGCCAGTCGGCTGGCAACCGGCCCTGGCTTACCGAAGCGTTGCCCAGCCCGGCTAGCCGCCGTGAGGCCAGACGCACCGCCGTGGGGTCGAGGTCGTGGCACACCAACTCAGCACAGCGCTCGGCCAGCCCGGCGCTCAGCTCGCCATTGGCGCAGGCAGGCTCGAACACCCGCTGATAGTACTGGCGCGGCAGGCTCGCCATCACCAACGTGCGTTTGCGCTGTTCATACCAACGGGTGCGAAACGCCCACGGATCATCGCTGGTGGCGTACAAGTCAGCGAAATAGTGCGCATCAAGGCTCATGATCACTCCGTTTACAGGAACACCAGTTCAAAAGGTTGCAGCAGACACTCCAGCAGCGCCGGGGGCACTACCGCAGGCCGGTCCTGGTCTGGCTCCAGCTGGCTGTGATGCGCGGCAATAGCCTGGCGCTTGCGTGCCACGCCGGCTTCGTCCAGTTCTATGCGGTGCGCCCGTGACCAGGGCAGGCGACTGTCGTCCGGTTTGGCCCAATGCCAGGCCCACACCGGCACCTCGGCCAGTTGCACCTTGCGCACCAGGGCGGCCTGCGCCGCCGCGCGGCCGAGGGCTTCGTGGTCACAGTGGCCGTCACCGCGCCAGGTGGTCATCAATAGGTCTTCGGGGCGGAGCAACTGGTTGAGGTGGTTGACCAGAAAGGCTTCGTCGCGGGGTACCGCGCCGTCTTTGAGGTGCAGCCGGCGCCAATCCAGCTGGGTGAGGTCCAGGTCCAGCTGTTGCAGGGCATGACGGCTTTCCAGGGGGCGCTGGTGGCGCAAGCGTTGCTCGGTCCAGGTCGAGGAACCGGGGTGGCTGCCTTCACCGTCGGTGGCTGAGATCAACAGCAGGTCCTGCTCGCGACCGCGAAACGCTGTCAGCAAGCCACCGGCCATGAGCACCTCGTCATCCGGGTGCGGGGCCAGCAACACCAGCCGTCGACCCGGCGGGCACAGGCTGTCGGGGCTGATCCAGGTGGCGCGGGCCAGGTGCGCCGACTGCTGCCACGCCGTCCACGGCGTACCCGTGCTGGCCTGAATCAGGTTTTTGCTCATAGCTGCCAAGCCCCCGCCGGCAACTGGGCCAGCTGTTGGCCAAGTGCCGCCAGGTCCCGTTCGGCATGGCTCTGGCGCAGGAACACCGGGAGGTCGGCGCTGAGCCGGGCGAAGTGGCTACTACGGCAGAAGGGTGTTGCGCCGAGGGCACGGCCTACATGGTGGATGACCTGCTCGGCTGCCTGTTCCACCTGGGCGCGAACCCGGCGCACCACAAAGCTGGCGTCAGCTGCCGGCTGGCGGTCGATCCATGCCGCACATTCGTGCAATGCCGCGCGGGCACCGCAGAGCGCGGCATCGACGGCACCAAGATGGGCTTGGGCATGGGGATCGGGGTGT
Organism: Pseudomonas alkylphenolica; assembly: GCF_004025535.1. Lineage (GTDB taxonomy): Bacteria > Pseudomonadota > Gammaproteobacteria > Pseudomonadales > Pseudomonadaceae > Aquipseudomonas > Aquipseudomonas alkylphenolica_A. The sequence goes on from NZ_QJRG01000050.1 coordinate 229,113, forward strand.
GGCTTGCTGCAGTGATTGCGCAAGTAGTGCGCCAATGCTTCGGCGGCCCCGTACCAACAGGCGGCGATGCCGGCACCGCCATGCCAGAAGCCAGGGCGCGACAGGTATTGACCGGGTTGACCGACCGCAATGCCCGGCGTCTGGTCAAACGCGAGCGCTACGCTGGCGGTAGCGGCCATCCCGACAGCTTGCCAGTGATCGGTTTGCTGGCGCTGACTCACCTGCTTCAAAGTGATGGCCACTAACTGGGGTTGCTCATCATCGGTCCATGCGGTGATCAAGGCACGGTCGATCTGCAAGGCGCCAGAGCACCACGCCTTACGCCCGGTCAGCCGAACGTTGTCGCCATCACAGGCAACGATACGCGTGCGGGCATCGGGTGGCTCGGCTGCCCAGACACCCCAGACGGCTTCGCCGAGCAAATGCGTGGCGTCGCATTCGCTGAGAATTGCCAAGGCGTCGGTGTGTCCTTCGTAGAGCTTTGCCAGCGCCAAGTCACAGCCTGCCACATGCGCCAGAGTCTGCCAGCGATGTAGGGTTTGGCCCTGGCCAGGCAGCGGCAGGTGGTCGAAGCGACAGCTCACAAGCGCCCGCATCAGCTCTGCCAGCTGACTGTCCAGGTTCAGTGCCTGTGGGCGCTCGCTGAAGGTTCGCAGCAGGCTGTCGAGGGTGTTCAGATCCAGGCTCATGCCATCTCCAGTTGCTTGCGCATGCGTGCGGTGATCGATTGGCGGGTCTTGTTAATGTCTGCCCACGGGTCGTCGATCTCTGCCAAGCGTGCGTGCAAGTTGCCGATGTGCCACTGGTTGGCGCTTTTGAGCTCGGGCAGCTCGTCGCGCCAGATCGGCACCGACACCGGCAGCCCCTCCCGAGCGCGCAGGGAGTAGGCACAGGCGGTGGTGGCGCCCTGGCTGTTGCGCAGGTAGTCGATAAAGATCCGCCCCACGCGATTCTTCGGTCCGGACACGGCGCTCAGGCGATCCGGAAACAGTCGGGCGAGGTAGTCAACGATGGCGTGACTGAACGCCTTGACTTCGTCCCAGTCGGCGCGACGGGTCAGCGGCACGACAAGGTGCATGCCTTTGCCACCGCTGGTCTTGAGAAACACCTTGAGGCCCAGTTCGTCTAACAATGTCAGGGTCAGCTGGGTGGCTTCGAACATGGCCTTCCACGGTAGCGCCGGGTCGGGGTCGAGGTCGAGCACGAAGCGGTCCGGCCTGTCGAAGTCCTTGTTGGTGGCGCTCCAGGTGTGCAGTTCGAGCATGTTCATCTGCACGGCGCCAAGCAATGTGTCCGGGTAGTTGATGACCATGGCCGCCTGTCCGGCCTGGGCTTTGTCGTAGGTGAGCACCTTGGGCAAGTGCAACTGGCCGCCATGCTTCTGGAAGAACAGTTCACCTGCCAGGCCTTCCGGTGCGCGCACCAGCGCGACCGGGCGGTCCTTGAGCTGTGGCAGTATCCATGGGGCTACCGCCGCGTAGTACTCGGCGACGTCGCGCTTGGTCACGCCGCTGGTGGCATCGATCACCCGTTCTGGGTGGGTCAAACTCATGTGTGGGGTTATTGCATTGGCGGACATCGGGCGCTCCAGGTCGATGGCGCTGGCCGCTTTGTCATCGCGCAGGCCGTGAAATACCGCATGGCGTACCACCCCGTCGCGGGTCATCTGGGCGTAGGCGACTTCCGCCAGCAGGTGCGGTTTGAGCCAATGCACACCGCGCGCCTCGGAACCGGTGGGTGGCTTTGCCAAAGCGGGCCTGGCAACTTCCAGCGGCTTGAGGCGGTCATGCAGGCTATCGAGGGTGGCGACGCTGAACCCGGTGCCTACCTTACCGGCGTAACGCAGCTCGCCACTGTCGTTGTCATGCAGGGCCAGCAGCAGCGCACCGAAGCCATTGCGGCTGCCCTTGGGGTCGGTGTAGCCGACGACCACGAACTCCTGGCGCTGCGAGCATTTGAGCTTTATCCAGTCAGCGCTGCGCCGCCCCTGATACAGACTGTCGGCGCGCTTGCCGACCAGCCCTTCGAGGCCAAGACGGCAGGCACTGTCGAGCAGGGCGGTAACCGGTTCATCAAAGTTTGCGGAAAACCTCAGGATGTCCGACGGGTTGCTTTCAAGCAGTTGGCTCAAGGTGCTGCGCCGCGCCTGCAATGGCGTCTGGCGCAGATCCCGGCCGCCAAGGTAGGGCAGGTCGAACAGGTAATAGGTAATCTGTTCGTCATCCTGCGTGTCGAAAGCGTTCTGCAAGGCCTGAAAGTCAGCGACGCCATTGGCGTCGTTCACCACCATCTCGCCGTCGAGCCAGGCCGAGGTAAGGCCCAACGTGCGCAGCGCCGCTACCTGATGGGGCATTTTTGCGCTCCAGTCATGGCCATTACGGGTGAACAGGTGTACGTCATCGCCTTCGATACGGGCCAGAATGCGGTAGCCGTCGAATTTCACTTCGTAGCGCCAGTCACCGGCCGGGGGCGAATCGACCAGCGTCGCCAGCTGCGGTTGCAGCTGTGCAGGCAGCTGTACCTTGCGCCCGGTGGCGGAACGTGTCGCTTTAGAGCGAGGGGCCGTCACTTTGGCCCGGCGTGGCACTAGGGTACGTTCGCTGAGCACGCTGTCGGGCTGGGCCTCGACAATGCTGTAGTCAGCTTCGCTACGCGCGGCATCGTCGTTGGACTTGACCAGCATCCATTGCTCTTTCTTGCCCGCCAGGCGGGTACGGAACAGGTGCCAGACACCGCTGAGCTTCTCGCCTTGCAGGCGAAAGCGCAGCTTGCCCTTGGCATAGCCTTCGCGGGCGTTGTCTTCGGGTATCCAGACGCCCCGGTCCCAGACGATGACGTCGCCCGCGCCATAGTGGCCTTCGGGGATATGACCTTCGAAACTGGCATAGTCGAGCGGGTGATCCTCCACATGCACCGCCAGGCGCTTTACCGAAGGGTCCAGTGATGGGCCTTTGGGAATGGCCCAGCTTTTCAGGGTGCCGTCCAGTTCCAGGCGGAAGTCGTAGTGCAGGTGACTGGCGTCGTGCTTCTGAATGCAGTACTGCAGGGCATGGGCTTTACCGCGTCCGGGTTTGCCGCTGGGCTCGGGCGTGGCGTTGAAATCGCGCTTGCGCTGGTACTCCTGCAGCGGCTTGGCCATGGTCGGCTCCGGGGTGTTCCGTGGGGCTATAGCCATGGGAGGGACGGGTGGGGAGCGGAGTTCAAAATTTTACGAGGGGCAGATATTCGGAATCATTGTCCGTGGGTGGTGGTCGACCGGATGTGTGGCAATCAGAACGCGAGGAGACAACCATGAACGAGCAACGATGCGCCTGCCCCGAATGTTCTTGTGCGGTGGATCAGAATGCCCTGATGCAGGGGGGGCAGGCCTACTGCTGCGAGGCCTGTGCTACCGGGCACCGGAACGCTGAGCCGTGCCGCATGAGCGATTGCAAGTGCGGCGCGGCGATGCGCCCCAGTGAGCATCGGGTCGACAATGCACTGGAAGAGACGTTTCCGGCCAGTGACCCGATTTCGCCTTGATCAACTGTGCCTTGCACGCATGGTCCGGGCGCGCTTTTCCAGCACCAGGTAGGTAACCAACGCCAGCAACAGGGGAATCAGGTAGTACAGGGTGCGGTACCCCAGCAACGCCGCGATGAGGCTTCCCTGGCCCAGCTGGCCGTGGAGCAGGGCGAGGAATACTGCCTCAAGCACGCCGAGCCCGGCAGGGATGTGCGCAACCACGCCCGCCACGCAACTGATCAGCAACACGCCGAGGATCGACGGGTAGAACAGGTCGCCAGGCAGCAGCCAGTAGATCAGCGCTGCCATCAACGCCCAGTTGCTGGCCCCTAGCAGCACCTGGCACAGCGCCAGGCGCAGCGAGGGTAGGGTGATTTCATGGTCGCGCACGCTCCAGGTGCGGCGTTTGGAAAAGGCGCAGGCCAGCAGATACGCCAGGGCGACGCCGAGCATCAACAGGCCGATCATCTGCAACCCGGTCACGCCCACGGCCCAGCGCTCCGGCACCTTGACCAGGCGCAGGGCGAACACCGTGCCGGCCAGCAGCAGGTAGCCCATCCAGTTGGTCAACAGGCCCAGGGTCAGGATGCGGGTGATGGTTGCGGTATCCAGGCCCAGCCGGCCGTACAGCCGGTAACGCAAGGCCACGCCGCCGACCCAGGTGGTGAAATTGAGGTTGAAGGCATAACAGACGAAGGCCACCGGCAGCACCTGGCGGGCCGGCAGGTGGTGGCCGGTATAGGCCCGGGCCAGCAGGTCATAGCTGGCGAACGTCAGGTAGCTGCACAGCGCCAGGCCCAGGCCGATGATCAGCGTGCCCGGCGTATAGGCCACCAGCGACTGACGCACTTCGTTCCAGTCAAGGTTGCGCACCAGCAGGTACAACAGCACCGGGATCAGTACCACGAACAGCAGGGTCAGCAAGCGCTTGCCCCAGGTATGCCAGGGTTTGTGCGCCATCAGGTATGGCCCTCGTGAAGATCACGTGGCGCCTCGACATCAGGTTGCAGCGATTGCAACCGTTGACGATGGGCCGGGAGCCAGCCGGCGATGCGCGGAAAGTGACGAATGAGGTGAAAGCACAAAAAGATCAACGGCGCCCGCCACCAGTAACCGCGGATCATCCGCTCCAGGGTGACGGCTTTGCATTGTTCGCTGGCGAGCGAGGTGAGGTGCTCATAGAGCAGCTGGTTGAAGGCCCGGTCGCGAATCAGCAGGTTGGCCTCAAGGTTGAACGACAGGCTCAAGGGGTCGAGGTTGCTTGAGCCGACCGTCGACCACTCATCGTCGACCAGCGCCACTTTGCCGTGCAGCGGCCGTTGGCAGTATTCGTGAATCCGTACACCGTCGCGCAACAGGTAGTTGTACAGCAGCCGGGACAGCGCCCGAACCCAACGCAAATCCGGTTGCCCCTGCAGGATCAGGGTGACCTCCACCCCGCGCCGGGCCGCGTTGCGCAGCTCACGCAACAGCCGGTAGCCGGGAAAGAAATAGGCGTTGGCCACCACGATGCGTTGGCGCGCGGCGCGAAAGGCCTCGAGATAGCGCACCTCGATATCAATGCGGCGGCGGCCGTTATCGCGTTCGACCAATACCGCGCTGGCCGGGCCGGCCGGTTCGGTAACCGGGCGCACCTGACTGGGCGGGTCGAGCACCGGGGCCATCAGGCGACGACTGACTGCATGCACCTGGGCCACTACCGGGCCTTCGACTTCCACCGCATAGTCCTGCTTGGCCATCGGTCCGTAATCGTCGAGGTGGTCGGCGCTGTAATTGATCCCGCCAATGAACGCGAGTTTGCCGTCGATCACCACGATCTTGCGGTGCAGGCGGCGGAACAGGTTGGTACGCATGCCCGCCAGGCGCGGTTGCGGGTCGAACGCATGAAAGCGGATGCCCGCTTCAGTCATCGCCGCAATGTACGTATCCGGCAGGTCGGCCGCTCCATAGCCATCGGCTACCAATTCCACCCGCACCCCACGACGCGCGGCAGCGATCAGCACCTGCTGCAACTGCTGACCGACCTTGTCGTCGTAGATGATGAAGGTTTCAAGGAGGATTTCCTCCCGCGCCTGGGCCATGGCCTCGAACACGCGGGGGTAGTACTGCTCGCCGTTGATCAGCAGCGCCACACGGTTACCGTCTACCCAGGGTCTGTTCACAGGTTGATCTCCGCAGCCAGCGGGGCATGGTCGGATAAATGCGACCAGGGATAACTGGACAGCACCCGGGCTTTGCTCGGCATGGCGTTGCGCAGGTAGATGCGGTCCAGACGCAGCAGCGGCAGGCGTGCCGGAAAACTGCGCGCCGGCGTGCCGAAGTGCTCACCGAAGGCTTCTACCAGGCGTTGGCCGAGCAGGGCGTCGGCCTTCAGGCGCCAATCGTTGAAATCTCCGGCGACGATCACAGGCGCCTTGGCCGGCAAGCTGTCCAGCAGGTCGAGCAGCAGACGCACCTGGCGTTGCCGGTGTGTCTCGCGCAGCCCCAGGTGCACACAGATCGCATGCACCTGGTCATGCCCCGGAACGTCCAGGCGGCAGTGCAGCAGCCCCCGCTGCTCGTTGCCGTGGATCGAGACGTCGAGGTTGTTGTGTTCAACAATCGGGAATTTCGACAACAGCGCGTTGCCGTGATCGCCATGCGGATAGACCGCATTGCGCCCGTAGGCGAATTGCGGCCACATACTGTCGGCGAGGAATTCGTACTGCGGCGCCTGTGGCCAGCTCGCGTGCCGCTGTGCATGGCCCTGGTGGCTGCCGTGAACTTCTTGCAGGAACACCAGGTCGGCCCCGGTGGCGCGTACCGCTTCGCGCAGTTCCGGCAGGATGAAGCGCCGGTTGAACAGGGTGAAGCCCTTGTGCACGTTGATTGTCAGTACGTTCAGGCGCTGGACCTCGGAGGCCGGGCCGATACCGGGTTCGGTGACGCGTTCGCCGCTGCGGATCTCGTTCACGCTGCGTTCCTCATTGCAGACTCCCGGGTTGCAGGGCAGGGCACCCATCTAGTGCGACCCGGCCTGAAGGGTCAGGGTTCAGCAGGATTGACGAGTGGCTGGAAGTACAGGGCGGTTGAACGTCGCGGCGGCCGCAAGCGGGCAGACTACAATTGTCACAGTAACCGTGGGGATGAATGCTGATACTTGCCAGGCTGCCTGCCGCGCCTGGACTCTGTTCATTAACCAATGGAGCGTATCATGGCCAAGATTTATAACTATGTGTGCACATCCAGCGTTGATGGCGATTCACCCTCAACCTACGCCTGCACACTGGCGCTTACTGACGATGCGTTGATTGGCTCCTCAGGCACCTGGGTGGCAGGAGGCCCTTCGCCTACCAGGATTTTCATTGCTCAACGCGGTAAATGGGCAAAATTGTCGAGCCGGATCACACTTGACTCCGCGAGCGGAGCCCATGATGAACAGGTGGTGATGTTGAATGCCGACTCGGATTTCGGCGAAATGATCGGTGATGGCCTGGTATCGGCCAACACCGTCAAATGGAAGCGATCTTGATGGAGCCGTACCTTGGTTCGCCTCAGGCAGCCTGCTATGAGACAACCCGATTGCGTCCCTGAGACTTGGCACGATACAGGCACTCGTCAGCCGCCCTCATGACCGCATCCGCCGTTGGCGCCTCGTTGCTTCGACACGCTACTCCGACTGAGAGCGTAAGTTTTCCAATCCCGGGAATTTCACTGGCAGCAATGTTTTCCCTAATCCGTTCGGCAATGGCAATGGCGACCTCCAGCGCTGTATTGGGCAATACCAAAGTGAATTCTTCACCGCCATAACGGCACGCCAGGTCGCCGGTCCTGGAGTTTCGCTTGAGGATATCCGAGATGAACTGAAGTGCGCTGTCGCCTGCGTCATGTCCATGGGTATCGTTGACGCGCTTGAAGTGATCGATGTCCATTGCCAACAGCGAATAAGGCTGTTCGGCTTGCTCAAGCACCTCCAGTACATCGGTCATTGCCCGACGGTTGGCCAGCCCCGTCAGAGGGTCGCTCTGAGCCTCCCGGGCAAGCCGACCAAGCTTTTGCTGCAACAGCTGCACGCCGGTCAACATGGCCTGGCGGATCGACGAGGCTTCAAGGTACCAGGCATGAACCCGTTGCAACCGAGTGGTCGTTTCCGGCGTCGACAACTGGCCGGCAATCGACGATAGCTGGCGCAATGGCCGTGCAATCAGCGCGGCAGCAGCGAAGACCAGGCCGAAGCCGATGATGCCCGCCGGGATCATGCCCTGGAACACTTCGCGTAGCAGTTGCGCGAGTGTGGAAAGCGCGCGCTCGGCAGGTAGCTCGACGACCACTGCCCAATTTGCCGCGGGCACCGGTGCGTAACCCGTGAGCATTGACACGCCCGTGGGGGAGCTGACCTGCATTGAGCCACTGTGCCCTTGCAAGGCCGCGTCAACCGCTGCATTGCGGTCCATTCCCTGTCCAATTCGCTTGTAGTTCGGGTGGTACAACAGCCGCCGGTTGCCATCGACTACCAGCGCCAGGGTGCCCTCACGATGAAAGTGGTTGCTGATGACGCTATGCAGCGCGCTTTGCTTGAGCAAATACACTGAACCACCGATCGAACCGATGAACTGCCCGGTTACGCTGAATATCGGTTGGGATATCGCCACGACCAGATTGCCGGTCATCGACAGGTAGGCAGCACTGATCAAGGGGCGCTGCTGGGCTAGCGCCGACTCAAGGCCCTCGGGGCGAAGCGTGGCACCGACAATGCGCAGGGTTTCCGGAGAGGTCTGCAGTACCTTGCCGTTGGCATCGACGATCACGATGGCATTGAAGTCAGCATCCTGCGCCTGCAAACGAAGGGCCTCGGCCCGTAGTGCAGCAGGATCATCCCAACGTGTCGCCAAGACATCGGCGCTGTACTTAAGGCGGCTTTGTGCTGCCGTCAGGAAGTCACCGATGCTGGAGGCCATTTTCGCCGCGTAGGCGTTATTGGCCTCGAGTGCCGAGTGGATCAATGCGTCACGCTGAATGCGATAGGCGACGATCAGGCCATTGGCGAGCGTGGCCAGTACAGACAGTACGACGACGAAGAAAATCAGTCCGCGCAAATTAATGGGCAAAAGCCTGTGTCGCATTCTGGGCCCTCTTTTTGCCGGAAACGCCAAAACCGGCTTTCACCGTGTGCAGTCTGAGCATAGCTGCACGACGGGCAGCCAACCTGATTCGTCGGCGCTATTCTGAATAAACAGTCCCGTGGGGCGTTGATCATGCGCAGGATGAAGTTATTGCTTGCAGCCTGTGTTGTTGCGGGTTGCCAGGCACCGATGCCCGCCGCCAATCCGCAGATGGCCTGGGTCGATCTATCCCTGCCTTTTCCCAATGACCGGTTGCTGTTGGCCGAGCGTCTGGACAAACAGCGCCTGCGCGACGGACGGTTTTTTCAGGTGCCCCCCGGCAGCCATGAGCTTGTCGTGCGGTTCGATTACGAAACAGGTGGCGGCGGCGGTGGCGGCAACGGCGAGATGGGCGGGTCAACGGAACGGGTCTGCTACCTGACCCTGCGTTACGACCATTTTCAGGCGGGCCAACGCTACGTGCTTGAGGGCCGTTCAATAGCCCTTACCCCTGAGGTCCGCCTGTACAACGCCAAGCGTGAGATCGTCGCAGAGCTGGGTGATTTCTACTGCCTCATGTGAGAGGTCTCGGGAATCGTCAACCCCCACTGACCTTCCAGTGCTTCACATCGTCGGCAAATACCATCTGCTTCATCTCATGTGCGATGCCGTAGGCCAGTGATTCATGCGCGGCGATGACTTTCTCTTCTGCGGACAGGCAATGAAAAATATCCAGTTTGGTCGCAGCATCGGCGGTTTCCAGGGCATAGATCTGCACATAACGCGCGAGATCGTTATCCAGGCTGGACAAGTATTCGCGCAGGCGCTGATGGTCGACTGATTTCTGGCTGAAGTACCAGTTCATCGGGTGAATCAGAAACCTGGCATGAGGGGAGGTAATACGACGAGCAGCCGCCAGAAACATGATGATCCCCATCGACTCGATATTCCCGGCATTGATGGCGCAAAGCGGCACGGGCAGCGACTTCAGGAAAGTGTAAAGGGTGAAGCCGAAATTGGTGCTGCCGCCACAGGTGGACAGGTTCAGGAGCAGCGAGGTTGCGCCCTGATCGATGGCCTCAAGGCAGCAATCCCTGAAGCGCTCGGTGGTGGCCTGATCGATCTGGCAATGAAAGTGCACGATGTGTTCTGTCATCAGTCGACCTCCTGAGTGTGATGCCTGGAGGGCTTCTTCCAAGGAAACCAGTTTAGTAAACATGGCACGTACCGAACTGGAATTCCGGCATACGGTGCTCTTTGGTAATGGACGTGCCTGTGCAACGCCACTCGTCGCGCACCCTGCGTTTCTATTTAAACTTTCCTGTTTTCGCTGTCCTCCGAATTAGACGAGCCCATGCTCGTGCTAACGATGTAGAGGTGAACAGAAATGACCAATACAGGAAAAAACAATCCAGGCGGCTTTTCTGACCGGGACAAGCAAACCGGCAAGAAAGGTGAACAGAACACCGGTGGCAATTTTGCCGACGATCCACAACGCGCCTCTGAGGCAGGACACAAGGGCGGCCACGCTTCGGGTGGTCAGCCATCGCGCGATTCCGACCGCATGGCCGGCGCAGGCTCGCGTCGTGGCGGCGAATTTGCCGACGACAAGGAAAACATGCCCAAGCCTGGCCAGAAAGGCGGTCAAGCGTCCGGTGCACGGCAATCGGACGATTCGGAGCGCATGAGCGGCGGTGGCCAGGGAAGTGCTCGCGGCACCCATGTTACCGACCGTGATAAATCCTCGGACAAGGCGCGCAAAGACCACGAGCAGGGTGGTGGCGGAGGGCGCAAATCCTGATTAGGTACATCTCCGTCAAGCCCGATATCTGTTTCGGGCTTGATGGGGTTTCGGCCAAAAGCCGTTTGTCGAAGTCTGCCTACCCGTCAGGTACAGCCCCAATACCGGTGTACCGCGCCATGCACGCCCTGAACCGGATCTTGCTCCGGAAACGACAGCGAGAGAATGCTCGCCAACTGTTGCTGGCTTGGTGCCTGGCGACAGGTGTCGGCGTGCTGGCCCGGGGGATAGGCGCCGACCACCAGAAAGTCATCACTGCATTGCGTATTGCAGTGGCCGGTACCGACCGGCAGCAGTAAGACATCACCCGCACTGACCTCTACCAGACGCCCGTTCGGGCCGCCCAGCATCAGGCGCGCAAAGCCGCTGACGACGCCAAGCACTTCGTGGCCCTGGGTGTGGTAATGGTGGTAGTCGTACACCCCGGCGCACCATTGCGGCGGCCAACCATGGGTGCTGAAGGTATTCTTGAAATCGGCCACCGGATCGCTGCCTTTGGCAGCAATGGCCTTGATGTAAATGAGTATCGGCAGGTGCGGGTTATTGGGCACCCATTCATTGGGTTCGAGCAGCAGGGTTTGCACGGGAGCATACACAGGCTGCGACCTGACCATGAAGCGTCCTCCGCTGGTTGTGCATCGTCTGGAAGATTCCTGTTTTTGTTATTCTCGGCAGTAGGCGGATACAATCCGGCCAACGCTGTCCTTCGCAGACCGAGCATCAACTGTGGTGGTGAAGCCCCAGTCTTTCGATAGTAGTAGGTTTCGCGCAGACACGTTCCTGACCCCCCAGCTACTTCTTACTGCAAATGGCAGGGTGGTCAGATCTATGGCGAGTGCAAATCTCAGGCGCTTTTCGTGACAGGAGCCCTCAGCTCACTGGCCAACTTTCGGGCCTTGCCGACACCCCATGCCAATGCGCGGGTCATGGTCTGGCCGGGTAGGTTTTGATGGGCTTCTTCGTGAAGCATCATGCCTGAGGGCCCATAAATGCCCAGGAACATCTGGGTAGCGCCAGTGCAGGAGAGGCGGACCTGAACATCAATGACTGTTCCGTCCTCCAGCGTCTCATCATGGATGCGATGATGAAGGGTGGGATCTGCCCATGACCAGAACAGAGTTCCGCGATTCCGCATTTTCCCAAGCTCCAGTATTTGATGGGTTTACACCAGAATTTAGCGGGCCTGAGAAAACTCGCAGCGGGCAAACGGTTGCGCGAAAGTGTCTGCCGACAAACGGCGTAATGGCTGCAATCATCGCCAGATACAGGCTTCAATCTACGTCAGCCCGTCTGCGATGCGTCGACCCTGTCCGTTCGTACCATGCCAGCAGCGGCTGGGTGCTCACCCCGTGCGCCACAATACTCAAAGCCACCACGGAAAGTGCAAAGCCACTGCTGGTTGTCGCCATATCGCCAGGCAGTCCGTGATTGAAAGAATAGAACAGGTAGTAAAGGCTACCGATGCCCCTTATCCCGAACCAGCCCAGCAGGCTTTTCTGACGCACGTCCAGGCGGCTGCACAGGGTCTGAAGAAACACCGCCAATGGGCGTATCACCAGGAACAACGCTGTAGCCACGATCAACGCGCGTGCGTCCCAATGTTCGATTAGTACTACCCCCAGCAAAGTGACCAGGAATACCTCCAATGCGCGTTCTACCAGGTTACCGAAAGCCAGCATGTCTCCGAGCATGATCCCGGCCGCGACCTGGGTGTCCTCCAGCGCCTGGACATCACCCTTCACCGCATGTTCGGGTGCGACATGCTGATGCCCGACCACCGGCTGCACCAGGTGTTCGGCAGGCTCATGCGCTTGCGGGCAGCTGTGTACTTCTGCCTGGCGCAATCCAAGCCCGGCGGCAAATACGGCGAGGAAACCATAGCCATCGATCACCTCGGCCAAGACATAAGCCAGTGCGATCAGCGCGAGGCTGAGGTAATCGTTCGGGGAAACAGTACTGTCATTGTGGCGAGTACGCAGGTACAAGGTCAGCCACCCCAGGCCGCGGCCCATCCAGTAGCCACAAAGCAGGCCAACCGGCACAGCCCAGAGTACATCGTGCAATAGCCAGTAACCCAGCCACTGCTCATCACCCTCATTGTGCTGAATCAACAGCAGACCAAGCATCACGAACGGGAACGCGATGCCATCATTGAGTCCGGCTTCCCCTGACAGGCTGAAGCGCACGGGGTCCTTGTCCTGGGCATCGCTGACCTGGACCAGACTTGCCAATACGGGGTCAGTGGGTGCCAGAATGGCTCCGATCAGTACCGACACACCCCAGTCCATGCCCAGGCCGTAGTGCAGCAGAAGACTGACGCCGGCAATGCAGAACAACATGACCGGCCCGGCCAGGATGAAGGCAACCAGCCAGCGGCAGCTGCGCAACGGCAGCCGCAGCTTGAGGCCGCTGACGAAAAGGGAGAACAGCACGGCAACCTCGGTGAGGTGCTCCATCCAGCCGGAAGCCCGGGACAGGTCGAGCTGCAACCAGCCCATACCGCCAGGACCGAGGGCCGCTCCCAGCCCAAGGCACACCACCGAAGTGGTGACTGGCAGCCAGCGCAGGTACGCGGAGGTCAGGGCCAGCAGCAGCAGGACCGCGCCCAATACGGCAACCCAGACAATAAAGTTCATGCCCTTGCCTACACCCGGTAGACACCCCAGCGGATGCCGATGCTGTCATCCTGCATTATTCCTTTTGGCCATACTTGGCCTGGAGTTGTTTGGCTTGTTGAAGATGATGCTCAAGTTTTGGCAGTACGTCGCTCGCGAATGCCTTGAGTTCAGCGGTGTCAGACGAGCTCGCTTCCTTACTGAAGAGTTCCACCGCCTTTTCGTGGGCATCAACCTGGTTGTTGAGGTATGAGCGATCAAAGGACTCGTCGCGCCATTCCAGTATCACTTTCTTGACCTTGTCCGTTACCGCGGCTTCGTTCGGCACGCTGATGTCGTGTTTGCGTGCGATATCGCCAAGCATCTGATTTGCCCGGGTGTGATCGGTGACCATTTGTTGGGCGAACGCGGTGATGTCGGGGTTCTTGCTCTTTTCCATGGCCAGGTTGCCAGCCACTACTTCGGCAATGCCTGCTTCAGTGGCAGCATCGACGAAGTCGGATGACGTGGCAGCCAGCACAGAAGCGCAAGACAAACCCAATACGACGGAAAAACCGATTGTTTTGAGGAATAGAGTATTCATGTCTCACTCCAGAACAGGATTCGCGACGTCGGTGTCGCTACAGAGTGAGAGCCTGTTCTGCGCAGAAAGGTTTAGTTTTTCAGTCGTAGACCGCCTATGGAGGGCCAACGGAACATTGGCGGCCAGCAACGCTCAGACATTCAAGGACAATAGGGGACTATCGTGGAACTGTGGATTGACCTGCTGCAATGGCCAGCCATGCTGCTTACGGTGGCGGCTGCCTGGGGGACCGGCTCGCGTCATGCCCGGGGGCGCCGGATCGGCTTCTGCTGCTTCATCTGCAGCAACGTGTTGTGGGTGATTTGGGGCTGGCATACCCACGCCTGGGCGTTGGTGGTACTGCAGTTCTGCTTGTGTGCAATGAACCTGCGAGGCTTGAAGAAGAACACGCCATCGGCGGACTGACCGACAGATCAGTATCCGGCGGTCTGTGCGCAATGGCTGCGACACGCGGTGTTCTGCAGCTGTCCGTCCACGACATCATTCAGAGCGCGTTGGTGAGTGGCACCTTGTGCCAGCGATTGGTAATAGACCGCCAACTGCTGATCGGCGTTGGTACCCGTGGTGAGAATACGTGCAGCGTGATCGATGTGCTCCGAGTCGATTGCAAACCGGGCTTGCAGCTCAAGCAACCACGCGTGTGCCGACACTGGCCCTTGCGCAACCGGATCAATGAAGCGTCCGTCACGACCGTCGCGCATGGCGCGCCAGAGGTTCTCCTGGGTAAGCCATTGCGCCTCGCATGTTAGCTGTGAGCCTTGTGCAGGTGTCTCCACGCTGTGCTCGACCATTTGCCGGAACATTTCGGCGATGCATAGGCCGTCTTCGAGGTGAGGACAACCATCGGCCAGACGCAATTCCACGGTGGGGTAGCGCCTTGAGGGGCGAATCAGCCACCAGCAATCCGACTCCGGCCCAAGGGCCCCGGTGCGGCGCAGCAGGTCAAGGTAACGCTGGTAGTCATTCCAGTCCTTCAGCCGCTCTGGCAGGCCCATGCGTGGCCATTCGTTGCACAACACGCGACGGTAGCTGCGATAGCCGCTGGCCTGCCCCTCCCAGAACGGGGATGAGGTACTGAGCACCAGCAACAGCGGCAACCAGGGCAGCAGTTGGTTGATCAGGTGGATGCGGTCATGGCCAGGCGCAATGCCGACATGAACATGCAGGCCACACACCAGGCTGCGCCGGGCCACCAGGCGGTGATCCTCGAAAAGTGTGCGGAAGTGTTCGCCAGAGGCGGGCTGCTGAAACCACCAAGCGCCAAATGGATGGCTGCCAGCGGCGCAAATACCCAGGCCGTTCACAGCCAGTGCGGATGCCAGGCGTTGGCGGTGGCTGCGCAAAAAATCCCGCGCTTGGGCCATGCTGTAGAAAATTGGCGACGCCAGTTCGATCTGGCTTTGGAACATCTCCTGGGCGAAATACTGCCCGAGTACCTCACGACACGCCGCAAGGGCGGGCGCGCCGGGTGTGGTAACCACCTGGCGGCTGTCCAATGCCACCAGCAGGTATTCTTCCTCGATGCCGAACCCCTGTTTCATTCGCGGCAGGTCACGGTAAGCGTTACAGCAGCAATACGTTCCACGTCCTGATAGCCAGGTTGCAGCAGTTGCTCGCCAAACACGTCAGGGTCCAGTTCCTGATAGCGCCACACCCATCGGGTCGGCTCGAGTATGTCGTTGAGCGCATCAAGGAACCGGTCCTGGCCTTCGACTATCGCCACCCCCGTGTAAAGCAGCAGCGTGCCTCCTGGCGCAAGGCGTGGCAGGGACTCCTTGACGATCCGCAGCGACAATCCTTCGCCCAGGGTTCCGCCGCCGTGACGATAGGTACGTTCACTGGCATCGAGCATGTAAGGCGGGTTGGCGACAATCAGGTCAAAAGTGCCGGTGACACCCTGCAGGACATCGCTGTGCGCTACCGAGACATTGGCCAGTTCTGCCAAGGCGACGTTAATGGCGGTATAGCGCAGGGCCAGATCATTGATATCCACGGCCGTCACCTGTGCGTGGCGCCGGGCGGCGGCAATGACGATAGCGCCGATACCGGTGCCGGCGCCTATTTCAATCGCATGGTTGACCGGGTTGATGCTGTGCTGCAGATGCGCCTGGATTACCTGCGCGAAGCGATAACTGTCAGGCCCGAAGAACACGGCATCGGTCGATTCGGTAGGGTAGCCTGAATGCAGAAACAGCCATTCGCCCAGGGTCGAAAAACGCACGGTGCTACGCAACTCGCTGCCCTGCGGCTCGACGATATCGGCCAGGTGCATCTGTTCCAGTTCGTCAGGTGAAATCCGCTCGGGGGCAAAGCGTCGGTTCCAGCCGAATATATCGCGCAGGCTGCGAGCCGGATCTGTAAGGGGCCGATCGAGGTTACGCTGATGGGTGGCGGGGGTAACGCAGGTGAAGGAATAGCCGTCGGCCTGCAAGCGCCGCCCTAAATGAAGCAGTGCCCGGTCAGCCTGGGTTTGTCGGTTGGTCAGTTGCATCAGGGGTGACCTCCGTTCAAACCGGTTATCTGGCGATACCGCCGGGTGGCGGCCAAGCCGTCAGGCAAGGCGTGGCGGGCACCTGCCATCCGGGCAATAAGCTGATCCAGTGGCATTGCCCGCCCAGATGCTTGATCGGCGTTTGTGTCGGCAATGGCCTGCGCTGCCTTACGTGGACGCTGAACGGGTTGCCAGTCAGCTGCAATCCAGTCATGCAACAGTTGCTTTTCATAGGGGCTGAACACACCGAACATCGCAGCCGTGGGCCCTTCGACGAGTTGCCAGAAGCGACTGTCGGCGGGGGGCTGCCCGCGTTTGATCCAGCCCTTGCGTTGTAGTGCAACAAAGAACCCTGCGATGCTGCCTGGCTCTGCCAGCCACTGGTTCACCGTGCGGCCTTCAAGGCGGCAGTAATCCGAGTGCATGTGACTGCCGAAGCTGCGTTTGCGTTCGAACGCTTGCAGTAGCTGCTCCTCAAGGTCGAAGCCGGCGGCGATATCGGCGGCGCCCAGGCCCAGATCGTTGAGCCGGTAACCCTTGGCAACGCGGTGGTAGAACACCTCTTGATCTTTGTCTGGCCATAGCTGGAGGAGGGCCTGAACGGCCTTGCAGGCATGGCCGGTGCTGGCGTTGTCGATGGTGATGTGAAGCCTGAAGTAGTGCGGGTCGATGCCCAGTTCGTCCAGTTCGAACGCGGTCACCAGTAAATGCAGTGGCAATTGTTCATAGCCGAGGTTGTAGCCAATGACTTCAGGCAGGTAGGCGTCCATGTTCAGACCCAGTGCCAGTTGCAACGCGCCCTGCAAGTAGCGCTCGTCGGCCAGGGGGAGGCTTTCATGGCAGCCAAGGCTGGCGAGCAGGCGCTGATAGATGAGCACGTGGTTACACGCCGCATCACCGTCGCCGAGCTCTTCCAGGTAAGTACGGATCAGGCCATGGAAGCGGGGGTCGTTGCTGTGGTGCAGCGCACCAAACAGCCAGGCACCATCAACCGCTTTGGTCGGGGCCACCTGCTGCAGGAAATAGAGAGCATGGGCGCGGTTGCTGAAATACTGCCGGGGTGCGCCCTGGCGGCGTTCATCGAGGTAGCTTGCATACTGGCGGGCAACGTTGGCAGCACGTTGTGCGGTCCAGTCGGCAAGGGTGGTCGGATCGGCGGGCAGTTCATTCGCAAACCTGTCAGCCTGACGCAATTGAGTGTCGAGCCAGGCAGTACTGCCCGAGGTATCACCTTGGGCCAGCGCTTCGTAGTGCGCCTTCAGAGCCCCCGCACGCACCGAAAGGGCCACGTCTGGCAGGCTCATTGCGTTTTATCCTTTTGAGTGTCAGGTGGCTGCTGCATCTGCAGTGAAGGCTTGCTGCGGTCGGTGTCCTGTTCGATGTGCTTGGGCTCGTCGAAGCAGCCCTGCAGCAATATCAGGGAGAAACAGAGCAGTAAGGGGCGACTGAATCTCATGAGCTGTTCCTCCTGATGGAAGGGTTCATATATGCAGAGGAAACTGTACGCACCCTGAAGTTCAGTCAGATTGGCTCAGTGGCAGCCCGGTAAAACCTACATGGTTTTTCAGACCTCCAATGATTCAAAGAATCGGCTTGCCACCGGTGTTGGTGGGCGCTGGCGCAGTGGTTTGGTACTCCTGCGCTGGCAACGACTGATCTGCATTGCTTAAAACCTTGTAGAGCGCCTCCAGTGCCTTGGCGTCATGCTCCAAGTGGGCCGCGATGTCGTTGATGCGTCGGGACAGCTTCGGCGTCAACGCCAGACGCCCCAGCTCGCGCAGCAACTCGGCAGCAGCCTCGTCATTGAACGACGCGCTGCGGATGGTGCACAGGGTTTCGAAGTCGTTTGTCATATGAAAACCTCCGGGGCGAATGCTCATAACGAGCATTCGCCTCACCTGCATTAGAAGAGCTTGAGGAAGTTGATGTAGAGCCGCGGCGCCTTGCCGTTGTCGTCATCCAGCTCTTCAGCCGACACCGAACGGGTCAGCGGGAAGGCGATTTCCGGGGTGACGTAGGTGTCCTTGAACACCTGCAGGTGGGCGCCAAAACCGGCTGAGGACAAGCTTTGCGTAGTCTCCCAGCTGGGGGCTTCACTCCACACCTTGCCGAAGTCCCAGAAGGCGTAGTACTGGGTCGGAATGGCATAACCCTTCATGGCGTGGATGCGGTTGTATTGCAGCTCGGTTTTCAGCGCAAAGCCACGGTCACCGGTGATCTCCGAAGGGTCGTAGCCACGCCCGAACTCACTGCCGCCCACGCCGAACTGTTCCGGCGACAGCAGCGCCTGGCCAAAGGACGTTTGCGCAGTGGCGGCCAGGTACAGGTTCAAACCGTCCATCAGGCGGCTCAGGTCCTGCAAGCGTTGAGCATCGAGCTGCAGTTTGGTGAAGTCGGTTTCGCCACCTGCGCGTGAAGGGTTCTGCCGACTTTCGTTACTCGCACCCATGATCGACAAACCCTGGCTCAGCTCGGCCTTGGCCAGGTTCCTGCCGCCATAGCTGTCAATGAAGTCGTAGCTTGCGCCCAGGCGCACGGCACGTATGCGGTCGTCGCTTGACGGCGAGTGGTGCGGGTCGTCGAAATACTCGGACTTGCCGTTGTAATAGGTAAAGGCAGCCGAGGTCTTGAAGGTTTCGTCGCGCTGACGTATCCACGGCCGGGTGATGCGCACCGCCAGGGTGTCGCCGGAACTGTTGGCGTTGAGAAACGAGTAGGTATCGGCGTTGCCGTCGTTGTGCTGGGCGAGCAGGCTGAGGACATCGCCCTGGCTGCCCACGGGCAATTCATACTGGCCTTCGAAAAAGGTCATCTTGTCGCCTTCGACAGATTTGCCGGCACGAATGCCCAGATGATCGCCGCGACCGGTAAGGTCGTTGATGCCGATGCCGCCGTAGACCTGCCAGGGCCCGAAGTAGCGGCTGTCGCGGTTATCGAAACCGATAAAGCCTTCGTACTTGCGCTGGGTGTTTTCCACCGCAAGATCAGTCCCGGCTTCCACGGGCGAGGCCTTGAGGGTGCCGCGACTGTCGTTGCCCGAAACATCATTCATCAGCAGCAGGTTACGCTCCAGCGTGGCACTGGTCGGCGGGACTTCCTGACGGATGTTGTCGGCGTAGCGTTCCAGTGCCTGGTTGCTTGGGCCGCTGAAGGCAACCTGGTTGATCTTGCCTTCGAACACCTGGATGGTCAGGTTGCCGCCTTCCAGGCGTTGCTGCGGCACGAACGCCTTGGCCAGCAGGAAGCCCGCCTTGCGGTAGCGTTGGGTGATGGTGTCGATCACCGCATTGATTTCGCCGAGGTTGACACGGTTGCCTTCCAGGCGCGCCACCACCGGGTTGAATGTACCCGGGGGGTAGCTGGTCACACCGATCAACGTCACCTTGTTGACCTTGAAACGCGGCATGTCGGCTGGCAGCGCGGTCATTTCCCTGGGCATTTCCTCCAGTTGCGGGGTCACCGAGGTTGCCGGCAGTTGCAGGGTTTCGGGCATTTGCGTTGCAGAGGTGCGTGCGCCGCTACGGTCGGGCACTTCGACCCGGCCGGGGTTCAGTTGTCCCAGCGGCGCGGCCTGTACCTGTGCTGCCAGCAACAGGCCAGAGAATACTGCCACCGCCAGGCGGGTCAAGCGTGAGGGATGGATGTTCATGATTATTTACCTCCCTGTTCGGGCGCCTGCAGGTCATGGGGAATGACGCTGCGATTCCAGTCCGGGACGATGAACTTGCCGTCTTTGAAGTGGCTGTTGGCGTAATCCAGCACGTCCTGGATATCCGGGACGGTGCTGCTGGCGTCACCATAGGCGCGTGGTTTACAGATCAGTTGCACGGCATAGGTGCGGGCCACCGCCGGAGTAACCGAGTAGTTGGCGGACACGGCCGAGGGGGATTCCAGCGCCGTGCAGCGGGTGTTGCCCGGCGACTGCGCAGTAACGGGCACGATCTGGCGTACCGCGTTGGGTACCGGCTCGACAGGTAGCGGGCCGACCGGTGCAGGTTCAATGGGTAACGGTTCAATCGGCGCCAGCGGGCCGGTGATGGTCAGGGTGCCGTCGTGGAAGGTCACGGTGTAGTTCGTACCGGCTTGATAGGCCTGCCCCTGACCAATGCCATAGGCGCCTATGGCTTCGCCGGGGGCGCGTACCAGCGAGCCCTGGGCGATAGCTGCCGTGTCGCCGTTTTTCAGGCCGCTGACCTGGTAGGTCAGTTGCGGGTCGACAGCACCGAGGACCTTGGATTTACTGTCAGCGTGGACGTCAAGTGGCGCCGGGGTAACCTGCAGGTTGCCTTCCTTGAACACCATCGTGTAGTTGCCGCTGCTCAACACGACATTGCCCTGGGTGATGGCATAGCCGCTGTCCCTGACATTTTCTCCTGATTGTCGATCCAGCGAGCCCGCGACTACGGCCGATGCGCTGTCGCCGTGCTTGAGCCCTTGCACCGAATAGGTCAGCAGGGGATCAAGATCACCGTAGACCTTGGTCTGGTGATCGGCGGTCACCGTCAGCTCGGCGGGCGTAATCGCCAACTGACCGTCGTTGAAGGTCAGAATGTAGTTGCCACCTTTGCCGCCATTGAGGCCCAGATCGCCCTGGTTCACGGTGTAGCGGCCGACATTTTCACCGCTGTCACGCTGTACGGCGCCACCATTGAGGACGTCTGCGGCGCTGTCACCATTGACCAGGCCGTTAACCCGGTAGGTGAGGCCCGGGTCGACTTCGCCATACACCTTGGAATGGTCGCCGGCATCGATTTGCAGCGCGGCGGGGGTGATGGTAAGTACGCCGTCCTGGAAGTTGAGGATGTAGTTCTGGCTGGTGCTGACCAGGTCAACGTTGCCGATGGCATAGCCACCCGCTTTTACATCTTCGCCGGCTTCGCGTTGCAAGCCGCCGTTATTGAGTACGGCGTCCTGCTGGTCGCCACGTTTGAGCCCGGACACCTGATAACTCAGTGCGGGATCGACTTGCCCATAGACCTTGGTTTTGTCGTCGGCACGCACCAGCAGGGTAGCGGGGGTAATGGTGAAGGTGCCTGCCTGATAGCTGAGGATGTAGTTCTGGCCCTTGCCCTGGTTGAGCCCGATCGAGCCTTGATCGATGTTGTAGCCACCGGCCACGACATCTTCACCCGCCTGACGCTGCAAGGCACCGCTGTTGAGCACATCGCCGGCCTGGTCCTGGCCTTTGAGGCCGCCGAGTTGGTAGCCGAGCGATGGGTCCAGATCACCATAGACCTTGCCGTTGTTATCGGCGGTGAGGGTGAGGGCGGCCGGGGTAATGGTCAGTTTGCCTTCGATGAACTGCAGGACGTAGTTACTGCCCTGATCGTTGTTCAGGCCGATGCTGCCTTGATTGATGCTGTAGCCAGGTGTGCGGACGTCTTCGCCCGCTTCACGGCCAAGGCTGCCGTTATTGAGAACCGAAGCGGCGGTGTCGCCGTTCTTCAGCCCTGAAAGCACATGTGTGAGTGCCGGGTCGGCGTCGCCGTAGACTTTCGACTTGTCTTGCGCCTGTAGCGTGACTGTCGCAGGGGAGATCTGCAGCTTGCCGTCGACATATTTCAGGGTGTAGTTGCCGCCCAGGCCATTGTTGAGCGCCAGTGCACCCTGATTGATGCCGTAGTGGCCGACATTCTCACCCGCTTGACGGGCAAGCGCGCCCTGCAGCAGGTCGGCGCCGTTGTGACCGAGTTTTGCCCCGGACACGCCATAATCCAGTGCCGGATCGCTGTCACCGTAGGTCTTGCCTTTGTCGTTGGCAGTGACGGTCAGTTGCGCGGGCGTGACCGTCAGGGTGGCGGGGTTGTTCTGCAGGGTGTAGCGCTGCTGGGCGAACGCGTCGCCACTCAAACCACCCTTGATGGCGTAGTCGCCAACATTGGATTGCGCGTCGGCTGCCGTGGCAGGCGAAGATTGGGTCACACCAGACCTGCCGAGCTGGGCGTCCACGTAGTGGTCGATGCCGCGCACCTGTTCGGTGGTGGCACCGCTGTACTGGATGTTCTGGGTGAGGGCCGGGTTTGGCTCGCCATACTCACGACTGACGTTATCAGGGATGGCGATGACGCCCGCCTTGTTGCCAGCGATCGTGACGTTGGTGTCGCTCTTGTCCTGGGTAGACAGAAACTGCATCCGCGCCGTTTCGAACAGGTTTTGCTGAGTGACCGGCTTGCCATCGGTGGTTTGAACCCAGGGTTTATCGTCGGCGAGCCAGCCAATCCTGGCCAGTACTGCGTCGGTTTCACTCTGCAGCTTGAATATCAGCTGCTGGGATGTGTCGGTGGAGGGTTTGTACTGGATCTCCTGCTGGTTGGCCGCCCCCGGGATGTACTCGCTATCAACGCCCCAGTAGTTTTCGAAGTACTGGTTCTTGACACCGACAGCAAGTGTTCCGCCAACAGGGCTGAGGGAAAAGCCCACCGGTACATCGACGGTAACGCCGTTTCTGGTGACGATGGGTGCATTGACGTCAGCGGGGTTCGGTTTGAACTGCCAGAGTGCATTGTCAGTGTCGCGAAAACTGATGCCGTAAATCAGGTAGTCGGAGCTGTCCAGGTAGCGCAGTACATCGGCCTGGGGAATCTCGTTGCCGTTCTCGTCATGAAAGTTCAGCGCCTCGAACACCACGTAGTCGAACGTCTGGCCGTTGCCAGGGCTCAGGGTTACCGTCCGGTCTGTTTCGTTGTTGCCAATGACCACCTGCGTACCGACCTGGGTCAGGGCATAGGCTTTGACGCCGCTGAGGGTTTCGCCGGTCAACGGCGCGGTAATGGTTTTGCTGGTGTCTGGCCCGTTGCCGGTGGCGTTGGTCTGGCTGAAGGTAAAGATGCCGTTGCTGGCCTTGCCCGCCAGCTCGCCGGCGAAGTTCAGCCCGCTGTCCATTCTCACGCTTGCGCCTTCAAGCGCCACCTTGCTGCCGATCAGGGCGGTGTTTGCCTGCTGGAAAATGGACGCGGTGTTGGCGGTCTTGAGCCAGGCGATACCTGAGCCGACGTCGATGATCGCGCGCTGGCCGTAAGCGGCGTCACCACTGCTGCCGTTCGGGGCGTTGTCGATCAGGCGGATGTCACCGGTCGCGCTGATATACAGGTTGCCGTCCTTGAGCAGGATCGGCGCCTTGATGTTGACCGCACCATTGGCATGGCTCTTGTCGTTGCCATCGAAGGTGCTGATCAAGCCGGCATTGCCTGCACCGATCAGGGCCAGGGTAGAGGTGCTGACACGACCGTCGTTGTTGACCGTTGCAAGGTTGGTGGCAATGATCGGCGCATTGACGTTGAGGGTCTCGGTGGCCTG
The DNA here is from genome assembly GCF_004025535.1 of Pseudomonas alkylphenolica. GTDB lineage: Bacteria > Pseudomonadota > Gammaproteobacteria > Pseudomonadales > Pseudomonadaceae > Aquipseudomonas > Aquipseudomonas alkylphenolica_A. The sequence goes on from NZ_QJRG01000050.1 coordinate 252,484, forward strand.
GATCACCACATTGCCTTGCGCCAGGCCATTGACCACGGCACTGGCCGCCACCGAACCGCTGCCCAGGTTATCGTCGCCGGTTGCGCTGATGTTCACGGTTTGCGGGTCGAGTAACCAGGTGCCGCTGGCCTTTGCGCCCCGGGTATTGACGTTGGCGTCTGCGGTCACCGTCAGGTGCTTGCCCGACGTTTCCACCACGCCGCCGTTGGCTTTGCCGGTGGCGGAGGCAGAGCCGGCAAAATGCGTCGAGCCATCGCTCCAGACAACGATCCGCCCACCGTCGGTTGTGCCGTCAGCCTTGAGCGCCGCACCCTTGGCGACATGGGTGGTTTTGGCTGCAGGCTCAGCGCCCTTGCCCTGAAAGCTGCCGCCGACCAGCACCTTGCCACCTGCACCCTGGGTGCCGGAAGCATCGATTCTGGCGCTGCCAGCCACATTCACGGCATCGCCCAGCACCTTGATCGAACCACCGTTGCTGCCTTTGGCGCTGAGGTTGCCGGTGACGTTGGTTTGCGCAGCGCTGCCCAGCACAATGGTGCCGCCATCATTGCTGACCGAGTCGGCATTTACATTGCCGCCCAGGTTGATGACCGAATCCAGGTGTTTGGCGGCGCGCTGAGCGCTCATGCTCACCACGCCGCCCGCGACGTCGATTTCGCCGCTGTTATGGACGCCACCGGTGACGTCGGCATTGACGCTGCCAGGCTCCCCCGGGTTGCCACTGACGGCGATGTTGAGCAGCCCGTCACCGTGGAAATCAAGGGTTGCCTGCGGGCCGGTGGCCAGCTGCACAGTGCCTTTTCTGGCCTGAATGACACCTGCGTTGGACACCTGGGCGCCGAGCAGCGCAACCATACCGTTGTCGTGAACGGTGATGCGACCCTGGTTGGTGACCGAACCGGTCAGTTGAATATCCAGCTTGCCGGTGGCTGCGAATTGCCTGGCCTGTTCTTCAGTGAGAAAACCGGCACTGGCGATCAGCGCACTGGAGGCGATGTGAGCATTCGGGCCGACCCACACGCCGTTGGGGTTGACCAGGATCAGCTGGCCATTGGACGTCACCGCGCCATAGATCTTCGACGGGTCGCTGCCCATCACGCGGTTAAGGGTGACCGACTTGCCGTCCGGCTGGTTGAAGGTGATCTTGTGGTCGGGGCCTACGTTGAAACTCTGCCAGTTGATCGCGGTACGCGCGCCGGAGGTGTTGACCTCCATCTGCTTGCCTTGCTGGTTGATCGTTGCCTGGCCACCGATTACCTGCCCGGCCTGTGGCAGGTCGGCAGCTGCGGCGCACGACACCGGTGCGGTGATGCCTGCGGTGGCCAGCGCGACGGCAACACACAGTGCGGTAAGGGTACCGCAGGGGTGTCCCAGCCCCGGTTTCGGATACGTGTACATGGTGTTTCTCCTAGAGGTATCAACTAGGAGAAATGATTGATCCGTACCCTGATCCGGGTAAGCGTGGGTTCACGCAACGCCTTGTAGTGCGTCCCTGATGTTAATGGGGTGGATGGGCGGCGGCGACAGGCACTTTCAACTTCACCTGTGCCTCGAAGCGTTGATCGTCATCTTCTGCTATGACCAGATCGCCTTGCAGCAGTGCGCTGATCTTTGTTGCCATGGCCAGATAAATAACTGGAGAGGCCCGCTGCTCGTTTGCAGTCATCGTGGCACTGACCTGCAGCGTCCAGTCCAGGAGCCCGGCGTCGCGTTCTATCGCGCTGGCCTGGATCGACACATGATTCGCGCCTTCGTGTTTGAGGTGGAGCATCAAGGCCTTGAGCAGGCTGGCGTAAGGTGTGGCGTCTATCCAGCCCCAGGGAGGCGGGGAGGCCTTGAGGAATGACCTGGGGGGCATAGCGTCGTCGGTCAGGGCTTTGAGGATATTCTCGGTGAGCGTGTTCAGGTCTTGTGCAAACGGGCTGTAGCGGACGTGCCCTTGCTCCAGGTCGACCATCTCGCCAACCATTCGCACGCTCTCGTCGATGCGCTCCAGCAGCCCGAGCAACGCGTGCTTGTCGTCACTGTGTTGGTGGCTGGCGACAATATCTCTGGCTTTGTTGATGTAGCCCGTAACTTCCTGCCCATGTTGTATCAGGTACGTACCACGGCGACTGTAGATGGAGGAAAAATAGGCCAACTGATCGCGGAGCGCCTGTATCTGGTTTTCCTCTTCACCGATATCGATGAACGAGCAGAGCATGCCGACAAATTCACCATCTTCAGCCAGCACAGGGCAGCCACTGTGTTTGACCACGCGGCGCTCGCCGCGCAGGCTGACGACTACCACCATCATGTACGGGATACGGTTCTCTACCGCAGCACTGTAGGTTTTGCGTGCGTACTCCAGGTGCTCGGTATCGATAACGCCAATGTCGCATTGCCGGGCGTTGATCACCGACTCCAGCGTCAACCCGAGGTAGTCGAGGAAGGCTTGATTGGCGGCCACTATCCGGGCATCCGGTGCTCTGAGGCAAACAGGAAAGGGGACCTTGTCGAGCAGGGTGTTGAAGTTCAGGTCTGCTGCTGACAATGAGGCGTCGGCTGAATCCTTCGCTCCGGCCTTTTTCTCCAGCAGCCCCCGGTTGGCAGCGACTTGAAGCAGGTCGACCAGCGAGTGGGTCCCCGTTTTTTCCAGCAGCCTGGACTTGTAGGTGCTGACCGTACGGTCACTGATCGCCAGTTCCCCGGCGATCTGCTTGACCCGGTAACCCTCTGCCAGGTAATGCAGCACCGTGATCTCCCTGGCGGTCAATGGCGGGAGCGCGTTGTCGGTCGCCGTGCTGGTGCGCAACGCCGAAGCTTGAAAGTAGGTCTTGCCGTGCAGCACCTTGTTGACCGCATCGCTGAACGCTGAAGGCGAATCCGTTTTGTCGACGAATCCCGAAGCGCCCGCGGCGATGCACAGTGGCTCGTAGGCTTCGGCAGGCAGGGCGGTGAACACCAGCAAACGGGTGGTGCCCTTGCGCGCAACAATGCGCTTGATCAGGTCCAGGCCTCCGAGCCTGGGCACCTCAAGGTCCAGAATGATCAGGTCTGGCGACTCACTGCGAGCCAGATCCAGCCCCACAAGCCCGTTGTTGGCCACACCTACTACGGTGTGGCCGGCCGAGGTCAGGGTCGACTCCATGCTGAGGGCATTGAGCGGGTGCGGATCGATGATAAGCACTGTTGCCATGTCCCTGGCTACCTTGGTGATGGGCTTGAGCGTTGAGAATAGACGCTCAGGCAGCGCTCATCGTGCGGCACCGATAACTGCTGAAGGTGGTGGACATGGCGTATTAGCTAAGAGGATAGAACGTCACTCGCCCCGTTTGTGGTCCTTTACCGTCGAGTGGTCATGGACGTGCATGGCCCAGTACAGGTTTTCCCGCTCAAGCTCTACCAGTGCTTCAGCCAGGCGGGCGTCCGCCTCACGCCAGCCATACCCTGCGATGCCGACGCCGCGAAGGACGTTGCGCGCCATGAGCCAGGCATGCCGGCCCTTTTTGTAGATCACATGGAAATACCTGTTCATCAACATTCTCCAGGCAGCGGCATAGTCGCCGTGTTGATGGCAATCATTGCGCTGGAAAAGGCTTCGACAAAATAGGGAAACAACGAAACACCTGTAGTGGACGCACTACTGTGTGTTGAGCTGTAACGAAGAGTACATTTGTACTCCTTTTGGTTGGGCGAGAGGCCGAAGCAGATATGCAAGCTGTGAATACTTGAAATTTCAACTGTTCATTTTACTGATGCCTTTTCCAGCGATCCAATGTAGGTCAATGCCCGAACAATAAAATGTACAAGGGGGGATAACCATGACCGAGATTGATCCGCGCACGCGCCTGCTGCTGGAAGCACCTATCCTGCCAACCGTTTTGCGGCTGGCGCTACCCAATGTGTTGGTAATGGTGGTGCAGGCCTCTGTCGGCCTTATTGAAACCTATTTTGTCGGCAAGCTTGGCAGCGATGCACTGGCGGCGATGGCACTGGTGTTTCCAATTGTCATGCTGATGCAAATGAGCTCCGCCGGTGCGATCGGCGGCGGTATTGCCTCTTCGATCGCCCGCAGCCTTGGCGCGAAACGCCGGGAAGAGGCCAACGCGCTGACGTGTCATGCAATGCTCATTGCTCTGGGCTTTGGCCTGCTATTCACCGTGACACTCCTGGTGGGCGGGCGATGGCTTTACACGCAAATGGGCGGAACGGGTGCGTCACTCGAGTCGGCGCTTGTGTATTCGCACTGGGTATTTGCAGGGGCTGTGCTGGTGTGGCTATTTAATGCGCTGTCTGCCGTGATCCGCGGCACCGGCAACATGGCAGTGCCCGCCCAGGTAACGGTCGCAGGCGCGGTAGTACTGGTGCCGTTATCGCCGATGCTCATTTTCGGTTGGGGGCCGGTTCCCGGCATGGGTATAGCCGGTGGTGCTGCAGCGCTGCTCCTTTACTACCTCGGTGGTACCCTCGCGCTCTGGATGTACCTGCGCTCGCCACGCAGCCTGCTAAAGCCCAGGCTTACCAGTGTGCGACTACGTTGGCCATTGTTTCGTGACATCCTGCGCGTTGGCATGGTCGGACTGATTGCGACAGTCGCCACCAACCTGTCAATCGGCATCGCGACGGCGTTGTCGGGTCAGTTCGGCCCAGACGCCATTGCCGGGTACGGGACTGCAGCACGTCTTGAATATTTGCTGGTGCCACTGGCGTTCGGTTTTGGCGCGCCGCTATTGACCATGGTCGGTACCTGCATCGGCGCCGGCGATAGGGCCCGCGCCCTCAAAGCCGCATGGGTGGGCGCCGCGGTTACCTTTGCGATCACAGAGGCCATTGGTCTCACCGCGGCCATTTTTCCTCGCTCCTGGTTGCTGTTGTTCGGCACCGAACCTGCCATGCTCGATGCCGGAACCCAGTATTTGCAGGTAGTCGGCCCCTTGTACGGTTTCTTCGGCCTGGGCCAGGTGTTGCATTTCGCTTCGCAAGGGGCAGGGCGCCTGTTCTGGCCTGTGGCGGCGAATCTTGCCCGCCTGGCCGTGGCCGGTCTCGGCGGATGGCTTGCGTTGCATTGGGGTGCTGACTTGATCTACGTGTTCATTGCCCAAGGCGTGGCGTTCGTGGTGTATGGCCTGGTAACCACTGCAGCGGTAGCGGCCGGGGCATGGTTCGGCCGGATAGGCTGGCCGCGCAGCAACATCAACCGCGCTTGTACTGACCTGCGTGCTCCCAGTCAGTAGCATCGCCCCCATCCAAGATCCTTTTCGGATCGGATACACTGCGCCTCAAAATCATAAGAATGGGGCTGCTACCTATGGCTCAGCATGGCCACTCACTGGACATCATTCAGGCCCGACGGTCGTTCCTGGACGGGCAACTCTCGCCCGGCCTGGTTTCCCAGCCGTTACTGCGCTCATGGCAGCGCACCCTGGCTGCGGGGTTGCGGCCAGCGGACAGAATGCTGTTCGGGCAATCGGTAAGCCGTGCTGAAGCCCACAGGGTCGGCGAGGCGCATCGAACGCTCATCGACATCGCAACGCCAGACATCCTCAACCTGTGGCAGTCGATGCAGTCGCCTGCCTGGGTGGTGCTGTTGACCAATGCCGACGGCACCATCATTCATAGCGTCGGCAACCATGATCGCGCCCCCCGTGAACTGAGATTGCCGTTGCAATGTGGCCGCAAACTGCCTGAAAGCGAGATGGGCACCAATGCACCTGCCGTGGTCCTGAGTGAGGGCGAAGCTTCAGTCGTTCAGGGCGGTGAGCACTTTCTTGACGAGTTGAGCCATTTCAGTTGCGTCGCCGCGCCGGTGTTCGGCATCGACGGCACCCTTGCCGGCGTGCTGGATGCGACCGGGTTTGACGCGGCAATCGATCCGCGCGCCTTTCAGCGTGTCAGCCTGGCGGCACGTTCCATCGAAAACAGCCTGTTTGCCAGCAGTGATGCCGGAATCCTGATCGGCATTCACGAAGACCCACGGCTACTCGGTAGCCCTCTCCAGGGCTTGCTGCTGGTGCGTGAGGACGGCCGTGTGCTGACGGCCAATCGATGCGCCAAGCAGATGTTGCGTCTTGATCAAGACTTCGTGCAAAAGGGGCAGCGGCTTGAATTCAATGCGCTTGTAGATCATCCCTTCCAGGACCTGCTGAGCGCCGGTGGCGCCCAGCCCGTGCGCACGCATACCGGTGCCGTGCTGTACCTGTCGATGCTGCAAAGGCCTCGCTCGGTAAAACCGCAGGCAAGGGCCGTGGCGGCGGTGCTGCCGCCGCCAGACGATCCGATCGACACCTTGCTCAACCGCGCAGCGCTGGTGCTCAAACGTCAGATTCCGGTGTTGCTGCAGGGCGAAACCGGTACCGGCAAGGAATGGTTTGCCCGTCGCCTGCATGAGGCCACCCGGCCCGGCAAGCCCTTCGTTGCGATCAATTGCTCGGCCATTGCCGAGAGCCTTGCCGAAGCCGAGTTGTTTGGCTACGAAGAGGGCGCTTACACAGGCAGCAGACGCGGCGGGGCGCCTGGCAAGATCGAACAGGCCAATGGCGGTACGCTGTTTCTCGACGAGATCGGTGACATGCCGTTGCAGTTGCAAACGCGCCTGCTCAGAAGCCTGCAGGAACGCAGCAACGTGCGATTGGGTGGCGTCAAGGAGATCAGGATCGACATTCAAGTGGTGTCGGCCACGCACCGCAACCTGGCCTCGATGATTGAGGCGAACGCGTTTCGCGAAGACCTCTATTACCGGCTAAGCGGCTTTCGTGTGCAGCTTCCTGCCCTGCGCGAGCGGGCGGACCTGAGGCACCTGATTCACACGTTTCTGACCGACCCTGAGGGTGCCCATGCAGCGTGTCGACTCGCCGAGGACGTCGAGGCACTGCTGCTTGATTACGCCTGGCCTGGCAACATCCGCCAGTTGCGTCATGTCATGGCGGTGGCCTGCGCGCTCAGCGGGCCCTCCGGTGAGATTCGGCTGGACACATTGCCGGAAGAAATTTCTGCGCCCCGACGCATCGCCACTGGCATTGTGGAAAACGCCTCGAGCTCCCCAAGTACCTCGCTGTCCAGCCTGAAGGATGAGTGGGTGACCAGCAGCCTTGCAGCGCATGACGGCAATGTCAGCGCCGCCGCTAAAGCCCTGGGTGTGTCCAGGTCCACGCTCTATCGCAGCCTGCAACGCCTGGCCAAACCCTGAAGCGAAACGCCAGCGTCGAAGTGTTCGACTATGGGACACCCCATCTTCCGGGGTGTCCCATTGCGCGACAGCGTGATGCCCGTACTGCCTGCAGAGCACCGATCTGAAGGCTCTGTAGCCGTTTTTCGAGTTGGCTCACCGTTTGCAATTGCGTGATCTCCAACAAGAAAAACGGCCGAAGGCCTGGGAGATCCCGATGCAACCTGCAGCGTTCGCACTGTCCATTGATGGACGCCTTGTCCGCACCCCTGAAACCGCGGATGTGATCAACCCTGCCACCGAGGAAGTCATCTGCGCCGTTCCGCTAGCCAGCAAAGCCCACCTGGATGAGGCGGTGCACGCCGCTCAGGTTGCTTTCAAATCGTGGCGCGAGCGGCCGCTTGCCGATCGGCAGCGCCTTGTGAGTGCACTGGGTGATGCGCTGGAGCAGCACCACGAGCGGTTCGTCGAACTCCTGATCACCGAGCAAGGCAAGGCACGTGCCGGCGCAGAATGGGAGATCGGTGGCGCTATCCACTGGTGCCGCGAGATCGCCAGGCAGTCGCTCGAGGATGAAGTGGTTGAGCAGGACGGCGATGAACAGATTATTTCCCGCCATACGCCTATCGGCGTGATCGGCGCGATCACGCCGTGGAACTTCCCGGTGTTGCTGGCCATCTGGAAGGTCGCACCTGCACTGGTTGCCGGTAATACCATGGTGCTCAAACCTTCGCCCTTTACGCCGCTGTGTACGCTGCTGCTGGGCGAGCTGGCCAATCAGATCCTGCCGCCCGGTGTGCTCAACGTACTCTCCGGGGGTAATGAGCTGGGCCAGTGGATCACCGAGCATCCGGGCATCGGCAAGATCTCGTTCACCGGTTCGACTGAAACCGGCAAGCGGGTCATGCAGAGCGCTTCGGTCAATCTCAAGCGGTTGACGCTGGAACTGGGCGGTAATGATCCGGCGATCGTGCTGGCGGATGTCGATGCCAAGGCCATCGCCAAAGACCTGTTCTGGGCCGCCTTCTCCAACAGCGCCCAGTTCTGCGTAGCCTGCAAGCGCCTGTATGTGCATGAAGCCGTGTACGACGACGTCGCGCGCGAGCTTGTGGCCTATGCGCACACCGTCAGGATGGGCAATGGCATGCAACCCGGTGTCGACCTCGGCCCCCTGCAGAACCGCATGCAGTACGAAAAAGTTAAAGACCTGCTGCAGGATTGCCAGATCAACCAGCAACGCTTCCTGATCGGCGGTGAGGCCAGTGCAGCCAAGGGTTACTTTATCCCGGTCACGATCATTGATAACCCGCCGGACGACGCCCGTTGCGTCACCGAAGAAGCGTTCGGCCCGGTGCTGCCGCTGCTCAGGTTCAGCGATGTCGAGGAGGTGATCGCTCGGGCCAACGGTACCGATTTCGGCCTCGCTGCCAGTGTCTGGTCAAACGATCTGGAGGAGGCCCAGCGTATAGCAAGGCGTCTGGAAGCGGGCACCGTCTGGATCAACCATGCCCATCAATTTTCACCGCACATCGCCTTCGGCGGTCACAAGACCTCGGGCCTGGGCATTGAAAATTCACTGCATGGCCTCGCGGAGTACACGAACATCCAGACCGTACTGCAAAAAGCCGGGCACTGAGGAGGCGCACCATGCAAGCATCTGTTGGCGCCTTGATCAGCCAGGCGGCGTTACGCTTTGGCGACAAGACTGCGGTGGTTTTCGAAGGCAGGACCTGGAGTTTTGCCGAACTCGATGACCTCTCCAACCTCACGGCCCAGGCATTGGTGGACAGGGGCGTAAGGGCAGGGGACGTTGTGTCGCTCTACTCCCCGAACTGCCCGGAGTGGATCATCGCGTATTACGCGATCCTCAAGGCCGGCGCCGTGGTCAACCCGCTCAACCTCATGCTGACCGCTGCCGAGGCCGCGTTTGCCATGGCCGACTGTGGTTCGGTGGCGGTCTTCGGCGCTGCTGAAAAGATCGCCGGCCTTCAAGCCTGCGCTGCCAAGACTAGCCTTCGAGACTATATCCAGTTCGACGGCCTTGCAGTGCACGGCGCTGTCAGCCTGTATGGGCTGCTGGAGCACACATCCCTTGAGGGCCGATTCCCGCTGGCGGGAACCTGCGCCGAAGACGTGTCGACCATTGGTTACACCTCAGGCACCACGGGCCACCCCAAAGGCGCAGTGCTTACCCATGAGTCGATCCTCATGAACGTTGCCATGACGGCTACCCTGCATGTGCGCAACCCCAGCGACGTTGTGGTGAGTGCACTGCCGTTCTCGCATGTGTATGGCAACGTGGTGATGAATGCAGCGATGGGTTACGGCATGACCCTGGTGCTGCACAAAACCTTTGACGCGCAGGCCATCCTAGACAGCATCCAACGCCATCGGGCGACGATTTTCGAAGGTGTGCCGACCATGTACATGTACCTGCTCGAGCATCCGCACCTGCAGGCGTTCGACCTGTCGTCCCTGACGCGCTGCACCGTGGGTGGCCAGACCATGCCCGAAGCCAGGATGGAACAGGTGGAAAAGCGCTTCGGCTGTCGCTTGCTCGAGCTGTGGGGCATGACGGAGCTGGGCGGGCTGGGTACCACCCATTCGCTGTACGGGCCCAGGCGCCTGGGCTCGATTGGTATTCCTTTGCCTCACCAGCAAGCGCGGATCATCGACCCGGCTACGGGCGAGCCGGTGTCTGCACCCGGCATCGTTGGCGAGCTGCAGATGCGTGGGCCGATCGTGATGAAGGAATACCATGGCCATCCCGAGGCTACCCGGGAGGTCAAGGATGCCCAGGGCTGGCTTCATAGCGGAGACCTGGCGCGCTTTGACGAAGACGGTTTCATCTATGTGGTTGACCGGCTCAAGGACATGATCATCACCGCCGGTTTCAATATCTATCCCGCCGAGCTGGAAAGGGTTATTGCCGAACACCCCGGGGTGGCCATGGTGGCTGTCGGCAGCGTTCCTGATGCGAGCAAGGGGGAACTGGCAAAGGCGTACATCGTCAAGCGCCAGGGCGCTGATGTCGATCTTGCGCAGGTGGAACAGCACTGCCGCACGCGCTTGGCGGCTTACAAAGTCCCAAGGCGTTTTGCTTTCGTCGATGACTTGCCGAAGACCGCCAGCGGTAAAGTCATGAGGCGCAAGCTCAGGGAGCTGTTTGAGTAAGTGCTGACAGATGGCGTCCTGCGGGGAGCAATTCCCCGCAAACGCTGGTGGGGTGTCAACCCTGAACGGGTATCAGTCCTCATCGTCCGGCACGACATCCGTGACCATGACGCGTGCATGCGCGCTGAGTTCGTCTTCCATGCGCAAGCCGAAGTAGCGAGCGTCGTTGGCATCCCAAAAGGCCTCTACCTGCGCCATGGATGCATTGTTAAGCAGCACCTCGGCACTGTGTTCCAAGATGATTGAGTAACGTCTTTCGGAGTTCATTGAAAAAGGGGCTCGCAACGGCTGAGTGAGGAGGCTGATGGGGAAACAGCAATGGCACCATTATGCCGCCTCGCCGGTTTTCGACCGCAACCACTCATCGATTCAGTGGGATTTGGCATGTCACTGGTCTGTCAGGCTTTTTTCTGCGGGTTGGACAATCTGACGTTCACGACTAGGGTAAGTGGATCCAATCGTCTTAAAAGTGAAACATATCGGTCATATCATTGACCTGATTTCTTCATCTTCGTTAGTCGGCCACTGCCGTTTTGGACTTCATGCCTTATGCGTCGTGTCGTATTCAATCAGAAGGGAGGCGTTGGCAAATCCAGCATCGCCTGCAACCTGGCCGCTGTCAGCGCTGCCGAGGGCTACCGCACATTGCTGGTCGATCTTGACCCCCAGGCGAACTCGACTCACTACCTCACGGGCTTGACCGCAGGTGCGATTCCGGCAGGCATCGCCGACTTTTTCCGGCAGACCCTTTCGAGTGGGCCTATCAGCAAAAACAGCCGGGTGGCGATCACTGAAACCGCATACGACAACCTTCACCTGGTGACCGCTTGCCCCGATCTGGCTGATTTGCAGCCCAAGCTTGAGCGCAAATTCAAAGTCAACAAGCTGCGAAAGCTGCTGGTGGAATTATCCGCTGACTACGACCGCATCTATATTGATACGCCACCCTCGCTGAACTTCTACACGTTCAGCGCCTTGATCGCTGCCGAACGACTGCTGATTCCATTCGATTGCGACAGCTTTTCTTTACAGGCGCTGCAGCGGGTAATCGCCCAGGTGGATGAACTTCGCCAGGATCACAACGCGTCGTTGCAGGTAGAAGGGATCGTGGTCAATCAGTTCAGCCGGACAACTTTGCACCACGCGCTGATCGAAACGCTTCGTGAAGAAGGGTACCCTGTGCTGCCGGCCTACCTGAGCAGTTCCATCAAGATGCGCGAGTCTCATGAAGTCTCAATACCGATTGTCCACCTGGCGCCACAGCACAAGCTTTCGTTGGAGTTTGCAGACTTGCTGGATGTGCTCGAGCAACGCGCCTTATCAACGCACTCGCTGAATCTGGCTCGATACGGGGCGTTGCTGCCGGTACGCACGCCCACTCAACTCACAGCGAGATAGCCCGTGCTTAGAAATGTCTCGGACATGGACCTGCGCCTGTTGCGCATTTTCTCCACGGTGGTGAAGTGCGGTGGGTTTACCGCGGCGCAGGCCGAGCTGAACATGAGCCAGTCCAACATCAGCACGCACATTTCCGGCCTGGAAAAGCGCCTCGGCTATCGCCTCTGCGAGCGCGGCAAGGGCGGGTTTCGCCTGACCGAAAAAGGACAGCGCATTCTCAAGGCGTCGGCAGCGATGTTCGATGCAGTGGACGCCTTTCGTGACGAGGCCCAGGACCTGTCCGGACGATTGGTGGGGGACCTGTACCTCGGCCTGGCCGATAACATCGCGACCCTGCCCGCCGCACGGATCGATGCCGCCATCGCCCGTTTTTATCAGCGCGAACACGACATGCACCTGCACATTTTCGTCAATTCGCCCACCGAACTGGAGCTGGCGGTGATCGACGGGCAACTGGACCTGGCGATCTCCTATTTCAGCCGGCCGTTGCCGACGCTGACTTACCAGCCGTTGTACACCGAAGAAATCGGCATGTTCTGCGGGCGCAAGCACCCGTTGTTCGAGGTGGATGCGCCCACCCTCGAACAACTGCAGGCCAGTGACTGGATCCGCCATGGGTTTTTGCCGGCTGGACAAGTGTTGCCGGTGACACCCGAGCGCGCCTCAGCCACCGCTCACCATATGGAAGCGGTGGCCCACGGTGTGCTGGCCGGCACTCACCTGGGGTATTTGCCGGTCCACTACGCGCGCCCCTGGCTGGACAGTGGGCAAATGCGCGCATTGCATCCTGCGACGCTGCGCTACGAAGTGCAGCACAGCATGATCACTCATGTGGGCCACCCACAAAGTGAAGCGGTGCGTGCATTCATCGATGAATTACTGGCTGAGCACAACCTGTAGTACGCCGTTTACCGCATTGCGGAAAATCTGGCTGTAGTCCTCGGCGCTGAGGGCGCAGGCATTGGTATCCGAAGAGGAGATGTCGGCCAGCGCCTGTTCCCCCACCCAGCACGCTGCGTCGGCATCCAGGCCGATTTCACCCAGCGAGTGTGGAATGCCAAGGCGTTTGCGCAGGTCCAGCACCCAATCGAGAAAGCCGTCGAAATCGGTCTTTGGCAACTCCAGGTAGCGTGCCAGGCGCGCGATATCCACGGCAATCGCTTCGCGGTTGGCGATCAATACATAAGGCAGCAGGATCGCGTTCAACAAGCCGTGGTGCTTGTGGTACCGCGCGCCCAGTGGATGGGCGAGGGCATGCACGCCGCCCAGGCCTTTCTGGAAGGCGACGGCGGCCATGGCCGAGGCCACCAGCATGCCCTCGCGGGCAACCATGTCGTCACCGTTGGCCTGCGCATTGACCAGGTGCTGCTGGATCAGGCGAATACCCTCGACGGCAACGCCCGATGACATCGGGTGATACAGCGGCGAGCAAAAGGCTTCGATGTGATGGGTCAGGGCGTCCATACCGGTTGCCGCCGTCAAGGCGGCCGGCAAGCCGCGAGTCAACACCGGGTCGAGGATGACAGTGGCCGGGAGCAGTTCCGGGTGACTGATCACCCGCTTGATGTTTGCTTCGCGCTCGGTCAACACCGCTTCGCGGCCCAGTTCCGAGCCCGTGCCGGCAGTGGTCGGCAACGCAATCAGCGGTGGCAGGCCCAGGCGCGGAAAGTCCGCCAGGGTGGGGTAGCTGGCCATCACCTGCGACCACTCGAACCGTTGCAGGCCTTGCGCATCAACGGCTGCCAGGCTGATGCCCTTGGCGGCATCCATTGCGCTGCCGCCGCCCAGGGCGATAAGCGAGTCATGTTTGCCGGCCTTGAACGCCGCAACGCCCTGTGCCACGTCGTCCATGCTCGGGTTGCTGGCTACCTCGCTGAATACGCTGAAGGCAATATCGGCCTGGGTCAGGTGGGCCTTGAGCAGTGCCAACGGTTCCAGCGCCAGCATGCCAGGGTCGGTGACCAGCAAGGGGTTACGCATGCCCAGCAATGTGCAGCGCTCTGCCAGGGTTTCGAGCGCACTCGGTCCGCAGAAGATATCTGTGGGGTAATTCCAATAGTGAAGGGACATCAGGCACTCCAGATCGGCACGGCGCAGGGTGGTTGCGCCGTGCACGGCAAGACGAAGGGTGTTATTGCGCGCGCAGGTGCGGGCTGACGCTGCGTTGATAGGGTTTGGCGTAGACCATGTAGATCAGGCCCAGGATGGCCAGGACCGAGAACACCAGGATCACCGCCCACACCTGAAACCACGGCGCACCGGGCGGCGCGAGGGAAACCCTTGGCCAGGCGACGTTGATGCTTTCGAACACCAGCCAGCAGAACGCGGCGAGGTTGATCGGCACGCCCCAGCGGCCGAGGCTGAACACACCGGGCTCGGCTTTCCATTTGCCGCTCAGGCGGGCGAGCAGGGCGCAGGTCACCACGATCAGGAACACCACGAAGAAGCCGCCACTGCCAAACGCGATCAGGGTGCCGACCGCCGTCGCGTTCAAACCCAGGGTCAGGCCGAAGCTGGCAAACAGCGTGCTGAAGACCATGGCGGCAAACGGCACTTTGCGTTTGTCGACGCGGCGCAGCAGGGCCGAAGCGGGGAGGATCGAGTCACGAGCCATGCCGAATACGGCGCGGCCGATATAGGTCTGCACCGAGACCACACAGGCAATGAACGCCACCAGCACGATGCCTACGAACGGCCGTTCCGACCAGGCACCAAAGGCGTCGACGACTGCCGGGGTGACCGGGTCGATGACCTGGCCAGACACCATGGCAGCGGTGTCGGTATAGGACAGGGTGACCGCAAATGCAGTGAGCATGACGGTCAACCCGACCAGAATCATCGAGCGCAAGATCGCACGCGGGGTCGAGGTGCGGGCGTCTGCGGTTTCCTCGGAAACCTGCGAGCACGCATCAAACCCGAGAAACGCCCAGCCACCCACGGCCATGGCGGTGAGAAAACCCGTGAAGTAGGACCCGTCGGCACTTTGCGATGACGTCAGGCCTTCAAATACCAGCGACAACGAATGGTTGCGGAAAAACAGCAGCAACAGTACGCCGATACCGATCGAGGCAATCGCTTCGGCGATGATGCCGGCATTGACGAAATACTTGAGCGGGTTGATGCCAAACAGGTTCACGCCAAGGCCGACCAGCAACAGCACTGCGCCACAGAACACCTGAGCATTGGCGGCGGGCGGTTCGCCGGTGAAAAACAGCCACAACCAGAAGCCACCCAGATACGCCACGGTGGTTAACGATGCCAATGCCGAGGCCAGGTACATGAACCCGGTAAACCAGGCCCAGCGATCACCGGCCAGGCGCTTGACCCACTGGTAGCAACCGCCAGCGAGCGGGTACTGCGAGGCCAGTTCGGCGTAGACCAGCGCGACCAGCAGCTGCAAGGCCAGGCATAGCGGGACGATCCAGACCCAGGAGGGGCCCGCATTCATGGCGCCCAGCGACATCACCGAATAGATGCCGACCACCGGCGAAACCGTGGCAAAGCCAACTGAGAATGAGGACCACAGGGATAACCCCCGCTGCAGTTCCTGGGTGTAGCCCTGGCTGTGCAGCAGGCGTTCATCGGCGCTTGGCCGTGTTGATGACATAGGAATTCCTTGAGTCGGCAGACACATTTATTTTTAGATTTGCCTTGTTTGTTAAGTCTTACCGACGAAACAAACTCCTTCAGGAAAGGAGACGGCAGGAGCTTAAATGGGCCAAACATCAATGAAAATTCATATGTGCTTAGGCTGGCATATGGATTTGTTGATGTATTCGTTGGCGCGCGCGCATAAAAAAAGCGCCGACAGTGCTGTCGGCGCTTTGCAAGGAGGAAGCCCTACGAATTACGCTTGAACCACCGCAATCCTGGCGCTTTCGGCTGCTTCACGGAACTCCGCGATCTGGTCGAAGCTCAGGTAGCGGTAAACGTCGGCCGCCATGCTGTCGATGTTCTTCGCGTACGCCATGTACTCTTCCCCGGTTGGCAGCTTGCCCAGGATCGAAGCAACCGCAGCCAGTTCCGCCGAAGCCAGGTACACGTTGGCACCATCGCCCAGACGGTTGGGGAAGTTACGGGTCGAAGTCGACACCACCGTCGAATTCGCCGCCACACGTGCCTGGTTACCCATGCACAGCGAGCAGCCTGGCATTTCCATGCGCGCGCCGGCCCTGCCGTAAATACCGTAGTAGCCTTCCTCGGTCAGCTGGTGAGCGTCCATCTTGGTCGGCGGCGCCAGCCACAGGCGGGTCGGCAGCGAGCCTTTGACCTTTTCCAACAGCTTGCCGGCGGCACGGAAGTGACCGATGTTGGTCATGCACGAACCGATGAACACTTCGTCGATCTTCTGGCCCTGAACGGTCGACAGCAGCCGCGCGTCGTCCGGGTCGTTCGGCGCGCAGAGCACAGGCTCTTTGATGTCGGCCAGGTCGATCTCGATGACCTCGGCGTATTCGGCGTCCTTGTCGGCTTCCAGCAGCACCGGGTTGGCCAGCCAGGCTTCCATCGCTTGCGCGCGGCGTTCCAGGGTACGCGGGTCGCCGTAGCCTTCGCTGATCATCCAGCGCAGCAGGGTGATGTTCGAACGCAGGTACTCGGCAATGGCCTTTTCCGGCAGCTTGATGGTGCAACCGGCAGCGGAGCGCTCGGCCGAGGCGTCGGACAGTTCGAACGCTTGCTCGACGGTCAGCTCGTCCAGGCCTTCGATTTCCAGGATGCGGCCGGAAAAGGCGTTGATCTTGCCTTTCTTCTCGACGGTCAGCAGGCCCTGCTGGATCGCGTAATAAGGAATGGCATGAACCAGGTCGCGCAGGGTGATGCCCGGTTGCAGTTTGCCCTTGAAGCGCACCAGTACCGACTCCGGCATGTCCAGCGGCATGACACCGGTGGCGGCGGCGAAGGCGATCAGGCCGGAACCGGCCGGGAACGAGATGCCGAGCGGGAAGCGGGTGTGCGAGTCACCACCGGTACCGACGGTGTCCGGCAGCAGCATGCGGTTCAGCCAGCTGTGGATGATACCGTCGCCAACCTTCAGGGAAACCCCGCCACGGGTGCGGATGAAGTCCGGCAGGGTGTGGTGGGTGGTCACATCCACAGGCTTTGGATAGGCCGCGGTGTGGCAGAACGACTGCATCACCAGGTCGGCAGAGAAGCCCAGGCAGGCCAGGTCTTTGAGCTCGTCGCGGGTCATCGGCCCGGTGGTGTCCTGGGAGCCGACGGTGGTCATCTTCGGCTCGCAGTAGGTGCCAGGGCGTACGCCGGTGACACCGCAGGCTTTACCAACCATTTTCTGCGCGAGGCTGTAGCCCTTGCCGGTGTCGGCAGGCTGCTCCGGCTTCTTGAACAGCTCGGACGCTGGCAGTCCCAACTCGGTGCGGGCTTTTTCGGTCAGGCCACGGCCGACGATCAGCGGAATACGGCCGCCTGCGCGAACTTCGTCGAGCAGTACCGGGGTCTTCAGGCCGAACGTGGCGATGACCTCGTCGCTGCCGTGCTTGCAGACTTTGCCGGCGTGCGGGTACACGTCGATGACATCGCCCATGTTCAGGTTCGACACGTCGAACTCGATCGGCAGGGCGCCGGCATCTTCCATGGTGTTGTAGAAGATCGGTGCGATCTTGTTGCCGAAGCAGAAACCGCCAGCGCGCTTGTTCGGCACGTACGGGATGTCGTCGCCGAAGAACCACAGCACCGAGTTGGTGGCGGATTTACGCGAAGAACCGGTACCGACCACGTCACCGACGTAGGCGACCGGGAAGCCTTTGGCTTTGACGGCTTCGATCTGCTTGAGCGGGCCAACCGCACCAGGTTGCTCAGGCACGATGCCGTCTCGGGCCATTTTCAGCATGGCCAGGGCGTGCAGCGGGATGTCAGGGCGCGACCAGGCGTCGGGAGCAGGGGACAGGTCGTCGGTGTTGGTTTCGCCCGGCACCTTGAACACGGTCAGGCTGTATTTCTCTTCGATTGCAGGGCGGGCGGTGAACCACTCGCCAGCGGCCCAGGATTCCAGCACGGCTTTGGCGTAGGCATTGTCAGCCTTGGCTTTTTCAGCAACGTCGTGGAACGCATCGAACATCAGCAGGGTGTGCTTCAGTTGCTCGGCGGCAACGGCAGCCAGCCCGGCGTCATCCAGCAGCTCGACCAGGGTGGCGATGTTGTAGCCGCCCTGCATGGTGCCCAGCAGCTCTACCGCGCGCTTCTTGTCGATCAGCGGGGAAGTGGCTTCGCCCTTGGCGACAGCAGAGAGGAAGCCGGCCTTGACGTAGGCGGCTTCGTCTACGCCTGGTGGAACGCGGTGGGTGATCAGCTCGACGAGGGCTGCTTCTTCGCCAGCAGGAGGATTCTTCAGCAGCTCGACCAGGCCTGCGGTTTGTTCGGCGTTAAGTGCGAGGGGCGGCAGGCCCTCTTCGGCGCGCGCTTGTAGGTGGCGGGCATAGGCTTCGAGCACGGGTAATCTCCTGCAGGGGGCGTACGGTATGTAAAAAGCAGGGGCAGGTGCTTGGCACTTGAGAGTGACCACTGACAAGACCACCAAAAACAGCCTGCCCCTGCTGAAATCTGTTTTGTTGACACATTGGCAAGCAATGCGCGAAATCTAAAGGATAGGAGGCGACAATACAACAGGATTGTCGACACATTACTGCGATCTATCCGTTTGCAGGGAGGGCTGAAGGCTCTGTTTCGGGGACTGTCAGGTGTACGGGGGTGTTTGGCGGGGTCGACTGTCGACAAATGGCGGGTAGCAGCATGCACCACGGCATGAGTACAAATGTACTCCTGCCGTAGTGCATGGGGGAAATTGAGGCTGGGGTGATCACTGCTGCGGTTGCCACCACTCGACGGGGGTATCGCCATTAGCGCGTACGCTTTGGTTACAGCAGCGGTCAAGAGTGAACGGAACAGAGCTTTTTCATCATCGCTGTCGCAGATTCAAGCATAAATAAAGCCCTGCTAGAGGATCAGTTATACGTCATGGTAAATGTCGCGGTGCCGTTCGCCTGGCCGCCCTCGACCTCTTCCTCGGTTTGAATGTAACGTGCCGTAAACGGGACGTCTCTATACTCACCAGGTTGATATCCGGTTGCTGAAGTCTCAACGCCAAACTTTACAAATTTAGAATCTTGACGTAGTTCTATTCCCACTCCCTTGGCGCTATTGCGGCCAGGGGTGATTCGCATTACCCCGGGCAAACCAGAGCTGTCTGCGGTTGCGTCAATTTGGAATTTGACGTTGGTGCCGGGATAACAATAGAGAGGAATATTAAATGGGACTGTATCTGTTCGGGACCCAATGCCGGAAAAATGAGAGCGGTGAGCACTGGGCATGTTCACTGGAATAAGGGTTTGGGTAACATCGCACGCGTTGGCCTGGACAGTTTGAGTGCCTACAACTATATCAAAAACTTTGGCATTACCGGGAACTATAAGAGTAGGTCCCGCTCCAGAGATTTCACCGGAATGAATCGGGCCAGTCTTGACGAGAGTGTACCTAATCTCGCTTATTAAAGTATTGTGTCTGTTAAAAGATTCTTCGAAAGGAAAAAAGCCTAGCAAATCACCTTTTGTAATTTCAAAAATTATTCCGACGCCTGGAACCCCAGTATTGTAAGCGTTTGCTACAGTATCGTTTTTATCTGAAAATGCACCAGTCCAGCTGCTAAATCTCGCTGGTGCATCGCATTTTACTATTAAACCGAGGGTCGAGAACTCTTCTTTGTGCAGCTCTTCTCCAACTCCAAGGCTTGGGCTAACGTTAATCGTACGCGCGGGAATATTGATGGTTATATCACTATTACCATCATTATCGACTACAGTACAGTAGGCCCATACTGTAGTCGGAAGAAAACAAGCTGAAATTAAAGTTGCGAGAAGTGCTGTCATTTTTCTCATTTAACTGATCTCCAATGCCTGCTTAACGGCAAGCAGCGTTGAGTGTTGCTATCGATGGTGCTGCGTCTTTTGTAGGTAAGGCAAAGACCGCCTGGCATTGCTGATGGTTTGCAGTGCCCAAACTGACCTTCATCTCGCCATTGGCGCCGACGATGCCGTTGTTGTCCAGAGCGCCTTCCGGTTTCAAACACTTGGAAGTCACTCATACGTTAAGGTGAAACTCGCGGTACCGTTCGCCTGACCCGCCTCGACATTATTGCTGGTCTGATAGTACGTAGCCGCAAACGGAATGCTGAATGCGCCAACGTCCGAAGTACCTGCCGGGATCACGGCACCGAACTCTACTGGCATATTGTTGTGTGACAGTTTGATTCCCACTCCGCTGGCGCTACCGTCCGGCGCAGGCGAGATTGCCATTACTCCGCGAGCACCCGAACTGTCAGGGGTTGCGTCAATAGTGAAACTTACTCCTGTGCTGCCGTCACAGTCGAGGTCAATAGTGAACGGGACGGGATTCGTTTCGTGTCCTATTCCACGGAATTGGCTGCGATCCACATCACCTAGTGGTATGCCAATAGCGGATTTGGATACGGAGCAACTCGCCGCCGGTACGATCGTATTATCACCAGTCAGGCTAATTATTACGGATTCCAGAGGGGTGCCGCCATCATTTGCCTCTATCGCTCCCAGTTTACCTATGCTGAGCTCACCAGCCCCAGTCGCGCCCTCTGATGATTTGTACAGAATCGCAGTGACTAAGTTAGTACTTATTGATGCTCCGCCGGTAAAGGGAACGCGATCGCCGGCATTGATGCTGCCGTATGCATCATAAAAAGTGCCAAATGTTATTGCTACACCTGGTATGTTGGTGTCATAAGCATTGCGTCTAATAGGGTTCGGAGTTGTGAATAGTGTGGTGGTTGCAGTTAAGCTGCCACTATTTGTACACGTCATGTCTCCGCTCTTGTTGTTCAGGCTTTTTCTAGCCAGTACGGTTCCGGCAGATGCATTGGGTGGGACTGTCACCGTCCCGAACTCGATGTTATAAGTTTCGGTTCCACCACTACGGAAACTACAGCTTGCCCACGCTGAATCCGGAAGGGTTAGCAAAGCAGCAGAAAAGATCATGAGACCTATAATAGGTTTTCTCATTTAACTGACCTCCAATGCCTGCTTAACGGCAAACAGCGTTGAATGTTGCTATCGATGGCTCGGCGTCTTTGGTGGGTAAGGTAAAGTTCGCCTGGCATTGCTGATTGTTCGCATTGCCCCAACTGACATTCACCTTGCCTTGATCCGGTACGCCACTCAGGTACACCTCGCCCTTGGCGCCGACGATGCCGTTGTTCTCCAGGGCACCGTCTTCCTGCACGAGGGTGGCAGTGGCACCAAACGGTACGGGTTTACCCTGATAGGTAAGGGTCATCAGCACGCGGCTGCCGACGCGGGTTTTAAAGTCAGCCAGCACCACGGCGCCCTTGGTGGGGATGACCGTCTGGGTATTGACTTCCATGTCGACATCGTCTGGCAGCGTTTCACTGTCCAGCGCTACGCGGTTCTTGCGATAGGTACTGACGTAGGGCACCACCGCGTAACCGCGCGAATCGGTGCGTACGCCGGTGGTGTTGCGCACCTTCGCATCCGCGGCACCCGGTGCACGAACCAAGGCAATGGTTTCGCCCTGGTTCTGGGAGAAGGTCACGCCATACGGGTGAGCCACGATCCCGCCCTGGACCCCGTAGTTCACCTGCTGCGAATTGCTGTCGTAGTTGTAGCCGGCCCGGGCTTCGCCAAGCGCGCCCTTGTAGCTGGCGTTGGCAGAGCCGCTGGTACCGCCACCCTGACTGGCATGGCGTTGTTGCACGTTGTAGCTCAGGTTGTTGTCTGCCAACGCAGTGCCACCCAGGCCCACGTTATGGGTGGTGTTGCCTTGCTTGCTGGTATTGAGGTTGTAGCTGGCCCAGGCCCTTGGCAGTACTTTTTCCAGCGGTACCTGTACGTTGAACGACAGCTGTTGGTCCTTGCTGTTGCGGCCCTCGTAGGCGGGGGCCTGGCTATAGGTGTAATCGACACCGTAGTGAATGCCGTTGTGGCTGACGTTGTAGCCGGCACTCACACTGCGCTCATAGCCCTTCTGGCGCCAGAAGTCCTGCTGATAACCGTTGACATAGAAGTTGCCTTTATCGCCCAGGGACTGGCTGATGTTGACCTGTGCCCGGCTGCGTTTGTTATAGGTGCGGCGCCAGTTGTTGAAGTTGTCAGGATCAATTTCATTGGCCTCCTGGAAGTCGTAGTAACCACTGGTGGAGTAGCGGTAACTGGCCAGGGTAAAGGTCGTGCCGGTTGCGGCGATGTCCTTGGCGTACTGAACGCGATACGACTGACCGTCGTGTTTGGAGCCATCACGCAACTCGGCTTTGGCCTGGGTCACGTCAGCAGACACCGAACCCCATTCGCCAAACCCGTGGCCGATACCGAGGCTGCCAGAGGAGTATTTTCCCGATGCCAGCAGGCCACCGTACAAGGTGGCGTCAAACGGCGTGCCATAGATCAGCGAGCCCTGGGCAAAGGTCGGCGTGCTGGCCGTACTGGCCGAGGAGCGGTATTCACCGGCGGTCAGCGCGTATTTCAGGCGGCCTTCGCGCAACATCACGGGCACCGCGGAGAACGGCTGCACGGAGCGTCGCTCGGTACCGTCGGCCTCGGTGATGGTGATTTCCATGTCACCACTGGACGCGGTGGGGTACAGGTCGGTAATCGCGAAGGCGCCGGCGGGCACGTAGGTCTGATAGATGATGTAGCCGTTCTGGCGCACGGTGACCTGGGCGTTGCTCTGGGCAATGCCGCGCACCACGGGAGCAAAGCCTTTCAGGCTGTCGGGAAACATGTTGTCGTCCGACGTCAGTTGGGCCCCGCGAAACTGCACGCTGCTGAACACATCGCCGGGTGTAGAACTGTCACCCAGGGTCAACTGGCCCTTGAGCGCGTGAATATCGCGCTGGGCGTAGCTGTTGACGTTGTTCCAGTTGCTTGTACCGTTGCTCTGGTTGTAGGTGGAATAGTTGCGCAGCCGCCACGCGCCAAGGTTCAAGCCGCTGCGCAGGTTCAGGTAATAGCTGCTGTCGGTGCCGGAACGGTTGTTGTGCGAAGTGGTTGCGCCACTGAAGCTGTAATTCAACAGCCCTGCAGTCAGCCCCTGGTCCCAGGTGCTGGGGTCTACATAGCCACGGGCTTCGGCGTTCAGGGCCGCCTGCGGGATGCTGATGTCCAGGCGTTGCGTGCCGAAGGTGAACCGGCTGAAAGCGTCTGGAATATAGTCCTGCAACTGGGTAATGGTTTGAGTCGCCGGCAGCTCTTGCAGCGCCGGGAAGGCTTCGACTTTAACCCCCATGTCTTTTAATTGCTGCGCCGTCAACTCGGGTTGCAACGCGCCGTCAATCTCGACAAAGTTTACGTCGCGAGTATCGACTCGGCTGTCGTTGAAATAAATATCAACCCTGTAGGTGCCGGGAAGTTGTCCAGCCGGGCTGGAGAAATGCCCAAGGTCGATGGCCGGCTGACCAGGCTCGGTCATTTCCAATGCGTGCGGATTGAAATAGTCTTCGGCCAATGCCAACGTTGGCTGTAAACTCATGCCCAACAGAATATGACTTGCTATTAATGTGGCCAGGCGAGTTGGGGTAGCGCCATGTGCGCGACCGCCGGTTTTTAGCGATGGAACTTGGAACAAATAATGGTTTTTCATCTCTATAAACTCCACCTGACATTATTGCGCGCAAGCCAGCCCCACCCCCTTTGGCTTCGGGCAGTTAATCCAGCAGTTTGATAGTTAACTAAACAGGGAAGAACAACGACGTCGCCGCGTTGGATCAGAGCGCTGCAGAGGCTTCTGCGGATACACCGCCATAATCATTGATGGCTTTCCACTTGACGGCACCGGACGCCCCTGTCGGAAGGGGCCACGACAATGAACTTTGTGGTGCGACCATGCCGGCGTCCTTGATTTTGTCTTTACCCACGCTGAGTTCATTGAAAGAAACGTGGTAAGGCGTTGGGTTATCAACTTTCAACGTGTTGCCGACACGGCTGAACTTCAGAAGCCTATAAGCGCCATTGGCTTCACCCGCCAAACCGGCCGGACGGTAAAATAGTTTGATGGTGGTTTTTAACGAAATCTGCAGTTGATTGGCATCGGTTTGTTTCGACGCAGGAATCGACTTGATATTGAGCCAGAACACCGACTCTTTGTCTTCGCTAAGGCTGCCGCCAGTACGGATGATCCGCAGCGAATTCTCCTGCTCCGGATTCAGCCGAAACAGCGGTGGCGTGACGATGAACGGCGCCTTCTGGACAGCGCCAGTCGACCTGTCCTCGACCCAGGACTGAATCAGGAAGGGTGTGTTTTTTTCCGAGTTTTTGACCGAGATGGAAGATTCTTTTTTCGAGCCGTCAAACACCACGCGGGTGCCACCTACGACCACACCGGCCCACGAAGTCTGGGCGATACTCAACAGCAAGCCGGAGATTAAAAAGGGCTTGAGCCAACGCATCAGTAATTTCTCCTTGAACTGCACCCTCTTGCCGGATTGCTTGTGCAAAAGGGTGTAGTTCGATCATGCAGTTAGACGGGCTATCAAATGGGTTGATAGCCGACTGCTAAGACTTAGTTGTAACGGACGGTGAATTCGGCAGCAGCGTTGCCTTTACCAGCAGTTACGGTGCTAGCAGTAGCCACGTACTTGGCAACAAAATCAAAGGTGTTGTCGACTGTTGCTACAAGGTCTTTGTCAGCAGACGCACTATTCAATGCAATGGGGGTATTGCCGTCTGCTTCAAAGAAACCGATTGCTACACCAGTTGCCTCTGCATCGTTACCAGTCCCTTTAGTCAGCGCCAGCAAACTGCTGTTGTTTGCATCGCCCGCACCGCTAAAACTGATAGAAGCGTTAACAGCCGCCGGGCACTCCGTCACCACAATGGCGAGTTTCGAGGGTGAGGCGACAGAGCCGGCTGCACCGAAGGACGAAGTAGAGACGGTGCCCAGATCCACGGTCAGCGCTTCAGAGCCGGAGGCAATCTTGCAAGTGGTGCTGGAAATGGTACCAGTAAAGTTAATAGTACCGTCAGCGGCGTTGGCCATGGTTGCAAAAGCGGAGCTAGCCAGAATTGCTGCAGCGATCAAACTCTTTTTCATATCGATTATCCTTCAGTTAAGTGGATGTTTGCGTTTGGCTTGCCTTGCGATGCAAGTACTGGGCTCTGTATTTAAACGCCACATCTGATAGTTACGTACATTGGGGTTGGAGTTCTTCTTGTCTTGCAAAGAAGTGGGCGAATTATGGGTATTCAAGACAGGATGTTGCAGAGGGGAATTCAGCTTAGGTTGTAGGGAAATTCTTACTTGATGGGTCATGACAAACACAAAAGCTAGCGGACGCGTTACTTGAGTGCTTCTGACAGGGGAAGGGAATTGCAGCCGGCAAGCGCACGGTGTGGTGCGTAGCTTCTTGCCGGTGAGGTGGCGGCAATCGCGCGGGTCGCGCTGCTCAGGCCTGGCCTGGCAAGATTGCCGCCTTCAATGGTTGAGTTACTTGCAGTTGCCGGCCTTGCGATAGCCCGCTGCCTGCGCTTCGGATTCCGAGGCGAACGCTACCTGGTTTTTCGCAGACACCTGCGCATAGCCAGGGCAGCCATTGGCAAGGTGGTATACGTGGCTCTTCTGGTTACCGATGATCGCACCGCTGGCCGCGGATGCACTTGCCAGGGTAGGTTTTGCAGCGGGTTGTGCTGCGCGCGCCGGCACTGCACTGACGACACCGTCACCCACAGGCTTGTACCCGGCCGTCCAGCTGCGTTGGCCGGTAACGAACGGGTTGGAGTGCCCCATGATGGCGGCGATACGGCGATCACGCTCTTTTTCCCAGGCGGTTACCGGGTGCTGCTTGTCCCACGCCATGAGCAGCTGTTGTTGCTGACGGGACATGCTCAGCTTGTAGCGATCGAACATATAGAAGGTGGTTCGTGCAACCAGGCCTTTGACCTCGTCACGCGGTTCGGCGGTTTTCTGCTCGAAATCGATCTTCGTCGTGCACTGGCCGTACTGGCGGGCAACCCCGGCGTTCATGCCGTAGTTGAAGTTGCTGCGGTCGCCGTTCACTTCGCCTACGGACGGGTACAGGTTGAACAGGTTCGCTTCCATGGCGCGGAACACCGGGTCTTCATCCACGCAGTGTTCGCGCCCGCCGTTCTGCCAGCACTGACGCTGGTGGCCGAATGTCCAGGCCGGCACGATGTGTTCCCACTCGGTTCGCTCGGCGCGGCTTTGCTGTTTGCGTGTTTCATAGCCACAGGAGCCCGGGTCGACGCGGCCACCGGATTTACCGACCCAGGTCCACTTGCAGCCACAGTAAAGCTCGCCCATGGCGCTGTTGGCCTGGTCGAGGTAAACCTTTTGTTTGGCGATGACCTTGGCTTCGGAGAATGTCGCAGGCGGCGAGGCGAGGGTAGGCGTCGCGACGCAGAACATCAGGGATAGAACAGACAGCAGCTTTTTCATGAATCAAATCATTGGCTTAAGGGTTACACATTGTAACCCTTCGCGCTTGTGCGCCTATGCCTTTGATTGGGCTCAGTTTCCCTTTGTTTCGGGCCACGGGGCGGCGCTGTTCAGGGCTGGTCAGTGGGGCGTGAAGATCCGTTTCACGCCAACGCCATCGAGCACGGCATCGATCAGCGCACGCGCCGCCTCGATGTGCTGGCCGGCACCGCACACCAGGGAGCGGTCGTTGAGCGTGAGGTGATCCGCCGCATCGCTGAGCGTAGCCTCGGCACATTGCAGCAGGTGGCAGGCATGCAGCAGCGCTTCTTCGGCGGGAATGCCGGCGCGGACTGTGAATAGGCGATGGGTACCGAACGGCGTGTCGGCGGTGGTGGCGTTGGAAAGATCGACGCTTGGGGGATCGGGGACGAGCTTTTTCATGGTTGGCCTCAAGTTATGATGCCGCCACGTCTCGCTGCTAAACGAAAAGGTGGCAGCTGTACGCGGGTTAGCAGACCGGTAACTCGAGGAACCCGGCGCACCCGAAGGCGCCCCACGTACAACCGCCATATAGCGTTGTGCCGTTGATATCGAGTATTGAACCGGACTGCTAAATCCGCTCGTTGGATGTTCCAACAAGGTCAGCAGCCTAGGTCCACGAGGGGCTCGGCACAACAGCTCAACGGCGCCGGAAGTATGATTCAGAACGGTCCGACAGAAAACGCCTACAGGATCTCGATTTTTCGCAGATGTCTGTGGGAGTATCGTCCGTCTTGATGGCCGCTACCCGTTAGAGCGACGGCTACTCGTCGACCTTCTGCGCGCCAGCTTTGCGGGTCACACGCCTTGCTTTCACAGGTTTAGCGGCCTCGGCCCTGGCTGCCTGAAGCGCCACAGCCTGCATTTCCTCGTAGGAATCCTTCAGGCATTGCGCGAGGAAGTCCGGGTCGGGCACCACGTTCGGTGAGCTGGTCAGCGAGATGAACATCTTCCCGCAGTAGCTGGTGGGGTTCCAGATCAGCGACAGACCATCCACCAGCGGGCCAACACCGCACCAGTACACAAGCTTTGCCCCGAGCATGTACAGCGGCACATTCGGCCCCGGCACGTTGGTGACCATGCAGTTGTGCAGCACCACCGGGCCTTTGCCACCCATGCCCATCAGCGTCGCCAGGCGGCCGGCGAGCCCGAGGGTGGCCGGGGGCGCGAATTTCTGCAGGTTGGTCAGGTCGTTGGCACCCACCGCGTTCTGGATCGCTTTCGATTGCGACGTCGCAGCCTGCAGCGCTTGCAGGCGTTCGAGCGGGTCCTCGATGTCGGTGCGCAGTGGGAAGGTGAGCATCGACACGGTGTTGCCGGCAGCAACGGATTCATTGCCCTGGCGGGTGTTGACCGGTGCCAGGGTCACCAGCGACTTCTCTGGCAGTTCATCCTTTGCCATCAGGTAACGACGCATCGCCCCGCCGACCATGGCCAGCACCGCATCGTTGACGGTAGCCCCGGGCACAAGGTTCTTGATCTGTTTGACCACGGCCAGGTCGAGGGTGACCGAATCCCAGACCCGACTGGACGTCACGTTGCTGTTGAAACGCGTGCGCGGTGCGCCGCCTTCAGCGCTAAGCACCGAGCGCGCGACTTTCTGCAGGCTGGCAAAGGCCAGCTTGGGCAATACCCGGGCCAGCGGCAGCGCCATGCGCGCGGAGGCAGTGATGTTGTCGGTGAGCATGCGGCTTACCGTGTCGAGCACGCCCCAGCGCTGCGCTACCCGCGAGGCCGCCGGAGCGTTATCGACCACCGCCACGGGTTTGCCTTGCGCGCCGGCCAGATCGTGCAGGGCCCAGGTCAGCTCGGCAGCCGCCGCGCCGTCCATGGCGGCGTGGTGCGACTTGGTCAGGATGGCAAAGCTGCCCTTGGGGATGCCCTCGATGTTGTCGAGCCCCTCGATCACGTACATCTCCCAGGGCGCCCGGGACAGGTCCACCGAGCGCGCATGAATGCGCGATACCAGAATGCAGAACTGGCGCCAGTCGCCCGGCTTGGGCAGGGCGAAATGGCGCACGTGGAAGTCGATGTCGAACAGGTCGTCTTCCACCCAGTACGGATAGCCCAGACCGAAGGGCACCTGGATGATCTTGCGCTTGAACACCGGCGAGACGTCGAGGCGATCCGAAATATGCTGGACGATCTGCCGAAAGCCGAGCCGCTGCCCCTCTACCGTGGACTGATCGTAGATATAGATCATGGTGCAGTGCGACGCGGCATGGGGACGGTCGACCTTGAGGAACAGGGCATCTTGCCCGCTGAGTTTGCTCATTGTTAACGCGCTCGCAAGGTGGTGGCGGAGTCGGGCAGATTCAGCGATCCGCCGTTGCCCCGTCCCCCTGCAAATGGGGGGGCATTCGCGGCCGACCGGGTCTTTAAGCTGGACGCTATCGGAGGGTCTTGTGCGCGCCGTCGGGGTGCACCTGCTGACTCCCGCCCGGGGAGGGGATCGTGCGTGTGGCGTAAACAACAGTGCGTGAGTGAGGAAGGGGCAGGGGCTGCACGCGGGCCCTGGTGGGAGCGCTTGTCCGAAGACTTCTGGCGGCAGGCCGACGGCACCGAACTGGACGCCAGGCATCGATTGAAGGTTCATGGCACGGCTGCCATCGAACGGGTGATGCGCACCTCGTTGTCGGCCACGGTGGCGGCAAGTGCGCTGACCACGCTGTCCAGGCCGGGCCGGCTGCAGCGCGAGTTCGAGGCATTGCGCTTCTACGAACCGCTGGCACGTAAGGCGGATGCCTCGCAGGTATTTCTGCCGCCGCCGAAGGACATTGTCATTTCAGAACAGGCCCTGCCTGGCAACGACATCCGGCGTGTGCAACTGCGTTTCGCCAGCCCGTTCAAGCCGCTCAATCCCTTCGCCCGCCCGCAGTTCGAGGCCATGCAGCGCAATGCCTTTGCCCATGCCCAGCACTGGTGCCATGGCGACCGGCCGCGACCGACGCTGATCGTCATCCACGGCTTCGCCGCCGACCCGCACTGGCTCAACGCCCATGCGCTGTCGCTGGCCGAATTTTATGGGCGGGGCTATGACATCCTGCTGTTTACCTACCCGCACCATGGCCGCCGCGCAGAATGTAGCGACTGGTTCAGTGGCCAGGGGCTGTTCGGCAGCGGGCTGGTGGGTTTCAACGAAGCGCCGCTGCATGCGATTCATGACCTGCGGGTGTTCATCAACTACTTGCAGGCGCGCGGTGTCGAGCATATCGGCGTCACGGGCATTTCCTTGGGCGGCTATACCGCAGCGCTGCTCGCCGCCGTGGACGATCGCCTGGCCTGGTGCATCCCGATCGTGCCTGCGGTCAGCCCGGTCGATGTGTTTCTTGAGTGGCAGCCCACCGGTGTTCTGCTCTCGCGGCTGATGCGCAAACAGGGCATTGGCGTCGCCGAAATGCGCGGGTTGCTGGCCGTGCACAACCCGCTGACCTACGCCCCGTGCCTGGACGGCGAGCGCATGCTGATCATCGGCGGCGCCGGCGACCGGGTCACCATGCCGCGACACTTGCGGCTGTTGCACCAACACTGGCCGGGCAGCGCGTTGCACTGGTTTCCTGGTAATCACGTACTGCATCTGGGGCGCGGGGAGTATCTGGCGTGTATGGGGGCGTTGATGGACAGGTATTCGGAAAACTAGGTTAGAGTGCTCATCCATTTCTGTTCCTGCGTTATGTGAAGAATGAATCGCTCGCTGTTTGTGTCACTGGATGGGCCCAAGGGGACCGGCAAAACCACACTGTTGGAAGCCGTTACGAAAGCACTGCGGGCAGACAACAAGAAGGTGATCCGGCTTTGCGAGCGAAAAAGCGATCCCCACCGGGCTGAAACAATGGCGCTCGTTAACCAGTTCGTCAGAAACCCCAGCCGTGAGCTGGAACTGGGGGTGTGTCAGCGTTTCGCGGACAGCCGCGCGTGGATTTCCCATCATGTACTGCCTAAGCAGCCAGCCGGCAGCATCATCCTGATCGACCGCTGGTACCCGTCCGAGGCCGCGTTTCGCCACTTGCTGCCGTTTGCAGAGATTCTGCAGTTGAACATCGACCGGAACGTGCGGGTGCCCGACCTGCATGTCGGGGTTGTCACTGACCCTGAGGTTTCATGGGCGAGGGCGGCTGCGCGAACGCGTGGGCTGAGCAGTACGGTGATGCACAAGCTGGAAGAGCATGTCGCCAGTACCCAGGCGTTCGAACGAGCAAGTGCGGATCACGGTTGGGTGCTGTGCCGGAATGAGGGAACGATTGAAGCGGCGACGATGCAGGTGGTGGCCGAGATCTATGGCGTGCTTTGACGTCTCGCAGCGATCAGTGATGCACTGATCGCTGCGCACACTTGCCTGGGGAGCTAAAAAAGGTCTACGCGGTTCAGCATTTGACCACGCCTACCCGCCACTGCGCCGGCGGCAGCAGGCCGTTGACCAGGTAATTGCCGACAATGCGCGACTTGTACACCCGAGGGTTGTGATTGGCCAGTGTGCGTGCATTGCGCCACAGTCGATCGAGCGCCTTGTTGCTGGCCGTGGCGCTGGCGCCCAGGGCATCAAACAGTGCGGTGGTGGCGGCGAGTGTCGCATCGACGACGGGGTTGACCGCCAGGCAAACCTCAAGCTCGGCTTGGGCGACCTGTAAGTCGTCATCGTTCAGGGGCCGTTCATGACTTATCACATACTGCGCCGTGCGCTCCAAACGCTGCGCAGCTTGCTGGGCAATGGCCTGCGCGGCGTAGGCCTGGCTGGCGACCTCGCCAATCACTTGCAGCAGCTGCACATCCTGAGCGGCGACATCGGCATTGCCGGTAGAGAACGTCCTGGCGCGCTTGCCGAGTTCATCGGCGCCGCTCAGGGCCGCGCGGCGGGCGATACCCGCTAGCGTGCTGAGGTGATACAGCTGAAAGAACGACTGCCCATAGGCAAAACGCTGGTCAGTGGGGCGCAGGTCATCTTCCACCAATGCGTTATCGAAGATGCAGGTGCCGCTTGCAGTCAGTCGCTGGCCGAAACCATCCCAGTCATCCAGGAGCTGTACGCCGGCGGTTTTAAGATCGACCACTGTGGTGTACAGCGTGCCGTCTTCACCGGTGCCGGTGATGTTGATCAGGTCGCTGTAAAGCGCGCCCGTGGTGTAGAACTTTCTGCCGCTGATACGCAGCGCGCCGTCCTCGTCGCGATAGATGCGCGTTTCAAATTCGCCTCGGGTCTGGTTGCCTACCTCGGTAATGCCTGGCGAGAGCAGGGCGCCCTGGCTGAGCTTGTCCAGCCACTTCACCTGCCAGGCCGCGTTCTTCGAAGTGAGCACGTCTTCGCAGAAACCGAAATGCCCACGCAGTGCCTGGGTAATGTTTGAGTCCGCCGCCGACAACTCTGCCAGCAAGGTCAGCAGTTCAACCAGCGTCGCGTCGTGGCCACCATACGCCGCTGGCAGGCGCCAACGCAGCAACCCCAGTGCGTTCAATTGCTGGATGACATCGGCAAGGCTGCTGCGTGAGCGGTCAGCCTCGGCGGCCTGTGCGGCGATTTGCGCAAAAAGCGGGCGAAAGGGGGCGGCCAGTTGTTCGTAACGGGCCGTCGGGGCTACACCCCAGATATTCAACTCAGGATTAGGCATGCAATCGACCTTGCTGGGCGTGCGCCGTGAGAGGCGCTGGCGCTGTAATGATTGATGTAGACGTTCTGGCCCAGTGGTCTGGTGATGTAACCCTAACCCAGGGTCGGAAAAATTTTTAATACGAAAAACAGCTATCGAACTGCTGCAATGTTCTATTGCTATTCCTTAAAAGTATTGCTGGTTGCGCTTTTATTGCGTTAGCTTTTAAGCACGCCACGCTTGGCGACCGATAACAATCTCTTCGCTCAACGCCAGACTGCATGCCCACAGATGGTCGAGTTAGCCATTAACTCTGTGGGTATCGTTAATGATCATTCGTCGAAAGCTTTTAACCCTGTTGGGCCTGGCCTCGCTGGCGCTGCAGGGCGCTCCGGCACTCGCTGCTCAGCCACTGACGCTGACCGTAGGCGACCAGTTCTTTTCCAACCGCATTGTTCTGGAGCTTTCCGGCGAGTTGAAGGACTTGCCGTATCGCATTGATTTCAAACGTTTCAATACGGGGTCGCCAGTGGCCTCGGCCGTGTCCAGCGGTGCACTGGATATTGGTGTGGTGGGTGACACACCGGTGATCAGCCTGGCGGCCAATGGCGCACCGGTAAAGGTGGTGGCCAGTACGCAGACCAGCCTTGACGGCGTAGGCATTGTCGCCCGTAAGGGCATTCATTCGGTGGCTGACCTCAAAGGCAAAACGGTCGCGATCTGGAATGGCTCGTGGAGCCAGCAGCTGATGTACAAGGCCCTGGATGAAGCCGGGGTCGCACGCGACAGCGTCAAGTTCAAATTCCTGCTGCCCGCCGAGGCGAGCATGGCCTTGAGCCAGGGCGACATCGACGCCTTTGGCACCTGGGAGCCCTATGTGTCGTTGCAGGAGAAAGAGGGCAGCACGCTGATCCGAAATGCCAAGGGGCTGATGAGCGCACCGACTTATGTGGTCGCCTATGAGCCGGCCCTGGCGCAAAAAGGTGCTGCCATCAAAGACTTTGTCGAACGCCTGACCCGCGCACGGACCTGGAGCAACAGTCATATCGACGAATATGCCGAGGCGTGGGCCAAGGCAAATCAGTCGTCCCCGGAGATCGCCAAAGTGTGGTTCAAGCGCGACGCCATCAAGGTGTTGCCGATCTCGCCGACGATTGTCAGTGAGGCGCAGGCCACGGCTGATTTTTTATACGACGCACAGATGCTCAAGCAGCGCTACGACGTCGCGCCCTTGTTTGATCGCACACTCTGACCGCCAAGGAGAAGCATCATGCCCAAGCAAATGGCATTGGCCGGATTCATGCTTTCCGGCCCTGTGGTACACAGCCACGCGGTATGGCGACACCCGCTGACCCACAGCCACTTTCTCGACCCCGATTACTACATCGAAGTAGCCAAAACGCTCGAAGACGGCTGCTTTGATCTGCTGTTTTTCGCCGATCGCCTGGCTGTCGGCGATCAGGCGGGAGAATCGCGCGCGCGTTCGTTCGAACTGGGCGCGCAAGATGCCGCGCGGCTGGACCCGTTGCCGATCCTTAGCTTGCTGGCCGGGCACACCAAGCGTATCGGCCTGGGGCTGACGCGCTCTACCACGTATTACCAGCCGCCCCATGTGGCGCGGGCGATAGCCTCCCTGGACCATATGTCCAAGGGCCGCAGCGCATGGAACATCGTCACTTCGATGAACGACAGCGAAGCGCGGCTGTTTGGCCATGCGCAGCACTTGCCCCATGACCTGCGTTATGCCCGTGCCGACGAGTTTGTCGAGCTGGTGCTAAAGCTGTGGAACAGCTGGGGACCTGACGCGCTGGTGCTGGACAAGGTCAGGGGCATCCTTGCCGATCCCGCCAGGATCGATGCGTTCAAGCACCAGGGTACATACTTTGAATGCGAGGGGCCGCTGAACATTCCGCGTGTGCCGCAGGGCCAGCCAGTACTGATTCAAGCCGGGGCTTCGGGCCGTGGCCGGCAGTTCGGTGCGCGTTGGGCGGAGGTGATTTTCAGCATTAACAGCCGGGTGGAGCGCATGCTCGAGTTCCGCCAGGATATCCACCAGCAAATGCGCGCGTTTGGCCGTAACCCGGAGGAATGCAAGATCCTCACGGCGGTCATGCCATTCATTGGCGGCACTGAAGCTGAGGCGATCAAAAAGCGTGATGAGCACAATGCCCTGGCTAACCCGGAGCTGGGGATCATCACCTTGTCGACCCAGTCGAACTTCGACTTCACCCAGTTTCCGTTGGACATTCGCCTGCTTGATATCGCCAAGCACTCCGCCACACCGGACGTGATAGCGCAAAAGCTGCGCCTGGAGCGCGACATGACCCTGGGTGAATACGGCGCGATCATGGCCTCGAGCATCCGTGTGCCGCAATTGGCGGGCACTGCAGACAGCGTGGCGCAGCAACTGATCGACTGGCTGGAGCAGGGCGCTTGCGACGGTTATGTGGTTTCGCCGGCGCACCTGCCCGGAACATTCACGGAGTTCACCGAATCGGTCGTGCCGATTTTGCAACGTCGCGGTTACTTGCGCACGGCGTATGAACATTCAACGTTGCGCGGTCATCTGGGGTTGAAGGCGTTTGCTGGCTGACCGTCGCCGGTCACGAGCAATCATGTTCCAGTTGAACGTACTCCAGCATTTTCTGGCTGCCATCAAGGATGTCACTGCAGATCGCCTTGCGCGCTAGCGCGCCATCGCGTTTCTTCAGGGCGTCGAGTACATCCCAGTGGTGGTCGATCGCCATGCGCTCGTTGAAACTGCCATAAGCGCGGGCAATGAGCGGCCCGGTACGCATCCACAAGCCGTCCAACAGGTTGGACAGTACCGGCATGTCAGCGATTTCCGTCAACGCGAAGTGAAACTGGTGGTTGAAGGTCAAGGCAGAGGCCAGGTCATTGTCTTTGATCGCGGCGAGGTTGTTTTCAATGCAGGCTTCCAGGCGCATCAAGTGCTGCGGGGTCGCTAACGACGCCGCAGTCTCGGCTGCCAGTCCTTCGAGCTCAAGGCGGATGCTCCTGATCTCCAGGTACTGCTTGGAGGTCAGGACCGGGACGCGAATGTCTCTCGGTGTCTTGAGAACTAGCGCCTGCTCCTTGGCCAACTGAAGAATGGCGTCGCGTACCGGCGTAACACTCGTACCCAGTTGTTCGGCCAGGTCGCGTATGCGTAGCCGGTCGTTAGGGTGGAAGCGACCGGTGATCAACGCTTCCCGGAGCAAGCCATAGATGCCGCTGCCAAGATAGGCGTGTTTCAGGTTCTCAATAGGGTAATTCATCGCGTACTCGTGTGAGGCTACCGGCTGCGATTATCGAGTAACTCAAACATGTTGCCCACCGTTTACGTGGATTTCTGCGCCATTGACATACGAAGCGCCGTGCGAGCAGAGAAAATGCACCAGTGCGGCGACTTCCTCGGGTTTGCCCAGGCGTTTCATCGGGATCGATCGCTCAACGATCAGCTCGGTGCCGGCGGACAGGATGGCGGTATCGATTTCCCCGGGCGCGATCGCGTTTACGCGAACGCCATGTGGCCCGAAGTCATGCGCCATCTCGCGTGTAAGGGCCGATAGCGCTGCTTTCGAACAGGCGTAGGCAACACCTGCAAACGGGTGAACGCGTGACCCTGCGATGGAGGTGACGTTAATAACCGAGCCTTTTGCCGCTTTGAGTTCTTCGAAAAGCCCTTGGGCCAGCAGGGCTGTCGAGAAGATGTTGACGTTGAAAACGTTCAGCCAGGTCGAGTAGTCAGACTCCAGAACCCCCAGTCGCGCGCCATCCACGCCTTTTGGTGAAATCCCGGCGTTGTTGACCAGCGCATCCAGCCGGCCACCGAGTTTCTCCCGGATTTCCGGAAGCCTGCGCTGTACATCCTCGATGTTGCCGAGGTCGAGGTGAATGTGGTTGGCCAGCCCTTCGGCCCATGGGCAGCCTTCGCCCAGGTCCTGCCGCGAAGCCGTAAAGACGCGCCAACCCGCGGCGCTGAAGTGTTTCACGGTGGCGTGGCCAATGCCCCGGCTGGCACCGGTGAGCAGCAAAGTACGTTGATCGGTCATGACAGGATCCCTTCGTTGGTGAGGGCAAGTGTAGATCAAAATATGATGCATCATATTTTTAATGTGTTTTAATGGATTTTGTCCCCACCGGGGAAGCGTCACCTTCGATCGATTGCTGCCACTACAAGAAAACTGCCATCCCTTTAAAGCTGCCCACCCCACGTAGCTGACCTGGAGAGACGCATGAATAAGAAAATCGCAGCTGTACTTTTGCTTGGAACACTTGCAGGCCCGCTGAACGCCGCTGAAAAGCTGACCGTGGTGTCCTTTGGCGGGAACAATCGCCAGGCCCAGGAAAAAGCGTTCTACAAACCCTTCACCGCCGAGAGCGCCACTACCATTACGGCGGATGACTACAATGGCGAAATGGCCAAGATCAAGGTGATGGCCGACACCGGCAAAACCAGTTGGGATGTTGTCGAGGTCGAGTCCCCCGAGCTCATCCGTGGTTGCAGCGAAGGGTTGTTCGAACCCCTGGACTGGAGCCGGATCGGGAAGAAGGAAGATTTCCTTCCTGCCGCAGTCAGTGACTGTGGCGTCGGCATTTTCATCTGGTCGACTGTGCTGACCTATGATCCCAAGAAGCTCGCTGATAGCCCGCAGGGCTGGGCAGACTTTTGGGACATGAAGAAATATCCCGGTAAGCGCGGCCTGCGTCGCGGCGCGAAATTCACCCTGGAGTTCGCGCTGCTGGCAGACGGTGTCAACAAGCAGGACGTCTACACGCTGCTCGGTACTGAAGCGGGTATTCAACGTGCGTTCAAAAAGCTCGACGAGATCAAGCCCAACATCCAGTGGTGGGATTCCGGCGCGCAGCCGCTGCAATGGCTGGTAGCCGGTGACGTGGTCATGACCTCCGCCTACAACGGTCGTGTCACCTCTGCCCAGGAGGAGGGCCAGTCATTTGCAATGCAATGGAATGGCAGCCTTTACGACCTGGACCACTGGGCGATCGTGAAAGGCTCTCCGAAAAAGGAACTGGCAGAACGTTTTATCGCGTTCGCCAGCGAGCCTGTGCAACAGAAGAACTTCGTTGAAGCCATTCCCTATGGGCCCAGCAATTCCAACGCAATGAGCCTGGTTGACAAGCACGTTGGCGCGAAACTCCCCACCGCACCGGAAAATCTGAAAAACGCCCGGGCTACCGACGCCGAGTTCTGGATCGATCATGGTGAGGACCTGGAGGAGCGTTTCAACGCCTGGGTTAACAAGTGAAGTATGGCGCCCCTGAAAACAGGGGCGCCATTAGCAAGCCGGATGAGGACATGAGCCAATGCCCCTTGAAAATTTAGCGGTTGATGACAGCTTGCTGGAAGCTGCCCCAGCCCTGGTCACTGATATACAAGCGTGCGCTGTGCTCCAGCAGCACTTTGGTTTAAGCGGCACGCTCGAAAAACTTGGCGGAGAACGCGACCTCAATTTCCGCGTAATTCTTGAGGACGGGGCGTCTCGTTTGTTCAAGCTTTCCCATCCGCTCGAAAACCCCGATGTGGTCGACTTCCACAACCAGGCGATGCGAAGAATCGAGCTTCGCGATCCCGAACTTCCGGTTCAACGCGTGCATCCGTCGCTTGCAGGCCAGTACGCCACCCTGGTCGAGATTGATGGTCAGCACATGCTGGCGCGACTCATGTCGTTTGCAGAAGGCATGCCCCTTCACAGGGTAGGTCGCGCCACAACGGCTTTTCGCCGGGTAATCGGGCAGTCCATTGCCCGGCTCGACGTAGCGCTGGAAGGCTTCACGCATCCTGCTGCCGGGCACGCGCTGCTCTGGGACATGCAGCATGCTGCGCACCTTCGACCGCTGCTGACTCACATCGAGTCAGGGCAGGGGCGAAGCCTTGTCGAGCACACGCTGGACCGTTACGAAGCCGTTGTCTTGTCCCGGATACCGGGGCTTCGAAAGCAGGTCATTCACAACGACACAAACCCGCACAACATTATCGTGGAGGCCGCACGTCCTGATGTGTTGCGCAGCATTCTTGATTTCGGTGACATGGTGTACGCCCCCCTTGTTAACGAAGTCGCGGTTGCAGCTTCATATCACCTTGGGCCTGTCGGTGAAGTGCTGGAGCCAGCACTGGATGTGATTGGCGCTTACCACCAGCACAATCCGCTGACGCCTGAAGAACTGGCGCTGCTGCCAGAGCTGCTGGCCACGCGGTTGGCCTTGGCCCTATGCATCAACTCATGGCGCGCCGAGCTCCATCCTGAGAACCGTGAGTACATCCTTCGAAACGCCCAGCGTGCGTGGGCAAACCTGAATGCGATGGCGTCCCTGTCCCGATCTGAAATGGAAGATCGAATTTCTTCAGCGTGCCTGCGCGAGGTCAAAGCATGAGCATGGTCAACGGATTCACGTCAGACGACGCAAGCCGGCTTTCGGAAGCGGAACGACGCCTGATCGAGCGCCGCGAGCGTCTACTGGGCCCGGCCTACCGTCTTTTCTACGAGCGACCGTTGCATACCGTTCGAGGGGAGGGCGTATGGCTTTTCGATGAGCAGGGCCGTCGTTTTCTGGATGCCTACAACAACGTCGCGTCCATCGGGCACTGCCATCCCCGCGTGGTGGAGGCCATGTATCGGCAGTCGCAGCAGTTGAACACGCACACCCGCTACCTGCAGGAGGGCATTCTCGACTATGCCGAGCAGTTGCTGGACACATTCCCGGCTAACCTGGATCGGGTCATGTTCACCTGTACCGGCAGTGAAGCGAATGACCTCGCGCTGAGGATCGCCAAGCAGTACACCGGCGGTACCGGCGTCATCATCACCCGGTTTGCCTACCACGGCGTAACAGGCGACATCGCCGAGCTGTCGCCATCGCTCGGTCCCGGCATCGTACTACCGGCACATGTGCGTACCGTTCGCGCCCCTGACGCTTACCGACTGGGGGCTGAAAACGTGGCGTCGACCTTCGCCGCCGACGTACGTGCTGCAATCGATGACCTGAAAGCGCACGGCATCCGCCCCGCGGCCATTTTGCTGGATGGCATCTTCTCCAGCGACGGCGTGCTGCCCGGGCCGGAAGGCTTCCTCGCTGAGGGCGTTGCGTTGGCCCAGGCAGAAGGCATGCTGTACATCGCCGATGAGGTGCAGTCAGGCTTTGCGCGTACTGGTCTGAACATGTGGGGTTTTACCCGGCATAACGTGCGCCCGGACATAGTCACGCTGGGTAAGCCCATGGGTAATGGCCAGCCCATTGCCGGTATTGTTGGACGCGCCGACGTAGTCGATCACTTCGGCAAGAACATGCGCTACTTCAATACCTTTGGCGGCAACCCGGTCTCATGTGCAGCAGGCCAGGCGGTGCTTGACGTCATCCAGGAAGAACAGCTGCAGCAGCGCTCGCATGACATTGGCGGTTATCTGCTGGCCGGCCTGACAGCGCTTGCGCAGCGCCATGAAATGATCGGTGACGTCCGGGGGGCGGGCATGTTCCTCGGTGTTGAGCTCGTTACTGACCGTGCTACCAAGAACCCTGCAGCCGGGGACGCGCGCAAGGTCGTCAACTTGATGCGGGAGCAGGGCGTGCTGATCAGTGCTGCCGGCCCGCTTGAAAACGTGCTGAAGATTCGGCCGCTATTGGCGTTTACGCAAGAGCACGCGAAGATGCTTATCGAGGCGGTGGATGTCGCCCTGCAAGGGGTTTATTGACAACATGTGTGGATGGCTCCCACAGGTGGAAGCCATCGGTTTCAAAGCACCGGGCTAAAACGCGTAGACCAGCGTGGCCGTCGCGCTTCGCGGCGAGCCGTACCAGCCACGTGAGCCAATCGCTGTATAATAGGTCTTGTCAAAGACGTTATTGAGG
The DNA here is from genome assembly GCF_004025535.1 of Pseudomonas alkylphenolica. GTDB lineage: Bacteria > Pseudomonadota > Gammaproteobacteria > Pseudomonadales > Pseudomonadaceae > Aquipseudomonas > Aquipseudomonas alkylphenolica_A. The sequence continues at coordinate 292,120 of NZ_QJRG01000050.1, forward strand.
TTCAGCGAGACGCTGGTTTGCGGCGTAAACGCGTATTGCGCCATCAGGTCGACCACGCTGTAAGGGTCTTGGGTGAACGTCTCGTCGTTGGGCCCTGCGCCTTTGTAGTATTCGGTACCCTGCCAGCGCACGCCACCACCCACTTTCAGCTGCGGCAGGGACTGAAGGCGATAGCTGGTGAACAGTTTGAAGGTGTCACGGGGGACTTCGGTGAGCAGGCGGTCATTGTCGGCATCCTTGAGTACGGCGTAGGTGTAGCTGGCGGAGACTTGCCAGTCGGGCAAGATCTCGCCCGCCATTTCCATTTCGAAACCACGGGTTTTGGTACCGGACTCGGCGCGGTAGGCCTGGTTGCCGTCGGGCGCCAGGTTACTGCCGTCGGCGACCGCGAGGTTGTCCTGGCGCACCTCGAAGACACTCAACGCAGTGGTCAGACGCTTGTCCCAGAACTCACTTTTCAGACCCAGCTCGTAGTTCACGCCTTCTTCTGGATCCAGGTAGCTACCGCTTACATCCTTGTTGCTCTGGGGCTTGAAGATCGTGGTGTAGCTGGCATAAGCCGACCAGTTTTCATTGAGGTCATAAACCAGTCCGAAGTAGGGCGTGACAACCCCGGTTTCGCTGCGTGAGGTTCGGCTGGTATCGCCGGTTGACAAGCTCGTAGAGGCTTCGTCACGTTTCCAGTCAATCACCCGCGCCCCGGTGATCAGCGACAGATCGTCGGCCAAGCTCCAGCGTACCGAAGCCACCAGGCCGTCCTGAGTTTCATCCAGCGCATCCTCCGACGACTTGGTATGGATGGCATCGGGGATCGCCAGCGAGCCGTCCCAGGTGTAGATGTTGTCAATGTCCTGGAATGACCAGAGCGGGTAACCGTCGTTACGGTAGTAGGCTTTGTAGTGACTGGCACCCAGGTAAGCCTGATGCTCGCGGGCAAACAGCTCGAATGGGCCGGAAGCCGAGAAGTCAAACGAGGTCTGCCGGGGCTCGCCTGCCCAGCGTCCGGTCCAGGTACCAATGCCGCTGCCATCGGGATTGACGGTGCCGCTGGCGGCAGTGGCAAAGGCATCATCATAACTTCGGCGATTGTGCTCAGCGTTGAATTTCAGGTGCCAGCCATTGTCCAGGTCGTGATCCAGGGTGGTGAACAGGGACTTGGTTCGACGCTTGTGATAGCTCCAGTCCGAAGCTGAATTGAACGAGCGGGAAGGGCTGAAGTGGCTGCCATCGGTATTGAACATCGGGAAGCCGTGATTGCCTGCCCCGTCGCTGTCCATCTCCTGATACTCCGCGCCCACGGTCAGCATCGTGCTGTCGGTAATATCCCATTCCAGCACCCCATACGCCGCCTGCTTTTCGAGGGACTGGCGATCGATATAGCTCTGACTGTCGGTGTTCGACGCGACGAAACGCCCACGTACATTGCCGCTTTCCGACAATTTGCCGGAGACGTCCAGTTCGGTGCGGTAGTTGTCCCACGAACCGGCTTTGAGGGTCAGCTTGCGTTGTGTTTCGAGTGTCGGTTTCTTGCGAATAAGGTTAACGGTCGCGCCGGGATCGCCTGTGCCCGACATCAGCCCCGTGGCCCCGCGTACCACTTCGACCCGGTCATAGGACACCATATCGGCCAGGTCGTCGCGAAAGCCATAGGTGTCGGGCCGGTTGATGCCGTCAACCTGAATGCTGCCAACCTCGAAGCCACGTACGTAGATATGGTTGGCGTCGCTGCCGGCTGGCCCCATGCTGTCGACGACCACGCCAGGGGTCTGCTCAAGCACCTGGGCTACATCGTTCAGGTTCTGGTCTTCAATCTGCTGGCGGGTTACTACGCTGATCGACTGCGGTGTCTCGCGTGCCGAAAGGCGTAGTCCGGTCGCGGTATTGGCCGAACCCGTAGTGTAACTTCCGGTACCTTCGGTGGTGGCACCCAGCCCCACGCTGGAGACGGTCGTTGCCGTGAGCTCCATCGTGCCATCCTGGCTGGGTCGAACCAACACGAAGCGCTTGTCTCCCGCCTGCTGCACTTGCAGGCCGCTGCCTTGCAGCAAATGGGCGAATCCCTGTTCCAGCTCGTAATTGCCCCGCAGACCCTCGCTGTGCAGGCCGGCCATTTCCTCATGGCTGAAGTTGACAATCACTCCGCTGGCGGTGGCGAACTTGTTCATGACAGTCGCCAAAGGCCCTGCAGAAATGCTGTAGCTGACAGGTGCGGCCCAGGCATTGGCAGCGGCCAGCAGCGAGCCTGAAAGGCTCAACGCCAGTGCTGCCTGGCGAATGCTGATGGCGGGGGAAACAAAACAAGCGAACATCCATTGACTCCTGTGCGATGGAATACGCGAAGGGCCCAATAGGAATCGACTTGATAATGGGAATCCTTCGCATCGAAGGCGTGGCGATGTTCTTTGCTTTCACTTGCAGTTGTCAACCGATGATTTTCGATTTTGCAGACGAGTGCGCACGCACCGAGGGCGCGTGACAGGGGCTGGACGCTGTCCTGCTAGCGGTGAAAACCAGGTAAAGGTGGGAGGCTTATCAACCTTGGGCTTTTTGCTTCTGCGCGCGCTGGTAACGACTTATCGCGATCTGAACGGCGGCGGCCACGAGGCAAAGCAAGCCGACCTTCCAGCTGCCCTGTACGCCGAAGTGCTCGGAAATTTTCCCCGCAATGATCACGCTAAAGAAGATGGCGACAGGAAGGATCAGTTTGTTCATGGAGTTTCCGGCGGTGAACGACAAAAGCTGTCAGCGTACAGGCTCATTGGCCGCTTGGGGAGCAGGGCGTGTTCAAAGGCAACGCTCCCCACAACAATCATTGCAGCCTGAAGCCCCCTACCAGCCATTTACCGACCGTTGTTGCCGTCAGTCCACCCACTTCAAGCATGTGGGACTCAGTCTCCTGATCGATTGTTCTGCTGTGCTTGAGGTCGTGGAAGAACACAAAACTGGCAATTGGGGAGGAGCACACAGCTCCTCCCTCCGGGAATCAATGGGTGAGGATTTTCGAAAGGAACTGCTGCGCACGGTCAGACGCTGGCGTCTCGAAGAACGCATGCTTCTCACGGTCCTCGATGATCTCTCCCTGGTCCATGAAGATGACCCGATTGGCGACCTTTTTGGCGAAGCCCATTTCATGCGTCACGCACATCATGGTCATGCCTTCTTGTGCGAGTTCGACCATCACGTCCAGGACTTCGTTGATCATCTCGGGGTCGAGTGCAGAGGTGGGCTCGTCAAACAGCATGCAGATCGGGTCCATTGCCAAGGCCCGGGCAATGGCTACACGCTGTTGCTGGCCGCCGGAGAGCTGCCCTGGATACTTGTGTGCGTGCGCCTTCAGGCCAACGCGCTCCAGCAGCTTCATCCCTTTGTCCATGGCCTCTTCACGGCGGCGGCCAAGTACCTTGATCTGGGCGATCGCCAGGTTTTCGGTCAGGCTCATGTGAGGGAAGAGTTCGAAATGCTGGAACACCATGCCGACCTGAGCGCGAAGCTTGGGCAGGTTGGTTTTTTTATCGCCCACCGAAACGCCGCTGACGGTGATCGAACCCTGCTGGAACGGCTCAAGCGCATTGACACACTTGATGAGCGTGGACTTGCCGGACCCTGAAGGCCCACAGACCACAACGACCTCTCCCTTTTTCACTTCGGTAGAGCAATTCTTCAGCACCTGAAAAGGGCCATAGTGTTTGGAAACATTGTCGATTTTGATCACGGAGAGTCTCCTTAAGCGTGCGCTACGTTTTTGTTCAAACGCGCCTGGTAGCGCTTTACGACTTTTGACAGCGTGAAACAGATGGCAAAGTAGACGAGTGCCGCGAAGGTGTAGAACTCCACCAGGCGACCATCGCGCTGGGCGACCTTCGAGGCCGCACCGAGGAAGTCCGTGGCAGAAATCACGTACAGCAGGGAGGTGTCCTGGAAGAGAATGATGGTCTGTGTCAGGAGCACTGGAATCATTGCCCTGAATGCCTGTGGCAGCACCACATAGCGCATGTTCTGCGCGTAGGTGAACCCAAGTGCCTGGCCAGCGCCTTCCTGGCCGCGCGGGACAGCCAGGATCCCGGCGCGGATCACCTCACAGAAATAGGCCGCTTCAAACAGCGTGAATGCGATGAATGCGGTGCGGGTAGTACCGATCTGAACCGGGTGATCGGCGCCAATGAGCCAGGCAACGATTTCCGGGATGAGAAAGAAAATCCAGAAAATCGCCAGGATAAGTGGAATCGAACGCATCAAATTCACGTAGCCGGCGGCAACAGTCGCCAACTTTTTGTAACGGCTAAGGCGTGCCAGCGCCAACAACGTGCCGAAGACAATGCCACCTGCCATGGCGACCAAGGTGATTTGCAGCGAAAAGAGCAAGCCTTCGCCCAGGTACGGCAGCGCACGCAGCAGAACGCTGTAGTCAAGATTCATCATTTCAGCGCTCCTGCTTGATCAGGCCAGGGATATAGCTCTTGCGCTCGATAAGCGCCATGAGCTGGTTCACGGTGAGGGCAACGATGATGTAGATGACCGTGGCGGCACCCAATGCCTCGTAGGTGCGGAAGGTGAACTCATTCATCTGTTGGGCCTGAGCGGTCAGCTCGATGACACCGATGGTCAACGCCACCGACGAGTTCTTGAAAATGGTCATGAACTCACTGGTGAGGGGCGGGATGATCCGCCGCGCAGCCATTGGCAGCAGTACATACCGATAGGTTTGACCGAGGGTCATGCCCACCGCCAACCCGGCGTTGCGCTGCCCCTTGGCTAGCGAGTTGATCCCCGCGCGCACTTGCTCGGCAATACGCGCCGAAGTGAACAGACCAAGCCCCACCAGCGCCGTGAAGAACGGCCCCCACGGTGCGTCGAAGGATTTGATCCAGTTGCCGATGGCGGCAGGCAGTATTTCCGGGAGCACGAAATACCAGAGAAACAACTGCACCAGCAGCGGAATGTTGCGGAAAACCTCCACATACGCGTTGCCCAGCATTACAAGCCATTTGAACGGCAACGTCCGCGCGACACCGACCGCTGTACCAACGATCAATGCCAACACCCACGCGAGCAGTGCAAGTGCTACCGTCCACGCCAGGCCTGACAACAGCATGCCGGCATAGGTGACACCCGGATCAGGCGACGCTTCGAAAAAAATATTCAGATCAAGGGACATTACGAACTCCCACGCATGGGGCGTCCTGAACCCTGGACGATCCATGCATTACTCACTCGGTTTAATAGGCTGAGCTGGCTGCCCAGCACGGGTACCTGGGTCAGCTCGACGCTTGGTCTGATGGCTGCTCGAACAGCTCTTTCAGCTTGGCTGGCATGGCGAAGTTGATCGTGATGTCCTGTGGCGGAATCGGCCCCAGGAACCATTTCGTGTAGAGTTCGGAAGCCTTCCCGCTGCTCATGAGCTCGGCCAGCGTGTCGTCGACCAGCTGTTTGAACTGCGGGTCATCCTTGCGAAACATCAATGCGTATGGGTCACCACCGAAGGTATCGTCCAGCAACTTGAGCTGAGAAGGGTCGCGCTCCTTGGCACGAAGACTGGACACCAGGATGTCATCTTCCATGAACGCGGCCGCACGACCGGTCTGGACCATCAACAGCGACTCTGCATGGTCTTTGCCCGACTGAATGCGCAGGCCGAGTTTTCGCTCATCGTTAACCTTGCGAATCAGCAGTGCCGTATCCGTGCCCTGAGTCACAACAACCGACTGACCCGCCAGATCATTGATGGTGTTGTAGGGGCTGCTGGATTTGCTGATGAGTCGCTTCGAGACCCAGAAGGTCGAATAGGAAAACGCGACTTCCTTGTGGCGTTCCAGGTAGTTCGCAGTTGAACCACACTCAAGATCGACAGTGCCGTTCTTGACCAACGCGATGCGGTTGGACGAGTTTACCGGCTGGTAGCGCACCTTCAGCTCGGCTTTGCCCACAGCAGTTTTGATCTTTTCGACCACCTGGGCACACAGATCCATCGAGTAGCCTACGGGCTTCTGCTGATCGTCGTAGTACGAGAAGGGCATCGAGGACTCACGGTGGCCAACGGTAATCACACCCGATTGTTGGATTTTCTGGAGGGTGCCGGTCAGCGGGTCGGCTGCTTGAACGTTGGTGATTGCTGTAGCGAAGGTGAGACCGAGGGCGATGTAGAGGCTCTTCATAAGACGTTCCCTTGTTGTTTTATGGGCGAATGTGCTTGGTTGAAGGCAGTAATTCTTTGCATTTGCAGGTTTTTTTATTTTATTGGTCCAGCTGATGCGAAGATTTGCATGCATCTTGACCATTTGCAATCTTTTGTTGCGGCTTGTGCGCGTATGAAAACCTCCAACTGTGGAAGCTAAAAAGAAAGAAGTCGTTGTTTTACATAGCTTTTTATAGGTTGCCGAGGAACAGCCGGGCGGGGTTTACGATGGAAAATTCAGGACAGGCTGCATTGCAAATGCACCCGCCCTGCATGAAGCAAGGTGCATTTCGCGATCAAAGTGACGTGTTCAGCTCGGCTATCAGTGCTTCCCGGTACTTCAAGGCAGAGACCGAAACCTCTCCCAATCGTCCCGCTACAGCACTGAGCATGCCTTGCGCCAGCAGCATGAATGCGCACATGCTGTTACTGAAGAACAGGCTTTGATTAGGTACGTAAAAGCTGTGCTGTGCCACTTTCGCCAAGGGTGAGCTGGCAGAGTCAGTCAGCGCAATGATGCGGATTCCATGCTTGGCTGCTACCTCCGCAGTGGCGATTACGCTCGGGGTATAGGGGAAGCAGCTGGCGACGACCAGGACATCATTTTCTTCCAGCTGCGCGAGCGCATCGGCAACGCCCTGTCGGCTTGAGTCCAGTGGGGCAACATCCGGGCGGAGCATTCCCAGCCCGTATGCCATGAACAATGCGAGCGAGTTGAACTGCCGCATCCCGTGGATGCGAACGCGCTTGGCGTTCGAGAGAAGGTCGACAGCGGCTTCAAAAATCTGCGGGTCGACTTGCTCGATCATGCTGGCAATGTTCGCACTTTCCTGACGCCCCAACCGGGTTAGCTGGCTGATGGTGTCGCTGTTGTCGGCGCGCACCAACAACCGGCTAGCCTGGTCACTATAGAAGTGCCGCCCCTCGGTCAGCTCGCGACGAAAGACGTCCTGAAACTTGCTGAACCCACTGTAGCCCAGACGTTGCGCCAGCCTGGAAAAGGTAGAAGCGTTCACCCCAAGCTGATCGGACAACTCACTTATCGAAGATACAGCCGCCCGCTGAGGGGACTCGATCAGCGCAGTCAGCACCCGACGGGAACTGCTGCCAAGCGATATGTCAGTCTCTCGCTTTTCGATGGACTCAAGCAGGAGCTTCAAGCCGGCGACCGTGTCCGGTGCGGATTCAACAGGAATGGCCATTGCAGCATCCATATCACGATGTTCGTGTTCTATTTAAGAGCGCGCAGCAGGCTGCGCGGTCGATTGATGACCTTATACTACCCAGCTATTTCCAAACCGCCACGCCAAGCGTGCAAGAAACGATTGCTTTTTTGCAATTTCGTTTCGGGTTTATTGCAAATGCAACGTTTGTTTGCAACTCAAAAGCTCAACCATCGCTCCGAAAAGCGCCATAGATACCCGAATTTCCTTGCCGTAACGGCTAAAAAGTCCTTTTTCATCCCGCGCTATCCCCTCTGCCTTACCAAGCAAATAATCATTGCATTTATTTTTGATGCAATTATTCTTTGCAAAAAAAGCCTGCCAAGCAGCCCGGAGATACCATGAGCCACGTATTCCATCGCAGCCTTACCCAGCGCTATCCAACCGCGGTCAAGGGTGATGGCCCTTACCTCATCGACAGCCAAGGTCATCGCTACCTTGACGCTAGCGGTGGCGCCGCCGTTTCCTGCCTGGGTCATAGCGACCCTGATGTCATCGAAGCAATTCGCGAACAGGTGGGTAAAGTGGCCTATGCGCACACCTCGTTCTTCACCACCGAGCCCATGGAGGCGCTGGCCGACTTTCTGGTCAAGCGTGCGCCGGCGGGACTTGACTCTGTGTACTTTGTCTCCGGCGGTTCAGAGGCGGTAGAAGCGGCACTGAAATTGGCTCGCCAGTACTTTGTCGAGATCGGTCAACCTCAACGCAAGCATGTAATTGCCCGACGCCAGAGCTATCACGGCAACACCTTGGGCGCGTTGGCAGCAGGTGGCAACGCGTGGCGTCGCCAGCAATTTCAGCCGTTGCTGATTGATGTCAGCCATGTCAGCCCGTGCTACGCCTATCGTGAACAACGTCCAGGTGAAACGCCTGAGCAGTTCGCCATTCGCCTGGCTGAAGAGCTTGACGCGGAGATTCAGCGCCTGGGCGCTGAAAACGTCATGGCCTTCATTGCCGAGCCAGTGGTTGGCGCCACCTTGGGCGCCGTTCCGGCAGTAACCGGCTACTTCAAACGCATCCGTGAGGTGTGCGACCGCCACGGCGTCCTGCTCATTCTTGACGAAGTAATGTGCGGCATGGGCCGTACCGGGACGCTGTTCGCCGCTGAGCAGGAAGGCATCAGTGCCGACCTGATCACTGTCGCGAAGGGACTGGGTGCAGGTTACCAACCCATAGGTGCCACCTTGGTGAGTGAGCGAATCCGTAATGCGATTGCGCAGGGCTCCGGCTTCTTCCAGCACGGACACACCTACATTGGTCACGCGACAGCGTGCGCCGCAGCACTTGCCGTGCAAACCGTGGTCGAGAAGAAACAGTTGCTGGCACGCGTAAGAGAGCAGGGCGACGGGCTGAGCAAGCGTTTGCTCGATCGCTTTGCGGGCCATCCGAATGTAGGAGACATTCGCGGTCGAGGCCTGTTCCAGGGCTTTGAACTGGTGGCAGATCGTGAGACCAAAGCGCCCTTCGACCCGGCATTGAAGGTCAACGCCAAAATCAAGAAAGCAGCCATGGAGCACGGACTGATGTGCTACCCGATGGGCGGCACCGTAGATGGCCGCGTGGGCGACCACATCCTGTTGGCGCCACCCTTCATTCTGGAAGACCACCACCTGGATGAGTTGGTGCAGAAGCTGGACGACGCCATCCACACCGTGTTGCGCTCTCTTTAAGGAGGCTTGGGTATGAAAATCACTTCACGTCTTACCGAACTCGACCGGGAACAGATGAGCGTCCCACAGCAGGAAGTACTCAACGAGATACTCAGTGGCCCGCGGGGCAATCTCGATGGACCTTTCCTGGCCTGGATTCACAGCCCTGAACTGGCAAATCATGCCCAGCGCCTGGGTGCATTCTGCCGATACGGAACGCAGCTGGAACTGCGTCTCACCGAGCTCGCGATTCTGTTCACGGCTACCTGGTGGCAGTCCCAGGCGGAATGGCAGATTCATGAACCCATTGCGCGCAATGCTGGTGTCTCCGATGAAATCATCGAGGCATTGAGAACCGGGAAAGAACCGCAGTTTATTCGCGAGGATGAACGTCTCGTCTACTGCATTGGCTCATCGCTCTACATCTCGCGCCGTGTGGATTCCGAGCTGTATGAGCAGGCGATCAACGCTTTCGGCGAGGCTGCGACTGTCGAACTGATTGGCGTCTTCGGTTACTACGCGCTGGTCGCCATGACCCTGAACGTCTTCATGGTGCGCCGGGGGGCTGAGCTCCCGCTTCCTTTCGCTGAACCCTAAAGCGTTTTCCTCGGGGGAGGGGGTGTGACTTTTTGATCTCTGCTCCCTTTGGTTTTTGACGGCAATGGCATCTTTACTCGCAGCCAAAGACGTCCCAATAATTTACCCAGTAATACTGCTGCTGAAAGCCACCAGGTCTAAGGCCTGGGGCGTTTATCAAAGAAGCGCGTTCTACGAACACCTTGACCTTGTCGCCAGCAACCTGTTCAACAGTGCCTTGGTATCGAATGCCTCCTTGATCCTGACAAACGCGATCACCCACATATTTGGTCCTGTTAGAAGCGATGCGTTGTAGCTCTCGGCGATCCGCATCTGCCTTTTCGCGTGCCTGGCGGATGAGTTGTGCGCGTTGCTGAGGTGACAGGTAGCCAAAGTCGATTACAGATTGATCAAAAGAGGTGTCATTCGCCGAGCGTCGCTCCAGAACGAACAGATTGACTCCTCGGACTGAGAAAATAAAGGTGAGTAATTTTTGAGATCTGGATTGGCAAACGAAGCCCTTACTATTACTGAAGAATGAGTCCTCTTCAGCTTGGTAAGGAATGACGTAACCGCCTGTATTGGCGCAATAACGCTCTAAGTCCCCAATGATGTCGTTGCGGGCAACCTTGTCAAAAACCGTTGCAGAGATACCCAGTCCGGGAGGGGAGATCAGCACGTGGGTTTGTGGGGAAACAGCCTTGATGATTTCGTTCGCAGCTTTCTCGGGAGGGAGATCCGCATGCGGATACATAAACGAACAGCCTGCAAGGGTGCTGATCAGGAGCCAGGTAATTCCTTTTTGTATTTTCAAAACAGATCCTTAACACAACAATGATGGCGCATGGCTATCTTATCGCGTTACCCGCACGTCATACAGGCTCACAAGATATGGCGGCGGCTCGGTTCGCAATAGCGTGTTGAAGGGCCTGGCGAGCAGAAAACCCAATGGAGTACAAATGTTCTCTTGGTCGACGTGTCGACGCATAGCCTTTATGCCTGGATAAAGCGCTACAGCAACTGTCATGACAACGCCGTGGCCGAAAGCTTTTTCCAGCTTCAGAGACGGGAACGGATCAAGCGGAAAATCTACACCACAGGGGCAAATGCTCATAGTGATGTGTTCGATTACATCGAGATGCCCTACAGCGCACAACGCCGCATGGCCTCAGAGCTTGCAAGGTGTCTAGAGTATCCGGGGCAGTTTGTGATAATCGACAGTGTCTGACTGCCAGACAGTAAACTACACGATTTAACAAGTGGGCGATGTAATTTGTTCATAAGTTGGCCGGCACCCGACTTTCTGGAGCGCTATGGCCGATGGCATTGCTGAATGTTCATCGATCTATGTTCATGGAAGCAGGCCAGCGACCTCGCGCTCGGCATACCCGGGCAAAGCTCCTCCACGCTTTCCGCCCGTCTTGGCCTTTGCGGGCTTCTATCCTTCACGCCTTGGCGGCCTGCGCGCGCCACTTGCGCTTAAACCAATTCAATGCCTTCAGCATTTGTGAGCAAGCGCATCCAGATTCTTGATGCAATGCTGCAACTGAAACTTCTCCATCACTCGACTCGGCGGGTCTCGATCACAGAAGACGGCGAGCGGATCTAAACCCGGGCTCAGTCTATTCTGGGTGTTGAGATCGGGGCCAGGCAGGGAGAGCCGACTGGGAGGGTGCGGATAATCAGCAGCCCAGGGTTCGGGCACAGGAAGTTGGCACCTGCGCTTTCAGCGCTCTCTATCAAGTACCCCAAGTTGGACATCCACGATCATCTGACCTAGCTCAAGAGGGTATTGATCTGGACATTCGGGTGGGGAGCGAGATAGCGATGACGCAGTTAGCCAAGAAAATGGTCGGCAATCGAAGGGTATTGTGTGCAAGCTTGGAATACCTGAAACGCAGGAGAGCTCCGAAATCGCCTCGGAGCTTGGAGAACATGACGGCCTAGTAATCAAGGAGCGAGATTACCCGTTTGGCGTCTGGAGCTTCACCGGGCCTTCTGAGTTCAGCAGCATCAAAGTCACCGGTAGTCTTTCGACGAACCACGGAGAGATCGCCCACGAATGTGTTTAGAGGGGAGGGGTATCCTTTCCGTTCCATCTGGGACGTCCGCGATGATCTGGCCAGCGGGAAGCTCGTGCACGGCCTGCCGGACTACTTCGAACAGCTGGATGAAAGGCACGACAAAGATTCCTGCAAAGATCCTGCACTTGAGGGAGTAGTTCGAACCCCCTGAATTCTAGCCACGTGATCCACAAGCGTTAGGCAGTGGAGTTTCAGATATTCATTTGCTAAACACTGCGTGATCACTGCTAAAGCAGCTGCAAAACATTATCTGGATCGAACATGGCGATCGTATCTCGCTGGAGCTTGCTGTAGCACCTCTTTAGTATCCGTTGCTGGGTAGCAATTATGCCGAAGTCTTTAAGCCTTTGTTTAAGGCGAGCGCGCTCATCCTCATTTGTCACTCCACCTCTGAGAAGGTGCGAATAATTGGCCAGGATTTCAATTAAATCTGTAATTCGTGCTGGCTCTAGATTTCCTCGATATCGCGATTCAAGTTTTAGATCAGTGAGAAGTTTGTCGTCAAATATGGATTTTTTTCGTATCCCCAACAAATTTGGTGCTTCATTTCTTAAGACACCATGGTTCAGCTGAAAATTGTACAGAGTATCAAAGCACCGGTTATAAGGATGTATATGCGTTGCTAGCGTAAATTCTTTCGTTCCTTTGAAGCCTTGGTTGCAAGATTTACATGAAGGAATGTGGTTATAAAACGATAGCGCTAAATATGGATAGAGACTCTTAGAGTAAAAGTGGTCGATATCGAACAGCATCTTCTCGTCAACCGTATGCTCGTCCTCCACGCGAACGATCCTCATGATTACTTCATTACAATAGGGGCATGTAGATCCGTCGAAGCCAAGTTTTCTGTATCGGTTGATGCATTGATGACTGCTTCGATAGTTGGAGTACGTGAAAACCTGAGAGAGAAGGCGTGGCCCGAAAGATTTGGGATGGATCTTCTCATTTTCGATGATAAATAGATCGCCAGGTCTGAGTATCGTATTTGCATGCTCAATTATGTCATCTAGCTGTTGAGGTGCGGCAGTAATAATCTTCTTTAAGTTGCTCGAGTCGGAAATGTAGTCAATGTAGGTGAGTTGGCGAGCTACTATCTCTGCACCAACTAAAGCCACATAGTCAGCCTTTTCCAGCTCCGGTCGCAAAGCATGAACTCTGGCAATGAGTGATCTAGCGGAATACGACCCGTCAATGTTTTGGGGATTCAAGTCTTCCCAAAGCTCTTCAACCGTTTCGCTCAGTAGGAAGCTTACGTTATCAGTTAAGGTTTCTAGATGTTTTAGAATGCTGATCACTTGCTGGAAATCCTTTTGATGATATGGGATTTGATCAGCTGATCGTCAATGATTGATGCCGCTTGTCGAAGTGCGTCCAAGTCGAGTGGTGAAATTTCGTCTGCATCAAGTATGGTAAGTATTTTGGATATGTATTTAGCAGAGATGTTGCCGCTACGTTGTCCTTTGAGGCCGAATGTTGAAGCGTAGATATCAAATAGGTTTGCACCGAAAGTTTTCAATTCCTCGCTAGGCGGCACAGCGTTAGGGCCACCACACTGAGGTAGTAGTGCAATCAAACACTGGCTTGGCAAGTCGCTTACCAAAATTGGAGAATGAGTAGTAATTACTATCTGCGATTTCTGCTCTGAAAGCCTTGGCAGGCATGTGATCAGCCGCTCAATAAACTCAGTTTGCCACTTGGGATGCAGGTATAGATCCGCTTCGTCAATGCATAGCAACGTCCCGCTATTACTATTTTTGGATATTCCAGTATTGCTAAGACTGATCCAGATTGAACTAAACATATTCAGGTAAGCTTTTTGGCCGGAACTAAGGCTTGTCCAGTTGATAGATCCAGATCTGATTAGTTCGATAATCCAGGCCAGCTCTAAGTAAGGCAGTGGCTCATCCTTATCGAAGTCTATTGTGAAGGAATAGCGGCTGCTCTTGAGCGACTCATCCAACCGGATGTTCATTGCTCTCAATATGTGCTCAAGTTCAATGGTGACGTCAAGAAGTTTTGTTAGGGTCGGTTTCGAATGATGCAATTCAAGTTCTTCATGTGTTTTGAAGAATTGTCTGGCGGCAAATAATGGCTCCCTGAAGTCTATGGGCTCGGATTGAAGCTTGTTCAAAGATTGGTCAATGTTGTGAATAAACTCTTCGCGCTCAATGTTTTCAGTCAATAGCTGATACAAGAACAGCCCCTGAATCGCAATCACTGCACGCTGTAAGTTTTTATCAGGTAATCGCTGCCTTCGCATGCTAATTTGTAGTTCGGAGATTTTTTTATAGAAATCTACTAACTTATGATTTCGATCGTTGTTCGTTCTGCGGATTGACCTGTCAACCTTGATCTCAATTCTTCTCGGGGTCTCGATTCTAACCTTGGGGAACTGAGTGGAATAGATGAATTGTAGTTGATAGATAATATCAGCCTCAGCTCTGGCTCTTCCGAGCGCGAAGCCTCTTCGACTGTATTTAAAGTTTGCGGATATGTCTTGAACATTCTTCCCGAGATCCATTTGATTTTCGTCAAACACGTTCGAAAAGTAAATTACATTGAGATCCTTAATATCTCTGAAGTCGGCTCTTCGCTGAGCTGGAAAATTGGTTGTTATTTCGTTGCTGGTGTTGTTTATGTAAAATAGCTCGCCATGTAGTTCGTAGACAACAATTGAAGGTGTGTCGATTCGCTCATTGGACTTTAGAGCAAGGCAAATGAGTTCCAATGCATTTGTTTTGCCAGCGCCATTTATTCCCAGTATGGCCGTTATGTCTAATATGTTCTCGCCAAATATTTCTGAGGGTAGAGCTGTTTGTGTTACTTTGCTGACTTCGTGAGTGTCGGGGCTGTATGAGAATTTGAAATCATTGCACAAATTGATTCCAAAATTGTTCAGATTTTTGAAGTGTGATGTCCATATGAAGCAAATTCTCATTCGAAAGCCCGGCATATCAGTTGAGTTCGAGTCGACCACTGGCAGCGATCAACCTCCATGTCGCCACGATAGCGGATGGCTATCTTCTTGTCGAAAGCTCCGCACTGAATCGCCCCGGTTTCATTAGACCACTACAATCCTGCACGTCTTCGGCCGGGGCGGCCTGCGCGCTCCGCTTACTGTCGTTTTCGAGCTGATCAATCTAATCTTCCTTCTCCATCACCACCCTCCCACAGCTCCGTCCCCCTCCTGAGGCTCAAGGACAGGCCATGCTCGCCGTTACAGTGCTGAGAAATGGTTCTCGCTGATATGAAATCACGGAGGAGAAAGGATTTATGTTGGTAGGCTTTTTGCTGCTGGTGGTACAGATCGTAACAATGACCGCGTGGGCTGAGTCTAACGTCAGGAAAACCCCCGAAGGCGTGAAACTGCTAAATACGCTGTCGTCGGCTGGGTTGTTTTTTCTCCGGTGGCGGGCATTCGCAGACTGCAAAAGCGAGCTCAGATCCCTTCAGAAAATCATGGGTGCATTGGCTCTCATTTCTATCGGGCTATTCAGTATCGTTCCAGAAGAGTCGAAGCAGGCAGCATCTATCTATCCCGTGGCGTTCATGGTTCTGTGGATGTCGATTAAGGTTGGAATCGACGTGCGCGGCCAATTTGGGGAGATGATGTCGATGGCTGTGATTCTGTTTTGCGTGCCGTTGATTGTGCTTTTCTGCAAATGGTTAGGGTTTTTGCCGGCCGTCGTCGTTGACCAGGTTCGAATGACTGTTCCGGTGATGCGCCACTTTGTTTTGCAGGACTACCAGTTTGCTTTGATTCTCGCCTTTTTGTTCGGCATCACTGGCGTAATTATGGCGGTGTTTCAAGTCTTGTTCTTTTCGATCATCCCTCTAATGCTTCTTTTCCTGATGGTGTTGGTATCGAAGTTGTCGAGAAATCTGTTGGGCTGGTCGACAAGTCGGGCTCGAAACTGCGTCGCGGTTTACGTGTTGTTCTTGGGGCCAACGCTATTTTTCCTCCACGCCTATCATTTCATATGAGTGCCGGATTGAACTGGCCTAATGATTCTGGACACCACTTAAGGGCGATAAGATATCGTCAATCGTGGAGGTGCCCATGAACGAGAGAAAGACCTACAGTCGCGAGTTCAAGCACCAGGCGGCCAGCCTGGTGCTTGATCAGAACCTTTCTGTCCAAGAAGTCTGTGAGTCCATGGATATCGGGCCGACAGCTCTTCGTCGCTGGGTGGACCAAGTCCGCAAGGAGCGTTCTGGACAATCGCCCACTGGCGCAAAGGCTATTACCTCAGAGCAACGCAAAATCCAGGAGCTGGAAGCCAAGGTTCGCCGCTTGGAGCGACACGCGGACATCCTAAAAAAGGCGACCGCTCTCTTGATGTCGGACTCCACCGGTCGTTTTTCCTGATCGACGAGCTCAGAGAGCTATTTTCGATTGCTGAGCTTTGCCGCGAGTTTGGAGTAAACCGCAGCAGCTACTACGAACGGGGTCATCGGCGACTTCGCCAGGATCCGCTTCGCGAGCAGCTCAAGACTACAGTGGCCCGGCTACACGCAGCCAGCCGCCAAAGTATGGGGGCCCGAATGATTGCCAAACATCTTCAAGCCCAGCATCTTCGGGTGGGACGCAACAAAGCTGCAAAGCTGATGGCGGAACTCGGCCTTATTGCTCAACAACGGCGTCCGCCTGCGTTCAGGTCAAAAGGCGTTGAAGCCTTGGTTGCACCGAACCTGCTGGCTCGTCGTTTTAGACTGACGACGCCTAATCAGGTCTGGTGCAGCGATATTACCTATCTCGAAATCGGCAAACGGTGGTTCTACCTGGCAGCTGTCATGGACCTGTATGCCCGACGTATTGTGGGTTGGGCTTTTTCTTTGGTGGCTGACGCCAACCTGGTCTGCAAGGCCCTGCGTATGGCTGTCGGGGCACGAGGGACACCCGCAGGTTTGATGTTTCACTCAGACCAAGGCTGTCAGTACACCAGCCACAAGTTACAGCGCACGCTGCAGGACTATGGCTTCTTACAGAGCATGAGCCGTAAAGGCGAATGCTGGGACAATGCGCCGATGGAGCGTTTTTCGGCACATTGAAGTCGGAGTGGATGCCCAAAGCTGGCTACCGATCAGCATCTGAAGCAGAGCAGGATGTGCTGCATTTTCTGATGTATTACAACCGCACACGGCTCCATAGCTACAACGGCTAAGCGTTTGAGCATCTGATCGAATGTCCCTTGGTTTCGCCAGCCGCGAAACCGCTGATACACCGTTGACCACGGGCCGAAGCGTTCAGGCATATCTCGCCACGCAGCACCTGAGCAGAGCAGCCAGAGCACGCCATCAAGCATCAGCCGGTCGCTCAGGCGGGGGGGCCATGGGTTTCGGTGAAGAGATCAGCAACCACAGCCCAGGCCTCGTCCGAGAGTTCGTAACGCTTTGCCATCACAGGATTCCTTTCCGTAGATGGCTGGAAACTCTACAAAATTTCAGCTTCCGAGGGACGCCGATTGGGTTTCTCGGGATTTCGTACAGAGCCTAGCAGTCAGCATTTGGTCAGTATTGGGAATCATGGGTGATCTGTTGCGAAGAGGTGCTACCGGATAGTGCGCAAGCTGGCGGTGTTTAGTCAACAAGCAATTTTTCTTTGAACACGTGCGCGCCCCGCTTCCGAGGAGCGCTAAGCGAACATCCTAAGAAACCAGAGCCGTACCATATTTCTCAGCGTCCCTTTATGTCGACTCTTATTTGGCTCATTTCCATTTTTTGCATGATACTTTTGTACCGCTGAATTCATCCCTTGTACGTATCTTTCAAACTCACCGACTGCAAATTTCAAAAAATGCTCATCCATTAGGACGCTGTCAAATACGTTGACCGACACACCCTCAGTTTTGCGAATGGCTGACAAAACCCTTTTTTCTGAAGAAGTCTTTCTGCCTTGGCGAATATTTATATCGCTATAGCCCTTAGCGATGCCATCGCTGTGAATCATGATATTCCTGATGACTGTCAAGTGATCTAGATCGGAAATGTCTTTGCCTCCAATGACCTTCCGCAGCATGACATGAGCCTTCTCTATTGGCCCCATGCCCTTGATCTTCCCCTCAAATCCAGTGAGATCAATCATAAATTCCAGGCATTGGCTCATTCGGTGTTCGAACAACCCAAACATAGTAAGATACGCTGAGCGTCGAGCGAGCTGGGTAATCAAAAATTTGTGCATGGACAAAACTTCGTCAGAGTTGTATCCCACAGAAGAGCCGCATGAGTAAAATGTGCGTAGCCGCACGTAGCTTTCGCCATGCTGATCGTATGCTTCTTCTTCGTGCTCATGCTCATTTACTGCGCCTGGCTCGTCCGCCTCTTTAAGTGCCAAAGCCACATTTTTTTCTGCCTGCTCCGCGAGCATTCGCATAACAGAAATGGATTCACTGATAGCACACATGTGAACACTGAAAATAAAATCAAGCTTAGCCAAGTTGCCTCCCTGCATGTTCAGTGTGAAGGCCATAGGTTACCTATGGTCAAATTTACTTTGAAGATTTTATCTCGTGAAATCCTAACGAGGACGGACAGCGATGAGGCATGGTTTTCGCATGTTTGTTTCTCAGGTTACGTCGATTATTCAAGCTTGCGTACGAGCCCGCCAAACTGCTGGGCTGGCTCGACGTAGCGCAGAGCAGACTTGAGATCGCTCCACCCCACGTACTCCATCAGTGTCTTCATATCCCAGCCCGAACTGGCCGCCCAGGTAGCAAAGCCCCTGCGCATCGAGTGCGCGCTGTAGATCTCAGAGGGCAGAATGACAACGCTTCTGGCAATGCCACGCCGGAGCCTGACCGCGACTCTCTATAACTTACTCCTCATCAGGTTTAGCCTGCGTTTCAGAGCTGCGATCGTTGAGGGTAATCTCTATATCCGGATCCTGGAGGAGTGTGGACATGAATTGGGAAGGTGAGTCCGTTGCATAGAAAGGCCACCACGGGCCCCAAGTGACAGCAGCCTTAAATTCGATGGGTCTGGCAGGTCGACCAGCTCTAACCTTGGCTTGCGCGAGCTTCACCCCCACGGCTTGCCAAGTGAGCTCGTTGAAACGCGCCTCTGGAAGAGTTAATGCGAGCCTTAAGTAGGCGGTGGATTGCCAGTCTTGTGGGCAGTCGGGGTGCCTGAACATGGGCTCGAAGCAATATTCAATCAACTGCAGCATCACGCCCGCATCGCAGCGCCCCGTCAGATACATATCACAAACGAAATCGTTGAGTACCGGCACCGCACTTGAGAAGGTCAGCAGGGGCGTGGCCAGGTAGGTGCGCAGACCATTGAGACCTCTGTTAGCGAAAACGGGCCCTTGATCCATCATCGCGATGAGATCTGCGGTATCGATACCAATGAAATTCCGTCGGCTTATGATCATTTTGATCATGGCGCAGGAATACTCTGGCCATCTTAGCTTCTTATGTACTGCCGCATGATTAAGCAGCATCTGGGGCGAAGCCGTGTTGACCCCCATCGTTTTCGCCAGCAGACGAAGGCGCCCATCTAGAGAAAGCAAGCCGGCGCCGTACTCAAGACAGACAAGCAACGTCGAATAGTCTTCGTCCGATACGATGTCTTTGAGTTGATCAACCGGCGCTGCAGACGATGGCCCGTACGCAGGTACCACCTTGCAATAGCCGTCAACGGTAGCGGTAATGGCTTCAAGGTAGGCCAGGTTGTTCTCCCAATCTTCTTCGGTCAGCTTGAGAACACCGATCTTGCCTTCGTGGGCATACATCGAATCTCGCCCGAGACCTCGAGACGCTTTGTCCGCCTTCGCAGCAAGAGCCAGTCGCGTTGCACTGCTGACATAGAGATTCGGCAAATGTTCGAGTACATCCAGCATACCCAGGGTGGATAGCTCGACCAGCATGCTCAAATCAACCACCCAAGCGAAATCTGGTGCCAGCTCACCGAATGGGTCGGACATATCGCCACGCTCAAACGTGACCTCTAACGTAGTCTCCTCGGCTGGCCATTCTCTGACCAGGTCTATGGCGTCCACCCCGATCAACCTCCCAATCAACCCCAGTGTGGCAGCGTGCTCCTTGTACAAATTCAGCGTATGAAGGCCTTGGGCTTTGCGTCGTTCCAACTGCTCAATGAGGTACGAAAGGTCGTAGTCGCCATTTTCCAGACGAGGAATCTTCATCGCGGCGAGCATTTTATTCGGTACCATTGCGGTCAGGATGCGCTGATTAGAGAGCTCAACGAGCCTTTGGTGAATGGTGATGATTCGTTTGATCCTGTACTGCTGCTGGCCTATCAATCCTGGAAAGCCAACCTCGTCACCTACTTTTAATCCCAGGAGTGCAGCGGCTTGCGCAGAGTCAGGGGGTATAAATTCATCCATGGGGGGAAGCTGAGTGGCCTGCGCTAAATCGATAGAGATGTGGCCAGAGTCTCCGCCGGCGCCTTCAAGCTCTGCCGTGGTTCCAGGGGCAATTGACAGAGGCTTCGTCTGGGCTTCGTCCATTGCTTTAGCTGTGGTAATCATGATCATCAAGTGCAGAGCCGCTGCTTCGTTCTCTCCGGCGCTCGATCGCATTGCGCGGTAGATCCTGTCGATACCCCGATCAACATGACCATGCATAATTTCGATGCTCCCTAGCCGTAACAAGGCCTCCGTTGAACCAATGAGCGAGGAGGGGACTCGAGCCAGCACATCTCCGACATTTACGTCGTGAGTGTTGGCGCTGACCTGCACCAAAAGCAGCCACGAAGCTGCGTCATCGGGTTGTTCCACGACATCTTGTTCGATGAGCGCCAACATTCGCGGCCAGTCGCCTGCGTTACCGTATAGATGAAGTGCAGCCTGTCGCGCATCCTTAGACACCCGCCATTGAGAGGCTAGCGAATCCAGCAAGTCGCGTAATTTGACCCGCTTATCAAGGGCGGCGTAACACTGGATCAGGTCGTCATGCTGTAGGGTGTACGCATCAGTCGGTAGCAGACGCTCCAGAATATCGACGACTGCATCGTAGCGGTGACAAGTGAGCATCAGCTGCGACGCCAGGGACAACTCTTGCGCTACGGTGCAGGTTTTCGCTATCTCGGCCACCCTATCTTCATAGCGCTTACGCAGCGCGTCGTCGCCGATGTATGCGCGGGCTGCGAACACTAAATGGGGAATACTGGTACTTGCCGGTGTGATACCGCGAGCCTCAAGCTCCTCCCGGACACGATCCGCTTGCTTCTCGCGCAACAGTAATTCCCAATGAAGCTGATGAAGAACGGTCGAAACCAGCTTCACCATCTCGCTCTCATCATTTTCGGAAACAGGCATCCTTGCCGTTACCTCGGCGATCGTAGCCTGCAACAGGTCATCACGATTAACGATCAGACAAGACTGTCCGAAGGATACCAACGTATCCGTATCAAGCTGTTCAATGGTTCCTTCAAACCGAGCAAGAAGATCCGCATCCCGGCCAAGGTCACGAAGCGCCTCCATCTCAATGCGCGGGGAAGCGGCGTGTTCTGGTACGCCGCGCTCTCGACCCTGCTCAATCAGGCCTAGCGACTGCGCTGGTTTAGCGAGCAGCAGGAATGCGTAGGCCAGGTGGAAGACTATATCGGTCTGCACCCTGACGCTCTGCTCTGACCAGAGCACTTTCTCACGGTCAGCGAAGCGAGCGATGGCGCTCTCCAGCAGTTCGCGCCGATCTTCGGGCTGCCAGCGATTCTTGACGTGGAAGGCGTTCTGTGTGGCCAAACGCACTACCAGTCGCAGATAGCTTTCGAGGATGAAAATGGATGCATCGGTTTTTTCGAGTGCAATCTCGATAGCACTGACCGCACCAGCGTCGTCGTCCTGGCTGGCACGTGAGCTGGCGAGCATTTGCCACGGTGCCGCCATGTCCACGAAAGCAGCGGGAATCTCTTCAGCAGTGAGTACTTCGCGGTTCATGACCCGCGCATTGGTGACAATCTGCCAAACAGCAAACGACTCTGGGAACTTTGCGTTCAAGGCTTTTCCGGCTTCCAGTGCCGCGTTAACTTGGTTGCGCAACAGCAGCGCTCGAACACTGCCTGCAGCGATACGATCATCGTCAGCATAAAGCGCTGCAGCCGTCTCAAGATCCCTTGCGGCAAGTTCATCCTCGGCAAGATGCCAATTGCACATCCCACGCAGGAAATGCCACCGCGCTCTCTGATGGCTGTCGAAATCGTCCAGTTCCTCCTGCAGGGTCTCCAACTGGGTCAGAGCCTCTCTGTATCGACGCTCGCTGTGCAGCTGCTTCACACGATCCAGCTGGCGTGAATAGATCGAACTGGCAGAACAAGGTTGAGACGAAGGCAGTTCCTCGGGGCCCACTGCACGGGTATCAACCACTACAGGTTGGGACAGGAGGGGTGAAAGCGTTTCTACCAGCGGACGTAGGCGCTCGAAAACCTCTAGATTGATGCTCAGAGGACTGCTTTGAGCTGAAGTCAGCGTAGTGCGCCATAGCTTGGGAAGCTCAAACTCGTCGGCAGCATCCCCCAGGAAACGTTTGAGCGTTGCAAGGCTGAGCTCCCCGCCGAGGCCGTTCAACTCTGAGCAGACACTTACCATCTGCGCCCAGATAGCACTCGGATCCGCCCACGGCATTGCTTGCTTAATGAGCTGTTTCTGATTGGCCACTTCCGCCGTGCGATCGGAGTCCAGATCGTGGCGCAAAAATCGAAGATGCACGACGAATTGGTGAAGCTCATCTGCCTCGACCGGCTCGTCGCTGTATTGCTCCACAGCTAACTTAATCGCTGCGTATGCAGCCCGATTGCTCGCGTTACTGACCTTCTCGGCATTGACTCGCGTGTACCAGCTTTCAGCGCTGGAGGAAGCGAGCGCGGCGCTGACGACCTCAACCGCGCCTTTCATGGCGCTCGTACTCGAGGCGTCATACACAATCACGTTGTCGTCCGACTCGCGCGTGAAATCCGGACGTTTAAAGTCCAGCCAGGCAAGGCCCACTGCCTCGATGAAGGTGGGATTGTCGCTTGCTCGAAGCGACCGCTTCATTTGCAGGTTGTGCCTCGCGCGTTGCGTCGAGTTGAGGCGCGCAGTGAAGATGATCAAGTCATCGGTGTTATGGCCGAATGGCCGACCTTGGAATAGCAGTTCCACGATAGTGAAGTTATCGCGTATGCCAGCGCAGGGGATGCCCAGACACATCGCCAGCAAGCGTACCGCCTGCACGCGCCGCTCGAAAGTGACGCCTCGTCCACCGGTAGACACGGGATTGGACGCATTCTTTTGGCGACCAACCTTACGTCCACCGGTTTGTTGTGTCGCAGGCGTATCAGTCGACTTCCGTGGCATAACCATTCCATTTGATTCCGAGGCTTACGCATTCTAGCGGTTAGCGGTGCCCGAAACTATTGCGGGATAGGAGTGCAAATGTACTCATAGAGCGATCGGCGAGGATCAGTTGCGCAACTTGGCCAAGCGCTCGGCCGGCAACAGGTAAGCAGCGAGGAGTTCAAGGTGCTCGGCGAGGTGCTGCGCGATGAGGTCATTCTAGCCGTCTGGCAACGCCAGTTGCCGGCACAGATTAGAGATCTAGGGCGAGCAGCTATGCCGGGTTCGGGCACGCGGTTGTCCGTGTCGGTTACCAGCAAAATTCCGGACGTGAAGGAAATCATCACAGTTCTTGCCGCACGGTTCATTCATGACCCGGGATTCCAGATCCAAGTCAATGGCACACCTCTGACTCTCGTAAAACTTGAGCAGCTTGCTCGCACGCATGCCCTGAAACTGAGTGCCGCTTGGGCAATATTCGGGTTAATCAAGTTGATGAATCGGTCGGTGCAACTCGTTCAGCTTTAAGCCAAATTATAGCTCAGCCATAATTGTTGCTGAGCCATAATTTTCATGGGTTCCGACCTATTGGGCCCTGAGGTGTACAGCCACTTGCCACCTGTGGCGATCTCGAGGCCGAGTCAAATTTGTGGTCTTGCCCAGGTGCTCTGGAAGCTAGGTCCATCGGATATCGGGGGTTGGCTTGGCCGACCTATCTGAATTGTTACGGGGATCGGGAAGTCCACCCCTACCATAGCTACCTCTCCTTGTTTAAGGTTCGGTAGGAATGCAGCTGCAGAACGATCAATTTCACCACAGGCCCGTTCGACTACCTCTCGATCTCGATCGTTCGTGAGCCGATGCACGAGCAATGTACCCATCTGACTCAGCACTCCCTCTGTGATATCACGAGGTCGCTGGGTGGCTAGACAGATGTTGAGTCCATATTTCCGCCCCTCTTTGGCGATCAGCTCGAAAGCATCCAAGTTCTGCAGGTCATCCTCATTCCCGACTGTTTTGCCCAGGAAGTTATGGGCCTCATCGAGGATGGTGATCAGAGGTTTCCTCCTGAACACCTCAGCGCGAGCTCGCTGCAGAAGAAGCCTTCCGATAACGTTCGCCACCACCTCGCGAGCATTGAATTCGTAGCCTATCGAGCTCAAGCAGACCCTGAACAAAGTCTTGTCGCCATGAATGAAAGTGTCGAGTTGTTCCACGAAGCTACTAAGACCGGCCGCCGGGCTGAAAACGCAGCTAAGTGACGGTGACTCCATCACCCCGAGGATACGGGTCATCAGCGATGAGCAGTGTGAAATCTCATTGCTGGCTGACCCGAATCTTTCTCCATCGTTAAACGCGGTTGGGTAGCAGCATTCCTGTACTAATTGGGGAACAAGGTAGCGAGGGTTGAACGGAGTATTCGGATTTCCGACAAGCCTCGCATTGTTGCCTCTGTTCATAGCTTCGCGATAAAGCTCCTTCGACTGATCCACCTTCCACACAATATGTCGAGGGAACAGATCTGGTGCGAGATTCACGAGCCGGAGGCTTTTGATCGCCTCCCTAAGCTTAGGCCCCTGAGTCTTCCCGGATGGCTGAAAGAGGGCGATGAAATCGGACTCGGTAAAGCTTGTTGGCGGAATTGCGACTTCTGTCGATCCATCAGCTTGGTGGAGAGGATTGCCTAAGTGGCAGTGAACAGTATCGTCGCCGATGAGAGAGCGGTACTCGCCTGTGGCATCGATCAGTACCACTTTGGCTGCGTGGCTACGGCATTCTTCAACCAGCTTGGAAGTCGTCCAACTCTTGCCACCGCCAGTCGAGCCTAGGATAGCGCAGTGCCTTCCGAAAATTTTCTCCGGAGTTACCGCGATAGGGAATCCGCCATCGCCTGCAACGTGGCCAAGCTTCAGCGATACTTCAGGCGGGGCGCCATCCACTCCTGTTGATGTCAGCAAAGGAATTTGAGAAATAAACTCTCCCGGGGCTGAATAAACCCGATCTCCAAGCCGAGGGTAGGAGCTAACTCCGGCAGTGACCCGCAGCGATTGCGGATTGACGGAGCCCAAGAGCCGAATGAACCCGATGGCATCGATTTGCCGGCTACCCGCAAAGTCTTGAGAGATCTCAGTGCGATCCTTGTCCGGCAGGGTAACCTCGGTGATGCGTCCGAGGAGCACAGCTTTCTGGCCTTCGATCAGTACGAGCTCGCCGACCTCGCCCTTGCCATATCTGTTGTGCCCTAGATACTGGCCGCTTACGTTGCCGGCATGCGCAAGGTTTGTTTTTACCAAGTGCGCGCTCACGCTCGAGACCACACCAATTTTGAGGTTGCTAGCCAAAATTCCATCGAGAGAAATCATGAATTTTGGCCCCCTAGACGCTTAACAGCGTTGGCAAGCTGTTCAGCAGGCGAGGCAGTCCGCAGGTGAGGGATATGACTCACTAGGTCACTGAACGAGCCACTGATGAAATGGATGTCCAGGCCACGCCTGGCAAGGTCATGGAACCTGCCCCAGTAGTCGCTTGAGCCATGGAAGCCCCGGTTATGCAGGTGCATGATGCACTGGAAATCACAGAGTATGAGCTTCAGGCTCGGGTTGGACTGGATAGCCGAAAAGATAGGCTCGGAGAGGTGGTCATCGTTGAAGCCGAAGCCAGCCACAATGAGACAGCTGTTAGGCTGACGCAGAAACTCCAGATAGCGGGACAGGAGCTCCAAGTGAGGCTGCAGGAAGGCTTGCTGGTATTTACCTTTGGCAGGGTAGATCAGACATGCATTCGCTGGGGTGGGTGCAGCGTCTTCGTAGATTTCTTTGCCGTCTCTGCTCCAGCTCACCGATCCATGTAATTTCAAGAGCTGAAATACGCCTTCAGCAAACTCATGGCCTTCAGTCTCACGTCTGACGATGTCGTAGCTGAAGTGTCTTCCATCAAAGCGGCGTCTACGCGTGTACGAGAAACCATCTATGGTCATCATCCCAAGATCAGAGGCCGCCGTCTCAAAGCACATGTCGTAGTTAGTGGTGAACACCTTGAGTCGGGGATCACGCACACGTCGTCTGGCCAGTTTTTGCAGTAACTGCCTATAAGCTGAAATGTCGGCGGCAGGAGCCCTAAGGAATGCC
Source organism: Pseudomonas alkylphenolica (assembly GCF_004025535.1). Lineage (GTDB taxonomy): Bacteria > Pseudomonadota > Gammaproteobacteria > Pseudomonadales > Pseudomonadaceae > Aquipseudomonas > Aquipseudomonas alkylphenolica_A. Next base: position 318,227 of record NZ_QJRG01000050.1, read on the forward strand.
GAACATGCATCCAGAATGACAGCCTTCACGTCGCTTACGAAGACTTTTACAGTCGCGTCATCATTGAAAGCCAGATAGGCGTCGCACTGTGAAAGGAAATGCTCAATGTTTGGATTGGTTGTTTCCAGGTATCGAACGGCCTCCATCACCTGTCTGGCTTGCTGCGTAAGATCCCACGTACCTGGATTACACATGGATCGCTGCCATAAATCTCCCATCCCCGGCCCACCCGGTGCTCCAAGCGATGTCCCGCTCCCCGCTAAAAAGCCCAAGTTAGGAATCTGAAGTGCTCCGGTGAGCATGTCCGACAGAGCTGACCGGTTTGAGTTGATCTTCAAGGGATCTTGAGGAGGCGCACCTTTGATGATCGTGAATGCTTCCTCCGTCAAGGGTGACCACTCTGTTGCACCGGGCGCTAAATACGCCTGTAAGCCCCGGCGATTAGCATCCAATGGCGGGGGCGGCGGAGGGGGGGGCTGTGGGAGATCAGGAACAACAACGGCTTGAGGAACAGGCGGAGCATTCTCGTTTGACATCAACACAATCCTTGATGGTGTAGCGATGGTCGAGGGTATCACCGGGCCACTCGAACACGCCTATTAGAATCTACATGCAACGCAAGCATAATGCCCACCACCACCTGTCTAGCATAGTGGTGGAGAAGACGGCCAGGGAGGTACCGAGTGTCTTGAGCTGGGTCAGTCGCCATTCCAAGTCATTCAGCGCGTGTGCGGGACCCTCGTTGGACGTGAGCCGGATCTGCTCAAACGCCCTAGCTATTGATGTCGTGACAGTCAGCAAACAGCAATACCCTGGGGGTTGAGACTGGCATTGGTCAGGCATGCCAGCTCAGCATTTGAGCCAGCGGGCTTGGATGCAGATTTTGTGATGGCAAAACTGCGTGAGGGGCTGTCGAGCCAGGAAGCCCTTCACGCACTGACCGTTTCGAAGCGAGCGAAGCGCTGAGGTGTCCAGGATCGTTAGGCTAGTTCAGTCTGCAGCGACGCTTACTCGGATCAAACCGAGGTAAGTTTCAGGTCTTCCCTCACGACTTGGATTGTTACGAGGCCGTGGGTGCAACGTACGGTCGAACATCGAGTCCAAAGAAGTCCTCAAGCAGGAAGGCCTCTCTGAATTCGATGCCGGGGGTGAGGTGAAGAATATCGTAGATGTCTCTCTTATGGGCATCAGGCATGCGTGCTCCAAAGATAATCGCGGAGATAGGCGCTGGTGCTCGATAAAGCTTTTCGCCGATATGCATGATTGCCCTCCATTCCCTCTCGTAGCTCCATTGCTTGGCTTTGGTATACACACAGACATCAATGAAGTTCTCTTTGGCGTCGCCAGGCAGGTTCTTCAGGGACAAAGACGGGTACACGTCTGTGTACCTCACCGGTTTAGCCATGCTTCTTAACGGGGAAGTCTCATCGACGCGGTACTCGATGCAGAACCCCTTGTGGTACTCCGCGTAGTGAGACCACATGAGGATTTCATTTGGCGTTTCGCTCAGGCAGAGCACCCCAATTTGTTGCATTTGTGTGCGCAGTCCATCACGAAGCTGCGTATAAGCAATCTCGTCCGCCGCAATTGGAACCTTGAGCGAATCCTCTACCACAGCATTTTGCGCGATTATGTCGACTGCGTGGGCGACGGACTCTTTCAGTTTTTTGCGATCGAGATTGATGGCGCAGTCAAAAGGATCATTAAACGACGCCGGGCTGGACAGCCAGACGGTTTCATCAACCAGAGACTGCAAGGAGTACGGCGTGACGCGTTGGTATTTGTACAGGTGGGAAGGCGTGCTCATGGTGTCCTGGTTTTCTGGGCATTCAGGTTTTTGATTGCTGTAGGCGGTGATTCCTGATCTAAATTTACGGGTACCTGAAGCGATAGATCGGGCATCGCTTTAATACCTGCTCAATCGTGCCAATCCCTCCAGGAAACGCTGGAGGTAGCTCTCACTCCCAAAGGCAAAGCCTGCAGCAAGCAAGGGCGCCTTGAACTCCTGCGTAGAGTATTCCTGAGCAAAGTGAGAGATCGTCTCCGAGTGCCACGACAGACGCCCCATCGCGATGTTTCGGAATTGATTCTGCTGGATTCTATTATTGAGCTCTTCTTCGTTGACGCCATTCGCTTGAGCGAAGAACAGCAGGTTCAGAAATTCGAAGCGCTCATAGAGCAGCTCGGCATCGTGCACGCCGGCAAACGAGGGTGCCCATTTGGAGGTGATGAGGCTGGCAAGCCGATTGGATAGTGGTGTACGGGCGTTGCTCTGACCCTCTAGGGTTTTCCAGTGCGCTAAGAGCCCGTTGCCGGACTCCAGGTAGAACGGTGACAGTTCATACCCCACCAGACTGGGTTGCTCGCGACGGTTAATCACGATTGAACCGAGCAGGCGATACAGAACGTCAAGGCGATTCGCACGGGTCAGCCCAAGTGCATAGCCAAGAACGACCAACATTACCGGATAGTCCTTCAGGGCTAGCCAGTGGGTATAGCCAGCCTGTTCTCTATGAGCTTCAGCATACAGCCCTTTGACTGCATCCAGTACGAGGCTCAGCTCATCACCTGTACCCCAACGACCTAACACTGAAGCAATTCGTGCGATCGGTTCGACAATCGCCTCGTACTCTGGAACCCAGTCACTGAACGCCTGGTTCCTCACTTCTCCCCCTCCTGCGAAAAGTGGGGCGAAATCAGAAATCATCTGCCGAGTTTGAGTCGTGACCAAGTCTTCGAGCTGGATCCTGTGTTCAGGCCGATCCATGAAGCGTTTTGCCATGGCGATCATCAGTTCGACACTTGCCGGATTAGGCTGGCGGGACTGCTGGATGGTCTCAAGCTTCAGTTTAAGGGCATCGAAGAACGTGTCCGCGTCAGTGCCGCTGACCACAGATGCCCGGCGCTGTGTGACCAACTCCTGGCCACGCTCAGACAGGCCACCACGTGCCAGCCAGTAGGTTGGGTAGCGGCGGGAGGGCGCGCGCAGAAATGCCTCCCTCAGGGCGTGATCCCATTCCCCTGACCAGCCAGCAACGATCAACCCGAACTCATCGATGATGCGGTCGAGCAGGGTGTTGAACTCGGCAGGGTAGTCACCCAGCTCTAAATCCGTATTCAGAATTCTGGCGTCTTTGTAGTCGCCATGAATTTTGAGGATGAAGCACTGGGAATGGGTGATCGGCTCGGCCCCTGCCAAGGTGTCGACTGAGCTCACGATCGTGGGCTCAATGCCGGCATCACGCAGAGCATTTTCCATCAGCCTATCAAAGTTGGTTGTGACGATCACGCGCACGTGCCCAGCGCGCACCATTTCTGCGATAGCTCGATGAGCCCGGGTGGGTACCTTCAATCCGTCCTCCAGCTCTTGGGCTGTGGGCTCCAGGAAGCCTTGGACAATCGCTCTGCGCTCGCTTTGCGTGCCTGCCAAGGTCTCAAGCAGCGTCGAATAGTTAGGCTGCTCTCCTGTCTGACCTACATACCAAGCATGCCAGTCTTCTTGCTCCCCTACACCTGAGGCAACACCGGCACGTTTGATCAGCTCCATGGTGATCTCCCAGCCGGTCGGGATGCCAGCGGAGCGTGACACTCCTGACCCAAGGATTAGTGCATACACCCCTTTGTTCTCGTATACCGAGAATGCGAGCTGGGTAGTGGGGTCATTGGCGATCATGGGCATGGGATCTTCCTTGCGTTCCGGGGGCGATTGCCAAATTCTTGGAGTCGCCAGCGTTATCCTGGGTGGAAGCATTCTAGCCAAAGGCCATCATAGACGCACCTATTGCTCCGCAGAGAGATTGTTCAATTGTCACTGCATAAGTGGGTGCCCGGATGAGTCAGTTCAATGGTTAGGAACAGCCGATCAAGGACATTCGACAAAGCGCGGATCGACAGCGGGCGACCTCGGTCGGAGATGAACAAAGCGCGGATCGACAGCGGGCGGCCTCGGTCGGAGATGAACAAATAGCGGTATGGCAGTTTCATCAGTTTGCCGCTCCGTGAAGGGCGCCGTTCGCTCTGGATATAGCACTCATAGACCTCATACAACTGGGCGGAGATACCTACCGTCCGCCCGTGGGTTTTCAGTGCAGGCTCTTCAGCGCGCGGATCGCCTGGGTCATGTTCACGATCGTTGATGCTGACATAGGCATGCTGCGAAACGTTATTGACATCGGTGGTATAGAGCTTGAGAAGCTCCCCTCGGCGCATACCGGTCTCCAGCAGCAATTCAATCATTAGCCAATTACGTAACTGCAGTCGTTCCGGAAACGGATTCTCCGCGGCGCCCGGGCGAATCAACGTGCGAATGATCTGGAGTTGCGTATTTGTCAGACTGCGGTAACGAGTGCGGTCCGGCCGAACATTGAGGATGTAGCTCTCAAAGCGCCGTTCAACGACGTCGGCAACATCTGCAAATGCAACCTCGATGTTAGCCAGGGAGGTTGAGGTTTGACGAGCACGCGGGATGTAACGGCTGACAGACCAGGACAGGTATAGCTTCAGCAACCGCAGGTATTGGTCACGGGTACGCGGATCGATCTGCGGAAATGGTGCCGTTGCAGCTATGCCGATTCGAGCGACCAGGTTGTCGGCTTGACGACCGCTTTGAAGCCAGAGGGCGTAACCATCCAGCAACGCCAGAATCACCTGCGCGCAGATGCGCCGCAGCGGTGTTGTACGCGCGGTATCGCAACTTGAGTTGAACGTAAATGAACGGGATAAGCATGGGCAATGGCGCCGCATCTCCGGTCTGTACGAGCAGCGGCACACGCTGACCAGAAGAGTAACGGCACTGGATCAATTTCATCGACAGCTACCTCATTCAACGATTCGCCATGAACACGAAGGACATGGCCCGTTGAAAGCGTGGTCGGTAAAAGCTGGTTTGTCGAATCAGTGCCTTACGAAGCTCATGAACATTCTGAACATAGCACCTCGTTTAACATAATATACATTATGCGTAGTGATCAATAGATCCCTCAGACCCAAGACACAGCAGATTTCAACGCTTGAACCCCCAGGCTGACCCTCCACCCATCGCTGGACAGTCAGCCTGACGATTTCCGATGTTACTGCGCAGCGTGCAACGCTTCACTCACCGCATTCACAAACAACGCCTGCTCGTCATACAGCGAGCTTGGCGTTTCTGCGTTCTTCCACGTCGACCACTGAACCATCACCAGTTTCTCCGCCGGGTTGATCGCGATGGATTGACCGAAGATGCCCAGCGCCCAGAATGTCTGGTCACTGGTTGCGGTTTTGATCGGCTCGGCGTTGGCGTCCGGCGCCGGTGCCGAGAACCACCATTGATAGCCATATTGGCCATTGGGTGCCGATGGCGTCACCGAACCTTTGGCTGTCGTCCAGTGCGTGGAGCGTGCGATCCAGTCGTTCGGCAAGAGTTTCTCGCCCGTTGGCAGTTGTCCGCCGCTCATGACGAATTGGCCAAAGCGACCCCAATCACGCAACGAGGCATTGAAGCCGTGACCGCCCATGTCGACTTTGTCCTTGACCAAGGCGTGCCAAACACCATCCTGTTGCATGCCGTAACGGCTCCAGACGCGGCTTTCCAGGTATTTGGCGATGGTCATGCCGGTGGCGTTTTCCAGTACACGGCCCACCAACCAGGCGCCGCCGGTGTTGTAGGACCACACTTCACCAGGCTTGACGCCGGGTTTGCGTTTGACCGATTTGACCAGGTTGAGGACACAGTCGTATGGCGCAGGTTTGGCCTCGCACTGGGTCATGTGGGAGAAATCGGAGTCTGGCGACGCGTAGTTTTCATCCCAGACCACGCCTGAGGTGTGCTGCATCAGTTGATGCAGGGTCACCTCTTCCCAGGCTGTACCCTTGAGTTCGGGGATATACAGGGTGATCTTGTCATCCACTGACTTGATCTTGCCTTCTTTTATCGCCACGCCGACCAGTACGCTGACCACCGACTTGGCCACTGAACGCGACGTCCACAGGGTGTTGGCGGTATTGCCCTTGCCGTAATACTCATAGGCGATCTTGCCGTCCTTGAGAATCAACATGCCCGTGACGCTCTGGTTGGCCAGGTAGTCATCAAGCGTGTGCCGGGTACCGTTCATTGAATAGTGAATGGCTGGCAGTGCGTGGCTCGAGGCCGGCAATGGATAAGGTTTGGCGTCTTTTGCGCTGAAGACATCGCCTTCATACAACCTGTAGGTATTGCGAAAACCCACCACACGGGTGTCCTGGTCCCAGGTCAGCATGGCGTGCGGATCCGGGAGCGTCTTGTCGAACGGTTGCGGGCACACGTTTAGGCCGGGAACGCCACATTCAGTAACGGGATCGGCCGCCAGGCTGACACCCGCGTGGGTAATTCCCAGCACGGCAACCGCCAGCGCACGAAGGGAAAAAGTTTGCAGCGCGTGCTTTGTTATTGTTGTGGGCAACATCGGTATTCCTCGACATTTCAATGAACTTCACGGGTCGATGTCGAAGATATCAACTTGCCGGAATTCGAAAAGCAACATAAAGTCCGGCCCGATATTAATAAAACTAACAGCTGTGAACCCGATGCCCACTGAACGGCTACCGCCGCTAAATGCCATTCGCGCCTTCGAAGCGGCTGCCCGCCTGGGCAGTTATGTTGCGGCCTCGCAGGCCCTGCATGTCACTCAACCGGCAATCGGTCGGCATGTGAAGAACCTTGAAGACTGGCTCGGCGTGCAATTGTTCAATCGCACCCCGCGTGGCGTAACGCTTACAGCGCCGGGGCTGGAGTATTACCAGTCGGTTTCGCAGGCCCTGCAACTCCTCGCCGATGCCGGCGCTCGCGTGGCACGGCGCAAGGAAGAACGCTGGCTGCGCATCCTCTGCGTACCGGCGTTCGCCTCACGCTGGTTAACGCCCCATATCGACCAGTTGCGTAACCTGCGACCAGACCTCAAGCTGGCGATTGAACCCAACGCGTCGTTCAAGGCCGTGGATGCCAGGCAAGCTGACCTCGGGATCGCCTTCGGGCTGCCGGGCGAACACACCGGGGTACATACGCGCATGATCCGCCCCGAGGTGTTTCCCGTGTGCTCGCCGGCGTATCGGGCGAGCTTGCAGCGCATCCCGTTGTCAGTCACGGATCTGCCGGCGTGCGCGTTGATCCATGTCGACGACGGCACCTGGTGGAACAGCTGGTTTACGGCAATGAACGTTGCGCTCAAGGTCAAGGCGGATGCCTCGCACATGAGCAACGACATTGCCTTGAACCTTGCACGACATGGGCATGGCATCGCCTTGGCGACCGATGTTTTGGTCAGGCATGAGCTGGCCCAGGGTGTACTGGTACGATGCGGCGAGGCGTCGGTGGCGCTGGAAACTTACGAAGTGCTGACGCCCCAGCAGGCTGTTTCAGACGATGTAGCGTGGTTTATCGACTGGTTGAATATGACGCTGCGAAAGGAGTTTCCACACGCAGCAGTTGATCCTTGATGAGTGCCACGGTACTGTCCTGCCCTGCTCGTTTAATAAGCCTTTTATATAACTCAACTAAATGTCTATTTAGTTGAGTTATTTATTCGTTCGCCATTTGGATGGTGTTAAAACCCTCTCTTCTTTCGTTTCAGCCATTGGGCGCTCCTGCACTAAGTCTATCTCTTTGGGAGATGGCCCCATCTGAAATCAGCAATACAAGTGTTGGCCAAAGCCTGATTAACATGTGGCATAACTCCCTACAAATGCCGCAATTTTTACGCGGTCAAGAATAATCGGAGACTGCTCGATGCCCCTTCCCCTTTCCCTGTGCGACGACCTGCGCCTGCTGCTTAATGACCGCTTCTCCACCTCCGCCAGTGTGCGTGAGCACCATGGCAGCGATAGTTCCGCCCTCGATCCGATGCCACCGGATGCCGTTGCTTACGCCAACAGCCTCGACGATATCGTCAGCATCAGCGCCGCCTGCTACCGCCACGATGTGCCGATGATTGCCTATGGCAGCGGCACGTCCCTTGAGGGCTGGTTGCAGGCCACTCACGGCGGCGTGAGCATTGATGTTTCGGGCATGAACCAGATTGTCGAAATTCGCGTCGATGACATGGATGCCACCGTACAACCGGGCGTAACCCGCAAGCAGCTCAACGCTGCCTTGCATGGAACCGGGCTGTTCTTTCCTATAGACCCGGGCGCCGATGCCTCGTTGGGCGGGATGGCCGCTACCCGCGCCTCCGGCACCAACGCCGTGCGCTACGGCACCATGCGCGAAAACGTACTGGGCATGACCGCCGTGCTGGCCGACGGGCGTGTGATCAACACAGGTGGCCGGGCACGCAAATCTGCTGCTGGTTACGACCTGACCCATTTGCTGGTGGGGTCCGGCGGTACACTCGCGACCATCGCCGAGCTGACCGTCAAGCTGCACCCGATCCCCGAGGCCATCTCGGCCGCCGTGTGCCGCTTCCCGAGTGTCGACCACGCTGTACGCGCGGTGATCCAGATCATCCAGCTCGGCGTGCCTGTCGCCCGTATCGAGCTGCTCGACGCCTTGACCATGCGCGCGCTCAATGCCTACAGCAAAACGCAGCTGCGCGAGGTGCCTTCGTTGCTGTTCGAACTGCATGGCTCCGAAGCCGGTGTGCAGGAGCAGCTTGAGACCCTCCGCATGGTCGCTGACGAACACCAGGGCCTGGATTTTGAATGGGCGGTGCATCCGGAAGACCGCAGCCGCCTGTGGCAAGCCCGTCACGACGGGTATTTCGCCGCCCTCGCCCTGCGTCCCGGTTGCCGTGCCCTGACCACCGATGCCGTGGTGCCGATTTCGCGGCTGGCCGACTGCATTGAAGCCACCGCGGCAGACCTTGCACAAAACGGCTTGCTGGCACCGATCTTCGGCCATGTCGGCGATGGCAATTTCCACGCGTTGATTCTGGTCGACCCTGATGACCACGCCGAGGTCGAGCGCGCCGAAGCGGCCGCACACCGGTTGGCCGAACGTGCGATCGCCATGGATGGCAGCTGCACCGGTGAGCATGGCATCGGTCTGACCAAGCAGGATTGCATGACGGTTGAACACGGCGAAAACGCGGTGGACACCATGAAGGCGATCAAGGCCGCACTGGACCCCAAGCAATTGATGAATCCTGGGAAAATCTTTCCTCGCGGGAACACTGCGGGCTGACGCGGTACCATCACCGGCCCCTCACCTTCCCGTGCTACAGGAAGCCCCCATGGAAATCCGCCAGATCAGATACTTCGTCGCCGTGATTGATTGCGGCAGCCTGTCCCAAGCCGCGCGTCAGGTGCATGTCGCGCAGTCGGCCTTGAGCAAACAGATGTCGGCACTGGAGGACGAACTGGGGGTGCAGCTGTTTCATCGCAGTCACAATGGTGTGGTCGCCAGTGAGGCCGGCAAGGTGTTCTACGAATATGCCCAGGGCATGCTCAAACACCTGGCCGATGCCCGCGCGGCCGTCACCAGCAGCCCGGACGCGGTCAGCGGCTCGATCATCGTGGCGTTGCCGCAAAGCGTTGCGACCATCCTCGCCATGCCGTTGATGCGGGCGGTGGCAGCGCGTTATCCGCTGGTAGCGTTTCACCTCAATGAAGAGCTGACTGGCAACGTCATGGACCAACTGATCCATGGTCGCGTGGACCTTGCCCTGTTTACCAGCGCCGACCTGCCCGCACAGGTGCTGTTCAGCACCTTGATCGAAGAAGACTTTTACCTGATCCACCGGGCCAATGCGCCGGATGCGCCACCTGCCGGCGACGTGTCGCTGGAGCTGGCGCTGGCACGGCCGCTGGTGTTTCCGAGCCAGGCCCATGGCCACAGCACCCGCACCCTGGTTGAACAGGCGGTGGCACAGCACGGGCTGAGCGTGGGACAGATCGCCATGGAGGTCAATTCCGTCCACATCCTTAAAAGCGCGGTGGAAGCCGGTATCGGTCATACCATCATGCCGTTGAACCTGGCCATCCGCGAAATCCATGACGGCCGCCTGGTCGCTCACCGGATTGCCGCTGACGGGGTGTCGCGCACCCTGGGCATCTGTAGTTGCGCGTCGATGCCGGCCAGCCGCCTTAAAACGCTGATCAGCGAATTGATCCGCGAAGTTGTCCGGGACATGTGCGCATGCGGTGAATGGCCGGGAGGCCGCGCGCTCTGACCCGTTGTACTGCCATTCAAGGTTCGCCCCTACAACAAGAAAGAGGCACGAGATGACCACCCTACCCCCGCTCCCCGGCAGCATGCCGGACGCTGACCTGCACGGCGCCTACCGAAAAACCGCGTGGCGGATCATTCCGCTGCTGATTGTCTGCTACCTGGTGGCCTACCTTGACCGGGTGAACGTTGGCTTTGCCAAGCTGCAGATGCTCGATGACCTGAAATTCAGCGAGGCCGTGTATGGGCTGGGTGCCGGTGTGTTTTTTGTCGGCTACCTGATGTTCGAGATTCCCAGCAACATCGCGCTGCACAAGTTTGGCGCCCGCCGCTGGATCGCACGGATCATGATGACCTGGGGTTTGCTGTCGGCGGCGATGATGTTCATCGAAACGCCGATGACATTCTACGTGCTGCGGTTTTTGATCGGCATCGCCGAAGCCGGGTTCTTTCCCGGAATCATCTTCTACCTCACCAGCTGGTTTCCCAATCATCGCCGGGGCGTGATGATTTCACTGTTCCTCGTTGGCCTGCCGATTTCGAACATGCTCGGCTCGCTGATTTCCGGTTTGATCATGCAGCACTTCGATGGCGTGGCCGGTTATGCCGGCTGGCAGTGGCTGTTCGTGATCGAAGGCTTGCCCGCGGTGGCGTTGGGCGCTGCGGTGTTTTTCCTGCTGCGTGACCGCATTGCCGACGCTCACTGGCTAAGCGCCGAAGAAAAGCGCGGGATGCAGGCGGCGCTGGATCGCGAAGCCTTGGCCAAGACCGGCCATTCGGTGCGCGACGGCTTGTTGAACCCGAAAATCTGGCTGCTGGGTGCGGTGTATTTTTGCCTGGTGCTGGGGCAGTACGTCATCAGCTTCTGGATGCCGACCATCATCCGCAACAGCGGCGTCGCCGAGCCTTGGGTCATTGGTGTGCTGATGGCGATCCCCTACTCGGTCGCCGTAGTCAGCATGGTGCTGGTTGGCCGCAGCTCGGACCGGCTTCGCGAGTACCGCTGGCACCTGGCGATCTGCGCTTTTATCGGCGGTGCCGGGGTGGTGTTCGGAACATTGTTCGGCAACAGCCTGGTGCTCTCGATGATCGGCCTCACCATCGGTACGGCGGCGATGATCAGCAGCTTACCGGTGTTCTGGGGGATGCCCACGGCAATGGTTGGCGGTGCAGCGGCAGCAGCGGGAATTGCATTGATCAACTCGCTGGGCAACGTGGCCGGGTTTTTCAGCACGATTGCCATGGGCTGGTTGACGCAGCTTACCGGAAACACCCAGGCAGCGATGTACTTCATGGCGGCTGCGCTGGTGGTCGGGGGGGTGCTGGGGTTGAGCGTATCGCGTTCACACGGAGCAAGTGCCGCGGTAGGCGATTGTTTGCCCCGCGATGCCTAGCGTAATGAGGCCAATCCATGACCTGCCCCGAAAACGCCGTTTTCATATGCAAAAATGCACGCTCCACGCGTTGTGACCATCTGTTAATTTCCGCTCCGGGTTCTACCACCGGATGGAGACGACCAGATGCTTGCGGCCTATAAAGGAACTACCTCCATCAGCCTGGTGCGCGAAGCGCTTTATGGCGCAACCCAGCGCGGCCTGGACATATCCCTGCCGCTGCAGCAGGCACGTATCGATCCGGAGTTGCTCGGCTCGGCTAATGCCCGTGTGTGTGCCAGCGCCTTCTCGCGGTTGTGGGTGGCGCTGTCGGACCTGCTCGACGATGAGTTCTTCGCCATCGACACCCATCCTCTGCGTCGCGGCAGCTTTCGCCTGATGTGCCACGCCACCATCGGCTGCGAAACGCTGGAGCAAGCCCTGCGCCGGATTCTCGCGTTCCTGCGCCTGGGGCTCGATGACCTGTACGGTGAGTTGCAGGTGGAGGGCGACCTGGCGTCGATTGTCATCCACGACCATGGTGTCGAGCGCAGATTGTTCAGTTATGGCACCTGGCTGATCCTGGTGCACGGGCTGCTGTGTTGGCTAGGGAACCGCAGAATACCGTTGCAGATACTGAGTTTCCGTTCACCACGGCCGGAGGACGACAGCGACTACCGCATGCGTTTTTGTGAACACATCGAGTTTGCCGCCCCCGTGTCCCGGGTGTGCTTTGACGCATGCTTTTTGAAACTGAAAGTGGTCCAGACTCCGGAAACCCTCGCCGCCTTCCTCAAGGACTCGCCCGCAAGCCTGCTGGTCAAATACCGCAACGATGCCAGTTTAAGTGCCCAGATCCGTCAACGGCTACGCAACCATCCGCCGGAGCTCTGGCCGGCGCTGGATGAAGTGGCCAATCAGATGCGCATGTCCAGCTCCACCCTGCAGCGCCGTTTGCAGGCTGAAGGCATCAGTTACCAGGGCCTTAAAGACAACCTCAGACGCGATATGGCCATCAATTTCCTTGGGCAGTCGGACTTGACCGTCTGCGAAGTCGCCGCCCAGGCGGGCTTTCAGGAAACCAGCGCGTTTCACCGCGCCTTCAAGAAATGGACCGGGGTAAGCCCGGGCGCCTATCGCCGCTCGAATCCAGGCGCACAGCCCCCGGATCGACAGTTCCTGCTCTGATTCAATGGGCAGGCTGATCCCTGCCCTGCTCTCCCCGTTGCCCCTGCCCTGGCCAATGTGCCCAGATCGGTCACACACATCGACGCCCGCGGGCATGTGCCGCACCCACGATCGGCCCTAGGATTCGCTCCAGCTTACTGACATATCGACTGTGCACTTCACAAACAAAAACAACAGCGAAGGAGACACGCTATGCAATCGGTGAACGTCTACGCATTAGCGGGCGATTCAAAGTTCAATGGCTTCCATGGGCGCATCCTCTTCTGGTGCGTACTCATCCTGATCATCGACGGCTATGACCTCGCCGTGGTGGGCGCGGCGCTGCCAGCGATCATGCAGGACATGAACGTCGACCCGACCAGCGCCGGCATCATGGCGGGCTCGGCACTGCTGGGCACCATGCTCGGCGCGATTTTCCTCGGCACGCTGGCCGACCGTATCGGCCGCCCACGGATGATTGCCATCTGCGTGGCACTGTTCAGTATTTTCACCGCCGTGGCAGGCCTTACCGACGACCCGGTCAGCTTCAGCATCGCCCGCTTCGTCGCCGGCCTGGGTATCGGTGGTGTACTGCCGGTATGTACCGCACAGATGGGCGAGTACTCGCCGCTGAAATTGCGCACCCGCCTGATCACCCTGGTGTTCGCCGGCTACTCGGTGGGCGGCATTCTCGTCGCCCTGACCGCCAAGCAACTGATCGAAAGCTACGGCTGGCAATGGGTGTTCTACGTCGCCGGGCTGCCTGTGCTGCTGATCCCGTTCATCCTCAGGAGCATGCCGCAATCCATTGGCTATCTGCTGCGGACCGGCCGCCAGGATGAATTGCGCGAGATCGTGCGCAAGCTGGAGCCAGGCCGTGCCGTTGACGACGCGGTGGTGGTAACCGGCAATGTGGCGGTGCAGCCTGCCCGGGAAACTCCGGTTCGCGACCTGTTCAAGCAAGGCCGCGGCTTCAGCACAGTGATGATCTGGACCGCGTTCATGACCGGCCTGTTCATGGTCTACGCCTTGAACTCCTGGCTGACCAAGCTCATGGCCATGGCCGGATTCAGCCTCGGCTCGGCGCTAAACTTCGTCATCGTGTTCAACCTGGGCTCGATTGCCGGTGCAATGTTTGGCGGCTGGCTGAGTGACAAGCTGAACATCAAGCATGTGCTGGTGTGCTTCTACATCACAGGTGCCATCGCCCTTACCCTGCTGGGGTACACCCGCGATACCACGGCGCTGTTCGCGGTGGTGTTCCTGGTGGGCGCGTCGACCCTGGGCACACAGTTGCTGGCCTATGCCTATGCCGGCGACTTCTACCCGTCCGAAATCCGCTCCACCGGTGTCGGCTTTGCTTCCGGCGTGGGTCGCATCGGCGCCATCGTGGCACCGGTACTGATCGGCTGGCTGGTGTCGTTGAGCCTGCCGCTGCAACAGAACTTCATGGCCATCAGCCTGGCAGGCCTGATCGGTGCCGTGGCGGTCACCCTGATCAACCAGTCGCGGGCGCAATCGACCCAGGAGAAAAAGGCCCTCGCGCTGTCACGCTAAACCTTTGCCATTACGCCAGACTGCAGGAACGAACATGAACCGATTAGCGCCACCGCCAGCCACTGCACCGCTTGTGAACCAGGCAGTTGACTGGGCTATCGCCACGCGACGCAGTATCAGGGCATTTCTTCCCACACCGGTGGCGCAGGCGGATATCGAGGCTATTCTCGATGTCGCCCGCTTCAGCGCCACCGGCGTGAACATGCAGCCCTGGCATGTGCATGTGCTTACGGGCGAGGCAAAGGCACGCCTGTCGCGTGCCATCGCCCGGATCGACAGCGATCCCGAGGCCGCTGCACAGCACGACGACCCTTACGCCTACTACCCGTACGAATGGAAAGCGCCCTACCTCGACCGCCGACGGGCCGTCGGCTGGGCGCTGTACGGCCTGCTTGACATCGACAAGGGTGACAAGCTGCGCATGCATGCCCAGCACGCACGCAACTACCGCTTTTTCGACGCTCCGGTGGGCCTTCTGTTCACCATCGACCGCAGCCTGGGTGAAGGCAGCCTGCTCGACTACGGCATGTTCCTGCAAAGCCTGATGGTCGCCGCGCGTGGCCGGGGCCTGCACACCTGCCCGCAGGCTTCATTCCTCAAGTACCACAGCCTGATCTCGGCGCAACTGGGAATTGCGCCCGAGCAGATGCTGGTGTGTGGCATGAGCCTTGGCTACGCCGACCCTGCCTGTATCGAAAATACCTTGGTAACCGGTCGGGAGCCGGTCAGTGCGTTCGCAACCTTCCACCCCTGAACACAACAACAAAAATAAAAGGTGCCTGCAATGTCGAAACACCCAGTGAAGCTGCTGCTCGCCACGGCCATTGCCGCTCAAGCCCCGGTGGTGATGGCGGACTTTGTCAAGGACTCGAAGGCAAGCCTTGAGCTGCGCAACTTCTACTACAACCGCGATTTTCGCAACGACGACGCCCGCCAGAACAAGCGCGACGAATGGGGGCAGGGCTTCATTCTCAACCTGCAGTCGGGCTTTACCGAAGGCACGGTCGGCTTTGGAGTCGACGCGCTCGGCCTGCTGGGGGTCAAGCTCGACTCCAGCCCTGATCGCACCGGCTCAGGCCTGCTGGCCTATGATCGTGAGCGCAATGTCGAGGATGCCTACAGCAAGATGACGGTGACCGCCAAGGCGCGCCTGGGCAAAAGCGAGCTGCGTATCGGCGGTCTCAACCCGGTCATGCCGCTGCTTGCCAGCAACAACAGCCGCCTGCTGCCGCAAGTGTTCCGTGGCGGCCTGCTGGTCTCCAACGACCTGGCACCGCTGACCTTCTCGGCACTGCGGATCAACGCGGTCAAACAGCGTAACTCCACCGACTTCGAATCGCTCACTGCCACCGGCTATGCACCGGTAGAAGCGGATCACTACAACTACCTGGCATTCGACTACAAATTGTTGCCGACGCTGAGCCTGAGTTACCACGTGGCCGAACTTGAGGATATTTACCGTACCAACTTTTTCGGCGTGAAACTGAACCAGCCTCTCTCGACCGGCGCCGTTATCGCCGATGTGCGTGTGTTCGACGCCAACGAAACCGGCGACAAAGCTGTGGGGGAAGTCGACAACCGTACCCTCACCAGTTACCTGGCCTACAGCCTCAAGGGCCATACCCTGGGTGGCGGCTACCAGAAGGCGTGGGGGGACACCCCGTTTGCGTTCGTCAACGGCACAGACACCTATATTTTCGCGGAATCGCTGGTGAGTACCTTCACCGCCGCCAACGAGCGCGTCTGGTTTGCCCGTTACGACTTCGACTTCGCCGCCGTGGGCGTGCCCGGGCTGACCCTGGGGGTCAAATACGCCAAGGGTGAAGACGTTGACCCGACAATGGTCAATACCTCCCAGGCGGCGGGGCTTCGTGCGAGCGGTGAGTCGGGCAAGGAATGGGAGCGCATGACCGACATCACCTACGTCGTCCAGGGCGGGCCGGTCAAAGGGCTTGCCGTACAATGGCGCAACTCTACCAACCGTTCCACTTACGCCGATAGCGCCAACGAAAACCGCCTGATCCTGCGCTATACGTTCAACTACTGAAGCAGCGCGTTGAGGAGCGGTACGCGCCTGTTCCACGCCTACCCTCCTCTACCGGCTGACGCACGCGCCGGACTCAAGCGTCGTCGTCGACCTTGGCCGTCACCACGTCACCAATGGCATAGAAATGCCCACCGGCAATGTAGTGCACACTGCGCAGCGCAGGGTCCGCCTGTTCAAAATGCCAGTGGCCGTCCTTGAATACCCGCGTATCGGCCCAGGCTGCGACGACCTCGCCAATGAACAGGTCGTAGGTGTCCTGGTTATGCGGTTCCGGTATCAGCCGGCACAGCAACCAGGCGGCGCATCCGGCCACGAACGGCTGCGCATGCCCGGGCATACGCATCAGCTCGACGCCAGCGCGCTGTAGCTTGTCGGGGGTGTCGGCAAGGCTGCGGGTGCCGACATCGTGGGTCAACTGGACCTGCGCTGCGGTCGGTACCTGAATGACAAACAGACCGCTTTGCTCGACCAGGCCGCGTGTGTGGGTGGCCTTGTCGAGCACTACGGTCAGTTTGGGCGGCAAAAAATCCAGGGCGCAGGCCCAGGCGGCGGCCATGACGTTATCGACGCCAGCGTGGCAGGCCGATACCAGCACGGTCGGCCCGTGGTTGAGCAGGCGGTAGGCCTTGGGTAGATCGACCGGGGCGATAAACTCGTTCATGCAACACCTTGGTTCGGGTAGAAGATGAGCGATTGTATGCCCTGCCCCCAGGTTATGGGAGCAAGGCTTGCCGGCGATGGGCGATCGGCGTGGCTTTTTACAAGGCTTCGGCATCCAGCAGGAACAAGCTCTCGCTGCCGGCTTTGACGGTGGCGGTCAGCGACTGGATGCGTGGCAGCATCCGCGCAAAGTAGAAGCGCGCGGTCCCCAGTTTGCTGGCGTAGAAGCCTTTCTGTTCACCGTGCTCCAGTGCAACATCAGCCATCTGCGCCCACAGGTAGGCATAGAGCGTGTAGCCGAACACATGCAGGTACTCCACCGATGCCGCACCGATTTCGCGGGCATTACCCTGCGAGCGGTCGAGCACCCAGGCGGTCAGTTCATCCAGGTTGTTGACTGCCGCCAGCAGCGGCGCCTTGAACTCGGCACGCGAGTCATCCAGGCCATGGGCGAAGGACTTGATCTGCGCTGACAGCAAGGTGTAAGTACGACCACCGTCAGCCACCAGCTTGCGCCCGACCAGGTCCAGAGCCTGAATGCCGTTGGTGCCTTCGTAGATCTGGGTAATGCGGCAGTCACGAATCAACTGCTCCTGGCCCCATTCGCGAATGTAGCCGTGACCGCCGAACACTTGTTGACCATGAACGGTGGTTTCCAGGCCCATGTCGGTCATGAAGGCCTTGGCGACCGGGGTCAACAGTGCGACCTGCGCCTCGGCGTGGTTGCGCTCAGTAGAGTCCGCACTGTATTTGGCCAGGTCCAGTTGCAGGGCGACGTAGGTGGAGAACGCCCGCCCGCCTTCGTTCAAGGCCTTCATCGTCAGCACCATGCGCCGCACATCGGGGTGGGCGATGATCGGGTCGGCCGCCTGTGCCGTTGCCACCGGGCCGCTCGGTGCACGGCTCTGCAGGCGTTCACGGGCATACTCGATGGCGTTCTGATAGGAACGCTCACCCAGCGCCAGCCCTTGAATACCCACGCCCAGGCGCTCGTAGTTCATCATGGTGAACATGGCGTTGAGGCCCTTGTTCAGCTCGCCAACCAGGTACCCGGTCGCGCCATCGAAGTTCATCACGCAGGTGGCCGAGGCCTTGATCCCCATCTTGTGTTCGATGGAGCCGCAGCTGACGGCATTGTCGTTACCCAGCGAACCGTCGGCATTGACCAGCACCTTCGGCACCAGGAACAGCGAGATGCCCTTGGCGCCCGACGGCGCGTCCGGCAGCTTGGCGAGCACCAGGTGAATGATGTTTTCGCTGAGGTCCTGTTCGCCACCGGTGATGAAAATTTTCGTGCCGGTGACACGGTAGCTGCCATCGGCCTGCGCTTCGGCGCGGGTGCGAATCAGCCCCAGGTCGGTACCGGCATGCGGCTCGGTCAGGCACATGGAACCGGTCCAGCGCCCTTCGTACATCGCTGGCAAGTAAGTGGCCTTGAGCGCATCGCTGGCATGGTTGAGCACCGACAATGCAGCGCCTGCGGTCAGCATCGAATACAAGGCAAACGACAGGTTGCCGGCGTTGAGCATTTCCTCGACCTGCGCGCCGATCACCTTGGGCATGCCCATGCCGCCGAAGTCGCAATCGCCGCTCACCCCTACCCAGCCATCATCGGCGTAGGTGCGGTAAGCCTGAATGAAGCCGTCCGGGGTGATCACCTTGCCCGCCTCCCAACGGCAGCCTTGCTCATCGCCACTGCGGTTGAGCGGTGCGATGGTTTGCGCGATGACCTTGCCGGCCTGTTCGAGCACCGCCCGGGCGGTGTCGGCATCGACATGCTCGGCCAGCGCCGGCATGCGCGCCCACTGGGACGGGAGATCAAACACTTCGTTGAACAGGAACTCCATGTCACGCAGCGGCGGAAGGTAATCAGACATGATGCAAAGACTCGGCTTGTTGAGGGGAGTGTTGAGCACCCGCGTCGGTGACGGGGGTAGACGCTGCAGCGCCGGCCTTGACCCGAACCTTGTGGTCGGGCAACAGGAAGTGCGACAGCGCCGGAATCAGGATCAATGCGCCGAGCATGTTCCACAGGAACATGAAGGTCAGCAGGATGCCCATGTCGGCCTGGAACTTGATCGGTGACCAGGCCCAGCCGACAACGCCGGCCGCCAGGGTGATACCCACCAGGCCAACAACCCGGCCGGTGAACGCCACTGCGTTTTCATAGGCTTCGGCCAACGGCATGCCCTTGCGCTGGTAGTGCAATTGCACGCTGAGCAGGTACAGCGCGTAATCCACACCGATACCAACGCCCAGGGCGATCACCGGCAAGGTAGCGACCTTCACGCCGATCCCCATCATCACCATCAGCGCCTCACACAGCACCGAGGTAAGGATCAGTGGCAATACCGCCACCAGCGTGGCGCGCCAGCTGCGGAAGGTGATCAGGCAGAACAGTGTCACCGCCAGGTACACCAGCAACAGCATGGTGCGATTGGCGTCACGGACCACGATGTTGGTCGCCGCTTCAATACCGGCGCTGCCGGCGGCCAGCTGGAACTGCACCGCATCGCTGTTATTGGCCTGGGCGAAGCGCTCGACAATGGCAACCACCTGGTCGAGGGTGTCCGCCTTGTGGTCCTTGAGGTAGGCGATGACCGGCATCAGCGAGCAGTCGTTGTTGAACAGCTCCGGCGCGTTCACCGACGCCTGCTGTGCGGCGTAGTTGAGCACGTCCTGGTTGCGCTGGATGCTGTTGAGCTTGGGGTTGCCCTCATAGGTACCGGCAGTGATCTGGCGTACCGCGTTGGTCAGCGACAGCGTGGTCTGTACGCCGGGATACTGCTGGAGCTCCCAGGCCAGGCGGTCGGCGAGCACCAGTGTCTGGTAACGCAGGCAGCCTTCAGGCGCGGTCTTGATCATTACTGCAAAGGTGTCGCTGGAGAGCGCGTAATGGCCGGTGATGTAAGCGTTGTCACGGTTGTAGCGCGAGTCGGCGTGCAGTTCCGGTGCGCCGCTGTCGAGGTCGCCAATTTTCAGCTGCATACTCAGGGCAAAGCCCCCTGCCCCGAGAACCCCGGCCACCAGCAATGCCGCCGTAGCCCATTTGCGCGTGGTAAAGCGATCGAGCAGGTCCCACAGTTTGCCAAAGCCGCGGTGCTCGGCAGCCCGCGAGTCGATGCGCAGGGCACGTTCGGCGGCCTTGCGGCCCACACCGACATACGACAAGGCCACCGGCATCAGCAACAGCGAAGTGAAGATCAGCACCGCAACGCCGATACTGGCGGCAATCGCCAGGTCCTTGATCACCGGGATGTCGATCAGCATCAGCACGGCAAAGCCCACCGCATCGGCCAGCAGCGCGGTCACACCGGCGATGAACAAACGGCGGAAGGTATAGCGTGCGGCCACCTGACGATGGGTGCCGCGGCCGATGTCCTGCATGATGCCGTTCATTTTCTGCGCGGCATGCGACACGCCGATGGCAAAGATCAGGAACGGCACCAGGATCGAATACGGATCGATGGCATAACCCAGCCATGCGACGATCCCCAGTTGCCAGATCACCGCCGTCAGCGAACAGAACACCACCAGCAAGGTACTGCGTACGCAGCGGGTGTAGAGGTAGATGATCACCAGGGTGGTCACCACCGCCAGGGCGAAGAACAGCATTACCTGGATCAGCCCGTCGATCAGGTCGCCCATCAGTTTGGCGAAGCCGATCACGTGAATCTTGTAGTGGCCCTGCGCTTCATACTGGCTGCGCAGTTGCTCAAGCTTTTGCGAAAAAGCGTGGTAGTCGATGCCGCGGCCGGTAGCGGAGTCATGGTCGAGCAGCGGTACGATCAACATGCTCGATTTGAAATCGCGAGCCACCAGGCTACCGACGATGTTCGCCCGCTCGATGTTCTGGCGCAGTTGCTCGATATCGGCCGACGTGCCCTGATAGCTGTCAGGCATGACCGGGCCGCCCTGAAAGCCTTCCTCGGTCACTTCGGTCCAGCGCACTGCCGGGCTCCAGAGTGATTTCATCCAGGCACGGTCCACGCCCTGGCTAAGGAACAGTTCGTCGTTGATGTGACGCAGGGTTTGCAGGTACGCGGGGTCGAAGATATCGCCCTGGGTGTTCTCTACCACTACCCGCAACGAGTTGCCCAGGCCACGCAGCGACTGGCGATTGTCCAGGTAGTTCTGGATGTAGGGATGGCTCTGGGGGATCATTTTTTCGAAGCTGGGCCGCAGCTCCAGACGCGTCACGGCCATAAAGCCCAGCACCAGGGTAGCCAGCAGCATCAGCACCATGAACGGCAGTCGATGGTTGAACACCAGGCGTTCCAGCCCGTTGCCTGAGCGCGCGTCGAATTCACCGAGGGTGCGAATTACCGGCAACGTGTCTTGTTGGATATTGGCCATCAGGGTTATCTCTTGTTATGTGGACGGCGGTTACTCAACGGCGAGCGTGCGTACGCCGCGCTCACCCACCAGCACCAGATCGGTTGCGGCATCGAAGGCCGCCCCGGTGATCGGGGTACGGGTGATTTGACTCACCTGGACAAAACTGGCGCCATCGTCGTGGCTGACCAGCACATGCCCGGCCTGGCTCATCAGCCAGAGGTTGCCTGTACTGTCGAGGTTGGCGGCGGTGATGCTGTTGGCAAGGCCGGTTTCGACCATCTGCCAGTTTTCACCGCCATCGGTGCTACGCACCACATGACCGCGCAGGCCATAAGCCAGCAACACGCCCGGTTTGCCGACGGCGCCAAAGAGGGTTCCGGCATACGGGGTGGTCAGGCGGGTGAAATGCTCGCCATCTGCAGCCAGTTTGAGCAGCAGCCCTTGTTCGCCGGTGATGTACAGCGCCCCGTCGATACTGGCCAGGCTGGTCAGGTGCAGGGCTTGCGGGTTGTCGGTGCGCTCCAGCCATGGCGTCCAGTGCTGGCCGCCATCACGGGTGTGCAGCAACAGGTTGAACACACCAACGGCAAAGCCGTTTTGTTCATCGGCGAACCACACGTCCAGCAAGGGCTTGTCGGCGCCCTCTGCTACCAGGCGTTCACCTTCGCCGATCAACTGTGCCAGGCGCTCGTCGTTGGGGGCCGCCTGGGCCTGGGCGCGGTAGTAGGCCAGCACTTGCTCGCCCAACACTCGGCCGTCCAGTTGCTTCTGCCAGGTTTTGCCACCGTCCTGGCTGTGCACGATGACGCCGTCGTTCCCCACTGCCCAACCCTGTTGGGCACTGGGGAAACTCACGGCATTGAGATCGGCACTGGCCGGCACACTGGCTTGCTGCCAATGGCTGCCGTGGTCGTCGGAATACAGAATGTGGCCACGAGGGCCGACCGCCACCATGCGGGCACCGGCGCTGGTCACATCACGCAGCGGGCTTGCCGATGCCAAGGCACTGGGCGAAGCCGGCAGATCCAGTACATCCGTGTAAGGCGCGGCCTGGGCCGTACCTTGAAGGGCTGCCCACGTCAGCATCAACGCAGTGCATCGTTTGACAAAATACATACCCGGTCCTCCAGATCGCCGCTGCACGCAGCAGGCTGCTCTACAAAGCGTCCGGCGTCGCAAGCGAGGCCGGACTTCATCTACGTTGCCGTCGACTCAGCGAATACCGGCGCCGGCCAGCGACTCCGGCGACCACTGGGTTTTCGACAGCGGGTCGATGTAACGGATACCGCCGTAAGCGCCGACCACACCGTTGAGGTTGTAGGTGCCGCCAATCAGGTCGTAGATCATGAACGGCGTAGAGTCCGGGGTGCGTTTGTCGTAGCTCTGGCTGAGGAAGGCGAACGAGCCACGGTACAGCTGGCCACGGGCGTCATACTGGTCCGATGCCAGAGCGATCCAGCTGTCTTCGTCGAGGTAGAAGCGACGCTTGTGATAGATGTGACGCGCACCGTCCTTCAGCTTGCCTTCCACTACCCATACCCGGTGTTTCTCCCAGCGCACGAAGTCCGGCGCCAGGTGGTTCGGGGTGATCAACTGCTTGATATCGGTGTTGTAGGTCAGTTTGTAGGTGTTGTACGGCACAAACATTTCCTGCTTGCCGACCAGGGTCCAGTCGTAGCGGTCCAGTGCGCCGTTGAAGACGAACACGTCATCGTAGGTGCCCGAGCCCGACGTACCCGGGTTGGGGGTGTCGTAGGCCAGGTTCGGCGCCAGTTTCACCCGGCGCTGGCCAGGCAGGTATTGCCAGGCACTGCGGGGCTGTACCAGCGGGTTGGCGGCATCGCGCAGCATCATCGCTTCACCGGCGCGGCGGGCTGGTGCGGTGTACACCAGTTTCATCTGGTAGTAGGTGTCTTTGGAGCCGATCGGCTTGTTCATGTCCTCGTAGATCGGGTAGCTGATGTTCGCCTGGCCGGTGGTGGACAGGGTCGGTACACCGGCGGCGTCGACGTTCCAGGAGTCGTACTTGGCGGCCATGCTCACGCCCTGGTAGCGCAGCAGGAAGTTCCACATGGCCTCGGCACCGGTCTGCGGGATCGGGAACGGAATACCCGGCAGCACGTTTTCAACCGCGGAGCCACCTTCCTGGCTGCGCGCACCGACGGCGTTCTTCACCGTGTTGTCGAGCACCGGTTGCGGCAGCGCCACGGTACGGTGGGTCGGGTAGACGTCGACCTTGAAGGTCGGGAAGCGCTTGAGCAGCTCAAGCGTGGTAGCGGTCAGCTGACCTTTGTATTGATCAGCGTTCTTGCCGTCGATGACCATCAGCGGCTTTTCACCGGCAAACGGGTCCGGACGCATGCTGTCGCCGCTCTTGAAGCCGGCAGGCGGCGTGACCAGGCCACCCTGGTAGGCAGGAATCGAGCCGTCGGCATTGGCCGCTTTTTCGGCGCCGATCTGGGTCAGGTTGTTGCCCAGGCGGGCAGCCTGGTCAGCGGATACGGCAGCGTGGGCGGCATTGAAGGCGGCCAGCGACAGGCACGTGGCCAACAGAGTACGCATGTAGTTCATGATGTTCTCCAGCGTGATGACTGAAATGCAGTGACTTGAAGACTGAAATGCAGTGACTTAAAAAGTGGTTTTAAGGGTCAGATAAAGCGCACCACGGTCCTCGGTGGTGGCGCCGCCACCAGAGAAGGAGGAGTAGCCGCCGCCGTAGCAGGTGTAGTCCTGCTCACCATCCAGGGCATTAGGAGCCGCGCCATCGGTCTGGCCGTTGTTGCACGACTGGGTTTTGCCGAAGCTGTCGACGTACTTGAGGTCGACGAAATACTGGTTGTAAACCGCGGCGCTGACGCCCACGGCATAGTTGCCGGTGTCCTCGGCACCACCGCCTTGCACTGGCGATACACCATCGAGACCGACGTTGATCGACAAGGGCATGCTCATGTCGACACCCGGCATGACCTGGTACCAGGTCGGCGTGAAGTTGACGGCGATACCCCAGTTGTCACGGGTCGGTTTGTCGATGCCGCGGTAGCTGCTCTTGCCCTTGTACAAGGCCTCGTTATGGCCATCGAGCTTGAGCAGGTTGCTGTAGAACAGCTCGCCCAGCAGGGTTGCACCGTCGAACAACGGCGTGTCACCGATGGTCATCAGGCCGTTGAGGGTCCAGTGCAGGGTCTGGCCGGTGGCACTCAGGCCATCGCCATCCTTGGGTACGTCATAGATCACACCGCTGGCGGGCGAGCGCGGTGGCAACAGGCCGAAACCGCCACCCAGGCCACTTTGCCCCGGTGCACTGACAATCGCCGGAATGCTCGCCAACGGCATGTTGTGGCGGATGTTCAGGTCGCTGCCGACGCTGATACCGGCGACATCCTTGGACAGGCTGAGGCCGTAGACATCGATGTTGTCGGCGTAGGCAAACTGGTAGGTCGGGGTCTGCAGCGAGTTGTAGAGGTTGCCCACGGCACCGGTACGGCTGGCCGGTGGCGCGCCGAACGGGCCGCTGGACACGGTCAGGCCACGGGCATCGAGCCAGGCCTGTGGGAGGATTTCCGAGGTCTTGCGGTAGTAGAAACCCAGGGTGCCGCCCAGCCATTCTGGTGACCACTTGGCCATGACACCCCAGTCACCGGACTTGTCCGGCGTCAGGTCGTCGCCACGGCGAATGGTGGTCAGGGCGCCGCGCACCGGAATCAGCCCGGGGGTACCGGTATGGCCGAGCAGGAAGCTTTGTGCGCCCTCGCCCACCACGTCGGAGCTGCCGTAGTAGGTGCCGGCTTCCGGTAACCGGGCGGCGTCCCAGTCAAAGAAGTATTGCGCGCCGAAGGTCAGCTCGGAGTTGACCAGAAACGAAGTGGACAGCTGGTTACGCGGCACGAACAGTTCTTTGGCCTCGGTGCCGGGCGATGCTGCCAGCTTGGCCAGGTCCAGGCCCGACTGGCCGTAGCTCAGCGAGTGCACCGGGTTGAGCAGTGTTTCACCCCAGAACAGGTTGTGCTGGCCGAGCTTGCCGCTGAGTTCGGAGCTGTCGCCGATTTCAGTACGGGCAAACACAAAGGCATCGAGCACTTCGCCTGATGGGCCGTTGTAGTAACGCTGGGCATAGTTGCTCAGGTGCGAGCTGCCCAGTCCCGTACCGGTACCTGGCAGGCCGTTGAGGCTCGGGTTGATGCCGGAGGTGTCGCCGTTGCCGTTGACGAACGGGTTGGAGTTGGAACCGGTGTTTTCGTAGGCCTTGTCATACCAGCTGGCGGTACTGACGCGAAAACCCATGCTGCCCTGGTAGATCACGTCCAGCTCGGTAAGCAGGTCGACACGGTTGGTGATGTTGGTGCCTGCCTTGCGGAAGTTGTAGTCGCCGTCGTTGTTGTTCGGCGTACCCAGCATGCGTTTGTCGGCACTTTCGGTGCGCACACCGTAGTTGTATTTCACGGTGTTATCGAAGCGAACGGACCAGTCCTCGCTTCCGGTATCGACTTCAAACGCCTGGGCGCCTGGCAGCGTGAGCAAACCGAGGGCGCAAGCGAGCAGACGACGCTGTGCAACCACAGCGCTATGAATGCGGTGTTTTGGCATTACGATGACTCCACGTATTGTTATTGTTGTTATCGCCGCCCGTCGGATGCGGGCGTTGGTCAAGCGTCCGTGCAGTGCTGCAGGATTAACAATCCAGGGTTTGGATGAAGGACTCGGCCTGGGGCCAAGGCCCGTACCCGGAAGCAGGGTTCAGGTGGCCGACAGCGCCCAGCTCGACCAGCTGGCTACCCCAGCCTTGCGCCATGGCGGTGACAGCCTCAAGGCTGGCCAGGTGGTCATTGCTGCTGGCCGCAACAATGCTCGGGAACGGCAGCGGTGTGATCGGCAACGGCGCCCAGCCATTGGCACGCAGCGTGTCAGGGCTTGGGTAGGCCGCCGGCCATTCGGCTTGCAGATCCGGTGGTGCCGCCAGCAACGCGCCTTTGATCGGCCGCTGATAGCGCGCCGCCCAGTGGGCTACCATCAGTACACCGGCGCTGTGCGCCACCAGTACCACCTCGCCATCGATCTGCTCGAGGGCGTGCTGGATCGCTTCGACCCGGGCGTTGCAATCAAGACCGTTGGCTTGTAACGGCGCAACCGCGCGCACCTTGGCAAGGCGAGCCTCAAGCAGGGTCTGCCAGTGCTCGGCGACATGATCACGCAGGCCAGGGACGATCAGGACAGTAGCGGCGGTATGCAATTTTTCCACGTCAACACCTATGCTCTAGAAAGACCGCTCGCCGGGTAAGGCGAACGCTTCGAGAGTCACAGTAATCAGCGCTCCCCCCGGGTGCTTTACATTGAGCGTCAGTGACTTTTCATTTGATGACAAGCGTGTGTGCAGGCGGCCCAAGCCCCGGATTAGGCGGCTGCAAACAGCTTTTCATTTGGCGACACACAGGCTATAAATCCTTACCCGTCGCAGAAACGGGACGCCTAATGAGAACGCGTGGAAAACAATAAATGGCCGCCCTTGTCCGTGCTGCAAGCTTGACCAACTACCTTGAGGTGTCCCGACACCTGGGTATCAACCCTCATGCACTGCTGGCCCAGGTGGGGCTCAGTGCGGCGCTGCTCGAAGACCCCAACCAACGCCTGTCGGCAACCACGGTGGTGACTTTGCTGGAAGAGTCAGCCCGGGTCAGTGGCTGCGAGACCTTTGGCCTGCGCATGGCCGAACTGCGCCAGCTGTCCGACTTTGGCGAGATCAGCCTGCTGCTCAGCCATCAGCGCACCTTGCGCGATGCGTTGCGGGTAATCGTGCAGTACCGTCACTTGCTCAATGACGCGCTGGCCATTGATGTCGAAGAATCGGGCAAGACCGTGATCATTCGCGAGGAAGTGGTCAGCGATCATTCCCGCAGCAGCCGTCAGGCCACGGAGCTTGCGATTGGCGTGATGCTACGCTTTTGCGCGGCGTTGCTGGGGGCGCACTGGCACCCGATCAGCGCCAACTTCACCCACAGCGCCCCTGCCGACCTTGCCATTCATCGGCGCATTTTCGGTTGCAAGCTGGTATTCGGCAGTGAGTTCAACGGTATCGTCTGCCCGTCGGCCGACCTCGACACCGCCAACCCCCTGGCCAACGATGCCATGGCTCGCCTGGCGCAGCGTTACCTGGATAGCTTGCAGGCGAGTGGCAACCTGTCGCTGGAAAACGAGATGCGCAAGACCATCTACTTGTTGCTGCCGATGGGCCGCGCCACCATTGAACAGGTAGCGCAGACCCAGAGCATGAACGTGCGCACCCTGCAGCGGCGCCTTGAAGAATGCGGTGTGACCTTCAGCGATCTGATCAACAGCGTGCGCCGTGACCTGGTGATCCGCTACCTGGAAAACCCCAATTACACGCTGGGGCGCATTGCCGACATGCTGGGCTACTCGATGCCCAGCTCGTTCACCCGCTGGTTCATCGCACAATTCGGCAAGCCACCGGCGATTTGGCGAGTAGAGAACGGCGTGTCGGTGCGTTCATAACGCAGTTCTTTGCTATGCCCTTATCGCAACGATAAGGAAGTTTCGCACAGCGCTACAGGAACGGCCTGATAGCGCGGCGCCAATCGCAGCCAGCACGATTCGCGCTGGACTTTGCGGACCGCCATCAAGCCTTTCCCCCCGCAACTATCCCCCACACACAGGGCCTGCACACGCGCAGGCTCCAGCTTGTTGGACTTGCAGGGAGCACTCATTGCCATGTCCACCCAACGACCATCGTTACGCGAGCTGCTGCGCATGAGCAGCGAAACCGCCAACCTTACCCTCTCCAACGCCAGCCCCAGCGCCTGCGTCGAATGCCATCGCACCATCACCATCCTGCCGTTGCGCTACGGTGTGGTGTCCGGCACCGACCCGGCCATCCTCGCGCAGCTGGCCCCCACGCTGCCTGCGCACCTGGGCAAACAGCTCGTCCCG
>NZ_QJRG01000004.1 GCF_004025535.1 Pseudomonas alkylphenolica
AACGACAGCTGCCCGCAGCAATGGCCGCCTCGACGGTGGCATCCGCCTTGGTGAACAGGTCGGCAACCTTCTCGAACCAGACGCTGGTGCTGTCGAGCACCTCGACCATGTTCTCTGCCGTCAGCGCTTGCGCAGCCTGGGCCTTGGCGAAGGCGATGCGGGTTTCTGCTTCGATGTCGGTCTGGTTGCGGGTCAGGGCGCGACCCACCAGGTTCTGTTTGGCGATACTGGTATCGGCCCACCAGGCAGCCATTCATGCCCAGCACGCACTGGGCGATCTGAGCCGCGAAAGCCTGGCCCCACACCGGCTGCTTGCGGTCGTAGAGGTCGAGCGCGCGCTCGAGCAGTTCGCTGTCCAGCCAGGCGAGGTGGTCCGCCGCGCGCTTGTCCATTTCTTCCTGGGCTTTGCGGTCCAACGCGCAGAAGTCGGCCTGGATCTTGGTTTCCCCACTTAGGCGCACCAGCTCGCGCAACGAAAACGATGGCGGTTCGGTGGGCATGGCAATTCCTTGCGTAGTCGGGCGCTAGGTTTGTTGTG
>NZ_QJRG01000005.1 GCF_004025535.1 Pseudomonas alkylphenolica
ACTGCAACTGCCGATGTTGAAGACACCATCGACACAACCACCGTGGCGGTGACCGCTAATCCAGCTAAAGAAGGCGATGCAAACGTCACCTTCAACTTCCAGCTGAGCAACCCGCCACAAGGCACGAGCACCCTCACCGTTAAAGTCGGTGAAACCACTTACACCGTGAACGTTGATGCCAGCGGTAAAGGCACTTTGGTTGTTCCGAACACCAACGGTGAAGACGTCTACAAAGATGGCAGCACCCTGACTGCAACTGTCACTGGGGTGAATGGCGGCAACTACGAAGCCACCAACCTGACCGGCGCTTCTGCCACTGCTGACGTAAAAGACACCGTCGATACAACTACTGTGAGCCTGACCGGTTCGGTACAGAGCGAAGGCTCGACGGCGCAATACGTCTTCACCGCCACCCTCAGCCACGCCTCCCAGGGCGTGACGACGATCACCACCGACAAAGGTGTGATCACTATTGCCGACGGTGAAACCACCGGCACCCTGAAGATTGATGCTGCCAACGGCGAAGATGTCTACAAAGACGGCTCCGAGCTGGTCGCCACTATCACCGGCGTGAACGGCCCTGGCTTTGAAAAGCTGGAAATCAAAGACGGCAGTGGCTCCGCCACCGCGAAGGTCGTGGACACCGAAACTGCCTCGACTGTCAGCCTGTCCGGTTCGATACAAAACGAAGGCTCGACGGCGCAATACGTCTTCACTGCCACCCTCAGCCATGCCTCCCAGGGCGTGACCACGATCACCACCGACAAGGGTATGATCACCATCGCTGACGGTGAAACCACCGGCACCCTGAAGATCGATGCTGCCAACGGTGAAGATGTCTACAAAGACGGCTCCGAACTGGTTGCCACTATCACCGGCGTAGACGGCCCTGGCTTTGAGAAACTCGAAGTCAAAGACGGTTCGGCGACGGCTAAAGTAGTCGACACTGAAACCGCCT
>NZ_QJRG01000006.1 GCF_004025535.1 Pseudomonas alkylphenolica
TCGCCTGGCTGGACAGCGAACTGCTCGAGCGCGCGCTCGACCTCTACGACCGCAAGCAGCCGGTGTGGGGCCAGGCCTTCGCGGCGCAGATCGCCCAGTGCGTGCTGGGCATGAATGGCTGCCCCCAAGGCGCGGCAAGGTTGGCCGCCTGGTGGGCCGATACCAGTATCGCCAAACAGAACCTGGTGGGTCGCGCCCTGACCCGCAACCAGGCCGACATCGAAGCAGAAACCCGCATCGCTTTCGCCAAGGCCCAGGCTGCGCAGGCGCTGACGGCAGAGAACA
>NZ_QJRG01000007.1 GCF_004025535.1 Pseudomonas alkylphenolica
TACTCTCACATGGGGAAACCCCACACTACCATCGGCGATGCATCGTTTCACTGCTGAGTTCGGGATGGGATCAGGTGGTTCCAATGCTCTATGGTCGTCAAGAAATTCTGTTGCCAGAAGGTCTTGTATAGACACTCCAGCGAATCGGGTATGTGATGATTGTGAGTTGCAAACTTTCGGTTCGTTTCGTCTTCACAACACCGCAATCTGGTCATTTCGACGCAAATTGCTTGGGTGTTATATGGTCAAGCCTCA
>NZ_QJRG01000008.1 GCF_004025535.1 Pseudomonas alkylphenolica
GGCTCATCATCAAAAAGCCGACGGTGTCCATGCCCAGCTCGCGGGCGTACTCGATGTGCTGCTTCGACACGTCGGCTTCGGTGCAGTGCGTGGCCACGCGCACTACCCGCGCGCCGGCGTTGTAGGCAGCCTTGAGGTCATGCACCGAGCCGATGCCGGGAAGCAGCAAGGTGGCGATCTGCGCGTGCTCGATGACGTCGGCCACGGCCTCGATGTACTCAAGGTCGGTGTGCTTGCCGAAACCGTAGTTGAAGCTCGAGCCCTGCAGGCCGTCGCCATGGGCGACTT
>NZ_QJRG01000009.1 GCF_004025535.1 Pseudomonas alkylphenolica
GGGCCTTGGCGAAAGCGATGCGGGTTTCTGCTTCGATGTCGGCCTGGTTGCGGGTCAGGGCGCGACCCACCAGGTTCTGTTTGGCGATACTGGTATCCGCCCACCAGGCGGCCAACCTTGCCGCGCCCTGGGGGCAGCCATTCATGCCCAGCACGCACTGGGCGATCTGCGCCGCGAAGGCCTGGCCCCACACCGGCTGCTTGCGGTCGTAGAGGTCGAGCGCGCGCTCGAGCAGTTCGCTGTCCAGCCAGGCGA
>NZ_QJRG01000010.1 GCF_004025535.1 Pseudomonas alkylphenolica
GTACCGAACCGGTCAGGCTCACAGTCGAGGCAGTTTCAGTGTCGACTACTTTAGCCGTCGCCGAACCGTCTTTGATTTCCAGCTTTTCAAAGCCCGGGCCGTCTACGCCGGTGATAGTGGCAACCAGCTCGGAGCCGTCTTTGTAGACATCTTCGCCGTTGGCAGCATCGATCTTCAGGGTGCCGGTGGTTTCACCGTCAGCGATCGTGATCACACCCTTGTCGGTGGTGATTGTGGTCACGCCTTGGGAGGCGTGGCTGAGGGTGGCAGTGAAGACGTATTGTGCCGTCGAGCCTTCGTTCTGTACCGAACCGGACAGGCTGACAGTCGAGGCAGTTTCGGTGTCCACGACCTTCGCGGTGGCGGAGCCACTGCCGTCTTTGACTTCCAGCTTTTCAAAGCCCGGACCGTCTACGCCGGTGATAGTGGCAACCAGTTCGGAGCCGTCTTTGTAGACATCTTCGCCGTTGGCAGCATCGATCTTCAGGGTGCCGGTGGTTTCACCGTCAGCGATGGTGATCACACCCTTGTCGG
>NZ_QJRG01000011.1 GCF_004025535.1 Pseudomonas alkylphenolica
CGTTGACCGCCACGATCACCGGTGTGAACGGTCCTGGCTTTGAAAGCCTGGGTATTAAGGCGGGCAGCGGCTCAGCCACTTCGACGGTGGTGGATACCCTTACTCCGTCGACTGTGAGCCTGTCCGGTTCGGTGCAAAACGAAGGCCCGTCGGCGCAGTACGTCTTCACCGCTACCCTGAGCCATGCGTCCAAAGGTGTGACCACAATCACCACCGATAAGGGCGTGATCACCATTGCTGATGGCGCAACCACCGGCACCCTGAAAATTGATGCGAGTAACGGCGAAGACGTCTACACCGACGGCAGCTCGTTGACCGCCACGATCACCGGTGTAAACGGTCCTG
>NZ_QJRG01000001.1 GCF_004025535.1 Pseudomonas alkylphenolica
TATTGCGCCGATGGGCCTTCGTTTTGTACCGAGCCGGACAGGCTGACAGTCGAGGCGGTTTCAGTGTCGACTACTTTAGCCGTCGCCGAACCGTCTTTGACTTCGAGTTTCTCAAAGCCAGGGCCGTTCACGCCGGTGATAGTGGCAACCAGCTCGGAACCGTCTTTGTAGACGTCTTCGCCATTGGCCGCATCGATCTTCAGGGTGCCGGTGGTTTCACCGTCAGCGATGGTGATCACACCCTTGTCGGTGGTGATCGTCGTCACGCCCTGGGAGGCGTGGCTGAGGGTGGCGGTGAAGACATATTGCGCCGTCGAGCCTTCGCTCTGTACCGAACCGGTCAGGCTCACAGTCGAGGCAGTTTCAGTGTCGACTACTTTAGCCGTCGCCGAACCGTCTTTGATTTCCAGCTTTTCAAAGCCCGGGCCGTCTACGCCGGTGATAGTGGCAAC
>NZ_QJRG01000012.1 GCF_004025535.1 Pseudomonas alkylphenolica
ATCACCACCGATAAGGGCGTGATCACCATTGCTGACGGCCAGACCACTGGCACCCTGGAAATTGCTGCGGGCAACGGTGAGGACGTCTACGTTGACGGCAGCTCGTTGACCGCCACGATCACCGGTGTGAACGGTCCTGGCTTTGAAAGCCTGGGTATTAAGGCGGGCAGCGGCTCAGCCACTTCGACGGTGGTGGATACCCTTACTCCGTCGACTGTGAGCCTGTCCGG
>NZ_QJRG01000013.1 GCF_004025535.1 Pseudomonas alkylphenolica
TAGACACTCCAGCGAATCGGGTATGTGATGATTGTGAGTTGCAAACTTTCGGTTCGTTTCGTCTTCACAACACCGCAATCTGGTCATTTCGACGCAAATTGCTTGGGTGTTATATGGTCAAGCCTCACGGGCAATTAGTATTGGTTAGCTCAACGCCTCACAGCGCTTACACACCCAACCTATCAACGTCGTAGTCTTCGACGGCCCTTCAGGGAGCTCAAGGC
>NZ_QJRG01000014.1 GCF_004025535.1 Pseudomonas alkylphenolica
AGGCGCTGACGGCAGAGAACATGGTCGAGGTGCTCGACAGCACCAGCGTCTGGTTCGAGAAGGTTGCCGACCTGTTCACCAAGGCGGATGCCACCGTCGAGGCGGCCATTGCTGCGGGCAGCTGTCGCTGGTTCGACGCGCAACGGCTCAAGCTGGTGCTTTCACTGTTTTCGTCCCTGCACCAGTACCTGATGACCGCGATGCCCGGCAATGCCCTGGACCGGCGCCTGTTGGCGCCAATGCTCGGCTTTGTCCATGCCGGCCTCGGCA
>NZ_QJRG01000015.1 GCF_004025535.1 Pseudomonas alkylphenolica
TCAAGCTGGTGCTTTCACTGTTTTCGTCCCTGCACCAGTACCTGATGACCGCGATGCCCGGCAATGCCCTGGACCGGCGCCTGTTGGCGCCAATGCTCGGCTTTGTCCATGCCGGCCTCGGCAAGGCGACAACCCGCCTGCGGATGAAGGACCTGGCGGCGGCAGGCCTGACAGCCAACCCCAACCGGGTGGCAGGGCAAGTGAACTCGCAGATCGGGAAGGTACGCGACAACCTCGCGGCAGAGTTCCAGAACGGTGGCGG
>NZ_QJRG01000016.1 GCF_004025535.1 Pseudomonas alkylphenolica
CAGGACCGTTTACACCGGTGATCGTGGCGGTCAACGAGCTGCCGTCGGTGTAGACGTCTTCGCCGTTACTCGCATCAATTTTCAGGGTGCCGGTGGTTGCGCCATCAGCAATGGTGATCACGCCCTTGTCGGTGGTGATCGTGGTCACGCCTTGGGAGGCATGGCTCAGGGTGGCGGTGAAGACGTATTGCGCCGTCGAACCTTCGTTCTGTACCGAGCCGGACAGACTGACGGTGGAGGCGGTTTCGGTGTCCACGACCTTCGCGGTGGCGGAGCCACTGCCGTCTTTGACTTCCAGCTTTTCAAAGCCAGGGCCGTTCACGCCGGTGATGGTGGCAGTCAGTTCGGAGCCGTCTTTGTAGACGTCTTCGCCGTTGGCAGCATCGATCTTCAGGGTGCCGGTGGTTGCGCCATCAGCAATAGTGATCACGCCCTTATCGGTGGTGATTGTGGTCACACCTTTGGAGGCGTGGCTGAGGGTGGCGGTGAAGATGTATTGCGCCGATGGGCCTTCGAATTGCTGCGAGCCGGACAGGCTCACAGTCGATGGGGTTAGGGTATCCACCACCGTCGAAGTGGCAGAGCCGCTGCCCGCTTTAATACCCAGACTTTCAAAGCCAGGACCGTTTACACCGGTGATCGTGGCGGTCAACGAGCTGCCGTCGGTGTAGACGTCTTCACCGTTGGCAGCATCAATCTTCAGGGTACCGGTGGTTTCACCGTCGGCAATGGTGATCACACCTTTGTCGGTGGTGATCGTCGTCACGCCCTGGGAGGCGTGGCTGAGGGTGGCAGTGAAGACGTATTGCGCCGTCGAACCTTCGTTCTGTACCGAACCGGTCAGGCTCACAGTCGAGGCAGTTTCAGTGTCGACTACTTTAGCCGTCGCCGAACCGTCTTTGATTTCCAGCTTTTCAAAGCCCGGGCCGTCTACGCCGGTGATAGTGGCAAC
>NZ_QJRG01000017.1 GCF_004025535.1 Pseudomonas alkylphenolica
TTACGTCGTCGAGCGCTTCGGCGACGATGTACTTGCGCTCGTTACTGAGGCCCTGGGCATCGACGGCGGCCAACCACGGCAGGTTCATTTCAATGGCGTCGTTACGCCAGGCATTGAGCTCCTGAACAATGCCGATCGGGTCATCGAGCACCAGGGCGACACCGCCGCCCCCCATCAGGCTGTTCAGGGCGTTCTGGTAAATGGAGCCCATGGCCTTGGGCACGTCACCCGGCGCAAGGGCGTTGCGGAACGGGGGAAATGCCTGTTTCTCCAGCAGGTGCCTGGCGGCGGGGTTGTCAGCGGCGAGGAACTCGGCGACGGTGCCGGCGACGCTCGAGGGGGTGATGGCGTCGTCGAACAGGCCGCAGCTATTGACGAGGATGCGCAGGTCGAATTTTTGCAGGCGGTTACGGTAAACAGGGTTGTCCCGGTAGCGATCAACCATTTCAGGGCTGAGCGGATCCGGGGTGAACAGCAACCGGGCTTCGTCTACGTCTTCCGGGTCACCGACCTGCACGGTCCAGCCACCGAGTGCGGCGATGCCCGGTATCGGTACGCCGGGGTCATAGGGCCAGACCGCTTGCAGCA
>NZ_QJRG01000018.1 GCF_004025535.1 Pseudomonas alkylphenolica
TGCTGCAAGCGGTCTGGCCCTATGACCCCGGCGTACCGATACCGGGCATCGCCGCACTCGGTGGCTGGACCGTGCAGGTCGGTGACCCGGAAGACGTAGACGAAGCCCGGTTGCTGTTCACCCCGGACCCGCTCAGTCCTGAAATGGTTGACCGCTATCGGGACAACCCTGTTTACCGTAACCGCCTGCAAAAATTCGACCTGCGCATCCTCGTCAATAGCTGTGGCCTGTTCGACGATGCCATCACCCCCTCGAGCGTCGCCGGCACCGTCGCCGAGTTCCTCGCCGCTGACAACCCCGCCGCCAGGCACCTGCTGGAGAAACAGGCATTTCCCCCGTTCCGCAACGCCCTTGTACCGGGTGACGCGCCGAGGTCCATGGGCTCGATTTACCAGAACGCCCTGAACAGCCTGATGGGGGGCGGCGGTGTCGCCCTGGTACTCGATGACCCGATCGGCATCGTTCAGGAGCTCAATGCCTGGCGTAACGACGCCATTGAAATGAACCTGCCGTGGTTGGCCGCCGTCGATGCCCAGGGCCTCAGTAACGAGCGCAAGTACATCGTCGCCGAAGCGCTCGACGACGTAA
>NZ_QJRG01000019.1 GCF_004025535.1 Pseudomonas alkylphenolica
GCAGCATCGATCTTCAGGGTGCCGGTGGTTTCACCGTCAGCGATGGTGATCACACCCTTGTCGGTGGTGATCGTGGTCACGCCTTGGGAGGCGTGGCTGAGGGTGGCGGTGAAGACGTATTGCGCCGTCGAACCTTCGTTCTGTACCGAGCCGGACAGGCTTACGGTCGAGGCAGTTTCGGTGTCCACGACCTTCGCGGTAGCGGAGCCACTGCCGTCTTTGATTTCCAGCTTTTCAAAGCCAGGGCCGTCTACGCCGGTGATAGTGGCAACCAGTTCGGAACCGTCTTTGTAGACGTCTTCGCCGTTGGCAGCATCGATCTTCAGGGTGCCGGTGGTTTCACCGTCGGCAATGGTGATCACACCCTTGTCGGTGGTGATCGTCGTCACGCCTTGGGAGGCGTGGCTGAGGGTGGCAGTGAAGACGTACTGCGCCGTCGAGCCTTCGTTTTGTACCGAGCCGGACAGGCTTACGGTCGAGGCAGTTTCGGTGTCCACGACCTTCGCGGTAGCGGAGCCACTGCCGTCTTTGACTTCCAGCTTTTCAAAGCCCGGGCCGTCTACGCCGGTGATAGTGGCAACCAGTTCGGAACCGTCTTTGTAGACGTCTTCGCCGTTGGCAGCATCGATCTTCAGGGTGCCGGTGGTTTCACCGTCAGCGATGGTGATCACACCCTTGTCGGTGGTGATCGTGGTCACGCCTTGGGAGGCGTGGCTGAGGGTGGCGGTGAAGA
>NZ_QJRG01000020.1 GCF_004025535.1 Pseudomonas alkylphenolica
CCCAGAGGGGCCAAACTGCCCTGGGGGGTCTAGAAGGGAGGCTACTTGAGGGCAAAAGGGGTTTGAGTCGTGTGCCACCACCTACGCCGACCTCCAGGTTCAGCGGGGCGTCCCGGTTCCTCGCACGCCGCGCGCAGCGCTCCGTTTTCGGACACGCGAGCCGGGCACCCCGGTCAAAAATGATTCGCCTGCTGCGCGCTCCAGGAGGTTCTGATCCAAAAGTTTCCACGTCTGCAGGGTGCAGAAGGGAAGATATTTTTATGCACCAGTGGTTTCCCCCCTCTGGGACTCGTATTTTTTGCGTTATGGCCCGTTTTATGGTTCGTGTGCCATGGAGCTTTTCTCGCCGAGATAAAGCGTTTGCGGCCATAAAAAGTGTAAACAACCCTGTTCCGTCCGGGCCGAGCCCCCCAGAGGGGCCAAACTGCCCTGGGGGGTCTAGAAGGGAGGCTACTTGAGGGCAAAAG